>NZ_JALJCK010000009.1 GCF_022899355.1 Shinella yambaruensis | reverse complement strand
GTTCGTCGGCCGCCAGAAGCGCCGCCGCTCTCGTTCGATGGCCGGGTTATAGGCCCACTCATCCCATAACGTCAACAGGGCATGTGACATTTTTTTGAAAATTTCTTCGGAAAGGCGTACCCGGCATTCATTTCCCCCGGATTTTCAGGGCTTCCCGGCCGAACGGAAGCCGATTGGCGGCCATTGCCCTCAGATTTTCACATTCCGCCTCTCTAGAGGAGTTCATGAGAACCAGCGTGATTTGACTCGCATGCCTTCCTGCGTGCATGGTCCCGCGCTGAAACCAGACCGCGGACACAGGGCGAAGCGCAATCGGCATGACCACCGACCGGAACATGATCCGATCCCTCGGCAATGAACCGCCGATCCTCGCCGACGGACGCAAGGCGCCCGACCGCCGGGAAATCTCGCTGCGCTGGCTCTCCGGCACGTTCCTCACCGGCATCACCTCCTCCATCCTGATGGGCGTCGCGCTGTTCGCCGCGCTCGACGGGCGCCAGCAGCTCGCCATTCCCGCCGAGGCCTTTGCCGCGCTCGGCGCCACGAACCAGACGAGCAAGACCGGCGAAACGGCAAAACGCGGCGAGCGCGTCGTCGAGACGGCTATCGTCGCCAAGCCGGCCGACAAGAAGATCATGGAAATCTCCACCGTGATCCACGACGGCGAGAAGGAAGTGGTGCGCCGGCAGCCCTTCGCCCATGTGAAGATGGCGCTGGCCGCGAACCACACGACGAGCGAGGACTATCCGCGTTTCGATCCGCTCGCGATCTTCTCCACCAACGGCAAGGATGCCGCGCCCGCCTCACGCATGGGCACGATCTATGGTTCGGATGTCGAATCGGAGGTCGCGCTGCAGACCGATGCCTTCCCGACCGGCGGTTCGGCGCTCGACTATGCCGACCAGATGTCGATCGAGGAGGTCGAGGAGAATGTGCGCACCAACGGCTCGGTGCTGACCGACGGCAGCACGCAGGTCGCCTCGCTCTATTATGTCGATCCGCAGCGCTTCGCTTCCGATTCCTCCGATCTCGACCTGCTTCAGGGCCTGACGGCCCGCATCGTCGAGGAGAATATGAGCGTCTCGAATTTCGACACGCTGACGCCGGACGACACGGAATATGCCGACGACGTGATCCCCGTGCGCCGGGCGGCCGATATCGGCGAGATCATGACCGCGGCCGGCTATACCAAGGCCCAGGCCGACGATCTTTCCGCCTATCTTGAAGGCCCGCTCGGCAGCAAACAGTTGGCCGAGGGCGACGTGCTGCGCATCTGCATCGCGCAGAAGGGCAAGGAAGCCAGTATCGTGCGCGCCAGCGTCTATTCGCGCGGCCGCCATGTGACGACCGCCGCGCTCGACGACAAGGGCCGCTTCGTCAACGGCATCGAGCCGCCGGTGCTCGACGCCGTCGCCACCGCCTTCGACAATGACGACCGGCCGGCGATCATTGCCGGGCGCGACCTGCCGCGCGTCTATGACGGCATCTATCGCGCCGCGCTCTCCTACGGCATGGGCAAGGACATGACGGCGGAGGTCATCCGCGTCCTTGCCAGCAATGTCGATTTCCAGGCGCAGCTGCGGCCGACCGATTCGCTCGAAGCCTTCTTTTCCGTCACCGACCAGAGCGGCGCGGCGACGGAGGAATCCGAGATCCTCTTCCTCGACGCCAAGTTCGGCGACACGGAAACCCGCGTCTACCGTTTCCAGAACCCGGAAGACGACTCGGTCGACTATTACGACGAGAACGGCAAGAGCATCCGGCAGTTCCTGCTGCGCAATCCGGTCCCGAACGGCACCTTCCGCTCGGGCTTCGGCATGCGTCGTCACCCGATCCTCGGCTTTTCGCGCATGCATACCGGCGTCGACTGGTCCGCGCCGCGCGGCACGCCGATCATCGCGGCCGGCAACGGCGTCGTCGAGAAGGCCGGCTGGGATTCCGGCGGCTACGGCAACCAGACGCTGATCCGCCATGCCAATGGCTATGTCTCGTCCTACAACCACCAGAACGCCATCGCCAAGGGCATCAAGCCCGGCGTCAAGGTCCGCCAGGGCCAAGTCATCGGCTATGTTGGCTCGACCGGGCTTTCGACCGGCCCGCACCTGCATTACGAGATGATCGTCAACGGAAACAAGGTGGATGCGCTGAAGATCCGCCTGCCCGGCGGCAAGTCGCTGGAGGGCAAGGCCCTTGCCCAGTTCGAGGTCGAGCGCAAGCGCATCGACGACCTGCTCGGCCGCGGCGGATCGACGGAAGTCGCCGAGACGCATTGAGGCTGCGGAAATCCCGAAGGGCTGTGGCGCACAGGCGAACGGCACCGTCGTTTACGATCAGATCAAGCGACCAGAAACGCGTTCCCGCGGGCTCACGCCTTCTTGCGGATCAGGAAACGATGCCCCGCCTCGACGCGCTCGCTCGCTTCGAGCGCGTGGCCGTCCTCGTGGCAGAAGTGCGGTATGTCGATGACGGCGAGCGGGTCGGTGGTTTCCACCCAGAGCGCGCTGCCGGCATCCATCGTCGAAAGGCGCTTGCGCGTCTTCATCACCGGCAGCGGGCATTTCAGGCCGCGCAGGTCGTAGACCTCGGCGTCGTCGCGGGCCGCTGTCGCGATCATTTCTGCCAGAACTTCCAGAACGGCTTTTCCGCCGTCTTCTCGACGACCTGGACGCCCGGATTGTCCTCCGGCACCGGCAGGGCATCGGCGCCCGCGGCCGGCTTTTCGACACGCTGGCCGGTGGTCGTGGCGGCGGTGCTCTGCGTCGTCTGCGCCGCCTGCCTGCCGGCGTCCTGCTGGCTCTGCTGCGTCACGTCGGCGGCGGGTTCGGCCTTGCGCGGCGCGGTCTTGTTGTTCCAGAATTTCCAGAAGGGCTTCTCTTCCTTCTTCTCGACGGCCGCGACGCCCGGATTGTCCTCCGGCACCGGCAGCGCGCCCGCGCCGCGTGCCTGCTTCTGCGCCTTCTCGGCGGCGACGTCGGCAGCGAAGGCTTCCGCTTCCTTGATCTTCGCCTGCTCGGCCGCAAGCTTCGCTTCTTCGGCCTCGCGCACCGCGCGTTCGGCCGCCTCGACCTTGCGCCTTTCGGCCTCCTCCGCCTTCCGCTTCTGCTCGGCGATCTCGCGGGCCGTCATCAGCTTGCCGGCGTCCAGCGAATTGCCGGTCGGCGCATAGGCGAGCTCACGGCCCTTGCGCTGGTCGGCGACGATCGCCTTGCGCTGGGCCTCGGAGGGTTCGATCCAGACCGTGCCGTCATATTTCTGCATGGCCTTGGCATAGGCCGCGGCATAGGTCTTGTTGTAGCTGCCGAGCGCCACCTCGAGGGCAGCCGGCGTCGTCATTGCCGGGCAGGCACCCGCCGGCGAGAAGGGTTTGTCGGCCTGCTGGTTGAAGACATATTTCTTCTCGCAGACATTGACCTCCGGCGGACGCTTGGTCAGCTCGAAATGGTCGTAGCCGACCTTCAGCATCTTCCAGAATTCGATATTCGGATTGTCGCGGTGACGCGCCATGTTTTCCGCGGTCATGCGGAAGGGAAAGGCCTGGAGCTGGATTGTCGACTGGCCGCCGTTGAAGGCGTCGCGCGCGAAGGCGAAGATTTCCACCATCTGCTCGTCCGTCATCGAATAACAGCCGGACGACGAACAGGCGCCATGGATCATCAGATGGCTGCCGCTCGCCTTGTTGGCGCGGTCATAGGCGTTCGGAAAGCCGGTATTGATCGCCAGGAAGTAGCTCGAATTCGGGTTCATGTGCGCCCTCGACAGCGGGTAGAACCCTTCCGGCGCCTGGCGGTCGCCTTCCTTCATCTTCGGGCCGAGCTTTCCCGACCAGGCGCAGATCTTGTAGTTGCGAACCAGCTGGTAGCGGTTGGAGCGGTCGGCCTTCCACAGTTCCAGCCGGCCCTCTTCTTTGAAGATGCGCAACATCATCGGCGAGGACCGGTCGATGTTCATCGAGGAAAGCTTGCCGAGCACCGCCGAGGAAAGCTGGTAGTCGGTCTTCTTGGAAACCTTGCTGATGTCGACGTCGACCTTGTCGAACGAGTCGAGCGTCTCGTTGGTGCAGCCGGCGGCGGCCACGGCAAGGAGCGATACGGCGGCAAGAACAGTCAGGCGCATTCCAGAAGTCCGTCAACAATCGTCAGATCGCAAGCCGTCGCGCCGGCGGGCGGACGCGCAGTGGTAACCGGCTTATACTTCATAAAGTGTTAACCGGGAATTCTTTCGCGAGGCTGCCGGCACGCCGCATCGTTTCAGACACAAGGATTATGGCCGAGATGGGGCAAAGGGCGGCCCGGGAGCCACCGACCGGCAAGAATCCCTTCAGAGCTGACGGCCGATATTGAGGTAGCGCTGACGGCGATCCTTGCGCAACTGGTCGCCGGGCTTGGCGGAAAGCTCCTTGAGCGCATCCGCGATGACATCGCCGGTGCGCGCGATGACGGCCTGCGGATCGCGATGCGCGCCGCCGACAGGCTCCTGAATGATGCCATCGATGATGCCCAGGGCCTTCAGGTCCTCGGCCGTGATCTTCATGTTGCTGGCCGCTTCCTTGGCGCGGGTGGAATCGCGCCAGAGGATGGAGGCGGCGCCTTCCGGCGAGATCACGCTGTAGATCGCATGTTCGAGCATGAAGACGCGGTCGCCGGTGGCGATCGCGATGGCCCCGCCCGAGCCGCCCTCGCCGAGCACCACGGAAACGATCGGCACCCGGACATTGAGGCACATCTCGGTCGATCGGGCGATGGCTTCCGCCTGGCCGCGCTCTTCCGCCCCGATGCCGGGATAGGCGCCGGCCGTGTCGATCAGCGTGATGATCGGCAGGCCGAAGCGGTCGGCCATTTCCATGACGCGGATCGCCTTGCGGTAGCCTTCCGGCCGGGCGCTGCCGAAATTGTGCTTGAGGCGCGACTTGGTGTCGTTGCCCTTCTCCTGGCCGATGATGGCGACGGCCTCGCCGTTGAAGCGGCCGAGACCGGCCTGGATCGCCTCGTCCTCGGCGAACTTGCGGTCGCCGGCAAGCGGGGTGAACTCTTCGAAAAGCTGGGCGGCGAAGTCGAGGAAATGCGGGCGCTGCGGGTGGCGCGCGACCTGCGTCTTCTGCCAGGGCGTCAGCTTGGCGTAGATATCGGCCATCGCCTCGCGGGCGCGCACTTCCAGCCGGCCGACCTCGTCCGTCGTGTCGATGCTCTCATCTTCCTCGGCGAGCTTGCGGAGCTCGTGGATCTTGCCTTCGAGATCCGAGATGGGCTTTTCGAAATCGAGGTAGTTGTGCATGAGATGCGTTTCCGATCGTTTGCTCAAACCGCGTCAGGATGCCGTCGGCCGGGACCAGTGGCATGAAGAGGGGTCCTAATCCGGTTTTTTTGCCTGTTTGGCAAGGGGGTGATGGGTCTGAACGAGCTGGTGGAGCCGTTCTTCCAGCACATGCGTATAGATTTGTGTCGTCGAAATGTCCGAGTGGCCGAGCAGTTCCTGCACCGCGCGCAGGTCCGCGCCGTTCTGCAGGAGATGGCTGGCGAAAGCATGGCGCAGAACATGCGGCGAGAGCGCCGAGGCCCGGATCCCCGCCCGCCCCGCCAGCGCCTTCAGGTCGCGGGCGAACACCTGGCGCGGCAGATGGCCCTCCTTGCTTTTCGCCGGGAACAGGAAGGCGCCCGCCGCCGGATCGTCGCCGATATCGGCCGCCAGCGCCTCGCCATAGGTTTCGAGCGCCGCGACGGCGGCGCGCGACAGCGGCACCAGCCGCTCCTTGTTGCCCTTGCCCTTCACGACGAGGAAGCGCCCCGTCTGCGCCAGCACGCTCGCCGGCAGCGAGACGAGTTCGCTGACGCGCAAGCCCGTGGCATAAAGAAGTTCCACCAGAAGATGCATGCGGCGGCGCTGGAGAAGCGTGTCGCCGGGTTCCGCCGCCTCCGCCTCCGCCCGGGCGATCAGGCGGCCGACATCCTCGACGCTCAGCGTCTTCGGCAGCGGCCGGCCCTTGCGGGGAGCATCGAGAATGCCGGTCGGGTCGTCGCCACGCAGCCCCTCGCCATAGAGGAACTTGAAGAACTGCCGCAGCGCCGAAAGCCGGCGGGCCTGCGAGGAGGCGGCAAAGCCCTGCCGGGCGAGATGGGCGAGATAGGCGCGCAGGTCGTCTGCCGTCGCCTCCACCAGCCGCACGCTCCGCTCGGTGAGGAAGGAACGCGCATCCTCCAGGTCCCGCTCGTAGGATTGCAGCGTGTTCGTCGCCGCGCCGCGCTCGGCGCTCATCATCTCGAGAAAGGATTCGACCTGAAGGGCGGATGGATCCCTCATTGTTGCGGGTTTACCCGCTCGGAAGGAATGCGGATCGTCACCTCGCGCTCCGTCGGCTCCACAAAGGTCACCAGCGCCACCATCGTGCCGTAGATCGAACCGGCGATCACGGCGCAGAAGAACAGGAATCGGAACAGGGTCGGCATGGCGCTCTCCGGGACGATGGTCCCTATATCGCCTCGCCCACCGCCGAGCGCAAGGGCGGGGATTCTCGGGTCGAGCCCGAGGAGGACCCGCGGGGAGGAGAGGTTACCGGCCATTGGCCGGTGCGGCAGGGGAAACGGTCTTTCTCGCGGGGCGCCCTCCCTTCTTCCGTCATCCTCGGGCTCGACCCGAGGATCCCCCATCCGCACGGTCTTTGCGGCTCCCGTGCGACGCATGGCTTGACGCTTCCAGCGCTTTTGTCGATACGGAAAGGGACGAAACCCCGGAAAACACGCATGACCGAGCTGACCGACCAGGCCCCTCTCACGCTTGCCGCTGAGGCCCGCGCCGCGCTCGGCAAGCGCAACCTCGTGCTGATCGGCCTGATGGGCGCCGGCAAATCGGCGATCGGCCGCATGACCGCGCAGGCGCTCGGCATTCCCTTCATCGACAGCGACCACGAGATCGAGCGCGTCTCGCGCATGTCGATCACCGACCTGTTCGCGGCCTATGGCGAAGCGGAGTTCCGCGCGCTCGAGACCCGCGTCATCAAGCGCCTGCTGCGCTCCGGCCCGCGGGTCGTGTCGACCGGTGGCGGCGCCTATATCAATGAGAACACCCGCAAGCACATCAAGCGCGGCGGGCTGTCGGTCTGGCTGAAGGCCGACCTCGACGTCCTGTGGGAGCGCGTCAACAAGCGCGACACCCGCCCGCTGCTGAAGACGGAGAACCCGCGCCAGACGCTAGAAAACCTCATGAACGCCCGCTATCCGATTTATGCGCAGGCCGATCTCACGGTCCTGTCGCGTGACGTGAAGAAGGAAACCATGGTGGAGGAGGTGCTCACCGCGATCACCGCCGCCGCCAAGAAAGCCTGACGAGATGACGATGACTGCACCTGCCACCGCCCGCCGCACCGTACGGGTTGACCTCGGCGACCGTTCCTACGACATCCTGATCGGCCCCGGCCTCATATCCGCTGCCGGCCGCGAGATCGCGGGCCGCCTGAAAGGCCGCAAGATCGCCGTCGTCACCGACGCGCATGTCGCCCCCCTCTATCTCGACGATTTCATGGCCGCGCTGAAGGCGGAGGGCATCGAGGCGGTCTCGCTCGTGCTGCCGGCCGGGGAGAAGACGAAGAGCTTCGAACACCTGATCAGCGTCTGCGACAGCGTGCTCGCCGCCCGCATCGAACGCAACGACGCGGTCGTGGCGCTCGGCGGCGGGGTCATCGGCGACCTCACCGGCTTTGCCGCCGGCATCGCGCGCCGCGGCTCGCGCTTCATCCAGGTGCCGACCTCGCTGCTGGCGCAGGTCGATTCCTCCGTCGGCGGCAAGACCGGCATCAACTCGCCGCACGGCAAGAACCTCATCGGCGTCTTCCACCAGCCGGACCTGGTGCTCGCCGATACGGACGTGCTCGACACGCTTTCCCCGCGCGAATTCCGCGCCGGCTATGCCGAAGTCGCCAAATACGGCCTGATCGACAAGCCGGACTTCTTCGCCTGGCTGGAAAAGAACTGGCGCGCCGTCTTTGCCGGCGGCGAGGCCCGCATCGAGGCGATCGCCACGAGCTGCCAGGCGAAAGCCGACGTCGTCGCCGCCGACGAGCGGGAGAACGGCCAGCGCGCCCTGCTCAATCTCGGCCATACCTTCGGCCATGCGCTGGAGGCGGCGACGCAGTATGATAGCGCCCGCCTCGTGCATGGCGAGGGCGTCTCGATCGGCATGGTGCTCGCCCACCAGTTTTCCGCCCGCATGAACCTTGCCAGCCCCGACGACGGCAAACGCGTCGAGGCGCACTTGCGCGAAGTCGGCCTGCCGACCGCCATGGACCAGATCCCGGGCGGCCTGCCGCCGGCGGAGGTGTTGATGGATGCCATCGCCCAGGACAAGAAGGTCAAGGGCGGCAGGCTCACCTTCATCCTGACGCGCGGCGCCGGCCAGTCCTTCGTCGCCGATGACGTGCCGCAATCCGAGGTCATCGCTTTCCTCAAGGAAAAGCTGCCGAAATGAACAGCGACACGCCCGCCGCGCTCGCTCCCCTTTTCTGGCTGCTGGCCGTTCTTCTGCTCGGCCTGATCGTTCTCACCGTGGCTCTCTTCCGCCGGCGCAAACCGATCGCAGCGCTCTGGCGCGCGCATCAGGAGACACGCGAGGCTGAGGGCGATCGCCGGGGCGGCCAATCCCCCCGCGACGGCGCGGCGGCGAAATCCGACCGGGAGAAATCCCCCGGCATGCTCGATCTCGATGCGCTGGAAGTGTCCGACATCATGATCCACCGCACGACCATGCGGGCGCTCAATGCCGGCGACCCGCCGGAGGAGATCGTCAAGGCCGTGCTCGAAAGCCCCTATACGCGCATGCCGCTCTGGGCCGGCTCGGTCGACAACATCGTCGGCGTCGTGCACGCCAAGGACCTTTTGCGCGCGCTGGCGGAACCCGGCGTCGAACCGAAGAACCTCGACATTACCAGGGTGGCGCAAAAGCCCTGGTTCGTGCCCGACACCACGACGCTCAAGGAACAGCTCGCCGCGTTCCTCCGCCGCAAGGAGCATTTCGCGACCGTGGTCGACGAATATGGCGAGGTGCAGGGCCTCGTCACGCTGCAGGACATCCTTAAGGAGATCGTCGGCGACATCTCCGACGAGAAGGATGTCGACATGCAGGGCGTGCGGCAGGAGGCGGACGGCTCGCTGGTCGTCGACGGTGGCGTGACGATCCGCGACCTCAACCGCGCCTTCGACTGGAACCTGCCCGACGAGGAGGCGACGACCATTGCCGGCCTCGTCATCCATGAATCGAAATCGATCCCGGAAGAGCGTCAGGCCTTCACCTTCTACGGCAAGCGCTTCATCGTGATGAAGCGGGTGAAGAACCGCATCACCAAGCTGCGCGTCCGCCCCGTCGAGCCGGAAGCGCCGCGAACCTAAAGCAATTCCAGCAAAAGTGTGCAGCGGTTTTGCGTCCGGAATTGCGCAAAAACAAAAAATGAGAGCGTTTTCGCTATTCGAAGAAAAGCGGGAATGCGCTCATCACCAGCGGGTTGCTTCCCCGGGCGCGGCCGCCTCGACGGCCAGCGCATGCAGCCCCGCATCGAACTCCGCCTTCACGAGGTCGTTGATCGCCCGGTGGCGCGCCACGCGGCTCATGCCGGCAAAGGCGGAGGCGACGATGCGCACGCGCATATGCGTCTCCCCCTCGCCGTTGAAATCCGGCTGGTGGCCGGCATGCAGGTGGCTCTCGTTGATGACGTCGAGCCGCTCCGGCGTGAATGCGGCGGTCAGCTTTTCGGCGATGCTGGACTTCATGGACATGGCAGACCTTCGGCGGCGGAAACCGTGCGCCGCGATGCACAAAATGGTTCCACAAAGCCAGCAACAATCCGCTTTGTCAATTCTTGTTGCAGGCCTTCCGGAACCCCATAATGGGGCCATGAAACTCGATTCCAAATACTTCGACCGCATCCGCACGAAGCGGCGCGTGGAGCGTCCCGAACGCTCCGCGCCGATCTGTCAGTGGGACGGTTGCGAGGAGAACGCCGTGCATCGCGCGCCCGTCGGCCGCAATGCCGAAGGCCAGTATTTCATGTTCTGCTTCGAGCACGTCAAGGAATACAACAAGGGCTACAACTACTTCTCCGGCCTTTCCGACGGCGAGATCGCCCGCTACCAGAAGGAGGCGATCACCGGCCACCGCCCGACCTGGACGATCGGCGTCAACAAGGCGGCGAAGAACGGTCCGGCGCAGGGCACGGCGCGTTCGGGTTCCGCCGGGGCAAATCAGCGCATCCGCGATCCCTTCGGCTTCTTCGCCGAGGGAAAAGGCCGCCGGCCGCAGATGGAGCCGCGCGCCAGGAAGCTGAAAACGCTGGAGGCGAAAGCCTACGACACGCTCGGCCTTGCCGCCACCGCGACGGCCCAGGACATCAAGACCGCCTACAAAGCCCTTGTCAAAAAGCATCACCCCGATGCAAATGGCGGAGATAGAGGCTCGGAAGAGCGTTTTCGCGCGGTCATCCAAGCATATCAATTGTTAAAGCAGGCCGGCTTCTGCTAGAGCATTTTGCGGCCGGACGGAATCGCCCGGTTTCGCACGATGCCATCAGGCAAAGGGCGCAGTCGGCGTGCACTAGGATATTGGGGTGGAGGCAAGCCCGCCGCCCGCGGAGACGTGATGAGCAAGATGGATCTCGATATTTCCAACCTCCCCGATACCACGGTATCCGTCCGGGAGGTTTTCGGCATTGATACGGACCTCAAGGTTCCGGCCTATTCCAAGGCGGACGCCTATGTGCCGGACCTCGACCCGGACTACCTGTTCGACCGGGAAACCACCCTCGCCATCCTCGCGGGCTTCGCGCATAACCGCCGCGTCATGGTCTCCGGCTATCACGGCACCGGCAAGTCGACCCATATCGAGCAGGTCGCCGCCCGCCTCAACTGGCCCTGCGTGCGCGTCAACCTCGACAGCCATGTCAGCCGTATCGACCTTGTCGGCAAGGACGCCATCGTCGTGAAGGACGGATTGCAGGTCACCGAATTCAAGGACGGCATCCTGCCCTGGGCCTACCAGCACAATGTCGCGCTCGTCTTCGACGAATACGATGCCGGCCGCCCGGACGTGATGTTCGTCATCCAGCGCGTGCTGGAATCCTCCGGCCGCCTGACCCTGCTCGACCAGAGCCGCGTCATCCGCCCGCACCCCGCCTTCCGCCTGTTCGCCACCGCCAACACGGTCGGCCTCGGCGATACGACGGGCCTCTACCACGGCACGCAGCAGATCAACCAGGCGCAGATGGACCGCTGGTCGATCGTCACCACGCTGAACTATCTGCCGCACGACAACGAGGTCAGCATCGTCGCCGCCAAGGTGAAGCGCCTTGCCGCCGGCAAGGACGGCCGCGACACGATCTCGCGCATGGTCCGCGTCGCCGACCTCACCCGCGCCGCCTTCATCAACGGCGACCTCTCCACCGTGATGAGCCCGCGCACCGTCATCACCTGGGGCGAAAACGCCGAGATCTTCGGCGATCTCGCCTTCGCCTTCCGCGTCACCTTCCTCAACAAGTGCGACGAGCTGGAACGCACGCTGGTCGCCGAACTCTATCAGCGCGCCTTCGGCGTCGAACTGAAGGAAAGCGCCGCCAACATCGTGCTGGAGGCGACGGCCTGAGGCCCGGGAAAAGCGCATGGCAGCTCGCGGAGACAATTCGAAGCCGAGGCCCGGCGGCGTGGTCGACATGGAGCCGTTCCGCCGCGCGGTGACGGGCTGCGTGCGCGCCGTCGCCGGCGATGCGGAGGTGGAGGTTTCCTTCGCCAACGAGCGGCCCGGCATGACCGGCGAGCGTATCCGCCTGCCGGAACTGACGAAGCGCCCCTCGCCCACCGAAGTCGCGATCACCCGCGGCCTCGGCGATTCGATGGCGCTGCGCAAGGCCTGCCACGATGCCCGCATCCACGCGACCATGTCGCCGCAGGGGGCGGACGCCCGCGCGATCTTCGACGCGGTCGAGCAGGCGCGCGTCGAGGCCATCGGCTCCAACCGCATGCCGGGCATGGCGCAGAACCTCACCACCATGCTGACGGAGAAATACGCCAAGGCGAATTTCGGCGCGATCAGCCGCCAGGCCGATGCGCCGCTCGAAGAGGCCGTCGCACTCATCGTTCGGGAAAAGCTGACGGGCCAGGCCCCGCCGGCCTCCGCCGGCAAGGTGCTGGACCTCTGGCGCGACTTCATCACCGACAAGGCCGGTCGCGACATGGACGGCCTCACCGCCGCCATCAACGACCAGCAGGCTTTCTCCCGCGTCGTGCGCAACATGCTCGCCTCGATGAACGTCGCCGAACAGTATGGCGAGGACGAAACCGAGCCGGATGATTCAGAGACGCCCGAGGACGAGGACCAGCCGCGCAGCGACGAGCAGGAAGACAACGAAAGCCAGGAGGACGCCGGCGACGACGCAGCGCCCGCCGACGAGAACGAGACGTCCGACGACCAGATGGACGAAGGCGAGATGGACGGCGCGGAGATCTCCGACGACGATCTCGTCGACGACGACGGCGACGACAGCGAGACGCCCGGCGAGGTCCGCCGCCCGAACCATCCCTTCAGCGATTTCAACGAGAAGGTCGACTACACGGTCTTCACCGAGGAATTCGACGAGATGATCACGGCGGAGGAGCTGTGCGACGAGGCGGAGCTCGATCGCCTGCGCGCCTTCCTCGACAAGCAGCTCGCCCATCTGCAGGGCGCCGTCGGCCGCCTGGCGAACCGCCTGCAGCGCCGCCTGATGGCACAGCAGAACCGCGCTTGGGAATTCGACCTCGAAGAGGGCTATCTCGACAGCGCCCGCCTGCAGCGCATCATCATCGATCCGATGCAGCCGCTTTCCTTCAAGCGCGAGAAGGACACGACCTTCCGCGATACGGTCGTGACGCTCTTGATCGACAATTCCGGCTCGATGCGCGGCCGGCCGATCACCGTCGCCGCCACCTGCGCCGATATTCTCGCGCGCACGCTGGAGCGCTGCGGCGTGAAGGTCGAGATCCTCGGCTTCACCACCAAGGCGTGGAAGGGCGGCCAGTCGCGCGAAAAGTGGCTCGGCAGCGGAAAGCCGCAATCACCCGGCCGCCTCAACGACCTCCGCCACATCGTCTACAAGGGCGCGGACGCCCCGTGGCGGCGCGCGAGGCGCAATCTCGGCCTGATGATGCGCGAGGGCCTGCTCAAGGAGAACATCGACGGCGAGGCGCTGATCTGGGCGCACAATCGCCTGCTGGCCCGCCCCGAGCAGCGCCGCATCCTGATGATGATCTCGGACGGTGCGCCGGTCGATGATTCGACGCTTTCGGTGAACCCCGGCAACTATCTGGAACGGCACCTGCGCGCCGTCATCGAGCAGATCGAGACGAAATCGCCGGTCGAGCTTCTCGCCATCGGCATCGGCCATGACGTGACGCGCTATTATCGCCGCGCCGTCACCATCGTCGATGCCGACGAACTGGCCGGCGCGATGACGGAACAGCTCGCCTCGCTCTTCGCCGACGAGGCCACCAGCCGACGCCCCGCCGGCCGACGCCGTGCCGGCTGAGCCGGTACCACGCCGGCGCATAGGGAGCCTTATGCGAGGCCTCCCTCTTCTCGCCGCCGCCATCGCGCTTTCGCTGCCGTTGCCAGGGCCTGCAGCAGCGGAGGTCGTGGCGCTTCCCGTCACCAGCCGCGCCATCACGCACTTCACCTTCGGCTCCGACCAGCGCACCTTCGGCAAGCTCGAATTCCTCGGCGGCATCAGCTATTCGTCCAGCAATCCCCTGCTCGGCGCCGTCTCGGCGATCCGTTTCCGCGCCGACCGGCAGGATTTCGTCGCCGTGCTCGATACCGGCCACTGGCTGACCGGCCGCATCGAGCGGGACGCCGAAGGCCGGCTGAGCGGCCTTGCCGATCTCAAGATACGCTCGATGCTCAACGAGGAAGGCCAGGACGAAAACGTCAAGTACCAGATGGATGCGGAGGGCCTTGCCCTCGGCAAGGGCGAGGTTCTGGTAAGCTTCGAGAACGTCCACCGCATCGACGCCTATCCCGACCCCGGCTTCATGGACGCAAGGCCCGCCCGCCGCCTCGCCCTTCCCTTCCCCCGGCGCGAGCTGCGCAGCAACCGCGGCATGGAGACGCTGGCGATGTCACCGGAGGCGGGGCCGCTCGGCGCCGTGCCGGTCACCGTCACGGAACGCAGCCTCGATCCCGACGGCAACGTCTTTGCCGCCGTGCTCGGCGGCCCGCGCGCCGGCACCTTCGCTGTCACGCGCAACGATCCCTGGGACATCACCGACGGCGCCTTCCTGCCGAATGGCGACCTCCTGCTGCTGGAGCGCCGCTTCCGGCTCTCCGACGGCATCGGCATGCGCATCCGCCGCATCGACGGCGGGAAGATCCGCCCCGGTGCGGTGGTCGACGGCGACGTGCTGATCGACGTCGACCTCAGCCATCAGATCGACAATATGGAAGGGCTGGACGTCGTGGTGATGGGTGAGGACGATATCCGTCTGATCGTCGTCTCCGACGACAACCACTCCATCCTCCAGCGCAACCTGATGCTCGAATTCCGCCTGCTATTGGGAAAATAACGCCACCGCCACCCCTCCGGCATATGCCCGGCCTTGAGCCGGGCATTCACGTTCCGGGCGCGGCGATGGGTGGGGCAAGGCCTGTCGTGAACCTGAACCGCCCGTCGGCTGTGCTTTCTTCTCAGGCCAGCTTTTCGACGCCCGGCATCGGCTTCAGCTTGCTCATCAGCGCGCCATAGGGCAGCAGCATGACGAAACCGACCAGAACCTTCACCGAAAAATCGCCGAGCGCCCAGGAGATCCAGCGCGGGGCTTCCGCGGCAAGAACGCCCAGGATTGGCGCCCATTCGATCGCGAAGGCATCGTTCGGGCCGAAGATGGAAAAGGCCGGCGCGAAGGCGAAGGAGAAGAACAGGATCGTATCCAGCAGCGAACCGATCAGCGACGCGATCAGCGGCGCGCGCCACCAGGCCTGCCGGCGGAGCGTGTTGAAGACCGAGATGTCGAGCAGCTGGCCGAACAGGAACGCCGAACCGGATGCGATCGCAATGCGCGGCGAGGCGACGGCGAAGGAGAAGGCCACCGCCACGACGAAACCGGCCGCGACGACGCGGCGCGCGACGCGCGGGCCGAACTGGCGGTTGGTGAGGTCGGTGATGAGGAAGGCGACCGGATAGGTGAAGGCACCATAGGTCAGCAGGTCGCCGAGGTTGATGCCCAGCAGCACGCCCGAAAGCGGATACTGCACCAGCACGTTTGAGGCGACGACCACGGCTGTCATCAGGAGGACATAGAGAAGGGTAATGCGGTTCGCGAGCATTTTTTTATCCTGGGTGATGCCACCAGTTGGAGGGATGAGGCGATTCCGGGAAAGGTGCAAAGCAGCCTTCCGCCAGGAATTGCGTTTTAGCGCAAAGCATTGAGGCCTGCCCGGCGACCGGTCAAGCCTCAATGAAAACGGTCTGACGTGACGCCTTGGATCAGGCGGCTGCAGCGGTCTTCTTGGCGATCTGGCGGCGCAGCAGGCGAGCGCGCATCGACAGTTCGTTCTCTTCGGCCTTCAGCAGGAAGGCGTCGAGGCCACCGCGGTGCTCGACCGAGCGGAGGGCAGCAGCGGAAACGCGAAGACGGAAACGCTGGCCGAGGGCGTCGGAAATCAGCGTGACATTGCACAGGTTCGGCAGGAACTTGCGCTTCGTCTTGTTGTTTGCGTGGCTCACATTGTTGCCCGACTGGACGCCCTTGCCGGTCAATTCGCAACTACGGGACATGATACACCTATTTTTCTTTGTTCAGGACAATACGTTTCCGGCACCGAAACCGGCCGCAGTCCGTCTGGCCTTTTTGGAAAGTCGCGGTTCTATAGTCACACGCGACGCCGACGTCAAGCCAAACCTGCCGTTCACCCTGAATTCAGTTGCCAAAGGCCATGATTTGCAGGCAAGAGCAAGTGGATCGGACTTTTGCCGCGGCGTAGAATCGCCGCAATGGCAGACTAGGCGGGGCGTCTCAATGGGAGTCGTGAAGATGAACGGGCGGGTTTGGGTTGCTGGCGCTGTCATGTCGCTTGCCCTTATGGGTGGCGCAACGCCGCTTTCGTCGGCGGAAATCGAGCACCGCACGGATTACAGCATCCGCCTGTCCGGCCTGCCGGTGGCCACCGCCACCTTCCGCTCGGCCTTCAACGGCAACCGCTACACGATTTCCGGCAGCCTGCAATCGGCCGGCCTTGCCGATATCTTCTCGAGCACCAAGGGCACGACCTCGGTCTCAGGCACCGTCAGCCGCGGCCGGTTGCACGCCACGAACTATTCGGTGAACTACAAGAGCGGCAAGCGCAGCCGCGCCATCGACGTCACCTTCCACAACGGCAATGTCATCACCGCCAGCATGACGCCGCCGCGGCGCAAGCCGAAGAACTGGGTGCCCGTCTCCACCGCCGACATGCGCGCCGTGCTCGACCCGATTTCCGGCCTCATCATCCCGGAGGGAAGCCGCGTCTGCCCGAAGACGCTGCCGATCTTCGACGGTGAGAGCCGCCTCGACCTGAAACTGAGCTCCAAGGGCACCAAGCCCTATTCCACCAAGGGCTTCGAGGGCGAGGTTGTCGTCTGCGGCATCCGCTTCGTGCCGAAATCCGGCTATCGCAAGGGCCGCGACGACGTGGAATACCTGCGCAAGCTGAAGACGATGGAAATCTGGTTTGCCAAGGCCGAGAGCGCGAAGGTATATGCTCCGGTCTATGTACAGATTCCGACCAAGCTCGGCCCTGTCACCGTCTCGGCCACGCGCTTCGGCGGCTGACGCGCCCGGCCCGTCGGCGGACCGGCGGGAGTGATCGGCCTTGAAGACGCGTGCGACCCTGATTGGCTTTTCGGCGATCCTGATGTGGTCGCTGCTCGCGCTCTTCACTGCGGCCTCCGGCAAGATGCCGCCCTTCCAGCTCTCCGCCGTCTGCTTCCTGATCGGCAGCCTGCCCGGCATCTTCGTGCTCCTCGCCCGGCCCGAGCGCACCAAGCTGCTGCGGCAACCGGCCAAGGTCTGGATCACCGGCATTCTCGGCCTCTTCGGCTACCACTTCCTCTACTTCACCGCGCTGCGCAACGCGCCCGCCGTGGAAGCCGGCCTGATCGCCTATCTCTGGCCGCTCCTCATCGTCGTCGGCTCGGCGCTGCTGCCGGGCGAGCGGCTGAAATGGAATCATGTCGTCGGCGCGTGCCTCGGCCTCGGCGGCACGGTGCTCATCGTCGGCCGCAACGGCTTCGCCTTCGATGAGGCGTACCTTGTCGGCTATGGCGCGGCCTTCCTCTGCGCCTTCACCTGGGCGGGCTATTCACTGCTCACCCGCCGTTTCGAGGCGGTCTCGACGGATGTGGTGACCGGCTTCTGCCTCGCCACCGCCCTCCTCTCGCTTGCCTGCCACCTGATGCTGGAAACCACGGTCTGGCCGCAAACGGGCTTCGAATGGCTCGCCGTCGCCGGCCTTGGCCTCCTGCCCGTCGGCGCGGCCTTCTATGCCTGGGATTTCGGCATCAAGAACGGCGACATCCAGATCCTCGGGGCCGCAAGCTATGCCGCACCGCTGCTCTCGACGCTCGTGCTGATCCTGTCCGGCTTTGCCGAACCGTCCTGGCGCATCGGCCTTGCCTGCCTGCTGGTCACGGGCGGGGCAATCCTCGCCGCCAAGGACATGATCTTCCGCAAGGCGGCGGCAAGCCCGGCCTGATCAGGCGCCCGGTTCCCAGCCGGGCGGCGCCATCTCGAAGGACGAGAAGAGAAAGCCCGGCGAGACCGTGCAGCCGACCAGCGTCCAGTCGCCGAGCGGTTCGGCCGCTTGCCACCAGTTCGCCGGCACGATGACCTGCGGCCGTTCGCCCGCCGCAAGATCCGGCCCCAGCACCTGCGTCTCCGCCGGCGCAGCGCCGTCACTCACAGACAGCGCCAGCGGCCCGCCGGCATAATGGTGCCAGACCTCGACCGCATCCTTCACCCGGTGCCAGTGCGAGCGCTCGCCCCGCTCCAGGAGGTAGTAGATCGCCGTCGAATGTCCGCGCGCGCCGCCCGCGGCATCGCGAAAGGTCTGCACATACCAGCCGCCTTCCGGATGCCGCTCCATGCCGAGCCGGGCGATGATATCCCGGGGCGTCATCAGAACCGGTCCTTGCGTGCGCGGATTTCCGCAAAGACCTCGGCGTCGCTCGCCGTTTCCATGCCGAGATGGCGGCGGATCGAAGGATCGGCGGCCCGCAGGAAGGGGTTGGTCGCCTTTTCGAGGCCGATGGTCGTCGGTGCGGTGAAAGCGCCCGCCGCCCGAAGCGACTCGATCTCCGCCACGCGGCTTGCGAGGGCGGCATTGCCCGGATCGACGGTTATGGCGAAGCGTGCATTGGAGAGCGTGTATTCATGGCCGAAATAGACGGTCGTCTCCTCCGGCAGCGCGGCGAGCTTTTCAAGCGATTCCCACATCTGCGCCGGCGTGCCCTCGAAGAGCCGGCCGCAGCCGAGCGCAAACAGCGTATCGGCCGCAAAGAGCAGCTTTTCCGCCGGCAGATGGAAGCAGATGTGCCCAGCCGTATGCCCCGGCGTCAGGATGACCTCGACGCGCCTGCCGGCAAAGTCGAAGCTGTCGCCGCCATCCACCTTGCGGTCGATGCCCGGGATCGTCTCGCGCGCCGGCCCGATGATCGTCGCGCCGAAACGGTTCTTCAGCGTCAGATTGGCCTCGACATGGTCGTTGTGGTGATGCGTCGTGAAGATATGGCTGAGCGTCCAGCCGCGGCGGGCGAGCGCATCGAGGATGGGCTTTTCCTCCGGCGCATCGATGCTCGCGGTCGCCCCCGTCGCCGGATCGTGCAGCAGCACGCCGAAATTATCGCTGCGGCAGGGAAAGAGGTCTATTTCCAGCGGGGTCATGGCGCATTCCTCATCGCATTGCGGGCGGTCGGCGGGAATGTAAGGCAATCGGCCTTGAAGTCCACCGGCCCGTCGCGCACATTCAGGTCATGCATGCCGATATCGTCGACCTTCGTGAATTCTACCACTCGCCGCTCGGGCGCCTCGCCGACCATTCGATCGCCATGGCGCTCGCCTCGCTCTGGGCGCGCCTGCCGGACGAGCGGCTGGTCGGGCTCGGTTATGCCGTGCCCTACCTGGAACGGTTCCGCGCCGATACCGAGCGCACCTTCGCCTTCATGCCGGCCGGCCAGGGCGCGGTGAACTGGCCGCCGGGCGAGCTCTCCTCCACGGCCCTTGTCTTCGACGAGGAACTGCCGCTGCCGGATGCCTCGGTCGATCGCGTGCTGATGGTGCATTCGCTGGAATTTGCGGAGAACCCGCGCGAGACGATGAAGGAGCTCTGGCGCGTGCTGGCCCCGGGCGGGCGGCTCGTCATCGTCGTGCCGAACCGGCGCGGCGTCTGGGCACGCATGGAGCATACGCCCTTCGGCTCCGGCCGGCCCTATTCGCGCGGCCAGCTGACCGCGCTGTTGCGCGAGACCAACTTCACGCCCGGCGCCTCGGCCGAAGCGCTGTTCTTCCCGCCCTCCAAGCTGCGCAGCGTGCAGAAACTGCGCGGCGCCTTCGAGCGTCTGGGGCGCATGCTCTGGCCGATGTTCTCCGGCGTCATCATCGTGGAGGCGCAGAAGCGGCTCTATCAGGGCCTGCCCGTCGCCGCCCGCGCCTCGCGCCGCGTCTTCGTACCTGTACTCGCCCCGCAGGGCGTGCCGACGACGCGCGAGCGCGCGCCGCGCTGATCCCCTCGACAAATGCCGGCCCGCCCGCTAGAGCGGGCCCAAGCGGAAACGAAGGGCGAAGGGCATGACGGACGGACATTTCGACAAGATCGCACTGATCGGCATCGGCCTCATCGGCTCCTCCATCGCCCGCGCCGTCAAGGCGAAGGGCCTTGCCAGGACCGTCACCATTTCCAGCCGCAGCCAGGAGACGCTCGACCGCGCCCGCGAACTCGAGCTCGGCACCGACTACGTCCATGACGCCGGCACGGCCGTGGAAGGCGCCGACCTCGTCATCGTCTCGGTGCCCGTTGGCGCCTCCGGCAAGGTGGCGGAGGACATCGCCCCGCACCTGAAGCCCGGCGCCATCGTCACCGACGTCGGCTCCACCAAAACCTCGGTCGTCGCGCAGATGCTGCCGCACATGCCGAAGACCGTGCATTTCATCCCCGGCCACCCGCTGGCGGGCACCGAGCATTCCGGCCCGGACGCCGGCTTCGCCGAACTGTTCCAGAACCGCTGGTGCATCCTCACCCCCGTGCACGGCACGGACAAGGAGGCCAAGCGCAGGCTCGCCGCCTTCTGGGAGGCGCTCGGCTCCAAGGTCGACGAGATGGACACGGAGCACCACGACAAGGTGCTCGCCATCGTCTCGCACCTGCCGCATATCATCGCCTACAACATCGTCGGCACGGCGGACGATCTCGAAACCGTGACGGAATCCGAGGTAATCAAATATTCCGCCTCGGGCTTCCGCGATTTCACCCGCCTCGCCGCCTCGGACCCGACCATGTGGCGGGACGTCTGCCTGCACAACAAGGACGCGATCCTCGAAATGCTGGCGCGCTTTTCCGAGGACCTCGCCTATCTGCAGCGCGCCATCCGCTGGGGCGATGGCGAGAAGCTCTTCGACCTTTTCACCCGCACTCGCGCCATCCGCCGCTCGATCATCGATGCGGGCCAGGACACGTCCGCGCCGAATTTCGGCCGACCGGTCGCCGACAAGAAGAGCTGAGATCAGATCGGCGGGATGAACGCGATCGGGAAGAGGCCGAGATAGACCGTCCCGTCCTGCACATTGAGCTTCACCACCGCCCGGTCGCCGCCCTTCGACAGGCCTTCGACCACCTGCGCGACCTGCGCCGCCGTCTCCGCGATCTCCGGAAACGCCTCGGAGATCCGGTCGCGCCAGACCGTGATGCCGGCGATGTCGAGATCGAGCGTGCCCGAGAGGTAGCCGTCGTCACCCACCTTGAGCG
The DNA here is from genome assembly GCF_022899355.1 of Shinella yambaruensis. Lineage (GTDB taxonomy): Bacteria > Pseudomonadota > Alphaproteobacteria > Rhizobiales > Rhizobiaceae > Shinella > Shinella yambaruensis. Next base: position 289,935 of record NZ_JALJCK010000009.1, on the reverse strand, counting down.
GGCCGGAAAGGGTCGCCACCTTGCCGTCGCCGAGGTCGAGCGACAGGCGGCGCAGCTCCATGTTTGCGCCGAGCGGCGCGCCGGCCGGCGGGCCTTCGGCGGAGATCCATGTCGCGGCATCGGCGATCGTCATGTCGGCCGTGACGTCAAGCGGCGGCAGCACCCGGTCGCCAAGATCGAGCGAGAGCGCATCGAAGGAGGCGGCGACATCGAGCGCCCCACCGGATTGACGGATATGCTTTTCACCATGGGCAGCGGTCACGCCGAGCGAAACGGCCTCGGAGGGCACGTTGAGCCGGCCCTTCAGCCCGTCATAGGCGACCGAGGCACGGTCGAGCCCGTTCGTCCAGGCGGTGCCGCTTGCCCGCAGAAGATCCCAGTCGGCATCGAAGACGAGATCGGGCGTCACGCGCACCTGCGCCGGCCCGTCGAGTTCGGCGACCGCATGGCCCGGGCGATAGACCTGCGCGGCCGAGCGGAGCGCCCCGAAGCTCGCCGACAGGCCCGTCGGGCGGTCGTCGATGCCGACCGCATCGCAGAAGAGGCCGATGCGGAACGGGAAGCCGCGAACGGAAAGATTGCTGCACGAGGCCGAATGCATGCCCTGCGCGGATGCGGAGAGCTGCCGGTCCAGCGTGTCCTTCAGCCAGCTTGCGGCATAGAACCATCCGCCCGTATAGAGCGCGGCGACGAGAACGACGGCAACGGCGAGCCGGACGAGTTTGCGCGTGACGCCGGACGTGCCGGCGCGGCTTGACGATGCCATGTTGTTCTCCAATGGTGGCGGACATGATTTGCCCGCAAGCGCGTCAAAGCCGGCAATTGCGGCGGCTTTTTGAGAGATGGTCCAGGTGACGGTGGATATGAACGAATTCTGGGTTTTTGGCTACGGTTCGCTGATGTGGAATCCGGGCTTCGAATTCGAGGAACAGCAGCCGGCCCATCTCTTCGGCTTCCGCCGTTCGCTCTGCGTGCGCTCCTGGGTCCATCGCGGCACGGAGGCCAGACCCGGCCTCGTGCTGGGCCTCGATCGCGGCGGCTCCTGCCGCGGCGTCGCCTTCCGCATCGCACCCGCAAGCCGGGAGGCGGTGGTCGATTACCTGCGCGAGCGGGAACTGGTGACCCATGTCTACAAGGAGCGCACGCTTGCCGCGACGCTCGGCGACGGCCGCCGCGTCTCGACGCTCGCCTATATCTGCGACCGCGCCCACCACCAGTTCGCCGGCGCGCTCTCCGTCGAGGAGGCGGCCGCGACCGTCAGTTCCGCCGTCGGCAAGTCGGGCCACAATATCGACTATGTGCGCAACACGCTGGTGCATCTGCGCGAAATGGGCATCCGCGACCATTGGCTGGAGGATGTCGGTCGCACCGCGGAAAACCTCCACGCACGAAGCTCCGCCTGATCAGGCGGCGTGTGCCTTCAGCTCCGCCAGACGCCGCTCGGCCGTCGGCGGCAAAGGCAGGTTCGGGTTCGCCGCCGCGGTTTCCACCAGCAGCCGGTCGCTCGCCGTCTCCATCACCTCGACGAGATGGGCGAGGAAGGCGTCCGGATCCATGCCCGGCTCGATCGCCGGCAGGATGCGCACCTTGAAGTGCCCTGGATAGCGGATGAACTTGCGCCGCGGCCAGAACAGGCCCGGATGCATGACGACCGGCACGACCGGCACCTGGAGATCGCGATAGAGGCGGGCGATGCCGTACTTGTATTCCGGCGTCGCGCCCGGCGGGCGACGCGTGCCTTCCGGATAGATGATGAGCTGGCGGCCGGAATTCATCTCCGCCTTGGTGCGCTGCATGACGGCGGCCATGACCTTGCCGCGCGCGCTGCGATCGACCGGCACCATGCGTTGCTTCTTCAGATACCAGCCGAAGAGCGGGATCCAGGTGAGTTCACGCTTGAGGATATAGAAGGGATCGTCCAGCCAGGGCAGCAATGCATAGGCATCCCAGAAGGACTGGTGCTTCGGCGCGAAGATGTAGCCGCCCTTCGGGATGTTCTCCAGCCCTTCGATCTCGAAGGTCGTGCCGACGATCGTCTCGAAGAGCCAGTGATTGCTCCTCACCCAGTTCTTGGCGATGCCGTAGGCCTTCTTGCGCGGCAGCAGGAAATAGGCCGGCGTCATGACGATCATCTGCACGATGAGGTTCAGGTAGAAGAGGGTATTGAAGAGCACGGAACGGAAAGCGATCATCAGGCAGCCTGTCAGCGGGACGCGTTTCTTCGCCCTACACGATATTCAAAAGCGTGTCGCGCAAAAGTGTGCACGGTTTTGCACTGACGGGATGCGGAAAAACAAGGGCCTGAAAGGAGGCTTCCGCCATAGCGATCAGCCGCCGGAAAGGCCCGCCATGTCGCCGCGCAGTCCGGACCAGCTGCGCGCGCCGGCAAAGGCGCGGATATGCGCGAGGCTATACTTGAGATATTCCGACAGCATCGCCTTCATCACGCCCGGCTGGCGCAGCCAGTTGCCGTTCTTCAGGTCCGAATTGACGACGGGATAGGCGATGAACTCGGTCCTGGGATCGATGACCTTCAGCTCCAGCAGGCTGCGCGGCATGTGGTAGTTGTTGGTGACGACGAGCACGCGGCGGAACTGGTGGTCGCTGATCCAGCGCGCCGTCTCGTTGGCATTGCCGATCGTGTCGACCGCTTCGTACCCCATGTCGACGCAGCATTCGAACAGCGTAGACGAGCTCTGCGTGAGCTTGCGGATCTGGTTGCCGCTCGTCGCGGGGTTGACGCCCGAGATCAGCAGCCGCTCGCCGGCGCCCTGCTTGAGAAGGTCGATGGCCCGGTCGATGCGCTGGTAGCCGCCGGTCAGCACCACGATGGCATCGGCCTTCGGGTCGCTCGGCGTTTCGAGCGCGGCGACGGTTTCGGCGAAATAGAGGAAGCCGCCCGTGCCCGCCACGGCAGCGAGCAGGAGGAGCGCGAGAACCACGCGCACGGCGAGACGGACGGGGCCTTTGCGTCGCCGTCCCGCCCCGTCAGACCGGGCGCCGTGCGGCAGACCCGGTTTTGCCCGTTCAAGCGCGTTCATGATTCCGTCCATAGAACGGGATTGCGGCAACCGATAGTCCGTTTTACGGCGAGCGCCCGTCCGGTCCGCGTCATGGGTCGGGCAACTGGTCGGTGCGTGAAGGGTCGGAGCGGATCTGGTCGATTTCGTGGATGGTCCGCATCACGGTGAAACGGGCCGTCAGCGTCGTCAGCAGCGCGATCACGACGATCGTGCCGGCAATGCCGAGATAACCCGTGACCCCCATGGAGAAGGTGCCGAACAGCGCCGTCGCCTGGTCGCTCTGCGGCGTCGCGATGGAGCGCCCCTGCCAGAAGCCAGCGACGGCGAAGAACAGCGCCGCCAGCAGCCCGCCGGCAAGCGAGCCCTTCAGGCTGATCTTCAGGAAATGCTTCTGGAATTCGGAAGCGACGAAGCTCGCCTCGGCGCCGACGAAATGCAGCACCTCGACGATATGCCGGTTGCCGGAAAGCGCGCCGCGCGTCGCGAAGATGACGGTCAGCACCATGGCGGAGAAGACGAGCACCAGCACGCCCGTGCCGATGAAGGCCGTCGTGCGCGCCATGGCGACGAGACGGTCGACCCAGGTGCGGTGGTCGTCGAGGAAGGCCGTCGGGATCTTCTCCGCCAGCGCGGCCCGCATCGCCGTGAAATCCGGCGGGTTCTGCTCGTCGATGGTGACGATGACGAGGCGCGGCACCGGCAGTTCGTCGATGTTCAGCCCCTCGCCGAGCCAGGGTTCGAGCAGCCGTGCCGTTGCCGTCTTGTCGACGATCGTGCCGTCGCGCGTGCCGGAGAAGGTGAGGGCAAGGTCGCGCGCGTCCGTGAGCGCCTTCTCCATATCGAGATCGTCGTCCGGCTTGATCTGGATGGTGATCTCGCGGGAGATCTGGCTCTGCCAGCTCGCCGCCGTCGCCCGCACCATGCTGACCGCGCCGAAGGTGAGGCAGGCGAGGAAGGCCATGATGGCGATGACGAGCATCAGCGCATTGCCGGAAACATTCGCCGGCGGCACGATGGGCGCCGTCGGGCGCACCTTCATTTCCGGCCGGCGGGCGGGCTGGGCCTCCTGGGCGGTCTCGCGGGGCGCGTCAGTCATAGATGTCGAGCCGCCCTTGCGAGAGGATCATGCGCCGCGCCTCCACCTGGTCCATCAGCGACAGATCGTGCGTGGCGATCACCACGGCGGTGCCGAGCCGGTTCAGTTCGAGGAAGAGGCTGAGCAGCCGGCGTGCCATCGGCGGGTCGACATTGCCGGTCGGCTCGTCGGCGAGCAGCAGTTCCGGCCGGTCGATGAGGGCGCGGGCAATGGCCGCACGCTGCTTCTCCCCGCCCGACAGCACCGGCGGCAACACGTTGATTCGTTCCCCGAGCCCGACCCATTTCAGAAGTTCGAGCACGTCGGCACGATAGCTCGCTTCCTCCTTGCCGCGCACGCGCAGCGGCAGGGCGACGTTCTCATAGGTCGTCAGGTGATCGAGCAGGCGGAAATCCTGGAAGACGATGCCGATGCGCCGGCGCAGCATCGGCAGCTCGTCGCGCGGGATGGTCGAGATCTCGCGGTCGAAGGTGCGGATGATGCCGCGCGTCGGCTGCAGGGAGAGGAAGAGCAGGCGCAGCAACGTCGTCTTGCCGGCGCCGGACGGCCCGGTCAGGAACTGGAAGGAGCGGTGCGGAATATCGAAGGTCAGGTCGCGGAGGATTTCCGGGCCCATTCCATAGCGCAGTCCGACATTCTCGAAGTGAATCAATGATCAATCCGGTTCTAAAGGCGGGTTACCTTGCCTGCCGAAGCAGGTCCGCTGGCGAGGTCGCACAGGAAAGCGGCTCTTTCACGGTCGGGTTTCCGAAGCATTAACCAGTATGGTTTACGTTTCGTAAGGATTTCATTCAATGCCCGACTTTTCGCCCATGATTTTGCGCGGAAAGGGCGCTGGCGAAGCGGGGAGGTTGCGATGAACGCCTTCAGAGCAAGACGCGAGGCGAAGGGCCGGATCGACCTTCTGCCGCCGGAGCCGAAGACGCCGGCCCGCCGGAATGCAAAGCCGTTCCCGGCGCGCCTCGAAGTGGTCGATGCCGATTTCGTCGTCATCCGCAGCACCGCCGCCCGCACGTCGAACGACAATCACCGCCCTGCGCGGCCCACGCCAGCCGACATGCCGCCGCGCCACCTGCTGCTTCGCGTCGCCGCAGCCGGCGGCCGGCTGTGCGAGGCAGGCTTGCAGCGCCTCCCGGGCCGCGCCTTTGCCGGTCTCGTCACGGCGGCCTTCATCTTCGTCTTCGCCTATGCCGGCGGACTTTCCGCCCTCAGGGCGGCGCTTCCCGCAAGCACGCCGGGCGGCGCGCTGCGCATTGCCGATGTCATCACGACGGTCGACGACCGCAACGGCATGAAGGTGCTCGCCGTCTATGGCCGCCTCACCAATGGCGGTAACACCATCGCCGCCGTGCCGCCGGTCGACATCGTCTTCGAGCGCATGGGCAAGGCGATCCACCACCGCCTCTCGCTCGAAACCGCAAAGCTCGCGCCGGGCGCCAGTGAGACCTTCGCGTTGCGCATTCCGCACAATGGCGGAAAAGTGCCGAAAGTCTCGGTTTCGCTCGCCGCCGAGGGTGCACCCGCCCCCTGACTGTGCTAAGCGGCTCCTCTGTTTCCCGCAATTCCGCACGCAAGACCGCGGGATTTTGCCGGATTTGCCCACGACCAAGGAGCCGCCTCGCGATGCAGATTGTCCGCGGAAAGAAGATCGAAACGCTCTACGACGCCGCTACGATCGCCAAGCGCAATGAAGAACTGGCGGCCGAGATCGCCAGCGGCCCGACGAAGGACCTCCTCGTCATCGCCGTGCTCAAGGGCTCGTTCATCTTCGCAGCCGACCTCACCCGCGCCCTTCATGCGGCCGGCCTTGCCCCCGAAGTCGAGTTCATCACGCTGTCGAGCTACGGCGCCGGCACCGTCTCGCAGGGCGTGAAGGTCATCAAGGACATCGACAGCGACGTGCATGGCCGCGATATCCTGCTGATCGACGACATCCTCGAATCCGGCCGCACGCTCAGCTTCGCCAAGGAGCTGATGTATGAGCGCGGCGCCCGCAACGTCACGATCGCCGTGCTGCTCGACAAGCGCGAGAAGCGCAAGACCGATCTGGAAGCCGACTATGTCGGCTTCGAATGCCCGGATCATTTCGTCGTCGGCTACGGCATGGACGTCGCCTATGCCTTCCGCGAACTGCCCTTCGTCGGCGTCGTAACGGGCGACGCGGACGCTTGACGCCGGCCTGACTGCAGATTCCCCCATCGGTCGTTTACCGATCGACAAGGAAAGTCTGGTCTTTTCGTTCGCGGAGCGGCACCGGAGAATCGGCCTGCCGCTCGGCCTTCTGTTCCGCCGCCCAGACAGCGGCGGCCTGGAGCAGGGCCGGATGAACGGACCGAAAGGGGAACCGATGGCCAAGATCCTGATCACCGAGGACGAGGATTCGCTCCGCACCTTCGTGGCGCGGGCGCTGCGCATGGACGGCCACGAGACCGTCGAGGCGCCGGACGGTGCCGCAGGGCTCGACGCCCTGACTGAGGGCGGCTTCGATCTCCTCCTGTCCGACATCCGCATGCCCGTGATGGACGGCATCGAGCTCGCCCACAAGGCGTCCGCCGCCCATCCGGCGCTGAAGATCCTGCTGATGACCGGTTATGCCGAGCAACGCGAGCGGGCCGACGACCTTGCCTCGAAGATCGTCGACGTGGTGAGCAAGCCCTTCAGCCTGCCGGACATCCGCCGCGCCGTGGCGACGGCGCTCGCGGCCTGACGCGCTTCAGCGGATTCCGAGCAGCCGCTCCAGGTAATCCCGTTCAAAACCGGGCGCTGCCCCGGTGCCGAGGCGACGGCGGATCTCCTCCAGGATTTCACGCGCCCGCTGGATGTCGATCTCTTCCGGAACCTTGGTCGGCCCGCCGAAATCCGGGCCCTGCCCGTTGAGGGTGCGCTCGCGGCCCAGCGGATCGCGGCCGTTGCGGCCCGCCTGCGGGATGCCTTCGCCCGGTCCCTGGCCCTGTCCCTGCCCCATCATGGCCTGCATCTGGCTCATCATGTTCTGCGCGCCCTGGCGCAGCGCCTCCAGCGCGCGGCCCTGGCTGCCGACGGCCGATTCGCCCTGGCCCTCGCCGAGCGCTTCCGAAGCGCCCTTCATCTCGCGGCCGGCCTGGCCAAAACCTTCGCCGGGCTCCAGCCCCATGCCCTTCAGCGCTTCCTGAATCTCGCCGAGCTGCTTGCCCAGTGTGTCCTGCTGCTCCTGCAGCTTCTTCAGCGCCTCACGCAACTGTTCGGCCGTCATCTGGTCGGTCGGCTGCTGGCCGGCGCCGTTGTCGCCCGGCCGCTGCTCGCCCTCCTCGCCCGGCATCGGATCGCCGCGCTGCTGGCGGTCACGCAGCGCCTGGTCGAACTGGAAGGTCTGCTCCATCAGCTTCTGCTGCTGCTGCATCAGCTGGCCGAGCTTGTCCATCTGCTGGCGCATCGCGTCGTTCTGCTGGCCTTGCTGGCCCTGCTGCGGCCGGCCGGCCTGCAGGTTGTTCATCATGCGCTGCAGCTCGGAGAGCATCTGCTGGGCCTGGTCACGCGCGCCGGAACGGGCCAGATTCTCGATCTGGTCCATCATGCGCTGCAAATCCTGCTGGCGCAGGATCTGGCCCTGCTGCTGGGCATTCTGCTGCATCTGGCCGTTCTTGGCCGCCTGGCGCGCAAGCTCCTCCATATAGGCCTGCATCGCCTCGCGCAGTTCCTTCATGAGCGCGGCGATCTCCTCGTCGGAGGCGTTGCGCTCCAGCGCCTCGGAGAGCGCCTTCTGCGCCTCGCGCAGCCGGCGGTCGGCCAGCGACAGGTTGCCGTCCTCGATGCCGAGGGCGATTTCCCAGAGATAGTCCGCCGTCTCACGCATCTGGTCGTCCGTGCGGGAGAGCTTCATGCGCGCATTGGCCGATTGCAGCAGCAGGTAATGCGTGAGGTTGGGGATCGTCTCTTCCGGCCGGATCGTCAGCGCCTCGTTGAGCGCGATCGCGTGCGGCAGCTGGTTGGCATCGAGCGCGAAGACCTGCCGCTGTTCGGCGACGGCCGCGGCGAGCGGCTCGAAGAAGGTCTTGGCCGGCAGGATCATCTCGACCGGCTGGCTGCGCCCCTCCTGCCCGGCGGCATCCTTGGCGACGAGCGTGATCTTCACGCGCTTACCGGAGAGCGGGTGTTCGGACAGGTTGCGGCTCGTCGTGCCCTTGGCGTCGCGCGCGGCGCGGCGGGGCAGGTCGAGCCTATACTCCGGCAACGGATAGAGCGGACGCGCATCCTTCGGCTTTTCGACCGGCACGATCTCCGCATGGGCCTCCTGGATCCCGTAATCGTCCTTGGCGATGAAGCTGATCTCCAGCGCCGAGGCGACGGTCTTCTTCGGGATGCCGTCGAAGGCGATTTCCGGCACGCGGTCCGGAATGACCGCAAAGGTCCAGGTCTGGCCGGCAACCGAGAGCGTGCCGTCCTTCAGGATCTTGTAGCGCATGGTCCTGGCGTCATTGGCGGCCGCCACCGGCACCTTCGCCTCGGCCTTCGAAGCCTCGGCTTTTTCATCCTTCGGCTTTTCCGCCTCGGGGAGGATGGCCGTGGCCGCGGTTTCGCCGGTTACCTGATAGCTCACCGCCTCGTCGCCGCCACCGCCGGTGACGCGCACGGTCAGTTCGCTGAATTGCGGAATGCGGATCTCGCCCCTGGCGGCCTCACCCGGCTGACCCTGCGGGCTGCCGGTCAGGAAGATGGGCGCGCGCGACGTGTGCGCCGGCGGCGTCACCCAGGCGTCGATGCGCACGTCCGGCGCGGTTTCGGCGGGGGCACGGACGGTAACCACATCGGCCAGAAGGCCGCCGCGGTTGGAATAGGAGAAGGCAAAGGCGATGGCGACGAGGAGCAGCGGCACCGCACGCAGGGCATGGCGGTCGTGACGGGCGATATCGGGCTCCGGCGCCCCGGTCCTCAGCGTGCCGATCATCCGCGCCATGCGGGCCTGGTGTTCACGCCACAGCGCCTCGGCAAAGGCATCGCCGCCGGACGGCCGGTCGTCCTGCACCCGGATCGCCTGGTGGGCGAGCGCATTGCGCGCCTCCAGCATGCGATAGGCCTTGTCGGTCGACGGCCAGACGATGCCGCGCAGGCGGATGAGCAGGCCGACGAGGCCGAGCGCGAAGGCGGCGAGCGTCGCAAGATGCAGCCAGGCCGGCACATGGCGGAAATAGCCGAACCAGGTGAGCGCCAGGAAAGCTGCGACGAGAAGCAGGATCGGCAGCACCCGCGGGGCGAGCGCTTCCAGATAGAGGATGGCCTGGGCGGCAAGGCGTTTTCCCGCGAGCCGGCGGGCCACCGGGCTGCCGGTCGCCTCCTTCCCGCGCTGTCCTTGCGTGTCAATCGCCATCGGTCGCCGCTCTCCGCTGCAGGTTGTCACCACCAAAAGATAACATGCTTTGTGGCGAAGACGAGGGCACGCGCAAAATCGTGATCGCGCAGGCGGCCGGTTTTAGCGCTTCCGAAGGTCAGGCGAGCCAGTCCGGCACCGAATCGAGGCCGATCAGGTCGTCATAGCTCTGCCGCGGCCGCACGACATGGAACGCGGCCCCGTTGACCAGCACCTCCGGCACCAGCAGGCGGCTGTTATAGGTGCCGGCCTGCACGGCGCCATAGGCACCGGCGGAACCGACGGCGATCAGGTCGCCGGGCTTCGGCTGCGCCATTTCGCGGTCCTGCGCCAGATAGTCGCCGGTCTCGCAGACCGGGCCCACCACATCCGCCCGGATGCGCGGCGCGCTGGCGGCGGAGATGACGACCGGCTGGATCTCGTGCCAGGCCTCGTAGAGCGTCGGGCGGATGAGATCGTTCATGGCCGCATCGACGATGACGAAGGTCTTCTCGCCGCCGTCCTTCACATAGATGACCTCGGTGACGAGGATGCCGGCATTGCCGACGATCAGCCGGCCGGGCTCGGTGACGATCTTGCAGTTCAGACCCTGGAGCTGGTTCTTGACGATCTCGGCATAGGCGTCCGGCAGCGGCGGCGGCGCATTGTCCGTCTTGTAGGGGATACCGAGGCCGCCGCCGACATCGACGTGATCGATCGTATGGCCGTCGGCGCGCAGCGTATCGACGAGTTCGCGCAAGAGCTTGAAGGCGTCCTCGAAGGGTTGCAGCTCGGTGATCTGGCTGCCGATATGCATGTCGATACCGGTCACCTTGATGCCCGGCAGGCCGGCGGCGCGGGCATAGACGGCGCGGGCGCGCTCCCAGGAAATGCCGAACTTGTTTTCCTTCTTGCCCGTCGAGATCTTGGCGTGCGTGCGGGCATCGACGTCCGGATTGATGCGGAAGGAGACATGCGCCACCTTGCCGGCCTTCACGGCGCGGGCGTTCAACACCTCCAGCTCCGGCTCGGATTCGACGTTGAAGCAGTAGATGCCGGCCTCGAGGCCAAGGTCCATCTCGCGCGGCGTCTTGCCGACGCCGGAGAACATGATGCGCGAGGCGGGGACGCCGGCGGCCAGCGCCCGGCGCAGTTCGCCTTCCGAGACCACGTCGATGCCGGCGCCGAGCCGGGCGAGCGTCTTCAGCACCGCCTGGTTCGAATTCGCCTTCATGGCATAGCACACCATGGCATCGACGCCGTCGAAGGCCTTGGCGAAGACCTTGTAGTGGCGCTCCAGCGTGGCCGTCGAATAGACGTAGAAGGGCGTGCCGACCGCCTTGGCGATTTCCGGAACGGGCACGTCCTCCGCATGGAGGATGCCGTCGCGATGCTCGAAATGGTTCACAGGTCTCGTCCGTTAAACAAGGGCAATTCCGGCAAAACCGTGCAGCGGCTTTGCGTTCGGGAGGACATCAAAACTAGAGAAGGGGATCGAGGATGAAGGGCTTGTCTTCGACCTGCTCGACCTTCTTGCCGTCGACGGTCTTGTAGACCGGCTGCGCGCCGCCCGGCAGGTCGAGATCGCCCTTGCGGCCGCAGGCGGTCAGAACCGCTGCGGAAAGGCAGAGCACGAGAGCCAGCCTGCCGATATCGATGCGTGTCATGAAGCGTTCCCTGGAATGCCGGTGATCGGGTGGGCACCATCCTTAGCGAATTCGCCCGCCCTTGTGCACCCTTAATCTACTGATGAGTCCTGCAAGCAATCTGATCAGTTCCGCTGCCGCCACCAGGCGATCTGCTTGCGGACCTCCAGGGGCGCGGTGCCGCCGAAACTCTTGCGGCTCGCAACCGAGGCCTCGACCGTCAGGACGTTGAAGATGTCGGCGGTGATGGCGGCATGGATCGCCTGCAGCTCCTCGAGCGACAGGTCGGCAAGGTCGCAGCCCTTGCCCTCCGCCAGTGCCACGGCGCGGCCCGTCACATGATGCGCGTCGCGGAAAGGAAGTCCCGCCTCGCGCACCAGCCAGTCGGCAAGATCGGTGGCGGTGGAATAACCGGACCCGGCCGCCGCCTTCATCCTGTCGGTGCGGATCGTCATGTCGCGCACCATGCCGGTCATCGCTGCAATCGCCAGCTCGATGCTCTCGGCCGCGTCGAAGACCTGTTCCTTGTCTTCCTGCATGTCCTTGGAATAGGCGAGCGGCAGGCCTTTCATGACCGTCAGGAGCGCGATCAGCGAGCCGTTGATGCGGCCGGTCTTGGCGCGCACCAGCTCGGCGGCGTCCGGATTCTTCTTCTGCGGCATGATGGAGGAGCCGGTGGAGAAGGCATCCGACAGGCGGATGAAGCCGAATTGCGGCGTCGACCAGATGACGATCTCCTCGGCAAGGCGCGACAGGTGAACGCCGGCAATCGCTGCGATCGACAGGAATTCCAGGGCGAAATCGCGGTCCGACACGGTATCGATGGAATTGCGGGTCGGCTCGCGGAAGCCGAGCGCCTTCGCCGTCATGTGCCGGTCGATATTGTAGCCCGTGCCGGCAAGCGCGGCGGCACCGATCGGGCTTTCGTCGAGATGCTCGATGGCGTGGCGCACGCGCTGGCGGTCGCGGCCGAACATCTCGACATAGGCCATGCAATGGTGGCCGAAGGTCACCGGCTGGGCGGTCTGCAGATGGGTGAAGCCCGGCATGACGGTCTCGGCATGCTCCTCGGCACGATCGAGGAAGGCCGATATCAGACCCGTCAGCGCCTTCTCCGTCTTCTGCAGCTCTTCCTTCACCCAGAGACGAAAGTCGAGCGCCACCTGGTCGTTGCGCGAGCGGGCGGTGTGCAGGCGGCCGGCCGCGGGGCCGATCAGCGTCGCCAGCCGCGCCTCGACATTCATGTGGATGTCTTCCAGCCGGCGGGAGAACTCGAAACTTCCGCTTTCGATCTCTGACAGGATCGTGTCGAGACCGTGAACGATCTTTTCCTTATCGTCCGCCGAAATGATGCCCTGGTGGGCGAGCATCTCGGCATGCGCCTTTGAGCCGCGGATGTCCTGGGCGTAAAGCTTCTTGTCGAAGCCGATGGAGGCATTTATCTCCTCCATGATCGCATCCGGTCCCGAGGCGAAACGGCCGCCCCACATCTGGTTCGAGGATTTCGTCTCGGAAGTGCCGTCAGCCATGGGTCCCGTCCTGGAGAATGAAATGACAGTGAAGAAGAAACTCGGCCTGCCGGCAGGAAAGCTCATCGCCATTGCCGGGCTCGCCGGACTTCTCGCCGGTGGTGCTGCGATATACGTGAAGGAAAGCCTGTCTGGCAATGGCGCGGTCGCTTCCGCCGATCCCGCCGCCTGCGCGGCCGCCGCGGCGAAGGCCGAAGCCCTGACGCCCTTTTCCAAGGGGCAGGTCGCCGCCATGCGCACGGTGGACGCGCACCGCCCGCTGCCCGATCTCGTCTTCGACGGCCCCGACGGCAAGAAGAAGACGATCGCCGATTTTTCCGGCAAGACGCTGCTCGTCAACCTCTGGGCCACCTGGTGCGTTCCGTGCCGCGAGGAGATGCCGGCGCTCAACGCGCTCGAAAAGGAGCTCGGCAGCGACAGGTTCGAGGTCGTGGCGATCAACATCGACACCGGCGACGACGAGAAGCCGAAGGCCTTCCTCACCGAAACGGGCGTCAACGAACTCGGCTACTACCGCGATGCCTCGATGGGCGTCTTCAACACGCTGAAGAAGGAAGGCCTCGCCTTCGGCCTGCCCGTCACGTTGCTGATGGACGACAAGGGCTGCCTGATCTCGGCGATGAACGGCCCCGCCGCCTGGGACAGCGACGACGCCAAGGCCCTGATCAACGCCGCGCTGGCGGCGCCGAAAAGCTAAGCCGCAGCCGGAGTTTCCCTCACGCCGCCGGATAGGCGCGTGGCCGCCGAATGTCGAGGAAACCCTCCTCGCCCTTGCCGTACGGGAATTCCGGCGCCGTATCGAACTCGACCGGCTGGCCGCTGCCCGTCAGGGCCAGCACGCGGCGCGAATCCGGCCGGTCGATGACGCGCACGATCTTCGCGGCAATGCCTTGCCCCTCCTCGTGCCAGGTGACGTCGGCCGGGCGGAACAGGATCTGGCCGCCGCCATCCGCCACGCCGCCGGCCTCGAAGGCCACGCCATCGACATAGGCCTTGCCGCCACGGATATCCGCATCGAGCCGGTTCGCATCGCCGAGGAAGTTCATCACGAAGGCATCGGCCGGATTGCGGCAGACCGTCTCGGGCGTCCCCTCCTGCACGATCTTGCCCTTGTTCAGGATGACGACCCGGTCGGCAAGGTCCAGCGCCTCTTCCTGGTCGTGCGTGACGAAGAGCGTGGTGATGCCCAGTTCGTCATGAATTTTCCGAAGCCAGCGGCGCAGGTCCCGCCGCACATTGGCGTCGAGCGCGCCGAAAGGCTCGTCGAGCAGCAGCACGCGCGGATCGACGGCGAGCGCCCGGGCGAGCGCCACGCGCTGGCGCTGGCCGCCGGAGATCTGGCCGGGAAAGCGGTCCTTGAGGCCGCCGAGCTGCACGAGATCGAGCAGTTCGGCAACACGCTTGGCGATCGCCTCGGGCGAACGCTTGACCTTGGAGACCTTCATGCCGAAGGCGATGTTCTCGCCGACGGTCATGTGCGGGAAGAGGGCATAGTGCTGGAAGACGAAACCGACGCCGCGCTCGCGCACCGGAATGTCGGTGGCATTCTCCTCGCCGAAATAGATCGCGCCGCCATCGGCATATTCGAGGCCGGCGACCATGCGCAGGATCGTCGTCTTGCCGGAACCGGACGGACCGAGCAGCGCCACCAGCTCGCCGCTCTCGATATCGAGCGACACGCCGTGCACGGCGCGAAAGGTCTGGAACTCCTTGACCACGTTGGTAAGGCGGATCTTCACGGTTTTACCTCCGGGTGATGCTGTCGGCGCCGGCCAGCTGAGAGGGGCGCTGGACGCGGCCCGCGCCCTGCCGCTCCAGCGCCACCTTGGCGATGAGCGTGACGATGGCAAGGCCGGCGAGAATGGATGCGGCGGCGAAGGAGCCGGCCGCGTTGTAGTCGTGATAGAGCAGCTCGATATGCAGCGGCAGCGTGTTCGTCTGGCCGCGGATATTGCCCGAAACGACGGAAACGGCACCGAATTCGCCCATTACGCGCGAATTGCAGAGCACGACGCCGTAGAGCAGCGCCCACTTGATGTTCGGCAGCGTGACGGAGAAGAAGGTGCGCCAGCCGCTCGCCCCCAGCGACGTCGCCGCCTCCTCGAGGTCGCGCCCCTGCGCCTGCATCAGCGGGATCAGCTCGCGCGCCACGAAGGGCGCCGTCACGAACATGCTGGCCAGCACGATGCCCGGCAGCGCGAAGAGGATCTTGATCTCTGCCGATTGCAGCGCCGGGCCGAACAGGCCCTGCAGGCCGTAGACGAAAAGATAGGAGACACCCGCCACGATGGGCGACACGGAGAAGGGCAGTTCGATGACGACGGTGAGCAGCCGCTTGCCGCGGAAATCGTGCTTGGTGATGGCCCAGGCCGCCGCGACGCCGAAGGCCGTGTTGACCGGCACCGCGATCAGCGCCGTGACGACCGTCAGCAGGATCGCGTGCCGCGTATCCGGATCGGCGATCGAGGCGGCAAAATAGCCGACACCACGCGAGAAGGCCTCGACGGCGATGACGACGAGCGGTGCGACGATCATCAGCGCGACCAGCACGAGCACGAAGGCGAGCAGCGTGCGGCGGAAGACCGGATTGTCGCCGACGCGGGGCGGCTTGCCCTTTCCGTGATGCGCCATGGTCAGCCCCTTGCCGTGTAGCGCAGGGCGCGGGCCTGCATGAAATTGGTGACAGCCAGCATGACGAAGGCCGTCAGCAGCATGACGGAAGCGATCGCGGCGGAGGCCGGGTAGTCGTATTCCTCCAGCCGTATGAAGGCGAGCAGCGCCGTGATCTCGGTGGAGAACGGCTGGTTGCCGGCGATGAAGATGATGGCGCCGAACTCGCCGAGGCTGCGGGAGAAGGAGAGCGAGACACCGGCCAGAAGCGCCGGCGCCAGGAGGGGCAGGATGACGCCGGTGAAGATCGACAGGTCGCTCGCCCCCAGCGTCTGCCCCGCCTCTTCCAGCGCCGGATCCAGCTCCTCCAGCACCGGCTGCACCGTCCGCACGATGAAGGGGATGCTGGTGAAGCTCATGGCGACGATGATGCCGAGCGGCGTGTAGGCGACCTTGATGCCGAGAAGCGAAAGCGGACCGCCGAACCAGCCGTTGGTGGCGAAAAGCGTGGTGAGAGCGATGCCAGCGACGGCCGTCGGCAGCGCGAAGGGCAGATCGACAAGCGCATCGACAAGCCGGCGGCCGGGAAAGCGGTAGCGCACCAGCACCCAGGCGAGCGACAGGCCGAAGACAAGATTGAACACCGTCGCCGCCAGTGCGCAGAGCACCGTGACCCGGTAGCTGGCGAAGGCGCGGTCCGACGAGACGATGCGCCAGTAGTCCTCAGGCCCGAGGCTCGCCGCCTTGAAGACGAGCGCGGCCAGCGGCAGCACGACGATAATCGCCACATAGACGAGGGTTATGCCGAGCGCGAGCGGCAATCCGGGCAGTACACGCCGTCTCAAGAGGCGCTTCCTTTCTCAAGCAATGTCATGAAAAGCATGGGGACGCACTGTTCCGCCGGGATTTGCGCCCTTTTCACGCCACAACCGGCGGGGTTTTCGCCCGCCGGTCGCAATAGAACGAAGGTCGAGGGATCAACGGCTGCCGTAGATCTTGTCCAGCGTGCCGCCTTCGGCGAAGTGCTCCTCGGAGATCTTCTTCCAGCCGCCGAAGACGTCATCGACGTTCACCAGGCGGATCTCCGGGAACTGGTCCTTGAACTCGGCGGCAACCGTCTCGTCATGGACGCGGTGGCCGAATTCGGCGGCGATCTTCTGGCCTTCCGGCGCATAGAGGAAGTCGAGGTAGGACTTTGCAAGATCCCGGCTGCCCTTGGCGTCGGCCACCTTGTCGACGATGGCGACCGGGAATTCGGCGAGCAGCGAGACGGAGGGCACGACGCTCTCGAACTTGTCCTCGCCGTACTGCTTGGCGATCGACTTGGTCTCCGCCTCGAAGGTGATGATGACATCGCCGATCTCGCGCTCGACGAAGGTCGTCGTCGCCGCGCGCCCGCCCGTGTCGAAGACCGGCACGTTGTCGAAGATCTTGGTGACGAATTCCTCGACCTTGACCGGGTCGTTGCCGAACGCCTCCTTGGCATAGGCGGTCGCGGCAAGATAGGTGTAGCGCGCATTGCCCGAGGTCTTCGGGTTCGGGAAGATGACCTTCACGTCGTCGCGGGCAAGGTCGGACCAGTCCTTGATGTTCTTCGGATTGCCGGCGCGAACGAGGAAGGAGGGGAAGGAGTAGAAGGGCGAGGCACTGTTCGGGAACTTCTGCTGCCAGCCTTCCGCGACGAAGCCGTTCTTCACGAGGAAGTCGATGTCCGTCACCTGGTTGAAGGTCACGACGTCGGCTTCGAGGCCCTCGACGATGGCGCGCGCCTGCTTGGAGGTGCCGCCATGCGACTGGTCGACGGTGACGCCCGGATGCGCCTTCACGAAGGCCTCGTTCTCGGCAGCGAAAAGCTCGCGCGCCACGTCATAGGAGGCGTTGAGCAGCTTGTCGGCGGCCTGCGCGGAGAACGGAGCGGCGAGGCCAAGGAGAGCCACGCCGAGAAGGAGCAAACGTTTCATCTGAAAAAACCCCGAATGGAACCTGAATTCGGGCAGACAATAGCGACCGGCCGGTTCCGATCCGAGGCATGGCCTGCCGTGGCGCTTGCAGCAGGCGAAACATTTTTCCCTGAAAGGGACGGCTCGGGGAATGTCCGGCCGCTCAGCGCGTCGGGACCGGGACCTCGCCGCGATAGTCGTAGAAACCGCGGCCGGACTTGCGGCCGAGCCAGCCGGCCTCGACATATTTCACCAGCAGCGGGCACGGACGATACTTCGAGTCGGCGAGCCCGTCGTGCAGCACCTGCATGATCGACAGGCACGTATCGAGGCCGATGAAATCGGCAAGCTGGAGCGGGCCCATCGGATGGTTGGCGCCGAGCTTCATCGCCGTGTCGATGGCTTCCACCGAGCCGACGCCCTCATAGAGCGTGTAGATCGCCTCGTTGATCATCGGCAACAGGATGCGGTTGACGATGAAGGCCGGGAAATCCTCCGCGACGGTGATCGTCTTGTCGAGCTTGGCGACGAATTCCTTGGCGGCGGAGAACGTGCTTTCCTCGGTCGCGATGCCGCGCACGAGCTCCACCAGCTTCATGACCGGGACGGGGTTCATGAAATGGATGCCCATGAAGCGTTCCGGCCGGTCGGTGGCGGACGCCAGCCGGGTGATCGAGAGCGAGGAGGTGTTGGTCGCAAGGATCGCTTCGGGCTTCAGCACCGAACAGACCTGGCCGTAGATCTTGCGCTTGACGGTCTCGTCCTCGGTCGCCGCCTCGATGACGAGATCGGCGTCGGAGAGGTCGTTGATGTCTGCCGACCCCTTGATCAGGGCGAGCGCCTTCTTGCGCTCCTCATCGGTCATCTTGCCGGAGGAAACCTGGCGGGCGAGGTTGCCGTTGATCGTGGCGAGCCCGGTCTCGATGCGCTCCGGCGACAGGTCGTAGATATGGACCTTGTATCCGGCCATGGCAGAGACGTGCGCGATCCCGCATCCCATCTGGCCCGCACCGACAATACCGACGTTCTTGATCATAGCGCCTATCGCCCCATCGCACCGCCTACGCCTCTACCGCGTCGGCAAAAAAACACCGGGCCGGCGAGCCGGCCCGGTGAAGTGATAAAGCGCCGCGACGCATTTTTCCAGTGAAATCATCGTCGCGAAAGCCGGACCCAAAGCCGGCTCAAAGCGCCTTTTCGAGTTCGGGCAGGGCGTCGAAGAGGTCCGCGACGAGGCCGTAGTCTGCGACCTGGAAGATCGGCGCCTCCTCGTCCTTGTTGATCGCCACGATCACCTTCGAATCCTTCATGCCGGCAAGGTGCTGGATCGCGCCCGAGATGCCGCAGGCGATATAGAGCTGCGGCGCAACCACCTTGCCCGTCTGACCGACCTGCCAGTCGTTCGGCGCATAGCCCGCATCGACCGCAGCGCGGGACGCGCCGACCGCCGCACCGAGCTTGTCGGCGACCGGAAGGATCACCTCCTGGAACTTCTCCGACGAGCCGAGCGCACGACCGCCCGAGATGATGATCTTCGCGGACGTCAGCTCCGGACGGTCCGACGAGGAGAGGGCGTCGGAGACATGGGTGGAAAGGCCGGGGTTCGCCGCGGCCGAGACCGTCTCGATCGCTGCGCTGCCGCCTTCACCTGCCGCGGCAAAGGACGCCGTGCGCACCGTGATCACCTTCTTCGCATCGGTGGACTGGACGGTCTGGATCGCATTGCCCGCATAGATCGGACGCTTGAACGTGTCGGAGGAAACGACCTCGACGATCTCCGAGACCTGCGCCACGTCGAGCAGGGCGGCAACGCGCGGCAGGACGTTCTTGCCGACCGAGGTGGCGGCCGAGACGATGGCGTCATAGCTGCCGGCAAGCGACACGATCAGCGCGGCCAGCGGCTCGGCGAGGTTGTTGGCAAGGCTGGCGTCCTCGGCGACGAGCACCTTCGTCACGCCCGAGAGTTTTGCCGCCTGTTCGGCCGCAGCCTTCGCATTGCTGCCGGCGACGAGCACATGCACGTCGGAGCCGATCTCCGCGGCCGCCGTCAGCGCCTTGGCGGTCTGGTCGGAAAGGTGGGCGTTGTCGTGGTCTGCCAGAAGAAGAATGGCCATGGTTTAGTTCTCCCTTTCCGCTCTCAGAGCACGCCGGCTTCGTTCTTGAGCTTGTCGACCAGTTCGGCGACGCTCTTGACCTTGACGCCCGCCTTGCGGCCGGACGGCTCCTCGGTCTTCAGCACCTTTAGGCGCGGGCTCGTGTCGACGCCGAAGTCGGCCGGCGTCTTCTTGTCGAGCGGCTTCTTCTTCGCCTTCATGATGTTCGGCAGCGAAGCATAGCGCGGCTCGTTGAGGCGAAGGTCCGTCGTGACGACGGCCGGAAGCTTGACCTCGATGGTCTGCAGGCCGCCGTCGACCTCGCGCGTTACGTTCGCCGAGCCATCGCCGATCTCGACCTTGGAAGCGAACGTCGCCTGCGCCCAGCCGAGCAGCGCCGACAGCATCTGGCCGGTCTGGTTCGAATCGTCGTCGATCGCCTGCTTGCCGACGATGACCAGACCCGGCTGTTCGGCTTCCGCCACGCCCTTGAGGATCTTGGCGACCGCCAGCGGCTCGACGGCATCGTCCGTCTCGACCAGCACCGCCCGGTCGGCGCCCATGGCGAGCGCCGTCCTCAGCGTCTCCTCGGCCTTCGCCGGGCCGATCGACACCACGACCACTTCCTCCGCCTTGCCCGCCTCCTTCAGCCGAAGCGCCTCTTCCACCGAAATCTCGTCGAACGGGTTCATCGACATCTTCACGTTCGCAAGCTCAACACCAGAGCCGTCCGACTTCACACGGATCTTCACGTTGTAGTCAACGACACGCTTGACTGGCACCAAGATCTTCATGGCTTCCTTCCTTCAAATGCCCGCGAGGGAAAATGCGCCTTTGAAAGGCGCCCTGATTGTCGGTTGGCGACATCGATACGCGTTTTTTCCCCAATTACAATGCATCACGGCCTCCCCCGACGCGAAAACGGACGGGTTATAAATTACCTTTACGTTCACGTCAATTTTTCCATCATGACGCGCTCACCGCCCCCAGTGGGTCGGCGGCACGGAGGGCCGGGAGGCAGCCTCCTCGCTGGCAACGGGCGTCGCCTCGACATGCCGCACCGCCTTCGGCGTGACGATGGTCCGGTCGAACAGCGGCACGCCCCGACGCCGCAGCACGAGCACGAGAAGCGCGCCCGCGAGGATACCGCCGACATGGGCGCCCCAGGAAACGCCGCTGTCGCCGTCGACCACCAGCATGTAGAACTGCTGGGCGATCCAGAAGGCGAGCGGAATGACCGCGGGCAGCGGCAGGGGAATGCGGAAGAACACCAGCACCCAGACGCGCACCTTCGGATGCAGCAGGAAATAGGCCGCCACCACGCCGGAGATCGCCCCCGAGGCGCCGATCAGCGGCGCCTCCGAATCCGGCTGCACGAGGCCGTGCACCAGCGCGCCGGCCGCCGCGCAGAGGAGGTAGAAAAGGAGGAAGCGGACATGGCCGAGCGCATCCTCGACATTGTCGCCGAACACCCAGAGGAACAGCATGTTCGAGGCAAGGTGCATGAAGTCCCCATGCAGGAACGCATAGGTGATGTAGGTCGCGTCCTCCGGCACCAGCACGAGACTGGGCTCCAGGTCGGCGAAATCGAAGACGACCGCGGGGATATAGCCGAGGCCGACCACCGTCGCGTCGGAAAAGGCCTGCGTCGAGGCAAGGCCCGTCACCAGCCAGACCGCGACATTGATCACGATCAGGCTGATCGTGACATACTGCACCTTGATGTATTTCAGGGCGTTCGCATCGTGCAGCGGTATGAACATGGATCCCCTTCCCCGAGGCGCGCTGGAAGCGAGCTTACCTGTTCTGACCCGGAACCCACAATATGTCCGTACGCCCCTTGTCGTTGACCCAGCGCGCGGCGACGAAGAGGAAGTCGGAGAGCCGGTTGATATAGGCCGCGGCCGCGGCCGAGACCGCCTCGCCCTCGCAGGCCTGCAAGGCCACGATCCGCCGCTCCGCCCGGCGCGCCACGGTGCGCGCAAGGTGCAGGGCCGCCGCCGCGGGCGTTCCGCCCGGCAGGACGAAGGAGCGCAGCGGCTGAAGATCGGCATTGAGCAGGTCGATTTCCCGCTCCAGCCGGTCCACCTGGGCCTGCGCGATGCGCAGCGGCTCGTAGTCGAGCCTCTTGCCGGTCTCCGGCGTCGCCAGGTCCGCCCCGAGGTCGAACAGGTCGTTCTGGATGCGCATCAGCATCGCGTCGAGATCGGGATGCTCGGCAAGATGCTGGCGCACGAGGCCGATGCAGGAATTGGCCTCGTCCACCTCGCCATAGGATTCGACGCGCAGGTCATGCTTCTTGCGGCGCGGCCCGGCGACGAGGCCGGTCGTGCCGTCATCGCCCGTGCGCGTGTAGATCTTGTTGAGCTTGACCATGTTCCCCTCAGCGCCCGCCGCCCGTGATCCAGAGCGTCAGCATGATGAGGACGATCGCGATCGCCTGCAAGAGCACGCGAAGCTGCATCAGCTTGTTCGAGGTATTGCCGCTGCCGCCCTTGGCCATGTTGACGAGACCGCGCACCAGCACGATGGCGACGAGGCCCATGACGAGCAGGGTCATGAAGGTGAGGAAGGAAGACATGCCAACGATCCGATTTGATTTCCGTCAGCCCTATTCACATAGGGCATTCCGCGCAAAGTGCACGCTTTTTGCAGGCGAAACCCCTGCGACGCCGCGCCGCGTCAGCCAAGCTTGCCGATGATTCGGTAGAAGAGCGCCGCCGGCAGCAGCTTTTTCAGGAGCACGCCCTGCTTGGCCGGCGTCGTGACGATATAGTGCGGCCGCGGCGTTTTCGCCGTCAGCGCGTGGCGCAGCACCGCATGCACCGCCTCGGGGCCGAGCTTTCCGCGCGCGGGCTTTGCCTCGCCGCGCAGCCGGCGCAACTGGCGGCGATACTCTTCCGCATGCACGGAATTTTCGAGATCGATGTTCCGCTCGATATGCGTCAGCGCGTTGGCCGTGAAGCGCGAGGCGATCGGCCCGGGCTCGATGAGGCTGACATGCACGCCCGAGCCCGCAAGCTCCATGCGCAGTGTCAGCGACAGGGCCTCGAGCGCGAATTTCGAGGCGTTATAGGCGCCGCGCCAGCGATAGGGCACGATGCCGAGGATCGACGAGCACTGCACGATGCGTCCAGAACCCTGCCGGCGCATGACGGGAATCACCCGCCGCGTCAGGTCGTGCCAGCCGAAGACATTGGTTTCGAACTGCATCCGCAGCGCCTCGACCGGCAGGTCCTCGACGGCACCGGCCTGGCCGTAGGCGCCGTTGTTGAAGAGCGCATCGAGCCGGCCGCCGGTGCGCGCCAGCACGGTCTCGACAAGCGCGGCGATCGTCTCCGGCTTCGTATAGTCCATCAGCAGCGCCTCGATGCCGTCGGCCTCGAGGCTCGCCAGATCCTCCTGCCGGCGCACCGTCGCGAAGACGCGCCAGCCTTCCGCCTTCAGCGCCCGGGCGCAATGGGCGCCGATGCCCGAGGAGCATCCCGTGACGATGATGCTCGGCGGCGTTGACGCATTTGAAGAAGGCATGGCGGTTTCCTGTACAAATCTGCTCGTGTTTCCCATATTCACCACCAGTGCCGCACGTCGTTCCGATGCACGGGCGCGTGGCGGACCATAATCCGGGTCGCCCTTGAACCGATCCCGATGTAAGGGGTTATGCCCGGGCAGACAATGCGAGAGACGGCCGAAGACGGCCGCGAGGGACCGAGATTGCCGATGCCGACCGCCATTCGCCTTGCCTACAAGGTCGTCTTCGATGCGATCTGGCACTTTTCCGAAGACGACGGCTGGGCGATGGCGAGCCATGTCGCGCTCTCGACGCTGCTGGCGATCTTCCCCTTCCTGATCTTCGGCACGGCGCTCGGCTCCTTCCTTGGCGCTGACCAGTTCGCCGAAACCGCCGTGCACCTGATCTTCGATACCTGGCCGGAATCGATCGCCGCACCGATCTCGCGCGAGGTCGTCGCGGTGCTCACCATCCCGCGCGGCGGCTTGCTGACGGTCTCCGTGCTCGCCGCCGCCTATTTCGCCTCGAACGGGGTGGAGGCGCTGCGCGTCTCGCTCAACCGCGCCTACCGGGTGGCCGAGACGCGCTACTGGTACGTCACGCGCCTCGCCAGCCTCGGCTTCGTCATCGCCGGCGTCCTGGCATTGGCGGTCATCAGCATCGTGCTCGTCGCCGCGCCCCTTGCGGTCCGGGCGACGGGCGACTGGCTGCCCTGGCTCACGTATGTCTATTCCTGGGTGGAAAGCTGGGGGCTGTTCGGCACCATCCTGGTGCTGCTCGTCGGCCTCCTGATCGCCCATCTATGGCTACCGGCCGGCCGACGGAAGATCGCCGACGTGCTGCCCGGCATCCTGGTGACGCTCATCGCCTGGGGCATCGGCGCCTATGCCTTCGCCTCCTACCTCGCCACCTTCGCCAACTATGTCTCGACCT
Source organism: Shinella yambaruensis (assembly GCF_022899355.1). Classification (GTDB taxonomy): domain Bacteria; phylum Pseudomonadota; class Alphaproteobacteria; order Rhizobiales; family Rhizobiaceae; genus Shinella; species Shinella yambaruensis. The sequence continues at coordinate 266,231 of NZ_JALJCK010000009.1, read as the reverse complement.
ATGCCGGCCTCGCCTCGATCATGATCGCGCTGGTCTTCCTATACATCGTCGGGGCGATCTTCATCATCGGCGCGGAGATCAACGCGGCGCTGATGAAATACCGGGTGAAGCACCTGATCCTCGACCGGATCCGCGGCGTGCGCAAGCCGCCGCAGCCCGAGGAGGATTCAATGGAGGACGAAGCCATAGCCCGCGAGCAGGGCGCGAATGCCGGCCGGTGACACGCCCCTTTCCCGGTAGGCCGTAAGGCCGGTATCCTCATTGCTCTTGGACAGTTTCCGTCCATCCGGCCCCGGCACCAGCCCATGGTGCCGATAGGAGGGCGCCGGCAGGCCGAGCAGGCTCTGCAGGAGGCGGTGCACGGCCGTCGCATGAAAGAGATCCTGCCCGCGCACCACGTCGGTAATGCCCTGCGCCGCATCGTCGAGCACCACGGCAAGGTGGTAGCTCGCCGGCGCATCCGGCCGCGAGAGGATGACATCGCCCCAGCGCTCCGGCCGCGCCGCGACGGTGCCCGTCTCGCCCTCCGGCCCCTCGCCCGCCTCCGACCATGAGAGCGCCTCCGGCACGAGCGCCAGCGCCTTCTCCATGTCGAGCCGCCAGGCGTGCTGGCGGCCTGCAGCGATCCAGCCGAGCGCCCGGTCCCGGTCGAGCGAGCGCTCCTCCGTCGGATAGAGCGGCGCGCCATCGGGATCGCGCGGCCACACGCCGCCCGCAGCCTCCTGCGCCAGAACCCGCGCCCTCACCTCGCCGCGGCTGAGGAACCCCGGATAGAGCACACCCATCGCTTTCAGCCGCTCCAGCGCCGCGCCGTAGAAGGCAAGGTGCTCCGACTGGCGCCGCACCGGCTTTTCCCAGTCGAGGCCGAGCCAAGCGAGATCGCGATAGATCGCCGCTTCGAATTCGGGCCGCGAGCGGGCGGGATCGATGTCTTCCATGCGCAGCAGGAACCGCCCGCCGCAGGCCGCGGCAAGGTCGTGGTTGAGGATCGCCGACAGCGCATGGCCGAGATGCAGAAGGCCGTTCGGGCTCGGCGCGAACCGGAAGACACGATTTTTTGACAAAGCAGTTTGCATGAGGTCTTCTGGCACGAAGAGGTGCGTTACGCCACCAAAGCATGCCGCGCAGAGACGCGCAGCGGTTTGCAGGGGTCTTGGGACAAGTGAGGACCTGAACCGCAAAGGCCGCGGTGACGGCAGGGGTCGAGGCCGCTCGGGAAAATGCAGTTGCACATGATCAGGACGGATGCGGATGTCGCGGCGGGTCTCGTCGACCTCGCTTTGCTCGACGCGCGCCTTTTCACCGTCATCGACAAGGCCGGCCCCGTGCCGCTTCGCCGTCTCTCGCCCGGTTATCGCGGCCTTGCCGGCATCATCGTCGCGCAGATGGTCTCGCGCGCCAGCGCGGACGCCATCTGGCACCGGCTCGAGAAGACGGCCGGCGACATCACGCCCCACCATATCCTCGATCTTTCCGACGAGGATTGCCGCGCCGTCGGCCTCTCGCGCGCCAAGACGGAGACACTGCGCCGTGCCGCGGAAATGGTCGACCGCGGCGAACTCGATCTCGACGCGATCTGCCACATGGAGGCGGCAGCGGCCAGTCGCAGGCTGACCGCGGTCAAGGGCATCGGCCGCTGGACGGCGGATGTCTACCTGCTCTTTTGCGGCGGCCATCCGGATATCTTCCCGTCCGGCGACATCGCGCTGCAAAACGCGGTGGCCCATGCGCTCGGCCTTGCCGTGCGCCCGAGCCCGCAGGAACTCGACCGGATCGCGGAGGGCTGGTCGCCCTGGCGCGGCGTCTCCGCCCGGCTGTTCTGGGCCTACTATTCCAGGGAGATGCGCCGCGAGGCGGTGCCGGTGCTCGAAGGCTGAGCTTCCCGCGAAATAGCTTGTTTTCGCTTTTCCTTTCCCGCTTCACAATGCTGTAACAACGGGCCTAATATAGAAGGGCAGATGCCGAATCGATCAGGAGAAGCCCTTGACGATTTCTGTTTCACCACAGGCCCTGCCAGCCCTTGTACTGAATGCTGACTACAGGCCGCTGAGTTATTATCCCTTGTCGCTCTGGTCCTGGCAGGACGCGATCAAGGCCGTGTTTCTAGACCGCGTAAACATCATCGCCGAATACGAGCATTCGGTGTCTTCCCCGAGTTTCACGATGCGCCTGCCAAGCGTCGTGTGCCTGAAAACATACGTGCAGCCGTCACGCCACCCGGCCTTCACCCGGTTCAACGTGTTCCTGCGCGACAGGTTCGAATGCCAGTACTGCGGGTCGCCGGACGACCTGACCTTCGACCATGTCATCCCGCGCGCCCATGGCGGCGAGACGACCTGGTGCAACGTGGTCGCGGCCTGCTCCCCGTGCAATCTGAGAAAAGGCAGCAAGCTGCCGAAGCAGGCGGGCATGCACCCGCATCAGAAGCCCTACCAGCCGACGGTTCAGGATCTGCACAACAACGGGCGACTGTTTCCACCCAACTATCTGCACGAAAGCTGGATGGACTATCTCTACTGGGACGTCGAACTGCAGCCCTGATGCCGGAACCGCAGAGACGCCAGGCGTTTTTGCGGCACCCACAGGCATTTGCGACCGGGTTGCGGGGATATCAAGCTTTCGCCGACCGCACGCCCGAAAAGGCGATCGCGGCGAGGATGAGGCTTGCGATCACATTCCAGCCGGCAAAGGAAAGGCCGAGGAAACGGAAGGAGGCTTCCGTGCAGGATGGCCCGTGCTTGGAATTGAGGTCGGCAAGGAGATCGCCGGCATTCTGCGTGACGCCCTGCGCCGAGGTCGCGCAGGTCGCAGGTCCCTCCCAGAAGCCCCATTCGACACCCGCATGGTAGACGCCCATGCCCGCGCCGACGAGCATCATGATGCCGGCGATGGCGAGCAGGAGCCGCGTCAGCCAGGCCGGGCCGCCGAAGAGCGCCGACAGCAGCGCGGCAATCGCGACCGGGATGCCGTAATAGTAGGGATCGCGCTGCAAAAGGCAGAGCGCACAGGGAATATAGCCGCCGATATGCTCGAAGCCGAGCGCCCCGCCCACGGTCGCCGCCATGCCGAGCGTCAGGAGGCCTGCGGATGTCTTGCGGGAAAGGTCGAGGGATGCGGTCATCGGCATTGTCCAATCGGGCCGGCGGGGATGCCGGCGGAACGGCGCCGATTTCTATCAGGTGAGGCGACGTTGTAAATCACCCGCACGCATATGTGATCATAAGCGCACGCGGATTTGCCGGTTGCCGCCCGCGAACGCATCGTGTAAACGGCGATGGCTGCAAGTGCCGTGCCCCATTGGCGGAACTGGTAGACGCGCTCGACTCAAAATCGAGTTCCGAAAGGAGTGCTGGTTCGATTCCGGCATGGGGCACCATAACTTTTCAGGAAATGCCGGTTTCTCAGGCGTTGCAGCCAATGTGGCAGATTTACCCCATCGTTCAGGGATTGCCGCGACTTAGCGTGCCGGCGGATCCTGCACTGGCTGCACATCGGGAACATCCGGGCCGGGTTCGGGAATATCATCGGGCACCACATCGGGGGCCGGCTCTTCGACAGGCCGCTGCGGCACATCCTCGGGCAGGTCGGGCGAGCGCTCGGGCGGCGTCTTCGGGCCGGAATGTTCGGTGTCAACGGTCATGTTCATCTCCTCTCGATATGAGAACAGGCCCGACGCTGCAATGTTCCCTTGGCGCGTTCGATGAGCGATGCGCGAACCGCTGAGGCCGGAGGATATTTGACCGAACGTGATGCGGTGATATTTTCCTTCGCATCTCAGGAGGCAAGACATTGCGACGAGCTGTGACCGTACTCTTTGCCATGACCTTGGTGTCATGCCAGACGCCCGCGCCGGAGGAGGTACTAACCCCGCAAACGGGCCGTTATGCATTGACCGCCGAGGACCAGGCCGCGATAGAGGCAGGGATTGATCGCTCTTCCGGGCAACAAGGATCGAAACTGGTGGAGGCGACAGCCGCGGCCGAAAGTGGCGGAGGGACCTATGTCTGCGGTACTTTCAGTACTGCCAGAGGCGGTGAACAGCGCCGCTTTATCGGCAAGCTGACCCACGTTTCGAGCGAAACGTTCAACACCGTTCTGTTCACCGTCATGGACATGGTTGCCTCGGCGGACGCCGCCGGCCTGGACGAGCGATGCAAGGTTCACGGCGTGATGTAGCCGGCATCGAAACATGCGTGTTCATCCGCCGTTCATCTGGCGGAAGCCAAGTTTGCGAAGCCGCTGTGCATGCGGCAAGAGAGGCCCGTAAAGCATCCCCATACCCTCGGCGGGCCTCTCCCTGTCATCGCAGTGATGGAGGCGCTGTTGGACATGGACACGACACGCGATGTTCTGAAAGAAGCGATCGACGATATCGTTCGTGAAGAAAGGCAGCGGGCGGCGCGGGACCTGCTACGCATTGCCGAAGGGATTGCGGATCTCGCCAAGGCCAGCAGAGCGGCCTTGGATATGGCCGGAGACCATGCCGGGAACGAAGCCCTCGACCACGAAACGCAGGGATTTCAGAGCGGCAAGGGCGACAGGACGGCAACGACCGGAGCGCTGGCTGCACAATGCCCGCGGGTCAGCAAATAGATCGCACCGCCGAGCAGGAACCCGGCCGCGCCGTATATGACGAACCAGAAGCGCGAGAGATAGCCGTCCCAGCTCCGAATCCGCGATGTGACTTCACAAGCGATCGAGAAAAGGACCAACCCGACGAGGGCATATGCAATCGCGCCATCACACCTGAAGATGCGAATGAAGTCGTCCAAACTCAACCCGCCCTCCTCAGATTGCCCCCCACAATCAAAACCACGTCCAGGCCGCCCAAAAACAGGCATAGGCAATGACGCCGATAATGAAAATCAAAGCGAGCTGCCGAGCCATAACGCAACATCTCCCCTGGTTCGACAACGAGAAGATGCATCGTCCGGGCGGCGGAGTCGATAGCGGCCGGCATGCTCCCCTAATTGTCCGCGCCTGCAAGTTGTCTCCGCTCAGCTCTTGTCCCTGCCGGGACCCGGCTGCAAACTTTCGATCAGGGATCCGAGTGCGGCCACGATCGCGTTCCGGCTATAGGGCTTGCGCACGATGGGAACACCTGCCAATGCTTCAGGGAGTTCCGCACCCTCTCCGTAGCCTGTCGCGAACACAAAGGGTGTCCCTCTTTTGCGCAGCTCTTCGGCGACGGCGAAGGAGTTCGTCGGGCCGAGATTGATATCGAGGATAGCAAGGTCGGGCGGGTTGGCTTCGATCTGTGCCATTGCCTGCTTGACGGAGCTGGTGGTCGCGACCTTCGACAGGCCCTCATCGGCGAGCATGGCCTCCAGGTCGAGGGCTATGAGGATCTGGTCCTCGACGATGAGCACCGCTGGATCGGCTGCGCTCAAAGCGTTGGGTCGCTCGGAGGTGTCATCCACCATGCGCGTTGCCGGCCCCGAACCGGATGACGCGAGCTTCACATGCGGGGGCGGAATCCTGAAGACGGCTTCCAGCCCGGACGGCTCGAAGCGGATCGCGCTTTCGCCGTTGAGGTCGTAGGGAACGCTCCGCTCGATCAATGCGCTGCCGAAGCCGCTGCGAGAGGGAACATGCACGACAGGGCCGCCATGTTCGCGCCAACGGATCTCGCAGACGGCCTCCCCGGTCATCGCCCAGGAAATCTCCACGGAGCCCGTCGCCATCGACAAGGCCCCGTATTTGGCGGCATTGGTCGCGAGTTCGTGAAACACCAGCGCCATGACGGAGAAGGCCCGGCTGTCGAGCCAGACGGACGGGCCGGAAAGGCGGATGGTCGACGCCTTTGCCCTGTAGGGCTGAAGTTCCGCCTGCAGCAGCTCGGCGAGGATGCCGCCGCCATCGCCGCGAACCACCTGGTCATGGGCGACCGAGAGGGCCTCGATGCGACCCTGAAGAGTGGCAACATAGTCCTCAAGCGTGCTCTTGTGATGCTGCGGGCTCGTCACCAGCGACTTGATGACGGCCAGGATGTTTTTCACACGGTGGCTCAGTTCCTGGTTCAGCATGCGCTGCCGCACTTCGGACTTGCGCCGCTCGCCGGCCATCAGTTCGTTGTGGCGCAGAACGATCTCGACGATGGAAACCCGTGCTATTTCCGCAATTTCCCGCTCGGGCTCCGTCCAGGCCTGAGCCTGGTCCTTCACCGTTTCCTTCCAGATCGCAAAGCTCTTGCGCGGCGTAAGCCGGTCGCCAAGCGGACCCGTCTCGTAGGTCTTTTCCGGATTGCCCGCCCAGTCGAGCGTCTGGACCAGTTCCTTTCGGAAGAAGAGCAGGCAATCCGATCCTGTCTGCGAGAGCGGAATAGCGAGCACGCCGGCCACGCGGTCGCCGTAGGCCGCGGCTTCGGGCACCTTCTGCGACAGCGCATGGGTCGCCCATACGCGGCCCTCGCTGACCATCCTGATGAAACCGAGGAGATGGGGAACCGCGTCCTCCGGCGGGGTGGCGCCGAGACCCGTCCACTTTCCCTCGAACATCACGCCGACGCCGTCATTCGGCAGGAGCCGGGAGAATTCGCGCAGGCTCTGGCGCAGCAGTTCGCCGACGTCCTCGTGATGGGACGATAGGATGAGGAACCGGTCGAGCGCCTCGCGGGTGCCGGCAACGGCCGCGACGCGCCGGCGCTCCTTGAGTGATTTGAGGTGCAGGGAGAAGAATTCGCCGAACACCTCCATGGCCACGCGCTGCGCCATGGGCAAGGCGCGCGGCGAATAGTGATGGCAGGCGATCAGTCCCCAAAGCGTGCCATCGAGGATGATCGAGATCGACATGGACGCCGCCACGCCCATGTTGCGCAAATATTCGCAATGGATCGGCGAGACGCTGCGCAGATGCGCAAAGCTGAGATCGAGAGGCTCGCCGGACGCGTCGAGCACGGGGCTGACCGGCACCCGCTCGCCGCTGGTATCGGCTATGACGCGGATCGTGTTCTTGAGATAGAGCGTACGCGCCTGCTGTGGAATGTCGCTCGCCGGAAAGTACTGGCCGAGGAAGCTCTCGAGATCCGCGCGTTTCGTCTCGCTGACGACCTTGCCCGAGCCGTCCTGCTCAAAACGATAGATCATCACGCGGTCGTAGCCGGTCGCGCCCGCAACGATCCGCCCCGCGCGTTGCACGAGGCGATCGACATCCGTGATATCGCTGATGCGACCGATCATTTCCCGCGCGATATGCAGCGGCTGGCCGACGGAGGGCGCCGGCTCGAACTCGATGATGACGGCAGACTTGTAGTGATGGATCGCGATGTCAAACACGCGCTCGCCGCACACCATGTCGAGAAGAAGCGCTGGCCGCGACGCGCTCGACGCCGTTGCGAGTGCGTTGCGCAGGTCATGCAGCAGTTTTTGTCCGATAACGTCGACGGCGCTGCGGCCGAGCGGATTGCAGTCGTGGCCAAGAACCGCCCGTGCATTCTCGGAAGCCCTCTCGATCCTCGTCAGGCCGATATCGCAGGCGAGAAGGCATCCATGCGACTGGATGCTGCCCGGGATGTGGATAGGCTCGCTGTCGCAGGTATCGAGATTGACGGGTTCAGTGGACGACAAGAAGTTCACTTTCAAAGCATTGCAGCGCGAGCGCGAAGACGGCATTGGCGGACGCAGCGGCCTGGTCGATGTCGAAGTCCGCAGCCTCGTCCAAGAGCAGGAGAAAAGCGTGCCACTGCGTCAGGTCCTTCGACAGGACGGCGAGATGCCGCGCGCCAAAGGCCTCGTCAAACCCAAGCGCCGCCGCCCGCCGGCAAAGAACCCGCGCACCGAGCGTGGAGCCCTCCAGCACATAGAGCGCACCGAGCAGGGCACTTTGGTCGGCAAGCGCGATGTCGTGGCTGGCCTCACCCGCGGCTGGAAGGCCGAGATCGATTGCGTCCTTGTCAAGCGATCTGGCGAGGGCGGTAGGGCGCCAGGACCAGCCGACCGGCCAGGCGACACGCTGCAACGCCCCATCCATCGCGGTCCGGAAACTGGCAAGCCCCATCAGATAGTGCCGATATTCCTCGATGGTGCAGAAGCTACCAACGGCTGCATCCAACCGCTCATGCGCCGTCCGCGTGCGTTTCCTCAGGTCAAAGCGTCGTTCGCTACCGTCCATCTCTTCTCCACATCGGGAATACCAACATCGCCCGATGCTCAATTCACCCGCCTTCCTCTGTTTGAAACGGCGGCGTCTCAATCGAATACTGGCAGGACGCAGCGGAACCGGCGAACAATCGCCGTGGAAGGTAGGTCGCTGCGTCCCTCACGACAAGTGCAAGCAGGACCGTTTGGGTAAGAAAGAAAAGCGGCGTGCGCGCTCAACGCATTTTTTGATAGTTCACACGGCCGCGGACATGGGGATTCGCCGAGAGGCGTTTCCGCAAGTCCACCCAACACCGCCACCGGCATGGCGAGAAAGTCCCGGCGCAACCGAATAGGCCGGCTGGATCAGCCGTATTCCTGGAATTATCGGAGGCGCGGGCGTCTTGCGCATCCCCATGCTGCACCTGCACAAGGCGGAGGACAGATGAGCGACTGGATCCTGTTCATCATAGGGCTTGCCATCGCCCTGGCTTTTTCCTTCATCCTGAACACGTTCTTCCTCGGTTCGTTCGTCGCGGGCATGAAGCGCTACCTGCTGGGGCGCATCGTCGGCGGCACGATACGGAACACCAGGATCGACCACGAGGCGACCCATCGTACGCTCGGCCTGTTCGGGCTCCAGACACGCAATGGCGGGCCAGGCGACGAGGAAATCGATCGCCTGCGTCCCAAGCGCTGGCAGGAAATATTGACGTGGATCTGCTATGCCGGCATGGGCGCAGGCTTTGCGCTGATGATCTATGCCAAAGTCCGATAGCCAGGCAGCAGGCACCGGCCCTGCCGCCCGCGGACGCCATGTCGGTCCTGCACGCGGGCGCGGCACGAGGCGCCTACCGATCTCAACGGTCGGCTGCGCGCAAATCATCGATCCGGATCGCTGCCTAGTCCTTCAAAAAATTTGCTTTTTAGCGGGAACAAATTTTGCACGGCCGCATTTATCCGGTGCAACGACAGACACCCCCGGATGTGGTTGCGGAGGGGGACCCGAGAGCGATGTGCACGCTCTTGGGTCTCAACCATGTCGGGGGCAAGGTCGTCGACATGGGACGACACCTGTCTTTCCTTCAGCCATAGAAGAACAAATTCGTTCATTCCGCGTTTTCAAGCGGACGCCGAGGAAGAGGAGCGCGACATGGTCTTCAAGGAAGGTACCTTCAAGGGCGAGCAGCCCGAGCATTTCGACGGACCGCACCCGGCCTGGCTCGAGACCAGGGTGGCGGACGCGCTGTCCATCGCCGGCGATGTGGATGCCTCCGACGTGAGGGTGACCTGCAAGGGCAGGCGGATCATCCTTTCCGGAAGCGTCGGCTCTGCCGAAGAGGCGGACCGGGCCGTCGCGATCGCTGCCTCCGTCAAGGAGGTCAGCGAGGTGGACAACCGCCTCTCCTGGCTCTGACGCCTGCGAAAAGCTGCCATTGCCGGCGGCCCCTCCGGAATGCTAGGTGCAATGCAGCAAACTGGAGTGACGCCGGATGCTCGCCGAGAGATCGACCTATGATGCGCTGTACCGGGACTTCCGCTGGCAGATCCCCGAGCGGTTCAACATAGGCGCCGCGGTTTCCAATACCTGGGCGGCGCGCGCGCCGGACCGGGTCTGCCTCCAGCATTTCCTGCCGGACGCGCCGCCGCTCTCACTCACCTATGGCGAGCTCGCCGCCCGGTCGGATGCCTTCGCCGCCGCCCTTGCCGCGGAAGGGGTGAAGGTCGGCGACCGCGTCGCGATCCTGCTGCCGCAGGGCTTCGAAACGGTCATATCGCATCTGGCGATCTACAAGCTCGGCGCCATCGCCCTGCCGCTCGCCTTGCTCTTCGGCGCCGATGCGCTCTCCTTCCGGCTGAAGAATGCCGAGGCGAAGGCGATCGTCACCAATCGTTTCGGCCTGGAGCGCCTGCAGCCGATCCGGGCGGAGCTGCCGACGCTGGATCTGGTGATCGCCACCGAGCCGGCTGCAGGCGCCACGGCAAAGCCCTTCGAGGACCTCATCGTCCACCATTCCGGCCCCTTCGCGGCCGTGGACAGCAGCCCGGACGATCCGGCGATGATGATCTACACGTCGGGCACGACGGGGCCGCCGAAGGGCGCGCTGCACGGCCATCGCGTGCTGCTCGGCCATGTGCCGGGCTTCCAGATGCATCACGAATTCCTGCCTCAGCCGGGCGACCGCATCTGGACGCCCTCCGACTGGGCCTGGGCGGGCGGGCTTCTCAACGTGCTCCTGCCGGCGCTGCTGCTCGGCGTGCCCGTCGTCTCCTCGCCGGGCCAGAAATTCGACCCCGACATGGCCTATCGGATCATGCAGGACATGGACGTGCGCAATGCCTTCATCCCGCCGACGGCGCTGCGGCTGATGAAAACGGTGGAAAGTCCCCGCGAAAAATACCGGCTCAACCTGCGCACCATCGGCTCGGCCGGCGAATCGCTCGGCCGCGAGACCTGGGAATGGGTGCGTGACACGCTGGGCATCACCATCAACGAGTTCTACGGCCAGACCGAGTGCAACATCGTGCTCGGCTCGATCGGCAGGCTCGGCGTGTCGCGGCCGGGGCCGATCGGCAAGCCGGTGCCCGGCCATGTGGTGGCCATCATCGATGCGAACGGCCGGGAAATGCCGCGCGGCACCGTCGGCCAGGTCGCGGTGAAGCGGCCCGATCCCGTCATGTTCCTCGGCTACTGGAAGAACGAGAAGGCAACGGCGGAAAAATTCATTGGCGACTGGATGACGACCGGCGATCTCGGCCGCATGGACGAGGAAGGCTACGTCACCTTCTTCGGCCGCGACGACGACGTCATCACCTCCTCCGGCTACCGCATCGGGCCGAGCGAGATCGAGGATTGCCTGGCCGGCCACCCGGCCGTGCAGCTTGCCGCCGCCGTGGGCAAGCCCGATCCGGTGCGCACGGAGATCGTCAAGGCCTATGTGATGCTGCGCCCCGGCAACGCACCCTCGGACGCCCTGGCGAGCGATATCCGCGACTGGGTGAAATCGCGGCTCTCCATGCACGAATATCCGCGCGAGGTGGATTTCGTCGATGCTCTCCCGCTGACGACCTCCGGCAAGGTCATCCGCCACCTCCTGCGCAAGCGGGCGGCGGAGGAAACGCCGTTCGCCGCCTAGTTCCTTGGCGCTTTAAAATATTGGGCTGCCGCCCGGGCCGCAGTGACCTCAGCGGCGCGCGAGCGCGCGGATCTTCTCGCGCAGCAGCCGCGCGACATTGCGCGTGTTGCGATAAAGGTGAAGCTGCGTCGCCACCTGGCGCACGTCGCGGTCGCGGTTCTGCTGCAGGCCGACGACGAGCGTGCCCATATCCTCGCGCTCCTCCCAGAAGCGGCTCATGACCGGATGATCCGGCACCGCGCAGGAATCGGACCGGGCGATATTGGCGTCGTCGAGATGCCACTCCGTCAGCTCCGCCACGAGCAGCTTGCCGGGCGAGAACTTCGCGAACTCCTCGTCATAGGCCGTCTTCCACGTATAGGCCTCGCCACCCATCATGAAGACGATCATCGAGGCGATGGCGCGGCCGTCGAGGTCGAGCGTATGGATGCGCACGCCGTCGGTCTCGGCAAGGTTGCTGATCGCCTCGCGGGCGAAGGCGGCGCGATAGCGGTCGTTGATCATCGCCGTGCGGCCGCGGCCCTTCCAGCCCGAGGCTTCGAGCAGCAGGAACTCCTCCATGCGCAGCCGGATGTCGGCGGGCTGGCGGGCGACGTTGTAGAAGAGCGCGCCCATCGCATCGAGCTTGCGCCATTGCCGGCGCAATTCGCGGAAATGCTCCGGCGAGATGGCCCGCTGCAGATAGGTCTGGCCGTCGAGCAGGCTCTCCAGCATCGGGCGGCGATAGGTATCGGTGACGGTGACGGGAAGGTTGCGGCCGATGGCAACCGCGCGCATCAGCTGCGCGAAGGCGCCGTTGAGGCGCAGGTCCGGCAGGACGAGGATGCCCGGCAGGCCGCTGCCGGTGCCGCCAAGGGCCTCGAGCACATTGTCGAGCGTTTCGGCGGCATCCTCGGCATCGACCAGCGGCGTCCCGAGCGGCCCGAACGGGTTCGACCAGGCGCGCAGAATGCTGGAGCCGATGGAAAAGCCCGGCTTCTCGATGGAGAATGGCATGAGGAAGCGCATGCGGCTGCGCCCGGCATTCTCGTCGCGCAGCACCGAAAGGCGCACCGTGCGATCCTCGAGGCGCGGCATGGCGGGCGCGAGGAAGCGGCCGGAGAAGAAGACGTTCGGCTCCATGACGCGGTTCGACAGGAAATCGAGTTCCTGCTGCAACTCATAGCCGGCCGTCGCCGGATAGAGCGCCAGCGACCGGCCGGGGCGGCCGACAGCGATGCGCTGGTCGGCCGGTGGGGCATGCGGCAGGGCGGGCGGAATGGCGGCCTGGGCGCGTCCTGCCGCGATCGTGTGGTCGAAGCCGTAGCTATCGGTCATGGCGGTCCATCCCGTTGGCAAGGCTTGCCTTCACCGGATTGGCGAAGGCGAAGAGAATGATGGAGAGTTTCCGGCGCACGACGAGGTGCAGCAGCATCGCCTCGACGATCATGGCGCCGGTGGTGGCGGCGGCCGCGCCCGTCAGGCCGAAGAGCGGAATGAGCGTGACGTTGAAGCTGATGTTCGCCGCCAGCGCCACGGCATAGACGACGACGCAGAGTTTCTGCTGGCCGGCCATGGTGAGCAGCACCTCGCCCGGCCCGATCAGCGCCTTGGCGAGAATGCCGGCGAAGAGGATGAACATCAGGCTGTAGCCCGCCGTGAAGGCGGCACCGAACAGCGACAGCAGGAAATGGCCGAGCGCCAGCACGCCGAGCCCGACTACCAGCGACGGCCAGAAGCTCCAGCGCACCGTCTCGCCGGCAAAGCGCGCCAGCGCCACCCGGTCGCCGGCGGCAAACAACGCGGAAAAGCGCGGCGCGGCGGCGGCCTTCACCGAGAAGAAGACGAAATGGACGAGCGCCATGGTCTTTGCCGCGGCGAAGTAGATGGCGACGCTTTCCGGGTCGAGATAGAGGCCGACGACGATGACGTCGGAATTGGTAAGCAGGAAACCGAACCCCTCGATGAGGAAGATCGGCAGTGCCGCCTTGATCCAGAGGGCGAATTCCAGCTTGCGCGGCCCCTTGACGTAACGCCTGCTGAGCCGTCGCAGGATGTTGAAGAACTGCACGACGGTGGTGAGGTAGGTGGCGGCGAGCGCGGCGACCATGGCGGTGAGCGCCGTATGGGGCGCATCCAGAGACACCGCCAGCACCATGAAGGCGAGGATCAGCAGCGGGCGGATGATATAGGTCGGGCTGAGGGCCACCACCGCCCAGCTGTGGGCGCGTGCCGTGCTGTCGAGCACATCGCCGAGCGCGATCATCGGCATGCAGAAGAGGCCGACGAAGAGCGGCACGACGTAATAGTCGGCAAAGCTTTCGTGGAAGACCCAGAGGACGAGCAGACCGATGGTCGCCAGCACCGTCGAGGACAGCATGGCGAAGACGCGCGCCGTCGAGGTGAGGCCGCGGATCTCCGCATGCGCGCTGCGCCCGGCATAGTCCGGCAGGAAGCGCACCACGGTGGTGTGGATACCGAGACAGGACAGGTCGCCGAAGATGACGACGAGCGCCCAGACGAAGACGAAGATGCCGTATTCGAACTCGCCCATCACGCGGGCAAGGACGATCTGCGAGAGGAAGGCGATCGCCGCGTTGATGACGCGGATGGCGAAGGTGATGAGCGCCATGCGCTGGGCGAGGTTGCGGGGATCGTCGCTGACGAGGATCGTTCCGAGCGCGCGCACCAGCGGTTCCGCCTTGCCGCGCAGGGCCGATGGCAGCAATTTCTCCGCCGACTGAATGACCGCCATCAACACAGGAACCCGTACGCAACGCAGAACTGAACGATAGCCAGTCTTGTCAGATCAGGGTTAACAAACGGTTCGGCCGCAAAGAAAGTGCAGCCCGGACGCGGCAGTCAAAAGACCAACCGGGGATTGAGCCCTCTCCTCCGTCTTGGTCGGGCCTGACCCGACCATCCATGCTATAAACGCCGTGCACACTGCGCGAATCCTCGGGTCGAGCCCGAGGATGACGCTGGAGGGTGGAGGCGGCGGACAGGGTCAGCCGCCAACGTCATTTTTCGATCAAGCCTGCTCGAAGGCGCCGTGGCAATGCTTGTATTTCTTGCCCGAGCCGCAGGGGCAGGCCTCGTTGCGCGAAACGCGGCCCCAGGTCGACGGATCGTTCGGATCGCGGTTTTCCGGCGAAACGCCGACAGCCATGAAGCCGCCGCCATTGCCTTCGCCGAAATCGTCCTCGCCGGTGGTGCCGTCGATATGATGGCCTTCCATCTCCGGCGGCACCGGCGCGGGGGCATCGGCGGCCTGGCGCACCAGTTCGACGCGCATCAGCTGCGCGGTGACGGTCTGGCGCAGGTTCGCCAGCAGCGCCTGGAAGAGCTCGAAGGCCTCGGCCTTGTATTCCTGCAGCGGATCGCGCTGGGCATAGCCGCGGAAGCCGATGACGGAGCGCAGGTGATCGAGGTTGACGATGTGCTCGCGCCAGAGATGGTCCAGCGTCTGGAGCAGCACGGAGCGCTCGACATAGGTCATGATCTCGGGGCCGAAGCGCTCCGCACGGTCGGCGGCAGCCTGGTCGGTCGCCTTGTGGAGGCGCTCCAGGATGTCCTTCTCGTCGATGCCTTCCTCGGCCGCCCAGGCGTCGATCGGCAGATCGAGGTTGAGCTGTTCGAGAACGCCCTTCTTGAGGCCCGCGACATCCCACTGCTCGGCATAGGCATTTTCCGGGATGTGCAGGCGGACGAGGTTCTCCACCACTTCGTGGCGCATGTCGCCGACGATTTCGGACAGGTTCTCGCCGTCCATCAGCTCGATGCGCTGCTCGAAGATGACCTTGCGCTGGTCGTTCAGCACGTCGTCATATTTCAGGAGGTTCTTGCGGATGTCGAAGTTGCGCGCCTCGACCTTTTTCTGCGCGCGCTCCAGCGCCTTGTTGATCCAGGGATGGACGATCGCCTCGCCTTCCTTGAGACCGAGCTTCTGCAGCATGGAATCCATGCGCTCGGAGCCGAAGATGCGCATCAGGTCGTCCTGCAGCGACAGGAAGAACTTGGAGCGGCCCGGGTCGCCCTGGCGGCCGGAACGGCCACGCAGCTGATTATCGATGCGGCGGCTTTCATGGCGTTCGGTGGCGAGAACATAGAGGCCGCCGGCGGCGAGCGCCTGCTCCTTCAGCTTCTTCACCTCGGCGACGATGGCCTCGCGTTTCGCATCGCGCTCCGGACCCGGCTCCATCTCGGCAAGTTCGCGCTCGAGACGCATGTCGAGGTTGCCGCCGAGCTGGATGTCGGTGCCGCGGCCGGCCATGTTGGTGGCGATCGTCACGGCGCCCGGCACGCCGGCCTGCGAGACGATATAGGCCTCCTGCTCGTGGTAGCGGGCATTGAGGACCTGGAAGTCCTTGAAGCCCGACATCTTCAGCCGCTCGGCGAGATATTCAGACTTTTCGATCGAGGTCGTGCCGACGAGGACCGGCTGGCCCTTCTCCCTGGCGTCCTTGATCTCCTGGATGATCGCCTTGTACTTCTCCTCGACCGTCCGGTAGACCTCGTCGTCCTCGTCGAGGCGCTGGATCGGCAGGTTGGTCGGCACTTCGACGACGTCGAGGCCGTAGATGTTGCCGAATTCCTCGGCTTCCGTGGAGGCCGTGCCCGTCATGCCGCCGAGCTTGGAATACATGCGGAAATAATTCTGGAAGGTGATCGAGGCCAGCGTCTGGTTTTCCGGCTGGATCGTGACCTTTTCCTTGGCTTCCAGCGCCTGGTGCTGGCCTTCCGAATAGCGCCGGCCCGGCATCATGCGGCCGGTGAACTCGTCGATGATGACGATCTCGTCGTTGCGGACGATGTAGTCCTTGTCGCGGGTGAAGAGCTTGTGCGCCTTCAGCGCATTGTTGATGTGGTGGACGATGGCGACGTTCTCGACGTCGTAGAGCGATTCGCCCTTGAGAAGCCCCGCCTGGCGCAGGAGACCTTCCAGCTTCTCCGTGCCGACTTCGGAGAAGTTGGCCGAACGCTGCTTCTCGTCGATCTCGTAGTCCGCCTCGTCCAGCATCGGGATGAAGGTGTCGATCGTCGTATAGAGGTCGGAGCGGTCGTCGAGGGGGCCGGAAATGATCAGCGGCGTGCGCGCCTCGTCGACGAGGATGGAGTCCACTTCGTCGACGATGGCGAAGAAATGGCCGCGCTGCACCATCTGGCCGCGCTCGTACTTCATGTTGTCGCGCAGATAGTCGAAGCCGAGTTCGTTGTTCGTCGCGTAGGTGATGTCTGAGGCATAGGCGGCGCGGCGCTGGTCGTCGTCGAGGCCGTGCACGATGACGCCGGTGGTGAGCCCCAGGAAGCCGTAGATCTTGCCCATCTGGGCGCTGTCACGGGTGGCGAGGTAGTCGTTGACCGTGACGACATGCACGCCCTTGCCGGCGAGCGCGTTGAGATAGACGGGCAGCGTCGCGACGAGCGTCTTGCCTTCACCGGTCTTCATCTCGGCGATCGATTTCTCGTGCAGGATCATGCCGCCGATCAGCTGGACGTCGAAGGGACGCAGGCCAAGGACGCGGAAGGCCGCTTCGCGGGCGACGGCAAAGGCCGGGACCAGGATATCGTCGAGCGTCTTGCCGGCGGCGAGCTGCTCGCGGAATTCCGCGGTCTTCGCCCGCAGCGCTTCGTCGGAAAGCGCCTTCATCTCGGGTTCGAGCGCATTGATGGCATCGACGCGGGGCTTGTAGGAGCGGATGCGACGATCGTTCGAGGAACCGAACAACTTGCGGGCTAGGCCGCCGAGGCTGACCATCAGGATGGTCCTTTCTTTGTGGCACCCGGCGCGTGACAGGTCGCACGATATTTGCGCGCAAAGCCTTGAGACGCCCGGAAACTGTTCTGGACGCGGGATTGCGTGACAGATAAGAGGGGGGTCGAATGATGTCAACGGCTCAGGCGGTTGCACAACTGCCACATTCTGGTGGTGTTGAGCCGTCTGGCACCGGATATCGGCCCGATTCCGGCGAGGATGTGAAAGGTCTTTTTCGATATGTTCAAGTACAGCAAGCTCGCAGCAGTCGCCCTGATCGCGATTGCCGCCGCAAGCACCAGCGCCGGCGCACAGGATGCGGCGGCCGACCCGGTCATCGCCAAGGTCGGCACGGTCGAGATCCACGAATCGGAGCTGAAGCTCGCCATTGCCGGCCTCGACCCGCAGCTCGCCAACCTGCCGGACGAGCAGAAGCGCGTCGCCGCCCTCTCCTCGATCATCGACGTGAAGCTGCTCGCCGCCGACGCCGGCAAGGAAGGCCTGCAGGATACGCCCGACTTCAAGCAGCGCCTCGCCTTCCTCACTGATCGCGAGCTGCACAACGCCTATTTCAAGAAGCACGTCGTCGACGCCGTGACCCCGGAAGAGGTGAAGGCACGCTACGACAAGGAAGTCGCCGCCATCGAGCCGGAAGATGAAATCCGCGCCCGCCACATCCTCGTCAAGACCGAGGAAGAGGCCAAGGCCGTGATCGCCGAACTCGATGCCGGCAAGGACTTCGTCGAGATCGCCAAGGAAAAGTCGACCGACCCGAACAAGTCCGAAGGCGGCGACCTCGGCTATTTCGGCAAGGGCCGCATGGTTCCGGAATTCGAGACGGCCGCCTTCGCCTTAGAGAAGGGCGCCTATTCCAAGGAACCGGTGAAGAGCCAGTTCGGCTTCCACGTCATCAAGGTCGAGGACAAGCGCAAGCAGCAGCCCCCGGCGCTCGACCAGGTCGAAAGCCAGGTTCGCCAGCTCGTCATGCGCGACAAGTATCTGGAACTCCTGGAAAAGGCCAAGGCCGCGGCCCCCGTCGACATCCAGGACGCCGCGCTGAAGACCGCCTATGACGCGGTCAACAAGCCGGAAGCGGCAGGTGAAGGCGAAGGCGCGCCGGCAACCGAAGGCCAGCAGTAATCGACAACGGCCCGGCGACTGCCGGGCCTTTCTTGAAACAGGAAAGCACGATGTCCGGTTCCGTCTCCCCGCTCGCTCCCAAAACCTATGCCGACATGCCGCCTGTGCGCGGCGTGCGCATGGCGACCGCCGCCGCCGGGATCAAGTACAAGAACCGGACGGACGTGCTGATGATGGTGTTCGACCGCCCCGCGGCGGTCGCCGGTGTCTTCACCCGCTCGAAATGCCCCTCCGCGCCGGTCGATTTCTGCCGCGCCAATCTTCCGGGCGGCGTTGCCCGCGCCGTGGTGGTCAATTCCGGCAATGCGAATGCCTTCACCGGCCGCAAGGGCCGCGAATCGACGCAGTTGACCGCGGAGGCCGCCGCAAGGGCCGTCGGCTGCAGCGAAGGCGAGGTCTTCCTTGCCTCGACCGGCGTCATCGGCGAGCCGCTCGACGCGACGAAATTCTCCGGCGTGCTCGACAGCCTCGCCGCCTCCGGCACGGAGGACTTCTGGTTCGAGGCCGCCAAGGCCATCATGACGACGGACACCTATCCGAAGGTCGCCACGCGCACGGCCGAACTCGGCGGCGTCACCGTCCGCATCAACGGCATCGCCAAGGGCGCCGGCATGATCGCGCCGGACATGGCGACCATGCTCTCCTTCGTCGTCACCGACGCAAGCATTCCCGCATCGGTGCTGCAATCGCTGCTCTCGGCGGGCGTCGGTGCGACCTTCAATTCCGTCACCGTCGACAGCGACACCTCGACCTCGGACACGCTGATGCTGTTTGCGACCGGCGCGGCCGAGGGCCAGGCGCCGGTGACGGCTGACGATGCCACGCTCGACGGTTTCCGCGCCGCTCTCAACGACCTCCTGCGCGACCTTGCGCTCCAGGTCGTACGCGATGGCGAAGGCGCGCGGAAAATGGTGGAAATCACCGTCGAGGGCGCCGAAAACGACACGGCGGCCAAGCGCATCGCCCTATCGATCGCCAATTCTCCGCTGGTCAAGACCGCCGTTGCCGGCGAGGACGCCAACTGGGGCCGCGTCGTCATGGCCGTCGGCAAATCCGGCGAGATGGCCGACCGCGACCGCCTCGCCATCTGGTTCGGCGACATCCGCGTCGCCGTCGACGGCGAGCGCGACCCCGCCTATTCCGAAGAGGCGGCCACCGCCGTCATGCAGCGCGAGGACATCCCTGTCCGCGTCGAGATCGGCCTCGGCACCGGCAAGGCGACGGTCTGGACCTGCGACCTCACCAAGGAATATGTCGAGATCAACGGCGACTACCGCAGCTGATGCCGCTCCAGCAGATACGCGCAGCGTTTGCTGGTAAAGACACGAGAACAGAGGCCCGGCGCGCGTGACGCCCTCCGAACGAACGACGATGAGCGATCTTCCCAAAGTCCGCCGGCTTGAGGCCGTCGGTTTCCGCGCCTGGCCGGCCGCTTCCGTGCACTACGACGGAAGCTGGCTCTTTCGGCTGACCGCCGGCCATCCCTCGCGCCGGCTGAACTCGGTGAACCCGCTCGACCCGTCCGACACGCGCGACATCGATATCCGCCTGGAAAAGGCGGCCAAGAAATTTTCCGACTACGGTCGCCCGCTGCTGGTGCGCCAGACGCCGCTGACCCCGCCGAAACTTGTCGCCCACATGGACGATGCCGGCTGGACGGAAGCGGGCCGCACCATCGTCATGACGGCCGACCTCGCCACGCTGCCGCGTGACGAGGGGCTCGACCATCTGCCGAGCCGCGACGTCGGCCGGTTCGTCGATGCGCGTATCCGCGTTGCCGGCGACGACCCGGCGCTGAAGCCCGGCCTCACCGAGATCATCAACGCCATCAAGCCGGAAACCGGGCTGTTCATCTTCGAGGAACCGGATTTCGGCCCGACGGCCGTGGCGATCGCCGTACATGACAACGACCTCGTCGGCATCCTCCAGCTTGGCGTCGCGGAGGAAAGGCGCGGCCGCGGTCTCGGCACCGCCGTCCTCCATGCCGCGCTGCGCTGGGCAAAGCTCAAGGGCGCGCGCCAGGCCTGGGTGCAGGTCGAGGCCGAGAATGCCGCCGCCATCGCGCTCTATCGCCGCGCAGGCTTCAAGGACGTCTACCAGTACAGCTACCGGGGGCCTGCCGCGGCATGAGCGAGATCGAAACGAAACCCCGCCGCATCCTGCTCGTCGCCGCCTGCGCGCTCGTCGACGCCGATGGCCGCATTCTGCTGGCGCGGCGCCCGGAGGGGAAATCGCTCGCCGGCCTGTGGGAGTTTCCCGGCGGCAAGGTGGAGCAGGGCGAAACGCCGGAAGAGACGCTGATCCGCGAACTGGACGAGGAGCTCGGCATCCGCACGAAGGTGGCCTGCCTCGCCCCGCTGACCTTTGCCAGCCATACCTATGACGACTTCCATCTCCTGATGCCGCTCTACATCTGCCGCCGCTTCGAGGGCACCGCGCACGGCCGCGAGGGGCAGGCGATCAAATGGGTGCGGTCGAAGGCGCTGCGCGACTATCCGATGCCGCCAGCCGACGAACCGCTCATTCCCTTCCTGATGGACCTTCTTTGAAGGCCTGGCGAGAATTTACCCAGCATTTTCCACGCTCCGTTAAGCAATCGTTTAGCACCCTCGTTCAATGATCGGTCTTGAACGTTGCAATGCCTACGAGACCCTGTGATGCGTGACGAAGACTTCTGGAAAGCCGTTCAGGAGAAGGATTTCACGTCGGCCGGCGATACCCGGACCGGCGCGCTCAACCTCGCCCTGCTCTTCGGCACGGCTGTCATCGCGCTTGCGCTCGTCCTGACCCCGGTTCTTTCCGCAAAGACCGACAAGCGCATGATGGCAAATGTGCCGGATGAATTCGACATGATCTCGACGGGATCGATCCCGTCGGACGGCAGAAAGCGCTATACGGTGCGCCGCAGCGTCCTGCAGGAAATGCCGGGCGCCGTCTGCATCGTCAACGGCACCGGTGGAAACAACGGCTGTTGAGCAGAAAACAACGATGCGCGAGGGCGCGGGAGCGTGGAATGGTGCTGAAATCACTGAAATCATTCTGCTCCGACCGCACCGGCGGCACGGCTGTCGAGTACGGGCTCCTGCTCGGGCTCATCTCGATCGGCCTGCTGGCCGGCCTCGAAGCCTTCAGCAACAGCCTTTCGGACACCTTCGGCACCATCACCAACACCATCGACTCCGCCGGAACAGAATAGGTCAGGTGCCGCCGCCCTGCTTCAGGGCATCGGCGAGGCGCATCGTCGCCGAGCCGGGTTTCAGCGGCTTCTGCTGGCTTTCGTGCGGCGCCCAGCCTGAAACATAGATGACCGAAAAGCTCGCGCGGATGCGCCCGTCCGGATCGGAGAAGCGCTCCGCATAAAGCTCCGCCGCGCGCAGGAGGACGCCGCGCGTGAGCGGCCGGCGGCTGCGGCCGGCGAGCGGATTGGCCATGCCCATGGCCCGCAGGTCCTTCATCAGCGGAAAGATCGAATCGTAGCGCACCGTATAGGTCTCCCTGTCCGTCACCGGCAGGGCGAAGCCGCCGCGCTGGAGAAGCGCGCCGACATCGCGCACATCCGGGAAGGGAATGACCCGCGGGCTCGCCCCGCCCGTGACCTCGCTTTCCGCCGCAAGCAGCACCTCGCGCAGTTCCTGCAGGGTGCCGCTGCCGGGAATGGCCGCAAGGAACAGCCCGTCCGGCTTCAGTGCACGGCGGATCTGCACGAAGACACCCGGCGTGTCGTTGGTGAGGTGCAGCGCCAGCGGCGAGACGATGAGGTTGACCGACTGCGGCTCCAACGGCACCGTTTCGAGCGGCGAGACCGTCAGCGCCTCGCCCGACGCGGAAAACCGCGCGTCGCTTTCCACCCGCTCCATCCCGTCCACCTTGCCCGTCGCGGCGATCGCCCGTGCGGCAGCACCGGTATGGCCGTGCAACTCGACGGCCCGCTCGAAGCGGCGCTCGATGACGCTGAGGCGTTCGGCAAGCTCGCGCGCCACCACGTCGAGCAGGAAATCCGCCGGCTCGCCGGCAAGCGCGCGCCGCCGGTTCGTGTCGATCAGGGATTGGTCGAAGAGCGTTTCCATGGGAGGGGTCCGGTTCGCAATTCCATTCGCTTTGGCCGCTTGGACCGACTATTGTCAACCGCATGGGCGAAATCGAGGCCGAGGCAGCGCCGGCAGTCCCGCTCCGGCAGGCCCTTGCCCGCCGGCTGCGCGGCCTTGCGGGCAGCGCCCTCGACCTCGTCTATCCACCGGCCTGCGCAGGCTGCGGCGTGCTGCTCGGCAGCCGTGCAGGCCTTTGCCCGCGGTGCTGGTCGAAGCTCGCCCTGATCGAACGCCCCTATTGCGAGGTGCTCGGCACGCCCTTCTCGCACGATCTCGGTCCTGGCATCCTCAGCGCCGACGCCATCGCCAACCCGCCGCCTTTCGACCGGCTGCGCTCCGTCGCGCTCTACGACGACCTTGCCCGCGTGCTCGTCCATGCGCTGAAGTACCGCGACCGCACCGATCTCGCGCCGATGATGGCCGGATGGATGCTGCGCGCCGGCGACGGCACCGTGGAGGCCGCGGACGCCATCGTCCCCGTTCCCCTGCATCGCTTCCGCCTCCTCTGGCGCAAGTTCAACCAGTCGTCGGAGCTTGCCCGCGCGCTCGGCGGGCTTTCCGGCAGGCCCGTTCTTGTCGATGCCGTGCGCCGCACGAAACGCACCCGACGCCAGATCGGCCTCGGGCCCCGCGCCCGCGAGGAGAACGTGCGCGGCGCCTTCACCGTCACGCCGGAGGGCCGCGAGGCGCTGTTCGGCCGCCGCGTGGTGCTCGTCGACGACGTCTATACGACCGGGGCCACCGTTTCGGCCGTCACGCGCGCGCTGAAACGGGCAGGCGCCGCCGACATCACCGTTTTGACCTTTGCAAGGGCGCTTCCCGGACCTATATGAAAGACAAGGTTTTCCAAGCTTTGGAGCAGGAGAATATGGCTTCGGTCGTCATCTATACGCGTCAGTTCTGCGGCTATTGCAGCGCCGCCAAGAAACTTCTCGAAACCAAGGGCGTGGCCTACCAGGAGCACGACGCGACCTATGCGCCGGAGATCCGCCAGGAGATGATCAAGCGCGCCAACGGCCGCAGCACCTTCCCGCAGATCTTCATCGACGAACGCCATGTCGGCGGCTGCGACGACCTGCATGCCCTGGAGCGCGCCGGCGAGCTCGACGCCCTGCTCGCTGCCTGAGGAGTTCGCCATGACCGTCACGATCGCCGCCCTCCAGATGTGCTCCGGGACCGATCCCGTCCGCAACGTGGAGACGATGCGGCGCCTCGTGCGCGAGGCGGCCGCCAAGGGCGCCGTCTATGTCCAGACGCCGGAAATGACCGGTGCGCTCCAGCGCGACCGCGCGGGGCTGCGCGCCATCCTGCGTACGGAGGCCGACGATCTCGTGGTCGCCGCCGCGGCCGAACTTGCCGCCGAGCTCGCCATCCACGTGCATGTCGGCTCCACCGCCATCGCGCTTGCCGACGGAAAGGTCGCCAATCGCGGTTTCCTGTTCGGCCCCGATGGCCGACAGGTCTGCACCTACGACAAGATCCACATGTTCGACGTCGATCTCGACAATGGCGAGAGCTGGCGCGAAAGCGCGGTCTATTCGCCGGGCGCCGTCGCGCGCATGGCGGACCTTCCCTTCGCACGGCTCGGCTTTGCCATCTGCTACGACGTGCGCTTCCCCGAGCTCTTCAAGATGCAGGCCCAGGCCGGTGCCGAGATCATCTCCGTTCCCGCCGCCTTCACGCGCCAGACCGGCGAAGCCCATTGGGAAACGCTGCTGCGCGCCCGCGCCATCGAGAACGGCGTCTACATCATCGCCGCCGCGCAGGCCGGCATGCATGAGGACGGCCGCGAGACCTTCGGCCATTCCATGATCATCGACCCGTGGGGCCGCGTCCTGACCAGCGCCGGCGGCACGGGCGAGGCCGTCGTGCTCGCCGAGGTCGACAGCGCCGCCGTCAAGGCCGCGCACGACAAGATCCCCAACCTGCGCAACGGGCGCACCTTCACGCTGGAAACGGCAAAGGCGCCCGCGAAGGGAGGCGTTGCCGCTTGATCCGCTACGAGCTTTCCTGTGACAACGGGCACGCCTTCGAAGGGTGGTTCGGCTCGGCGGACGATTTCGACCGCCAGCAGAAGAGGGCGCTCGTCTCCTGTCCCACCTGCGGCTCCACCCATGTCGCCAAGCGCCTGATGGCGCCCTCCGTCTCGACCGCCCGCAAGAAGGAGCGCCGCCAGGAGCTCGTGGTGCAGGCCGGCCAGAAGGAGATGATGAACAAGCTTCGGGAGATCGTCTCGACCATCCGCGCCAATTCGGAGGATGTCGGCGAGCGCTTTCCGGAAGAAGCACGCAAGATCCACTATGGCGAGGCCGAGCAGCGCGGCCTGATCGGCCGGGCCTCGGCGGACGAGGTGCGCGAGCTGCTGGAGGAGGGCGTCGAGGTCGCGCCGCTTCCCGTCCTGCCCGACGAAACCAACTGATGCGCGGCCATCATCTCGCGATCTACAATTTCGGCCTGCACGTCGACGACTACGAAAGCCCGCGCGTCGAAGGCTTTCGCCTGCGCGAACCGCTGAATTTCGAGGCGGCGAACCGGGCGGAGGGGTTCGTCGGCCGTTCCGGCTATGACGGCGAGCCGGGGTCGGAAAGCTGGGGCGAGAAGGTCTATCCCCGCTTCATTGCCGGCAGCGGCTTTGCGGATGCTCCCTCCTCGCTCTCGCTGTGGAGCGGGCTCGAAGCGCTGATGGCCTTCACCTATAACGGTGTGCACGCCGACGCCCTGAAACACGCCCGCAACTGGAACCAGCGGCAGGCCTGGCCTGCCCTCGTGCTCTGGTGGGTGGCGGAAGGCGTCCGGCCTCTTTGGGCCGATGGCGCCGAGCGGCTGGAGCATCTTGCCGATCACGGCCCGTCGCCCCGCGCCTTCACCTTCAAGACGGCCTTTTGCCCCGACGGCAACACCGTCGGCATCGACCGCGAAAGCGTGAAGGCGATCGCCGCGCGCAATACGGCCGGGCAGCAGGACCTGCTTGCCGTCGCGAAGACGTTGAAGGCCTGATCGGAGCTTCCGCGCGGGCCAGGCTTCAGGCGGAGGCGCGGCGCGCCACCATCATGTAGTTGACGTCCATGTCCTTCGACAGGTTCCACTGGTTGGACAGCGGGTTGAAGAACACGCCGGTGCGATCGGTCACCGTCAGCCCCGAGGCCGTCAGCGGTTTCTCGATCTCCTCCGGGCGCACCAGCTTTTCATATTGATGGGTGCCGCGCGGCAGCCAGCGCAGCACGTTTTCCGCCGCGAAGATCGCCAGCGCCGCCGCCTTCAGCGTGCGGTTGATCGTGGCGACGAACATCATGCCGCCGGGACGCACCATGGAGGCGCAGGTGGTGAGGAAGAAATCGACGTCGGAGACGTGCTCGACCACTTCCATGTTGAGCACGACGTCGAAGGTCTCGCCGGCTTCCGCCAGTGCCTCGGCGGTCACCGCCCGGTAATCGACCGGAACGCCGCTGCCTGCCGCATGGGCCTTGGCGATGCCGATGTTCTTTTCCGAGGCATCCGCCCCGAGCACATCCGCCCCCATGCGCGCCATCGGCTCGGAGAGCAGGCCGCCGCCGCAGCCGATATCGAGGATGCGCAGGCCCTCGAGCGGGCGATGCGCCGTGGGGTCGCGGCCGAACTGACCGGATACGAGATCGCGGATATAAGTGAGGCGGACCGGATTGAACTTGTGCAAGGGCCGGAATTTCCCGGCCGGATCCCACCACTCGGCCGCCATCGCCGAAAAGCGGTCGACTTCCGCCTGGTCGATCGTCGTGCGGGCTGCCTCGCTCATGGCTCGTCTCCTTCGCGTCCGTGTCCCCCGTGAAGTCGGCCTCCCCGGGTCGGATGTCAAGGGTCGAATGCGGAGGGAGACGAAGTGAAGCGGTTCAGCCGAGCCGCGTCGCGCGAAGCCGGTCCTCGTCGAGGACCACGCCGAGGCCGGGCGTTTCGCCCAGCACCAGCCAGCCGTCCTCGTGCCGCAGCGGCGCCTGCAGCGGATAATCGCGGCGCGCCTCGCTCCATTCCGGCCCGTCATAGGGATATTCGAGGAAGGGCGCGTCGCCCGCCCCCGCCGTCAGATGCGCATTGGCGAGCACGCCGATGCCGTTCGTCCAGGAATGCGGGGTGAAGGCGACGCCCGCCTCGCGCGCCTGGAAGGCGAGCCGCCGGCATCCCGTGATGCCGCCGACCAGCGCCACGTCCGGCTGGATCACGTCGAAGGCGCGTTCTTCGATGATGTCGCGGAACTCATAGAGCTCGCGTGTCATCTCCCCGCCGGCGATGCGCACGCTCGTCGCCTCCTTCAACGCCTTCATGCCCTTGCGGTCGGAGCGGTGCAGCGGCTCCTCCATCCAGTAGATGCCGAGCCGCTCCAGCTCCCGCGCGACGACGAGCGCATCCTTGAAGGTCCAGGAGAGCGTCGTGTCCCAGGGCATGCGCCAACCCTGGTTGCAGTCGACCATCAGTTCCAGCCGGTCGCCGACACGGGCGCGGATCGCCTCCAGCGCCTTCACGTCCTCGCGCCAGCCGTTGCGCCCGCCGGCGGAGGAGGAGAACCGCACCTTCATCGCCGGAAAGCCTTCCGCGATGTAGCACTCGGCCTGGTCTGCCATGGCGGCGGGCTCTCGCAGCACGCCGGAGGACGCATAGAGCCGCACCCGGTCGGCACGGCCGCCGAGCATGCGCCAGACCGGCTCGCCCGTCACCTTGCCCGCGAGGTCCCAGAGC
Source organism: Shinella yambaruensis (assembly GCF_022899355.1). Classification (GTDB taxonomy): domain Bacteria; phylum Pseudomonadota; class Alphaproteobacteria; order Rhizobiales; family Rhizobiaceae; genus Shinella; species Shinella yambaruensis. The sequence continues at coordinate 239,350 of NZ_JALJCK010000009.1, read as the reverse complement.
GCCAGATCGAGCGGCCAGCAGCGGCCATAGTGGAAATTGATGTGCGAGAGCACCTCGTAATGCCGTTCGAGATGGCGCGGGTCCGCACCGATGAACAGGTCCTCGTGGCCCTCGAACCCCTTCATCAGGTCGCCGGAACCGATGCCTTCGCGACCTTCCTCGTCACGCACGCGCACGATCGTCGCGTCGAAATGCCGGCGCGGGCGCCCGTCCCAGCTTGCCTTGAACGGCGGATCGAGCGGCAGCCGGTGATGGCTGATGCCGATGGAAACGATCCTGCTCATGCGCTCCTCCCCTGGACTTGAGCCTTCAACCGAACTGCTGCCAGATCGTCTTGTAGTCGCAATATTTGTCGATCGCATGCACCGAGCGGTCGCGGCCGAAACCCGATTGCTTGAAGCCGCCGAAGGGCGTCGCGAAATTCGACATGTCGTAGGTGTTGATCCAGACCGTACCGGCATGGATGCCTTCGGAGAAGCGGTGCGCCCGGTCCATGTCTCGGGTGAAGACGGCGCCGGCGAGCCCGTAGATGGTGTCGTTGGCGATGGCGAGCGCTTCCTCTTCCGTGTCGAAGGCGATGGCCGCAAGCACGGGGCCGAAGATCTCCTGCCGGGCGATGCGCATGTCGTTCGTCACATCCGTAATGACACCCGGCGAGACATAGTAGCCGCCCGTCTCGGACAAGACGCGCTCCGCGCCGAAGACGCGGCGCCCGCCGCCCTTTTCGCCTGCCGCGACGAGGCCGAGGACCTTGTCCATATGTTCTGCCTCGATTAGCGCGCCGATCTGCGCCGAAGGCTCGAAGGGATGCGCCAGCACGATCTCTCGGCTCACCACCGCCTCGATCTTCTCGATCAGCGCATCCTGCACCGGACGCTGCACGAGAAGGCGGGTCGCGGCATGGCAGGTCTCGCCGGAATTGTAGAAACAGCCCCAGGCGGCCGCACTCGCCGCCGCGTCGAGATCGGCATCGGCAAAGACGACGAGCGGCGACTTGCCGCCGAGTTCCAGCGCCACGCGCTTGAGGTTCGACTGGGCGGCGTAGCCCATGATCAGCCTGCCCACCTCGGTCGAGCCGGTGAAGGCGACCATGTCGACATCCGCGTGGAGCGCCAGCGGCTTGCCGACCTCCTCGCCGAAACCCGTGACGACGTTGAGGACGCCGGCGGGCAGGCCCGCCTCGACGGCAAGCTCGGCGAGCCGCAGCGCCGAGAGCGAGGACTGCTCGGCCGGCTTCAGCACCACGCAATTGCCGGCCGCGATCGCCGGCCCGAGCTTCCAGGCGTCGATGATCATCGGATAGTTCCACGGCGTGATCGCCGCAACGACACCGAGCGGCACCTTGCGGACGAGGGCGCGCGCCTTCGGCCCGGTCGGCGCGATCTCGTCATACATCTTGTCGATCATCTCGCCGTAATACTGGATGCCCTCGGCGCACAGGCGCACATCGACACCGAGCGAGGCCTGCACCGGTTTGCCGACGTCGAGCGTTTCGAGAAGCGCCAACTCTTTGCCATGGACCCGGATCAGCTCCGCCCAGCGCAGCATGATCCGCTTCTTCTCAAGCGGCTCCCGGCACCGCCACACGCCACTGGCAAAGGCCTTGCGGGCAGAGGCCACGGCAAGGTCGATATCGGCCGCATCGCCGCGCGCCAGCACGGCCCCGGGTTGGCCGTCCATGGGCCGCGTGCGGGTAAAAGTCCGGCCGGAAACGGCAGGCTGCACCCTGCCATCGATGAAATGCCCGCGGGCAAGCGAGAGGCCGGCAAGGCGTTCTTCCCAATAGGCGCGGCTGTGCTGTTCGGTCATGGTCGTCCTCAGAGCGTCCGGGGCAGCGCCATCATGCTGGCGGCGAAGGTATCGATATCGGCATCCGAAACCGCCCGGATCGTCGAGCGGCGCATCGGCTGGTTCTCCGGCGCGCGCATCTCACGGGCGAGGTCTTCGGCGATGAAGGCGGCAAAGGCGGCCGGCAGGGCGCGGACGATGCCGCAACGGTCCATCAGGTCGGCGACGAAGCCGGGCAGCATCGCCGCATCCTGCAGGCCGCAGGCCCGCGCCGCCGCGGCAAGGTCGGGCGTGTCAGCCTCGACGAGCCAGGCGAGCGTCGCCTCGAAGCCGAGCGCCGTGGCGAGCCCGTGATGCACCGGCGCAAGGCCGGCGAGCGCATGGCTGATCGTATGGGCGATCGCCGTGCCGCAATTGTCGATCGCGATGCCGGCATAACAGGCGCCGAGCAGCACCTTGCCGCGCGCCTCCCTGTCCGCCGGGTTCTTGACCGCCGTTTCCAGCGCCTCCACGAGGAGGCCGAGCGCGGCATGGGCATAGAGCGCGGCGCCGGCATGGGCGTTGCGGTTGGTCGCCGCCTCGAAAGCATGCACGAAGGCGTCCAGGCCGCACCAGGCGGTAAGATTTGCCGGAAGCGTCACGGTGAGCGCCGGATCGAGCAGCACGAGGTCCGCCTTGGTCTCCGGCCCCCAGATCCACAGCTTCTTGCCCTCCGGCCCGGTGAAGATGGTCGTCGCCGACGTTTCCGAGCCGGTGCCCGCCGTCGTCGGCACCAGGATCTTGCGCAGCGGCCTGCCCGGCAAAGGGTGGGCGGCAAGCGCATAGTGCATCGGGCCGTCCGCGCCCGCCGCCACACAGGCCGCGATCTTGGCGATATCGAGCGCCGACCCGCCGCCGAGACCGACGACGAGGTCCTTGCCGCTGGCCGCTGCCGTGGCGGCCTCGACCGCGGCCAGCTTCGGCTCGCCGGCAAAACCGGAGAAGAATTCCACCGCCACGCCCTCGGCATCAAACTGGTCGGCCAGGCGCCCGCCGAGCCCGCCGGCGGCAAGGAACCCGTCGATGACGACGAGCACGGAGCGGGCACCGAGCGCACGGGCGCATGCGGCGATGGTCTCATGGACCCCTTCGCCGAAACGAATCTCGGGCACGAAAGACGTTGTGAACGGCACGGAACCTCCCGAACGGATTTGTCGAACCGTGCATCACAATTTCAGATTTTCAAATCCTTGGATTTTTCAGTCTTTTTGATAACCTCAGATCATGAAGGACGCCATGCTCGCCCGTATCCCCCTCGAAACCTTCCGTGTCTTCGACGCCGCCTGCCAGCACATGAACTTTTCGCGTGCCGGGCGGGAGCTGAACATCACCCAGGCGGCCGTCAGCCGGCGCATCAAGGGGCTGGAGGATCATCTCGGCACGCAGCTCTTCGCCCGCAGCGGCAAGAACCTGGCGCTGACGCCGCGCGGCGAAAGGCTGTTCCAGCGCGTGCGCGCCTCGCTCGACTATCTGGAGGAAAGCCTGGAGCCGTTCCGCACCGGCGCGGGACAGAGCATCTCGCTCGCCGCCAGCGGGTCTGTCTCCCATCTCTGGCTCGGCCGGCGCCTGCGCGATTTCTCCCGCGACAATCCCGACGTCACGCTCCGCCTCGTCACGTCGGACAGCCCGGCCGACCTCGCCTCCGAGAACAACGACCTCGTCATCCTCTACAGCGCCGGCGAGCACCCCCGCTGGACGCTGACGCCGCTTCTCACCGAAACGCTCGCCCCCGTGGCCTCGCCGGACTATATCGCCCGCAAGGGCCTCGATGCCGCCGCCATTGCCCCGGCCGATCTCATCGCCCTCGACCTTATCGACTACGAGCGCTTCAATGCCAACTGGATCTCCTTCCGCCCCTGGCTGGAGCGGGTCGCGCCGCAGGCGCTGCGCAAGGCGCCGCCGCGGCCGCACCTCACCTTCTCCACCTATGCGCTCGCCGTCGACGCGGCCCTCAGCGGCGACGGCGTGGCGCTCGGCAGCCTCGATCTCCTTGCCGCCGCGCTTGCCGAGGGCGCCCTGGTGCAGCTCGGGGAGACGCGCCTCGTCACCGGCTACGGCTATCATCTCGGCCTGCCGAAATTCCGCACCTCGCCGCCCGAAGCGCTCCGGCTGCACGACAGCCTGCTCGCCAGCCGCGCCGGGCCGTAAGGCCCCCGCGCTTGCAGGCATCCGGGGAGTAGCCTATCAGGAGCGGGAGATCGATGGATCCGGCCCCGCATGGGCCCGGCACCACCGCATCGACACAGGCAACGGCGCGGTTCGGCATGACGGAGCGGAAGCAAGGCAGATCCGGCTTGGTTGTCTTCGGGCTTTTGGCCATCGTGCTGCTCGGGGCAATCGGCGCGACCGTGCTCCTGGCCAACGACTACCGCAATCTCAACCGCTTGCTCGCCCGCTTCGGCTACGATCCCGTCGCCGTGACGCCGCAGACACGCGACTTGCGCCCCTATGAGCTGAAGGGCAACCGCGTGCCGCGACCCAGGGGTCTCATCCCGGAACGGCTCCTGACGCCCGTCACGCCGATGCAGACCCGGTTCGTCCGCACCATCCGCAAGGCGCCGGAAATGCTCTGCGATGCGCTGCGCCGCAGCGGCTTCGAGACGGCCGGCTGGAAGGCCGGGCTGTTCGACCAGCAGAGCTGGGAATGCCAGTCCTACCGCGAATTCCCCGACGCGAGCGACGGCACGAACCCGTCCTCCTCCGCCTTCCTGTCGATCCGGGGCAATGCGGAAACCCGCGTCTCCTCCTTCCGCATCAAGCTCAACATCGAGAACACGGCGACGCAGAACCGCGTGACGGATGCCGTCATCGCGGCGATCGAGGTCTTCCTCGACGAGGTGCGCTGGGAAGAGGCGCCCGACATCTTCGCCGATATCCGTGCGCTCAAGGAATTCGACATCATCCGCTTCGGCAACCGCATCCAGCTCAAGAAGGAGTTCAGCGAAACGCCGCGCTACAATTTCATCATCACGCCGGACCGCACGCGAACCCGCGGCACCTACCTGCCGGATTATTTCGACCGCGGCCGCTGGCTGCCGCTGCCCAACAAGCTGTGATGCGCCGGGAGATGGAGCTTGCCATGAAAAGACCGACAAAGCGAACCCGGTGGGCACAGGTGCTTGCTTTCCTCTTCTCGGCGGCCACCGCCCAGGCTGCCGGCCTCGAATCCGGCCCGGTTTCGGACGATCCGATCTGGACCGACAAGCCCGTGCGCATCGACCGCAAGACGCAGGCCTATGAGCGGCTGGCCGTGGAGCCGATCGTGCTGCCGTTGCGCCTTCACCCGTCCGCCCGCGTCACCGTCTTCGACAGCGCCTCCTTCGCGGACGGCGGCCGGCTCTATGTGCTGACGGACGCCGTGCCGGTCGATCCGAAGCGGTTCTGCCGCGATGGCGACGGCGCGGTCGCTATCTGCGGCCAGCAGGCGCGCATCGCCCTCAGGCGGCTGGTCGCCGGCAAGAGCCTGACCTGCGAAGAGGATATCCGGTTTTCCGGCGTGTCCTTCCTCACCTGCTCGGCCGGCGGCAAGGATCTCGCCGAAACGCTCGTCGCGACCGGTGCGGCCTCGGCCGCCACGCCGCGGCTTGCCGGTACCCAGGAGGACGCCATACGGCGAAAGGCCGGCATCTGGATCGACGCGGAATGCCGCGCCCTCAAGCGATGCCCGCCGGGGCGGGGACGTTAGAGCATTCCCGATGAACTCCGGTTCACCAGGAATGCCCCAGACTCTTGCTTTTGCCGCATTGTCCGACGCCGATACGCCACTTGCCGGTTCCCTCTCCGGCCCATCCCCGCTATGACAGGACCATGAGCCTCCCTGCCCAGCCCATGCTCCGCCAGCGCCTCACGCTTGCCGCCGACCGGCCGCTCATCTACGCCATCGGCGATGTTCATGGCTGCCTCGACGCCCTGCTGGCGCTTGAGGACAGGATCCGCACGGACGCCGCGTCCCGCATGGCCGAGCGGCCGCTCCTCCTCTATCTCGGCGACTATGTCGACCGCGGCCCGGCCTCCCGGGCGGTGATCGAGCATCTGGCGAAGCCCGACCATGGCGACGGCATCGAGCGCATCGCGCTGTGCGGCAACCATGACGACACGTTCCTGAAATTCATCTTCAATCCGCACCAGCACCTGCGCTGGCTGGACTACGGCGGCGACGCCACGCTGCGCTCCTACGGGCTGGACCTTGCGGACTATACCGACCCCGGCGAGGCGGTGCACACGCTCGGCGCGGCCCTGCGCCGCGCGGTCCCGCAGCACCATATCGATTTCCTGCAAAACATGCCGATCGCGCTGATGAGCGGCGACCGGCTCTTCGTCCATGCCGGCATCATGCCCGGCATTCCGCTCGCCCGGCAGGAGGATCATGACCTTATCTGGATCCGCGAGCCCTTCCTCAGCGAAGGTCCCGGCCTGCCGCTGACGGTCATCCATGGCCATACGGCGGGGCGCGAGCCGATCTTCGGCAAGGGCCGCATCTGCATCGACACGACCTGCTACGCCACCGGCCGGCTGACCGCCCTCAGGGTGACCCTTGCGGGCGCGGACCTGATTTAGGGATCATCACCCCCGCCCGAACTCATCCTCGATGCGGATAATGTCGTCCTCGCCGAGATAGGAGCCGGTCTGCACCTCGATCAGTTCGAGCAGGATTTTTCCCGGATTGGCGAGGCGATGCACCTCGCCCTGCGGAATGTAGACGGATTCGTTCTCGCGCAGCGGGATCGTCCTGTCGCCGATCGTCACCTCGGCCGTGCCCCGCACGACGATCCAGTGTTCCGAGCGATGATGATGCTTTTGCAGCGACAGCCGCTTGCCGGGCGTCACGAACAGGCGCTTGACCTGGAAACGCTCGCCGTTCAGCACCGAGGTATAGCCGCCCCAGGGCCGGTAGGAGGTCGGGTGCGTCTCGGTCAGCTTCGCCGTCTTCGGCAGGCTGGCGAGATGCTTCACCAGCTTGCCGACATTCTGGCTGTCCTCCATCCGGCCGACATAGACGGCGTCCTCGCTGGCGATGACGGCGACATTGTCGAGGCCCTGCACGGCGACGTGGATGTCCCGCGAGATGACCAGCGAGTTGCGCGTGTCGAGCACCGTCGTGCTGCCGTCGGCGACGTTGCCGGCCTCGTCCTGCCGGCCTGTCTTCCACACCGAATCCCAGCTGCCGAGATCGGACCAGGTGATCGGCGAGGGCACGACGGCGGCGATCGGCGTCTTCTCGAAAATGGCATAGTCGACGGAGATATCGGGCGCGCGCGAAAAGGCCGCCTCGTCGAGCCGCTCGAAGTCGAGGTCGTGCTGTGCCTTGGCGACCGCTTCGCCCGCCGCCTCCAGCACGTCCGGCGCGTATTGCCGCAGTTCGCGCAGGAAGAGCCCGACCGGCAGCATGAACATGCCGGAATTCCAGAGATAGCCGCCGGCCGCCAGCATGGCCGTCGCCCTTTCGTGATCCGGCTTCTCGACGAACCGGCGTACCGCATTGGCGCCGTTGCCGAGGTCCTCGCCGATCTCGATGTAACCGTAGCCGGTCGCGGGCTCGCTCGGCGTGATGCCGAAGGTGACGAGGCGGCCGGCCCTCGCGGCGGCCGCCGCCCTGGCGATGCAATCGAAATAGGTGGCGTTGGCATCGATCTCGTGATCGGAGGCAAGCACCTGCATGATCGCGTCGTCGCCGTGATGGCGCGCGATGAAGGTCGCGGCGGCTGCAAGCGCCGGCGCCGTGTTGCGGGCGACGGGCTCGAGCAGGATCGAGGTAAGCGCGACGCCGGCCGCGCGGGCCTGTTCGGCGACGAGGAAGCGGAAGTCGCTGTTGGTGACGACGATCGGCGCCGCATAGAGCCCCGCATCGGCGACGCGCGCCAGCGTTTTCTGGAAGAGCGTGGTTTCCCCGAGGAATTCGAGGAACTGCTTCGGCGCGGAGGCGCGCGACAGCGGCCAGAGACGGGTGCCCTTACCGCCGGCCATGATGACGGGTACGATCTTGCTGCTCATCCTGCTCGTCCTGATGCGTTGGTCCGCCCTCATGGCGCACGCCTTGCGCGCCACTCTCGCTCGGCGTCGTAAAGAAACAGCAAATTACCACAACCTGGCGTTCCGGTCGGGTACGCAATGTTGCGGATAGGGTAAAGAGGGCCTTCTTCGCAAGCGGTGAAATGAAGGCAACAAAAAACCCGCCGGAACGGCGGGTTTGACAGGCGCAAACGCGTACCGCGATCAGGCCGGTACGACGATACCCTGCAGCGTGGTGAGTTCGGCGAGATAGGTCTCGATGCCGAACTTCTGGTCGTCCGATTTGGCATGGCTCAGCTCGGCACGGGCGGCTTCGATACGGCGAACGATGTCTTCGTTCTTGAAGTCGTCGACGTGCACGGCCGATTCGGCCAGAAGCGTGCAGCCTGTCGGGACGATGTCGGCGAACCCGCCGAAGACCACGTAGCGGTCCTTCTTGCCGTCCGCGAACTTCACGGTGACGACACCCGGCTTGATCGTCGTCATGGTCGGCGCGTGGTTGGCCATGACGGTCATCTCGCCCTCGGTCGCCGGGATGACGACCTCGCTGACGCTGCCGGAAACCAGCAGGCGCTCGGGGGAAACGAGTTCAAAGTTGAATTCTGTTGCCATGACCATCTTAGCGAATAGCGAATAGCGAATAGCGAATAGCGAATAGAATTCGTATTCGAGGTTCGCATTTTCCCTATTCGCTACTCCCTATTTCCTATTCGCTGTTAAGCCGCTTCGGCAGCCAGCTTCTTGGCCTTCTCGACGGCTTCTTCCATGGAGCCGACCATGTAGAAGGCAGCTTCCGGCAGGTGGTCGTACTCGCCGTTGACGAGGCCCTTGAAGCCCTTGATCGTGTCTTCGAGCGCGACGAGCTTGCCCGGCGAGCCGGTGAAGACTTCGGCCACGAAGAACGGCTGGGACAGGAAGCGCTCGATCTTGCGGGCGCGGGCAACGGCCAGCTTGTCGTCTTCCGACAGTTCGTCCATGCCGAGGATGGCGATGATGTCCTGGAGCGCCTTGTAGCGCTGCAGGGTCGTCTGGACCTTGCGGGCGACTTCGTAGTGCTCTTCGCCGACAACCATCGGGTCGAGCATGCGCGAGGTCGAATCGAGCGGGTCCACGGCCGGATAGATGCCTTTTTCGGCGATCGAGCGCGACAGAACGGTCGTTGCGTCAAGGTGGGCGAACGAGGTTGCCGGCGCCGGGTCGGTCAAGTCGTCGGCCGGAACGTAGATGGCCTGGACCGAGGTGATCGAGCCCTTGGTCGTCGTGGTGATGCGTTCCTGCATCGCGCCCATGTCGGTGGCGAGCGTCGGCTGATAGCCCACGGCCGACGGGATGCGGCCGAGCAGAGCCGACACTTCGGAACCGGCCTGCGTGAAGCGGAAGATGTTGTCGACGAAGAACAGAACGTCCTGGCCCTTGTCGCGGAAGTCTTCGGCGATCGTCAGACCCGTCAGCGCAACGCGCGCGCGGGCACCCGGCGGTTCGTTCATCTGGCCGTAAACGAGGGCAGCCTTGGAGCCTTCGCCGCCGCCGTGCTTGTTCACGCCCGATTCGATCATTTCGTGGTAGAGGTCGTTGCCTTCGCGGGTACGTTCACCGACGCCCGCGAACACCGAGTAACCACCGTGCGCCTTGGCGACGTTGTTGATCAGTTCCATGATGAGAACGGTCTTGCCGACGCCTGCGCCGCCGAAGAGGCCGATCTTGCCGCCCTTTGCGTAGGGCGCCAGCAGGTCGACGACCTTGATGCCGGTGACGAGGATCTGCGCTTCCGTGGACTGCTCGACATAGGCCGGAGCATCCTGGTGGATGGCGCGCTTCGCCTTGGTGACGAGCGGGCCGGCTTCGTCGACGGGCTCGCCGATGACGTTCATGATGCGGCCGAGCGTCTCGTCGCCGACCGGAACGGAGATCGGGGCGCCGGTATCGGTCACGGGCTGGCCGCGGACGAGACCTTCGGTCGAGTCCATGGCGATCGTGCGAACCGTGTTTTCGCCGAGGTGCTGGGCGACTTCGAGAACGAGGCGGTTGCCGTTGTTGTCGGTTTCCAGCGCGTTCAGGATGAGCGGCAGGTCGCCCTCGAAGGCGACGTCAACGACGGCGCCGATAACCTGGGTAACGCGACCGGTCGTGCGGGCTGCGACCGGAGCCGCCGCCTTGGTTGCAGCAGCAGTCTTCGCTGCCGGCTTGCGCGCTGCCGGCTTCTTTTCCACTGCGGCGGTTTCCTTCGGGGTAGCTGCCTTAGCCATGTCTCTTACCCTCTTTGTCCTGGTCCTTAGAGCGCTTCAGCGCCCGAGATGATTTCGATGAGTTCCTTGGTGATCTGAGCCTGGCGCTGACGGTTGTAGTTGAGCGTCAGCTTGTTGATCATCTCACCAGCATTGCGGGTCGCGTTGTCCATGGCGCTCATCTTGGCGCCCATTTCGCCGGCGACGTTCTCGAGCAGGGCCCGGAAGATCTGGACGGAAATGTTGCGCGGGATGAGGTCCCCGAGGATCGCGCCGGCATCCGGCTCGTAGTCGTAGATCGCGTTGGCACCCGTCGTCTCGGCAGCGACCGCCGGAGCGGAGGCCGGGATGAGCTGGAGCGCGGTCGGGATCTGCGAGATGACCGACTTGAACTCGGAATAGAACAGCGTGCAGACGTCGAATTCGCCCTGCTCGAACAGGCCGATGACCTTGTGGCCGATCTGGTCTGCATTGGCAAAGCCGATGCGCTTGACTTCGCGCAGATCGACGCGGTCGATGATCAGCGACGCGAATTCACGGCGCAGGATATCGAAACCCTTCTTGCCCACGCAGATGATCTTGACCGTCTTGCCGCTCGCCAGAAGCTTGCGGGTGTGGTCACGCGCAAGGCGCGCGATCTGCGAGTTGAAGCCGCCGCACAGGCCGCGTTCGGCCGTGCAGACAACGAGCAGGTGAACCTGGTCCTTGCCCGTGCCGGTCATCAGACGCGGCGCCGAATCGTCCTGGCCGACGGCCTGGGCGATGTTGGCGAGAACGGCGCTCATGCGCTGCGAATAGGGCCGGGCGGCCTCGGCCGCTTCCTGGGCACGCCGAAGCTTTGCCGCGGCGACCATCTTCATCGCCTTGGTGATCTTCTGCGTCGCCTTGACGGAGGCGATCCGGTTTTTCAGATCCTTAAGTGAAGGCATCCGTTTTCCGTCCTGTAACACGATCCGGGAGAGGTATCCTCAGCGGATCATGCGTCAATCAAAGTTCCCGGGCTGCCTGCGCGCCGGCGGCGCGCAGGGCTCGAACCGTTAGGTCTCAGCCGAAGCTCTTGGCGAAGGCATCGAGAGCAGCCTTGAGCTTGCCCTTGGTGTCGTCGCTGATCGCCTTTTCGGTGCGGATCGTATCAAGGATCGCCTTGCCTTCGGAGCGCATGTAGCCGAGCAGGCCCTGCTCGAACTTGCCGACCTGGGCGACCGGCAGCTTGTCGAGATAGCCGTTGACGCCGGCGAAGATCACGACGACCTGCTCTTCCGTCTTCAGCGGCGAGAACTGCGGCTGCTTCAGGAGTTCGGTCAGGCGTGCACCGCGGTTGAGCAGGCGCTGCGTTGCGGCATCGAGGTCCGAGCCGAACTGGGCGAAGGCGGCCATTTCGCGATACTGGGCAAGCTCGCCCTTGATCGAGCCGGCGACCTGCTTCATCGCCTTGATCTGTGCGGAGGAGCCCACGCGGGAAACCGACAGACCGACGTTAACGGCCGGGCGGATACCCTGGTAGAACAGGTCCGTTTCAAGGAAGATCTGGCCGTCGGTGATCGAGATCACGTTGGTCGGGATGAACGCCGAAACGTCGTTGCCCTGGGTTTCGATGACCGGCAGAGCCGTCAGCGAGCCAGCGCCCATCTCGTCGTTGAGCTTTGCCGCGCGTTCCAGCAGACGCGAATGCAGGTAGAAGACGTCACCCGGATAGGCTTCGCGGCCCGGCGGACGGCGCAGCAGCAGCGACATCTGGCGGTAGGAAACGGCCTGCTTGGACAGGTCGTCGTAGCCGATGAGGGCATGCATGCCGTTGTCGCGGAAATATTCGCCCATCGCGCAGCCGGCGAACGGTGCGAGATACTGCATCGGGGCCGGGTCGGAGGCGGTTGCAGCAACGATGATCGAGTACTGCAGCGCGCCGCGCTCTTCGAGCACCTTCACGAACTGGGCTACGGTCGAACGCTTCTGGCCGATGGCGACATAGACGCAGTACAGCTTGTCGCCGTCCGGGCCGTTGTCGTGGATCGCCTTCTGGTTCAAGATCGTGTCCAGGATGATGGCGGTCTTGCCGGTCTGGCGGTCGCCGATGACTAGCTCGCGCTGGCCGCGACCGACCGGGATGAGGGCGTCGATGGCCTTGAGGCCGGTCGACATCGGCTCATGCACCGACTTGCGCGGGATGATGCCCGGAGCCTTGACGTCAACGCGGGCGCGCTGCTTGGCATTGATCGGGCCCTTGCCGTCGATCGGGTTGCCGAGCGCGTCGACGACGCGGCCGAGCAATTCCGGACCGACCGGCACGTCCACGATGGCGCCGGTCCGCTTGACGGTATCGCCTTCCTTGATGTCACGGTCGGAACCGAAGATAACGACACCGACATTGTCGCTTTCCAGGTTCAGCGCCATGCCGCGGATGCCGCCGGGGAACTCCACCATTTCACCGGCCTGGACATTGTCGAGGCCGTAAACGCGGGCGATGCCGTCACCGACGGAGAGCACCTGGCCGACTTCCGAGACTTCCGCCTCTTTGCCGAAATTTTTGATCTGATCTTTGAGAATTGCGGAAATTTCCGCGGCGCGGATATCCATCAGCCGACCTCTTTCAGTGCAAGCTTAAGGGTAGAGAGTTTGGTGCGAAGGGAGGTGTCGATCTGGCGGGACCCGACCTTGACGATCAGACCACCGAGAATGGACGGGTCGACGGTGACGGCAATCGCCACGTCTTTGCCGGTGACGCCTTTCAGCGCCGCCTTCAATTCTGTTTCCTGCGCTGCGGTCAGCGCATGGGCCGAGGTGACGTCGGCCGTGATTTCGCCGCGGGCGCGGGCCGCGATGGCGCGGTAGGCCTTGATCATGCCGGGAACGGCGAAGAGGCGGCGATTTGACGCAACCACCTTGAGGAAGTTTGCCACGAGACCCGTGATGCCGGCCTTTGCGGCAACGGCGGCAATGGCCTTGGTCTGATCTTCGGCGGAGAAGACGGGGCTGAGGATCAGCCGCTTCAGGTCGTCGCTTTCGTCGATCAGTGCCTGGAAACGGGCAAGATCGGCACCGACACTGTCAGCCGAACCGGCTTCCTGAGCGAGGTCGAAAAGCGAAGACGCGTATCTTTCTGCAACACCGGAAACAAGCTGGGATGTGTCTGCCACGGGCACAAGCTTCTCTTCTTTTCATTCAAGAGGTCGGGCAGTAGCGAAGCTACGGTCCTAACCAATTGAAATCGTTGCGGTAATCTTCAGTCCCTACAGGCTTTGGCGCCCGCTTTTTCTGAATTTCGCGGTTCGTCTAGCATACGAAACCGGGACTCGCAACACGCCGGACGCAGGAATGCGCCATAAGTCGGCCACAGTCGGGGCAAAAGTTGCCTGCGCGCACTCTGTTCTGGTGTTTATGGAGGCCGGAAGCCGGTTTTCCGGTCACAGGAAGCCGAAGGCGTAGCCGAGCGGCAGTGCGGCAAGCACCGCCTGCGCGCCGAGCACGGCAAGGTTCTTGAGCGTGAAGGAACCGTCCGACATCAGCGACAGGATGCGGCCGAACGCAGCCAGCGCGAAACCGCCGCCGATGGCCATGTAGATCCAGCTCTGCGCCATCAGCAGCGCGACGATGGCGATCCCCGCGTAAAAACCGCCGGCCGAGCGGGCGAAGGCATATCCCTCCCGCGTGCCGTCCCGGACCTGGAGCCCGGCGAGCTTCAAGGCCGTGCCGGGCGCAAAGAGGGCGAAGAGGCCGAAGAGCACGGTCGCGATGGCGGCGCAGAACGCCAGGAGCTCGCCCGTCTCGGTGGGGATGTAGAATTCCATCTCGGCGTCTCTCCTTGCCTGCCCGCCGCCCTCTATCGCACAGGCCCGCGACGGGCAGAAGCGCGCCGGGAAAGTTCGCACAACTCTTTGTTAACCACCCATGTCAGAGGAAACTCTGCGGATCGATGTCGAGCTGCACCTGCAGCGAGGCGCGCTCCTTCGGCCCATTGGCCAGCATGGCGCGCAGGAAGGCCTGCATGTCGCTGCCCCGCCGGCCATGCACCAGGAGGCGGAAGCGGTGGCGGCCGCGGATCAGCGCCAGCGGCGCCTCCGCCGGACCGAGGATCGAGATGCCGGAGACCTGCGGTGCTGCCTGCCGCAGCCCCCGCGCATGCGCCTCCGCCTCGCCGCGCGTATCGGCTGAGACGATGACCGAGGCGAGCCGGCCGAACGGCGGCAGCAGCGCCTTCTCCCGCTCGCCGATCTCGCGGTCATAGAACGCCGTCGCATCGCCGGAGACGATCGCCTGCATGACGGGATGGGCCGGCTGGTAGGTCTGGATGAGGCCGTGGCTCTTCAGGCCCGAGCGCCCGGCACGCCCCGTCACCTGCGAAAGCAGCTGGAAGGTCCGCTCGGCCGCCCGTGGATCGCCGTTGGAAAGCCCGAGATCCGCATCCACCACGCCGACCAGCGACATCAGCGGGAAATTGTGCCCCTTGGCGACGAGCTGCGTGCCGATGACGATATCCGCCTCGCCGCGGGCGATCGCCTCCAGCTCCAGCCTGAGCCGCTTCACGCCCATGAGATCGGAGGAAAGCACGATGGTGCGCGCCTCGGGAAAGTGCCGCTCCACCTCCTCCGCAATGCGCTCCACGCCCGGCCCGCACGCGGCGAGGTGGTCGAAGGTGCCGCATTCCGGGCAGGCCTCGGGCGTGCGCTCGGCATAACCGCAATGGTGGCACTGGATCTGCCCGCGAAAACGGTGCTCGACCAGCCAGCTTGAACATTGCGGGCATTGGAAGCGATGGCCGCAGACGCGGCAGAGCGTCAACGGCGCGTAGCCGCGACGGTTGAGGAAAAGCAGCGCCTGCTCACCCTTCTCGATGGTGCGCTGAATGCCGCGCAGCATGACGGGCGACAGGAAACCGCCGCGCGCCGGCGGGTGCCGCCGCATGTCCACGAGATGCAGGTCCGGCAGCGCCGCATCGCCGTAGCGCGTCGGCAGGTGCAGTTTGCGGTAGCGGCCGACATCGCTGTTGACCCGGCTTTCCACCGAAGGCGTCGCCGAGACCAGCACGGCCGGAAAGTCGCCGATGCGCGCCCTGACCACCGCCATGTCGCGCGCATTGTAGAAGACGCGGTCCTCCTGCTTGTAGGCGGGGTCATGCTCCTCGTCGACGATGACGAGGCCGAGATTTTCGAACGGCAGGAAGAGCGCCGAGCGCGCGCCGGCCACGACCCGGACATCCCCCGTCGTCACCTGCCGCCAGACCCTTTCGCGAGTGCGGGGCGCGAGATCGGAATGCCACTCCGCGGGCTTGGCACCGAAACGATCCTGGAACCGCTCCAGGAAACTTGCCGTCAGCGCGATCTCCGGCAGGAGGATGAGCACCTGCCGGCCCCGCCGCAGCGTCTCGGCGATCGCCTCGAAATAGACCTCCGTCTTGCCCGAACCGGTGATGCCATCGATCAGCGAGACGGAGAATTCGCCCTTCCGCACGCTCTCGACCAGTTCCGCAGCGCTCTCCGTCTGCGGCCCTTCGAGCCGTGGCGCGACATAGTCCGGATCGGGCGGCGCCACGACCGGCGGCGGCGGCAGGAAGACCGTCTCGAACGTGCCCTGCTTCACGAGCCCGTCGATGACGCTCGTCGAGGTGCCGGAGGCATGCGCAAGGCCCGACCGCGTCCAGGGAATGCCGTCCTTGATCAGCTCCAGCACGCGCTCGCGCGCACTCGTCAGCCGCTCCGGCCGGTGGCCGGTGAAGCGCAGCCCCTCGATCATCGGTTCGGGATCGAAGGCGGTGGGCGCGCGCAGCGCCATGCGGGCGACGAGGCCCGGCGGCGTCACCGTGTAGGCGGAGACCCAGTCGAGGAAATCGCGCATCTCCCTGGAAAGCGGCGGGCAGTCGAACACCTTCTCGATGGGCCGCAGCTTCTTCGGATCGACCTTGCCGTCATCGCCGCCGTCCCAGACGACGCCCGGCACCAGCCGCGGCCCGAGCGGCACCTGCACGATCGAGCCCGGCTCCACCGCCATGCCCTCCGGCACCGAATAGGAATAGGGCAAGGGCGTCGGCACCGGCACCATCACGGGCACCGTGCGCGGAAAAAGTTTTTCCCCGAAAAGGTCGGTCGAATCGCTGGTCATCAGGCGCGAAGATGCCCCCGCCGCGACGCGAAGAAAACCGCAAAGATCGCCGCCGTCCTCATTCGTCGTCCCCGGCCATTTCGCCCGTCAGCCGCATGCCGTCGATCCAGGTCGCCCCGTCATTGCGCACGACGCGCTTCGCACGCACGCCGCAGCGTGTCTCCACCTCCTGCGCCAGCCGCTCGGAATGGGTGACGATCCAGAGCTGGCTCGACTGCGCGGCCCGCGCAATCATGTCGGCAAGCGGCGCCAGCATGTCCGGATGGAGGCTTGCTTCCGGCTCGTTGAGCGCGATCAGCGGCGGCGTGCGATAGGAGAGAAGGGCCGCGGCGAGCGCCAGGAAGCGGATCTGCCCGTCCGAAAGCTCGCGCGGCTGGAAGACGCGCTGGGGAAACTGTGGGAACACCAGCCCGTAGGAGGCGAACTCCTCCGGCTCCGGCACGGAAAGCCGCGCCCCGCCGAACGCGTCCGCCACCGCCCGGTCGAGATCGAGCGTATCTTCCCGCGTCCAGGTGAGCGTCGCGAAGACGGCGGCCATGTTCGCCCCGTCCTGGTCGAGCAGCGGCGCGGTGACGGCAAGGCAGGGCTGGCGCAGGGCCGAATCACGATCGGAGCGGAAACCATGGAAGAAGCGCCATTGCGAGACGGCGCGGCGGAAGGTGCCGATCTCCGGATAGTGCCCGGCATCGCCGAGCAGAGCGATGGCCGTCTCCGAGGTCAGCGCCTGCTCGGGATGCTCGACCATGCGGCCGGTCTCGTCGCGCACCATGATGCCCGGCCCGGCGCGCTTCATCACCGTCACCGGCCGCCGCCCGGTCTCGATGGTCAGCTCCTCCGCCTTGACCTGCGGCTCGAAGGCAAAGCCCGCGGCCGCCTTCGGCGGGCGCAACCCGGCTTCCACGCGGTAGCGGAAGGTGATCGCACGGTCCTCGTCGAGAAGTTCGGTCTCGAGGCGGATGCGCACCGGTTCGTTCGCCCGCCGCCTGCCCGTCCAGAGCGCCGAAGCCATGCCGCCTTCCGCCGCGATCTCATGGGCGAAGCTGCCGCGCACCGCGGCCTGGACCAGCTGGAGCGAGCGGTAGAGGTTCGATTTCCCCGCTCCGTTCTCGCCGACGAACAGGTTCACACGCCCGAGATCCATGCGGATCGAGCGCAGCGAACGATAGTTTTCGGCGGACATGGAACGCAAAAGCATGGTGGTCCCGCAATGAAGGAAGACCCTCTCTATACCAGCCACCGTGTCGAGAGGAAGGCGGGCCGCTTTGCCCGGTCTCGACGGGAACGTTAGCAAAACCTTAAGCGGAAATCGCCCATGCTCCGGCAAACGCCAAAGGGCAGGACATGACCGATCTCCTCATCATCGCCGACCCGACACTGATGGCCGAGCGCCAGGGCTGGCTCGCCGCGCTCGCGGAGGAACGGCGGCTTTCCGGCAACACGCTGGACGCTTATGAGCGCGACACCCGCCAGTTCCTCGCCTTCCTGACGCAGCACCTTGCCGCCCCGGCGCGGCTCAAGGACATCGGCGACCTGCGGCCGGCGGACCTGCGCGGCTTCCTCGCCGCCCGGCGCCGCGACGGCGCGGGTGCGCGCACGCTCGGCCGCGGCCTTGCGGGCCTGCGTTCATTCCTGCGCCACTTGGAGCGCAAGGGCCTTGCCAATGCCGCCGGCGTTTCGGCGGTGCGCTCGCCGAAACAGCCGAAATCGCTGCCGAAGCCGCTCTCCGACCGGCAGGCGATCGCCGTCGTCGACGCCCACGAACAGCTGGCCGAGGAACCGTGGATCCGCCTGCGCAACGCCGCTGTCCTGACCCTCCTCTACGGCTGCGGCCTGCGCATTTCCGAGGCGCTGTCGCTGACGCCGGCCGATTTTTCCGGCGCGCCGACCGCGCTGCGCATCACCGGCAAGGGCGACAAGACCCGCATCGTGCCGCTGGTCGCCCCGGCCCTTGCCGGCGTCGAGGACTACATAAAGCTCTGCCCCTTCCCGCTTGCGGAGGACAAGCCGCTCTTCCGCGGCGCGCGAGGCGGCCCCTTGCAACCGGCAATCATCCAGCGGGAGATGCAGAAGCTGCGCGGCGCCCTCGGCCTGCCGGACAGCGCGACGCCCCATGCGCTGCGCCATTCCTTCGCCACGCACCTGCTGGCCGGCGGAGGGGACCTGCGCACCATCCAGGAACTGCTCGGCCATGCCAGCCTTTCCACCACGCAGGTCTATACGGGTGTCGATTCCGCCCGGCTGCTCGAAATCTACGACCGCGCCCATCCGCGGGCATGAGGCCCGAGGCGTAGCACGTTAAGGGATTGTGAGGGCAACCGGTCTAGAGCTTGTCGCACACAAAAGTGCCCAGCGGTTTTGCGAGAACGACAGGCGTAAAATCAAGGCCCTGAAGCGCGGGAGCGAATCCAGACGATCGCGACGCGTTTCAGGTCCGCCGAAAAGACAGGGAGTTCGACCATGACAGTCCTTCTTCGCAGACAGCGCCCGGCGCTTGCCGACCGGCTGGCCGATGCCGGCCTCTGGGGGCTGGCCGCCGTCCATGTGCTGGTCGCCCTCTCCTTCCTCTTCGTGCTTGCCGCCCTCTCGCCGGCTAGCGCGCAGGAGCCGCCCGTCTGCGGCGGCGTCAATCTCTTGGAAAAATTCGAAAAGGACGATCCGGCCGGCTATGCCAAGCTGCGGGCCGAGGCCGATGGCGTGCCGAACGGCAAGGGCATCTTCTGGAAGATCGAGAAGGACGGCCAGCCCGCCTCCTGGCTGCTCGGCACCATGCATGTGACGGACCCGCGCGTGCTCGCCATGCCGGAGGCGGCACGCACCGCCTTTGCCGAGGCCGCAACGATCGTGGTCGAATCGGACGAGATCGCCGACGAGAAGAAGGCCGGCGCGGCGATGCTCACCCGTCCCGACCTCACCATGTTCACCGACGGCAGGTCCATCACCGACTTCCTCGACGAGGAGGGCGCCGAGAAACTGGCCGAAGGCCTAAAGCGCCGCGGGCTCTCGCTCGCCGCGGTCGGCCGCATGAAGCCTTGGATGATCGCGAGCTTCGTGGCGCTGCCGGCCTGCGAAATCGCCCGCAAGACGGCCGGCGCCGCCTTCCTCGACCAGCGCCTCGCCAAGGACGCGCTTGCCGAGGGCAAGACGCTGAAGGGCCTCGAAACGCTTGTCGAGCAGATTTCCGCGCTCGATTCCCTGCCGCTCGAACCGCAGGTCCAGGGTCTCGTCCAGACCCTGGAACTCGGCGACACGCTGAAGGACGTCATCGAGACGATGAGCCAGCTCTATCTTTCCGGCGATACCGGCATGATCATGCCCATGATGCGCGCCGCCGCGCCCGAGACGGACGCGGACGCCGAAGCCTATGCCGATTTCGAGCAGCGCATCATCATCGACCGCAACCACACGATGGCGGAGCGCGCCGCGCCGATCCTCGCCGGCGGCAACGTCTTCGTCGCGGTCGGCGCGTTGCATCTTGCCGGCCCGGAAGGGGTCGTGGAGCTGCTGCGCAAGCAGGGCTTCACCGTCACCGTCGTGCCCTGAGCCTCATGGCTCCTGCGTGCGTGAAATCCTGCGGCCGATGCCGGCCAGCATGGTGCGGACGATCAGCTTGTGGAACGGCATGACGGCGGCAAGATAAAGCCGGCCGAGCAGGTTGTTGCGGTGGACGAGCGTCATCACGCTGAGCGTCTGGCCACTCGGCCGGTCCTGCCGGACATCGATGACGATGCGGAAATTGAGATGCCTGTCGTCGAAACCGAGCACAACCCGGTCGTCGCTCGCGCTGATAACCGGAAAGCCGCCGATCTCCGTCTCCGACGGCACGACCTTCTCGGCCGCCCCTTTCAGGCCGAACGGCCGGACGAGCGCATTGCGCAGCGCCATGAGCCGGCGCACCCAGGCTGGTGGGTGTTCGAGCGCCAGCCGCGCCGCCTCCCGCGCCGTGAGGTTCTCGACGGGCAGGCCCAGCGTGAAGCGATCCGCCCAGTCGGCGGCAGGCAGAAGCGGATGCGGAAGCGAGACCGGTCTCGAAACGGGGGACATGAAGGCCATCCTTTGAGGCCTCCATGGTGCGCCTCTTCGCCGGGCGAAGACAGGCGGCCGGTTGTCGCAGCCGCCTGACCGGATCACATGTGGATCGGCTTGAAGAAGGTCGCGAGCGCGGCTTCCTTGACGGCTTCCGACATGGTCGGGTGCGCGTGGCAGGTGCGGCCGAGGTCTTCGGAGGAGCCGCCGAATTCCATCAGCACGGCCGCCTCGTGGATCATCTCGCCGGCGCCGAAGCCGACGATGTGCACGCCGAGCACGCGGTCCGTCTCCTTGTCCGCCAGCACCTTGACGAAGCCGTCCGTCGCCAGCATGGCGCGGGCGCGGCCGTTCGCGGTGAAGGGGAACTTGCCGGCCTTGTAGGCGATGCCCGCGGCCTTCAGTTCCTCTTCCGTCTTGCCGACGGAGGCGACTTCCGGCTGCGTGTAGACGACGCTCGGAATGACGTCGTAGTTCACATGGCCGGCCTGGCCCGCGAGGATTTCGGCAACGGCGACACCCTCGTCTTCCGCCTTGTGGGCGAGCATCGGGCCGCGCACCACGTCGCCGATGGCATAGATGCCGGCGACGTTGGTCTGGAAGTGGTTGTCGATCTCTACACGGCCGCGATTATCCAGCGCGACGCCGGCTTCCTTGAGACCGAGGCCTTCGGTATAGGGCTTGCGGCCGGTGGCGATCAGCACGACGTCGGCTTCGATCGTCGTGGCCTCGCCGCCCTTGACCGGCTCGAAGGTCACCTTGGCGCCGGAACCCACCTTCTCGACGCCCGTCACCTTGGCGCCGAGCTTGAACTCCATGCCCTGCTTGACCAGCATGCGCTGGAACTGCTTGGAGACATCGCCGTCCATGCCGCCGAGGATGGTGTCGAGATATTCGACCACGGTGACCTTGGCGCCGAGGCGGGCCCAGACGGAGCCGAGCTCGAGGCCGATGACGCCACCGCCGACGACGATGAGGTGGGCCGGCACCTTGTCGAGCGCGATGCCGCCGGTCGAGGAGACGATGACCGTCTCGTCGATCTCGACCGGGACGCCCGGAATGCCGGCGACGTCGGAGCCCGTGGCGATGACGATGTTCTTCGTCTCGAGGACCTGTTCCTCGCCCTTGTCGTTGGTGACGGAGACCTTGCCCGCGCCGAGCACCTTGCCGGTGCCCTGGATGCCGTCGATCTTGTTCTTCTTGAAGAGGAAGGCGACGCCGTCGACATTCGACTTCACCGTCGCATCCTTGTGCCCCATCATCTTGGAAAGGTTTAGCACCGGCTTGACGCCCTCGATGCCGAGCGCGTCCAGACCGTGGGCGGCATGGCTGTAGGTCTCGGAGGCATGCAGCAGCGCCTTGGAGGGGATGCAGCCGACATTGAGGCAGGTGCCGCCGTAGGTGGCACGCTTTTCGACGACCGCGACCTTGAGGCCGAGCTGGGCCGCCTTGATGGCGCAGACATAGCCGCCGGGGCCGGAACCGATAACGATGAGATCATATGCCATGACAAGTCCTTCCTGCGCGGGGGGGCTAGCGCCCGCCGCTGACGTTGAGGGCGGCACCCGTCACATAGGACGCCGCATCGGAGAGAAGATAGAGAATGGAATGGGCGACTTCATCGGCCGTGCCCGGCCGCTGCATCGGGATGAGCGACGCCATGTCGCGCGCCCGGTCCGGCAGGCCGCCGGAAGCGTGGATGTCGGTATCGATGATGCCGGGGCGCACGAGATTGACGCGCACGCCCTCCGCGGCGACCTCGCGCGCGAGGCCGACGGTGAAACTCTCGATGGCGCCCTTGCTGGCGGCATAGTCGACATATTGCCCGGCCGCACCGAGGAGAGCGGCGACCGACGAGATGTTGACGATGGAGCCGCCCTTGCCGCCGTGGCGCGT
Organism: Shinella yambaruensis; assembly: GCF_022899355.1. Taxonomy (GTDB): domain Bacteria; phylum Pseudomonadota; class Alphaproteobacteria; order Rhizobiales; family Rhizobiaceae; genus Shinella; species Shinella yambaruensis. The sequence continues at coordinate 217,277 of NZ_JALJCK010000009.1, read as the reverse complement.
CGACATGCGGCGGACAGCCTCCTGCGCGCAGCGGATCGAGCCCATCACGTTGACGGCGAACATGCGCTCCAGCCGCTCGGCGGACATCTCGTCGACGCGCTGCGGCAGCGCGATGATGCCCGCATTGTTGACGAGCCCGTCGAGCCGGCCGAACGTACCGTCGATGGCGGAGAAGATGGAGGCAAGGCCGAGTTCCGTCCCGACATCGCCGCCGACCGGGATCGCCGAGCCGCCAAGCGCCCTGATGTCGCCGACAACGGCCTCGGCCGCGTCGCGATTGGCGGCATAGTTCACCGCGACCTGCCAGCCGGCGGCGCCCGCCATGCGGCAGACGCTGGCGCCGATGCCGCGGCTGCCGCCGGTGACGAGAAGAACGGGAGCCTCCGTCATGGCGCGCATTCTTTCCGCCTGAAGACGTCCCAGGGCGCCACGGTCGCCTTGCCGTCGTCCCACAGCGTCGAATAGCGCACCGACGGCCCGAAGCCGGAAAGAAGCAGGGTTTCGGCCGCCGCAGCCCCCTCCTCCGGCAGGAGGCCGGCATCACCGGCGCCGTCGAGCGCGTAGATCACGCCCTCCCAGACGGTGCAGGCGGCGATCTCCTCGCCGGTCACGTCCCCTTCCGGGCAATCGTGCATGACCATGCCGTTCGAGCGGGCGGGCTCGCCCGGCATGACGACACCGTCGAGCACCACGCCGCTCGCCAGGATCTTCAGCTTGAAATGATGGCTCGTCGCGGCCGCGTCGGAACCGACAGGCTCGAAGGTGAGCTCATAGGCCCCGTCGCGATCCGCATAGAGCGCGCGGTCCTGCCGGCACTCCGCCGCCGAGGCGGCGGTTGCGGCAAGAAATCCGGCAAGGACGAGGACGGCGCGCATCGCTCAGTGGGCCTTTTCCGTGGCGAGCTTGATGCCGAGGGCGATGAAGACGAGGCCGCTCGCCCGGTCGATCCACTGGCTCATGCGCGCGAAGGCCGCACGCATCTTCGGCGTCGTCATGAAGAGCGAGACGCCGACGAACCAGGCGATGAGGCAGGTGGCCATGACGAGGCCGTAGCCGAACTTGATGGCGATCGGCGTGTGGGCGCTGACGACCGTGGAGAAAATCGACAGGAAGAAGAAGACCGGCTTGGGGTTCAGCGCATTGGCGAGGAAGCCGAGGCCGAAGGCGCGCAATGCCGATTGCCCGCCCTTGCCGTCTTCGCCGCCCTTCACCGTCTCGACGGAAAGGTCGGCCTTGCCGGCCCTGAGCGCCTTGATGCCGATGTAGACGAGATAGGCGACGCCGCACCACTTCACGATGTTGAAAAGGTAGATCGACTGGGAAATGAGGAGGCCGAGGCCGAGGATCGTGTAGGCGACGTGGAACATCAGCGACGTGCCGATGCCGAAGGACGTGACGATCGCCGCACGCCGCCCATGCACGATCGACTGGCGCATCACCATGGCGAGATCCGCGCCGGGCGAGACGATGGCGAAGGCGAAGATCGCCATCAGCGAGGCGAGTTCGAGGAGATAGTTGCTCATGGAATGCCTGCCTCCTGGAGGATGATCGCGCCCGCCATGACCGCGAGCCCCACCAAAGCGACGGTCCAGACGAGCGAGCGGATATAGGGTACGCCTGCAAGATAGAGCGGAAGATAGACGAGCCGGGCGACGAACCACAACCATGCGCCGGCAAGCCCCCAGCCCGCCGGGTCGCCCGCGATGGCAAGCGCCAGGGCGAGCGCGACGAAGGCCGGATAGGTCTCCCGGAAATTCGCCGACGCGCGCGCGGCGCGTCCGGCGACCAGGCCGACCGGCTGCCGCGGCTCATCGCGCGGGCCGGCATTCCAGGCGGAGCCAAGCTCCCGTGTCGAGAGCATGCCCTGGAGCCCGATATGGAAGACGAGCAGCGCCACGCTCAATGCCAGAAGCACGAGCATGGGCGAAGACGCTGACGCTAACGCCTCCATGGGGGTCTCCGCTCAAAGATCGAGAACGAGGCGTTCCGGATCTTCCAGGCTGTCCTTGACGCGCACGAGGAAGGTCACGGCTTCCTTGCCGTCGACGATGCGGTGGTCGTAGGAGAGCGCGAGATACATCATCGGGCGGATGACGATCTGGCCACCGACGACGACCGGACGCTCCTGGATCTTGTGCATGCCGAGGATGCCGGACTGCGGGGCGTTGAGGATCGGCGAGGACATCAGCGAACCGTAGACGCCGCCGTTCGAGATGGTGAAGGTGCCGCCCTGCATGTCGGCCATGGAGAGTTCGCCGTCCCGGGCAGCCTTGCCGAGGCGGCCGATTTCCTTCTCGATCGCGGCAATGCCCATCTGGTCGGCATCGCGCACGACCGGGACGACGAGGCCCTTGTCCGTGCCGACGGCAACGCCGATATGGCAGTAGTTCTTGTAGATGATGTCCGTGCCGTCGATCTCGGCGTTGACCGCCGGCAGCTCCTTCAGCGCGTGGGTGACGGCCTTGGTGAAGAAGCCCATGAAACCGAGCTTGACGCCGTGCTTCTTCTCGAAGAGGTCCTTGTAGCGGTTGCGCAGGTCCATCACGGCCGACATGTCCACCTCGTTGTAGGTGGTCAGCATGGCTGCGGTGTTCTGGGCGTCCTTCAGGCGCTTGGCGATCGTCTGGCGCAGGCGCGTCATCTTCACGCGCTCTTCGCGCGGCGCATCGGCCTCGGAGGACGGCGCGCGGGCGACGACCTTGGCCGGCTCGGCGGCAGCGGCCGTGGAGGCCGTGATGCCCTTGGCGACGGCGGCGATGACGTCGCCCTTCAGCACCTGGCCGCGCTTGCCGGACCCGTCGACCTGATCGGCCGAGAGGTTGTTTTCGGCGAGCATCTTGGCTGCGGCCGGGGCGGCCGGCATGGCCGAGACACCGGCAGCGGGCTTGGCCTCGGCGGCGGGCGCGGCAGCAGCGGCCTTCTCCACCTTTTCGGCGGCGGCCGGCGCCGCGGCACCGGCGGATGCGCCTTCGGAGATCTGGCCGAGCAGGCCGCCCGGGGCGACCGTGTCGCCGGCAGCGGCGGTGATTTCCGACAGCACGCCGGCGGCCGGCGCCGGCACTTCGATCGTCACCTTGTCGGTTTCGAGCTCACAGAGCGGCTCGTCGGCCTTGATGACGTCGCCGACCTTCTTGAACCAGGTGCCGACGGTCGCTTCGCTGACGGATTCGCCCAGAGTCGGGACGCGGATTTCGGTAGCCATGAGTTGAGTTCCGTTCGTTATATCTTTGTCGCGGTTACTGAAGCAATTCCAGGAAAAGCGGTTTTCCGTCCGGAATTGCGCGAAAAACTGCCGGGCGGATCAACCGCCCAGCGCGTCCTCGAGGAAGGCGGCGAGCTGCGCAAGGTGCTTCGACATCAGGCCCGTCGCCGGCGAGGCGGCGGCCGGACGGCCGGTATAGCGCACACGCTGGTACTTGGCGTCGATATGGGCGAGCACCCATTCGAGATAGGGGTCGATGAAGGCCCAGGCGCCCATGTTCTTGGGCTCTTCCTGGCACCAGACCATCTCGGCATTGCGGAAGCGCGACAATTCGTTGATCAGCGCCTTGGCCGGGAACGGATAGAGCTGTTCCAGGCGCAGGAGGTAGACGTCGTCGATGCCGCGTTTCTCGCGCTCTTCGAGAAGGTCGTAGTAGACCTTGCCCGAGCACATCACGACGCGACGGATCTTGGCGTCCTTCTGCAGCTTGATCGAGCCGTCCTTGATGACCTCGGCATCGTCCCAGAGCAGGCGGTGGAACGAGCTTTCGCCCGCCATTTCCGAAAGCGAGGAGACGGCGCGCTTGTGGCGCAGCAGGGACTTCGGCGTCATCATGATCAGCGGCTTGCGGAAGTCGCGCTTCACCTGGCGGCGCAGGATGTGGAAGTAGTTCGCCGGCGTCGTGACATTGGCGACCTGCATGTTGTCCTCGGCGCACATCTGCAGCCAGCGCTCGAGGCGGGCGGAGGAGTGCTCCGGACCCTGGCCCTCATAGCCGTGCGGCAGGAGGCAGACGAGGCCGGACATGCGCAGCCACTTGCGCTCGCCCGACGAGATGAACTGGTCGAAGACGACCTGCGCGCCGTTGGCGAAGTCGCCGAACTGGGCTTCCCAGAGGGTCAGCGCGTTCGGACGGGCCAGCGAATAGCCGTATTCGAAACCGAGCACCGCTTCTTCCGAGAGCATCGAGTTGATGACCTCGTAGCGCGCCTGGGTCGGCGAGAGGTTGGCGAGCGGGATGTAGCGATCCTCGGTCTCCTGGTCGTAGAGCACCGAGTGGCGCTGCGAGAAGGTGCCGCGTTCGCAATCCTGGCCGGAAAGGCGGATCTTCGTGCCCTCGACGCAGAGCGTGCCGAAGGCGAGCGCTTCCGCCATCGCCCAGTCGATGCCCTCGCCCGTCTCGACCATCTGCATGCGGTTGTCCATGAACCGCTGGATGGTCTTGTGGGCCTTGAAGCCTTCCGGGATCGTCGCGATCTTGCGGCCGACCTCCTTGAGCTGCTTCATCGGCACGGACGTCTTGCCGCGGCGCTGTTCGTCCTGGTTGTCGGCCGAGCGCAGGCCCGACCAGACGCCGTCCAGCCAGTCGGCCTTGTTCGGCTTGTAGGACTGGCCGATCTCGAATTCCGTCTCGAGATTGGCGCGCCAGTCGGCCTTCATCTTCTCGAACTCGCCCTCGCTGATCACGCCCTCGGCAATAAGGCGCGCACCGTAGAGGTTGACCACGGTCTTGTGGGCGCGGATCGCCTTGTACATCTTCGGCTGCGTGAACGCCGGCTCGTCGCCTTCGTTGTGGCCGAAGCGGCGGTAGCAGAAGATGTCGAGAACGACCGGCTTGTGGAACTTCATGCGGAATTCGGTCGCGACCTTGGCCGCGTAGGTCACCGCTTCCGGATCGTCGCCGTTCACATGGAAGATCGGCGCCTCGATCATCTTCGCCACGTCCGACGGATAGGGCGAGGAGCGCGAGAAGGCCGGGTTGGTGGTGAAGCCGATCTGGTTGTTGATGATGACATGCACCGTGCCGGCGACGCGGTGGCCGCGCAGGCCCGAAAGGCCGAGGATTTCGGCAACGACGCCCTGGCCCGCGAAGGCCGCATCGCCATGCAAGAGCAGCGGCATGACCTTGACGCGCTCGCGCAGCGGGATGATGTCGCCCTCGAAGACCGTCGCCATCTGGTCCTGCTTGGCGCGGGCCTTGCCCATGACGACCGGGTTGACGATCTCAAGGTGCGAGGGGTTGGCGGTCAGCGACAGGTGCACCTTGTTGCCGTCGAACTCGCGGTCCGAGGAGGCGCCGAGGTGGTACTTCACGTCGCCCGAGCCTTCCACGTCGTCCGGCGCGTAGGAGCCGCCCTTGAATTCGTGGAAGACGGCGCGGTGGGGCTTTGCCATCACGTTGGTGAGCACGTTGAGGCGGCCGCGGTGGGCCATGCCGAGCACGATTTCCTTCAGGCCAAGCTGGCCGCCGCGCTTGATGATCTGCTCCAGCGCCGGGATGAGGGATTCGCCGCCGTCGAGGCCGAAGCGCTTCGTGCCCTTGTACTTGACGTCGATGAACTGCTCGAAGCCTTCCGCCTCGATCAGCTTCTGCAGGATCGCCTTCTTGCCCTCGGGCGTGAAGTCCACGCCCTTGTCCGGGCCTTCGATGCGCTCCTGGATCCAGCCCTTCTCTTCCGGGTTGGAGATATGCATGAACTCGACACCGATCGTCGAACAATAGGTGCGCTCCAGGATCTCGACCATTTCGCGCACGCTCGCATATTCGAGGCCGAGCACGTTGTCGATGAAGATCTTGCGGTCGAGATCCTTCTCCTCGAAACCGTAGTTCGAGGGCGAGAGCTCGTTATAATCCTCGACGGGAACGGCAAGGCCGAGCGGGTCGAGCTTGGCGTGCAGGTGGCCGCGCGCGCGGTAGGCGCGGATCATCATGATGGCGCGCACGCTATCGCGCGTCGCCTGGTTGACGTCGGCCTGGTTGACGGGCGTGCCGGTCTGGGCGGCGACGGCCTCGGCCTTCGCCTGCACCTTCTTCTCCAGCACCTTCTCGACCACGCCCCAGTTGCCGTCGAGCGCCGAAACGAGCTCGCCATTGGCGGCAATCGGCCAGTTCGCGCGCTTCCACGAGGCGCCCTTCGCGGCCTTCACGATGTCGGAGGGCTGGTCTTCGAGAGCCTTGAAGAAGGCCCGCCATTCCTCGCCGAGCGAGGCGGGATCGGCCTCGTACTTCGCGTAGAGCTGCTCGATATAGGCTGCGTTCGCCCCGTCGAGGAAGGACGTGGCCAGGAATTGTTCGTTGGCGTCTTGTCGTGCCATGGTGTTTCGCGGGCGCCGCGCCCGCCTCCCGAACGATCGTGTTGACCGGGCTTCCCCCGGCTTGCCGCCCGGCATGACGCCGGGAAGAGACGGATCGGCCGGCATTTTCAGCCGGCCCACCCCATTTTCGTTTCTCAGCCCTTGAGGACTTCGACCAGCGTCTTGCCGAGACGAGCCGGCGAAGGCGAAACGCGGATGCCCGCCGCCTCCATCGCCGCGATCTTGGATTCCGCATCGCCCTTGCCGCCGGAAACGACGGCGCCGGCATGGCCCATGGTGCGGCCCTTCGGCGCGGTGCGGCCCGCGATGAAGCCGGCCATCGGCTTCTTGCGGCCCTTCTTGGCCTCGTCGATGAGGAACTGCGCCGCATCTTCCTCGGCCGAGCCGCCGATTTCGCCGATCATGATGATCGAGGTCGTGGCGTCGTCAGCCAGGAACATCTCGAGCACGTCGATGAATTCGGTGCCCTTGACCGGGTCGCCGCCGATGCCGACGGCCGTGGTCTGGCCGAGGCCTTCGTTGGAGGTCTGGAACACGGCTTCATAGGTCAGCGTGCCGGAGCGCGAGACGATGCCGACCGAACCCTTGCGGAAGATCGAGCCCGGCATGATGCCGATCTTGCACTCTTCCGGCGTCAGGATGCCCGGGCAGTTCGGGCCGAGCAGGCGCGAGGAGGAACGGTCGAGACGGGCCTTGACGCGCACCATGTCGGCAACCGGGATGCCCTCGGTGATGCAGGTGATGAACGGGATTTCCGCGTCGATCGCCTCGATGATCGCGTCCGCGGCGCCTGCCGGCGGAACGTAGATCACGGAGGCGTCGGCGCCGGTCTTTTCCTTGCCCTCGGCGACGGAGGCGAAGATCGGCAGGCTTTCGCCCTTCGAGCCGGTCCAGGTTTCGCCGCCCTTCTTCGGGTGGATGCCGCCGACCATCTGCGTGCCGTAGTAGGCGAGCGCCTGCTCGGTGTGGAAGGTGCCGGTCTTGCCGGTCAGGCCCTGAACGAGGACCTTGGTGTTCTTGTTGACGAGAATCGACATGAGGTCAGGTCCTTCAGTTAGCCGTTGACCGCGGCAACGATCTTCTTGGCGGCGTCGTCCAGATCGTCGGCGGCGGTGATCGCCAGGCCGGATTCGTTCAGGATCTTCTTGCCAAGCTCGACATTCGTGCCTTCGAGACGAACGACCAGCGGAACCTTGAGGCCGACTTCCTGCACGGCTGCGACCACGCCTTCGGCGATGACGTCGCACTTCATGATGCCACCGAAGATGTTGACGAGGATACCCTCGACCTTCGGGTCGGCCGTGATGATCTTGAAGGCTGCCGCGACCTTCTCCTTGCCGGCGCCGCCGCCGACGTCGCAGAAGTTCGCCGGCTCCTTGCCGTAGAGCTTGATGATGTCCATCGTCGCCATGGCAAGGCCTGCGCCGTTGACCATGCAGCCGATATTGCCGTCGAGCGCCACATAGGCGAGGTCCCACTTGGAAGCCTCGATCTCCTTGGCGTCCTCCTCGGTCTCGTCGCGCAGCGCCCGGATGTCGTCATGGCGGAACAGCGCGTTGCCGTCGAACGAGACCTTGGCGTCGAGAACGCGCATGCGGCCGTTCTTCATGACGATCAGCGGGTTGATCTCGAGCAGGCTCATGTCCTTCTCGACGAAGGCCTTGTAGAGGATCGGGAAGAGCTTTTCGGCGTCGGCCTTGGCTTCGCCTTCGAGCTTCAGGGCCGCGGTCAGCGTCGCCAGGTTGTCGGCGGTGACGCCGGTTTCCGGGTTGATCGCGACGGTGACGATCTTCTCCGGCGTGTCATGGGCGACGGCCTCGATATCCATGCCGCCTTCCGTCGAGACGACGAAGGCGACCTGGCCGACGGAACGGTCGACGAGCAGCGAGAGATAGAGTTCGCGGTCGATGTCGGCGCCGTCCTCGATATAGAGGCGGTTCACCTGCTTGCCGGCCTCGCCGGTCTGCGCGGTGACGAGCGTGTTGCCGAGCATTTCCTTGGCATGGGCCTTGGCTTCCTCCACCGAGAAGGCGAGGCGGACGCCGCCCTTGGCATCGGGACCGAGTTCCTTGAACTTGCCCTTGCCGCGGCCGCCGGCATGGATCTGGCTCTTGACCACGTAGAGCGGGCCGGGAAGCGACTTCGCAGCCGCCTCCGCCTCGTCGGCGGAGAAGATCGCGACGCCTTCGGCGACCGGAGCGCCAAAGCTCTTGAGCAGAGCCTTGGCCTGATATTCATGAATGTTCATGGGGAAAATCCTGTCTGGATACCGGGATTACTTCAGCGAAGGCGCGATGTTGATGCAGGCTTCGCAAAGGCCGGCGACGGCGCCGACGGACTTGTCGAAGGCTTCCTGCTCGGCCTTGTTGAGGTCGATCTCGACGATACGCTCGACGCCGCCGGCGCCGATGACGGTGGGTACGCCGACATACATGTCCTTCACGCCGTACTGGCCGGAAAGATAGGCCGCGCAGGGCAGGACACGCTTCTTGTCCTTCAGGTAAGATTCGGCCATCTCGATCGCCGAAGCGGCCGGGGCGTAGTAGGCCGAGCCGGTCTTGAGCAGGCCGACGATCTCGGCGCCGCCGTCACGGGTGCGCTGGATGATTTCTTCCAGGCGCTCCTTGGTGACCCAGCCCATCTTGACGAGGTCGGTCAGCGGGATGCCGGCGACCGTGGAGTAGCGGGCAAGCGGCACCATCGTGTCGCCGTGGCCGCCGAGAACGAAGGCGGTGACGTCCTGGACGGAGACCTTGAATTCTTCGGAGAGGAAGAGGCGGAAGCGGGCCGAGTCCAGCACGCCGGCCATGCCGACGACCATGTTCTTCGGCAGGCCCGAGAACTTCTGCAGCGCCCAGACCATCGCGTCCAGCGGGTTGGTGATGCAGATGACAAAGGCGTTCGGGGCATATTTCTTGATGCCGGCGCCGACCTGTTCCATGACCTTGAGGTTGATGCCGAGAAGATCGTCGCGGCTCATGCCGGGCTTGCGGGCAACGCCGGCGGTGACGATGCACACGTCCGCGCCTTCGATGGCGGCGTAATCGCTGGCGCCCGTCAGCGAGGCGTTGAAGCCCTCGACCGGCGAGGACTGGGCGATATCGAGGCCCTTGCCCTGCGGAATGCCGTCGGCAATGTCGAAGAGGACGATGTCGCCCAGTTCCTTCAGGCCGGCCAGATGCGCCAGCGTGCCACCGATCATTCCAGAACCAATAAGTGCGATCTTCTTGCGGGCCATGAAAGCTTCCTCTTGCTCCGATCAACAGGCCCTCAATGTCGCAATTGCAGGACCTTTCGGCGCAAGGGCTTACGCTTGTACGCTTAAAAATTCAACACATACTTTCGGATCGAAGTTTTTCAATCGGTTAGATACAAAATATCTTACGTAAACGTAAGAATTTACGTCACGCTTTCGTCACATCTTCTTCGTAGCGGGCCTTGTGATCGGCAAGATATTCCGTGCTGCGGATCTCGATGAGGCGTGAGACCGTGCGGTCGAACTCGAAACCTTCCGTGCCCTTGCGGGTGACAAGCAGGCTTTCCGGCGCCGCCGCCGCGGAGGCGAAGAGCCGCGCGCGATGATCGTAGATCGTGTCGACGAGATTGATGAAGCGTTTCGTCTCGTTGCGCTTCTCCGCGCCGAGCAGGGGAATGTGATCGACGAAGAGCGTGTCGTAGTGCGCGAGGATTTCGAGATAGTCGGCCGCGCCCAGCGGCTTCTCGCAAAGGTCGGAGAAGGAGAAGCGCGCAACGCGCCCCGTCGCCCGCGGCACGGGGATGCTGCGGCCCCGGAAGGCAATCGTCTCGGCCGCCACCGGCCTGCCTGCGGTCTCGCGCCGCCAGGCCGCGTCCATCGCCATGTCGGCTTCGACCCCGAGCGGATGGCGGAACACCGGCAGGCCGCTGTCCTTCTCCATGCGATAATCGGTCAGGGAATCGAGCGGCACGATCTCGACATGGCGCTTCAGGAGATCGACGAAGGGCAGGAAGAGGCTGCGGTTGAGGCCGTCCCTGTAGAGGTTGTCCGGCTCGACATTGGACGTCGCGACAAGGATGCAGCCGCGCTGGAAAAGCTCTCCGAAGAGACGCGACAGGATCATCGCATCGGCGATATCCGTCACGGAAAACTCGTCGAAGCAGAGGAGGCGCGCCTCCTCGACGAGGCTTTCCGCCACCGGCGGCACGGGATCGGCCTGCTTCGTCTCGCCGGCCTTCAGCTTCTGGCGGTGCTTGTGGATGCGCTCGTGCACATCGGCCATGAATTCATGGAAATGCGCCCGCCGCTTGCGCTTGACCCGCGCCAGCTCGAAGAACATGTCCATCAGCATGGTCTTGCCACGCCCGACGCCGCCATGGATGTAGAGCCCCTTGGGGGCGCTGACCGTCGCGGGCTTGCGGGAGGCGAAGAGCCAGCCGAGCGCGCTCGACTTGCGCGCCGGACGCTGGGCGTGAAGGTCAAGCAGCAGCCGGTCGAAGCGCGCGGCCATGGCCCTCTGCGCCGGATCCGGCTTCAGCTCGCCGCTCGCGACAAGGGCCTGCAGCCTATCCGAAACGCCGTGATCCGGATGGGTCGACCCGCTGTCCCAATCCTTGCCCATGGGCGGCTTTTATCCGTGTCGGTGTCGAAGGGACGGGATCAGCGTGAAAGGCTGACGGGCTGGCCGGAATTGGTCGAGCCGTCGAAACGGGCATCGGCCGTCTTGTAAAGCCGGGCGATGGCGTTGCCGTTGCGGTCCTTCAGCACGACCTGCTTGCCGGCGACCTCCCAGGAGCCCATCGTCGTCAGTTCGCCCGCGCAACCGCGCGTGCCGCCGCGCGAGCCGCTGCCGAGATTGGTGAGCGTCAGGAACATGTCGCAGGAGGACGGGCCGCTCGCCACCCGCCAGTTGCCGACCATGGATTCCTTGGTGACGTCGAGCGCCGTTGCCGCTGCCGTATCGCCCGTTCCGGTGCCCGTCGTCGCCATCGCCGTGTCGGTCGCCGGCTTTTCCGGGAACTGCGAGGTGTCGGTCGTGGGGTCGGGCAACTGGCTGGAGGAGACGGTGCCGATCGGCTGGGCCTCCAGCGGCGTGATGTTCTGCTGCGTATTGACGCTGTCCATCGAGGTTCGCTGGCAACCGGCCAGAGCAAGCGCCATCATCAGCCCGCCTGCCACATGGTGAATCCGCATGTCGTTACTCCCGATATCTGCCCGATACTGCTGCCGTGCAGCAATTCCCGCCGAATTAACGTGAATCGCCCGCACGAATCAAGACGAAACGGCCCGAATAGTCGGGCCGCCTCCTCACGTTTCGTGAATGTCCATCATATGGGTCAGAGCCGGCGCTCGACCAGCATCTTCTTGATTTCGCCGATCGCCTTGGCCGGGTTGAGGCCCTTCGGGCAGGCCTGGGCGCAGTTCATGATCGTATGGCAGCGGTAGAGACGGAAGGGGTCTTCCAGGTTGTCGAGACGCTCGCCGGTGGCCTCGTCACGGCTGTCGATCAGCCAGCGATAGGCCTGGAGCAGGACCGCCGGGCCGAGATAGCGGTCGCCGTTCCACCAATAGCTCGGACAGGAGGTCGAGCAGCAGGCGCACAGGATGCACTCGTAGAGGCCGTCCAGCTTGAGGCGATCCTCATGGCTCTGCTTCCACTCCTTCGCCGGCGTCGGCGACACGGTCTTCAGCCAAGGCTCGATCGAGCGGTGCTGGGCGTAGAAGTTCGTGAGGTCGGGAACGAGGTCCTTGACGACCGGCATATGCGGCAGCGGATAGACCTTCACCGCACCCTTGATCTCGTCCATGCCCTTGGTGCAGGCGAGCGTGTTGGTGCCGTCGATATTCATGGCGCAGGAGCCGCAGATGCCCTCGCGGCACGAGCGGCGCAGCGTCAGCGTCGGGTCGATCTTGTTCTTGATGTAGAGCAGCGCGTCGAGCACCATCGGGCCGCAGTCGTCGACGTCGATGTAGAACGTGTCGACCGACGGGTTCTTGCCGTCATCGGGGTTCCAGCGGTAGATGCGGAACTCGCGGGTGTTGGTGGCGCCGGCCGGCTTCGGCCAGACCTTGCCCTCGGTCAGCTGCGAGTTTTTCGGGAGAGCGAGTTCAACCATGTCCTGTTCTCCTCGGGATCAGTAGACGCGGGCCTTGGGCTCGATCTTCTTGGGATCGATCCCGTCCGCGATAAGGTCGGTATGAACAGGGCGATAGTCGAGCGTCACGTCGCCCGCCTCGTTCACCCAGGCGAGCGTGTGCTTGCGCCAGTTGACGTCGTCGCGGCCGCCAAGCGGGCCGGTCGCATAGTCCTCGCGGGCATGCGAGCCGCGGCTCTCCTTGCGGGCCTCGGCGCCGTAGACGGTGGTGATGGCGTTCGCCATCAGGTTCTCCAGCTCCAGCGTCTCGACGAGGTCGGAGTTCCAGATCATCGAACGGTCGGTGACCTTGATGTCCGGCATTTCCTTCCAGATCGCGGTCATGCGCTTGCAGCCGCTTTCCAGCGATTCCTGGGTGCGGAACACGGCGGCGTCTTCCTGCATGGTGCGCTGCATCTTGTCGCGCAGCACGGCGGTCGGCGTGCCGCCATTGGCGTTCCGCAGGCGATCGAAGCGATCCATGATCCGGTCGCAGGCGGCAATGTCGAGCGCCGGCACCGCCTCGTTGCGGTCGATCACCTGGCCGGCGCGGATCGCGGCGGCACGGCCGAAGACCACGAGGTCGATCAGCGAGTTGGAGCCGAGGCGGTTGGCGCCGTGCACCGAGGCGCAGCCCGCTTCGCCCACCGCCATCAGGCCGGGCGCGATGCGCTCCGGGTTCTGGCCGTCGGCGTTCAGCACCTCGCCCCAGTAATTCGTGGGAATGCCGCCCATATTGTAGTGGACGGTGGGCAGGACCGGGATCGGCTCGCGCGTCACGTCGACGCCGGCGAAGATCTTCGCGCTCTCGGAAATGCCCGGCAGGCGCTCGTGCAGAACCGCCGGATCGAGGTGGTCGAGATGCAGGAAGATGTGGTCCTTGTTCTTGCCGACGCCGCGGCCTTCGCGGATTTCCATCGTCATGCAGCGCGAGACGACGTCGCGCGAAGCGAGGTCCTTCGCCGACGGCGCATAACGCTCCATGAAGCGCTCGCCTTCCGAGTTGACAAGATAGCCGCCCTCGCCGCGGGCGCCCTCGGTGATGAGGCAGCCGGCGCCGTAGATGCCGGTCGGGTGGAACTGCACGAACTCCATGTCCTGCAGCGGCAGGCCGGCGCGGGCGATCATGCCGCCGCCGTCGCCCGTGCAGGTGTGGGCCGAGGTGGCCGAGAAATAGGCGCGGCCGTAACCACCGGTCGCCAGCACCACCATCTTGGCCGCGAAGCGATGGATCGTGCCGTCGTCGAGGTTCCAGGCAACGACGCCGGTGCAGCGGCCGTCGGCCGACATGATCAGGTCGAGCGCGAAATATTCGATGAAGAATTCAGCATTGTTGCGCAGCGACTGGCCGTAGAGCGTGTGCAGGATGGCATGGCCGGTACGGTCGGCGGCCGCGCAGGTGCGCTGCACCGGCGGGCCCTCGCCATAGTTCTGCATGTGGCCGCCGAACGGGCGCTGGTAGATCTTGCCCTCTTCGTTGCGCGAGAAGGGCACGCCGTAGTGCTCCAGCTCATAGACCGCCTTCGGCGCTTCCATGGTGAGATACTGCATGGCGTCGACGTCGCCGAGCCAGTCGGAACCCTTGACGGTGTCGTAAAGGTGCCACTGCCAGCTGTCCGGCGTCATGTTCCTGAGCGAGGCCGCGATGCCGCCCTGGGCGGCGACGGTGTGCGAACGCGTCGGGAAGACCTTGGTGATGCAGGCCGTCTTGAGGCCCTGCTCGGCCATGCCGAGCGTGGCGCGCAGGCCCGCGCCGCCGGCGCCGACGACGATCACGTCGAAGGAATGGTCCACGTAATTATAGGCCTTGCCGTTGGCCGCCGGGGAGGAGATCGCTGCCATGATGGATTATCCTGCGAAAGCGATTTTGAGGACGGCGAAAAGACAGAGTCCGCCGACCAGGATCGCGAAGAAGGTATTGAGCATGAGGAGCGCGATCTTCACGCCTTCCGCATGCACGTAGTCCTCGATGATGACCTGCATGCCGAGCTTCATGTGGATGAGGCCGGAGACGACGACGAGGCCCATGAGGACGGCGACGATCGGGTGCGACAGCGCCGCCGTCACCTCCGCATGGGAAGCGCCGTTATAGCAGATCAGGAAGCCGACGAAGAACAGGAGAAGCGGAACGTTGGCGACGGCCGTCAGGCGCTGGCGCCAGAAATGCTCCGTGCCGTCCTTTGCCGAGCCGAGGCCGCGAACCTTGCCGAGGGGGGTGCGCATATCCATGAAATTCTCCTCAGCGGGCCAGATAGCCGACGATCCAGATCAGCACCGTCAGGGCGGCGGAGACGACCGGGGTCAGAAGGGCGAGCCTGGTGGCGAAATGCTTCTCGTAGCCGTGGCCCATGTCCCACATGAAGTGGCGAAGGCCGCCCAGCATGTGTTGCATCAGCGCCCAAGTATAGCCGAAGAGCACGAGGCGGCCGACCAGCGTGCCGAAGAACCAGTTGACCCAGTCGAAATAGGCCTCGCCCGAGGCGGCGGCGATCAGCCACCAGGCAACGAGCACCGTGCCGAAGTAAAGGGCGGCACCGGTTATGCGATGCACGATGGACATGACCATCGTCGGGATCGGCTTGTAGACCTGGAGATGCGGCGAGAGCGGCCGGCTTCGAGTGACATTCGCCATCTGAACCTCACGGAACCCCGGAGAGCCATAAACTGGACAAATTTTCTCCGGAATTGCAGTATGTTGTGCACAATGCAGTGATTGCGACGTTTAATCACCGGAAAGCGGAACCACAAGCCTCATTGCAGTGCAAAATGAATTTAATCGATTAAGCGACCTGACGCATTTGTGCCATCCCGGGACGCGGTCCGCCAATTAACGATAACGGGAAAATTCATAACCAAATCCGTGACTTTTGCCGGCCGCTGCCCCATCTTGCCGTTAAGGATCTGTTAAGCGTAATCCGGAAGGCAGGACAGAATGACTCTGTTTTCAGCGTCCCATGCGACCAAAGTTCTAGCGCTTGCGGTCGCCCTCGCAGCCGGCGGCATGACGGCCGCCGCGGCCCGTGACCGTAGCCCCGATATCGGCTGGTCGGACAATTCCGACGCGGACTGGTCGAACGGCAGCTTCATCGGCCGCAGCATCGAGCGGCGCGAGCACCGCGACTGGCGCCCGCGCGAGCGCTACCGCGACGACCGCCGGGTGGAGCGGCATCGCGATCGCCATTGGCGCAAGGACCGCAATTTCTACGGCGGCGCCCTCTCGGCCTATCGCGACCCGGGCAACGGCATCTACTTCCATATCGACCGGGATCGCCATTACGACGACCTGATCGATGCCCCCTTCGTCGAAAACCGCGGGCCGAAGGTCATCGTGGTGACGCCGGGCCAGGACGGATGCTCGTGGGAAGCTGGCGTCTGCGTCATCCGCCCCGGCTTTTGATAACGGGGAAAAGCCTCACGCTTTTGCCGGGCTCGCGCCGAAGCGCCAGACCGTCGTCTTCTTGACCTCGCTGTCCTCCAGCGCCCGCGTCACCGGCACCGTGTAGGTGGCGAGCGCCTCCATGCGCTCGCGCGGGCAATAGGCCCGGCCGGGATCGCCGACGAGCACCAGGGCACCCCGTGCGGCAAGGGCGGAAAACCAGGGAATGAGCACGTCCGCAAAGCCGCGGTCATAGAAGACGTCGCCGGCCAGCACGACATCCCAGCCCTCGTCCCGGCCGACCATGTTTTCGGCCGTATGGGCAAGGTCGACGCCGTTCAGGGTGGCGTTCAGGCGGATCGCGGTCTTGCTCCAGGGATCGATATCCGCCGCAAGCACCGCCGCAGCGCCTGAAAGCCGCGCCGCGATGCCGACAAGGCCGGAACCGCTGGCAAAATCCAGCACCGACTTTCCGGCCACCAGTGCCGGATGATCCAGCACATGGCGGGCGAGCCCCTGCCCGCCCGCCCAGGCGAAGGCCCAGAAGGGCGGCGGCAGGCCGATCTCCTCCAGCTCCTCCTCGGTCTTCAGCCAGAGGTCATGCGCCTCGGTGGCAAGATGCAACGTCACCTCCGGCACATGCGGCGGAGAGAGCACGCCCGTATTGGCGCGGATGAAGACCTCGGGATCCGTCTTCACCGGAGCATCGCTCCACGGCACCGGTTTCCCGAGCACGCGATACGGCGCCGAACCATCAGCGCGGCGGCTTGTCGAGACCACCCATGCGGCAGACCTCGATCCACTCTTCCTCGGTCACCGGCTGCACCGAAAGGCGCATGGAGGTGACGAGCGACATGTTAGCGAGCTTCGGATTGGCCTTGACGTCCTTCAACGAGACGGCCCTCGGCATGTCGCACACGGCGCGGATGTCGACGCAATCCCAGCGCGGGTCCTCGCCGGCCGTCGAATCGGGATGCGACAGCCCGCAGACCTCGGTGATGCCGACGATCTCCAGACCCTCGTTGGAGTGGTAGAAGAAACCCTTGTCGCCGATCTTCATGGCCCGCATGTTGTTGCGCGCCTGGTAGTTGCGCACGCCGTCCCATTCCTCGCCGGCCGCCCCTTTCGACTTCAGCTTCTCCCAGGAGAACTTGAAGGGTTCGGACTTGTAGAGCCAGTGTGCCATGCGGATCAGGCCTCCGGATTGTTGAAGACCCAGTTCCAGGCCTTCACCTCGACAGAAGCGAAGAGGCCGGCCTTGGCATAGGGATCGTTCTCCGCGATCTGGTGTGCCTCCTCGATCGTCTCGGCCTTGACCACGACGAGGCTGCCGGTCGGCTTGCCGTCATCGCCGAGGAAGGGGCCGGCGAAGGCGAGCTTGCCGTCGGCATTGAGGCCGTTCAGGTAGGCGAGGTGGTCCGGGCGCGTATCGAGGCGCACCTGCAGCGCGCCGGGCTTGTCCTGGCAGAGAAATGCGAAATGCATGAAACGATCCTTCCGTTGTCATTCCTGGGTGATCGGGCGCGTCATCAGCTGCCCGATGGCGGTCTTCACGTCGAGGCTGCCATCGATGATGCGGGCAACCGCATCGGTGATCGGCATGTCGATGCCCATTTCAGCCGCGACGCTGGAAGCGACCGAGGCGGCGAAGGCGCCCTCCACCAGATCGCCCGACCAGCCGGCGGCATCGCCATGGCGGCCGAGCGCGATGCCGAAACGCAGGTTGCGCGACTGGTGGCTCGTTCCCGTCAGAACGAGGTCGCCGAGGCCGGAGAGCCCCGTGACCGTGGTGCCCTCCCCGCCATGGGCCGCGACGAAGCGCGACAGTTCCGCAAGCCCGCGCGAAATCAGCGCCGCCCGTGCCGAATCGCCAAGCTCGGCCCCCTCGATGATGCCGCAGGCGATCGCCAGCACGTTCTTCAGCGCGCCGCCGAGCTGCACGCCGATGCGGTCGGTCGAGGGATAGAGCCGGAAGGTTGGCCCGGAAAGGGCCTGCGCCAGCCAGGCGCCGGTCTCGGCCGTGCGCGCGGCGATCACCATCGCCGTCGGCAGGCCCTTCGCGATGTCGGCGGCAAAGCCGGGGCCGGAGAGTACCGCGATCTCGCGGCCCGGAAGCTCTTCTTCCAGAACCTCCGTCAGCAGCCGTCCGGTGCCCTTTTCCATGCCCTTGGCGCAGATCACCACGGCCGTGCCCGGCGCCAGCAGGGGCGCAAGGGAGCGTGCCGCCGCGCGCTGGGCCTGCGAGGGCATGGCGAACAGAACGATGCCGGCGCCGCGGATCGCTTCCGCATCGGCGCTGAAGGAAAGGGTCGGCGGCAGGTCGATGCCGGGAAGCGCCTTTTCGTTGCGCCGCGAGGCGCGCATCAGGTCGACGGCCGCCGCATCGCGGCCGATCAGCGTGACATCGCCGCCGCTTGCCGCGGCCACGCTCGCCAGCGCCGTGCCGAAGGCACCCGCGCCGATGACGGCGATCCTCGGAGTGGTGCTCATGCCTTGGCTCCCCGCTTGCCGGATCCCAGGATCGTCGCCGCCTCGCGGTCGAGCGGCCAGCGCGAGCGCGGCGCGACGGCAAGGTCATCTGGCGCAAAGCCGGCCGCCATGCGCTCCAGCCCCGCCCAGGCGATCATGGATGCATTGTCGGTGCACAGCGCCAGCGGCGGGGCGATGAAGCGGAATTTCTGCTTGTCGCACAGCGTCTGCAGGGTCGCGCGCAGCTCCGCATTGGCCGCCACCCCGCCGGCAACGACCAGCGCCGGCGTCTCGACATCCGGAAAAAGCGTGCGGAACCGTTCGAGGCCGCGGCCGATGCGATCCTTCAGCGTGCGCGAGACGGCGCGCTGGAAGGAGGCACAGATATCGGCGATGTCCTGCTCCGTCACCGGCTCGATCGACTGCGCGGCCTGCCGCACCGCCGTCTTGAGGCCGGAAAAGGAGAAATCGAGCCGCGCCTCGCCGACGAGCGGCCGCGGGAAGGTGAACCGCTCGGGGTTGCCCGTCTTCGCCATGCGTTCCACCGCCGGGCCGCCGGGATAGGGCAGGCCGAGCAGCTTGGCCGTCTTGTCGAAGGCTTCGCCAAGCGCGTCGTCGATCGTCGTGCCCCAGCGCTCGTAGTCATCGACGCCGCGCACCAGGACGAGCTGGGTATGGCCGCCGGAGACGAGCAGCATGAGATAGGGAAAGGAGAGCCCGTCCGTCAGCCGCGCCGTCAGCGCATGGCCTTCCAGATGGTTGACGGCATAGAGCGGCTTGCCCGTCGCCCGGGCGATCGCCTTGCCGGTCATCAGCCCGACGATAAGCCCGCCGATCAGCCCCGGCCCGCTCGTCGCGGCAATGGCATCGACATCGTCAAGTGAGCGCCCGGCCCGCAGCAGCGCCTCGGAAATCAGGCTGTCGAGCGCTTCCACATGGGCGCGTGCGGCGATCTCCGGCACCACGCCGCCATAGGCGCTGTGCTCTTCGAGCTGGCTCAGCACCACCTCGCCGAGGATCTCGCCCCTGCCCTCCGCATCGCGCGCGACCACGGCCGCGGCGGTCTCGTCGCAGCTCGTTTCGATGCCCAGGATGGTCAGATGGGACGACATGTAGCACTTGGGAATTGATTGCGATGGGCCGGAAACCCGGTTACGAGACATCCCGGTAACAACGGATCAAGGCGGATGCAAACAAAACCTTTCAGGATCGGCACGCGGGGCAGCCCGCTGGCGCTCGCCCAGGCCTACGAGACCCGTTCGCGCCTGATGGCGGCGCATGGCCTGCCGGAAGACATGTTCGAGATCGTCGTGCTCTCGACCAAGGGCGACCGCATAACCGACCGCTCGCTGGCGCTGATCGGCGGCAAGGGCCTGTTCACCGAGGAGATCGAGGCGCAGCTTTCCTCCGGCGAGCTCGATTTCGCCGTGCACTCCTCCAAGGACATGCCGACGAAGCTGCCGGAAGGTCTGCACCTCTCCGCCTTCCTGCCGCGCGAGGACGTGCGCGACGCGTTCATCGGCCGCAGCGTCGCCCGCCTCCTCGACCTGCCGCAGGGCGCGACCGTGGGCTCCGCCTCGCTCCGTCGCCAGGCACTCATCCGGCGTCTTCGGCCCGATCTCAATGTCATCGTCTTCCGCGGCCAGGTCGATACCCGCCTTGGCAAGCTCGCCGAGGGCCAGGCGGATGCGACGCTGCTCGCCTATGCCGGCCTGAAGCGCCTCGGCAAGCTCGACGTGCCGACGGAAATCCTCGATCCCGTCTCCTTCCCGCCCGCCCCGGCGCAGGGCGCGATCTGTATCGAGAGCCGCGTCGGCGACAAGGGGACGCAAGACCTGCTCGCCGCCATCGACGACCGGGTGACGCGCGCGGCGGTCACCTGCGAGCGCGGCTTCCTTGCCACGCTCGACGGCTCCTGTCGCACGCCGATCGCCGGCTATGCGACGGTCGAGGGCGAGCATCTCCAGTTCCACGGCATGATCCTGACGCCGGACGGGAGCCTGTACCACGAGATCGAGGCGAGCGGCCCGGCAGGCGAGGCCGGCCGGCTCGGCGAGGCGGCGGGACAGGCGATCCGCGAGAAGGCGGGAGCGGGCTTCTTCGAAAGCTGGGGCTGAACCGCGTGCGTGTCCTCATCCTTCGCCCGGAACAGACGGCGGCCCGCACCGCCCGCAAGCTCGCGGCGCTGGGCCACGAGACCGCCCGCCTGCCGCTGTCGAGGCCCCAGCACGATCTTGACGCGGTGAAGGCGGCGCTCGCGGAGCGGCATTCGGCCATCGCCATCACCAGTGCGGAGGTGGCGCGTCTCTTCGGCCATCTTGGCGATACGCTCGACCGCCACCTCCTGACCACGGTCTTCTCGGTCGGACAGGCCTCGGCGAACGCCGCCAGTGCGGCAGGCTTCCGCACCGTGCTCACCCCGGGCGGCAACGGCAAGGACCTCGCCGACATGATCGTCGCGCATTGCCGGGATTTCGGCATGCCGGCCGAACCGATCCTCTATCTCGCCGGCGTGCCGCGCGCCCGCGGCTTCGAAATGCGCCTCACCGAAGCCGGCATTCCGCTGCGCACCGTGGAAGCCTACCGCATGGTGCCCGTCGTCCCCCGGCGCACGGAGACGGAGACCGCGCTTCTCAAGCCGGTGCCGGATGCGGTGCTGTTCTATTCCGGCGAGAGCGCGCGGGCCTTCTTCAAGCTTTCCCCGCTCGTGGAGATTCCCGAGCGCTTCCTGTCGACGCTGATGCTCTGCATGAGCGCGAATGTCGCGAAGGCGGTGCCGCAGCGCTTTGCCGCATCCACCGTCGTCGCCTCCGCCCCCAACGAGGAAAGCCTGCTGGACCTGCTCTAGGGGCAGGCTACGGCGGATGAATTTGCCGCAAGGGTCTTTCCCTCGCTGGCTTCGCTGTCTAGGTTTAGTGCAATGCACATGAATGCGAGGAGGTCGCCATGGAACCGGAAACCCCGTCCCGTCGCAAGAAGACCGGTGAAGAACCCGTGACGATCGACCTGGAGGCGACCCCCGCCTCCGTCAGCGACGAGGCGCTGGCGGCCGAGGAAGCGGCAAAAGCCGAAACGCCGGAAAGCCAGGCCTCGGAAGCCTCCGAAACCGTGACGGCGGAACCTGCGGCAGGCGAAACCGCCGCCGAGCCCGCCGAGGAAAAGGCCGAGCCGGTCGAGCCCGCACGCACGACCTATGAGGAACCGGCGCGCGCCGCGACACCGCCGGCACCGCAACGCAGCAATGCCGGTACGCTGGCGGCCGGCATCCTTGGCGGCCTGATCGCGCTCCTGGGCGCCGGAAGCCTGCAATATGGCGGCTACCTGCCGACGCTGGGGCCTGACCGCGCGGGCGAATCCGACGCCGTTTCCACCCTGACGAACGAGGTGGAGGCGTTGAAGACGCGGCTTTCCGAGACCTTGGCCGAAACCCCGGCCGCAAGCCCGGTCGACCTCCAGCCGATCGAGACGCGGATCGCCGCGCTGGAAAAATCGGCAGGCGAAAGCGCGGGCGCCACCGCTGCGGACCCGGAAGCCGTCAGCAAGCTCGAAGGCGACGTGGCGCGGCTGACCACGGAACTTGCGGCGCTGCGCGAGGCCATCGCGCGCACCACCGAGGCGGTGAGCACGACGGAAAGCCAGCTCACCGAGCGCATCGTCGCCGCCGAGCAGAAGCTCGACGAGCCGCGCAGCGACATCGAAATGGCGCGGGCTGTGGCCGCCAGCGCGCTGAAGACGGCGATCGACCGCGGCGGCCCCTATCTCGCCGAACTGGAAGCCTTTGCCAGCATTTCGCCGGAGGATCCTTCCCTCCCGGGCCTGCGGGAACACGCCGCCGTCGGCGTGCCGTCGCGCTCCGATCTCGTGCGCGATTTCCAGGCGACGGCCGACGCCATTCTCGACGCCGTGCACCAGCCGGAGGGCGACCAGGGCATCTTCAACCGCCTGATGGCGAGCGCCGCCTCGGCGATCCGCGTGCGCCCTGTCGGCAGCATCGAGGGCGATACGCCGGAAGCGGTGGTCGCGCGCATCGAGAACAAGCTGCAGAACGGCGATTTCAAGGGCGCGCAGATCGAATGGCAGACCCTGCCGGAGAAAGGCCAGGCCGCGGCGGCGGACTACAAGCGCAAGCTCGACGAACGTGTCAGCGTGGAAGACCTGATCGGCGCCGTCGTTTCCGGCGCCTTGAGCGGCACGACCGGCGGCACCACGACCGGCACCGCCGGCAACCAGGGCTGAGGAGAGAGGCTTCATGATTCGCATACTGGTCTTCGCCCTCTTCGTCCTCGCGCTTGCCGCCGGCTTCGCCTGGCTTGCCGATCGTCCCGGCGAGCTCTCCATCATCTGGCAGGGCCAGCGGGCCGACATGAGCCTGATGGTCGCCGCCACGCTCGTCGTCTCGCTGGTCGCCGCCGTGATGTTCTCCTGGTGGATCGTGCGCGTCGTCTGGACCTCGCCGCACTCGATCCAGCGCTATTTCCGCGCCCGCAAGCGCGACCGCGGCTACCAGGCGCTCTCCACCGGCCTGATCGCCGCCGGCGCCGGCGATGCCGCCGGCGCGCGGAAGATGCTGGGCCGCACCAAGGGGCTTCTGAGCGCCGACCAGGAGCCGCTCATCCACCTGCTCGAGGCGCAGGCGGCGATGATCGAGGGCCGCTACGACGACGCGCGCCGGAAATTCGAGCTGATGGCCGACGATCCGGAAACGCGCGAACTCGGCCTGCGCGGCCTCTATCTGGAGGCCCGCCGGCTCGGCGCCAACGAGGCGGCCCGGCAATATGCCGAACGCGCCGCGGAAAAGGCGCCGCAGCTTCCCTGGGCGGCGGAAGCCGCATTGGAATACCGTTCCGAGGCCGGAGACTGGGACGAGGCGCTGAAGCTTCTCGGCGACGGCCGCTCCGGCTCGGCCGAGGAGAAGAAGACGCATGCCCGCCGCAAGGTCGTGCTGCTCACCGCCCGCGCCGCCGCAAGGCTCGACGCCGACCCGAAGGGCGCGCGCGAGGACGCCCAGCAGGCGCTGAAGCTCGGCGAGACCTTCGTGCCCGCCGGCCTCATCGCTGCCAAGGCCTATCTGCGCGAGGACAACCTGCGCAAGGCCGCCGCCATCCTGGAAAAACTCTGGAAGGCGACGGCCCATGGCGATGTCGCGAAGCTCTATGTCCGCGCGCGCAGCGGCGATTCGGCGACCGACCGCCTGAAGCGGGCGGAAAAGCTCGAGGCGATGCGCCCGAACAATGCCGAAGCGCTCCATGCCGTGGCGGAAGCCGCGCTGGAAACGCGCGACTTCGCGCTTGCCCGCACCAAGGCCGAGGCCGCCGCGCGCCTGTCGCCCCGCGAAAGCACGTTCCTGCTGCTCGCCGACATTGAGGATGCCGAGACGGGCGACCAGGGCCGCATCCGCCACTGGATGAACCAGGCGCTGAAGGCACCGCGTGATCCGGCCTGGACGGCCGACGGCATCACGGCGCCGGAATGGCGGGCTGTCTCGCCGGTCACCGGCCGTCTCGACGCCTTCGAGTGGAAGACGCCCGTCAGCCCGCTCGACGGGCCGGTCGAGGAAGGCTCGACCGCCGCCGTCGACGAGGCCATCCGCACCCTGCCGCCGCTCGCCATCGAGAGCAGGCCCGCCACGCCGGTTGAAGAGGTGGCGAAGGTCGAGACGGTGGAAGTCGCGCAAAAACCCGTTGTCGTCGCCACGGTGGTGGAAGCCGCGCCGGTGAAGGACGTAACGCCGGAAACGATCAAGGAGGCGGCGGTCCCGGAGGAAGAGGAGCGTCCCTTCTTCGGCCTGCCCGACGATCCGGGCGTCAAGGAAGGCGCGGTCAAACGGGACGGGACAAGCGGCTTCCGCTTGTTCTAGAGCATTTCCAGCTGAAGCGAAGTCGCTTCGGCGTCGGTTTCAAAGATCGGAAAGAAACGGCAATATTCCAGGGCTTGAGGAACGGGGCGACACTGAATGTTCGAACGCTTGCAGCAGTTTCTGGCGAGCCTTTCCGGTGGTGACAGACCGGCCTTTGCCGCCGACGATCCGCGGGTCGCCGTCATGGCGCTCTGCATCCAGGTGATGGAAGCGGACGGCAAGATCCTCGACGTCGAGAAGAAGGCGCTGCGGGTCCGCCTGAAGGATTTCTACGGCCTCGACGAGACCGAGCTCGAGGCGCTGGTCGCCGCCGGCACCGATGCGGAGAGCGAGGCGATCGATTTCTTCCGCTTCACCTCGGAGCTGAAGCGCCAGCTTTCGGAGGAGCAGCGCGTCGACCTGATCGGCCTGCTCTGGGAGATCGTCTATGCCGACGGCGAGCGCAGCGAGATGGAGGACCACGCCATCTGGCGCATCGCGGACCTGCTCGGCGTCTCCGGCCGGGAGCGCATCATGAAGCGGCAGGAAGTGGCCGAACGGGTGGGCGCCGCAACGGGCCCGGAGGAACCGGACGAAGGCTGAGCCATGCTCGATTTTCCCCGCAAGCCGCGCCTCAAGCGCCCCGTCCTGATCGTCCTGCACCAGGAGACCTCCAGTCCCGGCCGCGTCGGGCAGATCCTCCAGGCGATGGGCCATGCGCTGGATATCCGCCGTCCCGTGCTCGGCGATCCGCTGCCCGCCACGCTGTCCCACCATGCGGGCGCGGTCGTCTTCGGCGGGCCGATGAGCGCCAATGACGACGAGGCCTATGTGCGCGCGGAGATCGACTGGCTCTCCGTGCCGCTTTCCGAGAACCGCCCCTTCCTCGGCATCTGCCTCGGCGCGCAGATGCTGGTGAAGAACCTCGGCGGCACGGTCTTCGGCCATGCGGAGGGCTGGACGGAGATCGGCTGGTATCCGCTGGCGGCGACGAAGGCAGGCACGGCGCTGATGCCCTGGCCGGACATGGTCTACCAGTTCCATCGCGAAGGCTTCGACCTGCCGCGGGACGCGACGCTGCTCGCCACCGGCCATCACTACGAGAACCAGGCCTTCCGCTACGGCGACAATGCCTGGGGCATCCAGTTCCACGGCGAACTGACGCTCGCCATGATGCACCGCTGGGTGGTGCGCGGCGCGCACCGTTTCGAATTGCCGGGCGCGCAGGTCGGCCGTGCCCATCTCGACGGGCGCCTCCTGCACGATGCGGCGCTCCGCCTCTGGATGACGTCCTTCCTCGAGCGCATCTTCCACGAGGCATAAGGACGCTTGCCGCGGCGGCGTCAGGCCCCGCGCCATTAAACATGTTGCCGCACCGCCCGGCGCCCGGCCTTGCTGGCAGGGCGCGCAATGGCTACATGTCGAGACGAAACCAATTGGAGACATCAATGATAGCGGTCATCAACACCCTATTGTTCATCATCAGCATAGCGTGGTTCCTGGTGATCGCCTCGGCGATCTTCTCCTGGCTCTATGCCTTCAACGTCATCAACGCGAACAATCAGGTGATCGCCACCATCGGCCGCTCGCTCTACCAGCTGACCGAGCCGATCTACCGCCCGATCCGCCGCGTCCTGCCGAATTTCGGCGGCGTCGACCTTTCGCCGCTCGTCGTGCTCGTCATCCTGTTCTTCCTGGAGCAGGTGATCCGCAGCGTGCTGGCACCGGCCCTCCTGGCGCCGTGACCGAGCAGGCGGGCGCCGCGCTCCGCCGCCATGGCGACCATGTGCGCCTGACGGTGCGGCTGACGCCGAACGGCGGCCGCGATGCGATCGACGGCTGGGAAACCGGCGCCGACGGCGAACGCTATCTCAAGGCCCGCGTCAGCGACCCGCCGGACAAGGGCAAGGCGAACAAGGCGCTGGTGGCGCTGATCGCCAAGGCTGCCGGCGTTGCAAAGTCCGCCGTGAGCCTTGTCAGCGGTGACACCCAGAGAAAGAAAATCCTCCGGATCGACGGCGACCCGGAGGATATCGTTTCAAGGCTCGAGCGCGCCGGAGCGCATTGAAGCGCCTACTTCTTGCTCGCCTGATAGCGCTCGACGGCCTCCAGGATCATCTTCTTGGCGACGGTAACGTCCTGCCAGCCGGCGATCTTCACCCACTTTCCGGGCTCCAGATCCTTGTAGTGCTCGAAGAAGTGCTCGATCTGCTTCAGCGTGATCTCCGGCAGGTCGGTGTAGTTCTCGACCTTGTCGTAGCGGCGCGTCAGCTTCGGCACCGGAACGGCGATGATCTTCTCGTCCTTGCCGCCATCGTCTTCCATGACCATGACGCCGATCGGGCGCACATTGATGACGCAGCCCGGAACGAGCGGGCGGGTGTTGGCGATCAGGACGTCGATCGGGTCGCCGTCTTCCGAGAGCGTGTGCGGCACGAAGCCGTAGTTGCCGGGATAGGTCATCGGCGTGTAGAGGAAACGATCGACGACGAGCGCGCCGGCTTCCTTGTCCATCTCGTACTTGATCGGATGGCCGCCGACCGGCACCTCGACAATGACGTTCACGTCATCCGGCGGGTTCTTGCCAACGGAAATCGCATCGATACGCATGGGGGGCTCCCTCAGGTGGAATGGTTCTGTTCGCGGGCTTCCTAATGCGAATCCCATTGCAGCGCAACATGACTTTCGCCGGAGGCGAATAGACGGCGCGCCTTCCCCGTCTCCTTGAAGACCGGAGGATGATCATGCGCCTGATGCCCCTTCTCTTTGCCGCCGCCCTCGCCGCCTCGGCCGCCAAGGCCAACGAGAGCGCCTATTCCGAGCGTAACCTCGATGCCTGCAAGACGCTTTCGCAGGAGGACGAGGGCCCGAGCGTCACCCTTGAATGCACCGGCTACAAGGACCTCGCGGTCTATTTCAAGGAAGGCGACCTCCGCCAGAGCCAGGCCTACGGCCCGATCAGCAAGGCCTGGCTCGACGAGGCCTTCGAGAGCTTCGGCCCGTTCAACCACACCAACGCCAAGATCGAATGGCGCATCGCGGCGGGAAAGCCGGTGGCGACCATCGTGCGCTGGTTCGTCTCCGACCCGGAAACGACGAGCGACACCGACACGCGCTACGGCCAGGTCCTTGTCGTCTCGACGATCGCGACGGCGGAAAACCCGACGAGCTGCGTCGTCGGCTATGTCGACGCCCTGGAGAACAAGGACGCCAACACGCTCGCCCGCAAGGTGGCGGACGAAGAGGCGCACGATTTCGCCTGCGGCCTGAACGAGCCGCAATGGCATGGACTGCGGGGGAAACTGGCCGGCGAGCCGGTGCGCCACCTGCCTGCCGCTGTCGAATAGGCGTGCACGAAATCCGCTAAGGCCAGATGAAGCCGAGCTTCTTCAGCTCCTTGTCGCCGAAATTCTCCATGCCCTCGGCAATGTCGCGCCCGCCGGCGGAGCGGAAGAAGCGTTCGGCGTGCTCGCTGTCCTCCAGGCACCAGACGATCAGGCCCTCGCAGCCCAGCGACTTCAGGAGCCGCCGCGCCTCGCCGAAGAGCAGGCGGCCGAGACCGATGCCCTGGTATTCCGGGCGCAGGTAGAGTTCGTAGATCTCGCCCTCCTGCGGCAGCGCCCGGGCGCGGTTGAGGCCGAGCGTGGCATAACCCGCCACCGTGCCGGCGACGTCGAGCACCAGCAAGGTCGCGGGACCGCGCGTTGCCTTGCGCCACCAGCTCTCGCCCCGGCGGTCGACCATCTGGATAAGCGGCTTGTGCGGAATGAGGCCGCCATAGGCCTGCAGCCACGATACCCGATGCGTCTCGGATATCGCGCGTGCGTCCTGCGGCTCGGCGCGCCGCACATCGATCGACAGTGTCTTCATAACACGACTCATATTCCGACGCCGATTCCACCGGAATCCCGCAGGGGCGCGGAGGCTTCCCTTGCCCACAGGCGAGTTCCGGGCGGCGCACGGAAAAGTTAACGCTTTTTTAACAAACGTCACAAGTCGTAAAACGATGACACACACATGAAAAACCCCGGCGCCCATTGTGAGGGGACCGGGGTTCGAAACTATTCCGCTTCGGATGCGTTTCGCTTATGCCGCGCCGGCCGAGCGCTGCTTTTCGAATCGCTTGCGGTCGTTCGGGTCGAGATAGAGCTTGCGCAGGCGGATGGACTTAGGCGTGACTTCGACGAGTTCGTCGTCCTGGATCCAGGAGAGCGCGCGCTCCAGCGTCATCTTGATCGGCGGCGTCAGGCGGACGGCTTCGTCCTTGCCGGCGGCGCGGATGTTGGTGAGCTTCTTGCCCTTCAGCACGTTCACTTCAAGGTCGTTGTCGCGCGTGTGGATGCCGACGATCATGCCCATATAGACCTTCTCGCCCGCGTCGATGACCATCGGGCCGCGGTCTTCCAGGTTGAACAGCGCGTAGGCGACGGCCTCGCCCGCTTCGTTGGCGAGCAGCACGCCGTTGACGCGGCCGCCGATCTCGCCCTTGTAGGGCTGGTAGTCGTGGAACAGGCGGTTCATGATCGCCGTGCCGCGCGTGTCGGTCAGAAGCTCCGACTGGTAGCCGATGAGGCCGCGGGTCGGCGCGAAGAAGACGAGGCGCACGCGGTTGCCGCCGGAGGGGCGCAGCTCGACCATCTCGGCCTTGCGCTCCGACATCTTCTGCACGACGACGCCGGAATGCTCCTCGTCGACGTCGATGACGACTTCCTCGATCGGCTCCAGCATCTGGCCGGTCGCCTCGTCCTTGTGCATGACGACGCGCGGACGCGACACGGCAAGCTCGAAGCCTTCGCGGCGCATGGTCTCGATGAGCACGGCAAGCTGCAATTCGCCGCGGCCGGAGACGAAGAACGAATCCTTGTCGCCCGACTCTTCGATCTTCAGCGCGACATTGCCTTCGGCTTCCTTGAACAGGCGGTCGCGGATGACGCGGCTCGTCACCTTGTCACCTTCGGTGCCGGCGAGCGGCGAATCGTTGACGATGAAGGACATGGTGACGGTCGGCGGGTCGATCGGCTGCGCCTTCAAGGCTTCGGAAACCGAGGGGTCGCAGAACGTGTCGGCGACGGTGCCCTTGGTGAGGCCCGCGATGGCGACGATATCGCCGGCATGGGCCTCTTCGATCGCCGTGCGCTCGATGCCGCGGAAGGCGAGGATCTTCGAGATGCGGCCGTTTTCGATGAGCTGGCCGTCCTGGCCGAGAACCTTGACGGTCTGGTTCGGCTTGATCGAGCCCGAATGGATGCGGCCGGTAATGATGCGGCCGAGGAAGGGGTTGGCTTCGAGGATCGTGCCGATCATGCGGAACGGGCCTTCGGCGACCGCCGGCTCCGGCACGTGCTTCAGGACGAGGTCGAGCAGCGGGGCCATGCCTTCGTCGGTCGGGCCCTCCGGGTTGACGTTCATCCAGCCGTTGCGGCCCGAACCGTAGAGGATCGGGAAGTCGAGCTGCTCGTCGGTGGCGTCGAGATTGGCGAAGAGGTCGAACACCTCGTTCAGCACTTCCTCGTGGCGGCCGTCCGGGCGGTCGATCTTGTTGATCGCGACGATCGGCTTCAAACCAACCTTGAGAGCCTTGCCGACGACGAACTTCGTCTGCGGCATCGGGCCTTCCGACGAGTCGACGAGAACGATCGCGCCGTCCACCATCGAGAGGATGCGCTCCACCTCGCCGCCGAAGTCGGCGTGGCCGGGCGTGTCGACGATGTTGATGCGGTGACCCTTCCACTCGACCGAGGTGGCCTTGGCGAGAATGGTGATGCCGCGTTCCTTTTCGAGATCGTTCGAGTCCATCACGCGTTCGGCGACGCGCTGGTTTTCACGGAACGAGCCGGACTGTTTCAGGAGCTCGTCGACAAGCGTGGTCTTGCCATGGTCGACGTGCGCGATGATCGCGATATTGCGGATGGACATGGTTTAATCTCTGAGGTTCGGGGCGCGCGGTATAGGGGGGCGCCGTCTTCAATGGCCGGGCTCTTACATGTTTTTCCGCAAATGCGAAAGAGGCGGGGCGCAACTCTGTTGCCCGCGCCGCACAGGGCCCGGCCTCACGAGGCGCGCACCGGCGGCAGCGTGATGTTCCAGAGTTCCTGGTCCTCCCTGTCCATCAGGCGCACTGTCATTTCCTCGCTCGTCCCGTTGATGTCGACGAGGCCGAAGAATTGCAGGCCGGCCGAGGGCGGCAGGTTGCTGTCGATGCCGCCCCTGGACGACTTGATGAACCGCACCTCCGGGCCGAAGGTCATGTCGAGCGGTTTCGGCCCGTAGGTGCCGGAATGCAGCGGCCCCGAGACGAACTCCCAGAACGGATGGAACTCCTGGAATTTCGCCCGCGACGGATCGTAGTGGTGCGCGGCCGTATAGTGCACGTCCGCCGTCAGCCAGACGACATTGTGGACCGCATTGTCGCGCAGGAAGGAGAGGAGGTCGGCGATCTCCCGCTCGCGCGCCGCCGGCGGACCGTTGAGGCCGTCGGCGACACCCTCGTAACCGAGGCTGTTGGCATAGTCGTCCCAGATGACGAGGCCGAGCGGCATGTCGCAGGCGATGACCTTCCACACGGCGCGCGAAGCTGCCAGCTCACGCCGCAGCCAATCCGCCTGCCGCCAGCCGAACAGGCCGTTTTCCGTGCCGCCCCGGTTGGGGCTGCGATAGGAGCGCAGGTCGACGAAGAAGACATCGAGCAGCGGCCCGTAGGCGATCTTGCGGAAGATGCGGCCGGGCTCGGTAGGAAAATAGCGGATCGGCGTCATCTCGTGGAAGGCGCGCCGGGCGCGGGCCTCGTAGACGCCGATCTCCTTTTCCGGATAGCGCCGGTCGCCGGAAAGGTCACTCGATTCCGACCAGTTGTTGAGCACCTCGTGGTCATCCCACTGGAAAAAGGTCGGGCATTGCGTGTTGAAAGACAGAAGGTGCTCGTCGAGCAGATTGTATTTCCACTGGCCGCGAAACTCGTCCAGCGTGCGCGCCACGTTGCGCTTCTCGTCGGTGACGATGCGGTTCTTCCAGATCCCGCCATCCCGCAGCCGGATCTCGTCGGGGATCGGGCCGTCGGCATAGACAGTGTCGCCGGAATGGATGAAGAAATCCGGCTCGTGCCGCAGCATGGTCGAATAGGTCTTCATGCCGACATCGTCGATGCCCCAGCCCTGCCCGGCGGTGTCGCCCGACCAGACGAAACGCACCGAGCGCCTGCGCATCGGCGCGGTGCGGAAGCGCCCGACGACCGGCTCGGAGACGAGATGGCTGGAATAGGGATCGCTGGCGGTGAAGCGATAGAAGATGTCCTGGTCCGGCAGGAGACCCTGCAGCATCGCCTTGACCGTGTTGTCGGACGCGATCGTCGCCTTCCCGACAGGCAGGCGGGAGGCATTCAGGAAGCTCTCGGTGGTCGAATATTCCAGCGTCACCTCTGCCGGCCGGTCCACCCGCGCCCAGACCATGCCGGAGGAGCAATCGACATCGCCCGACTGCACGCCGTGCGAAAAGACCGGGCTGCCATGGCGCCGGGCATAATAGGGAACGGCCAGCGCCGAGGAGGCCGCGAGCGCACCCGCCCCTGCGGTGAGAAGGAACGAGCGCCGCGTCAGCGCCTCGGGAACAATCGCCATGCCACCTCCGGCCAAGCCCGCGAATCGACGGGCAGACCATGAGTCCCGGGCATGTCAGTCCGGTAACGGGAGGATGACGGTTCACCCAAGATTCGGTGACAGGACGATGACGCGCCTCAGGGCGCCTTGCCCTCTTCCGGCTGCTCGACGGAGTGGCGCATGATCAGCGGCATCTGCGACAGCGTGAAGAGAATGGTGATGGGCATGGTGCCCCAGACCTTGAAGGCCACCCAGAAATCCGTCGAGAAGGAGCGCCACACCACTTCGTTCAGCACCGCGAGGAAGACGAAGAACAGGCCCCAGCGCAGCGTGAGCTTGCGCCAGCCCTCGTCGGTGAGCCTGAAGGCGGCATGGAAGACGTAGCCGAGCAGCGATTTGCCGAACAGCAGACCGCCGAGCAGGATCGCGCCGAACAGCGAATTGACGATGGTCGGCTTCATCTTGATGAAGGTGTCGTTCTGCAGCCAGAGCGTCAGCGCGCCGAAGACGAAGACGACGATGCCGGAGATCAGCGGCATCATCGGCAGGGTGCGCGTCAGGATCCAGGAGACGACGAGGGCGATCGCCGTCGCCGCCATGAAGAGACCGGTCGCGATGAAGATCGGTCCGCCCATTTCGGCCAGAACCGGAAACTGCGCGGCCAGCCACTCGCCGCGGGAATTGGCGAAGAAAAAGACGACGAGGGGCCCGAGCTCCAGCACCATCTTGAGGAGCGGGCTGATCTTCTCCTCCGCCTTGGCCGGGGCGTCCAGCGTTGCCTTGCTCATGCCTCAACTCCTGCGATTGCTTCCGCGAAATCCTTCGCCTCGAAGGGTTCGAGATCGTCGATCCCCTCCCCGACGCCGATGAAATAGACCGGCAGCTTGTGCTTGGCGGCAATCGCCACAAGGATGCCGCCGCGGGCCGTACCGTCCAATTTTGTCATGATCAGGCCCGTCACGCCCGCGACATTGCGGAAAATCTCCACCTGGTTCATGGCATTCTGCCCGGTCGTCGCATCGAGCGTCTGGAGCACCGTGTGCGGCGCATCCGGATCGAGCTTGCCGAGCACGCGCACGATCTTCTCCAGCTCCGCCATCAGCTCCGTCTTGTTCTGCAGGCGGCCGGCCGTGTCGATGATCAAGACGTCGCTCTTCTTCAGCTTCGCCTGCTCATAGGCTTCATAGGCGAGCCCCGCCGCATCCGCGCCGAGCTTCGAGGAGACGATGTCGGAGCCCGTGCGCTCCGCCCAGATCTTCAGCTGCTCGATGGCCGCGGCACGGAACGTATCGCCCGCCGCCATCATCACCTTCAGGCCCGCGCCCGAGAGCTTGGCCGCGAGCTTGCCGATCGTCGTCGTCTTGCCGGTGCCGTTGACGCCGACGACGAGGATGACATGCGGCTTGTGGTTGAGGTCGAGCGCGAGCGGCTTGGCGACGGGACCGAGGACCTTGGTGATCTCGCTCGCCATGATGCGTGACACATCCGCGCCCGTGACATCCTTGCCGTAGCGCTCGGAGGCGAGCGTATCGGTGATGCGCAGCGCCGTCTCCACGCCGAGATCTGCCTGGATCAGCAGGTCCTCGAGGTCCTGCAGCGTATCGTCGTCGAGCTTGCGCTTGGTGAAGAGGCTGGTGATCTGGCCGGTGAGCTGCGAGGAGGTGCGGGCAAGCCCCTCGCGCAGGCGCTGGAACCAGGTGCGCTTCACCTGCGGCGCCGGGACGTCCAAGACCGGTTCGCGCGCTGCCGTCGCAAACCCTTTCGGCAGGGCGGGCGCCTCGGCCTTCGGCTCGCTGCGGATCGCCTCTTCGAGGACCGGGTCCTCCGCCTCGGCAGGCGCCGCTTCTTCGGCCGGGGCGATCTCGTCCTCCAGCTCGGCAACCTCTTCCACCGCCGCTACGGGCTGCGCCTCGACGATCTCCTCGACGGGAGCGGCAGGCTCTTCCTCGACAACATCCTCCGCCATCTCGGGCGCCGGCACATCATCCGCCGGACCGCCGGCGGTCTCCATCTCGGCGGGCGCGACCGGGTCTTCCGCAACGGGCAGATCCGGAGCGTGCGGCAGCGGATAGATGTCCGGCTCGGCTTCGTCGGGCACATGTTGCGCGGCTTCGGGATTGGCGGCCTCCGCCTCATCGAGCAGCGCGTCCCGCTCCCCGACGACGGCAGGCTCCGGGCTTTCCGCGACCGGTTCAGGCGCGACCTCGGCGACCTTCGGCTCGACGACCGGCGCTTCCGCCTCCGGCTTCTGCTCGGGGGCGGTGTCTTTTCCGAAGGTGAAGATCTTCTTGATGAAGCCGAGGGCCATGAAGGATGTGTCCGCTAGTTATGCGAGAGGGCGGTTTCGGGCCGCATCGTCAGGTGTTTTCCATTGTGGCCGGTGATCGTGACCGGCACAAGGTCGCGGGGCTTGAGGCCCGCGGCATCGACGAGCGTGAAGTTTTCCGTGTGGGCAAGGCCGTTGTTCTCGACGAGGATCATCTCCCGCTTTCCGATCATGGAATCGAGATGGGCCTCGGCGAGCCGTTTTCCAGTCTCGCGCAGGCGGCTGGCGCGGTCCTTGACCAAAGCGCGATCGAGCTGCGGCATGCGCGCGGCCGGCGTGCCGGGGCGCGGGCTGTAGGGAAAGACGTGCAGATGGGCGATGCCGCAGTCTTCCGCAAGCCGCGCCGCATTGGCGAACATGTCTTCCGTCTCGGTCGGGAAACCGGCGATCATGTCCGCGCCGAAACTGGCATCCGGGCGAAGCGCGCGCACCCGCCCGCAGAAGGCCCGCGCATCGGCGCTGGAATGGCGGCGCTTCATGCGCTTGAGGATCAGGTCGTCGCCATGCTGGAGCGACAGATGCAGATGCGGCATGAAGCGCGGCTCGTCGGCGACGAGGTCCCAGAGGTGGTCGTCCGCCTCGATGCTGTCGATCGAGGAGAGGCGAAGACGCCGGATGTCCGGCACCTGCTTCAGCAGCGCCTTGGCGAGAGAGCCGAGGCTCGGCCGGCCCGGCAGGTCCGCGCCGTAGCTGGTGGCGTCGACGCCGGTCAGCACGATCTCGCAGTAGCCGCTCTCGGTGAGTTTTCGCGCCTGTTCGACCACCGCGCCCATCGGCACGGAGCGGGAATTGCCCCGGCCATAGGGGATGATGCAGAAGGTGCAGCGGTGGTCGCAGCCGTTCTGCACCTGCACGAAAGCGCGCACATGGCCGTCGATCAGCTTCACCATCTGCGGCGCGGTCTCGCGCACGCTCATGATGTCGTTGACGCGCAGCTTCTCTTCCGCCGAAACGCCGAAATCCGGCAGCGCGCGATAGGCGGCGCTTTTCAGCTTCTCCTCGTTGCCGAGCACCGCATCGACTTCCGGCATGTCGGCAAAGGTGTGCTTCTCCGTCTGCGCCGCGCAGCCGGTGACGATGATGCGGGCATGCGGATTGTCCCGTCGAGCCCGGCGGATCGCCTGGCGCGCCTGGCGCACGGCCTCGCCCGTCACGGCGCAGGTGTTCACCAGCACGGCATTGTTCAGCCCCGCCTTCTCGGCCTCGGCGCGCATCACTTCCGATTCGTAGGTGTTGAGCCGACAGCCGAAGGTTATGACCGCAACGCCGCTCAAAGGGCGGCCGCCTCGGCGTCATCCCGGCGGAAGGCGCCGGTCGAAGGATCGAGCATGCCCGACCATTCCCATTCGGCCGGCCCGGTCATGACGACGTGATCGTCCCCGCGCCATTCGATGGTGAGCACGCCGCGGTTCGGGCTGCTGGCGACGGTAATCGCGACCTTGCGGCCCGTGCGGCCCGTGCGCGCGCCGGAAACGCCGGCAGCGCAGGCGGCCGAGCCGCAGGCGAGCGTCAGGCCGGCGCCGCGCTCCCAGGTGCGGGTCGTCATGGCAGTGGGGGACGTCACCTGCGCCAGCGTGATATTCGCCTTTTCGGGGAACATCGGATGGTTTTCCAGCAGGGGGCCGAAGCGTTCGAGATCGAAGCTCATCGGATCGCGGTCGACCCAGAAGACGGCATGCGGATTGCCCATCGACATGGCGGCCGGCGAATGCAGCACCGGCGCGTCGATCGGCCCGATCTGCAGTTCGATGCGGCTCGTGTCGAAGAACTCTTCAGCGAGCGGGATGCGGTTCCAGTCGAAGACCGGCCTGCCCATGTCGACGGAAATCGTGCCGTCCTCGTGCTCTACGGCATTCAGGATGCCGGCGACGGTCTCGAAGGTGAAGACCTTCTTGCCCGTCTCGGCTGCGAGCGCCTGCACGACGCAACGCGTACCGTTGCCGCAGGCCTGCGCCTTGGAGCCATCGCAATTGAGAATGTCGATGAAGGCATCCGTTCCATCGACCCGCGGATCGTGGATCGCCATGATCTGGTCGAAGCGGGTGGCGGGGTCGGCGTTGAGCGCGATCGCCGCTTCCGGCGTCACGACATCGCTGCGGCCGCGCATGTCCACGACCAGGATCATGTTTCCCAGTCCGTTCATCTTCGCGAAATCGACCGTCTTTGTCATTACACTCTGCCCATCCGGGCCGAACGCACCCGTTGCGGCCGTATATGGCGGAAAGTCCCGCGGATTTCCAGTGCCTTGCTCAGACCGCGACAGCGGGAACATCGAACACTTCGCCCGGCCGCAGTGCGCGAAACCGTTCGCGGGCGATGCCGGCCGCATCGAGCGCCGTTTCCAGCGCGGCGAGCGGTTCGTCGATCGCCTCGTTCGTCAGCCGGAAGGTGCCCCAATGGTGGCCGGCCACATAGGCCGCACCGGAGGCCACCATGCCCTGAACCGCCTCGTCCGGGTTCTGGTGTTGCGGACGCATGAACCAGCGCGGCTCATAGGCACCGAACGGCAGGTTGGCGAGGCGGATCGGCCCATGTTTCTCGCGGATTGCCCGATAGTTGATGCCTTGGTGAAAGCCCGTATCGCCGACATGGTAGATCTTTCCGCCCGGCGTCTCGATGAGAAAGGCGGACCAGAGCGCCAAGCGCCGGTCGCCGAGCCCGCGCGCCGACCAGTGGTGGCAGGGCTCGCAATGGAGCGTCACCCCGTCAGCCACCGTCAGCGCGCTATCCCAGTCCATGGTCGTTATGCGCGCCCTGTCGACCGTCGGCACGATGATGCGATCATTGCCGAGCGGCGTGACGATCCTGCAATCGTCCCGTTCGGCGAGCGCTTTCAGCGTCGCAAGGTCGAGATGGTCGTAATGATTGTGCGTGACGAGCACGAGGTCGATCTTCGGCAGGTCGGCAAGGCGGATGCCCGGTGGATTGACCCGTTTGGGCCCGGCGAAGGTGAACGGGCTTGCGCGGTCGCTCCAGACCGGATCGGTCAGGATATTGAGGCCGGCGGTCTGGATGAGCAGCGCCGCATGGCCCGCCAGCGTTACGACGAGGCGACCGCCGGCGATACGCGGTTCCGGCACGGCTGATGGAAAGGGGCTCGGCCAGTCGAGCGGCCAGGCAGAGCGCCCGCCCCCGAACTGCCAGCGCATCAGCTCGAAAAAGCTGTTCGGCTCCTCGCCGTTCGGGTTGAAGAAATGCGTGCCGTCGAAATGGTCGCTGAGCGGCCCGTCATAATAGCGCTTGGCCGCAAGGCTGCGGCTCGCAAAGCCCCCGCCGGCGAGCGTCGCCAGCGCACCGATGCCCGACCATTTGAGGAACGTCCGACGGTTCATCGGCGAAAGATAGGTCGCGCCCCGTCGCACTGCAATGCGCCGGCGCAGACTCGCGTGAATTTTACGTCCGGCCCATCGTATGGATCGGCGCAAAGCAGCCGAGGATCAGGCGCTTTGAATCGAAGGGAACGTATGCCGGTATCGCTTTCATACGCGGGTCGGTGCGCATCCTCGCCTCGGCGGCATCGAGCGTCGCCTTGTCGGGCCAGACCTGCCAGGTGAAGACGATCTTTTCGCCCGGCTTCGCGTCGACGGCGCGGCGGAAATCGGTGTGAGCGCCATCGGGCACGTTGTCCTCCCAGGATTCGACGATCTCCAGGCATCCATAATCCTTGAGGATCGCCGCGCTGTTTTCCGCCCACCGGAGATAGGCCTGCCTGTTTTCCGCGGGCACGGGGATTACCAAGCCTGCAATGTACATGAGCGAAACTCCTCTCGAGCACTGCGCGCCGGCATGATCCGGTGCGTCCTTGACTTTCCGACCCCTTTGCTGTTTAAGCCGCCGCATCCGCGACAAGTTACGATGCTTGAAGCCGCCGACCGGGACCCATTGAGGTATAAAGAGATCCCGGAGGTCAACACCCGACAGCGCGATGCGCCCTCGGGTGCTTTTCGGCTTTTCGTCTTGTTTTTGGCGCGGATGGAACCGATGTTTCCGCCAGACGTGGAAACAAGAAGGAAGACGTGATGTTTGAAACACTCCAGGACCGCCTTGGCTCCATTCTCAATGGACTGACAGGCCGTGGCGCGCTCTCCGAGGCCGATGTCTCGGCGGCGCTGCGCGAGGTCCGCCGTGCGCTTCTCGAAGCGGACGTGGCGCTGGAAGTGGTGCGCTCCTTCACCGATGCCGTGCGCGAAAAGGCCGTCGGCGCGGAAATCCTGAAGTCGATCAAGCCCGGCCAGATGGTCGTCAAACTCGTGCATGACGAGCTGGTCTCGATGCTCGGCTCCGAAGGCGTCTCGATCGACCTCAACGCCGCCGCCCCCGTCGTCATCATGATGGTGGGCCTGCAGGGCTCCGGCAAGACGACGACGTCCGGCAAGATCGCCAACCGGCTGAAGACGCGCGACAAGAAGAAGGTCCTGATGGCCTCGCTCGACACGCGCCGCCCGGCCGCGCAGGAGCAGCTTCGCCAGCTCGGCGTACAGGCCGGCATCGATACCCTGCCGATCATCGCCGGCCAGTCGCCGACCGATATCGCCTCGCGCGCCGTGCAGGCCGCAAAGCTCGGCGGCCATGACGTCGTCATCCTCGACACCGCCGGCCGCACCCATATCGACGAGCCGCTGATGATCGAGATGGCGGAGATCAAGCGGAAGTCCAATCCGCACGAGATCCTGCTCGTCGCCGACGCGCTGACCGGCCAGGACGCCGTCAACCTCGCCCGCAATTTCGACGACCGCGTCGGCATCACCGGCCTGGTGCTCACTCGCATGGACGGCGATGGCCGCGGCGGCGCCGCCCTTTCGATGCGCGCCGTCACCGGCAAGCCGATCAAGCTGATCGGCGTCGGCGAGAAGATGGGCGAGCTGGAGGAATTCCATCCCCGCCGCGTCGCCGACCGCATTCTCGGCATGGGCGACATCGTCTCGCTCGTCGAGAAGGCGGCGGAGAACATCGACGCCGAGAAGGCGGCCGCCATGGCCGCCAAGATGGCCAAGGGCAAGTTCGACCTCAACGACCTTGCCGACCAGCTGCGCCAGATGCAGAAGATGGGCGGCATGGGCGGCATCATGGGGCTGATGCCCGGCATGGCCGGCATGAAGGACAAGATGTCCGCCGCCGGTCTCGACGACAAGCTGTTCGGCCGCCAGATCGCCATCATCAACTCGATGACCAAGGCCGAGCGCGCCAATCCCGACATGCTCAAGCATTCCCGCAAGAAGCGCATCGCCGCCGGCTCCGGCACCGATGCCAGCGACATCAACAAGCTTCTGAAGATGCACCGCCAGATGGCGGACATGATGAAGATGATGGGCGGCAAGAAGGGCGGCATGATGAAGCAGATGATGGGCGGCCTTGCCAGCAAGATGGGCCTTGGCGGCGGCATGGGCGGCATGCCCGACCTGTCCAAGATGGATCCGAAGCAGCTTGAGGCGCTCGCCAAGCAGGCGGAAGCGGCCGGCATCAAGCCGGGCAGCCTGCCGGGCCTTGGCGGTGGTGGCCTTCCGGGCCTCGGCGGCGGACGCCTGCCCGGTCTCGGCGGCCTTCCGGGCCTTCCCGGCCTGCCGAAGAAGAAGTGAGGGGACGCGGCATGACGATCGATCCGAAGGTCAAGCAGCAATTGGGGGAATACCGGCAATCGATCGACAATATCGACGCTGCCCTTGTGCATATGCTCGCCGAACGCTTCCGCTGTACCCAGGCGGTGGGCGTGCTGAAGGCGACGCATGAACTGCCGCCGGCCGACCCGGCGCGCGAGGAATACCAGATCGAACGCCTTCGCCGCCTTGCGAAGGATGCCAATCTGGATCCGGATTTCGCGGAGAAGTTCCTGAACTTCATCATCCGCGAGGTGATCCGGCACCATGAAGCCATTGCCGCTGAGCACAGCGGCGCAAACCAGAACACCGCTTGAGAAAAGCGGCTCACGTCACATCCAAGGAGTAATGACATGTCCCTGAAAATCCGTCTCGCCCGCGGTGGCTCCAAGAAGCGCCCGTACTACCAGATCGTCGTTGCCGACGCCCGTTCGCCGCGCGACGGCCGCTTCCTGGAAAAGCTCGGCTCCTGGAACCCGATGCTCGGCAAGGACGACGCGGGCCGCGTGCAGATCGACGCCGACCGCGCCAAGGAATGGCTCGCCAAGGGCGCCCAGCCGACCGACCGCGTTGCCCGCTTCCTCGATGAGGCCGGCGTCGTGAAGCGCGAAGCCCGCAACAACCCGGACAAGGCAAAGCCGGGCAAGAAGGCGCTCGAACGCGCTGCCGAGAAGAAGCAGAAGGAAGAAGACGCCGCTGCTGCCGCCGCCGGCGAATAATCCTTCGCGGCTTTTCCAGAAAACGGGCGGCGTGTTTCATGCCGCCCGTTTTCATTTGGAGCCTCGGCATGAACATAATAAAGCCTAGGCGTCCCGAAACACACGGAACCGAACCATGGCGAAACTGGAAAATCCCGTCCTCATGGGCACCGTCGGCGCGGCACAGGGCCTGCGCGGCGAGGTCCGCGTGAAATCCTATACGATCGACCCGACGGCGATCGGCGACTATGGCCATCTCCATACCGAGGACGGCCGCTCCTTCGAGGTGCTCGAAGTGCGCGAGGCGAAGAATGTCGTCGTGGTGCGCTTTCGCGGCATCAACGACCGCAATGCCGCCGAGGCGCTTACCGGCACCGACCTCTATATCGAACGTGACAACCTGCCGGACGAGGAACTGGACGAGGACGAATTCTTCTATGCCGACCTCGAAGGGCTGGAAGCGGTCGATACCGCCGGCCGCAGCCACGGCAAGGTGACGGGTATCTTCGATTTCGGCGCGGGCGACCTTCTCGAACTCAAGGGGCCGGGCAAGCGGCCCGTGCTCATTCCCTTCTCCGAAGCGGCCGTGCTGGAGATCGACCTCGAAGGCGGGCGCCTTCTGATCGACGCCGTCGCCGCCGGCCTGGAGGATGACGGAAACGACGGCCCGGGCAGCCGGCGCCGCCGTCCGCCGCAAGACGACGACGGAGAGTGACGTGGCTTTCCGCGCCACCATCCTGACGCTCTATCCGGAGATGTTCCCGGGGTTTCTCGGGCAGTCGCTCTCCGGCAAGGCCCTCGCGCGCGGCGACTGGGCGCTCGACTGCGTGCAGATCCGCGATTTCACCACCGATCGCCACCGCACGGTGGACGACACGCCGGCCGGCGGCGGCGCCGGCATGGTGCTGAAGCCGGATGTGCTTGCCCGCGCCATCGACCACGCCTCTGAAGGCGACAGCCGCTCGCGCCTGCTGATGAGCCCGCGCGGCCGCCCGTTGACGCAGGCCCGCGTCCGGGAGCTGGCGGCAGGCGACGGCGCCGTCATCGTCTGCGGCCGCTTCGAGGGCGTCGACCAGCGCGTCATCGACGGGCGGCAGCTCGAAGAGGTCTCGATCGGCGATTACATCCTCTCCGGCGGCGAGCCGGCGGCGATGATCCTGCTCGACGCCGTGGTGCGCATCCTGCCGGGCGTTATGGGCAATGCGCTTTCGGGCGAGCACGAGAGCTTCGAGGGCGGGCTGCTGGAGCACCCGCACTATACCCGCCCGCAGGTCTGGGAAGGCATGGAGATCCCTGGCGTTCTCACCTCCGGCCACCACGCGGCGATCGAGAAATGGCGGCGCGAGGAGGCGGAACAGTTGACGCGCGCGCGTCGGCCCGATCTTCTCCCCGCTCAGCCCGTCACGAAATAATAGACCGTCAGCGCGAGGCCGACCGCGACCACAAGGCCGCGGATGACCGGCTGCGGCACGCGCCGCGCCGCCCAGACGCCGGCATAGCCGCCGATCGCGCCCGCCGGCACCATGACCGCCGCCTGCGGCCAGCCGACCACGCCGCCGCTGGCGAAGACGACGATCGCCATGGCCGCGATGACGACGGCGACGAAATTCTTCAGCGCGTTCAGCCGGTGATAGTCGCCGCCCTTGGTGAGGCCCAGCACGGCGAGCGTCATGATGCCCATGCCCGCACCGAAAAAGCCGCCATAGATC
This sequence comes from Shinella yambaruensis, assembly GCF_022899355.1. Lineage (GTDB taxonomy): Bacteria > Pseudomonadota > Alphaproteobacteria > Rhizobiales > Rhizobiaceae > Shinella > Shinella yambaruensis. The sequence goes on along the minus strand of NZ_JALJCK010000009.1, from coordinate 175,268 downwards.
GAGGTGATGCCCTGGAGGGCGAGGCCGAGCGGCGAGATCGGCTTTTCCGGGCTCAGCGTCCTGGGTTTGAGATAGGGTCCGGCCGCGAAGATCGCGGTCGCCGCCAGCAGGAGCCACGGCACCAGCGCGCGAAACGAGGGATTGGAGAGCGAGAGCAGCAGCATGGCCCCGGCGAAGCCGCCGACAAGCGACAGCGCGCCGAGCAGCAGCGCTTCCTTCCAGTCGGCGCGGATTTCCTTGGCATAGGCGAGCGTCGAGGTGACGTAGCCGGGAAACTGGGTGATCGAGGAGGTGGCGTTGGCGACGATCGGCGGCAGGCCGGTCAGTGTCATCGCGCCGAAGGTCAGGAACGTGCCGCCGCCGGCGATGGCGTTTACCACGCCGGAGAGGAAGCCCGCGATGAACAGAAAGATGGCGTCGACAACGGTCATGATGCTTCCCCGGCACGGCAGCTGTGGCCGCGCCCTCCTCAAGCGCGTGATAGCGTGGCGCCGGAAGGGCGGCAAGGCCGAAGAACCGCCCTTCCGGCGCGGTTTCTTTTGCCGTTGCGGCATGCCGCGCAAAAATGCGCAGCGGTTTTGCGACAGCGGCATACGCAAAACCAGAGCTTTGAAGCGCAAGGAGGGTATCGGAAAGCTCGCCATGTGCTTTAGGGGATGACAAGCCGGTTCGTTTGGTGTATTGGCCCGCACGGATTTGGGATTACTCCCGCCGACCTGCAATCAAAGAATGGCGAATCCGCTCCGTCCGGCAACGGACTAACCTTAGAGGCCATGGCCCAGAAGGTGACCGTCGAGCGCTCTGGCTGTTTCAGAAGAACCAGAAGGTTAGACCGATGAACATCATCCAGCAGCTTGAAGCCGAACAGGCCGCGAAGATCGAAGCCAAGCGCACCCTCCCGGAATTCTCCCCGGGCGACACCGTCCGCGTCAACGTGCGCGTCACGGAAGGTTCGCGTACCCGCGTGCAGGCCTATGAAGGCGTCTGCATCGCCCGTTCCGGCGGCGGCCTCAACGAGAGCTTCACCGTTCGCAAGATCTCCTACGGCGAAGGCGTCGAGCGCGTCTTCCCGATCTACTCGCCGCTCGTCGAAAGCGTCGACGTCGTGCGCCGCGGCAAGGTCCGCCGCGCCAAGCTCTACTACCTGCGCGATCGCCGCGGCAAGTCGGCTCGTATCGTCGAGAACACCGGCACGCGCGCCCGCAAGCTGAACGATGCCGAGCGCCAGGCCATTGCCGAGGAAAAGGCACGTCTCGAGGCCGAGAAGGTGGCAGCCGCCCAGGCGCTCGCCGCTGAAAAGGCCGCAGCAGAAGCTGCCGAGGCCGCAAAGGCCGCGGAAGCCGCCGCCGAATAATCCGGCAGCCGCATCCATTCGAAGAAGCCGTCGGCCTTGCCGGCGGCTTTTTTGTTTTACGGAAAAGCCTTTGCACGCAAGCGCCGTGCTTGCCTCCCTGCCTGAACCTGTGAGAGTGTTCCGCCGCCACAATTTCAGGAGCCTGTTTCGATGTTTTCCCGCCGCGCCGTTCTCGCAGGCCTTGCCGCCGCCGCCCTCATGCCCGCTCTCGCCTTCGCCACGGACCTGCCCGACCTCGGCGGCAAGACCGTCGTCGTCGTCACGGAGAACGCTTACCCGCCGCTGCAGTTCGTCGATCCGAAGTCGGGCGAGCAGATCGGCTGGGAATATGACGCGATGAACGAGATCGCCAAGCGGCTGAACTTCAAAGTCGAATACCAGAACGCCAGCTGGGACACGATGATCCAGGCGGTCTCCGACAACCAGTACAATATCGGCATGACCGGCATCACCATCAAGGACGACCGCAAGGAGAAGGTCGACTTCTCCGACCCCTACATGCGTTCGCAGCAGTTCATGCTGGTGCGTGGCGACGAGGAACGCTTCAACGACGCGAAATCCTTCGCGGCGCTAAACGACGGCCTGATCGCCGCCCAGCCCGGCACCTCGCCCTTCTACACCGCCGTCTATGAAATCCTCGACGGCAACGAGCAGAACCCGCGCATCAAGCTGTTCGAGACCTTCGGCGCGACCGTGCAGGCGCTGCAGGCCGGCGATGTCGACCTGGTGCTTACCGACAGCGTCGCGGCCAAGGGCTATGTCGACGCCTCGGGCGGCAAGCTCAAGGTGGTCGGCGAGCCGCTCGGCACCGAGGACTTCGGCTTCATCTTCCCGAAGGGCTCCGATCTCGTCGCCCCGGTCAACGCGGCGATCGCGGCATTGACGGCGGACGGCACGCTGGAAAGCCTCAACAAGAAGTGGTTCCTCGACTACAAGATGGGTGAGTGACGGGCAGCCATGGCTCCCGCTTCCCCTGATACGGCGAAGGGCGACTATCCCTGGTGGCTGGTCGCCCTCGGTGTCATCGCGCTGGCGCTTGCCGGCGTCATCATTGCCAATGACCTCTACAGGCAGGTGTTCAGCGTCGTGCTGAAGGGACTGTGGGTGACGATCTTCGTGACCCTCGTCGCCTTCCTGCTCGCCACCCTGCTCGGCCTCGCCGTCGCCCTGATGGCGCTCTCCGAAAGCAAGGTGCTGCGCCAGATCGCCCGCTTCTACACGGAGGTGATCCGGGGCGTGCCGGTGCTCGTCCTGCTCTTCTACATCGCCTTCGTCGGCGCCCCGGCGCTGGTGGCGGTGATCAACTTCGCGATCGGCCCGCTCCTTGCCGCCGGCTACCTGGAACCGGTGCAGGTGCGCGACCTCTCGCTGATGTGGCGGGCGATCATCGCGCTGATGATCGGCTATTCCGCCTTCATCGCCGAGGTCTTTCGCGCGGGCATCCAGTCCGTCGACAAGGGGCAGATCGAGGCCGCGAAGGCGCTCGGCCTGTCGCGCTTCCAGCGCTTCCGGCTCGTCGTCTTTCCGCAGGCCGTGCGCGTCATCCTGCCGCCGCTCGGCAATGACTTCGTGGCGATGGTGAAGGATTCCTCGCTCGTCTCCGTGCTCGGCGTCGCGGACATCACCCAGATGGGCAAGGTCTACGCGTCGGGCTCGTTCCGCTTCTTCGAGACCTATTCCATCGTCGCCTATGTCTACCTCATCCTGACCATCGGCCTTTCCCTGGCCCTGCGGGCGCTGGAAAGACGTCTCCGGCGGACGTGATCCCTGCGCGCGCGGATGATCAGACGGTCGCCGCGCATCAACTTGCCGTGCCGTCAAAAAATCGTTATATGCGGGGCATGGAATCCAAGTTCGGATGCACGGAAAAGCATGTCGTCGTGCTGCAGGATCACAAGCGCCTGCCGGCACGCTTCTTTGCGCGTGTCTTCGGCGCGCTTATCAGCCGCCTATCCTGATCGCTCTCGATCCTGCGAGCCACGGGCTCGCCAAATTCCTGTACCCTAAACATACCAAGCGGATGAAGAGCCATGAGCGCACCCCGTACCCTCTATGACAAGATTTTCGACGACCATATCGTCAGCCGCCAGGAAGACGGAACCTGTCTTCTCTACATCGACCGTCACCTCGTTCACGAAGTGACGTCGCCGCAGGCCTTCGAGGGCCTGCGCATGGCCGGGCGCAAGGTGCGCGCGCCGGAAAAGACGCTCGCCGTCGTCGACCACAACGTTCCCACCTCGCCGGACCGCCACCAGGGCATCAAGAACGAGGAAAGCCGGATCCAGGTCGAGGCGCTCGCCAAGAACGCCGCCGATTTCGGCGTGGAATACTATTCCGAAAAGGACGTGCGCCAGGGCATCGTGCACATCGTCGGCCCCGAGCAGGGCTTTACCCTGCCGGGCATGACCATCGTCTGCGGCGACAGCCACACCTCCACGCACGGCGCGTTCGGCGCGCTGGCGCACGGTATCGGCACCTCCGAGGTGGAGCATGTCCTCGCCACCCAGACGCTGATCCAGAAGAAGGCGAAGAACATGCTGGTGCGCGTCGACGGGAAGCTTCCCGAAGGCGTGACGGCCAAGGACATCATCCTTGCCATCATCGGCGAGATCGGCACCGCCGGCGGCACCGGCCACGTCATCGAGTTCGCCGGCGAGGCGATCCGCTCGCTCTCGATGGAAGGCCGCATGACGATCTGCAACATGACGATCGAAGGCGGCGCCCGCGCCGGCCTCATCGCGCCGGACGAGACCACCTTCGAATACATCAAGGACAAGCCGCGCGCGCCCAAGGGCAAGGCGCTGGAAATGGCGCTCGACTACTGGAAGACACTCTACACCGAGGAGGGCGCGCATTTCGACCGCATCGTCGTGCTCGACGCCGCCAACCTGCCGCCGATCGTCTCCTGGGGCTCCTCGCCGGAGGACGTCGTCTCCGTCGAAGGCGTCGTGCCGAACCCCGACGATATCGAGGACGAGACCAAGCGCTCCTCCAAGTGGCGCGCGCTCGACTATATGGGCCTGAAGCCGGGCACGAAGATCACCGACATCGCCATCGACCGTGTCTTCATCGGCTCGTGCACCAACGGCCGCATCGAGGACCTGCGCGCCGTCGCCGCCGTCGTCGAGGGCAGGAAGGTCGCCTCCACCGTCGACGCCATGATCGTCCCGGGCTCCGGCCTCGTGAAGGAGCAGGCGGAAGCCGAAGGCCTCGACAAGATCTTCAAGGAAGCCGGTTTCGACTGGCGCGAGCCGGGCTGCTCCATGTGCCTCGCCATGAACGACGACCGCCTGAAGCCGGGCGAGCGCTGCGCCTCCACCTCGAACCGCAACTTCGAGGGCCGCCAGGGCTTCAAGGGCCGCACGCATCTCGTCTCGCCCGCCATGGCCGCGGCCGCCGCGATCGCCGGCCACTTCGTCGACATCCGCGACTGGAAGTGATCACGGCTTCATCGCCATCGTGATAGAAGGCCGGGAGCATGCTCCCGGCCTTCTCGTTTGAAGGAGAGATTCCCGTGAAACGCCTCCTCCTCCTCCGCCACGCCAAGTCCGCCTGGCCCGAGGGCGTCGAAGACCACGCCCGCCCCCTCGCCGATCGCGGCCGCCGCGGTGCCCCGCGCATGGGGGCCTATATTGCGTCGGAAGGCCTCGAGCCGGATTTCGCGCTGGTCTCCTCGGCCCGGCGCACGCAGGAAACCTGGGCCCTCGTCTCGCCGGCCCTCGCAAAGCCTTGCCCGTCCCGCACGGTGGCGTCGATCTACGAAGCCGAACCGGCGGCCATCCTCGCGGCGATCCGGCAAGCGCCGCCGGAGAGCGAGACGCTGCTCGTCATCGGTCACAATCCGGGTTTCGAGGATGTGGCGGCCTTGCTCGCACCACAGGGCGAGGCAACGGCACTGGCGCGGCTACGGACAAAATTCCCGACGGCGGGGCTTGCCGTCATCGCTTTCGACATCGAGACATGGACGGACATTGCGCCCGGAGCAGGCCGGCTCGAAAGCTTCGTGACGCCGAGGACGCTGCCATAGACGAAACGGGCGGCCAAGCCGCTCCAATGCAGCCATCAGCGCGTATCAGCGACGCCCGTCACCCCACCCTCCACGTCATGCTCGGGTCAAGCCCGAGCATGACGTGGAGAGGTTTTGCGGTTTGGCTGGCTTAGAACGTCGCCGTCATCGGATCGGGACCGATGCGCTTGCCGTCCTTTTCGAGGCTCGCGAAGGTCGCCATGTCCTCGTCGTCAAGCTTGAAGTCGAACACCTTGAAATTCTCCACGATGCGCGACGGCGTCACGGACTTCGGGATCACCACCAGCCCGTTGTCGATGTGCCAGCGGGTGATGGCCTGCGCCGGCGTACGGCCGTGTTTTGCCGCGACCTTGGCGACGACCGGGTTTTCCAGCAGCGTGCCCTGGCCGAGCGGGCTCCAGGACTGGGTGACGATCCGGTGCTTGTCGTGATAGGCGCGGGCCTCCTTCTGGGGGAAGTCCGGATGCAACTCGATCTGGTTGATCACCGGGGTGATGCCGGTCTCGTCGATCAGGCGCTGCAGGTGCTCCGGATAGAAGTTGGACACGCCGATCGAGCGGGCGCGGCCTTCCTTCTGGAGCTGGATGAAGGCCTTCCAGCTGTCGACATACTGATCGCGCTTCGGCGCCGGCCAGTGGATGAGGTAGAGATCGACATAGTCGGTGCCGAGCCGCTTCAGGCTGGCGTCGAAGGCCTTCAGCGTCGCATCGTAGCCCTGATCGGAATTCCAGAGCTTCGTGGTGAGAAAGATCTCCGAACGGGCAATGCCGGAGGCGCGGATGCCCTCGCCGACGCCCGCTTCGTTCTCATAGATCGCGGCCGTGTCGATATGGCGATAGCCGGCGTCAAGCGCGGCCTTGACCGCGGTCACGGCCGTGTCGTTCGGGGTCTGCCAGACGCCGAGGCCGACCTGGGGAATGCTGTTGCCGTCGTGAAACAGGATTGTCGGTTGATCGCTCATCAGAATCTCTCCGTGAAAAAATGGCGTGCTTGAACCCGGGCGGGTTTCCCGTGGCGCCTTGAAGCCCGGCGACGGTCGAGGCTGATATAGGTTCCGCATCGCAGCATTTCAGCCCACCTCGGTAAAATCCTCAGAGCACCCGCACGACCGTGCCGCGCCGCAGATGCGGCAGGATGCGCAGCATGTCACGTTGTGCAAGGGCGATGCAGCCGGCCGTCGGCTCATAGCCGGGGCGGATGAGGTGGAAGAAGATCGCCGAGCCGGCATGGCGGCGGCGCGCGGTCACGTTCCAGTCGAGCACCAGGCAGATGTCGTAGAGCTCGTCCTTGCGCTGCATCTCCTCATGGCTCGGCTTGAAGGGCGCGCGGACAAGACGGTTGTAGGACGGATGCTTCGGCGCGTCGCACCACAGCATGGCGGGTCGGATGCGCCGGAGCGGCAGGGCGCTTTGCGGCTGGGGCAGCCGGTCGCCGCGCAGGAAGCCGGAGAGAAGCGGCATGGCGGCGATCGGCGTCGCGCCGTCGCCCTCGCGCTTGCGGCTGGTTCGCCCGGAGCGGCCGATGGCGGCGGGCAGGCGCAGGGGGCCGACCTGGACGATGGCGCGGGTCTTCCTGCCCGGCGCCGGGCGCACCAGGATCGTCTTCACGCAATGTTCAGCAGATGTGATCCGGCTCATGTCGCTCCGCCATATTCGCGCCTTGTGGTAACCTGACTGGCTAAGCCATGGGCGGGCTTGCCAAAAGTCCCAATTCCCTTACTTTCCAGAGGAATGCCGAGAGGTAAAGCATGACATCCCGCACAATCCTTCTTGTCGATGACGACAACGACCTGCGCGAGACGCTCGTCGAGCAGCTTTCGCTCTACGAGGAGTTCTCGACGCTCGAGGAAACCACCGCCGGCAAGGGCATACAGACCGCCCGCGCCAATCAGATCGACCTCCTGATCATGGATGTCGGCCTGCCGGACATGGACGGTCGCGAAGCCGTGAAGCTGCTGCGCAAGGGCGGCTTCAAGGCGCCGATCATCATGCTGACCGGGCACGACACCGATTCGGACACGATCCTCGGCCTCGAGGCCGGGGCGAACGACTACGTGACCAAGCCCTTCCGCTTCGCCGTGCTGCTCGCGCGCATCCGCGCCCAGCTGCGCCAGCACGAGAGCAGCGAGGACGCCACCTTCACCGTCGGCCCCTATACGTTCAAGCCCGGCCAGAAGCTGCTGACGCTGGAAAACGGCCAGAAGATCCGCCTGACGGAGAAGGAGGCGGCGATCATCCGCTACCTCTACCGCGCCGACCAGAAGGTGGTGACGCGCGACGTGCTGCTCGAAGAGGTCTGGGGCTACAATTCCGGCGTCACGACCCACACGCTGGAGACCCATGTCTATCGCCTGCGCCAGAAGATCGAGCGGGACCCTTCCAATGCGGAGATTCTCGTGACAGAGAACGGCGGTTACAAGATCGTACCTTAGCTTTTCACGCAACTCCCGGGCGGAAAACCGCTTTACACTTTTCCGGACTTGCTTTTGAGGAACGCCCGCCGTGGGTCTCAGCGACGACATCGCCCTTCTTTCCCGCGTGCCGCTCTTCGCCGGCCTCGCCGACGACAAGCTGCGGCTGATGGCCTTCGGCGCCGAGCGCCGGCGGCTGGTGGAGGGGCAGACGCTGTTTCGCGAGGGCACCTCGGCCGATTGCGGCTTCGTCGTCGCCTATGGGGCGTTCCGGCTCACCTCGACGCTCCGGGACGGAACGACGCGCGACGAAGGCACGGCCGGCGCCGGCACGCTGCTTTCCGAGCTCGCGATGATTTCCGCCGTGGAGCGCAAATATACGGCCGTGGCGACGGAAGACAGCGAGGTCATCCGTATCAACCGCCCGCTCTTCCGCCGCATGCTGGAGGAATATCCCGACGTTGCCGTTCTCGTGGACGCGCGCATCCGCGAAAACCTTTCGGCGATGATCAGCCAGATGCGGGGGCTTGCCGGGCGGTTTGCCTGAGGCAGGCCCCTCATCCGGCCTGCCGGCCACCTTCTCCCCGTAAACGGGGCGGAGGGATATGCCGCACCGATTTCCCCAACAAATACCCGTTTGTGAGGCACGTCCCCTCTCCCCGCCTGCGGGGAGAGGGTTAGGGTGAGGGGCAATCCCTTAAAAATCGAATTCCGCAATCACCGGCACATGGTCGGACGGCCGTTCCCAGCCGCGCGCCTCGCGGATCACCGCGATGTTGCTGAGATGCGGCTCCAGGTCGGCGGAGGACCAGATGTGGTCGAGGCGGCGCCCCTTGTTGGCGGCGACCCAGTCGGCCGAGCGGTAGCTCCACCACGTATAGAGCTTTTCGTGGGCCGGCACCTTGCGGCGCATGAGGTCGACCCAGGCGCCCTTGGTCATGACGTCGATGAGGCCTTCCGTCTCGATCGGCGTGTGGCTGACGATCCTGAGGAGCTGCTTGTGCGACCAGACGTCGTGCTCCAGCGGGGCGATGTTGAGGTCGCCGACGAGGATCGAGGAAATGCCGGCCTCGGCCTCGGCGTGCAGCAGCTTCATCTCCTCGATAAAATCGAGCTTGTGGCCGAATTTCGGGTTGATCAAACGATCCGGCTCGTCGCCGCCGGCCGGCACATAGAAATTGTGCAGGCGGATCGATTTGTTCCGATGGTGAAAGAGCACCGAGACATGGCGCGCATCGCCGACGCCGCAATAGTCCCGCCGCTCGACGAGTTCGGTCAGCGGCAGGCGGGAGACGGTGGCGACGCCGTGATAGCCCTTCTGGCCGTGCATGACGATATGCTCGTAGCCCAGCGCCTTCAGCGGCTTGGACGGAAAGAGATCGTTCGGACACTTGGTTTCCTGCAGGCACAGGATGTCCGGCGAGAAGGTCTTCAGGAAATGCTCGACGAGCGGCATGCGCAGCCGCACGGAGTTGATGTTCCAGGTCGCAATCGAAAGTGCCATGCCATCGCCCTCAAAAACACCCGGCCCGTTTTCACGGGCCGGTCGGGGCGTCTTAGCGCATGAAGGGCGAAACGGAAAAGGCCCCTGGACCGAATTAACCGCCCTTGTTGCGCACTTCGTCGTAAGGAATGGAAAAGACCTTGTCGTCGAGCTTCACGCCGGTCTTGACGTTGAAGATCATCACGGAGGTGTCCTTGCCCTGCGCGTCGGTGATCGTCCACTGGCGCAGGTCGTAGGTCTTGGGATCGAACATCATGGTGATGGTCGAATCGCCGAACATGTTCCTGTCGCCGAGCACGATCGTCGTCAGGTCCGATTCTTCCTTCACGCTGCGCACCATCTTGGCGGAAAGGTCGATCTTCTCGCCGAGCAACAGGTTGAGCGGCGTCTTGGAGAGCGGGTAGAGATCCCAGGTCTTCAGCTTGCGATTGCCGATGACGACGGCCTTGCCGTCGGCGATGACGCGCATCGGCGAGGGCTCCTCGTAGTTGAAGCGGATCTTGCCGGGACGGTAGATGTAGAACTTGCCGCCTGTCTGCTCGCCGCGCGGGCCGAACTGCACGAACTCGCCCATCATCGTCTTCACCGAGGCGAAGTGATCGGCGATCTTCTGGGCGGCGCCGCTCGCCTGCGCGGAGGCGTCGGTGGGGGCGAGCGCCGAAAGGCCGGCGGCAAGCGTGAAGGCCATCAGGCAGGTGAAGCTACGGCGCGTCAGCGTTCCGGTCGCGCGGCCGTTCTCGGATCGGATCATGTCGGTCTCCTTCATGCGTTTCTCATGCGGGCCAAACGCGGCGCCATAATGGCGTTTCGCCCTGACGCGAGACTTGCCGGTGAAAACGCCGCAGGAGGCGCGCCCGTTCCCGGTCAGCGTCCCGAAATTTCATCCTCCGTCGGCACGAGGATCTCGCGCTTGCCCGCGTGGTTGGCCGGGCCGATCAGCCCTTCCTTCTCCATGCGCTCGATCAGCGAGGCGGCACGGTTGTAGCCGATGCCGAGGCGGCGCTGGATATAGGAGGTCGACGCCTTGCCATCGCGCAGCACGACAGCCACCGCCTGGTCGTAGGGATCGTCCGAATCGTCGAGATTGGCGGTTCCGGCCGGGCCATGGCCCCCCTCGCCGTCATCCTCGTCGTCCTCGGTGATCGCGTCAAGATACTGCGGCGCGCCTTGCGTCTTCAAATGCGCGACGACGGCTTCCACCTCGCCATCCGAGACGAAGGGGCCGTGCACGCGCTGGATGCGCCCGCCGCCGGCCATGTAGAGCATGTCGCCCATGCCGAGCAGCTGTTCAGCGCCCTGTTCGCCGAGGATGGTGCGGCTGTCGATCTTCGACGTCACCTGGAAGGAGATGCGCGTCGGGAAGTTGGCCTTGATCGTGCCGGTGATGACGTCGACCGAAGGGCGCTGCGTCGCCATGATGACATGGATGCCGGCGGCACGCGCCATCTGGGCAAGCCGCTGCACGGCGCCTTCGATGTCCTTGCCGGCGACCATCATCAGGTCGGCCATCTCGTCGATGATGACGACGATATAGGGCATCGGCTGGAGATCGAACTCCTCCGTCTCGTACATCGCCTCGCCCGTCTGGCGGTCGAAGCCGGTCTGCACGGTGCGGCTGATCTGCTCGCCCTTGGCCAGCGCCTGCTCGACGCGGCTGTTGAAGCCGTCGATGTTGCGCACGCCGATCTTCGACATCTTCTTGTAGCGCTCCTCCATCTCGCGCACCGTCCACTTGAGGGCGACGACGGCCTTCTTCGGATCGGTGACGACGGGGGAGAGCAGATGCGGGATACCGTCGTAGACGGAGAGTTCCAGCATCTTCGGATCGATCATGATCAGGCGGCACTGTTCCGGCTTCAACCGGTAGAGCAGCGACAGGATCATGGTGTTGATGGCGACGGACTTGCCCGAGCCAGTGGTGCCGGCGACGAGCAGGTGCGGCATCTTGGCGATGTCGGAAATGACCGGCTCGCCGCCGATCGTCTTGCCGAGCGCCATGGCGAGCCTGGCCTTCGAGGTCTCGAAGTCGCGGCTGGCGATGAGTTCGCGCAGGTAGACCGTCTCGCGGCTCTGGTTCGGCAGTTCGATGCCGATGGCGTTGCGGCCCGGCACGACGGCGACGCGGGCGGCAATCGCGCTCATCGAACGGGCGATGTCGTCGGCAAGACCGATGACGCGGGAGGACTTGATGCCGGGCGCCGGCTCCAGCTCGTAGAGCGTGACGACCGGTCCGGGACGGACATGGATGATCTCGCCCTTGACGCCGAAATCCTCCAGCACGCCCTCCAGCATGCGGGCGTTCTGCTCCAGCGCGTCGGCCGAAAGGGTCATGTCGCGCACCTGGCCCTTCGGCTCGGCGAGCAGATGGATCGGCGGCAGGGCGAAGCCATCGGGACCGACGAAAGAGGTCTGCGCCTCGCGTTCGATGCGCTGGCCGGGCTTCGGCCGGGCGGCGGCGGGAACGACGCGCGCGGTCGTCGCCGGCATGGGCGGGCGGGCCGGCGCGCGGCGCGGCGCCCAGTCGGCGGCGATGTCGTCCATGTCGTCGTCCGGCAGGAGACCGTTCGGGCGGGCGATCGGTTCGTCCATGTCGAAGGGCAGGTCGTCGTCATCGTCAACCATCGGCGGAGCGGCGACGGCGCGGCGGCCATCGAGGGAGGGCTCGACGCGATCGGCGGAGCGGGAGGGCGTGCGGGCGCGGGCCGGCTCGTTCAGCGTGCCGAACTCGTCCTCGTTGAAATCGTAGGGCTGCTCGATGCCGCGCGCCTTGCGGCGCTGGTTGGCAAGGCCGAAGATGCGGCGGAACCGCGCCTGGCCGGTGTACCAGGCATGGGTCATGGCGCCGGCAAGGACGGTGAGCGGGCCTTCCCGCTCGTCGTCGTCCTCTTCCTCGGCGATGGTCCGGGCGCGGCTCGGCGTGGGGACAGGCGCGAAATCCTCCTCGTCGTCGATCGCCACCGAGCCGATCAGGCCGGCGGAAAAGACCATCAGCCAGGCGGCGGGAATGGCGATGATGCCGCCGAGGATGCTGGCGAAGAGGCCGGTCGGATAGGCGCCGGTGAAGAGCGCGGGAAAGCGCAGGATCATGTCGCCGAAGACGCCGCCGAGGCCGGTCGGCAGCGGCCAGGTGACAGGCCCGGGCACGCAGGCGAGCGCCGCGGAGGCGAGGATCGCCCCCCCGAGCCAGGCGCCGGCGCGCGGCGGCACCCGGTTGAAGCGTCGGCCGCTGATCAGCGCCAGGCCCCAGGCGACGACCGGCAGCAGCGCGATGACGCTGGCAAGCCCGAAGAACTGCATGAAGATATCGGCGAAGACGGCGCCCGGATAGCCGAGGATATTGGCCGGCTCGCCGCTGGAGGCATAGGAGAGGCTGGGGTCGGAGACATTCCAAGTGGAGAGCGCGGCAATGGCGAAGGCAAGGCCGAGGAAGACGCAGATCCCGAGGAGGATCTGCACCTGCCGCCAGACGAATGCCGACAGAACGAAGCGGTCGTGACGGTTGTCCAGTCCTGCCGAAATGCTTCTGCTCATGGTTACAGCCTATGGTCCACGCAAGAAATCGCACCTTTTCCGCCGAATCGCGGACTGTGCCTGACTGCGAACCCTACGAAGGAAGCCTTAATGGCGTGTTAACCATGCAGCCCCGCGGCATGGTTTCTGCCCGGTAAACGAAAAGGGCCCGGACACGCAGGTCCGGGCCAGGAGCGGCATAGATTTCCTATGGCCGCGACGGGATGTTTGGCGGCGGCCGCTGGGAGCCGCCGCAGGCAGCTTAGGAGTGGTAGGCCGCTTCGCCGTGGGACGAGAGGTCGAGGCCTTCGCGTTCGGATTCGACGGTGACGCGCAGGCCGACGATCATGTCGACGATCTTGTAGAGGATCGCCGAGCCGATGCCGCACCACAGGATGGTGACGATGACGGACTTGATCTGGATCCAGACCTGGCCGCCCATGCCGATGCCTTCCGCGTAGCCGACGCCGCCGAGCGAGGAGGCCGCGAAGATGCCAGAGCCGATGGCGCCGACGATGCCGCCGATGCCATGGACGCCGAAGACGTCTGCGGTGTCGTCATAGCCGAACTTGTTCTTGACGACGGAGACGAAGAAGTAGCAAAGCGCCGAGGCGATCGCGCCGAGGAAGATGGCGCCGATCGGGCCGACGGCACCGGCGGCCGGCGTGACGGCGACGAGGCCGGCGATGACGCCCGATGCCGCACCCAGCATGGAGGCCTTGCCGCGGCCGAAGGTTTCGATCACGCACCAGGCGACGACCGCGCCGGCGGTGGCGGTGAAGGTGTTGATCATCGCAAGGCCGGCAACGCCGTTTGCCGCGGCTGCCGAACCGGCGTTGAAGCCGTACCAGCCGACCCACAGCATGGAAGCGCCGACCATGGTCAACGTCATGGAATGCGGCGCCATCATATCCTTGCCGAAGCCGGTACGCTTGCCGACCATGATCGCGCCGACGAGGCCCGCCACGCCGGCATTGATGTGAACGACGGTGCCGCCCGCAAAGTCGATCGCACCCCAGTCCCACATCAGGGCGCCGTCACCCGACCAGACCATGTGTGCCATCGGGAAGTAGACGAAGGTCACCCACAGGATGCAGAACAGCACGACGGCGGAGAACTTGATGCGCTCGGCGAAGGCGCCGACGATCAGCGCCGGCGTGATGCAGGCAAACGTCATCTGGAAGGCGATGAAGACATATTCCGGGATCGAGCCGGAGACGCTGTCGGCCGTCACGCCGGAAAGGAACAGCTTCTCGAAGCCGCCGATGAAGGTATTAAGGCCGCCACCATTGGAGAAGGCGAGGCTGTAGCCGTAGACCACCCAGACGATCATGATCGCGGCGGAGACGACCAGGCACTGCATGAGGACGGACAGCATGTTCTTGCTGCGCACCAGGCCGCCGTAGAAGAGGGCGAGGCCCGGCAGGATCATGAAGAGGACGAGAACGGTCGAGGTCAGCATCCAGGCGGTATCGCCGGAGTTGATCGCGGCCTCGGCTGCGGCCGGCGCAGCTTCGGTTGCTGCTTCCGTCGCTTCCTGGGCAAGGGCCGTCATCGGCGCCAGCAGGCCTGCCGCGACGGCGCCGACACGGGCGAATGTGTTGAGGATCGAATTAGACGACATGTAAGAATGCTCCCTGATCTGCCGTTTGCTTAGAGCGCTTCGGAATCGGTTTCGCCGGTGCGGATGCGCACGGCATGGTCGATCGAGTAGACAAAGATCTTGCCGTCGCCGATCTGACCGGTCTTGGCGGCGGACGCGATCGCCTCGACGGCCTTGTCGACGACATCGCCAGGCACGGCGATCTCGATCTTCAGTTTCGGCAGGAAGCTGACGGCATATTCGGTGCCGCGGTAGATTTCCGTATGCCCCTTCTGGCGCCCGTACCCCTTCACCTCGGTCACGGTCAGGCCCTGGATGCCGACAGCGGTGAGGGCTTCTCGCACCTCATCGAGTTTGAACGGCTTGATAATGGCCATCACAATTTTCATCTGGTTTCCCATCCTTCGTGCTTGTCCCCAGCCGGGGCCATCTCTCCTCATCGTTGGCGACATCACGTCCACCACGACTGGGAACTACACATTCAAGGGGCGTGCCAGATTCGAACGGATCGGCTAAGCTTCTGAAATAAAAAGGATAAAAATGGCGCTCATGCTGCGGTGCAAAAAATCATCACCGCACATGATCAAAAAATAGGCGACAATAAAATAATGCGTAAAAATTAGACAATTGCCTTTTTCCGAATCAGCCCTTCCTGGGCGACGGAGGCAATGAGGGTGCCGTTGCGGGTGAAAATCGCGCCGCGGGTCATACCGCGCCCGCCAAAGGCCGAAGGGCTGTCCTGGCTGTAGAGCAGCCAGTCGTCGAGAACCGGCGGGCGATGGAACCACATGGCATGGTCGAGGCTCGCGACCTGCAGCGAGCGGTCGAGCACCGAGGTGCCGTGTGCGAAGAGCGAGGTATCGAGCAGCGTCATGTCCGAGAGATAGGCGAGCACGGCGGCCTGCAGGTGACGCTCGGCCGGCACCGGGCCGGTGGTGCGCACCCAGATGTTCTGCCGCGGCTCCAGCTTATCCCCCGAAAAATAATGGGTCAGCGAAACCGGCCGCAGCTCGATCGGCCGCGGGCGCTGCCAGTAGGCGCGGATATGCTCCGGCGCCTCGGTCATGAAGCGCTCCTTAAGCTCGGCCTCGCCGAGCAGGTCCTCCGGCTGCGGCACGTCGGGCATCGGTGTCTGGTGCTCGAAACCGTCCTCCTCGTCCTGGAAGGATGCCGTCATGAAATAGATCGGCTTGTCGTGCTGGATGGCGACGACGCGGCGCGTGGCGAAGGAGCCGCCGTCACGGATGTTCTCCACATCGTAGATGATCGGCACGGAGGGATCGCCCGGCCGCACGAAATAGGCGTGCAGCGAATGCACGAAACGCCCCGCCTTCTCCACCGTCCGGGTCGCCGCGACCAGCGCCTGGCCGATCACCTGCCCGCCGAACACCCGCTGCCAGCCGACCTGCGGGCTCTTGCCGCGGAACAGCCGGCTTTCCAGCCGCTCCAGGTCCAATGTCTCGAGAAGGACATCCATGGCGGGGTTCTTCGCAGGTTGACGCGACATTTGGACGTGGCTCCGACGGTAGGAATACGGTTCCTCCTCCTCTATATAGAGGGGCAGAAGACCTCAAGCGGCCAGGAGTGCACCATGCCCGAAGCAACCATGCTCGACGTTCTTGTCGCCGGCGGTGGTTATGTCGGCCTGTCGCTGGCCGTCGCCATCAAGAAGGCCTCCCCGCACCTCGCCGTCACCGTGGTCGACAGCGCGCCGGAAACGGCCTGGCAGAGGGACGAACGCGCTTTCGCGATCGTGGCAGCCGCCCGCAACCTGCTCGATGTCGTCGGCGTCTGGAATGAGATCGCGCCCGAGGCGGAGCCGATCCGCCGCATGGTCATCACCGATTCGCGCACGGCCGATCCTGTGCGCCCCGTCTTCCTCACCTTCGAGGGCGCCGGCTCCGGTGACGACGGCCAGCCCTTCGCCCACATGGTGCCCAACCGCGCGGTGACGAGCAGCCTGCTGCGCCAGGCCGAGGCGCTCGGCATCCCCGTGCGCTGGGCGACGTCGGCGGAGGGTTTCGTGACCGGCCAGCACGCCACGACGGTCCACCTCTCCGACGGAACCGAAGGCCGGACCCGCCTCCTCGTCGCCTGCGACGGCGTGCGCTCGAAACTGCGCGACATGGCCGGCATAAAGACCGTGCGCTTCGACTACGGCCAGTCCGGCATCGTCACGACGGTGGAGCACGAACGCCCGCATGAAGGCACGGCGGAGGAGCATTTCCTGCCCGCCGGCCCCTTCGCCACCCTGCCGCTGGCCGGCAACCGGTCCTCGCTCGTCTGGACCGAGCGCACGGAGGATGCCCGCCGCCTCGTCGAAAGCGACGACCTCGTCTTCGAGGAGGAGCTGGAGCGCCGCTTCGGCCACAAGCTCGGCGCGCTGAAGGTCGTCGGCGGCCGCCGTGCCTTCCCGCTCGGCCTGACGCTCGCCCGCGCCTTCGTCGCGCCGCGCTTCGCGCTCGCAGGGGACGCCGCGCACGGCATCCACCCGATTTCCGGCCAGGGCCTCAATCTCGGCTTCAAGGACGTGGCGGCGCTTGCCGAAACCATCGTCGAGGCCGACCGCCTCGGCCTCGATATCGGCGCGATCTCCGTGCTCGAACGCTACGAGCGCTGGCGCCGCTTCGACACGGTGCGCATGGGCATCACCACGGATGTGCTGAACCGCCTGTTCTCCAACGATGCGACGCCGCTGCGCGTGCTGCGCGATGTCGGCCTCGGCGTCGTCGATCGCCTGCCGGGGTTGAAGTCCTTCTTCATCCGCCAGGCGGAAGGCACCGCCGGCAGCGGGCATCCGCGCATGCTGGTCGGGCAGCCGATCTGATTGGCAAGGCACGGCGAAGCTGTGCCCCATCCTCGCTCAGCTCAAATGTTTACGCTTTGCAGGCAGGCCGCAGCCTAGTCCTTGATTTCCCGCGCCTCGGAAATCAGCATGATCGGGATGCCGTCGCGGATCGGATAGGCGAGCCTGGCCTTTTCCGAAACGAGTTCGCCCGCGGCCGCGTCATAGGTCAGCCGCCCCTTGGTCAACGGACAGACGAGGAGTTCGAGCAGCTTGGGATCGACGCGGCTGGTGCTGGAGTTCATCACGCCCGCCCTATTGCAGCATTGTGTCGACGTCGCCATAGCCGCGCGCCAGCACGATCTCGGTGATGGCGATCAGTGTTTCCGCCCGCGTCTTGAGATCCGGCGCCTCCAGCAGCGCCTGCTTTTCCGCCGGACCATAGGGCGACATCATCGCCATGGAGTTGACGAGCGTCGCATTGCTGGCACGCTCCACGCTCTCCCAGTCGGCCTCCAGCTTGTTGGCGTCGAGATAGGCCTTGAAGGCGGCGAGCAGCGCCTCGCGGTCGACGCTCTGCTCGTCGTCGCGTGCCGAAAGGTCGGTGATGAAGGGAGCGATGCGGAAACTGCGATAGGACTTGTCGCCACCGATCTCCTCGAGCAGGCGATAGCGGCAGACGCCCGTGAGCGAGACGATATAGCGCCCGTCCCCGGTCTCGGCGAAGGAGGTGATGCGGCCGATGCAGCCGACCTGGCAGAGGGCCGGCGTTTCGGTCGCGGCATCATCCACCCGATCGGCGCCGAAGACGGGTTGCACCATGCCGATCAGCCGGTGCGTGGCGAGCGCATCGTCGAACATGGAAAGGTAGCGCGGCTCGAAGATGTTGAGCGGCAGTTGCCCGCCGGGCAAGAGGAGGGCGCCCGTCAGCGGAAAGACGGGGATGGCCTCAGGCAGGTCCTCCGGCTTCAGATAACGCGCATTTCCCACATGCATGACAGTGCCTTCCCATTGCGCAAGGCGCGGCGATCCGTCTCCCGCCCCGCGTCAACGCGCTTCCCCTCGAATGTGGGGTAGGCGCGGCATTTCTCAAGGGATGCCGCGCCGTTCTCCCGGAAAAAGGCTCAGGAGAACAGGATCGACGACAGCTTGCGCCGCGCGGCGATCGTCGCCGGGTCCTTCGGGCCCCAGACGTCGAAGAACTGCAGAAGCTCGCGGCGCGCGCCATCGTCGTCGAAGGCACGGTCGCGCTTCATGATGAAGAGCAGGTGATCGGCCGCCGCCTGGCGGTCGCCCTCGACATTGCGGATCTTGGCGAGCTTCAGCCGCGCCGCATGATCGTCCGGATCGAGCGCCAGCGCCTGTTCGAGCGCTGCGGGATCGCCGAGCTTGCGCGCCTCCTCGATCTGGTCGAGCTTCTTCAGCACCGCCGCGACGGCCGGGTCGGCCGCGACGGGGCCTTGCAGGTTGCCGAGGATCTGGCGGGCATTTTCCGGCTGGCCGGCGGCGATCATGCATTCGGCAATGCCGGCAAGGGCCTGCGGATTTTCGGGATCGGCCTGCAGCAGCGCGCCGTAGAGGTCGGCCGCCCCGGCAAGGTCGCCGGCATCGAACAGGGTCTTCGCCTCGGCAAGCAGCGCCTCGGTCTCGGCCTTCTCGTCGGCGCCGGCGGGACCTGCGACCTTGTCGATGAAGTCACGGATCTGGCTTTCCGGCACCGCGCCCATGAAGCCGTCGACCGGCCGGCCGCCGACGAAGGCGACGACCGCGGGGATGGACTGGATGCCGAGCTGGCCGGGAATGGAGGGATGGTCGTCGATGTTGAGCTTGACGAGCTTCACGCGGCCCGCGCTTTCACGCACGACCTTCTCGATGATCGGCTGGAGCTGCTTGCAGGGGCCGCACCAGGGCGCCCAGAAATCGACGAGCACGGGCTGCTGGCGCGAGGCCTCCAGCACGTCGCGGGAAAAATTCGCTGTCGTCGTGTCCTTGATGAGATCATCCGCCGGTGCCGCGCCGCCAAAGCTCGCCGAGACGTTCATCTGGCCGCCATAGGACGATGCGTAGGGATTGTCGCCTGCACTCATGGGTCTCTCCTGTGGCGCCAAGCGCCTCGATGTCGTGTCTGTGCCCCAGATCGTATGTCAGGCCGTGACTTTCAAGACAAGCGGCTCGTGGCCGGTCGCCTCGATGAAGCGCAGGAGATCCTTCGAACCGATCGAGGTCGTCGCATCGTTGCGCAGCGGGTGGCCGTTGATCGTATCGAAGGCCATCAGGTCCGAATCGACGATGATCTTCACCTTGCCCGCCGTGTCGTTGATCACCCCGAAGGCGGTGACGGCGCCGGGAATGACCCCGAGATACTCCATCAGCTTCTCCGGCTTGCCGAAGGAGACGCGGCTTGCGGCACCGATGACCGAATGCACGGTCTTCAGGTCCACCGTCGCATGCTCCTCGACGGTTATCAGGAAATAATTGTCCTTCTTGTCCTTCACGAAGAGGTTTTTCGTATGGCCGCCGGGAATCTCGTCGCGCAGCGCCACCGATTCGGCGACGGTGAAGACCGGCGCATGCTCCTTCGTGCTGTGGGCGATGCCCAGATCGTCGAGAAACTGGAAGAGATCCCTGTCGGTCTTCGGCTGCGCTTCGGTCATTTTCCTGCTTGTCCCGGCTCAATTGACGTCCATCCGCTGATAGGGCTTCGACCGCACAAGCGCAACCGCCTGAAAATCCGGGACTTTGAAAGTCTCCGGATTTTTTTCTCCAAAATCTGACATTTCCCTGTTGCATTTGAAAAAGCCTTGGGCCATATACCGCCCGTCGCCGCAACGCAGCGACCTTCGGCCACCGACTACCCCAGGCCGTCGACGATGAGCGGGTGTAGCTCAGGGGTAGAGCACAACCTTGCCAAGGTTGGGGTCGAGCGTTCGAATCGCTTCACCCGCTCCATTCTTCCTAGTGGTTCAAAGCCTCGGTTCGCCGGGGCTTTTGTGCGTTTTGGCGCGGTTGAAATCGCGCTAAGCGGAAACGGCTCAGGAGGGCGCGGTTACCGTCGGGTTACAAGCTTGCGAAAACAAATACGCGGACAATGATGCCCAACGAGGGTTCATTAATGCCGCTTTTTGCCCTTTTTGGATTTGTTAGTTCTCGGCGCGCCACTAAAGGATGTAATTATTGCTTTTCACTCATTGTTTTTCAAACTCGCAACTCTGGAAATTTTGTCTAGGAAATCCAAATCGTCGTTGCGTCCGCGTTTGAACGTCAATGATCGCTCAATTTCGGAGATTAACAAATCGAGCGTCGGAGAGCATTTGGCTACCTCGGTAATTTTAGACAATAGCGCCAATCCAGACATAAAAGGTCCAAGCCCTAGACTAAGAACTGTATCACCAATATCGATACCAGTTTCCAGCCAACTTTGTTGGACACGCTGCCGATCTTTCTTTCCTTGAAACTCATAAAGCTCACGCTGCAATCGCTCGATTTCAGAGTTCCGCTCATCGGTAGGCAAATTTGCTAACCGTCCAATGAGCGACCTGCCCTTCATCCGCGATGAAGTGCTTGTAAATGCATCAATATCTTTGATTGCCGCGTAGCGATTGAAGTCGAAGAGTGGAACTGGTGGAAGGAGTACGTATTTGTTTTCGATCTTTAGCCGTTCATTTTGAGCCCAAACCGCAGCCTTCTTATCGTTAAATGCGCGATAGAAATTTAGTCGGTCACCCATCAGCCGCATTGGCGTAATCCAACTGTTCACATAGTCATCGCCATCGCCGTGCGGAAGATAGGTGGCCCCTAAAGCGTGGGCCATTTGGATATTATGTCCGAAAGCATACGCCTCTACTCTTGGGTTCTTCGTGGTTTCAGAGTTAATTCTTTCCCAAGCCCGTGCAAACAGTTCGCCCTGACCGTAAGGTTCAATGCCAGATGTACCTAAGTTTTGAAAAGAGGCTACCCAAGACCGTCTCGCGAATCTTGGAAATAGAACGGATCGCGCAATATCCGATTTTGAAATATTCAAGTCGTATGCAAGGCGATTAACGGCTTCCCTCATCTCCTTAGCCAGATCGGATCGTGAAAACAGATACGATCTATCCGTTTCAATAATATCGGATAGCACCACTGCTGCAGTTTTACGCCGCCCAAGTACGCCTTGAGAATTACGCTCTCTCGCCTCTTCAAGCAGACGGGTGTCGCATCTTTCTTCTGGTTGGGATGTTACAAATCGTATGCGATCCCGTTCCACAAGATAGAGAATATCCTCTTTTGTAATCCTTTGCCTGTCCCAGAAAATTTCAAGTCCGTCAGGAATGTTTTCGATTGGTGGTTCTAAGTAAATCGTATCGAAAGCCAGTAATGCTTGTCTGATATCAATCCCAGGCATTGATGCCTGTATATAACAAGCTGCACCAGTAAAATTCTTTGAAAGCAGTGCCTCCTTGGGTAAATTACCCCTTACAACATCATCAGCAGAATTATACCACCATTCCTCCTCGTCTCTTACGAAACTCGGAAGAGTGTCACGTAATTTAATCGGTCGATTTTTTAGTAAATCTCCCTGATACGATGACGCTGATGAGCCATATTTTTCTCTACGCGTAGTTCAATTCTCCGAAGATCAATATGCCGATCCAAAAAATCGTACACTCTTCCGCGCAACGGCTCTGGCATTTCCGCTTCAAACCAAAACTCTAACACCCCGTCATCTCGAATTTCTGAACCTGTCAAGCTGGGTGCATCCGGAAAAATCGCTTGAAGTGCCATCTCAAAATCTTGGCCTGTTAAAATTAATCCTTCAAAATCAAATATTAGATTGTCATCGGAAATCGCTGGTACAAGCTCTGCTCCACTCGGCCTATGGTTAGAGAACTCGATCCGCATTGAAGCAGGTGTGACGCGGTTATCGAATTCGCGCTTGTATTCCGTTTCGCTCAGCTGCTCGGCTAGCGCAAAAATTACATGATAGTGAGGATCGACTTCATAAATTTCAGTTTGAACATGCGGATTGGCCGCCCGCACCATTACATCGACACGACGTGCTGAAGAGCGCTGCGATTTAGGTAATTTTGTCATGCGTCACAGATGGAAAATGTAGCTTTATGTATAGCAACCGGGTTTCCGAAATTTGCTTCGTTGAGATGCGCTGCCGTTGTGTCAGCCGCCAGCGCAATCAGAGCTTACTGTCAGTCGGATCGGGAGGAAATGCCCAGTGTGATAATTCAGCACCCATAACCTGTCAGTCCGCTGGCAGCCCAAAAATAGACTACAAGCTATCTTTCGCCCGCTTTATCAAATCACACGCATCGATACCTATCGCATGGCAAACCGTCACGAACTCTGCCGCATCGAGTCTGCGCTCTCCAAGTTCATACTTAGATACAAAGGTTTGCCGTTGCCCCAACCGTACTCCGATCTCCACTTGCGTGAGTCCGGCGTCTTTACGGGCTGCAACGAGCAGATCGATCATATGGCGGTAAAGATCGGAGCGAATCGAGGACAAGAGAAAGCGCCAGTTCAAGGACCCGCGCTTTAATAAGACCCGATTTTAGAGTACCCCAAATTAGGGTATTCGAGGATACTGCTCCCCAGGGCATGATTCGGAGGGGAGCGTGAAAGACCAATACGTCGGGGACATCAACGATTATCGGAAGTATGCGCTGCTGCGGGCGCTGTCGTCGGGCGGCGCAAACCACATCGGCGTCTGCTGGATGCTGACGCTCTCAGACGGCAGATCGGACGGCAACAAGCTGACCTATTTGCAGCAGCCTGAGCGTCACCGCCACGTCGACCCGGAGCTGTTCGACATCTTGGCGCATGCCGCCTCCGCACCGGAACGCCGCCGCTTGGCGACCATCGAGGACAGCGGGGCCATTCCGGGCGCGCTCTACCACAATG
Source organism: Shinella yambaruensis (assembly GCF_022899355.1). Classification (GTDB taxonomy): domain Bacteria; phylum Pseudomonadota; class Alphaproteobacteria; order Rhizobiales; family Rhizobiaceae; genus Shinella; species Shinella yambaruensis. The sequence continues at coordinate 152,180 of NZ_JALJCK010000009.1, read as the reverse complement.
ACCTGCTGCCCGACGAACTTGCTGGCCGCCACGCTTTCATGGGCCGCTGCGCCTACGCATTCCGTGACGCTGACCTGATCTTTTTTGATCCGGATAACGGTCTGGAGGTGGCGCTGCCAAAGGGACGAAAGAACTCCTCCAAATACCTCTACCTCGATGAAGTGGCCGCGTTTTACGCCTCCGGCAAGTCCCTGCTCATCTACCAACACTTTCCCCGCGTCGAGCGTGCCGTATTCCTGGCTCGCTGCGCCGAGCGTCTGCGTGTCGCCGCACCCGGCGCATCGTTGTGGGCATTCACAACGGCGCACGTGGTCTTCCTGCTGCTGCTACACCCCGCCAGTTCTACCCGCCTGCATTCCGCCGCAGACGCTGCGTGCTCCCGTTGGACGCCGGAGTTCATATCCGGGAAGTTCTTAGGGATCGAACCTGCGACCCCATAATTGACGGCGATTTTGCGCCGTGTTTTTTGGAAAGTTTTCTATTTCAATAGGATAGCTCAGATGAAGAAGACTACCCTCGCCACCGCTTTGCTCGCCCTGCCGCTCGTTACCGCCTGCGCGCCAGTGGAAACCAAGACCAGTCTGATGACGCCCGCCGGAAACCAAATCCGCTCGGCCGGTCCTGGCGACGTCGTGATGTCGTTCCAGTCCCGCAAGGCCCTGCCCAACGTCGTTGGTGGTGCCGATATCTTTGGCCGCACCACAAACGCGGGCGGCACGACGGTTCGATTCGTCGGCACGCAGGGCTCTCGCGCCGTGTTCGAAAGGACCGACGTGACCGTTGAGAGCAACGCCACGACGATGAGCGAAAGCCCCATGATCATTCCGCAGTCCACGACCACCACCGTGCAGGGCACAATCGGCCGGACCGACGTGTACGGAACGGCGCGGTCGACCTCCTACCAGTACATTCCGCCGCGCGGCTCGTCACAATACGCGACGGCGCAGCGGCCCATCGCTATCACGCTCGGAAGCGGCCAGAGCGTCACGATCCAGGGCAGGACGCTGCGCGTCGTCAGCGTCTCGGCGAACGCGCTGAAATACGTGGTGGAATAGTCTCGCGGAAGGGTATGTGGGGTACGGGTTTGCCGGACCCCGCAAGGCCTTCCGGGTCCCATCGGTTGCGGCCTTGGAATTGCGATGGGGGGAGGGGTTGAGCCAAGGGGCCGGAAAGTCGACGGCAATCATCTGGCCCAATAATGCAAGGTCAAGCGGCGAGGGCGTCGATGTTTTCCGCCGCTTCGGTGTCCACGATAACAAAGTCCATGGACTGGCAGACGCCGAATACAAGAATAGATCGCTCGATGTCGGCGGCTTCGATAAGTGTCAATGCCGCCGCCTCGGCGAGCGTCATGATTCGGCCCTCACCCGTCGCGTTGTCGATGACCAGAAGGTAGTCCATAGGCATTCTCCCCTTTGGGAGAAGTAAAACACGCCGGGAATCCCGGCACAATTTATCCCATGATTACAGTTGGATACGAAGCGGCCTCCGGCAGCAGCGCCACCGGAGGCCGTCAGGGGTGCAGGCTAGGCTAGGGGCGTCAGGCCGGTCCGGCGCTGCCGCGTACGGCCTCCCGTGGCACGTAGGCCCGCTCCAGTGCAGCCACGGCAGCAGCGCCGCCGCGTACGGCCTGGGTGTAGTGGCCAAGCGTCACGGTCGGATTGGCATGGCCGGCGATCTGCGCGACGAGGCCCACCTCAATGCCCTGCGCCTGAAGCGTTGAGATGAACGAATGTCGCGCGGAATGCGGCGTCACATACGGAAGGCGGAGCTTCTTGAAGGCTGGAGCCCAATAACGCTTGCGGAAGTTTTGGTAGAGCAGCGGCCCGCCGCCGCCGATGCGCAGCTTCGGCCATTCCTGAAGCCGACCGGGACCAGGAAAGACCCGGTGCAGCTCCTTGCCCTTCCTCGGGCAACGGAGCCGCCATTCAAGCAGCATCTCGCGCAGCGTCGTGCCCATGGGAATGTCGCGCGTTCCGGCCTCCGTCTTGGTCATCTCGGTCAGCGAGCCATCGCGCTCCTGAATGCGGCGGATGCGGATGATGTTCTTGTCGAAGTCGACCTCGCTCCAAAGCAGACCAAGCTGCTCGGACGGCCGCGTGCCGGCGAGGAAGGGAAAAGCGTAATAGATGCCGTGTTCGGCGTCCATCTTGGCGGCGGCGACGAGCTTGGCGATGTCTTCCGGCGTCAGGATGGCCTTCTTCGGCTTGTGACGAGCCCGCGTGAGGCCGGTCGGCATGGACGGCGCGCGGATGCCGAAGTCCTCTTCAGCCAAGGCTAGGATGGACTTGAGGTGCGACTTTGCCCGGTTGGCGGTGTAGTTGCCGCATTGCTCGACAATGGTCCGATGCCAGATTCGAATGCCGGCCGTCGTCAGCTCGGTGAGCTTGATGTCGCCCAGGAGCTTGAGGAAGCGCGCGCCCTTCGGCGCGACGCCGCTCTCGGTGTAATCGGCCCGTTCCTGACGGGTGCCGATAAGCAGCGGGCCACGGATCGCGCCGTTCGCCACGACCTTATAGCCCTTCAGAGTGGAGGCTTTGACCTGCCCTTCCTTGTTGGCGAGCCAGTGGTCAAGAGCCTTGGCGACGGTCGGGGCCGTCCGCTCATCGACGTAGGAGCCTTCGGCGACTTGCACCAGTAGGGCATTCCGGAAAGCCTCCGCGTCCTTCTTCTTGTTGAAGGCGCGGCGGCGACGCTTGCCGGATTTGGGGTCGCGATACTCGCAGTACCATTGCGGATAGGCGGCCATGGTGCCGTTGCTCAGCTTGCGGCGGCGTGTTGTGGAGGTGATGGAGATATTGAAACTGTCTTTCATGGTGTTCTCGCTGCTAAATGAAAAAATGGCGAGGAAAACACGGCGGCTGTAACCCGCACAATGAATCGTCAATTGTGCCCGGAAGCCCGCTCTGCGGCCCGGATTTGTAACCAGCCACGTAACCTTGCCATGTGTTTGGAGGGTGAGGCCCCGACGAGACGGGGCCTCAAAATGGTGCGGATTCCCCGGTCATCCGGGTTGAAATCGCCGTCGCGGGGACCGTTGGTGGTGAAGTGTCGCAGTAGCATTCCAACGGCCGACCCCACGGCCAGACGCTCCTCGGGCGGGACGGACGGACGCCCATGGGGCACCAGTATAGGGGGCCGTGCAGCAGGCACGCGCCTACCCTCCCCCTCCTATAGTGTGTAGGTGTCCGTCCGTCCGGCCGCATCAAATGGTCCCCGCGCCGAGGGACAGCGGCTCGGCAGGCAGGTAGGAGAGCGGCATTCCTATCGCCCGCTTCTTGCCCAGCACCTTGAACTGCACCGGGTTAGGCGGGATGAAAGCGTCCTCCAACTTGCGCAGGGCTCGTTCCCATGCTTTCTGCGCCCACGGCGTGCCCCGGAACACTTCCTCCATCGCCGGTGCGCCGTTGGCGACGTAGAAGCCTGCGGCCTCGCCCTCCGCGTTTACCCGCATGCCGTAGTTCGCAACGATCCGCTCGGCATTGGCAAAATCGTTGCCGCGACCGCTTTGCTCGTCGCGGAGGCTGGCGAGCCAATGCCCGAGGGGATAACCGTCCACGACATGGGACAGGAGGTGGTCAAGGCATTCCTGCGCGTCGTCGCGGTGGACTTCAAGGGCGTGTCGCTCAATTGCAGGGGCGTATTCAGAGGCGAGCGTCTGCGCTTCCTCGTCGGTGGGAACCCTGCCGTTCAGTGCAACGAAACCCGCTCCAATTAGGATGCTCATGTTCTGGCGATGCCGGCGATCCCCGTTCAGGTGAATATCGACGGCATCGGCGGCCGGTTGCACGAGATGGGCGAGGCCGATCATGTGAGAGCACCATGCCGAGCCGGTGGTGCGGAAATATGCCTCGTCCTCGGCGATGCGCTTTGCCACTTCCCGGTCGTTCTCGTGCATCAGCAACTCGAACATGGAGATGCGCGACTGGTCGGCCGGGGACATGCCGCGCGGGTTGATGGCGCTGAACAGGAAGGTGGTCCGCAGGCTGAAGCTCATCGCCTTGCCCTCGGGCGTTCCCTTGAGCACCGGCGTATCTGCCGACGAAGCACTACGGGCAAGCCGGAGGATGTTGCGCAGTGTCGAACCGTTCTGGTCGTCGCTCTCAAACTCATCCAGCAGGATCGGCAGACTATCGGGACCGAGGGTCTGGCGGATGCCTGCCTCGGTGCTTTGACCATCGGCCGACACTACAATCGGGCTCAGGACGACAGAGGCAACCGTGTGGATGGTGGTCTTGCCCGAGCGGGCCGGCCCATAAACGAAGGCATGAGGTCGCCACACCAGCGCGCCGCAAATCGGTGCCATCGCAAGCCAGCCAAACAATAGGCCGGCATCCTGCGGGTTTCGCCAATTGTAGAGCTTAAGGTGGTCCCGGAGACGCTTAGCGTCAAAGCTCGGCCCGTCATCCAGTACGATGCCTTCAAAGCAGAGGTAAAGAAACTTCGAACTCTCTACAGGCTGGCCGAGATTGACGATAACCTTGCCGTTCTCAAGCCAAATGCCCCGACCACGGATGCGCTGGGGATTGAACGGTCCTGCGCGACGGCAGGCTTTCATGAGGGCTTCACCGGCAGCCCTGAAATTACTCGATCCGGGTTTCCTCCCCGGAAACCGTTGACGCCAGAAGCCGGATTCGGCCAACCCGAGCAGGTATTGTTCCGCAAGGAGCTGCTGTGCCGATGCCAGTATGACGATCTTCCGTACCGGGTCGAGCAGAGCGAAATGGCCTTCCTTCGTGAAACCAAGCGGCCTCGGGCCGAAGGGGCCGGGATCATAGCCGTAGCCGAGCTGAACGGGCGAGGTGATCGTTCCGCGATGCGGGCAAGCCTCACAGAATTGCTCGTTGCCGAGTTCCGAATGCACTGCCTCACAGGTCCGGGGGCCAGCTTCCGTCCGGGCACGTTCAAGCTTCTTGCGAGCCTCGCGCCCGTCGTAGCCGGGATGGCGTGCGCTGTAGTCGTGGAAAATCCGTTCCCCGTCCTTACAGCGAGCCGTGATCGAAGCCGTCGCGTACCAGTTCGGCTCGTCCGCCGCCGCCGCACCATCGCCCGTGTAATAGCCATACCAAGGGCAATCGTGGGCGATCATGTCGTGGTCTGCAAGACGCGTGGCGACCTGCTTCGGTGCCGGGGCGTCCTCGGGCGGCACGGCCCGCTCCAGCGCGGCAAGATCAAGACGGCTTTCCGGGTTGAACGCGATAACCTCAACCGGCTTCGGCGTGCCTGACTTGTGGTTGAACGACATCGGAACGCGGAAAACCCTCGCGAGATCGAACACGTTATCGATCTCGTAGCCTGCCGCCTTGAAATGGTCCATCAACCGCCGGCCGAACTGTCTCAGGATCGCTTGCGCCCTACGACGATCCTCCCGGTTGCCGATCACGAACACCTTGTCGAAGGCGTAGACGACATGGAGGCCGTTGCCGCTATGTTGAATGAAGAACGGCTTCTCCGGGAACGTGTTGATCAACGCCAGAGCGGTCTCCGCGTCCGGAGGATACTTCTTTTCGCTGTTCTTTGCCGATGCGAAATCGATGTCGGCGACGATGCCGGGAAGCGTGATCGCCGTATCGTTGGATCCACGGGCACTGGAATCGAGATCGTGGGGCTGCGTGCTCAGCCCGACATAGAGATCCTCGGCATGCCGCTTTCGTGCGACATCCTCACCAAGCCGGTCGATGTCATCGGCCGTGTAGGAAAGGGTCTTCTTGGTCGTCTTGCTCCAGATTTTGAGGGCACCCGCGAAGCGGGCACCCCAAAGAGCGACGATGAAGGCAATAAGGGAGAAGTTCATTCGACGCCTCCCTTACGGCAGGAGTCGATGTACGCCACCACCTCGGACAGCTTTACGAGGCGGCGGCTGTTGTACGGCTGGTAGTGAGGGATGAGGCCGGCTTTAACAGCGCGGCGAATGTGCCATTCTTTGGCACCGACCATCTCAGCCGCGTTTTTGATGTTAACACACTTCTCGGGAGATTTTTCCATTTTCTCTCTCCTTGGAGCGGAGAGAGCCACGGAACCTTAGGTCGCGCAGTGCATCTCCGCCCCGTTATCAATTGGGGTGAAAATGCAACCGCCAGCCTTACGGTCCGAGAGGTCTTTGATGTGGCCTATCAAGGTCAGCCACGCAGCACAGTGCGCCCCCTCAACAGAATATTTCGGCTTAGCCAACTTGCGCATCAGCCGTATAGTCTGGAGGACCGCGGTTACAAAGGCAGCTTGACTGCGCGCGGTGCACCACTTGGGTTAGTTGCCCCCTTAGGCTAGTCTTTTCACAACTGAGCGTCCATATTTTTCTTGTTCACGGTTTGTGGTCAGTCTGAACTGCCGTGAGAGCAGTCCAGTATCGCGCGGGGCCAAGCAAGGTGTCTGTCCATCAGACGCCCATGCATGTAGCTGCGCCTACTGTGAAAGGCAGAGGCATGAGCGTACAGCAGCGCATGGGGAGGCATCCGGGCACGCAAAACGGTCGCGCGTCCGCGTAGCTGCGCCCCCACGAAAAACTGGGGCACGGGCGTTCGTGATGCATGGCGGGCACGGAGGCACAGAACTTGGGACGGCTATGAGGCCGGAACCGTAAAGGCAGCTTTTGGTTGACACCGAGCGGACAGCTGTCGATCGTTCGATCTCCGTCCAAAGGCCTTCACTCAACAGACGGCAAAAAACGGAGACTAAATCGGCGGTGGCTTGACCCATTCTTGCGAAACCACCTGGTTATTGCGATAAGTCCGGTGGGGGAAGTATGGACAAGCGAGCACTAACCGAACGCGACATCTGCACGAAGTTCATCCTGCCGGCCATCAAGCGCGCCGGCTGGGATGAAATGGTGCAGGTTCGGGAGGAGGTCTTTTTCACCAAGGGCCGGATCATTGTGCGCGGCAAGCTGGTGACGCGCGGTAAGGCCAAGAAGGCCGACTTCGTTCTCTATTACAAGCCGAATATCCCGGTCGCGCTGATCGAGGCCAAGGACAACAATCATTCGGTTGGCCACGGCATCCAGCAGGGCCTCGACTACGCGGCAACGCTCAACATCCCCTTTGTGTTTTCCTCGAACGGCGACGGCTTCGTATTCCACGACCGCACCGGGCGCAGTGTTCCGATCGAAACAAACCTCGGCCTCGACGCCTTCCCGTCGCCTGTCGATCTATGGACGCGCTATCGCGCCTGGAAGGGCCTCGACGCGCAAGCCGAGCAGATGGTGCTTGAGGACTATTTCGACGACGGCAGCGGCAAGACCCCGCGCTATTATCAGGTGAACGCCGTCAATGCCGCAATCGAGGCCATCGCCAAGGGCCGCGACCGCGTGCTGTTGGTGATGGCGACCGGCACCGGCAAGACTTACACAGCGTTCCAGATCATCTGGCGGCTGTGGAAGGCGGGCCGTAAGAAGCGCATCCTGTTCCTCGCCGATCGAAACGTGCTGATCGACCAGACAATGATCAACGATTTCCGCCCGTTCGGTGCGGCTATGGCGAAACTTTCGACCAACGCCAAGACCATCGAGCGGCAGGACGGCAGCAAGGTTGACCTAACCCTAGCACTCGATCAAAAGCGGCGCATCGACACTGCCTTCGAGGTTTATCTCGGGCTCTATCAGGCGATCACCGGCCCGGAGGAACGGCAGAAGCTCTACAAGGAGTTCTCGCCCGGCTTCTTCGACCTGATCGTCATCGATGAGTGCCATCGCGGCAGTGCTGCCGAGGATTCCGCCTGGCGTGAAATCCTCACGCATTTTTCCCGCGCCACGCAGATCGGCCTCACCGCCACGCCGAAGGAAACCGAATACGTCTCCAACACCGACTATTTCGGCGAGCCGGTTTTCACCTATTCGCTGAAGCAGGGGATCAGCGACGGCTTCCTTGCGCCCTATAAGGTGGTGAAGGTTCACATCGACCGCGACGTAGAAGGCTATCGGCCGGAACTCGGCCAGCTCGACCGCGACGGCAACGAGGTCGAGGACCGCATCTACAACGCCAAGGACTTCGACCGGAACCTCGTGCTCGACGACCGCACGGTGCTCACCGCGAAGAAGATCACCGAGTTCCTGAAGGAAAGTGGCGACCGCTTCCAGAAAACCATCGTGTTCTGCGTCGATGAGGAACACGCCGCTCGGATGCGGCACGCGCTCGTCAACGAAAACGCCGATCTGGTCGCCGAAAACCAGCGTTACGTCATGCGCATCACCGGCAGCGACAAGGAAGGCCAGGACCAACTCGGCAACTTCATCGACCCGGAATCGAAATATCCCGTGCTGGTGACGACCTCGCGCCTCCTTTCAACAGGCGTCGATGCGCAGACCTGCCGGCTGATCGTGCTCGACCGCGCGGTGGGCTCGATGACCGAATTCAAGCAGATCGTCGGGCGCGGCACCCGCGTTCACGAGGACAGCAAGAAATTCTACTTCACGTTGATCGACTTTCGCGGCGCGACCAGCCATTTCGCCGACCCGGATTTCGACGGTGATCCCGTGCAGGTTTACGAACCCGCCGAAGACGATCCAGTCACGCCGCCCGATGGTTTCGAGGAGGACGAGCAAGCGACGTTCGAGCCGCCACCAGGCGAAACTATTGTCGATCAGCCGGGCCTGCCTTTGCCGACGGGCGGGCCGATCCGAAAGATTTATGTCGATGGCGTCGGTGCCCGTATCCTGGCCGAGCGCGTCGAATATCTCGACGAGAACGGCAAGCTCGTCACCGAAAGCCTGCGGGATTTCACCAAGACGGCGCTGAGGAAGCGCTTCGCCAGTCTCGACGACTTCTTGAAGCGCTGGAAATCGGCCGAGCGCAAGCAGGCGATCATCGAGGAGCTGGAGGCCGAGGGCCTGGCGCTCGACGCCGTGGCGGACGAACTCGGCAAGAATCTCGATCCCTTCGATCTGATCTGCCACGTCGCCTTCGACAAGAAGCCGCTTACCCGCCGCGAGCGGGCCGAGAACGTCAGGAAGCGTGACGTGTTCACCAAATATGGGCCGCAGGCCCGTGCCGTGCTCGATGCGCTTCTGGAGAAATACCTCGACGAGGGCGTGCTCAACCTCGACGACGCCAACGTGCTAAAAGTGACGCCCTTCACTGCGATGGGCAGCGTCGTGCAACTCATCAAGGCGTTCGGCGGCAAGGCGGGTTTCGAAAAAGCCGTCCACGAGATGCAGGATGAGCTCTATCAGGAGACCGCCTGATGCCGCTGCAAATCGGCGACGATGTCTATGTGCGGCGTTCGCTGCTCGGGCTGAAAGATGACGATATCTCGCCGTTCTATCGCACGACTGTTCGAGCTAGGACGAATCGATCGGTTCAAGTCGACCAACCGGGTGGCGGGCTCTCCGAGCTGATCGCTACCTCGAAGGTCGCTACAAGCTTCGGCGTTTTGATAGTCCGGATTGGCGACTTCAACGAAGACGGACTTTTGGACCCGCTTGCCAAATCCGTGCTGCACTATTGCAGGATGCTGCTACCGGGAGATTCGGTTCGCCTTATCGAACTCCGCACCGAAGCGGAACTTATGACTTTGTGGGGAACACTTCACGGCATGTGCGAACAGGTAGTGCTCGTTGGACACGGTGACCCGGGGGGCTTCTTGTTCGGCAATGACAATGTTGCACCCGCGCGGTTGGCTGAAATCTTTAGTGCTCCTAACCCAAAGGCGAAGGAATTCATCAGCCTAGGTTGTCAAACAGGGAAAGCGGAGTTTGGCAAGGTATTTTCGGCATCGCCGTGCGCGTCCGAATTTATTGCGCCATTCCACTCTGTGCATGGATGCGTCGCGTCCTTATTCACGCAAACGTACCTGAGCGAACGTCTCCTCGCCTCGTACTCCACCAAAGTAGCCTTCAACCATGCCCGTGACGACCTCCTAGGCGCGGTCAGTTTTAGGCTTTGGCGGAATGGAAATCTTGAAGCAGGTCCAAAATCATGATCGTCCGAACAACCGTAAAATCCATTCAGGACATCATGCGCCAGGATTCTGGGGTCGATGGCGATGCGCAGCGCATCAGCCAGTTGTGCTGGATGTTTTTCCTCAAGATCATCGACGATCAGGATCAGGAACTTGAACTGACGAGGAGCGGCTATCGCTCGCCGATTCCGGAGAAATTCCAGTGGCGGAGTTGGGCAGCGGACCCCGAAGGCATGACTGGCGACGCGCTATTGGCCTTCGTAAACGGGGAGTTGTTTCCTGCACTGAAAAGCCTTCAGCTGACCGGGCAACCAGGCGACCGCCGCCGTGTGGTGCGCGACCTATTCGAGGACGCCTTCAACTACATGAAGTCAGGGCACCTGATCCGCCAAGTCATCAACAAGATCGACGAAATCGACTTCAATAACCTCGACGAACGCCGGCACTTCGGTGAGTTCTATGAGCAACTGCTCAACAGTCTGCAGTCGGCCGGCAACGCGGGCGAGTTCTATACGCCGCGCGCCGTGACCGCCTTTATGGTCGATCGCATCGATCCGCATCCGGGCGAAATCCTGTTCGATCCCGCCTGCGGCACGGGCGGCTTTCTGTCCTGCGCAATCAATCACATGGAGGCGAACTACGTCCGCACGCCGAAACAACGCGAGTCGATGCAGGGCGCTCTGCGCGCCGTGGAGAAGAAGCAGCTTCCCCACATGCTGTGCGTCACCAACATGCTGCTGCACGGCATCGAGGACCCGAGCTTCGTGCGCCACGACAATACGCTGGCCCGGCCGCTGATTTCATGGAGCAAGGATGAGCGCGTCGATATCGTCGTCACCAATCCACCCTTCGGTGGTAAGGAGGAAGATGGCATCGAGAACAATTTCCCGACCTTCCGCACCAAGGAAACCGCCGACCTGTTCCTGGCGCTGATCGTTCGCCTGCTCAAAACCGATGGGCGCGCCGCCGTGGTGTTGCCGGACGGCACGCTGTTCGGCGAAGGCATCAAAACGCGGCTCAAGGAACATTTGATGGAGGAGTGCAACCTCCACACCGTCGTTCGCCTGCCCAATTCCGTGTTCAAGCCCTATGCCTCGATCGGCACCAACCTGCTTTTCTTCGAGAAGGGCGCGCCGACCAAGGACATCTGGTTCTATGAGCATCGCGTGCCCGAGGGCCAGAAAGCCTATTCCATGACCAAGCCGATCCGGCTGGAGCATTTCCAGGGCTGCATCGACTGGTGGGGCGGCAAGGAGCGCAAGGGCCGCGAGGAGACCCCGCAGGCGTGGCGCGTCACCATCGAGGAGGTGAAGGCGCGCGGCTACAATCTCGACATCAAGAATCCGCACAGCGTTGCAGACGATCACGGCGACCCGGAAACGCTGCTGGCCGACCTTGCCCGCGCCGAGGCCGAGACGGCAGGCTATCGCGACCAGTTGAAGGCGATCCTGGCTGAGGCACTGGCCTGATGAACACCGAACACCTGCTGGCACATTACGAGAAAATCGCCGACGCGCCCGACGCGATTGCCCGCCTGCGCCGCTTCATTCTCGATCTGGCCGTGCGCGGCAAGCTCGTGCCGCAGGACGCGGGCGACGAACCGACGTCGGAGCTGCTGACGCAGATCGCGAAGGAGAAGGCGCGGCTGGTGAAGGCGGGGGAGATTAGGAAAGACAAGCCGCTTCCACCCGTGGATGAAGAGGCGGATTTCGATGTGCCGCCGACCTGGCAGTGGACGCGGCTTGGCGTCGTCACTTCTTACATTCAGCGGGGAAGGTCGCCCAAGTATGCGGCGTCGGACGGCTCCCTCGTTGTCTCGCAGAAGTGCGTTCAGTGGCGCGGGCTTGATCTGGCGGTGGCGAAGCAAATCACATCTGAATCATTGGCCGATTACGAGGATGTACGCTTCCTCCGCGATGGTGATCTGTTGTGGAACTCGACGGGAACGGGGACGATCGGACGCGTCATCCGTCTTGTCAATCCACCCGCGAAGCTCGTTTGCGATAGCCACGTCACGGTTGTTCGGTGCTTGGAAGTCGATCCCGAATACATTCGCACTTGGCTTCGATCTGATCACGTTTATTCGCTGATAGAAGATCGCGCTGCCGGTTCAACAAACCAGGTTGAGCTAACCGCGCAGATGGCAATCAATCAGGTTGTTCCCCTCCCACCGCTCGCCGAGCAGCACCGCATCGTCGCCAAGGTCGATGAATTGATGGGCCTGTGCGACAGGCTGGAGGCGGCGCGGGCGCGCCGCGAGGCGGTGCGCGACCGGCTGGCGGCGGCGAGCCTCGCCCGCCTCAACGCGCCCGATCCCGAAACCTTTCAGGCCGACGCCCGCTTCGCCCTCCAAGCGCTCACCGCCGTCACCACGCGCCCCGACCAAATCAAGGCTCTGCGCCAGACCATCCTCAACCTCGCTGTGCGCGGCAAACTCGTGCCGCAGGACGCAAATGACGAACCGGCGTCGGACCTGCTGAAGCGGATCGCGACGGAGAAGGCGCAGGGAGTAAAGGAAGGGAAGGCAAGGCGGCAAGACTCATTGCCGAAAATCGACCTTGAACAGGCGCCATTTGAACTGCCCTCTGGATGGACGTGGGGCCGCTTTCCCGAGGTTGGCACGTTTGGCCGAGGTAAATCGAAACACCGACCGCGTAATGATCCCGCGCTGTTTAACGGCGGTGAACACCTGATGATTCAGACAGGCGATGTTGCCCGATCACAAGGTGTCATAGAGACCTATACGAACAAGTATAACGACTTCGGGCTATCCCAGAGTTTCAAATGGCCGAAGGGTACGCTTTGCATCACGATTGCCGCGAACATTGCGGATAGCGGGATATTGAGCTTCGACGCTTGTTTCCCTGATAGCGTAGTCGGGTTCATTCCAGCGTCCATGTTCGAGAACGCGAGGTATTTTGAATATTTCGTTCGAACCGCAAAAGCGAACCTTCTGGAGTTCGCGCCAGCGACGGCACAGAAGAACATCAACCTCGAAATTCTGACGCAGGTTCTTATTCCCCTCCCGCCGCTCGCCGAGCAGCATCGCATTGTCACCAAGGTCGATGCGCTGATGGCGCTGTGCGACCGGCTGGAGGCTAGCCTCACCGCCACCGCCGCCACCCACCGCCGCTTGCTTGATGCGCTGCTCGCCGAGGCGCTGGCACCGACTGATGCGAGACCTTCCGACGTCAGCGACCGACAAACCGTCGCCTCGGCTGATGATGACCCGGAGAAGGTCATTTTCGCAGAGAGGTCAGCCTATATCCTGTCGCTTGCGTATGTACGTCACCGCTTTGCCCGGAGGGAACGAACGTTCGGGCATGTCAAAGCCCAGAAGATTCTCCATCTCGTGGAAGCAGAGGCGGGGTTCGATCTTGGCCGCGCACCAATGCGCGATGCTGCTGGCCCGAATGACTTCAAACATATGCTTGCCGTAGAGCAGTGGGCCCGCGAACATGAACGCTTCGTATTCGAAAACAACGGCGCTGGCTATGTGCTTCGACAGCTCTCCGATTTTGATAAGTCGCTGGCGACGGAGCATGGTCCTGAACCATCCGCGCGGGCGATTGCCACCAGACTTATTGACCTTTTTGTTCCGATGGACACGAGGCAGGCAGAGATATTTGCGACAGTCTATTCCGCTTGGAACAATCTGCTGATTGAAGGCCAGGCCCCGACTGACACAGAGATCGTATGGGCAGCGCGCGACGGCTGGCACCCTGACAAGCTAAAGTTGCCAGCTCGCGATTTTTTTTCCGCCCTCGCCAAGCTTAGGCTGGAGGGGATAGTTCCTAAAGGTACGGGCAAATTCGTTCATGGCCCGCTTCAGAAAGACCTGTTCAACTAAGCCAGTTGGGAGATTCTGGAATGGCGCTCAACGTCTCCCAAGCGGAAGCGATACTCAAGTCAAAGTTTGGCGAACCGGCCAAGCCGCCCACCGACTATGTGGTCGGGTTCAAGACGCCAGCAGGCAAGGTTCTCGCTATTCATCGCGAGGCCACCGAGACGCGCATCTGGTTCCAGCCGCCGCCACCGCCGCCCCTCGACGGCGTACGCCTGATGGACAACGCTTCGAATGGCAATTCGAACATCAACGGGCCACTTCTGCCGCTTCGCGCGCCGACAACGCTGCGCGTCGAAGTCGATAGTCCCGGCGCGCTGAACAGGTTTCTGGGCTGGTATGCCGATCCCGGTAGCGCGCCCCGCGCCATCACCGGCGCTGCCGCCATTGATCCGCGCGCTTTCCGCGAAGCCTTCGCGCGCTTCCAGGCGCTCATCACGGCAAGGTCCGGCCATGCCTTCAACAGCTTCCACGAAGGGCTTGCCGCCGCCTGGGAGAACTATAAGCCGCGTCTACGCGACCATGCGCTTGGCCTGCTTCGCATCCACGACTGGTCGGAAGCCGAAATTGGTTCGGGAACGATCCTGAACCGAATGATCGAAGCTATCGAAATTCAGGACAGCCGGAGTAACCTCACCAACAACCTCGTGTTCTGGCAGAACCGTTACGGCCATGCCAACCGGGATCACCGAGCTTTGCTGGAGGCTGCGTCGAACCCCAAGCTGCGTCGCGAACTTGAGGGGTTTCTGTTTGGCCTCTTTCACGGCGGCGCCGATGAGGGCTCAACGTTCGATCGTTTGAGCGAGTTAACCGGCGGCAAGTATCCGCTCCTTGCGTATTTCTATTTCCTAAAGGACATGGATCGGTTCATGCCGATCCAGCCGACCGGCTTCGACCGCGCCTTTCGTGCGCTAGGCATCGATTTCTCTACACTGCGCCAATGTAGTTGGAAGAATTATTCGACCTACAATCAGACCCTCGCCGCATTGCGTCCGCTGATCGAAGCGTCCATCGGCCTGAATAACATTCGCCTTGTCGATGCTCATTCCTTCTGCTGGATTTTCACGACGCTAATGAAGCTCGAAGCGGAAGGCGTAATTTCCAACCCTGCGAATCGAAGCAGCGATGGAAGGATTGTCGGGGGATGGGAGCGCTCTATCATCGAGATGAGAATGTCGATCCTTAACACCGTGCGCAACTCCAACGGACAGATTGTCGAGCGTGTAGTAAAGGACAAGCAATTGCTGATGGACGCTTCTAAACTTGATGAACTTATCAGGTCGAGGCTGGAGCTTCAGCAGGGCAAGTGCAACTTGACCGGCCTTACAATGCACGCACACGGATCGGACGCCGACCCTAACCTGCTTCCCTCAGCGGACCGGATTGATAGCAGTCGACATTACGAGATCGACAACATTCAGGTTGTTTGCCGATTTATCAATTTCTGGAAAGGTGCCAGCGATAATGCCGAGTTTGAAAGGCTTCTGATGATGGTGCGCGGGGTGGACCAATAGGGACTTGTGCCGGCTCAGAAGCCTTCACGACGCTGGCCCTCGGCACTGACCGGCGCAGGTAGTGCTGGGGAGTATAGCCGGGATGTCCGCTTTCAGGACGCGTTCCAATCCTTTCGAATATCCGCGATGAGGACGTGTCCCGAATGCGGCCCCGCTATTTCTAGCGAGGCCGCTAGGTTCAAAGTTCGGCAGCGTTTCGTCATGGAGATGAAGTACCAGAAGCTCTCCGCAGAGACTCGGGTCGTCATATGCGTATGTGGGACGAGTTCCAAGCTATCGTCGCAAGGGGGCATTCGGTGATCGATACCAGAGACCTCATTGCAAAGCCCGCTTCTGGGAGATTGAGCCTCAGTTCGGAATGACCGCAAAGGGGGTGCAAAGCAGTCTCCGTACCTACTGGATAAGCGGCCACTTCAAGGCGAAGGTGACTGCCAATATAGGTATTACGGTTACTGCGCGGCCACTCCCTCTTAATTCCATGGCAGTTCACGCCAGTTCGTCTCAGTATCGTTCCGTTCACACGCCGCCAATCCAGCGAACACCGGAAGAATGTTCCCTCTTGCATACTGGAATGAAATCTGCGATACTCCGTTTCAATACTTTGACAGTGCAATTATTTGCTTGCCAAGGTTGGGGTCGAGCGTTCGAATCGCTTCACCCGCTCCATTCTTCCAAAACGTCGTAAGCCTCGGTTCGCCGGGGCTTTTGTGTTTCTGCGGCAGGGATTCCCACTCAAGACGGGGGCGGGCGGTTTTCGGCGCGCCAAGTTGCGGGGCTCATGGCGGTGACCCGGCGGAATTCGCGGTTGAAGTTCGATTTGGTCTGGAAGCCGGATTCAAGCATGGCCGAGGTCACGGACATGTCGGTGTCGCGCAGCAGCCGGCAGGCCTCCGCGATGCGGAAATCATTGATATATTGCGAGACGTTCCTGCCGGTCAGGCGGTTGATCGCGCCGGAAATCTGCCGGGCCGGCACGCCTGCCCGCCGGGCGAGGCGCGCGAGCGTCAGGTTTTCGTCGCGGAAGAGCTTCTGGTCGACAAGGAGCCGGTCGACCCGCTCCAGCACGTCGCGATCCCGTTCCGCCATCGAATCATCCCGGTCGCCCTCCTCCGGCGGGGCAGGCACGGCGCGGGCGCGCGCGGCGACCGCCGCGGTGAGGCCGGCCAGAAAGAGGCTGAGCAGGTTGGCGTTGCTGACGATCATCGGCACGTTCTCGCCCCGGCTCCACTCGAAATCCAGCGCGATGGCGATGTCGAGGGACGCCGAGAGGCAGAGCGAGCCGGCGGCGATGAGCAGCGCCTTGTGCGCGCCCGCGGCGCCGTCGAGCCGGGCCTCGTCCAGCCCATCGGGGCCGGCATTGGCGAGCCGCAGGAGGATGACGGCGTAGCCGACGAAGATGACGACGAGCGCACCGTCGATGAGATCGGGCGCCAGCACCAGAAGGGCGAGGATCGCCACCGGCGGCGCGGCATTCAGCCAGGGAAGATCCGCCCGGTCGCGATGCATGAGGCTCTGGAAGCTCGCCAGCACCAGCGGCGGCAGGCCGCCCGCCAGCACGGGCAGGACATAACGCACTGCCGTCACGTCGTAGCCCCAGCGCAGGCCGACGGCGATCGATTGCAGGATGCAGAGCCCGATCAAGGCGAGGAACGGCCGGTTGCCGCCTTCCTGCTGGCGCAGGAGCGCGACGAAACGCAGGAGCAGCAGGAGGGCGACGACGAAAGGCAGGGGAACGAAGAGCACGGGGCAGCACGGATCGGTTGGCGTTGGCCGGCATCATGATCCCGATCGCGATCAAGGGCGACCTCAAACACGATCGAGGACGCGACGAAGGGCAGGTCGCGGCGAGGATCTGCCGGTCAAGTCCTACCGAACGAGGTTCCGATGTCCATCCTTTCCCTGTTTTCCGCCTTCCTCCTTGCCAGTGCGGCTGCCACACCCGCCCATGCCGCCGAGGTCGGCGTCCGCACGATCACCGTCTTTGCACCGGAGCGCGGGCGCGATATCGACGTCACGGTCTGGTATCCGGCCAAGGCCGGCGGCGCGCCGCTGCTCATCGGCGACAACCGGCTGTTCAAGGGCGCCCCGGCGCATGGCGACGCGCCCGTCGCCGAAGGGCGTTTTCCGCTCGTGCTGCTCTCGCATGGCTCGGGAAGTCGGGTGGAGGGCATGAGCTGGCTTGCGACGGCGCTGGCCGAGGCCGGCTTCGTCGTCGCCGGGCCGAACCATCCCGGCACGACGAGCGGCGATTCGACGCCGGCCGCAACGCCAAGACTCTGGGAGCGCACCGCCGACCTCTCCGCCCTGATCGACGCCTTTTCGCAGGACGCCGCCTGGCGGGCGACGATCGATCCGGCACGCGTGGGCGTCGTCGGCTTCTCGCTCGGCGGCGCGGCGGCGATGGAGATCGCCGGCGTACGGGCGGATCTCGAAGCCTATGCCCGCTATTGCGACGACTACGGCAAGTGGGACTGCGCCTGGTTCGCCGGCGGCCGGGGATATGTCGACGACAAACCGGTGGCGGTGGAGAAGGTCGACCTGCGCAGGCTCGACAAGGCCCGCTTCGAGCAGTCGAACCGGGATGCGCGGGTGCGCGCGGTGGTCGCGGTGGACCCGGGGCTGGCCCAGGCCTATGCCGCGGACAGCCTGAAGGCGATCGACATCCCGCTCACCTTCATCAATCTCGGCAACGCGGACGCGATTCCCGAGGCGGTGATCGCGGACAGGCTAGCGGCGCTGGTGCCGCAGGCCTCCTATGCGGCGGTGGCGGAGGCCGTGCATTTCAGCTTCCTGCCGGAATGCAAGGAGGGCGGCGCCGACCTGCTGAAATCCTTGGGTGAGGTGGACCCGATCTGCGACGACCCCGGCAGCCGCACCCGGGCGGACATCCATGCCGAGCTGAAACAGCGGATCATCGATGCCCTCCAGAGCAGCCTGAAGGACTCGTTCTGAACAAAGGAAGAAGGGCCAGCGGCCGGTTCCGGTCGCTAGCCCTTCGCCATGCGGTATAAAATATGCCCTACGCGGCCCGGCGCTGGTAGGCGGCGCTGCCGCGCTCCTCGCCGATATGGAACTGCGACAGCGCGGCCTGGAGCTGGGCGGCCTCGCTGGCGAGCACCTGGCTGGCGGCCGTCGTCTCCTCCACCATGGCGGCGTTCTGCTGGGTCATCTGGTCCATCTGGTTGACGGCCGTGTTGATCTCGCCGAGCGCTGCGGACTGTTCCTGCGCCGCGCGGGTGATCGAGACGACGTGGTCGTTGACGCGGTTGACGAGGTCCTTGATCTCCGAGAGCACGTCGCCGGTCGACAGCACCAGCGCGACCCCGCCCTTCACCTCGCCCGCCGAAGCGTTGATCAGCGTCTTGATCTCCTTGGCGGCATTGGCCGAGCGCTGGGCGAGCTCGCGCACCTCCTGGGCGACGACCGCAAAGCCGCGGCCAGCTTCGCCCGCACGGGCGGCCTCGACACCGGCATTCAGCGCCAGGAGGTTCGTCTGGAAGGCGATCTCGTCGATGACCGAGATGATCTGGTTGATCTTCTGCGAGGACTGCTCGATGCGGCCCATGGCGTCGATGGCGTTCTGGACGATGTCGCCGGACTTCTCGGCGCTGTCCTTCGCCTCGCGCACGATCTCGGAAGCTTCGAGGGCGCGGGTCGTCGAGGTCTTCACCGTGGTGGTGATTTCCTCGAGCGCGGCGGCGGTTTCCTCCAGCGAGGCGGCCTGCTGCTCCGTGCGGTGGGCGAGCTGGTCGGCGGCGGCGGAAAGCTCGCGCGAATTGCCGGTGATGGTGCCGGCCGTGGAAAGAATGCCGGTCATGGTGCTGCGCAGCGTCAGCATGGCGCCGTTGACGTTCGCCTGGAGCTCGGCGAAGTCGCCCTGGAAGTGGCCGGCCATTTCCTGCGTCAGGTCGGCATGGGAGAGCGAGGCGATCACGCGGCGCACCTCGCTGACGCCCCGGTCGACATTCTCGACAAGCTCGTTGACGCTCGTGGCGAAGCGGCGCAGGTCCTCGTCCTCGTACGCCTTGGTGATGCGGCGGGAGAAGTCACCGGCGGCAGCGGCCGCCACGATCGAGCTGATGTTCGTCTGCAGGTCCTTGCTCTGCGCCTGAAGGGCCGCTTCCTGCGCCTCCATCTCGCGCATCTGCATCTCGTTGGCGCGGAAGACGTCGAGCGTACGCGCCATGGCGCCGATCTCGTCCTTGCGCTCGGTATAGGGGATCGCGTCATCGAGCTTGCCGGCGGCGAGGTTGGACATCACGCCGGTCAGGCGCTGGATCGGGCGTACGATGCCGTTGCGCGCCAGCAGCATGCTGAGCAGCATGCCCGCGACGATGCAGGTGAAGGCGGTCGCCAGCAGCACGGCCTGCGTCGTCGTCGAGCGCGAGATGGCGACGGCGCGCGACTGCGACAGCGTTTCGGCAGAGTAGGTCGTATATTCCTTGAGCGCGGCGGTAACGGCCTTCTGGCCCTCCAGAGCCTTGTCGAGCGCCGCGAGGATCGCGGCGCGGTCCTGGCCCTGCGATGAGCCAGCAATCGCCACCATGGCGCGGATATCCTCGAAATAGGGCGTCAGCGCCGCGCGGACGCCGTCGAGCAGCTTCTGCTCGTTGGCATCGGCCGTCGAGGCGATCTTCGGCAGGCGATCGAGCATTTCCTTGGCGCGCTTTTCCGTCTCGACGGCAAAGTCGGCGGCCTTTTCCGGCGCGATCGCCAGCTGGTAGGTCATGCGGCTGATGGCGATGACATCGATGCGCAGGTCCATGGCCTCGCGGGCCACCTCCTCGCGCGCGCCGGTATCCTGAAGCGCCGAGCCGAGTGAACTGAGCCCGCCCCCGCCGACGACGGCGATGGTGCCGGCGGCAATGCCCATCAGGAACACGAGAAGGCCGACTTTCCGGGAAATGGAGAGATCCGAAATTTTCATGGACAGGGTCCCACTAAAGCAATTCCGGCAAAGGCGCGAAGCGGTTTTGCATGCGGAGTTGCGACAAACAAAAGGTTGGAGCGTTTTCGCGATTCAAAGAAAGGCGGATACGCTCCTGGGCGACCGGCGCTGTCCTGGCGCGTTCGCTTCCGCACGTCCCGGTATCATTCCAGGCTCATGGAACAGTTTGTCCACTACAAAGGTTTCGATTCTGTTGCGTTGCGGCAAAGCCGTTCGCGAAGGTCAGCCCTTGCGGAAGGCGTAGTCCGTTTCCTGCCGCAGCGTTTCGCCGGGGCGCAGCACCGCAGCGGGGAAATCGCCGTGGTTGACGGCATCGGGCCAGACCTGCGTTTCCAGGCAAAAGCCGGCAAAGGCGCCATAGCTGCGGCCGTCGAGCCCCGGGACCGGCGGCCTGACCTTCGCGCCGGTATAGAACTGAACGCCCGGCTCCGTGGTCGACACCTCCAGCGAGACCCCCGAAAGCGGGCTACGGACCTCGACGACCGGGCGTTTCGCCTGCCGGCCCGGCGAGAGGCAGAAATTGTGATCGAAGGCGATCCCGCCTTCCTCCGTCTGCCGGCGCAGCGGCGTCCATTGCCGAAGATCGAAGGGGGTTCCGTCGACGGGCCGGATTTCGCCGGTCGGGATCAGGTTCCCGTCGACGGGCAGGTAGTGCTCCGCCCTGAGGCGAATCTCATGGCCGAGGGCATCGGCGCTGCCATCGAGGTTGAAATAGCTGTGCTGGCAAAGGTTGACGGGGGTCGGCGCATCCGTGGCGGCTTCGTAGAGGACGGACAGGATCCCGTCGCCGGGCAGCCGATAGGTGCAGGTCAGGGCGCAATTGCCGGGATACCCCGCGCGGCCTGCGGGATCGGTCAGCGTCAGGGTGACGAAGTCGGCGCCCTGCGCGGCGATCCGCCAGTTCTGCCGGCCGACGCCGTCGCTGCCTCCGTGCAGGTGCGTGACACCGCGCTCGTTGCATTCGAGCTGGAAATCCGCGCCGTCGATCGAGAAGCGGCCGCCGGCGATGCGGTTGGCGCAACGACCCGGCGTCGCCCCGAAATAGGGGGAGTGGTCGAGATAGGACGGAAGATCCTCGAAGCCGAGCACGAGCGGCGCATCATGCCCCTCGAGCCGCAGGTCCTGGATGACGGCACCCCAGGTGAGCACCCGGGCAGTCAGCCCGCCGCCGGCAATCGTGACGCGCTCGACCGCTTCGCCGGTCCCCAGACGGCCGAACACTTCATTTTCCGCACCCACGCTCCACTCCTCCGTCGGCCGATCTTTCTGGGCAACCTGCTGCAATTCCTCGTCACTCGCAACAGGAAAAGTCATACTTTTCGAAATCCGAACTCAGAAGGATTTCTGGTAGATGATGAAGGGGGTCTCGTCGGCGATGCGGTCGTAGAGCCGGCGCGCCGTCGCGTTGAACGCCTGCGTCATCCAGTAGACCTCCGGCGCGCCCGCCTCCCTCGCCTTGGCATAGACGCCCTCGATCAGCGCCCGGCCGATGCCGGAACCGCGCACGTCGGGATCGGCAAAGAGATCCTGCAGGTAGCAGACATTGCCGATCGTCCAGCAGGAACGGTGGAAGAGGTAATGCGCAAGGCCGACGGGCTTGCCGTCGAGCGTGGCGAGGAGGCCGCGATATTCGCCTTCCGCGGCCTCGCCCGTCAGCCGGGCGAAAGTGGTGGCATAAACCTCCTCCGGCAGCACCGTCTCGTAGAAGGCGAGATAGGCGGTCCACAGGCGGCGCCATTCGCCTTCATCATCTTCATGCAGCGGGCGAATGACGACACGGCTCACGGGTCAGGCTCCTGTTCCGATCTTTTCCAGATCATAGGGCGTGGTCTGGTAGATCTCGTTGATCCAGTTGCCGAAGAGCAGATGCGCATGGCCGCGCCAGCGGTTCTGCGGCGGCAGCGACGGATCGTTGTGCGGGAAATAGTTCTTCGGCAGCTTGATCGGCACGCCGGCCGAGACATCGCGGAAATATTCGTCGGCAAGCGAGGTGGAATCATATTCCACGTGGTTGAAAATATAGAGGCGGTTACCGGCCTTCTCCTGCACGAGGCAGACGCCGGTCTCGTCGGAATCGAGCAGGATATCGAGTTCCGGCACGGCCCGGATGTCCTCGATGCGGATCTCCGTCCAGCGCGAGACCGGCACCTCGAAATTGTCGGAGAAGCCGTTGAGGTAGATCGACGAAGGCTTGCGGTTGTGATGGCGGTAGACGCCGAAGGCCTTTTCCTCCAGCGTGTGCTTCGGCACGCCGTGGAAATGGTAGATCGCCGCCATCGCGCCCCAGCAGACATTCAGCGTCGAATGCACGTTGGTCTCGGTCCAGTCGAGGATCTGCTTCATCTCGTCCCAATAGGTGACGTCCTCGTAATCGAGCGTCTCCACCGGCGCGCCGGTGATGATGAAACCGTCGAACTTGCGGTGCCGCACCTCCTCCCACGTATCGTAGAAGGCAAGCAGGTGCTCTTCCGACGTGTTCTTCGCGCGGTGGCCGCCGACGCGCACCAGCGACAGCTCGACCTGCAGCGGCGAGGCGCCGACAAGGCGAGCCATCTGCACTTCCGTCTTGATCTTGTTCGGCATGAGGTTGAGCAACCCGATCTGCAAGGGGCGGATGTCCTGCCGGATCGCCACCGTCTCGGTCATCACCCGCACGCCCTCGTGAACGAGGGTTTCGAAGGCGGGAAGCGTATCGGGAATCTTGATGGGCATGTCTCACTCGATCGAAAAAACAAAACCGGCCGCAACAGTGTCGCAACCGGTCCACGGAAGGTTTTTCCTCGCGCGGCCCTTTAGCGACTTGTTTAACGTGGCTGCAAGCCGGCCGGCCAAATCACCACGAGCGATTTAAATAGCGCTCCTTGCGCCACGAATCAATCCACCGCCGGAAACGGGCAAGGCCCGGATGCGACAGGCATCCGGGCCTTGCTTCCTGAAGGAAGACGGCTGCTCAGTAGTAGCTGTAGTAGCGCTTCTTGTAGTACACCTTGCCGCCCCAATGGCCGCCCCAACGATGGCCGTAGTGACCATGGTGGCGCTTGACGCGGTAGTGCTTCTTGTAGCCGTGATGGCCGTGGCCGTAGCTCTTCCAGCCGTAGCTCTTGTGGCCGTAACCGTAATAGCCGGCCTGCGACGGGGCGGCGAAGGAAACAGCGGCGACGACGGCGACGACGGCGGAAATGACGAACTTGCGCATGGGACTCTCCTGATCTCTTCCGGGTTACAGGATGAGCTCCTCTCATCCAGTGATCAGACTGTCCCATATTGCCGGGCGCGGCGCTGTTTCGGATGGAACACGGCCCCGGCGCCCTTGATTTCGAGATTCCCTACCCTTCCAGCTCCTCGCGCAGCATTTCCAGTTCCAGCCATTCCTCCTCCATCGCCGTCAGGGAATGGCGCAGCTTTTCCATCTCCGCCGCCAGCCTGTTGAAGGTGGCGGGATCCTTGGTGAAGAGGGCGGGATCGGCCATCTTCGCCTCGCGGGCGGCGATCTCCTTCTCCGCCTTCTCCATTTCCTTCGGCAGGTTCTCCAGCGCGAACTTCTGCTTGTAGGAGAGCTTCGCCTTGCCCTTGTTCTCCGCCGGGACCGCGGCGGACGTTTCGGCCGCCTTCGCCTTCTCGGCCTTTTCCGCCTTGCGCTTCTCCTCGATCGCGCCGCGGCGCTGCGCCATCATGTCGGAATAGCCGCCGGCATATTCGATCCAGCGACCGTCGGGGTTTTCCGGGTCGGCGGGCGCGATGGTCGAGGTGACGGTACGGTCGAGAAAGTCGCGGTCGTGGCTGACGAGCAGCACGGTGCCGGCAAAGCCCGCGACGATCTCCTGCAGCAGGTCGAGCGTCTCGATATCGAGATCGTTGGTCGGCTCGTCGAGGATGAGGAGGTTCGTCGGCCGCGACAGGATGCGCGCCAGCATCAGGCGGGCGCGCTCGCCACCCGAGAGGTTGCGGATCGGCGTGCGGGCCTGCTCGGGCTGGAACAGGAACTCCTTCATGTAGCCGGTAACGTGCCGCTGCTCGCCGTTGACGAGCAGCGTCTCGCCGCGCCCGTCGGTGAGGTAATGGGCGAGCGTGTCGTCGAGGTTGAGGTCCTCGCGGCGCTGGTCGAGCGTGGCGATCTCCAGGTTCGTGCCGAGCTTGACGGTACCGCTGTCGGGCGCCAGCTGCCCGGTCAGCATCTTGAGCAGCGTCGTCTTGCCGGCGCCGTTCGGGCCGACAAGGCCGATGCAATCGCCCCGGTGGACGCGGATCGAGAACGGCGCGACGATGGTGCGCTCGCCATAAGCCTTGGTGATCTTCTCCGCCTCGATCACCAGCTTGCCGGATTCCTGCGCATCGGAGGCGCCGGCCTGCACGCTGCCCTGCGGCCCCTTGTGGCCGCGATAGCGGGCGCGCAGATCATGCAGTGCGCCGAGGCGGCGCATGTTGCGCTTGCGGCGGGCGGTGACGCCGTAACGCAGCCAGTGCTCCTCGCGCTCGATCGCCTTGCCGAGCTTGTGCTGCTCCAGCTCCTCGGCCTCCAGCACCTCGTCGCGCCAGGCCTCGAAATGGCCGAAGCCGCGGTTGAGCCGCCGCGACTGGCCGCGATCGAGCCAGACGGTGGCGTTCGACACCTTTTCGAGGAAGCGGCGGTCGTGCGAGATGACGACGAGGGCCGAGCGGGTGGACTGCAGCTCGCCTTCCAGCCATTCGATGGTCGGAAGGTCGAGATGGTTGGTCGGCTCGTCGAGAAGAAGGATGTCCGGCTCCGGCGCCATCACCCGGGCCAGCGCCGCCCGGCGTGCCTCGCCGCCCGACAGCGATTTCGGATCCTCGCTGCCGGTGAGCCCGAGATGTTCGAGCAGATAGGTGACGCGATAGGGATCGTCGCTCGGCCCGAGGCCCGCCTCCGCATAGGCCGCGACCGTGTCGTAGCCGTCGAAATCCGGCGCCTGGTGCAGGTAGCGGATCGTCGCGGAAGGATGACGGAAGACCTCGCCGGACTGCGCCTCGGCAAGGCCGGCGGCGATCTTCATCAGCGTCGACTTGCCCGAGCCGTTGCGGCCAACGAGCGAGATGCGGTCGCCCGGCTCCACCTGCAGGCTGGCGCCGGCAAGCAGCGGCGTACCGCCGAAGCTGAGGAAGATGTCGTCGAGTTTGAGAATGGGCGGTGCCAAGGGTCAGGCTCCTGAAAGGTCGTAGGGCCGGGCGATGAGAATGGCGCGACCGGCGGCGAGCGAAAGGCGGATCGGGCCTTCCGCCACGTTGGAAATGGTGCGCGAGGAGCCGAAGGGCAGCGAAAAGTCCTTCAGCGGATAGCGCGCATTGTCGATGGTGAGGCCGGAAAGGGGCGCAAGGCCGAGAACGGAGAAAAGGCTCCCCTTCGGCAGGTCGATGTCGCGACGGCCCGGCAGCAGCGGCCAGGCCTCCTCCTCCCCGGAGGTGAGCTTCACGGTAAACCCCTGCTCTTCCAGCGAGACGGCATGGAGGAGATGCATCAGCGCATGGTCGCTGCGTTCCCCGCCGAGCGCGCCGGCGAGCAGGATGGCGCGTGCCCCGCGCTCGGCCGCGACCGAAACGGCAAGCGCCCCGTCGGTCTCGTTCTTGGCGGCGGGATAGGGCTGGCGCTCGACCTGCGGCCAGGCGGCGACAAGCTCCGGCGGGGTCGAATCGAAATCGCCCACCCAGAGTTCCGGCAGGGTACCGAGGCTTGCCGCATGCCGCATGCCGCCATCCGCCGCAACGACGCGCGCGCCGGCCATGTCCGCGCGAAGACGCGGCGTCACGATGAGCGCGCCCCCGAGAAGGACGACGAATTTCGGGTCTGTCGATACCGGCATGGTCATGGCTGATGCCCTTAGCGCATGTTCTGCGGAAAGGGAAAGATTTTGCGGCCGAAGGCAAGGCGCGGCCGGCGGAAGGGCGTGAAACGCAAGAAGCGCGGGCAAAGCCCGCGCTTCGTTCTGGTCAGGACTGGAACCGGCCTCAGGCGGCCTTGCTTGCCGCGGCACCCCGCGGCGAGAAGAGCAGCCGGTCGGAACCGGCGGTCACCTTGACGGTCGAGCCGTCCGGGATCTCGCCGGCAAGGATCTTCTCCGCCATCGGATCCTGAAGGTGCTTCTGGATCGCCCGCTTGAGGGGACGCGCGCCATAGACCGGGTCGTAGCCCTTCTCGGCCAGCCAGTGCACGGCCTCCTCGTCGAGGTCGAGCACGATCTTGCGATCCTCCAGCAGCTTGCGCAGACGCGTGAGCTGGATGTCGACGATCGCGCCCATTTCCGACCGCCGGAGGCGATGGAACAGGATGATCTCGTCCACCCGGTTCAGGAACTCCGGCCGGAACGCCATCTTGACGACGTCCATGACCTGGTCGCGGACGCTGTCGCTGTCCTCGTTCTCGCCCAGCGCCGTCAGATATTCGGCGCCGAGGTTCGAGGTCATGATGATCATCGTGTTGCGGAAGTCCACGGTACGGCCCTGACCGTCGGTCAGGCGGCCGTCGTCGAGGACCTGCAGGAGCACGTTGAAGACATCCGGATGCGCCTTCTCGATCTCGTCGAACAGCACGACCTGATAGGGCCGGCGGCGGACGGATTCGGTGAGCGCACCGCCTTCCTCATAGCCGACATAGCCGGGAGGCGCGCCGATCAGCCGGGCCACGGAGTGCTTTTCCATGTATTCCGACATGTCCATGCGCTGGATCGCCGTCTCGTCGTCGAAGAGGAAGCGGGCAAGCGCCTTGGTCAGCTCCGTCTTGCCGACACCGGTGGGCCCGAGGAAGATGAACGAGCCGATCGGCCGGTTCGGATCCTGCAGGCCGGCGCGCGCGCGGCGGACGGCGCGGGAGACCGCCTGGACGGCATCCCCCTGGCCGACGACCCACTTGCCGAGCTCGTCTTCCATGCGCAGGAGCTTGTCGCGCTCGCCTTCCAGCATCTTGTCCACGGGAATGCCCGTCCAGCGGGAGACCACATGGGCGATGTTGTCGGGGGTCACGACCTCCTGCACCATCGGATCGACGTCGCCCACATCGCGGCCTTCGGCCTCCTCCAGCTCCTTTTCGAGCTTCGGGATGATGCCGTAGGCAAGCTCCCCGGCGCGCTGGAACTCACCCTTGCGCTGGGCGATCGCCAGTTCGTTGCGCAGTTCGTCGAGCTGGCGCTTCAGGTCCGCAGCACGGCCGAGCTTCGACTTCTCCGCCTGCCAGCGCGCGGTGAGCGCGGCGGCTTCCTCTTCCAGCGCGGCAAGGTCGAGCTCGAGCTTTTCAAGCCGATCCTGCGACGAACGGTCGGTCTCCTTCTTCAAGGCTTCGCGCTCGATCTTCAGCTGGATGATGCGGCGGTCGAGTTCGTCCAGTTCCTCCGGCTTGGAATCCACCTGCATGCGCAGCCGCGAGGCGGCTTCGTCCATCAGGTCGATCGCCTTGTCCGGCAGGAAGCGATCCGTGATGTAGCGGTTGGAGAGCGTCGCGGCGGCAACAAGGGCCGAGTCTGAAATCCGGACCTTGTGGTGCTGCTCGTACTTCTCCTTGAGGCCGCGCAGGATCGAGATCGTGTCCTCGACGGTCGGCTCGTCCACCATGACGGGCTGGAACCGGCGGGCAAGCGCCGCGTCCTTCTCGACATGCTTGCGGTACTCGTCGAGCGTGGTCGCGCCGACGCAGTGCAATTCGCCACGGGCGAGCGCGGGCTTCAGCAGGTTGGAGGCGTCCATCGCCCCGTCCGCCTTGCCGGCGCCGACCAGCGTGTGCATCTCGTCGATGAACAGGATGATCTCGCCGTCTTCCGCCTGCACTTCGGCAAGGACGGCCTTCAGGCGCTCCTCGAATTCACCGCGATATTTCGCACCGGCGATCAGCGCGCCCATGTCGAGCGCCATCAGCTTCTTGTCCTTCAGACTCTCCGGCACGTCGCCGTTGACGATGCGCAGCGCAAGGCCCTCGGCGATCGCCGTCTTGCCGACGCCGGGCTCGCCGATGAGGACCGGGTTGTTCTTGGTGCGGCGCGACAGGACCTGGATCGTGCGGCGGATCTCGTCGTCGCGGCCGATCACCGGGTCGAGCCGGCCTTCGCGCGCATCGGCCGTCAGGTCACGGGCGAACTTCTTCAGCGAATCGAAACCCTGCTCCGCGCTCGCCGTGTCGGCGGTGCGGCCCTTGCGGATGTCGTTGATGACCTGGTTGAGCTTGCCCGGCGTCACGCCGGCCTTCGCCAGGATCTCGGACGTCGCCGCGGATTTTTCGATCGCGAGCGCCAGAAGCAGGCGTTCGACGGTGACAAAGCTGTCGCCGGCCTTCTTTGCGGCCTCTTCGGCGGTGGAGAAAACCTTTGCAAGCGGCTGGGAGAGATAGACCTGCCCGTTGCCGCCGGAAACTTTCGGCTGCTTGGCAAGCGCGGCATCGTTGGCGATCCGCACATCGCGCGCATCGCCGCCGGCTCGCTCGATCAGCGACGTCGCCATGCCCTGCTCGTCATCGAGCAGCACCTTCAGAACGTGTTCGGGCGTGAACTGCGGATTGCCGTCGGCCAGCGCCTTCGTCTGGGCGGACTGCAGGAAGCCGCGAACGCGTTCGGAGTATTTTTCAATGTTCATCATTCACCTCCAGGACTCGGCCGGCCCTTCGAGGCACCGGTCGACGTTTCAGGATAAGGCTCCCATCAGGCGAGCCTGTCATGCATGCGATCCCCGGCCTTGCGACGGGTCAACCGCTTGAAACGAATATGGTGGAGGGTTTTCTGGAATTAAAGGGAGCGCCTGGCCGCCGCCGGAGATTTTTCGCGGGCGCCTTGCAAAACGCAAGAACCCGGCACGAGGCCGGGTTCTTCAAGGATGGTGGAGGCAATTATTCCGACGCTTCGAGGGCCGGAGCCTCATCGCCTGCGGGCTGCGCCTCGTCACCGGCGGCCTGGGCTTCGCCCCGACGCGGACGGCGCGGGCGAGGCGTGCTGCGGCGGCGCGACGGCGCGCGGCCGGCGGCCGGGGCCGCAGCCTCGTCTTCGAGCGAAACTTCAGCCGGCGTGCCTTCGATGATCGGCTGCGGGCCGGTGCCATCGATGACGGGCTGCTCGGCGACGGGGGCCGGGGCAACCGGAGCCGCAACGGCTGCAGGCTCGTCGACGGCCGTCGAATCGATCTCGTCGGAGTCCCGCTCGAAACCGTCGCGATCGTTGAAATCCGTCCGGTCGGCATTGTCCGAGCGCTCGTCCCGCGGGAAACGGTCCTGCATCTGCGCCTGGGCGGCGGCAATGATGCGGTTGTAGTGCTCGGCATGCTGGAGATAGTTTTCCGCCATGACGCGGTCGCCGGCGCTCTGGGCGTCACGGGCAAGCGCTGCGTACTTTTCGGCGATATGCTGGGCCGTGCCCCTGATCTTCACGTCCGGACCCGAGCTGTCATAGGTCCGCGTCAGGGGATTGCCGCCCTTGCGGTGTTGGTTGTTGTTATTGTTGTTATTATTGTTGTTGTTACGCCCGCGGCCGCGCTTGTTTTGCTGTCCTGGCCTCATATGTCACTCACCTAACGTATCGTGTCTTGATGATCATGTGTCTGCACGCCTGATCGGGACACGCCAGATCAAGCATCCTTACCCGCGGGCAAACCACGCCGGTCGGTGGTCCTGTCGCCGTAAGACGTCAAATTAACAGGTACCCGCACTAGGCAGTCTTCAACCCTAGCAACTCTTCGAGAGAGCAATCCTCGCGATCGGGTCATGCAGGAACGAATCTCTGTGCCATGACCGCTTGCCCAGTGCGTGGCCGCAACCTATCCCGCTTCTTTCCCGATTCCAAGCCTTTTCTTTGCGGTCGCAGAATTTACTGTGCTTGCGCAGCAAATCACCGGGCAACCGCTGCTATAAAGACAAGAGCGCGGTCATTGCCGCCGAGATCCTTGATCGCCTCGATCCGCGAAAAACCCTTCTCGCGCATGATGGCCGTGACCTCATCCTTCTGGTCGTAACCGATCTCATAGGCCACCAGGCCGTTTTCCCGAAGATGAGCGCCCGCGCCGGCAGCAATGGCGCGATAGGCGTCGAGCCCATCTTCACCGCCATCCAGCGCCAGTATCGGATCGTGGAGCCGGACCTCATCGTCCAGCGTTCCGACCACGGAGCGGACGATATAGGGCGGGTTTGACACAATGATGTCGAAGGCCCCGGTCACGGCTGCAAACCAGTCGCTCTCGACCGCTTCGAAGCGATCCGCGACACCGTTGATATCGGCATTGCGCCGCGCCGTTTCAAGGGCCCCGGCCGAAAGATCCGCCCCCACGCCGGTCGCCCCGGGCACGAGGTCCAGGAGGGCAAGACAGATCGCGCCCGTTCCGGTGCCAAGATCGAGGATGCGGCAGCCGCCCGTCGCGCGCACGATCTTTTCCGCATAGGGCGCCAGGGCATCAACGAGGATTTCGGTATCCGGACGCGGCTCCAGCGTTTCCGGCGACAGCACCAGGTCGAGCCGCGAAAAGGCCCGGCGGCCGAGGATGCGGTGAACCGGCTCGCGCGCGATGCGGCGGTCGAGCGCCGCATCGACGGCGCGCCGCTCGGCCTCGTCCAGACTGCGGCCGCTCTCGGTCACGAAGGATGTCGGCGTCAGGTCCAATAGGCCCATGAGCAAGGTCCGCGCGTCGCCTGCTGCATCGCGGATGCCCGCTCCGGCAAGCCGGCGCCGCGCCGCGGCCAGCACCTCGGCGAGCGTCGGGCCGTTCATCGCCCCTGTTCGCCGAGCTGCGCGAGAAGGCCGGCCTGGTAGTCGGCGACCAGCGCATCGACCACCTCGTCGATCTCGCCGACCATCATGCGGTCGAGCTTGTAGAGCGTCAGGTTGATGCGGTGGTCCGTTACGCGGCCCTGCGGGAAATTGTAGGTGCGGATGCGCTCGGAACGGTCGCCCGAGCCGACCTGGCTCTTGCGGTCCGCGGAGCGCTCGCTTTCCGCGCGCTGGCGCTCGATGTCGTAGAGCCGCGAGCGCAGCACCTGCATGGCCTTGGCGCGGTTCTGGTGCTGCGACTTTTCCGAGCTCGTCACGACGAGGCCGGTCGGCAGGTGGGTGATGCGCACGGCCGAGTCCGTCGTGTTGACGTGCTGGCCGCCGGCACCCGAGGAGCGCATCGTATCGACGCGGATATCCTCCGGCCGGATCTCGATGTCGATCTCTTCCGCTTCCGGCAGCACGGCGACGGTCGCCGCCGAAGTGTGGATGCGCCCGCTCGCCTCCGTCTCCGGAACGCGCTGGACGCGGTGCACGCCCGATTCGAACTTCAACTTGGCAAAAACGCCGCGCCCGGTGATCGTCGCGATGATTTCCTTGAAGCCGCCCGCTTCCCCCTCGCTCGCGGACAGCACCTCGACCTTCCAGTTATGGGCGGAAGCGTAGCGCTCGTACATGCGGAAGAGGTCGCCGGCAAAGAGCGCAGCTTCCGAACCGCCCGTGCCGGCGCGGATTTCCAGGATCGCGCTCTTCTCGTCGGCGGCATCCTTGGGGAGAAGCAGGATCTGCATCTCCTTTTCCAGCCCCTCCAGCCGTTCCTTCAGCTCCGGCAACTCCATCTCCGCAAGGTCGCGCATCTCGCGGTCGGTCGCCTTGTCGGCAAGCAGTGCGTCGAGGTCGGCGATCTCGCCGCTGACCTTCTCGTATTCGCGGATCTTCGTCACGACCGGCTGAAGCTCGGAATATTCCGAGGCAAGACGCACATAGGTCTCCGAATCCGGCCCCGCCGACATGCGTGCCTCGATCTCGCCGAAACGGCGTTCGAGTTCGCGCATCTTTTCAACGGGAAGCTTCGCCACCGTTCAAACTCCAGTCAGGTCTTTAAAGCGGAACGCCGTTCTCGGCCGCAAAGTCGGTGAGGATCTGGCGGATCGAGGCCGTCGGCCTTGTATCGTCGAGCGCCGGCGTCAGCACCGCTTCGAGCTTGCCCGCATCGAGCGACAGCAGCATCGACTTGACCGGGCCGATCGCCGCCGGCGACATCGAGACCGAGCGGAAGCCGATGCCGAGCAGCGCCATGGCCGAGATCGGCTTGCTCGCCATCTCGCCGCAAAGCGTCACCGGCGTGTCGTTGCGTATGCCGGCGCGCACGATATCGCGCAGGATGCGCAGGAACGGCCGGCCGAGCGTGTCGAACCGGTCGGAGACGCGGGCATTGCCGCGATCGACCGCCATGGCGAACTGGAAGAGGTCGTTCGAGCCGACCGAGACGAAATCGACCTCGGCCATCAGCTCGTCGAGCTGCCAGAGTAGCGCCGGCACCTCCAGCATGGCGCCGAACTGCAGCTTCTTGGGCAGCTGCTCGCCGATCTTGGACTGCCGCTGGATTTCCTTCTGGAGAAGGTCGCGGACCTCCTTCAGCTCGGAAACCTCGGTCACCATCGGCAGCATCAGCCGGAGATCGGCGCCCGCCGCGGCGCGCAGCATGGCGCGAAGCTGGGTGCGCAGGAGGCCCGGCCGGTCGAGCGACAGGCGGATGGCCCGCCAGCCGAGCGCCGGGTTCTCCTCCTCCGCCGCGCGGAAATAGGGCACGACCTTGTCGCCGCCGATATCGAGCGTGCGGAACGTCACGGGGCGGCCGCCGGCATGCTTCAGCACGTTGCGATAGAACGCCTCCTGTTCCTCCGCCTTCGGCATGGTCGAGGCGATCATGAACTGGAGCTCGGTGCGGAAGAGGCCGATGCCGGATGCGCCGGATTCGTTGAGATGCGGCAGGTCGACGAGCAGGCCCGCATTCATCTGGAGACTAATCGCCCGGCCGTCCTTCGTGACGGGCTCCACGGCGCGCAGCGCGCGGTACTGCTCCTGCCGGCGGGCGCGGAAACGCACCTTCTCCTCGTAGGAGCGCTGGAGATCGGGCAAAGGCCGCAGATGCACCCGGCCGTCGTCGCCGTCGATGATGATGGAATCGCCGTTTTCGGCAAGCGCCACCGCACCCGCCGCCTGGCCGACCACCGGAATGCCCATGGCGCGCGCGACGATCACCACATGGCTGGTGACGGCACCCTCTTCGAGCACCAGGCCGCGCACGTTCTGGCGCGGATAATCGAGCAGTTCCGCCGCGCCCATGGCACGCGCGACGACGATCGCATCGTTCGGGAAGCTGCTGGCCGAGAGCTTCGCGCCATAGCCGGTCAGCTGGCGCAGGAGCCGGTTGGCGAGATCGTCGAAATCGTGCATGCGCTCGCGCAGATAGGGATCCGTCAGGCGGATCATGCGCGCCTTGGTCTCGCTCTGCACCCGCTCGACGGCCGCTTCCGCGGTCAGGCCGTTGCGGATCGCCTCCTCGAGCTTCCGCACCCAGCCGCGGTCATGCGCGAACATGCGATAGGTTTCCAGCACCTCGCGGTGCTCGCCCTCCATCGACACTTCGCGGCGAGAGAGCATGTCGTCGATCGAGATGCGCAGCGACCCGAGCGCCTCGGCGAGGCGGCCGAGCTCGTGTTCGGAATCCTCGTTCAAAAGGTTCGTCACGACGATGCGCGGCTCGTGCAGCACGACATAGCCGAGACCGATGCCTTCGCCGAAGCTCGCCCCCTCGATCGCGACGGGGCGGGACAGGTCCAGCTCGAGACCGGGCTTGGTGAGCTTCTTCAGCTCGCCGGTCGCCACCATTTCCGCAATCACCATCGCCGTCGTTTCGAGCGCCTCCACCTCGTCCTCGCGGTAGGTGCGGCTCGCCTTGTTCTGCACGACAAGCACGCCGAGCGCCCTGCCGGTGCGCAAGATAGGAACGCCGAGGAAGGAGTGGTAGATCTCCTCGCCCGTTTCCGGCAGGTAGGTGAAGGCGGGATGCGACTGGGCGTCGGAAAGGTTCAGCGGCCGCGCGGAGGCGGCGATGGTGCCGACAAGGCCCTGGCCCATCTTGAGCTGGGCGAGGTGGACGGCCCCGGGATTGAGGCCTTCGGTCGCATAGAGTTCGAGGATGCCATCGGAGCGCAGCACGTAGACGGAACACACTTCCGCGACCATGTTCTGCGCGATCTGGCGCACGATCTGGTCAAGGCGCTCCTGCGGCTCGAGCGGCTCCGCCATCAGTTCGCGCAGCCGCTTGAGAAGAACGCGCGGACCCGCGGAGAGGTCTCTCATCGCGTGGCGTCTCCCGAATATGACGTTACTCCACCGGCGCGGGCCACGCCGGCGATCCTTGAGATCGGCACCGAGTCGGCCGGTCCTTACTTCTTATCGAGACCGTAGACGGAATGCAAAGTCCGAACGGCGAGTTCGGCATAGGCGCCGTCGATCAGGATGGAAATCTTGATCTCGGAGGTGGTGATCGCCCGGATGTTGATGCCCTTCTCGGCAAGCGCGCGGAAGGCCGAGGCGGCAACGCCCGCATGGCTGCGCATGCCGATGCCGATGACGGAGACCTTGACGAGGCCCGTCTCGTGCTGGATCACGTCGAAGCCGACCTTCTCCTTGGCGCCTTCGAGCACCTTGAGCGCCTTCTCCATGTCGCCGGACGGCACGGTGAAGGTCATGTCGGTCTTCGAGCCGTCCTCGGAAATGTTCTGGACGATCATGTCGACATTGATGTGGGCTTCGGCGAGCGGGCCGAAAATCGCGGCCGAAACGCCCGGCCGGTCGGCGACGCGGCGGAGCGAAATCTGCGCTTCATCCTTGGCATAGGCGATGCCGGTTACGACTTCCTGTTCCACGATCTCATCCTCATCACAAATCAGCGTACCGGGCGGGTTCAGAAGATCGCCCATGCCCGGCGCATCGGGATCCACGAAAGACGAGCGGACGAAGGTGCGCACCTTGTGCACCATGGCAAGCTCGACCGAGCGCACCTGCAGCACCTTGGCGCCGAGCGAGGCCATTTCGAGCATTTCCTCGAAGGCGATCTTCTTCAGGCGCCGGGCCTTCGGCTCGATGCGCGGGTCGGTCGTGTAGACGCCGTCGACGTCGGTATAGATGTCGCAGCGGTCCGCCTTGACGGCGGCGGCGATGGCGACGGCCGACGTGTCGGAGCCGCCGCGGCCGAGCGTGGCGACGCGGTTGTCGGGGCCGAGGCCCTGGAAGCCGGCGACGACCGCCACCTGGCCCTCGCCCATGCGGCGGACGATTTCGCCGCCGTCGATCTCGAGGATGCGGGCGGCGCCATGGGCGTTGTCGGTGCGGATCGGGATCTGCCAGCCCTGCCAGGAGCGGGCATTGATGCCCATCGACTGGAGCGCGATGGCGAGAAGGCCGGCGGTAACCAGTTCGCCGGAGGCGACGATCGCGTCATATTCGCGCGCGTCGTAGAAGGGCGAGTTGGCGCCCGTCACCTTCGGCATGCCCTGCACCCAGGCGACCAGTTCGTTGGTCTTGCCGGACATGGCGGAAACGACGACGGCGACCTCGTGGCCGGCATCGACCTCGCGTTTCACATGGCGGGCCACATTGTGGATACGGTCGAGGTCAGCGACGGACGTTCCGCCGAATTTCATCACGATGCGTGCCATTTGTGTGTACCGCTATTCCAGATGTTCGCGCGAGCGCGCGGGAGAAACCGCGGGGTCTCTTAGCGGAAGACCCCGCGCTGCGCAATGCATGGAATCCGGCAAACGGTCTTTGGACGGTTCAGCCCTTGCGGCTGATCCGGTAGACGAAGGCCGGCGGCACGTTGCGCAGCGTGCCGCCGACCCTGACGGCGGAGAGACCGAGCCGGTCGAGCACGGCGCGCGGCACCGGGCAACGCAGGCCATAGGTGAACTGGTAGAGCGCTGCCCCCTCGCCAAGCCGCGCGAAGGTGCCGGCAAGAATGGCGAAAACCTTCTCCGGCCGCATGGAGAGCAGCGGCAGGCCGCTGATCGCCGCGCCCGCGGGCGCGGCGCAGAACCGGGCGATGCGCGCCGCATCGGTGCAGGCGATCTGCGCCTTGGGAAAGCGCTGCTGCAGCAGCGCCGCGAATTCCGCTCCCATTTCCACGAGGACAATGTTCTCCTCCGCGACGCCGCGACGCAGCAGGGCCCGCGTGAAGACGCCCGTTCCGGGGCCGAGCTCGATGACCCGGCCGGTCTCCGGCCCGATTTCCCGCACGATGAGGTCCGCCAGCGCCTTGCCGGAGGGCGTGACCGAAGCGACGCGCAGCGGATCGCGCATCCAGGCACGGAAGAAATGATAGGCGTCCATCGTCAGGGCGGTCATCGCAGGTGCTCCGCAACGGAAGGGAAGGTGAGGCCGGCAAGGTCTTCCGACAGCCGCCACAGCCGCGCGGCAAGGACAGGATCGGTCGCGGCGGGCAGTGGCTGCACGATCGCGGGGGCGCCGCGCATCTCGCGAAACCCGTCGGGGCCGATGAACTCGCCCCCGACAAGGCCTTCGGCGGTTGCCGCATGGAGCTGGTTCAGCACGCCCTGCTCGGCATTCTGCGCGAGGAAGCGGTTGCCGATGCGCATGAAGAGGCGCAGCGCGCCCGATGTCGCACTGGTCTGGAGGTTGGTGGCGGAATAGCCGGGATGGGCGAGCACGCTGAGCACCGGCAGGCGGGCCGCCTTGAGACGGCGGTCGAGTTCCAGCGCGAAGAGCACGTTGGCGAGCTTCGACTGGGCGTAGAAGGCAAGGCGGCCATAGGCCTTCTCGCCCCTGATGTCCTCGAAATGGATGCGGCCGCGCCGGTGCAGCTCGGAGCTGACCGTGACGACACGGGCACCGGGCGCGGCGGACAGCAGCGGCAGCAGGCGCAGCGTCAGCGCGAAATGGGCGAGGTGGTTGACACCGAACTGGGTTTCGTGGCCCTGCCGCGTCAGCCCGTGCGGCGGCATCATGACACCGGCATTGTTGATGAGGAGATCGACCGGCCGGCCTTCGGCGACAAGCCTGGCGGCAAAGGCCGCGACATCGTCGAGATCGGCAAGATCGAGCCGGCGGAGCATGACCTCGGCCCCGGGAAGCTCGGTGCGAATGCGGGCCAGCGCCCGCTCCCCCCGGCCCTCGTCGCGCGCGGTCATCAGGACCGCGGCGCCCTTCCTCGCAAGCTCGCGCGCCGTCAGGAAGCCGAGGCCGCTATTGGCGCCGGTGACGACGGCAAGGCGGCCGGCCTGATCCGGCATCTGCGAAAGGGTCCATGGTTCCCGCCTCGTCTCGGCGGTTGCCACACGGGCTGCACGCATTATGATACCTCGCAGAAATCTGAACAGTGTTTACATTGTGCTAGCGCATAATCTTTACACTGTAAAGATGACATGTCTGCGAGGCCTGCGATGAACGAGAAAAAAACTGCCGAACGCGGCTATCACCACGGCGACCTGCGCGACGCGCTGATCCGCGCTGCCGACGAGCTGCTCGCCGAGCGGGGCCTCGAAGGGTTCACGCTGCGCGAGACCGCCCGGCGCGCCGGGGTCTCGCCCGCCGCCCCCTCGCACCATTTCGGCGGCACGGCCGGCCTTCTCACGGAGGTCGCCGCCCTCGGCTGGGCGGAGCTTGCCCGCCGGCTGGCGATTGCCGGCGACACCGGCAGCACGGCCGAACGTCTCAAGGCGCAGGGCGTCGCCTATGTGCGCTTCGCCGTGGAATTTCCCGGCCGCTTCCACCTGATGTTCCGCCACGACATGCTGCTGCACGACCAGCCGTCGCTGGACCGGGCGACGGGCGAGGCCTGGAATGCGCTCGAACGAACCGTGCGTGCCTTGCGCGGCCAGAAGGAAGGCGAGGAACTCGACGCCGAGGGCGAGGCCATGCTGATCGGCATCTGGTCGACGGCGCACGGTTTCGCCCACCTGACGCTCGACAAGAAGCTTTCCCGCATGGCCGAATGCGGCAGCGACACGGACATGCTCGACACGCTCTTCCCCTCCATCATCGATACGCTCTGGGTGAAGCGGCTCGGCTGAGACGAAAAGGCCCGCGCACCTTTCGGCACGCGGGCAAAGGGGATCGGATGGTACGGCAGTTCCCGCAAGACCGCGTCGCGGCTTTACCGGAAATGCCGGAGAGATGGCCGCGGGCGAAACACCGCCCTCGGCCGTTTCGCCTTACTTCTGCCAGCTCTTGACGAGTTCGTCATAGTTGACGGTGAGCGGCTTTTCCTTTTCGTTCTCGATCTTCAGCTGCGGCGCGAGGTTGCCCTTCGCAACGGCATCCTTGTTCCAGTATTCGAGATCGTGCTCTTCGGCGAGCTTCGGACCCATGTCGCCCATGACGCCGGCGCGCTCGAGGCGCTCCAGCACCTTCTCCTGCTCGGCGCACAGAGAATCCATGGCTTCCTGCGCGGACTTGGCGCCCGAGGAGGCATCGCCGATCGCCTGCCACCACAGCTGTGCCAGCTTCGGATAGTCCGGGATGTTCGTACCCGTCGGCGACCACTGCACGCGGGCCGGCGAACGGTAGAACTCGATCAAACCGCCCAGCTTCGGCGCCCGCTCCGTGAACGACGGATGGGCGATCGAGGATTCGCGGATGAGCGTCAGGCCGACATGGCTCTTCTTGACGTCGACCGTCTTGGAGACGACGAACTGCGCATAGAGCCAGGCGGCCTTGGCGCGGTCTTCAGGCGTCGACTTCAACAGCGTCCAGGAACCCACGTCCTGGTAGCCGAGCTTCATGCCGTCCTTCCAGTAGACGC
The DNA here is from genome assembly GCF_022899355.1 of Shinella yambaruensis. GTDB lineage: Bacteria > Pseudomonadota > Alphaproteobacteria > Rhizobiales > Rhizobiaceae > Shinella > Shinella yambaruensis. Next base: position 113,470 of record NZ_JALJCK010000009.1, on the reverse strand, counting down.
CGTGCGGCGACGGGGCGAAGCGCCACTTCGGCGTGCCGTCCTCATTGACGACCGGCAGGCCTTCCTTCACGAAGTCGGCGGTGAACGCCGTATAGGTGAACATCTGCTGGGCGACTTCGCCCTGCGAGGGAACCGGGCCGGATTCGGAGAAGGTCATGCCGCCGGCAGCCGCCGGTGCATAGGCCTTCAGCCAGTCGAGGTACTTCTGGATGGCATAGACCGAAGCCGGTCCGTTGGTGTCGCCGCCGCGGGCGACGCACGAGCCGACCGGACGGGAATTCTCGTCGACCTTGATGCCCCATTCGTCGACCGGCAGGCCGTTCGGGATGCCCTTGTCGCCGTTGCCGGCCATCGAGAGCCACGCATCGGTGAAGCGCCAGCCGAGCGACGGGTCCTTCTTGCCGTAGTCCATGTGGCCATAGACCTTCTTGCCGTCGATCTCGCGGCCGGTGAAGAACTCGGCGATGTCCTCATAGGCCGACCAGTTGACCGGAACGCCGAGGTCGTAGCCGTACTTCTCCTTGAAGTCCGCCTTGTTCTTCTCGTCGTTGAACCAGTCGTAGCGGAACCAGTAGAGGTTCGCGAACTGCTGGTCGGGCAGCTGATAGAGCTTGCCGTCCGGCGCGGTCGTGAAGGACTTGCCGATGAAGTCGTCGAGGTCGAGGCCGGGATTGGTGACGTCCTTGCCTTCGTTCGCCATGAAATCGGTCAGCGAACGGGCTTGCTGGTAGCGCCAATGGGTGCCGATCAGGTCCGAGTCGTTGACATAGGCGTCGTAGATGTTCTCGCCCGACTGCATCTGCGTCTGGAGCTTCTCGATGACGTCGCCTTCGCCGATCAGGTCGTGGGTGATCTTGATGCCGGTGATGGCGGTGAAGGCCGGCGCAAGGACCTTCGATTCGTATTCATGCGTGGTGATCGTTTCCGAAACGACCTTGATCTCCATGCCGGCGAAGGGCTTGGCGGCATCGATGAACCACTGCATCTCCGCTTCCTGGCCGGCGCGGTCGAGCGCGGACAGGTCGCCGATTTCCGCATCGAGGAATTTCTTGGCGGCATCCATGTCCGCGAATGCGGAGCCGGTGAACGCCAGCAGCATGGCTGCCGTCGTCGTCAGAAGTTGCTTTCGCATATTGATCCTCCCTTGGGGTTTTGCGATTGCATGCGCGAAGGCCCCTATTCTCCCCGGGGCCTCCCTTTCCTTTGCCTAGACGAAGCGGAACACGCCGATGGCGTAGACCACGGACAAGGCAAGAGCCCACCACAGGTTGGGGCCGACGAGCCCCAGCCATGCGAGATGAATGAACGCCGAGCCGAGCAGCGACACGAAGAGCCGGTCGCCGCGGGTCGTCTCGAAGCGCAGGATGCCGACGCGCGGGGACCCGCCCGGACGGGCATATTCCCACACCGCCATCAGCGCGATCAGCGTGAAGATCGTCAGAAAGAACATGGCCGTCGGGAACGACCAGGCCATCCAGCCGCCCGGAATGAGCGAGGCGAACCAGTCGCGCGCGCCGTCCTTGACGGGGATCGCCATGACGAGGAGGCCGGTGATGACGGCATAGGCGGCGAGCACGGCGGCAAGCGCCACGGGCCAGCGGTTGTTGCGGTTTGCGACGGCGGCCATCAGACCCTCCCCAGGGCAAAGCCCTTGGCGATGTAGTTGCGGACGAAATAGATGACGAGCGCGCCGGGAATGATGGTGAGCACACCGGCGGCGGCCAGCACGCCCCAGTCCATGCCCGAGGCCGAGACCGTGCGCGTCATCGTGGCGGCGATCGGCTTGGCGTCCGTCGTCGTCAGCGTACGGGCGATCAGGAGCTCGACCCAGGAGAACATGAAGCAGAAGAAGGCGGCGACACCGATGCCCGAGGCGATCAGCGGCACGAAGATCTTGGCGAAGAACTTCGGGAACGAATAGCCGTCGATATAGGCGGTCTCGTCGATCTCCTTCGGCACGCCGGACATGAAGCCCTCGAGGATCCAGACGGCGAGCGGCACGTTGAACAGGCAGTGCGCGATGGCGACGGCGATATGCGTGTCGATCAGGCCGAAGGCCGAATAGAGCTGGAAGAACGGCAGCGCGAAGACGGCCGGCGGCGCCATGCGGTTGGTCAGCAGCCAGAAGAACAGGTGCTTGTCGCCGAGGAAGCGGTAGCGCGAGAAGGCATAGGCCGCCGGCAGCGCCACGGCGACCGAGATGACCGTGTTCAGGACCACATAGAGGATCGAGTTGATATAGCCCGAATACCAGGCCGGATCGGTGAAGATCACGGCGTAGTTGCGGAGCGTCGGCGACTGCGGCCAGAGCGAGAAGACGCCGGTGATCTCCTGGTTCGTCTTGAAGCTCATGTTGACGAGCCAGTAGATCGGCAGCATCAGGAAGACGATGTAGAGCGTCGGAATGAGCCAGGAGAGGCTGCGCTTCGAGCCGGCCCCGGCCTTCGCGCCGGCATTGCTCGCAACGCCCGTCTGGATGGTGTTTGCGGTGGTTGCCTGTGAGGTCATGGTTTCCTCCCTCACGCCTGTTCGTCGCTGCTGGTCATGACCGTGTAGAAGATCCACGAGAGCAGCAGGATGATCAGGAAGTAGATGATGGACATGGCCGCGGCCGGGCCGAGGTCGAACTGGCCGATCGCCATCTTGACGAGGTCGATCGACAGGAAGGTGGTCGAGTTGCCGGGGCCGCCGCCGGTGACGACGAAGGGCTCGGTATAGATCATGAAACTGTCCATGAAGCGCAGCAGGAAGGCGATGAGCAGCACGCGCTTCATCTTCGGCAACTGGATATAGCGGAACACGGCCCAGCGCGAGGCGCCGTCGATCTTGGCGGCCTGGTAATAGGCCTCCGGGATCGAGACGAGGCCGGCATAGCAGAGTAGCACGACAAGGCTCGTCCAGTGCCAGACGTCCATGATGATCAGCGTCAGCCAGGCATCGAAGACGTTGTTGACATAGTTGTAGTTGATGCCGAGCGAATGGAGCGTGCGGCCGAGCAGGCCGATGTCGACGCGGCCGAACACCTGCCAGATCGTGCCGACGACATTCCACGGGATGAGCAGCGGCAGCGCCATCAGGACGAGGCAGACCGGCACGCCGAGGCCCTTCTTGGGCATGTTGAGCGCGATCAGGATGCCGAGCGGGATCTCGATGGTCAGGATGATGCCGGAAAAGAGCAGGTTGCGGCCGAGCGCCTGCCAGAAGCGGTCGGATTCCAGAACGTCGGAGAACCAGCCGACGCCGTTCCAGAAGAACTGGTTGTTGCCGAACGTGTCCTGCACCGAATAGTTCACCACCGTCATCAGCGGGATCACCGCCGAGAAGGCGACGAGCAGCAGGACGGGCAGGACCATGAACCAGGCCTTGTTGTTCCAGGTCTTGTTCATCGTCAGCCCTCCCTGCCGACACGCCAGGAATCGGCGTAGATGTTGATGGCCGCGGGATCGAAGGTGACGCGCGGCTCGGCGGGGATTTCGCCGTCCTCGGGAACGACGATGGCGATCGGCTTACCGGCGAATTCGGCGCGCACGATCTTCTGCCGGCCGATATCCTCGACCTTGCTGATCGAGACCGGCATGCCCTCGCGCGACAGCGCGATGAATTCCGGGCGGATGCCGAGTTCCGTCTTCGCGCCGGCGGCGACCTGCGGCCGGTAGTCGAGCGTAAGCGTCTCTTCACCGACCCTGATGCTGTTGCCGTCGATGAATGCCGGCAGCACGTTCATGCCCGGCGAGCCGATGAAGTAGCCGACGAAGGTGTGGCTCGGCTTTTCGAAAAGCTCGGCCGGCGTACCGATCTGCACGATCTGGCCGTCATACATGACCACCACCTTGTCGGCGAAGGTCAGCGCCTCGGTCTGGTCATGCGTGACATAGACCATGGTGAAGCCGAACTGCCGGTGCAGCTTCTTCAACTGCGAGCGCAGCACCCATTTCATATGCGGGTCGATGACGGTCAGCGGCTCGTCGAACAGGATGGCGTTGACGTCGTTGCGCACGAGGCCGCGGCCGAGCGAGATCTTCTGCTTCTGGTCGGCGGTGAGCCCGCGCGCCGTCTTCTTCGCCCAGCCCGCGAGATCGATCATTTCCAGGATCTCGCGCACGCGGCGATCGACTTCCGGTTCGGCGACGCCGCGGTTGCGCAAGGGGAAGGCGAGATTGTCGTAGACCGTCATCGTGTCGTAGATGACCGGGAACTGGAAGACCTGCGCGATGTTGCGCTGCTGCGTCGAAAGGTAGGTGACATCCTTGCCGTCGAACAGGATGCGCCCCTCGGACGGCTGCAGCAGGCCGGAGATGATGTTGAGCAGCGTGGTCTTGCCGCAGCCCGAGGGGCCGAGCAGCGCATAGGCGCCGCCGTCGTTCCACTCGTGGTGCACTTCCTTCAGCGCATAGTCCGCTTCCGATTTCGGCTTTTCGCCGTAGGCGTGGCGGATGTGGTCGAGATTGATGCGTGCCATGGTCTCCTCCTCAGGCCGCCGCGGCCGCGGGTTCCGCGATCGCCCTGCCGTCCGTGCCGAAGGCCATCAGGTGGCGCGTGTCGACATGGACGGTGATGACCGCGTCCGGCTCGATGTCGTGGATGCCCGGCGAGAGCATGACCCAGCGGCTGCCCTCGAACTCGATGTGAATGAAGCTTTCCGAGCCGGCGATCTCGGAAATCGCCGTGCGCGCCTGAAGGCTCGCAGAAGCCGGATGCTGGCTGGCGAGCGAAAGGTGATGCGGATGGAAGGCGATGGTGCAGGGGCCGTCCGGCAGCGCGACAAGATGCGCCGGCACCGGCAGGACCGGCTTGCCGCCGATCTCGAAATGGCCGCCGGTCTTCAGCACCTGCATCGTGTTGAGCGGCGGGTCGGCGAAGGTGCGGGCCGTCAGAAGATCGTTCGGCCGGCGGTAGACGTCGATCGTGCGGCCGAACTGGGTGATACGGCCCTCGGAGAGCGTCGCCGTGTTGCCGCCGAGCAGCAGCGCCTCGGAGGGTTCCGTCGTCGCGTAGACGAAGATCGCGCCGGAGGCGGCGAAGATCTTCGGCAGTTCGAGGCGCAGTTCCTCGCGCAGCTTGTAGTCGAGGTTGGCGAGCGGCTCGTCGAGCAGCACGAGGCTGGCATTCTTGACGATGGCGCGGGCGAGCGCAGTGCGCTGCTGCTGGCCGCCCGAAAGGTTGAGCGGCGTGCGGTCGAGATAGGGCGTCAGCTTCAGAAGATCGGCCGCCTTGCGCACTTCCCGGTCGATGGTCCCGTTGTCGGCGCCCTTGATGCGCATCGGCGAGGCGATGTTCTCGTAGACGGTCAGCGCCGGATAGTTGATGAACTGCTGGTAGACCATGGCGACGCCACGATCCTGCACGCGCACGCCCGTCACGTCCTTGCCGTCGAACCAGACGGAACCGGATGTCGGCGTGTCGAGGCCGGCCATCAGCCGCATCAGCGAGGTCTTGCCCGACAGCGTCGGGCCGAGCAGCACGTTGAGCGAGCCGCGCTCGAGCACGAGGTTGGTCGGATGGATGTGCGTCTCCGCCCCCGCCACCTTCGTGATGTTCTTGAGTTCCAGCATTCCTGTCTCCGTCGTTCCTCCCAGCCACCGGAAAAGGTCGCTAGTGGGGGGCCGCCTGTGCAGCCGCCATGTAGTCTTCCAGAACAGCCGCCTCCGCGGCTGTCAGATGCAATCCGCGTTTGGTCCGCCGCCACAGCACGTCCTCGGCATGCCGGGCCCATTCTTCCTTCATCAGCCAGCGCACTTCGCGCTCATAAAGGTCGCTGCCGAAATGCCGGCCGAGATCGTCGATGCCCTTCGCGCCGTCCAGCATCGCCGCCGCCCGCGTGCCGTAGAGCCGCACGAGCCGGCGGGCATGGGCCGGGGCGAGGAAGGCGAACCGCGCGGAAAGCCCCTTCACCTCGGCATCGAACCCGTCGACCTTGAAATCGCCGCCGGGCAGGCGCGAACCGGCCGTCCAGCGGTCCCCCTTCGCGCCGATCGCATCCCCGATCTTCTCCAGCGCCGATTCGGCGAGGCGCCGGTAGGTGGTGAGCTTGCCGCCGAAAATGTTGAGCAACGGCGCCTGGCCATCGCCGCCCTCGACCTTCAGCACGTAGTCGCGCGTCGCTTCCTGCGCCTTGCTGGCGCCGTCGTCGAAGAGCGGGCGCACGCCGGAATAGGTCCAGACGATGTCGTCCCGCTTCACCGGCTCGGCGAAATATTCGCTCGCCGAGGCGCAAAGATAGTCGATTTCCGCGTCGCTGATGCGAACATCCCGGGGATCGCCCTGGTAGTCCCGGTCGGTCGTGCCGATCAGCGTGAACTCTTCCTGGTAGGGAATGGCGAACATGATACGCCCGTCCGGGTTCTGGAAGAAGTAGGCGCGCGGATCGGAGAACTTCGTCTTCACGACGATGTGACTGCCCTGCACGAGACGGACATTGTGCACGTCGTTGCGGCCGAAGGCGGTGGAGAGGACCTTGTCGACCCAGGGACCGGCCGCATTGACCAGCATGCGCGCCCGGAAATTTTCACGCGCGCCCGTCTCGACATTCTCGGTCTCGACGGCCCAGTGGCCATTTTCGCGGCGCGCGGTGACGACCCGGGTAGCCGTGCGGATATCCGCGCCGCGATCGGCGGCGTCGCGGGCATTCAGGACGACGAGGCGGGCATCGTCCACCCAGCCGTCGGAATATTCGAAGGCCTTGCGGAAGAGCTTCTTCAGCGGCCCGCCCGCCGGGTCCTTTGCAAGGTCGAGCGTGCGGGTGGCCGGCAGCAGCTTGCGCCCGCCGATATAGTCATAAAGGAACAAGCCGAGGCGGATGAGCCAGGCCGGGCGCAGGCCGCCCTTCTGGAAGGGAAGCACGAAGCGCATCGGCCAGATGACGTGCGGCGCCATGGCCCAGAGCACTTCGCGCTCCATCAGCGCCTCGCGCACCAGGCGGAATTCGTAATGTTCGAGATAACGCAGGCCGCCGTGGATGAGCTTGGTGGAGGCCGAGGACGTGCCCGACGCAAAGTCCTTCATCTCGGCAAGCACGACCGAATAACCACGGCCCGCCGCATCGCGCGCGATGCCGCAGCCATTGATGCCGCCACCGATAACGAAAATATCGCGGATCACGTCGCCGTTCAAATTCCCCTCCCATTTCGCATCGCACAAATCTGCGCAGTTGCGAAAGCCAGTGGAGTTAAAACGAAAACATTTCGAATGTCAAACGAATGTGAGTGAAAACGTCATTTCCGCCCTCAGGGTGGAGAGGACGTCTCCACGAGACGCACGTCATGCTCCTGGCAAATGCTGCGAATGCCCTCGAAAGGACAGCTGTCGGTGATGAAAGTGTGGACCTGCGAGAGGTGGCCGATGCGAACCGGCGCGGTCCTTTCGAATTTCGTCGAATCCGAAACCAGGATGACGTGGCGCGCGTTCGCGATGATCGCCTGCGCCACCTTCACCTCGCGATAGTCGAAATCGAGCAGCGCGCCGTCCTCATCGATCGCGGAAACGCCGATGACGGCATAATCCACCTTGAACTGGCGGATGAAATCGACCGCCGCCTCGCCGACGATGCCGCCGTCCGCGCCGCGCACGACACCGCCGGCAATCACCACCTCGATCGAGGGGTAGACGCGCAAACGGTTGGCGACGTTGATATTATTGGTGATGACCATCAATTCCTTGTGATCGAGCAGCGCTTCGCCCACCGCCTCCGTCGTCGTGCCGATATTGATGAAGAGCGAGGAATTGTCCGGGATCATGGCGGCGGCGGCGCGTCCGATCGCCTGCTTTTCCGGCGCGGCGATGGAGCGGCGCGCCTCGTATTTGACATTCTCGTTGCCGCTCGGGAACAGCGCCCCGCCATGGATGCGCGTCAAGACCTTGTTATCGCAGAGATCGTTGAGATCCTTGCGGATGGTCTGCGGCGTCACGGAGAAGCGCGCCGCAAGGTCCTCCACGAGCACGCGGCCCTCGGCCTTGGCGAGATCGAGGATCTCCGCCTGGCGACCTGTCAGAAACATTGGCTCCTCCCATTGCTTTCGTTTGTTTTCATAATATGCAAAAACGAAAGCACATCAATTGATCCGCCCCGCCTTCTTGGAGTGCGCCCCACTTTTTGTGATACTGGGCGGGCAGCGGGTTGCGGCGAGCATCGGGAGGAAAGCACATGTTTCATCCGGCCTTGTTCAAGGGCGCCAACGTCGTCGTGACGGGCGCGGGGCGCGGCATCGGCCTGGAGATCGCCCGGCAGTTCCTCGATTGCGGCGCCCATGTGCTGCTGCATGGCGGGCGGGCGCCTTCCGGCCCATTGCCCGATTTCCTGGAAAACGCCGTCGCGGAGGCCCGCGCCCATATCGTCTATTCCGACTTCCTCGTCGAAGGCGGCATCGGCGCGATCCTGCAGCGGGTGGACAGCCTCTTCCCGCATGTCGACGTGCTCATCAACAATGCCGGCACGATGGTCGGCCGCTTCCCGGCCGCCGAGCTGACGGACGAGCAGTACGAGACCGTCGTGCGCCTCAACCAGACCTCCGTCGTCGAGGTGACGCGCGCGCTGCTGCCTTCATTGCTCCGGGCGCCAAGCGCCGCCATCGTCAACACGGTCTCGATCTCGGCGCTCACCGGCGGCAGCCCGGGTTCGGCGATCTATTCGGCGACCAAGGCCTTCGTTTCGACCTATTCCAAGGGGCTGGCGCGCGAGCTCGCGCCGGACGGCATCCGCGTCAACTGCGTCTCGCCGGGCACGATCACCACCGACTTCCATTCGCGCTATTCATCGGCCGAAAAGCTGGAGGCGACACGCAAGACCATTCCGCTGCAGCGGCTCGGCACGACGGAGGACTGCGCCCCCGCCTATCTCTTCCTCGCCTCCAAGGCCCTTTCCGGCTATATCACCGGCCAGGTGCTGGAGGTGAACGGCGGCCAGCTGATCTGCTGAGACCGGTGGCCCGGTCAAGCGTTGACGTCTATGACGACGCGGCCTTTCACCTTGCCCTCGAGGATCCTGCCGGCCAGCTCCGGCAGGTCGGACAGCCGGTGCTCCACCACCATGGCCTCCAGCTTGTCCATCGGCAGGTCGGCGGCGATGCGATTCCAGGCATCGACGCGCTGGTCGTAGGGCCGCATGACCGAATCGATGCCGAGCAGGCTGACACCACGCAGGAGGAACGGGATGACTGTGAAGGAGGGAACCGCGGCACCGGCGGCAAGGCCGACCGCGGCGACGGCGCCGTCATATTTCATCTGCTTGAGCACCCGCGCCAGCATGTCGCCGCCGACCGCATCGACGGCACCGGCCCAGCGCTCCGATTCCAGCGGCTTGCTGCTCGCCTCCGACAGTTCGCCGCGGTCGACGATCGTTTCGGCGCCCAGTTCCTTCAGGTAGCCCGCCGCTTCCGGCCGCCCCGTGACGGCGGCGACCGAATAGCCGAGCCGTGCCAGCAGCGCGACCGCCACCGAGCCGACGCCGCCCGCCGCGCCCGTCACCAGAACCTCGCCCTTCAGCGGCGAAAGGCCGGCCTCTTCCAGCGCGATGACGGACATCATGGAGGTGAGTCCCGCCGTGCCGATCGCCATGGCCTGCCGGGTCGACAGCTCCTCCGGCAGCGGCACCAACCAGTCGGCCTTGACCTTCGCCCGCGTCGCGTACCCGCCCCACCAGACTTCGCCGACCCGCCATCCGGTCAGCACCACCCGGTCGCCGGGGCGGTAGCGCGGATCGTCCGAGGCTTCGACCGTGCCGGCGAAATCGACGCCCGGCACATGCGGGAAGGCACGCACCAGCCCGCCCTTGCCGTTGATGCAGAGCCCGTCCTTGTAGTTGAGCGTCGAATATTCGACGGCGACGGTGACGTCGCCGTCCGGAAGCCGCGAATCGTCCAGTTCCTGGACCGACGCGGAAACCGCGCCATCCGCCCCCTTCTCCACCAGCAATGCCTGGAACGTCATGGCTTTCTCCTCGTGCTCATCCATTCGTCCCAGATATAGGGCGCGGGGCATTGGTGCCGCCACTGTTCTTTTGTATCAAGGACGCGGAGGCACGGGATGATAGACAAGCTCGAATACTTCATTGCGCTCGCCCGCGAGAGACATTTCGCCCGGGCGGCGGAAGAGCTCGGCATCTCGCAGCCGACGCTTTCGGCGGCGATCCGCCAGCTGGAGGACCATCTGGGCGTGATGCTCGTCGTGCGCGGCTCGCGCTACCAGGGCCTGACGCCGGAAGGCCAGCGCGTGCTCGAATGGGCCCGCCGCATCGTCGGTGACACGCGCACCATGCGCGAGGAGATGCGCGCGGCGCGCAAGGGCCTGTCCGGCCATATCCGCCTTGCCGCCATCCCGACGACGCTCGCCATGGTGCCGCGCATCACCGCGCCCTTCCAGGAAAAGCACCCGGACGTCACCTTCTCCATCGTCTCGACCACGTCGATCAAGATCCTCGGCCTCCTGGAGAACCTGGAGATCGACGCCGGCCTCACCTACCTCGAGAACGAGCCGCTCGGCCGCGTCACCAGCGTGCCGCTGCTGCACGAGCACTATTGCCTCGTCACCGCCCGCGGCACGCCCTTTGCCGATCGCCAGACCGTGACCTGGCAGGAGGCCGGCGGCGTTCGACTTTGCCTATTGACCGCCGACATGCAGAACCGGCGCATCATCAACCGGCACTTTGCCGAAGCGGGCGTTTCGGTGGAGCCCTCGCTGGAAGCCAATTCGATGATCGTGCTGTTCTCCCATGTGCGCACAGGACGCTGGGCGAGCATCATGCCGCGAAACGTCGCAAAATCGTTTGGATTTCCTGATGAAATAAGTATAGTTTCCCTCGTCGATCCCGAGCCGCACCACACCGTCGGCCTCGTCGCCACCCATCGCGAGCCCTTCACCCCGCTCGTGTCCGCCCTGCTGCACGAAGCGCGCGTGCTGGCGGAAAAGGGAATCGATTGATAGGTTTTTTCTATCGATCAACGGCTTTGCTTTATTGACCGGTCGTCTCCCGGCTGAGAAGCTGTTAGAATAGCGCGTGGATCGACAGGGTTCCGGTCTTCGCCGAGCAGTTTCAATGGTATCGGCGCGGCAGAACCCGGAGGCCTTGCGGTTCATTCGTGTCGGTTGGGAGGCCTGACGATGAATGTGCACGTACCCGGCAGCGATGTCGGCGCAAGAACGCTGGCGATCGTCAGCGAACTGAAGGGGCTCGAAGGGCCGCTTCTTCCCATCCTGCACGAGATCCAGGCGGAGTTCGGCTTCGTGCCGCAGGAAAGCCTGCCGGTGATCGCCCGCGCGCTCAACCTGTCGCGCGCCGAGGTGCATGGCGTCGTCACCTTCTATCACGACTATCGTGACCACCCGACCGGACGGCATGTGCTCAAGCTCTGTCGCGCCGAGGCCTGTCAGTCGATGGGCGGGGACGAGCTGGCGGAGCGCGTGAAGGCGCTGCTCGGCATCGATTTCCACCAGACGACGCTGGACGGCGCCGTCACGCTGGAACCGATCTACTGTCTCGGGCTCTGTTCCTGCGCACCCGCCGCGATGCTCGACGGCGAGGTGCATGGACGGGTCGATGCGGATCTGGCGAAGGAACTCGTCGCGGAGGCACGCCGATGACCGTTCGTCTTTACGTTCCCCGCGATGCCGCAGCCCTTGCGCTCGGCGCAGACCGCGTCGCCAAGGCCTTCTCCCGCGAGGCGGAGACCCGCGGGCTCGACATCACGATCGTGCGCAACGGCTCGCGCGGCATGCACTGGCTGGAGCCGCTGGTCGAGGTCGAGACGGCCGAAGGCCGCATCGCCTACGGGCCTGTCAGGCCCGCCGACGTGCCCGCCCTGCTCGATGCCGGCCTGCTGGACGGCAAGGCTCATCCGCTCTGTCTTGGCGGAACGGAAGAGATTCCGTTCCTGAAGAACCAGACCCGCCTCACCTTCGCCCGCTGCGGCGTCATCGATCCCCTTTCGCTCGAGGACTACAAGGCCCATGGCGGCCTCCGAGGCCTCGAAAAGGCCATCGCGATGGCGCCCGCCGACATCGTCAAGGAAGTCACCGACAGCGGCCTGCGCGGCCGCGGCGGCGCAGGCTTTCCGACGGGCATCAAATGGAAGACGGTTCTCGATGCGCCGGGTGACCAAAAATACATCGTCTGCAACGCCGACGAGGGCGACAGCGGCACCTTCGCCGACCGCATGATCATGGAAGGCGATCCCTTCGTGCTGATCGAGGGCATGGCGATCGCGGGCCTTTCCACCGGCGCCACCAAGGGCTACGTCTACACCCGCTCCGAATATCCGCACGCCATCGCCGTGATGAACGATGCCGTCGCCATCGCGCGTGCCGCCGGCATGCTCGGCCCGTCTGTGCTCGGCTCCGGCAGGGCCTTCGACATGGAGATCCGCGTCGGCGCAGGCGCCTATGTCTGCGGCGAGGAGACGGCGCTGCTCAACAGCCTGGAAGGCAAGCGCGGCATCGTGCGCGCCAAGCCGCCGCTGCCGGCCCTGCAGGGCTTCATGGGCCGCCCCACGGTGGTCAACAACGTCATCTCGCTCGCCTCCGTGCCGGTTGTGATGGATAAGGGCGCCGCCTATTACCGCGATTTCGGCATGGGCCGCTCGCGCGGCACCATCCCGATCCAGATCGCCGGCAACGTCAAGCATGGCGGGCTCTACGAAACCGCCTTCGGCCTGACGCTCGGCGAGATCGTCGACACGATCGGCGGGGGCACCGCCTCCGGCCGGCCGGTCCGCGCCGTGCAGGTCGGCGGCCCGCTCGGCGCCTATTTCCCACGCGCCCTGTTCGACACGCCCTTCGACTACGAGGCCTTTGCCGCGAAGGACGGCCTCATCGGCCATGCCGGCATCACCGTCTTCGACGACACGGTCGACATGCTGAAGCAGGCGCGCTTCGCCATGGAATTCTGTGCCGTCGAAAGCTGCGGCAAGTGCACGCCCTGTCGCATCGGTTCGACGCGCGGCGTCGAGACCGCGGACAAGATCGCCCAGGGCATCGAGCCCGAGAAGAACCGCGAACTGCTCGCCGACCTCTGCAACACCATGAAGTTTGGTTCGCTCTGCGCCCTCGGCGGCTTCACGCCCTATCCTGTCATGAGCGCCATGACGCATTTCCCGGAGGATTTTTCCCCGGCCCCGATGGTGGAGGCGGCGGAATGAGCGCGACGGAAAAGGTCAAGGGCCCCGCATCCTACTTCCCCTCGATCGAGAAGACCTACGGTCAGCCGATCGAGCACTGGAAAGAGATCATCCGCGCGCAGGACGGCAAGGCGCATATGCAGATCGTCGCGTTCCTCAAGGAAACGCACGGTCTCGGCCATGGCCATGCCAATGCGCTCGTCGCGGCGACGCTCGCCGAGACGAAGTCGTAGAAACAAGTGAAGTCGCCGCCCACCCGCGGCGCAACGGATTGACCCGGAGGTTCCCATGTCCCTCGTTCCAGAAATCGACTTCGGCACTCCCGCCTCCCGCTCGGAAAGGATGGTGACGCTCACCATCGACGGGAACGAGATCACCGTTCCCGAGGGCACCTCCATCATGCGCGCCTCGATGGAGGCCGGCATAAAGGTGCCGAAACTCTGCGCCACCGACATGGTGGATGCCTTCGGCTCCTGCCGGCTCTGCCTCGTCGAGATCGAGGGCCGCAACGGCACGCCCGCCTCCTGCACGACCCCGGTGGCGCCCGGCCTCATCGTCCACACCCAGACGAGCCGGCTCAAAAACATCCGCAAGGGCGTGATGGAGCTCTACATCTCCGACCACCCGCTCGACTGTCTCACCTGCGCGGCGAACGGCGACTGCGAGCTGCAGGACATGGCCGGAGCGGTCGGCCTGCGCGACGTGCGCTACGGCTACGAGGGCGACAACCACGTCAAGGCGCGCAGCAACGGCGAGATCAACGCCCGCTGGATGCCGAAGGACGAATCGAACCCCTATTTCACCTACGATCCGTCGAAATGCATCGTCTGCTCGCGCTGCGTGCGGGCCTGCGAGGAGGTGCAGGGCACCTTCGCGCTGACCATCGAGGGCCGCGGCTTCGACAGCCGCGTCTCGCCCGGCATGCACGAGCACTTCCTCGAATCCGAATGCGTCTCCTGCGGCGCCTGCGTGCAGGCCTGTCCGACGGCGACGCTGACCGAGAAATCCGTCATCGAGATCGGTCAGCCGGAACACTCCGTCGTCACGACCTGCGCCTATTGCGGCGTCGGCTGCTCCTTCAAGGCGGAAATGCGCGGCGAGGAGCTGGTGCGCATGGTGCCCTGGAAGGACGGCCAGGCGAACCGCGGCCATTCCTGCGTCAAGGGCCGCTTCGCCTATGGCTACTCGACCCATAAGGAGCGCATCCTCAACCCGATGATCCGCGAGAAGATCTCGGACCCGTGGCGCGAGGTGACCTGGGAGGAAGCCAATGCCCACGTCGCCGCCGAGTTCCGCCGCATCCAGTACCAGTACGGCCGGGATTCGATCGGTGGCATCACCTCCTCGCGCTGCACCAACGAGGAGACCTTCCTCGTCCAGAAGCTGATCCGCGCCGGCTTCGGCAACAACAATGTCGATACCTGCGCCCGCGTCTGTCATTCGCCGACGGGCTACGGCCTCGGCCAGGCCTTCGGCACTTCCGCCGGTACGCAGAATTTCGACAGCGTCGAGCACACGGACGTCGTCATCGTCATCGGCGCCAACCCGACGGACGGCCACCCGGTCTTCGCCTCGCGCCTGAAGAAACGCCTGCGCCAGGGCGCCAAGCTGATCGTCATCGATCCGCGCCGCATCGAGCTCGTCTCCTCGCCGCACATCAAGGCGTCCTACCACCTGCCGCTGAAGCCCGGCACGAACGTCGCCGTCGTCACGGCGCTCGCCCATGTCATCGTGACGGAAGGCCTCTTCGACGAAAAATTCATCCGCGAGCGCTGCGACTGGTCGGAGTTCGAGGATTGGGCCGCTTTCGTCGCCGAGCCGCGTCACAGCCCCGAGGAAACCGAAGCCTTCACCGGCGTGCCGGCGGAGACGCTGCGCGGTGCCGCCCGCCTGTTCGCCACCGGCGGCAACGGCTCGATCTATTACGGCCTCGGCGTCACCGAGCACAGCCAGGGCTCGACGACCGTCATGGCGATCGCCAACCTTGCCATGGCGACCGGCAATATCGGCCGCGAGGGCGTCGGCGTGAACCCGCTGCGCGGCCAGAACAATGTGCAGGGCTCGTGCGACATGGGCTCCTTCCCGCACGAACTGCCGGGCTACCGCCACATCTCCGACGACGCGACGCGCGAGATCTTCGAGAAGCTGTGGGGCGTGACGCTCAACAACGAGCCGGGCCTGCGCATCCCCAACATGCTGGACGCCGCCGTCGAAGGCTCGTTCAAGGGCCTCTACATCCAGGGCGAGGACATCCTCCAGTCCGACCCGGACACCAGGCACGTCTCCGCAGGCCTCGCCGCCATGGAATGCGTCGTGGTGCAGGACCTCTTCCTCAACGAGACGGCGAACTATGCCCATGTCTTCCTGCCGGGCTCGACCTTCCTCGAAAAGGACGGCACCTTCACCAATGCCGAGCGCCGCATCAACCGTGTGCGCCGCGTGATGACGCCGAAGAACGGCTATGCGGACTGGGAAGTCACCCAGAACCTCGCCAGGGCCATGGGCCTTGCCTGGAACTACAGCCATCCTTCCGAGATCATGGACGAGATCGCCGCGACGACGCCGAGCTTCGCCCTCGTCTCCTATGACTATCTGGAGAAGAACGGCTCGGTGCAGTGGCCCTGCAACGAGAAGAACCCGCAGGGCTCGCCGATCATGCACGTCAACGGCTTCGTGCGCGGCAAGGGCAAGTTCATCCGCACGGAATATGTCGCGACGGACGAGAAGACCGGCCCGCGCTTCCCGCTACTGCTCACCACCGGCCGTATCCTCAGCCAGTACAATGTCGGCGCTCAGACACGGCGTACGGAAAACGTCGTCTGGCACGAGGAGGACCGGCTGGAGATCCACCCGCACGACGCGGAAAACCGCGGCATCCGCGACGGCGACTGGGTGCGCCTCGCCAGCCGCGCGGGCGAGACGACGCTGCGCGCCCTCGTCACCGATCGCGTCGCGCCGGGCGTCGTCTACACGACCTTCCACCACCCGACGACGCAGGCGAACGTCATTACCACCGATTTCTCCGACTGGGCGACGAACTGTCCGGAGTATAAGGTGACCGCCGTGCAGATCTCGCCGTCGAACGGCCCGTCCGACTGGCAGATCGAATATGACGACCTGGCCCGCCGCTCGCGCCGGATCAGGGGCAAGCTGGAGGCAGCGGAGTAGGATAGCAGCGTGCCGGATTTTTCCACCACGACCAAGGTCGCCGAGATCGCCCGCCGCAACGGGCGGCTTGCGGAGGGCGAACGCTTCGTGCCGGAGGAGACCCCGGTCGCCTTCTCCTATGCCGGCTCGACCCATGCCGTGATGATGGCGACGCCCGCCGACCTCGAGGATTTCGCCGTCGGCTTCAGCCTGACGGAAGGCATCATCACCGACCCCGGAGAGATCGAGACCATCGAGGTGCTGGCCGAGGACAAGGGCATCGACGTGCAGATCCGGCTGGCGGACGCGCAGAACGACGCGCTGACCGCCCGCCGCCGCCACATGGCCGGCCCCGTCGGCTGCGGTCTGTGCGGCATCGAATCGATCGAGCAGGCGGTGCGCGTGACGCCCTCGGTGCGTGCCTCCTCCCTTACGCTCAGCGAAGATGCGGTCGTCGAGGCGGTACGCCTCCTGAACGGCCAGCAGCCGCTGCACATGGTGACGCGCGCCGTGCATGGCGCCGGGTTCTATGTCCCGGGCGACGGCCTCATCGCCGTGCGGGAGGATGTCGGCCGGCACAATGCGCTCGACAAGCTCGTCGGCGCCGCACGGCGGGCGGGGCATGCGGGCAGCGCCGGCGCCGTCGTGGTGACGAGCCGCGTTTCCGTCGAGATGGTGCAGAAGACCGCGATCATCGGCAGCCCCTTCATCATCGCCATTTCCGCGCCGACGGCGCTTGCCATCCGCACCGCCGAAGAGGCCGGCATGACGCTGATCGCGCTGGTGCGCGGCGAGGAGTTCGAGATTTTCACCGGCGCGGAGCGCATCGTCTCCGGCACACAACGCCGGATCGGCAACGGTTAGGAGACAGGAATGTCGGAAGGCAACAAGCTCGTCAGGATGGCAAACCAGATCGCCACCTTCTTCCACTCGCAGCCGGCGAGCGAGGCGGCGAACGGCGTGGCGACCCATATCAACAAGTTCTGGGAGCCGCGCATGCGCCGGCAATTCTTCGACATCATCGACAACCATGGCGGCGAAGGGCTCGACAGCCTGGTCCTTCAGGCCGCGCCGCTGATCCACCGCCCACCGCCGGCCGAGGTGCCGCCGGCAGCACGGGCCGGCAACGCCGCCGCCCATTGATCCCATCCCGAGAACGCGAACGGCCGGCATTGCTGCCGGCCGTTTTCATGCCGCGGTGCGCTCAGAACTCTTCCCAGTTCTCCGCTGCCGGCGCCGTGGAGCCGCGCGGCGCACGCAGGGCGCGCGCCATGGCATGAAGCTGCGATACGGGGGTGGGCGACGGCGTGCGCTGCACCGGCTGGGCGGGGTTGCCCGCAAGCCGGAACCGGCGGATGAGCGCGTGCAGCGCCTCCGCCTCGCGCGCCATGGCGTGGCTCGCCGCGGTGCTCTCCTCGACCATCGCCGCGTTCTGCTGCGTTGCCTGGTCCATCGCATTGACCGACTGGTTGATCTCGCGAAGCCCGGTCGATTGCTCCCGCGAAGCCTCGACGATCGCCACCACGTTGGCATGCACGCCCTGCACCTGCACCAGGATTTCCTGAAGCGCCCGCCCCGTCTCGTCGACCAGCGCCACGCCGCTCCTGACCTGCTCGCCGGAGGTGGTGATCAGCGCCTTGATGTCCTTGGCGGCGCTGGCGGACCGCTGGGCGAGCTCGCGCACCTCCTGCGCCACGACGGCAAAACCCTTGCCCGCTTCGCCCGCCCGTGCCGCCTCGACACCGGCATTGAGCGCCAGGAGGTTGGTCTGGAAGGCGATGTCGTCGATGACGCCGATGATGTTGGAGATCTCCCGCGAGGAACTTTCGATCTGGCCCATCGCGTCGATCGCCTTCTTGACGACCGCGCCGGATTGTTCCGCGCCCGCCCGGGTCTTGCCGACCAGCATGCCGGCCTCGTCTGCCCGCCGGCTCGAATCGCCGACCGTGGTGGTGATCTCGTCGAGGGCGGCGGCGGTTTCCTCGACGGAAGCCGCCTGCTGCTCGGTGCGCCGCGCCAGGTCGTCGGCGGCCGAGCGGATCTGCTGCGCACCGGAGGCGATCGCATTGGCGTTGCTCTCGACCGTGCGCATTGCCTCGTGCAGGCCGGCCACCGCATCGTTGAAGTCGCTGCGCACCGTCTCCATCGACGGCACGAAGGCCGTGGCGAGGGTTTGCGTCAGATCCCCCTCGGCCAGCGCCTTCAGCCCGGCGCCGAGCGCATTGATCGCCGACATGCGCTCGGTCACATCCGTCGCGAACTTGACCACCTTGTAGACTCGGCCGGAAAGGTCGCGGATCGGGTTGTAGGCCGCCTGGATCCAGATCTCGCGCCCGCCCTTGCCGTAGCGCACGAATTCGTTGGAGATGAAGCGGCCCTCGGCCAAGCTTCTCCAGAAAGCCGCATAGGCCGCGGTCTGCACATAGGCGGGGTCGCAGAACATGCGATGATGCTTGCCGCGGATTTCGGAAAGGTCATAGCCAAGGGCCGCACAGAAATTCTCGTTGGCGGTCAGGATCTCGCCGGTCGGCGTGAACTCGATCACCGCCTGCGAACGGGCGATCGCGTCGAGCTTGCTGGCATCCTCCGCCGCCCGCTTCCTCGCCTCGGTGATGTCGGAAGCGAACTTGACGACCTTGTAGGGTTTTCCGCCGCGGAAGACCGGATTGTAGGTCGCCTGGATCCAGATCTCGCCGCCGTCCTTGCGCAGGCGCTTGTAGCTGTTCGAATCGTATTCGCCCCGCGCCAGCCGCGCCCAGAACTGACGGTACTCGTCGCTCGCCGTATAGGCCGCCTCGCAGAACATGCGATGGTGCTTGCCGACGATCTCCTTCAGCTCGTAGCCGAGCGTCCGGCAGAAGTTTTCGTTGGCGGTCAGGATCGTACCGGTGAGATCGAACTGGATCACGGCCTGCGAACGCGACAGCGCGTCGAAGATATGGCCCGCATCCATGGATTTTGCGAATGAAAGCATGCCCTGTCCCCCTGTGCGATGACCACGGCCGGGATTGCGCGCGTGGCGATCGTCCTGGTGTTGACTCTCAGGCACGGACGCCTCGGCGGCCGCGCACTGGCAGCGGTGAAAACAATCTTCGCGGGAGGCTTCATGCCGGAGCGATGAAATGCGCATCTACAATCAAAGATGGCATTACAGGCTTAAGAATCCATGAAAATCGAGCGACAGGATTCGGGAAATCCTATATAACAATGCCTTACGCCTGATCCTGGAGCGACGGACTCAGGTTACGCTAGGTGAGCGTCATCCTGAGCGCAGGCAAACTATCGGTAAAGTTGCATAAACAGGCCGGCAACAAAAAACCGCCGTACAATCGTACGGCGGTCCGGATAGCGGTGATGTGTCGGAAAGGTCAGGCTGCCATCTCTTCCACGTCGCGCTCCTTGAACATGCGCGCCAGGTTGAGGAAGCAGATCATGCCGTTCTCATGGGCGATGATGCCTTCCGCATAGACCTTGTCGAACGAGGTCGTCACTTCCGGCACCGGCTGAATCTGCTCGCTGCGGATGGTGAGGATGTCGGAGACGCGATCGACGACGAGGCCGACGACCATGCTGTGCACTTCGGCAACCACGATGGCGCTGCGCTCGTTCGCTTCGGTGCTCTTCATGCCGAGCTTGTGGGCAAGGTCGATGATCGGGATCACCGTGCCGCGCAGATTCATCACGCCGATGACATCCGGCGGGGAATGCGGGATCGGCGTGGACGGTGCCCAGCCGCGGATTTCGCGGATCGTCGTCGTCTTCACGCAGAATTCCTGATCGTGCAGGCGGAATGCGATGATTTCGAGCGTGTCGCCGGCAAAGCCGGCCGTCTTGATGGAGGTCATCGGGGTCTTTCCAGTTTCATCTGCTTCGTGACCCGATCCTATGCACGCCCTAGTTAAAATCTTTCAAACGCACCGCGGTTTGTCGTGCCGGAAATGCAAAAGGCCCCGCACCATAGCGGGGCCGCATATTTTCAGCCTTACCGGCAGAATATTCACAGCGGAACAACCGGCCGCCTCGCCGGCACCCGTCAATATTCCTTCTCGTAAAAGATGCCCGCGCCGGCGCTGCCGGCGCTGCCGGCCTCGCCGCGCAGCTTCAGGCCGCGGCCGACATCGAGGTTGATGACCGCCTTGGCGCCGTTCGTCTCCGGGTCCTGCTTCAGTTCGATATAGGTCCGCTCGTTGAGATATTTGCCGGCGGAGACCGCCGCCCGGCCTTCCGCATCCGTCGTGATGTCGAGATCGTCGACGCCGAGCTTGCTGCGCAGGCTGTCGAGCAGGCCGGTCGAGCTGCCGCCGGCAAGCTGGCTGGCAGCGGAGGCGAGCTGGGCGATCTGCACCGCGGAAAGGTTCGACATCGAGCGGTTGAAGATCAGCTGCGCCAGGATCTCATCCTGCGGCAGCGAGGGAGAGGAGGCGAAGGTGACCGTCGGGTTGTTGGCAAGGCCGGCCACCGTCACCGTGATTTCCGTCGAGCCGGCCGTGCTGGCGGCCACCAGATTGACCGTCGGCACGAGGCCGCCGGCAAAGCCGATATGGGCGCTGGTGAAGTCGAGACGACGCGTCAGGATCTCCATGCGCCCGCGCTCCAGTTCGAAGCCGCCGGACACGACCGGCGAGGCGGACGTGCCGGTGATCTTCAGGCTGCCGCCGAGTTCCGCATTGATGCCGCGGCCGCGCACGAAGAGCTGGCCCGGCGCCTCGATGGTGAGGTCGAGCGCGATGCCGCGCGAGGCACCGCTACTGCCCTGGTCACGCTGCACGTCCGCCGTCATGCGCTTGACGTCGGCCGGCGCGTTGCGGTGCTTGATGTCGATCTCGGAGAGCGAGGCCGGCAGTTTCTGCGGAATGGTGATGTTCGCCTTGTTGATGCGCAGCTTGCCGCCGAGCGAAAGCCCTGCCACCGGCCCCTTCAGCGTCAGGTCGCCCGCGACATTCGCCGTCACCAGCGTGCCGTCGACATAGGTGATGTCGCCGAGCTTGATGGCGACGTCCACCGGAAAACCGCTGGCCGGATCGATGCCGACGCGCCCGCTGGCCGAAAGCTGGCCGCCGCTGGCGAGCCTGCCGGAGACCGTCTCGATCACCGCCTGCCGTCCGTCCATGGTGACGCGGATCGTCAGGTTCTCCACCGCGAGGTTGCGGCGCACATCGACGAGCCGCGCGCCACCGGCGGTGATGCTGCCGGTGATCGAGGGTGCGGCCGCCGTGCCGCCGATGGAGACATCGACATCGGCATTGCCGGTCAGGACGAAGCCCTGGGCGGAAAGCTGGCCCTGCAAGAGGCCGAACGGCACCGTGCCGTTGAACTTGAGCCCGAGCGGCGTCGCCCCGCCGATGCCGACCGTGCCGCCGCCGCGGAAGGAGAGGCCGCCACCGCCCGAAAGCACCGTATCGAGCCGCACCTGGTTGTTGGCGAATTCCCCCTTGGCATTGATGGTGAGCGCGCCGATGCCCGCGCCGCGGGTCTGGCTCGTCACGGCCCCGTCCCAATCCAGCGCATAAGTGACGACCGGCGCCGCCGCGCGGCCCTTCACAGTGACCGTGCCGCCGATCGTGCCCTCCGCACCGAGGCCGGCGGCGAAATTGTTGACGAGCGCCGCCGGCAGCGCCGTAAGGCGGACGGACAGATCCAGCGTCTCGCCCGCCCGGCCGGAGACCGTGGCGGAGCCGCGGCCGGCCTGGATCGTCAGCCCGTCGAGCGCGGCGACGCCATTGGTGACGCCGATCGTCGTCGGCTTGGCCAGTTTCAAGGCAATGCGCCGCGGGGCGGCCTCGAAGGCCTCGAGGGCGACGTCCAGCCCGCCGTCACGCTGGATGACCTTGCCCTTCGTCAGAAGCGGCGCGTCGTCGAGGCGGCCGGTCAGGTCGAAATTGGTCGCCTGCCCTTCGCGCGAAAAGTCGAGCTTGAGCGCTTCGAGCCGGTTCTCGCCCGAGGCGACCCGCTCGGCGCGCACCGTGCCGGTGATCGCCGCGGTGGAAAGATCGGCAATGGTGAGGTCGACCGCCGGCCTGGTGATGCTGAGGGTATCACGCCGGATGGCGGAACCCGAAGCCTGGACGGTCGCGGACGTCCTGCCATTGCCGGTTGCGATTTCCACCTGGCCGGAGAGATCGCCGGCCGCCTGCTGGCCCGCCATTGCGGCGAGCAGGCCGAGATCGGGGAAATCGAAGCGGATCGTGCCGTCCGGCATGAAGTTCTGCGCCAGCGCGAGCGAGCCCTTCAGCGTGTTCGGACCGATTTCCGCCTCCAGCACCGGCACGGAGATGCGCCCGCCCTGAGAGGTGATGCTGGAGCGCACATTGATCGGCTGGCCGTCGAGCGCACCGGTCACCGTCAGCTCGCCGGACGGGCTGTCGGCGACGGCCTTGCCGGTCAGCGTCACCACGAGATCGCTGAGCGTGCGGCCGGAGAGGGTCGCCCCGCTCGACGTGACCTTGGCGGACACGTCGAGCCCCGCGACAGGGCCGGTGGCGGAAAGTTCGAAGGCCGCCTCGCCCGCCGCATCGGCGAGCAGCTTGCCGAGGTCCAGCACCTTGCCGGTCAGCGCGGCGTCGAGCGTGCCATTGCCGAGCGACACCGTGCCCGCCGTCTCCAGCGTGCCGGACTTGACCTGCAGCCCGGAGACCTGAACGGCGCCGTCACCCGCCAGCTGGACCCGCCCCTCCATCGCGATCGTCGTGTCGAACTTGCCGGCCAGCGCCGGCGGCAGCACGGCCGGCAGCGCGAAGAGGCGGAAATTGACGTCAGCCTCGCGGCTCGTGAGCCCGTAGCGGCCCGACAGCGTACCGCCGATGCTGGCGCTTTCGAGCGTCGCGGGATCGAAGGCGATCTCGTCGGGCGAGACGGCAAGTGTCGCCACCAGCTTTGCCGGTCCCTTCACCATGCGGTCGAGATCGGCGCTGGCAAAGGCCGTCACGCCGGTTTCGAGCACCGCGTCGATGCGGCCGGACTGACTGGCGACGTTGAAGGCGTCACTTTTTGCCGTGAGGCGGATATTTTCCACCCGGCCGGCCGGCAGCGCGGCCGAAACGACGGTGGCATTGGCCTCAAGCGCCGCCGCGGTCGCCTCGCCGGTGAGCGACAGGTCGGCGCCCTCGATCAGCACGCGCGCATCGCCCTCGGCGAGCGGCCAGCGGAAATCGATCGGTCCATCCTTGCCGGAAAGCTTGACGTCGAGGTCGTTGGCGCCCTTGGCGCTGACGGTGCCCGAGGCGGCCAGCGTCATGGCGCCCGTCGAGATCGAGCCCTTCTCGATGCGCAGCATGTCCGAGCCGTCGAAGGCAGCGACGACATCGATGCCCGTCTCGCCGGCAAAGAGCGGGCGAAGCTGCGGCGGCATCAGCGCATCGAACGTGCCGCCGCCATTGAGGGCGATCGTGTGCAGGCCGTTCGCCGAAAGGTCGTGGCGCCCGTCGACCCGCAGCATTTCCGTGCCGTCCAGCGCGGCGGAAAGCCGACCCGTCCATTCGGAGAGCGGACCGTCGCCCGTCAGGCGGATCGCGACGGCAGGGTCGTTCGGCAGCTTGAGCAGCGCCGCGAGCAGCCCGCCCTTCGGCTCGGCGACGTCGGCCTCGAGGCGAAGCTCGTTGTCGGCGGGATTGAAGACGATATCGGCGGCGACGCGCGCATCCGGCCGCGCCTTTTCCGAGGCGGAGAGCTTGATCGCGACGCTCTCTGCGGTCGCATCGCCGCTGCCGGAGACGACGATGCGCTGGTCGCGGCCGGCGACCGTGCCGGAGACGAAAAGCTCCGGGATCGCCAGCGCATCGACATGCACCTCCACCGGCAGGGTGAACGGTTCGTCCGATGGTTCCGGCTCGGCCTTCGGCTCCGGCAGGCGCAGCAGGGAAACGGAAGAGGCGGAGACGCGCTCGGCCTCGAAGCTGAAGAACAGAAGCTCCCAGGGCGACCAGTCGACGGCAAGGTCGCGGATTTCCGCATAGGTGCCCTTCGCATCCCCGACCGTGATCGTGCCGGCCCGGAGCCTGCCCGTGAGCAGGCCCGAGGGCTCGCTGATCGAGATCACCTGCCCGCTCGCCGCGGCGATCTTTTCCACCTGCGAGACGGCAAAACGCGCGCCCGCATCCGTAAAGCCGACAAAACCGATCAGCCCGGCAAGAAGGACCACGAGAACGGCAAGGCCGTAGCCGATAAAACGGAGCGTGGCGCGGAGAATTCGGGACAGCCTGTTCATGCCTTATCCATTTCGCGTGCGAAGAGCGCAAGGAATCGCTCCGGTCCGTCTTGAATCTGAATCGCGCGGCCGATCAAGAGCCTAGACGAAAATTGAGGCGACAGTCAGAAGGATTGGCCGATGCCGGCATAGACGCCGAAGGAGGTGCCGCCGGGATATTTCTTCAGCGGCACGGCGACATCGAGGCGCAGCGGCCCGAACGGCGTCGCATAGCGCAGGCCGATGCCCGCGCCGGCCCGGATGTCCTTGAAATCGGGCACTTCGTCGGTCGAGACCGTGCCGACGTCGATGAAGGGCACGACGCCGATCGTCTCGGTGACGCCGATGCGCGCCTCGGCCGTGGCCGCGACATAGGAACGGCCGCCGAGCAGCTTGTTGCGGCCGTCGCGCGGCGAGATCTCCTGGTAACCGTAGCCGCGCACCGTGCCGCCGCCGCCGAGGAAGAAGCGCCGCGTCGCCGGAATGTCCGAGAGGTCGTCGCCGCCGATGATCGTTCCGGCGGCAAGCTTTCCGGCCAGCACGAAACGCTTTTCCTCGCCGAACGCCTGGTAGCCCGTGATCGCGCCTTCAAAACTGGAGAAGAAGGTGCCGCGCTCGATCTCGTAGCTCGGCTTCGCGTTGATCATCGCGCGATAGCCCTCGGTCGGGTTCAGCTTGTCGTCGCGCGTGTCGCGCACATATTCGATCGGGATGGCGAGCGTGAGGTACTTGTTCTTGCCGAAAGCGTCCTCGACATCGCTCCACATGACCTCGCCGCCCGCGCTGACCGTGTCCGTGTCGGAAAGCTCGATGCTGACGCCGGCGGCAGCCGTTGTGGTGAAGGCCTTGTAGGCATCGGGATCGACGATCGAGGCCTTGAGGCTGGCATTGAAGGTCGAGGCCGGTCCGAACGCGCCGGGCTTGGAGAAGAGGATGCCCGCCGAATAGTCGAGATTGCCGATATCCGACTCGCCGATGCGGCTGACCGAGCCTTCCAGGCGCAGGGACTCGGCCTGGCCGAAAAGGTTGCGATGGCCCCAGTAGCCCTGCAGGCCCAGGCCATCCGTGTTCGAATATTGCGCGCCGACGCCGAAATAGCGGTGCTTGCCTTCGGAGACCTCGATGGTCATAGGCAGCGAGCCGTCCGGCGCCAGCTTGTCGGCCTCGCGGATCGTCACGCTGGAGAAGACGCCGAGCGTGCGCAGCCGCTCGGCCGCCTTGGTGAGCGCTTCCGGCGAATAGGGCTGGCCGGCATTGATGCGCGAATAGCGCTGCACGAAGGCCGGATCGACCGTCTTGGTGCCGGAAACGCCGACCTCGCCGACGGGCGCGACCGGCCCGCCCTCGGCCGCGATCACCACGTCGACGGTCTGCGTCTTGTGGTCGGCCGTCGCATTGCGCTCGGTGAGCCTCGCCAGCGGCCGGCCCTCGGCCTTCAGGTCGACGACGACCTTTTCGCCGGCTTTCAGGATGAGGGTGGAATCGGCCCGGGCGCCGGGCACCAGCCCGTAATCGGCGGGATTGCGTCCCTCCGCATCGCCGGAAAAGGCGATCTCGCCGAAGGTGAAGGCCGGGCCGGGCTCGACGCTGATCGTCACCGGAACGGCGCCACGCTGGTTGAATTCGGGGTTGGGCGGCAGCGAATCGAGGTCCTGCCCGCCGACCGTCACGGTCACCACGCCGCCGTAGCGGGCCTTTTCATAAAGCGCCGCCAGGATGCGGTCCCGGTCGTCGCGCGCCTTGATGACGAGGCCGAGATCGCCGGACACCGGCTTGCCCTCGTCCTGCTTGAGACGGGCGGTGTTCTCGATCGCTTCCTTGAGATCGGCGTCGTCCGTGCCGGGATCGAGCGTCAGCGTGTAGTTGACGGGATCGATGACGGCGGCGGCGGCTTCCTCGTCGTCGTTCTCGAAGAACTTCATGCCGAAGATCTCGAAGGCCGAGGCGGGCGCGGCGGACAAGGGGCCGCATACGAGGGCGGCCGCGACCGCGAGCGCGGTTCCAGCTCTCAAAAACGCAAAACTCTTTTCCGGCCGGTTCACTTTATCCCGCATCCGCAGCTATCCGTCGCCTTTCTCCTTCAGGTGCGGTGCACGCGGCAAACCGACAGCTTCCGTCACGAACTTCAGGCGCCCCGCCTCATACGGGGCTTTCAGGCAGGAAAAGACCCTAACGCGTTAGGTTTTCCGTAATGTTAACGGCGGTTTTACACGCATGGAGACAAGATTTGAAGCACCGGAGCGGTGATTTTCCGTCACCCTCGGAAAAGCAAAAGCCCCGGAGACACTCCGGGGCTTCGCATAGGTTGCATGAACCGACGATCAGTAACCTGACGGGCACCGGTCGATGTAACGGCGGCCGTAGCGGTCACGGTAGTAGCACTGGCCCGGCTGTTCGGAGACGCTGCCGATGACAGCACCCGAGACGCCGCCGATGGCCGCGCCGACGGCGGCACCGCGCACGTTACCCGTGACAGCGCCACCGATGATCGCGCCGGAGACGGCGCCGATACCCGCACCCTTTTCCGTCTGCGTGCAGCTGGCCACGGCCAGGCCGACCAGAACGAGCGCAATGACTTTCTTCATGAAGATATTCTCCAAAGTTGAGCGGCGGCCGCGTTTGCCGGGTCCGCCCTATCCCCTTCTACTCAGGAAACATACCGCGGCCGTCTTCAACGGTGAGGTTTGTCCAAGACCGAAAATATACCCGGAAATCGGGAAGTCCATGGCATTCAACTATTTTTTTGACATGCGAATAAATATCGTTTCCATTTCGTTTGATTGCTCCCGGCCTGTCGACCGGTCACGAGAAATTTCGCGATTGCCTGAAAGTACCGGTTGATCGCCGCCGCAAAAAGTCAAATGATATGACTGTTGATGCCGCGCCGGCGGTCGGAGGAACGGCCGGCGGCATCCCGCTACGAATGTAATGCACGCGAACAGACAATGCTGGTGTCGTTTGATCCCAGGCCCGCGTCGTGAGGACGCCCGCTGCATGTGACGTCGGATCGATCGCCCCAGCGGACAGTGAACCGCCAGGGAGGAACGCATGGCGAAAGTGGCAATGACCGTCAATGGCCGGAAGGTAAGCCGCGAGTGCGAGGACCGCACGCTGCTTGTCCATTTCATCCGCGACCAGCTCAGTCTCACCGGAACCCATGTCGGCTGCGATACGTCCCAGTGCGGGGCCTGCGTCGTGCATATGGACGGCAAGGCGGTGAAGAGCTGTTCGATCCTGGCGGCTCAGGCCGCCGGCGCCGAGATCCTCACCATCGAGGGCCTTGCGGCCAATGGCGAGCTGCATCCCGTCCAGGCCGCCTTCAAGGCCAATCACGGCCTGCAATGCGGCTTCTGCACGCCCGGCATGGTGATGAGCGCGGTCGACATGATCAACCGCTACGGCGCAAGGCTCGACGAGAAGACGGTGCGGGAAAACCTCGAAGGCAACATCTGTCGATGCACCGGCTACCACAACATCGTGAAAGCCATCCTGGCCGCCGCCGAGGAAATGGGCGCGGCAGGCCGGCAGGCAGCGGAATAGGCGTTAGGCAATAGGCAGTAGCCAGTAGGGCGGCCAATTGCGCGACGGTGAATCCCTAGCGCCTATTGGCTAACGCCTACTGCCTCACTTCTCTGGAGGAGATGAAGATGGGTGTCGAAGGCATCGGCGCGCGCGTCGCGCGAAAGGAAGACAAGCGGTTTCTCATGGGCCAGGGCCGCTACACGGACGACATGTCCGTGCCGGGCATGCGCTATGCGGCCTTCGTGCGCTCGCCGCATGCGCATGCGAGGATCAGGAGCATCGATACGTCGGCGGCAGGGGACATGCCCGGCGTCATCGCCGTGCTCACCGGCAAAGAGATGCTCGACGACGGCATCGGCAACCTGATCTGCGGCTGGATGATCCATTCCAAGGACGGTTCGCCGATGAAAATGGGCGCCTGGCGGCCGATCGCGCATGAGACGGTGCGCTATGTCGGCGACGCCGTCGCCGTGGTTGTCGCCGACAGCATGGGCGAGGCGCGCGATGCGGCCGAGGCTGTCCTCGTCGACTACGAGGTGCTGCCGGCCGTCACCGACGCCGTCAGGGCACTCGAAGCCGGCCAGCCGCAGCTCCATCCCGAGGCGCCCGGCAACCTCATCTTCGACTGGCAGCTCGGCGATTCCGACGCCACCGATGCGGCCATCGCCGCCGCCGCCCATGTCACGGAGATACGGATCGTCAACAACCGGCTCGCGCCGAACCCGATGGAACCGCGCGCCGCGCTCGGCATCTATGATTCCGCCGAGGACCACTACACCTGCTACACGACCAGCCAGAACCCGCATGTCGCCCGCCTCGTCATGAGCGCCTTCTACAATGTCGCGCCGGAAAACAAGCTGCGGGTCATCGCCCCGGATGTTGGCGGCGGCTTCGGCTCGAAGATCTTCATCTATCCGGAGGAGATCGTCTGTCTGTGGGCCTCCAGGCGCGCGGGCGTGCCGGTGAAATGGACGAGCGACCGCACCGAGGCCTTCCTCACCGATGCGCACGGCCGCGACCATGTCTCGACCGTCAAGATGGCCTTCGATGCCGACAACCGCATCACGGCCCTGAAGGTCGACACGATCGCCAATTTCGGCGCCTACATGTCGCTCTTCTCCTCCTCGGTGCCGACTTACCTCTATGCCACCCTGCTCTCCGGCCAGTACGCCATCCCGGCCATCCATGCCAATGTGCGCGCGGTCTACACCAACACCGCCGCCGTCGATGCCTATCGCGGCGCCGGCCGGCCTGAGGCGACCTACCTGCTCGAACGCACCATGGAGACGGCGGCGCGCGAGCTCGGCGTTTCGCCGGCGGAGCTGCGCCGCATCAACTTCATCCGCGCCTTCCCCCACCAGACGCCCGTCATCATGAATTATGACGCCGGTGACTACGAGGCCTCGCTGGAAGCCGCCATGGCGGCCGCCGACTGGAACGGCTTTCCCGCCCGCAAGGCGGAAGCCGCAAGCCGCGGCATGAAGCGGGGCATCGGCATGAGCTGCTATATCGAGGCCTGCGGCATCGCACCGTCGGCGGCGGTCGGCTCGCTCGGTGCCGGCGTCGGCCTCTGGGAATCGGCCGAGGTGCGCGTCAACGCCGTCGGCACGATCGAGGTTCTGACCGGCTCGCACAGCCACGGCCAGGGCCATGAAACGACCTTCGCCCAGCTCGTCGCCGAACGCTTCGGCGTGCCGATCGACAGCGTCTCCATCGTGCATGGCGACACCGACAAGGTGCAGATGGGCATGGGCACCTACGGCTCGCGCTCCGGCGCCGTCGGCATGTCCGCCATCGTCAAGGCGCTCGACAAGGTGGAGGCCAAGGCCAAGAAGATCGCCGCCCACCTGATGGAGGCCGACGAGAGCGACATCGTCATCGAGAACGGCGCGCTGAAGGTCGCCGGCACGGACAAGTCGGTGCCGTGGTTCCAGATGGCGCTGGCCGCCTATACCGCGCACAACCTGCCCTCCGGCATGGAGCCGGGCCTGAAGGAAGGCGCCTTCTACGACCCGTCCAACTTCACCTTCCCGGCCGGCTGCTACATCGCGGAAGTCGAGGTCGACCCGGAAACCGGCAAGACGACAATCGTCCAGTTCGTCGCCGCCGACGATTTCGGCAACATCATCAACCCGATGATCGTCGAGGGCCAGGTGCATGGCGGCATCGCCCAGGGCATCGGCCAGGCGCTGCTCGAAGGCGTGCACTACGATCCGGAAACGGGCCAGCTTCTGACGGCGAGCTACATGGACTACACCATGCCGCGTGCCGACGACCTGCCCTCCTTCAAGGTCTCGCACCAGGTGACCCCTTGCCCGGGCAATCCGCTCGGCATCAAGGGCTGCGGCGAGGCGGGCGCGATCGGCTCGCCGCCGGCGCTGATCAACGCCATCACCGACGCCATCGGCAACAATGACCTCACCATGCCGGCAACGCCCCAGAAGGTCTGGGCGGCGGCGCTGGCCGCCGGCAACTGACGGAGGACGCCATGTACGCCACGAATTACCATCGCCCCTCCTCGATCGCCGAGGCCGTCGCCCTGCAGTCCTCTTCCGATGAGGCGAAATACGTCTCCGGCGGCATGACGCTGATCCCCACCATGAAACAGCGCCTCGCCGCCCCGTCCGATCTCGTCGACCTCCGCCACATCGCGGAGTTGAAGGGCATCTCCGTCAACGGCAGCCGGGTGCGCATCGGGGCCGGCACGACGCATGCCGAGGTCTCGGCCTCGCCCGAGCTCGCGGCCGCCTGCCCCGCGATCTGCCACCTCGCCACCCATATCGGCGACCCGCATGTGCGGCATATGGGCACGATAGGCGGTTCCATCGCCAACAACGACCCGGCCGCCGACTACCCTTCCGCCATGCTGGCGCTGGGTGCGACGATCGTCACCAATGCCAGGGAGATCCCCGCCGACGACTTCTTCACCGGCCTCTTCGAGACGGCGCTGGAAGACGGCGAGATCGTCGTCGCGGTGACCTTCGACGCGCCGGCGAAAGCCGGCTATTCCAAGTTCCCGAACCCGGCCTCGCGTTATGCCATGACCGGCGTCTTCGTGGCGAAGGCGGAGGGCGGCGGCGTGCGGGTGGCGGTGACGGGCGCCGGCGCCAACGGCGTCTTCCGCCATGCCGGGCTGGAAGCCGCGCTTTCCGCCGACTGGTCGGCCGATGCCGCGGCAAGCGTGACCGTCGATGCCGGCGACCTGCTCTCGGACATCCACGGCAGCGCGGAATATCGCGCCAATCTCGTGAAGGTCATGGCCAAGCGCGCCGCCGCCGCCGCCTGACCCTTCGAAAAACTTGAAACTGTTCGATTAAAAGGACGGTTGAGGCCGTCCTTTTTTCATGCAGACTTGACATGCATCAACAGGAAATGGCCTTTGGGGGCTTAGGATACATTGGAATGGTTCAAAGGTGGCGCCGATTTGCCGCAGCGGATACCGTTGCGGGAAAAGGGCGACTGATATAGCCGATTGAACGACCGCCAACGACGATGATGTCCGGGTTTCCGCCGGACAGGAGACTCTGGATGGACTTCGAGACCTACTTCAAGAACGAGCTGGATGGCCTGCATCAGGAAGGCCGCTATCGCGTTTTCGCCGACCTGGAGCGCCAGAAGGGCAATTTCCCGAGGGCGACCCGCCACACGGCGAACGGCCCGCAGGACGTCACGGTCTGGTGCTCGAACGACTATCTCGGCATGGGCCAGCATCCCAAGGTGACCGAGGCGATGAAGCTCGCCATCGACCAGTGTGGCGCCGGTGCCGGCGGCACCCGCAACATTTCCGGCACCAACCACTACCATGTCCTTCTGGAGCGCGAGCTCGCCGACCTGCACGGCAAGGAATCGGCCCTGCTCTTCACCTCGGGCTACGTGTCCAACTGGGCCGCGCTCGGCACGCTCTGTTCCAGGATCCCCGGCATCATCTGTTTCTCCGATGCCGGCAACCACGCCTCGATGATCGAGGGCATCCGCCATTCGAAATGCGAGCGGGTGATCTGGAAGCACAACGACCTGAAGGATCTTGAAGCCAAGCTTTCCGCCGCCGATCCGAAGGCGCCGAAGCTGATCGCCTTCGAATCGGTCTATTCCATGGACGGCGACATCGCCCCCATCAAGGAGATCTGCGATCTTGCCGATAAATACGGCGCGATGACCTATCTCGACGAAGTGCATGCCGTCGGCATGTATGGCCCGCGCGGCGGCGGCATTGCCGAACGCGAAGGCCTGATGCACCGCCTCACCCTCATCGAGGGCACGCTCGGCAAGGCCTTCGGCGTGATGGGCGGCTACATTGCCGGCTCCGCGGCGCTCTGCGACTTCGTGCGCTCCTTCGCCTCCGGCTTCATCTTCACGACGTCGCTGCCGCCGGCGATCGCCGCCGGCGCGGCCGCGGCAATCCGCCATCTCAAGGAAAGCCAGGTCGAGCGCTTCGCCCACCAGGAGCGCGTGCGCAAGCTGCGCGGCCTGCTCGACCGCAGCGGCATTCCGCACATGCCCAATCCGAGCCATATCGTGCCGGTCATGGTGGGCGATGCGGCCAAGTGCAAGTGGATCTCGGACCTGTTGCTCGACAATTTCGGCATCTACGTCCAGCCGATCAACTATCCGACCGTGCCGAAGAAGACCGAGCGCCTGCGCATTACGCCGACGCCGCTGCATTCGGATGCGGATATCGAGCATCTCGTCGGCGCCCTGCATTCGCTCTGGTCGCGCTGTGCGCTCGCGCGCGCCGTCGCCTGACGGCGCGGCGTAAGCCGGCACTATCCGATGAGCCCGGCGGCCACCCGCCGGGCTTCTTCGTCCGCGGCGAAGACATCGTCCATCGCGGCGGCCGGCGGCAGGTGGGCAAGCCTGTCCATCACCGCCTCGGCAATATCGGCCATCGCGAGGAAGCCGATGCGCCCGCCGACAAAGGCGTGGAACGCCACCTCCTCGGCCGCATTCATCACCGCGCCCTGCAGGCCGCCGCGCGTGAGCGCCGTGCGGGCCAGGCGCAGCGCCGGGAAGCGCTCCTCGTCCGGCGCCTCGAAATCGAGCCGCGACAGTTTCGCGAAATCCAGCCGGTCGACATTGAGCGGCGAACGCCCGGGATAGGTCAGCGCATAGCCGATCGCCGTGCGCATGTCCGGCGCGCCGAGCTGCGCCAGCACCGAGCCGTCGACATAACCGACCATCGAATGGATGATCGACTGCGGATGCACCACCACCTCGATCTGGTCCGGCCGAACGTCGAAGAGGTGCTTCGCCTCGATCATCTCCAACGCCTTGTTGAACATGGAGGCGCTGCCGATCGAGATCTTGAGGCCCATCGACCAGTTGGGATGAGCCCGGGCGATATCGGCGGTGACATCGGCCATCTGCGCGCGGCTCCAGGTGCGGAACGGCCCGCCGGAAGCCGTCAGCACGATGCGCTCGACCGCATGGCGCTGGTCGTCCTCCAGCGCCTGGAAGATCGCGCTGTGCTCGCTGTCGACCGGGATGAGCCGCCCGCCGCCCGCGGCGACGGCCCGGACGAAGAGGTCGCCGGCCGAGACGAGGCATTCCTTGTTGGCAAGCGCGATGTCCGCGCCCTTCCTCGCCGCCGCCAGCGTCGGCGCAAGGCCGGCCGTGCCGACGATCGCCGCCATCACCCACTCCGCATCGCCGGAGGCCGCTTCCAGCAACGCCGCGCGTCCGGCAGCCGCTTCGATGCCGCTGCCGGCAAGGGCCTCCTTCAGCGCGCCGTAGCGGCTCTCGTCCGCCGTCACCGCCATCCTCGCTCCGCAGTCCTTCGCCTGTGCGGCGAGGAGATCGACATTGCCGTTGCCGGTCAGCGCCAGGACCTCGTAGCGATCCTGCCCGCCGAGCTGGCGCACCACGTCGAGCGTGCTGGTGCCGATGGAACCTGTCGAGCCGAGAATGGTGATGCGGCGCTTTTGCCGCGCGTCGGGAGCCATGGTGAAGTCCGCGATTTTCTTGTTATCGACAAAAGGCTCTACAGGCGAAAGACGCCTGCAACAAGTCATGGAAATGCTGTAAAGCGAAGGCTGCGCCCGTCTTCGCAAACCCGCGGCTTGACCTTTTCGCCCGGACGGCCATAACGTCCCGGCAAAGCGGTCTTCCGCCCTGACGCGATTGGAGAAATCTGTGCACCGACGCCTGAGAGTATGGACCCTCGCCTGCCTCGCCTTCATGGCGGCAGTTCCGGCCTATGCCGACGAGCCGGTCCCGGGCGGTCTCGGCGGCACCTGGCTTGCCGAGGATATCGGCGGCAACGGCGTCATCGACGACCTGCAGACGACGCTGGAGATCAAGCCGGACGGTTCCTATGGCGGCAATGGCGGCTGCAACACCTATCGCGGCAAATTGAAGGTACAGAACGGCAACATCGCCTTCGCCCCCGCCGCCGCCACGCGCAAGATGTGCGCGCCGGCCATCATGGACCAGGAGCAGAAGTTCTTCGACGCGCTCGGCACCGTCACCTCGTGGAAGCTCGAAAACGGCATCCTCCACCTGACGGGCAAGGAGGGCGCCCCCGCGATCCGCCTCGCCGGCCTCAAGAACAACACCGACATCGTCATCCGCCTGCCGGGTCCCGAACAGAGCGTGGCGCGCGAGACGATCAACTACCAGTGCGACGCCGAGCAGCGCGTCGTCGTCGAATACATCAATGCAGGCACCAATTCGCTCGCCGTCCTGAGGATCG
This sequence comes from Shinella yambaruensis, assembly GCF_022899355.1. Taxonomy (GTDB): domain Bacteria; phylum Pseudomonadota; class Alphaproteobacteria; order Rhizobiales; family Rhizobiaceae; genus Shinella; species Shinella yambaruensis. Next base: position 78,828 of record NZ_JALJCK010000009.1, on the reverse strand, counting down.
CCGAGGAGACGGTCATCGCCGCCAACGTGCTCTCGGCCTCCGGCGCCAAATATGCCGGCGGCCAGTATGAATGGTGGACGAAGGGCGACGAGGCGACGCTCTACGACCTGACCAGGGGCGAGAACGCGCCGGGCGTCAACTGCCGCAAGACCGGCTGAGCCGGCCGGTCATTGGAGGAGGGACATCGCATGCCCACATTCCGCGTCGGACAGAAGGTCGTCTGCATCAACGACCGCTTCAAGAACGTCTCGATCGACCAGGGCATCCGCAAGGGGCAGGTCTACACGGTCCGCTGGACCGGCCACTACCGCCACTATGTCGACGGCGATTTCTACGGCATCAAGCTGATGGAGCTCTACCGCGGCAAGGACGACGGCCCGGAAGGCTACGGCGCCGACGACATGCCCTTCCGCGCCACCCGCTTCCGCCCGCTCGTTTCCGACCGCATCCGCAGCCTCCTCGGCCTCAAGGCCCCGCAACCGAAGGTCGTCACCAAACCCTCCGCCATCCCCTCCATCCGCCCGAAACCCCGCGTCGTCACGCCGGAGCGCGAGACGGAAGACGTCTGACGCAGCTCCTCGCGGGAACAGCGACCTGAAGCGATTCGCGCCAACGGCTTCGGCGTGCGAGGCGTACAGGAACACGAAGGTGAAGGGCCGGATGCGCCACATCATTCTCATCGCCGCCATCGCCTTGCTCGGCGCCTGCACGGCCGGCCGGCCCGCAAACTGCGTCGTCACGCCTATGGACCTCGTCGAGTGCCATGAGAAGTGAAGGCCCTGAGGAAGCGAAGCGGGCGTCATTCCTGAATGACGAAACAAACCGTCGGTGATCCGCACCGTCCTGAATGGCGCGGCACCACGCAAGCCTCGAAAATGAGTGGTGATCCCGCCGCGATTCGAACGCGGGACCCCCAGATTAGGAATCTGGTGCTCTATCCTGCTGAGCTACGGGACCACTGATTGCACCCATACAAAAGCCGGGGCTTTTAGCCAAGTGGTTTTCAGGCGGGAAGGCGGCTTTCGGCGAGCTTGACCCAGTAGCTCACCCCATGGGGGATGGCATCGTCGTTGAAATCGTAGGCCGGGTGGTGCAGGCCGGCGCTGTCGCCGTTGCCGAGGAAGACGAAGGCGCCCGGCCGGGCGAGCAGCATGTAGGAGAAATCCTCGCCGCCCATCATCGGGTCGAGCGCCGGGTCGACGGCGGCCTCGCCGGCGATCTCGCGCGCGACGGCGACGGCGTGGCCGGTCTCCTCGGGGTGGTTGGCCGTGACGGGGTAGTTGCGGTGGTAACCGACCGTGATCTCGGCGCCGTGGGCGGCCGCAAGGCCGTCGCAGACCTGGCGGATGCGGGTTTCCGCCTCCTGGCGCATTTCGGCGCTGAGGGTGCGCACGGTGCCGGCAAGCTGCGCCGTCTCCGGGATGACGTTGTGGGCGAAGCCGGCGTTGAACTTGGTGACGGAGACGACGAGGGACGCGATCGGGTCGGCGACACGCGAGACGATGGTCTGGAGCGCGGAAACCACCTGCGCGCCGATGACGATCGGATCGACCGTCTTGTGCGGCAGGGCGGCATGGCCGCCGCGCCCCCTCACCGTGATGCTGAACTCGTCGGTCGCCGCCATGATCGGGCCGGGGCGTGTGCCGAAGGAGCCGACCGGCATGCCGGGCAGGTTGTGCATGCCATAGACCTCGGCAATGCCGAAGCGCTCCATCATGCCGTCCTTGACCATCTCGTTGCCGCCGCCGCCGCCCTCCTCGGCCGGCTGGAAGATGACCGCGACATTGCCGGAGAAATTGCGTGTCTCGGCAAGGTATTTCGCCGCGCCGAGCAGCATGGCCGTGTGGCCGTCATGGCCGCAGGCATGCATCTTGCCCCTGGCGGTCGAGGCCCAGGGCTTGCCGCTCGTCTCCTCGATCGGCAGCGCGTCCATGTCGGCGCGAAGGCCGATCGTGCGCCCCGCGCCCCTGCCGCGGATGAGGCCGACGACGCCGGTGCGGCCGATGCCGGTCACGATTTCGTCGACGCCGAATTCACGCAGCTTCCCGGCCACGAAGGCGGCGGTCTTCTCCACGGCGAAGAGGATTTCCGGCTCCCGGTGGATCTGCCTGCGCCATTCAGCGATTTCGTCCTGCATCTCTGCGGCGCGGTTGAGGATGGGCATGCAACACTTCCTGTCATTTCGGCCGCAAAACCGGCCATCTGCTTTCGATGGCTTTGCCATCACGGTGCCATATAGGTTAAATAGGGCGACGGTTCGAGACAACTCCCGATTTCGAGGTGAGACCTTTGCAGACGAACGGACGAACGACGCGCCGGAGCACACGGTTTTTGGGCTCCAGCCTGCTGCTCGCAGCCTCCCTTCTGGCAACCGCGGCAACCGCCGCCCCGCGTATCCTGGTGGACGTCAACACACTGAAGGTCATCGAGCACGAGGATGCCTTCCAGCGCTGGTATCCGGCCTCGCTGACCAAGCTGATGACCGCCTATACCGTGTTCCGCGCCATCAAGGCCGGCGAGCTGACGCTGGAAAGCCCGGTCGTCATGAGCAAGCACGCCGCCGCCGAACCGCCGAGCAAGATGTATTTCAAGCCCGGCCAGAAGATGACGCTCGACAGCGCGCTGAAGATCATCCTCGTCAAGTCGGCCAACGACGTCTCCGTCGCCATCGCCGAGGCGGTCTCCGGCTCCGAGCAGGCCTTCGTCGACCGCATGAACGCGGAGGCCGCCCGCATCGGCATGAGCTCCTCGCGCTTCATCAACCCCAACGGCCTGCCCGGCAAGGGGCAGTACACGACGGCGCGCGACCTGGCCGTGCTCGCCGTGACGCTGAAGCGCGAATTCCCGCAATATGCCTCCTATTTCGCGTTGGAAGGCTTCACCACGGGCAAGAAGCAGTATCCGAACTTCAACATGCTGATCGGCCGCTTCGACGGCGCGGACGGCATGAAGACCGGCTTCATCTGCGCCTCCGGCTTCAACCAGGTGTCCTCGGCCACCCGCAACGGCCGCAGCGTCGTCTCCGTCGTGCTCGGCTCCGACAGCCTTGGCGCGCGCGCGGACATTTCCGCCGGCATGCTGGAAAAGGGCCTGACGAAGCAGGCGGGCAATGTGCCGACGCTCGGCCAGCTGCGCCCCTATGGCGAGACGCGCGACGTCGTCGCCGACGTTTCGCAGGAGATCTGCTCGAAGCACGCCGCCAAGGTGCGCAGCGAAAGCCGCGACGAAGCCGGGCGCCAGAAGCTCGTCTCGCCCTATATCCATGAGCTGAACCGGCCGTTGAGGCTGGTCTTCGCCGGCCTCATGGGCGGCGACACGGCCAAGCCCGCCGGCAACGAGCAGGTCGCCGTCGGCGATACCGGCGGCCTTGCCAACGTGCCGATCCCGATCCCGCGTCCCACGACCTTCTGATTGGCCCCGTTTGATTGGCCCTGTTTGATTGGAAAGACCATGACCCTTGCTGAGCGGCGCGTGCCGGTTTCCGTGCTGACCGGATTTCTGGGCGCGGGCAAGACGACCCTGCTCAATCGCCTGCTGAAGGACCCGGCGCTCACCGACACGGCCGTCATCATCAACGAATTCGGCGAGGTCGGCATCGATCACCTGCTCGTCGAACAGTCGAGCGACGGCGTCATCGCGCTTTCCGACGGGTGCCTGTGCTGCACGATCCGCGGCGAGCTGGTCGACACGCTCGCCGACCTGATGGACCGCATGCAGACGGGCAGGATCCAGCCGCTGAAGCGCGTGGTGATCGAGACGACCGGCCTTGCCGATCCCGCGCCGGTGCTGCAATCCGTCATGGGCAATCCGGTGCTCAGCCAGTCCTTCAGCCTCGACGGCGTGATCACGGTGGTCGATGCCGTCCACGGCCTGTCGACGCTCGCCAACCATCCCGAAGCGGTCAAGCAGGTCGCCGTCGCCGATCGCGTGCTGATCAGCAAGATCTCGCTTGCCGATGCCGCGGCGGTGGAAGCGGTGAAGCGAGAGATCGCCGCACTCAATCCGCGGGCGAGCATCTCGGACATCGACACCCCCGGCCTCGTCGGCCCGGCCCTCCTCGCCAACGGCCTCTACGATCCCGGCAGCAAGATCCCCGACGTCCGCCGCTGGCTGCACGAAGAGGCGCACGACCACCATGATCATGGACACGGTCACGCGCATCACCACGATCATGACCATCACCATCACGGCCATGACCACGAACATCATCACCCTCATGCCCACCAGCACGCTCATGACGTGACCCGTCACGACGCGACGATCCGCTCCTTCAGCATCGTGCACGACCGGCCGGTCGATCCGATGGCGCTGGAGATGTTCATCGACCTCCTGCGCTCCGCGCACGGGGAAAAGCTCCTGCGCATGAAGGGCATCGTGCTGATGTCCAACAATCCGGAGCGGCCGCTGGTGCTGCAGGGCGTGCAGAGCGTCTTCCATCCGCCGGAGCGCCTTTCCGCCTGGCCCGATCCGGCCGACCGGCGCACGCGGCTGGTGCTGATCACCAGGGATCTGCCGGAAGCCTTCGTGCGCGATCTCTTTGATGCCTTCACCGGCACGCCGAAGATCGACCGGCCGGACCGCGCCGCGCTGTCCGACAATCCCCTCGCCATTCCGGGCCTGCGCCTCTGATACCGGGCGGGGCAGGCGCTTACGGCACCCGCTGGAAGCGCCTTGCCATGCGCATCGTCGGCGCAGTGGCGCTGCGCAGGCATTCCGCACCGCGGCCGTCGTCGATCGTCAGCATCCTGCCTTCGATGCGATAGGGGCAGGATTTGTAGATGGAGCCGTCGTGCTCGAGCATGTCGACGCTGCCCTTCCTCTCCAGCTGCCAGCCGACCCGAAGGATGGTGCGCGTCGGCGCGGCCGCATAGACGAAATCGAACTCGCCATTCTCCCGGAACTCGATCGTCAGGCCCGAGCCATCCTCCGGCGCCCACAGGCCGATCAGCGCCGCGCGGTCCTCCGGCGTCGCGGATGACGAACAGCCGGTGAGCGACAGGGCAAGAAGGAGCGCGATGAAGGCGGGTTTCATGGAGAAGATCCCTGAAGATGGCCTCTTGCGCATGACGCTGAACGGCGGGCGTTTATTCACCGCCGCCAGAAACGGCAAAGACCCGGATGCAGGGGACATCCGGGCCTTCGGGGAAGTCAGCGGGAAAAGCGCTTACTTGCAGACCTTGATCTTCTTGATGACGACATTGCCGTAATAGTCGTAGGCCTTGACCTTCTTGATGAAGCAGTGCGGCTTGTAGCCGTAGTAGCCGGCCTGCGAAGGGGCGGCGAAGGAGACGGCGGCAACGAGGGCGATGGTGGCGGAAACGATGATCTTGCGCATGGGTCTCTCCTGATCTCTTTGAAGGATGAGCCTCTCTCATCCGATGATCAGAAGGTCTCACATCCCCCCGCCCGCCGCTGTTCCGCAGGAAACAGGCAGGTTTGCACCTCCCCGGCGCTCAGAAACGCGCGCCGGCGAAATGGGCGACCTGCGCGCCGAGCTCATAGTAGCCCTCGCGCATCGAGCGGAAGGATTGCGCCTCGGGCGCGCTCACCGGCAAAGGCAGGTCCATCTCGGCGATCTCGCCGGAAATGAGCGCGGCCAGCGTGCGGCCGAAGACCGTGCCCGGCGCGATGCCACGGCCATTGTAGCCGGAAAAGCCGATGACGTTCTCGGCAAGGCGGTGAAAGCGCGGCAGGTTGTCCGTCGTCATGCCGATCTTGCCGTACCATTCCGCCTCGAAGGCGACGTCGCCGATCGCGGGGAAGAGCTTTTTCAGCGCGCGGCGCGCCCAGGCCTTGTGGATGCCGGTGCCCGTGCCGCGCAGCGCGCCGACGCTGCCGAACACCAGCCGGCCGCGCTTGTCGAAGCGGAAGGAGGAGAGCACGTCCTTCGTGTCCCAGGCCCCCTGTCGCTCCGGCAGGATCTTCGCCTGCATCTCGGGCGAAAGCGGCACGGTGGCGAAGTTGAAATAGGGCAGGTGTACAAGCTCGGCGCGCACCTCGTTCCAGGGTGCCACCGTATAGGCATTGGTGGCGACGACCACCCAGTCCGCCGTGACGGAGCCGCGCGCGGTCTTCACCGTCCAGCGTTTTCCCGTCCGCTCCGCACCCGTCACCGGGCTTGCCGTGAAGACGGCAGCACCGGCCGCAATCGCCGCGCGGGCAAGACCGCGCGCATAGGCGAGCGGCTGGATCGTGCCGGCACGCAGGTCGAGAAGCGAGCCCGCATAGGCCTCCGTGCCCACCTTCGCCGCCGTCTCGGCCGCGTCCAGCAGGCGTACCGGCGCGCCGCGGCGGACCCATTGCTCGGCGCGCTGCTTCAGTTCGTCGAGACCGGATTGGCCGACGGCGCAATGCAGCGTGCCGGCCGGGTTGATCTCGCAGTCGATCGCATGCTTCTCGACGAGGTCGAACACGGCGCGCGGCGCATTGCCGAGAAGCTCCAGCAGCCGGCTGCCGTACAGGTCGCCGAGCACGCCGGGCAGTTCGTCGGGCATCACCCACATGCCGGCATTGACGAGGCCGACATTGCGGCCCGAGCCGCCATAGCCGATCTCCGCCCCTTCGAGCAGGACGACCCGCGTGCCGCGCTCGGCCAGATGCAGCGCCGTCGAAAAACCGGTATACCCGCCGCCGACGATGACGACATCCGCCTCCGCCCTGCCGGAAAAGGCGACGGTTTCGGGGGCGGGCGGAGCGGTCATCTCCCAAAGGCCATGGGAGCGCGGGTCGTTGAGCATGGCGTCAATCTTTTCCGAGGAGGAGGGTGTCTCGCCGCACAATCGGCCATGCGGCAGGACGACTAAAGCAAAAAATGAGAACGGGGTCATGCCCCCGCCGCATGATCGGCCGCCGAAATGCTATGCCGGGACCTGCTTGGAAATCCAGCTGCGAAATGCCTGGCTCAGCGGGTTTTCGAGCTTTCCTTCCGGCACGACGAGATAATAGCTGTTCTCCGTCTCCATCGGCCGGTCGAAGACGACGGCAAGCCGGCCGCTCGCCAGCTCCTGCTCGATCAGGTAGTGCGGCAGCAGCGCGAAGCCGAGCCCCGCGACGGCCGTCTCGATGACCATGGAGAACTGGTCGAAGCGATGGCCGCGATAGGCGGTATCCGCCGAGCCGCCGTTCAGCTCGAACCATTGCGCCCAGAGCTTCGGGCGCGTCGCAAGATGCAGGAGCGGCGCCCGTTCCAGGTCCTTCGGTTCGGCAAGGTTCCAGGATTTCACCAGCTCCGGGCTTGCCGCGGGCAGGATGACCTCGCTGCACAGATAGGTGCAGGCGGCCCGCGCCCAGACCGGCTGGCCGTAGTGGATCGCGAGGTCGAAATTCTCCTCGTCGAAATCGAACGGCGCCGAGCGCGAGGCGATGTTGATGATCGTGCCGGGATTTTCCGCGAGAAAGCCGGGAATGCGCGGCGTCAGCCAGCGGCTGCCGAAGGTCGGCAGCGTCGCGATGGAAAGGCTGTGCTCGGAGGAGGCCGACGCCATGGCGCGCAGCATGGTCTCCTCCGTCTGGTGCAGCAGCTTGCGCACTTCCGGCAGGAAACGGCGGCCATCGTCGGAGAGCACCACGCGCTGGCGCACGCGCTCGAACAAGAGCACGCCGAGCTGTTCCTCGAGGTCCTTGATCTGACGGCTGACGGCGCTCTGGGTGAGGTTCAGCTCATGGGCCGCCTGCGTGAAGCTGCCGTGGCGCGCGGCGCATTCGAACGCCTGTAGCGTGGTGACGTCGGGGATCAGCCTACGACTGAGCTTCATTCTTTCCTCGCATCAACATAGTCAGAACGGTCGCAATCGCGGGAAGAAACGATCCGGTATGATCCGTTTTGAGAATGATCAGGGCCTCCACCCCTTCTAAAGCAATTCCCGGAAAAGTGTGAAGCGGTTTTCCATCCGGAATTGCGCAACACCAGGATGAGACCGCTCCCATGAACGCAAATTCGCACGTTTCCGCTGATAAGATCCGCGCGGATTTCTCCGCCGCGATGTCCGCCATGTACCGCAACGAGGTTCCCGCCTATGGCACGCTGATGTCGCTGGTGGCCGAGGTGAACGCGGAAACGCTCGCCGCCGATCCCATCCTCAAGGGGCGCCTGGAGGCGACCGACACGCTGGAGCGCATCTCCGAGGAACGCCATGGCGCCATCCGCCTCGGCACGCCGGGCGAGCTTTCCATGATGCGCCGCGTCTTCGCCGTCATGGGCATGTTCCCGGTCGGCTACTACGACCTCTCCACCGCCGGCGTTCCCGTGCACTCCACCGCCTTCCGCCCGGTCGGCGCCGAAAGCCTCAGCCGCAACCCGTTCCGTGTCTTCACCTCGTTGCTGCGCCTCGATCTCATCGCCGACGAAAAGCTGCGTGAAGAAGCGGCCGACGTGCTCGCCGCACGAAAGATCTTCACCGACGAGGCCGTCAGGCTCGTCGAGAAGGCTGAGCGTGACGGCGGTCTCGGTGAAGCCCATGCCGCCCGCTTCGTCACCGAAGTGCTGGAAACCTTCCGCTGGCACGACCAGGCCATCGTCAGCGCCGGCATGTATAAGCGCTTGCACGACGCGCATCGCCTGATCGCCGACGTCGTCTCCTTCAAGGGTCCGCACATCAACCACCTGACGCCGCGCACACTCGACATCGACAAGGTACAGGCCCGCATGCCGGAAGAGGGCATCGCCCCGAAGGCCGTCGTCGAGGGCCCGCCGACCCGCACCTGCCCGATCCTCCTGCGCCAGACCTCGTTCAAGGCGCTGGAGGAGGCCGTCTCCTTCATCGGTGCCGACGGCGCCTGGCAGCAAGGCTCCCACACGGCCCGCTTCGGCGAGATCGAGCAGCGCGGCGTGGCGCTGACGCCGAAGGGCCGCGCGCTCTACGACCGGCTGCTCACCGAGACGCGCGCCCGCGTGCGCCCGGCCGCCGATGGCTCCAACGCCGCCGAATACGAGGCCGCGCTCGCCGACGTCTTCAAGGCTTTCCCGGATGACTGGGACGGCATCCGCAAGGCGGGCCTCGGCTATTTCACCTATTGCCTGACGGAGAAGGGCAAGTCCGTCACCGGCCGCAACGCCGATCTCGAAACGGCGATCGAAGCCGGCCTCATCCGCTTCGACCCGATCGTCTACGAGGATTTCCTGCCGGTCAGCGCCGCGGGCATCTTCCAGTCGAACCTCGGCGACGACGCGACCCAGGACTTCGTCGCCAGCCCGAACCAGGTGATGTTCGAACGCGATCTCGGCAGCGCCGTCCTCGACGAATTCGCCCACTATGCCGCCATCCAGCGCGCGTCGCTTGAAATGTGCCTCGGCATCGTCAACATGGCTGCCGCTGCGGAGTGACGGAAGAGCGCATGATCGAGGCACGCCATATCGAAGCGCTGAAGGGCCTTGCCGGCGAGAAGGGTCTTCTCACCGAAGAAGCCGACATGGCCGCCTACGAGACCGGCGCACGCTACGACAGGGGCCGCGCCGCCTTCGTCGCCCGCCCGGCCACGACGGCGGAGGCCTCTGCCATCGTCTCCTATTGCGTGCGGAACGCCATCGCGCTCGTGCCGCAGTCCGGCAATACCGGCCTCGTTTCCGGCTCGACGCCCGACGGGAGCGGCCGTCAGGGCGTGCTCAGCCTCAACCGCCTGACCGCCCCCTTCGACCTCGACCGGGTGAACCGCTCGGTCAGGGCCGGGGCGGGCCTGCGCCTTTCCGACCTCAACGGCCGGCTGGAAGAGAGCGGCCTGTTCTTCCCCATCGACCTCGGCGCAGACCCGCGCCTCGGCGGCATGATCGCGACGAACACCGGCGGCTCGCGGTTCCTGCGCTACGGCGACGTGCGCCGCAATGTTCTCGGCCTCACCGTGGTGCTCGCCGACGAGGCCGGCACCGTGCTCGACCTTTCCTCAGACCTGCGCAAGAACAATACCGGTGTCGACTGGAAGCAGCTCTTCATCGGCACGTCGGGCGCCTTCGGCGTCGTCACCGAATGCGTGCTGAACCTCGAACCCGCCCCGAAACAATCCGCCACCGCCCTGCTCGTGCCCGCCTCGGCAGACCAGGTCGCGACGCTGCTCGTCGCCATGGAAGACGCGCTCGGCAGCTATCTCTCGGCCTTCGAGGGCATGTCCGGCAACGCCGTCGCCGCCGCGCTCGACCATGTGCCGTCGCTGCGCAATCCCTTCCAGGGCGGCGTGGTGCCCGGCTTCGTCATCCTCGCGGAAATCTCCCGCGCCACCCCGCCGCGCGCGGGCGAGCAGCCGCTCGACGCGGTGCTGGAAGAGGTGCTGGCCGCGATCTGGGAGCGCGAGGACGCACCGCTCGCCGACGCCTTCGTCGGCCAACCGCACGAGATCTGGGCGCTGCGCCATGCGCTCTCGGAGGGCGTGAAGCATCGCGGGCGATTGATCGCCTTCGATCTGTCCTTCCGCCGGGGTGACATCATGCCCTTCCTCGCCCATATGAAGGCGGAAATGCCGGACCATTTCGAGGACGTCACGATCTGCGACTTCGGCCATATCGGCGATGGCGGCGTGCACTTCAACCTGGTCGTCGCGAAGGACGACCCGCGGCTTGCCGATCCCGATTTCGAGGCGGACCTGCGCGAATGGGTCTTCACCGTCGCGGTCGAGCAGTTCGGCGGCAGCTTCAGCGCGGAACACGCCATCGGCCGCAAGAACCAGGCCTTCTGCGACAGATACACCCCGGAAAAGCTCCGCGCGCTTGCGGCCGGGCTGAAAACCATCACCTCGCCGGGCCCGCTCGGCACCATCACATTCTAAAAACAGACAGGGAGACACCCCATGACGAAAGTCGACGTGAAACAGGAAACCGAAACCCTTCTCGACAAGCTCGGCATCGCACGCAGCGCTTGGCAGGGTGGCGACATGGCCTCCTACAGCCCGGTCACCGGCGAGGAGATCGGCAAGCTGAAGACCGTTTCGGCCACTGATACCGACAAGGCGATCGACGCCGCCCACGAAGCCTTCAAGGCCTGGCGTCTCGTTCCCGCCCCCAAGCGCGGCGAACTCGTCCGCCTGCTCGGCGAGGAACTGCGCGCCGCCAAGGCCGATCTCGGCCGCCTCGTCTCCATCGAGGCCGGCAAGATCACCTCCGAGGGTCTTGGCGAAGTGCAGGAAATGATCGACATCTGCGATTTCGCCGTCGGCCTCTCCCGCCAGCTCTACGGCCTGACGATCGCCACCGAACGCCCCGGCCACCGCATGATGGAGACCTGGCACCCGCTCGGCGTCGTCGGCATCATCTCGGCCTTCAACTTCCCGGTCGCGGTCTGGTCGTGGAACGCCGCGCTCGCCATCGTCGCCGGCAATTCCATCGTCTGGAAACCCTCCGAAAAGACCCCGCTGACCGCCCTTGCATCGCAGGCGATCTTCGAGCGCGCCCTTTCTCGCTTCGGCGACGCCCCGGCGAACCTGTCGCAGGTTCTCATCGGCGACCGCGCCATCGGCGAAGCCCTTGTCGACAACCGCAAGGTCGCGCTCGTCTCGGCCACCGGCTCCACCCGCATGGGCAAGGAAGTCGGCCCGCGTCTTGCCAAGCGCTTCGCCCGCTCGATCCTCGAGCTCGGCGGCAACAATGCCGGCATCGTCTGCCCCTCGGCCGACCTCGATATGGCGCTGCGCGCGATTGCCTTCGGCGCCATGGGCACCGCCGGCCAGCGCTGCACGACGCTGCGCCGCCTCTTCGTGCATGACAGCGTCTACGACCAGCTCGTGCCGCGCCTGAAGAAGGCCTATACCAGCGTTTCCGTCGGCAACCCGCTGGAAACCTCGGCACTCGTCGGCCCGCTCGTCGACAAGCAGGCCTTCGACGGCATGCAGAAGGCGTTGGCAGCCGCCAAGGCCGAAGGCGGCACCGTCACCGGCGGCGAACGCGTTGCCGAAGCCGGCAAGGAAACGGCCTATTACGTCAAGCCCGCCATCGTCGAAATGCCGAAGCAGGCCGGCCCGGTTCTCGAAGAGACCTTCGCGCCGATCCTCTACGTCATGAAGTATTCCGACTTCGACGCCGTCCTGGACGATCACAATGCCGTTTCGGCCGGCCTCTCCTCGTCGATCTTCACGCTGAACATGCAGGAAGCCGAGCGCTTCCTCGCCGCCGACGGCTCGGATTGCGGCATCGCCAATGTCAACATCGGCACCTCGGGCGCGGAAATCGGCGGTGCCTTCGGCGGCGAGAAGGAAACCGGCGGCGGCCGCGAGAGCGGCTCCGACGCCTGGAAGGCCTATATGCGCCGCGCCACCAACACGGTGAACTATTCGAAGGCCCTGCCGCTCGCCCAGGGCGTTTCCTTCGACATCGAGTAGGCCGTGATGGACAACCGGACCAAGACAGAGGAGGCGGGCTTTACGCCCGCCTCGCGCATCGCCGCCATCGGCGTCTCGAAAATCCTGCAGATCGGCGCCCGCGCCGCTGCCATGAAGAAGGACGGCCTGCCGGTCATCATCCTCGGCGCCGGCGAGCCGGACTTCGACACGCCGGACAATGTCAAGGCCGCCGCCAAGGCCGCCATCGACCGCGGCGAGACGAAATACACCGCGCTCGACGGCACGCCGGAGCTGAAGAAGGCGATCTCCGAAAAATTCCGCCGCGAGAACAACGTCGACTATGCAATCGACGAGATCACCGTCGCGACGGGCGCCAAGCAGATCCTCTTCAACGCCTTCATGGCGACGATCGATCCGGGCGACGAGGTGATCATCCCGACGCCCTACTGGACCTCCTATTCCGACATCGTGGAGATCTGCGGCGGCGTGCCGGTGCTGATCCCCTGCGACGGCGAGGCCGGTTTCCGCCTGAAGGCCGAGCAGCTGGAAAAGGCGATCACGCCGAAGACCCGCTGGGTGCTGTTCAACTCGCCGTCCAACCCGTCCGGCGCCGCCTATGGCGAGGCCGACTACCGTCCGCTCCTCGACGTGCTGCTGAGGCATCCGCATGTCTGGCTGATGGTCGACGACATGTACGAACACATCGTCTACGATGGATTCAGGTTCGTCACCCCCGTCGCCATCGAACCGCGCCTGAAGAGCCGCGCCCTGACGATCAACGGCGTCTCCAAGGCCTATGCCATGACCGGCTGGCGCATCGGCTATGCCGGCGGCCCGAAGGCGCTGATCAAGGCGATGGCCGTGATCCAGAGCCAGGCGACCTCCTGCCCGTCCTCGGTCAGCCAAGCCGCCTCGGTCGAGGCGCTGAACGGCCCGCAGGATTTCCTGAAGGAGCGGCAGGCAAGCTTCAAGCACCGCCGCGACCTCGTCGTCTCGGCGCTGAACGCCATCCCCGGCCTCACCTGCCGCACCCCGGAAGGCGCCTTCTACACCTTCGCCGGCTGCGCGGGCGTGATCGGCAAGGTCACGCCGAAGGGCAAGCGTATCGAGGCCGACAGCGACTTCACGGACTATCTCCTGGAAGACGCCCACGTCGCCGTCGTGCCCGGCTCGGCCTTCGGCCTCTCCCCCTATTTCCGCATCTCCTACGCCACGTCGGAAGCGGAACTATCGGAAGCGCTGAAGCGCATCGCGGACGCCTGCGCACGGCTTTCCTGAGCCACGCCCGGTAACCCGCAAAAGAAAAGGGGCCTCGCAAGAGGCCCCATTTTTATGGTCCGCGCCTTTCCGGCGTTCTCTTCTTCCCCGCGGCTGGGCCACAGATGCGAAAACGCCCCGGCATTGCACCGAGGCGTTTGAAGGGTCTGGAAGATCAGGCGGCGCGGGCGCCGTGGTTTTCCTGGGCGTAGTAGTGGCCGAAACGGTTGGCGAGGAAGGTGTCGAGGGCGATTTCCTCCTGGCGGACGAAACCCTCGGCGCGCAGCGAACCGTCGGCGAGCATGTCGAGCACGGCGCAGATAGAGCCGGCCGTGGTGATCTGGATGGCGGAATGCAGGCTGCCGGCGACCGGGGCGCTGTAGACCTTGTTGGCGTAGGTTTCCTGGATCAGGCGGCCGCCCTTGCGGCCCGAGACGGTCACGAAGATGATGACGACGTCCTGCGTGGTGGTCGGCAGGGCGTTTTCGAAGATGTCCTTCAGGACTTCGCGGCGGTGGCGCAGGCCGAGGTCGTTCAAGAGCGCCTTCATGATGGCGGCATGGCCGGGATAGCGGATCGTCTTGTAGTTCAGCGTGCGCACCTTGCCCTTCAGCGTATCGCAGAGCGTGCCGAGGCCGCCCGAGGTGTTGAAGGCCTCGTAGGTGACGCCGTCGAGCGAGAATTCCTCGCGCTCTTCGAGGGCCGGAACCTCGATCAGCGCGCTTTCGACGATGGCTTCGCAGGGCTCGATATATTCGTTGATGACGCCGTCCGTGCTCCAGGTGAGGTTGTAGTTGAGCGCATTGGACGGGTACTGCGGCAGGGCGCCGACGCGCATGCGCACGCTTTCGAGCGAATCGAAGCGGCTGGCAAGGTCGTTGGCGACGATGGAGATGAAGCCCGGTGCAAGGCCGCACTGCGGGATGAAGGCCGTCCTGGCATTTTCCGCGATGCGCTTGACCTGGCGGGTGGATTCGACGTCTTCCGTGAGATCGAGATAGTGCAAGCCCGCATCGGCGGCGGCTTCCGCGATGGCGACGGTCAGGTGGTAGGGCGCGGCAGAGAGAACGGCGAACTTGCCGGCGAGAAGGGCGCGGAGCGCGGCACCGTCGGCAATGTCGACGACGGCGGTCGAAACGGCAGCATGGCGCTCGATGGCAGCAAGCTGCTCGTCCGAACGGTCGGCGACGGTGACGCGGTAATCCCCGCTGTGAGCCAGCATGCGGGCGATGGTCGAGCCGATCTTGCCTGCGCCGATGACGACGATGTCCTTCATGTGATTTCCCTCCGGCATGAATTGATGTTGATATTTTGAGGGTGAAGGCTGTCGATTTAAAGCGCCACATCTGGCATAATACATTATCGATATCGGCAGAATGACGGTAGAAATGAGCATTTCGACGCTAGGCGCCAAGGATCGCGAGCTGCTTGCCATCCTCAGCGAGAACGCCCGCGAGCAGACCGCGACGATCGCCCGCAAACTGGGCCTGTCGCGCACGACCGTGCAGGCGAAGATCGACCGGCTGGAGCGGGACGGCGTGATCGCCGGCTATGGCGTCAAGCTTTCGGACGCCTATGAGAGCGGCATGGTGAAGGCGCATGTGCTGATCACCATCGCGCCGAAGACCTTGGCGCGCATCACGACGGAACTGCACGCCATCTCGGCCGTGCGCACGCTGCATTCGGTCAGCGGCAGTTTCGACCTGATCGCCGTGGTCGAGGCGGCATCGATCGCCGAACTCGACCACCTGATCGACCGCATCGGCGCGATCGACGGCGTGGAGCGCACGCTGTCGTCGATCATTCTGTCGACGCGAATTAGGCGTTAAGAAGTCGCTCGGAACTAAGGATCGCCAATCAAAGCCGGCCAACAAGGCCCGACCCCTCTCCTCTGTCATCCTCGGGCTTGACCCGAGGATCCACGTCACGAACTCAAGGCGTGCCGCGTGGATCCTCGGGTCGAGCCCGAGGATGACGGAGGGTGGGGTGAGCGCGGTGGGTGATGGCGACCGATGGGATCAGGCTGGGCGACACTCCTCGCTCCAACGACGCTTTGATACCACGCAATCGCTTTCAGGCGATGAACCGCTCCGGCCGATACGGCCCGATATTGATCACCGTCCGCTCGCCCAGCATCTTTTCCGCCAGCACGCGGCCGGTGATCGGGCCCAGCGTCATGCCGTGATGGGCGTGGCCGAAGGCGAACCAGAGGCCGGCGTGGCGCGGGGCCTTGCCGATGATCGGCATCATGTCCGGCGTGCAGGGGCGGGCGCCCATCCAGGGCTCCTCGTCACGCCGTTCGGCGAGCGGGAAGAACTCGCGCGCCACCTTCTCCGCCCGGCGCAGCTGGACGGGGGTCTTGCGCGTGTCGCGCTTCGCGAATTCGGCGCCCGTCGTCAGGCGGATGCCGCGCAGCATGGGCGCGAGGAAATAGCCGCGCTCGGCATCGAGCACCCAGTTGTTGAGCCTCGCGCCTTCTTCCGTGCCGTAATGCATATGATAGCCGCGCTTGACGGCAAGCGGGAACCGGTAGCCGAGCTTGCGCGTCACCGTATCGGCCCAGGGGCCGAGCGCGACCACGACTTCCTTGCCCTCGAGCGGGCCTTCAGGGGTGGCGATGCGCCATCCCTCGCCTTCGAGAACATGTTCGATGGTCGCCGCATCGCCCGATTTCAGCTGGCCGCCGAGCGACTCGAAATAGGCGAGGTAGCGCTTCAACAGGCTCTGCGGATCGAGGATCGACCACGGGTCGGTCCAGCGCAGACCCCCGGTGAGCTCGGCGCGGATGGAGGGTTCGGCCTCCGCCACCTCCCGCGTCGTCAGCTTCTGATGGTTGACGCCGAAATTGGCGGACAATTTCTCCGCATCCGCATAGGCCTTGTCCCTCTCCTTCTCCGTGCGGAAAACCTTCATCCAGCCGTCCTTGCGGATGAGTTCCTCCGCGCCGGAGGCGGCGATGAGGTCCGCATGTTCGGAAATCGAGTTCTCGATGAGCGGCGCATAGAGATGGGCGATGCTCTGGTGCTGGCGGAAGCCGGAATGCCACCAGTAGCGGGCAAGGAACGGAATGATGCCGGGGATCGCCGAAGGGTGATAGTGGGCGTCGATCGTGTTGTTCAGCGCATAGCGGAAGAGCGCGCCGAAATCGTGCGGGAAGCCATAGGGGAAGACGCCCTCGCGCTGGATGAGGCCGGCATTGCCGTAGGAGGTCTCTTCCGCCGCCCCGCGCCGGTCGACGAGCACGACCGATTTGCCGCGCCGGACGAGATGGATCGCGGTCGAGATGCCGACCACCCCCGCGCCGAGAACAATGACATCCGTCTTCATCTGCCTGCCCCACATCCATAGTCACATGTCCTGATCCATTGCATGGGCCGAATGCGAGATGCAAGCCGCTTGGCTGCATCGCGGAGGCATGGGCAGGGAGAGGTCGACACGGGCAGCATGGAGCGATAGCGTCAGGACAGGACGAGACCTTTGAAAGGAAGCGGGATGCGGCTTGGCGTGGCAAGCGAACTCTGGCGTTATCCGGTCAGCTCTCTGACCGGCGAGCGGCTCGAAACCGTCGATATCGACGACACCGGCGTTGTCGGAGACCGGCAATGGGGTCTTTTCGAAGCGGACGGCGCAGCCGTCGCGGCGCCGGAAAAGGAAAAGCGCTGGAGACCTGTCCCGGCGCTTCGCTCCCGGCTGGAAACCGACAGGCCGGAGATCAGCCTCGACGCCATGGCCTGGCATGGCGTTCCCTCGCCGTCGGCCGACAGGGTTGCCTCGGATCATCTCGGATTTCCCGTCCGGTTCCTGTGTTTCGGCGCGGCGGATACCGCACCGCGCTACGATCGCGGGCACCTGCACATCCTGACCACGTCTTCGCTGGCACGCCTGCAAGCGCTGCTGCCGGACGCCGTCATCGATACCAGGCGCTTTCGGCCGAACATCCTGATCGGCACCGATGACGGCGATGCCGATTTCGTCGAGCAGCGTCTCGTCGGCCGCAGGCTCGGCATCGGCGAGACGGTCGTCGAGATCACCGAACCCTGCGCGCGCTGCGCCTTCACCGCCCTTGGACAGCCGGGCATCCCCTTCGACAAGGATGTGCTGCATGCGATTGCCAAACATGGCGGCGGCGGCTTCGGCGTGCTGGCAAAGGTCGTCGCGCCGGGCAAGGTGTCTTGCGGCGACACGGTGAGCGTGAATTAGGCTACTGCCCGGCGAGCCGCAGCAGGTTCTCGATCGCCGCCCGCTCGAAACCGCCGATGCCTTCGGAAATATCGGCCTTGATCGCCGCCGCGACTGCGTCCTCGTCGCGCTTGCGCAGCGCGGCGATGGCCTCCTGATGGCGATCGACGAAATAGAGCTGGGCGACATGCTCCATGGCGATGCCGAGGAAGGGGCCGAGCTGGAGCCAGATGCTCTCCACCATCGGCAGGATCACCTGCTCGGGATTGGCGGTGTAGAGCGCGCGATGGAATTCCTGGTTCAGGAGCAGCGCGTTGGCATTGTCCTTGCGGGCGATCGCCTCGTCCTGCGCCCTGTCGATCTCTTCCAGCCGGTCGATCCGGCGCTCCGTGATGTGCGGCACCGCCCGGCGGGCGGCGTGCTGCTCCAGCACCGAGCGCAGCGAGACGAGCTCGCTGAACCGGTCCGCCGTCATGCGCGGCACCATGATGCGCCTGTTGTCGAGCACGCGCAGCGCGCCTTCGGAGGAAAGGCGGCGCAGCGCCTCGCGCACCGGCGTCGGGCTACTCTCCATCGCCTCGGCGATGCCGCGGATCGTCAGCGATTCCCCCGGCCGGATCGAGCCGACCATGATGGCCTGGCGCAGGCGCCGATGCGCATATTCATGCGTCGTCATGCCTTCCGGCCGGTCCAGCGGCTCAAGCGCCAAGTTGCCCAATCCATCCCTCCACGAAAGGCTGCCAGATGCTATCCTATGCTTTGTGACAGGTTCTAGCAGCTTGACCCCCGACAAGAAAGTGTGCATATTTTGAAAATGTGATCACAAAAATAATTATGTGATACGGAAGGGAACCATGACTCCGAACGACGATGCCAATTGGCTGATCAATGCCGACGGCGTGGAGAGCATCCAGGCCGTGGTCTGCGACCTGAACGGCATCCTGCGCGGCAAGCGCGTGCCCGTCGGGCAGGCGGAAAAAGTGCTAAAGGGCGGCATCCGCATGCCGCTGTCCATCGTGGGCGTGGACGTGTGGGGCGAGGATATCGTCGGCTCCAGCCATGTCTTCGCCTCGGGCGACATGGACGGCATCTGCAGCCCGACCGGCCGCGGCGCACTGCCCGTCAACTGGACGCTGAAGCCGTCGGCCGTCGTGCCGCTCTGGCTGTTCAAGGAGGACGGCACCCCCTTCCTCGCCGATCCGCGCCAGGCGCTCGCCAACATCGTCCGGCAGTACCACGAACTGGGCCTGCGCCCCGTCGTCGCCTCGGAAATGGAATTCTACCTGATCGACGCCGAGCCCGACCATGCCGAGCCGCCGATCTCGCCCTATACCGGCAAGCGGCTCGATTCCGACGCCATCCTTTCGATCGACGAGCTCGACGATTTCGGCCAGTTCTTCTCCGACGTCTATGCGGAATGCGAGCGGCAGAACGTGCCGGCGGATTCGGCCGTCGCGGAAAACGGCATCGGCCAGTTCGAAATCAACCTGATGCATTCCGACGACCCGTTGAAGGCCGCCGACGACGCGCTGTTCTTCAAGCGCATCATCAAGGGCGTCGCGCGCAAGCACGGCTTTGCCGCCACCTTCATGGCAAAACCCTACGGCATGCGCTCGGGCAGCGGCATGCACATGCATTTCAGCCTGATCGACGAAGACGGCAACAACGTCTTCGACAACGGCACGCCCGAAGGCTCCGACATCATGAAACACGCCGTCGCGGGCCTGACGCGCGGCATGGCGGAATCGACGCTGCTCTTCGCGCCGCACTTCAACTCCTACCGCCGCCTGCGCCCCGACACGCACGCGCCGACCTCCGTCTCCTGGGGCTACGAGAACCGCACCGCCGCCATCCGTATTCCCGGCGGCAGCAACAAGGCGCGGCGCATCGAGCACCGCGTCGCCGGCGCGGACGCAAACCCCTATCTCGTCATGGCCGGCATTCTCGGCGCCGCCCTCGTCGGCATCCGCAACACCTGGGAGCCGCCGGCGCCGGTTTCGGGTCGCGCCTATCAATCGCAGCTGCCGCGCATTCCCTCGGAATGGGGTTCGGCCGTCACCGCCTTCGAGAACGGCGCGATCGTCTCGGAGATCTTCGACACCGACCTTCGCTCCATGCTGATCGCCTGCAAGCGGCAGGAGATCGCCGGTTTTGCCGAACAGGTGACCGACTTCGAATTCAGCGCCTATCTGGAAATCGTCTGATGGCCAACACGCAATCCTATGCCGGCGACGGCACCTATCCCGACAGCTACTACGCCGCCTCGCGCAACATCATCCGCACGCCGAAAGCGCTCGAGGGTGCGGTCACGGCCGATGTCGCCGTGCTCGGCGCCGGCTATTCCGGTCTTTCCACCGCCATCCACCTTGCCGAAAAGGGCTACAAGGTGGTGATGGTCGAGGGGGCGGGCATCGGCTGGGGCGCTTCGGGGCGCAATGGCGGCCAGATCGTCAACGGCCTCAATGCCAGTCTTGACACGATCAAGCGCCGCTACGGCGATCAGGCCGGCGCCTTCGTCGGCGGTCTCGTGCAGGAGGGCGGCAGGATCATCCGCCGCCTGGTCTCGCAGTATGATATCGATTGTGACCTAAAGGACGGCAACATCTACGCCGCCTACACGCCCGCCCACATGAAGGACCTCGAGCACAAAAAGGCGCTGTGGAAGAGCTACGGCATGGACGACCACCAGATGCTCGACAAGGCGGCGATGCGAAAGCTCGTCAACACCGACGCCTATATCGGCGGCATGCTGGATACGACCGGCGGCCACATGCACCCGCTCAACCTCACGCTTGGCGAGGCCAGGGCGCTGGAGACGCTCGGCGGCGTGATCTACGAGCAGTCGCCCGTCACCCGTGTCGAGCACGAGGCGGAAAAGCCCGTCATCCACACGGCAAAGGGCAGCGTCACGGCAAATGTCGCCGTCATCTGCGGCAATGCCTATCTCGGCCATGTCGTGCCGAAGCTGGTTTCGCGCGTCATGCCGGTCTCCACCCAGATGATCGCCACCGAGCCGCTCGGCGCCGAGCGCGCCGATGCGCTGATCCCGAGCGACATGTGCGTGGAGGACGTGCGCTACATCCTCGATTATTTCCGCCTGTCGGCCGACAAGCGCATGATCTTCGGCGGCGGCACCGTCTACGGCGGCACGGACCCGGCCGACGTCAGGGCTAAGATTCGCCCGAACCTCGAAAAGGTCTTCCCCTCGTTGAAGGGCGTGAAGATCGATTATGCCTGGAGCGGCAATTTCGCCCTCTCCTTCTCGCGCGTGCCGCAGATGGGCAAGATCGGCAAGAACACCTATTTCGCCCATGGCTACAGCGGCCACGGCGTCACCGGCTCGCATCTCTTCGGCCGCATCCTCAGCGAGGCGATCGACGGCGACCTCTCGCGTTTCAGCCAGTTCGAGAAACTGCCCTGGATCCCCTTCCCGGGCGGGCGCATGTTCCGCGCGCAATATTCCACCATCGGCTCCTGGTGGTACCAGTTCAAGGACGCCTTCGGCCTTTGAGGCCGAATGGACAAGTCGCGCTTGCGCGAGCCCTCGGATTATTGGCGAAGTCCGCCAACCTCTCCTCCGTCATGGTCGGGCCTGACCCGACCATCCACAGTCGCGGATGACGCGTGGATCCTCGGGTTAAACCCGAGGATGACGACAGAAGGCGGGGTGATGTGTGTCATCGAACCAAGCCTGGCGCCAGCACCAGCCTTCCGCTTGCCCCTTGCGCGCCGCCTCGCGCAGGATTATGCCTTGCCTTGCTCTAACGGGGTGCCCGGGGTTCTTTCCTCCGGCTGAGAGGCGGTTTCGCCAACCCGAAGAACCTGATCCGGCTCGTACCGGCGGAGGGATTAGACGGCACATCCAGCGCCCTACTCCCGTTTTGTGAACAGCAAGGAGGCGCGGATGCGCAAGACTTCTCTTTCCACCATCGCGGCACTCGCCGTTTCCCTCGCCTTTCCCGCGCTCGCGCAGGAAAAGACGCTGACCGTCTACACCTATGAGAGCTTCGTCGCCGAATGGGGCCCCGGCCCCAAGGTCAAGGAAGCCTTCGAAAAGACCTGCGGCTGCACCGTCGAGTGGGTCGGCGTCGCCGACGGCGTCGAACTTTTGACGCGCCTGAAACTCGAAGGCGAGGGCACGAAGGCCGACCTGGTGCTCGGCCTCGACACCAACCTGATCACCGAGGCCAAGGCGACCGGCCTCTTCGAGGCGCACGGCCTTTCGCCGGCCGACCTCACCGTGCCCGGCGGTTTCTCCGATGATACGTTCCTGCCCTACGACTACGGCCATTTCGCCGTCGTCTATGACAGCGAGACGCTCAAGAACCCGCCGGCGAGCCTGAAGGAGCTGGTCGAGGGCGATCCCTCGCAGAAGATCGTCATCGAGGATCCGCGCACCTCGACGCCGGGTCTCGGCCTCCTGCTCTGGGTGAAGTCGGTCTATGGCGACAAGGCGGGCGAGGCGTGGGGCAAGCTGAAGGACCGCGTGCTGACCGTCACGCCCGGCTGGTCGGAAGCCTACGGCCTCTTCACCAAGGGCGAGGCGCCGATGGTGCTGTCCTACACGACCTCGCCGGCCTACCACGTCATCGCGGAACAGACCGAGCGCTACAAGGCCGCCGCCTTCTCCGAGGGCCACTACGTGCAGATCGAGGTCGCCGGCCTGACGCGCACCGCCGACGACAAGGACCTTGCCCGCCAATTCCTGACCTTCATGACCGGCCCGGACTTCCAGTCGATCATCCCGGAGACCAACTGGATGATGCCGACCGCGAAGACGAAGAACCCGCTGCCGGCCGCCTTCGACGCGCTGGTGAAGCCGGAAAAGACCTTCCTGATGCCGTCGGACGAGGTCGCGGCCAACCGCAAGGCCTGGATCGACGAATGGCTGGCGGCGATGAGCGCCAGGTAGCGTGATCTTCGCCCGCACTGAGCGACGGACGCTGCGTGTCGCCGGGGGCCTCGCCCTCGGCACCGTGCTCGCCTTCGTCGGCGCGGCGACGGCCGTGCTTCTCGCCCATGCCGGCCCCGGCGCCGGCGCGCCGCTCCTCGATGCCTATATCGGACGCGTCGCGCGGTTCACGCTGCTGCAGGCGACGCTCTCCACGCTGCTGTCCGTCCTCCTCGCCATTCCCGTCGCCCGGGCGCTCGCCCGGCAGCGGGATTTTCCGGGCCGCGTCTGGATCATCCGGCTGTCCGTCGTACCGCTCGGCCTGCCGGCGCTGGTCGCCGCGCTCGGCGTCATCGAGATCTGGGGCCGGCAGGGCGTCGTCAACGACCTGCTCGGGCTTGCCGGGCTGCAGAGCCCGGTCAGTGTCTACGGGCTTGCCGGCATCCTGATCGCCCACGTCTTCTTCAACCTGCCGCTCGCCGCGCGCTTCCTGCTGGCGGCCCTCGACCGCATTCCGGCGGAATACTGGCTGACCTCCGCCAATCTCGGCATGGGCGGCGGCGCGGTCTTCCGGCTCATCGAATGGCCGGTGATCCGGCGGGTCCTGCCGGGCATCGCCGGCCTCGTCTTCATGCTCTGCGCGACGAGCTTCACCATCGTGCTGACGCTCGGCGGCGGACCGGCGGCGACCACGATCGAAGTGGCGATCTACCAGGCGCTGCGCTTCGATTTCGACCCGGAGCGCGCCGTGCTGCTCGCCTTCCTGCAAATCCTCGTCACGGCAAGCCTGCTCTGGCTGATCTCGCTGTTCGGCCGCCCGCCCGAGGAAGGCATGACGGCGGGCCGCGCCATCCGCCGTTTCGACGGCCGCGGGCGCCGCCTCCCCGATGGCCTTGTCATCCTTCTCTTCACCCTCTTCACCGCCGCCCCGCTCGCCGCCACCCTCGTCTCGGGCCTTTCCGCCGATCTCGTCCGACTGGCGCTCGATCCGCTGCTGCACCGGGCGCTCCTTACCAGCCTCGCCATTTCCTTCGCCTCGGCCTGCCTCAGCCTCGCGATCGCGCTGCCCATCGTGCTCGTGCCGCGACTTGCCGAAACGGGCGAGGCGGGCATCGCGACGCGGCTGATGGGCCGCGCACTGCCGGCAGTCGGCTCGCTCATCCTGCTCGTGCCGCCGGTCGTCGTCGCCACGGGCTGGTTCCTCGTGCTGAGGACTTTCGGCGAGACCGGGCGCTTCGCCCCCGCCGTCGTCACCGTCCTCAACGCGCTGATGGCGCTGCCCTTCGTCGTGCGCGTGCTGGAGCCGGCCTATCGCACCCACCTTTCGCGCACCGCCCGGCTCGCGCTCAGCCTCGGCGCCACCGGATTGCATCGCCTGCGATGGATCGACCTGCCGGCCCTGAAGAAGCCGCTGCTAACGGCCTTCGCCTTCGCCATGGCGCTGTCGCTCGGCGATCTCGGCGCCGTCGCCATTTTCGGCGCGGAAGGCTTCGTCACCCTGCCCTGGCTGCTTTTCTCCCGCATGGCGAGCTATCGCACGGCGGACGCCGCCGGCATCGCGCTGCTGCTCGGCGTGATATGCCTTCTCCTGACGCTACCCTCGACCACGGCGGAGCGCCCGACCGAAAGCCAAAGCGCCGATGCCTGACCTTGCCATCCGCCTCACCGACGTCACCGTGCGCTTCGAGGAGAAGCGGCTTTCCTTCGACTGCGCCATTCCCGCCGGCGCCGCAGTCGCCGTGGCAGGCCCCTCGGGCGCGGGAAAATCGACACTGTTCAACGTGATCGCCGGCTTCCAGGCGCCGGCTTCGGGCGATGTCCGGCTGCTCGGCGAAGACATGGCAGGGCGGGACCCCGCGGAACGGCCGGTCTCGATCATCTTCCAGGACAACAACCTCTTTGCGCACCTGACGATCGCCGACAATGTCGGCCTCGGCATCGATCCCGCGCTGCGGCTGGACGCGCCGGCGCGCCAGCGCGTGTTCACCGCGCTCGCGCGCGTCGGCCTCGGCGGCTACGAGCGGCGCCTGCCGGGCTCGCTCTCCGGCGGGGAGCGGCAGCGCGTGGCGCTCGCCCGCGCCCTCGTGCGGCGCCGGCCGATCCTGCTGCTCGATGAACCCTTCGCCGCGCTCGATCCGGCCATGCGGGCGGAGATGGCGAAACTTCTGGCGGAACTGCGCGACGAAACGAAGAGCACGATGCTCTTCATCACCCACCAGCCGGAAGACATCCGCCGGCTGGCCAACCGGGTGATGTTCCTGGAGGCGGGCGGGATCCTTCTCGATGAGCCCGCCAGCGATTTCCTCTCGCGGCGCGAACCGCCGGCCGTTGCAAAATTCCTCGGTCATTCCGCGCTTTAGCAGCACGGCCGGCAGGGCATCCCGGCGGCACGCCACAATTTGGACGCCCCCCTGTGTCACCGGAGCCACAAGGGAAGCGTTTGTCGAATCGGGAGTTGCCGGCCAGGTATGGTGCGTCTATCTCATCCATTCGAGGACCCGGTTCGGGCTGTGGGCAAGAGATATGGCGAGAGCAACGCAGGAAGCTGCAATGGTATGCGGACGCGGGGTTTTGAAGCCCCTTGCGGCGTTGATGCTTGCCGGCACGCTGCTGTCAGGCTGCCAGTCGATCATCGAGCAGACCTATGAGCCGACGATCTCGCCCTCATCCAATCCGCAGATCGTCGAAGAGGTGCAGAAGAACGACCCGCGCGCCCAGATGGGCGCCCGCGAGCACCCGCGCATCGTCGCAAGCTACGGCGGCGAATACAAGGACGCCAAGACCGAGCGGCTCGTCGCCCGCATTGCCGGCGCGCTGACGCTCGTTTCGGAAAACCCGAATCAGTCCTACCGCATCACCATCCTGAATTCTCCCGCGATCAACGCCTTCGCGCTGCCGGGCGGCTATCTCTACGTCACCCGCGGCCTGCTGGCGCTCGCCAACGACGCCTCGGAGGTCGCCGCCGTGCTCTCGCACGAAATGGCGCACGTCACCGCCAACCACGGCATCGAGCGCCAGAAGAAGGAAGAGGCCGAGGTCATCGCCAGCCGCGTCGTGGCCGAGGTGCTTTCCAGCAACATCGCCGGCAAGCAGGCCCTGGCGCGCGGAAAGCTGCGCCTGGCCGCCTTCTCGCGCAACCAGGAACTCCAGGCGGACGTCATCGGCGTGCGCATGCTTGGCGAAGCGGGCTACGATCCCTATGCCGCCGCGCGCTTCCTCGATTCCATGGCGGCCTATGCCCGCTTCACCGCCGTCGATCCCGATTCCGACCAGAGCCTCGACTTCCTGTCGAGCCACCCGAACGCGCCGCAGCGCGTGGAGCTGGCGCGCCTGCATGCCCGGGCCTTCGGCGCGGAAGGCTCTATCGGCGACCGCGGCCGCGACTATTACCTCGCCGGCATCGACGGCCTGCTCTACGGCGATGCGCCGGAAGAGGGCTATGTGCGCGGCCAGACCTTCCTGCACGGCAAGCTCGGCATCCGCTTCGACGTGCCGGCCGGCTTCCAGATCGACAACAAGGCTGATGCGGTGCTGGCGACGGGTCCCGGGGATGTCGCGATCCGCTTCGACGGCGTCGCCGACAGCCGCAAGCAGAACCTCGTCAATTATATTTCGAGCGGCTGGGTGACCGGCCTTCGGCCGGAGACGATCCAGCCCATCACGATCAACGGGCTGGAGGCGGCGACGGCCAAGGCGGCGGCCGACCGCTGGGAATTCGACGTCACGGTCGTGCGCATCGACAACCAGATCTACCGCTTCCTGACCGCGGTACCGGTGGGCTCGAAGGCGCTGGAGCCGACCGCGGCGATCCTCAGGGCCTCGTTCCGCAAGCTGACGCCGCCCGAAGTCGCCTCGCTGAAGCCGCTGCGCGTGCGCGTCGTCACGGCGCGGGCAGGCGACACCGTCGCCTCGCTCGCCGGGCGGATGATGGGCACGGACCGCAAGCTCGACCTCTTCCGCCTGATCAACGCGATGACGGCGGCAAGCACCGTCCGCCCCGGCGAAAAGTTCAAGATCATCAGCGAATAGGCATCTTGCCAAACAGAAACCCCGCCGGAAACGGCGGGGTTTCTGTTTGTTGACGAACCTCGCCTCACCCCCGACGTCATCTTCGGCCTTGAGCCGAGAATCCACCGGCGTGCCCTGGATCGTGGATGGTCGGGTCAAGCCCGACCATGGCGGAGGAGAGGTTTGGCGGACTGTCTCTCTTCGAAGTGAGACCCCGCCGTCTCCGGCGGGGTTCTTTCATTCAGCCATCCATCCGGCTTGGCGTTACTCGCGGTTGCCGAGGAAGCGCAGCAGGAACAGGAAGAGGTTGATGAAGTCGAGGTAGAGCGTCAGCGCACCCATGATGGCCTTGCGGCCGGCCACGGCGACGTCGTCGGCTTCAAAATACATTTCCTTGATCTTCTGCGTGTCCCAGGCCGTCAGGCCTGCGAAGACCAGGACGCCGATCGCGGAGATCGCGAAGTCGAGCGCCGAGGACTGCAGGAACAGGTTGACGAGCGAGGCGATGATCAGGCCGAACAGGCCCATGATCAGGAACGAGCCGATCGCGGACAGGTCCCGCTTCGTCGTGTAGCCGAACAGCGACAGCGCGCCGAAGGCGGCGGCGGAGACGAAGAAGGTCTGCGCGATGCTGGCGCCCGTGTAGATCAGGAAGATCGACGACAGCGACAGGCCCATCAGGCCGGCATAGACCCAAAAGGTCGTCTGCGCGGCCGAAACGCTCATCGTATGGATGCGGAAGCTCAGGAAGAAGACCAGCGCCAGCGGGGCGAGCATCACGACCCACTTCAGCGGGCTCACATAGATCGCATAACCGAAGCTCGTGAGCTGGCCACCGGCAAAGGCGGCCTGCGAGGCGAAATACGCCACGACACCGGTGATCGCGAGACCCAGGGCCATCAGGTTGTAGACCCGGAGCATATAGGCGCGCAGGCCCTCGTCGATGACGGCACCGGCCTGAGCGCCGGCATTGGCCGTTCGGGTCTGGTAGTTGCGGAGATCAGCCATGTTTTCCTCTCGTAAAGCCCCCTGTGGTGACGGTGTCGGGTTCCCGTTTATTCGCCGAGGGTCCGGCGCAAGGGATCCGGGCAGCCGCTGCGGGGCTCCAGCTTGCCTGCACTCAATATGCGCATGAATTGTGTCTCGTACAAGACCCGCGCGCCCTGCGGGAGCCCGGATCCTGCCGATGTCAGAGCTCGCGCAGCACGGGCGCGGCCTTCTGCCCCAGGATGCGCCAGGTCCCGGCAAGGCCGATGCCGACGGTCATGACGAGCGCCGTTACGACCGTCATGACGGCCACGTCCGGCAGGAAGCTCGACGGCAGCGTCATGATGCGGCTCACAACGAACCAGGCCGCCACCCCGCCGGCGAAGAGCGCGAAGACCGCCGTCGCCAGCCCGAGCATCAGATATTCGTAGCTGAAGGCGCGGATCAGCGTGGCGCGCGTCGCACCCAGCGTCTTGAGGACCACCGCATCGTGCACGCGCGCCCGGTTGCCGGCGGCGAGCGCCCCGGCGAGCACGAGGATCGAGGCGATGAGCGCGACGGCAGCCGCCGCCCGGATGGCGGTGGCGAGCTGCCCGACCAGTTCGTTGACCACGTCGAGCGCATCCTTGACGCGCACGCTGGTGATCGTGGGGAAGGCATTGGTGACGGCCTTCAAGGTCGCCGCCTCCTGCCCGGCCGTCGCCTGCGGGTCGATCACCGTCGCCAGCCACGCATGCGGCGCGCCGGCAAAGGTGTTCGGCGAGAAGACCATGACGAAGTTGATCGACAGCGATTCCCATTCGACATTGCGGAAGTTCGCGATGCGCGCCGTGATGTTGCGGCCGAGCACGTTGACCGTCACGCTGTCGCCGATCTTGAGGCCGAGCTCGCGGCCCTCCTCGGCGGCGAAGGAGACGAGCGGCTCGCCGGAATAATCCTCCGGCCACCATTCGCCCTCGGCAAGCGTGGAATTCTCCGGCGTGCGCTTGGCATAGGTGATACCGCGGTCGCCGCGCAGCACCCATTGCCCCTCCGGCGGCACCTTGACCTTCGAGACCTCGACACCGTTCAGCTCCATGACGCGGCCGCGCAGCATGGGCACCTCGATGATCTTGCCGTCGGGCATGTTCGCCTGCAGCACGGTGCGGAACCCGTCGATCTCGCTGCCCTGGATATCGACGAAGAAGAAGTTCGGCGCCCGTTCCGGCAGGTTGCCGGTGAGCTCCCGGCGCAGGTTGCCGTCGATCAGCGTCAGCGTGACGAGAAGCGCAAGGCCGAGGCCGAGCGACAGCACGACGGACGCGGTAAGCGCGCCCGGCCGGTGGATATTGCCGACCGCCAGCCGCAAGGCGGGCGAATTGACGCGCGGGCTGCGTTTCGCGACCGCGGTGATCAGCATGGCGACGACGCGCAACACGACGAAGGCGAAGGCGATCGCCCCGAGGAAGACGACGGCGATGTAGCGATCATAGGCCGTGGCGATGGCAAGCCCGGCCAGCGCCGCAAGAAGCAGCACCGCGCCCGCGACATAGGGCCAGCTCGGCAGGCGGCCGGCCTCGAAACCCTGCTCGCGGAAGAGCGCCGTCGCCGGCACCTCGCGGGCATGGCCGAGCGGCATGATGGCAAAGGCCAGCGCCGTCAGGAGGCCGAAGACGGCGGCAAGCAACAGGGCCGGGGGATAGATCGTCGCCTCCGCCGGCACCGGCAGCACGCCGTCGAGGAAGCCCATCGCCACCACGGGCATCAGCGCGCCCGCCACGAGGCCGATCAGGATGCCGACCGCGGCGATCAGCGCGATCTGCACAAGATAGACCAGCGCCACCAGCGAGGCCGGCGCGCCGAGGCACTTGAAGGTGGCGATGACGGAGCGCTTGGAATCGAGATAGGCGCGCACCGCATTGGCGACGCCGACGCCGCCGACGATCAGCGCCGTCAGGCCGACCAGCGTCAGGAACTGCGAGAAGCGCGTGATATTGTTGGTCAGCGAAGGCGCCGCGCTGTTGGAGGTGCGGATCGACCAGCCGGCCTGCGGGAAGGCTTTCGTGGCGTCCGCCCGCACCTTCGACAGCGACATGCCGGCATCGGCGAGCCGGATGCGATAGGCGTTCTCCACGAGGCTGCCGGTCTGCACGAGACCGCTCGCCTGCATGGCCTCTTCCGAGATCATCAGCCGCGGCGCGAAGCCGAAACCTTCCGAAACGGCGTCCGGCTCGCGCACCAGCGTCGCCGTCACCTTCAGCCGGGCGGTGCCGAGCAGGATCTCGTCGCCGACGGCAATGCCGAGACGGTCGAGCAGCAGCGGCGCGACGACCGCGCCGTAGCTCTCGCCCTCCCTGGCGAAGAGCGCGGCGGACGGCTGCTGCGGGCTGGTCTCCAGCGTGCCGTAGAGCGGATAGGCGCCGTCGACGCCTTTCGCCTCGACCAGCGTCTGGTCGGACCCGTCGGGCAGGCGCGCCATGGAGCGCAGGCTTGAGGAGAGGGAAACATCGCCCAGCCCCCGGAAGTGCTTCAGCTCTTCCGGGGTCGCGAAGCGGTTGTTGAATTCGAAGCGCACGTCGCCGGCAAGCAGGGTCTGCCCCTGCGAGGCGATCGCCTGCGTGATGGCGCTCGACACCGAGTTGACGCCCGCGATCGCCGCCGTTCCGAGCGCGATGCAGGCGAGGAAGATGTAGAACCCCTTGAGGCCCCCGCGCATTTCGCGCAGCGCCAGGCGAAGCGCCAGAGGAAACTGTCTCAGGACCGTGCCGATCCTCATGCGGGCACCGCCTCGGCCAGCGTCGCCTTGATCGGCGCCGCGCCGGAAACGATCTCGCCGGAGCGCATGGCGACCTGCCGGCTGCACCGGGCGGCGAGCGAGGGATCATGCGTGACCAGCACCAGCGTCATGCCGCGCTCGGCTTGCTTTGCGAAGAGAAGATCGGCGATCTGCCGGCCGGTCTCGGTGTCGAGGTTGCCGGTCGGCTCATCGGCGATCAGCAGTTTCGGCGAGGGGGCGAGCGCCCGGGCGATCGCCACGCGCTGCTGTTCGCCGCCCGAAAGCTGGCCGGGATAATGCGACAGGCGCTCGCCGAGGCCGACCGCCGTCAATTCCCGGCGGGCGATCTCGAAGGCGTCCCGCACATTGGCGAGCTCCAGCGGCACCGCGACGTTTTCCAGTGCCGTCATGTTGGGAATGAGGTGGAAGGACTGGAAGACGATGCCGATATTGCGGCCTCGGAAATCGGCCACCTGGTCCTCGGTCATGCCGTGCAGGCCCGCGCCGTCGATATGGATCTCGCCGCTGTCCAGCCGTTCGAGCCCCGCCAGCACCATCAGGAGCGTCGATTTGCCGGAGCCGGACGGGCCGACGATGCCGACCGATTCACCCCCCTCGATCGAAAGGTCGATTCCCTTCAGCACATGAACGGAGGCGGCCGCCCGGCCGAGGGTGAGATCGGCTTTTTTGAGATCGATGATGGTTTTGGCCAAGGAATTCTGCCCTATATGTCTTGAAGCAACTGGAATGCCAGCAATCTAGGATCAGCGACATGTCGTTTAAAGCGGCGCTTGGATTTTTCGCCTCACTTGCAATCACAGCTTTGTTATCCGTGAATGCCGCCCGGGCGGAGCCCGTGAAGCTCGTCGGCTTCGGCGACAGCCTGATGGCCGGCTACCAGCTGCCCGCGACGGACGCCTTTCCGGTGAAGCTGGAGAAGGCGCTGCGCGAAAAGGGCTACGAGGTCGAGATCGCCAATGCCGGCGTTTCCGGCGACACGAGCTCCGGCGGTCTTGCCCGGCTCGACTGGTCGATCCCCGAGGGCACGCAGGGCGTGATTCTGGAACTCGGCGCCAACGACGCGCTGCGCGGCATTCCGCCGGAACAGACGGAGAAGAACCTCGACGCCATGCTGACGCGCCTCAAGGAGCGCGGCATCGCGGTGCTGCTTGCCGGCATGCTGGCCCCGCCGAACATGGGCCCCGACTACGGCGAGCGCTTCAACGGCATCTACCAGCGCATGGCGGAAAAGCACGGTGTCGCGCTCTATCCGTTCTTCCTCGACGGGGTCGTCACCAAGGCGAACCTGCAATTGGAGGATGGCATGCATCCGAATTCCGAGGGGGTGGACGTGATGGTCGCGACGATCCTTCCGGCCGCCGAAGCGTTCATCAAATCGATACCGGCGAAGGAGTAGTTTTCGCGGGTGCGAAATAAGGGTTGCGCAAAAATCCATTGCGTGATTCGCTGACAGTACATTCCAGCAGGGAGAAGTCGCCATGCCGAGACTTTTCGTCGCCCTCGAAGTGCCGCGCAATGCTGCCATGAGCCTCTCCTTGCTGAGAGGCGGACTTCCCGGAGCCCGCTGGATCGATGTCGAGAACTTCCATATTACCTTGCGTTTCATCGGCGATATCGACGGCCGCACCGCCGACGAGGTGGTCGACAA
Organism: Shinella yambaruensis; assembly: GCF_022899355.1. Taxonomy (GTDB): domain Bacteria; phylum Pseudomonadota; class Alphaproteobacteria; order Rhizobiales; family Rhizobiaceae; genus Shinella; species Shinella yambaruensis. Next base: position 46,824 of record NZ_JALJCK010000009.1, on the reverse strand, counting down.
GCTCGACCGCATCGAGCGCCCGGAATTCCAGCTGGCCCTGTCGGGCATGGGCTCCTTCGGCTCGAAGAAGCCGCATTCCGTCTTCGCCGGCGTGACGCAGGCGCCGGAAATGTACGCCCTCCAGGGCGAAATCGAGCGCATCTGCCAGCGCCTCGGCCTTCCCGCCGATCCGCGAAAGTTCACGCCCCACGTCACGCTCGCCCGCCTGCGCAATGCCCGCACCGAGGACGTCGCCCACTACCTTTCCGGCCGCGGCAATTTCCACACAGCCCCCTTCACGGTGAACCGCTTCGTGCTGATGTCCTCGAAGGAATCGGTCGGCGGGGGGCCGTACCTTACGGAAGAGGTTTTCCCGCTCTACGAGGCAGGCGGCGGCTGGGACGGCGCGGACCTGCGCGACCATCCGGTTTGACAGAACGGACAGACAGCTGCGGGCACGTCATTTCAGCTGGGCAACGGCGGCAGGTCAGGTGCGGTCAGTCCCGCGAAGGGCTCGCGCCACGCATCGATCCGTTCAAGCCGTTCGTTCCAATCCTGTATCGCCGGATATTCGTCAAGCGGCAGCCGGGCGACGTCGTTGTAGGGCAGGAAGGTCGCCATCCGGAAATCCGCGAACGAGACGGTGTCGCCAACGAGCCACGCGCGGTTTGACAGTTCGCTTTCCAGGATGCGCGCGGCCTTGTGAAACTGCCGAAGTCCTTCCGCGACCATCTGCTCGTCGCAGGCGCCGATGCCGTAGCGCGGTTTGGTCCCGCGTTCCCATTGCACGATGTCGCATGCCTTGACGAAATTTTCCTTCGCCCAGCTGATCCAGCGGATCATGTCCGGCTCGTCATCGTCGGTGCGCCAGAAATTCGAACGGGCGTTTCGGGAGAGCCAGCAGACGATGGCGTCGCTTTCCCAGAGCGTCCGGCCCGGAAGCTCGAGAATCGGCAGCAACAGGTTCGGGTTCAGCGGCCTGTAGCGCTCCGCCTGACCCGCCGCCAGCGGCGCTGCGAACGCGAATTCGACGTCTGCCTTCAAAAAGCGCGCGGCTGCGACCGCCACGCGGGGATTGGGGTTGCGGCTGAAATAGATCTTCATTCGGCTTGCCTCCATTTGCATACCCCGAAAGACGCCCGGGCGAAGGACGGGCCGACATCGGCGCGAAAAGAAACCGCCGCGGTGTCCGAAAGGCCCGAAGGCTGCAAGCTCCCCCGCGCTTAGTCCCTGGCGCGATTCAGCATTTCGTGTCGACCCGCCCGAATCCCGTCAATCCCTTGTGGTGAACAAACCCTGAATCCGCCCGAGTCAGTGATTCGTCTCCGATTCGTTCGCAGACTGTTCCGGGTACCGTCCGACCCTGGAGAAAAGCCGCGTCCTTCGTCTTGCCCCTTGCCATCGGGCCTCCCGATGGGCATCTGTTGCCTGCCGGATGCGTCCGGCGGAAATTGAAACCTGCCGGGGCGTGACTTGTCGCAAGCACCCATGATCTTGAGCGGCCGCGGGGTCACCGCGGTGCTCGGCCCGACCAATACGGGCAAGACCCACTACGCAATCGAGCGCATGGTGGCACATGAGACGGGCGTGATCGGCCTGCCTCTGCGCCTCTTGGCGCGCGAGGTCTATACGCGCCTCGTCGACAAGGTCGGCCCGCACAATGTGGCGCTCGTCACCGGCGAGGAGAAGATCACGCCGCACATGGCGCGCTATTCGGTCTGCACGGTGGAGGCGATGCCGCGCGAGACGCGCGCCTCCTTCGTCGCGATCGACGAGGTGCAGCTGGCCGGCGATCTGGAACGCGGCCACATTTTCACCGACCGGGTGCTGCATCTGCGCGGCCGCGACGAGACGCTGCTGCTCGGCGCCGCCACCATGAAGCCGATCCTCGAACAGTTGCTGCCGGGCCTTAACGTCGTGGAGCGCCCGCGGCTCTCCCAGCTCTTCTATTCCGGCTCCAAGAAGATCACCCGCCTGCCACAGCGCACGGCCATCGTCGCCTTCTCCGCCGACGAGGTCTATGCGATCGCCGAACTGATCCGCCGCCAGCGCGGCGGGGCGGCGGTGGTGCTCGGCGCGCTCTCGCCCCGCACCCGCAATGCACAGGTCGCGCTCTACCAGGAGGGCGACGTCGAATATCTCGTCGCGACCGATGCGATCGGCATGGGCCTCAACCTCGACGTCGACCATGTCGCCTTCGCCCAGGACCGCAAGTTCGACGGCTACCAGTTCCGCAACCTCAACCCCGCCGAGCTCGCCCAGATCGCCGGCCGCGCCGGCCGGCACCTGCGCGACGGCACCTTCGGCGTGACGGGCCGCGTCGATCCCTTCGACGACGAGCTGGTCAAGCGCATCGAGACGCACCAGTTCGACCCCGTGCGCGTGCTGCAGTGGCGCACCACCCGGTTCGACTATTCCTCCCTCTCGGCGCTGCGCCATTCGCTCGACGCGCCGCCGCCGATAAGCGGGCTGACACGGGCGCTGCCGGCCGTCGACCAGCAGGCGCTGGAGCACCTGTCGCGCTACCCCGACGTCCGCGATCTCGCAACGACGCCGGAGCGCGTCGAGAAACTCTGGGAGGCCTGCGCGCTTCCCGACTACCGCCGCATCGCCCCCGCCCAGCACGCCGACCTCATCTCGACGCTCTATGCGGACCTCATAAAGCGCGGCGCGGTCAACGAAGACTTCATGGCCGACCAGGTGCGCCGGGCCGATCGAACCGATGGCGAGATCGACACGCTTTCGGCGCGAATCGCACAGATAAGGACATGGACCTATGTGTCGAATCGGCCCGGATGGCTTGCCGATCCGACACACTGGCAGGAAAAGACGCGGGAAATCGAAGACCGATTGTCCGATGCGCTACATGAACGGTTGACGAAACGCTTTGTTGATCGCAGGACATCTGTGCTCATGAAGCGCCTGAGAGAGAATGCGATGCTGGAAGCTGAAATCAGTGTGAATGGCGATGTCTTCGTAGAGGGACATCATGTCGGGCAGTTGGCCGGTTTCCGGTTTACGCTGGCCTCCGGAACGGAAGGTCCCGATGCGAAGGCCGTGCAGGCGGCTGCGCAGAAGGCGCTTGCGCTGGAGTTCGAAGCCCGGGCCGCACGCCTGCATGCCGCCGGCAACGGCGACCTCGCGCTCGGCTCCGACGGCACCGTGCGTTGGCTCGGCGATCCCGTCGCGCGCCTGACGGCGAGCGACCACGTCATGCGCCCGCGCGTCATCCTGCTCTCCGACGAGCAGCTGACCGGCAATGCGCGCGACCACGTCGCCGCCCGCATCGAGCGCTTCGTGAACCATCACATCGCGACCGTGCTGAAGCCGCTCGACGACCTTTCGCGCGCGGAAGACCTGCAGGGTCTCGCCAAGGGCCTCGCCTTCCAGCTCGTCGAGAACCTCGGCGTGCTCTTCCGCCGCGACGTGGCGGAGGACGTGAAATCGCTCGACCAGGAAGCCCGCGCCTCGATCCGCAAGCACGGCATCCGCTTCGGCGCCTACCACATCTTCATGCCCGCGCTCTTGAAGCCGGCCCCGGCCGAGCTCATCACCCTGCTCTGGGCGCTGAAGAACGATGGCCTCGACAAGCCGGGCTACGGCGACCTCATCCCGGTGCTCGCCGCCGGCCGCACCTCGGTCGTCACCGACCCGAGCTTCGAGCGCGCCTTCTACAAGCTCGCCGGCTTCCGCTTCCTCGGCAAGCGGGCCGTGCGCATCGACATCCTGGAGCGCCTCGCCGACCTCATCCGCCCGCTGCTGCAGTGGAAGCCGGGCACGCCGCGCCCCGAGGGCGCCTATGACGGCCGCCGCTTCATGGCGACGACCGCCATGCTCTCCATCCTCGGCGCGACGCCGGACGACATGGAAGAGATCCTCAAGGGTCTCGGCTACCGTGCCGACAGCGTGAAGGCCGAGGAGGTCGCCGCCCATCTTGCCGCCGCGACCCCGGCTCCGGCCGATGCCGCCGCCGCAGCGCCCGCCGAAACAAATACGGAAGTGTCCGACGAACACGATGCCGATGCGGCGGAGGGCGAAAGCGAGGCCCCGGCGGTCGCCGCAGAGGCATCGGCCGCCCCGGCCGAAGCCCCGGCCACCGAGGCCGCCGAAACCGCGGAAGCACCGGCAGCGGCGGAAGCCGCCGCCGAAGGCGAGCCGGCCGAAGCCAAGCCGGTGCTGCTCTGGCGTCCGGGCTCGCGCCATGACAACCAGCGCCAGGGCCACCGCCACGGTGGGGAACGGCAGGGCGACCGCCAAGGCCAGGGCGCGCGTCGTGGCGGCGAGCGCCATCGTGGCCAGCCGGCCGGGGAGCGCGGCGAGCGGCGCGACGGCGGCCGCGGCCGTCCGGACCAGGCCAAGGGCCGCGACGGAAAGCCGCAGGGCGGCAATCGCCCCGATCGCAATGAGCATCGCCCCGATCGCAACGATCGCGGCGGCAAGCCGCAGCAGGCGAAATTCGAGGCCCGGCCGCCCCGCAAGGAAAAGCCGATCGACCCGGATTCGCCCTTCGCCAAGCTCGCGGCGCTCAAGGAGCAGCTGAAGAAGTAAGCCGATGGCACGCGACGAGGAACAGCCGGCAGGTCAGGCGCGACAGCGCATCGACAAATGGCTGTTCTTCGCGCGGCTGCGCAAGTCGCGCTCGCTGGCGGCGAAATCCGTGGAAGCGGGCGATGTCAGCGTCAACGGCCAGAACATCCGCCAGCCATCGCATATGGTGCGCCCCGGCGATGTCGTGGTGCTCTCGCTCGACCGGCACGACATGGTGGTGAAGGTGCTGCAGGCCGGCGAACGCCGCGGGCCCTACGAGGAAGCCCGCCTTCTCTACAGCGACATGACGCCACCCCCGCCGCCGCGCGAGGAGCGCTCGCTCTTCGAGCAGGCGACACGCGAGCGCGGCGCCGGCCGGCCCACCAAGCGGGAACGCCGCGAAACCGACCGCCTGCATGGTTTTCCCGGCGGCGACGAGGATTAGAATTCTATACCTCGCATGCGCCCGGCAGCGCATGTATTACGCTTGCAAACCGCCCGCAAAGCCTTTACCTCAGCCACCGGATGGCCCTCGATGCGCGCGGCCTCTCCTGTCCGGCAAGCCGGTCGCGTAACGGGTTCTACGGTGACGGACGGCCTCGTCCGCGCCCGCCTTATGACGTTTCTGGAGTTCCTCATGACGTATGTCGTGACCGACAACTGCATTCGCTGCAAGTACACGGACTGTGTGGAAGTGTGCCCCGTCGACTGTTTCTACGAGGGGGAGAATTTCCTCGTCATCCACCCCGACGAATGCATCGATTGCGGTGTCTGCGAACCGGAATGTCCCGCCGAGGCGATCAAGCCGGATACCGAGCCGGGCCTCGATAAGTGGCTGCAGATCAATGCGGAATTCGCATCCGTCTGGCCGAACATCACGGTCAAGCGGGACGCGATGCCGGAAGCGAAGGAAATGGACGGCGAGGAAGGCAAGTACGAGAAGTACTTCTCTCCCAATCCGGGCCAGGGTGATTGATCGCCGCACAGGGCGGCAACCGAAGCTGGGGAAAAAGACCTGCTCCCGCCAAAAGGCGATGGGACAGGCTTGATGACCCATGCGAAGCAAATTATTGATTTCGGCACTTTTTTGTGGTAGGGTCCCGATACTGATCCACATCGCGGCATTTTGCGTGCCCGAACACCACCACGAAAGCAAACGATCCCTCAACGCCGCTCACCTCCCATAGGCAGCCCCGGTTGCTCAAATGTGAACGCGTCGCAGGGGACCTTTTTGCGCATGGCGGACGGACCAGAGTGGTGACACCGCAACGGTGCCCCCCGTCTTTCCCGGGTCCCCGGACCCACCCGGCCATGCCGGGAGCGTAACAGGGAGTATTTGAACAGAATGACGACCCAGCAGAAGAAATCTTCCACGCGCCAGGGCTTCAAGACCGGTGAATCGATCGTCTATCCCGCTCACGGCGTCGGCCAGATCGTCGCCATCGAGGAGCAGGAAGTCGCCGGCATGAAGCTTGAGCTTTTTGTCATCGATTTCGAAAAGGACAAGATGCGTCTCAAGGTGCCGGTTGCCAAGGCCGTTTCGATCGGCATGCGCAAACTGTCGGAGACCGATTTCGTCGACCGCGCGCTGAAGGTTGTCCAGGGCAAGGCCCGTGTGAAGCGTACCATGTGGTCGCGCCGCGCGCAGGAATATGATGCCAAGATCAATTCGGGCGACCTGATCTCGATCGCCGAAGTGGTCCGCGACCTCTACCGTGCGGAAAACCAGCCGGAACAGTCCTATTCCGAGCGCCAGCTCTACGAAGCCGCGCTCGACCGCATGGCCCGGGAAATCGCCGCCGTCAACAAGATGTCGGAAACCGAGGCCGTCCGCCTCGTCGAGACGAACCTTGCCAAGGGCCCCAAGCGCGGCAAGGCGATCGAAGAGGACGACTCGCAGGACGAAGCCGCCTGATCTAGGGCAGCGCTTCCGATTTTAAAGCCCGGCTGGCAACAGCCGGGTTTTTTATTGGAACTTTTCCGGCGGCAGGCCGTTTGGCGATCGAGGACGATCCGGCTTCGGGCGGCCGGCGGGGTGGCTTGGTCACTTTATTTTCTCGAAAACCGTTTTCGAGTGATCCGTTGGTCTTTCCGAAACGTCATCGTCAAGCAGGGCGCAGGGTCAGGAGCAGGAATGGGCCTGCCTGCGCCGGTTCGGTTTACGTGGAGAGACCCGCCATGGCTACGACGACCGCAGACCGCCGCATGATCAAGCTCGCAATGTCCGCGCCCTATCTCGAACGGGACGAGGAGCAGGCGCTGGCCCAGGCCTGGAAGAACAACAAGGACCAGGAAGCCCGCAACCGCATCGCCATGGCCCATATGCGGCTGGTGGTCTCGATGGCCGGAAAGTTCAGGAACTTCGGCCTTCCGCTCGGTGATCTCGTGCAGGAGGGCTATATCGGCCTCTTGGAAGCTGCCGCCCGTTTCGAGCCGGAACGGCAGGTGCGCTTTTCCACCTATGCCAGCTGGTGGATCCGCGCCTCGATCCAGGACTACGTGCTGCGCAACTGGTCGATTGTGCGCGGCGGCACCAGTTCGGCGCAGAAGGCGCTCTTCTTCAACCTCAGGCGCCTGCGCGCCCGGCTTGCCCGCGGCGACATCCATCTGACCGCCGAGGCGATGCACCAGGAGATCGCGGCCGCGCTCGGCGTCAGCACCGCCGACGTGCGCACCATGGATGCCCGTCTTTCCTCCTCCGATGTCTCGCTCCAGGCGCCGATCTCCTCCGCCGAGGGCGAGGGCTCGAACCGGCTCGACTTTCTCACCAGCGACGCCCCCCTTCCCGACGAACAGGCGGAAGGCAGCATCGACGGCGAACGCCGCCATCACTGGCTGCATGCCGCGCTCGGCCAGCTCAACGAACGCGAGATGAAGATCATCCGTGCCCGGCGGCTGGCGGAAAACGGCGCGACACTCGAGGAACTCGGCGCCGTTCTCGGCATTTCCAAGGAGCGTGTACGCCAGATCGAGAATCGCGCGCTGGAGAAGCTGCGCGCCGTGCTGGTCAGCAAGACCACGGATTTCGCCTACGCCTGACGACAAGGCTGACCTCAGGGTCCCGGGACGGCCACGGGACCCACGCTGCAAGATCGCGCCGTTTCGCCCGGCAATCAAACGTGATCATCCCCGTTCATTGACGTTTCTGCCGATTCATGCGCATTGCTACGCAATCGTGCATGTTTGGATTCGACGATGTCGGGACAAGACCTTCTTCTGCTCGGGGAGCGGCAAGACCTGATCCGCGCGCGGCTCGACCTTTCGGGGCGGGTGATCGCGGCGGAACTGGCACAGGAGCTCGGCGTGTCGGAAGACACGATCCGGCGGGACCTGCGTGAAATGGCGGCCTCTGGCCTCTGCCGCCGGGTCTATGGCGGGGCCTTGCGCATGACGCACGCTTCCACCACGATGAACGAGCGCATGGCGATTGCCGGCGCGCGCAAGGCGGCGCTCGCCCGCGCGGCCGCCGGGCTCATCCCTGCCGGCACCACCGTCTTCCTCGATGCTGGCAGCACCAATGTCGCGCTCGCCCGCGCCTTGCCGACGGCCGCCGGCCTCACCGTTGCCACCAACGGGCCGGCCATCGCCGCGGCGCTTCTCGAGCGCGACATCGCGACGATCCAGCTCGGCGGGCTGATCGATGCGCGCTCGGGCGCGGCGATCGGCGCCAAGGCGATGCGCGATGCGGAGGCCCTTCGGCCTGACATCCTGGTGCTCGGCGTCTGCGGCATCGATCCGGAGGCCGGCGTCACCGCCGACAGTTTCGAGGAGGCGGAATTCAAACGCTTCGTCGCCTCGCGCAGCCGGACGGTGATCGTCATCGTCACCAACGACAAGCTTTTCACCGCAGCCCCCTATTCGGTCGCCCCCCTTGCCCGCGTGGCAAGCGCCGTGATCGAGGCGGATGCGGGCGAGGCCGAGGCGGCAGCGCTCGCCGACGCCGGCATCGACATCCTGCGGGCCGGATAGGCGCCCCTCCCAGAATCCTGAAACGGACCTCCCATGACGACGCCCGAAAATGCCATCAAAGGCACCGCCTTCGCGAGAACCCATTTTCCCCCGACACGGCTGGCCGTCTCCGGCCTTTTCCTGCTGAACGGCACCTTCGCCGGCGCCTGGGCGCCGAAAATCCCGGAATTCGCCAGCCGCCTGTCGCTCTCCGAATCCGGCCTCGGCCTGATGATCATGTGCTTCGGCATCGGCTCGCTCGTGCTGATGCCGATCGCCGGCATCCTGATCGCCCATTACGGCACGACGCGCACGGTCAAGGGCGCCGCGGTCCTCTTCCTGTCCACCCTCATCCTGCTTTCCCTTGCCCCGACCGTCCTGCTCGGCGCGCTCGCCATCTTCCTCTTCGGCGGCCTGATGGGCGCGATGGACGTGGCGATGAACGGCAATGCGGTCGAGGTCGAAAAATCCATGCGGCGGGCGATCATGTCGTCCTGCCACGCCTTCTGGAGCCTCGGCGCCTTCATCGGCGCCACGACCGGCGGTTTCCTGATCGAGACGCTCGGCGTGACGGGCCATGCGGTGCTGCTCACCGCGCTCGGCGCCGTCGCGCTCGGCCTTGCCTGGCCCTTCGTGCTGCACGACGCGCCGCACCCGAACGAGGAGCGCCAGAAGGTGCGCCTGCCGATGACGCTCCTGCCCTGGCTGATCGGCCTCATGGCGCTGTTCTCCATGGTGCCGGAAGGCGCGATCCTCGACTGGGGCGCGCTCTACATGCGCGACGAGCTCGGCGCCTCGCTGGCAGTCTCCGGCTTCGCCTTCGGTGCCTTCTCGCTCACCATGGCCGCCATGCGCTTTGCCGGCGACCATGTGCGCGACCGCCTGGGCGCGGTGAAGACGCTGCGGTTCTGCACTGTCATGGCGATGATCGGCATGGTGGTATCGGGCATGGCGCCGAATGCCTATGTGGCGGTCCTCGGCTTCGCCATCTGCGGCATCGGCATTTCCAACATGGTGCCGATCGCCTTTTCCGCCGCCGGCAACCTGCCGGGTTTCGCGCAGGGCGTGGCGCTCTCCGTCGCGACGGTCATGGGCTATTCGGGCTCGCTCTTCGCACCCTCCGTCATCGGCTTCATCGCCGAGCATACGGGCTTTTCCATCATCTTCGCCCTGCTGCCGGTGCTCTTCGTCGTCGTGCTGCTGCTCTCGCACCATGCCGTGCATGCGGACGTGCGCGAACGGCCTTGAGCGCGCAACGCGCGGCGATCAAATCGTCGCGCGTTCCGGCCCCGGCGGTTGACAAGCCCCGTTTCCTGATCCACCTGAGGGCAAAGGCTGCACGAGCGATGCCGCATGCGGCCGGTTTTCGAGCAAGAGGCTCCAGAATGTCCTTCTCCTTCGACTTTGAACCGAAGCCGCGGCGCAGGTCCGTCGGCGTCGATGTCGGCGGCGTGCTTGTCGGCGGCGGCGCACCGGTCGTCGTGCAGTCGATGACCAATACGGATACCGCCGATATCGACGGGACGGTGGCGCAGGTCGCCGCCCTCCACCGCGCCGGCTCGGAGATCGTGCGCATCACGGTCGACCGCGACGAGAGCGCGGCGGCGGTGCCGAAGATCCGCGAGCGCCTCCTGCGCCTCGGCATGGACGTGCCGCTCGTCGGCGACTTCCACTATATCGGCCACAAGCTGCTTGCCGACCATCCGGCCTGCGCCGAGGCGCTGGCGAAATACCGCATCAATCCCGGCAATGTCGGCTTCAAGGACAAGAAGGACAGGCAGTTCGCCGCCATCGTCGAGACGGCTATCCGCCACGACAAGCCGGTGCGCATCGGCGTCAACTGGGGCTCGCTCGACCAGGAGCTCCTGACCCGGCTGATGGACGAGAACCAGGACAAGGGCTTTCCGCTGACCGCCCAGCAGGTGATGCGCGAGGCGATCTGCCAGTCGGCGCTGCTGTCCGCCGAGCTTGCCGAGGAGATCGGCCTGCCGCGCGACCACATCATCCTCTCGGCGAAGGTCTCCAACGTGCAGGACCTCATCGCCGTCTATGCGATGCTCTCGGCGCGCTCGGACCATGCACTGCATCTCGGCCTGACGGAAGCCGGCATGGGCACGAAGGGCGTCGTCGCCTCCTCCGCCTCGCTCGGCATCCTCATGCAGCAAGGCATCGGCGACACGATCCGCATCTCGCTGACCCCCGAGCCCGGCGGCGACCGCACCCGCGAGGTGCAGGTGGCGCAGGAACTGCTGCAGGTCATGGGCTTCCGCCAGTTCATACCCGTCGTCGCCGCCTGTCCGGGCTGCGGGCGCACCACCTCCACGGTCTTCCAGGAACTCGCCCAGAAGATCCAGGACGACATCCGCAAGAACATGCCGGTCTGGCGGGAAAAATATCCCGGCGTCGAGGGATTGAAGGTCGCGGTCATGGGCTGCATCGTCAACGGCCCGGGCGAGAGCAAGCATGCCGATATCGGCATCTCGCTGCCCGGCACCGGCGAATTGCCGATCGCTCCCGTCTATGTCGACGGCAAGAAGGCCCTGACGCTGCGCGGCACCAACATCGCCGGTGAATTCGAGACGCTCGTCAACGACTATATCGAGAAGCGCTACGGCCAGGGCCAGGCGGCCGCCGAGTAGGCGGCGGTCCTGGAGGATTTGTCGCATTTCCAGGAAAACCGGTATCCGCTTTTCCTGGAAGTGCTCCAAACCTCAGACGATCTCCTCGACAGCCGCGATCAGCCGGTCGCATTCCTCGGGCGTGCCGATGGTGATGCGCAGGAAATCGGAGATGCGCGGCTTGGCGAAATGGCGCACCAGCACGGCGCGCTCGCGCAGGCCCCTCGCCAGCGCCTCGCCGCTCACGGCCGGATGGCGGGCGAAGACGAAATTCGCCTGCGAGGGCAGCACCTCGAAGCCGCGCTGACGGAGCGCGCCTGTGACGCGCTCGCGCGTGTCGATGACCTTGCCCCGCATCTCGTCGAACCATTCGCGATCGTCGATGGCGGCCGCGGCGCCGGCCTGCGCGATGCGGTCGAGCGGATAGGAGTTGAAACTGTCCTTCACGCGCTCCAGCGCGTCGATCAGCGGGCGCTGGCCGATGGCATAGCCGACGCGCAGGCCCGCCAGCGAGCGGGACTTCGACAGCGTGTGCACGACCAGCAGGTTGTCGTATTTCCTGGTCAGCGGGATCGCGCTTTCACCGCCGAAGTCGATATAGGCCTCGTCGACCACCACCGGCTGGTCCGGGTGTGCGGCAACCAGCGCCTCGATGGCGGCAAGCGGCAGGCCGATGCCGGTGGGGGCGTTCGGATTCGGCAGGATGATGGCGCCGCAGGGCCGATCGTAGTCAGCAAGATCGATGGTGAAGTCGTCCTTCAGCGCAATCTCCTCCGCCTGAATGCCGAAGAGCCGGCAATAGGTCGGGTAGAAGCTGTAGGTGATATCAGGATAGACGAGCGGCTTGTCGTGCTTGAGGAGCGCGACGAAGGCGTGCGCCAAGACTTCGTCCGAACCGTTTCCGACAAAGACCTCATCCACGTCCACGCCGTGGAAACGGGCGATCGACTGGCGCAGCGCCAGCGCGCTCGGATCCGGATAGAGCTTCAGGCTGTCGGCGACGGCGGCCTGCATGGCGGCGATCGCCTTCGGCGACGGGCCGTAGGGGTTTTCGTTGGTGTTGAGCTTGATGAGGTTTTGAATGCGCGGCTGTTCGCCAGCGACATAGGGCTTGAGCGTGGCGACGATCGGCGACCAGAATTTGCTCATGACGTCAATTCCTGCGATTGGCAATGAAATGGGCGGTTTCGATCAGGATGCCGGCGCGATGGCTGAACGGCGCAAGAAGCGCCTCGGCCTCCGCCACGAGTTCCCGAAGACGGTTTTCCGCCCAGGCCTGGCCGCGCCGGGCGACGAGCGTCGCCTTGCCGCGATCGGCATCCTTGCCGGTCGCCTTGCCCATGGTCGCGGCATCGGCGGTGAGGTCGAGCAGGTCGTCGGCGATCTGGAAGGCAAGGCCGACCGTCTCCCCGTAGCGGCGCAGCGTCTGCCGGTCCCCCGCCGAGGCCCCCGCGACGATGGCGCCGGCCTCGCAGGCGAAGCGCAGGAGCGCGCCGGTCTTCATCTTCTGCAGCGTCACGATGCCCGCCTCGTCCGGCGCATCGGTCTCTGCCGCAAGGTCGAGCGCCTGGCCGCCGGCCATGCCGCCGATGCCGGCGGCGCGGGCGAGCGCCAGCACCAGCGCCGTCTTGGTGGCATCGGGCAGACGCGTTTCGGGCGCCGCAACGATATCGAAGGCCAGCGTCAGCAGGCTGTCGCCGGCAAGGATCGCCGCCGCCTCGTCGAAGGCGATATGCACGGTCGGCTGGCCGCGGCGCAGGTCGTCGTCGTCCATGGCCGGCAGGTCGTCATGCACGAGCGAATAGCAGTGGATGCATTCGAGCGCGGCGCCGACGCGCAGCGCCGCCGTGCGCTCCACGCCCGGAAAGAGCGCGGCGGATTCGATGACGAGGAAGGGCCGCAGCCGCTTGCCGCCGTTGAGCACGCCGTGGCGCATGGCGGCGAGCAGCCGTTCGGGGCGGGCGATCTCGTCCGCCGAGACGCTGCCCGACAGCAGCGTTGCCAGCAGTGCCTCCACCGCCTCGGCATTGCCCTTCAGCAGGGACTGGAATTCCTGGTAACGTTCGCTCATGGCCGCTCTTTGGCATGGGCTCCGGGCCGAAGCAACGGCCATGCCCGGGCTGCTTCAAAGAATCGCGCCGCAGACTGGTTTTTGGCGAGCCGTGACGGTATGAAGGCGCAACGACGGAAGGACGGACGCCGGCTCTTGGACATCGTACCGGAAACACGCACAGATTCGGTCAACACGGAGGCAGAAGCCGGTGAAAGGGACGGTTGGATGAGCCGGCTTCGCCGGAACTGGCGACGCCTCGTGCTTGTCGTCCTGGCCATCGTCGCGCTGCCCTATGTGCTGATCCTGCTCTACACGATCGAATTCGTGCGCCCGGTTTCCACGCTGATGCTGCGCGATCTCGCCCTCCTGCGCGGCTACGACCGGCAATGGGTGGCGTTCGACGAGATCTCGCCCAACCTGGTGCAGGCGGTCATGATGTCCGAGGACGGCCAGTTCTGCCGCCATGGCGGGGTCGACTGGGGCGAGATGCGCGCCGTCGTCAACGAGGCGCTGGCCGGCGAGCAGACGCGCGGCGCCAGCACGATCCCGATGCAGACGGCCAAGAACCTGTTCCTCTGGAACGGCCGCTCCTTCGTGCGCAAGGCGATGGAACTGCCGCTCGCCGTCGCGGCGGATTTCGTCTGGAGCAAGCGGCGGCTGATGGAGATCTACCTCAACATCGCCGAATGGGGCCCCGGCATCTACGGCATCGAGGCCGCCGCGCAGCACCATTTCAAGGTGCCGGCCGCCAAGCTCTCGCGCCGGCAGGCCGCCCTTCTCGCCGTTTCCCTGCCCAACCCCTACGAGCGCAATGCCGGAAAGCCGGGACGCGGCCTGCAGCGCCTCGCCCGCCTGATCGAGCGGCGCGCCAGCCGCTCGGGCGAATATATCAAGTGCCTTTATGAGTGAGTTCAGGCCTTTTCATTGGTGCCGGCCCCGGTGAAGGCCTAGGGTCTCCGCCGTATCAAGAGCGCGCGGGAGCACCATGTCGGACCTCATCCTCTATATCGGCAACAAGAACTATTCCTCCTGGTCCTTCCGGCCCTGGATCGCCATGACGGCGGCCGGCGTGCCGTTCACCGACAAGGTCATCCCCTTCGACTTTCCCGCCGGCAACCCGGAATTCAGCAAGATCTCGCCGACGGGGAAGGTGCCGGTGCTGCATCACGGCGCGGTGCGGGTGTGGGAATCGCTCGCGATCATCGAATATGTCGCCGAGCTCTTTCCCGATGCCGGGATCTGGCCGAAGGACGGCGCGGCACGGGCCGAGGCGCGGGCAATCTCGATGGAGATGCTCTCCGGCTTCCGGGCGCTGCGCAATGCCTGCCCGATGAACATCCGCCGCAAGCCGGGCGAAATCGACCTGCCGGACGGCGTGACGGATGACGTCGCCCGCATCGAGACGATCTGGAAGACGGCGCTCGCGCGCTCCGGCGGGCCGTTCCTGTTCGGCGCCTTTTCCGCAGCCGATGCGATGTATGCGCCGGTCGTCAACCGGTTCGAGGCCTATTGCTTGACCCGCGACGAAACCGTATTGGCCTATATGGCGCGCATGAAGGCGCATCGGGCCTGGCAGACGTGGCAGGCGGCGGCGCTGGCCGAGCCGTGGATCGTGCCCGAGGACGAGGCGTGACCGGCGGAATCGAAAAAAACCGCCCGGGGACTGGTCAAGCGGGATTTTGCTGTGTATAAGCCGCCCCAATTTCCGAGATAAAGACATGTCCCTGTCGCCCATCCGGTGGCCCGTGGATGTGTTTGCCCGATAAGTGGAGTTAGTGAAATGGCTGTACCGAAAAGAAAAACGAGCCCGTCCAAGCGCGGTATGCGCCGTTCCGCAGACGCTCTGAAGGGTTCGACCTACATCGAAGACAAGAACTCGGGCGAACTGCGCCGTCCGCACCATATCGACCTGAAGACCGGCATGTACCGCGGTCGCCAGGTTCTGACGCCGAAGGAAAACGCATAAGCGTTTTCGGCATCAGCTGATATCAGGGGCCGGCTTGCCGGCCCTTTTCTTTTGGGCCATCCGCCCCCCCCGAATGCCTGTCGTCGCGGCGGCGACATTTTCTTGCGCCGATTCGTGGGCTAAGAGAGAAACGGGGCCGCTCGTGCGAAGACGGTCGTTGGAGCATTTCCGCTTTTCTTCGAATCGTAAAAACGCTCTATCTGTTTGTTTTACGCAATTCCGGATGCAAGACCGCTTCGCACTTTTGCTGGAATTGCCCTGGATTCTTGTTTTCCGCATTATCCGGCGCCGAAGCGACTTCGCTTCGGCTGGAAATGCTCTAGGAGACCGCCGCCCATGCTTCTGGCCATACCGCTGCTGATCATCCCGTTCGCCCTCTACAACCTCGCCATGACCGGCCTTTTCGGCGACGGCGGCGTCGCCGTGCTCGACAGCGAGGTGATGGCGGTCAACATGTTGTCCGGCACGACCTGGACCATGGCCTTCGGCGACCTCCTTATCCTCATCGCGCTCGTGCTGCTCTTCGTGGAGATCCTGAAGGCCACGCGCCCGGGCTCGCGCGCGCTGCTCGATCACATGCTCTCGATGGTGCTGTTCGTGGTGTTCCTCGTCGAGTTCCTGCTGGTGCAGGGCGCGGCGACGCAGATCTTCTTCATCCTGATGACGATCACCTTCATCGATGTCATCGCGGGTTTTGCCGTGTCGATCCGCACGGCGAGCCGGGATCTTTCGATCGGGCTGTGACGGGCGCGGGGCAGGCCCGCGCCAACCGTGTCGTCAGCTCAAGCTGTCGAGCTTCGTCTGGAGCGCGCGCAATTGCTCCTTCAATTCGTCGAGGTCCTTGGCGTCCGCCTTGCGGGTCTCCTTCGGCGGCGCAGCATTGGCGAAGGGCGAGAACATCTTCATCGCCTGCTGGAACAGCTCCGTATTGCGCCGCGTCGTCTCCTCGATCAGCGCCATCGGCACCTGCAGGTTCTTGCCGAGCGGCGTATCGCCGAAGGTCTTGTTGATCTGCTCGCGCATCTGCGACTGCTGCTCGGTGAAGGCCTGCATGGAGTGTTCGAGATAGCTCGGCACCACCATCTGCATCTGGTCGCCGTAATAGGAGATCAGCTGGCGGAGGAACGAGATGGGCAAAAGCGTGTTGCCGGTCTTCGATTCCTGCTCGAAAATGATCTGCGTCAGCACCGAATGGGTGATGTCCTCGCCGGATTTGGCGTCCTGTACGGTGAAATCCTCGCCCTTCTTCACCATGACCGCGAGATCGTCCAGCGTCACATAGGTGCTGGTGCCCGTATTGTAGAGCCGCCGGTTCGCATATTTCTTGATGACGATCTGACCGTCGTTCCTGGCCATTAGGGTCTCCTCATCCCCGTATTTCCATTTCTTTTTTGGTCCTGACGAGTATCGGCAAAAAGACGCGCGCTGACAATCGAATTGTGCGATGCGGCGAGCAATGCTGCGCAACATGGATTTTCATGCTGCACGCCGCGTCGATGAAATTTTAGCGGCATCGGATATCCCGTTTGACTCTCCTCCTCCGCTTTGCCAGTTTTGATTTCGGGAGAACCGCCGGGCTCGCGCCGTTCGTGCGCCGAGCCTGGTTCCAAGGCCGGCCGCAAGGTCGTCAGAACTGAGGAAGCACACATGAGCACCCCATCCATCGTCATCGCCAGCGCCGGCCGCACCGCGGTCGGTTCCTTCAACGGAGCTTTCGCCAACACGCCCGCCCACGAGCTCGGGGCGGCGGTCATTTCGGCGGTTCTGGAGCGCGCGGGCGTTGCGGCGGGCGAGGTGAACGAGGTGATCCTCGGCCAGGTCCTGCCGGCCGGCGAAGGCCAGAACCCGGCCCGCCAGGCCGCCATGAAGGCCGGCGTCCCGCAGGAGGCGACCGCCTGGGGCATGAATCAGCTCTGCGGCTCGGGCCTGCGCGCCGTGGCGCTCGGCATGCAGCAGATCGCCACGGGCGATGCCGGCATCATCGTCGCCGGAGGCATGGAATCCATGTCCATGGCGCCGCATTGCGCGCACCTGCGCGGCGGCGTGAAGATGGGCGATTTCAAGATGATCGACACGATGATCAAGGACGGCCTGACCGACGCCTTCTACGGCTACCACATGGGCATCACCGCCGAGAACGTCGCCAAGCAGTGGCAGCTTTCGCGCGACGAGCAGGATGCCTTCGCCGTTTCCTCGCAGAACAAGGCCGAAGCCGCCCAGAAGGAAGGCCGCTTCAAGGACGAGATCGTTCCCTTCATCGTCAAGGGCCGCAAGGGCGACGTCACGGTCGACGCCGACGAATATATCCGCCATGGCGCGACGCTCGATTCGATGGCCAAGCTGCGGCCCGCCTTCGACAAGGAAGGCACCGTGACGGCCGCCAATGCCTCCGGCATCAATGACGGCGCGGCCGCCGCCCTCCTGATGAGCGAGGCGGAAGCCTCCCGCCGCGGCATCCAGCCGCTCGCCCGCATCGTCTCCTGGGCGACCGCCGGCGTCGATCCGAAGATCATGGGCACCGGCCCGATCCCGGCCTCCCGCAAGGCGCTCGAGCGCGCCGGTTGGAAAATCGGCGACCTCGACCTCGTGGAAGCCAACGAGGCCTTCGCCGCCCAGGCCTGCGCCGTCAACAAGGATCTCGGCTGGGATCCGTCGATCGTCAACGTCAACGGCGGCGCCATCGCCATCGGTCACCCGATCGGGGCCTCCGGCGCCCGCATCCTCAACACGCTCCTCTTCGAGATGAAGCGCCGCGGCGCCTCGAAGGGCCTCGCCACGCTCTGCATCGGCGGCGGCATGGGCGTGGCGATGTGCGTTGAGAGCATGTAAGCAAAAGCTTACAAGCTACTTTGCCAGGACCCGCCGCCGGCGGGGCGACGGGTCGACTCGAAAAACAGTTTCAGGGGAGTGAGCCACATGAGCAGGGTAGCATTGGTAACGGGCGGATCGCGAGGCATCGGCGCGGCCATTTCGGTGGCGCTGAAGGCCGCCGGATACAAGGTGGCCGCGAACTATGCCGGCAATGACGACGCCGCGAACGCCTTCAAGGCGGAGACCGGCATCCCGGTCTACAAATGGGACGTTTCGAGCTACGAATCCTGCGTCGAGGGGATCGGCAAGGTGGAGGCCGACCTCGGACCGGTGGACATCCTCGTCAACAATGCGGGCATCACCCGCGACGCGATGTTCCACAAGATGACCCCGGACCAGTGGGGCGCGGTGATCAACACCAACCTCACCGGCCTTTTCAACATGACCCATCCGGTCTGGTCCGGCATGCGCGACCGCAGCTTCGGGCGCGTCATCAACATCTCCTCGATCAACGGCCAGAAGGGCCAGATGGGCCAGGCGAACTATTCCGCCGCCAAGGCCGGCGACCTCGGCTTTACCAAGGCGCTCGCCCAGGAAGGCGCCGCCAAGGGCATCACGGTCAACGCCATCTGCCCGGGCTACATCGGCACCGAGATGGTGCGCGCCATCCCGGAAAAGGTGCTGAACGAGCGGATCATCCCGCAGATCCCGGTCGGCCGCCTCGGCGAGCCGGACGAGATCGCCCGCATCGTCGTCTTCCTCGCCTCGGACGATGCCGGCTTCATCACCGGCTCGACCATCTCAGCCAACGGCGGCCAGTTCTTCGTCTGACCGCCTTTCATCGCAAACGGAACACGGCGCCTTCGGGCGCCGTTTTCCATGGTAGGATCGACCGGAAAGGAGCGCGCCATGAAACAGGAAAAGTTGAGCGAAGAGGCGATTTCCGCGGCGATCGCGGCCCTTGACGGCTGGACCCGCTCGGATGACGGCATCGCCATCGAGAAGAAATTCAAGTTCAAGACCTTCCGCGAAGCCTTCGGCTTCATGACCGAGGGCGCGCTGGCGGCGGAAAAATTCAACCATCATCCCGAATGGTTCAACGTCTACAACCGCGTCGAGGTGCGCCTCACGAACCACGATGCGGGCGGCCTCACCGAGCTCGACGTCAAGCTGGCGACGGCAATGGACAACGCGGCGGCCGCGCGCACGAAGAGTTGAAGACCCGTGAAGCCGTTCCCATATCATTCCCGCCGGATTTTTTCCGGTATCGCCACCTGAAGGAGGCCATGCATGAATGATGTGAAGATCGGCGAGATTCTTCTGCCGGGAGACGAGGACGAGCAGGAGCGTCAGGAGAACCGCGTGAAGAAGCGGTTCTGGCCGGTCCTCAAGCGCGCGATGCGGCAGGTGCCGTTCTCCCGCGACCTCGTCGCCGCCTACTATTGCGCGCTGGATTCCCGCACGCCCACCAAGGTGCGCGGCATCCTGCTCGCCGCCCTCGCCTATTTCGTATTGCCGCTCGACGGCATTCCGGATTTCTTCGCGCTGGTCGGCTTTTCCGACGACATCGCCGTGCTGACCGCCGCCTTCGCCGCCATCCGCGGGCATATCCGCGAGGACCACTACGTGGCCGCCGACAAGGCGCTCGCGGACGAGCCGGATGTCCAACCGGCCGGCTGAGCCCGGCCGCCGCCCGTCCTGCACTCGACCCGCGGTGGCGAAGTCAAATTCTTGCCCTATTCCTTGTGCCTTAAATGGCTTCGACGGGTTCTATCTCACCAAATGGGGACTGGGCACGCTCGCCTTTCTCAGCGATTCCAGCAAACGTGCATAGCGGTTTTGCGCCCGGGATTGCGCCGACAGGAGCGGGAGCGTTTTCACGACCGGCGGAAGCGCTCCGGAAGGCAGCAGCGGAAACTTGACGCGAATTTGTCCCGGTGCGGCGCGGATGACCTTTGTAAAATGAGCGCATGTTGACGGTTTGGTAACCTGAATTAAGTCAAAATGAATCAAATCGTCATCATGCGTGGCCGACACCGGCATCGAGGGCACCGCCTTCGGCCGGGCAATCACTGGCAAGACAACCGGCAGGAAAACATGTTCGTAAGAAAGCTCGCAACCGCACTCGCCCTCGTCGTCGTGACCGCAGGCGTTGCCTCGGCCCAGACGCCGACGCGCATTCAGCAGTTCAATGCCTGGGGTGCCTATTCCTACCAGGCGAAAGGCGGCAAGGTCTGCTACGTGCTGTCGGTGCCGAAGGAGAAGAACCCGGCCGGCGTCGACCATGGCGACGTCTTCTTCCTCGTCTCCCAGCGCCCGGGCCAGAACATCAGCTACGAGCCGCAGGCGATGATGGGCTATCCGCTGCAGGAGGCCTCCAAGGTCAACGTCGTCATCGACGGGCGCACCTTCGTGATGTTCACCAAGGGCAATTCGGCCTGGGTGGAGAACGCCGCGGAAGAGCCGGCCTTGGTCGCGGCCATGAAGGGCGGCAGGGACATGCAGGTCCAGGCGAAATCCCGCCGCGGCACGGGCACCTCCTACTCCTATTCGCTGTCGGGCATTTCGGCGGCGCTGAAGCAGATCGAAAGCTGCCGCTGATTTCCCTGCGGGCAGAAACGGAAAGGGCCGGCGTTCTCGCCGGCCCTTTCGTTTGCGGAATGCTCAGGCCTTGCTTTGCGCAAGAAGGATGAAGGCCGCAAGGACAAGCGCCGCCGCCACCGCGAAGGTCATGTGCATGCCCGTGGCGATCGCCGCGGGGTCCGCGCGCGTCACCGCCTTCGTGCCGACGGCGAGCGTGAAGATCGCGCCCATCAGGGAGGCGCCGGTGATGAGGCCGAGATTGCGCGACAGGACGAGCAGGCCGGACGTGACGCCACGCTCCCCGGCGCCGACGCCGCCCATGACGGCCGCATTGTTGGCAGCCTGGAAAAGCTGGTAGCCCGGCGTCACCACGGCGATGGCCATGACATAGCCGGCAAGGCCGAGGAGCGCGGACAGAACGGACAGCCCGAGCGCGCCCGCGACCATTACGGCAAGCCCGCCCAATGCCATGCGCCGGGCGCCGAACCGGTCGACGAGGCGTCCTGCGACAACGCCGCTTGCCGTGGAGACGAAGGGCCCGACCGCCAGCACGAAGCCGACGCCGGCCGGGCCCAACCCCAGCGCGCCGGCAAGATAGAACGGCCCGACGACGAGCGTCGCCATCATCACCGTGGCGACCAGCCCATTGGCGGCAAGGCTTGCGCGAAACCCGGCGCGGTGGAATGCGGCGGGCCGGATCAGCGGCACCGCCGCCCGCTGCTGCCGCAGGATGAAGAGAGCCATGCCCACCGCAGAAGCGGCAAGGAAGACGGCATTGACCGGCCCGAAGGCGCTCGTCCCCATGGTCATCGCCAGCGCATAGGCCGTGAGCGTTGCGGCGAGCAGGCCGGCGCCCGGAAAATCGAAGCGGGCGACCGCCGCGCTGGCGCGATCGGCGGGCAGGAAGCGCCAGACTAGTGCCAGCGCGGCAAGGCCGAAGGGGACGGCGACGAGGAAAATCGCCGGCCAGCCGAAACCGGCGATCAGCAGGCCGCCGAGCGAGGGGCCGAGAGCGGTGCCGACCGCGGACATGGTGCCGATGAGGCCCATGCCGCTGCCGATCCGCTCCTGCGGCACGGTCTCGCTGACGAAGGCCATGGCGAGCGCCATCATCGCCGCCGCCCCCAGCCCCTGCAGGGCCCGGGCGGCGATCATGAGCGGCAGCGTCGGAGCCAGACCCGCCAGCGCCGACGCGGCGGTGAACAGTGCAAGCCCGGCCAGAAGCAGCCGGCGACGACCGAAAAGGTCGCCGAGGCGGCCGAGGCCGACGACCAGCACCGTGCTCGCCAGAAGATAGGCCAGTACCACCCACTGCACCTGCCCGAACGGCGCGGCAAAGGTTTCCGCGAGCGTCGGCAGGGCGACATTGGCGATGCTGGTGCCGAGCGAGGAGAGCAGGATGGCGAGCGACAGCCCGCAAAGCGCGCCGGTCGTGCGGCGTGTCGTCGTGATGGTCGGTGTATCCGCCATGGCGCTCTCCTGTCGTTGTCTCCTCCGACAGATAGATTCTCACCGGATAGGGCGGAAGGCGCATCGCCTGCACTTCATTCGTGCATCTGGCGCCATGTCATCCTTCTGTAAAAATGCTAGGATCGCTCCATGGCCCGGCCCGATCTCAACCTTCTCGTCACCCTCGACGTGCTGCTCGCCGAAGGCAGCGTCGCACGCGCGGCGCAGCGGCTGCGGCTCAGCCCTTCCGCCATGAGCCGGGCGCTCGCCCGTCTTCGCGACGTGACCGGCGATCCGCTCCTGGTGCGCGCCGGGCGCGGCCTTGTGCCGACGCCGCGGGCGCTCGTCCTGCGCCAAGCGGTCGGACGCGTCGTCGAGGAGGCCGAAACCCTGCTGCGGCCGGCCGAACTGCTCGACCCCAAAACCCTCGTGCGAACCTTCACGCTGCGCAACCGCGAGGGTTTCGTCGAGACCTTCGGGCCCGCCCTCCTGGCGCGCGTCGCCCGGGAGGCGCCGGGCGTGAAACTCCGCTTCGTGGCGAAGCCCGACAAGGAGAGCACGCCTTTGCGGGACGGCGCGGTGGATCTCGAAACCGGCGTGATCGGCAGCACGACAGGGCCGGAAGTACGGGCGCAGGCGCTGTTTCGCGACCGGTTCATCGGTGTCGTGCGTAACAAGCATCCGCTCACCGAAGGCCCGGTGACGCCGGAGCGTTATGCAGGCGGAACGCACATCCTCGTCTCCCGACGGGGACGCGATGGCGGCCTAGTCGACGAGGCGCTCGCCCGGCTCGGCCTGGCGCGCCGCATCGCCGTCACCGTCGCGAGCTTTTCCGAGGCTTTGGCACTCGCCCGGGACTCCGACCTCGTCACGGAGGTGCCGGAGCGCTATACGGCGCGGCTGCGGGAGGGCATGGCGGCCTTCGCCCTGCCGCTTGCCCTGCCCGAGCACACCGTCTCCATGCTCTGGCATCCGCGCCTCGATGCCGATCCGGCCCATCGCTGGCTGCGGGCGTGCCTGCGCGCCGTCTGCACGGAGAGGTGACTTTCCGGCGGAACAGTGCTAAAGGGCCGGCTACCGGGCCGCAAGCCGCGTTTTCAGACGCTCCTGGCCCCCAATGAACTTCTATCGAGCATGGACCGCTTGCGGCGCAGGAACCTGCGCCGGCGTGCCATGATCTTGAGGATGACCCGATGGCAAGCATGGACTTTCTCAACACGGCCGAGCCCGTCAAGGCGCCGCTGGTGCGCACCCTTCCCGCCGCTGAAAAGCCCTCGCTGATCGGCCTTTCGCGCGAGGAGATGGGCCGCGCGCTCGTCGAAAAGGGCGTCAACGAGCGCCAGGTGAAGATGCGCGTCAGCCAGCTCTGGCACTGGCTCTATGTGCGCGGCGTTTCCGATTTCGACGACATGACCAATGTCTCCAAGGACATGCGCGAAATGCTGAAGACGCATTTCACCATCGCCCGCCCCGAGATCGTCGACGAGCAGATCTCCAGCGACGGCACGCGCAAATGGCTCTTGCGCTTCCCCCCGCGCGGCGCCGGCCGGCCGGTCGAGATCGAGACCGTCTACATTCCCGAGGAAGGCCGCGGCACGCTCTGCATTTCCAGCCAGGTCGGCTGCACGCTCACCTGTTCCTTCTGTCACACCGGCACGCAGAAGCTGGTGCGCAACCTGACGGCCGAGGAAATCCTCTCGCAGTTGCTGCTCGCCCGCGACCGGCTGGGCGATTTCCCGGACCGCGACACGCCGGCCGGCGCCATCGTACCGGCGGAAGGGCGCAAGGTCTCCAACATCGTCATGATGGGCATGGGCGAACCGCTCTACAATTTCGAGAGCGTCAAGACGGCGCTGCTGATCGCCACCGACGGCGACGGCCTGTCGCTCTCCAAGCGCCGCGTGACGCTGTCGACCTCGGGCATTGTGCCGGAGATCTATCGAACCGGCTCGGAGATCGGCGTCATGCTGGCGATCTCGCTGCATGCCGTGCGCGACGACCTGCGCGACATGCTGGTGCCGATCAACAAGAAGTATCCGCTAAAGGAACTGCTGGACGCCTGCCGCGCCTATCCGAGCCTGTCGAACGCCCGGCGCATCACCTTCGAATATGTGATGCTGAAGGACGTCAACGACACGCTGGAGGACGCCAAGCTGCTGGTGCAGCTGCTGAAGGGCATTCCCGCGAAGATCAACCTCATCCCCTTCAATCCCTGGCCGGGCACCAACTACCAGTGTTCCGACTGGGAGCAGATCGAGCGTTTCGCCGATTTCATCAACCAGGCCGGCTATGCCTCGCCGATACGCACCCCGCGCGGCCGCGACATCCTCGCCGCCTGCGGCCAGCTGAAGTCGGAATCCGAGCGCATGCGCAAGGTCGACCGCATGGCCTTCGAGGCGATGATGATCGTCGGGCACGGCGAGGACGACTGAAGGGGCTCCTCATCCGGTTGCGCCGGGGCCGCGTCCTCCCGAGGTGAGAACCTCTCCTTCGGCATGCTCGGGCTCGACCTGAGCATCCACGCCGCGGGTGCCAGGTGCATCCTCGGCTCAGGGCCGAGGATGACGAAGTGGGTGGGGCAATACCTGCCGGCCATCCTTCCCTTGCGAGACGCTTCCCCGAAGGGCCGGGCACGGACAATGCCCCTTGCTCGACACTTTGCCGCACCTATCTCATCATGAATTGTGATTGAAGCAGTCGATTCCGAGAATTGATTTGAAGGCACGTTTTGCCTAGAACCGGCCTAAAATCATTCTAGGGAGACCATCCATGCGCCATCTTCTGCTCGCTTTCGCGGCGACGCTCGCGATTTCGCTGCCGGCCAAGGCCGAGGACGTCACGGTTGCCGTGACCGCCATCGTCGAACATCCGGCCCTCGACGCCGCCCGTGACGGCGTGAAGGAAGCGCTGGAGGCCGCCGGCTACAAGGAAGGCGAGAACCTGAAGTTCCTCTACGAATCGGCGCAGGGCAACCCCGCGACGGCCGCGCAGATCGCCCGCCAGTTCGCCGGTGAAGACCCGAGCGTCATCGTGCCGATCTCCACGCCCTCCGCCCAAGCCGTGGTTTCCGCGACGAAGGACATCCCGATCGTCTTCACGGCCGTCTCCGACCCGCTCGGCGCGCAGCTCGTCAGGGACATGGACAAGCCCGGCGGCAACGTCACCGGCCTTTCGGACATGTCGCCGGTCGCCGAGCACATCGCGCTGATCAAGGAAATCCTGCCCGAAGCCAAGACGGTCGGCTACCTCTACAATTCGGGCGAGGCGAACTCCGTCTCGCTGCTCGCCGTCTTGAAGGAAGAAGCCGAAAAGGCCGGCCTGACAGTCGTCGAATCCGCCGCGACCAAGTCCGCCGAAGTCCAGGGCGCCGCCCGCGCGCTCGTCGGCCGTGCCGACGCGATCTATATCCCGACAGACAACACGATCATCTCGGCCCTCGAAGGCGCGGTCGCCGTCGCCGAGGAAGCCAAGCTGCCGCTCTTCACCGCCGACACGGATTCCGTCTCGCGCGGCGCCATCGCGGCTCTCGGCTTCAACTACAAGGATGTCGGCAAGCAGACGGGCGAGATCGTCGTGCGCATCCTCAAGGGCGAGAACCCGGGCGACATCGCCGTGAAGGTTGCCGCCGGCACCGACCTCGTCGTCAACAAGGGCGCGGCTGCCAAGATGGGCGTCACGCTTCCGGAAGCCGTCGTCGGCCGTGCGACCCGCGTGATCGAATAAGCCCGGGTTACCCGGACATTCCCAATCGGAATCAACCGCTGCCGGATCGCCCGGCAGCGGTTGATCTGTTAAGAAGACCCCTCCCGCGGAAAATGCGGAACGGGTGACAAAGAGAAAGCCGAAACCGTGAGCCTGATTGCCTTCTGGGGTGCCGTCGAACTGGGGCTGGTCTATGCCTTCGTCGCGATCGGCGTCTACCTTGCCTTCCGCGTGCTGGATTTTCCGGACCTGACGGTGGACGGTTCGTTTCCGCTCGGCGCGGCCGTCGCGGCCGTGCTGATCATCGCCGGCGTCAACCCGTGGATCGCTGCGGCGGTCGCCATGGTGGCCGGCGCCATTGCCGGCCTCGTCACGGCGATGCTGAACGTGCGCTTCCGCATTCTCAACCTGCTCGCCTCGATCCTGACCATGATCGCGCTCTTCTCGGTCAACCTGCGCGTCATGGGCAAGCCGAATGTCGCACTGATCAATGCCGACACGATGATCAGCCCGTTCTTCGGCCATGGGCTGCGTGATTTCTACGTCCGCCCGCTCTTCGTCGGCATCCTGGTCGTCGTCGCGGTCGTGGTCGTCTGGCGCTTCCTGGAAAGCGATGCCGGCCTCTCGATGCGCGCGACGGGGGCGAATGCCCGCATGGCCCGCGCGCAGGGCGTTAACACCAACCGCCAGATCTACCTCGGCATCGCGCTCTCCAATGCGCTCGTCGCACTCGGCGGCGCGCTCTTCGCCCAGACGAACGGCTTTGCCGATGTCACTTCGGGCGTCGGCACCATCGTCGTCGGCCTTGCCGCCGTCATCATCGGCGAAACGCTGTTCGGCGCCAGGGGCATCCTCATCGCACTGATCGGCTGCGTGCTCGGCTCGATCCTCTACCGCATCGCCATCCAGCTCGCGCTCTCCTCCGACGTGCTCGGCCTCCAGGCCTCCGACCTCAATTTCGTGACGGCCCTGCTCGTCACCGTGGCGCTCGTCCTGCCGCGCCTTCGCCGCGGGGGAGCCGCCTGATGATCTCCGTCTCCGATATCAAGGTCGTCTTCGGCAAGGGCACGCCGCTGCAGAAGCAGGCGCTGAACGGCGTCAGCCTCACCATCGAGGAAGGCCAGTTCGTCACCGTCATCGGCTCGAACGGCGCCGGCAAGTCGACGCTGCTCGGCGTTCTCGCCGGCGACGTCATCGCCACCGAAGGCCAGGTCAAGATCGGCACGACGGACGTGACCCGCCAGGGCACCGCCGCCCGCGCCGGCCGCGTCGCCCGTGTCTTCCAGGATCCGCTGACCGGCAGCTGCGGCGCGCTCTCCATCGAGGAGAACCTTGCGCTCGCCGCCCGCCGCGGCGAACGGCGCGGCCTTGCCTCCGCCCTCGGCCCCCAGCGCCGCGCACTTTTCCGCGAGCGCATCGCCGAACTGAACCTCGGCCTCGAAAACCGCATGCGCGACCGGATGGACCTGCTCTCCGGCGGCCAGCGCCAGGCCGTCTCGCTCGTCATGGCGACGCTCGCCGGCTCCGACGTGCTGCTGCTCGACGAACACACCGCGGCGCTCGACCCCGGCATGGCCGAGTTCATCATGACCCTCACGCAGAAGATCGTCTCCGAGCGCAAGCTGACGACGCTGATGGTGACGCACTCCATGCGCCAGGCGCTGGACTACGGCCACCGCACCGTCATGCTGCACGGCGGCGAGATCGTTCTCGACGTCTCCGGCGACAGCCGCAAGACGCTGCAGGTCGAGGACCTGATCGCCATGTTCCGCAAGATGCGCGGCCAGACGCTGGACGACGACGCGCTGCTGATCGGCTGAGGCGCCACCAAAGCGCCCGATTCCCTGCGCAGCGTGGCGCGTCGGAGAAGGAGGCGCCCATGCTGTTTCGTCGCGCGCTGCTTGCAGGCGGCCTGGCCTCGGGGGCCGCCCTCGTTTTGCCGGCGGGCTTGCGGGCACAGCCGGCCGAAGGCGACGCGCAAAAACTCGTGGCGGCGGCACGGCGGCAGATCGGCGTTACGCTGACCTATGATCCCGCCTATTCCCGGCTGGACTATCCCGGCGGCGACGTGCCGCGGGAGCGGGGCGTGTGCACCGACGTGATCGTGCGCGCCTATCGCGACGGCCTTGCCGTCGATCTCCAGGTCCTCGTGCACGAGGACATGCGCAAGGCCTTTTCCGCCTATCCGCCGCTCTGGGGCCTGAAGCGCACCGACCGCAACATCGACCATCGCCGCGTGCCGAACCTGCAGACCTTCCTGAAGCGGGCGGGTGCCGCCCTGCCGGTCAGCAGGGACGGCGCGGACTACCGGCCGGGCGACATCGTCTCGCAGATGCTGCCGGGCAACCTGCCGCATATCGGCATCGTGGCGGACGACCGCAGCGCCGACGGCGCGCGCCCCCTCCTCGTGCACAATATCGGTGCCGGAGCGCGGCTGGAGGACGTGCTCTTCGCCTATCCCCTCACCGGTCACTACCGCTACCGGGTGTGACCCCGCTCAGCGCGCCTGCGTGAACAGGATCTTCGCCGCGAAGACGGAGAAGACGCCGGCAAACGTATAGTCGATGCCGCGCAGCACCCTGGGGTTCTGCTGGAGCCAGGACGCCAGCTTGTCGGCGGCGAGGATCACCAGGATGTTCACGGGAATGCCGACGACGATGAAGAACAGGCCGAGGAAGATCAGCTTGCCGGTGACATCGGGATCGCCCGCGCTGATGAACTGCGGCAGGAAGGTCATGAAGAAGATGATGACCTTCGGATTGAGCAGGTTCACCCAGAAGCCGCTGGAAATATTGGCCAGCGCCGTGCCGCGCGGCCCCGCCGTCGCCTTGACGGAGAGGCTGGAGCCGTAGCGGATCGCCTGAATGGCCAGCCACAGGAGATAGGCGGCACCGCCGGTCTTCAGCATCAGGAAGGCGGTCGGCGAGGCGGTGATGAGGGCGGAGATGCCGAAGGCGACCAGCAGCGTGTGCACCACGATGCCGAGGCTGGTGCCGGCCACCACATAGAGCGCCGGCCCGCGCCCCTGCGAGAGCGCACGGCTGATCGACAGCGTCATGTCGGGGCCGGGCGTCATCGCGAGCAGCAGGCTCGCGGCCGTGAAGGCGAGAAGCGTCGGAAGCGTGGGCAGGAAGTCCATGGTGAAGCCCTGAAAGCCGGAGGAGGTGAGAAACCTCTAATCCGGCTTTCCGGAAAATGCCAATCAAAGTCTATGATCGGCTGTAACGGCGATCCTTTGTCACCCGCCCTCCGCCATGACGGGATGTCTGGGCAAGGCTCGCCGGCATCAGGCGCCTTCGACGAAGGCGCGGAACTTTTCGGCATAATCCTTGTGCCAGCGCGACAGCGGCGGACGGTTCTCGATGACATCGCCGATCGCCCAGGCCATGCGACGCTCGTCGAGCGCGCGCGGCACGTCGTTGTCCGGGCACAGGATGTAGAAATCGCCGCGCTCCAGGCTCTCCATCATGAAGGCGACGGTCTGGGCCGGCGTCCAGGCGGCATCCGGCTTCTCCGTCCGGTCGCCCTTCGTCAGCTCTGTGAAGACGAAACCTGGGATCAGGAGATGGGCCGAGAGCCGTGCCCCCGCCGTGTTGCGCAATTCGTGCTGGAGCGCCTCGGTGAAGACCTTCACGCCGGCCTTGGAGACATTGTAGGCGGGGTTGCCGGGCGGCGTGGTGATGCCCTGCTTGGAGCCGGTATTGATGATGAGGCCCGGTTCGCCATGGGCCAGCATGTTCGGGCCGAAGACCTGCGTACCGTGGATGACGCCCATCAGGTTGACGGCGAGGATATGGTCCCAGTTCGCCTCGGCGCTGAAGATGGAGGTGTCCGGCTGGATGCCGGCATTGTTCATCAGCACATGCACGCGCCCGAAGCGTTGCAGCACGGCACGCTCCAGCGCCTCCAGCTCATGCCGGTGCGCGACGTCCGTCTCCACGGCCATGACATTCGCCTCGCCGGCAATGGCCTCGAGTTCGACGCGCGCCTCGCCCAGCCGGTCGGCGTTGAGATCGGCGATGGCGATGCACATGCCGGCCTCGGCGAAGCGCCGTGCTGCGGCAAGGCCGATGCCGGCCGCGCCGCCCGTGATGACGGCGACATTGGATTCCTTGATGATATCTCGCATGTTCGTCATGGGATCATCCCCTTCAATGGTCCACTCAGGGGAATATGGGGCCTGCGCCGGCCGGGTCAAATCACCCTTGCGTCACGTCGCGTCGGCGCGCGCCCTTGCGTCACGCGCCAATCTCGCTAAAAGTGCCGCGATACCGGGCCTTCGCGGGTTTGCCGCGCCCCTTCATGCAACGGACCTCATCACCATGGCATCACATAAAGACGTGAAGAAAGTCGTGCTGGCCTATTCGGGCGGCCTCGACACCTCGATCATCCTGAAATGGCTCCAGACCGAACTCAACGCGGAAGTCGTGACCTTCACCGCCGATCTCGGCCAGGGCGAAGAGCTGGAGCCGGCGCGCAAGAAGGCCGAGATGCTCGGCATCAAGGAGATCTTCATCGAGGACGTGCGCGAGGAATTCGTGCGCGATTTCGTCTTCCCGATGTTCCGCGCCAATGCCGTCTACGAGGGCGTCTACCTGCTCGGCACCTCGATCGCCCGCCCGCTGATCTCCAAGCATCTCATCGAGATCGCCGCCAAGACCGGCGCCGACGCCATCGCGCACGGCGCGACCGGCAAGGGCAACGACCAGGTCCGCTTCGAGCTGTCCGCCTATGCGCTGAACCCCGACATCAAGATCATCGCGCCCTGGCGCGACTGGTCGTTCAAGAGCCGCACGCATCTCCTGGAATTCGCCGAGCAGCACCAGATCCCGGTCGCCAAGGACAAGAAGGGCGAAGCGCCGTTCTCGGTCGATGCTAACCTCCTGCACTCCTCCTCCGAGGGCAAGGTGCTGGAAGACCCGGCCGTCGAGGCACCGGAATATGTGCATATGCGCACCATTTCCCCGGAATCCGCACCGGACAAGGCGACTATCATCAAGGTCGGCTTCGAGCGCGGCGATGCCGTCTCCATCAACGGCGTGCGCATGTCGCCGGCGACGCTTTTGGCGACGCTCAACAATTACGGCCGCGACAACGGCATCGGCCGCCTCGACCTCGTGGAAAACCGCTTCGTCGGCATGAAGTCGCGCGGCGTCTACGAGACGCCCGGCGGCACGATCCTGCTCGCCGCGCACCGCGCCATCGAGAGCATCACGCTCGACCGCGGCGCCGCGCATCTCAAGGACGAGCTGATGCCACGCTACGCCGAACTGATCTACTACGGCTTCTGGTTCTCGCCGGAGCGCGAGATGCTGCAGGCGCTGATCGACAAGAGCCAGGAACATGTCGAGGGCGAAGTGACGCTGAAGCTCTACAAGGGCAATGTCATGGTCATCGGCCGCGAATCGGACAAGTCGCTCTACTCCGACACGCTGGTCACCTTCGAGGACGACCAGGGCGCCTACGACCAGAAGGATGCCGCCGGCTTCATCAAGCTGAACGCGCTGCGCCTGCGCACGCTCGCCGCCCGCAAGCGCCGCGGCTGATCGCCGGATCGCGACCAGACCAGAGGCCCGCTACCGTTCCCGGCAGCGGGCCTCTTCGGTTCCGGCAGGCGTTACTCCGCCGGCTCGGCGGCAAGCTGCGCATCGCGGCTGCAGATCGCGCGATACCAGGCGTAGGCAAGGATCCCCACCAGGCCCATGGCGGGAATGATGGTGCCGAAGGCGAAGAGCGGCATGCCGATGGCGGCGGCAAGCAGGCCCGCAAGAAAGCCGGCCCCCATCTGGATGAAGCCCATGGCCGCGGAAGCCGAACCGGCGATCTCGGGGAAGGGCTCCATGGCGGCCGTCATCATATAGGGCATGACGAAGGCGATGCCGAAGGCATAGATGCCGACCGGCCCCATGACGCTGAGGAAGCTCGGCGTCAGCAGATGCGACGTGAGCGCGATCAAAATGCTGGCAAAGCCGATGAAGCAAAGGCCAGGTAGCACGATCCGGGCGGGCGCGACCGTGCGCATCAGAAGGCGCACGCAGACCGTGCCGGCGAAGAAGAAACCCGACTGCATGAGCATGCCGACGCCGAACTCCGTCGGCGTCAGGCCGACCGTGCCGATCAGAACGAAGGGCAGCATGGTCGCCTGGCCGTAGAGCGCCCCGACCGCGCCGGCCATGACAAGCGTGGCGGAAACGAAGCGGTGGCTCGTGGCAAGCGCTGCATAGCCGGCAAGGATCGGGCCGATGCGGCCCTTCGCCGGATCCGGCACCGTGGTCTCGGCCATAAAGAAATAGACCGCGCCGCAGGCCGCCAGCGCAAAGCCCACCATCAGGAAGAAGATCGACTGCCAGCCGAACAGGCCGAGCGCGAAACCGCCGAGCGTCGGCGAGACGGCCGGGCCGACGGCGAGCATCATGCCGACCATGTTCATGATGCGGGCGGCCTCGGTGCCGGTGAACTGGTCGCGCACGATGGCGCGCGAGACGGTCATGCCGACCGACGCGCCGATGCCCTGCACGAGACGGCCGGCCAGGAGCACGCCGACGCTCGGCGCGAAGGCCGCCATCAGGCTGCCGGCGAGATAGACGATCATGAAGATCAGCGTGGTCTTCCGCCGGCCGAGCACGTCCGACATGGTGCCGGAGACGAGCTGCGACAGCGCGAAACCGGCGAAATAGAGCGAAAGCGTCAGCTTGATCGCCGATTCCGTCGAGGAGAAGGCGCGCACCAGCTCAGGCATGGCCGGCGTATAGAGCGCCATGGAAACGGGGCCGAGCGCAACGAGGAAGGCGGCGATGATGCTGGTGCGGCGCTCGCTCATGCGCGGCGTCGTCATCGGCCGGCTTCCTTTGCCAGCACGGGTGCGGCGCCGTCTTCCTCGAGGGCGCAGAGATTCGCGCGCAGGCGCTTCAGCCGGTCGCGCATCAGTTCCAGCTCCTCCGGGCCGATGCCGCTCGTCACATGCTCCATCAGCTCGATCTGCTCGGTGCGGATACTGGCGATGAGGGCGCCCGCGATCGGCGTGGTGAAGATCAGCTTGGCCCGGCGATCGGCCGGGTCGGGACGGCGCTCGATGTAGCCAAGGCTCTGCAGGCGGTCGAGATAGGTGGAAAGCGTCATCGGCTCGATGCCCATGCGCTGGGCGATGTCGAGCTGGCGGCTGCCCTCCAGCGTGGCGATGCGCACGAGGGTGCGCGCCTCGCCCGGCGTGAGGCCGAGACCGGCGGTGGCGATGCGGCGCTCGAAGGCGCTGCGCAGCATGCGGGCAACGTCGATGAGGACGAAACCGAGGGCGTCGGGATCGGGTCGAGAGGACATGTTCGCTTTCTGGCTTATTGTAAGCGTAGCTTACTATGCATTGCCGGAAGGAACAACCGCCCAGCTACGGCCACAACGCATGGCTGCCTTGCGAAACGGCAAATTTTGCCGGGCACCGCTCGGATGAAAACAACCGGAATGCTGAAAATTCAACAGGATAGCCAGAATCCTCGACCTGCTATTCGGCATCGTCATGGCTGCCCTGCTTCAAGCTCGGCACTCCTTCCCCCGTAACAGAAGGCAGGGGAGAGGGGCGGTGGCAAGGCACGCATTCCCGGACAGCAGGGTCCTAACCATCCACCGCGGGGAAGCGGATCGTCACGCAGAGGCCCCGGCCGTCCGCACCGCAGTCCAGCACCATCGTCGCATCGAACAGGGCGGCGATTTCCTCCACGATGGGCAGGCCGAGGCCCATGCCCGGCGCATCGCGGTGCTCGCCGCGGGAGAAGCGCTGGCGCACGAGGCCGCGGCGCTCGGGCGCAATGCCGGGACCGTTATCCTCCACGCCGAGAAGCACGGCATCCGCGGCGCGACGCACGCGAACCGTCACCTCCGCCCCGTTGCCGGCATAGGCGATGGCGTTTTCCAGGAGATTGCGCAGGAGCTCGCCAAAAAGCAGCGGCTCGGCGCGGGCGAAGGCAGGCCCCTCTCCCTCGAAGCCGAGATCGATGCCGGCCTCGGCAGCCGTGGGCACGCGGTCGGCGGTGAGCTGCTGGGCGAGCGCGGCAATATCGACCGGCGCCGTCTTCTGCGGCTCGTTGGAGCCGGCGGCATCGATCTTGGCCATCAGTAGGAGCTGGGCGAGGATGCGCTCGGCATGGGCGACGGCGGCATCGCCCTTGCGGGCGGCCTCCTGCGCCTCCTCCAGCGTGCCGGCGCGGCTCGCCAGCGCGAGCTGGGTGCGGATGATGGCGAGCGGCGTGCGCAGCTGGTGGCTGGCATTGCCGGAAAAATGCCGGAGCGCGTCGAGCGCCGATTGCAGGCGCACCATGAAGGAGTTGACGGTATCGACGAGCCCCTGCACCTCGCTCGGCACGCGCTGCTCGATCGGGTGCAGGTCGTTCGGGCTGCGCTCGGCAATGGCATCGCTAAGCCTGTAGAGCGGCCGGAGCGACACGGTGACGGCGATCCAGACGATGAGGGCGGCCCCCGCGATCATCATGGCAAGGCGCAGCGCCGACCGCAGCAGGATCGTCTGGGTCAGCTGGCGGCGGGCGATGGTGGTCTCGGCGACGGTGACGGCGAAGGGCACGGAATTGATGCCGGTCGACGCCGAACGCTGCAGCACCGCGATGCGGATCGGCTCGCCGCGGAAGGTCGCATCCGCAAAGCCCATCGGCTGGCCCGCCGTCTCCGGGATCGTCGGCAGGGTCTGGTAGCCGGTGATGAACTGGCCGGGCGGTCCGTCGACGCGGTAGAAGACCCGATCCTGCGCGGCCGAGGTCAGCATTTCCAACGCGACATAGGGAATGTCCACCTCGAGCGTGCCGTTTTCCGTCACCACGACCCGCTCGGCGATCGCCAGCGCCGACCCGGCCAGCACCCGGTCGGAAACCTCGTTCGCCGTCTTGACGGCCTCGTGATAGGTATCGACGAGCGCGACCGTGCCGATCACCGCCGTCGAGACGAGCAGCCAGAGCAGCAGGCGGCGGCGCAGCGATGAGGCCGGAAGGAGCGTCAAGCGGCGGGCGCCTTGTCGAGATAGTAGCCGATGCCGCGCGCGGTGCGCACGGTCAGCCCATGCGGCGCCAGCCTCTTGCGGAGCCGGCTGACATATTGCTCGATGGCATTGGCCGAGAGGTCGTCGTCGAAGGCGGCGAGCGATTGCATGATCGCTTCCTTGGCGACCACCTTTCCGGCGCGCATGAAGAGGATTTCGAGCAGGCCGAGTTCACGGGCGGGAATGTCGAGCGGCGCGCCGTCGGCGGAAAAGCTGCGCGAGTTGAGATCGAGCACGACGCCGCCGAAGGTGATCGCCGCCGAACGCAGCCCCGCCTGCCGGCGCAGCAGCATGCGCACGCGCGCCTCGAATTCCGAGATGTCGAAGGGTTTTATCATGTAGTCGTCGGCGCCGAGGTCGAGGCCGCGCACCCGCTCCTCCGGCGCGCCGCGGGCGGTGAGGATCAGGACGGCCGCCTTGCTCCGGCGGGCCCGCATGGCGCGCAGCACGTCGAGGCCGTCCATCTCGGGCAGCGTGAGGTCGAGGATGACGAGATCGAAGCTCTCCGACGTGATGGCGGCATCGGCGGAGGCGCCGTCGCGCACCACGTCCACCGCATGGCCGGTGCCCTTCAGGATGGCGGAGAGGCCATCCGCCAGGGCTTCGTTGTCCTCGACCAGTAGAATGCGCACGTCGTTCGTCCTCCCGCCGTGAACTTAACGGCGGGCGGCGCACTTGTGAACGGCCTCGCGCTTTGGCAAGGTCGCCCCATGCGTCTTGTCCTCATGCTTCTCGCGCTCCTGGCGGCGCCCCTGCCCGCATTTTCCGAGCCGGCCTTCTTTCCGGCCCGCAACGGCGATGCGGATGCGCCGGTGCTCATCGTCTATTCCTCGCTGGACGAACCGCTCGCCCGGCCGATGATCGAGGGCTTCCAGCAGGCCAATCCCGATGTCGCGCTGCGCTATGACGAGATGCTGACCGGCGAGGTCTACGACCGCATCGTGCGCGAGACGGACGCGGGGGAGAAGACCGCCGATTTCGCCTTCTCCTCGGCGATGGACCTCCAGGTCAAGCTCAGCAATGACGGCTATGCCCAGCGCAGCGACCTGCCGATGAGCGACCGCTGGCCGGCCTGGGCCAACTGGCGCAACACCGCCTATGCGCTGACCTTCGAGCCCGCCGTCTTCGTCTACCACAAGCCGAGCTTCAAGGACGAAAAGCCGCCGGCCTCGCGCGCCGAGTTCGTCGACTACCTCAAGCGGCAGGGCGAGACGGTCTACGGCCGCATCGGCACCTACGACATCGAGCGCTCCGGCGTCGGCTTCCTCTTCATGGCGCGCGACCAGGAGCAGTTCGGCGACATCTGGACGGTGATCCAGGCCATGGGGGCTGCGGGTGTGAAGCTCTATTCCACCAGCTCGGCCATCCTGGAGCGCGTCGCCGACGGACGCTTCGTGCTCGGCTACAACATCCTCGGCTCCTATGCGGCGGACTGGGCCTCGCGCCATCCCGATGTCGGCATCGTGCTGCCGAAGGACTATACCGTCGTCATGTCGCGCATCGGCCTCGTGCCGCAGGCCGCCGCCTCCCCCGAGCTCGGCCGGCGCTACCTTGCCTTCTTCATGTCGAAGGAGGGCCAGACGATCATGGCCCGCGAACTGCAGATCGCCGCCGTCAGCCCCGAAGTGTCGGGCACCAACACGGCGCGCACGATGAGCGCGCTGCTCGGCGCGCAGCTGAAGCCCGTACCGGTGAGCCCGGGCCTGATGGTCTATCTCGACCAGGTGAAGCGGGCCCGGCTGATCGCCCGCTGGAACGAGGTTCTGCGCACGCAGTAGCGTGAAGCGCGACCGTGCGGCAGCGCAATGTCAGGTAGATGTCAGCTTCCTGTGGTGCCTTTGGGCTCTTCATCGTCCGTGGAGGCGGACGGAAGACCGGGAGGAGAATTCTGCCGAGATCGCGCCGCGAACAACCGTTCGCGCCGCCACCGGCCGCCCATCCTCCCGCCAGAGGCAACGATGCGCGCAAAGCCGCGCCTGACGGAGGATACACTCTTGAAACACTTCTTCCTGGCATCCCTCATCGCCGGCGCCATGGCGCTTCCGGCGCTTGCCGCCGATTACACGATCATCGCCCCGGCCGGCCCGGGCGGCGGCTGGGACCAGACGGCCCGTTCGCTGCAGACCGTCCTGCAGGACGAGAAGATCTCCGGCAGCGTGCAGGTGGTGAACGTTCCGGGCGCCGGCGGCACGATCGGCCTTGCCCAGTTCGCCAGCCAGAACAGCGGCAACCCGAACGCCCTCATCGTCGGCGGTTACGTCATGGTCGGCGCGATCCTCACCAACCAGTCGCCGGTGACGCTCAACGACGTGACGCCGATCGCCCGCCTCACCGGCGAATATGAAGCGATCGTCGTTCCGGCCGCCTCGCCGATCCAGACCATGGACGACCTCGTGACGGCCCTGAAGGCCGATCCCGGCGCGGTTTCCTGGGCCGGCGGCTCGGCCGGCGGCACGGACCACATCACGGCCGGCCTGATCGCCAAGGCCGCCGGCGTCGATCCGACCAAGATCAACTACGTCGCCTATTCCGGCGGCGGCGAGGCGCTTGCCGCCATCCTCGGCAACCAGGTGACGGCCGGCATTTCCGGCTATGGCGAGTTCGAGGCCCAGGTGAAGGCCGGCACGCTGCGCCTGATCGCCATCTCCAGCGCCGAGCGCGTGGACGGCATCGACGCCCCGACCATCAAGGAAGGCGGCCTCGACGTCGTCGTCGAGAACTGGCGCATGGTCGCCGCGGCACCCGGCCTTTCGGCCGAGCAGGTAACCGCGATCAACGCCGATATCGAGAAGGCGGCGAATTCCGACGCCTGGAAGGACATCCTGAAGACCAAGGGCTGGCAGAACACCTATCTGGCCGGCGACGCCTTCAAGGAACAGCTCGGCAAGGACATCGCCGCGACGGAAAGCATCCTCAAGGACATCGGGCTCGTCAAATGAGCGGGATCCCCTCCAACGAAAGGCGCCGCCCCGACCGGGCGGCGCTGGTCATCGCCCCCGTCCTCTTCGCCATAGCCGCCTTGATCTGGTGGGATGCCGGGCGCCTTGCGGAGATGAGCAACTATTCCCGCATCGGCCCCGCCACCGTGCCGCATGTCGTTGCCATCGGCCTTGCCCTGCTCGCCGTCTGGACGGGCTTCGAAGCCTGGCGCGGCGACTTCCCGGAGCGCGAGCCGATCGAGGTCAAGCCGGTCGTCTTCATCGTGGCGGGCCTTGCCGGGCAGATGCTGCTGCTCAAGACCGCGGGCTTCTCGATTGCGACGGGCGCGCTCTTCGCCCTGACCGCCTTCGGCTTCGGCCGGCGCAAGCTGTGGATCTCGCTGCCGATCGGCATCGCCTTCAGCTTCGTCGTCTACATCATCTTCGGCCGCTTCCTGCAACTCTCGCTGCCCGCCGGGCCGCTGGAACACCTGTTCTTCTGAGGAGCTGACGATGGGTACATTCGAATTCCTGCTGCAGGGCGTCACCATCGCCGCCCAGCCGATGAACCTGCTCTATGCGCTGATCGGCGTGACGCTCGGCACCGCCGTCGGCGTTCTGCCCGGCATCGGCCCGGCCCTCACCGTGGCGCTCCTGCTGCCCGTCACCTACAAGCTCGATCCGGCCGGCTCCCTCATCATGTTCGCCGGCATCTATTATGGCGGCATGTATGGCGGCTCGACGACCTCGATCCTGCTCAACACGCCGGGCGAAAGCGCCTCCGTCGTCACCGCGCTCGAGGGCAACAAGATGGCCCGCGCCGGCCGCGGCGGTCCCGCGCTCGCAACGGCAGCGATCGGCTCCTTCGTCGCCGGGCTCATCGCCACGCTCTGTCTCGCCTTCATCGCGCCCTTCGTGGTCAAGTTCGCGCTCTCCTTCGGCCCGCGGGAATATTTCGCGCTGATGGTGCTCGCCTTCGTCACCGTCTCAGCCGCCTTCGGCGATTCGACGCTGCGCGGCCTCACCGCCCTCTTCATCGGCCTTGGCCTTGCCGTCATCGGCATCGACCAGCAGACCGGCCAGGCGCGGCTTTCCTTCGGCATTCCGGACCTGCTCGACGGCATCGAGGTAACGACGCTCGCCGTCGCCATGTTCGCCATCGGCGAGACGCTCTACGTCGCCAGCCAGGGCGACCGCATCCCCGACAAGGTGGAGGCGGTGAAGGGCTCGGTCTGGATGAGCGCGCAGGACTGGGCCCGCTCGTGGAAACCGTGGCTGCGCGGCACCTTCATCGGCTTCCCGATCGGTGCCATGCCGGCCGGCGGCGCCGATATCGCCAGCTTCCTCTCCTATTCAACGGAAAAGCAGTTCTCCAGCCACAAGGACGAGTTCGGCAAGGGCGCCATCGAAGGCGTCGCCGGCCCGGAAGCGGCGAACAATGCGTCGGCCGCCGGCACGCTCGTGCCGCTGCTCTCGCTCGGCCTGCCGACCACGGCGACGGCGGCGATCATGCTTGCCGGCTTCCAGCAATACGGCCTGCAGCCAGGCCCGCTCCTGTTCGCGACCAATCCGCAGCTCGTCTGGGGCCTCATCGCCAGCCTGCTCATCGCCAATTTCATGCTGCTGGTCTTGAACCTGCCGCTGATCGGCCTCTGGGTGAAGCTGCTGACGATCCCGAAACCCTGGCTCTATGCCGGAATCCTGCTCTTCGCGACGCTCGGCACGATCGGTGCCAACCCGTCGGTCTTCGAGCTCGGCATGCTGCTCGCCTTCGGCCTGCTCGGCTTTGCCATGCGCATCTTCGGCTATCCGATCGCGCCCGTCGTCGTCGGCCTCATCCTCGGGCCGATGGCGGAGCAGCAGCTGCGCCGGGCGCTGGCGATCAGCCAGGGCGATGTCTCCGCGCTCTTCCTGTCGCCGATCGCCGCCGTGCTCTTCGTGCTGGCCATCCTCGCCGTCGTCGTGCCGCTCATCCTGCGCGCCCGCGGCAAGGGCGAAGTGCTCTCGCAGTTCGCGGCCAACGAAGACTGAGCCTTACCGACGGTCCCTCCCAAGGCCGAACAGGACGCAGGCCGGAAACACCCGTTTCCGGCCTGCGTCCGTTGCATGGCTGGGCTGAGATTCCGTCGCTTGTCCTTTGAGGCGCGAGACATCATCTTCTGCTCGTAAGCTAAAACAGAAAGCGAGCAATCCAATGACCACCCTCCGCAACTCCTTCGCCCAGGGCTTCTTCGGCCGGGCCTTCGCCGTACTGAGCGCTGCCAATGCAGCCGCCGCGGCTGTCGAAGGGCACCGCCGCCCGAAGGAACGCGACCTGAGAACGCTCGGCATCAACCCCGCCGACTTCCCGCGCGTCTGACGCCGTAGAAAGAATTCCTTGAACGAAAAGGCCCGCTGGTCGCAAGACCGGCGGGCCTTCTGTATTCGGGGCCTCGTCTTCTTCTAGAGCATTTCCAGCCGAAGCGAACTCGCTTCGGCGTCGGACAATGCGGTAAAGACGAGGAAGCCGGCCGTCGAAACGGCCGGCCGATGGTGCCTCAGGCGCGTTCGCCGAGTTGGGCCGCCACACGGTCGGAGCCGTGCAGGTCGCCATGGCTTTCTCGCGCGCGTTCCCGCTTGTTGTAGCGGATCGACGACCAGAGCGAGATGCCGATCAGCGTCGCGCCGCCAAGGCCGGTGATGACTTCCGGGATGTGCACCAGCGTCTGGCAATACATGACCACCGAGAGGATCAGGATCGCGTAGAACGCGCCGTGCTCCAGGTAGCGGTATTCGGCAAGCGTGCCCTTGTCGACGAGCATGATGGTCATCGAGCGCACATACATGGCGCCGATGCCGAGGCCGATCGCGATGACGAAGAGGTTCTGCGTCAGCGCGAAGGCGCCGATGACGCCGTCGAAGGAGAAACTGGCATCGAGCACTTCCAGGTAGATGAAGGCGCCGAGGCCGCCCTTGGCCGCTTCCGACATCGCCTTCTGCGAGGCATCGAGCAGGCCGCCGACGACTTCCACCGCAAGGAAGGTCAGGAGGCCGTAGATGGCGGAGAAGACGAAGGTGTTGGCTTCCTCACCCTCGAGCAGGTTCGAGAAGACCAGGATCAGGAGCAGCACGAAGGCGATCTCGATGCCCTTGACGGTGGCCGAGCGGGCCATGTGCTTCTCGATGAAGCCGATCCAGTGCACGTCCTTCTCATGGTTGAAGAAGTAGGTGAGGCCGACCATCATCAGGAAGGTGCCGCCGAAGGCGGCGATCGGCAGATGCGCCTCGTTCATGATGCGGGCATATTCCGCCGGCTCGCGGGCCGCCAGCAGGATCGCCTCGAACGGGCCGATGCGCGCCGCGATCACCACGATCAGCAGCGGGAAGACG
This sequence comes from Shinella yambaruensis, assembly GCF_022899355.1. Classification (GTDB taxonomy): domain Bacteria; phylum Pseudomonadota; class Alphaproteobacteria; order Rhizobiales; family Rhizobiaceae; genus Shinella; species Shinella yambaruensis. The sequence goes on along the minus strand of NZ_JALJCK010000009.1, from coordinate 5,864 downwards.
ATGCGCATGCCGAAGACGGCGATAATGATGCCCCAGGTCAGGAAGCGGTGCTGCCACACCGGCGTCATGTCCTTGAGCTTGTTCGCGTTGACGATGGCGTTGTCGAAGGAGAGCGAGATCTCCAGCACCGCAAGCACGGCGCAGATGAAGAAGATCGTCGCCATGCCGGAGAGCGTTCCGGTCGTCTGCCAGCCGAGCCAGGCGCCGAGCACCAGGCCGATGGCGGTGAAGATGAATGCCCACTTCAGGTAGGAAAGGGTGGATTTGCCTTCGCCGTTACCGATCATGACAGCACCTCCTGGGTGGAAGCCACGGTGTTGCGGAAAAGGAAATAACGCATACCGGAAAGGGCATGCGGGTCAGGCATTGTCAGGATTTTCATGTTTTTGAATCCGCCGGCTCGATTGCTGGCGGTACCGACATCACGAGAGCGCCGTAAAACTCTCGCCAGAGGGGCCCGGCACCTAAGTTCACCGCGGCTACCGATGTCCAAGGCCGCGGTTATCCGGTGTTTTCACCGAAGTTGCCGTCCGCGTCAAGGGGCGGGGTGCCGCTTGGCCTACAAATGCCGCAGGCCGCGCGCCGGTTCCGTATTTTAAAAGCTGCCACCCTGTACCAACCCCCTCCTCCATTCCTATATTCGCCGCACGGTGATTTGCCAGAAAGGACCAGACCCCCATGACCGAAACGCGCATCGATCCCGCCCTCGTCGAGTGGACCGGCCTCAACGGCCTGCCGCGTTTCGATCTCGTGAAGGATGACGCCTTCGCGGGCGGGTTTGCCGCCGCGCTTGCCGCGCACGAGGCGGAGATCGACGCCATCGCCGGCAATCCGGAGCCCGCGACCTTCGACAACTCGATCGCCGCGCTCGAAACTGCCGGCGACGAACTTTCCCGCGTCTCCGCACTCTTCTGGAGCCGGGCCGGCGCCAACACCAACGACACGATCCAGGCCCTGGAGCGCGACATCGCGCCCAAGATGGCGCGGCACTATTCGAAGATCGGCACCAATGCGGCGCTCTTCGCCCGCATCGACGCGCTCTGGGAGGGCCGCGAGGCGCTGAACCTCTCGCTGGAACAGACCCGCGTGCTGGAACGGCACTGGAAGGGGTTCGTCAAGTCCGGTGCCAGGCTGGCCAAGCCGGAGCAGGACCGCCTCGCCGCGATCAACGAGACGCTGGCCGGGCTCGGCGCGAAATTCGGCCAGAACGTGCTGGCCGACGAGAAGAACTGGGCGCTCCTGCTCGACGAGGGCGATGCGCTCGACGGCCTGCCGGACTTCCTGAAGGACGCCATGGCCGCCGCGGCCCGCGAACGCGGAGAGGACGGCCGCTTTGCCGTCACGCTGTCGCGCTCGATCATCGAGCCCTTCCTCACCTTCTCCGCCCGCCGGGACCTGCGCGAACAGGCCTTTCGCGCCTGGGTGGCGCGCGGCGAGAACCATGGTGAAACGGACAATCGCGGCATCGTCAGGGAAACGCTGGCGCTGCGCGCCGAAAAGGCCGGCCTGCTCGGCTATACGAATTTCGCCGCGCTGAAACTCGACAACACCATGGCCAAGACGCCGGAGGTGGTGAACGGCCTCTTGATGCAGGTCTGGGAAAAGGCCGTGGCGCGGGCGCGCGAGGAAGAGGCGGAGCTCGCCGCCCTCGCCGCGGAGGAAGGCCACAACCACGCGGTCATGCCCTGGGACTGGCGCTATTACGCCGAAAAGCTGCGCGCGAAGAAGTTCAGCTTCTCAGAGGCGGAGCTGAAACCCTATCTGCAACTGGAAAAGATCATCGACGCCTGCTTCGACGTCGCCGGGCGGCTGTTCGGCATCCGCGCCGTCGAGAAGACCGGCGTGCCGGTCTATCACCCCGATGTCCGCGTCTTCGAGATCCGCGACCGCGACGACCGGCTCGTCGCCATGTTCCTCGGCGACTACTTCGCCCGCGCCTCCAAGCGCTCGGGCGCGTGGATGAGCGCCTACCAGAGCCAGCACCGCCTGCCGCTCAAGAACGGATCGGTCGGCGAACTGCCGATCATCTACAATGTCTGCAACTTCGCCAAGCCTGCCGAAGGCAAGCCGGCGCTGCTTTCGCTCGACGATGCGCGCACGCTCTTCCATGAATTCGGCCATGCCCTGCACGGCATGCTCTCCGACGTCACCTATCCCTCGGTCTCGGGCACGGGCGTCGCGCGCGATTTCGTCGAACTGCCCTCGCAGCTTTACGAGCACTGGCTGACCGTGCCGGAAATCCTGACGCGCTATGCGGTGCACTACCAGACCGGCGAGGCGATGCCCAAAACGCTGCTCGACAAGGTGCTCGCCGCCCGCACCTTCAATTCCGGTTTTGCGACGGTGGAGTTCACGTCCTCCGCTCTGGTCGACATGGCCTTCCACACGCGCGGCGCCGTCGAGGACCCGATGGCGGCGCAGCAGCAGGTGCTGGAGGCGATCGGCCTGCCGGCATCCATCGTCATGCGCCACGCCACGCCGCATTTCCAGCACGTCTTCTCCGGCGACGGCTATTCGGCGGGCTACTATTCCTACATGTGGTCGGAAGTGCTCGACGCCGACGCCTTCGCCGCCTTCACCGAGACGGGCGATGCCTTCGACCCGGCCATGGCCGCGCGGCTGAAGACCTATATCTACGCCGTCGGCGGCTCGGTCGATCCGGAGGACGCCTACAAGGCCTTCCGCGGCAAGCTGCCGAGCCCGGAGGCCATGCTGGAAAAGAAGGGCCTCGCCGCCTGAGGGCCATTCCGGCCGGGCTCCATGGCCCGGCCGGGCAGCCTGTCTCAGCCGGCCTGCGCCGGCGCGCCGAGCGCCTTTTCGATGGCAGGATAGAGCCCGTCCTCGAGGCTCCTGTCGTCGAAGGGGCCGACCTTCTTGTAGAGGATCGTGCCGTCCGGCCCGACGAGGTAGGATTCCGGGATGCCGTAGACGCCCCAGTCGATCGCCATCTTGCCGACAGGGTCGAGGCCGATGGCGGAGAAGGGATTGCCGAGCTCGCCGAGGAAGCGCAACGCGTTCTCGCTGCCGTCCTTGTAGTTGACGCCGACGACATTGAGACGCGGGTCCTTGGACAACGCCAGGATGACCGGATGCTCCTGCCGGCAGGGCACGCACCAGGACGCCCAGAAATTGACGAGCGTCAGCTTGCCCTTGCCGCTCTCGGCCGTCAGCGCCGGCACCTGCGCGCCGTCCTTCATCGCCCCCACCAGCGGCTCGAGATCGCGGTAGGGCGCCTTGGTGCCGATCAGCGCGGAGGGGATTTCGGACGTGTTGCGGTTGGGATCGGTCAGCATGGCAAAGAAGATCGCCGCCATGCCCGCGAAGATCGCCAGGGGAAGCGCCGCAAGGACGAGGCGCGTGCGCTTTCCGCCGCTCTGCGCATCGCCGTCGGTGTTGCTCATGGTTTTTCCCCGCTGCGCGCCGAACGGCGGCGGATGCCCGCCGCTTCGAGCTGCGCCAGTTCGCGGTGGCGCGCGCGGTGGTCCAGCCAGACCCAGAGAACGAGACCCGCTACGACGGCGAAGGCGGCGACATAGGACGCCGTGACATAGAAGGCGTGGCTCATGCCGCATCTCCCGAACGGCCGGCGGACCGGGCGGCATGCCGGCGCAGCACGGCGATGCGCCGGCGCAGGATCTCGTTGCGCATGGCAAGGACGTGCAGCGTGAAGAACAGGAGCGTGAAGGCGACCGCCATCACGAGGAGCGGCCAGAGGAATTCCGGGTCGATGGTCGGCCCGTCGAGCCGCACGACGCTGGCCGGCTGGTGCAGCGTGTTCCACCATTCGACGGAGAACTTGATGATCGGGATGTTGACGAAGCCGACGAGGATCAGCACGGCGCTGACCTTGGCCGCCCGCGTCGGGTCGTCCATGGCGCGGTTGAGCGCGATCAGGCCGAGATACATCAGGAACAGCACGAAGACGGAGGTGAGCCGCGCATCCCACACCCACCAGGTGCCCCACATGGGCTTGCCCCAGAGCGAGCCGGTGATGAGCGCGACGAGCGTGAAGCAGGCGCCGATCGGCGCGGCCGCCTTGGCGGACACATCGGCGAGCGGATGGCGCCAGACGAGCGTGCCGAGCGCCGAAAGCGCCATGACCGTGTAGCACATCATGGAAAGCCAGGCCGCCGGCACATGCACATACATGATGCGCACCGTCTCGCCCTGCTGGTAGTCGCCGAGCGTCGTGAAGGACAAATAGAGCCCCACGGCGAAAAGACAGAGCGTCAGCCCGGCAAGATAGGGCCAGACGATCGCGACCAGCGCCAGGAACCGGGTCGGGTTGGCGAGGTCGCTGAATTTGCGGATGGCAAGGCTCGGTTCGCTCATGATGGTTCTTTAACGCGGAAGCCCCCCGGCTTCAATTGATCTGCCGCAATCACATTCCCGTCAATTCGTCGCGTCAGTCGCTCGAAAGCCGAAGCGCCGCCGCCGCCGCCACCGGCCCGATGACGGCGAAGAACAGGTTGAGCGCGACGAGGACGAGGAAGGGCGGCAGGAAGGGCGCCGGATCCTCGATCGCCGCATGGACCGCGCTGACGCCGAAGATCAGCACGGGAATGGCGAGCGGCAGAACGAGGATCGACACGAGCAGGCCGCCACGCGGCAGCGCCACGGCAATGCCCGCCCCCGCCGCCCCGATGAAGGTGAGCGCCGGCGTGCCGGCAAGGAGCGTCAGCGTCGTCGCCCCGATCGCAACCTCGTCCATGTTCATGAACAGCCCGAGCAGCGGCGAGGCGACGACGAGCGGCAGGCCGGTCGCGATCCAGTGCGCCAGGCACTTGACGAACACGGTCAGCACCAGCGGCGTCTCCTGCATCAGGAGAAGGTCGAGCGATCCGTCCTCGCGCTCGGCCTGGAACAGCCGGTCGAGCCCGAGCAGCGCGGCCAGCAGCGCGCCGATCCACAGGATCGCCGGGCCGATGCGCGAGAGCAGGTTGAGGTCGGGTCCGACGCCGAAGGGGATGACCGCGACGACCGTCATGAAGAACAGGACACCGATCAGCGCGCCGCCGCCGGCACGCACGGAGAGTCTGATATCGCGCAGGAGCAGGGACATCATGCCCAGCTCCCCGCATCGACCGGCGCGAAGCCCGCCATCCGCAATTCCCGCGCGCCTGTCAGCCCGAGCGGCTGGTGCGTCGCGGCGATGGCGAGGCCGCCGCGGGCAAGATGCGCCATGACGAGGTCGGAAAACATCTCCTCGGCGGCAATGTCGAGCGCCGCCGTCGGCTCGTCGAGGATCCAGACCGGGCGCCAGGCGACGAGCAGCTTGGCCATCGCCATGCGGCGCTGCTGGCCCGCCGAGAGGTAGCCGAACGGCAGGTGGGCGATGCCGCCGAGGCCGACGGCCTCCACCGCCGCATCGACCGCCATGCCCTGTCCGCCGGCAAAGTCGCCGAAGAAGGCCTTCCAGAAGGCGAGATTCTCCTCCACCGTCAGCTCGCGCTTCATCGCATTGCGGTGGCCGAGATAATGCGCGCCCTCGCCGACACGCTCGACCGGGTGCGCTGCCGCAAGAAGTTTCGCCGTTCCCGATTCGGCCGGCAGAAGGCCCGCGAGCACCCGCAGCAGCGTGGACTTGCCGGAGCCGTTCGGCCCCTTGACGACGAGCGCCTCGCCGCCAGCGATTTCGAAGGAAATATCTTGGAAAATCAGGTCCTCGCCGCGCTTGGCACTCAATCCTTCGGCGACGAGCCGCATGATGTTTCACTTTCCCTTACGACCTTGGTCGCAACGCAAAAAATTGTCCGATTGCCGGCCGGCACTCTGGAACGTTTCTTAGAAATTATCTATAACGCGGTCGCCACGCCAGCGGTCGGCGTGAATTTGATGTTCAGCGCCGAACACGGGGAGTGATT
>NZ_JALJCK010000008.1 GCF_022899355.1 Shinella yambaruensis | reverse complement strand
GCTACAAGCAGCCCAAGCGCGTGCTCTTCGTCGAGGACCTGCCGCGCAACACGATGGGCAAGGTGCAGAAGAACGTGTTGCGCGAGAGTTATGCCGACCTCTACTCCGCCGGATCATAGGCGCCGTCCCGCACGATGGCGGCAGCCGGCCGCACCGCCCGATCTTCCGCGCAAGCCCCGGGAATTTGGCTCTATCGGCCCGCTCGCGGCTGTCGTACAAACAGGCGGCGGGCGCCACGCTTCCACCCTGCCTTCGTGCAAGGCGCGGGAGAGGCGGCGCGCCAAGGCAGACAGGATTGGAAGGAAAGACCATGGACGTGATTTTCACCCCGGAACTGACGGTTTGCGGGATAGAGGAACTGCCCAGCCAGCGTGACCGCAAGGTGACCCATGTGCTGTCCATCGTCGACCCCGACCTTCCCGAGCTCGAGACCTTCGCCACCTATGGGCGGCACCACCGCACGACGCTGCGCTTCCACGACATCATCGCCGCGCTGCCCGACCAGGTGATGCCCCGCCCGGACCATGTCGAGGCGATCCTTGAGTTCGGCGCGGATTTCCAGGCGCGGCAGGACCGCGCGGCGCCGAGCCACCTCCTCGTCCATTGCCACATGGGCGTGTCGCGCTCGACGGCCGCCATGCTGGCCCTGATGGCGCAGGCCAGCCCCGACGAGCCGGCCGAAGACCTCTTCACCCGCCTCGTCGCCATCCGTCCGCAGGCCTGGCCGAATTCGCAGATGGTGGGCTTTGCCGACGCGCAGCTCGGCCGCGGGGGCGAGCTGACGGCCGCGCTCGGCCGGCACTACGGCCGCCAGATCAGGAGCCGCCCGCAATATACCGAATGGATGACCAAGCTCGGCCGCGAGGCCGAGCTGCGCATGGCCGTGCTCGACTGAGCGGCGCCTCCCCCGCCAGCGGCCGGTGACCGGCTAGGGTGCCGCGGAAAACGCGCGGCACCGACGGGCTGGATGCCCGCTGCCCCGTCTCAATCGGCGACGGAAACGTCCGGCGCGACGGAGCCGATATTGTAGCCTTCGAGCTGGGCGGCCGCGCCGTTCTTTTGCGGGAAGTTGAGGATGGTCGCGGTGCCCGGCGTGACGGGAACGACGCGCGAGGGCGGCAGGTCGAGGAATTCGTGGCAGACGGCACGGATGACGCCGCCATGGGCGACGATCAGCAGATCGCCCTCCGTGCGGGACATCCAGTCGTGCACGCCGTCGGCGACGCGGCCGCGGAAGGCGCTCCACGTCTCGCCCCGCGTCGGGGTGAAGGTGCCGGCGCGCCAGGCGACGTAGTCCTCGGGATGGTCGGCGATCAGGTCCGGCTTGCGAAGGCCCGTCCACGCGCCCATGTCGAGTTCGCGGAACCGCTCGTCGGAGGGGGCGTCGGGATGGCCGATGAGCGCGACGGTCTGGCGGGTGCGGCCGAGATCCGAGGCGATGATGCGGGCCGGCTTCAGCGCCCTGGCATAGGGACGGAAGCGCTTGACCTGGGCGACGCCGCGCTCGGACAACAGCGAATTGTCCTGGCCCTGCAGCCGCTGCTCGGCGTTCCATTCCGTTTCGCCGTGACGCATGAGGATCAGCCTCATTGATGTATCCTTTCTCCAGTGGCGGCGAAGACCGCATCGGGTGTGCGAATGAACGAGAGGGGGATCGGCTCGCCGGGCGTTGCCGTGAAATAGCCGTCCGCCATGCCGGTGATGCGCAGCTCGCCGATCATCGCCGTCACCATGGTGCGCCCGGCGATCGGCGCGGCCTCGGCAAAGCGCGCCGTCAGCGAGGGCATGCCGGCAACGACGCCGACACCGACATCCTCGGCGCGGTAGAGGAGCTGCACTTCCGCCCGCCCGCCGGCGAGCGCGGCCGGCGCGAGGGCGAGGTCGTTGAAGAGGAGGGCGTCGCCCTCCCGGCGCACCGGCAGGAGATTGGCCGGCGGCGTGCCGAGGAAGGTGGCGACGAAGGTGGTCTGAGGGTTGCGCAGGAGGTCGATCGGCTTGCCGAACTGCTCGACGCGGCCATTGTTGAGCACGGCGACATGGGTCGCCATCGTCATCGCCTCCACCTGGTCATGCGTGACGTAGACCGAGGTCGCGCCCGTCGCCCGGTGGATGCGCATCAGCTCGCTGCGCATCTCGATGCGCAGCTTGGCGTCGAGGTTCGACAGCGGCTCGTCGAAAAGCAGGATGCTCGGCTCGGGTGCGATGGTGCGGGCGATCGCCACGCGCTGCTGCTGGCCGCCGGAAATCTCGGCCGGATAGCGCTCGGCAAGCGCGTCGATGCCGAGCAGGGCGAGCACCTCCCTCACCCGCCGCTCGCGCTTTTCGCGCGGCCATCTCGCGACCTTCAGCGGCCAGGCGATGTTGCCGGCAACGGTCATGTGCGGCCAGAGCGCGTAGCTCTGGAAGACGAGCCCGGCATTGCGCCGGCCGGCATCGGCGATGACGCCGCCCGCGCCGCTGGAGACGGTCTGCCCGACGAAGGCGATCTCGCCCTCGCTCGGGCTTTCCAAGCCGGCCAGCATGCGCAGCAGGGTCGACTTGCCGCAGCCCGACGGGCCGACGAGGACCAGGAAGGCACCGGGCGGAACGGAGATGTCGACGTCCTTCACGGCGGTGAAGGCACCGAACCGCTTGACGAGATTGCGGATCTGGATGGCGTCCGCGGCGCCTGTGGCAAGGGCGTTCATGTCTCTTTCCATTTCTGGACGCGGTTCTGCAGGCCATGGGCGAGGAAGGAGGCCGCAAGGCAGACCACGAGGATGACGAGGGTGATGGCATTGGCGAACTGCATGAAGCCTTCGGCCGCATAGCGGTAGGCGACCATGCTGAGCACCGGCGAGGTGGCGGTGAAGAGCAGCACGACCAGCGAGAGGTCGCGCACCATCTTCACGAAGACGAGGATCGCCCCGGCGAACAGGCCCCGGATCGCCAGCGGGAAGATGATGGCGAAGAGGCGCCGCACGAGGCTCGCGCCGGTCAGCCGGGCGCTTTCCTCGATATCGGCCGAGATCTGCCCGAGCACGGAGCGGCCGGACTGCACGGCGAAGGGCAGGTTGTGCGCCGAGGCCGCGATGACCAGCAGCGCGAAGGTGCCGTAGAGCGAGGGCAGCGGACCGATGGGCGCGCCGTAGAGCGCGATATAGGCCGCGGCGAAGGCGATGCTCGGGATCAGCAGCGGCAGGAAGGCGAGCTGGCTGAGCACGGTGGCGATGAGGCTGCCGCGGCGCTGCACGATCGTATAGGCGAGCGCAAGGCCGAGCAGCATGGTGGTGAAGGCGACGACGAGGCCAAGGCGGATCGTGGTCCAGAGCGCATCGAGCAGCACGGGATTGCGGAAGATGCCGGCCTGGCCCTGCGCCATCTGGCCGCCGCCCTCGCCGATCCAGAAATGCAGCGTCCAGTTGGAGAACAGCGCGCCGCTCTGCGGGGCAAGGCTGGAGGCCGCGAGCACCAGAACGGGCAGGACGGTGGTGGCGAAGCCGATGAGCACGGCGAGCGCGAAGAGCGGCCAGCGCCAGCCGCCGAGCGGAAAGCGCTTGGTGCGCCCGCCCTTGCCGGTGACCGTGATGAAGGCCTTGCGGCCGGAGACGATGCGGTCGGAGAGGAAGAGGAACAGCGCCGAGACGGCGATCAGAAGCAGCGCGATGACGAAGCCGCGCTCGTTCTGCCCCGTCTCGATCATGCCGAAGAGGCGGGTGGAAAGCGTCTGCATGCGCACCGGCAGGCCGAGCAGCGCGGGCGCGGCGAAGTTGGAGACGGCGCCGGCGAAGGTGAGCGAGGCGGCGGCGACCAGCGCGGGCGTGACGACCGGCAGGATGATGCCGAAGAAGATGCGGGGGCGCCTGGCGCCGGCCATCTGCCCGGCCTCGACGAGATCGGCCCCGACGGAGCTGAGCGCGGCGGCGATGATCGTGTAGGCGAGCGAATAATAGTGCGCGATGAGCACGATCGCCGTGGGGATGAGGCCCCAGGCGAGCCAGTCGGGAATGGCAAGGCCGTTCGTCTCGAAGAAGCCGGCCGAGCCGCCGAGGCGGGAATTGCGGAACAGCGTGCCCCAGGCGAGCGCGGCGGCAAAGCTCGGGATCATGTAGGGCAGCGTCGCCATCAGGGCGAGGAAGCGCCGGCCCGGCACGTCGGTGAGCACGACCAGCCAGGCAAGGAAGCCGCCCATCAGGAGGCAGCCGCCGGCCACGCAAAAGCCGAGGATCATCGTGTTGAGGAGCGGGCGCCACCACAGATTGGCGGAGAGCCGGCTGGCGAGCACCGCCTGCCAGGCTTCCAGACCCTCGGGCGTCAGCGTGGACAGGAGAATGCGCAGGAGCGGCGCGACGACGAGGACGGCGACGATGGCGATGAGCAGCGCCGGCAGGAGAAAGCCCGATCGGAGCAGGCGCCTGCCCGATGGCACGGAAAGCGACGTGGATGTCATGGTGATCCTCCGCGTCCACCGGCGCCCGAAAGCGCGCCGGTGGACGGGTCCGTTACTGAAGCGTGATGATGAGGTCGGCGATGCGGCCGCGCGCGGCCGCCGTCTTCGCCGGATCGATCGTCCAGGCCTTCAGCTCGCCGAGCTTGACGGAATCGGGATGGTCGGCGATCGCCTTGCGCACCGCATAGTCGCCCGGCACGTTGAAGGGCTCGAAGCCCGGCCCGCCGGTCGGCGTGTCGTCGCCGAACATGAAGTCGATCAGGAGGCGCGCGGCGGCCGGATGCGGCGCCTTGTCGGCGATCGTCAGCACCGCCGGGAAGAGGATGCCGTTGGCCGGCTCGACATTGTTGGCGACCTGCAGCGCCCAGCCTTCCTTCTCGTTGTCGCGGCGGTCCGAATAGGTGCCGAAGCCGACGGGCGGGTTCTTGGCGTTGACGTCGCCGATCGACTTGTTGAGCACGTCGCTGTTGGGCAGAAGGATGAGGTCGTTTTCGAACAGTGCCTTGATGAACTGCTCGCCGGCGCCCTCGAGGCCGTCCTCGACCTCGATGTCCTTGCCGTACTGCGCCTTGTAGGCCGCCGCCATCTCGTCGGGATGCAGCGCGATCTCCGTCAAGAGGTCGAGCAGTTCGCCGCGCTGGCTCGGGTCGACCATCAGCACCCGGCCCTGCCATTCCGGCTCGGTGAGCTGCCAGAGATTGGTCACGGGCGAACCGTCCGGGAAGGCCTTCTCGTTGTACATCAGCACCTTGGTGGAGAGGCGCTGGGTGAGCAGCGGCGCCTTGTAGCGGTCCTCCAGCTCGTCCGCCACGCGCGGCGGCACGTAGTTCACGACACGCTTTGCCTCCACAAGCTTCGTGAAGACGACGGGCGTATCGGCGATGTAGAGCACGTCGACGGCATGGACGCCGGCCTGCTGCTCGGCCTCCACGCGGGCGATCTGCTTGGTCGAGCTCATGTCGACGCCGATCAGGTCTATGCCCGGATAGGCCGCCTCGAAGGCCGCCTCGATCCTGGCGATGCGGCTCGACAGCGAGAACACCGTGACGCTGCCCTCCTTCTGGGCGAGCGGCAGCAATTGCTCCGGCGTCAGGCTGTCGAGATCCTCGGAAAACGCGATGCCCGGCAGGGCGAGACACGCCACGAGGGCGGATGCGTATACGCATTTCAACATGGTTTCCTCCTCCATTTTCTCACGTCAGTCGAAGTCGTTGAACAGCTCCGACAGTTTCTCCAATCGCCCGATGACCTCCCGCTCATGCCGTCCGGCGATCGTCAGCACGATGCCGTTGACGATGGCGAAGGGGATCGTCGGGGTCTGGAATTCGCTTCCCGAGCGCCCGCGCGGGGCGGCGAGCATCAGATCGGCGGCGGGCTCCATCAGCGGCCCGGCAAGATCCGAGACGAGGATGGTGCGCGCGCCGACCCGCGCGGCATGGCGCACCAGCGGCCCGTAGCTTTGCGGCTGCTTGCGGAAGGCGAGCGCGACGACGAGGTCGCCCGCCTCCATGCCGACCAGCCGTTCGGCAATGTCGCGGCCGCGGCCCGTCAGCGCGATGGTCGTCATGCCGAACCGGTCGAGCCGGCGCTGCAGGAAGCCGGCGACGGACTGGGCATGGCCCTGGCCGAAGACGAAGACGCGGCGCGCCTCGAAGATCATGTCGGCGGCACGGTCGACATCGGCCTGCGGCACGGCGCGGGCCAGCGTCTCCAGCGCGGCGATCTCGGCCGTGATGAGGTCGGAAAGGTAGTCGCCGTGCTCGACCTTGGCGACCGAGCGGCGCATGCGGTTGGCCGCGTCCTGGTCGAGCAGCACCTCGCGCTGCAGTTCGGCCCGCAGGTCCGGAAAGCCCTTGTAGCCGAGCTTCTGCGCCAGCCGCGTCGCCGTCGCCTCATGCACGCTGGCGCGCCGGGACAGCTGCGGGCCGGACAGGAACGCCGCCTCCGCGCGGTTCTCCAGCATGGCGGCGATCAGCTTCTGGTCCGCCTCCGTCAGCTTCCTGGACTTGGCCTTTATGCGATCGAGAAGGGTCATGGCGCTCGACAAGGTTGTTTGCAGCGCCGATGGTGTTGGCAAAGCACCTTGCAGTCAAGACGGCCACCGCAAGATTCCTTGCAAGGCTCTGCAAGGCCGCGCCCCGGGCAGGGCCGCGACAGGCAATTCGGCAGGAAAAACAAGGCACGGGAACCAGCGGCTCCGAAACGCGGAGCCGCGACCGGGCATGCAGGGGCGCCGGCGGCCTTGCTACCGCTCGTTCCGGTGAATGTCGCGCTGGGTGATCAGGCGGGCGCTGTTGCGGCCGGTGGCATAGGACCACAGCCAGCTCAGCGCCACGGCGATGCGGCTGCGGGTGCCGATCAGGAAGAAGATATGGGCGATGCCCCAGAACCACCAGGCCAGCGCGCCCTTCAGCTGGATGCGGCCGAAATCCACCACCGCCGCGCTCCTGCCGATCGTCGCGAGATTGCCGGAATGGCGGTAGCGGAAGCGCGCCGGCGGCGGTTTTCCGGAGAGGCGCGCGCGCAGCAGCCCGGCCACGAAGCGCCCCTGCTGCTTGGCCGCCGGCGCGATGCCCGGCACCGGCGTGCCGTCCTCGTTGAGCACGCTCGCCGTGTCGCCGATGACGAAGATTTCGGGATGGCCGGGCACGCTGAGATCCGGCCCGACCCGCACGCGCCCCGCCCGGTCGGCCTCGGCACCGAGCCAGGCCGCGGCGGGAGACGCCTTCACGCCCGCCGCCCAGATGACCGTGCGGGCGGCGATCTCGTTTTCGCCGATGCGCACGCCCTCGTCCGTGATGTTCGTCACCGCCTCGCCCGTCTGCACGCTGACGCCGAGCCGGGTGAGCGCCGCCTGCGCATAGGCCGACAAGCTCTCGGGAAAGGCCGGCAGGACGCGCGGCCCCGCCTCGACCAGGATCACGCGGGCGGTGCGCGTATCGATGGTGCGGAATTCCTTCGGCAGGATGTGCTGCGCCAGTTCGGCGATGATGCCGGCAAGCTCGACTCCGGTCGGCCCGGCGCCGATCACCACGAAGGTCAACAGCGCCGCGCGCTCCTCGGCGCTCCCGGAGACCTCGGCCTTCTCGAAGGCGAGGAGCACGCGGCGGCGGATCGTCGTCGCGTCCTCGAGCGACTTCAGGCCCGGTGCCGCGCCCTCCCATTCGTCATGGCCGAAATAGGAATGCCGGGCGCCGGTGGCAAGCACCAGCGTGTCGTAGGCAAGCGGCGCGCCCTCCTTGAGGCGGACGAGCCGTGCCGCCTCGTCGATGCCGACCACCTCGCCGAGGATCGTCGTCACGTCCGCGCGCGTCTTGAAGAGGTTGCGGATCGGCCAGGCGACGTCCGAGGTGGGCAGGATCGTCGTCGCCACCTGGTAGAGCAGCGGCTGGAAGAGGTGGTGGTTGCGCTGGTCGACGATCGTGATGCGCAGCCCCGGAAACCGCAGCGCCTTGACCAGCGCGAGGCCGGCAAAGCCCGCACCGACGACGACGAGGTGGTGGGTGTTGGAGGAAGGCACATCCTGCATGTTCGTCATCCCGCTTGTCCTCTTCCACACGCAGACGCCGCGAACGAGGCGGCGCCCCGTTCGCGGCGTGCGTTTCATGCTGTTTCAGGGCAAGCGCCGCGCCCGCACCGGCGCGGCCACGGCCCTGCCGTCAGACCTTCACCACGCTGGCGGTGTAGATCTCGTCGATCGTCCTGCCGAGGCTGGCATTGAACTCGGCATCGTTCATCGTCACGCGCAGATCCTCGGTGAGGGCGCGCGAGAAACTGGCGATCATGCCGTGGTTGCGGCTGAGCTTCTCGCAGGCATCCGCCCGGCTGTATCCGCCCGAAAGGGCGACGACGCGGATGACCGCCTTGTGGTCGACGAGCGGCCTGTAGAAATCCGCGACCGTCGGGATGGTGAGCTTGAGCATCACCTTCTCGCCCGCCGGCAGTGCATCGAGCTCCCGGGCGATCTCGTCGCGCAGGATCGTCTCGGCCTCCTCCTTGCTCGGGCTCTTGATCGAGACTTCCGGCTCGATGATCGGCACGAGGCCGTGGCCGAGGATCTGCCGGCCGACCGTGAACTGCTGCTTCACCACGGCGGCGATGCCGGCCCTGTCGGCATGGGCGATGACCGAGCGCATCTTGGTGCCGAAGATGCCCTTCTTCACCGCGCGGGCAAGCAGGGCGTCGAGATCGGGCATCGGCTTCATCACCTGCGCGCCGTCCTCCTCGGCGGCAAGGCCCTTGTCCACCTTGAGGAAGGGCACGACGCCGCGCTCCTCCCACAGATAGGACGGCACCGGCCTGCCGCCGGCCTCGCCGTCCATGGTCTTCTCGAACAGGATGGCGCCGATCACCTTTTCGCCGGTGAAGGCGGGCGCCGTCATGATGCGCACGCGCATCTCGTGCATCAGGCGGAACATCGCCTCCTCGCCGTCATAGTCGGTCTCGGCGATGCCGTAGAGCCGGAGGGCGCCGGGCGTCGATCCTCCGCTCTGGTCGAGGGCGGCGATAAAGCCCTCCTTGCCGGTCATCTGCGCCATCATCCTTGCATCGGCCATGGTTTCCTCCCTGTTGCGGGCCGGGACGCGGCGCGCCCTGCCCTGATCTCGTCTTCCCCGCCGCCCGGCCTCATGCCGGAAGGCCGGCCTTGCGGTAGCCCTCGACGAAATGCGCCCGCGTCGCAGCATCGCGGAACGGCTCCGTCTCGGCCCATTGGCTGGTCGAAAAATGCGGGTTCGCGACCAGGAACAGTTCGACCTCCGCCCGCGCCTCGTCGAGCCGGCCGAGCTGGGCAAGGCTTGCCGCCAGGAAACGGCGCGAGCCCGTGCGATAGGTCTCGTCCCGGGTCAGCGTCTCGACGGCGGCTTCATAGGCGCCGGCGGCATATTGCGCCTGGCCGAGCGTCAGATAGTACCAGCTCGCCGGATAGGGATTGAGCCGGAACGCCTTGCGGATCTGCTCCAGCCCCTCCTCGATGCGCCCGGCGAGGACGAAGATGTCGGAGAGGGTGGCGAAGGTGTCGGCCTCGTTCGGATCGAGCGCGATGGCTCTTGCGAATTCCGCATCCGCCTCGTCGAAGCGGCGCTCGTAGGCGAGCAGGTTTGCCAGCACCCAGCGGCAGCCCGCGTCGTTGGGATCGATCGCGACGGCCTTTTCCGCAAGGGCAAGGGCAAGGCGGCGGGCCGGCTCCTCCGGCTCGCCCCAGTGCACCCAGCCCATCCAGTGGTTCATGGCGAGCCAGCGATAGGCCTCGGCATAGTGAGGGTCGAGCGCGACGGCGCGCGTCAGCATCAGGTGCGCCTCGCGCGCCGTCTGCGGCGAATCGTCGATCAGCTTGCGCGCCCGCACGCACAGGTCGTAGGCTTCGAGGTTGTTCGGCCGGTTGCGCGGCGGCGGGGCGCGCAGGCGCCCGAGCAGCGCCTCGACGATCTTGCCGGCGACCTCGTCCTGCACGGCGAAGATGTCGTCCAGGCTGCGGTCGAAACGCTCGGCCCACAGGTGGTCGCCGTTCCGTGCATCGACCAGCTGCGCGTTGATGCGCACGCGCCCGCCGGCATGCCGCGCGCTGCCCTGCAGCAGGTAGCGCACGCCGAGGTCCTCGGCGATGGCGCGCACATCCGCCGCCCGGCCCTTGTAGGCGAAGACCGAGTTGCGGGCGATGACGAAGAGGCCGGGCATGCGGGAAAGGTCCGTGATGAGATCTTCCGTCAGCCCGTCGGAAAAGCTCTCCTGCTGCGGATCGCTGCTGACATTGACGAAGGGCAGCACGGCGATCGACGGCCTGTCGGGCAGCGGACGGGGCATGCGATCCACCCGATGCGGCGCGATGGCCCCGGTGAAGCGATAACCGACGCGCGGCACCGTCGAGATCCATTCGCCGCCGCCTTCGGCCGGGCCGAGCAGCTTGCGCAGCTGGGCGATCTGGACGGTGAGGTTGCCCTCCTCGACGGCCGTGCCGGGCCAGGCCGCATCCATCAGCTCGGCCTTGCCGAGGATTTCGCCGGGCCGCCCGACGAGCGCGGCAAGCAGCTTCAGCCCGCGATGGCCGACGGCAACGGGGTCGTCGTTCCGAAGAAGCGTTCCCGCACCGGAATCAAGCACGAACGGACCAAAGGCAAAGCGCGATCCCTGCATAGGGCGCATCTATAACCGGTTTTGGAAGTTTTTGAGAACTTTTTGGGAAGGTTTAAGGACGGTTCCCGTCCGCCTCCCGCACAATCCAGCCTTCAGGACCGGGTTTTCCCCGAAAATCCGATGGAGGTTGCCATGACCCACATTCGCACGGCAAGACTGCCCGCCCCGCCCGGCCTTGCAAACCTCGGCGCGCTTCTGGCCGCCTGGGACGCCCGCCTGCGCTTTCGCTGGGACCTCGCGCGCAAGGCGGCGGAGACCCCGCACCTGATCGACGATATCGGTCTCACGCGCGACGAGGTCGCCGCGGAGATCGCCAAGCCGTTCTGGCAGGTATAAGACGGGACCATGTCGAGGTTTGCATGACGGCCGAAAGCACGACAGCAGGTGAGGAGCGCGGCATTCCGTGGGCCGCGATGGCCGGCATCATCGCGACCGTCTCGGTCTTCGCCCTGGCGCAGGGGCTGACCTATCCGCTGCTCAGCTTCATCCTGGAACGGCAGGGCACGACGCCCGGCCTCATCGGCCTGTCGGCCGCCATGACGCCGCTCGGCTTCATCGTCTCGGCGCCGCTCATTCCGGCGCTCGCGCGGCGCGTCGGCGCGGCGCGGCTGGCGGTCCTGTGTGCGCTCCTCGCCGCGCTCACGCTTGCGGCCATCGGGCTCGTGCAGGACGTGCGGGCCTGGATGCCGCTGCGTCTTCTCCTCGGCGTCTTCGCCAATCCGCTCTATGTGATCAGCGAGACCTGGCTGATCGCGCTCACGCCCGCCCCGCGCCGCGGCCGCATCCTCGGCCTCTATTCCTCGGTCGTCTCGGGCGGCTTCGCCATCGGCCCGCTGTCGCTCGGCCTTGTGGGCACGGCGGGCTGGGCGCCGTTCCTCGTCGGCATCACCGCCTTCGTCCTCTGCAGCCTGATCGTTTTCGCCGTCGCCCGGCGCCTGCCGGACCTGCCGCGGGAAGGCGAAACGGCATCGGTCGGCGGCATTTTCTCGCGCGCGCCGCTCCTCCTCTTCGCGGTCTTCACCGCGGCGGCCTTCGAGCAGACCTTCGTGTCGCTCTTTGCGGTCTATGGCGCGGCGCTCGGCAGCGGCGAGGCCCGCATCGCCGCGCTCATCACCGTGTTCATCGCCGGCAACGCCGTGCTGCAGGTCGTGCTCGGGCGCATCGCCGAGCGCTGCGGGGCGGCGCGCACCATGCTGGCCTGTGCGCTTGCCGCGCTTTTCTTCTGCCTGCTTTTGCCGCAGGCCTTTGCCGCCTGGCCCGTCTGGCCGCTGCTCTTCGTCTGGGGCGGGGTCTCGTTCGGCATCTACACCATGGCGCTGATCCAGCTTGGCGAGCGCTTCACCGGCCAGGCGCTGATCGCCGGCAATGCCGCCTTCGCCCTCGTCTGGGGCATCGGCGGCATGACCGGCTCGCCCGCGACGGGCCTCGCCATGCAGCTGATCGGCCACCAGGGCCTGCCGGCCGCGCTCGGCCTCCTGTGCGCCGTGCTGGCCCTCCTCTTGATGGCGCGGCGACGGCGGGCCTGATCGCTCTATGCGGTCCCGTTCGCCTCCAGCTTGTCCTGCGTCTTCGTGTCGAAGTCGGCGGCGTCGTGGCGTTCGTGCAGCTGCTCGGACGGATCGCCGCTCAACCGGTTCACCATGCGGCCGCGCCTGACCGCCGGGCGGGCCGCGATCTCGGCCGTCCAGCGCTGGACGTTGCCGTAGCTCCGGACATCGAGGAAGGTGCCGGCATCGCCATAGGCCTGGTTGAGCGCGAGGTTGCCGTACCACGGCCAGATGGCCATGTCGGCGATCGTGTAGTCGTCGCCGGCCATGAACAGGTTGTCCGCCAGATGCCGGTCGAGCACGTCGAGCTGGCGCTTCACCTCCATCGCATAGCGGTCGATGGCATATTGGATGCGCATCGGCGCATAGGCATAGAAATGGCCGAAGCCGCCGCCGAGGAAGGGCGCCGAGCCCATCTGCCAGAACAGCCAGTTGAAGGTTTCCGTGCGGGCGCGCAGCGCGCTCGGCAGGAAGGCGCCGAACTTCTCGGCGAGATAGAGCAGGATGGAGGCGGATTCGAAGACGCGCACCGGCGCGCCGCCGCCCGCCGGCGCGTGGTCCATCAGCGCCGGGATCTTGGAATTCGGATTGACCGCGACGAAGCCGGAGCCGAACTGGTCGCCATCGCCGATGCGGATGGGCCAGGCATCGTATTCGGCGCCCGCGTGGCCCGCGGCCAGAAGCTCCTCCAGCATGATCGTGACCTTCACGCCGTTGGGCGTGGCAAGCGAATAGAGCTGCAGGGGATGCTTGCCGACCGGCAGGTCCTTGTCGTGCGTCGGGCCGGCAATGGGGCGGTTGATATTGGCGAAGGCGCCGCCATTGCCCTTTTCCCAGGTCCATACCTTCGGGGGCTCGTAGCCGGCGGGGAAATTGTCGGCAGGGGATTTCTCGGTCATGAATCAATCCTTGTCTTTGCGCGAACGCATCCGGCCTGCCGGATGCACCTTGCTCCATATAGGAAGGCGATCGCAGTTTCTTATCCCCTCCCGCGGTTCCGGTGCAACGCAGGGTCATCGCCTATGGAGGGAAACCGTTGCCCCACCCCCTTCTCCCCCGCGGGGAGAAGGTGGCCCGAAGGGTCGGATGAGGGGGTGGCTCATGCGGATCGTTTGCGCCTTCGACACCCCCCCTCATCCGCCTGCCGGCACCTTCTCCCCGCGGGGGAGAAGGGGAAGAAGGCAGCGGTTTCCTTCCATAGGCAATGGCCCGCCTTCAACGGGGCAGGATCACGGAATGGCGTGGGGCTATGGCGGATGCCGGGCGGTTGGCGCATAGTCCGCCGCCGAGAGGCAAGACACATGAAATACGATTACTGCGTCATCGGCGGCGGCATCGTCGGGCTGGCAACGGCCATGCGGCTTCTGGAGGATCGTCCCGGCAGCAGCCTGGTCCTCCTGGAGAAGGAGGCGGCGCTCGGCCGGCACCAGACCGGCCACAACAGCGGCGTCATCCATGCCGGCATCTACTATCCGCCCGGCAGCCTGAAGGCCGAGCTGTGCCGCGAGGGCGCCGCCGCCACCAAGGCCTTCTGCGCCGAGAACGGCATCCGCTTCGAGACCTGCGGCAAGCTTCTCGTCGCCACCTCCGATCTCGAAATGCAGCGCATGGACGCGCTTTACGAACGCTCGAGGCAGAACACGATCGAGGTGCACCGCCTCGGCGCGGACGAATTGAAGGAACGCGAGCCGAATATCCGCGGCCGCGGGGCGCTCTTCGTGCCCTCGACCGGCATCGTCAGCTATGCCGAGATGTGCGAGGCCATGGGACGCCGCATTGCGGCCCTCGGCGGAGAGATCCGCCTGTCCACCCGCGTGACCGGCCTTCGCGAGGCACCGGACGCGGTGACCATCGGGTCGGACGGCGAAAGCTGGCAGGCGCGCAAGCTGGTGGTCTGCGGCGGCCTCCAGTCTGACCGGCTCGCCCTTCTCGCCGGCCTGTCGATCACGCATCGCATCGTGCCCTTCCGCGGCGAATATTACCGCCTGCCCGCCGACAGGAACGACATCGTCCGCCACCTGATCTATCCCGTCCCCGATCCCGCCTTGCCCTTCCTCGGCGTCCACCTGACGCGGATGATCGACGGCAGCGTGACGGTCGGGCCCAATGCCGTGATCGGCTTTGCCCGCGAGGGCTATCCACGCCTTTCCGTCAACCTGTCCGACATGGCCGACTACGCGCTGTTCCCCGGCTTCTGGAAGACCGTGTTCGCCAACCGGAAATCGGCCGTGACGGAGCTGCGCAACTCGCTCTGGAAACCGGGTTATCTCGCGCAATGCCGGAAATACTGCCCGGGCCTCAAGCTTGCCGACCTCCTGCCGCACGAGGCCGGCATCCGCGCCCAGGCGGTGGGGAGGGACGGCGCCCTCATCCACGACTTCCTGTTCGTCGAGACGGAACGCATGCTGCATGTCTGCAACGCGCCCTCCCCCGCCGCCACCTCCGCCATCCCGATCGCCAGGATGATCGCCCGCCGCCTGATGCGGGAGCCGTGACGGGCACGCCGGAGCGATGCCGCTTCGGCTGCGCCCTAGCGAAGCCAGCCGTCCACCGCGGCGGCGGCGGCAAGGACCCGCTCGTCGCTGTCCTTCGGCCGCGAGAGAAGGAACCCGACGGGCATGCCGTCGGCCCCCGTGCCGCAGGGCAGCGAGACGCCGCACCAGTCGAGGAAATTGCCGACGAGCGTGTTGCGCAGCGTCTTGCCGTTGGTCTGGAAGAACAGGTCCTCGTCGTCGAGCAGCGGCTGGACCGCCGGGGCGACATGGGGAAGCGTCGGGCTGATGAGGATATCCTGCGTGCCGAGCCGCGCCTCGAAGGCGGCCGTCAGCCTTTCGCGGGCGGCCAGCGTTTCGAGATAGTCGGACAGCGCGATCTTCTCGCCGAGAAGCGTGCGCTTGACGACGCGGGGATCCATTTCGGCCGCCGCCGGGCCGGTGATGCGCGCGCGGTGGAGCGCGAAGGCCTCGGCGGTCACCAGCGCGCCGTGCCGCGCCATCACGTCGAAGACCGCGGAGAATTCCGGGAAGGCCTGCCGGCGGATGCGGGCGCCCGCCCGCGCCAGCCGCTCGACGGACGCTTCGAAGGCGGCGGCGACCTCCGGCTCGGCCCCGTCGAAGAACACGGTCTCGGGAATGACGAAGGAGAGATCGGCGGGGCTGAGGCGCGGCAGCGGGCCGGCGGCCGCCTGCCCGCGCATGGCGGCGTCGATCCACACCGCATCCTGCACGGTGCGGCAGAGCGGGCCGAGCGAATCGAGGCTTTTGGCCAGCGGGAACACGCCGTCCATGGCATAGCGCCCGCGCGTCGCCTTGTAGCCGACGATGCCGTTGAAGGCGGCGGGGATGCGCACCGAGCCGCCGGTATCGGTGCCGATGGAGACGGGCACGAGCCCCGCGGCGACCGCGACGCCCGAGCCGGACGAGGAGCCGCCCGGAATGCGGTGCTCGCCGGCCGGCGAGGCCGGGTTGCGCGGCGTGCCGTAGTGCGGATTGATGCCGAGGCCGGAAAAGGCGAACTCGCTCATGTTCACCCGCCCGACGCTGACCATGCCGGCGCCGGCGAGCGCCTGCACCACGGCCGCGTCGCGGCCTGCGGGCGCCGCATCCTTCAGCACGCGCGAGCCGGCGGTGGTCGGCAGGCCCGCGATATCGAAAAGGTCCTTCCAGGCGATCGGCACGCCGTCCAGCACGCCGCGCGAGCGCCCTTCGCGCAGGCGCCGCCGCGCGGCCTCCGCTTCCGCCTTCGCCCGCTCCTCCAGAAGAACGGTGAAGATCGCGGCGTCCGGATGGGACCGGATGGCGGCAAGCGTCTCTTCGGCGAGCGCGACGGGATCGAGCGCGCCCGATTGCAGGAGCACGGAAAGCTGGGCGATCGACCGCGGCTCTGTCGTCATCGTCAAATGTCCTTCTCTGCGCGCCCGACGAGCTGCATCCAGCGGCGGACGAGATAGTTGTGTTCATCCATGGTCGTGTTCCAGACGGCGATGCCGTTGGCGCGCTGCCAGTAGGAACCGCCGCTGCGCACCGCACCGCGCTTGACGCGGACGGCGCCGTCGGGACCCGGCAGGTCCTCCCGCGCGGCGAGGCCTTCATACCAGTAGTCCCACTCGGCGGCGCTCATGTAGCGGCGCGAGCGCTCCGGGGTGGAGATATAGTAGCCCTGCCGGGCGACGACCGCGCCCGGCCAGCCGGAAATCCACCAGTTGAGATAGTCGTAGGCGACATCGAGCATGCGGCCGGAAAGCCGCCGGGAAAGGCACAGGCCACCGTGCCAGGCGCGATAGCCCTCCACCGGGGTCGCCTGCTCGACGGGAAAGCCCCGGCCGTTGAGGATGCCGATGCCCGTCGACCACATGCTCTGGATGTCGGTTTCGCCGGCCACCATCAGCCCCGCGGCCTCTTCCGCCGTGCGCCAGAACCCCCGGAAGAAGCCCGCCTTGCGCCGCGCCTCCAGGATATCCATCAGCTCGTCGATCTCCGCCACCGTCATGTTGCCGATATTGCCGAAGCTCATCAGGCCGGCCGCCTGCGCGGCGAGCGCGGCATCGAAAATGCCGATCGCCGGCTCGTCGACGAGCGCGGCGCGGCCGCTCCAGCGTTCGTCGAGCAGCGCGGCCCAGCTGTTCATCGGCGCAAGGGGATCGGCGGCATCGCTGCGATAGGCGAAGCTGTCGAAATTGTGCGTCGTCGGCAACATGGAGATCCGGCCGGTCGGCGTGTCGCCGAGCGCGAGGCTCGGCTGGACATAGAGCTTGCGCGCCGGCACGTCGCCCTGGCCCATGCGGGCGCTCGGGCCGATCTGGCCGGTCTTCGTCAGGTCGTTGATCTCGTCCCAGAGCGCAATGCGGGCAATCTCGATCGGCTGGATGGCGCGCCAGTACCAGACGATGTCGAGATTGTGGAAACACTGGTCGTAGATGTCGTAGCGGTCGGGCTCCTGCGCGGCCTTGTGCTGGGTGACGATGAAATCGTTGTTGTCGAAGCTGACCTCGATGCCGAGATCGGCCTCGGCCTTCACGCGCAGCTCCTCCAGAAGCGAGATGGCCGTGCCGAGCACGCGCAGCTTCGGCTTGCCGGCCGTATGGACGGCCGGTGCTGCCGGTTCCGGTTTCGGGGAATGCTTGTTCATCAAGGGCTCTGGGCGTTGCGAACCGGTGCGGCTGCCTCTGGCTGCGGACTGTCTGCGGCCTTCCCGGCAAGCGCGAAGGCGTTGAAGGACCGTTTCAACAGGTTCGGATCGAGACCGTCAACAATAAAGACGATGCGCGAGGAGCGCTCCCCCGCCGGCCAGGCGTCCATATGCACGGGCGGATGGACGAGATGCTGCACGCCATGCACCGCCACCGGCCGGTCCTCGCCCGCGATGTCGAGCATGCCCTTCACCCGCAGCACGCGCTCGCCGTGGCGGTTGAGCAGCATGGTGAGCCAGACGCCGAAGCCGGTCCAGTCGACCGGGGTATCGACGGTGATCACGAAGGAGGAGATGGCCGCCTGGTGCGGCGTGCCGTCCGCCGTCACCAGACCGGCGGGGGCATCGCAGTAGAAGCCGCTCGCCGATTGCAGTCTTGCCGCGCGCTGCGCCGTGTCATCGCCGAAGAGCGCGTCGGCGCCCGGCCCGTCGGCCGCCGCGATGTGGCGAACCGCGTCCGGGTTGAGTTCGGCGAGCCGCGAAAGCAGGCGCACCAGAGCGGCATTGCCCGGGCAAAGATCCGCCTTGGTGACGACGATGCGGTCGGCGATGGCCGCCTGCCGGTTCGATTCGACATAGGTGTCGAGCTGGGCGAGGCCGTTGACGGCATCGACGGTCGTCACCACGCTGCCGGCGCGAAAATGATGGCGCAGCACGGGATCGGATTTCAGCGTCGAGAGCACCGGGAAGGGATCGGCAAGGCCCGTGCTCTCGATGACGACGCGGGTGAAGGGCGGCACGAGGCCGCGTTCGCGCTTCGAATGCAGATCGCGCAGCGCCTCGGCCAGCTCGCCGCGCACGGTGCAGCACACGCAGCCCGACTGCAGCAGCACCATGGTGTCGTCGATGCGCTCGACGAGATGATGGTCGAGGCCGACCGCACCGAATTCGTTGATCATGACGGCGGTATCGGCGAGCGCCGGATCGGCAAGCAGGCGCTTCAGCAGCGTGGTCTTGCCCGAGCCGAGGAAGCCGGTCAGCAGATGGACGGGCGTGAAGGCGGGAATGTCAGCCATCGCTTACGCTCTCCATGCGCGCGATCAGCACGGGATCGAGTGGATCGCAGGGACGGCCGGCAAGGCGCTCGGCGGCCGGCCAGAGGTGGCCGAGGTCCTCGATCATCTCGCTCTTGCCGGTGCGCGTCGCCAGCACGAAGGACGAGCCCTGCCAGTCGGAAAGGCCCATGCCGAAGGCGGCGAGCACGCGGTTGACAGCTGTCACCCGCCGGGCGCGCTCGCGCCGCCGGTCGAGCCGCTCGACATTGCGCGTGTAGACGCCCGGCCGCGCGGCCGCGTCCGTCCAGTGCTGGTCTCCGCCGATGACACCGCATAGGGAGCACATGGGGTTTCGTCCTTTCTTCCTTGGTGCACCCCCCTCTGGCCTGCCGGCCATCTCCCCCTCAAGGGGGGAGATCGGATGGAGCACCGTTTCGCCCATCTCCAACGTCGCTCTTGGATCAGGAGTCCCGCCCCCTGCCAATCTCCCCCCTTGGGGGGGAGATGGCCGGCAGGCCAGAGGGGGGTGCTCGCCCCTACTTCTTCCGCGGCGACCGCCGCGCAAAATCATCCGCGATCTCGTCCATCGTCACGAACTTCACGCCCGGATGTTTGATCATATGCGCATAAAGCCGCTCCAGCATCATCAGCACCTGCGGCCGGCCGGCGACGTCGGGGTGGATGGTGATCGGGAAGACGGCATAGTCCATCTCGCGATAGACCCAGTCGAACTGGTCGCGCCACATCTCCTCCAGATGCCGCGGATTGACGAAGCCGTGGCTGTTCGGCGATTTCTTGATGAACATCATCGGCGGCAGGTCGTCGAGATACCAGGAGGCCGGGATCTCGATGAGGTCGGTCTCGTGCCCGCGCTTCAGCGGCACCATCCAGTCCGACGGCTTCTTCGAATAGTCGATCTTGGTCCAGCTGTCGCCGACGCGCACGTAATAGGGCGTGAAGTCGTTGTGCATCAGCGAGTGGTCGTACTTGATACCCCGCTCCAGAAGCAACTCGTTGGTGACGTTGGAGAACTCCCACCACGGCGCGACATAGCCGGTCGGGCGCTTGCCCGAGAGTTTCGAGACGAGATCGATGCTCTTGTCGAGCACCTCCGTCTCCTGCTCGCGCGTCATGGCGATGGGGTTCTCGTGGGTATAGCCGTGGATGCCGATCTCATGGCCGGCCTCGGCGACGGCCTGCATCTGCTCGGGAAAGGTCTCGATCGAGTGGCCGGGGATGAACCAGGTCGTCTTGACGCCGAACCGCTCGAAGAGCTTGAGGAGGCGCAGGCTGCCGACCTCGCCGGCGAAGATGCCGCGCGAGATGTCATCCGGCGAATCCTCGCCGCCATAGGAGCCGATCCATCCGGCCACCGCGTCGACGTCGACGCCGAAACTGCACAAAATCTCTTTTGCCATTTTGTATCTCCTTGGTTCCCTCAAAAAAGGATCAATGGGCCGGGATGACCGTCGCCTCGGCGGGGTTCCAGCTCAAAAGAACGGGGGTTCCGGCCGGGAACGCGCCCGGGCGGTACTTGTCGACATGGGCTTCGAGCGCGACCACCCGCCCGTCCTGAAGCCGCGCCGTCAGATGCGCGATATGGCCGACGACCTCGGAGCGCTCGATGCGGGCGTCCACCCGGTTCTTCGCGCCGGACAGCGCCCCCTCGCCCGCCGCATGCACCTCGATCGCCTCGGCCGGCACGACGAGATTGACGCGGCCCTTCTCGGCGAGCGCGCCGTTGGCGCGGCCGGACAGCGTGCCGATGCCCGTCGTCACCACCACGTCCTCGCCCTCGCTGCCGGCGACCTCGCCCGCAAGCACGGTGTTGCGGCCGATGAACTGCGCGACGAAGGGCGTGTTCGGGCGGGTGTAGAGCTGGTGCGGCGGGCTCACCTGCTCGACGCGGCCCTGGTTCATCACCACGATGCGGTCGGAGAGCGCCAGCGCCTCCGACTGGGCGTGCGTGACGAAGATGAAGGTGACGCCGAGGCTCTTCTGCAGGAGCTTCAGCTCGTTCTGGATGGCCTTGCGCAGATTGGCGTCGAGCGCGCCGAGCGGCTCGTCGAGCAGCAGGATATCCGGCTCGACGACGAGGCCGCGGGCGAGCGCGATGCGCTGGCGCTGGCCGCCGGAGAGTTTCTCCGGCTTGCGCTCGGCGATGTCCTCAAGGCCGAGCGTCGCAAGGATGCGGTCGACCTTCGCCTCGCGCTCGCCCTTGGGAACACCCTTGACCTCCAGCCCGTAGCCGACATTGCGGCGCACGCTCATATGCGGGAAGAGCGCGTAGTTCTGGAAGATCATCGAGGTCGGGCGGCGCTGCGGCGGCACGTCGTTCATCCGCTCGCCGCGGATCAGCATGTCGCCGGAGGAAATGCCCTCGAAGCCGGCGATCATGCGCAGCGTCGTCGTCTTGCCGCAGCCGGACGGGCCGAGGAAGGCGATGAACTCGCCCTTGCGGACGGACAGGTTGAAGTCGATGACGGCGGGCGTGCCATTGTCATAGACCTTGCCGACATTGTTGAGTTCGAGGTCGAACAGCATCAGGAAATCTCCGGTCGCGGACCGGGGCCACGCGCGCCCCGGTCCTTCGTCTTGGGATCAGGCGTTGAGGAACTCGTCCCACTTCTGGATGAGGTGGTCGTATTCGTCCGGCCACTGGTGCCAGTAGGCGACGTTCTTCGCGCGCTCCTCCAGCGAGCCGCCGTCGCGCAGGTCCCCCTCCTTGATGCCGCGCTCCTCCGCGCCGACCCAGGGCTTGCCCTCGTACCAGAAGGCGTATTTCTCCGGGGACATGACGTCCTTGATGTTGGTGGAGGGCGAATAATAGCCCTGTTCGGAGACCGTGATGCCGGGCTCGCCCGAGAGCCAGTAGTCGGCATAGGCGATGACGGCGTCGCGGTTGGCCGTGCCGGCGATCATCGACGGGCCGATCGCCCAGCCGCGATAGCCTTCCTTCGGCACGGCGTATTTGCAGGCCTTGCCCTGCGCCTTGACGGCCATGACGGCCGGCTGCCAGGCATCGCAGACGACCATCTCGCCCGAGGCCATCAGGTTGACCAGCTCGCCGAAATCGCCCCAGAGCGCGCGGAACTGGCCTTCCTTCTTCTTGGAGACGAGGAAGGCGGCGGCCTCGTCGATCTCGGCGGCGGTCGGGTTGCCGGGGTTCTTCACATCCGACAGGCCGAGCGTGTTCATCGCCATGATGGCCTGGCCGAAGGCGATGAGCGGGTCGGTGTTGAGGCCCGACTTGCCCTTCCACTTCGCATCGAAGATCGCCGTCCAGGTGTTGGCCTCCTCATCGGAGAGCACATCCGGATTGTAGCCGATGGAATCGTAGTTGTAGACGGCGGGCACCATGTTGAGCACGGTCTGGCCCTCGTCCGCCCAAATCTGGCCGACAATCTGCGCGGCGCGGTCCCACTTGTCGCTCGCCGTGGTGAAGGTGTCACGGATATTGGCCCAGTTCTTCAGCGAGGCGGCCGGAATCGTCTCGACATTGTCGGTCATGACGATGGAGGGCAGGCGCTCGGCGATGATCTCCCAGCAGTCGTAGTCCTTCGAGCCCGAGAGGATCTTCGTCTGCGCGTCCGGGAAGGTGGCGGCGGTGCCCGAGGTGCCGCCGACGCCGGAGGCCTTCTTGAACTCCTCGAGGATGCGCTCCTGCACCGTCACGGAAAGGCCGATGGTGCGCAGCTGCTGGCCGGCGAGGTCAGCGGCCTGCGCGAAGGCCATGCGCGAGGAGAGGAACGGCGTGCCGCCGCCCATCGCCAGCGCCATCACCCCGGCCGAGCGCTTGAGGAGCGAGCGGCGATTGATTTCCGACTTGAACATGTCTCTTCTCCAGTTGTTATCGTTCCCCGGAGCCGCCCCGCGGCTCCTTTTTGTCTGCAATTCCGGGCATAAACCGCTGCACATGCTTGCCGGGATTGCTCAGTACCGGCCCACCAGGAGGCCGCCATCCACGACCAGCACCTGGCCGGTCATGTATCTCGCGCTGTCGGAGGCGAGGAACACGGCGACATCGGCGATGTCCTCCCCGGTCCCGAGCCGCCCCATCGGAATGAACTCCGCCGCCTTCTCCGCCCCCGCGGGCCCGAGCGAGTTCTCCTCCGAGAGAAGCTGCGCGGTGCGGATGTAGCCGGGCGCGATGCCGTTCACCCGCACGCCGTCGCGCGCCATCTCGACGGCAAGGCCCCGCACCAGGCCGACGACGCCGGATTTGGCCGCCGAATAGTGCACGTGCTCGTCCCAGCCATAGGCAACGCCCATGATGGAGGAGAGCGCGACGACCGATCCCGACCGGCGGGCGCGCATGCCGGGCGCTGCGGCCCGCACGAGGCGGAAGATGCCCTTGAGGTCGATGTCGAAGGTGAGGTCCCACTTCTCGTCGGTGAGGTCGGCCAGCTTCGTGCGGTGCGCGATGCCGGCATTGGCGACGACGACGTCGATGCGGCCGTGCCGCGCCTCGACATCGGCGACCAGCGCGTCGGTCGCCTTCGTCGAGCGCACGTCATAGAGGTGGAACTCCGCCGCGCCGCCCGCGGCCGAGATCGCCGCCACCGTCTCCCGGCCTTCCCTTTCAAGAATGTCGGTGACGACCACATGGTCGCCCAGGGCCGCAAACGCCTTCGCGGTGGCCGCGCCGATGCCGATGCCGGCCCCTGTGACGATGACGATGCGTTTCTTGTCTGCGCTCATGGCTGTCTCCGAAGTCAAAAGGGGGCGATCGCATGGGACGGGACATCGCCGCATCTGCCCTTCTCCCCCGTGGGGAGAAGGTGGCCCGAAGGGTCGGATGAGGGGGTTTTGCAGCGGGGATGCTTGCTTCCGGCATCCCCCTCATCCGCCTGCCGGCACCTTCTCCCCGTGGGGGAGAAGGGGAGGTGCGGCGACCGGTCCATCCGATGGGCAAGCGTCGTCGGGGTCACAGCATCACGTCCCCGCTGTTCGGCCCGAGCGTCTGCCCGACGAAGAGGCTGGCGGCGGGGGATGCGAGGAAGGCGACGGTCTCGGCCACCTCCTCCGGCTCGCCGAAGCGGCCGAGCGGCAGGCCCGCCCGCTTGGCGGCCCGCCAGTCCTCCGAAAGCTGCATGACGAGCGGCGTGTTGATCGGGCCGGGCGCGACGGCGTTGACCCGTACCCCGCGGGCGGAAACCTCGCGGGCGAGCGCCTTGGTCATGCCGATGATCGCGGCCTTGGCGCCGGAATAGTGCACGAGCTCGACGCCGCCGATCTGGCCGAGCTGCGAGGCGACGTTGACGATGCCGCCCGCCCCGGCGGAGAGCATCGCCGGCAGCACGGCCCTGGTCATCAGGAAGGTGCCGCGCACATGCACGGCGAACATGCGGTCGAAATCGCGGACATCGAGGTTCTCGAACAGCGCCTGATGGGCGATGCCGGCATTGTTGACGAGCAGCGTGACATCGCCATGCGCCGCGACGGCGGCAAGATGGATGGCCGCGACATCCGCCTCGCCGGAGACATCGCCCGCCACCGCGACGGCCTTGCCGCCCGTCGCGCGGATCTCGTCCGCCACCGCCTCGGCGCGCTCGGGCGAGAGGTCGTTGACCGTCACGGCGTAACCGTCCGCCGCGAGCTTTCGCGCGATGGCGCGGCCGATGCCGGAGCCTGCGCCGGTGATAAGAGCAGCGCCCGCCATCACGCCTCCTCCTGGATCGCCATGCGCTTGGCGCGGCGCACCGACAGGCCCATCAGCACGGCATAGGTGCCGAGCAGCGCGAAGGAGAACAGCGTGGTCAGCACGCCGAAGGCGAAGACGTTCGGATGCACTTCCACCGAGAAGGTGCCGTAGATGGCGAGCGGCAGCGTCAGGTCCCGGCCCGAGGCGAAGAGCGTGCGCGAGAACTCGTCGTAGGAGAGCGTGAAGGCGAAGAGCATGGCCGAGAGAACGCCGGGGAAGATCAGCGGGAAGGTGATCTTGCGGAAGGTGCGCGCCGGGGTGACGCCGAGCGACCAGGCGGCCTCCTCCACGCTCGGATCGAAGCGGTTGAAGATCGCCAGCATGACGAGGAAGGCGAAGGGGAAGGTGTAGACGACATGCAGCACGAAGGCCGTGCCCCACCAGTGGCGGTCGACGCCGAGCGTGTTGGCGACCAGCGCCATGCCGAGGCCGACGAGCACGCCGGGCACCATCATGCCGAGCACGATGAGATAGAAGACGACGCCCGAGCCGCGGAACCTCTTGCGGAACGCCTGGGCGGCGGTGACGCCGAGCACGGTCGAGACGATCATCGTCATGACGGCGAGCGCCAGCGAGCGCACCAGCGCCTGTTCGATCGGCAGCGGCGCGATGCGCGAGGGCGGGGTGAGGCCGAAGAGGTGCTTGTACCAGTAGGTCGACCATTCGATGATCGGGAACTGCGGCCCGCCTTCCGGCCCGGTCTGGAAGGAGAGGATGGCGAGCACGGCGAGCGGGCCGTAGAGGAAGACGATGAACAGCGTCGTATAGAGGCCGAGGCCGAGCTTGATGCCGGAAGCGTTCATGGCTCAGAGCTCCTTCCTGAGATCGACGACCCGGAGCAGCGCGGCGACGACCGCGCCCATCAGGATGGTCAGCACCACGCCGGCAACCGCGGCGAAGGCCCATTTCAGCGACCCCACCTGGGTGACGATGATGTTGCCGAGGAGGTTGACCTTGCGGCCGGAAAGCGCGGCCGAGGTGGCGAACTCGCCGAGCACCATCACGGAGACGAAGATCGCGCCCACCACCACGCCCGGCATGGAGAGCGGCAGGATGATGGTTCTGAAAATCCGCCAGAAGCTCGCCCCGAGATCCTGCGCCGCCTCGATGACGGAAGGGTCGATGCGGCCGAGCATGAAGGCGATCGGCCCGACCATGAAGACGCAGTAGATCTGCGTCATGCCGATGATGACGGAGAGCTCGGAGAACAGCAGCACCTCGATCGGCTGGGTGACGATGCCGAGCTTCATCAGGATCATGTTGATCGCGCCCTCCTTGCCGAGCATCGGCCGCCAGGCGAGCACGCGGATGAGGAAGGAGGTCCAGAACGGGATGACGCAGAGCACCAGGAGTGCCGTCGAGAGCGTCTTGTTCTTGACGAAGAGCCCGACGAAGAGCGCCGCCGGATAGCCGACGAGGAGGGTGGAGACGAGCACGATCAGCCAGATGCGGACCGTCGTCCAGAGTGCGCCGAGATAGGTGTCGGAGGAGAAGAAGGTGATCCAGCTCTTCAGCGTCAGCGTCGGCTCGATCTTGAAGGTGGTCTGCGTCCAGAAGGAGACGTAGACCATCATCAGGATGGGCGCCACGAGGAAGAGCAGCATCCACAGGACGCCGGGGGCGAGCAGCCAATAGGTGCGGTCCGGCTGCCTGCGGGTGGAAGGCGCCGCCGTTTCGACGGGCGTGTCATGGCTGGTGGCGGCCATCGTCATCTCTCATTCTCCGGGTGGACAGGGGCGGGACCGGCGACGGGGTTCTCAAACGAAGACAAGGGCGTCCTCCCGTTTCCAGACGAGGGCGTAGCGGGCCTTCTCCTCGAAGGCCTCGGGCGCGGCATGGCTGAGATGCGTCTCCACCTCGAAGACGCGGCCGTCGTCGAGCGTGAAGAAGGAGTTGATCGCCGCACCGGAATACTCGCTGGCGACGAAGCTCGCCTCGATGCGCACCTCGTCGCCAGCGGCCGCCGCATCCCTCGGGCGGATCGCAACACGGTCGTAGCGGATGGCGTAGGCCGGCCTGCCGGATGCCTGGCGCACCCCGCCGAGCGCCAGGCGGCCGACGGGGCTCTCGAAGACATCGCCCGAGACCGCGCCGGAAAAGATGTTGTAGCAATTGAGGAAACGCGCGACGTCGGCGGAGGCCGGGCGACTGTAGAGCGTGCCGGCATCCGTCGCTTGCGCGATGCGGCCGCGGTCGAGCACCAGCACGGTGTCGCCCATGGCGAGCGCCTCGCTCTCCGAGCCGGTGACGTGGAGGAAGGTGACGCCGCAGCGCTCGCGGATGGTGCGGAGCTCCCCGCGCATGCGCGTGCGCAGGTTGGCGTCGAGCGCGCCGAGCGGCTCGTCGAGCAGCACCATGCTCGGCTCCGTCACCAGCGTGCGGGCGAGCGCCACGCGCTGCTTCTGGCCGCCGGAGATCTGCGTGACCGCGCGATCTTCGAGGCCCGTGAGCCCGACGAGGCCGATCATGTCGCGCACCCGGGCGGCGACGGCCTTCGCGTCCGTCACCGGGGCGACGGCGCGGTTCTCGAGGCCGAAGGCGATGTTCTGCGCGACGCTCAGATGCGGAAAGAGCGCGAAATTCTGGAAGACGAAGCCGATGCCGCGCTCATGCGGCGGCACGCCGTCGATGCGCCTGCCGGCAAAGAGGATCTCCCCGCCGTCCGGCTGCTCGAAGCCGGCGATGACGCGCAGCAGCGTCGTCTTGCCCGAGCCCGACGGCCCGAGCAGCGAGACATAGGAATTGTCCATGAGCGCCGCATCGACGCCCGCAAGCGCCGGCACGCCGGCAAAGGCCTTGTGCACATTCTTCAATTGGAGGACGGCTGACACCTTCGTTCCCACCAGTTCCGGCCAGGACCCTCGGCGCACGGGGCTCCGCACCCCCGGGCACGAAGAGGCCTTCGGAGAGGGCAAGAGGCTCCCGTTCGCGCATCGGTCAGATGCACGGCGCAGCGTCGATCCTGAGCATTTCGTTTTGTTCCACTGCCGACGCCTCTTCCGGGCGCCTTGTTGTCAAAACCATGGCATAAATGATTTTTGTATTCAATAGACTTTTTAGAAATTTCTATCGCGGGGCCGTCCCGGCCTTTTGCTCATGAATTTCCGGCCGCGGAGACGTCGTCTTCGCACCAGGACTTCCCACGTCTTCTGGCGAATTTCCGCGCATTATGCGCAAAATTCACCGCTTTCGCCAATAAATTCGGCGGCCGGACCGCCATGGCGGCGCGACCAGCGATAGCGCGCCCTCCTCTTTCACGCTCGAAGAACCGTCTAGGCTATCTTCAAATTTTGTATTCAATAATCATTTATGCCATCCTTTCCTTGCGGCGGAGAATGCGGCAGAGTGCTGCCCTCCACGAGGCCGACGGATCAGGGACCCCATGAAGGACGAGCAGGCAGCCACCGGCACCCAGCGACGCTATGCGATCGCCGAGGACGTGCTGCGCAGCAATATCGAGGCGGGCACGCTGCCGCCCGGCCTGGTGCTCCTGGAAGGCCCGATCGCCGACATCCTGCAGACCTCGCGCGCGCCGGTGCAAAGGGCGCTGCAGGCGCTGGAGGCGGAGGGGCTGGTGCACCGCTTTTCCGGCCGCGGCTTCCTGGTCGGCCCGCCGGGCGCCGGCATCGAGCCGAACCGCACGGACATCAAGGCGCTCGGGCTCATCGTGCCGCGCCATGCGGACGAGGCGCTGCAAAGCCGCTCCTCCTGGGAGCGCATCTACAACCAGGTCGAGGCGGACGTCGCCGGCTGCGTGGTGTTCGGCCGCTACCGCATCATCGAGATGGAGCTCGCCACCCATTTCAACGTCAGCCGCACCGTGGTGCGCGACGTGCTGACGCGCCTGCGCGAGCGGGGGCTCGTGCGCAAGAACCAGAGCTCGCACTGGATCGCCGGGCCGCTCACCGCCCAGACGGTGAAAGACCATTTCGTGCTGCGCACCATGCTGGAGCCGCCGGCGATCCGCCTTGGCGCGCGGGCCGTCAACCAGGCGCGGCTGGAGGCGCTGCTGAAGCGCCTGCGCGCCGCCGAGGAGGCGAGCGCCGCCGGCTCCCTGCGCGAAAGCGAGGCGATCCAGACCGAATTCATCGAATGCTGCGTGCTCGCCGCGCCCAACGAGCGGCTGAAGGATCTCGTGCGCAACAACCTCCTGCCCGTCACGGCCACCGACCGGCTGCTGCGCCGCCTCGGCCTGCCGGGCGATCCCGCGATCATCACGGAGCTGCGGCTGGTCGGCGAGCTTCTGCTGCGCGGGGCGACGGAGGCGGCCGTCTCGATGATGGAGACCCATCTGGAGGCCTCGCTGAACCGCACCATCGCCCAGATGAAGATCGTCGCGATCATCCCCGGGCCGGGCGTCACGGCAGCGTATCTGACGCCCGTGCTGGATTGAGAAGCAGCGGATCGCAGGGTGGCCGCCCGCCCCTTGGGAAGAGGCTGGATCATGCCATCCACCCCCCTCTGGCCTGCCGGCCATCTCCCCCTCAAGGGGGGAGATCGGCAAGAGGCGAAAACCTTGCGCAACCAGCAACTTTGGAGATTGGCGGAACGGTGCCCCATCCAATCTCCCCCCTTGAGGGGGAGATGGCCGGCAGGCCAGAGGGGGGTGCCTCGTAACGCCACGACCAGGCCGCCCTCGCTGCATGGACAATGACCCCGCCCCGCCGGGCGGGCCATGTCTCGTCCTGAGCGCGGTGGCCGGTCGCATCGCCCCTCCCCCTATGCCAGCGCTTCGCGCAGCTGCGCGAGGCTCGCCTGCCGGGCCTTCCGGGCCGCCAGCGCCTCCTCCATCGTCACCTTGACGAAACGGGTCGGCGTGTGGGGCTGGAGCTGGCCGATCAGGTCCATGTCGGCGGAGATGACCGTGCCGACCATGAAATAGCCGCCGCCGGAGACGGCGTCGCGATGCAGGATGATCGGCTCCGTGCCGCCGGGCACCTGGATCGAGCCATAGGGATAGCAGCTGTCGACGATGTTCGACGGATCGGAACCCGCCCCGAAGGGCTGGTCGCGCGCGACGAAATCCAGCTTGCGCCCGCCCTTGAAGCGATAACCCATGCGGTCGGCCTCGTTCGCCACCTTCCATTCGTCGGCGAAGAAGTTCTCCTGCGACGCCTCGGTCAGGCGATGCCAGTAGAGGCCCGGCACGACGCGCAGCGCCGCCGGCAGGCCCGGCGTGCGGCGCAGCGCCTCGGGCACCGTTCTTCCCTCGCTGGAAAGGCTTGCCTTCCCGACCGGCAATTCGTCGCCCGCGGCAAGCGGCCGGCCCTTGTAGCCGCCGAGCGCGCCGATCGGATAGGTCGAGCGGCTGCCGAGCGCTTCCGGCACATCGATGCCGCCGGAGACCGCGATCAAGATGCGCGCGCCGGACTTCAGGAAGTCGAAGGTCAGCGTCTGGCCCGCCTTCACCTTGAAGGCCGTCCAGCCGGGCTGGACAACACTGTCCACCTTGGCCGGCATGTCCGCACCTGTGACGGCGACCAGCGCATCCTCGGTGAATTCCAGCTTGGGGCCGATGAAGACGGCCTCGAGCCCTGCCGCGCCCTCGTCATTGCCGACCAGCAAATTCGCCGCGCGCATGGCGAAACGGTCCATCGCCCCGCCGACGGGGATGCCGAGGTGGAAATAGCCGGGCCGGCCGAGATCCTGGACGGTGGTCGCAAGACCGTGGTGGAGAACCTTAATGGCCATGGAGCATGCCCTCCAGCTTGGCGTTGGTGCCGTCGATATCCTTCTGGAAGTCCCGGAGGTCGAACCGCACCTCGCGGATGGGCGGGGCGAAACGGCCCCGGTCGACATCCTCCACCGCCTGGTCATAGGCGTCGCGATCGATCGGCTTGAACTTGACGATGTCGCCGGGGCGGAAGAAGACCATGAAATCGCGGAGATAACTGGTCGTCTGCGCCGGGTCGAAGATCGGCATGGGCGTGATGCCGAACATCTGGTAGCCGCCCGCCCCGCGCACCGAATAGATGCAGCCGAAGCAGCCGCCATGGCCGACCGTCAGCCTCGGCGTGTCCGTGCGCGGCCGCAGGTATTTCGGCACCTGGATCTGCCGCTTTCGCTCGACCATCTGGTACATGAAGGGCAGGCCCGCGACGAAGCCGACCATGGAGACGAACCAGGGCGAGCCGGAATGCGCGGCGACGAAATCCTCGACCGAGCCGTAGCCGTTGATGCGCGCGGCATAGTCGAGGTCGGTGCCCGACGGGTCCTGGTGGCGCTCGCGAAAGCGCATCAGCGTCTCGTGCGTCCAGGGATCGTTGTAGAAGACGGGGATCTCGACGATGCGGGTCTTCAGCACGGGCTCGGCCTTTTCCGCCGCGCCCTCGATCGCCTTCACTTCCCGCAGGATGTCGTCGGGATGGATGAGGTCGGGATCGAACTTCACCTGAAAGGAGGCGTTGGCCGGGCAGATCTCCGTCACGCCCCTGATGCCGCTCTCGCGCACGCCCTTCGCCATGGAAAGGCTCTTGAAGAAGGCTTCGAGCGACATCTCCTCGCTGCATTCGACGAAGAGGTGCTCGTCGCCGCCAAATGTGTATCGGATGCTCATCAGGCAACCTCCGCAGTCGCGCCGGCCCTTGCGGCGAATTCGGTTTCAAGCCAGTGTTCGAGGAAGCGGGTGTCGAAGGCCCCGCGCCGGACGCTGTCGTCCGCGGCGAGCGCCAGATGCAGCGGGATCGTCGTCGGGATGCCCTCGATCGCCAGCCCCTCCAGCGCGCCCTTCAGCCGTGCGAGGCAAGCCTCGCGCGTCTCGGCCCAGACGACGAGCTTGCCGACGAGCGAATCGTAGAAGGGCGGGATCGTGTAGCCCTCGTAGAGCATCGTATCGAAGCGGATGCCCTCGCCCTCAGGCACGACGAGCCTCGTGATCGTTCCCGGCGCGGGCATGAACCCCCTGGCAGGGTCTTCCGCATTGATGCGGCATTCGATGGCGTGGCCCTCGGCCGCGACATCCGCCTGGCGGATCGACAGCGGCGCGCCGCCGGCGATGCGGATCATCTCCTCGACGAGGTCGATGCCCGTGATCATCTCCGTCACCGGATGTTCGACCTGGATGCGGGTGTTCACCTCGATGAAGTAGAATTCCCGCGTCGCCTCGTCATAGAGATATTCCACCGTGCCGGCGCCGCGATAGCCGACCGCGCGGGCAAGCGCCACGGCACTCTCGCAAAGCCGCGCCCGCACATCCGCCGGCAGCAGGAAGGACGGCGCCTCCTCCCACACCTTCTGGCGGCGGCGCTGCAGCGAGCATTCCCGCTCGAAGCAATGGATGAAGTCCTGCCCGTCGCCGAGGATCTGCACCTCGACATGGCGCGCCCGGGTGATGACCTTCTCCAGATAGAGGCCGCCATCGCCGAAGGCGGCGAGCGCCTCGGCGGAGGCCTGCGGGAAATGGCGCTCCAGGTCGGCAAGGTCGGCCGCGATGCGGATGCCGCGGCCGCCGCCGCCTGCCGCCGCCTTGATCATGATCGGAAAGCCGGTTCTTTCCGCCACGGCCCGCGCTTCCTCAATCGTCGAAAGGCGCCCTGCGCTGCCCGGCACCGTCGGCACGCCGGCCTTCGCCGCGACTTCCCGCGCCGCGACCTTGTCGCCGAGCAGGCGGATCGCGTCGCCCTTCGGGCCGATGAAGACCATGCCCGCCGCCTCGACGGCATCGGCGAAATCGGCATTTTCCGAGAGGAAGCCGTAGCCGGGATGCACCGCATCGACGCCGGCGGCCTTCGCCGCGTCCACCACCGCCGCTATGTTGAGATAGGACTTCTTCGGCGCCGGCGAGCCGATGTCGACGGCGGCATCCGCGAGCTTGACCGCCAGCATATCGGCATCCGCCGCGCTGTGAACCTGCACGGTGTGGATGCCGAGCGCCCTGGCCGCCCGGATGATGCGCACCGCGATCTCGCCGCGGTTGGCAACGAGGATCGAGCGGATGGTCATGCCTCCACCTCGGCGATGACCTGGCCCGCCATGACGGGCTCCTCGTTGTCGACGAGGAAGGTGATGTTCCTGCCCTCGACGCCGGCCGGCACTTCCTGGAAGGTCTTCATCACCTCGATGAGCCCGATCGCATCGCCGCTCGCCACGGCGTCGCCATCCGCCTTGAACGGCGGGACGTCCGGCGAGGATGCCCGGTAGAAGGTGCCCGGCAGGGGCGATCTGATCTCGATCTTGCTCATGGTTCTCTCTCCACTTTATGACGTCAGCGCCCGGCCACGTCCGAGACCGGCGCAATGCGAATGCCCGCCCCCACCAGCGCCTCGCGCATCTGGCGCACGATGTCGAAGGCGCCGAGCGTGTCGGAATGGAAGCAGATGGACTCGAAGTCGATGGCGATGTCGTTCCCCGTCACCGTCCTGACCTTGCCCTCCTTGCAGGCGCGCAGGACCTTGCGGGCGATCGCCGCCGGATCGGGCCGGCCGGCATCGCGGGTAAAGACGATGGAGCCGCTGTCGTCGTAGTCCCGGTCGGCATAGAATTCGCGCACGACCGGCTGGCCGGCCTCCCCGGCCGCGCGCCAGGTGGCCGAGCCGCCCATGCAGAAGATGTAGGCATTCGGCTCGACGGTACGCATGTACTGCACGAAGATCCGCGACAGTTCCGGATTGGCGGCCATCTCCATGTAGAGCGCGCCATGCGGCTTGACGTGCTGCAGGCGCACGCCGTGGCGATGGGCGAATTCCCGGATGGCGCCGACCTGGTAGATGATGTCGTTGACGAGTTCCCGGGCCGTGCCGGCGATCTTGCGGCGGCCAAAACCCTGCAGGTCGTTGTAGCCCGGATGGGCACCGATGCCGACGCCGTGTTCGGCGGCAAGCCGCACGGTCTGGTCCATCAGGTTCGGGTCGCCGGCGTGGAAACCGGCCGCGATATTGGCCGAGCTGATCAGCGGCATCAGGGAGGCATCGTCGGTGTCGCCGACGCGCCAGCGGCCGAAGGCCTCGCCCATGTCGCAATTGATGTCGACGACCTCGCGCACTGTCTCTTCCCTCGCCTGCTTTTCCCGATGGGGAAACGCTAGGTCGTTTTCCGCCTTTTGAAAAATTCTATTTTTCCATATATGAATTCTGAAAATCAGAACCCGTTGCCTCTTTTTGTTGCGGCGCAAAAATATGGGAAATCAAATGGATATGCGCGGAATGCCCGCAATGGCGCGACGTCATGCCCATTTCGATATCGCTCCTTCTGATTTTCCGATACCTTGCCGCAATAAATCAGAAGGGACGGCACAGCCTTGACGATCAGCCTCAGACAGATCCGCTACTTTGTCGCGACGGCCGAGCTCGGGCAGATCTCGCAGGCCGCCGTCGACCTGTCGATCTCGCAGTCCGCGGTGACGACGGCGATCAAGGAGCTGGAGCGCACGGTGGGCGTCGGCCTGTTCCTGCGCACGCCGCACGGCATGGACCTGACGCCCGCCGGCCGGCAGTTCCTGTCGCATGCCTACGAGATCCTGAAGAAGGTCGACGAGGCGGTGCACCTCAATGCCGTCAGCAGCGAGATCGAGGGCACGCTGACGGTCGCGGCGACCTATACGGTCATCGGCTATTTCCTGCCGCTGCATATCGAGCGGCTGCGGCGCCTCTTCCCGAAGCTCGACATCCAGCTCTTCGAGCTCAATCGCGAGTCGATCGAGGAGGGGCTTTTGAGCAACCGCTACGACATGTCCGTGCTGCTCACCTCCAACATCCTCAATCCCGCGCTGGTGACGGAGAAGGTGCTGAGCTCGACGCGCCGCCTCTGGCTGCCGGCGCAGCATCCGCTGCTGCAGGCCGAGACGGTGGGGCTGAAGGAGATCGCGGAGGAACCCTACATCATGCTGACGGTGGACGAGGCGGCGCATTCCGCCCTCAAATACTGGAGCACGACGCCCTACCAGCCCCGCGTCATCCTGCGCACCTCCTCGGTGGAGGCGGTGCGCTCGCTCGTCGCCAACGGCCAGGGCGTGGCGATCCTCTCCGACATGGTGCACCGGCCCTGGTCGCTGGAGGGCCGGCGCATCGAGACGGTCAATATCAGCGATGCCGTGCCCGCCATGGATGTCGGCCTCGCCTGGCGGCGCAACATGGAGCTTTCCCCGCCCATGCTCGCCTTCCGCTCCTATTTCCAGCAGGCCTTCCACCTGCCGGAACGATGAGCGGCCCTTACGGGCATCGCCATGGCCGCCGGGCGGCCTCTATTCCGCGAAGGTCTTCCAGCGCGTCGGGCGGAAGCGGATCGCCGTGCCGGTCGCGGCGGTCGCCTCCAGCGGCACCTCGATCTCGACGTGGTGCGGCGCGCCGGGCTTGCCGATGTCGAGGTCGGCTATGCGGGTGCCGGCGAGGCGGCGCGAGGTGGCGACGCGGCCTTCGAGCGCCGGCGCGGCGGGATCCTCGATGAGGACCACATCCTGCGGGCGGAAGAACAGCGTGCCGGCGCCGGACGCGATGTCGCTGGCGCGCGGGGTGATGCCGAGCGGCGTATCCTGGAAGTGGACCGCGCCATCGGCCACGCGGATCGGCAGGCTGGCGCTGTCGCCGATGAAGGAGAAGACGAAGGGCGAGTTCGGGCGGTCGTAGACATCGTCCGAGGAACCGACCTGCTCGATCGCGCCCTGGCTCATCACCACCACGCGGTCGGCAAGTTCCAGCGCCTCCTCCTGGTCATGGGTGACGAAGACGGTGGTGTGGCCCGTGCGGTCATGGAACTCGCGCAGCCAGCGGCGCAGTTCCTTGCGCACCTTGGCATCGAGCGCGCCGAAGGGCTCGTCGAGCAGCAGCACCTTCGGCTCGATCGCCATGGCGCGGGCGAGCGCGACGCGCTGGCGCTGGCCGCCGGAGAGCTGGTTCGGATAGCGCTTCTCGAGGCCGGAGAGCTGCACCATCTCCAGGAGCTCGCCGACGCGGCGGCGGATTTCCGCCTTATCCGGCCGCTCGCCGCGCGGGCGCACCGTGAGGCCGAAGGCAATGTTGTCGGCGACGGTCATGTGGCGGAAGAGCGCGTAGTGCTGGAAGACGAAGCCGACATGGCGTTCCTGCACCGTCCGGTGCGAGGCGTCCTCGGCGCCGAAATAGATCTTCCCGAGGGTCGGCTGCTCCAGGCCGGCGATGAGGCGCAGGAGCGTCGTCTTGCCGGAGCCGGAGGGACCGAGAAGCGCGATCAGCTCGCCGGAGCGGATGTCGAGCGAGACATCGTTGAGCGCCGGGTATCGGTCGAATTCCTTGCGGATGTTTTTTACACTGACGTCCATACGGGCGTGCCTTTCAGGTCAATGCTTGCGGCCGGCGGCGATTTCCGCGCCGTAGTGAAGTTCGAGCACCGTCTTGACGACGAGCGTGACGAGGGCGAGCGCGGCGAGAAGCGAGGCCACCGCGAAGGCGGCGACGAAGTTGTACTCGTTGTAGAGGATCTCCACATGCAGCGGCATCGTGTTGGTGAGGCCGCGGATATGGCCCGAGACCACCGAGACCGCGCCGAACTCGCCCATGGCGCGCGCATTACAGAGCAGCACGCCGTAGAGCAGGCCCCACTTGATGTTGGGCAGCGTCACGTACCAGAAGGTCTGCCAGCCGGAGGCGCCGAGCGACAGGGCCGCCTCCTCGTCGCCCGTGCCCTGCTCCTGCATCAGCGGGATCAGCTCGCGCGCGACGAAGGGGAAGGTGACGAAGACGGTGGCGAGCACGATGCCCGGCACGGCGAACAGGATCTCGATGCCGTGGCTCTTGAGCCAGGGCCCGAGCGCGCTGCCGGCGCCGAAGAGCAGCACGTAGACGAGGCCTGAAATCACCGGCGAGACGGAGAACGGCAGGTCGATCAGCGTCGTCAGGAACGCCTTGCCCTTGAACTCGAACTTGGCGATGGCCCAGGCCGCCGCCACGCCGAAGACGAGGTTGAGCGGCACGGCGATGCCGGCGACCGTGAGCGTCAGGCGGATCGCGGCCAGCGTATCGGGGTCGTCGAGCGAAGCGAAGAACTCGCCCGCGCCCCTGCGGAAGGCCTCGATGAAGACGGCGACGAGCGGCAGGATGAGGAAGAGCGCCAGGAAGAGGAAGGCGACCGCCATCAGCGTATAGCGTGCGAGCGGCGCCTCCGTCGTCGGGGAGCGCAGGCGAAAGGACTTATGCGCCATGGCCGTACCTCCGGCGGTTCCAGGCCTGGACGAGGTTGATGAACAGCAGCATGGCGAAGGACAGCCCCAGCATGATGGTGGCGATCGCCGCCGCCGCGCCGTAGTTGAACTCTTCCAGGCGGATGACGATGAGCAGCGGCGCGATTTCCGAGACGTAGGGAATGTTGCCCGCGATGAAGATGACCGAGCCGTATTCGCCGACGCCGCGGGCGAAGGCGAGCGCGAATCCCGTCAGGATCGCCGGGGAGAGGCCCGGCAGCAGGATCCGGGAAATGGTCTGGAAGCGGCCGGCGCCGAGCGTCGCGGCCGCCTCCTCCACCTCGCGGTCGATCTCCTCCATGATCGGCTGCACCGTGCGCACCACGAAGGGCAGGCCGATGAAGACGAGCGCGATGACGATGCCGGTCGGGTTGAAGGCCGCCTTGATGCCGAAGAGGTTGAGGATCTGGCCGATCCAGCCGTTCGGCGCATAGAGCGCGGCGAGCGAGATGCCCGCGACGGCCGTCGGCAGCGCGAAGGGCAGGTCGACGATGGCATCGACGATGCGCCGGCCGGGGAACTCGTAGCGCACGATGACCCAGGCGACGATGACGCCGAAGACCACATTGACGAGCGCGGCGATGAAGGCCGTGCCGAAGGAGACCTTCAGCGCATTGAGGGTGCGCTGGTCCGAGAGGATGGCGAGGAATTCCGCGCCCGATAGCCCGGCCGAACGCCAGACGAGGCCGGCGAGCGGGATGAGGATGATGAGGGTCAGATAGGCGAGCGAAAAACCGAGCGTCAGTCCGAATCCTGGAATGACGCTCGGTTGTCTCAGTCGCCACCGCCCGGAAGCAGCAGCAGAAGTCGTCAAAACTGTTAGTTCCCCGGCTTGTAGATCTGGTCGAAGACGCCGCCGTCACCGAAATGCTCGGGCTGTGCCTTCACCCAGCCGCCGAAGATCGGGTCGTCGATGGTGACCAGCTTAATGTCGGGAAGCTGCTTGAGCAACTCGGGTGCTACCACATCGCGCTTGGACGGGCGATAGTAGTGCTTGGCCGCGATGTTCTGGCCCTCGTCCGAATAGAGGTATTCCAGATAGGCTTCCGCCTGCTTGCGGGTGCCCTTGGCGTCGACATTGCCGTCAACGACGGTGACCGGCGGCTCGGCGAGGATCGAGATCGGCGGCCAGACGATGTCGAAGGAATCCGCACCGAACTCGGCGCCCGCGAGATAGGCCTCGTTCTCCCAGGCAAGCAGCACGTCGCCGATCTGGCGCTGCGCGAAGGTGGTGAGCGAACCGCGTGCACCCGTGTCGAGCACCGGCGCGCGCTTGAAGAGCTCGGCGATATACGCCTTGATCTTGTCCTGGTCGCCGGCAAATTCCTCGTTCGCCCAGGCCCAGGCCGCAAGGTAGTTCCAGCGGGCGCCGCCCGAGGTCTTCGGGTTCGGGGTGACGATCTGCACGTCGTCCTTCACCAGGTCGCCCCAGTTCTGGATGCCCTTGGGGTTGCCCTTGCGCACCAGGAAGACGATGGTCGAGGTGTAGGGCGAGGAATTGTTCGGCAGGCGGGTGCGCCAGTCCTTGGGAATCTTGTCGGTGTTCTCGGCGATCGCGTTGATGTCGCTTTCGAGCGCCAGCGTCACCACGTCGGCTTCCAGGCCGTCGATCACGCCGCGGGCCTGCTTGCCCGAGCCGCCATGCGACTGCTGGATCGTGACGTCCTCGCCGGTCTGCGCCTTCCAGTGCTTGGCGAAGGCCGCGTTGTAATCCTTGTAGAGCTCGCGCGTCGGGTCATAGGAGACGTTGAGCAGCGTCGTTTGTGCGAACGCCCCCGTCACCCCGCCGAGCGCAAGCCCGACACCCACGATCAAAGCCCCGAACCGTTTGGCCAATATCGACATCTCCAACCTCCTTGGATTTCTATCCCACACAAACCCTAGTGAATTAGTAGAGTTAGTCAACAATGCCTCTGCAACTCGCAAAACGGGTTTCAAACAGGCCGGAAGCGCGCAACGGACAACCTGTGGATACCCGCAAGAGCCGAACATTTCATTCCGCTAATCCAACTTCGCACGCAAAATGCATCCACGAAAAACCGCCGTTTCCGCCGCCGCGCCCGACCTTTTTTCGCGGCAGATACGTCTTCAGCGCTGCGAGACGCGGGCAAGGCCCTGCGTCTGG
This sequence comes from Shinella yambaruensis, assembly GCF_022899355.1. Classification (GTDB taxonomy): domain Bacteria; phylum Pseudomonadota; class Alphaproteobacteria; order Rhizobiales; family Rhizobiaceae; genus Shinella; species Shinella yambaruensis. Next base: position 310,439 of record NZ_JALJCK010000008.1, on the reverse strand, counting down.
ATATCGAGCACGGCCCTGTAGGCCTGCCGCACCGTTTCGGCAAAGGTGAACGGGCCGGGCCGCAGGCTGGAGGCGACGGCGCCCACCACGGACAGGCCGCCCAATACCGCCTCGTGGCTGGCGAGACGGCCGCACTCGTTGACGGTGAGCGCGGCGGCGTCGCGGCCGAGCAGGCCGGCCAGCGCGCGGGCAGACGGCGTCTCGCGGCAATCGATGGTGTTTTCGCCGGAGGATTTCGGATCGCAGGGCGGCACGAAGCGGGTGCGGCCGGTCTCGAACTCGCCGGCGAGGCGGCGGTGGATGTCGCGCGCGATGCGGATGGAGAAGTGCCGGTGCAGGCCGAGGAGATGCCGCCGGTAGTGGTTGCGCTCGGCCTGGGGCAGGTGGCGCCAGACGACGGAAAGGCGGGCGGAGGCGGCATCGACGACGGATTGCCATCCGCCGCCCTGGGCCTCCGCGGCCCTACACTCCCTGCGGATATAGCGGAAGGCGTCCTTCAGGGACCGGGTGGCGGGCGGCACGCCGAGCGTCATGCCGCCCTCGCCGCGGCCATGCGGCTGCGGCAGGCGGCCTGCTGCGGCGGCGACACGGATCTCCCCGGCATAACCGCCCGCCCGAAGGTCGAGCAGGATGGCGGCAAGGCGAGGCCCGTTGCCGACCAGCGTCAGCGGCGGCGGCGCTTCCGCCTGCGACAAGCGCTCGGCGGCGGCCCGCGCGGCGCGCCAGGAGGCGGCCTCGCGCTGGGCGATGCCGAATCCGGTGGCGACGACGACATGGTCGAAGTCGGCATATTCCCCGTCGCGAAAGCCGATGCGCAGGCCCTCCGCGCGCAGGCCGATATGGCGCACGGCGCCGCGGAAGGTGCGGATGCGCACGTCCCGGCGGAGGGCCAGCGCCTCGGCGAAGCGGGCCATGACATAATCGCGGAACAGGCTGCGCGGCACGTGCAGGTCCTGCGCCCCGCGCAACGCCGCGACGGCACCGCCCGAGAACAGGCCCGTTTTCAGCCAGTCGCAGAAATCCTCCGGGCGATCCGGCACGACGGAGAGGTCGCGCGCCGGCTCCGTCGTCAGCGCCCGGCCGGCCGCGCCGTCGGCGAAGGCACCCGGCGCATCCTCGGCATCGATCAGCCAGGCCTCGAAGGGGCGATGGAGCCGCCGCATCAGCGCGATGGCCGTGGCAAGCCCCGACGGTCCGGCGCCGATCACCGCGATGCGCATCACCGGCTGCCCTGCCGGCCGCGCGCCCTCTTCCCCGACGGCCCTTTCGAAGAACATGCGCTGTCCCTTCCCTCACGATGAACCGAGACGCCTGATCGCCATGATAGCGCAGCGTGCGATAATTTTCTACCTTTTTACTAGAATAATTGGCGGCCGCTCGCCGTCCAGCCTGTCGGCGGGGTCGGACAGCACGTCCGCCAGCGTCGTGCCGTCGAGGATTTCGCCGGATGCCACGGCCACTTTCACGAAGACGCGGCGCACGGCGCAAAGCCGCTCGTCGCGGCAATCGGCGCAGCGCCGGTGCCCGCCATCGGCAAGGCAGGCGAGCGGCACGAAGGGGCCTTCCAGGATGCGCAGCACCTCGCCGACGGCGATCTCCTCCGGTGCGCGCAGCAGGTGATAGCCGCCGTGCTGGCCCCGCCGGCTGGCCACGAGGCCGGCATGCTTGAGGTCGAGCAGGATCTGTTCGAGGAACTTCTTCGGGATCGCCTCGCGGGCGGCGATGGTGCCGATCTGCAGGGTCTCGCCCGGGCCGGCGCGCGCCAGCGCGATGAGGGCACGCAGGGCATATTTGGATTTCAGCGCGACCATGGCGTCAGCGGGCCACGCGGTGCGGGCGCGGAACCGGCACGCCGCTCGGGGCGCCGGAGGGCCTCCTCATCCGGCGGCGACCTCGGCATTGATGCGCGCCGCGACCGCGCGCGCCTGGACACGGATATCGGGAACGGCGGTGATCTCCCAGCTATGGCCGGCGGTGAGCGGGCCGAGGGCGTAGAGGCCCGCCGTGCGGGCGCCGTCGCCGGCAAGGACCGCCGCCGCGTCGTCGACGAGGATGCCGAGGCCGTGCGGATCGGGCCGGACGAGGCCACGCTCGGCAAGGCTCGTCAAAAGCGGCGAGGCGGCGACCGTACATCGGTCGAGGCCGGTGCAGTTGACGACCAGATGGGCCGCCAGCGGCGTACCGTCCTTGAGAACGGCGGCAAGCCGGCCGTCCCTGAGACACAGCGCCTCCAGCCGGCCGCGGTGGATGACGAGCTGGCCGGACCGGCGCAGCGCCTCGATCTCCTCGGCGACGGCCGGCGCCATGCGGTGACGGTGGACATTCCAGAAGGAGGCGGCGTGGCGCAGGAAACGGCGGCGCTGGACCGCGCTCCAGCCCTGCCAGAGGGCCTGCGTGACCGGCCTCAGGCCGTCCATGACGGCGCGCCAGTCCGGCGTGGCCGCGGCCTGCCGGCGCAATGCCGCCAGCATGGCGCTGACCTCGCCCCCGCCCGGAACGAGCGCCGTCTCCACAGGATCGGCCCGGCGGGCGAGATGCGGCTGCGGCAGCAGGCCGTGCCGCGACAGGGCATGCATGGTGCCGCGGAAGCCGCGACGCTTCAGCAGCAGCAGCTGGTCGACGGTGGTGAGGCCCGTGCCGACGAAGAGCACGTCCGCATCCGCCGGCAGGCGCTCCCACCAGGCGTCGGCCCAGGGATCCTCCACGACGAAGGGGCGCGCCGCGGCCGGGATCGCCGCCTCCGGCAGCGGCAGGCGGCGCGTGCCGGCACCGGTGCAGAGCGCCGAGACACGGGCGGAAAGCCGCCCGCCGTCGGAAAGCGCGAAGACCAGCCCGCCATCCTGCCCGGCCGCGGCGCCCAGCGCCTCGGCGTCGACGAGGGTGAGCGCGGCGCGGTTGCCGGTGCGCTTCATTGCCTCGTCGAGGCTGTCTCGCACATAGGCGCCGTAGATGCGGCGCGGCACGAAATCCTCGGCCGACCAGGGATAGCCCTGCGCGGCAAGCCAGGCGAGGAAATGGTTCGGCCGGTCGGCGAAAAGGCTCATGCGCCCGGCCGGCACGTTGAGGAGATGGCACTCCGCCTTGGTGGCATAGGCGATGCCCCGCCCCTGCGCGGCCGCCTTGCCGACGAGGCTGATCTTCACTGCGGGGGGCAGCAGGTCGACGAGGTTCAGCGCGAGCGCGACGGCCGAATAGCCCGAACCGATGATGGCCACATCCGTTTCCAGCGTCATGCACTCCCTCCTGCCAGGACCGTGCCGATACTCTAGCGAGATTTATCCATTAAATCTATAGACTATTATCAAGCATGACCTGCGGAAGGAAACGGCGGGCGTGCGGTGCGGGTTCCGGCAGGCCTTTTCCTGCCGGAGCCGAAGGCGGCGCTAGGCGTTCCGGCCGAGGCGCGGATAGGCCGAGGAAAAGATCTCCCCGACGGGAGGATGGCCGTAGGTGCGCTCCGGATAGCGGGCGACGAGGCCGTCGAACTGGCGCTGCGCCCGCGCCTGCCCCGCCGTCGCATCGAAGCCGGGGATCTGGCCGTCGACCATGACGAACCGCCCGTCGATGACGACGTCGGTGACGTCGCGGCCGGAGCTCGCCATCATCAGGGTCTGGATCGGATCGATGACATGGCCGATGCGGTCGTGGCCCATGTCGATGACGATGATGTCGGCCTTCGCGCCGGCCTGCAGGCGGCCGAGGTCGGGCCGCCGGAGGGCGTCCGCGCCGCCGAGCGTCGCCGCGTCGAAATAGTGCTCCGAACGCACGCTGTCGATCGAGCCGTCCATCACGCGCGAGATCATGACGCCGACCTGCATGTTCTGGATGACGTCCGGCGGCCAGGTATCCGTGCCGAGGCCGATGCGCACGCCCATGGCGCGGAACTTCGAGAAACTGTCCATGAAGCCGCCGTGACGGGCCGAGACGAGCGGGCAATGCACCAGCGTCGCGCCGGCATTCTTCAGGATGTCGAGATCGCGGCCGGGCCGGTCCACATGGCGCGTGCCGGCAACGAGCTCGCCATGCGGCAGGAGCACGCGCTCATCGAGCGCGCCGAGCGAATCGAGCCATTCGAGCGGCGTCATGCCGTAGGTCGCGGTGATGCGGGTGAACTCGAGGTCCGACTGGCAGCAGTGCTGGCGGACCGGGATGTCGAGGTCGCGGCCGGCATCCGCCGTGCGGCGCACGAGGTCCGGCGTGCAGGTCTCGATGCGGTCGGGCGCCAGCATGGCGCGCACCAGCGGCGAGGCCAGCCCCTCGATGCGCTCGGCAAAGGCGAGCGAATCGGCAAAGCTGCGAAAGCCGCGTTCCTCGTCGTAGAAGAAGGCGATCCGGCCGTCGTCGTCGACATAGCTGTTGCCGGTGCGATAGGCCGGGCCGAGATAGACGCGCAGGCCAAGCTCATGCGCGGCATCGGCGGCGGCGGAGAATTCCGCGTCCGTCTCGCCCCATGCGCGGTAGAACAGCGAGGCGATCGGCAGCGCGGTCGTCACGCCGTTGCGGATGAGCTGGGCGAAGGCGTAGCGCTTCTGGAAGGCGAGCTCCTCCTGCGTGTACATTTCGTAGGCGCGCTCCATGTAGCTCCTCGGCCAGACCCGGCCTTTCCTCCAGGAAGGCTGGTTGTCGAAGGCGAGCACCGTCGTGTCGAGGTCGGAGAGCGCGTCGAGGTCGACGAAGCCGGGCGAAAGGATGGCGTTGCCGTAGTCGATGCGCGCGGCGACCGCGCCCGGATAGTCGTGCCCGACGAAGACGACCCTGTCCCCCTCGAAGACGACGACGCCGTCGTCAAGGATCACATGGCGGCCGTCCCGATGGCCGACGACCCAGCGGGCGGTGAGAAGGACCGGGCCGTCGATGCGGCCGGAGGGCGGAAGTGTCGTCATGGTGCGTCCCATCTTTCATCGATCATGCCGGAGCCGCGCCCGGGCGGCTCAGAAAACCCGCAAGGCCCGGCCGGACGGTTGCGGCGCCACCGCTCAGACGGGCGCGGGGGTCAGCATCTCGAACCGGTCGCGGATGGTGGCGCAGGTATCGCCGCCAAGGCGCGCGATGGCGTCGATGACGTCAGGATCGACATGCATCGCGGTGTCCACCGCGCCTTCCCGGTAATGGGCGAACAGGATCTCGCCCATGATGATCTGGCGCGTCCGGCCAAGCTCCAGCGTGACGTGGCGGCGGCATTCGAAGGCGGCCGGCGCCTCCCTGATCCAGGGCGCCGCGATCTTCTCGCCCGGCATGGCGGTGAGGCCCGCCTTCTTCAATTCGTCCATGCCGCGCGGATACCTGGCGCCGCAGACATGCATCGCCTCGGCAATGGCGTGGGAGACGATGTTGACGGTGAAAACCTCCGTCATGCGGATGTTGTGACCGGTGTCCTTGAAGGACATGTCCGGGTTGTGCTCCACGCCGATGGCGAGGATCGGCGGATCGGCCGAAAGGCAGTTGAAGAAGCTGAACGGGGCGGCGTTGTAGCGGCCGTGCTCGTCGACCGTCGTCACCAGCGCGATGGGGCGCGGGATGATCGTCCCGATCATCAGCTTGTAGCGCTCGCGCGCGCTGAGCGTCGTGAAGTCGAAGGCGGTCCTCTCGCCGGCCTTGATCTCGGTGCTGCAGGTGTCCATCGGCATTCCTCCCCGGCTCTCGCGCCCCGGCGCCGAGGGCGGCGCTTCACCCGCCTAGGCACGCATGCAATGATCCCTATTTATAGAATGCAATTATTGTATGCAATATATCCGCCTTCCTGCACCCTGAAAAATCTCAAGCCTTCGCGGAAACCGGACCGTGGCCGGGTGCCGCCGCCGGCCGTCCAAACCGGCCGGATCGCGGGCGCCAAAACCCGGTAGTGCCTCAGTTTGAATTCTCACCAGGCGCGACGGCAATTTCAGATTATGCCGTGCTTCTTTAGAAGAGCCTGCTCGTCGCCCGACACCCAGCCGAAAACCTTCGGCTCCCCGTTCAACATCTGAACCAGATAATGAACGTCGAAATCTATCGTCACGTCCGGTTGATCCTTCCGGGCATAGGTGGCGATCCAAGCAACATGAGCCACGCAATGAAGCTCGTCTATCTGGGAGAGGCGGACATTGCGTATCCGCATCTCCTTGGTTCCTATCGCTCGATAGTGCTCATAGCCTTGCGCCATGAGCTGCTTGAATTGGTCGTCGTTCTTTCCGGCTTTCACTCCGGCGGGCGCAGCACCTATAAACTCGGAAGCATACAGCGATGCGAGCTCGTTCATATCGACCTTGCCGGCGAGGGACCGATTGAAAAAGCTCTCGTATCGCTCGAATAGTCTCCTTACGCTGGTTTCCATCATCTGCTCTCCTAGCGAAGACCCTAGCTTGGGTGGGTGGAAGTGGAAATTCAAACTGAGACACTACCCAAAGCCCGCTCCGGTGGACAGGATCGTCCTTTGTGTGCAATTTGCTCGCTGCTTTTGCGATTCTGGAGGCGAGTGCATGGCAAAGACAGTTGGCGATTCCGGCCGCGGTCGCTCCCAGGCGGTTCACCGGGCACTCAAGCGCGCCATCCTCGACCAGGCCCTTTCGCCCGGCGCCAAGCTGCCGGAGGACTCGATCGGCGAGCGGCTAGGCGTCAGCCGCACGCTGGTGCGCGAGGCGCTGGTGCGCCTTAGCGAGGAAGGCCTCGTCGACCTGCGGCCGAACAAGGGCGCCACCGTGGCGCGGCCGACGCTCGAGGAGGGCCGCAACCTCTTCCTGACGCGCGCGGCGCTGGAACGCCTGGTGGTGGAAACGCTCGCCGGCAAGCTGACGCAGGAGCAGATCGACACGCTTTCCGCCCATATCGCGGCGGAGGACGCCGCCCGCAAGGAACACGCGACCTCCATCCGTCTTGCCGGCGAGTTCCACACCCTGCTGGCGCAGATGACCAACAATGCCAGCCTGATCCGCTACGTGAACGAGCTCGTCGCGCGCAGTTCGCTGATCCTGGCGCTCTACGGCCGCCCGCACTCCTCCGAATGCGCCGTCTCCGAGCACCAGGAACTGCTCGACAGCCTGATCGCCGGCAAGGCCGAGGACGCCTCGAAGCTGATGGCGCACCATCTCGATTCCATCACCACGCGCGCCCTGCTGCCGCGCGAGGAGGACCGCAACATTAAGGACGTGCTCAGTGCCTATGCGGCGGCCGAGGGCCTTGCCTAGAGCCATCCCGGCAGAGGTACGTCCGCGATTGCGGCGAAGCGAAAGCCTGGCGCGCCTTCGCGATCCGGAGAAAAGCGGAAGCATCCCGAGAGCCGCCGGCATCCCCTCGCCGGCCTGAAACCGGCGATGTCCGGCATGCCCCGGGGGCCATGCCGATTGCGCGCGCCCTGCCTCGCCCGCGCCAATGATGCCTGGGACCGGGAGAGGATCCGGCGCGACCGCGAGCCCGTCCACAATGCCGGCGGCAACAGGGGTATCGGCGCTGCCGTCCAGATCCCCGCATTCAAAAGTATACGTCCCTCTCCCCGTCGAGGCGACCTGCAAGACGGCGCCGCACGCCGTGCACCCCTTGTTCCGTTCCATGCTCTGCCTCACCCGTTGCGACGGGAAGCGTCGCGCCACGAATTCTGGCTGCGCTTTTCCGCGTTCACTCACGCCAAAACTCAAACAATTTAACGTTGCATCCTGTTTACAACTTAACCAAAGGTGGTAAATATATATCACCCCAATCAGAGGGTGTAGGGAGGAACTGAAATGTGTGGAACCGGAGGATGCTGCGGAACAACGCAGCCTGGCATCAGAAGATTAAGCCCGGAATCATTGGACACTCTCCGCCAGAAAGTGGCGGACAACAGAGTAGACCTTCTGCAAAACGACAAAATGAAGGCGTCTATCCTAAGCTCGGATAATGTTACGGCGATAGAATTCCTGAGCCTTAAGAAGGACGACATGCATAGCGTGATCGTCTGCCAGAAAATGGGCAGCTTCGGCGCTTTCGACATAAAAATAATCAAGCTCGACGTCCAATATCCAAAAGTCGAAATGGTCGCCCACATCAAATTCGAACCCTTTGACAATGTGCCTTTCAAGTTCGAGGCGACGCTGACCATCAGATGCAACGACATCACCAAACCCATAGGTTGTGAAGTCATCCTGGATTACGACAAGACACCTTCGGAAATCCAGCCCTTGATAAACTGGGATTGCATCAAGCGATGCGCGCCGCAATGCATTTACTGCGGCGCGGACTACCAGTGCTGGCTGGCGTGCGCAGGCATATGCATCATTCAATGCCTCTGACGCCTCGCCGGTGACGGCGTCCCGCGCCGGTCGCCTTCGATGTTTCGGAAGAAGGCTCCACCCTTCGATATCGGCGCTGCCGATTTGACGGCAGGGTGGAGCGTCCGCGCGGGTGGCGGGGCAACGCCGCCCTTCGCGACCGGAAGGAACCGGGGCGTGGCCCCTCGGGAGGGGAGACGCGCGGCCTCGCGGCATGCGGTGACGCGCCTCAGCGCACCGCCATCTGCCGCCATCCTTCGGCGCTCGGCGGCCCGGCTGCAACGCAGAGCGATACCGTCTCGCCGATCTCGTAGACGACGGCGCCGATCGTCATCTGCCGCAGGAGGCCGAGCTTGGTGTCGGGGCGGGGCGGCCCCTTGGGCACGATGGACACCGCGCCGCCCTTGCGCCGGGCCGCGAGGGCGCGCTTGGCGGTCTCGATATCCGCCGGCCCGCGCGAGAAATCGGTGTGCAGGCTGCGAAGGCGGGTCCGCGAATCGCCGCTGCCCTCCAGCCGCGCGTTCGGCGCAGCGCGCGTGTTGGCGAGCGGATGGTTGGTGTGGAGCGAGAGGCCGCCGGCAATGGCGATCTCGGTCACGCCGCCCGCCGCGCATTCGAGCGTGCGGATGCCGTGTCGGTCGCCGATCTGGTAGGTCTGGCCGGAGGCATGCGGCACGCGGGAAAGGAAGTCCGCGGCCGCGGCCGCGTTCTCCTGCGCCAGCGCGCCGCGCATGGCGAAGGAGACGGGAAGCCCGCGCGGGCTGTAGGCGAGCTGGGCGAGCGTGTTGACGCAGATGCCGAGGCCGTGGCCGGAGACGCCCATCAGGCCGATCAGGCCGGCGGAGGTGTAGACCAGCGTTTCGCTGCCGCCGTCATCGAGCCGCAGCACGGCCTGCGCGCCATCGTGCCAGCGCGGCAGGTCCATGGTCTGGCCGACGAGCGTGCCGCGCCCCGCCACCGGCGCGACGGCAAGGCTGCTGCAATGGCCCTCGCCGTCGAAGCCGCCGAACCACCATTCCTCGTCCATCAGCTGGAGGGCATAGGCCGTCTCCTTAGAAATGCCGGCGCCCTCGGCAATGCCGCGCACCTCCTCCAGGAGGTCCGGCACACGGGCGGCGATCGCCGTGCGAAAATCCGTCACCGACAGGAAGACCGGCAGGAAGGCCGCCGCCGGCCGGCCATAGGCCTTGCCGATCGCCGCCTGCCAGCGCTCGACCTTGCCCGCGATCGTGCCGCGCAGCGCCTCGCCATGCGCCCGCCCGCGGGCAAGCGGCGCCTTCGGGCAATCGATGACGGGAAGATCTTCGGTACGCATGGTTTCCTCCAGACAGGACACGGCCGTCGGGGCGCCGAAAGCGCCCAGACGCAAGGGAAGGACGGGCGAAGGCGGTGCATGGAGCGCGTCGCCGCAGGTCCGGATGCAAAACCGCCGCGCCCTTCCGCCGGACCTGCTCCGGGATTGCCGCCCTCGCCCGACGGGCGGGATCAGTCCTTCTTCACGCCCCAGGCCCGTTCCTTGTCGGCGGCCCAGACCTCGAAGCCTTCGATCCTGGCGCCGACCGCCGCGACGACGGGCTCGTAGTAGAGGCCGAAGATCGGCAGGTCTTTCGCCATCAGCGCGTGGATGTCCTTGAAGACGGCCTTGCGCGTCTCGAAATCCGTCGTCTTGGTCGATTTCAGGTAGAGCTGCCAGGCCTCGGGATTGTCCCACTGTGCCGTCGGCTCGGCCTTCTTGTCGCCGATGATGACGCCGTAGAACTGCGAGGGATCGAGGCGGGCGGAATAGCCGAAGGACTGCATCTGGAACTTGCCGGCGAGGTAATTGTCGAGCTGCGCGGCCCAGTCCAGCACTTCCAGCTCGGCATTGATGCCGGCGCCGGCCAGCATGGCCTGCACCAGGATGCTGTTCTCATACATGCCCTGGTAGCGGGTGTTGGTCTGGATTTTTATCACTTCGCCCTTGTAGCCGGCTTCAGCCAAAAGCGCCTTGGCGGCCTCCGGGTCGTATTCCGGCCATTTCAGGAAATCCTCATCGAAGAAGGCGCTTGCCTGCGGCACGCCGGAGGGATTGAACTCCGACAGGCCGGCCGTGCGGGCGGCGGCGATCTGCTTGAAATCAATGGCATGGGCGATCGCCTGGCGCAGCTTGACGTTCGACATCAGCGGGTCGGTCGTCTGGATCAAGAGCGGCGTCAGGGAAAGGCCCGGCGTCGTCATCACCTTCAGGCCGCGCCCCTTTGCATCCTCGATGCGCTGGGATTCGAAGTTCGGCAGCACGTCGATCTCGCCGGCGAAGAGCGCGGTCTCGGCGGCCGACGTGTCGGGGATGATCAGGAATTTCGCTTCGTCGACCAGCGCCGTGCGGTCGCCGGCATAGCCGCTCGCCTTCTCCTTCGGCGGCGTGTAGCCGTCGTATTTCTCCAGCGTGATGTACTGGCTCTTCACCCATTCCTTCAATTTGAAGGAGCCGCTGCCGATCGCGCTGCCGTCGATCCACTTGCCGTCCGGCCCGGCATTCTTGGGGCTGGCGACCCAGCCGTTGCACTGGATGTTGGCGAGCTGGGCGAGGAAGAGCGCGTTCGGCTCGTTGATGCGGAAGACGACGGTGCGCGGATCGGGCGTTTCCAGCGCCTCGACCTTCAGGCCCTGCGAACCGTCGAAGAAGCCGTTGCAGAACCATTCTGCGCCGGCCGCGACGCGGTGGTCCCAGTTCCATTTGACATCCGCCGACGTGACGGGATCGCCGTTGTGGAAGGTCGCGCCCTCGCGGAGGATGAAGGTGTAGGCCCTGCCGTCCTCCGACACCGTCCAGCTCTCGGCGAGCGCCGGGCCGATGCTGAGATCGGCGCGGAAGCCGACCAGCGTCTCGAAGATGTGATGCAGCACGGTGTCGGTATTGGCGTCGCGGTCGATGCCTTCCGTGCCGCGGATATCGGCGTTGATGCGGATGTTCAGCGTTGCCGCCTCGGCCGAGGCGCCGAGCAGCAGGCCCGCGGCCAGCGCCGTCGAAATCAGGAATGTGCGTTTCATGGTGATCTCCGATCGTTCCCCGCTTCGTTATCGTCAGGAGCGCTCGCGGATTGCGCCCAGCGTTTCTGCAAAGAAGTCCTTGACCTTGCTTATGAGCTGGCGGTCGTCATGGGTGATGCCCGGCACGATGTCGTGACGCACGGCAATGCCGTGCTGCTCGAAGCTCTTCTTCAGCGCGCGCATGCGGTCGTTGCGGTTGGCGCCGGCAAGGTCGGCGCCGGGCATGTACCAGGCGTCGTCGGGCGTGATGGTGATCTCCCAGGTCTCCCGGTCGTCGCCGCCGATCACCATCTGCACGGCGACCTTGCGGATTGCGTCGAGATCGACCGGCTTGCCGAAGACCTTCTCGAAATCGCGCAGGCCGACCCAGAAATCGTGGTCGAAATCGAGCAGCGTCACGACGCCGGGCGCGCCGATCGAGGCGGCGAGCAGGCGCTCGGGATGGAGGTAGAGGAACCGGTGGGTGAAATGCCCGCCGCCGGAAAAGCCGTACATCATCACCCGGTCGCCCGCGATGCGGTACTTTTCCTGCATCTCGGCGATCATATCGAGCATGACGGCGTCATAGTGCAGGTCGCCGTCCCGCAGCATCTTGTAGGAGGAGAGATCGCCCGGAAAGCAGATGTTCGCGGGAAACAGCGGGCACAGCACGATGACGCCGTTGGCCTCGGCGAAATCGGCGAAGGCATCGCGATAGGCCTGCATGCCGCGCTCCGTGCCGTGCACGATGACGGCGAGCGGATAGGTCTTCCCGCCGTCCTCCTCGTAGTCGTCGGGCACATAGGCGCAATAGGGGAAACGCGGGTCGAGTCGCGAGGCATAGACGGTCGTGTGGCCGAAATCGTAGTAGGACAGTTTCCGGCCGTGACCGCTGACATTGCGCATGGATGGTCTCCTCTCCGTATCGAAAATCTATGAGCCCGCCGCACCCGACAGGAGGCGGGGACCACCGGCGCCGTCCGCGCCCGCGAAGGTGCGGTCGAGCAGCATAGCGGCGTCGAGCAGGCGGCGGGTATAGGCGTGCTGCGGCCGGTCGAAGACGTCGTCGCGCGTGCCGGTCTCGACGATGCGGCCGTTCTCCATCACCGCCACCCGGTCGGCCACCTGCTCCACCGCGCCGAGATCGTGCGAGACGAACAGGCAGGCAAAACCGTAGCGGGCCTGAAGATCGCGGAAGAGCTTGAGGATCTGCTTCTGCACGGTCATGTCGAGCGCGGAGACGGGTTCGTCGGCGACGACGAAGGCGGGGCGGCTGACGATGGCGCGGGCGATCGCCACGCGCTGGCGCTGGCCGCCCGAAAGCTGGTGCGGGAAGCGGTCGGCAAGTTCCGGCGCAAGCCCGACCTCGGCGAAGACCTCCGCCACCCGCGCCTGCCGCCGCGCCCGGTCCAGCGCCGGATCGAGCTTCAAGGGTTCGCCGACGATGCCGGCGATGCGCTGGCGCGGGTCGAGCGAGGAATAGGGATCCTGGAAGACGATCTGGATCGCCTGGCGCAGCGCCCGGCCGCCGGCATCGCGCCGGTAGGCGAGCGGCGCGCCGCGGAAGGCCATCGTGCCGCCGGAAGGCGTCACCAGCCCGACGATCGCCCGGCCGAGCGTCGTCTTGCCGGAGCCGGAGGCGCCGACCAGCGCCAGCGTCTCGCCGCGGTTGATGGCAAGATCGACGCCGTGCACGGCGCGCTTGCCCGCCGCCCGGCCGAAGAGCCGTGCGCGGCCGGGATAGTCGATGACCACGTCCTTCAGTTCGATCAGCGGCTCGGCCGGCGCGCCCCCCGACCGGCTGCCGCCGGCGCTGCGGCGCGGCAGGGCGTCGACGAGGCGCCGGGTGTAATCGTGTTTCGGGGCGTGCAGCACCGCCCGGCTGTCGCCCTGCTCCACCGCCCTGCCCTTGTGCATGACGACGACGTTGCGGACATAGTGCGCGACCATGCCGAGGTCATGGCTGATCAGGAGGACCGCGGTGTTGTTCTCCTGCGTCAGCTCCACCATCAGGTCGAGCACGTCGCGCTGGATCAGCGTGTCGAGCGCCGTCGTCGGCTCGTCGGCGATCAGCAGCGCCGGCTTCAGCAGCATGACGGAGGCGAGCATGATGCGCTGGCGCATGCCGCCGGAGAATTCGTGCGGGAAGGCGGCAAGGCAGCGCGCCGGATCCTGGATGCGGATGCGCTCCAGCATGGCAAGGCTCATGTCGCGGATCTCGGCCTTGCCGAGCTTCCTGTGCAGCGCCAGCCCCTCGGCCATCTGCCGGCCGATGGTCATGGCGGGGTTGAGCGAGACCATCGGCTCCTGGAACACCATGCCGATACCGGCGCCGCGGATCTGCCGCAGCGTCTCCGGCGGCGCGCTGACGAGGTCGGTGCCCCTGAAGCGGATGCGGCTTTCCGGCGTCGCCACGAAGGGCGGCGGCAGGAGGCCGAGCACGGAGCGAGCGGCCATGGTCTTGCCGGAGCCGGATTCGCCGACCAGCGCCAGCATCTCGCCGGCCGGCAGGGAGAAGTCGAGGCCGTCGACCACGGTGAGGCCGGCCTGCCCCATGCGGACGGAGAGGTTTTCGACGGAAAGCACATTCTCGATGCCAGCCATGGGATCAATCCTGCATCTTGGGGTCGAGCCAGTCGCGCACCGCATCGCCGAGCAGGTTCACGCCGAGCAGCGTGATGGAGATGCACAGGCCGGGCAGGATGATGATGTGCGGCGCCTGGTTGATGTAGGGGCGGCCGGTGGAGAGCATGTTGCCCCAGCTCGGCGCTGGCGGCGGCACGCCGAGGCCGAGGAAGGAGAGCGCGCTTTCCGACAGCACGACCCAGCCGAACATCGTCGTCGCCAGCACCATGATCGGCGCGAGACAGTTGGGCAGCACATGGCGCAGCATGGTGACGATGCCGCTGTTGCCGATCACCCGCGAGGCCTCGACGAATTCCCGCTCGCGGATCGACAGCACCGTGCCGCGCACCACGCGCACGGCGACGGGCATGTAGGCGATGCCGAGCGCCACGATGATGCCGTTGCGGCTGGCGCCGAACACCGCCATGAAGCCGAGCGCGAGCAGCAGGCCGGGAAAGGCGAGCAGCGCGTCGTTGACCATCATCAGGATGCGGTCTGTCCAGCCGCGCAGGAAGCCGGCGAGCACGCCGACGACCGTGCCGAAGACGATGGCGAAGACCACGGTGGCGAAGGCGATCCAGGCGCTGGTGCGCGCGCCGTGGATCAGCCGGCTGAGGAGATCGCGGCCGAACTCGTCGGCACCGAGCAGGTGCGCCGCGGACGGGCCCTGGAGACGGGCCATGAGATCGAGCTTCAGGGGATCGTAGGGCGCGAGCCACGGGCCGAAGACCGCGACGAGGAGGAGGAGGCCGACGACGAGGATGCCGATCAGGCCGTTGAAACGCAGTGCCGGAAGGCCGAATGCCCGCGCGATCATGCCGTCACCCTTGGATCGAGAAGCGGATAGAGGAGATCGACCAGCAGGTTGACCACCACGTAGAGGAAGGCGGTGAACAGCATGCAGCCCTGCACGACGGGATAGTCGCGGGCATAGATGCCATCCACCAGCAGGCGGCCGAGGCCGGGAATGGTGAAGACGGTCTCGATGACGGCGATGTTGGCGAGCAGGCTGCCGAGCACGAGGCCGATCAGCGTCAGGGTGGGGGCGAAGGCGTTCTTGAAGGCATGGCGCCACATGACGGTCGCCTCCGAAAGCCCCTTGGCCCGCGCATGGGTGATGTATTCCAGCCGCGCCACCTCGATGGTGCTCGCCCGCGCCATGCGGGTGATCGAACCGGATTCCACCAGGACCAGCGTCACGACGGGCAGGATGATATAGAGCAGCGCGCTGCCGAAATCGCGGCTGAACGGCACGTAGCCGACCACCGGCAGCCAGCCGAGCTGCAGGCCGAAGATCAAGAGCAGCATCAGCCCGAGCCAGAAGCTGGGGATGGAGAGCAGCAGCGTCGAGGTGGCGATGACGGCGATGTCGCCGGCGCGGTTCTGCCGCCAGGCCGCGAACATGCCGGCCGGCACCGCGATCAGCGTCGCGAAGAAGACGGCGACGAGGACGATGGTGGCCGAGACGGAGAAGCGGTCCAGCATCAGCGGCAGCACCGGCTGTCGCGTCGCGATCGACCGGCCGAAATCGCCGGTCAGCACGTCGCCGAGCCAGTAGAGATATTGCACGACGATCGGCTGGTCGAGGCCCATCTCGGCGCGCAGCGCCTCCAGCTGGCCGGGCTGGGCGAGGTCGCCCAGCATCAGCGCCGCCGGATCGCCGGGGATCGCCCGCATCAGCGCGAAGACGGTGACGGAGACGAGGAACAGCGTGGGGATCGCCGTGGCGATGCGGGTCAGGAGGAAGCGGACCATCGTTTCCCCCTGCCGAGCGTTTCATCGTCGGCGCCGGCCGCGCGGGCGAAGGCGTCGCCGTCCATGGCCAGCTCATAGCGCGTGAAGGTGCGGTTGATCGCCGGCAGCGGGGCGATCTCCATGACGCCCTTCGCCGGCTCGCAGAGGATCATCGCCACCGTCGCCGAGAGATTGCCGCCCTCCTTGGCGAGCGGCGCGCGGCAGACGCAGAAGGGCGCGGCGAAATCGTCGAAGAAGGCGCGCTTCAAATCCTCGACGCCGAGCTTGCCGCCGCTTTCCCGCAGGACCGTCAGGACGCGGTGATCGCGGTAGAGGCTGTCGGGCACATTGGCAAGGCCGGTTTCCTTCAGCTTGGAAAGGGCGACGGCGCTCTGCCAGTGGTTGGCATGCACGATCATGCCGTCCTGCGGGTAGATCGGGAAGGCCTCGTCCGGCGCGCATTCGAGATCGACCGCATAGCCCTCGGCGGTGCTCAGCATCATGTTGTTGGAACCGGATTTCGGCGTGATGGCGACGACGCGCAGCGCCATCGCGAAATGCCGCGCCTCCAGCGCCCGGCGGCGGATGAAGGGCAGCGGAATGCCCATCTCGCGGTAATCGCGGTCGCTTTCGAGATAGTTGGCGGTGATCGTGATGCCGGCGGCGTTGAAGCCGCTGCGGGCAAGGCCGCCGGCCTCGGTGAAGGTCAGGATGTTGGGCCCGTCGTCGCGCAGGATGCGCAGCACGACAGAGGTATCGGCGCATTCGGCGCGCCAGTCCCAGTTCTGGCCGTGGATGACCGTGCCGTCGCGCGTCACCTCCGGCAGCAGCACGGCGCCGGTGCAGCCGTCCGGCTCCTCGTCGGCAATGCCCGCCTCCAGCCTTGCAAGCTGCAGCACCTCGGTGCGTGCATTGACGAGAACGATGGCCGAGAGGCCGGTGCCCGCCCCTTCGGCGATGCCCTCCATCTCCGTCACCAGGTCCGGCGCCCAGTCGCGGATGCGCGGCAGGAAGGCGGCGACGAGGCGCTCGATATTGGCGTCGTCGAAGCCGAGCTTGTGGAGCTGGCTGGTGTAGAGGCCGGCCGAGAGGCGGATGCGCTCACGCGCCTTCTCGCCGTACAGGCGGCCACGCTCGCGCGGCGGGCCGCTGATCTCGATGAGAGGGAAAGGGGTGATCTCTGCCATATGCCGCTGCCTCGGTTCCGTCTTTGATCGCAGCTTAATGCATTTTATAGATATGAAAAGCACTAATTTTGGAAATTTATCGGGTCGCATTGCGTTGTGTTCGCGCTATAATGCAAATGAACATGAGGGACCCATGGACGATACGGACCTTTCGGACGCCGAGCCGGCGGACGGCCCCAGCACCCTGCAGCTCGATCTGGCCCGCCGGATCATCGACCGGATCCGCGATGCGGACCTGACGGTCGGCACCCGCATTTCGGCGCCCGAGCTGGCGCGGCTCTTCGGCGTGTCGCGCTCGCCGATAGCGGGCGCGCTCGACCTGCTCGTGGAAAAGGGCGTGCTGCAGCCGATGGAGAAACGGGGCCTGCGCGTCGCGCGCGACGTCTCGACGCTCGACCTTGCCGAAATCCTGCCGGTCTCGCCGATCGAGGACCTCTACCGGCGCATGCTGCGCGAGCGGGCACAGGGCGCCCTGCCGCAGGACGTGTCGGAGGCCGAGCTCATGCCGCGCTACGGCGTGTCGCGCGGCACCGTGCGCAAGCTCCTGATGCGCTTCGCCGCCGAGGGGCTGGCGCAGCGCCTGCCCGGCCATGGCTGGCGCTTCGTCGATACGCTGGTCGGCGACGACGCCTATCGGGAGAGCTACGAGTTCCGCGCCATCGTCGAATGTTCGGCGCTGCGCACGCCGCATTTCAAGGTGGACAGGGAGATCGCCGCGCAGATCCGCCGCGCGCACGAGCGCATCCTCGGCGATCCCGCCAGCCGCTCGGGCAGCGACGAGTGGTTCCGCGTCAACGCCTTCTTCCACGAGAACCTTGCCGGCTTTTCCGGCAACCGGTTCCTCACCGACGCGATCCGCCACCAGAACAACCTGCGCCGCATGCAGGAATCGGCCGCCTTCTTCGAGCTGCCGGCCGAACGCATCGAGCAGTCCTGCCGCGAGCACCTCGCCATTCTCGATGCGGTGGAAAACGGCGACCTCGACTGGGCCGAGGCCCTGCTGCGCCAGCACCTGAAGCAGGCGCTGGAATACGGCACGGGCGACCGCGACTGACGCCCAGAGAAAACCTTACCGGCCGCGGCGGGCGCTCTCGGCAGGCAAGGGCAGGCCGCTGAAGGGCTTGATCTCCTTGAGGACGAAGGTGGTCTGCATCTCCTTGATGCCCGGCAGCCGCCGCACGACGCGCATGGCGAAGTCGGAATAGGTGTCGAGATCCTGCGAGACGACCTGCAGCAGGAAATCCGCATCCCCCGCGATGCTGTAGCAGGCGACGACGCAATCGAGCTTCATCACCTCGCTGGCAAAGGCCTCCGCCTCCGCCTCGGTGTGGCTGTCGATCTTGACGCGGATGAAGGCGAGGACCCCGAGGCCGATCTCCCGCCGGCCCAGCACCGCCATGTAGCGCTGGATGATCCCCTCGTCCTCCAGCTGCCGCACCCGCCGCCAGCACGGCGAGGCGGACATGCCCACCGCGCCCGAAAGCGCCTGGTTGCTCAAGCGCCCGTTCTCCTGAAGCGCCTTCAGGATCCTCACATCCGATGCGGCGAGCGTATCCGGCATGTCCTGCCTCTATATTTGCTATAATGGGCAGATCCTACCTTTCTTTCGACCTTTCCAGCAAGATCAGAAAGAACCTGCCCGCCTTCCCCCTGTAGTCTTGCCGGCACCGCAATACAGGAGAAAGGCCATCATGCTCCAGGACGTCCGCCTCGCCATCATCGTCAATCCCGACCTGCCGCCGGGCCATCTCGCCAATACGATCGCGGCCGTCTCGATCGGCATGGGGGCAGCCATGCCGGCGCTCGGCGCCCGCCAGCTCACCGACCGCCGGCAGGCGACGATCGACATCAGCGCCGACAGGCCCGTGCCGGTGCTGCAGGCGGACAGCCGGACGATCGGCGCGCTGCTGGCCAAGGCGCTGCCGCGGCAGGACGGCCGCGTCATCGTCGCCTTCCCGTCCTTCGCGCGCGCACTGCACAGCTATGCCGACTACGAGGCGACGTTCCCCGGGCGCGATCTCGGCGAGGAGACCATCGACGGGCTCGGGCTCGTCGGCGAAGGCCGATGGATCAAGTCCCTGACGGGTTCCCTGAAACTGCTTCGCTGACAACTACGCCGCCGGCGGGTGGGCGACGGACACGAGGTTTTCCCAGCCCGCCATGGCGCAGCCGGCGATGGCCAGCAGCGTCTCGCGGGACGCGCCGTCGCGCGCCTGGATGGAGAGGCCGTGCTGCACGGTGACGACATAGGCCGTGATGGCCTCGACATCGGCCGTCGCGGGGAGATCGCCCTCCGCGACCGCCCGCCGCAGGCGCTCCCGCAGCACGGCCGTGGTCGCCGCGCGGTGGTGTTTCAGCGCGTCGCATATGGAGGGACTGGACCCTTCCGTCTGCGGCGCGGACAGCACGACCAGGCAGCCGCGGCGCTTTTCGTCACCCGCGAAGGCCTCTGCGGTGGCGCGCAGCAGGTGCGCACAGGCGGCTCGCGCGGTCGGGGCGGCCGGCACGCCTTCCCAGATGTCGCAGCCTTCCGTTGCGGAATAGAGCGTCAGCGCCTCCTGGAACAGCGCTTCCTTGCTGGTGAACGCCGCATAGAGGCTGGGCGCGTTGATGCCCATCGCCTCGGTGAGGTCCGCGAGCGAGGCGCGCTCGTACCCCTTCGCCCAGAAGACCTCCATGGCCTTGCGCAGGGCCGCGTCCCTGTCGAACGCCCGGGGTCGGCCACGTGGCGCCATTTCTCAGTCTCCTTTTCTGTATCGCTCGATAAATAAATCACTTGACGCGCTTCGGCAAGACGGCCAGTAGTTATGTATCGATCAATACAGAAAGGCAGGACATGGCAAATCTCGACGGAAAAACCGCCCTCGTCACCGGCGGCAGCAGGGGCATGGGCGCGGCGATCGCCCGGCGGCTGGCGCGGGAAGGCGCGCGCGTCACCCTCACCTATGCCAGCGCGGAGGCCGCGGCCGCGGCCACCGTTGCGGCCATCGAGGCCGCCGGCGGCAGGGCCGTTGCCATCAAGGCCGACAATCGCGACGCCGCGGCCCTCGCGGCGGCCGTCGACGCAACGGCGAAGGCCGAGGGCCGCATCGACATCCTCGTCAACAATGCCGGCATCTTCCATGCCGCGCCGCTCTCCGACCTGACGCTGGAGGATTTCGACCGCACGATCGACGTCAATGTGCGCGCCGTCTTCGTCGCCACCCGGCAAGCCATCGCCCACATGCCCGATGGCGGCCGGATCATCACCATCGGCAGCAACCTGGCGCAGCGCGTGCCCTGGCCGGGCATCAGCCTCTATGCGCTGAGCAAGGCGGCGCTGTCGGGCTTCACGCGCGGCATCGCCCGCGACCTCGGGCCAAGGGGGATCACCGCCAACATCATCCACCCGGGCTCCACCGATACGGACATGAACCCGGCGACAGGCGAGACGGCGGACACGCAGCGCGCGACGATGGCGATCCCGCGCTTCGGCAGCCCGGACGACATAGCGGCATTCGCCATCTGGCTGGCAGGGCCAGAGGCCCGCTTCGTGACGGGCGCCGAACACGTCATCGACGGCGGCACCAACGCATAGGACGCGCGGCGCGCGCCTCTCATGGAAGACGCGGACAGCGGAAGCGGCCGATGCCCTTCCGCTGTATTCGCGTGAAGGAAAACGGATGGTCGCGAGGCTTCGGGGCAGCACGATTCCAGCGCATTGACTTTTGTCAGCGACAATGAATAATGTCAAAATCCCTTCGCGAGAGACCCTTTATGCCCATTCGCGCCAACGACCAGATCATCCACAAGGCCGCCTGGCTCTATTATACGCATGGGCTGCGGCAGGATGAAGTGGCGCAGAAGCTGGAAATCTCCCGCGCCTCCATCGCCATGTATCTGCGCAAGGCGCGCGAGATGGGCATCGTCACCATCACCACCTCGACGGACCTCTTTTCCGACGACGTTCTCGCCCGCGAGCTGGAGGACGCCACGGGGCTGACGACGGCCTGGCTGGTGCCGGAGGACCGGCAGGCCATGGACCCGGCCGCCGAAATGCCCGTCGTCGCCGCCTCGGTCTTCCTCGAACTCATCAACAAGGGCGACCGGATCGGCGTCGCCTGGGGCCGCACCGTCTATCACATCGCCGATGTCATGCCCTTCGCCGATCTCAGCGGCGTCACCGTCGTGCAGCTCTGCGGCAATCTCGGCGCGCCCTATTCCTATCGTCCCGACCAGTGCACCACGGAAATCGCCCGCCGCCTCAATGCGGAGGGCATCAATTTCTATGCGCCGCTCGTGCTGTCCTCCGAGCGGCTGGCCGAGGAGCTGCGCGGCGAGCCGGTCATCAGGGAACAGCTCGCGACGATTTCCGACTGCCAGCTCGCGCTCTATTCCGTCGGCGGCATCGAGGATGACAGCCATCTCGTCAAATGCGGCGCGCTCTCGGCCGCCGACATGCATGCGATGGGCGAGCGGGGCGCGGCCGGCGTCATCG
This sequence comes from Shinella yambaruensis, assembly GCF_022899355.1. Lineage (GTDB taxonomy): Bacteria > Pseudomonadota > Alphaproteobacteria > Rhizobiales > Rhizobiaceae > Shinella > Shinella yambaruensis. The sequence continues at coordinate 289,185 of NZ_JALJCK010000008.1, read as the reverse complement.
CCGGCCAGCTCATCGACCACGACGGCCAGTGGATGGACTGCGAGCACAACCGGCGCTGCATCTCCGCCGACCTCGCCTCCATCCGCGCGATCCGCAAGCGCATGCTCGTCGTGCAGGAGGACAGCAAGTTCGAACCGCTGATGGCGGCGCTGAAGGGCGGCTTCGCCTCGCATCTCATCGTCACGGCATCGATGGCACGGCGGGTGCTGGACCGCTGGAACCGCGAAGGGCTCGGCAAGGCCGGGCGCTGAGCCAGGAAAATGTGCGGTCCGCCGATGCCGGCCGGGCCGGTTATCGGGAGGCTGAACACGATGGAAAATCTCTGGCGCGACGACGAGGCGGAACAGGTCGTCGCCGGCTATGCCGCGAAGGGCGTCAACCGGGACCTGGCGCTGCGCACCTATACGACGCGGCTCCTCGGCGGCGAGCCCCGGCTCGTGCTGCATGGCGGCGGCAACACCTCGGTGAAGACGGAGATGACCGACCTCGTCGGCGACGTGCATGCCGTGCTCTGCGTCAAGGGCAGCGGCTGGGACATGGGCACGATCGAGCCGCCGGGCCTGCCCGCGGTGAAGATCGGCCCGCTGCTGAAGAGCCGCAAGCTGCCAAAACTCTCGGACGAGGACATGGTGACGCTGCTGCGCGCCAACCTCATCGATCCCGGCGCGCCGAACCCGTCCGTCGAGGCGCTGCTGCACGCCTTCCTGCCGCACAAATTCGTCGACCACACCCATTCGACCGCCATCCTCGCCATCGCCGACCAGGCGGAGAGCGCAAGCATGTGCGCCGAACTCTTCGGCAAGAGGATGGGCTTCGTGCCCTATATCATGCCCGGCTTCGCCCTCGCCAAGGCGGCCGCCGAGGTGTTCGACCGGGACCCGACGGTCGAGGGCCTGATCCTCGACAAGCACGGCATCTTCACCTTCGGCGAAACGGCGAAGGAAGCCTATGACCGGATGATCCACCATGTCACCCTGGCCGAGGATCATGTGAAGCGGAACGGCCGCAACCCGTTCACGCCGGCCGCGCTTCCCGCCGCGCTCGCCGACCCCGGCGACATCGCGCCGATGCTGCGCGGCGCCGTCGCCGTCGACAGGGGCGAAGGGCGCTACGACCGCATGGTCAGCGTCTTCCGCGCCTCCCCGGCGATCCTGGATTTCGTCAACGCGGCGCAAGTCGCGGACATGGCCGCCCGCGGCGTCTCGACGCCCGACCTCTCGATCCGCATCAAGACGGGGCCGATGGTGCTGCCGGCCCCGGCGAAGGACGACCTTGCCGGCTATCGCGCCGTGATCGACGAAAGGGTCGCCGCCTTTGCGGCCGCCTACACCGACTATTTCCGCAGCAACGACGCCCGCGACGACATCAGGCGCGTCATGCTCGATCCGATGCCGCGCCTGACGCTGGTGCCCGGCCTCGGCATGTTCGGCCATGGCCGCACCTACAAGGACGCGACGATCGCCGTCGATGTCGGCGAGATGTGGATCGAGGCGGCGCGCGACGCGGAATCCGTCGGCCGCTTCGAGCCGGTCAGCCGGCCGGACCTCTTCGACCTCGAATACTGGTCGCTGGAGCAGGCGAAGCTGGCGGGCGCCAGGCCGAAGCCGTTCACCGGCCAGGTCGTGCTCGTCACCGGCGGCGCGGGCGCCATCGGCGCGGCGATCGCCAAGGCCTTCGTGGCGGAAGGCGCGCATGCCGTCGTGCTCGACCTCGACGGCGGGAAGGCGGCGGCGGTGGCGAAGGCCGCCGGCAACCATTCGATCGGCATCGCCGCCGACATCACCGATCCCGCCTGCGTGCGCGCCGCCTTCGATCAGGCCGTCGCCACCTTCGGCGGCGTCGACATCGTCGTTTCCAATGCGGGCGCGGCATGGGAAAGCCCGATCGCCACGATGGACGACGCGTTGCTGCGCAAGAGCTTCGAACTGAACTTCTTCGCCCACCAGAGCGTCGCGCAGAACGCCGTGCGCATCATGAAGGCGCAGAAGACCGGCGGCGTGCTGCTCTTCAACGCCTCCAAGCAGGCGGTCAATCCGGGTGCGAAATTCGGCGCCTACGGCCTGCCGAAGGCCGCGACGCTGTTCCTGTCGCGGCAATACGCGCTGGAGCACGGCGCCGACCATATCCGCGTCAACGCCGTCAACGCCGACCGCATCCGCTCGGGCCTGCTCAACGACGAGATGATCGAGAGCCGCGCCGCGGCCCGCGGCCTTTCCGTCAAGGACTATATGGGCGGCAACCTGCTCGGCCTCGAAGTGACCGCCGAGGACGTCGCCCGCGCCTTCGTGCACCACGCGCTCGCCGAACGCACGACCGCCGACGTGACCACCGTCGACGGCGGCAATATCGCGGCCGCGATGCGCTGAGCTATCGAAGAGAAGACAAAGGGAGCGGCTTGCGGCTCGTCCCGAAACCCTATCGAAGAAGCCGGCGCTCAAGAAACGACTGCATGTCCCGGCGGCCGTCGACGACACAATAGATGACGACGTCCGATCCCATGATACGGTAGATCATGCGCCAGGGTTTGTGATGGATCTCGCGATAGTCGCCGATCCCGATGGATACCAATTCCCTCGGGATGCTCCCGCGCTCCGGGAATTCTTCGAGGCTCATCGCGGCCGCCTCGATCTCGCCGAGAATGCGCTCGGCGGTTTCCGCCCCGTCGCGGCGGGCGATGAAGCGATAGAGGTATTCGATATCCCGTTCGGCGTCCTCGGAGAGAAGAACGCGCCAGCCCATCAGCGTTCGGCGAGGCGCTGCCGGATCTGCGTGAAGGCTTCGCCGGCCGGGCGCACCTTGCCCTCGTCCACCTGGCGATTGGTCAGGGCCAGGACCTTGAGGAGGGCCAGGGTCTCCTGGGTTTCTTCATATTGGCCGACGTCCTGAAGCACGGCCTTGGCCTCGCCATGCACGGTCAGCACCACGGGCCGGCGGGTTTCCGCCAGAGAGCGGACGACCTCCGGCGCATGCGCCTTCAAGTAGCTGATCGGCCGGACCTGTTCGGAAAGCTTCATCGCGACGGCTCCTTTGGACCAGATATAGTCCTTTAAATGGTCCGGGACAACCTTGGGGCCGAACGGAAAGGGCGGCCTTGTGGACCGCCCTCCCGCAACCAAAACGTGCCCGAAAAATCACGGCTTCGGCATCCATGCCGGCATGGCGACGTCGGCATGGGCGAACTGCGGCAGCTTGGCGCCGAGCTCCTCCATGTTCTTGATGTCCTGGTCGTTGAGGTCCTGCTGGGTGATCAGCGTCGGCGGCACGATGACCTGCTTGCCGGGATCCTCGCCGGCGAGCAGCATGGCCAGCGAGCGGACGGAGACCTGGCCGACCACGGCCGGGTTCGTCGCGGCCGTCGCGACCCAGGCGGAGCCGGATTCGCGCATGGCGGCGATATCGGAGGTCGAGATGTCGGCCGAGTAGATCTTCACGCTGGAGGAGAGGCCCGCCTCGTCGACGGCGATCTTCACGCCCTTGGCGAATTCGTCATAGGGGGCGAACATCACGGTGATGTCGGGATTGGCGGAGATCACCGAGCGGGCCTGGTTGGCGACCGAGTTGGCGATCGGGTTGTCCATCGTGCCGAACTGGGCGGCCTCGTTGATGCCCGGATACTTCGCCTTGAATTCCTTCCAGGTCTCGTCGCGGCGGTCGAGCGGCGCGATGCCGGCGACGTAGACATAGCCCGCCTTGAAGCTCTCGCCATTGTCCTTGATCGCCTGTTCGAGGGCAAGGCGCGCGAGGTCGCGGTCGGACTGCTCGATCTGCGGGATCTTCTCGTTCTCGACGTTGACGTCGAAGGCGACGACCTTGATGCCGGCATCGACCGCGCGCTGGGCGGCCTCCTTCATGGATTCCGTCAGGCCGTGCTGGATGATGATGCCCTGAACGCCGAGCGCGATCGCCTGGTCGACCATGTCGGCCTGGAGGGCCGCGTCCTGGCGGCTGTCGAAGACCTGCAACTCCACGCCGATGGCTTTCGCCTGCGCCTCGACGCCGGCGAGATAGGACTGGAAGAAGTCGCCGGTCGAAAGGTAGCGCACGAGCGCGATCTTCACGTCGCCGGGCTTGTCGAAGGGCGCCGGCATGTCGGCGGCGAAGGACGGCACGGCGAAGGCCGCCGCGCCCATCAGCCCGAGCGTTAATTTGCCCAGGGTTCTGCGAGTAAGGTTCATGTCAGTCTCCTCCACTGGTGAACTTTTGGTTGTCCGCTGAGCGGTCTCAGCGTTTGCCTCTTTTCGAGAGCGCAAAGGTGAAGATCAGGGCGATGACGAGCACCGCGCCCTTGATGAAATCCTGCGTGTAATAGGGCGCGTTCATCATCGTCAGGCCCTGCAGGAGGATGCCGACGAAGAGCGCGCCGACGGCGGTGCCGAAGGCGTTCGGCTTGGCCGCGCCCAGCACGGCAAAGCCGATCAGCGCGGCGGCGACGGCGTCGAGAAGCAGGTTGTTGCCGGAGGCGATGTCGCCGCGGCCGAGACGGGCGGCGAGCAGGATGCCGCCGATCGAGGCGAAGACGCCGGAAATGATGTAGGCCGAGATCTTGTAGGCGTTGACGGGGGCGCCGGCGAGGCTCGCCGCCCGCTCGTTCGAGCCGACGGCATACATCATGCGGCCGAAGCGGGTGTATTCCAGGAAGAACCAGATGACGATGGCGAGCACGATCAGCACGACGACCGAGACCGGCACGAGATTGGGCAGGATCAGATCGAAGCGGTGGCGGCCGAGCGCGAGGAAGGCGGGGCTGAAGGCGCCCGTCGCCGTCGAGCCGTCCGGCAGCGTCATGCCGGTCGCGATGGAGCGGCCCTCGGTCGGGATGCGCTGGAGGCCGAGCAGGAGGAACATCATGCCGAGCGTGGCGAGAAGATCCGGCACGCGCATGTAGACGATGATGACGCCGTTGACGAGGCCGACGAGCACGCCGACGGCAAGGCAGACCAGCGTCGCCGTCAGCGCGTCGCCGCCCATCACCACCATGACATAGGACGAGGCCATCATCGCCGTGGTGGCGACGGAGCCGATGGAAAGGTCGAAGCCGCCGACGACCAGCGTCGCCGTGACGCCGAGCGCGAGGATGCCGGTGATCGAGACGGACTGCAGGATGAAGACGGCGCTCTGCGGCGAGGCGAAACCGCCCGTCACCAGCGAGAAATAGAGCACCATGCCGGCGAGCAGCACGAGGAAGCCGTATTTGATGGCGGCTTCCCTGACATTGAGGGCCGGCGGCGGGACGGGGCCGGCGGCCGCCTGTTTGCTCTGTTCGCTGCTCATGATGCATGGACCTGTTGATAGAATTGCCCGGCGATCTCGGAGAGCAGCCGCTCGACGTCGATATCGGCGTTGCGGTGCGCGCCGACGATGGTCTGCTCCGACATCACGAGGATGCGGTCGGCGACCTCGAAGGCTTCGTCGAGTTCGGTCAGGAAGAGGATGGTGGAGCGGCCGGCGGCCGAGGCGCGCAGCTTCTCGCCGATGTCGCGGCGGGCGGCGATGTCGACGCCCTGGAACGGTTCGTCGAGGATGAGGAGGCGCGAGGGCTCGGAGAGCCAGCGGCCGACCATGACCTTCTGCTGGTTGCCGCCCGACAGCGTCTGCATCTCGTCGCGCTCGCTGCGGCAGACGACGCCGAGCGCATCGATCTGCCGGCGCGCCTTCGCCCTCTCCGCCCGGCGGCTCGCGACGCCGAAGGCCGAGAGCCGGCGCAGGAACGGCAGGCTGATATTCTCGTAGATGTTGAAATCCGGCACGATGCCGCTGATCGCGCGGTCCTTGGCGACGAGGAAGACGCCGCGGGCGATCGCCTGGCCCGTGCTTTGCGGCGCATAGGCCCGGCCGTCGAGCGTCATTTCGCCCGCCGCCGGCGCGCGGGCGCCGAAGAGCGTCTCGGCGAGCGCCGTCTTGCCGACGCCGACGAGGCCGGTGACGGCGACGATCTCGCCGTCGCCGAGGTCGAAATCGAACGGCCGCGCCTGCTCGGAGAGCTTCAGGTCCCGCACGCTGAAGACCGGAGCGCCCGCCTCGCGCACGGCGACCGCGCCGGCCGAGACCTTGCGGCCGAGCATGGCGTTGACCGCGCCCTCGTAATCGAGCTCCGGCCCTTCGAAACGGCCGGTGATGCGGCCGTCGCGCAGCGAGAGGATGCTGTCGGCAAGGCGGCGGATATCCGACATGCGGTGCGAGATATAGAGAATGGCGACGCCGCGTGCCTTCAGCCGGTCGACGAGATCGAACAGGCGGTCGGCCTCGGCGCTGGAGAGCGAGGAGGTCGGCTCGTCGAGGATCAGCACCTTCGGCTCGTGCGCCATGGCCCGCGCGATCGCCACCATCTGGCGGTCGGCGAGCGTCAGGTCGTTGATGTTGGCGGCAAGATCGATGGCAAGGCCCATGCGGGCGGCGACAGCCGCGGCCTCGCGGCGCACCCGGCGCGGATTGAAGAACAGTTTCGCGCCGCGCCCGTTCAGCCGGTCGAGCGTGAGGTTGGTGGCGACGTCGAGATCGGCGACGACGCCGTCATTGATGTTCTGGTGCACGGTGACGACGCCGGCGCGGATCGCCTCGGCGGGCGTTGCCGGCTCGAAGGACTGGCCGGCGAGCGCGATGGCGCCGGCATCGCGCGTGTAGACGCCGGAGAGGATGCGCACGAGCGTGGACTTGCCGGCACCGTTCGCGCCCATCAGAACCGTCACCGCGCCGGCCCTGAGGTCGAGGTCCACCCCCTGGAGCACCGTCACCGGCCCAAAGGACTTGCGCACGCCCTCGATGCGAAACACCGCCTCACCGCTCATTCTTTCCTCCCGATGACGGCAGGTTAGGATAGGCTCTCATCAAATGTCAAGGCCATTGACATTTGACAGAATGCTGCCTTAGCTGTGCGCAAGGATGGTGGGACGACAGGCGGCGGAGGCCGCGTCCCGTCGCGGAGGAGAAGCATATGGAAAGCCAGGTCTTCACGGCGCTGAGCGTCGAGACATTGCCGGATCGGCTGGGCGGCAACGCCGTCCTCAAGGCGAAAATCGGGGCGGATTCGTCCCATTGGAACGTCAGGGAGGTCGGCGACGGCAACCTCAACCTCGTCTTCATCGTAACGGGGGATCAGGGCGCGGCGATCGTCAAGCAGGCGCTGCCCTATGTGCGGCTCGTCGGCGAAAGCTGGCCGCTGCCGCTCAAGCGCTCCTTCTTCGAATATCACGCGCTGACGCGGCAGGCCGCGCGCGATCCGGGCATGGTGCCGGAGATCTACGTCTTCGACGAGGCGCAGGCGCTCATCGTCATGGAATACCTGACGCCGCACGTCATCCTGCGCCGCGCGCTGATCGACGGGCGCGCGCTGCCGAGGATCGGACGAGACCTCGGGCTCTTTGCCGCCCGCACGCTGTTCCGCGGCTCGGACCTTTCCATGGCAACGCGGGAGAAGAAGGCGGACCTCGCGCTCTTCGCCGACAATGTCGAGCTCTGCGACATCACGGAAAACCTCGTCTTTTCCGATCCCTATTTCGAGGCGGCGCTCAACCGCCACACCACGCCGCAGCTCGACCCGATCGTGGCGGAACTGCGCGCCGACCGCGACCTCAAGGTGGAGGCGCAGCGGCTGAAGCATCTCTTCTCCGCCAAGGCCGAAACGCTCTGCCATGGCGACCTGCACACCGGCTCCGTCATGGTGACGGACGACGAGACGCGCGTCATCGACCCGGAATTCGCCTTCTACGGCCCGATCAGCTTCGACGTCGGCATGCTGATCGCCAATTTCTGGATGAGCTATTTTTCGCAAGCCGGCCATGAGACGGCGCCCGGCGCGCGCGACGGCATGCGCGCCTATCTGCTCGATACGATCGAGACGCTCTGGGAAACGTTCCGGGCCGAATTCGCCCATCTCTGGCGCACGGAGCGCAAGGGCATCCTCTATCAGGCGAGCCTCTTCGAGGACCGTGGCGACCCGCTCGCCGCCGAGCAGGCGCTCGCCATCGTCATCGACGAGATCTGGCGCGAGATGCTGGGTTTCGCCGGCATCGAGATCCATCGCCGCATCCTGGGCCTGGCCCACAACGCCGATTTCGAAACCATCGCCGACCCCGACCGCCGCGCGCCCTGCGAGACCAGGGCGCTGAAGCTCGGGCGTCACCTCGCCGTCAACCGGCAGCGCATCCACAGCCTCCGCGACATCCGCGAGACCGTGGAGCGGCTTGAAAAGGAGATCCTCGCGTGAAAGTCGGAGAACGCCACTACCATACGATCTGGCTGAACGAGGACGGCCGTTCGGTCGACATCATCGACCAGCGCTGGCTGCCGCACGAGTTCCGCGTCGTGACGCTCACGACCGTCGCCGACATCGCCACCGCGATCCGCGACATGTGGGTGCGCGGCGCGCCGCTGATCGGCGTCACCGCCGCCTATGGCGTCGCCATCGCCATGGCGAAGGACCCGTCGGATGCGCATCTCGACGCCGTGTGGGAAGAGCTCAACGAAACGCGCCCGACCGCCATCAACCTGCGCTGGGCGCTGAACGCGATGCGCGAGCACCTTCGCCCACTGCCGGAAGGCGAGCGCGCGGCCGCCGCCTATGCGCGCGCCGCGGAGATCGCGGAAGAGGATGTCGAGCTCAACCGCGCCATCGGTGCGAACGGCCTCGACGTGATCCGCGGGATCGCGGCGAAGAAAAAGCCGGGCGAGCCGGTGCGCATCCTCACCCATTGCAATGCCGGCTGGCTGGCGACCGTCGACTACGGCACCGCGACCGCGCCGATCTACATGGCCGTCGAGGAAGGCATTCCCGTCCACGTCTATGTCGACGAGACGCGGCCGCGCAACCAGGGGGCCTACCTCACCGCCTGGGAGATGAACGGCCATGGCGTGCCGCACACGCTGATCGTCGACAATGCCGGCGGCCATCTCATGCAGCACGGCGACGTCGACCTGGTGATCGTCGGCACCGACCGCACCACGGCGAACGGCGACGTCTGCAACAAGATCGGCACCTACCTGAAGGCGCTCGCCGCGCGCGACAACAACGTGCCCTTCTATGTGGCGCTCCCCTCGCCCACCATCGACTGGACGGTAGGGGACGGCATCCGGGAAATCCCGATCGAGGAGCGGGCCGGCGACGAGGTGAGCTTCGTGCAGGGCCGCGCCAGCGACGGCTCGATCGCCAGCGTGCGCATCTCGCCGGAGGGCAGCCCGGCGGCGAACCCCGCCTTCGACGTCACGCCCGCGCGCCTCATCACCGGCCTCATCACGGAGCGCGGCATCGCCACGCCCTCGCCCGAGGGCCTGAAGGCGCTCTTTCCCGAACGGAGCTGAGACGATGAGCCTTGCGAACGAAAAATCCACCGGGGACATCGCGCTCGGCATCCGCCGGCGCGTCTTCTTCCACACGATGAAGAACAATGGCGGTTATCTCAGCCAGGCCTGCTCGGCCGCAGAGAGCCTGGCGCTGCTCTACAACGAACTTCTGACGCTCGGCGAACCCACGCTGCCCAAGGTGCCCTTGCCGTTCCGCGGCGTGCCCTCGGCGCACAATCCCGATGCCTTCACCGGCGCGGGCTACCATGGCCCGGCCGGGCCGGAATTCGATCGTTTCTTCATCTCGCCCGCCCATTATGCGCTCGTCATCTATTCCGCGCTGATCGAGACGGGCCGCATGGACGAGCACGCACTCGACCATTTCAACAAGGACGGCGGTTCGGTCGAGATGATCGGCGCCGAGCACAGCCCCGGCATGGAGGTGACGACGGGCTCGCTGGCGCAGGGCCTTTCCATGGCCTCCGGCGTCGCCTGGGCGCGGCTCAGGAAAAAGGAGCCCGGCAAGGTCTGGGTCTACATGTCCGACGGCGAGTTCCAGGAGGGGCAGACCTGGGAATGCCTTGCGGCGACGAGCTACCACGGGATCGACAATATCCGCGTCATCGTCGACGTGAACCGCCAGCAATGCGACGGGGCGATGTCCTCCGTGCTCGATCTCGGCGATCTTGCCGCCCGCGTCGCCGCCTTCGGCGTCACCTGCCGTTCGGTGGACGGCCACGATCTTGCAGCGCTCCGCGCTGCGGCGGAGAGCGCCGAGGCCGGCAAGCCGCTCGTCATCCTCGCCAACACCTCGCCCTATCAGGGCATGGATTTTCTGAAGAAGCGTTTCCCGCGCCTCCACTACGTTCGCTTCAAGAGCACCGAGGAACGGCTGGAAATGCAGGCGGCGCTCGCCGCCGAACTCGGCGTCGACGTGAACGCGATGGAAGGGGCCTGACCATGGTCGAGATCGTCAACCGTCCCTATGCCAGGGCGTTCGAGGCCTTCGCCAGCGCGCGGCCGGAGGTTCTGTGCCTTTCCGCCGACCTCACCTCGTCCTGCGAGGTCGACGGGTTCCGCGACCGGCATCCGGACCAGTTCCTGTCGCTCGGCATGGCGGAGCAGAACATGCTCTCCTTCGCCGGCGGCCTCGCCATGCAGGGGTTCCGGCCGTTCCTGCACACCTTCTCGGTCTTCCTCTATCGCCGGCCCTATGACCAGCTGATCAATTCCATCGCCTATTCCAACCGCAAGGTGCGGCTGATGGGCTTCCTGCCCGGCATCACCACGCCCGGCGGCATCACGCACCAGGCGATCGAGGACATCGCCGTGCTGCGCGCCGTGCCGAACATGACGATCCTCGAGACGGGGGACGCGACGGAAGTCGAGACCGTGCTCGAGGTCGCCGACAGCATAGACGGGCCGGTCTATGTGCGCGTCCTGCGCGGCGAGGTGCCCCGCCTCTTCTCGACGCCCTTCGAATTCAACCGGCTGCGCACGCTTTCGGAGGGCGACGACATTCTCGTCGTCTCCTCGGGCGTCTGCACGGAGGAGGCCTTGCGTGCGATCCAGCCGCTGAAGACCCGCGGCGTCGGCGTGCACCACCTGCACGCCTCGACGCTGAAGCCCTTCGACCGGGACGGCCTCCTGAAGGCCGCCCGCGGAAAGAAGGGCATCGTGACGCTGGAGAACCACACGATCGTCGGCGGCCTCGGCTCGCTGGTGGCGGAAATCCTCGCCGAGGAGGGGCTGGGCATCCGCCTCAAGCGCCTCGGCCTCGACGACACTTTCGCGCATGGCGCATCGAAGCCCTATCTCATGAAGAAATACGGGCTCGACGCCGGGGCGCTCGTCACCGCCATCGAGGCGCTGCTCGGCAAGACGCTTGGTATCGGCGAGGAGGAACTGGCGGAGGTGCGCCTCGATCATGTGCATTCGGCCCAGAAGGCCGAGGCACTCTGATGGCGCCGCGCTTCACCGTCCGCTACTTCGTCCGTGCGGCCGATGCGGCGGAAGCCCGGGCCCGGGCGCTCGACATCGCGCTGGAGCAGACGGTCGAGATCCCGCGCGACGTGGTGCCGAAGGGCTATGTGGAGGACGAGATCCTCGGCAGGCTGGAAACGCTGGAGCAGGCCCCGGACGGGCGGGCGGGCTTTCTCGCGACGATCTCCTATTCCGAGGACGATGTCGGCGGCGACTTCCTGCAGTTCCTCAACATCGTCTTCGGCAACAGCTCGATCAAGCCGGGCCTCAAGGTCGAGGATATCGGCCTTTCGCCGGGCATTCTTTCGCTTTGCAAGGGGCCGCGCCATGGCATTGCGGGGCTTCGCGCCCGCGCGGGCATCGGCGATATCCCGCTCCTCATGTCGGCGATCAAGCCCGTCGGCCTTTCCACGGCCGCGCTGGCCCGCCTCGCCCACGATTTCGCGCTCGGCGGCATGCACTACGTGAAGGACGACCACGGGCTGGTCGACCAGAGGACCGCGCCCTTCTCCGAGCGGCTGAAGGCCTGCGTCGAGGCCGTTGGCGAGGCGAATGCGAAGAGCGGCGGGCGGACCAGCTTCGTGCCCAATATCACCGGCCCGGCCGACGCCGTCCTCGAAAGGGCGAAGGAAGCGGAGGCCGCCGGCGCGGGCGCCGTCATGATCGCCCCGGCGCTTGCCGGCTACGACGTGGCGCGCACGCTGGCCGCGGATCCGGATTTTTCCCTGCCCATCGTCGCGCATCCCGCCTTTTCCGGCGCGAATGTCGTTTCGCCGGATTGCGGTTTCTCGCACCGGGCCTTCTACGGCGTGCTGCACCGGCTGATGGGCGCGGACGCCGTGGTCTTTCCGAATTTCGGCGGCCGCTTCGGCTTCACCCGCGAGGAATGCCGGTCGATCGCGCAGGCCTGCGCGGCGGAGATGGACGGGCCGAAGGCGAGCGTCCCGGCGCCGGGCGGCGGCGTGAATTTCGCCCGCGTGCCGGAGATGCGCGCGGTCTACGGCAAGGACGTCATGTATCTTGTCGGCGGCGCGCTGCTGCAGGAGCCGAACCTTGTCGACGGCTGCCGGCGTCTCGCCGAAGCGGTCTATGCCTGACCTTGCGGATCAGGACGGATCGAACGTCGCATAGCCGCCGCAATTGCGCGCGCCGTAGCGGCAGTCGCGCGGCCGGTAGAGCCGCCGGTAGCCACCCTCCTCGGCGCGGATCGCCTGCCGCCGCTGGTGCGCGCGCATGGCCGGCGAGACCGCGCCGGAATAGCCGGGGCGCACATCCGCCGCACGCTCCGTCGTGCAGCCGGCAAGCACCGTGCCGGCGGCCAGCATGATCACGAGCATTCCTGGAATGGCCGGGACAATACGCATCTGGGCTCTCCTCGCCTCGGGCAGGCCGGGCCTGCCACGGTTTTGCCCTCTAAAGGCTCGTTTACGGACATTTTTCTTTAAAACGCTGTTAACTGCGCAGCGTACAGATTGGCACAAGCCGGATGACTCCAGAATGAACGCAGTGCTCAGGGACGGTTCAGGTCGCCGCTGCCATTCATTGAAACGAACGTCAGGTTCGGTTCGAAATCGAGGAAATTCCATGAAAACCGCTGGTATCCTGCTTGCATCTCTTCTTCTCGCCACGGCTGCGCAGGCGCAGACGGACGACATCTCGCTCGGCACGCCCGGCTACGGCGGCAGCGGCTGCCCGGCCAACAGCGTCGCGGCGACGCTGAGCCCGGACGGCAAGGCGCTCAGCCTTCTCTTCGACGAATATGTCGTGGAAGCCGGCGGCGAGACCGGAAAGTCCTTCGACCGCAAGACCTGCAACGTCGCGATCCCGGTCCATGTGCCGCAGGGCCGCAGCGTCTCGGTGCTCGCCATCGACTATCGCGGCTTCAACCAGCTGCCGCGCGGCGCCCGCTCGCAGTTCAACGTCGAATATTTCTTCGCCGGCACGCGCGGCCCGGCTTTCCGCCAGACCTTCACCGGCCCGCAGGAGAAGGACTACCTGATCTCCAACAAGCTGACGGCCGAATCGCTGGTCTGGTCGGCCTGCGGCGAGGACGTCAACCTGCGCACCAATTCCAGCATCCGCGTCAACACCAACCGCGGCCAGGAAGCCATGGCGACGGTCGACACGCAGGACGTCAAGGCCGCGATCATCTACCGTCTGCAGTGGCGCAAGTGCCGCTAAAGCATTTCCAGCAAAAGTGCGAAGCGGTTTTGCGTCCGGAAATGCGGCAAAGCAAAGGGTTAGAGCGTTTTCGCGATTCGGAGAAAAGCGGAAACGCTCTAAGTCCGGCAGGACGCGTTTCCTGAACGGGAAAACGCCCTATCCTTCGCCTTCATGAACCGGGCGGCGCCCGCGCCGCCCGGCCTCCATCCAGGGAGTTTTTACATGCGTCTTCCGGTCCGCCTCGCCCTCCTCGCCGCCGCCACGGTCCCGCTTCCGGGGCTTGCCCATGCGGCCAACGGCTGTGCAGACGGAACGTTTTCCGCAACGCATTCGCCCGACGGCAATGCGACGAGCATTCTCTTCGACGATTTTTCCGCGATGGCGGGCGGCGCATCGGGCAAGAGGCGCACGACCACCACCTGCAGGCTCTCCGTACCCGTCACCCAACCGGGCGGGCACACGGTCTATGCCGTGGACTATCGCGGCTTCGCGACGACCGAGGACGGCCAGACCGCCTCGCTGCGCACCATGCAGGACGGCAAGCAGATCCTGCAATACGAGATCAAGGGCCCGCTGCAGGACGATGTCGCCATTTCCGACAGGGTGGGCGTTTCGGGCTCGGAGACGCTCGACCTCGCCGTGATCCTCGGCGCGACCGGGCCGCTCGACGAGAACGGCTTCGAATCCACGCTGGCGATCGATTCCATCGATTTCGCCCGCATCGGCTACACCACCACCGCCTCGGTGGTCGCCTCGCTCGACCAGATCGCCCGCCAGCGGCAGTCCATCGCGCTCGACCTCATGGACACCGCGCAGAACCTGCTCGGCCAGCAGAGCCGGTTCGACGAGGGCAGCTATGTCGCCGCCTTCGCAAGTTCCGATGCGGCGGCCGGCTTCAACGGACGCTGGGAGGCCGGCAGCGGCGTCAGCGTTCTCGGCGGCGCGGCCGTGGTGCATGCGAACCGCACCGATGTCGCGCTCGACACGCTCGGCCTTTTCGCCGGCGCGGTGCGCTATACCAGCCCGCAGGCCACCTGGCGCGCCTTCGGCGAAGTCGGCGCCTGGGGATCGCCCGACATCTCGGCCTCGTTCTCGCGCAGCTACCAGAACCTCGATTCGATCGTCCTTGCCAGCGGCAACGCCTCCGGCTCGCTGTTCAGCGCCTATGGCCGGGCCGGCGTGATCTATGCGCCGGACGCGGCGAACGAATTCGCGCTCTCCACCCGCTTCACCCGCGCCTGGCTCGACCTCGACGGCTATGACGAGGACGCGTCCGGCAAGAACCTCTTCGCGGGCCATATCAAGGGCGGCCGCTCGGCCTCCGACACGGTGAGCGCGGAATTCGCCTGGAGCCGCAGGCTGGACGAGAAGCTGGACTACACGATCCTCGGCGCGGTCGGCCGCACCTTCGCCGGCAAGGATGGCGCAAAGGCCTCGGTCGACTGGGTGGGCGATGCCAGGGGCAAGGCGGACGACCAGAACTTCGCGACGCTCGGCGGGCGCGTCGGCTGGAAGTTCGACGAACGCTGGCAGCTCGACACCGCGGTTTCCGCCACCTTCCGCGAAAACGACAAGCCGGACTGGAACATCGGCGGCCA
Organism: Shinella yambaruensis; assembly: GCF_022899355.1. Lineage (GTDB taxonomy): Bacteria > Pseudomonadota > Alphaproteobacteria > Rhizobiales > Rhizobiaceae > Shinella > Shinella yambaruensis. The sequence continues at coordinate 274,165 of NZ_JALJCK010000008.1, read as the reverse complement.
GCTGAAGGCGTCGTTCTGACGCCATCCAGGCGCCGCGCCCACGGTGGCGTGATAATCCGGGCGGAACCGCCCGGCGCCGTCCCGTGGCAGGAACACCCTTCCCTCATCCGTATCGGCCGCCGCCCGCCCCGGCGGTTCGATCCTCACGGCACTTGAAAATATATAGGACTCCTATATACTCTTCGCATGGAAACGCCCAGGAACCCCCATGCGATCACCGAGCGCCTTCGCGAAGGCCTTTCCCGCGTCGGCATGGCCATGCGCATCGACGAGTGGAACCGCTCGAAGGCGAGCGGGCTCAACCCGACGCAGCTCGCCATCCTGACGCTGCTAGAAGGACGCGGGGCGGGCGGCCTCGGCGTGCGCGAGATCGCTGCCCATCTCGGCGTCTCGCAGCCGACGGCGACGGATTCGATCAATGCGCTGGAGCGCAAGGCCTGTCTGGAGAAGCGGCCGGAGGCGGGCGACAGGCGCGCGGTGCGCGTGGTGCCGACGGCGGAAGGTCTTGCAATCCTCAAGGCCTCGGATACCGGCGACGGCCTTGCCGCCACGGCCCTCGGCGCGCTCGATGACCGCGAGCAGGAGGACCTGCTCCTCACGCTGATCAAGATGATCCGCCGCCTGCAGGTGGCGGAGGCGATCCCCGTCCAGCGCATGTGCGTGACCTGTCGCCACTTCTCCCCCTTCGCGCATGCGGATGCCGCGCGCCCCCATCACTGCCATTTCGTCGATGCCGCCTTCGGCCAGCGCGACCTGCGCGTCGATTGCCGCGATCACGATGAAGCCGATCCCGCATCCCGGGCTGCCACCTGGGATGCATTCCAAGCGGGATAGTTCCAACCCTCCAGGCAAACGAAAGGAAGACCATCATGCTCGGCAGATTTGCAACCGGCGCGCTCGCCGCCGGAACGGCCCTGTTCTGGCTGACGACAGCCTCGGCCCATTCCATCAAGGCGGAGCCTGCGGAAGCGGTGGAGGCCGCCTTCGACATCATCGAGACGACGATCGTCACAAGGGGCGACAGCGCGATCTTCACCACCCGCGTGCGCGGCGAGGCCGGCAAGGACAAGCCCGACGCGACGGGCAGGTTCGAAGGCTCCAGCGTCTATGCCTATGTCTGGCCGACGAGCCTCGACAGCGGCGCGATCGGCTTCGACGCGGGCCAGGGCATCGTCGCGCTCGCCGTCACCTTCCATCCGGATTTCGACGATGCGGCCAAGGGCGGCAAGAACCGCCATGTCTGGCATCCGCACTGGGTGGTGCTGGCCGAGGACAAGGCCTGCGGCGGCGGCCTCAAGGTCATCGACATTCCGGAAGGCACCACGCCGAAGGTGCCGGAGACCTGGCCCGGCGTGCCGCTCCTCATCGACAGCCCGGAATACCCGACCAGCTTCAAGGGCGACACGGTGGACGTCGCCATTCCCCTGTCGCTGATCGGCGGCATCAAGGGCGCCGCCTTCGACGGCGTGACGGCGGGGCTGAAGGTCAACGGCAACCTGCATGCGCCGCTGCTGTGCGTCAGCAACGTGTTCAAGGTCGCCTCGGGCGATCTCAGCCTGCCCGGCAAGGTCGTGCCGGCCGAATGATCCGGCGCCGGTCCGGCAACTGCCATTGCCGGACCGGCCATTCCTCCCCTCCAGGCAAATGAAAGGAAAGAACGTGCCGAGATTTACCCCCACTCATCCCTGCGATGCAACGGTCCCGGCCGAGGCTTGCCGGCAGGGAGGCGACGATGACCGCGCCTGAGACGCCGCTTGCCCCGGAACTGGCCGTCAGCGAATGGTTCAACACGCCGGTTCCGCTGACGCTCGCCGGCCTGCGCGGCCGCCCGGTCTTCCTGCACAGTTTCCAGCTTCTCTGCCCCGGCTGCGTGGCGCAGGCCCTTCCGCAGGTCCAGCGCATCGAGCGTGTCTTCGCCCACACCGACCTGCAGGTCATCGGCATCCACACGGTCTTCGAGCACCATGCGGCCATGTCGCCGGTCACCCTCAGGGCCTTCCTCCACGAATACAGGCTGAAATCGCCCGTCGGCGTCGACAAGGCCGCAGAGGGCTCGGATATCCCGGTGACGATGCAGCGCTTCGGGCTGCGCGGAACGCCCTCCTCCGTGCTGATCGGCCGGGACGGCACCATCCTGCACCAGGCCTTCGGCGTGGAGGACGACATCGCCGTCGGGGCGCGGATCGCCATGGCGCTTTCCGCGCCCGTGGCCGGGGACGACGCCTGCGCCGACGGCCGCTGCGCGGCACCGATGCCTCCGGTCGTCGAACCATGACGGAGGTCGCATTGCTCAGCCTGCGCATCGGCGGCGTCGCGCCGCTCGGCGCGCGCAGCGTGCCGAGCGGCATCGTGAAGGCGCCGGTCCACCATGCGCTCCATCTCTCAGAAACCGGTTTTGCCGGCGACAGGCAGGGCGATACGGTGCGGCATGGCGGGCCGGAAAAGGCCGTGCACCACTATCCCTTCGAGCACTATGCCGACTGGGCCCGCGATCTCGGGCCGCATCCGCTGCTTGCCGGCCCCGGCGCCTTCGGCGAGAACCTTTCGACGGCCGGGCTGACGGAGCGCATGGTGGCGATCGGCGACGTCTTCCAGCTCGGCACCGCGGTCATCGAGGTCAGCCAGGGGCGGCAGCCCTGCTGGAAGCTGAACGAGCGCTTCGGCCGGACGGAGATGGCGCGCCTTGTGCAATCGAGCGGGCGGACCGGCTGGTACTACCGGGTGCTCACGCCCGGCACCGTCTCGCCCGCCGACCGCCTCGTCCTGCGCGAGCGCCGCGCGCCGGAATGGACGCTGGCACGCATCTGGCGCGCCTTCTACATCGATCCGCTCAACCGCGCGGAACTGGCCGGCATCGCCGCGCTCGAGCGCCTTGCCGACGGCTGGCGCGCCCATGCCGCCCGACGGCTGGAAAGCAACCGGGTCGAGGACTGGGCGAAGCGCCTCACCGGCGCCGGCTGACATCCCGCAGCGCCGCTGCCTGCAGCCTTGCCCGCCGAACCGGCAACGCTTCGGCGTTGGATCACGCAATATCCCGGCACCTGCGACGCTATTGCACTTTCGACCGGGCGGGGCTTGCGCTAAAAGTGGTATCCAGAATACTTTTTTAAGGCCCCGGCCGGGAGACGACGCCATGCGGATGACGCTTCACACGGACTATGCCCTGCGCATGCTGATCTACGTGGCGACGCGGCGGGACCGCGTGTGCACGGTGAACGACGTGGCCGAGGCCTACGGGCTTTCGCGCAACCATCTCCTGAAAGTGGCGCAGACCCTGCGCGATCTCGGCCTCGTCGAGACGACGCGCGGGCGGGCGGGCGGCATCAAGCTGGCGAAGGCGCCCGCCGAGATCGCCGTCGGCGCGCTGGTCCGGGCGACGGAAGAGGAATTCTCGCTGGCCGAATGCATGCAGGCGGGCGGGCGGGCCTGCGCCATCTCGCCGGCCTGTCGGCTGAAGGGCATGCTGCACGAGGCGCTCGCCGCATTCCTTGCGGTTCTCGATAAATACACGCTCGAGGATATTGTCCGCAACAGGGCCGCGCTCGGACCGCTGCTCGGCATTGCCGAAGCGGCGTGAGACACGGAGGGGAGAGATCGATGATATCGGGATTGACGGTTTCGGAGCGGCATCTGGCCCTCTTCGTGCTCGGTGCGCTCGCCCTGACGGGGCTTGCCATGGCGGTGGCCGGGCGGGGCGATCCGCTGGCCGTGCACGGCTATATCGTGCTGGTCTTCAGCGTCGGCCTCGGCTTTGCCGTGCTGTCCGCGCTGTTCGACCCGGAGCCGCCGGAAAGCCGGCTTTCCGAATATTACGACGATCCGACGCGGGCCGGCATCATCCTGTCGCTCGCCTGGGCGGTGGCCGGCATGTTCGTCGGCGTCTGGGTGGCCGCGCTGCTCGCCTGGCCGGAACTGACCTTCGTCGACAGCGCCTGGGCGAGCTTCGGGCGCCTCAGGCCCGTGCACACGTCGGGCGTCATCTTCGGCTTCGGCGGCAATGCGCTGATCGCCACCTCCTTCCACGTGCTCCAGCGCACCTGTCGCGCGCGGCTGCCCGGCCAGTTCGCCCCGTGGTTCGTGCTGATCGGCTACAATCTCTTCTGTCTGATCGCGGCCACCGGCTACCTGATGGGCATGACCCAGTCGAAGGAATATGCCGAGCCGGAATGGTATGCCGATCTCTGGCTGGTCGTCGTCTGGGTCGTCTATTTCCTCATCTACATCCGCACGCTGCAGCGCCGCAAGGAACCGCATATCTACGTCGCCAACTGGTACTACATGGCCTTCATCCTGGTCGTGGCGGTGCTGCACATCGTCAACAATCTCGCCGTGCCCGTCTCCTTCGGCCATGCCAAGAGCTATTCGCTGTTCTCCGGCGTGCAGGATGCCATGACGCAATGGTGGTACGGCCACAACGCCGTCGCCTTCTTCCTGACCGCCGGCTTCCTCGGCATGATGTACTACTACCTGCCGAAGCGCGCCGAGCGACCGATCTTCTCCTACCGCCTCTCCATCATCAGCTTCTGGGGCATCACCTTCATGTATATGTGGGCGGGTGCGCACCACCTGCACTACACCGCCCTGCCGCAATGGGTGCAGACCCTCGGCATGACCTTCTCGATCGTGCTGCTGGTGCCGTCCTGGGCCTCCGCCGGCAACGCGCTCGCCACGCTCAACGGCGCCTGGCACAAGGTGCGCGACGATGCGACCCTGCGCTTCATGATGGTGGCGGCCGTGTTCTACGGGCTCTCCACCTTCGAAGGCTCCTTCATGGCGATCCGTGCCGTCAACTCGCTCTCGCACTATACCGACTGGACCGTCGGCCATGTGCATGCCGGCGCGCTCGGCTGGGTGGCGATGATCACCTTCGGCTCGCTCTATGCGCTGGTGCCGTGGATGTGGAAGCAGGAGCGCATGTATTCGCCGAAACTGATCGAGCTGCACTTCTGGCTCGCGCTTGCCGGCACCGTCGTCTACGTCTTCGCCATGTGGAATTCGGGCATCATCCAGGGCCTGATGTGGCGCACCTACAACGACAGCGGCACGCTCGCCTATTCCTTCATCGACAGCCTCGTCGCCATGCATCCCTATTACATCGCCCGCGCCTTCGGGGGGCTGCTGTTCCTTTGCGGCGCCGTCGTCTGCGCGTTCAACGTCTGGATGACGATCCGCATGGCGCGAAGGGCGCGCGCCGCGGAGCCCGCCGGCGACGTTCCCCTCTACGGCAAGGCCGGCGCGGCCCCGGCAGGAGAATGACGATGAAGGAGTTCTTCCACCGCAAGCTCGAGCGCAACGCCATCGGCTTCGTGCTGGCCATCGTCGGCGTCGCCTCCATTGGCGGCCTCGTCGAGATCGCGCCACTCTTCACCATCCACGAGACGGTGGAGGAGGCGCCCGACATGCGGCTCTATACACCGCTGGAGCTTGCCGGCCGCAATCTCTATATCCGCGAGGGCTGTTATGCCTGCCATTCGCAGATGATCCGCACGCTGCGCGACGAGGTGGAGCGCTACGGCCCCTATTCGCTGGCCGTGGAATCGAAATACGACCACCCGATGCTCTGGGGCTCCAAGCGCACCGGCCCGGACCTCGCCCGCCTCGGCGGCAAGTATTCCGACGCCTGGCATGTCGCCCATCTCGTCAATCCGCGCGACGTGGTGCCGGAATCGGTGATGCCGCGCTACGGCTGGCTGAAGCGCAACGCGCTGAGGATCGACGATCTTGGCGCGCACCTTGCCGCCCAGCGCGCGGTCGGCGTTCCCTATACGGATGCGATGATCGAGAACGCCACCGCCGACGCCCGCGCACAGGCCAATCCCGACGATGCCGGCGCCTCCGGCGTCAGCGAGCGCTACGGCGAGGCGACCAATGTGCGCGCCTTCGACGGCAATCCCGGTCTCCTGACCGAGATGGACGCGCTGGTCGCCTATCTCCAGATCGTCGGCCAGCTGACGCAGGCCGCGCAGCAGCAGACGGCAACGGCGGAGTGAGGCTATGGAGATCGAGCACAACAGCGTCGTCGCCTTCGCCAAGAGCTGGGGGCTTTTCTACCTGATCGCGCTCGCCGCGGGCGTCGTGATCTACGCGCTCTGGCCGGGCAACCGGAAGCGTTTCGATCGCGCCAAGAAGAGCATTCTCGACAAAGACGACCGGCCGGGGGACTAGGGCATGGCAACCGAAAGACACGATCCCGCCACCGGACGGGCCACCACCGGGCACGAATGGAACGGCATCGAGGAACTGGAAACGCCGATCCCGCGCGTCGTCGTTTTCTTCCTCACCGTCACCACGCTCTTCGCCATCGGCTACTGGATCCTGATGCCGGCCTGGCCGCTCGGCGTCACCTATACGAAGGGCCTGCTCGGCATCGACCAGCGCGATGTCGTGACGCGGCAGGTCGAGGACGCCGCCGCGGCCCGCGCCGCCTGGACGAGCCGCATCGCCGGGGCGAGCCTTCAGGAGATCGCCGCGGACGACACCCTGATGCGGCATGTGCGCGAGACCGGCCGCACGCTCTTCATCGACAATTGCGCCGTCTGCCACGGCACGCGCGGCACCGGCGGGCCGGGCTTCCCGAACCTTGCGGCGAAGGCCTGGCTGTGGGGCGGCGAACCGGAGACCATCGCCGAGACGATCCGCATCGGCATCAACGCCACCAACGAGGAGACGCGCGTCTCGCAGATGATGGCCTTCGGCCGCGACGGCATCCTCGACGGCACGCAGGTGCGCGCCGTCGCCGCCTATGTGCGCTCGCTCTCCGCCCTGCCGATGGGCGCGGCCGACAGGGCGCAGGTCGAGGCGGGCAAGGCGGTCTTCGCCGCCAATTGCGTCGCCTGCCACGGCGAGGACGGCCGCGGCAGCACGGAGGCCGGCGCACCCGACCTCACCGACGCCGCCTGGATCTACGGCAGCGACGCGCAGAGCGTCTTCACCTCGATCTATTCCGGCCGGCAGGGCCACATGCCCCACTGGGAAGGCCGCCTTTCGCCGGTCGATATCAAGCTGCTGGCGCTCTATGTCGGCACGCTGGGGGAGGACGGGCAATGAGCGGCGCGGCAAGCGAGGCGCGCCGGCCCGGGCGCATCAACTGGCGGATCGCCGCGTTCCTCATCGTCGCGGCGGGCCTTGCGCTCTTTGCCGGCGCCAATGCGCATCTCGTCCATGTCGCGCTGACGTCCCAGCCCGATTGCGTGCAACACCTGAAGACGGAAGGCCGGGACGGCGCGTATCGCGCCGCGCGGCCCTCCTGCTGAGAGAGGAAGGACATGATGGGAACGACCGACAAGACCGGTGGCGCGCCCGTGCCGCTCGCCGAACAGCGCCGCCGCCACCTGCCGGCCGGCGCGGCGCTCGGCTGGCTCGCCGCCGGCTGGCGCGACCTCTGGCGCAACCCGCTGCCGAGTCTCGCCTACGGCTTCGCCGTCTTCCTCCTGTCGCTGGCGGTGGTCTGGGGTCTCTTCCGCCTGGAGCTCGACTATATCCTCTTCCCCGCGCTTGCCGGCTTCATGGTGGTCGGCCCGCTGGTGGCGATCGGCCTCTACCGCAAGAGCCGGGACCTCGAGGAGGGCGTGACGCCGAGCCTTGCGCGCATGATCTTCGTGAAAACCGAATCCGGCGCGCAGGTCTGGTATACGGGCGCGATCCTCTGCCTGCTGATGCTGGTCTGGATGCGCGCCGCCGTCATCATCTACGCGCTCTTCGTCGGGCTCCGGCCCTTTCCCGGCCTCGACCATGTCGTCGCCATGCTGGTCTCCACGCCGGAAGGGCTCGGCATGATCGTCGTCGGCACGGCGGTCGGCGGGCTCTTCGCCGCCTTCTCCTTCGCCATCAGCACCTTTGCCATTCCCATGCTGCTGGCGGAGAAGACGGACGCCTTCACCGCGATGGGCACGAGCATTTCGCTCACCTTCCGCAACCTGCCGGTCATGCTCGCCTGGGGCGCCATCGTGCTGGCGCTCACCGTCCTCGCCATCGCGACGGGGTTCCTCGGCCTGATCGTCATCTTCCCCCTGCTCGGCCATGGCACCTGGCACAGCTACAGGGCGATCCGATGAGAGGCCGCCCCGCCCCCGACCGCACCATCGTCATCGACGGCAAGCCGCTGCCGGAGGTGCTCGACGAAGCGATGATCCATGCCGTGGTGCACGGTTTCTACGACGGGATCCGCAAGGACGCGCTGCTCGGCCCGATCTTCGACGGCGCGATCGCGCCGGAGGAATGGCCGGTGCATCTTGCAAAGATGTGCGACTTCTGGTCTGCAACGCTTCTGCGCACCGACCGCTACGAGGGCCGACCCTTGCCGCCGCACCTTGCCATACCCGAACTCGGGGAACAGCATTTCCGCCGCTGGCTCACGCTGTTCCGCGCGACCGTCGAGCGGCTCTGCCCGCCCGAGGTCGCCGATCTCTTCCTCGACCGGGCCTTGCGCATCGCCCATTCCTTCCGCCTCGCCATCGCCTTCAGCCGCGGCGAGGATTCCCTGGCGGTCACGCCGATTTCGCGGGACGCAATCTCATGAGCGCAGCCGATGCCAGCCCCCTCGTCCTCAGCCGGGACGAAGCGGGAGAATTCCTCCTGCCGGCGGACATGCTCGCCGCGCGTTTCGGCTGGCCGACGCAGACGCTGCGCGACTACATGCGCCGCGGCCTCGTCGCCTCGCGCGTCGAGCGCGGCGAAGGCGAGGATGCCGGGCGCTGGCGGCTGTCCGTGCGCTGCGGCAACCGCCGCTGGCAGGCCGTCGTCGAGGCGGACGGCACGGTGGGCACGCAACGCGTCGAGGTGCTTTCCGCCGGGGCGCCGAAACCCTCGCGGTAAAGCAATTCCAGCAAAAGTGCGAAGTGGTTTTGCGTCCGGAATTGCGTAAAAACAAATAGATAGAGCGTTTTCGCGATTCGAGGGAAAGCGGAAATTCTCCAGGAGGACGGCCGGCCCCGTCAGTCGCCGAGCAGCTGGCGGTCGTCGCCGTCGCGCCGGCTGACCAGCTCCTCCTTGATGCTGCGCAGCGTCTTCATCGCCTTGGTCCGGTCGGCATAGGCGACGAGATTGGCCAGCATGTCGATGACCGCGAGATAGGCATAGCGCGTCGAGGTGGGCCGGAAGATGTTCTTGCCCTCCGGCAGCTCGACGGCGATCACCACATCCGCCGCCGCCGCGACGGGCGAACCGCCCTGCGTGAGGACGATGGTGGGGATGCCGCGCCGGCGCAGCAGTTCGAGGCAGTGGACGAGCGCCGGGTCGCGGCCGGTGAAGGAGGAGCCGAACACCACCGTGCCCGGCTGGGCGGCCGCGGAGATCATCGCGTTCATGTTGTGGTCGTTCGAGGCGTTGATGCGACATCCGAGCCGGAAGAGCCGGTTGTGCAGCTCGTTGACGATCATCGCCGAATTGCCGCTCGCCCCGAAGGCCTGGATGAAATCGGCGCCGCGCAGCAGGCGGGCCGCCATGTCGAGCGAGGCGAAATCGAGTTGGCGATGCAGCTGGAACAGGGCGTTCTGCGCCTTGGCGATGATGTCCTCGGCCACTTCCTCGGGCGTTTCGGTCGGCACTTCCGGCTTGACGTAGCGCAGGCCCACATAAGTGAGCCGGGCAAGCTGCACCTTGAAGTCCGGATAGCCCTTGCAGCCGAGCCGGCGGCAGAAGCGCGTGACGGTGGGCGGCGACACCCCGGCGCGGTCGGCCAGCTCGCCGATCGACGAGTTGACGACGAAATCGACGTCGTCGAGGGCCAGCTGCGCCAGCTTGCGATCGAGCCCCGACAGCCGGCCATCCTCATCCGACAAGGCGTGAAAAAGGTCCATCGGCTGCTGCCTCCCCCTGCACGGCGCGTCGGTCCGGCGCGCAAATGAAAACGAATTTCTTGTTTGCCAGTCATAACACAGTGCCGGCGCGCATCAATGGGCTTGGCGATCCGCGCCTGAAATTCGCCGGGCCGTTCCGGGGTACCCTCCCATCCTCCTGCACGGCACCGCCCGGATCTCCAAGCATTGACGGCGGCGGCCACCGGCGGCACGGCGGATTTTCACGAAGGGGCGGGTCGAGGCGGGTGTCGCGACACGGATTTTCAGGCGGACGGCCTCGCTTTTTCAGAAAAATTTTTTCGCATGGAGGGAAAAACGACGGGAGGCGCGGCACAGAAGCTCATCATCGATGAAAATCAGCTCTCCCGAACACGGTGCCATTTTCACGTTTCCCCCGGTTTTCCAGGCTTTCCTCCCCTTCCCGCGCCTGCGCACCGGTGCTGGAACGGATTGAAATCGATGCGGGATTCGGAGCGGCCGCCATGGGCCGCGCCGCATCCGCCGAAGCGCAAACCATGAAAATTTCTCCCATTTCCGCCCGACAAGAAAACAGATTACTGCATAACCCGCCAAACACCCTCCCTCCATTGACTTTCCCTGAAATTATCGCATTATCGAGAAAACAAATTACATCTCTCCAGCGATGATCACTGACGGGAACTTTGCGATCCAACAGCACGGCGTTCACGCCGTTCGGCCAGGCACCGGCGCGACAGGCGGCGGGCGATGACGGCCGGGCAGCGGCCGGCCTGGACGCCAGCGGAACGGACGCCCATGCGCATCTTCACGGCCTCGCTTGCCACCGAGACCAACACCTTCTCGCCCGTCCCCACGGACATGAACGCCTTCAAGGCCGCGTTCTATGCCGGCCCGGGCGAGCATCCCGACACGCCCACGCTCTGCTCCTCCGTCGTGCCGATCCTGCGCCGGCGCGGCCGGGCGGAAGGCTTTGCCGTCGTCGAGGGCACGTCCTGCTGGGCCGAGCCGGCCGGCCTCATCCAGCGCCGGACCTTCGAGACCCTGCGCGACCGGATCCTCGGCGAACTGCAGGCCGCTATGCCGGTCGATGCCGTGGTGCTCGGCCTGCATGGCGCGATGGTGGCGCAGGGCTATGACGACCCGGAGGGCGACCTCCTGGAGCGGGTCCGCGCGCTCGTCGGGCCGGACGTGCTGGTTGCCGCCGAGTTCGACCCGCACAGCCACCTCACCGCCCGGCGCGTCGCCAATCTCGACCTGATGGCGACCTTCCTCGAATTCCCGCACACCGACTTCGAGGAGCGCGGCGAGCATGTCGTCGAGCTCGCGCTGCGCACGCTGCGCGGCGAGATCCGCCCCGTCATCTCCACCTTCGACTGCCGCATGATCACCATCTACCCGACGAGCCGCGAGCCGATGCGCGCCTTCGTCGACCGGCTGAAGGCGATGGAGGGCAGGAACGGCATCCTCTCCATCTCCGTCATCCACGGCTTCATGGCCGGCGACGTGCCGGACATGGGCACGCGCATCGTCGTCGTCACCGACGGCGACAGGGCGAAGGGCGACGCGCTGGCGCAAAGGCTCGGCCACGAGCTCTACGGCCTGCGCCGCGAGGCGGCGATGCCGATGTTCGATACGGAGGCCGGGCTCGACCGGGCGCTTGCCGTGCGTGACGAACGGCTGGACATGCCCGTCGTCATCGCCGATGTCTGGGACAATCCGGGCGGCGGAGTGGCGGGCGATGCGACCTATATCCTGCGCCGCATGATGGCGCGGGGCTTTGACAATGTCGCGGTGGCGACGATCTGGGACCCGATCGCCGTCTCCTTCTGCCATGCGGCGGGGGAAGGCGCGGAGCTTGCATTGCGCCTCGGCGGCAAGTCGGGGCCGGAGGGCGGCGAGCCGCTCGACCTCAACGTGACGGTCACGGCCGTGTTCGATGCCGGCTGGCAGAGCTTCCGCAACAGCCGGGTGACGCTAGGCCCCGCGGCCGTGGTGCGCCCGCTCGGCACGACGATCGACATCGTGCTGATCACCAGCCGCACGCAGACCTACGAGCCCGACATCTTCGCCAACCAGGGCATCGACTTTACCAGGAAAGCCTTCCTGCTGGTGAAGTCCACCAACCACTTCCATGCGGGCTTCCAGCCGGTCTCCTCCGAGATCGTCTACGTCGCCGCGCCGACCTCCTACCCGACCGATCCGGCAACCACCGCCTATCGCAAGGCCAGCCTCGACCTCTGGCCACGCGTGGAGGATCCGCTCGGGCTTGAAAGCTGAACCACCCGCCGGACGGGAGCCGGCGCGGACATGAACCATGTGAAACCAGAGGGATACAGATGAAGAATGCACTTGCTCTCATGACGCTGGCGGCGGCGCTCGCCAGCACCAGCAGCCTCGCCATCGCCCAGACGACGGACGGCGTCCTGACCGTCGCGACCATCGGCGAGCCGCCGACGCTCGACGTCATACAGACGGCGACCGACATCGTGCTGACCATCGACCAGCACATTTTCGAGACGCTCTACACCTATGACAACGAATGGCGCTCCGTGCCGCTGCTGGCGCTCGCCATGCCGGAGATTTCCGAGGACGGCCTCACCTATCGCATTCCGCTGCGCGAAGGCGTGACGTTCCACGACGGCAGCGACCTCGACGCCAAGGACGTCACCGCCTCGCTGACGCGCTGGATGGCCGTCAATTCCAAGGGCAAGCAGGTCGCCGAAGTGGTGGAGAGCCTTTCCGAGGACGGGCCGAACACCGTCGTCGTCAAGCTGAAGTCGCGTTATGCGCCGCTGCTCGCCACCTTCTCGCAGGCCTCCGTCATCATGCCCTCGGAGAAGATCGCCGACACGCTGACCGAATTCGTCGGCACCGGCCCCTATGCGCTGAAGGAGCGCAAGCCCGACCAGTATACCCAGCTCGTCCGCTTCGACGGCTACAAATCCCCCGAGGGCGAGCCCAGCAACTATGCCGGCAAGCGCGTGGCGATCGCCAAGGAGATCCGCTTCGTGCCGGTTCCCGACGCGAACACCCGCGTCGAGGGCCTGATCTCCGGCCAGTTCGACTTTGCCGATTCGCTGCCCGTCAGCGCCTATGAGCGCGTCGAGGCGAGCGGCAAGGCGAAGGCCGTGATCTACGAGAACACCGGCTGGGCCTCGCTCAACATGAACATGAAGGAGGGCCTGCTCACCCGCAAGGAGTTGCGCCAGGCCGTGCAGGCCGCGCTCAACCCCAACGACATGATGCTCGCCGCCTTCTCCGACGAGCGCTTCTTCAGCGTCGATGCCTCGATCTTCCCGAAGGGCTCGCTCTGGTACACCGAGGCGGGCGTCGCGCGCTACGGCGAGGGCGACCCGGAAGAAGCGGGCAAGCTGCTTGCGGATGCCGGCTACGACGGCACGCCGCTGCGCCTGATGACCAGCCGCCAGTACGAGTTCCACTACAAGATCGGCGAGGTCGCGAAAGCCTATCTCGAAGCCGCCGGCTTCAAGGTCGACCTGCAGGTGGTGGACTGGGCGACCCTGACGACCCGCCGCGCCGACCCGAAGGAATGGGACATCTTCATCACCCATTCCAACTTCCCGGGCGACCCGACGACGATCAACACGATCACCGACAGCTATCCGGGCTGGTACGTCTCCGACCAGAAGGCCGCCGCCGTCGCCGCCTACATGGACGCCGTGTCCGACGCCGACAAGCAGAAGGCCTGGGAGGGCATCCAGACCGTGATCTATGACGATGCGCCGCTCTTCAAGGTCGGCAATTTCAACGCGGTCACGGGCGTCGGCGCCGGCATAGCCGACTACACGCCGACCTACTGGCCGCATTTCTGGAACGTCACGCCGAAGCAGTAAGGGGGGTTATCATGGCAAGGATCGTCCGGGCACTGTTGAAACGGCTGGGGGGCATGGCCATCGTGCTCGCCCTCGTCGTGACGGTGGTTTTCGTCATCGTCCGCGTGACGCCGGGCGATCCCGCCGCCGTGATGCTGGGGTCGGACGCGACCCCTGAGGACATCGCCGAACTGCGCACGAAAATGGGGCTCGACGCGCCGCTGATCGCCCAGTACGGCCAGTTCGTGCTGGGTATAGTGCAAGGCGATCTCGGCCAGTCGATCTTCCTCGACCAGCCGGTGACATCGGCGCTCGCCGCACGGGCGGAGCCGACCTTCTTCCTCACGCTGTTCTCGATCCTGATCGCGGTGGCGATCGCGCTGCCAGTCGGCATCCTCTCGGCCGTCAAGCGCGGCACGCTGTTCGACCAGGTCGTGGTGACGCTGACCATGGTGGCGGCGAGCGTGCCGAGCTTCTGGCTCGGCCTCATGCTGATCCAGGTCTTCGCCGTCGGCCAGGGCTGGTTCCCGGCCTCCGGCTATGGCGGGCCGGACACCTCCTTCCTCGAGCGGCTGCATCATCTCGTGCTGCCGGCCGTGGCGCTCGGCATCGTCAATTCGGCGCTGATCACCCGCTTCACCCGCGCCGCCATGCTGGACGTGCTGGGCGACGACTATGTGCGCACCGCCCGCGCCAAGGGGGCGAGCGAGCGGCGCGTCATCCTGAAACATGCGCTGAAGAACGCCCTGATCCCGATCATCACCGTCATCGGCCTTTCCATCGCCATGCTGGTTGCCGGCGCGGTGGTGACGGAAACCGTGTTCGGCCTGCCGGGCGTCGGCAATCTCGTGGTCTCGGCCGTGCTGCGCCGCGACTATCCCGTCATCCAGGGCACGCTGCTCGTCGTCGCGGCGATCTACGTGCTGATCAACTTCATCGTCGACATGCTCTACATCCTCGTCGATCCGCGGGTGCGCCTATGATAACCGCTTCCCTCTCCATGCCGCTCGTTTCCAGCCTGCGGCGGCTCTTCCGCAACAAGGCCATCCTCATCGGCGCGATCATCCTTGCCGTCGTGCTCGTGGCGGCGGTCCTCGCCCCGTGGGTCGCGCCCTATGCGCCGAACAAGCTGTCGATCGTCAACAAGCTGAAGGCGCCGTCCCTCGCCCATATCTTCGGCACCGACGAGTTCGGCCGCGACATCTTCTCCCGCGCCATCTATGCGGGGCGCATCTCGCTGCTCGTCAGCCTCGGCGTCATCATCATCTCCACGGTGCTCGGCGTCATCCTCGGGGTCGCCGCCGGCTTCTTCCGCAAGCTCGACGCGCCGATCTCCCGGCTGCTCGACGCCATGATGTCCTTCCCGGACATCCTGCTCGCCATCGCGCTCGTCGCCGCGCTCGGGCCGTCGCTCACCACGGTCATCCTGGCGCTCGGCATCACCTATGCGCCGCGCCTTGCCCGTATCGTGCGCGGCTCGACGCTGGTGCTGCGCGAATTGCCCTATATCGAGGCCGCCGTCGCCATGGGCCTGCCGACCTGGCAGATCCTGACGCGCCACGTCCTGCTCAACCTCGCCTCGCCCATCCTCGTGCAGGCGACCTTCGTCTTCGCCTCGGCGATGCTGGCGGAAGCGAGCCTCTCCTTCCTCGGCGTCGGCGTTTCCACCGACATGCCGACCTGGGGCACCATGCTCGCCTCCGGCCGCGAATACATGAACAACGCGCCGTGGCTGATGGTGTTTCCGGGCCTTGCCATCGTCTTTTCGGTCCTCGCCCTGCAACTTCTCGGCGACGGGCTGCGGGATCTCGTCGATCCGCGCCTTGCGAAGGAAAGCTGACCATGACGGACACTGCAAAACGGCCGGTGCTCTCGGTCGAGAACCTGACGACCTCCTTCAAGACCGCCGAGGGCTGGCGCGCCGTCATCCGCGACATCAACGTCGAGGTGAATGCCGGCGAGACCGTCGCCATCGTCGGCGAATCGGGCTCGGGCAAGAGCGTCACCGCGCTCTCCACCATGCGCCTGCTGCCCGCCGGCCGGGCGCGCTGCGAGGGCCGCATCCTGCTCGAGGGGCGCGACCTCCTGAAAGCGAGCGAGGCGGAGATGCGCTCCGTGCGCGGCGGCACCATCGGCATGATCTTCCAGGAGCCGATGACCTCGCTCAACCCGGTCTTCACCATCGGCAACCAGATCGCCGAGGCGCTGGTGCTGCACCGAGACCTCTCCTGGAAGGCGGCGGAGGCCGAGGCCCTGCGGCTGATGGAGCGCGTGCGCATTCCGGCGGCAAAATCCCGCCTCAACGAATATCCGCACAAGTTCTCCGGCGGCATGCGCCAGCGCGTGATGATCGCCATGGCGCTGGCCTGCCGGCCGAAACTGCTGATTGCCGACGAGCCGACGACGGCGCTCGACGTGACCGTGCAGGCCGAGATCCTCCACCTGCTGCGCGAATTGCAGCGCGAGGAGAACATGGGCGTGCTGTTCATCACCCATGACATGGGCGTGGTGGCGGAGGTCGCTGACCGCACCCTCGTGATGTTCCGCGGCGACATGGTCGAGACCGGCCCGACGCCGCAGATCTTCGCCGCGCCCAAGGCGGTCTATACCAGGGCGCTGCTCGCCTCCATCCCGCGCCTCGGCACGATGGGCGACGCCGCCGCGCCCCGCCGCTTCCCGGATGTCGACCCCGCCACCGGAAAGGCCAGCGACGGCCGCGTGACGTCGCCCGTTCCGGGCGGCGTGACGCCGATCCTGAAGGTGGAAAAACTCGCGGTGCGCTTCGCGCTGCCGCAGGGGCAGATCCATGCGGTCGAGGACGTCTCCTTCGACCTCAAGCCCGGCGAGACGCTGGCGCTGGTCGGCGAATCGGGTTGCGGCAAGTCCACCACCGGCCGCGCCATCATGCGCCTCGTCGATCCGAGCGCCGGGTCGATCACCGTCGATGGGCAGGATGTGGCCAAGGCCAGTTCCGGGGCGCTGCGCGCCATGCGCCGCACCTCGCAGATGATCTTCCAGGATCCCTTCGCCTCGCTCAATCCGCGCATCACCATCGGCTCGGCGATTGCCGAACCCATGCTGGCGCACGGCCTGATAAGCCGGCGCGAGGCGAAGGAGCGGGTGGCCGAGCTTCTGCAGCAGGTCGGTCTCTCGGCGGCGATGGCCGACCGGCATCCGCACGAATTCTCCGGCGGCCAGCGCCAGCGCATCTCGATCGCCCGGGCGATCGCCCTCCAGCCGAAGCTCATCGTCGCCGACGAGGCGGTCTCGGCTCTCGACGTGTCGGTGAAGGCGCAGGTCTCCAACCTCCTGCTCGATCTTCAGGAACAGCATCGCCTCGCCTATCTCTTCATCTCGCACGACATGGCGGTGGTGGAGCGCATGAGCCATCGCGTCGCCGTGATGTTCCTCGGCGAGATCGTCGAGATCGGCCCGCGCGCGGCGATCTTCGACAATCCGCAGCACGCCTATACGCGCCGCCTCATCTCCGCCGTGCCGATCCCCGATCCCGCCCGGCGCGGACAGCTCAACCCGCCGCTCAACGAGGAGATCAAGAGCCCGCTGCGCCCGCACGGCTATGTGCCGCCGAAGCGCACCTACCGCGAGGTGTCGCCGGGGCATTTCGTCCAGGAGGCGGCGGCCTGACGCGTTCCAGGGGATCCTCCCAGCCTGCCCGCCGGTCGCGATAGGCGCCGGCGGGCTTTTTTTGGGATCTCGGACCGCGCAAGGGCTGGGCGATCGCATAGGTCCCCCCTCTGCCCTGCCGGGCATCTCCCCCTCAAGGGGGGAGATTGGATGGAGCAGCGCTCTGCGCGTCTTTAACGTCGCGAATTGAGCGAGGTTCACGCCGCTTGTCGATCTCCCCCCTTGAGGGGGAGATGCCCGGCAGGGCAGAGGGGGGTAGCGCCAAGGCGTCCCGCCTACAGAAGAGGAACTGGCCGCATCGCACCCCTCCTGCGTGAAATTCACCGGCTGGCAGACAGAATACGCACACGCGAAAACCCCGATTTCTCCCGCTCTGCGCGAACCGTTGCACGGCCGCCTCAGGACGCATGCCTCGCGCCAGCCAGACCTGTAAATTAACCCTTTGTTAACCATTTCCTCGGTACACCGAAGCAACCGAAAATTAACGAAGATGACTGACGTGTTAACCCAACCACGGCCGATCCGCCTCAAGGGGCGATCCTTCCTCGCGCTTGCGCTGACCCCGGAGCTGCCCTTCGAGGACTGGCTGGTGCGGCTCGACGATCTGGCGGCACGCTCCGCCGGCTTCTTCCTGCGGCGGCCGGTGGTGCTCGATGTCGACGGGCTCGACATCGAGAAGGCGGAGCTTCGCGAACTCGTCGGCCAGCTGAGCGCCCGCAATGTGCGCGTCATGGGCATCGAGGGCGCGCGCTCCTCGCTGCTCGGCGCGGACATGCCGCCGGCCATGACCGACGGCCGCCCTGCGGCCGATATCGAGGAACCGGCGGCGGAAGAGCCTTCGAAGAAGGCCGGCAAGGCCGAAAAGGCCGAGCCCGTCGAGACGGCCGCGGCGCCCGCGAGCCCGCCGCCGATGCACACGGTACCGTCGATGGTCGTCGCGCGGCCGGTCCGCTCGGGCCAGTCCATCTTCTTTCCCGAAGGCGACGTCACCATCGTCGGCTCGGTCGCATCGGGCGCGGAAATCGTCGCCGGCGGCTCGATCCATGTCTACGGCCCGCTGCGCGGCCGTGCGATGGCCGGCACGACGGGCAACGCTTCGGCCCGCATCTTCTGCCGCACGCTGGAAGCGGAGCTGATCGCCATCGACGGCTATTACAAGACGGCCGAGGACATGGAGCCGGAGCTGCGCGGCAAGCCCGTGCAGATCTGGCTGGAAGGCGAAGCCATCAAGGCGGCAACACTTGGCTGAACCGAAGGCGGTTCATAAAACGGAGAGGTCAATGGGCAAGGTAATCGTGGTCACATCGGGCAAGGGCGGCGTCGGCAAGACGACGTCGTCGGCCGCGCTCGGCGCCGCGCTGGCGCAAAGCGGCGAGAAGGTCGTGGTCGTGGATTTCGACGTCGGCCTGCGCAATCTCGATCTCGTCATGGGCGCGGAACGGCGCGTCGTCTATGACCTCGTCAACGTCATCCAGGGCGAGGCCAAGCTGACGCAGGCGCTGATCCGCGACAAGCGCGTCGAGACGCTCTACCTGCTGCCGGCCTCCCAGACCCGCGACAAGGACAACCTCACGCCCGAAGGCGTCGAGCAGGTCATCGCCGCCCTGAAGAACGCCTTCGACTGGGTGATCTGCGACAGCCCGGCCGGCATCGAGCGCGGCGCGACGCTGGCCATGCGCCATGCCGACGTGGCGATCGTCGTCACCAATCCGGAAGTCTCGTCCGTGCGCGATTCGGACCGCATCATCGGTCTGCTCGATTCCAAGACGCTGAAGGCGGAGAACGGCGAGCGCATCGAAAAGCACCTGCTGCTGACCCGTTACGATGCCGCCCGCGCCGAGCGCGGCGACATGCTGAAGGTCGACGATGTGCTGGAAATCCTCTCGATCCCGCTGCTCGGCATCATCCCCGAGAGCATGGACGTGCTGCGCGCCTCCAATGTCGGCGCCCCGGTGACGCTCGCCGACGGCCGCTCGGCCCCGGCGCTCGCCTATTTCGAAGCGACGCGCCGCCTCAAGGGCGAAAGCCTGCCGGTCACCATTCCCGGCGACAAGCGCTCGTTCCTCGGCAAGATCTTCGGAAGGAAGGCGGCATGAACCTGTTCCGTTTCTTCTCCCGCGCCCAGTCGGCGCCGGCCGCGCGCGAGCGGCTGCAGGTGCTGCTCGCCCATGAGCGGGCCGCCACCGGCGACAGCGATCTCGTCAACAAGCTGCGCGACGAGATCCTGAAGGCGATCTCCAAGCACATGCAGGTGGACGACGAGAAGGTCTCCATCAAGATGGAACGCGGCGCGCAGGTCTCGACGCTCGCCGTCGACATCGAAATTCCCTTCGACGCCGGCAAGAAGGCGGCGTAAGGCCGCTGACAAGGCGAGATGGACGCCCGGCAAAAGCCGGGCGTTCGCCGTTTCAGGCCTCGCTCGCCGAGACGTAGAGCGCGGCGAGCGCCTCGAAGCCGGCCTGGTCTTCCGCCGTGAACCGGCCGGGCGACGGGCTGTCGAGATCGAGAACGCCGAACACCACGCCGTCGCGCACGAGCGGCGTGACGAGCTCGGAGCGCGAGGCCGCGTCGCAGGCGATGTGCCCCGGAAAGGCGTGCACATCCGGCACGAGCTGGCTTTTCCCCTCCGCCACGGCGACGCCGCAGACGCCCTTGCCGACCGGAATGCGCACGCAGGCGACCTTGCCCTGGAACGGGCCGAGCACCAGCTCCTGCGGGCCTTTGAGGAAGTAGAAGCCCGCCCAGTTGAGATCGTCGACCGCATCAAAGATCAGCGCCGAGAGGTTCGCCGCATTGGCAACGGCATCGCGCTCGCCATGCAGCAGCCCCTCGGCCTGGGCGAGCAGCTCGCGGTAGAAGGCGGGCTTGTCCGCGGCCTCTATTTTCCCGATCTCATGCATGGTCGTCCTCGCACATCATGGCTTCCTGGAACCGTCGATAGACCCGGACGCTTGACCTGGCAAGGATGGCGATGGAGACCGGCCGCGCCTTCAGGCAGGCTAGACGCCGACGCGCTGCTTCCTCCGGCCGGCCTGCTGGTTGGCGGCCGCGGCGTTGACCTCGGCCCGCGCGCTCACCTGCGGCACGCCGACATCCCACCAGGCATCGCCCGGGGTCCAGGTGAAGGCGTCGGAGACGATGGTGATGACGGTGGTGCGGTCGGTGCCCTTCGCCCATTCGACGGCCTCGCCGAGATCGGCAAGGCTGTCGACGCGGCGCGTCAGCGCGCCCATCGCCTCGGCATGCTTGGCGAAATCGACGGCGAAGGGCTCCTTGACGCGGCAATCCTTGATGAGGTTGTTGAAGCCCGGCGTGCCCTTGGCGTTCTGCAGGCGGTTGATGACGGCATAACCGCCGTTGTCGCAGACGATGAGGATCATCTTGTGGCCGGACAGCACGGTCGAATAGATGTCCGAGTTCATCATCATGTAGGTGCCGTCGCCGATCATGACGATGGGCGTGCGGGTGGGGTCGGCCATGGCGGCGCCCCAGCCGGCGGCGATCTCGTAGCCCATGCAGGAGAAGCCGAATTCGCAGTCGAAGGTGTTCGGCGCCTTGACGCGCCAGTTCTTCATCACCTCGCCCGGCAGGCCGCCGGCGGCGGTGATCAGGAGGTCGCGCTCCCCGGCCTTCGCATTGACGATGCCGACGACCTGGGCATAGGTCGGCACCGGCGCATTGGTCGGCTTCTGGTAGCCGTCGAGCGCCTCGTTCCATCTGGCGAATTCCCGCCTGCCCTTCTCCGTCCAGCCGGCATCCGCCCTGTAATCGCCGATGGCGGCTTCCAGTTCGCCGACCGTCTCCAGCGCATCGCCGACCACGGCCACGGCGCGGTGCTTGCTGGCATCCCAGCGCGCCGCGTTGATCGAGACGAAGCGGGCGTCGGGCGAAAACGCGGTCCAGGAACCGGTTGTGAAATCCATGAGGCGCGTGCCGACGGCGAGCACCACGTCGGCCTCGCCCGCCAGCGCATTGGCCGAGGTGGAGCCGACGATGCCTATCGGGCCGACATGGGCCGGGTGGTCATGGGTGACGGTGCCCTTGCCGGCAATGGTCTCGCAGAGCGGGATGCCGTGCTTTTCGGCAAAGGCGGCGAGCGCCGTTTCCGCACCCGAATAGCGCACGCCGCCGCCGGAGATGATCAGCGGGCGTTTTGCCGCCTTCAGCACGCGCACGGCCTCCGCGAGGCTGTCGCGGTCCGGCCGCGGGCGCGGCGCCTTGTGGACCGTCGGCGCAAAGAAGCTTTCGGGATAGTCCCAGGCGATCTCCTGCACATCCTGCGGCAGGGCCAGGAAGGCCGGGCCGCAATCGGCGGGGTCCAGCATGACGGCGACGGCCTGCGGCAGCGAGGCGATGATCTGCTCGGGATGGACGATGCGGTCCCAGTAGCGCGTCACGGCCTTGAAGGCGTCGTTGACGGTGATGGTCGGATTGCCGAAATGCTCGACCTGCTGCATGACCGGGTCGGGCCGGCGGTTGACGAAGCTGTCGCCGGCCAGCAGCAGGACCGGCAGGCGGTTGGTGTGCGCGACGCCCGCCGCCGTCACCATGTTCAGCGCGCCCGGGCCGATGGAGCTGGTCGCCACCATGATCTGGCGGCGGCGCGTCGCCTTGGCAAAGCCGATCGCGGCAAGCGCCATCGACTGCTCGTTCTGGCCGCGCCAGGTCGGCAGCGTGTCCTTGACCGCTTCCAGCGCCTCGGAAAGGCATGTTACATTGCCATGGCCGAAAATGGCGAAGACGCCGGGAAACAGCGGCTCGCGCCTGCCGTCGATCTCGGTGAACTGGTTGCACAGGTAACGCACCAGGGCTTGCGCCATGGTCAGGCGGATGGTGGACATGGTAAACCTCCCTCGGCCGGCCTTTTCGCGCCGGCCACTGTCTGAAACTTTTATTCTACATTATTGTTTATTGCAATACTTATTGCAATTCATGACGGCAGCGTGCAGTCCGCCCAGGCGCCGCCCGACTGGCTGGAGGCGAGCGCCGCCTCGATGAACTTCACGCCGAGCGCGCCGTCCACCACCGTCGGATAGGCGAGCAGTCCCTCGGGCAGGGTCCGGCCGAGACGGCGCGCCTCGATGGCGATGGCGAACTCCTCGTAGAGATTGCCCCAGGCGTCGCTCAGCGCCTCCGGATGGCCGCGCGGCATGTGCACGAAACGCGCCGCATGCGTGCCGATGCCTGCGCCCTCGCCGCGCGTCAGCACGCGGGCCGGCTCGCCGAAACGGCGGAAGTGCAGCAGCTCCGGCTCCTCCTGGTTCCATTCCAGGCTCGCCCTGTCGCCGAAGACGCGGATGCGCAGGCCGCAATGGGCGCCGGGCGCGACCTGCGAGATCATGATGGTGCCGGGAATGCCGCCCTCGTAGCGCACATGCATGAAGGCCGTGTCCTCCAGCGCCTTCGGCGGGCCGAGCGTGTGGAACTCCGCCCGCACGGCGGTGACGGGGCGGCCGCAGGCGAAGGCGCCGAGATGGTGGCAATGGGTGCCGATGTCGCCGGTCGTGAAGGTGGGGCCGACAATGGCGGGATCGACGCGCCACTGGGCGCCGGCACCGGCCTCGCTCGGCGGGGTCAGCGCCCATTCCTGGAAATACTCGACATGCACCTGCTGCAATCTGCCGAGCGCGCCTTCCGCGATCATCTGGCGGGCCTGGCGCACCATGGCGGAGGCGGCATAGGCATAGGTGACGCCGAAGACGAGGCCCGTCTCCTTCTGCCGGCGCACCAGGTCGAGCGCATCCTCGAGCGTCGTCGTCAGCGGCTTGTCGCTGATGACGTCGATGCCCTTCTCCAGGAAGGCGACGGCGATGGCATGGTGGGAATTGTTGGGCGTGGTGATCGCCACGGCGTCGATGCCGTCCGGCCGCGCCGCCTCGCGCTCGGCCATCACGCGGTAGTCGGTATAGATGCGATCCTCCGCAAGGAGCCAGGCGCGGCCGGATTCCTGCGCCACCTGCGGGCGGGACGACAGCGCGCCCGCCACCACATCCCAGCGGCCCGAAAGCCGCGCGCCGCGCGCATGCACCTTGCCGATGAAGCTGCCCTGCCCGCCGCCGATGACGCCGAGCCGCAAACGGCGCCCGGCCAAGGGAAATTCCGCCATGCTCTCCTCCTCCAGATTCTGTCCCGTCCGAAACGGGCTTGCAAAAGCGCTCCCGGCAGAATTAATATTGACGAAATTTCATATGCGCAACTTTTTTTGCAAGCCATCCATACATTCCGAGGAGGAACCATGACGAGGATCGCACTGCTCGGCTGCGGGCGCATCGGCAAGATGCACGCGGCCACCATCGCCCGCGCCGAGGGTGCGGCGCTTGCCGCCGTCTACGACCCGGTCACCGCCGCCGCCGGGGAGATCGGCCGGCGCTACGGCTGCCCGGTCGCCGCCAGCGCCGAGGAGGCGATCGCCCTTGCCGACGCCGTGCTGATCGCCACCTCCACGGCCACCCATGCCGACCTCATCGAGGCCGCCGCGCGCGCCGGAAAGGCGATCTTCTGCGAAAAGCCGATCGACCTTTCGCTTGCCCGCGTCGTCGCCTGCCGCAAGGCCATCGCCGGCTTCGACCGGCCCGTCCAGATCGGCTTCAACCGCCGCTACGATCCCGGCCACCGGGCCGCACGCGATGCGGTGCGCGCCGGCGAGATCGGCGATCTGCGGCAGGTGATCATCACTTCCCGCGACCCGGGCCTTGCCGCGCGCGACTATCTCAAGGTCTCCGGCGGCATCTTCCGCGACATGACCATCCACGATTTCGACCTTGCCCGCTTCATGCTGGGCGAGGAACCCGCCGAGGTCTTCGCCACCGGCAGCACGCTCGTCGACCCGACGCTCGCGGAATTCGGCGACGTCGATTCCACGATGATCATCCTGCGCACCGCAAGCGGCAAGCTCTGCCACATCAACAATTCCCGCGCCGCCGCCTATGGCTACGACCAGCGCGTCGAGCTGTTCGGCGCGAAGGGCATGCTGATCTCCGGCAACCGGCGCGCCCACCAGGTCGAGCGCTTCACCGCGGCCGCCACCGGTGCGGGCGAGCCCTATCTCGACTTCTTCATCGAACGTTACGTCGAAGCCTTCGAGATCGGCCTGAAGTCCTTCCTGCGCTGCGTCGCCGCCAACGCTACGCCGGACGTGACCTTCGACGACGGCGAAAAGGCACTGGTGCTGGCCGAGGCCGCCATCCGCTCCAAGGCGGAAGGCCGCTTCGTCAGGGTCGATGAGATCACCGGCTGAAGGGCGTCCCAAAGCAACCCTGCCGAGCGCCGCATGCCTCTCTTTCGTCATGGTCGGGTCAAGCCCGAGGATGACGGAGGAGAGGATGCAGAGCCGCTATGCGGTATTTCGACCTGCGTACCGCCTTAGCCCTTGCGCCGCTGCCTGCCCGTGACCGTCGGGATCTCGGGCGAGCCCTTCTTGTCCTCCTGCAGGAGGGCGGCGAGCGCCACGGCGATGGTCTGCGTCAGGCACATCGGCGCGGCGAGCGAGCGCGAGAAGGAATATTCGTCTTCCGGGATGGTGAAGAGCACGGCCGCGTTCTTGGCGAGCGGCGAGAGCTGGCTGTCGGTGATCGCGACGATGGGCGTGCCGGTCTCGGCCGCGACATCGGCGATCGTCACCACCTCCTTGGCATAGTGGCGGAAGGCGATGGCGACCAGCACGTCCTTCTTGCCCATCACCTTGGCCATCTCGGGCGCAAGGCCGCCGGCGGGGTCGAGCAGGATGACCCGGCACTGCAGCATGGACAGCACGTAGCGCAGGAACTTGGCGATCGGCTCGGAGCGCAGCTGGCCGGCGATGAAGATCGTGTTGGCGTTCTTCAGCGCGCGCGCCGCCTGCGACAGGCTCTCCTCCGTCGTGGTGTTCAGGAGCTCCTGCAGGGTGGCGATGTCGCGCACGACGAGATCGTGCAGGAAGCCGAGATTGCCCTTGCGCTTGGTCTTTTCCAGGTCGACGTCGAGCGCGCTGATGCGCTCGCGGTAGCCGGGCGCGGCCGTCGACAGGCGGCTCTGGAACACCGACTGGAGCTGCTTGAAGCCGGAAAAGCCGAAATGCTGGGCGAAGCGCACGAGGATGGAGGGATGCGCGCCGCACTGTTCTGCGATCGCGTTGATCGACTGCATCGCCACGACATTCGGGTTCTGCGTGATGAAGCGGGCGACCTGCTGGAAGCGGTCGGACAGGTTCGGATAGGCCTCGGTGACGATGTTGACGAAGGTCTCGTAGTTCGCCGTCTTCGGCGGCGGCTGATCGGACTGCTTTACCCTCGGCATACGGCCTACTCCCCGGATGGTACTGTCTCGGACCCGGGATGAGCCGGTGCCGGTCCATATTTGCACTATTGCATAAAACCGAAGTCTGCAACGCTCGCCCGGAAACGGCGCATCCCGCCATGCCCGGAGGCATGGCGGGAGGCCGGGAGGCGTGCTCCGGGCCTGCTTGTCAGTAGGGCGCGTCCGGGAAGTAGTATTCCGCGGCATTGTCCTTGGTGATCAGCGGGCTGCCGAGCACGTAACGGCCGTTGATCGGGGCCTGCGTCGCGTATTTCATCGTGACGAGCTCGATCGCCGGGATGATCAGCGTCGGCGGGTAGAAGATGTCGGCATCGACCATGTCGTGGCCGTCCATGACAAGCTTGATGACCTTGTTCATGCCCGAACCGCCGAGCACCGTGACGTTCTTGCGGTCAGCCTGCTTGATCGCCTCGATGGCGCCGAGCGCCGCATCGTCGTCACCGGCCCACACGCCGTCGATCTCAGGGAAGCGCTGCAGGTAGTCCTGCATCACCTCGAAGCCCTTGTCCGGGTTCCAGTTGGCATATTGCATGTCGAGCACTTCGATCTTCGTGTCCTTCAGCGCCGCGTTGAAGGCGTCGATGCGGATATTGTCGATCGCCGTCGGGATGCCGCGCATCACGACGATCTTGCCGCCGTCCGGGAACTTCTTCTTGAAGTATTCGGCGGCCGCCGTGCCGTATTGCGGGTTGTCGCCGCCGACATAAAGGTCCTCGATGCCCTCTTCCGCAAGGCCGCGGTCGACGGTGGCGATGAACACGCCCTTGGCCTTGGCGGCCTTGACCGGCTCGGTCAGCGGATCGGATTCGAAGGGCAGAACGACGAGCGCGTTGATGTTGCGCGCCATCAGGTCCTCGATGTCGTTGACCTGCTGCGTCGCGCTGGAAGAGGTCGCCAGCACGAAGTCGATGTTCGGGAAGGCTTCCTTCATCCGGTCGATCGTGCGCTTGGTGTGGTAGTTGAGGCCGCCCGTCCAGCCGTGCGTCGCCGCCGGGATCGAGACGCCGATGACGGCGTCGGCGGCAAGGGCGGGCGCCGCGATGGCGGCAACGGCCACCGCACCTGCGGCGAGCATGGATTTCAGTCGATGGAACATTCACTTGTCTCCCTGTTGTGAAATGAAGCGTCAGCCCTGCGCCCGGTCGCGCTGCAGGAGCACGGCGATGATGATGATCGCCCCCTGGAAGGCGCCGTTGAGATAGGGGCTGACGAAGCCGGTGAGGTTGAGGATGTTGCTGATGAAGCCGAGGATCAGCACGCCGACGATGGTGCCCCAGATGCGGCCGAAGCCGCCGCTGAGCGCCGTGCCGCCGATGATGACGGCGGCGATCGCCTCCAGCTCCCACATGAGGCCGGTGGAGGGCGTGGCGGCGCCGAGCCGCGGCACGTAGATGACGGTGGCGACGGCGACGCAGAGGCCCTGGATGACATAGGTGAGGATGCGCACGCGGCTGACCGGGATCGCCGAATAGAAGGCGACGTGCCGGTTCGAGCCGATGGCGGCGACATGGCGGCCGAAGCGCATGCGGCGCAGCGTCAGCTCGCCGATGACGGCGATGACGGCGAGCACGATGATCGGCACGGCGATGCCGAGGACCTGGCCGTAATAGATCGGCCGCGCCGCATCGCGCAGCGAGAAATCGAGCGAGATGGAGCCGCCGTCGGCAAGCCAGGTGATGACCGAGCGGAAGATGCCCATGGCGCCGAGCGTGACGATGAAGGCCTCGACGCGGCCGCGCACGATCATGAAGCCGTTGATGAAGCCCGCGAAGGCGCCGATGGCCAGCGAGAAGAGGATGCCGGCGGCGACGAGCTGCCAGCCGTCGCCGAGCGTGGCGGCGGCCGAATTCATGAACATGATCGTCATGCCGGCGACGAGCGCCGAGAGCGAGCCGACCGACAGGTCGAGCCCGCCCGCCGTGATGACGAAGGTGGCGCCGACCGCGATGATGCCGATGATGGCGCTGCGGGTGAAGACGTTCGAAAGGTTCTCCGCGCCGAGGAAGCTGTCGCTCATCAGCGCGCCGACCAGCATCAGGAGGATGAGCGCGATGAGCGGGCCGGCGGCCCCGAACAGGCCGACGAGGGTGCGGCCCGGCGACGCGGCTGCGCTGCCGGCGGACGTGGCGGTGATGTCGGTCAATGGCTTGCCTCCTCCTGCGGGTCCTTCTCTTCGAGGCCCATGGCAAATCGGATGATGTCGGTCTCGGTGATGCCCTCTCCCGAAAGCTCGCCGGCGATGCGGCCGCGCCGCATGACGAGCACCCGGTCGGACAGGCCGACGATCTCCTGCATCTCCGAGGAGATGACGACGATCGCCTTGCCCGCGGCGGCGAGCCCCGCGATGATGTCGTAGATCTGCTGCTTGGCGCCGATATCGACGCCGCGCGTCGGCTCGTCGAAGACGACGAGGTCCGGCTCCACCCCGAGCGTCTTGGCGATCAGCACCTTCTGCTGGTTGCCGCCGCTGAGCGCGCCCGCGGTAACGTCGAGCCGGCCGGTGCGGATGTCGTAGCGCCCGACGGCCGCCTCCAGACCGCGCCGCTCGGCCCGCCGGTCGATCCAGGCCGCGCCGGCGATCGCGCCGCTGGTCAGGGCGACGTTTTCCGCCAGCGGCTTGCCGAGCAGCAGGCCCTTGCCCTTTCGGTCCTCCGTCAGGTAGGCGAGCTTCAGCCCCCAGGCCTCGCGCGCCGCCGGCAGCCGGCGTTTTTCCCCGCGCAGCATGAAGGAGGCGCATTTCGCCGGGCGCAGGCCGAACAGCGCCTCGAAGAGCTCGGTGCGGCCGGAGCCGACAAGGCCGGAAATGCCGAGCACCTCGCCTTCGCGGATTTCCAGCGTCGCCTCTTCCACCGCGCCGGGCGCCGTGAGGCCGGCCACGCTGAGGAGCGGCTTGCGCGCGGCCGCGCCGCGCCGCGGCGGATAGATCTCGGCCAGCGGCCGGCCGACCATCGCCTCGGCCATCGCGTCCTCGGAGATGTCATGCGCCCGTTCGACGCGCACGATCTGGCCGTCGCGCAGCACCGCGACCCGGTCGGCGATCGCCTTCACCTCGTCGAGGCGGTGCGAGGTGAAGATCACCGCGCCGCCCGCCGCGCGGAAGGCGCGCATGCGCGCAAAGAGGTTGCCGGCCTCGGTCGCCGAGAGCACGGCGGTCGGCTCGTCCATGAGGATGAGCTTCGGCTGGCGGGCGAAGGCCTTGGCAAGCTCGATCATCTGCCAGTCGGAAACGGGAAGGTCGCGAAGCCGCGCGCGCACCGGCGCCGCCGAGCCGAGCTCGGCGAGAAGGTCGCGCGCCCGCGTCTCCATCGCCTTGCGATCGGTGAAGAGGCCGCGGGTGATCTCGCGGCCGAGGAAGACGTTCTCCGCCACC
Source organism: Shinella yambaruensis (assembly GCF_022899355.1). Classification (GTDB taxonomy): domain Bacteria; phylum Pseudomonadota; class Alphaproteobacteria; order Rhizobiales; family Rhizobiaceae; genus Shinella; species Shinella yambaruensis. Next base: position 245,246 of record NZ_JALJCK010000008.1, on the reverse strand, counting down.
GTCAGATGCGGGGCGAGGCAGAATTCCTGGTGCACCATGACGATGCCCGCCCGCTCGGCGGCATGGAGGCTTGCCGGCGCGGGCGCTCCGTCCAGCAGCATCGTGCCCGAGGAAGGCGGTGCAAGGCCGGCGGCGATGCGCATGAGGGTCGACTTGCCGGCGCCGTTCTCCCCGACAAGGGCGAGGACCTCGCCGGGTTCGACCACGAGGTCGATGCCCTTCAGCACCGGCACGGTGCCGTAGGCTTTGGCGATGTCGCGAAAGGTCAGGAGCGCCATGATCAGGCCCCGATCGTCGCGGGACGGTGCGCGGCGATCTCCGCGCGGTTGACGACGAGCGCCGGGTCGAGCGTGCCCTTGAAGAAATCGAGGATATTGGCCGCCGCGGCGATCGCCATGCGCCGCGCGCAGGCCTCGGTGAGCCCGGCATTGTGCGGGGAGAGCACCACCCGCTCGCAGGCGAGCATCGGGTCGTCGCCGGCCGGCGGCTCGCAATCGAGCACGTCGAGCCCCGCCGCCGAAAGCCGCCCCTCCTCCAGCGCCGCCAGCAGCGCCTTCTCGTCGATCAGGCCGCCGCGCGCCGTGTTGACGAGAATGGCCGAGCGCTTCATCGCCGCCAGCTCCGCCGCGCCGATCAGCGGCTCGGCACCGGATTTCGGCACATGCAGCGACACGACGTCGGCGCGGCGCAGCCCGTCCATCAGGTCGCCGACCGGGACGACGCCGGCCGCCGCGATCCCGGCGGCATCCTGGTACTTGTCATAGGCGAGCACCGTCATGCCAAGCGCCGCGCCGATCTGCGCCAGCCGCCGGCCGATGCGGCCGAAGCCGACGATCAGCAGCGTACGCCCATCGAGCTCGTCGGCATCGAGGCTGTTGCGATAGTTCCAGTCGCCCTGCCGCATCCTGCGGTCGAAGAGCACGGTGCGCCGCGCGGCCGAGAGCATCAGCATGACGGCGTGCTCGGCCACCGCGCGGGAATTCACGTCGCCGACCACGGCAAGCGGGATGCCGCGGCCGTTCAGCGCCGCGACATCGACGGAATCGTAGCCGACGCCGTGGCGCGAGACGATCTTGAGGTGCCGCGCCCCGGCGATGAAGGCCGCGGGGAGCGGCTGGGTGCGGATGAGCAGCGCATCGGCCGCCGCCAGGAAGGGCTCGTAGCTTGCCGCGGAGACCTCCTCGACATAGTCGATCACCATGCCGGGCGCGGATTCGAGCACGGCAAGGCCGTCCGCGTGGATCTTGCCGGCCACCAGGATCCTCGGCATTCAATATCCTCCCGTGTCGATCGTGTCGGCGGGGGCGACCTGCTGCACGCGCTCGCGGAAGGCCCGGACGCTCGCCTCGGCGGCGCCGGCGAGCAGCCGCACGTCGTTGGAGACGGTCACGAGATCGAAGCCCCAGCCGACCGCCTCGGCGGCATAGTCGGCCGTGCCGTTGTGCAGCGCCGCCCGCTTGCCGGCCCGGTGGGCGGCATGGAGGATGGTCCTGATCGCCTCGATCATCTCGGGCTCGCGGCGGTCGAAGCCGGGCGCGTAGCGCTTGCCCTGCAGGCCGAGCGTCAGGTCGGCCGGGCCGATATAGACGCCGTCGAGGCCGGGCGTGGCGAGGATATCCTCGAGGTTCTCGTAGGCCTGCGCGGTCTCGATCATGGCAAGGCAGATGATCTCGTCGTCGGCCTCGGCGGCATAACCGGGGCCGGCGGAAAACAGGGCCCGGCTCGGGCCGAAGCTGCGCACGCCGGCGGGCGGATAGCGCACATAGGAGACGAGGCGCTCGGCCTCGGCGCGGGTGTTGATCATCGGGCAGATGACGCCGTAGGCGCCGGCATCCAGCGCCTTCATGATATCGGCCGGATCGAGCCAGGGCACGCGCACCAGCGGCGTCACGCCGCTTGCCCGCATGGCCTGCAGCATCGGCACCGCGCCGTCATAACCGACGATGCCGTGCTGCAGGTCGATGGTGAGGGAATCGTAGCCCTGCGCGGCCATGATCTCCGCGCTGAAGGAATTGGCGATGGAGAGCCAGCCGTTGAGCACCGGCCTGCCTTCCGCCCAGCGCTGCCTGACACCGTTCCTGATCATGCATGCCTCCCTCAGACCGTCATCTGCGCGAGCTTGACGTTGGAATAGTCGAGGATGCCCTCGGTGCCGCCTTCGCGACCCATGCCGCTCGCCTTGATGCCGCCGAAGGGCGCCTCGGCTGCGGCCAGGGCAAAGCTGTTGACGCCGACCATGCCGGCCTCAAGCCGCGCCGCCGCCTCGCGGGCGCGGCCGGCATCGCGGGTGAAGACATAGGCGGAAAGGCCCATCTCCGAGGCGTTGGCGCGGTCGAAGACCTCGTCGGCCGCGGCGAAGGGCGTGATGGCGGCGATGGGGCCGAAATTCTCCTCCGCGATCGCCTTCGCATCGTCCGGCAGGCCGGTGATGACGGTGGGCTCGAAGAAGAAGCCGGCATTCATCTCCGCCGGGCGCCGCCCGCCGGCAAGGATCCTGCCGCCGCGGTCGCGCGCATCCGCGACGATCTCCTCGACGGCGGCGATGCGGCGCTGGTTGATCAGCGGCCCCATCTGCGTCGCCTCGTCGAGGCCGTGGCCGAGCTTCAGCGCCCGGGCGCGGGCGGCAAAGCCCTCGGCGAAACGGTCGTGCAGCGCCTCGTGCACGTAGAAGCGGTCGGGCGTGACGCAGACCTGGCCGGCATTGGCGTATTTCGTCGGCACGGCAAGATCGAGCGCCTTGTCGAGATCGGCGTCGTCGAAGACGATCATCGGCGCATTGCCGCCCAGCTCCATGCTGACGCGCTTCACCGTCTCGGCGCTGTCGCGGATCATCTGCTGGCCGACGCGGGTGGAGCCGGTGAGCGAGACCTTGCGCACGGCGGCCGCGGCCATGATGGGCTTGTAGGTGGCGGCGGTGGGGCCGATCAGGAGATTGGCGACGCCCGCGGGAATGCCGGCCTCGCGCAGGCAATCGAAGAGGATCATCGCGACGCCCGGCACCTCGACGGAGGGGCGGACGATGACGGCGCAGCCGGCGGCAAGCGCCGGGGCGACCTTGCGGGCGATCAGCGCCGCCGGGAAATTCCAGGCGGTGAAGGCGGCGACGACGCCGACGGGCTCGTGGCTCACTTCCAGCCGGCCGCCCGGCGCGCGGCTCTCGACGATGCGGCCGTAGATGCGGCGCGCCTCCTCGGCGTACCAGCGGAACTGGTCGACGGCGAGGCCCCATTCGCGCCCGGACTGGGCGAGCGGCTTGCCGGTCTCCAGCGTGATCCGGCGGGCGGCTTCCGCCGCGCGGGCGGCCATGACGTCGGCGACCTTGTGCAGCAGGTCGGCCCGCGCCCAGGCGGGCGTCGCCTTCCAGCCGCGGAAGGCCCGCTCCGCGACGGAGATCGCGCGCTCCGTATCCTCGACGCCCGCCGCCGGCACGCTGCCGAGAACCGCACCGTTGCCGGGATCGGTGATCTCCGTCGAAGCGCCCTGCGCCGGCCCCGACCAGGCACCGTCGATGAACAAACCGTATGAGCCGTACATGCTGTCTCCTCCATGCGGGGGGCGCCGCCCGAAGGGGCCGCGTCCGCAAGCATAATTCCAGAACCAGAAAGAAAGCAATTTTTATTGCAAGTCAAGAACAATCCGCAATATTTGGTGCGGACACCCGTTTCATGCGCGGTTCAGTGCGGCCGCTCCGGCAGCACGAGCGGCGTGCGCCGGCGCGTCGCCATCGCCTCGACGATCTGGTCGGCAAGGCAGGTGGCGACGAGACCGTCCCAGGCCGTCGAGGCGTCGGCGGGTGGCGTTGCGCTGCGGATGCCGTCGATCCAGGCCTGGTTCTGCAGGCGATAGGCATCGCGGAAGCGGGGAACCCAGTTTGCCGGAAAGGCGCCTTCCTCCGCGCCGTCACGCCGCGTGCGGGTGAGCGCCGGATGCGCCATGCCGATCGTGCCGCCCGCGCAGACGGCTTCGGCATGGACATGATAGCCGTAGACGGCATTCATGAAGACCTCGACGGACACAAGACTGCCGGCCTCCGTCTCGAAGACGAACAGGGCGGGATCGCCGCTGCCCCCGGCCTCCGACGGGCAGGGAATGACGGTCACGGCACTGTATTCCGTCGAGAGCAGCCAGCGGCAGACATCGATCTCGTGCACCAGCGAATTTGTGATCGCCATGGCGCCGGTGAACCAGGCGGGCGCCGCGGCGTTGCGATGCTGGCAATGCAGGATGCGCAGGGCGCCGAGCGCCTTGCTGTCGAGCGCCACCTTCATCTCCCGGTAGGCCGGATCGAAGCGGCGCATGAAGCCGGTCTGCACCAGTTGCCGGCCCGCGCGCCGTTCGGCCGCGACGATCTCCAGGCATTCGGCGGTGCTCGCGGCGAGCGGCTTTTCGCACAGGACCGGCTTGCCCGCTGCAATCGCCGCCAGCACCAGCCGGTGATGCGTGGCGTCGGGCGAGGCGACGAGGACCGCCTCGACCGCGGGATCGGCGATCAGCGCCAGCGCGTCCGTCGTGGCCCGCGCGCCCTGCGCGGCCGCCTCGGCCCGCGACAGGTCGGCGTCCGCCACGGCGACGAGATGCGCGCCCGCGACATCGCCGGCAAGGATGCGGGCATGCTCCGCCCCCATCACGCCCGCGCCGATGACGCCCACTCCAACCGTCCTCATCGTTCCCTCCTCCTTCGTTTCAGCCGCCGTCCACGGCACGCCATTGCCCGGCGCGCGCGGATGCGTGGATCGTCTCCACCAGCGTCTGGATGCGCAGGCCGGCGCGGAAATTGAACGGCTCGGGCCTGAGGCCGGCAATCGCCTCCAGGTAGCCGGCGACCTCGATCGCCTTCAGGTCGTTGAAGCCGAGCTGGTGGCCCGGCGCGACGCAGAAGCGGCCATAGGGCACGTGATCCGGCCCCGCCTCGATGCGGCGGAAACCCTGCCGGCCCTTCCGGTCGTCCGTGGAGTAGAAATGCAGCTCGTTGAAGCGCTCCTGCGAGAAGGCGAGCGCCCCCCTCGTGCCGTAGACCTCGAAATCGTGCTGCATCTTGCGGCCGGTGGCGATCCAGTTGCCCTCGATGGAGCCGGTGGCGTCGTTCGCAAAGCGCAGGAAGGCGCGGCCGACATCGTCCGTCTCCACGGTGCGCATGCCGCCCTTGCCGTCCGGGCGGCTGGCGATCATCGTCACGCAATCGCCCATCACCTTGACGATCGGGCCGAGCAGGAATTCGGCGGTCGCCAGCGCGTGGCTGCCGAGATCGGCCAGCGCCCCGCCGCCGGCCGGATCGTGGCGGAAGGTGAAGGGCGCGGCGGCATCGGCCATGTAGTCCTCGGCATGCAGGCCGCGATAGCCTCGGATCTCGCCGAGCTCCCCGCCCGCGATCATCTCCCGGGCAAGGCTCAGCATCGGATTGCAGAGATAGTTGAAGCCGACCTGCGTGCGCACGCCCGCCCGTTCCGCCGCCTCGGCCATTTCCCGGGCATCGCCCGCCAGCGGGGCGAGCGGCTTTTCGCAATAGACATGCTTGCCGGCGGCGATGGCGGCGAGCGCCATTTCCTTGTGCAGGGCATTGGGGGCGGTGATGTCGACAATGTCGATTTCCGGATCCGCCACCAGGCTGCGCCAGTCGTCCGTGGCGCGCCGGAAGCCGAGCGACGCGCGGGCGGCCTCCGCCTGTGCCAGGGTCACGTCGGCAAGAGCGGCCGGCTCCACCTCGTAGGGCAGGTCGAAGACCCGCGCGGCGGCCGCAAAGCCGAAGACATGCGTCTTGCCCATGAAACCCGACCCGATGAGGCCAAGGCGAAGCGTCTTCTTCATTCTCTCTGTTCCCCGGATGATGGCGCACGGGGTTTTCCGCGGGCGCCATTTCTGCAACATTTCTTGCAGAATCATTGCACTGTGAATGTTCGGTCCGCTGCCGGGGCGCGGGCGGCGCCCCGGCGCATGGTCTTGTCAGATCGTGCCGCCGAGCGAGGCTTCCAGCAGCGCCAGCTCCTGCCCGCCCGCCATCATGTCCTGCAGGGCCGCCGCATCCACCGTGCCGCGCTCGGCCGTGCCCAGCGTCTGGCCGCGGTTCAGCACCGTGAACCGGTCGCCGACGGCGAGCGCGTGGCGCACATTGTGGGTGATGAAGACGACGCCGATACCCTGCTTGCGCACCCGGTCGATGGTGCTGAGCACGTTCGCCGTCTGGCGCACGCCGAGCGCGGAGGTCGGCTCGTCGAGGATCAGCACCTTGGCGCCGAAATAGACCGCGCGCGCGATGGCGACCGTCTGGCGCTCGCCGCCCGAGAGCGTGCCCACCGCCTGGTCGGGGCCGCGCAGGTTGATGCCCATCTTGCGCATCTCGGCGACGGTGATCTCGTCGGCCTTGCCGGTGTCGAAGGTCTTGAACGGCCAGACGCCGCGCTCCGGCTCGCGGCCCATCCAGAAATTGCGGCTGACGCTCATCAGCGGGATCATCGCGAGGTCCTGGTAGACGGTGGCGATGCCGGCCGTCATGGCGTCGCGCGGGCTCTGGAAGAGCGTCGGCGCGCCCTCCACCAGCACCTCGCCGCCGCTCGGCTTGTAGACGCCGGACATGATCTTGATGAAGGTGGACTTGCCCGCGCCGTTGTCGCCGAGCAGGCAGTGGCACTCGCCCGGCCTTATGTCGAAGGAGACGCCGGCCAGCGCGATGACATGGCCGAAATGCTTGGTGATGTTTCTCATCTCCACGATGGCGGACATCAGCGTTCTCCCGTGATGATGCGGCGGATGTAGGTGTTCATGATCACGGCGGTCAGAAGGATGACGCCGAGGAACACCCGGAAGAGCGAGCTTTCCGCATTGGCGAAGAACAGGCCCTGCTGCACCACGCCGAAGATGACCGCCCCGAGCGCCGCGCCGATGACCGAACCGTAGCCGCCGGTAAGCAGCGCCCCGCCGATGACGACGCAGATGATCGCCTCGAACTCCTTGAGCAGGCCCCGGTCGGCCGCCGCCGAGCCGAACTCCATCACCTGGCAGGTGGCGAAGACGCAGGCGCAGAAGGCGGAGAACATGAACATCAGGATCTTCACCCGGTTGACCGGCACGCCGACATAACGCGCGGCGAGCGCATCGCCGCCGGCCGCGAAGATCCAGTTGCCGAACTTGGTGCGGGTCAGCAGCCAATGGCCGAAGACGACGAGCACGATCGCCCAGACGACGAGCATGGGAATGCCGTCAATGACCGGCTGGCCGGCGCGGTTGCCGCGGGTGAAGGTGGCGATCCAGCCCATCTCGCCCATCCAGGTGAAGAGGCCGCCGAGGATCTTGCCGCCGAAGAGCGGCGCCAGCCAGTCGCTGGCCGCCTTTTCCGCGACGCCGCCGATGATCGTCTGGCGGGTGAAGTAGATCGAGCCCCAGATCGTCAGGCCGCGCAGGATGTAGAGAAAGGCGAGCGTGACGATGAAGGACGGCAGGCCCGTGCGGATGACCAGCCAGCCGTTGACGCCGCCGACAAGGATGCAGAAGACGAAGGTCGCGATGATGGCGAGCCACAGCGGCACGCCGATATGCACCGACAGGATCGCCATCATGACGCCGGAAAAGCCGATCATCGAGCCGGTGGAGAGGTCGAACTCGCCGGCGATCATCAAGAGGCAGGCGCCGACCGCGATGACCATGAACTGGGCTGACACCACCGTCCAGTTCATCACGCCCTCGGCGGCGAACATGCCGCTGTCGCCGGCGACCACCGCAAAGAGCAGGAAGACCAGGATGGTGCCGCAGATGCCGCCGAGCTCGGGGCGGATCAGCGCGCGCCGGAGCGGCGAGACGGGCTTGATGCGCTCGTCCTTCAGCGCGTCTGGAATGACGTCCGTCATGAATGCATTCTCCTCCCTCGAAAGACCGGGCCTCGAAAGGCCGGGACGCGGGCGGCTGCCCGCCCGCGCCTGCGAAAACCGTCAGATCAACGGTACTGGCCCGCCAGGGACTCGACCAGCGCGATATTGTCCTTCGTCACGAAGCCCGGGCCGGTGAAGATGGAATTGGCCGGGGCGACGCCGTAGCGTACATAGCTCGTCAGCACCTGGATCGGGATCGAGCCCTGCAGGAACGGCTGCTGGTCGATCGCGAAGTTGATCGTGCCGTCCTTGATGGCGGCGGAGATCTCCGCCGAGAGGTCGAAGGTGCCGAAATAGATGTCGCCGTCGAGGCCCATCTCCTTGACCGCGCGGATCGAGGGTTCGGCCGAGTTGGGGCCGAGCGTCAGGATGGCGCCGGTATCGGGATTGGCGGTGAGATAGGCCTTCACCTTGTTCTGCACTTCCGACGGGTCGATGCCGGAATCGACCATCTGGTTGCCGAGTTCGACGCCGATGCCCTCGGCAAAGCCGCGGCAACGCTCCACCGAGGCCGGGTTGGTGATGTAGTGGTTGACGCACAGGAAGCTCTTGATGCCGGCCTCCTTCGCGCGCTTGCCGGCGCCGAGGCCCGCTTCATATTCCGGCTGGCCGACATGCATCAGCGCGCCGAGCTTCTCGCTCTCCTCCACCGTGCCGGAGTTGACGGTGACGACCGGAATGCCCTTGGCGACGGCATCCTTGATCGGCCCTTCCAGCACGTTGAAATCGGCGATGGTGACGATAATGCCGTCGACGCCGGCGGCCGAGCTCTGCTGGACGATGCGCGCCATGTCGGCAAGGTCGCCGGTCGGCGGGTTGCGGTACTCGGTCGTCACGCCCATCTGCTCGTTCGTCACCTTGATCGCGTTCTTGATGACGTTGAACCAGCTGTCGCTGTCCGGGCCGTGGCTGATCCAGACGAATTTCTCGCCATCCGCATGGGCAGCACCGGCAAGCGCCGTCGTCGCCAGCAGCGCACCGAGGGCCAGGGATTGCAGGATTTTCTTCATGCTTAACGTCCTCCCGAAATTGGCTTCCTGTTCGCTCCCCGCCCGAAGCCTTTGCGGGTAACTCCATGCATCAGGCCGCGCGCTTGGCGCCCTGCGCGGCAAGGGCCGCGTCGAGGCGCGCCTGATCCCAGCCCTCCTCGACGGCCCGGGCGACGAGATCCTGCTGGCTTTCCGGCGCAAGGCCGCCGAGCGGCGGATCGGTGTCGAGATTGGTCGGGAACGGATAGCCGTCCGCCGTCGCGGCGATCACCGCCCGCCGCCCGGCCGGCGACAGCCCCGCCAGATGCGGATAGACCGCGCGGACCATCGCGGTGCGGTCGAGGCTTTCCATGTGGCGGGCGAAGGCCGAGGCCGTCTGGATGAGGTTGACCATGCGCACGACGTCCGCCGTGCGGTTCTCGCCGGCCGCGTGGAACAGCGCGGGGGAGAAGAAGATCGCGTCGCCCTTTTCGAGCGGAAGCTGGACGCAGTTCTCCTCGAAATAATCCCGGAACTCCGGCCGCGTGGCGGCGACATAGCCCGGCAGGTAGCGCTGCGAATGGGGCAGGAGCTTCGTCGTGCCGCTTTCCACCGGCATGTCGCAATGCGCGACGCCGCCCTGCAGGATGAGCGTCGGGCCGGTGGCGTGGATATGGCTCGGATATTGCGCCATCTGCTCGGGCTTCATGAAGCCGAGGTGATAGTCGCGGTGCGGCGCCTGCGCCTTGCCGCCGGGGCGGACCTGGTTGACCTGGGTGGCGATCTGGTAGCCCGGGCCGAGCCAGGCGCGGCAGGCGATGTCGATCACCGGATTGGCCATGTAGCGGGCATAGACGGCGGGATCGCGCAGGCAGAGCTTCTGCAGCGAGTTCCAGATGCGGTCGTTGGCGCCCGCCTTGGCGAAATGGTCGCCGGCCGCCGTGCCCGCCGCCCGCTCGTCGGCGATGATCGCGCGGAAGACCTCGCTTGCCGCGTCGATGGCGCCCGGATCGGTGAAGGCGCGCTTGACGACGAAGACGCCCGGCCCCTCGCCGATGACCGAGGCCCATTCCGGGCCGATGCCGTCATCGACCGATGCGCCGTCATAGATGGGGATGTTCTTCTCGATGGCGATCGCCGTCGGGCACATCGCCATGGTCGTCTCGGTCTCCACCTGGCGCCGGAATTGCGCAAGGTCGATCACCGTTGCAATATCGTTCATCGAAATCCTCCTGTCCGATGTCTGAAAGCCGGCCTGACGGCAGCCGCCGTCGCTCTCGCCCCGCCCCTCCCCGGGCACGGCGAACCGCAAGCGCAGATCAAAAATTGCAGCCATCAATTGACTGCAATATTAATTGTGAAAATTTGCCGGTGTCAATATGGCTGGGCCGGTTCCGTCGCGAAGGGCGGGTCCTCGCGCCGGCGACCGGCAGAACGGAGTGGCGGCTACCAGGACCATTCCGCCGGCCGCCCGACGGTGAGGCCCGCCGCGCGAAGCGCGGCCACGATCGCCCCGCCCGCCGCAAGGACCGCCTCGTCGGCATAACGCCGGCCGACGACCTGCAGGCCGACGGGCAGGCCGTCGCCCGCCAGCCCGGCGGGAACCGACAGCGCCGGGCACTGCGGCAGCAGGTTGAACGGACAGGTCATGTCCAGGCCCCGGAAGCGGCCGTCCGGCAGGTCGGCGACGTAGTCGTTGTCGTCGGCCCCGGCCGGGGGCGCGGTGATGGCGCAGGTCGGGCAAAGCAGGGCGTCGTAGCGCGAGAGGACGGCGGCGAGGTCGCGCCACATCTCCGTTCGGAGCAGCTCCACCTTCTTGTAGGCGGTGGCGTTCATCGTCAGCCCCCGCTCGATCAGCGCGACGACGAGCGGATCCATGCGCCCGCGATGGGCCGCGAGCGCCTCGCCGAAGAAGGCGGCCATGAACACGCACCACAGGTCGTACCACCGGTCGTTGACGGCCCGCGTCCAGCCGATCTCCACGGGCTCGACGACGGCGCCGGCGGCACGAAGCGCATCGGCCGCCGCAAGAATGGCGGCCTCCACCGATGCGTCGACGCCGTAGTAACCGAGGTCGAGGGACAGCGCGAAGCGCCGGCCCGCAAGGGAGCCCGTCCGTGCCTTTTCCGCCGAGAAGGGGAGAGGCAGCGAGGAGATGTCCTCGTCATCCGGGCCGGCGGCCGCGGCCATGAAGGCGGCGGCATCCTCCACGGTGCGGGCCAGCGGGCCGAAATGGGAGATGTTGTCGAAGACGCTGGGCAGGATCGTCATGGGAATGCGCCCGAGGCTGGGCTTCAGGCCGACAATGCCGGTGAAGGCGGCGGGGATGCGCACCGAGCCGCCCATGTCCGTGCCCTCCGCGAAGGGCACGACGCCGGCCGCGACCGCGACCGCCGAGCCGCCCGACGAGCCGCCGCTGGTGCGCGCCGCATTCCAGGGATTGCGCGTGATGCCCCAGCGCGGGCTTGCCGTGAAGCTGGAATGGGCGAATTCCGGCGTCGTCGTCTTGCCGATGAGGATCGCCCCCGCGGCCTCCAGCCGCCGGATGCACAGGGCGCTTTGCGCCGGCGTCCAGTCGTCTCGGGTCCAGGAGCCGAGCGTCGTCAGGTCATCCTTCGTCGGCGTCAGGTCCTTGGCGGCGAAGGGCACGCCCAGGAGCGCGGGCGCGGCGCCTCCGCCCGCGGCGCGGCGGTCGGCCTCCCGCGCCGCCGCAAGCGCGGCCTCCTCGCGCAGCAGCGTGAAGGCATTCAGCGCCTCGCCGACGATGCGCGCGCGCCGGAGCGATTCGGCGACGACCGCCTCGGCCGAGAATTCACCGGCGCGGATGCCGGCGGCGATCACCGTGGCGGGCAGGTCGAGCGGATGGGCCGGCGCGACGGCGCGAGAAACTGTCTGCATGGTCACGGACTCCGTGCTAGAGCATTTCCAGCCGACGCGGGATCGCTTCGGCGCCGGATAATGCGGCAAAACAAAAAGCTGGGGCAATTCCGGCACGAGCGCGAAGCGGATTTGCGGAGAAACAGGGGCGGAGCGTTCTCCCGGCTCGGGGAAAACGCTCCGGGTCTTGCGGAAAGAAGGAGGGGCGGGAACGTGGCGGCAGGATCGGGCGCGGCAGGCGCCTCCATCGACCTTTGGCATGCGGGGCTTGCCGAGACCGTGTCGCTCATCGGGGAGGACGGCTTTCCCGCCGCGCTGGAGCGCGCGCTCCGCCATCTCGTTCCCTTCCAGATGATGAACGGCTTTGCCTATGCGCCGGGCGGCAAGGCCTTCGACCTCGACAATGCGCGGATCGTCGGCGACCGCACCACCATCGTCGACCATTACCTTGCCGGCGCCTATATCCTCGACCCGTTCTACGACGCCGTGCGCACCCTGCCGCCCGAAGGCCTTTTGGTGATGCGGCGGCTGGCGCCCGACCGGTTTGCCGAGACGGAATACTACCGCCGCCACTACCAGGCGACGGGCATCCTCGACGAGGTCGGCTTCATCCTGAAGCTCCGCGATGTCGATGCGGTGCTGTCGCTTTCGCGCATCGGGGCGGTCCCGGCCTTCTCCCGCCGCGATATCGCCCGCCTCGAAAGCGCCGCGCCGGTGGTCCGGGCGCTTGCCGAGCGGCACTGGCATGCCCGGTTCACCCCGTCGAGCGGCAGCGAGGCGGCCGCCGCGACAATCAGCCATCCGCTGCTTTCCAAGCGGGAGCTGGAGATCGTGACCCTCATCCTCAAGGGTCACTCCACCTATTCCATCGCCGCGACGCTCGGCGTCTCGCCCAATACCGTGAAGGTCCATCGCCGCCAGGCCTATGCCAAGCTCACCATTTCCAGCCAGGCGGAACTGTTCCATCTGTTTCTCAGCAGGCGCTGATCATTCGGCGAACTCCACCTCCGGCGGCGCAAGCTGGAAGAAGCGCGTCAGATAGGCAAGGTAGACGACGCCCGCCGCCAGCCAGATGACGCCGAGCAGCTTGGCGTGCCCGTCGAGGTTCCAGAGCAGGAAGAGGTCGCAGACCGCGCCCGCGGCCGGAACGGCGAGCCCGAGAAGCGGGCCGAGCGGCCTGACGACCGCATTGCCCCGCAGATAGAGCGCGATCACCGAGACATTGACCGCGGTGAAGGCGAGGAACGCACCGAAATTGATGAAGGACGTCGAGGTCGTCACGTCGAGCGTCAGCGCCAGGAGGCCGACAATGCCGACGACGACGAGGTTGAGGACGGGCGTGCGCCACTTCTCGTGCAGCTTGCCGAAGATGCCGGCCGGCAGCACGCCGTCACGGCCCATGGCGAAGAGCAGCCGGCCGACGCTCGCCTGCGCGGCAAGTCCGGAGGTGAACTGCGCCACCACGAGCGTGGCGAGGAACACCGTCACGAAGAGGTCGCCGCCGATCATCAGGGCGATTTCGGAGGCGGCGGAATCGACCGATGCGAATTCGCCGCCGGGATGGGCAAGCTGCGTGACATAGGCCGACCCGGTGAAGAGAAGGCCGCCGATGACGGCGATGATCATGATCGCCTTCGGCATGGTGCGCGTCGGTTCGCGCGTTTCCTCCGTCAGCGTCGAGACGGCGTCGAAGCCGAGGAACGAATAGGCCGCGATGGCCGCACCCGCCACGGAAGCGCCGAACGGCACCCCGGCCTCGAAGAACGGCCGCACCGAGGCGAGCCCGCCGGCCCCGTTGACGGCGACGACGTAGCGGGCGGCGAGCGCGACGAACGCCACCAGCACCGAAAGCTGCACCAGCATGAGCACGACATTGACCCGGTTGGCGAAGGCGATGCCGACAACGTTCACCGCCGTGGTCAGGACGATGAAGCCGACGATCCACAGCCAGGCCGGCACCGCCGGAAAGGCCGCGCCGAGATAGGCCGCGCCGATCAGCCAGATGACCATCGGCAGGAAGAAGTAATCGAGCAGCACAGCCCAGCCGACGAGGAAGCCGACGCCGGAATTCAGCGACCTGCGGGCATAGGTATAGGCGGACCCGGCAACCGGATAGACCTTCGCCATGATGCCGTAGCTTGCCGCCGTCAGGAAAATCGCGAGCGCCGCGATGAAATAGGCCATCGCCGTCGTGCCCTGGCTTGCCGACGCCAGCGCGCCGAACGTGCCGAACACGATCATGGGCGTCATGTAGGCCAGCCCGAACAGCACCACGGACCACAGGCCAAGCGTCCGGTCGAGTTTGATCGTTCGTGTCATGCTCCCCTCCTCCAGATGATGCCGTGAAGGGTCGGGGAAGAGGACGGCGATGCCAATAACCCCAGGGTATTATGCGGCGCGCCCTGCATCGAGCCGTGCATGGGACAGCCGCCGGCCGGCCGGCCCTTCCGTCCGGCTGCTCAACCGGAGGCGTCCGGGCGCGACATCTTCGCCTTGAAGGCCTCGTTGCGGGCCCTTATCGCGCCGAACATTTCCGCAAGCATCTCGAAGGACCGGCGCTCCTCCGTGCAGACCTTGTCCTGGTACAGGGGCAGGCTGGAAAAATCGGTGTCGTTGAACCAGTAGATCTCGGTTTCGCCGTTGGTTCGCTGCGCAAGCCGGCTGCTGTTCTCGTCCCACCCGTAGACATGGGGCGGCACGATCCGGCCCCGTGCCTGCGCCACGGCCTTGAATTTCCGCTCGAACGCCTCGGCGGTATGCATCTTCCAGACGCCGAGGCTTTCCCAGCGCCGGCAATTGCCCAAGGGAGGCGTGCGGCCGTTCCGGAAGGACCAGCCTTCGATCAGCGAGCGAAACCTGTCCTGGCCGCCGCCGGAAAAGCCCAGCTTGAAGATGGAGAGCTGCGGGTCGAGCCGGAAGGCCGCGCGCGCGACGCATTCCGAATAGACCACGTAGACGAAGGGCCTGTGGATGCCGTTGAAGAGCGAGGACGCCTTCGCGTAATGGATCAGCCTGCAATCGATACAATTCACGGCGACAACATCGACGTTGGAAAAAGCAATGCATCGCGATCATAGGCGCATGGCACGCGATGGCAACGCCCGGGGGCATTTACGCCAAGGCGATGCCTCGCCTGATCATGGAACACGGCCGGGCGAAAAACAGGTTTCGAGTTGTCGGGGGCTTATTTTTGTATTATGAGCGATCATAATTCAAAAAATCGCAATCGAGATCGCATCTTGGCCACCCGAACCGTCGCTCCGCAAACTCAAGGACTGGATACCAGCGGCCTCAGCGCGCTGCAGGTCGAGGTGGCCCGCAAGCTCATGCCGATCATCCATGCCGGGCGTTGGTCGGCGGGCGAGAAGATTTCCGATGCCGCGCTGGCGCGCGAATTCGGCATTTCCCGCACGCCGGTGCGCCAGGTCCTGCAGTTCCTCGCGGACAAGGGCATCATCGCCCAGACGGACAGCCGCGGCTTCACGCTGGCCCGCCGGCCTGCGGAAGGGGAGACGATGGACGAGCTGGTGCCGCCCTCGGAGGTGGACACGCTCTACCGGCGCATTATGCATGCGCGCGCCAACGGCCTGATCGGCGGCGAGGCGTCGGAGACCGAGCTCATCGATCATTTCGACACGTCGCGCGGCATCGTGCGGCGCACGCTGATGCGGCTGGCGGCCGAGGGGCTTGCCGAGCGGCGCGACGGGCACGGCTGGCGCTTCGCCGAATGCCTCGACAACCGCCAGGCGGTGAACGAGAGCTACGCCTACCGCACCATCATCGAATGCGGCGCGGTGATGGAGGATACGTTTCGCGCCGACCTCGCGGCCCTGGACATGCTGGAACGCGAGCAGGTGGCGCTTCTCAACGCCCCGCTTGCCGCGATCGACGGGGCGGCCTGGTTCGAGGCCAATGCCCGGTTCCACGAAACGGTCGTCTCCTGGTCGAACAACCGCTTTCTCGTGCAATCCATCCGCCGGCAGAACAGCCTGCGGCGCATGACCGAATACGCGGAATTCGCCGAGCTCAGCGAAGCGGGGGTGCGCAAGGCGGCGCGCGACCATCTGGCGATCCTCGAGGCGATCAGGGCCGACGACCGCAAGCTCGCCTCCGCCATCCTGTTTCGCCATCTCAGCCGGTCGCCCGCCGGCGCGGACGCCAAGCCCGCCCGACTGGAGGATTGAGCACCGCGATGGCAGCACGGGCCTTCTGCCGCGATCTGTGCATGGCAAGGGGCGAGCCGGCGGCCGGCCTCGGCCCCTCGGCAGGACGCTACGCCCTGCTGCACTGGCCGCGCGGCCACTGGCGCGTCCCGCGGACATCCTCCCATCTCATGCCGGAAGCGCTCGCGGGTGCCATTCGCGAGGCCAATGCGGCGGGCATCCATGTGGCGCTGGTCGACGGCGACGACATCGCCTTCAGCCATGACGGCCTCGTTTGCCGCACCGCCACGCCCGAGGCGGCGGCGGCGCTGCTGCGCACCGTCGCGGAAGGCGGCGCCTGGCAGGGCGAGCGCGACCCGCGCATCACCGTGGTCTGCTGCACGGACGGCAAGCAGGACCCGTGCTGCGCCCGCTACGGCTTCGCCACCTGGAAGGCGCTGCGGCAGGCCGCCGATCCGGCGACCTTCCGCATCCTGCAATCCACCCATCTCGGCGGCTGCCGCTTCGCCGCCTCGCTGGTCGTGCTGCCCGCGCGGGCCCGCTACAGCCGGCTCGCCCCCGCCGAGGTCGCGGACTTCCTCGCCTGCCTGCGCGACGGCGTGCCGTACCTGCCGGCCTATCGCGGCGATCCGGCGCTCGGTGCGGCGGAGCAGGCCGCCGAACACGCGGTCCTGACCTGGGCGGCAAGGGAGGGGCTTTCCGGGAACGTCCTGCTCGGCGATGCTTCGGGAGAGGCTGGCGGCGACGGACGGGTGGAATACCGCGCCAGCATCGCCGGAAGGGCCGTGCGGGTGTGCCTCGAGAATCGCGGTTTCACGGTCAATACGCGGTGCGAAACGATCGGCGGCGGGACGCCGGCGCAGGTTCTGCGCTGGGTCGCCACCGCCGTGCATGGGGAATAGCGTCAGGCGCCGGCGAGAACCTGCGAGAAGAACGCCTTTACCGGCCCCTGGATGCCGGTCCCGTCATGGCTGACGCCTGGCACCGTGTCGAAGCGAAGATCCACGCCGATGGAGCGAAGGCCCGTCTCGAGGCTGCGCAGGCGGTCCACCCGCGTCTCGCCGCTGTCGTTGATCCCCTCCATCCAGAAGGGCGACTGCGGACCGACGGTCACGTCCCAGGTCTCGATGTCCTGGTCGCCGATGACCAGCTGCACGGCGACGTCCCGCATCGCCGCGACGTCGAGCGGCCGGCCGAAGACCTCCTCCATGCCCTTGACGCCGACCCACCAGTCGCGCTGGTCCGGCAGCGTGACGGTGCCCGGCGCGCCGACCGACACGGCCCGCAGCCTGCCGGGATGGAGGTAGAAGAAGCGATGGGCGAATTGCGCGCCGCCGGAAAAGCCGTGCATCAGCACCTTCTCCTTCGCCACGCGATAGCGGCCGGCGAGCTCCTCGACCATGTCGAGCACGATGAGGTCGTAGCGGATGCCGCGATAGGCGATGTGCTTGTAGTTGTGCAGGTCCTCCGCATCGTCGATGCCGGCGGGAAAGAGCGGCGCCAGGAGCAGGCATTGATGCGCCTCGGCGAAATCGATGAACGCGTCGCGCAGGATATCGGCATCGCGCAGGCTGCCATGCACGAGCACGGCGAGCGGATGCACCCGGTCGCCGGCGGGGTCGTAGCCGTCCGGAATGTAGCAGCACCAGGAGAAGCGCTGGTCCATCCTTGAGGCGAAGATCGGCGTGCGCCCGCGCCGGTAGAAGTTGAGGGGCGCGGTCTGGTCTGGTGTCGGCACGGCTGGTCCTTCCTTTTCATGCATCATTGCGTGCTGGCATAGCGGGCGAGCACGCGGTTCATGCGCGCCAGCACCCGTTTCAGGTCGGCGTAGCCGGCCGTGCGCTCGCGCGTCGCCTCGTCCATGTAGAGCCGGCGGTTGATCTCGAACTGCACGCTGTGGCGGCCATGCGCGGGGTTGGAATAGGCGGTGACGAGCTCGGCGCCGCGGAACGGCCTGTTGAGCGCGACCTCCAGCCCTTCGGCCCGCAGCGTCTCGGCGATCAGCGCGACGAACTCCGCCGACGCCGCGGCGCCGTTCAGGTCACCGAGGCAGATATCGGCGCGCAGCGTGCCGGCCGGATCGGAGGAAATGGCATGGCCGACCGCCGTCATCGAATGGCAGTTGAGGTGGTAGACGCGTCCGAAGCGGGCATAGACCGCGTTCAGCAGCGCCGCGAGATGGCGGTGATAGGGCTGCCAGTAGGTCCGGATGCGGCCCTCCGCCTCCGCGACGCTGATCGGCGCGGCATGCATCGGCTCGTTGCCCCAGGCATAGCGCCACATCAGGCCCATGCCGCGCCGGGCGGTCGGGCTTTCGCGCACCGGATGCGGCCAGGCACCGGCGAGGATCTCGGTGTCCATGTCGAGCAGCGCGCGGTTGACGTCGAGAAAGCTGCGCGGGAAATGCGCCTTGAGCAGCGGCGCGCCGAGATCGGGCGCGGTGTCGAACAGGTCGTCGACATGCGTGTCGGCCGCCACCCGCACCCGCTCCGCCGAAACGGCGGGCCGGAAACCGGCAGGCATGTCGAGCCCGCTGTGCGGGCTGTCGAAGACCATGGGCACCAGCGGCCCGCGGGGAGCGACGACCGACAAAACGCCGTCGATCGTCAGGTCGGAAATGGCGTCGAGCATGGTCATGGTCCGTTCCTTTCATCGAGGCGCGCCTTCACCTTCTCGTTCGCGCGGGTTATGTCGCCCAGCCGCTCGCCGTCCAGCAGCCGCTCCATGGTGCGGGCGACGCGCGCCTCGCGGGCGATGCAGGCGGCGGCGATCCCGTCCGCCTCGTCGGCCGGCAGCACGACGACGCCGGAGGCATCGCCCAGCACGATGTCGCCCGGCAGCACCGGCACGCCGCCGCAGGCGACCGGCCGGTTGAAGGTTCCGCCGAGATCGAGCTGGCGCGTGGTGACGGCGGAAACGCCGCGGCACCAGACCGGCAGGCCCTCGGCACGGATTTCCGCCACATCGGTGCAGGGGCCGTCGATCACCACGCCGGCAATGCCCGCAAGCCGCGCCGCCCGCGCCACCACGCCGCCGAGGCAGGCATGGCGGGTGTCGCCGAGACGATCGATCACCAGCATGTCGCCGGGCCTGAGATGGCTCAGCGCGTGGTGCAGCAGGGTGGAGCACAGGGCCGGCAGCGCCAGCGTGACGGCGACGCCCGCCCGCGCCCTCTGGCCGGGATCGACGGGGCGGATGTCGCCGTCGAGGAAGCCGGTATAGCGAAGGTGGCCGACGCTGGCGGTCTCGATCCTCTCCAGCGCGCCGAGAAGCGCGGGCGATGCCGGGGCGGGCATCGGTTCGATGCGGAATTCAGGCACGGTTTTCTCCTTCTCCAGCCGCCGCGGACGGCGGAATGACGGCCTTGCGCGGGTCGAAGGCCATGAGGTGGCGCATGAGCCGGGCGGTGTGGCCGACGATATGCTCGCTGATCGCCCGGCCCTTCTGCGCGCTCGCCCTGGAGGCGAGGCCTCCCAGCATGCCGTTCGCATCGACCTCGGTGCAATCGAGCGGCACCTGCAAGGGCAATCCCTCGAAGCGGCTGGCGGAGACGCCGCCGACGGGCAGGCCGAAAACCGTGCCGCGCGGGCCGGGATCGCAGATGCGCTCCGGCCGGACAAGCCCGGGGAAGAGATGCAGGAAGGCGGAGGTCATCGGCTCGCCGCCATGGCCGCGCACCCGGGCGGCCTCGCTCCCCCAGAGCGCCGTCCACAGGCTGTCCGGAATGATCTGCCAGATGTTGAGCGAGGGGATGAGCACGCCGCGCTCGCGGCGGATCCTGCGGCAGACCTGGTCGATCAGCGGCGCATTGGCGGTGTGGCCGTTGAAGATCAGCAGCCTCTCCTGGGCATGGTCGAGAAAGGAGGTGAGGATATCCTCCAGCACGCGGCGGAAAGTGTCGGCGCGCAGCTGGATGCCGCCCGGAACGGCGCGGAAGAAATCGGCATGGCCGAACGGCAGGGTCGGCGCGCAGAGGCCGCCGCCGGCCCGGGCGCTTCGTTCCGCAAGCTGCTCGGTGAGCTGGAAATCGCCCATCGGCGCATGCGGCCCCTGCTCTTCCTGCGAGGCGAGCGGGATGAGGATGACGGCGGGACGCTTCATCCGCTCGGCGAAGGCCGTATGGCTCATCCGGGCGATCGCCACGGGCTCGCCTCCGGCACCGTTCTCCTCAGCCATCCTCCCTCTCCCTTTCCCGTTCCATCGCGGTCGTCGGTCGGCCGGTCAGCTCCGGCAGGACCCGCTCGGCGGAGTTGACGTTGACGCCCCGCGTCAGGCGCAAGGCGCCATCGCGGACGTGGAGCCGCACCGTGTCGCGGAAGGCCGTCTTAAGGAAGATCCAGTCCATCTCCAGGATGCGCTCGCCCGGCGCCCCGTCGAGCCAGCGGGCGCAGGCCAGCACCGTCAGCCCCTCCGCCGGCTGGTAGGAATGGTGCAGCCGGCCGCCGGGCATGGTCGTGACCGTTTCGAGGAAGCGGCCGAAGCCGGCAAGCACGTCATGGCTGCCCGCGGCATCGCGCAGCGTGAAGCGAACGGCGTTTGCCTCCTCGGTGATGGAGATCGCTTCCACGCCCTGGTCGTTCGGCGCGATGCGCCAGCTGCGGCGCGGCGCCTCCCCCGGCGCGCGCCGGCGCGCCATGCCGGGGCGGGTCTTCAGCCGGAGGCCGGCAAGGCGGGCCTCCAGCGCCTCTGCGCCCGGCCGCCCGGAAACGCCGGCGCCGAGCGCCGGCCGCAGCCCGTCATAGATCAGCGTGTGGACGCGCCGGTCGCTGTCTTCCAGGCCGCCGGTGAAGGCAACGACGGCCTTCTCGGCGGGCAGGACGATGCAATATTGCCCGAACAGGCCATTGGCGGAGAAGCTGCCATGCGGCCCGCGCCACCATTGGTAGCCGTAGCCCTCGCGCCGGCTCGCCGGCACCCCGTCGCCCGCCTCGTCCGGCCCGAGATAGTGATCGCCGGTGAAGACGCCGAGGACCACGTCGCGGACCTGCATGCCGGTCGCCTGCCGCACCCAATCCTCCGGCAGGAGCTGCCGGCCCTGCCACAGGCCGCCCTGCAGATGCAGGATGCCGAGCTTCAGCATGTCCTGCGTGGTGCAGCTGAGGCCGTTGCCGCCGGTGTTGACGCCGTCCGTGCCGATATCCCAGGTGATCGCCTCCGACATGCCCATGGGGCGGAAGATGCGCTCGCCGAGATAATCGTGGATCGTCCGGCCCGCAACCTGTTGCACGATGGCCGAGAGCATGTAGCTCGCCGCGCTGTCGTAGACGAACACCTCCCCCGGCGCGTGGGGCGTCGGCTGGCGGAGGAAATCCTCGATCCAGCTGGAGGCGAGCCGGCGCCAGGCGCCGCCGGAAATGCCGCGCGCATGGCCGCTGGTCATGGTGAGGAGGTGGCGCACCCGCATGGCGCGGAGGTTGTCGCCGACCGGCCCGGCATAGGCCGGGAAGAAGCCCAGCACCGCATCGTCCACCGAAAGCAGGCCGTCGGCGACCGCCAGCCCGACGGCCATGGAGGTGAAGCTCTTGGTCACCGAATGCATCATGTGCGGGCGGTCGGCGGCATAGGGCGCCCAGTAGGCATCGGCGATCAGCGCACCGTCCTGCCAGACGAGCAGGCTGTGCAGCTCGATGTCCTGCCGCTCGACATCGTCGAGAAGGGCGTCGAGGACCGCGGGATCGGTACCGCGCGACTGCGGCGTGGCGCGGGGCAGGTCCTGGTTCATGTCGGTGTTCTTCATTGCAATGCTGCCGCCGGTGCGCCGGCCTCCGCCGCGAAACGCCAGTTCAGGGAGACGCCGGTCTCGGTGCGGATCAGGGTGGGAATGGCCGAAAGCAGGGCGCGGGTATAGGCGGACCGCGGCGCGTCGAAGACGGCATCGCGGCTGCCCTCCTCGACGATCGCGCCGTCCCGCATCACCACCACCCGGTCGGCAAGCTGCTCCACCACGCCGAGATCGTGGCTGATGAACAGGCAGGAGAAACCGTAGCGGCGCTGGAGATCGGCGATGAGTTCGAGCACCTTCGCCCGGACGGTGACGTCGAGCGCCGAGACCGCCTCGTCGGCGATGACGAAGCGCGGCCGGCCGATGACGGCGCGGGCGATCGCCACGCGCTGCCGCTGGCCGCCGGACAGTTCATGCGGATACCGGTCGAGATACCGGCCGTCGAGCCCCACCTCGTCCAGGATGGCGCGCACGCGCTCCGCCTTGCCGGCCGCCGTCGTTTCGCGCTCGTGGCGCAGCGCCTCCCCCACCAGGTCGGCGATCTTCATGCGCGGATCGAGCGAGCCGAACGGGTCCTGGAAGATCATCTGGCAATTCAGCCGGTAGTTCCGCCAGGCGGCCGAGCCCGGCTTTATTTCCTCGCCGCCAAAGAGGATGCGGCCGGCGGAGGCCGGCACGAGCCCGGCGATGCAGCGGCCGAGCGTCGTCTTGCCGGAGCCGGACGCGCCGACCAGCGCGACGATCTCCCCCGGGCGAACGGCGAGATCGACCCCGTGCAGCGCCTTCTTCACGGCCTTGCGGGCGAGAAGGCCCGCATTCACGCGATACTCGACCGCAAGCCCCCGGACCTCCACGACCGGCTCAAGCGTCGGCGCGATGGCGCGCGCGGGTCCGCGCACGGGCATGGAGTGCAGCAGTTCGCGGGTATAGGCGTGCTTCGGGCGGGAGATGATCTCCTCCACCGGCCCCTGCTCGACGATCTCGCCCTGGCGCATGACGATGATGCGGTCGCAATAGCGCGCCACCATCGGCAGGTCGTGGCTGATCATCAGCAGGGCCGTGCTCTCGCCGCGCACCATTTCGAGCATGAGTTCCAGCACTTCCCGCTGCACCAGCGCGTCGAGCGCGGTGGTCGGCTCGTCGGCGATGAGCAGCGACGGCCTGAGCAGCATGGCCGAGGCCAGCATGATGCGCTGGCGCATGCCGCCGGAGAACTGGTGCGGAAAGGCGGTGAGCGCCCCTTCGGGATCGTGGATGCCGACCCGGCGGAGAATGTCGAGGATGCGGCCGCGCCGCGCCGCCGCGTTCAAGCGCGTGTGCAGCCGCAGCGGCTCCTCCAGCTGCCTGCCGATGGTCATGGAGGGGTTGAGCGAGGTCATCGGCTCCTGGAACACCATGCCGAGGCGGGCGCCCCGCAGGGCGCGCAGTTCCCTTGCCGAAAGCGACCGGAGCGACCGGCCCTCGAAGCGGATGTCGCCGCCGGAAACGGCGATGGCGGGCGGCTGCAGGCCCATGAGGCTGCGGGCCACCATGGTCTTTCCGGAGCCGGATTCCCCGACGATGCCGACGATTTCCCCCGCGCCGATGCGGAAGGAGACGTCGCGGACGATCGACTGGCCGGCAAGGCTCACCCGCAGGCTGAGGCCGTCCACCTCGACGAGAGGCTGGTTCATGGCGTTACAATCCTCTCATGCGGGGGTCGAAGCGGTCGCGGATGGCATCGCCGGCAAGATTGATGCCGAGGAGCGAGAGCGAGATGCACAGGCCGGGAAAGATGCCGAGCCACATGGCCTCGGCGATGTGCGGGCGGGCGCTGGCCAGCATGTTGCCCCAGGTGGGCGCCGGCGGCGGCACGCCGAGGCCGAGGAAGCTGAGGGCGCTTTCGGTGAGCAGCACGGAGCCGAACATGGAGGTGGCGAGCACGATGACCGGCGCCAGGCTGTTGGGCAGGATATGGCGGACCATCGTATAGGCCGCCGAATTGCCCATGATGCGCGAGACCTCGATGAACTCCCGCTCGCGCAGCGACAGGACCGAACCGCGCACCACCCGCACCATGGACGGCGTATAGGCCATGCCGAGCGCCAGGATGATGCCGTACATGTTGGCGCCGGTGATCGACAGCAGCGCCAGCGCCAGGAGCATGCTCGGGAAGGCGAGCAGCGCGTCGTTGAGCGCCATGATGACGCGGTCGGTCCAGCCGCGGGCATACCCCGCCACCACGCCGAGCGTGACGCCGGCCAGCACCGCGAAGAGCACGGTGACGAGGCTGATCGAAACGCTGGTGCCGGCCGCGGCCATGAGGCGCGAGAGCACGTCGCGGCCGAACTCGTCCGTGCCGAGCCAGTGCGCCGCGCCCGGCGCCTGCAACTTGCCGCGCAGCTCGATCCGCATCGGATCGAACGGCGTCCAGAACAGCCCGACGAGGGCGGCACCGAGGAAACCGCCGAGAAGCACGCCCCCGAGGATACGATTTTGCCGATGGCGTTTCATTCCGCGGTCACCCGTGGGTCGAAGAGGGGATAGAGGAGGTCGACCAGAAGGTTGACCAGGAGATAGGTGAACGCGACGAACAGCAGGCAGCCCTGGACCACCGCATAGTCGCGGGCATAGATCGCATCGACGATCAGCCGCCCGAGCCCGGGTATGGTGAAGACCGTCTCGACGACGGCGACGCCGCCGAGCAGGTTGCCGAGGATGAGGCCGATCAGCGTCCAGGTCGGGCCGAAGGCGTTGCGCGCGGCATGGCGCAGCAGCACGGCGCTTTCGCTGAGGCCCTTCGCCCGCGCATGGGTGATGTAGTCGAGCCGCAGCACGTCCAGCGTCGAGGCCCGCGCCATGCGCACGATGATGCCGGCTTCGTGCAGGACCAGCGTCAGCACCGGCATGATCAGGTAGACGAGCCCGGCAGCGGCATTGTCGGCGATCGAGACATAGCCGAGCACCGGCAGCCAGCCGAGCTTGAGGCCGAGGGCGAGCAGGATCATCAGCCCCAGCCAGAAGGTGGGGACGGACAGGAGCAGCGTCGACAGGGCGACGATCGCAAGGTCGAGGCCGCTGTTCTGCCGCCATGCGGCGATCATGCCGAGCGGCACGGCGATGAGAACGGCAAGGCCGACCGCGATCAGCACCATCTGGGCGCTGGTGGCGAAGCGCTGCAGCACGAGGTCCAGCACCGGCTGGCCGTTCAGCACCGAGCGGCCGAGATCGCCCTGCACGACATTGCCGAGCCAGAGCGCGAACTGGACCGGGATGGGCCTGTCGAGGCCCATGGCGCTGCGGGCCTCGGCCAGCATGTCCGCATCGGCGAGGTCGCCGAGCATGAGGCTCGCCGGATCGCCCGGGATGAGCCGGACGAGGCCGAACACCGCGACGGAGACGATGAACAGGGTGGGGATTGCCGACAGCAATCGGGAAAACGCGAATTTCAACATGGTTCGATCCGGCAGCCGCGCTATTCGCTGTGGCTGACACCCCAGAAGCGGGCAAAGCCCTGCCAGGTGCGGTAACCCGTGACCCTGGGGCCGGAGACGCCGACATCGAGGCCGTTGGCCAGCATCACCAGCGGCACCTGGTCAAGGAAGCGGGCATGCAGGTCGTCGAAGATCGCCTGCCGCTTGGCCGGGTCGGCCTCCTGCAGCGCGGCATTCACCCGTTCGCCGACCGCCGGATCGTCCCACACGGCATTGGCATTCTTCGCCTTCGAGCCGACGACGGTCTGGAAGGCGAGCGCCGGGTCGCTGCGGTTGGAATAGTTGAAGGCCATGATCTGGTATTTGCCGCTGTTGAAGCGGTCGAGCTGGCTTGCCCATTCGAGCACCTCGATCTCGGCATTGATGCCGGCCGCCTGCAGCATGGCCTGGGCGATGACGGCCGTGTCGTAGTTGATCGCCGAGCGCCGGTTGGTGAGGATGTTGATCGTCTCGCCCTTGTATCCCGCCTCTTGCAGGAGGGCGGGCACCGCTGAGGGATCATGGAT
This sequence comes from Shinella yambaruensis, assembly GCF_022899355.1. Taxonomy (GTDB): domain Bacteria; phylum Pseudomonadota; class Alphaproteobacteria; order Rhizobiales; family Rhizobiaceae; genus Shinella; species Shinella yambaruensis. Next base: position 219,678 of record NZ_JALJCK010000008.1, on the reverse strand, counting down.
GTAGCCCTTGTCCTGCGCCGCCGTGTGGTAGCGCGAGGCGGAGGCGACGAGCGAATTGTTCGGCACGCCGAGGCCGTAGGTCACGGACTCCACGATCTGCGGCGTATCGAGGGCCGCGACGACGGCCCGGCGCATCGCGACGTTCGACATCAGCGGATCGGCGGTCTGGAACAGCATGGTGACGAGGCCGCCATGGGGCGCGGCGACGACGGTGAAGTCCTTGTCGTCCTTCAGCTTCGCGGCCTCGCTCGGCGGCAGGTAGGGCAAGACGTCCAGCGCGCCGCTGCGCAGGCCCGCGACGGCCGTCGCCGTATCGGGCACCACGACATATTTCACCTCGTCGACCAGCACCTCCTTGCGCCCGCCGTAGCCGTCCGGCTTGTCGCCGGTGATCGCGTAGTCGGCGAACTTCGTCAGCACCAGCCCCTCGCTGCGCTTCCACGTGCCGAAGACGAAGGGACCGGTGGCGATCGGCGCCTTCCAGGTCCCGTCCGGATTGAAGGAATCGCGATGGACGATGGCCGTCGAGCCGCATTGCGCCTGCGCCATGTATTTCAGCAGCATGGCATCGGGCCGGTCGAGGGTGATGACGACCGTCTTCGCATCGGGCGCCGTGATGCTCTCCACCTTCGCGTCGCGGCTGCCGTCGAAGAAGGCCTTGCAGCTGTATTCCGGGTCGCGCAGCAGCTTTTCGAGGCTCCACCGCACGTCGTCGGCCGTCATCGTCGCGCCGTTGTGGAATTTGACGCCCTCGCGCAGCGAGAACGTATAGGTCCTGCCGTCCTCCGACACGGTCCAGCCGCTCGCCAGCATGGGACGGATCTCGCCGTCCTCGCCGGCCGCAACCAGCCCCTCCACCACGTTGAGCAGGACGGAATCGGTTCCCGCATCGCGGTTTATGCCCGGCTGCGAGCTGCGGATGTCGGCCGTGATCTGCACCGTCAGGGTGTTGGCGGCGGCAAGGCCGGGCACGGCGAAGGAGGCCGAGGAAAGGAAGGCGCAGAGGAGGGACCGTGAGAGTGACATGCGTTCGCCCTTGTGTTTTATGATATTGCAAAAAACATTTCATATGGGAAAATCATAGTCAAGCGTGTTTCTGTGTGTATTATGAAAACATATCAGCCCGACCCGCCGCAGGCAGCGCGACCGTCCGTCCGCCGCCGTTGCGCCCGGCGTTTCCCGCAACCGAAAAGGAGAGAGCATGCCGACACATCCGAGCCACAAGAGCGCCGTCTGGCTGTCGGGCCCGAACATTGCGGCCGGCGAGATGGCCGCCGCCATCGGCTATACGTCGGCGGTCCTCGACATCGAGCATGGCAGCTTCGACCTGGAGGCGCTCGACCGGTTCATCCCGGTGCTCAAGGGGCTGGGCCTGGAGGTCCTCGCCAAGGTCCTCGGCCCGGAGCGGGGGCCTATCCAGCAGGCGCTGGATTTCGGGGCCGACGCGGTCGTCATCCCGCATATCGTCGATGCCCGGCACGCCGCGGAAACCTGCCGCTTCGCCAAGTTTCCGCCGCGCGGCGACCGCAGCTTCGCGGGCGGGCGCACCGTGGCCTATGGCAGCCCCGACGACCAATGGTTTCCCGACCAGGACAGCCGCACGCGATGCTATCCGATGATCGAGCATGCGGGCGCGCTTCGCGACATTGCCGCGATCCTTGCCCTCGACACCGTCGACGGGGTCTTCGTCGGCCCGAGCGACCTGTCGCTCAGGCGCGGCCGGGCCTCCTACAAGCGCAGCGAGGCCGATTTCGACGACCTGCGGACCATCGCGGCGGCCGCCCGGCGGGCCGGCAAGCACTGGCTGCTGCCGGCCTGGAGCGACGCGGAGAAACGCTTCGCCCTGGAAAACGGCGCGCACACGCTCGCCCTGACGATGGAACACGGCGCGCTGATGCTGGGATTGAAGAGCGCCTGGCTTGCGACGGCCGCGCTGGCCGGCCGGCAGGAGAGCGCCGCGGACCACGCGTAGCCGCGACATCCGCCCCGTCCCAAAGCCGTAGAAATCGCCCGTCGTCGCGTATATCGAAGGAAGACGAATTCCTGAGATGGACGGGCAATGAACCTGCGCTTCGTCGAGACATTTGTGTGGGTCGCCCGGCTCGGAAGCTTCCGCGCCGCGGCCGACCGGCTGAACGCCACCCAGGCCGCGGTCTCCAACCGCATCGCCAGCCTGGAGGCGGAGATGGGCTGCGAGCTCTTCGAGCGGGTGCCGGGCGGCGTCCGGCTGTCGGCCGTCGGCCAGCGCGCCATGCAGCCCGCCGAGGAGCTGCTGAAGGCGGCCACCAGCTTCAAGATGGCGGTCGGCAGCCCGCAGCACCTGCGCGCCACCGTGTCGATCGGCACCATCGATTCCATCGTGCATGCCTGGCTGCCGAATTTCATCGAGCGGGTGAAGGAACGCTTTCCCGCGCTCGGCCTCGACCTCAACGTGGACACGTCGCTGGCGATCGGCCGCGACATCAGCGAGAGGCGGCTCGATCTCGCGCTGCTGATGGGGCCGGTTCTCACCCCCGGCCTCAAGAACATCGACCTCGGCACGATGGAATGCGCCTGGGTCGCCGCCCCCGCCTTCCGGCTCGGCGGCCGGGAGCTGCGCCTGCAGGACCTGTCCGCCTATCCCGTGCTCACCTTCTCGCGCAACAGCGTGCCGCATATCTGGCTGCTGCGGCAGTTCGAGGAGCTGGGCGTGCAGCCGCCGGTCATTTCCAATTCCAACTCGCTTTCCGCCATGCTGCGGCTCGCCCGGGACGGCATCGGCATCGCGCTGCTGCCGGTGCCCATGGTGGCGCCGATGATCGCCGACGGCACGCTGGAGGCGCTCGCGATCACACCGCGCTTCCCGGCCTTGAAGCTGCACGCCGTCTATGCCGACGATCCGGAAAACCTAATCCCGTCAATCCTTTCGGTGATCGCCCGGGAGGCCTCGCTCGACACGACGGGGATCACCGCCTAGCGTTTTCGCCACAAGTTTTTTCTATCGGGAACGACAATTCTTTATCGTTTGTCATTCCCGTCGCAAGGCCCGACGATGCCTCCACTGAGACTTGGAGGACTTCGATGAAGATCAGTGTTGTGCAAATGAATTCCGGTTCCGACAAAGCCAAGAACCTCGACGACGCCGAGCGCATGGTGCGCGACGTGGTGGCCGGGGAGAAGCCGGACCTCGTCGTGCTGCCGGAATATTTCGCCTTTCTCGGCGAGGGACGCGACGCCGTGCACGGCAGCGGCGAAAGCTTCCCGGACGGCGGCACCTACCAGCGCTTCGCCGCGCTTGCCAAGGAGCTCGGCGTGACGCTGCATTGCGGCTCGATGGTCGAGAAGGCCGGCAACAACCACTACAACGCCTCGGTCGTCTTCGGCCCGGAAGGCAAGGAAATCGCGAAATACCGCAAGATCCACCTCTTCGACGTGGACACGCCCGGCGGCGTCTCCTACCGCGAATCCGACACGATCGGCCGCGGCGAGGACGTGGTGACCTACAAGGTCGGCGACACGACCGTCGGCTGCGCCATCTGCTACGACATCCGCTTCCCCGAGCTCTTCCGGGCCCTGCGCGACAAGGGCGCCGACGTCATCGTGCTTCCCGCCGCCTTCACGCTGATGACCGGCAAGGACCATTGGGAAGTGCTCGCCCGGGCCCGCGCCATCGAGACGCAGACCTATTTCGTCGCCGTCGGCCAGGCCGGCGCCCATGCGGACGGCAAGAAATGGTGCTGGGGCCATTCCATGGTCATCGACCCCTGGGGCCACATGGTCGCGCAGTGCTCGGACGGCGTCGGCGCCGCCACGGCCAGGATCGACCTCAGCCGCATCGGCGCCGTGCGCCGCGACGTGCCGGTCGCCCAACACCACGTCCTCTAGGACATCCCGGCCCTTTTGGCCGGAAAATCTATCTCTTTGTTTTTGCGCAGTTCCAGAAGCAGAAGTGTTACCGCATTTTTGCCGGAACTGCCTTATGGAGCAATTCCTGTCATGTTCGTCGTCAATCCCATGCCGCAGCAGATCGCCCCGGCCCTCATCAAGAAGATGGAACAGGTCGAGACCGCCACGGTCGGCCATTTCCTGCATTCCGGCTTCATGAACCGCGAGCTTCGCGCCGTGCTGCCCGAAAAGCGCATCGCCGGCACCGCGGTCACCGTGCGCCTGCCCCATGCCGATTCCACCATCCTGCACTATCTGACCAAGCTGGTGCGGCCGGGCGACTTCATCGTCGTCGACCGCTGCGGCGACGACAAGCATGCCTGCTGGGGCGGCGTCGTGACCCATTCGATGAAGCTCGGCGGCATCGTCGGCGCGGTCATCGACGGTCCGGCCACGGACTTTTCCGAGATCCGTCGCGTCGACCTGCCGATGTGGTGCCGCGGCCCCTCGCCGATCACCACGAAGATCCTCGGCCTCGAAGGGGCGATCAACGTGCCCGTCTCGGTGGGCAGCCAGACGGTGAACCCGGGCGACGCCATCATCGCCGACGAGAGCGGCGTCCTGGTGCTCGACCCTTCCAAGGCCGAATGGGCCGCGGACAAGGCGCTCGGCATGCAGGAAAGCGAGCTCGTGCTGCTCGAGCGGCTGCGCAACGGCGAGAAGCTGCCCGACATTTCCGGCGCCACGAAAATCGTGGAAGCCTCGGCCGCCTGAAGCGGCTCAATACGATAAAGCAAATGGGAACAATCGGTTCAAGAGCGGAGGAAAACTCATGACCGCAATGAAGAACGCAACCCGCGCCGGCCTTGCCGCGCTTGCAATGGCCCTCGCCACATCCGTGGCGATGGCCGATACGGTGGTGCTGACCGCCTATTCCGGCATCTTCCAGGAAAACTACGTGAAGGCCGTCGTCGAGCCCTTCATGAAGGCCAATCCCGACATCACCGTGGAATTCTACGGCATGCCGAACTCCGCCCAGATGCTGGGCACGCTGCGCGCCCAGGCAAGCGCGCCGCAGATCGACATCGCCATCATGGACGTCTCGGTCGCCAAGGCCGCGACCGACGAAGGCATCTTCGCGCCGATGGACGAGACGGTGACGAAGCATCTCGCCGACCTCTATCCCCAGGCACGCTACGAGGGCGTCAACGCCGCCGGCGTCACCTTCGACAACCTAGTCCTGCTCTACAACACCGACAAGGTGCAGCAGGCGCCGACCTCCTGGAACGCGCTCTGGGACGCGCAATATGCCAAGCAGGTCTCCATTCCCGCCGTGCCGGACATCCAGGGCACGACGCTGACCATCATCACCGACAAGATGGCCGGCGGCACGAACTATATCGAGAGCGTCGAGGCCGGCCTCAAGCGGCTGGAGGAACTTGCGCCCCTCGTCCAGACCTGGGAGCCGCGGCCCGACGTCTACCAGCCGATCTCCAGCGGCACGGCGGCGATCGGCATCGGCTGGAACGCCCGCGCGCAGGTCTATGCCGACCTGTCGGACGGCAAGCTCGGCGTAGTGCTGCCGGAGGAAGGCAGCGGCTTCCAGATCAACGTGATCGGCCTCGTCAAGGGCGGGCCGGCCAGCGAAAGCGCCAGGAAGTTCATCGACTACGCGCTGAGCCCGGAGGCGCAGGCCGCCTTCACCGAGCAGATGTTCTACGCGCCCACCAACGCCAAGGCCGCGGCGCTCATCTCGGAAAAGGCGCTGCAGCGCACCGCCGCCGGCGCCATGGACAGGATGATCGACATCAACTGGCTCGAGGTCGCCAAGGTCCGCGACGCCATCACCGAGCAGTGGCGCCGCCGCGTCATTCCGCTCAGCCGCTGATGCCGGCCGGAAGCGTTTCCGTTTTCTCCGATCACGGAAACGCTTTATCTGTCTGTCTTTCCGCAGTTCCGCCCTTGGACAGGCCGCGTTCCGTGCCGGAATTGCCCCAGGAGTTCTTCATGCCCACGACTTCCGCTCCCGACGAGCATCTCAGACTGGAAGGAATCGGCGTCAGCTTCGGCGCCGTCAACGTGATCCCCTCGCTCGATCTTTCCGTCCGCAAGGGCGAGATGGTCGCCTTCCTCGGCCCCTCGGGATGCGGAAAGACCACGACGCTCCGGATCATCGCCGGCCTCAACAAACCCTCCCGGGGCAGCATCATGGTGGGAGGGCGCGACATCACGCACCTTCCCATCCATGATCGCGACATGGGCATGGTCTTCCAGAGCTACGCCCTCTTCCCGCACATGGACGTTTCGCACAACGTCCAGTTCGGGCTGCAGATGCGCAACGTCCCTGCCCGCGAGGCGGAAAAGCGGGCGGCGCAGGCGCTGGAGATGGTCCAGCTCGGCCACCTCGCCCATCGCAAGCCGAAGGAACTGTCGGGCGGCCAGCAGCAGCGCGTGGCGCTCGCCCGCGCCCTCGTCATCGAACCGTCGATCCTTTTGCTCGACGAACCGCTGTCCAATCTCGACGCCAAGCTGCGCGACGAGATGCGCGTACAGATCCGCGCCCTCCAGCAAGAGAGCGGCATCACCGCCGTCTTCGTCACCCACGACCAGGTCGAGGCGCTGTCGATGTGCGACCGCGTCGTCGTCATGCGCGGCGGCCGCGTCGAGCAGTTCGGCACGCCGACCGAGGTCTACGAGCGCCCGGCGACGGCCTTCGTCGCCAATTTCGTCGGCCGCACGAACCGCCTCAAGGGCACGGTGACCGCGCAAGGCACCCTCACGGGGGCCGGCCAGCAGCTCCGCTCCGCCACGCGCCTGCCCGCCGGCGCCGTCGACATCCTCGTGCGCCCGCACCGCATCCGCCTCCAGGAGACGGGCGAGGCCGACAACAAGGTCGAGGGCACCGTATCGACCATCACCTTCATCGGCGACCTCGTGCAATACGGCGTCAGCGTCGGCGGCGAGGAGATCGTCGTCGAGGAAGCGACACGGCGGGGCCGCAGCCCGCTTGCGGCCGGCGACAGCGTCACGCTCGGCTGGTCGGCCGAGGACACGCTCATCTATCCGGCGGGCGAGAAATGAGCGCCGCCCCCGCCCTTCCGCGCGCCTGGCGCGACGGCCAGCTCGCCGTCCTCCTCCTGCTCCCCATCGCGCTCATCAACGCGATCGGCTTCATCCTGCCGGTGCTCAACCTCGCCCGCTATTCCTTCAACAGGTCGCGCATCGGCGGCGGCATCGAGCAGGTCTTCACCTGGGAGAACTGGGCGGGCCTGCTCAGCGATCCCTTCTATCTGGAATTGGTCCTCAATTCCGTCTGGATCAGCCTTGCCATCACGCTGACGACGCTCGTCGTCTCCTACCCGATCGCGCTCTACCTGCACCGCGCCTCCGGCTCCTGGCGGACCTTCCTCACCGTCCTCGTCATCTCGCCGCTGCTCACCTCCGCCGTGGTGCGCACCTATGGCTGGATCGCGATCCTGACCGACGACGGTCCTGTGGTCAGCGCCATCAAGGCGCTCGGCCTGCCGGCGCCGAGCCTGATGTTCAACATCAAGGGCGTCTTCATCGGCCTCACCGAGATCCTGATGCCCTACATGATCCTGGCGCTGATGGCCGGTTTCGGCCGGCTCGATCCGCGGGTGGAGGAGGCCGCGCGCACGCTCGGCGCGACGCCGGCCCGCACCTTCCGCAAGGTCATCCTGCCGCTGACGCTGCCCGGCATCGCGCTCGGCTGCCTGCTGTGCTTCGTTCTGGCCGTCTCGTCCTTCATCACGCCCAAGCTGATGGGCGGCGGGCGGGTCTTCCTGCTGGCGACCGAGATCTACGACCAGGCGATCGTCACGCTCAACTGGCCGCTTGCCTCCACCCTCTCGATCCTCGTGCTCATCGTGTTCGGCGCGGCGCTCTGGGCCTATTCCGCCGTGCTGCGGCGTCTCGACTAGAGTCTATATAGACTCTAGATTCTTTTGTTTTCGTTTGTCTTTTCGGGAAAACCGGTTTCCACTTTTCCCTGACAAACTCTCGGAGGTATACCCATGGAAATCCACAAGACCTCCTGGCCGATGCGCATCCTCGTCTTCGTGCTGTTCGTCTACCTGCTGGCGCCGGTCATCCTGGTCTTCCCGCTGTCGTTTTCCGGCGACCAGGTGCTGCGCTTCCCGCCGTCCTTCTGGTCGACGCGGTGGTATTCGGCGCTCTTCGCCAACAGCCAGATGTTGAAGGCCTTCTGGACCAGCCTGTCGCTGGCGGCGATCGTCACGGCGCTCTCGATCGTCATCGCCGTGCCGGCCGCCTGGGTGATGACGCGGCTGAAATTCACCGGGCGGGACCTCCTGTTCAACCTGTTCACCGCGCCGCTGTTGCTGCCCACCATCGTGCTCGGCCTTGCCATCCTCATCGTCTTCGCCTCCTTCGGGCTGCTGGCGACGATGCACGGCCTCGTCTTCGCCCATCTGGTGGTGACGCTGCCCTATGCGCTGCGCGTGCTCGCCGTCTCGCTCAGCACGCAGGACCGCGCCTGCGAGGAGGCCGCGCGCACGCTCGGCGCAAAGCCGCTGACCGTGTTCTTCCGCGTCACCGTGCCGATGCTGACGCCCGGCATCGTCGCGGCCGCCGCCCTCTGCTTCCTCGTCTCCTTCGACGAGGTGGTGATCACGCTCTTCCTCACCGGCCCGCGCATCAGCACGCTTCCCGTCGAGCTCTACAACTATGTCTACAACCAGGCCGACCCGCTCGTCGCCGCCGCCTCGGCGCTCCTCATCCTGCTGACGCTCGCCGTGATCATGATCGTCGAGCGCGCGATGGGCCTCGGCAAGGCCTTCGTCAAGTAGGCGGCCGCGCGGGCCGGCAGGACGGTCCTCATCGCGGGGGGAAGGCCCCGGCTCCTCCCGCGATGACGTGCTTCGCGCCGGGGGCCGGCGCCCGCATCCCCGGAAACCCGCCGCTCCGGAGGCGTCGCCGGCCGGGCCGGGCATGCCGGCGACATTCCCGGCCGCACCGCCGCGATGCGGGGCATGGCTGCAACGCCGTCGAGAATTCTTTCTGTTTTCCGTCTCCCTTTCTGGATTGTAGGGGACCGGAACTCTACGTTCCGCTCCAACGTCGTCGGCTGTGATCCGGAGCAACAATGTTCGCAAGCAACAAGGCATGGTCAAACGCGGCCGGGGCCGCATGGGTTTTGATCGCCATCGCCATGGGGGGCCTGCAGGCCGCGCGGGCGCAGACGCCCGCCGCGTCGACTGCGCCGCTGGAGCTCGCCGCGGTCGACGTCACGCGCGTCGAGCCGCGCGACATCGCCAGCGACGTGCGGATCTCCGGATCGCTGGCGCCGATCCGCCGGTCGACGCATGCCGCACGCGTCGCCTCGACGATCGTCGAGCTGCCCGTCAAGGTCGGCGACGTCGTCAGGAAGGGGGACCTTCTCGTGCGCTTCGACACGCGGGCGCTCGAATCCACGCTGACCGTGCGCCGGGCTTCGGCGGAGGCCCTGACCGCGCAGCTGCAGCTTGCCGAATCCGTCCTGCGCCGCACCACCAGCCTCGGCCAGAGCGGCGCGTCCACGGAGGCGGCGACCCTGGAGGCCGAGGCCAATGTCGCCAATCTCGCCGCCCAGCTCCGCTCGAAGCAGGCCGAGATCGCGGATGCCGAGCGCGACCTCGCCGATGCGGAGGTCCGCGCCGTGTTCGACGGCGTCGTCGCCTCGCGGCCCGTCGAGCAGGACCAGACGGTGGCGCTCAACACCGAGCTCCTCACCATCGTCGATCTCTCCAGGATGGAGGTGGACGCGGGCGTGCCGACCAGCCGCATTCCCATGGTGCGGGTCGGCCAGCCGGTCGAGCTCACGGTCGAGGGTTTTGCGGACAGGACCTTCTCCGGCGCGGTCACGCGCATTTCGCCCACCGCCGTCGCCGGCTCGCGGGCCGTGCGGGTCTTCCTGGCGATCGACAACAACGACCGCACGCTGAAGGGCGGCATGTTCACGACGGGCATCCTCAAGGTCGACGAGCGGAAGGGCGTCATCGCCCTGCCGAACGCGGCGATCCGCCAGGACCAGACGGGCAGCTTCGTGCTCAAGGTGACGGAGGGCGTGCTGCGCCGCCAGCCGATCGTGCTCGGCACCGCATGGACGGACCGGGGCCTCGTCGCGGTCTCGGGGCTCGAAGCCGGCGACGTCGTCGTTTCCGCGCCGCTGCCGGCGCTGGAAGCGGGCATGCCGGTCGTCGTCGAGGGGCTGTAAGCGATGTTCCTCACGCGCATCAGCGTCCGCCATCCCGTCTTCGCCACCATGATGATGGTGACGATCCTGGTCATCGGGCTGTTCTCCTATTTCCGCCTCGGCGTCGACCAGTTCCCCGAGACCGACCTTCCCATCGTCGTCGTCACCGCGAGCTATACGGGCGCCTCGCCCTCGACCGTGGAAAGCGAGGTGTCGCGCCCGATCGAGACGGCGCTGAACACGATCGGCGGCATCGACACGATCATCTCCGAATCCTACGAGGGCCGCTCCGTCGTCGTCGTGCAGTTCGAGCTCGACGTTGATTCGCAGGTGGCCGCCCAGGAGGTGCGCGACCGCGTCGCGCGGCTGGAGGCGAGCTTCCCCGACGCGGTGGACACGCCGCAGGTCACCCGCTTCAATCCGGACGACGCGCCCATCCTCTCCATCGCCGCCTCGTCCTCGAAGCGCACGCTTTCGGAGATCACCACGCTCGCCAACCGCGTGATCACCAACCGGCTCAGCGTCATCGCCGGCGTCGGCCAGATCTCGCTGGTCGGCGGCAGCGAGCGCCAGGTGCTCGTGATGGTCGATCCCGACCGCCTCGAAGCCTATGGCATCGCGGTCACCTCCGTCATGGACGCCATCCGCAAGGAGAACCAGGACCGCGCCGCCGGCACGCTGATCTCCGGCATCAACCAGAGGATCGTCACCGTCGAGGGCCGCGTGCCGGACGTGGCGGGCTTCAACGGCATCATCGTCGCGCAGAGCGGCGGCTATCCGGTCTATCTGTCCGACGTCGCGACGATCCTCGACATCGGCGCCGAGGTGACGAGCCGCGCCACCTACCAGGGCATGCCCTCGCTGGGGCTGGACGTCGTCAAGGTGCAGGGCGCCAACACCGTGCAAGTGGCCGCGGAACTGCGCAAGGAGATCGCGGCGCTGAATGTCGAGCTTGCCCCGGAAGGGATCGAGCTGAAGGTGACGCGCGACAATTCCCGCCCCATCGCCGCCCAGGTGCAGGAGGTCCAGCGCACCCTGATCGAGGGCGGCGTGCTCACCGTGGTGATCGTCTTCCTGTTCCTCAATTCCTGGCGCTCGACCGTCATCACCGGGCTGACCCTGCCGATCTCGGTGATCGGCACCTTCGCGCTCATCCATGCGCTCGGCTTCACGCTCAACACCATGACGCTCATGGCGCTGTCGCTGTCGATCGGCATCCTGATCGACGATGCGATCGTCGTGCGCGAGAACATCACGCGCCATCTGCACATGGGCAAGAGCCATGTGGACGCGGCCCTCGACGGCACGAACGAGATCGGCCTTGCCGTTCTCGCCACCACGCTCTGCATCGTCGCGGTCTTCCTGCCCGTCGCCTTCATGGGCGGCCTCATCGGCCGGTTCTTCCTGCAGTTCGGCGTGACCGTCGCCGTCGCGGTGCTCATCTCGCTCTTCGTGTCCTTCACGCTCGATCCGATGCTGTCGAGCGTCTGGTACGATCCGCAGTCCGAGGTGAACGCGAAGCGAGGCCCGCTCGGGCGGCTGATCGCGCGGTTCGACCGCTGGTTCGAGCGCCTCGCCGACCGGTATCGCCGGCTCATCCGCTGGACCTTCCGCTATCGCAAGACGACGGTCTTCGTGGTCATCGCGCTGTTCTTCGCAAGCCTGATGCTCGTGCCGCGCATCGGCGCGGAATTCCTGCCGCCGGCCGACCAGGGCGAGGTCTCCATCGCGCTGAAGGCCACCGAGGGCGCGTCGCTGGACTACATGGCGGCGAAGGTCGGCCAGGTCGAGCGGGCGCTGCGCGAGTTCGACTATGTCGACACCATCTATTCCACCATCAATGCCGGCGGCGCGCGCGGCTTCAACGAGGCGACGGTGGCCGTCCAGCTCAAGCCGAGCACCGAGCGCTCGGTGACGACGGCGGCCAGCATGGAGCCGTTCCGCAAGCGCCTCGCCTCCATTGCCGGCCTCGAGGTCTCCATCGGCCAGAACACGGGCATGGGCTCGTCGCAAAAGCCGCTCCAGCTTTCCGTGCTCGGCGACGGCGAGGCGGAGCTGCGCCGCATCTCCAACGAGATCACCACCGCCCTTGCCGCCATTCCCGGCGCGACGGAGGTCGAATCGTCGATCGAGAACAAGCGCCCGACGCTCGCCGTGCGGATCCGCCACGAGGCGGCGAGCGACCTCGACGTCTCGATCGCGGCGATCGGCGACACCCTGCGCCCGCTGGTGGCGGGCGATGCCATATCCGTCTGGAACGCGCCGGACGGGGAGACCTACGACGTCGTGGTGCGCCTGCCGGCGACGGGCCGGCGCGATGCCGCGCAGCTTCGCGACCTCACCATCGCCACCGGCCGGACGGACGAGAACGGCAAGCCGATCACCGTTCTGCTCGACCAGGTGGCCGACGTCATCGAAAGCACCGCGCCGGACGCCATCACGCGCAAGGACCTCTCCCGCGAGATCCGGATCGAGAGCAATATCGAGGCGCGCGCGCTCGGCGACGTGACCGCGGACCTCAACGCCGCCATCGCGAAGATGCAGATCCCGGCGGGCTACCGCATCAGCTTCGGCGGCGATGCGGAAAACCTTGAGGAGAGCATGGGCTATGCGCTCCAGTCGCTCGCCCTTGCCGTCATCTTCATCTACATCATCCTCGCCTCGCAGTTCGGGTCCTTCCTCCAGCCCGTCGCCATCATGATGACGCTGCCGCTGTCGCTGATCGGCGTCCTGATCGGCCTTCTCGTCACCGGCTCGACGCTCAACATGTTCTCGATCATCGGCTTCATCATGCTGATGGGCCTCGTCACCAAGAACGCGATCCTGCTCGTCGACTATTCCAACCAGGGCCGGCGGGAAGGCAAGAGCCTGCAGGACAGCCTGGCGGATGCCGGCGCGGTGCGCCTGCGGCCGATCATCATGACGACGCTGGCGATGATCTTCGGCATGCTGCCGATGGCCATCGGCCTCGGCGAGGGCGGCGAGCAGCGCGCGCCGATGGCCCATGCCGTCATCGGCGGCCTCATCTCCTCCACGCTCCTGACGCTCGTCTTCGTGCCCGTGGTGCTGACGCTGCTCGACCCGGTCGGCGCGCGCGTCGCCGGATGGTTCCCCAAGGGACCGCGCCACCGGGAGCGGCAGGCCGGGGAGGACACCTCCCTCCAGCGCCCCTGAAGCGTCCCGTCCCGGGGCGGGGCGGGCCGCAAAACGGCCCCGCAGGACGGCAAAATCGCCGGTTTTAGGGAACCTTCCCGGCCCCCGGCCGTTTACGGTGCATTGCGAAAAAGTCCGCCGGCGCTGTCCGCTGGCGCAAAATTCCTCTTTTTCGGGTTCAACGCGCCCTCGCAAAACCCTCATGCAATGAGGGGCGCGGCCCACAAGGTAGTACCGAATTCATGGCTCGTCTCGTCGTCGTTTCCAACCGCGTTCCCATTCCCGACAAGAGCGGGACTGCTCCTGCCGGCGGCCTCGCCGTCGCCCTTCAGACAGCGCTGGAGGCACGCGGCGGGCTCTGGCTCGGCTGGTCCGGCCGGTCCTGCACGGACGATGCGGTCGGGCCGCTGCAGAGGCTGAAGGAGGGCAACATCGAATATGCGCTCACCGACCTCACCGAGCGCGACGTCGAGGAATACTACCAGGGCTTTGCCAACCGGGTGCTCTGGCCGATCTGCCACTACCGGCTGGACCTTGCCGAATACGGCCGGCGCGAGATGGCCGGCTATTTCCGCGTGAACCGCTTCTTCGCAAGCCGCCTCCTGCCGCTCATCGAGCCGGACGACCTGATCTGGATCCACGACTACCATCTCATCCCGCTGGCCGCCGAGCTGCGCCGGCAGGGCGTGACCAACCGGATCGGCTTCTTCCTGCACATCCCCTGGCCGGCGCCCGACGTCTTCCACGCCATGCCTGTGCACGAGGCGCTGCTGACGAGCATGACCGCCTATGACGTGCTCGGCTTCCAGACCGAGCATGACCGCGAGAATTTCGCCGACTGCCTGTCGCGGCACGGCCTCGGCGACCGGCTGGACGCGTTTCGCTTCACCGTCGGCGAGCGGTCCTTCACCGCCCGGTCCTATCCGATCGGCATCGAGACGGACGATTTCGCCGCGCTGGCGAAACGGGCGGCCGAGACCGCGCTGCACAAGCGCATGCTGCAGAGCCTCGACGGCAAGCAGCTCATCATCGGCGTCGACCGGCTCGACTATTCCAAGGGCATCACCCAGCGCATCGATGCCTTCGAATCCTTCCTCACCCGCCATGCCGACAGCCAGCGCAAGGTGACGCTGCTGCAGATCACGCCGAAATCACGCTCCGAAGTGCCGGAATACGAGGCGATGCAGCGGGCCGTCGCCGAACAGGCCGGCCGCGTGAACGGCGCGCTCGGCACGGTCGACTGGGTGCCGATCCGCTACATCAACCGCTCGCTGCGCCGCCCGGCGCTGGCCGGGCTCTACCGCATGGCCAAGCTCGCCCTGGTCACGCCGCTGCGCGACGGCATGAACCTCGTCGCCAAGGAGTTCGTCGCCGCGCAGAACGGGGAGGATCCCGGCGTCCTGCTGCTCTCCCGCTTCGCCGGGGCCGCGCAGGAGCTGAAGGAGGCCGTGCTCGTCAATCCCTACGACGTCGAGGGCACCGCTGACGCCATCGCCCGAAGCCTCGCCATGCCCGTCGAGGAGCGCCGGGAGCGCTGGACGGCCATGATGACGACGCTGCGCACCAACGACGTGTTCGCCTGGTGCGACGGGTTCCTCGACGATCTCGCCGCCGGCCCCACGCCGCAGCAGGCGCGCCCCGCCGCCGCGTCGGCATCCGCCAGAGCGGCGGAGACGCGCGCGCAGACCTTGCGGAAATCCTCCCCGGCACCCCTCGCACGCTGGTCGTAGCCGATCCTCGACGCATGCGGGCGATGCCGCGTCATTCCGTGAACACGTGCCCGTCGGACAGTTTGCACGCCGTGCGCAGGAGGATTTCCATGTTGCCGGGCGGATGCTCGACGGCAGCGGCCCTCGACGCGACTGTTGGGTGACCCGTGTCCCGGACGGGGCGGCTTCAGGCGGCGAAGCGCTCCATGACGAAACCAGGGCGCGCGCCATAGCGGTCGGCAAGGGCGGCAAGCTCGGGCCCGGTGCTTTCGGCAAGGATGCCCGTCCTGACGAGGCAGGAGGCGAGCCCCGCGCCGGCGGCACCGGCGATGTCGTGCTCCAGGCTGTCGCCGACGCAGACGATCCGGTCGGCTGCAAGCCCCCCGAGCAGCGCCTGCGCCTGCCGGTAGATCGCCGGATGGGGCTTGCCGAACCAGCGCACCGGCCCGCCGAGATCCTGGTAGGCCAGCGCGATGCTGCCGGCGCCCGGCGCCGTGGCACCGCCGCTTGCGAGCTTGTGCCGGTCGGGATTGGTGCAGTAGCAGGGCACGCCGCGCCGTGCGGCGGGGGCGAGGCGGCGGCGGTAGTCCGCCATCGGGACGCGATCGGCCTCGCTGCCGGAGATGATCACGATATCGGCCAGGGCCGCGTCCTCGACGCTCTCGAAGCCGAGGCGGTCGGCAAGGTTGCGGTCGCCGCCGCTGGAGATCGTCAGGCAGCGTGTCCCGGCCGCGGAGCCGGCCGTCTCCCCGGAAAGGATGTCGTAGGCGACGTCGCCGGAGGTGAGGAAGCGGTCGAAACCCGCCCGGTCGAAACCGAGCTTGACGAGCCGTTCGGCATTGTAGTCTCCGCTGCGGCCGGAATTGGACAGCACGATGACGGTCCTGCCCAGCGCCTTGAGGCGCAGCAGCGCCTCGTTCGCCCCCGGATAGGCGCCGTCCTCGTCCCGCAGCACGCCGAACTGGTCGACGAGAAAGGCATCGTAGCGGGCCGCCAGCGCCGCAAGGTCGGTCTTCGGGGCAATGCTCATGGCCAGCGATCCTTTCCGGCAAGGACGAGGGCCGCCGTGCCCACGGCCGCTTCCGCCGAATTCGACGGCAGGAAGGGAACCCCGAGCGCCGCCTCCCGCATGCGGGTCCAGGCCGGATTGGCCGCGCCGCCGCCGACCGTGCGCACCGAGCACAGGGGCGGGCCGCCGAGCGCCGCCAGCCGCGCATAGCCCGACGCCTCGATCGCCGTGATGCCTTCGAGGATCGCCTGGAAGAAGAAGACGTCGTCGGCCGGGCGCGGCGCCAGCCGCGGCGCATGGGCGGGATCGTTGACGGGGAACCGCTCGCCCGGCCGCAGCAGCGGATAATAGGCAAGGCCGGTCGGCCGGTCGGGCCGCAGCCGCGGCGTCATCGCCCGCACCTGCGCATCGTCGAAAAGGCTGCGGATGACCGCGCCCCCGGAATTCGAGGCCCCGCCGGCGAGCCAGAAATCGAGGATGCGGTGCGAATAGATGCCGTAGTCCGCCGCATCGACCGGTTCCGCCGAGGCGAGCTTGACGACCAGCGTCGAGCCGAGCGCGGTCACGCCGTCGCCGATGGACGCGGCGCCCGTCGCGAGGAACGAGGCGCAGCCGTCCGTCGTGCCGGCGTGGTAGCGGCAGCCGTCCGGCAGGCCGAAGGCCCGGCCCGCCGCACCGACGGTCGCCAGCGGCGCGCCGGCGCGTTTCACCTCAGGCAGGAGGCCGGCATCCATGCCGCAGGCTTCGATCCAGTCCGGCCAGCGCTCCGCGGCAAGATCGTAGCCCGTCTTCAGGGCGTTGTTCTCGTCGCTCGCCGGGGCGGCGAGCCCGAGCTGCAGGAGGATCCAGTCCGCCTGGTGCACGATAGCGTGAACGCCGGCCCGGCGCGAAAGATGGACGGCCTTGGCGAGCGGTGAGGTCGCGCCCCGCGCCGGGCTGTCCGCCGGCGCCGACGCCGCGATCCGGTCGAGGATGGCCCGGTCCGGACAGGGATCGTTGTACATCAGCGCATCGCCGATCGGCGCGCCGCCTTCATCGATGGCGAGCACCGTGCCGGAGGTGCCGTCGACCGCGACGCCCGTTATGGCGGCAAGCGCCCCGCGCGCGGCAAGTTCGCCGAGGCACGCGCCGACGCCGGCCCGCCACGCGGCGGGCGAGCGGCCGGCCGCGGCATCCGGGAACGGCGAGGACGCCATGTCGACGAGCGTGCCGTCGGCGGCAAGGGCGGCGGCGCGCACGCCGGACGTGCCGAGATCGATGCCGAGCGCGACGGCGGGTCCGGGCGCCGCGCTCATGCCCGCTGGCTCGCCTTGCGGTCCAGCGCCTGGCGGTATTGCTCGGCCTCCCAATGGGTGAGCTCGTATTCCTGGTCGCTGCCGAGATGGACGATGGCGGCCCCTTCCGGCACGCGCGACACGACCTCCGCCAGGCAGCGCGCCATGACGCGGCCGCCAGCGGTGAGCGCGTCGGCGAGCAGCACGCCCCGGTCGGGCACGAGCAGCATCTTCGGCATGTCGAGCCCCCGCGCGCCGCGCGCCTGCGCATAGGCCGCCACGGTCTCGCCCGCGCCGAGCACGCCGATCTCCGTGCCGAGGAAGATGACATGGTCGGGATAGAGCGAACCGCCCGTGGCGACGGCGAGGTTGGCGGGATGGAGCGCGGTCTTGTGGCTGCCGGCATCCTCGGCGGCATGGAAGGGGACGCCTTCGGCGAGGGCCTGGAGGTGCGCCGCGTCCCCCGGCGCCGTCGCCCGCTCCTCCACCGAAAGGGCGGCGGTCACGCGGGCGATGCGCGCGCGCACCTCCTCCACCGTCTCGCCGGTGACGACGATGCCGTGGTTGAAGAGGATCAGCACGTCCGGCCGGCGCGCGGCGACGCGGTCGATCTCGTGGGCGAGCGGCGTGCCGGGGCGGCGGTAGGGAATGGCCGCCCAGGTCAGATCGGGCAGCGCGGCCATGCGCTCGGCGAGGATGCGCTCCCGCCCGGCCAGCACGGAAAGGGCGATGGCATTGACGCAGTGATAATGCGCGACGACGGCCTGCGGCAGCACCGCGTGGAAGCTGGTCTCGATCGACGGGCGCAGGCCGGAGGCATTGAGCGCCGCCACGACGAAATCCGTCGCCTTTTCGGCGCTCGGGTCGCGCGCCCTGAGCGCCGCCACCAGCGGCGCGACCTCCACCGGCACCATGATGTCGCGCTCGCCGGCATGGGCAAGCCAGGTGCCGGAGGCCTTCACCCACATCACGCCGTCCCGCTTGAACGAGGTGTTGCCGCCGGCACCCTGCGTTTTCAGGATATCGCTGCCGATCTCCCTCGAGAGCGCGAGAAATGCATCGAAGGCCGCCCTGTCCTCCGCCCGAATGCCCGAAGCCATGCGGCCCCTCCTCTAGACAGTCCGCCACCCGCTTTCCGGCCCGCCGGAAACTGAGTGAACTTTTTTGTGAATGGTATTTGCATGATCGCATATCGTCAACAGTGAAGAATTTTCGTCATCGTTCTTGATCGTTCCGCGTTAGTGTGATTATCTTCATTCATCGGCGAGGGAGACGCCGGGAGGATCATCCGTGAACGACACCGAGCGCCACAAGGCCATCATCGATCTTCTGCGCGAGACGCCCTTCGCTTCGGTGCGCGATCTCCAGGAGCATCTCGGCGTGTCGCCCGCAACGATCCGTCGCGACATCGACAAGCTGCACGACCTCGGCCGGGCCCGGAAGGTCTATGGCGGCATCTCCGCCAGCGAGGCGGCCGACAGCGGGCGCCTTTCGGCAAAACCCTATGACGAGAACCGCGACATCGCCGTGGAGGCGAAGCGGGCCATCGCCGCAACGGCGGCCGGCCTGGTGCGCGACGGGGATTCCATCATCGTGCATGCGGGCTCCACCTGCTATCAGCTCGGCATATTGCTGGCGCAGCGCAACCTGCGCATCTGGACCAATTCCATGCCGCTGGCCGCCCATCTCGGCGAGCACGGCACCTGCCAGCTCTCGCTTGCCGGCGGCGAGCTCTATCGCGAGCCGGGCATCATCCATGACAGCGCCGCCGGCTCGCCCGCCTTCTTCGCCTCGCGCTTCTTCCTCGGCACGCAGGGCATCAGCAGCAAGGGGCTGCTGGAATCCCATCCGCTGCTGGTCAAGGTGATCGGCGAGCTTTCGGCCTGCGCCGACGAGATCGTGCTGCTCGCCGACAGCCGCAAGTTCTCCATCCAGCCGCGCAACGTCGCCCTGCCGCTGTCGCGCATCGGCACGATCATCACCGATGACGGCCTGACGGACGCCGCCGCCCGGATGCTGGAGGATGCCGGCGTCACCATCCTGATCGCACGGACGGGAGGGACCAGTTGAGCACCGCCCCCATCGCCGTCTTCGATCTCGGCAAGACGAATTCCAAGCTCTTCGTCGTTTCTTCCGGCGGAAAGGTCGTCGACGAGGCGCGCACCCGCCCGGTCTGGCGGGAGGAGAAGGACCTGCGGGTGCTGGACGACGCGGCCCTCCTTGCCTGGATGAAGGACGAGCTTGCCCGCGTCGCCGCCGCCCATGGCGTCGACAGCGTCACCTTTTCCGGCCACGGCTGCACCTTCGCGCTCGCCGCCGGCGATGCGCTCGTTCACCCGATCCTCGACTACGAGCAGGAGCCGCCCGCCGAAATCGCCGCGCGCATCGACGCCATGGCGCCGGATTTCCGCGAGACCTTCTCGCCGCCGCTGCCGCTCGGCTTCAACTATGGCCGCCACCTCCTCTGGCTCGACGCGCGCGAACCGGACCTCCTCGACAAGGCCGACGCGATCCTTGCCTATCCGCAGTTCTGGAGCTGGAGGTTCTCCGGCCGGAAGGTCTCCGAAGTCTCCTATCTCGGCTGCCATTCCAACCTCTGGGCGCCGCTTAAGGACGATTTCAGCAGCCTCGTCGACAGGATGGGCTGGCGCGGCAAGATGCCGGAGTTCTCCCGCGCCGGCGCCGTGATCGGCACGCACGCCGTCACGCTCGGCGACGGCCGCACGGTGGAGGTCGCGGTGCACAACGGCGTGCACGACAGCAATGCCGCGCTCTATTTCTACCGCTCGCTCGGCTTTGCCGATTTCACGCTGGTCTCGACCGGCACCTGGGTGATCGTCTTCAATCCGGCAAGCCCGCTCGAACGGCTCGACCAGACGCGCGACATGCTGGCGAATGTCACGGTCGACCGCCAGCCGGTCGCGACCATCCGCTTCATGGGCGGGCGGGAATACGACGTGGCGAGCGGCGGCTGGACGCGGCCGGTCCGCGAGGAGGCGCTGGCATCCGTCATCGCAAAACGCGCCTTCGCCCTGCCCTCCTTTGCCGCCGGCGGCCCGGTGCCGGGCCATGCCGGGCGCTTTTCCGGCCCGGCCGTCGAGGGCGAGGAACGCGCCGCCGCCGCCCTCCTCTATGTCGCGCTGATGACCGATCTTTCGCTCGATCTCATCGGCTCCGACAATACGATCGTCATCGATGGCGGGCTGGTCAGGACGGGGCTCTATGCCGCCGTGCTCGCGGCCCTGCGCCCCGGGCAGACCGTGCACACCAGCGCCAACCCGGAAGGCAGCGCCTTCGGCGCGGCGGCCCTCGTCTTCGAGGACCGCGGCCAGAACCCCTTCGTCAACGATTGCGCGGTCGCCGCGCCGGCCGCCCTTGCCGGCCTCGACGCCTACAGGCGCGAATGGCGCCGGCAGGTCGAGGCGATGCAGGCCGGGACCCGAAAGGAGAAGCGCGCATGACGGAACGGACGGACGCCCCTGCCCTTCTGGAGATGCGCGACATCAGCAAGACGTTCGGCGCGTCGAAGGCGCTGTCGCATGTGAACCTGACCGTGCATGCCGGCGAGGTGCATGCCCTGATGGGCGAGAACGGCGCGGGCAAGTCGACGCTGATGAAGATCCTGTCGGGCGCCTATACGGCCGATCCCGGCGGCACGGTGCTGATCGACGGGGAGCCGGTGACGCTCGGCGATCCGCTGAAGGCCAAGGCCCATGGCATCGCCGTCATCTACCAGGAGCTTTCGCTCGCCCCCAACCTGTCGGTGGCGCAGAACATGTTCCTCGGCAACGAGCCCGCGCGCTTCGGCCTTGCCGACCGCGCCGAGATGCGCCGGCGGGCCGAGCCGATCCTGAAACAGCTCGGCATCGGCTTTTCCGCCGCCCGCCGCGTCGCCGGGCTCTCGCTCGGCGAGCGGCAGATGGTGGAGATCGCACGGGCACTGACGACCAAGGCCCGCATCATCGTCATGGACGAGCCGACGACCTCGCTGACCACGCGCGAGACCGACCGGCTGTTCGACGTCATCGCCCGCCTCAAGGCCGACGGCATCGCCATCATCTATATCAGCCACCGCATGGAGGAGATCTACCAGCTCTCCGACCGCGTCAGCGTGCTGCGCGACGGGGCCTATGTCGGCACGCTGGAGCGCGCAGGCCTTTCCGCGGGCACGCTCGTCTCCATGATGGTCGGCCGCGACCTCTCGTCTTTCTACAAGAAGGAACACCGGCAGGCCGAGGGCGCGCGCCCCGCCGTGCTGTCGGTGGACACCATCGGCGACGGCGTGCGCGTGCACGACTGCTCCTTCGAGGTGCGGGCGGGCGAGGTGCTCGGCATTGCCGGCCTCGTCGGCTCGGGCCGCACGGAGCTTGCCCGCCTCGTCTACGGCGCCGACCGCCGGGCGACGGGCACGGTGACGCTGAACGGCAAGGCGCTCGCCATCGCCACGCCGCGCGACGCGCTCGATGCCGGCATCGCCTATCTCACCGAGGACCGCAAGGCGCTGGGCCTCTTCCTCGACATGTCGATCAGCGACAACATCAATATCGGCGTCATCGCCGGGGATGCGAAGGCCGGCGGCGTCCTGAACTTCGCAAAGGCGCGGGACCGGGCGCTCGCGGCCATCAAGACCCTGTCGATCCGCACCGCCGGCACGCAGATCAATGTCGGCGCCCTGTCGGGCGGCAACCAGCAGAAGGCGCTTCTGGCGCGCCTCCTGGAGACGAAGCCGCGGGCGGTCATCCTCGACGAGCCGACGCGGGGCGTCGATGTCGGCGCCAAGTCGGAGATCTACCGCATCATCGACGCGCTCGCCGAGAACGGCATCGCCGTGGTCGTCATCTCCAGCGACCTGCCGGAGATCCTCGGCATCGCCGACCGCGTCCTGGTGATGCGCGAGGGGCGCATCGCCGGCGAGGTGACGCAGCCGATCGAACAGGAAGCGATCATGGCGCTGGCGACCGGCACGGCCGGCCAGGCCGCCTGACGGACAACAAGGGAACGGGACGGAACCATGGCTGCAAGCGAAACCGAAGACGCCCGGATGGACAGGCTGAAGCTGCGCTCGACGCTGACGGCGCTCGGCATGCTGCCGGTGCTCGTGCTGCTGGCGATCGGCTTCCATCTGCTCTCCGGGCGCTTCCTGTCGGTCAACAACCTGTCGATCGTCATGCAGCAGGCCTCGATCAACACGGTGCTGGCCGCCGGCATGACCTTCGTCATCCTGACCGGCGGCATCGACCTTTCCGTCGGCTCGATCCTTGCCGCCTCGGCGATGATCGCGGTCATCGTCTCGCTGGTGCCGGACCTCGGCATGCTGGGCATTCCGGCGGCGATCGCCGCGGGCCTTGCCTGCGGCTTCCTCAACGGCGCCATCATCGCCTGGCTGAAGCTGCCGCCCTTCATCGTGACGCTCGGCTCGCTGACGGCGATCCGCGGCGTGGCGCGCCTGCTCGGCAACGACACGACGGTGTTCAACCCGGACCTGCCCTTCGACTTCATCGGCAACGGCACGCTGTTCGGCGTGCCGTGGCTCGCCGTCATCGCCATCGCGACCATCCTCGTCTCCTGGTTCATCCTCAAGCGTACCGTGCTCGGCACCTGGATCTACGCCGTCGGCGGCAATGCGGAGGCCGCCCGGCTCACCGGCATCAAGGTGCCGCTGGTGCTGCTCTTCGTCTATTCGATGTCGGGCCTGCTCTCCGGCCTCGGCGGGGCCATGTCGGCGGCCCGGCTCTATGCGGCCAACGGCCTGCAGCTCGGCCAGGCCTACGAGCTCGACGCCATCGCGGCGGTCATCCTCGGCGGCACCAGCTTCGTCGGCGGCGTCGGCTCCATCTGGGGCACGCTGATCGGCGCCCTCATCATCGCCGTGCTGTCCAACGGCCTCATCCTCGTCGGGGTCTCCGACATCTGGCAGTACATCATCAAGGGCCTCGTCATCATCGTCGCCGTCGGCCTCGATCGCTACAGGCTCAAGGGCATTAGCCGGACCTGAGCCCGGCTGAACGAACCGGTCGTCACCGGAAACAACGGCGCAAAACGCCACCAAAGGAGGAAAACATGCGTCTTATGCCAAAGTTGCTCGTCGGCACCGCACTGGCCGCCGCGCTCGCCATGCCCGCAGCCGCCAAGGACCTCAACAAGATCGGCATCTCGGTCGGCCTGCTCGGCAACCCGTTCTTCGTCGCCACCATCAAGGGCATCGAGGACCGCGCCAAGGAGATCAACCCGAATGTCGAGGTGATCTCCGTCTCGGCCGACTATGACCTCAACAAGCAGGTCTCCCAGGTCGACAGCTTCATCGCCGCCGGCGTCGACATCATCATGCTGAACGCCGTCGACGCGAAGGCCATCGCCCCCGCCGTGAAGAAGGCGCAGGCCGCCGGCGTCGTCGTCGCCGCCTTCGACGTGTCGGCGCCCGGCGCCGACGTCACCGTCATGACCAACAACGTCAAGGCGGGTGAAGAAGCCTGCAACTACATCGCCGACAAGCTCGGCGGCAAGGGCGACGTCGTCATCATCAACGGCCCGGCCTCCTCCTCGATCCTCGAGCGGGTGCAAGGCTGCAAGGAGGCGCTCGGCAAGCATGCCGACATCAAGATCCTCTCCGACGACCAGAACGGCCAGGGCTCGCGCGACGGCGGCCTTGCCGTGATGCAGGGCCTGCTCACCCGCTTCGACAAGATCGACGCCGTCTTCGCCATCAACGACCCGACGGCGATCGGCGCCGAGCTCGCCGCCAAGCAGCTGAACCGCAGCGAATTCTTCTTCACCGCGGTCGACGGCGCGCCGGACATCGAGACCTCGCTCGCCAGCGGCAATTCCATGATCAAGGCCTCCGCCTCGCAGGATCCCTATGTCATGGCCGGCCAGGCGCTGCAGCTCGGCGTCGAGGTGCTGAAGGGCAACAAGCCGGCCGAGCCCGTCGTGCTGCTCGACCCGCAGCTCATCACGGCCGAAAACGTCAAGGACTACAAGGGCTGGACCGCAGCCCGCTAAACACGCCTCCCAGACGGCCGGGCGCCGATAGCGCGCCCGGCCGGATCTTCGTTTCCTCCATCGTCAGAAAGCGGCCGGGCCATGTCGAAAATCGGTGTCCATTCCTTCGTCTGGAGCGCGGGCTCCTCGCGCGGCGAACTCGAAACGGCGCTCGATAACACGCAGCGGCTCGGCTACAGGCTCATCGAATTCTCCTATCTCGATCCCGCGCAGGTCGATGTGAAATGGCTTGCCGGCCGTATCAGGGAACGCGGCCTCGACGTCGCCATCAGCATGGGCCTGCCGCCGGAGGGCGACATTTCCAGCGCCGACCCGGCGATCGTCGCCCATGGCGTCGACATCCTCGACCGGGCCGTGGCGCTGGTGCGCGACCTCGGCGGCACGAAGCTCGCCGGCATCCTCAGCTCCGCCCACGGCAAGCAGGAGCACAGCCTGTCGAGAAAGGGCTGGGACACCAGCGTTGCCGCGCTCTCCAAGGTGGCGGACCGGGCCAGGGCGGCCGGCGTCACGCTCAATCTCGAAATCGTCAACCGCTTCGAGAGCAACATGCTGAACACCGCCGCGCAGGGCATGGCCTATATCCGCGACACCGGCGCCTCGAACGTCTTCCTGCACCTCGACACGTTCCACATGAACATCGAGGAGGCCGATGTGGGCCTTGCCATCCGCCACGCGGCCGGCAAGATCGGCTACCTGCATGTCGGCGAGAGCCATCGCGGCTATCTCGGCACCGGCACGATCGACTTTCCGGCGATCTTCGATGCGCTCGTCGCCATCGGCTGGGACGACTATGTCACCTTCGAATCCTTCTCCACGACGATCGTCGACAAGGACCTTTCTCTAAAGACGGCGATCTGGCGCAATCTGTGGGACGACAATGTCGCGCTCGCCCGCCACGCCCACCGCTTCATCGAACTCGGCCTGGAAACGGCGCGGCTCAAGCAGGCGCTCGTCCGCGAGGCGCACCTGCCCGCCTGAAAACGAGGCCGGGTCCCGGCAAGCCGGGGCGCGGCTCACTCCTTGCCGCGCTGCACCACGACGCTCAGCAGCGCCAGCGCCCCCGAGCCCACCATCAGGAAGAACGAGACGGCGTTCAGCACCGGCGTCGAGCCGACCTTCACCATGCGGTCGTACATGGTGATGGTCAGCGGCGCGTCGGAGCCGACCAGCATCAGCGTCGTGTTGAAGTTCTCGAAGGAGACGAGGAAGGCGACGACGAAGGCGGAGAAGAGCGCGGGCATCAGATAGGGCAGCGTCACCGTCGCCAGCACGCGCAGCCGCGTCGCGCCGAGATTGAGCGCGGCCTCCTCCAGCGAGATGTCGAACTTGCGCAGGCGCGCGGCGATGACCAGCGAGGTGATGGTCGTCAGAAACGAGAACTGGCCGAGGATGACGAGGAAGAGGCCCGGGCGCAGGAAATCCCATTCGATGCCGAAGGTCTCCTCGAGCCCGTTGGCGATCATGCTGGCGAAGACGAGGATCGAGATGCCGAGGATGACGCCGGGAATGACCAGCGGCACGATCATCAGGATGTAGAAGAAGCTCTTGCCGGGAAACTGCTTGCGCTCGAAGAGGAAGGCGTTGCAGGTGCCGGCCGCGACGGCGAGCGCCGAGACGATGACGCCGATATAGAGCGAATTCTCAAGGCCGCGCAGCAGGCGCCGGTCGTGGAACATGCCGATCTTCGGCTCGGTGCTGCTGAAGAACCAGTCGAGCGTGAAGCCGTTCCACGGCAGCGCCGGGAACATGGAATCGTTGAAGGCGAACATGCCGGCGGCAAAGAGCGGGGCGGCGAGATACAACAGGAACGCCAGCATGTAGCCGCGGTAGAGCCATTGCAGGAAGGGCGATTGCGGGGCCGCGACGTTCATGGTCAGTCCTTTGCGACGGTGGAGGCGAGGCTCTGGCCGGTGAGCCGCAGGCCGAGCCAGACGACGAACGAGGTGAAGACGAGCAGCAGCACGCCGAAGGTCGCCCCCGATTCCCAGTTGTAGCGCGTCACGAACTGTTCGTAGATCTGCTCGGTGAACCACATGCTGTTCTTGCCGCCGAGCAGGATGGGCGTGAGGTAGCTGCCCGCCGTCAGCATGAAGACGATGATGCAGCCGGCGACGATGCCCGGCATGGCATAGGGCACGACGATGCGGCGGAACACGGTGAAGCGGCTGCCGCCGAGATTGTAGCCCGCCTCGATCAGCGAATTGTCCATGCCGTCGAGCGTGGAGACGAGCGGCACGATCATGAAGAGCACCACCGTGTAGACGAGGCCCATGACGACGGTGGCGTCGTTGTAGAGCAGTTCGACCGGGCCGCCGACGAGGCCGATCTTCTGGAGGAAGGTCGAGACGAGGCCGGTCTCGCGCAGGATGACGATCCAGCCGAAGGCCCGCACGAGGTCGCTCACCCAGAGCGGGATGAGGCACATCAGGAAGAGCGCGGCGCGCGCGCGGCGCCGGGCGATCTTGGCGATGTAGTAGGCGACGGGAAAACCGACGGCGAGCGCCATGGCGGTGACGAGGATCGACATCCAGGCCGTGCGCAGCAGCGTGTTCCAGTAGATCGGCTCGGAGAGGAAGGCGATATAGTTCGCAAAGCCGAAGGTGTATTCGCCCGGCCCCACCTTCTCGCGCAGCGAGATATAGCCGATGCCGAGCTGCGGCAGGATGATCAGCAGCGCGATCCACAGCGCGAAGGGGGCGAAGAGCAGGATGAGCGAGAGTTTTCCGATATCGGTGCGCGCCATCGCCCTCACCCCGCAACGGAAAAGGCGCGGCCGTGGCTCCGGCTCCAGCCGATGGCGACCGTCTCGCCCGGCGCGATCTTGACCGAACCGTCCATCACCGCCTGGCCGACCTCGACGAGGTGGCCGTTCGCCATGCGCACGAGGATGCGGCTGCTCGCACCGTTGAACAGCAGGCTCTCGACGGTGCCCTCCAGCCCGTTCCCGCTGCCGGCGCCGATCGAGATGACCTCCGGGCGCACGAAGAGCTCGACCGGCCCGCCGGCCGCGATGCGCTCGTCCCCGGCGAGCGCGATCGCCTCGCCGCCGCCGTCGATCGCCACGCGCACCTTGCCGTCCGAAACCGAGAGCGCCCGGCCGGGCCAGCGGTTGCTGTCGCCGACGAAGCCGGCGACGAAGCCGGTCTTCGGATTGTTGTAGAGGTCCTGCGGCGCGCCGATCTGCTCGAACCGGCCGGCATTCATGACCGCGACATTGTCGGACATCAGCAGCGCTTCCGACTGGTCGTGGGTGATGTAGAGGAAGGTCGTCTCGAACTGGTGCTGCAGCTGCTTCAGCTCGATCTTCATGCGCTCGCGCAGCTTGAGGTCGAGCGCGCCGAGCGGTTCGTCGAGCAGCAGCACGTCCGGCTCCAGCACCATGCAGCGGGCGATGGCGATGCGCTGCTTCTGGCCGCCGGAGAGCTGGGAGACCTGCTTTTCCGCCGCGCCGGGCAGGCCGACGCGGTCGAGCACCCTCGCCACCTTGCGGGCGATGTCGGCCCTGTTCTCGCCGCGGCAGCGCAGGCCGTAGGCGATGTTCTCGCCGACATTCATCATCGGGAAGAGCGCGAGATGCTGGAACACCATCTTGACGGGGCGCTTGTTCGGCGGCGTCGAAAGCACCGACCGGCCCTTGATGCGGATGTCGCCGCCCGTCGGCGTCTCGAAGCCGGCGATCATGCGCATCAGCGTGGTCTTGCCGCAGCCGGAGGGGCCGAGAATGGAGAAGAAGGACCCGCGCGGGACAGCGAAGGATACGCTGTCGACGGCGGTATAGGCGCCGAACCGCTTGCTCAGGCTTTCGCATTGAAGATCGTGCATGGAGTGCTCGTTGCTCGCGGCCATCGGGAAAAACAGCCGGCCAAGGGCGCCCTCGGCCGGCCGGAACTGCCTTGGGAGGCGATCAGTTGGACGTCGCGGCCTTGATGCGCTCCAGCGCCTTGCCTTCCATGTCCTCGAGCCCCGCCGGAATATTGGCGAAGAACTTGAGGTTGGTGAGGTCCTGCTCGTCGAAGGCGGCCTTGACGGCGGCCTGCTTGTCGTCCGGCAAGAGGTCGATGCCGTTGCTGACGGCGGCGATGGCGCCGGTGGAATCCGACATCAGCTTGACGATCTCGGGCTTCATGACGAAGTTGATCCACTTGTAGGCGGCATCGTCCGCCTCGCCCTTGCGCGGGATGACGAAGGTGTCGATCCAGGCGAGCGCGCCGGTTTCCGGCGGCACGTAGACGAGGTTCTTGTTCTGGCCGTAGAGCTTGAAGGCCGTGGAATCCCAGGCCTCCGAGACGACGACCTCGCCCGACAGCAGGAGCGTCGAAAGGTCGTCGCCGCCGTTCCAGTAGGTCTTGACGTTGTCCTTGCAGGCGATCAGCTTTTCCGTCACCTCGTCGAGCATCGTCTGGTAGGCCGCCTTGTCGCCATAGAGCGCGAACGGGTCCTTGCCGAGCGAGAAGGCCGTGCCGAGCAGGATGGTGCGGCGCAGGCGCATCGAGGTGCGGCCCTTGTATTCCGGATTGCAGAGGTCGCCCCAGCCCTTGACGTTCGGCGCCTTGGAAATGTCGGCGACGATGCCGGACGTGCCCCACTGGTGCGGCACGGCGTAGAGCGCGCCGTCGATCGTCGCATTGGCCTTCACGCCGTCGAGCAGGTTCGGCGCCAGGTTCGCCGTCTCGATCTTCGAGAGGTCGAGCGGCTTGTAGATGTTGTATTCCTGCTGGGCCGCGAAGATGCGGTCATGGCTCGGCTGGGCGAGGTCGTAGCCCGCGCCGCCGGTCGCCCGGAGCTTCGCGACCATCTCCTCGTTGTTGGACAGCGTCACCTCGACGGTGATGTCGGGGTTCGCCTCCTCGAAGAGCTTGATGACGTTGTCCGGCGCATAGCCGCCCCAGGTGAGCAGGCGCAGGGTCTCGGCCTGTGCCGCATTGCCTGCCATGAACAGGGCAAGCGCCGTCGTCGCGGCGAGCGCGAATGTCGTTTTCATGCTGTTCTCCTCTTCCGTTTGGCTGTTGCAAGTCGCCGTTTTTCCGGCGTTCTTCCCCATGGAGGGCCATCTCGCTCCCGTCGATGACGCTCTATTCCCGATTTCTAGCCGCTGGCATCAAAGGACGAGATTGGCTTCCCCGAAAGGTCCATTATCTCCTTGCCGTAAGACCATTATGACGATCCGCCGATCTTCGCCGTCAGGCTTTTCGTGCGTGTGTAGCTGCGCAGCGCGGCAAAGCCCTTCTCGCGGCCGAAGCCGGACAGCTTGTTGCCGCCGAAGGGCACCTCGATGCCGCCGGCGAAATATTCGTTGATGTAGACCTGGCCGGCGTCGATATCGCGCGCCATGCGGTGGGCGCGGCCGAAATCGCCTGTGTAGATGCCGGCGACGAGGCCGAAATCGGTGCCGTTCGCCACCGCCACGGCCTCCTCCTCGCCGTCGACGACCTGCACGGAGAGGACGGGGCCGAAAATCTCCTCCTGGATGACGGGATCGTCCGCCTTTACCGCGTCGAGGATCGTCGGCTGGAAGAACCAGCCGGCGCCGCTCTGCGGGTCCGTCGCCCGCTCGCCGCCGGCGGCAATGGTGACGCCGCGCGCGCGGGCACCCTCGACATAGCCGGCCACCTTGTCGAGATGCGCGGCGGAGGAGAGCGCGCCGACCTGCGGGCGGCGCAGGCCATGGCCGAGCCTGAGGCCGGCCGCGCGCCCGGCAAGGCGTCCGACCAGCTCGGCATGCACCCCGCGCTCGACGACGAGGCGCGAGCCCGCCGAGCAGATCTGCCCGGCATTCTCGTAGATCGCGCCGAGCACGCCCTCCACGGCGGCGTCCATGTCCGCATCGGCCATGACGATGACCGGCGACTTGCCGCCGAGTTCGAGCACGACGCTGGCGACATGCGCGGCGGCCGACTGCATCACGCGGATGCCCGTCGGCACGGAGCCGGTGAAGGTGACGTGGCGGACATCCGGATGGGCGACCAGCGGCCCGCCGGCCTCCGCGCCCGTGCCGGTGACGACGTTGCAGACGCCGGCGGGAAGGCCGGCGCGGGCGAGGATGCCGGCGAGCATCAGCGCCGTCAGCGGCGTCTGCTCGGCGGGCTTGGCGACCACGGTGCAGCCGGCGGCGAGCGCCGGCGCGATGCTGCGGGCGGCCGTCGAGAGCGGATAGTTCCAGGGAATGACATGGGCGGTGACGCCGGCCGGCTCCTCGATGGAATAGCCGATATGGTCGGCGCCGAGCGGGAAGGTGTCGCCCTGGATCTTGTCGGCCGCGCCGGCGTAGTAGTCGAAGCAGCGCGCCGCGCCCGCGACATCGCCCTCCGCCTCCTGCAGCGCCTTGCCGCTGTCGAGGCTTTCCACCACGGCAAGCCGCGCCGCCTCCGCCCGGATGAGTTCGGCGGCGCGCGACAGGATCGCGCCGCGGGCGCTCGCCCTGGTGCGGCCCCAGGCGCGCTGGGCGCGGCGGGCGGCGGCGACCGCCCGGTCCACGTCGCTGCCGTCACCGGC
This sequence comes from Shinella yambaruensis, assembly GCF_022899355.1. Classification (GTDB taxonomy): domain Bacteria; phylum Pseudomonadota; class Alphaproteobacteria; order Rhizobiales; family Rhizobiaceae; genus Shinella; species Shinella yambaruensis. The sequence goes on along the minus strand of NZ_JALJCK010000008.1, from coordinate 188,964 downwards.
GGCGAAGGCATGGTAGGGGCGGGCGGAGCCGGGATCGAAGGTCTCCATCGTGCGCCCGCCCGAAGCCGCGACGAAGGCGCCGTCGATGAAATGCCCGGTGGGCAGGCCGGAAAGCGTGCCGCTGGCGAAATACTCGCCGACGAGGGTCTCGGTGTTCATCTCAGTTCGCCTCGCTCATCTGGTAGCTGGAGCGCGCCAGCCATTCCGGATCGATCTCCACGCCCCAGCCGGGCTCCTCGCCCACCGTCGCCCTGCCGCCGACGATGGCATAGGGCGACGAGCGGAAGAGGCCGTCCTGCCAGGGATAGTAGTCCTCGCCCTCGATGGAGAATTCGAGATACTTGCCGCCGTTCGGGATGGCGCGCAGCAGGTGCATGGTGAAGAGCGTCACCATAGAGAGGTTGGCGGCGTGCGGCGTCACCGGCAGGCCGGCGGCCGCGGCCATGCGCACCACGCGCAGCGTCCGGCTGATGCCGCCGAGATAGCAGATGTCCGGCTGCACGATGTCGACGGCGCGCATCTCGATCATGCGCCGCCAGGTGGCGAGGTCGCAGTCCTGCTCGCCGCCGGTGACGTCGATGTCGAGCGCCTCGGTCACCTGCCGCGTCTGTTCGAGCTCCCAGTAGGGGCAGGGCTCCTCGTAGTGCACGAGGCCGTTGTCCTGCATGATCCTGCCGACCTCGATGGCGCGGGCCGGGGAATAGCAGGAATTGGCGTCGGCCAGGAGATCGGCCTCCGCGCCGACGGCCCGGGCGATCGCCGGGATGATCTCCTCCGTCCGGCCCGGCCATTCGTCCCGGTCGCGCCCGCATTCCGCGCCGACGCGGAACTTGAAGGCGTCGAAGCCGTATTCGCCGCGCAGGCGCCTGAAGCGCTCGGCCTCGTCGGCCGGCGTGATGTCGCGCTTCATCGAGGAGGCATAGGCGCGCAGCGGGCCGGCCGAGCCGCCGAGCAGCGCCGCGACGGGCTTTTCCGCCAGCTTGCCGCGCAGGTCCCAGATCGCCGTGTCGAGGCCGCAGAAGGCGCGGCAGAGATAGGAGCCCGGGAACTTGTGCTCGCGCTCGAAGATGCGGTCGAGATGATCGTCGAGATCGGCGATCTCGGCGCCGACCGTATAGGGCGCGACCTGGCGGTGCAGCACCTCGGATGTGATGTCGGCATTGTAGGTCGAGACCTGGCCCCAGCCGGTCGCGCCGGTCTCGTCGGTGATGCGGACGAAGCCGACATGGCGGTTGCAGAAGGTCTCGATGCGCTTGATCTTCATGGCGGTCCGGTCTGTCTGGTGGGCGAAGGCGCCTTGGGCGGATAGACCCTTGACGCCGCGAACTGGTCCGACAATCATCGGAAAATATTCGGGCGAGAAGGTCCACTTTGCTTTTCGTAGCGGACCATTATTGCGGCGGGACGACAGGCCGGAGGGCGAGATGGTAAAATATCCGGGCGGCGCGCTGCTGCCCACGCTGCAGTTCGACCGCGGTTCGCGCACGCCCATCAGCGCCCAGCTCTCTTCGGCGCTGCGCGACATGATCCTTTCGGGAAAGCTGCAGCCGGGCGAGCGCCTGCCCTCCAGCCGCACGCTGGCGAAGGACCACGGCGTCTCGCGCACCACGGCGATCAGCGTCTACGAGCAGCTTGCCGCCGAGGGGCTGCTCCGCTCCAGCATCGGCGCCGGCGCCTATGTCACGGACACGCTGCGCGACGGCCGGCCGGCCGCGGTCCCGGCAAGCCCGGCCGGAGACGAGATCCGCAGCCCGCCGCGCCTTGCCCAGCTCAGCGCGGACGCCTCCGAGCACTATTTTCCCCGCCTCGCCCATCCGGAGAACCCGCGCCCCTTCATCACCGGCATCCCGGCCTTCGACGAATTCCCGATGGCGCTGTGGGCGAGCATGGTCGCGCGCTACTGGCGCCAGCCGCGCAACCTCCTGCTCGGCTATCCGCCGGCCGAGGGGCTGATGGAGCTGCGCCGGGCCGTGGCGATGCATCTGCGCGCCAACCGGGGCATCACCTGCGAGCCGGAACAGGTCTTCATCTTCAACGGCGCGCAGGACGCCTTCAACCGCATCGGCAACACCCTGCTCGACCCCGGCGATGCCGTCTGGATCGAGAATCCCGGCGCGATCGGCGCGCGCAACAGCCTGATCTCGTCCGGCGCGCGGCTGGTGCCGCTCGGCATCGACGAGGAGGGCATCAACGTCGCCGAGGGGCTGGAGGTGGCGCCGGATTTCCGCCTCGCCTTCGTGACGCCGGCCCACCAGCATCCGCTCGGCGTGACGATGAGCCTGCAGCGCCGCTTCGAGCTGCTGCGCGCCGCCGAACGGGCCGGCGCCTGGATCATCGAGGACGACTATGTCGGCGAGTTCCACTATGCCGGCCATCCGCCGCCGACGCTGAAGAGCGTCGATACGTCCGGCCGCGTCATCTATGTCGGCAGTTTCTCGAAGACGCTGTTCGCGGCGCTGCGCCTCGGCTATGTCGTCGCGCCGCCGGGCCTGGTCGACGTCTTCTACCGCATCGCCGGGGCGACCCTGCAGGGCTCGCCCGCCAGCCTGCAATCGGTCGTCGCCAGCTTCATCGAATGCGGGCATTTCGCCAGCCATATCCGCCGCATGCGGCGCGTCTACGCCGAACGGCTGGAGGCGCTGCTCGACGGGGCGGCGCGCCACATGGCGGGCCTCCTGGAGGTCGCGCCCACCGAAACGGGCTTCCACACGATCGGCCGCCTGGCGGAGGGCCTTGACGAATTTGCCGTCGCCCGTCGCGCGGCCGAGCGCAACGTGCTCGTCTCGCCGATCGGCCGCTTCGCCATCACGCCGGTGCGCCAGCGCGGCCTCGTCCTCGGCTTCAGCTCCGCCCCGCCGCGCATGATCGCAGGCGCGGCGCAAACGCTCGGCGCGGTCCTGAAGGACATGCGCAAGGCGGAAGGCCGCAGCCGCATCGGCGCCTGAACCGCGCCCGCGCCTCAGCGCGCATCGGCAAGGATGAGGTCGGCTCCCTTTTCGCCCACCATGATGGTCGGTGCGTTGAGGTTTCCCGCGGTGATGCGCGGGAAGACCGAGGCATCAACGACGCGCAGCGCCTCCAGCCCGTGGACGCGCAGGCGCGGATCGACCACGGCCGCCGCCGCATCCGGCCCCATGGCGCAGGTGCCGCAGGGATGGAACACCGAGCCGGAGCGCGCGCGGATGTCGGCGATCAGCGCCTCGTCGTCAAGAATCCCGGCACCCGGGCGAATCTCCTCCTCGATGATCTCGCGCATCGGGCCGGTCCGCGAAAGGCGCCGCAGGAAATGCGCGGCCTCCAATAGCTCCTGCACGTCCTCTTCCGTCGAAAGGTAGTTCGGCTGGATTTCCGGCGCGGCGAAGGGATCGGCGGAGCGGATGGCGAGCTGCCCGCGGCTCGTCGGGTGGCAATTGGACACGCCGACGAGGAAGCCGGGAAAGGGATCCGGGCTCATCAGCGCCCGCCGGCCGGGAAGGGCGCGGGTATAGCTGACGGGGGAGAAATAGAGCTGCATGTTCGGGCGCGTGCGCTCCGGGCCGGTGCGGAAGAAGCCGCCGCCCTGGTTCACGCTGAGCGAGAGCGGGCCGCCCCGCGTCAGCACATAGCGCAGCCCCACCCGCAGCCGCCCCCACCAGGGCCGCAGCACGTCGTTGAGCGTCGGCTGGCGGCTCCTGTAGAGATGGTCGAAGCCGATATGGTCCTGCAGGTTGCGCCCGACCGACGGCGCAGCATGCACGACATCGATGCCGTGGCGCTTCAGGAGGTCCGGATCGCCGACGCCGGAAAGCTGGAGCAGCTGGGGCGTGTTGACCGCGCCGGCCGACAGGATGACCGCGCGCCGCGCGCGGACCTGGCGGGTCTCTCCGCCCTGCCGGTATTCGACGCCGACCGCCCGCTTGCCGTCGAACAGCACGCGCGTCGCCTGCGCGGCCGTGATCACGCGCAGGTTCGCCCGCCTGCGGGCGGGGGCGAGATAGGCGGTCGCCGCCGAGCAGCGGAAGCCGTTGCGCGTCGTGATCTGGTAGATGCCGATGCCCTCCTGCGTCGCGCCGTTGAAATCCGGATTGCGCGGCAGGCCGGCCTCGACGCCGCCGGCAAGATAGTTCCGGCAGAGCGGGTGCACGACATCCTCGATATTGGTGACGGTCAGCGGCCCGCCCTTGCCGCGCCATTCATCGGCGCCGGCGGCATTGTCCTCCATGCGCCGGAACAGCGGCAGCACGTCCTGATAGCCCCATCCCGGATTGCCGAGCGCGCGCCAGCCGTCGAAATCCTCGGCCTGCCCGCGGATGAACACCATGGCGTTGATCGAACTGGATCCGCCGACCACCTTGCCGCGCGGCCAGTAGGACTGGCGGCCGTCGAAGCCCGGCACCGGCTCCGTCAGGTACTTCCAGTTCAGCGTCCGGTGATAGAAGGCCTTGCCGTAGCCGATCGGCATGCGCACCCAGAAGTTCAGGTCGCTGCCGCCGGCCTCCAGCAGCGCCACGCGGTGGCGCCCGCCGTCGGAAAGGCGGTTCGCCAGCACGCAGCCCGCCGAGCCCGCGCCGACGATCACATAGTCGAATTCATCCATCTGCCGATCCACTCCCCGTGCCTCGGCCCTTCCTATCGCGGACCGGACCGCGGGGCAGCGTCCATTTCGATCAGATCGACAGACCAGTCCGCCCTGCATCCGCCGGATGGAGACGCAAGGCCCTGCCTGAAGTCGCGCGGGGCCGGATGTCAAATCCGGTCGGGGCAGCGCGCCTGTCCCGGGTGGGTTCGATTCCCGCTCCCCTCCGTCAGCCGCGGCTGCGCGCCGTCAGTCCCTAGTCTCGCCGACGTGCCTTCGCAGGGCGTCGAGCGCCTGGCGCATGCCGTGCAGCTGGTCCATCAGGTGCAGGATGACGTCGATGCCGGCATCGTTCGCGCCGAGGCCCGCGCGCAGCTCCAGGATCAGACGTGCCCGGGCGATGTCGATCTCCCGGAACCGCGGGCCCGACGGCGTCTGCTCGGGCACCAGCCATTCCTGCGCGATCCACACGTCCACAACCTGCCCCTTCAGCCCGGCGCTCTCCAGGAACGCCTCCTTGCTCATCGCCATGATCAGGCCTCCTCACGCGGATTGAACGCCTGCCCCTTCGCCCAGCCGGCCACGAAGGCCTCCAGCGCCGGGTCCGGCGGGCTCGGCAGAACCACCTTCAGACGCACCAGCTGGTCGCCGAAGCCCCCGCCCCGGCGCGGCGCCCCCTTGCCCTTCAGCCGCAGCGTCGTGCCCGTGTTCGAGCCCTTCGGAACCGTCATCGTCACCGCGCCCGTGGCCGTCGGAACCCGCACCCGGCCGCCCAGAACCGCCTCGCCCAGCGAGACCGGCAGCTCGAGCGTGATGTCGTCGCCCTCCCGCGTGAAGCGCGGATCGGCCAGCACCTCCACCTCGATCAGCGCATCGCCCGCCCCGCCGCCGCCCGGCGCCCCCTTGCCCTTCAGCCGGATCACCTGGCCGCTGACCAGGCCCGGCGGGATCTTCACGTCCAGCGTGCCGCCGTCCGGCAGCGTGATGCGCCGCGTCGCCCCGGCAATGGAATCGGCAAAGGCGATCTCCAACCGGTAGTGCAGGTCCGCGCCGCGCCGGTTCGCCCGCCCCTTCTGGCTGCGGCGCAGGAGGTCGGCGAAGATGTCGTCGCCGTCCATGAAGTCGGCATAGGCCGAGGCATCCGCATAGGGATGGTCCGCCGGCCCGCCGGCATAGTCGCGGTAATAGCCCTGGCGCGGCGGGCGCTCGGCGCCGGCGGCGTCGATCTCGCCCGCGTCGAAGCGCTTGCGCTTGTCCGCATCGCCCAAAAGGTCATAGGCCGCGGCGACCTCCTTGAACTTGTCCTCCGCTGCCTTGTCGCCCGGATTGAGGTCCGGGTGCAGCTTCTTGGCAAGCTTGCGATACGCACTCTGGATCTCGGCCGCCGTCGCGCCGGGCGAAACGCCGAGAACATCATAGGGACTTGTCACGACCGGCTCCAAATGCGGGTTGAACTTGCCCTCTATATTGGTCCGCAACGCGCCGCCCGCAACATACGGGATCTGCGGCCCCGTCTTTTTTCAGGAAGGCCGCCCCGCCACCGCCGACCTGCCCGTCGCGTCCGCAAAGCCCCCATGCCGAACGTTCCGGCACCGGCAGTCCGAAGCCCCATCCGGACAGTCCGTGTCTGCGAAGCGATCGATGCAGAGGACGGTGCGCGCAAATCCAGCCGTGGCCGCTTCCGGCCAGGCGTACCGAGTAGTGCGCTTTTCATTATAAAAGCGAGAGATTCCGCACGGCTCGTCCAAACCCAATAAGAGCGGATAACGTTGCCTTATCCTTCATTGGCAGGAACAGCCAGGCAAAGCGCGGAATGCCGCGGGAAGCGGCCTTGGCTGCCGTCTTCGGGCCGGCGTCGGTTTGCGCAATCCCGGAAGCCATGTTTGCCCAAACAGATTACCGTTCCGTTGACGCGCAACCGCCGCTGCCCGGCAGGAGGCCTTGCTTTCGAAAGGCGGCGGCCGATCGTTGATCGGCGCGCAAAAGCGCTATATCCCGGCAGGATGCGCACCCTGGGTCTCCTGCTCCTGTCCGCCATCCTCGCCTTCGTCGCCAGCCTGGTCGTCGCGGGGCTGTTTCTTCCCGTCTATGGCCTCTTCGAGGGCGATCCGCACAACTGCCTGAAGGACGGGATCGGGCAATGCGCGTCCCTCGTCGTCCTGAGCGCGCTGATCTATGGGCCCCTGTTCACCATCGTCGGCACCGTGGTCGGCACACCTGTCGTCATGACGATCCTCGCCTGGCGCGCATGACCGCCTCGGGCCGAGGCTGGCAACGGGCATCCGGATGCCTTTCCGCGATCCGAGGAAAGGCAAACTGCTCTAGATGCGCCTGCCCTCCCCCCGTTCCAGCGCCTGCAGCATCGGATAGATGCTGAACGCCCCGCGGCCGGCCTTTTCCGTGAGATCGCGCAGGTATCCGCCGGGCGAGCGGATCGCCTCGCCGCGTTGCAGGAGGGCGGCGATCACCACCGCGGCCGCCTGCTCGCCCATCGCCGCCTTGGCCTTCCGCCAGGCATCGGGCGAAATGCCCAGCATGGCGCGCACGAGATCGGCCGCCGCCAGGAGATCGGCCCAGCTCGTCACCCCGTCCCGCCCGTAATCGGCGATATCCGGGCAAAGCCTGATCAGCCGGTCGAGGCTGATCGCCATCTTCTGCTCCGGCGCGGGCCTTGCCGCGTTCACGGCCTTCGCCGTTTGAGTTTCTCGGCCGCAGGATTCAAGATTCTGGTCTGTGTTTGAATTCTGTATATGCTGCTCAGTCTGAAGGTCACTGCCGCTCATTTCTTCTTCCGAAAGGCTTGAGAGATAAGCGTTTTCCACCTCGGCCCGAAGGCGCTGCAAGGCCGTGCGCCGATCCGTGAGGAGACCCAGGGCGGCGCGGCGGCCGAGCCCGGCGGCAAGCGCCGCCAGGCGCGCGGAATAATCGAGCCAGTCGCCGCCCCTGCCCTCCTCCAGGGCCGTGGCGATGATCTTGGCGATGTCGCGCTGGTGCAGCGTCACCTCGCCGCGCAGGGCCCGCTGTGCCCGGTCCTCCGCCCGGACGGCCTCCGCCGCCTCGAAGATCTCGCCGGCCCGCAGCGCCAGCGGCGCGAGGTCGAAGCCGAAGGCATCCTCCAGCCCGCCCGTCTCGTCGCGGCGGCAGAAGCGCTTGCCGTTGGCGCTGTCGCGGCGGAAGATCAGGCCGGCCTCGACGAGCGCCGCAAGATGGCGCCGGATCGTCGCCGGGGCCATGCCGCGCGCGCGCAGCGAAAGCTCGCGATTGGAGGGAAAGACGATGATCGGCGCCGTGCCGTCGAGCTCGCGCTCGCTGGCGAAGGAGACGAGCGCCTCCAGCACGCTGATCGTGCGGTCGCCGATGCCGTAGGCCCGCCGGGCCTCCGTCACGGCGCGCATGAGCTGCCACTTGTCGGCCCGCCCGCCGTCATTGCCGCCCGCGCCGGCGCGCAGCTTCTCCTGCCGCTCGGCCGCCGCGCGCTGCCTCAGGAAAAGGCGCGCGCTCATCCGTCCGCCGCCGAAAGGCGTCGTTGCAATCTGCTCCATCATTGTCGGGTCCCCTTTTCCGAGGCAAGGAGGTCCCGTCAACGCCGGCCATCAGGCAGACGAAGTTCTTCGTTTCGCGCGGCACCTCGGCCGGACGACTCTTGACTTTGACTGTCGGAAGTGATTCTCTCGAATTGCTACATAGAAGAGGGCTTCCGAAATGGTGACGTTTTGGGGGCCTTTTTTCTTGTCTCCGCGTTTCCTTTCGCTGGTTTCTCAGGTCTTTGCCGGCCGCTCACACGGCCGAATCAGGTGGCTTTCCGCTCAGTCCCTCTGCGCCTTTTCGGCAAGAAAGACCGCATAATCCTCCCGCAGGCGGCCCGTCAGCGCCGCAATGAAGGCCGGATCGACATCCTTCGCGAAGGAAAGGCGCACCGCCTTGCCCTTCCGCTCGAGCTTGGCGAGCAGCGCGCCGTCGGCCCGCACGATCTCCTCGGCCGCCGGCGCCGCCTTCCGCGCCGGGCGCAGCAGCCGGTCGAACAGCATCTGGAAGCGCTCGTCGCTCGCCGCCGCCGCAAAGCGCTGCGAGGTCGTCTCGTCGTCCGCCTTCTCGATCTCCGCCCCGTTGCCGGCCGAAAACAGCGCGCCGAGCGCCATCCAGCGCTCGCGCCCCGCCTTCGGCGCCGGGCCGATGGCGTAGATGAAGCGCAGCGGCACGGCCTCGGCCACCTGGAGCAGCCGCGACAGCTCGCTCTTCTGCACCGCCAGCGCATCGCCGACGAGCCGGCGCTCGAAGCCGCGCGCGACCAGCGTATGGGCAAAGAGCGCGCGCTCGATGAAGCTGAGATTGCGCCGCTCGGCATTCTCCTTGCCCTGGGCGAGCACCAGCTCGTCGTCGGTGAGCGGCCGCACGATCGCCTTGACCTTGACGCCGAGGCGGCGGGCCGCCTTCAGGCGGCGGTGACCGTAGGCAACCTGGTAGCGCCCCTCCCCTGCCCCGTCCGCCGCCGGGCGCACGAGGATCGGCACCTGCTGGCCGTTCGCGCGCATGCTCTCGACGAGCGCGAGGAAGTCCGGATCGTCGCGCTCCTCGTCGGAGAGCCGGTCGCTGACGAAGGAGGCGTCGATCGAGCCGGTGTCGAGCGCGACGATGCGCTCGCCCTCCTCCAGGGCCTGGCGCAGCGCGCGCGCCTCCTCCGCCTCGCGGGTGATGGAGGAGAGCGTCAGGCCCATCGCCTTCACGGCGCCGGAGGCGGCGCGACCCGGCGGGCTGGGCGTCTCGGCGGACGGCGGCAGCGACTTCGTCTCGGGCGCCCGCTCGGTTCCGGCCGGCAGGATGTCCCCGCCGAACAGCGCCTTGATCGAATTCTTGCGGTCGCGGCCGGTCATCATGCGCGTCCCCATGCGGTGTGGACGAGCTGGGCGATCTCGCTGTTGACGGCTTCCAGCGAATCCATCGCCCGGTCGTACGTTCCGCGGGAGAAATTCTCGCGGCCGACCTCGTAGAGCGTCTGCTTGGTGAGGCCGGCATCGGAGACGGCGGTGGATTTCAGCATGGTCGATGTCAGCACGCGGTTGCCGAAGAGCGAGCGCAGGAAGCCGACGATCTGCGCCTGCGGCCCGTCATGCGGCTCGTAGCGGGTGACGAGGTAGCGCAGGAAATCGAAGTTCAGCTGGCCGCCCGCCTCGCGCACCACGCCGAGCAGGTCCGAGGTCATGAACAGGAACTGGCTCATCGAGGCGACGTCGAGCATCTGCGGATGCACGGTGACGATGACCGAGGTGGAGGCGCACAGCGCCGACAGCGTCAGGTAGCCGAGCTGCGGCGGGCAGTCGATGACGACGACGTCGTAGTCGTCGGCGACCGAGGCGAGCGCCGCCTGCACGCGGGTGAAGAACAGGCCGTGCGCCTCCCCTGCCCGCCGCTCGGCGAGCGCGCGCGGCGTCGCATGCTCGAATTCCTGCAGTTCCAGATTGCCCGGCACGAGGTCGAGATTGTGGAAATAGGTTTTTCGCACGATGGCGGACAAGAGGCGGGCCTCGCCGTCATAGCGGATCGCGCCGTAGATCGTGTCGTTGCCGGCAAGGTCGAGCTCCGGCTGGTAGCCGAAGAGCGCCGAGAGCGAGGCCTGCGGGTCGAGATCGATGGCCAGCACCCGGTGGCCGGTCATGGCGAGGTGCTGGGCGAGATGCACGGACGAGGTCGTCTTGCCGGAACCGCCCTTGAAATTGGTGACGGAGATGACCTGCAGGTGCTCGCCGCGCGCCGGATCGCGCCATTTCACATAGGAGCGGGCCTTTGCCGCATTGCCCTTGGCGCGCGCCTGCTCGGCGAGGTGATGGCGCAATGCGTCGATGTCGGCGAGCGAATACATGCGCCGCCCGCCCGGGCCGGTGGCGAGCTCCGGCCCCTCCCCCGCCAGCGAGATCTGCCTGAGGTAGCCGTCCGAGACGCCGATCAGCCGCGCCGCCTCGCCCGAGGTGAAGCTGCGCAGCGTCTTCTGCGAGGTCGGCGGGAACAGCCGGTCGCGCATGGCCTGGAGCTGCACGGAAAGCGCCTGCGCATCCTCCGCAATGGTTTCGTCGGCCGGGCGAAGCGTCGACATGGATTCTCCAAGGGCTGTGTGCGACGGCTTGGCCATCGGCAGTCTCCGTTCATTCCCCGATCCGAAGGGCCCTCATGCCCGGTGGATCGCCTTGCCTATACTCTCTCCGATTCTCCACCCCGGGGAAATGCGCGGGCGGGAAAATCTACAGAGGCTTCTGGCAGTTACGGCGAAAATCACAATCTTCGCCCGGTTCCGTAACAGACGGTGGGACAGGTTCCGAGTCGCGTCAAGCGTTTTTTGGTTAACGAAACCTTAACGGGAAGAGGCCGGAATCCCGGAGAATCAGGACTCCGGCGGCTTGCCGCGGCGCGTCATCCACCGGATTCTGACTCCGCCCCGCGGCGCGCCGGACGGCCGTTCCGCCGGGCCGGCGAGAAATCCCCTGCCGCCGCCGCCGATTCTCTTCCCCGCCCTTCCCCACCGTGGCCCGCGTTGACAGCTGTCAACCGCCCGATCCATCAGCATCGTGAATCGATGCGCCGCCACGGATTCCAAAAAGTCGTTGGACGGGATTCGCCCCGCCGGCGAGACTCGCCCCATGGAAGAGACGCGGTCAAGCCATTTCGAACGCCGCGATGCGGCCCGCAACATGCAGCGCTTCTATCGCCTGACGGTGACGCGCGACCTGTTCGGCACCGTGCTCCTGCTGCGCGAATGGGGCCGGATCGGCGTCTTCTCGCGCGAGCGCGCGGAGGAGAAGCGAAGCCTTGCGGACGCATGGCGGGATGCCGAGCGGCTTGCGGCGCAAAAATGCCGGCGCGGCTATGTGCCGGTCGGGGAGTGAAACGTGGAACGGCGGCAAAGGGGTCGAACCCAGCCGGCGGCAATGAACGCCAAGGCAGCGGCCGGCACAGAGACGGACCGCGGAGGTAAAGGCCGCCCGCCAAGCCCGCCAACCTCTCCTCCGTCATCCTCGGGCTTGACCCGGGGATCCACAATCTCGGTGGCACATGGATCCTCGGGTCAAGCCCGAGGATGACGGAGGGAGGTCGGGACGGTCGTGGACGTGGAGGTGGGCGCGTGGAAGATCGGACAACAGCCAGGGAGCCGGAGAGCCAGAGAGCCATGGGCAGCCGCGCGGCGTTGACAGCTGTCAACGGCCTCAATGGGGCTGGCTGCGCTGGAAGAACTGCAGGAAGAGCTCGCGCTCGGTGGTGATGTCGAGCTTCTCGTAGATGCGGGCGCGATGGTTCTTCACCGTGCCGGGCGCAATGCCGAGCCGGGCGGCGACGGTGGCGGTCGGGTGGCCGTTCAGCACCAGCTCGACCAGCTCCATCTCGCGGGCGGAAAGCTCCGGCCAGAGGGCGGCGGACAGCACCGGGCCGTTGGCCGGAACGGCGCCCGGCAGGGCGGGCGCGGCGCTGCGGCGGTAGGAGGGCTGGCGCGTCCTCGTGTCGAGCGCGTGCAGGGCGGCGAAGACCGGGAAGCGTTCGCGGAGCAGGTCGATATCGGCATCGCGGAAGGGCTGGCGCGAACGGTCGAGGAAGATGCCGAGGCACCAGTCGTCGCCATCCTCCAGGAGCACGCCGATCTCGTCGCAGATCTCCGACTGGGCGAGGAACTCGGCGATGTAGCGGCCGCGCTTCATGCGGTCGCCGGCAAGGCTCTTGAGCGGCACGATGCCGGTGCGCCGCTCGCCCCGCCAATGGGCATAGAAGGGGTCGAAGACGTAATAGGTCTCCAGGTAGCGCGCGACCATCGCCTCGGAATAGCCGCGATGCTTGACGAATTCCGGCCGGCGGGTCGCCGAATAGCGCGTGACGGTGATGAGGTCGGGCGAGACGATGGTGCCGATCATGTCGATCAGCCGGTCGACGTGATCGTCCGTTCCCGTCGCGCTGATCGCGGCGGCGAAGGTCTGCCAGGCGTTTTCTCCGCGCATATCCTCGTCTAGCACGTCCCCTCCCCGCCGTCATTGTGCCTTTCGGCATATGGCGCCGCGCCCCGGCGCGATCCTAGTCTTCCCCCATCGAATGTCTCAGGAGGGCAAGGACTTGGAAAACCCGATTGTGATTGGCATCGACGCGGGCGGCACCATGACCGACACGATCCTCGTCGATAAGCACGGACACTTCAAGATCGGCAAGGCGGCGACGACGCCGAAGGACGAGGCGGAGGGGTTCCTCGCCTCCTCGCTCGATGCGGCGGAGGCCTGGGGCATCTCGCTGGAAAGCCTGTTCTCCGGCGTCGACGTCGTGCTCTATTCGGGCACCGGCATGCTCAACACGCTGCTGTCGCGCACCGGCCGGCGCCTCGGCCTCATCACCACCAAGGGCATGGAGGACATGATCCTGATGGGCCGCGGCCTGCAGGCCTGGGCCGACTATTCCTATGCCGACCGCCTGCACGCCGTCACCCACGCCCATCCCGATCCGCTGGTGCCGCGCCGGCGCACGCACGGCGTGACGGAACGCATCGACCATTTCGGCGATGTCGTGCTGCCGCTCTACGACGCCGATGTCGTTACAGCTGCCCGCGCCCTCATAAGGGACAAGGTCGACGCGATCTGCATCATGACGATCTTCTCCCATGTGAACCCCGTGCACGAGAAGCGCATCGCCGAGATCTGCCGGCAGGAGATCGACAGGGCGGGCGCGGAGATCGCCGTCTATACCAGCCACGAGGTGCGCCCCGTCATCCGCGAGCAGTCGCGGCTGAACTCGGTGCTGATCGAGGCCTATGCCACCTCGCGCGGCCGCAGGCAGCTGCGCGGCATCGAGGACGCCTCGAAGAAATACGGCTTCAAATACGGCGTGCAGACCCTGCTCTCCTTCGGCGGCCTCACCTCGATCAACCACCCCCGCCTGCACGAGACGATGATCTCCGGCCCGATCGGCGGCATCCTGGGCGCGGCCTATATCGGCAAGCTGATCGGCAATGACAGCCTCATCTGCTCCGACATGGGCGGCACCTCTTTCGACATGGGCGTCATCTCGCGCGGCCAGACGCGCATCGAGAACGAGCCCCTGATGGACCGCTTCAAGCTCAACGTGCCGACGCTGCATCTCGACACGATCGGCGCGGGCGCCGGCATGATCCTGAAGGTCGATCCGCTGACGCGGAAGATCTCGCTCGGGCCGGAGAGCGCCGGCTCCGATCCCGGCCCGATCTGCTTCGACCGCGGCGGCACCGAGCCGACCATCGCCGATTGCGACGCGATCCTCGGCCGGCTGAACCCGGACTATTTCCTCGGCGGCAAGGTGAAGCTGCAGGTGGAGAAGGCGCGCGCCGCCTTCAAGGCGAAATGCGCCGACGTGCTCGGCGTCGGCGTGGAGGAAGCGGCCGAGGGCATGATCGAGATGCTGGAGGCGGACGCCAACAACGCGCTGCGCCGGGTGATCTCCGGCCAGGGCATCCACCCCTCGGAATTCACCCTGCTCTCCTATGGCGGCTCCGGCCCGCTGCATCTGGCCGGCTGCGCGAGGGGCATCGGCTTCAAGGACATCATCACCTTCCAGTTCGCCGCCGGCTTCTCCGCCTTCGGCTGCACCACGGCGGACTACATGCGCCGCCATTCGGTCTCCACCCAGATCGACATCGCCGCCCGCGCCTCCGACGACGCGCTGGCCGCCGCCGGCAGCCAGATCACCGGCGTTTGGCAGGACCTCGAAAGGGCGGCGGTCGACGAGATGCTGGCCGACGGCCATGCGCGCGAGAAGATCAGGACCGTGCCCTTCTTCATGGCGCGCTATACCGGCCAGCTCGAGGACGTCGAGGTCATCGCGCCGTTGCCAGCTGTCAACTCGGCCGACGACATGCGCACCGTGCTCGCCCGGTTCGAGGAGGTCTATGCCAAGGCCAACCACCGCGTCTCGAAATATGGCGAGGCCGGCTTCTCGCTGATGGAGCTCGGCGTCATCGCCACGGCCGACAAGATCAAGCCGACGCTCGTGCGGCGCCCGCTCGGCACCGCCAACCCGGCAAGCGCCCACAAGGGCGTGCGCGAGGCCTATATCGGCGGGCGCTGGCACAGGGCGAACCTCTACGAGATGGACCTGCTCGAGCCCGGCCACGAGGTGGCCGGTCCGGCCATCATCGAGCACCCGGCAACGACGCTGGTCGTGCATCCGGACGACCGCGTCTTCATCGATGAATGGACGCTGCTCCACTACATTCACGCCTGAGCGGGAGACATGACCATGCTGGACAAGACCGCAAATCCCCTCCGTTCGCGCCTTCTCGAATCCGAGCGGCTGATGGAGGAAACCGGCTGCTACGACGGCATCACCGAACTGACGCTGCGCCGGCAGGACCCGCTGAAGTTCGAGACGCTGCACACCAAGCTGCGCGCCTATTGCGTCTCGGCCCGCGAAATGGCCCGCCGCATCTCCGCTTCGCCCGGCGTGCGCGAGGTCGGCGAGATGGTCGTCGCCATCTACACGCCGGAAGGCGACGCGATCGCGCTGTCCAACGGCATCATGGTGCATGTGCACACGATGAGCCGCTTCATCAAATGGATGATCCGCAACGGCTACGAGGAGAACCCCGCCATCCGCGACGGCGACATCTTCGCCAACAACGACGCCTTCATCGGCACCGTGCAGGTGCCCGACGTGATGGATGTCGTGCCGATCTTCCATGAGGGCACGCTGGTCGGCTGGGCGGGCGCGGTCTGCCACGAGCTCGAGGCCGGCGGCATCACGCCGGGCGGCGACGTGTGCCTGGCGCAGGAGCGCTTCACCGAGGGCCTGTTCGTCTGCGCGGAGAAGGTCGGCGAGAACGACGAGCTGCGCCGCGACTACGTCATCCGCTGCGAGCGCAACCTGCGCATGCCGATCTACTGGGTGCTGGACGAGAAGGCCAAGGTCGCGGCCTGCATCGACATGCGCGAGAGCGTCAAGACGCTGATTTCCGAGATCGGCCTTGACTACTGGCAGCGGCTGTCGAAGGAGTTCATCGAGGAGGGCAGGCGGGCGCAGCTCGCCCGCACCCGCCAGCTCACCGTGCCCGGCATCTATCGCGGCCACACCTTCTACGGCCATGTGACGGAGGGCAAGCCCGGCTTCCAGCCGCTCGGCCCGCCGAACTGGCTCTACAACATCCCGATCGAGATGGAGATCACCGCGGAGGGCAAGATCCGCATGGATTTCGACGGCACCCAGCCCTGGGGCTACCACTCGATGAACTGCACGCCGGCCGGCATGGACGGCGGCATGTTCGTGACGCTGACCCAGCACATGAATTTCGAGGGCCTCGTCAATGACGGCGCCTGGATGGCGACGGAGATCAACATCCCGCACGGCACCTGGACCAACCCCGACAACGAGATGGCGGCGACCGCCACCTCCTGGGCGCTGCTGCTGCCGGCCTACGGCGTCTTCCAGCGGCTCCTGTCGCGCGGCTTCATCGCCCGCGGCTTCGTGGAGGAGGCCTTCGTCGGGCAGGTGAACTCGCCGATGATCGAGATGGGCGGCATCAGCCAGTACGGCACGCAGTTCGGCATGGCGCATTTCGAATGCGCGGCCGCCGGCTCCGGCGCGCTCGCCATCAAGGACGGGCTCGACACGGCCTATGTCGGCTGGAACCCGGAATCCGACATGGGCAATATCGAGATCTGGGAACAGAACATGCCGATGGTCTATATCGGCCGCTCGATCGTGCCCAATTCCGGGGGGGCGGGCAAATATCGCGGCGGCTGCGCCTTCTCCTCGACCTGGCTGATCAACAAGACGGAGCACCTGCGGCTCGTCACCTCGGAACACTCCTCCCGCGTCTTCGACAATGGCGGCCTGTGCGGCGGCTATCCGGCGCCGACCTGCGAGAAGCACCATGCCGTGCGCGGCTCGGACATCTTCGAGAAGGCCGCACGCGGCGAGGCGCTGGCGCATGGGCCGGGCACCGATCCCGTCACCTCGGATTTCGAGCGCGCCTACAAGGGCGAGCAGGTCTTCGAGGAGGGGCCCTACATCACCCGGCCGCACAAGTCGGGCGACATCTTCAGCCATGCCTACAATGGCGGCGGCGGCTTCGGCGACGTGCTGGAGCGCGATCCGGTGAAGACGGCCCTGGACGTGGAAAACGGCTTCCTCACCCGCGAGGCGGCGGAGACGGTCTTCGGCATCATCCTCGGGGACGACGCGGACGGCTATCCGCAGGCCGATATCGACGCCACCGTCGCGCGGCGGGCCGAGATGCGCAGGGCGCGGCTGGAAAAGGCCATTCCCGTATCCGACTGGATCGCCGGGGAGGCCGCGCGCGTGAAGCGGCAGGACTTTGCGCCGGAGGTCACCAGGATGTATCGCAGCGCGATGCAGCTTTCACCGAGATTCGCCAGCGAATTCAAAAGCTTCTGGGGTCTTGACGCCGATTATGCCTTTGCCGGGGAGACGTGAGCCATGAGTGCCTATTCCAAGGATGTCATCCGCGAGCTGGTCGAGGGCACCTTGCCCTGGCCGCAGACCCGCCGGATCATGAGCGCCTACAAGGACGACGACAGATTCGATAAATATATCAGTGTGTTGCAGGACCGCGTGGCATGGGACGACCCGATCCTGCTGCCCGTCGGCGACCGGCTGTTCATCTGCGACGGCGGGGAGGGGCGGGTGACCCGCTGCGAATGCGGCCATTCCTTCGGCGACTACCGGGAGAACTGGAAGCTGAAGGCCGTGATCAACGTGCGCAACACCGAGGCGAGCCTGCGCGAGATCTATCCCAATTCCGACCTGCCGGACCCGGACTGGATGGAGATCCGCGAGTTCTTCTGCCCTGCCTGCGCCCATCTGCACGAGGTGGAGGCGGCCGCGCCCGGCTATCCCATCGTGCACGACTTCCAGCCGGACCTCGAGGGCTTCTACCGCGACTGGCTTGGAAAACCCCTGGGCAAACCGGGGAAGGAGACGGCATGACGGACCATCTTGCGGGCCGCAGCGCGGTCATCACCGGCGGGCTGACGGGGCAGGGGCTGGCGATCGCCGAGGCCCTTGCCGGGGCGGGCGCCAATGTCGCGGTCGGCTCCTTCGTGCGCGAGGCGGCGGGGCGGCAGGGCGATGCCGCCGCCTATCCGGACCCGGGGGAGATCCTCGCCGTGCGGGAGAGGCTGGAGCGCTTCGGCACGAAGGTCCATGCCGGCCATCTCGACGTGCGCGACGCGGCGGGTATCGCCGGTTTCGCGGCGGCGGCGGAGGCCGCCTGCGGGCCGGCGGACATCCTCGTCAACGCCGCCGGCACGACGGCCGAGCAGCCGGTCAGCGGCCATTCGGACGAGCTCTGGCTGAAGATCATCGACACCAACCTCAACGGCGCCTTCCGCATGATCCGGACCTACCTGCCGGGCATGATGGCGCGCGGTTGGGGCAGGGTGATCAATATCGGCTCGACGGCGGCGACGGTCGGCTGGAAGGACAACCCGGCCTATTGCGCCTCGAAGGCCGGCCTGCTCGGGCTCACCCGCTGCGTGGCGCTGGAGGGCGCGCCGCACGGCGTGACGGCGGTGATGATCAGCCCGACCTGGGTGGAGACGGAGCTGATGCGCCGCAACGTGCAGCAGGTCATCGACCGGGAGGGCGGCGGGCGCACGCTGGAGGACGCCATGGCCGACATCGCCCGGCAGAACCCGCAGAACCGCATCATCCAGCCGAGCGAAATCGCCGCCCTTGCCGTCTTCCTCTCGGGGGAGGGGGCCAGGGGCATCACCATGGAGAACATACAGATCTCGGGCGGCGCACTCTGGTGAGCCGCCCTTTCGCATGAAACGGAGAAACAAGAAAGGGAACAGCAGATGTACAGACTGAGGACAATGACGCTTGCCCGACTGACCCTCGCCATGGCCGCCGGCCTGCTTGCGCCCCTCGGCGCGGCCGAGGCGGCCGATCCGGAAAGCTGCAAGGCGGTGCGCTTCTCCGATGTCGGCTGGACCGACATCACCTCGACGACCGCCGTCGCCTCGGCGATCCTGGAAGCGCTCGGCTATGCGCCGGAGAGCAAGCTGCTCTCCATCCCCGTCACCTATACCAGCATGAAGAACAAGGACATCGACGTCTATCTCGGCGACTGGCAGCCGAGCATGGAGGCCGACCGCAAGCCCTTCCTCGAGGACAAGTCGATCGAGGTCTTCGGCCCGAACCTGACGGGCGCCAAATACACCTTCGCCGTGCCGAAATACGTCGCCGATGCCGGCGTCAGGGATTTTTCCGACCTGCAGAAATTCGCCGAGAAGTTCGGCAGCAAGATCTTCGGCATCGAGCCCGGCAACAACGGCAACCGCATGATCACCGAGATGATCGAGAAGAAGGCCTTCGGCCTCGGCGGCTGGGAGCTCGTCGAGAGCTCGGAGCAGGGCATGCTGGCCGAGGTCGGCCGGGCGATCGGCGAGAAGCAGTGGATCGTCTTCCTCGGCTGGGCGCCGCATCCGATGAACTCGGTCTACGCCATCGACTATCTTTCCGGCGGCGACGACTATTTCGGCCCCAATTACGGCGGCGCCGACATCTACACCAATATCCGTGCCGGCTACGCGCAGGAATGCCCGAACGCCGCGCGGTTCGTGACCAACCTGCGCTTCACGCTCGACATGGAAAACGAGATCATGGGCGCCATCCTGAACGACGGCAAGGACGCCAAGGACGCCGCCACCGAATGGCTGAAGGCCCATCCCGACGCTGTGAAGCCCTGGCTCGACGGCGTGACCACGCTGGACGGCCGGCCTGCGGCGGAGGCGGTGAACGGGTTGCTGAACGGATAGAAAATTCCCAATAACATGCGGAATTCCGCTCTTATTGTTCTAGAAAGCGGAATTCCGCTTCTGCGGCGACCTTTTTCATGATATGCGGAATTCCGCTTGTTCTCAGAAAAAGAGCGCTTTTCCGCATGAAGTCACCGATAGCAGAACAACTGGGCGCGCAGCTGCGCCGGGCCCGCAAGGGCCGCGACCTCACCCAGCCGGCGCTGGCGGCGCGGCTGGGACGGGACAGGGCGCGCATTTCGGAGCTGGAGCGCGACCTCCTGCAGGCCCGCCGCGGGCGCGACCGGCTGGCGCTGCTCCTGGAGATCTGCGACGCGCTGGATCTTGCGCCCGTACTGGTGCCGGCCGAAAGGCTGGCGGCCGTGCAGGCGCTGCTTGCGCCCGCCGAGGCGGGGGAGGGCGCGGCGGCCCCCGGCGGCACCGCCTTCGACGACGTCTTCGTCGATCTTTCCGACGGAGAGGCGTGATGGCGCGCGCGGCGGTGCTCGGGGTGCATCTCCTCGATCCTGCAGGCCTGCCCCGGCGGGTCGGCACGCTGACGCGCGACGGGGAGGGGGCGACGGCCTTCCTTATCGACGAGGCCTATCTGCGCGATCCGGCGCGGCCGGTGCTGAGCCTCGGCTGGCAGGTGCCGGGCGACGCGGCGGCGACGCGCGGCCGGCTTGCCGCGCGCGGCGACAAGATCGGCCTCAACGGCCACCTGCCGCCCTGGTTTGCCGGGCTCTTGCCGGAAGGGGCGCTGCGCGACCTCGTGCTCGCCGAGATGGGGCCGGGCCGGCACGACCAGTTCGACCTCCTGACGCGGCTCGGCGCGGACCTGCCCGGCGCCGTGCTGGTGACGCCCGAGACGGCCCCGCCCGAGACCGCCGGCCCGCTCCATCTCGAACGGCTCGCCGGGCTCGACCTGCCGCAGCCGGAGGGGCTGATAAAATTCTCGCTGGCCGGCGTGCAGCTGAAATTCTCCGCCGCCCCCGCCGGCGCGCGGCTGACCGTGCCGGCACGGGGAGGGGAGGGGAGGGCGATCCTCAAGGTGCCGGCGGCGCGCTATCCCGGCCTGCCGGAGGCCGAGTTCGCCGCCATGACGCTCTGCCGGATGATCGGCGTGACGACGGCCGATTGCCGGCTGGTGCCGGTGGACGCGATCGACGGCCTGCCGGCGGGCTTCCTCCCGGGCGGCGCGATGGCGCTTTCCATCGACCGCTTCGACCGACCGGGGGAGGGCAGGCGCCTGCACATGGAGGATGCCGGCCAGGTGGTGGGCGCCGTCGGCGAGCGCAAATACACGATGGCGACCTACGAGACGATCCTCAACATGATCCGCCGCTTCAGCACCGACTGGCGCGCCGACGTGCTGGAGGGCATCCGCCGCATCGTCGCCGACGTGCTCGTCGGCAATGGCGACAACCACCTGAAGAACTGGTCCTTCCTGTTTCCCGGGGGCGGGGCGGTGCGCCTGTCGCCGGCCTACGACATCGTGCCGACCGTGCTCTTCGCGCCGGCCGACCAGCTGGCGCTGCGCTTCGTCGGCACCCATGCCTTCGCCGCCGTCACGCTGCATCGCTTTCGCCGCGTCGCCGCGTTTCTCGGGCTCGATCCGGACTGGATCGAGCGGGAGGTGCGCGAGACCGTGCTCCTGGCGCTCGACCTCTGGCCGGCGGCCGCGCGAGACCATCTCGGCGCCGCGCGGGCGGAGCGCCTGATCACGCGGCTCGAAACGCTGGCGCTGGTGCGCGAGGCGCGGGGCTGAGCAGAACCGCCGCATACTTTTGCGCGGCATGCGTCAAGGCCGCACGCGCCGTTCAGTGGGGAACCGGCCCGCTGCCGGCAAGGGCCGCGGGGGAGGGGAGGGGAAGGGGAATGCGGCCGAAGTCCGCGTCGCTCGCCCGCGTCTTCAGGAGGTCGAGGAAATCATAGCCGGCCGTCCAGCGGCCGAAACCGCTGGCGATGTTGATATGGCCGGCATGGCCGATATCGACGAGGTCGCTGCCCCAGGCGCGCGCCGTCTGGCGCAGCCGCTCGACCGGCATGTAGGGATCGTCGAGGCTGCCGACGACGAGCGAGGGAAAGGGCAGCCGCCGCGCCGGCATGGCGCCGAACCTGACGATACAGGGATGCAGCGCCTCCGTCGTCTCAAGGTCGCAGGGCGCCACCAGCAGCGCGCCGCGGATGCGCCCGGCCAGCCGGCTTTCGGCGAAATGCGCCGCCAGGAGGCAGCCGAGGCTGTGGGCGACCAGCCAGACGTCGTTGCCGACCATCTCCACCACCCGCTCCAGCCGCACGAGCCAGTCCCGCTGCTCCGGGCAGGACCAGTCATGCTGCTCGACGACACGGCTCTCCAGGTTGTCGCGCGCCCAGTGACGCTGCCAGTGCGCCTCCGGCGAGCCGTTGAGGCCCGGCAGGATGAGCGTATCGACGGGAATATCGAGCGACGGCATGGCGGCCTCCTTTGCCTTTCCAGGCGCCACGGCGGGGATCGCCGCGGGCGACGGCATATCGGGAGGATACAGCGTCCGGCCACCGGGCATAGGAATTCTATCATCTATATAGACTAATTTCGAAAAAGCCTTTTCCCGCCGCCGGCCGGGCTTGCCGGGACGATAAGGGCCTGGCGGCGGGCAGTTCCATAAATCGCCTTATGCAACCCGTGACCGGGCCGGGCGGCGTCCCGTTCGACGGGCGGCCTGCGGCAACGGGCGGTGCGGGCGCTACCGGGCCCGCCACTCCAGATACCAGGCCGCGAAGGCCGCGATGCCCTCCTCCAGCGTCACGCGCGGGGAAAAGCCGGTGAGATGGGCGAGGAGCTCGGTGGAGGCGAAGGTGCGGGGCACGTCGCCGGGCTGCATCGGCAGGTAGTTGCGCAGGGCGGGCCGGCCGAGCGCCCTCTCGATCGTCTCGATGAAGGTCATCAGCCCGACAGGCTGGCCGCCGCCGATATTGACGGTGCGGAAGGGCGCGCCGGCCGAGAGCGTGTCGAGGATGCCGGGTGCCGTGACGCGGCTTTCCTCCCGCGGCACGACGTCGACGAGCCGCACGATCGCCTCGACGATATCGTCGACATAGGTGAAGTCGCGGCTCATCTTCCCCTCGCCATAGACGTCGATCGGGCGGCCGGAGAGGATGGCGTCGGAGAACTTGATCGGCGCCATGTCGGGCCTGCCCCAGGGACCATAGACCGTGAAGAAGCGGAAGGCCGTCGTCGGCACCGCGTAGAGATGGGCGTAGGAATGCGCCATCAGCTCCATGGATTTCTTCGAGGCGGCATAGAGCGTCATCGGCTCGTCGGCGCGGTCGGCCTCGGCGAAGGGGATCTTCTCGTTGGCGCCGTAGATCGACGAGGTCGAGGCGAGCAGCAGGTGTTTCGGCTGCAGAGCCCTTGCCAGTTCCAGCACGTTCCACGAGCCGACGAGGTTGGAGTCCACATAGGCGCCGGGATTTTCCAGGCTGTAGCGCACGCCGGCCTGCGCGGCGAGGTGGAGGATGACGTCGGGCGCCTTCAGCGCGGCCGCGGCATCGAGCGCGGCGCGGTCCTCCAGCCGGCCCGTGACCTGATGGAAGCCCTCGTGGGGCGTGAGCAGCGCGAGGCGCTGTTCCTTCAGCGTGACGTCGTAATAGGGCGTCATGCCGTCGAAGCCGGTGACCGTGTGGCCGTCCGCAAGCAGGCGCCGCGCGAGGTGGAAGCCGATGAAGCCCGCGGTGCCGGTGACGAGGAAATGCGTCATTCCGCCGCCTCGCAGACCGGCGCGACCATGGCGCATGTGCCGCGGCCGATGCTCGAATAGGCAAAGCCGTGGCGGGCCACCTCCTCCGGCTTGTAGACATTGCGCAGGTCCACCAGGACGGGCCTTGCCATGCTCGCCTTCAGCCGCTGGAAATCGAGCGCGCGGAACTGGTTCCATTCCGTGACGATGACCAGCGCCTCCGCGCCCTCGGCGATGTCGTAGGGCGAGGCGCCGTAGGTCACGTCGTCGAGCACGGCCCTCGAGGCCTCCATGCCCTCGGGATCGTAGGCGAAGATCTTCGCGCCGCCGTCCTGCAGGGCCTGGATGATGGAGATCGACGGGGCGTCGCGCATGTCGTCGGTCTCCGGCTTGAAGGTGAGGCCGAGCACGGCGATCTTCTTGCCGCGCACCTCGCCGCCGAGCGCCGCGACGACCTTGCGGGCCATGGCGCGCTTGCGCGTGTCGTTGATGGCGATGGTGGTCTCGATCAGCCGCACGGGGCTGTCATTGTCCTGCGCGGTCTTGACCAGCGCCAGCGTGTCCTTCGGGAAGCACGAGCCGCCATAGCCGGGGCCGGCATGCAGGAACTTCGCGCCGATGCGCCCGTCAAGGCCGATGCCGCGCGAGATCTGCTGCACGTCCGCGCCGACCTTCTCGCACAGGTCCGCGATCTCGTTGATGAAGGTGATCTTCATGGCGAGGAAGGCGTTGGCGGCGTATTTGATCAGCTCGGAGGTGCGGCGGGTGGTGAAGAGCAGCGGCGACTGGTTGAGATAGAGCGGCCGGTAGACCTCGGTCATCACCTCGCGCGCCCGCTCGTCCTCGATGCCGACGACGATGCGGTCCGGCCGCTTGAAATCGCCGATCGCCGCGCCCTCGCGCAGGAATTCCGGGTTCGACACGACGGCGATGTCCGCCTCGGGGCGGGTCTCGCGCAGGATGCGCTCCACCTCGTCGCCGGTGCCGACGGGCACGGTCGATTTCGTCACGACGACGGTGAAGCCCTTGACCGACCGGGCGATCTCGCGGGCGGCGGCGTAGACATAGGAAAGGTCCGCATGGCCGTCGCCCCGCCGCGAGGGCGTGCCGACCGCGATGAAGACGACGTCGGCCTCGCCGACAGGCCCCGCGAACTCGGTGGTGAAGGAGAGCCGCCCCGCCTTGACGTTCTCCGCCACCAGCGCCTCCAGGCCCGGCTCGAAGATCGGCATCTCGCCGCGCTTCAACGCCTCGATCTTCGCCTCGGCCTTGTCGATGCACACGACGGTGTGGCCGAAATCGGCAAAACAGGCGCCCGATACCAGGCCGACATAACCCGAACCGATCATCGCGATCTTCATGGTGCTTCTTCTCCGGATGGGACCTTTGTCGCGGCTGTCCTGGCCGTCATTCGTCACAGATGGAATATGGTGCCGGGCAAAGCACGGAACAGGGCCGGCTTCAAGGGCAATGCGGGCGGTTATCCAGGAAGAGGTCCCGGCCTTTGCCACCCCTTCTGGCCTGCCGGGCATCTCCCCTTGAAGACAGGTATAGGGGCAGGACGATGCCCCATCCCCTTCTCCCCCCGGGGGGAGAAGGTGGCCCGAAGGGTCGGATGAGGGGGTGAGGCAGGTGCGATATTGCAATCATTTACGCCTTCGGTCTCCCCCTCATCCGCCTGCCGGCACCTTCTCCCCCCGGGGGAGAAGGGGATGGGGCAACGGTTTCCGTCCACAGGCAAGTAGCCTGCCCCTCAGGGAAGATATCCGGCAGGCCAGAAAATGCCTCACCACGACTTCCACGCCAGCAACAACCCGCCATCATCACGCTCGGCCGCCCGGCAGGCTGCCTCGACATCGGCAGGCGGCGCGCCGCGCGGCAGGGTGCCGGCGACCAGCCCGGCATCGGCGAGCGTGACGGCGCCGCCGCGGGCGACGACGGTGAAGATCAGCGGGCCGGTGGACCACCAGGCGGGCGCCCCGGGCATCGCCGCGACGACCTCGGGCAGCACGGCGTTGAGGCGCACCAGGACCGGATGATGGGCCGGCGCTGCCAGGAAGGAATTGGCGAGCAGCAGGCTGCCGCGGCCGGTCTTGCGCGGAATGTCCTCCGCCATGGCGGTCAGCCCGGTCATCGGCAGGAGATCGTGGAAGCTGATGTCGGCGCGGGCGGGATACCAGTCGCAGTCGAGGTAGACGCCGCCCTCCTGCTCGACGAGCAGGTAGCGCGCGATATCGACGGCGCCGGGATAGTCCCCCCGCTCCAGCATGGCGCGGAACGCCGTGTTCTCATGGATGCCGGCCTCTTCCAGGTCCTTTTCCCGCCAGAGGAAATGGCCGTAGCCATGGGCCTTGGCGTGCTGCTCCCAGGCCTTGGCCGCGGGCGGCACGGCCCCTTCCCCGATCCAGACCTGGTGGATGACGGGCGGGATCGCGGCGCGGTTCGCCTCGGCGATCGCCCGCCGCTCGGCCGAGGAGAAGCGTCCGTGCGCGGACAGCAGGTCCGGATCGGGCACGAGGTGATACTGATAGCCGATGCGCTCGAGGGGATCGCCCTCGGCCTTTGCGAGCTTGAGGAAGGCCGAATGCAGGCGGCGCGGCAGGCCGAGCGCCGTTTCCGGCCCGAGGGCGGCCCGCTCGGGATCGGCGGAGACCTCTTCCAGCACCTGCCAGGCGGCGCCGAAATCGCCGGCCTCGCGATATTCGGCGGCTTTTTCCAGTTGTTCGTTCAATCGTTGCTTGGCTGACATCAAGCTGTCCTAGAGGAAGTCCGGCAAAAGTGCGACGCGGTTTTGCATCCGGCGCCGGGGGCAAGGCAAGAGCGAGGTCGCCCGCCGGAGACGTTCCTTCATATTCGGCCCCGGCCGAAGCAACGACAACCCCCCAACCTTGCCCGGAGTAAGGCGTGGACAGAAAAAAGTGCGCGCGCTAGTGTCACTGTGGGGAACATCAAGAAAAGGCCGCGTGGATAAAAATCCGTCAGGCGAGAAAGCACATATGAACTCGAATGCGAGGCGCCGGCCGAGGGACCTGCTGCGGATCGAAGACCTGCACGTCTCCTTCTCCCTGATGGGCGCGAGGATCACCGCCGTCAGGGGCGCAAGTCTCAGGGTGTTGCCCGGAAAGGTGACCGCCCTGGTGGGCGAATCCGGCTCCGGCAAGTCCGTCATCAGCCAGACCGCCATGGGCCTGCAGCCGCCGACCGCGCGCGTTTCCGGCAGGATCCTCTTCGACGACCCGCTCTCCGACGAGGGCCCCATCGACATCCTGCCCCTGCCGCGCGACGGCCGGAAGATCCGCTCCATCCGCGGCGGGCGCATGGGCATGATCTTCCAGGAGCCGATGACCTCGTTTTCGCCGCTGCACACGATCGGCGACCAGATCAGCGAGTCCCTTGCCATCCACAGCGGCCTTGCCGGCGCGGAGATGCGCGAACGCTGCGAGGACATGCTGTCGCGCGTCGGCTTTGCCGACCCGCGCAAGGTCTACGACATGTACTCCTTCGAGCTGTCGGGCGGCATGCGCCAGCGCGCGATGATCGCCATGGCGCTCGTCTGCGGCCCGGCGCTCCTCATCGCCGACGAGCCGACCACGGCGCTCGACGTGACCATCCAGGCACAGATCCTCAAACTCCTGCGCGACCTGCAGCAGCAGATGGACATGGCCGTGCTGCTCGTCACGCACGATCTCGGCGTCGTCGCCAACATCGCCGACGAGGTGGTGGTGATCTACCAGGGCGAGATCATGGAGGCGGGGCCGGTCGAGACGATCTTCCACCGGCCCGCCCATCCCTATCTCAAGGGCCTGATGGCGGCGATCCCGCATTTCGGCATGCAGCGCGGCGACCGGCTGAAGCCGCTGCGCGAGATCGAGGTCGACCAGGACAGCCTGCTTTCCAAGAAATACCAGGCCCGCACCGGGCCGGATATCATCCTGTCGGTCCGCGACCTCAGCAAGACCTTCGCGACCCGCAAGGACAACTGGGGCCTGCCGGGCCGGCACAAGGAAAAGCCCCGGCCGGCCGTCGACGGCGTCAGCTTCGACATCCGGCGCGGCGAATGTCTCGGCCTCGTCGGCGAAAGCGGCTGCGGCAAGACCACCGTCAGCAAGATCCTGATGCGCGCCATAAAGCCGGATGCCGGCTCCGTGCTGTTCGACGACGGCAAGGGGCCGGTCGACGTCTTGAATGCCAGCGGCGCGGAGCTGCAATCGCTGCGCACGCGCATGCAGATGGTGTTCCAGGACCCGCAATCCTCGCTCTCGCCGCGCATGACGGTCGGCGACATCCTGCGCGAGCCCCTCGACATCCACGACTATGGCGATGCGGCCAAGCGCAGGATGGCCTCCAAGGCGCTGATCCGCGCCATCGGCCTCGACGAGGCCTCGCTGAAGCGCTATCCGCACAGCTTTTCCGGCGGCCAGCGCCAGCGCATCGGCATCGCCCGGGCGCTGGCGCTGGGGCCCAGCATGATCATCTGCGACGAGCCGGTCTCCGCACTCGACGTCTCCGTGCAGGCGCAGATCCTCAACCTCCTCAAGGACCTCCAGAAGGATCTCGGGCTCACCTATCTCTTCATCTCGCACAACCTCGCCGTTGTCGACTACATGGCCGACCGGGTCGCCGTGATGTGGGCCGGGCGCATCGTCGAGATCGCGCCGCGCGAGATCATCATGACCGCGCCGGTGCATCCCTATACGCGGGCGCTGCTCGATGCCGTGCCCTTCCCCGACCTCGAGCGCCCCTTGAACTTCGAGACGGCCGGCCGGACCAGCGCCGTCTCGCGCGAGAGCTGGGCGCGCGTCTTCCGCGACGAGGAGGGCAGCGAGGGCCTGGCGCCGGCCGATCTCGGCGGCGGCCATTTCGTGCTCGCCCGCAAGAATGCCGACATGCGGGAACTCTCCTCGTGATCACGCGCCGCGCCACCCTCGGCCTCCTGGCCACCGCCTTCGTTCCGGGCCTTGCCCGCGGCGCCGCCGCCGGCGACACCGCCTATTTCAAGGAGAAGATCGCGGCGGGCGAGCTGCCGCCGGTCGCCGAGCGGCTGCCGAAGGTGCCGCGCGTCATCGACACCGCCGCGCTCGGCGGTGCCCCCGGCATCCAGGGCGGCAGGCTGCGCATCCTGATCGGCGGCCAGCGCGACGTGCGCCTCGTGCCGATCAACAGCTATTCGCGCCTCGTCGGCTACGACCGGGACCTGAAGCTCCAGGCGGACATCCTCGAGAGCTTCACGGTGGAGGAGGAGCGCATCTTCACCTTCCGCCTGCGCGAAGGGCACAGATGGTCGAGCGGCGATCCCTTCACGGCGGAGGATTTCCGCTATTGCTGGGAGGAGGTCATCCTCAACCGCGAGCTCCTGAAGGGCGGCCCACCGACCGACCTGCTCGTCGAGGGCAAGCCGCCGGCCTTCGAGGTGATCGACCCCGTCACGGTGCGCTACACCTGGGAGAAGCCGATCCCGGACTTCCTGCCGAAGCTCGCCTCGCCCATTCCGCTGGTGCTGGCGCTGCCGTCCGCCTACATGCGGCAGTTCCACAAGAAGTTCCAGACCGCGGAGGAGCTGGAAAAGCACATCAAGACGCAGCGCGTCGACGACTGGCGCGGCCTGCACATCAAGATGTCGCGCCAGACGCGCCCGGAAAACCCGGACCTGCCGACGCTGGAGGCCTGGCGGCCGCGCACCGCACCGCCGGCCGAGCAGTTCATCTTCGAGCGCAATCCGTTCTTCCACCGCGTCGACGAGAACGGGACGCAGCTGCCCTATGTCGACCGGCTGGTGCTGAACGTCTCCTCGCCGGACCTCATCTCGGCCAAGACGGCGACGGGCGAGAGCGACCTCCAGCTCGCCAATCTCGACTTCACCGACTACACGCTGCTGAAGAACGCAGAGACGATGTATCCGATCAAGGTGATGCTGTGGAAGCGCACGCTCGGCTCGCGCGTCGCCCTGATCCCCAATCTCAACTGCGGCGACAAGGGCTGGCGCGACATGCTGCGCGACGTGCGCGTGCGCCGGGCGATGTCGCTCGCCATCAACCGCACGGAGATCAACAAGGCCGTGTTCTACGGCCTCGGCCAGGAAAGCGCCAACACGGTGCTGCCCGAAAGCCCCCTCTTCAAGCCGGACTATGCCAGGGCCTATGCCGGCTATGACCCGGAGGAAGCCAACCGCCTGCTCGACGCGGCCGGCCTCGACAAGCGCGACGAGGAAGGCACGCGCCTCCTGCCGGACGGCCGCCCCGCCCATGTCGTCATCGAGAGCGCCGGGGAGAGCACGCTGGAAACCGACGTGCTGGAGCTCGTCACCGACTATTTCCGCGAGATCGGCCTCGGCCTCTTCGTGCGCGTCTCCCAGCGCGACATCTTCCGCAGCCGCGCCATCGGCGGCGAGGTGGTGATGTCCGTCTGGTACGGGCTCGACAACGGCGTGCCGACGCCGGAAATGTCGCCCGCCGAGCTCGCCCCGAGCGCCGACGACCAGTACCAGTGGCCGGTCTGGGGCATGTATTACGCGACCGTGAAGACCAAGGGCGAGCCGCCGGACATGCCCGAGGTGCAATATCTCGTCGACAAGCTCGCCGCCTGGGAAATGACGACGACGGAGGAGGAGCGCGCGGCGATCTGGCACGACATGCTCGCCCACCACGCCGACCAGGTCTTCACCATCGGCACCGTCAACGGCATCTCGCAGCCCGTCGTGCGGTCGCGCCGGCTGCGCAACATGCCGGAAAAGGCCCTCTGCGGCTTCCAGCCGACCAGCTTCCTCGGCGTCTACATGCCGGACACGTTCTGGTACGAGGAGGAGGCGTGATGGCGGTTGCGAACATGGGGTGCAACGCCGCATTACCCCCCTCTGCCCTGCCGGGCATCTCCCCCACAGGGGGGGAGATCGGCAAGAGGCCGGGCCATGGCTCACATCGCCATGTTGCAGTGAGGCAGGCCCCCCACTCCATCCAATCTCCCCCCCTGTGGGGGAGATGCCCGGCAGGGCAGAGGGGGGTGCTGACCATCACACGCGCTGCCCAGGAGCCCGCCCGATGATCCGCTACATCCTCTGGCGCATCGCCGTCATGGTTCCGACGCTGGCGCTCATCTCGGTGCTGGTCTTCACCATCATCGAACTGCCGCCGGGCGACTATTTCGAGAGCTACATCGCCGAGCTGCGCGCCATGGGCGAGGCCACCGACATGGCCGAGATCGAGGAGCTGCGCGAGCGCTACGGCTTCGACAAGCCGCCGGCGCTGCGCTATGTCTACTGGGTCGGCGGCATGCTCACCGGCGATTTCGGCTATTCCTTCGAATACCGCCTGCCCGTCTCCGAGGTGGTGGGCGACCGGCTCTGGCTGACGGTGCTGGTCTCGTTCGTCACGATCATCTTCACCTGGCTCATCGCCTTCCCGATCGGCATCTACTCCGCCACCCACCAGTACAGCTGGGGCGACTACGGCCTGACGCTCGCCGGCCTCATCGGCATCGCCGTGCCGAACTTCATGCTGGCGCTGGTCGTCATGTATTTCGCCAATATCTGGTTCGGCGTCTCGATCGGCGGGCTGATGGACCGCCAGTTCCTCGGCGCGCCGATGAGCTGGGAAAAGTTCCGCTCCATCCTCTCGCATATCTGGATCCCGGTCATCATCATCGGCACGGCGGGCACGGCGGCGATGGTGCGGCGCCTGCGCGCCAACCTGCTCGACGAGCTCAACAAGCAATATGTGGTGACCGCGCGGTCCAAGGGCCTGCATCCGATGCGGGTCCTCACCAAATATCCGCTGCGCATGTCGCTCAACTTCTTCATCTCCGACATCGGCTCCATCCTGCCCTCGATCATCTCCGGCGCGGAGGTGACCGCCATCGTGCTGTCGCTCGAGACGACCGGTCCCATGCTGATCAAGGCCCTGCAGACGCAGGACATGTATCTCGCCGGCTCCTTCCTGATGTTCCTCGCCTTCCTGACCGTCATCGGCGTGCTGGTCTCCGATATCGCGCTTGCCATCCTCGACCCGCGCATCCGGCTCGGCGGAGGCGCCCGCAAGTGAAGACGCCCCTTCCCGAACCCGGCGCCCCGCTCGGCCATTTCGTCTCGGACAAGCCGTTCGATCCCTATGCCGCCGAGCGCAAGACCGAGGAGCTGAAGAAGGTCGCCCAGGCCTCGCAGTTCCAGCTGATGTGGTGGCAGTTCCGCCGCCACCGGATGGCGCTGGTCTCCGGCATCTTCCTCATCGTCATCTACCTGATGATCGCCGTCAGCGAGTTCCTGGCGCCCTACAACCTGCACACCCGCAACATCGACTTCATCTATTCCCCGCCGCAGACCCTGCGCTTCATGCATGAGGGCCGGTTCGTCGGTCCCTTCGTCTACGGCCAGAAGATGACGCTCGACATGGACAACCTCCGGCGCGTCTACACCGACGACAGGACGGACGTGCAGAAGCTGCGCTTCTTCTGCCGCGGCGACAGGTACAGGTTCTGGGGCCTCTTCACCTCCGACGTCCACCTCGTCTGCCCGGCGAAAGACGGCCAGTTCTTCTTCCTCGGCACCGACCGGCTGGGGCGCGACATGCTCTCGCGCATCCTCTACGGCGCGCGCATCTCGCTCACCATCGGCGCGCTCGGCGTTGCCATGAGCTTCGTGCTGGGCATCGTCATCGGCGGGCTTGCCGGCTATCACGGCGGCGTCTTCGACCTCGTCGTGCAGCGCGTCATCGAGGTGTTGCAATCGATCCCCAGTATTCCCCTGTGGATGGCGCTCGCCGCGATCATCCCCGTCACCTGGAGCCCCATTCTCGTCTATATCGGCATTACGATCATCCTCGGCATGCTCGACTGGACCGGACTTGCGCGCGCCGTGCGCTCGAAACTTCTTGCCTTGCGCGAGGAAGATTATGTATTGGCGGCCCAGGTCATGGGCGCGGGCAGCGCCCGCATCATCCGCCGCCATCTCATACCCGGCTTCATGTCCCACCTGATCGCCAGCGCGACGCTGACCATTCCGGGCATGATCCTCGGGGAGACGGCACTGAGTTTCCTCGGGCTCGGCCTCAGGCCGCCCATCACCAGTTGGGGCATCCTGCTGACGGAAGCCCGCAGCATCAACATTATCGCTCTCTATCCTTGGCTGCTCTTTCCGGTGGTACCCGTCGTTTTGGTCATTCTGGCTTTCAACTTCCTTGGCGATGGACTGCGTGATGCGGCTGACCCCTATAAGTGAAATCGGGATTACGAATGCAGAAGAATCGCCCCTCCTCGACGGCGGGCCCGGCGGATACCGGGAGGTCGTGCCCTTGAGCCGCAGTTTCGAGCACGCCCGCATCCTCATGTACAGCCACGACACGTTCGGCCTCGGGCACCTGCGCCGCTGCCGCACGATCGCCCATGCGCTGGTGGAGGAATATCGCGGCCTCAACGTCCTCATCATCTCCGGCGCGACGATCGCCGGCGCCTTCGATTATCGCGCCCGCGTCGACTTCGTGAAGATCCCCAGCGTCATCAAGCTGCGCAACGGCGAATACACCTCGCTGGAGCGCCATATCGACCTGGAGGACACGCTGACCATGCGCCGGTCGATCATCCGCCACACGGCCGAGACGTTCAATCCGGACATCTTCATCATCGACAAGGAGCCGATGGGCCTTTCCGGCGAGGTGGAGGAGACGCTCGCCTACCTGAAGGGCCGCGGCACGCGGCTGATCCTCGGCCTGCGCGAGGTGATGGATTCCCCGCACCTGCTCGACGCCGAGTGGAAGCGCAAGGACGTCATGCACAAGATCGCGCGGTTCTACGACGACATCTGGGTCTACGGCCCGCCGGATTTCTACGATCCGCTGGTCGGCCTCGACGTGCCGCAGAGCGTGCGCGACAGGCTGAACTTCGTCGGCTTCCTGCAGCGCAACGCGCTGAAGATGGACCGCGCCCAGTACCAGCCGTCGGGCGACTACATCCTGGTGACCACCGGCGGCGGCGGCGACGGGGCGGAGCTGGTGGAGGACGTGCTGCGCGCCTACCGGCACGATGCCGGCCTCACCCACCGCGCCCTCATCGTGCTCGGCCCCTACATGCCGCAGGGCGAGCGCACCAAGCTGACGCAGGAAGCCGCGAAGATCCCCTATGTCGAGGTGATCGAGTTCGATTCGCGCATGGAGGATCTCGTCGCCGGCGCGAAGGCGGTGGTGGCGATGGGCGGCTACAACACCTATTGCGAGATCCTCTCCTTCGACAAGCCGGCGCTCATCGTGCCGCGCGTGCAGCCGCGCGAGGAACAGCTCATCCGCGCCACCCGCGCCGCCGAGCTCGGCCTCGTCGACATGCTGCTGCCGGAGGAATCGGCCGATCCCGCGCGCCTTGCCGCCGCGCTGAGGACCCTGCCGGAACGCCGCCCGCCCTCCAGCGGCAACCCGGAGCTCCGGCTCGAAGGCCTGCGCAACATCGCCCGCATCGTCGGCGAGGAGCTTTCCGCGCGGGAGCTCACCCCGCCCTCCGTCGCTTGAAGAGGCCACGCCCGCCGTGTCGCTGCCGCATAAGATCGTCGTGCTGCTGAAGGGCTATCCGCGCCTTTCGGAGACCTTCATCGCCCAGGAACTGCTCGGGCTGGAGCGCGCCGGGCTCGACCTCGTGCTCGTCTCGCTCCGCCGCCCGACGGACAAGAAACGCCATCCCGTGCACGACGAGATCAAGGCCCCGGTGTCCTACCTGCCGGAATACCTGCATGAAGAGCCTTTGCGCGTGCTGCGCGGCCTGTTCAAGAGTCTTCGCGCGCCCGGCTTCGGCGCGGCCATCCGCCAGTTCCTGAAGGACCTGCCGCGGGACTTCAGCCGCAACCGGTTCCGCCGCTTCGGCCAGGCGGCGGTGCTCGTCGGTGAATTTCCCGAGGCCGGCGGCTGGCTGCACGCCCATTTCATCCACACGCCCGCCTCCGTCGCCAATTACGCGGCCCGCATGCTCGCCCTGCCCTTCTCGGTCTCGGCCCATGCCAAGGACATCTGGACGTCGAAGGACTGGGAACTCGCCGACAAGCTCTCGACCGCCGACTGGGCGGTGACCTGCACCAAATCCGGCCACGCCCACCTCCAGGCGCTCGCCGGCCCGAACCGCGACCGGGTGCATCTCAGCTACCACGGCCTCGATCTCGACCGCTTTCCGCCGCTGGAGGACGGGGCCTACCCCCCTCTGGCCTGCCGGCCATCTCCCCCTCAGGGGGGGAGATCGGATGGGGAAACGTCCCGCCCATCTCCGACGTTGCCGATTGAGCAAGGGTTTCACTCCCAGCCAATCTCCCCCCCTGAGGGGGAGATGGCCGGCAGGCCAGAGGGGGGTGACGCACGCCACGCCCCGCATCCGGAAGCCTGCGACTGCGCCGGGGCCGCAAACCCCCGCCCGCCCCGCGACGGCTCCGACCCGGAAAATCCCGTCACCATCATCAGCGTCGGGCGCGCGGTGCCGAAGAAGGGCTATGACATCCTGCTGGAGGCCCTCGCCCGGCTTCCCGGGGATTTGCACTGGCGTTTCGTCCATGCCGGCGACGGCGGGGAGCGGGCGAAGCTGCAAAAGCTCGCCGACGAACTCGGCATCGCGCAAAAGATCACCTGGCTCGGCGCGGTCGACCAGAAGGACGTGCTCGCCGCCTATCGCCGCGCCGATATCTTCGCGCTCGCCTGCCGCATCACGCCGGACGGCGACCGCGACGGCCTGCCGAACGTGCTGGTGGAGGCGGCAAGCCAGCAGCTCGCCTGCGTGGCGACCGACATTTCCGGCATTCCCGAGCTTTTCGAGACCGAGGAGAACGGCCTGCTCGTGCCCTCCGAGGATGCGGCGGCGTTTTCCCGCGCGCTGGAGCGGGCGATCCGCGATCCCGCCCTTCGCCACAGGCTCGGCGCGGCCGCCGAGGCGAAGGTGCGCGGGAGCTTCGACCACCATACCAGCATCGCGCAGCTGAAGGCGCTGTTTACGACCGGAGCCCGCCGATGAGCGGCCCGCGCGTCCTCTTCTACGTCCAGCACCTGCTCGGCATCGGCCATCTCGCCCGCGCCAGCCGCATCGTGCGCGCGCTCGTCGACGACGGCTTTGCCGTCACCCTCGTCACCGGCGGCATGCCGGTCGACGGCTTTCCCGGCCCCGGCATCGACCATGTCGCCCTGCCGGCCATCGCGGTGGGCGACGGCGGTTTTTCCGCGCTCGTCGACGCGAACGGCACGGTCATCGACGAGGCCTTCAAGGCCGCGCGGCGCGACCGGCTGCTCGCCGCCTATCACGCCATGCGGCCCGACATCGTCATCGTCGAGGCCTTCCCCTTCGGCCGCCGCCAGGTGCGCTTCGAGCTCCTGCCGCTGATCGCGGCGATCGAGGCGAGCACGCCGCGTCCCCTCCTCCTCACCTCGCTGCGCGACATCCTGCAGGAGCGCGCCAAGCCCGGCCGCGACGAGGAGACGATCGACCTCGTGCTGCGCCATTTCGACGGGGTGCTCGTGCATGGCGACCCCGCCTTCGTGCGCCTGGAGGACACCTTTCCGCTGGCCGATGCCATTGCCGGACGCGTGGTCTATACCGGCCTCGTCGGCAGCCCGGCGGCAGAACCCGCCGCGGAACGCTACGACGTCGTCGTCTCGGCCGGCGGCGGGGCGGTGGGCGCCGGCCTCGTGGAGGCCGCGCTCGCGGCATCCGGCCGCCGCACCGGCAGCGGCCGCTGGCTGGTCATCACCGGTCCCAACCTGCCGCAGGCCGATTTCGCGCAGCTGTCCGCCGCGCGCCCCGCGCATGTCGATCTCGTGCGCTTCCGCACCGACTTCCGCAACCTGCTGGCGGCGGCAAGGCTCTCGGTCTCGCAGGCCGGCTACAACACGGTCTGCGACGTGCTGCAGGCTGGCTGCGGCGCGGTGCTGGTGCCCTTCGCCTCGGGCGGCGAGAGCGAGCAGACGGCGCGCGCCGAGCGGCTGGAACGGCTCGGCCGGGCGGTCGTGCTGCGCGAGGACATTCTTTCCGGGGAAACGCTGGCGGACGCAATCTTGCGGGCCGAAGAGGCCGAGACGGAGAAAAATGTGCCTGTTTTGCAACTGGATGGCGCCAATCGTACCGCGAAAATCCTGAGGGACCTACTAAAACGGCGGGTGACTTCCTAGCTCTTGCGGTATTGCGGCTGTCTTATAATCTTCACACGCGACAGCGGCCGTTCACGCACAGAAGCTCTTCATGGAAAAAAGTCTCGCCCGGTACATTTGGGATCACACCCGGCCGCAGCAGCTCTTCATCCTGCTGATCGTCGCCCTGTCCATGATCCCCTACTACATGGCCTTCGACCTGCCCAAGCAGATCGTCAACGGCCCGATCCAGGGAACGGGGTTCGAGCAGCCCGGCAACACCCAGCTCTTCATGCCGATCGCCTTCGACCTGCCGTTCTTCGGCCATGTCGAGCTTTTCGCCGGCCTGCCGCTGGAGCGCATGCCCTCGCTGCTCGCCCTCAGCCTGACGTTCCTCGTGCTCGTCATCATCAACGGCCTGTTCAAGTATTTCATCAACACCTACAAGGGGCGTCTCGGCGAGCGGCTGCTGCGGCGCATCCGCTACGAGCTGGTCGACCGCATCCTTCGCTTCCCGCCGCGCTACTTCAAGCACATCAAGGCCGGCGAGGTCTCCTCGATGGTCAAGGACGAGGTGGAGCCGCTCGGCGGCTTCACCGCGGATGCCTTCGTGCAGCCGGCACTGCTCGGCGGCCAGGCGCTGACGGCGCTGGTCTTCATCTTCATCCAGCATTTCTGGCTCGGCTTCATCGCCTTCGCCATGGCCGCCATCCAGGTCGGCATCATCCCGCGCATGCGCCGCCGGCTCATCGAGCTCGGCCGCGAGCGCCAGCTCACCGCCCGCCAGCTCGCCGGCCGCGTGGCGGAGATCGTCGACGGCATCGGCACGATCCACGCCTACGACACCTCCAACTACGAGCGCGCCGACATCGCCGCCCGGCTCGGCCGCATCTTCAAGATCCGCTACGACATCTACCAGTGGAAATTCCTGGTCAAGTTCCTCAACAACTTCCTCGCCCAGCTGACGCCGTTCCTGTTCTACTGCATCGGCGGCTACCTCACGATCGTCGGCAAGCTGGACGTCGGCCAGCTCGTCGCCGTCATCAACGCCTACAAGGAACTGCCCGGCCCGCTGAAGGAGCTGATCGACTGGGAGCTGGTGCGCCAGGACGTGCAGGTCAAATACGAGCAGGTCGTCGAGCAGTTCGAGGCCGACGAGATGATCGCCCCCGAGATCCAGGCCATCGACGCGGGGAACGAGCCGGTGCTGCACCATCCGCTCAGCACCACGAACCTGCTGGTCGACGACGATATCGGCGGGCGGGCCTTGGAGCATGTGACGGTCAAGATCGCCCCCGGCGAGACCGTCGCCATCATCGGCACGGCGGCCAGCGGCGGCGATCGCCTCGCCGAGGCGCTGGCGCGCGTCGTCTGGCCGGCCGGCGGCAAGGTGACGGCGGGCGACGACGACCTCTTCGCCCTGCCGGAGGCCGTGACCGGCCGGCGCATCTCCTATGCCTCGCCCGAGGCCTATTTCTTCCACGGCAGCCTGAAGGACAACCTGCTCTACGGCCTCAAGCACGCGCCGATCGAGCCGGCCGCCTACAAGGGCCAGGCCGCCGACCAGCGCAAATGGGACGTGCTGGAGGCGCGCCGCTCCGGCAATCCGGACTTCGACCTCAACGGCAACTGGATCGACCTCGCCACGCTCAATGCCAACGGCAAGGACGGGCTGTTCGGCGCGATGATGGCCGTGCTGGACGTGGTGGAACTGTCCGACGACGTGCTGCAGCTGGCGCTGCATTCCTCGATCGCGGTCAACAACGACCCGGACGTCGCCGCCCAGATCGTCGAGATGCGCCATGACCTGCGCGAGGAGCTGGACCGCCGCGACCTCAACAACCTCATCGTGCCGTTCCGCGACAACGAGTACAACACCGAGGCGCCGGTCGCCGAGAACCTGTTCTTCGG
Source organism: Shinella yambaruensis (assembly GCF_022899355.1). Classification (GTDB taxonomy): domain Bacteria; phylum Pseudomonadota; class Alphaproteobacteria; order Rhizobiales; family Rhizobiaceae; genus Shinella; species Shinella yambaruensis. The sequence goes on along the minus strand of NZ_JALJCK010000008.1, from coordinate 150,965 downwards.
CATGATGCCCGACCCGAAGGCCTCCACCAAGGCGATCGTCAAAACGCCCTATTTCCGCAACATCATGCGCGAGAGCGGCCTCGGCACGGCGCTGTTCGAAATGGGCAAGGCCATCGCCGAGAGCACGGTGGAACTCTTCAAGGACCTGCCGCCCGACCACCCGTTCTTCGAGCAGCTGACCTTCATGCGGGCGGAGGAGATCCCGACCTATCAGCACCTGCTGCAGAAGCTGCGGCACAATGCCGCACCGAGCGAGGAGGACCGGATCGCGCTGATCAAGCTCAGCTTCTTCTATGTCGAGCCGCGGCACCGTTTCGGCGTGCTCGACGAGAAACTGATGCGCAAGATCGTCGAGGTGCGCCACCAGTTCCACGCGAACCTGCCGGTCGAACTCCAGGCCCACATTGAACGTTACAATCCGGATGCCTATCTGACATCGGGAACGCTGGTGGACAATATCGTGTTCGGCAAGCTCAACCATCGCTTCAGCGACGCGATTTCCAAGCTGAGGGAGATCGGCGGGGAGCTTCTGGCCAAGCGGCCGGAACTCTACCGCGCGTTGATGGCGCTGGGGCTGGAATCGAATATCGGGGCCGGCGGCCGGCGATTGAACAACCTGCAGCGCCTGAAGCTGGGCCTGGCCCGCGCCCTCATCCGCCGCTCGGACTACTACATCTTCAACCGTGCGTTCTCGGGCGTCGACCACCACCTGCAGGAGCACATCGTGGAGGCCGCCCTTGCGTTCCTGGCCAAGAGCGGTGATAATCCGGCTGTTGTCTGGGTTTTGTCAAATACCCCGCTTGCAAAACACTTTAAAAGGGTGCTTGCTTTTGATGGCGGAAGTTTGGTGGAAGACGGAACCTACGACACGATCGTCGAAAGCGGTACGGTATACAAGCAACTGATAGCATGACTGGTATGAAGTGATCAGATAACCGGAATTCGAGGCGGTTGACTGTTATGATCTTGAACGACGAAGTGCAGATGTTACGACGGGTCCCGCTGTTCTCGGGCATCGATGCAGGCAAGCTGAAACTGCTCGCCTTCGCTTCGGACCGGGTGAGCTACCGTGAAGGCCAGGAACTCTTCCACCAGGGCGATGAGGGCGATGCCGCCTATGTCGTCCTTTCGGGCGTCGTCGACGTCTACAAGGAAGGGCCCTCGGGAGACGAGAAGATCGCATCGACCGGCAGCTGCTCGGTCGTCGGCGAGATCGCCATCCTTTGCGGCACGACCCGCAATGCCACCGTCAAGGCCTCCACGGTCGTGGAAGCACTGCGCATCCGCAAGGACTGCTTCCTCAAGGTCCTCTCGTCCTGCCCCCGCAGCATGGCCGAAACCATGCGCGTGATGGGCGAACGGCTCGCCACCGCGCACTGAGGACCGCTCCGTCGGCCTTTACTGCCGGCATCTCCTGAACGTCCCTTTCGGGCCGACCGGATGGCTGCTGCGTGCGGCCTCTTTCCTCATCCTTTTCCGAAAGCCCTTTCGCGCGCTGCAAAGGCGTTCCATTGCCGGATTTTCCGCCGTTGCGGCGGGAGGACCCCGTTCCGCGAAGCACCTTGCGGCGCCGGCTGGATTTGCCAAGGAATTGCGGCAGAAACAAGGGACTAGCCGCCTTCGCCGCGCTCTTGCGCCTTCATATTTCTGTGATCATCCGCTCGCTGCCTGCGAAGGCTGCGATCTGGGCATGTAGCGCAATGCAGGAACGGTGGGCTACTTGCGGGAGTCGTTTCCTGCGGCGCGACAGGCGGCGGGCACCCCCCTCTGCCCTGCCGGGCATCTCCCCCTCAAGGGGGGAGATTGGATGGAGAGCCGTTTCGCCCTTTCCAGCGCTGCTGATGAAGCGAGGCTTTCACCTCTTGCCGATCTCCCCCCTTGAGGGGGAGATGCCCGGCAGGGCAGAGGGGGGTGGTCATGGCGCCCTCGCCTCTTTCCGGCACGCCAACCCACCGCCCTTGCAAGCGGCGCCAGAAGGGCAAAGCGGCGCTGGAGGAGGCCCCCGGCAACCCGCCGCCCTATCTGACCAGATCCTCCGCACGCTCCCAGACGCACCCCGCCTGCCCGGCCGTCGCCTCGAAAATCAGCGCCATCAGCGCCCAGGCCGCCGCGTCGTGCACGAGGTGGTGGGTCAGGAGGCCGATCGGGCCGTCATGGGTCTGCGAGACGCGCACGAGATCGGCGATCACCGCCTCGGCCGGCCGGGCACCCCGCGTGCCGCGCCAGTCGATGATGTCGACATGGGTATTGCACACGGCGAGCGGCGCGGGCTTTTCCGGGCCGAAGACGGAGAGTGCCTTGAAGCCAAGGGACGGCAGGCCGTCGACGACAGCCGGCGCGATGCGGTTCCACGGCGGCACCAGCATGGGCACGAAGCGCTCGGCATGGAGCGCGGAAAGCCGTTCGAAGCCCCGGCCAAGCTCGGCAAGCACCGCCTCCGCCGGCCGGTGGGCGCCGAGCTCCTGGCTCTTCTCGCCGGGTCCCGCATGGTTCTCATGCGCCCAGCCGTGCACCGCCACGCGCGCCAGCGCGGCCTCGGCCAGCCGCGCCGCCAGCGCCGCGCCGGTGAAGGCCGGGATGACGGCGATGAGCACGGGCACTGCGTGGCGCGCCGTCAGCGCCAGGAGCGTGTCGAGCGCCGCGGTCGGCGCCACCGCATCGTCGTCGCGCAGCCACAGCCGGAGCGGTCTGCCCGCCGCAGCCCGGCGGGCGATCTCGTCCGTAAGGGGTCTTGCGCAGGCAGGCAGCGTCATCCCGTCTCTCCCACAGTGTTCCGCACGATGGCATCCAGCGCCGCGGCGGCGGCCGGTAGCGAATGGTCGGCAAGCACGCGGGCGCGGGCCTTTTCCGCAAGGCGCCGGCGCTCCGCCGCGTCGTCCAGGAGGGCCGCGATGGCCGCCGCATAGGCGGCGGGATCGCCCGGCGCGGTGAGGCGCCCCGTCTCGCCGTCCTCGACCACTTCCGGAACGCCCGCCGTCCGCCAGGCGACGACCGGAAGGCCGGCGGCCTGCGCCTCCAGATAGGCGAGCCCATAGGCTTCGCCGCAGCCCGGCCAGACATAGAGCGCGCCCCCGGCCAGGACCTCCGCCACCGCGGTCTGCGGCTTCTGCCCGAGCCAGGCGATGCGCCCGTCGCCAAAGCCGGAAAACAGCGCTTCCACCTCGGCCCTGAGCGGCCCGTCGCCGACCACCGAAAGGCGCCAGGGCCGATCCTCGATCAGCCGCAGCGCCGCAGAGAGCGCGCGAAAGCTCTCCAGCTTGTCGCCGGCCCGCATCATCGCCACCGTGACGAGGTGGCCCGGCTCCGGCCGTGCGGCCTGCCCGGCGAACGGCGCCGCGTCGATGAAGGGCTTCAGCGGCGCAATGACCGCATCCGGCGCGGCGGCGGCAAGGCCCGCCCGGTCGCGGGCGGTGAACCCGATATTGACGGCCGCGCCGCGCACCGCCTCCAGCACCCGCGCCTGCATGTCGCGCCAGATGCCGACATTGCGGCGCCCGGAATAGGAGGCCTCCGCCGTGGCATAGGCGACGCCGAAGCGCTTGCAGAGCGGAGGGCCGATCAGGTCCGGCGCCTTGTAATAGGGATGGTAGCAGAACCAGAGGTCCGGCAAGCGCTCCGCCCGCCAGCGCGCCGAAAGCCGCTCGACCTCCGCCGCCGCCCGCGTGCCGAGCGCCGCATAGGCCGCCGCATCGTCGCTGTCGCCGCAAAAGGCGCGCAGCTGCGAGGCGAGCGTGACCGCATGGCCGGCATGCCTCAGGCAGTCCATAAGCTGGCGGGCCATCAGCCGGTCGCCCGAGGGCACGGCATGGTCCGGCGATTTCAGCGGGGCGTAGAACGCGATCTTCATGCTCGCCCGCAGGCCCTTTCTCATCGTCGCCCTGGCGCCGCGAACCGCGGCACGGCTTTGCGGCCCACCATGCTGCGCGCCCGGCGGGGCCGGACGGCAAGGGTTGACAGGCCGGCCAAACTCTCCCATCTCAACGCGCGGTCCTGTATATGTGCGCGGAGTGCCGATGCCAACTGCCTTGCTTTCCCACGAGACGCTGCTGGCCCGAATAACGTCTCGTGAAGCGCGCGTCGGCGTCATCGGCCTCGGCTATGTCGGCCTGCCGCTCGCCATCACCGCCGCCCGCGCCGGCTTTGCCGTGACGGGTTTCGACATCGATCCCGGCAAGATCACCGCGATCGAGGCCGGGCGCAGCTATATCGAGGCGGTGCCGAGCGATATCCTTGCCGCCGAGCACCGCGCCGGCCGCTTTGCCGCGACGAGCGATTTCTCAAGGCTCGGCGCATGCGACGTCATCGCCATCTGCGTGCCGACGCCGCTGACGCGCCACCGCGACCCCGACATGCGCTATGTGGAGCAGACTTGCCGCGACATCGCCGCGACGCTGCGCCCCGGCCAGCTCGTCGTCCTGGAATCGACCACCTATCCCGGCACGACCGACGGCCTGGTGCGCCGCACACTGGAGGCCGGCGGCCTGACGTCCGGCACGGATTTCTTCCTCGGCTTCTCGCCGGAGCGCGAGGATCCCGGCAACCGCCAGTTCCAGACCTCGACCATCCCGAAGGTCGTCGCCGGCGACGGCGCGGCGGCGCAGGCGCTCGTCACCGCCTTCTACGGCGCGGTGGTCAAGACGGTCGTGCCCGTCTCCTCCACCGCCACGGCCGAAGCGGTGAAGCTGACGGAGAACATTTTCCGCGCGGTGAACATCGCCCTGGTGAACGAGCTGAAGGTCGTCTACGAGGCCATGGGCATCGACATTTGGGAGGTGATCGACGCCGCAAGCTCAAAACCCTTCGGCTACATGCCCTTCTATCCCGGCCCGGGCCTTGGCGGCCATTGCATCCCGATCGATCCCTTCTACCTCACCTGGGCCTCGCGCGCCCACGAGCTGCCGACCCGCTTCATCGAGCTGGCCGGCGAGATCAACTCTTCCATGCCCCGCCATGTGGTGGGCAGGCTGGCCGAGGCGCTCGACCGGCGCGCCGGCAAGGCGCTGAGCCGCTCGAAGGTGCTGGTGATCGGCCTCGCCTACAAGAAGAACGTGCCCGACATCCGCGAAAGCCCGTCGCTGAAGCTGATCGAGCTGATCGAGGAGCGCGGCGGCGCGGCGAGCTACTATGATCCGCATGTGCCGGAAATCCCGCCGACCCGCGAATACGGCGCCTTCCGCGGCCGCCCGTCGGTCGCCTGGGACGAGGCGGATATCCGCGCCTTCGACGCGATCCTGATCGCTACCGACCATGACGATGTCGACTATGCGGCGCTGGCCGAATGGGGCGCGCTGATCGTCGACACGCGCAACGTCTTCGCCCGGCGCGGCATCGCCGCCGACACGATCCTCAAGGCCTGAGATCCCGCATGAGCCGCCTCGAAAGCTTCATCCGCCGCATGTCCGCCCAGCGCGACGTCATCGACCATGTCGCGCAGGCCCTGCCATTGCCGGAGGACGGCGCGATCCTCGAGATCGGCCTCGGCAACGGCCGGACCTTCGATCACCTGCGCGAGAAATTCCCCGGCCGGCGCATCGTCGCCTTCGACCGGGCGCTCGGCGCGCATGCCTCCTCCACGCCGCCGCCGGGCGACCTGGTGCTCGGCGAGATCGTCGAGACGGCAAGGGCCTTTGCCGGCACGGATGCCGCGCTCGTCCACGCCGATATCGGCACCGGCTATGACGACAAGGACGCGGTCACGCTGACCTGGCTGCCCGACATCGTCGCCCGCGCGCTCGGCGCCGGCGGCATCGCCATCAGCGGCCTGCCGCTCGACCACGCGGCGCTGGAGCCCCTGGCGCTGCCCGCCACCGTCGACAGCAAGCGCTACTTCCTCTACCGCAGGCGGGCGTAGGCCCCATGGCCCGCGTCGCCGTCATCGCGGACGCCCATTTCCACGATATCGAAGGCGACTACGATTTTCCCGGCATCGTCGTGAACGGGCGCAGGCTGACGGTGCGCACCTTCGCCGACACCGTCCGCTCCACCCGCGTCTTCAACGAGAGTTTTACCGCCCTCCCCGCGGCGCTCGACCGGATCGTCGCCATGGGCATCCGCCACGTCGTCCTGCTCGGCGACTATACCGACGACGGCCAGCGCGGCACGGTGGCGAGCCTCGTGCGGCTGCTTGCCGCCTATCGCGACCGCCACGGCCTCAACTTCTACGCCACACCGGGCAACCACGACGTGTTCGGCCCGCTCGGCAAGCACCGCGACACCCGCTATGTGCATGCCGGGGGCGGCACGGTGCTGGTGACGAGCGATGCGGAGAAGGCCGCGGAGGATCCGGGCCATCCGGTCGTGACGGAGAAGATGTATTGCGACGGCGTGCCGGCAGGCATCCGCGCGCTCGGCGATTTCGGCTATTTCCGCCGCCCCGGCGACCTTCATTTCGAAACGCCCTTCGGCGCCGATGACGCGCCCGCCGCGCGCGAGCACGACCTCCGCTCCGCCGACGGCGGCACCGTGCGGCGGCTGGTGGACGCCTCCTACCTGGTCGAGCCGGAGGACGGCCTGTGGCTCCTGATGATCGACGCCAATGTCTTCGAGCCGCGCAACGGCCGGCGCGACATCGCCCGCAAGAAGGCCTTCCTCGACAGTTCCGATGCCGGCTGGAACGCGCTCCTGCGTGTCAAACCCTATCTCCTCGCCTGGATCGCCGATGTCGCGGCGCGGGCGGCGCGCAAGGGCAAGACGCTCCTCGCCTTCTCCCACTATCCCGTGCTCGATCCCTTCGAGGACGAGACGGACAGCGAGCGCGCGCTCTTCGGTGAAACGACCGTCGCGAAGCGCACGCCCCGCCCGCTCGTCGCCGAAACGCTTGCCGCCGCCGGCCTGTCGCTGCATTTCAGCGGGCACCTGCATGTCGAGGCCCGCTCGTGCCACGATGCCGGTGGCCGCCGCCTCGTCAACATCGCCGTGCCCTCGCTCGTCGCCTTTCCCGCCGGCTTCGTCGTGATCGGGACGGGGGATGGGGCGCCGTCCGTCGAGACCGTCTCGCTTGCCGAAACGCCGCTCGATGACGATCTCCTCGCGCTCTACCGGGCCGAGCAGGCCCGTGCCGGCCATGCCCCGGACCCGGCGCTCGCCGCCCGCGACTACGGCGACTTCCTGCACCGCCACATGCGCGCCCTCGTCGTCCACCGCTTCCTGCCGAAGGAGTGGCCGGCGGACATGGCGGACATGGCGCGGCGCATGACGCTCGCCGATCTCTCCCGGCTGATGGCGGACGGCACGCCGCCGGGCAGCCTCGATACGGGCCTGCTGGAGGCCATCCCCCTCCTCGATCTCGTCGTCGACTGGTATTGCCTGCGCCAGTCCCCCGCGGCGGCTCCCGCCTATGTCGCCCCCGGCAGGCTCGCCTGCTACCGGTCCCTTGCCGCGCACTTCGGCGACCTCACGCCGGCGGCCGAGGACGGGCCGAGGCGGTTCTTCGCCATCTTCCTCGGCGTCCTCGGCCGCAGCCTCGCGCGGGCGTCGAGGTAGGCGGGCGTTCTGCCCGATAGGGCGTGGTGCACGCTGATACCCCCCTCTGCCCTGCCGGGCATCTCCCCCACAAGGGGGGAGATTGGATGGAGGGCCGTTTCGCCCATCTCCAGTGTTGCCGATCGGGCAAGGCTCTTGCCTCCTGCCGATCTCCCCCCTTGTGGGGGAGATGCCCGGCAGGGCAGAGGGGGGTGCAGCCGTGCACCCGCTCCATGCGTTTCACACAATACCCCCTTACAAACCACCTACCCGCCGCGTTAAACCAAATCTTACCTCTCGGCCGCCACACTGCGGCCAGCGCGTGTCCTCGTTCATCGGATCGGTCCCTTGTACAATCTCATCTCGGTCGTCCTGAAGAAGCGCCTCGACCTCGATTTCAAGACCTCGTCCGATTTTCGCGCCCGGATCGTCGAGTTTCCCGGCCTGTGGATGGCCGAGCGGGAGATCGCCGGGCTGCGGGCGGAGCTGCGCAAGGTGGCGGGGCGGGCGGTGCCGGGCGGCGATCTCGACTACGGCGTCTTCTCCGAGCGCGAGGACGTGCTCCAGCGCACCATCGTCACGCTCGTCTACCGCGTTTCCGACGGCACGCCCGTCGCCTTCAATGCGCTGCCGGTCATCTCGCTCTCGCTGTCGGGAAAGCCGGTCGAGGTGCTGCATCTCGGCCTCGTCATGATCGACCCCGCCGTGCGCAGCCAGGGCCTTTCGTGGGTGCTCTACGGCCTCACCTGCTTCCTGCTCTTCCTGCGCAACCAGCTGCGCCCGCTCTGGATTTCCAACGTCACCCAGGTGCCCGCCGTCGCCGGCATGGTGGCCGAGACCTTCTCCGACGTCTTTCCCTCGCCCACCCGCGGCGCGCGGCGCTCGCTGCGCCAGCAATTGATCGCGACGGAGATCATGGCCGGCCATCGCCATGTCTTCGGCGTCGGCAAGGAGGCCGGCTTCGATGCCGACCGCTTCGTCATCACCGATGCCTATACCGGCGGCTCGGACAACCTGAAGAAGACATTCGAGGCGGCACCGAAACACCGCAAGGCCGAGTACAACGATTTCTGCGCCGCCGAACTCGACTACGACCGCGGCGACGACCTCCTGCAGATCGGCCAGCTCGATCTCAACGCCGCCCAGCGCTACCTCCTCGAAAGCGTGCCGCGCAATGCGCTCGGCCGGCTCGCGGTGGCAAGCTTCGTCATCCTCGTGCAGCGGCTGGTGCTGCCCCTCATGCACTGGGCGGACGGCCGCCGCCAATGGGGCATCCTGAGGCCTTCCCGATGAGCTTTTCCTACGAGACCTTCACCACCCGCAACATCGGCTTCGTCAGCGCGGCGGAGCAGCGCCGGCTGCAGGGCGCCACCGTCTTTATCTGCGGCACCGGCGGCATGGGCGGCGCGGCCATCCAGGCCCTGGCGCGCGCCGGCATCGGCCGCCTGGTGCTTGCCGATATCGACCGTTTCGAAGTGTCCAACCTCAACCGGCAGGTCTTCTGCTTCACCGACACGGTCGGCCAGCCGAAGGCCGAGGCGACACGCGACCTGTGCCTGAAGATCAATCCCGCGCTCGCCATCACCGTCTTCGGCCCCGACTGGACGGAGCATGCGGAAGAAATCGTGTCCGGCGCCGACGTGGTGATCAACGGCACGGACGATCTCGGCGCGAGCCTGCTCCTCTACCGCACCGCCCGCCGCCACGAAAAGACGGTGATCGACGCCTATGCCGCGCCGCTGCCCTCCGTCTATGTGACGCGCCCCGCGGACCCGATGCCGGAGGAGCGCCTCGGCTACCCGACGACGGGCACCGCCTGGAACGCGCTCACGCCCGACCAGCGCGCGCAGGCCTTCCTGCGCGAGGCGGAGCATGTGATGGTGCATTCCTCCTCCCGCCACCATGTCGACCTCAAGCTTGCCGGCGAGGTGGTGGCCGGCACGCGCAGCCGCATGTCCTTCGCGCCCATGGTCATCTCGACGGGCATGCTGATGGCCTATGAGGCGATCAACGCCGTGCTCGGCAGGAAGCACGGCGCCGATTGCCGCGGCTGGTTCTTCAATCCTTATGCCGGCCGCGTCGAGCGTCCGCGGAGCGCCCTCGTCGCCGCGCTCCTGCGCCCCCTGGTGCGGCGCTTCCTCAACCGGCTCGCCGCGCCATGATCGCGCCGACCGTCGCCGACACGTTCATCTCGCTCGCCGCCTTTCTGGGGCTCGTCGTGCTGATCCGCGCCATCCGCACCTTCGATGCCGGAAGCCCGCTGACGCGCCGCTTCCTCTTCGGCCTCAAGGTGCTCGCCGCGCTGATGATCGGCCGCGTCCTTGCCTGGTGGACCGGCCTCTTCCTCTTCGAGGCCGCGACGATCGTCGCCGCCGGCCTCGTGCCGCTCGCCACGGTGCTCGTCGCCGAGGGCCTGATGCGCCGCCACGCCCCGCGCCTCACCAAATGGATCGCCGCGGGCGGCGCGGCCGCCTTCGCCGTCCTCGCCTTCCTGCCCGCCTCCCTTGCCGATCCCTGGCGGCTGGTGGGCCTCTTCCTCTACCAGCTCGTCACCTTCGCGCTCGCCGGCCACATGGCCGTCACGCGCGACCGAAAGAGCCTCTCCCGGGCGGAAAACCAGGCGGTGGACCGCATCGCCCTGTCGCTGCTGCTCATCCTGCCGCTGCTCGTCACGGATTTCCGCTCGGCTTATGTGGACCTGCCGGTGCGGCTCGGCGGTCTTGCCATCCTCTTCCTCTGCTGGCTGCTGATCAGCCTCGGCCAACGCGCCGTCGGCCACCGCGACACCGTCGTCTCCTTCGTCATCCTCACCGCCGTCGCCCTCATCGCCGCGCTTGCCATCGGCATCGAGAACGACCTTGACGCCGCCGCGCTCGCCCGCACCGCCAGCGTCGTCACGGCGGCGGCGCTGCTCGGCGTCATCTGGAAGGACGGCATCGGCCTCAGAACCGAGCAGCGCCGCCAGAGCCTCATCCGGCACCTTGCCGAGGACCGCATCGACGACACGCTGGGCTTCCTGAAGGAACTGCAGAACCATCCGCTGGTCGAGGGCGCGCTCCTGCTCGAGGAGGCGGAGCTCGCCGATCTCGACCTTGCCGGCCTGAAGGAACTCACCGCCGCCCGCCCGCTGCTGCGCGCCACGGAGACATCCGGCCTTTCGGAAGCGGACGCCGAGCAGCTCGCCTGGCTGACCGAGAAATACGAGGCGACCCATGTGATGCTGGTCTCGCGGAAGCCCTTCCGGCTGATCGCGCTCAACATGCCCTCCGTCTCCGCCACGCCGGGCGCCGAGGCGGAGCTGAAGGTCGTCCAGCGCATGGCGCTCCTGATTTCGGAGAGAACACATGATCGAGATCCGTGAGGGCGATATCGACGCCTTCTTCGCCGCGCCCTTCGCGGTCTATGCGGACACGCCCTATGTCTCTCCGATGCGGAGCGACCTCAAGCGCTTCCTGTCGGCGAAGACGAACCCGCTCTTCGAAGCGCCGGATGATTTCGCCGTCTTCACCGCCCATGAGAACGGCGCGGTGCGCGGCCGCATCACCGCCCATGTGCACCGCGCCGCCAATGCCCGCTTCGGCCTGAAACGCGGCTACTTCGGCTATTTCGACTGCGCCGACGACGAGCGCGTCGCCGCCGCCCTTCTCGAACGGGCGGAGGATTGGGCGCGGCAGAGGGGCTTTTCCGAGATCCTCGGCAATTTCAACCTCACGGCCATGCAGCAGGTCGGCATCATGACCGGCGGCTTCGAGCACGCGCCCTATACGGACCAGGTCTGGGGACCGCCGCACCTGCCGCGCCTTCTGGAAAAGCGCGGCTACTCGCCGTCCTTTCCCATGACCACCTTCGAGATCGACATCCGCGCCGCGCCGCTCGGCGGCATTCTCGACGGCGCGGAGATGCGGGCGCTGCGCGCCGACGGCTTCTCCTTCTCGCCGATCCGGCGGAAAACGCTGGACCGCCGGCTGGAGGATTCGCGGCTCATCCTCAACGAGAGCTTTGCCGGCAACCCGATGTTCGTGCCCGTCAGCCGCGCGGAATACGAATTCCAGGCGAAGGAGATGAAGTGGATCATGGACCCGCGTATCTCCGCCGTCGCGGAAAAGGACGGCGCGCCGGCGGGCGCGGTCATCGCCATTCCCGATGTCAACCCGATGCTGAAGGCGATGGGGTCGCGCCTCGGCCTTTCCGCGCCCTGGCATCTCCTCAAGCATCGCCTCCGGCGCCGCCGCGCCGTCGTCATCTTCCAGGGCGTCAAGCCGGCCTATCAGGGCCGCGGCCTCAACCCGCTGATGCTCGCCCACATCCTCGGCGAAATGAAAGCCGCCGGTTATGAGACCGCCGGCGGCACCTGGATCGCCGATGCCAATGCCGCGAGCCTGCGCCAGGCCGAAAAGGCCGGCGCCCGCCCGCTGCACCGGCTGCATCTTTTCGGGAGGACGCTGTGATCGACCGCGCCACGCTGACACCCCTCGCCGCCGAGGCGAACCGCGCGCCCTCCACGCACAACACCCAGCCGGCGCGCTTTGCGCTGGACGCGGAGGGCCGCATCCTGGTCCTCGCCGATCTTTCCCGGCGCCTCGCCATCGGCGATCCGACGAACCGCGACATGGGCCTTTCCTGCGGCGCGGCGCTGGAGGGGCTGGTGATGGCGCTCGCCGGGCGCGGTCTCGGGGCCGCGGTGGAGGATTTTTGGGCGGAAGACGCCCAATGGCGCCCCGGCTACCGGCTGGCCGCCCGCGTCACCCCGGGCGGGGACGCGGCGCCCTCGCCGCTCGCCGCATGGACGGAGAAACGCTTCACCTGGCGCGGCGCCTTCTCGCCCGCACCGCCGGAGACGCCGGCAAGCCTCGAGGGCTGGGCAGGGCGGAGGGACGACGTGGCCTTCGCCGGCGGAAAGGACACCCTCGCCTTCATCGCCGCGCTCAACGACGAGGCGAGCCTGACCGTCATGCGCGGGCGGCCTTTCCGCGACGAACTCGTCCTCTGGATGCGCCTTTCGCCGCGCCACCCCGCCTATGCCCTCGACGGCCTCAATCTCGAGGCCCTGCGCATGGGCCGGCTGGAGGGCGCCGTGGCGGGCACGGTGCTCGCCTCGCCGCTCTTCGCCCTCGCCGACCGCCTCGGCCTTGCCAGGACGCTGGTCTCCGAGGCCGGCAGGACGATGACCGCGGCGGCCTGCCTGCTGTTCCACCGCCCGCAAGACGAAAGCCCGGTCGCGACGGGCCGGGCCTTCTATCGGTTCTGGCTGGATTTCACCCGCTTCGGCCTTGCCGGCTGGCCGATGGCGGTTCTCGCCGACGTGCCCGAAGCCGCCGAGACCCTGCGCCGGCGTTTCGCACTGCCGGCGAACCACCGGCTGGTCAACGTGCTGCGCGTCGGCCCGGCGCCTGTCATGCTGCCGAAATATCGCTTGCCGGCGGGGGAGCTTGTGCTGGACCAACCGCCGTAAAGAGGCGGTTCCGTTTTCGAAGCCCCTCCCCTCACCCACCAGCGTCATCCTCGGGCTTGCCCCGAGGATCCACGCGGCACCCGCGGCCTGTGGATGGTCGGGCTTTACAGCAAGCCCGACCATGACGGCGGAGCGGGTTGCGGATCTCTCTGCCGGAACCCGCCTGGGCTGCGACCGACCGCCGAAGCCTCAGGCCGCCGCTTCCGCCTTCGCCCGTTCCGCCAGCAGCTTCTGCGCCGTCACGAAATCCACCTTGCCGGAGCCGAGCACCGGCACCGGGCCGACCGTCACCTCCGAAGGCACCATCATGTCCATCGCGCCCTTCTCCTTGGCGAAGCGCAGGAAGGCGGCGCGGGTGGCGTCGGGGGCGTCGGTGAGGAGGACCAGGCGCTCGCCCTTCTTGGCATCCGGCAGGGAGACGACGACGGAGAGCCTTCCCGGCCAGAGTTCGCCGGCCAGCGCCTCGACGGCGGCGAGCGAGACCATTTCCCCGCCGATCTTGGCAAAGCGCTTGGCGCGGCCGCGGATGGTGATGAAGCCCTCCTCGTCGACCGTCACGATGTCGCCGGTGTCGTGCCAGCCGTCCGGCGTCGGCTCCAGAACGCCGGGGTTTTCGGCGCGCAGATAGCCGGCCATGACATTGGCGCCGCGCACGAAGAGGCGGCCGCCTTCCTCGACGCCGGGAACGGGATCGAGCCGGTATTCCATGCCGGGCATGATCTTGCCGACGCTGCCGGCCTTGTTGAACATCGGCGTGTTGAGCGCGATGACCGGGGCCGCCTCGGTGACGCCGTAGCCTTCCAGGATGCGCACGCCGAACTTCTCCATGTAGAGCGCGCGCGTGGTGGCGCGCACCGGCTCGGCGCCGGCGAAGCAGTAGCGGATCGAGCGGAAATCGTAGGGATGCGCGGTGCGGGCATAACCGTTGAGGAAGGTGTCCGTGCCGAAGATGATGGTGGCGTTGGAGGAATAGATCAGCTCCGGGATGATCCGGTAGTGCAGCGGCGAGGGGTAGAAATAGACCGGCACGCCGGAGACGAGCGGCAGGATGGTGCCCGCCGTCAACCCGAAGGAATGGAAGACCGGCAGGATGTTGAACACCTTGTCGCCCGAATGGAAATCGATGCGGGAGGCGGCCTGCGCGGCGTTGGAGAGGATGTTGCGGTGGGTCAGCACCACGCCCTTCGGCGTGCCCTCCGAGCCGGAGGTGAAGAGCACGACGGCCGGGTCGTCCGCCTTGCGCCCGGCGAGCGGCCGGCCCCTGCGCAGGAAGCCGAGCGCCTTGTCCCTGACGCCGATGGTCTGGCGCAGGTCGTCCAGCCAGACGATCTCTACCGCCTTGGCCAGCTCCTCGACGACGGGGCCGAGCTTGGCCTGGGTGACGAAGGCGCGGGAGGTGAGCACGCGGCGCACCTCGGCGGCCCTGCAGGCCGAGAGGATGTTCGCCGCGCCGGCCGTGAAGTTCAGCATGGCCGGCACCTTGCCCGCGGACATGACGCCGAGGAGGGTGGCGACCGAGCCGTTGGCGTTAGGCAGCAGCACGCCGAGGGTCTTGTCCTGCGGGTAGAGCGCCCTGAATTTCGCGCCCAGCACGGCGGCGCCGATCAGGAGCTTGCCATAGGTGAGCGAGCCGGTGACGGGGTCCTGCACGGCAAGGCGCCGCATGCCGCGTTCCTTCGCCGTCTCGATGACCTTTTCGAGCACGGTGGTGCCGGTGTCCGTGGTGCTGAACATCAGCATGGACATGACCTGGTAGAGCTCGGCGCCCGCCGCCATGCGGCGCTTGCGGCCCTTCAGCTCGGCCGGCACGGAAAGGCGCACCGGCGGCAGGATCGTCACCTTCACCTTGGGGAACAGCCGGCGGCGCACATGCAGCGAGGAGAGGCGGGAAAAATAGCTCTTCTCCAGCCCGTCGATGCGCACGGGCACGACCATCGCGCCGGTCTTGTCGGCCACCATGGCGGCGCCGTCATAGACCTTCATCAGCGCGCCCGTGACGGTGATGCGGCCTTCCGGGAAGATGACCAGCGGCTCGCCGTTGTTGACGGTCTTGATCAGCGTGCGCGTCGCCATCGGCTTGGAAGGGTCGAGCGGCAGGAAGTTGCACATCTTGAGGAAGGGCTTCACCCACCAGGCCTTGGCGATAGTGTAGTCGACGGCGAAGGTCGGCTCCTCGTCGGTGAGGGCCAAAGCCAGCGCGCCGTCGAGGAAGGAGACGTGGTTGAGCGCGATGATCGGCGCCTTGCCGGCCTTCTTCAGGTTGTCGAGGCCGTCCACCTCCAGCCGCAGGAAGGCGCGGAAGAGGATGGAGATGAAATCGCGGAAGGCATTGGTCGGCAGCGTCTTCAGCATGATCCAGGCGGCGGCGATATTGGCGAGCGCGAGGCCGGCGAGCAGCATCGGCGTCGAGGCGCCCGCCGCCTGCAGGGCCGCGACGAGGCCGCCGCCGACCGTCATGAAGCCGGCGGAGAGCACGTTGGCCGCGCCGATGACGCGGGAGCGCTGGTCCTCCTCCGCCCAGGCCTGCAGCGCGGCGAAGGTGGGCACGACGAGGAAGGCGCCGGCGATCGCCATGCCGGCAAGGTCGATGGCGATGCGGATCGCATAGGGGCCGGAAAAGAAGGCGGCGAGCGTTTCGGCCGGGGCGGCGGCGCCGGCATGGCCGACGCTCCAGGCGAGATCGAGGCCGAACAGCGCCATGATCAGCGTGCCGAGCGGGGCCGGCAACAGCACGATGCGGCCGGCCGACATCCAGGCGGCGATGGCCGAGCCGACGCCGACGGCGACGGCGAAGACGGCGAGATAGGCGGTGATGGCCGTCTCGCTGCCACCGAGATTGCCCTTCACCATGGGCGGCAGCAGCGAGAGCACGATGGCGCCGACCAGCCAGAACCAGGCGGCCATCAGCGCCGCGCGCCACAGCCGCTTGTCGCCGCGCAGGGCATTGACGAGGCGGCCGGTGGAGCGGAAGACGTTGCGCTCGACGGCAAGGTCCGGGGCCTTCGCGCCGACGCGGGGGATGAAGCGGCTCGACAGCCAGCAGGCGAGCGCCAGGCCCAGCATCATCGGCCCGAAGAGCCAGGGGTTGACGCCATCGGCGGCGGCAAGGCCGGCGACCAGCGTGCCGCCGAGGATGGCGATGAAGGTCGCGCCCTCGATCCAGGCATTGGCGCGCGGCAGCTCCCTGCGCTCCAGATGATCGGGCAGGATGCCGTATTTGACCGGGCCGAACAAGGCGGAGATGACGCCGAAGAGGAAGAGCGCCACCATCAGCACCGCGACGGAGTGGAAGGCGAGGCCGACGACCGCGACGGCGGCGGCGGCGAGCTCCACCCGCTTCAGCCGCTCGGCCATGACGGCCTTGTCGAACTTGTCGGCAAGCTCGCCGCCGAGGGCGGAGAACAGCAGGAACGGCGCCATGAAGACGGCGCCGGCGAGCGTCACCAGCGATCCCGCCTCCTCCGCCGCCATCGTCGCGAGAATGAGGAAGACCAGCGTGTTCTTCAGGAAGTTGTCGTTGAAGGCCGACAGGAACTGGGTCCAGAAGAGCGGCGCGAAGCGCCGGGAGGTCATGAGGTTCTGTTGCACGGCGTGTCTCCCATCCTGCGGGATTTCTCGCGCATTTCCGCTTTCGCGAAAACGCCCTGTCTGTTTGTCTTACGCAATTCCGGACGCAAACCGCTGCGCGCTTTTGCTGGAACTGCTCTAGGGAAAAAGCCTTGCCGCTTCGTTCACCGATCGGGCGGCAGGGCCGATTTTCCGGTCAAGCCTCGTCGCTCTTGATGCCGAGCAGCAGCTTTTCCGTCTTGGCGTCGTCGATGCGGCGCAGCAGCTTCTCGGCTTCCTGGTTGTCGCGCAGGGTTTTCGTGACGTTCACCGTCGTCTGCACCAGCATCAGGATGCCCATGGCGAGATAGCCCTTGCCCCAGAGATCGAGCGGCATGAGATAGAGGCCGAGCGCCAGCATGAAGGCGGCAAGGCCGAAGCTGGCATAGGAAAAGGTCGTCCAGGCGGGCGAATGTTTCATCAGGCTGTCGTTCATGGCAGTGGTCCCTTCCGTTTGTCAGTGGGCGTTCATGCGGCTGCGCAGGCGCTGGAGCACCTCGTCGGCGCTTGTCACCAGCGGGCGGCCGCAGCCGGCGGCGGCGAGCTTTTCGGCGAGCGCGGCCGGGTCCGGGCCGGTCTCCAGCGTGGCGAGGGCCTCGGCGGTCAGTTCCGCCTCGCGCTGGCGCCGCTCCAGCCGGGCAAGCGTCGCCTCGGCATCGGCAAGCGTGTTTTCACCCGGCGCGTCGTGGGCGAGGCGGCGGGTGCGGTCGCGCGCCAAGGCGAGCCGCTCGCCGCGGCGCAGCGCCGAAAGCCGCATCTCGCTCTGCCGCACCGCCTGTCTCAGACGGTCGATGCCGCCGGAAAATTCGGCCTCGACCTGGCGGGCATTCTGCAATTCGGTCTCCAGGCGGGCGATCGAGCCGGCGGCTTCGATGGCAAGGTCCTCGCGGCCCTTCTCGAGCGCGGCGATGGCGCGGGCTTCGAGATCCTTTATGCGGGCGGCGAGGCGTTCGGCGTTTTCCGCCTCCAGCCGGTTCTGCGCGATGGCGACGGCCACCGCCCGGCGCGCCGCCTCGACGCCGCGGGCCGCGTCGCGGATCTGCTGGGCAAGGACGGGAAGGGCATGGCGGTCGCCAAAGGCTTCCTCCGCCTCGTGCGCGCGGCCGCGCACCAATGTCAGGATCTGTTTGAACATTTTTCTCTCTCCCTGTATGAACAATGTTCAATAATCTTGTCGCATAAAAATGAACGATGTTCAATACAGAAAATGAACAACGTTCAAAACAGGAGAACGGGATCGATGACAGCGAAGCGGCAGGCGAAGAAGGAGGACTTGCGCACGCGGCTGGTCACGGCCGGGACACAATTGATCCGCGACCAGGGCCTGAAGGGCCTGCGCGCCCGCGACATCGCCGAACGCGCGGGCGCGGCGCTCGGCGGGCTCTATACGGTGTTCGACGATCTCGACGGGCTGATCCTCGCCGTGAACTCCGGCACGCTGAAGCGGCTGGAGGCGGCGCTGGAACGCGCGATCCCGCCGGACGCCACCATCGAGCAGACCTTCCTCAGTCTCTCGCTTGCCTATCTCGGCTTCGCGCAGGCCGAGAAGAACCTCTGGGCCGCCCTCTTCGAGCACCGCATGCCGGAGGGCGTGCCCGTGCCGGACTGGCACCTTGCCGAACATGCCTTCCTGATCGGCCTCATCGCCGGGCCGCTCGCCGGCCGCATGCCGGGTGCGACCGCCGAGGACATCGCCATCCGCGCCCGCACCTTCTTCTCCGCCGTGCACGGCGTCATCGCCGTCAGCCTGGAAGGCCGTTTCGTGGGGATCACGCCGGAGCGCCTGGAAAGGGAGGTCGCCGCCCTCGCCCGCATCCTGGCGAAAAGTCTGGACTGAGCGTCAGCCGAGCCTTCGTCGATGGACGGCCCAGGCGCCGGCCGCGCTCATCGCCGCCAGCGCATACCAGGTGAGCGCGTAGACGAGGTGGCTGTTGCGGAAGGCGACGACCGTCAGCCCGCCGACCGGCAGGCCGCCGGGATTGGGCGTCGCATCCGCATCGATGAAATAGGGCGCCGCGCCGGAAAGGCCCTTCGCGGCGGTAATCGCAGCGACATCGCGGGAGAACCAGCGGTCGGCGGCCGGATCGTTGGCGCGCAGGAACGCGCCGCCGGGTTCGCTGAGGCGCAGCAGCCCCGTCACCGTGACGGGACCGGCGGCCAGTTCGCTTGCCACGCGCGCGGCCGGATCGCGCCGGTCCGCCGGCACGAAGCCGCGGTTGACCAGCACGGCCGTCTCATCCGGCAGCAGGAGCGGCGTCAGCACCCAGAAACCGGCGCCGCGCTCCGTCACGGCCTGCACCAAAACCGTCTTGTCGTGCTGGAAGAGGCCGGTGGCGGTGACACGGCGGTACTCGTCCTCCTCCCGGCTGACGGCCGGCCATTCGGCACGGGCGGGGACCGGCACGGGGTCGGCGTGGACGCGGCTTTCGACACGGGCGATGAGGTCGAGCTTCCAGAACAGGCGCTGCACCTGCCAGGTGCCGAGCGCGAGGAAGACGGCGACGAGGACGAGGAGGAAGCCGGTGAGGAGGCGCCGGGCGCGGGCGGAGGGCTCGGACATGGGCTAGGCCGCCCCCTTCTGCCCTGCCGGGCATCTCATCAGGAAAGTGCCCCTCACCCTGACCCTCTCCCCGCAAGCGGGGAGAGGGGACGCGGCCCACGAAAGGGCAATTCTCGGGGAAACCGGCGCGGCATATCCCCTTCGCCCCGCAAGCGGGGAGAAGGTGGCCGGCAGGCCGGATGAGGGGCCGAGGGAGACGTCTCCGTCCCGTGCCTGCCTGTCCATAACATCCCCCGGTCAGGGCATGGTCTTCATCATCTCGTGGGTCATCGGCATCATGTTCGTGTTGAGGTGATGCATGACCCAGAGCGAGCCGGCAATGGCGATGCCGACGATGATGAGGGTGAAGATCAGCGCCATCAGCGTCCAGCCGCCTTCCGAGCGCGGGTTCATGTGCAGGAAGTAGACCATGTGCACGACGATCTGCACCACGCCGATGCCCATGACCAGCACGGCGGTGAAGAGCTTGCTGTCGATGACGTCGCCCATGACCAGCCAGAAGGGAATGGCCGTCAGGACGATCGAAAGCACGAAGCCGATCATGTAGCCCCTGAACGAGCCGTGGCCGGCATCGTGGCCATGGCTATGGGCGTGGTGGGCCTCGGCGGCGTTTTCGTGGGCGGGGTGGGCGCTCATCCGAGGACTCCCAGGAGATAGACGAAGGAGAAGACGCCGATCCAGATGACGTCGAGGAAGTGCCAGAACATGGAAAGGCACATCAGCCGGCGGCGGTTTTCATGGGTGAGGCCGTGCTTCCTGACCTGCACCATCAGCGTGACCAGCCAGATGATGCCGAAGGTGACGTGCAGGCCGTGCGTGCCGACCAGCGTGAAGAAGGACGACAGGAAGGCCGAGCGCGTCGGCCCGGCGCCCTCATGGATCAGATGGTAGAACTCGTAGAGCTCCAGCGCCAGGAAGGCCGCGCCGAAGACGCCGGTGATGCCGAGCCAGACGAGCGTCTCCATCTTGGCGTTGCGCTCCATCTGGAGCATCGCGAAGCCGTAGGTGATGGAGGAGAGGAGCAGCATCGCCGTGTTGATGGCGACGAGCGACAGGTCGAAGAGATCGGCCGGCGACGGCCCTGCCGCATAGTTGCGGCCGAGCACGCCATGCGTTGCGAAGAGCACGGCGAAGATCAGGCAGTCGCTCATCAGGTAGAGCCAGAAACCCAGCATGGTGCTGTTTTCCGGATGATGGTCTTCCGTCAGGTAGAAGGTCGGCTTTTCGCCGGTATCGTGGACTTGGGTCGCGCTCATGGGCTCAGGTCCGTTCCGCAAGCAGTTTCGTGCGCGCGTCCTCGGTCGCCGTCACGGTCTCGGCGGAGATGAAGAAGTCGCGGTCGTAGTTGAAGGTGTGGGCGATCGACACCGCGATGAGCGCGATGAAGGAGAGCGCCGCCAGCCACCAGATGTACCAGATCAGCGCGAAGGCGAGCACGACGCTGATGGCCGACAGGACGACGCCCGTGCCGGTATTCTTCGGCATGTGGATCGGCTTGAAGCCTTCCAGCGGGCGCTCGTAGCCGCGGCTCTTCATGTCGTACCAGCTGTCATGGTCGTGCACGACGGGGGTGAAGGCGAAGTTGTAGTCCGGCGGCGGCGAGGAGGTCGACCATTCCAGCGTGCGCCCGTCCCAGGGATCGCCGGAGGTGACGCGCAGCTCGTCGCGCTTGAAGAAGCTGACGACGAGCTGGATGACGAAGGAGGCGATGCCGAGCGCGATCAGCGCCGCGCCGAAGGCGGCGATGACGAACCAGATCTGCAGGGTCGGGTCCTCGAACTGGCTGACGCGGCGGGTGACGCCCATGAGGCCCAGCACGTAGAGCGGCATGAAGGCGAAGAAGAAGCCGATCTGCCAGAACCAGAAGCTCATCTTGCCCCAGAACGGATCGAGCTTGTAGCCGAAGGCCTTGGGGAACCAGTAGACGACGCCCGCCATCAGCCCGAAGAGCACGCCGCCGATGATGACGTTGTGGAAATGGGCGATGAGGAAGAGCGAATTGTGCAGCACGAAATCGGCCGGCGGGATGGCCAGCATCACGCCCGTCATGCCGCCGATGACGAAGGTCACCATGAAGCCGACCGTCCACAGCATGGGCACCTCGTAGCGGATGCGGCCGCGATACATGGTGAACAGCCAGTTGAACATCTTCGCGCCCGTCGGGATCGAGATGATCATCGTCGTGATGCCGAAGAAGGCGTTCACCGAGGCGCCCGAGCCCATGGTGAAGAAGTGGTGCAGCCAGACGATGTAGGAGAGGATCATGATCACGCAGGTGGCGTAGACCATCGACGTATAGCCGAAGAGCCGCTTGCCGCAGAAGGTCGCCACCACCTCGGAGAAGATGCCGAAGGCCGGCAGCACGAGGATGTAGACCTCCGGATGGCCCCAGATCCAGATGAGGTTGATGTACATCATCGGGTTGCCGCCGAGGTCGTTCGTGAAGAAGTTCGTGCCGACATAGCGGTCGAGCGACAGGAGGGCGAGCGTGGCCGTCAGGATCGGGAAGGTCGCGACGATCAGGATGTTGGTGCACAGCGACGTCCAGGTGAAGACCGGCATCTTCATGAAGGTCATGCCCGGCGCGCGCATCTTCACGATGGTCGCGATGAGGTTGATGCCCGACAGCGTCGTCCCGACGCCGGCGACCTGCAGCCCCCAGATGTAATAATCGACGCCGACGCCGGGACTGTAGTCCGCGCCGGAGAGCGGCGGATAGGCCAGCCAGCCGGTGCGGGCGAATTCGCCGACGAACAGCGACATCATGATGATGACCGCCCCGCCCGTCGTCATCCAGAAGGAGAAGTTGTTGAGGAAGGGGAAGGAGACGTCGCGCGCGCCGATCTGCAGCGGCACGACATAGTTCATGAAGCCGGTGACGAAGGGCATCGCCACGAAGAAGATCATGATCACGCCGTGCGCGGTGAAGATCTGGTCGTAGTGGTGCGGGTTGAGGTAGCCCTCGTTGCCGCCGAAGGCGATCGCCTGCTGGATGCGCATCATGATGGCGTCGGCAAAGCCGCGCAGCAGCATGATGATGGCGAGGATGATGTACATGATGCCGATCTTCTTGTGATCGACGGATGTGAACCATTCGTGCCAGAGATAGCCCCAGAGCTTGAATTTGGTGATCAGGCCGAGAAGCGCGATGCCGCCCAGCGCCACGACCGCGAAGGTCACGACGAGGATGGGCTCGTGGTAGGGGATTGCCTCCCAGGTGAGCCGTCCGAAGAGGAATTGCGTGAGGCTGATGTCGCCGAACATGGGATCGTCCAATATCGTTTCGTAGGCGGCCCGGTGCATTCGAGGGCCTTGCGCGCCCGCCGCGGCCGGCGGGCGCAATGAAAGCTAGTGCGACTGGTGCGCGTCGTGGTTCATCGTGGCCGGGTTCTCCTCCACGCCCTCGGCCGGTTCCTCGCTGCGCGCGGGATTGCCGGTCTCGGGGAAGGTGGCGGCGGGCGCCTCGTCCTTCGCATGGCGGTTGTCGTGTTCGAGCTTGGCCTTGTTCTCGTGGCTCTCCTTGCCCGCCCCGCCCGTCATGTCGATATGCATCATGTCTTTCATGCACATCTGGCCTTCGCGCACGCACATGTTGAGCACGGCCTCGTAGAGCCCGTCGTCGACGGTGGCATAGTAGCGCACGGGCTCCTTCGCGCTCGGCTTTTCGAGCTTCAGGTAGGCGTCGCGGTTGAGCGCCGTGCCGTTCTGCTTCACCCGCGCGATCCAGGCGTCGAAACCGGCCTGGTCGAGCCCGTGGAACTTGAAGCGCATGTGCGAGAAGCCGTCGCCGCTGTAGTTGGACGACAGGCCCTCGTATTCGCCCTGCCTGTTGATGACGGCGTGCAGCTTCGTTTCCATGCCGGGCATGGTGTAGATCATGCCGGCGAGCGCGGGCACGTAGAAGGAGTTCATCACGGAGGAGGCCGTGAGCTTGAAGTTGATCGGCACGTCGACGGGGGCGGCCATCTCGTTGACCGTGGCGATGCCGTAGTCCGGGTAGAAGAACAGCCATTTCCAATCGAGCGCCACCACCTCGACGGTGATCGGCTTCATCTCCTCCGTCACCGGCCGCGCCGCGTCGAGCCGTTCCAGCGGCCGGTACGGATCGAGCTTGTGGGTGCTGACCCAGGTGATGGCGCCGAGCGCGATGATGATGGCGAGCGGGGCCGACCAGATGGCGACTTCCAGGCCCGTCGAGTGGTGCCACTCCGGATCATACTTCGCCGCCGTGTTCGACTGGCGGTAATGCCAGGCGAAATAGAGCGTCATGGCGATCACCGGGATGATGATGACCAGCATGAGGATGGTGGAGATGACGATCAGGTCCCGTTGCTGCGTGGCGATGTCCCCGGAAGGCGACATGACGACCATGTTGCATCCGGAAAGCAGGACCAGCATCAGGGGGAGGATCGAGACTCGGGCTAAACTGAATGGCTTCGGCATTGCGGCCTCAACTTGCGTTCTGTCTAGTCGGCAATAAGCGGGCATCGTCGCGCTTGGAAGTGAGGTGCTTCGTCGCAGCGCAGCATTCTGTCGCAGTGCGGTAGAAACTTTTGGGCTGTCCGCCGCCGCAAAATTGATCTAGCGCAATAATCGTCGCGGGTCTCGCACACCCGCTGCGTCGGGTCGAAGGTTCGGACGCAACCCTGCCGCAGCGCGCACGTTTCGCCTAATTCTTGATATTGGACGCCGAATAGTCAACACTCTAACGACATGGCGCACATCGCTCGGAGAAATTCATGAGTTCGGTCGCTAACCCTTCGTCCTCGGGCCTCGAGCGGGACGCCCGCCGCATGCATGCGGACGACAAGCCGCTTTCGCCCGGCAGCGTCGCCATCGGCGTGGTGATCGGGCGCACCTCCGAATTCTTCGATTTCTTCGTCTACGGCCTCGGCTCCATCCTGGTCTTCCCGAAGCTGATCTTCCCCTTCGCCGGCAGCGCGGTCGCCGCGACGCTGATGTCCTTCGCGCTCTTCCCGCTCGCCTTCCTCGCCCGCCCCGTCGGCTCCTTCGTCTTCATGTGGATCGACCGCAACTACGGCCGCGGCACCAAGCTGACGGTGGCGCTGGTCATCCTCGGTGGCTCGACCGCCTCCATCGCCTTCCTGCCGGGCTACGAGACGATCGGCTACTGGGCCGTCGCGCTGCTCGCGCTCTTCCGGCTGGGCCAGGGTTTTGCGCTCGGCGGCGCCTGGGATGGGCTTGCCTCGCTGCTCAACCTCAGCGCGCCGGAGAACCGCCGCGGCTGGTACGCCATGATCCCGCAGCTCGGCGCGCCGATCGGCTTCGCGCTCGCCAGCGTTCTCTTCGCCTATTTCGTCACCAGCCTGTCCGAGGCGGATTTCCTCGCCTGGGGCTGGCGCTATCCGTTCTTCGTCGCCTTCGCCATTAACGTGGTGGCGCTCTTCGCGCGCCTGCGCATCGTCGCCAGCAAGGAGTTCGGCGCGGCCATGGAGGCGCAGGAGCTGCAGGCCCGGCCGGTCTTCGAAATGCTGAGCAAGCATGCCATGGACGTGGTGCTCGGCGCCTTCGTGCCGCTCGCAAGCTTCGCCATGTTCCATCTCGTCACCATCTTCCCGCTGTCCTGGATCACGCTCACCGGCGGCCAGTCGGTACAGGAATTCCTCTGGGTGCAGGTGGCGGGCGCGGCCGTCGGCGCGGTCGGCATCGTGCTGTCGGGCGTCATCGCCGACCGGATCGGCCGGCGCAACCAGCTTATGGCCGGCGCCATCCTCATCGCGATCTTCTCCTTCTCCGCGCCCTTCCTGCTGGATGCCGGCGGCAAGGGGCAGGATGCCTATATCCTGATCGGCTTCTTCATCCTCGGCCTCACCTTCGGCCAGTCGTCCGGCGCCGTCTCCTCGCGCTTCACGCAACATTACCGCTACACCGGCGCGGCGCTGACCTCGGACCTCGCCTGGCTCGTCGGCGCGGGCTTCGCCCCGCTCGTCGCGCTCGGCCTTGCCACCAGCTTCGGCATCGTCTTCATCGGCGGCTACCTGATCTCCGGCGCCATCTGCACCATCGCCGCCCTCACCCTGACACGGGTGCTCGACCAGCACTGAGGCGTTGCGGGAGAGCGGCGGCGGGCTACGGCTACACCCCCCTCTGCCCTGCCGGGCATCTCCCCCTCAAGGGGGAAGATCGGCAAGATGCGAAAACTTGCTCAAACCGCAACGCTGGTGAGGGGCAGCACGCTGCTGCTTTCCCCTTCTCCCCCGCGGGGAGAAGGTGGCCCGAAGGGTCGGATGAGGGGGCTTGCACACCGTCTGACGTCTGCGCCGCCCCCTCATCCCGCTACCGCGACCTTCTCCCCGCGGGGGAGAAGGGGCAAGACGCGTCGCCTCATTCCATATGCAATTCGCCTGCCTTGTGGGGGAGATGCCCGGAGGACAGAGGGGTAGTCCCCGCGCACCACAAGCCTGCTTCAAGCCCGCAGGATCACCCCTTCATCCGCCCCGCAGCCCTTGCCGGCGCGCCGAGCTCGGCCTCGGCGAGAAGCCGCACCAGCCAGTCGACGAAGACGCGGACCTTGTTGGAGAGGTGCCGGTTCGGCGGATAGACGATATAGAGCGGGATCGGCTCGCAGCGCCAGCCCGGCAGCACCGGCACGAGCGCACCGCTCGCCAGTGCCTCCGTCGCCATGAACCGCGGCAGCGGCGCGACGCCCAGGCCGGAGAGCGCCGCGGCAAGATAGCTGCGCGCGTCGTTGACCGAGACGATGTAGCGGCCGTTGACCTCGACCTTCTCGCCATCCTTCTCGAAAGCGAAGGGCATGATGCGATTGGCCTGCGCCAGGAAATAGTTGACGCAATGGTGCTCCCCGCCGAGATCCAGCGGATGGTCCGGCGCCCCGAACGCCTCGATATAGGCGGGGGCGGCGCAGGTCACGACGTCGATCTCGGCGACGCGCCGGGCGATCAGCGACTGGTCGCCCGGCGCCCCGCCGCGCAGCGCGCAGTCGACATTCTCCGCCAGGTAATCCACCATCCGGTCGCCGACGCCGAGGTCGATATGGATGTCGGGGTACTTCCTGTGGAAATCGCCGAGCCGCGGGATGACCAGCAGGTCGGCGAAGGCCCCCGCCATCTCGACGCGCAGGCGCCCGCGCGGGCTTGCATGGGAATGGGAAAGGCTGCCGTCCAGTTCGTCGATCTCCGCGACGATCTGGATCGCCCGTTCGTAATAGAGCGCCCCGTCCGTCGTCACCACCACCCGGCGCGTCGTGCGGTTGAGCAGCTTGGTCTGGAGGTGGGTCTCGAGGTTCTGGATGAGATTGCTCACCGTCGCCTTGGGCATGCCGAGCGCAGCGGAGGCCCGGGTGAAGTTGCCGGTCTCCACCACGCGGAGGAAGGCACGCATTGCGGAAAGCTGATCCATGGAACATTCCCACGTTGGAAGCTGCTATTGTTCGAAAATCTGGATAGTGAAGTCAATTTTAGCGCACTTATATCGCAGAGATCAGGCACGATATAAATGGTGAGGCCCCATCCTAATTCCAGGGGGCCCGAGGACACGGCAATGTCGGTAGAGATCAAGGATATGACGTTCGACAAGGTGGCCATCGGCCCCGTGTCCGCGCGCGTCTATCAGGGAGCGGAGTTCGCCAAGGGCGCGCCGATCCTCCTCTACTTCCATGGCGGCGCGTTCCTGGAAGAGGGCCTTCGCCCCTCCCCCGTCGCCGAGGCCATCGCCTCCACGGGCGCCATCGTCGCGGTGCTGGATTATGGCGCGCCGGGCGGCGGCGTCTTTCCCAAGCCGCTCGAAGTCGGCTTTTCCATGTTTTCCTATCTCGCCAAGAAGCGCGCCGGCCTCGGCGACCGCAAGTCGCCGCTCATCATCGGCGGCGAGGAGGCCGGCGGCAACATCGCCGCCGGCGTCGCGCTGAAGGCCCGCGACCATTTCGCCAACGAGCTGGACGGCCAGGTGCTGTTCTCGCCGCTGCTCGATCCCTTCATGGGCACCGCCTCCTTTCGCGAGTCCGAGGCGCTCGGCATGCGCCAGCGCTGGGCGGACGGCTGGAGCCACTATCTCAGCGGCGGCGTCTGCCATCCCTATGCGGCGCCCTGCCTCTGTTCGCGGCTTGCAGGCGTCGCACCCGCCCTCGTCATGTCGGCAGAGGACGATCCGCTGCGCGACGAAGCCCTCGGTTACGCCGACTGCCTCAGGGCGGCCGGCGTGAAAGTTCGCCAGCATGTGCTTCCCGCCGGAGCAGGCTGGCCGGAGATTTACGGCGGGAGCGAAGGCGAAACCCCCGGCTGGTCTCCCAACCGGCCCTCCCCCTGGCAAGAGGAGGTCGGCCGCCAGTTTTCGGGTTTTGTTCAGGATATAAGCATTCACTAATTTAATTTGAACCCGCGGCCCAGGGGGCCGCAAGGAGAACGAGAAAATGACGTCGAAGCGCAAACGCTGGGCCCTGACGGGCGCCGGCCTGGGACTGGCTGTGTCCTTTTCCGCCGCAGCCCTCTATTTCCAACTGCCGGGCAATGTCGCCCAGGCCGAAGCCACCGTGACGGCGGAAGTGCCCGCCGTTCCGGTGACGGTCGCGGTCGTGGAAAACCGCGACGTGGTGACCTGGCAGGAATTTTCCGGCCGCCTGGAGGCGATCGACCGCGTGCAGATCCGCTCGCGCGTCGCCGGCGCCATCGAGGCGGTGAACTTCCGCGAGGGCGCGCTGGTGAAGGCGGGCGATCTGCTCTTCACCATCGACCAGGAGCCCTTCAGGACCGCGGTGACGCAGGCGGAAGGCCAGTACGCCTCGGCCGAGGCCCGGGTCAAGCTCGCCACGACCGAGCTTGAGCGCGGCCAGCGCCTCGCCAGGAGCAACAGCATCTCGCAAAGCGAGGTGGACACGCGCCAGAACGCGCTGGCCGAGGCCCGCGCCGCGCTGAAGACGGCCGAGGCCACGCTGCACGCCGCCAAGCTGGAGCTCGGCTATACGGAAGTGCGCGCGCCGGTTTCCGGCCGCGTCGGCAAGGTGGAGATCACCACCGGCAACCTCGTCGCCGCCGGCTCGACCTCGCCGGCGCTGACGACGCTCGTCTCGGTCGACCCGATCTATGCCGGCTTCAATGTCAGCGAGGAGACGGTCGCGAGAGCCCTTGCCGCCCTGCCGGCCTCCACGGACGCGCTGCCGCCGATCGACCAGATCCCCGTCGAGGTGGGCACGCTCGCCGACGAGGGCACGCCGATCCGCGGCAAGCTCCAGCTCATCGGCAACGAGGTGGACGCGGCGAGCGGCACGATCACCGTGCGCGCCGTCTTCGACAATCCCGGCGGCAGGCTGATCCCCGGCCAGTTCGTGCGCATCCGCATGGGCGAGCCGAAGGCCGAGAGCAAGATCCTCGTCAGCGAGAAGGCGATCGGTACCGACCAGGACAAGAAGTTCGTCTTCGTCGTCGACAAGGACAACAAGGTCGCCTACCGGCCGGTCGTGCTCGGCAGCCTGTCCGGCAACGAGCGTGTCGTCGAAAGCGGCCTTTCCGGCGGCGACCGCATCGTCGTCAACGGCCTGCAGCGCATCCGCCCCGGCGTCGTCGTCGACCCGCAGGTGCAGGAGAACGTCGCTTCGGCGAAGTAGGCGGGCCGCCGCAGCCGCGGCGTCTCACAAGCATTATTCCAACGGTGCCATGACACCCCCCTCTGGCCTGCCGGCCATCTCCCCCTCAAGGGGGGAGATTGGCAGGAGGCAAGAACCCCGCTCAATCCGCGACGTCGGAGATGGGCGAGAGGCTGCTCCATCCGATCTCCCCCCTTGAGGGGGAGATGGCCGGCAGGCCAGAGGGGGGTGCTACGGCAAACGGCCAAGATTAGAGGCCGCCAATACCAACAATCCCATGCCCGCCGGCGGCGCATCGCCCGCCGGATGGGTCCGTTCGTCCCTGGAGAGGGGTATTGCCATGAACATCTCCCGTTTCTTCATCGACCGCCCGGTCTTCGCCGGGGTGCTGTCGATCCTCATCGTCGTCGCCGGCCTGATCGGCATGCGCGCCCTGCCGATCTCCGAATATCCGGAGGTCGTGCCGCCCTCGATCGTCGTGCGCGCCACCTATCCCGGCGCAAACCCGGTCGTCATTTCCGAAACCGTCGCGACGCCGCTCGAAGAGCAGATCAACGGCGTCGAGGACATGCTCTACATGAACAGCCAGGCGACCTCCGACGGCGTCCTGACGCTGACGGTCACCTTCAAGCTCGGCACCGATCCGGACAAGGCCCAGCAGCTCGTGCAGAACCGCGTGTCGCAGGCCGAACCCCGCCTGCCGGCCGAAGTGCGCGCGCTCGGCGTCACCACGGTCAAGAGCTCGCCGGACTTCATCATGGTGGTGAACCTCGTCTCGAAGACCGACCGCTACGACATCACCTATCTGCGCAACTACGCCACGCTGAACATCAAGGACCGCCTCGCCCGCATCGAGGGCGTCGGCCAGGTCCAGGTTTTTGGCGCGGGCGACTATGCGATGCGTGTCTGGATCGATCCGCAGAAGGCGGCGGAGCATGCGCTCGCCGCCAGCGACATTTCCAACGCCATCCGCGAGCAGAACGTGCAGGCCGCCGCCGGCATCATCGGCGCCTCGCCCACCGCCAACGACGTCAACCTCCAGCTCAACGTCAATGCGCAGGGGCGCCTGCGCACGCCGGAGGAATTCGGCAACATCATCGTCAAGACCGGCGCCGAGGGCCAGATCACCCGCCTGCGCGACGTCGCCCGCATCGAGATGGGCGCGGCCGACTATTCGCTGCGCTCGCTGCTCGACGGCGAGCCGGCCGTCGCCGTCGCCGTGCTCCAGGCGCCGGGCTCCAACGCCATCGAGATCGCCGACAATGTCCGCGCCACGATGGACCAGCTCCAGATCGCCATGCCCGAGGGCGTGAAATACGAGATCGTCTACGACACGACGGAATTCGTGCGCGCCTCGATCGACAAGGTCGTCGATACGCTGCTCGAGGCCGTGGCGCTCGTCGTGCTCGTCGTCATCATCTTCCTCCAGACCTGGCGCGCCTCGATCATCCCGCTGCTCGCCGTCCCGGTCTCCAT
Organism: Shinella yambaruensis; assembly: GCF_022899355.1. GTDB lineage: Bacteria > Pseudomonadota > Alphaproteobacteria > Rhizobiales > Rhizobiaceae > Shinella > Shinella yambaruensis. The sequence goes on along the minus strand of NZ_JALJCK010000008.1, from coordinate 120,851 downwards.
CATCGGCACCTTCGCCGTGATGTATGCCTTCGGCTTCTCGGTGAACGCGCTGACGCTCTTCGGCCTCGTGCTCGCCATCGGCATCGTGGTGGACGATGCCATCGTCGTCGTCGAGAACGTCGAGCGCAACATCGAGAACGGCCTGTCCCCGCGCGAAGCGACCTACCGGGCGATGCGCGAAGTGTCAGGCCCGATTATCGCCATCGCGCTGGTGCTCGTCGCCGTCTTCGTGCCGCTCGCCTTCATCAGCGGCCTCTCCGGCCAGTTCTACCGCCAGTTCGCGCTCACCATAGCGATCTCGACGGTCATCTCCGCCATCAACTCGCTGACGCTCTCCCCGGCGCTCGCCGCCCTTCTCCTGAAGGACCACCATGCGCCGAAGGATTGGCTGACGCGCGTGATGGACGGCCTGTTCGGCTGGTTCTTCCGCGGCTTCAACCGCGCCTTCAGCGCCGCCGGCAACGGCTACGGCCGCAGCGTCGGCGGGCTCGTCACGCGCAAGTCCCTGGTGATGGCGGTCTATCTCGCCCTCGTCGGCGCGACCTATGCGGTGTTCAACGCCGTGCCGGGCGGCTTCGTGCCGGCGCAGGACAAGCAGTACCTCATCGGCTTCGCCCAGCTTCCGGACGGCGCGACGCTCGACCGCACGGAAGAGGTCATCAAGAAGATGAGCGAGATCGCGCTGGAGCAGCCGGGCGTCGAGCATGCCATCGCCTTCCCGGGCCTGTCGATCAACGGCTTCACCATCGGCTCGAATTCCGGCATCGTCTTCGCCTCGCTCGCCCCCTTCGAGGAGCGCACGACGCCGGAGCTTTCCGGCGGGGCGATCGCCATGCAGCTGAACCAGAAGTTCGGCGCCATCCAGGATGCCTTCATCGCCATGTTCCCGCCGCCGCCGGTCAACGGCCTCGGCACGACGGGCGGCTTCAAGCTGCAGATCGAGGACCGCGCCGGCCTCGGCTACGGGCCGCTCAACGAGGCGACGCAGGCGTTCCTGGCGAAAGCCTACCAGACGCCGGAGCTGGCGGGCCTGTTCTCCAGCTTCCAGATCAACGTGCCGCAGCTCTACGCCGACCTCGACCGCTCCAAGGCCCAGCAGCTCGGCGTGCGCGTGACCGACGTGTTCGAGACGCTGCAGATCTATCTCGGCTCGCTCTACGTCAACGACTTCAACGCGTTCGGCCGCACCTACTCCGTGCGCGTCCAGGCGGACTCCGCCTTCCGCGCCAAGCCGGAGGATATCGGCCAGTTGAAAGTGCGCTCGCAGACGGGCGAGATGATCCCGCTCGCCGCCCTCCTCAAGGTGGACGCGACGACCGGGCCGGAGCGCACCACGCGCTACAACGGCTTCCTCGCCGCCGACATCAACGGCGGCCCGGCCCCCGGCTTCTCCTCCGGCCAGGCGCAGGAAGCCGTCGAGAAGATCGCGGCCGAGACGCTGCCTCCCGGCATCGACTTCGAGTGGACGGACCTCACCTACCAGCAGATCCTCGCCGGCAATTCGAGCATCGTCGTCTTCCCGCTGGCGCTGCTGCTGGTCTACCTGGTGCTCGCCGCGCAATATGAAAGCCTGACGCTGCCGATCGCCATCATCCTGATCGTGCCGATGGGCGTGCTCGCCGCGCTCGCCGGGGTCTGGTACACGGGCGGCGACAACAACGTCTTCACCCAGATCGGCCTCGTGGTGCTGGTGGGCCTGTCGGCGAAGAACGCCATCCTGATCGTCGAATTCGCGCGCGAGCTGGAGTTCGAGGGCAGGACGCCGATCAAGGCCGCGATAGAGGCGAGCCGCCTGCGCCTGCGCCCGATCCTGATGACCTCGATGGCCTTCATCATGGGCGTCGTGCCGCTGGTCCTGTCCACGGGCGCGGGCGCGGAAATGCGCGCCGCCATGGGCCTTGCCGTCTTCTCCGGCATGATCGGCGTCACCTTCTTCGGCATCTTCATGACGCCGGTCTTCTATGTGCTGCTGCGGCGTTTGGCGGGCAACCGCCCGCTGGTGCAGCATGGCAAGTCGACGATGGAGGGAGAGACGCAGGCGGTGTAAAGCGGAAGGCCCCTGCCCACAAGGGCAGGCGAATTGCATATGGCAGCACGCTGCTGCTTTCCCCTTCTCCCCCGCGGGGAGAAGGTGGCCCGAAGGGCCGGATGAGGGGGCTTGCACACCGTCCGACATCTGCGCCACCCCCTCATCCCGCTGCCGCGACCTTCTCCCCGCGGGGGAGAAGGGGCAAGACGCGTCGCCTCATTCCATATGCAACTCGCCTGCCCTCAAGCGGAGATGCCGGCAGGCAGAGGGGGTCTTCACCGCAAACGAAAAGGCCGGAGCGGCACCATCGCCGCCCCAGCCTTGATTTTTTCGACGCCCCTCAAGCCGCCAGATGCTCGAACAGCCGGGCGACCGCCTCCGCGCCGGGATCGACATGTCCCTCAAGCTGCTTCGCGTTGATATAGGCCGCCCGCCCCGCCTTCGCGCGCGTCAGCGTCGCGGTGAAGTTCGCGCCCTCGCGGGCCGCGCCGGCGGCTGCCGCCACGCTCTCACCGAGCGCTTCGAGGGCGGGGGAGAGGGCGTCCACCATGGTGCGGTCGCCGATGCTGGCGCCGCCGATCTCCTGCATGCGGGCGAGACCGGCACGCAGGGCCTCGCGCATCGGCAGGCCGCTGGAGGCGCCGTCGCCGGCGGCGGCGAAGAAGATGGCGAGCAGCACGCCGGAGGAGCCGCCCATCGTCTGGCTCAGCTCCTGGCCGATGGCGCGCAGGAGCTGCGTGTGGTCGGAGAGCGGCAGGCGGTCGATGGCGTTGATCAGCGCGCGGGCGGCGCCCGCCAGCGTCGAGCCGGTGTCGCCGTCGCCGGATTTGGCATCGAGCGCGTTGAGGTCCTGTTCGGCGGCGATCAGCACGTTGCAGCAGTTGATGACGAAGGCACGGGTCGCCTCGTGGTTCGAGGGCATCGGCGTGATCGGCGTCAGGCCGTCCGGCAGGGCCGCGACCGCGATCGGCCGGACTTCCGAGACGCCGGGCCAGGCGGCGATCGGCACGGGGGTTTTCAGGAGCTCCAGCTCGGCCGCGTCGGCGGGGAAGACGGAGATGGAAAGGCCCTGCATGTCGAGCGAGGTCATCAGCGGCGCGGGGCCGATGGCATGGGTGATCCGCGCGCCAACCGAGGAACCGAGCAGGTCATGGGCGAGCACCGACATTTCCAAGACGGACGCGCCGCCGAGATTGTTGATCAGCGCGACATGCGGTCCCTCGCCCATGACGGCGGCGAGCCGCTCGACCATGGTGGCGACCGAGGCGCGCGCGCCGGCGAAGTCGATCTGCTCGACACCCGCCTCGCCATGGATGCCGAGGCCGAGCTCGGCCTTGCCCTCGGGAATGCGGTCCTCCTTCGGCGAGCCGGGCACGCGGCAGGTGTCGAGCGACATGCCGATGGAGCGCGTGCCGGCGATGACGTTCCTGGCGGCCGCCGTGACCGTGTCGAGGTCGGCTCCCCGTTCGGCGAGCGCGCCGGCGATCTTGTGTACGAAGAGCGTGCCGGCGACGCCGCGGGCCTGCGGCAGGTCGGGCAGGGCGATGTCGTCACCGACGATGACCATCGAGACATTGAGGCCGAAGGCACGCGCCCGCTCGGCGGCGAGGCCGAAATTGAGGCGGTCGCCGGTATAGTTCTTGACGATGAGGAGACATCCGGCAGGACCGGTCACCGCGAGGATGCCGGCGAGCACGGCATCGACGCTCGGCGAGGCGAAAACGTCGCCGCAGACGGCGGCGGTCAGCATGCCCTTGCCGACGAAGCCGACATGGGCGGGCTCATGGCCGGAGCCGCCGCCGGAGACGAGCGCCACCTTCGACTTGTCCCAGTCGCTGCGCTTGACGACGCGGATATGCGGATAGCCGTCGAGCCGGGTCAGCGCGCCGCCCGAAAGGGCGAGCACTCCGTCGATCGCCTCGGTGACGACGTCTTCGCGCTTGTTGATGAATTGCGCCATGGTTGTTCTCTCCTCAGGCTAAACGCATGCCGGCCGCGTCGAAATAGAGCGGCCGCGACGGTTGGATGCGGATGGTCTCGCCGCCTTTCAGCGGCGTGTGGGCGTCGGTGACGGTGATGAGGTCGTGCCGCTTGAAGGAAAGGTGCAGGCGCGTCTGGTCGCCGAGATGCTCGACGCGCTTGACCAGCGCCTCCTCCCCCTCCCCTTGCGCGATGTGCTCCGGGCGAAGGCCGATGCTTTTCGCCCCCGCCGGCGCGCCGGCGAAGAGGTCGGCCGGCAGCACGTTGATGCGCGGCTGGCCGAGGCGGGTCGCGGCATAGACGCTGACGGGCTCTTCGTAGACTTCGCGCGGCGAGCCGAACTGCACCAGTTTGCCCTCATTGAGCACGCCGACATGGGTCGCCATGGTCATCGCCTCGATCTGGTCGTGGGTGACGTAGAGCAGCGTCGCGCCGGATTTCGCCTGGATGCGCTTCAATTCGATGCGCAGGTCCGCCCGGAGCTTCGCGTCGAGCGAGCTCAGCGGCTCGTCCATCAGGAAGATCTCGGGATTGCGCACCAGCGCGCGGCCGATGGAGACGCGTTGCATCTCGCCGCCCGAAAGCGCCGTCGCCTTGTTCTCCAGCTTGTGGGCGATCTGCAGCACCTCCGCGACCTCCTGGACCTTCCGGTCGATCGCCGCCTTCGGCGTCTTCAGGAGCGGGGATTTCAGGGGGAACTCCAGATTCTGGCGGACGGTGAGGTGCGGATAGAGCGAATATTGCTGGAAGACCATGGCGACATTGCGCTCGGCCGGCGACAGGCCCTTCATCGGCCGGCCGCCGATGAAGACCTCGCCGCCGTCGGGCGCGTCGAGGCCGGAGACCATGCGCAGCACCGTCGTCTTGCCCGCGCCTGTCGGGCCGAGCAGCACGACGAAGGAGCCGTCCGGCACCGTCAGCGAGACGTTGTCGAGCGCGACGGTGCCGCCGAAGCGTTTCGTGACGTTTTCAAGCACGACCTCAGCCATGTCCGAGCACTCCTTCATTGCCCTCCGAGAGGAGGGCCTTGCCGCTTTCCGCATCGAAGAGCGAGAGGGTCCGCGCGTCGAAATCGAGGCCGACAAGCTCCTCCTCCCGCACCAGCTGCGCCGAGGAGATGCGGGCTTTCACCTCGCCGTGTTCCGTCGAAAGGGTGACGATCTGCGTCGTGCCGAGATATTCGACGGCGCTGACACGGCCGCGATAGGCGGCATCGTCGCGGAACTTCACATGTTCCGGCCGGACGCCGAGCGTCAGGCGGCCGTCGCGGCCTTCGCGCGCGGCGGGCACGTTGACCGTGACGCCGCCGAGATCGACGCTGCTGCCGCCGATGCCGATCATGCCTTCGAACTCCAGGAAATTCATCGAGGGCGAGCCGATGAACTGGGCGACGAATTTCGTCGCCGGCCAGTCGTAGATCTGCTGCGGCCGGCCGAACTGCTCGACGACGCCGTGGTTCATGACGACGATCTTGTCGCCCATCTGCATGGCTTCGAGCTGGTCGTGCGTGACATAGACGGTGGTCGCGCCCATGCGGTCGTGCAGCGCGCGCAGTTCTTCCGCCATGTGCTCGCGGAATTCCGCGTCGAGCGCACCGAGCGGCTCGTCCATGAAGAAGGCCTTCGGCCGGCGCACGATGGCCCTGCCGAGCGCCACGCGCTGGCGGTCGCCGCCGGAAAGCCCGCCGACCGGCTTGTCGAGGATATGCTCGATCCTGAGGATGCGGGCGACCTCCGCGACGCGCGTCTTCACCTCCTCGCGCTTCATGCCCTGGCTGACCAGCGGATAGGAGATGTTCTTGCGCACGTTCATGTGCGGGTAGAGCGCGAACATCTGGAAGACGAAGGCGATGTCGCGCTGGCTGGCCGGCTTCATGCCGACCTCCTCGCCGTCGATGAAGATCTCGCCCGAGGTCGGCAGTTCGAGGCCGGCCATCATGCGCAGCGTCGTCGTCTTGCCGCAGCCGGAGGGGCCGAGCAGCATGAAGAACTCGCCGTCCTCGATGGTGAAGGAGGAGGAGCGCACCGCGGTGAAGGCGCCGAACTCCTTGCGGACGTTCTGGATTCTGATTTGCGCCATCGGCCTATTCCGGGAAGTGGCTGACGATGATGAACATCACCGTGCCGAGGAGAGTGACGACGAAGGACCAGGAATAGAGCGTGAGCGCGAAGGGCTGCATGAGCATGACGACGCCCGCCGCGATCAGCACCGAGGCCAGCATTTCCCACGCGCTGCGCCGGAAATGCAGGAGGCCGTTGAAAAATCGTGTCATTTGCGGACTGCTCCGAAGGTGATGCCGCGCAGGAGATGCTTGCGCAGAAGGATGGTGAACACCATGACCGGCACGAGGAAGAGCGTCGCGCCGGCGGCGACGGCGGGCCAGTCCTGGCCGCTGACGCCGATGATGGTGGGAATGAAGGGCGGGGCCGTCTGGGCGTTGCCGGATGTCAACAGGACGGCGAAGGCATATTCGTTCCAGGCGAAGATCAGGCAGAAGATCGCGGTGGAGGCGATGCCCGTCGCCGCCTGCGGCAGCACGACCTTGTAGAACGCCTGGAAGCGGGTATAGCCGTCGATCAGCGCCGCCTCCTCGTATTCGACGGGGATCTCGTCGATGAAGCCCTTCAAGAGCCAGACCGAGAGCGACAGGTTGACCGCCGTATAGAGCAGGATCATGCCGGCATGGGTGTCGCTGAGGCCGAGCGAGCGGAACATCAGGAAGATCGGGATGGCGACGGCGATCGGCGGCATCATGCGCGTGGAGAGGATGAAGAAGAGAAGATCGTCCTTCAGCGGCACCTTGAAGCGCGAGAAGGCATAGGCAGCCGCCGTGCCGAGCACGATGCAGAGCACCGTCGAGCCGAAGCCGATGATGACGGAATTGGTAAAACGTTCGGCAAAACGCGAGGGGCCGGAAATGACGAGCCCGTCCTTGCGCACCAGCTTGTCGTACCAGGTGGTGGGCTCGCCCAGCGCCTGCAACTGCTCGGTCGAAAGCCGGGTGCGCGTGGTGAAGACGTTGACATAGCCTTCCACCGTCGGCGTGAAGAAGGTCTTCGGCGGATAGGCGATGGCGTCGGACGGGGTCTTGAAGCTGGTGGCGATGATCCAGACCAGCGGCAGGATGGTGATCAGCGCGTAGCCGACGACCAGGATGCCCGCGACCCATTTCTGCCTTGGCGAGGGCTCGGTGACGGAATAGCTGCTCATCGTTGTTTCACCTTGTTGAGCGCCTTGACGTAGATCGAGGCTAGGCCGAAGACCGTGACGAAGAGGATGACGGCATAGGCGGAGGCATAGCCGGTGCGCCACTTCTCGAAGGCCTCGCGCTTGAGGTTGATCGAGGTGAGCTCGGTGATCGAGCCCGGGCCGCCGCCCGTCAGCTGCACGACGAGGTCGAACATCTTGAAGTTCTCGATGCCGCGAAAGAGCACGGCGAGCATCAGGAAGGGCAGGACGAGCGGGATGGTGATCGTCCAGAACTGCCGCCACTTGCTGGCGCGGTCGCATTCGGCGGCCTCATAGATGCTCCCCGGAATGGAACGCAGGCCCGCAAGGCAGATCAGCATGACGAAGGGCGTCCACATCCAGGTGTCGACGATGATGATCGCCCAGGGCGCGAGCTTGACGTCGCCGATCATCGAGAAGCTGGAGGGGTCCGCGCCGGTGAGGAAGCCGACCGCATAGTTGAACAGGCCGATCTGCGGCTGGTAGAGGAAGGTCCAGAAATTGCCGACCACCGCCGGGCTGAGCATCATCGGCAGCACGATGATCGTCGTCCACAGATCGTTGCCGCGGAACTTCTTGTTGATGAGATAGGCGAGCGAGAAGCCGATGAGGACCTGCAGCACGATGGTCCAGATCAGGAAATGCGCCGTCGCCTGCATGGTCAGCCAGATGTCGCGGTCGGACAGGATGCTGGCATAGTTCTTCAGGCCGACGAAATCGACCTCGGCATTGGGCCGGTTGACGCGGAAATTGGTGAAGCTCAGCCGGATCGTCCAGATGAGCGGGAAGATGTTGACCGCCAGCAAGAGCACGATCGACGGGGCGACGAAGAGCCAGGCGAGCGCGCGGTCGGACAGGCCGTGCATGCGTCTGGCAATGGCGTGCGGCGTCGCCTCGGCGATCCGGTCCACGGAGGATTTCAGCATGGGTGTTCCCCTGACTATCTGACTGGGCGGCGACAGAGCCGGGGCAGATCCCCGGCTCCGGCCGCGCCCGTGGCCCGCTGGGAGGCGGCGGGACAGGGCAGAGTATGAAGACGATCGGCCGCGACGCAAGAAGGTGCCTCGTTTCCCTTCTCCTCGAGGGGGCAGCGCCATCGCATTGGGGTTCGACGTTGCCGTTCTCCCCTTCTCCCCCGCGGGGAGAAGGTGGCCCGAAGGGCCGGATGAGGGGGTGGCTCGGATCGAGCCTTTGCGCTTGCGGCATCCCCCTCATCCGCCTGCCGGCACCTTCTCCCCGCGGGGGAGAAGGGGATTTGGCAGCGGTTTCCTTTCCGATGCGATGGCCCTGCTCCATGGAAAGAAGGGAGCCGCATCGGCTTGCGCTCAACCCGGCCGCCCGGCGGCGTCAGTACTTGCCTTCGTCGTCGAAGACCTGCGTCCAGTCCTTGGCAAGGCCGTCGAGCGCGTCCTGCGCGGAGCCCTGGCCGGCGACGACATAGTCGTGGAAGCGTTTCTGCGCCGCCTGCAAGAGCGAGGCATAGGCGGGCTCGGCCCAGAAATCCTTCACGATCGCCATGGAATCGAGGAAGGTCTGCGCATAGGGCTGGCTGGTGGCGAAGCTTGGATCCTCGACCACCTTGCGCAGCGCCGAATAGCCGCCCATCTGCCACCATTTTTCCTGGATTTCCGGCTGGGCGAACCATTTGATATAGGCGAGCGCATCCTCCTGCTTTTCCGAGGCCGCGACCACGGAAATGCCCTGCCCGCCGAGCTGGGCGAAGGCGACGCCGTCCGGGCCTGCCGGGTTCGGGAAATAGCCGGACTTCTCGCCGCCGACATTGGCGTCGGCATGGATGCCCGGCCAGGTGAAGGCGAAGTTCATGTGCAGCGCGACCTGGCCCGACTTGTAGGCGTCGATATCCTCGGACATGTAGGCGTCGGAATGGCCGGGCGGCGTGCAGCAATCGTAGAGCTGCTTGTAGAATTCCAGGCCCGCCACCGCCTTGGCGGAGTTCACGTAGCCTTCCAGCTCATAGGGCTTGTCCGGGTTCTCGTACTGGAAGCCGAAGCTGTAGAGCACGTCCATCACACCCATGGTGATGCCTTCGGAGCCGCGCTCCGTATAGATCGCCGCGCCGTAGACGGTCTTGCCGTCGATCTCGCGCTTCTGGAAGAATTCGGCGATGTCCTTCAATTCGGCAAAGGTCTTCGGCACGGCGAGGTCGCGGCCGTATTTCTCCTTGAACGCCGCCTGCAGCTCGGGCCGTTCGAACCAGTCCTTGCGGTAGCTCCAGCCGACGACGTCGCCGAAGGCCGGCAGCGCCCAGTAGTTCGGCGAGTTCTTCGGCCATTCCGCGTAACCGACGACGGTCGCGGGAATGAAGTCGTCCATCTTGATTCCTTCCTTGTCGAAGAAATCGTTGAGCTTGACGTACTGGCCGTTCTCCGCCGCGCCGCCGATCCACTGGCTGTCGCCGATCATCAGGTCGCAGAGCTTGCCGCCGGAATTCAGCTCGTTGAGCATGCGGTCGGCGAAGTTCGGCCATGGCACGAACTCGAATTTCATCGTGACGCCGTTCTTGGCCTCGAAATCCTTGCTGAGCTCGACGAGCGCGTTCGCCGGGTCCCATGCGGCCCAGCACAGCGTCAGATCCTTTGCGCTCGCTTCACCCGTGGCTGCGGCGCCGGCGGCCAAGAGGGCCGCGAAAGCGGCCAGTGATGTGGCATGGCGAAATGTCATGGCGGGGACCTCCTCCCTCGCCTTCCGACCCCATCGGAAGGCTGAAAACGCCCGGTGCGGGCATATGGCGCGGACTGGCTTTCCGGCGGGCCCGCAATCGGGCCCTCCTCCTCCGCGCCGCCTCTTGTGGCACGCGCCGTTCCTCCTGCCGGCCACGCAACGAGTCATATTGAGGTGCGCACCTCAATGCAAGCAATTTTTGAGGTGCGCACTTCAATTCTTGCTTTTCGCCTGCTTTTGTTGGAGGAATCGGATCAGGATCACGCCGTCGTGAAAGAGAGCGGAGAATGCGGCCCACCGCGAAAGACCTGGCAGAAGCCGCGGGTGTCAGCCTCGCGACGGTCGATCGCGTGCTCAACGAGCGGCCGAATGTCAGCCCGAAGGCCGCAAGGAAGGTGGCCGAGGCCATCGAGCGCATCGGCTTCGTGCGCAATCCCGCCGCCGTGGCGCTGGCACGCAACAAGACCTACCGCTTCCGCTTCGTGCTGCCGACCTCCGGCGACCAGTATCTTGCCGAACTCCTCGCCCGCGTGCGCGAGGCCAAGGAGGCCTTGCGCGCCGATTCCACCGAGGTCGGGGCCGTGCAGATCCCGATGAGCGACCCGCACCACGTCGCCAAGTACCTCACCGCCATCGACCACGACGCGGTGGACGGCGTCGCCGTGATGGCGCCGGAATCGCCGCAGGTGCGCGACGCGCTGCTGCGCCTCGTCGAGCGGGGCGTCAAGGTGGTGCAGTTCCTCTCCGGCCAGGAGCGGCTGGAGAGCGCCGACTATGTCGGCATCGACAACTTCGCCGCCGGCGCGACGGCCGGCAAGATCGCCGGCCGCTTCATCGGAGCGCGGCCGGGCAAGATCATGGTCGTCGCCGAGACCATGATGGCGCTCGACAGCATCCAGCGCCGCCTCGGCTTCGACAGCATCATCAACGCGCAGTTCCCGCATCTCGAGAGCCTGCCCTCGCTGGAGACCTATGCGGACGAGAAGCGCGCCGACCTCATCATCCGGCGCACGCTGCAGCACAATCCCGACACCGTCGCCGTCTATGTCCTGAGTTCCGAGGCGCGCGTCCCCCTCACCGCCGTCTGGAACGCGCAAGGGGACCGCCCCCTCACCGTCATCGCCCACGAGCACACGCCCTTCAGCGCGCAGGCGCTGATGGACGAGCGCATCGACGCCGTGATCGCGCAGGACCCCGGCCATGCCGTGCGCAGCGCCCTGCGCATCATGCGCGCCCGCGCCGACCATCGCGAGCTTCTCGCCTCGCAGGAGCGCATCCGCATCGAGGTGCTGCTGAAGGAAAACCTGCCGCTGCGGAAGACCGCCGGCCTCTGACCCCTCCAAAGCCGCCCGGAAACCGCGCCGTGGGCAGGCGGCGGGCTGCGTCCGCGCGTTTCCGTTTCGGCAACGGACAGCCCCGGAAAGACTCTTCTCCGGTTGCCGGATCGGCAATTTTCTGCATCCGGAAGCCGAAAACCGGGATATTTTCGGAAAGAATGGCCCGATATGGCTGAAATATTCTTGACACAATTCCGTTTCGGAAATTTACTTGATGCATTCAGGCCGAAATGGAACCGCGCATGAGCCAACGCTACCTCGTCGACGATCTGGACCGCGAGATCATCCGCTACCTCAGCGAGGACGGACGCCTTTCGGCCGCCGAGATCGCCGGCCGGATCGGCAGCGTCTCCGAGCGCACCATCCGCAACCGCATCGCCGGCCTGCTGCAGGCCAAGATGATCGTCATCGGCGCCATTCCCGATCCCGTGGCGCTGGGGCGCGACGTGCAGGTCGAGCTTCTGATCGAGGTCGAGCCGGGCCGGCAGGAAGAGGTCGCCATTCAGCTCGCCGAATATGACGAGATCGGCTACCTCGCCGCCACCAGCGGCACGGCCAATCTGAGCGCCTCGCTCTTCGTCGCCGATCATGCGGCGCTTCTCGAATTCATCGACCAGGAGCTGGGCAAGCTGCCCGGCGTGAAGCGCGTGACGAGTTCGGTCGTCCTGCGACTCTACAAGGTATTCGGCACGAGGACGACCGCGATCAGCCGCGGCACGGACCTCGGCGGCAAGAAGAAAGGATAACCCATGCTGCGCATCGGGGTGGATGTGGGCGGAACCAATACGGATGCGGCGCTGCTCTCCGGCACGACGGTTCTGGCCACGGTGAAATCCGCGACCACGGCGGACGTGACCTCCGGCGTCGCGGCGGCGATCCGCACGGTGCTGGCCGAGGCCGGCATCGCCGCCGGCGCGGTCAACGGCGTGATGATCGGTACCACGCATTTCCTCAATGCGGTGGTCGAGGGACGGCACCTGGAGAAGGTCGGCGTGCTCCGGCTCTGCGGCGCGGCGACGCGCTCGCTGCTGCCGATGATCGACTGGCCGGACACCCTGCGTCCCATCGTCGAGGGCGGCGCGGCGCTGGTCGGCGGCGGCCTCAACTATGACGGCTCGGACATCGCGCCGCTCGATGGCCTCGCCATCCGCGCGGCCTGCCGCGACTGGCGCGCCCGGGGCATCTCCGCCATCGCGATCTGTTCCGTCTTCGCGCTGGTCGATCCGCGCATGGAGATCGAGGCGGCCGCCATCGTCGCCGAGGAAATGCCGGATGCCGCGATCAGCCTGTCGCACCGCATCGGCCGCACCGGCCTCCTGCCGCGCGAGAACGCGGCGATCCTCAATGCCAGCCTCCACACGCTCGGCCGCGAGACGGTCGGCGCCTTCCGCTCGGCCTTCGCCGCGCTCGGCCTTGCCTGCCCGCTCTATCTCACCCAGAACGACGGCACGCTGATGGCGGCGGACTTCGCCGAACGCTACCCGGTCTTCACCATCGCCTCCGGCCCGACCAACTCCATGCGCGGCGCCGCCTTCCTCACCGGGCTTTCCGACGCCGCGGTCATCGATATCGGCGGCACGACGACGGATATCGGCATGCTCGTCGCCGGTTTCCCGCGCACCCGCAGCGAGGGCGCGATGATCGGCGGCGTGCCGACCAATTTCCGCGTGCCCGACGTCTATTCCTTCGGCCTCGGCGGCGGTAGCATCGTGCGCCCCGGCGCTGCGCCGACCGTCGGCCCCGACTCCGTCGGCTTCCGCCTGCCGCAAAGGGCGCTGTGCTTTGGCGGCGACACGCTGACGGCAACGGACATCGCGGTTGCCGCCGGCCTCGCCGACCTCGGCGACCGCAGCCGCCTTTCCCACATCACGCCGGATTTCGCTCAGAAGATGCTGGCGCAGATGAAGGCCAGCATCGAGACCGTGCTCGACCGCATGAAGCCGAGCGCCGAGCCGATCCCGGCCATCCTCGTCGGCGGCGGCTCCGTGCTGGTCGAAGGATTGCTGGAAGGCACCTCCGTTTCGCTGAAGCCGGATCATTTCGGCTCGGCCAACGCCATCGGCGCGGCCATCGCGCAGGTGTCCGGCGAGGTCGACAGCGTGGTCTCGCTGGAAGGCACGACGCGCGAGATCGCGCTCGAATCCGTCGTCGCGGAGGCGCGGGCGCGCGCCGTCGAGGCGGGCGCGGCCGCCGAAACGACGACGCTCGCCGAGATCGAGGAAACGCCGCTCGCCTACCTGCCCGGCAATGCCGTGCGCGTCGCGGCGAAAGTCATTGGAGAATTGCGGGCATGAAATACTGGACGCTCACCGAGGCGGATATCGACCGCATCGCCATCGGCTGCGGCATCCTCGGCACCGGCGGCGGCGGCAGCACCTATCACGGCGCGCTGCGCGCCAAGGCGCTGCTGCGGGAGGGTAAACGCATCCGCATGGTGCGCCCGGCCGACATGGACCCGGATGCGCAGATCATCGGCATCGGCGGCATCGGCGCGCCCACCGTCGGCATCGAGAAGATCGCCGAGGGCGGCGAGGGCGTGCGGCTCCTGCACGCGCTGGAGCGCCATATGGGCCGCAAGGTCGATGCGCTGCTCGGCGACGAGGTGGGCGGCGGCAACGGCATCGCGCCGATGCTGACGGCGGCCATGGTGGACCTGCCGGTCGTCGATGCCGACGGCATGGGCCGCGCCTTCCCGGAGGTGCAGATGACGACCTTCTTCATCCATGGCCAGCCGGTGCAGCCGGCGGCGCTCGCCGATGCGGACGGCAACGTGCTGGTCGTCACCGACGCCACCACGCCGAAAATGCTGGAAAAGCTGCTGCGCGCCAGCACCATCGCCATGGGCTGCACCGCGCTGATGACGACCGCGCCGATGTCGGGCGACTTCGTGCGCCGCTTCGGCGTGCCGCACACGACGAGCCAGGCCTGGAGCCTCGGCGACGCCGTGCTCACCGCCCGCGCCGCCAAGGCGGACCCGGTCGAGGCGATCCTGAAGCAATCCGGCGGCGTGCGGCTGATGCGCGGCAAGGTGACCGATATCGGCCGCCGCGTCATGGCCGGCTTCACCCGCGGCAAGCTGACCGTGGCGGGGCTGGATGGCGATGCCGGCCGCACGCTGACCGTCGAGATCCAGAACGAATATCTCATCGCCCGCGAGGGCGAGACGATCATCACCATGGTGCCGGACCTCATCTGCATCGTGGATTCGGAGACCGGCCGCGCCATCGGCACGGAGGAGCTGCGCTACGGCCTGCGCATCGACGTGCTGTCCATGCCCGCGCCGGTGCTGCTGCGCAGCGAGATCGCGCTCGCCTCCGTCGGCCCCCGGGCCTTCGGCTATGATTTCGACTTCGTGCCGATGGGCGTCTCCGCCGATGCGCCCGCGGTCCCGCATTACGAAGAAGACACCTGATCGTCCGATCAAACCATCCATTGGGAGCCCGACATGAACCGCCGCAATTTCCTGAAGACCACCGTCCTTGCCGCCCTCGCCACCGCCGCCACCGCGCGCTGGAACTTCGCCATGGCGCAGGGCGCCAGCCAGATCTTCACGCTCGCCTATCCGACGAGCTTCCCGGACCTCGACCCGGCGACCTCGTTCTCCAACGACGGCGCGGTGCTGGCCAATGTCTATGAGGGCCTGACGCGCTACATTCCCGGCGACGAGAAGACGGAGGCGAAGATCGAGCCCCGGCTCGCCACCGCCTGGGAGGTGAGCGCCGACGGCAAGACCTGGACCTTCACCCTGCGCGACGGCGTGACATTCCACGACGGCACGCCGCTGACCTCCGAGGCCGTCAAGGGCTCCATCGAGCGCACCAAGAAGATCGGCGGCGGCGCGGCCTTCATCTGGGGTCCGGTCACCGCGATCGAGACGCCCGAGCCGCTGAAGGTCGTCTTCCAGCTCTCCGAGCCGCAGCCGCTCGACCTCATCGCCTCGGCCGGTTTTGCCGCCTGGATCTACGCGCCCTCCTCCTTCGACAAGGACAATGCCTGGTTCAACGCCGGCAACGATGCCGGCACCGGCCCGTTCAGGATCTCGCGCTACGAGCCTGGCCAGCGCGCGGTGCTCGACCGCGTCGAAGGCTACTGGGACACCGTGCCGGACGGCGCCTTCCAGACGATCTCCTTCGAGATCATCGAGGACACGACGCTCGCCCAGAACATGATCGAGAGCGGCCAGGCCGACTGGACCTATTCCATTCCCTTCGAGAACCTCGAGGCGATGAAGGCCAATCCGGACCTCAACGTCGTCTCCAACCCCTCCTTCGAAACGCTGTTCGGCCTCTACAACGTCAAGCGTGCGCCGCTCGACAAGGTGAAGGTGCGCCAGGCGCTGTCGCTCGCCTTCCCCTATGACGACGTGATCGCCGCCGGCACGATGGGCCTCGGCACCCGCGCCAAGGGCGTCGTGCCCGCCGGCATCTGGGGCCATGACGCCGATGCGCCGATCCCCAGCACCGACCTGGAAGCCGCCAGGGCGCTGCTGGCGGAGGAAGGCATCGAGCCGGGGCTGGAGCTGGTCATGACCTATTCCACCACCCAGGCGCTTTCGGCCGTAGCCGGCGAACTCTGGAAGGCGAACCTCGAAACCCTCGGCATCACGCTGACGCTGCAGCCGATGGCCTGGGAAGCGCAATGGCAGCTCGGCAAGTCGGACCCGAAGGCCGCGCAGGATATCTTCGTCATGTTCTGGTGGCCGACCTTCGTCACGCCCTACGACTACCTCTTCAACCTGTTCCACACGGAAGAAAAGCCGAACTTCAACCTCGGCTACTATTCCAACCCCGAGGTGGACGCCAAGATCGACGAGGCGGCCAAGCTCTCCGGCACCGACCGCCCCCGCGCCGAAGCCCTCTTCATCGAGGCGCAGCGCACGGTGATCGAGGAAGCGGCGGCCGTCTTCATGGTCGACCGGCCGAACGTCCACATCATCCGCTCGGACATCAAGGGCTACACCGACAATCCGGCCTATGGCCATGTCACCTTCGTCAACGAACTGAGCCGGTAACGGAACGGGAAACCCCCAGATGACGCGCGCGCACCCCTCCTTGGCCTGCCGGCCATCTCCCCCTGAAAGGAGGAGATCCGGTGGGGTGGCGCTCCGCCCTTCTTCGACGGTGCCGTTGAAGCCGGGTTCCCGCCTCGCGACCTCTCCTTTGGCGGCGAGAGGTCGTGCCCATGGGGCGGACCCGTCCTGCCTGCTCCCTTCTCCCCCTCGGGGAGGAGGTCGCGGCAGCGACATGGGGAGAATGCCGCAGGCGAACCCGTCCGATCATGGCACCCGCGCCCCGCATCCGGCCCGGCGCAACGCGTCCGCCCGGAAGATGCCGGCAGGCAGCGGGGGTGCTCGCCGCAGTCCTTTCACCCTCCCCTCCGCCATGCGATCGGCCCGCTGATGGAACTCCTCCGCTACATCCTGCGCCGCACGGTCCTCTCCGCCTTCGTCGTCGTCGGCGTGACCTTCCTGGTCTTCATCGTGGCGCAGGTGGTTCCCTCCGATCCGGCCGCGCTCTATGCCGGCCCGCGCCCGACGGCCGAGCAGATCGAGAAGGCGCGCCAGGAACTCAACCTCGACGCGCCCCTGCCCGCCCGCTTCGCCACCTTCGCGGCCGCGATGGCCTCCGGCGACTTCGGCGTCTCCTACAAGTCGCGCCGGCTGATCGCCGAAGACCTCAAGGCCTACCTGCCGGCGACGCTGGAGCTTGCGGTCTTCTCCACCGGCCTTGCGCTTCTTATCGGCATTCCGCTCGGCGTGCTCGCGGCCGCAAGGCAGGGCAGGTGGCCGGACAGGCTCGGCAGCTTCGGCTCCATCGCCGCCGTCGCCATGCCGACCTTCTTCCTCGCCATGATCCTGCAGCTGGTCTTCGCGCAATGGCTCGGCATCCTGCCGCTGTCCGGCCGGCTGTCGCGCGAGATCGCGATCGGCGCGCCGCTGCCCGTCGTCACCAATTTCACGCTTGTCGACGCGCTCCTTGCCGGCCGGCTCGATGCCTTCGGCAATGCGGTGACCCATCTCGTCCTGCCGGCGCTGACGCTCGCCTCCTACCCCGCCGGCGTCGCCATGCGCCTGACGCGCTCGGCGATGATCGAGATCCTCGAGCGCCGCCACGTCGTCGCCGCCCGCACGCTCGGCCTGTCCGAGCCGCGCATCCTGTTCGGCCATGCGCTGCCGAACGCCATGGGTCCGGCCCTGACGGTGATCGGCCTCTCCTTCGCCTATGCGCTGACCGGCGCGGTGCTGGTCGAGATCATCTTCGCCTGGCCGGGGCTCGGCCGCTACGTTTCCGAGGCGATCCTCGCCAAGGACTTTCCGGTCATCGCGGCCGTCACCATGGTGGTGACGATCTGTTATGTCGTGATGAACCTCCTCATCGACATCGCCCAGGCGCTGGTCGACCCGCGGGTGGCGCTCTCATGAAAAAGCTCGTTCACCGCCTCGGCTGGCCCGGCACGATCGCCCTTGCCGTCGTCCTCCTCTTCGTCTTCGTCGGCCTCTTCGCGCCGTGGATCGCGCCCTATCCCGCGCAGGGCGCCGGCGCGCCGAACGTGCTGGCGAAGCTCGCGCCGCCCTCGGCGGACTACTGGCTCGGCACAGACCATCTCGGCCGCGACATCCTGAGCCGCATCATCTACGGCACCCGCGTCTCGCTGACCAACGGCGTGCTGATCGTCGCCTTCTCGCTGCTCATCGGCCTGCCGGTCGGCCTTGCGGCGGGCTATTTCGGCGGCTGGATCGACGAGGCGCTGATGCGCGGCACCGACGTCTTCCTCGCCTTTCCCGCGCTGCTGCTCGCCGTGCTGATGGCCGCCGCCCTCGGCCCGGGTTTCCTCAACAGCATCATCGCCGTCGCCGTGACCTGGTGGCCCTGGTATGCCCGGCTTGCCCGCGCGGAAGTGCTGGTGCTGCGCGGCCAGCCCTATGTGGAAGCGGCGCGGCTTGCCGGCGTGTCGCATCCGCGCATCATCGCCCGCCACATCCTGCCCGCCACCGGCCGGCCGCTGACCGTGCAGGCCGCGCTCGACGTCGGCCCGGCGCTGCTGACCGCCGCCGCCCTCTCCTTCCTCGGCCTTGGCGTTCTGCCGCCGACGGCCGACTGGGGCCAGATGGTCGATGCCGGCCGGAAGTTCTTCCCGGCGCGCTGGTGGTATTCGGCCATGCCCGGCCTGACGATCTTCATTGTCGCGCTCGCCTTCAGCGTGCTCGGCGATGCGCTGCGCGAGCGCAAGGGAGGGACCGTCCGTGCCCCTGCTTGACATAAGCGACCTCTGCGTCCGCATCCCGACGCCGGAGGGCGAGGTGCATGCCGTGCGCGCCGTCAGCCTTAGGATCGAGCGCGGCGAGATCCACGGCGTCATCGGCGAATCCGGCTGCGGCAAGACGATGACCGGCATGGCCACGCTCGGCCTTGCGCCGAAAGGCGCCCGCATCGAGGCCGCACGCTTCCATTTCGACGGCGCGGACCTGCGCGAACAGGCGAAGGCCCTGCGCGGCAAGCGCATCGGCATGATCGCGCAGGACCCCGCGGCCGCGCTCAACCCGGTGCTTTCCATCGCCCGCCAGATGGACGACGTCATCCGCGCCCACCGCACCCTGCCGCGCGAGGCCCGCCGCAGGGAGGCGGCCGACCTTCTCGCCGCCACCGGCCTGCCCGATCCTGGAAGGGTATTGAAGAGCTATCCGCACCAGCTTTCCGGCGGCATGCAGCAGCGCGTGGTGATCGCCCAGGCGCTGGCGACGGGCGCCGACTTCCTCATCGCCGACGAGCCGACCACGGCGCTCGACGTCTCCGTCGGCGCGCAGGTCCTCGCGCTGCTGCGCAAGCTCGTCGCCGAGCGCGGCCTCACCGTGCTGATGATCACCCACGACATGGATGTCATCGCGGAGGCCTGCGACCGGGCGACGGTGCTCTATGCCGGCCGCTCCGTCGAGACCGGCCCGGTGGAGGCCGTGCTGCAGAAGCCCGGCCATCCCTATACGCGCGCGCTGCTCGCCGCCCTGCCGGATGCCGCCCCGCACGGCGCCCGCCTTGCCGCCATCGAGGGCTCCATCCCGCCACCGCGGACGAGGATCGCCGGCTGCGCCTTCGCCCCGCGCTGTCCGAAGGCCATGCCCGTCTGCGCCGCCGAGCCGCCGCCCGAACGCGCCCGTGACCGCCACACCTGGCTCTGCCACCTGCCGGAGGATGCGGCATGAGCCCGGCCCCGATGCTCGACGTCAGGGATCTCGTCATCCGCTATCGCGCCGGCCTCTTCGCGCCGCGCCCGAAACCGGCCGTCAACGGCGCCAGCTTCCGGCTTGAAAAGGGCGAGACCCTCGGCATCGTCGGGGAAAGCGGCTCGGGCAAGACAAGCCTGCTGCGCGCCATCCTGCGCCTCCTGCCGGTGGAAAGCGGCACGGTGCGGCTCGACGGGCAGGACTGGCTGGCACTGCAGGGCGACGCCCTGCGCGGCGCGCGCCAGAAGATCGGCGTCGTCTCGCAAAATCCCTTCCTGTCGCTGAGCCCGCGCCTCACCATCGCCGAGATCGTCGCCGAGCCCCTGCTGGCCGCCGGCGCGCGGCAAGGCCCGGCGCTGCGCGAGAAGATCGCCGCGCTCGTCGCCGATTGCGGCCTCACCGCCGATTTCCTCGACCGACGCGCGCGGGAGATTTCCGGCGGCCAGGCGCAGCGCGTGGCGATCGCCCGGGCGCTGGCGCTGGAACCGGGCCTGCTCATCCTCGACGAGCCCACCTCGGCGCTCGACGTCTCCGTGCAGGCGCAGATCCTCAACCTGCTCGCGGACCTCAAGGAAAGCCGCGGCCTCTCGATGCTCTTCGTCACCCACAACCTCAAGGTCGTCGCGCACATTTCCGACACGCTCCTCGTCATGCGCCGCGGCGACGTCATCGAATTCGGCCGGACGGAGGCGGTGATCGCCGCCCCTGCCGAGGCCTATACGCGCGACCTGCTGTCCTTCGGCCGCAAGGCCGCCGCCGGATAGCGCGATCCTCGTTCGGCGCAGGGGCCGGCGCGAGGGCCGGTGCCGCCGGCTCCCCCTCATTCCGCTGCCGCGGCAAGACACCTGTCGACGATGCTGCGGATCTCCCCGCGGCAGGAACCGCAATTTGTGCCGGCCTTGAGCGCCGCCCCGACCGCTTCGACACCGTGGCATCCGCCGCGCACGGCCGCGACGATCTGGTTGACGCCGACGCCGAAGCAGGCGCAGACCGTGGCGCCGGGATCCGGCCTGTCCGCCCCCGGCCGGCCGGCGACGAGGGCGAAGCGCCGGCGCAGGTTCGCATGCCCGGCCGAAAGCTGCGCGATCGCCCAGTTGCGTGCCACCGCCACCGGTTCGCGCGCAAGGAAGAAGGCCGCGAGCAGGCGCGGGCCGTCGAAGAAGGCGAGACGGATCTCGCCGGTCTCCCGGTCGGCGTAACCGAGCGGTTCGACCGCGTCCGGGATGGCGAAGGCACGCCGGCACCAGGCGGCCCAGTCCTCCTCGGGACGATCGAAGGCAAGCTCCAGCCGCCAGCCGCCCTCGGCCTTCGCCAGCGCCCAATAGGCGGCCTCGAGCCCTTCCGGCCTTTCCCGCGACACGGCGAAGGCATAGGAGGCGGCCTTGAACGGGCGGGCGGCGACGGCGACGTTCTTCGAGGCCGGCTGGCCGGAGATCCTGTCCGTCAGCGGCGGCACGAGGGTGTCGACGCGGGCTTTCGCCGCGAACTGGTCGTTCCAGTGCATCGGCGCGAAGAGGCTGCCCCGCGCCTGCCGGTCCGTGACGAGGGCGCGCACCACCACGCTGCCGCGCGGGCTTTCGATCTCGACCAGGCCGGCGGGCACGACGCCGATCTCCAGCGCATCGCGCGGGTGAAGCTCGGCAAAGGGTTCCGCGATATGGGTGGAAAGGCGGGCGCTTTTGCCGGATCGCGTCATGGTGTGCCACTGGTCACGGATGCGGCCGGTATTCAGCGTGAAGGGATAGGCGGCATCGGTGCGGTCGGCCGCGGCGGGCATGACGGCGACGAAGCGCGCCCGGCCGTCCGGATGATAGAAGCCGCCGTTCGCGAAGAACCGGGTTTCCCCCTCCCCGCGGCCTGCCGGCTGCGGCCACTGGAAGGGCGAAAGCGCGTCATAGGCCACCGGCCCGATGCCGGCATGGGTGCCGATATCGAAATCCCGGCTGCCGCCGTTCTCGAAGGCGGAGAGCGCCGCATGCTCGGCGAAGATCCCCGACGCCCCGTCATAGGCGAACGCACGCGCAAAGCCCATGCGCCGGCCGACCTCGGCCAGCTGCCACCAGTCCGCCCGTGCCTCGCCCGGCGCGCCGAGGAACGCCCGCTGGCGGGAGACGCGCCGTTCGGAATTGGTGACGGTGCCGTCCTTCTCGCCCCAGCCGCGCGAGGGCAGGAGCACATCGGCGTGGCGGGCGGTGTCCGTCTCGCGCAGGATGTCGGAGACGACGACGAAGGGACAGGCCCTGATCGCCGCCTCGACGGCATCGGCGTCCGGCATCGAGACGACCGGATTGGTCGCCATGATCCACAGCGCCCTGATGCGCCCCTCCGCCACTGCACAGAACAGGTCGACCGCCTTCAGCCCCGGCTTCTCGGCGATGCGCGGTGCCTGCCAGAAGCGCTGCACGCGGTCGCGGTCTTCCGCGCTTTCGATCTCCATATGGGCGGCCAGCATGTTGGCAAGGCCGCCGACCTCGCGCCCGCCCATGGCGTTGGGCTGGCCGGTCAGCGAGAACGGCCCCATGCCCGGCCGGCCGATGCGGCCGGTGGCGAGGTGGCAATTGAGGATGGCGTTGACCTTGTCGGTACCGGAGGAGGACTGGTTGACGCCCTGGCTGTAGCAGGTCACCACCTTTTCGCTCGCCGTGAACAGCCGGTAGAATTCGCGAAGCTGCATGGCCGGCAGGCCGGTCCGCTCCAGCGCCTCCGGAAAGGAAACCGCCGCCGCGAACGCCTCGGAAAAGCCCATCGTGTGCGCCGCGATGAAATTCTGGTCCACCGCGCCGTTCTTGACGAGATGGGAGAACAGGCCGGCGAACAGCGCCACATCCGTATCCGGCCGGATGGCGAGATGGAGGTCCGCGATATCCGCCGTCATGGTGCGGCGCGGATCGATGACCACCACCTTCAGGCCCGGCCGCCGCGCCTTGGCCGCGGCCAGCCGCTGGTAGAGCACCGGGTGGCACCAGGCGAGGTTCGAGCCGGCGAGGACGACCAGGTCGGCAAGCTCCAGGTCCTCGTAGGTCCCCGGCACCGTATCGGCCCCGAAGGCCCGGCGGTGGCCGGCGACGGAGGAAGACATGCACAGCCGCGAATTGGTGTCGATGTTCGCCGAGCCGACAAAACCCTTCATCAGCTTGTTGGCGACGTAGTAGTCCTCCGTCAAGAGCTGGCCGGAGACGTAGAAGGCGACGGAATCCGGGCCGTGTTCGGCGATGGCGGCGGAGAATTTCTCCGCGACGAGGTCGAGCGCCTCGTCCCATGTCGATTGCCGGCCGGCGATCTCGGGATGGAGGATGCGGCCGTCGAGATCGATCGTCTCGGCGAGCGCCGAGCCCTTCGAGCAGAGCCGGCCGTAGTTCGAGGGATGGTCCGGATCGCCCCTGACGGAAACCGCGCCGTCCTCGCCGACCGCGGCGATCACCCCGCAGCCGACGCCGCAATAGGGGCAGGTGGTTTTCGTTTCAACGGGCATGGGCGGCTCCCTTCAGGGGCCGGTGACGGCGCACCCCGGCACCTCTCTCTGCCTGCCGGCATCGCCCCCTTGTTAGGAAGGTTGTCGCATATGGAATTCGACCTTGCCGTTCTCCCCTTCTCCCCCGCGGGGAGAAGGTGGCCCGAAGGGTCGGATGAGGGGGTGGCTCTGACGGGTCGTCTGCGCCTTCGCCACCCCCCTCATCCGCCTGCCGGCACCTTCTCCCCGCGGGGGAGAAGGGGATGGGGCAACCGTTTTCCTCCATAGGCGATCGCCCTGCCTTTGTGGGAAAGAGTCCAGAGGAGGTCTTCAACCTGTGGGAGGAGGGGAGTTTTGCCTGCATCACCACCTACTCCGCCGCCGCCATCAGGCGTTCCAGCGCGATGAACAGCGCCCCGTCCTCGTTGCGCAGCGGGATGGTCCTGACCGCCCCTTCGTCCGCCCCGAGCGCCTTGCCGGTCTCCAGCGAGATCACCCAGTTGTGCAGCGGGCAGGTGACGGCCTTGGCGTGCACGATGCCCTGCGAGAGCGGCCCGCCCTTGTGCGGGCAATGGTCCTCGATGGCGAAGACCTCGTTTTCCGCCGTGCGGAAGACGGCGATCTTCCCCTCCGGCGTCTTCACGCAGCGCGCGCCGCGAAGGGGGATGTCGGCGATGTTGCCGATGGGAAACCAGGTCATGTCCGTGCTCCTCATTCCGCGGCCTCGCCGTAGCCGATGGTCGCCATCGGCCTGAATTCGTGTTTGTCCTTGCCGGAGACCCGCTCCGACCAGGGATCGACCTGCGCGAATTTCTGGGAGAAGACGAACCGGTCGTAGAAGGCCCTGCGCTTGTCCGCGTCGCCCATGATCTGGCGGCGGATTTCGTCGAGGCCGATGCGCTTGGCCCATTTGTAGATGCGCTCCAGATAGCGCGCCTGCTCGCGGTACATCTGCGTCAGCGCCACGATATGCTCCAGCGCCTCGTCCTCGGTCTTGACGAGGCCGAGCACCTCCGTGCCCTTGATGTCGAGGCCCGCCGCGCCCGCGAAATGGATCTCGAAGCCCGAATCGACGCAGACGACGCCGATATCCTTGCAGGTCGCCTCCGCGCAGTTTCGCGGACAGCCGGAGACGGCCATCTTCAATTTGGCCGGCGTCCAGGAGCCCCACATGAACTTCTCGATGCGGATGCCGAGCCCGGTGGAATCCTGCGTGCCGAAGCGGCACCAGTCGGAGCCGACGCAGGTCTTCACCGTGCGCAGGCCCTTGGCATAGGCCTGCCCCGAGATGAAGCCGGCCTTGCCGAGATCTGCCCAGACGGCGGGCAGGTCCTCCTTCTCGATGCCCAGCAGGTCGATGCGCTGGCCGCCCGTCACCTTCACCAAGGGTATCTCGAACTTGTCCACCACATCGGCGATAGCGCGCAATTCGCCGGAATTCGTCACGCCGCCCCACATGCGCGGCACGACGGAATAGGTGCCGTCCTTCTGGATGTTGGCATGCACGCGCTCGTTGATGAAACGGGACTGGTAGTCGTCGGCATATTCGTCGGGCCAGTCGCAGACGAGGTAATAGTTGAGGGCCGGCCGGCATTTGGCGCAGCCGCAGGAGGTCTTCCATTCCAGTTCCTGCATGACGGCGGGGATGGTCTTCAGCCCCTTCGCCTTGATCAGGCGGCGCACGTCGTCATGGCCGAGATCGGTGCAACCGCACAGGGGCTGAACGGCGGCGGGGTTGTAGCTGTCGCCGAGCGTCAGCGTCATCAGCTGCTCGACGAGGCCGGTGCAGGAGCCGCAGGAGGCGGACGCCTTGGTGTGGGCGCGCACGTCGTCGAGCGAGGCCAGGCCCTTTTCCGTGATCGTCGAAACGATCTTCCCCTTGCAGACGCCGTTGCAGCCGCAGATTTCCGCATCATCCGGCAAGGCTGCAACGGCCGCCATAGGGTCCAGCGGGGCGCCCCCCTGATAGGCCTGGCCGAAGATCAGCGTCTCGCGCATCTCGGAAATGTCGGTCTGCTTCTTCTTCAGGTCGTTGAACCAGGCGCCATCGGCGGTCTCGCCGTAAAGCACCGTGCCGATGATGCGGTTGTCCTTCAGCACCAGCCGCTTGTAGACGCCGGCCGAGGCATCGCGCAGCACGATTTCCTCGCGGTCGTCGCCATCGGCGAAATCGCCGAGCGAAAAGAGCTCGATGCCGGTGACCTTCAGCTTGGTCGGCGTATCGGAATGCACGAAGGCGGCCGAGCGGTCGCCGGCCAGATGCGCGGCGGCGACGCGCGCCATCTCGTAGAGCGGGGCAACGAGGCCGTAGACCATGCCGCCCACTTCCGCGCATTCGCCGAGCGCCAGGATGCTGCCGTCCGAGGTCTGCATGCCGTGATCGACGACAATGCCGCGGTTGACGGCAAGGCCCGCCTCTTTGGCGAGGCTCACGCTCGGCCGGATGCCGACGGCCATGACGACGAGCGTGGCGGGAATGACGCGGCCGTCGTCCAGCGCGATGCCCTCGACCTTGCCGTTGCCGACGATGGCCCTGGTGTTCGCCTTGCAGATGATCTTGATGCCGCGCCCTTCCAGCTCCCTTTGCAGGAGATAGCCGGCGGCGGGGTCGAGCTGGCGGTCCATCAGCGTCGGCATGACGTGCAGCACCGTGACGTCCATGCCGCGGCCGGCAAGGCCGGCGGCGGCTTCGAGGCCCAGCAGGCCGCCGCCGATGACGACGGCCTTTTCGCGCGACTGGGCGGCGAGCAGCATGGCCTGCACGTCGTCGAGGTCGCGATAGGTGATGACGCCGCGCATGTCGTTGCCCGGCACGGGCAGGATGAAGGGCACGGAGCCGGTGGCGATGACCAGCTTGTCATAGCGTTCCGTGACGCCGTGATCGGAGGTGACGGTCTTCGCGTCGCGGTCGATGGCGACGATACGGTGGCCCTTGTAGAGCGTGATGCCGTGCTTGATGTACCAGCCGTCGCCGTGGATGATGATCTCCTCATACGCCTTCTCGCCGGAGAGGACGGGCGAGAGCATGATGCGGTCGTAGTTCACCCGCGGCTCGGCATTGAAGATGGTGACCTCGTACCGGCCGGGGGCCTTTTCGAGGAGGTGCTCCAGCATGCGCCCGGGGGCCATGCCATTGCCGACGATGACGAGTTTCTCGGTCATGGGATTTTTCTCAACGTTACGCGGCGACGGCGGAGACGGAGGGGCGCTCCATCTGGCGGATGGAAAGATGCATCCAGAGGAGCGAGACGGCGACGACGGCGAAGAGCAGCAGGAAGCAGCTCGACCACAGGCCGGTCGCGTCCTTCAGCAGGCCGAAGGCGATGGGCAGCACGAAGCCGCCGAGCCCGCCGACCATGCCGACGACCCCGCCGACCGGGCCGACGGCATCGGGGTAATAGGCCGGGATGTGCTTGTAGACCGCCGCCTTGCCGAGGCTCATGACGAAGCCGAGCACGAAGACGGTGACGATGAAGACGGCGGGCGTGACGCCGGACGGCAGCGACAGGACGAGCGTCGCGACCGCGGAAATGCCGAACATCCAGTACATGACGGCGCGCGCGCCCTTGCGATCGGAGAGCATGCCCCCGAGCGCGCGAAAGATGCTGCCGGGGATGGAATAGGCGGCGGCGACCATGCCGGCGGTGGCGATATCGAAGCCGTAGACGCCGACGAGGTAGCGCGGCAGCCAGAGCGCCAGCGCCACGAAGCCGCCGAAGGCGAAGAAATAATAGAGCGAGAAGCGCCAGACCTGCGCCTTCCTCAGCGGCGCGAATTCCTGCATGAGGCTGCGCTTGGGCGCCTTGCCGTCGCGGCGATTGCGGAAGGCCGGGTCGTCGCTGGTTGTGAACCAGAAGAGGCAGGCGGTAAGGATCAGCGCCGCCGCCCAGATTTCCGCCACCATCTGCCAGCCGGCGGCGACGAGCACGAAGGGCGCGAGGAACTTCGTCAGCGCCGCGCCGACATTGCCGGCGCCGAAGATGCCGAGCACCGTGCCCTGCTTTTCCGGCGGGAAGAAAGGCGAGACATAGGCGACGCCGACCGCGAAGGACCCGCCGGCAAGGCCGACGCCGAGCCCGGCGAGCAGCATCTGCGGGAAGGTCGCGGCGTGCGAGAGCATGAGCGTCGAAAGCGCCGCCGCCAGCATGGTCAGCGTATAGACGAGGCGGCCGCCATAACGCGGCGTCCAGACGCCGAGCAGGATGCGCACCAGCGAGCCGGTGAGGATGGGCGTGCCGACGAGCAGGCCGAACTGGGCTTCGGTGAGCCCGAGGTCCTCCTTGATGCGGATGCCGATGATGGCGAAAATCGTCCAGACGGCGAAACAGATGGTGAAGGCGAAGGTGGACATCCAGAGCGCGACGGCAGGTTCGCGCGGGGACAGGGGCTGCTTGATCTTTGACATGGCGTCTCCGTGGCCCGACAAGGTCGTGCCGCTCCATCTTTGGGGGTGAAAAACAAAAAGCCGCTGGCCAGGTTCTTTTCGCGCGACACGAGGGAGGCCATGTGCGCGAAAAACCCGATCAGCGGCTTTGCTGGTGGCGCCCGTCGTTGGACGCCGATATCGTGGCCCGAAGGCCTATGGAGAGAAAAGCAATCGGCGTGCCAAGTCGGCAAGCGATTGATTTAATTCATGTCCTGAAAGACCGCGTGCCGACATGCGCACAGGCCATCGGCAAAGCGGCGCCAAATTTTGTGCACTGCGCATAAAATAGGCGTCAGCGCGATTGCGCTGCGATATAGCCGTCGACGTCGTCGGGATCGAAGCGCCCGCCGTCGAAGAAGCCGTCGGGGCCGAGCGTCAGCGCGCCGGAGGAGCCGACGGGGGTTTCCGCGGTCAGCGCGCCCTCCACCTTGGCGCTCGCCGAGGGCATGGCGATGCCGAGCGCCTTCAGCGCGGCGCGGTAGACATCCGGGCGGTAGGTCTCAGCGGCGACCTGACGGTTCGCCTCGGTATGCGCCACCTGCCGCCAGCGGACCATCTGGGTGTAGAACCACAGCGCATGGCTCTTCCAAGGGAAGGTGGCCGCCTTGGCCTGCGGCACGAAGAAATCGCCGACCGTGCGCACCGCGCCGCCGCCGACCGGCAGGACGCCGGTGAGGGCCGGCAGCAGGAGCTCCGGTTCGCGCCCGACATAGGCGGGCAGCGCCAGCAGCGAAGCGAGTTCCGCATGGTTGCGCGGATCACCGCACCAGAGGGCGGCGTGATGCAGCGCGACCAGCAGGGCGGCGAGCGCCTCCGGGTTCGCCTCGCCCCAGCCCGCATCGACGCCGAGCACCTTTTCCGGGCTGGACTTCCAGATCGCCGCCTTGACGGTGGCAAGATGCGCGCCGCGTTTCAGGACGCCGAACGTGTTCCACGGTTCGCCCGCGCAATAGCCGTCGATGAGCCCTTCGGCGAGCGCATCGCCCATATCCGGCGGCGGCAGGACGAGGATGTCGATCTCGCGGTCCGGATCGATGCCGCTCGCCGCCAGCCAGTAGCGCAGCTCGTAATTATGCCCGGAATAGGGATGCACGACGCCGAAGCGCAGCGGCTCGCCCCTGCGCCCGTCGATGACCCGGCGCAGCGCAGCGCCGTTGCGACGCGCGTCGAGATCGTCCGTCGCGCCCGCCTCGGCCATCGCCCGCCAGAGCGCTGCCGAGACGGTGACGGCGTTGCCGCCGAGGCCGAGCGCCATGGGCACGATCATCTTCGGGGCCGGGGCGGAGAGGCCGAGATTGCAGGCAATCGGCATGGGGCCGAGAATATGGGCCACGTCGAACTGGCGGACGGCGAGGCGATCGCGGATGCTCGCCCAGGAGCGCTCGCGCACCAGCGTGAGGTCGATCGACTGCGCCGCGGCAAAGCCCTTCTCCTTCGCGGCGACGAGGAGGGCGCTGTCGAGCAGCGGCACGAAGCCGGCGGTGATGGCGTGGCGCGTCGTCATGTCTTCACTCCCGGATCGGGCGCTCCCGGATCGAGCAGGCTCGCCGCCGTGACGAGGCTTTGGGCGATCTCGGCAATCTTGCGGTTCTGGTTCATCGCGGTGCGGCGCAAGAGCGCATAGGCCGCCTCCTCGGACAGCCCGCGCGAGCGCATCAGGAGGCCCTTGGCGCGGTCGATCACCTTGCGGTTCTCCAGCTCGCTGCGCGTCTCCTCCAGTTCGCGGCTGAGGCGGGAGAAGGCGTTGAAGCGGCTGATCGCCATTTTCAGGATCGGCCGCACGCGCTCCTGCTTCAGCCCGTCGACGATATAGGCCGAGACGCCCGCCTCCACCGCCGCCTCGATGGAGGCCTCGTCGGACTTGTCGACGAACATGGCGATGGGGCGCTGGATGGCGCGCGTCAGCTGGAAGATGCTCTCCAGCATGTCGCGGTTGGGGTTTTCCAGGTCGATGACGATGACGTCGGGGTTGAGCTCGGCGATGCGGCGGGCAAGGCCCTGCATCTCCTCGACCACGGTCACGGCATAGCCGGCATCGCGCAGCCCCTCCTCGATGATGGCGGCGCGGATGCGGTTCTCGTCGATGACCAGTACGTTCAGTGCGCCCGGTTGCATATCCCCACCGTGTCGGCGTGAAGGTTTCCCGCAGATGCCTCCGAATGGCCGGGAAAATCAAGCGGCGAAGGGGCCAAAAAAAATGGGCCAGCGGAAACCGCGGCCCATGAAGTGTGAAGGTCAAAAACCTCCAGAGGGGAACAGCTGATGCGGCGGCACTGGGAGGAAAACCGCCGTGTGCATCAACTGGGGGCACTATGCGATTTTTTTGACCATATGGGAAACATTTATTGTGCAATGCAGCTATGCAAATGCCGCGTTGCTTCTGCCGGCGGCGCGGCGTGCCCGATTTTTGCGCAGGCTTGTCGGGTGGCTACGAGAGCAGCACACCGCCCGCCTGGCGCACACCACTACCCCCAGTGCCACCAGGGCGCACAACGGTGCCGTTTCCCCTTCTCCCCCACGGGGAGAAGGTGGCCCGAAGGGTCGGATGAGGGGGTAAGCACGCCGTCTTCCGCCTGCGCCCGCCCCCTCATCCCGCTGCCGCGACCTTCTCCCCCGTGGGGAGAAGGAGGCAGGAGGCACGCCTCCAAGTCCTTATTCGATGCCCTGCGGACGCCGGCGATTTTGTCCGTTGCACACGCGATGCCCGATTTCCTCGAACGGCTTCAATCCGCGCCGTAATGCGCGGCGACAGCCGCGGCGGCGGCGGCAAGATCCGCCGGGGCGCCGCATTTCTGCAGGGCGATGCCATAGGCAAGCACATTGCCGAGCACGCTATCGAAGCGCGCGCGGCGGCCCGTATGGTTGAGCCGCACCAGGCGCGCGGCGCCGGGGCCGATGCCGGCGGACAGCTCCATGTCGAGCGGCGCGGCGGCCGTAAGGAAGGTCTCGGGATCGACGACCTCGGGCAGCGCCGCGGTGGTGACGAGATGGGATGCCCGGCCGAAATCCGCCCAGGGACGGGCGCCGAGCGCCAGGAGACCGTCGCGCGACGCCGCCGCCGCCCGGGCATGGCGGGCGAGCACGGCGTCCGCCCCCTCCGCCTCGAAGCGGTCGAGCGCGGCCTCCAAAGCGAAGAATTCCAGCGGCGCCGCCGTGCCGGGAAGCGCGCCGCGCCCGCTGTCGAGCCAGTCGCGGCGGTCGAGCAGGGAAAGCGTCGAGCTGCGCCGCCCGCCCGCCGCCGAAACCAGGGCCCAGGCCGCCCGGCCGACCGACAGCGCCGAGACGCCGGCCGGCCCGGCCAGCGATTTCTGCGGGCCGATCACCGCGATATCGATGCCGAGCGCGTCGACGTCGAGCGCATGCCCGCCCACCGAGGCGACCGCATCGACGATCGTCACGATGCCGCGGGCACGGGCCGCGGCGGCAATCTCCGCCAGCGGGTTGAGCACGCCGTTCGCCGATTCGGCATGGCAGAGGATGACGGCCTTCACGTCGGGATGGGCATCGAAGGCCGCCTCCACGCTTTCGATGCCGATGGGCCGGGCGGGTTCGGCCGAGAGCGTGACGACGTCCGCGCCGCCGCGCCGCAGCCAGTCGCCGAACCAGGCGCCGAACGGGCTGGTGACGATGTTGAGCGCCGTCAGCCCCGGCCGGGCGATGCTGGTCGCCACCGCCTCCAGCGCCACGACGGCCTCCGTCTGGAAGAGGAGGATGTCGTTGCGGGTCTTCAGGATGCGGGCGAGCCGGTCGGCGAGCGGGCCGAGGCGGTGGGGCGGGAAATCGGGGACATCGTTCAGGGCGTTCCAGCGGTCAGCGGCCATCGGGGCTTTCCTTGCTTTCCTGGGGTAGGAGGCGCGGCACGGCGCGGATGAGGGCGCGGGCGGCGGGCGATTGCGGATCGGCGATGACGCGGCCCGCCGGCCCGCATTCGACGATGCGCCCGGCCTCCATCACGGCGATGCGATGGGAGAGCGCGCGCAGCACGGCAAGATCATGCGAGACGAAGAGATAGGCGATGCCGCGCTCTTCCTGCAGCGTGGCGAGCAGGTGCAGGATGCGTTCGCGCACCGAGACGTCGAGCGCCGAGACCGCCTCGTCGAGCACGATCAGCGCCGGGCGCGTGGCGATGGCGCGGGCGATGGCGACGCGCTGGCGCTGGCCGCCGGAGAGGTCGCGGACCGCGCGGCCGGCATAGGCGGCGGGCACGCCGACCCGTTCGAGCAGGGCCGCGATCTCGCGCGGGCGCTCGCCCTTCGGCACCACGGCGTGGATGCGCAGGGGATCGTCGAGCGCGTCGGCGACGGTGGCGCGCGGATTGAAGGCGCCGGAAACGTCCTGGAACACCATCTGCATGCGGGCGCGACGGCGGCGCAGGTCCGCGCCCGAAAGGGCGAGCCAGTCCTCGCCGGCGAAGCGCACGCTGCCGCCATCGGGCGGCATAAGCCGGGTGAGGATGCGCGCCAGCGTGGACTTGCCGCTGCCCGAGGCGCCGGCAAGGCCGAGCGTCTCCCCCGCCGCAAGGCTGAGGGAGACATCGCGCAGCGCCTCCACCGTGCGGCCGCCGGAGGAAAAGCGCTTGCCAAGATTTTGCGCGACGAGAAGGCTCATGCGCGGATCTCCCCGACCAGCGGTGGGGAGGCGAGGTCGCGGTGGCTGGCGACCAGCATCTTCGTATATGTTTCGCGCGGTGCGGCCAGTACGGCCGCCGCCGGGCCGGTTTCGACGAGCGCCCCGTCCTTGAAGATCGCCACCCGGTCGGCGAAGCCGGCGGCCAGCGCGATGTCGTGGGTGATGAAGACGAGCGTCATGCCCGCCCCGCGCACCAGGTCGTCGAGCAGCGCGACAATCTCCGCCTGCACCACCATGTCGAGCGCGCTGGTCGGCTCGTCGGCGATGACGAGGCCCGGGCGGGCGGCGAGCGCGGCGGCGATCGCCACGCGCTGGCGCTGGCCGCCGGAGAGCTGGTGCGGATAGGCGGCGAGCAGCTTTTCCGGCTCGGGAAGGCGCACCCGCTCCAGCATGTCGAGCGCGCGGGCGCGGGCCTCGGGCCAGGAGAGGCCGAGATGCCGGCGCGCGCCTTCGGCCACCTGCTCGCCGATCGTCAGCACCGGGTTGAGGCTGGCGGAGGGGTCCTGCAGCACGAAGCCGAGATCGCGGCCGGCAAGCGGCGCGGCGCCCGCCGCCCAGTCCACCGTGCCCTCAACCTCGGCCCCTTCGGGCAGGAGCCCGGCCAGCGCCCGCGCGAAGGTGCTCTTGCCCGAGCCGCTCTCGCCGATGATCGCCAGCCGCTCGCCGGCGCGGATCGCAAGGTCGAGGTTCGTCAGGGCCGGTGTCTCCTGGTCGCGATAGGTGACGGAGAGATCTTGAGTTTCGCACAGCAAGTCTTCCTGCCCCCGTCGAGCAGGACGATCGCTTTCAGCGCCGGCACCCCCCTCTGCCCTGCCGGGCATCTCCCCCTCAAGGGGCGAGATTGGATGGAGGGCCGTTTCACCTACCTCCGGCGCTTCCGGTTGAGCAGGGTTCCCGCCGCTTGCCGATCTCCCCCCTTGAGGGGGAGATGCCCGGCAGGGCAGAGGGGGGGATTTGCCGACGCGCCGTGGTTTCTTCCTTTCGACACTCGCTTCCCCCGCAAGCGCATTGGTCAGCCCCTCGCTGAGCAGGTAGACGCCGACCACCGTGGCGACCAAAGCGAGGCCGGGGAAGATCGACAGGAAGGGCGAGGAGCGCAGGACGTTTCGTCCCTCGGCGATCATCGAGCCCCAGGTGACGACATTGGGATCGCCGAGGCCGAGGAAGGAGAGCGCCGCCTCCGTCAGGATGGCGGTGGCGACGATGATGGCCGAGAGCGCCAGCACGGGGGGAAGCACATTGGGCAGGATTTCGCGCAGGGCGATCTCCACCGGATGCATGCCGGCAATACGCGCGGCGGCGACATAGTCCCGCCCGCGCACGGACAGCACCTCGGCGCGGGTGAGCCGCGCGGGATCGGCCCAGGCGCCGAGCGCGATGGCCAGCACCACGACCGGCACCGAGGCGCCGACGACGCTGACGAAGGCGAGCGCCAGGAGGAAGCTCGGCACGATCTGGAAGGCATCGACCACGCGCATCAGCGCCTCGTCGGCAATCCCTCCGGCAAAGCCCGCCGCAAGCCCCACCGAAAGGCCGATCGCCAGCGCCGCCAGCGCCGCGGCGAGGCCGACGAAGAGCGAGGTGCGCGCGCCATGCACGATGCCGGCCAGGACGTCGCGGCCGAGCCGGTCGGTGCCGAGCGGAAAGGCGGGGTCGGTGAAGGGCGCCGTCAGCGCCCGGCCGGCGATCTTCAGCGGATCGCCGGGAAAGAGGACGGGCGCGAGCAGCGCGAGAAGCGCGAGCAGGACGAGGATGGCAAGGCCGGCCGCCGCCTCCGGCCGGCGCAGCATGTCGCCGACAAGCTTCATGCGCCGCGCTCCGCGGTGCCGACGCGCGGATCGAGCGCGGCATAGACGATGTCGACGAGAAGGTTGACGAGGATGACCAGCACGGCGCTCACGACGATGATGCCGCAGAGCAGCGCCGCATCGCGCCCGCTCACCGCCTCCTGCGCCAGACGCCCGAAGCCGGGAATGGCGAAGATGCTCTCGATGACGACGCTGCCGCCGAGCATGGCGGCTGCCTGCAGGCCGAGCATGGTGATAAGCGGCAGGAGCGCATTGCGCGCCACGTGGCGCAAGACGATGCGGACGCGCGAAAGCCCCTTGGCACGGGCGAAGAGCACGAAATCCAGCCGCCAGATGCCGGCCATGCCGGCGCGCATGACGCGCAGGAACAGCGCGGTGTAGATGAGCGCCAGCGTGCCGACGGGCAGGACGAGATGGGCCGCGATGTCGGCGGCGCGGGAAAGGCCCGTGCGGCCGGAGGCGATCGTCTCGATGCCCGAGGTGGGCAGCCAGCGCAGTTGCACGGCAAAGACGATGGCGAGCACCAGGCCGAGCCAGAAGCCCGGTATGGCATAGACGACCAGCGAGAGGGTGGAGAGCAGCCGGTCGCGCAGGCTGCCCGGCCGCGCGCCGGCGAGGATGCCGAGCGTGGAGCCGAAGGCGAAGGCGAGCGCGGTGGCGCTTCCCATCAAAAGCAGCGTGTTCGGCAGGCGCTCGATGATCAGTCCGAGCACCGGCCGGTCGAAGGCGACGGACCAGCCGAGATCGAGCCGGGCGAGCGCGGAGAGATAGAGCCACAGCCGCGCCGCCATGGACTGGTCGAGCCCGTAGGCCTGCCGCAGCGTCTCGGCGATCGCCGCATCCCCGCCGCCGATGGAGAGCAGATAGGCATCGACCGCATCGCCCGCTGCGGTCTCCAAGAGCAGGAAGGTGAGGATGACGACGATCAGCAGGACGGGAATGCTGCTGAGGGCACGGCGCGTGGTGAGGCGGAGGGCGCGGGTCACGGGGGGCGCCGGATGGGGGGCGTGGTGAGGGAACCACCCCCCTCTGCCCTGCCGGGCATCTCCCCCACAAGGGGGGAGATCGGGAAGAGGCAAGAGCCTCGCTCAAACCGCGTAGTGGAAGATGGGCGAGACGGCGCTCCATTCGATCTCCCCCCCTGTGGGGGAGATGCCCGGCAGGGCAGAGGGGGGTGCTGGCGTCCCATGCGGTCGCCATTTATCCCGAGAAGATAAGAGCTGTTCACGAAAGCGCCCGTCATGGCCCCGCCGTCACGTCTTGAGCGCGGTATCGGCCCAGTTCGACACCGCCCAGCGCGGGTTGCTGGCGACGTTGAGCACGCTGTCGCGCGCCACCGTGATGAAGCCCCATTCGGCGACGTTGATCAGCGGCAGGTCGGCGGCGACCAGTTTCTGGAACTGGCGGTAGAGCGCGGTGCGGGCCGCCGTGTCGATCGTCTCGGCCGCCTTTGCGATGACGGCGTCGAGCTCGGCATTGGCATAGCCGCCCTGGTTGGAGAAGCCGACGCCGGCCGGAATGCCCGACTGCACCAGGATGGTCGTGGAGATCGCCGGATCGCCGCGGAAGACCGGCGGGGCGACGGCGAGGTCGAAATCGTGGTCGGTATAGACGGCCTTCTGGTGGGCGGCCGAATCCGCGTTCACCAGTTCCGCATCGATGCCGATGGCGGCAAGCGCCTGGCGGAGATAGTCGCCGAACTGGCGCGTCTCGTTGAAATAGGGCGCGGGGCGCAGCTTCAGCGTGAAGCGCCTACCGTTCGCATCCTTCGCATAGCCGGCCTCGTCGAGCAGGGCATTGGCCTTGGCGACATCGAAGGCATAGGCCGGCACGTCGGCCTCGTAGAATTGCGGCGCGTTCTTCGGCACCGGGCCGGTGGCGGCTTCGGCATAGCCGAGGAAGATGGTGTCGACGACGAAGGTCTTGTCGATGGCGTGGGCGATCGCCTGGCGCACCTTGAGGTCGGCGAGTTCCTTGCGGCGATGGTTGATCTCCACGACGAGCTGGTAGGTCAGCGCCTCGTAGCCCCTGGTGACGACCGCAAGGCCCGGCACCTTGGAGATGCGGTCGAGATCGGCGAGCGGCACGGCGGAGAAGGCGGCGAGCTGGATCTCCTCCGCCTCCAGCGCCGCGCCCGCCCCGGCGCGGTCCGGCAGCACGCGGAAGATGATCTCGTCGAGCTTCGGCTGCTCCTTGTCCCAATAGGCCTCGTTGCGCGTCAGGCGGTAATATTCGCCCGGCTTGTATTCGGCGAAGCGGAAGGGTCCGGTGCCGACGAGCTGGGTGTTCGCCGGGTTCGTCGCGATATTCGTGCCCTCGTAGAGATGCTTCGGGATCACGCTGCTGACGACCGGCAGGGCGTTGCGGATGAGCTGGAGCGGCGTGGGCCTGGAAAAGCGGAAGATGGCGGTGGCGGCATCCGGCGTTTCGACGGCCTCGAGATGGGCGAAGACGATGCGGCCGAGATTCTGCAGCGGCTTCCAGACTTCAAGTGCCGAAAAGGCGACATCGGCGGAGGTGAAGGGCTTGCCGTCGTGCCAGGTCACGCCCTCGCGCAGGCGGAAGGTGACGGAAAGGCCGTCGTCCGATCCTTCCCAGCTCGTCGCAAGGCGCGGCGACAGTCCGTCCTCGCCCGCAAAGGCGGCCTCGGCCAGCGGCTCGATAACCTTGCTGGCGACGAAGAACACGCCGTTGGAGGCGACGATCGCGGGATTGAGGTTCTTCGGCTCGGAATCGGCCGCCACCACCAGCCGGCCGCCGGCAGGCGCGCTCTCGGCAAGGGCGATGGCCGGCAGCGCCGTCGAGGCGAGAAGGGCGGCCCCGGCCTGCAAGAACGAGCGCCGGGTTGGGTTCGCGATCAGCATCTTTGTCTCCTGCGGTCAGCGTCTGCTGCCGATATTGGCGGCGATTCGCCGGTTAACATAGGCAGGAAATTCTTCTCTTGCCGTCGGCAACAACAAAATCTTGTCCGGGTGACATTCCGCCGCCGCATGCCCGTTGCGGGCGGCGGAAAATCGCGCTGCCGGGCTGCCTGCCGCTGCGTCAGGGAGAAACCTGCCTGAGGCCGCGAAGGGCCTCCTCCACGTCGCGCCGGGCCCCGGCCGCCTCCGGATAGACGGCATAGGCCGGATAGGGGAATTCGGGTGCGTCCTCCACCCGTTCGAGGTCGCCCGCCGCCAGATGCGGTGCGACCGTTCCCTTGCGGAAATAGCCCATGCCGCCGGTGCGCAGGATATAGTGGAGGGCGAGCGGGCCGAAATCCACCTTCAGCGCCGGCTCGGCAAAACCCGCCGGCCCGAAGCCGCCCTGCCCGGCAAAGCGCGGCCCCCAGTCGACATGCACATAGTCCGGCGCGACGCTCTCCTGCGGGCCGGCCGGCCTGCGCACCAGCACGAGCCGTTCCTCCTCCACCAGCTCGACCTTGAAGCCCGGCATCAGCTTCGGCGCATAGAGCACGGCGATGTCGAGCACGCCGGTGCGCAGCTGTTCCAGCAGCTGGTCGGGCATGCCGACGGCGGCGTGGATGGCGATTTCGGGGCAATTGCCCTTCATCCAGACCAGCCAGTCGAGCAGCAGCGGGTTCCACAGGCTCATCTCGCCGCCCACCGCCACGACCGATGTCCGGCCGGGCGGCACGGTGAGCTGCTGGCGCGCCCGCTCCCAGACCTGGACGAAGGA
Source organism: Shinella yambaruensis (assembly GCF_022899355.1). Lineage (GTDB taxonomy): Bacteria > Pseudomonadota > Alphaproteobacteria > Rhizobiales > Rhizobiaceae > Shinella > Shinella yambaruensis. The sequence continues at coordinate 83,385 of NZ_JALJCK010000008.1, read as the reverse complement.
TTGCGCGAAACGCTCGAATTCGCGGCCGGCGGCCGTCAGCGCCGCCCCGTTGCGCGTGCGCACGAAAAGCCTGCGCCCCAGCGCCTCCTCCAGCGTGCGGATGCGCGCGCTCACCGTCGTCTGGGTGATATGCAGCCGCTCGGAGGCCTTCAGGAAGCTGCCGGTATGGACGATCTCGAGGAAGGTGCGCGCCCGGTCGATATCCATGAGGCTCCCCATTGAGTGCAATTATTTTGTCTTCATACAGCATTTAATTCCGTTTGCCTTCTTTCTTCCCGCCGGCCCACACTCCTTTCACGCAACAGGACCGACAAAGGCGGGGAGAGGTGCCGGCTCCCCCGCCGCACCCGGCCGCACGCAGGAAAGGCGCATGCGATGTCCGAACACACCCTCGGCGAAGCGGAACACCGGCCGGGCCTTGCCGCCCGCTGGCTGTTCTCCACCAACCACAAGGACATCGGCACGCTCTACCTCCTCCTCTCCATGCTGTCGGGCATCCTCGGCACCGGGCTTTCGGTGGCGCTGCGCATGGAGCTGCAGGCACCTGGCCTGCAAGTCTTCTCCGATCCCGGCGTCTTCAACGTCGTGGTCAGCGCGCACGGGCTGGTGATGATCTTCTTCGTCATCATGCCGGCGCTGATCGGCGGCTTCGGCAACTGGTTCATCCCGATCATGATCGGCGCGCCGGACATGGCCTTTCCGCGCATGAACAACGTGTCGTTCTGGCTGCTGGTCGCCTCGCTCGCGATGTTCGTGCTGTCGATGTTCGTGCCGGGCGCCGCCGGGGTGAACGGCCATGGCGGCGGCTGGACGCTCTATCCGCCCTATTCGAGCGACGGCCAGCCGGGGCCGGCGGTGGATTTCGTCATCCTGTCGATCCACCTGTCCGGCGCCTCGTCGATCCTCGGGGCGATCAACTTCATCACCACGATCCTCAACATGCGCGCGCCGGGCATGACGCTGCACAAGATGCCGCTCTTCGCCTGGGCGATGCTGGTCACCGCCTTCATGCTGCTGTTCTCGCTGCCGGTGCTGGCGGGCGCCGTCACCATGCTCATCACCGACCGCAATTTCGGCACGACCTTCTTCCAGCCGGCCGGCGGGGGCGACCCGATCCTCTACCAGCACCTGTTCTGGTTCTTCGGCCATCCGGAGGTCTACATCATGATCCTGCCGGCCTTCGGCATCGTCAGCCACGTCATCTCGACCTTCTCGAGAAAGCCGATCTTCGGCTATCTCGGCATGGCCTATGCCATGGTGGCGATCGGCGCCATCGGCTTCGTCGTCTGGGCCCACCACATGTTCACGGTCGGCCTGTCGCTGGACTCGCAGCGCTATTTCGCCTTCGCCTCCATGGTCATCGCCGTGCCGACGGGCATCAAGGTCTTCTCATGGCTGGCGACGATGTGGGGCGGGTCGATCCGCTTCGCCACGCCCATGCTGTGGGCGACGGGCTTCGTGCTGCTCTTCACCATCGGCGGCGTCACCGGCGTGGTGCTCGCCAATCCGGGCATCGACCGCGTGCTGCACGACACCTACTACGTCATCGCGCATTTCCATTACGTGCTGTCGCTCGGCGCGGCCTTCGCCATCTTCGCCGCCTGGTACTACTGGTTCCCCAAGATGAGCGGCTACCGGATGAGCGAGACGCTGGGGAAGCTGCATTTCTGGCTGACCTTCGTCGGCGTCAACCTCGTCTTCTTCCCGCAGCATTTCCTCGGGCTCGCCGGCATGCCGCGGCGCTATGCGGACTATCCGGATGCCTTTGCCGGCTGGAACCTCGTCTCCTCGGTCGGCTCCTACATCTCGGCCGCCGGCCTTGCCGTCTTCTTCTTCGCCGTCGCCGAAGCCTTCGCACGCAAGCGCGTTGCGGGCGACAATCCCTGGGGCGAAGGGGCCGCCACCCTGGAATGGGCACTCTCCTCGCCGCCGCCCTACCACCAGTTCGCCGCGCTGCCGCTGATCCGCTAGCATTTCCAGCCGAAGCAAAGTCGCTTCGGCGTCGGACAATGCGGCAAACAAGGATCTAGGGCGGCAAGGCGGCTCTCAGACCTGGCCTTCGGGCCGCAGGAAGCGCCGGACCATGGTGGTGATCAGCGCCCGGCTCTCGTCGAAGCGGATGCCGGGCACCATCAGCGGCAGCATGGGGGCGGCGTCGACGATGGCGATCAGCATGGCGCTGGTGTGCTCGGGGTCGAGCGCCGGGTCCACCTCGCCGCGTTCCTGGCCGGCCTTCAGCACCTGCGACAGGAGCACGCGCACGCCGTCGGTGTTGCGGGCGAGGATGGCGCGCACCCGCTCGTTGCGCCCCGCTTCCGCCAAAAGCTCGAACAGGATGCGACAGTGGGCGGTGTCCTCCCAGCTCTCCATGCTCCAGATCTCCGAAAGCAGCACGGTCGCGGCATCGCCCGTCTCCCGCTGCCGGCCGAAGACGCCGTGCAGGCGCGCGAGGTATTCGTCCGCCATCTGCTCGACGATCGCCTCCTTGCTGGGGAAATAGTGGTAGAGATGGCCGGGGCTGATGCCCGCCTCCTTGCAGATCATCGAGACCGACGCGCCCTGCAGCCCGTGCCGCAGGAAGCAGCGATGCGCGGCCTCCAGGATCTCGTGGCGTTTTCCCTCGTGCTGCTCGGGAACAAGCTTGCGTGCCATGCGGTCTCCAAAAATAGAATGATCGCTCTATCTATCTTGACGGAACGGCGATCATAATTAGAATGAACGCTCAATCTATGGTGAAACCACCGCCCCGTCCAGCCTCGCGCCGCTGGAAAGGGCGGGCTTTGCCGAAAAGCGGAGTGTCATGTCCCAGTCGATCCTTTCCCCGTCCCTCTCCTCCCGCCTCGCCGCGCTGCTCGCCTGGCCGCTCGCGGCGTTCTTCCTGTTCGGCGCCTATGGCAACGCCTTCCTCTCCGCCGACAATGCGGCGGCCTATGAACGCTGGGGCTATCCGGGCTGGTTTCCCTACCTCACCGCCGCCCTTGAACTTGCGGCCGCCCTGCTGCTGATCGCCGTTGCCACGCGCCGCCTCGGCGCCGCGCTCGGCACGGCGGTCATGGCGGCGGCGACCCTCACCACCCTCATCAACCAGGATTATGCCCACATGACGGCCCCCGCCATCGTGCTGGTCGTCTCGCTTATCGTGCTGGCCGTCTCGCGCCCGCGCACCTGACCGTTTCCCCCGGAGCATTCCCATGAAAGAACCGCTGACATCGGCCGGCGCGGCCGATCTCTCGCCTGCGCCCGGCGCACGCCTCGACACCTGGTCGGACCTCCTGTCCGGCCGCCATCTCGTCATCGTCGCCATCCTGGCGAGCGGCGTGCTGCTCTATGCGATGAACCTCTACTTCACCGCGGCCCTGATGCCCTCCATCGTCGCCGATATCGGCGGCCAGGCCTATTATGCCTGGGTGACGACGTCCTTCGTCGTCTCGGCCATCGTCGCCTCGCTCTTCGTCAGCCGCATGCTCGACTGGAAGGGGCCGGGGCCGGCCTATGTGCTGGCCTTCCTCGTCTTCGCGCTCGGCGCGGCCGGCAATGCCGCCAGCCCGACCATGGAGTTCCTCATCGTCGGCCGCGTGGTGCAGGGGCTCGGCGGCGGGCTGCTCGCCGGGCTCGGCTATGCCGTGATCCGCGCGGCGCTGCCCGAGCGGCACTGGGCGCGGGGAACCGGCGCCGTCTCGGCCATGTGGGGCCTCGGCACGCTGTTCGGGCCGGCGCTCGGCGGCATCTTCGCCGAGCTCGGCCTCTGGCGCTGGGCCTATGGGGCGCTCGCCATCGTCGCGCTGCTCTTCGCCCTTCTCGCGCAGCGCGCCTTTGCCGGCATGGGCGGCTCGCAGCACCGTACGCCCGTGCCCGTCGCCTCGCTCGTGCCGCTGGTGCTTGCCACCGTCGCCATCAGCCTCAGCGCCATCGTGCCGATCGGCTGGCCGACGCTGGCGACCGTCGGCGCCGGCCTCGTGCTTCTCGTCCTCTTCGTGCTCGTCGAGCGGCGCGCGCGCAACACCATCCTGCCGCGCATCACCTACCGGCGCGGCAATGCGCTGAAATGGGTCTATCTCACCGTCGCCGCGCTCAGCGCCGGCGTCATGGTGGAGACCTTCATCCCGCTCTTCAGCCAGCAGCTCGCCGGCGTCAGCCCGCTGGTCGGCGGCCTGCTCGGGGCGGTGCTCTCGCTCGCCTGGGTCATCGCGCAGCTCCTCGTCGTGTCGGTGACGTCGCCCGCCGGCCAGCGCCGCGCCGTGCGCACCGGGCCGCTGCTGCTGACGGCGGGCCTCATCGCCTACGGCCTGTTGCAGGTGGCCGGCGCCGGCACGGGGCTGGTCGTCGCCTGGGTCGCGGTGCTGGCGCTGGCGGGCGCGGGCATCGGCCTTGCCTGGCCCCTGCTCGGCGTTGCCGCCATGAGCAGCACGCACGACCCGGCCGAGGGCGGCAAGGCGGCCGCGGCGATCACCACGACCCAGCTCATCGCCTTCTCCGTCACCTCGGCGCTTGCCGGCACGCTGATGGCGGCCGGCGGGGACGTGGCGGTCGATGCGGCGCGCTATGTCGTGCTCGGCATCGCGCTCCTGACGCTGCTCGGCATCCTCACCGCCGGCATCGCCACCCGGCGCTGAGACGGGAGAGGCACGCCGCTCACAGCGTGGCGAGCCGGCTGTTGTCCAGCCGGCCGCCATAGGCCGCGCGCATGGCGATCTTGTCCTCCAGCGCGGCGATGACCGTGTCGGAGAAGTTGGTCTCGTAGAGCTGCGCCAGATTGCCGAGCCCGCCCGGCGTGAAGACGTTGATCTCCAGGATCTTGTCGCCGACGATGTCGAGGCCGACGAGGAACATGCCGTCCTCGACGAGCTTCGGGCGTACCGCCTCGACGACGGCGAGCATGGCGGGCGTCACCTCCACCGGCACCGGCCCGCCGCCGACATGCACGTTGGAGCGGATCTCGCCCTTGGCCGGCACGCGGCGGAAGGCGGCGTATTTGCCGTCGCGCATCAGCGGCCGGCCGTTCATCACGAAGAAGCGTACGTCGCCCTCGCTCGCCTCCGGCATGAAGCTCTGGGCGATGAGATAGCCCTCGCCGCTCACCGCCTCGAAGATCTGGTTGAGGTTCTGGTCGTCGGGCGAGGCGACCTTGAAGACGTTCTTGCCGCCCGAACCCTGCAAGGGCTTGATGATCGCCCCCTTTTTCTTCTCCCCGGCGATGAAGCCGCGGATCTCCTCGATGCTCTTGGAGACCAGCGTGGCCGGGCGCACGGAGGGCGGGAAATCCTGCAGGTAGAGCTTGTTCTGCGCCTTGGCGAGGCCGGCCGGATCGTTGACGACCAGGGTGCCCCGCAGCGCCGCAAGCCGCCCGAACAGCGCCCCGGCATGGGCCGCCCAGGGCCGGTCCGTCACGTCGAGCGAGGGGTCGTTGCGCAGGAACAGGACGTCGATCTCCGCGACGTCGAAGATGCGCGTCTCGGTATTCTCCCCCTGCAGGTCCTTGTGCAGCGTCTCCGGCTTCTTGTAGCCCGAGGAGGGCAGCACCAGCCCGCGCACGGCAAGGCTGTCATCCGCGCGCAGCACGAAATCGCCGGGCGTGACGTAGCAAATCTCGTGGCCGCGGTTGAGCGCGGCGAGCGCCAGCGTCGTCGTGGTGAACTGCGGGGTTTCGTCGGCGATCGAGTTGACGAAGAAAGCGATGCGCATGAGAGCCTCCTCAGGCGATGAGATCGAGGGGTGAAAGGCCGGCGCGCAGCCGGGCAAGGCGCTCCTGCGCGCCCTTGGCGGTCAGGAATTGCGGCGTCAGGCGCGGCGCCTTGAGCAGGCCGCGCAGGCTGAGCTCCTGCATGACGGCGAAGTGGCGGGCCGCGATCTTGCCGAGCCAGAACGGCTCGAGATCGCCGCCGCCGCGCAGATGCGCGAGGATTTCCAGGAGGCCGCGCAGGTAGACCGCATCCTTGGCAAGCCCGCCGCCGCGGTGGAGGCGAAGCGCGATGTTGAAGGCGCCGGACGGGGCAAAGCCATGCTCTCGCACCAGCAGCCGGTAGGTCTCCACGAAACCCGCCCCGTCGAGCATGGCGGCGCAGGCGACCACCCGCGCGGCGATCAGCCGGAGGCGGGCCGTCGTCATGCCGCCGACGAGATATTCCGCCAGCACCGCCAGCCCCTCCTGCGCCCCCTCGTAGCCGGCGAGACCGGAACGGAAGAGCCGCAGCCCGTGGCCGGAGCCGTTGCAATAGGTGAGGAGATGCACGCCGACCTCGTGGCTCAGCAGCGCCTCGACCCGCTCGCGCGCCATCGTCGTGGTGCGGGCGATCAGCAGCCGGTCGCTCGACACCATCAGCCCGGGCGGAAGGTCGTTGCGCACCTCGACGCTCGGCGCGAAGGCGGAGAACTGCGCGCTGTAGCGGTCGATCATCGCGCGCGCCCGCCGCTCGACATAGCGATGGTCCACCTCCTGCGGGGCGGCCTTGCGGCCGGGTTTCGCGGTCGCCTCCAGGATATCGCCGGCGACCTTCGCCAGCCGGCCGTCGACGGAGCCGTAGAGCGCCCGGCTCATCTCGACGAAGCGGGCATCCTCGCGGGCGGCGAGCATGGAGAGCTGCAGGTCCAGCTCCTGCTGCTTTTCGCCGTAGAGCCGTTCCAGCACCGGATCCTCGAACCGGTCGAGGTCAATGGAGAACAGCGCCTTCTTGCGCGCGGCGATGTCGATGGCGAGCGGGCGGTAGAGAAAGGTCGGCGCGCGCTCGCAGCCGGCCGCGCGGAAGGCTTCGAAGGCAGCATCGGCATTGATCGGTGTCACCGCGAGCAGGAAATCGAAGCTGGCGGCGATATCGTCCATGGCACGGTCGGCGCGGGTCACCGCCTCGACGAAGACGCGCCGGCCGAGCGCCCGGTGGGTGGCGGGCGCCAGCGCCGTCTCGGCGCGGGCGAACTGGCTTGCCGCACGCAGCCCGGCATCGACCAGGTGGGCGACCAGCCGGCCCTGCAGCTCGGGATAGACGGCGCGCGAGGTCGGCACCCGGTAGATCGGCGCGACGCGCACGGTGAGCGTCGGGATATCCGGCAGGCGCCGGGCAAGGCCCGCATGGGGGTCCTCGGCAAGCGTCGGCCGTGCGATGCGCGGCGCGCGGTAGCGGCCGTCGATCTTCTCCACCGCACCGACGAAGGCCGACTGCGCACGCTCCGCCGCCGCATCGGGCGAGGCCGAGACGCTGATCTCGAAGGGCGCGAGATAGGGCGTGTCCGCGGCCAACTGGTCGCGTGCAAGCTCACCGAAATCGAGCACGAGGAAGGCGCCGAATTCCTCGCGCATCCGTTCACCGACGAGGCGCACGATGGCCGCGGCGTCGGAGAGGTTTCCGGCCAGGAGATAGGCGGCATTGGCCATGGTGGCCGCGCGGGCGGCGGGAGCCGAGCGCCGGTTCACATGCACGGCGAGAAACGGCAGCGGGCGATCGAGGTGGAGCCGGCCGCGGCGCGGCAGGTCGAGCCGGACGGGAAGGCCGCGCTCCAGCGCGGCGGCGACCGCGGCGAGCGGGTCCGCCGCCTTGCGGGCACGCCCGCTCATGGCCCGTCCCCGCCCGGCATGGCCCGGAGAGCGCCTTCGAGCACCGGCAGGCTGGCGCGGATGGCGGCGCGAAAGGCATCGATCGCCTCCCGGTCCGGCGCGCCCGTCCACTCGTCCATGAAGATCTTCTTGAACTCCACGGCGATGGCGCAGCCGCGGCCAGGGAAATGCTGGTGCACGAAGCGCGTCTGCTCGCCCTTGCCGGCAAAGGCGACGTTTTCCCGGACGTCGAGCTGCCGGCCGGGGAACGGCTGCTCGCGCAGACAGGCCATGAAGGCATCGACCACCGGCGCCCAGAACGCCCTGTCCATGGAGAAGGTGCCGATATTGATGTCCGGCGCCTCCGCCTGCGCGGTCGGCGGCCCGTCGGGGCCGGCCCGGCGATGGTTGTAGCTGTGCATGTCGAGGAGGACGAAGCGGCCATGCGCACGCTCCATGTCCAAAAGCACGGCCTTCAGCATGGCATAGTAGCCGTCGTGCTGGGCAAGCAGCGTCTCCAGCGCCTCCTGGCCGGGCGGCTCGGCCCAGATGTCGAGGCCCCAGGCCTGTTCCGGGCGCAGATAGACGGCGCCCTCGCGCTGCCGGTTCAGGTCCACCTCGAAGCGCGAACGGTGGACGACGATCCGGTTGCCAATATCTTCGATGAAGGCGGCGGTGAAAGGGTCCTCCTCGCGCAGCCGGCCGGCGGCGTCGAGCTTCATGCGTGCCGCAAGGTCGCTGCGCAGCAGGTGGCCGTCGTGAATGGCGGTGCCGATGATCGGCGACTGGCCGCGTGCAACGCTCCAGAGCGCCCCTTCCCGCCGTCCATCGTTCTCGATCAGGTCCGTCATGCAGCCATAACGCGAAAGACGGATTCGGGTTCCCTTGCCGCCCGCCGGTCGGCGGAGAGCTGCTTGCACAGCCGTGCGAAATCCGGCGCGGGACCGATGGTGGGAATGGCGGTGCGATCCCGCGATTTCACGCTTTTCCGGGGAAATTCATAACGCTGCGGCTTTGCACAGGGCGAAGAGTATGCGCAAGTATGCACAAACGCATCCGGAGGCAGGAAGACGTGACGACATCCAGGTCCAGGCCGAAAAAGGCCTCGGTCAGCGCCATTCGCGTGGCCGAGCTCGCGGGCGTCTCGCGCTCGGCCGTCTCGCGCACCTTCACCGACGGGGCCAGCGTTTCGCCGGCGACGCGCGCCAAGGTGCTCGCGGCGGCGGAAAAGCTCGGCTACCACGTCAACCACCTGGCGCGCGGGCTGATCCATCACCGGTCCGGCATCGTCTGCATGATCGTGGCGGAGCTGCAGGCGCCCTTCCACTCCAATGTGGTGGAGGTCACCACGCGCAAGCTGCAGGCGATCGGCAAGGTGGTCATGGTGCTGAACACGGCCGGCCAGCCGGACAATGTCGAGGCGGCGCTGCGCCAGACGCTGAACTACCGCGCCGACGCCACGGTGGTGGTGTCCGGCGCGCCGCCCGTCTCGCTGATCGAGACCTGCATCGAGAACGGCCAGCGCGTCATCCTCATCAACCGCGACGACCCGATCGAGGGGCCGGAGATCGTGCTGGTGGACAATGAGAGCGCGGCGCGCGAGGCCTGCCTCATGCTGCACCGGGCCGGCTGCCGGCGCCTTGCCGTGGTCAGCTCGACGGCGGGCACGCCGAGCATCGTGACGCGCGAGCAATCCTTCGTCGCCGCTGCCGCCGAGCTCGGTCTCGAAGCGCAGGTCAGCCGTGCCGGGCCGACCAGCTACGCGACCGGCGCGGAAGGCGCCCGCCAGCTGCTCGGCGCCTCCGGCCGGCCGGACGGCGTGTTCTGCGTCACCGACCTGCTGGCGCTCGGCTTCATGGACGTGGCGCGGCTGGAATTCCGCCTCGACATCCCCGAGGCGCTCTGCGTCGTCGGCTTCGACGACATCCCGCAGGCCGGCTGGATCGGCTACAACCTCACCACCTTCCGCCAGCCGATCGGCGAGATCGCCGACCATATCGTCTCCATCATCGAGAAGGACGAGGCCGACCCCGCCCCGCCCAAGCGCCTGCCGACGCAGGTCGCCTGGCGCAAGAGCGTGCGGCCCTAGAATCTTTCAGGTTCATTCTGAACCAGACAGATTCTCGGTTTCTTTGTTTTCGTTTGTCTCTTCGGGAAAACCGGCTCCCACTTTTCCTGACAAACTCTAAAGCGCCCGGACGACGAGGTCGGGCAGGCTGAGGGAGAAATCCCGATTCGGCGGGCGCTCGAGATAGGCGCGCATCATGCGCAGCAGCGTGGAAAAGCGGGCCGGCAGGCCGTCGCCCTCGATATGCGGCGCCCTTGCGCAAAGGTCCCGGTAGAAGGCGAGGCGGTCGGATGCGATGTCCGCGTGGCTGAGCTCGCCCGCCTTGCGCAGCCGGTACCAGTCCTCGACGAGCTCGTTGAGGCCGAAGGCCGGCGCGCCGGCGGCGGCGAGCCCGAGCGCTTCGAGAAGGTCGGCGACCGTCGCCGTGCGCACGAACTCCACCATGTCGCGCGGCCATTCGCGCGCGAGGTAACGCCCGTGCACGAGGTTGACGAGATGGCGGCTGAGGAAGGTGCCGTGGTCGGGCGCGGAACTCGCGGCGAGCTCCGCCGCCCCTTCCCGCGCCGCCTCGGTGCGGTAGGCTGCGAAGGCCGCGTCGTGGCCGGGCACCTGCCGGAGAGAGAGCGTGCGGATCTCGCTGCGATCAGCGTAGAGGTCGACGATCTTCAGGCCCGGCCCGTAGCCGACCGGCGAGGGAACCGCGATGTTGACGAAGCGTCCCGCGCCCGTCTCGTGCCGCGCCGTGTCGTTGACATGGAGATGGCCGGAGAAATGCAGGGAAACGCCGGTCGCGGCGAAGGCGTCGGCCACCGCGGCCGTCGGCGCGCGGCGGGCAAGGCCGGTGGGGCCGAACAGCGCGACCTCCTCGCTCGACACGCCGCCGAGCGGATCGAGCGCCGGATAGTGCGAGAAGGCGACGAGCCGCTTGCCCTTCGCCTTCGCCCGCGTCGCCACGTCCGCCATCCAGGAAAAGAGATGAGCGCGATGCGCGAGCACGGCCCGCCAGCCGCCGTCGGTCGGATCGTGGAACTCTCCGGGATCGGCAAGGTCGCCCGCCCCGTCGCGCGGCACGCAGACATTGGCGTCGACGGCGAGCACCCAGAGGCCTTCCACCGGTTCGACGAGATAGGAGGAATCGATCATCCGGCAGTGCGTGCCGCCGTCCGGGCTCACCGCCTCGTAGCTGCGGGCCTCCCAGGCCGGATCGGTGCCGAAGGGGCTTTCCCAGTGCAGGTCGCCCGCCTCGGGCATGAAGCCGAGGCCGGAGAGCATGGCGAGCGCCTCCGCCGTGCCGAGCGTCGCCGCCTCCGGGCAATCGGCGCTTCTGAGGAGCAGCGACCGGCCGTCGGCCATGAGGAAGCTCTTGTCCTGCGGCCGGCCCGCAAGGGCGTAGAAATCGTGGTTGCCGGGGGTCATCAGCACGCGGAGGCCGTGGCGCCGGCGGTACTCCTCAACAAGGGCGAGCGCGGCGCGGATGTTCGGTCGCTGGCCGTCGTCGGTGAGGTCGCCGACGAGGAGCACGATCTTCACGCCGGCCTCGGCGACGCGGTCCAGCGCGGCGCGGAAGGCGGGGATGCTTTCGTTGAAGACGCGCGTCGAGGCGGCGGTTTCAGTAAAGCTGCGGATGGCGCCGGGCAGGCCGGAACCATCCGGTATCCAGGCGCAATCATGCACATGCGGATCGGCGATGACGGCGATGCGGATCATGCGGTGGCTCTTGCGGGGGCGGCGGCGCGGACGCGGTCGGCCTCGACGAGGCGCACCCAGCCGGCGGCGCTCTCGGCGGCGGCGACAAGCATGGGCTTCGGCGTCTCGTGCCATTCGTCGGGGCGCAGCTCGCGCTTCACCCGCACATGGTCGACCGCGGAGCCAAGCGTCGGGAATTCGCCGGGGATCTGCAAATGCAGCAAGAGCGCGGCGAGGATCACCGAGCGGGAGCGCCCCGCCCGGCAGTTGACCAGCACGTTGCCGCGCTCGCGCATGGGATAGCTCGGCTTTTCCGGCAGGACCTGCTGCAAGGCGCCGAGCAGCTGGTAGTAGCCGGCGAGGAACATCGTGTCGGGATTGCCGGGGCCGTCGACGATGCCGAGCTTGTAGTAGCGGATGGGCGCCGGGCCGTAGCCGACGCGGCTGTCATGCGAGACCTCGTCGGGCGCCGCGACATAGTTGAAGTCGAGGTTGACCGCGCAGTTGAGCACGGTGGAAATGCCGTTCTCGCGCAGTAGCGGCACGTCCGACGCCCCCTCGCGGCCGCCGACGAAGAGATCGACGCCGAAGCCCGGCAGGTTCTCGTAGACGCGGCTGATCGGCGGGCGATCGTAGTGGCGGGTGGGTTTGTCGGTCATGCGGTTCTCCGATGCTCTTCTTCCGCCACGGCCAGAAGGTCCGGCCCGGTCAGAAGGGGAATGCCCGTCGCCTCCGACAGGATGGCGGCGACGCCGGGCGCGGCGGCCAGCACCGCCGCGCCGTCGGTCAGCCCGCCGAGCGACAGGAACGGCCCCGTCACCCCGCCCGCCTCGCGCACGAGCAGGAGGCCGGCAAGGCAATCCCAGGAATTCATGTGCAGCTCCGCATAGCCGTCGCTGCGCCCGTCCGCAACATAGGCGAGCCCCAGCGCCCCGCAGGCGCCGCGCCGCACATTGCTGCCCGCCTCGAAGAGCGCGTTGAGCGCGCCGATATAGCGGGCGAGCGGCCGGCGGTTCGACCAGCCCATCTCGAAGGAGGTGGCGGTAATGTCGCTCGTGGCGGAAACGCGGATCGGCTTGCCGTTGCGGTGCGCCCCGCGGCCGAGGCGGGCGAAATAGACCTCGTCCAGCACCGGGTTGACGATGGCGCCGAGCTGCACCTCGCCCCTGGCGATGAAGGCGATTGCGACGCAGAAATGCGGGATCGCGCGGGCGAAATTGGCCGTGCCGTCGATGGGATCGACCACCCAGGCCTGCCGGCCGGGCTCGCCGCCGCTCTCCTCGCCGAGGAAGCCGTCCTCGGGGAAAGCCTCCGAGATCCGGGCGCGCAGATGGTCTTCCACCTGCCCGTCGGTCTCCGTCAGGTAGTCCTGCGGGCCCTTCATGCTGACCGCCTGGCCCGTCTGCCGGGCAAAGCCGGCGCGGGCAAGCTCCGCCGCCTCGCGGACAAGCGCGTGCAGGAAGGCCTCCCGGCGATCGATCGCCCCCTCGTCAATGCTCATGTGCCCTGTCTTTCCTGCCCTGTTCGTTTCCGGTTCATCATTGCCGCCGCAAGGGCGGCAGGCGGGCCGGGAAACGGCCCGCCCGTCTTTCGCTCAGCGCTTGTAGTGGACGCGCCAGAAATCCTGCCAGTCCTGCCGGCTGTCCCAGTCTTCGAGGCCCGTCGCCGGGTCGTAGTTCAGCAGGGCATCGAGATGCTTGCCGATGCCCGACGGCTCGTCGTCCGGCAGGCCGACGGTGCGGTTGCTGGACAGCTTGCCGTCCTCGGCCTGCGGCGCGATGCCCTCGGCCGTCATGGCATAGTGGACGAAGAGCTTTGCCGTGTTCGGGCTGTCCGAGCCCTTGACGATGACGCCGACCGTCGGGTTTGAGAAGCCGATGATCGGATCCACCCCGGCGCAAAGACCCAGCGAGAAGCCCTTGCCCGCATTGTCGCGGAACTTGGCCGAGGCGACGAGGCCGACGAAGGGCTCGCTCTGGCCGGGTGCGGCGACGGCCTCGGCGGCGGCGGAATCCGAATCCGTCAGCAGCGGGCCGTTGGCCGCGAGCGCCGCCACGAAGGCCTCGGTCGCGCTGCCGAGGTCGCTCTCCAGCTTCTTGCCGTACTGCTTCTCGTAGGCGGCGGCGATCTTGTCGTCGATGCGGCTGCGCATCTGGTTGAACCAGTCGGTGTAGGACGGCTTGCCAAGCGGGTCCTGCATGGCGAACTTGCCCTTCCACTCCGCCTCCGTGAGCTGCCAGATATTGGTGATCGGGCACTTGTCGTAGAGCTTGGTGTTGTAGGCGAGGAAATTGGGGCTCGACACGACGAGCAGCGGGTTGTGCGCCTCGGGCGAGATGTCCTTGGCAAGATCCGGCGGCACCCAGTTCTCCACGAAGCCGGCGGGCATCAGCTGGCCGACCACCGCCGAGGGGTCGGAGATGAAGGATACGTCCGTCTGGATGTTGCCCGACTGGGATTCGCGGATGATCGTTTCGAGCTGCGCGGTGGCCTTGGATTTCGAGCCCTCCGCCTTCAGCCCGTATTTGGCGTTGAACGCCTCGACCATGTCGACGATCTTGCCGGTGCTGTCATAGACCGACAGCGGCGGCTCCTTCTTCGCCGCCTCGATCAGCGCGTCGAGGTTGAAGTCTTCCGCCAGCGCCCCGCCGGCCATGCATAGCGCCAGCGCAGCGCCTGCCAGTAAACCGTATTTCCGCATGCTCTCCTCCTCCAGCTTCGCCCCGTCCGTCTCTTCCCATCGGATGGCGCGGGTTTCAGTTTCCGTTTCGGTTCAGGCGGCGCGCGCCAGCGTGTCGTCGGCGCCGGCAAGCCTCAGGCCCGCCGCGTCGAAGACATGCATGGCCGTCGGCCGGGCATGGACGAAGACCCGCTCGCCGCCCTTCAGCACCGGGCATTCGGTGGTGGTGGCGAAGAGGGCGCGGCCGTCGACCTTCAGTTCGATGATCCAGCTTCCGCCGGTCGGCAGGATGCCGGTGACCTCGGCCGCATGGCGGAAGCTGTCGCCGGGAACGGCAGCCTCCGAGCGCGCGATCTGCAGGGCCTCGGGCCGAAAGCCCACCGAGCCGACCCCCGCGCTCTCGCCGAGCCGACCGGCGAGCCAATGCGATGCGGCGCGATCCAGCGCATGGCCGGTCGCGGTTTCGAGAATGTTGATCGGCGGGCTGCCGACGAATTCGGCGACGAAGCGGTTCGCCGGCCGGTCGTAGATGTCGTTGGGCGTGCCGAGCTGCTGCAGCCGGCCCTCGTTCATGACGGCGATGGAGGTGGCGAGCGTCATCGCCTCCCACTGGTCGTGCGTGACGAAGACGATGGTGGTGCCGAAGGCGGCGTGGATGCGCTTCAGCTCGGCGCGCATTTCGAGCCTGAGGCGCGCGTCGAGGTTGGACAGCGGCTCGTCGAGCAGCAGCACGCCGGGATTGACCGCCAGCATGCGGGCGAGCGCCACGCGCTGCTGCTGGCCGCCGGAAAGCTGGGAGGGATAGCGGTGCCGGTACTTCTCGATGTCCAGCGCCTTCATGACCTCGGTCACGCGCGCCTCGCGCTCGGCCTTCGGCACCTTGCGCAGGCGCAGGCCGAAATCCGTATTGCGCTCGATGGTGAGATGCGGCCAGAGCGCATAGGACTGGAAGACGAGGCCCATGCCGCGCTTTTCCGGGCCGATGAAGGCGCCGCGCGCCGGGCTGTCGACGATCTTCTCGCCGACGCGGATCTCGCCGTCCGTCAGGTTCTCCAGCCCGGCGATCATACGCAGCGTCGTCGTCTTGCCGCAACCGGAGGGGCCGAGCAGGCACATGAACTCGCCGTCCCTGATGTGGAGGTCGAGGTCGCTTACCGCGTTGGGCGAGCCGGCGCCGTAGGATTTCTGCACATTGCTGAGAACGATATCGGGCATCAGTTTCCAAGTCCCTCGGCAAGGTTGGTGCGGGTGAGCCGCTGGGCGAGCACCGTGCCGCCATAGGCAAGGCCGGCGATGATCAGCACCACGGCATTGGCGGCCTGGGTGTAGTTGTAGTCGACGAGGCGCAGCGAGAAGGTCGTCAGCACGTCCGTGGCGGGCACGGCGAGGATGACGAAGAGGCTGAGCCCCTTGATGCCCGAGATGAAGGGCAGGAGGATGCCGGTGACGAGCGAGCCTTTCTGGATGGGGATGACGATGGACGTCATGCGGCGGAACCAGCCGGCGCCGACGATCTGCGCCGCCTCCTCCGGGTCCTTGCCGAGCTGCATCATGGCCGAGATGCCGGCGCGGGACGCATAGGGCATCTGGTCCGCCATCAAAGCGAGGATGAGGATCAGCGTCGTGCCGTAGAGGCCGGGGATCGGCCCGCGCTGCACGGCGAAGAGCGAGAGATAGGCGGCGGCGAAGGCGATGCCGGGCACCAGATAAGGCATGAAGGTGACCTGCCGCAGGAAGATCGCCAGCGGCCGGATGGTCGTGCGCACCACGACATAGCCGGTGAGCACGCCGAGGATGCCCGAGCAGACGGAGGCGATGCCGACGATGGAGAGCGTGTTCAGCGCCGCCTGCCAGAGATCGGGGCTGAGCAGGATGCCGGTGCGCATGGCGACCGTCGGCAGGTCCCGGCCGATCCAGTAGTCGAGCGTGAAATTCGACCAGGCGAAGCTGCCGGGCTGGTGCATGACCGTCGAGAGGGCCAGCGTCAGGAGCGGCATGCCGACGGAGACGATGAAGACGGCGGCGGCAAAGCCGCTGGCCGGCCAGCGCCAGGATTTCAGCCGCGACAGCCGGTTCATCGCGCCCTTGGAGCCGACGGTGACGAAGCGCCGCGCCTCGCGGGCGAGATGCGCGTCGATCATGATGGCCAGAACGCCGATCAGCATGATGGCGCCGGCGAGCACGCCCGCAACGCCGGTCTGGCGCGAGCCGATGGAGCGGTAGAGCGAGGTCGCCAGCACGTCGAACTTCACCGGCAGGCCGAGCACATAGGGCACGCCGAACTCGCCGAGGCACTTGGCGAAGATGAGCAGCACGGCCGACAGCAGCGCGGGGCGCATCAGCGGCAGGATGATCTGCAAGGCGACCACCCGGCCCGGCGCGCCGAGAATGCGCGCGCTGTCCTCCAGCTGGCTGTCGAAGCGGCGCAGAGCCGAGCCGAACAGCAGGATGACGAAAGGGGTATAGTGCAGCGCGAGGATGATGGTGATCGGCACCTGGCCATAGGCGAGCCAGTCCGGCGGCGACAGGCCGATCGCCTCGAACCAGCCCGGCTGGCCGCCGACGGTGCGGTTCTTGAACAGCGTGGTCCAGGCGAGCGCGAAGGTCCAGGCCGGCAGCATGTAGGGCACGATGAGGGCGGTGGCGAACCATCGGCGGCCGAACATGTCGGTGCGCGCGATCAGCCAGGCGAGCACGCCGCCGACCGACAGCGAGATGGCGATGGCGCCGAAGGCCACCTTCAGCGTGTTGAGGAGCGGCTCCCAGAAGAGATCGTGCGCGACGGGCGAGGCGAAGGCGCGGTAGAGATAGTAGGCGGTGAAGCTGCCCGTTTCGCCCGCCGTGCGCCGCTCGTCGCCGAACTGCACGGTGGCCGCATCCGAAAGGATCGACAGGATCGGCACCACGATGAGATAGGCAAACAGCGCCGCCATCAGGACGGCGATCACCGTCGTCGGCTCGCGCAGCGCCAGCCGCAACCGGTAGCGCCAGCGCGCGCCGCCAACGGGCGCTGGCGCTACAGCCGCATCAGACGTGGCCATGGAGCCCGCCTTGTGCGCTGCGGCACATTTTTCCAACCGTCTTCGCAAAGCCGTGCAATGTTTCCTCCCCTGCCGGCTTCCGCCGGCCACCGCACCGAATTCGACCAAACCGGGAATGTTTCCTCCCATCCCGGCTGGTCAGTGGGTGCAGTCAATCATTGAGGGTCGGCACTTGTCAACACAATATTGCACAGCCGTGCATTGATGTGTGAAACTGGCCGGCTAGGCAAGCCCGGCCAGCTTTTCGAGGTCGGCGCGGGCGCCCGGGCCTGCGGCGACGACCGGCGATCCTTTGGTCAGCCGTTCGCCCTCCACCGGGAAGGGGTGGTGCCAGCCGCCGGCCTCCTTCACGAGGCAATAGCCGGCAAGGCAATCCCAGGCGTGCATGTAGGGCTCGTAGTAACCGACGAGCCGGCCGGCCGCGACATAGGCGAGCATCAGCGCGCCGGAGCCGTTGCGGATGAAGGTGCCGCCGGCCTGCAGCAGCCGGCTGACGATGTCGGCCATGGCCTCCGGCGTCACATGGCTGTTGGCGCCGATGCCGGTCATGGCGTTGCGCACGTTGCGGGTGGGGTCGAGCGTCAGGACCTTGCCGTTGAGCTTGGCGCCCCTGCCGGCGGCGGCGGCATAGAGCTCGTTGTGGCAGGGCGCGCCGATGACGCCGATGACGGGCTCGTCGCCGTGCAGCACGGCGACAGAGACGCACCAGTTCGGCATGCCGCTGACGAAGGGCGCGGTGCCGTCGATGGGATCGACGACCCAGGTGTAGCCGGAGCTGCCCGCCGTGTGGCCGAACTCCTCGCCGAGGAAGCCGTCGCCGGGAAACGTCGCCGCGACCCGCTCGCGGATCAGCTTCTCCACGGTGCGGTCGGCGATGGAGACGACGTCCTGCGGGTCGCGCTTGGTCTCGATCACCAGGCTGTCGCGGCGGTTGAAGTAATCGAGCGCCATGGCCCCCGCCTCCTGGGCGATGGCCTTGGCGAGGACGAAGCGCCTGTCGAGGTCCGTCTCTTGCGACGTCATACTGATTTCCTTGGGTAAGCAATTCCAGCAAAAGTGCGAAGCGGTTTTGCGTCGGGAATTGCGTAAAAACAAAAAGATAGAGCGGTTCCGCGATTCGAGGAAAAGCGGAATCGCTCTAGTTGCTGATGAGGGCGATGCCGCGGTTCTTGAAGCCGAGCGTGGCGTTAGAGGCGGCGGGCAGGATGCGGTCGACGGCATGGTCGACGATGAAGAGCGTGCCGACATCGGTCTCCACCTCGTATTCGACATGGTCGCCGAGATAGGCCGAATGCAGGATGCGGCCGGCCAGCCCCTCGCCGCGGCCCTCGGCGAGCGTCACCGCGCCGGGGCGCACGGCAAGGCTGGCGGCGCCGGGTTTCGCCCGGCCGGCGGGCACGCGGTGCGTAAGGCTGCCGATGCGGATATCGGCCTCGGCGCCGTCGATGCCGACGACCTCGCAGGCGATGACATTCGCCTCGCCCATGAAGTCGGCGATGAAGGAGGAGGCCGGGAACTCGTAGAGGTCGCGCGGGGCGCCCGACTGGGCGATCTCGCCGTCCTTCATGACGATGATGCGGTCGGAGACGGCGAGCGCCTCGTCCTGGTCGTGCGTGACATAGACGGCGGTGAAGCCGAGGCGCTGCTGGAGCTCGCGGATCTCCGTGCGCACCCGGCGGCGAAGGCGGGCGTCGAGGTTGGAGAGCGGCTCGTCGAGCAGCAGCACCTGCGGCTCCAGCACCAGCGCGCGGGCGACGGCGACGCGCTGCTGCTGGCCGCCGGAAAGCTCGGCCGGCAGGCGCCCGCCCATGCCGGCAAGGCCGACGAGCGAAAGCCCCTCCTCCGCCTTCTCCCGCGCCTCCCTGCGCGAGAGGCCGGAGGATTCCAGACCGTAGGCGACATTGTCGAGCGAGCTCATATGCGGAAAGAGCGCATAGGACTGGAAGACCATCGAGACGTCGCGCTCGTTGGCCGGCAGCATGGTGACGTCCTTGCCGCCGATGAGGATGCGCCCGGCCGTCGGGTGTTCCAGCCCGGCCAGCATGCGCAGCGTCGTCGTCTTGCCGCAGCCGGAGGGGCCGAGCAGGGTGACGAGCGTGCCGGGCTCGATGGTGAGCGAAAGGTCGGGGATGGCGGTGAAGGCGCCGAAGGTCTTCTTCACGTTCTCGAACGTGACGGAGCCGGCTTTCTGGTTGATCATGCGGTTTTCTCCTGACGAGAGGGGGCAAGGCCGGCGACGCGGTTCTCACGGCGCAGGCGCCGGTCGCCCACGAGAAGCTGGAAGCCGGTGATGACGGTGATCATCACGACGATCAGCATGGAGGAATAGGCGATCGCCACGCCGTATTCGCCGTTCTCGACGAGGCCGACGATATAGGAGGTCGCCATGTTGTATTCGGCGCTGACGAGGAAGATGACGGCGCTGATCGAGGTGATGGCGCGCACGAAGGAATAGACGAGCGCGGCGGTGATGGCGGGCCGCAGGAGCGGCAGGATGACCTTGCGGATGGTGCGGAAGCTGCCGGCGCGCAGCGTCAGCGAGGCCTCGTCCAGGCTCTTGTCGAGCTGGCTCATCGCCGCGATCCCGCCGCGCACGCCAACCGGCATGTTGCGGAACACGAAGCAGGCGATCAGGATCAGCGCCGAGCCGGTCATTTCCAGCGGCGGCAGGTTGAAGGCCATGATGTAGCTGACGCCGATGACCGTGCCGGGAATGGCGAAGCTCATCATCAGCGCGAACTCGAACACGTTCTTGCCGGTAAACTTCTGGCGCACGATGATATAGGCCGTCAAAAGGCCGACGATGGCCGTCAGCGGCGCGGAGATCAGCGCGATCTCCATCGTCGTCCAGAACGAGTTCCAGGCGACGCCCGTCCAGGCGATGCTGCCGTCGAAGCTGATGGAGAAGGCCTTGGCGTAGTGGTCGAGCGTCAGCGAATTGTCGAGGCCCCAGGTCTTCACGAAGCCGCCGACGAGGATCATGCCGTAGACGACGAGCGTGAAGAGGCCCCAGGGGATGACGATGGCATGCACGCCGATCGACAGGCCGCGCGGCAGCGCGATATGCGCCCCGCTGTCGCCCTTGCCCGTGACGGTGGCGAAGTTCTTGCCCGACAGCCAGAAGCGCTGGGCAAGGAAGGCCGAGAGCGTGAAGACGAGCAGAACCATGGCGAGCACGGCGGCGCGCGAGGGATCGTTCTGCGAGCCGACGACGGCGAAGAAGATCTCCGTCGAGAGCACGCCGTGGCTGCCGCCGAGCACCAGCGGATTGCCGAAATCGGCCATGCTCTCGATGAAGCCGATGAGGAAGGCATTGGCGAGGCCCGGCTTCATCAGCGGCAGCGAGACGCGCCGGAAGGTGCGCCAGCGGTCGGCGCGCAGCGTCGTGGAGGCCTCCTCCATCGACGGGCTGACGCCCTCGACGACGCCGATCAGGACGAGGAAGGCGATCGGCGTGAAGGACAGGACCTGCGCGATCCAGATGCCGGTGAGGCCGTAGAGCCAGCGGCCGGGCTCGATGCCGAAAAGCTCGGAAAGTCCCTGCGTGATGACGCCCGCGCGGCCGAAGAGCAGCGTCAGCGCGAGGCCGATGACGAAGGGCGGCGTGATGATCGGCAGGATGGTGAGGAGGCGCAGGCCCTTCTTGTAGGGAAAACGCGTGCGGGTGGCGACCAGCGCGAAGGCGAGGCCGAGCAGCGTCGAGCCGAGACCGGTCATGATGGCGAGCCACAGGGTGCGCCAGGCAACGCCGCAGCGCCCGCCGCCGATGACGCAGCCAAGGCTCCAGATGCCGGGATCCTGCATGTTGCGGATGAAGCCGTCCGGATTGAACGAGCCGTCGAAATCCTGCACCGAGCCGGCGAACATGCTGCCGATCGGATAGAAGACGAAGACGGCGACGAGGAAGACGAGCAGCGAGATGGCGCTGACGACGAAGGCATCGCCCTTCATGACGCCGCGCTCCGCAAGGCCGAAGGAAAAGAGCAGCACGAAGACGACGGCCGACAGCACGGCGCCGGCGCCCATCGAGGGCTGGCCGTCCGAAAGCGCGCCGAACAGGCTTTCGCTGATCGTCCACGTCCAGCCGGAAAAGCCGATGGCAAGGCCCTGCAGCGACAGGAAGAGGACGCCGAGCGCGCCCAGCCAGGCCAGCGCGGCGCCGCGGCGCATCGGGTCCGCCATGCCGCGCGCCGCGCCGGCGAGAAGAAGCAGCAGAACGACGCCGGCTAGCCACCATCGGCCATGCGCGGCGATCTGCACGAGGCCGGGCGCGACCTCGGTCGAAAGAGGGAAACCGGCCAGCCAACCGAACCCGTAGAAGCCGCCGTCGATCCGGTACCAGGGCAGAAGGGTCAAAGCGACCGCGCCCAGGATCAGGACCACGTCCAGCCTGCGATTGCCATGTCTCATGGCCGACCTCGCTATGGTGTGTCGTTTCGGGAAGACGGCGCCCGGAGGAGACGGGCGCCGTCCATCGGGCCGTCAGTTGGCGGCCGCGCCGACTTCGCGGTCCCAGCGCTCCAGCAGCGCCTTGCGCTTGGCCGGCTCGCCATAGGTCGCGAAATCGTAGTCGATCAGCTTGATGTCCTCGAAGCGCGGCGCTTCCTTCGGGATTTCCGCGTTCTTGTTCGACGGCAGCTGGAAGGACTTCGCATCCTTCATGCGCGACTGGACCTCCGCGGTCAGCGCCCAGTCGTACCAGATCTTGGCATTGTCGAGGTTGCGCGCGCCCTTGATGATCGACATGGAGCCGATCTCGTAGCCGGTGCCCTCGCAGGGCGTGATCGACTTGACCGGGAAGCCTTCGGCCGTCTGCGCCACCGCGTCATGCACGAAGACGATGCCGAGCGCCGTCTCGCCGCGCGCCGCCGCCTTGACGGGCGCCGAGCCGGACTTGGTGTATTGCGAGATGTTGTCGTTGAGCTTCTTCAGGTAGTCGAAGGCCGGGTCCTCGCCCATGATCTGCACGAGGGAGGCGAGCGCCGTATAGGCGGTGCCGGACGAGTTCGGATTGGCGATCTGGATCTCGCCCTTCAGTTCCGGCGCCAGCAGATCGGCCCAGCAGAGCGGCTCCTTGAAGCCCTTCGACTTGAAGATCTCGGTGTTGTAGCCCCAGCCGAGCGCGCCGGCATAGACGCCGACCGTCTTGTAGCCCGCGCTTTCGGCCTGCTTCTTCGCCCAGTCGTTCAGTTCGTCGAGCTTGGGCGACTTGTATTCCAGCGTCAGGTTCTCCGAAGCGGCCTGGAGATGCGGGTCGCCCGTGCCGGCCCACCAGATGTCGGTCTTCGGGTTGCGGGCCTCGGCGCGTACCTTGGCATAGGTCTCGCCCGAGGACAGGCGCACCATGTTCACCTTGATGTCGCTATGCGCCTTCTCGAAATCGCCCTTCATCTGCTCGCAGATGACGACGTCGGCCGAGCAGATGAGGTTGAGTTCGCCGGCCGCCTGCGCCGGCAGGGCGGCAAGCGCCGTCCCGGCGAAAAGCATGAGGGAAAGGGTTGTGGTCTTCATGGGGCATCCTCCTGTTGCCTTGGTTTGAATGCTGGCGCGGACGCGCATGGCGGGGCCTTCGGGCTGCCCGCGGGCGGCTCGGTCGCGATTGTCGAATAGGGGTTATTTCCGGGCCTCGATCAGTTCGTCGCGGAGACCACCGCGTCGAACCGCTCGAGCAGCCGACTTCGTTCTTCCGGCGAGCCGAAGGTGGCGAAGTCGTAATCCACCATCTTGATCAGCGAGATATCGGGGGCGGCGAGCGGCAGGCCCGCCATGGCGTTCGAAGGCACCTGGTTCTGGCCGGCGGCCGCACCCGTCGCCTGACCCTCCGGGCTCAGCGCGAAATCGACGAAGCGCTTCGCCTCCTCCACGTGCCGCGCGCCCTTGACGATGCTGACGGCGCCGATCTCGTAGCCCGTGCCCTCGCAGGGCGCGACGATGACGAGCGGGGAGCCGGCCTCCTTCTGCGTGACGGCGTCGTGCATGAAGGAAATGCCGATCAGCACCTCGCCGCGCGCCGCGGCCTTGACCGGCGCGGAGCCCGATGACGTGTAGCGCTCGATGTTGCGGTTGAGCGCGGCCAGATAGCGGAAGGCCTCCTCCTCGCCGAAAAGCTGCACCAGCGTCGCCAGTGTCGTGAACGCGGTGCCGGAGGAGTTCGGATTGCCGCTCTGGATGCGGCCGCGATAGGCGATGTCCGTCAGGTCCTTCCAGCAGGTCGGCGCCGGCAGCTTTGCCGCGCGCAGCAGGTCGGCATTGTAGGCGAAGCCCAGCGCCCCGGCATAGATGCCGGCCGAGCGGCCGCCGGACATGGCGAAGAAGTTCTGCGCCCAGGGCAGCATGTCGCGCTCATGCGCCGGCTGGTAGGGTTCCAGCAGGTTCTCCGAACCGGCTTGCAGATGCGTGTCGCCCGTGCCGCCCCACCAGACGTCGACGGTGGGCGCTGCCTTTTCCGCGCGGATCTGGTTGAGGATGTCGCCGGTGCTCCGGCGCGTCATCGCGATCTCGAGGCCCGTCTTCGCCTCGTAGGCCTTCTGCATGACGGCGCACCACGCCTCGTCCACACCGCACAGGACGGTGAGCGAGGGGGCCGTCATGCCGGCCGTGGCGGCACACAGCCAAAGGGCCGCGCCCGCGCCGAAAGCGCTGATGCCTCTCACGATGTTCCTCCCATTCGGAACGCACCGCCTGCAACGGCGGGCATCCCAATCTCCACGTTCAGGATGGCACATCCGCCGCGCACCGCAATCGAAGAATGGTTACCGTTCTTACAGCGCCGGCCTGCCCGCCCTCCCAAAGATGACAAAGGTTACAAATGTGACAAGGCCGCATAATGCGAGCCGCTTTGAACAATCATCCCGGCCTCACTATGATGGGCGCGGGAGGAAGGTATGTGTTGAACGAGAGGATACGGATTCTGATCGTCGAGGACGATCCGGACATGGCGGAGCTCATCTCCGACCTGGTGGAGGCGGAGGGCTGGATACCGGTGACCGCGCCGTCGGCGGAGGCCGCCGCGGGCGTGCTGGCGCGCGAGAGCGTGCATCTCGTGCTCGTCGACCATAACCTGCCCGGCATTTCCGGCAGGGTGTTCGCCCAGCGCCTGCGCGCGCAGACCAATATCGGCATCGTCATGGTGACGGCGGCGGGCAGCGCCGCCGACCGCGTGCTGGGGCTGGAGACGGCGGCGGACGACTATGTCGTCAAGCCCTTCGAACCGATCGAGCTGACGGCGCGCATCAAGGCCGTGCTGCGCCGCACGATTCCCTCGCTGAAGCCCGAGCGGGACAGCGAGCGCGAGCACGAACCGGCGTCCCTGAAGCTCGGCGACTGGTCGGTGGACCTTGCGAACCGCCGCGCCGTCTGCCGCACCGATCCCGCAAAGTCGCTGACCGGCGCCGAATTCGCCCTGCTCGAAATCCTCGCCGAGACGCCGAACATCCCGGTCAGCCGCGCGCATATCCTCGACCGGCTCGGCGCGGAGAGCGACCGCTACATCGACCGCAACGTCGACGTGCTGGTGCTGCGCCTGCGCCGCAAGATCGAGCGCAACCCGGACCTGCCGCGCCATATCAAGACGCGGCGCGGCAAGGGCTACGTGCTCGACACAGACGATGGCGAGCTTTCACCGTGATCAGCCGCCCCTTCCTCTCCTCGATCGCCTTCCGCCTGCCGTTTGCGATCGTCTTCATCTGCGTGCTCGTCTTCAGCCTGTCGACCATCGCCATCTACGGCCTGCAGCGGGCACGCGAGGAGATGGCGAGCTACGGCCTGCAGGCCTTTTCGAGCCTCGCCAAGGCCTCGCTCGTCTCGCGCCAGGTTTCCGACCTCGTCTCCAGCGCCCCCTTCCTGATGAACGCCACCTCGCCCTACCGGGTCTCCAGCGAAAGCCGCTCGGTGGTCGCGCAGGTCGATACGCTGCTGCGCACCATGGCGCCGGAAAGCGGGGCGGCGGCCGTGAAGGGTCTTGCCAGCACCCGCATCGTCGAGCTGCTGGAGACGATCCGCACGCAGACCATGATGCTTGCGGGCGATGCGGACAGCGCCCAGCAGCACAAGGCCGAGGCCGCCGCCGCGCTCGGCGAGATCGCCACGGGCAGCGGCATCGCCGACACCGATTTCCGCCGGCGGCTGAACGCCATCGTGCAGTCGGCCTCCAATTCCGACAGCCTGTTCCAGCTCGGGGAACTGCGCCGCCGCTATGTTGCCGAAACCGCGCCGCGCCTTGTGCGCGCCGCCCCAAACGGGTTTTCCGCCGCCGAGTTCGCCCCCTATGAGCGCGTCTTCGAGGCGCAGACCCGCTACCTCCTCGAAATGTTCGCCATCCGCGCCGCCGTCTCGCGGCTGCATTCCGTCTCGCGCGATCTCTCGCACGCCACGGAGACCCAGAGCGAGGCGGTCGCCCGCGGCCTCAACGACGATCTCGTCTCGACCTCCGATGCGCTGAGCCGCCTGCTCGTCATCGTCGCCTTCGCCGCGCTGCTCGTGCTCGTCATGGCGATCTTCTCCATCCGCTCCGTCATGCGCGTCTCGCGCGGCATCGTCGCGCTGTCGAACGGCATGAACGCGCTGGCGGAAGGGCGCAAGGACGTCGATGCCCCGCGCTATGACGGCACGGAAACCGAGCTGGTGCGGCTGCTGGAGGCCTTCCGCGCCTTCCGCGAGAGCGTCGAGCGCGTCTCGCGGCTGCGGCGCACCGCCGAGGCCGCCGCGCGCACCATCCGCTCCACCTTCCGCACCATGAACGAGGGCATCGCGCTGTTCGATCCGCGCGGCAAGCCGATCACCATGAACCGCCGCGTCATCGAGCTCGTCGGCTGGTCGGGCTCGGCGCGCAAACTGCCGGTGCGCAAATTCGTCGCCCCGATCCCCGAGATCGACCCGATGTTGCTGCCGGCCGAAAGCGAGGCGGGCGCGCTCGAGGATCGCTCCGTGCTGCGCCATCGCTCCGCGGCGGGGCGGGTGACGGAGGTCTCGCTGTCGCGCCAGCCGGACGGCGGCATCGTGCTGCTTGCGCGCGACGTCACCGATATCGACCGGCAGGAGGCGGAGGCGGCCAAGATCCAGCGCCTCGACGGCATCATGCGCATGACGCACCAGGTGAGCCACGAAGTCGGCAACATGATCGGCATCATCACCGGCAGCCTCGGTCTCCTGGAGCGCGAGACCGGCTTCAACGACCGGCAGAAGCGGCATCTCGCCCGCATCCGCAAGGCGGCCGACCGGGGCCGGTCGCTGGCCGGCAGCATGCTCTCCATCGGCAGCCAGCAGCCGATCCATCCGGGCGCGGTGGAAATCGGCGCGCTGCTGCGCGGCATGGCGGACGTGCTGGAAATCGCCGTCGGCGAGAAGTGCCGGCTCGTCTTCGACATTGCCGAAGGCCTGCCGGCGGTGCTGCTCGATGCAGCGCTGTTCGAGCAATCCATCCTCAACCTCTGCCTCAATGCCGCAGCCGCCATGCCGTCGGGCGGGACGATCCTCATCCGCTGCCTCGGCGGCGGGGCCGGCGTCGTGGTGTCGGTGGCCGACGAGGGAATCGGCATGTCGCCGGAAGCCGCCGACAAAGCCTTCGAGCCTTACTTCACCACACGCGACGAGGAAGGCGGCGCCGGCCTCGGCCTTGCCGTGGTCTACGGCTTCGTGCGCCAGAGCGGCGGCGACGCCCGCATCCTCTCGGCACCGGGACGGGGCACGGAGGTGGAACTCACCTTTCCACCGCTCGGGCCGGAGGGCAATCGCCCGGCGTGAAGTCCCCTCCCCAACCCCCGTGCCGGGCGCGTAATCCGCGGTATCCCCTGCACCTGAAATACGAGCGTCCGACCTTCTCCCCCTGAGAGCAAGACAATGGCATGTGGAATTCGGCATTGCCTCCTTCCCCTTCTCCCCCGCGGGGAGAAGGTGGCCCGAAGGGCCGGATGAGGGGGTGGCTCGGACGGATCACTTACGCCTTCGACCTCCCCCTCATCCGCCTGCCGGCACCTTCTCCCCGCGGGGGAGAAGGGGAGAACGGCAACGGTTTCCTTCCAAAGCGGGAGATGCCGTCAGGCAGAACGGGCTCATGGACGGATGCGTTATCCCTCGGCGGCGACTGCCTTGCGGGCGACCTCTGGGCGGCGCTTTCCGGAAAACCCGCGCAGCAGCGGGCGCTCGATGAGGCGGTAGCCGGCAAGGCCGGCAAGGAGGCCGGCGAGGACAGAGGCGAGGAAGACGAGCGCCGGCGCCAGGCCGAGCATCGTTCCCGCCTTCGCCACGACCGAGATGGCGAAGGTGTGCCAGAGATAGATCGAATAGGAGGCATCGCCGAGGAGCGCGGGAAGCCGCAGGTGCGGCACGCCGCCTTCCCGCTCCAGCGCCGCGGTGCCGTAGACGAGCATGGCCGCGAGCGGGCCGCAGGTCCATTCGTCGAAGGGCAGCCGCAGGAGGCCGATCACGGCGAAGCCGGCGAGCGACAGGACGACGAGCGCAAGGCCGAGCCCCCGGCCGCGCACCCGCCCGGCGAGCCACAGCCGGCCGATCAGCATGCCCGCCACGAATTCCAGGATGATCGGCCGGGTATAGGTGACGAAGAGCGGGTTCTCGCTCGTCACCGCGAGGCCGAGCGCCACGAGGGCGAGGAAGATCGCGGCGACGGCGGCAAGCCTCATGCGCGCGGGCAGGAGCAGGCAGGCGGCGAAGACGGCGTAGAAGAAGAGTTCGTAATTGAGCGTCCAGCCCTGGACGAGGACCGGCCAGACCTCCCCGCTGCTCGGCGAGGGCAAGGGCACGAAGAACAGCGAGGCGAGGAGGTGGAGTGCCGTCAGCACGAGATTGGGGAAGAGGCCGAGCAGCGCGCCCGCCGCCATCACGCCGGTCGCCAGCCAGTAGACGGGCACGATGCGGCGCAGCCGCTCGGCGAGGAAACGGCCGGGCGAGACCGGCCGCCGCGCGACGATCACCCACATGATGAAGCCGCTGATGACGAAGAAGACGTCGACCCCCGCCGCGCCGATCGCCAGCGCATGGCCGCTGCGCTCGCCGGCATGGAAGAAGACGACCGCGAGCGCGGCGAGCGCCCGCAGGTACTGGATGCCGTAGAGCGTCGCCGGCCGGCTTTCCTGCGTCATGGACGGACCGTCCCTTCTGCGCGCAGCGGCAGCCTGACGCGGTAGACCGGCTGCCCCCTTCGGGCGCGGCGGGCATCGGCCAGCTTGCCGGCGGCGAAATAGAGCAGGAACGAGCCGACGTGATAGGGATTGAGGATGTCGATCTCGACGAAGGTGCGCACCGCGAGCAGCGCCGCCACGGTGAAGAGGACCAGCGCCTCCAGGTCGTGCGCCGCCGAGAGGAGCCGGTGGAGATGGCCGGCCAGCGCGGCGAGCAGCACCATCGACAGCAAGAGGCAGCCGATCAGCCCGGTCTCCACCGTCGCGGCGATGAAGGTGTTGTGGAAATGGAAGCCCGAGCGGGTGCCGATGAAGAAGGCGGCCCACAGCCGCTCGGCCTCGGCAAAACCCTGCACCCAGAAGGCCTGGTAGCCGATACCGACGAAGGGCGCGGCCGCGGCCGTCTCGATGCCCTGCTGCCAGAGATAGGTGCGCCCCGTCAGCGTCGCATCCTTGCCGAAGGCGCCGAGCACCAGCGCATAGCCGCCGCCATAGGCACCGGCGAGGAGCACGAGGACGGCGAAGACGGCAAGCACGAGAAACAGCATCTTGCGGTGCGCCGGCGCCAGCCATTCCAGCGCCTTCAGCCCGAGGCAGAGGCCCGCGACAGCGGCGGTCGTCAGCACCGAGGTCGCCGATTGCGAGGCTTTCAGGCAGTAGAGCGCGACGGCCACGCAGACGAGGGCGACGAGCTTCCACGCCCCGCGCTCGGCCCCGAGGAAGAGCGCGGCGAAGGCGAAGAGCACGGCGAGCGAGGCGTAGAAGCCGAGCTGGTTCTTGGAGGCGAAGGCGCCGACGAAGCTGTAGGTGCCGTCGAGCGGATCGAGATGATAGACGCCGAAGACGAGCGAATAACACAAAACGAGCGCCGTGCCGGCAAGGCCGCCGCGCACCAGCGTGCGCGTGTCGACGACGCGCATGGCGATCAGCGCGCAGACGACATGGGAGAGATATTGCACGCCCGCGCGGGCGGTGACGCCTGGCGCCTGCGACCAGAAGACGGAGAGGCACGCGAAGACGGCGAAGGCGAAGATCCAGCCGTAGCGCGCATAATTGCCGAGCACCCGCCGGTAATCGACGATGACCAGCGGCAGCCACAGCGCGTAATAGGCGAGGATCGACACCTGGCCGAAGCGGAAGGAATAGGCGAAGACGAAGAAGGACAGCGCGACGGCGGTCGCGGCATAGGCCGTGTTGGCCCCGGGGTCGATCAGGCTTGCCTTGGCGATCCGCATGGCCGGCTCACTGCGTCTTCAGGCTCAGCCCCACCTTGACGACATCGCCCGGCAGGACCGGCGTCGTCTCGGTGGCGGCGATCTCTTCGGCCTTGCCCTTCACCGTGCGCAGGATCGAATAGGCGATGTTGGCGGAGGAGAGCCCGTCCTTGAAGGCGGCCGCATCGGCCGATTGCATCAGCGCCTCCGACATCAGGCTGCGGCTCGTGCCGAGCTTCAGGGCCAGCGTGTCGAGCTCCTGCTCGGTGTTCTGCAATTCCTGGGCAAGCTGCGCGTCCCAGTCGTTCGTGAGGTTGGTCTCGTCCTGCGTGGCCTTGTTGATGTCCTGCTTGGCCTTCAGCGAGGCGGTGTCGATGTCCAGCAGGGCGGCCTGCAGGTCGGCGGTGCGCTGCTCCAGCGCCAGCCGCCGGGAGCTGATCGCAAGGCCCTTTTCGGCGAGCGTGTCGACCTTGTCGAGATCGGCCTGGACGAGTTCGAGCTGCCGCGTCTGGGTCTGCGATTTCTTGGCGAGGGCGTCGATCTCGGTGCCCAGCAGGGATTTCAGATCGGCGAGCGCCGTCAATTGCAGGCGCAGGCGCTTCTCCCGCGAGACCATCAGCGCCTTCTCGCTCTCCATCAGCGCGCGCGCCTCCTCGGTATCGCCGAGCTCCTTCGGCATGGCGATGCCCTTGGCGTTGTTCATCTCCGCGTGGATGCGGGCGCGGCGGACCAGCAGGCGGTTGCGCTCGGCAAGGAAGACGGCCGCCTCGCCTTCGGAGCGCAGGAAATCCCGCGTGAAGCGCTGGCCGGCATCGGCGCGGCGCAGGCCGCCGCCGAAGCTGACGGCCTTCAGCACCGTCAGTCCCGGCGCATAGGGATAGGCGCCCGGCGTCTGCACCTCGCCGGCAAGATAGACCGGCCGGTATTCGGCGATCTCCACCGAGGCGGACGGGCGGTCGCGCAGGCCGAAGAGGACCTGCATCTTCTGGCCGATCTCCTCGGCAAGCTCGCCGGTGGTGCGGCCGTCCGCCGGCAGCGGGCCGAGGAACGGCACGGAAACCGCCCCGTCCGCCCCGACGCTGTAGTCGCCGCTGACGGCGCTCCAGTCGCGGATCGCGCCCTCGGCGGTCTGCCATTCCGCCACGCGGATGCGCAGCTTGTCCATCACCCCGAGCCGGTATTCGCCGACCTGTGCACCTGCCGGGCCGGCGATGAGGAGAAGCGCGAGGCAGAGCGCCGTGCGCGCCTTCATGGGAAAAGCGGCCGCGGCGAACGCCGCGTTCGGTGTCTTCGTCTTCATGGAAACCCCTGTCTTCCGGGCGTCCCGCAGCCGGGGCCGCGGGCGCGTCTTCCGGATCAATAGCTGCCGCGCGAAAGGCAGACGGCCGGGATGGTACGGGCGACGATCATGAGATCGCTCACCAGCGACCAGTTGCGGACATAATGCGTGTCGAAGGCGACGCGCGCCGCATAGGACACATCGTTGCGCCCGCTGACCTGCCAGAGACCGGTGAGGCCGGGGCGGGTCTGGAGATAGTAGATGGCGGAGGCCTCGTAGAGCTCCAGCTCGTCCTCGACCACCGGGCGCGGCCCGACGAGGCTCATCTCGCCGCGCAGGATGTTGAAGAGCTGCGGCAGCTCATCGAGGCTGAGCTTGCGCAACACGGTGCCGACGAGGGTCACCCGCGGATCGTATTGCAGCTTGCGGGCGGTGCGCCACTCCTCATAGGCGGCCGGATTGTCCTTCAGATACTGCTGCAGGATGGCATCGCCGTTTTCCGCCATGGTGCGGAATTTCAGGCAGCGGAAGGTCGTGCCGTTATAGCCGATGCGGCGATGGCCGTAGAAGACGCTGCCGCCGTCGGAGAATTTCACCAGCGCCATGATCATCAGGAAGATGGGGCTGATGACGATGATGGCGCCGAGCGCCACCAGGATGTCGAAGCTTCGTTTCGATATTCCCCCCACCGGCGGCGCGCCGGTTGCAAACGAACTGAAATACGGCGAACTGGCCGATCGTGTCGCGGACTTCATAGAGATGGCTCCACTTGGATTTGCGATAGGGTCGGTCCCCTCGGACGCGTCCCGTCATCCAATGCGGACTGTGTGGTCACAGTTTGTTTTTTGAAATGTGAAGCCGTGGACAAGGGCGATGCACTCGAATTTAAGAAATTCTTTATGTGCTAAATTGAAGTTCTGTTATGTTCATCCAGGTTCAATGGCAAGCTTTTTCGCTGCGGTAAGGCCATGGCACTTCTGCGGTTTTACCTTGAAAGTTTCAGCATCACTTCTTTTGATGAATCACAAGCCGATGAATTACGGTTCATTCCCGGAATCCTCTGCGGCAGATTGCAAAACTCGCGATAATATACATGGAAACCGCGAATTATTTTGCATCGCAATATTATTTTTGCAACGCACAGTTTCCGGCAAAGAAGCGTTGAATCGGTAATAAAATTTGATCCGCCGCGCCCTTCCTTCGCAACCCCGCGGATAGGCTGGCGGCGGGATAACCCGCATGCGGCGTGGACCATGTCCCGATTGAGGCAGGAACAAGGCAACGAATCGGGCGCTGCGGCGTTTAACGGAAGCGCAAGGTCGCCGGGCTAGGGTGGAGCCGATGTGGGCGCCTGCGCGGCTCTTGCCGTTGATTGCACCGGTGGAAACACACTATAGTGCCCCACAGCCTGCGAGGAGAAGGCGGATTCCAACGATGAAACGCGTGCCGGACAAAAAGTGGCGGGACAGCATGGCCTATGCGCCACGCTTCTTCCTCAGCATGGCCATCGCGCTCGTCGCCTTTGCCGTGGTGACCTATCTTTCCACCGGCTCGCTCGCCACCACCGCCCTCCAGACGTTCCTCTGCGCCGTCCTCATCCAGATCGGCTATTTCCTCACCACCCTCTTCCTGGTCTGGCGCGCGGCCCGGGAGCGCCGGCAGGGGATTGGCCCCGGCACGCCGGACGCCGACAAGACCCGGGATGCGGCGAAGAGCAAGGTCCCCGTTTCGATGAACGAGCCCGGCCACTCCAAGCCCTGATCGCCGCGTCCTCGCGCGGGCCGTTTTTGTGCCCTTTTCCCCTTTCATGCTGCATTGCAGCGCGGGCAGGCCGCGCCATGGTTCAACGCGTGAGGGGGGTATGCTCATGGCCCGGGAAGAAACGGTCTGCGTCATCATTGCCGCGAAGAATGCCGAGCAGACGATCGGACGGGCCGTCGGCTCGGCCCTTGCGCAGCCGGAAGTGGCCGAGGTCGTGGTGGTGGACGACGGGTCGGACGACCGTACCATGGCGGCCGCCGCCGCCGCGAACGATGCGAGCGGCCGGCTGGAGATCCTGGGCTTCACCCGGAACCGCGGGCCTTCGGCGGCCCGCAACCGGGCGATCGCCGTGTCCCGCGCACCGCTGATCGCCATTCTCGATGCGGACGACGTCTTCTTCCCCGGCCGTTTTCGCCAGATGCTCGCCTGCCCGGACTGGGATTTCATCGCCGACAACATCGCCTTCATGGCCGAAGCCGAACCGCTCTGCCAGCCGGCACGGTTCGCGCCGCGCCCGCGCCGCCTCGATCTCAAGGCCTTCGTGCTCGGCAACATCTCCCGCCGCGGCGCGCCGCGCGGCGAACTGGGCTTCCTGAAACCGGTCATGCGCCGCGCCTTTCTCGATGCGCACGGGCTGCGCTACCGCGAGGAGATGCGGCTTGGCGAGGACTACGAGCTCTATGTGCGGGCGCTGGCGAACGGCGCGCGCTATACGGTGATCGAGAGCTGCGGCTACGGCGCCTTGGTGCGCGAGAACTCGCTCAGCGGTCGGCACCGCACGGAGGACCTGGCGGCGCTGCATGCCGCCGAACGCGCCATCCTGGCGACGGGCGGCATCCCCCCCGAGGCGCTTCCCGTCCTGCGCCGGCACTGCCGCCAGATCGGCAACCGGCATGCCCTGCGCCACTTTCTCGACCGCAAGCGGGAGAATGGCGCCGGGGCGGCCCTCTCCTACGCCTTCGGCAACCCCGCCGCCCTGCCGGCCATTGCCGGCGGCATCCTGCGCGACAAGGCGGAGGCCGCCTACCGGCGCTTCCGCCCGCGGGTCCCGGCCGAGGCGGGCCTGCGCTACCTGCTGCCCGCCGAGCCGGTCTGACGGGACCGGCCGGCATCGCGGGACTTACAGGTAGTCGCGCCGCACGCCTTCCAGCACGTCGTAGAGCTGCGCCTTGCGCGCGGCAAGGCGCACATCGGCGCTGAGCTGCGGTTCGGTGCGGCTCGCCTGCCAGAGCGCCAGCGTCGAGGGGGCGGCGAGCACCTGCTTGGCCGCGAGGCGAAGGCCCGTGCCGGATGGCGCACGGACGGCCTCGGCCACCGCAACATCCCCTGCCTGCCTGGACCCCGCCTGCCCGGGCTCCGGCCGCACGACACGGCGTCCCTCGTAGTCCACACCCCAGAAGCGGGCGCCCTTGACGATGGCCTCGGCGCGGCTGGAGATCGGCACGCGCCGCGGCCGGTGTTCCACGCCGACCGTCGCCGCCCAGTCGCGCCATTTGAAGCTGTTGATGCTGTCCGACGTGCTGACGGCCACCCAGGGCACGCGGAAGGCGTCGGCGAGAATGGCGCCGTGCATGGATTCGGCGACGATCCGCTCGGACTGCGCGATCGCCCGGATCACGGCCTTCGCCTCGCCGCGCGGATCGATATAGTTGAGGCCCGCCGTGGCGCAGACGGCCGGCCACAGGCCCGCCACCGCCGATTCCCAATGGGGCACGAAGCTGCAGCCATGGCGCTTCGGCAGGTTCGAAAATTCCGGCATTTCGGCCACCAGCACCGCAGGGTCGACGATGCCCAGTGTCTCCGGCACGCCGACCTTTCCCGCCGTCAGCGGCCCGCGCACTGAGCGGATGTCCCAGAGGCTTTCATCCCGCATGTCCGGCAGCACGCCGTAGCCGAAGCCGCTGCCGATGACGAGCTTGCGCCCCGCCTCGGGCAGCAGCGCCTTGTTCAGCACCGTGCCGACGCCGACGAGCAGCACGTCGGGATGGACGGTGCGAAAGCCCGGCAGCAGGAAATCCCAGAGCCAGAGATTGAGGTCGTCGCCGAAATTGCCGTGCTGCGATTCCCAGTAATAGGGCTTCATGTCCACCTCCTTGGAAGAGCGGGGCGCAAGGGACCGGGCGTTCCCGCCCGGCGCGAAAAGGGTTCAGCGGGAGACCTTGCCGACGGCGAGCGCGAAGGCGCTGGCGATCAGCCGCGGATCGCGCAGTGCCCAGCGGGCGAGCATGTCGAACTGCGGCAGCTTGCGCCGCTTGACGCGCCGCGCCTGGCCCCAGAGCGCCTGGCGCCGGGCCGTCTGCTTGTAGGCGCGCAGCGAGGCGACCTCCGCCGGCCGCTCGGTGAAGCGCGTCTCCAGCCGGTCGAGCGCCAGCCAGGTGTTGAACTGCTGGCGCAGGAACTGCGGGGAATCGTTGTCGACGCCGTGGAAGATATTGACCCCCTCCCCGCGCACGGCCCCCGCCTCCGCACCGAGCACGACGCGTCTGGCCGCCAGCACGCAATCGCAGAAGAACAGCACGTCCTCGGCGGCAAGCCGCAGCGCCGCGTCGAAGCGCACCCGCTCGATCAGCGGCCGGCCGATGACCATCGCGGAGAGGTGCAGGAAGCTCCAGTTCTTCAGCATGACCTGCGTCAGGCCGGGGATCTCGATGAGGAGCGGATCCTCCGCGAGCCGCACCGCGGCCTCGCTCTCCAACAGATCGGCGACGCCGAAATGATAGTAGAACGCATCGCCCCCGGTGATGGAGGCAAAGTAGCAATCGGCCCCGTAGCGGGTCATCGCCGCATGGGCGCGGGCAAGGTGCCCGGGGGCGAAGGTGTCGTCCGAATCGAGGAAGGCGACGAACCCGGTCTCCGGCGCGACATGGTCGAGCCCGGTGTTGCGCGCCCCGCCCGGCCCGGCATTCTCCTGCCGCAGGATGCGCACGCGCGCCTGCTCTTCCGGTAAAAGCGCGATGATGTCGCCATCGGCCGGATACGGCGATTCGTCATCGACGACGATCACGTCGAAATCATTGAAATCTTGGGCAAAAACAGACCTGAGCGCACGCCCCAGGATGCCCGGCTCCTTCTGGTAGAAGGGGATGATAACTGTCAGCTTCGCCATCTTTTCGTCCCTGTGGTTTCTCTAGAAAGAGTTTCGCATGGTCTCCTCCCACGGGGGCGCGGCCGTTTCCGGCGCAGGCATTTCGTCGTCGCCAGGGCTCCTTTTTCGAGCAGGTATCCGCCATGTCCCAGCAGGTGAACGCGAAGTCGGTGACGCGAAACGTCGGCTGGAGCGTCCTATCCAAGACAAGCACATTCGGGCTTAAATTTGTCACGGTGCCCATTCTCGCCCGGCTGCTTTCGCCCGAGGAATTCGGCGCGGTGGCCGTTGCGCTGGCCCTCGTGCAGTTCCTGGCGATGATCGGCGGGGCGGGCCTCGCCTCGGCCCTCATCCTCGAACCGCGGGAAGACGAGGAGACGATCCACTCGGTGTTCTGGGCCAATCTGGCACTCTCCTTCCTGATGGCGGCGGGGCTGTTTTTCTGGGCCGAGCCGCTGGCCGGCTGGCTCGGCGCGGCCGATGCCGCCCCGCTGCTCCGCCTGATGAGCCTGCTCGTTCCGCTGCAGCTGGCCGGCGACGTCGCCTATGCCCTCGTCGCCCGGCGCATGCAGTTCAGCAAGGATGCGCTGTGGAGCATGATGTCCGAATCGCTGGCGGCGATCGCCGCGGTCGCGCTGGCGATCGCCGGCTTCGGCGTCGTCGCGCTGGTCATCCAGCTCTTCGTGGCGGGCGTCGTGCGGCTGGCCGGCCTGTTCTTCGTCTCGCGCTACCTGCCGCGCCTTCGCTTCCGCCTTGGGGAGGTGACGCGGCTCGCGCGCTTCAGCCTCGGGCTGATGGGCTCGGAGATCGCCAATTTCGTCACCTTCCAGTCGCCGATGGTCGTCATCTCGCGCTTCCTGGGACTGGCGGAGGCCGGGGCCTATTCCGCGGCGAACCGCTTTTCCAGCATTCCCAACCAGGTGGTGCTGTCCGCCGTCATGGGCGTGCTGTTTCCCGCCTTCAGCGCGATGATGCATGATCGCGAACGCCGCTCGCAGGCGCTGATGCTCTCCACGCAGGTGACGACCCTCTTGCTCGCGCCGATGATGTTCGGCCTGTGGGCGCTCGCCGAACCCGCCATGTTCCTGCTGTTCGGCCCGCAATGGGCGGCCGCCTGGCCGGTGCTCGGCCTGCTCGCGCTGTCGAAGGGCATCCTGACGCCCTGCAGCACCTTCATCCCCTATCTGAAGGGCGCCGGCCATGGCGGCGCGCTCTTCCGCTGGGCGGTCGGCCGCGCCGTCGTTACCACCGCCGCCGTCGCCTATGGCGCCTATGAGGGCACGCTGGTCGCGGCGATGACGGCGCTCTGCATTGTCAACGCGCTCGTGCTGGTCGGTTATTCCAGGCTGGTGTTCAGCGCCGACGGCACGCCGTTCCTCTCCGGCTTCCTGCGCGCGGTGCGGCCGATGCTGATGGCCGCGCTGATGGCGCTTGCCGTGCGCTACGCCCTCGACCACGTCCTCGCCCCGCGGCTGCCGGCCACCCTGCAGCTTGCCGCCGGCATCGCGCTCGGCGGCATCCTCTACGGCGTGCTGGTCCTCCTGACGGAGCGTCCGCTGCTGCGCAAGCTCATCGAGCTCGCGCGCCGGCCCAAGGCATCGCCCGCCTTGCCCTGAGGCCGCCGCATTTCGGCCCCGTCCGGCCACAATCGCGCCGGCACCGGGCCGGTCACGCATGGTCCCCGAAAAAAACTTCACAGGTCGCTGCACCCCATAATTGCAGGCAGATCAGTATATTCGAATAGGCTTCAAAGAATTGATGCCCCGGCGCTTGGTCTTGCCGGACGGCGCCCCGAACTCCCCTTCCGCCCGCCGCGCCGAACCTGTCGTTATGCTGCAATGCAACCTTCCATTCACGCGATTTTGTTGCGCTGCCATATTTTTTTCCGTCCCGTCACCCAGACTCCGCTTCGTAGGCTCGAGTCTGCTCTTGTTTGAACGGCCGCTTGGGGGAGCGGCACACCAGAGGGGTGACGGACACCGTGGATATCGACGCGACCGTTTCACAGCGCATCAACCTGATGCGCATCGTGCTGATCAGCGGCATCATCCTCGTGCATGTGCCCTATGATCCCGCGACCAGCCCCTATGCCGGGCAGTTCGGCGGCTTCGACTGGCTGCGCGTCTTCCTCGGCGACAGCCTGTTTCGGATCGGCGTTCCCTGCCTCAGCGCGATTTCCGGCTACCTGCTCTTCCAGCGCGGGTTTGCGGGGTTCGACTATCGCAGGACGCTCCGCACCAAGGCCTCGACGATCCTCGTGCCGTTCCTCCTGTGGAACACGGCCTTCCTTCTCCTCGTGCTGGCGGCGCAGTCGCGCGGCATCGGCTTCGGCTACCTGCCGGACGTCCTGAACGCCACGCCGCGCGAATGGATGAACCTTTCCTTCGCCATCGAGGCCTGGCCGGTCAACATCCCGCTCTATTTCCTGCGCGACCTCCTTCTCTGCCTTCTCCTCTCGCCGCTCATCGCCATCGCCGTGCTGCGCTATCCGCGCACCGTGCTCGCGCTGATGCTGGCCTATGCGGTGCTGCCGCTGCCGAACGGCATCTTCCTGAAGAAATCCATCCTGTTCGGCTTCAGCTTCGGCGTCTGCGCCGCACTGCATCGCGTCGACATCCGCCGCCTCGACCGCTTCGCCGTGCCGCTCGTCCTCGCCGTGCTCACCATGGCGGTGGCGCTGTCGCTCGTCCTCTTCGCCTTCGGCCCGCAATTCCCGGCCTGGCTGGACATGCTGCGCAGCCTGACGGCGATCGCCGGCATCTTCGGGGCCTGGGCGCTTTCCGCGCTTCTGGTGCGCACGGCGCAGGGCGCGGCGCTGGCGAAGCTCGGCGGCCTCAGCTTCTGGATCTTCTGCGCGCACTATCCGCTGCTCGTCCTGTTCTGGATGGTCTGGAACCGCCTCGGCAGCGCGGGCGACTACCCGCTCTTCTATGTCGCAAGCCCTCTGCTCGCGTTCGTCATCCTCGTTGTTAGCCATGCCGCGGCGCGGCGTTTCACGCCGTCGCTGCACGCCATCCTCACCGGCCGCCGGCTGGGCGGCCCGCGGGCGCCCACGGGCCAGCGCCAGCATCCGCCGATGGAGCCGAGCGGTTCCATCGCCCAACGGAGGTAACCGGAATGACCGCTTCCCTGAAAAACGCCCTTCGGGCCGGCGCCCTTCTTGCGGCACTCGCCGCAACCGGCCCCCTTGCCGCCCAGGAGGGCGCAAGCGGCACCTCCTTCGTCGAGGAGTTCGATACGCTCGACACGGGCTTCTGGTACGTCTCCGACGGCTGGAACAACGGCGCGCACCAGAA
The DNA here is from genome assembly GCF_022899355.1 of Shinella yambaruensis. GTDB lineage: Bacteria > Pseudomonadota > Alphaproteobacteria > Rhizobiales > Rhizobiaceae > Shinella > Shinella yambaruensis. The sequence continues at coordinate 44,615 of NZ_JALJCK010000008.1, read as the reverse complement.
CTGCACCTGGTCGAAGAACCAGGTCGCGGTCAGCGACGGCAAGCTGCTGCTCTCCTTCGATGCCGCGCCGGCCGGCGAGCGTGATTATGCCTGCGGCGAGGTGCAGACGCGCAAGCGCTACGGCTACGGCACCTATGAGGTGCGTATGAAGACGGCGACCGGCTCCGGCCTCAACTCGGCCTTCTTCACCTATATCGGCCCGGCCGACAAGAAACAGCACGACGAGATCGATTTCGAGGTGCTCGGCAAGGACACGTCGCGCGTCCAGCTCAACCAGTATGTCGCCGGCAAGGGCGGCAACGAGAAGCTGGTGCCGCTCCCCGCCCCGGCGGATGCCGGCTTCAACGACTATGCCTTCGTCTGGCAGAAGGGCCGGCTGCGCTACTATGTCAACGGCGCCCTCGTGCACGAGGTGACGGACCCTGCGGCACTGCCGGTAAACGCCCAGAAGGTGTTCCTCTCGCTGTGGGGCAGCGACACGCTGACCGGCTGGATGGGCCGCTTCGCCTTTGCCGGCCCGACGCGGCTTGAGGTGGAGCGCGTCGCCTTCACCGCCGAGGGCGATGCCTGCCCCTTCGCGGGCTCCGTCGCCTGCCTGCTGAACTGACCGGGACACCGCCGATGCTCCGGGTGCTCTATCTCGTTCACGATCTTTCCGATCCCGCGGTGCGCCGCCGCGTGCTGATGCTGCGCGCGGGCGGGGCGGAGGTGACGCTGGCCGGCTTCCGGCGCGGCGAGAACCGGCTCGCGGCGGTGGAGGGCGTCGTGCCCGTGGAACTCGGCGCCACCCAGGACGCCCGCTTCGCCCAGCGCCTTGCCGCCGTCGCCCGCGCCGGCGCCACGCTTCGCCAGCGGCTGGCCGGCATGGCGCGGCCGGATGTCATCCTCGCGCGCAATCTCGAGATGCTGGCGCTGGCCGGCCGGGCGCAGGGTATCTTCGGCGGCGCCGTGCCGGTCGCCTATGAATGCCTCGACATCCACCGGCTATTGACCGGCAAGGGCGTGGCGAGCCGCGGCCTGCGCGCGGCCGAGCGCCATTTCGCCCGCAAGGCCGGCCTCCTCGTCACCAGCTCGCCGGCCTTCGTGGAGCACTATTTCAAGCCGCTGTCCGGCGTCAGGGCGCCGGTCCATCTCGTGGAGAACCGCGTGCTGGAGCTGGACGGCCCGGCCGGCGACCTGCCCCCGCGGGCAAAACAGGCGGGCGAGCCCTGGCGCATCGGCTGGTTCGGAGCAATCCGTTGCCGCAGGTCGCTCGACCTCCTCGCCGCCTTCACGCGGCGCATGGAGGGCCGCTTCGAGGTGATCCTGCGCGGCCGGCCCGCCCGCTCGGAATTCGACGATTTCGACGGCCTCGTGGCGCGCGAGCCCTTCATCCGCTTCGAAGGCCCCTACCGCAACCCGGAGGACCTTGCCGCCATCTACGGCGACGTCGACCTCGCCTGGGCGATCGACTTCTTCGAGGAGGGGCTGAACTCCGCCTGGCTGCTGCCCAACCGGCTCTACGAGGGATGCCGCCACGGCGCGCTGCCCATCGTTCTCGGCGGAACGGAGACGGCGCGGCTTGCCGGCCTGCGCGGCATCGGCATTGCGCTGCGCGATGCGCGCCTCGAAACGCTGGTGACGCGCTTTTCCGCCTTCGACGGCGACAGCTACCGGGCGCTCCATGCCGCACTCGCCAGGCTCGGGCCGAAACCCTGGATCCACGACCGGGCCGATTGCGCCGCATTCGTCCAGCGCCTCGCCGCGCTCCGTGCACCGGCGGCGGAGCCCGCGCCCGTTCCCTCCCTTCTCGCAAGCAAGGTGGATTGCCATGACCATTGATCCCGTGACATCCGTGCGGTGCCTGATCGTGATCCCGTGCCTCAACGAGGCGCGCTACCTGGAGCCCTTGGTGCGGCAGCTGGAGCCGGCGCTGGCCGAGCTCAACGCCACGCTCGTCATTGCCGACGGCGGCAGCACGGACGGCACGCGCGCCATCGCCGCCGAGCTTGCGGCAAGCGTGCCGAACCTGCACCTCCTCGACAATCCCAAGCGCATCCAGAGCGCCGCCGTGAACCTTGCCGTCGAGACCTTCGGCATGGAGCACGACTATCTCATCCGTATCGACGCGCACGGCACCTATCCGGCGGACTATTGCCGCGTGCTCGTCGAGGAAGCCCTGTCGACCGGGGCCGATTCCGTCGTCGTCGCCATGCAGACCGTCGGCTTCGGCACCTTCCAGAAGGCCACTGCCGTCGCGCAGAATTCCGTGCTCGGCAATGGCGGCGCAAAACACCGCGCCGGGGCGCAAAGCCACTGGGCCGAGCATGGCCACCACGCGCTGATGCGCATCTCCGCCTTCCGCACGGTCGGCGGCTACGACGAGAGCTTCACCGCCAACGAGGACGCCGAATACGACTACCGCCTGCGGGAAGCCGGCTACCGGATCTGGATGACCGCGCGCACCGCGATGGTCTACTATCCGCGCGCCAGCGCCGGGCCGCTGTTCAGGCAATATTTCCGCTACGGCCGCGGCCGGGCGCGCAATTTCCTGAAACACCGCGCGCGCCCGAGCCTGCGCCAGCTTCTGCCGCTGATGGTGGCACCGGTGGCGGCCGGGGCGTTCCTGGCGGCCATCACCTGGATCGCCGCCGTGCCCTTCGTGCTGTGGGCGGCGGCCTGCCTCGGCTATGGCGCCTGGATGGCGCTCGGCCAGCGCAACCCCTATGGCCCGCTTGCCGCCGTCTCGGCGATGATCATGCATTTTGCCTGGTCCGCCGGCTTCTGGCGCGAGCTTCTCGACATCCGCCATCGGAGGGTGCCGGCATGACGGCCCCCGCCCCGCTCCGCATCGACATCGCGGTCTGCACGTTCCGGCGCGCGGCGCTTGGCGATACGCTCGCCTCGCTCGCCGCGCTGACGGTGCCGGCGGGCGTCGCCCTCCGCGTCATCGTCGCCGACAACGATGCCCAGCCGAGCGCCCGTCCTTGCGCCGAGGCCGCGCGCAAAAACCTGCCGATGGCACTTGCCTATGTGCATTGCCCGGCCGGCAACATCTCGCTCGCCCGCAATGCCTGCCTGGAGGCGGCCGATGCGGATTTCCTCGCCTTCGTCGACGACGACGAGACGGTGGAACCGCAATGGCTCGAAAACCTGCTCGCGACGGCGACGACGGCCGCCGCCGACGTGGTCCTCGGCCCGGTCAGGGCGCGGTACGGACCGGACGCCCCCGGCTGGATGCGGCGCGGCGACTTCCATTCCACCCGCCCCGTCTGGGTGGGCGGCGAGATCCGCACCGGCTATACCTGCAACGTGCTGCTGCGCCTTGCCGCGCCGGCCATCGCCGGCCGCCGGTTCGACCATGCGCTCGGCCGGAGCGGCGGTGAGGACACCGCCTTCTTCGGCGAGGTGCACGCCGCCGGCGGGCGCATCGCCTTTGCCGGCGAGGCCTGGGTCAACGAGCCGGTTCCGCCCGCGCGCGCCCGGTTTTCCTGGCTGGCGCAGCGCCACCTGCGCATGGGCCAGACCCATGGCCGGCTTCTTGCCGGGCACGGCGCGGGCCGGACCGGTGCGGCGGGGCTGGCGGCCGCGAAGGCCGGCTTCTGCCTTGCGGCGGCGACGGCCTTCGTCCTCCTGCCGGTGCAGCGCAACCGCTTCCTCCTGCGCGGCCTGCTGCATGCCGGCGTAATCGGCGGCCTTTTCGGCGCCCGCGCCATCGAACCCTACGGACAGCCGGAGGCCGCGACGCGATGAACCGCACGCTCCCGCCCGACGCCGGCCCCGATGTCACCATCGTGATCGCCGCCTACAACGCGGCCGATACGATCGGCGACGCCGTTCGCAGCGCCGCCGCGCAGGAGGGCGTGACGGTGGAGATCATCGTCGTCGACGATTGTTCGGCGGACGCGACCCGCGCGGCCGTCGCCGCGCTCGGCACGCCCGGGCTGACGCTCCTGCCGCTCGATCGCAACCGCGGACCGGGCGGGGCGCGCAATGCGGGTTTTGCCGCCGCGCGCGGCCGCTGGATCGCGGTGCTCGACGCCGACGACACGATGCGGCCGGATCGCCTTTGCCGCATGATCGCCACGGCCGAGGCGGAGGGCGCCGCCGTCGTCGTCGACAATCTCGACGTGCTGCATGCCGATGGCCACAGCGAGCGGATGTTCGACGCGGCGCAACTCGCCGCCATGCCGGCGCTGACGCTGCCCGTCTTCATCGACGCCAACCGGATCTTCCGCGCCACGCACAATTTCGGCTACATGAAGCCGGTCTTCCGCCGGTCCTTCCTTGAAGAGAAGGGCCTTGCCTTCGACGAGGCGCTGCGCATCGGCGAGGACTATCTCCTGCTCGCCTCGGTGCTCGCCGCGGGCGGGACCTCAGCCATCGTGCCCGAGGCGGGCTATGTCTACCGCATCCGCGAAGGCTCGATCTCGCGCGTGCTGCACCTTCACCATGTCGATGCGATGCTGGCCGGCGACCGGCGTTTTCTCGCCCGCTTCCCGCTTCAGGGCGCGGCGGCCGCCGCCCAGCGCCGGCGCACGCGGAACCTGAAGGAGACGCGCTCCTTCCTCGCGCTCGTCCAGCATCTGAAGAACCGTTCGCTCGGGCCTGCCCTCAAGGTAGCGCTCGGCGATCCCGTCGCGCTCCGGCATCTTGCGATGCCGATCGCCGCCCGGTGGCGCCGCCTGATGGCGCCCTCGGCCCCTGTGAGGACGGCCGCGCCGCGCGCGGCCCTTTCCCCAACGACAGCGGAAGACCTGCCGCTCAAGAACAAAGGATAATGCCATGGAGCGAACCAAGACCGTCCGCAAGGCCGTCATCCCGGTTGCCGGCAACGGCACCCGCTTCCTGCCGGCCACCAAGGCCATGCCGAAGGAAATGCTGACCATCGTCGATCGCCCGGTCGTGCAATATGCGCTCGACGAGGCGCGCGAGGCCGGCATCGAGCATGTTGTCTTCGTCACCAGCCGCAACAAGCAGGTCATCGAGGACCATTTCGACGACACGCCGGAGCTGATCTCCTCGCTGGAGCGCTCCGGCAAGGAGGCCGCGGTCAGCGAGCTCGGCCGGCTGCTGCCGGCAGCGGGCGCGGTGAGCTTCACCCGCCAGCAGGCTCCGCTCGGCCTCGGCCATGCGGTCTGGTGCGCGCGCGATCTCATCGGCGACGAGCCCTTCGCGCTGCTCCTGCCGGACATGGTGTCCTTCGGCCCGCGCGGCTGCCTGTCCGGGCTGATGGATCTTTATGGCGAGGTCGGCGGCAATGTGGTGGGCGTCGAGCAATGCGCGCCCGAGGAGGCCTCGCAATACGGCATCGTCGGCAGGGGCGCGGCCGTGCGGCACGGCTTTGCCGTCAGCCACATGGTGGAAAAGCCGGCACCGGGCACGGCGCCCTCCAACCTCTTCCTCAACGGGCGCTATATCCTCCAGCCGGAGGTGTTCGGCCATCTCGCCCGCCAGCAGCGCGGCGCCGGCAACGAGATCCAATTGACCGACAGCATGCTGAAGCTCTCCGCCACGCAGCCCTTCCACGCCCATGTCTACGAGGGGCGGACCTATGACTGCGGCTCGAAGCAGGGCTTCATCGAGGCGAACGTCGCCTTCGCGCTGGCCCGCCCGGACCTCGGCGGCGCGCTCTTCGAGCCGCTGCGCGATCTCGTGATGGCCCATGGCGGCGGCGCGCGCGCCGCCTGACACGAGCGGATCCCGGGCCACCGGGCCCGGGATCCGCATAGGCAGCGACCAATGAGCCGAAAGGCAGAACGGAGCCCCATGCATCACCGCACCGTGCCGTACGGCAGCCTTTTCCGCAGGGCGCCGGATGCGTCCGACAGCTTCATCGATCTCAACCGCCTGGTGACGATCCTCATGCGGCGGGCGCGGCTGATCGCGCTCTCCGTCGTCGTGGCGCTGGCGCTCGGCGTCCTCTACCTCGTCTTCGCCACGCCGCTCTACACGGCGATGACCCAGATCCTGCTCGACGAGGACCTGTCGCGGTATGCCGAGGAGGCCGAGACCACGCCGCAGACCAGCCAGCAGGCGGACACGCGCCTTGCCAGCGCCATCGAGATCCTGAAATCGGGCCGGCTGGCGCTGCGCGTGGTCGATGCCCTTGAACTTTCCGAAAACGAGACGATCCTCAACCCGCCGCAATCGCCCGTCTCCCTCGCCAAGAGCTGGGTGAAGTCGCTCGCCGCCCTCGGCTCCGACGGTCCCGCCCCCTCGGCGGAGGCGGAAGCGGAGGGCCGGCGGCAGAAGGCGGCGGCGATGCTGCAGCAGGCCCTCGGCGTCGAGCGCGTCGCGCGCAGCTCCGTCGTCGCGGTCTCCTTCCGCTCGCCCGACCCGCAGCTTTCGGCAACCATCGCCAAGGCCTATGCCGAGGCCTTCTTCGCCGAGCAGCTCAACGCCAATGTCCATGCCAGCGAGCAGGCCAGCGCCTGGCTGCAGGAGCGGCTTGCCGATATCCAGCAGCGCTCGCAGGCCGCAGCGCTGGAGGTGGAGCGCTACCGCAACGAAAACGGCCTGACCGCCGCGCGCGGCGAGCTCATGTCGGAACAGCAGCTTGCCGACCTCAACAGCCAGCTCATCGTGGCGCAGGCCGACGCGGCAAGCGCCTCCGCCCGCTACAACCAGTTCCGCGCGATCGTCGAACAGGGGCCGGAAAAGGCGGTCGCCAATGCGACCATCCCGGCGCGGCAGGGCGACAATTCCATCTTGCAGGCGCTGCGCGGCCGCTACAACGCCGTCGTCAAGCGCGAAGAGGAGATCACCCGCGCCTTCAGCGCCGACCATCCCCAGGCGACGGCGCTCAGGACCGAGAAGGAAGACCTCGCCCGGCAGATCTACCAGGAGCTCCAGCAGCTGACGGCGAGCTACCGCAACGACTACGACGTCGCCCGCTCGCGGGAGGTCTCGCTGCGCGAGAACATCGAGAAAGTCGCCGGCAGCAATGCCGAGGCGAACCGCTCCTCGGTGCAGCTGCGCACGCTGGAACAGCAGGCGGCGGCGCTGAAGACGCTGTCGGACGCCTATCTCGCCCGCTACGAGCAGGCGACGCAGCAGCAGTCCTTCCCCATCGCAAAGGCACGGGTGATCTCCGATGCCGGCGTGCCGACGGCGGCCTCCAGCCCGAGCAGGACGCTGGTGATGGGCCTGTCGCTGGTGCTCGGCCTGATGGGCGGCGGCGCGCTGACCGTGCTGCAGGAAATGCGCGAGCGCGCCTTTCGCGTCGGCAACGACATCCGCGCCGTGCTGGGGCTGCGCCCGCTCGGCTACCTGCCGCTGGTCGGCGCCCGCAAGGAGCGCGCGCAGCCCGCCCGGGCCGAGGACGGCGGCACGGAGGAGGGTGACGTCATTCCCTTCGAGCGCATGACGCGCATCGTGCTCGACGCGCCGGGCTCGGCCTTCGCCGAGACGCTGCGCCATGCCCGGCTCGCCAGCGACATGATGCTGCACGGGCGCGAGAGCCGCGTGATCGGCATCGTCTCCGCCCTGCCGCAGGAGGGCAAGTCCACCGTCGCGATCAACTTCGCCGCGCTGCTCGCCGCCAGCGGCAAGCGCACCCTGCTGATCGACGCGGACCTGCGCCGGCCGAGCCTCACCGCCATGCTGAAACCCGCCCCGCAGGCCGGCCTCGTGGAGGTACTGCTCGGGCAGGCCGCGTGGAACCAGGCGATCAAGGTCGACCGCCGCAGCAAGCTCGCCGTGCTGCCGGCCGGCGGCCGGGCGGGCGCGGGCGAGAGCCACCATCCCAACGAGCTGATGGCGTCGGCCGCCATGAAGCGGCTCTTCGACGAGCTGCGCCAGACCTTCGACTACATCGTCGTCGATCTCGCGCCGCTCGCCCCGGTCGTCGACGTCAAGACCTTCGAGCCGCTGGCGGACGGCTTCCTCTTCGTGGTGGAATGGGGCAAGACCCCCTCGCCGCTGGTGCGCGACCTGCTTGCCGCCGAAAGCCGCATCGAGGCCAAGATCGTCGGCGTCGTGCTCAACAAGACGGACATGGCGGCGCTCCCCCGCTACAGCGATTTCGGCGCGGCGGAGAAATATCGCAGCCTCTACGACCAGTATTGCACCGATTCCGTCCCGCCGGTGCGTATGCGGGAGAAGGGCGCGACGGTGAAGGCGGGGCAGTCGCAGAGGGCGTGAAGAGCCTTCCCCACAGGGGTGGGATCGTTGCAAATGGAACTCGACATTGCCGTTCTCCCCTTCTCCCCCGCGGGGAGAAGGTGGCCCGAAGGGTCGGATGAGGGGGTGGCTCTAACGGATCGTTTGCGCCTTCGGCATCCCCCTCATCCGCCTGCCGGCACCTTCTCCCCGCGGGGGAGAAGGGAAGGAAGCACCGGTTTCCTCCACAGGCGATGGCCCTGCCCTTGTGGGGAGCTTTACATTCCCACGCCAATTACGCCGCCGTCGCCGAGCACTCGTAGAGCGAGGCGCCCGTCTCGGCATCCACGCCGGACAGGCTGACATTGTAGCCCCACAGCCGGCGGACATGGGCAAGGGTCGCGTCGCGGTCGCTCTCGTTCAGGAGGATGCCGCTCTTCACCCGGTGGCGCAGCCGGAGCTGCCGGTCACCCAGGAGGTCGACGTCGACCACCTGGATATCCGGCCGGTTGACGCCGGGATCGTAGTTGCGGGCGAGCGCGGCGCGCACGGCGGAATAGCCCCGCTCGTCATGGATGGAGGCGACCTCGCAGAACCGTTCGTCGGCGCGGTCGGTGAGGTGGAACAGGCGGAAGCGGCGCATCAGCGTCGGGCTCAGATATTGCAGGATGAAGGATTCGTCGCGGTGGTTCTCCCAGGCGTCGAGCAGCGTTCCCCGCCAGTCGCCATTGCCGGCGATGGTGGGAAACCAGTCCCGGTCCTCGTCCGTCGGCCGGGTGCAGATGCGCTCGATGTCCTGCATCATCGCGAAGCCGAGTGCATAGGGATTGAGGCCCGAAAAGCGCGGATCGTCGAAATCCGGCTGGAAGACCACGTTGGCGTGGCTCGCCAGCAGTTCCAGCATGGCGCCCTCGCTCATCCGGCCCTGGTCGAACAGCCGGTTGATGATGAAATAGTGCACGAAGGTGGCGCAGCCCTCGTTCATCACCTTGGTCTGGCCCTGCGGATAGAAATACTGGGCGATGACGCGCACGATGCGCAGGATCTCGCGCTGCCAGGGCTCGAGGATCAGGCTGTGTTTCTCCAGGAAGTAGAGCAGGTTTTCTTCCGGCAGGTTCAGCGCCTGCTTGCGCTCCAGCGCCTCCTGCTCGGCCGCCTCGATGCCGGCATTGCCGCCCGCCGTCGGCAGGGTGCGCCACAGGTCGCTGTAGGTCTGCTCCTCGTATTCCAGCCGCTCGCGCGCCCGCTCCGTCACCTTTTCCGAGGACAGCCGCGGCGGGCGGCGATAGTGGAAGACGCCCTGGTCCATCAGGGCATGGGCGGCGTCGAGGATCTCTTCCACCGCCGCCGGGCCGTGCCGCTCCTCGCATTTGGCGACGTATTTCTTGGCGAAATCCATGTAGCCGAGGATGGCGCTGGCATCCGTCCACTGGCGGAACAGGTAGTTGTTCTTGAAGAAATGGTTGTGGCCGAAGGCGGCATGGGCGGTGACGAGCGCCTGCATCGGCATGGTGTTCTCTTCCATGAGATAGGTGATGCAGGGATTGGAATTGATGACGAGCTCGTAGGCGAGGCCGCGATAGCCCTTGCGGTAGAGGTGGCTTTCGAAGACGAAGCGCTTGCCGAAGGACCAGTGCTGGTACATCAGCGGCATGCCGACCGAGGAATAGGCATCCAGCATCTGCTCGGAGGAGATGACCTCGATCTGGTTCGGGTAGACGTCGAGCCCCATCTCGCCGATCGCGATGGCCTCGATCGCGTCATAGGCCCGCGACAGGGTCGCGAAATTCCATTCGGAGCCTTCGAACAGCAGGGAGGAGGCCGGTCGCTTCGCCATCCGCTCGCCCCCTCAGCCGCGCGCGGAACGGGGTTGGTGCCGGGCAAAGAGCTTGCGGAAGACGGGGTAGATGTCGGCAGGCCGGGAAATGCGCGTCATCTGGAAATTCCCCACCGCCCCGTCGACCGTGCGATAGGCGCGCCAGAGCGAGGTGCCGTTGTCGGTGGTGCCGAAGATCTCGCTTTCGCGCTCGTCGATGATCTCCACATAGGCATAGTACTGGCAGAGTTTCATCAGCTCGTCGCGCAGCAGCGAGGCGCAGCGCTCGGAATCGCCATTGGCATTGTCGCCGTCCGAGGCCTGCGCGGCATAGATGTTCCATATATTGGAGGGATAGCGGTCCATGATGATGCGCTGCATCTCCTCCAGCGCGGTCGAGACGATCGTTCCACCGCTCTGCTTGCTGAAGAAGAAGGTCTCCTCGTCCACCTCGTGCGCCTCGTCCGTGTGACGGATGAAGACGATGTCGATGCGCTCGTAGCGGCGCTTGAGGAAGAGGTGCAGGAGCACGAAGAAGCGTTTTGCCAGGTCCTTCTCGCGCTCGCCCATCGAGGCGGAAACGTCCATCAGGCAGAACATCACCGCGCTCGCATTGGGCAGCGGCTGGCGCTCGAAGCGGTTGAACCGCACGTCGACGGGATCGACATAGGCGATGCGCCGGCGCCGGCGTTCCAGCACCTCTAGCTCCTGGCGAAGCTGTGCGAGCCGGTTGCGCTGCGACATCGACAGTCGCTCCTCCCCCTCCAGCGCGGCGATCTCGTCGGCAAGCACGCGGCATTCCCGCTCGCTCGGGCGGCGCAGCGCCATGCGGCGCCCGAAGCTGTTGCGCATGGTGCGCCCGACATTGATGTTGGTGGGGGTGCCGGATGTCGTCAGCCCGGCGCGATGCGGCTTGTAGGTGACGGTTTCCCGCAGATTGAGCTTCACGAGATCGGGAAGCTCCAGGTCCTCGAAGAAGAGGTCCAGCACCTCCTCCCGCGACAGGATGAAGAGGAAATCGTCCGCCGCCTCGCCGCGTCCGGGGCCGCGTCCGTTGCCCCCGCCGCCGGCGCCCGTCTCGGGCTTGCGGATCCGGTCGCCGGGCGAGAAGGTCTGGTTGCCGGGCAGCACATGGTCCCGCTCGCCGCTGGCGCCGGAATGGCGGAAGCTCGGCTCGTCCGCGCCGCGCCGCGGGATCGGCACGCCATGGGCGGCGTCCACGTCGGCGATCCTGTCGGATTTCACCTGGTCGCGGATCGTGCGCTTCAGCTCGTCATGCACGCGCTTGAGGAAACGCTGGCGGTTGCCGAGGCTCCGGTCCTTGGGATTGAGCCGGCGATCGATGAAATTCGGCATGCGCCAATCCCCCGCTTCGGCATGGTCAGCCGGCCTTGTTGACGCGCATGTACCAGTCGACGAGCCGGCGGACCTGGCGGCCCGTATAGCCGCGCGCCGTCATGCGCTGGACGAATTCGGCGTGCTGCTTCTCGGTCGTGCTGTCCTTCTTCGAGCCGAAGCTGATGACGGGCAGAAGATCCTCGACCTGGCCGAACATGCGCTTCTCGATGACTTCCCGAAGCTTCTCGTAGCTCGTCCAGGCGGGGTTGCGCCCGTTGTTGCGGGCGCGGGCGCGCAGGGTGAACTTCACCACCTCGTTGCGGAAGTCCTTGGGATTGGCGATGCCGGCGGGCTTTTCGATCTGCGACAGCTCGCTGTCGAGGATCTCGCGGTTGAGGATCTGGCCCGTGTCGGGGTCCTTGAAGTCCTGGTCTTCCAGCCAGGCATCGGCATAGGCGATGTAACGGTCGAAGAGGTTCTGGCCGTATTCGCTGTAGGATTCCAGATAGGCCTTCTGAATCTCGTGGCCGATGAACTCGGCATAGCGGGCGGCAAGCTCGGAGCGGATGAAGTCGAGATAGTTCGCCTCGACCTCCTTCGGAAACTGCTCGCGCCTGATCGCCTGTTCCAGGATGTACATGAGGTGCACGGGATCGGCCGCGACCTCCTTGGTGTCGTAGTTGAAGGTCTCCGACAGCACCTTGAAGGCGAAGCGCGTGCTGACGCCCGTCATGCCCTCGTCGATGCCGGCGGCATCGCGGTATTCCTGCAGGGACTTCGCCTTGGGGTCGGTGTCCTTCAGGTTCTCGCCGTCATAGACCCGCATCTTCGTGTAGGTCGGCGAGTTCTCGTGCGGGGAAAGGCGCGTTGCGACCGTGAAGCGGCTGAGGTTCTCCAGCACTTCCGGCGCGCAGGGGCTGTCGGCCAGCTCGCTCTCGCGCAGCAGCTTCTCGTAGATCTGTCGCTCCTCGGTGACGCGCAGGCAATAGGGCACCTTGACGACGAGGATGCGGTCGAGGAAGGCCTCGTTGTTCTTGTTGTGCTTGAACTGCAGCCATTCGGATTCGTTGGAATGGGCGAGCACGATGCCCTGGTAGGGGAAGGCGCCGAAATTCTCCGTGCCGTTGTAGCTGCCCTCCTGCGTGGCGGTCAGCAGCGGATGCAGCACCTTGATCGGCGCCTTGAACATCTCGACGAATTCGAGCAACCCCTGGGTCGTACGGTTGAGGCCGCCGCTGTAGGAATAGGCGTCGGGGTCGGCCTGGCTGAAGTTCTCCAGCTGCCGGATATCCACCTTGCCGACGAGGGCGGACACGTCCTGGTTGGTCTCGTCGCCGGGCTCCGTCTTGGCGATGGCGATCTGGCGCAGCCGCGAGGGCATCAGCTTGACGACGCTGAACTTGGAGATATCGCCGCCGATCTCGTCCAGCCGCTTGGTCGCCCAGGGCGAGATGAGGCCGGTGAGCCGGCGCTGGGCGATGCCGTACTTGTCCTCCAGCAGCTCGCCCATGCGGTCGCGGGAAAAGAGGCCGAGCGGCGATTCGAAGACCGGGCTGATCTTGCCGTTTATGGCGAGCGTATAGATCGGCTGCTCTTCCATCAGCTTCTTGAGGCGTTCGGCGAGCGAGGACTTGCCGCCGCCGACGGGACCGAGCAGGTAGAGGATCTGCTTGCGCTCCTCCAGCCCCTGGGCGGCATAGCGGAAGTAGCCGACGATGCGTTCGATCGTATCCTCCATGCCGAAGAAATCGGAGAAGGCGGGATAGATCTTGATGGTGCGGTTGGCGAAGACCCGGCCGAGGCGCTCGTCCGCGCTGGTGTCGATCAATGTCGGCGCGCCGATGGCCGCCACCATGCGCTCGGGCGCGGTGGCATACATGCTCTTGTCGTCACGGCAGGCCAGCAAGTACTCCTGAAGGCTCAGCTCTTCCTGCGCAGTACTTGCGTAAGCCTTTGAAAACAGATCGAAAACGTCGCTGCCAGTGGTTCCCATGGAACGCTCCTGCGGTCGTCAGCCGGGGGTATCGAATCTCCCGCCTGTAGTGTACGCTGGAACGCCAACGACTGCAATTTGTTCCCCCCTCTTCAAGCGAATGTGTGCGGATCGCTGCTTCTCCATGGCCCCGCCGGGCCGTGCAGCCTAGCGCGATCCCCGGTCGAAGGTCGCCGGGCCGAGGCCGCGCTGGCGCAGCACGCTGCGCGCCACCTTTTCCGTCGGCGTGCGCGGCAGCGGCGCGTCGGTGATCTCGATATAACGCGGCACCATGTGGCGCGGCGCGTTCGCCCGGAAATGCGCAAGCAGGCCGGCCGCATCGAGCGTCGAGCCGGCGCGGCGGAAGGCCACCACCATGATGTCCTCCTCGGTGAACTCGGAGGCGATGCCGAAGGCGGCGCTTTCGACGATGTCGGGATGCTGCTCGGCCAGCGTCTCCACCTCGTAGGCGGAGATGTTCTCGCCGCGGCGGCGGATCGCCTCGTTCAGCCGGTGCTTGAAGTAGAGCCAGCCGTCCGCGTCCATCACGCCGGCATCACCCGAATGATACCAGAGATTGCGCAGCGTCTCGACCGTCTTGGCCTCGGCGCGATAGTAGCCGGAGAACATGCTCCAGCTCTTCTTCGGACGAGAGACGATCTCGCCGATGCTGCCGGGCGGCAGCGGGCGGTCCCTGTCGTCGACGACGGCCACCTCCCAGTCGGGATGCGCCCTGCCGCAGGAGCCCGGCCTCGTGTCGTCGACGGTGTCGAGCGTCACGAAGCTGGTCTCCGTCTGGCCGTAGCCGGTGACGAGGCGCATGCCGAAGCGTTTCTCGAACGCCGCCTTGTCCGGCACCATGGGAATGCACTGGCAGATCCGCACCGGATTGCCGCCGTCGCGCGCCTCCGGCGGCGCGCGCAGGAGGATGACGGCCATGGCGCCGAGAAGGTTGGTTGCCGTCGCGCCGCTGTCGCGCACCTGCGCCCAGAAGCGCGAGGCGCTGAACCCGTCGACGAGCGTTGCCCGGGTGCCGTAGATCAGCGGCAGGTAGACGCCGAACATCTGCGCATCGGTGTGGAACAGCGGCAGGGCGGAGAAGTAGCTGTCATCCGTGCGGTAGCCGAGATTGGCGGCCATTGCCGCCGCCCAGGCGTAACAATGGTGGTGCGACATCAGCGCGCCCTTGGCCGGGCCCGTCGTGCCCGAGGTGTAAAGGATCGCCATCGGGTCGCTGTAATGCACGGCCGAAAGGTCGAGGCCCGCGGGCGATGCGAGGCATTCCTCGAAACGCAGGATGCGGCCGATCCGGATCCCCGCCGCGCGCGCCTCTACGGGATCGGCGCCGACGAGGACGAGCGTGCGCAGCGCCGGCAGCCGGTCCTGCACGATGGCGAGTTCCGGCAGGGCAGCCGCATCGGCGACCAGCACCTCCGCCCCGCAATTGTTGAGATTGTGGCAGAGCAGGTCGCCCTTCAGCCCCGGATTGTTCGGCACCTCGATCGCCCCGAGGCTGGAGACGGCGAACCAGGTGGCGACGAGTTCGAGGCAGTTGGGCAGCAGCATCGCGACCCGGTCGGCGCGGCCGACGCCCAGCCGGCGAAGGCCGCCGGAGAGCCGGCAGGTGAGGTCCAGCATCTCCTCGAAGCTCGCCGTGCGGCCGCAGATGTCGAGGAAGGGGCTGGAGCCGAAGCGCTCGGCCTGCCTGACGAGGATCTTCGGCAGGACGCGCTCTTCGATCTCGTCGTCGTGAAGGCCCGGGACGGGCGAAAGGGACGGGAAGGCGGGAATGATGGACACGGTCAGAACCCTTTTGCCTTTGCCTGCGCCGCGGGGGAGAGGAAGCCGCGGACCGTGGCCGCCGTCTCCTGCGCCATCGCCTCTTCGAGGGAGGAATGAAAGCCGTCATTGATGGCGCGCTTGACATCCGCCACCGCGTCCGCCGGACGGCTGGCGATCGCAAGGGCGAGCTGCCGGGCCGCATCGAGCAAGGTATCGTCCGGCACGACCTTCCAGGCGATGCCGGTCTCCAGCGCCTTTTGCGCATCGTGGCGTTCGCCGAGGATGAGCAGTTCCTTGGTGACCTGCGGGCCGACCTGCTTGGTCAGGAGCGCGGTCACGCCGCCCGTCACGAACAGGCCGTAGCCGACCTCGGGGAAGAACCAGCGGGTGTTCTCGGCAAAGAGCCGGAAGTCGCAGTTGATCGCCCATTCCAGTGCGCCGCCGACGCACCAGCCGTGCACGGCGGCGATCACGATCTTGCGCGAACGCATGATGTGGCGCGTGACGGCCTGGATGGCCTCCACCCAGTCCTGCGTCTCCGCCTCCGACGCGGTCTGCGCGTCGAGGTCCTTGAGGTCGTCGCCCGAGCAGAAGGCCCGGCCGGCGCCATGGAGGATGACGACGCGGACGGCGTCGTTCGCCTCGGCGGCTGAAAGCGCCGCGATCAGCCCGTCGACGAGCGGCCGGTTCATGGCGTTCAGCCGCTCCGGCCGGTTGAGCGTGATCCAGGCGATCGGCCCTTCGAGGGTGGAAAGGACAGTCTCGTTCATCGTCCGCCTCACACGATCATCGGTTCGGCATAGGCACCCCAGACGCCGCGCAGCGCGCCGCAGATCTCCCCGAGCGTCGCCCGCGCCTTGACCAGTTCGATGGTCTTGGGCAGGAGGTTCGTGTCGTCGGAGCGCGCTTCCTCGGCCAGCTCGGCCAAGAGGGTGCGGATGCGCGCATCGTCCCGGTTCGCCCGCACCGCCTGGAGCCGGTCGATCTGCAACTGGGTGCACTGCTCGTCATAGGGGTGGATATGCACCTCGGCGGTGCTGCTCGCCTCGTCGGCGAACCTGTTGACGCCGACGGAGATCTTCTCGCCGGAATCGATCTTCTTGAAGGTGGCATAGGCGGAATCGGCAAGCTTCTGCTGGAACCAGCCTTCCTCCACCAGCTTGACCGCGCCGCCGCGTTCCTCCACCTCGTCGAGCATCTTCCAGATCTCGGTTTCCATGTCCCTGGTCAGCCGCTCGATGAAATAGGAGCCGCCGAGCGGGTCAATCACCGAGGTGACGTTGATCTCCTCGCGGATGATCTGCTGGGTGCGGATGGCAAGCTTCATCGCCTCCTCTGTGGGGATGGCGAAGGCCTCGTCGAGGCCGTTGGTGTGCATGCTCTGGCAGCCGCCGAGCACCGCGCCGAGCGCCTGGATGGCGGTGCGCATGAGGTTGTTGTGGTGCTCGACCTTGGTAAGACTCATCGCCGCCGTCTGCACATGGACGCGCAGGCGCATGGATTCCGGCTTCCGGGCCTTGAAGCGCTCCGCCACGATCTTCGCATAGACGCGGCGCGCGGCGCGGAACTTGCAGATCTGCTCGAAGAAATCCTGGTGGCTGATGAAGAAGAACGACAGGCGCGGGGCGAAATCGTCGATGTCCATGCCGGCCTTCGTGACCTCCTCGCAATAGGCGATGGTGAAGGCCATGGTGAAGGCGATCTCCTGCAGCGCGTTGCCGCCGACATCGGAGAGATGGTAGCCGCTGAGGCTGACGGGATTGATCTTCGGCGTCGCCCTGGCGCTGTACATGATGAGGTCGCGCAGGAGCCGAACGGCCGGGCGGACCGGATAGATCCACTCCTTCTGGGCGACATATTCCTTCAGCGGATCGGCCTGCAGCGTGCCGGTCAGCTTGGCAAGGTCGCAGCCGCGCTGCTCCGCCACGGCGACGAACATGGCATAGACCACCCAGGCCGAGGGGTTGATCGTCAGCGAGACCGAGATCTTTTCCAGGTCGATGCCGTCGAACAGGCGGTCGATATCGTCCATCGTGTCGATGGCGACGCCGACGCGGCCGACCTCGCCGAAGGCCATCGGGTCGTCGGAATCGAGCCCCAGCAGGGTCGGCAGGTCGAAGTCGGTCGAAAGGCCGGTCTGGCCGGTCTGGATCATGTATTTGTAGCGCTGGTTCGTCGCCTCGGGATTGCCGAAGCCGGCGACCTGGCGGATCGTCCAGGGGCGGCCGCGATACATCGTCGGGTAGACGCCGCGGGTGAAGGGATAGGCGCCGGGAAAGCCGAGCTCCTCGGCCGGAATGTCGGCAACGTCGGCGGCCGTGTAGATCCGCTTCAGCGGGATGCCGCTCTCCGTCTCGTAGACGTCCTTTTCCTCCGGCCGGGTCTTGAGGAAGGCGGCAAGCGCGCCCTCCTCCCATTCCGCCTGGCTTTGGCGGATGGCGTCGATGGCGGAGGCGGAGAAGAGATGGGCGTCGCTCATGGTGTTTCCTCCCAACCCAGAAGGGCCCGCGCGGCGACGGCGGGATCCATCCGCCGTTCCGCCACCGCCCGGATCTGCCTTTCGAGCGTTTCGGGTGCTTCCTGGAATTTCTGCTGAAAGAGATGCCGGGCCGTGCCGAGGATGCGGGTGCGGCCCATGGCGCGCTGGCGCTCGACCCGTTCGCCGCTCTCGTTGAGATGCGCCCAATGCGCGCCGATGGCGTCCTTCAGTTCGCCGATGCGCTCGCCGGAGACGGCGCTGACCGGCAGGACCGGCGGCGCCCGGCGGGAACCGGGCCGCTCGCCGCCGAGCGCCAGCATGCCGCGCAGCGCCGAGACCGTCGCGGCGGCCTCCGGCTTGTCGCACTTGCTGACGGCGTGGATGTCGGCGATCTCGAGGATGCCGGCCTTGATCGCCTGAATGTCGTCGCCAAGGCCCGGCGCGGAGAGCACGACGACGGTGTGCGCGGCCGTCACCACCTCCACCTCGTCCTGCCCGACGCCCACGGTCTCGATGATGACGGGGTCGTAGCCCGCCGCATCCAGCACGTCGACCGCCTGGAGCGTCGCCCGCGTCAGCCCGCCGAGATGGCCGCGCGTCGCCATGCTGCGCACGAAGGCACCGCCGGCGGCCGCCGTCTCGCTCATGCGCACGCGGTCACCGAGGATCGCCCCGCCGGAATAGGGGCTGCTCGGATCGACGGCGATGACGCCGACCTTGCGGCCTTCGGCGGCATAGGCCTTGATCAGCGCCGAAACGAGGGTCGACTTGCCCGCCCCCGGAACGCCGGTAATGCCGATGACATGGGCCTTGCCGCCGTGCCGGTAGAGTTCCGCCAGCGCTGCGGCGGCCTCCGGATACCCTTCCTCCGCGCGCGAGATCATCCGCGCGATGGCGATGGCCCGGCCCGCCAGCACGTCCTTCACCAGGTCGGCCGAGGGGACATAGGCCGCCCGCCGCGGTCTTGTGGAATGGGTGACGACCGTCATATCCGGCCACGCGCCGTGACGAGATCGGTGATCGTCGTGACGATCAGGTCGGAACGGGCCTCCTGGGGCACGATGGCATCGACGCCGCCCTCCAGCAGCGCGGGATAGTCCTGCTCGGGAATGACCCCGCCGGCGACAACGAGGATGTGCCCGGCCCCCTCCTCGCGCAGACAGCGGCCGAGTTCGCGGAACAGCGGGACATGCGAGCCGGAGAGCAGGCTGACGCCGATGACGTCGACGTCCTCCTGGATCGCCGCCTGCACGACGTCCTTCGGCGTCTTGTAGAGGCCGGTATAGACGACCTCCATGCCCGCATCGCGCAGGATGCGCGCCACCACCTTGGCGCCCCGGTCATGGCCGTCGAGGCCGAGCTTGGCGACGAGGACGCGGATGGTGTCGGGGGCCTCGGCCGGCCCGGTGGAAAGGCTTTCGCCGGCAAGGTTCGCGTCGCGCATCCGCTCTTTCTCCCTATTCAGCCGCAATGCCCGGCGCGCGGGCACCGGAGACGGATGCCACCTCGATGGACTGGGCGATGATGCGCAGGCCAAGGTCGATCTCCTCCTCGGAAATCGTCAGCGGCGGCGCGATGCGGAACACGCCGCCCATGCCGGGCAGCTTGACGATGTTCATGCTGAGCCCGCGTCGGAAGGCTTCGGCGGCGATGCGGCTGCCGAGCTCGTGGTCGGCGCTGCGGTCGGGATTGACGATCTCGACGCCGAGCATCAGCCCGCGGCCGCGCACGTCGCCGACGCAGTCGAAGCGCTGCTTGAGCTGCGACAGTCCCTCGAACAGCCGGCTGCCGAGCCGCCCGGCGCGCGCGACCAGCCCTTCCTCCTCCACGATGTCGAGCACGGCGAGGCCCACGGCCGCCGGCAGCGGATCGGAGACATGGGTCGTGTAGAAGAGGTAGCCCTTCTCATGGGCGATGTCCTCGATCTCCGCCGTCGTCATGACGGCCGCCAGAGGCAGGCCGGCGCCGATCGTCTTGGAGAGCGTCAGGATGTCCGGCGTCACGCCGTCGCGCTGGAAGGCGAACATGGTGCCCGTGCGGCCGATGCCGGTCTGGGCCTCGTCGAGGATGAGCAGCATGCCGCGCTCGCGGCACTTTTCCTTCAGCGCCGCCAGATAGCCGGGCGGCAGTTCCAGCATGCCGCCGCTCGACAGGATCGGCTCGGCGATGAAGGCGGCGAGGCTGCCGACCGACTGGCTGTCGATCAGCCCGAAGGCGTCGTCGAGCTCGGTCTTCCAGTCCAGCGAACCATCGGCATGACGAAAGCGTGGGCGAAACGTGTTGGGCGCGGGAATGGTGAGCGAGCCGACCATCGCGGGGCCGTAGCCCTTGCGGCCGGCGCTGTAGGTCGCCGAGCTCGCCGCGCCCGTCATGCCGTGCCAGCTCTTGGAGAAGGCGACGATCTCGTGCCGGCCGGTGACGAGCTTGGCCATGCGGATGGCCGCCTCGTTGGATTCCGCGCCGGTCGACAGCAGCATGACCCGGTCGAGCCCCGGCGCCAGCGCCGCCAGCCGCGCGGCAAGGTCCACGACGGGCCGCGACAGCATGCCGCTGAAGAGATGCGCCACCGCGCCCATCTGGCGCTGGACGGTGGCGACGATGTGCGGATGGGAATGGCCGACGAGCGCGCTCATCTGCCCGGAGGTGAAATCGAGGATCGGGCGCTCGTCGGCATCGAAGACGAAGCAGCCCTCGGCACGCTCGATGATGGCCGGGTCGAAGCTTCCGCCATAGCGGATGAGGTGCTTGCGTGCGGCCGCCCAGAAGGCGGGGTCCTGATTGCGTGACATGTGAGCCTCCGATGCCGTTGCACAAGCGATACCGGCTGGCAGGATCTCTGTAAAATTGATAGTATTTGGATTCCGATATAAGGAAAACTGATATGCTGGGACCGCTGGACCTTCGCCTGCTCATCACCTTCGTCAATGCCGCCCATTCCGGCTCGCTGAGCGCCACGGCGGTGCAGGTCGGCCGCACGCAATCGGCCGTGACGATGCAGATGCAGCGGCTGGAGGAGATGCTGGGGCACAGCCTCTTGCACCGCAGCGGCAGCGGTGTCCGGCTGACGGGAAGCGGCGAGCGCTTCCTCGCCTATGCCGAACGCATCCTGAAAATGCACGACGAGGCCGTCTCCGCCTTTTCCGAAAAGGGCCTGCACGGCTCCATCGTCTTCGGCAGCCCGGAAGACTACCTCCTGTCGTTCTTTCCCATATTGCTGAAGAGTTTCGGCACGCGCTATCCGGATGTCGAGATCAAGGTGGTCTCCGCCCCGACCGCGGAATTGCGCGCCCTCCTGCCGTCGCGCAAGGTCGACCTCGCCCTTGTCTCGACGCCCAATCTTGCCGACGTCGACAATATCGTGCGGACCGAGCCGCTGGTCTGGGTCGGCAGCAAGCCGACGCTGGAGGCGCATGATTTCGGCGATACGGTGCCGCTGGCGCTGCCGGCCTCCAATGCGATGGACCACCGCGCGGCCTGCGAGGCGATGGCGCGGGCGGGGCTGCGCTACAAGATCTCCTATGCCAGCAACAGCCTTGCCGGCCTCATCGGCCTTGCCCGCTCCGGCCTTGCGATCTGCGTCATGACGCAGGAGGCCGTGCCGCCCGACCTTCACATCCTCAACGCGCCGCTGCCGCACCTGCCGCATCTCGGCATGCTGATCGCCTTCGCCGACGGCGACGCATCACCGGCGACGATCGCCTTCGCCGACCATATCCGCGCGGTGCTGCCGACGCTGTGACGCGAACGGCCGCGGCAGGTCTCCCCGCCGCGGCCGGTCCGGTTCCCGGACGCGATGCCTGCGCCCTCGACGCGTTTCCGCTTTTCTCCGAAATCGCGAAAACGCTCTAACCCTTTGTTTTACCGCATTTCCGGACGCAAAACCGCTTCACACTTTTGCTGGAAATGCTCTATTTCTCGAAATAGGTCGGCTTGCCGTCCTCGCCCTTGCGCCATTCGTAGATGACATAGTCGGGGCGGTTGATGTCGCCCTTGGCGTCGTAGCCGATCTCGCCCAGCGCCGTCGCCCAGGGACCGCCGGACCTGATGGTCTCGGCGACCTTCTGCGCGTCCTCGGCCGAGCCCGTCTTCTCGATGGCGGCGGCGACGATCTGCACGGCGATGTAGGAATAGAGCGTATAGGCCTCCGGCTCGAAGCCGGCGGCACGGAAGGCCTCGACCACCTCCTTTGCCGCCGGGTTGCGGCGCGGGTCGGGGGCGAAGGTGTTCAGCGTGCCGACGACGGCATCGCCCGCGATCTGCGCCAGCTCGCTGGAGACCATGCCGTCGCCGGAGAACAGCGTCGCCTTCAGCCCCTGGTCGGCCGACTGGCGCATGATCAGCCCGGCCTCGGTGTGCAGGCCGCCGAAATAGATGAGCGTGACGCCGGCATCCTTCATCTTGGCGATCAGCGCGGAAAAATCCTTCTCGCCGCCGGTAATGCCCTCATAGAGGACCTCGGTGATGCCCTCGCCGTTCAGCTCCTGCTTGGCGACGTCGACGAGGCCCTGGCCGTAGGGCGTCTTGTCATGCACGATGGCGATCTTCGCGTCCCTGAAATTGGCCGCGATATAGGCCGCCGCCACCCTGCCCTGCTGGTCGTCGCGCCCACAGGTGCGGAAGGTGTTCCACAGGCCCCGCTCGGTGAATTGCGGGTTGGTCGAGGCCGGCGTGATCTGCAGCACGCCGTTTTCCGCATAGACCTCCGAGGCGGGGATCGAGACGCCGGAATTGAAATGGCCGACGACATAGTGGATGCCGTCCGCGACGAACTTGTTGGCGACCGAGATGCCCTGCTTGGGGTCCGAGACGTCGTCGCCGATGACGATCTTCACCTGCTCGCCGAGCACGCCGCCGGCCGCGTTGATGTTGGCGGCCGCCTGCTCCGCGCCCTTGACGAACTGCGCGCCGAAGGCGGCGTTCGGGCCGGTGATGGGACCGGCGACGCCGATGACGATATCGGCGAAGGCGCTGCCGCCGGACAGGGCCAGGGATGTCAGGACCACCGAGGACAAGAGGATTTTCTTCATGGATGCGCTCCCAGTTTGGCTGCGGGCGATGGTTGAGGCCTTGCTGCGCTGCCCACGATCGGCGCAGAACGCCATCCGGCGCGTGAGGACACCCGCCAGGCATTCGGTCGTGATGATGTCGGACTGTGTCCGGCGGGCGGTTCGGGCTCCCTGCCCCACCGGCCGCCCTGTCAGGCGGCGAAGGCGCGGCGCCCCGGCTCCATGCCGCCCGGCTCCCCTTCTTTCGAGAGGGGATGATGCGGCGGAGAAATATGGTATGCAATGACCGAAGGTTTCAGATTTTGTGATCGCTTTTGCCATAGGGACGGAGGGCAGGCCGCATGGAACGCCGCATGATCGCGCCCTGCTTCATGGACGACACGCTCGAATGCCTGCGGCGGCAGGGGGTGGAGGCCGCGCCGCTTCTCGCCGAAGCGGGCCTCCCGCCGGTCATCACCGGCCCCATCCCGGCCGAGCGCTACGGCGCCTTCTGGCACGCGGTGGCCCGCACCATGGACGACGAGTTCTTCGGCGAGGGCGCGCGGCCCATGCGCGCCGGCTCCTTCGCGCTGCTCTGCCAGGCCATCCTCTCGACGGCGACGCTGGAACATGCGCTGCGGCGGGCGCTGCGGTTCCTGAGGATCGTGCTCGACGATCCGCACGGCACGCTGGTCGTCGAGGAGGGACTGGCGCAGATCGTGCTGAAGGATGCGGGCGGGCCGCGCTCGGCCTTCGCCTACCGCACCTTCTGGATCATCGTGCACGGGGTCAATTGCTGGCTGATCGGGCGGCGGCTGCCGATCCGCTGGGTCGATTTCCGCTGCAGCGCGCCGCCGGCCGGCACCGACTACCGCCTGTTCTTCGGCGCGCCGGTGCGCTTCGACCAGCCGCAGACGCGGCTGGTCTTCGATGCCGAGTTCCTGAACCTGCCGACCATCCGCGACGAGCGCGCGCTGAAGGAATTCCTTCGCCACGCGCCGGGTAACATCCTCGTGCGCTACCGGCACGACATGGGCCTGTCGGCCGCCATCCGCAAGCGCCTCGGCGGCCTCGCGCCGCAGGCTTGGCCGGGCTTCGAGGAGCTGGCCGGGCGCATGCGCATCCCCGCGCCGAGCCTGCGGCGGCGGCTGAAGCTGGAAGGGCAGTCCTACCGGGAGATCAAGGACGACCTGCGCCGCGCGCTCGCCATGGAGGCCCTGGCGGAGGGCCATGCCAATGTCACGCAGCTTGCCGCCGACCTCGGCTTTTCCGAGCCGAGCGCCTTCTACCGCGCGTTCCGCAAGTGGACCGGGAAGTCCCCGGCCGTTTTCCGGCGCAGTGCGGGCGCGACGGAGGCGTAGGGCGGTCTTCCCGTCAGTTCTCCTCGAACTCGACGAGCGTGCCCTGGAAATCCTTGGGATGGGCGAAGACGACGGGATTGCCGTGCGCGCCGGTCTTCGGCTCGCCGCCGCCGAGCAGGCGGATGCCGTTTTCCGTCGCCGTGCCGATGGCCGCCGAAATGTCGTCCACGTCGAAGCAGATGTGGTGGATGCCACCCGCCGGCTGGCGTTCCAGGAAGGCGGCGATGGGCGAATTCGGCCCCAGCGGCTCCAGGAGCTCGATCTTGGTGTTCTCGAACTCCACGAAGACGATGCGCACGCCGTGTTCCGGCAGGTCCTGCGGCTCGGTCGTCGCAACGCCGAGGTCGCGGTAGCGGCTGGCCGCCGCTGCCAGATCCGGGACGGCGATGGCGATATGGTTGACGCGTTTCAGCATGCTGGCCTCACTGGTTCCTGCGGCGGCCTTCGATCAGGTCGAGCACCGTCCGGGCGGCGTCGAGCACGTTGGTGCCCGGGCCGAAGACGGCGGCAACGCCGTTCTCCATCAGATAGGAATAGTCCTGCCGCGGGATGACGCCGCCGCAGACGACGATGATATCCTCGCCGCCCTTCGTCTTCAGGGCCTCGGCAAGCTGCGGCATCAGCGTCTTGTGGCCGGCGGCGAGCGAGGAGACGCCGATGACGTCGACGCCCTTCGCCGCGGCCATGGCGGCCGCCTCATCCGGCGTCTGGAACAGCGGCCCCGCCAGCACGTCGAAGCCGAGGTCGCCGAAGGCCGAGGCGATGACCTTGGCGCCACGGTCGTGACCGTCCTGGCCGAGCTTGGCCACCATCACCCGCGGCCTGCGCCCAAGCTTTTCGGCGACGCCGTCGAGACGCTCCGTCAGGACCGACAGTTCCGGCTCGCCCTCATAGGCCTTGCCGTAGATGTTGCGCACGACCTTGGGCTCGGCGACATGGTTGCCGAAGACCGCGCGCAGGGCATCGGAGATCTCGCCGACGGTGGCCTTGGCGCGGGCACAGTCGACGGCCGCGTCCAGGATATTGCCCTCGCCCGTGCGGGCGGTCTCTTCAAGGCGCGCGAGCGCGGCCGTGACGGCGGCGGAATCCCGCCGGCGCCGGATCGCTTCGAGCCGCTTGATCTGCGAGGAACGGACGGCGGTGTTGTCGATCTCCAGCGTGTCGATCGGCGCTTCGTCCTCCAGGCGGAACCTGTTGACGCCGACGATCACCTCCTCGCCCTTGTCGACCGCCGCCTGCCGGCGCGTCGCCGCCTCCTCGATCAGCCGCTTCGGCAGGCCGGCATCGACCGCCTTGGTCATGCCGCCCATCGCCTCGACCTCCTCGATCAGCGCCCAGGCCTTTTCCGCCAGCTCGCTGGTGAGGCTTTCGACGTAGTAGGAGCCGGCGAGCGGATCGACCACCTTGGTCACGCCCGTCTCGTTCTGCAGGATGAGCTGGGTGTTGCGGGCGATGCGGGCGGAAAACTCCGTCGGCAGCGCGATCGCCTCGTCGAGCGCATTGGTATGCAGCGACTGGGTGCCGCCGAGCGCGGCCGACAGCGCCTCATAGGCGGTGCGGATGACGTTGTTGTAGGGGTCCTGCTCCTGCAGCGAGACGCCGGAGGTCTGGCAATGGGTGCGCAGCATCAGCGAGGACGGCTTCTTCGGCTCGAATTCCCGCATGATGCGCGTCCACAGCAGCCGCGCCGCGCGCAGCTTGGCGGCCTCCATGAAGAAGTTCATGCCGATGGCGAAGAAGAAGGAGAGGCGGCCGGCGAAATCGTCGACGTCGAGCCCCTTGGCAAGCGCGGCGCGGACATATTCGCGCCCGTCCGCCAGCGTGAAGGCCAGCTCCTGCACCAGCGTCGCGCCGGCCTCCTGCATGTGGTAGCCGGAGATCGAGATGGAGTTGAACTTCGGCATCTGCCGCGCGGTATATTCGATGATGTCGGCGATGATCCGCATCGAGGGTGCCGGCGGATAGATATAGGTGTTGCGGACCATGAACTCCTTGAGGATATCGTTCTGGATGGTCCCCGACAGTTTTTCGCGCGGGACGCCCTGTTCCTCGCCGGCCACGATGAAGCTGGCGAGGATGGGGATGACGGCGCCGTTCATCGTCATCGACACGGAGATCTTCTCCAGCGGGATGCCGTCGAACAGGATCTTCATGTCCTCGACGCTGTCGATGGCGACGCCCGCCTTGCCGACATCGCCGACGACGCGCGGATGGTCGCTGTCATAGCCGCGATGGGTGGCAAGGTCGAAGGCGACCGACACGCCCTGCTGCCCGGCGGCGAGATTCTTCCGGTAGAAGGCGTTCGAGGCCTCGGCGGTGGAGAAGCCGGCATATTGCCGGATGGTCCACGGCCGCCCCGCATACATGGTGGCGCGCGGCCCGCGCACGAAGGGCGCAAAGCCGGGCAGCGAGGCGAGGTGGTCGATGCCCTCGAGATCGGCGGCCGTGTAGAGCGGCTTGACGGCGATGCCCTCCGGCGTCTGCCAGGTCAGCGTCTCGGGGGAGGCCTTCAGCTCCTTTTCGGCCAGCGCCTGCCAGTCGGCGATCGTCTTGTCGTTCATCGGGCGCCCTCCTGCCGGCCGCGGTCAAGGTCGTTTGCCATCATTCGAACTCCCATCATTCGAACTCCATGATCAGCTCGTCGACCGCAAGGCTCGCGCCCGGCTCGACGGCGACGCGCCTGACGACCGCGCGCTTTTCCGCGCGCAGGATGTTCTCCATCTTCATCGCCTCGACGACGGCGAGCGCCTGCCCGGCCTCGACCGTATCGCCCGCCTTGACGCTGACGGAGGTGATGACGCCCGGCATCGGGCAGAGCAGCATCTTCGAGGTGTCCGGCGGCTGCTTCTTCGGCATCAGCCGCGCCAGCGCCGCGACCCGGCCCGAGCGGACATGGGCCTTGACGTCCATGCCCCGCCAGCGCAGGCGGATGGCCGGGCCGACGAGATCGACCTTCATGCCGACCGTCTCGCCGGCAATGGTGAAGGAGGCATGGGTGGAGCCCGGCACGAAGCTGCCGGCGACGGGCAGCACGGTGCCGTCGGCAAAGCGCACGCTGGCACCCTCCACGCCGGTTTCCAGCGTCAGGGCAAGCTCGGTCTCGCCGAAGCGCACGACCCAGTCCTTGCCGAGGACGCGGCGGTGGTTGCCGATCGTGCCGGAAATCTGCACGGCGCGGGCCTGCATCACCTGATTGACCGAGGCGGCGACGGCGGCAAGCACCCGCGCGGCCTCTCCATCCGGCTCGACGCCGTTAAAGCCGTCCGGGAACTCTTCCGCGATATAGGCGGTCGTCAGCCGGCCCTCGCGGAACCGCGGCTGCTGCATGACGGCCGCGAGGAACGGCAGGTTGTGGCCGACGCCCTCGACCTCGAAACCGTCGAGCGCGCGGGCCATGGCGTCCACCGCCGCAAGTCGGGCCTCGGCCCCCTCGCCCGGTGCCCAGGCGCAGAGCTTGGCGACCATCGGGTCGTAATACATCGAGATCTCGCCGCCCTCGTAGACGCCGGTATCGTTGCGCACGACCGTGCCGTCGGCCGCCTTGCCCTCGGCCGGCGGGCGGTAGCGCGTGAGGCGGCCGATCGACGGCAGGAAGTTGCGGTAGGGGTCCTCGGCATAGAGGCGGCTTTCGATCGCCCAGCCGTCCAGCTTCACCTCGTCCTGCCCGAAGGCCAGCTTCTCGCCGGCGGCGACACGGATCATCTGCTCGACGAGGTCGATGCCGGTGATGAGCTCCGTCACCGGATGCTCGACCTGCAGGCGCGTGTTCATTTCGAGGAAGTAGAAATTGCGGTTCCCGTCGACGATGAACTCCACCGTGCCGGCGGAGTGATAGCCGACGGCCCTGGCCAGCGCCACGGCCTGCTCGCCCATGGCCTTGCGCGTTGCCACATCGAGGAAGGGCGACGGCGCCTCCTCGATGACCTTCTGGTTGCGCCGCTGGATCGAGCATTCGCGCTCGCCGAGATAGAGCGTGTTGCCGTGCTTGTCGCCCAGCACCTGGATCTCGATATGGCGCGGCTGCGTGACGAACTTCTCGATGAAGATGCGGTCGTCGCCGAACGAGCTCTTCGCCTCGTTCCGGGAGGACTGGAAGCCCTCGCGCGCCTCCGCGTCGTTCCAGGCGATGCGCATGCCTTTGCCGCCGCCGCCGGCGGACGCCTTGATCATCACGGGATAGCCGATGCGCGAAGCGATCGTCACCGCCTCGTCGGCATCCTCGATCAGGCCCATATGGCCCGGCACCGTATTGACGCCGGCCTCCGCCGCCAGTTTCTTCGAGGTGATCTTGTCGCCCATTGCCCGGATGGCGCCGACCGGCGGGCCGATGAAGGCGACGCCCTCCTTCTCCAGCGCCTCGGCGAAGGCGGCGTTTTCCGACAGGAAGCCGTAGCCGGGATGCACGGCGTCCGCGCCGGTCTTGCGGATGGCGTCGAGGATGCGATCAATGACGATGTAGGACTGTGCCGACGGTGCCGGCCCGATATGCACGGCCTCGTCGGCCATGGTCACATGCAGCGCGTTGCGGTCGGCATCGGAATAGACCGCGACGGTGGGAATGCCGAGCCTGCGGGCGGTCTTGATGACGCGGCAGGCGATCTCGCCGCGATTGGCAATCAGGATTTTCTTGAACATCAGGTGTCTTCCGGTCCCGGTCTGTCTTTGTATTTCTTTTCGTAAGGCATCAGCAGGATGGCCGAGGCCGTCGCGGCCCCGCCGAACAGCGAGGCGAAGGGCACGACGAGCAGCAGCACCGGCATGACCGGGTCCGCCGCGCGGGCGATGCGCGTGCCGATGCCGCCGATATCGAGGAGGATGACGGCGGCGGCCGTCGCCGCGCCGATCAGGCCGCCGACAAGCGCATGCAGCATCATGAAGCGTAGCATGTGCCAGTGGTCCTTGCGCGCCTCCTCCGGCGTCAGTTCCGGCCGTTCCATCCTCCCCGTCCTCGTCAAAGGGGTATCGTGTCGTGCTTCTTCCAGCGCGTCTCCACCTGCTTGTTCTTCAGCGATGCGAAGGCCCGGGCGATGCGCCGGCGCGAGGAATGCGGCATGATCACCTCGTCGATGAAGCCGCGCTCGGCGGCGACGAAGGGATTGGCGAAGCGCGCCTCGTACTCCTTCGTGCGGGCGGCGATCTTCTCCGCATCGCTAAGTTCCGAGCGATAGAGGATCTCGGTCGCGCCCTTGGCGCCCATGACGGCGATCTCGGCGGTCGGCCAGGCATAGTTGACATCGGCGCCGATATGCTTGGAGGCCATGACGTCATAGGCCCCGCCATAGGCCTTGCGGGTGATCAGCGTCACCATCGGGACCGTCGCCTGGCTGTAGGCGAAGAGCAGCTTGGCGCCGTGCTTGATGATGCCGTTATATTCCTGCGCGGTGCCGGGCAGGAAGCCGGGCACGTCGACGAGGGTCAGCAGCGGGATCGAGAAGGCATCGCAGAAGCGCACGAATTTCGCGGCCTTGCGGGCGGAATCGATGTCGAGGCAGCCGGCCAGCACCATCGGCTGGTTGGCGACGACGCCGACCGTCTGGCCCTCCAGCCGGATGAAGCCGGTGATGATGTTGCGGGCGAAGGCCTCCTGCAATTCGAAGAAATCGCCCTCGTCGGCCAGCGCCAGGATCAATTCCTTCATGTCGTAGGGCTTGGTCGAGCTTTCGGGCACGAGGCTGTCGAGGCGCATCTCGAGGCGCGCGGGGTCGTCGTGGAACGGGCGGACCGGCGGCTTCTCGCGGTTGTTGAGCGGCAGGAAATCGAAGAGCAGCCGGACATTCTCCAGCGTCTCGACGTCGTTCTCATAGGCCGCGTCGGCGACCGAGGACTTCCTCGTGTGGGTGCCGGCGCCGCCGAGTTCCTCGGCGGTGACGATCTCGTTGGTGACGGTCTTCACCACGTCCGGGCCCGTCACGAACATGTAGGAGGTGTCGCGCACCATGAAGATGAAGTCGGTCATGGCCGGCGAATAGACGGCGCCGCCCGCGCAGGGGCCCATGATGACGGAGATCTGCGGGATGACGCCGGAGGCCTCTGCATTGCGGCGGAACACCTCGGCATAGCCGGCGAGCGAGGCGACGCCCTCCTGGATGCGCGCGCCGCCGCTGTCGTTGAGGCCGATGACCGGGGCGCCGGTGCGCACGGCCATATCCATGATCTTGCAGATCTTCTGGGCATGGGTTTCCGACAGCGAGCCGCCGAGCACGGTGAAATCCTGGCTGAAGACATAGACCTGCCGGCCGTTGATCGTGCCCCAGCCGGTGACGACGCCGTCGCCCGCGAAAGTCTGCCCCGCCATGCCGAAATCGACGGCCCGGTGGGTGACGTACATGTCGTATTCCTCGAAGGAGCCCTCGTCGAGCAGCACCTCGATGCGCTCGCGCGCCGTCAGCTTGCCCTTGCCGTGCTGGGCGTCGATGCGCTTCTGGCCGCCGCCGAGCCTCGCCTCGCTGCGGCGTTGTTCGAGTTGTTCAAGGATGTCGCGCATGAAGGCTCCCACTGGTGTCGTCTGGTAGTCATACCGGTTTGCACAGGTTTGCTGAAGTCTTGATCGGGCGCGAATGTGGAATTATAAATTCGCGAATTGAAACTTGCGAAATTGCGAACATGGCGCTTGGAAAACTGTTCATCGGCCTGAAGGTGCGCGAGTTGCGCGTGGCGAGCCAGCAGACGCAGAGCCAGTTCGCCAAGCGCATCGGCATCTCCACCAGCTACCTCAACCAGATCGAGAACAACCAGCGCCCCGTCTCCGCCGCCGTGCTCTTGCAGCTCGCCGACAAGTTCAACCTCGACATCAGCGAGCTTTCGCGCGGGGAGACCGACCGGCTGCTCTCGGCGCTCAGCGAGGCGCTCGCCGACCCGATCTTCGAGAGTTTCAGCCCTTCCCTCCAGGAACTCAAGCTGATTTCGCAGAACGCCCCGGCGCTCGCCCATGCACTCGTGCTCGCCCACCAGGCCTATCGCCGCAAGAGCGAGCAGCTGGCGAGCCTCGACCACGACCGCGAGAACGCCCCCGGCCTCGGCGCCACGCCCTACGAGGAGGTGCGCGACTTCTTCCATTTCGTCGACAACTACGTGCACGCGCTCGACATTCTCGCCGAAACGCTGGCGACCGGCCTCTACGGCGCGGGCTTCGACCGCAGGTCCGCCCTCGTGCGCCACCTTGAAAAGCAGTTCGGCGTCTCGGTCGCCTTCGCCGAGACCAATGACGGCCCGCTGCGCCATTACGACCGCGACCGGAAGGTCCTGACGCTCAACCGGCTCTCGGCGAACCCGACGCAGGTCTTCCAGCTCGCCCACCAGGTCTCCCAGCTCCATGCGGCGCGGGAGATCGAGGAGATCGTGCAGCGGGCGAACTTCCGCACGGACGAAGCAAGGGACATCTGTCGCATCGGCCTGCACAACTATTTCGCCGGCGCCCTCGTCATGCCCTACGGTGAATTCCTTTCCGCCGCGCAGAAACTGCGCCACGATATCGAACTTCTCTCCGCCCGCTTCGAGGCCTCGCTGGAGCAGGTCTGCCACCGGCTCTCCACGCTGCAACGGCCAGGCAGCAAGGGCGTGCCGATCTTCTTCGCCCGGATCGACCGCGCCGGCAACATCACCAAGCGGCACAGCGCGACCAAGCTGCAATTCGCCCGCTTCGGCGCGGCCTGTCCGCTGTGGAACGCCCACCGGGCCTTCGAGGTGCCGCAGGGCATCATCCGCCAGCTGGCCGAAACGCCCGACGGGGTGCGCTATCTCTGTCTTGCGACGCAGACCTTCAAGGGCACCGGCGGCTTTGCCGCCACGCGCACGGGCTATGTGCTCGCCTTCGGCTGCGAGGTCTCCTATGCCGACCAGTTCGTCTATGCCGACGACCTTGCGATCGGCGAGCGCTCCCGCTTCGAGCCGATCGGCATTTCCTGCCGGCTGTGCGAGCGTGGCAACTGTCCGAGCCGCGCCGTCCCGCCGATTCGCGGCCGCCTGCAGGTCGATCCCGACATCCGCGAGACGATCCCCTACCGTCTTGCCTGAGGGGCCGGCTTGCCTTTCGCCGAGCGGTCCCTGCATAGTCCCGGCCGATTTCGAACACGGGAAGGACCGACGAGACATGCCGACACAGCCCCGCCTCATCGATCTTGCCGCCGACACCGCGACGCGCCCCTCCAAGGGCATGCGCCAGGCCATCGCGGCGGCGCCCGTGGGCGACGAGCAGCGGGGCGAGGACCCGACGACGCTGGCGCTGGAGGCGCGGGTGGCCGGGCTTCTCGGGCAGGAGAAGGCGCTGTTCCTGCCGTCCGGGACGATGGCGAACCAGATCGCCTTCCTCGTCCATTGCCGGGCGGGGGACGAGATCGTCTGCGCGGAGAACGCCCATGTCTTCGGCTCGGAGGGGGCGGGGGCGGCCGCGCTTTCCGGCGCGCAGTTCCGGCCGATCGAGACGGCGACGGGCCTCTTTTCCGTGGAGGACGTCGCCCGCCGGCTGCGGGCGCCGCGCCACCGTTCGCCGCGCAGCCGGGTCATCGCCATCGAGCAGACCACCAACCGGGGCGGCGGGCGCATCTGGCCCGAGGCGGAGATCCTCGCCCTGAAGGCGCTGGCGCGCGAAAACGGGCTTGCGCTGCACATGGACGGCGCGCGGCTGCTCAACGCCGCTGTCGCCACCGGCCTTGCGGCGGCGCGCTTCGCCGCGCCCTGCGACAGCGTCTGGATCGACCTCTCCAAGGGACTGGGATGCCCGGTCGGCGCCGTGCTGGCGGGGCCGGAGGCCTTCATCGAGGAAGCGCTGGTCTGGAAGCACCGGCTCGGCGGGGCGATGCGGCAGTCCGGCATCCTCGCCGCCGCGGGGCTCTATGCGCTCGACCACAATGTCGCGCGCCTGGCGGAGGACCATGCCAATGCCCGGCGGCTCGCGGCGCTGCTCGGCGCGGTGCCCGGCCTTGCCCTGCAGCCGGGGGGCGCCGTCACCAACATCCTCTTTCTCGACCTTTCCGGAACGGGCGTCCCCGCGCGCGCCCTGGCCGAGGCGCTGCTCGGCGAGGCGGTCCGCGTCAATGTCGAGGGCGAGAGCCGCATCCGCATGGTCACCCATCTCGACATTTCAGCCGGGGACGTGGAGGCCGCCGGGCGGGCGATCGTGGCGGCGCTGGCGCGGCTGCGGGCCGCTCCGCAAGGTCATGCCGCGCCGTAGAAAAGGCTGCGCGCTATACCCCCTGTCAGATACAGGGCAATCGCATAAGGAATTCAACGTTGCCGCCTTCCCCTTCTCCCCCGCGGGGAGAAGGGGAAGGCAGGCGAATGAGGGGGATGGCGAAGGCAGGAAAGTTAGGAATCCCACCCGAATCACCCCCTCATCCGACCCTTCGGGCCACCTTCTCCCCGCGGGGGAGAAGGGGAAGGCGGCAACGTTGAATTCCTTATGCGATTGCCCTGCCGTCCGATGGGTGGCGACCGGCGGCAGGGCTTTCTCCGTCATTTCGGTGCGTGGCCGTGTTCGGCGTCGATCGACCGGCTCTCGCCTGTCGCGACCATGGTGCGGGTGGCGTCGACCGTGGCATAGGTCCAGAAGATGCGCATCGGCTTGTCCGACGCATTGATGAAGCGGTGCGGCACGTTGGCGGGGATCCAGGTCGTGTCGTTGGTGGCAAGGTGGTGCTGCACCCCGTCGATCTCGGCGATCGCCTCGCCCTCGATCACCATGACGCTCTCCTCGCAATTGTGGAAATGCAGGCCGATGGCGGCGCCGGGATCGAAGGCGGTGATGCCGTTGATCATGCTGGTGGAGCCGCAGCGGCGGGTGACGAGCGGCGTGGTGCGCGCGCCGCCGCCGCGATCGTTGGTCTTCAGTTCGTGCGGGCGCAGGATGGCGGGTTCGGGCATGTGGGACCTCACTTGGAAGGACCGATCCAGACGGTCTTGACGTTGACGAATTCGCGGATGCCGTAGACGCCGAGCTCTCGCCCGTAGCCGGAGCGCTTGATGCCGCCGAAGGGATAGCGCGGGTCGGAGGCGGTCATGCCGTTGATGAAGACGGCGCCGGCATCGATGCGGGCGGCGAGCGCCCGGCCGCGGGCTACGTCGCCCGTCCAGAGCGCGGCGCCGAGACCGTATTCGCTGTCATTGGCCATGGCGACGGCCTCGTCTGCGTCCTTCGCGCGGATGATGGCGGCGACCGGGCCGAAGGTCTCCTCGCGGAAGGCGGTCATGCCGGGCCGGACATGATCGAGCACGGTCGGCGGATAGTAGAAGCCGTCGCCCTCGACCGGCGCGCCGCCGAGCTTCAGCACGGCCCCTTCGGCGAGCGAGCGCTTCACCTGCTCGTGCAGGCCGGTGCGCAGGTTCTCGCGGGCCATCGGGCCGATCTTCGTGTCGCGCGCCATGGGATCGCCGATCGTCAGCGCGGCGGCCTTCTCGACGAAGAGCGCGGTGAAGCGGTCCGCCACGGCCTCCTCCACGATGAAGCGCTTGGCGTTGACGCAGGACTGGCCGACATTGATGTAGCGCGCCTTGACGGCGGTCTCGGCGGCGGCGTCGAGGTCGGCATCGGCGAGCACGATGAACGGGTCGGAGCCGCCGAGCTCCAGCACCTGCTTCTTCAGCGCCTTGCCGGCCTGCGCGGCGACGATGGCGCCGACCTCGGTCGAGCCGGTCAGCGTCACGGCGGCGATGCGCGGGTCGGCGATGAGGCCGGCGACCCTGGACGTGTCGATAAGGAGCGTCGCCGTCAGCCCGGCCGGGGCACCGGCGGCCTCCATCACCTCCTGTACGGCGAGCGCGCATTCCGGCACGTTGTTGGCATGCTTGAGGATGGCGCCGTTGCCGGCGGCGAGCGCCGGGGCGGCGAAGCGGAAATACTGCCAGAACGGATAGTTCCACGGCATGATCGCCAGCACCACGCCGAGCGGCTCGAAGGCAACGACGCTTTCGCTGGCATTGGAGGCGACGGGCTCGTCGGCGAGATAGGCCGGCGCATGCTCGGCATAGAAGTCGCAATTATACGCGCATTTCTCGATCTCGGCCTCGGCTTCCGCGATGGGCTTGCCCATTTCGCGCACGATCATCCCGGCATAGCGCGCCTTGCCGGCGCGCAGCGCCGCGGCCATGCGGGTGAGCAGCGCCACGCGCTCGCCGACCGGCACGCGCCGCCAGGCACGCTGCGCCCGGGCGGCCGCTTCCAAAGCGGCGTCCACGGCGGCATCGTCCTGCAGGTCGAAGCTGCAGATGGGCCGGCCGGTGGCGGGGTTGACGGACGTGATGGCTGTCATGGCGAAACCTTTTCGGAAAGGAGCCGCTTCCAGCCGGGCAGGAAGGCGGCGCTGGCGGATGTCGCGGCGGAGGGGATGTATTCGAAGCCGATGGCGCCGGCATAGCCCGCCGCCGTGAGGGCGGTAAGGACGGGCTCGAAGGAAAGCGTTCCGGTTCCCGGCTCGTGGCGGCCGGGATGGTCGGCGATATGGACATGGCCGATGCGGCCGGCGTTCCGCGTGATCCAGCGATGCGGGTCCTCGCCCAGCACGGCGGCATGGTAGGTGTCGAACAGGAGGGCGAAACGGTCGTGGAACTGATCCTGCAGCTCCGCCGCAAGGGCAAGGCTGCCCATGTGATAGCCGGGAATGGTGATCGCCTCGACCAGCACCCGCACGCCGCTGCCCTCGACCCGGTTCAGCGCCCAGGAGAGGTTCAGCCGGTAGGTCTCGGCGGCATCGAGGAGCCCGCCCCTCGGCACGCCCGCCATGGGGTGGACGAAGGGGCAACCGATCTCCAGCGCATAGGCGAGCGCGCGGTCGAAGCCGGCGCAGAACTCCGCCTCGCGGCCGGCGAGCGCGGCAAGGCCCTTCTCGCCCGCAGCCGCGTCGCCCATGCCCGAGGTGACCTGCGAGAAGGTGAGGCCGAGATCGGCAAGGCGGGCCCGCATCTCCTTGGCCGGCACGGCCCAGGGCTCGGGATGCTCGATAGCGGTGAAGCCGTCGCGCGCCGCCGCCGCCGGCCGCTCGGCAAGCGGCAGGTCTGCGTAGAGATAGCCGATATGGGCGGAGAGGCGGTTCATCAGGCCGCCTCGAACGGAGCCGCGCTGCCTTCCGGCACGGCGATGCCGGCGACCGCGCCCTCGGCGGCAAGGTCCGCGACGACATTGCCGGTGACGGGAATGCCGGTGCGGCGGCGCTCGTCCTCGCGGCGCTGCTCGGGCTCGCCCGGCATCATGATCTCCTCGACGCCGGCCGCGCGCGGCAGCACCTTGATGCGCTCGTAGAACTCATCCATGCGGGCGCCGAAATCGTCCAGCGAGAGGAAGAGGTCGGGTTTGATGGCGAAGAACAGGTGGCCGACATTCTGCGGCTCGGAATGGTCGAAATAGAGGCTCTTCACGTCGCCGCCGAAATTCGCGCCGGTGAGGACGCCGGACATCAGGTCCATCAGCGTCGCCAGCACCGAGCCCTTGACGCCGCCGAAGGGCAGGCAGACGCCCTCGAAGGCCTTGGCGGCGTCCGTGGTGGGGTTGCCCTCGACATCGAGCGCCAGGCCCTCGGCTATCGGATCGCCCTTCATGGCGGCGAGCCGGATCTTGCCGCGCGCGATCACCGTCATCGCCATGTCCATGACATAGGGCGGGTGCTTGCCGCCCGGGATGCCGGCGGCAATGGGGCTTGCGCCGAGGAAGGTGGTGCGCCCGCCCCACATCGGAATGGCGGGCGAGGAATTGGTGAAGATCATCGAGATGAAGCCGCGCTCGATGGCGCGCAGCGCATAACACGCCCCCATGCCGAAATGCGTGGAGCGGCGGACGCCGGCAAGGCCGATGCCCATCTCGCCGGCAATGTCGCAGGCGGCGTTCATGGCGATGTTCGAGGCGATGAAGCCCATGCCGTTGTCGCCGTCGACCGCGGCAACGGCGCCGGCCGCCTTCGTCACCGTCACGTCGGGGCGCGGATTGACGAGGCCGCGCTTCAGCCGCTCCAGATACATCGGGATGCGGCTGACGCCGTGGCTGTCGACGCCGCGCAGGTTCGCCTTGACGAGGTCGCCCGCGATCAGCGCCGCGTCCGCCTCGCTCATGCCCACGGAGAGGAACAGGGCTTTGGCGTATCGGATCAGGTCTTCGGCTCTAAAATAAAGCGTTTCGGCCATTTTGGGCTCCCGGAGGGTTGCGACCGCCCGCCCGGCCGCAGGGAGGCGGCCGGTCAGGCATCGGCGTGGATGGTGGGCGGCGTCAGACGCCGGCGGTTTCGTCGGGCATGTCGATCTTGCGGGTGCGCCGCCAGTGCAGCATCGCCGGCACGATCAGGATCAGGACCGAGACGGCGATGAGCACGGCCGAGAGCGGGGTGGAGACGAAGACCGTCGGATCCCCCTGCCCCACGGCGAGCGCCCGGCGCATCTGCACCTCCGCCATCGGCCCGAGGATGAGGCCGATCAGCACCGGCGCGATCGGGAAATCATAGACGCGCATCATGTAGCCGAGCACGCCGACGCCGGCCATCATGGCAAGGTCCACCCAGGAGTTCGACACGCCCCAGATGCCGACCAGCGAGAAGATCAGGATGCCGGCATAGAGATAGGGACGCGGGATGAAGAGCAGCCGCACCCACAGCCCCGCCAGCGGCAGGTTGAGGATCAGCAGCATCAGGTTGCCGACATAGAGCGAGGCGATGAGGCCCCAGACGAGATCGGCGGAGTTGATGAACAGCAGCGGCCCCGGCTGCAGCCCGTAGTTCTGGAAGGCGGCGAGCAGGATCGCGGCGGTGGCCGAGGTCGGCAGGCCGAGCGTCAGGAGCGGCACCAGCACGCCGGCGGCAGCGGCGTTGTTCGCGGCCTCGGGACCGGCCACGCCCTCGATGGCGCCATGGCCGAACTCCTCCGGATGCTTGGTCAGGTTGCGCTCGACCGTATAGGAAAGGAAGGTCGGGATCTCCGCGCCGCCGGCCGGCAGCGCGCCGATGGGAAAGCCGAAGCCGGTGCCGCGCAGCCACGGCTTCCACGAGCGCTTCCAGTCTTCCTTCGTCATCCAGATGCCGCCGGAAAGCGGATTGAGGTTGGGCTTCTGGAAGCCGAAGCGGCTGGCGACATAGAGCGTCTCGCCGACGGCGAAGAGCGAGACGAGCACGACGGTCATCTCGACGCCGTCCATGAGGTCCGGCACGCCGAAGGTCAGCCTTTGCAGGCCGGTCTGCTTGTCGATGCCGACGACGCCGAGCGACAGGCCGAGGAAGAGCGCGATGAAGCCGCGCACCTTGGACGTCCCCATCACCACGGAGACGGAGAGGAAGGCGAGCAGCATCAGGGCGAAATAGTCCTGCGGCTTGAAGATGAAGGCGAGCTCGGCGATGGGCGGGGCGAGGAAGGTGATGCCGAGCGTGCCGATGGTGCCGGCGACGAAGGAGCCGATCGCGGCCGTGCAGAGCGCCGCCGCGCCGCGGCCCTGGCGGGCCATCTTGTTGCCTTCCAGCGCGGTCAT
The DNA here is from genome assembly GCF_022899355.1 of Shinella yambaruensis. Classification (GTDB taxonomy): domain Bacteria; phylum Pseudomonadota; class Alphaproteobacteria; order Rhizobiales; family Rhizobiaceae; genus Shinella; species Shinella yambaruensis. The sequence continues at coordinate 6,369 of NZ_JALJCK010000008.1, read as the reverse complement.
CATCGAGCCGCTCTCGCCGGGCGTGTTGAGCAGGATCGAGGTGGTGGAGCCGCCATACATCGCGCCGTACAGGATGCCGGCGAACATGATGAAGGCCGCCGTCGGTTCGATATAGACTGTGACGGGCAGGAGCAGCGCGATGGTCAGCGCCGGGCCGATGCCGGGCAGCACGCCGATGGCGGTGCCCATGAAGGTGCCGACGAAGGCCCAAAACAGGTTCTGCGGCTGCAGGGCGACGGAAAAACCGTTCATCAGGCCGGTGATCGCGTCCATCCTACACCCCCATCATCGGAAGAAGACCGCCGAGCTGGACGCCCAGCTTGCGGAAGAGCCACCAGCACAAAAGCGAGAAGCCGAAGCCGAGCACCAGGTCGAGATGCCAGCGGCGCGACTTGAAGGCCGCCGCGACCAGCACGAAACAGCCGGTGCAGGTGATGACGAAGCCGAGCGGCTTCATCGTCAGCATCGGCAGGGCGCTGGCGGCCGCGGCAAGGCCGAGCGCCATGTAGTTGACCTTGTGGTCCTCGCTCACGTCCTCGGCGCCCTGTTCCTCGAACGGAACGCCCCGGTAGATCTGCAGTGCCAGCAGCAGGCCCAGGACGACCAGGCCGAGCCCGACGGCCGAGGGCATGAAGCCCGGGCCGACATGGGCGTACTGGTCGAACTGGGGCAGTTCCGCGGCCTTCCAGAAAACGATGGCTCCCCAGCCGACCGTTCCCGCCGCAATCCAATAGGGGCGTTCCGTCATGTCAGACATCCTTTCGAAAAGCGCGGCGGCTTACTTGGTGAGGCCGGCTTCCTTCAGGATTGCGCCGATGCGGGTCTTTTCGTCGTTCAGGAAGGCGACGAAATCATCCCCGGCAAGGTAGGCGTCTTCCCAGCCCTGCTTGGCCAGGATGTCCTTCCAGGCAGTGCTGTCGTGCATCTTGGCGAAGCGGTCGAGCCACATGGTACGGCCCTCCGCCGACATGTCGGGCGCGCCGACGATGCCGCGCCAGTTGCCGACGACCACGTTGAGGCCGGCTTCCTTCAGGCTCGGCGCGTCGATGCCCTCGACGCGGCCCTCGGAGGTGACGGCGATGATGCGGATGCGGCCGGCATCGGCCATCGGCTTGAATTCCGAGACGCCCGAGACGGCGACCGTCACGGCGCCGCCGCCGAGCGCGGTCACGGCTTCCGCGCCGCTGTCATAGGGGATGTAGTTCAGCCTGGCCGGCTCCAGGCCGCTTTCCTTGGCGATCAGCGCCATCACGATATGGTCGACGCCGCCGGCCGAGCCGCCGCCGATCGACACGGCACCGAGGTTCTCCTTCATCGCCTTGACGAGGTCGTCCACCGTCTTGATCGGGGAATCGGTCGCCACCGCGACGACGCCCGTATCGTTGGTGAGGCGCACCAGCGGCGTCACGTCGTCGAGCGTGACGGGCGAGGAATTGAGCAGGATGCCCCCGACCAGGATGACGCCCATCGACATGACGGCATTGTCGTTGCCGCGGTTCGCGCCGACGAATTCGGCAAGGCCGATCGTGCCGCCGGCACCGCCCTTGTTGGTGAAGGTCGCGCCATCGGTGAAGATGCCTTCCTTCGACATGGCCTCGAACGGCAGGCGCGCCATGGCGTCATAGCCGCCGCCGGCGCCGCCCGGCGCCATCACCACGGCCGGATCGGCAAGGGCCGGCGCTGCGGCCGAAAGCGAAAACGCCAATGCTGCGGCAAAAACTGCTTTGATCATAATTTCCTCCCAAAAAGTCCGGGTCGAAAGCCCCGGTGCTGCCGAGCGGCAACACAGACACCGGCCTCCTTGCCGTTGTCTTAATAAGACACTTACGACAATATTATCGGTTGCGCAACACCGTTGTTGCCGTTGGGAGGCAACGGTTCCGCGCAATAAGCGGTCCGGGTTCCGGACCCGGTGCAGCCCCCCTCTGCCCGGCAGGGCAGAGGGGGTGGCCGTCATCTCCATTGTTCATAGGCCACTGCTGAAGCGACATCGTTTCAAAAGAAAACAACGGAGCGCCGGCAACCTCGGCCTGCAAACAAAACGCCCAGGGCAGAGGGCGTCGAAAGGAAACGGCGCGCAACAGGCCGGTCAGTCGATCTGCAGTTCCTCAAGCAGGCAGGCCCAGCCGGCGCCGTGCATGTCGCGGTCGGCGCGCGTGCCCTGGACGACGGGGCGCGGCACGGAGAACTTCACCACGTTGAGCGCCGGGATGTCGAAGCGCTTGAGCAATTGCTGCTCGACGCCGAAGAGCTTCGCCACCGTGGCGTCCTTCAGCCCGTCGCGCACCCGGGCATAGGTCGCCGGATCGTCGCAGAAGACATCGACCGTCAGCCAGAACGGCCCGGCATTCTTGGAGCGCACCTTGCTGACGAGGCTTCCCAGTTCAGGCATGTCCCACCTCGTGCGTCTCGAGCACGAAGGCGGCGAGCGGGTCGTCCAGCTCCATCACATGGTTGAGGCAGAACTCGTAGAGCGCGCCGCGCTGCATTTCGGCGGGCGAGAAGGGGAAGGCGAAGGTCGGCATCGGCTCGTCCTCGGTCAGGGGATGGTGCAGGAGATAGGGGTTGAGGATCTTGCCGGCCTCGGCCGCCAGCTCGGCGGTCGGGCAGGTGAGGATGCCGAGAATGCCGACCTCGACGGGAATGTCGTGGCGGTTCTCCAGCGCGCCGAGCGTCGCATCCATGCCGATCAGCCGGATCTCGACGGTGAAGGCATCGGGGGCAAGGCCCATGCGGGCGACGATCTTGTCGCGCACCCTGGCCTCGACATCCGCCGCCCATTCGCGCACATGCTCGACATAGCGGCGCTCGCGCACCACCGCGAGACCGACCGTCTGGTAGCCGACGATGCGGGCGCCCTCCAGCTTGACCGTGTAGCCCCCCGGCACCCATTTCGAGCCCTCGACGCGCACCCGGCGCCCGTCGAGCGCCTCGTATTCCGACCGCGTCACGTCGAGATGGCCGCCCGGCTCGTGCAGGATGAAGGGGTCGGAGTTCTCGTAGAGCATGTGGGCGGAGACGGTGTAGGGCGTCGCGGCGGCATCGGCGGCCATCGGCTCGATGGTGAAGCCCGAGGCGTCGAAATCGATCTGGATCACGCCGGAATTCGGCTGCGTGGTGGCAAGCGCCCCGCATTCGCCGACCTTGGCGCCGTGCCAGGCGGCGCCGGCATGGTCGCCGCGCACCACCGGCAGCGCTGCGATGATGGCCGTGTCGGTCGTCCGGCCGGCAATCACGATGTCCGCCCCGGTGGCGAGCGCCGCCGCCACCTGCTCGACGCCGGCCAGCGCGACGATGTTGGTGCAGTCGTCGACGATGGCCTCGTTGATGTCGGGCGCGGCGGGCAGCGCGTGCAGGCGGCCCTCGCCGAGCGCGGCCTTCACCCGTTCCTTCGGCTGGCCGGATTTCAGCGTTGCGACCTTGACCTGCATGCCCTCCTCCAGGGCGATCTCGCGGGTGATGTCGAACAGCCAGTCGACCGCGGCATCGGCGCCGCAGGTGCCGGCCGTGCCGATGACGAGCGGCACGCCGGCCTTGGCCCGCGCCTGCATCAATTCGCGCCACTCCACCTTGGTCGAAGCGCGCGAATATTTCGAGACGCCGCGCCCGAGATAGGACGGGCCGCTGTCCGTCGATCCGCCGTCGATGGCGATGATATCGGGCCGGTTGGCGACGCCGCGCTCCAGCGCCGCGCGGTCATAGCCCAGTCCCAGCGCGCCTGCGGGTATAAGTACGCGTGTCATGTGTCACCTCCCTTGCTCGGCCCGCCAGCGGGGCCACCGGAAAACATTTCGGCGCGGGCCTTGCGCAGCTTGGCCCTGCCGAGGTGGTCGTGCATCAGGTCCGCCGCCCTGCCGGTATCGCCGGCATCCAGCGCGTCGAGAATGGCGAGGTGCTCGGCATTCTGGCCGCGCACCTGCTCGGCATTCAGCGTCTGGCGGTATTCGATCAGGCGACGGAGCTGGTTGAGCTTCTGCACCGTGTTGACCAGGAAACGGTTGCCGGAGAGCGCGGCGAGACCCTCGTGGAAGGACGAATTCGCCTCGAACAGCTCCATCTGGCTGAGCCGACGCCAGCCGCCGTCGGCGACGATCTCCTGCCGGCGGCGCAGGTCCGCGAGCACGGCGGGATCGGCCCGGAACTCGGGCGAGCGGATGCCGTGCACCTCGATCGCCTGGCGCAGGTCGTAACATTCCCGGTAGGCCTCGACGGAATCGATCAGCACCGCGAAGGTCCAGCCCCGGCCCTCGTTGCGCTCGATCCAGCCCTCGCCGGAAATGCGCGTCAGGATGCGCCGCAGCCCCAGCCGTGACACGCCGTAGCGCCGCATGAGGTCGGTCTCGCTGACCCGGTCCGGCAGGCGGCGCGACAGGCGGTCTTCGGCGATGCGCAGATAGGTCGCCTCGTCCGACGTCTCGTTGGCCGCGGGCAGCGGATCGGCGGCGATGCGGTCGGGATCGCGCAGGTAGAAGCCCTTGTTGGGCACCCGCTCGACAATGCCCTGGTCGGCCAGGATGCCGAGCGCCGAGCGGATCGGCTGGCGCGACGTGCCGAACAGGGACTGGAGGCTGGCTTCCGTCAGGTGCTGTCCCCGTTCCATGGCCGATGTCCTGATATGGCGGACGATCTTGTCCGCCAGCGAGCGATGAAGTTCGTTCATGATCGACCCCTGGATGGTATTAAGCGCGTATATACGACAATCCACAGGCAATCAATCTGGCGGCGCCGGTCCTGCCGGCGCACTCTCCTTGGTGTTTTGAAATGACAAAAGTCCAATAGCCCGAATCCTGGTACTATGCAAGCACAAAGAACCGGCGCTTGGCGAAGCCCGCGGAACATGCGACAAGGCACAGGCCATCCAGGAGCGCCGATGACCCAGATAGCCAGCACCCTTGCCCACGAGATCGCCCGGCTCGTGCATGCCGAGCGGCTGGCGCCCGGCGAGCCCCTGACCGAGCGCAGCCTTGCGGAACGCTTCCTCGTCTCGCGCTCGCCGATCCGCACGGCGCTGCGCGAACTGCAGCGCGCCGGCGTGCTGACGGCGGCCGAGCGCGGCGGCTTCAAGGTGGCCGATCCTTCCGCCGCGAAGGCGCTTGCCGCCAGCACGCCGGCGCCCGACGGCGGCGAGGAGGTCTATCTCGCCATCGCCCGCGACCGGCTGGCCGGCGAGATCCCCGACCGGACGAGCGAGAACGAGCTCCTGCGCCGCTACGGCATCACCCGCCCGCGCCTGCAGGCCCTGCTCAGGCGCATGTCGGAGGAAGGCTGGGCGGAGCGGCTGCCCGGGCACGGCTGGCGCTTCCTGCCGGTACTGACCTCGATGGAGACCTACCGGCAGAGCTACAGCTTTCGCCAGGCGATCGAGCCGGCCGCGCTGCTGGAGCCGGGCTTCACGCTCAACCGGCCCGTGCTGGAGCGGCATCTCGAACAGCAGCGCCGTTTCGTGGCGGGGGAGATCCTGGAGATCTCGGCCGTGCGCCTGTTCGAGACGAACAGCGAGATGCACGAGGCGATCGCCGAATGCAGCCGCAACGCCTTCTTCATCGAAAGCCTCCGGCGCGTCGACCGGCTGCGCCGGCTCATCGAGTACCAGCAGCGGGTGGACCGCGAACAGGCCCGCCAGCGCTGCGCCGAACATGTGCACATCCTCGAACTGGTGCTGGACGGCCGGAATGGAGAGGCCGCCGAGGCGATGCGCCAGCACCTGAGCGCGCTTGGCCCGCTGAAGGCGCCCGCGCCCTGAACCGGTGGCGGGGAATTCGCGCTGTCCGGCGCGGATCCGCAAGGCTCCAGATTCTTGTTCTGCCGCATTATCCGACGCCGAAGCGACTTCGCTTCGGCTGGAAATGCTCTAGTGTGCTCGCGGCTTGGCCCGGCGCGGGGCAGAATCGGCAACACGAGGGAAACGACCCCATGAGCAACCATCTCTTCGACGCGATCCGGGCAGCGGCACGGCCGGAGGCGATCTTCATCGAGACGGGCGACGGGCGTCGATGGACCTATGGCGACATGATCGCGCTTTCGGGGCAGCTCGCCGGCGCCCTCGCCGCGCGCGGCGTGCGCCCGGGCGACAGGGTCGCCGTGCAGGTGGAAAAGAGCCCCGAGGCGCTGATGCTCTATCTCGCCTGCGTCAGGGCCGGCGCCGTCTACCTGCCGCTCAACACCGCCTATACGCTGGCCGAACTCAACTATTTCATCGGCGATGCCGAGCCGAGCCTCGTCGTCGTCTCGCCGGGTGCCCGCGAGGGCGTCAGCCCCATCGCCGGCAAATACGGCGCCGGGGTCGAAACGCTGGACGAGGCGGGCGGCGGCTCGCTGCTGGAGCTTGCGGCGGACGAGGAGACCGATTTCCTCGACGCGGAGCGCGGC
>NZ_JALJCK010000007.1 GCF_022899355.1 Shinella yambaruensis | reverse complement strand
ATCGGCGTGCCCCATCCCGATTTCGGCGAGGGCGTGACGGCCGTCGTGGTGCGCCAGAAGGGCGCGGCCATCGACGAACAGGCGGTGCTCGACGGGCTGAAGGACCGGCTGGCGCGCTACAAGCAGCCCAAGCGCGTGCTCTTCGTCGAGGACCTGCCGCGCAACACGATGGGCAAGGTGCAGAAGAACGTGCTGCGCGAGAGTTATGCCAGGCTGTATAGCGGGGTTTCGTCCTGAAGGGAGTTTTATTCGGTGAATACCCGTCCGTCGAACAGCTTTCTGGCCGTTCGCAGGAAGGAGCACTCCCCCAACCCGTCAGGTGCATTGCTGTCAAGCCGCAGGAGAATATCCATTCTGCCTGTCGGATGCTCGACGGAGACGCTCTTGTCCTCACCGGCCGGCAAGGAAGCTAATGACGCCGCCGGGCTTTCCGGAAACATGCACGCGGTCGCTACGCTCAGCGCTCCGAAGACGCCAATGGAGGCATGGACGCGGTGGGGAATGAAGCTGCGCGTCATGATGGCCCCGCCCGCCGTCGGCGGGGCGACGAGCGTCATCTTGGGCACGGACTTCTTCGCGACGTCACCGAGGTTCATCAATGGACCGGCAATGAGCCGGATGCGTTCGATACGCGCCTTGACGGCATCGTTCGCCTCCAGCTCCTCGCGGCTTTCATAGCCGGTCAGGCCGAAATCCGCCGCGCGCATCACGACAACCGGCATGCCGTTGTCGATCAGCGTGCAGGCGATACCCTCGATCTCCGTTGCCGCAGACCCGGTCGGCAGCAGCGCACCGCAGCTCGAACCGGCGGCATCGGTGAAGGTGAGGTAAACGGGGGCCGCAGGTGTCGGCACACCATCGATACGCGCCTCGCCCGCATAGACCGGGCGACCGTTGCGGGTCGTTATGCGCGCGACGGCCGATTGCGCGGTGTTTTCCATATAGATACGAATGGACGTTTCGCCTTCGGCCGGCCGGACGAGACCCCGCTCGACCGCAAAGGCTCCGACCCCGGCAAGGATATTGCCGCAGTTCTGGCTATCGCTCACCAGCGACTGGTCGACGAAGACCTGGAGGAAGAGGAAGTCAACGTCGAAGCCCGGCCGGGCCGATGCTCGTATGACGGCGACCTTGCTCGTCAGCGGATCGGCCCCGCCGATGCCGTCGATCTGGCGCGGATCCGGCGAGCCCATGATACGCAGCAGCAGCCGGTCCCGCTCCGCAGGATCGGCAGGCAGATCGTCAGCGAGAAAATAGGCGCCCTTCGACGTGCCGCCCCTCATCATCATGCACGGGATGCCATCCGCGGTCATGTCGTTCACTCCAATCGATAGCGTTTCAGGTCAGGGCAGCGGAAGCTCGAGCAGCATGCCGAACAGCACATAGGCAATCGCCCAGAAACCGATGCCGGTTGCGACCGCGCGCACCAGCGGCCTCGTTCCCGGGAAGAGCAAGGTCGCAACGCCGGAGCCGACGCCGAGACCGAGCGCCAGGCCGATCCAGTTCGCGCTGAGCGCCACGGCGACAAAAAGGACGAGCAGGCACGCGCCACGCGCCACATCCACCTTTTCGTCCGCGCCACCGAGAGCATGGCCACGCAGCACCTGCACGAAGTAGATCGCCGAAACGACCATGCCGAAGATGGCAATCTCCATCGGGAGCGCACCCGGGCCCACATCCCCCCGCGAGTGCCCAGCCGGAAGCGCGAGGCTCATGGCAAAGAAGCTCGTATTCCAGCCCAGCGAAACACAGGCCGCGATGAGGTTCTGCCAGAAATGTTTGCGGGGTTTCCCTCCCCCTGAGGCGGGGGAGAGACCGGAGCCCAGGGTTTCCGTCACGGTCCAAGTTTGGAGCGTGGTCCGTTCGTTTATCTGGAGGAAGCGGCCGACCAGCCAGAAGCCGGAATCGTTCACGTGGCTCAGCACCGTCGCGGCGATGGTGGGTGCGAGAAGGCCCGCCGTCGTGGTCAACGCCACGGTGGCCGAGCCTTGCGCCACGCGCAGCGCCGTGGAAATGAGGAAGGCGGCGACGATCAGCGGCATGCAGACCGCCTCCAGGCTGCCGACGAGCGCCTGGCCGATGCCGCTTGCGCGCAGCACGCCGCCGAACATGCCTCCGGTGCCGGTCACGAGGATGATGGCGCAAACCGGGCCGAGGGCCCCATCCATCAGCTTTTCCATGTCCTTGAGCGTGCGCTGGCCGCTGAGCGTCCACATGCCGACGAGGACGGTGATGAGCAATGCGACCGGCGTCTGCCCGGCCATGCGCAGGATGCTCACCCACAGAGCGTCGCCGTCGATCGCCCTGGCGGTCGCCAGCGTGCCAAGGCCGGTGTTGAGGAAGATCAGCAAGAGCGGCAGCAACAGCACAAGCATCACCGTGCCGAAGGACGGCGGTTCGCGGCGGTCATGCGCCGCCTCGCTGAGCGATCCGAGAAGTTCCGGAACCGGCAGTTCGAAACGCTTGCCGGCCCACAGGCCGAAGAGGTAGCTGCCCAGATACCAGGTCGGCAGGGCGACGGCGAGGCCGACCAGCACCAGAAGGCCTATATCAGCCCCCAGCAGTTCGCCCGTGGCGACCGGGCCTGGGTGGGGTGGCAAGGAAAGCGTGCATGACCGCGAAGGCACTCGCCGCCGACAGTGCATAAAGCAGCACTGAGCCGCCGTAGACGGGCTCGGTCGAGGTCATGTGTCCTCCCGGGTCGAATCGCACCAAAGTCCATGTCTTCCCTGGCCTTTACTCGGTAAGCTAGGCTGAAAGGGAGGAGGCGCAGGCGCCATGCTGAACGGAGTCGAGCTAGGCCTACCCGCAGTTGAGGGGCAAGATCGAGCACGCAGGCTAGGCGCGCAAGCAGCAGCCAGCTACCAGCGCAGCAGACGGCGGCCAAGAAGCGCGCCGCCAACGGTCACGCCGGCAATGGCGATCGTGTACCAGGTGGCGAGGAAAAGCGGGCTGTCGTCCGGGCAATGCCAAGCATAGATGGCCGCGGCAATCGCACCGGCGGCAAGGCCCGCGGCAGCGCCCGCCGCCGTGGGGCTTTGCGGCGCGCCTTTTTTCAAAGCCCAGAAGAGACCGGCGAAGGGCGCGAGCGAAAGGACCGGCACGAAGAGCAGGCAGAAGAGGGCGTTACGGCCGACCGCGTTTGCCCGCCACGCATCGGCCGGCAGCGCAAAGATCTCGGCGCCGACCGCGGCGGCGACCATCGCGGCAGGAACAGCGAGCAGAAGCGCGGGACGGCGCGTTTCCTCCCCCGGCCGGCCGATGCGCATGGCGAGCCGCACGGCGAAGATGGCAAGGACGATTGTAACGAAGATCTTGAACAGCACGCGCGCCGTCTCGAAGACGCTCGCCATATTGTGCCTCAGCCCCACCGTCGCGATGAGCAGCACGGCCGAGACGACGACGCCCGCGCCAAGCGCAAGCGCCAGCACGCGGCCGTAGCGCATGCCGACGGGCGCGTCTTGCGTCATCAGGGTGATCAGGTCGTCGGTCTTCATTTCATTCGCTCCGATAGAGGGCGGCCAGCGATTTCAGCGCCCGATGGAGGGCGACACGCACCGCGACTTCCGTCATTTTCAGCCGCGCTGCCGTCTCGCGGATGCCGGCCCCCTCGATGGAGATCGAGCGGACGATATCGCGCTGCGGGGCCTTCAGTCGGGCGAGCACGGTCTCCGTGTCCAGCCGGTCCGCGGCCTCGTGCGTTTCGTCCCCCGCCGCCAGGAAATCCGCAACATCCTCGAGCGGCACATTCCCATGCCGGCCGCGGCGACGCAGGCTATCGACCAGCTTATTGCGCACAATCGTCGCCAGCCACGGCCCGAGCGGCCGGGTCGGATCCCAGGTGCCGCGCTTCAGATGGACGGCGAGCAGCACTTCCTGCACCACATCCTCCGCCTCGCTCGCCGGCGCACCGTACTGGTCGCAGCGTCGCCGCGCCATGCTACGCAGATGCGGCGTCACCGCAACGAGGAAACGATTATAGGCCTGCGCATCGCCCTTGATGGCGAGGCGCAGCCATGCCGCCCATTCCTCTTCGCGCGCCGACTGTTTCACTGCTGCATACCCTACGCCAGGAGACACGGTTTTGTTACCGCGTCTGTGCCGAGGAATCCGCAACGAGCCTAAGAAACTGATGCGCAAGGCTTTTTTCGTGTAACGATAGCTGCGCGACAAGAGCTGCCGAAAAAAGCCGGAACCTCCTCCTGTAACGAACCATCATCCCTCTCCGTAGCCGTCCATGCATAGCCAGTCGCGGCTGGCCCAAAAACGGAGACAGAGAATGAAGACCACGATCGTCACCCTCACCCTTGCCGGCTCGCTCGCTTCCGCGCTTGCCGCCATTGCCACGCCCGCCACGGCCGAAGAGGCCAAGGAGAAGTGCTACGGTATCGCCATGAAGGGTCAGAACGACTGCGCCGCAGGTCCGGGTACGACCTGCGCCGGCACGTCGAAGATCGACTACCAGCAGAACGCCTTCAAGCTCGTTCCGAAGGGAACGTGCCTGTCGATGAAGACGCCTGATGGGCACGGCATGCTGGAACCGGGCATGGCGCCGGCCTGAGCCCCGCATCTGCCCTGCCGGACGGCGCCTTTGCGGCGCCGTCGCCTTCCTCGTCGAAAGGTTTCGCCATGATCCCCTCAGCCCTGTCCCAGCGCGCCGGCGCCGGCTTCAAGCCCGAGCATTTCGCAGCCATCATCGCCGAACCGCAGCCCGTCGGTTTTTTCGAGGTCCATGCCGAGAACTACATGGGCGCCGGCGGCCCGCCGCATGCCCAACTCGGCAAGCTGCGTGAGGATTATGGGCTCTCCATTCACGGCGTCGGCCTTTCCATCGGCTCCATGCAGCCGCTCGACCGCGATCATCTCACCCGGCTGAAAACCGTGTGCGACCGCTACCAGCCGGAGAGCTTTTCCGAACATCTCGCCTGGTCGACGCACGACGGCGTCTTCCTCAGTGACCTCCTGCCCCTGCCATATACGCAGGAAACGCTCTTCCGCGTCGGCGAGCACATCGACGAGGTACAGGAGACGCTCGGCCGACAGATGCTGCTCGAAAACCCGGCCACCTACCTGCTCTTTGCGGAAAGCACGCTCGAGGAAACCGACTTCCTCGCCGAGATTGCACGCCGTACCGGCTGTGGCCTGCTGCTCGACGTCAACAATGTCTTCGTCGCCGCGATAAACCACAATCTCGATCCGCGCGACTACATCGCCCGCTTCCCGCTGGAGGCTGTGCGCGAGATCCACCTGAGCGGCCATTCCGAAACGGTGGATGACCTCGGTGCACCACTTCTCATCGACAGCCACGACACGCCGGTGAAGGATCCGGTCTGGGCGCTCTACGAAACGGTCCTTGGCCGTATCGGCCCAGTCGCGAGCCTCATCGAATGGGACAACGACGTGCCCGCCTGGCCGTTGCTCCGGGGGGAGGCCGTGGCGGCACAGCGCCTGATCGATGCCGCAGCGCGCCAAAGGGCAGCCTGAGCCATGCCGGAAGCGACCCAGAGCGCCTTCGCCGCCGGCCTCCTGAAAGCCGCGCCGCCACCTGCCGGCGTCATGGCCTGGAATTCGCCGTCACCGCACCGCCGCTACAGCGTCTATCGCAACAATGTGTCGGCCAGCCTGACCGACGCCCTTGCCGCCCGGTTTCCTGCATCCGAGCGGATCGTCGGAGCCGAGTTCTTCCAGGCAATGGCCGAGGCCTTCATCCGCGTCCATCCGCCGCGCTCGCCGCTGCTTCTGATCTACGGCGATGATTTTCCGGATTTCGCAGCAGCCTTCGAGCCGGCTCGCGAGATCGTCTATCTCGCGGATGTCATGCGCCTCGAAGCGGCCCGGACCCGCGCCTATCATGCGGCCGACGCGGCATCGCTCGATCCGCAGGCCCTTGCAAGCATCAAACCCGATCGGCTGGGCGACCTTGTCTTCCTCTCCCATCCCGCCCTTTCGATCGTTTCGTCGTCTCATCCGGCAGCAACGATCTGGGCGATGAATGCGGGTGAGCGTCCCATTGCACCCATTCCGGACTGGCGCGGCGAAGACGCCCTCGTGGTCCGCCCCCGCATGACCGTCGAGGTCGTGCCGCTGCCGCCGGCCGGCGCATCCTTCTTCGGGCATCTGGCGCAAGGCCGCACATTGGCAGAAGCCACCGGCGCGGCGATGACCGACGATGCCGCCTTCGACCTTTCCGAAAATCTCGCAATCCTGCTCCGTGCCGGAGCCTTCACCGCCACCAGGAAAGACCAAGACGATGAAGACCGTGACCGCGCCTGATCTCGCCACGCCGCTACCGCAGCGCCTCCTCGAACAGGCGATACAGGCGCTCGACCGGATTCCGAACGACCTCATCGCCCTGGTCGCACGCCTTTCCATAGCCGCCGTTTTCTGGCGATCCGGCCAGACGAAGCTGGACGGCTGGTCGGTTTCCGACAGCGCGGTCTATCTCTTCGAGAACGAATACAAGCTGCCACTCGTCGATCCCTGGCTTGCCGCACACCTTGCCGCCTTTGCCGAACACCTCTTCCCGTTCCTCCTCGTCATTGGTCTCGCCAGCCGTTTCTCCGCACTGGCGTTGCTGGCGATGACGCTGGTGATCGAGATCTTCGTCTATCCGGATGCCTGGCCGACGCACGGCACCTGGGCCGTCTCTCTCCTGTTCATCGCGGCACGCGGGCCGGGCTTATTCTCGATTGACGCCATCATCGACCGCCAGGCACGCGGCAGGCGTCGATCCGGCTAGAGAGAGACAGGAAATGCCTGCTCACTCGGGGTGCCTGCAGGCTACTGCGTCCGAAGATGAATTCGCTTCGTTCTCCTGCCGAACAGAACGAAAAAGAGCGCGCCAGCGGCCACCGATTCCATTCGGATCCCGGTCTTCACATGGTCCTGGACAACTGGGGCACTGAAGGCGAGGAGGCCGATGAACAAATCCGTCGTGAAGCCGACTCATAAAGCAGGTAGCCCCGGTCATCCATCCCCAGCTCGCCTGCGCGGACAGGAAACCCCGGCATTCGCGAAGCCGGAGATCGGCACACCATCAAAGGGCGATGCGCCTTACAGCGCATACACGACCTCGGCTATATGCAGTTCTGCAATGACTGTCATCGCGCCGATGGTACGGATGTGAAAGGCATCTTCCCGGCCCTTGCCGAAAACCCGTCCGTTTCTTCGCTCGTTTCTTCCACCCTCATCCGACGAACACGCATCCCAAACCTGTACGATGCCATGGTTTGCACTGCGGTTATGGGCCACTCGCCGCCCATCGTTGGATAGCCCTGTCCGCAGCCGGTGAGAATGATCGGCCGGACTTGACTGGCTCACTCCTTGATCAAGCTCTTCCTGCTCAGCAGGCGCAGGCACACCAGCGGCAGGAGTGTCGTCAGGACGATGGTGACGAAAGCCATGGCCATGCCGAGGCCCACGGAGCCCTGTTCGAACTGACGCCAGATGAAGGTGGCGATGGTCTGCATGCCGACCGGGGCGACCACGACGGACGCCACCAGCTCCCGCGAGGCGAGCGCGAAGACGAGGAGCATCGCCGAAGCGAGGCTGGGGAAGACCAGCGGGATCAGGATGCGCCGGAAGGCGACGGCGCCGGTGGCACCGAAGACCCGCGCGGCGGCTTCGAGATTGTCGCCGATCTGCACGAAGGCGGCCGTGGCATAGCGCGCGGTCTGCGGCAAGAGGATGCAGCAATAGGCGAGCAGCAGGATGAAGCCTGTATTGTAGGGCGTGAAAGGCAGGCCCGGCATGTTCCAGGCGAGGATCAGGCCGACGGCGACGACAATGCCCGGCAGCGCATTGGGCAGCACCGTCATGATGTCGATGAGCGCCCGGCCCCGCATGCGCGTCTTGACCACCACATAGGCCGACACGACCCCGATCAGGCCCGTCAGCAGCGCGGTCGCGACGCCGAGCGTCAGGCTGTTGGCGAGCGCCCCCAGCGCACCGGCGGAATTGCCGAAGACGGCGGCGAAATTGTCGAGCGTCAGGTTGTCGAGGGCAAGCCCGCCGGAAATCGTCCGCGATAGCGCGGTCGAGAGGATTGCCAGCATGGGAACGCCCGTCGACAGGAAGGCGACCACGCCGAAGAGGGCCAGAACCGGCAGCGTGAAATAGCCGAGGGGGCGCTTGTCGCCATTCTGCGGCTTGCCGCTCACCGTCTGGTAGGAACGGCGCGTCAGGATCCAGCGCTGGAGGAGGAAGGCCGCCAGCGACAGGGCGACCAGCAGGAGCGACAGGGTGGCCGCGCCCGGCAGGTCGATCGGCCAGTCGCCGACGCGCGTATCGATGCCGGTGACGAGGACGTCGAAGCCGGCGCGGCGGCCGAGCGCCGCGGGCGTGCCGTATTCCTCGATCGCGGCGGCGAAGACGAGCAGCAGGCTCGCGGCCAGCCCCGGCGCGGACAGCGGCAGCGTGATGCGCCAGAAGGCCCGGGCCGGCGTCGCCCCGAAGACCCGGCCGACATCCGCATAGCGCGCGCCGACCGCCTCGACGGTCCGTGACACGGCGAAATAGACGACGGGGAAGGTATTGAAGGTCATGACCAGCGTCATGCCGAACAACGAGAAGAGCACCGGCGCGAGGTTGAAGCCGAAAAGCTGCTCGAGATAGCCGTGCGGCTGCAAGGTCATGATCCAGCCGAGCGTGGCGATATAGGGCGGGATCATGAAGGGCACGAGGAGGAGCACGTCCCAGACCGGCGCGAAGGGGACGCGGTAGAGCGCGCGGGCAACGCCGAGCGGGATCGCCAGGAGCGCCGAGGCGATCACCACGCAGGTTCCCAGAAGCACCGTGTTGCCGGTCATGCGCAGGAGGCGCGGATCGGCGAGCGTCGCCCCCAAGAGCGAGAAGGGCTTCGCGAAGGAGCCCATCCCGATGGCGGGGAAGATCGCCTGAAGGACGATCGCGACGAAGGGCACGGCGACGACGACGACAAGACCACCCAGGGCAAGCCAGGCTGCCGGCGCGACGCCGCCGATATCCTTCGCACTCATGGGATCACCTCAGTCGGCGCCGAAGATGTCGGAAACCTGCTGCAGGGTTTCCTTGCGCTTGCCCTGAACGGCCGCCGCATCGTAGCTCAGCAGCTTCAGGTCCGCGATGAGCGGGCGATCGGCCGGGATGTCGCTGCGGGCCGGCATCAGGAACGTCTTGGCGACGAGCGTCTGGCCGGCGTCGGACAGCATGTAGTCGACGAACTTCTTGGCCTCGTCCTGGTTCTTGGACCAGTTGAGGATCATGACCGGGCGCGGCGCGATGACGGTGCCCGATTCCGGGAAGATCACGTCGATGCTCTCGCCCTTGGCCTTGCTGCCGAAGGTGATGTAGTCGACGGCGCCGAAGACGGCGGCCTTGGCGCCCTGCAGCACCGGATTCAGCGCCTCGGCATTGGCGCCGGCGATGACCGCGCCGTTCTCCTTCAGGTCCTTGAAGAGCTTGAAGTCGTCCTGGCCGGCGAGCGCCGCGGTCAGCTCGAAGGACGAGCCGGACTGTGCCGGGTCGGGAATGTTGACGAGGTCCTTGAATTCCGACTTGGTGAGGTCGGCCCATTCGGCGGGCTTCGTCGTGCCGCTCTTGGTGTTCCAGGCGATGCCGAGGGCAGAGACGCCCTGTGCGACGGCGGTTTCGGTCTTCAGGAAGGCCGGCACCTTCTCGGCGTTCGGGCTGGCATAGGGCACGAGCCAGCCGCGTTTTGCAAAGTCGGTCGCCGTATCCCAGGAGGCCGAGATCAGGACATCGACCACCGGATTGGCGGCTTCCGCCTCGATGCGAGCCATGACCTTGCCGGTCGTGGCCTGGAAGACGTTCACCTTGACCCCGGTCTCGGTGGTGAAGCCTTCGGCGAGCTTGTCGATGAGGCTCTGCGGGCCGGCGGTGTAGACGGTGATGTCGGCATGGGCGACACCTGCCAGGAGCAGGGTCGATACGGCGCCGGTAACGAGCCCCTTGATCGATTTCAACATGTCACAACCTTCTTTTCTTGCGTGCTATGGCTTTCCTCCCCGAACCAGCGGATCCGGCCGGGGTCTATGGAAAGTCCGATCTGTTCGCCGGGGCGCAGCCGCGCGGCGCTGAGAAGCTGCAGCTCGACATCGGGCGAGCCGGCGAGCACCACCGTCGCCAGATGGCCGTCACCGCGGAACTGGGAGCGCACGACCCTGGCCGGAAGCGCCTTGTGGGACGGTCCGCTCAGTGCGACGGCGGCAAGCGGCAGCAGGACCTGTGCCTCGCGGCCACGGGACGGTGCGGCCTCGTGCGCCACCGCGTGGTCGCTGCCGGCGAGAAACCAGGTGCCGCTGCGCCAGGAAAGCCGCGCCGTTCCGCCGAGCCGCAGGAAATCGGCCACCTCGGCGCTCGCCGGGCGTGCGACGAGATCGTCCGGCGCCGCGAGCTGGGCGATTTCACCGGCACGCATGACGGCGACCTCATCGGCAAGGGTCAGCGCCTCCGCATGGTCGTGGGTGACGTAAATGGCGGTGAGCCGGAGTTCGGCAATGAGGCCGGCAAGCTCGCCCACCATGTTCTCGCGCAGCTCACGGTCGAGATTGGACAGCGGCTCGTCGAAGAGGATGAGCCGCGGCTCGGCCACGATGGCCCGCGCAATGGCGACGCGCTGCTGCTGGCCGCCGGAAAGGTCGCTCGGGCGCCGATCGACATAGGCTTCGAGGCCGACGCGCCTGAGGGCGCGCATCGTCCGCGCCGCGCGCTCCGCCCGGGCGACACCCCGCATTTCGAGCGGGAAGGAGACATTGCCGCCGACCGTCAGATGCGGCCAGAGCGCGTAGTCCTGGAAGACCATGCCGAGATTGCGCCGTTCCGGCGGCGCGAAGAGGCCAGTCCTCGCGTCGGCGACCGGCTGGCCGGCAATCCTCACCGTGCCGCGGGTCGGCTGGAGAAGCCCGGCGACGAGCCTGAGAAGCGTGGTCTTGCCGCAACCCGAGGGCCCGAGCAGCGCAAGGGTCCTGCCCCTCGAAAGCGAAAGGTCGATGCCCTTGAGGACAATCGTGTCGCCATAGTGCAGCGCCAGGTCATGGGCGGATACCGCATCGGCATCCTGGTCAATTTTCTTCGACATCGGCAATGGCTTCTTGCAACAATTGCCGGTGCAATATTCGCCTTGGATGACAGTTGGATGACGGTTTCAGGCCGGAGCGGCCAGCGGCTCCACCGTGACGGTGCCATCGGCGGAAACCGCCGTGCGCAGGAAGTGCGACAGCCTGCCCTCTTCGAAGACGGCCGCCGTCAGATGGCCGGACTTGAAGGCATGGGTGTCGAGCGCGATGCGGTTGGGGTAGACCTCCGGCAGGCCGGAGGCGGTCGGCGTGTGGCCGTGGACGACGCGATGCTCGAAGGCCCCGCGATAATCGAGGAATTCCGCCTTGATCCACATCAGGTCCTCGGCAGACTGCATGGCAAGCGGCACTTGCGGCCGCAGGCCGGCGTGAACGAAGCAGAACGGCTCCTCGACAAGGACGTGGCGTGCCGCGCACA
The DNA here is from genome assembly GCF_022899355.1 of Shinella yambaruensis. Taxonomy (GTDB): domain Bacteria; phylum Pseudomonadota; class Alphaproteobacteria; order Rhizobiales; family Rhizobiaceae; genus Shinella; species Shinella yambaruensis. Next base: position 372,627 of record NZ_JALJCK010000007.1, on the reverse strand, counting down.
GCACATCGCGATGCCCGGGCCATCCGCCGAGGATCCGGCGGCGCGTGGCGGTCCAGTCGGCCGCGGGATCGGCGATGCCATAGGACAGCAAGGCCCCCGTCGCGCCATATTGATCGATCCACCGCCGGAGATCGTCGGCAGCGAGACGGTCGAGCAGGAATTCGCGCAGAAACCAGTCATGATTGCCGAGGATGAGATGCGAGGCGCTGTCTTCCCGCAGGTGGGCGGCCACCATATCGAGCACGGCCCGGCTGTCCGGCCCGCGATCGATGAGATCACCGAGGAAGATGACGCGGCTCCCCTCCTCCGCCGAACGGATATGGGCAAGCAGCCTATCGAGAAGATCGGCACGCCCATGAATGTCGCCGATCGCATAGAGGCGGCGCCCTGTGGCTGGGACCTGACCTGACATTACGTTCAAACCTTTTTTGGATCGACCTCTTCAGTGAGAAAGCATCTTATGCATCTATACTTCATCGTTCGAAGAGTCGCCGATACGATCCGGATTGTATACCTAGAACCGCAGGCTGATGCCCGCGCGGCGCAAGAGCCAGTAGAACAGCGCGGTCGCGGCGATGCCGAGCATCATCGCCCACAAGAAACCGGTGTTGCCCTCGCTGAAGGGAAGCCCGCCGGTGTTCATGCCGAAGACGCCGACGACCAGCGTGCCGGGCAGCAATAGCGCGCTCATGACGGCCATTGCCCTCAGGCTCCGGTTGGATTCGTCCGCAAGCTCCGCCGCCATCTCCTCTTGGAGCAGCCGGGCGCGGTCGTTGACCATGACGATTTCGCGGTCAAGCCGTTCCAGCCGCATGGAGAGCCGCCGGAGAACGGCATGGGCGTGCTCGGAGAGTGCCCAGTCCTCCCGGTCCTCCTCCTCGAAAAGCGCTACCATGCCCGCGACGGGCCGATGCAGCGAGACGGCGAGGCGCCGCACTTCCTTCAGGCTGCGCCGCTCGTCGCTGAGCCGCTCGGTGACCAGCCGGTCCTCCACCGCGTCGAGAATCGCCGCGGCGTCCTTGAGCCTGATGGCGGTGCTCTTGCAGAAGGCCGCAACGATGGCCTCGAAGAGTTCGTAGGCCGTCGCCGGGCAGAAGCCGTCGGCGAACGAGCGCCGCACCCGGTTCACAGCCTCGACGGGATGGCGCCGGCCGGTGACGAGCAGACGCTCCGTCAGGGCGAAATGCAGCCGGCCGATCGTGGTGGAGGTACGCTCCATGTCCTGCTGCAGGTCGGCGACGACGCCGTGAACCGTGCCCGCCTCGTAACCGAGGACGAGGCTTTCGTCATGGCCTTCGAGGATGGAGCGCGCCGCCGCCGGCAACGGGCACTTGCCGGCCAGCCAGCTCAGCATGCGCTGGTCGACGAGATCGACATGCAGCCACACCCAGCCGTCCTCGGCGGCAAGCGCAGCGTCGATGTCCTGCGGGGCAATCGGCATGAGCGGACCGCCGGGGTGGCCGCGATAGGCGCCGACGAGGCCCGGCGCCATGCCTCTCTCCCTCTGGTCCAGCAGGGTCAAGTGCGGGAACCGGCGTCAGTAGACTTCCGGGACATACATCTCGTCCGGCGGCTCATGACGGATATAGTCGTCGTTGCGGACGCGCTCCGGCAGCTCGATGGCAGGCTTCGGAATATCCTCGTAGGGGATTTGCGCCAGCAGATGCGCGATGCAGTTGAGGCGCGCCTTCTTCTTGTCGACAGCCTCGACGATCCACCAGGGCGCTTCCGGAATATGCGTGCGCTCCAGCATCTCCTCCTTCGCCTTGGTGTAGTCTTCCCAGTGGACGCGGCTTTCGAGGTCCATCGGGGAAAGCTTCCACTGCTTCAGCGGGTCGTGGATGCGCATGCGGAAGCGGAATTCCTGCTCGTCATCGGTAATGGAGAACCAGTACTTGATAAGAATGATGCCGGAGCGCACCAGCATGCGCTCGAATTCCGGCACGGAGCGGAAGAACTCCTCCAGCTCGTCATCCGAACAAAAGCCCATGACGCGCTCGACGCCGGCGCGGTTGTACCAGGAGCGGTCGAAGAGGACCATTTCGCCGGCGGTCGGCAGATGCGGCACATAGCGCTGGAAGTACCATTGATTGCGCTCGCGCTCGGTGGGCGCCGGCAGGGCGACGACGCGGCAGACGCGCGGATTGAGGCGCTGGGTGACGCGCTTGATGGCGCCACCCTTGCCCGCGGAATCGCGCCCCTCGAACAGCACCACCACCTTGAGCTTCTTGTGCTGCACCCAATCCTGCAATTTGACCAGCTCGTGCTGGAGGCGGAACAGCTCACGGAAATAGACACGGCGTTCAAGGGTCTGGACGGGCACTTCGGACATGCCTTCGGCAATGAGATCGTCCAGCCGCTCCTCCTCGATCTGCATTTCCAGCTCCTCGTCGAAGCTGTCGGCAATCTCCGCCTTGATGCGGTTGAGATGATCGTCGTTGAACATGGGGCGATATCCTCAAGGGGTGGAAACGGCACCCGGAAGCAGCCGCCACCGGGACGATCGAAGGGCAATCCGCGTCAGGACACCGAAGCAGGCAATGACGACGACGGTGGCTTGGCGGCGCCAGTCGGCGCATGGCCGAAACGACCTGCCCGGCCCGGCTGTTCCGCGCCTTTCCCGCCGGAATCCTATAGGAAACATCGACGACGCTTTTGTGACGAAGCGCAATTCGGCGCCCTCCTGGAACGGCCTCAGATCCACTTGTAGCGCTTGAACCGGAAGTACAGCACGCTGCAGAAAACGGTGATTATCCCGAGAACGACGAAATAGCCGTAACGGGTTCCGAGTTCCGGCATGTTCTCGAAGTTCATGCCGTAAATACCGGCGATCGCCGTCGGTACGGCGAGGATCGCCGCCCAGGAGGCAAGCTGGCGGGTGATCGTGCCCTGCCGCTGCTGCTCGAGCAGATTGCTCGCCTCGAAGACCGAGGTGATGACGTCCCTGAGACCGCCGACCGTCTGCTCGACGCGATGCATGTGCTGCAGCGCATCGCGGAAATAGGGCTTCGCCTCGGCATCGAGGCACGGCAGGTCCAGATGCACCAGCTTGCCGCACAGATCGAGCATTGCATCGAGAACACGCTGGAACAGGATGACCTCGCGGCGCAGGCGGAAGATCAGCTTGATCTGGTCCCGGTCGAGAAACGCGTCGAGCATGGTGCGCTCCATGTCGAGCACGGAATCCTCGATCGTGCGGGCGATCGGCAGGTAGCCGTCGACGATGAAATCGAGAATGGCGTGGAGAATATAGTCGGTGCCATGGCTGAGCGTATGCGGCGACATTTCGAGCCGGCCGCGCAACGCGCCGTGCCCCCGCTCGGATCCGTGCCGCACGGTGATGATATAGCGCTCGCCGACGAAAATGCCGGTGCGCCCGTAAACGATCCTGTCGCCTTCGAGCTTCGCCGTCTGGGCGAGCACAAAAATCTGGTCGTCGTAGGCGCTGAGTTTCGGCGTTTGCAGCGGGTTGAGCGCATCGTCGACGGACAGTTCGTGCAGGTCGAAGCGCGCCTTCAGCAGCGCCATTTCCTCGGCGGTCGGCTCATGCAGACCGATCCAGATGAAGTCGTGGGGCTCTGCCGGCACGGCGACGGCGGAAAACGGCACCTCCTCCATGCGGCGTCCTTCGCGATAAAGGCAGGATGCGACGACGGCCATGATGTCTCCCAGCGAATCCGGACGGTCGGGAATGCCCGGCCGGGCCAGCAGATAGCGGCCGGTCTTGACAGCCATGTGAAAAGCAGGGAGCGCGATCCTCGCGAAGCCGGGCGGCCCTTTCGTTCAGCGCCAGAAGCGCCTGGCGTCGCAGAAGGCATCATGCGCCTCCACGGCGACCTTCAGTATCTCCGCCTCGTCCGCCCCCTTCTTCTGCGGCATCTCTTCGGGAAAGAGGCCGGCCTCGGCGAGGTGCCTCGATGTGTTCGCCCTGTCGTTCAGCACACCGAGAGCGTCCTGCAGCGTTTTCAGCGCCTCGATGAAGTCGCCATAGCGCCGCCGCTGCTTCCTGCCCTGGAAAAGGCTGGCGAAGAACTCGGCCGCATAGCGCAGCTTCTTGGCGTCCTTGCGCATCCTGTGGCGCGCCTCGTCATCGAGGTCGGCGAGGTCGCGACCCTGCCTTTTCACCTTCCGCCGCAACCGGTCGAGGGCGGCGATCGCGAAATCACGCAAGGGCATCGCGCGCATTTCCGCCAGCGACGGACGATGATGCCAGTCGCCGCAGGCAAGCCATTCCGACAGGTCGAGCATCAGCGCCTGTGCCCGGGGCGACGCCAGGGCATCGGTCGCCCTTTCGAAGGCCTCGCGGCGCGCCTGCTCCAGTGCGGCGCGTGCCGCCGCATCCCGTTGTCCGGGGATCAGTACGTCGAGGTCGCGCACTGCGCCCAGAACGCCGGCCAGCCAGCGCAGCTCGTCCTTCAGGTGGCCCAGCGCATCGTCCGCGACCACGGGCGCGAACGCGGCGAGCGCCGAACGCAGGCGCCGAAGGGCGACCCGTGCCTGATGCACAACCTCCACATCACCGCGACCGAACAGCATCTCGTTCAGCCTGAACTGGCGAAGGCAAGCGCCGGCGACGACGCGGAATGCCCTCTCCACGTCCATGTCCTGCGACAGAAGGACCGGCTCGGCCGGCGCCGAGGAGAATGCAGGGCCAAGCAGCCTGTAGCCCCGCTCCGCCTTGCTGAGCACGCCGGGACGCAGCGGCGCCTCGGCGGCGATCCCGCGCGCGTAGGAAAAAAGAGCGGCGGGATCGCCCGACTTCAGCTCCAGCTCGATCTCGCAGACCGGCGTGCGCCTGTCGCCGGCGACGATCTCGCCCCGATCGAGCACAAGCTCGATCTGCGCCTCCCGCCAGGATACGAGCCAGGTCATCCGCGTGACGGCAACCTCGAACACCGGACGCAGTGCCCGTGCCCGCTCGCCGAGAAGGGCTTTCAGCGGCGTCGTGTCGTCGAGGACAGGCACGTCGCTTTCGACGGACTGCTCCCATTCCGGACGCACGAAGAGGCTGGCCGCGCTCTCGCCCGCAGCCTTGACGGTCTGGATGCGCTGGTCGCCCGTCCGGCGGATGCGCAAGGAGAAGCCGGCAGCATGAAGCTCTTCCTCCGGCGTGTCGAAATAGATCGCCCTGAGGTCCGACACGGCAGGCTCCGCCGGCAGCAGGCCGGAAGACAGGAGCGCCTGCGCGGCCTCGGGCGTCAGGTCCAGCTTCAATTCGATTTCCGATGCCAAGACGGCTCATCTCCAAAGGTTATGGCCCGCAGGGGGTATTCCGTCACAAGCGAGGCGGATCAAGCCGCGCGAAGCCTGCGAAGGCGTCCGCTCAGCCAGCGCCATGCCGGCACGATGATTCCGCCGACGGCCGGGATCATCGCCGCGCCGATCGCCAGGCCGAGGATACCGGAACCCGTGGCCTGGACCAGCCAGGAAAGAAAGCCGCCGAATGCCGGAACGGCTTGCGCAGCCGCCTCGGCGGCATCATGCAGGATGTGGCTCGGCCATGCGAAGCCGAATATCTCGGCGCCATGCAGCAGGATGCCGCCGCCGACCCAGATCATCGCCGCCGTACCGACCATGCCGAGGAGCTTCAGGAGATAGGGCATGCCCTGAACGAGACCCTGACCGATGATGCGAAGGCCGGCGTCGGCCGGCGAGCGGGAGGGGCGGCGGGCAAGCCAGAGGCCGACGTCATCTGCTTTCACAATGAGCGCGACGACACCATAGACACCGACCGTGATCACGACGCCGACGACGGCCAGTATCAAGGCCTGGCTGGCGATGCCCGCATCCGGCACGGAACCCAGCGTGATCGCCATGATCTCGGAGGACAGAATGAAGTCCGTGCGGATCGCACCGGCGACTTTCTCGTTTTCGAAGGTCTTGGCGTCGACCGCGATGGTATCCAACGCCTCTTCATGACGATGGGCGCCGTGCGGAGATATGAGTTCATAGACCTTTTCCGCACCCTCGTAGCAGAGATAGAGACCACCCAGCATCAGGAACGGCGTGATCGCCTGCGGCGCAAGAAGACTCAGCACCAGCGCCGCCGGGAGCAGAAAAAGCAGCTTGTTCTTCAACGAGCCAAGGGCAATCCGGCCGATAATCGGCAGCTCGCGCGCCGGTGAGAAGCCGGTGACGTAACGCGGCGTCACGGCGGCATCGTCGATGACGACGCCGGCTGCCTTGGCGCCGGCCTGCCCGGCCTGGGCGGCAATGTCGTCAAGCGATGCAGCGGCAGCCTTTGCAAGGGCCGCGACATCGTCAAGAAGAGCAATCAGGCCGACACTCACGAGGGACTTCTCGGTAAATCGGGGAAGCATAAGGGACTATGCTCAAGGGACGTTCCCAAATGCGAAAACTGTCCGGCAGGCCGGAGCCGGCGGCCGGGCAGTCACCGCAGCGTAGCCGCCGCGGTGACCGATGGCATATGGCCTATTCGGCCGGAACCGGGCTCAAGCCGCCGTCATCCATCCGCTGCTCGCGGTTCTCCCGCCGGATATTCGCGCGGGCGAGCACGCTCTTCCGGTTTACCGACTTGCGCTCGGCATCGATGCGACGGATCAGGATTTCCGCACGCTCGACGGAACCGAGCAGAGCAAGGATGGTGCCCCGTTCAGCAGCACCGGCATTCGGCCCGAGCGCCAGCGTCTTGGCGCGCAGTTCCTCCACGTCGGGATAGCTGACATGGCCCGCCGGCATCTGCGGATCGGCGATGCCATGGTCCGGCATGATGGCGCGAAGCGAGACATCGAGCTTGTTCAGCGCGGTTTCGACGATCGCCTGTGCCTGCGGCGAGAATTTCTCACGCTTCACCCGGCGCGCAACCTGGTGCATCGATTCCGTGAGCGCCGCGGTGAAGTCCGCCTCCTCGATCAGGCTGGCGATGAGGTCGAGCTGATCGTAGGGCAGGTCTTCCTTCATCAGGTTGGCCGTGTACGCGCGAATATCGCGGCTGAGGATGTCGGTCGCCAGATAGTGCTCGCCCGGATCGGACGGGGCCTTCCTGTCGCCGCGGGCGATGTTGAGGAACATCGCACCGGCCTGGAGGTGACGGGTCGTCTCCTGCTGGATGGCCGGAACGGCACGGGCGAAGTCGTTGGCAACCTCGCGGCTGAGGAACTTCGGGGTCGAATAGTCCTCGATATCCTCTTCGTCCGACCGCCCGACACGGGACAGAACACGCTCGAACACACCAACGAAGGGAAAAAGCAGTGCCGTGTTGAAGATGTTGAAAACCGTCGAGTAAAGGCCGACCGCGACAGGAACGAGCGGGAAGGTTTCCTTGCCGTCGACCATGACCGCAAGACCCGGATCACCCATGCCGAAGACGCCCATCGTCCATTGCAAGACGCCGATCGAGACGAAGAAGAGCGGGACGGTGATGCAGACGCCGATGATGTTGAAGGAGATATGCGCGTAGGCCGCGCGCTTGGCATTCTTGGACAGGTTGAGCGAGGCCATCCACGAAGTGATGGTGGTGCCGAGATCGGCGCCGAGCGAGAAGGCGACGGCGGTCGTCCAGTCGAGCACGCCGGCTGCACCCAGGCCCATGACGATGCCGATCGTTGCCGACGACGAGTGGATCATCGCGGTGATGCCGGCTGCGATGAGGACGCACTTGATGAGGTTGAAGTAGGAATCCGCCCGAAGCGTCTGAAGCAATTCCATGACCTCGGGCATGTTACGCAGGGGACGCAGGCCACCCGTCATCAGGTTGAGACCATAGAAGATCAGTGCGAAGCCCATGCAGGCGAGCGCAATGTTACGGACCTTCTCGCTCTTGGCGAAGCAGTAGACCAGCGCGAAAACACCCCCGCAGATCAGACCGAGCGGACCAAGCGGCAGGGCGATCAGGCCATTGCCGAGCGTCGTGCCGATATTGGCGCCCATGATCACGCTGATTGCCGGCCTGAGACCGACCACGCCGGCATTGACGAGACCGACCACCATCACCGTCATGGCCGTCGAGGACTGAATGACGCCGGTGATCAGAGTTCCGGCCATGACACCCTTGATCGGCGTGCCCGCAGCCTTGGCAAGGAAGTTTCGCATGCTGTTGACGGAAAGCGCCTGGATGCCGTTGGCCATGAACTCCAGACCGAGCATGAAGATTCCCAACCCGCCGATGACGGGGACGAGAATGTCCTTGAAGATATCAATTTCCATGGGAAGACTCGCTTCTATTAGAACGATTGCGACGAAGCCGGGCTCAGTTGCTCACGGAACCCAGATTCGTGGTCCAGTACGCTTCGATCTTGCCGGCCAGCGCCGGCGGGACGGGGATATAGCCGAGTGCGCTCGCCTCATCGCCACCGCGGCTGAAGGCGAGTCGGAAGAGATCCAGCACGCGGTTGACGCGCCCCTTTCCGCGATCCCGCGGCACGACAGCGTAGGTGACGACCGCCATCGGATAGGCCTTGTCGCTCACCGTCGCCGTACCGGTGGCGGGAGAGCCCGTCGCGGGATCCCAGGCGAGGCCTTCAAGGCCTGCCTGGAAACTCTCCGGGCTCGGCTGAACGAAAGTGCCGGCCTGGCTCTCAAGCGTCGCATAGGGAAGACCAAGGCGGACGACCTGGCCATATTCGAGATAGGAGATGCTGTTCTTCGTGGCGGCCGCGAGGCTCGCAAGCCCGCCGGTGCCCTTCTCGCCCTTGCCGAGCGGCCATTTGACCAGCGTATCCGCACCGACCTTCTCTGCCCATTCCGGGCTGGCCTTGGCGAGGAAACCGGTGAAGGTGAGGGTTGAGCCCGAACCGTCCTCGCGGTGAAAGACCGCGATCGCCGCATCCGGCAGCGCCAGATCCGGGTTAAGCACCTTGATCGCCGGATCGGACCATGTCGTCACCTTGCCGAGATAGATGTCGGCCAGGACGGGTCCGGAAAGACGCAGCGCCTCCGCACCGACACCGTCCAGATTGGCCACGACCACGATGCCGCCCATCACGATGGGAAACTGGGTATAGCCGCGCTTCTTGAGTTCATCCGACGGCAGCGGCGCATCGGTTGCCGCAAAGTCCGTTTCCAGCTGGTCGAGCCGCATGATGCCGGCGAGCGAGCCGACCGGCTCGTAATCGACGCGCCAATCCGGCGACGTGAAATCACCGCCATCCGTGCGCATCGCCTCGTAGTCGCGCGACCAGAGATGGATGATCGGTGCAGCAAAGGTCGATCCGGCGCCCCGGATGGGTTCGGCGTGGGCGGCATGTACGGATAGAAGGATGAGAGCGCCAAGGGCCAGCGCAAGCCTGCGCCAGACCTGGCAGCCGGGATGCCGTAACAAATTCACCATGAATCTCCCCTCGGTATTGCGCAATTTCAGACAACAGAGGGCCTCCCCGCCAGTCATGACCGACTGGCAGGCATGGAAATGCGCACGACTTCAAGACGTAAATTTAATACACTGCGTGTTCGACCACTATTTACTAATAATCTTGTTTGACGCTCTCGTGACGATATTGACCATAATTAAAAACAGCACATAGATGACCAGGAACAACTGTCATCGCAATGAAATATCGGCGTGCTCCAGATCACGCCACGACCGCTCAAGGCCGAAGATATGGAGCCTCCGATGAACGACGCGACCCAGCCGAATGCCCTCGCCAACCGAACCGCCATCGTCACCGGCTCCACCAGCGGCATAGGCCTTGCGATCGCCCGGCGCTTTGCGTCGGCAGGCGCGAATGTTGTCATCAACGGACTGGGCGATGCTGCGCCAATCGAAGCGGAACGTGCGGCTATCGAGGCGGATTTCGGCGCGCGCTGCCTCTATTCGCCGGCGAACATGCTATCCGGCGAAGAGATCGGTACAATGGTGCAGCTTGCGATCGACACGTTCGGCGGCTGTGACATCCTCGTCAACAATGCCGGCATCCAGCATGTCGCCCCCATCGAGGAATTCCCGGACGACAAATGGCAGGCGATCATCCAGATCAACCTGATCGCCGCCTTCCATTCCATCAAGGCCGCCCTGCCCGGCATGAAGCAACGTGGCTTCGGCCGCATCATCAACATCGCCTCGGCCCATGCGCTGGTCGCCTCGCCCTACAAGTCCGCCTATGTCGCGGCCAAGCATGGCATTGCGGGCCTGACCAAAACCGTCGCGCTGGAAGCAGCGACGAACGGCGTCACCGTCAATGCCATCTGCCCCGGCTATGTCTGGACACCACTCGTCGAGAAGCAGATTCCCGACACGATGGCCGCGCGCGGCCTCACCAAGGAGCAGGTCATCCATGACGTGCTGCTCGAGGCCCAGCCGACCAAGCAGTTCGTGACGGTCGAGCAGGTTGCCGGCCTCGCCCTTTATCTCGCCGGCGGAGATGCAGCTTCCATGACCGGTGCCATCCTGTCGCTCGACGGCGGCTGGACGGCACACTGATCGCCCCGCCCGATTTCGCAAATTCAGGAACGACCGACATGAAAGCCGCCGACGTCCGCAACGCCTATGCCATGCCGCTGACCAACCCCGCCTATCCGCCGGGTCCGTACCGCTTCATCGACCGGGAATATGTCATTATCAGCTACCGCACGGATCCCGACGCGCTGCGCGCCGTCGTGCCGGAACCGCTGGAGATCGTCGATCCCGTCGTCAAATACGAATTCATCAAGATGCCCGACTCCACCGGCTTCGGCGACTACACCGAATCCGGCCAGGTCATCCCCGTCCGCTTCAACGGAGCGGAGGGCGTCTATGTCCACGCCATGTATCTCGACGACGACGCGCCGATTGCCGGCGGCCGGGAAATCTGGGGCTTTCCGAAGAAGCTTGCCTTTCCCAAGCTCGTGCATGAGGGCGAGGTGATCGTCGGCACGCTGCACTACGGCTCCGTGCTCTGCGCCAGCGCCACGATGGGCTACAAGCACCGCGCGGTCGATACGGCCGACGTCGCCCGTTCGCTCGGCAAGCCGAATTTCCTGGTCAAGATCATTCCCCATGTCGATGCGAGCCCACGCATCTGCGAACTGGTGCGCTACCATCTCGAGGACGCGACCGTGAAGGGCGCCTGGACGGGGCCGGCCGACCTGCAGCTCTTCCGCCACGTCATCGCCGACGTCGCCCGCCTGCCGGTGCTCGAAATCGTCTCGGCCGTGCATTTCATCGCCGACCTCACGCTGGGCATGGGCGACGTCGTGCATGACTACATGGCCGATCCGGCTTGAGGAACAGGATGATGGACGAACAGGCAAGGCTGAAGCCCAAGCGCAAATCCGAAACGCCCGATATCGCCGATCTTCTCTCGGCCTATCAGTCGGTCGGCCTGGTCTTCCAGGGCGGCGGGGCGCTCGGCGCCTATCAGGCCGGCGTCTTCCAGGCCCTCGACGAGGCCGGCATCGAAGCGAACTGGCTGTCGGGCGTATCGATCGGCGCGGTCAACGCCGCCATCATCGCCGGCAACGCCCGGGAGAACCGCCTCGACCGGCTGCGCGATTTCTGGGAGACGATCTCCGCCCGCAAGATCTGGCATTTCACGCCGGAGGGCGACTTCTTCCGCAAGATGCGCAACCAGGCGAGCTCGATGATGACGATGATGTCGGGCCTGCCCGGCTTCTTCGCGCCGCATCGTGTCAATCCCTGGCTGCAGCAACCGGGCGCCTCGGGGGCGACCAGCTTCTACGATACGTCGGAACTGAAGTCGACGCTCGACCGCCTCATCGACTGGGACGTGCTGAACGACCGCCGCCAGCGGCTCAGCGTCGGTGCGGTGAACGTCCGTACCGGCAACTACCGCTATTTCGACAGCCATATCGAAGTCCTGGGTCCCGAGCATGTGATGGCCTCGGGCGCCCTGCCCCCGGCCTTCCCGGCGACCCACATCGAGAATGAATACTACTGGGACGGCGGTATCGTCTCCAACACACCGCTGCAATATCTGCTGGAACAAGAGGACGTCCGCGACACGCTGGTCTTCCAGGTCGATCTTTTCAGCGCGCGGGGCATCCTGCCGCGCGACATGGCGGATGTGCTCGCGCGGCACAAGGACATCATGTATTCCAGCCGCACGCGCAACAATACCGATACGTTCCGCCGCCTGCACAACCTGCGCCTCAGGCTGCACCAGGCGCTGCTGCGGGTGCCGGCGGAGGCCTTGAGGGACGAGGACCGGGCGTTTCTCACGGCCATGGAGGACGTGCCGCAGATCAACATCGTCCATCTCATCTACCAGCAGAAAATCTACGAGAGCGACGCCAAGGACTACGAGTTCTCCGGCACCTCGATGCGTGAACATTGGGATTCCGGCTACCAGGACACGCGCAAGACCCTGAAACACCGCCGCTGGCTCGAAAAGCCGCCGGAATCCATCGGCATGGTCGTCCACGACGTCCACCGCGACGATCCGAGCTGATTCCCCCTACAAGAAAATATTACATTCGACAGAGGGTTATTTCCCGCTGCGCAGATTCACCAATCCGCGCAATATACAGAAGATACGTAAATAATATCATGTAAATACTATCAAAACTTCATCGTTGTTTTGCAGTCGAACGCTTTCATGCTGCTGCCAACTGCTAAACAGAGGATCAGTCATGGAAGCAGAACGCGAAATCCAGAAGACCTATTCCATAGCGGAATTCGCAGCGGAACTCCGCCGGCTGGCGGATATGCTGGAATCGAACGAAAACTACTCGATCCGGCTCGAGGACGAGGAAGTCGTCATCCCGCAGGACGCTGTCGCTTCGATCGTCTACGAGATCGAGGAAGGCAGCGCCGAAATCGAGTTTCAGTTGAGCTGGGAAACCGGCAAGACCGAGGATGACGACAAGGTCGAGGAAGAAGACCAGACCGAAAACGCCTGAGGCATGGACAGTCCGGGTGGTGTCGGTCATTCGATCACCATCCGGCCGTTCCTCCTCGCAGCGACACGAGGCACGACCGACCGGCGGCTTCGTTCAGCAATCGGCGGTCGTGTGCCCGCACGCCCGCCAAATCGCGGATGATTGGCAAAGCATTCCGGGCGGCCCCAGCTCCTATGAGCCAGTCCAGCACGAGCCATCGAGCGGTCAGAAGTGCAAAGGGGGTCTCAGGCTGCAATCTCAAGCCTTTACGCGTTTCCGCTTCTTCACCAAGGCCTTGTCGGCCGTCGGTTCCTCGACGGGCTCGAAATCGTTGTCCATCACCGGGTCGAGCCGATGCCTGATGGCCAAGGCATAGACGACCTTCAGAATTTGGGCGTCCTTCACGCCCGGATCGGTCAGCGCCAGCAGCGAAGCCTTCACGATCCTCTTGCTGCTCGCCTTCGGACATTCCGCCAGGACATGGCGGTAAAGCGCGTCATCCACCAGCCCTCGTTCTGCGCCACCAATGAGAGCGTCATATATCCTGTCAATCTTTCCGGCCATTTCAAGAAGCTCCAAACTAAGGATCGTCTTGAAAGACGTCGCCAATTCCGATGTCACAATCAAGAATGCCGGGTGCACAACGACTATAAGATGGTCAAAAGAGCTATCGAAGGCAGGGGCGTCTTTCTTGGCGGCCCTTTTGGACCAGTGCCCCGCCGATTCAGCGGCTAGCAGTTCCGTTTCCAGAGATCAAATCAGGCAAATCTTATCCCCACCAAGGAACAGATCGTCCCACTGGCTGCCTGCGTCAGATGGAAGCCCCGAGCCGATACTGCTGACGCAGCATGATGCGCACGGTGGCCCGGCTGAAGCGGTCGGATTGCGCTAGGAATTGCTCGGGGTCTATCTTGCGGGCGAGCCCGTCCAGCACCGCCTTGCGCAGGATCGGCAGGTCCCGGCGCGCGAAGCGCTCGAACAGATCCTGGAAGCGGCGTGATCATCGATGTCGAAATCCCGATCCCCGCCCATCACAGGATTGGCGGGATGAAGATAGCCGAGCGGAACGTGATACCGCGGGATCGGGATGTTGGCCGAATGCGTGCACCGCGACTTCAGCAATTGCGGCAAGAGATGCGTATGCAGCCCCGCGGGCGAAACGCCGCCCGTGTCCGGCCCGCCGATCTTCTGGAAGACCTCGATGCGGCCGATGCGAGTCAAGGCGACGCGATGGAGGTGTGCCCTCCTCATCGCGTCGCTTGCCGGATTGCCGGGATCGAACCGGCTGCGGCAGGCAAAGTGCCAGGCCGTGGCTCCATCGATGCGGCTTCGGGCTGAGGGCCTCATAGGCGAGAGGGACGATCTCCCGACCGTTCCGGCATTCAGCCGGATTGCACCACGCGGCGTCGCGTGCACGAACATCGTCGGCGCGTCGGCTTCCAGATATTCGCCCCAATCCCGATGAAACTCGGCGACAGCGCCGAAGGAGCCCATGCTCCAACCGGATCTGTCATCGACGATGTGGTCCTTCAAGACATCCCGAAGGTGAGCCATGCTGGTATTCTTGATCGATGAGGCGCCATCCTGTGGCCCGTGTGGCAGCGCGCATTCCATCGTGCTTGCGGCGCCGGCCATGAGAACCGGCCGGCGCCCGTTTCATGTCATCAGGCCGCCTTCAACAGGTCCCCATGGGGATCGAGTACGAACTTTGTTGCCGCGCCCTGATCGAAGCTCTCGTAGCCCTGCACCGCATCGTCGAGCGCGATGATTTTCGCATTGACGATATCGGCGATGGGCAGGCGGTCGTGCAGGATGGCCTGCATGAGCTGCCGGTTGTACTTGAGCACCGGCGTCTGGCCTGTATGAAACGACTGCGCCTTCGCCCAGCCGAGACCGAAGCGCAGCGACAGGCTGCCCTGCTTGGCTGCGTTGTCGACCGCGCCCGGATCTTCCGTGACGTAGAGGCCCGGAATGCCGATCGAGCCGGCGGCGCGGGTGATCTCCATCATCTGGTTGAGCACGATGGCCGGCTGCTCGCCGCCCGCATGGCCGCGCGCCTCGAAGCCGACGGCATCGATGGCGCTGTCCACCTCGTTCGTGCCGACCACTTCGGCGATCATGTCACCCAGCCGGTCGCTCCTGGAGAGGTCGATGGGCTCGAAGCCGACCTTCGCCGCGTGGGCGAGACGGTCCTTGTTGAAATCGCCGATCATCACGACCGCCGCACCGAGGATGCGCGCGGAAGCGGCCGCCGCAAGCCCGACCGGGCCGGCACCGGCCACATAGACGGTCGAACCGACGCCGACGCCCGCGCGCACCGCGCCGTGGAAGCCGGTCGGCAGGATGTCGGAGAGCATGGTGAGGTCGCGGATCTTGGCCATCGCCTTGTCGCGATCGGGGAATTTCAGGAGGTTGAAATCGGCATAGGGGATGGTGACGTAGCGTGCCTGCCCGCCGATCCAGCCGCCCATGTCGACATAGCCATAGGCGCCGCCGGCGCGCGACGGATTCACCGTCAGGCAGACGCCGGTATCCTGCGACTTGCAGCAGCGGCAGCGGCCACAGGCGACGTTGAAGGGCACCGAGACGATGTCGCCGATCTCAAGCATCTCGACGTCGATGCCCTTCTCGATCACTTCGCCCGTGATCTCGTGGCCGAGGACAAGGCCCGGCATCGCCGTGGTCCGGCCGCGCACCATATGCTGGTCGGAGCCGCAGATATTCGTGGAAATTACCTTGAGGATCACGCCGTGCTCGATGCGGCGGCCATCCGGCGCTTCGAGTTTCGGATCATCGATGTCGCGGACCTCGACCTTGCCGGGCCGCATGTAAACGACGCCTCGGTTCCTGCTCATGCTCTGTCTCCTCCTTTGTTGAAGCCGCCCGGCCCGCTCCTCCGCGGGCAGGATCGTGGTCAGGACGAAACGCGAACCGCCGGGCGATCCGCGAAACGTCTCTCGACGAAGGATGGAAAGGAGAAAGCAACGGAGCGTCCATGAGAGGACGCCGTTCGCCTCTCGATCGCCCACCGCAATCGGCCGAGTCATGGATTCAAGGCTGGTTTCCGGGCTTCGGAACCGCCCCTAAGGACCCTCTCGGCTGGCCGGCCAGTGGCATTCGTCGAGATTTCGTTCCGCTACCGTTGCGGGGGCAGCGCCGGCATTGGACCGGCTTCCCAATTATCCACCCCGGCAAGGCCGGTATGGCACCCTGAATGTCGCCAGCATTTCACTTGAGGGGCAAAAGGACCGTCGAAATTACGACATCCGCGGTGTCTTGAACGACAGCTTTTCCCGACCGCTCGGGCCTCCTCACGCAGCCTGCCGGAACTGGCTCGGCGTCTGTCCCACAATGCTCTTGAACTCGCGGGCGAAATGCGATGCGCTCGTGAAGCCGACCTCCAGGGCAATCTCGATGAGCGGTGATTTGGATTGCAACAACAGCGCCTTCGCATGCTCGACCCTCACCTGCTTGTAGGCGCGGGCCGGCGACATTTTCAGGTGCGTTGTAAAGAGCCGTTCCAGTTGGCGACACGACACGCCGACCGTCGCCGCCAGCTTCTGGACGCTCAAGGTCTCATCGAGATGACCTTCCATGAGGATCAGGACAACCCGCAGGCGATTGTCTTCGCAATCGAGCGCCAACGGCCGACGCGGCTGGATGTCGGCAAGCGTGCGTGCCTTGTCGAGCTGCAGCACTTCCAGGGCGTTGCACTCCGCTTCCCTGCTGATGAAGCGGCGGACGATCGTCGCGGCCATATCGGCCGCGCTGCTGCCACCGGCACAGGAGTCTCGCTGTTTGTCGAGATTGTAGATACGGTCCGCCCGCACCCTGTGATCGGGGAAAAGCGCGCGAAACACACGGAAATGTAGCCAGCTCACGCAGGTATAGTGCTGCGTCATGAGGCCGGCCTCCGCAAGCACGAACGTGCCGGCGCAAACGCCGATCAACGGCGCACCGCTATGGCTGGCTCGCTTGCACGGCGCGCCCGGCGTCGGGCTGCGCGGGCCGGAGGTGAGGTAATTGGCGTGCGCAGGGAGGCGATCGTGTCCCGGCTGACCTCCTTGCCAGAAATCTTCGGCAACTCACCGCGGGTGATCGACTGGAAATAGGCGATCGCCGTCAGCACCATCGCGCCTTGAACTCAGTGCGGGCGCACCTTTCCACGTCGGGGCCTGCGACGCTCGGATCGCCGACGCGTGGCCGGACGGTTCACGCACCTTGCCAAACCCCTCCAGCCGGTCGAACACGCGGGTCATCGCCCAGTGCGATAGGTGCGTGCCGGGTGCCGTCGCCGCCACGGCGTCTTGCTCCAGCAGCCAGCTCAGCGCGGCCCGGTCGAAACGAGATCATCAAGCGATTTCAGGGCCATGCCGGCAGCGAATGCTGCGACAAGGTCATCCGGTTCCAGGCCGTACGGCAAGGCCTAGCCGGGCAAGACGGTGGGTCGCGTGAGAAGCGAAGCGGGCTGGGCAAAGGGTGAATCCATGAGGGCGAGCGCTACAGCACGAGCGCACTTTATCCCATATGATTGCACGAAAGCCGCACATGATGTCACCGTAATAATATGCCGGATAACGTTGCCTTATCGCTCATTGTGGTCATTATGAAGAAATGAGCCGAAAACAGCGAGCTCCCTCTCAAAACGCGCCTGCGCCGCCATACGGCCCGCCAACCACTGGCGTCGCTACAACACACTTGCACTTGCTATCCCGCCGTCCTCACCTTGAGGACTCCAGCCGGAAGGTACAGTCTCACCGGCAGAATGCCCCGTGATATTGTTATAACGTCCTGACTGCCTCCACCGGCGTCGTCTCACCCAGGAGTGCGCTTCGGAGTTCAAGAAACGGTCGTACGAACTTCGACTTCCGCCTGCGGAGGCAAGCGTAAAAGGATCCGGCTGGGTCACATCCGATGGCCGGGTCTGCACGCGGTAGGCCTCGTGACGGTATCGAAGACCGAACTATCTCCGCCATGGCTAACCTTTCCTCCTGCCACCAGATCATTAAAATGGAAGCTGCCCGTATCCTGCGGCAAACGGACGCCCAGCAAGCAAGGGCACTCGGCTGAACGGGGCGCGAGCCGAAAAAGCTGACGGTCACCCTGTGCGTTTCTCTACTGCGCCATTCGCCCGCAATGCCGCCATCAGCATCGGGCCGAGCCCGAATTCGCCGCGCGCGGCTTTTCGTGTCAGGTCGCGCAGGTAACCGCCGGCGGAGTTGATGTGCCCTGCCCGCTCGAGGATACAGGCCATTGCCACCGCCGCGTTCTCCGGTCCCATGATCTCGCATGCCTCCTGGTAGGCCGAAGGGCTGACGCCCAGCATCGAGCGGACCGTCACGGCCGCCGACAACAGGTCGTGCCAATGCGTGATGCGACCATCCGGGGCATAGTCGCAAACCTGGGGGCAAGCCTTCAGCACCATCGCTAGTGGGAAGGCCTTCGGCTGCACCGCGAACCGTTTCACCTCCTGCCTCGGCATCTCGCCCTGCTCGTTTTTAGAGCTAGGTTCAAGTTCATGGATGGAGTCGGGTTTTGAATTCTGTATATGCTGTCCGTGTTGGACAGCATTGCCGTTCATTTTTTCTGCTTTTACCTGCATTTCCAGACGGTTGATGATCTCCTCGCGCAGCAGCTCCATTTCTTCCAGCACGGCGTCGACCTGGCCGCGCCGCGGCAGGCGCGGAAGCCGGGCGATCAGGGCGAGATAAAGGTCCTCAATCGCCGCCCAATCGCCGTCGGCCCCCTCTTCCATCGCCGCGGAAATCAACTTGCGCACGTCGCGCCGGCACAGCGTCAGGGCCTCCTTGGCGCGCTTAAAACGCAGCTTCTCCTCGGCCACCTGTTGAGCGATCCCCGCCAGTTCGGCCGCACGGGCAAGCAGTGGCGCCAGGTTGAAGCCGAAAGCCTCCTCGATCTCCCCTCCCCTGTTGCGATGGGCATATCGCTTGCCGTTCGGGCTGTCGCGGCGCTGGATCAGCCCGGCATCCACCAGGGCCGCCAGATGGCGCCGCAGCGTCGTTCCGGCGATGCCATGCGCACGGATGGCCAATTGGGCGTTCGAGGGAAAGACCACCAGACCCCGCTCGTCGGAGAGATCCGGCTCGGGATAAAAGCTCAGCAGTGCGTGAAGCACAGCCAGCGCGCGATCCTGAAGCCCGAAGATATCCTTCGCCTCGCAGACATCCCGGAAGACCTTCCACTTGTCGACCGCCTTGTTCGGGTTGCGGCCGGCCGTCTCCAGCTGGCCCTTCACCAGGGCAAGCGTCATCGGCCGCCGCCCGAAGGGCGTCGTCACATTTCCATTTCGCATTTTCCTTCACCTCTCTTCAGGCAAAAGAAATCCGCTCACCAAAACGGTGCCAAAGACTCTTGACTAGGATTCGTGGAAATGCGATTCTTGATCTTGCTAGAAATCAGGAGAAGGCTTCCACGGCTTTGGTCGTTTGGGGGCCTTTTTCTTTTACGGTTCAAGCTCCTCGTTTTCCTTCAGGAATTCCTCGTAGAGCCGGTCAAGCCGCTTCTCGACGAAAGCACCGAACTTCGGCACGGCAGCCTTGTTGAAATTCAAGGTGAGCTGCCCTTCGGTCTCCGTGACCTTCACGGCCCTGGAACCGTCCGCGCGCCACTCCCCGCTTCTGGGCTTCGGCTTTGCCGCCCGCAGCTGTTCGAAGAGATGCTCGAAGCGGCCATCGGAAGACAGCGCCTTGAATTCATCGGCATGAATGAGTTTCAACGCCCTGGCTTTCTTCAGGGCATTGTCGAGCAGGTCGGCCACCTCGGCCCATCGCGTGCGGCCAAAACTCGGCGCCGGTCCGATCGCCTCGATCAGCGCATCGGGAAGCCGGCTCGCCAGGGCGATCATCCGCGACAGGGCGGCCTTGTCCACACCGAGCGACGACATGATGATGTCGCGTGAAAAACCGCGCCGCTCGAGGCGAAGGGCAAAGAATGTTCGCTCGATATAGGAAAGATCAGTACGGGCGTTGTTTTCCTGCCCCTGGCTGACGACGAGCTGCTCATCCGTGAGTGGCCGGATGACCGCCTTGATCGCTCCACCGATCTTGCGGATGGCGGCAAGCCGCCGATGGCCATAGGCGACCTGGTAGCGGCCTTCGGCATCCGGATGGGGGCGGACCAGGATCGGGACCTGCTGGCCGTGTTCACGGATCTGCCCGACAAGGCTGTTGAGACCTTCGGGATCGATCTCGAGTCTGTCCGGCACGAAGGAACTGTCGATGAGGGACGGATCCAGCTCGACAATAGTCTGGCCATGGGCGAGCTGCTTTTCGAGGTCGGCCGCGCGCTGCGCCTTTTCCGAGATACTGCCCAGGGACTGCGAAAAGGCACCGACCGGACCGGAGCGCCGCAGGGGCCGGTCGAGATTGGCCAGTGGACGGATGTCGGCCAGCGAGCCGGTTTCGGCGCTGGCGCCTGCCGGTGCATCAGTGTCCGCGCCGAAGATGTTCTTTCTGGCCATCGCTTACTTCCGCCCCCAGGTCTGCTTGACGAGCTCTTCGATCTCCGTGTTCACCGCGGTCAGGGATTCGAGGGCGCGATCATAGGTTCCGCGCGTGAACTGCGCCCGGTCGATCTCGTAGAGGGTCTGCTTGGTCAGCCCCGCGTCGGAAATCGCCGTCGACTTCAGCATCGCGTTGGAAAGAACGCGGTTGCCGAAAATCGAGCGCATGAAGCCGGCCATCTGGGCCTGCGGCCCGTCATTCGGCTCGAAGCGGGTGACCAGATACCGCATCCAGTCGTAATTCATCGCGCCGCCGGCATTCTCCACGACCTGCAGCAGGTCACCGGTCATCTGCAGGAACTGGCTCATCGACATGACGTCGAGCATCTGCGGATGGACGGTGATCAGCACGGCGGTCGCGGCGCAGAGGGCGGACAGGGTGAGGAAGCCGAGCTGCGGCGGGCAGTCGATCACCACGATGTCGTAGGCGCTCTCGATATCCGCAAGGCATTCGCCGATGCGCGCGAAGAACATGGAATTGGTATCTGTGCGCGCCATCAGCGCCTTCGGCGTCTCATGCTCGAACTCCATGAGCTCGAGATTGCCGGGAATGATATGGAGGTTGGGCGTATAGGTCGCCCGGACGATCTCGGTCACGTCGCGGCGGGCGTCGTCATACCGGATGGCGCCATAGAGCGTCTCGTTGTCGCCGACATCCAGTTCCGGCTGGTGGCCGAACAGCGCCGACAGCGAGGCCTGCGGATCGAGGTCGATCGCCAGCGTGCGGTAGCCGCGAAGGGCGAGGAACTGTGCGAGATGGGCGGAGGTCGTGGTCTTGCCGCTGCCGCCCTTGAAGTTCATCACGGAGATGACCTGCAGCTTTTCGCCATCACGCCGATGCCGGATATATTTGCGCGGCCCCTTCCCGCCTTCGTCGAGAAGCTTGCGCAAAGCCTCGATATCGTCGACGGAATAGGTGCGGCGCCCGTTGGCGGACGGCTCCGGCCCGTGGCCTTCCGCCACGATCTGGCGCAGATAGCCCTGGTGGATTCCGATGAACTCGGCAGCCTCGGCCGAGGAGAAATGCCGGATGCTCTTCCTGGCGGTCGGCGGAAAGCTCCGCTGTTGATGCGCCTGGAGCTGGCGCATCAGTTCTTCTGCGTCAGAGACGATCAGCGAACGCAGATTTCCGCTCTGGTCGGTCGCGGCTTGTTTCAACATCGTGGCCCCGGATTTAACTTCTGCGCTTTTTCTTCGAAAATCGATGAATAAGCGCTGATGAAGCTAGTCCGATTCCCCGAGTCGGGCAAACCCTTTTTGGAAAGGACTGCGGCGGCGCCCACAGAGGGTTCAAGTTGTACATGTACAACCGCGTCGGGCGGCCTTGCACTTCCGCCCTGCCCGCGGACCTCACATCCGCCATTGCCCAATCACGGCGTCGACTCAACGGCACATGCCGAAGTCCCGCAGTTGTACATGTACAACACCCGCCAACTCAATCGAAGCGGCCGACGAGTCACGCCGCAGCCGGACTGCGGCGCGACCCGTCTTTACGCAATCAGGGCGCCTTGAACGATCCTGTGTCGAGGAATGTCTCGATCGTCTCGCACCACGGGGCGATGTCGATGCCGTTTTTCGCCAGCCAGTCCGGATTGAAATAGGTGCTGGAATAGCGGTCGCCGCTGTCGCAGATGAGAGTGACGAGGGAGCCTTCGCGCCCTTCCCTCATCAGGCTGTCGGCGATGGAGAGCAGGCCGAAGAAGTTCGTGCCAGTCGAGGCACCCACCCGGCGGAACAGTCGATCGGAAAGAACATGCGCGGCGGCGATCGAGGCGGCGTCCGGCACCTTGATCATGTGGTCGATGACCGTAGGGATGAAGGACGGCTCGACGCGCGGCCGCCCGACTCCTTCGATGCGCGACGGCGCGGTGCAGGTGACCTGCATGTCGCTCGCCTTCCAGGCGTCGTAGAACACCGAATGCTCGACGTCCGTCACGCATAGCCGCGTCGACAGGTTGCGGTAGCGGATGTAGCGGCCGATCGTCGCCGACGTGCCGCCGGTTCCAGCGCTCATGATCACCCAGCTCGGCACCGGATGGGCTTCCCGCTCCATCTGGCCGAAAATGCTCTCGGCGATGTTGTTGTTGCCCCGCCAATCGGTGGCCCGTTCGGCATTGGTGAACTGGTCGAGATAGTGGCCGCCGGTCTCCGCCGCGATGCGTGCTGCGGTTTCATAGACTTCCGATGGGCTGTCGACGAAGGCGCAGCGGCCGCCGAAACGTTCGATGACGTCGATCTTCGTCCGGCTGGTGCTTCGCGGCATGACGGCAATGAACGGAAGTTCGAGCAGGTTGGCGAAATAGGCCTCGGACACTGCGGTCGACCCCGACGAGGCCTCGACCAGGGTTGTGCCCTTGCTGATCCTCCCGTTGCAGATGCCGTAGAGAAACAGCGAGCGGGCGAGCCGATGCTTTAGACTTCCGGTCGGGTGCGTGCTCTCATCCTTGAGATAGATGGCGATGCCCTTCAACCCCTTGAACACCGGATTGACCAGATGCGTATCCGCCGAACGGCGGGCATCGCCCTCCAGGATGCCGATCGCGTTGCGCGCCCAGGCCCGGTCGGCACAATCGAGAGAGGGAACGGCTTCCGTCTGGAAACGGGTCGAATTCGTGTTCATGTCTCAATCCTTCGCAAGGCGTTGCCCACGTCGATCGTTCCTGCACGAAGCTGGATTCGTGCAGGCGGCTCGGACGGGGTAGGGGGACGTAGTGCTATCAGCACGCTCTTCCCGATCCGGAAGAACGGCAGACATCCTTCAGGTCCGCGCCCGTCTTGATAGCAAAAGTTCATCGGCGCGCAAAACACTTCGCAGCAGGACATTCGCGCCGTCGGCGCATTGCTGCGGAGAGGAGAATTCACGCGCATTGTGCGACAGCCCATCACGCGAGGGTGTGAAAACCATCGCCGTTGGCACCTGGCCGGCAAGATGTGCCGCGTCATGACCCGCACCCGACACGATGTCCATCCCCGGGAGGGCTAGGTCCGCCGCGGCTTGCGCGACCACACCACGCAACGTCGCATCGAAGGCGACCGGAGCCTTGCGCCATACAGCGAGGACCGCCGCCCCGGGCACCTGCCTGTTCACCTCGTCCCGGATAGCCGCCTCCATCGCCGCAAGACCCACTTCATCCGGGTGCCGCAGGTCCACTTCGAGGCAGACCTCGCCCGGTACGACATTTCGGGAATTCGGGGCAACATGGACATATCCCACCGTGCCGACGCCCGGGGAATGTTTGAGGGCGACGGCCTCGACGGCCTGAATGACCTTCGCAGCCGAAACCAGCGCATCCTGGCGCAAGGTCATCGGAAAAGCCCCCGCATGCGCCTCCGTACCCTTGATGCGGATGTCCAGCCAGCGGAGCCCCTGCACGCCCGTAACGATGCCGATGACGCGCCCGGCCGCTTCCAGCACAGGCCCCTGCTCGATATGCAGTTCCAGATAAGCCGCCATCGGCAAATGCCCGGGCGAATGCTTGCCCCTGCAACCGATCGCCTCCAGCGCCTCTCCCAGCGAGATACCATCCTTGTCGGTGCGGGCGGACATGGCATCAAGCGCATGGACGCCGCAGAACACCCCGGATCCCATCATGGCGGGGGCGAAGCGGGAGCCCTCCTCATTGGTCCAGTTGACCACGGTGAAAGGATGCACCAGCTGCCGGCCGGATGCGCGCAGGATGCGGAGGATTTCGACGCCGGCCAGCACGCCGAGAATGCCATCGAAGCGACCGCCAGCCGGCTGGGTGTCGAGATGGCTTCCGACGGCAATGGAGGGGAGACAAGGATCCGTACCGGGATAGGTGGCGAACATGTTGCCGATGCGATCGACCTCGACCGTACAGCCAAGCGCCCGGCATTCCGCCTCGAACCAGCGGCGCACGTCGCCATCGGCCACGCTGCCGGCAAGGCGGTTCATGCCGGTCTCGCCGGCAGCGCCGAAGCGCGCGGTCGCGAGGATATCGGACCATAGCCGCTCCGCATCGACGAGAAGCGAGGGCAGGGCGGCGGGTGACGGGATGGCGTTCATTCTCCTCGCCCCTGCGCATCCGCATGGAAACGGTATTTGAAGTCGCAGTGGGAAGCTCCCTCCATCACCGTCTGGCTGCGCTCCAGCGTGATGCGCGGATCATAGCCCGTGCAGAAGACACCGTCCCGGTTGCACGACAGGAGGTGCCCGATATGGCCGAGACCCATTTCCCGATAGGTCTCGGCGTAGCGACAGCGCTTGACGTTATAGTGGAATTCTACATCGGTCGCCTTCGTGACCTCGATCACCAGGGCATCATCCTGCGTCCAGAGATCCTGCAGCTCCTGGAAGGTGCGCAGCGTCGTGCCGCCGGGGGTCTTCGCGGCGAAGGCCTGCCCGGCCTTGATAGCGGCCTGCCGGATGGCGGCATCGAGAATGGCCTCCGCCTTTTCCACGCCGATCTGCCCGCACATTTCCTTGTAGATCGGCGCGATGATGCCGGCCTCGATCCTGCGCCGGGCGAGGATGCCAATCTCGCCATCCACGGCAGCCCGGGAATCATTGCTTTCGCTTGTCGTCATCATGGTGATCCTTCTGATTGGAACGTGGATTTGCCGCTATGCCGCCCAAAGACGGCCAGCACGGGGGAGGGGGCGTTGCGCCCCGCCTTTCGAAGCGCATCCCAGGCAAGCGCCGGATTGCGGGCGGTGACCGGCTTGCCCGTCGCCGCGCGGCGGCAGCGGCAGTTAACGGTCCGGGGCAGGGCCTCGGCCATGGCCGCAAGGCTTCGCCGGCGCCAGGTCCCGCACTATCGGGATGCGGCTGGAACAGACCTCGACGCCGGGCAGCGGCAGAAAATGCCGTATTTCCAGCTCGATCACCGTATCATTCGCCGGCAAGAGGAGACCAATCGCCGCCGGTTTGTCTGTTCTCATCCGCCACGTCGGCATCTCCACCGCTGCTTCGTCGGCCGCATTGATGGCGGCAAAGGTTAATCGACGGAAGCGATGTTTCGTCATGGATTAAGCGATAATCTTCATATATCCTTTTTCCATGGACACTTCTCTTCTCCAGTGCTTCCTCACGGTGGCGGACACACAGAGCTTTTCGGCGGCGGCAGAACGGCTGAACATCACGCAGTCGACCGTCAGCCACAAGATCGCCCGGCTCGAGAGCCACCTCGGCAAACAGCTGTTCGAGCGCACCACCCGCTCCTGCGTGCTGACCTCCGACGGGCGAGAGCTGATCGCCCACGCCAGGCGCGTGGTGCAATCGATCGAGGAGATGGAGCAAAGCTTCAAGCCCGATCTTCTCAGCGGCACGCTGGTGGTCGGCGTTCCCGACGACCATTACCTCTTCGTTCCGCTCACCGTGGCGCTGAAGAATTTCATGCGTGAAAAGCCGCGGGTTGGCGTGGAGATCCGGGGCGGGCTGTCGAGCGACCTGCTGCGGGACCTGCGCCAGCGTAACATCGACCTCGCCGTCATCCGCGACGTACCCGCAATGCAGGACGGCGACGTGCTGTGCACGGAGAACCTCGTCTGGATCACCGCCCCCAACTGGGTGCCGCCGCCGGATGGCACCGTGCCGCTGGCACTGGTTCGCGGGCCTTGCGCCTATCGCGGCGCGGCGATTTCCGCGCTGGAGCAAAACGGCATGCGCTGGAAATGCATGGTGACCTGCACCAGCCTGCAAGGCGTCTTCTCCGTCGTGCGTGCCGGCCTGGCGGTAGCCGTGGTGACCGAGGGCGATATCGGCAGCGGCATCCGCGCGGCTCCCGCAGGCGGCCTGCTGCCGCCACTTCCCGCTTCCTCCCTCAGCATCCGCTACGCCGACAGGCAGCCGACCCTTGCCGCCCGCGCGCTTGCCCGTACCATGGCCGACGTCCTGACGCAGAAAGCCGCCGTCTCTGCCGGCTGACATTCGTCAATCCGACTTCTCCAGCATTGCGACGCTTTGTCCGCACCCGCGGGATGACAGGCCGGCATACAGGCAATATACCGTCAATCTGTATTGGCTTGGAACCCGCAGGTATGAAGAACTGGCATCCTGATCTCGGCCGCCGCAGCAGCCCCCTCTACATGGCGATCGCCGACCTGATCGAGATGGACCTGCGCGGCGGGCAGCTCTCGGCCGGCGACAAGCTGCCGACGCACCGGGACCTTGCCCGCCGGCTCGCCATCGACGTCACCACCGTCGCCCGCGGCTATCTCGAAGCGCAGAAGCGCGGGCTCGTGCAGTCGCATGTCGG
Organism: Shinella yambaruensis; assembly: GCF_022899355.1. Classification (GTDB taxonomy): domain Bacteria; phylum Pseudomonadota; class Alphaproteobacteria; order Rhizobiales; family Rhizobiaceae; genus Shinella; species Shinella yambaruensis. The sequence goes on along the minus strand of NZ_JALJCK010000007.1, from coordinate 346,113 downwards.
CCGCGGCACCTTCGTGACGGGCAGCACGGCCGCGGCGCGCGGCACCTTTACCGTGGACGCATCGCCCGACAGCCGCCGCGCCGCCATGGTCGATCCCTCCATGAACATGCCGCCGGAACCGGACGACCCGGCCCTGCTTGCCCGCATGCGCGAGGGCTTTTCCGCGCTCGCCGCCGATCTCGTTCCCCTGCTGCGCTACCAGAGTTTCGGCGGCGCGGCCATGGACAAGGAGGCCGCCGCGCTTTGGCTCGGCCGACGCAGCCTCACGCCGCCGCAGGAACGCATCTTCGTGGCGCCCGGCGCCCATCCCGCGCTGCTGGCGATCTTCGGCATGCTCACCAAACCGGGCGATACGGTGCTTGCCGAAACCATCACCTATCCGGGCATGCGCTCGATCGCGGCGCAGCTGCGCCTGCGGCTCGTCGGCCTGCCGGTGGACGATCACGGCGTCCTGCCGGATGCCTTCGCGGATGCCTGCGAACGCGAAAAGCCGAAGGCGATCTATCTCAATCCGACGCTGCAGAACCCGTTGACGCTGACCATGCCCGCCGACCGGCGCGCGGCGATCGCCGCCGTGGCGCAGACATACCGCCTGCCGATCGTCGAGGACGATGCCTATGGCTTCATTCCGGCAGATGGCCCCGCGCCGCTTGCCGCCCTCGCGCCACAGCTCACATGGTATATCGGCGGCCTGTCGAAATGCATCGGTGCGGGCCTGCGCCTTGCCTATGTGGCCGCGCCCGACGACAGCCGGGCCCTCTGGTCCTTCGCCGGAGCCATGCGGGCGGGCAATGTCATGGCCTCGCCACTGACGACGGCGCTCGCCACACGTTGGATCGAGGATGGCACGGCCGACGCCATTCTCGGATTTCTCCGCACGGAGGCGCCGGCCCGCCAGGCACTGGCCGCCAGCCTCCTGCCCGCCGGCTACCGTGCCGATCCCCTGAGCTTCAACATCTGGCTGCCGCTGCCGCAGGGCTGGACACGATCCACCTTCGGTACCCACATGCGGGCCTGCGGCCTCGGCGTGATGGCCAGCGATGCCTTTGCGGTCGACGGCACGCCGCCCGAGGCCGTGCGGGTCAGCCTCGGCGGCCCGGTAACACGGCTGCAGCTTCAGACCGCCCTCGAATTCATGGCGCATGCGCTCGAAGGGCCTCCGGAAATGGCCGGCTCCTTCTTCTGATTTCACACGTCTCTCGATTGAATGAACTCGCCCCGCCGGCGGCAGGCGCCCGCGCGCCTGCGTCAGTATGTCTGATCGACATATTGACAGCATAATTACATCTATATGAACGCATAAATGATTGGATTGAATGGATAAGGAAAGATGCAGCCATGAATGAGACCTATCCTCAACTGCCGCCCATGCAGACCGGCATCCGGGGCCGTTGCCCACGTTGCGGCCAGGGCCATCTCTTCAAGGGGTTCCTGACCCTGGCGCCGAAATGCGAGGCCTGCGGTCTCGACTACTCCTTCGCCGACCCGGCCGATGGCCCTGCCTTCTTCGTCATCTGCTTTGCCTGCGTGCCGAGCGTGCTGCTCGCCGTCTGGCTGGAGGTCGCCTTCAGCGCCTCGCTGCTGACGCAGGTGCTGGTCACCGGGCCTTTCATGCTGTTGACCTGCATTCCCCCGCTGCGGCCGCTCAAGGGATGGCTGGTCGCGAGCCAATATTTCTACAAGGCCGAAGAGGGCAAGGTCGTCCGACGACAGGCAGGCACGTAACACGCGGGGAGGGACCTACCAGGTAACGTTCGACAAGCGCAGCCAGGGCGGGTTCTCCGCATACATTTCGCGGATCAGCCCCTTGATCTCCTCGATCCGGCCCGAGCCGTCGTTCCGCCGGTAGCTCATGATGACGGGCGAGGTCGCCCGCTCGTCGGAAAGCACGCGGTAGCAGACATCGTCCATGCGCTGGCGCTGGGCCGCCGCGGGCAGGATGCACACGCCGATGGCGGCGGCGACAAGGCCGAGCGCCGTCTGGATTTCCCGCACCTCCTCGACAGTGCCCGGTTCGACATTGAGATCGGCGCAGAGGGCCAGCACCTCGTCGGCAAAGCTCGGCCGCGGCTTGGAGGGATAGATCACCAGCGTCTCGCCGGCGATCTCGCTCAATGCAACAGGCTCCGACAACAGTGATTTCGGGTGCTCCCTGGGAAAGGCGACGACCAGCCGCTCCTCCCGCAGCGTGATCCGCTCGATATCCGGATCGCTGAGCCGCACGCGGCCGAAACCGAGATCAATGCGCCCGTCCTTCAGCGCCGCGATCTGCTCCACCGACATCATCTCGCGGATCTCGATGCCGAGCGCCGGCCAGCGAGCCCGCATGCGGCGCACCAGATCCGGGATGCCGCTGTAGAGCGTCGAGCCGACGCAGCCGATGATGAAGATCTCCCGGCGCGAGGCGGCGATGCGCCGCGTCTGCTCGCGCACATGATCGATGCGGGAGAGAATCTGCCGCGCCTGATCATAGAAGAAGCGGCCCGCATCGGTAAGCGCCAGCGGGCGGATGGACCGATCGATCAGGGTGACCCCGAGCGTCTCCTCCAGTTGCTGGATCTGCCGGCTGAGCGGCGGCTGGGCGATGTGCAGCAGTTCCGCAGCCCTCGAGAAATTGCGTTCGCGGGCGACGGCGACGAAGTAGCGAAGTTGGCGCAGCTCCATGGCACTATACCTTCCCGGTATCGAAATCGACCACGATAGTCTTGGACGCTTTGCGCCCCCAAAGCTAGCCTAGCAGCAAGAATTTCGCGGAAGCTTCTGCGCAGGCCCGATATGCGGCCGGAAACCCGGTCGGCAGGGCCATGCGCGTGTTCCAGCCACATCAGCGCGAGCGACCGCCATGCCTTTCAGCCGATCCAACGACATCGTGCTTTCCTATCGCCGCGCCGGCCGGCGCGGCGCACCGCGGATCGCCTTCGCCAATTCGCTCGGATCGGACATGGCGATCTGGGACGATGTCATCGATGAGCTCGCCGCCGATTTCGATCTCCTGCTCTACGACAAGCGCGGCCATGGATTGAGCGAAGTCGCGCCGGCGCCGCGCGGGATCCGCGACCACAGCGACGACCTCATCGGCCTTCTCGACCATGTCGGCTGGCAGGATACGATGATCTGCGGCCTCTCGGTCGGTGGAGTGATAGCCATGGATCTCGCCGTGCGGGCGCCGGCGCGCGTCACCCGTCTCGTGCTGATGGACACGGCGGCGAAGATCGGCACGCCGGACGCCTGGAACGCCCGGATCGATGCCGTCCAGGACGGCGGCGTTGCATCGATCGGCGAGGCGATCATGGCCCGGTGGTTTTCGCCGGACTACCGCGCGGGGCAGCCGGAAGCCTTTTCCGCCTGGCGCCGGATGCTGGAGCGCACGCCGGCGGCGGGCTATGCCGAAACCTGCAAGGCCCTGCGCGATGCAGACCTGACCGACACCATCACCGGCATAACGGCGCCCACGCTGGTGATCGCCGGCGAAAACGACCTTTCGACGCCGCCCGCGCTGGTCGAGGCGACGGCGCACCGGATTCCGGGCGCCATTTTCCACATCATCAAGGGCGCCGGCCATTTGCCCTGCATCGAGCGTCCCGCCGACGTGGCCGCGCTGCTGCGCGGCTTCGCCAATGGCTGAGCGTCAAGAACACCACCCCGGCCGATCCATTCCGACGACCAGGCCTGGAAATTACGCGGCGGCAGGCGGACCTCGACGGTGCCCGAATCGCCGACCTGATCGCGGAGCTACCCAGCCGGCAGCCTGAAAAATAGCCCGCAAGCGCGGTATGCATGCCCGCGCCCACCGTCCGGCTGCCTGACCACGGCCCCAGTGCTGCTTCTCTCCGAGTTTGCAACGCCGGACTTGCCGGGACAATCGGCCCGTTCGGGCCGTCCCATGCCCTTATGGCAGTAGGGCCGCCAATCGTTCGGCGCATCGCTGACCTCACCTCCTTGCCTGTCGACGCTTTGTCAGACGCCCGGAAACCGGATACGGCTGCCGGTCGCCGTGCCGCGGGCCGAACCGCGTCACATATCCTGACATTATACCTCTCAGGTATCATTGGAGACGCAATCGGTCTTGGACGGGCAGGGGCGGCCGGGCGCATAGTTCTCCCATGAGCACAATCCCTGCACCGCATTTCCCGGCCGCCACATCCTCCCCCGTCGTCGAACGGGTCGAGACACTGCTGGTCGACGTGCCGACCATCCGCCCGCACAGGCTGTCGGTGGCGACGATGAACGGCCAGAGCATGATGCTGGTAAAGGTATATTGCAGCGATGGCACCATCGGCATCGGCGAGGGCAGCACGATCGGCGGCCTTGCCTATGGCGGGGAAAGCCCCGAGGGCATGAAGCTTGCCATCGACACCTATTTCGCCCCGGCGCTGCTGGGCGAGGATGCGGCCCGCGTGCCGACACTGATGGCGCGCCTTGCCAAGCGGATAAAGGAAAACCGCTTCGCCAGGAGCGCCGTGGAAACGGCCCTCTTCGACGCGCAGGGCAAGCGCCTCGGCCTGCCGGTCAGCGAACTTCTCGGCGGCCGCCGCCGCGATCGCCTGCCGGTCGCCTGGACGCTGGCCTCGGGCGATACGGCTCGTGACATCGCCGAGGCCGAAAGCATGCTGGACCTCCGCCGCCACCGGATCTTCAAGCTGAAGATCGGCGCGAGGACCCTGCAGGAGGACATCGCCCATGTGGCCGCGATCAAGCGTGCGCTGGGCGAGCGGGCCGCGGTGCGCGTCGATGTCAACATGGCCTGGAGCGAGACCGAGGCCGCCTATGGCATGGCGGCCCTTGCCGATGCGGGCTGCGAACTGGTCGAGCAGCCGGTCGCCTCGACGGCGGCGCTGGCCCGGCTGATGCGCCGTTTCCCTGTCGCGCTGATGGCGGACGAGGCGCTGACCGGCCCCGAATCGGCTTTCGAACTGGCAAGGATCGGCGGCGCCGATGTCTTCGCCGTCAAGATCGAGCAGAGCGGCGGCCTCTCCAATGCCCAACGCGTGGCGGCGATCGCCGATGCGGCCGGCATCGAACTCTATGGCGGCACCATGCTGGAAGGCCCGGTCGGAACGATCGCCTCCGCACAGGTCTTTGCCACCTTCGCCAATCTGCAACGGGGCACGGAACTGTTCGGCCCGCTGCTCCTGACCGAGGACATTCTCGCAACGCCGCTTGACTACAGCGATTTCGAGCTGACCGTGCCCGACGCGCCGGGTCTCGGCATCGAACTGGATGAGGACCGCGTCGCGTTCTTCACCCGCAACGCCCCGCGCAAGACCATCAGCCTCGCCGAGTAGGAGGACAAGGCCATGCTTTTCCAGGTGCGAATGGACGTCCACATGCCCCACGACCTGCCGCAGGAGGAAGCGGCAGACATCCTCGCGCGGGAAAAGGCCTATTCGCAGGCGCTGCAGGACAGCGGCACCTGGCGGCACATTTGGCGCATCGCCGGGCAATACGCGAATGTCAGCATTTTCGACGTCAAGGACAATGCCGAGCTGCATGCGGTCCTGACGGGGCTGCCCTTGTTCAAGTTCATGACCATCAAGGTGACGCCGCTGCTGCGCCACCCGTCGTCGATCCGCGAGGACGATACCTGAGCGGACCCCAAATCGTTTGACGCAACCGAGACCCGGAGGAGGGCTATCATGAGTGTGAGGATTTTCGACAAACCGGAAATACAGGATTTTCTGAAGGTCGTCAGCGGCCTCGACAAACAGGGCGGCAGCCCGCGCATGAAGGAGATCACCCATCGCCTGCTGTCCGATCTCTTCAAGGCGATCGACGATCTCGACATCACGCCCGACGAATACTGGGCCGGCATCGCCTGGCTCAACGAGATCGGCGCCGCCGGACAGGCGGGCCTTATCTCGCCCGGCCTCGGCCTCGACCATTTCCTCGATGAACGCCTCGATGCCATCGACGAGGAGCTCGGCATCAAGAACGGCACGCCGCGGACCATCGAAGGCCCGCTCTATGTCGCCGGCGCGCCGGTGGCGCATGGTTTCGCCCGGCTCGACGACGGCACGGACACCGAGGGCCACACGCTGATCATGCACGGCACGGTTCGCGATGCCGACGGCACACCGCTGCCGGGTGCGACGGTGGAGGTCTGGCACTGCGACACGCGCGGCTTCTATTCCCACTTCGACCCGACCGGCAGGCAGGCACCGTTCAACATGCGCCGCACGATCATCACCGACGAGAAGGGCTGTTACAGGTTCCGGAGCATCGTACCCAAGGGCTACGGCGTTCCCCCGGGCAGCCCGACGGAGCAGCTTCTTTCCGCACTCGGCCGCCATGGCCAGCGTCCGGCGCACATCCATTTCTTCATCAGCGCCGATGGCCACCGCAAGCTGACCACCCAGATCAACATTGCCGGCGATCCGCTGGTCAACGACGACTTCGCCTATGCCACCCGCGACGGTCTCGTCCCGGCTCTCGTCGAGCGGACCGACGAAGCGAGCATCAAGGCCAACGGCCTGGAGGAGCCCTTCGCCGAGATCGTGTTCGACATCGACCTGACCGCGCTGGTGAACGGCGTCGACAACCAGGTCAACCTGCAGCGCAAGCGGGCGGCCGCGTAAAGCCGCCCCAGCCTTTCTTCAACCGACATCGTTGCAATGGCGCCGCCGCGGGGCGGCCGCCATGAGAGGAGGAGCCATGCCTACGATCCTGGACAAGGCGCAGGAACTCGACGAACTGCTCGCCAACGCGGTGCAGGATGACCATGAGGCCGGCGTGTTCCGCTGCCGCCGCGACATCTTCACCAATGCCGACCTGTTCGAGCTGGAGATGAAGCACATCTTCGAGAGCAACTGGGTCTATCTCGCCCACGAAAGCCAGATCCCCGACAACAACGACTATTATACCACCAATATCGGCCGCCAGCCCGTGGTCGTCACCCGCGACAAGGCCGGCGCCCTGCATGCGATGATCAATGCCTGCGCCCACCGCGGCGCGATGCTCTGCCGGCGCAAGCACGGCAACAAGGGCAGCTTCACCTGTCCATTCCACGGCTGGACGTTTTCCAACAATGGCAGGCTACTGAAGGTCAAGGACGGCAAGACCACGCAATATCCGCCGCAGTTCGACACGGATGGCTCGCACGACCTGAAGCGCGTGCCGCGCTTCGAGAACTATCGTGGCTTCCTCTTCGGCAGCCTCAATGCGGACGTGCTGCCGCTCGCCGATTTCCTCGGCGAGACCAGGGCGATCATCGACCAGATCGTCGACCAGGCGCCCGATGGGCTGGAAGTCATCCGCGGCAATTCCTCCTACATCTATGACGGGAACTGGAAGCTGCAGATGGAGAACGGCTGCGACGGCTACCATGTCAGCAGCGTGCACTGGAACTATGCCGCCACCATGGGCCGCCGTACCGAGGAAGGCACCAAGGCGGTCGATGCCAACAGCTGGAGCAAGTCGGTCGCCGGCGTCTACGGCTTCGCTCACGGCCATATCCTGCTCTGGACGACCACGATGAACCCGGAGGTGCGGCCGGTCTACGGCAACCGCGCGGAGATCGAGGCCCGCGTCGGCGTGGACAGGGCGGATGTCATCGTCAACCAGACCCGCAATCTCTGCCTCTATCCGAACGTCTTCCTGATGGACCAGTTCTCCACGCAGATCCGCGTGACGCGCCCGATCAGCGTCGACAAGACGGAGATCAGCATCTTCTGCTTCGCGCCGAAGGGCGAGAGCGCCGAAAACCGCGCGCTGCGCATCCGCCAGTACGAGGATTTCTTCAACGTCTCCGGCATGGGCACGGCCGACGACCTGGAGGAATTCCGCGCCTGCCAGGCGGGCTACGCGGGCATTTCCGCGCTGTGGAACGACATGTCGCGCGGCGCGCCGCTCTGGATCGACGGGCCCGACGACAATGCCAGGCGCATGGGCATCACGCCGCTGCTCTCGGGCGAGCGCAGCGAGGACGAGGGCCTGTTCGTTCGCCAGCATGAATATTGGGCGAAGGTGATGCGCAAGGCGCTCGCCGCGGAAGCGCACGGAGCGGCGGCATGACGGTCCCCTACGACGCCATCTGCGCCTTCCTCTACAAGGAGGCGCGCCTTCTCGACGATCGCCAGTGGGACGAGTGGCTCACCTGCTATGCACCCGACGTCACCTACTGGATGCCCGCCTGGGACGACGACGACCAGATCACCGAGGATCCGCACTCGCAGATCTCGCTGATCTACTATCCGAGCCGCGACGGCCTGGAGGATCGCGTCTTCCGCATCAAGACCGAGCGCTCCGGCGCCTCCACGCCCGAGCCGCGCACCTGCCACATGATCGCCAATGTCGAGGTGGTGGCCGAGCGCGGCGAGGAGGTCGATCTGCGCTACAACTTCCACACCCTCAACCATCGCTACAAGGTCACCGACCACTTCTTCGGCACCGTGTTCGCCACGCTCCGCAAGGGCGGCGAGGGTCTCGTCATCTCCAGCAAGAAGATCGTGCTGAAGGACGATTACATCCGCCAGGTCATCGACGTCTACCACATCTGACGACCGGGCGGTCAGGCACCCTGAGGAGGAGGAGCCATGTGCTACAAGATCGCATTGAACTTCGAGGACGGCGTTACCCGCTTCATCGGCTGCAACAGTGGCGAGAAGGTTCTCGACGCCGCCTATCGCGCCAAGATCAACCTGCCGATGGACTGTTCCGACGGCGTGTGCGGCACCTGCAAGTGCCGCGCCGAAAGCGGCAACTACGACCTTGGTGACGACTATATCGAGGACGCCCTGAGCGCCGACGAGGCGGAGGGCGGCCTGGTGCTGACCTGCCAGATGAAGCCGACGTCGGACTGCGTGCTTTCGGTGCCGACGACCTCGCTCGCCTGCAAGACGGGCCAGCAGCGTTTCGCCGCGACGGTGGCGACGATCGCTCCGCACAACGACGCGGCGATCGTGCTGGAACTCGACGTGGACGGGGGAGGGGCGGCGCCCGTCTTCCTCTCCGGCCAATATGTCAACATCGCCGTTCCGGGCAGCGGGCAGAGCCGGTCCTATTCCTTCAGCACGGTGCCGGGCGCCGGGCGTATCGGCTTCCTGATCAAGAAGATCCCCGGCGGCGTGATGAGCACCTGGCTGGAACGCGCCGAGATCGGCGAGCGGCTCGACATTACCGGCCCCCTCGGCAGCTTCTATCTCCGCGAGGTCAAGCGCCCGCTGCTGCTCATTGCCGGCGGCACCGGCCTCGCGCCGTTCCTCTCGATGCTGGAGGGGCTGGCGCAGGACAAGTCCGGCGACCGCATCCACCTCATATACGGCGTGACGCGCGATCTCGATCTGGTGCTCGTCGAGGAAATCGAGGCCTATGCCCGCCGCCTGCCGAATTTCAGCTACAGCACGGTGGTGGCAGAGGAGGCCTCCAGCCATCCGCGCAAGGGTTGGGTAACGCAACACATGCCGGCAGAGCTTTTGAACGGCGGCGATGTCGACGTCTATCTCTGCGGCCCGCCGCCGATGGTCGATGCCGTGCGCCGGCATTTCGACGAGACCGGCGTGAAACCGAACAGCTTCCACTACGAAAAGTTCACGCCCAATACGGCGACGGGAGCAGGCGCATGAGCGCGCGCCATTTTCCGGGCCGCTTTGCCGGCAAGGTACTGGTGGTGACCGGCGCGGCCCAAGGCATCGGCCGGGCTGTGGCGCTGCGCGCAGCGGCAGAGGGCGGCAAGGTGCTGTTCGTCGACCGTGCCGACTTCGTCGCGGATGTTGCCGGCGAGGCGAGGGGCGGGGAGGCGGCAGCCTTCACCGCCGATCTCGAATCCTATGAAGGGGCCGCGGCGGCGATACAGGCCGCCGCCGAAAAATTCGGCGGCATCGACATCCTGATCAACAATGTCGGCGGCGCGATCCGCATGCGGCCCTATGCCGAATTCGAGCCGCCGCAGATCGACGCGGAAATCCGCCGCTCGCTGATGCCGACGCTCTATTGCTGCCATGCGGTACTGCCGTTCCTGAGGGCGCGGGGCGGCGGCACCATCGTCAACGTCTCGTCGAACGCCACGCGCGGCATCCACCGTGTACCCTATTCGGCGGCCAAGGGCGGGGTGAATGCCGTCACGCAATCGCTGGCGATGGAGGTCGCCGATCTCGGCATCCGCGTCGTCGCCACCGCCCCAGGGGGCACCGAGGCACCGCCCCGCCGCATCCCGCGCAACGCGGAAGGCGACACCGCGCGCGAAAAGGCCTGGATGGCCGAGGTCGTGGAACAGGTGAAGGGTTCGAGCTTCCTGAAGCGCTACGGCAGCATCGACGAACAGGTCGCACCGATCCTGTTCCTGGCCTCCGACGAGGCCGCCTACATCACCGGGAACATCCTGCCGGTCGCCGGCGGCGATCTCGGCTGAAGTCTTTTCAACCACACTCTGGGAGGGGTGACCATGCGCAAGATCGATGTGAGCGAGGCGATCGACAAGGCTCGCTTTGGCCGTTTCCAATGGACGGTGGTGGTGCTCTGCGCGCTGCTCCTGATCGCCGACGGCTATGACGTCTTCATCGCCGGCACGGTGCTGCCGACACTGATCAGGGAATGGGGGCTGAGCAAACCCGAAGCCGGCGCGCTGCAGGCCTGGGCGCTGTTCGGCATGATGTTCGGCGCGCTGGTCTTCGGCCCGCTCGCCGACAAGATCGGACGCAGGAAGGGCATTGCGATCAGCTTCGTGCTGTTCACCGTCTCGACGCTGCTGACGGGCTTTGCCACCGCGCCGGGCGAGTTCACTATCTACCGCTTCTTCGCCGGCCTCGGCTGCGGTGGCCTGATGCCGAATGTCGTCGCCCTGATGAACGAATATGCGCCGAAGCGGCTGCGCAGCACGATGGTCGCACTGATGTTCTCCGGCTACTCGGTCGGCGGCATGGTCGCGGCAAGCCTCGGCATCTGGATGATCCCGCAATATGGCTGGCAGCCGATGTTCTTCGTCGCCGCCATTCCCCTCGTGATCCTGCCGTTCATCCTGTGGACGCTGCCGGAATCGCTCGGTTTCCTGCTGCGCCAGGGCCGGCAGGAAGAGGCGCGGCGCATCTATGCCCGCATCGAGACGAGCGAGCGCCTGACAGGCGACGACATGCTCGTCTTCACGGAGACCAGGGGCGCCGCCGCGTCGGTTGCCGAGCTCTTCCGCCACCAGCGGGCAGCGCGCACGGTTCTGCTCTGGGTCGCCTTCTTCTGCTGCCTGCTGCTCGTCTATCTGCTGTCGTCCTGGCTGCCGAAGGTCATGCAGGAAGCCGGCTATGCGGAAAAGGCCAGCCTGATGACGCTCTTCTCGCTGAATTTCGGCGGCATGGCCGGGGCGATCGCCGGCGGCTGGCTCGGCGACCGGTTCGGCCTGCCGAAGGTGGTGATCGGTTATTTCGCCGCCGCCACGCTGTCGATCGCGCTCGTCGGCTTCGGCCTGCCGGTCACGCTCCTGTTCCTGATGGTCTTCGTCGCCGGCGCCACCACGATCGGTACGCAGATCCTGCTCTATGCCAGCGTCGCCCAGCTCTACAACCTCTCGGTCCGCTCCACTGGCCTCGGCTGGGCATCCGGGGTCGGCCGCATCGGCGCCATCGTCGGGCCGACGCTTGGCGGCATGCTGCTGGCGAAGGAACTGCCCCTTCAGCAGAACTTCCTGATCTTCGCCGTGCCGGCGGCGGTTTCCACCCTCGCCATGCTGGCCTTCGCGGTCAGCCATGCACGCCGCACGGAGGTTGCCGCACCAGTGGCGGCCTGAACGGCCGTGACTGGAGTGGCGCAGCAGGCCACAGCGGTTGTCTCAATGGAGTAGAGGCACGGCGGCGTTTCCATGCCGCCGTACCTGTGTTAGGGAGCGCAGCACGTCGACCGGAAATTCAAGGGTGAGCCTTCCATGAATGCTGCGCTGTACGCGGACTATGTCGCGGACCTGAGGGTCCAGTTCGCGGAGCTGGATCGCCATCCCGAACGCTTCCAGACCTTTGGTGCGCATCTGGAACTGGCCGTGGCAGGCGGCCTCGTCGTCTACGAGACGACGCGCCGCAAGGGCCAGACCGACAGCCTCTTTTACGGCCGTCCCGCCGGCGCCGGCGCAAACCAGCAGATGTCGCAGGCCTCGGCCTTTGCCGCCATCGACCGGTTCTTCGCCCTCGGCCAGTTCGTCGCGCTCACCGGCGACCGCAGGGAGGGCGACGGCGCGCTGGATGCGCAATATCCGCATTGCGCCGTCCGCTTTTCCTATCGCCGGAAGGGCCATCCGGCCGCCCGCGCCATGCTGATGGTGTTCGTCGGCTTCAACGACGATGCGGATGCCCTGCATTACGTTGATGGCAACGATCCGTCCCTCTTCGTGGCCGAGCAGCCTTACCGCACGGAACGGGCCTACGAGTGGACCTGACCTAAGCGACGCCAGTCCGTGCCCGCAAACGGCTGATCCGCAAGCTGATGACAGACATCCAGGACGACAGCGCGGCGCCGATGCTCGGCGCCGCTCACGTTCCCGAACCCCTGCCGCCAACCTTCCGGATGCAACGTTTCGCTTCAGCCGCCGGTTCGGAAGGAGCGCGCCGCGTCCACGATGGCATGCGTATCGATGCCGAAATGGGCGTAGAGATCGGCGATCGTGCCGGTCTGGCCAAAGTGCTCGACACCGAGCGAGACCGTGCGGTTCCCTTCCACTGCGCCGAGCCAGCCGAGCGTCGCCGGATGGCCGTCGGTGGCGGTGATGAGGCCCGCATCGCGCGGAACCGCGGAGAGCAGCGTCTCGATATGGCTGCGGGCGCTGGCATCCCCCTGGCGGCGGGCGCGTTGCGCCGCCGTCCAGCCGGCATTCAGCCGGTCGGCGGAGGTGACCGCCAGCACCGAGACGTCGCCATGCGTTTCGGCGAGCCGCCCGGCCGCCATCAGCACTTCCGGCGCGATGCAGCCCTGATAGGCGAGCACGATGCGGGTGCGCGCCGAAGGCGGGCGCAGCCAGTAGGCGCCGTCTATAACGCCTTGCCGGAAGGCCGGATCCTCGCGGCGAAGCGCGATCTGCTCCAGCGGCCGCGTCGTCAGACGCAGATAGACCGAGCCGCCGGTCTCGTCCCGCAGCCAGGTGCGCCTGTCATGCGTTCCGTCGCCGCCACGCTGCATATAGTCGAAGGACCAGTCCATGATGACGGACAGCTCGTCGAGGAAGGCGGGCTCGAAGCTGGCCAGCCCGTCCTGGCTCATGCCGATGAGCTGCGAGCCGATCGACTGGTGCGCCCCGCCTTCCGGCGCCAGCGTCACGCCGGAAGGCGTGCCGACGATCATGAAGCGCGCATCCTGGTAGCAGGCATAGTTCAGCGCATCGAGGCCGCGTGCCACGAAGGGATCGTAGACCGTGCCGATGGGCAGCAGCCGCTCGCCGAACAGCGAATGCGACAGGCCGGCGGCGCCGAGCAGCAGGAACAGGTTCATCTCGGCGATGCCGAGCTCGATATGCTGGCCCGCCGGGCCGAACTCCCATTTCTGCGCCGAGGGCACGCGCTCGTCGCGGAACGTATCGGCCATCCGCTCGCGGGCGAAAAGGCCGCGGCGGTTGACCCAGGGGCCGAGATTCGTCGAGACGGTCACATCCGGCGCCGTGGTGACGATGCGCGCCGACAGGGCGTCGTCGCGCCTGGCGATCGCATCGAGGATCTTGCCGAAACCGGCCTGCGTCGAGAGCTCGCGATCCTCGAGGAAGACCGGGCCGGAGGAGGGCACGGCAGGGGAGGTGAAGCGTCGCGTGCCCTTGGCGAAGAAAGGCACCGTCTTCAGGAACGCGCGCACCGGGGCAGGGGAGGGGATCGCACCGAACGTCTCCCATTCCGTACCCGGCGCGACGCCGATGCGCTCCTGGAACGTCTCCATCTGGGCCTTGGTCATCAGGCCGGCATGGTTGTCCTTGTGGCCGGCGAGCGGCGTGCCCCAGCCCTTGATCGTATAGGCGAGGAAGACGGTCGGCCGGTCGTGGTCGATGCTCCCGAACGTCTCGATCAGCGTTTCGAGACAATGGCCGCCGAGATTGCCCATGAGGTCGGAAAGCGCGTCGTCGCTGCGCGCCGCCAGGAGGTCGGCGACGCCTTCCTGCGTGCCGATCTCGTCGGTGAGCCGCTTGCGCCAGGCGGCCCCGCCCTGGAAGGTCAGCGCGGAATAGAGCTGGTTCGGGCATCGGTCGATCCAGCCGCGCAGCGCCTCGCCGCCCGGCTCCCGGAAGGCGGCCCGCTGGAGCGCACCGTATTTCAGCACCTTCACGTCCCAGCCGAAAGCCGTGAAAATGCCTTCGATGCGCTGCCACAGGCCCTCATGCACGACGCCGTCAAGGCTCTGCCTGTTGTAGTCGATCACCCACCAGGTGTTGCGCAGGTCGTGTTTCCAGCCCTCCTGCAGGCATTCATAGATGTTGCCCTCGTCGAGCTCCGCATCGCCGACCAGCGCGATCATGCGACCGCCCGGTCGCGTCCCGGCCCAGGGCTTGGCGGCAATGTAGTCCTGCACGATCGAGGCAAAGGCGGTGATCGCCACGCCAAGCCCGACGGATCCGGTGGAAAAATCGACGTCGTCGATGTCCTTGGTACGGCTCGGATAGGATTGCGCACCGCCGAAACCACGGAAATTCTCGAGCTTTTCGCGTGTCTGGTTACCCATCAGGTACTGGATGGCATGGAAGACCGGCGAGGCATGCGGCTTGACCGCAACGCGGTCCTCCGGCCGCAGAACATGGAAATAGAGCGCCGTCATGATCGAGGCGAGCGAGGCCGAGGAGGCCTGGTGCCCTCCGACCTTCACCTCGCCCTTCTCGCGCAGGTGGTTGGCATTGTGGATCATCCAGCAGGCATGCCACAGCACCTGCCGCTCCAGGTCCTTCAGGCATGCAAGCTGCGCTGGCGTCAAGGCCGCCTCATTCATGCTCGTCTCACTCCCGTCCTCCAATGACGAGGAATGCTACACCGGCACGAGCGGGAAAACTGATCGCAGTTGACCGAGGATAACGAAATTGCGAAATGGAATTTCGATAATTCCTCTTTCAGCGGTCAACTATGCCGATTTCCAAACCAGGCCTCGATGCCGCCTCCATCCGCATCCTCGACCTCCTGCAGCAGAATGCCGAATTGAGCGTTTCGGAACTGGCGGAGGCGACGGGCCTGTCGGCCTCGCCCTGCTGGCGGCGGGTCAACGACCTCAAGGAAAACGGCGTCATCAAGGGGTCGGTCGCGCTGGTCGATGCGCAGGCGCTGGGGCTGGCGGTCAATGTCTTCGTGCAGGTCTCGCTGAAGCAGCAGGACCGGGAATCGCTCGACGTCTTCAATGCCGCCATCCGCACCAAGCCCGAGATCGTCGAATGCTACCTGATGACCGGGGAGGCGGACTACATGCTGCGCGTGGTGGTCGAGGACCTGATGAAATTCCAGGCCCTCGTCGTCGACTTCCTCACGCTCATCCCGGGCGTCGCCAACATTCGCTCGAGCTTCGCCCTCAGCCAGATCAAGTACACGACCGCGCTTCCGACCGGGCACCTGAGGGGCCGCCCCTGAACGGCATAGCCGCCGAGCTCAAGAGGGGATGATATCGTGGGTCTGCTGCGCCTCGGTCAGCAGCGCGACCATCTCCGCCTCGGCCGAGGCCTCATCGCGCGCGAAGACCGCGTCGGCCACCCGCTTGTGGCGCGTGATCCAGCGGTCGTCCTCCTCGCTCGTGGCCCGCAGGCCCGCATGGAAGAGATGGCGCAAGCCGACGGAGATCAGTTCGCCGAGCGAGAAGAACAGCCGGTTGCCCGATGCACGCAGGATGGCGATGTGGAAGGCGACGTCCTGCTCCACCCGGTCGTTCTCGTCGAGATAGGTCGCCATTCCACGCAGCGCGCGCCGGACCGCCGTTTCGTCGGCCCCACCATGGTTGCGCGCGGCCATGCGCGCCGCCTTCGGCTCGATCGCCATGCGCAGGGCATAAAGGTCCGAAATCGCCCTTCCCGCCTGGTTTGCATCCTGCAGCGCCCAGTCGAGCACCAGGGAATCCATCATGTTCCAGCGCTCGGTGGGCCGCACGACGACGCCGATCTTCGGCTTGCCTTCGATCAGCCCCTTTGAACTCAGGATCTTCAAGGCCTCGCGCGTCGCGGTGCGCGAGGCGCTGAAGGTCTGGCCGATTTCCGTCTCGCTGCCGATCACCGCCCCCGGCCTGTAGTGTCCGGAAACGATGCGTTTTCCCATCGTCGTGACGATCGTCTCGTGGATGCCGGCCGATGCCGTGTCCTGCGTCTCCATCGCGTCCTGCTGCTGCGTCAAGCACTGCCCCTATCGTCTCTTGTTCCCGCTGGCATAGCGGAAATGATCCCGGCAGGCAAACAGTCGCACACAAAGTCCAATAGTACTACACTTGACATCAATAATAGTATCGATATGTTCGCCCATTATGAAAGAAGCCGGGAAACCCGATCCCTGCCCCGCAGGGATCGGGCCATCGCGACAACACCGATCTGAAAAGGAGGAGAGCATGAACAGAGAGATACGCCTGAGCCGGCGCCAACTGATGGCCGGCGCGGCGGCCACAGCCTTCGGGCTGGCAGTCGCGCCCCGGCTGAGTTTCGCCCAGACGGCGGAAGAGGCCCGCGCGGGTTTCGCCGGCGCCGATGTCGACTGGATGGCCTTCAAGGGCGAGAGCCTGACGGTCGAGGCGATGACGCATCCGTGGAGCGCGGCGATCGAACCGATCCTGCCGCTCTTCACGGAGATCACCGGCATTTCCGTCAAGCTGAACACCCAGTCCGAGACGGAATACACCTCGCAGATGCCGATCAAGCTCGGCGCCAAGGCGGCCGAGCCCGACGTGATGATGATCCACGCGCTCGGTCAGTTCGTTTCCGCCGGCTGGGCGGAACCGCTCGATGCCTACTATGCCGACAAGGCGCTGTTCGATGCCGCCTGGTACGACCAGGACGACATCTTCGCCATGGCGCGCGACTTCCCCGCCCAGGCGGACGGGCAGAACTATTCGATGTCGATCACCGCCGAGGCGCAGACGCTGTTCGCCAACAAGGCGATGCTCGGCGAAGCCGGCCTTGCCGTCCCGACGACGATGGACGAGCTGCTCGCCACGGCGCTGAAGCTGAAGACAGACACGGTCGCGGGCATCGCCATGCGCGCCAAGTCCGACAGTTCCGCCGGTCCCTGGACCTGCGGCGGCTTCGTCTTCTCCTATGGCGGCGAGATCATCGACGGGGAGGGGCGCTGCGTGCTCGACAGCGATGCGGCCGTTGCCGGCGTCGAGATGTACGGCCGCCTGCTGCGCGAGGCGGGGCCGATCGGCGTCGGCAACTACCACTGGTACGAAGCCCTCAACGACTTCTCCAGCGGCGCGGCGGCGCTCGGCTGCGACAGCTCCAACTTCGCCACCGACATCTCCAACCCGGAAAAGAGCCTGGTGGCGGCCGATGCCGTCTATGCCGCCCTGCCGCGGGCCGGCGAACACCCGATCAAGCCGAACATCTGGGCCTGGCAGGCCGGCATCAACGCCTATTCAAAGAAGAAGAAGGCGGCCTTCCTGCTCCTGAGCTTCCTCAACTCCGGGCCTGGCTGCCTGCTCAGCGCCGCCAGCGGTCTTGCCACCGTGCGCAATTCCGCCTGGAAAAGCGAAGCGTTCCAGAAACGGTTCGGTGCGGAGGCTTCGGCGGCGGCGCTCCTCAACCTCAATTCCGGCGACGCCAGGATCTTCAAGGCGGCGTGGTTCCACAAGAAGTCCAGCGAGATCCTCGATCCCTTCGCCGTGGCGATCAACCAGGTCGTCACCGGCCAGGCCGATGCACGGGCCGCGCTCGCTGCGGCCACGACGAAGATCAACGCCGCCCTCAAGGGCTGACACGGATTTAAAGCCCCCCGAGCGTTCCGGTCGGGGGGCACCCGATCAGAAAGGCAGGCCCGTGCCCCTCCGCCAGACCACAATCCAACGCGCCGAGCGCAGCTTCATCCTGTGGATGCTTGCGCCGGCAACGATCCTCATGCTGTCGCTGACGCTCGTTCCCTTCCTCGTCAGCGTCTATCTCTCCTTTACAGACTATTCGCTGACCGCGCCGGAGACGATCAACTGGGTCGGCCTCAAGAACTATTCCGACCTGCTCTCCTCTGCCGATTTCTGGGATGCCGCGCGCATAACGACGATCTTCACCATCGTCGCGGTCGGCATCGAGACGGTGCTGGGCGTTGGCATCGCGGCCCTGCTGCATCACGAGGTGCGGCAGGCGCCGTGGTTGCGCGTCATCTATCTCCTGCCGATGGCCATCACGCCGATCGCCGCCACCTTCACCTTCCGGCTGATGTTCAATCCCACGCAAGGCGTGCTGAACCACCTGCTCGGCCTCGCGGGCGTTTCTCCCAGCGCCTGGACGGCCGCGCCCGAGACCGCGCTCCTGTCGCTCATCCTGGTCGACGTCTGGCAATGGACGCCCTTCATCCTGCTCATCGTGATGGGCGGCATGGCGGCGCTGCCGCCGGAGCCGGAAGAGGCGAGCCAGATGGATGGCGCCGGCCCGTTCCGCACCTTCTTTCTTGTGACGTTGCCGCGGCTGAAGCCCTATCTCGCGCTCGCGCTGCTGTTCCGGCTGATCGACGCCTTCAAGACCTTCGACATCATCTTCGTTTTGACCGGCGGCGGACCCGGCGTCGCCACGCGCACGCTGAACCTGCTCGCCTACAAGTACGGCATCGAGTTCCTGTCGATGGGCTACGCCTCGGCACTGGCGATCGTCATGCTCGTCTTCACCCTCGTCGCGGGGCAGGTGTTCCTTCGCCGGCTCGGCCTGTTCGACCTGAAGGATTAAGCGCCATGAAAGTGTTCACCTCCGTCTGGCTGCGCCGCCTGATCCTTTACGTCTTCGCTGTCTGGTGTATCTTTCCGCTCTACTGGATCTTCCTCACCGCGC
This sequence comes from Shinella yambaruensis, assembly GCF_022899355.1. Taxonomy (GTDB): domain Bacteria; phylum Pseudomonadota; class Alphaproteobacteria; order Rhizobiales; family Rhizobiaceae; genus Shinella; species Shinella yambaruensis. The sequence continues at coordinate 327,239 of NZ_JALJCK010000007.1, read as the reverse complement.
TGAAGACGCCGATCCAGGCCATGGCCCGACCGCCGCTCTTCCTGTTCGAGCCGACCTTCGCCAATTTCGCCAAGGTCGTCGGCAATCCCGATATCTGGGCCTATTTCGCCTCCTCGACGATCGTGGCGGCCGGCTCCAGCCTGCTGACGCTCGCGCTCGGCGCACCGGCCGCCTATATCCTCGCGCGCTATTCCTTCCGGGGACGCGGCGATTTCGGTTTCTGGCTGCTCTCCTCGCGCATGACGCCGCCGGTCGCCATGCTGATCCCTTTCTTCGTGCTCTATTACCAGCTCGGCCTGCTCGACACGCATCTCGGCCTGATCCTCGCCCATGTCACGCTCAACCTGTCGATTGTGGTCTGGCTGCTCCGCGGCTTCTTCTCCGAACTGCCGCGCGAGATCGAGGAGGCGGCAAGCCTCGACGGCGACAACCATTTCCAGGTCTTCGCCCGCATCACCCTGCCGCTCGCCATGCCCGGGCTCATCTCGGTCGGCATCCTGATCTTCCTCCTGTCGTGGAACGAGTTCCTGTTCGCGCTGGTGCTGGGGGATTCGGCGGTGCGCACCGTGCCGGTCGGCCTCTACGGCTTCATTGGCTACCAGACGATCGCCTGGGCAGAGCTGTCGGCCTCCGCCAGCCTGCTGATCATCCCCGTCATCCTCTTCATCCTTGTCTTCCAGCGCCACCTCATCCGTGGCCTGACCATGGGGGCCTATCGCTGACATGACCGAAATTACGCTTCAATCCGTCACCAAGAGCTGGGGCACGCTGACCGCGCTGAAGCCCATCGACCTCCACATCCCCCACGGCGAGTTCCTGGTCCTGCTCGGCCCCTCCGGCTGCGGCAAGACGACGACCATGCGCATCATCGCCGGGCTGGAGACGGCCTCCAGCGGCGCGGTGCTGAAGGACGGCGCCGACATCACCAACCGCCTGCCGCGCGAGCGCAACATGGCGATGGTGTTCCAGAACTACGCGCTCTATCCGCACATGAAGGTGCTGGACAACGTCGCCTATCCGCTGCGCGCCCGCGGCATGGCGAGGGCCGATCGGGAGAAGACGGCGCTCGCCGCGCTGGAGAAGGTGGGCCTTGCGCCCTATGCCGACCGGCTGCCGAAGAACCTCTCGGGCGGCCAGCGCCAGCGCGTGGCGCTGGCCCGTGCACTCGTCCGCTCTCCGGATGTCTTCCTGATGGACGAGCCGCTGTCGAACCTAGACGCCAAGCTGCGCGGCGCCATGCGGGCGGAGATCAAGCACATCCAGCGCGAGACCGGCATCACGACCATCTACGTCACCCACGACCAGATCGAGGCGATGACGCTCGCCGACCGCGTGATCATCATGGAGGCAGGCGAAATCCGCCAGATCGGCACGCCGGACCAGATCTACGACGACCCCGACAACCTGTTCGTCGCGGGTTTCCTCGGCTCCCCGCCGATGAACTTCATTCCCGGCGACATCCAGGACGGCGCCTTCCGCTCCGGCAATGCCCGCATCGCGGCAGCAGGCATAACCGACGCGAAGGAGGCCCAGCTCGGCATCCGCGCCGAGGACATCACGGTCGTCGCCGAGGGCGAGGCGGGAGACCTGGCGGTCACGGTCTACTCGGTCGAGCCGACGGGCGATGCGACGCTCGTCGTCGCCGACCATGGCAAGGGCCGGCTGGTGCTCAAGGCCGACAAGCATTTCCGGCCGAAGATCGGCGCCACCGTCAACCTCCGGCTTTCCCCCAATGGCATCCGTTACTTCGACAGCGCATCCGGCGCCCGGCTGAGGACTTCCCAATGAAAATCACGAAACTCGAAACCTTCGTCGTCGCCCCGCGCTGGCTGTTCCTCAAGGTCTCGACGGACGAGGGCATTTCCGGCTGGGGCGAGCCGGTGCTCGAGGGCCATGCCGAAACGTTGGCGGCGAAGATCCGCGAGCTGGAAACCCTGCTCATCGGCCGCGATCCGCTGCTGATCGAGGATACCTGGCAGATGATCTACCGCAACGGCTGCTATCGCGGCGGCCCCGTGCTGATGAGCGCCATGTCGGGCGTCGACATGGCGCTTTGGGACATCAAGGGCAAGGCCTTCGGCCAGCCGGTGCATGCGCTGATGGGCGGCAAGGTGCGCGACAAGGTCCGCACCTATCGCTGGATCGGCGGCGACCGACCCGGCAACCTCGTCGCCGACGCAAACGCCCTCATCGAGGCCGGCTACGACGCCTGCAAGCTGAATGCCACCGAGGAGGTGCAGTTCCTCGACAGCTACGCCAAGATCGACCGGATCGTCGCGAAGCTCGGCGAGCTGCGCGATGCGGTCGGCACCCGCATGGATCTCGCCTTCGATTTCCACGGCCGCCTGCATGCGCCGATGGCGAAGATCCTGCTGAAGGAGATCGAGCCGCTCAGGCCCATGTTCATCGAGGATGCCGTCGTCTCGGCCCAGGTCGACCACATGGCCGATCTTGCCCGCACCACGTCCATTCCGCTCGCCATCGGCGAGCGGCTGCACAGCCGCTACGATTTCCGCGCCGTGTTCGAAAAGCGCGCAGCCGGCGTCATCAATCCGGATACGGCCCATGTCGGCGGCATTTCCGAGATGGTGCGCATCGGCCACATGGCGGAAAGCTACGATATCGCCATGGCGCCGCATTGCCCGCTCGGGCCGATCGCGCTCGCCGCCAGCCTCCAGGTGGATGCGATCTGCTACAATGCCGTCATCCAGGAACAGTCCCTCGGCATCCACTACAACAAGGGCGGCGATCTCAACGACTACCTGAAGCCGGAAAGCCGCTTCAAGGTCGAGGCCGGCTTCCTGCCGATCCCCATGGGTCCCGGCCTCGGCATCGAGGTGGACGAGGACGTGGTGCGCGCCCGCGCCGTCGAGGGCCACGCCTGGCGGGCGCCGGTCTGGCGCCATGCGGACGGCTCGATTGCGGAATGGTGAGATGACGGGCTTCGACTATATCATCGTCGGCGGCGGCTCCTCCGGCTGCGTGACCGCGGCAAAGCTGGTGAGCGAGCACGGCGCCCGCGTCGCGCTCATCGAGGAGGGTCCGTCGAACCGCCACCCGCTGCTGCGCATGCCCGCCGGCTTCGTGAAGATGCTGAAGGGCAGCAGATACCTGACCTTCCACAAGACGGAGCCGCAGCCGCAGCTCGACGGCCGGTCGCACGACCTGCCGCAGGGCCGCGTGCTCGGCGGCGGCTCGACCGTCAACGCCATGGTATACATGCGCGGCCGCCGCTCGGACTACGACGCGTGGAACCGCATGACGAAGGCCGGCCCCAACGACATCGGCTGGGACTGGGGCTGGGACGACATCCTGCCCCACTACCGCCGGCAGGAGGGCAACCAGTCGCTCGCCGGCCCTGCCCATGGCACGGACGGGCCGCTGAAGGTTTCCAATCCGCGCCACATCGCCGAAATCTCGAACGTCTTCGTCAAGACGCTGCAGGAGATGGGCCTGCCGCTGCGCAACGATTTCAACGACGGCACGCAGGACGGCGTCGGCTACATGCAGACGACGATCGGCGGCGCCCGCCGCTGCGGCGCGGTCGAGGCCTTCGTCGAGCCCCTGGCCGCCGATCCGAAGCTCACAATCCTGACCGGCGTGCGCGTCCTACGCCTCCTCATCGAGGGCGGCAAGGCTGCAGGCGTCGAGATCGCCGAAGGCAGCCGGATCAGGACGCTCCATGCGGCAAACGAGGTCATCCTCACCGCCGGCGCCTTCGGCACGCCGAAAATCCTGATGCTCTCGGGCATCGGTCCCGCGCATGAGCTGCGCCGCCACGGCATTGCGGTCGAGACGGACCTTGCCGGCGTCGGCGAGAACCTGATGGACCACCACGAGGTTCCGCTGGTCGCCGCCACCCACGAGAAGCTCGGCTATTACGGCGAGGACCGCGGGCTGCGCATGCTTCGCAACGGCCTGCAATACATGCTGTTCGGCTCCGGCCCTGTCTCGACGAACGGCTGCGAGGCCTGCGCCTTCATCAACCCGCTCGACCCCGCAGGCGAACCGATGATCCAGTTCTACTGCGTTCCGACCGTCTATCTCGACCGCGATGTCATGGGCGTCGCGCCGACGGACGGCGTCACGCTCAATTCCTGCCTGTTGCAGCCGAAGGCGCGCGGCACGGTGCGCCTGCGCTCGGCCGATCCCGCCGATCTGCCGATGATCAATTCCAACTATCTCGGCCATGAGGACGACATCCGGCACGAGATCGCCGGTCTGCGCTTTGCGCGCGCGGTGCTGCAGACCGGGCCGATGGCCAAGGTGGTCAAGGGCGAGATCTTCCCCGGCGAGGGCTTCCGCTCCGATGCCGAGCTGCTTGCCCATTGCAAGCGCACGGTCAAGACCAACTACCACCCCTGCGGCACCGCCCGCATGGGCGCCGAGGACGACCCGCTGGCGGTGCTGACGCCCGACTTGCGCGTCAAGGGCATCGAGGGCCTGCGCGTCTTCGACGTTTCCATGATGCCCCGCATCGTCAGCGGAAACACCAACGCGCCCGCCATGGCGGTCGCAGATCGCGGCGTGGACATCATGATGGGTGCAGCATGACAGAAACCGGCATTCACGACGGCGTCTACGCCGTGCTCTTCGCCCTGTTCGATGCTCAGGAAGCGCTCGATCACGACGCGATGAAAGCGCAGGTCGATTACTGCGTCGAAACGGGCTGCCACGGCATCACCGTGCTGGGGCTGGCGACCGAGGTGCTGAAGCTCACCTTCACCGAGCGTTGCGCGCTCATCGAAACGACGGCACGCGCCAATGGCGGCCGCCTGCCATTCTCGGTGACCGTAGCCGGCAATTCGGTGGGCGAGCAGGTGGAGCTCGCGACCTGCGCGGCGGCGGCCGGAGCGGACTGGCTCATCCTCCAGCCCCCGATGGCCGGCAGTTATGGCGCGGATGTCTATCTCGACTTTTTCGCGCGGGTGGCAACATCGACCGCGCTGCCCGTCGCCGTGCAGAACGCGCCGCAATATCTCGGCCGCGCCCTTTCCGGTGAAGATCTCGTCCGCCTGAAGCAGCGAGCCCCCAATCTTGCCGCCGTGAAGGCCGAGGACGCGGCGCTCGGCCTTGCCCGCATCATCGACGTGGCGGGCGACAGCCTTGCGGTTGTCGGCGGGCGGGGCGGGCTGGAAATGACCGATGCCCTGCGCATCGGCTGCCGGGGCTTCGTGCTGGCACCCGACATCGCCCCGGTCGCGGTGCGTATCCTCGACCTGTGGCGGGCCAGCCGCCATGCCGAGGCAGAAGCGCTCTACGCGGCCGCACTGCCCGCGGCGACCTTCGTCATGCAGTCGCTCGAACATCTCGTCACCTATGGCAAGCGCATCTTCGGCGAGAATGCCGGCATCGCGATCCACGACCGCGCGCCCTGCCTGCCCGTCCAGTCCGTCGGACTGTCGATCACCCGGCAATGGGCCAAAACCCTCTCCCGCCTGCAACAGGAGCAGCCATGAGCGGCATCGTCAACTCGGGACGCCGAAGCGTTTCCCGTTCCTTTCAGCAACCGCACCGTTGAAACCCGCGATATCTGACGCTATATTGCGTCATAATGAATGGCAAAATCGGAAGGATATCGCCATGGGTCTTGCCCAATATGCCGACGGCGGGCTCTTCGTGCCGCGCAAGATCGCCGATGCCCTGCGCACGACCAGCGAGGAGATCGCACGGACGGCCGGGCTCGGAAAGGACGCCGTCCAGCGCAAGGACCGTGTTCGTTCCGACAAGACGCAGCGGCGCTTGCGCGAGATGATCGAGATCGTCAACAAGGTCGAGCCCCGCTTCGGTTCGGCGCTGATGGCCTATGCCTGGTATCGCTCGGAACCGCTTCCCGGCTTTTCCGGCCAGACCGCCATGCAGCTGGTCAGAAGCGGGCGCGCGGACGACGTGCTCGACTATATCGACGCTGTTGACGCCGGCATCCACGCATAGTCCGGCAGATGCGCTATCAGGGAAAGCTGTACCGGGCGCTGAACCCGGTCTATGCCCGCGAGCCGCTGTCCGGGCGTGGCGCCGAGCTCTATGGCGGCCGGTTCAATCCGAAGGGCATGCCCGCGCTCTACACGTCGCTGTCGATCATCACGGCGCTGCGGGAAGCGAACCAGGTCGGCAACCTGCAGCCGACCACCCTCGTTTCCTATGACGCCGATATCGCGCGGGTTTTCGACTGCCGCGATCCGGAAGCTTTGCGTGCGCAGGACATGGATGCGACGGCGCTCGCCGATCCGGCCTGGCGCGACCAGATGCGGGCATCCGGCACCTCCCGAACGCAGGAATTTGCACGCAGGCTTTCGGCCGCCGGCTATCACGGACTGCTCGTGCCGAGCTTCGCGCCGGCTGCCATGGACGATGACCTGAATCTCGTCCTGTGGACATGGGGCGACGCCACGCCCAGCCGCCTTGTCCTGATCGACGAAGAAAACCGGTTGTCGCGATAGCAGGCAGCGCCATCAACGGCTGTCGGCAGGCAACCATATGCCTGCCGACAGGAAGTGCGGACCGGACCCGTGTCACGCCGTCATTGCGGCCCGGTGAGCGAAAACAGGACGAACTGCGTTGCAGGCGTCTCCTTCTTCGTCTTGTCCGTCACGGCCAGGTAGAGCGTGTCCGAGATCCGGGCAAGCCCCTCGAAATTGTCGTTCAGCAGCGTATTCGATCCTGCATCGAGATCGATTGCCGTGCAGGTCTCGCCCGTGCAACCTTCAGGATCGACGATGCGCAGACGTCCGGCGGTCGGCCCGCCCTTGCTCTCGCGGGTGCGCTCGAGCACCAGCAGCTGGCCGCCGGGCATCGTCTCGATGGCCTTCAGGTTGCTGCGCTTCGGCTGGAAGGTCGCGAACGTCCAGCGCCCGCCATCAAGGCCGTAGATCGTATGGGCGTCACCCGGCTGGCCCTGCATGGCTTCCTCCGGGGCTGTGACGATGCCGTGGTCCTGCGTGGCGGCCACGGCTTCCAGCCGGCTGTTCGGCTCGTTGTACCGTGCTGCGTCCGACAGGGCATCCGGCAGCGGCACGGCGGCGATTGCCGTGCCGTCCGGCTTGAAGCGGTGGATGGCGGGACCATCCTCGAAGGCGATGAGAAGCTCGCCGTCGGACGGCGTGCCGTTGTCGCCATTGACGACGGCGAGCCCCTCGGCATTGACGAAGGCGGGCGTCGTGCCGGTGGCCAGCCGGACGGAGAACACCGGCTCCATGCCGGCGATCCTGCCGCCTTCGATCTCCACCCGGAAATGATGCAGCACGCCATCATCCGAAACCGCATAGAGCAGCTTGTCGTCGGCATCCCAGGCAAGCCCGGACAATTCGCTGATGTTGCGGCCGTCCGGCCCGGTAGCGGCAGCCGTCCTGCCGTCGAGCACGGTCAGCGCAAAGGACGCCGGCTGCGCGAAGGCGACGGACGCCGGCACGAAGGCAGAGCCGCACAAAAGCAGCACTTTCAGCATTTTCTCGATCATCATCTCTCACTCACTCCTATTCATTGTGTAACCGGCGCAGGACATCATGGCCGGGCAGGCTGCCAAGCTTGCGCAGCGCCGGCAGGAACTTGTTGTGCCGGGTGCCGGGATTGAGCAGGGCCGTGCCGACGCAGTATTTCGAGCACCGTTTGGTCGGGTGCTGGTGCAGCGCCCTGAGGATGCCATCGGCAACGCCATTGCCGTTGGCCGATTTCGTCTCGAGGATGAACAGGCTCTCATCGACCGCGTGCCGCGCATCCGGCGTGTAGAACTGCAGGCCGCAATCGATGGTCATGCGCTCGCCACCCTGCTTGGCGACCAGCGTCATGCGCCGGTAGCGCATGTCGATGACGCGCGTGAGCATGTGGGGAAAGGGCTGCCCGTATTGAGCCCGGTACACGTCGTCGATATAGGCAAGCGCCGTCTTGTCGAGCATGCCGAAGGTTCCCGGATCCCGGTTGAGCCGCTTCTTGACGGTGATGCCGCGCCTGTCCTTCAGCTTGACCTCGAGAAAGCACAGGCCGGCCTCGGCGTAGCGGCGGAGCCGGACCTTTGCACGCCGGCGCCGGCCCTGGTGGTGGTCGAAATAGCTGCGGCGGCTGGCATCGTCGAAATAGCAGGTCTCGTAGGTGAAGGCCCGCAGGCCGTCGATTTCCAGCATGTCGAAAGCCTCGGCCAGGGCGCCGGCGGCGTGCTTGAGCACGGTTGCATCGACGACATATTTGTTGTCCAGCCGCTCCAGCATCGCCGCCTTGCCGTTCAGCGCAGCCAGGCTGATGGGCTGGAAGCCGTGCTGCAGCCAGTCGTCAGTGTTTGCGATAATAGACATTGAGCTTCGCCATTTCGGTGATGTAGTCGAGTTGAAGGACCTGGTAGGACAGCACGTCGACGCCGAGCCGCCGGGACAATTCCGCCCGCATGGCCGCGGGATCCGCGAGCAGCGCATGGTGGATCTTGTCGAGCGAGATCTTCGTGCCGCTGACCGACTGGAGCATCTTGGGATGATCGACGACATAGGCGCCGACCAGCACGAACAGCACCGTGACGGCCACAAACGGGATGGTCGTTCCCTGCACGGACGAAATGACCGCGATGGCGACGCTGCCGAAGAAATAGGTCATCTCGGTCTTGCTGAGCGGTTCGGAACGCAGCGTGAAAAGCGCCAGGATCGCAAACAGCCCGAAGCCGGCCGCCACGCCGAAATCGACGACGGAAAGCACGGTCAGAACCGCGAAGACGAAGATGTTGAAGAGCGCTGCCGCCGTGACGAGTTCCTTGTCGCGGTAGCGCCGGTAGTACATTCCGAACATCAGGACGGACATGCCGGCAAGATCGATGCCGAAGCGCACGAATTCCATCACGAAAAGGGTCTGCAGCATCTGGGGAGTCATCACGGCCTCCCCTTGCAAACGCCGAGAACGGGCGCAAACGAACCTGACGGCAAGCCCCGCGGGCATGCCGGTCGACGAGGGATCAACATATTCCACCTCCTGAACTTTCCGCCGCCATGGCGGTGACCTCAGGAAGAACGGAAGCGAGCGGGCTCTATTCCCTCGGCGATGAAAATTTATGAGCCGGATAAAAAGAAGCGCGTTTCCGCCGTCTCGGCCGTTCGATGTCCAGCCCCCGTGGAGAGCGGCTGTGTGGGTCGCGATCCGCAGCCGCCCTGATATCGTCCCCTCGTTGCCTCCAGTGCCTCGGGAACATGAGAGGTGCCGTTTCCGTTCCGCCTCGAAGAAGCGAGGAACGCATGAACCGAACCCACATCCTGCATGCCCTTGTCGCCGTCGCGGTCCTTCTCGCCGGCTGGCTGATCTACCGGACGCTGAGCCAATATTCATGGCAGGATATTTCAGGTTCCGTCGCCGCCATTCCCGCGGCAAGCTTCGGCCTGGCACTCGTTTTCGCGGCCTGCTCCTATCTCTGCCTGACGCTCTTCGACTTCCTGGCGCTGCACTATGTCGGCAAGCCGCTCTCCTATCCGCGCGCGGCGCTCGCCTCGTTCACCAGCCTTGCCATCGGCCATAATGTCGGTGTCGCCGCGCTCTCCAGTGGCGCGGTGCGCTACCGTTTCTATTCCCGCTGGGGCCTCGACGGGGAGGAGATCGCCAAGCTGATCGTCTTCTGCGGCGTGACGGTCGGCCTCGGCCTCGTCACGCTGGCCGGGCTTTGCCTTATCCTGCTTCCCGGCACCGCCGGCAGGATCGCGGGGCTCGGCACGGCCGCATCCGTTACCCTCGGTATCGCCTGCCTTGTGCTCGGTGCGACCTATCTTGCGCTTGCCGCCTTCGTGCGCGGCGAGCTGAAGGTGAAAGGCTGGCGCTTCGCCTTGCCGACGGCGCGCCTCGCCGGCCTGCAGATCCTGGTCGGGACCTTGAATTTCGCCTGCGTGGCCGCCTGCCTTCACCAGTTGCTGGGCGGCAAGGCAGGCTACATGGAAACGACGGCCGCCTATGTGGTCGGCAACCTGACTGCACTCGTCAGCCATGTGCCGGGCGGGCTTGGCGTGCTGGAGGCGACGATCGCCTTTCTTTTGGGAGGGTCTGCCTCGATCGGTGCGCTGATCGCCTTTCGTGTCGTCTATTTCTTCATCCCGCTGCCGCTGGGGCTGGTCTCGCTGCTCGCCAGCGAGGCCTTGCTGGGATCGAACGGCGATGCGGGCCTGCGTGAAAACCCGAACTGACGGCCAAGGAATGCCCGGGCCGCATCCCGCCAGGCAGGAAGCGGCCACCACGGCGCGACCGGATCGACGAGCCCGGTGCCGGCGACCGGCTCGATGGCACCCCTGCCCCCGGCATCCCGGAACGGCCGCAGCCCGCGCCCGCGCGTGTTGAAGGCGTCGATGGTCCTGCCCAGAAATCCCTCCGCATCCACCACCGCTCCGAACAGCGCCGGGTCGGCATCGAGGTGTTCGGCCAGCAACCGGTCGCGCAAGCCGACGATGGCCTTGCGCTCTCCTTGTGTGCGTGCCTCGATCGCGACGTCGAGCTCTGTGTCCAGCCCTTCGCTGCGCTGGTTGAGGTTCGAGGAGCCGATGCGCAGGAAGACATCGTCGACGATGACGAGCTTGGAGTGGACGACGATCTCCTGCTCCATGCCGCCGGGTCTCGGCACGACCGGATAGAAGGCACGCATGCGGCCGTGCCTGTCGCACCGGCCGAGGCGGCGGATCAACCGGTCGCGATTGGCGCCGAGCACGAGGCGCTCGATGGTGCCGTGGGAACTCAGCGTCGAGATCACGACGACCTCCGGCCCGTCCGGTTCGGCGAGCTTTTCACACAGCACGTCGCAAATCCTCTTCGAGGCGAAGTACTGGCTTTCGATATAGATGTGCCGCCGCGCGGCCCCGAGGGCGGCCACGGTCAGGTCCATCGCCTCCGTAGAGGCCTCCCGCCCGCGGATCGCCGGCTCCGTACGGGCGAAGGCGACGTCCACCCCGGCCATGTCGGGCGCAAGGCCATCGAGCGAGACTTCAGCCGCAGCCCCGTTGGGCGACACCGCCTCGTCGGTGGCGAACAGCCAGCGCCGGCGCGCGATATCGCCGGCGAGCCGCGCCGCCTCCCCCTCCAGCGCCGCCTGCATGTCATGCACCGGCTCGTAGGGTTCGCCCGAGGGCATGATCCGGCGGGGATCGTCGATACGGTGCTCGTTCGTGTCCCAGCGCTTGGCGGTGAGGTCGATGCCGCCGACGAAGGCGACGCGGTCGTCCACCACCACGAATTTCTGGTGGTGGGAACCGCGGACCGGATGGCGGTTGTCGAAGGCGAGCCGGATGCGCGGATGGGAGGACCAGCGGCGCTTGCGGAACATCTTCAGCGACTTGCCGGAATAGATAGGCCCCATGGCCCAGACCAGCACGCGGATGGTAAGGTCCGGACGCTCCGTAACTAGATCGCGCAGGAAGGTGCCGAGGCTCGGTGATTGCGGCTCGTCGGGCCGGATCGGGATATCCGGATTAAAGTCCCAGCCTACGATCCAGACCTCCTTCCGCGCCTGCCGCAGGATACCTTCCAGCAGCCGGAAATAGGCGTCGCCATCGACGAGAACCTTCAACCGGTCGGCCCTTCCCACCCGCCAGGCATTCACGCCAGGCCGGATGATGGGGGACGGCGCGCTGATGTTTGCAACGCGCACCGGGGAACTGTCGTTTCGCACTCTCTGCCGCCTCGTCTGGTGATATCACGCATCCTGCGCGGAAATTCGCGGAAACGGTTTTGGTTCCCTCCCGTGCAGAGCGTCACTACCGGATGGACACGCCGCCATGGGCTTCAGCAGGCCGCATGCTGCTTCAGCCGGACATCCAACCGGATCGTCACCGCCGCGATGACGAGGAACGCCAGCGTGATCAGGCCGAAGCTGACGACAAGGCTCGTCGCCTGGGCGAGGAACCCGAGCAGGGCCGGGCCTAGCAGCAGGCCGCTGTAGCCCATGGTGGTGACGATGGAGATCGCCCTGCCGGCCGCGTCGGCACCGACATTGCCGGCACGCGCGAACACGGCCGGCACCATGTTCGCGACCCCGAGGCCGCAAAGGACAAGGGCGGCAAGGCAGAGGACGACGCTGTCGGCAAACAGCAGAATGGCGACAGACAGCGCGCAGAGGAGGCCGCCGGTCCTGATCAGGGCCACATGGCCCACGCGCCGGGTCACCGCATCCCCGACAAGGCGGCCGCCCGCCATGGCCGCGGCGAAAAAAGCGAAGGCATAGGCCCCGTGGCTGTCCGACGCGCCGAGAATGTCGATCATGTAGATCGCGGTCCAGTCCATCATGCCGCCTTCCGCAAGCAGCGCCAGGAACGCGATGGCGCCGAGGAGCAGGATGAGGGGTCGTTGCGCGGCGTCGAGCGAGGCGTTCCTTGTCGGCAGAGCTTCCGAAGAGAGGCCCGGGACAGCATGCGCGGCTTTCCTCGCCATCATCCGGGCGGACAGGGCGAGGAGCATGACGAGGAGGCCGGCAGCCCCGAGGCAGACCTGCAGGTTGCCGCCATGGCCGATCAGCTGCCCCACCAGGAAGGCACCCGCAAGATTGCCGATGCTGAACAGGGCGTGGAACGACGACATCATGTGACGCCCGGTCTCCCGCTCCGCCCGGGATGCTTCCGTGTTCATCGACACGTCGAGCGTTCCGAAGGCCGCCCCGGTGACAAAGACGACTGCGCCGAGAGCGATGGGACTGTCGATCAACGGAATGACGAGGAAGGAGGCGCCGAACAGCAGGCTGCCGCACAGGCTCAGTATCCGGCTGCTGATCACCCGGTCGATATAGCGGCCGATAGCGATCATCAGCACGATGGCGCCGAAGGCGAAGCACAAGAGGACCAGCCCGAGCTGCCCCTTGTCGAGCCCGACGCCGGCGGTAAGCAGCGGAAGGCTGGACGCCCATGCGCCAATGCCGATGCCGGCCGCAAGGAAGAACAGGCTGCAATGCAGCCGGTTCGACCCCGAAGACGCTTTCACTGCGATTGAATTGCCCGCCATTTCAGCAAAACCACCTGTACCTTACGTTGCGCGAATGCGCTCAACCGCCCGCTGCGTTCTGCCGCACGCGGGCTGCCGCCTCCGCCAGGCGATCCGGCGCGAGGCGCCCGGAACGGGCAGCATCGGCAATGCCATCGCACAGCGCATCAAGATGCGGCCCTCCGCCCACGAGCAGCAGGTCCGCCCCCGCACCCACGGAGGCGATCGCGGTTTCGAGGAGGGAGCGGCCGCGCATCGTGGCGGGAGCGTCGAGATCGTCGCTGACGATCAGGCCCTTGAACCCGAAGTCGTTGCGCAGCATCGTCATGACCGCCGGCGCGGTGCTGGCGGCATTCTGCCTGTCGAGCGCGGCAACGGGTGCCGGCCCCGTCATGATCGCCCGCGTCCCGGCTTCGATGGCGGCCGTGAACGGCAGGGCATTGTGAAGAAGGCGGTCACGCGGCGTGTGAAGGGAGACATCCACGAGCGCCGGGTCGCCGTCCAGGGCATTGAACCCGGGGAAATGCTTTGTCACCGCGGTGATGCCGGCGCTCTGGACGCCGTTCACGAAGGCCGACACCAGCCGGGCAACGGCCTGCGGATAGCTGCCCATCGTGCGGCCGCGCAGCCAGGCGTTCTGCCCGTCGAGGACATCGGCGATCGGCGCCAGGAACATCGAAACCCCGAGCGCGTGGGCGGCGGCGGCCGTTGCCCTGCACCGTTCGGCGAGCGCCGCGTCGCCAAGCGCATGCGCTTCGTCGAGCGAGGGAAGCGGCGGAACCAGCCCCTGCAGCCGCTGGATGCCGCCCAGTTCCTGGTCCACGGCAACGATCAAGCCGGGAGTTACGGTCTTCAGCCGCGCGACGGCGGCGCGAAAGCTATCCGGCGTCTCGCGCGCCAGCCGCTCGGCCGACATGCGCCGCGCGACATATTCCGCCCGCGTCTCGCCGATCAGGACGGAACAGCCGCCCTTTTCCAGGAAGGGCGCCATGACATCCATGATGTCGAGCGTATCGAAGGCGGGCAGAAGGATCGCCCGGGCGTCCTCATCCGGTGAAAAGCGCATGGTCATCTCCGTAAACCGTCAGACTGTCTCGACATCGACACCGGCCTCGCGGATGGCCTTTAGGATGGCGGTATCCCGGCTGCTGGTGAAAAGCGCCGATACCGCCGAGACGGGCGCCACTTCATAGGTCGCCGCCTGGCCGAGCTTATCCGCCGTCGCCAAGAGCAGGGTCTTGTTCGCGGCCCGGATCATCGCCGACTTCAGGTGGGCGTCCTCGAAATCGTCCGCGCGGAGCGTCAAGCCGTGATCGACGCCGCAGGTGCCGAGAACACAATAGTCGACCCGCAGCGCCCGGATCGCGTCGATCGCGCCGGCGCCGGTCGCGCTGCGCGTCAGCCGGCCCAGGCGGCCGCCGAGCATGACCACATCGGCGAGCGGATGATCGAGCGCGGCAGCGGCGACGTCGACCGCGGTCGTGATGATGCGCAGGGACAGCGCCGGCGAGAGCGAACGCACGAAACGGACGACCGTCGTGCTTGAATCCACCAGCAGCGTCGCCCCGTCGGGTATCGTCGCGGCCGCGGCGCGGCCGATCGACTGCTTTTCCTCCGCGTGCAGCGTCTCGCGCCGGTGGAAATCGAGAGCCGGCGTGACGAGCCGCGCCGCGCCGCCGTGAAAGCGCTGCACCAGCCCCGCATCCGAAAGGTCGCGCAGGTCGCGGCGGATCGAATCCTCCGACACGCCGAACTCCTGCGCCAGCCCGGCCGCAAGGACCCGGCCGGCCGCATTGACCTTTTCAAGAATGACGGCCTGCCGCTCCTCCGGAGAAAGCGCCGCCAGTTCCTTCCTGTCCGCGGTCATCCCGCCGTCTCCGCCTGGGGCACAAGCAGGCCAAGGGCCGTCAGGCGGGCCTCCAGCGCCTCGGCCGTGCTGAAGTGCTCGGTGTGGAAGCCGAGCGCCGCTGCCGCGGCAATGTTCGCCGGATTGTCGTCGATGAAGATGCATTGCTCGGCGCGCACGCCCGCCCGCTCCAGATAGCGCTCGAAGATGGGCGCATGCGGCTTTATGAGCTTCTCCCGTCCGGAGACGACGAGCACATCGAACGCATCGAGGAAGGGAAAGATCGCCTGCGCCCGCGGGAAGGTCTCCGCCGACCAGTTCGAGATCGCGTGCACGGGAACGCCGTCCGCCTTCAGCCGTCCCAGAATGCCAGCCGTCCCCGGCACCTCGCCGCCCAGCATCTCGTGCCAGCGCAGCCAGTAGGCCTCGATCAGATCGGCCCGCTCGGGATGACGCTGCACGAGTTCGGCTATGCCCTCGGCAAACGGCCGCCCGGCATCGAACGCCTCGTTCCACGCCGGAGTGCAGACCTCCGCCAGGAAGGCCGAAACCGCCGCCTCGTCCGGCAGGATCTGGCGATAGAGATAAGCGGGATTCCAGTCGATCAGCACACCGCCAATATCGAAGACCACAACGCTCGGGTTCATTTCCGTTGCCTTTTTGTGCATGTATTGATTCCAATCATGCATAAAAAGGCACATATATGCAACAAGAAGCAGAGCCTATTGACGCAGAAAATCGGCGGCGCGTTCACCGATCATGATGCAGACGGAATTCGGATTGCCGGAAATCAGCGTCGGCATGACAGAGGCATCGGCAATACGAAGCCGCTCGATGCCATGCACGCGCAGCTTCGGATCGACCACGGCCCGGTCGTCCTCGCCCATCCGGCAGGTTCCGGCGGGGTGCAGGGCCGCATGCGCGTCCTTGACGCAGAAGGCACGGATCTCCTCGCGGGTCCTGAGGGACGGCATCGGCGTATGCCGCGCCGTCACGAATTTCGCGATGGCCGGCTGCGCCATGATGTCGAGGGCCGCCATCGTGCCGTCGGTGATGGCCTCGAGATCGTAGGAATCGGAGAAATAGCGCGGCGCCACGCGCGGATTTGCCGCCGGATCGGCGCTCTGAAGCGTGACCTCCCCTCGCGAGCGCGGCCGGATCTGCCCCAGATTGACCGTGCAGCCATTGCCGCCCGGCACGGCATCGACGCCCTCCTCGATGCCGGCGCCGACCACCATGAAATACTGGATATCGGGCGTCGCCTCGCTCCTGTCGCCCCACCAGAACGCACCGCCCTCGATGAGGTTGGACGAGGCGGGACCGTTGCGGAAGAGCGCATAGTTCAAGCCGGCAAGGGCCTTCCAGTGCAGCTTCTTGTACTTGTCATAGCTGTGCGGGCCATTCAGCTGGTAGACCAGCGAGATCTCGATATGGTCCTGGAGGTTCTGGCCGACGCCCGGCAGGTCGGCATGGACGTTGATGCCGTGCCGTTCGATCTCACCCGCCGGGCCGATGCCCGACAGCATCAACAGCTTCGGCGTCGCGATCGCCCCTGTGGAGACGACCACTTCCTGATCGGCGCGGTAGACGACCTTGCGTTTGCCCCTGGCGCATTCGACACCGACCGCCCTGCCCTTCTCGATGAGGATACGGGTGACCGTCGTTCCCGTCTCGATGCGCAGGTTGCCGCGCTTGCGGGCCGGGCCCAGATAGGCGACGGCGGCCGAGCTGCGGCGGCCATTGCGCGCCGTGATCTGGTAGAGCCCGCAGCCGGCAGGATCGCCGGAATTGAAGTCCGGATTGTAGGGCAGCCCCGCCTGCTGGCAGGCCTGCAGCCAGGCGCGGGTCAGCGGATGGATGTAATCGATGTCGGACACGCCGAGCGGGCCGCCGACGCCATGGGCCTCGTTGCAGAAGCGGTTGTTGTCCTCGGCGCGCTTGAAATACGGCAGCACGTCGGCATAGCCCCAGCCCTCCGCGCCGAGACGCGCCCATTGCTCGTAGTCGTCGGGCACGCCGCGGATATAGATCATCGCATTGACCGAGCTACCGCCGCCGAGCACCCGGGCCTGCACCATGGTCGGCGTTTCCGTCCGCTCCTGCTCGGCCATCGGCTCCCAGGGGATACGCTTCAGGAGATCGCCCTGCGCGGTCTTGTAGTAGGCGCCGGGAATGTGGATGTAGGGGCTGAGGTCGCGCGGCCCCTCCTCGATGAGAAGAACGCGCACGGCGGGATCCTCCGAGAGGCGTGCGGCCACCACGCAGCCCGTCGAGCCGCCGCCGACCACGATATAGTCGAACGTGTCGACCTCGTCCGGATGCCGGGGAAAAATCCCGAAACGGGCCGATCCCATGTCGCGAAGTGCCATCACTTTCCCCCTGCAATGGCGCTGCCGGCCTTGATGGCAAGGGCAGCGATGGTGAGTGCCGGATTGACGGCGGCCGAGGTCGGCAACACGGAGGCATCCGTGATGTAGAGGTTCTCGACATCGTGGCTGCGGCAATCGAGATCGACAACCGAACTTTGCGGGTCACGGCCCATGCGCGCCGTGCCGCATTGATGCGATGTCGTCTTGCGGCCGAAGGTGTGCGTCAGCACGATCGGGAACCCTGCCTTGCGCATGACGGCGCGGGTTTTCGCGATCAGCGTCTCATGCGCCCGCATGTTGGAGCGGATCCAGTGCATGACGATGCGATCGTCCCGCACCATGACCCGGCTTTCCGGATTGGGCAGGTCCTCGCTCGTCAGGAACCAGCCAAAGGCATAGCGCGCCACCAGCCTTGCAAACCAGGCCGGCGCCGGCATCGGCAGGTTGGCCTTGAGGATGTTGCCGGTGATATGGCCGAGGAGCTGGACATTGCCGAGCGGGAAACCGTACTCGTTGTCCTCGTTGTAGAAATCGTTGAAGGCGATGGTCTTCTGGTAGACGCAGCTGTTGGCGGCGAAGGGACGGACCGTCAGCATCGCCGTCGTGTTGTGGTTCATGAAATTGCGCCCGAGCTGGTCCGAACTGTTGCCGAGACCGGCCGGATGCGCCCCATTGGCCGAGCGCAGGAGAAGCGCAGCGGACTGGACCGCGCCGGCGGCAACGGCGAAGCGGCCGGCGGAAATGCGATGCTCCACGCCGTCCTTCCTGTAGACGGCCGCGGTGACGCGGCGCCCGGTCCCGTCCGTTTCGAGGCGTATGACGCTGGCACCGGTCACGAGGCTGACATTGGGATGGGCAAGCGCGCTGGCGAGCGGCCCTACCTCCGCATCGATCTTTCCCGTTCCGGTGTTCGGAAACGCATCCCACCCCGTCGGCGCCCGTTTCAGCCAGGCGTCGAGATCGATCGACAGCGGAAGGGAGGCCGGATGGATGCCCGCCTTCTCCAGCCGGCGGCGCACGGCGGCGATCGCCGGCTCGTCGGGAACCGGCGGGTAGGAATAGGGTCTTTCGTGCAGCGGCTCCGTCGGATCGTCCGTGGTCGAGCCGCGCACCCTGAAAATGTGCTCGGCCGCGTCATACCAGGGCGACAGGTCTTCGTAGGACATCGGCCAGCCGGGGGACGCGCCGTCCATATGCGGCCGCGGCGCAAAATCCTCGCGGCGGTACCGGTACATGACCGCGCCGAAGAACTTCGAATTGCCGCCGACATAATAGTAATTGCCCGGCAGGAAGCTCTCGCCGTCCGTTCCCAGCCATTCCTCCGAGGACCGGTAGAAGCCCTTCTGGAAGATGGCGACATCGTCGCGCGCCTCTGGACTGTCCTGCAGATGCACGCCCCGTTCGAGAATGACGATCTTGAGGCCAGAAGGCGCAAGGCTGTGCGCCAGGGACGCTCCGCCGACGCCGGAGCCGATGATGACGATGTCTGCCGTCTCGGTCATGAGAAGTCTTTCAGTCGATGCGCGTTTCGGTTTCGCTGTCGAAGAGCACGATCTTGGACGTATCGACCGCCAGCGCGGCCTCACGGCCCGCACGGGCCTGGCGCGGCGGAAGGCGGGCGGTCACCTCGACGCCGCCGAGCTGGAAGACGGCGAGCGTATCCGGGCCCGTCGGCTCGACGACGTCGAAATCGACGGTCAGCGCGGATGCGGCACTCTTCGTGGCGATCGAGAAGTTCTCCGGGCGAATGCCGACCAGCACCTTCCGGCCCGCATAGCGGCGAAGCGCCTCCGCGGAGAGGGAAATGCCCGCGATGCGCGCCGCCGGCCGCCGGGCGATGTCGATGACGGCCGTCGCCGTGGACCCCTCGGCCTCCAGCACCGCCGGCACGATGTTCATGGCGGGCGAACCGACGAAGCGCGCGACATAGACATTGGCCGGCCGGTCGTAGACGGCCTGCGGCTCGTCGAGCTGCTGCACCACGCCGTCCTTCATCACGGCGACGCGGGTCGCGAGCGTCATCGCCTCGATCTGGTCATGCGTGACATAGACGATCGTCGTGCCGAGGCGGGCATGCAGGCGCTTGATCTCGGTGCGCATGTCGACGCGCAGCTTGGCGTCGAGGTTCGACAGCGGCTCGTCGAACAGGAAGAGTTTCGGCTCGCGCACGATCGCCCGCCCCATGGCGACGCGCTGGCGCTGGCCGCCGGAAAGCTGCGAGGGCTTGCGGTCGAGGAGATGGGTGATCTGCAGGAGATCCGACGCGGTCTTCACGGCCCTGTCGCGGTCGGCCTGGGCGATCCGGCGGATCTTCATGCCGAATTCGATGTTCTGCCGCACGGTCATCGTCGGATAGAGCGCATAGGACTGGAACACCATGGCGATGTCCCGGTCCTTCGGCGAGAGGTCGTTGACGGTCTTCCCGGCGATGCGGATCTCGCCGCCGGTAATGGACTCCAGCCCGGCGATCATGTTGAGCAGCGTGGACTTGCCACAGCCGGAGGGGCCGAGCAGCACGAGGAAGTCGCCGGTTCCGATGGAGATCGACACCTCCTTCAGGACCTCGAGATGGCCATAGGCCTTGCGGACGCGATCGATTTCGAGAGTGGACATGGCTTCAGCCTTTCACGGCGCCGGCCGTCAGCCCGCGGACGAAATAGCGGCCCGCGACGATGTAGACGACCAGGGTTGGGATGGCGGCGATCATGGCGGCGGCCATGTCGACATTGTACTGCTTGCGGCCGGTGGTCACGTTGACGATGTTGTTGAGCGCCACCGTGATGGGACTGCTGGAGCCGGACGTGAACGAGACGCCGAACAGGAAATCGTTCCAGATCTGCGTGAATTGCCAGATGCAGGAGACGACGATGATCGGGATGGAGGTCGGCAGGATGACGCTCCAGAAGATGCGGAAGAAGCCCGCGCCATCGACCATCGCCGCCTTGGTCAGCTCATCCGGCAGCGACACGAAGTAATTGCGGAAGAACAGCGTCGTGAAGCAGATGCCATAGGAGGCATGCACGGCGACGAGGCCGGGAATGGAACCGGCAAGGCCCAGAAGGCCGAGCGTGCGGGCCATGGGGATGAGGATCGCCTGGTAGGGCAGGAAGCAGCCGAACAGCAGGAGGCCGAAGACGAAATTCGCGCCGGGAAACCTCCATTTCGTGAGGATGTAGCCATTGATCGCGCCGATGCCGGTCGAGAGCGCCACCGCCGGGATCACCATCAGCAGCGAGTTGACGAAATAGGGTTTCAGGCCGGTGCATTCCGTGCCGATGCAGGCCTCAGACCACGCCGCGCGCCAGGCATCGAGCGTCACCACCTTGGGCACGCCGATGAACGAGCCGCCATAGATCTCGTCGAGGGGTTTCAGGGACGTCACGACCATGACCCAGAGGGGCATGAGGTAGAGGAGCGCGACGACGACGAGGCAGCCGTAGACGAAGAGACGGCCGAGCCGCGCCTTGCCGGGTCGGGAAAGGGCTTCAGCCATTGTTCTCACTCCGCAGTTCGGAATAGAGGTAGGGGACGATGATGGCCGCGACGGTCATCAGCATCATCACGGCACTTGCCGCGCCGACGCCCATCTGGTTGCGGCGGAAGGTGGCGGAGAACATGAAGGTCGACGGCAGCTCGGTCGCCGTGCCGGGGCCGCCATTCGTCAGCGCCAGAACCAGGTCGAAGCTCTTGATGGCGATGTAGCTCAGGAGAACGATGACGCTCAGCATGGCGGGGCGCAGCATCGGGATGATGATCTGCCGGTAGATCAGCGGCAGCGAGGCCCCTTCGATCTGCGCTGCCTTGATGACGGAATTGTCGATGCCGCGCAGGCCCGCGAGGAAGATCGCCATGGCGAAGCCGGAGGACTGCCAGACGCCGGCGACGACGACGGTGTAGATCGCCATGTCGGGGTTGGTGATCCAGTCGAAGCGGAAGTCGGTCCAGCCGAGATCGTTGACGACCTTCTGCACGCCGAGACCCGGATTCATGATCCACTTCCAGGCCGTCCCCGTCACGATGAAGGAGAGCGCCATCGGGTAGAGGTAGATTGCACGGAGCGCGCCTTCCGCCCGGATGTTCTGGTCGAGCAGGATGGCCATGAGCAGCCCGAGGCCCGTGGAAAGCGCAAGGAACAGCGCGGAGAAGATGAAGAGATTGGCGACGGCGGTGTGCCAGCGGGGCGTCGCCCACAGGCGGACATATTGCTCGAGGCCGACGAAATCATAGGTCGGCACGAATTTCGACGAGGTGACGGAAATCACGCCTGTCCAGAGAATGAACAGGTAGACCGTGACGATGACGACGAGCAGGCTGGGAGCGACGACGATGCGCGGCAGCCAGCCTGCCAATCGCGATGACATGCGCGTAGAGGCGCTCATGGGTCAGCTCCGATGGCAAGGACTGTGGGAGGAGCCGGCCACGCCGGCTCCTCCGATGGGGATGCGGGTTACCGGGCATTGTCGATGCCGGAGACCAGCATCTTGACGGCGTCCTCGGAGCTCATCTTGCCGACGAAGAACTGCGCGGCCACATCGCTGAAGACAGAGGCGAATTCCGGCTTTGCGGCAAAGCCATGGGTGATGGCGCCCTGCATGCTGCCCTTCTCGATCGCCGCCGCGCGTTCGTGGTAGCCGAGCTTGGCGCAATCGTCGAAATCGTCGACCGGCACGTCGTTGCGCGCCGGGATCGAGCCCTTGATGAGGTTGAAGCCCTTCTGGACCTTCGGGTCCATGATGGTCTCGGCCAATGCGACCTGTGCCTTCTGTACGGTCTCGTCGCTGACGGTGAACATGCCGAAGCTGTCGATGAGATACTGGAAGGCGTTGACCTCACCCGGCGTCGCGAAGCAGTAGAAGTCCTGGTTGGGCTTCAGGCCCTTGGCAAGGAATTCGCCCTTCGCCCAGTCGCCCATGAACTGCATGGCGGCCTCGCCATTGATGACCATGCCGGTGGCGACAGCCCAGTCGCGGCCGACGAAATTGTCGTCGACGAGGCCGCGGACCTCGCGCAGCATATCGAACACCTTCACCATTTCAGGGCTGCCGAGCGCCTCGGGGTCGAGATCGATCGCCGTCTTCTGGTAGAATTCCGGGCCGTTGATGTCGGAGAGCAGCGCGTCGAAGATGATGCCGATCTGCCAGGGCTCGTCGCCCATCGCGACCGGGACGATGCCCTTCTCCTTGAGCGTCTTGCCGGTCTCGATCAGTTCCGCCCAGGTCTTGGGAACGGCAACGCCGGCGTCGTCGAAGAGCTTCCTGTTGGCCCAGACCCAGTTCTGGCGGTGCATGTTGATCGGCGCTGCGATGAACGCCTCGCCCGAGGTCACGAAGGGCAGAAGCTGCGGGGCCAGCGCCTCGCGCCAGCCGCCGGCGGTGGCGAGGTCGTTCAGGTCGCGCACGACGCCCTGTTCCGCCCACTGCACGCCTTCCCAGCCGAGGAACTGCATGGCGCCGGGCGGGTTGCCCGCCGTCAGGCGCGAGCGCAGCGCCTGCTGGGCGTTGGCGCCGCTCATGCCGCCCACCGCCGAATCCTTCCACTCGAAGCCCTTGGCCTCGAGTTCCTTGCGGATGACGTTGAGCGCGTCGACCTCACTCTGCGAGACCCAGTGGTGCAGCACTTCGATCTGGCCTTCCGCGTGGGCTGCGACGGGCACGAGCATGGTCGCCGCAAGCGCTGTGGCGATAAATCTGGACATGGTTTCATCCTCTCTGGTTGGGTTTTGGGCGCGGCCCCTGACAGGCTCTGTGCGCGGTTGTTAAACGGAATCTGCGGGCATCGCGTAGCCGACGTTCCGGCCGCCGTAGCGGCGGACGCGGATGTTGGCCTGCTCGGCATGGCCGGAAAAACCTTCCATCAGGCAGAGCCGCGAGCTGTAGGCGCCGATCAGGGCGGAAGCCTCGTCGGTCAGGACCTTCTGGTAGGTGCAGGTCTTCAGGAACTTCCCGACCCAGAGGCCGCCGGTGTAGCGGGCGGCCTTGTTGGTCGGCAGGGTATGGTTCGTGCCGATCACCTTGTCGCCGAAGGCGACATTGGTGCGGGCACCGAGGAAAAGCGCGCCGTAGTTCTTCATCTTTTCGAGGAAGTAGTCCGGGTCACGGGTCATGACCTGCACATGTTCGGAGGCGACGCGGTCGCCTTCCGCCACCATTTCATCGACGGTGTCGCACAGGATGATCTCGCCGAAATCTTCCCAGGCCTTGCCGGCAACGGCCGCCGTCGGCAGGATCTGCAGAAGGCGCTCGATCTCCGCCAGCGTGTCGCGCGCCAGCTTTTCCGAATTGGTGATGAGGATCGCGGGCGAATTCACCCCGTGCTCGGCCTGGCCAAGGAGGTCGGTCGCGACCAGTTCGCCGTCGACGCTGTCGTCGGCGATGACAAGCGTTTCCGTCGGGCCGGCGAAAAGGTCGATGCCGACATGGCCGAAGAGCAGGCGCTTGGCTTCCGCCACATAGGCATTGCCGGGGCCGGCGAGCATGTCGACCGGCTCGATCGTCTCGGTGCCATAGGCCATGGCGGCAATGGCCTGCACGCCGCCGAGGCAATAGATCTCGTCCGCGCCGGCAAGCGCCTGCGCCGCCACGATCTTTTCCGCGATCCTGCCCTGGAAAGGCGGGGCGCAGGTGATGATGCGCTCGCAGCCGGCGACGCGCGCCGTCAGCACCGTCATGTGGGCGGAGGCGAGCAGCGGATATTTGCCACCCGGCACGTAACATCCGACATTCTGGATCGGCACGTTCTTGTGGCCGAGCACGACGCCCGCCAGCGTCTCGACCTCGATATCCTTCAATGCCGCCTTCTGCGCTTCGGCGAACCGGCGGATCTGGTCCTGGGCGAAATCCAGGTCTTCCCGCTCCCGCGGCGCAAGCGAATTGACGCAGTGCGCGATCTCTTCCTTCGTCAGGCGGTAGGTTTCCCGGTCGAACCCGTCGAACTGGACCGAGAGCGCGCGAACCGCCTTGTCTCCGCCGTCCCGGACCTTCGCGAGAAGGGCCTCGACCGTCCTGGTGACCGCGCTGTCGGTGCCGCCCTGCTCGATGGAGGCCTTGGCTGTTTTGATGTGGCGTATCATGACAAAGTCTCTTCGTTCACGGCCGCCGTCAGCGCCGCGTTGTCAATCGTCTTGGGAGGACAAGGGAGGCGGATGCCTCCCCGCCGGGATTTTAGAGATGCTGTTCGAGGGCGCGCATGTCCGCGTAGGCGGCCTGCTCCTTCTCGTAGTAGGCCGGCGACGGGAAGTCCCACCAGCCGGTAGCGAACGGGCCGGCGGCATCCCGCGAGACGATGACTTCGACGAGGGCCGGACCGCCGCAGTCGAGCGCCGCCTTCAGGCTGCTTTCAAGCTCCTCGTCCTTCTCGACCTTAAAGGCCTGAAGGCCAAAGGCTCTGGCGGAGGCGGCGATATCCGCCGAATAGGGCGCGCCATTGCCGGCGTGATGGTTGAACTCGGAGGCGATGTGGCGGCCCATGAACTTGCGCTGCCCGCCGCGGATCGACATGTAGCCCTGGTTGTTCAGGACGAGGAACACGACGTTGATGCCGTTCATGACCGCCGTGCCCATTTCCGGCAGCGACATCATGAAGTCCCCGTCGCCGACGATGGCCACGACCTGCCGGTCCGGGCAGGCGAGCTTGGCGCCCATCGCCGCCGGCACCGCCCAGCCCATCGGCGAATAGGAACCGGAGGTGAGGTGCGTGCGCGGCTCGTAGACCGGGAAGCTCTGCTTCACCGAGCCCTGCGTGTTGCCCGAGCCGACGACGACGATGCCGTTGCGGTCCAGGACCTTGCGCAGTGCCACCAGCGGGCGCTGCGAGGTGAAGGGCGTCTCGCGGCTGTTCTCGCGCGGCTCGACCTGGGCGCGCCAGTCGGCCTTGGCCTTCTGCACGTCGGCGAGGAAGGTCTCGCGGCGTGCCTGCATCTTCTGCGCGTCCGCATCGGAGATGAGCGACAGGATCGCCTCCAGCGTCACCTTGGCGTCGGCGACGATGCCGACCTCGGTCTCGTAGTTCTTGCCGATCTCGCGCGGGTCGAGGTCGATATGGATCAGCTTGGCCGAGGGGATCGAGAAGGAGACGCCCTTGGCATAGGACGAGGCCGACCAGTCGGTGAAGCGGCAGCCGACCGAGACGACGACGTCGGCCGAGGCGGTGATCTTGTTGCCGCAGGTCGTGCCTGTCTGGCCGACAGCGCCGATGAACAGCGCGTGATCTTCCGAAATCGCACCCTTGCCGTTCCAGGTGATGGAGACGGCCGCGCCGAGCTTTTCGGCAAGGCGCGTCAGTTCGGCCGAGGCGTTCGCCGTGATGGCGCCGCCGCCGGCGACGATGACCGGGCGTTCGGCGGCAAGAAGCACCTTCAGCGCCGCCTCGACGGCCTTCGGATCCGGATAGGCGACGCCGACCGGCAGGCGCTTGCCGAGCGGATGGATGGTGACATCCGCCGCCTCGACCTGGACGTCCATCGGAACCTCGACATGGACCGGACCCGGACGGCCCGTCATGAGTTCGCTGAAGGCGCGGTGCATGATGCTTGGGAGGACCTGCACCGAATTGGCCTGCCAGGCGCGCTTGGTCACCTGCTCGGTGATGCGCGGAAAGGCGTTGTCCTGCTGGCGCTCCAGCTCCTGCATGGTGCCGTGGCCGTGCATGTAGGTCTGGGGCGAACCGGAGACGTAGAAGAGCGAGGTGGAATCGCAATAGGCGGTCGCAAGGCCGATGATGGTGTTGGCCGCGCCCGGGCCGACCGAGGTGGAGCAGGCCATCGGCTTGCCGGAGGCACGATAATAGCCGTCCGCCATGTGAACCGCGCTCTGCTCGTGCATCACCTGGATGAAGGGGATCTCCGAGCCTTCCTGCAGGAAGGCGTCGAACAGCGACCAGATGCCATGGCCGGGCACGCCCGCCACATATTCGACGCCGTATTCCTTCAACGCTTTTGCGACGACTTGGCCACCTGTCAGTTTCATGTGATCGACCCTCTGAAATATCGTTGTCTCGTGAGCAGGAAGGGGAGCCTTCCGGCGATGGGCTTATTCTTCGGCCGAGCGGAGCGCCGCCGCAAGTTCGCAGCCATCGAAACACTGACGCGAGATGACGCACTCCAAAAGCAGTTCTGCGTCATAGTTTCCAGTCTCGCCCGCTACACCGCCGCTGGCTTGGACAATTTGTAATGGTCCCCATGCGTCCTGATCGGACAGAGCGGATGCCCGCAAAGGGAGCCATCTTTCGCAAAGTGAAGCTGGTATCGCGTCATCACGCGAATAAATTAATTCCGCCGCGCACTTCTATCGCGACACGCGCTATGGCTTTCTCAGGACACGGACAGACAAAAGAGGCATCGCCGTGCAGAACCTGAGCAGAGACCTGGCTTTCGCAGATGACTTCATTTCGGCAAAGCTGGTCGAGAACGTGGTCGACCATGACGTGGCGGACGCCATCGTGGTCAATATCAGCCCCACCCCGATGGTGACGGGCGACGAGCACCCCGCCATCGTGCCGGCATGGAAATCGACCTGGCTGAAGGGTGGCCGCATCCGCTCGGCGGAGCGGGCGGCGCTCATCAAGGTCGTCAACCCGACCAATCTCGGCGGCTGCATGTTCCGCGGCTGGGACTGGCTGGGCAACCGCATCCGCAGCTTTCCGCGCGACACCCCGCTCTATATCTCGGCGCAGGACGAGATCGGCACCGTCACGCTCGATCCGCGCGTCTTTACCAATGAGCGCGCGGCGGCAGAGGCGCCGCAGGTCTTCACGCTGAAGCTCAATCTCTGGTGGTCGCCGGGCGACACGGATTGCTTCATCCACAACGAGCACCCGTTCCTGGAAACGCACACGCAGATCCACGGGCTCGGCCGCATGCAGAAATTCAAGGCCCGCGACGCGGCGACCCTCTACGAGGACGTGGTGATGCCGATCGGCTATTCGCACGATCCCTTTTGCCGGGTGACGGGCGAGAACCAGTGGACCTATCCCTGGCACCGCTACTATGCGGACAGCGACAGCGTCTGGCTCGCCGTCGAACTGCACCCCTGACCGGGCCGTCTCAGCTCATCTGGATCATGTCGGAGCCGTCGCCGAGATACTGCAACGCCTCGCGCGGAATGCTGGGATCGTTGCGGTCCATCACCGTCAGCTCCTTGAGATGCTCGCGGCGCAACAGGCCAGGCCCCCTGTAGTGCAGCGCGACCTTCGTGGAATAGGGCTGGCGGAAGACGGTCGCGGCGATGCCGCTCGAAATGCCGAACATGAAGCGCTTGGCATTGCGCTTGACCTGCGCATAGACGCCGAAGGTCATCTCGTTCGACTGGATGCCCTCGAAATCCGCCGTGAAGAGACGGTCGGCGACGGGGAAGCAGAAGCCGTAATATTTGAAGACATATTCCGTCTTCTTCGGGTCGTCGAAACTCGGGAAGCGCTCGACATAATAGTGCTGGAGGAATTCCCTGTTGCGGTAGATGCAGAAGGCCGACCGCAGCACGAAACCCTTGTAGATCGAAGAGAACTGGTAACGGTCGTAGACCCCTACGATGTCGTTGTGATCGGCATTGTTCTCGACGATCATGTCCGAGACGAAGCGCGAGAATTCCGGCAGCTGCCGGGCGGTCGCCATCGCGTGGAAGAAGTTGCCCTCCACCAGCGTGCGGAACTCCTCCGGCTCGGCAAAGAGCATGGGGACGCTGAGGCCGAAATAGTTCGCGATGATCCTGAGATTGGCAGGCGACGGCACGTGGGCGCCCGACAGGTACTTGTTGAACTGCTGCCGGTTGACGTTGATCTTGCGGCAGACGGCCGCGACCGAACCGTGCTGCTCGCACAGCGTCCTGAGGTTCGCCGCCAAGGCGGCCCCGTCTCGTCCCAGCTGATCCATTTCCACCCCCGCCAGCGCCCTACCTGACGCATTATGACGCTAGTTCTACTTCATATCGCTAAAGACATCAATCGCCTGCGCAATTGTGGCACCGGGGTCGAGCGGTCAAGCTCCGCAGGATGAAAGGGAGGATCCGTGGTGCAGTCCAGTGAAGCGGTCGGATGGTCCGTCATGGGGACCGGAACCATAACAACGGAGCACATGGTTGCGGCGATCCGCTCGGCCGGACAGGAACCCCTGTGGGTCGTCAGCCGCAACCGGCAATATGCGACGCATTTCTCGCAGGACATGCACATCCCCGGCGTCGCCCTCGATGCCCGGCGCGCGCTGCAGGATCCGCGCATCGGCTTCGCCTATGTCAGCGCCGTCCGCGGCCGGCGCAAGCATTACATCCTGGCAGCGGCGGATGAGCGCAAACACGTCCTGTGCGACGGCCCGATCGCCGGCAGCAGCCATCTGGCGGCAAGCCTCGTCGAGACATGCCGGACGGCGGGCATCACCCTGGCGCTCCACCAGCCCTTCCGCACCCTTTCGCCCCACCAGACCATGCGCCGGCTGCTGCTGGAAGGGGAAATCGGCACGCTGCAATCGCTCCTCATCGCGCGCGGCGCCCCCTTTCAGCCACCGCCCAACCGCCATGTCGACGAGGCGGTGGACCGTGGCGATGCGCTCTTCGAAGCCTCCATCGACAGCATCGACCTTGCGCGTTTCCTCACCGGCCAGGAGCCTGTCGCCGCCTCCGCCCTTTCGGCCTCGCCGGCGCAGGGCGAGACCGACCAGCAGTCCTATGCGCTGGGCCTGTCGGGCGGCGCCGTCCTTCAATCCTACGAGAGTTTCACGACAGCGGAGTTCGAGAGCATCGTCATGCTCGCCGGCGACCGCGGCACGCTGACCGCCCATGGAACGCTCAGCGGAAAAGGCACCGGCACGCTGGTCCGGCGGCTGAACGGGCGGAACGAGCTCATCCCGGTGCGCGAGCGCGACCCGCATGTCACGACGATCCAAGCCTTCATGGCCTTGCCCCGCAAGCCGGCGACATGGATGTCGCTCGGCGAGGACAATGTCATCGCGCTGCGCGCCGCGGAAGCCATCCGCGCGGCCCGGAACAA
Organism: Shinella yambaruensis; assembly: GCF_022899355.1. GTDB lineage: Bacteria > Pseudomonadota > Alphaproteobacteria > Rhizobiales > Rhizobiaceae > Shinella > Shinella yambaruensis. The sequence continues at coordinate 298,139 of NZ_JALJCK010000007.1, read as the reverse complement.
ACGGCCCGTTTCCGTCGGGACCGTTGACGCAAAGACGAGCGCAGGAGGCTCGCATCCATGACCCGGACAGAAAACCAGCTCATCTACCATTCCATGGCATCCCGGCCGAACACGCTGGCGATCGACATCGCCATCGCGCGCAGCCTCGGCTTCGACGGCCTCGAAACCTCCGGCCCGAAGATCGCCGCCTTCCTTGAGGCCGGCTTCTCCACATCCGAGCTGAAGGCGCGGCTCGACGGCCTCGTCCTGCCCGGCATCGGCTTCCTGATCGACCTCGAGCGGCAGGGCGACGGCCGCCGGCAGATGCTGCGGGAGGCCGAAGAGCTCTGTGCGCTGGCCTCGGCGGCCGGGGCGAAAGGCATCGAGGCCATCACCGGCCCGCTGGATATCCGGGTCTTCGAGGCAGGCGCCGCGGAGCGGTATCCCGACCTCTACCGCGGCCTCGTCGATCTGCCGACGGACGCCCAGCTGGATCTCACCGCCGTCAATCTCCAGGCCGTCGCGGACATCGCCGCATCGCATGGCCTGCTCGTCTATCTCGAAGCGCTGTCCTGGACGCCGCTCAACACGATGGATGCCCAGTTGCAGGTGATCGACCGCTGCAAGCGGGACAATGTGCGCATCGTCATCGACTTCTGGCATTCCTATACCAGCGGCGACACGCCGGAACGGATCGCCCGGCTCGACAAGGCGCTGATCTACGGCGTGCATCTTTGCGATTCCCTGCCCTATGCCGGCGGCATACCGAACGAACCCGTCCTCCGGGACGTGCCGACCGGCCAGGGCGTGCTCGACCTCCAAAGCTGGGTCGATGCCGTCAAGTCCACCGGTTATACCGGCTGGTGGAGCTGCGAGCTCTTCTGCAGGCGCCAGCACCAGGACGACAGCTTTGCCGTGGCGAGGGACCTCAAGGCCCTCATGGAGCGGCTGATCCTGCGGTGACGCCCTTTTCGGCGTGACGGTAAGCCTATGCGAGCCGCGCACCCTCCTGGTCGAAGAAATGCAGGCCCGATGCCGCAGCGCCGATGGTCATGGTGTCATCCATGGCGATGCGCGAGCGGCCGGCGACGCGGAAGACGATTGGGGTGCCGTCCGGCAGCGTGCCGTGCACGTAGCTCTCCGCGCCGACAAGCTCGACGGCGGCAACCTTGACATCGGCGCGAAAGGCATCGTCGCGCCCCTCCTCCGCCAGGTGCAGGTCCTCCGGCCGGATGCCGAGGGTGGCGACGCCAGCCGGCAGGTGTGTCGCGCCGGAAAGCACCCATCCGGCGCCCGGCGCCGGCGTGGCAAGCAGGTTCATCGACGGTGAACCGATGAAGGTGGCGACAAAGGTCGTCGCCGGCTTCTCGTAGAGTTCGATCGGCGTGCCGACCTGCTCGATATGACCGCCGTTCAGCACGACGAGCCGGTCGGCGAGCGTCATCGCCTCCATCTGGTCATGGGTGACATAGACGCTGGTCGTCGCCAGGGACCGTTGCAGCCGCTTGATCTCGACCCGCATCTGCACCCGCAGCTTGGCATCGAGGTTGGAGAGCGGCTCGTCGAACAGGTAGGCTGCCGGCTCGCGCACGATGGCGCGGCCCATGGCGACGCGCTGGCGCTGGCCGCCGGACAATTGCCGGGGCTTGCGCTCGAGGAACGGCTCGATCTCCAGCGCCTTGGCCGCCTCGGCGATCCGCCGGTCGATTTCCGGCTTGGGCGTGTTGCGGTTCTTCAGGCCGTAGGCGAGGTTCTGGCGCACCGTCATGTGCGGATAGAGCGCGTAGTTCTGGAAGACCATGGCGATGTCGCGCTCGGACGGCTCCAGATCGTTGACGACCCGGTCGCCGATCGAGATCGTCCCGCCGGTAATGCCTTCGAGCCCGGCGATCATGCGCAGCAGCGTCGACTTTCCGCAGCCGGACGGGCCGACCAGCACGATCAGCTCGCCATCCGCGATGTCGAGCGAGACACCCTTGATCGCTTCCACCGTTCCATAGGTCTTGCGGACATCGTTGAGTACAATCCTGGCCATTACTTCTCCGTCTCCACGAGACCTTTGACGAACCATCGCTGCATCAGCACGACGACGAGGATGGGCGGGATGATGGCGAGGATCGCCGTCACCATGACGTAGTTCCACGGCGTGGAGGCATCCGTGAAGTCCACCATGCGACGCAGCCCGATGATGATCGTGTTCATCTTCGCGTCGTTGGTGACGAGAAGCGGCCAGAGGTACTGCGTCCAGCCGTAGATGAAGAGGATCACGAAGAGCGCCGCGATATTGGTGCTGGAGAGCGGCAGCAGGATATCGCGCATGAAGCGGAACGGCCCGGCATTGTCGATGCGCGCCGCCTCGACCAGTTCGCCGGGAATGGTGAGGAAGAACTGCCGGAACAGGAAGGTCGCCGTGGCCGACGCCATCAGCGGCAGCGTCAGCCCGGCATAGGTGTCGATCAGGCCAAGATCGACGATCACCTTGTAGGTCGGCAGGATGCGCACCTCGACCGGCAGCATCAGGGTGACGAAGATCATCCAGAAGAACACCATTCGCAGCGGAAAGCGGAAGAAGACGATGGCGAAGGCGGACAGGAACGAGATGACGATCTTGCCCACCGCGATGGCGATGGCCACGACGAAGGAATTGAGCAGCAGCCGCTCCAGGCTGACGCCGACGACCCGCTCGACGCCGCCGGCCATGGCGTCGGAATAATTCTCGACCAGGTGGCCACCCGGCAACAGCGACATCGGTGGCCGGATGATGGCCTCCGAGGTCATCGTCGAGGCGATGAAGGTGTAGTAGATCGGAAAGGCGACAACGATGATCCCGAGGATCAGCACGAAGTGGCCGATGAGATTGGCGATGGGGCGTTTTTCGATCATGGCCTCTCCTCACCCGTAGTGCACGCGCTTCTCGACGAAGCGGAACTGGAAGGCGGTCAGCGCGATGACGATGATCATCAGGATCACCGATTGCGCGGCGGAGGAGCCAAGGTTGAGGTTGACGAAGCCGTCGTTGTAGACCTTGTAGACCAGCGTCTCGGTCGCCTTGGCGGGACCGCCGCCGGTGACCGCGTGAATGATGCCGAACGTGTCAAAGAAGGCATAGACGGTGTTGACCACCAGGAGGAAGAAGGTGGTGGGCGCAAGAAGCGGGAAGACGATGGTCCAGAAGCGCCGCGCACCCCGCGCGCCGTCGATGGAAGCGGCCTCGATCAGCGATCTCGGGATCGCCTGGAGGCCGGCGACGAAGAACAGGAAATTGTAGCTGATCTGCTTCCAGGCCGCGGCGACCACGATGAGCGCCATGGCCTGGTCGCCGTTGAGAAGCGGATCCCAGCCAAAACCGTTGCGCCGGAGCAAATAGGCAAGCGTGCCCATGGCCGGGTTGAACATGAAGAGCCAGAGCATGCCGGCGACGGCCGGCGCCACCGCATAGGGCCAGATCAGCAGCGTGCGATAGAGCGTCTGGCCGCGCACCACCCTGTCGGCGGCGGTCGCCAGCAGCAGCGCGACGCCCATCGACACCAGCGCCGTCAGGATACTGAAGATCACGGTGACCTGCAGCGAGGAGAGGTAGTTGGGATCGGCAAGCACGGCGGAGAAATTGGCAAGGCCCACAAAGCCGCTCTTCAGGCCGAACGGATCCTCGCGCAGGGTCGACTGGTAGATCGCCTGGCTCGCCGGCCAGAAGAAGAAGACCACGGTGAGGATGATCTGGGGCGCGACCAGGAGATAGGGCAGGATCTTGTTGGGGAAGGCGACAGTGTGCAAGGCAGGCTCCCGAAGCGACAGGTCAAGACGTGCCGTCCGCCGCCCGCATCCCGAAGGAGGCAGGCGGCATGACGCATCCTACGCTCAGTTGCCGATCGCTTCGGCGATGGCCGCATTGCCGCGTTCGACGGCCTTGTCGAGCGCCGTCTTCGCATCCTGCGAACCGGCCAGCATCGCCTCGAACTCCTCGTTCATGATGTCGCGCACCTGCGGCAGGTTGACGAGGCGCACGCCCTTGGAGTTTTCGGTCGGCGCCTTGCCGATCATCTGCAGGATCGGCGTCTCGCGGGCCGGGTTCTTCTCGTAGAAGCCCGATTTCTTGGTTTCCTCATAGGCCGCATTGGTGACCGGCAGGTAGCCGGAGACCTGGTGGAGACGGGCCTGGATCTGCGTTTGCGAGAGGAAATTGAAGAACTGCGCGACGCCCTTGTATTCCTCGTCGCTCTTGCCGCCGAAGACCCAGAGGCTGGCGCCGCCGGGAATGGTGTTCTGCGGGCCGTGGCCTTCATAATAGGGCAGCTGGCCGATGCCGTAGTTCACGCCGGACTTGACGATATCGCCGAGGCCACCGGAGGATTCGGTCAGGATCGCGCATTCGCCCGACATGAAGAGCTGCTTGGCTTCCGAGGTGCGCCCGCCATAGCGGAACGTGCCGTCCTTGGCGAGGTCGGCAATGGCCTGGAAATGCTCCACGAACAGCGGCGCGTTGAACTCGAGCTTCACATCTGTGCTGCCGAGGCCGTTCTCGTTCGTGCCATACGCGATATTGTTCCAGGCGGCGAAGTTCTCGGTCTGGATCCAGGTCAGCCAGGTGGAGGTGAGGCCGCATTTCGAGGCGTCACTCGCCTTGATCTTCTTTGCGGCCTCGAAGACTTCCGGCCAGGTCTTCGGCGGGTTCTCCGCGTCGAGCCCCGCCTTCGTGAAGGCGTCCTTGTTGTAGTAGAGGATCGGCGAGGACGAATTGTAGGGGAAGGACAGCATGGTGCCGTCCGGCTTGGAATAATACGCGACGATGCCGGCAAGATATTGCGACTTGTCGAACGTGTAGCCGCCCTTCTGCAAGACGTCGGCGGCCGGCACGATGGCGCCCTCGGCCCCCATCATCACGCCGCTGCCCGCGTCGAACACCTGGATGATCGCGGGCGGCTGCTTGGAGCGGTAGGCCGCGATGCCGGCATTCAGTGTTTCGGGATAGGTTCCCTTGAACACCGGAACGACCTTGTACTCGCTCTGGCTTTCGTTGAATTCCTTCGCCAGCTGGTCGACGACCTCGTTGTTGGCGCCGGTCATGGCATGCCACCATTGCAGTTCGGTGGCGGCAAGGGCACTCGATCCAAACAGGAGTGAAAGGGTGATGGCCGCTGTCGAGGCAGCGATGAGACGATTGGACATGGTTCCTCCCTGATGTTCCAGCCGCTGGAACGACCCGTTCCGAAGGGAGATCCTCCTCGATCCCGCCTCGGCTCGCTTCGTCGCGAAGCAGGCTGCATTCAAAACGAAGATAAACGAACCTGCAAACGAAATTATAGGTCGCTGACGCGAATTTCCAATGGGCAAATTATGCCAAACGACGGCGCCCTGGCGATAGGGTGAGGATCGTCCGGGGGAAGCCTCCCGCCGCTTAAGCCTTTTCTTACGTTAGGTGATTATCCTCGGGCGCGGAGGGTCTCCGTGGCCTGGCACAGACGACGATGGGTAGCGGATCGCATGAGCAGTACAGCGTCGCAGCGAACCAAGACGAACGATGTTCCCCACGGCAGGTCCCGTGAGGAAGTCGATTTCTGGATGGGGTGCGTCGGTGCACCGATGGTGCTTGTCGAAAAGGGTACCCTGCATGTGCGCCGGGCAAATGCCAATGCCGCGGTCCTGTTCGGGCTGGGGCTGGATGCCTTCGAAGACCTGCCGATGGAGGATCTCGTCGGCCGCGAGGCGAGCATTCTCCTCTCGCAGATATGGAGTGTCGCACCGATCGGCGTGCCCGGCGAACCGTTCCTGATCCGGGCCATGGTACAGGGACAGGAACGCGTGTTGATGGTGCAGGTCACCAAGCTTGCGATCGAGGGCGAGCTCGTGCGCCTGTTCACCTTCACCGATGCGCCGCCGCAAGGCTCCGTCTCCCTCGCCGGCTGGCAGGAGAATGTCGTCTCGCTTCTGGACTGGCTGCCCTTCGGCTTCGAGATCGCCAGCACGGACGACCAGATCCAGTTCGCCAATGCGACGTTCAAGGCGCTCTTCGGCTATACGCAGGACGAGATCGAGAGCATCGAGGACTGGTGGCGCCTGGCCTATCCCGACCCGCAATATCGCGAGTTTGCCCGATCGCACTGGCATTCGTCGATCGAAGCGGCCCGCCGCGAGAACCGCGAGATGACACCGTTCGACCTCAATGTCATGACGGCGAGCGGAACGGAGCGGCGCATCCAGTTCCGCCACAGGACGATCGGCAACTTCAACGTCAATCTCTACATCGACGTCACGAAGGAGCGCGCCTATGCCGAACAGCTCAAGGCCCTTGCCGACACCGACCCGCTGACCGGCATCCTGAACCGCCGGCGCTTCTTCGAGGAGGCGGAAGAGATATTCTCGAGGGCGGGCAGCGGCCGCTCCATGGGCGTGCTCATGCTGGACATCGATCATTTCAAATCGATCAACGACACGCACGGCCATCGCGCGGGCGACCTCGTCCTCATGGAATTCGTCCGCCGCTGCCAGGAGGTCGCGCGCCCGGACGATCGTTTCGCACGGCTTGGCGGTGAGGAATTTGCCCTGTTGCTGACCGCCGGGGAGCCGGCCGCGGCCGGAACACTGGCCGAGCGCATCCGCACGGCGATCCATGCCTCGCCCTTCGACATCGAGGGCACCGCGATCCCGCTCAGCGTCAGCATCGGCGCCACGCTCGCCGATCCGTCGAAAGAACCGTTCGGCTCGGCGATCCTGCGGGCCGACAATGCGCTCTACGAAGCCAAGCGGACGGGCCGCAACCGCGTCGTGACGATCAACGCATAATCACGGCAGCGCCCGCGTCCCTGTTGCCGGCGCCCGTTCCGGAGCGTCAGGCGATGTGCCGATACCCTCCGCCCGGCTCGCGCAAATGCACCTCGATGCCCGGTAGCGTGCGCAGCGCGGCCGCAATCCCCTCGCCATCCATGAAGCTGAAGGCGGTGGAGAGAGCGTCGGCGGCCGCGGCGGTCGGCGCGACGACGCTGACGCTGTCGTGGCGGCCTGCCGAAACGCCGGTCCGGGGATCGAGCAGGTGGCTCGGCGAGCCCGGCCCGCCAAAGCGGAAACCATTCGTCCCGGAAGTGGCGATCGCGCGGTCGACGAGGTCGACGCGCGCATCCGTTCCGGCGATGCCGGCGCGCCACGGCGTTCCATCCTCGCGCGGCCCGAGAGCGCGGATTTCACCGAGGTCGGCGAGCGTGTGCACCACGCCGCCGGCGCGTAGGATCTCCACGGCCCGATCCGTGATGTAGCCCTGCGCAATGCCGTTCAGCGTCAGCGCCATGCCCGCTCTGCGAAAGGCGATACGGTTTCGGTCGAAGGCGACGTGCCCGAAGCCCACGCGGCGCAACGTTTCCTTGATGCTGTCGCTCGGAGGGCCGGCAGGATCTGCATCAGGAGCGGAGAAATGCCGGGCATGGAGCAGCCACAAGGGCTGGACGGTCGGATCGAACAGGCCGTCGCTCTGCTGCCAGACGGCATGGCTCTGCTCCAGCAGGTCCACCAGTTCGGCCGGTGGATTGGCGAGCGCGCCCCGGGCATTGAGTGTGGCGAGCGCGGAATCCGGCAGGTAGAGGCTGAAAATGCGCTCGAGGCGATCGATCTCGGCGACGACGCGCCGGATCAGCCGCGCGGCCTGCGCCCGGTCGGGATGGTGGAGAATCATTTCCGCCGGCGCGCCGAGGGCGCGGCCGCGCCAGCGGACGGCCCTGGACCCGGCGCCTGCGCCGTGCGGGCAAAGCGCCGTGCCGGCGGCAGCGGCCGAAAGCGTGATGAAACGACGACGGGTCGGCCCTGCGCCCATGGTCATTGCCCTTCCTCCTGGCGCTGCGGCGCCGCTCCGTCGGCCGTCTGGCCGTCGCCCAGCACATAGCCGGGCGGAATATCCGAGAAGCCGACCACCTCGCCGCCATGCTTTCCGGCGAAATCGCGCGCGTCCGTCTCCCTGGAGAAGGGAATGGTCTCGGCGACGCCCATGCCGCCGCGCTGTGCGCTGCCGATCACGTAGAAGGCGGTGCGGGCATCGATCCAGTTTTCGGCGCCGGGCTGCGCCCAGCTCGCAGCAGTGCCCATGTCCGAGACGTAGATGGCGGCGATGGCCTTGGGCTCGTCCGGCAGAAGGGTGAAGGCGACAGCATCGCGCGCCGAGGAAAACCAGATCGGCTCGGGAATCTGCGACAGGATGATCTGGCCCTTGGGGCCTTCGTGCTCCAGCACGTTCATGCCGCAATAGCGGCCGATGGCCTCCTCCGTCAGGGCAAAGGGTTGTGGCACCTCGGCCGGCTGCTCCGAGCAGCCGGCGACGAGGACGAGAACGAGGGTGGCGAGCATGCGTTTCATGCCTCTCTCCTTGAAAAGACCAGCATGGCGGCGGCAAGCGGCAGCGCCGCCCACAGCGCGAGCGCGGCGACAAGCGCGGGCGCACTGAGCGAGGCTGCCCCGGCCATGCCGGAAATCGCCCCCGCCTCGCCGCCGAGATTGAGCAAGCGATAGGCATCGGTCGGGTTGAGCAGAAGGAGGGCATTGAGCAGCCCGCCCGTGACCGTGCGCCCCTGGTCGGCGACCAGGAGGCCGAGCAGCGCCATGTCGTAGACCAGCACGAAGACCAGCCACACACCGACGGCAATGCCGCCCGCCGTGCCGCGCTCGCCGGCAAGCGTGCTGACGAGATAGCCGATGGCGATGAAGACCGCGCCGAGCAGCACCGAGGAGCCGATCAGGAGGGCGAAGGCCGGCCAGCCGGCGGCCAGCCCGGCGCCGTCGCCAAGCCCGAGCGCGAGCGCCGCCGCGCCGTAGCCGATCAGCGTGGCGAAGGCGAGGATCGCCAGATGCCCGATGAACTGGCCGGCAATCACCTGGAAACGCGCCAGCGGATAGCTGAGCAGCAAGAGGAGCGTGCCCCGCTCCGCCTCGCCGACGATGGCGTCATGCGAGATGAGGAGGGCGATGAGCGGCACGAGGAACACCGACAGGCTCGACAGGCTGACGACGATCACGTCGAGCGCACTCGCCCCGACATTGCCGGTGGGCGCGCTGCCGAGGAAGGTGAGGGTGAGCGCGAGCGTCGCCAGAAGCAGCGTGGTCGCGAGGACCCAGCGGTTGCGCAGGCCCTCCTGGATTTCCTTGCGCGCGATGACGAGGATGGTCCTCATTGGCCGGCCTCCCGCTGCCTGTCCTGAAAATGGGCATAGAGCTCGTCGAGCGTCGGCGGCGTCACGTCGAGATCGGCGATGCGGGCGCCGACGGCGGCGCGCAGCAGCGCCAGCTTGTCCTCCGGCGCGGCGTCGATCTCCAGCATATGGCCGTTGACCGGGCGCCAGTCCGCGTCCCCTTCGAGCCGCCGTTCCTCGCCTTCTGCAAGGCGCACGCGGATGCGCGTCGGCAGCCGCGCGATGCCGCGCAGCTCGTCCAGCGTGCCATCGGCGATCTTGACGCCCTGCCCCATGATGACGATGTGGTCGGCCCGCCCCTCCAGCTCGCTGAGCGCATGGGAGGACAGCAGGATCGTCGCGCCTCCTGCGCGCAGTTCATCGAGGAAACCGTAGAAATCGCGGCGGAGCGCCGGGTCGAGGCCGGTCGTCGGCTCGTCGAGCAGCAGGACCTGCGGCGCGCCGAGCAGCGCCTGCGCCAGCCCGAGCCGCTGTCGCATGCCCTTGGAATAGGTGCGCACGCGCCGGTCTGCAGCCTGCGACAGGCCGACGCGTTCGAGCAGTTCGGCGACCTGGCCGTGCGGCGCGCGCTTCAGCGCGGCGTAGAAGGCCAGCGTCTCGCGGCCGGTCAGGGCCGGATTGAAGGACACGCTTTCCGGCAGGTAGCCGAGGCGCGCGCGCACGGCGGGATCGGCCGCCGGATCGCCGCCGAGCACGCGGACGGTGCCGGCGGTCGGGCGGATGAGGCCGAGCATCAGCTTGATCAGCGTCGTCTTGCCCGCGCCGTTGTGGCCGACCAGCGCGACGATCTCGCCTTCGGCTAGCGAGAAGGAAACGTCGCGCACGGCCTTGAAGGCGCCGAAAGCCTTGGAAACGGCCTGGATGTCGATGCGATGGGTCATGGCATTCCCATTCCTTCGTCCGGCGGGGCCATCAGCGGGCGGCTGTCGACCACGCCACCGGGCAGGAGCGCCGGAAATTGGCTCTGCGCCCAGCGGATGACCTGCACGGCCGGACTGTTGGTGAGGATTTTCGCCTGCGGTGCGGTCCACAGCACCCGGTCGACGAGATCGTTCGGCCTGTAGGGCGTGTCGGCGATGCCGTCGCCGTCGAGGTCGAAGGCGGGGTTGTCGCTCCAGTAGTTGCCGCGCCCTTCCGCCGACCAGTCGAGGTAGCGCGTGCCGACATACTTGACCTGGTTGCGGTTGCGGATGAAGGCGTTGCCGCTCATGCGATTGCCCTCCGAGCCCGCGGTGAAATGGATGCCGATCGCACAGTTCTCGAAGCGGTTGCCGGAAAAGCGGTTGCGGTTGGCATTGTAGATGAAGACGCATTTTTCCGGGCCGAGGCGCCGGTCCGCGACGTCGTGGCCGGCATCGCTTTCCATGGCCACGCCGTGCGTGTCGCTCTGCCGGCCGGCATTGGTCCAGCGGGAAACCGGCTGCATCCGTCCCTTCACCCAGTTGCCGGATACCGTCGAGCCCTTCGCGGTGTTGAGCAGCAGGCCGTGGTCGCGGTCGCCATCGGAGACATTGCCGGTGATCGTCAGCCGGTCGGAATACATGATGGCATAGCCGACGGAATTGCCGGTCGAGACGTTGTCGCTGATCTCGCTTTCGTTGGTGTACATGTAGTGGACGGCGAAACGCAGGTCGCGCATGCGGTTGCCGGAGAAGACGTTGCGGCGGCTGGCATTGGTGAAGATGCCGTCGCGGCCGAAGCGGATGTCGTTGCCGATCACCTTCGCCCCCGGCGCGTTCCACAGATGCACGCCGTTGCCGGCCTCCGCCGAGCGCCCCTCGCGCATGCCCTCGATCCGGTTGCCGCGCACTAGCGCGTCCCTGGCGCCCCTGATGTAGACGCCGTAGAGATTGCCGAGGATCGCATTGTCCTCGACGATCGCACCGGCCGCGGCCTTGTCGAGGAAGACGCCGGAATCGAGCGAGCCGATATCCGCGCCGGACCCGTGGATTTCAAGCCCGCGCACCACCGCGCCGGGTGCGGCGACGGTGACGACGCTGCCGGTGCCCGTGCCCGACAGCACCGCCCCGCCCTCGCCTTCCAGCGTCAATGCCGTGGCGATGCGCAGCGGGCCACGATGCACGCCCGCCCGCAGCCGGATCACATCCCCCGGCCGGGCCGCATCAAGGATCGCCTGCAGGTTTTCCGCGCCGGCGGGAACGGAAACCGTCTCCGCCCGCGCAAAGACGGGTGCGAAGGCGGCCACGAGGGCCGCCACCGCAATCATCGTCATGGCGGGGTAGGCCGTCACGTCAGGCCGCCTGCGGCTCGACGAACATGCGGCCCTTCATCTCCATGTGCATGGCATGGCAGAACCACGAGCAATAGTACCAGTAGACGCCGGGCTTGTCGGCGGTGAAGGTCACGGAAGCCGTCGCCTGCGGAGCCACTTCCATGTTGATGCCGTAGTTGATGATGGCAAAGCCGTGGCTGAGATCCTCGACCTCGTCGATATTGGTGACATAGACCGTCACCTCGTCGCCCTGCTTGACCGAAAAGGTCTCCAGCCCGAAGGCCGGGGCGGCGGAGGTCATGTAGACGCGCACCTTGTTGCCGTCGCGGATCACCTCGCTGTCGGCCATCAGGTCGATGCCGTCGGCCGCAGCCTGCTTTACCGCATCGGCGAAGAACGGATCGTCACGCTTCCACACATGCACCGGATCGATCTTCGAGTGATGGACGATGGTGGCGTCGTGCGGCTCGGCAAAGGTCGGGTTGTCGTGCACCAGCACCATCTCGTCGCCGGAAATATCGATGAGCTGGTCGTTCTCCGGCTTCAGCGGACCAACGTTGAGATAGCGATCCTTGGAGAACTTATTGAGCGATATCAGCCACTTGCCGTCCGCGTCCTTGGTCTGGCCCATGGAGGTATGGTTATGACCTGGCTGGTAGTGCACGTCGAGCTTCTGGCGGATCGGATCGACCTGCTCGCCCTTGTAGGCGCGCTTGGCATCCTCGATGTTCCATTTGCAGATCTGGCTGTCGATGAAGAGCGTCGTATAGGCGTTGCCCCTGCCGTCATAGGCCGTGTGCAGCGGGCCGAGGCCGAGCTCCGGCGCGGCGACGATCGTCTCCTTCGGCTGGATCTTGTCCTCAAACAGATCGTCGAAGGTGCGCACATCCATGACGGTCACGGTCGGCGAGAGCTTGCCGTTGGCGACGATGTGGATGCCGTCCGGCGCGGTATTCATGCCGTGCGGGCTGTTGGGTATCGGAATATAACGGGTGAACGGCGAGCCCTTGCGCCCGTCGAGAACCGGCACCCCGCCCATCTCGGTGAATTCGCCGCGGGCGACCGCCTCCTCGATGCGCTTCAGGTTGAAGACGACCACCCAGTCCTGTTCGGCTTCCATCATCTCGGCAAGGTTCACGCCCTCCTCCGAGTTGTAGCAGGTGGAGAAGGCGTATTTGCCCTGGTAGTCGGCATCGACATTGTCGAGATTGCCGTCGACCATGATCTGCCAGGCGACCTTCATCGTCTCGCCGTCGACGGCCGAGAAGATCGAGCGGTAATGGGCCTTGTCGTCGAGCACCTTGCCGTCGTTCGGGACCGGCACGCGGTCCTCGCCGTTGCAGAAGACATAGCCGGTCTTCGGATACTTCTGGACGCGCAGGCCATGAACCGTGTGCTGGTTGGGCAGCTGGACGATCTTGTCGCACTTCATCACGTCGAGGCGGATGCGGCAGACGCGGGTGTTCGCCTTGTCGTTGGCGAAGAGGTAGCGCCCGTCATAGGTCCCCTCGGTGAAGGAGGGATGCGGGTGGTGCAGGTCGCCGTTGAGATAGGCGGCAGCGCCCCGCTTGTTCATCAGTTCGCGATATTCCGGCAGCATGCCCTCCGTCAGGATCTTCAGGCTCTCGTTGGTCTGCCCCCAGCCGGTGGCGCTGCAGCGGTTGAAGACCGGGATGCGCATCAGCTCGCGCATGGAGGGAAGGCCGACGATGCGGACCTCGCCTGACTGGCCCGAGGAGAAGAAGACGTAATATTCGTCGAGTTCGCCCGGCTTGACCTCGTAGTTGCCGCTGGCAGCGGCCTGCGCAAGCGCGGGCGCCGCGGTGATCCCGCCGAAGGCGAGCGCGCCGGTTCCCACCGCCCCCGCCGCGACGGCCGTGGAGCCCAGCAATTGGCGGCGGCTCAGACCTGCTTTCGTTTCATCCTGTGGCATGGCATCTCTCCTTGTTCTGGTGTCAGTTCGGCGATCCGGCAGCCGGATCGGGTTTCTCGATGGCGACGCCCCTGTGGGTGATGACCGGCGGAACCGGCCCCGGCCCGCGCGTTGCGGGCGAGGACAGCCGCTCGAACTTCTCCCGCTTCAGCCGCACCTGGATCATGTGCGGACAGCGGTGGTCGTCGTGGTAGAGCTCCTGGCAGTGCATGCAGTAGATGCACTCGTTGACGTTGATCTGTCCCTCGGGATGGATCGCCTGCACGGGGCATTCCTTGGCGCAGCGCTGGCAGGGCGAGCCGCATTCGGGCCAGCGCTTCAGCCATTCGAACATACGGATGCGGCCGGGAATGGCGAGCGCGGCGCCGAGCGGGCAGAGGTAGCGGCAATAGAAGCGCTCGATGAAGAGGCCGAGCGAGAGCAGCGTCAGCGCGAAGAGCACGAAGGGCCAGTCGCGGGCGAACTTCAGGATGATCGCGGTCTTGAACGGCTCGACCTCGGCAAAGACCTCCGCAAGCGCGACCGAGTAGAACGACAGGCCGAACAGGCCGAGGAAGAGGATATACTTCACCGGCCACAGCCGCTCGTGCAGCCAGAACGGCACCTTGATCTGCGGCACCTTCAGCCATTGCGCGAGATTGTTGGTGAGCTCTTGCAGGGCGCCGAACGGGCAGAGCCAGCCGCAGAACGGTCCCCGCCCCCAGAACAGGAGCCCGGCCGCCACCGTCGCCCAGAGGATGAAGATCAGCGGTGCGGAGAGGAAGAACTCCCAGTTGAAGCCGGTGATCAGCGCATTGGTGAAGGTCAGCACGTTGACGACGGAAAGCTGCGCATTGGCATACCAGCCGAGCCAGACGAGGACGAAGACGAGGTAGGAACGCCGCACCCAGACATGCAGCACGGGACGGCGGACGAGCCAGTCCTGGAAGAAGAAGATGGCGGTGAGCAGCAGCAGCGCGAAAGCGGTGATGCCGATCTCGACCATGTTCATGCGCCACATCTGCATCCAGAGCGGTTCGTTCTCGCCCTCGAAGGCTGCGGCGGCCTGTGGTTCGGCTTCGGTCGTGGCGACCGGCACCGGCTTCGTCTTTTCCACGGCGACGTAGCGATCCGGCAGGCTGTAGCCGAGGTCGAAGGGCAGGATGGCCTTGTCGCGCACGCTCCACGAGCGCTGCGCCAGCAATTGCAGCTCCCAGGGCGCCGTCACGTCGAAGGCGAAATCCTCCGGCACGGTGAAAAGCGCGATCTCCCGGAAATGTGGCGCGCCCTCGGCGGCAATGTCGGCAAGCCGCGTGTGCCCCCGGTCGCGGAACCGCACGCCCTGCCCGTCCTGCATCAGCTCGATGCGGTCGAAGATGCCGCCGCGCACATAACCCGATCCCTTGAACGAATAGGCCCCGTCGCCGGCAACGAGTATGGCCTGCTGGCCCGGCCGCAATTTTGCGCGAAGCCGTTCGTAGCCTTCCTTGCCGAGAAGGCTGAGGCCGATCTCCGGCACGCTGGCAGGCGCGATGTAGAGCGAGATGAAACGGTCTTCAGGGCTGCGCGTCTCGGGATGCTGCGCGGCCTTCTCCTCGCCGGCACGCGCGAAAGCCTCGCTTACCTCGCCGACGGACAGGCTGAGGCCACGGATGGAACCGTCGCCGACGAGCGCTTCCCAGGAACGGGCCCCGCCGGCTCCCGCCTTGAGCGTGCGGATCTCGGCCGGCGGCGCGGCACCGGCCGCCGCATCGCCCCCCAGCCGGCCGCTGCGGATGAGCCGCACGGCCGAGCGCACGACGCTGTCGCCCATGACAAGCACCGTCACCGTCGCACCGCTGACGATATCCACCTGCGGCGGCCGCTCCGCGCCCGCGGCGACGCGGCCGATATCGCGGCCGATCAGCGTGTCGAGCGCGGCGACCACCTTCTCCTCGGGAATGCCGATGAGAACGATCGGCTCCTGGTGATGGACCAGCTTGAAGCCGCGCAGCACGCCCTGCGGGTCGATGCCGGCGAGGATGTGGATGGGCTTGCCCGAATAGCCGGTCGCGCTGGTGAAATCGGAATTGAGATAGGCGTAACCGACAAGCGCCTCGCCCTGCCAGACCGGGGCGATCGGCGGTTCGCCCGCCGGCTCGCCGAAACGGTCCGCGCCGGGAAAGAGGTCGGCCGGCTGCGCCTTCGGCAGATATTCCGCAAGCCTTGAGGCGGCCTCCGCCCTCGACACGACCGGCACCGTCGCCAGCAGGGCGAACAGCACCAGCAGAAGGTGCCTCAACCAGGCCGCGGGGCGGATCGTTTTGCGGGTCGGGGTCGGCAGACGGTCTGTCAAGATGGCGCTTTCCGGCAAGGGAGTATCGATGCCGGCATTCTAGGCAAGATACCTCTGCGCAATTTGTTGCAGCACAAACACCGTACCGATCCGCAATGGGAGAGTGCGCATGCAAGGGAGATGCTACCGATGCCGCTACTCGGGAACGAACCTTCGGGCACCGTCGAAACCATGGAAGAGCTCTTCGCCATCGCCGCGGCGATGGAGCAGGAGGCGATCGCGGGCTATGCCTCGCTCGCCGGCCGCATGAGGAAAGAAGGCCGGCACGACCTTGCCGCGGTGTTCGAAAAGCTGGTGGAAGAGGAGAGCGGCCATCTCGGCAATGTCGCCTACTGGTCGCAACGCACGACCGGCAAGGCGCCTGACCCGTCTGCGGTGCGCTGGAGCCTCGACCCGACCTTCGACGACGAGGGCACCTCCCTCGTCGCGCCGGAACTCATCAGCGCCTACCGCGCCTTCTCCATCGCCGTGCGCAACGAGGAACGCGCCTTCGCCTTCTGGACCTATCTCGCCTCCCGCAGCCCCTCGACCCAGCTGCGCGAGGCGGCCGAGCAGATGGCGCGCGAGGAGCTGACGCATGTCGCGACCCTGCGGCGCGAGCGGCGGCGCGCCTTCCATCTCCAGCGCGAGGCCATGTCCGGAGAGGCGCGGCAATGGTCGCTTGCAGCCCTTGAGGAACGGCTGTCCGCGCTGCTTTCGGCAAGGGCTGCCGGCGACGTGAAGGCTCCGGCCGGGGCCATGCTGGCGAACCTCTCGGCTGAGGCCAGTGCCCGCGCGAGCGCCCTCACCCGCCATCCGCTGTCGCCAGCACCGGCACCGGCCTTCGCTTCGCTGGAACCGGCCGTGCTGGAAACCCCGCAGGCCCTCAGCGAAGCCTTGCTCGACGCCTATCTTGATCTTGCAGAGCGCCTTCCCGACGAAGCGGGGCGTGACCGGGCGCAAACCCATGCCGCCCGCATCCTTGACTGCATATCGGCCCTTCGCATGGGCGGCTGAGGGCCTTGGCAGACCAAGGCCCGCGGTCCTGAAAGATCTGCCGACGCCACATGCTCCCAGCCGCGGCGCCGGATCGCCAGCCTCAAGCGGCGGGGGCCTCGAAGCGTGGAAAGAGCACCGTGTTCTCCAGATGCATGTGCATCACGAGATCGTCGGTGAACTTCCTGAGCCCCGTATAGAGCGCCGTCCACGAACCACAGGCGCCGGACGGCAGGGCCATGCCATGGGCGGCATGCTCTATGTCATGGAGGAGCCGGACGGCATCGTCGTGCTCGCGGCGCATCTGCGCGACCGGGTGGGTGATCCGCGTGGCTCCGCCCTGGCGCATCATCGGGAAGACCAGCTGCTCCTCGTTCATCATGTGGCCTTCCAGCTCGTCGCGCAGCGCGGTCAGCGCCGCGGCCAGTCCCGAGGGCGCGGCCGGATGGTCTCCATGGACCCGCTCGACCTTCTCGGCGAGCGGAATCAGGAACGCCAATTCCTGGCGGTGGGTCTCGTGATAGCGGGTGAGGAGGTGGTCGATGAGCGGTCCGGTCTCCTCGGGCGCATCGCGGCCTGCCGCCTGTTCGAGCGCCTCCAGCGCAGCCAGCAGCTCCTCCGGGGAGAGGCCCGCCCGCTCGGCCGCCGCGCGAAGCGGGACATTGCCCGCACAGCAGAAATTGATGGCCGAACGACGAAACAGATCGGCGGCGCCGGGCAGTTCCGCCGCGATCGACGCCACGGTCAGGTCAAGGGAAAGGGTTTGCATCCTGGCTCCTTCACAAGGATTGGGTCTTCCGGTTGTCGCCAGTCCATTGCAGCGGAAGAACACCAGGGTCTTTGTGCAGGGGCAAAGAAGAATCATCTCCGGGGTCCGCACTCCCGGCGGAGTGGAGAACCTGCCGCCATATTTGTCAGGCCAGAGGCAAAGGCGATGTCGCTGGCAGGCCGCCCGAGGCCAGATCGGCGAGCGGCGCAAGCGCCACAGATTCCGGCGCGAAATCGTTCCGGCTCCGAGCTGAAATGAACACACAAATAGAATTTTTTTCTTATCGTGTGGACAATTTGGCATCAATGTGCCAAACAGTGTCCATATTGCGACGCGCTATCGTTTTTGCGAAGCCTTTCGGCTTGCGCGTGTTTCATCCCGCTGAGTGCTTGATCAGCTGACAACCAACAAAGGAGAGCGCCCCGCTTCCGGAGCCGGGCCCAGGACAATATGGCTTTTGCAACTGAGAGCGACCTTTCGGCAAACGACCGAGGGATCAAGATCAGTATCAAGAACGTCTTCAAGGTTTTCGGCGAGCGACCCGACAGGGCCCTCGCGCTCCTGAAGGCCGGAAAGACCAAGGCGGATATCCACGCGGCCACGGGTTGCACCATCGGCGTCGACAATGCCAGCTTCGATATCCGCACCGGCGAGATCTTCGTCATCATGGGCCTTTCAGGCTCCGGCAAGTCTACCATGCTGCGCCTCATCAACCGGCTGATCGAGCCGACATCGGGATCGATCGAGATCGAGGGCCGCGACGTCGCGCGCATGCCGCGCAGCGAGCTGATCGCGCTCCGGCGCCGCGACATCAGCATGGTCTTCCAGTCCTTCGCGCTGCTGCCGAACCGCACCGTCATCGACAATGCCGCCTTCGGGCTGGAGGTTGCCGGCATGGGCGAGGCCGAGCGCAGGCAGCGCGCCCGCGCCGCGCTCAGGGCCGTCGGGCTGGACGGCTATGACGACAGCCGCACCGACCAGCTTTCCGGCGGCATGAAGCAGCGCGTCGGCCTTGCCCGGGCGCTTGCCGGCGAGCCGACCGTGCTCCTGATGGACGAGGCCTTTTCCGCGCTCGATCCGCTCATCCGCACGGAGATGCAGGACGAGCTGGTGCGCCTCCAGGCCGAGCACAGCCGGACCATCGTCTTCGTCAGCCACGACCTCGACGAGGCCATGCGCATCGGCGACCGCATCTGCATCATGCAGAACGGTGCGGTCGTGCAGGTCGGCACGCCCGACGAGATCGTGCTGAAGCCCGCCAACGACTATGTCCGCTCCTTCTTCCGCAATGTCGATGTCTCGCAGGTCTTCCGCGCCGGGGACGTCGCGCGCAAGACGCAGGTGACCATCATCGAGCGCCAGGGCGTCTCCGCTGCCGCGGCCCTGGAACGCATGGAGCATTTCGACCGGGATGTCGCCATCATCCTCGGCCGCGACAAGACCTTCCACGGCATGGTCAGCCGCACATCGCTGATCGAGACCAGCCGCGACGGCGCGAGCGATCCCTATCGCCGGGCGTTCCTGCCGGGCATCGAGCCGATCCCCGCCTCGGAAAACCTCGCCAACGTCCTCGGCAAGGTCGCCGCCAGCGCCTTTCCGGTCCCGGTCGTCGACGAGGCCAACCGCTACCTCGGCTCGATCAGCAAATCCGCGCTTCTCGAAGCGCTCGACCGCACCGCCTGATCCCGCCAGCCCGGAGAAAAATCCATGACATTCGATATCGGCGACGGCGTCGACAACGCCGTCAACTACATCCTCGACAACTTCGCCCCGCTGCTCGACTTCATCGCCGCCGTGATCGGCGCGGTGACGAACGGCATCCAGGCGGCGCTTCTCGCAACGCCGATGCCTGTCGGCCTTGCGATCTTCGTGCTGCTGTCGCTCTGGCGCGTCGGCTTCGGCTTTGCCGCCTTCACCGCCGCCGCGCTCTGGCTCGTCGATCATATGGGCCTGTGGTCCGCCGTGATGGAGACGCTGTCGCTGGTTCTCGCCTCGACGCTTGTCGCCATGCTCGTCGGCCTGCCGCTCGGCATCGCCATGGCGCGCAGCGACCGGGTCGCGGCCGTCGTCCGCCCCGTGCTCGACCTCATGCAGACCATGCCCGCCTTCGTCTACCTGATCCCGGCTGCGATGTTCTTCGGCCTCGGCGCCGTGCCCGGCACCATCGCGACCGTCATCTTCTCGATGCCGCCGGTCGTGCGCCTCACCAATCTCGGCATCCGCCAGGTGCATGTGGAATATATCGAGGCCGGCAACGCCTTCGGCTGCACGGCCCCGCAGCTGCTCTTCAAGGTGCAGCTGCCCAACGCCATGCCCTCCATCATGGCCGGCATCAACCAGACGATCATGCTGTCGCTGTCCATGGTGGTGATCGCCTCGATGATCGGCGCGGGCGGTATCGGCAACACGGTGCTGACCGGGATCCAGCGTCTCGATGTCGGCACCGGTTTCGAGGGCGGCATCGCCGTCGTCATTCTCGCGGTGATCCTCGACCGGATCACCCAGAGCCTCGGAAAGGAACGCGCCGGCCTCTGGCGCACCGTCTTCCGAACCCGGACGCAGGCCCCGGCGGCGTCCATCGCCACGGCCTGACGCCCGAAAGCCGGCGGCGCGCGCCGCCGAATGCGAACCTTCCAAAAGGAGCAAAGATGTTCAAGACACTCGTTACCCTCGGCCTTGCGGCCGGAATGTTCATCGGTGCGGCCGGCACGACGCTGGCCGAAGACAAGGCGCCGGTGAAGATCGGCTGGGCCGCCTGGTCCGACGCCGAATTCGTGACGAAGCTTGCCGCCAAGCTCATCAAGGACGAACTCGGCCACGAGGTCGAGCTCGTCCAGACCGACGTCGCGCCGCTCTACCAGGGCGTCGGCCGCGGCGACCTCGACGTCATGATGATGGCCTGGCTGCCACAGACCCATGCCGACTACTTCGCCAAGGTGAAGGACAAGGTGACGACGCTCGGCACCGTCTATGACGGCGCGAAGCTCGGCTGGGTGGTGCCCGCCTATGTGCCGGAAGACGCCATCGCCTCCATCGAGGACCTGAAGAAGGACGACGTGAAGGCGAAGCTGAAGGGCAGCATCGAGGGCATCGATCCTGGCGCCGGCCTCACCCGCCTTTCGGAACAGGCGGTCAAGGACTACGACCTCGACGGCTACAAGCTGCAGATCTCCAGCGAAGCCGGCATGCTGACGACGGTCGACCGGGCGATCCGCAAGGAGGAATGGTTCGTCGCCACTTCCTGGAGCCCGCACTGGATGTTCGGCAAATACGAGCTGCGCTACATCGACGACCCGAAGGGCACCCTCGGCAAGGCCGAGCATGTCGATGTGATCGCCCGCAAGGATTTCGACAAGGACAATCCGGAGGTCGCGGCCTTCCTGTCGCGCATGAAGCTGCCGATCGGCGACCTCGAGGCCGCGATGTTCGACGCGCAGGAGACCTCGTATGAGAAGGCCGTCGACGCGTACATCGCGAACCATGCCGACCAGATCAAGGCCTGGCTTGCCAAGGAAGACGGCTGACGCCGGCCGCAGGACCGACAGCCTGCCTCGCGCGAACCGCGCGGGGCATCCCTCCACGAACAAAGGATATCGACATGTACAACGACGCCACGCTTGCCCCAAGGACCGCTGTCGACACGGCCTATGACACGATCGGCGGGCGGATTTCGCTCGCGCGCGATGCCGTCGGCCTTACCGTCGAAGAGATCTCCGCCATTGCCGGCGTGACGGTCGAGACCTGGACCAACTGGGAGAACGACCGCGCGGAGCCCCGCGCCAACCGCCTCGACATGCTCGCGCGCATCCTGCAGGTCAGCATCGCCTGGCTGCTCGACGGGCAGGGCAAGGGGCCCATGGAGAGCTAAGTCCTAGCTTGCGTCGAGCGCCTGCACCAGATCGGCCACCAGGTCATCGGGATGCTCGATGCCGATGGACAGGCGAATGGTCGATTCGAGCACGCCGATGCGCTGGCGCACCTCGACGGGGATACCCGAATGGGTCATCGTCGCGGGATGCGAGGCGAGCGATTCCGTGCCGCCGAGGCTGACAGCGAGCTTGAAGATCTTCAGCGCGTTGAGGAACCGGAACGAGGCCGGCTGCCCGCCCTTTATGTCGAAGGAGAAGGTCGAGCCGGCACCGCTGCACTGGGTGGCAAAGGTCCGGCCGGCCGGCGATGCGGGGTCGTAGAAGGGCAGGTAGTGGATCGCCTCCACCTTGGGATGCTCGCGCAGGAATTCGGCGACTGCTGCCGCATTGCTGTTCGCCCGCTCCATGCGGATCTGCAGCGTCTCCAGCGAGCGCCCGAGCATCCAGCAGGAATGCGGGTCGAGCTGCGTGCCGATCGCGCCGCGCAGCGCCTTGACCTGCTTCATGACCGCCTTGCGGCCGAGGGCCGCCCCGGCGATCAGGTCCGAATGACCGCCGACATATTTGGTCAGCGAATAGAGCGAGAGATCCGCCCCATGCTCGATCGGCCGCTGGAAGACCGGGCCGAGCAGCGTGTTGTCGCAGGCAACGACCGGCACATGCCCCTGCCGCTTGCCGATCGCATCGGCGACCCGGCGGATCATCGCGATATCGACGAGGCTGTTGGTGGGGTTTGCCGGCGTTTCGACGAGGATCACGGAGACGCGGCCCTTCTGCATCGCCGCCTCCGCCGCGGCCTGCACCGACGCCTCGCTGACGCCATCGGCAAAACCCACGGCCGAGACGCCGAGATTGAGGAAGGTCTTTGCCAGCAGGGTTTCGGTGCCGCCATAAAGGGGCTGCGAATGCAGCACGGCATCGCCCGGCCGCACGAGGGCGAGGAGCGTGGTGGCGATCGCCGACATGCCCGAGGAGAACAGCGCACAGCTTTCCGTCCGCTCGTAGACGGCCAGGCGATCCTCGACGATCTCGCTGTTGGGATGGTTGAAGCGCGAATAGACGAGGCCGGCGCCCCTGCCTTCCGGCGGCTCCTTGCGCCCGGAGACGTAGTCGAAGAAGTCGCGCCCGTCCTCGGCGGATGCGAAGACGAAGGTCGACGTCAGGAAGACCGGCGGCTTGACGGCGCCTTCGGAGAGTTCTGGATCATAGCCATAGTTCAGCATCTGCGTTTCGGGATGCAGGGCGTGGTTGCCGATATGGGTTCTCGACGGATGCGGCGCGGTCATGAAACGTCTCCCTCGTTCGTGTAGCGATCTCCAACGACAAATTATATCAGAGGCGGCGGCGTTTCCTTGCTATTTGGTGCGGCTTGTTGTTTTTTAAAGCAACTTCTTGCGAGGAAAGCTGAAAATTGTCGCAGAAAATTGCAGATGACATCGACCGGCGCATCCTGCGCGAGCTCGCCGCGGATGCCCGCATCACCAACAACGAACTGGCCGAGCGCGTCGGCCTGTCCGCATCGGCGTGCCTGCGACGGCTGCGGCGCCTCGAGGAAACCGGGATTATCCGCGGATATACCACGATCATCGATCCGGCCGTCGAGGGCTGGACGATGACCGCCATCGCGTCGATCCGCCTCAGCCGCCAGCACGACGACGAAATCCGCATGTTCGAGGAGGCCGTCAAGGGCTGGGACGAGGTGATCGAGTGCCAGCTGGTGACGGGTGCGCGGGACTATGTGCTGATGGTGATGAGCGCCGGCCTCGATCACTACGAGCGCTTCATCAAGGACAAGATCGCCAAGCTGAAATGCGTCGACACGATCGAGACCAGCTTCGTGATGAACACGATCAAGGCGCGGCGATCCTAGCGCCGCGCCTTGAGGAGGCTGCAAATTCCAGGGCTCAGGCGAGGGCCGCGGTCACTCCGCCGGCTGCAGGACCGGCACTGGTACCGGTGTTTCCTCGATGCCGCCGCTCAGCGCCGCATTCAGCTTGGCGACGTCCAGCTCGTCTTCCCACCGGGCGACGACGATCGTCGCGACGGCATTGCCGATGAAGTTGGTAAGCGCCCGGCACTCCGACATGAAACGGTCGATGCCGAGGATGAGCGCCATGCCGGCAACCGGCACGGAGGGCACGACGGAAAGCGTCGCGGCAAGCGTGATGAAGCCGGCACCGGTAATGCCAGCGGCGCCTTTTGAGCTCAGCATCGCCACGAGCAGCAGCAGGATCTGGTCGCCCATCGACAGCGGAATGTCGACGGCCTGCGCGATGAAGAGCGCGGCAAGCGTCATGTAGATATTCGTGCCGTCGAGATTGAACGAGTAGCCCGTCGGAATGACGAGGCCGACGACCGAGCGCTTGCAACCCGCCCGTTCCATCTTCTGCATCAGGCCCGGAAGCGCCGCCTCGGACGAAGACGTGCCGAGGACGAGCAGCAGCTCTTCCTTGATATAGCGGATGAGCGCGATGATCGAGAAGCCGTTGTACCGGGCAACGGTGCCCAGCACGACGAAGACGAAGAGGAAGGCGGTGAGGTAGAAGGTGGCGATCAGGAAGGCGAGGTTGGCGACCGAGCCGATGCCGTATTTGCCGATGGTGAAGGCCATGGCACCGAAGGCACCGATCGGCGCCGCCTTCATGAGGATGGCGACCAGCCGGAAGATCGGCGTCGTCAGGGCCTGCAGGAAATCGACGACGGGCTTGCCCTGCTCGCCGACCATGCCGAGCGCAATGCCGAACAGCACCGAGAAGAACAGCACCTGCAGGATGTCACCCTCGGCGAAGGCGCCGACGATGGTTTGCGGTATGATGTTCATCAGGAAGCCGGTGATGGTGGATTCATGCGCCTTGCTGGCATAGGTCGCCACCGCATCGGCGTCGAGCGAGGCCGGATCGATATGCATGCCGGCGCCAGGCTGCACGACATTGGCGACGAGCATGCCCACGGCGAGCGCGAGCGTGGAGAAGGTGAGGAAATAGATCATCGCCTTGCCGGCAACGCGCCCCACCTTCTTGAGGTCCGACATGCCGGCAATGCCGGTCGCGACCGTCAGGAAGATCACCGGCGCGATGATCATCTTGACGAGCCGGATGAAGGCATCGCCGAGCGGCTTCAGGCCGGCGCCGAAATCGGGATAGTAGTGGCCGACCAGCATGCCGGCGACGATGGCGACGATCACCTGGACATAGAGGTGGCGGTAGAACGGCAACGGGCCACGGTCGGGCGTGGCGACAGACGAGATGTGCATGGCTTCCTCCTTTCGCACCCCAACCAGCGCACTGGCTCTTCCCGGGGTGGCTTTGCTGCAATCGCAGGAGGTTCAGCAAGCGGCGTGCCAGTTTGCATTTCTTCATTTAAGTGGCTGTAATAAATAAATTATTTTAAAACCATGCAAATCTCTAAAAGCAAAGGAGTGCGGGTTTTCGCACTATTCTTCTTGAGGATCGTGCGGTTTCATGCTCAAAATCTCCGATGAACCCGCTTCCGACGACGAGCAGCCAGATCGCCCTCGACCGCGCGACGCGGCGGCAATGGGTGGCGTTCGCCATTGCCGTCCTCGTCCTCACTCTTGCCGCGCTCCACGCTGCCGGCCTCTACGGCCGCGCCTCGGCCCTTTCGGGACTTGAGGCGCAGGGCCGGATCGATGCGAACCTCAAGGTCGCGCTCCTGCAGGCCGTTCTGGAACGCCCGCGGGCCCTTCCCTTCCTGCTGTCCCGCGACCGGGACGTCATGGAGGCCCTGGCAGACACCGACGCCGCCCGGCGCTCCTTCCTCGACCGCAAGCTGGAGGAACTGGTTGCCGGCACCAATGCGGCGGTGATCTATGCCATCGACGGCAAGGGCGCGGCGATCGCCGCCAGCAACTGGCGCGAGCCGACGAGCTTCGTCGGCAACGACTATTCGTTCCGCGCCTACTTTTCCCGCGCGATGGCGGAGGGCACGGCAGAGCATTTCGCGCTCGGCTCGGTCAGCAAGCGGCCCGGCCTCTACATTTCCCACCGGATCGGCCCGGCCGCCGCGCCCCTCGGCGTCATCGTCGTCAAGATGGAATTCGACCAGCTGGAGCGCGACTGGCACGAAACGCAGCGTCCGTCCTACGTGGTGGATGCCAATCATGTGGTGCTGATCACCAGCATCCCCTCCTGGCGCTTCATGACCACGCAGCCGCTGCCGGCCGAAAGCCTCGCGGCCATTCGCGAAAGCCTGCAGTTCGGCGAGGCGCCCCTCGCCCCCCTCCCCTTCGATCCGGTGGAGGGAAGCCTGCTGCTGCGCGCCGTCCAGCCGGGCGGCGGCGCGGAGACCTATCTCAGGATCATCGCGCCCGTCGCCTCGACGCCGTGGCATTTCGAATATCTCGTACCGGCCCGCGGCGCCGTCGACGCCGGCATGCGGGAGGCGCGCCTCCTGGCCCTCGTGGCCGTCGGCGCGGTCACACTCATAGCCGCGCTCTGGCTGCGCCGGCGCCAGACGGCGCTTGCCGACGCCGCGCGCGACCAGGCGGCGCGCGAAGAACTCGAACGCCGCGTGATCGAGCGCACGCGCGACCTCAGCCTCGCCCGCGACCACCTGCAGGCCGAGATTGCCGATCACCGGGAAACCGAAACGAAGCTGCAGGCCGTGCAGGAGGACCTGGTGCAGGCCAACCGGCTCGCCATCCTCGGCCAGGTCGCCGCCGGCGTCGCCCATGAAATCAACCAGCCGCTCGCCACCATTCGCGCCTATGCCGACAATGCAAAGGTTTTTCTGACGCGCAACCGGCCAGAGCCGGCAAAGGAGAACCTCGATCTCATCGCCGGCCTCACCGACCGGATCGCCGGCATCACGGAAGACCTGAAGGCGCTGGCGCGCAAGGGGCGCACCGCCGCGGAGCCCGTCGTGCTGCAGGAGGTCATCGACGGCGCGATCCTCCTGCTGCGCAGCCGCTTCACCGGCCGGCTCGAACGCCTGATCGTCGCCCCGCTGTCGGAGGGCCTGCGCGTGACCGGCAACCGGCTGCGGCTGGAACAGGTCTTCATCAACCTGTTCCAGAACGCCCTCGAGGCCGTGGAGGACCGCGCGGACGGGCGCGTTACTGTCTCCATCGCCGCCGGGAAAAGCGATGTCGTCGTTTCGGTGGCCGACAACGGTCCCGGCCTGCCGGCCGACATCCTCGCCTCGCTCTTCGAGCCGTTCAACACCTCCAAGGAAAAGGGCCTCGGCCTTGGCCTCGTCATCGCCAAGGACATCGTCTCCGATTATGGCGGCCGGCTGGAGGTCGAGACGGGCGAGCGCGGCGCCACCTTCCGGGTCCACCTGCGAAAGGCTGACGCATGAGCACGCCCGTTCTCCTCATCGATGACGACAGGCAGCTTCTGCGCGCCACGGCCCAGACGCTGGACCTCGCGGGCTTTGCCGTGTCGCCGCTCGGTTCCGCCGCCGAGGCGCTGGACCTGCTGAACACGGATTTTGCCGGCGTCGTCGTCTCCGACATCCGCATGCCCGGCATGGACGGCCTCCAGCTTTTCGCGCGCGTTCGCGCGCTCGACGCCGAGATCCCGGTCGTGCTCGTCACCGGCCACGGCGACATCGCAACGGCGGTCAAGGCCATCCAGGAGGGAGTCTACGATTTCATCGCAAAGCCCTTTCCCGCCGAACGGCTGATCCAGTGCGTCCAGCGCGCGGCGGAAAAACGCAGCCTCGTCCTGGAGAACCGTCGCCTGCGGGAAAGCGTCCGGCAGGCAGAGGACGACATCCCCCTGATCGGCCAGACGCCGGCGATGGACCGGCTTCGCCAGACGTTGCGCCAGATCGCCGATACGGATGTCGACGTGCTCGTCACTGGCGAGACAGGGAGCGGCAAGGAGGTCGTGGCCCGTCTGCTGCATGGCTGGAGCCGCCGGGCGAAGGGTAACTTCGTGGCGCTCAACTGCGGCGCCCTGCCCGAGCAGGTTATCGAAAGCGAGCTTTTCGGCCATGAACCCGGCGCCTTCACCGGCGCGCAGAAGAAACGCATCGGCCGCATCGAACATTCGAGCGGCGGCACGCTTTTCCTCGACGAACTGGAAAGCATGCCGCTTTCCACGCAGGTCCAGATGCTGCGCGTGCTCGAACTGCGCGAGGTGACGCCGCTCGGCACGAACGAGGTCCGGCCGGTGGATATCCGCATCGTCGCGGCCGCCAAGGTCGATCTCGCCGATCCCGCCCAGCGGAAGACCTTCCGCGAAGACCTCTACTACCGGCTGAACGTCGTTTCCCTCACCATTCCGCCGCTGCGCGAGCGCCGTGAGGACATTCCGCTGCTGTTCAGCTATTTCGCCGAGCGCGCCGCCCGGCGCTTCCAGCGCGCGGCGCCCGGTCTTTCGGCCGATATCCTGCGCCACCTGCGCGAGCACGACTGGCCCGGCAATGTGCGCGAACTCTCCCATTTCGCCGAGCGCACCGTGCTCGGCATGACGTCCGCGGTGCTTTCGTCGCAAAGCCCCTCGCCCGAGACCGGCGGCGCCGGCTCGCTGCCGGAACGGCTGGAGCGGCTCGAGGCCGAGATCATCCGCGACACGCTCAGCGCCCATGACGGCGACGTGCAGGAAACGATCGCCGCCCTCGGCATCCCGCGCAAGACCTTCTACGACAAGCTCCAGCGCCACGGCATCGTCCGGCGGGATTTTTCCGCCGGAAGCGACAAGGCGGCCCCGGCGAAAACCCGTCGTTGACAGGGTCTCTCAGCGGTTGGGAAGGCCGGATGCTTGACGGGCCGATATCATGGGCCGATCTCTCAATCTTGTTTGCCTCGCGTGGCTATACGAGAGGCCCTGCCACGGGTTGACTCTGCAAGCCGTTTACGTTGATATCAACATCAATATCCCCAGGCAGCGGATCCTGCGTCGCGGACAAAACGACAACCACGAGGAGGAATGAAGCATGAAGATCGTGACCAGCCTGAGTTTCCAGGGACAGTGCCGCGAGGCATTCGAATTCTACGCCAAGGTTCTGGGCGGCAAGATCACCGCCGCCATGCCCTATGGCGAAGGCCCGCCGGACATGCCGATCAGCGATGCGAAGTACAAGGACTGGCTGATGCACTGTTGGCTGGACGTCGGCGACCAGGCACTGATGGGCGCCGACATGGATGTCGGATGGGCGCCCAACATCGACAAGCCCAAGAACGGCTTCGACGTCACGCTGCACACCACGGACAAGGCCGAGGCACAACGCTGGTTCGACCAGCTCGCCGAAGGCGGCAAGGCCGTCATGCCGTTCGGCGAGACCTTCTGGTCGCCGGGGTTCGGCTCCGTGGTCGACAAGTTCGGCGTCCCGTGGATGATAAACTGCATTCCTCCGGCGGACTGGAAGCCGGCGCAGGGCTGACAGGCGGCCGCTTGCCCGCCCGCAATCCACCGCCCCGGCTCCGGGGCGGCGTTCTCCTTACCGGTATCGGGATATACGCCCCTACGCCTTCACGCGCAGCGCCTTCGGATCGTAGGCCGGCGCGAGGCAGGGCGTCAGCGGGAACCGCTCGCCCGCAAGGTCGATCTCGAAGCGCCCGCTCTCCAGGAAGGCCTTGTCGACGCCCGAAGGGTTCTCGATGAGGCCGAGAGCGACGGAGCGGGCGAGCGTGTGGCCATAGGCCGCCGACCGGGCCTCCCCGACGGGCTTGCCGTCCCGAAGAATGAGCTCGCCGCCCCAGAGCATGGGCAGCGGGTCATCGACGGTGAACTGCACGATGCGCTTCGTCGGCGTGCCCCTGGCCTTTGCCGCGACCAGCGCCTCCCTCCCGATGAAGCCGCCTGCCTTGTCGAGGCAGACCGCAAAGGCAAGGCCCGCCTCGTAGGGGTTGATGTCCGGCGTCAGTTCGCGGCTCCAGGCGCGGTATCCCTTTTCCAGCCGGAGCGCTTCCAGCGCATAATAGCCGCAATCCACCAGCCCGAGATCACGCCCGGCCTCCTGCAGCGCCTCGTAGACCCCGACGGCAAATTCCGTCGGCACGATCAATTCCCAGCCGAGCTCGCCGACATAGGTCATGCGGTTGGCATAGGCGGTGGCGTAACCGATGTCGATCTCACGGATCGTGGCGAAGGGGAAGCCTTCGCCGGAAAGGTCGGTGGAGGTGAGGCGGGCGAGGATATCGCGCGATTTCGGGCCCATCAGCGCCAGCACGGCATAGGCCGACGTGACATCGGTGAGGCTCACATGAGCGTCCACGGGGATGTTCTTGCGAATCCAGTCCGCGTCATGGACCGCCTGCGCCGAACCGGTGACGAGAAGGAAACGGTCGGCCGCAAGACGCATGACCGTCAAGTCGCTCTCATAGCCGCCGCGCTCGTTCAGCAGGCCGGTATAGACGGAGCGGCCGATTTCCACATCGATCACCGCTGCACAGATACGGTTCAGCGCTGCGGCGGCATCCCGTCCCTGCACGAGCAGCTTGGCGAAGGAGGTCTGGTCGAAGATGCCGGCCGCCTCGCGCGTCGCCTTCATCTCGCGCTTCACCGCCGCGTGCCAGTTCTGCCGGCCGAAGGCGTATTCCGTGACCGGCCGCTCGCCCTCCGCGGCAAACCAGTTCGCACGCTCCCAGCCCATTTTCGAACCGAAGCAGGCCCCTTTCGCGGCCAGCCGGTCATAGAGCGGCGAGCGGCGGAAGGGCCGCGCGGTGTCCAGCTCCCGGTTCGGCCAGGGCATGGCATAGTGCAGGCCGAGCGTTTCCTTGACACGGTCGTGCAGCCAGCGCGGATTGTTGTTGAAGCCTGCGAAACGGCGGATGTCGACGGGCCAAAGGTCCATGGTCGGCGCGCCGTTGACGATCCATTCGGCCAGCGCCCGCCCCGCCCCGCCCGCACTGGCGATGCCCATGGAGTTGAAACCGGCGCCGACATAGAAGTTCTTCAGCTCCGGCGCTTCGCCGAGGATGAAATTGTTGTCCGGCGTGAAACTTTCCGGGCCGTTGTAGAACGTCCTGACCTCCGAGGTTGCCAGCTGCGGCACGCGCTGCAGCGCGCTCTGCATGAGGATCTCGAACTGGTCCCAGTCGTCGGGCAGCAGGGCGAATTCGAAATCGTCCGGAATACCGGCCATGCCCCAGGGTTTGGCCTCCGGCTCGAAACCGCCCATGACGAGCCCGCCGACCTCTTCCTTGAAATAGATGTAACCGTCGGGATCGCGCATCACCGGCAGGTCGGGATGCACGCCCTCGATGCGGCCGGTGACGATATACATGTGCTCGGCCGAATGGAGCGGCACGGCGACGCCGCACATCTTCCCGACCTTGCGCGCCCATTGACCGGCGCAGTTGACGACGATTTCGGCGGCGATCGGCCCGCGATCCGTCTCCACGCCGGTGACAGCGCCTTTCGCCGTGGCGATGCCGGTGACCCGGACGCGTTCGAAAATGCGCGCGCCACGGCTGCGCGCGCCCTTGGCGAGCGATTGCGTGAGATCCGTCGGATTGGCCTTGCCGTCTCCCGGCAGCCAGACGGCGCCGACGAGGTCGTCGATCGCCATGACCGGCCAGAGATCCTGCGCTTCCTTCGGCGAGATCACCTCGATGGCGACACCCTGCGCACGGGCGGAGGCGACGGTACGCTTCAGCACGGTCATGCGATCCGCCGTGCGCGCGACGGAAAGCGAACCGCAATTCTTCCAGCCCGTGGCAAGTCCGGTCTCGGCCTCCAGCTCGCTGTAGAGCTGCGTCGAATATTTGATGAGGCTCGTCATGTTGGCGTGGCTGCGCAGCTGGCCGACGAGGCCGGCGGCGTGCCAGGTGGTGCCGCCGCTCAGCTGGCCCTGCTCCAGGAGAACCACGTCCCGCCAGCCGAGCTTGGTCAGGTGATAGGCGAGCGAGCAGCCGATGATGCCGCCGCCGATGATGACAACCTGCGCCTGGGTTGGAAATGCCTGCGCCATGAAACGACCTCCCGAAGTGATGGAAGGCCGAAAGGTACCAAATCACCGAGAAAGAACAAGACAAAATATTACAAAAAATTACATTTCATCACGCAGGAATGAGCAATGCCGGCCCCCTGCGCTCCAGTGCCTCGCAGATCGCCTCCGGCGGGCGGCGGTCCGCGATCACCCCTGCTGCCATCTCGAAGCGTGGAATACGCAGCGGCGTCAGCCGGCCGAACTTGGAGCTGTCGAGCACGAAATAGGCCTTGCCCGCCGTCGCCACCATGCGGGAGCGCTGCTCGGCACCGTTGCGGGTGAAGTCGGTCACCTCGCCGTCGGGCGATAGGCCGCCGCCGCCCAGGAAGGCGACATCGACGCGGAAATGGCCGATCCCCTCCAGCGCATCGATGCCGACGGCCGCCTCCTCGTCCGGGTCGATCTCGCCGCCGAGCATATGCACACGCACCAGCGGCTGGCGGCACATGAGCAGCGCGATGGACAGCGACGTCGTGCAGATCGTCAGGTTCTTCCGCTCGGAAAGCGCCTGCGCGACGGCCAGCGTCGTCGTACCGGAATCGAGGAAGACCACCATGCCATCGCGCACCAGGCCGGCCGCCACGCGGCCGATCGCCGCCTTGGCATCGGCATTTTCCTCCCGCCGCTCCGTGAAGGCGGCCTCGGTCGGCTCGAACAGGGTCGCCCCGCCATGAACGAGATCGAGCTGGCCGCGATCGGCAAGCAGCTTCAGGTCCCGCCGGATCGTCTGCCGCGACACGTCGAAGAAATCGGCGAGCTCCGTGATGCTCACCGTCCCATCCGCCGCAAGGCGGCGCAGGATTTCACCGTGGCGACGAGGAGCCAAGGCTCGCGTGCTTTGAGAGTCAGACATGCCGCTATCTGCGATCATTTTTGTCGTTTTGACAAGCCGGACGGGAAAAGCCCGATCCAGACGGGCTTTTCCCATTGCCCAAGCGGTGTTCTTGCTTCCGACACATCAGAAACGCCCGTGATGGCGTCCATTTATGTTGCATTATGTAATCTTTTTTCCCATCTTGCATTCTTGCCAACCCTTCACGCTCAGGAGGAGACAATGCAACAGGCATGCACGGGCGACCGCTTCTTCACCTTCTATCTGCTCGACGGCTTTGCGCTGCATGGATTTTCCGCGGCCGTCGAGGCGCTGCGGCTCGCCAATGACGTAGCCGGCCGGCCGGTCTACGATTGGCTTGCCGTCACGGCGGATGGGCAGCCGGCCGTTTCGTCCTGCGGCATGCGCATCGCGGCCGACAGGTCGCTCGCCGAGGAGCGGGACCGACTGTTGCGGGTGGCGCCGCCCCGGTGCATCGTCGTTTGCGGCGGGCGCATGGCACCGCCGCCCGACCGGGCACTGGAGGCCTGGCTACGGCTGTGCGGCCGCAACCGCCTGGCCCTCGGCAGCTTTGCCAGCGGCCTTTATCCCCTTGCGCGCGCCGGCCTCACGGACGGGCGCCGCTGCGCAGTACACTGGGAGCATTTTCCGGATTTTTCCGAGCGGTTCTTCACCGCAAAGGCGCGCCAGACCGCGTTCGAGATCGACGGCAGCCTCTATACCTGCGCGGGTGGCAACGCGCCATTCGACCTGTTCCTGCGCCTCATCGAGGCGGATCTCGGCACGGACACCGTCAATCGCATCTGCGAGATCGCGCTTCGCGAGCGGTTGCGCGAGACCGGCGAGCGCCAGCGCCTGCCGCTTCAGGCCCGCCTCGGCACCGACAATGCCTTCCTGATCCGGGTCATCGAGCAAATGGAGGCGAACCTGTCCGAGCCGCTGAGGCTCACGGCCCTCTCGCCCGCCAGCGGGCTTTCCCGCCGGCAGATGGAGCGCCTGTTCCGGCGGGAGATGGGGCGCACGCCCGCGCGCTACTATCTGGATCTGCGGTTGGAGCGCGCGCATCTCCTGCTCCTGACCGCGTCCCAGCCCATCATCGAGATCGCCATGGCCTGCGGCTTCTCCACCGCCTCGCACTTTTCCCGAACATACCGGGAGCGTTACGGCTGCACGCCGCAGCAGACCCGCCTGGCGGAAACCGCGCGCCGCCGTGCGGGCGGCAGAGGCAATGCTCCGGAGATGGAACACGAGCGGCATGTCGCCTGAGGAGAAGGTGCCGGGCGGTGCGGCCGCCCGGCATGAGGCCTATCGCCAGGCCTGGGTGCGTGCCAGCAATCCCCGGGCGATCAGCGCATGGATCAGCTTGGCGGCGACATTGGTGTAGAAGATCATCATGCCCATCGCCGCCGCCGGAGCGATGTCGCCGGCATCGTCCATGTTGAGCACGGCGACCGAGGCGAGCTTGGTGTCCGTGGCATAGAGGAAGACCACGGCGGAGACCGTCGTCATCGCATTGACGAAGAGATAGATGGCGATGTTGAGGATTGCCGGCAGGCAAACCGGCACCGTGACCCGGAAGAACAGCCGGTGGAAGGGCTGCTTCAGCGAGGCGGCGACGGATTCGAATTCCGGATCCATCTGCTTGAGGGCAGTGAGCGCGGTCAGGTGCGCGACCGTGTAGAAATGAGTCACAGTGCAGACGACGAGGATCGTCATCGTGCCGTAGATCGGGTTGAGCGGGTTGGCCGGGTTGTTGAAGAAGAAGATATAGGCAAGGCCGAGAACCATACCCGGCACGGCCATGGGCATCATCGCCAGGAAGTGGAAGAGGCCGCGGCCGAACCGAAAGCCATCCGCCTTCTCGACCATATAGGCGCCGGCGAAGACGACAAGCGAGCCGAACAGCGCCGTCAGCAAGGCGAGCCGGATGGAGTTGCCATAGGCCGCCCAGCCGCCGCCGTCCATCAGGTCGAAGGCGAAGTTCTTCGTCGTCAGCGTCAGGTCATAGGGCCAGAACTTCACCACCGCCGCGACCTGGCACATGGCGATCATGCCGAGGATGAACAGGCTGACGAGGCAGGCGAAGGCAAAGCACGGTGCGTCCACGCGCACGTTCGGCTTCGGCGCATAGGGCACCGCCCGGGCCGAGAGCAGCGCCACCTGCCGCTTCTGCATGCGCCGGTCGACGGCAAAGGCGAGCACGGCCGGCACGAGCAGGATGACGGAGACGACCGCCCCCATCTCGAAATTCTGCTGGCCGATGACCTGCTTGTAGATGTCGACGGCGAGCATGCCGTACTGCCCGCCGATCACCTTGGGCAGACCGAAGTCGGTGATGACCAGCGTGAAGACGACAAAGGCGGCCGAGACGATGCCATAGCGCGCGCCGGGCACCGTGACCGTCCGGAAGGTACGCCACTTGCTCGCCTTCAGCGAGGCGGCGGCCTCGTAGTGCCGCGCATCGGCGACGGACAGCGCCGTCAGGATGATCAGGAAGGCATGCGGCAGGGTGAAGAACACCGAGCCGATGACGATGCCGATCGGCCCATAGATGGAGTAGCCGAGCAGCCAGTCCTTGAAGACCCCCTGGTTGCCGAAGAGATAGACGAGCGCAATGCCGGGAAGCAGCGAGGGCACGAGGATCGGAATCGTCAGGATGCCGCGGAAGAGGCCTTTCAGCGGCATGCAGCTGCGCGTCAGCCCATAGGCGAGCGCAAAGGCTATGGAAACGGTGACGACCGTGCTGATCGCCGCCATCAGCACCGAATTGTAGATCGACTGGGCGAGCGCCGGCGTGGAAAAATAGTTCGAAAAGTTCTCAAGGCCGATGGTGCGCGCCGGGCGCAGCACGACGCGGCGGAACGTGCCGGAATCGTATTCACGCCACGCCGTCCCCTTCTCCAGCGTCGAACCGACGAGAAAAGCCGCGTCCTCGTCCACGCCGCGGATTCGGTAGTTCACAGGGCTGCGGAAGCTGAATTCCGGGAAGAATTTTGTCGCCGCAAGCCGGCCGTCGGAATTGGTGGACAGGTCCGCCTCCGCCACGGCCCCGGCCTGCCGGTTGAGCGCGTCGGCCGTGACGACCGGCCCCCAGTTCGCACCCGTCCCGTCACTTACCTGGAACTCGTAGGCCGTAAGGTCGAACCGGTAGGTCGACAGCGACTTCGACAGCATGACGAAGAGCGGCGCGCCGAGCGCGATGACGAGATAAAGGCCGATGACGGCCATGAAGCCGAGCTTGATGCGGTCGTCGCGGGAGGTCTGCTGGCGCAGGTGCTTGCCGGCGAGCGGCGGGTGGGCTGTCTCAAGGGCGATGGCCATCCTCAGGCGCTCCTCGGATAGAGCAGCAGGCGCTCGCGCGGGATTTCCACCTGGATGACTCCCCCCGTCTCGATGCTGAGCCGGCGCACGGCATTGACGGAGAAATCGGCGACGAGCGTGCGCTCGCCGAGCCGTGGCGCGGTCAGGCGCGTGCGCCAGAACATGCCGAGGAACTCCATTTCCCGCACCTCGGCGTCGATGAGGTTTTGCGGCGTCGCGGGCCGGTCGATGGCGTTGACGGCATGGGCATGCGCACCGTGCGGGATGATGTCGACCGGGCGCACGACGGCGGTTGCGGCTTGCCCGGCCGCAAAACCGTCCGTCGCGCAGCAGAAGGCCGAATGGCCAATCTCGACCTCGCCGCCCCGGACGACCCTCGCCGGGAACTGGTTGGTCTCGCCGATGAAATCGGCGACGAACAGCGTTTCGGGATAACGGTAGATCTCCGTGGGCGAGCCGACCTGCTCGATGATGCCATGGTTCATCACGACGATGCGGTCGGCCATGGCAAGCGCCTCTTCCTGGTCGTGCGTCACCATGATGGTGGTGACGCCGAGCTTGCGCTGCAACGCCTTGATCTCGTGGCGCAGGTGCACGCGCACCTTGGCGTCGAGCGCCGAGAGCGGCTCGTCGAGCAGGAGCAGGCCCGGCGAGATGGCGATGGCGCGGGCGAGCGCGATGCGCTGCTGCTGGCCGCCGGAAAGCTGGGCGGGATACTTCTTGCCATGAGCCGAAAGGCCGACCGTTTCCAGCAGTTCGGACACGCGGGAGGCCACCGCCGCCTTGGACCGGCCGGTATTCTCCAGGCCGAAGGCGATGTTCTGCTCGATGGTGAGGTTCGGGAAGAGCGCGTAGGATTGGAAGACGATGCCGTAGTCGCGGCTGGACGCCGGCAGGGTGGAGATATTGCGGCCGCCTTGCAGGATGGTGCCCTGCGACTGCAGGTCAAGGCCGGCGACCGCCCTGAGAAGAGTCGTCTTGCCGCAACCGGAAGGGCCGAGGAAACAGATGAACTCGCCCCTGGCGATGCTGAGCGAAATATCGCGCAGCGCGACGAAATCGCCGTACGCCTTCCACAGATCGGTGATCTCCAGATAGGGGGCCGCGGGATCGGCGGCGCGGGGAAGGCTCGTGGGCGTCGGTTCGATCGACAGGGCATGTCTCATCGGCAAGCTCCGCTGGCTTCAGGGATTTCAGGAGAATGCGATGGGCGGAGCGCAAAAAGGCACCCCGCCCGGCCGATCGGTCAGCTCTTCGGCTCCGACTTGGCGTCGTAGCGCTTCTGCCATTCCTTCAGAATGGTGGTGCGGTTGTTGGCCGCCCATTCGAAGTCGTTGTCGATCATCCTGGAGGCGATGTCCGACGGCAGGTGCTCGACCTCCTTGGCGACGCCCGGATAGGCAACCACCGCGTAGCCGACGTTGTACATCTCGTTGGCTTCCTTGGTGATCGACCAGTCGACCAGCGTCTTGGCGGCCTCAAGGTTCGCCGTGCCGGCGATGATCGCCGTCGCCTCGGCTTCCCAGCCGGAGCCTTCCGAGGGGAAGATGATGTCGATCGGCGCGCCGGCGCTCTTGGCCTTGGCGCCGGGGAACTCGAAGGAGACGCCGATCACCGCTTCGCCGGCGCCCGCCATCTTGCAGGGCTTCGAGCCGGAATGGGTATAGGCGGAGATGTTCTCGTGGAGCTTGTCCATGAAGTCCCAGGCCTTCTCCTCGCCCCACATCTGCATCCAGCCGGAGACGTCGAGGAAGCCTGTGCCCGACGACGCCGGGTTCGGCATCACGATATGGCCCTTGTATTCCGGCTTGGTGAGATCCTCCCAGCTCGCCGGCGCCGTCAGGCCGAGCTTTTCGCCTTCCACCGTGTTGTAGCAGAGCGCGGCGACATAGGCGTCCATGCCGACCCAGCTCGGCGGATTGTCCTTGTCGACGAATTTCTTGTCGAGCGCTTCGACGCCCTTCGGCGCGTAGCTTTCCAGCATGCCCTCCGTCTTGAGAAGAAGCAGCGAGGTGGCGGCAAGGCCCCAGACGACGTCTGCCTGCGGATTGTCCTTTTCGGCGAGCAGCTTGGCGGTCATCACGCCGGTGGAATCGCGCACCCAGTTGATCTTGATGTCGGGGTGGGCCTTCTCGAAGGTCGCCTTGTAGCGGTCGAGGTCGACGGCCTCGACGGCGGTATAGACAGTGAGCTGGGTTTCAGCGAAGGCAATGGTCGGAAGCACGGCGGAAACCGCGCCGGCAAGCATAAAAAGCATGCGTCTGTTCATGATTGAAAATCTCCTCTGAAGGCCTGGAAAAATCCGGGAAGCGCGGCGGGCGATCTAGATGTCACCCTTCATATGATCGGCTTCCAAAGGCATTCTGGCAGGGGTTTTGGGTAAGTAAAATTTATTATTCTTATCGTTTGGAAGATAAAAATTATAAGAAAACTGCCGTTTGAACAGGCAATTCGGAACCCGTAGCCGCCGGAATCATCACGCTCCGCGAGAAAAACAGGCAACAAAAAAGGGAGCCGCACGAAGCGGCTCCCAGAAGGGGTGATCCCGCAGGGGATTGCTTCAGATCACCACGGCAAGGAGAAGGTTTTCACGTTGGTAAAGCTCTTCATCGCCTCGATGACGCCTTCCTTGTAGCCGTTGCCCGAATCCTTGATGCCGCCGAAGGGGCTCATCTCGATGCGATAGCCAGGCACCTCCCAGATGTTCACCGTACCGACCTTCAGGCCGGCGATGTATTTCTGCATGCGGCGGAAATCGTTGGTGCAGACGCCGGAGGAAAGGCCGAAGGCGGTGGAGTTGGAGAGCGCGATCAGCGCATCGTCATCATCCGGTGCCCGGACGATCGGGATGATCGGCGCAAAGGTCTCCTCCATGACGAGCTCGCTCGAATGGGAGACGCGGTCGACGACGATCGGCGGCAGGAGGGCGCCCTTGCGGCCGGGATCGTAGAGGATCTCCGCCCCTTCTTCCGCTGCCTGGTGCACCCGGCGCTCGAAGACCTCCGCGGCCTTGGCGTGCACCACCGTGCCGAGTTCCGTGGCGCGGTCCATGGGATCGCCGAATTTCAGCTTCTTCGCCCGCTCCAGCACCAGCGGCACGAAGCGGTCGGCGACGCGCTCCTGGCAGAGGATGCGCTTGACCGCCGTGCAGCGCTGGCCGGAATTCTTCGTCGCGCCGGCCACCGCAAGGTCGGCCGCCCTGGCGAGGTCGTCGTCGGAGAGGTCGTTGAGGATGATCAGCGGATCGTTGCCGCCGAGTTCCAGGATCTGGCGCTTGTAGTGGGCGTGCGCGGCGATCAGCTTGCCGACGGGCACGCTGCCGGTGAAGGTGATCAGGTCGAAATTCGGGTTGGTGATCATCTCCATGCCGATATCGCCCGGCCAGCCGGTGACGACGGAGAGCATTTCAGGCGGCAGGCCGGCTTCATAGAGGATGTCGGCGAAGACGAGCGCCGTCATCGGCGTCAGCTCCGTCGGCTTCAGCACGACGCAATTGTTGGTCGCGATCGCCGGGGCGACCTTGTGTGCCACCATGTTGAGCGGGTGGTTGAAGGGCGTGATCGCCGAGATGGCGGTCAGCGGCTCGCGCGTGGTGAAGATCTTGCGCGCCTTGCCGTGCGGAGTGAGATCGCAGGAGAAGATCTCGCCGTCGTCGTGGATGCACATCTGGCCGGACAGCGTCAGCACGTCGAAGGCGCGGCCCACCTCGTAGAGCGAATCCTGCTTGGAAATGCCGAGCTCCAGCGTGATGAGGTCGGAAATCTCCTCCTTGCGGGCGACCAGCAGTTCGGCCGCCTTCAGGAGAATGCGCTGGCGCTCGTAGCGCGTCAGCTTCGGCTGGTAGGCGGCCGCGATCTCGAAGGCCTTTCTGGCATGCTCGGCATTGCCGGCCGGCACGGTGCCGATGACGGCATCGTTCCAGGGGTAGTGCACCTCGACTCGCCCCTCGGTATCGACCATCCTGCCGGCGATCCGCATGGGCTCGTGGCGGATCGCGAATGTCGTTTCCACTTTGGTCATCGCTCCCTCCTCAGTGCGCCGGCTGCGCGGCGGCGACGAGCGCGTAGTAGAAGGCGTCGAAATTGCGCAGCGTACCGGCGGAAGACAGTTCCGGCAGCGTGCGGTTGGCAATGAAGGGCACTTCCTGTTCCGTCAGGCCGCCATGCGAGCGCAACGGCTCGTTGAGCGCGGCAAGGTCATGCCGGTGCTCGCTGGTGCCGAGCGTCTTGTTCTCCGAGGAGACGAGCACGATGTCGCCGATGCGGTCGTCCGGCAGCTCGAAGCGGACACAGGCTTCCGGCCGCGACAGCACGACATCGATACCCTCGATCGACTTCAGCCGCTCGATGATCTCCTCCTTGTCGGCCATTTCCGGCAGATAGGCGGTGGCGAAGGAGCCGAGCGCGCCGTGATGCACGACATAGGGGTCGGTGATCGGCAGGATGACGCGGGCGGCATCCTTGCCGAGCCATTCGTCGAGCAGGTCCTGCACGTAGATGACATCGGGCGAACCGTCCGCCTTGTGCTTCGGCTTCATGCCATGGTCGGCCGTGACGACGATCGCCGCACCGAGCGCGTCGAGTTCGGTCAGGTACTTGTCGAACATCTCGTAGAAGGAATTGGCCTCCGGCACGCCCGGCGCATATTTGTGCTGCACATAGTCGGTGGTGGTCAGGTACATGACGTCGGGGCGGAATTCCTTGAGAAGCTTCACACCCGCGGCGAAGACGAATTCCGAGAGATCGGCGGAATAGACCTCCGGCACCGGCCGGCCGAGCCAGGCCGAGGCGTTGTCGAGGCCGTTTTCGGCCTTGGTCGTGGTATCGGACTTTTCCGAGGAGAAGCAGACGGCGCGGCCCTCGTCGAACTTCAGGCCATGGCCGAGCAGCGCCCGCAGCTTGTCCTTCGCCGTCACCACGGCGACCTTGGCGCTGGCATCGTAGAAGGCCTTGAAGACGGTCGGCGCGCGGAGGAACCGCGGGTCGTTCATCATCACTTCCTTGCCGGTCGCGGGCTCGTAGAGGTAGTTGCCGCAGATGCCGTGGATCGCCGGCGGGCGGCCGGTGGCGATGGACAGGTTGTTCGGGTTGGTGAAGCTCGGGATGACGCTGAGCGCGGTGCGCTCCGTGCCGGTCTTGCGGATGCGTGCCAGCGTCGGCATCAGGCCGGCCTTGATGGCCTCGTCGAGATAGGCCGGCTCGCAGCCGTCGAGGCAGATGGCGATGGCCGGGACGTTCGGCCAGGGATAGGTGCGGCGGTTGGCGGTGACGGTGATCTTGGACATCTGGTTCATCGAAAAATTCCGTTCTCGGTTAGGCCGCAAGGCGGCTGCGTTCTTCAAGGGCGATGGCCGGCGGGGCGGCGCTGTCGACGCCCATTTCGGCAAGGGAAGTGCGGGCGGCGTCCACCACGCGGCCCATGACATGCTCGTCCATGCGGCCGATGCAGCCGACGCGGAAACTGTCGACCACCGTCAGCTTGCCGGGATAGATGATGAAGCCCTTGTTCTTCATGAGATCGTAGAAGCGGTCGAAGGCGAAGGCCGGGTGGGCCGGGCTGAAGAAGGTGACGATGATCGGCGAGAGCCACTCGTCGGCGAGCAGCGTCTCGAAGCCGGCCTCGCGCATGCCCGCCACCATGACGTCGCGGTTGCGGGCGTAGCGCGCGCCGCGGGCGCCGACGCCGCCCTCTTCGCGATGGATGCGCAGTGCCTCCAGGAAGGCGGCGACGACATGGGTCGGCGGCGTGAAGCGCCATTGGCCGGTCTTGTTCATGTAGTCCCATTGGGCATGCATATCGAGGCTCAGCGAATGGCTGCGGCCCTTGGCGGCCTCCAGCTCGCTCTTACGGGCGATGACGAAGCCGAAACCCGGCACACCCTCGATGCATTTGTTGGCCGAGGAGACGATCGCCTCGTAGCGGAAATCGGAAATGCCCGCCGGCACCGCACCGAAGGCGCTCATGGAATCGACGAGCAGCTTGCGGCCGTGCGCATAGACGGTGTCGGAGATTTCCTTCAGCGGATTGAGGATGCCGGAGCTGGTCTCGCAATGGACGACGACGACATGGCTGATGGCGGGGTCGGCATCCAGCGCCGCGGCAACCTCGGCCCCGCGCGGCGGCATGTAGTCGCCCTTGTCGATCACCGCATGGTCGCGGCCAAGATAGGAGAGCGTCTGGGCGATGCGCTTGCCGTAGGCGCCGTTGCTCAGCACCAGCACCTTGCCGTCCTTCGGCACAAAGCTGGCGAGCATGGCCTCCACCGAGAACGAGCCGCTGCCCTGCATGGGCACGCAATCGAATTCGCCCGCCGTATCGCCGGCGATCTCCAGCAACTGGCGGCGCAGGTCGGCCGTCATGGCGCGGAAATCACCGTCCCAGGAGCCCCAGTCCCGCAGCATGGCTTCCTTGACCGCATAGGCCGTCGTCAGCGGGCCGGGCGTCAGGAGATACGGCTCGCCGAGCCGCGGCGTTTCCAGCGGCGCGATGGTTCTGTCAGAAGCAGTGTTGGGCATGGTCCGTCCTCGCGTTTGGCTTATCCGGACGTGACAATGCGGGGGAAACATATATCTGTAAAATCGTTCTTTTGTATCAATCCATCGATTTAATTTATAATTTTCAGGCGGCCGGGATCAGCCGGCTTTCCAGGAGGTCACCGGTCTCGCGCAGGCGCGGATAGGCCATGGTCGTGACGAGGGAATTGACCTCCTTCAAGGCGCGCACGATCTCCAGATGCATGTCGCTGGACTGGATGCTGGCGGCGATGCCCTGGCGCAGCCGCTCCAGATGGCTCTTGCTGCTGCCCTCGACGAGACGGCGCACATGCTCCTTTTGCCGCACCATCTCGCGGGCGATGACCGGGTCCGGCGAGACGAGCAGATTGGCGGCAAGCCGGACATTGGAAAACACCGCGGCATGCAGCAGCGTCAGCTCGCGCCAACCCTCCTGCGAGAAGGCGCCCGCCCCGGCGATGCGCTCCTCCGCCATCTGCAGCAGGCTCTTCGCCACCACGTCGCCGGCATATTCGAGGTGGATCGCCGCCTCGGTGAGTTCGATGCCGCGTGCGGACTGCTCCTCCGTCAGCACGCCGCGGTTGACGGCGGCGATATAGAGCTTGATCTCGCTGTGGGCGCGGTGGATGTCGCCGTCGATACGACGGAGCGCCTTCACGGCCTCGGGCGTCGGCGCCTCGATGACCGTCATTACCGGCTCCAGCATGCGGGTGATGAGGTTGCCCATGTGCAGCACCTCGCGCGCCGCGGCCGCCAGCGCCTGCGCCGGCTTGTCGATCAGCGCACGGTCGAGCGCGCTGGCATGGGCGGTGAGGTCGCCTTCCCGCGCCGCCTCGGGCGTCAGCAGCCGGACGAGACGCGCCATCGGACCGCAGGTGACGAGCCCGACGAGAACCAGCGCAGCATTGAACAGCACGTGCAGGTTGACAAGCTTGCCGGCGACCGTGTCGCCCGGCAGCCAGGCGAAGGGCGCATGCAGCGAAAACAGGATAAAGGCCGCCACGCTGAACAGCGCGCGGAAGATGAGATTGCCGAGCGGCAGGCGCCGGCCCTCGACCGGCAGGCCGCGCGTCAGCCAGAGCGCGATCAGCCCGCCGCCGAGATTGACGCCGAGGATGAGCGGAATGCCGACATCGAACGGCACGATGCCCTTGGCCGCGAAGGTGAGGATGAGGAGGATCGCCGCGACGGTGGAATGCAGTGCCCAGGTAAAGAGCGCGGCAAGGATCATCACCGTCAGCCCGTCCTTGCCGATGAAGGCGATGGCGGAAGGCAGCAACGGGCTTTGCGCCAAGGGCGCCGTCGCATGGCCGATCATCTGCAGCGACAGCAGCAGGAGGCCGATGCCGAGCACGGCGCGGCCGGCCTCGACGCTCTTGCGCTTATGTGTCTTCAGGTGCAGCAGCCCGCCGATGGCGACGAGGAGCGGCGCCAGCCAGTGGAGGTCGAAGGACAGGATCTTGACGACCAGCGCCGAGCCGAGATCGGCCCCGAGCAGCACCGCGAGACCGACATCGAGCGCCAGAGCGCCGCTGATGGCGAAGCCGGCCGCGAGCATGGCGACCGCCGTGGAGCTCTGCAGGCCGATAGCGACGAGACAGCCATAGAGCGCGGCGCGCGGTCGGCTGCCGCCACCGCCGACGCTGCGCGCCACGAGATCGCCCGAGGCCGCCTCGACACCCGCTTTCACGAGGCTGACGGCATAGAGCAGAAGGACGGTGGCAGCGGCAAGTTCGAGGGCGACGGCCGGCAGACTCATGGGCGTGCTCCGCAGGAGGATGGGAATCCGAAAACTATCCGTCGCGGCTTTACATAAATCAAATCGTTCGTATTAATGAAAGCATAGATATAATCTATTCATAGGGGTCGCCGCATGCGCTATGTCCAGCTTCGCGCCTTCCACAATGTCGCCATCCATGGCGGCTTTTCGCGCGCGGCGGAGGCGCTGTTCCTGACCCAGCCGGCGGTGTCCGACCAGGTGCGCAAGCTGGAGGAGGAATACGACGTCCTGCTCTTCAACCGGAACAAGAAGCAGGTGACGCTGACCCAGGCCGGCCAGCATCTTCTGGAAATCACCCGGCGCATGTTCGACGTCGAGCAGCAGGCGCTGGACCTGCTGTCGGAATCGCGCGCGCTCAGGGCAGGCAAGCTGCGCATCGTTGCCGACGCCGCCCACCATCTCCTGCACATCCTCGCCGCCTTCCGCCGCGCCTATCCGACCGTGCAGGTGTCGATCGACGCCGGCAACACCGAGACGGTCATCACCAGCCTGCACGCCTACGAGGCGGATATCGGCGTGCTCGGCGAGGTGCCGCAATCCAGCGACTTCGAGATCCTGAAGCTCAACTCGACGCCGATCATCGCCTTTACCAGCCGCGACTACCCCCTCGCCGGCCAGACGACCGTCACATTCCCGGAGCTGGCGACGCATCCCCTCGTCATGC
This sequence comes from Shinella yambaruensis, assembly GCF_022899355.1. GTDB lineage: Bacteria > Pseudomonadota > Alphaproteobacteria > Rhizobiales > Rhizobiaceae > Shinella > Shinella yambaruensis. Next base: position 253,894 of record NZ_JALJCK010000007.1, on the reverse strand, counting down.
GCGAGCGCGGCTCCAAGACCCGCCAGAAGCTGGAGGCCATGGCCGCCGAATGCGGCGTGCCGCTGACGCCGCTCATCGAGGCGGAAGGCCGCGAGGCGGTCCGCGAGATCGTGGCCGCCGGCGGCGGGGTCGGCTTCGTATCCTCGGCCGAGTTCGGCCAGGACAACCGGCTCGTGCCCATCTCCATCGACGCACCGGAAATGCTGATGGACGAGGCTCTCATCTGCCTGCGCGAGCGCGCCAACGGCAAGCTTGTCAACGCCTTCTTCGACATTGCGCGAAGGCTCGCGCCCGCCGCGGCGTGACAAGTACGAAAGGGCGGCCTCAGCGGGGCTTGAACTCGACCAGCAGTGATTTGAGCTCGATCTCGCGCACGCGCCGCGCCGCCTCGTCCGGGCTGACCCAGGCAAGCTGGCGCTCGCCCTTCTCCTTGAATTTCGTGGCAAGCTCGGTGGCCTCGATCTGGAACACATCCACGATGCAGGGCGCCACGTCGCCGTCGTCCAGCAGTTTCAGATAGGTGTAGCTGCCGACCGGCTTCTTGCGGACCTTCCCCCGAATGCCGGCCTCCTGGAAGGCTTCGATCGCGGCCGCCTCATAGGGCTTCCTGTCCTTCATCGGCCAGCCTTTCGGGATGATCCAGCGGCCGGTATCACGCGAGGTCACAACGAGGATCTCGATCCCGGCCCCATCCGGCGCGCTGCGGAAGCACAGGGCAGCATATTGCTGGCGAAACGCCCCCGAAAACAGCTTTTCGGGGGTAGCCGCCAGCTTCTGCAGAAGGGTCTTGGGCCTGCGGCTCTTCTGCGCCTTGGTCTTCTTGGTCGTTTTCAGGGTTCTTGCCGCCAAAGCATCGGAAAATGGGGCAAAACCTATGACGAGTTGCCCATCATGTCAAAGGCGCGCCCTCAGCCGACGACCATCTGGAACCAGGCATCGAGGAACCGGCTGCGCTTGATCATGTCGCGGAAGACCAAAAGCTCCGGCCCGAGCTCGATCTTCTGCAATCCCTCGAAACCCGACGGCTGCTGCGGAGGCACGAAGCCCGCTGCGACAAGCGCGGCCTTGCCCTCCGGTGCCAGCAGCATGTGCAGCAGGATGCGGGCCTCGCGCAGGTTCGCCGCCCCCTTCGGCATCAGCACCGTCCACGGCACGGCGAGCACGTAATCCTGCGGGACGAGGACTTCCATGCCCTGGGGCAGCTCGCCGCCGGCGCGAAGTGCCGAGAGCGGCACGTTGTACGCAACGTCGAGATCGCCCGCCTGCAAGGCCTCCAGGAGATCGTCCGTCGTGTCGTAGATCCTTGCCTTCGCCCCGCCGAGCGCCCGGATCAGCCGCCAGTAGAGCGAGGTCCGGATCGAATCCTGCGAGGCCAGCAGGTAGCCGACATCGTCGATGCCGACATTGACGACGCCGACCCGGCGGGCGAAGCGGCCGGTATTCTGCTCGAGCATGCGCACCAGCTCGATGCGGGTGCGCGGCACGCGGTTCTCGAATGCCGCCTTGCGCACGACAATGACGGCAGGGTCGGACCAGAAGCCGAAGACCTCGTTGCGCCACTGCACGCCGGCCATCGCTCCGGCCGCCTCGTCGGATATGGCATACCCTTCATTGGCAATGGAGACGGCGACATCGGGCGAGGACAGGAAGGCGATGTCGAACGGCGCGTCGTGCGGGCGGCGGGCGGCGGCGGCGATCTGCGCGGAGGAAAGCCGGCTATAGACGAGCCGCGTGCCGGGCAGGTGCACCGAGAGCGAGACGATCAACGGTGCCATGCGCGCCTCGGAAACGACGCCCGCCAGCCGCAGCGTCCGCTCCTGCGCTGCCGCAAAGCCCGGCATGACCACGGCCACGAAGAGGAGAAGGGCAAGGGCGCCCCTAAGCCGAAGGAATTCAGGCAGAAACAGCATCATCCCGTCCTTTCCCGGACGACCGGCAGGACGACCTCGACGACGAGCCCGCCGCCCTCGCGGTCGGCCACCGTGATGGCGCCGCCGAAGGCGACGGCCACATCCTTCGCGATCGCCAGGCCGAGGCCCGAGCCGGCGGACCGGTGATCGGCGCGCACGAAGCGCTGGAACACCCTGCCCTTGGCGCTGTCCGGTATGCCCGGTCCCCGGTCCATGACCTGCAGCACGGCCTGTCCCTGCCGCTCGAACAGCCGTACGAGCGTCGGTCCCGGCGCATGGATGAAGGCATTCTCGACGATGTTGCGGACCATTTCCCGCAAGACCACCGGTTCGGCCATGACATGCAGGGCGCTGCCCTCCATGTGAAGGGCAAGCGATTGCATCAGCCCGGCATAGGCGCTCTCCGCCCGAAGCATCTGCAGCGCGTCCTGCACCGACTGCCCGACATCGACGGCCTCGCGCTCCTGCGTTTCGAGGCGATGTAGCGTCGTCGCGTCGGAGAGCAGCTGGTTGGCCAGGAGGCCCGCCTCGCGCGCATTGTGATGGATACGCGTCAGCCGCCGCTTCACCCGTTCGCCGGCGGCCTCTTCCAGCGCCACCTCGGCCTGCGCCTGGATGGCCGCGAGCGGGGTCCTCAGCTGGTGGGCCGCATCCGCCGTGACGCGCTTGACGCCGTCAAGCACCGAACCCAGCCGGTCCATGAAATCGTTGAGCGCGGAAACGAGCGCCGAGACCTCGACCGGCACCTCGGTCTCGATGCGGCTGAGATCGGACGGGCGACGGCTCCGCAGATTGCTTTCGATGAGGCGCAGCGGCGAGAAGGCCGAGCGCACCGAGGCGAGGATGAGGCCGCAGGCAAGCAGCGCGATCGCCACTGCCGGCAGCATGCCGTTGAGCGTCAGCTGCCCCGCCAGCTCCCGGCGGGCCTCCCGCGTCTCGGCCACCTGGATGCCGATCCAGCCGCCCGTTCCGGTGACCGTGTCGGCGCGGTAGCGCTGCACGGCGGCGATACGCACCGGTTCGCCGCGATAGACAGCGTCGTGCAGATGCAGCGTCTCGTTCGCGCTCGCCGGTATGTCGAGGCCAAGCGTCGGCGAGCCGGTCACCAGGCTGCCATCCGGCGCCGTGATCCGGTAGAAGACCCGGTTGAGGCGGGACGTGCCGAGAATGGCGAAGGCCGAATAGGGAATGTCGACGGCGACGGCCCCCTCCTCGATGGCGACCGTATCGGCGATGGAGAGGGCCGAGGCCGTCAGCACCCGGTCGAATGCCTCGTCGGCGGCACGGCGCGCATAGGCACGCACCGTCAGCGCCAGGACGCTGCCGATGACCAGGAAGAGGCAGGCGGTCGTGATCAGAAGCCGGCGCTCGATCGACAGTCGCGCCATCAGGTCACCGTGCCGGCCTTGCTGCGCAGCACGTAGCCGGCGCCGCGATGGGTGACGATTTCCACATCGCCCGATTCCAGCTTCTTGCGGACGCGCGAGACCAGGAGCTCCACGGCATTCGGCGTTCCCACGTCGTCATGGCCGAAGAGCTTCACATAGAGCCGGTCCTTGCTTACCGTGCTGCCGGCATGGGCCGCGAGCATCTCCAGCACCTCGAACTCGCGGCGCCCCAGTTCGAGCGGCCGGCCGGCGATCTGCGCCGCCCGGGCGGACATGTCCACCTCGAGCGGACCGACCCGGATGAGCGACTTTGAAAGGCCCTGGTGCCGCCGTGTGACGGCCCGCAGCCGCGCTTCCAGCTCGCCGATATCGAACGGCTTGACGATATAGTCGTCGGCACCGAGATCGAGCAGGCTGATCTTGTCGTCCAGCTGGTTGCGGGCGGTTATGACGAGCACGGGCGTCGGGGAGTTGCGGCCGCGCATATGCGCCATCACGTCGAAGCCGCTGCGCCCCGGCAGGTTGATGTCGAGCACCACCACGTCGAATTCGCCGTGGATGGCGAGCTCCTCGCCGGATATGCCGTCTTCCGCCAGCGTGACATGATGGCCGGCCCGCGAGAGCTTCGCGTCGATCGCCTCGGCGATGTCGATGGAATCTTCGATGACCAGGATGCGCATGATGCTGACAGGACTCTGACAGGAACTTTGAAGTATTCCCTCATCCTATAGCAAGGGCTTTGCCGAACGCGAGACGGTAATACCCTTCGGGAGGATAAAATGAAACGCTACAGCGCCATTGCAGCCTGCATGATGCTGGTCGGCTTCCTGTCGGCCGGCAGCGTCGCGGCCCGCGCCGATCCTTGCCGGCCGGGAACAGGCCTGGACGAAGCTTACTGCGACGCCGACGGTGACCTCGTGGCGGACCTGCCGTCGGACCCGGCCAAGTGGCGCAATCCCGATACGCTCGTCTGGGCCTTCGCCCCTATCGAGGATCCGGCGGTCTATGCGCAATTGTTCCGGCCGTTCACGCAGCACCTGTCACAGTGCCTCGACCGCCAGATCGTCTATTATCCTGTGCAGTCGAGCGCGGCGGAAATCAGCGCGATGCGCGCCGGGCGCCTGCATTTCGCCGGCTTCTCCACCGGCCCGACGGTTGAAGCCGTCAACAAGGCGGGGGCGGTGCCCTTTGCCGGCAAGGGCGAGAACGGCGCGTTGCGCGGCTATCATCTGGTCGCCATCGTGCGCGCGGATTCGCCCTACCAGACACTTGCGGACCTCAAGGGCAAGCGCGTTGCCCATGTCTCCGCGGCGTCGAATTCCGGCAATCTCGCGCCCCGGGCGCTCTTTCCCGTCGAAGGCCTGGTTCCCGATACGGACTACAGGCCGATCCTCTCCGGCGCGCACGACAAGTCGGTAATGGGCGTGCTTTCCGGCGACTACGACATGGCGGCCGTCGCCTCCGACGTGCTCGAGCGGCTGGTGGAACGCGGCGCGGTGGAGCGTAATGCCCTGCGGATCCTCTATCAGAGCCCGCTGTTCCCGACATCGTCCTTCGCCCATGCCCACGACCTCGATCCCGCGCTGACGAAGAAGCTGACGGCCTGTTTCTTCGCCTTCCGCTTTCCGCCGGAGATGACGGCGGCCTTCAATGGCGACGAACAGTTCCTGCCGCTCCGCTACGACACGGCCTGGCAGGCGGTCCGCGACGTCGTCGCCGCGGTTGGCGCCTTACCGGACTGACACGCCCGAACCCCTTTCGTCCCGCACGCAAGAGTGAGCCCATGACCCTGCAAATCCCTTTGCCGGAGGACCGTTCGCGTCCCGAGCCGGCCTCACCCTGGAGACGCGTCTCCTACCTGATGCGCGTCAACAGCGCGGATCCGACGCTGCTGCTCGGCCTCGCCCTGCTCGCCGTCTTCGCCTATCTCATCCTCGCGCCCGTCCTGCTTCTGCTCGCGGACGCCGTCACCGTGCATTTCGCCGATACCGCGCGCACCAGGCAGGAGCTCGGCGCGTTCACGCTCTACTACCTCAACCGCGTCCTCCTCTCGCCCATCGCACGGGACCTCTTCTGGTGGCCGCTCGCCAATACGGCGATCATCTCCGCCGGCGCAATCGCCATCGCCTTCCTCGTCGGCGGTCCGATCGGCTGGCTGCTCGCCCGCACGGATCTCATCGGCAAGAAGTGGCTCTCGACGGCCCTGCTTGTCCCCTACATGCTGCCGTCCTGGACCTTCGCGCTCGCCTGGCTGACCCTCTTCAAGAACCGCACGACGGGCGGGCTTCCCGGCTGGATGGAGACCTTCGGCGTCACCCCGCCGGACTGGCTCGCCTATGGCGCCCTGCCGATCGCGCTCATCCTCGCCCTGCACTATGCGCCCTTCGTCATCCTCCTCTTCGGCAATGCGCTGAAGCAGTTCGACACGCAGCTGGAGGATTCCGCCCGCAGCCTCGGCGCCAGCCCGCTCGACGTGGCGCACAAGATCATCCTGCCGCTGATGCTGCCCTCGCTCATTTCGGCCGCCACGCTGATCTTCGCCAAGTGCCTCGGCGATTTCGGCGTCGCCTATGTGCTCGGCGTGCCGGTGGGCTTCGACGTGCTGGCGACCTCGCTGTTCCGGGCAATCTCGACCAGCCAGACCGGCGCCTCCGCCGTGCTTGCCGGCGTGATCGTGCTGCTCGGCACCTTCTCCATCCTCATCGACATGCGCCTCCTGAAGGAAGCAAAACGCTTCGTCACCATCGGTTCAAAGGGCGCGATGGTGCGCGCCACGTCGCTCGGCAAGTGGCAGACGCCCGCCTTTCTCTGGGCGCTTGCCGTCTTCACCTTCAGCGCCGGCATTCCGCTCGTCGCGCTGGCGCTGACCACGGTCATGCGGGTCCCAGGCGCCTTCAGCCTCGACAATTTCACGCTCAATTACTGGATCGGCACAGAGCTCGGCACGACCGCGCTGCGCCAGGGCATTCTCCTGACCGGCGAATTCTGGCTGGCGCTGTGGAACACGGTGTGGATGGTGGGCCTTGCCGCCCTCGGCGCCGGCGTGCTCGGCCTGCTTGTCGGCTATGCCGTCGTGCGCTCGCCCGTCCGCTTCGTCTCCGTCGCGCTGCGGCAGGTCACCTTCCTGCCCTATCTGGTGCCGGGCATCGCCTTTGCGGCCGCCTATCTCTCGATGTTCGCCGTTCCCCGTCCGCCACTGCCCGCGCTCTACGGCACGCCGGTCATCCTCGTGCTCGCGATCCTCGCGGACCAGATGCCCTTCGCCTCGCGCGCCGGCATCGCCTCGATGATGCAGCTCGGCCGCGAGCCGGAAGAGGCCGGCCAGATCGTCGGCGCCGGCTGGCTGCGCCGCATGCGCTCCATCGTGCTGCCGATCCAGCGCGGCGCCCTCGTCTCGGCGATCCTCTTGCCCTTCATTTCCGGCATCAAGGGGCTCAGCCTCGTCGTCGTCCTTGCCGTTCCCGGCACGGACCTGCTCACCACCTACGCAATCCGCCTCGTCGACTACGGCTACAGCCAGGCTGCCAATGCGGTCGTCCTGATGCTCTGCGTCGTCGCCTTCACCGGCACGATGCTCGTCCAGAAGATCGGCCGGGCCAACCTCTCAGACGGCATGGGAAGCAAGTAATGTCCAGCATCACCTTGGAAAACATCCGCAAGACCTATGGCCGCGGCGGCCCTGCCGCCATCGGCGATCTCAGCATGGCAATCGGCAAGTCGGAATTCCTCTGCCTGCTCGGCCCTTCCGGCTGCGGCAAGACGACGACGCTGCGCATGATCGCCGGCCTCGAACATCCGACCGGCGGGCGCATCCTCGTCGACGGCGAGCCGATCGTCTCCGTCGCCGACGGCGTCTTCACCGTGCCGGAAAAGCGCAATATGGGCCTCGTCTTCCAGAACTACGCCCTCTGGCCGCACATGACGATCCGCGAGAACGTCGCCTTCGGCCTGAAGCTGCGCAAGACGCCCGCCGCCGAGCGCGACGCCACCGTCGAGCGGGTGATGACCAAACTCGGCATCGCCCGCTATGCCGCCCGCTACCCGGCGGAACTTTCCGGCGGCCAGCAGCAACGCGTGGCGCTTGCCCGCATGCTGGCGCTGAACCCGTCCGTCATCCTGCTCGACGAGCCGCTTTCCAACCTCGACGCCAAGCTGCGGCTGGAAATGCGCGCGGAACTGAAGCGCATCCATGCGGAAGCCGGCTCCACCATCGTCTTCGTCACCCACGACCAATGGGAAGCGATGACGCTGGCGACGACCATCGCCGTGATGAGCGAGGGCGAATTGCAGCAGGTCGGCACGCCCGACGACATCTACGAGCGCCCCGCCAACCGCTTCGTCGCGGAATTCGTCGGCAGCCTGCCGATCAACATCGTCGAGCGGGGCGAAGCGCAATCCGGCCCGCTGCATGGCTGGGTCGATCGCCTTCTCGCACATTTCGCGATCGACGGCACACAAGTCGCCTCGGCCGGCATCCGGCCGGAGGCCGTGCGCCTTGCCGATCTCGACGAGGCGGCGGCCGCGCGCTGCGCCGCCGGCCGGGGAACCATCGTCGACATCGTGCCCACCGGCGGCAGCTGGATCGTCGAGCTCGACGTCGACGGCAGCCGCTTCTTCGCGATCGCGACCGAAAACCCGCGCAAGGCCGCGGGCGAGACTACCCATTTCTGGGTCGAAAGGCAGCATCTGCACCTTTTCGACCGGGACAGGAATCGCATCGCCCTGTGACGGGGCATGCGCCATCGAGGCAAAGGAGGAAATGATGCCTAAGACATTGATCTGCCTGTTCACGACCGCATCCGTCCTGGCCATGGGCCTGACAGGCGCCATAGCTCAGGAGGCCAAGGAGATCGGCATTCCCGACAGCGACTATTCGCTGGAGGCGCTGATCGAGGCAGCCAGGAAGGAAGAACCGATCACGGTCATCGACGCGACCGGCAAGATCGTCACTATGGCCGAGAACTTCTCGGCGAAATACGGGCTGAAGGCGACCGGCGTGAAGATGAGCGGCCAGGACCAGGAACAGGTCATCGCCCGGGAAGCGGCCGCCGGCAATGTGCGCACCGACGTCTTCAACATGAGCAACCTGCCCTCGGTGACCAGCCAGATCCTGCCGCAGGGTTTCGGCATCTCCTGGCTCGCGCCCGACCTCAAGGACAAGATTCCGGCCGCCTACCAGAGCCCGGCGATCACCAGCAACAACCCTTGGGTCTTCGCCTACAACACCGACGTCAACGGCGAGACCTGCCCGGTCGACAATCTCTGGGCGCTGACCACCGAGGAATGGAAGGGCCGCGTCGCCATTCCCGATCCGCTGCTGCGCAACGAGACGATGTTCTGGTTCAACCAGCTCGCCACGCACGAGGACGCCGCGATGCGCGAGGCCTACAAGGCTCAGTTCGGCGAAGAGCTGACGACCGACGAGGCGAGCGCGACGGCCGAATGGGTCAAGCGTCTTGCCAAGAACCAGTCGAAGGTCACGCGCAGCGACACTGATGTCGGCCCCATCGTCGGCGCGAAGGAGGAAAAGCCGCCGATCGGCTTCCTTTCCGCCGCCATCTTCCGCGACGCCAAGAAGGACGGCTACGGCATGGGCATCTGCAAGGAGATGAAGCCGTGGATCGGCCAGCTGACGCCGCGCGTCGCCGTCATCGCCGCCGGCACGAAGAGCCCGAACACCGCAAAGCTCTTCGCCCGCTTCATGATGACCGAGGAAGGCATGGCCCCGCAGCTCGGCGACGGCAAGATCTCGACCAACACGGAGGCCAAGATGCCCGAGAGCGAGGTCTCCGGCATCGCGAACCATGTCGACAAGCTCTACGTCAACCACTCCGAAACGAGCCAGGACGATTTCGCCAAGCTGCAGGACTGGCAGGATTTCTGGCTTCAGCACTCCCGTTGATCCCTGCCCCGCGCGCTCCGGCGCGCGGGTCTTCCATCCCGGTCGCCGATTGCGCATCACGGCCGACGGGTATTCTCCCGGTCGGACCTATTTCTCCTGCCGGAAGGCGATCTGGACGGCGCGGTTGAGTGCAACGGGCAGAACGGACATATGGTTCTCGCCGGCATATTCCTCGAAACGGGCAACACCCGCGAGGCCCGGGGACGCCTCCCAACGTTCCGCCATCGCCCGGGCAAGCTCCACCGTTCGGGTTTCGAGGGCGCGGGCCTGTCTTTGCGCCTCGTCGGGCCGGCCCTTGTGGAAGGGCGCTATGCGCGCCTTGCTTTCGTATTGCCCCGCCGAAAGGTGCAGTTCGATGCCCGCAGGCACGTCGGAACGTTCCAGAAACGCCTGCTCCGTCGACAGAATGGCCGCATCCTCCCAGTAGATCGCCGGGCTTGCCGCGATCCAGCGCCGATAGGCATGGGGCCTGGTAAACAGCGCGTGGAGCACGAGCAGCCCCCCGAAGGAGTGGCCGAAAAGCGCCTGGCGAGACCGGTCGATCGGCACCTGTCGTTCGACCCAGGGCTTCACCTCGTCCTCGATCGCAGAAAGAAAACCGTCACCGCCACCGGTCTTGACATCAGGCGTATCGGGAAAGAACGGCGGATAGATCCGGCCGGGCGGCGGGCTGAGATCCCAGGAACGGCGGAAGGGATCATAGGCCTCATCGGAGGGGTAGCCGATCGCCACGATCACGCCATCGCAGATGTTCGTGCCGCTCGGATAGGACATCTGCACCTTGCACGCATCGACAGCCGTCGCAAAGCAGGCATTGCCGTCCGTCATGTAGAGAACGGGCCAACCTTGGGGCGGCGCGGGCCTTGGCGGGCGATAGAGGAAGATCCGGTGCGGCTGGTCGCCCGTGCCGAGCGTCATATCGGTGAATGTCGCGCCGGCGAGCGTGACGGGCGATGACTGGGACATGCTTTCTCCGGGCAGCCGAAGGGGACGACGCGAAACGCTGCCGTTACCGCATAAAGTTGACTGGAATTCCCCTGTTATATGATTCGCCACCGGGCAGAAATGCCGGCGAAGGGGCCTTGGAACTGAGGCTATCGGGCGACATCACGCCGCCCGATCTCGCGCGTGTTTCTCAAGGCCGCGCGGCACGCGTCCTCACTCCGGCCGCGGCCGGTTCGCATGCATCCGATCCTCGATATCGCGAATGTGCTTCTCAAGCTGCTCATCGCTCATATAGGCGCTGAGGGAGCCGATGCGCTTGCCCCTGTAGAGATCATTGCCTTCGGCCGCCTTGAGGCGAGCCAGGAGATCGATGCGTTTCATGTCCCCTCCTTTGATTTCAGATGGAGTGTTCAGGCGGCCTCGCAGCGGCGACGGAGCACCGGACGAGGACACCGGCAAAAAGGTCGGAAATTTGGCGGGCATGCCAATGCTATAGGCGACGACACCGGCGCCATCGCCATGAACAGATTCCGGCTTTTCATGTATTCATCCCTTCAAGGGATGTAGAACAGCCGACGTCCTAGCCGAGGGCCAGGCTGGAAAAGAATTCCATCATACGGTTGATGATGATTGCCGGCATACAACGGTTCCGAATTCTTCTGCTGCGCCCATTCCTCCAGGGAATGCAGGCGATGACGATGCCCGCAGGAAGAAGACACCGGCAAAGCGCAATGTCAATCGGTTTGTCCATGCCAAACCGGAATGCCTGGCGATCTTCCGCCGAAGCGGCGCGCCGGACGCCTCTGCAGGGCACCGGCGCGCGGGGATAGTCTCAGATATCCTTGGCAAGGCGCAGCGCATCATAGATGGCCGCATGCGTGTTGCGGGCGGCGACCGCATCGCCGATCCGGAAGAGCTGGTAGGCGCCGTCGGGATTGCGCGCGATGGTCTGTGGCACGCCGGCAAGCAGGTCGTCGTAGGAGACCTCGCCGAGGTTCTTCGAGCCCGGCTTCAATTCGAAATAGAGATCGTCCAGCGGGATAGTGCCGTGGTTGACGACGATCTGATCAACCACGCGCTCCTTGGCGACGCCGCCGTAATCGCTGCCGACATGGGCGATGAGCTGGTTGCCGCTCCTTTCCGCCGCCTCCAGTCGGTAGGTGACGGTGAAGGTCGTGTCGAGTTTCTGCAGCGCGCGCATGTAGGGAACGAGGTTCATCGCCATGACCTCCGGCGCGAAGGCGCGGTCCGGCGTCATGATCTCCACCTTGCCGCCCGCCCTGGCGATCATTTCGGCCGCCTGCAGGCCGGCATGGTCGCCGGCATCGTCATAGACGAGCACGTTGGTGCCCGGCTTCACGTCGCCGGAAATGATGTCCCAGGAGGAGACCACCAGCTCGTTGCCCTTCGAAAGAACCTCGGTGTGCGGCAAGCCGCCCGTCGCGACGATCACGACATCGGGGTTTTCCGCAAGGATCGTGTCCGCCTCGGCCCAGCTGTTGAAGTGGAAGGTCACGCCGTGCTTCTCGCACTGGCTCATGCGCCAGTCGATGATGCCGATCATCTCGCGCCGCCGCTCGCTCTGCGCCGTCAGCCGGATCTGGCCGCCCGGATCGCTCGCCGCCTCGAACACCACCACCTCGTGGCCGCGTTCGGCGGAGACCCGCGCCGCTTCGAGGCCGGCCGGGCCGGCACCGATGATCACCACCTTCCTGCGCACCGCCGCCTTCGGGATCGCATGCGGCATCGTCTCCTCGCGGCCGGTCGCCGCATTGTGGATGCAGAAGGCAAGGCCGCCCTGGTAGATGCGGTCGAGACAGTAATTCGCGCCGACGCAGGGACGGATATCGTCCTCGCGCTTTTCGATGATCTTGCGCACGATATGCGGGTCGGTCATGTGGGCGCGGGTCATGCCGATCATGTCGACCTTGCCGGTGGCGATCGCATGGCGCGCCGTCGCGACATCCTGGATCTTCGCCGCATGGAAGGTCGGGAACCTGGTGGCGGCGCGGATGTCGCCGGCGAAATCCAGATGCGGCGCGCTTGCCATGCCCTGGATCGGGATGACGTCCGTCAGGCCCGGATCCGTATCGATATGGCCGCGGATGACATTCAGGTAGTCGATGAGACCGCTTTCCTTGAGACGACGGGAGATTTCCAGGCCCTCGGCCTTTCCGGTCCCGCCGGGAAGACATTCGTCAGCCGTGTAGCGCACGCCGAGGATGAAATCCTCGCCAACCCTTTCGCGCATCGCCCTGAACACGTCGAGACAGAAGCGCAGGCGGTTGTCGAGCGAGCCGCCATAGGGACCGTCGAGCTCGTTGGTCAGCGGCGAGGTGAACTGGTCGATGAGGTGGCCATAGGCCTCCAGCTCGACCCCGTCCATGCCGCCCGCCTTCATGCGCTCGGCGGCATCGGCGAAATCCTTGATGATGCGCGCGATGTCCCAGTCTTCCAGCTTCTTGGGAAAGGCGCGGTGCGCCGCCTCGCGATGATGGGAAGGCGCAAGGACGGGCAGCCAGTCGCCCTTGTCCCAGCGCGTGCGGCGGCCGAGATGGGTGAGCTGGATCATGATCGCCGCACCCTCTTCATGCACGGCGTCGGTCATTTCCCGGATCCACGGCACGATCTCGTCCTTGTAGGCGAGCAGGTTGTTGAAGACCGGCGGGCTGTCCTTCGAGACAGCGGCGGACCCGGCCGTCATCGTCAGCGCCACGCCGCCGCGCGCCCGCTCCACCGTATAGGCCCGGTAGCGCCCCTTCGGCATGCCGTCCTCGGGATAGGCCGGCTCATGCGAGGTGACGATGATGCGGTTGCGCAGGGTCAGATGCTTCAACTGATAGGGCTGAAGCAGGGGATCGTTCGACATGCGACGGGCTCCGGACTTGGGGGGACTTTCGCGAACGGTAAGGGGAAATGTACACATGTGTCAACGTCCAAAACACCATAGTCAATAATATCGACATGACTGTACATTCCACTTGCCGCGACATACCGGATTTGTTAGGAGGGCACCATGGAACAGGCGACGAGTGACAGCGGCTGGCGCGGCTCCCCGGAAGGGTGGCTGGAGGCCGCCTACGACTGCCTGCTCGAATCCGGCGTGGAATCGGTGAAGATCCTGCCGCTCGCCAAGCGGCTCAATCTGTCCCGCACCAGCTTCTACTGGTTCTTCAAGGACCGGGAGGAACTGCTGGGCGCCCTCATCGCGCGCTGGCGGGAGAAGAACACGGGCAATCTCGTGAAGCAGTCCGAGGCCTATGCGGAAACGCTTGCCGAAGCGATGCTCAACGTCTTCGACTGCTGGCTGGACAAGGACCTGTTCGATTCCCAGTTCGAGTTCGCCGTGCGCAGCTGGGCGCTGCAATCGCCGGACATCCTGGCGGAGGTGCAGGCGGCCGACCAGGCGAGAATAGAGGCGCTCGGCCGCATGTTCGTGCGGTTCGGCTATGACGAGGGCGCGGCGGACGTTCGCGCGCGAACGACCTATCTCGTCCAGATCGGGTATATCTCGATGCAATCCACGGAAGACATCGCGCTGCGCATGAAGCGCATCCCCGACTATATCGCGATCTATACCGGAGAGATTCCCCGGAAACGGGAACTCGACCGCTTCTTTGCCCGGCACGGCTACAAGCCGGACTGAGCGCGGGGGCCTAGCACAGGACAGGCACGTCGGCTCATCCTTATTTCGCCGTCAGGCCAGGCAAATGTCTCCGCCTTAGGTTCGTCTTAACGAACTCTGTTCAATTTTACCGATCGCAAGCGCGCGGTTCTCGCGCCGGCTGCCATGAAGGCGCGTTTTTCCTGACATCTGCTGTGCCGAGCCCGTGCCCGCAAGACGCGTGCGGTCGGCAATGGAATACTGGGGGGTTTCCTTGAGCGTACGTTTCAATCTCATGACCAAAATTCTTCTGGCCGCCTCGCTCGCCGTCATTGCGGCCTTCTGCGGCTTTTCGGTCTATATCGACAGCCTTCAGCGAAACACGCTCTCCAGGGAAGCGGCCTCCGAGATCGAATCCGCCGGCGAGCTGGCGGCCACCGGCATTGCCAACTGGCTGAATGCCCGCGTCATGCTGACCGAGCTCGCCGGCGCCGGTGTCGCCCGGGCGGAGAATGCCGAGGAGATCCTCAAGGGTTTCGACAACGCGCTGCTCGGCCGCGAATTCGCCCTCGTCTATTTCGGCGGCGAGGACGGCACCATGACCCGCATTCCCGCCGCGACGATGCCGAAGGGCTACGACCCGCGCAAGCGCGGCTGGTACAAGGACACCGTGAGGCTCGACGCGCCGGTGCTGACCGATCCCTATGTCGATTCCGCCTCGCAGAAGCTGGTGATCAGCGCCACCGCCCCGGTCAAGCGTGACGGCAAGCTGCTCGGCATCGCCGGCACCGACTTCCCCCTGCAGGGCCTGCTCGGCATGATCGGCGAGGTCGATCTCGGCGGCATGGGCTCCGCCTTCCTCGTCAACAAGTCCGGCACGGTTCTCGTCCATCCCAACGGCGATCTGGTCGCCAAGCCCCTGACCGAGGTCTTCCCGCAGGAGACCCCGTCGATCGAAGCGACCGGGCTGGCGGAAACCGAGCTCGACGGCAAGCGCGTCCTCGTGCGCTTCGTGCAGGTCACGGGCCTGCCGGTGATCGACAGCTGGTATCTCTGCCTGATCGTCGACCGCGACATGGCCTATGCCGGCATTTCCGAATTCCGCATCGCCGCCACCATCGCCACCGTCGTCGGCGTTCTCGCCATGATCGGCGTTCTTGCCCTGCTTCTGTCCAGCCTCGTCGTGCGGCCGGTGGTGCGCATGACCGGCATGATGAGCAAGCTGGCGCGCGGCGACGTTTCCGAGGAGATCCCGGATGCTGGCCGCAGCGACGAAATCGGCCAGATGGCGGCTGCCGTCACCGTCTTCCGCGAAAACATCATCGAGCGCGCGCGCCTCGCCCGTGCGGCGGAAGAAAACCAGGCCCTGAGCGAACAGGAGCGCCGCGAGCGCGACGCGATCAAGGCGCAGGAGGCCGAGACCGTCGCGCTGGCCGTCCAGACGGTCGCCGATGCGCTGGGCCGCCTTGCCGACGGCGACCTCGTCTCGCGCATCGACACCCCCTTTGCCGGCGATCTCGACCGCCTGCGCATCGACTTCAACAACTCCGTCACCCGCCTGCACCAGGCCATGTCGACGGTCGGCGAGAAGGCGCTGGCGATCGACGGCGGCGCGAACGAGATCCGAGGCTCCGCCGATGCGCTCGCCCGCCGCACGGAGCAGCAGGCGGCTTCCGTGGAAGAAACCGCCGCCGCGCTGGAGGAGATCACCACGACCGTGAAGGACTCCACCCGCCGCGCCGAGGAGGTCGGTTCGCTCGTCTCGCGCACCCGCCAGGG
This sequence comes from Shinella yambaruensis, assembly GCF_022899355.1. Classification (GTDB taxonomy): domain Bacteria; phylum Pseudomonadota; class Alphaproteobacteria; order Rhizobiales; family Rhizobiaceae; genus Shinella; species Shinella yambaruensis. The sequence goes on along the minus strand of NZ_JALJCK010000007.1, from coordinate 238,366 downwards.
TGCGGAGAAGTCCGGCGAGGTGGTGCGCCGCGCCGTCTCGGCCATGCAGGGCATCGAGAAGTCCTCGCACGAGATCTCCAACATCATCGGCGTCATCGACGACATCGCCTTCCAGACCAACCTCCTTGCGCTCAATGCCGGCGTGGAAGCGGCCCGCGCGGGCGAGGCCGGCAAGGGCTTTGCCGTCGTTGCGCAGGAAGTGCGCGAGCTTGCCCAGCGCTCGGCCAATGCCGCCAAGGAGATCAAGGCGTTGATCACCGCGTCGGGCGAGCAGGTCCGCTCCGGCGTCGCCCTCGTCGACGAGACGGGCGCCGCGCTGGAGGCCATCGTGCGCGAGGTGCAGGAGATCAACGGCCATGTGAACGCCATCGTCCTAGCCGCCCGCGAGCAGTCGACGGGCCTGCAGGAGATCAACACCGCCGTCAACACGATGGACCAGGGCACGCAGCAGAACGCCGCCATGGTGGAGGAACAGACGGCGGCCAGCCATGGCCTTGCCGCCGAGGCGGGCGCCCTCAACGCCCTGCTCGCCCAGTTCCGCCTCGACAGAGCAAGGAACGCGCCGCAGGCTGCACGCCAAGCCTACGCCGCCTGACGGACCACGCCGACCCGCGCTCCCAGCCCCCTGCAGCTGCTGCAGGGGGCTTTTTTCTTGCCTTCAAAAGAATCCGCCACGGCGCCTATCGCCATGCACGGCCGGCACACCACTGGCCCCGTACCCCTGAACAGGGTGACACGGGCAAGATCCGGCGCAGCACAGATGAAAGCAACCGTGACGGAAGCAGCCGCTATGGCCGTGAATGTGGGCGCGGCCGTCGTGCCGCCCTTTGTCCCGATTAGACGAAGACCATCACGCCCGCATAGCCGACCGCAATCAGAATCAGCCCGACGACGAGCATCGGCATCAGGCTGCTGCCATTGACGTCCCGGCCGCTGACGTGCTCGCCGGAAAACACCAGGGGCTTGCGGGTTTCTTCCTTGTTCATGGGCCTCTCCTTTTAATGTGGCAAATGATATACCACTTTAACGCGGCGCGCGACGTGACAATTCAGCGCCGCGACATGGAAGGGCGTCCGCTTCCAGCCGTAAGGCCAGGAATGTCGTTGCCGATTGAAATTGCCATGCATTTGGCCGACAAGAATGCATGACAAAATGGCACCCCGATCCCGGCCAGTTGCGGCGGCCCGTCTATATCTCCCTCGCGGACCAGTTCACGGCGGCGATCAAGAGCGGCCGGCTTGCCGAGAATGACAAGCTGCCGCCGCATCGTGATCTTGCCTATGACCTGAAGATCTCGATCCAGACGGTGAGCAAGGCCTATGACGTGCTTGCCCGCCGCGGGCTGGTTTCGGGCGAGGTCGGCCGGGGCACCTATGTCAAGGCAGGCGGCTCCGCACCGCAGTCGCCCTATATCGCGGAGCGGCTGGCGAACGAGATCGACCTTTCGATCGTCACGCCCGTCTGTACGCCCTCTCACCTGGAAAGGATGAAGGACGCCCTGCACCGGCTCGGCGATGGCCTTCCGTCTGCCGCGGCCCTGTCCTTCCGCCCCAACACCATCTTTCCGCGGCACAATGAGGCCGCCGCCACGTGGCTCTCCACGCTCGGTGTCGAAACCGCGCCGCGCAACCTGCTCGTGACGAACGGAGCCTCCTCGGCCTTTACTGTCGCCCTCCTCTCCGCGGCAGGCCCCGGCGCGATCCTTGCCGCCGAGGAGGTCTGCTACCATGTCATCCGGCCGCTCGCGGATTATCTCGGCATCCGGGTCCGCCCGATCGTCGCGGACGCGGACGGCATGGTCCCCGAAGCGCTGGAGGAGGCTTGCCGCAGGGAGGAGGTGCGCGTGGTCGCCCTCCAGCCCAATCTTGCCAACCCGACCGCTTCGCTGATGTCGGAAGGCCGGCGCCGCGCCATCGCCGAGACGGCGCGCCGACATGACGTGACGATCATCGAAAACGACGTGTTCGGCCCGCTTCTCTCCCGCCGGCCGCGCGCCATCGCGGCGTTGGCGCCCGAACGGACGGTCTATATCACCGGTTTCAGCAAGGTCGCCCTTCCCGGCCTGCGGATCGGCTATGTCGCCGCGCCGGATCATCTTGCCGCCACGATCGCCAACCGGCACCTGATGGCGAACTGGATGGCGACGCCCGTCATGGCAGAGATCGCCACGCTGTGGCTCTCTGACGGCACAATACAGGCGCTGGTGGACTGGCAGCGCGAAGCCCTCGGCCAGCGGCATCGGATCGTCTCCGCGGTGCTCGAGGGCGCCGCCTACCGCGCACATCCCGAGGGGCTTCATCTCTGGCTGCCGCTTCCGCCGGAGCACGATGAGCCCGCCTTCGTTTCCCAGGCGCGCGCCCGCGGCGTGGCGGTCGCGCCAAGCACGCCCTTCTCCCTGTCCGGCGCGCCGGCGGGCGCCGTCCGGGTATCGCTCGGCGCGACCGAGGCCGACGAACTGCGCGCCGGCCTCGACATCCTCGCCTCTCTGCTACGCGCCGCGCCCGACCGGAGCGTCCTGGCACCCTGAAGCGCCGCGATCCCTCTCCTTGCGCTTCGCACCCTTGCTTCAAGAAATTCGTCGTCGCAAGATCGTCTGGCGCTTTGCACGACACGCGTCGGAAATTGACATGTGTCTTTTTCCCAGATTGACATGCATTTCTCCGCGCGGCTGAATGGCGCCACCCATAGCGGCGGAGCGCGCATGATCGAGGAAATCCAGCATCAATCGGCCCTGGAGGCCCGCGCCGCGGCCCGGCGCATCGGCCTGATCGCGCTCGCCACGGACCATACGGTGGAGGCGGATTTCCGCAGGCTTGTCGCCAGCGATGACATCGCCGTGCATGTGACACGCGTCGGCTATGCGAACCCCACGACGCCGGACAATCTCCGTGCGATGCATCCCCATCTTGCCGCGGCCGCGGCCCTGCTTTTGCCGGGCGAGGCGCTCGACGCCGTCGTCTATGGCTGCACCTCGGCCTCGGTCGTCATCGGCGAAGAGGCTGTCGCCGCCGCCATTCGCGAGGGCAAGCCTGGCGCCGCCGTCATCACGCCGGCCGGCGCGGCCGTCCTGGCGCTGCGTGCGCTGAAGGCGCGGCGCATCAGCATCCTGACACCCTATATCCGCCAGACGGCCGAACCCATGCAGGCCTATTTCGAGGCGAACGGCTTTGCCGTCGATCGCCTCCTCTGCCTCGGCATGGAAGACGATCGTGACATGGCGCGCCTGCCGCACGCGGAGATCGTCCGGCTCGCGGCGGGCATCGCCGCTGCCGGCACCGAAGCCCTGTTCATCGCCTGCACGGCGCTGCGCGCGGCGCAATGCGCATCCGAGATCGAACGGCAGACCGGCCTGCCGGTCGTCACCAGCAATCTGGCGGCCGCCTGGGCCAGCCTGCGGCAGTGCGGCATCGCGCCCGATCCGAAGGCCGCGTGCCGCCTGCTCGCAACCGCCTGACATTCCCGTTTCGTCAATCAGGATGCCTTTCTCATGATCGAACTACCCTTCGCCCTTTCCGAGTACAGAGCCCGGCTCCAGGCCATCCGAGCGGAGATGGCGCGACGCAACCTCGATCTCCTCGTCGTCAACGATGTCGCCAACCAGCATTACATCACCGGCTATGACGGCTGGTCCTTCTATACGCCCCAGGTCGTGCTGGTGCCGCTCGTCGACGAGGAGCCGGTCTGGATCGGCCGCGCCATGGACGCCGCCGGCGGCCTGCTGACGGCCTGGATGAAGCCGGAAAACGTCGTCGGCTTCCCGGAGGACCACGTCCAGCGAGCCGACCGCCACCCGATGGACTGGATTGCCGCCTGGATCAGCCGGAAGGGCTGGGGCCGCGGCAATATCGGCATCGAGCTGGAAGCCTATTATTATTCGCCGAAGGCCCATGCCCGCCTGACCGCGGGCCTGCCGAACGCCACCTTCCACGACGCCGACCTACTGGTGAACTGGATCCGCAGCGTCAAGTCGCCGGCCGAGGTCGATTATTTGCGCAAGGCCTCGCGCCTTGCCGAGGCCGCGGTGCGCGCAGCCTATGACGCCATCGCGCCGGGCGTGCGCGAATGCGACGCGATCGCCCGGATCCAGGCCGCCCAGGTTGCCGGCGCGCCGGACTTTGCCGGCGACATTACCGCCCTGCCCCCGACCATCCTCGCCGGCGAGAATGCCTCCGCGCCGCATGTCATGTGGAGCGACCGCCGCTTCGGCGAGAACGAGACCGTCGCGCTCGAGCTTGCCGGCGTCGTCCGCCGCTACACGGCCGGCCTTGCGCGAACCCTCCAGCTCGGCAGGATGCCGACCAAGGTGAGCGACACGAGCAAGGCCGTCCTCGAGGGCATGGAGGCCGTCCTCGCCAGCATCAGGCCGGGCGTGACGGCCGAGGCAGTGGAAGCGAGCTGGCGGCGGGTCATCGAACGCCATGGCCTCAAGAAGGAATCGCGCATCGGCTACTCGATCGGTGTCGCCTATCCGCCGGATTGGGGCGAGCACACGATCAGCCTGCGCCCCGGCGACACGACCATCCTGAAGCCCGGCAACGTGCTGCACTCCATCCTCGGCATGTGGATGGACGGCTGGGGCATCGAGGTGAGCGAGACGATCCTCGTCACCGAAACCGGCTGCGAGACGCTGACCGACTTCCCCCGGGACATCCATGTCAAGGCCTGAGCCCGACACGGCGGCAGTGGACGCGGCCCTCGCGCGCCGGATGATCGAGATCCGCCGCCACCTCCACCGCAATCCGGAACTTTCCAATGCGGAGCGCGAGACGCAGGCCTATCTGAAGCAGGCGCTGGAGGAGGCGGGGCTCGGCCCGGTCCGGCCGGTCGCCGGCTTCGGCCTTGCCGTCGATATCGTCGGCACGGCCGGCCCCTCCAACCGCAAGGTCGTCATCCGCGCCGATATCGACGCGCTGCCGATCATCGAGATGTCGGGCGAGCCCTTCACCTCAGAGAAGCCGGGCGTGATGCATGCCTGCGGCCATGACGCGCATGCGGCGATGGGCTACGCCGCCGCCATCCTGCTGGACAGGCGCAGGCAATCCTTCAGCGGCACCGTGCGGCTGATCTTCCAGCCCGCCGAGGAGGCGGAACCGCTCGGCGGACGGCGGGTCGTCGCGGAAGGCCTTCTCGACGACGTCGACGCGGCGATCGGCATCCATGTCGATCCCTATACCCCGACAGGCAGGATCGCGGTCGGCGCCGGCCCCTATACGCTGGCCTGCGATATCTTCGACGTCGTCGTGACCGGAAATTCCGCGCATGCCGCCCGGCCTTCCGACGGCATCGACGCCATCGCCGTCGCCTGCTCGATGGTGACGGAACTGCAGAAGATCGTCGCGCGCGAGATCGATCCCTACGATCCCCTGGTGATTTCCGTCACGGGCATCGAGGGCGGCGGCGCCTACAACGTGATCGCCGCCGAGGCCCGGCTGAAGGGCACCATCCGCAGCGGCCACGAGGAGACCCGCCAAAAGGCGTGGCGCCGGCTGCGGCAGATCCTGGAAGGGGTGGCGGCGACGCATGGCGCGACGGTCGCGGTCGACCTGCAACGGGGCGAGCCGCCCGTCGTCAATGCACCGGAAATGGTCGAGATCGTCCGGCAGGCCGGCAGGGCGATCGTCGGGCCGGACAACGTGCTGTCGGCGCCCGGCTGGACCGCTGCCGACGACTTCGCCTTCTATAGCGAAAAATGTCCATCGGTCTATTTCCGCCTGGGCATCCGCAACGAGGCGGCCGGCGCGATCCATCCCCTGCACCATCCGCAATTCCGCATCGACGAGGCCGCCCTGCCGCAGGGTGCCGCGGTGCTTTGCGCCACGGCCGAAACCTTCCTGAAGACGATGGAGTAAGGAAGACGCGGGGCCGGCGCGCAGCCGGCCTTGCCGCGCCAGCAGGCCTCTTGGCCGGAACGGCGAAAAACATCTCGGGCAGATGTGTCGGAATCCCGTCCAGCCGGTCGTCTTCAAGCAGATACGCTATGGAGGACAGCATGACGATCACCATAACCGCCTTTGCCCAATCGCCCGATCGCGGCCGGGGCCTGGCGCGTGACATGCGCGTTCGCTGGGCGCTTGAGGAGGTGGGCCAGCCTTACGCGGTTCGTCTTCTCACGTTCAAGGACATGAAAGAGCCCGCGCATCTTGCGCTTCATCCCTTCGGGCAGATCCCGACCTATGAGGACGGCGCTCTCGTCCTGTTCGAATCGGGGAGTATCGTGTTCCACATCGCGGAGCGCCATGCAGGCCTGCTGCCGGACGATGCCAATGCGCGGGCGCGGGCGATCACCTGGATGTTCGCCGCGCTCAGCACGGTGGAGCCGCCGATCCTCGACCGCGAAATACCGGGCTATACGGAACGCGACAAACCCTGGTATGCGGAGCGCCTGCCGATCCTGGAAGGCCGTATCCGCCCGCGGCTGGACGAGCTCTCCCGCCGGCTCGGCGGTGCCGAATGGCTCGACGGCGCCTTCAGTGCCGGCGACCTTCTCATGGTCACCGTTCTGCGCAGGCTGGAGGGATCGGGCATATTGGACGACTATCCGGTCCTTTCCGCCTATATCGCCCGCGGCAAGGACCGCCCCGCCTACAAGCGGGCCTTCGACGCGCAACGGGCGGTGTTTGCCGCCGTTTCCTCCGACTGATCGAAGTCGGTCGATTTCGGGCAAGCGTGACATGTCGGCCATCCTGCGGATTCCGGCCGCTACAGTTTCGCCCTTGTCGAGCGCGGCGTGGAGAGGAGGATGCTCGTTTCACTGCCCGTGATGCCCGGCACGAGGCGGATCTTGCGCAGGACGGCGTCGAACTCTGCAAGGCTCGAGGCACTGAGCTCCACCAGCAGGTCCCACCGGCCGTTCGTCGTGTGGATTTGTGAAATCTCGGCGAACCCGCCGAGTGTACGGATCACGCGATCGGTCACATGGCCTTCGATCTCGATCGTCATGACGCCGCGAACGACATCTTCGAGGGCATCGGCACGCAGCATCACCGTGTAGCCGAGAATGGTGCCGTCCTGCTCCATCCGCTCGATGCGGGAACGCACGGTCGCCCGCGACGCTCCGGTTTCCAAAGCGAGGTCCGAAACGCTCCTGCGCCCGTTGCCGCGCAGCAGCGTCACGATCTTCTGGTCGAGCTCGTCCATGCCAATCTGGTTTCCTGGCTTCTCATTATGATCAATATGGCATTCCGAGATGCCAAAATTCAATATTCAATCTGCCGTTCGGGGCTTCTAGAATCTGGAAAAACAATGAGGAGTTAAGTCATGGAGTGCACGCTGATCGGCGCGCCCTTGCAAATCGGTGCAGGGCAGCTTGGCTGCGAGATGGGGCCGAGCGCCCTTCGCATCGCCGGCCTTCGCACGGCGCTGGAGGAACTGGGCCACACGGTGAAGGATATCGGCAACCTCACGCCCCGCGCCTTCGACGAGATGCCGCATCCGAACGCCGCCGTGCACCATCTCGGCGAGACGGTGGCCTGGGTGGAGGCGCTGTCGGCCGCGGCCTACGAGCACGGCGAGGCCGGCATGCCGATCTTCCTCGGCGGTGACCATGCGATATCCGCCGGCACCGTTCCGGGCCTTGCGCGCCGGGCCGCCGAACGCGGCCGGCCGCTCTTCGTGCTCTGGCTGGACGCCCATACGGATTTCCATAGCCTTGAAACGACCGCCAGCGGCAACCTGCACGGCACCCCCGTCGCCTACTATACCGGCCAGGCCGGCTTCGACGGCTACTTCCCGGCGCTCGCCCATGCCGTGCCCACGGAAAATGTCTGCATGATCGGCATCCGCAGCGTCGATCCCGCCGAACAGGCCGCCATCCGGAAGACCGGCATAACGGTCCACGACATGCGCGTGATCGACGAGCACGGCGTCGGCGTCCTCGTGCGCACCTTCATCGAGCGGGTCCGGGCCGCAAACGGCCTCCTGCATGTCAGCTTCGACGTCGATTTCCTGGAGCCGGATATCGCGCCGGCCGTCGGTACCACCGTGCCGGGCGGCGCGACGTTCCGCGAGGCGCACCTGATCATGGAAATGCTGCATGACAGCGACCTGGTGACGAGCCTCGACATCGTCGAGCTCAATCCGTTCCTCGACGAACGCGGCAAGACCGCAAAGCTGCTCGTCGATCTTGTTGCCAGCCTGATGGGCAAGCGGGTGATGGATCGCCCGACGCTTGCAGGCTGAACCGGCTGTTCCTGGTTGGAGGGAAAATGAACACTGATCCGAAATTGAACGTGGTTCCGTTCGTCAGCGTGGACCACATGATGAAGCTGGTCCTGAAGGTCGGCATCGACCGGTTCCTGACGGAACTGGCGGCGACGATCGAGGAAGACTTCCGGCGCTGGCCGGTCTTCGACAAGACCCCGCGTGTCGCGTCCCATTCCAAGGAAGGCGTCATCGAACTGATGCCGACCAGCGACGGGACGCTCTACGGCTTCAAATATGTCAACGGCCACCCGAAGAACACCCGCGATGGCCGGCAGACCGTGACGGCCTTCGGCGTGCTGTCGGATGTCGGCAACGGCTATCCGATGCTGCTCACCGAGATGACAATCCTGACCGCGCTGCGCACCGCGGCGACCTCGGCGGTGGCGGCCAAATACCTGGCACGGCCGAATTCCCGCACCATGGCCATCATCGGCAACGGCGCGCAGAGCGAATTCCAGGCGCGCGCCTTCAAGTCGCTTCTCGGGATCGACAGGCTCCGCCTCTTCGATATCGACGCGTCGGCGACACGCAAATGCGCCCAGAACCTTGCCGGCCTCGGCTTCGTGATCGAGGAATGCCGCTCGATCGAGGAGGCCGTCGAGGGTGCAGACATCATCACCACCGTCACCGCCGACAAGCAATATGCGACGATCCTTTCGGACAACCACGTCGGCCCCGGCGCCCATATCAATGCCGTCGGCGGCGACTGCCCCGGCAAGACCGAGCTCAGCAAGGATATCCTGCTGCGCTCCGACATCTTCGTCGAATATCCGCCGCAGACGCGCATCGAGGGCGAAATCCAGCAGCTGCCGGCCGAGCATCCCGTCATCGAACTCTGGCAGGTCATGACCGGCGAGACCGAGGGCCGCAGGAGCGCCGACCAGATCACCCTGTTCGACAGCGTCGGCTTCGCCATCGAGGACTTCTCCGCGCTGCGCTACGTGCGGGAGAAGATTGCCGAGCATCAGATGTTCACGGAACTCGACCTGCTCGCCGATCCCGACGAGCCGCGCGACCTCTATGGCATGCTGCTGCGCTGCGAGAAGAAGCTCACCGCAGCCTGATAGATACGGCCACCCGGTTCGGTAAATCACGAGCCGGGCGGCAAAGCCCATCGGCGGCATGGGGCGCGGCATCCTCGGCCAAGGCTGGCAAGCGCCCCGCGGCGGACGATCGCCCCTCACGGTCATTCGAAGGTCAGCTCCGTGGTGCCGAGGCCGTCCTCATCCGGACCTACCGGCGCGCCTCGATCGGCAGTGCCTCGCCCCGTGCCGCAAGCTCCGAAAAAAGAAGCGCGCTGAGGCCGGCGATACAGAAACCGACGGACAGGATGGACAAGGCCCGATCCCGACGCGATCAGCGATGCGCCGAGGCCTGCCACCCGCCCCAGTGAATGCGCCTGCTGCAGCCACCGATACCGGATGGGAATGGCGAAGGGCCGGCATGCGCTTTTCCCAGTCTGTGCCCGCCGCAAGCCGCGACATCCTGACCCACACAAGCTGGGCGACGCTCGCGCAGCATCATGCGACCTTCCTCTGCGCCGCCGATCCTGCCGCCCTTCCGCCGCACGGCAGACAAAAGGGTCGAAGAACTGGCCGCCTAAGACGCGGGCGGGAAATGGGGGCGGTGCGCGAGAATCCTGAATCTGCGTCACGAATCCGCACCGGGGCGCGAGGTTGCGCACAACTCCCCACCGAATTTATGGCCACCCTGTGCCGTTCTTTCTTCGTCCCCTCAAAAAATGCAGTGATTTCAGGCAGATTATGACATTTCCTACAATCAAGCTTCCCGCCCGTCCCCTCACCTTGAAGCGCGGGGTGATTTCGACGCCGATCGCCTACTATTTCGCCACGCCGATCCTGCTGGCGATCGCCGTCTTCATGGTGGCGACGGAGGCGCCGGGCATTCTGCGCGACTATAAGATCAGTCAGAATCCGCTCGTCATCGAAAACGGCGATATCAGAGGCAGCTGCACGACGCGCAAAGCCATCTTCACCACCTGCGAGGTCGATCTCTCCTACGAACATGGCGGCCAGCGTTACGACAAGGACGTCGAGGTCATGTTCGTCGACATGCACACCGGAAGCTACGAGACAGGCCTTGTGATTTCGGCGGATCGACCGGATCTCGCCACGATCACCCTCGGGCTCGACATGCTGTGGAACAGGATCATCACGCTGGCCGCATTTGCCCTTCTGCTCGGCGGCGGGTCCCTGGCGATGATCTTCCTTGCCTTGCGCATCCTTCGCGTTCGCGGCCGGTTGCGGCATCCCGCGCCCCTCACCCCCGTCCCGGTCGAGATCACCGGCATGGACAAGAAACGCAATCGCCTCGCGGTCACCTATGCGGACAGGCTGAGCGAACGGAAGACCAAGCGCGTTGCCTTCACCCGTTTCGAAGCCGGACAGGAGCCGATCATCATCGGGGATGCCGGCAGCAATGCGGTCGCGCTGGCCGTCTGGCACGGCAATACGTCCCTGCCCGTTCTGCTGGATGACCGGCTGGAGCGGATCGAGATGTCGGATCGGGAGCGGGAGGACGCCCTTGCGCCGCTCTATGCGGCAACGCCAGCCGGCCGGCCGGCAGCGGCGTCGTCTTCTGTTCCGGTGAAGACGGGGCTGTCGCTGGCGCGAAGGCTGGGTCTGTTCCTCCTTGTCGTCCTGCTCATCGCCGCCGGCATTTTCGGCTATTGGCTCTGGTACGTGACCAGCGCATCCTCGCAGTTCAATTCCCCGGGAATGGACATCAACGACCTGATGCCCGAGGCCCTCAACCGATGGGGCTGCGACCAGCTGCAAAAGCGCTTCGCCGACGGCCCGGCGCCCTTTGGATGCACGGCTGCAGACTATCGAAGCTGGAAATAAGGACGCAACTGCGCGGCGCAGTTGGTTTTCCCGCACAGGGCGCCCCGCCGCGGCATGTGGACGAAGCGGGGCGCGACATGACGCGCTCCACCCGCCATTCGAGACAGAAGAAGACATGGCGACCCGGGCATGTGCCGAGGCCGGCGTCGATCCACTTATTGCCCGGTGAAGTCCGGCTTCCGTTTCTCGATGAAGGCGGCCATGCCTTCCTTCTGGTCCGCCGTTGCGAACAGGGCGTGGAACAGACGCCGCTCGAAGACAATGCCTTCGCGTAGGCCCAGTTCGAGCGCGCGGTCCACGGCCTCGCGGGCGGCCATCGCGGCCGTCTTTCCGTAGCCGGCGATCGTTTCGGCGGCGGCAAGCGTCTCCTCCATCAGCCTGTCGGCCGCGATCACGCGGGAAACGAGGCCGCAGCGTTCCGCTTCCGCAGCGTCCATCATCCGGCCGGTGAGGATGAGGTCCATCGCCTTGGTCTTGCCGACGAGCCTGGTCAGCCGCTGGGTGCCGCCCATGCCGGGGATCACGCCGAGCTTGATCTCGGGCTGGCCGAACATGGCCGTGTCGGCGGCAAAGATCATGTCGCACATCATGGCAAGCTCGCAGCCACCGCCGAGCGCATAGCCGGAAACCGCGGCGATTTTCGGCGTGCGCAACGCGGCGAAACGCTCCCACGCGGCGAAGAAGTCTTCGCCATACATCTCGGCAAAGGTCTTGTCCGCCATCTCCTTGATGTCCGCGCCGGCCGCGAAGGCCTTTTCCGAGCCGCGGATGATGAAGCAGCCGACGCCGGGGTCGCGATCAAGTGGGGCGAGATCATCGGCCAGGGCGAGCATAACCTCGGAATTCAGCGCGTTGCGCGCCGCCGGCCGGTTCAGCGTGACGATGACGACGCGGCCCTGCCGCTCGACGATGATCGGGTGTTCCATCGCAGTTCCTCCCTCGCCGGCTATTCGGCGCCTGCCTTGTCCCGCAACATGGTGATGATGGCGGAAAAGTCCTTGTCGCCAAAACCCTCGTCCGCGAAGCGCTGGTAGAGCGCCGCGGCCTTTGCGCCGAGCGGCGTCGCCGCGCCGGTATCCTTCGCTGCCGCCTGCGAGAGCATCAGGTCCTTCAGCATCAGCGCCGCGGCGAAGCCGGGCTCATACTCTCGATTGGCCGGCGAGGTCGGGACAGGCCCCGGCACCGGGCAATAGGTGGTCAGCGACCAGCATTGGCCGGAGGAGACGGAGGCGACGTCGAACAGCGCCTGATGCGTGAGGCCGAGCCGTTCGCCGAGCACGAAGGCCTCGCCCACGGCGATCATACTGATGCCGAGGATCATGTTGTTGCAGATCTTCGCCGCCTGGCCGGCGGAGGCGTCGCCGCAATGGATGATCCGCTTGCCCATCGCCTCGAACACCGCCTTCGCGCCGGCAAAGACCGCGGCATCGCCGCCCACCATGAAGGTGAGCGTGCCGGCCGCCGCCCCGCCCGTACCGCCGGAGACGGGCGCATCGAGCGCGGGACTGCCATGCGCCTCGGCCAGCGCATGGGCCTTGCGGGCGCTGTCCATGTCGATGGTGGAGCAGTCGATGAGCAGCGTGCCGGGGGGCACGACGGACACCAGTTCCTGCCAGACCGCAAGCACATGCTTGCCGGCCGGCAGCATGGTGATGACGAGGTCGGCGCCGGAGACTGCCTCATCGATCGAGGCAACCGTCGTCACGCCATTGTTTCCTGCAAGATCGAGCGAGTCGGCCGACAGGTCGAAACCGCGGACCGCATAACCGGCCTTCACGAGGTTTGCGGCCATGGGGCCGCCCATATGGCCGAGGCCGACGAAGGCGATGGTACTCATCTCATGTCTCCTTTCCCTCTACCCCGGCAAAGAGCGGCTCTTCCGAAGGCGCGAAGAAGGCGGCGACATCCGCGGGGGTGACGTCGCCCAGTCGCGCCGGACGCCATTGCGGATTGCGGTCCTTGTCGACGACCGCGGCCCGCACGCCCTCGTAGAAATCATGGCTGCGAAGCACGGCCGCCGTGGCGGCGAACTCCCGTTCCAGGCACGCTTCAAGCGACGTTTCCTGCCGCCCGAGGCGCAGCAGGCGCAAGGTCACCTTCAGGCTGAGCGGCGATTTCGTTTGTAGAACACTGAGCGTTCTTTCGGCAAAATCCGACCCATCCTTTGCAAGCGCGTCCAGAATTTCCTCGATAGTGTCGAAGGCGAAGAGACGGTCGATCGATGCGTGCTGTCGCGCCACCTGTGCCGGTGGTGGCGCATCGGCAGAGGCGGAAACTGTCGCCGAGACCGCCGCCCGCGTGGCAGAAGCCGGCAGGCGGGACAGATTTTCCGCCAAGTCGGGCAGCCGATCCGAAGGGACATAGCTGTCCGCAAGGCCGAAGGCGATGGTGTCGGCGGCCGCAAGCGGTTCGCCGGTCAGCCCGGCATAGGTGCCGAGTTCGTCCCGACGGCGCGTCAGGAACCACGACGCGCCGACATCCGGGAAGAAACCGATGCCCGTCTCGGGCATGGCGAAGCGCGTCCGCTCGGTGACGATGCGGTGGCTGGCATAGACGGAAACGCCGCCGCCGCCGCCCATGACGATGCCGTCCATGAAGGCGACGAAGGGTTTTTCCAGCCGGTTCAGGTGCGCGTTCAGGTGATATTCCTCGCGCCAGAAATCGACGGGCTCCTGCGAGCCTGCTCTGCCGCCGTCGTAGATCATGCGGATGTCGCCGCCCGCGCACAGCCCACGCTCGCCCTCGCCGGTGATGAGCACGGCACCGATCCCGGGATCGGCCTCGAAGGCGTCCAGCGCCCTTTCAATGTCGCGGACCATCGGAAGGGTCAGGCTGTTGAGCGCCTTCGGCCGGTTGAGCCGGATGCGGCCGAGCGTGCCGGTGCGTTCGATCAGGGTTTGCGGATCAGATGTGGAGGGCATGGCCAAGAGCTTTCAAGGCGGCTTCCTGCAAGCCTTCGCTGCGGGTCGGGTGGGCGTGGATGGTGCCGGCGATGTCCTCCAGCCGCGCGCCCATTTCGAGCGCCAGCGAGAAGGCGCTGGAAAGCTCCGAGACGCCGGCACCGACCGCCTGAAGGCCGAGCACGAGGTTGGTATCCGCCCGCGCCACGGCGCGCACGAAACCGTCCTCGGACTGGGTGGTCATGGCGCGGCCGTTGGCGTTGAAGGGGAAGAGGCCGACGCGGATCTCGTAGCCCTGGGCGCGGGCCTCGTCGGGCGAGAGCCCGGCGGTGACGATCTCGGGATCGGTGAAGCAGACGGCGGGGATGGCGCGCTTGTCCCAGGCGCGCTTGCGGCCGGCGACGATCTCCGCCACCATCTCGCCCTGCGCCATGGCGCGGTGCGCCAGCATCGGCTCGCCGGTGACGTCGCCGATGGCGTAGACGCCGCGCATGGAGGTGCGGCAGCGCTCGTCGATGCGGATGAAGCGGCCGGCGCGGTCGAGATCGAGGTCTTCGAGGCCCCAGCCCTCGGTGCGCGGCCTGCGGCCGACGGTGACGAGCACCTTGTCCGCAGCAATGCGCTTTTCCGCGCCGGACGCGGTCTCGACCGTCAGCGCCTCGCCGGAATAGCCCTTCGCCTTGACGCCGGTCAGCACGCTGACGCCGAGGTCGGCGAGGCGCTTTGCCACCGGTTTTACCAGTTCGGCATCGTATTGTGGCAGGATTTGCGGCATCGCCTCGACCACGATCACCTCCGCGCCCAGCTTGGCGAAGGCGGTGCCGAGTTCGAGGCCGATATAGCCGCCGCCCACCACGGCGAGCCTCTGCGGCACGCTTTGCAGCGACAGCGCCTCGGTGGAGGAGAGGATCGCGCCGCCGAAGGGCAGCGCCGGCAGCTCTACCGGCTCCGAGCCGGTGGCGATCACCACCGTCTCAGCTCGGATGAGCTGGGTACCCGTCTCGGTCTCCACCTCGACGGTCTTGCCGTCGCGGAACCGCGCCTCGCCGTGCACGATCTTCACCTTGGCCTTGCGCAAGAGGCCGAGCACGCCGCTGTTCAGCCGGCCGACGATGCCATCCTTCCAACGCACGGTCTGGGCAAGGTCCAGCTTCGGCGCCTCGACCGTGATGCCGAGCGTGTTGGGACCTGTCATGTGGCGCACCGTGTCGAACTCCTCCGCCGCATGGATCAGCGCCTTGGAGGGAATGCAGCCGACATTGAGGCAGGTGCCGCCGGCCTTCGCCTTCTCGACGATCACCGTATCGACGCCGAGTTGGCCGGCGCGGATGGCGCATATGTACCCGCCCGGGCCGGCGCCGATGACGAGGAGCTTGCAGACGATCTCTTTCATGTCATCAGCCTTCGATGAAGATCAGGGCGGGGGTTTCGAGCAAAGCCTTGATGCGCTGGACGAAAACCGCCGCATCCCAGCCGTCGACGATCCGGTGGTCGAAGCTCGACGACAGGTTCATCATCTTGCGCGGGATGAACTGGCTGCCGTCCCAGACCGGCCGCGTCACGATCTTGTTGACGCCGACGATCGCCACTTCCGGATGATTGATGATCGGCGTCGTGACGATGCCGCCGAGCGCGCCGAGCGAGGTGATGGTGATGGTGGAGCCGGAAAGCTCCTCGCGCGCGGCGGTGCCGTTGCGGGCGGCGTCGGCAAGGCGCGTCAGCTCGGCGGCGCTGTCCCAGATCGACCGCGCCTCGGCGTGGCGCACGACCGGCACCGTCAGGCCGGCCGGCGTCTGCGTGGCGATGCCGATATGGACGGCGCTGTGGCGGGTGATGATACCGGCATCGTCGTCGAAGGTGGCGTTGACGCCGGGCTGCTCGCCCAGCGTCTTGACCAGCGCCCGCATCAGGAAGGGCAGGATGGTCAGCTTCGGCTGGTCGGGCTTGCGGCCGGCGTTCATCGTCGCGCGCAGGTCTTCGAGGTCGGTGACGTCCACCTCCTCGACATAGGTGATGTGGGGGATGCGGGCGCTGGCGAGACGCATCTTCTCCGCGATCCGGCGGCGCAGGCCCGTGACCTTGATCTCCTGCGTGCCGGTCTTGCGAGCAAGGCCGGCCGCAACGGCGACGGGCTGCGCGCCGCGCGCGACAAACTGGTCGAGATCGTCATGGGTGATGCGGCCGGCGGGGCCGGTGCCCGACACCTGCCTGAGGTCGACGCCGGCCTCCTGCGCACGCAGCCGCACGGCGGGCGAAGCGAGCGGTCTTGTCTCTGCCGTCGAGGCTTTCCCCTTCTCCCCAGCGGGGAGAAGGTGGCCCGAAGGGTCGGATGAGGGGGATGGCTCCTTCGGTGCAGACGGCTCATTCGGAGAGGGTAGAGACACCCCCTCATCCGCCCTTCGGGCACCTTCTCCCCGGTGGGGAGAAGGGAGAGGCTGCCGCTCCTCCTCCTTCACGCTTTCCGCCACGCTCTCACTTTCGCCCTCCCCGTCGACGGCGATGCGCAGCAATGGCGCTTTCACAGCCACCGTGTCGCCGATCTCGGCGCCGAGCCAGAGCACGGTGCCGTTGACCGGCGAGGGGATTTCCACCGTCGCCTTGTCGGTCATCACGGCGGCGAGGACCATGTCCTCGCGCACCGGATCGCCCGGCTTGACATGCCATTCGACCAGCTCGGCCTCGGCCACCCCCTCGCCCACATCGGGCATCTTGATGACGAACTCGCCCATCCCTCAGCCCTCCATCACTTCTTTCAGTGCCCTGCCGACGCGGGCCGGTCCCGGGAAATAGTCCCATTCCTGCGCGTGCGGATAGGGCGTGTCCCAGCCCGTGACGCGCACCACCGGCGCCTCCAGGCTGTAGAAGCAGTGCTCCTGAACCAGCGACACGACCTCCGCGCCGAAGCCGGAGGTCAGCGTCGCCTCGTGCACGACGACACAGCGGCCGGTCTTCTTCACCGATTGCACGATGGTGTCGAGATCGAGCGGCAGGAGGCTGCGCAGGTCGATCACCTCGGCGTCGATCCCCGTCTCCTCGGCCGCGGCGAGCGCCACATGCACCATCGTGCCATAGGCGACGACAGTGACGGCGCCGCCCGACCGGCGGATCTCGGCCTTGCCGATGGGGATGGTGTAATGCCCCTCGGGCACCTCGCCGAGGTCGTGCCTCGACCAGGGCGTGACAGGCTTTTCGTGATGGCCGTCGAAGGGGCCGTTGTAGAGGCGCTTCGGTTCGAGGAACATCACCGGGTCCGGGTCCTCGATGGCGGCGATCAGGAGGCCCTTGGCGTCATAGGGATTGGAAGGGACCACCACCTTCAGCCCGCAGACATGGGTGAACAGCGCCTCCGGGCTCTGGCTGTGCGTCTGCCCGCCGAAAATGCCGCCGCCGGTCGGCATGCGCACGACGATGGGGCAGGTGAAATCGCCGTTGGAGCGATAGCGGATGCGCGCCGCCTCCTGGGTGATCTGGTCGTAGGCGGGATACATGTAATCGGCGAACTGGATCTCGACACAGGGCTTCAGGCCATGGGCCGCCATGCCGATGGCGGTGCCGAGAATGCCGGATTCGTTGATCGGCGCGTCGAAGCAGCGCGTCTTGCCGTATTTCGCCTGCAACCCTTGCGTCGCGCGGAAAACGCCGCCGAAATAGCCGACATCCTCGCCGAACACGACCACATCCTCGTCGCGCCCCATCGAGACGTCCATGGCGCTGCGCACGGCCTCGATCATCGTCATTCTTGCCATGTCAGTATCCTGCCTTCTGCCGCTGGCGGCGGATATGGGCGGGCATTTCCGCATAGACGCCCTCGAAGATGTCGCGCACCGAGGGTTTTCCGCCGGCATGCAGCGTGCCGTGGCTCTCGGCCTGCTTCTGCGCCTGAATCACCTCGTCGAGGATTTCCGCCTCCGCCTGCGTATGGCGCTCCTCCGACCAGACGCCGCGCACGATCAGATGCTTCTTCAGCCGGAGCACGGGATCGCCGAGCGGCCAGGCTTCCGATTCGGTCTTCGGGCGGTAGGCGCTCGGATCGTCCGAGGTGGAATGGGCGCCGACGCGGTAGGTGACATATTCGATCAGCGTCGGGCCGAGATTGCGCCGCGCCCGCTCGGCCGCCCACTTCGCGACGGCGTAGACGGCGAGGTAATCGTTGCCGTCGACGCGCAGCGCCGGGATGCCGAAGCCGAGGCCGCGGGCGGCAAACGTGCCGGAGCCGCCGCGGGCGATGCCCTGGAAGGTCGAGATAGCCCACTGGTTGTTGACGATGTTGAGGATGACCGGGGCCTTGTAGGTGGAGGCAAAGACGAGGGCGGAGTGGAAATCGGATTCGGCCGTCGAGCCGTCGCCGATCCAGGCGGCCGCGATCTTCGTGTCCTTCTTGATGGCCGACGCCATGGCCCATCCGACGGCCTGCACATATTGCGTGGCGAGGTTGCCGGAGATGGTGAAGAAACCATGCGCCTTGGAGGAATACATGATCGGCAATTGCCGGCCGCGCAGCGGGTCCGCCTCGTTCGAGTAGATCTGGTTCATCATCTCGACCATCGGGTAATCGTCGGCGATGAGGAGGCCCGCCTGCCGGTAGGTCGGGAAGTTCATGTCGCCCTTTTGCAGCGCCTTGCGGAAGGCGGAGGCGACCGCCTCCTCCCCGAGATGCTGCATGTAGAAGGAGGTTTTCCCCTGCCGCTGCGCCATCAGCATGCGGGCGTCGAAGGCGCGCAGCTTCATCATGCTGCGCAGGCCCGTCAGCAGCTCCTCGTCGGAAAGCAGCCCGGCCCAGGGACCGACCGCCTCGCCGTCGCGGTTGAGCACGCGGATGATGGAATAGGCGAGATCGCGGATATCCTCCGGCGCCGCGTCGACCGGCGGACGCGGCACCGACCCGGCCTTGGCGATCTTGACGTTGGAGAAATCCGGCTCGCCGCCGGGCCGGACTGCCGGCTCGGGGACGTGCAGGCTCAGATGCGGAACCTCGGTCATGCCCTGTCATACCTCCCTATCGGCCACGCCCACCGCTCTCCCCGCGACGGGCATAGCCCAAACACTATAGATTGCGCGCAATGACGATGCGCTGGACGTCGCTCGTTCCCTCGTAGATCTGGCAGATGCGGACATCGCGGTAGATGCGCTCGACCGGGTAATCCGCCATGTAGCCGTAGCCGCCATGGATCTGGATCGCGTCGGAACAGACCTTCTCCGCCATTTCCGACGCGAACAGCTTTGCCATCGAGGCTTCCGTGAGGCAGGGCAGGCCCTCCTCCTTCAACTCAGCGGCGTGCAGCACCATCTGGCGCGCCACCTCGATCCGCGTCGCCATGTCGGCGAGGCGGAAGGCGACGGCCTGATGCTCGATGATCGGCGCGCCGAAGGCCGTGCGTTCGCGGGCATAGTCGCGCGCCGCCTCGAAAGCCGCCCGCGCCATGCCGACGGACTGCGATGCAATGCCGATGCGCCCGCCTTCGAGGTTGGAGAGCGCGATGCGGTAGCCCTCGCCCTCTCCGCCGAGCCTGTTCTCCACCGGGATGCGCATGGCGGAAAAGGCGATCTGGCAGGTGTCGGAGGAATGCAGGCCCAGCTTCTCCTCGACGCGCACGACCTCGTAGCCGGGCGTATCGGTCGGCACGAGGAAGGCGGAAATGCCCTTCTTGCCGGCATCGGGATCGGTGACGGCGAAAACGATGATGAGGTTGCCGTTCTTGCCCGAGGTGATGAACTGCTTGGCACCGTCGATGACGTAGTGATCGCCGTCGCGGCGGGCGCGGGATTTCAGGTTCGAGGCGTCGGAGCCGGCCTGCGGCTCGGTCAGGGCAAAGCCGCCGATCCATTCGCCGGAAGCCAATTTCGGCAGGAAGCGTTCTTTCTGCTCCTCCGTGCCGTATTTCAGGATGGGCACGCAGCCGACGGAGCTGTGCACGCTCATGATGGTCGAGCAGGGGCCGTCACCCGCGGCGATTTCTTCGAGCGCCACGGCATAGGCGACCGCGCCCGTCTCCGAGCCGCCATAGGCTTCCGGCACCAGCATGCCGAGGAAGCCGAGTTCGCCCATTTCCTTCAGTTCCTCGCGGGGAAAACGGCTTTCCTTGTCCCGCTCGGCCGCGCCCGGCGCCAGCCGCTCGCGGGCAAAATCGCGCGCCATGTCGCGGATCTGGGTCTGCTGTTCCGTCAGGATCATGTCCGGTCTCCTCCCCGAAACCGTCAGTGCCGCTCGATGGCCACCGCCGTCGCCTCGCCGCCGCCGATGCAGAGCGTCGCCATGCCGCGCCGCATGCCGTAGCGCTCCAGCGCGGAAAGCAATGTGACGAGCACGCGCGCGCCGGAAGCGCCGATGGGGTGGCCGAGCGCGCAGGCGCCGCCGTGGACATTCACCTTGTCGTGCGGCAGGTCGAGGTCGTGCATCGCCGCCATGGCGACGACGGCGAAGGCCTCGTTGACCTCGAACAGATCGACATCGCCGAGCTTCCAGCCGGTGCGTTCGCCGAGTTTCCGAAGTGCGCCGATCGGCGCGGTCGCGAAGAGATTGGGCGCCTGCGCATGCGTGGCATGGCCGACGATGGTGGCGAGCGGCTGGATGCCCTCGCGTTCCGCCTGCGAGCGCCGCATCAGCACCAGCGCCGCCGCGCCGTCCGAGATGGAGGAAGCATTCGCCGCCGTCACCGTACCGCCCTCGCGGAAAGCCGGCTTCAGCGTCGGTATCTTTTCAAGTTTCGCCTTGCCGGGCTGCTCGTCGCGGCCGACGACCGTTTCCGACCGTCCTGCCTTCACGGTCACCGGAACGATCTCGGCGTCGAAGGCGCCGCTCTCGATGGCATTTCGGGCGCGGGTGAGCGAGGTGACGGCGTAATCGTCCTGGGCGGGGCGGGTGAACTGGTAGGCCTCGGCGCAATCCTCGGCAAAGGTGCCCATCAGGCGGCCCTTGTCATAGGCGTCTTCCAGCCCGTCGAGGAACATGTGGTCGATGACCCGGCCATGGCCGAGCCGGTAGCCGCCGCGCGCCCGGTCGAGCAGGTAAGGCGCATTGGTCATGCTCTCCATGCCGCCGGCGACGGCGACCGAGGCGCTGCCGGCGGCGATGAGGTCGTGCGCCAGCATGACGGCCTTCATGCCCGAGCCGCACATCTTGTTGACGGTGGTGGCCCCGGCGGCAAACGGCAGGCCCGCGCCGATAGCCGCCTGCCGGGCGGGCGCCTGCCCCTGGCCGGCCGGCAGCACGCAGCCGAACACCGTCTCCTCGACGGCCTCGGGGCTGACACCACTGCGCTCGAGCGCCGCACGGATCGCGGCCGCGCCGAGTTGCGGCGCGGTGGCATCCTTGAGATCGCCCTGGAAGCCGCCCATCGGGGTACGGGCCGAGCCGACGATGACGATGGGATCCTGCAACATCATAAACCTCCCGAAACGAACTTCAGCGCGGCGCCATGCGCAGCGCGCCGTCGAGGCGGACGACCTCGCCATTCAGCATGACGTTCTCCAAGATGTGGCGCACCAAGGCCGCAAATTCCACCGGCTTGCCGAGGCGCGGCGGAAAGGGCACGCTGCGCCCCAGCGAATCCTGCACCTCCTGCGGCATGCCGGCCATCATCGGCGTCTCGAAGATGCCCGGCGCGACGGAGACCACCCGAATGCCGGAGCGGGCAAGCTCCCGGGCGATCGGCAAGGTCATGGCCGCAACGCCGCCCTTGGAGGCCGCATAGGCCGCCTGCCCGACCTGCCCGTCGAAGGCGGCGACCGAGGCCGTGTTGACGATGACGCCGCGCTCGCCGTCCGCCTCCGGCTCCTGTCGCGCGATGGCGGCGGCGGCGAGCCGGATCATGTTGAACGTGCCGATGAGATTGATGCCGACGGTGCGGGCAAAGCTGTCGAGCCGGTGCGGCCCGTCGCGGCCGATCACCTTCTCGCCGGGCGCGACGCCCGCGCAATTGACCAGCCCGTGCAGATGGCCGAAACGCTCCAGCGCGAGATCTATGGCGGCCTGACCGTCCTTCTCCTGCGTCACGTCCGTCCGGATGGAGGCTGCGGCGGTTCCAAGTTCGTGGGCGATAGCAGCACCGGCCTCGGCATTGACGTCAGCGATCACGACATGCGCGCCCTCGCCCGCCAGCATGCGCGCCACGGCCGCGCCAAGACCCGAACCGCCACCGGTGACGACAAAGGTCTTTCCGCTGATCAACATGGCTGCTCTCCTCCAGCGCATTCGATTTCCGTAAGGCCGGCGCCAAGCGCATTCCCCGCCAGGGACTGTCTTGCCTCACTCTACGATGGCGCGGTATTGCATGCGATGACCAAAGCGTCTCGAACTTTCGGCCAGTTTTACCACATCCCGCAGGGCATGACGATGACGGAAACCGGACGGCGGATGATATCACCCTTCTTCGTGGAAGAGGCGATAGACTGCCTGATACGACAGGGAAAAGCGCCCGGGCCAGTGTTGGCGGCCGTCGGCCTGCCCGGCCGGATCGACGCGCCGATCTCCGCCGAAAGCTACGGCGCCCTGTGGCTGGCGATCGCGGCCGAGATGGACGACGAGTTCTTCGGCATGGGCGGCAGGCCGATGCACAGCGGCAGCTTCACGCTGCTCTGCCATTGCATCCTGCATGCCAGGACCCTCGACCAGGCGCTGCGGCGCGCGTTGCGCTTCCTCAACGTCATGCTGGGGGACCCGCAAGGGCATCTCGAAATTTCCGACGGGCTGGCCAAGATCGTGCTCAAGGACCTGGCGGAGGCCCGCTCCGCCTTCGCCTACCGGACCTACTGGATCCTCCTGCACGGCATCACCTGCTGGCTCGTCGGGCGGCGCATTCCGCTGCGCATGGTCGATTTCCGCTGCGCCGAGCCGGACCACGGCGCAGACTACAGGCATTTCTTCGGCGCGCCCGTGCGCTTCCTGCAGCCGGTCAGCCGCCTCGCCTTCGATGCTTCGGTGCTGAAACTGCCCGTCGCGCGCAGCGAGCAGGCGCTCAAGCAATTCCTGCGCAACGCACCCGCCAACATCCTCGTGCGCTACCGTTATGATGCCGGCCTTGCCGCCAGCGTCCGCAAGCGCCTGCGGCAGGTTCCCCCCGCCTCGTGGAGCGCCTTCGACGACCTCGCCGCGCAGATGCGCATGTCGCCCTCCACCCTGAGGCATCGCCTGCATGCGGAAGGCCAGAACTACGCGACCATCCGCGACGAAATCCGCCGCGACCTCGCCATCGAGATGCTGCAGACGACGACGCTGGGTGTCGGCGAGATCGCCACGCGCCTCGGCTTTTCAGAACCCAGCGCGTTCCACCGCGCCTTCCGGAAATGGACGGCGAAGAGCCCGGCGGCCTTTCGCCGGGAGACGATGGCGAAAAGCCGGTAATCACGACAGCGTTTCTGTCGTTCATTCCCCATCGTCACGTCCATTGCCGTCCCTGCACGACCTCACGCTTGCCTGCCAGTGGACGCAGCCGCAGCCGAACCCTTGAACCGGCTCAAGCGGCGCGCGATGCGCGGGCCACGGAGCCACGTTCCTCCGCCTGGAAGCGGAACTGGGCGATGAGCGCCATGAGCTCGTCGGCCTGGCCTGCAAGATGCCGGCTGGCGCTCGTCGTCAGTTCCACCATGGAGGCATTCTGCTGGGTCATCTGGTCCATCTGATTGACGGAACTGTTGACCTCCTGCAGCGCCGCCGACTGATCGCGGCTCGCGGTCGCGATCAGCGCGACATGATCGCTGATCCCGACGATCTGCCGGCTGATCGAAGCGAGAACCGCCCCGGTTTCCTGCACGAGACGTGCCCCCGTGCTGACCTCCTGCGTCGACTTGTCGATCAACCCCTTGATCTCCTTGGCGGCATCCGCCGAACGTTGGGCCAGTTCGCGCACCTCCTGCGCGACGACCGCAAAGCCCTTGCCGGCGTCTCCGGCCCGTGCGGCCTCGATACCGGCGTTGAGCGCGAGCAGGTTGGTCTGGAAAGCGATGTCGTCGATCACCTCGATGATCTGCTCGATCTTGCGCGACGCGTCCTCGATCCGCTCCATCGCCTCGATGGCGCTGGTGACGACAGCACTGGAATTGTCGGCGCTTGCCTTGGTCTCGGCGACCCGGTTGTTGGCCTCCTGGGCGCGCTCGGCCGAGGAGCGGACGGTGACGGTGATCTCATCGACCGCGGCCGCCGTTTCCTCGAGGGAGGCGGCCTGCGATTCCGTCCGCCGCGACAGGTCGTCGGCGGAACGGCGCATGTCGGCGCCGCTCGACTGGATCGCCGTCGCATTCGCCCGGATGCTGCCCAGCGTATCTCGCAACCGCGACAAGGATGCGTTGAAGTCCTGGCGAAGCTGTTCGAGGCGACCGGAGAACGGTACGTCGATGGCTTGGGAGAGATTGCCCTGTGCAAGGCGGCCGAGGCCGGCCGCAAGCTGGTTGACGGCAAGTTCGATCTGCCGGTCGGTTTCACGCTTCTCCGCGTCCGTCAGCTCGCGCTCGGCCGCAGCCTCCTCGTTCTGGCGTTGCGCAATCCCCTCCATCTCGATTCTCCGCTGCGCATTCTCGCGGAAGACCTCCAGCGCGCGGGCGATCTGGCCGAATTCGTTGGCCTTCGCCCGGCAGGGGATGTCCGTGTCCAAACGCCCTTCCGCGATGGCGCCGACGGCGCCGATCAGGGAACGCAGCGGCTTCGTCGCCCGACGTACGGCGAAATAGGCAAGACAGCCGAAGAGCAGCATGGAAACGACACCGGCAACGATGGCGTGGAACTGCAGGTCGTGGATCTTCTGGAAGTAGACCTCCATCGGAATCCCGATGAACAGCAGTCCGATATTGGCGCCGGCCGTATTCTTCACCGGGAAATAACCGGTCATGAAATCGCGGCCGAAGAGCTTGGCCGGGCCGAAATAGGGCTCGCCTCTGGCAAGCACGGCCTGCGCGGGATGATCGGCGGCGAGTTTCGTGCCGACAGCGCGTGTTCCATCCTCTTTCTTTACATTGGTGGAGATGCGAACGTATTCAGGGCCCTGTTTGGCAAAGATCGTCGCCACGCCGGCAATCGAGCTGGCCGTGCGATCGACGAGATCGTGGCTCGCCAGCTCCGGCATCGTTTCGCCACGCACCGCGGCAAGGGCGCCATCCTTCAGCTCCATCGTGGCGTTCTCGATGGCGGCATCATAAAGCACGGCCATGGTGCGGGTGGCATCCCGGGCGTCGTTCGCCGCATCCCCAAGCACATAGCGCCCCAGATTATAGTACATGACGCCAACGATGACGGCAGCGCTGAGGAAAATGAAGGCGAAAGTCATCGCCGCATACTGATAGGCGATGGAAGATCGGAATACCTTGCTCATTGTCGGACTCCCCTGATCCGCCAATGGTAAGAATCAAATATATAAGAAAAACTGAAAATTCGTTGCAATATCCTGTGAAGTCAGGCCCTCGAATTCACAGCCTCCACCAGGTATCTTGCTCCTGGAACCTCATGGTTCCGCCGCTTCCGTGACGAATGCCTCAGCGCTGCCAGACAAGGCCTTCGAGATTTTCTCGGAAGGCGAAGCGCACCAGATGGCTTTCGATGGCTGCCTGGGCCCATGCGACGGCCTCCTCGGTCTGAGCCTTCACGACCAGACGCAGGCCCTCCGCATTTGCGTCAAAGGTGGCGATACCACCGTCAAAACGGCATTCGCCATGGGTATCCGTATATTCGACGTCCACCTTGTGGGCGAAGTGCTTGCACATCTGGACCAGATACTTGGCCGCGAATTCGGTCTTCACCAACGCGGTCGTTTCGATCATGCGATTGCTCCTGTCATTGGTTGCTGCGCCCTCGCAAAGGCCTGCTGCCTTGATCGGCATTAGCGGATGACGATCAGCGGGCCGATCCGTGTCACCTTCACACCGAGCGCCTGACGGATGAAGGAAAGAGCGGCAGTGGTGTCCGAAACGGTGATGGTGCCGCTCACCCGGCGATTGGCGAGCCCGCTGCCGGCAAGAACGATCCGGCCGGAGAAATGACGGCCGACCTCCTCGATGACATAGGACAGCGGCGCGTTTTCCACGGCGAGCTGGCCGCGCTGCCAGGCAAGCGCCACGATGCCGTCGACTGGCTGGACATCCGTCTTTCCGCTGGCCCGGTCATAGCTCGCCTGCTCGCCCTGCGAGACGCGCATGGACGACGAACCTGCGCCCCCCGGCTCGAGCAGAACGGTGTGCTCGGTGACCGTTACCTCCGTGTCGAGAGCGCCATAACGAACATCGAATGCGGTGCCGAGCGCCGTCACCCGCGTGTCCCCGGCCTCGACGGTGAAGGGCCGTTCGGGGACGGAGGCAACCCGGAAGAAGGCCTGTCCGCGCAGCAGGCGGATCGTGCGGCGCTCTTCATCGAAATCGACGGCGATCGCAGACGACGCATTCATCTGCACGACGGAACCGTCTTCCAGTGTGAGAACCGGCATTTCGCCTACGCCCGAGAGGGCATCGGCCTTGAGGCGCATGGGGCCGTCGAGGGCGAGAAACGTCGCCGTGGCGCAGGCCAGAAGCACAATGGCAGACAGAACCGGCTTGGCGCGACTGCGTGGCTCGGTCCTGATGTTGCGCAGCACCGGATCGGATTGGATGGCCGAACGGGCGTCACCCATCAGCGTCTCGGCGATCCGGTACGTTCTACAGTTTTCCGGATCGCTCAACCAATCTTCGAAATGCGCCTTCTCTTCCGCAGTTTGCGCAGGATCACGGTTGCGCAGAAGCCAGTCCGTCGCTTCCCTGTTGCGCTTTCGCTGGATTTGATTGGCACGGTTGCCCCGCATCGACTTCTCCCGGAGCCTCGGTCCTGCCTTGTAGACGATTGGCATCGCCCGTTCGGGACTCTTACTCGATCCGAAGAAGACGGTCGAGGCAATGCGCGAACGCCCGGCGCAGGTGTCGGTCGACCATGTTGCGGGAAATCTTGAGTTTTATGGAAATTTCGTCCGGCGAAAGATGGTTCAGCCGGTGAAGGATGAATACCATCCGGCGCCGCTCCGGCAGTTCCGCAATGGCCTCGCGGAGAATGGCGATGCGCGCCTCGATCTCAAGCGCCAGATCGGGTGCGGGCCCAGCGCTGGCAACGGCCAGCGCTTCCTTTTCCGTGCCGGAGAAAAGGTGCGCTTCCCTGTTTTCACGCCGCAACCGGTCGATACCCAGATTGATGGCGGAGCGGCAAAGGAAGGCCTTGATGGAGCGCTTTTTGCGCAGGACATCGGGCTGGGCCGCCAGCTTGATATAAAGGTCGTGGACGACATCCCTGGCGGTGGAAAGCGGATGCCCCTTGCGCCGCACGGCCCTCGTCATGTCGGCATAGTGAGCCTCCATGGCACGATTGAGCAAATCGTTGCTATTGAGGGCATCCCAACCGAGCGGAGAGGAGGAGTTAGACATCAGCACCCTGTTCCCAGTCGCATGACGAAAGCCTGCGTCGGCCACGCAAAGCACATTCCGGACCTTCAGAGAGAAGGGCTACCGATTCCGTAAAATGCCTGCAAGTGCAATAGGTTAGAATTCGGAAAGCTATCCGGTTAAATCAAGACAAAAAAACTCATCTTTATCCCTGATTTCGTTACCAGAATCCTTTTGCCCGTCGAACCGCCGGCTTTCGGCGCCTGCCCGGAAAACCGAGCACCGTGACATTCCCGCAACACCTCCAAGCCTATAACGGGATGCAAAGGGGCGTTCCAGCGACGGGATCGCGAATGACTATAGACCGCACTCCGAACACATCGGCGATCGCCTCTTGCGAAATCACATCCGATGGACGGCCCGCCGCACTGATCGTTCCACCTTTAAGCAGAACGATGTGTTCGGCATAGCGCGCCGCCTGATTGAGGTCGTGCAGGACGGCAACGACGGTCTTGCGGTGATCGCGCACGAGAACGGTGATCAGGTCCATCAGCTCGACTTGATGCGCGAGGTCGAGATAGGTCGTTGGCTCGTCAAGCAGCAAGACTTCGCCTTGCTGTGCCAATGTCATCGCAATCCACGCCCGCTGCCGCTGGCCACCGGAGAGCGTATCGAGAGGGGTGTCGGCCAAAGTCGTCATGCCGGTCAGCATCAGGGCTTCGTCACAGGCCGCCTGATCGGCCTCGGACCAGCGCCCGAAGAGAGAGCGATGCGGATAGCGGCCCTGCTGGACGAGATCGCGCACCGTCAACCCCTCCGGCGCCACCGGCCCCTGAAGAAGCACGCCGACGCGTCTTGCCATCTCCCGCGTGCCGAGCGTCGCGATACTCCTGCCATCCAGAAAGATCGAGCCGCAAGAGGGCGCCATGAGCCCGGCAAAGGTGCGCAGGATGGTGGATTTGCCGCTGCCGTTTGGCCCGACGAGCGCCGTGAAGCGGCGCTCCGGCACAAGAAGATCAAGGTTCTCGACGATCCGGCGGTCACCATAGGCGATGGAGACGTCCTGCCCGGCAAGTTTCGCGGACATGTGGCTTTCATCCCCGGACATGGCGGCGCTTCCATAAAAGAGAGGCGAAGAAGGGGGCCCCGATCAGCCCCGTCACAATCCCGGCCGGAAGCTGGATCGGCGCAATGATCAGGCGGCCGACGAGGTCGGCGGCCACCACGAGGATCGCCCCGCACAGGACGGCAACGGGAAGGATCCTTGCATGGGACGGGCCAACCAGGCGGCTTGCGACATGGGGAGCGACCAGTCCAACGAAGCCGATCAGCCCCGCTGCGGCGACGGCGGCTCCGCAGATGAGCGTGCAGAGCACGATCATCAGGCCGCGGATCCGATCCACCGGCTGACCGAAGCTTCTCGCCGCATCGTCTCCGAAACGGATCAAATCCAGCTCCCGGGACGCCATCCAGGCCAGGGCCAGTGGAATGATCAGCCAGAGGAACAGGAAGCGCACCTTGGAGATGTCGGCGTCATAGACGCTGCCTGCCAGCCAGATCATCGCGCGCTGGACATTGCCGATCTCGCCGAAAGCCGAAAGGAAGGTCGTCGCGGCGCTGGCCAGCGAACCAAGGCCGATCCCGATCAGGATGATGCGCAGCGACGAGGTCCCGGCGCGCCACGACAGGAGGAAGACGGCCGCCGCCATCGCCGAAGCGCCCAGGAAACCGGCGGCGGGGAGCAGGAGGACCGGTGGATCCCGCATGAGCACGATGACGGCGACCACCGCGGCCGCAGCGCCACTGTTGATGCCCAGAACACCCGGTTCGGCGAGAGGGTTGCGCATGACGGCGAGCGTGATCGTTCCGGCCGTCGCCAGCGCCGCACCGACGAGAACGGCAAGCAGAACGCGCGGCAGGCGCAGATCGAAGACGATCACGGCGTTCTGCGGGCTCACGTCCTGTGATCCGACGAGCGTTTCCCAAAGATCCCGCCATGACAGGGCGATGTCCCCCAAGGCAAGGCTGGCCATCACCATCCCGACGAGGAGGATGGCGAGAAGAACGAGCCAGCGCGTCATGTCGCGCTCCCTGCCCGGCTGCGCGCCAGCCAGAGGAAGAACGGTGCGCCGATCAAGGCGGTCGTCACGCCCACGGGAAAATCCTGGCTGCCGAAGATCATGCGCCCGGCGAGATCGGCGACGACGACAAGCAGGGCGCCCCCGACCGCGCTGAAGGGCACGATCCAGCGATAATCGACGCCGATCGTCAGCCGCGCGATATGGGGAACGACCAGCCCGACAAAACCGATGGGACCGGCGAGAGACACGGCGCTGCCGGCCAGCAGGATGACGACGCCGATGGAGATCGCCCGCCAGACCGCCGGGTTCTGCCCCAGCGAGCGCGCCGCCTCCGCCCCCAGGCTCAAGGTGACAAGATGCCGCCCGAGGAGAAGACCGACGGCAAGCCCCGCCACAATATAGGGCGCTACTCCGGCGTTTTGCGCCATCGTGCGGCCGGAGACGGACCCTGCTGTCCAAAGGCGAACGGCGTCCAGCGTGTTCTGGTCGAAGATGAGCACGGCACTCGTGAGTGCCGTCAGGAAGGTTGCGACGACGGCGCCGGCGATGACGAGCCCAATTGTCGAATGACCTGCCGGCCCGAAGGACCCCATTGCATAGACGAGCAGCGCGGCCGCGCCGGCACCGGCGAAGGCGAACCACATGTAGATGTCCCCGACGCCTGCTCCAAAGAGCGTCATGACCAGCACGACGGCAAAGGCCGCGCCGGCATTGATGCCGAGCAATCCCGGCGAGGCGAGAGGATTGTTCGTCACCGCCTGCATGATGGCCCCGGAGACGGCAAGCGCGCTGCCCGCGAGCACGGCCGCAAGCACGCGCGGCAGACGGATCGTCATGACCAGCAGGTGTTCGCGCGATCCATCGAGGTCGACAACCGCTGCCCATATCGTCGGGAGCGGGATGCGTGTCGCGCCCATCGCGACCGACCACGATGCAGCCGCGACAAGCAGACAGAGAAGCAGGAACAGGCCCAGAAGCCTGCTTCCGTCATGCGCCACGCGACCACGATGCCGAGCGATATCCATGCCGGCGCGGCGATTCATCGATCCGCCAGGATGTAGCGCTCGACGTCGTCAAGAATGCGGTGTGCGGAGGCGATGCCATGAAAGCTCTGCCAGGCTGCCCGGTCGACCCGGTGGGCCCGGCCGTTCCGCACAGCGGGCAGGAGCTGCCAGAGCGGGTTGCCGGTCACCTCCTTCTCGAGCGCATCGTCCGGACCGCTTTCAAAGCCGCTGGCGGATACATAGAGAAGAACGTCGCCGTCGAGATTGGCGAGTTCCTCCCAATCCGGCCGCTTGACGATCGTCCCGTCCGTCACCGTTTCATAGGCCGTCCGCTTCACGCCTGCCTCGTGCAGGACCGCGAAGGGCGCGTAGGCGGCAGGACCATCGAGGAAAACGACAAACCGGCCCGGCGCGAAGCGGACGGCGGACACGGTGATATCCCTGTCCTTCATGCGCTCGCGGATCGCGGCAACCCGCTTTTCATAGCCCGCAAGCGCCTCGTCAGCCATCCTTTCGCGGCCGGTGATTTCCGCGACGCGCTGGCGATATTGCTTCCAGTCCGTATGATCGAGGAGCACCGTCGGCGCGATCTTCGACACCGTCCCGTAAATCGCGGCATGCCCCTCCGTGCTGCCGATGATGAGGTCGGGTTTGAGGGCCGCGACACGCTCTAGGCTGGGCTCGCGCGGATTGCCCAGGTCCACCATGTTTGCCTGCTTGACGACATCCAGCACCTGCTCGTCCTGGATGGCCATGTAAGGGGTGGCGACAACGGGCGCCTTGAGCTCGATGAGAAGGCCGAGCGTCAGCAGCGGATCGAGCGTCACGATCCGCTTTGCTTCCAGCGGAACACAGAGCGGCGGATTGTAGACGCCTTCCGTTATTTCCCTTCCCTGGCAGGCGGCGCTTGCCAGAGAGAGGGAGGCGAGAAGAAACATGACGGTCAGGCAGAAGCGCAAGACGAACACCATTTCAGACGAATGCGGGCGGTGAGATCGCGGGGCTTACGCCCCGCAACCGGATTTCAGAACTTGGCGCGGAGATTCAGCCCGAACGACCGGCGCGCGCCGGCCTGGCCAAAGGCCAAAGCGGCATCCGGATCGACGATGGTGAAGTATTTCTCGTCGGTGAGGTTTTCCGCAAAGGCGGTGATCTCCCAGTTGTCCTTCTTGAACCCGGCCTGCGCGTTCACGAGGAAACGAGAATCGATCTTGTACATGCCTTTCGTGCCGAACCGGGAATTGTAGTCCGTGGTGTATTTGGCATCCGCTCCGACATAGACGCCGTTCTCGAACTCATATCGGCCACCGAAACCCACGGTCCATTCCGGCGCTTCGGGGAAGGCCTTTCCAGCCTGATCCCCGACACCGGCGTGGTTCCATTCCAGGAACTTGGTGTTGAGATAGCCGATCGACGCGAAGGCCGAGAACTGGTCGGTGACCTGATAGCTCGGCTCGATCTCGAAACCCCAGGCGCGGGAGGATGCGGCGTTTTCCGTCACGCGGTAGCCGGGCACGTCCGACCGCGGCCGGATTTCAACCTGCTGATCCGTGTACTTCGTGTAGAAGAGGTTGGCATTCAGCGTGAGCCGGTCATCCAGCAGCATCCCCTTGTAGGACAGCTCATAGCTCTGCGAATATTCCGGATCGTAGGTATCGATCGTGTAGACCGGGGCCTGGCTGCGGTTGACATAGGAACCGCCCGAGCGGAAGCCCTGCGAATAGGTGACGCCAACCTTGTGATTGTCGCCGAACTCTTTCACCAGGCCGAGTTTCGGCACGAAATTGATTTCGGTGAAGGACGACGTGCCATTCGGCGGCGACCACACCGGGTCCATGCCGTAGAGGACCATCGAGTTCAGCTCCGTGTTCTTTTCCCTGAGGTAATCCAGGCGTCCGCCGGCAGTCGCAAACCATGTGGGTGCGAACTCATAGGTCGCTTCGCCAAACACCGCGAGGTTCGTGGTGGTACGCCGCTGATCGTCATCGACCTGATAAATCGTGCCCGGCATGAAATCGGGATAAGGCTCGGCGATGAAGCGCGACGAGCCGTCGAAGACCTGATGGCTCCCGAAGACGCCGGCAACCCATTTCCAGCGGCCCTCCTCGTAGTTCAGGCGGAATTCCTGGGTGGCGATCCAATCGTTATCCGTGCCCCAGATGCCGGTTACATAACCGGGCGTGTCGCCGTCCACAGAGCGCCGGTTGTTGATGCCGTACTGGTAGCCGGTCTGCGAGGTGAAACGAAGCGCATCGGAAAAGTCGTGCGTCACTTCAAGGCCGAGATTGTGGACCTCGGTCCAGCGATATTCCGTATAAGTATCGGGATTGTTGTTGAAGTCGCCGCGCCCATTGTAGAGGCCAACCAGGCGATCGTTCGGGCGATCCTTCGAGTAGGAATAGGTCACGACCGCACGGGTCTCCGGCATCTCGGACGGCGTGATGAGCACCTTGGCCCGTATGGTGCCGCTGATATCCGTGGTCAGATCGTCATAGCCGGCATAGTGCTTGAAATTCGAATAGCTGACATCGGACCGCGAGCGTTCGAACGCACCGGCGATGCGCAACGCAATCTGATCCTCCACCAGCGGCGTGTTCATGACGAAGGCGCCCCCAACGAGATCGTTGCTGCCGACCGTGCTGGAAAGCTCCACTTCCTTGTCGAAAGTCGGGTCCTTCGACTTGATATAGACCGCTCCCGACATGGCGGCGCGGCCGGAAAGCGTTGACTGCGGGCCGCGATACACCTCGACCTGCTCGACGTCCCAGAGGTTTCTTGCGCCGAAGCGCGCATTGTAGCGGGTCTGGAGAATGCCATCCACGTAAAGCGAGCCGACAGGCGCGCCGCCTGGAACGAAGCCTTCCGAGCTCATGCCGCGGATGACGAAGCCGGAATTGACCGTTGCGCTGTCCAGCACGTTGGCAAGGCGGCGATAGACATCCTGCGTGTGCCGGATCTGGCCATCCCGGATTGCCTCGGCATTGACGATGCCGACGCTTGCGGTCGTGTCGTTGAGCGCCGTTGCCTCGCGCGCGCCGTAAAGCGTGATTGCTTCCAGAAGCGTCGCGCCCTCCTCCACCGCACCCGTCGTGACGTCGGTTCCCGCCGGGTCCAAGCTCAGCGTCACCTGGTTGCTTCCGGCAAACCGGGCGTCCAACCCCGTGCCGGCCAGCATCGCGGTCAGCGCCTGCTCCGGCGTCAGGTTGCCGCGCGCCCCGCCCGTCGATTTTCCGTTTGCCAGGGATGCGTCGTAGAAAATCTGGAGGCCGGTCTGCGCGGCAAGGCTGTTCAGCGCCGGCGTGAGCAGGCCCGCCGGCACGCTGATGGATCGCGCTGCGGAGTGCGATTGCGCCGGTGCCTGCGCATTTGCCGGCGCCGGCGCGCCGAGCACGAGCGCGGCAGCCCCGGCCGAGAGCATCGCCCTGACGGAAAAACTCATATTCATGAAACCCCCAATCCATACGGCGTTCAAGGCGCCGCAGTCCATCACAGGAGCGGAACACACCCGCTCATTGGCTTTGACGATCGGGTTTGTCGATTTGGGACTCTCGGGCGCTCAATGTTTTTTGAAGGCAATCAATTCCGGTCCGGCGCGGAACCAGTCGCAAGACCGGCCATTCCCGGCGCCGGGTGAAAACGCCATATGCTGAAATTCGTCGCGCCCCTCCGGATGATCGATGATCCGCACATCCATCATCCGGACGCCATGTCCAGCCAGATCGTCACGGGACCGTCATTGGCCAGCTCAACCCGCATGTCCGCGCCGAAGACGCCATTCGCAACGGCAACACCAAGGGCCGCAACCTTGGCGGAGAAGTCCTCATAGAGACGTTTTCCCTCGTCCGGCGGCGCGGCCGTGGAAAAGCCGGGCCGGTTGCCTTTCGTCTCGGCGGCGAGCGTGAACTGGCTGACGATGAGAGCGGAACCGCCCACATCGACAACCGAACGGTTCATGCGATCCGCATCGTCCCTGAAGATGCGAAGGTTGACGATCTTGCGCGCCAGCCATTCGCTTTCCTTCTCCGTGTCGCCCTTCATCGCGCACACGAAGACCAGCAGGCCATTGCCGATTTCCCCCGCTATCGTACCGTCGACGATGACACGGGCGGACGAAACCCGCTGGATGAGTGCTCTCATGGGAATGGTTTCCTGCTCTTATCGGCTCCGAGACGGTCGCGGACAAGCTCTACCCAAAACCGCGCACCGAGAGATAGGAGAGCATCGTTGAAATCGTAGTCGGACGCATGAAGCGGCCGGCCGTGCGCACCCGTTTCTCCATTTCCGAGAAGAAGAAAGCAACCGGGTACGGCCGCGCAAAAGTGGGCGAAGTCCTCCGAGAAACTCATCGGCGGCCGATCGGGGACGACCTCCAGTCCAACCGCCCTGCCGGCGCGGACGACAGCTTCGACGGGCTCCGGCGCATTGATCGTCTCGATGAATTCCGTCTTGCATGTCAAGGATGCCGAGACCTTGTGCGTGGCGGCGACGCCATCGACGATCTGCTGCATGAAGCCGACCGCGGCCTGCCTGTCCTCGGGCGTACGCGCCCGCATGTCCCCTTTCAACGTCGCATGACCGGGAAGCACGTTTCGCTGACCGTCTGTCAGGAACTCCGTGACAGAAACAACAACGCCGGCTCCGGGCGGAAGCTTTCGCGCCACGATGGTTTGCAGGGCAAGCACCATTTCCGAGCCAACCGTAATGGTATCGACGCCGACATGCGGCATCGACGCGTGACCGCCCTGGCCATCGATTTTGATTTCGAACAGGGTCTCGCTCGTGCAGATCTGCCCGATACGCGTGGAAAGCTGACCGACCGGAGCGCCGGGAAGATTGTGGATACCGTAGACCTCCTCGATCGAAAAACGCGACAGCACGCCCTCGTCGATCATCGCCTGCGCACCGAGGCCATGCTCTTCATTCGGCTGGAAGAGGAAGACGACCGTGCCGACGAAATCGGGGTTGCGGGCAAGGATCTCGGCCGCGGCCAACAACATGGTGGTGTGGCCGTCATGGCCGCAGGCATGCATGACGCCGACAGTCGTCGACAGGTGGTCGTGGCTGCCGGTTTCCTGGATCGGAAGCGCGTCCATGTCGGCGCGCAGGCCGATCACCCGGCCGCCGGTTCCAGCTTTCAGCACGCCGACCACACCGGCGCCCTCGTGAACCTCAATGCCGAGATCGCGCAGGAACGCGGCGACCGTTGCCTTCGTGCGGTGCTCCTGGAAACCGAGCTCGGGATGACGATGCAGGTCATGGCGAAGCGCCACCATGCGCCGGGTGAGATCGTGCATGTGGGCAGCATCGATTGCCATGGTCATGCCGCGTTCTCCTTCAGCACCGTCTCCGGGTCCTTGCCGACGATCTCCCGGTAAAGCGCAGGGTCCGTCGCGCCTTCGGTGTTGATCACCAGGGCTCGTGCCTCGGGGCCAAGCCCGATAGCGGCGGCCGCACCAGGGTCCTTCAGGACGGTAAGGAGGCCGGCGAGACCGGCGCCGCCGCTTTCGCCCGCGACCACCGCGGGATCGCCAGCCAGGGGATTGGCAAGCCGGCGCATGACCTCAACGGCGATATCCTCGTCCACCGTCATGAAGCCGTCTGCCACGCGTTCGAGGATGCGGAAGGCCACCAGCGACGGCTCGTAGCATTCGAGCATGGCCATGACCGTCGATTGCGATTCATCGACCTTCACGGGCCTGCCCTGCTTGGCGCTTTCATAGAGGCAGGCTGCGCGGGCAGGCTCAACCACCGTCACATGCGGCCGCCGGTCGCCCAGCACCATCGCCAGGTGGCCTGCGACCGCGGCGGCGAAGCCACCGACGCCGGCCTGGAGGAAGACGTGGGTCGGCGGTTCTTCCAGTACGGCGAGGATCTCGCGGACCATGGCGGTGTAGCCCTGTGCCACGAGGCCCGGAATATGCTCGTAGCCGGGCCAGGACGTATCGGAAAGAACCGTCCAGCCGCGCTCGGTGGAAACACGCGCGGCCTCGGCGACGGAATCGTCATAGTTTCCGGTGACGCGGACCATCTCCGCGCCAAACCGTGCGATCGCCTCTATCCGCCCCTCGCTGACGCCGGCATGGACGAAGATGACGGCGCGCGCGCCCATCAGTTGCGCGCCCTGCGCCACGGAGCGGCCGTGGTTGCCGTCGGTGGCACAGGCGAAGGTCATGCTTTCGGCGACCGCGCGCACCTCGGCAGACAACAGCTCCTCCACCTTGACGGCGCGGCCCAGGCGGCGGCTCGCCTCCTCCTGCACGAGGATCATCAGGGCATAGGCGCCACCAAGCGCCTTGAAGCTGCCGAGCCCGAGCCGGAACCCTTCATCCTTGAGGTGAAGCGACGTCAGTCCCAGTTCGCCGGCGAGCCCCGGCAGCGCGCGCAGCGGCGTCGCCGCGCTGTTTTCGCGCAGCGCCAGGACCTTCGCGACGCGGTCGGCGGCCTCGGGAGAAAGCGTCCCGGCATCCTGCGAGGTGAGAGGCTGGCCGTGCGTTTCAAGCGTGTTCGGGAGATAAGGGTTGGTCATCGCGTTACGCTCCAGATTGGCATTCACGCAAAGCTAGTGCAAAAGACATGAAAGTTCGGCTGTATTTTCGGCCTCGTTATGCAAGTATCTTTCATCTCGCACCGGTAAACAGGCCATGGCGCCCCTCGACAGCTTCGACCTCGCCATCCTGCGCATCCTGCAGAAGGACAACCGGACGCCGCAGCGCGAGATCGGCGAGGCGGTGAACCTGTCCGCCCCCTCGGTCCAGCGCCGCATCCGGCGCATGGAGGCGGATGGCGTCATCCGGGCGCAGGTCGCTCAGATCGCCCCGGAGGCCGTCGGCCTGCCGCTGACGATCATCGTCCAGGTCGAGCTGGTCAGCGAAACGCCCGATGCGATCGATGCCGCCAAGCAGCGCTTCCGCGACGCTCCGGAAGTCCAGCAATGCCACTATGTCACGGGCGAGGCGGATTTCATCCTGGTGGTCATCGTCGCCAGCATGTCGGCCTACGAGGATTTCACGCGCCGCATGTTCTTCGAAGG
The DNA here is from genome assembly GCF_022899355.1 of Shinella yambaruensis. GTDB lineage: Bacteria > Pseudomonadota > Alphaproteobacteria > Rhizobiales > Rhizobiaceae > Shinella > Shinella yambaruensis. The sequence continues at coordinate 200,962 of NZ_JALJCK010000007.1, read as the reverse complement.
TGCCAATGTCAGGAAGTTCCGCACCATGGTCTCGATGGGCGAGGTCAAGACCGGCACGATGCTGAACATCTGACGCCCGCTCAAGGAGACGCACGGTTTTCGCCTGGAGCCATTTCTTGAAGACGCTCGGCCAAGCTGCCGCCGAGGCCGCAAAGGTCCATGCGGCACTTTGGATCCGGGTGACGGAAAACAAGCCGGACGCGGAGGTACGGCTGACGTCGGTGCCTACGAGCGCATGGGCTGATGATGGGCGCCATCATTGCCGATGGCAAGCGGGTCGCCGCTTTCTGGAAGAAAGCCGTTGGCGACCAGGATTGACGCCGCACGCTCCGTCAGCAGAAAGTCCTTGAGCAGCGTGGCGCTCTGCCCGGCAGCGGTCCGGACCGCGACGCCATATGAAATGCTCGGGGAAAGGCGGGCCGGCAGTTGCACAACGGTGAGCGCCGGGTCTTTCGCGTGCAGGCGCGCATTGGAGGCGTAGCTCAGGAAAAGATCGACGACGCCATCTGCGATCAGGCCGCTCGCGCTAAGCCCGGGTTGAGAATTGCGCCCGCCGACCAGTTGCAGGGCGCGGGATTTCAGGGCGTTGCCGAGCCCGGGGCGATCGGCCTCCAGGCGATCGAACATCTCAAACGCATAGTCTCCGGACGGATCGTCGCCCGGCGTCGAGGTGCCGATGCGGATCGAAGGGTTCGACAGCACGTCGGCGACATTCTCCGTCGTCAGCCCGAGATCGGCGCGCGCGATGATGGCGAGGCTGTTTCGGGCAAAGCAGAGGGCGTCCTTCGCCAATCCGATCGAAACGAGGCGCTGCGGATGGGCCATGTTGGCGGAGGCGAAAAGATCGAACGGCTCACCGGCCTCGATCCGCTCGCGCAGCAGCCCGGCCGGGCCAAGCGAGATGGAAACCGCGGCCCCGCCGGCTTTCTCGAAGGCGGCAGCGATTTCGGGCAAGGCGTGCCGCAGGCTGCCGGCGGCGAGGACACGGACCCTATCACGCATGGGGATCTCCCTCGCGCATCCGTCGGCGGAACAGCGGCACGAAGGCGCTCTCCTGTCCGGCGGCGCCATCCAGACGCACAGCGCGAACCGGAACGCCATAGAGCGCTTCAAGGCTCGATTCCATCATCACGGCCCCCGTCGGGCCGAACAAGGTCTGCGTATCGGGAAGCATCAGGAGAACCTTGTCCGCAATCGCCGAGGCATGGTTCGGCTGGTGCGTGGTGAAGGCGATCGCCAGTTTCTGGCTGTCGGCCAGCCTGCCGAGCAGGGAGAGCACGATGTCCTGGTTCTTCAGGTCGAGCGCGGAAGCCGGCTCGTCCAGCAGCAAGACGTCGTTCTCGCCGGCAAGCGCCCGGGCGATCAGCACCAGCTGGCGCTCGCCGCCGGAGAGAGAGCCGATGCTGCGTGCGGCATAGTCGGCCATGCCGGTGGCCTCCAGCGCCGCCATCGCCTTCTCGACGTCGATCACGCCCGGCGTGCCGAACAGCGCGATGTGCCGTGCCCGGCCCATCAGCACGATATCCAGCACGGAATAGGGAAAGGAGCCGGAAAATTCCTGCGGCACGAAACCGGTTCGCGGATTGCTTTCGACGACACCGGAGGCCGGCTTCAACAGACCGGCGAGCACGCGCAGCAGGGTGGATTTGCCGCGGCCGTTCGGGCCGAGGATGGCGGTGATCTCGCCGGCGCCGAGATCGAGATCGAGCGCGCGGAACTGCCAGCGTTCGCCGTCATAGGAATGGCCCGCCTTGCTAAGGCGGAGCCTGATGCGATCAGAAGCCATTCGTGCCTCGCTGGGTCTGCCGCAAGACCAACGCGAAGACCGGTGTGCCGATCAGCGCCGTGAGAATGCCGAGCGGTATCTCCGTTGACGTCGCCGTGCGGGCGACCGTGTCGATGACCAGCAGGTAGAGCGCGCCGATGATCAGCGAGGCCGGCATCATCACGCGATGATCCGGCCCGACCAGCAGACGCGCCATATGCGGCACGACGAGCCCGACCCAGCCGACGATCCCGCTGACCGCGACTTGCGCGGCGACGATGCACGAAACGAGCACGAGCACCAGCCAGCGTAGCGGCTCGACACGAACGCCGAGAGTCCGGGCGTCTTCGTCGCCCATCGACAGAAGGTTGATGCGCCAGCGCAGGCCAATGAGCAGCAGGCTGCCGGCAAGCACCGGCGCGGCGACGAGAACGAACTTGTCCCAGTTCCCGGTGGCGAAGCTGCCGAGCAGCCAGAACACCATGGCGGGAAGCTTGTCTTCGGTGTCGGCGAGATATTGCAGGAGGCTCACCAGCGCCCCGAAGAAGCCGGTGACGACGACCCCGGCGAGGACCAGCGCAAGTATGTTGCGGCGTGCGACGATGCCGTTCAGGGCATAGACAAGCACGAGGGCCGACAATCCGAACGCGAAGGCGGACGCAAGAAGCCCATAGCGCGGAAGGCTGAGCAGGATGGCGAGCGTGCCGCCGAAGGCCGCACCCGAGGAGACGCCGACCACCTGCGGCCCGACCAGCGGATTGCGGAACACACCCTGCAGCGCCGCCCCGGACAGGGCGAGCCCTGCCCCCGCCAGCACGGCCAGAAGAATGCGCGGCAGCCGCACCGTGAAGACGACATTCGCCTCCATCGGCGTGACCGCAATCTCCGGCGGACTGACGGGCGCCAGCAGAATGGCGATCACACGCGCAAAAGGAATGTCGTAGCGGCCGATACCGAGCGCGGCGATGGCGGTAACCGCCAGCGCGATCGTGAGGAGGGCCACCGTCGCCCGGGCCGGCCGCTGCGCGGCATCCTCACCGCTCATTGCCCGGCGCGGTAGTCGGTGCGGTAGAATTCCTTGTAGTAGGAATCCGCCTCCTTCTGCATGTCGATATCCGCAAAACGCTCGGGATAAAGCTCCTTCGCCATCCAGAGTTCGCCGAGCGCCATGGCTTCCGGCATCGGATAGCCCCAGGCCTTGGCATATTCCGGCATCAGGGAGATGCGGCCGTTCCTCACGGCATCGATCGTCTGCCAGGATGCCGTCGTCCTGATCTCGTCGACCACGGCCGGATAACGCTCCTGCACGAAGATGATGGAGGGGTTCCATTTGAGGACGTCCTCCATCGTCACCTGCTTGAAGCCGGCGATCTCGTTGGCGACGTTGCGGGCACCGGCACGCTCCATCATCAAGCCGGTATATTTGCCGCGGCCATAGGTCGAGAGATCAGGATTGGCCATGTAGACGGGAACGCGCTTGTCCTCGGGAATGTCGGCAAGGCGCTCGGCAACGAGTGCGCGGCTCTTCTTGGTGACAGCGATCATCGCTTCCCCCTGATCCTTGCGATCGAGGATGTCGGCGATCAGCCGCACGCCGGCCGCAAATCCGGCATCGATCGCCGCCGGCTCATCCTTGACGGCCGGATTCATCTTGACGGCCTCTTCCGGCGGCACGTCGAGCAGCGAGATGGCGACGACCGCAAGCCCGGCATCCTCGATCTGCTTGACCATGTCGGCCGGCGCATAGTTGGTGACGAACACCACGTCCGGCTTCAGCGTCAACAGCTCCTCGATGTTCACCCTGGTCAGGCCGCCGGGCATGGCGAGTTCCGGGAGCTTCGGGGCCAGTCGCACATATTTCGCGCCGAGCTGCTTCTTCCATTCGTCGAGCACGCCGACCACCTTGTCCATGGCATCGAGCTGCACGGCGATGTTGAGCGTCTGATGCTGCAGGATGACGACGCGGTTCACCTGGTCGGGCACATGGACCTCGCGGCCGATCTGGTCGGTTATCGTCCGGTCCGCCCAGGCGGGCGTGGCGAGCAGCAGGCCGGCTATGGCGAGCGCGGTCTTCGAGGCGGAGGCAAGGCGTGCGAGCATGGATGGGTTCTCCCTTTACGGTTCAGGGATAGCAGGTATCCCCGGCTGGCAACAACGTTATATTTAAAAGAATATTACGCCATATGGCGCGATGATAGGCTGCTCGGGCTTGCCGAACATGCCTTCGAAGCCGGAACTGTTCTCCCGGTTCGAACGGTAGTCGCCAGGCGGGCTGATGTGCTATGGCGGTGCCTTTGCATAGGCCAATACGGGAGAGTTCCATGAAGATCAGCGCGCGCAATCGTCTCAAGGGCAAGATCGTCGAAGTGACCAAGGGCGCGACCACCGCGCATGTCCGCATCGAAGTCGCCGGCGGCGCCATCGTCACCGCATCGATCACAAATGAATCCGTGGACGAACTGGGCCTTGCCGTCGGCGGCGAAGCCTATGCAGTCGTCAAGGCATCCGACGTGATGGTCGCGGTCGACTGAGACCCATCCCTTGGATCCCGCTTGCCGCGACATGGAGCGCGGGAAGGGTCGCGTCACGACCAGCCTCGCTTTCCGGCGATCAGCAGCCACAGGAAGAAGGGCGCGCCGACCGTGGCGGTGAGGATGCCGAGCGGCACTTCGATGTCGGCGATGGAGCGCGCCAGCATGTCGACGACGATGAGATAGGCCGCGCCCAGCATCATGGCGGCGGGCAGCAGGCGGCGGAAATCCGGGCCGACGAGCATCCGAGCGATATGGGGAATGACAAGGCCGATCCAGCCGACGATACCCGTCACGGAAACGGTCGCCGCCGTCACCAGCGTCGCGCCGGCGATCAGCACGATGCGAGTCTTCAGCGTATCGACGCCCAGCGTCTTCGCCTCCTCGTCACCAAGCGTCAGGATGTTCATGCGCCAGCGCAGAAGCACAAGCGGCACGAGACCGAGTATGACGGCCGGCAGGATGGAGAGCACGTCGAAGCGGGTGATCGCCGTCATGCTGCCGAGCAGCCAGTAGGTGATGGCGGGCAGCTGATCATAGGGATCGGCAAGCACCTTGATCAGCGAGATGCCCGCGCCAATCAGCGCCTGGATGGCGATGCCGGCAAGCACCAGCGTCAACACGGGATCGCGCTCGCGCACCAGCGCGCCGATGATCGTGACGACCAGCACCGCGAGAAGCCCGCCGGCAAAGGCGGCGAGCTGGATGGCGAACACCGGCAGCGAAAGAAAGATGCCGAGCACCGCCCCGAGGCTGGCGCCGACCGACACGCCGAGCAGGTCGGGCGAGACGAGCGGATTGCGGAACAAGCCCTGGTAGGTCGCCCCCGCCGCCGCAAGCCCTGCCCCGACGACGATGGCGGCGAGGACGCGCGGCAGGCGCACGTTCCATAGCACGGTGGCGAGCAGCGGGTCCGTCGTCTCACCCGTCACCAGCTGCCGCAGGGCGATCAGCAGCGGCTGCAACCCGCCGCCATATTTGCCGACCATCATGGAGGCGAGGGCCAGCATGCCAAGCCCCAGAAGGCCGACTGCGGCGAGCCGACCGGTCAGGGCGGCGGATGGCCGCATCTACTTCGCCGCGCCCTTGCCGAGCAGGGTTGCAAGCTGCGCGTCGCTGAGCTCGACCTGGTAGAACAGCTTGAAGAAAGTCCGGACCTCTTCATCGAGCGCAGTCGGCACCGTTTCCGGATAGAGCGTGTGCTCCAGCCAGGAAACGCCGACCAGGCGGTTGATGCCGGGCGGAGAATCGATCCAGCCGAACGGCAGGCTCGGCGTGACATGGACGCGGCCTGCCTTGACGGCATCGAGTTGCGCCCAGAGCGGATCATCCTTCACCGCCTCGGCGAATTTCGGCGAGGCGGCAAGGATGGTATCCGGCTTCCAGGACAGGATCTGTTCGAGCGAGACCTGCGTCAGGCCGCCCTTGCCCGCCGCGGCCGCGACGTTCCGCGCGCCGACCGCTTCGAGCAGCTCCATGTTGATCGAGCCGGCAAGGCCCGTTTCCAAACCTTCTCCGCCGCGGCCATAATAAACCGAGGGCCGCTTTTCCGTGGGAATATTGGCAAGGCCTTTTTCCAACGCAGCGAATTTCTCGTCAGCATAGGCGGCAAGCGTTTCGGCCCGCGCCTCGACGCCGAGCATGGCGCCGGTTTCACGCAGCATCGCGCCGCTCCTGGCAAAGGCACCATCGACGAGCACATAGGGAATGCCGGTCTGTGCCTGCACCTTGTCGGCCAGCGAGGCATAGGTGGGATTTACCGTGCCGACATCGATGATGATGTCGGGCTTTGCGGCCAGCACCGCCTCGATATTGGCCGTGCCGCCCTTGCCGGTCAGCTGGCCGAAGACCGGCAGGTCGCGGACGGACGGCAGCAGGAAAGCCTTTTCCTCCGGCTTCGGCTCGCGCACCCAGCCGGCAAGCTTGTCCGGCGCCAGCACATAGACGAGAACAGAGGCCGGCGGCCCGGCAGCGAGCACCCGCTCCACCTTGTCCGGAATCTCGACCATGCGCCCGGCGGCATCCGTGATCGTCCGCGCCATAGCGGGGAGGAACGACGCCAGCAGGGCAATGATGACCAGAACACAACGAAAAACCGGCATGTTTCTCTCCCACGATATATTGTAGCAAACATATCGCTGGTTTGCGACGGCATGGCAACATTCGCGCCATTCCCGTGTCCGCTGCTATGGAAGGATGCCGGCGTCAAACCGGCAGGACGTCGACAAGCTCGCCGGCCGCGATATTCCCTTGCTCTGGGGAAAGGACAAGCATGACATCCGCGAACGCGAGAGCACGAAGGCTGGCCGAGCCCTCATACGGCAGCGGTTCGACCGCCGTTGCATGGCCCGGCTCATGGCAAAGCCGCCCCGGAAGAACCTGCGTCCCGCTGCCCGATCTGGAGACCGGCCGGCTGACGGGAAGCCGCCAGGTGTTCCTCCCGGGTGCCTTTCCTTCCAGGCAGGCGATAATCGCGCGGCCGATAAGGTTGCATCCGACAGCGGCGGCAAACGGGCTTCCCGGAAGAAGCAGGATCGGGCAATCGTCGATATCGCCAAACCCGATCGGCTTGCCCGGCCGCAGGTCGAGCTTCCAGAATTCGAGGAAGCCGCGACGGGAAACGATCTGCGTCAGATGATCGGCGGAGCCGACGGAGGCGCCGCCGGACGAGATGAGGAGATCGTGACCGCTCGCGGCCTCGACGAGCCGCGCGAGGATCGCTTCGGGATCGTCCCCGGCAATGCCGAGATCCGTGACCTCCGCGCCGGCCGCCTGGAGCATCCGGGACAGCATCGGCCGGTTCGTATCGTATATCTGGCCGTTCTCCAGAAATCCGGGGCTGGCGACAAGCTCGTTGCCGGTGGAAAGCAGCGCCACCTTCGGCCGCGGCACGACCAGCACGGAGCCAAGGCCGAGCGCCGTCAGGAGCGCAAGCTGGCCCGGGCCGATGCGTGTCCCGGCCTTCAGCAGGACATCACCCATCGAGACGTCTTCGCCGACGCGGCGGATATGCGGTTTTCCCCCGGCCTGTGCCCGCAGGTGAACGGCATCGCCCTCCACCTGCGTCGCCTCCTGCACGACAACCCGGTCGGCGCCGGGCGGTACAAGCGCGCCGGTCATGATGCGCGCCGCCTCGCCCGGATGCAGCGCATGCACGATCCTTTCGCCGGCCGTGATCGTCTGCCCGATCCTGAGGTTTGCCGTTCCGTCCGGCCGGATGTCGCCGGAACAAACGGCAAAGCCATCCATCGCGGCATTGTCGAAGCGCGGCAGGGGGACCGGCGCGACGATATCTTCCGCCAGCACATGGCCGAACGCTGCAGACAGGGCCATCCGAACCGGCGGGATGGAGGTTTCGATATAGGCCTCGATGAACGCCAGGGCGTCCCGGAGCGATTTCGGCGTTCTTTTTTCCATGCGTCTTTTCCCGGGCGAAGCGGTGCCCATGCGGCACAGGCCCGTGCACGAAATCTATCACATGGACCTTGCCAGCAAAGCGGTGCGCGACGGCTGCGGCTCCTCCTCCAAACCGAATGACCGAGAATACCGAGCCGGCTACGACAATCCGCCAGCCATGCCTTCGTCTCGCCAGGCATTCCCGGCTGCCTTGGTTCAACGAAGACCACCAGGAAGGTGGATCGACTGGGGGCGAGAGCGACGTCCCCGACCACCGCAGGAAATTCGACGCGTTCGCCACGGCCCGGCCGCATTCGCGCTCTCGCGAATGCGGCCGTTTCCTTTACTTACCGCGCAGCTTGGCGAGTTCGGCCTGGGCTTCGTCCCAGAGGGGCTGGCCGATGCTGTCGATCACAGCTTTGGTGGCGGGCGCGGCGATCTCGCGCAACTTGGCGAGTTCGGCCTCGGGAAGCTCGCTGACCGTCATGCCCTTCGCCTTGAGCGCCTTCTGCGACTGCTCGCGCGTGTCCTTGCGCTCGAAATCACGGGAAGCGATGGCCGCGTCGGTCATGATCTTCTGCTCGTCGGCCGAAAGACCGTCCCACCACTTCTTGCTCACCAGCAGGATCCAGGGGCTGTAGACGTGGTTGGAGACGGTCAGGTACTTCTGCACCTCGTAGAATTTCGACGACAGGATCGTGGTGTAGGGATTCTCCTGCCCGTCGACGGCGCCCGTTTCCATGGCCGTGAAGAGTTCCGAGAAGGGCAGCGGCACGGCGTTGGCGCCGGCGTCGTTGAACATCTGGAGATAGACGGGGTTCTGCATGACGCGCAGCTTGACGCCCTTCAGGTCGTCGGCCTTCTCGATGGGAAGGCGGCTGTTCGTGAGGTTGCGGAAACCGTTTCCCAGTAGACCAGACCGACGAGACCTTGCGCCTGCAAGCTGTCGATCAGCTTTTGCCCGACCGGCCCGTCAAGCACGGCGTCAGCCTCCTGCGCGCTTGCGAAGAGGAAGGGCGCATCCCACAGGGCAAATTCCTTGACGGTGCCGACCAGTGTCGCGGTGGAGCCGACCATCATTTCCTGGGCACCGCCGACGAGCGCGTTCTGCATCTGCACGTCCGGGCCGAGCGATGCGTCGCCGAACCCGCGCACCTTCATCTTGCCGTCGCTGAGGCGCGGCCACCGTCCATCTGATCGAGAGCGGCTACCGGCGCATCGGCTTTCTCGGCGCGCGCATGGATCCGCGCACGCAGCGGCGCCTGGAAGGGTTTCGCGACGCGACGCGGGCCGCCGGCCTGCTGGAGGAACGCCTCCTCGTCACCACGCCGCAGGCGTCCACCGTTGGGCTCGGATGCGAGTTGCTCAGCGCGCTCCTGGCAGAGGCGCCCGATGCCGACGCCGTCTTCTGCAACAACGACGACCTGGCGCTGGGCGCCCTGTTCGAGTGCCAGCGGCGGCGGATCGCCGTTCCCCACCAGTTCGGCATCTGCGGCTTCAACGATCTGGAGCCTACAGGCGTCGCCTTTCCCGCCATCACCAGCGTCCGCACCTTTCGCGAGGAGATGGGTCCAACGGGCGGTCGAAATGCTGCTGGCGCGGATAAACGGCGAAACCGTGCCGGACAGCAGGATCGATATCGGTTTCGAACTGGTCAAGCGCGACAGCACGCGGCGTGCCGGCCATGCACAGGAGGTTCTACCATGACGACACAGGGCGGCGACATGCCGCGGCGCATGATCGTGATGGGGGTTGCGGGATCGGGCAAGTCGAGCGTGGGGGAGGCTTTCGCCACCTGCCTCGGCGCGACCTATCTCGATGGCGACGCCTTGCATCCACCGGGCAACATCGACAAGATGAGCCGGGGCGTCCCCTTGACGGACACCGACCGGATGCCTTGGCTGCGCGACATCGGCCGCAGGCTGGATGCGGCCGGCGACCGGATGATCATCGGCTGCTCGGCGCTCAAGCGAGCCTATCGGGAAACCATCGTCGCCGAAGCCCGCCATCCCGTGACCTTCATCTATCTGGCCGGCACCCGGCAGGTCATCGCCGCGCGGATGAGCGCAAGGAGCGGTCATTTCATGCCGACAAGCCTGCTGGACAGCCAGTTCGCGGCGCTGGAGGAACCGCAGGACGACGAGAATGCCATCCGCGTCGATATCGACCAGCCGCTCGACGCCCTCGTGCGGACAACCGTCGAACTGCTCGCCACGCCATCCGGTGCAACGCGGCTCGAAACCGCTGACAGGAGATAAAGCGATGCCCAAGTTTATCACGATTGGATATGGCGATCCGGCCGACTACGATCGCACGCCCAAGGCAGTCAGAGACGCCGCTCATGCCCAGGACGCAAAGCTTCGGTCCGAAGGCGCGCTGATGGGGATCGCGGGAACCCCGGTACAGGTCCGCAATCCAGAGGGCAGCGGAATAGACACGCGTGACGGACCGTTCATGTCGTCCACCTTGCCGGTCGCCGGGTTCGCCGTCATCGAGGCTGCCAATCTGGCCGAAGCCATCGAGAAGGTGTCAGCCGTCCCTTGCGCGGTGGCGCATGGTGTCGTTGAAGTCTGGCCACTGGAAGAGGCGCCCTGATCTGAGGCCGCGCCGTAGCGGGCGAGGCGGAAGCTGTCCGCCAGATCATCAAGGCGCACAACCAGCGCCTCTACCGGCTCGCGGCACTCGGAACAACAGGTGCTCGCTGACCTTGGGGAGAGTGGTGAAAAAGACGGCGGCCGGTCAGAGCGCCGGCTCGCCTTTCTCTGCGTTCTCCAGGCGAAGGTCCGGTTCGACGCTCGTAGACACAATGGACAGACCGTTAGGGAGGTCGTTCTCTTCGACCTTCCTGTTGACCTCCGCTTCGTCCAGGCCGTAGCCGCACCACCGTTGCTGGAGGCGCCGCCGCAGTTCCCCCTCATCGACATCGACAAAGATGGTGAAGTCGAAAATCGGCTTGAGACGATCCCAGGGCGCCTGTCGAGCAAGCAGATAGTTCCCTTCGCAGACGATGATGTCGGTGGATTGCGGGATGAGCCTGCCGCCGGCGCGGGCAATCTCGATCGAGCGGTCGAAAACCGGGATGGCGACGACGTCATCCTCGTTCGCCTTCAGGCGTTGCAACATGTGCCGCAGGCCGTGAGCATCGAAGGTATCGATCGCACCTTTGAACGCACGGCGCCCCATGGCCTCCAGCACCGCGTCATCATAGTGATATCCATCCATGGGGAAGAGCGCGGCCTTGACGGAGCGCTGTTCATTGATGAGGTCGACGGCGCGTTCCGCCAAGGTCGATTTTCCAGAACCGGGCGCCCCCGCGACGGCGATTAGAACTCGCCGGTTTCCGACATCGATAAACCGCTGCAAGGCAATGTCTGCGATCCGGCGTGCGTTGTCTTCTATGCTGCTCATGGAAGTTTCCCTCAGGTATTGCGGACGGGCCGCGGCGGCCGCAACGCCGCGGCTGAATTGACGGTCGGCGCGAGCGGATCAAGCTATGCCTGTGCCCGCACCTACAATTCCGTCGGCAGTCAACCTCCCAGCACGAAGCGAGAGAATGCGAGTGCGTTTTTCGCGTCCTCGTCCATTTTCGCTTCGTCTGCGCCTTCGCTGAGATCGCGCCAAACCCTGATGTCGGATCCGATGGTTCCGCCGGTCTTTACGAACGGCTCCATGACGACAGCACCGGTGTATTTGATATCGCGGAGGGCGAGACCGACCTCGTGCCAGGGAATCCTGCCTTTACCGGGTACACGGCGATTGCTTTCCCCCGTGTGGAAATGACCGAGCAGCGGGCCGGCGGTACGGATCGCCTCGCCAAAGCTATCTTCCTCGATGTTCATGTGGAACGTATCGAGCATGACTTTGACATTCGGCTTCCCGACATCCTTCACGAAGGCGACCCCTTCAGCGGCGGTGTTGACAACGTGGTTCTCGAAGCGGTTGAGCACCTCGATGCAGAGGTTGATGCCCAGATCGCTGGCGAAGTCCGCAATGTCATGGATCCCCTCGACACCACGCGCACGGTCACCCTCCTTGTCGACCGGCTTGGAATAGTCGACAGGCCAGTAGGAATGCAGCGCGCCACCGATCGTCTTGATATCGAGCTTGGCGACGTTTGTGAGCGTTTGCTCGAAGAATGCCCTGCCCGCCTGGCGCACCGCACTGTCAGGTGACGACAGGTTCCTCGTCTTGGAAGGGCCGATCCCGGCCGTGAGGATGATATTGTTATCCTTTGCGGTCTGCCTGATGATGGCGAGATCCGCATCGCTGTACTCGTTGATGTGGTGCGCAGCGACCTCGATAATATCGAAACCAAGTCTCGCAACCTTCTCGACATAAGGGCCGAACTTGGCGCTCCATTCTTTTTCCCAGTAAGAGTAGTAAATTCCATGCTTCATTGGAGCCTCTCTACGATCTTGGTTGTGTGTGTTCGTACCGGCCACTCGGCGGGCAACCGGGGGACGCGATCAGCGAATGAAATTTCGGTATCGGCTTCGAGCGTGGGCGCGCGCTGCGATCACCAGCAGGTGAACCCGCCGTCGACCGGGACGACTGCCCCCGTCATCAGGCTTGCGGCGTCGGAAGCGAGGAAATGCACGACGCTCGCCACCTCGTGCGCCTGGCCGAAACGGCCCATCGGCGTATCGGCGCGCCAGGCGGCCGCAAGGCCGCTTGCTTCGGCGTGGGCGATGAGCGGGGTTTCGATATAGGTCGGAGCGACCGCGTTGACGCGCACCCCGCGCCCCGCCCATTCGGCGGCGAGCGAATGGGTCAGGTGATGCACGGCCGCCTTGGAGGCGTTGTAGTGCGACTGCCCCTGCGGGCGGTTGACGATCAGGCCGGACATCGACCCGATGTTGACGATCGCGCCACGGCCCCTGACGAGCATGTGGCGGCCGAAGGCGCGGTTGCACCAGAAAACGCCGTTCAGGTTGACATCGTTGACAGCGAGCCAGTCGGCATCTTCAACATCCTCTGCGGCGACCGGCGGCCGTCCGATTCCGGCATTGGCGACGAGGATGTCGGCGACGCCGTGCTTTGCGGCGATCTCATCCGCGGCGCGTTGCACGGCGGCGGAGTCGGTGACATCGGCGGTATACGTTCCGGCATCGAAGCCCTTCGCCAGCAGGGCAGCCCGGCCCTCTTCAAGGGATGCCGTATCGCGATCAAGCAGGATGACGCGCGCGCCCGCCTCGGCCAGCGCCTCTGCAATGGCAAGGCCGATCCCTCGGCTGCCGCCGGTCACGACGGCAAGCTTTCCATCAAGTCTCAGTTTTTCCATATACATGGTCATTCCTCTTGGAACGTGAAGTTAATCAGGCGGTGCCCGTCTGCACCCGCGCTGCCGTCGAGCCGGAAGCCATAGTCGTTGGCCGCGTCAGCGCCCTGCCCTGCGCATCGAAGACATGCGAGCGATCCGGATCGGGTGTCAGGAAAATGGTGTCGCCGCGACGGTAGCCGCGTTCACCGACCGCGCGCACGGTCAGCGTACCGAGTGATTTCACATCGACCGTGAAATACGCATCGCTGCCGAGCTGCTCCTCCACGAGGATCGTGCCGCTCCATACGCCGACATGACGGTCGTAGCGCAGGTGCTCGGGACGGATGCCGAATGTGAGCCTGCCGTCAGGAAGCGGCTCCTTGAGGTTGGCGATATCGAGGCCGCCGGCCGACGTCTCGATGCGATTGGGACCGGCCGCGGTTGCATCGATGAAGTTCATCTTCGGCGAGCCGATGAAACCGGCGACGAAGCGGTTGGCGGGCGCATCATAGAGCGCGATCGGAGTGTCGAACTGCTCGACGCGGCCTGCGTTGAGGACGACGATACGGTCGGCCATGGTCATGGCCTCCACCTGGTCATGCGTCACGTAGATCATCGTCGTCTTCAGTTCGTCATGAAGGCGGATCAGCTCCAGACGCATCTGGACGCGCAGCGCGGCATCGAGGTTCGACAAAGGCTCGTCGAACAGGAATGCGGAGGGCGCGCGCACGATCGCCCGGCCGATGGCGACGCGCTGGCGCTGGCCGCCGGACAACTGGCGCGGAAACCGGTCGAGATAGGGTTCGAGCTCCAGCGCACGCGCTGCCGTCAAAACCCGTTCGCGGATCTCCTTCTTCGGCCGGCCGGATACACGCAGGCCAAATCCGATATTGTCGGCCACCGTCAGGTGCGGGAACAGTGCATAGGACTGGAACACCATGGCAAGCTGCCGTTCGGACGGTGCCAGCTTCGTCACGTCGCGGCCGTCAATGAGAACCTGACCGTCCGACACGTCCTCCAGGCCGGTGATCAGCCGCAGCAGGGAGGATTTGCCGCAACCGGACGGGCCGACGAACACGACGAACTCGCCATCCTTCACCGTAAGGCTGATGTTGCGGATGACATCGAGTTCGCCGAAGCGCTTGACGATATTCTGGAGCGCTATTTCGCCCATGATAGTTCCTCCTCTTGTGTGCGGCGACAAGGCGGCCGCGCATTGTCCGGGCGGCGGCTCAATGGAAGATGATTCCGCCGTCGACGTTCAGCGACTGGCCGGTGATGAAGGCAGCATCGTCGGACCCGAAAAATGCGACCGATCCGACGACATCCTGCGGATAGCCCACGCGGCCCATCGCGGTTTTCTCGAGAACCTTTCTCAAGGTTTCCGGATCTTGGAGATGGGACCGGCCCATATCGGTATCGATGACACCGGGGCATACGGCGTTGACAGTGATCCCCTCCTTGGCGACCTCGACAGCGAGAGCCTGCGTGAAGTTGATTACCGCGGCCTTGGACGCGCAGTAGTGGGACTCGCCCGGTCCGCCGCGCTTTCCGCCGATGGATGCGATGTTGACGATGCGGCCAGATCCCTTTGCCCGAAAATGCGGAAGGAAGGCCTTGGTCACGAGGAACGTGCCCTTGGTGTTGACGGCGAACATCCGGTCCCATTCGTCGGGCTCGATTTCGCCCGTCTGGTGGACGGAACGTACACCGGCATTGTTGACCAAGAGATCGAGACGACCGCCTGCTGCCAGAAGGTCCCGCGCCATCGTCTCGACCGAGACCGGATCGCTGACGTCACAATAGATGACTTCGCAGAGTCCGCCGGCATTCCGCACTTCGGCAGCAAGGTCCGAAAGGTCGGCCTCGCGCGCCTTCAGGTCGTTCGCGAAGACCCTGTATCCTTCGGCAGCCAACCGCTCGGCGATCGCCCGTCCGATACCACGGGACGCTCCGGTGACGAGCGCTGTCTTGTTTTCTCCACGTCGAGGTATCATTGCAATCTCCCTTGAATGCGTTTGCGTTCAGTCCTTCACGGCGCCCATCGTGACGCCGGAGACGATGTGTTTCTGCATGAAGAAGGTGAAGAGCACCGGCGGCAGGCACTGAATGATCGAGGCTGCCGCGATGTATTCCCAATAGACGCGGCCCGTGCCGACGAAGGACGAAATGACGACAGGGAAGGTCTTGGCCTCGCGGGTCGTCAGGAACAGCGCGAGCATGAATTCGTTCCAGGCGAAGATGAAGACGAAGGTCGCAACCGCCGCCAGACCGCTTTTGCTGAGCGGAAGGACGACATCCTTCAGCACCTGCCACCAGGTGCAGCCTTCCAGGCGCGCGGCCTCGATGAGCTCCTTCGGCACGCGGCGAACGAAGGACATGGTCATCCAGACCGCAAACGGCAGGTTGAAGCCGGCATAGGCGATGATGAGGCCCGGCAGCGAGTCGAGCAGGCCGACGCCGCGGAAGATCACGAAGAGCGGCACGGCTGCGGCGATCGGCGGCATCATGCGGGTGGAAAGGATCCAGTCGGCCAGCGCCTCCCTGCCCTTGAACCGATGGTTGACCAGCGCGAAGGCGGTCGGCACGGCGAGAACCAGCGCCAAGATGGTCGCGCCTATGGTTGCCACCAGCGAGTTGACGATGAAGGGCCAGAATTGCGTCAGCACGTCCCGGAAATTCTGGAGATAAGTAAAGTCGGGGATCCACACCGGCGGAATCGCGATGATGTCGGCCGTCGGCTTGAAAGCACCGAGCGTCAGCCAGAGGATCGGAGCGACCGAGATAAAGACGAAGCCGAGGACCAGCACCAGTGGGCCGACGTCGCGAAGCCGAAAGGTACTATTCATCTTCGATTCTCCTGAGGAGCTTCACGGCGAAGGTGGTGATGACGATGGAGATGACGAGGATGATGACCGCGGCGGCAGAGCCGACGCCCGCCTGGAAGAACTGGAAGTTCTGCTGATAGGCGTAGAGGGTCAGCACCATGGTGGAATCGCCGGGACCGCCTCGGGTGGTGACATAGACGACATCGAAGAAGCGCAGCGTATCGATGATGCGCAGGATGACGCCGAGCAGCACGATGCCCTTGATCGACGGGATTTCCAGGAAGCGCATCACATGGTGCCACTTCGCCCCGTCGACACGCGCCGCCTCGTAAAGATCGGCGCGGATCGATAGGAGACCGGCCATGATCAGCAGCATCATGAACGGCGTCCACTGCCAGATATTGATCAGCAGGATCGAGATCATCGCCGCGGTCGATCCCCCGAACCACGGGACCGGCCCGAGGCCGACGCCGCCCAGCAGGTAGTTGGCGATGCCGAGCACCGGGTTGAACACGTAGGAGAAGATCATGCCGACGATCAGCGGCGTCACCATCATGGGGATCATGAACAGCGACCGCAGGCCGTTCACCCATTTGAGATGGCTGAGACTGACGAAAGCCTTCGCGATCACGAAGGCAATGACGATCTCGCAGGTGATCGACGTGACCGCGAGCATGCCGGTGTTCAGCATGGCGCGCAGGAACAGCGGGTCCGTCAGAAGATTGATGTAGTTGTCGAGACCGATGAAGACCGCCCGCTGCATCGCCGTCAGCTTCACTGCATGCAGGCTGAGATAGACCGAATAGATGAAGGGCCAGATGGTCAAAAGCGCGAGGAAGATGCAGGTCGGCGCGATGAACACCATCATCTGGAATCGATCATCGTGCAGGAAGGAGCGCCTGGTCGCCTCCTTGGGCGCGCGCGTCATCGAAACGGCATAGGCCATCGAGAGATCCTCCGTGAAACGGGAAGTCGAGGGAGCCAAATACCTCCCCCGACAGAGAGCGTTAGAGCAGACCGTTCTGCTTCAGCAGTTTCGTCACGTCTTCCTGGGCGCCGTCCATGGCTTCCTTGGCGCTCTTCTCGCCGATGATGGCCTTGTTGACCTGCGCGCCGACGGTATCGATGAGCTGGAAGGCCAGCGGATGACGCGGGCGTACCTCGACCCAGGCGTCCTTCTGGGCTTCGAAGAGCACTTCGGTCCACGGGAACTTCGCCTGGACGTCCTTGTCCTGCATGGCGGAAAGCCGGCTCGGCGGGCCGCCCGCGAGAACGAAGTCACGGTGGACCGGCTTGCTGGCGAACCACTTCAGATAATCCCAGGCTGCATCCTTCTGAGCGCCGTGCGTGTTGACGCAGGCGATCCAGCCGCCGACCGGCGAGACGGTCCTGCCGCCGTCCTTGTGCGGCATCAGCGCCGCCTTGAACTTGCCGGCGATCTGGCTCTGCTTGGGATCGTTGGCGATCTGGGCACGCACCGACCAGTCGTTGATCATCGCGAGCTTGCCGGCTGCGAACGCATTGGCGCGCTCGTCCCAGGCGAAGGATTCGACGCCCGGCGGGCCATAGGCGACCATGTCGCGGAAGAACTGCACGAGGTCGACCGATTCCTGCGAGTTCAGCGTCGGCGTCTGGTCTTTGTACGGCTCGGCGGAGCCGATATCATTCGACGCCCACGGCTTGCCGCCGGCGCTGTAAATCCACTCAAACCATTGCTGGCCTGCCGCCGCTCCGCGCTTGTTGTTCATGGCGTAGCCATAGACGCCGGGGAACTCCGGATTGTTGGTGAAGGTGGCGGCCGCCTTCTTCAGCTCCTCGAAGGTTTCCGGCACCTTGATGCCCGCCTTCTCGAAAAGGTCCGTGCGGTAGTACATCAGCTCGTAATAGATGCCGACCGGCAGGCACATGCGCTGGCCTTCCCAGCTCGCCTGCCCGGCGGCCGACGGCGTGAAATCATCCCATGCGAAGGTATCGGGATTTTCGGAGATCTTGTCCTCGGCGCTGTCGAGGCAACCCGCCTCTGCGAATTCGCCGATCCAGATGCCGTCGATCAGCAGGACGTCATAGCTGCCGTCGTTCTGGGAGCACGCGAGAAGCTCCTTTTCGTGCAGCGCGTCGTAGCCGTAGCCGTCGATCTCGACATTGGCACCGGTAAGATTCGTGAAACCGTCCTTGACGGCCTTCATCGAGTCGATGAACGGATCCGTGATGGTCATGACGCGCAGCGTCTTGCCGCTGTGGTCGCCGAGCTGGCTCTTCCAATCGATCTCCTGTGCCATGGCGGTCGATGCCGCGAGCAGCGCCATGACGGAAATCGAGCTGATCATTTTTGCGGTTTGCATGCCATTCTCCTCCATTTTAGGCGCGTCTTCACATCCCCTGCCGACGGCGCCTGAACGCCGGCAAAGGTTTTCCCGTGCGGTGAAGAGGCCTCACCGCATCGATTTGTCGCTGTTCGCAGCCGCTTATCTGTTCGCGTCTATCTCACGCGATACGGAGCGTATCTCCGAGCGAGGAAGGCGCCGCTGTCGAAGCCCTCACCACCAGCTCACATGTCAGCTTTTCGCGCGAGGCAGGTTCTGAACGCCCATCGAGATGGCCGCGCAGGCGGGTCCAGATTGCCTGTCCCATCTGCTTCACCGGCTGGCGGATGGCCGTCATCGGCGGCGATACCGCATGCATCCAGGAATAATCGTCGAAGCCGACCACCGAGATGTCGCGCGGAACCGAGAGACCGGTCTGGTGCGCACAAGCGAGAATGCCGAGCGTCGCGAAATTGGTGAGCGCGATGAAGGCGCTGGCCTGCTGCTCCCCTTCCATGAAGACGCCGAGACGCTCCGTCGCCGTGTCGAAATCGAGACCGACCTCGATCAGGGTAGGCGGGGCAAGGCCTTCCTTCGCCAGAACCGCCTCGATGCCGGCGCATCGCTCCCGGATGTTCTGAAGCTTCAATGTGGAAGCAGCCACAACGAAACGGCGATGTCCAAGGGCGACGAGATGTTCCGCTGCCTTGGTGCCGGCATCGATGTTGTCCATCGTCACCGCATCCCCCTGGAACAATGAAGGGACGCGGTCGGCGACCACGAACGGAACCTGAGTATCGGCAAGGATATTGCGGCTGGCAAACTCGTCGCTGCAGGGGATGATCACGATCCCAGCCGGTCGCCAGGCCAGCAAAGCAGAAAGGCGCCTTGCTTCCTCGTCGGCATCCCCATGCGAACTGGCAACGATAATGTCGAAACCCTCGTCACGGACCTGCGCCTCGATCGATGCGATAAGGCTCGTGAAGAAGGGGTTGTTGAGGTCGGGAACGAGAGCAGCCACCACGCGGGCCTTTCCAGCCCGCAGCTGGGAAGCGGCCCGATCGGTTTCATATCCGAGCTCGGCGGCAGCGCTGCGAACGCGCTCGATCAGCTCAGCCTTGACCGCGCGATTTCCGCTAAAAACGTTGGAGACGGTTCCAGGAGAGACACCGGCTCTCTTGGCGACGTCCTTGATTGAAACGGGCATCTCGCCTGCCTCCTCCAGCAGAGCAATTTACGTAAAACGATTTACGTAAATCGTTTTACAGGATTCCGGCGCGGAGACAAGCGGAAAATCGCCTCGACCAAACAAGAAATCGCGCGCTCACCTGTGCGATTTTGTTTTTCTCAATTTTTACAATGGTTAATGTTTATCATGGGGCCACTTGGGCGCGCCGCCTACCGTTGAACTTCGGTCCGCGTCGAGAGGGCAGACGCCTACCGCAGATACTGAATATGCGGGCGCGCATGATAGGCCGAGCTTTCGACCCGGGCCTCCACCGAGAACACCTCCTTCAGGAGATGTTCGGTCAAGACCTCGTGCGGCGCCCCGCAAGCGACGATCCTGCCTTTCTGGAGGACGATCAGGCGATCGCAGAACATCGCTGCGTGATTCAAATCGTGCAGGGCGATGATACTGGTGATCGGCAGGCCGGAGACCAGCCGCATCAAGCCGATCTGGTGCTGTATGTCGAGGTGGTTCGTCGGCTCGTCGAGGATCAGTTCCGATGGCGACTGGGCCAGCGCCCGGGCAATATGGGCGCGCTGCTTTTCCCCGCCCGACAGACTCTGCCAGCGGTCGTTGCGCTTTTCGAGAATGCCGGCGCGGTCGAGCGCATCTTCCACGGCCTCCTCATCGGCCGGCGTCCAGCCGGAGAATATCGACCGGTGCGGAAACCGGCCCAGCTTGACGACATCGACGACCCGGAGATTGGCGTTTGTCGTGGCATGCTGTTCGACAAACGCCATGCGCCGGGCGACGGACCGGCGGCCGATGGTCCCGATATCCTGCGCATCCAGTGTCACCTTTCCGGAATGCGGCCGCTTCAGCCCGGCAATCAGGCGCAGAAGCGAGGTCTTGCCGGAGCCGTTCGGGCCGAGCAGGCCCAGCATCTTGCCCTTAGGCGCCTCGAAGGAAATGCCGTCGATGATCGTCTTCTTGCCGATCTTCCAAACGATGTCGTGGACCTCAATGCTCATGATGCGCGCTGGAACCGGTACAGAATGACGGAAAAGAAGGGGACGCCCACAAGCGCCGTCACGACGCCGATCGGCAGGACCTGCTGCGGGACCAGGGTGCGGGAGGCGACATCGGCGAGCACCATGAAGATCGCCCCGGCCACGGCGCAGGCCGGAAGCAGGCGGATATGCACCGGGCCGACGACGAACCGTGCCGCATGCGGAACGACAAGCCCGACAAAGCCGATCGAGCCGACCATGCTGACGATCGTCGCCGTCATCATGGCGGTCAAGGCGAAAAGCACGATCCTTGCCTGGCCGACATTGGCCCCGAGCGCAGAGGCCGCCTCGTCCCCGAAGGCGAAGGCGTCCAGCACGCGGGCGTAAAACAGACAGGCGATCAGCCCGAGGCTGATGATGACGGACACCAGCGCGAATTCCGGCCAGCGAACACCGCCGAAGCTTCCGAGAAGCCAGAACATCACGTCGCGCGCCTGCTGTGCGTTGCCCGACGTCGTGACGATATAGGCTGTCGCGGCATTGAACATCTGCGATGCGGCGACCCCCGCAAGGATGGTTCGATCCGCCCCGCCCCGCGTGCCGTTCGAAAGCAGCGCCACGAAGAAGAAGGCCGCAAAAGCACCGGCAAAGGCACCGGCCGACAGGGACACGGCCCCCGCGCCGATGCCGAGGATGACGACAGCAACCGCCCCCGTGGATGCGCCGGCCGAGATGCCGAGCACATAGGGCTCGGCAAGCGGATTGCGCAGCAGCGACTGCATGATCGCGCCCGAGAGGGCAAGCCCCGCCCCACAGAAGGCCGCGACCAGTGCCCGGCTGAGGCGATAATCCCAGATCACCGTCTCGTGGATGCGATTGAGTTCCACCGCCGTCCATCCCAGCCGGTTGGTTACGGCAGAGAAGGTCGTGGAAAGCGGAATCGGCAGATCGCCGATTCCTACGCTCACCCCGACGACCAGCGCGATAGCCGCCAGCGAGGCCAGCAGCAGCACGCCGAAGACGACATGCTGCCGCCGAGGATGGTGCGAAGCGATCACTTCAACAGACCGAGCGCCTTGAGCTGCCCGGCCACCTGCTCGGCGCCGTAAACCGTGCGGATGGTCGGGTTCATGGCCTGGCCGTCCATCACGACGATCGCCTTGTTCTGGACCGCCGGCATCTGGCTGACGGCCGGATCGCTGTTCAGGAACGCGATCTTGGCCTCGGGCTTGTCGAGTTCCCAGCGATTGCGGTCGAGACTGGCGACGACGATGACGTCCGGGTTGGCGGCAATGATGCTTTCCCAGCCGAGCGTCGGCCATTCGGCCTCCGCCGTGATGGCGTTCCTGCCGCCGAGCAGGTCGGCGATGTAACCCGATGCGCTGTTCTTGCCGCCAAGATAGGCATCGGCGGAAGGCGACTGGCTGGAGAACCAGAAGACGTAGGAGAGCGGCTTGCCGTCCTTCGACACGCCGGAGCGGAGTGCAGCCTCGCGCTTCTTGAAGTCGGCGATCAGCGCCTGGCCACGATCGGCAACATCGAAGATCTGCGAAAGCTCGTCGATCTCCCTGTAGAGCAGGTCCATGTTCCACAGCTGGTCGCGGCTGCCATACTCGTTCTTGACCTTTTCGGTGCTGAGGCAGGTGCTGGGCGAAACGTAGGACGGCACGCCGACCTTCTCGAAATCCTCGCGCTTGGCGACCTTGCTGCTCGGGCCGATCAGGGTCGGCAACGCG
Source organism: Shinella yambaruensis (assembly GCF_022899355.1). GTDB lineage: Bacteria > Pseudomonadota > Alphaproteobacteria > Rhizobiales > Rhizobiaceae > Shinella > Shinella yambaruensis. Next base: position 178,965 of record NZ_JALJCK010000007.1, on the reverse strand, counting down.
GCAGCGACGAAATCCGGGTTCTCGGCCAGGATCGCCTCGAATGTCGGGAACTCGACCGTCAACAACTTGACCTTGGCGTTGGCCTCGGCGAGCTGCGGCAGCACCTTGCTCGGCCAGAACGCCGTGCCGACCATCTTGTCTTCAAGGCCGAGCAGCAGCAGGATTTCCGCGCTGTTCTGGCCAAGACCGATCGCCCGCTCGGGCGCCTTGGCAAAGGTCACCGTCGCACCGCAGTTTTCGATGGTCAGCGGATAGGTGGTGGATGCGAATCCCGGCTGCACCGCAAAGGCGAGCGTGGAAGAAAGGCCGAACACGGCCAGAAATCTGTTGAGTGCTTTCACCGTCGATGTCCTGATGGGGAGTGGATCAAAATGAGCGTATATGCCCTGCCCCTCATTAAAACAAGACTTTTATACTCATGTTTCTGTGTGCCGACATACGGAACTTCCGGCCGTCTTCGGGGCGCGGCAACATTACCGCGTCGCACTTTCTGAAGGCCGGCGCGCTGATCCGTCCCTTCACCCATTCGGCGCGGACCGCCAACTCGCTGTTCATCATCCGAGCGATCGTCACTGCAGCCGGCCAATCCTCCTTGTCAAAGATCGATCGCCGGTTCGACGATCGCCATCGTCGCCTCGACGTGATGCCGCGCGGCACGTTCAGCTTCGTCTTCGTTTCGATCGACGAGCGCTTCGAGAATGCGTCGATGCTGGAGATTTGTCTCCCGAACCTCGGATTCGGAAAACAGGATCGGCACCCGCAGCATCCAGTAGTGAAACTGTGTCCGCTCATGGAACTGAGCAAGAAAGGGGTTCTTCGATGCGGAGACAATCTGCTTGTGAAACCGCGTATTGAGGCTGTTCAATTCGCTGCGCGTCAATGTTTCACCAGGCTCCATCGCCTCGATCAGCTGGGCAAGCGTATCCAGCTCGTTTTGCTCGGCGTGACGCGCAGCCAGCCTTGCCGTGGCCGATTCGATTGCGGCGCGGCTTTCGAAAATGGCACGCACCTGGCTGCGATCGATCGTTTCGACGACCCAGCCCCGTTCACGGCTGAGAAAGCCTTCCCCCTGAAGCAGCAGCAGTGCTTCGCGCACGGGCGTCCGCCCGACGCTCAGCCGCTCACAGAGATCGTCTTCGACGAGCCTTTGCCCGGGCTTCAATTCCGCGCCGAGAATCATGCTGCGCAGGCGATTGCGTACATCCGATGCGATGAATTCGCCGGCGGAGGCCTTTCTTGATGCCATGAATACTGTTCCTTTCCCGGTGGCTCTCTGCCCGCTCCGGTGGAGATGGATATATCTCTTCGTGTATGGAGCAATGGCTTCCGGCATTCAAGGGCTGCGGCAACACAAGAAGGGCTCAAGCCGTTCCCTGCCTATGCGCCCAACTCCTGCGAGCGTCGCCGCGCCGCCTCGACGCCGTGCGCCCTCATGCGCAAAGCCTCGTGCATGTCGATGGCCGAGAAACGGTGGCGAACCCCATATCGCCCGCCCCGATCAAAGCACGTCCGTCATGGCGAAACTCGCTTTCCGCTCGATTTCACGCCGGTTGCTTCCCTCCCTTGCGGGCAACCAGCCCGCTTGCGATGATCAGCGCCGCGCCGGCGACCGTCATCGCGTCCGGTATCGTGCCGAACACGAGGTAGCCGAAGCCTGTGGCCCAGAGCAGATGCGTATAGGAAATCGGCGCGAGGCGGGAAACCTGCGCCTCGGGCCGGCGATAGGCGAAGGCGATGGCGACATGCGCTGCCAGCCATAACACGGCCGTCGCCAAAGACAGCGCCAGATCGGCGATGCTCAACCCCCGGAAGACGAGAGGCAGCGCCGCGGTCAAGAGCACGAAGCCCGTCAGGGAGGAATAGGCGAGCGTCGTCGCCAGGCTGTCGGCCACCACCGCCCGCCGCGTCATCACGAGCGCCGTCGCCCAGCACGCGGCCGACGCGATCGAAAAGAGAGCGGCGGGATTGTAGCCGGCAAATCCCGGACGCAGGATGACCAATACCCCAAGCAGGCCACCGAAGACGCCCACCCAACGCCACGCGGGCACGCGTTCCTTGAGGACCAGCACGCACAGCAGCGTGACGAGGCAAGGGGAGATGAAGACGAGTGCGGTCGCCTCCGCCACCGGCTGGAGGCTGAGGGCGGCCACCAGCAGGATCGTCGCTCCGGCCATGCCGACGCCGCGGATGATCTGCGTCGCCGAAGCCGCGCTGGGAGCCGGCCTGCCGAAGCGCAGACAGACGGCCGCCAGCAGGATCGAAGCCACGAGGTAGCGAAACCAGGCGATCTGCAGGGGGTGGAACGTCACCGACAGATGTTTGGCGACGATGTCCGACGCGGCGAACAACACCATGGCGGCAAGGCACAGCAGGACGCTTTCACGCCCCCGCACGGCCGCGCCGAGATCCGGCCCGGCCTCCCCGCCGGAAAAGATGCGCATCATCCCGAGGCTCAGGACTTGCGGACTTCGAGCACGATGCCAGCCTTGTCCCGCGTGTCGAAGTAGCAGAAGCCCGAACCGTCCATGCGCCTGCCGCGGGCCACGACCCCGAGGCCGAGCGCGCGGCCATGGGCTTCGGCCGCATCGCGATCGGCCACCTCGAAGCCGAGGTGATAGACACCCTCGCCCCGTTCGTCGAGGAATCGCTTCTGAGGCGAATCCAGTTCGCCCGGATCGCAGAGCTGGATCTGCACGTTGTCGAGATCGCAGCACTTGTAGCGCATGGCGTCCGAGGCTGCCTTGTTGGGCACGTCGAATTCGAGATAGGTGCCCTTCTTGGGGTAGTCGAACCAGGGGCCGACCCCGAGGCTCTCATAATAGGCGACGGTCTTTTCGAGATCGCGGACCACGATGCAGACGTGATGCAGGTTGTTGAAGAGCGGGGGCATGTTTCCTCCTTCGGAATGCGCAAGGCTTCGATGGTCCGCCTGTGAGCGAACCGCCGGGCTCACAAAGAGAATCTGGTAAGCTAGTGGGCCGGTAGCAGCCGGGCGAGAAACTACCGGGCGCGGTCGCTCTTCGGCGCGGTGAAGAAGTCCTTCGAGCGCGCATCCTCGGCGATCCGGCCTCCCTCCATGAAGATCACCCGGTCGGCGACATCGCGGGCGATGCCCATGTCGTGGGTGGCGATCAGCATGGTCTGGCCTTCCTCGGCGAGCTTGCGGATCGTCTCGACCACCTCCTGCGCCAGTTCCGGATCGAGCGCCGAGGTCGGCTCGTCGAGCAGGAGGACGCGCGGCTGCATGGCGAGAGCCCGGGCGATGGCGACGCGCTGCTGCTGGCCACCGGAGAGTTCCGACGGATAGGCGTCTGCCTTGGCCTTGAGGCCTACCTTGTCGAGCAGGTCCATCGCCAGCGCCGTGGCTTGCGCCTTCGGCCTTTGCAAGACATGCACCGGGCCGCTCATCACGTTCTGCAAAGCCGTCATGTGCTTGAACAGGTTGAAGTGCTGAAAGACCATGCCGATCTTCTGCCGCTGGCGGCTGATCTCCGCGTCGGACAGTTCGTAGAGCGCCTGGTCGCCCAGCCGGTAGCCGATCAGGTCGCCGTGCACATAGATGCGGCCGGCCGAGATGGTCTCGAGATGATTGACGCAGCGCAGGAGCGTGGACTTGCCGGCGCCCGAGGGCCCGAGCAGCGCCACGACCTCGCCCTGCGGCACGTCGAAACTGACATCGGTGAAGGCCGAGACGGCGGCCCATTTCTTGGAGACGCCGACCACGGAGACGGCGGGGGTCTGTTCGGGTGCGGTGCTCATCTTTGCGGGAAAACCTTTTCGAGGACGGTCTGGATCGCTGTCGCGAAGGCGGTCATGACGAGATACCAGAAGGCGGCGACGGCCAGCAGTTCGACGACCTGGAAGTTCGAGGAATAGATGTCGGTCGCAACGCGCAGGAGTTCGAGATAGCCGATGGCCGAAGCCAGCGAGGAGGATTTCAGCAGCATGATGTACTGGTTGCCCGCCGCCGGGATGATGATGCGGCCGGCCTGCGGGATGACGACCTGCGCCAGCACCTGGCGCTGGGTCATGCCGAGCGCCGTCGCCGCCGCCCGCTGGCCCTTGTCGACCGCGAGGATGCCGGCGCGGATGATCTCGCTCATATAGGCCCCTTCCGCAAGGCTGAGGCCGGCGAGCGCGGCAAGGAACGGCGTGACGAGCGAGGTGGTGGGCGTGGAGACCAGCGGCTCGGCCATGAAGGGCAGGCTGATGGTGATCGACGGGAACATGATCGGCACCGCGTTGAACCAGAAGATGAGCTGGATCAGCATCGGCGTGCCGCGGAAGAGATAGACATAGGTTGCGGAGATGGCGACCAGGATGGGGTTGCCGCTGACCCGCATCAGGGCGGCGATGAAGCCGATGATCGTGGCGATGAACAGCGCCAGCGTGCCGAGCATGAGGGCGTTGACCGCCCCCATGACGATAAGCGGATCGAAGATGTAATCGGCGAAGACGCCGAGATTGACGATCCGCGCGCGAATGGCCGCGTGGACGATCGTCACCACCACGACGAGGGCGACGGCGCCGAGGAGCCAGGCTCCCCAGCGGCGTCGATGCACGATCGGAAGTTCCGGGGCGGAAAGACGGTCCGTCATGGCCATGGCCCTTCCTCCCCGTCAGCGCTTGCTGGCCGGCAGGTTGACGGTAATCTCGGGCAGCACGGCGCCGCCGACGCCCCACTTGTCCATGATCGTCTTGTAGGCGCCGTCATCCAGCATTTCCTGCAGCGTCACCTTCACCGCATCGCGAAGCGCGGTGTTGTCCTTGGAAAAGCCCCAGGAGGTGATGTAGGGCGTCAGCATGTAGTTGCCGCCGACGATGGAATATTTGCCGGGGAACTGCGTGCCCATGTAGACGAGCGCCGGGAAGTCGCCGAGATAGGCGTCGACGCGCTTGAGGTCGAGCTGCATGCGGGCATCCGGTGCGGAGGGAAGCTGCTCGGCGCGGATTTCCGCCTCGCCCTTGCCCGTGCAGGCGGCGGACGCCTCCTCCACCTTGGCCATGATGACGCGGCTGCCGAGCAGGGTCGCGACCGACTTGCCGCAGAAATCCGCAATGGTCTTGTACTTGTCCGCATCCTCGGCGCGCACCATGGCCGAGCCGCCGGAGAGCATGTAGTTGACGAAATCGAGCTTCTGCTCGCGCTCCTCCGTGTCGCTGATGCCGCCGGAGGCGACGTCGAAGCGTTTCGCCTCGATGCCGGGAATGAGCGCGGCATATTCGGCCTGGACATATTCGAGCTTCAGTTCCAGCCGCTTGGCGATCTCGGCGAGGAGATCGGCGCTGGCGCCGGTCACCACGCTTAAGCCCGGCTCGCGGAATTCGATGGGCGGAAAGGTCTGCTGCGAGCCCACCGTGATCTTGCCCGCCTGGCGGACGGGCTCGGGCACGAGCTTGGCGCCCTCCCCGGCCTGGACGGCGCCGGCGAAGACGGCGGTCGCCGCGGCAGCCAGCATGAAGGTTCGGATGATCCCATGTTTCATTGCATTACCCCTGTCGTTATTGATCTTGCATGCAGTCGGCATGGAGACGGCGGCGCCGGCGGGCCGGCACCGCCGGTCGGGTCAGCGCGTGTCGGCGCCCTTGCCCGGGATGGCCGACGGGTTCGGGCGGTCGGCGCGCGGGCACTCGGCGGCCTTGTCGAAGACCGCCTGCACCTTGGCGATATATTCCGGCGAGAAGTTCCACTGCTTCAGGCCGGTCGGGATATGCTCCCAGTAGAAGTTCGGCGGACGCATGGCGATGCCGGGGCGGATCAGGCGATAGGTCCAGCAATCGTACTGCTTGCCGTCCTCGCCGTGAACCGTCACGCAGCAGCGCTCGAAATCGTCGTAATCCTCGGAAAAATGCGTGTCGTCATGCTCGAAGACAACGCCTTCGGCGCGTTCGCCCCAGACATCCGCCGTGCCGAGGAAATGGCACCAGCCGCGATCCGTACGGTCGCCCGCCGCATGGAAGCGCAGCGCGTGGTTGGCGGCATAGGCCTTGGTCACCGGCTTTGCCTCCGGCATGAAGCGGGCGATCTCGATGTCATGCAGCCATGTGCAATAGGCGAAGTAATACATGAAAACCTCTTCCAGGGGCGGCGGCAACCGCATCCCTCGTTGTTGCGTTGCAATGGAGATTGCCGTTCGTCACAACTCCATATATGATTTCGTATATGAAGAAATATGTACGGTCAAGCGTTCCCCGGCTGCGACCTTTCGGAAAGGAGAAGGACAATGATCAGGATGATGGACAGCCATGCCTATCCGGGATGCCCGGCCGTGGCGGACGAGCCCCCGCAGGAAGGGCCGGTGCATGTGGAATTCAGCGACGGCGCGGTGGCCGGCGGGCGCGTCGAGCGCCTCGACGACGACCGGATCACGCTGACGATCGACGCCTACAGAACCGGCAAGGGAACGGCGATCGTGGAAAAATCCTGGCTGCTGGAGAACCGGGGCGAGGATCGCTGGCGCGTCAGCCGCCGGCTCGACCGGGAAGAATGAGGGGACGTCAGGCCGGCTGCCGTCCCGAGAGTTTTGCCGAAAGCGCCACGAGGCCGAGCGAGACGAGGAAGATCAGCGTGCCGACCACGGCGATCTGCGGCGGCAGCTCGCGGCGCATCAGGCCGTAGAGCCAGGTCGGGAACATGGTCGTTCCGCCGGCGGTGAAGTTGGTCAGCACGAAATCGTCGAGCGAGATGGCGAATGTGAGCAGCGCGCCGGAGAGGATGCCCGGCAGGATGATCGGCAGCCAGATCGTGCGGAACGCGGTGAAGCCGGACGCGCCGAGATCGCGCGCGGCCTGTTCCAGCGTCACGCCGGCGCCGATGACGCGGGCGCGCACGTTGATGATGACGAAGCTGAGGCCGAGCGTCGTATGGGCGGCGATGACGCTGGGAAAGCCGAGCGGATAGAACAGGCCGCCCGTCAGCGTCTTCAACACAGGGATCGTCGCCGTCGCCACGAAGAGGATCAGCATGCCCGCGCCGAGCACCACTTCCGGCGTCGCCAGCGGAATGAAGGTGAGGCCCGAGACCGCACCACGACCGATGAACTTGCGCCGCCCTAGTGCAAAGCCGACCGGCGTGCCGAGCAGGGCCGCCAGCAGCGCCGAAGCCGCCGCGACGATGAGGCTGTTGCGGATCGCCACGCCAAGCTGCGGCACGGCGAAGGGCGCGCGCCAGGCATCCAGCGAGAAGGTGCCGAGTTCGTAGTTGAAGCGGCCGCCGGGATCGTTGAAGGAGAAGACGATCATGGTGAGGACGGGCGCGAACATGAAGACGAGCGCCAGCCCGATCATGGCGCGGACCGCCAAGCCTTCCCGTTTTGTGCGGGTGCTAGACGACATCGAGAAGCTCCGTGCCGCGGATGAGACGCAGGAGAAGGGTGAGCAGCAGCATGGCGGCGACCAGCAGCGACGCCGATAGCGCGGCCGCCCCGGCATAGTCCAGCTCCACCAGGAACTTCGCCTGGATGACGTTGCCGAGCATCTGCGTACGGATATCGCCGAGCAGCGCGGCGTTGACGTAATCGCCGAGCGCCGGGATGAAGGAGAGCACGGCGGCGGCGATGAAGCCGTTGCGCGAAAGCGGGAAGACGATCAGCGCGAACCGCTCCGTCATCGTGCCGCCGACCATCGCGCCGGCAAGCGCCGCCGCCAGCACGAAGAGCATCGGCCCCGGCGCGGCAAGGCCGCCCGCGCCGAAGAACACCGCGGCGAGCAGCAGCCCGATGGCAAGGCCGGCGGCCCCGCCGATCATCGCCCCGCGCGCGCCGCAGCGGCCGGAATAGAGATCGTCCGCCGCGGCGCAGAGCGTGCGGTCGATGCGGTTGAAGGCGGTGTAGAGCGGCAGGAGCACGAAGGGTACCAGCTGGTAGGTAAGGCCCGCCACCACCGCGAAGGGCGTTCCGAGCACCCGCACCTCAAGCCCCGTCGCCGCATGGAGCGGGGCGAAGAGCGGACCGTTGGCGCCGAGCAGCGTCTGCCAGGCGACGATGCGGATGAGATAACTGGTCAGGAACGGCGCGAAGAAGGCGAAGAGCAGCACGGCCTTCCAGCGGCCGCCGTAGAAGGAGATGCCGTAGGCGACCGGCATTGCGATGGCGAAGGCGAGGATGGTCGCCGACAGGCCGATCAGCACCGAATTGAGCAGGTTGTTCCAGTAGAAGGGGATCGAATCCGCGTAATTGGCAAGCGACCAGCCGGTCGCCGTCAGCGCGAAGGGATCGGCGCTGAACGACATGCGCAGGATATAGACGAGCGGCAGGACGAGGAGGGCGACGAGCCAGGCCAGCGTCGGCAGCATTTCCGGCCAGCCGGCCCGCGCCCCGGAGGAGCGCGCGCCAGCTGTCTTTGTGAGCGAGACCATCTCAGCCACTGATCATCTGCGTCCAGGTCCGGGCGATCTGGGCGCGTTCGCGCTGGTCCCAGGGCGCCGGATAGGGGTAGAGCCGGTCGAGCACGTCGGCGGGCGGGAAGATCAGCGGATTGGCGGCGAGCGCCGGGGCGATCTTCTCCAGCGCCTCCTTGACGCCGACCGCATAGGGATATTGCAGCGTGTAGCGGCAGAAGCTCGCGGCATTCTCCGGCCGGAACCACCAGTCGATGAAGGCGAGCGCGGCCTTCGGATCGGCCGCCCCCTTCGGAATGCCGAGGCGGTCGACATAGGCGGGCGCGCCCTCCTTCGGCACGGCGAAGCCGACCTTCTGCGGATCGAGCTGCGAGATGTTGACGGGCGGGGCCATGGCGGCGATGAGGTCGCCGTTCGACAGTTTCTGGCCGGCATTCTCACCCTGCGCCGGCAGCAACTGCCCGCTTTCGATATACGGTTTCAGGAAGGCCAGCACTTCCATCGCCTCGTCGAGGGTCATTTCGGCGGGTACGTTGTCGATCTTGCCTTGCGCCTTGAGATAGAGCCCCCAGGCGGCGACGTTGACGATGGGCGTCGCATAGAGCCCGACCTTGCCCTTCACCGCCGGGTCGAGCAGCTGCCCCCAGGATTCCAGCCCGTCCTTGAAATGCGCGCGGTTGAAGGCAAGGCCCACCGGCGCGAAGTCGAAGGGGATGGCGATATCGGCATGTTTGACCGATTTCAGCGAGGGCAGCAGGTTCTTCTGCACATTCGGCAGCGCGGCGGGATCGAGCGGTTCGAGCCAGCCGTTCTCCGCATAAAAGGAGGTGTACTGACTGGAGATGCAGATCACGTCATAGCCGATGGGCAGGCCGGCGGTAAATTGCGGGCGGACACTGGCGAAGAACTGGTCGGCGTCCGAGATGACCTCGCGGTAATCCACCGTGATGCCCGTCTCCTCCTTGAAGCGGGCGATATCGGCCGGGTCGCACTCGCCGGAATTGGCGGCCCAGACGATGGTGCTCTCCGCGGCATGGGCCGCGGAGAACGGGATGGCGAAGCGGCCGCCCATGACGCCCGCTCCGGCGAGGAGCAGCTTGAGGGCCTGCCGGCGATTGGCCGTGAAGCGATAACTATGCATGGACGTTCCCCTTTTTGCTTGATGGTTGATGATCGATCAGTCGCGCACGTGGATGAAGATCTTGCGGATCGGGCCGGGCTGCTCCCAGCTGCCCTCGTCCTTTTCGTTGTAGATCAGGAGGTCGCCGGAATTGGCGACGTGGCTGACGCCATGCTGGTCGGTCACGGTGACATCGCCCTCGATGACGAAATCGAAGCACTGGCCGGTGCCGAGCAGGTCGCCGAAATCGGCGTCGCGCCGCCACAGGCCGACCGTCACGCGGCCATCGGCCGACTTCCAGACGGAGGCGTGCTGGCCGATCGGATTGCCCGGCGTGCGGTCGCCCGGCATGTCGCCGTAGTCGTGCCATTCATTGGCCGGATCGCCGAACTTGATGACCTGGACGCCGCTCTTTGCGGCGGATTCGGTGCTGTTGTCCTTGGGCATGGTTTCCTCTTTCACGATGCTTGGGCCGCGGGGGCGGCTCGGGTTGCCTGCTAGGATGCAGGGATGACGTGGGCCTTCGTCTCGTCGAAGGCGATGCGGCAGGGCGCGCCCGGATCGAGCGCCGGCCGCGCCTGCTGCCGGAGCGTGACCGTGCCGCCATCGGCGAGCGTGGCCGAGATCTCGTGGTGGTCGCCGACATAGGTGCATTTGGCGAATGTCGCGGCGAGGCCGCCGGCCTCCGCCAGCCGCATGTGCTCCGGCCGCACCATCAGGAGGCAGCGCGACCCCTCCGGCGCCGGCGCATCGGCAAGGCGCACCGTCGTCCCGGCATCGAGGACGATGGAGCCGCCGTCCGCGATCCGGCCCGGCAGCAGGTTGGCGCTGCCGATGAATTCCGCGACGAAACGGGTCTGCGGCCGCTCGTAGATCTCGTCCGGCGTGCCGATCTGCTCGATCCGCCCGGCATTCATCACCGCGATGCGATCCGACATGCTGAGCGCTTCCGACTGGTCGTGCGTGACGAAGACCGTGGTGGTGCCGACATCGCGCTGGATCGCCTTCAGCTCCTCGCGCAGCTGCTTGCGCATCAGGAAATCGAGCGCCGACAGCGGCTCGTCGAGCAGCAGCACGGCGGGCCGGTTGACCAACGCGCGGGCGAGCGCCACGCGCTGCTGCTGGCCGCCGGAAAGCTGGGCGGGCCGGCGGGCGGCGAAATCCTGCATGCCGACGCGCCGCAATTCGGCCGAAACGCGCGCGCGCCGCTCCGCCGCCGGCACCTTGCGGCGCTTCAGGCCGTATTCGACATTCTCCGCCACGCTCATATGCGGAAAGAGCGCGTAGTTCTGGAAGACGTAGTTGGTCGGCCGGCGGGCCGGCGGCAGGTGGGTGATGTCTTCGCCGCCGACGAGAATGCGCCCGCCGGAGGGCGGCGCGAAGCCGCCGATCGCCTGCAGCGTCGTCGACTTGCCGCAGCCACTCGGGCCGAGAAGCGTGAAGAATTCCCCCGGCGCGATCGCAAGGTTCATGGAGCGAACGGCCTCCACCGCGCCGTAGCGGCATACCAAGGAACGCAATTCCACGCCCGTCTGCGATGGGGACATCGGCTCACCCTCACGTCTAAAGTTTTTTTCATTTCTAAACTGAAATTTCAGTCAGCCTATCTTTTCCTCGGCGCTTGTCAACGCTATTTTCCGGGAAAACCGACCGGGACAGCGACGGATGCGATCTGAAATTTTGGAAGTGCAGGGCAAGGGCCGGCGCGAGGGCGCGGGCTCCGCCGTCGGCCTTGCCTATGAGAGCATCCGCGACCGGATCATCTCGCTTGCGCTTCCCCCCGGCGCACCGCTCAACGAGGCGGAACTGGCAAGCGCTCTCGGCGTCGGGCTGACGCCGGTGCGCGATGCGATCAAGCGCCTGGCGCTCGAACATCTCATCGTCGTCTATCCGCGCCGCGGCACCTTCGTCAGCGAGATCAACCTTGCCGACGAGCGCTGGCTGACCGAAGCGCGCGTGGAGATGGAGGGGCTGGCGGCGGAGCTTGCCGCCGCGCGCGCCAGCGTGGAGGAGCGGCGGGCGATCACGGCCTGCGTCGAGGCCCTGCTCGGCGAGGCGCATCAACTCCGCATCAACGCGCTCGACACGGAGTTCCATCGCCTGCTCTACCGCGCCGCGCACAACCCCTTCCTGGAAGCCTCGCTGAACCAGTATCTCAATCTCAGCGTCCGGCTCTGGTACTATTGCCGCGACCGCCTGCGCGCCAAAACCTCCGAGGGCGACTTCCACAAGCAGGTCGCCGACGCCATCATGGCCGGCGATCCGCAGGCCGCCCGGGCCGGCATCGTCGCGCATCTGCGCCAGTCCTCGGCCGATCTGCGCGAGGTAATGTGACGCTCAGCCCTTGTAGGCCGCAACCAGCTGCCTCAGCCGGGTCGGTCCGAAACTCTGGAAATGACCGCCGTGGACGATGCGCACGGGGAGCGTCGCGAGACGGTCGAGCGAGGCGCGATAGGCATCCCTGTCCGAATGGAACGTGTCGTCGATGAGATCGCCGTCATAGACGATGTCGCCGGCGATCAGCGTGCCGGTCGCCCGCTCGAAGAGCGCGATGCCGCCGGGGGAATGGCCGGGCGTGTGGATGACCTCGAAGCGCCGGTCGCCGAGGTCCACGACGTCGCCGTCCTCCAGGAAACCGGTCGCCGGACAGGGTTCGACGCGGTAGGCGGCACTGTCCCAGCCTTCCGGCGGGGCGATGAACATCTCCTCGTTGGCATAGCCGGCGGCGAGCGTCCATTCCGGGCGCGGGTCGGCGAAAATCTCCGCTTCGGCCGGATGGGCGAGATGCAGGTCGAATTCGTGCGTGCTGCCGATATGGTCGAAATGGGCATGGCTCGACACGCAGACGACCGGCCGCTCGCCGAGCATCGGCACATGCGCCCGCAGGCTGAAATGACCGAGGCCGGCATCGACCAGCAGGTCCCGCTGCTTCCCGCGCACGAACTACATGTTGCAGCGGAAGAAGGGATGGATCCAGGGTTCGTGGATGAGGAACACGCCGTCGGCGAAGGGCACGACCTCGTACCAGTCGCCGGCAGGGATCGAAGGGTTTTGCATTGCCGGCCTCCATGGCGGAACGGATTGCGCACCGCCCACAAATTTGGGCGGTGCGCTGAGCGGGGAGGAAATCGGCCGGATGCCTAAAGCACCCAGACGCCGGACAGATCATGCATGTTGACGCCGCGCAGCGACGGCTCCAGCCCGCCGAACTTGCCGCTGACGGCCTGCAGGCTGTCGCGGAAGCCCCAGACGATCCAGCCGGCCTTGTCGTGCACGAGCTGCTGGAAATCGTTGAGATACTGGCGCGCCTTGTCGGCATCGCCGGTGGAAGAGGCCAGCTTGAACAGCTCGGCCGCCTTCTCGTCCTTCCAGTGGGATTCGTTGTAGGGCGAATCCGGCAGCAGCGAATAGCCGGCCGTCACCGACAGCGGGTTGGGGCCGAACATGTCCTGGCTGAACTCGACCTTGAGGTATTTCTGGTCGTAGAAGCTGGAAAGGTCGGCCGAGGCCACCAGCTTGATATTGACCCCGACCTTCTTGGCCTGCTGGGCGAGGACCTGCGCGGCGGCCGAATTCCACGGCGCTTCCGGGCTCGGATGAAGCTCGATCACCAGGTTCTCCTGGCCGGCCTCCTTCAGCAGGAATTTCGCCTTGTCCGGATCATAGGCGCGCTGGGGGATGTCGGCATTGTAATAGGGGTCCTGCGCCCAGCCGAGATCGTTGCCGATGCGGCCGCGGCCGGCATAGACGTTGCGCACCAACTGCTCGCGGTCGACCATCAGCTTGAAGGCTTCCAGCACGCGCGGATCGTTGAAGGGCGGCTGGTCGACGCGCATGGTGAAGGGCTCGAAGGAGGCGCCGGCGGCCGACAGCAGCTTCAGATCCGGCCGCGCCTCGATGGTGCGCGCCTGCGTGAAGGCGACGTTCGGCATGGCGTCGATCTGGCCGCTCATCAGCGCGTTGAGCCGCGCCGTCGTCGGATCGGCGAAACCGATCACCTCGATCCGGTCGAGATAGGGTTTTCCGTCCAGCCAGTAGTTCGGGTTGCGCTCGGCGACGAATGTCTGGTCCTCGAAGCTGACGAACTTGAACGGCCCCGAGCCGACCGGCTTCTTCGCGTCGAAATCGGTCGGGATGATCGACAGGCAGGGGTGGAAGAACGCCTGCTTGAAGAAGGAATAGGGATATTTCAGGCGCAGGCGCGCCGTCAGCTTGCCGTCCTTCTCGATGCCCTTGGGGTCCAGCGCCTCCAGGCTGCGCGCGGCGAGCGAGCCGGTCGTCGCCATGGCGCGGGTGATGGAGAAGACGACGTCGTCGATGGTCAGCGCCCTGCCGTCATGGAAGGTCACGCCGTCGCGGATGCGGATGGTCCAGACCTGCGCGGTCGCATCCGGCTCGAAGATCTCGGCGAGCGAATCGTAGGGTTTTCCCGTCGCGTCCTCCTTGACGAGGGAATCGTACATCGCCCGGCACATCATGGCGGCGAAGCCGGAGAAGGCGAGCGCCGGGTCCAGATTGTCCTTGGCGCTCGCATCCTCCGCGCCGACGCGGAAGGTGCCGCCCCGTTTCGGGGCGGCATTGTCGCTGGCCCGGGCACCGGTCAGCCAGGAGGGGCCGGCGATCGCCGCGGCGGCAGCGCCCGCACCGAGGAGAACGCTGCGTCGTGTCACCATTGCGGGCATGAGCAAAGTAGGTTTCATCACCGGCTCCTTCTGGCCTTGGAGTGATCAGTTCGTGGCGGCGGTCGCGCTGAGGCGCGGCGAGACGTAGAGCGGCGTCGTGCGGCCCGAGGCGTTCATATGGACCTTCTCGTTGAAGACGAAGCCCGGCGCGTTGTCGTAGGAGAAGGCCGCGACCATGCGGTCCCGCTCGCCATAGGAGGGGGCGACGCGGTGGACGGACTGGTCGCCATAGAACAGCACCAGCGTGCCGGCCTCCTGCGACACGGAGATGACCTCATCCGACGTGCCGCGCAGCACGGCTTCGACGCGGTCGAGGCCCGGATTGTTCTTGTCGCGCGTATGCGGAATGAACTCGAACTCGCCGCCCTTTTCCGGGCGCTGCAACAGGAGCGTCACCACCCAGTCGTTACCGTCGAAGTGCCAGTCGTGGGTCTGGCCGTTGTTCATCATGATCACGGCGAGCGACAGGAACGGGTCGGCGATCTGGTAGACGCTCTGGCCGAGGATTTCCGCCAGGAACGGTGGCAGGCCGCCCCATTCGTAGATCTTGCGCAATTCGCTCTCGCCGTCGAACACGTCGGCCGACAGCATGCGCTGCACCAGCGGCTGTGGCTTGCGAAACGGATGATCGGCCGGCAGCGACGGATCGAGCGTTTCCTGCGGATAGATGAAGCGCTGGAGATTGCGGGCGTAAGCCTTGCTCTTCAGGCTCTCCACCTCGGCGACGCAGGTTGCCAGCCCCTTCTCGGTCAGGAAGCCGGGGAAGGATGCAAGGCCGTTTTCGCGCAGCGAAGCCTTGGCGTTCTCGATGATCTCGCGCCGCTTCGGGCTTTCGAGATCGTCGATCGGGTAGCGGTCGAGATCGACCAGGTGGCGGACATCGGGGGCCTTGGTTGCATTCATCGTCTGTCTCCTCGTTTTGGATGGTCAGCTCCACCAGAGCCGTGGCGTGCTCTGGAGTAGGTTGCGGGTGTAGGGGTCCTGCGGGGCATCGAGCACGGCGTCGCTCTCCCCCTCCTCGACGAGCGCGCCGGATTTGACGACCGCGACCCGGTCGGCGATGGCACGCACCACCGCGAGGTTGTGGGTGATGAAGATGATCGTCGTGCCGGATTGCCGGTGCAGCGTCTTCAGGAGCTGCACGATCGATGCCTGGACGGAGACGTCGAGCGCGCTGGTAATCTCGTCGCAGATCAGGATTTCGGGATCCGCCGCGATGGCGCGGGCGATCGCCACGCGCTGGCGCTCGCCGCCGGAAAGCTGCTGCGGATAGCGGTCGTGGAGGCGCGGATTGAGCGCCACCATCGACAGGAGGTCGGCCACCGAATGGCGCGGCGCCCTGCCCTTTTCCGTGAAGGCGGCGATGGATTGCGCGACCAGCTCGTGCACCGTGCGGCGCGGATTCAGCGAACTGTAGGGGTTCTGGAAGATGTATTGCACCGCGCGCCGCTGCCCGGGGCTGCGCCGGCGGGCGCCGAAGGGCAGCGGCTCCCCGCGCAGCTGGACGCTGCCCGTGGCATCGGCGTGAAGGCCGCCGAGGCACTTGGCGAGCGTCGTCTTGCCGCTGCCGGATTCGCCGACGATGGCCGTGCAGCTGCCCTCGCGTATGGCAAGGTCGACGCCCTTCAGGATGCGGACGCTGCCATAACCCGCATCGAGGCCCGAGACACGCAACAGCACGGGCTTTTCCATCTTCTCCGGCGCGGGCTCGATGTCCGGCACGCGGAACGGCACGGTGGCTTCCGCCCCCTGCCGTCGCAGGCAGGCGACCTTGTGCTCCTCGGCATGGAGCCGCAGCAGCGGCGGCTCCGCGCGGCGACAGTCGTCGAGCACGTCCGGACAGCGCGAGGCAAAGACGCAGCCGCCGTCGCGGTTCATGACGGAGGGCGCGTGGCCGGCAATGCCGCGCAGCTTGCGGCGCACCGTCGGATCGGGGATCGCCGAGATGAGGAGCCGCGTATAGGGATGCTCCGGCGAGCGCAGCGTGATGCCGGTCGGGCCGGATTCGACGATGCGGCCGAGATACATGACCGACACGCTGTCGGCGAGATCGTTGACGACGGCAAGGTCATGGCTGACATAGACTGCCGCCGTGCCGTAGCGTGCGCACAAGTCCCGGACGGTCGCCAGCACATGGGCCTGCGTCGTGACGTCGAGGCCGGTCGTCGGCTCGTCGAGGACGACGACGGCCGGCCGGCCGATGAAGGCCATGGCAAGGCCGATGCGCTGCTGCTGGCCGCCGGAAAGCTGGTGCGGGAAACGGCTGAGGAAGTCCGGCGTCGCCGGCAGGGCGACATCCGCCAGCGCCTCTGCCACCCGCTCGGAAGCCCCGGCCTCACGGCCGTCCTTGTTCAGGGCTTCCAGCATCTGCGCGCCGATCCGCATGGCGGGGTTCAGCGAGGCGCCGGGGTCCTGCGGCACGTAGGAGATCAGGCGGCCGCGCTGGCGGCGGATCTCCTTCCAGGGCAGCGTCAGGATATCGACGCCGCGGACGCGGACCGAGCCGGCGGTGATGGCGGTGCCGAGCTTGGCATAGCCGAGCAGCGCCAGCGCCGCCGTGGTTTTTCCCGAGCCGGACTCGCCGACAAGGCCCATGATCTCGCCTGCCTTGAGGCTGAAGGCGACGCCGGCGACGATGTTGGTCTTCGAGCCGGCGACATCGACCCGCAGCCCCTCGACCTGAAGGGCGGCCTGCGTCTCGCCCGCCGGCATGCGGAGGTGTTTCGGCGCGACGTTCATCATTCGCTCCCGGAGGTGATGGTACGGCTCACACCGGCCGTCTTCTGGCTGAAGGCGTCGGTGAAGAGGTTCGCGCCGATGGTCGCGATGCAGATCGCCGCGACCGGCAGGAGGACCGGCCAGGGCTGGAAGAGGAGGCCCGGCTGGTTCTCGTTGATCATCAGCCCCCAGTCGGCGGCCGGCGGCTGCACGCCGAGGCCGATGAAGCTGAGCGAGGCGACGATGCCGATCGACCAGGTTGCCCGGAGCCCGAGTTCGAGCGCGACGAGGCCGGCAAGGTTCGGCAGCAGTTCGCGCAGCATGACGGCGAAGCGGCTCGCCCCGATCATCTCCGCATAGACGACGAATTCGCGCTCGGAGAGCTGCAAGGCCGAGGCATAGATGACGCGCGCCGTGCGCGGCACATGCGACAGCGCTACGACGATGCAGACGAGCGGTAGCGATGTACCGATCATCGAGGCGACGAGCAGCGTCAGCACGAGGGCGGGAAAGCACAGGAGCACGTCGAGCGCCCGCATGACGATCGCGCCGACCGTTCCCTTCACATAGGCCGCGATGAGCCCGAACGCCGTGCCGAGGCCGACGCCGAGAAGCGCGGAGACGGCCGCCAGCACCATGATGACGCGCCCGCCGTGCAGGAAGCGGCTCAGCGTATCGTGGCCGAGATAATCGGTGCCGAACAGGCGGCCGTCCGTGCCGGGCGGATCGAAGGGGATGCCGACCAGCTCCTCCGGATCGACCGAGGTGAGGTAAGGGCCGAGGATCGCCAGCAGCACGACAAATCCGAGCAGGATGGCGCCGACGCGGCCTTTCGGCGTGCGGAGGGTCGAAAGGAGGATGCCGGCCGGCTTCTTCCTGGTGACGGGTGCGGGATGGTCTTCGTGGGCTTGAAGGACTGTCATGCCATCACCTTTGTGCGAAGACGCGGCGTGAGGGCGACGACGACGAGGTCGGCCAGGATGTTCACGCCGATATAGACGATTGCGAGGACCAGCGTCGTCGCCTGCACCACGACGAGATCGCGGTTGCGCACGGCCTCCACCAGGGCGCTTCCGAGGCCCGGGAACTGGAACACGGTCTCGACGATGATGGCCCCGCCCGCCATGTAGACCAGCGTGACGGCAAAGACCTGGATGAGCGGACCCGCCGCATTGGCGAGCGCATGGCGCAGCACCACGCGCCCCTCCGGCACGCCCTTCAGCCGCGCCATGGCCACGAAATCGCTGTCAAGGATTTCGATCATCGAGGCGCGGATGGTGAGCGCGATATAGGGCAGGATCGTCAGCAGGAGCGTCAGGATCGGCAGCACGAGCACGTCGAACTGCGCGAAGATCGGCTGGTCCGCATTGTAGATCGACACGGCCGGGAAGAGCTGGAAGACCGTGGTGCTGAGCAGCAGCACGGTCAGCACGGCGAGCGCGAATTCCGGTATGCCGGTGATCACCAGCATGATGAGCGAGACCGCGTGATCGACCGTGCTGTTGCGCCGCACGGCCGCGAAGACGCCGATCGCCGTTCCGAGCGGAAAGCCGATAACGACGGCGAAGGCCATCAGAGTCAGCGTCCTGAGACCCCGGCTGACCAAAAGGTCGCCCGCCGGCTCGCCGCTGACGACTGACGTGCCGAAATCGCCCGTCGCCAGATCGCCGATCCAGGCGAGATAGCGCAGCGCTGCCGGCTGATCGAGATGATGCTCGGCGCGGAAGGCGGCGAGCGATTCCGGCGTCGCGGTCTTGCCGAGCACGGCTACGGCGGCATCACCCGGCAGCGCGATCGTGGCGATGTAGATGATGAGGGAAACGAGCGCGAGCGTCACCGCGCCGCTGCCGAGACGTCCCGCCAGCAATCTGAGCATCTCAAAACCCTCCCATCAGGCCGTCGCCGACGAAGCCGCGCCGGGTGCAGCCTCCACATGGCCGGCCGCAAGCTGCCGATGCCCCATCGTGAGGGCACGGAGCCGGCTTGACGATCAACAGCATCGAGGCTGCGCCGAGCGTCCTGTCGGCTGCGCTGCGGGCGGGTTGGCTGCACTGTGTCGAAATTTGCCTATCGTCATCCATGGCGCGCGTTCCCCTGCTTATTCGCCACTTCGTATACGAAACCATATATTAAAGTTTCATGGGGTCAAGAGATAGTCGAATGGCTTGCCGCAAAAACTTTAACGATATAAACATTAGAGCCACGAAATTGAAAATACGCAAGGGCGGCCGGTCGGAAAAATCAATCGACCGCTGCGTGGAGCACCCGAATGCGCGAGGAGGTTTCAGACGACAATCCCGCGCAATTCTTGGCTGACGCGGTCGCAAGGCCGTTGTTCTGGTGAGGGCTCGCGTACTAACGTCGCACTGGCCGAACGCAGGGTGAGGAGCGCAGGTGGACAAGAAGACGAAGCCCCCGACGATCGCGGATGTCGCGGCTCTGGCCGGCGTTTCCGCGCAGACCGTGTCCAACTTTCTGACCGGCCGCTTCAAACCGCGCGGCCAGAATCTCCAGCGCCTCGAGGCTGCCATCAGCCAGCTCGGATACCGCCCGAGCGCGGCCGCGCGTGCCCTGCGGCTGAAGCAGTCGGGCATTATCGCCATGCTGCTCGAAGATGGCGCGGATCACTCGCAGATGCGGCTGCGGGAGGGGTGGGAACCGCTGCACGGCATGTTCCTCTACGGTGCCACCACCAGGGCGCGCGAGCTCGGCTTCTATGTCACGCCCATCCTCACACGGCAGGGCACGGCGGAGGAGGAAGCCATACGGCTGGTTCGCGAAGGCCGCGCCGACGCACTGATCTGCAGCACCGAGCTGATGCCGGAAACCCAGCTGGAGCGCCTGCAAAGGATTGCCCGCACCGAAAGGGTCCCCATCGCGATGCTTCAGGAAAACCGCGAACGCGAGTTCATCTGCAGCGTCGCTGCGGCGGACGAGGATGGCGGCGAACAGGCCGCCCGGCACCTCGCCGAGCTCGGCCACGAACGCGTTGCCGTCATGACCGTGAAGCCGAGCTGGCCGGGCCCGGTTCGCCGGCGCATCGGTTTTGAAGTGGCGGCGGCGAAGCTTGGCCTTCACACCGAGGTCTGGGAGGCCGAGCACTATACCGTCGAAGCGGTCCGCCGCCGGGCGGCGCCGGAACTGGCGCGCGAGGACCGGCCGACGGCCGTGTTCGCGGTGAACGACGTGATCGCGGTTGCCTTGATCCAGCAGGCGATCGAGTTGAAGCTGGATGTGCCGCGAAATCTCTCCGTCCTCGGCTTCAACGACCTTGATGTGGCAGCCTATGTCCGGCCCGCCCTCACCACCCTGCGCACGCCCGGAGCGGCGATGGGCGCGCGGGCAGTGGAGGTTCTGGTCGATGCGATTTCCGGCAAGCCGCTCGTTTCAACGGCTTTGCTGCCGATTGAGTTCGTTTCCCGTCAAAGCACCGGCGCGGCGCCTGGGAAGTAGCCGGCCGCATCGCCTGCATCATCGAGCGCGTCGGACCACCGCGGCGATTACCTTGCCAGATAGCCGCCATCGACCTCGTAGCACGCACCGGTGACGAAGGAGGCCGCGTCCGACAGCAGGAAGAGGATGACGCTCGTGATTTCGTCCGGCTGGCCGAGGCGCGCCACCGGATGAAGCATCGCAGCCTCCTGCTTCTTCTCCTCGCTGAGATGGGCAAGCAGCGGCGTCTCGATGAAGCCCGGCGCGACAGCGTTGATACGCACGCCCTGCGCCGCGTGATCGAGCGCGGCCGCCTTCGTAAGGCCGATGACGCCGTGTTTGGCGGCCGTGTAGGCGGGCTGGCCGGCAAAGGCGCGAAAGCCCATGATGGACGAGACGTTGACGATCGAGCCGCCGCCGCGCGCGAGCATGGCCGGTATCTGGTTGCGCACCGCATTGAACACCCCGGTCAGGTTGACCGCGATGACCTTGTCCCAATCCTCCGCCGGATAGTGCGCCGTCGCGCAGCGCGGCAGGTCGATGCCGGCGGAGTTGACCGCGAGGTCGAGCCCGCCGAAATGGGCAATGCCTGCGGCAATCGCCTGCTCGACGCTCGCCATGGACGTCACGTCGACATTGAGGGCGAGCACGTCCTGCGTCGCCAGCTGCGCCGCAAAGGCAGCAAGCCGCTCAGCGTCGCGATCGGCCAGGACGAGCCGTGCGCCGAGACGGGCGAGCCTGCCCGCGGTCGCGGCCCCGATCCCCGAGGCGGCGCCCGAGATGAAGGCGACCTTGCCGACGAAAGCCGCGGGGTCCGGAAACGATGTCGTCATGGCGGTGGCCTGCTGCTTCGGCCGGCGGCTATTTATAGACGCCGACCCAGATGATGATGGTCGGTTCGGTCTTCGATGGATTGCGCGAGTGATAGGTCGAGGAGCGGTTGAAGCGGTAGCTGTCCCCTTCCAGGAGATCGAACTTCTCCTCGTCCACCCACAATTCCAGCCGCCCCTTCAGGATGTAGCCGTATTCGGCGCCGGCCGTCGGCACGTTCTTCAGCTCCGTCTCGAGCCCCGGTTCGAAGGTGGACATCATGAATTCGACGTCGGAATCAAGCTGCGGCGTCAGGAGTTCGGTGCGTGCGCCCCGATGCAGCATGAAACGGCGCTGGCCGGCACGCACGACGATATCCTTCTCGCGCTCCGCTTCCGGCTGTTTCTCTTCCAGGTCGACGAACCAGCTCATCGGCACGCCGAAGATGGTACAGGCAGCGTAAAGGTCCTTCAGCGTCGGCTGGGATAGGCCGCGTTCGAGCTGGCTGACATAGCCTGTCGACCGGTTGAGGCCATCGGCAAGCTGTTGAATGGTGATGCGGCGGGAGCGGCGCAGTTCACGCAGCGTCTTGCCGACATGGTCCGGCGTCCGCGCCTCGGAAGTGGATTTTGGCATTGAGCATAACCTAACGAATTCACTTGCATGATGAAATCGAACAAACACTTCATGAAGTCAATGTCATGCGCTTTCCGCCGCTGCTGGCGGCGCGATTGTCCCCACCTGAGGACCTCATCCAAAGGTGCCGGCGGTGGTGCCGCCGTCGAGCACATAGACCATGCCATTGGCATAACTTGCCTGGGGCGAAAGAAGATGGAGCACGGCATCGGCAACCTCCTGCGGCCGGGCAAAGCGGCCGAGCGGCACGCGCCGTTCGTAGAATGCGCGGTCGTAGGTCCCGCCCCCTTCCCGCAGCAGGCCGTCTGCCATGGGCGTATCGACGAAGGAAGGGCAGACGACATTGCTGCGCAGGCCCTGCGGGCCGTGATCGAGCGCCATGCAGCGGATCAGGCCGACGACGCCGTGCTTGGACGCGCAATAGGCGGCATAGCCGCGCGAGCCGCGCACGCCGGAATCCGAGCTGATCGCAACGAATGCGGAAGCCTCGTTGCATAGAAGATACGGCACGCTGTGGCGCGCGAGAAGGAAGGGTCCCGTCAGGTTGACCGCCAGCGTCGCCTGCCATGTTTCGTCAGAAAGCGTCGTGACATCGCCCTTGCGGGCGATCCCGGCGGCCGCCACCGCGCCTGACAGGAAGCCGTGCCCCTCCACGGCCTGCCGCACGGCGGACGCCATATCGGCATCCGACGATGCGTCTCCCGCAACGTCCACGACCGCGGCACCTGCCGCGCGGCAGGCATCGGCCACCGCGCGCAAGGCCGGGGCGTCCCGGTCGAACAGCGTCAGCGCCGCGTCCTGCGCGGCGAGCGCAAGCGCGATGGCGCGCCCGATGCCGGACGCCGCTCCGGTGACCAGGATGGAACTTTCCCGTTTTTGCATCCGTCCTCTCCTCTCCGGCCTCAAGCGCCGAGATAGGCCGCCTTGAGGTCGGGATCGTTGAGCACGTTGTGCGCCCCGCCCTCCACCGAGCACCGGCCCGCATCTATCACATAGGCATAGTCGGCGATCTCCAGCGCCACGGCCGCGTTCTGCTCCACCACGATAAGGCTGATGCCGGACTTGGAAAGGCCGATGATGATCTCGAAGATCTGGTTGATGATCTTCGGCGCAAGGCCGAGCGAGGGCTCGTCCAGCATGAGGAGCTCGGGCGTCGCCATCAGCGAGCGGCCGATCGCCAGCATCTGCTGCTGCCCGCCGCTCATCCGGCTCGCCAGCGAATGGCGCCGCTCCCTGAGGATCGGGAACATGTCGTAGACCTCAGTGCGGATTTCGTCGAAGCTGCGCCCTCGGCCGGGAAGATAGCCGGCGAGCAGGTTCTCTTCGACCGTCAGCCGCTGGAGGATCTGGCGCCCCTCCGGGCAATGGGCAAGGCCGAGGCGGGTGATCTCCTCCGGCGGCAGCCCCCTGATCGGCCGTCCCTTGAATTCGATCTCGCCGGCATAGACCTGCGTCAGGCCGGAAATGGAGCGCAGCGTCGAGGTCTTGCCGGCACCGTTCGCGCCGATGATCGTGACGATCTCGCCGGCGCGGACCTCCAGGTCAATGCCGAACAATACCTGCGTTCGACCGTAGCCCGCCTTGAGCCCGGCGACCTTGAGCAAGCTTGCGGATGTCGTCGAGTTCTTCCGTGGTTCCAAGATAGGCCTCCTGCACCCTTTCATTCGCGCGCACCACATCCGGCGTGCCGGAGCAAAGCAGCTCGCCGTAGTTCAACACGTCGATCCGGTCCGAAATCGACATGACCATGTCCATGTCGTGCTCGACGAGGATGATCGCCCGGTCTGCGCGCTTCAGGCCGGCGATCATCGCCGCCATGTCCTTCGTCTCGGTATGGTTGAGACCCGCCGCCGGCTCGTCCAGCAGCACGATCGGCGCCTGCGTGACGAAGGCGCGCGCCAGTTCGAGGATCTTCTGCCGCCCGTACGGCAGGTCGCCGGCGAGCACGTCCGCCACATCCGACAGATGGAACTCGGCGAGGCAGGCATGGCAGATGTCGAGGCGCTCGGCCTTGCCGAGGCGTTTCGTCCCGCTCAGAAAGCTTATCCAGGACTGCGGGAAGAAACACACCTCCAGGTTTTCCAGAACCGTCATGCCGTCGAAGAGGCGCAGGTTCTGGTAGGTGCGTGCGACGCCGAGCTGGGCGATGCGATGCTTCGGCAGCCTGCTGAGCTCGGTCGTGCCGAGCCGGATCGCGCCCGAGGTGACGGAATAGGAGCCGGCGATCATGTTGACGACGGTCGACTTGCCCGCCCCGTTCGGCCCGATGATCGAGTAGATCGAGCCGACGTCGAAGGATAGCGTGAGGTTCCTGATCGCCACCAGCGAACCGAAATGCTTGCTTACGTTTTCGAGGGCGAGAGCCATAGCGACCGAACCTTCCGAACGATGAAGCCGAGGTTGAAGCGGGGCGAGACGAGGCCGCCCGGGCGAAGCACGATGACCGCCACGAGCACGATCCCGTAGATCAGCAGGCGGTATTGCGCGGCGAAATGCAGGACTTCCGGCAGGATGACGAGCACCACGGCCCCGGCGATGACGCCGACGATGTTGCCGACGCCGCCGATGATGATGATCAGCACGACGAGCAGCGATTCCTGGAAGGTGAAGCTTTCCGGGCTGACGAAACGCTGGAACGAGCCGAAGATTACGCCGCCGGCACCGCCGATCGCCGCGCTCAGCGCGAAGGCGAGCAGCTTCAGCGTCGTCGTGTTGATGCCGAGGCCCCGCACGACGTCCTGGTCCTCGCGCATCGCCCGCCACGCCTTGCCGAGGATCGAGCGCTCCATGTAGTAGACACCTGCGCAGACGATGATCGCCAGCGCCAGCAGCAGCCAGTAGAAATGCACCGGGCTCGTCAGCGGCAGGCCGAAGAGGCTTGCCCGGTCGAGGCCGGCAATGCCCTGCGGGCCGTTGGTCAGGTCGTCGGCATTGTTGATGGCGATGCGGATGATCTCGCCGAAGCTCAAGGTGACGATGGCGAGATAGTCGCCGCGCAGCTTCAGCACGGGAAAGCCGAGCAGGATGCCGGCAAGCGCCCCGACGGCGGCGCCGATGAAGAGGATCACGATGAACGGCAGGTGGATGTCGAACTGGCCGCTGGCAAGGAAGGCATAGGCATAGGCGCCCACCGCGTAGAAGGCGATGAAGCCGAGATCGAGCAGGCCCGCATAGCCGACCACGAGATTGAGCCCGACGGCGAGGATGATGTAGATCAGGATGCTGTCCACGACACGGACATAGTAGGGCGGAAGCTTGGGCACGAGCGCCAGCAGGACCACGCAAAGCGCCAGTGCTGCCAGAAGGCCGATCCGACGGACGATCACCGGGTTGCCCATGACTCAGTAATCCTTCTTTGCGACGGTCGTTTCTTCCGAGACGGTCTCGCCGAGCAGGCCGGCAGGCTTGAACAGAAGAACGAGGATGAGGACGGCGAAGGCGAAGACGTCCCTATATTCCGTGCCGATGAGGCCGCCGGAGAGGATCGGCAGGAAGGCCGTGCCGAAGGTCTCGATCGCGCCGAGCAGGAAACCGCCCAGCATGGCCCCCGGAATGGAACCGATGCCACCGAGAATGGCCGCGGTGAAGGCCTTGAGGCCGATGACCGAGCCCATGGTCGGCTGCATGATGCCGTAATAGGAGGCGTACATGATGCCCGCCATCGCGCCGAGGCCGGGGCCGATGAAGAAGACGAGGCTGACGGCACGGTTGACGCGGATGCCGAGCAGGCTGGAAGTCGTCCAGCTCTCGGAGGCCGCGCGGATCCAGATGCCGAGGCGCGTGCCGTTGACGAAGAGCGTGAGCCCGACCATCAGCAGGACCGCGGCGGCAAGGATGCCGAGCTGCACCGTCGTCACCATGCCGCCGAGCGCCGCGACCGGCGTGCTCGGCACGATCGCCGGGAAATGCACCGGCTGCGGGCCGACCGTCACGCGCACCGCACTCTGCAGCACGATGGACATGCCGAGCGCGCTCAGCATCGGCGCCAGCCGGCCATAGGCACGCAGCGGCCGATAGGCGAAGCGCTCGATCGCCACGCCCAGAAGGCCGATGATCACGAAGCTCGCGACGATGGCGATGGCCGAATCCAGCACCGGCGCAAGCCCACCGAGACCGACGAGGCCGCTGAAGATGAAGGTGTAGACATACGGCCCGAGCATGAAGAACTCGCCGTGCGCGAAATTGATCAGGCGCATCACGCCGTAGACCATCGTATAGCCGAGGGCGATCAGTCCGTAGATCGCGCCGATCGCGAGCGCGAAGATCAGTTGCTGGAGAAAATAGTCGAACAAGGGGATCGCCTCTCTGCGACGGGCCGGCGCGGCAGCGCCGGCCCCATTGACGATGCGTCCGGCCGTTATTGCTTGATCAGCTCGAACTTGCCGTCCTTGACGACATAGAGATACATCGGCGCGGTGGTGTTCTCGCCGTTCTCGTCGAAGGCGACCGGGCCGAGCAGCGTGTCGACCGTCACGCCGTGTAACTGGGCAAGCACGCCCTCGCGGTCCAGCATCTCGGCCTTCTCGACGGCGGCGGCCATGACCTGGGCATTCGCGAAGCCGAGCGAGGCATAGGGGCCGGGCGCCCGGCCGAACCGGGCCTGGTGGCGTTCGGAAAAGTCCTTCAGCTCCGGCGAGGAGTCGTAGGGCGGCAGCTGGAACGTCATCAGCGCGCCTTCGGCGGAGGCCGCCCCAACCTGCGTGATGAAATCGACGGTGAAGCCGATATCCGGGCCGATGAACTGCGCCTTCAGGCCCTGCTCGCGCATCTGCTTGAGGAACAGGGCAAGCTGCGGCATGCCGGCGCCCATATAGACGACATCGGGGTTTTCCAGCTTGATCGATGCGATCAGGGCGGAAAAGTCGACATCCTCAGGATTCGTGCCGTGGGTGCCGGAGACCTTGCCGCCGCCAGCTTCGAAATTGTCCTTGAACACGCCGGCGATGCCCTGGCCGAAGACGGTCTTGTCATGCACCAGAACGGCGGTCTTCAGGCCGAGCTTCTCCGTCACGTACTTCGCCGGCAGCGCGCCCTGCACGAAATCGTTGGCCACGGGGCGCACGACGGTCTTGAAGCCCATGCGCATCAGTTCCGGATTGGTGGCGGGCACGACCTGCGGCATGCCGCATTCGGAATAGATGTCGAGCGCGGGCATGGTGACGCCGCTGTTCATGTGGCCGATCACGCCGATCACGGCGCTGTCGTCGCAGAACTGCTGGGCGACGAGCGTGCCCTGGCGCGGGTCGGCGCGGTCGTCGAGCGGGCGGAACACCACCTTGTTGCCCTTGATGCCGCCCTTCTCGTTGAGCTGGTCGAAATAAAGCTGGGCGCCGTCGATCTGCGACTGGCCGAACTCGGCCTGCGCACCCGACATGGGGGCGCTGCCACCCAGCACGATATCGTCCGCCATGGCCGGCAGCACGCTCGATGCCAACAGCAGGGCGGCGGAAAGAAGTACACGGTTTCTGGTCATAAGGTTCCCCTTTCGTTTGGTGCGATTGGTTGCACGGAACTCCCATCCGGGCAACGCATGCGTGAAATTATTATATGCATTCTTCACGACAGTGACCGGGCATGCGACTACTTGACGTTTTCGTCCGACCTCCTCATTTCGCGAGATAACCGCCGTCGACCGCCAGCACATGGCCGGTGGTCATCGCCGATGCAGGCCCGGCCAGGAAGACCATGGCCGCAGCCACTTCGTCCGGCTCGGCAAGACGGCCGAGCGGCGTCAGGCTGCGGATCTTCTCCATCTGTGCCGCATCCGCGGTCAGATGGTCGATCAGCGGCGTGCGGACCCAGGTGGGCGCGACCGCGTTGACGCGAATACCGCTGCCGGCCCATTCGACCGCAAGCGTGCGGGTAAGGTTCACCACGCCGGCCTTGGTCGACTGGTAGGAGACGTTCGGGTGCAGGCCGCCGCCCGAATAGCTCATGATCGACGCGGTGTTGATCACCACGCCCGGAACGCCGCGGCCGATCCAGGAGCGCGCCGCCGTCCGCGAGCAAAGGAACATGCCCGTCAGGTTGACCGAGACGACGCTGTTCCAGTCCTCCAGGGCAAGCTCCGTCGATGGACGGCGGATCGAAATGCCCGCATTGTTGACGAGGATGTCGAGGCCGCCAGCCTGCCGTTCCGCAGCGGCGAACACGCCGAGGACGTCCGCCTCGTCCGTGACATCGAGGGCGGCGGCCGTGGCCGCGCCGCCGGTCTCCGTCACGTCCCGGCAGACGGCTTCCGCCGCCGCCGCATCCCGGTCGAGAACCACGACATGTGCCCCGAAGGCCGCGAACATCCGCGCCGCCGCGCGGCCGATGCCGCCGCCGCCACCGGTGATGAAGACCCGCTTTTCATCGAGCCTGAACATCTTTTCGGGCGCTTTTGCACACATCATGTGTACGGTTCCCTGTAGCGGTCCCTTCAGCCGACGATCTTGCCGAAGGCGAGCACGAAATTTGCGACGATCATTTCCGCGCCGACGATCTCGCGGATCTGGAAATCGGAGAACGGATCGCCGGCATTGCCGCCGATCTTGAGGTCGACCGTGCCGAAGGCATGGCGAAGCATTTCGGACTGGCCCAGCGAATTCTCGATGATCTGGGTCTCGACGGCGGCGCTTTCCGGCGACGGGATGATGCGGGTCTGGAAGCGCGGCTGCAGGACGGGCTTGTCGAAGGCAGGGCCGCCGGCCTTGAAGTCGATCTCGATCAGCGAGGTGCCTCGGCGCGACAGCTTCGCGGTGACCGCCGCCTCGCTCGCCTTCCAGTCCACTTCGCCCATCTTCTTCGGATAGCCCCAGACCTCGCGTCCGACGGCCATCGAGTCGTCATTGGTGACGATCTCGTAGAGCACATGGCCGCCCGGGCGCCCCTTGTAGCTCATCGGTACGACGATGCCGCCCTCGGCATAGGTGCCGAGCGAACCGCCCGCGGGGACGTCCATGATGAAGAACTCGATCACGTCGCCCCTGACATCGAACGGCGCGGGCAGCGCCGCGCGGATCGCCGCCTCGTCGACACGGCAGAACACGCTGACCTTGCTGAAGGCTTTGTAGTCGAACGGCGGCGCCTGGTAGAGGGGCGCACGCTGCGGGAGGGAATAGGCCTGCTGAGACATCGGAGATCGGGTCTTTCCTGTATGTTCATGTCAAGCAGAAGTTCACACCAATGAAAAAATGAAGTCAAGATTTCATTTGAATGATTTCTATAGATTCGTCTGCGAAACGAACTTTATGGACTGGAAGGTTTCCAGCGCCTCCGGCCCGCCCTCGGAGCCGTAACCGGAATCCTTCACGCCGTTGAACGGGACCTCGGCATAGGCAAGACCATAGTCGTTGATCGAGAGCATGCCCGTCTCGATGTCCTCGGCGAAGCGTTGCGCGTTCTTCTGGGACCGCGTGAAGGCATAGGCGGCAAGGCCGAAGGGCAGCCGGTTCGCTTCAGTAATCGCCGCGTCGACCGTCGCGAAACGGTTGACGACCACCACCGGCCCGAACGGCTCCTCGTTCATGATCGCCGCATCCTGCGGCACGTCGGCGAGCACCGTCGGCTCGAAGAAGAAGCCGGCATTGCCGATGCGGCTGCCGCCCGTCAGGAGGCGGCCACCCCGCGCGACGGCGTCGCCGATCAGGCGGTCCATGGCGTCGAGCCGGCGCGCATTCGCCATCGGCCCCATGTCGACGTCTTGCGAGAGCCCGTCCCCCACCTTCACGGCCTTCGCTGCGGCGACGAAACCGTCGAGCACAGTTTCATAGACGGGTTCTTCCGCCAGCACGCGCGTCGGCGCGATGCAGACCTGGCCGGCATTGTGGAACTTGTGGCCGGCGAGCATCGAGACGGCGGAGGAGAGGTCCGCATCCGCGCAGACGATGCAGGGCGCGTGCCCGCCGAGTTCCATCGTCACCCGTTTCATATGCGCGCCGGCAAGTGCCGTCAGGTGCTTGCCGACCGGCGTCGAGCCCGTGAAGGAGACCTTGCGGATGGTCGGGTGCGGAATGAGATATTCGGAGATTTCCGAGGGGACGCCGTAGAGAAGGTTGACCGTCCCGTCCGGAAAGCCCGCATCGGCGAAGGCGCGGATCATCGCGGCGCAGGATGCGGGCGCCTCCTCTGCGGCCTTCAGGATGACGGTGCAACCTGCCGCAAGGGCTGCGCAGATCTTCCGGATGGCCTGGGCGACCGGATAGTTCCATGGCGTGAAGGCCGCGACGACGCCGACCGGCTCCTTCATGACCATCTGCTGCATACCGGGCCTGCGCGCCGGAATGATGCGGCCATAGGAGCGGATCGCCTCCTCCGCGAACCAGCGGATCACATCATCGGCATTGCGCAGTTCGGAGCGGGCTTCGGCAAGCGGCTTGCCCTGCTCCATGGTCAGGATCGGCGCGATCTCCTCGATACGGGCGCGCAGATTGTCGGCAGCGGCATGCAGCAGCTTTGCGCGCTCACGCGCGGTCGTCCTGCGCCATATGGCGAAAGCCGCATCGGCGGCGGCAAGCGCACGATCCATGTCGGCCGTCGCCGCCTTTGCGACGCGGCCGATCTCGCCGCCGGTCGCCGGGTTGAGGACGGGCAGCGTCTCGCCGTCCGCGCCATTGATCCATTTGCCGGCGATGAAGAGTTGGGTATCGGGATACATGTCTTCCTCGTTCGATAGGATGGGTCAGCGGTCGAAGCACACGAGCGTGCGGGCAAGAACGCCCTGCTCCAGCCAGCCGAAGGCCTCGTTGATCCGCTCCAGCGGCACGCGCTCGCCGACCTGGCGGTCGAGGTCGAAGCGTCCGGCCCGGTAGAGGCCAAGGATGCGCTCGAAATCACGCTCGGGAACCCCGCCGCCGTAGTTGCTGCCGATGATGCGCTTCTGGGTGTTCGGCAGCGTCGAGGCCGGCAGGGAAACCATCTCGCCCTTCGCCGCGATGCCGACGGAAATCACCGCGCCGCCAAGCCGGACGCCGTCATAGGCAAGTGCGATGGCCGCCGGCCGGCCGGTGCAGTCGATCATGCTGTCCGGGCCGCGGCCGCGGCTCAGCGCCTTGAGTTCCGCAGTGACGTCCTGCGTCGCGGAATTGAGGAAGTGCGTCGCCCCGAACGAGCGGGCGACCGCTTCCTTTTCCGGGTTGATGTCGATCGCCACGACCGCTTCCGCGCCGGCCAACGACGCCGCATGGATGGCGTTGATGCCGACGCCGCCGACGCCGATCACGCCGACGACCTCGCCGGGCTCGACGCGCGCATCGTTGACGACGGCGCCGAAGCCGGTCGTCACCGCGCAGCCGACGAGCGCAGCCACCTCGAAGGGAATGTCCTTCTCGATCCGCGCGCAACCCGATTCCGGCACGACGGCGAATTCGGCGAAGCTCGACACGCAGGTGAAGTGATGGACTGGCTTTTCGGCGCTGCCGAGCCTTTGCGCGCCGTTCCAGAGCGTTCCGCCGCCGGCGGCCTCGCCATAGGTGTCGCACATGGTCGGCAGGCGCTTGTGGCAATAGAAGCATTCGCCGCAGTTCGGCGCCCAGGAGAGGATGACATGGTCGCCCTTCCGGACCTTGGATACGGCCGAGCCGGTGCGCTCGACGATGCCGGCCGCCTCGTGCCCAAGGATGATCGGCAGCTTCGGCCGCGACTTGCCCCTGGCGGCGCTGAGGTCACTGTGGCAGACGCCGGTGGCGATGATCCGCACGAGGACTTCGCGGTCGCCCGGCTCGCCGATCGCCACATCCTCGATCACCAGGTCCTCGTTGTAGCCATAGAGAACGGCGGCCTTCATTCTGCGTTTCCCCTCTCGAGGCCTTGAGCCTGCCGCCTGTCCCAGCTTCCTTCGACGGAGGCGGGCAGCCGGTGCTTCATGATGCGCTGGCTCGGCGTGCGCTCGAAATCGTCGACCACGGCAAGGTAGCGGGGGTTCTGGAACGGGGCGAGCCGCTGGCCGAGCCAGGCGGAGAAGGCCGGCAAATCGATGGCGGCTCCCGCCTTCGGCTTGATGAAGAGCTTGATCTCCTGCTCGCCGACCTCGGCCGCAACGCCGATCAGCGCACAATCCTCCACCATCGGATGGCTGCCGGCGACGTGCTCCACCTCGAAGGCCGAGACGTTCTCGCCCTTCACCCGCACGCTGTCCGTCAGGCGGCCGAGGAAATAAAGGTTGCCGTCGGCGTCGATGCTGCCGAGGTCGCCGGTATGGAAGCCATCCGGGCGCAGCGCCCTCGCCGTCGCCTCCTCGTTGCGGAAATAGCCGGCGAAGACCGCGCCTTCCCGACGCGGATGGACGACGATCTCGCCCGGCACGCCAGCCGCCACGGGCGCTCCCTGCTCATCGCGGATTTCCACCGAAAGCCACGGCACCGGCGTGCCGACCGACCCGACGATGCCGGCGGCGTTGAACGTGGTGATGCTGGAGGATTCCGTCATGCCGTAGCATTCACGCAGTGGTGTGCCGAAGCGCGCCTCGAAGGCGCGCCAGATGTCGCGCGGGCAACCGCCGCCCCAGGCAACGCGCACTTTGTGGTCGCGGTCCCGATCACTTTCCGGCTGCTTGAGGAGAATCTGCAGGACGCCGCCGAGATAGTGGATCTGCGTCGCGCCGCAGGCGCGCACCTGATCCCAGAAGCGGCTGGCGCTGAAGCGCTGCACCATGGCGAGCGTGACCTCGCGCAGCAGCGGGATCGGGATGAGCTGCGCGCCGCCGATATGGTAGAGAGGCTCCCAGACGAAGAAGACGTCGCCGTCCCGGGCATCCGAGCAGAGCATCGCCCCTTCGGCGGCGTAGCGCAGCATGCGGTGGGTGACGCGCACCCCCTTCGGCCGGCCGGTGGTGCCGGACGTATAGTTCAGCGCAAAGAGGTCGTCCGCCGCGGGCAGCGGTTCGGAAAAGACATGGCCGCGGCCGGCGAGCCCATCGAGGCTATCCGCCTCTCCCGCCTCGGCGACGAGCCGGAAGGCGCGCATGTCGGCGCCACATGCCAGGAGATCCGGGAAGAGATCGCGGTCGGCGAAGACGACGCGCGGATCGCAATGGTCCAGGATGTATTTCAGGCCGTCGCCGCGCAGCTGCACGTTGACGGGCACCCAGACGGCGCCGCATTTGGCGATGGCGAACAGCACGGCAAGGCTGTCGGGGCTGTTGCGCAGCATGAGCGCCACGCGATCGTCCTTCGCAACACCCAGGCGGCGCAGCTCGACCGCCACGCTGTCCGACTTGCGGTGCAGATCCGCGAAGGTGATCGGCTCGCCATCGAAGGTCGCATAGATGGCCTCGGGCGAGGCGGCGGCGCGGGCCGGCAGGCGGGAAACGAAACCTTGGTCTTGCACGCTGAGGTCCTGGAACGTCGTTGATATCGAAAGCGGACGCGGATCAGCCGGATTTGGCCCCGGACTTCGCGGCGAGGAACTTTTCCATCATCCGGTTGGGCTCGCCGTCGCCATAGGCGATGCGCTGGTTGCGCACGCCGGCGGCGAGCGCATCGCGGAAGCGCGCCTCGGTGACTTCGCGGAACCGCTGCTTGTTGAGCTTCATGGCGAGCCGCGGCTTGGCGGCAAGCGCCTCGCCCAGCGCCAATGCTGCCGCAAGCACCTCTTCGCGCGGCACGATCCGGTTGATCAGGCCGATCGCGGCGCATTCCGCCGCCTCCATCATCCGCCCGCTCAGCGTGAGGTCGGTCGTGCGCGCAAGGCCGATCATCTCCATCATGATCCACGGGCCGGTGGTGCTGGCGATGCCGGAATTGATCTCCGGCTGCCCCATCTTCACGCCGTCGTGGCCGATGCGGAAATCGCCGAGCAGCGCGACCTGGAAGGCCGAGCCGGCGGCAAGGCCGTTCAACGCCATGATCAGCGGCTTGGACAGGCCGCGGATGCAGTCGTAGAGCCGTTCCCATTCGCCGATCCACAGTTCCGCGCGGTCGGGATCGAAGGTCTTGGTCTCGTTGAGGTCCTGCCCGGCGCCGAAGGCACGCTCCCCCGACCCGGTCATGACGATCGCTCCGACGGACGCATCCTCTTCGGCAGCTTCCAGCGCCTCTACGAGATCGGCACGCATTTGCGCGTGCCAGGCATTGAGAACCTCGGGACGGTTCAGCGTGATGACACGGCATGCGCCATGCTGCTGCGTCAGGATGAAATCTGCCATGTCGATCACCGTATTTCTATTTAATACGATGTATTGTATTTCGATGCATGAAATTGTCAACGGGATTCTTCATGACGTGCAGGATCGGCCGCCGGCTGGCGGAGATGCGCGAAAAGACCTTGTGTCAGGATTTCAGAACGCCGGGGACGCCTGCGAGATCGAGCGCGCGGCGGCGGTGACGAGCGGCGCAAAAAGCTCCTCGGCTTTCTCCGGCGTGTAGCGCGCGTTGGAGACGCCGATATTCACTGCCGCCACGGGCCGGCCGGCCTGGTCGAGCACGGCGGCCGCGACCGAGAGATCGCCGGGGAAGAATTCGCCCCAGGTCGTGGCATAGCCGGCATGGCGGGCCATATTAAGCTGCGCGACAAGGGCCTCGACCGTGTGCACCGTTTGCGGTGTGAAGGCCTGCAGGGGCGAACGCCCGAGCAGCGAGATAGCCTGCTCGGCCGGCAGGCGGGAAAGGATCGCCCGGCCCGGCGCCGTGCAGAAGGCGGGCATGCGCGTGCCCACCACCACATCGGTGTTGAGCATGTGCCGGCTCATGAAGCGGGCGGCGAAGACGATGTCCACGCCGTCCGGCAGGGTCAGGTTCACCGTCTCCTCCGTCTCGCGGCTGAGATGGAGGAGATAGGGCATCGCCTGGTTGACGATCGGGTTGGCGGTGATGAAATGGCGCGCCATCTCCAGGCTGCGCAGGCTGAGCTCGAAACGCTTCGTTACCGGGTCCTTCCGGAGGTAGCCCAGCCGGTTCAGCGTGTGGGTGAAGCGTTGCGCCGCGCTCTTGTCGAGCCCGACACTGGCGCCGATCTGCGCCAGGCTGAGGCTGCGGTTCGTGCCGTCGAATGCCTCGAGCACGCGGAACGCCTTTTCCACCGACCGCACCATCAGCGGATCGGCGTCGTCCGGACCCTTCGTGTTGTCAGCAGCCAAACTCGTTACCCCGGCAATCGCGTCGATGCCCTGTGGCCCCGTGTAACCCGGCCTCCCGGCAACGGCAAGCCCGCCCGGGCCGCGATCAGCCGGCGCTCTTGAACAGGAGATCGCGCACGCGGTCGGAATCATGGGCGACGTGCGCGCGCATCAGGCCGCGCGCCGCCTCGCTGTCGCCGCCGAGGATGGCGACGGCGAGCGGCCGGTGATCGACCGCCTCGGGGCTTTGCGATGGGGCGCTCTGGTTGCAGAAATACCAGAGGCGGAGAGCGAGATTGAAGTTCTGCGTCAGCATCGCGGCAAGATAGTCGTTGCGCGCCATGCGGTAGATGCGGCGATGGAACTCGGCGTCCCCGGCGATCTGGAGCGAGATGTCGCGCTCCTCCACCAGCTTTTCGGCGAATTTCATCAGCGATTGACGCTCCTGCGTCGTCGCGCGCACGGCCGCGAGCGAGGCCGCCAGCCCCTCGATCTCCAGCCGGATCTCCTTGATCGACTGCTGGTCGCGCAGGCCGATATCGGCGGCGAAGATGCCGCGCCGGGGGTAGATCACCACAAGACGCTCGCCCTCCAGCCGCCGCAGCGCCTCGCGGATCGGGGCAAGCCCGATATCCAGCTCCGTTGTCAGCTCGCGCTCGTTGAGCGGCTGCAGCGGCTGGTAATGCAGGCGCACCAGCCGGTCGAGCAGGATGCCGTATACCTTGTCACTGAAGCGCTCCTCCGATTTGGCCGCCTTGTCGCTGTCCGGCAGCATGGCCGCGCCCGCCGCGATGGTCGTCATGACATGTCCTTCACTGCCTGCCCGGCAGGCGCCCCGCGCCCGCCTTCACCTCATAGCCTTCCTGCGGCCGTCACCCGGCGCAGGAAGGATTGCGTCGCCGCCTCGCGCGGCGCGCCGAACACCTGCTCCGGCGGGCCTTCCTCCAGGATCCGGCCCTTGTAGAGAAAGCACACTTTATCCGAGATTTCCCGCGCAAAACTCATCTCGTGCGTCGTGAGTAGCATCGTCATGCCCTGCTGCGCCAGATCGCGCACCAGATCGAGCACTTCCATCACCAGTTCGGGATCGAGCGCCGAGGTGATCTCGTCGAGCAGCAGCACCTCCGGCTGCATGATCATGGTGCGGGCGATGGCGACGCGCTGCTGCTGGCCGCCGGAAAGCTGGTCGGGAAAGGCCTTGGCCTTGTCGCGCATGCCGACGCGCTCCAGCATGGCGAGCGCCCGCGCCTCCGCCTCCTCCCGGCCGCAGGCGCCGGTGATGACGGGCGCGACCGTGCAGTTGCCGAGCACCGACATGTGCGGAAAGAGGTTGTAGCTCTGGAACACCATGCCGACGCGTCGGCGCAGCGCCACGTGGTCGATGCCGAGGCCGGAGATCACCTCGCCGTCCAGGCGGATCTCGCCCTGCTGGATATCCTCCAGCCCGTTGAGGCAGCGCAGCAGCGTCGACTTGCCCGAGCCCGACGCGCCGATCAGCGAGACGACCGAATGGCGCGGGATATCGAGGTCGATGCCGTCGATGACGCGGAAGGTGCCGTAGGACTTGCCGATGCCCTCAAGTTCGATCAGCGGCCTTGCCATCTCAGCGGCCCTCCTTGGTGTCGGCGCGGGCGACGAGGTAGTCGACCAGCCGGGTCTGCGGAATGGTGATGGCGATGAAGAGGATGCAGACCACCGTGACAGACGAGAGATTGTAGTAGTTGGCGGAATAGATCTTGGCCTGGGTGAAGGCATCGACGATGCCGACGATGTTCACCAGCGCGGTATCCTTCTGCAGCGCGATGAAATTGCCGAGCATGGGGCCGGCGATGCGGCGCATGGCCTGCGGCAGCACGATGAGGCGCAGCACCGCGCCGGGCGGGATGCCGAGCGACTGGGCGGCGGAGATCTGGCTGTGATGGATGCCCTTGAGGCCGGCGCGGAACTGCTCGCCGTTATAGGCGGCATAGGTCAGGGACAACGCGACGATGGCATAGAGCATCGGATCGCCGTCGCTGAGCACGGGAATGCCCATCAGCGGCACGCCGAAGCAGACGAGGTAGATGATGACGATGGCCGGCAGGCTGCGGAAGATATCGACATAGAAGATGCAGACGCCGCGCACCAGCGCGAAGCTCGATCCCTGCAACGAACGGCCGATGGCGAGCAGCAGGCCGAGCAGCATGGAGAGGACCTGCGCGGCGACGGCGATCGTGAGGTTCGCGCCGAAGGCCTTGGTGACGTCGACAAGGCTCGCCAGGATGACGTCGCCGCGCAGGAAGGTCTTGTAGACCACCGCATCGTTGATCGTCAGGAAGGTCGCGACCGCGAGCACGGGCAAAAGGAAGAGGCCGAGCCCCATCGCCGTGAAGGCATGGTGGCGGGCATGGGCCGCCTCGACACGCGCGGCGACGGGAACGCCCCCGCGCCAGGCCTCGGCCGAAAGGCGCCGCGCCCGCAACGCGCGGCTCATGGGGATGCCGAGCGCGAAGGCGACGGCGAGCGCGGCCGCAATCGCGCCGACGAGCCGCATGCTCTCGCCAGCGAGTATCGCGACGCTGCCTCCGGCAAGAAAGCCGATGCCGACGGAAGCGACGGCCAGCGCCGCGGCGAAGGCAAGGGGCCAGCCGGTCGGCAGCGGAGGCGTCTGCCGCGCCCCCTCGCCCATCCCCGGCGAGACCGCCGCGTCGAGGATCTTCGCCGCCGTCATTCGGTGGTCCACTCTTCGATGCTCGACACCGGCGCGCCGAGGATCGGCGCCAGCCACTTGACCTCGATCGCCTGAAGCGAGCCGTCGGCGCGCATGTCAGCCAGGATCGCATCGGTGGGCGCGACATTGGCGGAGCCCTTGGGGAAGAGGATCGCGACGTCCCCGCCGATCGGATAGCGGCCGAACACCTTCAGCGCGCCGTTCGAGGCGGTGGCGCGCGGCAGCGCCGTTTCCGTATCGGCCAGCGCCGCGTCGATCTGGTTGGCCATCAGCGCCGCCCACATATCGTCATTCGACTGGAAGATGCGCAGGTCCCCGGTCGGCTTCAGCTTCTCGCGCACGAATTTCTCCTGCACCGAGCCGAGCAGCACGCCGATGCGCTTGGCGCCCAGCGTCTTCGCCGTCACGTCGCTGCCGGCCTTGGCGATCACGCCGGTATCGGTGAAGCGGTAGCTGCCGGAGAAATCGACCGACTTCTTGCGTTCGTCGGTGGGGAAGAGATCCCAGATCGACATGTCGAAATCGGACGCCTTGCCCGTCACGAGGGACTCGAACGAGGCGTTCTTGACGACGATCTTGCCGATGCCGCCACGGCTGGCGATCTCCGCGCCGAGGCAATAGAGATAGCCGCCGTCGATGGTTTCCGGCGTGTTGCCCTGGTAGGCCTGCGGCGAGGGCAGCGGCACGGCGATGGTCAGCACGCCCTCATGGGCCGGGCTCAACGCGTGCTTGGCGGCGCCCTCCTTCAATTCGCAGCGGCCGAACGCCGCCGTTTCGGCCTTTGCCGGCAGCGCTGCCGCCAGCACGGCGAAGACGGCCGAGGCCAGGAGTGTCTTGATGGATACCTTGCTCATGTCGTGATTCCCCTTTTTGGTCGAGCTTTATCGGGTATCGGTGCCGGATCCGCAAAACCGGATCCGGCGCCGCAAATGCGTCAAACGAGCGACGCGACGACGGTCGGCACGCCATTTTCCGGCGTCGAGGCGAAATCGCCCACCGTATATTCGGCGCCGAGCACCTCGGCGATCCGCAGCCGTTCCTCGCCGACCGAAATCGTCGGGCCGAGGGAAACGCGGCCGCGACCGACCTTGCGCTCCGTCAGCTTGTAATCCTTGATGGTGTTGCGGCTGATGATGTCGAAGGTCTGGAAACCCGGCCCGTTGACCTCAGGTACGGCACGCACCTGGTAGTGCGGGAAGAGGCGCAGGTCCGCCCAGGCCTCGCGGCTCACCGACGGGTCGAAATCCACCGCGATCTCGAACATGACGTCGTCGTAGAGCGAGGTCCTGCCGCGCATGCCGGTCGCCGTCTCTTCCAGTTCGATCCGGGCGAAATGCTTGGGATACCCCCACAGCTCCCGCCCGCCGGCGACGGTCGTGTGCTTGTCCTCGTATTCGAAATAATAGGTGCCGCCGACATGCTCGCCGTAGCGGACCGGCAGGATGACCGCGGCGTCGAAATAGGTGCGGCCGGAATTGTTGCCGAAATCGGCGATGGAGACGACGAAGCGGTCATCCGCCAGTTCGAAGGGCAGCGGGTCCAGAAGGCGCTCCATCTGCGCGCGCGCGCCCCGGCAATAGACCGAGAGCGTCTTCAGGCCGGGGCAGGCATAGGTGACATTGCCCGGGCCGAAGCGCAGGAAATTCCAGAATTGCAGGGGGTCGTACGGTTTCATGTCGCTCACAGCCGTTCAAAATTTCATTGCACTAACATTTCAGATCAATTTTGAAATTCTGTCAAGCAGGCTTTCCGCCAAGCCGCTCGAACTCTTCATATCCAACTGATCAGAATACATTATTTCGATTCCCGGCAGGAAATAAGGCTTGGGATTTACGCTCTTCCAAGTGCTGGCAGCCGCGGAAATCGCTTGACGATACGAAAGTCCCCTATATCAATTTCACAGAAATGAATTTTCTAAAATATTCCTTCACGCACTACCGAGAGGACCGCCATGAATCGCATCCCCCTTCAGAACGGCAACAACATGCCGCTCCAGGCTCCCCTGATTCCCGATCCGTTCGTACCCTACGAATGCCCCGGCAACCGCAGCCTCAACGCGATCTGCCAAGGCGATCCGGCCATCCTCAGCCAGTATCTGGAAAACACGCCCTTCACGCTGAACGGCGACCGGTTCCTCGTCTACGTTTCCGACTTCACCAACTGCCGCAAGGCGCCCTTCATGGATGCGGGCATCGTCATTCCCGTTCGTTTCGGCGAGCGCGAGGGTGGCTATTTCCTGTTCGAATACGAGGACAACGACGCCGCCATCGCCGCCGGCCGCGACCTCTGGGGCTATCCGAAAAAATTCGGCACGATCACGCTGGAGGAGAAGGACGGCGGCGCGAGCGCGCGCGTCGTGCGCCACGGCGTGCCGCTCATCGCCATCGACTGCCGTTTCGACGGGACGGAGACGGAGCCGCTGAAGACCACGCCGCATCTCAACATCCACATCCAGCCCGCGCCGGACGGCATGATCCTCAACAAGCGGGTGATCGCCCGCGACACCTCGCCGGATTTCCGCCTGACCTCCTGCCGCTGGGGCTCGGCGGCGGTGTCGCTCGGTTCGCTTCCCACCGATCCGATCGGCCCGCTCGGCCCCGTGACGGTGCTGGCCGCCAGCTATGTCGTCGGCGATTTCTTCGCCACGGAAGAGAACGGCTGGGGCAAGACCATTGCCGATCTTGTGGTCAACGGCGTTCCGGCGACGGAGACCTGATATGGACGACAATACCATGAGCGGCCCGCTGCTGCTGGTCGGATGCGGCAATATGGGCCGCGCGATGCTGCGGGGCTGGCTGGACGCGGGCTTCATCTGCGCCGACGCGGTCCATGTCGTCGAGCCGGCCGTTTCGCTGCGCGAGGAGGCCGGCGCGCTCGGGGTCAGGACCCATGTCTCGACGGAAACGCTCGAACCCGGCTTCAAGGCCGCGCTCGCGATATTCGCCGTCAAGCCGCAGGTCATGGCCGCGGCGCTGCCGGCCTATCGGCCGCATGTGGCCGAGGGTGTCACCGTCAGCATCGCCGCCGGCATTCCGCTGGCCTCCATCGCGGCCGGCCTCGGCGAGGTTGCGATCGTCCGGGCCATGCCGAACACGCCTGCGGCCATCGGCAAGGGATCCATCGTCCTTTGCGCGAACGAACGGGCGAGCGCGGCGCAGATCGCGAGTGTGACGGGGCTTTTGTCGGCGAACGGGACGGTGCACCGGGTGGAAAGCGAAGCGGCGATAGACGCGGCGACCGCCATTTCCGGCTCCGGTCCCGCCTATGTCTTCCATTTCATCGAATGCCTCGCCGACGCCGGCGTAAACCTGGGTCTTCCCGCCCCCCTCGCCCTGGCCCTGGCCAGGGAAACGGTCGAGGGAGCCGGCGCCCTGGCCATGGCAACGGGCACGCCGCCGTCCGACCTGCGCCGGCAGGTCACCAGCCCCGGCGGCACGACGGAGGCGGCTTTGACCGTCCTGATGGGGGACGAGGGGCTGCGGGACGTGATGCGCAAGGCGGCGGTGGCAGCGCATCGGCGCGCGGTCGAGCTTGCCGGAAATATATCCGCCTGAAAGCCGGACGCTGCCGGAGGCGGTCGCCCGCCTCCGGCGATCATAGGCGTTCAGCGCACGGGCATGGCGTATTGCAGGCCGTGGTCGGTCCACAGCCCGTTCAGGCCGCGGGCGATCTTGAGCGGGCTGCCCGAGCCGATATTGCGGTCGAACACCTCGCCGTAATTGCCGACGGCCTTGACGATGCGCACCACCCAGTCCTCGGTCAGGCCGAGGTCGGTGCCCAGCTTCGCGTCGGCTTCCATGCCGAGCAGGCGCTTGACCTCCGGATTGGGCGAGGTCTTCATCTCCTCGACATTGGCCTGGGTGATGCCGAACTCCTCGGCCTGCACCATGGCGAAATGCGTCCACTTCACGATGTTGAACCAGCGGTCGTCGCCCTGGCGCACGACGGGGCCGAGCGGCTCCTTCGAGATGATCTCCGGCAGGACCGCATGCTCGGCCGGGGCCGACAGCGACAGGCGGGCGCTGTAGAGGTTCGACTGGTCGTCGGAATAGACGTCGCAGCGGCCGCTGTCATAGGCGGACTTGGCCTCCTCGATCTTCTCGAAGACCAGCGGCGAATATTCCAGGTTGTTCGCCTTGAAATAGTCGGCAAGGTTCAGTTCCGTCGTCGTACCGGCCAGCAGGCAGATCGTCGCGCCGGAAAGGCCGAGCGCGGAGGTCACGTCGGGCATCTTCTTGCTGTTGATGAGAAAGCCCTGGCCGTCGTAATAGGTCACCGCCCCGAAGAGGAAGCCGAGGCTCGCCTCGCGGCTCAGCACCCAGGTCGTCTGGCGCGACAGGATGTCGATCTCGCCGGATTGAAGCGCCGGAAAGCGGTCCTTCGCCGAAAGCGGCGTGAACTGCACCTTCGTCGGATCGCCCAGCACGGCGGCGGCGACAGCCCGGCAGAGGTCGACGTCGAAGCCTTCCCACTCGCCCTTCTCGTCCGGCGCGGAGAAACCGGCATTGCCGGTGGTCACACCGCATTTGAGAATACCATTGGTTTTGACGTCCTCCAGCGTGCCCGCCGAGGCAACACCCGCCACAGCCAGCACCGCCCAGCAGGCAGCGCCCCACATCGCGATTTTCTTCACAGCGCAGTTCCCTTGTTGTCCTGGATTTTCGGTTCATGGGCGCTTTCGCACGCCCTCTCCCCACACGCTGATCGTATAACAAATCGGATAAATTACAATCCATTTCTTGATAATTACATTGTAATTAATAACGCGCGACAGAATCCTTCCTTCTTGAGCCATTCATCGCAAAAAAAGAGAAAAAGCGCCGTCAGTTTCCGGCGAGTTCGCCGGCAAGATTGTCGACCACGCTAACGAGCAGGTCGCGCGCCTGGGCATGCACCTCCTCGACGCTCGTCGTGCCGCTGAAATAGGAAAGGCCGATCGCCGCGACGTCGCCGGTCGCGGGATCGGTGAAGCCGCAGGCGAGCGTGATGTCGCTCGCCATGTCCTCCTCCACGCCAAAGGCGTAGCGTTGCGCGCGAGTCTCGCCGATGCGCTCCAGGATCCTGTCGGTCTGCCAGACCGTGTTCGGCATGACCGGCCTGAGGTCGCTGCGTGCCAGCACGTCCCGCACCTCGTCGTCCGGCAACCGGGCGAGCATGGCGATGCCCGTCGCCGTGCAATAGGCGGGCAGGCGCGCGCGCACGCCGAGCTTGTTGCCGAGCATGTCCACGGTCGTGTGGCGCTGCACGAAGACCGTCTCCGTGCCGTCGAGCATGGTGAGATTGACGGAGGCCTGCGTCTTGCGGCGCAGGAGCGAGATATAGGGCGCGACCGCCTCGACGATGCGGTTCGTCTCGGCAAAGCGCATGCCGATGTCCTGACAGCGCAGCGACAGCCGGTATTCGCCGGAGCCGGGCGTCTTTTCGAGATAGCCGAGACGCCACAGCGTATGGGCGGCGCGCTGCGCGGCGCTCTTCTCAAGGCCCGTCACCCGGGAGATCTCGGAAAAACCCATGCTGCGGTGCGGACGGTCGAACGCCTCCAGCACGCGGAACGCCTTGACGACGCTGCCCACCAGCAGGTGATCGTCCGTATCCTTCTTCTCTTCCGCCATGCGCCCATCCACTCCCGTTCCGTCCGGCCGCCGACAATGCCCGCCCGCCGGCACCGCGTCGAGGGGACGAGGCCAGATAGGTGTGAACGACGGATATTATGGCCGCCAGATCGCGTCGCGCGTGATCTCCGACAGGCGCGAGCGTCCCGTGAAGGCCATGCAATGGTCGAGTTCCTCGGCGAGGATGTCGATCACGCCCTTCGCGCCCTTTTCGCCGCCCACCGCCGTTCCATAGAGGGTCGCGCGGCCGACGAGCACGGCGTCGGCGCCCGAGGCGATGTATTTGACGATGTCGCTGCCGCGGCGGATGCCGCTGTCGGCAAGGATCGTCATGCGCCCTCCGACCGCATCGGCGATCTTCGGCAGGGCGTCGAGCGCCATCGGGGCGGAATCGAGATTGCGTCCGCCATGGCACGAGACGACGACGCCATCGGCCCCGAGCGACAGCGCGCGTTCGGCATCGGCCGGGGAGAGCACGCCCTTGAGGATGAGGTTGCCGTCCCATTCCCGGCGCACCTCGGCGAAATCGTCCCAGGTCAGCCGTCGCGCCAGCTTCACATTGTCCCAGACGGCGGCGCGCGTGATGCTGGTGCGGTATTCCGGCGGATAATGCGCATAGGTCGGCACGCCCGTCGTCAGCACGTAGCGCGCCATCACGGCGAGCGACCAGCGCGGATGGGTGAGAAGATCGAGCCCGCCGGCCAGCGACGGCTTGATCGGGATGCCGAAGCCGTTGCGGGTGTTCCACTCCTTCTTCGGCGAGCGGGGCGTATCGGCGGTGAAGAGCAGGTTGCGGATGCCGAGGGCCTTGGCGCGCCGCAGGAGGTCACGCGTCAGCCCGCGATCCTCGAAGACATAGAGCTGGAACCAGAGATTGGCGCCTTCAGCGCCGGCCGCGATGTCCTCCATGGAGGTCATCGACTGCGTCGCCACGCAGAAGGGAATGCCCGCCGCCCGCGCGGCGCGGGCAAGCTGCACCTCGCCGTCGTGCCAGACGAGACCCGCGACGGCCGTCGGCGAGATGATGACCGGCAGCGGCAGCGTCTCCCCGAAGATCACCGTCGAGGTATCGGGCGCGGAGACGTCGTTGAGAACGTGCTGATTGAGCCGGGTCGCGTCGAGGGCGCTGCGGATGCCCCTG
The DNA here is from genome assembly GCF_022899355.1 of Shinella yambaruensis. Lineage (GTDB taxonomy): Bacteria > Pseudomonadota > Alphaproteobacteria > Rhizobiales > Rhizobiaceae > Shinella > Shinella yambaruensis. The sequence goes on along the minus strand of NZ_JALJCK010000007.1, from coordinate 134,733 downwards.
AGGCCGACCTCATCCTCCGTTCCGCGGTCGATATATTCGAACATGCCGCGGGGAAGCCGCCTTTTTGCGGCCAGGCGGTAATCGGCGACGTTGAGCGGCTTCATGGTTCACCAGGATTTCTGGGCTGCATCAAATATAATCACAATGCAATTCATATGGATTTCAATACGATTTCTTGCGCGTACCTGTCAACGCAAAATCGACTCGCGCCACGATCGTTTTCCGCCTCGTTTTCGGAAAGCCGAGTCGGCGTCTTGTCAGGCCGGCAATTATCGTCTATCGTATTTCAATTACTATAATCGAAATGCGATCACTTGGGAAGACCAATGACCAAGACCCTGATTGAAGAGCTCACGGACCTCATCGGCGCCGACGCGGTGTTGACCGACGAGGCGGCGATGGCCTTCGCGACGGAGGACTGGCGCGGCCGGTATCGTGGCAAGGCGCTGTGCGTCGCCCGCCCGGCCGATGCCGCAGAGGTCGCCGGCATCGTCGCCTGCTGCGCGCGGCATGGGGTGCCGGTTCTCCCCCAGGCCGGCAATACGGGCCTCGTCGGCGGCTCGGTCCCGGCGGCCGAAGGCCCCGCGCCGGTAATCGTCGCGCTGGAGCGCCTGCGCCGCATCCGCAAGGTCGATCCGGTCAACAACACGATGGAAGTGGAAGCGGGCTGCGTGCTCGCCAATGTGCAGGAGGCGGCGCGCGCGGCGGGCCGCTACTATCCCGTCAGCCTCGGCGCGGAAGGTTCCTGCCAGATCGGCGGCACCATCGCCACCAATGCCGGCGGCACCTCGGTGCTGCGCTATGGCAATACGCGCGAAAACGTGCTCGGCCTCGAAGCCGTGCTGCCGGACGGCACCGTCTGGTCGAACCTGACCGCGCTGCGCAAGAACAATACCGGCTACGACCTGAAGCAGCTTTTCATCGGCTCGGAAGGCACGCTCGGCATTGTCACCGCCGCCGTTCTGAAGCTGCATCCGCTGCCGACACGCCACGCCGTCGCCTGGGCCGGCCTTGCCGAGCCCGAGGCCGCCGTGCGGCTGCTGACGCGGGTGCAGGAGCAGGGCGGCGCAAAACTCTCCGGCTTCGAGCTGATGAACCGCAAGCAGCTCGACCTCGTGGTGCGCCATGTGCCGCAGCGCCGCTCGCCGCTGGAGGCCGCGCACGACTGGCACCTCCTGATCGAGCTTTCCGACACCGGTGGCGAAGACGACCTTGACGCCGCCCTTGAAGGTCTTCTCGCCCGGGCGTTCGAAGACGGTCTGGTGACGGATGCCGTGATCGCCGCAAGCGAAAGCCAGCGTGCAGCCATGTGGGAACTGCGCCACAGCGTTTCGGAAGCCAACAAGAAGGGCGGCGTCGGCCTCACCACCGATTGCGCCGTGCCCGTTTCCGCCACAGCCGACTTCATCCGCGAGGCCGGCGCCGCCGTGAAGGCACTCGCGCCGGAGGCCGAACTGGTCATCGTCGGCCATATGGGCGACGGCAACGTCCACTTCATTCCCTTCTTCACCTTCGACCAGTGGGATAAACTGGAGGATCGCGACGCGCTGGCCGAGACGATCCGCCATGCGGTCAACGATGCCGCCCATGCGCTCGGCGGCACGTTCAGCGCCGAACACGGCGTCGGACAGGTCTCGCTGAAGGAAATGGCCCGCTACAAGAGCCCCGCGGACCTTGCGCTCATGCGCGCCGTCAAAGCCGCCCTGGACCCCAAGGGGTTGTTCAATCCGGGCCGCCTCATTCCGCCGGACGCCTGATCCAGCGGCGACAATGCCACACCGGCGGCCATGCCGGTTCCGACAATCAACAGCGAAAGAGGAGAACTGAAATGAGCATTCTCAACCAGGGCTGGTCGCGCCGCCGGCTTCTCAAGACCACCGCCATCGCGGGTGCGGCGCTGGCCGCCCCGGCCATCTGGACGCCCTCGCGCGCTGAGGGCAAGCGTATCGTCGTGCGCGACGACGGCGGCATCTATACCAAGGCCTACGGCGCCGTCTTCTATGGTCCGTTCCAGGAGGCGACGGGCATCGAGGTCGTCGGCGTGCAGGCCAATGCCGAGCCGACCGCGCAGATCCGCTCGATGGTCGATGCCGGCGCCTATACCTGGGACATGGCCAAGATCAGCCAGCCGGCCATCCTGATGCTGACCTCCGGCGACAAGAAATACCTGGAGCCGCACGGCCTCGAAAGCGACCCGGTCATCGCCACCATGCCCAAGCAGTACATGTCGGAATACGGCGTCGGCAACAATGTCTATACCACCGTCCTCGCCTATCGCTCGGATGCCTTCGAGGGCCGCGAGGCGCCGAAATCCTGGGCCGATTTCTTCAATGTCGAAGGTTTCGAGGGCCGCCGGGCGCTGCGCAAACATCCCTTCGACACGATCGAGCAGGCGCTATTGGCCGATGGCGTCGCCACCAAGGACGTCTATCCCTGCGACATCGACCGCGCCTTCAAGAAGCTCGACACGATCAAGCAGAACATCGACGTCTTCTGGACCAGCGGCGCGCAGGTGGAGCAGATGCTGACTTCCGGCGAGGTCGACCTCATCCCGACCTGGGTCTCGCGCGCCCAGTCCGCCCGCGCCGGCGGCGCGCCTGTCGAGATCGTCTGGGACCAGAACATCTGGGGCCTCGACAGCTGGTCGATCCTCGCCGGCACGCCGAACGCGGATGCCTGCCGCGAGTTCATCAAGTTCGCCTCCGACGCCAAGCGTCAGGCCGCGCTGATGGAATATTTTGCCGCCGGCGTCACCCAGCCGGCCGCCTTCGACCTGATCGACCCGAAGGTCGCACAGGATTCGCCGACCTTCCCGAAGAACATCGAGAGCGGGGTGCAGATCGACGCCAAGTACTGGCTCGACAACCAGGCCGCCGTTATCGAGCGCTACAACAGCTGGCTGCTCACCTGATCCGCTGATCCGTATCCGGGGGCCCGCGCACGGCGCGGGCCCCGCCCCTCTCTCTCTTTTCAGCAGGGCACCCCATGTCGTCATCCAGCCTGACCGTGCAGAAACTCTCCAAACGCTACGGGGATTTCGTCGCACTCGCCGAGACGGACCTCGTCGTCGCAGAGGGCGAATTCCTCACCTTGCTCGGGCCGTCCGGCTCGGGAAAAACGACACTCCTCAGCCTCGTCGCGGGCCTGGCGCGGCCCGATGGCGGCGCGGTGCTGATCGGCAGCGACGACGTGACCTACAGCGCGCCGCACCTGCGCGACATCGGCGTCGTCTTCCAGAACTATGCGCTCTTCCCGCACATGACGATCCTGGAGAACATCGCCTTCCCGCTGAAGATGCGCAAGATCGAGGCCGGCGAGGCCAGGCGCCGCGCGCAGGAGGCGCTGGAGATGATCCGCCTGCCGCATATCGCGCAGCGCTATCCCAAGGAGCTTTCGGGCGGCCAGCAGCAGCGCGTGGCTCTGGCCCGCTGCATGGTCTACCGGCCCTCGATCATCCTGATGGACGAGCCGCTCGGCGCGCTCGACAAGAAGCTGCGCGAGCACATGCAGCTCGAGATCAAGCGCATCCACCGCGAACTCGGCGCAACGATCATCTACGTCACCCACGACCAGGAAGAGGCGATGACCATGTCGGATCGCATCTGCCTGATGAATTCCGGCAGGATCGAGCAGCTCGGCACGCCGGGCGACCTCTATTTCCGCCCCGAGACCCTCTTCGTCGCCGACTTCCTCGGCGAATCGAACCTGCTGCCGGCGAAGGTCGAGGCGGTCGAGGGCGGGGAGATCTCCGTGGCTATCGGCGCCAAGGGCATCAAGGGGCGTGCGCTCGCCGACGGCCGGCTTGCGCCGGGCGCGGCCGTGCACATCATGATCCGGCCGCAGAACCTTTCCATCGCCCCGGCGGGCGAGGTGGATGGTGCAAAGCTGCAGGCCACCGTCACCGACGTCATGGTGACGGGCAGCCTCACCAAGGTCTACATGAAGGCCGCCGAAGAGGAACTTCCCGATCTCGTCGCCGCCTTCCCGACCCGTGCGAGCGGCGAGACCTTCCGCATGGGCGACCGCGTGGCGCTCGCCTGGCACGGCACGGACGCCGTGGCGATCCCGGAAAGCGCGAGGAACTGAGCCGATGAGCGCCGTTTCCAACCGCACCCGCTCCGCGCCCATGCCGGGCTGGCTCAAGAACTGGCTGATGATCGCGCCGCTCCTGCTGCTGCTCGTCGGCTTCCTGGTCTATCCTGTCGGCAAGCTCCTCTCGCTCAGCTTCGTCGATGCGGAGGGCTTTTCGCTCGCCGCCTACAAGCAGCTCTTCGCCTCCGATCTCTATCTCCGGGTCCTCTGGATCACGCTGAAGATCTCGCTGATTACCACGCTGCTTTCCGTGGCGCTCGCCTATCCGGTCGCCTACCTGATCTCGACGGCCAGCCCGCGCATGAAGGGCCGGCTGATCTTCCTGGTGCTCCTCTCCTTCTGGACGAGCTTCCTGGTGCGCGCCTTCGCCTGGGTGGTGATCCTCGGCCGTAACGGCGTCGTCAACCAGTTCCTGCTGTCGATCGGCGTCATCGACCGGCCGGCCAACCTCATCTACAGCCTCGGCGCGGTCCTCGTCGGCATGGTCCACGCCATGCTGCCGCTCGCCGTCATGACCATGCTCGCCGTGATGGAGAACATCGACCGCAACCTGCCGCGCGCCGCCTCGACGCTCGGCGCCCGCCCCGGCGCAGCCTTCTGGACGATCTATTTCCCACTGTCGATGCCGGGCGTCGCCGCCGCCGCCATCATGGTCTTCGTCACCGCCATCGGCTTCTTCATCGTACCGGCCCTGCTCGGCAGCCGGTTCGAGACGATGATCACCCAGCTCATCATCGACCAGGTGCAGCAGACGCTGAACTGGGGCCTTGCCGGCGCCATCTCCGTGCTGCTTCTCGTCGTGGTGCTGATCGTCTTCATCCTCTACGACCGGGTGTTCGGCTTCGCGACGCTGACGGGCGAAAGCCCCGCCGGCACCACCAACCGCGACACGGCAGCCCGCCGCGCCGGGGCGAAGATACTGACCATGGTGGGCGATGCCAGCGATGGGCTGATCGGCCTCTTTCCCGGCAGCGGCAAGAGCACCGACGCCGGCAAGACGCCTTGGCCTTTGACCGTCTTCGTCTGGACGATCCTCGTCCTCATCAGCGTTCCCGCCTTCCTGATGGTGCCGATCTCGTTCAGCCAGGCCGGCCTCAACTGGCCGCCGTCGGGCTTCACCACGGAATGGTATGCGCAGATGTGGAACACGCCGGTCTGGACGCAGGCGCTCTGGCGCTCGCTGACGGTGGCGCTCGGCACCGGCATCCTGTCGATGCTGATCGGCGTTCCGGCCGCCTTCCTCCTTGCCCGCGCCAATATCCGCGGCAAGGCGGCGCTGCTCGCCTTCGTGCTGTCGCCCATCGTCGCCCCGCGCATCATCATCGCCGTCGGCCTGTTCTACGTCTTCGCGGAACTGAACCTCGTCGGCACCTCGCTCGGCCTCATCATCGGCCATACGGTCGTCTGCGTTCCCTATGTGGTGATGACCATGGTGGCCGTGCTGCGCAACTACGACACGCGGCTCGACCTTGCGGCCCAGAGCCTCGGCGCAAGCCCGGCGAAGAGCCTCTACTACGTGACCTTCCCGATCCTCGCGGCGGGCATGTTCTCGGCCTTCCTCTTCGCCTTCGCCACCTCCTTCGACGAGCTGACCATCGCGCTCTTCTCGTCCGGCGGCCTCAGCGCCACGCTGCCCAAGCAGTTCTGGGACGAGGTGACCTTGCAGGTCTCGCCGGTCATCGCGGCGGTCTCCACCTGCCTGCTCGTCTTCATCTCGGTGCTGATCTTCACCGCCGACCGCATGCGCCAGCGCAGCCTCGCCCGCTGATCTCGTTGCAGGGCGGCTCGCAGCCGGGCCGCCTTCACCCTCCCGCCGTTTGAAAGAAAGGAATTTCCATGCTCGACTCCACAGGCCTTCACGGCATCCTTCCGGCGATCGTCACGCCGGTCGAGGCCGACGATACGATCGACGTCAAGGCGACCGACGCGCTGTTTGCCTGGCTGAAGCAGCAGGGCATCGACGGCGTCGTGCCGCTCGGCGGCACCGGCGAATACGGGGCCGTGTCGCGCCGCGAGCGCAACCGCTTCGTGGAAATGAGCGCCAAGGCCATGGCCGGTGCGGGTCCGGTCATCCCCGGCGTGCTCGACACCGGCTTCCACGACGCGCTCGATGCCGGCAAGGATTTCGCCGGCGCCGGCGCGGACGCCCTCCTCGTCATCACGCCCTATTATACCAACCCGACGCAGGCCGGCATCCGCGACTATTTCCTGCGCTATGCCGACAATTCTCCGCTGCCGATCCTGATCTACGAGATCCCCTACCGCACCCGCATCGCCATCGATCCCGAAGTGTTGCACGAGCTGTCGCGCCATGAGCGCATCATCGGCATGAAGGCCTGCAACACGGACATGTACCATTACCTGCGCGTCGTCGCTGGCGTCGATCCGTCCTTCACGGTGCTGAGCGGCGAGGATTCGCTGTTCCCGCTGCATGTCACGGCCGGCGCAAAGGGCGGCATCGTGGTGACCGCCAACCTGCTGCCCCGCACCTGGCGGCGTCTGTTCGATCTCGCCTCCTCCGGCAAGACGCAGGAAGCGCTGGCGCTGCACCGCGAGCTGATCCCGCTGATGAACCTCGCCTTCGCCGAGACCAATCCCGGCCCGATGAAATCAGTGATGGACATGATCGGCATCGACGCGCCGCGCATGCTGATGCCATTGCGCCAGCCGAAGGACGAACTGCGCAACGCCTTGCGCGCGGAATATGCCCGCCTGCTCGAACGCCTCGAAAAGGCCGCGTGACAGGTTTTCCGCGCCGGTGGACAACGGATATGGCTGGGTTTACAGCCATATCCGAAACGGAAGGTCCGACAGGACGGCGAGAACGGAAGACCAGCATGTCACGCAAGGCCGACATCCCGGCGACACAGGACGAGACGAAGGACGACGGCGGCGATCCGAAGCGGTCCTCGCTGTTCGTGGGCTCGTCGGAGAAGATGTTCCGCATCCTGCACGCCTTCGACGGCCCGGCCCGGCAGATGCCGCTTTCCGACATCGCCAAGGCGGCGGGGCTCGACCGCAGCGCCGCCCAGCGGCTGGTCTACACGCTCGAAACGCTCGGCTACCTGCGCCGGGCGCACAACAGCCGCAACTATACCCTGACCTCGCGGGTCCTGCAATTCGCCTACAACTACCTGCATGCCCATGAGGTGCTGCACAAGGCAGCCCCCTATCTCCTGCAGATCAGCCGCGGCGTCGGCGAGACCGCCAACCTGCAGGAACTCGACGGGCCCGAGATCGTCTATGTCGGCCGTTTTCCCGGCCAGCATCTCGTCAATGTCGACATCATGGTGGGAAGCCGCCTGCCGGCACTCTTCACGGCGTCGGGAACCGTCATCCTGTCCCGTCGCACCGCTGCCGAGCGGGACGAGGTCTTCGCCCAGACGGACCTGCGTCCGCTGACGCCCGCCACGGTGACCGACGAGGGCCTGTTACGCGCGCGCATCCAGGAGGCGGCCGAAAAAGGCTACGCCATCGTCGCCAACGAGACGGTGATGGGGGACATTTCCGTCGCCGCCGCCATCACCGACGACCATGGCCAGGCCGTCGCCGCCGTCAATATCGCCGCGCCCACCACCCGCTGGACCGTCGAGCGCGTCGAGGCCGAGCTTGCCCACCACGTCCAGGTGGCGGCGACCTCCATCTCCATGACGAAATTCACCCTCTTCACGCCGTGACCGACCGCGCGGTATAGGCCGCAGGTTGGCAGGAACGGCGGTCGTAAGGGATCGAGATCAGCCCTTCGAGATCGGCGGTGCGTTGCACGCAAAATTCAGCAATGATAATCAAGCGACATGACACAGAACGCGTCCTTGAAGATCGGCACCCGGGGTTCGCCTCTGGCACTTACGCAGGCCATCGAAACCCGGTCGCTGCTCATGGCCGCCCACGGCCTGCCCGAAGAAGCGTTCGAGATCGTCGTCATCAAGACCACCGCCGACCGGATCCAGGATCGCGCCCTGCGCGACGTCGGCGGAAAGGGTCTTTTCACCCGGGAAATCGAGGACGCGCTGCTCGACGGCACCATCGACATGGCCGTGCACTGCGTCAAGGACGTGCCGGTCGAGCGGCCGGAGGGCCTGGCGCTCGGCTGTCACCTGGTCCGCGAGGACCCGCGCGACGCCTTCGTTTCCACCCGCTGGGAAAGCCTGTGGGACCTGCCCGAGGGCGCGGTCGTCGGCACGTCGAGCGTCCGGCGGCGCGCCCAGCTTCTCCATCGCCGGCCCGACCTGGCGATCGTCGATTTCCGCGGCAATGTCGAGACCCGACTGAAGAAGCTGGAGGATGGCGTCGCCGTGGCGACGCTTCTCGCCGTGGCCGGCCTCAACCGGCTGCACATGTCCGGCGCCGTCGGACGGCCGATCGATACGGCCGACATGTTGCCGGCCGTCGGTCAGGGCGCGCTGATGATCGAGCGGCGCGCGGACGACGCCCATGTCGGCGAATTGCTTGCGCCGCTCGACGATGCGGCGACGGGCTGTCGGATGGCCGCCGAGCGCGCCTTCCTCGCCGTGCTCGACGGTTCGTGCCAGACGCCGATCGCCGGCCTCTCCGAGATCGTCGGAGAGCGGATTCACCTGCGCGGCGAGATCCTTCGCCTCGACGGCTCCGAGGTGATCTCGGCCTCCGGCGAGGCGGATGTCGCCGACGCTGCCGAACTTGGTCGCAGGCTGGCCCGGCAATTGCTCGACCAGGCCCCGAGCGACTTCCTGGTAAAGACCCTCTGAATGACGAAAGGCCACGCCCGGCGGGCGCGGCCTTTCCATAGGGATCACCCCGGGCGGTTCAGAGCGTGGCGTAGGCGTGTAGCCCCTTCGAAAGGGCGTGCATCGTGGCTTCGATATCGCCATCCGTATGGGCCGCCGAGAGATACATGAGACCGCGCGGCAGCGGCATCAGCCCGTTCATCATCAGCATCTCGGTCAGCCGGACGATCCTGCTCCTGTCCGCCTTGGCAAGATCGGCGATGTTCGCCATCTGCCGGACGCCGGTGAAGATCTGCACCGCCGAGCCGACGCCGTTGGCGCAGACGTCGAGATCGAGAGCCGCCGCTTCCGCATTGATATGCGCCTGTATGGCCGCAGCCTGCGCCGTCATGCGCGGATAGATCTCCGCGCCGTCCCGCTGCAGCCGTTCCACGCAGGCAATGGCCGCGCTGACCGAGAGGGGATTGCCATTGAACGTGCCGCGATGCATCACGCGGCCATCAACCAGCGCCTCCATGACCGCCCTGCTGCCGGTCACCGCGCTGATCGGCATGCCGGCGCCGATGGCCTTGCCGAGGACGGCGATATCGGGAGTGACGCCGAACATCTCCTGTGCGCCGCCGAGCGCCAGCCGGTAGCCGGTGATGACCTCGTCGAAGATCAGGACGACGCCGTGCTTGCGCGTCAGGTCGCGGACGGCCTGCAGAAAACCTTCCGGCGGCGCGAAGCAGCCGGCATTGACCGCGGCCGCTTCGAGGATGACGGCGGCATAGTCGCTCGATATCACCTTTTCGAGGGCGGCGGCGTCGCCCCAGTCGACGACCGTGATGTTTTCCGACGCCTTGGGGTCCTGTCCCCCCGAGCCCGGGCCGTCGTTGCCGGGTGCATTGGCGACATGAACGCTGTCGAACCAGCCGTGATAGTTGGCGCGAAACTTGATGATGCGGGTGCGTCCGGTCGCGGCGCGGGCGATGCGCAGGGCGAGCTGCACGGCCTCGGTCCCGGTGCTGACGAAGGAGGAGATCTCGCCGCAGGGCACGGTCTCGGCGATCAGCTCGGCCAGCCGCCCCTCCCCCCGGTGAACGCTCGCCGTGCGAAAACCCTTGTCGATCTCCGCCTTCAGCGCCGCGACCACCTCCGGCGGATTGTGGCCGAGGATCAGCGGGCCGTAGCCCATCGTGTAGTCGATGTAGTCGTTGCCGTCGACATCGGTGAGGATCGCGTCGAGGGCACGGTCCATGGCGACCGGCACCGGAAGCTGCGCGGTGCGCGGCGTCGAGGAGACGCCGTTGGCGAGATGCCGCACGGCATACTCCCTGTATTGTCTGGAGTTGGTGAAGCCGGGCGTTTCGCGCTGCGTGGTCTGCATGGGTCTCTTCCTTGCTGGACGGTCGTCCCGCCCTTGTTTTCAGTCCCTCGCGCGGCGGACGGCGCCGCCGCGCGAAAAAGTCTCAGTGATCGCCCGCCCAGAAGACGACGCGGCGCTTGGCCATGCCGACGATGGAGTGCATCGTCATGCCGATGGCGGCGAGCACGATGAGGATGGCGAACATGCCGGCGATGTTGAACTGCTCGTTGAATTGCAGGATCATCTTGCCGAGCCCCTTCTGCGCGCCGACGAATTCGGCGACGATGGCGCCGACCAGCGCGAAGACCACGCCGAGGCCGAGGCCCGCGAAGACGTAAGGCAGCGAATTCGGCACGCGCACCTTGAGGAGGATCTGGAGGCGGCTCGCGCCGAAGGCTTTCAGCATCTGCACCTCGTCGCGGCCGGAGGCTTGCAGGCCGGCGATGACGTTGACCAGCATCGGGAAGAAGGCGATCAGCGCCGCCATGACGATCTTCGAGGCGAGGCCGTAGCCGAACCATTGCAGGAAGATCGGCGCGAGCGCGACACTCGGGATGGTCTGGAAGGCGACGATATAGGGCATCAGGCTGAGATCGAGCAGGCGGATCTGCGAGATCAGGACGCCTAGCACCACGGCGATGAGGATGCCGAGCACGTAGCCCATCAGCACCTCGTACATGGTGACCCAGAAATTATCCCAGAACATGGCGTTGCCGAGCAGCGAGAAGAGCTGCTTGCCGACGACGCTCGGCGCGGGCAGCACAAAGGCCGGCGTTTCGCTGACCCAGACATAGAATTCCCAGCCTCCGGTGACGATGAAGAAGACCAGGACGACCAGGGCGGCCTGAAGCAGCTTGGAATTATCGCGATACATGGGACGGTCTCCTCAGTCGATCATCGAGCTGTCGGCGAAATGGCCGCGGATGCGGGCAAGCTCGTCGCCGGCATGGGCGAGGTCGCCGAGCTTGCGCTCGCGCGGCAGGCCGATGGGCACGATCTCGCTGATGCGGCCGGGGCGCGGGCTCATCACCACCACCCGGTCGGCGAGGAACACGGCTTCCGGAATGGAGTGGGTGACGAAGACCACCGTCTTGCCGGCGCGCATCCAGATCCGCTGCAATTCCGCATTGAGGAATTCGCGCGTCATGGCGTCGAGCGCGCCGAAGGGCTCGTCCATCAAAAGAACTTTCGGATCGCGCACCAGCGCCCGGCAGATGCCGGCACGCTGGCGCATACCCCCGGAAAGCTCCCGGGGATACTTGTTCTCGAAGCCCTTGAGGCCGATCATCTCCATCAGCTCGAGGGCGCGTTTGGTGTAAGTCTTGGTGTCCATGCGCACCAGTTCGACCGGCAGCATGATGTTTTCCAGGATCGTGCGCCACGGCAGCAGCGTCGGCTCCTGAAAGACCACCCCGACTTCCAGGGACGGCTTGGTGATGGCGACATTGCCGAGCCGCGCCTCCCCGGAAAACCCGCCTTCGAGCCCGGCGAGGATTTTCAGGAGGGTGGTCTTGCCGCATCCGGAGGGACCGACGAGGGCGATGAACTCGCCGTCGCCGATGTCCAGGTTCACCTTGTCGAGAGCCACCGTGTCGCCGCTGCGCGTCGGGTAGGTCTTGCACAGGTTGTTGATGCGGATCAGCGGTTGGGAAATGCTATCCATCGTCGTCTCTTTCCATCGGGGAGCCGTACGCTCACTTCTTCTCGGTGATCGCCTTCACGTCGAACTTGTAGATCTCGGGCATCAGGGAGGCGTCCCAGACCTGCGCGACGTCGAGCTTCTTCTCGGTCTGGCCGGTTTCGTGGGCGAAGGTCAGCAGGGCTTCCCAGCGCTCGGCCGGCAGGTTCAGCCACTCGCCCCACTTGGCGGGGTCCTGCTCGTCCGGGATCGAGTCGCCGAGCGCGATCTTCATGGCCTCGGCGGTGTTCTTGGCGTCCTGGCCGGCCGGATCGGCGGCGCCCGCAAGCTGCGGGAACTCGGCGAAGGCGAGCGCCAGCGCGCTGTCAGGATAAAGCTGCGTGTAGACGATGCCCTTGTAGGCGGCGCGCGCGAAGCCGGCGAGCTCCTTGCCGCGGGTCTCCAGCGTCTTCGCGCTGGTGACCATGGTCACGCTGAACAGCTTTTCCATCTCCGCCGGACGCTCCAGCAGCGTCAGGTCGACGTCGTTCTGGCGCATGACGGTAAAACTGTCGGAATAGCTGTCGATGGCGTCGACCTCATCGGCCTTGAGAGCGGCGGCAGCGCGCGCGCCGGCGCCGACCGGGATGATCGTCACGTCGGCTTCGGTGAGGCCGGCGATCTTCAGGTTGGCGCGAAGGTCGGCATAGGAGGCCGAGGCGAGGCTGATGACGCCGACGCGCTTGCCCTTGAGGTCGGCGATCGTCTTGATCGGCGAATCCTTCGGCACGCCGATGAAATAGGGCCACTTCACGGTGATGCCGGCGAACGCCTTCAGGCCGACGCCCTTGTCGATGGCGGCCGCGATCGCTGCCGAAGAGGCATAGCCGACGTCGGCGGAGCCGGAGGCGACGGCCTGCAGCGCGGCGGTGGAGCCGTCGGTCTGGAGGATCGTCGGGCTCAGGCCCTCCTCGGTGAAGTAGCCGAGCTGCTTCGGGATGGCGTAGGTGAAGGTTTCCTCGGCGGCCGTCAGCGTGTTGCGCGCGAGCGCCAGCGTGAAGTTGTCCTCCGCCTGTGCGGAGGCGGCAAGGGCGAGGCACAGCGCCAGGGCGGTCAGAAGTTTGCGTTTCATGCATATCCCCTATGGTTGCAGGTTTGATCGGTTGTGCTTTGCCGCTTGCGCGGCCGGGGCTTCATGCCCTTCTCGTTGGTGTTATGCTTTGAGGCCCGCCGGCAGGACCGCGCCCATCCAGGGCGAAGACGCTCCCCAGTTCCGGGTCAGGCTCCAGATCGAGCAGATGTTGGAGGCGAGCACCGGCGCGGGGATCTCCGCGGCGGTCGTCGCCAGCATGTCGATGGTGCGCATGCCGGTGCCGCTGAGGATGATCGCCCCGCCTTCCGCCACGTCCATGCGCTTCAGCGCCTTGCCGATCTCCTCCGGCGTCACGCGATAGGCGACCAGATCGTCCTCGAACTGGCTGACGGAATGGACCTGGTAGCCCGCCTCCTTCCAGTAGGCGATGGCGAGCTGGGTCTGGATGTTCGGATAGGGCGACATCAGGCTCACCGTGTCGATGCCGAGCGCCTTCAGCATGCGGTCGATGGCGATGGTGCCGGTCTCGACCAGAATGCCGGCCTGGTCGGACAGCCGGTCGCAAAGCTCCCGGTCGCCCTTCGGCGTCAGGCGGTATTGCGAGCCGGTGAGCGCGATGGCGATGGCGTCGAGCTTCAGCGAGCCGAAGCCCTTGATCATCTGCGGGAAGCTCTCGACATAGCCGCGGTTGCGGTCGTCGAGCGTTCCCGGCAGCACCGGCAGGCGCATGGTGTGCAACGCCACGTCGGCCGGCAGCAGCACCGGATATTCGATCTCGACGGTCGGATTGGCCGGCGGCACCAGCGCGCCGAAGCGGTATTTCGGGGCCGGCAAGGGCGGAAGGTGAGCGGTCATCGAAAAATCCCCTTGAATTCGGTCAGCGGGCTGGAAGCTCCACCATGTCGAGCATGGCGGTCTGGGCGAGATAGGCGGCGGCCTTCTCCCTGTCGGAGAGGAGGCCGTTGACCTTCTCGATCCACGCCTTTTCCTGCGAGACCATGGTGTCGGTGCGCGGAAGCAGCATGTCCCTGGCCACCCGGTGGCGCTCGACGGCGGCTTCCTTCAGCGCCGTGTCGTCGCCGGAGGAGAGCGCCGCGACCATGGCATTGGCGATGACGAAACCGTCATGGATGCCGCAGTTCATGTTCATGCCGCCGCGCGTGTTGGTGAGGTGGAGCGCGTCGCCCGCCAGATAGATGTTGCCGCTGCGGCCGTCCGAGGCGAGGCACTTGCGCGCCTTGTAGCAATCCTTGTCGACGACGCGCGGCATGGTGAAGCCGGGGAGCAGCGCGGCAAGCCGCTCGACCGCCCATTCGTCCGTCAGCGCGGTCTCCTCCGAAATGCCCTCCGGCACGCGCAGGATCACCCGCCAGTTGTCCGGCATGTGCAGGAAGCTGACCGAATGGGTTTTTCCGACGAGATAGGTGACCGGCCCGAGATCCGGCACCACGTCGCGGATGCTGTCGTCGGTGCGGATGCGGAGCTGGAAGCCGGGATAGGCCGCGCCGTCGAAGGTCATGCCGGCGGCCTGCCGCACGGCGCTGTGCGCCCCGTCCGCGCCGAGGATCAGCCGCGCGGTGACGCTCTCGCGCCCGCCGTCACGCTCGATGGTGGCGGTGACGCCATCGCCGTGGTCCTCGGCCTCGACATAGCCGGCGTCGAAGCGGAAGGCGACGTTCGGATAGGTCTTCAGCCGCTCCAGCAGCATCGGCGTCAGGAGCGACTGTTCCAGATGCTTGCGGAACGGGAACTGCGTGCGCTCCTTCAGCAGATCGAAGGTCAGTTCGCCGAGGATGCCGCCCTCGACCGTGCGGTATTGCAGCCGGTCGATATGCAGCGCCTGCCGGCTGAATTCCTCGTAGACGCCGACGCGGTCGAGGATATCGAGCGTCGGGGCGTGAAAGGTGGAAGCCTTCGACACCTGGTTGAGCCGGTCGCGCTTTTCGAAGACGGCGACCTTCAGTCCGGCTTTCGCGAGGACCAGCGCGGCGACCAGGCCGACCGGCCCGGCTCCCGCGACGATGACGTCATGATCGTGCATGTTCCTGCCCCTCCCGGCGGTTCAGCGGCGAACGAAGGGGTTCGGGATGTTCGTCTCGGTGGAGATCCACACGCTCTTCACTTCCATATATTCCTTCATGCCGGCGATGCCGCATTCGCGCCCGATGCCGCTCATCTTGAAGCCGCCGAAGGGCGAGGTGACGGAGGTGGAGCGGTAGTTGTTGATCCAGATCGTGCCGGCGCGCACGCGGTTCGACATGTTGATGGCGCGGCCGATGGACTGGGTCCAGATGCCGGCGGCAAGGCCGAACTCGATGTCGTTGGCGATACGCACCGCATCGTCCTCGTCCTTGAAGCGGATGATCGAGAGGATCGGGCCGAAGACCTCCTCCTGCGCGATGCGCATGGAGTTGTCGACATCGACGAACACGGTCGGCTCGAAGAAC
The DNA here is from genome assembly GCF_022899355.1 of Shinella yambaruensis. Taxonomy (GTDB): domain Bacteria; phylum Pseudomonadota; class Alphaproteobacteria; order Rhizobiales; family Rhizobiaceae; genus Shinella; species Shinella yambaruensis. The sequence goes on along the minus strand of NZ_JALJCK010000007.1, from coordinate 119,429 downwards.
AGGCCGTTCGGGCAGCCTTCGACATTGGCCGGCTTGCCGCCGAGCGCCAGCTTCGCCCCGCCGGCGAGCGCCACCTCGACATAGGACTTCACCTTCTCGAACTGCGGGCGCGTCGAGATCGGCGCGATCTGCGAGTCCGGGTCGGCCGGGTGGCCGAACTTCGCCTGCTTCACCATCTCAAGGAGGCGCTCGACGAACGCATCGTGGATGCTCTCCTGAACCAGCAGGCGGGAGCCCGCCACGCAGGTCTGGCCGGAGGCGGCGAAGATGCCGGCAATCGCACCCTTCAGCGCATTGTCCATGTCGGCATCCTCGAAGATGATGTTCGGCGACTTGCCGCCAAGCTCCAGCGTCACGCGCTTCATGTGCTTGGCCGCCTTCTCGTTGATCATCTGGCCGGCGATGGGTCCGCCGGTGAAGGCGATGCGCTCGACATGGCGATGACTGACCAGCGCATCGCCGACTTCCGCGCCGAGACCGGTGATGACGTTGACGACGCCCTTCGGCACGCCGGCGCGCTCCATGATCTTCATCAGCTCGACCAGCGAGGCGGAGGTGAATTCGGACGGCTTCAGCACCACCGTGTTGCCGGCGGCGAGCGCCGGGGCGATCTTCATGCTGGCGAGCGGCAGCGGCGAGTTCCACGGCGTGATGCAGGCGACGACGCCGAGCGGCTCGTATTTGGTGTAGTTGAGGACGCCCGGCTTGTCGGTCGGGATGACGGAGCCCTCGATCTTGTCGGCGAGGCCGCCGTAATAATAGTAGTAGTTCGCCATGTAGCGCATCTGCATCGACAGTTCGGCGATCAGCTTGCCGTTGTCGCGCTGCTCGATATAGGCGAGCCAGTCGGCATTCTCCGAGACGAGATCGCCGATCCGGCGCAGCAGCGCGCCGCGCTGGCTGGGATTGAGCTTCGGCCATTCGCCCTCGGTGAAGGCGCGGTGCGCGGCGTTGGCGGCGCGGTCCACGTCCTCGGCGGTGCCGCGCGTGATGCGCGCCCAGACCTCGCCCGAGACGGGATCGACGGTATCGATCATGTCGCGCCCGTCCGTCGCGGTGAATTCACCGTCGATATACATGCCGTAAAGGCGCACGCCCTCGGCATCGGCCGGGGTCTGCGGCAGGGTGGTTTCGGGGGCCTTGGGCGTGAGGGTCGTGCTCATCGGATCGGTTCTTCCAGTGACGGGATGGTAAGGGGCGGCTTACTTGCGCGGCTCGCGCACCGGCTGGGCGCTGAGATATTCAGCGACCTCGGCCTGCGGGATGACGTCCGCATATTTGCAGTTGAGATCGAACAGGTTGATCGCGTGGCTCGCCTCGAAACGGTCGAAGGCGGCTTCCTCCGGTATGATGACCTTGAAGTTGAAGGAATAGGCGTCGACGGTCGTTGCGCGCAGGCACCCGGAGGTGGTGCAGCCGACGAGGATCAGCGTGTCGACGTCGAGGAAGTTCAACTGGCTCATGAAGGTCGTGCCGAAGAAGCAGGACGGCTTCTGCTTGGAGATCAGCATGTCCTGCGGGCGCGGGGCGATGGGCTCGACGGTGCGGGTGTCGTGGGTGCCGGCGACAACGGTCTTCTCGCCGCCGCGATGGTTCTTGCCGACCTGCACGCCGGAATCGAGGAGGTCCGGACGGCGGCCGCTCTCGGTGTAGAAGATCGGCAGGTTCTTTTCGCGTGCCAGTTCCACGAGCGGGATGATCTGCTCCACCGCCGCCCAGGCTTCGCGGCCGCAATGGGTGCGGTACTGCTTCAAGCCTTCCAGGATGTCCTCCGGCTTGTCGCCGCAGAAATTGTACTGCACGTCGATGATGAAGAGCGCCGGGCGCGTGCCGAAGCCGCCGCGCTTGCCGTAACCCGCGGCCTTGTAGACCTGCTGGTCGCGCTCGGTCAGAAATCGGTCCCAGATTCTCGTGTTTTCGGTCATGTCAAAATCCGTATCGTTCCAGAGTGTCAGCGTGGCATGCGTTCGAGATAGCGGCCCCAGGGATTGGCGCGGGCCTCGTCGGTGATGCGGCCGTCCTGCATGACCGTGCGGCCGCGCACCAGCGTGCGCACCGGCCAGCCCTTGAGCCGCATGCCCTGATAGGGCGAATAGTCCGAGTAGGACTCCGAGACGGCGTGGTCGACGGTGCGTTCGAGATCGGGATCGACCACCAAGAGGTCCGCATCCTTGCCGACCGCGATCGCGCCCTTCGACGGCATGTTGTAGATGCGCGCGGCATTGGCCGAAGTCAGCTCCACGATCCGCGAAAGCGGCAGGCCGCGGCGGTGAAAACCCTCGTGCAGCATCAGCGGCAGGAGGAGGCCGGAGCCCGGGAAGCCGGCGCTGGCGCCCCAGATGTCCTTGTCCTTGGTCTCGCGCTTGCGGGCGACATGATCGGAGCCGATGGTCGTCACCGACCCATCGAAGACGCCTTCCCACAGGGCCTCGATATCGGCCCGGCCGCGCACCGGCGGATTGACCTTGGCGAGCACGCCCGCCGGCCATTCGTCATCGACGACGAGGTAATGCGGGCAGGTCTCGACATGGATCGGCGGGCCGGACCTGCCGCGCATCTTGCGCTGCTGGCGCACGATTTCCAAGGAGTCGCCGGCGCTCATATGGACGATGTTGACCGGCGTGCCGGTCTGGGCGGCGAAATAGCAGACGCGGAAGACGTTCTCCGCTTCGAGGAAGCCGGGGCTCTGCTCGTTCCATGCCTTGAGGTCGTTGCGCCCGGCCGCCTTCAGCGGCGGGCGCAGGACCGGGATCACCTCGACGTTCTCGCAGTGCACGCCCATCACCGCGCCGGGAATGGCCGCCGTCGCACGCAGCGCCGTATAGAGCAGCGCGTCGTCGATCTCGGTAAAACCCTTCGCCGCGCCGGCCGCGCCCTTGTACATCATGTAGAGCTTGAAGGAGGTGACGCCGAAGCGGCGGGAAATCTCCTCCAGCGTCTCGACATGAAGCTGACTGGTCAGGCCGAAATGCAGGCCGAAATCGATGCAGCTCTGCCGCTCCGCCCGCTCCTTGACGACCGGGAAGCTGTCGCGGATGTCCTTCGAGCGGTGGAAGGAGAGGATCGACGTGGTGCCGCCGAGCGCGGCGGCGCGCGATTCCGTCTCGAAATCGGTTTCCGGATTGCCGAAGTCGAAATGCACATGCGGATCGACGACGCCGGGCAGCAGCAGGAGGCCGCCGCAATCGATTGTCTCGCGGGCGGCAAGATCGTCCGCGGCTTCAGCGATGACGGCGATGCGGCCGTCCTTCACGCCCACGGCACCGAAGGAAAGGTCGCCGCCCGGCAGGGCGATCTGCGCATTCTTGAGAACCAGGTCCAGCATCATTCTTCCATTCCATTGCTGCCGGAAGCCGGCGAGAACGCATCGAGGACATGCATCAGGATGCCGCCGGACGCGATCAGCGCCCGCTCGGCCTCGGTGAGGAGCTGCGGCACGGCCTCGAATTCGACGGTCCCGCCCTCGCCTTTTGCGGTGACGCGCACCGGCGCGCCCGTCCGCACAGCCTCTTCGATGCCGGCGAAGGAGAAGAGTTCGCCGCCGGTGAGGCCGAGCTGACGCCAGCCCTCCCCCGCCCGGAAGGCGAGCGGCAGCACGCCCATGCCGACGAGGTTGGCGCGGTGGATGCGCTCGTAGCTTTCGGTGATGACGGCGCGGATGCCGAGCAGCGCGGTGCCCTTGGCCGCCCAGTCGCGGCTGGAGCCGGTGCCGTATTCCTTGCCGCCGAGGATGATGGCGGCAGCGCCTTCAGCGCGGTAGGCCCGCGCGGCATCGAAGATCGTCACGGTCTCGCCGTCCGGGAAATGGCGGGTGAAGCCGCCTTCGACATCCGGCAGCAGGGCGTTCTTGATGCGGATATTGGCGAAGGTGGCGCGGGTCATCACCTCGAAATTGCCGCGCCGGCCGACATAGGTGTTGAAATCCTTCTGCGCGATGCCCGCATCGGCGAGATAGAGGCCGGCGGGCGTATCGAGCGGGATTTCGCCGCTTGGGGAAATATGGTCGGTGGTCAGCGAATCCCCGAAGGCGGCGAGCACGCGGGCTTTGGAAAGCCCCTCGGCAAGATCGGCGACCGGATCGCGCCCGGCGGCCCCTTCGAAAAAGGGCGGCTCGACGAGATAATGCGAGCTGCGATCCCACGGGAACAGCGCGCCGGCCGGTGCTTCCAGCGCCTCCCAGGCCGCCGCGCCGGCGGCTTCGCGGCCGTAGACGGCGGAGAACAGGTCCCGGTCGCGCGCCTGCGGCAGCAGCGCCTCGATCTCCTCCGGCGTCGGCCAGAGGTCGCGCGCGTGAATCGGCGTGCCGTCCGCGCTGAGGCCGACCGGCTCGCGGTCGAAATCGATATCGACACGGCCGGCGAGCGCATAGAGCACGACGAGCGGCGGCGCGCCGATATAGTTGGCGCGGATGAGCTTGTGGATGCGGCCTTCGAAATTGCGGTTGCCGGAGAGGACCGCCGCCGCGACCAGCCCGCGCCGCTCGATGGCGTTCGCGACATCCTGCGGCAGCGGTCCGGACTTGCCGCCGCAGGTGGTGCAGCCGTAGCCGATGATGTTGAAGCCGAGCGTTTCGAGGAAGGGCAGCAGCCCCGCCTTCTCCAGATAGCGCGTGACGACGCGCGAGCCCGGGGCCATCGAGGTCTTGACCCAGGCGGGGACCGTCAGGCCGCGTTCCACCGCCCGGCGCGCGACGAGGCCGGCGGCCATCATGACGGCGGGGTTGGAGGTGTTGGTGCATGAGGTGATCGCGGCGAGCGCGATGCTGCCATGGCCGGGCAGCGCCTCGGCCGGATCGGCCTCCACGGCCTCAGCGCCGAAACCGCCCTGCGACAGCGGCAAGGTGAGCTTCTCTCGAAAGTCCTCGGCGATGCCGGCGAGCGTCATGCGGTCCTGCGGGCGGCGCGGGCCGGCAAGGCTCGGCTCGGCCTCCGAAAGGTCGATCTCGACGATACGGTCGTAGGCCGGGCATTCCTCCGCATCGGCGCGCCAGAGATGGTTGACCTTGCAGTAGGCTTCAACGAGGCTGATGTGGTCTTCCTCACGGCCGGTCTGGCGCAGATAGGCAAGGCTCTGCTCGTCCACCGGGAAAAAGCCGCAGGTCGCGCCGTATTCCGGGGCCATGTTGGCGATGGTGGCGCGCTCAGCGACCGTCAGATGCGGGATGGCCGGGCCGAAATATTCCACCATGCAGCCGGTGACGCCCGCCGCGCGCAGTTTCTGCGTGACGAGAAGCGCGGCGTCCGTCGTCATGGCCGGCGGGCGGATGCGGCCGGAAAGCCGGACGCCGACCACCTGCGGACGTGGGAAGATATAGGCTTGACCGAGCATCGCCGCCTCGGCATCGATGCCGCCGACGCCCCAGCCGAGCACGCCGAGGCCATTCACCATCGGCGTGTGGGAATCGCCGCCGATGACGAAATCCGGGAAAGCCCATTCCTTGCCGTCCAGCGTTTCCAGCACCACGACGGAGGCGATGCTCTCGATATTCACCTGATGGATGATGCCGGTGCCCGGCGGATGGATGCGAAGACGGCGGAACGCCTGCTGCGCCCATTTCAGGAAGCGGTAGCGCTCGGCATTGCGCTCCAGCTCGCGGGCAAGGTTACGCTCCTCGGCGGCCGCATCGCCCCAGAAATCGACTTGCAGGGAATGATCCACCACGAGATCCACCGGCACGAGGGCATCGACCGCGGTGACGTTTCCGCCCACCCGGTCCACCGCGCTGCGCAGCGCCGCGAGATCCTGCAGGGCCGGCAGGCCGGAGGAATCCGGCAGGATGACGCGGGAGACGAAAAGCGGAAGCTCGGCCGCATCGCCCTTTTCGAGAAGGGCGGCGATGTCGCGCTCCCCCACCGGGCGGCCGGCGCGCTGGCTGCGACGGAGGTTTTCAAGGAGGATGCGGTGGACGTAGGGCAGGCTGGAGACGGACCGGCCCGCCGCCTGCGCAGCTTTTGCCACGCCGGCATAGCGGATCGTGCGACCCATCCATTGGAATTCCTGCTGCGTCATCGTGCGTTCCCAGCGGCTTTTGTCCGTCCTTGCGGCAATTAAGCGGTCATCACTTCTAAATGTCAACACTTTAAAGCCAAAAAATCACAATATCGCTTATATCGCCAAAAACTGTTGACATTTTAGCTTCAGATGCCTAAAAAGTTGACACTTCTCCCTGCCCAACCGATGGTGGATGAGCCGAAAAGGGAGACAGAGGACATGACGGTGGACGCTCAGTTCGAAACGATCGAGGCAACGGGCAGCGAGGCGGGAACGCCGCGCTCCGACATGATCTACCAGGCGATCCTCGACGCGATCTACCAGGGCCGCCTGCCGCCGGGCAGCGTGGTCAACGAGGCGGCGCTGGCGCTGGAATTCGGCGTCAGCCGCGGCCCCGTGCGCGAGGCGATCCGCCGGCTTCAGGGCATCCAGCTCATCACGCGCGAGCCCTATATCAAGTCGCGCGTCGTCACGCTCGACGCCACCACCGCCCGCGAGCTCTTCGAGCTGCGCATGGCGCTGGAGGGCATGGCCTGCAACATCGACGCGCGCCGCATGAGCGATGCGGAGATCGACGGGCTGATCTCCGAGCTGGAGCGCAGCCGCCATAACTATTCGGCGGATGTGCCGGGCGACGGCAGCGTCTTCGACTTTCACGAGCGCATCGCACGCGCCTGCGGCAATGCCCGCATCATCAACCTTCTGTGCGGCGACCTCTACCACCTGCTGCGCATCTACCGCCGGCATTCCGGCGCCATCATCGAGCGCAAGGAAGAGGCGTACGACGAGCACTGGCAGATCCTGCGCGCCATCAAGGCGCGCGATCCGCAGCTTGCCGAATCCCTGATGCGCTCGCATGTGCGCCGCGCCGCGCGCAATCTCTTCGATCACCTCGACGGTGAGAACCTTCCCGATATCTGACCCATCGCTAGCCTTGGAGTGCAGCCTTCATGACCACAGGTGCCAAGAAATTCCGTGAAATCCTGGGATCGGGCGAGTTCATCGTCTCGCCCGGCGTCTATGATGGCTATACGATCCGCCTCGTCGAGGATGCCGGCTTCAAGACTGCCTGCACCAGCGGCGCGGCGATCTCCAACGCGCTGCTCGGCATCGCCGATATCGGCGTGATGGGCCTGACGGAGAACGTCAACCACTGCCGCAACCTCGCCCGCTCGGTCTCCATCCCGCTGACGGCGGATGCCGACAACGGCTACGGCAACCCGGTCAACGTCTACCACACCGTGCGGATGTTCGAGGAGGCCGGCGTCGCCGGCATCAACCTCGAGGACCAGGTGAGCCCGAAGCGCTGCGGCCACATGCCCGGCAAGGCGGTGGTGAAGCCGGCCGAGATGGTCAAGAAGATCGAGGCCGCCTGCATGGCCCGCCGCGACGACGACTTCGTCATCATCGCCCGCACCGATTCCCTCGCCATGGAAGGCATCGAGGGCGCGGTGAAACGCGCGCGCGCCTATGCGAAAGCGGGCGCCGACATGATCTTCCCCGACGCGGTGCGCAACGAGGACGACATCAAGCGCATCGTGGACGCCGCCGGCATTCCGGTGACGATCAACATGGGCTTCGGCATCCGCCACCGCCCGACCACCCCGCTCATCCCGCTGCCGCGGCTGAAGGAAATCGGCGTCCGGCGCATCAGCCTGCCGCGCATGCTGCCGGCCGCCGCCATCCATGCGATGAAGACGGCGCTCTCCGTCATGCGCGAGGTCGCCGAGACGGGCGTGCCCGTCAACCGCGAGGACCTTCTCGTCGGCATCGAGGACATCATGGCGGTGATGGACTACGAGGAAATGCGGGCGCTGGAGAAGAAGCTGACGACCTTCGACGTCGACGCCGTCTTCGAATAGGTTTCCCTGCCTCCCCGGCGGCCGCCCCGTCAGGTCCGCCGCCGGGGCTTTTTCGCAGGCCCGAGGTCGATGTTGTGTCGATGGGCCGGAATGGACTAAACTCGCCCGACCCGGACATGATGCGGAAAGCGAGTCACTGCCATGCAAAACGCCAGCGCACCCTACGAGCTGACCATTCACGACGTCACCGTCGATACGGCGCATGCGCCGGCGCAGTTGAGCGTGCGCTACGAGGGCCAGCACGCTCCGGCGACGGTCACCCAGTCCCTCGACGGCGTCGAGGTGCCCGATCTCATGAAGGCCTGCGAGACCGTCGCCAGCCGTATCTTCCACGACGAATTCCGGCTGAACAACGCGGTGGAGATGACGTTTTCCCTGCGCGACGAACAGGGTCTCTCCCTGTGGCACACGAAGCCGACCCTCTATATGCAATGCCCGCTCACCATGTCGATGAAGTGGTCGTGCCTTCACCTCAGCAACACCTACAAGACGATGACCACCCTCGGCCTGATCGAGCTTCCCTCCACGCTGCCGCTCGACGGGAACCAGATCGACCTGAACAGGACCGCCCGGGTCATCATGGATTCCATGGCCAACGGCGTGGAATTCATGGGCAACCTCATGCGCATGCGCAACACCCTCGATCACGAGGCTGCCAAGATGGGAGCGCCCGTTTTCTCCCACCCTCGAGGAGCGGGGGACAGCGTTGCGCGGTCAACAAGGCCCGAAGGCCATTAGGAACTCGGCAACCATGTGATTTGAGGTTTGCGTGATGCTCTAGTCTCGCAAACCCTATCCGTCCGGCGTTTCGGATAAAGAACTGGCGCTGAAAAGGCCCGGGTTCGATACGGCCGGGCTGCCGACATGCATCGCTTCTTCAGCCGGGATCGGCCGCCCCAAAGACCCTTTGCAGGAAGCCGAGCACGCCGCACCGCGTCAGCAGCGCGTAGTAGTGCGAGGCAAAAGTGTTGACGAGGATGCCGCGCACCACTTGGAACCCGACGACCGTCGGAACGGCAAGATGCAGGATTTCCGCCGTGACCGTCATTTCGGACAGGCCACCGGGCGATGTCGCAAGGATGGCGGCCGGATAGGTCAACCCTGTCGCGACGGACAGAAGCAGGGCAAAACCCACCATGACGGCGCTCAGCCCGAAAATGGAGATGACGCTGAAAAACGCCACCCGCGGAAGCCTGGCGAGAATATCCCGGCGAAAGCGGCAACCGACGGCAAAACCGACCATCAACTGGGCAGCCGCGAAAAGCGGCTGATACATCTTGCCGGCGACGAGCCCGCGCGACGCGAAAATGGCCGTGAACAGGACCGCCCCGATCATATAGGGATTGTTGAGATGGATGCGCCCGAGACAATAGGCGAAACCCGCCCCTCCCGCGATCAATCCCACCGTCCAGTACGGATCGACGATCATGGCGCCCGGCGCAATGGCGAAATGCGGCGGACCGAAGGTCAGCAGGATCGACGGGATGGTGACGGCGACCAGCGTGACGCGCAGCGTATGGACGATGGCGATCGGCTCTGCTTGTGCGCCCATCTGCACGCCGATGTTCCCCATCTCCGCCAGCCCGCCCGGCAGGCTCGCGAAAAAGGCCGTCTTCATGTCGAGCCGGGCCTGCCGGGCGAGGATGACCCCGGCCACGCAGGACACGAGCACGGAGACGATGGCGCTGAGCACCATGAGCGGAAGCCACCCGCCGAGCTCCGCCAGGACGCTTGCCGTCATCGTCAGCCCGACGGCGGTCCCGATCGTGAGCTGGCCGAATCGCCTCACATTCTCGTTGGGCCGCAGATCGAACCCGGCCGCCGACAGGCAGGCCGCCACGAGCAGCGGGCCCAGCATCCAGGCCAGAGGGACATGGCAGGCCGCGCCTGAAAAGCCCACGAGCGCGGCAAGCCCGAAGGCAAAGGCGGTGGTGGCCAGCCTTTTCCAGGCATTCAACGAGGGAATTGGCGCACTCCTTGAAAGATAGGGATTGTTCTATAAGCCCACCGGGGAAGGCCGAAGGAGGATTCCGGGGATTCGATGCCCTGATTTCTATCCGGCGTCCAGGTCCCTCAGCACCTCGCGGCCGATCCGGAAGCTGTCGACCATCGCAGGCACGCCGCAATAGATTCCCACCTGGAGAAAGACTTCCTTGATTTCGTCGCGGGTCACGCCGTTGTTGATGGCGCCGCGGACATGCGCCGCAAGCTCGTGGGGACGGTTGAGCGCGCTGATCATCGCCAGGTTGATGATCGAACGGGTTTTCCGGTCCAGCCCCTCGCGGCCCCAGACCTCGCCCCAGCAATAGGTGGTGACGAGCTGCTGCAGGTCCTGCGTGAAGTCGTCGGCCTGGGCCAGCGCCTTGTCCACATAGGCGTCGCCAAGCGTTGCACGGCGGATGGCGAGGCCCTTGTCGTATGTTTCCTGGTCCATGTGCATTTCCTTTCAAGAGATGGTCGGATCGATGAATGTCCGGCGCGCCGGCAGCCCCATGTGCCTGCCGGTCACGAGACCGCGCGCAGGCGCTCGGCTTCGGCTATCAGCTCGTTCAGGATGTAGGGCATGACACCGCCGCTCCGCACATACTCGACCTCGACGGGCGTATCGAGGCGAAGGATCAACGGGACCTCAGCCCTCGCCCCGTCGGCCCGATGGATGACGAGCGTCAGCGACTGTCCGGGCTCCGTGTCGTCGCAAAGGCCGAGGATATCGAAGTGTTCCGAACCATCAAGCCCAAGATCCACCGTCCGGGTCCCTTCCGCAAGCTGGCACGGAAGCACGCCCATGCCGACGAGATTGCTGCGGTGGATGCGCTCGAAGCTTTCGGCAACGACCGCGCGCACGCCGAGAAGCCGCGTCGCCTTGGCCGCCCAGTCGCGCGCGCTGCCGGTTCCGTATTCCTGGCCGGCCACCACGATCAGGGGAACGTCGTCGGCCTTGTAGCGAAGCGACGCCTCGTAGATGCTCGTCGTTTCCCCGTCCGGCTGGTGCGTGGTCACGCCCCCTTCCACGCCCGGAACCATGAGGTTGCGCAGGCGCTGGTTGCCGAAGCCGCCGCGCACCATGACCTCGTGATTCATCCGCCGGGCGCCGAAATTGTTGAAATCCAGCGGGGCGACGCCGAGGCTGGAAAGATAGGCGCCGGCCGGGGAACGCGCCTTGATGTTGCCGATCGGGCTGATGTGGTCGGTGGTGACGGAATCGCCGAGGATCGCCAGCGCCCTCGCCCCCATGACCGGTTTCAGGACGGAGGCCGACAGTTCGGGCGCAAGGAACGGGGGCTCCTTCAGGTAGGTCGATCGCTCGTCCCAGGCGTAGAGGCTGCCTGTCGCTTGCGGAATGGTCTTCCAGTTCGGATCACGCGCGGCGATGTCGCCCGCATAGGTTTCCCGGTAGAAGGCGGGATTGGCCGCGATCGCCTGCGCCGCCCCGAGCTCTTCGGCTGTCGGCCAGATGTCGCGGAGATAGACAGGCCTGCCGTCACGATCAACGCCCAGCGGCTCGTTCAGGAGGTCGATGTCCATCCGCCCCGCCAGCGCGAAGGCCACGACGAGCGGCGGGCTTGCGAGAAACGAGGCGCGGACGGCCGGGTGGATGCGCGCCTCGAAATTGCGGTTTCCCGACAGCACCGCGCAGGCGACGACATCCCGCGCGGCTATCTGTTCTTCCAGTTCGGGATCGATCGGCCCGGAGGCACCGACGCAGGTGGCGCAACTGTAGCCGGCGACGGCGAAGCCCAGCGTATCGAGCGCATCCTGAAGGCCGGCCGCTTCCAGATAGCGGCTGACCACCATCGACCCCGGCGTCAGCGATGTCTTGACCCACGGCCGGGTGCGAAGGCCCCGGGCGACCGCATTGCGGGCGACCAGCCCCGCCGCCAGCATCACGCCCGGATTGGACGTGTTGGTGCAGGATGCGATGGCCGCGATCACGACGTCGCCGTCGCGCACCCCGCGCCCGTCCTCGCCGGCGACGGTCGCCGGCGCCTTTCCGTAGCCGCCCTCCGCCACCGGCGCCGCGAGCACGTCGGCAAAGCGTTCCTTCAATCCGTCGAGCGGGATGCGGTCCTGGGGCCGCTTCGGCCCGGCAAGGTTGGGTACGACGATCGGCAGGTCCAGTTCGAGCACGTCGGAATAGTCGATGTCGCCGGGCTTCGGCGCGCCGAAGAAGCCTTGCGCGCGATAGAGCGTCTCGACCGCCCGCACCGTCTCCTCGCTGCGTCCCGTCTGGCGCAGGTAGGAACAGGTCTGGCCGTCGACGGGGAAATAGCCGATCGTCGCCCCGTATTCGACCGCCATGTTGGCGATGGTCGCACGGTCGGGCACGCTCAGCGTCGTGACGCCCTCGCCGAAGAACTCAACGAACTTGCCGACCACCTTCGCCTTGCGCAGCATCTCGGTCACATGCAGGACGAGATCGGTGGCCGTCACGCCTTCGCGCAGCCGGCCGGTGACATGCACGCCCACCACGTCCGGCGTGAGGAAGAAGAGCGGCTGGCCGAGCATGGCGGCCTCGGCCTCGATGCCCCCGACGCCCCAGCCGACGGTGCCGAGGCCGGCGATCATGCAGGTGTGCGAATCCGTCCCGACCAGCGTGTCGGGATAACAGATCCCGTCCTTTTCGAGATAGCCGGGGGCGAGAAGCTCGAGATTGAGCTGGTGCAGGATGCCGGCGCCCGGCGGAAACAGGCGAACGCCGCCATAGGCCTGCATGGCCCATTTGACGAACCGGTAACGCTCGGCATTGCGGCGGATGTCGAGCGCGGTATTGAGCGCCAGCGCATCCGGCCGGGCATTGAAATCGACCGTCAGCGTATGATCGAGCGCCATGTCGACCGGCACCTTGGGGCCGACGGTCCCGGCGGGATAGCCGCGACGCATCATCGCGCCGCGAATGGCCGTTAGATCGCCGAGAAGCGGAATGCCCGCCGCGCAATTGAGGACGATGCGCCCGATCGTGAAGGGGATTTCCGTCTCGCGCGGCGCGTCGGGCCGCCAGTTGGCGAGCGATTCGACATGGTGTGGCAGGACCTTCCTGCCGTCGCAATTGCGCAGGACGGATTCCAGCACGATGCGCAGCGACACGGGCATGCGCGAGACCTTGCCGATGCCGTTCTCCTCCAGCGCGGGGACGGAGAAGTAGCGGTAGTTCAGGCCCGGTCCGAGGGTGATGTCACGGCGGGTCATGTCCTTGAGATTCACTGTCATCGGGAACTCGCTGAAGAAAGGGGTTCCATGAGCGCGCGAACCGAGGAGAGATCGGCAAGGGTGCGGACGCGCTCCGTGAGGGTCTCGGCCTGCGCCTCGGACAGGCGTCCGCGCGTCAGCCGCCTGAACTTCTCCCGGCTTTCGGCCTGCGTGCAGGGATCGGCGGGCGTGCCGTGGCAATCGAGCACCATGCCTTCGAACGATCGTCCGTCGGCGAGCGTCAGCGAGACGCAGGCGCCATACTGGGCGGGATAGACGGCGTCGATGCGGGGATCGACGCCGATCTCTATCCGCGCCGCCAGTTCCCGGATATCCGCGCGGCCGACCGTTTCGGCGGCGAACATGTCCGGGTCGCGCGGATCGCCCAGGAGGGAGAGCGCAGCGCAATAGGGAATGCTGTATTGCGCGCCCATCGTATCGATCGGCGCGGGCTCGCTGTTGTTCTGGGCCGCATATCTGCTGACGCCGACACGCACATGGGCGATATCGGCGGATGCGAGCGGCCGGGGACCGCGCATCTCCAGGAGCAGTTGCACGGTGGACTGGATCCATCCGCAGATCGGATAGACCTTGAACCAGGTCTGCGCGATCGCCCATTGCGATCCCAATCCCGCGCTCAGCCTGGCCGCGTCCGCGCTGGCGCCGCCGAACACCTCCACGAGGCCGAAGCGGCTGTCGATGGCGAAGGGCGGGCCGAGGAAGCCGCGTCGGGCAAGTTGGGCGGCGCGCACGCCGGCTTCGGCCGCGCGGCCGAGATGCAGCCGCTTCACCATGCCGCCTCCCTTGCCGACGGCAAAGCTCTTGATGCCGCCGGCGGCGGAGCAGCTCAGCCCGATGGCGGAGAGAAGCTCGTCGCGCGTCAGGCCCATGACGATGCCCGCAGCGACCGCGCAGGCGGCCGGGGCGGAAAGGCTGGTCACATGAAAGCCCCGCCGGGACGGTTCGGCACCGAGCGCCAGGCCAATGCGGTGCATCACCTCGTAGCCGGCGACGATGGCCTCCAGGAGCCGCGCGCCGCCGGCCTCGACCGCCTCTCCGGCGGCAAGCGCGGCCGGGATGACGGCCGCGCCGGGGTGCACGACGGATTGCGCGATCAGGTCGTCGAGCTCGTAGCCATGGATCGCCGTTCCGTTGCAAAGGGCGGCGGCCGGCGCGGCGAGCCTGCCGTGGCCGATGACCGTGCTGAAGCCCCGGCTTGCCTCCGCGGCCATCTCGTCGGCGAGGAGACGCGACCAGGGCTGCGAGGCGCCGAAGACACCGCAACCGAGCGCCTCCAGAAGGCAGATCCGCGCCTGCTCCACGACGGCAGGAGGCAGCGTGTCGAGGGACATCCGGCGGACGAAGTCGATCAGGTCGTGGGCGTGGCTGTTGGTCGTCATGCTGTCCATGCGTGGTCCTCTGCTGTCCTTTGCAATGCGGCCGTCAGAGCCGGATGACGCCGATGCCCTTCTCGATGTCGATCCGCGTGCCGAACGGCTCGGAAAGCGACTTGAGGCGTCGGAGAACCGCCTCGCCGGTTTCCCCGTCGGCAAGGAAGGGGCGGCCTTCCGTCAGGGCATGCGAACCTTTCCCCGTCCGCCGCGTGATCACCGTTCCGTCCGGCGTCGTCCGGCGGCCCATCTCGACCGGGTGCAGCCGGATCTCCTTCAGGACGTCGCCGTCATAGGCTAGCGCGAACACGGCGGAACTCCACCAGGGCGCAAGGTCGAGGCCGGGATGGAGCGGATAGGCCGCGGCGTTCAGCGTCGCCAGGCGGTCGACATCGTGGTCCCACGCCTCGTAACTGTCATAGGGCACCCGGCGGACGAATTCCGATTGGCAGATGAAATTGCCGACGCCGTAGAAGATCGGCTTGCCGTCGTGGATCTCGATGCCGAGCGTCTTGTGCCAGCCGTGGCCGATGTAGATATCGGCGCCCGCCTCTATCGCGGCATGGGCGAACTGGCGGGCGAAGCGCGGAGGATTGTCGCTGCGCGGCCCTTCCGAGACATTGAAGTGATGGGCGACCATGACGAGGTCGGCCATCGCCGCCGCCTCGCCGATCGACCGGAGATTGCCTTCGAGGTCGCGCGGATGGCATTCGCTGAACACCCCGAACCCCTCGCCGGCGACGAAGGTCGGCGCGGTGCGGGTCGACTGGTCGCCGGGAAAGTTCAGCACGATCTCGCTCGCCTCCCTGCGGCCGCCGATACCGAGCCGGCCGGCGAGCCTTTCCAGCTCGGCGGCGGCGGCCCTGTCGATCTCGTATTTCATCGACACGCGCAGGGGATTGACGCCCGGCCGGCCGCGCAACTGCGCCTTCGGATGGCTCGCCCATTCGTAGGCCTTGTTTCCCGAGCTCGTCGAAACGAGCGCCACGCGGCCCTTGCGCGTCTCAAGGAAGGCCGGCTCGCGGGCCTCCTCCAGGTCGCGCCCGGTGCCGGCGCAGGCAAATCCCGCCGCCCGGCAATGGCGCGCCGTCGCGAGCAGGCCCGACGGGCCGAAATCGAAACTGTGATTGTGGGCAAGGGACAGAAGGTCGATCCCGGCCGCCCTCAGCTCCGCGGCAAGATCCGGCTCCGCGATCATGTAGCTCGCGATCCAGTCGCCGCGCGAGGCCCATTCCAGATCGTCGGCAGTGCCGAAATTCATCTCGAGATGCGCGTAGGTGACGTCGGAGTCTGCGAGCAGGTCGAGGACGGCGCGGAACTCCGGCTCCTCATAGGCCGAGAAGGGCCGGGACATCATGCATTCGCCCGCAAGGACGACCTTCCAATCCCGTTTCCGAGACATGTTCTCACCCCGTTTGCTTGATCGATCAGTCGGCGGCGCCCATCAAAGGACGGGCGCCCGCTCGCGCGCTCAATAATAGGCGCGCTCGGCACCGAGGAGATTTTCCCGGAAGCGATCCTTCAGATGGGCGCCGTCGCGCACACGGATCGACATGGGATAGCGCTGGGTGTTCACCTTGATCGCCGCGAAGAACGGCCCGTCCGTTTCGAACAGCCGGGGCACGACCGCGTCGAGCTCCGCCGGGGTATAGACCGTCTCGGTACCGGCAAAACCGCATGCCTGCGCGACGCCGGCAAGGCTCACGCCGCGCTGCGTGTGGGTCGGCTGCATGCCGGTCTCGCTGTAATGCTCGTTGTCGATCACCACGATGGCGAGATTCTTCGGCCGTTGCGCGCCGATCGTCGCGAAGGCGCCGATCCCCATCAGCATCTCGCCGTCGCCGGTCACCACCAGCACGCGGCGCTCGGGCTGGGCGAGTGCGAGGCCGAGGCCCGTCATGGCCGCCGCCCCCATGCCGCCCCAGAGGCAGAACGTGTTGGGGTGGTCGACCGTGCCGGCATCGTAGGTCGCCGAGCCGAGCCCTGTGACCATCAGCGCGGTTCCGCGTTTCGCCGCGATCGTTCCCATCACCTCGCGGCGGTCCATCGTGCCCTTTTTCGTATCGGTCATCGTCATTTGCTCCAGTCCTTGAAGCCGAGAAGCCGCTGGCTGAGGAGCACCGCGACCGCGCAATTGGAAGAGAAGGCGAGCTGTGCGGCGGCGTAGACGATCTGCCCCACCTCCTCGGCGTGGTTCGCACGATGAATGTAGACGCCCATGTCCTGCAGGACCCGTTCGGCGTTCTGGCCCATCGGCAATTGCCAGGGGTTGAACTCGCCCCACTCGCCCCGCATCGTGACGATCATCAAGAGCGGCATGCGGCAGTGGAGCGGAACGCTCAGCATGTTGATGCAGTTGCCGACGCCGGACGATTGCATGAGGAGAGCGCCGCGGTCGCCGCCGAGCCATGCGCCGGCCAGCATGGCGACGCCCTCCTCCTCGGTGGTCAGGGAGACGGCCGACATGCCGGGGTCCGCCTCGCAGCTCGCTATCAGCTCGACATGGCCCGCGTCCGGAACGTAGGCGACCTGCCTGACATCGCTCCGCTTGAGCGCCTGGAATATCTCGCCGGGCCAAAGCCGGGGGGTGGGTTCTATTTTCACGTCGACTCCATGGAAGGCTTGAACAGAATTTGAAACGTCGGGTCCTGGCTGCGCGGCCGCTGGGCCGCGCAGGCGATCGGTATTCTTCGGGGTCTATGCGGTCAGAGCTGGTTGGCTACGCCGGATTGCTTGACGACCTCGGACCACTTCCCGATATCGTTGATCACCTGCTTGGAGAATTCCTCGGGCGTGTTCCCCACGAGCACGGCACCGGTCGGCTCGAAGCGGCCGCGGAAATCGGGATCGTCGATCAGCGCCTTGGTGCCCTCGTAGACCTTCTGCACGATCTGCGGGTCCGTGCCGGCGGGGACCAGGAGGCCATACCAGAGATCGGATTCGAAGCCGTCGAGGCCCGGCAGCTCGGCGACCGCCGGAATGTCCGGCAGGGACGAGTTGCGTTGCAGGCTGCTGACCGCCAGCGGGCGGAGCTGCTCCTGCTTGATATAGGGCGAAGCGCTGAGGATCGAGACGAAGAGGCAGTCGATATGGGCGCCGAGGAGCGCGGTGATCGACGAGCCCGTTCCCTTGTAGGGGACATGCGTGATATCCACGCCCGCCCTCGCCTTCAGCATCTCCAGCGCCAGGTGCGCGCCGCCGCCGACACCGGACGAACCGCAACTGAGATCGCCGGGGCTCTTTTTCGCCAGCTCCAGGAATTCCTCCATGGTCTTCGCCGGCGAGGACGGCGGCACCAGGAAGACGAAGGGCAGGCTCGAAAGCATCGAGACGGGCGTGAAGTCCTTGACCGGATCGTACTTGACACGGTCCCCGAAGATCTGCGGATTGATGACGATCGTGGCGTTGGTCGTCAGGAGCAGCGTATAGCCGTCCGGCTTCGCCTTCGCGACGATGTCCGTCCCCAGGTTGCCATTCGCGCCGGCCTTGTTCTCGACAATGACGGGGTTGTTGTTCCACAGGCCCTGGAGCTTGTTGGCGAGCTCACGCGACATGATGTCCGTGCCGCCGCCAGCCTCGAAGGGCGTCACGATCCGGACCGTCTGGTCCGGATAATCCTCGGCGGACTGGGCGAGAGCCGGCGCGGCCTGCAAGGCGATGAGCGATATTGCTAGCCCGGCGATATGATGGCGATATGAAAACATGACTTCCTCCCTTTATGCGTCGGGAGTTTAGTGAGCCGGTTTTGCGGGCGCAAAGCGTCATTTTCGATAGTAGTATGCGCTGGCGGCATACTGGAACCGGGCGCGCGGATGCGCGCTCTCCTGCCGCACGAGGATGTGCCAAGCTTACTTCGCCGCGCGTTCGCGCTCCCGCGCCCGCAGCGTCGCGCGAACGTGGTCCGGCGTCAGCCTGGGCGCCAGGAGCTCTATGAAATCGAAGATGAAGCGCCGGATATAGGTGTCGGTCCGCAGGGTGACGTAGCTGGTGCTGGCCTCGAAGAGATGGCTGGCATCGCGCGCGCGGAGCGCCCTGTCATGCGCCGGGTCGAAGGCGTCGGTCGCCATGACGGCGATGCCGAGGCCCATCTCGACATAGGTCTTCCCCACGTCGGCATCCACGGCGTTGAAGAGGATCATCGGCGAGATCCCCTTCTTCTCGAACGCATCGAGGATCTTCCATCGGCCGCTGCGATGCGGATCGTGCGCGATCATCGGATATTTGGCGATGGCCTCGAGCGTCAGGGTCTTGACCCGGAAGATGGGGTGGCCTTTCGGCGCGATCAGGCTGCGCGTTATCTGATAGCAGGGCATCCGCAGGAGGCTCGGAAAGGGCCGCATGGTCTCCGTGCCGACGGCAATGTCGGCCTTGCCGGTCTCGACCGCCTCGCAGATCTCCGTCGGGTTGCCCTGCAGCAGACCGATGCGCACCAGCGGATGGCGCTGGACGAAGCTCTTGATGACGCGCGGGAGGATATATCTGGCGTGCGTATGGGTCGTCGCGATCGTCAGCGTCCCGCCTTCCTGGGCGCCGTAGTCCTCGCGGATGTTCTTCAGGCTCTGGACTTCGTTGAGGATGCGCTGGGCGATCTCGACGACCTCGCGGCCCGGATCCGTCAGGCCGGTCACGCGGTTCCGGCTGCGCTGGAAGATCGAGAAGCCGAGTTCGAGCTCCAGTTCCTGGATCTGCTTGCTCATGCCCGGCTGGGAGGTATTCAACGCCTCGGCGGCGGCCGAGATATGGTTGCCCTGCCGGTTGACCTCAACGACATATCGGAGTTGGCGGAGCTGTACCATGGGCGTGTCCTGCGGTGATGACCTCACGCCCAGTCTATGCGGCCCGCACCGGCGTCGTCATGAAAAATATGGGGCTTTTCACAGGACGCCGGCCGCCTTCCGTCAACCCTCCTCGATCGCCTGGTCCTTCTGCTGGCGAACCAGCGGAACCACCATCAGCGCCATGAGGCCGAACGCGATCGCCAGGAAGACGGCGCTGAGGGGCGAGGTGACGAAGACCTCGGGATTTCCGTGGGATTGCAGCAGGGCGCGACGGAAGTTCTCCTCGATCATCGGCCCGAGCAGGAAGCCGAGGATGAACGGCGCCGGCTCGCAGTCCAGCTTGAGGAAGATATAGCCGAGCAGCCCGAAGAAGGCGGCGAAGGCGACGTCGCTGGCGCTCATGTTGACCGTATAGATGCCGATGCAGGAGAACACGAGAATGAGCGGATAGAGCCAGCGATAGGGCACCTTCAGGAAGGAGACCCAGAGCCCGACCAGCGGCAGGTTGAGGATGACGAGCATGACATTGCCGATCCACATGCTGGCGACCAGCCCCCAGAACAGGCTGGGATGCGAGGTCATCACCTGTGGTCCGGGCGTGATGCCATGGATCATCAGCGCCCCGAGGAGCAGGGCCATGGTCGCGCTGCTGGGAATGCCGAGGGTGAGCGTCGGGATGAAGTGCGTCTGCGCGGCCGCATTGTTGGCCGATTCCGGTCCGGCCACCCCTTCGATCGCACCCTTGCCGAAGCGGGAGGGGTCCTTGCTGAGCTTCCTTTCGAGCGCGTAGGACGCGAAGGAGGCGATGGTCTGCCCCGTTCCCGGCAGGACGCCGAGGATGGAGCCGATGCCGGTGCCGCGCAGGATCGGCTTCCACGAGGCCTTCAGGTCCTCCCGCGTCGGCATGAGGTTGGTCACGCGCCCGGTCAGGACGTCGCGCTGCAGCGAGACGCCGAGATTGACGACGATCTCCGAGAAGGCGAAGAGGCCGGCGGCGACGACGACGAAGTCGAAGCCCTCGGCAAGGCCGTCCATGCCGAAGGTGAAGCGGTCGATGCCGGAATTGACGTCCGTTCCCGCCAGGCCGAAGATCGCGCCGCAAAACGCCATGCCCATGCCCTTGACCAGGGAGCCGCGCACGAGGGCGGACGAACAGATCAGCGCCATGAACATCAGGGAGAAATACTCCGCCGCGCCGAACTTCAGCGCCACGGCGCCGAGCGGCGGCCCGACGAAGGCGATGAGCAGCGTACCGATGCAGCCGGCGACGACCGAGCCGATGGCGGCGATGGCCAAGGCCGGCCCCGCCCGCCCCTGCCGCGCCATCTGGTATCCGTCGATGCAGGTGACGGCCGAGGAGGATTCCCCCGGCAGGTTCACCAGGATCGCCGTGGTCGAGCCGCCATAGGCGGCACCGTAGTAGATGCCGGCGAGCATGATCATCGCCCCCTCGGGCGGAAGGCCGAAGGTCAGCGGCAGCAATACGGCGATCGTCACCAGCGGCCCGACACCCGGCAGGACGCCGATGAAAGTGCCGAGCAGCACGCCGGCGAAGCAATAGGCAAGGTTCATCGGCGACAGGGCGACACCGAAACCCAGCGAAAGATGCTGAAGGAGTTCCATCACCAGGGCCTCAGCTTGAGGGGAATGTTCAGTCCGTAGACAAAGATGCCCACGGCGATCAGCGTCATCGCAAGAACCATGACGGCGAGTTCGCGCATGCTGCCCTCCCGTCCCGCCAGGCGGCTGATCAGGACGAGCGCCACGACCGCGACGATGAGACCGCGCGACTCGATGAGCAGGCTGAAGACGAAGACGGCGGCGAGGATGAAGGCGAGCGGCCGGATTTCCCAGCTCGTCACGCTTTCGGAGGCCTCCGGATGAAGCGTCGAACGGACGACCATCGTAAGGCCGATGAGCGTCATGATGGTTCCGAGAATCGCCGGGAAGTAGCCGGGGCCCATATTGCCGGCCGTTCCCATGTCGTAGCTCTGCCCCAGCACGATGGTTCCAAGCCCGATCGCGCCGAAAAGGGCGCCGCTCAGGAAATCTTTTGTGATGTGAAGCTTCATTCTTCCTCCCCATCCCGTGACATCGCGATGCCGGGGCGTCCTCCCGCCCGGCGCTGCTGTCACAGGCGCCTTTTCCGCATTTCGCGGCGAGCCTTCGCCGCCACGGACGATCTCAACTCGCTTTCGCCTTCACCGCTGCACGAACGGATTGGCCGAAGGCGCACCGTAGTTCATCCAGACGCTCTTGACCTGCAGGTATTCCTTGATCATCTCCGCACCGTTCTCCCGGCCCACCCCGCTCTGGCGATAACCGCCGAAGGGCGACATGTAGCTGGTCGCGCGATAGGTGTTCACCCAGACGGTGCCGGCCTTCAATGCCTCCGTCATGCGTACCGCCCGGCCGATATCCCTTGTCCAGACCCCGGCCGCAAGCCCGTACATCGTGTCATTGGCGATCCGCACGGCATCGGCCTCGTCCTTGAAGCGGATGACGGAGAGGATCGGGCCGAACACCTCCTCCTGCGCGATGCGCATCGTGTTGCGCACGTCCTTGAAGATGGTCGGCTCGACGAACCAGCCGTCGCCGCATTCGGGACGCCTGCCCGGCTCACCGCCCATCACCAGCGTCGCCCCCTCGCCGAGGGCGACGTCGATATAGTTCAGCACCTTCTCGTATTGTGGCCTGGTCGTGACGGGGCCTACCTGCGTCTCCATCTTAGCGGGGTCACCCATGCGGGCCGCCTTTACCGTCTCGACGAGGCGGTCGAGGAAGGCGTCGTGGATGGAATCCTCCACCAGGAGGCGGGAGCCTGCGAGACAGGTCTGGCCGGTGGCCGCGAAGATACCCGCGATGGCACCGTTCACCGCCTCGTCCAGATCGGCATCCGCGAATACGATGTTCGGCGATTTCCCGCCGAGTTCCATCGTCACATGCTTCATGGTCTGCGCTGCCGCGGCATAGATGCGCTTCCCGGTCGCGTCCGATCCGGTGAAGGCGACCTTGGCGACCTTCGGATGCTCCACGAGGGGCGTGCCGACTTCGTTGCCGAAGCCCGTGACGACGTTGACGAGGCCGCCCGGCGCGCCTGCCTCCTCGATGATCTTCACGAATTCCAGGACGGAGGCCGAGGTGAATTCGGAGGGCTTGATGACCACGGCATTGCCGGCCGCGAGCGCCGGCGCCAGCTTCCACGCCGTCAGCATGAGCGGCGAATTCCACGGCGTGACGATCGCGACGACGCCGAGCGGTTCATAGCGCGTGTAGTTGAGATAACCGCGTTTATCGAGCGGGATGACGGAGCCCTCCACCTTGTCGGCGAGCCCGCCGTAATAGTGGTACCAGTTCGGCATGTAGCGCATCTGCGCCAGCATCTCGGCCATCAGCTTGCCGTTGTCGCGCACCTCGATGGCGGCGAGATGCTCGGCGCGCTGCGCGGCGAGGTCGCCGATGCGGCGCAGCAGCGCGCCGCGCTCGCTGGCGGTGCTGGACGCCCAGGGGCCGGTGGTCACGGCCGCGTGGGCGGCCTCGACGGCCCTCTCCACGTCCGCGGCATTGCCCCGCGCCACCCGGGCCCAGGGCTTGCCAGTGAAGGGGTTGTACGTGTCGAACCATTCGCCGCCATCGGGATCGACGAACCTGCCGTCTATGTAGTGCTGAAAGTTCTGCATTCCGCTCTCTCCCGTCATCGTCATACGCCCGGCTCGTTCGGCGAAGCCCACTTCGCGTGCTCCGACACCTTGCCCTTGAGAAGCCTGTCGATATCGAGCGCGCCGTGTGCCGGGTCGGGCAGCAGTTCGTTCAGCGTGCCGTTCTCCATCGACAGAGCCTCCGCGCGCTCGCGCTGCAGCGCCCTGACGAGAACCTGCTCGGCCAAGAGGCGCGGCACGACGGTAATGCCGTCGTCATCGCCCACCACGATATCGCCGGGCGAGACGACGACCCCGCCGACCTCAACCGGAACGTTGATCGAGCCGGGCGTGTTCTTCTGCGGCGCGCGCGGCGACACGCCGCGGGAAAAGACGGGAAACCGGTCGCGGCGCAGCAGCGCCACGTCGCGAACCGTTCCGCTGGCAACGACGCCGACGCCGCCCCGGCCGCGCACCTGCAGGGCGCTGCGATGGCCGAAACAGCCGCTGTCGGAATCGCCGGTATCGATAACGAGCACGTCGCCCGGCTGCATCATCTGCACCGCCTTGTGCGTCATGATGTTGTCGCCGGGAAAGCAAAGCACCGTGAAGGCGGAACCCACCAGGGCGATATTCTCGAAGATCGGCCGGATATCGGCCTTCATCGCGCCATGGCGGCCCATCGCATCGCTCAGGGTGGACGTCGGCACACCCTTGAACCTGTCGATCAAGCCGGACGGCGCCCGCTGGAAATCATGATAGATATGGCCATACATGGCCTTCTCCCCTTAAAAGTCCTTCATGCCGTCCGCTCAGGCCCGCTCCGCCACGAGCGTTTCGCGAACACCATCAAGAAAAGCCCGCGCCGGACCGGCGACGAACGCCTTCACGTGAACGTTGACCCAGCGCAACCCCCGGCGACGATAGTGCTCAACCATGTGCAGATCGCCCTGAACATTCATCCCTGCCACGCGTCCGGCCCGCTCGATCGTGCAGATGGCATCTTCGACCGCCTGCCGCACCTTCGGATGGTCGGGCTGCCCCTTGAGGCCCATGGACTGGGCAAGGTCCAGCGCGCCGATGTAGAAGACGTCGACGGCCTCGGACATCAGCATCTTCGGCAAATTGACGAGGGCGGCTTTCGATTCGATCATCGCCACGAGCAGCGTCTTGCCGTGGTCGCCTTCCCATTGGGTGATGCCACGGGCGATTGCCGCCAGTTCGGCAGGCGTATCCACATGCGGCGCCTGGATGCCGTCGATGCCACAGCTCAGGTATCGGTTGATCAACCCGATCTCATGGGACCATGGGCGCACGATGGACGCCATTCCCGATGCGCGCGCCGCCCGGGCCAGATCCTCGACCGCCTGGAAGTCCGTGCCGGCATGTTCGCAATCGATGAAAATCGCATCGAAGCCGAGGCCGCCGACGAATTCAACGAGGCGCGGGGTCGGAAAGTCCGTGTTACAGACCGCGACCGTTCCGCCGCCCTTCAATCGGTTTTTCAGATCGTGGCTCATCGGCTTGCCCTGGCCAGATTCGCGGTCGTCGCACTTTCCGCAACGAAGCGCGCGAATTCCGTATGATCGGCATTGGGTCCGTTCCAGGCGCCCGCTTCCTCCCACAGGTCAAGGCAGGCACGGCCGAGGGTGGCGGGAACCTCGCAGGCGTCGGCCACGTCCATGGCCAGCTTCAGGTCCTTGACCATCAATTCAAGCGCGAAGCCGGAATCATAGGCATGGTTGAGAACGTACTGCTTGAACTTGTTCTCGGTGCTGTTGTTTCGCCCGGTCGAGGCGTTGAGCACATCGATGAGAACCTCGCCATCGATGCCGAAGCGCTCTGCGACGACGAGCGCTTCGGCCACCGCCGCCAGACCGGCGGCCGAAACGTAGTTGTTGAGGACCTTGATCGCGTGACCCGAACCCAGCGGCCCGATGTGGAAGCGCTTTCCCATGGTCGCAAGAAGCGGATCGAGGCGGTCGGCCAGCGCGCGGTCGCCACCCACCATGATCGACAGCGTCGCAGCGATGGCGCCCTTCATGCCCCCGGAGACGGGCGCGTCGAGCAAGCCGATTCCGAACACACCGAGATCCTCTCCGAGTGCGCGCGTACCCACCGGTGCGGACGAGCTCATGTCGACGATAGCCGTGTCCGCCCGCATGCCCCGCACCAGACCGTCGCTCCCGACACCGTCGCCGAGCGCGACGTTGCGCACGATCCTGCCGTCCGGCAGCATCAGCACCACCACATCCGATCGCTCGCCAAGCTCGGCGAGCGATCGGGCACTGCCGCATCCGTGCTCCGTGGCGAAGGCGTCCGCCTTCTCACAATCCACGTCATAGACCGTAACCTGCCAGCCGCCGGCAATCTGATTGGCCGCCATAGGCCGGCCCATGTTTCCGATGCCGACGAAACCAACCCTCGTCGTGCCCTTTGAAGCGGTCACCACAGTCCTCCCTTTATAAGTCCTTGCCAGCGGGCCAGCGCCGGAACTACATGGCCGATACCTTCGCCGTCCTGACGCTTTCCCTGGTCGCCCGCGCCGCGATGGCGGCGTTGCGCCCTGCGATGCGGCCGAAGACCGCGCCGCTCATGAGGCCCGTCGCACCCGGATAGTTGAAGTAGAAGAGGCCCCCGACCAGTTCGCCAGCCACATAGAGGCCGGGGATCGGCCGTTCGCCGCCATCGATCGCCTGTGCGTCAGTGGAGATGCGCAACCCGCCGAAGGTGAAGGTGATGCCGCAGGTCACGGCATAGGCTTCGAACGGGCCGGTCTCGATGGGGTTCGCCCAGTTGGACTTGGGAATGTCCAAGCCTTCGGTGCGCCGCCCGTCCTTCACGGTGGGGTCGAAGGGCACGTCGCGGGTGATCGACGCGTTATAGTCGCGCACCGTCTTGAGGAAGGTCTCCCGATCGACGTCTCCCATCCTGTCGACCAGCTCCTCCAGCGTGTCGGCGACCACACGGGTCACGCGGCGGGTCTTGTATTCCGGCCGCAGGAGATGAACGACGGTCGAGTCGAAGATCTGCCAGGCGAACTGGCCGGGCTGTTCGAGAATGACCTTGCCGTATTTCGCATAGGTGTAGTTGCGGATATCCGCACCCTCGTCCAGGAACCGCTTGCCGGCCGCATTCACCATGATCGACCAGGGATAGCTGTCGCGCTCATAGTCGCCGGTGACGGAGAGGTCGCCGAAGTCCTCGGCATAACGCTCCCAGCCGACGGCATGGCAGCCGGACCAGTTGCCCTTGGGCTGTGCGCCGACCTTCAACGCCATGTCGAGCCCGTCGCCGGTGTTGAACTTGCTGCCCCGCACCTTGGCGAGGTCCCAGCCCGGGCCGAGATACTTGGTGCGCCATTCACTGTTCGCCTCGAAACCGCCGCAGGCCAGCACCACCGACTTCGCCCGAACCTGCTGCGTCACGCCGTCCAGCTTGACGATGACGCCCTCGACGCCGGCATCCGAGCTGATGAGCTCGCGGGCCCACGCATTGTAGCGCACGTCGATGCCCGCCTTCTTCACAGCCGCATAGAGCGAGTCGACAAGCCCCTGCCCGCCGCCCCAGGCCGCAAGCGTCGCGCCGCCCCAGAACTTGAACTTTCCATCGACCTTGAAGGACTGGCGGCCGAACTGCGGATAGAACTTCACCCCCTGCTTCACCATCCAGTGCATCGTGGCATTGCTCTGGCGGACGAGAATCTCGCAGAGATCGGGGTCGGTACGGTTGTGCGTGATGCGCGCCATGTCGTCGAAGAACATGTCCTCGGTATAGCTGCCGAAATCGCTGTCCATTTCCTCGGGCGTGAGATCGGGGGAGAGGGCCCGGATGTCGTCCGAGCCCGTATAGGCAAAGCGCATCAGGCCTTCGGTATAGGAACTGTTCCCGCCGCGCTCTTCCTCCGAAGCCCGCTCAAGAACGAGCACGCTGCCGGCGCCATTCTCCCGCGCCGACAAGGCTGCGCACAGCGCTGCGTTGCCTCCTCCAACAATCACAACGTCATACTCGATCTCACTCATCGGCCGCTCCATAACTCCATCCTCGAACTTTCGTGCTGGCTCCTTCCTAGCAAAGTCGTTGAGCGAATTATCAGACTATCTGGTGCTTCTAGTATTCCGCACCGACATACTGGAGATGACCTTCCGTGATCATGTGCAAACGATGCGACCGCTCCGGATCGCAAGGGCGTTATCCTTTGCTGCTGCAGCGGCAATGAGGTCGGAAGGACGACGGGGCAGACATGGAATGCGATCGTCAGATTCCCATTGACAATCGATATCTCAAATATATCCTAAAAATATATTTTATGAGGGAGCGCCCTTTGAAACCCTTCTCCGCCGGCAAGATGCGTCTCAGCGACGTCGCCTATCACGGCCTGCGCAACGCCATCATCAAGGCGGATCTGCTCCCGGGTTCGCCGATCGACGAGAAGGAATGCATGGAGCAGCTCGCCGTCGGCCGGACACCGCTGCGGGAAGCGCTGCAACGGCTGGCGCAGGAGGACCTGCTGCTTGCGGTTCCCCAGCGCGGCTATTTCGTTTCCTCCACGTCGGCCACCGATTTCTTCCAGCTCCAGGAGTTCCGCCTCCAGGCAGAAGTCTGGGCCGCGCGGCTGGCGGCAACGCGCATCAGCGACGTCCAGCTCGATCGCCTCGCCGCGCTTATCGAGGAAGCACGCGCGGGCGTCGAGGCACGCCGCATGGAGATCGAATGGCATCTCGGCATCGACGAGGAGATGCACAAGCTGATCGCCGAGGCCTCCGGCAATGCCTACCTCGCGCAGGCGCTGACGCGTCTCTACGCCCTTTCGGTCCGCAGCCTTTACGTGTCGCGCATGCCGGTGGCGCTGCTCTTCGAGGATCTGAAGGACATGGTGGTGATCCACGAAGCGCTTGCGAGCCGCGATCCAGACAGGGCCGAGGCGGCGATGCGGGCGCACCTTTCCGTCAGCGCGACCAACCTCATCCGGCCGGTGGAGCCGGTCCGCCACAACCGCGTGGAGGTGGGGAAATGACCGCCGCGCGCCGAGGCAACCTCATGACGCTGGCGCTTCTCGCCCCGTCCCTCCTCAGCGCGGTCCTTCTCCTGGTCATCCCGATCCTGATCGTCATCGCCTTTTCCTTCGCCGAGCAGGATACCTATGGCGGCGCCAGGTTCGGCTTCACATTGACGAGCTACCGCGAGCTCTTCCAGACGATCTACCTGCCGATCTTCACGAATTCGCTCCAGCTTGCGGCGGTCTCGACCATCGTCTGCCTGCTGGTCGGCTATCCGATCGCCTATTTCATCGCGTTGCGCGCCGGGCGCTATGCCGGCCTCCTGCTCGCGTTGCTCCTCATCCCGTTCTGGATCGATTTCATCGTGCGCATGTCGGCCTGGATGGTTCTGCTCGGCCGCGGCGGCACGATCAACAGCGCGCTTCTCGGCCTCGGCCTGATCGAACAGCCGATCCGTATGATCGGCACCTATCCCGCCGTGCTGGTCGGCATGCTCTACGCCTTCCTGCCGACGACGGTCCTGCCGATCCACGCCGCGCTGAACGGCCTCGACAAGCGCCTTCTGGAAGCCGCCGACGATCTCGGCGCGACGCCGCTGCAATCCTTCTGGCGCGTCACCTTCCCCCTGTCGCTGCCCGGCGTCATGGCGGCGATCCTCTTCGTCTTCGTGCCGGCCATGGGCGTCTACGCCATCCCCGTCCTGCTCGGCGGCGGCAAGAGCATCATCCTCGGCAACCTCATCGTCCAGCTCTTCCTCGACTTCCGCAACATCCCGCTCGGCGCCGCCGTCTCCGTGGTGCTGCTCGCCATCTCCTCGGTCATCATCGTCTGCTACATGCGCGTGCTGCGCTCGGTCGAGGAGGCACGTACATGAGGAAGGTGCTTGCCCTCTACGTTCCCGCCGCCACGGTCGTCGGCTATATCTTCCTCTTCGCGCCGCTCATCGTGCTGGTGGTCTACGCTTTCAACGCCGGCCGCTCGACGGTGGTCTGGGAGGGCTTCTCGCTCGCCTGGTTTACGGAAGCGCTGCGCGACCGCAGCCTCCGGGCCGGCTTGCAGGTGAGCGTCATCGTCGCCATCGCCTCGGCGGCGCTTGCGACCGTCATCGGCGCAAGCGCGGCGCTCGCCGTGGTCAAGCGGCCCTTCGCCGGCAAAAGCCTGTTCTCCACGCTGGTCATCGCCCCGCTCGTGCTGCCGGAAATCGTGCTCGCCGTCGGCCTGCTCGTCGCGACCGTCTGGACCGGCATTCCGCTCGGCTACGGCACGCTGATCGCCGGCCATGTGCTGGTGTCGATCCCCTTCAGCTTTCTCATCGTGCGCGCCGCCGCCTCCGGCCTCGATCCGCGCCTCGATGAAGCCGCCGCCGATCTCGGCGCCAACGGCAGCCAGGCCTTCCTGCGGGTGACGCTGCCGCTCCTTGCGCCCGCTATCCTCTCGGCCTTCCTGCTCTGCGCGGTGATCTCCTTCGACAATTTCGTCATCTCGACCTTCGTCTCCGGCGTCGGTTCCACGCCGCTGCCGATCCAGATCTACGCCATGCTGAAGACCGGCCTCACGCCGAAGATCAACGCGCTCGGCGCCATGCTGATCGCCGTCAATGTCATCGTCATCCTGGTCGTCATGGGCCGCTATCTCAAGACGATCCGCAAACAATCATAACCACCAACCAAAATGGGGAATGCGACAATGAAAAACTGGAGAAGCCTGCTTACATCGGTCAGCCTGATCGCCTTCGCATCGGGAGCCTCGGCCGCCGAACTCAACATCTACGCCTGGTCCGGCGAAGTGCCGCAGGAGATCGTCGACGACTTTGCGAAGGAGACCGGCATCACCGTGACCTTCGACACCTACGATTCCAACGAGACGATGATGGCCAAGCTCTCGGCCGGCGCGAGCGGCTACGACCTCATCGAGCCGAGCCAGTACACCGTGCAGGTGCTCGCCAAGCAGGGCCTGCTGCAGGAGCTCGACCACGCAAAGATCCCGAACCTCGGCAATCTCGGCGCGCCGTTCAAGGAAGTCTCCTACGATCCCGGCCAGAAATGGTCCGTGCCCTATATCTGGGGCACGACCGGCTTCGCCTACAACGAGGACTGCGTGAAGACCCCGCCGACGAGCTGGAAGGTACTGTGGGACCCGCAGTATGAAGGGCGTATCTACATGCTCGACAACATGCTGGCGGCCTATATCGCCGGTCTCCAGGTGAACGGCTTCAAGGCCGGCACCACCACGCCGGCGGAAATCGAGAAGGCGACCCAGTCGCTGATCGAGCAGAAGAAGGTGCTCGGCGGCTACAACAGCACCAATTTCGGCGACCTCGTCGCCTCGGGCGAGGCCTGCATCGTGCAGGGCTGGAACGGCAACATCGCCCAGGTTATGGCGACCAATCCCAAGGTCAAATATGTCGTGCCGGATGAAGGCGGCTCGATGTGGATCGACGGCTTCGCCATTCCGAAATCGGCGAAGAATGTCGAGGAAGCCTACAGGTTCATCGACTACATCATGCGCCCCGAGGTCGCCGCAAAGGCCGCGAATCTCTCCAAGTCGGCGACCGTGATCGACAAGGCCAAGGCGCTGTTGCCGAAGGAAGTGGTGGAGAACACCGCCATCTATCCGCCGGAAGACAAGCTGATGAAAGCGGACTTCATCCTCGATGTGGGCGACGCGACGAAACTCTACCAGGACGGCTGGACCAAGGTGAAGACCGCCCAGTAACGCGCCGGCGGCCGGATGCGGACCTCCGGCCGCCCCTTCTTCCCTCATGAGCTGCGAATGATATGCCGCCTGACACCATGATAGAGACGGCCGGCGCAAGCCGCGCCGCCATCGAGCTGATCGATATCCGCAAGGCCTTCGGCTCCGCCGGCGGCGAAACGACCTATGCGGTCGACCGGATGAGCCTCGCCATCAGGGCGGGCGAGTTCTTCACCTTCCTCGGCCCCTCCGGCTGCGGCAAGACGACGACGCTGCGCATGATCGCCGGCTTCGAGGAGCCCACGTCCGGGCGCCTGCTTTTGGATGGCAAGGAGGTGACCGGCGTTCCGGCCCACCAGCGCAACGTCAACACCGTGTTCCAGAGCTATGCGCTCTTCCCGCACCTGAATGTCGGCGAGAATGTCGGCTTCGGCCTCTCTGTGAAGGGTGTCGCGAAGGACGAGATCCGCCAGCGCGTCAAGGCCGCGCTCGAAAGCGTGCACATGGCCCACGCCATCGACCGCAAGCCTTCAGCGCTTTCCGGCGGCCAGCAGCAGCGGGTGGCGCTCGCCCGCGCGCTGATCAACCGCCCCTCCGTGCTGCTGCTCGACGAGCCCTTCGGTGCACTCGACCTGAAGCTGCGGCGGGAGATGCAGATGGAGGTGAAGGAGATGCAGCGCAAGCTGGGCATCACTTTCATCTTCGTCACCCACGACCAGGAAGAGGCGCTGACCATGTCAGACCGCATCGCGGTCATGAACAACGGCGTCGTCCAGCAGGTCGGAGGACCGGCCGATATCTACGAGCGCCCCGCCAATCGCTTCACCGCCGGCTTCATCGGCGACATGAACCTCATCGATGCGCGCGTCGTCGCACATGACAGCGACCGGCTTACCGTGGACGCCGCGGGCGGCCGGTTCGACCTCCCCAGCACCCTGCCGCTGCAGCCGGGCGATCCGTGCACGCTCGCCATCCGCCCGGAGGCGTTGCATTTCGTCGAAGGGGAGGCCGGTGGCAGGGTCCGCTTTTCCGGTGCGGTGAGCGAGGCCGTCTATATCGGCACGGACACCGTCTACAGCCTGACGCTCGCCGACGGCGCGCGCCTCAACGCCCGCGTCCGCAACGGTGACGGCCAGCCCATGCCGCGAACCGGCGCGCCGGGCACGCTCGCCTGCGCGCCCTCCGCCATCAGACTTCTCACGCAATAGGACCTTTCTGCACCATGTCGATCAAATCCTACCGGATCGCCGACCCTGCGCCGCAGCTCGATACCGGCCTCCTCGCCCGTTTCGCCCGCGTCGAGGCGGCGACCGTCGGCCACTACCTGCATGACCGCTTCATGCGCAACGACCTTCGCCCGCTGATCGACGGCGTGCGGGTGGCGGGCACGGCACAGACGGTGTCGATCCCCGGCTCCGACTCCACCCTGCTCTACCACGCGATGGACCGGGTGCGGCCGGGAGACATCCTGGTGATCGACCGGGCGGGCGACGAGCGCCATGCCGCCTGGGGCGGGTTCATGGCGGCGGTCGCGAAGGAGCGCGGCCTTGCCGGTGTCATCGTCGACGGCATGATCACCGATCCGGCGGCGATCCGCGAGGCCGGCGTGCCGACCTGGGCGCGCGGCGTCTCGCCCATCACCACGAAGCTGCTCAATCTCGGCGGCGGCTACAACATTCCGGTCTCCTGCGGCGGCGTCACCGTCAATCCGGGCGATGCGATCCTTGCCGACGACTGCGGCATCCTCGTCCTGCCACCCGCCGAGGTGGCGGGCATTTCGGATATCGCGCTCGCCGACCAGGAGGACGAAGGAACCTGGGTGGCCCGCATCCGTGCCGGAGCCAAGCTGCAGGATCTCGTCGATATCGCCGGCATGATCACCGAACGGCAGGAGAAGGATGGAGCCGCCCATGGCTGACATATTGAAGAATCTCGCCGTCTGGCTCTCGACCCCGCATCAGGCGATGATCGAGATCGCCCATGACATCGGCTATCGCCATGTCGTCCTCGACATCGAGCACGGTCTCTTCGACCTCGAAGCGATGGACCGCATTATCGCACTCGGCAAGGCGCTCGGCATGACCATGCACGCCAAGGTGCTGGGACCCGAAGCGATCCCGATCCAGCAGGCGCTCGACATGGGGGCCGACAGCGTCATCATCCCCCATATCGGCGATGCCGGGCACGCGCGCCGCGTCACCGCCTCCGCCAAGTACCCGACGCTCGGCACGCGCAGCTTTTCCGGCACCCGCCCCGCCCGCTACGGCGGTGTGAAGCCGGACTATTACGACAACGAGAACGCCAAGACCCGCTGCTATCCGATGATCGAATCCGCCGCAGCGCTACAGGATGTCGAGGCAATCCTGGCGCTCCCGACGGTGGACGGCCTCTTCGTAGGCCCAAGCGACCTCTCGCTCGATTCCGGCCGCGGTGCCTACCGCAACACGGACGCCGACAAGGCCGATCTCAAAAAGATCGCGGACGCCGCCGCAAAAGCGGGGAAACCCTGGATCATGCCCGCCTGGTCGCGGGCCGAGCGTGCCTTCGCGCAAGACCTTGGCGCGAGCCTGATGGTCGTCGCCGACGAATACGGCTCGATCTGGATGGGCCTCGAAGACGCCGCCAAACCCTGACATCGATTTTCCGAACGGACACTTGCCATGAACGAGACCATTTCCTGCGGCAGCCGCCTGATGCAGATCCTGAAGGCCTATGGCGTCGACACCGTCTTCGGCATGCCGGGCGTGCACACGCTCGAAGCCTATCGCGGCATGGAGGCCGCCGGAATCCGCCATATCGGCGTGCGCCACGAACAGGGCGCCGGCTTCATGGCCGACGGCTATGCCCGAATGTCGGGCAAGCCGGGCGTCTGCATCCTGATCTCCGGCCCCGGCGTCACCAATGCCGCAACGCCGATCGGCCAGGCCTATTCCGACAGCGTGCCGATGCTCGTCATCACCTCCGTCGCCGCCAACAAGGATCTCGGCATGGGCCGCGGCACGCTGCACGAGATCACCGACCAGTCCGCCGTCACCCGTCCCCTCACCGCCTTCTCCGAAACGGCGGGCAGCCCCGAACAGGTGCGCGAATACATCGCCCGCGCCTTCGCGCTCTTCGACAGCGGCCGCCCGCGCCCCGTCCATCTCTCCATCCCGCTCGATGTCTTCAAGGCGCCGGACGACAAGCCGGCGAGCCGACGCACCACCGCCCGCCGCCGCGCGCCCGACGCCGCGCAGGTCGAGGCCGCCGCCGCCATCCTCGATGCCGCCAGACGGCCGGTGATCCTTGCCGGCGGCGGCGCGGTCTCGGCCGCCGCCGAGGTCAAGGCGCTGGCGGAGAAGGTCGGCGCGGCGGTGGTTCCGACCATCGCGGCCAAGGGCATCCTGCCCGACGACCATCCGCTTGCGCTGGAGGTGACGGTTGACCGCGGCGTGACCCAGGCTTTCGTGCGCGAGGCGGATGCCGTGCTGCTCGTCGGCACCGAGCTTGCGGAACCCGACATCTGGCTCGACGGCCCGCTGCCCATGGACGGCAGGCTGATCCGCATCGACATCGACCCGGCGACGCTGGTGCGCGACTACGACGTGGACGTCGCCATGGAGGCGGATTCGAAACTGGCGCTGGCGGCCATCGTCGAAAAGGTCGCGCCGGCCGAGGGCTTCAGGAATTCCAACGCCATCGCCGAACTGCGCGCCGCCGAACGCACCGCGCTGACGCCGCTCGAACAGAAGCACGTGCGCGTGCTCGACAGCCTGCGCAACGCCATACCCGACGACGGCGTCGTCTACACCGACATGACGCAGCTCGCCTACACCGGCTACGCCTTCTATCGCAGCGCCCTGCCGCGCACCTGGCATTTCCCGGCCGGTTTCGGCACGCTGGGCTATGCGCTACCCGCGGCGATCGGCGGCAAGATCGCAAGCCCCAAGACGCCCGTCGCCGTCATCGTCGGCGACGGCGGCTTCCAGTTCACGCTTCAGGAACTCGGCACGGCGGTGGAGAACAGGCTGCCGCTCGCCATCATCCTGTGGAACAACGACAGCCTCGCCCAGATCCGCGACGGCATGCTCGCCCGCGACATCCCGACCATCGGCGTCAACCAGCACAATCCGGATTTCGTGAAGCTCGCCGAGGCCTATGGCTGCCAGACCGCCGAGCCGAAAAGCTTCGAGGAACTGGAAGCCGCGGTAAGGATCGCCTTCACTGCAGACGGCCCGACGGTCATCCATCTGCGCGAGAATGTTCCTTTCTTGAATGCAGGCTAGTCGCCTGGATCAGTGGCGCGAGTGCTCTGGCCCCCGAAACCTCAAGGGAATTCGGGGATCAGGTCAACCGGCCGGAACCAAACCGCCGACCATAGTACGCCAGCGGGCAAGCTGCTCAAGAGGTGCAGACCCTTGAGATCGAGGAGCCGCCGGGACGGGGATTCGTGTGGGTTTGACCCGGCGCATGGTCTACGCAACCATTGATGGCATGGCAGGCCCGCTCGAACATGCCGGAAACCGGAACAGCGAAAAACCACCGGCGGACCACCGCCATCCCTGGTCAGGTCGCGTTGCCCTTGTACCGCACGGCGGCGCCACCAGCGGCCTTGAGCTCATCGATCGAGGCAATGCCCATCAGGGCGAGGCTGATCGAGATTTCCCGTGTCAGGATCGCGATCACCTCGGAGACGCCGGCCTCGCCTGCCGCCGCAAGGCCGTAGGCATAGGCCCGGCCGAGCATCACGCCGTCGGCGCCGAGGCCGACCGCCTTGAGAATATCCGTGCCGCGGCGGATGCCACCGTCCAGCATGAGGCAGAAATCCGGGCCGACGGCGGCCCGGATCGCCGGAAGCGCGCCGATGGTGCTCGACGCGCCATCGAGCTGGCGGCCGCCGTGATTGGAGATCACCACCCCGTCGCAGCCAAGCGTCCGTGCGGTCACGGCATCCTCCGGCGCAAGGACGCCCTTGACGACGAGTTTTCCGGTCCAGCGCTCGCGCAGCCAGGCGACGTCCTTCCAGGACAGGGTCTTGTCGATGCGACGCGACAGGTTGGCCGCCTGTTCCAGGGCGCCGCGGCCGAAATCCGGACGGTGCTCGATCGCCCGCACCGACGGCATGCCGCCGAGCGCCACGTCGGCAAGCCAGCGCGGCTTCAGCGCGAGCCGCGCCAGAAGCCCCGGCGTCACCCGCATCAAGGAGCGGAAACCGTTGCGCACATCCCGTTCGCGAATGCCGGTAATGGCCGTGTCGACCGTGACGAACAGGGTGTCGACGCCGGCCTGTTCGGCCGCCGCAAGGAACTCCTCCGAGAGCGAGCGATCCTCCAGCACATAGAGCTGGAAATGCAGCGGCCCGCCTGTCACCGCGCGAAGATCGGCCAGCGAGGCGATCGAGAAGGTCGACAGGCAGAAGGGGATGCCCGCGGCATGGGCGGCGCGCACCGCCTTCTCCTCGCCGCGACCGGAATAGAGCCCGAGGAACCCGACCGGCCCCAGCATGAACGGCAGGGGATGGCGACGTCCGAGATAGGCGGTCGAAAGATCCTGTGGGCCGGCGTCCGCCAGCACGGTCTGGCGCAGGCCGAATCGGGCGAAATCCGACCGGTTCGCCCGCATGGTCTCCTCCTCGAACGATCCGCCGTCGATGTAGTCGAAGAAGATCTTCGGCAGGCGCCGGCGGGCGAGATCGCGAAAATCGTGGATATTGACCGGGGCCATCTCAGCCCCTGCCGGGGTCGATCGCGTCGAGGAAGCGGGTGACCGCATCCTCACCCGCCACTGGCTCGCTGCCGGCCATCACCGCGATGGACAGGCCGATGAGCGAGGAGACGGGATTGTGGCTCGTCGCTCCGGCACGCAGGTTCATGACGAGCGTCGGGCAGAGGAAGAGGCCGAGCCGGACGACCCGCCGCCAGTCGGCAGGCAGCATGTCCCGTGCCTTCAGGGCCGCCAGCAGCGGACGCCACAGGGCCTCGGC
This sequence comes from Shinella yambaruensis, assembly GCF_022899355.1. GTDB lineage: Bacteria > Pseudomonadota > Alphaproteobacteria > Rhizobiales > Rhizobiaceae > Shinella > Shinella yambaruensis. The sequence goes on along the minus strand of NZ_JALJCK010000007.1, from coordinate 82,926 downwards.
CTTCACCTCCAGCAGCGCCCGCCGGACCCGGCTCGGTTCGAAATCCATCGTGACGTGCAGCCGGTCCCCCTCAAGACGCGCGCTGGCCTCGTACCGCTCCGCCGCCACGGCGGGATCGTACAGCCAGAAGGGATGGGCGAGAATGTTGTGGAAGGTCGTCTTCACCTCGGCGAGAAGCGTCGGGATGTTCTCGCCGGCAAAGGCCGGGTCGAAGAAGGCAAGGCGTGCGGAACCCTCGCGCTCCTCGTACCAGACGTTGGCGTTGTGGGCATCGCCATGGGCGACGACACCGCCGGCATCCGCAAGGCGCGCCGGTGCAAGCCGCTCGTGCGCGGCATCGAAAAGCGCGCCGATACCATCCTTGTATTCGATGCCGTTGACGACGAAGCGGCAGCGCGAAAGCCGGTCCCAGCCGAGCGTGAGGCCGGGAAAGGCGAAGTCCTCACCGACATAGAATCGCGAAAGCCGCCCGCCCGGATAGGCGCCAGCCGGCGGATCGATCAGGCGTTCGTAGAACAGGCGGTGGATCGGCTCGGCCGCCACCTCGGCGGCGCTCACCGGATGCAGCGTGTCGAGATAGACCTTCAGCACGGCCTCGCTCAGCACGCGCTCGGCCGCGACGGCCTTTTCGCGCGCTTCGGCATCGTCCGTCATGTCCAAGGCCCGCAGCACGTCGGAGAAGCGCGGGTCGGTGCGGCGGCGATAGACGAGGATCTGCTCGCCCGGCAGCACCGACATCAGGAGCGGCTGGTCCACCGGGAGCCCGGCCTTGGCCAGGATGTCGGCGCGATAATATTCGCCGCTCATCGCCTCCTCGCCCTCTTCCTGATGGAACTTGAAGAAGAAGGCGCCATCATCGGTCTCGAAGAAACCGTTCAGCGAATTGAGGCTGTACTGGTCGTGGTTGATCGCCACGTTGCGTGCCTCGACCGCAAAGAGATCGCACAGCAGGTCGGCCAGAAGCCGCTCCGCCTCCCCGCCCCCGGCTTTCGCGAGCGTCCTGATTTCCGCCGTGCGGCTGGTGGGCTGGGTCATGGCATTCTTTCCGGATGGACGAGGATCATTTGCTGCCGTGCAGGTAGCGGCTGCCGAGCGAATAGCGGCTGCCGACATAGGTCAGCGTGTTGACGGTGGCGACGACCTGCCCCGTCCAGGTCTTGCGGTGCAGGACGAGGCAGCAGTCGCCGGGACGGATTTGCAGGAGGCGTGCATTGTCCTCGCCCGCCGGCAGGGCGCTGATGAGGTGTTCGACCTCGGTCAGCGGCGTTGCGGTCTGGAGGTAATCATATGTGGCCGTGACGCTGAAATCTTGCTCGACATAGCCGGAGACGAGGTCCGGATTGACATAGCGCTCCTCGAGCTGGACGGGCAGGTCGTTCTCGAAATGGATCACCACGGAATGATCGACAGGCCTCAGGGTCTCGAACTCGAAAGCGAGCAGCAGCTCCGGCTCCGGCCGCCTGATGCGCTCGAGCACGACCACCTCGGCCCGGTGGCGGCTGCCGCGCGCCTTGATCTCGGTGATGATGTTGCTGATCTCGATCAGCGTCGATTGCGGCTTCGGCGGCGCGACGAAGGTGCCGACGCCCTGGATGCGGCGCAGGTGCCCCTCCGAGGTGAGCTCCCGCAACGCCCGGTGCACGGTCATGCGCGAGACGCCGAGGGTGGAGACGAGCTCGTTTTCCGAGGGAAGCCGGCTGTTGCGGCTCCATTTGCCGCTGCCGATATTGCCGAGGACGAAATCCTTGACCTTCTCGTAAAGCGGCGATGCGGAATCCGAAAGCGTGTTCATGGTTCACTGTCTCCACCGGCAGACAGGGCCGGCATCCGGAATGACGCGGCGGCTAATCCGCCACCGCGACGATCGTCTTCAGTGCGCGGCTTTCGCCCCGTAAAAGCCGCTCATAGGCTGCCGGCACCGCGTCGAGTCCCGGCAGGACCTCGATCAACTGCTCAAGAGCCGGGGCGAGTTCGGGAAGCAGTCCGACCGCCTCGGCCAGTTCGTCCGCAAAGGCATGGCAACCGATCAGCGCGATTTCCCGCTCGACGAGAAGGTTGGGGTCGAGATCGAGCTTGCCGTGGCCGATGCCGACGAGGGCAAGCGCGCCACCACCCGAGAGGAGGTCAAGCGTCCCCGCAATGGCCCGGATGCTGCCGGTCGCGTCGAGTGCGTAGCGCAGGCGCCGGCCGGAAAGCGCCGCATCGAGGGCCTCCCGTTCGAGAGCGACCACCGTGCCGTCCGCAACAACCTTCACCAGCGCAGCCTTCTCGGGGTTGAGATCGGCGAGGAGGAGCGGGCCGTCATGAAGGCGCGAGAGAAGCAGCGCGCTCAGCCCGCCGATCGTGCCGCAGCCGACGACGAGCACCGGTTCGCCGGCCGGGGCGGCCAGCCGGCGCACGGCATGCAGCGCCACCGCCAGCGGTTCGGCCATCGCGGCGACATGCGGCGAAAGCGTCGGATCGTGGCGCAACACGAGCCGCGCGGGCAGTTGCACCGCCTCGGCAAAACCGCCGTCGCAGACCTCGCCGACGAAGCCGAGAGCCTCACAGACATTGGCGCGGCCGCTGCGGCAGGCCGGGCAGGTGCCGCATCCGACGCGGGAATCCGCACAGACCACATCCCCGACGGCGACATGGCTAACGCCCTCGCCGACCGCCGTCACGCGGCCGCAGAATTCATGCCCCGCCGTCGAGGGCCGGCGGGTGATCCACTGGCCGGTGCGGTAGTTGTGAAGATCGGAGCCGCAGATGCCGGCGGCTCTGACAGCGAGATTAACGAAACCGGCGGGCGGCGCGGAGAGCGGGGCCACCGCCTCCACCCGCAGATCCTTCGCATCATGGAGCCGCACCGCCTTCATGGTTCTCAGCCGCCCTTCTTGAGGTAGGTCTGGCGCAGCGGCGACACGGCCAGCGCATGGGAGGAGAAACCCTCGTAGACCGCCAGATTGTGCGAGTGCCGGGCGAATTCCGGATAGGCCGGCGCGGTGACGTAGCCGATCGAGCTGCGCTTGACGAAGTCGGTGACGGAGAGCGGACCGAAGGTGCGGGCCCAGCGGCTCGTCGGCAGGACGGCGTTCGGCCCGAGCGAGAAATTGGCGATGCTCACCGGCGTATGCGTGCCCATCAGGATTTCCGAGGCCTCGGTGATGTGGCCGAGATGGATGAAGGGGTCTTCCGAGAGAAGCTCGAGATGCTCCGGCGCATAGGCGTTGACGAAGGCGTAGCTCTCCTCGATCGAGCTCGTCAGCACGATGCCGCCCGTCCTGCCGGTGAGCACGGCCTTGGAGAAGGCGACGCGCTGCTCCGACATGCGCGACCAGTGGTCCGGCAGGGCGGCAAGCGCTTCTTCCGCGACGCGGCGGCTGTGGGTGACGAGATAGGCCGAGGAATCCGGACCGTGCTCGGCCTCGATCAGGAGGTCGAGCGCGGCGAGGCCTCCATGCACCGTTTCGTCGGCAAGGATCATCACCTCGGAGGGGCCGGCCGGAAGGCCGGTATCGATGAAGCCGGCCAGCGAGCGCTTGGCGGCAACCACCCACGGACTGCCCGGCCCGACGATCTTCAGCGCCGGTTTGACGGTCTCGGTGCCATAGGCGACCGCCGCCACCGCCTGCGCGCCGCCGACCTTGTAGACGGTTTCCACGCCGGCGAGGCGCGCGGCGACCAGCGTCGCGGCATCGACGGAGCCATCCGGCGCCGGCGGCGTGACGATGGCAAGGTTCGGCACGCCGGCAACGACCGCGGGGACGGAGGTCATCATCGTCACCGACGGGAAGGAGCCCTTGCCGCGCGGCACGTAGAGCGCCACCGACCGGATGGGCGTGAAGCGGTCGCCGGCAAAGGCGCCCGGCCGGATCTCCTTCAGCCACATGGCCTCCGGCTTCTGCTCCTCATGGAAGGTGCGGATGTTGTCGATGCCGAACTGGATCGATTCGACGACGCTCGCATCGACCAGCTTGAAGGCCGCGTCGAATTCCGCTTCCGTGACCTTGAGATTGGCCTCGGTCACGGCGGCCTTGTCGAGCTCGCGGCCGAAACGCGCCAGCGCCTTGTCGCCCTCGGTGCGTACGGCCTCCAGGATCGGCGCGACCTTCTCGATGAAACTCGAAATATCCGTCTCCGACCGGCGCAGGAGGGCCGCCTTTTCCTCGGCATTGAGCTTGGCATACTCGTAGAAAGACACTGATGTCATCGTCTTGTCCTTGATGTCTGGCCCTTCAAGGGTCATTTCGATTTGAGGAAGATGTCGAGGCCGACCAGACGATCGAGCAGAGCGATCACGAAGGCGGCGCAGGCGATGAAGACCACCGAGATGGCGGCAAGGTCCGGCGTGATGATCGACCGGATGGAATTGTAGATCTGCACCGGCAGCGTGACGCTCCGCGCGTCGACGAGCAGAAGGCTGACCAGGAACTCGTTGAGCGCGAGGATGAACATCAGGAGCGAGCCGGTGATGACGCCGGGCAGCACCGCCGGAAGCGTGATGTAGAGGAAGCGCTGCAGGGGCGGCGCGCCGCAATTGGCCGCGGCCAGTTCCAGATCGGGCGAGAGATTGCTGGCGCTCGCGGTCACGGCCCAGATCATGAACGGCAGGTTGATGACGCAGCAGGCGATGCCGACGGGCCAGAGCTTGCCGAGCACGCCCGCATTGCCGAACACCAGCATCAGGCCGATGCCGGAGCCGATCAGGGGAATGGTGAAGGGCAAGAGCAGGTAGATCTGGATGGAGCGGGCGAAGCGCACGCGGTATTTCGCAAGCGCGATGCCGGCGAGCGTGCCGACGGGAATGGCAACGACCGTGCAGATCGTGGCGACGATCAGCGAGCGCACGAAAGCCTGCCTAAGATCGCTCGCCTGTGCGATCGCGCCGTACCATTTCAGTGACAGCCCGTCCGGCGGGAAGGTGATGATGTTGCCGGCGGTGAAAGACGCGCCGAGCACCACGACGGTGGGCGCGGACAGCATGAGGAGCGCGGCGATGACGAAGGTCCACAGGACGACGGATTTGCTGCGGCTGCCGGTCATTTGCGCGTCTCCCCCATGGCAAGCGTGCCCGCGCCGAACAGCATGAAGACGACGCCGACGAGGATGGAGCCGACGGCGACGAGCATCAGCGACAGCGTCGCGCCGAGGCCCTGGTCGGAGGTGCGGAAGAACTGGTCGTAGATCGCGTTGGCGATGAAATCCTGCGTGCCGCCGCCGAGGATGGCGGGGATGGCGAAGTCCGTGAGCGACAGCGTGACGACCACGAGGCCGGCGCCGACCAGCCCCGGGCGGGACAAAGGCAGCACGACATGGCGGAAGGTGCGCACCCAGCCGGCGCCGAGCGAGGCGGCCGCGGCCTCCAGTTCGTTCGGGATCGCCGTCAGCGCCGGGGCCAGCATCAGCACCGCGAAGGGCAGCATGTATTGCACGAGGCCGAACAGCACGGCCGGATAGTTGTAGAGCAGCCGCATGGGCGGCACGCCGACGAGCCCCAATGCCTCGTTGACCATGCCCTGGTTGCCGAGGATGATGAGCCAGCCATAGGCACGCACGACCTGGCCGATGAAGAACGGCAGGAACAGGGCGACCAGCAGGAACTTGCGCAGCGCCGATGAGGGCGTTCGCACCATCAGATAGGCATAGGGGAAGGCGAAGAGCAGCGTGATCGCGGTGACGATCAGCGAGCCCATCAGGCTGCGGCCGGCGACCGTCGCGAAGAAATTCTCCGTCAGCACGCGCTGGTAATTGGCGAGTGTGTAGTCCTCCGACATCAGGAACGTGTTGGTATCGAGCACCCTCAGGCTGGTATCGCCGATCTGCACGAGGCCGAGCACCAAAAGCCCCACCAGAACGACCGCCGGCAAGAGCATGAGATAGGGCAAGCCCCGCTGGAAACTCGATGGCCAGACGGCCGCCGCAAGGCGTTCGAGCATATCCATGACACGCCATGTCACGGGATATGCGGCACGGGGAGTGCGCATGAACCGATCCTCTTAACGAAAGGAGACGGCCCGCCGCCAAAATGCCGCGGCGGGCAGGCAGGGCCTCAGCCCTGCATGATTTCCTTGAACTTGGCGAACCACTGGCTCTCGTTTTCGACCTGCACCTTGGACGAGATGCGGATGAGGTGCTCGAAGGCCTCTTCCGTCACCGGATAGGACGGATCGTCAACGAGGTCGGCCGGCGGGGTGAGACCGGGCACGACACCGGGCAGGCCGAGACCGTCGAGCCAGACCTGCTGGGCTTCCTTGGTCAGCGCATGGTTGATGTACTGCTTGGCCCAGTAGAGTTCGTTTTCCGGCAGGCCCTTCGGGATCCACAGGCCGTCCGTATCGAACTTCGCGCCCTCCTCCGGCACCACCCAGGCCAGCTCGATACCGTTTTTCTTGGCTTCGCGCGCATTGGTGGAGATGGTGCAGGCGGCGTCGATCTCGCCCTTCTGGAACCAGGTGGTGAAGTCCGGGTCCTCGCCGAGCAGCGGCTGCTGCTCCTTGATCTTCGCAATGAAGTCCCAGGCCGGCTGCATGTTGCCGGGGATATCCTCCAGCTTGCCGCCGCCGGCGACCTGGGCCGGGAAGTGGAAGCCGATGCCGTCGTTATAGAGCGCGATGCGGCCCTTGAGCTTGGGATCGAGCAGGTCCTTCCAGGACTTCGGCGCACCGTTCGGGAAGGCCGAGGGGCGATAGGCCAGCACGTAGACATAGCCGTAGGTGTTGACGATCGGATAGCCGTCGAGCCCGACGGGCTTGGCAAGCTCTGTGGTGTCCTTGAGGTTCGGCAGGTCCGACAGGTCCTCCGTCACGCCGCGCAGCGCCGACTTGGTCGCGTTGGTGGTCGTGTCCCAGTTCACATGGATCGGCGGCACGCGCTTCTGGGCGACGGCGGCCCACACCTTCGGCTGGATCTCGTTGTCTTCGGTCAGGTCATGGCGAACCGCAATGCCGGTTGCCTTGGTGAAGCTGTCGGAAACGCCCGCCTTCAGCGCGTCGACCCAACTGCCACCCCAGGCGCGGACGATGATTTCGGCCGGCTTTTCGGGCTCCTGGGCAAAGGCACGGCTGACGCCGAGCGTCGAAAGACCTGCGGACGCACCCGCCGCGGCCATCGATGCCAGCAGCGTGCGGCGGCGGATCTGCATAGAAGAAAGTTTATCATGCGACATTACGCGTTCTCCTCTGGCTTAGCCTTCGTTGGTTATTTTGCAAAGACATGCATGTCCCTTGCATTCCAGCCGAGGCGAACCGCGTCACCCGGGCCGAACTGCAGGTGGGATTCGGGATCGTGGTCGAAGACGCGCATCAGCACGTCGCCGAGCTGCGGAACCCGGATTTCATAGACGACACGCTCGCCTTCGAAGATGCAGTCGACGACGAGACCGTCGACCACCGTTTCGAGGCCGTCGAGATGACCATCCTTCGGCGCGACGCGGATCTGTTCGGCGCGCACCGCGCCGGCGCAGGGTTTGCCGCCGGCAAGCGTCGCGTCAGCCGCCAAGCCGGCAAGATGCAGGCCATTGGCCTCGATCGTCGCACGCGACCCGGCAAGCTCGACCACCCTGCCCTCGACAAAATTGGTGACGCCGATGAAATTGGCGACGAAGGCGTTCGAGGGCGCGCGATAGGCATCCACCGGACGCGCCTTCTGCTGGATCGAGCCACCGTTCATAACGATGATCTCGTCGGAAACGACCAGCGCTTCGCGCTGGTCATGCGTGACGTTGATCGTCGTCACGCCGAGCTCCTTCTGGATGCGGCGGAATTCCAGCTGCATCTCCTCGCGCAACTTGCGATCGAGCGCGGCGAGCGGCTCGTCGAGCAGCAGGAGGTCCGGCTCGAACACCAGGGCGCGGGCAATGGCCACGCGCTGCTGCTGCCCACCGGAAAGCTCGTTGATGCGCCGGTTGCCGTAACCGCCGAGACGGACGAGATCGAGATAGCGCTCCACCTTCTCCAGAATGCGGCGGGCATCGTGGCGGCGCATCTTCAGCGGAAAGGCGACATTCTCGGCGGCCGTCATGTGCGGAAAAAGCGCCAGCTTCTGGAACACCATGCCGATGGCCCGGCCATGCGGCGGCACGGCGCTGACGGGCTGGCCGTTGATGAAAATCTCGCCGCCGGTCGGGCGATCGAAACCGGCAATCATGCGCAGCAAGGTCGTCTTGCCGGATCCCGAGGGGCCGAGGATCGTCAGGAAACGGCCTTTCGGCAGGTCGAAGGATGCGCTCTTCACAGCATGGACATTGCCGAAGACCATGCTGACATCCTTGACGGAAACGGCAATCCGGTCGTGCGGCTCCACCGCGGGCTGCTCGGCATCGACAACGCCCATGGCATTCCCCTGTATTGCCCTACCGGCGACACGGGACCGCTGGAAGGCTTCCTCTTGTCACTGCGGCCACGGGCAGGCGGCCGAGCATCTCATGCAGTTGTCTATACATATGCATACAAGTTCCGTCAACCACACTTGCGTATTTTTTGCACTGCAAAGGCGGATGATTAAATATTGTGCAACTGCGAAAAATAGCTTCTGTGGCCCGCCTTGGCGCCATGACCAAAGCTAGGCGCTGCCGCGTTCAGATCGAGGCAAGGTAGCCGCCATCGACCGGAATGCAATGGCCGGTGACGTAGGCGGCGGCATCGCTGCACAGGAAGACGGCGACGCCGCCGATATCGCCTTCGCTACCGAAGCGGCGCTGCGGAATCTTGTCCAGCATCCGCGTCTGCCAGTCCTCGTTCTGGTAGAACGCCTCTGTCATCGCCGTGCGGAAGTAGCCGGGCGCGATCGCGTTGACGCGGATGTTGTGCGGCGCCCATTCCGTGGCGAGAGCCCGCGTCACGCCGAGAAGGCCCGACTTCGACGCACCATAGGGTACCGCCGTTGGAATGCCGACATAGGAGGTCAGCGAGCAGAGATTGACGATCGCGCCGCCGGCGGCGTCAGCCATGATGCGGCCGGCCGCCTGCGCACAGAAGAAGGCGCCCTTCAGGTTCGTCGAGAGGATCGTTTCCCAAAGCGCCTCGTCAACATCGAAGGACGGGCGGACATTTTCGAAGCCAGCATTGTTGACGAGGATGTCGAGACCGCCGAGCGCATCAGCCGCGGCGTTCGTCACGGCCGTGCACGCCTCCACGTCGCGCACATCCTGCGCAAGCTCCACGCAGCGCCGGCCGGCCTTCTCCACCAGCGCCCGGGTCTCGGCCAGGCCGTCGAGCGACCGCGCCGTGATGGCCACATCCGCGCCCGCCTCGGCAAGCGCCACAGCAATCGCCTGGCCGATTCCGCGACTGGCCCCGGTGACGAGCGCACGGCGACTGGAGAGATCGAAGACCGGACGGTTCATGGCGACACCTCGATTGACTTCCCGGCGAATGACAGCACTTCCGCAAGAAAATGTCTATACATATATACAGATCAAAATTCCCGGCGTATGAATGCGGCATGGCAAACCCATCGCATGGAGCCGCAAAATGGCAGACCCTTCAAGCCTGATCCGCGAAGAAATCCGCTCTATCCAGCCCTACAATGCGGGGCTGACGCTCGAAGAGGTGCGGGCGACATATCAGGTGGAGACCATCGCCAAGCTCGGCTCCAACGAGAACCCCCTCGGCCCCTCCCCGGCACTGCGGCGGCTGTTTTCCGACATCGGCGAACTTGCCCGGCTCTATCCCGATCCGCAGGGCCGCGCCCTGTGCACCCGGCTCGCCACCAGCTTCGGCGTCGATAGCCGGCAGGTCATCCTCGGCAACGGTTCGGAGGACCTGATCGGCGTCATCTGCCGCTCGGTCGTGCGCCCCGGCGACACGGTCGCGACGCTCTACCCCTCCTTCCCGCTGCATGAAGACTACACGGCACTGATGGGCGGCCGGATCGAGCGCGTGCCGGTGACGCAGGACCTGACCATCGACATGGCGGCGCTCCTTGCCGCCGTGGCCCGAAAGCCACGCATGTTGATGTTCTCCAACCCCATGAACCCGGTTGGCTGCTGGCTGACGCCGGACGATCTGGCGGAGCTCATCGCCGCACTCGACGCTCAGACGCTGCTGGTCGTCGACGAGGCCTATGCCGAATATGCCGCCGGCGACGAATACGCGTCGGCGATCGGCATGCTGAAGGGCAAGGGCATTCCGTGGGTGGTGCTGCGCACCTTCTCCAAGGCCTATGGCCTCGCGGGGCTCCGCATCGGCTACGGCATCGTCAGCGATGGCGGCCTCTGCGATTTCTTCAACCGCGCGCGCACCCCGTTCAACACCAACGCCATCGCCCAGGCCTCTGCGGCCGCGGCTCTCGACGATCCGGACCATCTGGTCCAATCGGTAAACGCCGCCATCGAGGAACGGGAACGCATGAAGACAGCCCTCGCCACAACCGGCTATCGGTCAGCGCCGTCGAAAGGTAATTTCCTGTTCGTCGATGTCGGGCAGAGCGCAACGGACCTGGCCGCGGCGCTGCTCGAGCGCGGGGTCATCGTCAAGCCCTGGAAACAGCCCGGCTTCGAGAGGTTCATCCGCGTCAGCATCGGCACGCGAGAGGAGAACGACCATTTCCTGCGCGCGCTCCGGGATGCGGAGGGCATGGGCGAAACACCCCATCGACGCTGAACGGATCTCCTTTTCCGCTAAAGCTTCCCCGACGAGGGTGACGCGCGACACGCCATGCGGTGGGCTATTCACGGCCCTGGATGCCCGCCTCCTCGTCAGCCGTCAGCGGATCCGACACGCCGAGCGCATCGAGGTAAGCGTCAACGCTTTGAAGCGCGGCGTCGGATGCCGGCGCATAGGCATTGCCGCCGCTCCGTTCGACGGTGAGCTCCACTGTCCAGCCCGTTCCGCGGTCGCAGCCGATCCCGGTCAGCGATGCGCGCGCCCCCCCGATATCGAAGCTGCGGCAGATTCCGCCCTCGACCCGATAGGTGGCAAGCGTCTCGAAGCGTGCACTCTCGCCTGCAAGGGAAATCGAGCGCTCCTCTCCCGACCGGGTGGCCGAAAGCGCTTCGGCGATTGCGGCGCGGCCGAGGGGATCGTCATTGCCGGCGCCCGTCCGGCCGGCGAGATAACCGGCCCCCCCGACGACAAGCAGGAGAGAGGCGGCAAGCGGCAGGGCGAATCGGGCCCGGATCCGGCTCCGCAACGGAACGACATTGTCGCGGCGGCCGAGCACCGCCTCGATCAGTGCCGGGGGCACCTCCTCCCGCCGCGCATCGCCGAACGCTTCGCGCAGCAAGGTACGGCTGCCGTGAAACAGCTTGGCACGGGCGGCAAGGGCGGCATCGGCGGCAAGCGCACGCTCGATGGCCGCGCGGGTGGTCTCGTCGGTCTCGCCATCGACAAACGCCATCAGCATCTCGTCCGTCACCTTTCCTGTCATGACCGTTCTCCACCTGCCCGCGCGGGGACATCGCCTTCCATAGCCGCGACCAGCGCCACACGCGCACGCGCCAGCCGGCTCATCACCGTGCCGATCGGAACATCCAGCATTTCGGCGGCCTCCCGATAGGTCAGGTCCTCGACGCATACGAGCAGAAGCACGGCGCGCTGTTCGTCCGGCAGGGAATCGGCGACGCGCCGGACCTCCGCAAGCGCAAGACGCGCCTCGACCACCCTTCGGCCATCTTCCGTCGGCAAGGCCATCTCGGCGCCGCCGTCGTCGATCGGCATGTCGGGCCGGCTGCGGCGCATCGTGTCGACCCAATGGTTGCGCATGATACGGAAGAGCCACGCATCGAGCCGCGTGCCGGGCGTCCAGCTTTCGCGATGCCGCAACGCCTTCTCGCACGCCGCCTGCACGAGATCGTCGGCTGCATCGCGAGAACGCGTCAGGGTGCGCGCGAGGCCCCGAAGCCTCGGCAGCAGCGCCACGATGTCATATCCGAAATCCGCCATACACTATCCGTCCTCGCCCAAGAACGCCGAAGACGCCACCCTTATTCCAGCCGCGCATGAAAATTCCCCCTGTCTGGAATAGAGGTGAGCCTGCGACGTTTTCGTCTCTATTGTCGAATTCAGGAGCCTCGATATGGGAAAAGACGATGGAAACCGGCACGGCGCAGCGGAACTGACCAGGCGCCGCATGCTGCAAAGGCTGGGCATCGCCACCGGACTTGCCTATGCCGCGCCGGCCCTCCTGGGGCTCGGTTCCGCGCGAGCATCCTCCTCCGGGGGCAGCTCCTCCGTCGGGCGCTCCTCGCGCGACGGGGGCTCGGGGAGAAGCTCTCCCCGGCCGCGACGGCAGCGCCCGCGTGCCCGCAGGCCCCGCCCGGAGATCGTCGTCGCCGCGCCCTCGCCGGCCGCGATCGACCTCATCACCGCGCAGGGATATGGCCTCGTCGTCCGCGACCGGCTCGGTCTGCTCGACGCAGAGATTGCCCGCTTCACGCTGCCGCAGAACCGCACGATCGAACAGGCCCGCACCGAAATCCTCCAGCTCGTTCCATCCGCCCTTGTCGACCCGAACCATATCTACCGGACCAACGAGCTTGCCTGCGGCAGTGACGGATGCGCCGCCTTCGGCATGATCGGCTGGAAGGAGGCCCCGCACGCCTGCCCCGTCGACATCACCATCGGCATGGTCGATACCGGCGTGAACACCGGGCACGAGGCGCTCGCAGGAACGGCTCTCCAGCGTGTCTCGGTCGTCGATCCGAAGAGGCGCCCGTCCTCGCGCACGCACGGCACCGCCATCGCGGTGCTGCTTGCGGGCCGCGCGGCGTCGCGCACCCCCGGCTTGCTTTCCGGTGCCCGCCTCGTCGCGGTCGATGCGTTCCACAGCGACGCCAGGGGGCAGGATGCAGCGGACGTCTTCGACATCGCCCGCGCGCTGGATCGTATTGCGGCCAGCAAGGCCCGTGTCGTCAATCTGAGCTTTGCCGGCCCGGCCAATCTGGTGCTGGAACGGGTCGTGCGCGCCCTTGTCGAACGCGACGTGGTGCTCGTCGCCGCCGCCGGCAATTCGGGGCCGCGGGCGGACCCGCTCTACCCCGCGGCCTATCCCGGCGTCGTCGCGGTGACCGCGGTCGACAACCGCCTGCGCGCCTATCGTCGGGCGGCAGCCGGCGAGCATATCGATTTCGCCGCCCCGGGCGTGCGCGTCTGGGCGGCGGCCTCGGTGCGTGGCGGGCGCTTCCGTTCGGGCACGTCCTATGCGGCACCCTTCGTCTCGGCCGCCCTTGCCGCCGCCCGCGCGGCCGATCCACAGGCATCGGGCCGGGAGATCGTGGACAGACTTGCCGCCGGGGCCATGGACCTCGGTCGCGGCGGCCGCGACACGACCTTCGGCTGGGGGCTCGTGCAAGCGCCCGCAGTCTGCGCCATGCCGCCGGCGGATATCCTGCCGGCAGTCGAAGCGCAGCCATAAAAATTCGATGCGGCATGGAATAGGTGGTGCGTCGCCTGCGTTTGCCCTGCCGAAGTTCCCTGGATGGGAGCTTTTCCAACCAGGAAAGGAGCTGACCATGTCGATCGAAGATACCAAGCCAGGCGGCCTGTCGCGCCGCGCGATGTTGACGAGACTGGGACTGGCGGCCGCCACTGCCTATATGGCACCCGCCATGCTCAAGCTGGATGAGGCCCATGCTTCCTCCGGGAGGAGCGGCGGCAGCCGGGGAAGCGGAGGCCGTGGCAGCGGTCGCAGGAGCAGCGGCCGAGGCACGCGCCGAGGCGGCGGCGGAAGCCGCAGCGGCGTCCGCAGGCGCAGGACCACCCGGCGCCGCACGATCTTCACCTGAACGCAGAACCGGGCGGAGCGGCCTTTCCGCTCCGCCCCGCTTGACGATTGCACGGAGCGGAACCATGCGCCTCGCATTCGAGGGACTGAAGGCCAACATCGACGTGCCGGATCACCCGGCGTTTCTCGCCGCGCTGAAAGCCGCCGCGATCGACTGGCCGTTTCACCGCGTCGAAACCGACGAGGAGCCGATCGCCCGCATCATCGCCAGGGGCACCTCGCTCGTCGTCCACCACCCCGAGGAGGAGCCGGTCCCGACGACCCCGGTCGCCGCGGCCTGCGACGTTATGGTGAGCCTGGCCGGCGCGCTCGTGACGGAAAATCCGCACCGCCTCTGCCTCCACGGCGCGGCCGCCCTTTTCGCCGGCCGGCTGCTCGTCTTTCCCGGCCATTCCCATGCCGGCAAGAGCACCCTGACCGCAAGGCTGGCGGCGGACGGACACACGATCTTCGGCGACGACATCGTGCCGCTCGACGAGCAAGGCAACGGTGTCGCGCTGGGCGTCGCCCCACGCCTGCGGCTGCCCCTGCCGGCTTCGGCCACGCCGGCCTTTCGCGATTTCGTCATGCGGCACGCGGGCGCCTCGGATGGGCGCTACCACTATCTCGCCCTGCCCGAGGGCCGGCTCGCACGCAAGGGAACGACCGCCCCCATCGGCGCGATCGTCCTGCTCGACCGCCAGCCGCGTGGGCCTGCCGACCTCCGCGCGGCGCCGCGCAGCCTCGCCCTGAAGCTGCTGGCCCGCCAGAACGTTTCCTATGCCGAGGACGCCCGCCCCTTGCTTGCCCAGATGAGCGCACTCGTGCAGAGGCTGCCCTGCTATGTTCTTGCCTATGCCGATCTCGAGGAGGCCGCCGAACAGCTCGCATCGGCTTTCGGCCGCTGGCCGGCGGCCCCGCAGCACCTCCCACTTGCCGATCCCGATGCGCTTTCCCGGCGGCTGCTGCAGCACGATCCCCTGGCGGAGGCGGATATAGAGTTCGACCAGGACCTGTCGTGCGAACCCTACCGGCCGGGAATGCGCCTCGTCCGGAATCCGGATGTGACGATGCACGAGGTCGAAGGCGAAGCCTTTCTGGCCGGCGTCGATCACACGGCGGCGATCAACAACCTCAATCCTATCGCGCTCGGCATCTGGAACCTCATGATACATCCGGTCGATGAGGCGGAGGCCGCGTATGTCCTCTCGGGCGCTTTCCCCGAAACGGATCCGCATGTCATCGCGCGCGATGTAAGCGCCCTGTTTCAAAGCCTCCACGACTCGCGCTTTGCCATCGAAGCGACCGGCCCCCGCCCTAAAGCATGGTATCCGCTCGTAGTTGCTCGGCCGCATACCTGATTTCAAGAATTCCTTGAGGTCAGATAGGTTTTGGCGATTTCCTGCAAACGGGCGCGTCCAAAGCTCGATCCATGACCACCATAGACGACTTCCAGATCAAGCTGCAGCAGGCGTTCCATGCTCGCCTTGTAGGCCTCGATGTCGCATCCGGGCAGATCGTCTACGAGACTTCCCTCGTAGATCGCGTCTCCGCTGAAGAATATCCCCGTCTTCTGATCAAGGAGGCCTATCGATCCCGGGGAGTGACCGGGAAGATGCAGGACCGTGTAGCAGGCGTCGCCGATGTCGATGATGTCATTCTCGGCCAGGATCGTGGTCAGCGGCGCTGGTGAAATTGCATAGGCTTCGGGCCTGGTGCCCATCGGCGGAACCTGCGCGAGAACATCCGGTTGCATGCGAAAATACGGGGCCAGCGTGTCGGCGTCGGGCATATGCGCGAAGGCTTCGGCCTCAGCTTCATGACCCAACCGGTTCTCGAACTCGTGAAACGAGCCGACGTGATCGACATGGATGTGTGTCGCCACGGCAAGGACGGGTTTGCCGGGGGGAATGGTCAGCACGCTTGCAAGGTTACCGAGGCCCATGCCGAAATCAATGACGAGATCGGCATCACGGCCGACGACGTGGAACATGTTGGCCCGAAAGAAGGGGTGGACATGCGGTTCGTATATCCGGGTCAACCGATCCGAGATCGCTTCCGTTGAAAACCAGTCAGCGTTGTTCATGGCGATCTCGCTCAATGCAGCAGCTTGCCGAGAAAGCGCCGCGTGCGCTCATGTGTCGGCGCCGAAAACAGTATGTCCGGCTTGTTGCGCTCGATGATCTGGCCACCGTCCATGAAAACCACTTCGCTGGCCACTTCGCGCGCAAAATTCATTTCGTGGGTGACGCACACCATCGTCATGCCGTCGGCGGCAAGCGAAATCATCGTGTCCAGCACTTCCTTGACCATTTCGGGATCGAGCGCCGAGGTGGGCTCGTCGAACAGCATGATGCTCGGGTTCATGCAGAGGGCCCGCGCGATGGCGACGCGCTGCTGCTGGCCGCCCGAGAGCTGGCCCGGATATTTGTCTGCTTTTTCCGGGATATGAACACGTTCCAGATATTTCATGGCGATCTCGGTCGCCTGTTTTTTCGGCAGCTTGCGCACCCAGCGCTGGGCGACCGTGCAGTTTTCGAGAACCGTCAGGTGCGGAAACAGATTGAAGTGCTGAAACACCATGCCGACGTCGCTTCGAACGCGGTCGATGCGCTTGAGCTGGTTGGTGAGCTCGATGCCGTTGACGATGATCGAGCCTTCCTGGTGAACCTCGAGACGGTTCATGCAGCGGATCAGCGTCGACTTGCCGGAGCCGGAGGGTCCGCAGATCACGATGCGCTCGCCCTTGTTCACCGTAAGGTCGATGCCCTTCAGGACCTGGAAAGCGCCATACCATTTGTTGACGCCGGCCACTTCGATCGCGGCCTTGTGCGGAAGATCGGTCTTCGTTTGCGTGTTCATGTCCAACTCGTGGGTGAAGCGGGGATCAGCGATAGCCGCGTGACAGCACATGCTCGATGCGGTTCTGCGCGAGCGTCAGCACCGAGACGATGACGAGGTAGTAGACGAGCGCGGCGCCGTACCATTCGAGGAAGCGGAAGCTCGTCGCGATGGCGAACTGCGAGACGGTCATCAGTTCCTTGAGCGAGATCACGGTCGCAAGCGACGTGGTCTTCAGGAGGGAAATGAATTCGTTCATCAGCGCGGGAACCGCGATCCGAAGCGCCTGCGGCATGGTGATGACCAGAAAGATCTGCCAGCGATGCATGCCGAGGGCCGCCGCCCCTTCCCGCTGGCCCGGGCCGACGGCGGCAAAGGCGCTGCGCAGGATTTCCGCCAGATAGGCGATCTGGATGAGCGACAGTGCCAGGAACGCCGCGACGAAAGGCGTGAACCAGCCGGCGCGGAAGATCTCCGAAATCTGCGGCAGGCCGTTCCAGACGAAGAGCAGCACGAGCAGGGCCGGCGCGCCGCGGAAGAGCCAGACATAGAGCGTCACCAGCCACCGGACCGCCGGCCGCGGGGAGCCCGCCATGGAGCCGAGCCCCATGCCGAGCACCAAAGACACGGCCATGACACAAACGGAAAGGCCGATCGTCAGGAGCGCCCCCTTGAAAAGGGGGGCGCTGAAGATCGCGTGCAGGAAGAGGTCGAGCTGGAACAACGCTGAATCGTCCTGTCGTCAGTTGACGTCATGGGAAACGTCGGTCGCCGTTTCCGGCAGGTTCCATTTCTGAAGCAGCGCCTTCATCTCGCCGCTTGCCTGCAGGGCCTCGATCGCTTCCTTCAGCATCTGGCGGTCGCCATCGCTCTTTCTAAGATAGATGCCGTAGTTCTCGCTCTCCTCGTAGGTGTAGGGAATGCTTAGGCGGCCCGGCACCTGAAGCATGCGATAGGCGGCCGTCGTATCCTGCGTGATGGTGGCGGTCGCACGGCCGACGAGGATCTGCTCGATCACGCCCGATGCCGAAGGATAGGTCTGCGCCTGGATCGGCGCCTTGCCGGCGGCCTCAAGCTCCGCATTGAGGTCGGCGACGATCTTTTCATAGGACGTGCCGGCCTCGATCGCCATCACCTTGCCGCTGACATCGGCGGGGACCTTGGTCTGCGTGTCGCTCGCCGCGGTGACCAACACGATATGCGAGCTGAAATAGGGGATGCCGTCGTATTTCTCCAGGCGGGCGGGCGTGATCAGGATACCGCTCGCGACAAGGTCGCAGCGCTTCGAATCGAGCGAGGGGAGCAAACCCTTGAAGTCGCCGACGATATATTCGGCCTTGGCGCCCCACCGCTTGGCGATCGCGTCCATGACGTCGATCTCGAAGCCGATGAGGTCCTTGTCGCCGGGGTTCTCGTAATATTCCATCGGCGGGAATTCGCCGCTGGTGCAGACCTTCAAGACGCCGCCGGATACGAAGTCGGGCTTCTGGTCTGCGGCAAGACCGGCGCCTGCGCCGAAAATAGCTGCCAGCATGGTGCCGGCGAGAAGAGACGGTTTCATTCCCAGTCGTGCAGTCTTCATTGTCGTGTTCCCTTGTTTTGGCTTCTTGGATGGATGTTTTGTTAAGTCGTATATGAACGTTCATTGCAGACAAGCTAAATATTTTCGCTGAAAAAACTCAGAAAAACTAAACGATAGTCGTGAGGATCTGCCCGTATATGTCCGTGTCGAAGGCCGGAAGGATCAACGGTTCGACATGTCCGTCCCGGCGGGCGGTAAGGACGTATTGCATCATCGCTTCATTGCTCGGCATCTCGAAAACCTGCACGAAATCATAGGGGCCGAGCAGGGCGTAGAAGGCGATCGAGCGGCCACCGAGCGCCGCCACGCGATCCTCGCTGACCTTGCGGCGCTTGGCGCTGTCGGCCAGCTCGGTGAGCCCCTTTTGCGTCAGGCGCATCAGGGAAACGTATTTCTGGTTCGCAGGCACCCCACTCATTTCGCAACTGTTCCAAGCTTCTTCAGGCCTTCAAGAACCGCGGCCGTGTCGGCGAGCGCGCCGAAAATACCGTTCTCGACGGTGACCATGTGAAGAGCCGCCTCATGGGCGTATTGATCGCCGCTGGCGCAGGCATCGGAGATCGTCAGGCATTGGAAGTTGCGGTCGCAGGCCTCCCGCAGCGTGGTGTGGACACAGACATCCGTGGTGCAGCCCGAAAACAGGAGATGCGTGACGCCCTGCGCGCGCAGGACATGCTCGAAGTCCGTATAGGTGAAGGCGCTGTTGCAGGTTTTGTCGACGATGATGTCCTCCGGACGCACATCCAGTTCGGGAACGATCTGGAAGCCGGGGCTGGACCGCAGCAGCGCGGTCGTCCCCTCAAGCCCGGAGCGCTTCCGGCGCCATTTCTCATAAGGGGTCATGTCCGCGAGATCTTCGCGATAGCCCTGCCGCGTGTGGATGATCCGAACCCCCGC
Organism: Shinella yambaruensis; assembly: GCF_022899355.1. Lineage (GTDB taxonomy): Bacteria > Pseudomonadota > Alphaproteobacteria > Rhizobiales > Rhizobiaceae > Shinella > Shinella yambaruensis. Next base: position 63,923 of record NZ_JALJCK010000007.1, on the reverse strand, counting down.
ACCCCGGCAGGCGGCAATCAGCCGGTTGACCGCGGGAAGGATTGCGCGGAGCGGCGCCGGGTCATAGCCCTGCCGGGCGAAATAGCCGGTCGTCGAGAGGAAATCCTCCTGCAGGTCGATGACGATGAGCGCGGTCTTTTCCACCTCCAGATTGCCGTCATAGGGAAAATCGAATGGCTTTGCCGAAATCATGAACGTTCTCCTCTTTGTCGTTGGATAGCACTCTTAACAGTTTGGAAAAATCAATTTATAATCACCGGTATCGTTCTGTTATTATAAACAATCAGCCGGACCTTCGATGAGTCGCCTGCCCCCGTATTTGCAATATCTGCCGGCCTTCGAGGCAACGGCGCGCCTCGGCGGGGTCCGGCATGCGGCCGAGGAACTGAACCTCAGCCCCAGCGCGGTTTCCCTGCAACTGAAGAAGCTCAGCGAAGCCACGGGGATCGTGCTGTTTCAGAAAGCGGGCCGGAATGTCGCGCTGACCCAGGCGGGCAAGGACTTTTCGCAGGCCGTTGCCATATCGCTCAGTCAACTCGACACGGCGACGCGCGCCTCGCGGAAAATCACCACCGGCGACCAGCCCGCCGCGCTGTCGGTCTCCGTGCCGACCGCACTCGGCATTGCCTGGCTGACAGCGGCCATCGTCGACTTCGCCCAGTCGAACGGCATAGTCAGCCTGACGATCAACGAGGCCGTTACTGCCGCGGACGTTGACTGGGACAAGAACGACCTCGCCATCGTCTACGACAACCCGCCGTTTACCGGAAAGTACTGGCGGTCGCTCAGCGAAGTCAGGCTCTGCGCCGTCTGCTCGCCGACGCTGTTCCCCCGGCTCGACCTGCGCAACCGCGACAGGAAGCTGAGTTCGGTCGTCCTGCTGCATGAGGACGACGGCGGCGAATGGGCGAAGTGGTCCGTCGCCGCGCGGATCGGCCTTGAGGGCAACATTCGGGTGCGGGTGAATTCAGTGGCGCAGGCGATCGCATCTGCCGTTCAAGGCCGCGGCGTGGCGCTGGTCTCGGACGTCCTGACGCGGAACTATCTGAGCGAGGGCCGGCTCATTCAGCCGTTTTCGACGACCATCAACGCGGCGCGGGAATATTACATCGTCTGTCCCGTGGATCGGGCGGGCGATCCGGTCCTGCGCGCGCTTGCCGATCGCGTGATCGAGCAGTTGCGCCCCGGACGCGACCAGAATGCCTGATCATCAAGTCCCCGATTGAGGAACGAAACCGATGGTGCTGCCTCCCCTTCATGCATTTCGCGTCTTCGAGAGCGTCGCGCGGCTCGGCAATGTCAGCGCGGCGGCGGCGGAGCTGCATGTGACGCCGGGCGCCGTCAGCCAGCAGATTCGCGCGTTGCAGACGGCGCTCGGTGTCGACCTGTTTCAAAAGCGCGGACGCCAACTGGCCCTGACCCGCAGCGGAAGCCAGCTCCAGCGCTCCGTGGCGAGCGCGATGGACGCGATCCAGACCGGCGTGCGCCAGCTTTCGGTGCAAAGATATGGCGACGCCGGCAGGCGAACCCTGACCATCTCCATCCCGCAGGTTCATGGCGTCGCCTGGCTCGCCACCCGGCTTTTCACCTTCATGGCCGACAGCCCGAACTTCCAGTTGAAGGTCGTCACATCCAGCCACTTTCCCGGCGTCGACTGGCGCAAGACGGATGTCGCGATCGTCTATGGGGCGCCGCCGTGGCCAGGTTTCTGGTGGCGCCTGCTGCACGGCATCCGCATGACGCCCGTCTGCAGCCCGCAGCTCCTGCGCGGGCCGAACGCCATCCGCCAGCCCTCCGACCTCGCCTATCACCGGCTGCTTCACGAGGATGACGGATCGCAATGGCGTCGCTGGCAGGCAGAGGCGGGCATTGCCTATGCCGGCGAAGCGGACGTCTATTTCGACGACTTCGGCATCGTCCTTCAGGCTGCACGGGATGGTTTCGGCGTCGCGCTCAGCGACGAAGTCGTTTCCGCCCGCGATCTCGACGAAGGCCGGCTGGTACAGCCGCTGCAACTCAGCGTACCGGCTCTTCACAATTATTATTGCATCTGCCCGGAAGCAAAGCGGGAAACTGCCGAGGTTAGCTATTTCATCAACTGGCTGATCGAGGAAGCGACGACAGCTTGAAGCCCCAGCGGCGGCGATAGAAAATTCCCGCGGGTTTGGCGTTGACGGGATTCTTACCAAAACCTGAGAACTCAGGGTGCTCGACAGCCGGAAGATCTGGAGGCGGCCCGCGGCAGGCGTGCCAGGCGATCGTGACATCCGCCTGCGTGCCGACCTCCTGCATGCAGGCCTAATAACGGGTATGACTATAGCTTGAGTACCTCCCCCTTTGCGGCCGGCATCTGCGAGCATCGGCTTGTGGGCCATATTCCGCATATTCGAGGAAATTCTCGTCGAGATAGGCGCTAGTCAGCGGCACGCCGGATAATTCCCGGACCTATCTCGCAGCAGCTGAACATCCATTAATTTGCATGCGCATGCATAGATATTGACTTATGCCGTCAGCTTTAATATGCATGCACATGCAAACGAATAAACCGGTGCGCGAAGCTCTGCCCACCAGGCGCAGGCCATCAAGCCCAACCAGTGATGAAAGGAAAACACGATGAGCTGGCTATATCTTGGAGTAGCCGTGATCTTTGAGATCGCGGTCGCAATCAGCGCAGGCAATGCGAAGGGATTCACGCGGCTTGGGTGGACCATCGTCACCCTTGTCAGCGGCGCAATCGCCACTTTCTTCCTCAGTCTTGCACTTCTTACCTTCGACGTTGGCGTTGGTTACGCCATCTGGACCTCCGTTGCGGGCGTCGGAATCGTCGTCCTGGGTGCGCTGTTCTTCGGCCAGCAACTCAACCTGAAAAAGATACTCGGGATCGCCCTCGTCATCGGAGGCGTCGTTGGCCTGCGCCTCAGCGGCGCAGCGTAGAGAACCGCCGCCCTTGTGCAATTCCCATCCGACCTGAAAGGAACCTGACATGACGACTACGGATGAAAACCACCAAAGCAGCGGGCGCGCATGGATCATGTTGATGCTCGCAAGCGCCTTTGAAATCGGATATGCGCTCAGCGTCGGGGGCAGCCAGGCGTTTACCGTCCTGAGCTGGTCGGCGGCCGCTTTGGTGTTCTTCCTGCTCACGCTTTACTTCCTCAGCGCCGCCTTGCGAACCATCGACGTGGGGATCGGCTATGCGGTATGGGCAGGCATCGGCTCCGTGGGCGCGGCTGTCTTCGGGAGCATCCTGCTCGACCAGCCGCTCACGCTGGGCCAGGCATTCTGGCTGGCAGTCATCATCGCCGGTATCGTCTGGCTGAAGCTCGCCGACAGCGCAAAGCTCCAGGGTCGAGCCTAATGGCAGCCGATCGTTCGATCCGCGACAAGCAGCTCATGGAGGAGGCAATCGCCTTCTCCGTGAATCTGTCCACGATGGTGGCATTCCATTCACCGCCTTCGCAGTTGACCAGGATGGCGTGATTTTTAGGTGAGGCGCCAGTTGCGACCGGAAGCATTTCAATCATACCCGCGCACTGGTTTGGCGATCGCGGAATGTATCTCTTCTTTGCCGACAATCCGCAAACCCGACGGTCGCCTGCCATGAGCAAGCTCGCCATCTCGAAGGGCTTGCTCCCACGCCCCGGCATTTCGCTTAGGGCTGCGCGTGTCATGGCGGCGCACGTTCCATTGAGTCGGCGGTTGCATGGACATACATATGAAGAATGCCCCACTGATTGCTCGAAAGGAGTCTACGCCGGTCATGTCCAAGAGAAGCGATTCATGGCTCAAGCTGATTCATGTCGTAGCCAACGTCGAAGCGGAGCTGGGCAAGGTTTTGCAAGAACAGCACGGGCTTGGCCTGTCGGAATATCGTGCGCTCCAGATATTGTCACGATCGGCCAAATCCGAACTTCGAATGCAGGAGTTGGCCACGCATCTGCATCTGAACCAGAGTTCGGTTTCGCGAATGGTCGAGCGTCTGGAGCGCGGCGCGCTCACCATTCGCGATCTTTGCCCGGACGACAAGCGCGGGGTCTACACGGTCCTGACCGAAAAAGGGCGTTCACGCTTCGAAAGCGCTCAGCCCGACTACGAGGCGACGCTGGCCGCCGCGCTCAAGGACCACGGCTTCGAGGAAACACTGTCAGCGAAGCTTCTGAAGACAGAATAGCCGCCGGCTCCGTTGTCAGCCATTCGCGCTGCTTGGCAGTCCGCAGGTTCTCTCTATGTGAACTTCCAGTAGCTGCCATATAGGCCGAACCGAGAAGGCTGGAGTTCCCGAGCCGCGAACGCCTGCCATTCGCGCCATGTGGGATTGGCGGCCTGCGCTAGCATATCGGTGTCGAGGAACTGGGTGTAGCGCGTGAAGCCGGCAATGGCCTTGAGATAGGTCTCGATGATCGCGTTGATCTTGTCGATCGGCCGGAAGAACACGCCGACCAGGGGCAGGAAGCCGCCTCGTCGGGCGACGACTTGCTCGCCTGCGGGAGCGGACAGGTGGAACAGTAGTCGAGCCTGTCGACGAGATAACGGATGCAGCAGATACGCCGGCGCCGCCCGAAACAGCGTGGTAGCGCCCGGGCGCGTGAATGGGGTTGGAGCGCCCGTCCACAAGGCGCCGTCTCCCCATGAGGGCGAGCGCGTCCGCGATGGCCGCACATGTCAGCGGACTTAGCAAAAATGCCTTATCCACCCCACATGACTTGCCTCCTTATCATGTTATCGTGAAGAGGTTCGGGCCGCACACCGGCCGTTGGGACATGTTTTCGACGTTTATTTCTCCTCCACCATCATCGTTCTCAAATTGGCCGACCTACACAACCTTCCCTTGCCGACACTGCGCACCTTCGAGGTGGCGGCACGCCACCAGAGCCTCGCGAAGGCTGCGGCAGAGCTGCACCTGACGGACAGCGCGGTGAGCCATCAGATCCGCCGGCTGGAAGAGGCGCTCGGCTGCGAGCTCTTCGTCAAGGCCGGACGCGGCGTGGTGCTGACGGATGCGGGCAGGATCCTCGCCAAGACGGTGTCCGCCGCGCTCCAGGAGATTCTTGCCGCCACGATGCGCCTTGCCGACGCAAGCCAGGTCGGCGGCCGGCTCGATGTCGCCTGTCCGCCGATGTTCGCCAATACCTGGCTCGCCCGGCACATCAGCGACTTCTGCCAGGACCATCCGTCGATCGAATGCCACATCCGCCTGGTCGAGAACCAGCGGGTGCACGAGCTCGGCGATATCGACGTCGGCATTTCCTTCGGCCCGGGCGGCTGGGCGGATCGCTGGTCCGCCCTCCTCGCCCATGTCAATGTCACGCCGGTGTGCAGCCCGCTGCTGTTCGAGCGCATCGGCGGGACGATCACCCGACCCGCCGACCTGCGTCATTGCCTCCTGCTTCACTGGGACGACGGCTCGGAATGGCGGCGGTGGTTCTCCGAGGCCGGCGAAACCGACTTCGACCAGCAGGCCCGGCACCTCTATTGCAGCGACCTCGGCATGGCGATCGATCTCGCGATCCACGGCACCGGGGTGGCGCTGGTGAGCGATACGCTCTCGGCCTCCGATCTCAAGCGGGGCGTCCTGATCAAGCCCTTCTCGTTTTCCATCGACGCCTTCGGCGGCTGGCACGTCGTCTGCAACAATGCGAGCCTTCGCCGCTCGGCGACCCGCCTCTTCCTGCGCTGGCTGCTTGCCCGTTTCGGCCGCGACGCCGCATGGGAAACCCTGCCCTGACAGGGGTTTCCGGGAAAGCTGACGGAGATTCACAAATCATTCCATCGTCTTCGGCCCATGCCCCGGACGAATTCGCAATACATGATTCTACGTCATGTATCGGGTGAAGAATCGTCATTTGCGCAAAACGGCGCCATGTCCCTAGATGGCAAAAGAAATGAGCAGAAGAGCGGTCCGAGCCGCCTTGCCGAAAGGGAACCGATGCTGAAACTCAGCGCGACAGACATCCACAAGTCCTACGGGGCGCACGAGGTGCTGAAGGGCGTCTCGCTCCAGGCCGAGGCCGGCGACGTGATCAGCGTTATCGGTGCCAGCGGCTCCGGCAAGAGCACGTTCCTGCGCTGCATCAACTTCCTGGAGCGCCCGAGTGCCGGCACCGTCGCCATCGACGGCGAGGTGCTGGCGACCGTCCGGGACCGCGACGGCATGCTGCGGGCCAGCGACCGGCACCAGTTGCGCCACATCCGCAGCAAGCTCGCCATGGTCTTCCAGAACTTCTGCCTCTGGTCGCACATGTCCGTGCTTTCGAACGTGGTCGAGGCTCCGGTCAGCGTCCTCGGGCTCTCGCGGAAGGAAGCGATCGAGCGGGCGAAGGCCAACCTTTCCAAGGTGGGCCTCAACTACGAGGTTCTGGAAAGATACCCCTCGCATCTTTCCGGCGGCCAGCAGCAGCGCGTGGCAATCGCCCGCGCCCTCAGCATGGATCCGGACGTTATGCTGTTCGACGAGCCGACCTCCGCGCTCGACCCCGAACTCGTGAGCGAGGTGCTGCGCGTCATGCAGGCGCTCGCCGAGGAAGGACGCACGATGATCGTCGTCACCCACGAGATGGGCTTCGCCCGTCACGCGTCGAGCCGCGTCGTCTTCCTCCACCTCGGACGGGTGGAGGAGGAGGGCGCGCCGGACGCGATCTTCACCCGGGCGAGCAGCCCGCGGCTGCAGCAGTTCCTGGCCGGCCGGCTGAAGCACTGATCAGGCGCCGGTCCCGACGGCCGGGCCGGGGCCGCAAACCCTGCCGAACCAACAAGAACGATCAACCCCAGAGGACAGAAGAATGAAGGCTACGCTCAAGACCCTTTTTGCCACCGCGATCATGGCTGCCGCGCTCACGGCGGCACAGGCGGCCGAACAGATCGACATTGCCACCGACGCCACCTTCCCGCCCTTCGAATACATCGATTCCGAAGGCAAGCTCGTCGGCTACGACATCGAGCTGATGGAAGCGATCTGCGAGGCGGCCGCACTCGACTGCAACATCTTCAACGCCGCTTGGGACGGCATGATTCCCGGCCTGATCGACGGCAAGTACGACGCGCTGATCTCGCAGCTCACCGTCACGGAGAAGCGCCGCCAGGTCATCGCCTTCAGCGACATCTACGATCGCCCCATCTTCCGCTTCGTGGCGAAGAAGGGCGCCGCCTTCGACTTCACGCCCGAGGGGCTCGCCGGCAAGACGATCGCCGTGCAGACCGGCACGCCGATGGACGCCTACGTCACCAGCCATTTTCCGACGGCCAGCATCAAGCGCTACGACACGGGCAGCGCACCCTATCTTGAGCTGACGGCCGGCCGCGCCGACCTGCACATCAGCTACCAGGCCCAGATCATCCACGGCTTCCTGAAGAACGACGCCGGCAAGGACTTCGAACTCGTCGGGCCGCAGCTCACCGGCGCGGACGCGGAGGAATTCGGCGAGGGCGTGGCGATTGCTATCAACAAGAAGAACGCCGAGCTCGTCGAAAAGGTGAACAAGGGGCTCGCCGCCATCCGCGAGAACGGCAAGCTCGACGCCATCAACGCCAAATATTTCGGCGAATGACCGGCATGGTCGGTGCATTCACCGCAACGATACTGGCGGCAGGGTGGACGACCCTGCTGCTGGCCGTCGCCTCTCTCGTCGTGGCGACGGTTCTCGGCATGGCCGCGGCCTTCGCCAAGCTTTCCGGCAACCGGCTGCTGCGGAGCGCTGCCTCGCTCTATACCTTCGTCGTGCGCGGAATTCCCGATCTCGTGGTCATGCTGCTGATCTACTACAGCCTGCCCGCGCTTCTCAACCAGTGGATTGACGCGATGGGCATCGATGCGCGCATCGAGTTTCCGCCGATTGTCGCCGGTATCGCGACGCTCGGGCTGATCTTCGGCGCCTACATGACCGAGACCTTCAAGACGGCCCTGCAGAACATTCCAAGAGGCCAGATCGAGGCCGCGATCGCCTATGGCCTCACGCGCCGCCGCATGTTCGCCTGCATCATCCTGCCGCAGCTCGTGCGCCTCGCCCTGCCCGGCTTCACCAACAACTGGCTGGTGCTTGCCAAGGCGACGGCACTGGTGTCGCTGATCGGCCTCCAGGACGTCATGTTCCGCGCGAAGGGCGCGGCGGAAGCGACCGGCATGCCCTTCACCTTCTATCTGGTCGCCGCCGGTTTCTACCTTCTCGTCACCATCCTCTCCCTCCTGCTTCTCGGGCTCGCCGCCCGCCGCTTCGAGATCGGCCTTCGGGAGCTCGCGCCGTGAACTGGACCGTCATCGCCGAAAACCTTCCCCTCTATGCCGAAGGGGCGAAGCTGACGCTGTTCCTCGCCTTCGCGTCGCTTGCGATCTCCTTCATGCTCGCCGTGCCGCTCGCCTTCCTGCGCAACAGCCGGGTTACGGCGGTACGCTATACGGTCCTCTTCTATACGCTGGTCTTCCGCGGCACGCCGCTTCTGGTACAGTTGTTCCTCGTCTATTTCGGCCTCGCCCAGTTCGAGCTGATCCGCACGAGCATCCTCTGGCCGTGGCTTTCGAGCCCGATGGTCTGCGTGCTCCTCACCTTCGTGCTCAACACGACCGCCTACACGACGGAAATCTTCGCAGGGGGACTGCGCCACATCCCCGTCGGCGAGATCGAGGCGGCGCGAGCCTACGGCATGTCGCGCCGCACGCAGGCCTTGCGCATCCTCATCCCCGCCATGCTCACCCGCTCCCTGCCGCTCTATGGCAACGAGATGATCATGATGCTGCACGCAACCTCGCTCGCCAGCACCGTGACGCTGCTGGAGACCACCGGCGTCGCGCGCATGATCACCCTCACCGACTACATCCAGTTCGAGCCCTACGTGACCGCCGCGGCGATCTATCTCGCCCTGACCTTCGTGCTGGTCTCGGGCTTCCAGGTCGTCCAGCGCCGCTGGGCCGGCTATCTCGAAAACCGGATCGGCTGAGCGCCACACGACGCCGGCCCGTCCTCTCATCCAGCCCGCTTCCCGGCCGAAGGCCGCAACACAGGAGGACCATCCATGAATGAAAAGCCCGACCTCGGCGCGCTCTTCGGCGCGGCGGCCGAGACCACGACCTTCCTCGGCCTTGCGGCCTGCCCGGACCTCGACGTACTCTCGGCGCCGGTGGCGCTGATCGGCGCGCCCTGTGCCACGCCCTATGCCTCGGTGGGCGCCTATTGCCGCAACGCGCCGGATGCGCTGCGCCGGGCCACCGGATCGCTGACGGCCAATGTCGACCGCCACGATTTCGATCACGGCGGCCCCGTCTTCCCCGTGCCGGACCTGCGGCCGGTCGATTGCGGCAACCTGCCCTTCGGCGAGGCCGACACCGCCGGCAATCGCGCGCGCATCGCCGAGGCTGTGTCGAAGGTGCTGGCCCGTGGCGCCGTGCCGGTGCTGCTGGGTGGCGACGATTCCATCCCGATCCCGATGATCGAGGCGATCGGCACTGCCGCCGGCGGGCGGAAGTTCACGATCCTGCAGATCGACGCCCATATCGACTGGCGCGAGGTGCACATGGGCGAGCGGCTGGGCCTGTCCTCCACCATGCGGCGGGCTTCCGAAATGCCGCATGTCGAGCGCATCGTCCAGGTCGGCGCACGCGGCATCGGCTCGGCGGCGACCGGCGACTACGAGGATGCGCTCGCCTGGGGCGTCAGCTTCGTGACTGCCTACGACCTGCACCGCAACGGCGTCGACGCTGTGCTCGATCTCATCCCCGAAGGCAGCGACATCATCATCTGCATCGATGCCGACGCGCTCGACCCCGCGCTCGTTCCGGGCGTCATCGGCCGCGCGCCGGGCGGCCTCAGCTATTATCAGGCCGTCGACCTCATCAAGGGGGCGGCAAAGCGCGGCCGCATCGCCGCCATGGATTTCGTGGAGTTCATGCCCGAGCGGGACGTCGACGGGATCGGCGCGCTCACCTTCGCCCGCCTGATCACCACGGCGCTCGGCGTCCTCGTCCGCCAGGCGGCTTAATCCCGCTGCGAGGCCTGCCAAGACATTCCGGCAGGCCTTGCGTCTCCTATGCCCGCGGGGTCGGGTGATGCCGGCCAGCGTGAGCGGACCAAGCCACCGGCGCGCTCCACGGCCGGAATGGCGAGCATGGCGAGCGCCATCGTCAATCTGCCGGTTGGTCACCCCAACGATGCTGCGGACCGAGCGCTCAAGTCTTATGGAACCCATGCGGCGCATGGGCTGCTGAATGCGCCCTCCGCAGCGCGATGGAGAACGTGACCTCCCCTTGGATTAGCCTGCCAGCTGCCGGCGAATGGCCCTGACGGCGGCAAGGGCTGTTCGGGTCCGTGCCGTGCTGACGAATTCCGGCCAGCTCGACAGGATGACCGCCGCGAAATCCGCTGCCGGGTCGATATAGATCAGCTGCCCGAAGACGCCGCGGGCCATATAGGCGCCGCGGGCGGTGTCCTCGATCCAGAACTGGTTGTGATAGGCGCCGGCGGGAAGGACGTCTTGATAGATGCCGTCGAAGAGCGCGGGATCGGCCTTGAAGCGTGTTCCCGCGATCCAGTCAGCCGGCACGATGCGCCTGCCGTCGATCTCCCCGCCACGCAGATGCAGCAGGGCGAAGCGCGCATAGTCGCGCAGCGTGGCGTTGAAGCCGCCGTCGCCGAGGGCGTAGCCGGCAGCGTCCACGGTGAAGCAGGCGTCCTCCTCCGCCCCCATCGGCGCCCACAATTCACGGCTGACGAGCTCGGCCAGCGGCGTGGCGGCCGCACGCTGCAGCACGAAGGAAAGGACGTCCGTCTCGATCGAGCGGTAGCGGAAGGAGGCGCCGTGCGGGCACTCCAGGTCTTTCAGCGAGAGGATCAGATCCCAGACGTGCAGCGGCCAGTCCGGGCTCTGGCGGTCCTTCCAGCCGCTAGCGGCATCCAGCAGCGCCATGTGGGAATCGAGCGCGGTATAGGTCTCGTCGAAGACCACGCCGCTGGTCATGTCCAGCACATGCTGGACGGTCGCGCCGCGATAGGCCGTCGCCTCCAGCTCCGGCAGGTAGTGCGTCAGCGGCGCGGCGGGATCGATAAGGCCCCGGCCGATCAGGATGCCCGCCACCGTGCCGACGACCGACTTGGCGACCGATTGCGACAGGTGCAGGGTGTGCGGCGCCATGCCGTTCAGGTAGCGCTCGGCGACGACCTTCCCGCCGTGGAGAACGAGGAGGCCGTCGGTAAAGCTCTCGGCGAGGAAGCCGGCGATGGTGCCCTGCCGCCCGTCCGCCTCGAAGGCAATGGCGTCGATATCCTGCGGATCGGCCGGCAGCACACTCGCCGGCCCCGCGCCGCGCCACACCCTTGCGGTCGGCAGCATCTCGCGGATGTGCTGGAATGTCCAGCGGTTCCAGGGCGCACGGTCCCAGTCCTGCCGGGGAATGAGGGGCTTGCCCGGTGCGAGGGGATCGCGGAACGGCGGCGTGACGGTCATGACGGATCTCGCTTTCGGTTGGGAACGGGCGCGCGTTCAATCGGTGCGGCGCAGGTAGCTGCCGCCGACGAACTCCCCGAACAGGCTGCCCATGTCGCTCATCATGGCGAAGTTGGCCTTTGCCTTCGGGCCGAGCCTGGTGGCGACGGCGTCGATCATCAGGTTGAGCACGACGCTGAGGCTTGCCGTGGAATCCCAGAAGGTCTTCACATGCGTATGGGCCTCGAAGGCGAAGCGCGTATAGGCGAAGGCCCAGTGGCTGAACTTGTCGGTGACGACGACGAGTGGCATCTCCATCGCCTTCAGCTTTTCCGCCAGCTTGATGCCGCGCGTGGCATAGGAGGCCGTATCGACGAAGACGACGGCGCTGTGCCTTGGATCCGCATTGAGGATCTCGCCGAACGTGCCTGAGGCATTGTCGATGAAGATGACGTTGGAACGGGCCCACAGCAGGCGGCTGGCGAAGTCCATCGCCAGCCCCTTCGAGGCCTGGAAGCCGACGACATAGACGGTGCGGGCCTTGACGAGCAGGTTCGCCGCCTCCTCCCAGACCTCGGTGGTGGTCAGCGCATAGGCCTTGACGATGGCGTCGAGCTCCAGCCGCAGGCTCTCCTGCAGCATCTGCTGGCGGCCCTCGCGCATCTGGAAGCGCGCCATGTAGTCGTCGATCTCGCTGTCCTTCTCGGCGACGGCGACGCGCAGCCGCTTCTTGAGGTCGCGCAGGTTCTCGAAGCCGAGGCCGCGCACGAAGCGCGTGACGGTCATCTCGCTGACGCCGACGGCCCGGGCGATACTGCTGCCGGTCTCGAACGGCAGGATCTGGATATTGTCGAGGATATAGGCGGCAAGGCTCTGTTCGGAGGGCGAGAAGCCGGCCATGCGGTCGCGCAGGATCGCCTCGATGTCGATCTTCTCCTCAACGCCGTTCGATCCTGCGGCATGCTTGCCGCCTCGTGCCTTCGCCACGGTCACAGTCCCCTAGAAATTGCCGGCATGCGTCGCCGGATGCCCCTGCCCCCAGATGCCGGGCGCCTCGCCTATGTCTTCCTCGATTTGCCGCGCCGCCGCAAGCAGCAGGTCTTCCCGGCCGAAGCGCGCCACGAGCTGGATGCCGATCGGCAGGCCGTCGCCGCTGCGCCCGAGCGGCAGGGAGATCGCGGGCTGCCCCGTCGCGTTGAAGAGCGCCGTGAACGTCTCCTTGGGCGCGAGGTCGTCGAAGACACCGTCCGCGTCGATGCCGGCCCGGTTGGGGTCGAAGGTGCCGATCGGCTCCGGCGCGATGGCGCTGGTCGGGGTCAGGAGCAGGTCATAGCCGGCAAGGAAGCGGCCGACCTGCCGCGTCACGCGGTCATAGACGGCAAGGGCCTCGATGAGTTCCGCGCCGCCGATGCCGCAGCCCCAGCGATAGAGGGCATGGACGCTCGGGCCGAGCGCGTCTTCCAGCCTCCGGCCCCTGTGGCGGGCCATGGCCGGCATGTGCGCGGCGGCATCCGCGGCCCAGATGACCTTCTGGGCGTGGAGGAAGGCGGGATAGTCGAAGTCGGGCGATGCCTCCTCGACATGATGGCCGAAAGACGCGAACCGCTCAGCCACCGATCGCGTCGCCGCGGCGACCTCCGGATCGAGCCGGACGCCGGACCAGGCTGTCGTGCACAGCGCGATCCGCAGCGCGCTCGGCGTGCGCTGCATGGCGTCCAGATAGGTTTGCGCGGGCGCGACGATCTCGTAGCCGTCGCCGGCATCGGGGCCGTGGCAGAGGTCGAGCAGCGCGGCGGTATCGCGCACGGAGCGGGTCAGCATGAAGGCCGTCGCCAGCCCGAGAAGCGGGGCATTGGCGTTCGGGGAGCCGGTGACCCGGCCGCGCGAGGGTTTCAGGCCGATCAGGCCGCAGAAGGCGGCGGGATTGCGGATCGATCCGCCGCCGTCGCTGCCCTGCGCGAAGGGCACGATGCCGGCCGCGACGGCGGCGGCCGCCCCGCCGCTCGACCCGGCGACGCCGCGCTGCAGGTTCCAGGGATTGCGCGTCGCCCCGTAGAGCGGCGATTCCGTCGCCGCCGGCACGCCGAACTCCGAACTCGTCGTGCGCCCGGCATTCACCAGTCCGCCGTTGCGCAGGCGCGTCCAGTAAACCGCGTCATGGGCGGCGCGGAACCCCTGCGCAAGGCGGCTGCCGAATTCCGCCGGCCGCCCCGCCTCGACCGGAAAGTCCTTGGTGAGGGTGGGAATGCCGCCGAAGGGCGTAGCGGACGCCGCCTCCGGCAGGCTTTCCAGCGCGTCCGGATAAAGCTCGATGACGGCGTTCAGCGCGGGATTGACGGCCGCGACGGCCGCCTCGACGCATCGGCCGAGCTGCCGCGGCGTGATCTCACCCCTGGCCAGCAGGCGGGCGAGGCTGGTGCCGTCGTGGGATACGTATTCGTCAAGTCGCATGGGTCTATACCGGTTGTGAGATCGTGCCTGTATGGGCGGGCAGCCGGGCAAGCGAGCCGACTAGCGCCTGCGTATAGGGATGCTGTGGCCTCGACAGCACCTGCTGCGCCACCCCCTGTTCCACGACGCGCCCGGCCTTGAAGACATAGACGCGCTGGCAAAGGCTGCTGACGACGGAGAGGTCGTGCGAGATGTAGATGAGCGTCAGCGACCGCTCGCGCTGCAGCCGCACCAGAAGCTCCAGGATTTGCGCCTGCGTCGTGACATCGAGCGCGGAGGTGATCTCGTCGGCGATGAGCAGCTGCGGCTTCAGCGAGAGCGCGCGGGCAAGGCCGACACGCTGGCATTGCCCGCCCGAGAGCTGGCGCGGCTTGCGGTCGTAGAGGCTCGCCGGCAGCTCCACCATCTCCAGCAGCGCCTCGGCCTCCTTCTGCGCCGTTTTCCGGTCGGCAAGGCCATGCCGCCAGATCGGCTCGGCAACCGCCTCGCCGATCGTCAGGCGCGGATTGAGGGAATCGTACGGGTTCTGGAACACCATCTGCACACGGCGGCGGAACGCCGTCAGCGCATCGCCGGAGAGCGCGCCGATATCCTGCCCGTCGAGGCGGATCGCCCCGCCGCCCGGTGTGTTCAGGCGGATGATCGAGCGGGCGAGCGTGCTCTTGCCGGAGCCGCTTTCGCCGACGATGCCGACCGTCTCGCCGGCGCCGATCTCAAGGTCGATCCCGTCGAGCGCCTTGAAGGCACCGCCACCGCCGAGCCCGCCGAGCAGGCCCCCGCCCGTGGAGAAGGACACCGAGAGCTTCTCCACGCTGAGCAGCGGCTTGCCGCCGTCCGGCCCGTCCGCCGTGCCGTAGGTCTTGCGGCCCGGCTGGGATTCGATCAGCAGCTTCGTATAGGGATGGCGCGGCCGGTTGATGACGTCGTCGATAGGCCCCTGCTCCACCACCTCGCCGTTGCGCATCACCACCACCTGGGAGCAGATGTCCGCGACCACGCCGAGATCGTGCGAGATCAGGATCATCGCCAGCCCGGTCCTGCGGTTGAGGTCCCTGAGCAGGTGCAGGATGCGGGCCTGCACCGTGACGTCGAGCGCGGTGGTCGGCTCGTCCGCGATCAGCAGCTTCGGCCGGCAGCCGATCGCCGCGGCGATCATCGCCCGCTGCTTCATGCCGCCGGAAAATTCATGCGGATAGGAGCGCGCGCGCTTTTCCGGCTCGCGGATACCGACATCGTCGAGCAGCGCGACGGCGCGCTTGAGGCCTTCGCGCCGGGTGATGCCGAGATGCCGGATCATCGGCGCCGCCACCTGCTCGCCGATGCGACGCAGCGGGTCGAGATGGGACGCCGGGTTCTGGAAGATCATGCCGATGTCGCGGCCGCGAATGGCGCACAGCTCGTCCTCGCCGAGCGCCAGCAGGTCTCGCCCCTCGAGTGTCACGCTGCCTTCGGCGCGGGCGGCGGCGGCCAGCAGGCGCATCACCGCGCGGCAGGTCACGGATTTGCCCGAGCCGCTTTCCCCGACGATGCCGAGGATTTCGCCCGGCCGGAGCGCGAACGAGACGTTCTTCACCGCCGCAAATTCGCCGAAGCTGACGGAGAGGTCCTTTACCTCCAGCAGCGGCGGCATGCCGTTCCTGAGCCCGCTCATGCCGTCACCCCCCTGCGCTGGAGCTGTCCCAGCCCGTCGCCGAGCAGGGCGAAGCCGAGGCCGAGGGAAATCGCGGCAAGGCCTGGGAAGAGGCAGATCCACCAGGCCTGCTGCACGAAGGCCTGCCCGTCGGCGATCATCACGCCCCATTCGGCAAGCGGCGGCTGTGCGCCCATGCCGAGGAAGCCGAAGCTGGCGCCGGCGAGCATGACCAGCACCGCATCGCTCACCGCATAGGCGATGACCGGGCCGATCGCATTGGGCAGCACATGATGGGCGAGGATGGCGGCCGGCGGATAACCGAGGCATCTGGCGGCCTGGATATATTCGCTTTCGCGGATCGTCAGCACCTGCGCGCGCACCAGCCGCGCATAGCTGACCCAGCCGACGAGCGTCAGCGCCAGGATGAAGTTCAGAAGGCCAGGCCCGAGCACGCCGACGATGGCCAGCACCAGCACAAAGAAGGGGAAGGCGACGGTCAGGTCGTAGATGCGCATGAACACGGTATCGACCAGCCCGCCGAAATAGCCGCTCAGAAGACCGATGGTCGTGCCGATGACAAGCGGCGGCAGCACCCCCGCCACGCACAGCAGCAGGTCGACGCGGCTTGCGAAGAGAACCCGCGAGAAGACGTCGCGGCCGACCTGGTCCGTGCCGAACCAATGGGCGGCGCTCGGTGGCGAAAGCATGTTCAGGATGTCGATGGCGTCGGGATCGTAGGGCGCGATCACCGGGGCCGCCAGCGCCAGCACCAGCCATCCGCCGAGGATGGAGAGCGCGACCAGCATGACGGGGGTGACCGTCCGGACGGACGGGGCGGCGATTGCCGGAGCGGGTGTGTCAGCCATGGGCGGTCTCCTCAAAGCCGGACGCGCGGATCGATGAAGGCGGTCAACAGGTCCACCGTCAGCGTGATCAGGACGGTCGAGACCGCGAAGACCAGCGTCAGGCCCTGCACGACGTAGTAGTCGCGGCCGAGCAGCGCGTTGACCATCAGCGTGCCGAGGCCAGGCACCGCATAGACGGTCTCGACGATAACGGCGCCGCCGATCATGAAGGCGACCATCACCCCGAGCAGGTTGAGCGTCGGCAGCACAGCATTGGGCAGCATGGTCTGCCAGAAGATCTGCCGCTCCGTCGCGCCCTGCGCCCGTGCGGCCGTGACGAAGTCGGCGGCGGTCTTCTCGATCAGGGCGGCGCGCAGGCTCTGCGTCAGCACCGGCACCAGCCAGATGGCGGTGGAGACCGCCGGCAGGAAGAGGTGGTGGAGATGCCCGGTGAAGCCGACGCCGTAGCCCGAAACGGGAAACCAGCCGAGGCTGACGCCGAAGAAACGCGACATCATGATGCCCAGCCAGAACACCGGGATGGTGAGGCCGGCAATGCCGACGAGGCGGATGATCTGGTCGGCGATGCCGCCCGGCCGGCGGGCGCCGAGGATGGCGAGCGCGACCGTCGGCGGGATGGCGAGGCAAAGGACATAGGCGGTCAGGAACAGCGTCGGCCACATGAACTGTTCGATGAGCTGGATGACCGGCCGCTGGAAGCGCAGCGACAGGCCGATATCCCCCGAGAGGAGATTGGCGAGATAGGTCAGGAACTGGCGCCAGAGCGGCAGGTCGAGCCCGTATTGCGAGCGGATCGCCGCCACGGTCTCGGCGCTCGCCCTTTCCCCGGCGAGAAGCCGCGCGGGATCGCCGGGGGCCATGTGCACGAGAAGGAAGGTCACGAGGCTGATGCCGGCGAGCACGCCGATAAGTTGCAGCAGGCGCCGCACAAGGAGCTGCAGAAGGGGCAATCCGGTTCTCCGCTTCGGGCGTGAAGGGCGCGCCCCGCTTGTAGGGCGCGCTTGAGACGGCTTACTGGCCGATGGACGTCTCTTCGAGCGTCCACTGCAGCGAAGGGGTCAGCTTGAGCCCTTCGATACGCCTGGAATAGGCGACCGCGTTCGGCGCGTAGTAGAGCGGGATCTGCGCCACCTCCTCGGTGGTGATCCTCTGGATCTCCTTGTAGACTTCCGCGCGCCTGGCCGGATCGGCCTCGCGGGTGCCCTCCTCCACGAGTTCATCCACCTTCGGGTTGGTGTAGAAGGTGTTGTAGGAATTCGAGCCGCAGGTGCCGCACACCGCCCAGCGGACGGCAAGGTCGGGATCGGGGGTCTCGTTGTACCACCAGTTGGCCGCCGCGTCGTAGTCGCCCTTGCCGGTGGCATCCCACCAGGCGCCGCCGTCGACATTGACGATCACAGGCTTCAGGCCGATGGCCTGCCACTGGGCCTGGATCAGCAGCGCCGTCTGCTGCGAGGGCGCATCGGCGGTCGCCAGGATCTTCACCTCGCGCCCCGCCATGCCGGAGGCGGCCAGCAGTTCCTTCGCCTTGGCGGGATCGTGGGGAATGCCCGGATAGTCCTTGTCGTGGAAATCGACGCTGCCCGGCAGCGTGGTGTTCGCCGGTTCGGCATAGCCGCGCGTGATGGCCGCGGCCATGGCCTTGTTGTCGATCGCCATGCCGGCCGCCTGCCGCGCCTCCAGGCTGGAGAAGGGCTCGCGCTTGTGGTTCAGCAGGGTCATGTAGATGGTGGTCGAGGGCTCGAGCCGCATGTCGATCGTCTCGGCCGTCTTCAGGTCGTCGACCTGCGCCCACGGCACGGCGCGGACTGCATCGATCTCGCCGGCCTTCAGCATGGCGATGCGGGTCTCGGGCGAGGCGATCTCGATCAATTCGACGGTGGCGTCCGATTTCGGATAGCCCTTGCGCCAGTAGTGCGGATTGGGTTCGAGCACGAGCCTCTCGTTCGGCTTCCACTGCTTGACGCCGTAGGGACCGGACGTGACCGGAACCGTGCCGAAGGCCTCCTCCTCGCCCCGTTTCTCCACGTCGGCCTTGGACACGATGCCCATGTTCCAGATTTCCGCATTGCCGAGGAACGGCGCGAAGGCCGACTTCAGCGTGACCACCACGGTCTTCGGATCGGCCGCCGTCACCGCTTCCACCGCGCTGAGCGGGGCCGGATAGGCCGAGCGCTTGTCGGTGCGGATGCGCTCGAGGCTGAAGGCCACGTCATCGGCCGTGATGGGCGAGCCGTCCGAGAACCGGGCGCCGCGAAGATGGAACGTATATGTCCTGCCGTCGTCGGAAATATCCCAGGTCTCGGCCAGCCCCGGTTCCAGCGCGCCGGTCTCCGGATTGCGCCGCAGGAGGCGCGAATAAAGCTGGCCATAGGTTTCGATATTGCCCGCCGCCGCCGACCGCATCGGGTCCAGCGTCGTCGTCTGGTAGGGCGAGGCGACGCGGATGACGTCAGCCGCCAGGGCCGGCGCAAAGCCGGCGAGGCCCGCCGCCAGGATCGTCATGCCGCCCAATGCCAGACCCTTGCCCCGCATGGAGGGCTTGCGCCAAAAACTCATTCTCTCTCCTCCCGAAATCCAACATCCCATCGGACACATCGCGGAGGCTATGTTAGATTATACACAAATGTCAATATCAATGTTATATATTCAACATCGATGGGAACGGCACCGACTGCCTGCCTTGCCGGTCATGCCGCGAGCCTCGCCTTGAAGAAGGGGCCTGGCTTCGGCATTTACGCGCGAACGGCATGCCGCCAGCCGGTGCTGAGGCAGTATTGCATTTCGCATGTCTATTTTAGATTTCCCTTATTTTTCGTGCGTGCTAGCTTGGAGGCAAGGATGCATCCGGCACGGACTTCCGTGGCCGGTCCGTCCCCGGACGCCGGCGTCCTGTAGCAATCGCAGCTATTTCTGACGGGAGGCAGCCATGATCGCATTCAATGTCGTGCGTTTCAAAGTCAAGTCCGGCATGGAGAACGCCTTTCTCGATGCGCACCGCAATGTCGCGACCGAGTGGGCAGGCCTGCGCCATGCCAGTATCGTTTAGACGGGCGAAGGGCGTTATTGCATCGTTGCGGAATGGGAGAGCATGGATGCTCTTGCCGCCAGCCGGCCTCAGATGATCGCTACGCTCGACGGCTTTCGCGATACCCTCGAAGACCTCGGCAGCGGCCTCGGCATCACCGATCCGGTCGCCGGTCCGGTTGTTCTTGCGCTGAAGTGATACGCCGCAGCATAGCGGGAACCCATAACAGGGGGCGCGGCGGTCTTGGACCGATCGACGGATCAGACCGCTTCCCGGCACCTTTCACGCCGGATAGGCGCGCTTTGAAACAAACCGGTGGTAGAGCCAGGCGAGAATGACAAGGCTTGCGGTCCCCGTGGCGATCGGCAGGAGCAGGAAGGGCCATCCCGCACCGGCGAGGATGACGACCAAGGGGTCGCCGCCGGCCGGCGGATGAAGCGTGCCGCTGAACTGCATAAGCGCGATGGCAAGGCCGACGCCGAACCCCATGGCGACAACGCCGTCGCCAAGGACGGTCAGGACCAGCAGGCCGACCAGCGCGGAGATCAGGTGCCCGCCGATCACGTTCCGCGGCCTAGCGAGCGGACTTTGCGGCAGGGCGAAGAGAAGGACGCAGCTTGCCCCGAAGGGGGCGATCAGGAGGAGCTGGCCGAGGTTTCCGTCAGCGCGGCGAGCAATGAGATCGCGAGCGCTCCCGGGATCACGCCGAGCCGCAGCGTCCCGGTCAAGCCGCCCTTCTTCCTGCCTCTCAGGTCATCGTGCAGGCTCTCGTAGTCAGCGAGGATCTGCCGCCCCCAGCGCAGGACCTTCTCGCCTTCGGCGGTCAGCGACAGGAAGCGGTGCCCCCGAACGATCAGGGAGAGGTTCAGATCTTCCTCGAGCTTGCGGATCGCTTGCGAGAGCGTGGGTTGCGTGACGCTGCACTGTTCTGCGGCGCGCCCGAAATGCTGTTCTTCGGCGAGCGTCACGAAAAACTTCAGATGCCTGATCAGCATGCCCTCATCCTGTCTCGATCTCCGGGAAGCCGGTCGGCATCGACATGGCTCTTCCCAATACATTATATTTTGTGAAATATAACGATTAGAGGATTTGCGGCCGGAGCGAAAGCGCCTTCGGGCGGCGGCGCGCCATCGTTGGAAGAGGAATATCGGGTCATCATGCAGGAAGAAATCCGCATCGCGGTCGCGCTCGTCACCCGGGAGAACGGCGACACGCTGCTCGTGCGCAAGCGCGGCGGGCCGCAGTTCATGCAGGCCGGCGGCAGGATCAGGGACGGCGAAGTGCCGAAGGCGACACTTGCCCGCCGGCTGCACGAGGAACTGGGCATCCTCATTCCGCCCTCGCGCATGGCGCCCTTCGGCTGCTTCGAGGCCGAGGCGGCCGACGAGACGGACCACCTGCTCGTCGCCTATGTCTTCAGGGTCCAGCTCGAAGACGAGGTCATCGCGCCGACGAGCGAGATCGACGAGGCGCGGTGGATGCCGATCCAGGACACGCCGACGCTGCCGCTCGCCCCGCTCACGCGCAACCACATCCTCACCCTGTTCTGGCAGATGCAGTTCGGCACCGACCTGCCGCACCAGCACGGCCGGGAGGCCGCAGCGTAAGCACCGCCCCGTCTCGAAGATCGGAACGTCCATGCCGACCCTTCCGCACCTGACTGAATAGCCCCGAGTTTCGTAGACACCCTGGGTTAGATCTTCTGCTGCTTTTCGAACTCGACGGGCGACAGCATCCCGTTCCTGACATGCTTTCGTTTCGGGTTGCAGAACATCTCGATGTAATCGAACACATCCTGACGCGCCTCATCACGAGAGCGATAGATCCTGCGGCCTATCCGTTCACGCTTCAGAAGGTTGAAGAAGCTCTCTGCGACTGCGTTGTCATGGCAGTTGCCGCGTCGGCTCATGGAATGAACCAGATAGTGGTGTTTGAGGAAGGATGCCCAGTCCATGCTGGTGAACTGGGAGCCCTGGTCCGAATGGACCAGCACCTGTTTTTTTGGCTTGCGTCGTCGATCGAGGCATGGACGAACTCCCGCCACGGCTGTTGGACTGGCCGGTGCGGTCGCCGGTGATGCAGTGCCCTCGGCGATGTGCCGAAGGATGCCGGCGAGCGAGGAATGAACCTCACACATGCTTGCGCCCCTCCGCGTCGAAGAACCAGTCGTCCGGATAGGGATACCACCAGCCCTGGATCACCGGTTTATGGTCGATGATGACCATTTTCGAGCGGCGGAAGGCATCGAGGCCGAGCTTTGAAAGCTCCCGTCCGAGGCCGGATTTCTTCCAGCCCCCGAAGGGCAACGCGTCGTTGTCGATCAGCGGGTTGTTGACCCAGACCATGCCGGCCTCAAGCCGATCCGCCGCCTCCATCGCTTCTTCGAGTGAGGTGGTAAAGACGGACGCGCCGAGGCCGAATTCGCTGTCGTTGGCCCGTTCGATCGCCTCGTTGAAATCCTTGACGCGCATGATAGCGGCGACAGGACCGAAACACTCTTCGTTCATGATCGCCATGTCGGGTGTGCAATTGACAAGGATGGTCGGCTCGTAGAACCAGCCGGTCGGCTCAGTGTCCGGGATCTTCCCGCCTAGCACCACCGTCGCTCCCGCGGCCTTGGCATCCTCGACCAGCCGGATGACCTTTGCGCGCGCCGCCTCGCTGACAAGCGGACCTATCTCAGCGCGCGTGAGACCGTTGCCGATGCGCAGACGCTTCGTCTCGGTAGCGAACTTTGCGACGAACGCGTCATGCACCGCATCGACGACGAAAAACCGCTCGGCCGAGGTGCAGACCTGGCCGGACATGTGAAAGGCGGCGGTGACGGCACCGGCCGCGGCTACATCGAGCGGCGCGTGGGCCGTGACGATCATCGGGTCCGAACCGCCCGCCTCGATGACAGCCGGCTTCATCTGCGCCGCGGCGGCCATCGCCACCGCCTTGCCGGCGGCAACTGAGCCAGTGAACGCGACGGCGTGAGTCTTCGGCGAGGCGATGAGCGCGCTGCTCAGCCCGACACCGCCCGGCAGGCAAGCGATCAGGCCATCCGGCAAGGCCTTGAAGACCCGCATGAATTCCAGCGTGGAGAGCGTCGTCGCGGGCGCCGGCTTGATGATGCACGCATTGCCCGCGGCGAGCGACGCGGCGACCGTCCAGCACATCAGGAGGATCGGGAAATTGAACGGCATGATATGCACGCTCACGCCGAGCGCCTCGTAGCGCGCATGTTGGAAGGAGCCGGCCTGCGTGGTGCCCGCCACCTTGCCGCCCTCGTCGCGCGCCATTTCCGCGAAATAGCGGAAGGCGCCCGCGCAGTTCGCCACCTCGCCGATCGCCTCCGGATAGGGCTTGCCCATCTCGCGCGACATCAGTTCAGCGCAGCGGCGCATGTCTGTTGCCTCGATGCGGTTGGCGATGCGGTGAAGGGTGGTCGCGCGTGTCTTCGCGTCGAGCCGTTTCCAGTCCCGCTGCGCCATGGTGGCGGCATCGAGCACGGCCTCCATGTCGTCGAGCGCGGTGTCGGCGATGGTGCCGACGGTGGCGAGCGTTGCGGGATCGATCACGGCATGGCGGGCGCCCTTGCTCGGGACATAGGCCGGGTGCCGGTAGAACACGGGTTCGGCGGGGTTGAACATGGCAATACTTCCTTGGTGTTCTGGAGAACCGGGCGACGGTCCCTCATCCGCCTGCCGGCCCCGTCTCCCCGCAGGCGGGGAGACGGGGCAAGCCGCAGCGTTTCGTCTCGCTCTCCCCGCTTTCGGGGTGAGGGGAAAATATGCCCTCAGCGGATCATGTAGACCTTCTTCACGGTCTCATGGACCGTGCATTCACCCTTCCAGTCCTTCGGGAAAAAGGCGGCGGTATCCGGCGTGATCTCGATCACCTCACCGCTTTCATGGACATAGGTGCAGCGGCCTTCGAGGAAGTGGCAGAACTCGTCGCTGGTGACGTGGCAGAACCACTTTCCCGGCGTGCAGATCCAGAGGCCGCTTTCGGATTCGCCGTTCGGGCCCTTGTAGATGACCTTGCCGGAGGTGCGGCTCTCGCCCTCGATCATGGTGGGAATCACGCCCCAGTCCTTGAGGTCGGTCTCTTCCAGCGGCTTGCGCATCAGGGGTGTCGCGGTCATGGGATATTTCCTTTCATTTTCTCTTTACGTCAGACCAGCATGTAGATGTTGCGCATGGTCTCGGTGACGGTGCATTCGCCGGTCCAGCCGCCGGGGAACATAACGACCGTGCCCGGTTCGACCACGATCACCTCGCCTTCGTCCGAGCGATACACAGCCCGGCCGGCCACGAAATGGCAGAATTCGTCCCGTGGGATGGACAGCCGCCAGCGGCCGGGCGTGCAGACCCAGATGCCGGATTCCGGCTGGTTGTTCGGCCCTTTGAAGACGAGACGGCCCGAGGAGTGAGACTGGCCCTCCAGGCTGTCCGGCTGGTCGCCCCAGTCGACGAGGTCGGAAAAGGTCGTCGCGTTATGGATGTGCGGGGCGGATGCTTTCGTCGTCTCAACCATTATAGGCGCCCGTCTTCACGAGGTCGTCGAGAATGCCCGCGGCCTTCTTCGGGCCATTGCGGGCCTGCATATGGGCGCTGGTGGCGGCAAGGCGCGTCTTCATGGTCGAATTGTTGAGGCAGGCGTCGAGTTTTGCCGCAAGGTCGGCATCCGTCCAGTCGTAACGCGGCATCTTGAAGCCGTGACCGGTCTCATCGACGCGCGTCGCATTGTCGTGACCATCCCAGACATAGGGCATGATGATCGCCGGCTTGCCGAAATAGAGGCACTCCGTGAACGAATTGTTGCCGCCGTGATGGATGACCGCATCGACCTGTGGGATGACCGAAGGCTGCGGGAACCAACTGTCGACGATGACGTTGCCGGGCAGGTTCTCGTACTGATCCTTGTAGTCGCCGACATTGACGAGCGCGCGATAGGGCAGCTTGCCGATGGTCGTGATCAGGCGCTTCAGGAGGTCCGTATCCCCTGCCCCCAGCGAGCCGAAGGAAATGTAGATCAGCGGCTTGTCGTTGTTCTCGGCAAAGGCCGGCACCTCGTAGGGCTTCTCCTTGCGAACGCAGCCCTCGAGATACTGGAACTGTTTCGGATCGAGCGGATGCTCGCGCTCGAACTTCACCGGCTCCGGATAGAGCAGCAGGTTCATGAAGGGCGAGGCTTCGAAAAACTGGCCGATCGGATAGGACGCCTCGTTATTCTCGGCAAGGAAACCGTTGAAATCGTCATGGATCGGCTTGATGACGTCGTTGAAATGGTCGCGATAGGCGGCGTGGCAGGCGAAATCCTTCTCACCGCAGCCGGAAAGATGCGGCGGGATTTTCGGATCCTCGATCTCGTTTTCCGAGCAGGAGATGATGCGCACCCAGGGCGTGCCGTATTGCTTGATCGCCGGGAAGAGGATGACGTTGTCGACGCAGATGAGGTCCGGCTTGATCTTCGCCAGCACGCCCGGCAGGTCTTTCTGCGCCCATTTTGCGCTGTCGACGATCGCCGTCCAGCAATCCTTCACGTAGTTGTCGACCTGGTCGTAGGGAGATCTACGAAAATTCGGGATGTGGCCGTTGATGAAATCCTCCCAGAACTTTGCCATCTGCTCCGGCGGCATTGGCTCGGAAAGGTTCACGGCATGTGCCTCGAAACCGTAGCCCTCATAGACCGATACGAAGCCGGGGTCGGAGAGGAAGACGGCCTTGTGGCCGAGCGCTTCGACGGCCTGCGCGATGCCGACCGAGTTCAGCGCCGGGCCAAAGGCCGCTTCCGGGAAGAATGCGATGGTCTTGGACATGGTATTCCCCTCTTTATTCATTGGAAGAGCCGGCATCTCGCCGGATCGATCTTGAGGCTCAGCGCATCGCCGATCTTCCAGTTGCCCGCCCCGCTCGCGGGAATGCGGACCTGAAGCGGCGTTGCACTCGCGGTCGTCTTGACGTGCAGCACGCGGTCGAGGCCGTGATAGGCGATATCGACGACGGCGCCGGACACCGGCAGGTCGCCGGGCGGGCCGATGGCGATGTTTTCCGGTCGCACGGCGAGCGTCGCGGAGCCGGCATTGCCCGATGCTTTCACCTGCAGACCTTCCGCGACGAAGAGACCGTCGACCCCGACCTTGCCATCGATGAAATTCATGACGCCGATGAAGTTGGCGACGAAGCGGTCGGCAGGGCGCTCATAGACGTCCTCCGGCGCGCCGACCTGCAAGAGGCGGCCGTCCTTGAGGATCGCCATGCGGTCGGCCATGACGAGCGCTTCCTCCTGGTCGTGCGTGACGATGATGAAGGTGATGCCCACCTCGTTCTGCATGCGCTTGAGTTCAAGCTGCATCTTCTCGCGCAGCTTCTTGTCGAGCGCGCCGAGCGGTTCGTCGAGCAACAGCACTTTCGGGCGCTTCACCAGTGCGCGGGCGAGCGCAACACGCTGCTTCTGGCCGCCGGAAAGCTGTTCGGGCTTGCGGTCGGCAAATTGCGTGAGGTCCGTCGTCGCCATGGTCTCGTCGACGCGGCGGCGGATTTCCGTCCTGGCGAGCCGCTCCATTTCGAGACCGTAGGAGAGGTTCTGCCTGACCGTCATATGCGGAAAGAGTGCATAGGACTGGAACATCAGGTTGAGCGGCCGCTTTTCCGGCGGCAACGGGGAAATATCCTTGCCCTCAAGCAGGATGCGGCCGGCATTCGGGCTCTCGAAGCCGGCGAGCATGCGCAGCAGCGTGGTCTTGCCGCAGCCGGAGGGGCCGAGCAGCGCGAAGAATTCGTTCTCGCGGATATCGAGCGTCACATCGTCGACGGCCGTCACCGGCCCGAACGCCTTGCCGACACCCTCGATGCGCAGGATCGGATTGCTGGATGCGTTCATGGGACCTGCTGCTGTCTGTTAAGCCATTGCGAGATCAGGAGCGCCGTCGCGCTGACGCCCATGACGATGGTGGCGAGTGCATTGACCTCGGGCGTGATGCCGAAGCGGATCATCGAATAGATCTGCATGGGGAGGGTGATGGACGAGCGCCCGGCGCCGGCCGTGAAGAAGGCGATGATGAACTCGTCGACAGAAAGCGTGAAGGCGAGCAGCGCACCGGCGACGATGGACGGCAGCAGCACCGGGAAGGTGACGCGCCAGAAGGTCGTCCAGCCCGACGCCCCGAGATCGCGCGAGGCCTCGACGATGGAAAAATCGAAATGCTTCAGCCGGGCGCGCACGACCGAGCAGACGAAGGCAAGGTCGAAGATGACATGGCTGATGACGATGGTGTGCAAGCCCATCGTCAGGCCGAGACGCGAGAAGAAGGTGAGCAGCGCCACGGCGAGCACGATATCGGGGATGACCATCGGCGCGAAGGCGAGCGCTTCGAGACCGCTGCTCTTGCGGCGGCGCGTCTCCATGCCGAGTGCTAAAAGCGTACCGAGTACGGTGGAGATGACGGTCGCGAAGACGGCGACGATGAACGTGTTGCCGGCGGCGCGCAGGATGTCCGTATTGGAAAGCAGCGCGCCATACCAGCGGGTGGAAAAGCCGGACCACGAGGTCGGCAGGCCGCTGTCGTTGAAGGACAGCAGCACCAGCACGGCGATCGGCAGATAGAGGAAGCCGAAGACCAAGAGCAGCACGATGCGCCCCGGCAACTTGCTGGAAAGCGTCGCGTTCATTGCGCCGCCTCCCCTTTGCGCTCGCCGCTGGCATGGGCCGTGGCGCGGGCCTGCAACAGGAGCAGCACGATCATGGTAAGGATCAGCGCCGCGCCGAGGGCTGCACCGAAGGGCCAGTCGTTCGCCGTCAGGAACTGGTCGTAAACGAGGTTGCCGACCATCTGGAACCGCCCGCCGCCGAGCAGCGCGGGCGTCACGAAATTGCCGATGGAGAGCACGAAGACAAAGACCCCGCCGGCCGCCACACCCGGCAGGGTCAGCGGCAGCGTGACGC
Source organism: Shinella yambaruensis (assembly GCF_022899355.1). Classification (GTDB taxonomy): domain Bacteria; phylum Pseudomonadota; class Alphaproteobacteria; order Rhizobiales; family Rhizobiaceae; genus Shinella; species Shinella yambaruensis. Next base: position 36,607 of record NZ_JALJCK010000007.1, on the reverse strand, counting down.
GCAGGAAGGTGCGGACGGGGCCGGCGCCGAGATCGCGCGACGCCTCCATCAGCTCCGGGTTCAGCCGCGACAGCGTGGAGTAGATCGCGAGGATGACGAAGGGCAGGTAATTGTAGACGAGACCGGTGATGACGGCGCTCTCGGTATAGAGCATCGACAGTGGCTCGCCTGTGTAGCCAAGCGAGCGCAGCAGGTTGTTGGTCAGGCCCTCGCGGTTCAGCAGCACGATCCACGCATAGGTGCGGATCAGGTAGTTGCTCCAGAAGGGCAGCACGGCGAAGAACAGCAGGATCGGCTGCGACATCCTTGGCGCCCGCGAAATCGCGTAAGCCGCCGGATAGGCGATGAGGATCGCCGCTACTGTCGCCGTCAGGGCGATGCGCGCGGAATTGAGAAAGATCTTCGCATAGAGCGGATCGGCGACGCGGGCGAAATTTTCCAGTGTAAACGTGTATTCGACCCCGCCCCAGACGCCGCGCTCGAAGAAGGCATAGCTCAGCACCAGCAGGCACGGCACCACCATGAAGGCGACGAGCCAGGCGACGCCGGGCGCCGCGAGCAGGGTCGGTCTGGTGGCATTGAAGGACAAGGCTTTACTCCCGCGGGGGCCGTCACAGCATCGCGCATAAAGGATTGCAGGAAGAAAATTGCCCGTGGCGGCGGGCCGCCTTCCAGTCGCCACGGGAAGGGGCCGCGTTCAGTTCGCGGCCTTGATCTCGCTCACGATGCGCGAATAGTCCTTCTGCGCCGTCCCGAGGTCGCGCAGCAGCTCGTATTTGATGAGGTCCGCAGGCGCCATGGCCATATTCGGGTATTGCTCGGACAGCGCCTTGTCGAGGCTTTCCATCGCGGCCTTGTTCGGCACCTTGTAGAGGATGTTCTGCGCGGCCCAGGCGTGGTTCCTGGCGTCGAGGATGAAGTTGATGAACTTCATCGCCGCATCCTTCTTCTCCGAGCTTTTCAGGACGACGATCGTGTCGATCCAGAGGTCGGAGCCTTCCTTCGGCACGACGAACTTGATGTCCTTGTTTTCGCCGATGCCGTAGTTGCACCAGCCGTCCCAGGCATGCACCAGCGAGGCCTCGCCGGAAACGAGCTTGGAATAGAAGGTCGTGTCGTCATAGGCGAGCAGCGTCTTCTTCGCCTCGATGAGCAGGGCCTTCACCTCTTCGAGCCTGGCCGGATCCTTCTCGTTGACGGAAAACCCCTTGGCGAGCTCGCCCGCCGCCATCAGCCAGCGGTCGGTGGCGAGCATCGTCGTCTTGCCCTTCAGCGCATCCACCGGCTGGAGCAGGTTCAGCCAGCTGTCTGGCGTACCCTCCACGAGGTCGGAGCGGTAACAGAGGCCCGTCGAGCCCCAGGTATAGGGCACGGAAAACGTGTTGCCCGGATCATAGGCGAGTGTCGTGGCTTCCGGATAGAGATTGGCGAGGTTCGGCACGGCGGCCTTGTCGATCGGCTCGGCAAGGGCTTGCCCGTTGAGGATTTCGGCGAAGGGCGAGGAGACGAAAACGACGTCGTAGCCCTTGCCGCCGCTCGCCATCAACTTGCCCATCACCTCTTCGTTGGTGGCGTGGTTGACCACCTCGATCTCCAGCCCGGTCGCGGCCTTGAATTGTTCGGCGATGTCAGGGGCCATGTAGCCATCCCAGTTCGAGATGACGAGATCGGCGGCGGAAGCCGCGCCCGTCGCAAGGCATGCGGCGACAAGCGCCGCGGCCGCGCAGGTCGCAGTCAGTCGGTTCTTCACGGTCACGGAAGACTCCCTTGTTTTACGTTGTTCCAACCTCTTCGACGGGCGCGCCGGTTCTCCGGTCTCATTCCCTGTCGAATGGAAGTATTATTTATAAAAAAAATACGTCAATAGGGTCGATGCATTTTTGCGGTCCGCCCATTTCCGGGCTTGCGCGACGAAAGCTCAAAGGGCAGCATGCACGGCGATGGAGGGCAGAGGCGAGCCATGACACCGGAGCCGAAACGGACCAATTTCCGCCATGTCGAACTGGCGCAAAAAATACTGGATGTCGCCGGCGAGCGTGGCATGGCGCCCGGCGAGCGGCTGGCCGAACAGGCGCTCGCCTCGCTCTGCAACGTCTCGAGAACCCCGATCCGCAAGGCTTTGCAGATTCTTGCCGAGCGAGAGCTTGTGACGGCGGATGCTGAGGGCGGCTATCTGCTCGCCGTCGATCCTGCCGCCATTGCCCGCCTCGAAGACACGGCGGAAGGCGATGGCGAGAGTGAAATCTATGCCGCGATCCTGCGCGACCTCGCCGCCGGACGCATTGCCGAAAGCCAGACCGTCGCCGCGCTGCAGCGCCGCTATGAGGTCTCACGCCAGACGGTACAAAATGCGTTTGTGAAACTGGCAGAGGAAAATCTGGCCGAACGCGGTTCCGGCCAGCAATGGCTGCTGAAGCACTTCGCCATCAGTGGCGATGCGGCGGCGAAAAGCTACGAGTTCCGCCTTGCGACCGAACCGCTCGCGCTGACCCTGCCGGAGTTCAAGCGCGATATTCCGGCGATGACGGCGCTGCGCCAGTCCATGCTGATCCTGCGCGGGATGAACGAGACGAATTTCGACCGCAAACTTTTCGACCGCACGGACTACGATTTCCACCTGTTGATCGCGCGCTCCTGCGGCAATCCCTTCATGGCAGAGACGCTTACCAACCATCACCGCCGCCGCCGCGCCAGCCCGCCGGCCGGCCATGTCAACGCCTTCCGGCTGATGCAGTCCAACCTAGAGCATATCCAGATTCTCGAGCAGATCGAACGCGGCCAGATGGAGCTTGCGGCCGATCTCATGCGTGTGCATATACAGCTCTCCCAATCGCAGCGCCCACGGCTGGCCGGCCGTGGCGTTCCTCCCGCCTTCAAGCTCGTCGTGCGTTGATCCTCCATGGCGCCAGCAAAGACCATCGCCCTCTTTCCGGAAGCAAGCTACGGCGCAGCGCTGAATTGTGTGGGTATCGCCCAGGAACTGAGGCGCATGGGCCACCGCCCCGTTTTCATTTGTCATCCCGGTTTCAGCGGCGTCTTTACTGAATACGGCTTTGGCGAATACCAGCTCGGCGACGATACGTCCGCACCTGCGACCGACTGGAACGATTTCATCGAGCGCCATCAGGACGCCTTTCGCCAGAGTCCGTTCGACCAACTGCAAAGCTATGTCGGCCCGACCTGGGATGCGATCGTCGATACGGCGATCCGGGTGGAAGAGCCGCTCAGGCAACTTGTGGCCCGGCTGAAGCCGGATGTGATCGTGCTCGATAATGTCGTGATGTTTCCGGCGATCGCCAATGCCGGCGTACCTTGGGTCCGCGTCGTCTCCTGCGCCGAAACCGAAATTCCCGATCCGCTCATGCCGCCCTATCTCTCCGGCTGCAGCGAAACGCCGGGCGAGGAATGGGAGCGGTTTTCCGCGCGATACCGCGAGGTGACGGCTTCTGCCCACCGACGGTTTTCCGCTTTTCTCGGCCAGTCGGGCTTGCGTCCACCGCCAACGTCAGTTTTTCTCGAGCCGTCGCCCTATCTCAACCTGCTGCTAGCGCCGAAAATCATTCGCCGCAAGCGCCGTAACGTGCTGGATGAGGAGCTTTTCGTCTTCCTCGACGGTTGCGTGCGGCATGAGGCGCCCTATGTCTCGCCCCGCTTCGCCAGCCATAATGAAGCGCCGCTGGCGCTCATCAGCTTCGGCTCGCTCGGCGCCATGGACGTGGCAATGATCAAGCGGATGATCGAGACCTTCTCGAAACTGCCCTACCGTTTTCTCATCAACGCCGGCCACTGGCGCGACGATTATCGCGACGTGCCGGACAATGTCTTCATCGACGACTGGTTTCCGCAGCCTTCCGTGGTCGAACAGGCAAGCCTGTTCATCCACCACGGCGGCAACAACTCCTTCTGCGAGGCGCTTTATTTCGGCACGCCATCGATCATCATGCCCTATTGCTGGGATGGTCACGACAATGCCCGCCGCGCCGAAGAAACCGGCGTCGGCCTGCACCTCGACCGCTATGGCTGGAGCGAGAACGAGCTGGCAAGCGCCATCACCAGCCTGATGGATGATGCGGCGATGCGGGCGAGGCTAAAGGACAATGCGATCAGCATGCAGAAGGCAGCCGGCGTGAAGCGCGCGGCCGAAGCGATCCTGAAGGTGGCGACCACGATGCCAAGCACGGGACTATCGGTAAAAGCATAAACCCGAGAAATGATCCCGCGGCAAATTTGAGGATTGCGATTCCAACGCACCGCCGACCCGGCACAACCCGGCCGGCCGCCTCATCCCTGGCGATCTCCGCCGCCAGCGCCTTCAGCCATGGAGTACGATCGTTGGCGTCGAGCGGAATGACGGCCGACATCTTGGCCACGTTCTCCGGAGGATGGAAGCTGTCGCCCTCGATGAAACGCCAGCCGAGCCTTTCGGCAAGCGTTTCCCCGACAGTGGTCTTGCCGCTGCCGGAAACGCCCATCACCACGATATGATGCAGCATCCGACAAGGGCAAAGGCGAAGCCGATGACGCCGAGCAGGGTTTCCATCACGGTCCAGGTCTGGAGCGTGGTTCGTTCGTCCATCTGGAGGAAGCGACCGACCAGCCAGAAGCCGGAATCGTTCAAGTGGCTCAGCACCGTCGCGCCGCAGGCGATGGCGATGATGAGGAAACACAGGTCGAAGGAGCTCAGCCCCGTCGTCGCGGTGACGATGCGTGCGAGAAGGCCCGCCGTCGTGGTCAACGCCACGGTGGCCGAGCCTTGCGCCACGCGCAGCGCCGTGGAAATGAGGAAGGCGGCGACGATCAGCGGCATGCAGGCCGCCTCCAGGCTGCCGGCGAGTGCCTGGCCGATGCCGCTTGCACGCAGCACGCCGCCGAACATGCCACCGGCCCCGGTCACGAGGATGATGCCGCAGACCGGGCCGAGAGCCCCGTCCATCAGCTTTTCCATGTCCTTGAGCGTGCGCTGGCCGCCGAGCGTCCACATGCCGACGAGGACGGTGATGAGCAATGCGACCGGCGTCTGCCCGGCCATGCGCAGAATGTTCACCCACAGAGCGTCGCCGTCGATCGCCTTGGCGGTCGCCAGCGTGCCAAGGCCGGTGTTGAGGAAGATCACACGAGCGGCAGCAACAGCACAAGCATCACCGTGCCGAAGGACGGCGGTTCGCGGCGGTCATGCGCCGCCTCGCTGAGCGATCCGAGAAGTTCCGGGATTGGCAGTTCGAAGCGCTTGCCGGCCCACAGACCGAAGAGGTAGCTGCCCAGATACCAGATCGGCAGAGCGACGGCGAGGCCGACCAGCACCAGAAGGCCGATATCAGCCCCCAGCAGATGGGGTGGCAGGAAAGCGTGCATAATCGCGGAGGCACCCGCCGCCGGCAGTGCATAAAGCAGCACTGAGCCGCCGAAACGATGGGCGACGCTGAAGATGATCGGCAGCATCACCACGAGACCGGCGTCGAATGCGAAAGGCGCGCGATCATGGCCGAACTGCCCGATCAGCCGGTCGGCAAGCTCCATCGCGCCGGCTGATGTCGACCGTACAGACAACCCAGTCAGTTCATTGCCGCCTCGTGTGCAATGGCGGCATCCACTCCTTCGGCAAGAATGGCCGCGAGTATCTGATCGACAGAGGCACGCCAAGCCGGTGTCTGCGCAAGTTCATGCCGAACGAAGCCCGGCAGGCCATTCAATGCCCCGGAAATACCGGAAGCGGTTTTTGGTATCTCGGCCAATGCCGCACGGATTTCGGCCTCACGTGGGTCCCGCAGCGCATAGGTCTCGCCGTTGTCCTTTTCTACCAGGCAATAGCGCATCCACATGGCAGTCGCGAAGGCGAAGGGCCTGACGTCATATCCTGCCTGCAGGGTGGCCAGCACGGGTTGGAAGATGCGCTGCGGCAGCGTCTGTGTGCCATCCATTGCGATCTGGAAAGTCTCATGGGCAATGGTGGGATTGCGGAAGCATTCCGTCAGCGCCGCCGCATAGTCATCGACATCGAGCCCCGGCAAGGGCGGTAAAACTGCGGCAGCCGCCTTAAGATGGCGAACGACGAGGGCAGCGAGCAAGAGGCGTTCATAACGTCGCGGACATACGATGACCAGACAGGAACCCGCTATAGGCCAGCATCGAAAGGCTGCCGGGCTTCGTGGACGATGTGAGGAAGACCCGCGTTCCGGCGACGAACGTCACCTTCACCAGCAAGCCGAAGAACGGCAAGGTCTCCGTCGTCGCGTTTACACGCTCAAGGCCAGCCTCAAGGGCAAGGACCGGTTCTGCACCCGCAACACGACACCTAAGGTGAGGCCAGGTCGAAAATGCCGAACGGCAGCACGCGACCACATCGGGGTGTTGTGATCGCCCACCACCATGATGTCCAAAGGCGGCATTTCCGGATCAGCGGCGATTGACGCCACAGTATCGAACACGCCCATCCAGATTGAAGGCGCCCCATTTGCCGCACAGTTCCCGCGACATGGCGCCGGATGTCGAGCCATAATGGTTGTTGACCCTATGTGTCAGCTTGAAACGGCGGCCGGCAGCGGCGCGCAACTTGTCCTCCAGAAGTGCCCACTCACCCGGATCGACAGAGGGCCCCATGCCCTTAACAAGCACGAGAAGCACATTTCGATCGTTCGCTATGATCGTTTCCGATGTGAGTTTCGCCTACTGCAGCGCGCTTTAGAAGGTCGCAGGCATGCCCGGATTGTAGCTTTTCGTCGCGTAGTCGAGAAGGATGAGCGCATTGACGGCGAAGAGGGCTGGGATGTTCACGCTGTCGCAGGTGGCGCTGAACGATGCGATCATGGTCATCGCCTTCGCGTCGATCGCCGGCTTGCTGCTCGGACTCTCCGCCATCACCGTGCCGTAGGACACGCTTGTCCTCTCGGTTGCCCTCTATATCGTCGTACCCGTCATCATTGCGTAGCTCATCCGCCGCCGGAACGACGCGCGCACTCGATGGCATTCTCGCAAAGCTCCAGCCCATTTCGTTGTTAGCGCTCCTTGCGACGCTGGTTCTGCTCTTCGCCTTCCAGCTGAGGAGATTATCGCCCAGCCCGCCGTCATCGGCTTGCTCGCCGTGCCGATCCTGGTTCAGGTCTACCTGAACTCCGGGCTCGCCTATCTTCTCAATCGGATGACCGGCGAACGGCACTGCGTTGCCGGCCCCTCGGCGCTGATCGGCGCCAGCAACTTCTTCGAACTCGCTGTCGCCGCCGCCATCAGCCTGTTCGGCTTCCAGTCGGGCGCCGCGCTCGCGACCGTGGTGGGCGTGCTGATCGAGGTACCGGTGATGCTCTCGGTCGTCTGGACCGTGAACTGCTCCAAGAACTGGTACGAGGCCCCCGCCGTTTCCCGAACCGCCGTTACCGAAAGGCACTGACCATGGACGTCACCATCTACCACAACCCCGCCTGCGGGACGTCCCGCAACACGCGGTGCTGATCCGCGCCGCCGGGATCGAACCTATCGTTATCGAGTACCTGCAGCATCCGCCGAAGCGCGAGCAGCTTGCAACGATGATCGCGGATGCCGGCCTGACGGTTCGTGAGGCCATCCGCGAGAAGGGTACACCCTATGCCGAGCTCGGTCAGGACAACCCGGACCTGACCGACAGCCAGTTGCTCGACGCGATCATCGCGACGCCGGCCCTCATCAATTCTTCAAGGAGGATGGCGAACAGGTTATCGACCAGGAAGGAAAGCGCGTTGCCTGATACGTTCCCCGCATTACAGAATGAGAATCTACGCTCGACCGATCTCGATGCCCTGCGCCCCGCGTTCTCGGCACACAAGTCGCCCATCCTCATCCTCTACGGTTCCCTGCGCGAGGTTTCCTATAGTCGCCTGCTCGCATCCGAGGTCCGTCGGCTAACCCCGGACACCTTACAGGATGTTTCGGTAGATATCTCCATCCTTCATGATCAATGAAAGCTTGGAGGAATCTTGAAGAAGACCGAGGTCCTCCACAGGATTGCCGTCGACGACAAGAAGGTCCGCGCGTAGACCAGCGCGAACCCTCCCGATCTGATCTTCCATCTTGAAGAGTTCCGCCGCGTAACTGGTCGCCGACCGGATGACCTCGATCGCCGGGAGCACCTCGCCGCGAATCTTGAACTCCATGGATTGGTGACGATGGATCGGGCCGATAAGGTCGGTGCCGTAGACCATCTTTACGCCGTGGCGCCGGGCGACCTCCAACTGGTTCGACCCGATATCCAGAACATACTTGATTTTCGCGTGGAGTTCGGGCGGCATCCCGATTTCCAGGCCCTCCTCCCACATCGTCGTATATGCGACGAGCGTCGGCACTAGGATGGCGTTCCGCTCCTTCATCAATATGGCCGTCTCGTCGTCGAGGAAGTTGCCGTGCTCGATCGAGCGTACGCCGTTCCTGACGGCGTGCTGGATACAGCGCGCTGTATAGGCGTGGGCCATGACGTATTTGCCCGCATTCTCCGCTTCCTCCACGGCGGCGCGGATCTCCTCACCCGAAAACTGAACAAAGTGAATCGGGTCGGTATAGGAGGCGATTCCTCCGCCCACCATCAGCTTCACCTGACTGGCGCCCCGGCGAATTTCGTCGCGAGCGGCAAGGCGCACCGCATCCACGCCGTCGGCAACCCGACCAAGGCTCGGGACATAATAATGGCTGTCGAATTCCGTTTCGCCGGCACCCCGCATATCGCCGTGACCGCCGGTCTGCGAGATCGCCTTGCCGCTGTAGAGGATACGCGGGCTCGGAATGAGTTTTTCCTCGACCGCGCGGGCAAGGCCGAAATCCGCGCCGCCTGCGTCGCGGACCGTTGTGAAGCCTCGCATCAACATGCCCTCCAGAATGGGCATAGCTCTCAGCGCGGTGTAGAATGGGGACCATTTGGTAAGTTGCAGAAAGCTGTTGATCGGAACGATCACATGAACGTGGGCGTCGCAAAGGCCCGGCATCAGGACCTTTCCTCTTACGTCGATCACGTTAGCATCCGAGACGGTCAACCTGGATTCGCCGATTTCGGAAATTCTCCCTTCATCGACAAGGACGTCGCGCTCTTCCTGCAGCGTTCCTGCGTCCACATCAAGGATCGACGCGTTCTTGAAAAGAGTCCGGCTCATTGTCGCATTCACTTTCTGATGACATCTGGCAAAACTGGTCGGTAGGATTTGATGGCCGTGCGGCTGAACATTGCCTCTCGCTCCGGTTCGGAAAGCAAATGCACGCATTCCGCGTAGTCGTGGTAAATGTCCTTGAAAGAACGGAAAAGCTTATCGACGGGAAAGTTGCTCGCGAACATCAGGCGGGGCGGACCGAAAAGATCGACGAGCTCGGCGATCAAAGGTCTGACATCCTTCACTGTCCATTTCGGCTTCAACATGCCGAAGCCGGAAATCTTGACGGAAACGTTGTGACAGGCTGAAAGAGTTCGCATTCCCGCCTTCCAGCCTGAAAAATCGCCGGTTATCAATCCATCCGGCATACCCGCCTGGTTGACGATGATCGGGGTTCCGGTATGGGTTCTCGCGATCGACGCGAGGTCTTCCATCTGATGCGGATAGACCTGGGCGTCGAAGGAAAGGGCGTAGTCGGCGAGCTTGCCGAAATTGCGCAGCCACCTTTCATCTCTAAGGTAGTTACTTCTATCGACGTAACTCAGCCGGCGGTCCGGATGCCACGCCACGATGTGACGGATGCCCCTCAACAGGGGCGATGCCGCCATGTGGGCCTCTATAAGTTCGACGGCCTTCGGGTTGTCGAGCGCGACCTGGCCGACGATGGCGTTGGGGAAGCCGCTCTTCTCGTGAATTTCCTGGACGAACCGCGTTTCGCCGACCGGATTCCACGGATCAAATCCACCATCGAGATGCACCGTGCCGATCAAGTCGAAATCCCAGGTGTCTGCGAGGTAGTCCTTCGCCAGATAGTTTTTCCGGATGGGCGCCGGGTCGCCGACGATTGATGCAGTGCCCGGGTCCATCCACGGATATCGGTGCTGTTTCAGGTCCCAGAGATGATGATGCGGATCGAAAATTCTGAGCCGATATGACTTCGCCTCATCCACGTTTCCTGCTGGAAGGCCGTGCACCCCCGCCTTTTCGCTTCTCATATCCATCGCACTCGTCCAACCACGAACTGTCCGTTCGTGAGCCATTTTGCGTTGCCGGGCTTGATTGACAATACGAACGAAGTCGTGTCTCCATGACGAAAAGTCATAAGGCGGAAAGACGATGAAGCGTGCAGGAACGGATAGTTCCACACCGATCGATGCCATCGAGCGCGAGGGTAACCTGCCGTCGCTGACAGGGCTCAGGGCATTCATCCTAGCGGCACAATACAAAAGCTTTTCCCGGGCGGCGGAAGAGCTCGGCATTACGCAAAGCGGTGTGAGCCGCGCGGTGCGTTCCATCGAAGAGATCACCGATACACCGCTGTTCGAGCGTACCGGTCACGGGCTCGTGCTTACCGAATCCGGCGCGGCGTATTTCGAGGAGGTTTCCACTCTTCTCAGCGAGCTCGGCGCCGCAACGCTAAGGCTGGCGACCTACAAGAGCGCTCACGAATCCCTGAACATCGCAACGCTCCCTAGCCTCGGGAGCCGCTGGCTGGCCCCCCGCCTGATAAGGTTCCTCAGGCAGAACCCGACGATCGACATCTCGGTGACGGGCAGAATCGGTCATTTCGAATTCGAGGGAAGCAACATCGACGCGGCGATCCACTACGGCAGCGAAGCCTGGCCGGGCAGCCTGTCGGAACTGATCATGGACGAGGTCCTCGTGCCGATGTGCACGCCCGTTCTGATCAGAAAGGGCGTGGTGCCAAATGCCCGACTCCTGTTCGAACTCACGCTGATCCAGCACACGCACAGGCCGACCGCTTGGCGCGAGTGGTTCAAGGATGTCGGGATCGATCATCCCCAACCGAACCAGGGGCCGCGTTTCGAGCAATACCAGATGGGGATCGAGGCAGCGATCTCAGGCCTCGGTGCAATCCTGATGCCGCCTTTCATGGTCATCGACGAGCTCACGTCCGGGCGCTTGGTCCTGCTTCACAGCGTCCCGGTGCCCACGCCCTGGCGCTACTACCTGGTCTATCCAAAGGGAAAGCGCAGTAAGCCCGGTGTGCAAAAGTTCCGCACGTTCCTCAGAGCCGAAGCCAAGCGAACAGCCGAGCAAACCTTACAGTTGATGCGTTAGGAGGGCGGCGCGCCTGGACACCGCTTCGCCGACAAGAAAGGGGCCGCCTTTTGCACCCCTTTTTCGGGCGTGTGGCGACCCCAGCGTCAAGATGCGGCTTGGGGAGCACGCCGCATCCATGAAAGTCAACGCCCCCTGTTGGCTTTACGGGACAAATAGGCGTCAAGGATGACGGCCAGAGTCAGGATCGCGCCCTGCACCTCAAGGCGTGTCTGGGTCGAGGCGTTGATGAGGAGCATGCCGTTCGAGACGCTGCCGATCACCAGCGCGCCGGTCAGAGCGGCCCAGACCGATCCCCTGCCCCCGAAGAGGCTGACGCCGCCGATGACCGCGGCGGCGATCGCCTCGAGAAGGAGTGTCGTGTCGGCGGAATCGGGTGATACGCCGAGAACCCGCCCCGCCGCAATCATGCCGCCGAGCGCCGCGAAAATTCCTGTCAGCGTAAACGCCGTCACCCGCAGAAACTTGACCGAGATACCCGCGCGGCGGGCGGCTTCCGCATTCGCGCCGATGGCGTACAGGTAGACGCCAAAGCGGGTCTGGGTCGTCACGTAGGCGAAGAAACCGAGCAATCCGAGCAGGAACGCGACGAGAAGCGGAACGCCTCTGTATGAACTGAAGACGGCAATGACAACGGTACCGACGATTGCGAGCGAGACGGCCGGAGCGACGACGGACCACAGGAACGACGCGGGAAGCGCGTTGCGCTTCTTGGCGGCGTAAGACTGCAGACTGAAGACGAGGCCAAGCGCTATGACGACGGCGAGCAGAGCCACGCTGACGAGACCCGGAAGATAAATCGTCGCGACCTTCCCGAGAGGCTGACCGACCAGTGAAATCAGGTTCGAGCTGGCGGGCAGGAGATCGAGGAGGATGCCCTGGAGGATAAGAGACGTGCCGAGCGTCACGATGAAAGCAGGCGCTCGAAAATAGGTGATCACCAGCCCTTGTACACAGCCAATCGCCGCACCGATCAAGAGACCGACGGCGACGGCCGTCACGGTGTCGAACCCTTGGTTGACCGCCATTCCAGCCGTAATCGCGGCCGATACCGCGCCGGTCGCGGCGACGGACAGGTCGATCTCACCGATGACCAGCACGAACATGAGGCCAAGCGCCACGATGCCGGTCGTCACGATCTGCAGCGAAAGGTTCGACAAGTTCCTTGGGCTGAGGAATAGGGGGTTCGCCCACGCGAAGTAGGCCCAGATGAGGACGAGCGCGAGAAGAACGGGCAGCATACGATACCGCGTCGCCAGTGCTCCCAAGACAGCGTCAAGCTTCATTTTCGGTGTTTCCTGAGGGGCGGGATTGGCGAACGTGGTAAAGGCGGATAACTGCTTAGACATGGGACACCCCCTCACGACGCGAAAGTGCAGCCATTTCCTCGTTGCTGATCATCCCGGTGATGGCGCCGACCAACTCTTCACGGGTGTAGCTCCCGCGGCTGACTTCCGCCACCTTGTTGCCAAGTCGCAAGACCACGACCCGATCGGCGACCTGCTGGACATCGCCCAGATCATGGCTGATCACGATGACCGCCCGTCCCTGAGCGCGAAGTCGCTCGATCAGGTTCAGAACCTGCTTGCGCTGCGCAACGCCGAGCGCGGCCGTGGGCTCGTCGAGGAGCACGACACGGGGGTCGGTCAGGATCGAACGGCAGATCGCCACTGATTGACGCTGCCCTCCCGACAGCGAGTTCGCCGGCACGTTGATGTCGCGGATCTTTACGTCGAGGTTGGCCAGCACCTCTTTCGCGCGCGCTTCCATGCCTGCACGGTCAAGCCGCCGCCCTTTGTACCACGGGTGATAGTATTCGCGGCCGAGGAAGAGGTTCTGTACCGTGTCGAGATTGTCGCAGATGGCGAGGTCTTGGTAGACCGTCTGGATACCCGCCGCGTTCGCGTCATGTGGGCTTTTCAGTGAGAGCGCCGCTCCTGACACAAGGATTTCGCCCTCGTCGGGGGACTGGATGCCGGAGATCGTCTTGACCAGCGTACTCTTGCCCGCGCCGTTGTCGCCGACCAGAGCGACGACTTCACCCGGCCATATGCTGAGCGATACCCTGGTGAGGGCAGCGACCCCTCCGAAACGTATCGAGACGTTTCGGACCTCCAAGATCGGAGGTTCGTTCTTGTTCATGACTAGGACCCCATTATGCGTTTTTGAGGAGCCGCCTTATCGACAGCTCCTAGTCTGTCCGGTTCAGTTCTTGCAGAAGTCGGCATCTTTTCCGATGCCGCCACACAGCTCTTCCTTCGTGAAAAGTCCGGCGTCGATCACGGTTTCCTGCACATTATCCGTGGTGATGAACACATTCGGTTCAAGCCGGGCGGGGACGCCGCCCTCGGTGAAGTTGTTGGGCCAGTTCCCGTTGACGATGCCCGCCGGAGCTTCCTCGCCCTTGACCTTGGAAACGATCAGTTGGATGGCTGCATCGGCCATTTGCTTGTAAGGCGGCGCCATGTCGGCGGCCTGCCAGCCAAGAAGCACGCGCTGAATACCCTCGAGGGTGGCATCGTATCCACCGTAAACCTTGACCTTGCCGACGAGATCCTGCGCGCTCAATGCGGCGATAACGCCACCGCCGGTGTCGTCGTTCATGACGACCACGCCGTCCACCTCGTTGTTGGTCTTGGTCAGGCACTGCTCCATGTTTTTCTGCGCGTTCGCAGCCAGATACAGTAGCGCATCGGCTTGGCAGACGACTTCGACAGTGCCATTGTCGATGAGTGGCTTGAGGTATTTGTCAAAGCCCTTCATCTGCTCCGGGTAGAAGGCGAACTTGGGGTCACCCAGCATGTAGGCGAGCCGGACAGGACGATGATCCGGCAGGTTCTCGGCCAGGTATTTACCCTGAGCCTCACCGATGTCGCTGAAGGGGACGGAGACGTGGTAGGAGACCGGTCCCGGACCCGGGTCGTGCGCGTAGGTCACGACGTGGACGCCATCGGCTTCGGCCCTCGCCAGGATGCTTGCGGAACGGGGTGGGTCGACGGACACTAGGATGATGCCCAGCGCGCCGCTCGCCAGGGCGGATTCGGCCTGGGACACCTGCTGCTGCATGTCGTCGTTCGCGTTCAGAACCTTGAGCTCCACGCCGGGGGCATAGGTTTTCATCGCTTCGGTCATGTTCGGAATGTCGAACTTCGCCCAGCGATTGGTCGTGACGTTCGGGACCAGGAGGTAGACCGTGCCGGACGGCTCGGCGGCCTTCGCGGGGACGGAGCTGAAGAGCGCGGCAGCCGACAGCAGAGCGGCGGAGATAGTTCTTTTCATCGGTTCATTCCCCTTTGACAATCAATACGACCTTCGGCCGCGGAAGACATGGATTTCGTGATTGTTCTTATTGCCTGGCGAGGTACGTCTTGCGACGTATCGCTTCCTCCGTTTCATCAGGTGGGAGCAGGCTATTGCGGCTCCAACGCCCGCTCAAGATAACCGCGGTCATTCCGTCATGACTTTTTCTCATATGAATCCGCCGCTCGATTTCCCTGTAGACCACAGCAATTCTCATGCCCATTCAATTTGCGTCGGCGGCCAAACGGCGGCGGCCCCGACAACGGAAACGTCGTCGCGGCCTACCCGATCATTTCTTCCGATCTTCGCTGCGGTGCGTGACTATGTAGCGAGCATCATGTCTGCGGCCTTTTCGGCGATCATTATGGTCGCGGCGTTCGTGTTCCCGCTTACCATCGTCGGCATGATCGACGCATCGGCAACGCGCAGTTTCGAGATGCCATGAACGCGCAGCTTCTCGTCGACGACAGCCATCGCGTCCTGCCCCATCTTTGCGGTGCCGCACGTATGGTGACCGATACCCGATGTGCTGCGGATGTAGGCGTCGAGCTCGACGTCCGACCTGACATCCGCGCCGGGGGTCAGTTCCGGCCCACGGTAGGGTTCGAAGGCTTCTTGCGCGAAAATCTTCCGGGTTACGCGGATGGCCTCGCGGGTGATCGCCATGTCGTACTCGGACGAGAGGAAATTCGGATCGAACACCGGAGCGTCCCTGGGGTCGGCGGACTCCAGCCACATTTTCCCGCGGCTTTCGGGCCGGTTCGGCCACACATGCACGACGTAGGAGTGCCCTTCCAGCTTATCCGCCCAGGGCATCCAGATCTTGAGGCCCTGCCCCGGATAGTACGGGATGAATACAGCCTGGCACTCGGGAGCCTCGACGCCGTGTTGCATGCTGAAGAAGCCTCCCGCTTCCAAGGGACTCTGCGAGACCTGCCCCCTCCTGAAGACCAGGCTGTTCACCATCGCCAGGGTCAGCGTGTGGATGCGTAGCGAGGATGCCATCGAAACGGGCCTCGTTGAGCTGTGGGCCACCGACACGTTCACATGGTCCTGCAGGTTGGCGCCGACGCCCGGAAGATGCCTCGCCGGAGAGATGCCGAGCTTGCCCAGCGCCTCCTGATCCCCGATCCCTGAAAGCATCAGGATCTTGGGGGAATTGAATGACCCGGCGGCCAGGACGATCTCGCGGTTCGCCCGCACGCGATGGGTCGTTCCGCCCTTTTCATACTCGACGGCCACGGCCTCGCCGTTCTCAACGATCACCTTGTGGACGTTCGCGTTCACCTCGACCTTGAGGTTCGGCCGGCTCATGGCGGGGCGGAGGAACGTCTTCGCCGTCGTCTGGCGGCGTCCGTCGGCGATATTGAAGTCGTAAACTCCGAATCCCTCCTGAGAAGCGCCGTTGAAATCGTTGTTCAGCGGATAGCCGGCCTGCTGGCAAGCCTTCAGGTAGGCCATGGTCAATTCACTGACCATCGGCGGCTTGGAGACCGGCATCGGGCCACGCGTGCTGTGGAAGGCGTTGTCGCCCCCGAAATACTTCTCGGATTTCCTGAAGTAAGGGAGAACGTCTTCGAACGACCAGCCCGGATTCCCGAGCTGCCGCCAGGTGTCGAAATCAGAGGGATTGCCCCGAATGTACTGTGCGCCATTGAAGATGAAGGAGCCGCCGAGCATCTTCCCCCGCGGAAAGCACTGGGTCCGCCCATTCATGTTCTTCTGTGGTACACAGTTGTACGCCCAGTTGTTGCGCTTGAACGAGAACAGCTTGGCAGCGAGAAACGGAAGATCATACGAGATTTCGCGACCTGAGCCGCCCGCTTCGAGAAGCAGGACACGATCGCTCCGCGCGCTGAGCCGATTGGCCAGAACGCTCCCGGCGGACCCGCCGCCGACGACCACGAAATCGAAATTCTCACTGTTCACGACGACTGACTCCGCGTTCCCGATTTTTTGTCTACCTTGCCGAAACCAGGCCTCCCATCAAGTCACGCCTACTCGTTTGTCCATGACTTTGAGTCATATGGTGCTTCAGTGTCAGGATGCGGCAGGAGGCGGGTAGCCGCCCTCTGTCCGATCTGGAGGTCCGGAATTCGCGCCATGAACGCACCGGTCGCGATTGCAAGCAGGAAAAACGCCAGATATGGCCTTTGGTGGGCTGCGATCATGGGGGATGGACTCTTTGCTGAAGCTCGTCACCGCGCCAGACGGGCGGCGAACTCGAACCCGGTGAGATCGGGGGCCTTCTGCACATCGACGGGGAAAAGGTCAACCACATCGGGTGCGACGATCGCCAGAAACGGGATGCCAATCTTACGGGCCGCGTGAAACTCGGTGGGTGAATCCCCGACAGCGAGGCACTCCGTGGCTTCGGCGCCCTCCAGCAGCATCACGTTCCGAAACTCGGCGTACTTCGACTTGGGCGACCCCGACACGGTTCGGAAATACCGCGACAAGCCACGCCGTTCGATTACCAGCTTGAGATCATCCTCCGGCATTCCCGAGACGACGTACATCGGAATTTCGTTTTCAAGACGGGCGAGAAGAGCCTCAGCGCCGGGGATAAACGCGCAATTGAGCATGCCCTCGTCGATGATCTCCGCGAAACGGACACAGAGATTTTCAACTCTCGCTTCATCGCCGGGTCGGCCGAACACCTCGCGCTCGAAATACTCGAACTTTTGACGTCGGCCAATTCCGCCATGCTGTTCCTGGTACTTGATGACTTCAGCGATCTTTTCCGGATCTTCGCAACCGTACACCTGCGCAAACGCCGCGGTCTTCAAGCGTGCGGAATCAAGAATGACGCCGTCGAAGTCGAAGATGATGGTCTTGAAGCGGTCGAGATAAAGCATGCCTATTTTCCATTTGTCGGCTGATTGCGGAAGCGCGAGGGGCGCGTCAGCGCCTTCGTATCGAGAACCTGCTCGAGCAGGTCTGCCGACAAGGTGTTGCTCTCGTCGAGCAATTCCCTCATGGTGCGGCCGCTCCGGAGAATTTCCTTCGCCATCTCGGATACCTTCTCGTACCCGATCAGCGACGTCAACGCAGTTGCGAGCGCCGTGCCCGCATCGAGATGCTGCCTGCACCGCGCCTCGTTCGCCGTGATTCCGACAACACACTTTTCCCTGAGGGTTCTCACCGCATTGGTCAACAACGTGATGGACTGCAGCAGATTGAAGACGATGACGGGTTCGAAGGCGTTGAGCTGGAGCTGACCTGCTTCTGCCGCCAGGGTTACGACGAGGTCGGCTCCAATCACCTGGAAAGCAACCTGATTGACCACTTCGGGAATGACGGGGTTGACTTTGCCCGGCATGATCGACGAGCCGGGCTGCATCGGCGGCAGGTTGATTTCGCCGAAGCCCCCGCGCGGCCCGCTCGAAAGCAGCCTGAGGTCGTTCGAAATCTTGGAAAGCTTCACCGCCGTCCGCTTGATGGTGCCGGAAAAGAGAACAAAGGCCCCTGTATCCCAGCAAGCCTCGACAAAGTCCGATGCGGGAACGACATCGACCGACGACACTTCCGCGAGTTTTTTTATGGCAAGAGCCGCGTAGCAAGGATCGGCGGTAATGCCCGTTCCGATCGCCGTACCGCCCAGATTGATCTCCTTGAGAAGCCTGGCCGCCTCCTCGAGCCGAAGGATGTCCTCTCTCAACGTCACGGCGAAGGCCGTGAACTCCTGTCCCAACGTCATCGGCACGGCATCCTGCAGCTGCGTGCGCCCGAGCTTGAGGATGTCGGCGAATTCCGCTGCTTTCGCTTCGAAAGTGTCCGCGATGCCGGCCAGCTCGTTCGACAGGCTGTTGTAGCTGAGGAGGAGTGCCAGACGGATCGCCGTGGGATAGACGTCGTTTGTGGACTGCGAGAGGTTCACGTCGTTGTTCGGGTGGATGACGTCGAAGCTTCCCTTGGGAAGCCCGAGATGTTCCAGGGCGAGGTTCGCCACCACCTCGTTTACGTTCATGTTCGTCGATGTCCCGGCCCCGCCCTGGAAAACGTCGAGGACGAATTGGTCCGCAAGCTTGCCGCCAGCGATGTCGTCACAGGCGGCGACGATCGCGTCCGCCTTCTTCCTGTCAAGGTCGCCGAGTTCCAGATTTGCCAAGGCTGCCGCCTTCTTCACGAAGGCCAGCGCCCGGATGAAGACCGCATAGTGCCCGATCGGAATGCCCGAAATCTGGAAATTGGAGAAAGCCCTTGCCGTTTGGGCGGCGTAATAGGCGTCGGCATCGACGTCGATTTCGCCAAGGGAGTCGTGCTCACGGCGCGTGGCGACAGTAAGGGGCAGCATGTCGGGCATTTCCAAGAACCTTCTACAAGCTTGCTGGAAGAAAAATGGGCTGGCGGTGGATCGAAGCCACCACCAGCCCACGGCTGCCTTGGGAGGAGCAACGCTTTAGACGACCGTCCGCCGCATGGTCAGACCGTGTGAGGCAATGCGTAGCCGCGTTTGCCCAGCTTGATGAATGTCGACTTCACCTCGGTGAACTCAAGCAGGCCATCCATGCCGTTCTCGCGGCCAAGGCCGCTTTCCTTGAAGCCGCCAAACGGCATCTGAACCGAGGTTTCGAGGAACGTGTTGACGTAGACCGTGCCGCTCTTGAGTGCGCGCGAGACCTGGATCGCCTTGTCGATGTCCTTCGTCCAGACGCCGTTGCCGAGTCCGTAATTGGTGTCGTTCGCAAGCTTGATCGCTTCCTCCGCGGTCTTGAAAGTGGTGACGGCAAGAACCGGTCCGAAAATCTCTTCGCGGAAGATGGTCATTTCCGGCGTAACGCCGGAGAAGATGGTCGGAGCGACGAAGTAGCCCTTGCCGAGACCGTCGCCGGTCAGGCGCTCGCCGCCGATCTCCAGTTTCGCGCCTTGCTCGACGCCCGTCCTGATGTAGCCGAGTACCTTTTCCATGTGCTGCTCGTGGATGAGCGCACCGACATCCGCCTGTTCGTCGTCCGGCAGGCCGATACGGATTTTCCTCGAGCGCTCGACAAGCTGCCTGATGAAATCGTCGGCAATGGACTCCTCGATCAGCAGGCGGGTCCCCTGAACGCACTCTTCACCCTGGTTGAGAATGTAACCGAATGCGATGCCGTCGATGGCCGAGTCGACGTCGGCGTCGGCGAAGACGATGTTCGCCGCCTTGCCACCAAGCTCCAGGCCGACGCGTTTCATCTGCTCGGCGCAACGCTGCGCGATGCGCTTGCCGACCACGGTCGAACCCGTGAAGGAAATCATGTCGACACCGGGGTGGCCCGTGAGAGCCTCGCCAACGGTGCGGCCGGAGCCCGTCACGACATTGATCACGCCGTCCGGAATGCCGGCCTCCTTGGCGAGCGCAGCGACCTCAAGCGTCGTGCCCGCGGTCAGCTCCGACGGCTTGATGACGACCGTGCAGCCGGCCGCCAGCGCGAAGGGAAGCTTCTGGAAGAGCGTGACGAGCGGGAAATTCCACGGCGTGATCATGCCGATGACGCCGCGAGGTTCACGGCTCACCAGACCAAGGTTCGCGTCCCCGATATTGTTCACGAGGTCGCCCGGAATCTGGTAGGCGAGAGCGGCGGCGTAACGCCCAAGCTCGATGGACCATTCCGTCTCGCCCTTCGCGAGGCGGATGGGCTTGCCGACTTCCTCCGCCTCGATTGTCGCCAGCCTGTCGGTGTCGCGCACGATCAGCTCAAGCCAGCGGGTGATGGCCTTGGCACGCTCCGAGCCGGGAATGCCGGACCAGACCGACCGGTTGTCGAAGGCTGCGCGCGCTGCCGCGACGGCCGCATCAACCTCCTCTTTACCACCTTCCGCGAAACGGGCGAGCGACGCACCGTGAGCAGGCGACGTCCGCTCGACCATATTGGCTGTCTTGAGCCACCTGCCATTGATCCACAATCCATATTCTCTAACGGTCATCAGTATTTCCTTTCAGTTCAGTCCGGCGGTGGCGGTCAGTGGCGCACCACGGCGTCGTCGTTGGCCACAACACGCAGCAAGTCGGAGGGAGCGACAACCCCGATCGTGTCTCCCGCCTTCGCCGTGGTCCTGTCGGTGACGATGACGAAGCGGACGTCACCTACGCTGACATAGATGTTGGTCGTCTGCCCGAGCGGCTCGACCAGTTCGACGAGCGCGTCGGTCGCGCCTTGTGCGCCAGCTTTCGCGACGACCAGATGCTCCGGCCGGATACCCAGGAGCAGACCACCCTTGCCGTCAACGATCTGCGCCGCGAACGCACGCTCTTCCTCGCAAAGCGAATGGGCAAAGTTCGGAAGGATGCAGGTAACGGTGCCACCGGCCTTGATCTGCGCGGGGAACAGGTTCATCGGCGGCGACCCGATGAATTCCGCGACGAAGCGTGTCTTCGGACGGTCGTAGACTTCGAGCGGCGACGCCACCTGGACCATGTTGCCCTTGCTCATGACCGCGATGCGGTCCGCCATCGCCATCGCCTCGATCTGGTCGTGCGTGACGTAGATCGTGGTGATGCCGAGGTTCGTGACAAGCTTCTTGATTTCCGTGCGCATCACGGCGCGCAGCTTTGCGTCGAGGTTGGACAACGGCTCATCCATGAGAAATACCTTGGGGTTCCGAACGAGCGCCCGCGCGAGCGAAACGCGCTGACGCTGGCCTCCCGAAAGCTGGGACGGCTTGCGCTGGAGCAGTTCGCCAAGCCCGAGCTTCTCAGCGGTGTCCTCCACCTTGCGCGCACGCTCGCGAACGTCGAGCTTGCGGATCTTCAGGGGAAACTCGATGTTCTTGAAGACCGTCATGTTCGGGTAGAGACCATAGTCCTGGAACGCCATGGCGATATCGCGGTGGCGGGGCTCGGCATAGGTCATGTCGGCGCCATCGATGCTGATGCGACCGGCTGTAGGAAGCTCCAGGCCGGCGACCATGCGCAGGGTCGTGGTCTTTCCGCAACCCGAAGGACCGAGCATCACGAAGAACTCGCCGTCCTTGATGTCGACGGAAACGCCGTTGACGACCTTCAGCGCACCGAACTGCTTGTATACGGTATCGATATTGATTGCCATTTCGAGAATTCCTTACCCTTTGACCGCGCCGAGCGTGAGGCCGCGGACGAGGTAGCGTTGCATCAGAAGAACGAGGACGACGACGGGAAGCGACATCATCACGCCGGCTGCCGAAGCGAGACCCCAAGCGATGGCCTTGGGCTTGATCGCGTTGGCGGCGATGACGGGAAGCGTCTTGGCTTCCTGCGACGTCAGCATGCTGGCAAGCAGGAACTCGTTCCAGGCGAACATGAAGACGATGACCATCGTCGCGGCGAGGCCCGGCAGCAAAAGCGGAAGCGTGACACGCCAGAAGGTCTCGAAGCGGCTGCAACCGTCGATCATCGCGGCCTCCTCGATGGACTGCGGAATATCCTGGATAAAGACGCGCATCACCCAGACGACAAAGGGCAGGCCGGAGAGGGCGTAAGCCGCGATCAGCAGCCAGGGCGTGTCGAAAATCCCCAGTTGGCGGGCGATGATGAACATCGGAATGACGCTCACGATCGGCGGCAGCATGCGGATCGACAGGATTTCGAAGGCCAGGAATTCCTTGCCCTTGACGTCGAAGCGGGCGAGCGCGTAGGCCGCCATCGTTCCCGCCGCCATCGCGATGCAGGTGGCAAGGCCGACGATCAGCGCGCTGTTTATGAGCGCCTGCCAGGCGTTCAGCTCGGTGAAGAGCTGCGCATAGTTCACCAGCGTTGGCGTGAAGCTCCAGACCGGAGGATAGGCCGAGATGTCGACCTCGCTCTTGAAGGAGGAAGTCACCATCCAGAAAATCGGAAACGCGAAGAAAAGCGCGGCGGCGATCGCAAGTGCATAGGCAGCCAGCGCGCTGGCGCTGCTCTTGAGAATTCGGCTGTTCGACATGGGCGGTCTCCTCAGCGGTTTTCTTTGTCGGCGACCAGCTTCAGGAATCCGGTGAGGTTCACGAAGACGAGGACGACGACGAGCACGATGACAAGGGCGATCCACGAGAGCGCCGAGCCGTAACCCAGATCGAAGATGCGGAAGTTCACCCGCTGGAGATAGACGCTGAGGAGATCGGTCGCAAAGTCCGGGCCGCCGCGCGTGATGATGTAGACGGTGTCGTAGGTGCGGAAGGCGTCCACGATGCGAAGAAGGGTCGCAATGACGATCACCGGCTTCAGCATCGGGAGGGTCACGTTCATGAACGTGGCGAGGTGCCCTGCCCCATCGATCGCAGCGGCTTCGAAGGGGCTCTTGGGGAGAGAACGTAGACCTGCGAAGATGATGATGAACATGAACGGCGTCCACTGCCAGACGTCGACGAGAACCACCGAGGCGAGCGCGCTTGAGGGTGAACTGGCCCAGGACAGATGGCCCACACCGATCAGCGAGAGCAGATAGTTCAGAACGCCAAGATCAGGCATCATCATCGTGCGCCACGTGATGCCAACGGCGATCGGCGTGATCAACATTGGAATGAGCAGGAAGGTGCGCAGGACCACGAAGCCGAGACGGTTCTGGTTGAACAGCAGCGCAAGGAACACAGCCAATGTCAAGGATAGCGCAACGCTGATCGCCGTGAAGGCGAGGGTCAGGCCGACGGAGTACCAGAACTGGCCATCGCCGAAGGCACGGGCGTAGTTCGCGAACCCGATAAACGCGTAGGACGTGCCGAATGTCGGATTGTAATTGGTCAGCGATATGTAGAGCGAATGCAGCAGCGGATAGAGACCGACGATCGTCATGATGATCATCGTCGGCGCGAGTAGAAGCGTAGGAACGCTCTTCTCGCCCGCGCGGACTGCCTTCGTCGCCCCCAGCTGCAAGGCCGGCGCGCCGATGATGCCACTTTTGGCCATCTTCAAGTTCCCCAGTGGAGGCGGGCATGGCCGGCAGCCATGCCCGTGACACGCTTTCGATCAGGTGCGGATGACGGAAGCCAGCGCAGCTTCGGCATCTTCCATCGCCTGCTGTGGCGTCTTGCGGCCGTTCACGCCCGCAAGGATGTTTTCATAGAACACGCGCTGCACTTCGACCGCGTTGGTCAGCCGGTACGGCGGGATCGAAACCGGGGTCGTGCCGCGTGCCGGGAAGTCACGGAAAGCCTGCAGCATCGGTACCTTCGCGACGATTTCAGGGTTGTCGATATCCGCCTGGAGGCAGAGCGACGATTCGCCATTCTCGCGGAACAGCTCGTAGGCCTGGCCTTCACTCATCCACTTGAGGAACTTGTAGGCCTCTGCCTTGTTTTCCGATGCGGCATTGATGAGGATCGACCAGCCGCCGACCATCTGCTGTTCGAACTTCTCCGTCGGCGAGACGGTATAGCCGAACTTGCCCTTGAACGGACCGTCTTCGATGCCCACGATGACGTCCGACCAGGTGATCATCATCGCAGCCTTGCCCTGCTGCATGATGGAGGAGCCTTCGGCATAGTCGAAGCCTTCGACGCCCTTTGGCGTGAAGGGCAGCACTTCGCGGAGGCGCTCGATCGCTCGGGCGCCCTGGCCCTCGGAATTGAACACCACCTTGTTGTTCTCGTCGAGAACGCCGTCGTCATGCGGTGCGATCTTGGTCATGCCCATCAGGCGGCTTCCCCAGTCGCCGCTCATATGCGCGTCCTGGCCGCCGAGGAGCAGGACATTGCCTGCGACGTCATCCGAATGCAGCTTCTCGGCCGCGTCGCGGTATTCGTCCCAGTTCGTTGGCACCTTGGTGATGCCCGCCTTTTCGAACAGGTCCTTGCGATAGACGAAGACCGGGGTCGTCATGACGAGCGGCAGGCCCCACCGCTTGCCGTCATACTCCGTGTAGGTCGTCGAGGCGGGCGCAAGCTTGCCCACGCCGATTTCCGGCAGCGGTGCATCTTCGGCGCGGATATCGTCGAATGCGCTCGCCCAGCCGTTACGCAGCGGCTGCCGGATCCAGAGGTTGTCAGTTGTGAAGATGTCGAACGTGCTGGAGCCTTGGCTGAGTTCGATAAGCAGCTTCTCGTAATGCGCTTCATACGGGTTTCCCTCACCCGTGATCTGCGCATCGGCATATGCCTTCGCGACGCTGCCCGTGAGAGCGCCGGCCCAGGCCGTGTTGCTGTTCAGGATGTTCAATGTGCTCGCGGCCCATGCGCGGGTCGCTGGAGACAGCGCCGTGGCCGCGGCACCGACGGCAAGCATCTTGAGCAGGGTTCTGCGCTTGAGTTCGGGTGAGAAAGGTCCGTGCATCGTTTTTAGGCTCCCCAATTTATCGATTGCGCGACGTGGCCGCTTTCATACGGCTTAGTAAACGTTTACCAGAATGCATTTGTCAATTTCGTTGTCAATCCAGATTCTGGTGGGGTGATTGAAATTTGAAAGAATATATCCATTATGCATGAGTAGCGGACAAGGACTTCGGTCACCCAGGAGCAGTAGAAAATCCATGAAAAACAAGCGTCAGACCGGGCGTGGCGTGACGGTTCACGATGTGGCGAAGCTGGCAAACGTTTCCATCGCCACAGTCTCTCGAGTGCTCAACAAGCCCGACAATGTGAATAAGGAAATGTCTGAGCGGGTACTGAAAGCAGCGGCCCAGCTTGGGTACACAACCAACTCCGCCGGGAAAGCCTTGCGCCTGGCCCGAACGCGCACGATCGGCACTCTCTTGCCGCGGCTCGACGATCCGATTTTTTCCGAATTGGCCCACGGCATCCAAGAAACGCTTTTCGCGCAAGATTATGCGGGATTTCTTCAGACATCAGGCTACGACAATAGAAAGATTTTTGATGCCGCATTTAGATTGTTCAACCGCGGCGCTGAAGGTCTACTTGTCTTCGGACGGGTTGATGATGAACGTTTGCTGGAATTCATCGAGAAAAATCCGATTCCTGTGCTTCAGGTATACTCATACCTTGAGGGCCATCCCCTCCCCTCTGTTGGAATCGATAATGCAAGATGCACGCAGAAAATCGCGGAACTCATGCTCCGGTTCGGACACAAGGACATCGCGCTGATTTCCGGCCCAACCCAAGGCAATGACAGGCAGCAGTCGCGACTGAGTGCATATGAGCAGATGATGCGCGACCACGACCTGAATACGGTCGTGCAGGTCGTTCAGCCCGGATACACCATCAATGACGGCGGCCTGGCGTTTCGCAGAATTATTGAGCAAAATCCAAAAGTTACGGCGGTGATGTGCAACACTGGCCTTTTGGCATGCGGGGTTCTCTCCGAGTGCCGAAAGCTCGGGATCGATGTTCCTCGCCAGCTGTCCGTGAGCGGCTTTGAAGACATGAGCTTCGCGCCCCTTCTTTACCAGCCGCTGACGACCCTCTCGGTCCCTGTTGGAGACATGGGGCGCTACGCTGCACGCGCAATGATCGCAAGCCTTGAGCAAGGGGAAAGCCTGACCTCCATGCAGTTCGAGACCAGCTTGATCCTACGCGATTCCATCACCGTGCCACCGAAGGCGTCCGACCGCGCGGCATGATACCGAGAAAACGTTTATTGACCATTCGCGAGAAAACGTTTACAAGCCAGTCCCGTGAACATGAGCCAACTTGTCCCGGCTCGATATGCATCATGGGGATGGCGAGGGATGCGCTTCAGCAAAATGGTCAATGTCGTCGGCGCTCACGCAGCGGGCGAGCTGAATGAAGTCATAACGGGCGGCATTCTTCCGGTTCCCGGCAAGACGATCTTCGAGAAGATGCAGTACCTTGAGAAGCACGGCGATGAACTTCGTCAGTTTCTCCTCCATGAACCGCGCGGCAAGGTCTCCCAGTGCGTGAACCTTGTGCTGCCGGCCACCCATCCGGATGCCGACGCAGGCTTCATCATCATGGAGTCGGAATATTACGTCCCGATGTCCGGCACGAACACCATCTGCACCGCTACCGTTCTTCTCGAAACGGGCATGGTGCCGATGATCGAGCCAGTGACGACACTCACGCTCGAGGCGCCGGCAGGCCTGGTGCGTGTCACGGCGCAATGCCGTGACGGCAAATGTGAAAGCATTACGTTCGACAACGTACCCGCCTTCACCATGGCGCTCGACAGGACGATCGAGGTTCCCGGCCTGGGCTCGATGGTCGTCGATGTCGCCTATGGCGGCATGATCTACGTCCTCGTCGATGCCCAAAAGTTGGGCTACGGCATCACGCAGGACGAGGCCGCCGAACTGGTCGATGTCGGCGAGAAGATCAAGCTGGCAGCTGCCGAGCAGATACCGGCCGTCCATCCGGAAAACCCGGAAATCCACACCATCAACCAGACGCTGTTCGCTGGTCCGCTCCGCAACGAGAACGGCGTGAAGCGGGCGAAGAACACAGTGATCGTATCCCCCGGCAGGCATGACCGGTCGCCCTGCGGAACGGGCACGAGCGCGCGGCTTGCCGTGATGCACGCCAAGGGGCAGATCGGCGTCGGCGAGAAGTTCGTGCACGAATCCATCATCGGCACCGAGTTCATCGGCGAAATTCTCGGAACGACGACCGTGGCGGGGCAGACCGCCGTACGGCCGGCGATCACGGGCTCGGCCTGGATCACCGCTTTCCACCAATACGTCCTGGATCCGCGCGACCCGTTCCCGACCGGTTACAAGCTGGGCGACACCTGGAAAACGCCAACCTGAGGATAGCAAATGCCATTCTCGCAGGAACTCACGCGGGCGACCGTCGAACTACGACAGATACGCTCAGGCAACCACAAGACCACGACGGCATTCGGCATGAGCAAGATTTCAAAAACGCCCTCCAGAGGCACCTACGACTATATCATCATCGGCTCCGGCTCCGCCGGCAGCGTTCTGGCAGGCCGTCTGTCCGAAGACGGCAAGCACCGGGTGCTTCTGCTCGAAGCAGGCCCCTCGGATCAGCACATTCACATCCGGATGCCCGCTGCGCTGCCGCTTCCGCTGGCCAACGATCGCTTCAACTGGTTCTATACTTCCGAGCCTGAGCCGTATCTCAACAGCAGGACCGTGCTTGAAGCGCGGGGCCGCGTTCTCGGTGGCTCGTCCTCGATCAACGGCATGAACTGGGTTCGCGGCAATCCCTGGGACTACGACAACTGGGAGGCACTCGGCCTCAAGGGCTGGAGCTACAAGGATGTCCTTCCCTACTTCCGTAAAGCGGAAACGTCAGACAAGGGCTCGAACAAGTACCGCGGCGGCAAAGGCCCGATGATCATCGAGACCTGCAAGGCCAACAGCCCCTTGTACAGGGCGTTCCTGAAAGCCGGCGAGCAGGCGGGACACCCCTATATCGAGGACCATAATGCGCATCGCCAGGAAGGTGTCCACATCACCCAGCGCAATATCGGCCACGGTATCCGCTGGAGCACCTCGCAGGCCTACATTCACGCGCAGCCGAAACGGGACAATCTCGACGTCGTCGTCAGCGCGAAAGTCACCAGGATCGAGTTCAAGGGCAACCGGGCCGTCGCCGTCAAGGCGACCATTTCCGGCAAGGCGTACTCGATCAATGTGGACAGGGAAGTTCTTCTCGCCGCTGGCGCGCTCAACTCGCCGCAGCTCCTGATGCTGAGCGGTATCGGCGACGCCGAGGAGCTGCGCAAGCTGTCCATTCCGGTCATCAAGGATTTGCCGGGTGTCGGACGCGGCCTGAAGGATCACGTCGCCGCCCCCGTCCAGTACCGCGCGACCAAGCCCGTCTCGGTCGTCGGCCAGCTCACCACCTTCGGCAAGCTCAAGCTCGGCTTGCAGTGGATTCTGGCCAAGACGGGCCTGGGCGCCACAAACTTCTTCGAGGTCGGCGGTTTCTTCCGCACCGATCCGAAGTTCACGGTTCCGAACGTGCAGCTGGAATTCGTTCCGCTCATCGGCGAGATGCAGCATGGTTCTGTCAATCTGGAGAATGGCTTCCAATATTTCCTGAGCCTGATGCGCCCCAAAAGCGAAGGCCGCGTCTGGCTTGCGAGCGCCGATCCGAACGTCGCACCAAAATTCGTCTTCAACTTCCTTCAGGACGAGGAAGACCGGAAGCAGGCGATCGCGGCCATCAAGGAAATCCGCCGCATCGTCGCCCAGCCGGCCTGGGACGACATTCGCGGCGAAGAAGTCACGCCGGGCAAGCATGTCCAGTCGGATGAAGAACTGCTCGAATTCCTCAAGAAGGAAGCGGGCACCAACTACCATCCCTGTTGCAGCTGCCGCATGGGCACGGACGACATGTCCGTGGTGGACACCCATGCCAAGGTCCACGGTTTCGAGAACCTCCGCGTCATCGACGCGTCGATCATGCCCGCCATCGTCAGCGGCAATCTGAACGCCCCCGTCATTATGATGGCTGAAAAACTCGCGGACGACATCCTCGGCAGAAAGCTGCCGCAGGAAGTCGCCGATTATTATCAGCCGGAAGTCGCGTAAGGAGACATTCCATGGAAAACAAAGCAGAAGAAACCCCGGCCAAGGGTGATTTGCTGATCCTCAAGCCCGAAGAGGGCAAGAACTTCTGGCAGCCGGTTCCCGCCAACGGCCATATCTCCGTCAGGATTTCTCCCGACTTCGTCGGTGTGGAGACACCGTTCAGCCTTGGAACGCAAACCCTGCCGCCACAGGGTTACGTGCGCGAGCACGCGCATCCGGTACATGACGAAGTTCTGCATTTCATCTCCGGCCGTGGCAAGGCCGTTGTCGAGGGCGTCGAATACCCTGCGGAACCCGGCGTGACGATCTTCGTCGGCCGCAACCGGAAACACATGTTCATCAACACGTCTGAGGACCAGGACCTGCATTGGCTCTGGTTCATTCAGCCGAACGGCCTCGAACACTTCTTCGAGGAGATCGGCCGCCCGATGCAGCCGAGCGAGGCAGCGCCGGAGCCGTTCGCACGGCCTGAAAACGTACTCGAGATCGAGCAGCGCACGGCGTTCGTCGCAGCCGACAAGCTCTAAGCCTAGAGAACGAAAATGCCCACATTATTGGCATCCGATGGATGCCGGGTGACGTATGACGTCTCCGGCAAAGGCCAAGCTTTGCTGCTCATTCCCGGTCTTGGTGGAGCGGCAAGCTTCTGGAACGACATCGTTCCGCTTCTTGTCGATCGCTACAAGGTCATCTCATTTGATCATCGGGGAACCGGGCGAAGCGACAGGCCTCTTGGCAAGTATTCGGTATCGAGGATTGCCCAGGACGCCGTGGAAATTCTCCGCGCGGAAAACGTGGACACAGCCCATATCGTCGGCCACTCTACGGGCGGCCTGGTGGCGCAGTTCATCGCTCTCGACGCACCGGCACTGGTGAGATCGCTGGTCATCAGCGGCAGTTGGGAGAAGCCGGACGCACGCTTCGTCGCCATGTTCGAAGCCCGTCTGGCCGTGTTGAGGGCTGCGGGGCCGATCGAATACCAGAAGCTGACCCATGCGATCGGCTTTCCTTCAAGCTTCCTCGAAGCGAACACGGCCCTGCTCGACCGAGCCATTGAAAACGCTGCGGACGCGCTTTCACCCCCGGAAGTCGCCGCCGCGCGGATCGAGATGCTTCTTGCAGACGAACGTAGCGGCGACCTTCAGCGGATCGCCGCTCGCACGCTCATCATCGGCGCGACCGACGACGCCCTCATTCCCTTTGCCCACAGCCAAACGCTCGCCGCCATGATTCCCGGCGCGCGGCTCGCCGTGATCGATGGGGCGCACTTCTTCCCTCGGGTTCATCCCGAGCGGTACGCCAAAACCGTTCGAGAATTTCTGGAGGAAACAGATGAACAATGACATCAAGAAAGTCGCCGTCATCGGCTTTGGCGCGATGGCGCGGAGTCTCGAGCATTCCTTGCGCGCCTCCGGAAGCGGCATCGAAGTTTCCGCCACTCTCGTACCGCACGACCTGACCGTCGATCACGACGGTGTGGAGGTCTTTCACGATGTCGCCGCGCTCATTGAATGGGGCCCCTCGGTGGTCGTGGAATGCGCCAGTCACCAGGCGGTCAAGACGTCCGTCCCTTCCCTCCTTCGCGCAGGCATCGACGTTATCGTCGTCTCGATCGGCAGCCTCGGCGATACCGAGCTGCTTTTCTCGCTGGAGAAAGCTGCCGAGGAAGGCGGAAGCCGCCTGACCGTCGCCTCCGGCGCGATCGGCGGCCTCGACGTGCTGCGCTCGGCGAAGATCGCGGGCCTGGAAAGCGTCGTCTATACGGGCACCAAGCCGCCGGCCGCTTGGAGGGGAACGCCGGCGGAGGGGAGCGTCGACCTTGCCAGTCTCCAGGAGAGGACCATCATTTTCGAGGGCAATGCGGCGGAAGCCTCGTTGCAATATCCGAAGAACGCCAATGTCACGGCTGCGGTCGCTCTTGCCGGGATCGGCTTTGCCGACACCAGGGTAACGCTGGTGGCCGATCCGCATGCCGGCGGCAACACCCACAAGGTCAATGCCGCCGGCGCCTTCGGCAAATTCGAGATCTCGCTCGAAAACAAGCCGCTTCCCGACAATCCCAAAACCTCCTGGCTCGCGGCCCTGAGCGTCGAGCAGGCCCTGCATCGTCATTTTCAAAGAATAGAACTGTGAGGTCACATCATGCGTCTTGAAAATAAAATCGCAATCGTCACCGGAGCGGGCGCTGGTATCGGCGCGGCCACCGCCGAAATCTTTGCCCGTGAAGGTGCGAAAGTCGTTGTCGCCGACTTCAACGGCGATGCCGCGAAGTCCATCGCTGACAAGATCGGTGAGAGCGCAGTGAGTATCAAAGTCGATGTCCGTGACAGCAACGAAGTGAAGGCGATGGTGGAACTCGCCGTCTCGACGTTCGGCGGTCTCGATATCATCGTCAACAATGCCGGGCGCGGCATGATCGGCACCGTCGAGACGACGGCTGAGGACGACTGGGACGACATCGTTGCCGTCAATCTCAAGGGCGTCTATCTCTGCTCAAAATACGCGGTGCCAGCCCTTCGAGCCCGCGGCGGCGGCAGCATCGTCAACACAGCCTCCAACATCGTCACCTTCGGCATCAAGGATCGCGCCGCCTATGTCGCGGCCAAGGGCGGTGTCGCCGCGCTTACCCGCGCAATGGCACTCGATCATGCTATCGACAAGATCCGCGTTAACTCCGTTGCCCCCGGCGTCATCTGGTCGAACTATTACGACAAGATGCTGAAGGAAGTCCCCGATCCGGACGCATTCGTGAACGGCCTCAAGGCACGCTCGCCGATGGCTGAACTCGGCCAACCCGAGGATATCGCAATGGCGATCCTGTATCTCGCAAGTGACGAATCCAAATTCGCGACCGGATCGATGATGACCGTCGACGGTGGCGCCTCGGCCTGGTGAGTAGAAACAACGACACAAGCTCATTCACGGAACAGATCATGCTTCTTGAAGAACGGGACTATCGGATTCGCGCGGGGTTCCTTGGCGAATTCGTTGAAAATTATATGAAACTTGGACTGCCGATCCAGCGCGCTCACCTCGGTGAACCTATTGGTTTCTTCACGTCCGATATCGGCGAGCTCAACCATTTTGTCTCCATGTGGAGGTGGACGGACCTTCCCGAACGGACGTCCAAGAGGGCGCACATGCTGGCTGACCCCGGCTGGGCGCCGTATCTGGCGAGCATCAAAGGGCTCATCGATACCCAGACGATCCGGATTTTGACGCCGACATCCTTTTCTCCCATGTCCTAAACAACCGATGAAAAGGTCCTCTCCCATTCGGGCGCATTGGCGGCGTTGGCGGCCGCGAACAAGGCGGCACAGGACATGGCCGTTCCCCAGTGCATCTTCATCGTCGATTGCAGCGGTGAAACGATTGCAAGCATCCGAATGGACGGCGCAAAATATTTGAGTATGCATACGGCGTGCGCCAAGGCTTGAACCACGGCATCGATCAACGGACCCACCGGCTCCATGGCCTTTGAATTTGGCACATCTGCCGGAGTTGCATCCCAGGGCGGCGTTACGCCATTGCCGGGCGGCCTGCCGATCCGGTTTCACACTGACATCGGCTACGACGCGGTGACTATCGCCGAAATCCGCGCATAGGCAGCGGCGAGGTCACGCATGTCGGCGGTGGCTGCCATTCTGCTTCCGGACTCCGGCTCTGACGGCACCGGCCGAACGGCAGGTTCCGATTGGCAACGGAAGCACTACGAACGGCGAAAATGCGGTCGAAAGCCGCCGGACAGTAATGCGCCCCAATAGCGGCTTTCGGGGAACCGCACGAGTCACCGAAAGCCGCTATGATCAGGTTGTCGCAGGCCTACATATTGGCGGAGGTGGGCCGCACGATGACCTCGTTCACATCGACGCCGTCCGGCTGCTCAAGCGCATAGCGGATGGCGCGGGCGATCGCGTCCGGAGTGAGCGACTTCTGTCGCCAATCCTTGAGCGCTGCGGCGACCTGCGGATCGCTGATGTCGTCGCCGAGTTCGGTCGCGGTCACGCCCGGAGAGATGATTGTGGAACGGATGTCATCATGCTCCTGCCGCAACCCCTCGGTGATCGCCCACACCGCATATTTCGTTCCGCAGTAGACCGCTGCCGTCGGCAGGACGAGATGCGCGCCGACCGAGGCGACATTCACCACATGGCCGTTCCCCTTCGCCACGAAGCGCGGCAGCACCGCGGCGATCCCGTTGAGCACGCCGTGGATGTTGACGTCAATCATCCGCTTCCACTCTTCCCGCTTGAGCGCGGCAAGCGGCGACAGCGGCATCACGCCGGCATTGTTGACAAGCACGTCGATGCCTCCGAACCGCTGTTCGGCGGCGTCGACGAACGCCTCGAAGCTCGCCGCGTCGGTGACGTCGAGCTCGCGCCATGCGACGCGCTCGCCGAGCTCTCTGGCAAGGGCCTTCAGCCGCTCGGCCCGGCGTGCACCGATGAACAGCCTAGCCCCGGCTCCCGCCAGTTCGCGCACCGTCGCTTCGCCTATGCCGCTGGAGGCGCCGGTGATGAGCACAATCTTTTCGTTGACTACCGTCATTGTCGTTCCTTTCGCTTGGGATAACGGGCATCATTCTGGTGCGGCCAGAGCACATGGCGGTAGCGCGATCGCCCGAACTCCTTGCACGATCCTCCAACAATGGCACAAGAGGCTTGCGGTCTTGCCGGTCATGGTCGATCAATGTCGCATGAAGATGATCGCCAAACTCGCACAGCTGATCATGCGCCATGCTCCGGAGACGGGCATGTGCGGCACCCCCATGCGCCGGCTGTCGCTGATACGAACCAATGAGCCGAGCGCGCCCGTGCCGGCTGTCTACGAAGCCTCGCTTTGTCTGATCGCCCAGGGGGCAAAACGTGTGTCGCTGGGCGAGCACAGCGTGGTCTACGACGCCTCGCGCTATCTGCTCGTCTCGGTCGACCTGCCGCTGGTCGGTCATGTGCTTGAGGCAAGCCCGGAGATGCCGTATCTCTGCTGCAAGATCGATCTCGACCTGGCGGCGCTCGCCGATCTCTTGGTCGACGAACGCAACACGGCACCTCGGCACGATCTTCCGGTTTTGGCGGTCTATCCGGGCGATCCTGACCTGATCGATGCCGCCTGCCGGCTGGTCGGGCTGCTCGATCGCCCCCATGACATCGCCGTGCTGGCGCCGCTGGTCGAGCGCGAGATCCTCTATCGGCTGCTCACCGGGCCGCACGGGCCTCTGCTCCGCCACATGGCGTCCGCCGACAGCCGACTGAATCAGATCAACCGCGCCATCGCCACGATCCGCAAGGGGTTTCAGGGCCAGTTGAGGATCGACGAGATCGCGGCCTCGGCGGGCATGAGCCCCTCGTCGCTTCACCAGCATTTCAAGGCGATCACGCGGATGACCCCGCTGGAATATCAGAAGCAGTTGCGCCTGCAGGAAGCGCGGCGCCTGATGCTGGCGAGCGGCGTGAGCGCCGGGTCGGCCGGATTTGCCGTCGGCTATGACAGCCCGTCACAATTCAGCCGCGAGTATCGCCGCCTGTTCGGCGCGCCGCCGCGCCAGGACATCGCCCGGCTCCAGACCGCTCAAGACTACGTCGGAGCGGTCTGAGGGTTGTGTCGGGTGGTTACCAGAGAACTGCAGCTTTGCACCAATTGCGGATGTCGTAACCGAAAAAGCGTCAACCCTTCGCCAGAAGACGGCATATTCTCCTTGATTTATTGGTTGAAGCGGAAATTATGCCATCGCTTTGGCTATCGCAGGTCCTGTTACAAACCTGCCTCGGCCATC
Organism: Shinella yambaruensis; assembly: GCF_022899355.1. Classification (GTDB taxonomy): domain Bacteria; phylum Pseudomonadota; class Alphaproteobacteria; order Rhizobiales; family Rhizobiaceae; genus Shinella; species Shinella yambaruensis. The sequence goes on along the minus strand of NZ_JALJCK010000007.1, from coordinate 2,009 downwards.
CAAAGCTCCGCGTCCGCACCACCGGGAATACGCAGTGGGGCAGATGGATCGCTGGCGGCTCGCCAAACCGCCTCTGCTACGTCAGGCGCATGGGTCATGGGACCTGTATCTTCCTGCACACTCTTTACGAATTGCTGGAGAAGCGGCGCATAGTCCGGGTCGTCCATGCCACGCAGATGCGGACGGGCATTGGCGCCAAAGCGCGTTTCCGGTGAACGGCCCGGCAGAACGATATGGACGCGCACACCAAATGGCTCCATTTCAACCGCCAATGACTCGGTGAAGGCGTTCACCGCCGCCTTGCTCGCGCGGTAGACCCCGACGACCGGCAATGTCTTGACCGTTACCGTGGAAGTGACGTTGATGACGACTCCGGCCCGGCGCCGCCGCATTTGCGGCACGACAGCCTGAACCATCGCCAGTGTTCCGATCGTATTGGTCTGAAACAGCGCCTGCACCGTTTCCGGTGCTGTCAATTCGACCGGAGCAGGCGCGCCGAAGCCGGCATTGTTGACCAGAACGTCGATGTGGCCTGCCGCCTCTACTGCCTGCGTGATGCTTGTCGAATCGGTGACATCGAGCGCAAGCACACGCAGGCGCTTGGAGGCCGGCAGCAAATCTTCGTTGGGTGTTCGCATCGTCGCGATCACGTCCCAGCCTCTTTCGAGGAACAGTTTTGCGGTTTCCAGACCGAAGCCGGACGAGCAACCGGTGATCAATATCGTAGGCATCAACATCTCCATACAAAAGGAACGATCCTATCGTAATGACCAGACAAAGGACATAATATAGGCTATAGTCCGCATTTCTTTAGCGTCAGTCCTGATGATGGCCGTCGATCCTCTTGCCGAAATCGTCACTCTGCTACAGCCTGCCGCCCGCTTCTCGAAGCTGGTGGAATGTGTAGGCTCATGGCGAATTCATCGTGAGGCGACAGGCGAACCTTTCTATTGCGCGATTCTGGAGGGGAGTTGCCGCGTTACGTTCGGCGGCCATCAGTCATTCATCCTCCGGGCAGGCGACTTTGTCCTTGCGCCGGCGATGCGGAACCTGGTCAACGAGAGCATCGATGCGCCGGCCGATCTGTCCGCCATGATCCCGACACAGGTCGGCGAAGGGCATTTCCGGGTCGGACGGCGTAACGGTCCTGCCGATCTGCGCATGCGGATCGGCCATTGCAGCTTCGGCGCACCGGATTCAGCCCTGCTTGTCTCACTGTTGCCGGATGTGGTTCTCGTTCGCGATCGGCCCCGGCTTGCCACTCTGATGCAGTTGGTTGATGAGGAAACGCGTGAGCAGCGCGCGGCACGCGAGATCGTGCTGGAACGGCTTCTCGAGGTGTTGTTGATCGAGGCACTACGATCCGGAACGGAAACCACATCCGCGCCCGGCCTGAGCCACGGCTTGGGTGACGAACGCCTGGCGGCCGCCCTTCATGCGATGCATGCTCGCCCAGAACATTCCTGGACTGGCACCGATCTTGCGAACGAAGCAGCACTGTCCCGTTCGGCTTTCTTTGCGCGTTTCAACCGCATCGTCGGCCTCCCCCCGATGGAGTATCTGCTGGCTTGGCGCATGGCGCTCGCAAAGCAGCTGTTGCGGAACAGGAACCTCGCAATCGATCAGGTGGCGGAACGCGTGGGCTATGGGTCGGCAAGCACCTTTAGCGTTGCATTTGCGCGGCATGCCGGAATGCCGCCGGCTCGATATGCGCGCACGGCAGGCTAAGAAGCGATGACGGACGTAATCGCCAAATGGCACCGAAGGATCGCTCTGTCAGGCCAATATGGGAATGGCAGGAGTGGGCCAGTTCGCGTCGGATCATTGATCTGAGATCTTGAACGGCTCGTCGGGGGCGGAAAGCCGAAAGGCAGCTTTCGAAGAACAATCTTCGAAAGCGGATCATCAACCGGACGGTGGCTGTGGCAAGCTCTAGGTGTTTGATCCCACGGTTTGATGGTGTGATCCTTTCTGCAGAATGGAAGGAAGCACTATGGGACAAGTTCGTC
>NZ_JALJCK010000006.1 GCF_022899355.1 Shinella yambaruensis | reverse complement strand
TCATCCACACAAGAAGCAGCCCGACTGAGGGCGCCAACATCAACCGCGCCAAACCACGCGTGTTCTCCGTCGCCATGCTTTCATCCTCCCGAAAGCCGGCATGGCCGGCCTGTACAATCGCTTTACGAATTTATGGCGCAGCCGCCCCTCACCTGCCTGCCGGCATCCTCTCCCCGTAAACGGGGCGAGGAACGATGGGCGCGCCGTTTTCCTCCTTCTCCCCGCCTGCGGGGAGAAGGTCCCGGCAGGGGGATGAGGGGCGGACCCGGATCAGCACTCGTCTATCGGCTGCCCGGAGCGCGTCCGGGCAGCCTGTCCTTGGGGAGGAGATGATTACTTGATGTAGCCGGCGCGGGTCATTTCGCGTGTCGTGACCTGCTGGGCCTGGGCGAGCGCGTCGTCGACCGACATCTGGCCGGCGAGCGCGGCCGAGAAGAGCTGGCCGACCGTCGTGCCGAGACCCTGGAATTCCGGGATCGCAACGAACTGCACGCCGACATAGGGCACCGGCCTGACGGCCGGGTTCTTCGGATCGGCGGCGTTGATCGAGTCGAGCGTCATCTTGGCGAAGGGCGCGGCCGCCTCATAGTCCGCATTCGCGTAGAGCGAGGAGCGGGTGCCCGGAGGAACGTTCGCCCAGCCTTCCTTCTCCGCGACGAGCTTGGTGTAGTCCTTGCTGGTCGCCCAGGCGATGAACTTTTCCGCCGCCTCGGCCTTCTGCGTGCCTGCGGGAATGGCGAGGTTCCAGGCCCAGAGCCAGTTGCCACGCTTGCCGAGGCCCGTGTCGGGGGCGAGGGCATAACCGACCTTGTCGGCGACCGTCGATTCCTTCGGGTTCGAGACGAAGGAGGCGGCGACCGTGGCGTCGATCCACATGCCGCAATTGCCCTGCTGGAACAGCGCCAGGTTCTCGTTGAAGCCGTTCGAGGACGCGCCCTGCGGGCCGGCATCGTTCATCAGCTTGACGTAGAAGTCGAGCGTGTTCTTCCATTCCGGCTGGTCGAACTGCGGCTTCCAGTTCTCGTCGAACCAGCGGGCGCCGAAGGCGTTCGCCGTCGCCGTCAGGAAGGCCATGTTCTCGCCCCAGCCGGCCTTGCCGCGAAGGCAGATGCCGTTGATGCCGGCCGTGCGGTCGGTCATCTTGCGGGCGGCGTCGGCGATGAACTCCCAGGTCGGCGCGTCGGGCATGGTGAGCCCGGCCTTCTCCATCAGGTCCTTGCGGTACATGACGAAGGAGGATTCGCCGTAGAACGGCGCGGCGTAGAGCTTGCCGTCCTCACCCGTCAGACCGGCGCGGATGGCCGGCAGCAGGTCGTCGACATCGTAATCGGCGCCGAGATTGTCGAGCGCCACGAGCCAGCCTTGCTTGGTCCAGATCGGAACCTCATAGGTGCCGATCGTCATGATGTCGTACTGGCCGCCCTTCGTCGCGATGTCGGTCGTGACGCGCTCGCGCAGAACGTTCTCCTCGAGCGTCACCCAGTTCAGCTCGATATCGGGGTTCTTGGCCGTGAAATCGTCCGTCAGCCCCTGCATGCGGATCATGTCGCCATTGTTGACGGTGGCGATGGTGAGCGTTTCGGCATTGGCGAAACCGCACAGGAGCGCAGCCGAGCAGGTGCCCAGCAAAAGGGTCTTCAAATACATTATCTTCCTCCCAGAAAGGTATTGAGCATTTGCTTTGCTCATGGGCAATTACTCGCATATTGCCGCAACAAGTCAACGGCCAATCGTTGCTGCACCGCACAAAGCAGGGCAACGGCCGTTGAATCTCATGGAGAATTTTTACCGGGACAGCGGCGCGGATCAGGCCGAAAGCAGGTGGCGGGCGGTGGCTTCGTCGGTGATGACGCCGTTGATCATGCGCCCGCGAAGCGCCGCCAGAAGCGCCGCATACTTGCGCTTGCCCTTGGCAAGGCCGATGACGGTGGTGGTCTCGCGCGGCGGCAGCGGCACGGAGGCGACGCGCTCGTTGATGCTGCCTTCGAGCAGTTTTCCGTCACGGTCGAACATCCAGCCGCAGATCTCGCCGGCGGCCCCCTCCTCCATCAGACGGGCCATCTCCTCCGGATCGAGGAACCCGTCGAGGCAGAGCGGCGCATCCGCGCCGAGCTCGCCGATGCCGACGAAGGCGACGTCGGCCTCGCGGCCGAGTTGCAGCGTCGATTGCACGAGGCTCTGCTTGTGCAGGAGGTCGCGCTCCTCCGTGGAGGAGACGAGAACCGGCAGCGGCATCGGATAATGCCGGGCCTTCACCGCATCGGCCATGGAGAAGATGACGTTGTAGTAGGCCGCCGAACCGTCCGGCCCGATATTGCCGGTCAGCGACATGATGCGGTGCTGCGGACATTCCATCGCCGGAAGCTGGTCGATCGCCGCCTTCAGCGTGCGCCCCGTGCCGACGGCGAGCACGATCGGCTCGGATTTCTTCAGCCAGCGCTCGATCTCCGCCGCACCTGCCTCCGCAATGCCGATCGTCGTGGAGGTGGAGCCCGGATCGCTCGGCACGATATCGACATGCACGAGGCCGAACTTCTTCTTCAGTTCCTCGCCAAGTTCCAGGCATTCGGCGATCGGATGGTCGAGCCGCACCTTGATCAGCCGCTCGGCGACGGCGAGCGAGACGAGGCGCTGTGCCGACTGGCGGGAGATGCCCATGGCCGCGGCGATCTCGTCCTGCGTGCGGCCCGCGACATAGTAGAGCCAGCCGGCCCTTGCCGCATCGTCCAGCCGCCCGGTGGTTTCCGCCCGCTTCGCCATGGTTTTCCCCTGCTGTTCCAGACGATTTGCTGCATCTTTTCCGGCGACCTGTCAAACGCCATCTGATGGCGCAGCCGGAACAGCACTCCGGAGAGCGGCAGGAAAACACAACCATAATTCTCATGTTTATTTTCGCTGGAAGCCCTGAAAAACCAGCCTTTCTTTTGAAATTTTACCGTTTGATAAAAAAATAAAGCTGGGTTACCGTTCTCTCATCGAAAAAGCCCACGCGAATGGGAGATAATCATGGGAACGACGCAATCTGGGATCCATCGGGGGCGTCTTGCGCCTGCCGAATACGAGACGAACTTTTCCGACCTTCATCCTCGCCTCGACGATCACGAGGCCCTGGTCGCCGCCGACCGCTGTTACTTCTGCTACGACGCGCCGTGCATGACGGCCTGTCCCACCTCCATCGACATTCCGATGTTCATCCGCCAGATCTCAACGGGCAATCCGATCGGCTCGGCCAAGACCATCTTCGACCAGAACATTCTGGGCGGCATGTGCGCCCGCGTCTGTCCCACCGAGACGCTCTGCGAGCAGGCCTGCGTGCGCAACACCGCCGAGCACCGCCCGGTGGAGATCGGCCGCCTGCAGCGCTACGCGACCGACGTTGCGATGACGGAGAACAAGCATTTCTACGAGCGCGCCGCCCGCACGGGCAAGGCCGTGGCGGTCGTCGGAGCCGGCCCGGCAGGCCTCGCCTGCGCCCACCGCCTCGCCATGAACGGCCATGACGTCGTGATCTTCGAGGCACGCGAAAAGGCCGGCGGCCTCAACGAATACGGCATCGCCACCTACAAGGCGGTCGATGATTTCGCCCAGGCGGAAGTCGACTACGTGCTGTCCATCGGTGGCATCGAGGTGAAGAACGGCCTGAAGCTCGGTCGCGACTTCACGCTCGCCGACCTCACCGCCAATTTCGACGCCGTCTTCCTCGGCATGGGCCTTGCCGGGGTCAACGCGCTCGGCGCGGAGGGTGAGAACCTGCCCGGCGTGGTCGACGCGGTCGATTTCATCGCCGAACTGCGCCAGGCGACGGACAAGGCGACCATCCCGGTCGGCCGGCGCGTCGTCGTCATCGGCGGCGGCATGACGGCGATCGACGCCGCCGTGCAGGCGAAGCTGCTCGGCGCGGAAGAGGTGACCATCTGCTACCGCCGCGGCAAGGAGCACATGAACGCCTCGGAATTCGAGCAGGACCTTGCGGCCTCCAAGGGCGTGATGATCCGCCACTGGCTGCAGCCGAAGCGCGTCATCGCGCGCGACGGCCATGTCGCCGGCATCGAGGTGGAATATACCGAGATGCGGGACGGCAAGCTGACAGGCACCGGCGAGACCGGGGTGCTGGCCGCCGACCAGATCTTCAAGGCCATCGGCCAGACCTTCGAGACTGGCGGTCTCGGTTCGCTCGCCATGGCCGGCAACCGCATCGCCATCGACGCGGAAGGCCGCACGTCCATCGCCAATGTCTGGGCGGGGGGCGACTGCGTGAAGTCCGGCGAGGACCTGACGGTCACCTCGGTCGCGCAAGGCCGCGATGCGGCCGATTCCATCAACCGCATGCTGGCCGCCGGTGCGCAGCCCGCCGTTGCCGTCGCTTGAAGGGGAGGATGAGACATGGCTGATCTTCGCAACACTTTCGTCGGCATCAAATCGCCCAACCCCTTCTGGCTCGCCTCCGCGCCGCCGACCGACAAGGCCTACAATGTCGAGCGCGCCTTCAAGGCGGGCTGGGGCGGCGTGGTCTGGAAGACGCTCGGCGAGGAAGGCCCGCCGGTCGTCAACGTCAACGGCCCGCGCTACGGCGCGATCTGGGGCGCCGACCGCCGCCTGCTCGGCCTCAACAATATCGAGCTCATCACCGACCGCGACCTCTACACCAACCTGCGCGAGATGAAGCAGGTCAAGATGAACTGGCCGGACCGGGCGCTGATCGCCTCCATCATGGTGCCCTGCGAGGAGGAAAGCTGGAAAGCGATCCTGCCGCTGGTGGAGGAGACCGGCGCGGACGGCATCGAGCTCAATTTTGGCTGTCCGCACGGCATGTCCGAGCGCGGCATGGGCGCGGCGGTCGGCCAGGTGCCGGAATATATCGAGATGGTCGTGCGCTGGTGCAAGCAGTACACCCGCATGCCGGTCATCACCAAGCTGACGCCGAACATCACCGACATCCGCAAGCCGGCCCGTGCCGCCAAGGCTGGCGGCACCGACGCCGTATCGCTGATCAACACGATCAACTCTATCGTCTCCGTCGACCTCGACAATTTCGCACCGAACCCGACGGTCGGCGGCAAGGGCACGCATGGCGGCTATTGCGGCCCGGCGGTCAAACCCATCGCGCTCAACATGGTGGCCGAGATCGCCCGCGACCCGGAAACCCGCGGCCTGCCGATCTCGGGCATCGGCGGCATCACCACCTGGCGCGACGCGGCGGAGTTCCTGGCGCTCGGCGCCGGCAACGTGCAGGTCTGCACGGCGGCGATGACCTACGGCTTCAAGATCGTCCAGGAGATGATCACCGGGCTCTCCAGCTGGATGGACGCCAAGGGCCACCGCAGCCTCGACGACATCATCGCCCGCGCGGTGCCCAACGTCACGGACTGGCAGTACCTCAACCTCAACTACATCGCCAAAGCCCATATCGACCAGGACGCCTGCATCAAGTGCGGTCGCTGCCACATCGCCTGTGAGGACACTTCGCACCAGGCGATCACGCAGTTCGTTGATGGCGTCCGGCATTTCGAGGTGATGGAGGACGAGTGCGTCGGCTGCAACCTCTGCGTCAACGTCTGCCCGGTGGAGAACTGCATCACCATGGTCGGCCTGGAGCCCGGCGTCCTGGATCAGCGCACCGGCAAGCCGGTCGACCCGAACTACGCCAACTGGACGACCCACCCGAACAACCCGATGGCGCGGCAGGCCGCGGAGTAAGGGGAGGTTTGAGCCATGGCCGGCGCTTGGCAATAGCCCCGAAGCGCCGGCCTCTATATCCGGCGTCGCGTTGCCGGCCCTGTTCCTGGCGCGACCGTTTCGGAGGACCATCCTCTCTGGTCGATCCCCACTCTCCGTCATCCTCGGGCTTGACCCGAGGATCCAATGCCACAATGCAACACAGTGCCATGACGCGTGGATCCTCGGGTCAAGCCCGAGGATGACGGAAGAGGAAGGGGGTGGCGGATTATCGGAGAAAAGCGCGGCGCCCGAGCCCAATCTCACCCGAAGAAATGAAAACTCTGCCCCGCGCTATAGGCCAGAAACGCAAGCGCGGCGAAATAGACGATCGTCAGCGCCACCATCACGTAGCCCGCAAGCACCACCAGCCCGTCGCGCTGCGAAATGCCGGCGGCGAGCAGGAGGATGGCCACGCCGGGAAGCGTGTTGGAGAAGGGAATGAGCCCGAGCGGCGCCATGAGCAGCAGCCCCGCCCCCATCAGCACCAGCCCGTTGACGCGGTTCATCAGCGCGCCGGTCGTGAGCGCCGTCATGCGCGGCTTGAAGAACCGGTCGATCTTGCGCAGGAACGTCACCCCGCGCTCCAGCACGGGCCGGAGCTTGCCGCTCTCGAGCCGCCGGTCGGCGACCTTGCCGGGCAGCCAGGGCAGCCGGTTGAGCGTGATCGCCGCGCTGATCAGCACGATGCCGGCGCCGAAGACGGTGGAGACGCCGGGGATCGAGACCGGAAAGAGGAACGGCAGAGACAGGAAGGCACAGAGCAGCAGCAGGCCGCTTTCACCCATCATCGCGAGCAGGTCGCGCAGCGTGATGTGCTCGCCCTTGATCGACTGGATGATGTCTTCGAGCAGTTCGCTCGTCTTGCGGTCCGTGTCCTTGAAGCCGATGGCCGTCGTCATGCAATGTCCTCTCGCGTGCCGCCGGCCTATGGGCGGCGATTGCGGCTTTCCTGTGGGAGCGGCGCACCCCGATTTTTCGCACTTGCGGACGCAAGACCGCTGCGCACACTTGCCGGAATTGCTCTATGAGCATGCCACGCCGCAGACAATAGGATGATTTTCTTGACGAAGCGTATGCCGGCCCCGGCAGGCCTTTCCATTCACGCCAAAGGCCGCAAAAAGCTGAAGGGCCACCTCGCCATGCTGCTCTTTGCGGTGCTGATCGCCGGCTCCTTCTCCTTCGGGGGGCTTGCGGCGCGCGCCATGGAGGCCGAGCCGCTGATGCTCTGGCGCTATATCCTGACCGTCGTCGTGATGGCGGCGCTCGCCTTCGGCGCCTTCCGGATTCCGATGGCGCTGCCGAAGCAGGCCTGGCGCTTCCTGCTGCTCGGCGGGCTGATCGCCGTCTACATGCTCACCATGTTCATGGCGCTGGAATTCACCAGCCCGGTCGCCACCGGCGCGGTCTTCACGCTGATGCCGCTCCTGAGCGCCGGCTTCGCGCTGCCGGTGCTCGGGCAAAGGACGCGGCCCGGCGTGCTCGCCGGCCTCCTCATCGCCGCCGCCGGTGCTGTCTGGGTGATCTTCCGCGGCAATATCGACGCCATCCTCGCCTTCGACATCGGCGCCGGTGAGATGATCTTCTTCGTCGGCGTCATCTGCCATGCGCTCTACGTGCCGCTGATCCGCCGCTTCGACCGGGGCGAGCCGGCCGTCGCCTTCGGCTTCTGGGTGACGGTGGGCGCGACGCTCTGGCTGGTGCCGCCCGGCATAGGCGGCCTCATCGAAACGGATTTTTCCACCCTTCCCGTCGCCGTCTACGCCGCGGTTACCTATCTCGCTGTCGTCACCACGGCCGGCACCTTCCTGCTGCTGCAATATGCCTCGATGCGCCTGCCCGCCTCCAAGGTGCTCGGCTACGGCTACCTGACGCCGAGCTTCATCATCCTGCTCGAAGGGATTCTCGGCCATGGCTGGGCAAGCCCGCCGGTGCTGGCCGGCGCCCTCGTCACCGCCTGCGGCCTGGCGCTGATGGCATGGCTGCCGGATTGATTTTTCCTGGAACGATCCGCCGCCTCATGCGTTGCCATCCCGTTGGGGCGTATCTTGAGTATCGGCGGAGCGCATATTTTGAAGCGATTTGAGATTATCGACGGCATGCGGGGCTACTTCCTCGTTTTCATGCTGATCAATCACCTCGTCTTTGTCGGCGGCTACTGGATGATGGAAGTGAACCATCGCCAGTTCGCCTTCGTGGAGGACGCCCAGGGCTTCGTGTTCCTCTCCGGCCTGCTCATCGGCATGGTCTATGCCCGCAAGATGCTGAAATACGGCTATGACACCGGCCGCCAGCTCATCCGCAACCGCGCCTTCGAGCTCTACCGCTACGCCATGGGCACGGTCATGGCAGTGCTCGTCGTGCAGATGTTCCTGCCCGACGCCTACCGGCTCTGGTACAACTGGCTCGGCTATACGAATTTCGACCAGCCGCTGCGGCTGGCGGCGATCGCCACCTTCCTGTTCCAGCCGACATTCATGGACATCCTGCCGCAATACATCGTCTACATGCTGTTCGCCCCGCCGCTCGTCTGGCTCTGCATGAAGGGAAAGTGGGCGCAGGTGCTGGCCGGTTCGCTGATCGTCTGGATGGCCGCGCAGCTCGGCCTGCAACGCTTCGTCACCGATCCCCTGAACACGCTGTTCACCGGCTCCGACGACCAGGGCATCCGCGCGAGTTTCAACATGCTGGGCTGGCAGATCGTGTTCTTCTCGGCCCTGGTCATCGGCGCGCTGACCGCACAGGACAGGATCGACTGGAACCGCATCTTCTCTCCGGAAAAGACGCGGCTGCCGAAGGTCGCGCTCGCCATCTGCCTGTTCTTCCTGCCGCTGCGCATCGTCACGGCCTGGGACCTGTTGCCGCAATCCGTGCTCGACAAGTTCGCGACCATGGAGATCCGCGCCGATTTCGGGCCGGTCTATCTCCTGAACTTCGCGGCCGTCGCGACCGGCCTCGCCTGGCTGCTGATCGCCGGGCCGAAGCACCACAACCTGTGGGTCCGCAAGCTCGCGGGAATCGTTATTGGCGTCTTCACCCTGCGCTTCCTGCGCCTGCTCGGCCGCCATTCGCTGCAGGTTTATGTCTGGCACGTCGCCATCGTCTACGCGGTCTATTATGCGGACGGGCGCACGCCGGAACTCTCGCAGCTCACCAAGACGTCGATCGCCGTGGTCTGCATTGCGCTTCTCGCCCTGCCCGCCCTGTGGCGCGAACGCGAGCAGATCGCCGCCAGCCTCTTCGGCCAGCCCAAGGCGGAGCCGGCCAAGTCGAAATCTACGCCGGCTGCTCGCTGACATTGAGGCCGGTTAGGAACAGCTGCTCAAGGAAGCGCGCCGCATCCTCGAACCGCCCCTCGCCGGCCTGGTTCTGCCCCAGCACGGCGCGCACCTGCACGTCGAAATCGGCATAGTGCTGGGTGGTCGACCAGATCGAGAAGATCAGGTGGTACGGGTCGCATTTGGCGATCTTGCCCGCCTTCGCCCAGGTACGGATGACTTCCGCCTTCTCGTCGACGAGCGATTTCAGCGGCCCCTTCAGCTCGTCCTCGATGTTAGGTGCGCCCTGCAGGATTTCATTGGCGAACAACCGGCTCTCGCGCGGAAAATCCCGCGCCATCTCCAGCTTGCGCCGGATATAGCTGCGGATCTCCGACACCGGATTGCCCTCCGCATCGAATTCGCGCAAGGGGTCGAGCCAGGTGTCCAGCACCCGGGTGATCAGCGCCCGGTGCATCGCCTCCTTGGTGCGGAAATAGTAGAGCAGGTTCGGCTTAGACATGCCGGCGACCTCGGCGATCTGGTCGACGGTGGCACCGCGAAACCCGTGCAGCGAGAAGACCTCCAGCGCCGCCTCGAGGATCTGCTCCTCCTTCGCCTCCTGGATGCGCGTGCGCCGCTGTGTCCTCGCCGCCCTTGGTAATGCCATCGTGCCCCCTCGGCCTCCCCGTCGCCGGGAAAAGTGCCGCCAAATTCACCAGTTTAACCAGCCGCCATTTTCTTGGGTGCAGCCCAAGTTTTTGGTTTTTCGGCTTGAGTGCCGCAACGGAAGCTGTAATGTTTACCAACCGGTCAAATTATCAGTCAGTTATCGCGCAAAGGCAACTGCTGATCGGAAGGCGCAAAACAACAAGGGCGCCGCCAGCCGGCGGGAACGAAAATGGGCTGCAAAAGCCCGATGACATGGGAGCATAGACATGGCCGCACCCGGCGAGAACATGCGTGTCAACGCGGACCGCCTGTGGGATTCCCTCATGGACATGGCGAAGATCGGCCCCGGCATTGCCGGCGGCAACAATCGCCAGACGCTGACCGATTCGGACGCCGAGGGCCGCCGCCTGTTCCAGGCCTGGTGCGACGGCGCGGGCCTCACCATGGGCGTCGACACGATGGGCAACATGTTCATGACGCGCGAAGGCACGGACCCCGACGCCCTGCCCGTCTATGTCGGCTCGCATCTCGATACGCAGCCGACGGGCGGCAAATATGATGGCGTGCTCGGCGTGCTGGCGGGCCTGGAGGTCGTGCGCTCGCTGAACGATCTCGGCATCCGCACGAAGCACCCGATCGTCGTCACCAACTGGACGAACGAGGAAGGCGCGCGCTTCGCCCCCGCCATGCTCGCCTCCGGCGTCTTCGCCGGCGTGCATACGCAGGATTATGCCTATGGCCGCAAGGACCCGGAGGGAAAAACCTTCGGCGAGGAACTGCAGCGCATCGGCTGGGTGGGCGACGAAGAGGTCGGCGCGCGGAAAATGCACGCCTATTTCGAATATCACATCGAACAGGGGCCGATCCTTGAGGCGGAAGGCAAGGACATCGGCGTCGTCACCCACTGCCAGGGCCTGTGGTGGCTGGAATTCACGCTGACCGGCCGCGAGGCGCATACCGGCTCGACGCCGATGACGATGCGCGTCAATGCCGGGCTCGCCATGGCCCGCATCCTCGAAATGGTGCAGACCGTCGCGATGGAGAACCAGCCGGGCGCCGTCGGCGGCGTCGGCCAGGTGTTCTTCTCGCCGAACTCGCGCAACGTGCTGCCCGGCAAGGTCGTCTTCACCGTCGACATCCGCTCGCCGGACCAGGCCAAGCTCGACGGCATGCGCGCCCGCATCGAGGCGGAGGCGCCGAAGATCTGCGAGGCGCTCGGCGTCGGCTGTTCCGTCGAGCCGGTCGGCCATTTCGACCCCGTCACCTTCGACCCGACGCTGGTCGCCACCGTCCGCAAGGCGGCCGAGGACCTCGGCTACAGCCATAGGGACATCATCTCCGGCGCCGGCCACGACGCCTGCTGGGCCGCCAGGGTGGCGCCGGCCACGATGATCATGTGCCCCTGCGTGGGCGGCCTCTCGCACAACGAGGCGGAGGACATTTCCAAGGAATGGGCCGCCGCCGGCGCCGACGTACTGCTCCATGCGGTGATCGAGACGGCTGGGATTGCGGAGTGAGCGGATGCTTCCGGTCGTGCCCCCCCCCTCATCCGACCCTTCGGGCCACCTTCTCCCCCCGGGGGAGAAGGAGAGACTTGCTGCAACGCCTCTGCCCACGTCAGTGCCGCATACGCTGATCGGACGAAAAGAAGAAAACGGCGCCGCGAAATTCCCCTTCTCCCCCGGGGGGAGAAGGTGGCCCGAAGGGCCGGATGAGGGGGGTATGCCGAGCGAAGCCGACATAACCAAACGGCCCCCGGGCAAGACGCGGTATGCCCGAGGACTGCGGAAAAACGAAACCGAGGAAGAACGCCGCCTCTGGAGCGACCTGCGCGACCGCCGTCTCAACCGCTTCAAATTTTCCCGGCAAGTGCCGCTCGGAATCTACGTCGTCGATTTGCTTTGCCGCACGCGGCGCCTCGTCATCGAAATCGATGGCTTTCAGCATGCTGCGAAGCAAGCTGACGAAACACGGACCCGCTGGCTCAACGAACATGGCTATTCCGTTCTCCGCTTCTGGAACCATGAGGTCACGCAGGAACGACGTATGGTCCTTGAAACGATCCTCGCAGCGTTGAACGGCCAAATGACCGAACGCTGCCACATGGCGGGGTTTTATCCGGCCATTTTCGCCGAGAACCAAGAGACAGGGGAACGATCATGAGCACAGTCATCAAGGGCGGAACCGTCGTTACCGCGGACCTCACCTACAAGGCCGACGTAAAGATCGACGGTGGCAGGATCGTCGAGATCGGCCCGGATCTCTCCGGCGATGAGATGCTGGATGCGGCGGGCTGTTATGTCATGCCGGGCGGCATCGATCCGCATGTGCATCTCGAAATGCCCTTCATGGGCACCTATTCGGCCGATGATTTCGAGAGCGGCACGCGGGCCGGCCTTGCCGGCGGCACGACCATGGTGGTCGATTTCTGTCTGCCCGATCCCGGCCAGTCGCTCATCGACGCGTTGAAGCGCTGGGACAACAAGTCGACCCGCGCCAATTGCGACTATTCCTTCCACATGTCCGTCACCTGGTGGGGCGAACAGGTCTTCGACGAGATGAAGGCCGTCGTCGAGGAGAAGGGCATCAACACCTTCAAGCATTTCATGGCCTACAAGGGCGCGCTGATGGTGAACGACGACGAGATGTTCGCCTCGTTCCAGCGCTGCGCCGCGCTCGGCGCGCTGCCGCTCGTCCATGCGGAAAACGGCGATGTCGTCGCCGCCATGCAGCAGAAGCTGATGGACGAGGGCAACAACGGGCCGGAAGGCCACGCCTATTCCCGCCCGCCCTCCGTCGAGGGCGAAGCGACGAACCGCGCCATCATCATCGCCGACATGGCGGGCGCGCCGCTCTATGTCGTGCACACCTCCTGCGAACAGGCGCACGAAGCCATCCGCCGCGCCCGGCAGAACGGCATGCGCGTCTATGGCGAGCCGCTGATCCAGCACCTGACGCTGGACGAGAGCGAATATTTCAACAAGGACTGGGACCACGCCGCCCGCCGCGTCATGAGCCCGCCCTTCCGCAACAAGCAGCACCAGGATTCGCTCTGGGCCGGCCTCGCCGCGGGCTCGCTGCAGGTGGTGGCGACGGACCACTGCGCCTTCACGACCGACCAGAAACGCACCGGCGCCGGCGATTTCCGCAAGATCCCGAACGGCACCGGGGGCCTGGAAGACCGCATGCCGATGCTCTGGACCAACGGCGTCAACACCGGCCGGCTGACGATGAACGAGTTCGTCGCGGTCACCTCCACCAACATCGCCAAGATCCTCAACGTCTATCCGAGAAAAGGCGCGATCCTCGTCGGCGCGGATGCGGATATCGTCGTGTGGGACCCGAAGCGTTCCAAGACCATCTCCGCCAAGAACCAGCAATCCTCGATCGACTACAACGTCTTCGAGGGCAAGGAGGTGACGGGCCTGCCGCGCTATACCCTGACGCGCGGCGTGGTCGCGATCGAGGAGAGCACCGTGAAGACCCGCGAGGGGCACGGCCAGTTCGTCAAGCGCGAACCGTTTGCGGCCGTCAACAAGGCGCTGTCGACCTGGAAGGAGATCACCGCGCCGCACAAGGTGGAGCGCAGCGGCATTCCGGCGAGCGGCGTATGATCCGCGCCGGCCGCCTCGCCCTTCTCCTCGGCATGGTTCTCGCCGGTCCGGCGGGGGCGGCGGCCGACATCGTCGATGGCAGCTATGGCGACGCGGAAGGCTGCCGCTACGCCGAGACGGGCGGTGCCGATTTCTTCTTCCTGTTGAACAAGGATGGCGTCACCACCGCCGCCTCCTATTGCGCGTTCAAGGGTGAAGGCAATCGGGTGGGCGGCGCGACGAAGGTCGCCGCTGAATGCCATGAGGAAGGATACGAGGAGACCACGCCCTACGAGCTGACGCTGACGCCCGACGGCGGCGGCTACACCGTGAGCTTTCCCGATGGCACGCGCTGGGGGCCGCTGATGCGGTGCAAGACGTGAGGAGCCTGCGAACAGCATTCACCCCCCTCTGTCCTGCCGGACGTCTCCCCCTCAAGGGGGGAGATCGGAAGGCCGGTCCGTTTTCCCGGATCGTACAGGCATCGCTCGCGGCAAGAGCGCATCCTGGTTTGAGATATGGTCAGCGCTTCCAGCCGGTCTCCTCCCTTGAGGGGGAGACGTCCGGCGGGACAGAGGGAGGTGCGTTCCCCCGCCGCCTAAATCACAACCAGCGCCTCGAGATGCGGCAGAAGCACCACGCTCTCCTGCTCGTGGGGATCTGTCCTGGCGATGACCGCCGAGGCGGGTTCGCCGGAGAGATTGGCCGGCAGGTGCGGCACGCCGGCGGGGATGTAGAACATCTCGCCCGCCTTGACGATCACGTGATTCTCCAGCCGCGCGCCGTACCAGGTATGCGCCTCGCCGGAGAGCATGTAGATCGCCGTCTCGTGGCTCTCGTGCATGTGCGCCTTCGCCCGCCCGCCCGGCGGGATCGTCAGGAGATGCATGCAGATGCCGGAGGCGCCCACGCTCTCGCGAGCGATGCCCTCGAAGTAGCTGAACCCCTGTTTTCCGTCATAGGTGCTGCCCGGGCGAACCACCCGGCATTCGGCCTTCGTCTCCACCGCCATCGTCTCTTCCCCCGGTTCCAGCGTGAGAATTCCGTGCCCAAAGTGATACTGCAGACAATGCCGATTGCAATGCTGAGAATGGACATGCAGTCTGCCGCAACCCGCGCCGAAAGATGACCGCCATGTCCCATGCAACAGCCGCCAGCACCGTCGTGTCCGCCAAGAGCCTCGGCCTCACCTTCCAGACCGCCGATGGCCCGGTCACCGCGCTGACGGGCGTCGACCTTTCCGTCGAAAAGGGCGATTTCGTCTCCTTCATCGGCCCTTCCGGCTGCGGCAAGACGACCTTCTTGCGCGTTATCGCGGATCTGGAGAGGCCGACCTCCGGCACCATCACCGTCAACGGCATGACGCCGGAAGAGGCGCGCAGGCGCCGCGCCTACGGTTATGTCTTCCAGGCCGCCGCGCTCTATCCCTGGCGCACCATCGAGAAGAACATCGCCCTGCCGCTGGAGATCATGGGCTATTCGAAGGCGGACCAGAAGGCGCGCATCGAGCGCACGCTCGACCTCGTCAACCTTTCCGGCTTCGGCAAGAAATATCCCTGGCAGCTCTCCGGCGGCATGCAGCAGCGCGCATCGATCGCCCGCGCGCTCGCCTTCGACGCCGACCTGCTGCTGATGGACGAGCCCTTCGGCGCCCTCGACGAGATCGTACGCGACCATCTCAACGAACAATTGCTGAAACTCTGGGCCGCCACGCGGAAGACGATCTGCTTCGTCACCCACTCGATCCCCGAGGCCGTCTACCTCTCGACGAAGATCGTCGTCATGAGCCCCCGCCCCGGCCGCGTCACCGACGTGATCGAATCGCCCCTGCCGAAGGAGCGCCCGCTCGGCATCCGCGAAACCCCGCAATTCCTCGAGATCGCCCACCGGGTACGCGAGGGCCTGCGCGCCGGCCACAGCTACGAGGAGCACGCCTGATGAAGCTCTCCTACGTGCTCTGGCTCTTCGGCGCGACCACCGTCTTCATCGGCGCGGCGACCGCATCGCGTGCCTATATCGGCACGACGAACATCCTCTACCTGCTCTTCTCCATGGCGCTCTACATCGTCGGCAACCTGATGATGCTGAAGCTGATGCGCGAAGGGGGGCTGGGCATCGCCATTTCGCTGTCCGCCATCACCCAGCTGCTGCTGATCAACGTCATCGCCTTTTTCTTCTTCGGCGAACGCCTCAACAGCACCCAGCTTGCCGGCGTCGGTCTCGGCATCCTGGCGATGGGACTGATGCTCATGCCCGCCCCGGCAAGGAGCTGAGCCATGGGCAAGGCCAGCTTCCTTCGCGACCGCCTGCTGCCGATCGGCACCGTTCTCGTCGCGCTCGTCGCCGTCTGGTACGTCTTCGTCGTCGTGCTGAACGCCCCCTTCGAGCGCGACCAGGCGGCACGCGCGGGCGGCACGATCGGCTTCATGGAGCTGCTGCCGAAGACCATGGCGCAGGAGCGGCCGGTATTGCCCGCGCCGCACCAGGTCTTCGCCGAGCTCTGGGACACGACCGTCAACAAGGCGGTCACCTCCCGGCGCAGCCTCGTCTACCATGCCTGGATCACGCTGTCGGCGACGCTGCTCGGCTTTGCCATGGGTGCGGCGCTCGGCATCCTGCTGGCCATCGCCATCGTGCACAACCGGGCGATGGACCGCTCGCTGATGCCCTGGGTCATCGCCAGCCAGACGATTCCCATCCTTGCCATCGCGCCGATGATCATCGTCGTGCTGAATGCGGTCGGCATATCCGGCCTGATGCCGAAGGCGCTGATCTCGACCTATCTCTCCTTCTTCCCGGTGGTCGTCGGCATGGTGAAGGGGCTGCGCAGCCCGGAGCAGATCCAGCTCGATCTCATGCACACCTATAACGCGTCCTCCGCGCAGACCTTCTGGAAGCTGCGCTGGCCCGCCTCCATGCCCTACCTCTTCACCTCGCTGAAGGTGGCGATCGCCATCTCGCTCGTCGGCGCCATCGTCGGCGAATTGCCGACCGGCGCCGTCGCCGGCCTCGGCGCGCGCCTGCTCGCCGGCTCCTATTACGGCCAGACGGTGCAGATCTGGGCGGCGCTCTTCATGGCGGCGGCGGTGGCGGCGCTGCTCGTCATCGTCGTCGGCTTCGCGCACAGCCTCGTCCTCAAACGCATGGGGGCGCGGGCATGAACCTTTCGATCCTGATATCCGCCATCGTCTTCTGGCTTGCCGCCTGGGCCTTCAACGAATGGCTCGTCCGCCGGAAATTCGCGAGCCCGGCCATGGACCGCGCCGCGCGCCTCGCCGTGCCGCTGGTCTTCGGCGTCACCATCCTCGTCATCTGGGAAGGCATCGTCAGGGGCTTCAGCATCCCCTCCGTGCTGCTGCCGCCGCCGAGCACGATCTGGGCACGGCTGATCAGCTCCGTGCCGACGCTCTGGGCGGATTTCCGCCAGACGTTCCTCAAATCCGTGCTCGTCGGCTATGCGCTCGGCTGCGGCCTCGGCTTCCTCGTCGCGATCCTCATCGACCGCTCGCCCTTCCTGCAGAAGGGCCTGCTGCCGCTCGGCAATTTCGTCTCGGCGCTGCCGGTCATCGGCGTGGCGCCCATCATGGTCATGTGGTTCGGCTTCGACTGGCAGTCGAAGGTCGCCGTCGTCGTCATCATGACCTTCTTCCCCATGCTGGTGAACACTGTCTCCGGCCTTGCCGCGACGAGCCACATGGAGCGCGACCTGATGCGCACCTACGCCGCCGACTGGTTCCAGACACTCGTCAAGCTGCGCCTTCCCGCCGCCTGGCCCTTCATCTTCAACGCGCTCAAGATCAATTCCACGCTCGCGCTGATCGGTGCGATCGTTGCCGAATTCTTCGGAACGCCCATCGTCGGCATGGGCTTCCGGATTTCCACGGAGGTGGGCCGCATGAATGTCGACATGGTCTGGGCCGAAATCGCGGTCGCCGCGGTGGCTGGCTCCGCCTTCTACGGGATCGTCGCGCTCGTCGAGCGGGCCGTCACGTTCTGGCATCCGTCTGTCCGCGGTGGGCAGGCGTAAAATAAAGAAAAGAGGGAACTGACATGAAAACGAAGATCGCATCGCTCCTTTTGGCAAGCGCCTTCTCGCTTGCCGCGTTCCAGGCCGAGGCCGCCGACAAGGTGACGCTCCAGCTGAAATGGGTGACCCAGGCCCAGTTCGCCGGCTACTACGTCGCGAAGGACAAGGGCTTTTACGAAGAAGAAGGCCTCGACGTGGAAATCAAGCCGGGCGGACCGGACATCGCGCCCGCCCAGGTGATCGCCGGCGGCGGCGCCGACGTCATCGTCGACTGGATGCCGTCCGCCCTTGCCACCCGCGAAAAAGGCGTGCCGCTCGTCAACATCGCCCAGCCCTTCAAGTCCTCGGGCATGATGCTGACCTGTTTGAAGGAATCCGGCGTCAAGGGGCCGGAGGACTTCAAGGGCAAGACGCTCGGCGTCTGGTTCTTCGGCAACGAATATCCCTTCCTCTCCTGGATGAGCCACCTGAAGATCCCGACCGACGGCGGACCGGACGGCGTGACCGTGCTGAAGCAGGGCTTCAACGTCGATCCGCTGATCCAGAAGCAGGCCGCCTGCATCTCCACCATGACCTACAATGAGTACGGCCAGGTCCTCGATGCGGGCATCAAGCCGGAGGATCTCGTCACCTTCAAGTACGAAGACCAGGGTGTGGCCACGCTGGAGGACGGCCTCTACGTGCTGGAGGACAAGCTCAAGGACGCCGCCTTCAAGGAGAAGATGGTCAAGTTCGTGCGCGCCTCCATGAAGGGCTGGAAATATGCCGAGGAGAACCCGGACGAAGCCGCCGACATCGTTCTCGAAAACGATTCGACCGGCGCCCAGACCGAAGCGCACCAGAAGCGCATGATGGGCGAGATCGCCAAGCTGACGGCCGGTTCCAACGGCGCGCTCGACGAGGCGGACTACAAGCGCACCGTCGCCTCGCTGCTCGCCGGCGGTTCCGATCCGGTCATCTCCAAGGAGCCGGAAGGCGCCTGGACGCATGAGATCACCGACGAAGCGCTGAAGTAGCCCTCCCGCCTGATCGCGCGACATGCGGGGCCTCAGGCCCCGCATGTTTCGTTTCGAGGGCCGCAAGATCGCGGCCCGGTTGCGACAGTCCGTCGCGATTGCCATCGAAATGCCAAACGCATAAAATAATGAGGCACCATTTCGTTGCCTCTTGCAAGGACAGGGCGCGCCGACTACATAGACCGCACAGCGGGAGCGTGGAGGAGCCGGGGAGCCGTTCCGTGTCCGCCATATTGCTAGGAAATAGGGTCCGGCAAGAACCTCAAGAACAGCGCCCGGGCCGAGATCATAAAGTCATGCTTTTGGGAAAGTTCGGCCTATGGCTTCTGGACGCAGGAAAGTTCTCTCTTTTTCCGTCGCGACATTCTTGACGGTGACGCCGCTTTTCGCTCTTGCCGCCGATCCGGCGGAGGGCGAGGCCGACAAGCAGCAGGCGCAAAACCTCCCGGCAATCGTCGTCACCGCCGCTGAAACGCGCACGCTGGTCGATCGCGTGGTTGCGACCGGCTCGGTCCAGGCGGTTGAAGACGTCTATGTCACCCCGCTCGTCGAAGGCCTCTCCATCCGCACGCTTGCCGCCGATGTCGGCGACCGGGTCGAGGCGGGCGGCACGCTCGCCACGCTGAACGACGATGCGCTGGTGCTGCAGAAGAGCCAGACCGAAGCCTCGCTTGCCAAGGCGAATGCCGCCCTCGCCCAGATTGAGGCCCAGCTCGTCGAGGCCAAGGCCAATGCCGATGAGGCCGTGCGCGTCCGCGACCGGGCGCAGCGGCTCGTCAAGTCCGGCTCGCAGTCGCAGGCCGCCGCCGACCAGGCCGTTGCCGCCGCGGATGCGGCGCTCGCCCGCGTCAATTCCGCCGAGCAGGCGATCGCCGTTTCGCAGGCCGACATCAAGGTCGCCCAGTCGCAGATCGACGACATCGACCTGAAGCTTGCCCGCACTGCGGTGAAGTCGCCGGTCGCCGGCATCGTCTCGGCCCGCACGGCCAAGATCGGCGCGATCGCGAGCGGCGCGGCCGCACCGCTCTTCACCGTCATTCGCGACGGCGAGATCGAGCTGAAGGCCGACGTCTCCGAGGACGGCATCCTCAAGCTCGCCCCGGACCAGAAGGCGACCGTCACGCTCGCCGGCGGGGCCGCCACGCTTACCGGCACGATCCGCCTCGTCGAGCCGACGCTCGACCCGCAAAGCCGCCTCGGCCGCGTCTATATCCGCTTCGACGAACCCGGCAAGGCACGCGCCGGCATGTTCGCCAGCGCGCAAATCGTCGTCGAGGAAAAGGAAGGCGTCGTGCTGCCGCTCTCCGCCGTCACGACTGCGGGCGGCAAGACGGTCGCCCGCAAGGTCGAGGGCGGCGTGGTCAAGCTGGTGCCGGTCGAAACCGGCATCCAGGACGGCCAGGTGATCGAGATCGTCAGCGGCCTTGCGGCCGGCGACGAGGTGGTCGCCAAGGCCGGTGCCTATGTCCGCGAGGGCGACCGCATCAATCCGGTGCATGCCGTGCAGGCCTCGGCGACGAAATGACAGGAGGGCTCCGCTGCGGCGGGGCCGCTTCCGCGCAAGGCGGGAGGCAATGCCGGGCTGGGGCGCCCGGTCGCATGGCGGGCGATCCGGGATTGGGCTGGATGCCTGGAGCAGGATCGGCAAGGGCGCAGCTTGGCTTGCGCCGCGGAACTGCGCCGAAACATACGGAAACGTCTGGTCTCTTATCGAGGACTTTGGGGACATGAATTTTTCAGCTTGGTCCATTCGCAATCCGATTGCGCCGCTGCTCGCATTTTTCCTGCTGATGTATGTCGGCATCCAATCCTTCTACGCCCTGCCGATCACGCGCTTTCCCAATATCGACGTCCCTCTCATCGCCATCAGCGTGGAGCAGAGCGGCGCCGCCCCGGCCGAGTTGGAGGTCCAGGTCACCAAGGAGATCGAGGACGCGGTCGCCGGCATCGAGGGCGTCGACCACATCATGTCGACGGTCACGGACGGCAGTTCCGTCACCTCCGTGCTTTTCGAGATCGAGAAGCCGACCAACCAGGCGCTGCAGGACGTCAAGGACGCGATCGACCGTATCCGCAGCGACCTGCCGGCCTCCGTGGAGGAACCGGTCGTCACCAAGATCGACGTGGAAGGCCAGGCGATCCAGACCTTCGCCGTCTCCTCGCCCAACATGACGCTCGAGGAGCTCTCCTGGTTCGTCGATGACAAGGTCAAGCGCGCCCTGCAGGGCCGGCCGGGCATCGGCAAGATCGACCGCTTCGGCGGCGCCGACCGCGAGGTGCGCATCGACCTCAATCCGGGCAAGCTCGATTCCTTCGGCATTTCCGCCGCCGACGTGAACCGGCAGATCCGCAGCATGAATGCCGATGTCGGTTCGGGCCGCGGCCAGGTCGCCGGCGCGGAGCAGGCGATCCGCACGCTCGGCGACGCCCGCTCCGTCGAAAAGCTCGAAAGCACGATGATCGCCCTGCCGAACGGCCGCTTCGTGCGGCTTTCCGAGCTTGGCACGGTCACCGACACCTACGAGGAGCCGCGCTCCTTCTCGCGCTTCAACGGCAACCCGGTCGTCACCTTCGCCGTCTTCCGCTCCAAGGGCGCCAGCGAAGTGACGGTCGCCGAATCCGTCGCGACATCGCTCGATACGGTGCGCAAGCAATATCCGGATGTCTCGATCGAA
Source organism: Shinella yambaruensis (assembly GCF_022899355.1). Lineage (GTDB taxonomy): Bacteria > Pseudomonadota > Alphaproteobacteria > Rhizobiales > Rhizobiaceae > Shinella > Shinella yambaruensis. The sequence goes on along the minus strand of NZ_JALJCK010000006.1, from coordinate 405,858 downwards.
CTGGTCGACGATGCCGTCTACTTCACCTACGGCAATTATGAAGCGGCCCTGCACACGCTGCTGGAGGGCGCCTTGCTCGCCGTCGCCGTCGTGCTGCTCTTCCTGCGCAACTGGCGGGCGACGCTGATTTCGGCCGTCGCCCTGCCGCTTTCGGCGATCCCCACCTTCTTCGTCATGGACATGCTCGGCTTCTCGCTGAACCTCGTCTCGTTCCTGGCGCTGACGCTGGCGACCGGCATCCTCGTCGACGACGCGATCGTGGAGATCGAGAACATTGCCCGGCATATCCGCATGGGCAAGACGCCCTACCGGGCCGCGATCGAGGCCGCCGACGAGATCGGCCTCGCCGTCATCGCGACGACCTTCACCATCATCGCGGTCTTCGTGCCGGTCTCCTTCATGCCGGGCATTCCGGGCCAGTATTTCATCCAGTTCGGCCTGACGGTCGCGGTGGCCGTGTTCTTCTCCCTTGCGGTGGCGCGCCTCATCACGCCTGTCATGGCGGCCTATCTCATGCGCTCCGGCGATGCGGACGGCCATGGCGAGGAGAAGGAAGGCGCCTTCATGCGCTTCTATACCTGGCTCATCGGCAAGACGACGGGCACCTGGTATGCGCGCTATGCGACGCTCTTTGCCGCCATCGCCTTCCTCATCGGCTCGGTGATGCTGCTTTCCACCGTGCCCGGCAGCTTCCTGCCACCGGAAGACGCGTCCCGCATCGTGCTGTCCGTCGAGCTGCCGCCGGATGCGATGCTGGAGGATACCGACCGCACCACCACGCAGATCTATGAACGGATCAAGGACATCGACGGCGTGGAAAGCGTCTTCGTGCTCGGCGGCTCCTCGCCGAAGGGCGACCTCGAACTGCGCCGCGCCTCGGTGACCGTCATCCTCGACAAGCTGGAGCATTCGCTCACCCACAAGCTGGTGAACGACGTGCTCGGCCGGATCCCCGTCATCGGCGCCTATCTGCCGAAGATGGAGGCGAAGGGCCGCCTGCGTCCGCAATGGGATATCGAGCGGGAGCTCTTCGCCGACCTGCGCGACATTCCGGATGTGCGCGTCATCAAGCTCAACGACCGCGGCGAGCGGGACCTTGCCTTCAACCTCCTGTCCAATAACGAGGCGGACCTCGCCAACACCGTCGCCGTGCTGGAATCGAAGCTGCGCGCCGATCCGGTTCTGGCAAATGTCAGCTCCGAAGGCTCACTGCCGCGGCCGGAACTGCAGATCCGTCCGCGCGACGACCAGATGGCCCGCCTCGGCATCACCACGGCGCAAATCTCGGAGATCGTGCGGGTCGCCACCATCGGCGACATCGATTCCCAGCTCAGCAAGGTCTCGCTGGACGACCGCCTGATCCCGATCCGCGTGCAGGTCGACCGCGACTTCCGCGCCGATCTCTCGGCCATCCGCAACCTGAAGATCCAGACGGCGGCCGGCCAGTTCGTGCCGCTGTCGAGCGTCGCCGACATCGATTATTCGGAAGGTCCGAGCTCGGTGAAGCGACACAACCGCAACCGCGTCGTCTCGATCGGTTCGGACCTCAAGCAGGGCGTTGCGCTGGACACGGCGACCGCCCGCTTCAAGGAGATCGCGAACAGCATCGACATGCCGCCCACCGTGCAGTTCACCGAAAGCGGCGACGCCGAAGTGCAGACGGAAATGCAGCAGTCCTTCGCCAATGCCATGCTGCTCGGCCTGCTGCTCGTGCTGATGGTGCTGATCCTGCTCTTCAAGGATGTGATCCAGCCGTTCACGATCCTCCTGTCGCTACCGCTCGCGATCGGCGGCGTGGCGGCCGGGCTGATCCTGACGCAGAACGCGCTGTCCATGCCCGTCCTCATCGGCATCCTCATGCTGATGGGCATCGTGACGAAGAACGCCATCCTGCTCGTCGACTTCGCCATCGAGATGATGCACCACGGCATGGAGCGGGTGCATGCGATGATCGAGGCCGGCCGCAAGCGCGCCCGCCCCATCGTCATGACCTCCATCGCCATGTCGGCGGGCATGCTGCCCTCGGCGCTCGGCGTCGGCGAAGGCGGCTCCTTCCGCTCGCCCATGGCGATCGCCGTCATCGGCGGCATCATCGTCTCGACGGTGCTCTCGCTCGTCGTCGTGCCGTCCTTCTTCCTCATCATGGACGACCTTTCCCGCCTGCTCGCCTGGACGTTCGGCCGCTTCGTCGGCAAGAAGGACAATGAGTTGCTGGCGATGGAGCCGGAAGCGCTGACCCGCCTTGCCGACCAGACGAGCCGCGATGTCGCCGATCTCGAAAAGCGCATCGAGACGCTCGAGAAGAAAAACGGCGAGCGAAAGCCGTTCAGCGTCGTGCACCACTCGCCCTTGGCCGCGGAATAGCCGCCGGACGAAACAAACGGCCGGCTCGACACCTGTCGAGCCGGCCGTTTTCGCGTTCATTGATCGAAATCAAATAAGACTTCCCCTTCCTCGACTATCGTTCTCCCATCGAAGACCGATGATGCCTGCGGGAGCATGGAGTGAGATCGATGAACAGGCTGATGAAACCCGGTGCCCGGGAACGGGAAACCCTGCTGAATTCCGGCCTCCTGTCCGCCCTTGGCGTGGAGAGCGTGGCGGCGATGATGGAGATAGCGGCCATCGGCAACCTGCCGGCGCGCCAGATGCTGTTTCGCGAGGGTGAGCCGGCGGACATGCTGCATTCCGTTCTCTCCGGCTATGTGCGCGTCTACAAGCTGGACCCGGACGGCCGGGAGGCGGATGTGGAGCTCTACGGTCCCGGCGACCTGATCGGCGCCAGCGTCGTGCTCGACGGCGGCCGCTACGGGGCGACCGCACAGGCGGCCGAGCCCTCCCTCATCGCCCGTTTCGACCTGAAGCGCGTGCGCGACATCGCCGGGCGGCGGCCGGACCTGGCGATGGCGCTCGCCAACGCGCTCTCCGGCCAGTTGGCGCGGGCCTTCGCCAGCCTTGCCGACGATCGCCTGCACACCGCACCGCAGCGCGTGGCGCGCTATCTGCTCGCCCAGTGCCCGGCGGAAGACAAGGCCACCAGCTTCCGCCTGCCCTACCAGAAGAGCCTGCTTGCCGGAAAGCTGGGACTGGCGCCCGAGGCACTGTCACGCGCCTTCTCCATGCTGCGGGGCCACAGCGTCAATGTCCGCGGCCGCCTCGTCCATATCGGCGACCCGGAGGCCCTGCGCCGGATCTGACGTACCCTCGCCGGGGCGGGATCAGAGCCCGCCCTCGACACGCAGGAAGTCGACGATGCGTCCGACGCCCTCCCCCCGCTTCATATCGGAAAAGACGAAGGGCCTAGCGGCCCGCATGCGTTCGGCATCGCGCTGCATGACATCGAGATCGGCCCCGACATGGGGGGCGAGGTCCTTCTTGTTGATGACCAGCAGGTCCGAGCGCGTGATGCCCGGCCCGCCCTTGCGCGGGATTTCCTCCCCCTGGCAGACCGAGATGACATAGATCGTCAGGTCCGCGAGGTCCGGCGAGAAGGTGGCGGCCAGATTGTCGCCGCCCGATTCGATGAAGACAACATCCAGATCGGGGAAACGCCGGTTGAGGTCGGCAATGGCCTGGAGATTGATCGAGGCGTCCTCGCGGATCGCCGTGTGCGGGCAGCCGCCCGTCTCCACGCCGACGATGCGGTCCGAGGAGAGCGCCTGCATGCGCACCAGCGCCTCGGCGTCCTCCTTCGTGTAGATGTCGTTGGTGACGACCGCGACGGAAAAATGCTCGCGCATCGCCTTGCAGAGCTTTTCGGTGAGCGCCGTCTTGCCCGAGCCGACGGGGCCGCCGATACCGACGCGCAGGGGACCGTTCTTTGATGTCATGGGAAGCCTCCGAAAGATCCGGGATGACCGGCTTGGAACGCAACCACCCCTTTATTGGAAATCTGCGCCGCGTTGCACGCAGCCGCAAGCGCCGTCATGAGCGGAACAGCCGCGTCGCCAGCGTCTCGTGCCGCAGGCTGGCGATATCCGCCCGGATGGCGGCCGAACCGAGATCGTCGAGCATCGAGCGGGCCGCGGCGGTGGCGAGCGTGAGGATCTGCCCTTCCAGCTCCGCCAGCAGCGCCACGCCGTCCCGCTGGCCGATGACGCCGCAGCGGATGGCGACCGAGACGAGGTTCGAGGCAACGGCGTGCAGATAGGCGGCGAGCGCCGCCTCGGCCGCAATGCCGTGGCCGCCCGAAACGGCGCCGACGGCCACCGGATAGGCGGCTGCGCTGCCGAGCGCCGCCAGCACCGGATGCGGCCAGCTCGCCGCGGCGGCGAGGAAGGCCTCGCCCTGCAGCATGGTTTCGCGATGCCGCTCCGCCGAGCCCGACAGCGCCGCCGCGAGTTCAGCGACCGCCGCCAGCCGCGCCGCATCCCCGCAGGCCCGATGTGCCTCGGCAAAAAGCACCGCGTCGTTCCAGAGATTGCCATGCGCAAGAAGGCTCGAAAGCCAGGCGCCAAGGGTCTGAGCATCCTCGATATCCCCGTCGCTCACCACCTGTTCCAGGCCGCCGGAATAGGAGAAGGCGCCGATCGGAAAGGCTGGCGAGAGCCAGGTCATCAGGCGCACCAGGGCCGCGGGCGACGCCGTGTCAGCCATGGCCGTGATGGTGATGGCCGTGTCCCGTGCCGTGATAGGCGCCACGCAGCGGATGGAAGGGTTCGACGACATCCCGCACCGCGGCGCCGAGCCCGGTCAGCATGTCCCGGATGACATGGTCGCGCAGGATGAGGATGCGGGCATCCTCGATCTGTGCCGGCAAGTGCCGGTTGCCGAGGTGCCAGGCAAGCTCGACGAGATGCAGGCGATCCTTCGGCGTCACCTCATGGAGCTCCTCCTCGGCGGCGATGACCTCGATCACCTCGCCCGCTTCGGTGAGCAGGAGGTCGCCATGGGCAAGCTGCACCGGCTCCTTGAGATCGAGCATCACGACATCGTCGCTGCGCATGTGCAGGAGCTTGCGGCGCACATGGCGCTGGTCGTGTGCCAGAACGACGGCATCGATGGGCGTGCGGGTTCCGCCGGTTCCGCGCGGCAGGATTTCCGTGGAGCGATAGGGCAAGAGGCGGCCTCTGGTCTCGGTGGATCAAGTCCCGCCGACAAAAGCATGTTTGTCCCGTGAAGGAAACCGCCGAAGCACCGCCCTACGTCATTTGACGTAGGGGCGCCATCAGCGCCGGCGTCCGCCGGCCGCGACACGGCGGCTCGGCTCCAGCAGCCCCTCGCCCTCGTCCTCATGGATCGTCCGGTCGCGGCCGAGCGACTTGGCGAGATAGAGCGCCCGGTCCGCCGCCTCGAAGACCGCCTCGAACCGACGGCCCACGGGCCGATCGGCAATACCGGCCGACAGCGTGACGCCGATCGGCCCCCTGTCGGTCTCGACCCGGCGCGCGGCCACGGAACGGCGTGCCTCCTCCACCAGAAGGCTGCAATCCCCGCGATCGTCGTTCTCGATGAAGACGGCAAACTCCTCGCCGCCGAAACGCCCGACGAGATGCGGGGATGCGAACACCCGCTCCAGCTCCTCCGCGATGGCGACGATGACAGCGTCCCCCACCGCATGGCCATGCGTATCGTTGACGAGCTTGAACCGGTCGACATCGAACAGCACGAAGAAACCGTTAACCCTTTTCTCCGCCATGTCCTCGACGAAGGCCCGCCGGTTGAGGAGGCCCGAAAGCGAATCCAGCCGGCTGAGCCGCTCGAACTCGGCGCGCGACAGCGCCATTCCGTGGATCGCTATTCCCAGGAGCCAGGCAATCAGGGCCGATACGCTCGCCGCGATCAGCACCGCTGTGGACGTGCCGAAACCGAGGGCGGAGGCAAAGGGATAGGGGAGAAGGTGAAAATTCGCGAGGATGGCCGCGACCATCAGATACGCCGCGGTGGCGAGCGTGATGGCCACCAGCACGGTGTTCAGCACGAACATCGAAATATCGGCCCGCGTCTGGAAGACACCCGCCTCCCACTGGGCCCTCAGCCAAAGGGCCAGCCTGCCACGCATAAAACTCTCCACAATGAACAAGGAGACCCTACGGCACTTTCTTTCAGATTCAGCTAATGCCTTCGCTAGAAGTTTAACTGTCCCGTTTTGAAACTTCCGTTAAGGGATTTGCGGAAAGACGCGTGGCGGGCGGCGGCCTAGAAAAGGAAGTAGCGCTGCGCCATGGGCAGCACGGTCGCGGGCTCGCAGGTCAGCAGTTCGCCGTGCGCCCGCACCTCGTAGGTCTCCGGGTCCACCTCGATATGCGGCGTCAGGTCGTTCAGCACCATCGAAGCCTTGGAGATGGCCCGGGTGTTGCGCACCGGCAGGAGCTGCTTGGCGACGCCGAGCCGCTCGCGCAGGCCGAGATCGATCGCCGCCTGCGAGACGAAGGTGACGGAGGAATTGGTGCGCATCTTGCCGAAGGCGCCGAACATCGGGCGATAGTGCACCGGCTGCGGTGTAGGGATCGAGGCGTTCGGGTCGCCCATCGGCGCCATGGCGATCACCCCGCCGAGCAGCACCATGTCCGGCTTCACGCCGAAGAAGGCCGGGTTCCACAGCACAAGGTCCGCCCGCTTGCCGACCTCGATCGAGCCGATCTCGTGGCTGAGGCCATGGGCGATCGCCGGGTTGATCGTGTATTTCGCGATATAGCGGCGGATGCGCAGGTTGTCGTTCTCGCCCGTCTCGCCGGCAAGGCGGCCGCGCTGGCGCTTCATCTTGTCGGCGGTCTGCCAGGTGCGGATCGCCACTTCCCCGACGCGGCCCATCGCCTGGCTGTCGGACGAGATGATCGAGAAGGCGCCGATATCGTGCAGAATGTCCTCCGCCGCGATCGTCTCCTTGCGGATGCGGCTCTCGGCAAAGGCGATGTCTTCCGGGATCGACGCCGACAGGTGATGGCAGACCATCAGCATGTCGAGATGCTCGGCGATCGTGTTGACCGTGTAGGGCCGCGTCGGATTGGTCGAGGACGGGATGACATTGGCATGGCCGCAGACCTTGATGATATCCGGCGCATGCCCGCCGCCTGCCCCCTCGGTGTGGAAGGCATGGATGGTGCGGCCCCTGATGGCGGCCATCGTGTCCTCGACGAAGCCGCTTTCGTTCAGCGTGTCCGTATGGATCATCACCTGCACGTCGTAATCGTCCGCGACGGAAAGGCAGCAGTCGATCGCCGCCGGCGTCGTGCCCCAATCCTCGTGCAGTTTCAGCGCAGAGGCCCCGGCCTTCACCATTTCCTCGATGGCCGCCGGCAGCGAGGCATTGCCCTTGCCGGCGAGCGCCAGGTTCATCGGAAAGGCATCGAAGCTCTCGATCATGCGCTCGATATGCCAGGCGCCGGTGCAGGTGGTGGCAAGCGTGCCATGCGCCGGGCCGGTGCCGCCGCCGAGCATCATGGTGATGCCGCTCGCCAGCGCTTCCTCGATCTGCTGCGGGCAGATATAGTGGATATGGGCATCCATGCCGCCCGCCGTGAGGATCTTGCCCTCGCCCGCGATCACCTCCGTCGAGGGACCGACGATGATGGTGACGCCGGGCTGTGTATCCGGGTTGCCCGCCTTGCCGAGGGCGGCGATGCGACCGTCCTTGAGGCCCACATCGGCCTTGAAGATGCCGGTATGGTCGATGACCAGCGCATTGGTGATGACCGTATCGACGGCCCCTTCGGCACGCGTCGCCTGGCTCTGGCCCATGCCGTCGCGGATGACCTTGCCGCCGCCGAACTTCACCTCGTCGCCATAGGTGGTGAAGTCCTTCTCCACCTCGGCGAAGAGCTCGGTATCGGCAAGGCGCACCCTGTCGCCGACGGTCGGGCCGAACATGTTGGCATAGGCGGCGCGGGACATTCTGTAGGACATGGTCAGCTTCCCCGGGAGGCAGGAGTCTTGTTCAGATGGTCTGGAGCCTTGCCGGCCGGGGCGACATCGCTCCGGCGTCGGACAATGCGATAAAAACCCTCGGGCATTTCCCGCGAACCGGAGTTCACCGGGCATGCTCCAGGCGATCGAGACGGCCGGCGGCGACCTGGGCATCCACCCAGCGCCGTTCCGCGGCAAAGGGGTGCCACTGCCAGCCCTCATGACCGAAACCGGCGATGGAGACGCGCCCGCCCGCCTTCGCGGCGGTGTCGAGCACATGGGCAATGACGATCAGCCCGGAGCTCGGCACCACATAGGGCGGCGGATCGAAAGCGGCCAGGGCGGCATCGAGCGCGTGATGCACCGCGGCCGGGACCACAGCGAGTCGCCGGCCGGTGGCGCGCGCGAACGTCTCGAAGCCGAGCGTGTAGTCGTCACAGAAATCGTCGAGATCGGGATGGCGTGCGGCAAGCGCCGGGCGCATGGCGGCGAACACCTCCGCCGTCCTCACGCACCAGATCTCGCGCGCCTGCCGCACGGCGGCGCTCGTCTTCCACCGTCCGCCGCCGAGCATCGCCAGGGCCGGGCGACCGGTGTTGCAGACGGCGACGATGTCGGTCCTTTCACCGCCACGCCCGATGGAGCGGCAGTCGTTGAAGCGGATCACGACATCGGCGGCATCGATAGCTTCCGCGACCCCTTCGGGCACGGGACCGTTTCCGACGATGATGATCCTGCGTGACACAGCCAGCCTCCTCAGTTTCCGGAGATGGCGGAGACGGCCTTCAGTTCGGCCGTGCGCTTGCGCGTCAGATCGGCAAGGCAGCCGGAGACCAGCATCGGCTCCATCGAGCCGCCGCGCGCCTCGAAGCCGGCCAGTTCGCACTGGCCATCCCGGTAGCCGATCCAGGCGCGCTGGGCGCGCTTCAGCGCGTCGGCGGCGCCGACATAGTGCTCGCCCATCTCCCCGGCCTGTTCGTCCATCTCGCGCGCCGCGGCCATGGCCGCCTTGTAGGCGGCATTCAGTTCACCGTCGGCAGCCTGGTAGTCGCGGTCGGCGCAGATGTTCATCTCGATCTGCACCTGGGCGTTTTCGCAATCGACCTCAGGCTCGCCATCCTGCGCGGCGGCCAGCGGGGCGGAAAGCAGAAGAAACGTCGCGGCGAGCATGAGGCGGGAACGCGTCATCATGTCAGAGCTTCCCCATAACGTTCTGGCGGAAACCGTAGATTTCGCGCTTGCCGGCAAAGGGGATGAGATGGACCGTGCGGGTCTGCCCCGGCTCGAAGCGCACCGCCGTGCCGGCAGGAATATCGAGGCGCAGGCCCCGCGTCTTCTCCCGGTCGAAGGCGAGGCCCGGATTGGTCTCGTAGAAATGGTAGTGGCTGCCGACCTGGATCGGCCTGTCACCGGTATTGGAAACGTCAAGGGTGGTGACCGGCAGGCCGGCATTGAGTTCGATATCGCCTGGAGCGGCAATGACTTCACCGGGGATCATGGTGCCTTCCTCATGCTGCCGCGGCCGATCCGCAGCCTTCGGCTTTCAGGACCCGCCTGGTGGATGCCGGATATTTTGCGAGCAGCGCCGCGGGCCGGACCGGCCGGCGCACGAATTCACCGCCGCAATTCGGGCAGCTGCCGCCCAGGACGCCCGCCACGCAATCGGCGCAGAAGGTGCATTCGAACGTGCAGATCATCGCCTCCTTGCTTTCCGGCGGCAGGTCGCGGTCGCAGCATTCGCAGTTCGGTCGAAGGTCCAGCATGGTCTCACCTGATCGGTTCGTGCACGGTCACGAGCTTCGTGCCGTCGGGAAAGGTCGCCTCGACCTGAATGTCGTGGATCATCTCGGGAATGCCCTCCATCACCTGGTCGCGCGTCAGCACATGGGCACCCGCCTCCATCAGTTCGGCGACGGCGCGGCCGTCACGCGCGCCCTCGACGACGAAATCGGTGATCAGCGCGATCGCCTCGGGATGGTTGAGCTTCACGCCGCGCTCCAGCCGCTTGCGCGCCACGATCGCCGCCATGGCAATCAGCAGTTTGTCCTTTTCGCGGGGGGTCAGGTTCATGGGCGGTCCATCGCTTGATTCCTATCGTGCGATACTAAGCAGGGGTTTTGCGCGCACGACATACGCAAAACAGGAACCCGGCGCGAAACCGCGCGGATCAGAGAGTCCAGACTTTCGGTACGCCCGCGCCGCCACGCAAGTGCGAAATGATCGGGATGAGCTTTTTTCTCAGCGCAAAGCCGTCGGGCGCGACGAGGCGCAGGACGAGCTTGTCCTGCCACTGGCTGACGCCACCCTCCCCGTCCGCCAGCAGCCGGCGCAGCGGCTCCACATGCGCCTCGGCAGCGCGGCCGCAAAAGAGCACGGTGGCAAAGGCACGGGCGCCGGCCAGCACCGCCGCCTCGACCGCCAGCGCCGCGACGCTGCCGGCAAGCGCCGTTTCCTCCGCATGGATCAGCCGTCCGGCGCGGCGGATGCGCCAGCGATCGCGGAAAAGGCCCGTCTCCATGCGCTCGCCCATCGCCTTGCGGCCGAGGAGGATGGCCTCGACCGCAAGGAACGTGGCGTCTCCGGCAAGGTCCACCTCCAACCGGCGCTCGAGCGCAGCCTGGTCGAAAAGAATTGTCTCCTGCGGCAGCCAGTCGACCCGCGCGCCCGCGCCGACGGCAATGCGGGTCTCAACCGTCGCCGTGGAGGCCTGCGCCTTGTAGGCCCGCTCGCAGGCCTGTGTCGTCGCCGTCAGGCGCGTTCCGCCACGGGCCTCGAGCTCCCAAGCGATGCGGTCCCCGCCAGTGAGCCCGCCGGCCGTGTTGATCAGCACCGCCTCCATCGTGCCGTCGAAGGTCTTCGGCAGGCGGATCTTGGCGCAGCCCTCCTGGAAGAGCACGTCGAGCCGCGTGCCGGCGGCGGAGGCCTTCGCGGCAAGCCGCCCATGCCCGCGCGCGCGCTGAAGGCGCCCGGAAGGCGCCTCCTCTTCATGACCAGATTTCGCATAGACGTTCATGACAGTCAGTACCGGATGTCGGGACATGGGGAGGCAGCGCCCGATCCCCTTTGCTGCAGGTTCCACCAGGGCGCCTTGCCGCGCAAGTCCCCAGCCGGGGCCACGCCGCCGCCGCGCCCCGTCGGCGACAAAAAAGCCCGGCGCGAAGGCCGGGCTTAAGGTCAGGCGGCCGGGCGGCGTGCAATGCGCCGCCCGTTCCGGCAGAACGACTACTCGTTCTGCACGTAGGTGTACTTGCCGTCTTCACCCTTCTTCCAGGTGTAGAGGACGTAGTCCGGACGGGTGATGTCGCCCTTTTCGTCGAAGCCGAGTTCGCCGATGGCGGTCTGGAACGGGCCCTTGGACTTGATGGCTTCGGCAATGGCCTGCGGGTCTACGCCGCCGGCAGCCTTGGCACCTTCAGCGATAACCTGAACGGCTGCGTAAGCATAGAGCGTGTAGGCTTCCGGCTCGAAGCCGGCAGCGCGGAACTTCTCGACGAGGTCCTTGGCGGCCGGGTTCTTGCGCGGATCCGGAGCGAAGGTCATCAGCGTGCCGTCGACGGCGTCGCCGGCGATCGAGGCCAGTTCGTTCGAGACGATACCGTCGCCCGAGATGAACTGGGCCTTCAGGCCCTGGTCGGCGGCCTGACGCTCGATGAGGCCGAACTCGGTGTGCAGACCGCCCCAATAGACGACCGTTACGCCGGCTTCCTTCATCTTGGCGATGAGAGCGGAGAAGTCCTTGTCGCCGACATTGACGCCTTCGTAGATGGCTTCGGTGATGCCGGCTTCGTTCGTCGCCTTCTTGGTTTCGTCGGCAAGGCCCTGGCCGTACGGCGTCTTGTCATGCAGGACGGCAACCTTGGCGTCCTTGAAGTTCGCCGCGATGAAGGCGCCGGCAACGGCACCCTGCTGGTCGTCACGACCGCACACGCGGAACGTATTCCACAGGCCGCGCTCCGTGTAGGTCGGGTTGGTCGAGGCCGGGGAGACCTGCAGCACGCCGTTTTCGGCATAGATTTCCGAAGCCGGGATGGAGACGCCCGAGTTGAAGTGGCCAACCACGAACTTCACGCCGTCGGCAACGAACTTGTTGGCGACCGAAACGCCCTGCTTCGGGTCGGAAACGTCGTCGCCGAGCACGATCTTGACCTGCTCGCCATTGATGCCGCCGGCTGCGTTGATGTCGGCAGCAGCCTGCTCGGCACCCTTCTGGAGCTGCGCGCCGAAGGCGGCGTTCGGACCGGTCAGCGGGCCGCCGACGCCGATCAGGATGTCGGCCCAGGCGCTGCCGCTGAAGGCGACCATTGCAGCCAAAGCAACAGCCGACATGAGAGACTTCTTCATATTGTTACTCCCAAATTTAAAAGCGGGCTCGTTTCAACCGGTCGCAACACCCGCATCATTGCGCCGATATCGTTATACCGCGACCGGAGGCCGGCCGCGGGCTTCCCTCTGGCTATTTGGCTTTCCAGGAAAAGGGCGATGCCTTTTCATAGAGCCAGTAGTAGTTGTTGGTCATCTGCCGCGTGCGGTAGTAGCGGTAGCCGAGCGTAGCAAACAACAAAAGCACGACCGTGTCCACGACATAGTATTGCACCGTCAGCATGGTGCCGTGGAACAGCGCGTGGTGAACGAAACGGATCGCCCCGCCGAGCAGAAGCACGTAGATGACCAGCGTGGCGTAGCTCTGCCAGTTCTCGGCAACGCTCTTGCCGGTGCGCCAGGCCGTCCAGCCGCCCATGATGACGGTGATGAACAGGAACTGCCAGATCGACGGTTCTTCGTAGAGAATTCCTTGCATAACACATACTCCCCTTACAGCACCGCGCGTCGTTCAGGATGCGCGACGGTCGCCGTAAATCCCAGGATCGGCGCAGGATCCTTGCGGGTCCTGCGCGGGACCATCCTCAGTGCCGGCCGCCTTCGAGATAGGCGGCACGCACTTCCGGATTGGCCAGAAGTTCCTTGCCTGAACCGCTCATCGTCACTTGCCCGTTGACCATCACATAGGCCCGGTCGGAGAGTTTGAGTGCGGCGAAGGCGTTCTGCTCGACGAGGAACACGGTGAGGCCCTCGTTCTGGTTGAGCTTCTTGATCGCGTCGAAGATGCCCTTGACGATCAGCGGCGCAAGGCCGAGCGAGGGTTCGTCGAGCAGCAGGAGCTTCGGACGCGCCATCAGCGCGCGGCCGATGGAGAGCATCTGCTGCTCGCCGCCCGAAAGCGTGCCGCCGCGCTGGCTCTGGCGCTCCTTGAGGCGCGGGAAGAGCGTGAAGATCTTTTCCACGTCCTCGTTGAAATACTTCAGATTGTCGAGGCTCGCGCCCATCTGGAGATTTTCATAGACTGTCATGCGCGGGAAGATGCGGCGTCCTTCCGGCGACTGCGCGATGCGGCGGCGGGCGATGAGATGCGTCGGCAGGCGGGTGATGTCCTCGCCGTCGAAGGTGACGGTGCCCGTACGGGCCTGCGGGCTGCCACAGATCGTCATCATCAGGGTCGACTTGCCGGCGCCGTTCGCGCCGATCAGCGAGACGATCTCGCCCTTCTTCACCTCGACATCGACCCCGGCCAGCGCGCGGATATTGCCGTAATAGGTCTGCACGCCCTGAACGCTGAGAAGTGTATCGCTCATCAGTGCGATCCTCCTTCAGTGCCTTCGCTCTCCGCGATCACCTCGATTTCCTCGATCACCTCTTCGACCTCATCATCTTCAACGCCGAGATAGGCCGCGATAACCTTCGGATCGTTCTTCACATGGTCCGGCGTGCCGTCCGAGATCTTCTGCCCGTATTCGAGCACGACCACATGGTCGGAGATCTCCATCACCACCGACATGTCGTGCTCGATGAGCAGGATCGACGTGCCGCTGTCCTTGCGGATGGAGCGCAGGAGTTCGTTGAGCGCCAGCGATTCGCGCGGGTTGAGGCCCGCCGCCGGTTCGTCGAGGCACAGGAATTCCGGCCCCGTGCACATGGCGCGGGCGATTTCGAGACGCCGCTGCGCGCCATAGGGCAGGTCGCCGGCCGGGTCGTCCGCGCGCTCGATGAGATGCGCCTTTTCCAGCCAGTGCTTGGCGATCTCGATCGATTCCGCCGAGGCGTGCTTGTAGGCCGGCAAGCCGAGCAGGCCGAGGATCGTATAGCCGGAGGCCTTCATCAGCATGTTGTGCTGGGCGACGAGCAGGTTTTCCAGGACCGTCAGGCCCGAGAAGAGCCGGATGTTCTGGAAGGTGCGCGCCACCTTCGCGTCACGGGTGATCTCGAAGTCGGCCATGCGTTCCAGAAGGAACTCCTTGCCCGCCTTCTGGCGCATGGTGATCATGCCCATGGTCGGCTTGTAGAAGCCGGTGACGCAGTTGAAGACCGTGGTCTTGCCGGCGCCGTTCGGGCCGATGAGGGCCGTGATCTCGCCGCGCTGCGCTTCGAAGGACAGATCGTTGATGGCCATGAGGCCACCGAAGCGCATCGACAGATGCTCGACCTTGAGGATGGGATCGTTCGTCATCGTGTTCGTCGCTACCGTGTTCGCACCGAGGGCCATCAGCCGTGCCCTTCCTTGGTGAAGTTGCCGGAGACCGCCTTGCGCTCCCTGAGGAAGGCGGTCGGCTCACGGCTTCCGACGAAGCCGCGCGGCTTCCAGACCATGACGGTGACCATGGCAAGGCCGAAGATCAGCATGCGGTAGAGTTCCGGGGTGAAGTCGGGCCCGAAGATCTGCTTCAGGAAGGTCATCTCGCGCAAGAGCTCGGTGCCGCCGACCATCACGGCCGCCGCGACGGCGATGCCGACGAGCGAGCCCATGCCGCCGAGGACCACGATGGCGAGGATGATCGCCGATTCGAGGAAGACGAAGCTTTCCGGCGAGACGAAGCCCTGGCGCACGGCGAAGAAGGAGCCGGCGAAGCCGCCGAACATCGCGCCGATGGAGAAGGCCGTCAGCTTGGTCGTCACCGTGTTGATGCCGAGCGAACGGCAGGCGATCTCGTCCTCGCGCAGCGCTTCCCAGGCGCGGCCGATCGGCATGCGGCGCAAGCGGATCGTCACATAGGCGGTGAGCAGCGCCAGCGCCAGGATGAGATAGAAGAGGAAGATCTTGTAGTAGGCCGAGGACATCGGCAGGTCGAAGGCCTTGGCGAAGTTGTTCGGCGCGCTGACGTCGAACGACCAGATGCCGAAGACGGACGCCTTGGGAATGCCGGAGACGCCGAAGGTGCCGCGGGTGACTTCCGTCCAGTTGATCAGCACGAGACGGATGATCTCACCGAAGGCCAGCGTCACGATGGCGAGATAGTCGCCCTTCAGGCGCAGCACCGGGAAGCCGAGGATCATGCCCCAGAAGGCGGCAAGGATGCCGGCGAGCGGCAGCAGGATCCAGAAGGAGAAGCCGAACTGCTGCGAAAGGAGCGCATAGGAATAGGCGCCGACCGCATAGAAGGCGACGTAGCCGAGGTCGAGCAGGCCGGCAAGGCCGACGACGATGTTCAGGCCCCAGGCCAGCATCACGTAGATGAGGATCTGGATGCCGAAATTGTCGACCCACTTCAGCGAGCCCTGCACGCCGAAGAGCATGACCATGATCGGCGGGTAGAAGATCAGCGCGACGATGGCGATCTTGCTGAAATTGCGCTTGAAGAAGCTTTCCTCGCCTTCCGCCGGCTTGGCCGCGGCGGCCGCCTTGCGGGCGGCAAGCCAGGGCCGCAGATAGGCGACGGAGAGGAAGCGGCCGACCGCGGCGACGATCACGAAGATCGCGAGCAGTCCCCAGCGCTGGTTCAGCACGAGCTCGTTGCGGATGTTCTGCGTGGTCTCGAGACCGACGAAGAGGACGAAGAGGCCGAGCGAGACGAGGCCGGCGAAAAAGCCCTCGCGCAGAGCCTGCGCCGTCAGGTTCCCGCCGGCGCGCTCATGAGTGTTCGAAATGTTGGACATGGATCAAACCTTCTCGACTTCCGGTCGTCCGAGAATGCCGGACGGCTTGAAGATCAGGACGATGGCGAGGATGGAGAACGTCGCGACGTCCTTGTAGTCGATGGTGAAGTAGGCGGACCAAAGGCTCTCGATGAGGCCGATGAGCAAACCACCGAGCACGGCGCCCGGAAGCGAGCCGATACCGCCGAGAACCGCAGCCGTGAAGGCCTTGACGCCCGGAATGAAGCCGTCGGTGAAGACGGTCACGCCATAATACATCAGGTACATGGTGCCGGCGACGGCGGCGAGAGAGGCACCCATGATGAAGGTCACCGAGATCGTCCGGTCGACGTCGATGCCGAGCAGCGCCGCCATCTTGCGATCCTGTTCCGTCGCGCGCTGGGCGCGGCCGAGCGAGGTCTTGTTGACGATGTACCAGAAGGTCGTCAGCAGGATGACCGTCAGGAGCATGATGATCAGCTGTTTCAACGAGATCGAGATGCCGAAGACGTTGTAGACCGATGACACCAGCGGCGGGATCGGCTTGTTGCGCGGACCCTGCGTGACCTGGATGAAGTTCGACAGCGCGATCGACATGCCGATTGCGGTGATCAGCGGCGCCAGGCGGAACGAGCCGCGCAAGGGCCGGTAGGCCACCTTCTCGATCGTCCAGTTCCACAGCGATGCGGTGAGCATGGCCGCGGCGATCATGACCAGCAGCAGGAGGACGACCGGAAGGCCGACGAACACGCTGGTGAGGACGAGGAAGATGATGAGAGCGGCGAATCCACCCAGCATAAAGATATCGCCGTGGGCGAAATTGATCATGCCGATGATGCCGTAAACCATGGTGTAGCCGATGGCTATCAAACCATAAATAGATCCAAGCGTCAGCCCATTGACGAGCTGCTGGACGAAATATTCCATTTGCTATCCCCCGGATGCGGTTCCTGAGGGCCGCATCTCTTGTTCTTGCCGCTCTTTTTCGAGCTTGTTAGACAGTCGGGATTCCATACCGCTTTCGATACAAAAGGGAAGCCCAAAAAGCCGGGATCGACAATTTCTTTAGCAAGGACGGTTAAATGGCGCATTTGACGCCACGCAAATCAAAAAATCGGCAGGAAAATCGGCGCTTTTGCCCAGAAAGATGCACGAAAGTCACAAACGGCGATGCCCCGATCCGGAGCACCGCCCAACGGGCCGGGACAAATCAGCCGCGCATGCGCGCACCGGACGGATCGAACAGCGGCTCGGCCTGCAGGCGCGCCGGCAGCATCTCGCCGAGAAGCTCGATCGACCAGCCGGTTTCGACATCGGCGATCTCCTTCGGCACATAGCCGACCGCGACCGAAAGGCCGGCGGCATGGGCATAGCCCCCCGAGGTCACCCAGCCGCGCACCGCTCCGTCGAGATAGATCGGCTCGTCGCCGATGACGTCGGCGTCCTTTGCCGCGACGACGAAGGTGCGCAGCCGCAGCGCGCCGCCCGTTTCCCGTTCGGCCCTTGCCGCTTCCCTGCCGATGAAGTCGGCCGCCTTGCCGACCGCCACGAATCGCTCCAGCCCCGCCTCGACCGGACCATAGAGCGGGCGATATTCGCGCGACCAGCTGCCGTAGGACTTTTCGAGGCGCAGGGCATTGAGCGCCCTGAGGCCGAACAGGCGGATGCCGAATTCGGCCCCGGCTTCGAGGATGAGGTCGTAGAGATAGCGCTGGTACTGCGGCTTCATCCAGATCTCGTAGCCGAGATCGCCCGTATAGCTGACGCGCCCGACGATGGCCGGCGCCATGCCGAGATCCATCCGGCGTACCGCCATGAAGGGGAAGGCCTCGGTCGAAACATCCCGGTGCGTCAGCTTCGCCAGCACCTCGCGCGCCTTCGGCCCCGCGATGGCAAGGCCGACGAGGGAGAGGTTCAGCGCCTCCAGCGTGACGGAACCATCCCGCGGCAGGTGCGTCTCGAACCAGCGCATATGGTAGTCCTCGGCGATGCCCGAGCCGATCAGCAGGAAGTCCCCCTCGCCGAGCTTGGCGAGCGTGAAATCGCCGATGAGCTTTCCGTCGTCCTTCAGCATGGGCGCAAGCGTCATGCGCCCCGGTTCCGGCAGCCGGCAGGCGAGCAGCCGGTCGAGCCAGGCCGCCGCGCCCCTGCCCCTCACCGCATATTTCGCAAAGCCCGAGGTCTCCATCAGGCCGACGCCCTCGCGCACCGCGCGGGCTTCCGCGCCGACGGTCTCGAAATCCGTCGAGCGGCGCCAGGAGAACCGGTCCTCCACGCCATCAGGCGCGAACCACAGCGGCTGCTCAAGACCGTAGGACGCCCCGAAGACGGCACCGGCCGCCTTCAGCCTGTCGTAGATCGGCGTCGTCTGCAGCGGCCGGCCTGCCGGCAGCTCCTCGTTGGGATAGCGGATGGAGAAGCGGCGCGAGTAGTTTTCCCGCACCTTGGCATTGGTGTAGGCGAGCGTCGCGTAGTCGCCGTAGCGCGCGACATCCATGGCGAAGACGTCGAAGCCGGGATCGCCGTCGATCATCCAGTTGGCAAGCGCCAGGCCCACGCCGCCGCCCTGGCTGAAGCCGGCCATGACGGCGCAGGCGGACCAGAAGTTCGTCATGCCGCGCACGGGCCCGACGAGCGGGTTGCCGTCCGGCGAGAAGGTGAAGGGACCGTTGATGATCTTCCTGATACCGGCCCTGTTGAAGGCCGGGAAGTGCCGGAAGCCGACCTCCAGCTCCGGGGTGATTCGCGCAATGTCCTCTTCCAGCAGTTCATGGCCGAAATCCCACGGCGTGGTGAGCGGCGACCAGGGCCGGCAGGCCTTTTCATAGGTGCCCATCAGCATGCCGTTGCGCTCCTGGCGCAGATAGATCTCCCCGTCGAAGTCGACGCAGTGCATCAGCTCCTTGCCATGCGTCCGGTTGAATTCGATGACCTCGGGCATGTCCTCGGTGATGAGATACATGTGCTCCATGGCAAGGACAGGCAGTTCGAGGCCGACCATGCGGCCGATCTCGCGCGCCCAGAGGCCGCCGCAATTGACGACATGCTCGGCGACGATCTCGCCCTTGTCGGTGATGATGCGCCAGCTGCCGTCCTCGCGCTGCACGAGGTCTTCCACCTTGGTGTGGAGATAGATCTCCGCGCCGTTCCTCTTTGCCGACTTGGCATAGGCATGCGTCGTGCCATAGGGATCGAGATGGCCCTCGACGGGATCGAACACCGCGCCGACGAACTGGTCGGGATCGAGCAGCGGCATCAGGTCGTGCGCCTCCTTCGGCGTGAGGAGATGCGCATCGAGGCCCATATAGCGCCCCTTGGCGAGGATCGACTTCATCCAGTCGAAGCGATCCTTGGTGGATGCCAGCATCATGCCCGAGGTCATGTGCAGGCCGATATCCTGGCCGGAATAGTCCTGGATCTCTTTATAGAGCTCCACGGTGTATTTCTGCAGCTTGGCGACGTTCGGATCGCCGTTGATCGTGTGCATGCCGCCGGCCGCATGCCAGGTCGAGCCGGAGGTCAGCTCCGAGCGCTCGACGAGCACGACTTCGGTCCAGCCGAATTTCGTGAGGTGATAGAGGACGGAGCAGCCGACGACGCCGCCCCCGATAACGACGACCCTTGCATGGCTCTTCATGAAAACTCCGGCTTTTCCGGGTTGAAGGGAATTCTATGCGGCGCGGAATGCAGCCTATTGGGTTCCCCCGACGCCCGGCAAGCCCGAGGTGCGAAGCGCCATGTCGCTCCGGATGGTTTTTGTCAGCGGGTGGCGAAATCGACAGAGAGATCATGGCTGCGCGCCATGACCTTGAGATCGGCGACCAGCGCCTCGGCAAAGCTGCGCATCACCACGAGATCGAAGCGGTCGATGCCGGTGCGGGCGAGATTGACCGAAAGATGGTTGCACAGCATGGTCGCCGCACGCCCGACGGCAAAGGCCTCGGGATGAAGATCGACGGCGATGCCGTTCGCGAGGATGCGCGCCGCGTCGGGGCCGGACAGCGTCAGCGCGACGCGGCCATGGCTCTGGTCGACCACAAAGGCGAAGGCGCCGAGCCGGATGGCCAGTTCGGCGACGAGCGTTTCGGGCGCATGCACCTCCGACAGCACCAGCCATTCGCCCGGGCCGCAGAAGCGGGCCTCGAACGCGCCGTCCGCGACGAGAATGCCGGCTGCTTCGGCGCCATGGCCGGGCGCCGCCAGCACCACGGCAATGGCCGTCGCGCGGTGGACGGCGAGGTGGTTGGCCCGCTGGCCGGGGACCGCCCCGATCGTGCCGTCCAGCACATGCACTGCCTGATAGTCGTAAGCCATAGCCTCACCTCACGCCATCAGCCTGCGATTTTCCGGATCGACGAAGACCGGATCGCAGACTTCGGCAACTGTCTCCACGCCCCGCAACCGGTCCCACACGATAATCTTCTCGCCGTAGCGCTCGCGGCCCGACTTCAGGAAGGCAAGGGCGATATGGGTGCCGAGCGTCGGCGAGAAGCAGACGGAGCTGACCCAGCCCTGGTCGTTGACCGTCGAGGGCTTGGCACCGTCCTTGAGAAGATGCGCGCCGGCGCGCATGTCCTTGTCCGCCTCCAGTGCCTTCAGGCCGACGAGCTGGGCGCGGTCGGCGGCCGTCAGGCCGAAGCGGGTGGAGAGCCGCTTGCCGATGAAATCCGGCTTGCTGGTGCCCATCATGCGGCCGAGGCCGGCATCGTCCGGCGTCACGCGGCCATCGAGCTCGGCATGGGTGACATGGCCCTTCTCGATGCGCAGCACGTTCAGCGCCTCGACGCCATAGGCGCAGAGGCCCTGCGGTTCGCCCGCCCGCATCAGCGCGTCGGCCACCGCTTCGCCATAGCCCGCCGGCACCGCCAGCTCATAGGCCAGCTCGCCGGAAAAGGAGATGCGGAAGAGCCGCGCCTTGAGGCTGCCCTTCAGCCGCACCTCGCGGGCGGCAAGGAACGGGAAGGCCGCATTCGAGAGATCGTCCTCGACGACGGCCTGCAGGATCGTGCGCGCCTTCGGCCCGGCGATCGACATCTGCGCCCATTGGTCGGAGACCGACAGGAAGCGCACGCGAAGCTCCGGCCAGAGCGCCTGCGCGGCAAACTCCATATGGGAGAGCACGCCGGCGGCCATTGCCGTCGTGGTCGTGACGAGGAAATGCGTCTCGCCCAGCCGGCTCACCGTGCCGTCGTCATAGACCATGCCGTCCTCGCGCAGCATCAGCCCGTAGCGGGCCTTGCCGACGGGAAGCTTCAGCACGGGATTGCAATAGAGCCGGTTCAGGAACTCGGCGGCATCCGGCCCGAAGACCTCGATCTTGCCGAGGGTCGAGACATCGCAGAGACCGGCATGTTCGCGCACGGTCCGGACCTCGCGGTCGACGCTTTCCCGCCAGGTCTTTTCCCCCGCCTTCGGGAACCAGGAGGAGCGATACCAGAGCCCGGCATCGATGAAGACCGCGCCGTGCCGCGCCGCCCAGCCATGCAGCGGCGAGCGGCGGACGGGCATGGCATGTTCATCGCGCGAGGAGCCGGCGAGCGCGCCGAAGGAGACGGGCGTATAGAACGGCCGGAAGGTGGTGGTGCCGACCTCGGCGGGGCTGACGCCGCGCATCGCGGCGAGGATGCCGATGGCATTGACGTTGCCGAGCTTGCCCTGGTCTGTCGCCATGCCGCTCGTCGTGTAGCGCTTGGCATGCTCGACATGGCCGAAGCCCTCGCGAAGGGCAAGGCCGAGATCCTTGCCGTGCACGTCGTTCTGGAAGTCGACGAAGGCCTTGGACCTGGCGCCCGGCACATGCCAGAGCGCCGTGAAGGACGGATCGACCTCCTCGCCGACGACGGGGCGCTCGAAACCGGCGACGGGCCGGCCGAGCGCTTCCACGATGGCCGAAGCCTTGCGCGCGCCATCGTCGAGACATTCGGAAAGCCGGTAATGCCCCGCCGCGGCGCCGGCCATGACGAGGCCGTCGCCGACCTCCGGCGCGAGGAACGCCTGCAGGGCCTGCGACCAGACCGGCCTGCCGCCGCGCTGGCAGGCAAGGTGGATGACCGGGCTCCAGCCGCCGGACATGGCCACGGCATCGCAGGCGATCATCTCCTCGAAGCCGCCGCGATCGGCAATGACGGCGCGGACACGCTGGCGCCCCTTCGTATCGACGATGCCGCCGCCACGCACCACCCGCACGCCATCGGGCGCACGATCCGACGCATCAGTGCGACTGTCGATCAGCGCCGCGATCTCCACGCCCCGGGCGGAAAGGTCCGCAGCCGTGCGGTAGCCGGACGAGCCGTTGGTGAAGATCGCCACCGACCGGCCAGCGGCGACGCCGAAGCGGTTGGCATAGGTGCTGGCGGCGCTCGCCATCATTACGCCGGGACGATCATTGCCGCCGAAGACCAGCGGCCGTTCCTCCGCGCCGGTGGCGAGGATCGCATGCTTCGCCACGATGCGCCACAGGCGCTCGACCGGCCGTGCCGCATCGATCGTGGCACTGTGCTTCTGCACCCGCTCGACGGCACCGAAGACATTGTCGTCGTACCAGCCGAAGACCGTGGTGCGCGGCAGCAGCGTGACGCCGGGATGGCCGTGCAGTTCGTCGATCGCGTGCCGGGAGAAGATGTACGGCGCCTCGCCGTCGAGCTTTGTCGTCTCCGAGAGAAGAGCCCCGCCGAGGGCGAAATCCTGTTCGACGAGGATGACGCGCAGGCCCGAGCGGGCGGCGACCAGCGCCGCGGCGAGCCCCGCCGGGCCGGAGCCGACGACGAGAAGGTCGCAATGCGCCCAGCTCTTCTCGTAGCCGTCGGGATCACGCGGAAGGTCCGTACGGCCGAGGCCGGCGGCACGGCGGATCAGCGGTTCATAGACCTTTTCCCAGAAGGCGGCGGGCCACATGAAGGTCTTGTAGTAGAAGCCGGCGGACAGGAAGCGCGACAGGCGGTCGTTCACGGCGCCGATATCGAAGGCAAGGCTCGGCCAGCGGTTCTGGCTGGTGGCGGCAAGGCCGTCGTAGAGCTCGGCGACGGTCGCCTTCGTGTTCGGATCGCGCCGCGCGCCCGTGCCGATGGTGACCAGCGCGTTGGGCTCCGCCGACCCCGCCGTCACGATGCCGCGCGGGCGATGGTACTTGAAGCTGCGTCCGACGAGCAGCCGGTCGTTGGCCAGCAGCGCCGAGGCGAGCGTATCGCCGGCATGGCCGGAAAGGTTCGCCCCGTCGAAGGTGAAGCCGATGGTGTTGCTGCGGTCGATGAGGCCGCCGGAGGCGAGGCGATAGGCGGTCATCGCGCGCCTCCCCGCGCCGCGGCGGCATCCGTCACGGAAAACACCTCATGGGTAAAGTTGTCCCGCTCGACCACCAGCCAGCGCCGGCAGCCGGCGACATGCTGCCAGTGCTCGCGGATGCGCCCGCGCGGATTGGCACGGACATGGACATAGTCGTTCCACGCCTCGTCCGAGGCCATGGGCGCCGGACGGACCGGCGTCGCATCGCCGCGGATCGAAAACTCTTCCTTGGGCCGCACCCCGCAATGGGGACAGGAAATCAGGCTCGCCATGGCATCCTCAATGCAGGTTCGGCTGGGTGCCGGCACCCGCCTCGTCGATGGGGAAACCGCGCTCGAAACGATCGAGCCTGAGCGCGCGCGCCACATGGTGGCTCTCCCCCTTGGCGATGAGATGCGCGAAGCAGAAGCCGGAGGCGGGCGTCGCCTTGAAGCCGCCGTAGCACCAGCCGCAGTTGAGATAGAGGTTGTCGATCGGCGTGCGGTCGATGATCGGCGAGCCGTCCATCGACATATCCATGACGCCGCCCCAGGCGCGCAGCACCCTGACGCGGGAAAGACCGGGGATCATCGTCACCCCCTCCTCCATGACATGCTCGGCGGTCGCAAGGTTGCCGCGCTGGGCATAGGAGGAATAGCCGTCGATCTCCGCGCCGAAGACGAGGCCGCCCTTGTCGGACTGCGAGATGTAGAAGTGCCCCGCGCCATAGGTGATGACGTGGTCGATGCAGGGCTTCAGACCTTCGGTGACGAAGGCCTGCAGCACATGGCTCTCGATCGGCAGCTTCAGCCCCGCCATTTCGCCGACGCGGGAGGTGTTGCCGGCCGCCGCGAGCGCCAGCCTGTTGCAGCCGATGAAGCCCTTCGTCGTCTCGACGCCGGTGACGATGCCGTCTTCCCGGCGGATGCCGGTGACCTCGCAGTTCTGGATGAGATCGACGCCGAGCCGGTCCGCGCCGCGCGCAAAACCCCAGGCCACGGCATCGTGCCGCGCCGTGCCGGCGCGCCGCTGCAGGAGGCCGCCGATGATCGGGAAGCGCGCATGATCGAAATTGAGGAAGGGCAGCATCTTCTTCAGCGTCTCGCGGTCGAGCTGCTCGGCCGCCACGCCCTCCATCATCATGGCATTGCCGCGCCGGACATAGTGATCGCGCTGGCCGTCATTGTGATAAAGGCTGATGATGCCGCGCTGCGACAGCATGACGTTGTAGTTCAGCTCCCGCTCCAGCCCTTCCCAGAGTTTCAGCGAGAACTCGTAGAACGGCTCGTTGCCGGGCAGCATGTAGTTGGAGCGTACGATGGTCGTGTTGCGCCCGACATTGCCGGAGCCGAGATAGCCCTTCTCCACCACGGCGACGTTGCGGATGCCGAATTCCCGGGCAAGGTAATAGGCCGTCGCAAGGCCATGCCCGCCGCCGCCGACGATGATCACGTCATAATGCGGTTTCGGTTGCGGTTCCCGCCAGGCGGGCTTCCAGCCGAGGTTGCCGGCAAGGGCTTGCTTGAAGATCGAAAGGGCGGAGTAGCGCATGCGAAATCCCGGATCAGTCGCCCCACATTCGCATATGCAGCACAAACGGCAAGTCCGGCGTCATCTTGTCGCATCCGGGCCGGCGACTTTCCACATGCTGACGTCATGATGTGGCGGCAGGAGCAGGCAGGGCATTTGCTTTCAGGCCGTCCCGCGGCTAAGGCATGCGCAGAAACGGCAGGACGACGACAGCATGCAGGCGAACGGAATGGAACTCGGGCAAGTCTTGGAGAGCGCGGCACTGGCCGCCGGCGCCGCCATCATGGCCATCCACAAGGCAGGAGCCGATGTCCAGTACAAGGCGGACCGGTCGCCGGTCACCGCCGCGGACGAGGAGGCCGAACGGCTGATCCTCGCCGCGCTTGCACGCCATTTTCCGGAGGTTCCCGTCATCGCCGAGGAGGCTGTCGCGGCCGGCCGCGTGCCGGATATTTCCGGCGGCGTCTTCTTCCTCGTCGATCCGCTCGACGGCACGAAGGAGTTCATCGCCGGGCGCAGCGAATTCACCGTCAACATCGCCCTGATCCGCGAAAGGGCTCCGGTCGCGGGCATCGTCTACGCGCCCGCGCTCTCGACCGGCTTCATCGCGGACGGCGAGCGGGCGGAACGCTTCGAGGTGCGCGGCGAGGCCACCATCGCAAAGCGGCAGTCCATCGGCTGCCGCAGCTGCGGCAGCGCGTTGACGGCCGTCGCCAGCCGCTCGCATGCCACGCCCGAAACGACCCGCTTTCTCGACGACCACGGCATCGACGCCTGCACGGCGATCGGCTCCTCGCTGAAATTCTGCCTTGTGGCGGAAGGACTTGCCGACGTCTATCCGCGTTTCGGCCGCACCATGGAATGGGACACGGCCGCCGGCGACGCGGTGCTGCGCGCCGCCGGCGGACAGACACGCACGCTCGACGGCGCGCCCCTCCTCTACGGCAAGACCCGCCAGGCGCACGACGCGGATTTCGCCAACCCGAACTTCATCGCCTCGAGCACCGACTGGAGCAAGGGACCGGCGACGACCACAAAATGACCAGATTGCTCGACGAGGAATGCGCGTCGACCGGAAAGGGCGGGATGTTCCGCTCCCGTTCGCCCTGCGGGCGGCCTTCCCGGCCGCGGCATTTTTATTGTCTGTAAAGGCAATTTCGAATAAGTTGCGGCGACAAGCATTTAGGCGACGACCCCGTTTGCTGTTGGAAAGAGTGAGCCGACGTGAAAGATGAGAAAGCGCCCCTCCTGGCGGAGACCCCGACCCACGTCGCCGACAATACGAGCAGCCTGCTCGAAATCGCCAAGCGCCGCGCCCGCCAGCGCGCTGCAGAACAGAAAGTCGTGAAGATCAAGCAGGGTGCGGTCAAGCGCCCCGTCAATCCGGCTATCGATGACGACGAGAATCTCGGCTCGCGGGCCGAAATACGCGCGCGCAAGCCCGCCGACCTCGTCAGCACCGTCCTGACCCTGCCCGCGATGCCCAAGCAGAAGCGACAGCTTCCCTGGCCCATCATCTCCTTCGTGCTGGCGGCGATCCTGCCGACGATCCTGACGGGCCTCTACTATATCTTCATCGCCAGCCCGCAATATGTCGTCGAGACGCAATTCTCGGTGCGCGGCTCGAACTCCTCCTCGCTGAACGCCCTTGGCCTCACCGCGCTCGTCGGATCGAGCGCGCAGTCGGGCGATTCCTATGTGGTCGCCGACTACATCCAGTCTTCCCAGATCCTGCCGGACATCCAGGAGCAGACCGGCGTCGACATCCGCACCGTCTATTCCCGCCCGAACATCGATTTCCTCTATCGCGAGAACGAGAGCCGCCCGCTCGACGAGTTCCGCGACTATTGGCGGGACATGGTCAATGTCAGCTACAACTCCACGACCGGCAACGTGACGATGCGCGTCTTCGCCTTCTCGCCGTCGGATGCAAAACAGGTGGCCGACGCGGTCCTCACCGTCTCGGAAAACCTGGTCAACACGCTTTCGGAAAAGTCGCGCCGGCAGTTCATCGAGGTGGCCAACGTACAGGTCGCACGCTCGGAAGAGCGGCTGCGCAACATCCGCGGCCAGATCACCGACCTGCGCATCTCCGAACAGGCCGTCGATCCGACGGCGGTCGCGACCATGGAAGCGACGATCATCAGCTCGCTCGAGCAGGAGCTGGCCTCGCTTCGCACCCGTTACAAGGCGCTGGTCGATTCGGTCAGCAAGGACGCGCCCTCCGCCCGCGTCATCGAGCGGCAGATCGTTGCCTTGGAAAACCAGCTGGTCGAACAGAAGAAGCGTATCAGCGGCGACGGCGAGAACGATAACGACGCCAGCAACAAGACGACGCGCAGCGGCTTGGACGCCGGCCGGGCCCTGCCCGAAATGATCGACCGGTTCACCGAGCTCAGCGTCGAGCAGGAGTTCGCCGTCAAGGCCTACACGACCTCCCTCGCCGCATTGGAAACGGCCATGCAGGAGGCGCAGAAGCAGGAGCGTTACTTCGCCGTCTACGTGCAGCCGCGCGAGCCGGAAATCGCCCTCTATCCGCTGGGTGCGATCAACACGCTCATCATGCTCGCCGCGGCGTCGTGCCTTTGGCTCATCGGTTACTTCGCCTTCCGGTCCGTGAAGGATCACGCGATCTGATCGCGATGAGGAGAGAGTGGCGGAATGGCTCTGCTCGCTGAAAAACCCCTAAGCTATGCGCTGCGCGAAAACGCGCGGGTCATTTCCGCGCTCGTCGTGCGCAGCGCGGTGACGCGTTTCGGGGAAAGCCGGCTGGGCTTCATCTGGATCCTCATCGAGCCCGCCGCCTATGTCGGCATCTTTCTCCTGATCCACACGCAGTTGAAGGCCCATGTCCCCTTCGGCGACAATGCGCTGCTGTTCATCCTGGCCGGTGTCTTCGGCTTCCGCATGACGCGCGGCATCTCGCGCAAGACGGAGCGCGCCATCATCAGCAACCAGCCGATGCTGACCTATCCGCTGGTCAGGCCGCTCGATACGCTGGTGGCGACGTTCCTGCTGGAGACGACGATCTGGCTGATCATCTGCAGCCTGTTCATGGTCGGGCTTGCGATCTCGCTCGACCGTGACGTCATCGTCTATCCCGGCGAATTCGCCGAGGGCATGGCCGCGATCCTCTACTTCGCCTTCTCCTTCGCCGCGTTCAACGCGACGATGAGCGCGCTCGTGCCGCGCTACGACACTTTCCTCAGCATGCTGAGCATGCCGCTGATGCTGTTGTCCGGCGTCTTCTTCATGCCGGCAGAAATGCCGCCCGGCTTCCAGGCCGTGCTGTGGTGGAACCCGTTCCTGCACTGCGTCGAATGGTTCCGCACCTCGACCTATCTCGATTATCACGCGCTGCTGAGCAAGTCTTACCTGCTCGGGCTTTCCACCGCGCTGCTCACGGCCGCGCTCGTGCTGGAACGCCTCTTCCGCCGAAAGATCATAGACTGATGATCATCTTCGACAATGTCAGCAAGGCCTTCCCTCGCCCCGGCGGCGGCAAGAAGGTCATTCTGGACCGGTTCACGGCCGCCTTCCGGCCCGGCACCAATATCGGCATTCTCGGCCGCAACGGCGCCGGCAAGTCCACGCTGATGAGCCTGATCTCCGGCGCGGACATGCCCGATTCCGGACGCATCCTGCGCGAGGGCAAGATCTCCTGGCCGCTGGGCTTCAGGGGCGGCGTGCACAGCAAGCTGACGGGCGCGCAGAACACCCGCTTCATCGCCGACATCTACGGCAAGAACCGCAACAAGGTTCTGGATTTCGTCGCCGATTTCTCCGAGCTCGGCCCCTATCTCGACATGCCGGTGAAGACCTATTCGGCGGGCATGAAGGCGCGCCTCTCCTTCGGCATCTGCATGGCGATCGGCTTCGAATATTACCTGATCGACGAGGTGATCGCCGTCGGGGATTCCACCTTCAAGCAGAAGTGCAAGGACGTCTTCGACGAGCGGCGCGAGAACGCCACCCTGCTGCTCGTCTCCCACTCTTCCGGCCTGTTGCGCTCGTTCTGCGACATCGGCGGCGTCATGAACAACGGCCAGCTCACCTTCTACAACGACATCGAGGAAGCGATCGAGGTGCACGAGGAAATCCTTCGCACCTCCGCCAGCCAGCGCCGGTCCGCCTGATCCCCTAAAGGTACGGGCAGTGGCCCCCGCGCGCCCTCGGGAGCGCACGATCTATCCCGGCTGCCTGAAAGCGGCGTGCCGCCCTTACTGCGACTGCGCCAGCAGCGGCATGACGTTGGACACGTCGGGCAGCTCCACCACGCGGCCCGCAGCATCCATGGCCCGGAGCTTTTCCAGCAGCGAATTCACCGCGATCTCGATGCCCTCATAGGCGTAGTAGTCGCCGGGATGCAGGCATTCCCGGGCGATCCAGTTCAGGTAGTCGCGCCGCTGCGCCGTCGGTGCGACATGGCCGGACGACCAGAAACTGTCCAGCTCGATGCCCTTGTTGACGCAGAAGGCGAGCGAGGGATGCCGGTAGAAGGCCTGGCCGAGAACGGCAAGCGGAATGCCGTGCTGGAGCGCCGAGAGGCCGGAGGTGCTGTTGATCGTCACCATGCCCGCGGCATGCCGCGTCATCAGGCCCAGCGAACCGCTGTCGAGGATGTGGATGCGCTCGGAGACATTGTTGAGCACGCCGACCTGGCGGATGAACTGCTTGTCCTGGCTGTGCCCGCGCTCCATGGGGTGGATCTTGAACACCAGCTGGTGCGTCGGCGGCGCATTTCGCGCGAAGGAAACGATGGTCTTCAGAATGAGCTTCTGATTGTTCCAGCCGCTCGCGGCCGCGCCGAGCTGGCTGTCGTCGTGCACCTGCAGCGGCACGATGTAGTACTTCTTGTCATGGTGCTCGAGCAGCCGCTCCATGGTGCGGTAATTGCTGCCGAGATTGCGGAACTTCCGGTAGTAGTTCTTGATCCAGTAGAAGGCCTCGGGTGCCAGCGAACGCTTGTGCTTGTGGAAGAGCTTGCGTTCGCTCAGCGTCGAAAAGACCCCGCGCACCGAAAAATAGATGAAGGCATAGGTCGCCATGGCACCGAAGGACGACGGGAAATTCGTCCCGCGCGGCCGCTCCCGGCGCTTCTCCTCGTCGTTGCCGGAAGGCAGAAGACCCGCGAGCGGCGAGCGCCAGTTGTTGCCGCCGACCTCCATCGTCACGAAGCCGGGGCGGATATATCCCTCCTCCAGGCTGAGGACGGGAATGTTGAGCGTGGCACATTGCTCGATCGCGATCTTGTGGACCTCGCGCTCGCAGCCGAAGAGCACGACATGGTCGAAGCCATGTTCGCCGACGATTTCGGTGAACCAGTCCCGCCAGACATCGGCCGTGCCGGAGAAATGCAGGATCTTGCCGCCCCGGGCAAAAAGCCGGTCGCCGGCGTTGAAACAGATGCGCCAGGCATCGAAACCGCTGTCATTGAGCAGCGCCTGAGCCTTGCGGAAGAAAGGACCGACAGGCCCCTGCAGAAAAAGCACGCGCGGCGCGCTTTTGGAGGGGAAGCGCTTGGAAAGCTTGCGGCGCAACGCCAGATTGATCAGCCGGGACCCACGCGCGGAAGCGGCGCCTTCGGCGTCGGAGCGACCCGCCTTCAAATCGGTATCATGCTGTACGCTCATGACAGGTCGGCTCAACTCAAATTATGCTGCTGGATGGAATGGTATTCGCACAAAGGCGCCGTTTTAGCAACCGCATCTGCCATACTCCCCGATTTTGTCGCCGATCCCCCGGCACACGAATGACCGCTGCGCTCAAGATGGCGACTCGGCCCCGTTCCCATTTTTCTGGCCGCCTTTTACCGCAACCGCGAGTCGCGAAGCAACACCCCAACACGGTTGATTTGTTGCGCCGCACACAAAAAGACCTTCCGTCCGACTCCGGGCGATTTCATGGCGGTACCTGAAATTTCCTCAACCAAATCCTCCGGCCGGCACGGTAAGCCACTGAGGGGATGGATATAAAGCGGATAGCAGATGAGACTTGCGGCCACCAGCGACTCAAGGTCGATGCGGCGCACGCGGCGTGGAATGGGCAGGCGATCGTCCGTCAGGCCCCAGCCGGCATAGAACGGCGCGCCATGCACGCCGACGGCCTTGCCGCGCAACAACGCCTCGAAGCCGGCCAGCGAGGTCATCGTCTCGACCCGGTCGGCCCAGCCGATCCATTGCAGGATGTCGCCGCTGCGAACGATGAGATCGGCCTCCTGCGGCTCGGCGCCGCCGTCGCGCACGCCGGACACGACGTCCGGATGCGCCTTGTAGACGACGAAGGCATCGGGAAAGAGCGCGCGCACGGCGCGCACGAGATCGGCATTGGAGCGCACCGCGGGGGAGCCGTAGCGAATGGAGGCGTCCTTCTCCACCTGCCCCGGCACCAGGATCTTCATCCGCCCGCCGGCAACCGCCGGCAGGTCGGCAGCCGTCCCGAGATTGTACTTGGACACGCCGCGCTCGACCAGCAGGCGCACGAGATCGCGCGCCCGCCGCCGCAGCCCCTCGTCGACCGTGCCATGCGCGATCAGCGCCTCCAGCCGGCTTTCACCCCGCGCGTCGTAATAGACATGCGCCCCGTCGAGCGCGACAGAGGACGGCATGGCGAGGTTGACCCCCAGCCCGCGGGAGCGGATGAACCCGTCTTCGAGACGCATCGCCGGCACGTCGGCCGGCATCGCCGCATCGCTTCCCCAGAGCGCGACGACGCCGTTCGCCGCGCGTGCCGCCGCCGCCGCGGCCTCGAGCGAGCGGGCATGGACCGGATCGCCTGCCATGCCCTTCAGGAAGGGGGTCATGGCCCTGCGCTTCCACGGCGAGAAGCCGGCGGTGAACACCTTGCGCTCGATGCGCGCACGCTGGTCGCGCACCGTGATCGCCTGTTCCACCGCCCGCTCCGGCGTGCAAGGCGCGCGCGTGTGCAGGTCGAGGTAATGCGAATAGTCGATATAGGCCGCGTGGAAAATCTGTTCGAGCGAGGCCGGCGGGCGGGCGGGCGACAGGCGCCCATGGTCGACGGTGAGGCCGCGGCCGGAATAATAGGTCGTCCCGAAACAATGGACGGGCCGCTCCGCCATCAGCGCCTCGAAGCCGAGCTGGCTCGACACCGTATAGACGCAGTCGGCCTCCTCCAGCAGCGGCCAGGGATTCATGCGCGCGGGCACCACGATCTCGGCCCCGATGGCGTTTGCCGCCTGCCGCAAGAGGCTGCGGTCGCCCGCCGCCGGATGGGTACGCACGACCAGCGTCTTCCCCGGATGGTGGGCGACCGCATGTTCCAGCATGGCGCGGAAGCTTGACGCGCTCGCCCCGGCCCCGGCAATGGAGGCATCGCCGGCCACCTGATCGACGAGCAGGACGAAAGGCCGGCCGTGCGGCACGCCAGCCGCCGTCGGCGTCATCACCGGGCTGTTGTTGTACTTCGACAGGCGCGCGCCGCGCAGTTGCGCCATCAGCCGGCCGGCGCGGCCGAGCGCGACGGCATCGGTCACCGGTTGCGACAGCAGCCGGTCGAGATCGCTCGGCTGGAGCGCATCGAAATAGATGCCCTCCCGGTCGATCACATAGGAATGGCTCGGTTCCCCCCGCCCCGCCGCAAAGCCGCGCAGGAACCCATCCTCAAGGGTGATGGCCTCCTTGCCGCTGCGCGCCGCAAGGCGCACAGCGCGACGGCCGGACGACCGGCGCCCCCAGCCGATGAACCCGTCGATCCGGCCGGGCAGCGCGAAGGGCCAGGCGACGATCTCGGCATCGAGCAGACGCGCGATATCCGCCCGTTGCTGCCAGAGACCGAAGGAAAGAAGCGCATAGGTTTTGCGTGCCTGGCCGGCCATGCAGTCCTCGAGAGCAATTTCGGCAGGCCCGCGCGCCGTCTGCCGCCGGCAGACCGGCCGCAAATGGCGCCGGCATCACCGCGTCAAGCGGACCAGGGACCTGTCAGAGCAGGTCCGCGGTGCGCTGGATGTTGTAGGCCGCGCTCGCCCCGCTGGAAACGATCGTCAGGAACTTCGCAAGGTCCGTCGCCATGTGACGCGCCAGGTAGACCACGTCCTTGTTCCGCACCGGGAAAGTCTGCGCCACGATATAGCTCTGCGTCGCCGCCAGATCGAGCCGGTAGACGATCGGATAGCGTCCCTCCCCGTCCGGCATCATGCCGCGCGCGATCAGGTCGCGGAACCGGTCGTCGCCGACGACGCTGCGGTAGACGCCCTCGTCCTCGTAGCGGAAGACGAAATAGCCCTTCGGGTCCGCCGTCGCCACATTGCCGCCGCCGGCCAGCGCCGCCGCCTCCACCAGGCTCAGCCTGGCCGCGTTGAACGGGATCTTGCCCGTCTTGCCCGTCTGGCCGAGCGCCGCGAAGGTCTGCGGGTCGTAGCTCACATAGATCTGGTCGTCCGGCTTGACGTAGATGTCGTCCTTCGGATTGTCGATCAGCGACTGCAGCAGCACGCTGCGCGTCCGGCCGCCGCGCTTCAGGCTCACATAGGTGTCGTAGGGCGGCTTGGACGCGCCGCCGGCAAGGGCGATCACCTCGCTGAGATGCTGCCCGCTCAGCCCGAGCGGCAGGATGCCAGACCGGTTCACGTCGCCCTGGATCGACACCGTGCGCGAGGCATTGGTCGCAAGCGAGACGATGACGTCCGGCTCCACCGCCTTGGCCTTCAGCGCATCGACGATCGTCGCGCGGGCCGAATCGATCGTCATGCCGGCAAAACGCACGGAGCCGACATAGGGGATCTGGCCATGGCCGTCCGGCTGCACGACGACGGGGATCGACGTCGACTTGCGCTCGGTGGTGGAGAACAGGCCATCCGGGCCCGCCTCGAAGATCGTGACCTCCAGTCGGTCGCCGACGCCGATGACCGGCGTGCCGCCCCCACCGCCGAAGCCGAAGGTGCTGGAAAGACCGGGGCGCTTGCCCGCGCTGACGCGGCCGGCGACGCGCTGGTCGATGCTCACGACGTCGAAGACCAGCCTGGTCTGGGGAATGTCGTAGGACCTGCCGTCCGCGCCGGCCGAAAGGACCTCGTGGGTCAGCGGCCCGTCGCTCGGAACCATGCAGCCGGCCAGCGTCAACAGGGTGCCCGCCGCAAGAACCCGCGCCCATGCGCTCGAAAGCCTGCGCGGCCTGTCCCCATCTTCAATTGCGATCATCACGTAGCATTTCCCTTCGACCATGCCGCACAAGGCATGGGGCAAAAGCCGGTCGCCTGCTGCGACAAGGCGCCATAGGCATGCAGTTCCAATGTCTCGTCAAGTCCCATGACCAAACCTTGTCCCAAACCGGCACACCCCTGCGGCCCTCGCCGACACCATGGAGCAAGTTCCTTGCACATTCGTTACGCTCTGAAAAGCCGGCTGGCGCTTTGGCGTTGAAAATCAACTTTTTCCACCAGCTTTTTTCAGGGAGGGTGCGGCAAAAAGAACGCAACTTTCCTCCATCCGCCCCGCAACGAACGGGCCTGCGATCGCCCAGCCTGCCTACGCCTTGCCAAGGCTCCAGCCCTTCGGAAGCGGCCTGTCGCTCAAAGCGGCGGCGGGTGAGACGGGCAAAAATATGAGCCCTTTCCCTGCGCCTGCGCGGGGCGGTCCCGCCGCGCAGACGCGGCCGGCGTCACGCCGCCTCGATCGGCTCGGGCGCCGGCGCCGCCTCTTCCGCTTCTTCCGGCTTGATGCGGAACCAGGCGATATAGAGCGCCGGCAGGAAGAGCAGGGTCAGCACCGTGCCGACGATGATACCGCCCATCATGGCATAGGCCATCGGCCCCCAGAACACCTCGCGCGAAATGGGGATGAGCGCGAGGCTGGCCGCCGCCGCCGTCAGCATGATCGGCCGCATGCGGTGTTCCGTCGCCTCGCGCACGGCCGTCCAGGCATGCATGCCCTCGCGCCTCAGGTCCTCGATCTGCACGACGAGAATGACCGAGTTGCGGATGAGGATGCCGATCAGCGCCAGCACGCCGAGAATGGCGACGAAGCCGAGCGGCGCCCCGCTGCCGAGCAACGCGATGACCACCCCGATGAGCGCCAGCGGCGCCACGGCGAAGACCAGGAAGAGCCGCGAGAAACTCTGGAGCTGGAGCATCAGGATCGTCGCCATGGCAAACAGCATGAGCGGCACGACCGCGACGATCGGCGCCTGGCTGTCGGCGCTTTCCTCCACCGTTCCGCCGACCGCGACCTCGTAGCCGGAAGGCATCTGCGCCTGGAAGGCGGCAACGTCCTTTTCCAGCTGCGAGACGATCGTCGCCGGCTGCACGCCGCCGGTGATGCTGGCCTTGACGGTGATGGTCGGCTGGCGCGAGCGGCGCCAGACGACCGGCTGTTCCATCTCGTAGCGGAAGTTCGCCACCGCGGCGAGCGGCACGGAGGTGCCGTTGGCCGTCGGCAGCTGGAGCTGGCGCAGCGTCTCGATGGATTCGCGCTCGGCGGCCCGCGCCCGGCCGATGACGTCGATCAGGTAGACGTCGTCGCGGATCTGGGTGACGGTCGTGCCGCCGACGACGCCGTTCAGGGCGGAGGCGATGTCCTGCGAGGTGACGCCGAGCTGGCGGGCCTTGTCCTGCAGCACGTCGACTTTCACCACGCGAGCCGGCTCGTTCCAGTCGTAGACGACATCCCCGAGCCGGGTGTCCTTGCCGATGAGTTCGCCGAAGGCGAGCGCCTGCTTGCGCACCTCCTGGATATCCGGGCCGCTGACGCGGTACTGGATCGGCCGGCCGACCGGCGGGCCGATGTCGAGCAGCTTCACCAGCGCAT
This sequence comes from Shinella yambaruensis, assembly GCF_022899355.1. GTDB lineage: Bacteria > Pseudomonadota > Alphaproteobacteria > Rhizobiales > Rhizobiaceae > Shinella > Shinella yambaruensis. Next base: position 370,555 of record NZ_JALJCK010000006.1, on the reverse strand, counting down.
CCGTGCCGACGAAGGTCTCGCGCAGATAGGCCTGGAGATCGGCCCTGAGGCGGTCGCGCGCCTCCAGGTCCTTGCTGACGATGACGGTCTGGCCGAAGGCGGGCGACGGCGGCTGCACGTCGAAGGACAGGAGGAAGCGCACCGCGCCCTGCCCGACATAGGAGGACCAGCGCTCGATATCCGGGTTGCCCTTGAGCTTCTCCTCTTCCAGCCTGGCGATCTGCGCATTGGTCTCGGCGATCGAGGCATTCTGCGGCAGCGACCAGTCGATGATGAGCTCCGGTCGGTCCGAAGACGGGAAGAACTGTTCCTGCACGAAGCGCATGGCGAAGACCGATACGCCGAAGACCAGCACGGTCGCGACGATGGTCGTCCATTTCCAATGCATGCAGACATCGAGCAGGCGCGCGAAGCTGCGGGCGAACCAGCCCTTTTCCTCGTGATGCTTCTTCATCGTCTTCGGCAGGATCGTCACGCCGAGCAGCGGCGCGAAGATGACCGCGACGACCCACGAGACGACGAGCGAGATGGCGATGACGACGAAGAGGCTGAAGGTGAACTCGCCGGCCGCGCTGTTGTTGAGGCCGATCGGGATGAAACCCGCCACCGTTACCAGCGTGCCGGTGAGCATGGGGAAGGCGGTGGACGTATAGACATAGGTCGCCGCTTTCCTGAGCGAATCGCCCATTTCCAGCCGCGCCACCATCATCTCGACGGCGATCATCGCATCGTCGACGAGCAGGCCGAGCGCGATGATGAGCGCGCCGAGCGAGATGCGCTGCAGCGATATGCCGTCGTAATACATGAAGACGAAGGTGATCGCGAGCGTCAGCGGGATCGACAGCGCCACGACGAGGCCGGCGCGGATTCCGAGACTGACGAAACTGACCGCGAGCACGATGACGACGGCCTCGAACAGCGCCCGCGTGAAGCCCGACACCGCCTCCTCGACCACCTTCGGCTGGTCGGAGACGAGGTGCACATCGACGCCGACCGGCAGTTCATGGGAAAGCAGCTCGATCTCCCTTTCCACCGCCGCGCCGAATTCGAGAAGGTTCGAGCCCTGCTTCATGCCGATGGCAAGGCCTATGGCCTGTTCGCCGTTGAAGCGGAAGAGCGCCGATGGCGGGTCCTCGTAGCCGCGGGTGATCGTGGCGATATCGCTGAGGCGGAAGAAGCGGTTGTTGACGCGCAGGTTGACGTCGCGCAGGCTCGCCTCCGAGCTGAACTGCCCGCCGACACGCACGCTGACGCGCTCGCCGCCGGCCTGCACCACGCCGGAGGGCGCCACGGCATTCTGCGCCTGCAGCGTGGACACCACCTGCTGGGTGGAAATGCCGAGCGCGGCAAGCTGGCGCGTCGAGAATTCGAGATAGATCACCTCGTCCTGCGCGCCGACGAGGTCGACCTTGCCGATATTGGGCACGGTAAGGATGCGCCGGCGGGCATCCTCGACATAATCGCGCAGCTGGCGCGGCGAGAGGCCATCGGCGGTAAAGGCGTAGATATTGCCGAAGACGTCGCCGAAACGATCGTTGAAGGCCGGGCCGACGACGCCGGACGGGAACTCGCCTCTGATGTCGTTGATCATGTTGCGCACGGTCACCCAGGTGGGGGCGACGTCGCGCGCGCGGGTCGTCGGCTTCAAGTTGACGAAGATCAGCGTCTGGCCGGGCGTCGTGATGCTGCGGGTGAAATCGAGCGATTCCAGCTCCTCCAGCTTGCGCTCGATGCGCTCGGTCACCTGCAGCGTCGTCTCCTCCACGGAGGCACCGGGCCAGGCGGCGCTGATCGTCATCGTCTTGATGGTGAAGGAGGGATCCTCCTCGCGGCCGAGGTTCTGGTAGGTGAAGAAACCGAGCAGCGCGAAGACGATCATGAAGTACCAGACGAGCGATGCGTGATCGAGCGCCCAGTCCGAAAGGTTGAACTTCTTCATAGGCCTGCCTCGTCTTCAACCTTGATCTTCTGGCCCTCTTCGAGGCTGTTCACCCCGGCGGTGGCGATGCGGTCGCCGGCTTTCAGCCCACCCGCGACCTGAAGGGCGCGGCCCACGGCAGGACCGGTCTCGATCGGCACTAGATGCACCTCGCCCTTCTCCCCATCGACCCGCCAGACATGCGGCTTGCCGTCCTTCTGAAGCACGGCGGTCTGCGGGATCATGATGGCGGTGAGGTCCGGCCCCTCGAGCTCGGCGGTGATGGTCGTGCCGAGGCGGACCGTATCCGGCGGGTTTTCCAGCGCGATCTTCACCCGCCGCGTGCGCGTGGCGGCATCGGCCGACGGCGCGACCTCGCGCACCGCGCCCTTCACCGTGACGTCGGGATTGATCTGCAGGGACACGGTGAAGCGGCTGCCGAGCGCGATGGTCTCCGCCGTCTCCGGAATGTCGACCACGGCATCGCGCTCGTCGGGCCTCGCCACCGTGACGATCGCCTCGCCGGGCGAGACGGTCTGTCCCACCTCGGCGCCGGTGGCCACGACGACACCGTCGAATTCGGCGAGGATGCGGGTATAGGAAAGCTGTTCCTCCGCCTTGACGAGCGCCGTCTTCGCCCGCGTCAGGCCGGCATCGGCCGCCTCGCGCGACTGTTCGGCGCTCTCGACGGCGGCCCTCGCCGCGGCGTTCGACTGGAGCAGCGTCTTCTGCCGCTCCTCGGTGGCGATCGCGCTCGAAAGCGTCGCCTCGGCGCTGGAAAGCTCGGCCCGGGCCGAGCGCACGGCCAGCTCATAGGCCGTCGCATCGAGCACGGCGAGTTCGTCGCCCTTCTTCACGAGATCACCGACATGGACGGTGCGCGAGACGAGGCGGCCGGAAACGCGCGAGCCGAGCGCGGCCTGCACCTTCGCCTGCACCGTGCCGGCAAAGCGCGTGCCGGGCAGCGCCGTCGGGGCGACCACAATGGAGAGGACCGGGCGCGGCGGCGCGGCGGCTTCCTCTTCCTTCTTGCAGCCGGCCAGCGCCGCGGCGGCGATGGCGACCGTTGCGAACAGGACGGGTCTTCTCATCGGGCGGTTCCTTCGATCGCGCTGACGGTCTGGCCGGGCCGGAGCAGCTTCGTGCCGTCGGCGACGTAGGTCTCCCCCTCCTCGATGCCGCCCGAAAGCAGCGCGGCGCCCGTCTCGAAGGAGAGCACCTCGACCGGGCGCAGATCCACCGTGCTGTTCGCCTTGTCGACGATCCACAGCGCCGGCTTGCCGTCAAGGCCCGCCGACAGCGCCTGCCAGGGCACCACCGCCACCCGGCGCGGCGCCAGCGCACCGACGCCGACGACCGAGGAGCCGAGCGTCATTTCCGGCGGCGTGCGGTCCATGGCGATCTTGACGCGCACCGTGCCGGTCTGCGCATCGATCGTCGGCGAGACCTCGCGCACATTGCCGGTCGTGCGCACCCTGTCGTCGCTGAGCAGGGTGACGACCACGCCGTCCTCCGCCGGCTGGGCGAAGAACAGCGATTCGTAGACATCGAAGACCGCGTCGCGCGGGCCGGTATCGGCAATGGTGAACATGGTCTGCGCCGCCTGTGCCACCTGCCCCGTCTCGGCAAGGCGCGCGGTGACGATGCCATCGGCGGGCGCGCGCAGTTCGGTATAGGACAGCACCTCCTTCGCCGTGTCGCGCTGGGCGATCGCCGCTTCGCGGGCGCTTTCCGCCGTGCGCAGCGCCGTTTCGGCGTCGTCGAAATCGCGGCGAGTGCTGATGCCATCGCTCAGCAGGGATTTCTGGCGGTCGAAATTGGCGCGGGCGAGCTTGAGCTGCGCTTCCGCCGCGCGCACCCCGGCTTCCGCCGCCTCGACATCGGCGTTCTGTTCCTCCGGATCGAGCCGCGCCAGCACCTGGCCTTCCTTGACCGCGCCGCCGACATCGACGAACCAGCCGGTGATGCGGCCCCCGACGCGGAAGGAAAGATCCGTCTCCACCCGTGCGACCACTTCCCCGGTTATGGTGACCGTCTGCTCGCGCTCTTCGAAATGCACGGCGGCGGTGTGCACCGGCCGCGCCGCGCTGTCGGCCCAAGCCGGCCAGGCGGCGGCAGAAAACGCCAACGCCGCCAGCAGAACCCCGCCTGCCCTGTTTCCCGCTGAGCTCATTGCCGTCTCCACCGTTGCAGAAAACCCATTTAGTGTGGGTCCTCATTATATCGCGAAGATCTGACTGGCAAGCCGCGTCCTTTGCGAGACGCGATCTTGCCGCGGGCGAGTGTGGCGGAGTCCGGCAAAAAAGCCAACCCGGGAAGATTACTTGATAGAGGAATATGATAAATCATATTTTTCAGCGCACTAACGGCAGCGGCCGTCCCCGCGCAGACAAGAAAGCCGCCGGCGGCCGCGAAACCTTTCCGGTTCCCACTGGGCTGCACGGCGGCTTTATCGGAGCGTCATTCGTTGGACGCTTCTCTTTCGGCCCCCTCTGGACCTGCAGAAGAGAAAGCAGAAAGCGTGCCAGATCGACAGGCGCAAGAAATACAAAAATGATTTCATATTACTAAAGATATACCTAATTAAAATTCAGGGCGCGCAGCCATGCCGGCATGGCCAATTTGTGTGCAACGCACAAACGTTGTGCGCCTTTTTCATCCAACAAAAAGGCGGCCCATCCTACCGGGCCGCCTTTCGGGATGGTGCATCGGGAAGGCTCAGAACTCTTCCCAGTCCTGCGCCGCCGCATTGGCCGAAGCCGCCTGTCCGCCGCCGAAGGCGCGGGCCAGCGTGTTGCCGAGCGCCCGCGCGCCGGAGGCAGCCGGGCGATGCTCGGGAGCAGAGGCAACCACCGGGCGAACGGTCGTGCCGGTGCCGAGGCGGAATTGCGCGATCAGGCTGTTGAGCGCGGCGGCCTCGGTCGCCAGCGCATGGCTCGCCGCCGTCTGCTCCTCCACCATGGCCGCGTTCTTCTGCGTGCCCTGGTCGATGGAATTCACCGCCGCGCTGATCTCGTTGAGGCCCGTCGACTGCTCGCGCGCCGAGCGCACGATCGCCGCGACGTTCTGGTCGATCTCCTGCACCTGGTCGACGATCTCCGTCAGCGCCGAGCCCGTCTCGCCGACCAGCGCCACGCCGAGATGCACCTGTTCGCCCGACTTGGTGATGAGCGCCTTGATCTCCTTGGCGGCGTTGGCGGAGCGCTGGGCGAGCTCGCGCACTTCCTGCGCGACGACCGCAAAGCCCTTGCCCGCCTCGCCCGCCCGCGCCGCCTCGACGCCGGCATTCAGCGCCAGCAGGTTCGTCTGGAAGGCGATCTCGTCGATCACGCCGATGATGTTGGAGATTTCCCGCGAGGAATTCTCGATGCCGCTCATCGCATTCACGGCGCGCTGCACCACTTCGCCCGATTTTTCGGCGCCGAGGCGGGTCCGCTCGACGAGCTGGCCGGCATCCTCCGCCCGCTTCGTGGCGTCCTTGAGCGAGGTCGTGATCTCCTCCAGCGCCGCCGCGGTCTCCTCGACGGAAGCCGCCTGCTGCTCGGTGCGCTTGGCAAGATCGTCGGAGGCCGAGCGGATTTCCGCGGAACCGGCCTGGATGGCATTGGCGTTGCTGCCGACGGAGCGCAGCGCCGATTGCAGCTTTTCGACCGAGACGTTGAAATCGTGGCGGACGCGATCGAGCGAGCCGGCGAAGGCATGCTCGATGCGATGCGTCATGTCGCCGTCGGCCAGCTTCTGGAGGCCGTCGGCGAGCGCCTCGACGGCGATGCGTGTCTGGCGCTCGCGTTCTTCCGCTTCCTCGGCACGCTGGCGGCGCTCGTCTTCCGAAAGCGCGCGGTTCTGCTCCGCTTCGCCTTCGAGCCGGATCTTGGCGAGCGTGGCATCGCGCAGCACGGCAAGCGAACGGGCCATTTCGCCGATCTCGTCCTTGCGCTCGGATTCGCTGAGATCGACATCCGTGCGACCCTGCGCGATCTCGCTCGTCGCGACGATGACCGTTTCCAGGCGCTTGCGGAAGCGGGCGGCAAGCAGCCAGCCGATGGCGATCATCAGGCCGGCCGCGATGGCGATCACGATGATCGAGGTGACGGCAAGCGCCGACAGATTGGCAAAGAGCACCGATTTCGGCACCGCGACCACCGTGTACCAGGTCGTGCCCGGCACCAGCGGCACGGGCACGGCGACCGCCACGGAGGTGAGGCCGTTGGCATCGGTGATTTCCATGGCCTTTTCCGGATTGGCGATCAACGCCTGCCAGGCCGCCGCGTCGAGGCCGGAATCGCCAAGCGCCTTGCCGAGCAAGGCCGAGTCCGGGTAGCTGACGATGCTGCCGCCCTGGCTGAGCAGCGCGACATAGCCTTCGCCGAGCGGCTTCAGCTTCGCCATGTCGGCGGCGAGCGCATCGAGCGCGATATCGACGCCGGTGACGCCCTTGAAGACGCCGTCGAAGGCGAGCGGCACCATGAAGGAGGTCATCAGCACGTTCTTGCCGCCGATGACATAGCTGTAGGGCTCCGTCAGCAGGTCCTTGCCCGTGGCTTTCGGCACCTGGTAGTAGTCGCCGGGGCCGGGCTTGTCGTAGTCGACAAGCGCGACCATGTCGACCTTGCCCTCGTTGCGGACGAAATAGGGAATGTAGCGGCCCGTGGCGTCATGTCCGGGCTGGTTCACATAGTGCGCATCCTTGCCGTCGAAGGCATCCGGCTCCCAGCCGGTGCTGACGCCGAGCGCGAAGGGATTGTCGGCCATCAGGCGGTCGAAGATGCCGTTCATCGTCTCGCGGCTCGGGGCGTCCGTCGCCTTCACGGCATAGAGCGCGGAGCGCATGTTCCAGCTCAGCGCCTTGACCTGCGCAAAGTAGGTCTCCACCTCGCCGGCGCTCGCCTCCGCCGCGTTGACCATTTCCGAGATGGAACGCTCCTCCACTGCACGATAGGACAGAAAGAGCAGAACGCCCGCCGTCGCAACGGTCGTGGCAACGCCGGCCGCCACGATGGCGAACATGTTTCGGGCAGTCGCAGTCTTCGGCAGCATGACGTCTCCTCCCATCCGCGCGGGACAGTCCGCAGCGGCAGTCATCACAAATGGCGGAACATGCCGGCGGACGCGGCGAAACAGAGACGAAGTCATTTCGCAGGCCGGCAGCGTAAGCGAATGCTGGTTTATGAAAGGATAAAATTTGAACGAAGCAATCGAACCCGGCCTCGCCCGCCGGCCGGCAGGCGCGGCAATGGAGGTTGCCGTTCAGGATAAGTGAACGATCCGTTCGTCCGCCCCGATCTTCCGGCACCGCCCGCGAAGGGCGATATTCGCCTCAACGCAAGGCCTCGCAACGGGGCGGCACAGATATCCCGGACTGTCTCCGGGGAGAGGAGCTTCATCATGACCCTGCAGCTCACAGGCATCCACCATCTGACGGCGATCACCGCGAACGCGCCGGAGAACCTGCGCTTCTACACGCAGGTCCTCGGCCTGCGCCTCGTCAAGAAGACCGTCAACCAGGACGACACCAGCGCCTATCACCTCTTTTACGCCGACGGCCTCGCCTCGCCCGGCACGGACCTCACCTTCTTCGACTGGCCGGTCGGCCACGAGCGGCGCGGCACGCACAGCGTCTCGCGCACCGGCCTGCGCGTCGCCAGCGTTGCGACGCTCGAATGGTGGAAGGCCCGCTTCGGCGAATTGAAGGTCAAGGCCGGCGAGATCCGTGATGTCGGCGGCCGCGCCAGCCTCGATTTCGAGGACGGCGAGGGGCAGCGTTTCCGTCTTGTCGCCGACGATGCCGGCGCGCCTGCCAATCCCTGGGCTAGAAGCCCGGTTCCGGCCGAGCACCAGCTCAAGGGCCTCGGCCCCATAACGCTCAGCGTGCCGGATATCCGCAACACCGAAGCCGTGCTGGTCCAGGTGATGAACATGCGGGAAACCGCGACCTATCCCAATCCGGACGGCGCGGGCGACGTGCATGTCTTCTCGATGGGCGAAGGCGGCCCGGCGGCCGAACTGCATGTCGCAGTCGAACCGGACCTGCCGGTCGCCCACCAGGGTGCCGGCGCCGTGCACCACGTCGCCTTCCGCGCGCCGGACGAGGAAGCGCTGCATGCCTGGACGGAGCGCCTGCGCGGCTTCCGCCTGCCCTCCAGCGGCGAGGTCGAGCGCTTCTACTTCCGCTCGCTCTATTTCCGCGAGCCGAACGGCATCCTGTTCGAGATCGCCACGGACGGCCCCGGTTTCGCCGTGGACGAGCCGCTTGAAACGCTGGGCGAGAGCCTGTCGCTGCCGCCCTTCCTCGAACCGCGCCGCGCGCAGATCGAGGCCCGGCTGAAGCCCCTCGTCTGAAACCGAAGAAACCCCGGCGTGACAAACCGTCCGCCGGGGTTTTTTATGCCCATGTTTTGGAAAGGAGAGTCGGGATGACGAAACTGGTGGCAATCTCGGGGAGCCTGCGCAAGGGTTCCTACAACACGGCGCTGCTGCGCGCCGCCCTCGCCATGGCGCCCGAAGGTGTGACGATCACCGAAGGCTCGATCCACGGCATTCCCCTTTATGACGCCGACGTGGAGGCAGAAGCGGGCCTTCCGGAAGCGGTGACACGGCTGAAGGACCTCGTGGCGGCGGCGGACGGCGTCGTTCTCTTCACGCCGGAATACAACAACGGCATTCCCGGCGTCTTCAAGAACGCCATCGACTGGATGAGCCGCCCCTCCTCCGACATTGCCCGCGTCTTCGGCGGCAAGCCCTTCGCCATCACCGGCGCCTCGCCCGGCAATTTCGGCACGATTCTGTCGCAGGAGGCCTGGCTGCCCGTCATGCGCACGCTCGGCACCGTGCCCTGGTTCGGCGCCAAGCTTCTGGTCTCGCGCGCCGGCAGCGTCATCGAGGACGGCCGGATCGCCGACGAGGCAACGCAAAAGAAGCTCGGTGATTTCATCGCCGGCTTCTCGGCCTTCGTGACGGAATACAAGCGATAGAAAGAAGGGGCGCGTCCTGCGACGCGCCCCTTTTTTTGCCCCGGCCTCAGCCGAGGATGCGTTCCCGGTAGGCCCTGGCGGCTTCCAGGTCCGCCGGGCCGATGTCGTGACCGGCGGCAAGCAGCCGGTTCTCGACCGATGCGCCGGCCGCCTTCAGATGCGCCTCGAGTTCGCCGGCATAGGCGCCGTAGGGATCCGACCGACCGGTGAGCATCAGCACGTTCGCCCCCGAAAGGTCCGCCTCCGGCACGGTTTCCAGCACGTTCATGCCGCGCAGCAGCACCGCGTTGCGGATGATGCCGGGATGCAGCAGCATGATCGCGCCGATCATGTTCGCGCCGTTCGAATAGCCGACGAACAGCGTCCTGTCCGGGTCGAGCCCGTAGGCCGCGTTCGCCCCTTCCATGAAGGCCGCGAAGGCTTCCGCCTCATCCGCAATGTCCCTCTGGTCGAAGGTCGTCACGGTCAGCCGGCGAAAGAAGCGCGGATAGCCCTCGTCGAGACTGCGGCCACGCGGGCTGAGCAGCACGGCATCGGGCGCGAGCTTCGTTCCGAAAGGCAGAAGGCTCGCCTCGTTGCCGCCGGTGCCGTGCAGGAGCACGATGGCGGCGCCATCAGGGGTTTCCGGCCGGTGCACCCGGTGGACGAAGGGCAGGTCCCGCTCGCTCATGCGCTCTTCTCCCGGCAGGGAGAACTGGGGAAGCCGCGCCCGGACATCCTCCGGCTCGGCGCGAAAATGCCGGGGCACGAACAGTTTCTCGCCAAGCGCCTCCAGCGGTTCATCCACCGTCATGCCGGGGCCGTCCGTCGCATATTCGAGCAGCGCCCCACCGGGTTCGCGCACATAGAGCGAATAGAAGTACTTCCGGTCGTGCACGTTGGTCTCGCCCGCCCCTTCGCTGGCAAGCCGGTCGGCGAGCGCCTCCACGGCGGAGCGGTCCGGTGCGCGCAGCGCGACATGGTCGATCGTGCCGGCGCCGGGCGCGGATGTCCAGAAGCCGCTCGCATCGCGAATGTCGAGCACGTCGGCCGCTTCGCCCGAGAGCCGGGTAATGCCATTCGCCGCCGCCACCGTCCGATAGCCGAAATGACCGGCGATGAAGGCTGCCGTCTCGGCCGGCTTCTCGGAGAAGATCGTCGCGCCGCGGATGCGCTGGACGGCGTCGGCCGCCGCAATGTCCTTCGTGACATGGGGCGCCGGGCCGTCCACATCGGCCTCGCCGACGAGCTTGACGATGATGCCGTCCGGATCCTTCAGCCGGAGCACGGGTTCGCCGAACTCCTGCGCCGGGCCGCTCGTCGCGATGTTCTGCGTCAGCGCGCGCGTCAGCCAGAAGCCGATCGCCTCCGGCTTGATGGCAAGGGCGATCTCGGCGGGCTGGCCAAGGCCGACGCGGCCGGGCGACCCGTCCTCCCAGGCAAGGAAGGTGACCAGCGAGCCGGGGCTGGCCGCCGCATCGCCATAGATGAGGTGAAGCTGGTCGGCGTCCTCGTAACCCGCCGTGCGCTTGACGAGGCGCAGGCCGAGAAAGCCCACGTAGAAATCGACGTTCGCCTGGATCTTCCGGGTAATCGCCGTGATATGATGGATGCCACTAACCATGGGGCACCTCCTTTCGCGGGCTACACAACCAGCATTCGGCGCCCCGCGCCAGCCGCCGCCCGGTGAATGCACTGTCCACAAAACGAAACCGGCCCCGCTGGCGGGCGGGGCCGGTGGATCCCGGTGCCAGGGACACCGGATCATCTGGATTGGGCTCAGGCGGCCGCGATACGGGCCGACGACATCGCCCGCGTGGAGGCGGACGGATCGTTGAGGAGACGGCGGATCGCCACGCGCGCCTCGTCTGCCGAGGAGAAGCGCTGGGAATCCAGATCCCACACGGAATATTTGACAGCCACGAACTTCAGCCGATCCTCATCGGGAACGACGACGCCGACGGCCTCACCACCGATTTCGATAACCTGCTTTTGCATAACAACTCCTGCCGCACCGAAGGCACAGCTCATTCAAATCTTGCGCTAAAATCGAAGAGGGACGTCAGATCACATTCGGCAGAGGGCCGTATGCGCTTTCCCTGTAATCGTTTCACGACAGGAGTACGCCACACGCACGGAGGCGATGCAGTTGATATCGTACATGACACACTCCCTCTTGTTGGCGCTGACGCTCTAAAATGGACGCGTCAGAGTGGACCGGGATAAAACGCATTCGGTCCTCATGCGATGCTCCAACACATAAGCGGCTCTTCCTTCCTTGTCAATGGAATCCGCAGAATTTTGGAATAAATTACTGCCGGATTTGTGTGACAATTCGAATCAGAAAATAATGTTCGCGCTCGCAGCATTTTTCAGGAAAATATGTCGCGAAGACGAGGATTCCGGGGAAATGCCGTGGCGCAACCTGATCGCGCAGCCACAACCACCCGCTTGCGCGTGACGAGCAAAGACGGGAGCCCTGGGCAAATGCTCCAGTTGCCTGGCGGACACACCCTCCGAATGAAGCGGGGAAAAAACGCTGTGGGACCATTCTTTTTTTAGGGGAAGGCTCGATCTTCCCTCCAAACATGAATAAAGAGTGAATCTCGATTTTGTTCTGTTAATAAGTACGCCACGAGCGCTGGCAGGGTAGGCCCATGAATTTCACCAGGACGCTTTTTCCGTTGAGCATGCTTCTCCTGTCCGGCTGCGTCGTCGGCCCCGACTATCAGAAGCCCGACACCGCCCTTCCTGCCAAGTTTTCCGAAAGCAAGGCCACGAGCGGCGAGAACGTGACGCTCAATCCGTGGTGGGAATCCTTCCGCGACAAGCGCCTCAACGATCTCGTCCATCAGGGCATGGCCGAAAACCTCACCGTGCTGCAGGCCCTGGAGCGCATCACGGCGGCCGAGGCGAATGTCATCGTCGCCGGCGCCGGCGCGCTGCCGAGCATCGGCGCTTCGGCGGAAGCCTCGGCAAGCGGCCAGGACGGCGACTACCTGCGTCGCACCTCGGGCCGCGATTCATCTTCCTCGAAGTCGCTGACTGCCGGTGCGAGCGCCTCCTGGCTGCTCGACTTCTTCGGCCAGTACCGCCGCTCGAAGGAAGCCGCCAACGCCTCGCTCGACGCCGCCTATGACGATGTCAACGTCGCGCGCCTCGCCTATCTCTCCGACCTCGTGTCGAGCTACGTCAATGCGCGCTACTACCAGGAAGCGCTGGCGCTCAACCGCAAGAACCTGGAATCGCGCCGCGAGACGCTGAAGCTGACCAACGAGATCAAGGAGGCGGGCGCCGCCTCGAGCCTCGACGTGCTGCAGACCGAAGGCCTCGTCAACCAGACGCTGGCCGAGCTGCCCGCGCTTGAAACCGGCTTCCACCAGTCGGCGAACCATATCGCGACCCTGCTCGGCCTGCCGGCCAGCACGATCACCTCCAGCCTGATCAAGGGCGCGGCCCAGCCGATGCCGCGCTATGCGACGCGCACCGGCATTCCGGCGGACCTCATCCGCAACCGTCCGGACATCCGCGCGGCCGAGCGGCGCCTGCAGGCGGCAACGGCGCAGATCGGCGTGGCCGAGGCCGATCTCTATCCGAGCATCGAGCTCGGCGGCTCGATCGGCGCGACGCGCAACTTCACCAGCGCCGCCACCGGCAACCTGACGAGCTGGTCCTTCGGCCCGACGCTGTCGCTGCCGATCTTCAACGGCGGCTCGCTGAAGGCGCGGGTCAAGATCGCCCGTTCGGAAGCCGAGCAGCAGTACCTGACCTGGAAGTCGACGGTCCTCAACGCCGTCGAGGAAGTGGAAAACGCACAGACGGCGCTGATCCGCGACGGCCAGACGGTCGCCGCGCTGCGCAAGGTCGTCAATTCCTACGAGCAGACGCTGAACCTTGCCCGCGAAAGCTATCGCGGCGGCGCCAGCACCATCCTCGACGTGCTCGATGCCGAGCGCAACGTCGCCTCGGCCCGCCTGTCGCTCGCCTCCGCGATCCGCCAGCTCGCCCGCGACTACGTCGCCCTGAACGTGGCGATCGGCGGCGGTGCGGAAATCGGCTCGGCGACCGTCGCCAGCAAGTAAGGCGAAACGCTTCATCCGGGTCTTACCCGGTGTCGGACACGAACGGGAGCGGCAGGCCGAGGCCTGCCGCTCCCGTCTTTATTCCGCTGTCCTGAACACGGGGCCGCACCAGAACGGTTCTAGACCGCAAAAAAGCCCTCGAGCGCCGCCGCGGTCCTGCCGTAATGGTCGCGCAATGCCGCGGCCGCGCCCTCGGCATCCCGCGCAAGCGCCAGTTCCATCAGCCGGCGATGTTCCCCCGCAACGTCCCGTGCGGTGCCGAGCAGGCTGACCGACAGACGCCGATAGCGGTCGGCGCGCGAAAACAGCTTCTCGCAGATTTCCAGGAGGGCCGGCGAGCCGCAGGCCGAAATGAGCGCGGCATGGAAGGCGGCATGCCGCGCCTCCCAGTCCTCGCGCATCGCCGACGGGATATCCTCGCGCGCCTGCGGGATGCGCGCCATCAGGTGATGGGCGGCGATCACCCTCCCCTCCCAGTCGGCGTCCCCCCGCAGCACCGAAAGCCGCAGCGCCTCCCCCTCGCAGAGCTGCCGCGTCGCCGTGATGTCGCGCAACTCCTCCAGCGACAGGCGCGCGACGCTGTAGCCGCGGTGGTCGTCCAGCACCGTGAACCCCTCCGCCGTCAGCCGCGCCAGCGCCTCGCGCACCGGCGTCACGCTCATGCCGCACAGCGCCTGGAGATCGGCAAAGCGCAGCCGGTCGCCGGGCTTGACCGCGCCGGTGCGGATCGCCTGCCGGATCGCCTCATAGGCGTCCCCCGCCAGGGTGCGTCCACCTGCCTTCTTCTGCTCCATCACGCCTCGCCGAATTTATAAAGGTCGCAGGATTTTCGAAAATCATTGACTTGATGTAAAACCAAGGGAATGGTGCGCGCAACCGAAATCGGTGGCACCCAACGGAGGTTCTCATGAAACTGGTGCGCTTTGGCGCGGCGGGCGCGGAAAAGCCCGGACTGATCGATGCGGACGGCAAGGTCCGCGACCTTTCCGGCCTGGTGCCGGATATTGCCGGCGACGTGCTCCGCCGGGAGGGCCTGAAGCGCCTTGCCGCCGTCGATCCGAAGAGCCTGCCGCTCGCACCGGAAGGCAGCCGCTTCGGCGCCTGCGTCGGCCGCGTCGGCAATTTCATCGCCGTCGGCCTCAACTATGCGGACCATGCGGCCGAAAGCGGCATGGCCGTGCCGAGCGAGCCGGTGCTGTTCAACAAGGCCCCCTCCTGCGTCGTCGGTCCCGACGACACGATCCTCATCCCCCGCGGTTCGGAAAAGACGGACTGGGAAGTGGAGCTTGCCGTCGTCATCGGCGAGCGCGCCTCCTACGTCTCGGAGGCCGATGCCCTCGACTATGTCGCCGGCTACTGCGTCTGCAACGACATTTCCGAACGCGCCTACCAGCTGGAGCGCGGCGGCCAGTGGACCAAGGGCAAGGGCTGCCCGACCTTCGGCCCGATCGGCCCCTGGCTGGTCACCACGGACGAGGTGGATACCGCCGATCTTGCCATGACGCTCAGCGTCAACGGCGAACTGGTGCAGAACGGCTCCTCGAGCACCATGGTCTTCAAGGTGCCCTTCCTCGTGCATTACATCTCGCAGTTCATGGCGCTGGAGCCCGGCGACGTCATCACCACCGGCACGCCGCCCGGCGTCGGCATGGGCATGAAGCCGCCGCGTTACCTGAAGCCCGGCGACCGCATGGAAGTCTCCATTGCCGGCCTCGGCGTGCAGCGCCAGGTCGCCGCCGCGGGGTAAGTATTGTACCGGATGGCCCAAAAGCGAGAGGGGCCTCAAGGGCCCCTCTTTCGTGTCGGCGATCAGTGCACCGTCGCGGGCGGGGCCTCGTCGCCGAGGATGCGGAAAGCTTCGTCCAGCGCGGCCACGAGGATGTCCGTCAGCTCATCCGCATCGTTTTCGAGGAGAAAGAGCGCGACCGTTGCATTGTCCGGATCGCTGTAGCGCTCGAGGTCGTTCGACATGTCATTGTCCCTTTCCAGCCGGCACCATCCCGGTTAACGGAAAGCATAGGGACGCAGGCTTGCGTCTGGCTTGTGCCGGAAAGGCACAGGTTGCGCAAGGCCGAATCCGTCAACCGCACCAGGATTGATGCTTGCCCGTCCAGGGCCTCGCAAGCCCTTCCGCGACCAGCCGCTGGCCGACCGACTGCCCGCCGCGCAGAACAAGATGCGGCGCCGCGCCAGCCTTGCCGGACGCCTCGCCCTTGGCCACCAGCGTGACATCGCCCTCGTTGAGGATCTCGCGCAGCCGGAGCTTCGCATCGCCCCCGCGCAGGCGCTCCGCATCGCAGCGCGCGCCGGCGATCGCCGGCGTGTCGACATCGGCAAGCCGCACCTTGCGGCCGGCATAGAGGATGGTGCTGCCGTCGAGCACGCAATAATCGGTCTGCGTCGTGCAGATGAACCATTTGCCCGAGAATGCCGGCAGCTTTTCCGGCATCGGCAGCGCCTGCTCCACGGCCTTTTCGGCCGGCCGCTGCTTCGGCCGCGCCAGCACCGCCTCGCGCTCGGCCGTCTTTTCCTTGCGCTCGATCGAGGCCGTCTTGATCCCCGTCGCCGACGTTTCTGGCCCCGGCAGGCGGTTGTCCATGTAGAGAATGCCGCCGATCACCGCCGCGCCCAGCAAATACCAGTGCACCATGCCGCCGCGCCGCGTGGCCGCGGATCGCCGTGGTGCCGATGTCTTTTTTCGCCTGCTCGTCTTCTTCGCCATACCCGGTCTCCTGGCCGGACAGTGCGACGATCTCATAAAGATATGGTTAGCAGGATATGAGGACGCCGCTCCGGCCTCGCTCAGGACCCCGGACAGCAACCGCAAGGCTCGCCAGCTCGCAGCACCGCCAGCCAAGTCTGCACCAGGAATATTCTACTAATCTAGTCAACTACGCAAAATTATCACAAGCTTTCTGGATACAGGGAACGATTCATACTACAGTTCTCCTGAATCAAGAAAGCGCCACGGGAAATTGCGCCTGACCATTCGCTTGAAAGAGCGAGCCGACATACTGAGTTTTGAGGAGACTGCCTTGGTCGTTACAGTGGATAAAATAAAAGTTGCTTATTTCCCCGTCCCGAAGGCAGCGAATACTTCAATGAAGCATCTCCTCCACAGCATCAAGACTGGAGAGGGATTTACAACCATCAAGGATGAGGCGACCGGGGCTATCCGGCATATTCATAAAGAGTATAAGACGCCAAAATTTTCGACGATCAATCCCGACGACTATCAGAAATTCTTCAGAATAGCGATCGTCCGAGACCCGGTGGACAGGGTCGTTTCCGCCTGGCGAAACAGGGTGATGCACCACAAGGAGTTGGAAGCCGAAAATATCGCCGAAAGGATGGCTTCCCTCGGTCTCAGAAAGACGCCAACACTTCAGGAATTCGTTGATAGACTTTCAGAATACAGAAGCGTAAGCAAATCCATTTCGATTCACACAGACCCTCTTACAGACTTTCTTGGAAAAGATGAAAAATACTACAACCTCATTTTTAATATCTCCGATTCGCAACAGATAGAGACTTTCTTTTCGACCCTTACAGGCGAGCAGAAAAAGCTCCCGCGCAAGCAAATGGGAGGACCACCGGCAGACAGAAGCGAATTGACGGGAGAACTGATAAAAAATCTGGAAGATATATACGGGGACGATTACAGGGTCTTCGGAAAATTTCTTTCAAACAAGACAGACATTGAAAAAGTTATTTACTTGGCAAGAAAACATAAGTCCTCTCTTGGAGGATTTTTTGGAAGATTGCGATTCTTATTGAAATAATCGGGAAATACATTTTTTGAATCATCGCTAATATATGGCGGCATTCCGAAAAATACACATACCGCCATTGCGATTTGCGACGTGCAGCCGCTTCCAAAAGGAATTTTTACCCTGTCGTATCAAGCAACGCGCCAGCATGATTGACGGCGCATACACCACGGCGCAAGCGGAAGCTCAGACAGAGGCCTACCACCTTTCCGGCAAGCTCGCCGAGCGCCATTGCGAAACCAGCCAATCCTGAAGTGCCGTGCGGCGACACCCCGCCGACAACCACCACATCATTCCACAATGTCCACCCACCGCTCCGAAGCTGCCGCGCTTTTCAGGCCATATCGGAAGAAACAGCTACGCCGTAACACTGCCCCGGCAGAACTCGCGCTGGTCGCCACATCGACGTCCACGAAGAATGATGTCTCGTACCGCGAAATTGCATAAGAAGAATACGCTTGCCGGAAAGCAGAAAGCCGGCTGGTGGCGGAGGAAGCGCTCATATCAGTCGCGATTCGTCTAAATATTTCAAAATATTAGAATTTCGTAAAATTCCAAGCTGCCAACAATACGTTTTCGCGTGCCACTTTCAACGCGACGGTAGAGCGTGGAGCACCATTTGATGTACCAGCGAACACCCATCGGCTACGCGGTGCATGGTGAAGTTGGCGTTCAAGCGCTCCCCGTACCAGGCTGGGTACGGCCAAACCTGCAACAGCTCGATCTTGCTCACGGGGATTCTCAAGAGAATGTGGTCGCCGGATTTCGTGTTTACGCAGGATCAGGCGCTGGCAAGGGCGCTCATTACCGCGGCCAGGCCGCGGCGCAGGAACGGATCGGAGTGGACGTAGAAGAACTGCACTCCTCGCTCGCGCCAGTGTGGGATCTCATCGAGCGTGGCAAGCGTGCCGGCAACCTTGCCGGCGGCGCGGATTTTTTGCACCGCCTCGGCGACCTTTTCCGTCACCACCGCCGGGCGCGGCTCGCCGAAAGGCGGGGCGGGCGCAAAGCCCATGTCCTGCGAAAGATCGCCCGGGCCGATGAAGAAGACGTCGATGCCCTCGACGGCGAGCATGGCTTCGAGATTATCGATGGCGCGCACCGTCTCGATCATCGCGACGACGAGGCGCTTTTCATGGTCGGCCGGCAGGGCGTAGCGCACCGCCTCCACGATGGCGCGGGCCTCCTCCGCCGTGTCGACCATCGGCACCATGATGCCGTCCGCCCCGGCATTGAGATAGCGGATGATCAGCGGGCGCTCATGCGACTGCGGGCGCACGATCGCCGCGCCGCCGACGGAGCGGACGATCTGCGCCGTCATGCGCACGTCCTCAAAACTCCAGGTGCCGTGCTCGCAATCGACAAAGACGCTGTCCGCCCCGAGCTCCACCAGCCGGGCGGCAAGGCCCGAAGAGGCGTGGTGCGGGGTGACCATGGTGACGGCCTCGCCGGCGGCAAGCCGCGCGCGCAGTTTCGCGCCGTTCATCGGCGCTTCTCCTTCGGAAGGTCCGGCGTGTCGGCGGGAGCGCCGACCCAGCGCGCCGTCTCGATATCGGCGGAGGTGTCGCGCATGAATGTCGGGCAGATGTGCAGCTCGGGGATCATCGCGCCCTTTTGCAGGCTGGCGCAGAGCAGAATGGCGCGGGCGACGTCGTGCGGGTTCAGCATCACCGCGCGCTCGCTGTCGAGCGGCGGGCGGGCGCGGTTGTCCATGATCGGCGTGTCGGTCTCGCCGGGCAGGATCGTCGTCGCGCGGATGCCCTGGTTGCGATAGGTGTTGTGCAGGAAGGTCATGAAGTTCTTCACACCCGCCTTGGCCGCGCCATAGGCCGCCCCGCCGAGGAGGTTCGGATTGACCACGGCGAGCGAGGAGACGGTGATGATCGTTCCCCCGCCCCTGGCGATCATGTCCTCCAGCACCGCCTGGGTGAGGTTGAAGACGGCGGTCAGGTTGATGTTGACCGTCGAGTTCCACTCCGCCTCGCTGATGAAGCGGGCGTTCAGCACCTTGCTGGCGCTGCCGGCATTGTTGACGAGGATGTCGACCGGCCCGAGCGTCTCGCGCACCCATTCGACGACGGAGAAGATCTCCTCCCGCGAGGCGATGTCGAGCGGGTGCGCCGCCGCCTTGCCGCCGCGCGCGGCGATCTCGGCCGCCACGTCCTCCAGCGGCCCGGCGCGCCGGCCGGTCAGCACCACATGGGCGCCCTCGCCGGCCAGCAGCAATGCCGTCTCCTTGCCGATCCCCGTTCCCGCGCCGGTGACGAGCGCAATCTTCCCGTCGAGCAATCCCATCTTCATCTCCTCCTGAAGTTCTTGCGCAATTCCGGACGCAAAACCGCTGCGCACTTTTGCTGGAATTGCTTTATTCCGCCGCCGCCCGTTCCTTATAGCCGTAGCGGGCGCGCGCCGCTTCCGGCGTGACCAGCCCTTCAGCGAGATCCTGCGCGACGAGATCGGCGCTGCGCTCGGCCGCCCGGCCCCAGCCGCCGCCGCCGGGGGTCTCGACCTCCAGCCGCTCGCCGGTCTTCAGCACGACCTTGCCCTTGGGAAACTGCGGCCGGCCTTCCTTCATCACCTTGCCGGGCGCGCCGCTCTCGCCGTCCACCACGCCGAAGCAGGGATGGCGCACGCGCTCGGAGGCGAGGTAGATGCTCATCGGGTTGCGGCCGAGATTGCGCAGCACCACGCGCTGGCCGAGCCCGCCACGATGTTTTCCCGCCCCGCCCGAGTCGGCGATCAGTTCCTTGCGCTCGGTCAGCACCGGCACGGCGATCTCGAACATCTCCACCGCCGTCACCTTGCAGTTCGACGGGAAGCTCAGCGTGTCGAGCCCGTCGAATTCCGCCCGCGCACCCTGCCCGCCGTGGAAATTCTGCACGGAGCCGTATTGCGAGCCGTCGTCGCGCTGGCCGACGCAATTGGCCGCCCAGATCGGCGCGCCGCCGCTGTCGCCCATCACCTTCTCCGGCACCACCTTCTCCAGCGCCCTGAAGATCAGCGAGGGGATGACGTGGCCGATCAGGTTGCGCGAATTGCCGGCCGTCCACTGCTGCGGATTGAGGATCGAGCCGAGCGGCGCCTCGTCGGTGATCGGCACGATGCAGCCCTCGTTGTTCGGCGTCTCCGGATCGAGCAGGCATTTCAGCGCATAGACCGAATGGGCATAGCGGTAATTGGTGCGGCAATTGATCGAATGCAGCACCTGGTCCGACGTGCCGGCATAATCGACATGGATCGAATCGTCCCTGACGATGACGGAGGCGCAGAGCTTCACGTCCGTATCGTAGCCGTCGAGCAGCACTTCGGCCGAATAGGTGCCGTTCGGCCATTCGCGGATCGCCTTGCGCGTCTGCGCCTCGGAGCGGGAATGGATCGCCTCGGCGAGCCCGTCAACATCATCGAGCCCGTATTCGTCAAGGAACTTCACCAGTTCCCGGCCCATGACATTGTTGGCGGCGATCATCGATTCGAGGTCGCCCTTCACCTCCGTCGGCAGGCGCACGGAGGCTGCGATGATGTCGAAGACATCCTCGTTCGGCACGCCGGCCTTGAGCAGCTTGACGATGGGGAAGCGGATGCCTTCCTCGAAAATGTCGCTCGCCTCCGAATGCAGCGGCGCGCCGCCGATATCGGGGAGATGTGCGATGGAACCGGCATAGGCGACGACCTTGCCGTTCTTGAAGATCGGCGTGATCATCGTCACGTCCGGCAGGTGGCCCGTGCCGATCTCCGGGTCGTTGGTGGCGAGCACGTCGCCTTCCTGCAGGGTCTCGACCGGGAATTTCGGCAGGAAATATTTCTGCGCGGCGACGGGCAGCGAGGTGATGAAGACGGGGATCGACCAGGTGCACTGGGCGAGCGCCCTGCCCTTGCTGTCCATCAGCACGGTCACATAGTCATGGTTCTCGCGCACGATGGGCGAGAAGGCCGTCTTGCCGAGCACGGTATCGGCCTGGTCGGCGATGAAGATCAGGCGGTTCCACATCACCTGGAGATTGATCGGATCGTTGAAATCGGTAGCGGTCTTCGACATCTGCCGTCCCCTTAATCGATGTTGATGACGAGGTTGCCGCTGGCATCCACGTGGAAGGTGCCGGCCGGGCCGACGACCGCGGTCGATTCACGCTGCTCGACGATGGCCGGTCCCTTGACCGCCGTGCCGACCGGCAGCTTGTAATGGTCGTAGACCGCCGTTTCCGTATAGGTCCCGATCTCCGGGAAATAGACCGGCCGGCTGCCCTTCCTTGCGTCCGCCACCTCGGTGCGGTGCGGCCGGGTGACCTGGTCCTTCTCGCCGCTCGCGCGCAGCCGCCAGGTGATCGCCTCGACGGGCGCGGCGACGGTGCGGCCGAACAGCTCGCGATAGAGCTTGAAGAAATTGTCGAGAAGCTGGCGGCGGAAGTCCTCCAGCGGCAGACCGCGATCCGGCAGGACGACAGTGATCTCGTGCCCCTGCCCGACATGGCGCATGTCGACGGTATAGCGGTTGCGGATCGTCGCCTTCTCGACGCCCGCCGCCGAGACGACTTCGGCGCCCTGGCCCGCGAGATCGTCGAGGATGGCGTTCATCGCGTCCATGTCCCAGCTATCGACCGCCATCGGATGGCTGACCGAAAGGTCGACCGCGACCGGCGCGATGAGGAGGCCGATGGCCGAGGTGACGCCCGCCCCCGTCGGGCAGATCACCCGCCTGATGCCGAGCTTGCGGGCGATGCCGTAGGCATGCACCGGCCCCGCGCCGCCGAAGGCGACCATGGGCAGCGAGCGCGGATCGACGCCGAGGTCGGTGGCATGCATCGCCGCCGCCTTGCTCATGGATTCGTTGACGAGGTCGTGGATGCCCCAGGCGCAACGCTCCACGGAGACGTTCAGCGCCGTCGCGAGCTCGGCCATCGCCTCCTGCGCCGCCTCCTTCGAGACCTTGAACGAGCCGCCAACGAAGGAGCCGGTGCCCATGTAGCCGAGCAGGATGTCGGCATCGGTGACGGTCGGTTCCGTGCCGCCGCGCTGGTAGGCGGCCGGACCGGGCGCGGCGCCCGCCGAGCGCGGGCCGACATCGAGCAGGCCGAGCGGGTTCTTCGCCGCGATCGAGCCGCCGCCCGCGCCGATCTCGATCATCTGGATCGACTGGATTTTCAGCGGATAGCCGGAGCCCTTGCGGAAGCGATGATAGTGCGCCACTTCGAGGTCGGTCCCGACGGTCGGCTCGCCGTTCGGGATGAGGCAGAGCTTTGCCGTCGTGCCGCCCATGTCGAAGGAGAGGACGCTCTCCTCCCCGGCGATGCGCCCGAACTCCGCCGCCGCCACCGCGCCGGCCGCCGGGCCGGATTCGATCAGCCGCACCGGCAGTTCCGCCGCGCGACGGCTAGGGACGAGGCCACCGGAAGACGTCATCCACAGCACCTGCCGGTCGATGCCCTTTTCGGCGAATTCGCGCTGGAGATGGGCGACATGGCCGGCCATCTGCGGCCTTGTATAGGCGTTGACGACGGTGGTGGAGGCGCGGTCGAACTCGCGCATCTCCGGGCAGACCTCCGAGGAGAGCGAGACGAAGATGTCCGGGTCCTCCTCGCGCAGGAGGGCGGCGACGCGCTTCTCGTGCTGCGGATATTTATAGGCATGCAGCAGGCAGACGGCGACGGAGCGGATGCCCCCCTCGCGTAGCCGGCCGGCGATCTCGCGCACGCTCTCTTCGGAAAGCGCGGTCATCACCGCGCCGTCGGCGGCGATGCGCTCCTCCGCGCCGTGGCAATTGGCGCGGGCGACCAGCGGGTCGGGATACTTGATGTTGAGGTCGTAGAGGTCGTAGCGCCCCTCGTTGCGGATGCGCAGCATATCCTGGAAGCCGGCGGTGGTGACGAAGCCGGTCTCGACGCCCTTGCGCTCCAGCACCGCATTGGTGACGACCGTGGTCGCGCCGAGCACCTGGAGGCCGGCAATGTCGATCGACCCGCCGTGCAGGTCGAGCAGTTCCGTGACACCCTGCACCACGGCCTCGGCCGGATTGTGCGGCGTGCTGAGCACCTTGTGGAGGTGCAGCTCGCCCGTGTCGTCGAGAAGGGCGAAGTCGGTGAAGGTCCCGCCAGTGTCGAAAGCCAGTTTTGCCATGTTTCCCTCGGAGCGCGGTCGGACGGTTCGAGCCTCGAACCCGTTGCTGCCCCAAGGGTAGGAGACGGAAGCGCGCCTTGGCCAACACAACTACCGTCTGCCGCCATAGGGTTTGGTTATGGCCGTCCTGCTCCGCCACACCCCCCTCTGCCCTGCCGGGCATCTCCCCCTCAAGGGGGGAGATCGGCAAGAAGCGAAAACCCTGCTCCATCAGCAACGTCAAAGATGGGCGAAACGGCGCTCCATCCAATCTCCCCCCTTGAGGGGGAGATGCCCGGCAGGGCAGAGGGGGGTGTGGCGGAGCAGGACGGCCGATGCTTAAACCGGCCGAATCCCCTGATGATGACTGCTCATCAGCCGCGAAACGATCTCAAGCAGCACCGAGCGGGCGGCGATCGCCGGCTCCGACAGCGGCAGGTGGTCGGAGACGCAGAGCGATATGGTGGCGTCGATCACCGGCTTGGTCAGCGCCCGCACCTCCGCGCCGGCAAAGCCCGAGGTCTCGGTCACCACGGAGGCCGGCAGGATGGTCGAGCCGAGGCCGTCGAGCACGGCGGCGCTGAGCGCAGGGACGGATTCGATCTCGGAGATGACCTCGGGCGAGACCCGGGCGCGGGCCAGCGCGTCGTCGATGAGGCGACGCAGGAGATGCGCCTTGCTGGGGAGCAGCAGGGGCACGTCCTGAAGCGCGGCGAGCGGCAGCGGGCGGCTGGGCTCGGCGGGGAACTGCGTGCCGGGCGGGGAGACGAGGAACATCTCCTCGCGAAACAGCGGCTGGAGCGTCACGCCCTTGATGGGATTGGCGGCGTAGATCAGCGCCATGTCCATCTTGCCGGTCATGATCAGCTCGGACAGGATATGGCCGAAGCTGTCGTTGACATGCAGGATGATATGCGGATGGCGCGCCCGCATCTCCTTCAGCAGCGGCAGCGAAAGCGCGCTGGAGGTGGAATAGGTGGCAAGGCCGATGGAGACGCGGCCGGCGACCGATTTCGCCGCCTGGTCGATGTCGATCTGCGCCTGGTCGAGCTGCTTCAGCATGAGCTGGGCATGGCGATAGAGGATCAGCCCCGCCTCGGTCGGCGCGATGCCGACATTGCTGCGGATCAGCAGCTTGTGCTTGAAATGGGTTTCGAGCGAGGCGATCTGCTGGGAGAGCGCCGGCTGGGCCGTGCGCAGGATCGCCGCCGCCCGGGAAACGCTTCCCGTGTCGACGATCTTGACGAAACTCTTCAGCTTGCGGAAATCGACGCTCATGGCCTCTCCCTTTGCCGGACCCTAAGCGTTCGGATGGGCGGGGCGCAAGGGCCAGTTGCTTGTGGCTCGGGGATCACCCCCCTCTGCCCTGCCGGGCCTTGAGGTCGTTTTGCCCCTCACCCTAACCCTCTCCCCGCAAGCGGGGAGAGGGGACGTGCCCCACGCAAGGATATCGAGTTAGGGAAACCGGCGCGGTATATCCCTTCTCCCCGTTTACGGGGAGAAGGTGGCCGGCAGGCCGGATGAGGGGCAATTGCCCCGCACGATCCTCAACGGAGCGCCGCAACAGCCCTCTCGATACGATCGCACGCCTCCCGGATCGCCTCCATCGACGTGGCGATCGACAGACGGAAATGGGGGGAGAGGCCGTAGGCGGCGCCTTGCAGGGCGGCGACGCCGACGCCGTCGAGGAGGTAGAGCACGAAATCGAGGTCCGTCTCGATCACCTTGCCCTCGGGCATGCGCCTGCCGATCACCCCGGCGCAATTGGGGAAGAGGTAGAAGGCGCCGTCCGGCACGGTGCAGGAGAGGCCCGGTATGGCGTTGAGCCGGGCGCAGGCATAGTCGCGGCGCTCCTTGTAGACCGCGACGCTGTCGCGCACGAAGGACTGGTCGGCGGAAAGCGCGTAAGCCGCGGCGGCCTGGCTGACGGAGGACGGGCAGGAGGACATCTGCGACTGGAGCTTGTTGATCGCGGCGACGAGCGGCGCGGGACCGGCGGCATAGCCGATGCGCCAGCCGGTCATGGCGTAGGATTTGGAGACGCCGTTGGTCAGCAGGATACGGTCCTTCAGGGCGGGGACGGCGGCGGCGAGCGTCGTCATCGGCTCGTCGCGGAACCAGACCTGGTCGTAGATATCGTCCGACAGGACGAACACCTGGGGGTGGCGGAGGAGCACGGCGCCGAGCGCCTCCAGCTCGGCGCGCGAATAGGCGGCGCCTGTCGGGTTGGAGGGCGCGTTGAGGATCAGCCAGAGCGTCTTCGGCGTGATCGCCGCCTCCAGCGCCGCGGGCGTCAGCTTGAAGCCCTGCGCCTCCGGGCATTCGACGATGACCGGCGTGCCGTCATTGGCGATCACCATGTCCGGATAGGACACCCAGTAGGGCGCGGGCACGATGACCTCCGCGCCGTTCTCGACGCTCGCCATCAGCGCGAGGAAGAGGATCTGCTTCGCCCCGCCGCCGACGCAGATCTCGTTTTCCGCATAGTCGAGGCCGAGGCGGCGCTTGAAGTCGCCGATGATCGCCCTGCGCAGGGCGGGCGTGCCGTTGACGGCGGTGTATTTCGTCTCGCCGCGGTCTATGGCGGCATGGGCGGCGGCCTTCACGTCGTCGGGCGTGTCGAAATCCGGCTCGCCGACGGTCATGTCGACGATATCGCGGCCGGCCGCCTTCAGGTCTCGCGCCCGCGCCGACGCGGCGGAGCTGGGCGAGACCTTGATGCGCGAGACGCGGGAGGCGGGGGTGAACGTGTTCATGGGAATGACCTCGATTGGTGGATCAGTGCGGCGCCTCGGCTTCGCCGCGCATCTTGCCCGTCAGGAAGAGTTCGCCGAGTTCGTCATGGGTGATGTCGGCCGGCCGCCCGTCCCAGATCACCTTGCCGAGCCGCAGGATGACCGCCCGCTCGGCGACCTCCATGGCCTTCTTGGTGTTCTGCTCGACGAGCAGGATCGTCTGGCCGGAGGCGTGCAGGCGCAAAAGCTCGTCGAAGACAATGCCGATGGCGGCGGGCGAAAGGCCGACCGAGGGTTCGTCCACCAGCAGCACCTTCGGCCGCTGGAGCACGGCCATCGCCACTTCGAGAAGCTGCTGCTCGCCGCCGGACATGTTGCCCGCCAGCGTCGTGCGGCGCTTCTTCAGGATCGGGAAGAGATCGTAGACATAATCCCGCTCGCCCTTCACCTTCTCGTCGCGGATCGTGTAGGCCGCCATCTGGAGGTTCTCGTCGACCGTCATCACCGGGAAATTGCAGCGCCCCTGCGGCACGAAGGAAATGCCTTCGCCAAGGATCGCGCGCGACCTGTAGCCGGCGATGTCCTTGCCGCGCCAGTTTATGCTGCCGCCCTTGATGGTGGTCATGCCGTAGAGCGTCTTGAGGAGGGTGGATTTCCCCGCCCCATTCGGCCCCATCAGCGCGACGAACTGGCCGGCCGGCACGTCGAGGTCGACGCCGTTGAGGATGTCGAGATTGCCGTAGCCGGCGCGCAGGCCGGCGATCGAAAGGTTCGTCTCAGCCGCCAAGATAGGCCTCCCTCACGCGCTGGTCCTGGATGATGTCCTGCGGCAGTCCCTCGGCCAGCTTCTGCCCCTGGTCGAGCACGATGACGCGCCGGCAGATGCTGGTGACCACGTCGATATTGTGCTCGATGACGAGGAAGCTGACGCCGAGCGATTTGTTGGCGTAAAGGATGGTCTCCACCACCCGCTCGATGATCTTCGGGTTGATGCCGGCCATCGGCTCGTCGAGCAGGATGAGCTTGGGCTCCGGCATCAGCATGGAGGCGAACTGGATCAGCTTCTGCTGGCCTCCGGACAGGTTGCCCGCAGGCTGGTGGCGCACGTCCCAGAGGCCGGCCATCCTGATGAGCTCGCGGGCGCGTTCGCGAAGGCCGGCGATGCGCTGGCGCGACAGCTTTCCGATGCTGAAGGTCGACAGGATCGACGGGAAGGTGAACATCTGCCCGGCGATGATCAGGTTTTCCTCCACGTCGAGCGAGCGGAAGGTGACGGTCTTCTGGAAGGAGCGCAGCATGCGGCCCTCCCGCGCGATGCGGTTCAGCGACCAGCCGGTGATGTCCTGCCCGTCGAGCACGACCGTGCCGGTATCGGGCCTGGCAAGGCCGGTGCTGCAATCGAAGAAGGTCGATTTTCCCGAGCCGTTCGGCCCGATCAGCCCGGCGATCTCGCCGCGGTCGATATGCAGGCTGACATCGTTGACGGCCTTCACCGCGCCGTAGCTCTTGGTGAGGTTCCGGATGTCGAGAAGCGGAAGATGAGTCGTCATTTCGCGCCTCCGATGGCGTTCCACACCCGGTTGATGACCGGCGCGAAACCCTGCTTGAACCAGAAGACCAGCACCAGCAGGCAGAGGCCGTAGGCGATCATGCGCAGTTCCGGCGTGATGCGCAGCGCCTCGGTGAGGCCGACGAAGAGCAGGCTGCCGAAGATGGTGCCGGAGATCATGCCCGCTCCGCCGCCGAGCACGATGATCAGCATGGTGGTGGAATAGTACATCTGGAAGGTGAGCGGGCTCACCACCGTGAGGTAATGCGCATAGAGGCTGCCGCCGACGCCGGCGAAGACGGCACTCAGCATGAAGACGATCAGCTTGTAGTGCCAGGTCGGCACGCCGAGGGATTCGGCCAGCGTCTCGTTCTCGCGGATCGCCACCATGTTGCGGCCGGCCGGCGAGCGGACGACGGCGAAGACCGCGAGCGTCGCGAGAATGCCGATGGCGAGCGCCAGGTAGTAGAAGCCGGTGGTGCCGCCCACGGTGAAGGAGAGCGGGCCGAGTTCGAAATAGGGTTTCGGGATGCCCGAAAGCCCCATGTCGCCGCGCGTCACCGAGATCCAGTTCTTGGCGATGGCCTGGCCGATGATGACGAAGCCGAGCGTACACATGACGAAGGAGGTGGAGCGCAGGCGCAGCGCAGGCACGCCGAGCGGCAGCGCCACCGCGCCGGCGGCAAGGCCCGCGACCACGGCATTGACGTAGAAGGGCGTGCCGTAGCCGATGGCGAGCAGCCCCGCCGTATAGGCGCCGATGCCGAAGAAGGCGGCCTGGGCGAGCGAGAGCAGCCCGGTATAGCCGACGAGCAGGTTCAGCCCGTGCGCCGGCAGCATGAAGACGAGCGCGATGATCAGCGCATGGACGACATAGCGACTGCCGATGAAGGGCGCGGCGAGCGCCACGGAGAAGAGCAGGATGCCGAGCGGGATGCGATAATCGCGCCGGCGCGCCCGTTCGCTGGTTTGCGTGAGAGACATGTCGGGTCCCCAAAAGTTCGAGAGGAGTTTCACGCCCGGAGCGCCGAAGCGTTTTCCGCTTCGGCTGGAATGCCCCTAGAAGCGCGCCTGCGTCGAGAACAGTCCGTGCGGCCGCCACATCAGCATCAGGATCAGCGTCGCAAAACCCACCGTGTCGCGGTATTGCAGGCCGACATAGGTGGCGACGAGGCTTTCGGCGATGCCGAGGATCATGGCGGCGAAGAAGGTGCCGCGCACATTGCCAAGGCCCCCCATGATGATGATCGGCAGCGTCTTGAAGGTGATGAGCTCGCCCATGCCACCATAGACGCTGACATTGACGGGCGCGGTGAGGACGCCCGAGAGCGCCGCCAGCGCCGCGCCGAGGATGAAGGTCCTCAGCACCACCTGCGGCACGTCGATGCCGACCACCTCGCAGCATTCGACGTTCTGCGACACCGCCCGCATCGCCTTGCCCATGCGGCTGTGCGTCACCATCAGCTCCAGCCCGATGAAGACCAGGAGGCAGACGACGAGGATGAGCACGCGCTGCTCGGCGAGAGAGAAGCCGAGGATCGAGACGGGCTCGATATAGCCGCCGGAGAAGAACTTGTAGCCGCCGCCGAAGACGAGGATGACGGTGTTCTGCAGGACGAGCGCGATGCCGAGCGTGGCGAGCACCCCGGATTCCGCCGGGGCCCCCACCATGCGGCGCATCACGAGCTGCCCCACCACATAGGCGATGACGATGGTCGAGAGGATGCCGACGACGATCGAGGCCTCATAGGACAGGCCAAGGTAATCGATGGCGAACCAGGCCCCGAAGGTGCCGAGCATGTAATATTCGCCATGGGCGAAGTTGATCGCCCTGAGCACGCCGAAGATCATCGTCATGCCGACCGCGACGATGGCATAGACCGAACCGGTGACGATGCCGTTGACGATCTGCTCGATAAGGGTCGAGACCATGGGCCTGTCCTCCCGACCGGCTCAGTTGGCAGGATACTGGATATCCGCCGTGAAGGCGCCCTTGATGCTCGGCTTGCCGTCCTCGATCTGCAACAGGATCATCGGCAGGCGGGCCTGGTTGTGGTCGTCGAAGGTCACCTCGCCGACGGGGCTCTTGTACTTGATCTTCGACAGCGCGTCACGCACCGCCTCGCGCTCGACGCTGCCGGCCTCGCGCACAGCGGCGGCGAGCAGGTTCACCGTGTCCCAATGCACATAGGCATGGTTGTTCGGCGCTTCATTGTAAGTCGTGGTGAACTTTTCGACGAAGGCCTTGCTTTCCGGCGAATCCCAGGCCGGCAGCCAGGCGGCGGCCTCGACGGCACCCTCAAGCGCCGTCGGCGCGGAGGCGATGGTCTTTTCGGTGTTGAACTCGCCGTTGCCGACCAGCGTCACCTTACCGGCAAGGCCGAGCTCGACCATCTGGCGGGCGATGATCGGCGTCGTGTCGGCAAGGCCGTACATGATGATCGCCTGAGCCCCGCCGTCGCGGATCTTCGCCAGCACGCTGCGGAAGTCGACCTCGCCTTCCTTGTAATAGTCTTCCGAGAGGATCTCGCCCTTGAACTCGGGCAGGTATTTCTTGGTGAACTCGATGGCCGAGCGGCCATAGTCGCTGTCGACGGACAGCACGGCGAACTTGGTGAAGCCGCGCTCCTCGGCGGCGTATTTCGCCACGACATAGGCGCGGTTCTCGTCGGTCGGATAGTTGCGGTAGGTCCACTTGAAGCCGCCGACGCCGGCGCCGTAGGTGATCTTCGGGTTGGAGGAGGCCGCGTTCAGCAGCAGCACACCGGCATCTTCCGCGACCGGCTGCATGGCGAGCGTCACGGAGCTGGAGACGTCGCCGATGACGAAGTCCACCTCATCCTGATCAATCAGCCGGCGCGTCGCCGAGACGCCCTCGACGGGCGTGCCCTGGCTGTCGGCATTGTAGAGCTCGATCTTGTGGCCGTTGACGCCGCCGGCATCGTTGATCTCCTTGACCGCCAGTTCCGCGCCATGCATCGAGAAGGCGCCGTAGCGGGCGTTCGGGCCGCTCATCGGCGCGACGATGCCGAGCTTGATCGGCGCTTCATCGGCCTTCGCCTCGCCGGCAAGACCCGGCGCAAGGGCGGCCACGGTGAGGAGGGCGGTGGAAAGGCAAAGCATTCTGCGGGTAAGCGTGTGTGTCATGTTCCCACTCCTGGTTCGGATATCCTCGTCCGGTCCATACCGCACGATCAAAGGCCGTTTTCCCGGCTCTTTTGGTCAGCCAGTCGCCAACTCCGGTCAGAGTAGGGTCATGCACGGGGCCTTGGCCAACACAACTCCATTCTGCCGCCATAGCGTTTCGCGATAGCAAACTTTAGGAGTCGCGTTCTTTTTCAGTGTCATGCAATTGGGGCATGCCTACGCTGCAGGCATGTGCATGTTCATCGGTCAGGAAGGCGTCTATATATTGTTCAACAAAAGGAGTTGATCATGAACCTCTTCGCAAAGCTCAAGAAATATGCCGCTGACCGCCGCGCCGTCCATGAGCTCGGCGCCCTGGACGACCGCGCCCTTCAGGATCTGGGCATCTCCCGCTCCCACATCCGCTCTGCCGTCACGGGCAACGGTCGCTAAGGCCGGACAGAATTATCGCAACCGGTTGAAGACAGCGCAGAGGCGGCCGCTTCTGCGCTATTTTCTTGTCTATGGGGCAAGGACTTGGACATCCGAGCTAATGGCTCTGACGTGCTCCCCTGAAATGTCCTCGGTTTGAGGTTAGTCTGTTCTCCGGAGATGGAGACAGTCGACAACTCGCTGTCCCGCCAGCGTGTCGGCCGTGAACTGGACAGGATCGCACTCAGGACTGGTATCCCTGCATGACTCAACGAGCAGCTCTTCACCAGCTACCGCCATGCCGGAGAGATTATCGAAGACTGGAGAAACGACTACAACCTGATCCGCCCCCATACGAGCCTCGGCGGCTTGACCCCCTTATGAGTTCGCAACCCGGTCCAGACAGGACCAAACTCGAACAGGGCTAACTTATAAACGCGGACAATCAGGGGAGCACGTCACTTGCAGGCCGACGATGGCGAGCGCCGGGAGGCGGCGAACGTCATCCGCTCGTTGGTCATGAACATTGAGGTCATGCCGCGCGAAGGACGGGAGAACTGGAACTGGGGGGTGTTGTCTGACAGAGGATACCGGAATAGCGGGATTAACCGGGAACAAGCGGGAACGAACGGGAAGACCCTGAAAGTTCAGGCACTTGGCGGCGCTAAACGGGAAGTGGAACGCTCAGCATTTTGACACGATATGGGATCGAAACCGGCTGGTAAAGGGCTTCGGGGCGGTGCTCTGGTGCTGAGCTTCAAAACGGACGGGAAATTCTTCAAAGCGGCTTCAAAAGCCCGGTGAACCGGGTTTGAGGCGATTTGCCGTGCGCGGCGAAAGGCCGTTGGCGAGCGCCGAAAGCATGGGAAAATCCAAATTAGATATCGCCAACCTTGGCAAAATCTCCCGAACAGCGGAAAATTGCAGAGAATTCAAAGCCTAAGCTCCGGAACTCGGCAGTTGAGATTTTGCCAGGTGCCGCATCCAAATGGTCCATTTGGCAAAATCTTTCGAGTGGTCCCCTTGAGCGGTCCCGTACAATCGCGCGCAGTTGATTTTCACCATTTACTATACCTGCGGTTTCAGATTGAGAAACACACGCGCGGGTTTAACGTCTCATTAAGGAACAGGCATAGGCTGATCGACTTCACTATGATGAAGCCGAGCGTTTCCCGCTGCCCGGCTCGGCATTGGCCTCCCGCAACCGGGTCTTGAGATCATCGACGACCACAGGGATTACGGCGTCCACGATCCTCTCCTGCCGAATGTCCGAGACCTCCTGCAGAAGCGCGTTGTAGAGCTTCCCGGCCTCGACCGCGATGCTGTCCTCATCGGGCACTAGTTGCCCGGCGTCCTTGTAGGCAAGCCGCGCAGCGCGGTACAGCCTCCGAAGCAATTGCGGATCTACCCCCACAGATGGCGCGGGGGCCTTTGACGCGTCGTCGAACATGCTGCCATCGCCGGTGATCAGCCAGGACAGACTGATGCCATGCTTTGTCCGAAACTCCGCAAGGGCGAGCGCATCAGGCGTTCTGTCGCCTCGCTCATAGTATCCCAGCATCGCCTCCGTGAGACCTACGGTTGCAGCAAAGACAGCGCGCTGGCTGGAAAAGCCTAGCTTTTCACGCACCTGCATAAGCCGCTCTCCGAGCGGCGTTTTGGACGGCTTCGGTTTCTTCCCCAAACGAGCCCTGATCTCACAAATTGGTATTTACTATCTACCAATCTGTGATATCCCTTTCTGTGTTCGCAGATTTCAACACCCCAAAAAAGGAGGCCGGCCAGGGCCTCCCTTCTGGATCGAGGATTTTATGCACAGTGACAGCGTCACGAGCAAGCTCGGCTGGACCGAGCGCCGTCGTCTGAAGGAGGTTGCCCGCATCAAGGGCAAGCTTATCGAAAAGAAACTGACGCTCGCGATGATCGACGAGCACTACAATCTACCCGCCCGTACGGCCGGCAACGCGGTCCACGAACCGCACCTTGCCGGCGAACGCGCCATCGCGGCCGCCCTGGACACCCTCCCCCATCTGCTCTGGCCCTCCCGCTATTTCGCGGACGGCCGCCGCAAGAGCCCGCAACCGCCGGAGAACTATCGCTATGGCCGCCGGGCCGCCGCGGTAGACGAGACGGAGGCGGCGTGATGGTGCGGCGCGGCCTTGCTGCTGTTCTAGCCTTTCGCATCCGGTCCCGACTGTCGTCGGCCGGCAGGGCAGAGTTGCCTCCCGCCTTCACGGGCCTGCCGCCCCGGCTGTCCAGTCCTGCCGGCCGCGCCACACCGCAACCTTTCCCGAAAGGTCGGGTGCCGGCAATGACGAAACGGCGCGACGATATAGACCTCATCCCCTTCGTTCCGTCGCTCTCACCGGTCTGCCGCACAGCCGATACCATCCTGCTCTTCAGCGTAGCGGCCGCGGGGCTGTTCGCCGCGATCGCGGGCGTTATCGGGGCGTTGACATGATGAACCCCTATGACGCGGATCAGCGGCTGGAAGTGATGCTAGCCTGCTGCTTCAAGGCTGTCGCGGTGCACTTCTCGCACATTCCGGTCCGCGAGATCATCTGGCCGCCGCACGACATGTTCGATGCGGCGCTCGCCCGGCAGATCGCCATCCATATCCTGCACGTCGAGTTCGACGTGCCGCGCCGGCGCATCGTCAAGATGCAGGACCGGCAGCGCACTTCCATCTCCTTCGCGATCCAGCGCATCGACAACCGGCTGACCTGCCCGGTCTTCGCCAGGGCCTATGGCCGCATGGCTGCGCGCGCGAAGGACATCTTCCTACAGCAAGCACAGAAGGCCGCGGCATAATGGCTGAGTTCAAACGCATTCCCATCTCTGACGTCTTCGTGCCCGAGCGTCTTCGCGCGGTCGAGGATGAAGAGGCGCTGGCCATTGCGCAAAGCATGGTCGAGCATGGCCAGATCAACCCCATCACGGTTCGGTTCACACCTGCCGGAAAGGGCGGCAAGTATACCCTTATCGCCGGGGCTCACCGCCTCCGGGCGTGCCAGATCAACGACGACAGCGAAATCGACGCGATGATCGTCGAAGGCGATCAAGCCGAGGCTCACCTCATCGAGATCACGGAAAACCTCTTCCGCAACGAGCTGTCCGTCATCGATCGCGCGATCTTCGTCGCCAAGTACCGCGAGGTCTGGGAGGAGAAGCACGGAAAGGTGGAGGCCGGCCGGCCCGGGAAGAGTGCCAACTTGGCACTATTACTGGAGGAAGAGGCCGAGGCAGGCGGGTTCTCCCAGCACGTCGCGGACCGCATGGGGCTCTCCCGTCGCGCATACTTCCGGCTGAGCACGATCGCTCAAAACCTCCATCCCAAAATGCGGGAGCGCCTCCGGGGCACGGCCTATGCCGACAACCAGTCGGAGCTGCTCAAGGTCGCGAAGCTCGGCCCTGCCGAACAGGGGAAGTTGATCTCCGCCTTCGAGAAAACCAATGATCTGAAGGCGGCATGGTCCCTGTTGGGGGCCGGCAAGACGAAGGCCGCCCCGTCCACAGCATCCACCCCAACCACCGACATGGAACGCCAACGCGCGATCCAGGCCGACATGCATGCGATATGGGACAAGGCCGACGTTCACACGCACCGCTTCTTCCTGATCGACCTCGGTCTGCCGAAGGAGCTTGTCGAGCAAGTGCTGGCGGCGCTCGCCGCGAGGGCCGCGGAATGAGGCGCGACCCTTCTCAGCTCGATTTCTTCGCGCAGCCGCTGTTCCCGGTTCGCTCGCCCGTCGCCCGCATCGACATCGACCGCTACCGCTCGAAGATGAAGCGGGCAATGGCGCGCGCGATCCGCGAATGCCCCTATGATCGTCCGACGATCGCCGCCCGCATGGCGCAGTATCTCGGCCTGCCCTCCATCAGCAAGGCGATGCTCGACGCCTATACCGCCGAGAGCAAGGGCGGGCACGATATCACCCTGCCCCGCTTCGCGGCCTTCGTGCATGCGACCGGGGCCATGTGGCTATGGGACGAGGCCGTCTCCGACCAGGGCGCGACCCTGCTCGTCGGCGACGAGGCGCGGCTCGCCGAAATCGCCCGCCTGCAGCAGGAACAGGAGACAATCAAGGCCGAGCTGCGCGCCCTGCGCTCCACGCCGGTGCATATCCGGAGGGAACGCTGATGGCCATTTGTCATCCTTCTGCCTGGACTTTCCTTATGTCCGACTTTCTACGGCCTGAGAAACCCAGCTTTTCCGCCTGCTATCGCCGCATGCATCACGCGGCCCGCAAATATAGCTGGTCGCCAATCCCCTCCGAAAGCTCGTTGCGCCGGCGCATGCTTCGCGTGCTCGCCGAACAGCGGTCGCGGTCGGCTCCGATCGTAATTCGGAGGGAACGCTGATGGCCGCGAAAGTCTCCATCATCGGCCAGATCGCCGAGGTCAAGCGGCTGATCGGCGAGGTCGAGAAACGATACGACCAGATGGTGAGCGCCGGGAAGATGCGCCGCGAGGAAGCCGAGATGCTGATGGTGTGCATCCATGCCGTCCTCAAGACGCTCGAATTCTGCCAGCAGCACAAGGCCGGTTTCGAGGAATATCTCGCTGCGAAGAAGGCGGGCACGGCATGAAGGAGTGGTTCACCCTCGCCGAACTTTTGGCCCTCAACCTTCCCGACCTGCCGACGTCGGAGCGCAGCCTCTATCGTCATGCCCAAGACCATTGGAACGGCGTTGCAGGCTGTGTCCAGCTGCGTCAGGGAAAGACGCGTCCGGTCGTTGAATACCATGTCAGCCTTCTTCCCGCATCGGCGCAATGGCGGCTTCGCCAGCAGCCGGACGGCGCCTCCTGGGAAGAGGCCCGCGCCCGAAAGAACCTGCTCTGGTCCGTCTTCAACCGACTGCCGAAGGGGACGAAAGACGTCTGTGAGGCGCGCTTGAAGGTGCTCGTCCGCGTCGAGCAGCTGGTGCGCGAGGCCGGCCTCTCACGCCTTGCCGCCATCGGGGTTGCCACCCATGATGCCGGTATCCAGAAATCGGCCTATTACGAGTGGCGGAAGGCAACCGAGGGCCTGGACCCCGAAGACTGGCTCCCCGCGCTCGTTCCGTCTTCCCCGGCCGTCAACGGCATCGTGCCGCAGATGGCGGAATGCCATCCGGACGCCTGGGATTTCCTGAAGTCCGATTATCTGCGCCCGGAAAAGCCGGGCTTCTCCGCATGCTATCGCCGGCTCCTGGAAGCTGCCGCCATAGAGGGATGGTCTCCGATCCCCTCCGAACGGTCCCTGCGCCGGCGGATGGAAGCCGAAGTGCCGAAGGCGATCCAGGTCGTGACCCGCGAGGGCCGCGAGCGGGCGAAGACGCTCTATCCGTCGCAGCGCCGGAACCGCACCTGCTTCCACGCGATGGAAGCGGTCAACATGGACGGGCACCAGCTGGACCTCTTCATCCGCGTGCCGCACCGCGAGAAGCCGATCCGCATGTATCTGGTCGGCATCCAGGACCTCTATTCGAACAAGATCCTGTCCTGGCGGCTCGACGAGGCGGAGACATGGGAGGTCGTGCGCCTTGTCGTCGGCGACATGGTGGAGAGCTTCGGCATTCCCGAAGACATGTACATCGACAACGGCCGGGCCTTCGCCTCGAAGAAAATCTCCGGCGGCGCGAAGACACGCTATCGCTTCAAGGTCCGCCCCGAGGACCCGGAAGGCCTGCTCGTCGCCCTGAAGATCAAGCCGCATTTCGTTCTGCCGAAATCCGGCCAGTCGAAGCCGATCGAACGCGCCTGGGGCGATTTTGCCGAGGACATCTCGAAGCATCCGGTCTGCGCCGGGGCGTATACCGGCAAGAAGCCGACCGAAAAGCCCGACAATTACATGAGGACGGCTATCGACATCGAGGACCTGAAGCGGCTCATCGCGCACCAGGTCGCCGAGCACAACGCCCGAACCGGCCGCAAAACCCAGATCGCCAAGGGCCGCAGCTTCGACGCCGTCTTCGAGGAGAGCATGCAGCAGCCGACGACGATCGTTCGGCGTGCATCCGAGGCACAGCGCTTCCTCTGGCTGCTCGCCTCCGAGACGATCAAGACCCACAAGGGCAGCGGCGCAGTGCACTTCGCCGGCAACCGGTACTGGAGCCGCGAGCTGAACCAGCACATGGGCGATCAGGTGACGATCCGCTTCGATCCCGATGACCTGCACGGCTCCATCAAGGTGTATGACCTCAAGAACCGGTTCATCTGTGACGCAGCGTGCATCGCCGATACCGGCTTCAAGGACCAGGACGAGGGACGCGTCCACGCGCGCGGCAGGGCCGAGTTCGACAAGGCAACGCGCGCCGCCGCTGCCGCCGAGCAGCGCTTCAACCAGAACCAGCTCGCCGCAATCCTGCGCAAGGGCCAGCGCGACCTCCAAAAGGCAGAGCCAGTGCATCCGAAGGTGACGCGCATCTTCACCGGCAAGCTCGCGCCCGAAGCGGTGCCGGTTCCCGCAGAGGATTTCGAACAGGGATTTTCCAAGGCAATGGCCCGTGTCGCCGGTGCCTCGGTCCACGCATTCCCGAGAGGGGATAAGGCCGGCAAGTAACGCGTCCGGTCGCTCAAACTGAGCCGAAGTGTAGTGCGTACGGTTCCGGAAAAAAGAACGGGCGGGAGTGGAAGTCCCGCCCAGCAGAGCCCCAAAGGGCAATACACAAGGAACCTTTTAGATGAACAAGCATGTTGGCACAAGCCAGATGACGGCGGGATCGACCTGGGAGCGTCCGGTCAATCCGCCCGTGCTCCTCGACAACAGGTCGCAGGAGGATATCCAGCTGTGGTGGCAGCTGGTCGACGGCGTGATCGACACGGCCAAGGCGAGCGGCTGGACGAAGGCCGAGGTCGCGCGGCGGATCGGCATGGCGGACGGCACCTTCAGCCAGTGGTTCTCCGGCAAGTATTCCGGGCGCCTCGACAGCACCAACAAGATCGTCCTGCAGTGGCTGTCCGCGATCGAGGAGAACGCCTCCATCGCCGCGACCATCCCGCAGTCGCCGCCCTTCATGAAGATGCGAGGTACGGTCGAGATCCTCGACACGCTGATGTGGGCGCAGCTCTGCCCCGACCTCGTCATGATCACGCTCGGCGCCGGCATGGGCAAGACCGAGACCTGCATGCATTTCGAGCGGTCCCGTCGCCATGTCTATCGTGCGACGGTCTCGGAAAACACCAAGACCGTGCACGGCATGCTGACGGAACTGGCCGAGGAGCTGGACGTGCGCGAGCACAATCCCGCTCGTCTCGCCCGCGCCATCGGCAACAAGATCCGCCGGGCCGGCGACGGCACGCTGCTCATCGTCGATGAGGGCCAGCACCTCAACGACGAGGCGATCAACCAGCTGCGCCACTTCGTCGACGTCTACAAATGCGGGGTCGCGATCGTCGGCAACGCCGAGGTGTACACCCGCTTTTCGAAGGAGAAGAAGAAAAACCGCTCCTACGATCAGCTCAAGAGCCGCATCGGCAAGCGCCTTCAGCGGCCGGAGCCCTATGCCGAAGACCTCGTCGCCTATGTGAGATCATGGGGCATCGAGGACCCCGACTGCGCCAAGTTCCTGATCGGCATCGGCAAGAAAGGCGGCGCCTTCCGGCAGATCGACAAGACCATGAAGCTCGCCACCATGTATGCGAACGGTCGCGGCGAGACCGTGGCGCTCATCCACATCACCGAGGCGTGGAAGAACCGTGATGTCGAGGACATGGCATGAAACCCATCGTCTATGACGCCACTTTGAGCGCCACGATCCTAAACGCCTCGGCCCGCATTCTGCCCTACACCGCCGAGGGAAAGACGATGCCGGCCGACAAGGCGCGGGACGTCGTCGTCGAACTCGCCCTGGCGCTTCGGCTCGCCGCTGCCATGGAGCAGGAACTGGCCGTCCATCGGCTCGGGGAAGCCGGAATGCTCGCCCGTGCATCGCTTGAGGGCGCGGCCACAACGGCGCTCGATCAGTTGATCCGGGATCCTGTCGGCAAAGTCGTCAAGGTCGATTTCGACAAGGGGAGGAAGTCGTGAACACCGCCTTCCTTCTTTCCGATTATCTCACCGAGCTTCGGAGGACCCTCGCGGGGGTCCTCCAGCACGGCCGGACCGTTCGCCTCGGCGAGGTCCAGCTCATCACCGAACAGCTCAACACGGCCGTCGCGCTCGCCCAGGAAGTCGAGGAAGAAAACCGCATCCTCGAACATCGCCTGTCGGCCGGGCGCGACGATCTGCGAAACCGGAAGGCGGCGGCGGACATCACGGATGTCGCCAGCGGCGACAACGTGACCGCCTTCCGGCTCCCCCACTTTCCCAACAACTGAAGGATCATCACTATGGATGTAGTCATTATCGCAGATAAGCCGGCCACACCGCGCCAGATCGAAATCGACGGCGCCATTTACATCGAAGACGTTCGCGGCCGTTTCGTGCCGGAAGCCATGTATCGCGCCACCGCGCAGGTAAAGATGGAGCCGGCGATTGTCGAGCTTAACGGCCGGCCCGGCATGATGGATGCCACCGGGAAATGGGTGCCAATCGCCCTGGTCAAGCCAGCCAATGTTCTCGAAGACGAGATCGTCCGCAAATGCATCGCCTTCGCCCTCGATGCCAGCGCCTCGCTCTCCCGCCTGCTCGGCCACACCAAGTTCGACCTCGGTTCCTACGACGCGCTCCTGGAGCAGGAGTACGGCGTGGTGAAGCGCGGCGAGAAGGGCAATGCGACGTACTACAGCTATGATGGCCTCTATCGCGTCCAGGTGCAGGTCGCGACCCTGATCGACTTCGGTCCTGAATTGCACATCGCCAAGAGCCTTGTCGACGAATGCATCAACGACTGGTCCGCTGACAGTCGCGCCGAGCTTCAGGCGCTCGTCACGCGGGCTTTCAATGTTGATCAGGAGGGCACGCTCAACCGGTCGGAAATCTACCGCCTGTTGCGATACGAAATGGCCGACCCACGCTGGAAGCGTGCAATGGATGCGATCCGCGATGCCATGCGGCCGATCGGCTCGAAGGAGTACATCCGGTTCGGCCGCCGCGCCGACGTCAAGGCGAAATGGGAAACCATCTCCCTTGATTTCGCCCGGGCATGAGGGCGCCGCCATGACCCGCGCCCTCGGCATTGTCCGCGCAGCAAAGCTGCTCATGCAATCGCAGTGCCCGGTCTGTGGTGCTGACCGCACGGAAACAATCGGCGGCGCCCGCTCGCCGATTGCCATTTGCGTTTACCGCTGCACGGCCGAATTCGAGGTCGACGGTAACGGCGAGATCATTCCGATGAACGTCTGCCCCTCGGCGTCCTATGGCGCGGCCGCGCGGCTGAACAGAGAAGCGCGCGCCGATGCCCTGCGCCAGGCAGGTGGAGCATGAGGCACTTCCGTGATCAACGGGCGATCCGCGAAGCCATTGCTGAGATGTTCCATGCCGAGGGCGCAAAGGTCGTGGATCAGGAGGGTGTCACCTTCGCTTTGTTCTTTGAAACCGATCCCTTCGACCTTCCCCGTGCACCTGTATTGGTGGCGAAGATCAACATAGACCGCCTCGCGGCCGACATCGAAAGGAGGCTGTCGTGAACGATCCGAGCAAGATAACCAGTCTCATCCGGGAAGCTTTGCGTGATGACGATATCGCACGTTTCCCAGATTTCACTGAAGCGGTCAGTGACGTGTGTGACGAACTGGAGCGCTTCCGCTCGGACCGCTCCTACATCATCGGCCACAACGACGGCTGGCGCGATGCGCTCAGGCAGGAGGTTTCAAGGGCGGAGGCAGACCTTGCAGAGGCGCTGAACCTCATCTGGCGCCTGCGGTCAGTCATCGAGGTCAACATCGATCCTTCGATCGCCAATCGCATTGCGGCACTTCACGAGAGGCATCCGCAGCTCGTCCCCGGTTCCGCCACCGCATCATCGGGAAAGGACAGCGACAGCGAACATGCCTGATCGTCGTTATGTCGTCGAATACGGCGACCTCCTTCACCGTCGTGTCGGCCGTGCCCCGGATCGAGAACCCGGCGACTTCTTGACTAAGGTCGAGGCCGCCGAGCGCATCATCGCCGAGATGGATGAGGCCATTTGGCTGGCCAAGGACAGCCGTCGCCGTGCTGTCCGCGTTCTCGCTGCCGAGCGCAAGAAAGCCGCCAG
The DNA here is from genome assembly GCF_022899355.1 of Shinella yambaruensis. Classification (GTDB taxonomy): domain Bacteria; phylum Pseudomonadota; class Alphaproteobacteria; order Rhizobiales; family Rhizobiaceae; genus Shinella; species Shinella yambaruensis. Next base: position 329,782 of record NZ_JALJCK010000006.1, on the reverse strand, counting down.
CACATCGAAAGGTCAGACCGATGAGTGACGCGATCCCCGCCGACGTCATGAAGGTGGCTGAGAAGGCTTTTAAGTATGGATTTGGCCTTCGGTACGAGGTTGCCATTGAGGCTATCGCGAAGGCCATCCTTGCCGAGCGCGAACGATGCGCCCGAATTGCTGAAGAACATCGCGACAATCGCCCACTTATTGCGCACCAACCCAGTTCGCTGGTCATCGGTCGGTACGAGGGAGAGCAAGCCGCCTGCACTGAGGTTGCCCGACTTATCCGCGTCCCCACAGGAACAAGTGGAGCCGGTCATGAGTGATCGTCTCGCTCCCGTCCATATCCACCCGACGCGCCCGATCGCAGACGGCATCCTCTTCGATGATCTCGACGGTGCGCCGCTCGACGTCGTCAATCGCCTCGCCGCGCGCCAGATGGTTTTCGTGACGTATGTCCGCCTCAACAGGCGTCAGTACGGCGGCAGGATCGTCGCTCGGTCAGAGGCCGAGGCGGAACAGATCGCCTTCGGCCGCGGCTTGGGCGAGACGGTCGTCGGCACGCTCGTGCTCGCCGGATATCTCAAAGGACACTCCCGATGACCTCGTCAATCGCCGCCATGCACGTCGCCCGCAAGCAGCTTGACCTCGACGAAGACGTCTATCGCGCCAAGCTTGTTGCGATCACCGGAAAATCTTCCGCCAAAGACATGACCGAGGCCGAGCGCCAGAAGGTTCTTGGGGAATTCCGGAGGATCGGGTTTCAGCCAGCGCGAGGCCGTTCGACGGCTCGGCGCCAACTGACCGGCAAATACGCGAAGAAGCTCCAGGCGCTCTGGATCGCCGCCTACAACCTCGGCCTGGTCGACGATCGCGACGACCAGGCCATGCTCGCGTATGTCAAGCGCCAGACCGGTCTCGACGATACGCGTTTCCTCCATCACGCCGATGACGGGCGCGCGGCGGTCGAGGGGCTGAAAGGCTGGTTGAGGCGGGAAGCCGACGTGATGTTTGGGACCAGCAACGGCTACGAATGGCTCGCCCATGACGGAGCCAAAATCGCCTGGGCGCAATGGCGCATCCTCCATCCCGATGCGTGCCTCATGGTGCGCAAGGGGTTCGACCAGGCTGTATCCGAGATCCTCGGCATCCGGCTGGTCTGGCTGGGCGACGTCAAACCATCACAGTGGCAGACGGTGATGAACGCCTTCGGCCCACGCGTGCGCGCCGCCAGGAAGGCCGGCACGCCATGACCACGCCCCTCCACGTCAGCGACCATGCCATCCTGCGCTACCTGGAGCGTGCGCATGGCCTCGACGTGGAGGCCGTGCGCCGGCACATCGCCAGCCGGTGCGCCACCGGCGCGGCGCTTCGGGCGACGACCGTCATCGTCGAGCGCGTGAAGTTCGTGCTGGCCGAACGGGAAACCGGGACCGTCGTCGTCACGGTCTTGAAGGCCCGATGGCCGGTCAGACCGGAGGACCGGACGTGATGGGCACGGCCGCGCACCTTCCCCTTTTCGAGGTCGAAACCTTGAACGCCATTCGAGAGGAGCGTGAAGACCTTTTGAAGCGTCTTCAGCGCGGCGGCGTCGATGCCCACACGCGGATCAAGCGCGAGGAGCGCCTGAAGGTGCTGACCGCCCGTCAGATCGAGATCGAGACGGCTCTCAGCCTGGGGAGGCGCCCGTGAGCCGAAGCAGCCTTCCGGGCCTTCTCGGTGACATCGCCGACATCGCGGGCAGCGACGTTGCCTTGACGATCGCCCGCAGTCACGGCGGCACACGCGTTTCGATCCCGCCGCGTGCCGAGCCGAACCATTGGCTCACCCGGCTGGTCGGCCTCGATGTGGCCGACCGCATATGCCGGGGCCTCGCGATCGTCGACGCGGACGGCCGGCCCGCTGCCATCCGGCATGAGGTCTTGCCGCTGGGCCCGGCATCGGCCAGGAGCCTTGCGCGTCGTCGTGCCGCCGAGGCGCTTGCCCAGGGCGCCAGCGGCCGAGCCGCTGCCAGGGAAGCGGGCTTGCACGAGCGCACGATTTGGAGGATGAAAGCCAAGGATAAAGATCAGGGCGAATTGTTCTGACGGCCTTGGCTGACATTTGTCAGCCCTGCAACTCCCCCAACGCTCACCATAGTCCGACCAGATCGCCGGAACGATTTCCGGTTGTTTTCATCTGATCCGGGGGCGTTTCCTTTGAGCACCATCAGCTTTGACAAATGGGTCATCACGCGCCTGCTCGCCCATGGCGCCTATGCCGGCAAGGCGGACGATGCGCCCGGCCGCATGATGATCGAGGGCCTCAAGCGTTTCCAGGCGGCCGAGGGCCTGAAAATCACCGGCACGGCGAACGAAGCCACGGTCGCCGCCCTGCGCCGTTCGTCGGCCGCGCCGAACGCAACGTTGCTGATTGCGCCCGAGCCGCCGACCGAACCCATCTGGATGCGCGAGGCCCGCCGCTACCTCGGCCTGCGGGAGATCGTCGGGAAGGGATCGAACTCCACCATCATGTCCTGGGCGAAACGCCTCGGCGGATGGGTGGCGAGCTTCTACAGCGACGACGATATCCCGTGGTGCGGCCTTGCGCTCGCCGCCTGGGTCGCGGTGACGCTGCCCCAGGAGGCGCTGCCCTCAAATCCGCTCGGCGCGCTCAACTGGCGGACCTTCGGCATTTCGCTTCCCGCGCCCTCGGTCGGCGCGATCCTCGTCTTCAAGCGGCCGGGTGGCGGGCATGTCGGCCTCTACGTCGGCGAGGACGCCACGCACTACTATGTGCTCGGCGGCAACCAGAGCAACAGCGTCTCCATCACGCGCATCGAGCGGTCGCGCCTGGTCGCGATCCGCTATCCGAAGACCGGCGGCAACCCGATCGGCGGGCGCGTGCACCTGTCGGCAAAGGGCGTGCCGGTGACGAAGGACGAGGCATGAAGGACGGCCCGGCCTACAACACCACCAAGCGGCAGATCTGGTTTTCCTTCGGCCTCGGCTGGCTGGTCATCCTCCTGCTGATCGTCGGCGGGCTTCGCGGATCTCGCGAAGCGGTGGATCTTGCCGGCATCACGATCCCGTCGATGATCCTGCTCATTGCGGCCATGCTCGGCATCCATCGCTACACGGGGTCGATGGACTTTCGGGCGATGCAGGATCGAGCCCCGGCCAGCGTCGAGCCACCGTATCGCGCGCGCGACGAACCGACGGGAGAGGTCCAGTGATTGCCGCACTACAAGGGCGGGCAGCGCAGGCCCTGATCGGTCTCGCGCTGCTCGTCGGCCTCCTGCTCGCCGCCTGGCTTGTTCTGGATAGGCTCGACACGATGATCGAGCGCGCCGAGAAGGCCGCGATCGAGAAGCGGGACGCCCACTGGACCGCCGAGATCGAGCGCGGAAACGCCGAGGCCAACCGCCGCATCGCCGACCAGGCGAAAGCGGCGCTTGCCATCGAAACCGACGCCAACGCCCGTATCCGGGCCGTCGAAAACCAACTTGCCAGCCTGGAGACTGCGAATGCGGCCCTGCCACATGGCGATGCTTGCGGCCTCGGCCGTGATCGCGTCCGCCTGCTCCCACACTGAGCCCAAGCCCGTCGTGCGCATCGTGCGGGCGCAGGTAACGCTGCCCGAAAGCGCACGCCTTGCCTGTCCGCACCCCATAGCGCTGCCCGACCGGGACATGACCTCGGGCGAGGTCACCGTGAAATGGGGCGCCGATCGCGCGGCGCTTTTGACATGTGAAACCAGGCGGGCGGCTGCGGTCGCGGCCGTCGATGCTGCCGGAGAAGACCGTTGATGGACTTGTCGATACTCATGCCGTGGATCGGCGCCGCCCTGTCCATCATCGCCCTCGGCACCCAGCTCAAGGCCATTATCTCGTCCGGCGAGCGAAAGCTGGAGGAGCGGGTCACCAAGGTGGAGCTGAAGCTGATCGAGCATGATCGTCGCGTCCAGACGGTCGAGAGCGAGATGAAGCACCTGCCCGACCGGGAGACCGCCCACAGTCTCCAGATCAGCATGGAACGCATTGCCGGCCGGCTCGACACGATGGACGAGCGGCTGCGCCCAATCGCTGCCACCAATCACCGTTTGCAGGAATATCTGCTGGAGCAGGCCAAGAAATGAGCATCGAGAACATAATCCAGGAAGAAGCTCGGCTCATCATCCTGAAGGAGCTGAAGCGCCAGTCGAACCGATCGCTCACCTCCGAAGCGATGCGGCGCTACCTACTGCGTAGCTTCCTCATCGACAAGCCGCGCGAATGGGTCGAAAGCCAGTACTTTTTCTTGCGCGATATGGGCGCCGTCGATGTGATCCCGGCCGGCACGGTCGCGATCGCACAGCTGACGGAACGCGGCGACCTCTTCCTTCAGGGGCTCGCCTTCATTGCGGGTGTCCAGTCCCCGTCCGCGAGGGCGTGACATGGCGGAGGATCGCCGTGGCCGTGGGCGGCTCGACAGTCTGGAGCTGCTGCCCGAGGAGGCACAGGACGATGTGATCTGGGCGGTCGGCCAGCTCAACGAGCGCCGTCGATCGACGGCCGACATCCTCTTCGAGCTGAACGACCGGCTCGACGTGAAAGGCATCGCGCCGATCTCGAAGTCCGCCTTCTACCGCCGATCGGCCCGGCTCGCCAAACGTGTCATGCAGCTTGAGGAGCGGCGCTATATCTACGCCGGCATCGCCGAAAAGCTGACACCGGAGGAAATCGGTCGAAACGATGTCGTGCTCGGCGAATTCCTGAAAACGCTTATCGACGATCTCCTGGACAGGGAGGAGGCCGACAGCAAAAGCGCGATGGAACTGGCGCGCGCCTACAAGGATACCATCGTCGCCCAGCGGCATTCGGCCGAGCACCGCCGCAAGGCCGAGGAGGAGGCGAAGACCAAGCTGCTCAAGGCCGTCGATGCTGCTGCCGGTGTCGCCGGTGTAGAGGGCGAGAAGCCGGACGGCCTCGCCGTCATCAAGAAGATCCGCGAAGAAGTCTACGGGATTTTCGATGAATGAAGCCCGCCGTCCCGCTCTATCGCTACCAGCGAAAATGGTTCCTTGATCGCCCGCGCTTCAAGATCGGCATGTTTTCCCGCCAGACGGGGAAGACATTCACGACCGGTCTGGAGATTGTCGATGATGGCTATGTCGCCGCCGCCCAGGGCCGGCGCTCGCCCTGGGTGATCCTGTCCCGTGGCGAGCGCCAGGCGCGCGAGGCCATGAACGAAGCCATCAAGCCGCATGCCAAAGCCTACGGCCTGGTCTTCGAGGAGCACGAATACGACTGGCAGGGCGAGAGCGGAACCCACAAGGCCATGGAGGTCATCCTGCCCCATGGCAACAGCATCCTTGCCTTGCCGGCCAACCCCGATACGGCGCGCGGCTTTTCCCGCAACGTGTTTCTCGACGAGTTCGCCATCCACAAGGATAGCCGCGAAATCTGGGGGGCGCTCTTCCCGGTCATCTCGAAAGGCTGGAAGATCCGCGTCACGTCCACCCCGAAGGGCAAGGGCAACAAGTTCTACGAGCTGATGACGGCGAGCGACCAGACTTGGTCGCGTCATAGCGTCGATATCTACCAGGCCGTCGCCGATGGCCTGCCGCGCAATATCGAGGAGCTGCGCGCCGGTCTTGCCGACGACGAACTCTGGGCGCAGGAGTTCGAGTTGCAGTGGCTCGACGAGGCAAGCGCCTGGCTGTCCTACGATCTCATCAATTCGGTCGAGGACGAGCTTGCCGGCGATCCGTCATTGTACCAGGGCAATGTCTGCTTCGTCGGCCGCGACATCGGCCGGCGCAACGACCTGCATGTCATCTGGGTTTGGGAAAAGGTCGGCGATGTCCTTTGGTGTCGGGAGATCATCGAGCAGAAGCGCGCGACCTTCCTCGAAATGGACATGGCCTTCGACGAGGTCATGCGCAAGTACCGCGTCGGCCGCGCCTGTATCGACCAGACGGGCATGGGCGAGAAGGTTGTTGAGGACGCCCAGCGCCGCTACGGCAGCGTCATCGAGGGCGTGTTGTTCACCGGCCCGAACAAGCTCGTGATGGCCAATTCCGGCAAGGACGCTTTCGAGGATCGCAAGGTGCGGATCCCGGAGGGCAATCTCGCCCTGCGGTCCGATCTGCACAAGCTGCGCCGTGTCGCCTCCGCGACAGGTGCGCCACGCTTTGTCGCCGAGCGCGACGACGATCACGCCGACCGCACCTGGGCAGCGTTCCTCGGCATTCATGCCGCCAGCGATGGCGCGGTCATCTACGATTATCAACCTGCATCGTCCCTCGGCCACAACAACGGCCCGCCGCTCGACGATGACGACGAGAATGAATACGGGAGGCGGCATTGGTAAGCTCGCGCACATCATCCATCCTCGGGCCGGATGGGCGGCCGATCGTCGTGTCCGTCCTGGCGGAGGAGATCGCCACGCCGACCGTCGCCGGCGTCCGGCGCACGCACGAAGACCGTGTCGCCTCCGGCCTCACGCCAGAGCGCCTCGGCACCATCCTGCGCGATGCCGCCGAGGGCAATGCCCGCGCCTATCTCACGCTCGCCGAGGAGATGGAGGAGCGTTATCTGCACTATGCCTCGCAGCTCCAGACGCGCCGGCTCGCCATCGAGAGCGTCGACGTCACGCTTTCCTCCGACAAGGTGCCGACGAAAATCACCGATGCCGTGGGCGAGCTGATCGACGACGACGGTTTCAAAGAGGCGAAGGGCACGCTGCCCGATGGCATCAACAACGGGTACGCCTGCGTCGAAATGATGTGGGAATACGAGCGGAAGTACCTGCGGCCCGTCGAATACCTGGATCGCGATGCGCGCTTCTTCCAGATGGAACGGCTGGGCTTGCGCCAGCTTCGCCTTGCCGTCGACGGCTCCATCGAGGGCGAGGAGCTGCCGGAGGCAAAGTTCCTGCGCCATATGCCGCGCACAAAGCTCGGACTGCCCCTGCGCCGCGGCATGGCCCGTCCGGCCGCCTGGGCCTACCTCATCCAGCAGTTCACGTTGCAGGACTGGGCGGCGTTTTCCGAAGTCTACGGCATGCCGCTGCGCGTCGGCAAATACAATGCCAGTGCCAGCTCGGCCGACAAGCGCACGCTGCTGAAAGCGGTTGCGTCGATTGCCAACGACGCCGCCGCGATTATCCCGGCCGGGATGGACATCGAGTTCCACGAGGTGAACGGGGCGAACGGCGCCGCCGTCTTCGGCGGGCTCCTGGAATATATCGACAAGCAGATCTCGAAGCTCGTCGTCGGCCAGACCATGACCAGCGACGACGGCTCCTCGCTCGGCCAGGCGAAGATCCACAACGAGGTGCGGCTCGATATCCTGCGCGCCGATTGCCGCCAGCTTGCCATCACGATCAACCGCGATCTGATCAAGCCGTTCGTCGATCTCAATTTCGGACCGCAGGAGCACTATCCGTTCGTCGAGTTGCCGGTGCCTGACCCGGAAGACGTGAAGGCCCTTTCGGACAGCCTCGGCGTTCTGGTGCCGCTCGGCCTGCGCGTCAGCCAAAACGAGATCCGCGAAAAGCTGGGCCTCTCCGACCCCAAGGCCGACGAAGAAATCCTGAAGAAGGCCGAGCCCGCCGCCGAGCCACCGCCACCAGCCGATGCCGGCAAGCCCGCGAAGCAGCCGCCGGCGAACGATGACGAACCCCGGCCCGAAGACGAGGGCAGGATGAAGACGGCAGCGCTGTCCGCGATCGTTTCGGATCACAAGCGCGCCTGCCGGTGCGGCGCCTGCACCGCGCTGCTGGCGGCCGAGGCCGGCGAGCCGGATGCGCTCGACCAGGTCGAGCAGCTCTTCACCGCCGCCATGGACGATTGGGAGGAGGTCGTTTCGCCGATCGTCAATCCGATCGCCGATATCGTCGCCAACGCCGCGTCCTTCGAAGAGGCTTTGAGCATGCTTAAAGCGGCCGGGCCGGACGCCTCGAAGATGGGCGAGCGCCTGGCGCGCCTGGCCGCCATCGCACGCGGCATCGGCGATATCGCGGACTGACCGATGGCGGAGCGGGCCAATCGATTTGCCTATCCGCCCGAGGTCACGGGCTATTTCAAGAACAAGACCGTCAGGCCGGCCTTCTCCTATCTCGACGTGTGGGCGGAAGAGCATGCCTACACGATGACCGTTGCCAAGACGACGGAGCTGGAGGTCACCAACGCCTTTCACCGGACGATCGGCCAGGCCTTCGACGAGGGCAAGGGCTTCGACAACTGGAAACCGCTGATCCAGGCGGAGTTGACCAAGCTCGGCTGGTGGCAGCCGCGCATGGTGTCCGACCCGTCCGGCATCGATCCCGACCGGATGGTGAACTTCTCCTCCGACCGTCGCCTGAAGACGATCTTCTGGTCGAACATGAATTCGGCACGGTCGGCAGGTCAGTGGGAGCGCGCGCAGCGATCGAAGCGCGCCCTGCCGTATGTGCTCTACATGCGCACCACGTCGGGCGATCCGCGCGTGGAGCACCTCCAATGGGTCGGCCTCATCCTGCCGATCGACCATCCGTTCTGGCGGACCCACTGGCCGCCGAACGGCTGGCTCTGCAAGTGCCAGGTGCGCATGATCTCGGCGCGCGAGGCACAGGCGCTGCTCGGGACCGAGCGCGTCATCGGCAAGAATGCCGAAGGCGAGGACATCAAGATCCGCTATACGGACAGCCCGCCGGATCTCGGCCCCGATCGCCAGCACCGCAACCGGCGCACCGGCGAGGTGACGATGGTGCCGCCCGGCATCGATGCCGGCTGGCACACAAATCCCGGCCTTGCCCGCTCGACGACGCTGATCCGCAATCTCGAAACCCAGCTTGACGCGGCGCCCGAGACGGACGCCACCCGCGTGCTGAAGGAGCTTTGGGACGATGCTTATCTTCGGCTTGCGCCGCGCCTGCCGCAGAAGGTCTGGTTGCCGGCCGGGGTTTCGAAGGAACTGGCGCAGGAGCTGGGCGCCAAGAGCGCGGTGATATCCGTCACGTCGGAGACGATCGCCGAGCGCATCGACCGGCACAAGCTCGCCGTCGACGACTTCGCCGTCTTCCCGGAGCTGCTGGCCGAAGGCCTTCCTCTTCCCGATCCGCGCGGCAAGAGCAACGTGCGCGCCATCATCCGGCGCATCGGCAAGGCGTGGTGGCGGGCTTTCGTGACCTTGTCCGAAACCGGCTACCTGCGGGCGACGAGCCTGCACCAGAAGTCGGAGAAGGAATTGCGCAACGCCGTCGAGCGTGCGGGCATGACATGGCCGGGGGAAGAATGAGGCGCGGCAGGGAGGGACCGCATCCCGGCCTGTCCGGGCTCCCTCCAACGGGCAATCGAGGCCAACGGACTTCGCCGCCGCGCTCCTCACATCATAGTCTATGGCCGCCGTCAGGGCAAACGAACCTGAATGCCGAGGTTCTTAAAGAGGGTGCGCGCCTGGGCATCGGCCATCGTGCGGCCGATGTCGTCGAGGAATTGTGGACCGCAATAGATACTCATTTCGTTGGCGTCGTCGGCGTCGGCGTCCAGATGGCCACTGTTGACGATCACGACGCGCCAGGCACAGCCGAGAATGGGGTTCGTTCGAACCGTATTGCCGAAGGGGCTCTTGCAGCCGGTGCTCAGGCAATAGGCGACGTTCCGCTGTCCCTGATAGTCGCCGGCCGTGGCAGCGTCATAATCCCGCTTCCATTCCTGCTTCAGGCCTTCGCACAGGGGCGCGTCTTTCTCTCCCGTGCAGTCAGAGGGGAGCGCGAGGTAGTCGGCCGCCGGCTTCCATGGTGTTTCCCCAGCCTCGACCAGGCTCACACATCCACATGCGATAATCGCCGCCAGAACCGCCCTCATACGCGTCTCCCATACCTCTCAAGCCCGATCAAAATAGACGCCCCACACAGGCGCGCAAGCACCCCGTCTGCGACGATGTATCCCGCAGAGGCCAGATGCGCGCCCACGGGCTTCAAAACGGCTTCAAATTTGATGATAGGATTGCGTCGAGCGGTGCGGTCGGCGTAGAAACGAGGCCGAAGCGGCTCCCATGATCTTCGACCGCCGTGGCTGACAGTTGTCAGCCCCAACGCCTCATGCGGCTCTGGCAAGGATTGCCGCATGATTTCGAAGAGCGCAACCCACGACGGCATCTCCTGCCTTGCCGGCGAGCCGGCCGGTCTTCCCAGCACGATGACTGGTATGACCGTACTCGATGCATTCGCGGCCGACCCCGATGCGGCGTCGGCCAAACGCGGGCCGGAATGGATCAAGCTGGCGCCGCGCGGCAAGTTCACGGCGCGCGACGGCCGTGTCTTCGACGTCGATCCCGAGCTGCTCGCATCCCGCTTCGACAGGGAAGGTATCGACCTGCCCATCGACATCGACCATGCCACCGTGAAGAAGGCCCTGTTCGGCGAGAGCGCACCGGCGGTCGGATGGATATCGAAGCTGGAGGGACGCGCGGATGGCCTCTACGGCAAGGCGGAATGGCTCGACGAGGGTCTGCGCGTCCTCGCCGCCCGCACGCACCGCTACATTTCCCCCACATGGAAGGCGGACGACGCCGGCAAGGTGACGTGGCTGCATTCGGCCGCGCTCGTCGCCGCTCCCGCCGCCTCCATGCCGGCCGTCGCCTCGGCCGATCTTTCTGCAACCCCGGAGAAACCCATGTTGAAAGCCATTGCCGCCGCCCTCGGCCTGTCCGAGGACGCCGCCGAGACGTCGTGCCTGTCCGCCATCTCCAACCTCAAGGCCCGTATCGATCCGGCCGTCCACAACCAGGCGCTCGACCAGGTCAAGACGCTGACCGCCGAACTGGAGGCGAGGAATACCGCCGATCATAAGGCCAGGGTCGAGGCGCTGCTCGGCGGCGCCCTGGAGAAAAAGAAGATTAGCCCCGCTCAGCGCGAACGCTACGAGGCACTCTGCGCCACGCCCGAGGGCCTCGCCCAGGTCACGGCGCTCATCGAGACCCTTGGCGCGGGCCTTGCCCCTTCCGGCCTCGACGAAAGGCGCGCGCCCGGTGACGTCGCCACCCTCTCGGCCGAGGACCGCACGGTCATGCGCGCGCTCGGCCTCTCCGAAGAGGACTACCGTAAAGCCAATGGCCTGACGGCCGCCTGACCGACGCAAGGAGCGATCATGACTGCAATGAGCGAAGCGCGCACCATCGTCGAGATCGTGCCGGACTACTCCGATCCGCCCATGAAGGGCGCCACAACCATTCTCCAGGGCGCCCTTGTCGTCATGGAGAGCGGCCTTGCCGTACCGGGTAAGACCGCGACCGGCCTGACGGTGATCGGCCTCGCGCGCCAGACGGTGAAGAACGCCGGCGCCGATGGCGCGGCGACCGTGCCCTGCAAGCGCGGGACAGCGCGCTTCTTCAACCTCGGCGCCGACGCGGTGGTGGCCGGCGATATCGGCAAGGACTGCTACATCGTCGATGACCAGACGGTTGCGAAGACCAACGGGACCAACACCCGCTCGGTCGCCGGCAAGGTCATCGCCGTCGATGGCGCCGGCGTGTTCGTCCGCGTCGGCTACTAACCCCTTTCAGGAAAGGATCGCATATGTCCCGCGTTCTCACGGCGGAAAAGCTCGACGCAGCAAGGCGCGGCTTCAAGACCGCCTTCCAACTCGGCTTGACGTCGACCTCCGCCATCTACCAGTCATTGGCAACCGTCATCACGTCCGATGCGCCGGAGGAGCTGTATGGCTGGCTTGGGTCCATCCCTAAGATGCGCGAATGGATCGGCGCCCGTCACATCCACGGTCTGACGGAGAAGGCATACTCCATCAAGAACCGCAAATTCGAACTGACGGTCTCGGTCTCCGCCGACGACATCTTCTATGACCGGCTCGGCATCTACAGGCCACGCTTCGAGATGCTCGGCAATTCGGTCGCCCTGCATCCCGACGAAACGGTAATGGAACTCATCGCCGCAGGTGCATCGGTTCCCTGCTTCGACGGCCAGAACTTCTTCGACACCGACCATCCGGTGGGCCGGCCGGGCGCCGTGACGTCGGTATCGAACTATGCGTCAGGCGGTTCCGACCTGTGGATCCTTGCCGATCTCTCCAAGCCCCTGAAGCCGTGGATCTACCAGAAGGTCGGCGAACAGAACTTCATCAACAAGGAGGACGGCAAGACCTCCGACCACGTCTTCATGCACGACGAGTACGTCTATGGTGCGGATGTGCGCGGCGCGGTCGGCTGCGGCTTCTGGCAGATGGCCTACGGGTCGACGCAAGCCCTCGACGCCACGAACCTGAAGGCGGCCTACCAGGCCATGAAAGCCTTGACGGACGATGAAGGCCGGAAGCTCAAGATCCAGCCGACGCACCTGCTCGTTGGCAACACCAATCTGTTCAAGGCGCGCGAGATCCTGCTCTCCGAGACGATCGGCGGTTCGACGAACACGATCCGCAACCTCGTGCAGGTCATGGAACTGCCGCTGCTCAACTGATCCCGGGAGCGACCGCTACGGCGGCCGCAAACTGCCGGCGGGCTTCCTCCTCCCGCCCGCCGGCGGTTTTCAGACAAGCGGCGACACCGCCGTTTCTCTGAGAACCGACAGGAGACCCTCATGGCCCCGAAGACCTCCGCCAAGCCCGAAGACATGTCGCTCGTCGCTCGTCGCGTCATCGTCGTCACCGCTCCGGCCGGCCCGCGCCGCCGCGCCGGCTATGGCTTCGGCCCGCACGAAACCAAGTTCTACGAAGGCGACATTGCCGAAGACGAGTTGGAGACGCTCGTCACCGCATGGCGCGCCGATCCGATGCTCAAGATTGACTTCCGTATGGAAGAGGTGCCGGCGCCTGCGAAGGAAGACGCGGGAGAATAAGGAATACCCCAGGGGAGGTCTGATCCGGCTCGCGAGGCCGTCAGCACCCATCGACCCGCCCGGCCGGCGGATAGGGGACGTTGCGAACGTAGGGGCCAAGCCCGCCTCCCACCCTTTTGCATCCGGCCGAAGACTGAAATCCGAGCGGGGAGCGCCGCGAGTGGTGGAAGCCGGCAACTTTAGCCGGTCAGCAAACCCGAAGCCCCGCCGATGGAAGCGATGCCATCGGACGAACAGCGGCATAGAACACGCGAGGAGAGCATGACCGTTTACGCCACCATCGCCGAGCTTGAGGCCCGTCACCGCGACCAGCTCACGCTGATCGCCGCCGACGAGCAGACGGGCGTGCGCGACGATGTGCGGATCACGGCCGGGCTTGCGGACGCCTCGATCGAGATCCGCGCCATCCTCGCCGCGCGCTATGCGCCGTCCGAACTCGCCGGCCTCGACGCCGACAGCCTAGCCGTCCTTCGCATCTATTGCATGGACATCGCCTTCTACCGGATCGCGCTCGCCTTCTCGCGGCTCACGGACGAGATCCGCGAACGCCGCGACCAGGCGATCAAGCGCCTGGAGGCCATCGCCGCCGGCAAGGGCGCGCTGACGACGATCGCCGGCGCAGGTGCCGGCGCCGGCGATGGCGGCGAGGTCGGCCAGAACGAAGTGATCGTCGTGGCGCCCGAGCGCGTGTTCACGCGCGAACGTTTGGGGCGCATCTGATGAGCGGCATCTCCATCGAGATCGATGTCAGCGATTTCCGGGGCGTCTTCCGTCGGCTGGAGCCCATCTTCAATTTCGAGCCGGCGGAGCTGATGACGACGCTCGGCGCGCTCGGCGACAGCCAGACGCGCCGCCGCATCGCCGAAGAGAAGACCGCTCCGGACGGCACGCCCTGGAAGGAAAACCGGGAGGGCACGTCCATCCTCATGAAAACCGGCCAGCACCTGCTCGCCTCGTGCGCGTGGACCGCCTCGGCCGACGAAGCCGAATGGGGCGCAGCCTGGGAATACGCCCATGTCCACCAGGACGGCATGACCATTATTCCGAAAAACAAAGAGCGCCTCGCCTTCACGGTCGGCGGCATCCAGGTCTTCGCCAAGGAAGTCACCATCCCGGCGCGTCCCTTCGTCGGCCTGTCCGCCGAGAACATCACCGAGATCATCGACGTCGTGACGGATCATTTCGGGGTGGCGCAATGATCCCGGTTTCCCTCGATCAGATGCTCACGGTCGATCCGGTCGCCGGCTTGCAGGCTGCGATCGTCACGACGGTCAAGACGCTGCTCACGGGCGTCACCGTCGCCAAGCATCCCGGCAAGGTCGACCTGTCGGAGCTGGTCGCCAAGACCGTCGTGCCGGCGCCGGGCATCGGGATCGGATGGTCGCGGATCCGCACCGCCGGGATGGCGGACGGCTCCTATGGCCTGGCCGTCGAATGGGTGGCCTATATCGTCGCGGAAGCCCGTGTCGTCGGCATGAAGCGTGTCGAGAAGGAAGTGGTCGGCATCGCGATCGGCACGCGGCTGCTCGCCATCCTCAGCGACAACGAGGCCTCCTTCTGGGGGCGGGCCGCGCTGATGCCGGTTTCGGAAACGCCAGCACCGGAGCTGAAGCCGCTCTTCACCGTGAAGGACGCTTCACAAGGCACCGCCTACTATACCGTCACTTGGACGCAAGTCCTGCCCGACGTCGGTCATACCTATTTCCCGCAGCACAAGGGCACGGTCGACGCGGAGAACGGCTCGATCAACTACGACGATCCGGCATGGATCGACGCGATCACGCCCTTCCTGGCCGGCGAGGTGGTCGACGATGCGTAGCCTTGCCGCTCTCGAAGCCCGCCGCGCGCGCAACGCCCTTGCCATGGCCGAACGCCGCATCGCCCTGATGCATCTGCCGGGCAAGGTCGCCGAGAAGGACCCGGAGAAGCGGTTGCTGCGCCTGAAGATCGGCGAGACCAGCGACGGCCAGCCGATCCTCGGGCCCTGGTCGCGCTGGCAGGAGGCCGGCGCCGGCGGCTTCAAGATCCATTCCGAACCCGACATCGACGAACAGATGGTCCTGACGAGCTTCTCGGGCACGGTCGGCGCCGCGTCGATCGCGATGCCGGCAACCTACGACCAGGACCATGACGCGCCGTCCCAGTCCTCCGATACCACCGTCATGCAACGCGGCGGCGGACGAATGGAAATCGGGCCGGACGGCATCAAGGTCATCGGCAATTTTCGCGCCGAGGGCGGCGCCTTCACCCACAACGACAAGAACGTGGGGTCCGACCACGGCCACGTTTCCGCGCCCCCCGGCCCCCCCGGTCCACCTGTCTGAAAGGAACGATGATGGCGAAGCAACCCAAGCCCGGTCGGGATGCCCCTCCGACCTCCGAGCCCCGAAACGGCAAAGACGAACGCATCGTCTACGAGGTCACGGACAAGGCACCGCCCTATGTCGCCGGCCGCCGGCTGAACGGCGCTGCCGAGATTGCGCTCTTCGAAGACGAGGCACGCGCTGAGCTGCTCGCCGGGCACATCCGGCCGAAGGGCATGCCGCGGCAAGGCGACGCTTGAAGAGGCTTTGAACATGGTTGGAGCGATCCGTTACAGGGCAGGCATCGACGCGGTGACGGGCAATCCGATCACCGGCGTGCCCCATCTCGTCCAGTCGCTCGGCCGGATCTGGATGACGCGGCTCGAGGAGATGGTGATGCTCCTCGACTTCGGGTCGAACCTGCGAGGCCTCCTCGCCGAGGACATCGAGCCGGGCCTCGCTCTCGACATATATAATGAGATGGTCGCCTCTGCGGCCCGCTGGGAGCCGGAATACGAGATCACGAGCCTCCAGCTCGTCAAGGTCACGCAGGACGGCACGCTCGGCATCCGCCATGCGGGGATCTACTATCCCGAAGGCCGGCTCGGAAACTACGACATCGCGATCCCGCTGACCGTCCCGCCGACATCGCTTGGCCGGGGAGGTGCATGACCATGCGGTTTGTCGACCTCGATCTCTCCCGCCTGCCGATGCCCGATGCCGTCGAAGCCATCGACTACGACGCGCGCGCCGCCGAACGCATCGCCGAGCTGAAAGCCCGCCTCAACGACAAGGGCATTGCCTGGAACGTCGAGGACCTGAAGACCGATACGCTGGTGGCCACCGAACGGCATGCGACGAAATTCGACATGCTGCTGCGGAACCGCGTGAACGATGCGGCGCTCGCGACCACGCTGGCCTTTGCCAGGAAGAAGGATCTGGAGCACAAGGCCGCCGAGATGGGTGTGGTCCGCCAGGTCATCGTGCCGGCCGATCCGACCGCCAACCCGCCGGTAGAAGCGGTGATGGAAGACGATGAAAGCCTGCGCCGTCGCCGGCAGCTCGTCATCGAGGCGTTTTCGACCGCTGGCCCCGAAGGCGCGTACATGTTTTTCGCGCTCTCGGCGCATCCTCATGCGCTCGATGCGGCGATCTACGATCCGCACAGCGGCCTGTGCGAGGACGGTGAGGTACTCTGCGTCATCGCCTCGTCGCAGGGCGACGGCGTGCCGGCAGATGTTATCCTCGACAGCATCGCGGATACGCTGGACGCCCGCACAATCAGATATGCCGTGACAGCCGAGCGGACCCGGGCGATCACCCGCCGGCAGAAAATCCGTCCTCTGACCGACAAGGTGATCGTCGAGACATGCTCGACGCTGGATTACACGCTCTCGATCGTCCTCAAGATCGCCCACGGCCCGGCGCCGGAAGCCGTCGTCGCCGAGGCCCGTAAGCGCCTCGACGCCTACATCGCCTCGCGCCGGCAGATCGGCCGCATCATCTCCGACACCGCCATAGCGGCCGCCGTCCACGTCGCCGATGCCTCTGGCGTCGCCCTGGTCGATGACGCCGACATCGTCGCGACGGTGGCCGGCGATCCTGTTTCCGACGTCGTGCCTGGCCCGAAGCAACTGGCCCGATGCACCGAGGTCGCCGTGACCTATGAGATCCTGACATGACGAACCAGCATCTGCCGACCGACGTGAAAGAGGCTCCTTATGTGGACAGCCTCGAAGAAACCGAACTGTTCGTGTTGTTCCAGGGCCTCTTGCACCGGTTGCGGAACGGCAACCTTCAGGCATTCATCAGCGATGAGCTTGCCCGCCGCGTTGAAGCCGGTCTCGATCCGATCATGGACGGGCTGGCGGGGAAGCCGAATGCGACGGACCTTGCCGCCGTCGCCACGTCGGGGAGCTATGTCGACCTTACGAACAGGCCGGCACTCGGCACGGCTGCCTATCAGGACGTCGGCGCGTTTCCGAACTTCGCGGACTTCGCCGCCCTCGCGGCGGCGGTCGCCACCGGCACCCGGAACTATGACACCCTTCTTCTCGCCAACGCCGATCTTGCGAGCATCGACGAGGGCGGCGGCGTCAACATCCTGGATGACGGCAGCAACAACGGCTACTGGGTGAAACAGTCCGGCGCGCTCGTCAAGAAAAGCAATGCGAGCCTTGCCGGCATGGCGACTGACATCGTCGGCATGAAGGTCGTCGAAGCCGCTGCGCTCACCGTGATGGCTGCGGTCGGCCTGACCGCCCGGCCGTCCGGCACGTCGTGGGTGGTGTCGTGGACCAGCGCCGCCGGCATCTACCTCAACCAGATCGTCAGTGTCGCAGCGCTGGCCGAAACCACGCTGCCGGCGACCGAATGCATCTACATCGATCTGACGACGGCCTCGCCCTACACGCCCGTCAAGGCCTTCGCCTCGTCGCTGCTGCGCGGCGACTTCGCGGCGGGCCGCAAGCTGTGCCTCCTCTACAACGGGTCTCCCGGCGCGCTCTCCGGCGCTCTTGCCGCGCAGGTCCGTGCGGCGACGGTGACCGATCCGCTGAAGATGAATGCCGGCAGGAACTATCCTCTTCGCCAGGCCACGCGCAATGGCTTGACCTCCACCTCCGCGCCGCAAGGCTTTCTGGATGCGCTCCTCGGCGTGCGGGTGGAAGGGGCCATTCCGGGTGAGGTCTACCAGTTGTCGTGGTACGCCAACGGGCAGGCCGATTTCGGCGGCGACGACTGGATCATCCGGGCATTCGACGCCGCCGCGATGCCGACGAGCAACGCCCCGATCAACCTCGTGGTGCGGTCCGACGGTCCGCAGCCGCATATCGACCCGCTCGGCGGCATCCAGACGATCCGCATCGTCCCGTCGAACCGCCAGGACATGGCGTTCGTGCTGACCATCGATGCCGGCAAGCTGCCGGCGGCGGGGACGCCCATCGATGCGTCATCGTCGGCCGCCTTGCCGGGCTGGTCGTGGATCATCGATCCGTCGTGCTACAGTCGCTCCCCGGCCGACACCGCCCTGATCGCCGAGCTTTCCGGCACGCCGAACATCGTCCCGAACCCGTGCCTCGCCTCCGCTCTCCCGTCGCCGCGCCTGACGTCGGCTGCGGTCATCGCGGCGGCGGAGGCTCCGCTGGCTGCGCATTTCATCGAGCGGGCTTATGAAGCCGGGACCGGCGGCGTCGCCTTCTTCGAGCTGGTCGACATCGCCGCCGACCCGGCTCCGCGTGTCGCGCACATCTGCGTCTACGCCTGGTCGGAGACCGGCAGCAACTGGCCGTCGCTAGTCCAGGTTCATCGCTACCTCGCCGGCGTGTCGCAGGGCGCCATCGCCCTCTCCACCGTCGAGCAGCTGGGGCCGAACCTCCGCCTCCTGGCCGGCACCATGGCCATCCCCGCGGGGACGGCCGGTGAACTCCGGATCGGCGTTCCGACCGGCGGGATGGTGGCCGGGTCTCGCGCGCAGGTCGGGGGCTTCGAGGCCTTCCTGTTTTCCAGGCCGGTGTCCTGGCACAGGGTTCCGCGCGATCGGTGGTCCGATCAGTACAAGGGGGCCAACATCGCCACCGCCCTAGCCACGATCCGCCAGGAAAAGGCCGTCGGCGTCTTGCGGATCGCGGCGCGCGCCTTGCGCGCCTCCGTCGCCGGCTCCTCCATCACATGGGGACAGGGCTGGCTCGGGCAGAACTCCTATGTCGGGCAGATCGAGGACTACCTGCGCACGGTACTCGCCACGACGAAACTGCCCGCCGACATGGTGTTTTCCGGGACCAACGCCTCCATCAGCAACCCGCTGTTCTACAAGGGGGCGGCCCGGGCGTTGGAGGGCGTCAATTCGGAAGTCAGCTTCACCTTGGATGGTGACGAGCTGAGCCTGTGCATCGCGCGGGAGCGCGGCAATGTCGGTGCGGCCCGCGTGGAGCTGTATGTCGACAATGTCCTGCACGACACGTTCTCGACCTTCAACGCCGAGCCCTATGGCACCGGCGAGGCCTTCGCCTTCACCGGAGACGGCACGACGCGCCAGTTCGACCTCGGCCGCGCCTTCACGTTCAACCACACGCTGACCGTCGCAGGCGACGCGAAGACCGTCGTGATGAACACGCAGGGCTCCGGGGCATCCATCCCTGGCGGAACCGACGCCATGGTCATCCGCAAGTTGGTCAATGTGAGCGGCCATCCGGAGGTGCATCACTTCCTGTGGTTCGCGGTTGCCCCGGCAGACGGTGCGGCGATCGCCGGCACCTACGACTACGGCGAGAGCATCACCTATGTCCGCAACACGGTCGGGCAGACGGCCCGGGCGCTCACCTCTGCGAACGAAAGCGCCTTCGGAGACGGCAACGTCGCCTTCGATCCGTCGATCCCGGCCGCCGTGTCGTCCGGTCTCAACTTCCGTGAGAGCGATGCCCGGTCCGTCAAGTCCTGGCATTTCGACAGCGCGGCGAGCCGGACGATCCGGCTCAAGATCGTCGCGCTCGATCCGCGTGGCAGCGGGACGCCGAAGCTGATCATCAACTTCGCGACGAACCGCATGCACCATATCCAGAACGCCGGCATCGGCGGATGGACGGCGGCGCGCTTGCTTACCGATACGGGCCTCAACGGCTTGCAACAGGTCATCGACTTCGCACCGGACATCCTGCTGCTCGAAAGCTGCACCAACGACGATTGGCAGGTCGGCGTTCATCGCGCCTGGCGCGCGCGCACCGGCCTCAATGACGCGACGGTGCGGGCGGACAGCGCCGCGTTCATCCGGACCTTGTCCTATGGCGGCTCGACCTACTCCATGGATGACGTCCGGATCCCGATCGCCGCGATCACCTCGACGTCGCTCGACCTCGACATGAGCGGCGTCACGGCGGTGATCGTTCCGGGCGATGTCGTCACAGTCGGCAACTTCGCGGCCGGCGACAACCGCTGCCTGGTCTCGCGCCTCGTCAAGACGTGGGACAGCGGCGCCGGCCGGATCACCTGGGACAAGCCGCTCATGGCCTCCGAACTGGCGCATGTGCGGTCGCTGTCCGAACTGGTCGGCGCATTCGCCATGGTGCGGGGCGCACCGGACTGGGTCGAGGATCTCGAAACGATCATCGACGACATGCGCGCGATCGATCCGGCCATCGAGGTCGCCCTTGCGACCGGCGGCATCCCGAATGCCCGCCGGCGGCGGCTTGAGGGGTATCGCGAGCTGGCGATGGATGTCGCGAGCCGCCAAGGCTGCGGTTTCGTCGACTTCTACCGCCGTACGCGCGACTGGCAGTTTAGCCAGCCCCGCACCGCGCAGCGCTACATCGGCGCCGGTCAGGCCACGGCGTCAACCGGAGCGGCGAGCTATCCGCTCTACAACACGGACGGCAGCCCGGCGACGGATGCGGACGGCACGCTCAACCTCGCGCGTCACTGGTCCGTCCTTGTCGACGGCGTCGAGCGCATCAACCGGGGCTGCTACGTTGCCGGCGGCCCGAAGACGGGATGGGCGAGCGGCGTTGCGACGATGACGCTGGCCAACGTCAGCATCGTGTCCGACCGCTACACGCTGGTGTTCACCGATGACGTGCCCGGGGTGGGCGCGACCATCGTCGTCAAGCGCGCGGCGGACAAATGGTCCTCCGATGATTGCCATCCGAACCTTTACGGCATGGCGGTCATGGGGCGCGAGGCGCTGGCATTTGTAGAGCCGGCGGCGCTTGAGGCGGCTTCGGCGTAGAGAGCGGGA
This sequence comes from Shinella yambaruensis, assembly GCF_022899355.1. GTDB lineage: Bacteria > Pseudomonadota > Alphaproteobacteria > Rhizobiales > Rhizobiaceae > Shinella > Shinella yambaruensis. Next base: position 308,972 of record NZ_JALJCK010000006.1, on the reverse strand, counting down.
TAGCGCGGATGTTCGACGGAAAGTATCGCCTCTGGCACAACGATGGTGACGGCACGCCGCTGGATTTCGGCGTGCCGTACGGCCCGCCTCCCTATGTCACCACGCTTCTGCCGGACAGCTCGACCGCGTTGGAGCGCGCCATTGCCGAGGTCGATGCGTGGCGGATGGAGGCGGTCGACACGGATATCATCCGGCGCATCCATCGCCCGGATGAGTGCCCGCCGGCTTTCCTGCCGATCCTCGCATGGGAATATTCCGTCGACGAGTGGGATCCCGAGTGGACCGTTGCGGCAAAGCGGGAGGCCATCAAGCAATCGTTTGAGGTCCACCGCCACAAAGGCACGGCTTATGCCGTCGAGCGGGCAGTCACCGCGCTGAACTATGGGGGCCGCGTCGAGGAATGGTTCGAATATGGCGGCTCGGCCTATCGCTTTCGCGTGGTCGTGCAGCTCGGCGAGGAGGAGCCGTGGGACGGGAAGCGCGCCAGCACGCTGGTACGGGTCGCCCTGCGGACGAAGAACGTCCGCTCGCGGCTGGAGGCCATCCATCTGCGGCGGCAGTCGAGGATTGGAGGGCCCTATATTGGCGCCTTCGTCCAGTCGCGCCTCGTGACCAGGCTCATTCCGGATGTGCCCAGCGAGATTTCTGTCGCGCCGTATCTCTACATCGGGGCCGTCGTGTCGGTCAGGTCCAAGACAACACTCAGGGATAGATAAATGAAGACCGTTGTTACACTTGCGGGTCTCGCCAAGTTTGCAGCTGCGGCGGCGGAGGGCGGCTCTCCTGTCGTCCTGGCCCATCTCGCGGTCGGTGACGGCAACGGGCAGCCGATCGAGCCGGGTCAGAACATGTCAGCGCTCGTCAACGAGCGCCATCGCGCGCCCGTTCTATCGTCGACGATCAGCCTGGAGAATCCCAATTGGTTGATCGTGAAGGCGATCGTGCCCGGAGCGGCGGGACCATGGTGGATCCGCGAACTTGGGCTCTTCGACGAATCTGGCGCGCTCCTCGTCGTCGCCCAGTATCCCGACACCTACAAGGCTGTGGCGAGCGAGGGTGTCGAAACCTCGCTGGAGGTGACGGTCACCATCACGGTCACCTCGACCTCCAATGTTCAGGTGGCGCCAAATTCCGAGAACTACGCCACGCAGGAATGGGTGCTTTCCCGCAAGGTGTCGATCAGCCAGCTGACGGGGCTCCCCTTTATCCCGGTCAAAAGCTTCACGACGGCATTGCCGCCGTCCTCACCGGCCATCGGTGACCTCTTCGCCATCCCGCCTGGCGCCGGCGGTGCCTGGGCGAACCATGCGCAGCGGATCGCGGAATGGTCGGGCGCGAGCTGGACAATCCTCATTCCGCCCGATGGACACCTCATCGGGACGCCGAATGGCAAATGTTACTGGCGGGCTGGCGGTATCTATTCCGAGGTTTCGCTTGCAGCTTTTGCCACCTTGGCCGAACACCTGGCCGGCGTGAGCCTCGCGAAGATGACGAACCCGGCCGGCGTCAAGGCCATGCTCGACGCCCTGAAGACGGACCTGCTCGGCTATATCGGCGGGCTCGTCATCGCGACCGGCAACGTGAACGCGGATTGGGGCCAGAAGATCTATTGCGACACCAGCGGCGGAGCCATCTCCGTCACGCTCCCGGTGCCCGCGGATCAGCCGGTCGGAGGCAAACGGGTGGCGATCGAGATTTATCGGTTCGGCGCCAACGCCGTGACCGTCATGCGCAACGGGCAGCCCATCGCCGGCCTTGCCGAGCATTTCTCAATTGATCGGGACAAGGTCGGCGTCCGCGCCGTCTGGGTCGGCACGACCTGGCGGCTGCATCCCGAAGTCGTCGCTTAAGGAGGCGCGCATATGAGCACATTCACTGGCCTGTTCGGTGGCAGCAGCCGCGTCAAGATGGTCTACGAGAGGACCATCACCGTCTCGGAAGCGTGGACGAAGCCGTCGCTCGATCCGGATCTGCTCGTCGAGGGATATCTGGTCGGCCCAGGCGGCGGCGGGTCCTATAACGGCAAGGCCGGCGGCGGCGGCGGGGCTGGCAAGTATTTCTACTGCCGCTTGCGCGATCTCGCGGCGACTGTCGCGGCCGTCATCGGCGCCGGCGGCGATCCCGGAACGGGCGGCGACCAGAACGGCAAGGATGGCGGCGTCACATCGTTTGGCAAATGGCGCGTCTTCGGCGGCGCCGGCGGCATGGCCAACGGCAATGGCGGCGGCGGTGCTGGCACGCACGGCAAGGGCAACGGCTCGAATGGCGGGGCGCCGGGCGGCGCCGATGTGACCGGCGACGTGCCTTATCCGACGCTCGACGACGGCGGCGGCCGCGGGTCCTATTCCGGTCTCCTCTCTACCTCGCAGTCGAAAGCCGGCATGGACGCCGTCAACGGCGGCGGTGGTGGCGCCGGGACCGAAAGTGGCTTCGTCGGCGGTGCCTCCGAATTCGGCGGCGGCGGCGGTGGCGGCGGGAAATCGACCCATGCCGGCGACGGCGGCGCGCTGGGCATGCCCGGCCAGGTGCCGGGCGGCGGCGGCGGCGGTAACGAGGGCGCCAATGGCGGCGCCGGTGCCCGCGGCGAAATCCGCATCCGTATTTTCGAGGGGATCTGATATGCGCATCGCCATTGCATCCGTCGACACCATCGACAACGTGATCGAGGCCCCGAGCCTTGCGGTCGCCGCCACGCTCTTCCCGCATGCCGAGCTTATCGACGTCGCCACGACGGCGGTCGGCATCGGTTGGGTTCGTACGGAGGGCGGCTGGGCCCCGCCGGCGGTTCCCGAGCCCGTGCCGGTGGCCATGACGCACCTGCAGTTCATCGAGCACGCCCAGGTGGCCGGTGATCTGTCCGATGAGGGCCTGGTTGCCGCCCGCGCCGATCCGCTGCTTGCTGCGTTCTGGATCAAGTTCGAGTTGGCAACGTCGCTCGAACGCGATCATCCGACCACGGTGCAGGGGCTCGCTGCGCTGGTGGCGACCGGGCATCTCACCGAAGAGGGAAGAGAGGCAATCGTCGAACTCTGGCCAACAGTTTGAGGGGTTAAAAGCGACGGTAATGGCCGCTTGAAACCGTCGTTAAAACCCGTCATTGCTGGCGGGTAGGGTCCGCCGTCCGTTCAGGGCTGACACTTGTCAGCCCCATCTCACATGCGCGCGCGCATATGCCTACTCCCTGACCGCCACCAGCTCAGGGATGTCCCATGTCAGCCACCACGGATTTCGTCGGCGTCCGCAATTTCTCGGACCTGCGTTCGACCGTCGCCAAGATCGACACCCGCGACAGCACCATTCCGGGTGTTGCTCTGCCGGCCCCGGAGGCAGACAATGTCAAGTTCCCGATCGGCGAGCCTGTCGCGGTGCCCCTCGATGACGCCGAGATGATCACGGCGCTTGGCGCGGGCGTGGCGCAGGATACGATGAACCAGTTGCTGCTGGAGGGTATCGTCACCGACGTCGCCTTCGTCCGCACGGCGCACTCCACAAAGACCGATCCCGCCGAAAAGCTCGAGGAAGAGATCGATGGGATCGTCGGTTCCGCCGGCGCCAAGACCGGCGCCTGGGCCCTCCTCGACGCAAAGGGACATATCGGCCTCGAGCCGGGCGGGCTCATGTCCCCAGGCTACATGAGCCAGCGTATCGGCGATGCCGCCAACGCCGTCACCTCGACGCTGTCCACGATCGCCGGCCGCATCATCGACTGCCTCGTGATGGCGGACACGCCCGCCACCAGCCGCGAGGCCGCGCTGGAGTGGGCCGAGGACTTCGCCACCGCGCTCAACGTCGTCGGGCTCTATCCGCAGATCGTCACCAATCTTGGTGGCGGCAACGTCACCCGGCCGATGTCCGCATCCATGATGGGGGCGATGATCCGCCGCGACAAGGAGGCGGGCAATCCCTACAAGGCGTTCTGGAACCGGCCCCTTCAGGGGGCGCTCAAGCCGTCCGTGCCGGTCGGCTACACGGATGGCGACATCGCATCCGATGCCAATTGGCTGAACCAGCGCGGCATCGGCACGCTGATCGAGCGCAATCTCATCTGGGCGCCCTTCACGACGGCAACCGACCCGACCGTCAAGGGCTGGCGCTCCATCAAGCGCATCCGCACCCGTCGCGCGATCGAGAAGGCGACCCTGCGGCCGCTGCGCCAATACCTGTCGGAAGACATCCATCCCGACGCGGTCAATCTCATCTATCGCGCGCTCGACCAGTTCTGCATGGACCTGGTCACGGCCAAGGCGCTGATCGATTACGAGCTGGTCTGGTCGAAAAGCATGAACCCGGCCACCTTGCTGGAGGCCGGCGCGCTGCGGGTCAAGGCCCGGTTCGCCGAGACGCCCGACCTGGTCGACCTCCAGATCTACACCGAACCGCAGCCGGAGGCTTTCGACGTGCTCGAAGCGGCCATTGCGGCTTCGCTCCAGCAGCTCGGCCTGCAAAACATCCGCGTCACGGCCTGATAGGAGAGCCTCATGGACGGCATTGTAAGAGGTTCGAACTGGTACTGCGAGGAAACCAACCAGCGCCAGCGCGTGGATGAAACCACGCTGCCCGAGCTTTCCCGCGAGATGATGCCCTACGTCACCGGCGGCGGGTTCTTCGCATTCGAGCTGCCGGCGGAGATCCAGGCCATGACGGCCGAGATGACCGTGAACGGGGTCCATGAAGACCTCAAGGCCCGCTTCGGCCGCGAGCCGGGCGACTGGACGAACCTGCGCTACTACGAAAGCCTTCTGAACGTCTTTCCCGCCAACAGCACCGGCGCGCCGGCCGCCGGCAAGCCCAAGCTCAAGGGGCGTGTCGTCTTCCTCAAGGGATTGCTGAACGGTTATGGCCAGGGCGGGGTGAAGGGCGTGAAGCCGAGCGCGGTAACGCGCCTGCGCTGGTCGAGCATCGTGCTCTACCACGACATGATCGACGGCAGGACGATCCACAAGTTCGACATCCAGAACAACATCCTGATCATCAACGGCGTGAACTACACCGCCGAGCACAACCAGATCATCCGCGCCTGATCGGCGGCGCCGTCGTTGCGTGCGATCGAGGGCGGCTGCCGGCGGGTGGCCGTCCCTTTGCTTGAAGAGGAGGTCTCATGTCTTCAAAGCCCGTCTCCGCCACTGTGGAAACGCCCCTTTCCCTCAATGACAAGTCCGATGTCGCGGTCGAGGAAATCCCGCTTCCCCCGCCCGAAATGTGGGGCGAACTGGAAAACGATCCCGCCGCAGCGCCGGCAGCACCTGTGCCGGCGAAGGGCGTCCGTGAGATAGCCGTCCTCGAATTCGTCGATGGCAAGCCTTGCCGCCGCATCCCGCTCGAATACCCGTTCAAGGACGCGGAGCGCGGCCAGGTCACGGAAATCGTCGTGCGGCGCCTGACGGTCGGCGAGGTCGGCGACCTCCTCGACCACCGCCCCTCGTCGCCGGACAATTTCGACATCTACGCCCTGATGACGGGCTTTCCGGCTCCCGTCCTGCGCGGGCTCATCGATGTCGACGGCGAGGCGGTCGCGGATGCCTGCTATGATTTTTTTCCCCGCGTCTTCCGTCCGGCGAAGGGCGCGCCATCATCCCCCTCGACCGATGGCGCAGCCTGATGGGACGCGTTGCGGCGACCTTCTCGACCTCGTTGCTGGACGTGCGCGCGCTCTATTGGGATGACGCCCTGCTTTGGGCCAATGAAGCACCAAGCATCTGGAAGGAGACCTGGGGGAGGAAGGGATCGTGAGCGACCTCGACGTTTCGCTTCGCCTTCGGCTGCTCAATCAGCTCTCGCGCCCGGCAGAGGAGGCCGAGCGCGATCTGAAGGACCTAAAGAAAGCTGCCGAGCAGCTCGGCCGCACCAACGGCGCGGGCGGGCTCGCGAGCGATCTCGACCGCCTCGGTAAAGAGGCTACGGACGCGAAGGGAAAGCTCGGCGCTATCGGCAAGGAAGCCTCCGAGGTCCGCAATGCCATCGGCCGAATCGATGACGGTGCCCTCACTGGGCTGAAGTCCGATGCGGACACCGCAAAGCGGGCCATCGGCGCTATCGGACAGGAGGCAACGGAGGCTCGGCAGAAGATCGGGCGGATCGATGACAATGCCTTCTCCGCGCTGAAGAGTGATGCGAAGGCTGCGGAGAACGCCATCGAGCAGATAGGTCGGGCGGCGGACACGACCGGCCAGAAGCTCAGACAGCTTCAGATGCACGGCCGCGGTACCGGGCGCGCTTATGGCCCTGGTCATGTTCCGGGTCGCCAGGGCGGCATGTTCTCGCAGACAGCCGGCGCTGCTTTCGATCGGCTCGGCGGCGATGCCTTCCTCCCGCTTGGTGCCGGCGCCGCGTACATGGCCGGTGGAGCTTTCGCCTCGGCGGCCGTTGTCAGCGGTGCCGCCATTCGCGCGTCCATGGCCGATGAATTCACATCCGACCAGCTCATGGTCCTTGGCCAATACAGCGAAGCCGACCAGGCGCGATACGATCGCCAGCTTGCAGCGATCGGCGCGCGCAAGGGCATAGGTGCGAAAGGTGCCATGGGCGTCTTTGGTGGCCTGATGTCAGGAGGGCTTTCGGCGCAAGACGCCAGTGCCATGACCGAGAATGCCATCGTCTTTGCCAAGGCCTCCCAAGCCGATGTCGGCGACGCGGCGGCAACCACGATTGCTCTTCGCAACAACCTTGGTATCGGCGCCGGCGACATGATGAGTGCCTATGATGCCATGGCGCTCGGCGGTAAGGAGGGGCAGTTCGAGGTTCCCGACATGGCCCGTAACTTCCCTTCGCTTGCAGCGAAGATGTCTGCGGTCGGAGAGAGCGGCTTGCAGGGGGTAAAGGGGCTCGTTGCGATGGCCCAGGCCATTCGCGCAACAGCCGGATCGAGTGACGAGGCGGCGACCAACTTCGAGAACATGCTCGACAAGTTCACGGCCCCGGACTTCGTGAAGAACGCTGCCGATCTCGGCATCAATGTCGAGCAGACCTTCAAGAAGGCCAAGGATGACGGGCTGTCGCCGGTGCTCGCCCTTATCGACCAGATCGGGAAAAAGGTCGGCGACAATCCCTTCAAGCTATCCGAACTGTTGCCGGACAGACAGGCCCGCGCCGCGATCCAGGCTGTGCTCGGCGACCTGACCGGCGTCCGGTCGCAGATCGAGAAAATGGGCAAGTCGGAAGGCACCGTGCTCGACGACTATGCGAAGGCCTCGGACAATGCCTCGACGGCTTTTGACCGCTTCACCTCCAATGTCGCGGCGAAAGCCAAGTTTCTTGCCGCCTACGCCCTGCCTCCACTCACGGCAGCGATGAATGAGATGTCGGAGGCGATGGAGGGCGACCGGGAGCCCCAACAGATCAAGGCGCCGGAGGATGCAAGTGGCGAGACGAAAGCCGCGATCCAAGCCGCCAATGATCGTGGCGCACGCCTCAATCGGTTTTTCGAAGGCATTCTCGGCTTCGAAAAATCGGGGACCAGCCGCAAGCTCGATATGGTCGACGCTTACCAGCAGTACGGCCAAAGCCGGATGGAAGGCGAGCAAAACAAGCCGGGTTTCTGGCAGCGCTTTCTTTGGGGGGCGGCGGCGGACGAAGACTTCGCGCTGCGCGAGCATGTTCGCGCAACGATCAACGGCCGTGATGCCGAGCAGCTTCCCCTGGGCGCCGAACGGAATGTTGATGGCAGCGATCTCGGACGCTCGACCGGCGCGGTCGGGAAGCCGACACGACGACCGAACAACGATGACCTCGGTCAGAGCACTGACTTGATCCCGCTTCCGCTGGCCCGTCCCGCCGAGCTGGACAAGGCTGCTTCGGCCAGCATGTCAGCTTATACCAGCGCGCTCGCGGCCGAGGGCGAGGAGGCCAAGTCGACGGCGCAGAGCATCGCGGACAGCATCAAGGCTATGCTTGGCTTCACCGTCAGCCCGACCATCAGCCCGACCTATATTCCCGCCGGCAGCGCCGGGACAAGTAATGCCGGCAGCGAGAAGCACACGTCGGTCCAGCAATCGACCGGCGTCAAGCTGACGCAGAACATATCCTCGCCCAACTCCAAGCATGCGGCCATGCGGTCGGTCCGCGAGCAGAACAGGGCCATTCGGCAGGCTCAGGCCCGATCCTATGCCGAGACCGGGAGGAACCTCGCATGAAGCCGGCCTTCAAATCGACCGGCGCCCTCATCTCCATCGGAGGAGCGCGGCTCAGCGTCATCGGTCTCAACCCGCAGCGGCTTTCCTCTTCCTCCGAAGCGCGCTGGCCAGGGCATGCGACGCCGAGCGGCATGAGCTATCAGAAGACCGGCCTCGGGCCGCGCACGCTCACCATCGACGCCAAGACCTTCCCCCATGTCACCGGTGGCCTCGACGCCTATGCGATCCTCCAGGCGCATCACGAGATGCAATCCGTCGTGCCGTACATGCGGCTGCGCGGGAACTATCTCGGCCAGGCGTCCGGCCTAGTTGGGATCGAAACGCTCGATACGGACGAAGAGCGCTTGCACCCCTTCGACGGCGTCGGCCGCGAGGTCGATGTGACGATCGGGCTTATCGTCTTCCCCTTCCGGATACTCCAGCTGCTCGACGCTTCACGCATCAAAAGCTTTGGAGGATTGCGGTGATCACGCCCTTCATCGTGCCGGACGGCGGTATGCGGATCGACATCATCGCAAAGCGCCTGCTCCAGACAGAGCGGTTCGGCGCGACGGAGGCCGTGTTGGCAGCCAATCCGGGCCTCGCCACGATCATGGTGTTCGGCCTCGTGCCGGAGGGGGTGGCCGTCTACCCTCCGGCAGACTGGACGCCCACCTCCACCGCATCGCTCATCCTGCCGTGGGAATAGCCGATGCGTCGACCGATCGTTCGCATCATCGGGCAGAGCGGGCTCGACCTCATTCCGGCCTGGTCGGGCAAGGGCCTGACGCGTGTCAGCTTTCTCGACAACGACGGCGGTGAGGCGGACGAGATCGAGTTTGAGTTTTCCTGGCCGCCCCCCTTTCCCGACAGTCCGGCCGAGGGCACGAAATATCGGCTGATCTACGGATGGGAGGAAACCAGGTTGCGGGACGCCGGCCTGTTCACCTATCAGTCCGACCATCTCGGAGGAGATCCCGAGAGCGGCGACCTCATGACCATCATCGCCCGATCGTCGGATTTCGTCGATGCGGACAAGGATGCGGACAGCGAGCATTTCGACGACAAGACCGCCGGGGACATCTTCCGGCAGATCGCGGCTCATGCTGGCAAGAGTGCGATCGTTCACCCGGACATCGACAAGATCAAACTGCCCTACCGGCTCCGCTGGCGTCAGCCGCGAAGCGCGTTCGCCCAGGAACTGGCGGCCGAACTTGGAGGCACTGTAAAATATGCCAATAACACCCTGTTGGTGCCGATGCGAAACAGCGGTCAGACGGCAAGCGGGCACACCCTTCCGACGATCGTCATCCCCTACAAGCACGGCCACAGCTTTGAGATTTCCAGCGAGGCGAAAGGCCGGTTCAAGGACAGCGCCACAGGTTGGTTCGACCTCGTGAGCGGCCTTGAAAAGCTGTTTGAAGGGACGTCGATTGGTGCCGCAAGCCGGTACTTTTCCCTTCATCCGGCCCGCTCTGAAGCCGAAGCGGAGCTGGCGGGCAAAGCCGAGATCGGCGAGGAAGCCCGTTCCAGCATCTCCGGCAGCTTCGAAGCGGACGGCATGGTGGATGCCATGGCCGGGGCGCCGGTGAAGCTGCAAGGCTTCGGGGCGAGCCGCGATGCGGCCGACCTCGTGGCATCCTCCATCCAGCACGAATGGACCTTCGACGATGACGGCGGGTGGATCATGAGCATCGAAGTGGCGAACAGGGAGGCCAAGAGCTGATGGAGCAGAAAGCAATGAAAAAGGAGACCGAAAGCCTCCTGAGATTGGTAGCGTGCCTGTTTGGCGCGATCTGCGGCGCGGCGGCAGCGATGATCGGGCTTCTTGTGATGTCCATCTTCGCAGATATTGGCCTGCCGACGGCCTTCGTTATCCAAATCCTCGCCGGTGCAGGGAGTGCAGTCTTTCTCGTGTGGCGCACGGCCTGACCGGGTGGCCGAGGCGGTGGAACGCCTCAACGACGGGCCCAAGTTTGGCGACCTGACCCGTCCGACAGCAGCATTGCACAACTGTCACACCCGTACCCTGCAGGGCGGGATCTGATGTGACTGAGTCGTGAGCTTTTTGAAATGGTGAATATGCAACCGGCCTCCCCGGTCTCTCCTACCGCTCCTTACATTGGCGGCAAGGGAGGGCGCGCATGAGGAACGTCCGTTGCGGCTCCTGCCGCGCCCTGCTGTTTCGGGCTGGACATCACGCCATCGCCGGAGTTATCGAAATCAAGTGCCGCCGGTGCGGCACTCTCAATCATCTGAGGCCACACGAGCCCTTCCACGATCGCCCCGAGCGACCGAAAAGGACCAACTCGTGTGGCTTCACATTCCCCTGACGTTCCTTCCTTCACCGGCGTCGCACTCTGCGCAGGCGTCGGTGGCCTCGAACTCGGCCTCCATATCGCCGAGCCCACCTATCGAACTGTTTGTTTCGTCGAGCGGGAAGCCTTCCCTGCGGCCGCTCTCGTGGCGAGGATGGGCGACGAGGCCCTGGATCAGGCTCCTGTCTGGTCTGACGTTACCACCTTCGACGGCCGCCCTTGGCGCGGCCGCGTTCATCTCCTCACTGCCGGCTATCCCTGCCAGCCCTTCAGCTTTGCCGGCCAGCGGCGCGGCGAGGACGATCCCCGCCACCTCTGGCCGCACGTCCGCAGAATCGTCGCGGAGATGGACCCCGAATGGTGCTTCTTCGAAAACGTCGAAGGGCACCTGTCCCTGGGAGCCGCCAGCGTCTTCGCAGACCTTTCCGCAATGGGCTACAGCATCAAAGCGGGCTTGTTCTCTGCGGCAGAGGTCGGCGCACCCCACCAGCGTCGGCGGCTCTTCATTGTGGCCCACGCCGACAAAGTCCCGATATTGCACCAAGATCGAGCTGGAGTTGGCGAACGGCTTCCTGAGGATGAGAGACGATGCGGCGGCAGCGGGATCACAATTCGGGATCGGAAAGGCCGCGAGGGTCTGGACCCAGATATGGTTGCTGATCACGGCATGCGGGGCGACCCCGACGCGTCCTTTCAGCTTCCCGTCTTCCCACCCGCTCCATCTGAGTTTGAACGCTGGAGCCCGATCCTCGCCCGGCATCCTGACCTTCAACCCGAGCTTTTCGGACTGGGTGATGGGATGGCCGATCGGGTGGACCGATGCGATGCGGCCGGTAACGGGGTGGTCAGCCTGGCTGCGGCGTATGCGTGGCGCACTCTCAAGGCTGCCCACCTGAGCGGATGCTAGAAGAAGGGCCTCGGCCAGCGCCCGAGGCCCTTCACATGTTGTTTTGCCTAGTTTTTGCTTATTTCGGTCCACGGAAAGGACTTGAGCCGTAGGGTATGCGCTCGCCAGGGACTAGGGAGGGTCGCCACTTCGGGATGCAGGTGCACTGGCCACGCCCGTCGCACCCGACACACACGAAGCGGAGACCTAACGGCCGCGCGCTCTCCTCGATGTTTGTAGGGTCGATTTTGACATTCTTGTCGCACCGATAGCAGTAGACATAGATGTCAAATTCATCGGCGAGCCGTTCGCCATAGGTAAGAGACTTTTCGGACATGCGGTATCCTCGTTTCGTAATGCCGCATGTCCTTCCCCGGCGGGGTAAATGGCGCTGGTATATGCGTCCGTCAAGCTCGGGGATGTGTTCTTTCCACAGTCAGCAACTGGCGCCGTGGAGACGGTCTCAAAGAACCTTCGAATGATGTTTGGGAGCCGTTTTTGTCACGCCGTCCGGAATTTCAAAAATTCCGATTTCGCGTGTCAAAATTCCGAAATTTCGCGGCGAGCTACAGGGGGCCACGGCGCGCTAGCCGAGTTGCTCAACCTGTCGCACCGGAAAACGGGAGAGTTGCCACGCACTGCATTGATGGTAGCGGAGGAGGGATTCGAACCCCCGACACAAGGATTATGATTCCTCTGCTCTAACCTACTGAGCTACTCCGCCGCCCGAAAGAGGAACAGAACGATGTCCGTTGCCGTCCGGTGCGCGGCTTATAGGGTGCTGTTCCCGCGGGTGTCAAGCGGCCTTCGCACAAAAATCGCTTTGTCCGCAAAGGCCTTGGCGGATGCGGGTGTTCAGGCCGCCGCCGGGGTCGACAGAATGCGCCTGAGGGCATCCTCGGCGGCCGGTTCCCGCTCGGAACGCAGGATGAAGCCGCCGCCATGGATGCGGGCGTCCTCGCCTTCGCCGGAATAGAGCGCGCAGGCCTGGCCGGGCGCAACACCCGGCTCTCCTTCGGCAAGCTCCACATAGAGGCCGCCGGGGCCGGACTTGAGGCGGGCGGGGCGCGGCGGCCGCGTCGAGCGAACCTTGGCGTAACAGTCGAAGCCCGCGGCGGCCACGGCCTCCAGGTCGCCGTCGCCGAGCCAGTTGATATCGCGCAGGTAGAGGCGGCGCGTTTCCAGCGCCTCCTTGGGGCCGACGATGACGCGGCGCGAGCGGGCGTCGAGATAGACGACATAGAGCGGTTCGCCCGTCGCGATGCCGATGCCGCGGCGCTGGCCGATCGTATAGTGCAGGATGCCGTCGTGGCGGCCGAGCACGCGGCCGTCGATATGCACGATGTCGCCGGCAAGCGCCGCATTGGGCTTCAGCTTGTTGACGATGTCGGAATATTTGCCCTGCGGCACGAAACAGATGTCCTGGCTGTCGGCCTTCTTGGCGACGACGAGGCCCATCTCCTCGGCAAGCGCCCGCGTTTCGGCCTTCGAGAGATGGCCAAGGGGGAAGCGCAGATAATCGATCTGCTCCTGGGTCGTGGCGAAGAGGAAGTAGCTCTGGTCGCGCTCGGCATCGACCGGCCGATAGAGCGCGCGGCGCTGCGGCGCGTCCGGCGCCGGGTTCGGCCGGGAGCGGATGTAATGGCCGGTGGCGAGCGCATCCGCGCCGAGCTCCTTGGCCGTGGCCAAAAGGTCGGCGAACTTGACGGTCTGGTTGCAGGCGACGCAGGGGATCGGCGTTTCACCGGCAATGTAGCTTTCGGCGAAGGGATTGATCACCGTCTCGCGGAAGCGCTTTTCATAGTCGAGCACGTAGTGCGGGATGCCCAGCGTTTCACAGACCCGGCGCGCGTCGTCGATATCCTGGCCGGCGCAGCAGGAGCCGGCGCGGTGCACCGCGGCCCCATGGTCGTAGAGCTGCAGCGTGATGCCGAGCACGTCGTAGCCTTCGCGTTTCAGGATGCCGGCCACGACGGAGCTGTCCACGCCGCCCGACATGGCGACGACGACAAGGGTATCTTCCGGCTTGCGATCGAAATCGAGACTGTTCACGCGAGGTCCGTTCCGGTGCTGCGGCGCTTGAAGGCCCGCCGCAGGGCACCTTTCACTGAGGTTTGCTTGACGCAAGGACGGCGCCCCGCAATCGGCGCGGCGTCTTTCGGGCGACATATAGAAACTTGCCGCACCGAGGGCAAGAGAAGGCCGGAAACCGCGTCTTTCCGGCCGCGCATCGGCCCGCCTTCCCGGTCCGCCGGCAGAAGCCTCACGCGAGGGAAATCAGATGAGGCGCAGGCGCAGCGCGATGGCGATCGCCTGCATGCGGTTGACCGCCTTGAGCTTGCGGGTCGCGCTCTTGAAATAGCTGCTCACCGTATAGGCCGAGATGCCGAGGATGATGGCGATCTCGTCGCTGCTCTTGCCGGCCGCCGCCCAGCGCAGGCACTCGACCTCGCGGCTCGACAGTTTCTCCCGGCTCGCCGTGGCCGCCACGAAGGTCTTTTCAAGGCACTCGAAAAGCTGGAGGGCGGCGAAATGCAGGTCCGTCAGCTCCCGGCGGGCAAGCGGGGCCTGCGTGCCGGAAAAGGCCATCAGATAGGGATCCGATGTCGTGGAATGCAAAAGGAAGGCCGTCGAGGCGGCAAGGCCGTGGCTTTCGGCAAGCGCGATCGCCTCGCCGGCCTGGCCGTTCTCCCAGTCCGACGGGGCGAGGAGCGAGCTGTCGCCCTGCACGGGCAGCTTCGTCATGCCCGTCTCGATCGCCAGCCGGCTCAGATGGAAGAGGTTCATCGCATCGTACTTGCGCACGAGATCGGCCGGCCAGTTGCTGACGATCAGCCGCTCGGCAAAACGCTGCTGCTCGTTGGCCGGGAAGCGCGACACCAGGAAGTGGCTGAAGCCGAAATGGGTGGCGCACTGGCGCATGAGGTGCAGCACCTCGTATTCGGTCTGCACGGATTCGATATTGGCCGTGGACAAGAATTCAGGCGACCAGGCCTGCTGCAGGAGCATGTTGTCTGGATCTTTCATTTTCCGTTTCCAACAGCCGGCGCGAAGGCCGGGCTCGGGTGCATTCTCGATCCGGAAAATTTAAGGCGCACCCCTTCACAAGAGCGGCGACGAAAAACGCCGCGGAAGCCATATCCCGACTGGGAACAGCTCGCGGAGGAAATTCATGGTGATGCATCCTAGGGCTTCCGGTGGCATCCATCGACGCCGCCCTTAAATTTGGGGGCGTATTAGCAGGATTTGAATAAAAGGGAAATGAAATATTTGCATGGCTCCCATGCGGGTGTTGCGCAGGGCGAGCATGGCAAACGTAAGGGAAGCCAGGGCTTCCAGCCCCGGGTACAACGGGCGAAGCCGCTCAAAAGATTAGAAAATTGTTAGCATGCGTTTAGGCAAATCTTAAATGTGGCGGGCTACAGTCCCCGGCATATGGTCTTGAGTTTATGTAGAGAGTCCAATGACCGATCTGATACGACCCCGCGTTAAATACGTCATCGGCCCCGATGGCAGCCCCCTGACGATCGCCGATCTGCCGCCGGCCAACACGCGGCGCTGGGTGATTCGCCGGAAGGCAGAAGTCGTCGCCGCCGTACGTGGCGGGCTCTTGAGCCTCGAAGAAGCCTGCGAGCGTTATACGCTGACGGTCGAAGAATTCCTCTCCTGGCAGTCCTCCATCAACGATCACGGCCTTGCCGGCCTGCGCACCACGCGCATTCAGCAGTACCGCCACTAACCGTTTCATTTCCGATCAAGACCCCTACGGCTGCGCCCCGCGCGGCCGTAGTTTCGTTTGAGGGGTCAAGCGCCGCGCTCGGTCGGGCGCAGCTTCATCTGCAGAAGGCCGGTCATGATCGCCGAGGCGGCGTAGAACCAGAGGCCGGGCTGGGTGAAGGCCGAGGCCATGCCGCTCGTCTTCGCCGCGACGATGACGAGCGCCACCAGCATCACATCCATCATCGACCATTTTCCAAGGATGGGCAGCAGCCGGGCGAGCCAGTTCGCCTTGTCCTCCGGCGGCGTCGGCGCGGTCGCCTCCAGCGCGATCGCGAAGAGCTTGATCACCGGGAAAACGATGGAGAACAGCGCAACGAGCACCGCAAGCCCCCCGCTCCCCTGCCCCCAGAGCGAGACGACGATATCGATCAGCGAGGGCGTCTCGTCGAAGAAGTAGAGTTTTTCGAAACGCACGAGCGGCAGGACGAGGCCGAAGGCGAGGAACAGCGCAGAGAACACGAGAAGGGCGGGAACGACAAGGATCATGGCAGGTCATCGCTGGTTTCGATGCCCCTGCATAGCACCGCGGCGACGCGGATGCAGCACAGTCTGTTCACATCCTGCACGGTTGCGGGAGGGCGCAGGACAGGAAAGGATGGCACCAAAGCAACGAGAGCGAGGACCATCATGGACATCACGAGCGAAGAGACCGGCTCGAAGGGCCGCTATTCCGCCACCGTCGACGGGCACGAGGCGGAGGTGACCTATTCACGCGCCTCCCCGCAGCTCGTCATCGTCGACCATACCGGCGTGCCGGATGCGCTGCGCGGCAAGGGCGTCGGGCAAGCCCTGGCGGCCCATGCGGTGGAAGAGGCACGCAAGGGCGGCTGGAAGATCATGCCGCTCTGCCCGTTCTTCCGCGCGCAGGCCATGCGCCACAAGGAATGGCACGACGTCGTCAATCTCTGACACGGTCTCCCCTCAAAAAAACGCGAAGAGCCCTCGTGAGCGGTCTTTCGGCCGCTCGCGAGGGTTCTTCAGAACCGGACCGGGTCAGGCGCGCAGCCGGACCGCGTTGTCGCGCTCTTCGAGCGCCGAAGCCTTGGCGAACTCCGCCTCCGCCTCTTCCAGCGCCAGTTCGGCCGCGTCCTGCTGCACCTTCAGTTCCCGGATCGAGACCTGGAGGTTGTCGGAACGCTGGCGCGCCGCCTTGGCGAAGGTGGGGTAAGCGAAGTGGTTGGGATCGGTGATCCCGGATTTCTTTTCCTCGATGGCGATCTGGCTTTCCAGTTCCTTCGACATCCGTTCGAATTCAGACATCATCAACTGAAGCTGGGCCAGCTGCCGCCTCTTCTCTTTCACCTGAAATTCCTTCAGGCGAACTAGGCTCTCACGCGACTTCATACGCAATACTCCCGTGGATAGCGAGACCCCGGCATTGGAGCGAACGACCGCCAAAACACGGCAACCGTTCACCCGGCATTCCAAATCAGTGCCCGAAGCGCGGCGTTTCACCGCACGCCGGAGACCGGCATTGAGCCCGAAACCCGGCAAAACGCGCCGGGCCCGCGAAAAAATTCAGCGATATTAATAAAACCCTACCGCTGGTAACCTTTCGTTTACGGGCATCGTTAATCATAGGTGCGATGATTTAAGGCTCAGTAAATGCGGTTCGCTAAAAAACGGGTGCGTCACATTGATGAGTCGAAAGAGTCGGTTAACCGTGCTTCTTAAAGAGACAGTTTAAGAGTCACATTTCCGATTCATCCATGAAATCAGGGGGCTGCCTAAAATAATTAACAGATCGATACACCTTGCCAAAGGGAATCAGGATTTGTTAACCAATTCGTGGCAGCCTCCAAATCAGGCAACGACTGGATCCGTATCGCGTAGGGGGCCAGGTACCTTGAGCGGCGGAAAAGGGGACAGATATGCGGGTTCTACTCATTGAGGACGACAGCGCGACGGCGCAGAGCATCGAACTGATGCTGAAGTCCGAAAGTTTTAATGTGTATACCACCGACCTCGGCGAGGAAGGTGTCGATCTCGGCAAGTTGTATGATTATGATATCATCCTGCTCGATCTGAACCTGCCCGACATGTCGGGTTACGAGGTTCTGCGCACGTTGCGCCTGTCCAAGGTCAAGACGCCGATCCTCATCCTCTCCGGCATGGCCGGCATCGAGGACAAGGTGCGCGGCCTCGGCTTCGGCGCCGACGACTACATGACCAAGCCGTTCCACAAGGACGAGCTCGTCGCCCGCATCCACGCCATCGTACGCCGCTCCAAGGGGCACGCCCAGTCGGTCATCTCGACCGGCGAGCTCATCGTCAATCTCGACGCCAAGACGGTCGAGGTCGGCGGCCAGCGCGTCCACCTGACGGGCAAGGAATACCAGATGCTCGAGCTGCTCTCGCTGCGCAAGGGCACGACGCTCACCAAGGAAATGTTCCTGAACCACCTTTACGGCGGCATGGACGAGCCGGAACTGAAGATCATCGACGTCTTCATCTGCAAGCTGCGCAAGAAGCTGGCGAACGCCGCCGGCGGCGCGAACTATATCGAGACGGTCTGGGGCCGCGGCTATGTGCTGCGCGAGCCCGACGGCGACTATCTCGAAAGCGCCTGACCCGGTCCTCCTCCCCTTTTCCGCTCAAGATTTCGACCCGCCGCTTGCCGGCGGGTTTTCCTTTGTTCGAGTTGGTTGTGGGCGGGGCGAGACATCGACAAACGAAAAACGCGGCCGGCTCCTCAAGAGCGGCCGCGTTCAAACGGTCAGTCCGGTGGTCGTCGTCTCAGGCGGCGGCCGAGAGGCTGCCGAAGACTTGGGTCAGGATCTTGCGGTCGAAGGGCTTGAGCAGGAAGTCGTCCGCGCCGGCGCGTTTGCCCATCATCATCTTCTTCAGGTCCGCCTCGACCACGCAGTAGTAGATGCGCACCGACTTGCCCTGCGGCAGGTTGCGGACATTGCCGATGAGTTCGAGAGCCCCGTCCATCGTCGAATCGACGATGAGGATATTGGGCAGCTCCGCCTCGCAGCGCACAAGGGCTTCCAGCGAGCTCGACGCTTCCAGCACAAGGAAATCGAAACCGGAGAGAATACGTTTGCCGACCTTACGGACGACGTCGGAACCATCGGCGATCATCAACCGCTGCATTCGCTGCTCCTAGGTCTCCCGCCCGTTAAGCGGGAACAATACAAGGTGCAACTCTACCGCCGACTGGCAAACAAAGCGTTAGCGGCCATGGTTAACGGGCCATGGCCGCCATCGATCATTCCGAGGCCGGAACGACCCGGGCCGAGAAGACGATCTCCTCGGGGCTCACGGCGACGTCGAGCGCCATGCCCGCCTCATCGGCGAGCAGCACGGTGTAATAAGGCTGGATGGAATGGGCATCGACCGCCTCTTCCGGCGTGCCGGAGAGGATTTCCGTGAACTTCGGCGGCACGCGCAGCATACGGCCCCTGGCGACGAGCTTGAAGGTGGCGTCGAATTCCGGATTGTCGAGCGTCACGTCGATCGAGCCGCCGCGCGGAATGGCACCGTAGGCGACGAGGAACAGGTTGAGCAGCAGCTTGACCCGGTTCTTCGCGACGATGGCACGCGGCCCGGTCCAGGTGATCTCCGTCTTCTTCTCGGCGGCGGCGAAATCGCGCGCGGCCTTTTCGGCCTCGCCCGTGTCGATCGACGCACCGACCGAGCCGGAGGCGCCGAAGGCAAGCCGCGCGAATTTCAGCCGCACGGAGGCATTGAGCGCGCTGGTGCGGATGAGGTCCATCGCGTCGGCATCGGCGCCACCCTCGTCAAGCAGCTCCAGCCCGTTGTTGATCGCCCCGACAGGCGAGATGACGTCATGGCAGACACGGCTGCACAGAAGCGCTGCCAGGTCGGGACCGGTCAGCGTAAGGTTCGGATTTTTCGCCATAAATTTCTCCCAGATCCACGCATCACTTCACGCGGACGGCCCTAGCATGGGCACATTCGCGGGCATCCTGCGCGACGCATAGCACGCGGGAATTGCGCGAGGCGTGCCCGATTTGAAGACAGCCATAATGACACCACATTTGGTAAACCGATTGTTAAGACGATCGGATCAAATTGCAGCATGGAACGGGGCCGATACATGAAGGAAGGCGAGCGGGACATGGGTGTTTCAAATCTGGTCACGATCGCGCTCAGGATCGTAACAGCGGCGATCCTGGCGCTTTTCACGGTTCTGCCGGCACAGGCGCAGCAGAACGGCCAATATTCCATGCAGGAGATCGTCGACGCTGGCCACGGCTTCTTCGGCTCGACCTCGGGCGGCCTTGCCAAGGTGGTCGAACGCGCCTTCGAATCCTACGGCCTGCCCAACGGCTATATCCTCGGCCAGGAAGGGTCCGGCGCCTTCGTCGCGGGCCTGACCTATGGCGAAGGCACGCTCAACACAAAGAATGCCGGCCAGCATTCGGTGTTCTGGCAGGGCCCGTCGCTCGGCCTCGACTGGGGCGGCCAGGGCAGCCGCACCATGATGCTCGTCTACAACCTGCCCGACGTCAATTCGCTCTACGAGCGCTACGGCGGCGTTTCCGGCTCGGCCTATGTGATCGCCGGCGTCGGCATGCAGGTCAACGTCAACCGCGACGTCGTGCTCGTGCCGATCCGCACCGGCGTCGGCGCCCGCCTCGGCATCAATGCCGGCTACCTGAAGCTGACGCGCGAGCCGACCTGGAATCCCTTCTGAGAATGAAAGGGCGCCCTCGCCCGTCCGGTTAACCGAGAGTTGATTTCTGGTGGAGGGCCCCTCCCGCAAGGTTGGACGAGCCGCTATAGTGGGCTCGTTCGAGCCCGTTTGGGGCCAGTTTTGGAACGAGTGGACCCGTGATCGAGTATGCCCTTCTCTTCGCGCTCGGCTTTCTCGCCGCCACGCTGACCGGCCTGCTCGTCGCGCCGGCCGTCCAGAAGCGCATCGTCAAGTTCACCGAGAACCGCATGCGCGCCACCATGCCGCTGAGCCCGCAGGAGGTGCGTGCCCAGAAGGACATGGCCCGCGCCGCCTATGCCGCGGAAAACGCCCGCCTGTCGGAAGGGATACGCCGCGAACGGGAAAAACACACGCTGGAAATGGTGCGCAACGAGAAGCTGCTGGCGCAGGCCGCGGCGATCGGCACGGAAAATGCCGAACTGCACGCCCAGATCGCCGACATGAACATCGAGGCCGGCGATATGCGCTCCGCCCTGCGGCGTGAGGAAATGAAGGGCGAGCAGCTCAAGACTGCGCTCGCGACCGCGGACCGTGAAATCCGCGGCAAGGTAGCCGATATCGAGGCGCTTCACGCCCGCATCCACCACCTCGAAGCCGATCTCGACGCCATGAAGATCGATCTCGCCACCCGCGACACGACGATGGAAAACCTGAAGAGCCGGATCGGCAATCTCAAGGACGAGCGCGACAGGCTGCGCGAGGATCTCAAGACGGCGAACCAGAGCGCTAAGGCCCTGGAAGTGCGCCTGTCGCGCGAGGAGGGCCGCGTGCTCCAGCTCGAAACACGGCTGACGCGCGAGCTTGCCGGCAGTGCCGACAAGGACAATGCGATCGAACGGCGCATCGCGGAAATCAACCGCCTGCGCGACAAGGTGAAGACGTTGACAGCGGAAAACAAGGAAGCGGTGAAGGCCGTGCGTTCCACGGAGCTTGCCCGCACCATCGCCGCAAGCCGGCCCTCGCCCCGGCGTGCCGACAAGGTCGCACCGCCGCCGATCGACATCGCCGCGCTGGAAGAGGACGTGCGCAACCAGGGTACCGCCCTCTCCGAACGGCTGATGGCGGCGAAGACCGGCGAGAACGATGCGGCGTTGCGCGAGGAGATGGCCGATCTCGCCAGCAAGATGATCGTGCTGACCGCTACCCGCGAGGGTGCCGGTTCGCCGGTGCACGATCTTATCGCCACGATCGACCCCGCCCTCGACGGCGATGAGCGCAGCCTTGCCCAGCGCGTGCGCGAGCGGATCGGCCGCGACGAAGCATAGCCTGTCGCGGCGGAGGAGTGCGAGATGAAGGCAGCAATCCTGGCCCTGCTCATCGGCGTCACCGGCGCGACGGCCCCCTCGCCCAGACAGGCAGCCAGCATCGACGGGCGCTATTGCGGCCGCCTCTGGAGCAACGGCGTGCTGGTCGAGGCGATCACGGTGCTGAAGCTTGCCGGCGACGGCCGGCTGGGCGGAACCTATGAATTCGTCGACGGCGGCGGCCGAACCTCGGGCACCCTGAGCGAGGACCCGCCCGGCGAGGGCCTTGCCCGCACGCTCGACTGGCAGGACATGTACGGCAGCGGCAAGCTCTCCATCACCCTCAGCCCGGATTTCAACGGCTTCACCGGCACATGGCAGGACCAGACCGGCGGGCCGAACGAACTGTGGGACGGCGTTCGCTGCTGAGGGGCACTGCGAACAACGGAAGGGCCTGCGAGCGCCTACGCGATACGCCCCATGGCAAGCGCGATCTGGTAGAGCGCGATGCCGCTCGCCGTCGCCACGTTCAGGCTGTCGAGCCCCGGCCGCTGCGGAATGCGCGCCGTGCGGAAGGAGGAAAGAATGGCCTCCGGCAACCCCTCGCCCTCCGTGCCGAGCACGAGCGCGATGCACCGCGCAGCCGGGATCTCCGCCACCGGCACCGCACCGCGCGGCGAGAGTCCCCAGATCTCGAATCCTCTTTCCGCAAGGCCGGCGAGCATGGCCTCGGCGCCGGGGCCTCGGGAAAACGGCACGCTCAGCACCGAGCCGACGGAGACGCGGATCGCCTTGCGGTAGAGCGGATCGCAGGAGGTCTCGTCGAGGAACACCGCATCCGCGCCGAAGGCGGCGGCATTGCGGAAGATCGCGCCGACATTGTCATGGTTGGACAGGCCGCAGCCCGCAAGCACGAGGCTCGTTTCCGGCAGGCGGCCGAGAAGCGCGGCCCCCTGTTCCGGCGGCGGCTTGCGGCCGAGCGCCAGCACGCCGCGATGCATGTTGAAACCGGCGATCGCATCGAAGACCGCGGCCGAGGCGACATAGACCGGCACTGTCTCCGGGAAGGAGGCCAGCACATCGGCAACGCCTGCAAGGCGGTTTTCGAGCAGCAGGATGGCCTCGGCGGCAAACCCGTTCTTGCGGGCCGAAACCCCGCCGAGCATGCGCAGCACCACCGTGCCCTCGGCAATGAACAGTCCGTCCCGGCCCGTCAGGTCGCGCTCGCGGATCGAGACGAAACCCGCGATGCGCGGATCGGCGGGATCCTCGATCAGGGTCGGCTCCGCCGCCATGCCCGGTCAGTTGCCTGCGATGGCGACCTCGGCGACGATGCGCCCGGCCGCGATGTCGAAGAGGAACGCCTTGCGCGCGCCGTCGGCCATCACGCCGTAGAACAGGATCTGGCCGCCGGAATTGGAGACCGCCGAGACGGCGAAGCCATCGGGCAGCGTCGCGGTCGCCTTGACCGGTGCATCGCTCGGCACGGCCAGGGCGCTGCCGGACGAGGCGACGGCTTCCGGCTTGCCATCCCGCGCGTTGATCTTATAGACAATGGCCGCAAGCACCGCCATGAACATCAGGAGCATGATGCCGCCCGAGACCAGTTGCAGGCGCATCATCTTGCGACGAACATTTTCCATCACCGGGTCGAGCGGCTTGTCTTCCTGATCGTCGTTTTCGATGTTGGACATGGCAGGCGCCCTTCCGGCAATGAGTGTAGTGAACGATGACCGACCCCTTTAAAGAAGCCGACGCCACAAGAAAAGTCCTGACGGTGCCGGAAGACGCCGAAGGGCGCATCGACGCCTGGCTCGCTGCCACGCTTGCCGGCGATTTCTCGCGCAGCCGCATCAAGGCACTGATCGAGGAAGGAGCCGTTCACGTCAACGGCGCGGCCATCGGCGAGCCGAAGCGCAAGATCCATCCCGGCGACCGCGTCGAGATCGCCCTGCCGGAGCCGCGCGACCCCGAGCCGAAGGCCGAGGACATCCCGCTCGACGTGCTCTACGAGGACGACGACCTGATCGTCATCTGCAAGCCGGCCGGCCTCGTCGTCCATCCCGGCGCCGGCAACTGGACCGGCACGCTGGTCAATGCGCTCATCCACCATTGCGGGACGAGCCTTTCCGGCATCGGCGGCGTGCGGCGCCCGGGCATCGTGCACCGGCTCGACAAGGAGACGAGCGGCGTCATGGTCGCCGCCAAGAACGACGCCGCGCACCGCCACCTCTCCGACCAGTTCGCCGACCACGGCCGCACCGGCCCGCTGGAACGCGCCTACCAGGCCGTCGTCTGGGGTCGGCCCCGCCAGCTCAGGGGCACGATCGACGCCCCGCTCGGCCGTGGCATGGACCGCACCAAGCGCGCGGTGAAGCGCGAGGACGCCGACGATGCCCGCGAGGCGATCACCCATTACGAAGTGGTCGAGCGCTATGGCGAGACCGAGGACGGCACCAGCCTCGCCTCCCTCGTCGAGTGCCACCTCGAAACCGGCCGCACGCACCAGATCCGCGTGCACATGGCCCATATCGGCCACCCGCTGATCGGTGATCCGGAATATGGCGGTGCCTTCAAGACCAAGGCCAACCGGCTGCCGGACGAGGCGCGCGACGTGGTGAACGGGTTCCACCGCCAGGCGCTGCATGCCTTCCTGCTGCAGTTCGAGCATCCCTCGACGGGCGAGACCCTGCATTTCGAAGCCCCGCCGCCGGCGGATCTGGCCCGCCTGATCGGGGCGCTGCGGGCCGTCTAGCACGCCGCCGCCCCTTGATTCTCGGGCGCTGGACCCCATTTGAGGGATGTGTCGCAAAATCCGTTCCGCCCGTCCCGCCTTCACGCAGCCGTGAAGCTTGCGGAGCCTTGAAACATTGTTTCGCCACACCTATCTGTAGGATCAGTGGGGTCGCCATGACCCACGGGGAGCATGGTTGCTGACGGGGATCCGGTTTTCAGGATCAGGCTCCGTACCAAGGCTTGCCGGAATGGAAGCCGTCTCAGAAAGGGGTGCTGAATGGCCCGCAATACGCTGCCGTCGATCACGGCCGGAGAAGGTGGTCTCAACCGCTATCTCGATGAAATCCGCAAGTTTCCCATGCTTGAGCCGCAGCAGGAATACATGCTCGCCAAGCGTTACCAGGAGCACGGCGACCGCAACGCCGCCCACCAGCTCGTGACGAGCCACCTTCGTCTCGTGGCGAAGATCGCCATGGGCTATCGCGGCTACGGCCTGCCGATCGGCGAAGTCGTCTCCGAAGGCAATGTCGGCCTGATGCAGGCCGTGAAGAAATTCGACCCGGAACGCGGCTTCCGCCTTGCCACCTATGCGATGTGGTGGATCAAGGCCTCGATCCAGGAATATATCCTGCGCTCGTGGTCGCTGGTGAAGATGGGCACCACCGCCAACCAGAAGCGGCTGTTCTTCAACCTGCGCCGCATGAAGGGCAAGATCCAGGCGATCGACGACGGTGACCTGAAGCCCGACCAGGTGAAGGAAATCGCCACCAAGCTGAAGGTCTCGGAAGAGGAAGTCGTTTCGATGAACCGTCGCCTCACCGGCGACGCCTCGCTGAACGCGCCGATCAAGGCCGGCGAGGGCGAATCCGGCCAGTGGCAGGATTGGCTCGTCGACGACCACGACAGC
Organism: Shinella yambaruensis; assembly: GCF_022899355.1. Classification (GTDB taxonomy): domain Bacteria; phylum Pseudomonadota; class Alphaproteobacteria; order Rhizobiales; family Rhizobiaceae; genus Shinella; species Shinella yambaruensis. Next base: position 284,306 of record NZ_JALJCK010000006.1, on the reverse strand, counting down.
CAGGAACAGACGCTGATCGAGCAGGACGAGCTGGACACCCGCCGCGCCATGCTGGCGCGCGCCATGGGCGTCCTCAACGAGCGCGAGCGCCGCATCTTCGAGGCCCGCCGCCTCGCCGAAGACCCGGTGACGCTGGAAGAGCTCTCCGCCGAGTTCGACATCAGCCGCGAGCGCGTCCGCCAGATCGAGGTCCGCGCCTTCGAGAAGGTACAGGAAGCCGTGCAGAAATACGCGGCCGAACAGGCCCGCGCCGTGCGCGTCATCGAAGACGCCTGATAGAGGCGGCCATCCGACCATGAACAGGCCCGGCAGCGATGCCGGGCCTTTTGCTTGAGGCTTGCCGCATCGGCGCTTCGCCGGTCCATCCTTCGGGCAGCGCATCACGGGGCGGGCAGCGCGCCGGATTTTGCCGTGCGTGGTATTGAAACTGGACATCGACAATGACCGAAGCCTATCGCCTGCCGGAAGAATTCACGACCGAACGCCATCTGGTCCGCCGCATCCGCCCTTCCGATGCGCAGGCGCTCTTTTCCGGATGGGCGACGGATCCCGAGGTGACCCGCTACCTCACCTGGCGCCCGCATACGGACATGTCCCAGACGCAGGATTTTATCCGGCGTGCCAGCCGGGATTGGCAGGCCGGTGCGAGCTTTCCGGCGGTGATAAGCCCCCGGCAGGCTCCCGGCGACCCCATCGGCATGGTTCATCCCCGCCTTGTGTCGACAAAGGTGTCCTACGGCTGGCTTGTCCGCCGGGACCATTGGGGGCAAGGCGTCGCCAGCGAGATCGTTCGCTGGGTCGTCGCGCATGCGCTATCGCATCCGTCTATTTTCCGGGCGGAAGCGACGTGCGACACGGCCAACACCGCTTCGGCGCGCGTGATGGAGAAGGCCGGCATGGTACGGGAGGGGCTCTTGCGCCGCCACATGCTTCATCCGAACCTGTCGGACGAGCCGCGCGACAGCTTCCTCTATGCCCGGGTGCGGTGAGCATCGGCCGGGCATGAAAAAGCCCGGCAGAGCCGGGCCTTTGCCTTGATGGAAGATCGCCTTACTGGCTGCCCGGCGTGCCGAGCGTCGCCCAGGCCTTCATCACCTTGTCGAACGCCTCCGCGCCGGCTGTGCCCTTGTCGAGCGTGATCAGCGCACGGCGGCCGTTGCGGTAGGTGATCGGGATGTCGATCCAGCTGCGGGTGCGCAGGAGGTCCGTGTTCTTGGCGATCGCCTCGGGGAAGTCGTTGAGCGCGATCATGTGAAAATCGTCGGTGATCTTCGCCGGCACGGCGATCAGGGCGTCGCCGCGATCCTGCTCGGTGCGCTTCATCGCCACGCGCTGCACGCTTTCGATGCCGCCGCCTTCGAAATTCTCCGGCAGCGAGAAGACGAGCTCCACCAGATGGCTCGCCGGCAGGGAGCGGTCGCCGTTGCGGCGGAAGGTGATCAGCGCCGTCAGGCCCTTGGAGGGCACGTTGACCTGCGCGCGCACCACCGGCTCGTCCTTGGCGTCGCCGCCCGGCGATTCTTCCGCGCTCGACCAGGCCACCGTGCCTTCGATCGCCGTCGGCGCCGTCTGGCCGAGGCGCTCTTCGTAGAGGAACATCTTCTGCGTCACGCCGATCGCCGGCTGCTCGCCGGTGGCTGCGGGCGTACCGCCCTCCGTCGTGGTCGTCGCATCGCCCGTGCCGGCAGGCGTCTGTGCCGCGCCGTCGGTTTCAGGGGTCGCCTCGCCCGTCGTCGTGCCGCTGGCTGCCGCGGGACCGTCTTCCGTCGTCACGCCCGCCGTTTCCGGGGTCTGCGCGGCGACCGACTTGCCCTCTTCCGGCGTTGCGCCGTCGAGCGCGGCGGCCGGCCCCTCGTCCACTTCGGTTCCATCCGCCAGGAGGCGCTGCGTGAACTTGCCGGTGCCGCTCGGGGTTGCCACGGCAACCTCGGTGTTCGTCGATGTCCCTGCCGCGGTGTCCGGCGTCTGGGCCGTCTCGCCCGAGGTGGTGTTCGCCGCCGGCAGACTGCGGCTGCCTTCGGCGGTCTCGGCCGTCTGCGGGGTTTCTGCCGGCGTTTCGGTGGAGGGCGCGGTGAAGGCGGCGATCCGCTCGTTGACCCAGTCGTTCACCGTATCGCGGTTGAACCAGTAGGCAGCGCCCGCGCCGCCGACAAGGGCGACCAGCGCCACCACGGCTGCGAGCGCCGCGACATTGAGGCGCGACTTGCGCGGCTCGGCGCGGAAGGAGCGCTGCGGCGCGCGGGCCGTTTCCACGGTCGGCGTGGAAGATGTCGCATCGGCAAGCCCGGCCTCTGCCATGGCGGCCGCGCCGGCAGCGGCCGCACCAGCCTTCGGGCCGTGGCCGAGAAGTTCGTCGAGATCGCCCCAGTCGCGTGAAGACGCCTGTTCCGGCGTTGCCTCCGGCTGTGCGGCCTTCTCCTCCGGCCAGTCCCAGGCGAGCGGGTCGCTGGCGGTGGTGTCCGCCGGCTGGACGTGGTTTTCCGCCGTCACATCGGCCGGGCTCGCCTCGTTCCAGTTCCACTGGGCCTCGGCCGAGGGCATGCGGGTGTCCGCCGCCGGCTCGGCGTCGGGCACCTGCTCTTCATGCACCGGATCGCCATGCACCGGATCGGCCTGCACCTGCGGCTCGGCGGCCTCGGCCGTCTCTTCCGCTTCCGCCTCGTGCGCAGGCTCCTGTTCCGGCTCCTCCCAGGAGGGCACATAGTCGTCAGCCGGTGCGGCCTCGACATGCCAGGACGGCTCGTTGTGCGCCTCGACGATGGCCGGCTGCTCTTCCTGCCCCGCAAGGTCTTCGGCGGGCTCGGCGTCTTCGACGACGGGCGCGGCGTGTTCAGGCTCGGGCTCGGCATGGGCTTCAGCCGGCGGGGTATCCTCCACCGGCGGCTCGGCGGCCGGCTCCTCCTCGATCGCCTGTGCTTCTGCTTTCTCGGCAGGCGCGTCTACGGCCTCGGCGACTGGCTCCTCATGATGCTCCGGCTCGATCTCGGCAACCGCTTCTTCGGCTTCGGGAACGGCGGCGGGTTCCTCCGCCACCGGCTCCGGCTGCAACACCTCTTCGGCGGGTTCCGGCGCGATGTCCTCGGCAGGCAGCGCCTCGGCATGGTCTATCTCGACGCTGTTGATCGCCGCCTCGAGCTTGTCGAGCTGACGCTTCACAAGGTCATCGGAAGGGCGCGGGTTCATGGATTCGAGCTGCCGGCGGACGGCGCCGCGGGCCTTCTCGTAAACCTTCTGCCGCATCTCGGCGTTGTTGTCCGAGAGGCCGTCCACGGCCCTTCGAATGACTGCTACAAAATCCGCCATCAGAACTTTCCGTCGTGTCCGCTCGCTATCTCATTGGAATACGTCACGGAACTGGTGTTGAGCTTGAGATTAGTCCTCAAACGGGTCGGTCACAAGTATGGTGTCGTCCCGCTCCGGACTGGTCGAGAGCAGGGCGACCGGGGCGCCGATCAGCTCTTCGACCTGGCGCACATATTTGATCGCCTGGGCCGGAAGATCCGCCCAGCTGCGCGCGCCGACGGTCGATTCCTTCCAGCCTTCGAGCGTGATGTAGACCGGCTCGACACGGGCCTGCTGGCCCTGGCTCGCCGGCAGGTGATCGATTTCCTTGCCGTCGAGCGTGTAGCCGACGCAGATCTTCAGTTCGTCTAGGCCATCGAGCACGTCGAGCTTGGTGAGCGCGATGCCTGTAATGCCGTTGGTGGCGACCGACTGGCGCACCAGCGCCGCATCGAACCAGCCGCAGCGACGCTTGCGCCCCGTCACCGTGCCGAATTCATGACCCTTCTCGCCGAGGAACTGGCCGATCTCGTCATTCAGCTCCGTCGGGAACGGGCCTTCGCCGACGCGCGTCGTATAGGCCTTGGTGATGCCGAGGATATAGCCCAGCGAGCCCGGCCCCATGCCCGAGCCGGCCGCGGCCTGCCCGGCCACCGTGTTCGACGAGGTCACGAACGGATAGGTGCCGTGGTCGATGTCGAGCAGCGAGCCCTGCGCGCCTTCGAACAGGATGCGTGCGCCGCGGCGGCGCTCCTTGTCGAGCATCAGCCAGATCGTCTCGCGGAAGGGCAGGACGCGGTCGGCGACCGAGGTCAGCTCCTGCATGATCGCATCATGCGTGATTTCGCTTTCGCCAAGGCCGCGACGCAGCGCGTTGTGATGCGTCAGCAGGCGCTCGACCTTGCCCGGCAGCGTGTCGAGATCGGCAAGGTCCATGACGCGGATGGCGCGGCGGCCCACCTTGTCCTCATAGGCCGGGCCGATGCCGCGGCGGGTGGTGCCGATCTTGACGCCGGAATTGGAGTTGGAGGCCGCGTCCTCGCGGATACCGTCGAGTTCGCGGTGCAGGGAGAGGATGAGGGTCGCATTGTCGGCGATGCGCAGGTTTTCCGGCGAGATCTTGACACCCTGCTTTTCCAGCTTGTCGATCTCGGCGATCAGCGCATGCGGATCGACGACGACGCCGTTGCCGATAACGGCCATCTTGCCCGGGCGCACGACACCGGAAGGCAGCAGCGAGAGCTTGTAGCTCGTGCCGTCGATGACGAGCGTATGGCCGGCATTGTGACCACCCTGGAAGCGCACGACAATATCGGCGCGTTCGGAAAGCCAGTCGACAATCTTGCCCTTGCCTTCGTCACCCCATTGCGATCCGATCACCACGACGTTCGTCATTTCATCTTTCCCGTTTTCGCGCACGAGCGCCTTGCTGTTACGCACGCATGCGCGCGCCTGACACAAACCCGCGCATCTATACTGTGTTGTCCTTGGGATTGCGACCCTGTTATGACGGCCGCAATCCGCTTTTTGCATGACATCTGGCGGTTTTTCACCTTATGTGAGCCACCCGCCGGCCCGCCTTGCATGCATCCTTCCACCTATCGGACCCAGCCGCCTTGAACAGCAGAGCCTATTTCTACCTGTGCGTCACCTCGCTTTTCTGGGGCGCGAACTCGGTGGCCGGCAAGCTTGCCGTCGGCCATGTCAGCCCGATGGTGCTGACCACCTTCCGCTGGACCATCGCGCTCGGCGTCATCCTGGTTCTCATGCTGCCGCAGGTGAAGCGCGACTGGCCGGCGATCCGCCGGCACTGGCTGCAGCTGCTTCTCTACGGCGTCTTCGGCTTCACCGCCTTCAACGCCCTGCTCTACACCGCGCTCGGCTATACCAGCGCCATCAACGCCGTCATCGAGCAGGCCGGCATCCCCATGCTGATCTTCGTCTTCAATTTCGCGCTCTTCCGCATCCAGGCCTCGATCGCGCAGGTTCTCGGCTTTACCGTCACGCTGGTCGGCGTTCTTGTAACAGCCGCGCATGGCGAATTCTCGGCATTGGCGGAACTGGAGTTCAACTTCGGCGATGCCCTGATGCTCGGCGCCTGCATCGTCTATGCCGCCTATACGGTCTCGCTGCGCTGGAAGCCGGAGATGCACTGGCAGAGCTTCATCGCCGCGCCCGTCTTCGGCGCGTTCCTCAGCGCCCTTCCGCTGCTCTTCTGGGAAGTGTCGCGCGGCGCCGCGATCTTCCCCGACACCACCGGCTGGATCGTCGTGCTCTATGCCGGCATCTTCCCCTCGTTGCTTTCGCAGGTGCTCTATGTGCGCGGCGTGGAGATGATCGGCGCCAACCGGGCCGGTCTCTTCATCAATGCCATCCCGGTCTTCGGCACCATCCTGTCCGTCGCGCTGATCGGCGAGACGATGCACCTGTTCCACATCGTCGCCCTTCTTCTCGTGCTCGGCGGCATCGCGATTGCCGAATGGGGACGGCCGAAAGAGAAGAACAACTGACAAATGCAAGAAGTCACCCGCAATAACCTGTATTCCATGAAGATCCACCCCTGATGCGGCGCTTAAATCTTGTCTGGATTTTCAATGTTGCCCTCGCCTGCAACATGGTCCCTTCGAGTTCCAAGTCGTGAAACCGCCTGATCCCGCGAATGCCGCCAGAGAAAAGGCCCGCCGGAGAGATCCGGCGGGCCTTTCTGTTCGTCTTGGGAGGACGAAGATCAGTCGACGTTGAAGACCAGCGACTTGACCTGGCGGATGGCCGGGTTGACGCGCAGCTTGTTCAGGACGTCCTCGGAGACGGCGGCATCGACATAAAGCAGCGCGATCGCATCGCCGCCCTGCTTGTCGCGGCCGAGCTGGAAGTTGGCGATGTTGGCGCCCGCCTCGCCCAGCGTCGTGCCGATGAAACCGATCATGCCGGGAACGTCGGTATTGGTGATGTAGACCATGTGGTTGCCGACGTCGGCATCAAGGTTGATGCCCTTGATCTGGATGAAGCGCGGCTTGCCGTCGGAGAAGACGGTGCCGGCGATCGAGCGGGTCTGGTTCCCGGTCGTTACCGTCAGGCGGATATAGCCGTCGAAGACGCCCGACTTGTCGCGCTTGACCTCCGACAGGATGATGCCCTTTTCCTTGATCATGACCGGCGCCGAGACCATGTTGACATCGGCCACCTGCGGGCGGATGAGGCCGGCGAGCACCGCGCTGGTCAGCGCCTTGGTGTTCATCGAGGCCGTCGCGCCGTCGTAGAGGATCTCGATTTCCTTGATCGCGCTTTCCGTGACCTGGCCGACGAAGGCGCCGAGCACGTCCGCAAGGCGAATGAACGGCTTCAGGATCGGCGCCTCCTCGGCAGTGATCGACGGCATGTTGATGGCGTTGGATACAGCGCCCTTGACGAGGTAGTCCGACATCTGCTCGGCGACCTGGAGGGCGACGTTCTCCTGCGCTTCCGTGGTCGACGCGCCGAGATGCGGCGTGCAGACGACGTTCGGCAGACCGAAGAGCGGGCTTTCGGTGGCGGGCTCGACCTCGAAGACGTCGAAGCCGGCGCCGGCGACATGGCCGGACTTCAGGGCTTCCGCCAGCGCCTTCTCATCGACGAGACCGCCGCGGGCGCAGTTGACGATGCGGACGCCCGGCTTCGTCTTGGCGAGCGCCTCGGCGTTGAGGATGTTGCGGGTCTTGTCGGTGAGCGGAACATGCAGCGTGATGAAGTCGGCCTTGGCCAGCAGCTCGTCCAGTTCGACCTTGGTCACGCCCATCTCCTCGGCGCGCTCCTTGGAGAGGAACGGGTCATAGGCGATGACGTGCATCTTGAGGCCGATGGCGCGCGAGCAGACGATGGAGCCGATATTGCCGGCGCCGATGACGCCGAGCGTCTTGCCGGTGATCTCGACGCCCATGAACTTCGACTTCTCCCACTTGCCGGCCTGGGTAGAGGCGTCGGCGGCCGGAAGCTGGCGGGCGACGGCGAACATCAGCGCGATGGCGTGCTCGGCCGTGGTGATCGAGTTGCCGAAGGGCGTGTTCATGACGATGATGCCGCGGCGCGAGGCGGCCGGGATATCGACATTGTCAACGCCGATGCCGGCGCGGCCGATGACCTTGAGGTTGGTCGCCGCCGCGATCAGCTTTTCCGTCGCCTTGGTGGCCGAGCGGATGGCGAGGCCATCATAATTGCCGATGATCTCGGCGAGCTTGTCCTTGTCCTTGCCGATCTTCGGCTGGAAATCGACGTCGACGCCGCGATCGCGGAAGATCTGGACGGCGGTTTCCGACAGTTCATCGGATACGAGTACGCGAGGTGCCATGAGAGGCCTCCTTCAATGGGTCCGGGAAGATGAGATAAGGGTGGCTTCGCCCGAAGGACGAAGCCAGTCGCAAAATCAGGCCGCGGCCTTGGCGAGCGTCGCCTTCTGGGTCTCGAAGGCCCAGGAGAGCCATGGCATCAGCGCTTCGAGGTCGGCCGTGTCGATGGTGGCGCCGGCCCAGATGCGCAGGCCCGACGGGGCGTCGCGATAGGCGCCGATGTCGTAGGCGACACCTTCCTTGTCGAGGAGCGCGACGAAACCCTTGGCGAAAGCGGCCTGGGCGTCGGCATCGAGCGCCAGCACGTCCTTGTCGGCGATCGTCAGGCAGACCGAGGTGTTGGAGCGCGTCGCCGGATCCTTGGCGAGATTGGCGATCCACTCGTTCTTCTCGACGAAGTCGAAGATGACCTTGGCATTGGCGTCGGCGCGGGCCATCAGGCCCTTGAGGCCGCCGACCTGCTTGGCCCAGTTGAGCGCATCGATATAGTCCTCGACGCAGAGCATGGAGGGCGTGTTGATCGTCTCGCCCTGGAAGATGCCCTCGATCAGCTTGCCGCCCTTGGTCATGCGGAAGATCTTCGGCATCGGCCAGGAGGGCGTATAGCTTTCCAGCCGCTCGACAGCGCGAGGCGACAGGATGATGACGCCATGCGCGCCCTCACCGCCCAGCACCTTCTGCCAGGAGAAGGTGACGACGTCGAGCTTGGCGAAATCGAGGTTCTGCGCGAAGGCGGCCGAGGTCGCGTCGCAGATGGTCAGGCCCTTGCGGTCGGCCGGGATGAAGTCGGCGTTCGGCACGCGCACGCCCGAGGTCGTGCCGTTCCAGGTGAAGACCACGTCACGGTCGAAGTCGATCGTGGAAAGGTCGGGGAGAAGGCCGTAATCGGCCGTGATCTTGCGCGTGTCGGGGAGCTTCAGCTCCTTCACGACATCGGAAACCCAGCCCGAGCCGAAGCTTTCCCAGGCGACCATGTCGACGCCGCGCGGGCCGAGCAGCGACCACAGCGCCATCTCGACGGCGCCGGTATCGGAGGCCGGCACGATGCCGATGCGGTGATCCGCCGGCACTTCCAGGACGTCACGGGTGAGATCGATGGCCTGCTTGAGCTTGGTCTTGCCGATCTTGGCGCGGTGCGAACGACCGAGCGGAGCATCGGAAAGCGCTTCGAGCGACCAATTTGGGCGCTTCGAGCAAGGGCCAGAAGAGAAATGGGTATTGTTCGGACGCACGTCCGGCGGTGTGACGGTCTTCGTCATGATCGCTATCCTTCCAGATAGATAGCTCCTCGTTGGGGAGGAGTGTCCCGCCGCCGTGAATATGGAAGAGCCGTTTTCAAGTCAAGAGGATTATGTCGCGAACGAAAAATAATGCGGCGCAACGGAAACGGCGCGCCGGTTTCCCGACGCGCCGCCGCGCAAGCAAAGAAAGGGGTGTCACCAGGTGGTGACGCGGATACCGGCCCGGAACTCATGCTTCTGGAAGCCCTCGTCCCGTCCCTTGACGCTGACCGAGCCGACGCCGGGCACCTCGGCCGTGCCGCCGAAGGCCTTGCCGCCCGCCATGTCGGAGAAACGATAACCGAGGTCGAGCTTGACGCGTTCTGTGAGGTCGATGGCGGCACCCGCCATCAGCGCATAGGTGAAGCGCCAGCTGTCGTCGCCCTTCACGCGGAGCTCGTCGAAGGTTGCACCTGCGCAGGAGCCCGTGTCGTTCTGGCAGTTCGCCTGGGTGCGGAAGCTGTCCCATTTCATGTAGGTCACGCCCGCACCTGCACCGACATAGGGCGTTATGCCGGCATAGGTTCCGAGATCCACATAGCCGTTGGCCAGGAAATGGGCCGCGCTGTAGTCCGCCTTCTGGCCGAGGCGGCAGGTCGTGCCCGCCGGGGCCGCGATGCAGGGCGAATCGAGGTTCGAGCTGCCGCGCAGCGAGCCGTTGAAGAAGTCCGTCGTCAGGTCGGCGCGCAGGAAATTGTTGAACTGGTAGCCCATGCCGACGCCGTAGGAGATGGGCTTGGAGAAGCGGGCATTGTCGAAATCCCCGTCAGCAAAGGTCGCGCCGAAGGCATCGATCCTGTAGTTCGGCTTGTCGTGCTTGACCCAGCCGGAGTAACCGAGATCGCCGCGGATATACCAGCCCTCGGCCACCGTGCTGCCGGAAACGTCGATTTCCGGCGCGTTGATGATGTCGAGATCGCTCGCCGTCACGCTCGTCGCGACGAGGCCGGCAAGAATGGCAATACCAAGCGGTGCGATGCGGCGGAACATGGTCTCGATCCCTCAAGGCCGGCGGGCCGGCGGTTGCGTGATCGGCGCAGGGCCAGGCATCCTTAAGAGATTGCTGCCCTACACCGTTGGTTAACCATAAATCTTAAGGCATGAAGAAACGGTTAAGTGTCCGGATCTGCAACGCGTTCGGGAATGCGAAAAGGCCGCCCGGAGGGCGGCCTTGCAAGGCGGTCGGCAGCACGCCGCTTATTTGTAGACCGGCTGCTCGATCGGGATTTCGGCCGGCGGGATATAGGCCTGCTGCTCGCAGCCGTTGAAGGCGTAGCGCAGACCGGCGCGTGCCTCGTGGCTGTAGAAGCCCTTGTCGTAGCCCGGGCCGCCGCCGGCATTGAAGCCGAACATCTCGCCCTTGGTGACATGGCGGAAGCGATAGCCGAGGTCGGCCTTCAGGTTGCAGGTGACGTCGACGGAAGCACCGGCCATCAGCGCATAGGTGAAGCGCCAGCTCTTCCTGCCGCGATGTTCGAAGGTCGGGTCGCAGTTCGTCGGGTCGCCGGTTTCGCACGAGGTGTTCTTGAGGCCCTTCCAGTTCACATAGGTGCCGCCGATACCTGCGCCGACATAGGGCGTGACGATGCCGTAGGTGCCGATGTCGACATAGGCGTTGGCGAGGAGGCTGAGGGCGGTCAGCGAGGAGACGTCGGTGGAGGTGCAGTTCACGGCGACGCCGCAGCCGCCCGTCGTCGAGCCCTTGAACTTGGACTTGAACATGTAGTCGAGCGTCACGTCCGTGCGGAAGTGGTCGTTGATCTGGTAACCGACACCGCCGCCGATGGTGAAGCCGCTCTTCAGGCGGGTGGAATCGAAGCTGCGATAGGTGTCGTTCGAACCCTGGTAGAAGCTCGCGCCGCGCATCTTGTTATAGGACCAGCCCATGTCGCCGCGCAGATACCAGCCGCCCGTCTCGATGACGGTTTCCTGCACCGGCGCCTCGATGACCTCCGGCTGGTAGACATCGGCCGCATAACCCGACGTGCCCGTCAGCAGGACGGCAACCACGCCACTCAAAACTTTCCTCATGGCCTTGCTCCAATAGGCTTTGCTTGGGATGGCCGGCGCGCCGGATTCCAAGTCCCTCGATCAGCCACGGATAATGGCGAGGAAAGGTTAAGGGGCGATTAACTACAAAGATTTACCGTATTTGTTAATGGTCGTTCACGAATTCGGTAAAGGATGAATAAATTTCGGAAAGCTTCCGGAAGAAACTTCGACGCGACTTGAGCGCAAAAGAAAAGGCCGAAGCAGGGCTTCGGCCTTTTCAAAGAATGCGTCGGGCGGGCTCAGGCGGCGTTGCGCACCGAGCCGATCACGCCCACCAGCTCGTCGACGATGCGCTCCACCTGTGCCCGGTCGTCACCTTCCGCCATCACGCGGATCAGCGGCTCCGTGCCGGAGGGGCGGATGAGAAGGCGGCCGTTGCGGGCGAGCTCGCTTTCGGCATCGGCGATCGCCTGGCGCACCACGGCGTCCTCCAGCGGCGAACCGGCCTGGATGCGCACGTTCTTCAGCACCTGCGGCACCGGCTCGAAGCGGTTGCATACCTCACTCACCGTCTTGCCGCTGCGCTTGACGCAGGCGAGCACCTGGAGCGCGGCGACAAGACCGTCGCCGGTCGTGCCGAAATCGGACAGGACGATATGGCCGGATTGCTCGCCGCCGACATTGTAATCGTGCTGGCGCATGTGCTCGACGACATAGCGGTCGCCCACCTTGGTCCGCTGCAGGCCGAGGCCCTGGCCGGAGAGGAAGCGTTCAAGGCCGAGATTGGACATGACGGTCGCGACGATGCCGCCGCCGCGCAGCATGCCGTCCGCCGCCCAGCTTTCGGCGATGACAGCCATCAGCTGGTCGCCATCGATGATCTTGCCGTTCTCGTCGACGATCTGCACGCGGTCGGCATCGCCGTCGAGCGCGATGCCGATATCGGCGCGCACCTCATGCACCTTGCGCTGCAGGGCGTCCGGGTGGGTGGAGCCGCATTCGAGATTGATGTTGAGGCCATCCGGCTCGTTGCCGATCGTCACGACGTCGGCGCCGAGTTCCCAGAGGGCGGCGGGGGCGACGCGGTAGGCGGCGCCATTGGCGCAGTCGATGGCCACGCGCAGGCCCTTCAGCGTCGTGTCGCGCGGCAGCGTGCGCTTGGCATGTTCTATATAGCGGTCATGCACGCCGTCGATGCGCTTCGCCCGGCCGATATCGGCCGCCTTCGCGAGCTGCGCCGTGATGTCCCTGTCGATCAGCTCCTCGATTTCCATCTCGATCTCGTCGGAGAGCTTGTAGCCATCGGGACCGAAGAGCTTGATGCCGTTGTCGTAGAACGGATTGTGCGAGGCGGAGATCATCACGCCGATATCGGCGCGCAACGACCGCGTCAGCATGGCGACGGCAGGCGTCGAGATCGGCCCAAGGATGAAGGCGTCGATGCCGGCGGCGGTAAAGCCCGCCACCATGGCGTTTTCCAACATGTAGCCGGAAAGGCGCGTGTCCTTGCCGATCACCACGCGGTGGCGATGCGCGCCACGGCGGAAGATCGTACCCACGGCGATGCCGACCCGCATGGCAAGGTCCGGCGTCATCGGGAAAATGTTGGATTGTCCCCGAATGCCGTCCGTACCGAAATAACGACGCTTCATAGTCACTCCTGAAAATCGCTGGCCGGGCGGCACTCGTGCCGCGCCCGATCCTGATGCGTTCATCCTGCCACGCCCAGCATTTAAGACGGGCCGCGGGGCGAAACTATTCTATAGCCGCCCCGTCGTTCAAACCTTAAACATCGTGCGGCCGCCCCATTTCCTTGCCACAAAAGCGAAAAAAGAGCATCCACCCGCGCATCAGAATTCGTTACAGACCGTTACCGAAGGAAACGGCCGGGAAAGACTTCCCGGCCGTCTTCGATTCTTTTTCGGCGGCTTGCCTTATTGCGGCTGCGGCTCCAGGCCGCCTTCCGCCTCGCCACCCTTCTTGTGGCCGGCCTTCGGCACGGCGGAACCGCGATGCGGCGGCGTGTCGTCACCGAGATCGCGCGCCGGCTTCTCGCCGCGGATGAGCGCCTTGATCTCGTCGCCCGTCAGCGTCTCATATTCGAGCAGGCCTTCGGCAAGCGCCACGAATTCATGGTGCTGCTCGGTGATGATGCGCTTGGCCTCGGCATAGGCCTCGTCGATCAGGCGGCGGATCTCGTTGTCGATCTTCTGCGCAGTCGCCTCGGAGACGTTCTTCTGCTGCGCAACCGAATGACCGAGGAAGACCTCCTGCTGGTTCTCGCCATAGGCGACCTGGCCGAGCTGGTCGGAAAAGCCCCACTGGGTGACCATGGCACGGGCGAGCTTGGTCGCCTGCTCGATATCTGAGGACGCGCCGGACGTGATGTTGTCCTTGCCGAAGGTGATCTCCTCGGCGACGCGGCCGCCCATCATGATCGCGAGGCGCGAAACCATCCACTTGTAGCTCATCGAGTAGCGGTCACCCTCGGGAAGCTGCATGACCATGCCGAGCGCGCGGCCGCGCGGGATGATTGTCGCCTTGTGCAGCGGATCGGCGAGCGGCACCTTGAGCGCGACGATGGCGTGGCCGGCCTCGTGATAGGCGGTGAGCTTCTTTTCCGCCTCGGTCATGGCCGAGGAACGGCGCTCGGCGCCCATCATGATCTTGTCCTTGGCGTCCTCGAACTCCTGCATGGTGACGAGGCGCTTGTTGCGCCGCGCGGCCATCAGCGCGGCCTCGTTGACGAGGTTCATGAGATCGGCGCCGGAAAAGCCGGGTGTACCGCGGGCGAGGACCTTGAGGTCGACATTCGGGGCCAGCGGCACGTTACGCACATGCACCTTGAGGATGCGCTCGCGGCCAACGATGTCGGGGTTCGGCACGACGACCTGGCGGTCGAAACGGCCGGGACGCAGGAGCGCCGGGTCGAGAACGTCGGGGCGGTTGGTCGCGGCGATCAGGATGATGCCTTCATTGGCCTCGAAACCGTCCATCTCGACGAGAAGCTGGTTCAGCGTCTGCTCGCGCTCGTCATTGCCGCCGCCGAGGCCCGCGCCGCGGTGACGGCCGACAGCGTCGATTTCGTCGATGAAGATGATGCAGGGCGCGTTCTTCTTGGCCTGCTCGAACATGTCGCGCACGCGGCTTGCGCCGACGCCGACGAACATCTCGACGAAGTCGGAACCGGAAATGGTGAAGAAGGGCACGTTCGCCTCGCCCGCGACAGAGCGTGCGAGCAGCGTCTTACCGGTGCCGGGCGGGCCGACGAGCAGCACACCGCGCGGAATGCGCCCGCCAAGGCGCTGGAACTTCTGCGGGTCGCGCAGGAATTCGACGATCTCCTCGAGGTCCTGCTTGGCTTCGTCGACGCCGGCGACGTCCGCGAAGGTCACGCGGCCATGCGCTTCGGTGAGCAGCTTCGCCTTGGACTTGCCGAAACCCATCGCCCCGCGCGAGCCGCCCTGCATCTGGCGCATGAAGAACAGCCAGACGCCGAGGATCAGGAGCATGGGCAGCAGCGTGCCGATATAGCTGAGGAACCCGGACGAGCCATCCGTCTCCGGCCGCGCGCTGACAACGACGTTCTTCGCCTCAAGCCGCTGGACGAGCGAATTGTCGCCGGTCGGCGCATAGGTCTGGAAGGTCGCGCCGGTCTCGACATAGCTGCCGACGATCTTGTCGCCGGTGATGACGACTTCCTTCACCCGGCTCGAGTCCACCTCTTTCAGGAACTGCGAATAGGGGATTTCCCGCGAGCCGGTCTGCGCCGGGCTCGTCTGGAACATGCTGAACAGCGCGATCAGCAAGAGGGCGATAATCGCCCACAGGGCGAAGTTGCGGAAATTGGGATTCATCGAACGTTCCGGGCACTTTCCCGGCCGGAGTTTCCCGGCCGCTTCTCTGTCGCCTAACATAGGGTCGCCATGCGGCCTTGCCAAGGCAAAGCACACGGGACCAGGGCTTTTCTCTCAATATCGTCAACGACGAGGATGGCCCTGCGGCCGCCTGCCATCGACATTGCCTCCATTCTACCACAACGCTTTCATGCGCGCCTTCATTCGTTCGGCGGAGACGAAAACGGCGCGCGCCCGAGAATCTCCGCGAGCGCATTGGCAAGCGGCAGGTCGAAGCGCGGCAGGAAACGGGCATAGGGCGCCACCAGGGGTTCGACGGCGGCAAGATCCGCAGGCACCCGCCCGCCATGCTCGAATTCCAGGCGCGGCGCGGCGCGGCTGGCGCGCAAGGCGGGTCCGCCCAGTCCGGCGCCGTCATCCCGCCCTCGTCCGCTGCCGGCGGCCGAAACCATGATCGTCCGGCCGGCACGGTTGGCGACATGGTATCGCCCGTCCCAGACGGCCGCCGCGCCTGCCGACAGGGCAAGGGTCTCGATGCCGCGGCATTCGCGGTAGAGGAAAAGGCCGTCGCGCCGGCGATCGAAGACCACGCGGCCGGCGGTCAGCCGCGACAGTGTGCCGCTGGCAAGGAAGCCCCGCAGGCGCCCGGCCGACGCCGCCTCAAGGGCATGAACCCGCCCCCCCGCTACCGCCGCCAGCACCAGAAAGCCACGCCAGGCCGCCGGATCGGCAAGGAGGGTGCCGACGGCCGCGGGTGCCAGCGCGAAGAAGGCGCCCTCCGTCCGGACGTTTTCGGCCAGGAAGGCGGCCGCGCACCGGGAAAGCAAGGCCCTGTCCCCGACGGCAGGTTCGGGCGAAACGCCGCGCGCCCGGATGCGGACCCGCTCGAAGCGAGGATTGTGGTTGCTTGGATCCTCGCGCCAGCCTTCGCCGCGCGCGGCGAGGAAGGCGCGGATGGCCGCCCGGTCGATGGCGAGGAAAGGCCGCAGCAGCCAGACGGCACCATGGAGCAGGACGGCATCCGCCATCCCGGAAAGGCCGATCCCTTCCGCCGACCGCGCGGCGCGCATCGCCACGGTCTCGTTCTGGTCGTCGCGCGTATGGGCAGCGAGAACGGCATCGGCGCCCATTTCCACGGCGACGTCGGCGAGGAGACCGTAGCGCCTGGCGCGGGCGGCGGCTTGCAGGCCGGAAACCGGCTTTTCGCCTTCCCAGCGGCGGATGACGTGCCTCACGCCATGGCGTGCGCAAAGGGCGCCGACCCATGCAGCCTCCCCGGCGGAGCCGGGCCGCAGGTCATGGTCGATCGTGCAGGCGGAAAGGGTGATGCCGGGATAGCGCCCGGCCGCGCGGAGCGTGGCGAGCGCCACGAGGAGCCCCGTCGAATCGCTGCCGCCGGAAACGGCGACCAGCAGGTGCGCGGGATGCTTGAAACTCTTCAGGAAACGGCCGGCTGCCTCAAAAGCGGGATCGTCCGCATGGGCCACGGTGTTTCTTCCGTCCGCAATCAGCAGGACAGACGGCTCTGCTCGGACGAAACCTTGGTCTTCACGGCCTTGGAGGCGTTCGGGTAGCGCTTGTTCACTTCGCGCAGCGTCGCACAGGCGGTCTCGCGGTTGTCGAGGGCGGCAAGCGACATGCCGAGCTTCAGCAGCATTTCCGGCGCCTTCTTCGACTTGCTGAACGTCTGGTGGGCGTTGAGGAAGGTCTTTGCGGCATCGTTGAAGTTGCCTTGCGAATATTGGGCCTCGCCCAGCCAGAAATTGGCGTCCGCCGCCTTCTCGCCCTTCGGGAAGATATCGAGATAGTCGCGGAATTCGCGTTCGGCGAGCTGGTAGTCGCCGGACAGAACATGGCCGTAGGCGACCTGGTAGAGATCGTCGGGATTGTCGAGCGAGGCGGAAGACGACTGCGAGGCCTGCGGCAGGCCGTTCTCCACGCCCGGCAGCGAATTGTCGTTGCCGATCGAGGCGCTCTGGTTGTTCAGGTCCGGATTGGCGTCGGCACCGATCGGGTTGCCGTTCTCGTCGAAGCGGATCGAGCCCAGTTCCTGCGGCTGGGCACCGCCACCCGTGCCGAGCGTGTCGGTTCCGGCGGTGTCATCCGCCGGCCCCCTGTTCGTGGCGATCTGCTGGTCGGCAGTCCCGCCGTTCACCGGCTTGTCGAGGGCGCCGCTCTTGCCGGAGCCCCCGCTCTTGCCGCTTTCGAGATCCTGGAAACGGTACTCGTTGTCTTCCTGCGTCTTGCGAAGCTGCTCCTGCATCTGCAGGAGCTGGTAGCTCATTTCCTCGATCCGGCCGTTGAGGCTGCGGATCTGCTCTTCGAGCTGCCCGACGCGCGGATCCATGGCCTGCGCCAGGATCACGTTGCCCTTCTCTGCCCGCTCGCTTTGTGCCGGCAGGAAGCCGTTCGCAAGCGGGAAAAGCGGCGATGCGCTGATCGGCCCGACCATGCCTGCTACCGCTGCGAGACTGAGAACGCCTGCCGCGACAAGTTTCTTCATCTATCTTCGTCCTGTTGGTCCCATTGTACGCCGAAGCGCTGCCGAAGAGTTTTCCAAATACTCCCAAAAAGCAACGGAGTTCGGCCAAAGTGTGTTGAAAAAAGAAAGGCGGCCTCTCGGCCGCCTTTTCCGCATCCTTCCCGGGAAGGAATTACATGCCGGCGCCACCCAGAACGGTCACGGCGCGGCGGTTCTGCGACCAGCAGGAAATGTCGTCGCAGACGGCGACCGGCTTTTCCTTGCCGTAGGAGATCGTCTTCATGCGGTTTGCCGGAACGCCGCGCGAAGCGAGGTACTGGCGGGTCGCGGCAGCGCGGCGTGCGCCGAGCGCGAGGTTGTATTCACGCGTACCGCGCTCGTCGGCATGGCCTTCGATCGTGATGGCGTAGTTCGGGTAGCGCTGCAGCCACTGGGCCTGACGGTCGAGCGTCGCGGCAGCATCGGCGCGAACCGACGAGGAGTCGGTGTCGAAGAAGATGCGGTCGCCGACATTGACGGTGAAGTCCTGCTGCGAGCCCGGGGTCGCCGCGCCTGCACCACCGTTGAGGCCGAGGTCGCCGGCATTGTTCGGCATGTTCTTCTTGGATGCGCAGCCGGCAAGCGCCAGCGTCATGAACAGGGCGATCATTGCCGGGTTGCGGGCGATGGTCTGCATGCGGCCAGCGGCCGGGGAATGAATGCGGCTCATGAGCCGGTCTCCTTGCATCAGTTCTTGCGTCAAGTTCGTTGAAGCGTCGGTTTCAATCAGGGTTGCCAGACTGTAACCGCGGTCGGTTAATCCGCGTTCAACGATTATGGTTAACGATTGCTTGTAAGACCGTCCCCGGCCCCCGGCATATCAAATGGAGACGGGCCTGCCGCGTCTCGCTGCCGCCTGATTTACAGGACTTTGCGGCAAGAACGCGGCAGGCCCGCCTTACGCGTGTCGATGCTATTCCAGAAGCGGCGACCAGGCCGGGTCGGAAGCAAAACCCTTCGTCTGCACGATCTGCTCGTTGTAGCCGGAAAGGTCGATCGAATAGATCTGCGGACCGCCGGCACCGGCGGCCTGGCGGAAGAACATCAGCACCCGTCCGTTCGGCGCCCAGGTCGGCCCCTCGTTGTGGAAGCCGGAGGTGAGGATGCGCTCTCCCGAACCGTCCGTCTTCATCACGCCGATCGAGAACTTGCCGCCCGACTGCTTGGTGAAGGCGATGAGGTCGCCGCGCGGCGACCAGACCGGGGTGGAATAGGAACCGTCGCCGAAGGAAATGCGGCGCTGGTTGGAGCCGTCGGCGCCCATCACGTAGAGCTGCGGCCTGCCGCCGCGGTCGCTCTCGAAGACGATCTGCGAGCCGTCCGGCGAGTAGGAGGGCGAGGTGTCGATCGCCGCCGTCGAGGTGAGTCGCGTCGTGGTGCGCGAGCGCAGGTCCATCGTGTAGATGTTGGAATTGCCTTCCTGCTGAAGGCTCATGATGACCTTCTGGCCATCCGGCGAGAAGCGCGGCGAGAAGGTCATGCCCGGGAAGTTGCCGACCACCTCGCGCTGCCCCGTCTCAAGCTGGAGCAGGTAGACGCGCGGCTGGTTGCCCTCGAAGGACATGTAGGTGATTTCCTGGCGGTTCGGCGAGAAGCGCGGCGTCAGGACCAGCTCGTTGGCGTTGGTGAGCGCGCGGGCGTTGAAGCCGTCCTGGTCCATGATGGCGAGCTGGCGCTTGCGGGCCGTCTTCGGGCCGCTTTCGGCGACATAGACGATGCGGGTGTCGAAATAGCCCTTCTCGCCGGTCAGGCTCTCATAGATCGCGTCAGCGATGATGTGCGCGACGCGGCGCCAGTTTTCCGGCTGGGTATAGAACTGCTGGCCGGTGATCTGCTTGCCGGCGAAGGTGTCCCACAGGCGGAACTCGGCGCGCAGGCGCCCGTCACCCTCCTGCGTCACGCGGCCCGTCACGAGGGCCTGTGCATTGATGACCTTCCAGTCATCGAAGCGCGGCGCCTGGTCGGGATTGGATATCTTCTCGATGAAAGCCTGCTTGTTCACCGGCGCGAAGAGGCCGGAGCGCTTGAGGTCGGCCGCGATCACGTCGGTGACGCGCTGGCCGAGATCACCGCCGGCGATGAAATCGGTGACGGCGATCGGCAGCGGCTCGACATTGCCCTTGTTGATGTTGATTTCCACGAGCGCCCAAGCCTGCGGCAAGGACGCCGCAAGGCCGGTCAGCACGACCAGCAAACGGAGGAGAGTGCGTCTGAACATAAATCTAGGCCTTCCTAGTTTTATACCAAGTCTCGATGATAGGAACCCATAGGATCGGCTTGTCGGGCTTGCCGGCTAGGAGAGGTCCGCAGAGCGATGCTCCCGCATCGGTCAAGGGCCTCGACACAGCCGGCAAGTCCGACAAGCCGACCGGAGGTGACGTATAGCTGGTCTGTGGCGTCGTTGCGGCGCTTGAGCGATGCGGGAGCATCGCCCTGCGCACCGCGCCTAGCCACAGACCAGCTATACGTCATCCTATAGGCTCCTATCATCGAGACTTGGTATTACATCATCTGGCTGGGGTCGAAGTTCACGACGACTTCGCTCCAGGCATCATATTTTTCCGGGGGCAGGCCCTTGAAGGGCCGCGATTTCATGATGGCGCGGCGGGCGCCGCCGGCAAGCGCACGGCGCGCGGTATCCGAACCGCCCGTCGCGACCACTTCCGGCTCGCCGATGATGTCGCCGTTCTGGTCGAGCTGCATCGTGACCTTGATGCGCACGTCGGCGGCATCGGCAAGGCCGGGGATGATCGACCAGTTGTTCTGGATCTGGCCGCGCAGCGCGTCCATCTCGCTGAGCGACAGCTTGGTGCCGCTAGTCGTCTTCTTGCCGCCGAGCGCCGCCTGTTCCTGCGAGCGCTTCGCACCGCCGCCGGCCGCCTTTTCCTTGTTGAGGAGCGCGGAGATCTCGTCGGCGTTGAAGTCGCTGTCGTTCAGCGAGCTCGCCTTTTCCTGCTTCTTCTTCTGGTCCTTCTTGCGGTCCGGCGTCTTGGCGGTCTCGGCCTTCGCCGTCTCCACCTTCTTCTCGGCCGGCTTTTCCGCGGTCTCCGCCTTCTTCGTCTCGAGCTTCGGCTTCATCTCGGGAAGCGGGATCCTGTCCGGCAGCGCCTCTGCATCCTCGACCTCGGCCGGCTTCTCCTCGGAAGGCGTCGCCTCGGGCTTCGGGTCAGGCTTGACCTCCTGCCTGGTCTCGGGAAGCGCCGCAACCTCGGTCGAGGGTTCGCTGGCAGGTTCTTCCTGCTTGACGTCCTCGACGGGTTTCGTGTCCGGCGTCTGCACGACCTTCTCGGCCTTTTCCGGCGCGGCGGCGGTCTCGATGTCGCGCGGCTTTTCCTCCGGCGTCGGCAGGTTCTTCAGGTCGACGTCGTTTTCGCCGGCATTTTCCGCGTTCTCGACCGGCGTTTCCTTCTTGGTCGGGATAGGCGCGGCCTTTTCCTTCATTTCGGCCTTCTTGTCGCCCTGCTGGATCTGCGTCAGCTCCTCGATCGACACGATATCGACCGGCATGGCCTCGACATTGGCGACGTCGAAGCTTTCAGGACTGCCGAGCGAAACCAGCGCCCAGGTGAGAACCAGGGAGTGGATGACGGCGGATGTGGCGAGGCTGCCCTTCATGGCGTGCGATCACCTGTCCGGTTTCTGCTCGGTGACGAGGCCGATATTGGTGAACCCGCCGGCCTGGATGCGCGACATCACGTCGGCGATAACGCCATAGGGCGCCGTGCCGTCGCCGCGCACGAAGACGCGCTCCGTATAGCCCGTGGTCGCCACGGCCTGGAGCTTTGCAGCGATCTCGTCGATCGGGATCGGCGTTTCCTGCAGGTAGACCTGGCCGTCCGCCTTGACGGAAACGGTGATCGGCTGCGTGTCGGCGTTGAGAGCCTTCGCCTGCGTCTTCGGCAGGTCGAGCGGCACGCCGACCGTCATCAGGGGCGCCGCCACCATGAAGATGATGAGCAGAACGAGCATGACGTCGACGAACGGCGTCACGTTGATCTCGCTCATCGGGGCCCTCTTGCCTCCGCCGCGACGGCGACGGCCACCGCCTGCATTTTTCGCTCCGACTGACATGCCCATGGCATCGTTCTCCGTCTAAAGGCCGGTCACTGCGCCGCGGCGCGCGGCTGCAGCTTCTCGTCGATCTGGCGCGACAGGATGGCGGAGAACTCGTCCGCGAAACCTTCCATGCGCGCCGTCAGCTTGCCGGCATCGGCAGAGAACTTGTTGTAGGCAATAACCGCCGGAATTGCGGCAAGAAGGCCGATGGCGGTGGCCAGAAGCGCTTCGGCAATGCCGGGCGCCACGACCGCAAGGCTCGTCTGCTTGGAGCCGGCGATCGCCTGGAACGAGGTCATGATGCCGACGACCGTGCCGAACAGGCCGACGAATGGGGCGGCCGAACCGATGGTGGCGAGCGAGCCGAGCCGCGCTTCCAGCGTCTCCGATTCACGCGAGAGCGTCACGTCCATTGCCCGGTCGATACGCATCTGCAGGCCGATCGGCGAACGCGCGCCGCGCTCGAAGCTCTTCTTCCATTCGCGCATCGCGGCGACAAAGATGGCGCTCATGCCCGAGGTCTGGCGGTCGGAGAGCGTGCGATACAGCTCCTCCAGCGATTGGCCCGACCAGAAGACCTGCTCGAAACTGTCGAGCTGGCGGCGCGCCTTCCCGTAGCTCACCGTCTTGTCGACGACGATGGCCCAGGTCCAGACGGACGCGGCAATGAGGCCGAGCATGACCAGCTTCACGACGAACCCGGCCTGCATGAAGAGACCCCAAAGGGTCACATTCGCCGCCGCTTCCAAACCCACTTGTTCCATAGACCTATGTCCCCGAATCCAGACACCCGGCACGGGCCTTTGCGGCTCGAACCGGGTAACATTCACGCCGTTGCGGTCTCCTGGGAGGTGGTTCCCGCATCGGCATTCACAAACATGGCGTCGCTCGGAAGGATTTACTCCGCACCCGCTCCGCATGTCCGTCAAGAATGTCCGGTTGATGCCGCCGGCCGCCATGCCGGTCAAACGCTTACAACCTGCCTTCTTGACGGCAATTTTGGTTAAAGGATGACGTGCAGTGCACAAAATCCTCATGAAGCGAGTAAGACATCATTATGGTTAAGGGAGTGTTACTGCTAATGCGCGCCGGCAACGCGCCCTGCCCTCGCAAGGAACCGCGCCGCCAGCCCCTCCGGCAGCCGCCGCGGCCGGCCCGCCGCATTGATGACGGCGATGATGACGCGTGCCGCGATCAGCAATTGCTCGCCCCGGCGGATTTCCTGGTTGAGGATCATCTTCGCCCCGCCGGCCTTTTCGGTGGCAGTGAGGATCGTCAGGATATCGTCCATGCGCGCAGGCAGCCGGAAGTCGATCTCCATGCGATGCACGACGAAGACCAGTCCCTCGCGGTCCTCTTCCAGAATGAGGCTGCCCTGCTCGACCCCGAGCAGCCGCAGGTAGTCCGTGCGCCCGCGCTCCAGAAAATGCAGGTAGCGGGCGTGATAGACGACGCCGGAGAAGTCCGTATCCTCGTAATAGACCCGCTGCGCGAGCCGATGGCCCGCTTCGCTCAGTTCGCCTGAAAGATAGTGGTCGAAATCCGTCATGGCCCCGTCCGGCAAGAATTTCCGCCTCTCTCCCGCAAAGCGCCGGCAATTGCAAGGGTTTCACGCTCAGCCGAGTTCGACGACCATGATTTCCGGCGGTGAGCCGAAACGGATCGGCGCGATCGAGCAGCCGAGGCCGCCGGAGACGCAGAGGTGCCGACCGTCTTCGACGACATGACCGTAGGCATAGCGGTTGCCATAGGCGGAGGGAACCATGGGCGAGTAGCCG
This sequence comes from Shinella yambaruensis, assembly GCF_022899355.1. GTDB lineage: Bacteria > Pseudomonadota > Alphaproteobacteria > Rhizobiales > Rhizobiaceae > Shinella > Shinella yambaruensis. Next base: position 261,218 of record NZ_JALJCK010000006.1, on the reverse strand, counting down.
AAAAGGCGCACCTGCCCGCCATGCGTATGCCCCGAGAGTGTCAGGGAAACCCGGGACGGCACCCGCGGGAAAACATCCGGCTCGTGCGCCATGAGGATGAGCGGCGCATCGTCCGTCACCTGCGCGAGCGTTCCCGGCAGGTCATCCAGCCCGACGAAGCCGCCGCGATTCCATTGCCGGCCCGGCCGAAGCGCGATCTGGTCCTCGAGGCCGGCGAGCCAGAACGCGCCCGTCATTGTCTCGATCCGCACGGCCCGGTTGGAATAGACCGCGATGCCGGCCTCGCGAAGCATGCGATGGCTGAACGTTTCCCCGCCGCCGGCCGCCTGCGCTTCCAGGTCGTCCCACCAGTCGTGATTTCCAAGCACCGCGTGCACGCCGAGCGGAGCCTTCAGGATCGACAGCGCCGCGGCCCAATCGGCCGGCGGCACCTTGCCCCAGACGGCCCGCATGCTCGAAAGGTAGTCACCGAGCAGCAGGACGATATCGCCGCCGAGCGTGTTGGCATGTTCGCAGATGCCGCGGATGCGGGCAGCGCTCATCCAAGGTTCGCAGGCATGGATATCGGCAAGCGCGACGAGGCGCAGCGTCTGGCCCGTCGGCCAGCCGGGCGGCACGATCCGGTAGGTCACCGTGCGCAGCCGCAGCATCGGCTCGACGCCCACCGCATAGGCGGAGGAAGCGAACCCCGCGGCGATGAAGCCTCCGAAAGCCTTCAGCAAACCGCGGCGGGTGATCACTCAATCGTCCTCGGAAAACAGCCTGAACTGAGTCGCCTCCAGGTCTTTCGGCGGCGTCAGGCCCATATGTTTCCAGGCATTTACGGTCAAAACACGGCCGCGCGGTGTGCGCTGGATGAAACCCTGCTGGATCATGTAGGGCTCGATGATGTCCTCGATCGCGTCGCGCGGTTCGGAAAGCCCCGCCGCGATGGTCTCGATGCCGACAGGCCCGCCGCCGAAATTGTGCGCGATCATCGACAGATAGCGCCGGTCGAGCTGATCGAGCCCCATATTGTCGACCAGCAGCCGCGTCAGCGCCTCATCGGCGATCTTTTGCGTCACCGCCTCGGCCCGCGCCACTTCGGCGAAATCGCGCACGCGGCGGAGCAGCCGGCCAGCGATGCGTGGCGTGCCGCGCGCACGCCGCGCGATCTCGCGCGCGCCCTCTTCCGTCATGCCGAGGCCCATCAATCGCGCGCCGCGGCGCACGATCAGCTCCAGTTCCTCGGCGGTGTAGAAGTTCAGCCGCACCGGGATGCCGAAGCGGTCGCGCAGCGGCGTGGTGAGGAGACCGAGACGCGTGGTGGCGGCGACGAGGGTGAATTTCGACAGGTCGATCTTCACCGAACGCGCCGCCGGGCCTTCGCCGATGATGAGGTCGAGCTGGAAATCCTCCATGGCCGGATAGAGGATTTCCTCGACGGCCGGGTTGAGGCGATGGATCTCGTCGATGAAGAGCACGTCGCGCTCTTCGAGATTGGTGAGCAGCGCCGCAAGGTCGCCGGCCTTCGCGATGACGGGACCGGAGGTCGAGCGGAAATTGACGCCGAGCTCCTTCGCCATGATCTGCGCCAGCGTCGTCTTGCCGAGGCCGGGCGGCCCGACGAACAGCACATGGTCGAGCGCCTCGCCGCGGTTCTTCGCCGCCTCGATGAAGATCTTCAGGTTGGCGCGCGCTTCCGCCTGGCCGGTGAAATCGTCCAGCGTCTGCGGCCGCAAGGCGGTATCGATGTCCTCGCCGCGCTTTTCCGGCGAAAGCAGTCTGTTTTCGTCGCTCATGAGCGCCTAATCCCATTGTCGGCCAAGGAAGGCAACCGCATCACCGCGACAATTCCTTGAGGCCGAGGCGGATGAGCTTGGCGCTGTCGGCCCCCTCCCCGCCATTCTTCAGCGCTGCCGCGACCGCATTGGCCGCCTGGTCGCGCGAATAGCCGAGATTGGTCAGCGCCGAGACGGCATCGGAAACCGGCGCGGAGGCGACGCCCTCGCCGAGCTCCTGCTTGAGCCCGATCGAGGCGGACGCCTCCCCCGCGAAGGCCGGCGCCTTGTTACGCAGTTCCGTGATGATGCGCACCGCCACCTTCGGCCCGACGCCCGGCGCGCGCGAAACCGCCGTCTTGTCCTGCAGCGCGATGGCGTTGGCGAGTTCCCCTGGCGTCAGGGTCGAGAGGACGGCCAGCGCCACCTTGGAGCCGACGCCCTGCACGCTCTGCAGCAGCCGGAACCACTCCCGCTCCAGCGCCGTCAGGAAGCCGAACAGCTTGAACTGGTCCTCCCGCACATAGGTCTCGATGAACAGCACCGCCGCCTCGCCGCTCGAACCGAGCTTGCCGAGCGTGCGCGCCGAGCAGAAGGCGACGTAGCCGACGCCGTGCACGTCGACGACCACGTGGTCCTCGCCGATCTCGTCGATTGTGCCCTTGAGTTTGCCGATCATGAGAAAATCCGTCAGGGATGGGTTTCGGGGGAGAGGATGTCGAGCGCGGGGAAATAGCTGCGATAGCGCGCGGCATCGCGGGTGAGCAGGCGATGGCCCCGCGCTTCCGCCTGCGCGCCGACCAGGAAATCGGGAAGCGTGCGCTCGCGCAACCCGCCAGCCCGGCGATAGGCATAATGCGCCTTGCCGGCGGCGAAGGCGGCTTCGTAGGACAGAGGTTCGCGCCGCATGCGCAGCCAGCCGAAGGCGAGGTTGAGTTCCAGTTCGCTGAGCGGCGAGGTCGCAAGCTCCGACCAGACGATGGGATTGAGGACAAGTTCCCCCTCTTCCAAGCATCGCTTCAGCGCGTTGAAGGACCAGTCCCGCTGTGGCCGATCCGGGCCCAGCATGTCGATGAGGATATTCGTATCAACGACGGTCGAGGTCATCACGCGGTCCCCGCAGCCATTCGAAATATTCGTCCGGCGTCATGCCGTCCAGATCCCAGGTCCCTTGGACGCTGGCCGCCCAGGCTTCGAAATCATCAAAGCCGGGTTTGCCGTCGCCAACCTTGACGAGCATCACACCTTCATCCGACACGACGAAATCCACTTCCGAGCCAGGCTCGATGGCAAGCCGGTCGCGGATGGGTTTGGGGATCGTCACCTGGCCTTTTTCCGTCACGCGCATGGTAATACCTCCGAGGTATTACTTAACGGCCAGACCGGAACAAGTCAAGAACAAATCAGCCCGCGAGCTTGGCGAGGCGGCCGGAGAGGCCCTGGCGGTTGTGGGCGTGGCAGATGGCGATGGCGAGCGCGTCGGCGGCGTCGTTGCCGGTGAAGGTCGCCTTCGGCATCAGCACCTTCAGCATCATGTGGATCTGCTGCTTTTCGCCGTGCCCGACGCCGATGACGGCCTTCTTCACCGCGTTCGGCGCATATTCCGCCACGCGCAGGCCCGCGCGCGCCGGTACCAGCATGGCGATGCCGCGCGCCTGGCCGAGTTTCAGGGTCGCCGTCGCATCCTTGTTGACGAAGGTCTGCTCCACGGCGGCCTCGTGCGGCTGATAGCCGTGCACGACCTCGGAAAGGCCGTCATGCAGCTGGCAGAGGCGGGAGGCAAGGTCCATGTCGCCATCGGAGGTCACGGTGCCGGACGCAACGAAGCGCAACGAATTGCCGAGCGTCTCGATGACGCCCCAGCCGGTGCGGCGAAGCCCCGGATCGATGCCGATGATGCGAATCGTTTCCTGCATGGCGAAACCCTAATCCCGTCGGCCGGACCCTGCCAGCGAAATGTGAACAAAACAAAAACAGACCGGCAATTCCATCCGGCGCCGCGAAAACCCTCGGGCCACCGCTTGGATTTCACGAAACTGAACCTACATGGGAGCACAATCAAATCCGCTTACAAAGAGGCCGCGGCCATGGTGCCCTTCTCCATCCTCGATCTTTCCCCGATCATCGAAGGCGGCACCGTCGCCCAGTCGCTCGAGAACTCCCGGCGCCTCGCGCAGGAAGCCGAAGCGCACGGCTACAAGCGCTTCTGGCTCGCCGAGCACCACGGCATGCGCGGCATCGCCAGCGCCGCCACGTCTCTGGTCATCCAGCACGTCGCCGCAGGCACGGAAAAGATCCGCGTCGGCTCCGGCGGCATCATGCTGCCGAACCATTCACCACTCGTCATCGCCGAACAGTTCGGCACGCTCGCCGCGCTCTTTCCGGATCGCATCGATCTCGGCCTCGGCCGTGCGCCCGGCACCGACATGCGCACCGCGCAGGCGCTCCGCCGCAACCTCGACAGCGCCGCCAACAACTTCCCGCAGGACGTCGTCGAGCTGATGCAGCTGATGGGGCCGGCAAGCCCCGGGCAGAAGGTCGTCGCCATCCCCGGCGCGGACAGCAACGTGCCGGTCTGGCTGCTCGGCTCCAGCCATTATTCGGCGCATCTTGCCGGCATGCTGGGCCTGCCCTTCGCCTTCGCCTCGCATTTCGCGCCGGACATGCTGCTGACGGCACTCGAAATCTACCGCGAGCGCTTCGAGCCCTCGCAGCATCTCGACAAGCCGCATGTCATGGTCGGCGTGATGGGCGCGGCCGCCGATACGGACGCGGAGGCCGATTATCTCTTCACGTCCATGCAGCAATCCTTCGTGCGCCTGCGCCGCGGCACGCCCGGCGCCTTCCCGGCGCCGGTCGACGACATGGATCCTCACTGGAGCGAGAACGAGCGCATCAATGTCGAGCATACCCTGCAATATGCCGTCGTCGGCGGACCGGAAAAGATCCGGCGCCGCATCGCCGATTTCCTGGCGCTGACCGGGGCGGACGAACTGATCGTGTCGATGCCGGTCCACGACATGGAGGCGCGGCTGAAATCGGTGCGGCTCTTCGCCGAGGCGCGGGAGGCGCTGGCGGCATAAAAAAAGCCGAGACCTTCCAGCCTCGGCTTTCCTGAATGGCGTTCGCGCTCTCCAGCCTCTCCGTCGTCATGGTCGGGCCTGACCCGACCATCCATGCTGTACCCCGCGGCAGTGGATCCTCGGGGCAAGCCCGAGGATGACGGAGAGGACAGGCGGACCGATCAAGCCGAAAGCTTGGCCATCACCTCGTCGGAGACCTCGAAGTTCGAATAGACGTTCTGCACGTCGTCGTCGTCTTCCAGCGTGTCGATGAGCTTCATCAGCGACTGCGCCTTCTCCTCGTCGACCGGCACGGTGTTCTGCGCCTTCCAGATCGCCTTGACCGTCTCGGCTTCGCCGAGCTTGTCTTCCAGCGTCTTGGAGACCTCGCCGATATCCTCGAAGCCGCAGATGATCGTGTGGCTGTCCTCGTCGGTCGTCACGTCCTCGGCGCCGGCCTCGATGGCAGCTTCCATGACGGTGTCCGCGTCACCGGCCGACAGCTTGTAGGTGATCTCGCCGACGCGGTCGAAGGAGAAGGAGACCGAGCCGGTTTCGCCGAGCGCGCCGCCGGCCTTGGAGAAGGTCGAACGGACGGAGGAGGCGGTGCGGTTGCGGTTGTCGGTCAGCGCCTCGACGATGACGGCGACGCCGCCCGGGCCGTAACCCTCGTAGCGGACTTCCTCGTAGTTCTCGCTGTCTGCGCCGGACGCCTTCTTGATGGCGCGCTCGATATTGTCCTTCGGCATGGACTGCGCCTTGGCGTTCTGGATCGCCAGGCGCAGGCGGGCGTTCATCGCCGGGTCGGGCAGGCCCGTCTTTGCCGCGACCGTGATTTCACGGGCGAGCTTGGAGAACATTTTCGACCGCACGGCGTCCTGCCGACCCTTGCGGTGCATGATATTCTTGAACTGTGAATGGCCAGCCATGGCACCCCTGTCTCATCTGTTCGGCGCCCGTTTCTTTGGTCGCCGGCTGTGTGCGGAGCGTGTCGCCGCGGTAAAGCGTCGCCCTGCCGCCCCGATTTTCGGAATGCCGCCTTATAATTTCATTGCCGCCGCACGTCCAGCAGTCCGGCGAACAAAGCGACGGCCGGTTTCAGTCGGCGCGCAGGCGGGCACGGCTCAAGAGGAAGGAATGGCCGTCATTGCGCTCGCAGGTCAGCCCCGTGCGCTCCGAATAGCAGGTGAAGGGGCCGGCCGACCAGGTTTCTCCATAGGGTATGGTCCTGTCGCCACCGCAGCATCCCTGGTCGCCGACATTGGTGCGCACCACCGCCTTGCCGCTCCGCCCAAGCGTCGCGCGCACATATTTCGGCTCCACCCTATCGCAGGAGAGTTCCGGGCCGCCATCGGCCGGCTGGTAGGTCTCCGTGCCGCCCTCGGGAATGTAGATGCAGCCGATATTGCCGGACGGCATGACAAAACTCTGCGCCACGCCGAAGGTGCGTGTGGGCAGCTTTTCCACCGGCTGGGTCACGATCTCCCGCGGCTGGCCCGACTCCGCACCGGGACCGCCCGGCGTCGGCGCGCTGCTTGCGAAGGCAAGGGCGGAGGAGAGCAGGACGGCGGGCATGGCAAGAAGGAAACGCATGAAAAACTCCGGGCATCAGACGCCGGAGAGAATATGAATCGTCGGCCGTTTGGGCAAGTTGCGGATCGACACGGTGACCGTCGCATCGTCATCGGTCACAGCATCGAAGCCCTCGCCGAACATGGAGAGGAACTGGCTGATCGGCGGCCCGCGGCGGTGCATCGGCAGGATCAGCGCCGAGCGCAGGCGCTGCACGACGCGGCTCATGCTCTCCGCGCCCATGGTCAGCCCGCCATCCACCGGCACCATCAACACGTCGAGCCTGCCGATCTCGGCATATTGCTTCTCCGTCAGCTCATGATGCAGGTGGCCGAGATGGCCGATGCACAGGCCCGCCACCTCGAAGATGAAGATGGAATTGCCGTTCGGCTCCATCGCCCCGCCCCAGCCGCGGATATCGGTCGGCACGTTGCGGATATAGGTGTCGCCGACGACGACATCATGGTCCGCGCCCTTCTCCGAACCGTCCTGCCAGCCGTGCAGCACATATTCGATGCCCGGCTCCGGGTTCGTCGTGTAGTGGCTGGAATGCGCCTTGTTCATCGTCACCACGGTCGGCAGCGCCGGCGGTTTGTACCAGCCGTTATAGTCCGTCGCGATCTTCACGCCGCCCGGCGTCTCGATGAAGAAGGTCGAATGGCCGACATAGGTGATGCGCACCTCCTCGTTCGCCTTCGCCTGAACCCGTAAGGCGGCGCTTGCCGAGAAACTGGCGAAGGTGACGGCGGGAAGCGAGCGCGCGATCATCTGGCACTGGCTGACCGGCGTTTCGGCCTGCGCGAGCGAAGACCGCGGAGCGGCGAAGACCGCAAGGACGGCAAGGATCAACGGAATGAGCAGGAGATGCGGCATGGGCGGCTCCGTTCATTGGTCGGCGCGACTATGCGCCCGCGGGGCCGACGGGTCGAGATTGTGCGGCGGGCCGGCCGATCACAATCCGTTGAGCGCTTGTTGAGCGGAACCTTGCCCGCCGCCTCACGTTCCCCGTCCATCAATCCAACGATTGCGAGGAGCAACCATGTCCAACCTCACCCAGGCACGCGAAAACCCGAAGGAGCAGCTTTTCGACGAGATCGACAGGATCCATGCCGGCATGCTCGGCGTCGACGGAAGCCATATGCACATGCAGCCGATGGCCCCGCAGCTCGACCGCCAGACCGCCACCATCTGGTTCTTCACCAAGACCGATGCGGAGATCGTCGAGGCGATTTCACCGGGCGCCCGCGCCCATTTCTGCGTGGTCGGCAAGGACCATGACTATCACGCCTGCCTTGCGGGCCGCATCTCCGTGCGCAAGGATCCGATCAAGGTCGACGAATACTGGAGCTCCATCGTCGAAGCCTGGTTCGACCATGGCAAGGACGACCCGAAGCTCACCATGCTGGCGCTGGAGATCGAGGACGCGGAAGTGTGGGCCTCGACGGGCAGCAAGCTGAAATTCGGCTGGGAGATCGCCAAGGCCAACTTCAACCCGGACGAGGAGCCGGATGTCGGCGTGAAGGCGCACCTGACCTTCACCGACGGCTCGGCCGATCACCTGCGCCACATGATCTGAGGTCAGAGCGTTTCCGCTTTTCCGGCGAAAACACTCAACCTTTTGTTTTGCCGTAATTCCGGACGCAAAACCGCTTCGCACTTTTGCTGGAATTTCTCTAGGTCCAGAAATCCGGCAGGGTTTCGGCAAGGCGCGGGCCGAGGCGAAGCGGCGCGATCTTTTCGGCAAGGCCGGTGCGGTCGGAGATATCGACCGCCAGGCCGCAGATCGTCGCCGGCCCGGAGGCCGCCTCGAAGCGGCCTTTCGGCATTTTCGAGATGAAGCGGTTGAGCGGCTCCTCCTTCTCCATGCCGAGGGAGGAATCGTAGTCGCCGCACATTCCGGCATCCGACATGTAGCCGGTGCCGCCGTTGAGGATCTGGCAATCGGCGGTCGGCACATGGGTGTGCGTGCCCACGACGACGCTGGCGCGGCCATCGACGAAATGGCCGAAGCACTGCTTCTCGCTGGTCGCCTCCGCGTGGAAATCGAAGATCACCGCATCGGCCTGCTCGCCGAGCGGGCAGGAGGCGAGGATCGTCTCGCCCGCAGTGAAGGGGTCGTCGAGTTCCGGATGCATGAACACCCGGCCCATGATGTTGGCGACGAGCACGCGCGCGCCGTTCCGCGCGATGAAGAGATTGGCACCGCGGCCGGGCGTGCCGGCGGGATAGTTGGCGGGGCGCAGGAACTGGTCGTGCCGGCTGGCGAAGGTCACGGCCTCCTTCTGGTCCCAGACGTGGTTGCCGGTCGTCACGACGTCCGCACCGGCATTGATCGTCTCAAGGAAGATGTCTTCCGTGATGCCGAAGCCGCCGGCCGCGTTTTCCCCGTTGACGACGACGAAATCCAGCTTGAGATCGCTGATCAGCCCCGGCAGGCGCTGCCAGACGGCGGTCCGCCCGGTCTTGCCCACCATGTCGCCGAGAAAGAGAAAACGCATCGAAGAACCTTATGAAACCTGTTGGAACAAACGAAGGCCGCTTTCGGTGAGGATCGCGTCCAGCGCGACGTCGTGCGGCTCCGCGGGTACTGATGCCACTTCCTGGCAATCGAAAGCAATGCCGATCAGCCTCGGCACACGGCCTTTTGCCTTGAGGCGATCGATCGCCCGGTCATAGTGGCCGGCGCCGTAGCCGATGCGGTGGCCTGCCCGGTCGAAGGCGGAGAGCGGCACGAGGAGGATATCGGGATCGAGCACCGCCGCGTCCGGCCCCGGCCCGGTCGTGCCGAAGCCGGTCTTGATCACCGGCGCGCCGACCGCCAGTTCTCGGAAGATGATCGTCTCACGGTCGAGCACGACGGGAAGGCAAAGCCGCGCCCCGCGCGTGCGAAGATGCGCCATCAGCGGGCGGATATCGGCCTCCGAACGGATCGGCCAGAAACCCGAAATCACCGCGCCAGGCGCAAATGCGATGCGGTCGCCCGCAAGCTCCACCATGGCAAGGCTGCCCTCGATACGCGCCTCGGGCGCCATGGCATCGCGCAGCGCCAGCCGCTCGTTGCGGATCGCCGCCTTCTGTTCCTTCGGTGTCACTGTCGTCTCCAGCCTTGCTGCGCGTGGCTTACCAGCTAGCAGCGCCGGAAGGCAAATCCCCATCCCGGTTGCGACGGCGGGACGTCGCAGAAGCCGACTGGCACGCGGGAAAGGCGGCTGTGCCACATCGGGACAAGGCGGCGAAAAGCCGGGCCGGCCCGTTAAGCATTGGGACAGCTTGTGCTTTCGGCGGCAGGCTGCAGCGTTTAAGCGGGGCGCATGTCCTCGGAAAATGATCTTTCCCCCCTCCCCGAGCTGACCGAGATCGAAAAGCGGTGCCTAGAACTTGCCGCCAACGGCAGGACGCCGGCCGATATCGTGCTCGAAACCGACATCGCCATGACGCGCGTGACGGACGCCATGCGCAGCGCCATCGAAAAGCTCGGCGCCCGCAACATCACCGGCGCAATCACCCGCGCCGTCCGCCTCAGGCTGATCTAGGGGCCTATGCGGCGGCGGAAGCCTCCGCCAGCCGCAGCATGGCGAGCGCCGCCCCCTCGTCGGTGATCAGCGTGTTGCAGCCGACCCGGCGGATGGTGGCGCGGATCGCCGGCGCGCGATGCGCGCCGCCCGAGACGAGCACGATATGACGCGCCTTGCTGACCGTGTCGAGGTCGATGGACATGACCCGGTGGCGGATCGGATGATCGATCGTATGGCCCTCGGCGTCGAGGAAATTGCACATCGTATCGCAGACGCAGCCGGCCGCGATCAGCTCCTCCAGCTCGTGGCGGGCGATGAAATCGCGCGAGAGCGAGCTGGAGCGCGGGCCGATGTCGCCGCAGCTGACGACGGCGATATCCATGTTCTCCGCCAGTTCGAACAGCGTCTTCAGGCCGCATTTCTCGATAAGGCTGCGCTTGGTCTCCCGCGAATCGACGAGCAGCGGCGCCAGGAACAGGTAGCACTCCGCGCCGAGCTGGCTCGCCAGCCGCCAGGTGTATTCGATCGGGTTGATATGGTGCGCCTCGACGACACCGCCGAGCAGCGAGACGACCTTCACCCGCTCGCGCCGCGCCGGGCGGAAGCTGGCGAGCGAGGCGGTGAGCGTGCGTCCCCAGCCGACGCCGATCGTGCAATCGTCCGGGATCGCCTCGGTGAGGAACTGGCCGAGCGCGAGGCCCACGCCCTTGGCGGTCGTCTCGGCGCTGTCGGCCGCCGGCACCACCACGGCTTCGTCGAGCCCATAGGCCTTCTCCAGCCGCACGGCGAGCTCGACGCAATCGGCGACACCCTCGTTGATCCAGATCTGCACCTCGGAGCGCTTCAGCGCCTCGTCCAGCATGCGGATGACCGTGGTGCGGCTGACGCCGATCTTCTCCGCCACGTCCTTCTGGGTGAGGCCTTGGTTGTAGTAGAGCCAAGCCGCCCGCAGGCGCAGTGCCGCCGATTCCGAATAGGCCGTGTGTGTGTCGCGCCGGAGCCTTGCCACGTCGCCTCCATCTTTCTCTGCAATGTTCGATCGCACCATAACACAGGAAACAAAAAATGCGACATATGTTCAAGAGATTGGTCAAAAGTGCTTGACTTTTCCCCGCGGAAGCGATGATAGTCCGCGTCATATCGGCTGGCGGCATTCCGTCGGCGGATTGGTTGTGCCAGCCCGCACGGCGACCGAAACAGGAAGCACGGTCGCCGCGCGCGCTATCACAGGAACATGGAGGAGGGCCCGAGCGTTTCAGCGCCCGGCGGCCCAGCAACAACCATTCGGGATTTCGGATATGACGTCCAAGCTTGAACAACTTCGTGCGATGACGACCGTCGTGGCAGACACCGGCGACATCGAAGCCGTGCGCCGCCTGAAGCCGGTCGATTGCACCACCAACCCCACGATCGTCCTGAAGGCACTCGGCACGCCGATGTTCGCCGACACCGTCACGGAAGCCATCCGCTGGGGCCAGTCGCAGGGCGGCAACCGCGAGGGCGTCGTCTCGGCCGTGGCCGACCGCCTTGCCATCTCCGTCGGCGCGGCGCTTGCCGAACTCGTGCCCGGCCGCGTCTCGACCGAAGTCGACGCCGACCTCTCCTTCGACACCGAAGCCTCCATCGCCAAGGGCCGCGAGATCATCAAGGCCTATGAGGCGCGCGGCATCACCCGCGACCGCATCCTCATCAAGCTCGCCTCCACCTGGGAAGGCATCCGCGCCGCGGAAGTCCTACAGAAGGACGGCATCGACTGCAACCTGACGCTGCTCTTCAACAAGGCCCAGGCCATCGCCTGCTCCGATGCCGGCGTCTTCCTCATCTCGCCCTTCGTCGGCCGCATCCTCGACTGGCACGTCAAGGCCAGCGGCAAGACCTTCACGGCGGAAGAGGATCCGGGCGTGCTCTCCGTCCGCGCCATCTACGACTACTACAAGTCGAACGGCATCGACACGATCGTCATGGGCGCCTCCTTCCGCAACACCGGCGAGATCGAAGCCCTTGCCGGCTGCGACCGCCTGACGATCAGCCCGGCACTGCTCGAAGAGCTCGACGCCGCCGAAGGCACGCTGGAGCGCAAGCTCTCGCCGGAAAAGGTCGCCAGGGTCTCGCCGATCAAGATCGACGAGAAGGCCTTCCGCTGGATGCTGAACGAAGACGCCATGGCAACCGAAAAGCTCTCCGAAGGCATCCGCGCCTTCGCCAAGGACCTCGGGAGCCTGCGCGCCATGATCGACAAGGAACTGAAGGCGGCTGCTTGAGGCCTGTCAAGAAGCACTGCCCTTCCGTCATGAAGGCCGCCCTCGGGGCGGCCTTTCTTTTGTGCCTTAACCATAGATCGACAAACACCCTGGAGGGACTCGCGAAGCCACCGTCACACGCCTAGATTACACCGAGGCGAGACGAGGAAAGGACTTGGGCATGCGGCGTTTTCTGGTGGCGGCAGCCTTATTCTGCATATCGGGATTTGCCGCGCCTGTGGCCGCCGAAGACGCCTTCCACGGCGAGTGGCAGCAGATCGCCTCGAATGCGGGTGAATGCCCGAGCTGCCGCATCACCATCCGCCAAACCGGCGCCTCCCTCCAGATCATCGCCAACAACGACTGGACGGCGCTTGCGGAGACCGGCGATCGTGACACCGCAAGCGGTGCCGGATTCTGGAAACGGGGAACGCGGAAGGCCTATTCCGGAAAGACGTTCAACATCCGCATGCGCCTGAACACGGACGACGAGCTTCTGATGAAGATGAGGATCGAGCCGATCCAGGGGAAAAGCCGCACAATCCAGGGCGTGTTCAAGCGCATCGAACGGCTGGCAATCTAAAGCGCGCCGCGATCTTTCAGATTCGCTCCTTGCGCTTTAGCTCCCTGTTTTTTCGCATGTCGTTGCCGCAAAACCGCTGCGCACTTTTGCGCGACATGCTTTAGAACAAGCACGATCCGCGACGACCGATGGAGAGTTACGATCCTGGGTGCCTACAAACGTAGGTGGGCACCGTGTGACCAAGCCCACGGGCCGGGTCAGGGACAGCTCCCTTTGGATCGAGTATGGCCCCAGGGATTGTGGTTCCTGTCGGGAAGCGCAGATCGCATCCGATATATAGGCGCAAACCGGCGTCTTCGCCAGTGGCAATTCTGCCGCTCAGTTGACCGGCGGCTTGCCGGACAGTTTCGCCGCCATGCCCTGGATCTGGCTGGTCAGCTCGCCGAGCGCCTGGGCGATCGCATCCTCGTTGCGGGAAACCTCGCTCATCACGCCTTCGCGGCCCTTGCGCAGGTCCTCGGTCTCCGCCTCCAGCTTGGTCAGCCGGCGCCTGACGTCGTTGAGCTCGTCCATGACCATGATGCCGGCCATGACGGTCAGGCGCAGGTCGCCGATCTCGCCGAACTGGCTCTTCAGGTGCCCAACATATTGATCGAAGCCGGAGGCGAGCTCTTCGAGATGCGCCTCCTGGCCCTCTTCGCAGGCCATGCGATAGGCCTTGCCATCGATCTGTACGGTTACCTGTGCCATGCGGATTTTCCTGATTGCGGGGACTAGCGGTCGAGCACGGCCCGGATGGTTTCCATGGCCGTGACGAGCCGCCGGGAGACCTCGCGGTTGACCTCCTCCAGGCGATTTGCACGGAATTCGGACTGGTCGAGCTCCTGGGCGAGCCGCGAGCGGTCGGCATTCACCCGACGCACCTCGCCTTCGACCTCGCCATGGTCGCGCTCGCGGTCGAAGCGCATGTCGAGCGCATTGTCGAGGCTGAGTATCGCCCTGCGAAGCTCCTCGATCGCCGCCCTGACTGTTTCCCCGTTCGTCATAAAGCCTTCACCGGCACTCTCAAAAAACGCGAATCGCCGCCGCCAGCGCCGGTTCTCTTGCGTTGACAGTATTCAACTGCGGGCCCGAGCGTCAACAGCGCGGCCGTGCACGCGGGAAAGCCCCTGTGGATCAGCGTTCCCGCAAGGAGCGCAAGCCCTCTCCCGCACCCTTTCGAAAACGCTAAAAAAGCCGGCGGAATCGGCCTTCAAAGGCCGGAAAAACCGCCGAATTCGTTGACTCCGACGGTGCACCTGCTATGTGTCACCCCGCTTCCTAACCGATGCCCGAAAGGGCAGCGGCCCTGAACCCCGAAGAATACGGAACAGTCATGATCTCTCGCGAAAAACACGACCGGATGGCGAACGCAATTCGCTTCCTTTCCATGGATGCCGTGGAAAAGGCGAACTCGGGTCACCCCGGCCTGCCCATGGGCGCAGCAGACATCGCAACGGTTCTTTTCACCCGCTTCCTCTCCTTCGATCCGAAGACGCCGTCCTGGCCGAACCGCGACCGCTTCGTGCTGTCGGCCGGCCACGGCTCGATGCTCCTCTATTCGCTCCTGTACTTGACGGGCTACGAGGACATCACGATCGACGAGATCAAGAACTTCCGCCAGCTCGGCGCCAGGACCGCCGGCCACCCGGAATACGGCCATGCCGCCGGCATCGAGACGACCACCGGTCCGCTCGGCCAGGGCATCGCCAACGCCGTCGGCATGGCGCTCGCCGAACGCAAGCTGCGCGACGAGTTCGGTTCCGACCTCATCGAACACTACACCTACGTTCTCGCGGGTGACGGCTGCCTCATGGAGGGGATCAGCCAGGAAGCAATCTCACTCGCCGGCCACCTGAAGCTCAACAAGCTGATCGTGTTCTGGGACGACAACAACATCTCCATCGACGGCCCGATCTCGATCGCCGACTCGACCGACCAGCACGCCCGCTTCCGCGCCTCGAACTGGAACACGATCGCCGTCGACGGCCATGATCCGGATGCGATCGCCGCGGCGATCGAAGTGGCGCAGAAGTCCGACAAGCCGACCATGATCGCCTGCAAGACGACGATCGGCTGGGGCGCCCCGAACAAGGCCGGCACGCACAAGGTGCACGGTTCGCCGCTCGGCGCGGAAGAGATCGCCGCCACCCGCAAGGCGCTGAACTGGGAATCGGAAGCCTTCGTCGTGCCCTCCGACGTGCTCGACGCCTGGCGTCTCGCGGGCCTCCGCTCGGCCAAGGCCCACAAGGAATGGGAATCGCGCCTCGAAAAGACCGAAGCCGAGAAGAAGGCCCAGTTCGTCCGCCGCTTCGCCGGCGACCTCGAAAGCGGTCTCGATTCGGCCATCTCCGCCTACAAGAAGAAACTCGCCGAGACCAAGCCGAACCCGGCGACCCGCAAGGCCTCCGAAGACGCGCTTGAGGTCATCAACGGCGTGCTGCAGGAAACCATCGGCGGCTCGGCCGACCTCACCGGCTCGAACAACACCAAGACGAGCCAGACCAAGTCGATCACCCCGACGGACTTCTCCGGCCGCTACATCCACTACGGCGTGCGCGAGCACGGCATGGCGGCTGCGATGAACGGCATGGCGCTGCATGGCGGTCTCATCCCCTATTCCGGCGGCTTCCTGATCTTCTCCGACTATTGCCGTCCGTCGATCCGCCTCGCCGCGCTGATGGGCATCCGCGTCATCCATGTCCTGACGCACGATTCCATCGGCCTCGGTGAAGACGGCCCGACGCACCAGCCGGTCGAGCACATGGCGGCGCTGCGCGCCATCCCGAACCTGCTCGTCTTCCGCCCGGCCGACGCCACGGAAACGGCGGAATGCTGGCAGCTGGCGCTGGAAAGCCACAACCGCCCCTCGGCCATCGCGCTGACCCGGCAGAACCTGATGCCGGTGCGCCTTGAATACGAGGAAGAGAATCTTTGCGCCCGCGGTGCCTATGATCTCGTCTCGGCGAGCGATGCCCAGGTGACGCTCTTCGCCTCCGGCTCGGAAATCGAGATTGCGGTCAAGGCGCAGCAGGCGCTGTCGGCCAAGGGCATTTCGACCCGTGTCGTCTCCGTGCCCTGCGTCGAGCTCTTCGCCGAGCAGCCGGAAGCCTACCAGCAGGCGGTCATCGGCAATTCGCCGGTCAAGATCGCCGTCGAGGCCGGCATCCGCCAGGGCTGGGACCACTTCATCGGCTCGGACGGCGTGTTCATCGGCATGTCCTCCTTCGGCGCGTCCGGCCCCTACAAGGACCTCTACAAGCACTTCGGCATCACGCCGGAGGCCGTCGTCGCCGCCGCGGAAGCCAAGCTCGCCTGAGTGCGTAAGGCGCGGCCTGCCGCGCCCTGCCCCGCCAAACGTTTATTGATAGGGAGAAACCCGAAATGACTGTGAAAGTTGCCATCAACGGCTTTGGCCGCATCGGCCGCAACGTTCTGCGCGCGATCGTCGAATCCGGCCGCACCGACATCGAGGTCGTCGCCGTCAACGATCTCGGCCCGGTCGAGACCAACGCGCATCTCGTTCGCTACGATTCCGTGCACGGCAAGTTCCCCGGCACCGTCACCGTTTCCGGCGACACGATCGACGTCGGCCGCGGCCCGATCCGCGTCACCGCCATCCGCGACCCCAAGGAACTGCCCTGGGGCGACGTCGATATCGCGCTGGAATGCACCGGCCTGTTCACGACGAAGGAAAAGGCCGGCGCGCATCTCGCCAACGGCTCCAAGCGCGTCATCGTGTCGGCCCCGTGCGACAATGCCGACAAGACCATCGTCTACGGCGTCAACCACAACACGTTGACCAAGGACGACCGCGTCATCTCCAACGCCTCGTGCACGACGAACTGCCTCGCGCCGGTCGCCTACGTGCTCGACAAGGCCTTCGGCATCGAGAAGGGCTACATGACGACGGTCCACTCCTACACGGGTGACCAGCCGACCCTCGACACCATGCACAAGGACCTCTACCGCGCCCGCGCGGCGGCCCTGTCGATGATCCCGACCTCCACCGGCGCCGCCAAGGCCGTCGGCCTCGTGCTGCCGCAGCTGAAGGGCAAGCTCGACGGTTCGGCCATCCGCGTGCCGACCCCGAACGTCTCGGTCGTCGACCTGAAGTTCGTGCCGAAGCGCAACGTCACCGCCGAGGAAGTCAATGCCGCCATCAAGGAAGCCGCCGAAGGCGAGCTGAAGGGCATCCTCGACTACGTCACCGGCCCGCTGGTCTCGATCGACTTCAACCACGACAGCCACTCCTCGAACTTCGCCGCCGACCAGACCAAGGTCCTCGACGGCAACCTCGTGCGCATCCTTTCCTGGTACGACAACGAGTGGGGCTTCTCGAACCGCATGTCCGACACGGCCGTTGCCCTCGGCAAGCTGATCTAAGGACGCCAAACATGTTCCCGCCCCTTGTCCTCAAGACGGTCCGCTGGCGTCCGTTGGAGGGCGAGGGGCTGGAACACCTGACCGTGCGCGCCGTCGATGGCGGCCTTCGGGCCGAAAGCACCGTGATCGGCGACCACGGCAACCGGCCCTTCGGCGTTCGCTACCGCATCGATCTCGATACCGCCTGGCGCGTCCGCGCTTTCTTCGTCGAAGACATGGCCGGCCGGCGCATCGCGATGACATCGGATGGCGAAGGCCGCTGGAGCGGAGAGGACGGAAAACCCCTTCCCGCCTTCGATGGCTGCATGGACATCGATCTCGCCGGCTCGCCCTTCACCAACACGTTGCCGATCCGGCGGCTGGGTCTTTCCGTCGAACAGGGGAAGACGACGCTGGCCATGGTCTACGTCCCGTTCGATACGTTCATGCCCTTCGTGGACGGCCAGCACTATACCTGCCTCGCGCCGGCAAGCCGTTACCTCTATGAAGCGGCGGATCGCACATTCAGCGCGGAGCTTCCGGTCGATGCCGACGGCTTCGTGACCGACTACCCCACCCTATTTACAAGACTTTGACGGGAGCCCACTCCTCATGACCTTCAAGACCCTCGACAACCTCACCGACATCGCCGGCAAGCGCGTGCTCGTCCGCGTCGATCTCAACGTGCCGGTCAAGGACGGCAAGGTCACCGATGCGACCCGCATCGAGCGCGTCGCCCCGACCATCCGCGAACTCTCGGAAAAGGGCGCGAAGGTCATCCTGCTCGCCCATTTCGGCCGCCCGAAGGGTGAGGTCGTCACTGAAATGTCGCTGGAGCAGATCCTGCCCGCCGTCAACGACGTCCTCGGCAGGAAGGTCGGCTTTGCCGCCGATTGCACCGGCGAGCCGGCCGCCGCCGCCATCGCCGCCATGGGTAACGGCGATGTCCTGCTTCTGGAAAACACCCGCTTCCACAAGGGCGAAGAGAAGAACAACCCGGACTTCACCGCCGCTCTGGCCGCAAACGGCGACATCTTCGTCAACGACGCCTTCTCCGCCGCCCACCGCGCCCATGCCTCCACCGAGGGCCTGGCGCACCTCCTGCCCGCCTATGCGGGCCGCACCATGCAGGCCGAGCTGGAAGCCCTCGAGAAGGGCCTCGGCAACCCGGCCCGTCCGGTCGTCGCCATCGTCGGCGGGGCGAAGGTCTCCACCAAGATCGACCTCCTGATGAACCTCGTGAAGAAGGTCGACGCGCTGGTCATCGGCGGCGGCATGGCGAACACCTTCCTCGCCGCCCGCGGCACCAATGTCGGCAAGTCGCTCTGCGAGCATGATCTTGCAGACACCGCCAAGCAGATCATGATCGAGGCGGCGACCGCCACCTGCGCCATCGTGCTGCCGGAAGACGGCGTCGTCGCCCGCGAGTTCAAGGCCAATGCCGAGAACCAGGTGGTCGACGTCAACGCCATCCCGGCCGATGCCATGATGCTCGATGTCGGCCCGAAGACGGTCGAGGCGGTCAATGCCTGGATCTCGCGCGCTGCGACGCTCGTCTGGAACGGCCCGCTGGGTGCCTTCGAGATCGCGCCCTTCGACGCTGCGACGGTCTCCGCCGCCAAACACGCCGCTGCCCGTACCAAGGAAGGCAAGCTGGTTTCCGTCGCCGGCGGCGGCGATACCGTTGCCGCCCTCAACCATGCCGGCGTCGCCGACGATTTCACCTATGTCTCGACCGCCGGCGGCGCGTTCCTGGAATGGATGGAAGGCAAGCCCCTGCCGGGCGTCGACGTCCTGCACCAGCAGAAATAACGGCAGAACCCTTGCGCTTGGCGTCGGATCGCTTACATTCCTCTTATCGTCAACGTTGAGAAAGGAAGGTGATCCAATGTCTAATGAGATTTCGGTCTTGGCTTCGGGCATGGGAATTGTGGTGAACGCAACGAGGCAGCCCTCGTTCTGATCCCCGCCTTCCTTCGGGCCGCAAGGCCCGGGTCCGCACCGGACCAAACCTCATGGGGGCCACCTTCGGGTGGCCCTTTTGCGTTTCAGGATCCAGCAGCACCCCTCGCGCCACCCACTGCCGTCATCCTCGGCCTCCGAGCCGAGGTTCCACCACCGCGCCCGGAGGATAAATGGTCAAGAAGAGGTTTGCAGCCTTCTGGTCGCGGCTGGTCCTGTTGGGCAACATCTTGTTACGGCCGGATCAGCACGGTCAGCATCATCAAGGCGATGGCGACGACGGCGATCTTCCAGAAATCCGCGCGCCGTCTCAGCCCCGGCAGGCCGAGGGGCCGGACGAGATGCAGCAGCATGACGGCGAGAAGCAGGGCGGGAAGGATTTTCGACATGACGGCCTTTCTCCGCCCTTCCTGTCACACCTCAGACACTTTTCCAAGCGATCAGCGTGGCGCCTGAAAATCGCTCGCCCGCGCGCTTTGCATCTGGCAATCGGTGGCAGGTACGCTATTCCTTACCCATTGGCGAAACTCACGAAAACCTCATGCGTAAAAACCTCATTTCCGTCTTCGCGCTTCTCATGGGCACGTTGTTCCTCTTCCTCGGGAACGGCCTGCACGGCCTGCTCCTGCCCATGCGCGGCGCCTTCGAAGGTTATGAGACGACGATGCTCGGCCTGCTCGGCACGTCCTGGGCGTCCGGCTTCGTTCTGGGCTGCCTTCTGGCGCCCACCGTGGTCAAGCGCATCGGCCATGTGCGCGCCTTTTCCGGCTTCGCCTCGCTGATCGCCATCATCGCGCTGCTCACCGGCATGCTGGTCGATCCGGTCTGGTGGATCGCGCTGCGCGCCGTCACCGGCTTCTCGATCGCCGGCACCTCGATGATCATCGAAAGCTGGCTGAACGAGCGCGCCACCAATGAAAGCCGCGGGCTGATCTTCTCGCTCTACATCGCCATCACCCTCGTCGGCACCGTCGGCGGCCAGATGACCGTGGCGCTGGGCGACGTCACGACACCGATGCTCTTCATGTTCGCCGGCATCCTCTATTGCCTCGCCATGCTGCCGACGACGCTCTCCACCGCCGCCTCGCCGCAGCCGCTG
Organism: Shinella yambaruensis; assembly: GCF_022899355.1. Classification (GTDB taxonomy): domain Bacteria; phylum Pseudomonadota; class Alphaproteobacteria; order Rhizobiales; family Rhizobiaceae; genus Shinella; species Shinella yambaruensis. Next base: position 241,081 of record NZ_JALJCK010000006.1, on the reverse strand, counting down.
AAGCAGGTCAGGCTCGACATCCCCACCCTCTACCGCACCTCGCCGGTCGCGAGCGTCGGCATCGTGCTGATCGGCATCGCCAACGGCGCCTTCGGTACGCTCGGCGCGGTCTTCGGAGCCAATGCCGGCCTCACCTCCAGCACGATCGCCATCATGATGAGCGTCGCCATCTTCGCCGGCGCCGTCATGCAGCTGCCCGCCGGCCGCCTGTCCGACCGGGTCGACCGGCGCATCGTGCTCGCGGCCCTCTCGGCCATTGCCGCGGCGGCGGGCCTGTCGCTCTTCGTCTTCCAGCCGGCCTCCGTCATCGTGCTTCTGGTGCTGACGGCCCTCTACGGCGCAATGGCGAACGCGCTCTACCCCATCGCCGTCTCGCACGCCAACGACTTCGCCAGCCCCGAGGACTTCGTCAAGGTCTCCGGCGGCCTCCTGCTGCTCTACGGCGTCGGCACGATCATCGGCCCGACGCTCGGCGGCCCGATCATGTCCGCGGTCGGCCCCTATGCGCTCTTCATGGTCACCTGCTGTGCGCATATCCTTATCACCGTCTACGCCATCTTCCGCAGCCGCCGCCGCGCCGCGCTGCCGGCCGAGATGCGCGAGACCTACACGACCCTCAACCCCGGCACGCTCACCACGCCGGAAAGCCTACAGCTTTCGCCGCGCGCTCTCGCCCAGCCGCAGGCCGCCGACGAGCAACAGGAGGAGCGCCCCGCATGAGCTTTTTCGAAGACGATCGCCCCGTAAAGAAGATCGCCCATGAGATCGGCAGCGATCTCTCGCTGCTTTCCGTCGATGAGCTTGCCGCCCGAATCGACCTCCTGCGCGCGGAAATCGAACGGCTGGAAGCGGAGAAGCTGAAGAAGGGCGCGAGCCGCTCGGCGGCGGAAAACCTGTTCCGCTGAACCTGTGCCGGATTGCCGCAGCCTTGCCGAAAAGGCACAGGCACGAGCAAACCACCAATAAAGTTAACCGGCCATTAAGCCTTCCCTGTTATTACTTGTGCATCCGGTCCTTCCGGATTCAGACATTTTCACCCCCCGGGGTTTCGGTCTGATTTTTCTCCCTGTTTTACCTTGAGAGCCGCTTCCCGCGGCTCTTTTTTTGCTCGCCGCCGCCCCACGCACGGCCTGTCCCGAAAGAATTGTGGAGATTAACCCTTTCTTAAGAATACCCTTGCGCGAATTGGGTTATGGGATCATCCTCACGACACAGACCGGCCGATTGGAACACCGCAGGCCGACCTTCCGTTACCTGCATGTGATGCGTTCAACAGGGATGAAACCATGTCCGAAAGAGGATTGAATACCGTCAGCTTCGCTGGCCACGTTGCGGCGTCGGCGCAATTCAAGTCCCTGTATGCCGAGGGCATGGGTCTGGTCGAGGAGACCGCGAGCTATCTGGACGGCGTCGGCCGCCAAGCCTCCAAGGTGCTTCCCCGCATGGCCTCGGTGCTCTATGCGGCCGAATCGATGCGCCTCACCACCCGCCTGATGCAGATGGCCTCCTGGCTGCTCCTGCAGCGCGCCGTCAACAATGGCGAGATGAGCCGCGACCAGGTGCTTTCGGAAAAGAACAAGGTCCGCCTCGACAGCTTCAACGTCGACAAGACCGCGCCCGGCTGGAACGACCTGCCGGAAGCCTTCCGCGACCTCATCGAACGCTCGCTGCGCCTGCAGAACCGCATCGCCCTGCTCGACCGCGAGATCTATCGCCCGCAGGACGTCCAGACCTTCGCGCCCGACAACCAGAACAGCGTCAAGGCCCAGATCAACCTGTTGCAGACGGCCTTCGGCAGCAATTGAGCAGCCGCAAGCGCATCACACGAGACAACCCGGCTTCGGCCGGGTTTTTTGTTGCTTACGGCGCAGCTGATCGCCCCTCACCTGCCTGCCGGCATCCTCTCCCCGCAAGCGGGGCGAGGAAGGCTGGGCGCGCTGTTTGTCCGCAATCACTTACCCACAGAAGAAGGGAAACCGGCGCGACACCCCCTTCTCCCCGCTTGCGGGGAGAAGGTCCCGGCAGGGGGATGAGGGGCGGTTTCCGCACAACAAAAAACCCGGCCGAAGCCGGGTTTCTCAAACTCTTCCGAAGCAGGCGGATTAGAGGCCGAGGCCTTCGAAGCGCTTCTTGAACTTGGAGACGCGGCCGCCGCGGTCCATGAGCTGCTGGTTGCCGCCGGTCCAGGCCGGATGGGACTTCGGGTCGATTTCGAGGTTCATCGTCGCGCCTTCCGAACCCCAGGTCGAACGGGTTTCGTACTCGGTGCCGTCGGTCATCACGACCTTGATGGTGTGGTATGCGGGATGGATATCAGCCTTCATGACAACTTTCCTGCCTGTTCCGGGGGCCAATTGTCGCAATGGATTGCGACAGCGGGGCCAAAGACGTAAATGAAGCCGCGGTCGGTCGGACCTACGGCTTCCCAATTCGATGGCGAGCCTATACATGAAGGCCGTCCGGATAACAAGAGCCGAAAGACAATTCGTGCCTGAAGGCGCTGGAAACGGGGGTATGGTGTCCACAGACAGAGAGAAGGGCGCGCAGGAAAAATCGGCGCGCCGCAACATTCGTCCGCTGGGCAGGCTTGCTCCCTATATCAGTCGCTATCGCGGCCTCGTCGCCGGGGCGCTGGCAGCGCTCGTCATGGCCGCCGTCACCACGCTCGCCCTGCCGCTCGCCGTGCGCCGCATGATCGACCACGGCTTTTCCGGCGCCGATGCGGGTTTCATCAACACCTACTTCACGATGCTCTTCGCGCTGGCCGGCCTGCTCGCGCTGGCGAGCGCCATGCGCTACTACTTCGTCATCACGCTCGGAGAGCGCATCGTGGCGGACCTGCGCCGCGACGTCTTTTCCCATGTGACGAAGCTTTCGCCTGCCTTCTTCGACGTCAACCAGTCCGGCGAGATCGTCTCGCGGCTGACGGCCGACACGACGCAGATCAAGTCCGCCGTCGGCGCCACCGCCTCCGTCGCGCTGCGCAACCTCATCCTCTGTCTCGGCGCCATCGCCATGATGGTCTATACCAGCCCGAAGCTCTCCAGCCTCGTCATCGCCGCCATTCCCATCATCGTCTTCCCGCTCGTCGCCTTCGGCCGTTCGGTGCGCCGCCGCTCGCGCGAGGCGCAGGATACGCTGGCGGCCGCCTCCGCCTATGCCGGCGAGGCGATCGGCGCCACGCGCACGCTGCAGGCCTTTAATGCGGAAGACGCCGCCCGCGCCCGCTTCTTCGGCGCGGTCGAGCAGGCCTATGGCGCCGCACGCTCCGCCATCCGCGCCCGCTCGCTGCTGACCGGCTTTGCCATTGCCATGATCTTCGGCTCGGTCGTCGCCGTGCTCTGGTTCGGCGCCCGCGACGTGCTGTCGGGCACGCTTTCGGCCGGCACGCTCGGCCAGTTCCTGCTCTATGCGGTCTTTGCCGCCGGCAGCCTCGGCGCGCTGTCGGAAGTCTGGGGCGAGCTTTCGCAGGCCGCCGGCGCGGCCGAGCGCCTGACCGAGCTCCTGGAAGAGCCGCCGGCGATCACCGCACCCACGAACCCCGTGGCCCTGCCGCTGCCCGCGCGCGGTGACCTGACCTTCAATGATGTGCATTTCGCCTACCCTGCCCGTCCCGGCTATCGCAGCATCAACGGCCTGACCTTTGCGGTGAAGCACGGCGAGACCGTTGCCATCGTCGGCCCTTCCGGCGCCGGCAAGAGCACGATCCTCTCGCTGGTGCTGCGCTTCTACGACCCCGATGCCGGCACCGTGCTTCTCGACGGCGTCGATCTTCGTGCCGCCGATCCGCACGAGCTGCGCCGCCGCATCGCGCTCGTGCCGCAGGACGTCACCATCTTCGCAGCGACCATCCGCGACAACATCGCCTTCGGCATGTCCGGCGTCAGCGACGAGGCCGTGCGGGCCGCCGCAAGGGCAGCGCAGGCGGAAGAGTTCATCGAACGGCTCGACAGGGGCTATGACACCATGGTCGGCGAACGCGGCGTCACGCTGTCGGGCGGCCAGCGCCAGCGCATCGCCATCGCCCGCGCCATCCTCAAGGACGCCCCGCTGCTGCTGCTCGACGAGGCGACCTCCGCCCTCGACGCGGAAAGCGAGACGCTCGTCCAGAAGGCCCTCGACGGCCAGATGGGCAAGCGCACGACGATCGTCATCGCCCACCGTCTCGCCACCGTGCTGAAGGCCGACCGCATCCTCGTCATGGAGGCAGGCCGCATCGTCGAGGAAGGCACTCACCAGTCGCTCATCCGGCAGGACGGGCTCTACGCCCGCCTCGCGCGCCTGCAGTTCGATCATGGCGGCCAGGCCTTCCTTGGAGAGGACCGCGCAGTCGGCTGAACGCCGGCTCTTGCCTGACGGGCCGGGCGCCCTATCCTGTGGGGGCGGACTTCACGTCACCTCGGGAGGAAACAACGTGACATTTTCGACGCTCACCCGCCGGACCCTCGTGGCCCTCGGCACCACCGTGCTCGCATCTCTGGCACTCGGCCTGCCCGCCAGCGCCCAGCAATTCCCCGACCGGACGATCACGCTCGTCGTGCCCTTCGCCGCCGGCGGCTCGACGGATGTCGTCGCGCGCATCATCGCGCAGAAGATGGGCGATATCCTCGGCCAGCAGATCGTCGTGGAAAATGTCGGCGGCGCGGGCGGCAGCCTCGGCGCCGACCGCGTGGCACGCGCCGAGCCGGACGGCTACACGATCCTGATGGCGACCGTCGCGACACACGCGCTGAACCCGCTGATCCTCAAGACCAAGCCCTACGATGCGGAGAAGGACTTCGCGCCGGTCTCGCTGCTCGTCATCGTGCCGAACGTGCTGGTGGTGAACCCGGAACTGCCGGCCAAGACCGTCGAGGAACTGCTGGCGCTGCTGAAGGCCGATCCGGAAGGCTACAGCTATGCCTCTTCCGGCAACGGCACGCCGCTGCACCTCTCCGGCGAGCTCTTCAAGTCGATGGCGGGCGTCAGCATGCAGCACGTGCCCTACAAGGGCTCCGGCCCGGCGCTAAACGACGTGATCGGCAACCAAATCCCGATCATGTTCGACAACCTGCCCTCCTCCTCCGGCCACATCAAGGCCGGCACGCTGCGCGCGCTCGCCGTCACCACGAAGGAGCGCGCCGCCTCCTTCCCGGATGTGCCGACGGTCGCCGAATCGGGCATTCCCGCCTACGAAACCTACACGTGGAACGCGCTCTTCGCCCCGGCCGGCACGCCGGACGAGGTCGTCGCGAAGCTGAACGAGGCGGCGAATGCGGCGCTGAAGGACCCCGCCGTCGCCGAACGCATGAAGGAGTTCAGCGCCACCATCGTCGGCTCGACGCCGGAGGAGTTGGGCAAGCACGTCACGGAAGAGCTTGCCAAATGGAAGCCGGTGGTCGAGGGCGCCAACATCCAGATGGACTGAGTTATCTTTCGGTGAGTTTCAGCTCGATGCGGCGGTTGGTTGCCCGCGCCGCATCGTCGCTGCCTTCCGTGATCGGTTGGAACTCGCCGAAACCCGCCGCGACCAGCCGGTTGGCCGGCACGCCCCTGGAGATCAGGAACTTGACGACCGACGTCGCGCGGGCGGAGGAAAGCTCCCAGTTGTCGCGGTAGCGGCCCGTGCCGGAAAGCGGCACGTTGTCCGTATGGCCGTCGACGCGCAGCACCCAGTTGATCTCGGAGGGAATCTCCCGGGCGAGATCGAGCAGCGCGGTGGCGAGCTTGCTCATTTCCGCCTGCCCCGCCTCGTTGAGATCGCTGCCGCCCGAGGGGAAGAGCACCTCCGACTGGAAGACGAAACGGTCGCCGACGATGCGGATGTTTTCCCGGTCGGAAAGAATCTCGCGCAGGCGCCCGAAGAAGTCGGAGCGGTACCGGTTGAGCTCCTGCACGCGCTGCGCCAGCGCGACATTGAGGCGGCGGCCGAGATCGGCGATCTTTGCCTGCGAGGACTTGTCCTTGGCCTCGGAAGCCTGCAGCGCCTCCTCGACGGCGGCGATCTGGCTGCGCAGCGCCGCGATCTGCTGGTTGAGCAGCTCGATCTGGCTCATGGCCCGCGCGCTCACCTGCTTTTCCGAATCGAGCTCGCCCTCCAGCGTCGTGACGCGGGCATTGGCAGCATCGGAAGCGCCGGCGCCGCTGTCGAGCAGTTGCTGGAGGCGGGTGCGATCGCTTTCCGACTGGGCAAGCGAGGCCTGGAGATTGACGAGCGCATCCTCGAGGTCCTGCTTGCCACTCTTTTCAAGCGCCAGGAGCTGGGTCAGCTCGTTGATCTGGCTCGTCAGCCGGTTGAGCACGTCGTCCTTGCCGGAAATCTCGCGGCTCAGGAAGAACTGCGCCAGCACGAAGACCGTGAGCAGGAACATGATGGCGAGCAGCAACGTCGACAGCGCATCGACGAAGCCCGGCCAGTAATCGACCGCGCGCTGGCTGCGCCGGTTGCGGGCGAGCGCCATCTTTATTCGCCCCCGGCCTTGTGGGCTTTTTCCGTCGCGCGCTCAGGCAGGCGCTCGACGTTCTTCTCCCCGCTGCGGGCGGCAAGCCGGTCGAGCGTGCGGCGCAGGGCCTTCGATTCCTCCTGCTGCGCCTCGATCCAGTCGCGCAGCATCTGCTGCTCGCTGCGCATGTTCTTCACGAGGCCCTGAATGCCCTCGGCAAGGCTCGCCATGGCCGCCGTCGAACGGCCGCCGCCGCCCTCCTGCGCCAGCTTCAGGATCTGCTGGGCGAGGGCCTGCACGTCGGTGGAGGAACTGGCCGCCATGTCGACGACCGGCTGCAGTTCCGGGCCGACATCGGTGACGGAGGAGAGCCAGTTCTCCAGTTCCGTATAGAAACGGTTCTGCGCACGGCCGGCCTGCAGGTCGAGGAAGCCGAGGATCAGCGAACCGGACAGGCCGAAGAGCGAGGTGGAGAAGGCGGTGCCCATGCCGTCGAGCGGCGCGGAAAGACCTTCCTTCAGGGCGTTGAGGATGTCGTTCGCGGTGCCGCCGCCAGCATCGAGCGACTGGATAACCTGGCTGATCGAGCCGATTGTGCCGAGAAGGCCCCAGAAGGTGCCGAGAAGGCCGAGGAAGACGAGAAGGCCGATGAGGTAGCGGGACGTATCGCGCGATTCGTCGAGGCGGGTCGCGATGGAATCGAGGATCGAGCGCAGCGCGGTGGCCGAGAGCGCCACGGAATGCCGCCGGCCGATCAGCGCGCGCATCGGCGCGAGCAGCACGGGATCGCGCCCGACCTTCTCGGCGCTGCCGGCGGCGCGGAAGGAATTGAACCAGCGCACTTCCGGCCTCAGCGCCAGCACATGGTTGAAGACCAGGAGGATGCCGATCAGCAGCACGCCGAGAATGAGGCCGTTGAGGCCCGGATTGCTGAGGAAGGCCGATTGCGCCTGGCGGAAGAGGATGGCGGCCACGAAGCCGACGATGATGAGGAAGATCACCATCGTCCAGAAGAAGGCCATGGGGCTTGAGAGTTTGTGGGGATAATCCTCCGCGGTCCCGGGCGACCCTCCCCAGCCCGACAGCCCAAGCTTCGCCATATCGTCGTCTCTCCGCTTCCTCGTCGGGCGGGAGACTAGAGGAAGATTGCGCCGAATTGAAGGGCTTAGCGGCAACAGCGGCGCGGAATGCGCCGCCCATTTCCGGGTCTTAGCGCGTCGGCACCGGACGGTGCACGACTTCGCTGAGCGCCTTGTGGATATATTCGTTGCCGGCGACGACCGTGCCGGTGTCGAGCATGGCACTGCCGCCGGCAAGGTCGGTTGCGTAACCGCCCGCCTCGCGAATCAGGAGAATGCCGGCCGCCAGGTCCCACGGCGCGAGGTCGCGCTCCCAGAAACCGTCGAAACGACCGGCGGCGACATAGGCGAGATCGAGCGAGGCCGAGCCGAGGCGGCGCATGCCGGCGACTTCGCCCATCACATGGCGCAGCTCGATGAGGAACTTGCCATGGTTGCCGCGGCCGAGATGCGGGACGCCGCAGCCGATGACGGCATCCGACAGGTTCTTGCGGGCCGCCACGCGCAGGCGCCGGTCATTGAGGAAGGCACCGCCGCCGCGTTCGGCGGTGAACAGCTCGTCCGTCGCCGGGTTCAGCACGACGGCGGCGACGATCTCGCCGTTCCGCTCCAGCGCGATGGAGATCGCAAAACAGGGAATGCCATGCAGGAAGTTGGTCGTGCCGTCGAGCGGATCGACGATCCAGCGGTGTGCGCCGTCGGTGCCGATGATCTCGTCGGATTCCTCGCCGAGGAAGCCGTAGGTCGGACGGGCCTTCATCAGTTCCTCGCGGATCAGCTTTTCCGCCTTGCGGTCGGCCTGCGAAACGTAGTCGCCCGGGCCCTTCAGCGAGACCTGCAGGTTCTGCACCTCGCCGAAATCGCGCGCGAGCGACTTGCCGGCCTTGAAGGCGGCCTGAACCATGACGTTGAGAAGAGCTGAACGAGCCATGTAGCAAAAATCCTTCGGGAGTGTCCGGCGCTTCGGAACGGCAGAGCCGCGGCGCGAAACGCGCCGGGTCCGGAATATGCGGCCTCAAAACCACAAATCCCCCGAAGTTTCAAGCCTCGGCCCCCTGCGTCGGCTGCAATGCAGGGCTCCCGATGCTGCAAAGGGTAAACGGGGGCGGCCTCAGGAGCCTGAGCGATACTTGTTGGCCGCGTCGATCGCCGCCTTCTGCTGCGCGTCGCTGAGGCCGAGATAGAAGTCTTCGAGCGAGGGATCGTTGAGCCCGGCGCGACGGGCGAGAACGAACCATTTGGCCGCCTCGACCGGATCGGGCCGGGTGCCGATGGCGTGGATGTAGAGCTGGGCGAGCTTGCTCTGGGCCACGGCATTGCCGCCGCCGGCCGCCCGCTTCAGCCAATTGAAGCCGGCCTCGTAGTCACGCTCGCCGCCCGTGCCGTTGACCAGCCACATGCCGAGGTCGAGCTGGGCCGTGTCGAAGCCGGCGCGTGCGGCACGCAGCAGCCATTCCCTGGCGCGCCTCGTCTTCTCCTCCGGCAGGCCCTTCAGGCTGACATAGATCTGCGAGACGGCATATTGCGCATCCGCAATGCCCTGCTCGGCGGATTTCTCGTAGTAGGGCAGCGCCGCGCGCAGGCCCTTCTCCCCCGGGGAATCGGCCACCAGAACCTGCGCGTAATTGAACTGCGCGGAGGCATTGCCGAGATCGGCCGATTTCTTCATCAGCTCGTCGGCCTTGGCCCGGTCCTCCTTCGAGCGCGAGCGCTCCATCAGCAGGATCGCATATTTGAACATGCCGGTGGGATCGCCGCCATTGGCGGCCTGCTCGTACCAGAACATGGCCTGCTCGCGGTTCCGCTTGACGCCGAGGCCGCGGTCGAGGACTTCGGCCACCAGCGTCTGCGCGGCCGGGTCGCCAAGCTGCGCACGCGGCAGGGCCAGCTCCATCGCCGTCAGGTAGCGGCCACGCTGGAAAGCGCCATAGGCCTCGTCGATCTTGCCGGTGAAGGGCTTTTCCTCCGGCAGCGCCGGCAGGTCGGCGCCCATGCGGTCGAGCACCGAAAGGCCGGTCGACGGGCCGTCGGCAGGCTTGTCCTCTTCCGCGTCCGTTTTCGTGGCGGACTGGTCGTCGGCGGAAGCAGGCTCGATCTCGCCCGCTGGGTCCTTGGTGGCGTTTGCCGCACTGCCCGCCGTCACGGACGGTCCCTTCTTCGCCGTTTCCGCCGAGGCGGGCGCGGCAACGAGGACGCCCGCGGCGAGAAGCGCCACCGGCACGATACGGCAAGCTTGGATGAGAACGGCCCTGATCATGAGCGCCTACTATTGCTCAAACCGTGGCGCTTTTTCGTCAAGAAGGGCATTGACCGCCGCCACCACATGCGGGGCCTGCGCCGGATCGGCGAAGACCGCCTTGTCGAGGGCCACGAACTCCGCGCCGGTCTCGGCCGCGGCCAATGCGGAGTGCGGATCCGTGCCGCCGAGCACGATGCAGGGAATCTCCACCATCGAGGCCCACCATTCGGCAAGCGCGAGGTTCTTCGGATGCGCCTCCGGCTTGATGTCGCCGCCGATCTTGCCGAAGAAGATATAGTCCGGCTGCACCTCGCCGATCTCCAGCGCCCTGTGCCGGTCCGTCGCGTTGCCGCCGCCGACGATGAACTTCGGCGTGAACTTCTCGATCGTCTCGCCGAGCTCTTCGAGTCCCCCGGTGACATGGATGCCGTCGGCCTTCGCCCGGCCGGCAACGCGGGTATCGCCCGCAACGAGCGCCGCGGCGCCCGCCTGCTGGACGATCGGCACCAGGGTTTCGGCGTGCTTCTGGAACTGGCCGTCGTCCAGCCCGTATTGCGGCAGGATCACCGAGGCGACGTCACCGCCCTTCAGCGCGCCTTCCAGCATCGCGGCGCGGGCGGAAAGGTCCTCGCCCTCGGGCAGGATCAGCACCAGGCGGCAGCGGGTTTTGGCATCGGACATGGATGAACTTCCTTAGAATGCGGCACTCGGGCTCGTCATAACAGATCAAAGCGGATAGACGGAAGAACGAACAGGATCAATCGCCCTCCATGTCCATCGACCCCGCCATCTACTATGCCGCTATCCCCGCTGTCCTCCTGGTCGGCCTGACGAAGGGCGGCATGGGCGAGGCGCTGGCCCTGATGGGCGTGCCGCTGCTTGCCATGGCCGTTCCTCCGGTGCAAGCCGCCGCCATCCTGCTGCCCATCCTCGTGGTGATGGATTGCGTCTCGCTCTGGATCTGGCGCCAGCACAACGACCGCACGCTATTGAAGATGCTGCTGCCCGGCGCCCTCATCGGCATCGCGATCGGCTGGGCGACATCGGCCTATGTGCCGCGCGATGTGCTGCGCCTTATCATCGGGCTCATCACCGTTCTCTTCGTCGCCCGCTACTTCTACAACGGCTGGCGCGCGCGTCATGGCTACATCGTGCCGCCCAAGCCGCACCGGCTAGTGCCCGCCGCCTTCCTCGGCACGCTGTCCGGCTACGGCAGCTTCGTCGCCCATGCCGGCGGCGCGCCCTTCCAGGTCTACAGCCTGCCGCTGAAGCTGTCGCCGCGCGACTATACCGGCGCGGCCGTGCGCTTTTTCGCCATCCTCAACGTCATCAAGCTCGGCCCCTATTTCGCGCTCGGCCAGCTCGATACGACGAACCTGACGATATCGGCCACGCTCGTGCCGCTCGCCATCGTGGCGACGGCCATCGGCGGTTTCATCGTCAAGCGCATGAAGCCCGCCGTCTTCTATCCCTTCATGTATGCAATGGCCCTCATCGCCGGCGCGAAGCTGGCCTATGACGGCGTGGTCGCCTTTCTCTGAACCGGGTCGGGCCCTTCGCAGCGCACAAAACACTTGCCGCAAATGCTGCTTTGCCATAGCGTCCGCCCATGGCGCACCCGGACCCCTTCGCTGCGATTGCCGACCCCAACCGCAGGTTCCTGCTGGAGGAGCTGCGCCGGGCGCCGCGCACCGTCAACGAGCTTTCCGAAGGCCTGCCGATCAGCCGCCCGGCGGTCTCGCAGCACCTCAAGGCCCTTCTCGACTGCAATCTCGTCAGCGTGAAATCCCAAGGCACGAAACGCATCTACGCGATCAACGCGCGGGGCTTCGACCGGCTCAATCTCTGGCTCGACCAGTTCTGGTCCTGAGCCGGATGTCCCGTCCTGAGACAGAACGCCCCGGCGCGCCATCTTGGCGGCCAGGGCGTCTCGACATCTAAGGTTTTCGTGTACCGGGAGCGGTTTCGCGAAATGGGCTCCTACCCTGGTCCTCCCATACAGACCAACTGTTCCGCGACCCTCACCCCTTCCGTAACTTTGGAAAAATCCCTGTCTTTTCAGTGAGAGGAGCCGCGAAGGCGCTCGATCTCGTCCTTGATGCGCAACTTGCGACGCTTGATGTCCGCGATCGTCTGGTCCTCCGAGGACGGCTGATTCATTGCAGCGTGCAGCTCGGCTTCCAGAGCGAAGTGCTTCTTTTCGAGCGTGGCCAGATGAGCCTCAATCGTCATGTGACAGTTCCTTCCTTTTGCTTGCACCCGGTCATTCGCATGCCGGGTGGTCCAGGTTGCAACAGAACCAGTGTGCCATGTCATTTTTCATTTGTCGAAGGCGAAAACGTGGCAAGGGATAACTTCCCGTTACCAGGGGTTTCGTGGTAGGAGCAGCCTTCATACAAGCTGGAGGACCGCGGCTCGGCCGCACCGCCGACGACGGGGAAAGAAATAGCATGGCAGACCAGGAACAGGCTGAATTGCGGCTTGCCGTTGCACGGCTGCGCCAGGAGCACGAAGACTACGATGCCGCGATCAACGCCATGATCCAGATCGGCTGCGAAGCCCTCAGAATCCAGCGCATGAAGAAGAAGAAGCTGGTCCTCAAGGACAAGATCTCCAAGCTGGAAGACCAGATCATCCCCGACATCATCGCCTGAAAGCGGGAAAGACGCCTTGGACACGACAGAAACGCCCCCCGTCGCCATCATCATGGGAAGCCAGTCCGACTGGGAGACGATGAAGAACGCCGCCGATACGCTCGATGCGCTCGGCGTCGACTACGAGGCCCGCATCATTTCGGCGCACCGCACGCCCGACCGGCTGTACAGCTTTGCCCGCGGGGCGAAGGCGGAGGGTTTCAAGGTCATCGTGGCCGGCGCCGGCGGCGCGGCGCACCTGCCCGGCATGGCCGCGGCGATGACGCCGCTGCCGGTCTTCGGCGTGCCGGTCCAGTCCAAGGCGCTGTCCGGCCAGGACAGCCTGCTCTCCATCGTGCAGATGCCCGCCGGCATTCCCGTCGGCACGCTCGCCATCGGCAAGGCGGGCGCGGTCAATGCCGCGCTGCTCGCCGCCGCCGTGCTGGCACTGGGCGATCCGGAACTCGCCCACCGCCTCGATGAATGGCGGGAAAACCAGTCGAACGCCGTCGCAGAATATCCCGTGGACGGCCCGCTATGAGCGTCCGCACGATCGGCATCATCGGCGGCGGCCAGCTCGGCCGCATGCTGGCCATGGCGGCTGCCCGGCTGAACCTCAAGACCGTCATCCTCGAACCGCAAGCCGATTGTCCGGCCGCGCAGGTCGCCAACGCCCAGATCGTCGCGGCCTATGACGATGCGGACGCGCTTGCCGAACTTGCCCGCATCTCAGACGTCGTGACCTACGAATTCGAGAACGTGCCGGTTTCCGCCGCAGAGGCGCTTGCCGCGGCCATCCCGGTCTATCCCCCGCCGCGCGCGCTGGAGGTCTCGCAGGACCGGCTCGTCGAAAAGCGCTTCATCCGCGACTGCGGCATCCTCACCGCCGATTTTGCCGCCGTGGACAACCAGGCCGACCTCGAAGACGCACTCGACCGCTTCGGCGGCGTCGGTGTCCTAAAGACGCGCCGGCTCGGCTATGACGGCAAGGGCCAGCGGCTCTTCCGTTCGCCCGCGGAGGATCGCGAAGGCACCTTCGAGGCGCTCGGCGGGGTGCCGCTGATCCTCGAGAGCCTGGTGCCGTTCGAGCGGGAAATCTCCATCATCGCCGCACGCGACCGCGAGGGCACCATCGCCTGCTACGATCCGGCGGAAAACGTCCACCAGAACGGCATCCTGCACACCTCCACCCTGCCGGCCCGCGTCGGTGAGGCGACCGCCAACCAGGCCCGCAAGGCAGCCCGCGCCATCCTCGACCAGCTCGACTATGTCGGCGTCATCGGCGTCGAGTTCTTCGTGCTGCCGGATGGCGGGCTCGTCGCCAACGAGATTGCGCCCCGCGTGCACAATTCCGGCCATTGGACGGAGGCGGCCTGCGTCATCTCGCAGTTCGAGCAGCATATCCGCGCCGTCGCCGGCCATACGCTCGGCGATCCCCGCCGCCATTCGGATTGCGTGATGCAGAATCTCGTCGGCGACGACATCGAGGACGTCCCCGCCTGGCTCGCAAGGCCTGGCGTGCTCGTCCATCTCTATGGCAAGACGGAAGCCCGGCCGGGTCGGAAAATGGGGCATATCACCCAGATTCTGGACTGAGCGACGCTGGAAAACCGGTCCTTGCCGCGGAAAACCCGCTGCCAATGGTTGACAGCACAAAAGTGACAAGGTACATGCCTGCCAACCTGAAAGCGCGCCCGAAACGGCGCGTTTTTGATTGAGGAAATCCGGCGAACTCGAGTCGCCCTGCAATACGCGGATCAGAAAAATGAAGATCAAGAATTCGCTCAAGTCGCTCAAGGCTCGTCACCGCGAGAACCGCCTTGTTCGCCGTAAGGGCCGCATCTACATCATCAACAAGCAGAACCCGCGCTTTAAGGCTCGCCAGGGCTGACCAAGCGTCGCGGTCGCCTTCCCGCAAGCGGGTCGTGGTGGTCGAAAAATATTGATTTGACGTTCGGCCATGGCGGTTTACCATAACCGCCATGCGCATTTTTACGCCCGCAGCACTCTGTCTTTCCCTCGTCCTGATCGGGGCCGCCCCGGCCATTGCGCTTGCGCAGACGGTGGACAAGGCATCCGTCGATCCTGCTTCCGGCGCCTTCACGACCCCGGCCCAGCGTCTCGAGAAACTCTTCAGCGAGCTGAAGCGCGAAGGCAATCCGGATAAGGCTCGCGGCATCGCCGACCAGATCCGGCGGGAATGGCAGGATTCGGGCAGCGCCAGCATCAACCTTCTCATCCAATGGGCCGACAAGGCCATCGCCGATGAAAAGAACGCCGCAGCGCTCGACTACCTCGACGAGGCGATTCGCCTGAAACCCGACTATGTCGAGGGCTGGAACCGCCGGGCGACGCTGCACTTCAAGATGCGCAACTACCGCAAGTCGATGTCCGACATCAACCAGGTGCTGGCCATCGAGCCCCGGCATTTCGGCGCGCTCGCCGGCATGGCGGCGATCCTTGCCCAGTCGGGCCGGGACGAGATGGCGATGAAGGCCTGGGAGAAATTCCTCGACATCTACCCGACCGAACGGCAGGCGCAGAAGGAAATGGGCGACCTTGCGGAAAAGCTGACCGGCCAGCGCACATAGTCTCCGGCATGGCGCCGACGGCATGGATCGGCTATCTCAACGGAAACCGGATCGTCCTTGCCCTTCCCTCTCCGTTTCATGCTGCTCGCCCTCCTTACCCTTCCTCTCGCCCTCGCGCTTGCCGGCTACGCCTTCACCGTCTGGAAGGCACGGGCGATCGAGCGGCAATTCCCGAACATCGGCGAACGGATCGATGTCGGCGGCGTCAGCCTCAACAGCGTGCTGGTGCCCGCCGGCATGAATGCCGACCTGCCGCCTCTCGTCTTCATCCACGGCGCCAGCGGCAATCTGCGCGACCAGATGCACGCCTTTCGGGACAAGCTGAACGGCCGCGCCGCAATGCTCTTCCTCGACCGGCCGGGCCATGGCTACTCCGATCGCGGCGGCCCGGAGAACGGCTGGCCGGACGGGCAGGCCCGCGCCATCGCGCGGCTGATGGAAAAGCGCGGGCTCGACAGGGCGATCATCGTCGGCCATTCCTTCGGCGGCGCCATCGCCGCCAGCTTCGCGCTGGAGCATCCGGAGAAGACGGCCGGCCTTCTCTTCCTGGCGCCGGCCACCCATCCCTGGCCCGGCGGCATCGACTGGTACTACGACGTCGCGAAGATGCCCGTCATCGGCTGGCTCTTCACCCGCATCGTCGCGCTGCCCGCCGGCCTCCTGCGCATCGGCCGCGGCACGCGCTTCGTCTTCGCGCCCAATCCGCGTCCCGACGACTATGTCGCCGCGACCGCCCCTGCCCTCGTGCTGCGCCCTGACGCCTTTCGCAACAACGCCGCCGACGTCGCCAACCTCCTGGAATACGTCCGCCGCATACAGCCGCGCTACCGGCAGATCCGCGCGCCGACGGTGGTCGTCACCGGCGATGCCGATGGCGTGGTCTATGAGGAAATCCATTCGCGCGGGCTGGCGCGCGACATAGCCGGATCGGAACTCGTCTGGATCCGCAATCTCGGCCACAAGCCGGACTATGTCGTGACGGACCTTGCCGTCGAGGCACTGGAGAAGATCGCCGGGAAGGTGCGCGACCTCCAGGAATCGGCAAGGCGGGCCGAGGCCCGCCTTGCGAGGGATCATGAAGAATAGGCCTAGAGCATTTCCAGCCGAAGCGAAGCCGCTTCGGCGTTGGATAATGCGGTAAAAACAAGAGTCTAGAGCATTTCCGGTGAACCGGAGTTCACTGGAAATGCTTTAGACGCCGCTGATGCCGTCAGCACCGATATAGGCGATGCGCAGCATGTTCGTCGCGCCCGGCGTGCGCAGCGGCACGCCGGCCGAGATGATGATGCGGTCGCCCGGCTTGCCGAATTCTTCGGTGACGACGATGCGGCAGGCGCGGTTCACCATGTCGTCGAGGTCTTCCGCATCGCCCGTGACGACGCAGTGCAAGCCCCAGACGACCGAGAGGCGGCGCGCCGTCTCGATGACCGGCGAGAGCGCCAGGACCGGCACGTCCGGCCGCTCGCGCGCTGCGCGCAGGCCCGTCGTGCCCGACGAGGTGTAACAGACGATGGCCGACAGCTTCAGCGTCTCGGCGATCTGGCGGGCGGCCAGCGAGATGGCGTCCGCGCCCGTGGCTTCCGGGGTCGAGCGCTGGGCATAGATGATGCCCGGATAGTGCGGGTCCCGCTCGACCTTGCTGGCGATCGAGGCCATGGTGGAGACGGCTTCGACCGGATAGGCGCCCGAGGCGGATTCGGCCGACAGCATCACGGCGTCCGCACCTTCGAAGACGGCGGTCGCGACGTCCGACACCTCGGCGCGGGTCGGCACGGGAGCGGAGATCATCGATTCCAGCATCTGCGTTGCGACGACGACCGGCTTGCCCGCGCGGCGGCAGGCGCGGATGAGCTGCTTCTGCAGGCCCGGCACGGCTTCCAGCGGCATTTCCACGCCAAGGTCTCCGCGCGCCACCATGAGGGCGTCGGAAAGCTCGATGATCTCGTCGATGCGTTCGATCGCCTGCGGCTTTTCGATCTTCGACATCAGGCCGACGCGGCCGCGCGCGACCTTGCGCACCTCGGCAAGGTCCTCCGGACGCTGGATGAAGGAGAGCGCCACCCAGTCGACGCTGCCGGTCGCCAGCACCGCATCGAGGTCGATGCGGTCCTTCTCGGTCAGCGCGCCGACGCCGAGCAGCGTATCGGGCAGGCTGACGCCCTTGCGGTCGGAGATCTTGGTGCCCGAGACGACGGTGCAGACGATCGCCGTGCCATCGGACGATTCGGCACGCAGATGCAGCTTGCCGTCGTCGATCAGCAGGCGATGGCCGGGCTTGACGGCCTCGAGGATTTCCGGATGCGGCAGGAAGACCCGCGTGTTGTCGCCGGGCACGTCCTTGTTGTCGAGCGTGAAGGTCTGGCCGGGCTTCAGCTCTTCCGAGCCGTTGGCGAACTTGCCGACGCGCAGCTTCGGGCCCTGGAGATCGGCGAGGATGCCGATGGGTCGGCCGCAACGGGCTTCCACGGCGCGGATGCGGCTGATCAGCGTGCGCATCACGTCATGGCTGGCATGGCTCATATTGATGCGGAACAGGTCGGCCCCGGCCTCATGCAGCTTCTGGATCATCTGCTCATCGGACGATGCGGGTCCGAGCGTGGCGAGGATTTTGACTTTTCTGTTCCGTCTCATCAGTTCTGGCTTTCCTGGGTCCCTGGCGTATCTGAGAGCTGCACCATCCAGCTCCCCTGTCGGCCCGTGTCGTATTCCTTGAAGCCCATGCGCTGGAAACCGCGGGCGAAGCAGTCCTGCACGCCGGTGATCTTGAACTCGTTCTCGGCGACGCACATGTTGACGTCGCCGGTCCAGCGGCCGCCGCGGGCGGCATCTTCGGCATAGAGGTAATAATAGCGCGACTGCAGCTCGCCCTCGATCAGCGTGGCGCAGGTGGTCGCGGGAACCTGCCACCAGCCCTCGGTCATCCAGCCTTCCTTGGCGCGGTAGCCGATAGCGACGCCGACGAGGTTCTGCGTGCCGTTGCACACGCGAAAATCGGCTTTCGCCGTGTCCGGCACGGACAGGGCCGCAAAGCCGGCAAAGGCGAAAAGGCCGGCCTGGACGAGGCCGCGGGCTTTCGGGAAAAACGGGCGATGGCTCTTGGCTCTCACGGCTTCCGATGCAACTCCGTTGATTTGATCTCGCGCTTTCTTGCGACGGCGGGGCATGAATGTCAACGCAACACTACAGCGCCGCGCGTCGTTCACGACGTGCAAAAGGCGCCGTGGAATCTGAAATCGCTGCCCAACTCCGCTGCATCGTTTCAGATGCAGCGGAGTTGGGCAGCGGTCGTTTACAATTTCACGGCGGGAGAAGGATTCTTTCCCGCAAGGCAGGGCTGCGAACCTTGCAGGCGCGATCGCCCCATGCGATCAGTCGGCATGAGCGATGCACATTCGGCTAAAGGCATGCAGGATCACGCCCCCTTCGAAATCATCGACGGCGATCTCGGTCTCGGGCTCGTCATCCTGGCGGACCACGCCACCAATCGCCTGCCGGAACGCTACGGCCGCCTCGGCCTGCCGGAGAGCGCCTTCCAACGCCACATCGCCTACGATATCGGCGTCGAGGGCCTGGTGCGCGGCCTTCATGCCCGGCTGAACGCGCCGGTCGTCATGAGTCGCTTCTCCCGTCTCCTGATCGACCCCAACCGCGGCGAGGACGATCCGACCCTGGTGATGCGCATCTCCGACGGCGCGATCGTGCCGGGCAACCACCCGATCGCGCCCGAAGAATGGCAGTACCGGCTGGAGACCTTCCATCGCCCCTATCACGATGCCGTGTCCCGGACGATCGGCGCCGTCGCCGACAGAACCGGCAAGGCGCCGCTCGTTCTCTCCATGCATTCCTTCACGCCGGCCTGGAAGGGTGTCGCCAGGCCCTGGCAGGTGACGGTGCTGTGGGACAGCGACCCGCGCGCCGTCCGCCCGCTGCTGGCCGAGCTCGAAGCGCCCGGCGACGTCGTGGTGGGCGACAACGAACCCTATGACGGGGCGCTGCGCGGCGACACGATGTTCCGCCATTGCATGAAACCCGGCATCCCCCATGCCCTCATCGAAATCCGCCAGGACGAGATCGGCGATGCAGCGGGCATTGCCCGCTGGGTGGAGCGGCTTGCGCCGATCTTCGCCCGGTTGAATGCGGACGAGACGCTGCACACCTATACTGTATTCCCCTCCCGCACGGGACCCTATTGAGGCCAAGACGATGACCGAGCTGACCAAGGAACAGCAGACCGAGTTCGAGGCGGCGGCCTTCCGGCGCCTCCTCGAGCATCTTCGCGAGCGCAGCGACGTGCAGAACATCGACCTGATGAACCTTGCCGGCTTCTGCCGCAACTGCCTGTCGAACTGGTATCGCGAGGCGGCGAACGCGGCAGGCGTGCCGCTCGACAAGGAGGCCTCCCGCGAGATCGTCTACGGCATGCCCTATGAGGAATGGCGCGCGCGCCATCAGCGCGAGGCGAGCGAGGCGCAGAAGGCGGCCTTCGAGGTGAACCGCCCGAAGGAATGAGCCTTACCCCCGTGAAAATGGCGGGACAGGCCTTGATCTTGCCGGAAGTTCACGGCAAGTCACGGCCTTCGAATTTTATCCCATCCAAGGAGAAGACCATGTCGGATGCCCACGGCGTCGCCCGCGACCAGCTTCGCGCGTTCATCGAGCGGATCGAACGCCTCGAGGAAGAAAAGAAAACCATCGCCGACGACATCAAGGACGTCTATGGCGAGGCCAAGGGCGTCGGCTTCGACACCAAGATCCTGCGCAAGGTCATCCAGATCCGCAAGCAGGACAAGGACGAGCGCATGGAGCAGGAGGCCATCCTCGACACCTATCTCCAGGCCCTCGGCATGGTCGAGCTGCCGCCGGACGCGTGATACGCTTCCCTCGCTTTCGTCATGCTCGGATCAAGCCCGAGGATGACGACGGAGGGGAGGCAAGGTCAGAAGACAAAAAACCCGCCGGATCACTCCGGCGGGTTTTTTTAGGAATGAACCCAAATCTCAGTTCTCGGCGCTCTGGAACTTGCGCACTTCCATGAAGTTGACGGCGGTTCCGCTGAAGCGGCCGGCATCGACCGACGCATGGCCCTCCGGCTGGAAGCCGGCCATGTAGACGGTCGTCGGCGCCGCGCGCAGCGTGCGGCTGACGAAGCGCGGCGCCTTGACGGGCTTCGAGAGCGTCGCGACACGGCCCTGGGTCAACGCCCATTGCGAGATGATCTTCTGCGTCAGCTTCGGCTCGGTGCGGATGGCACCGCGGCTCGCCGCATCGGCATCCTTCTTCTTCGGACGCCCGCCCTTGGAGGTCGACTCTTCCGCCGGCTTGCCGTCGAAGGCATCGAGCCCCGCCAGCGAACGCGTGCCGCCGGCATTGGTGGAGACGAGCGCCGCCATCTCGACCGGATTGCCGACAGTGCCGTCCGTCGTCGGATCGGCAAGCGCGGCAAGACCGGTACGGTCCGCAGCCGTCGGCAGCGCGACGTCGGCTTCCGCAGCGGCCATCAGCGCGGTCTGCGTCTGGTCAAGCGAGACCTCGGGGCGCAGGCCCGGCACCGGAACCATGGCCAGTTCTTCCGCATCCTCGACGGCCGCTTCGGCCGTCATGACCGCGCCCGGCTCCGCATCGCCGGGTTCGGTGCGTGCACCGAGCAGGACGGGAAGCGGAATCTTGTAGGCGGCAAGATCCTCGAATTCAGGCTTCTGCTCCTCGGCCGTCGCCGCTTCGAGCGCTGCGACCGCACCGCTCGTCGTCGGCGCGACAAGGGCAAGCTCGCTCGTCTCGGCAACCTTGAAGGCAGGGCGGCTGCCCGGCACCGGCGCGGTGAAGGCAAGTTCCGTCTCGGCTTCCGCGACGACCGGCTTCTTCTCTTCGGCGACCTTCGCCTTCGCGCCTGCGCCCGAACCGCCTTCATCGAAGTTGTCGGCGATGGTGGCGCTGCTGGCGATCATTTCGGGTTCTTCATCCTCGTCGCCGCCGCCGCCGAAGAGGGCCGCGAGGAACCCGCCCTTGCGCTTGGACGCCGCCGGGGTGGAGCCGCCACCGGCCACCTGGATCGTGTCTGCGCCGACCCGGCGCTTGTAGTCGGCAACCGCCTGCTGGTAGCCCGGCAGCGGCTTGCCGTCGGTCGGAACGTGCATGGTCTTGCCGTCCGGGAAGAGGCGGGCGAGCTCCTGCCGGCTCATGCGCGGCCAGGCGCGCACGCTGCCGACGTCGAGATGCACGAAGGGCGAACCGGAGGTCGGATAATAGCCGACGCCGCCGACCTGGAATTTCATGGCGGTGGCGCGCAGCGTCGCGAGCTTGACGCCCGGAATGTAGAAGTCCATCGCCTTGCCGAGCATGTGCTGGCTCTTCTTGGCGACGCCCTTGGAGCGCGAGCGCAGCATGCCGTTCGTTGCCGGCGAGCGATAGGCGGAAACGACGTTGATGTAGCCCTTGGCGCCGACCTTCTGGTAGACCTCCCACACGAGGTCGAGGAGCCGCGGATCCATCTTCGTCGGCTCGTTGCGGCGCCAGTCGCGCAGGAACTGGTTGATCTGCTTCAGGCCGCGCGCATCATAGCGCCCGTTGCGCTTGAAGGTGATCTCGGCCTTTTCCTTGGTGTGGATGAAATAGAGCTTCAGCGTGCGATTGCCGCTCTCGGCCTGGACCGTCGCGGGAATGGCCGTGGGCAGGATGAGGGCGGCAGACAGCACAGCCGTGGTCAAAGCCTTGGGCAGCTTTTGCAACACTGTCTTGCAGAGGCTGCCCAGGGATGCCCCAGGGCGCTTCATCGATGCGAACAAATTTGCCAACTCTTTCCCCGTCCGAAGGACAACGAACGTCCGTTATCCCAGATGACTGCCAATTGCGGTGAGAGCATGGCAAATACGCCACACTCGTCGTCGCGCACCCGTTATAGTGAACAATCCACTAACAGGGAATAAACGGCAATCGAGAAATCGCAAGTGGCCGGGATTCCAAGGGTTTTTACGCAGCTTCTTTCAACGGGTCGTCCGGGTCGATGCCATAATCCTTCAGTTTGCGATAAAGAGTCGAGCGGCCGATGCCCAATTTGCGGGCAACCTGGCTCATCTGGCCATGATAAAATTTCAAGGCGAAGCGGATCAGTTCCTCTTCCACATCGGCCAGCTTGCGCACATGGCCGCCCTTGTCGACGCTGGCGATGGCGTTTTCCGGGGAAGTGTCGACCACTGATTCGCTCGGGCGGAAATCCGGATAGACGCTCGGCAGGCGGCTTTCCGCGGCCGGTTCCGGGGTGCGGACGCTCGCCGCCTCCCAGGTGACGGCGCCGTCCTCGGCAAGGCCGTAGCCCGGCACCTGCGCGGCGATCTGCGGGAAATCGGCGGCGGTGAGTTCCGCCCCCTCCGAAAGCACCACGGCGCGGAAGATGGCGTTTTCGAGCTGGCGGATGTTGCCAGGCCAGTCATAGGCCGTCAGCAACGCCATCGCCCCGGCGGAAACGCCAAGCGGGCGGGCGAGTTTCTGCTCGCCGGCAAAACGCTGCACGAAGGCGCGCACCAGAACCGGGATATCCTCCTTGCGCTTGCGCAGCGCCGGGATCGTCACCGGGAAGACGTTGAGGCGGTAATAAAGATCCTCGCGGAAGCGGCCCTCACGCACCTCGTTGATGAGGTCGCGATTGGTCGCCGAGATCAGGCGGACGTTCACCTTCTGGGGGAACCGCGCGCCAATGGTCTCGATCTCGCCCTGTTGCACCGCACGCAACAATTTCACCTGCACGTCGAGCGGCAGGTCGCCGATCTCGTCGAGGAACAGCGTGCCGCCGTCGGCCTCCATGAATTTGCCGGTATGGCGCTCCGTCGCGCCGGTGAAGGCGCCCTTCTCGTGGCCGAACAGGATGCTTTCGACGAGATTGTGCGGGATCGCCCCGCAATTGACGGTGACGAAGGGTTTCTGCGCCCGGTCGCTCGCCGCCTGGATGGCGCGCGCGACCATTTCCTTGCCGACGCCCGATTCGCCTTCCAGCACCACCGGAATGTTCGACTGGGCGGCGCGGCGGCCAAGCTCGATGACGCGCAGCATTTCGGGGCTCGCCGAAACGATGTCGTCGAAATGCACGGCCTCGCTGCGGTGACGGCGCCCGCCACGGCCGCGGCCTTCCCGCTGGTCCATCTTCAGCGCATTGCCGACGGCGACGTTGAGGCGTTCCGGCGAGACCGGTTTCACCACGAAATCGAAGGCGCCGGCGCGCATCGCCATGACGACCGTCTCGATGCCGCCCTGTCCCGTCTGCACTATGACGGGAATGGTGTTCTCCCGCTCGGCGAGCGCATCGAGGAAGGCCGAGCCATTCATTTCCGGCATCATCAGGTCGAGCAGGATCACATTGATCAGGCCGCCCTTGCGATCGAGCAGATCGAGGCCCGCACGGCCGTTTTCCGCCATATGGGCGACATGGCCGGAGCGCTCGATCATGTTCTTCAACAGCCTGCGCTGGACAGGATCGTCGTCGATGACAAGAATATGGGCCGTCACTGGAACCTCCTTGCCTGAAGGCGCGCGTCATGCACGCCCTAGGGAACTCAACACCAGGGGACCATGGCAGAAAGGGTTGAACATGCCGTTTTGAGAAAGGCTTGCATTTTAACCATTGCCGACGCAAGCAAGGGGCCGATCCGCCCATCTGGAAGAGAGACAGACGATGACCCGACATTTCCAAGCCCTCCGCATCGCCCTCGCGCCGGCCGACGCCGCCGCAGCCGCCGCGCTGGGCGATCTTCCCGGCTGGAACCTCGCAGATCTCTATCCCTCGGAGGCTTCCCCGGAATTCCAGGGCGACATGAAGAAGGCCGAGGCGGACGCGCTCGCCTTCGAGGCGAAGTGGAAGGGCAAGCTGGACGCCGCGACGGAAAAGACCGGCGACGAGGGCATCGGCGCGGCCGTGCGCGAATTCGAGGCGCTGGAAGATGTGATGGGCCGCCTCATCTCATTCGCGGGCCTCACCTATTTCACCAACACGACCGATCCGGCCAACGGCAAGTTCTACGGCGACGTGCAGTCGAAGCTGACCGACCTCGGCGCGCATCTTCTGTTTTTCTCGCTTGAACTCAACAGGATAGCGGACGAGCGCATCGAGGCGGCGCTGGTGAATGACGCCGTCGCGGCGCACTATCGCCCCTGGATCGAGGACCTGCGCAAGGACAAGCCCTACCAGCTCGACGACAAGATGGAACAGCTCTTCCTCGAAAAATCGATGACCGGCGCTGCGGCCTGGAACCGGCTCTTCGACGAGACGATGGCATCGCTCCGCTACACGATCGACGGCGAGGAGGTTCCGCTGGAAATCGCCCTCAACCAGCTCCAGTCGCCGAACCCGGACGACCGCCGCAAGGCCGCCGAGGCATTGGCGAAAACCTTCAAGGACAATATCCGCACCTTCACGCTGATCACCAACACGCTGGCCAAGGACAAGGAAATCTCCGACCGCTGGCGCGGCTTTTCCGATATCGCCGACAGCCGGCACCTTGCCAACCGCGTCGAGCCCGAAGTCGTCGCGGCGCTCGCGGAAGCGGTGCGCGAAGCCTATCCGCGCCTCTCCCACCGCTATTATGCGATGAAGGCGAAGTGGCTCGGAATGGAGCAGATGAACTACTGGGACCGCAACGCGCCCCTTCCCGAGACACCCGACGCCGTCATTCCGTGGAACGAGGCGCGCGACACGGTGCTCTCCGCCTACAGCGCCTTCGCGCCCGAAATGGCCGATATCGCCAGAAGATTCTTCGACAAGGGCTGGATCGACGCGCCGGTGCGCCCCGGCAAGGCGCCGGGCGCCTTCGCCCATCCGACGGTGCCCTCCGCGCATCCTTACGTGCTCGTCAACTACATGGGCAAGCCGCGCGACGTGATGACGCTCGCGCACGAACTCGGGCACGGCGTGCATCAGGTACTGGCCGGCGGCCAGGGCGCGCTGATGGCGTCGACGCCGCTGACGCTTGCCGAGACGGCCTCCGTCTTCGGCGAGATGCTGACCTTCCGCAGCCTGCTCGACAAGACGAAGGACAAGCGCGAGCGCAAGGCGATGCTCGCCCAGAAGGTCGAGGACATGATCAACACGGTCGTGCGCCAGATCGCCTTCTACGAATTCGAGCGCAAGGTGCACACCGCCCGCAAGGAAGGGGAGCTCACGTCCGACCGGATCGGCGAACTCTGGCTCTCCGTGCAGGAGGAAAGCCTCGGCCCGGCGATCCGGATTTCGGAAGGCTACGAGACCTATTGGGCCTATATTCCCCACTTCATCCATTCGCCCTTCTACGTCTACGCCTATGCCTTCGGCGATTGCCTGGTGAACTCGCTCTACGCCGTCTACAGCCAAGCGGAGGCCGGCTTTCAAGAGAAGTATTTCGACCTGCTCAAGGCCGGCGGCACCAAGCACCATTCCGAACTCCTGAAGCCGTTCGGCCTCGATGCGAGCGATCCGTCGTTCTGGAGCAAGGGACTGTCGATGATCGAAGGGCTGATCGACGAGCTGGAAGCGCTTGATAGGGCCTGACCTCGAAAGAAGAAGCCGCGCATGACCGACCGCGAACGCTTTGTGCTCCTCAGGGACGACCGTGAGGACCGGACGGTGGTTTTCGCCGATCCGCTCGCCGTCGTCACCGTGCGCGAGCGCGCCGGCTTCGAGCACGCCTTCGCGGCCCTGCAGGCGGCACACGCGAAGGGCCACTGGATCGCCGGCTTCATGAGCTACGAAGCCGGCCATCTCTTCGAGGAGAAGCTCGCGCCCTTCGCGATGGACAACCGCCCGACGCCGCTGATGAGCTTCGGCATTTTCGAGAAGCCGGCGGACGGCCACCCGCTGGCAAAACCCCGCCAGCGCACCGAGAACGAACCGTTCCTGACTGAGCCGAAAGCAGACTGGGATTTCGAGACCTACCGCGACCGCTTCGACCGCCTGCACCGGCATCTGAGGCAGGGCGACTGTTACCAGGCGAACCTCACCATGCCGATCCGCGCCCGCTGGACCGGCGATCCGCTCGCCGCCTTCTGGTCGCTGATCGAGCGCCAGCCGGTGCGCTACGGCGCTTTCGTCTCGCTCGACGGGCCGCTTCTCCTTTCCCGCTCGCCGGAACTCTTCTTCGATGTCGACAGGGACGGCTGGATCGAGACGCATCCGATGAAGGGCACCGCGCGGCGCGGCGGCAATGCGGCGGAGGATGCGAGCATCATCGCCGCCATGCAGGCCGATCCGAAGTCGCAGGCGGAAAACCGCATGATCGTCGACCTCTTGCGCAACGACATCTCGCGCATCACCGAGGTGGGCACGCTTCACGTGCCGAAACTCTTCGCCGTCGAGACCTATCCGACCGTGCACCAGATGGTGAGCCATGTGCGGGCGAAACTCACGCCCGGCCTCTCGATCCGCGACATCTTCGCCGCCCTCTTCCCCTGCGGCTCGATCACCGGCGCGCCGAAGATGAGCGCCATGAAGATCCTGCACGACCTGGAGGACGGCCCGCGCGATGCCTATTGCGGCGCGATCGGCCTGATCGCCCCGGATGGAACGATGCGCTTCAACGTGGCGATCCGCACGATCTCGATCTTCGACGGCGGCGAGGCGGTCTTCAATGTCGGCGGCGGCATCGTCTTCGATTCGACCGCCGAGGCGGAATATGACGAATGCCTGCTGAAGGCGCGCTTTGCGGTGGGGGATCAATGGATATCTCGCTGATCGAGACCCTGCGCTGGGAGCCCGCCGCCGGCTTCGTGCGGCTGGAGCGGCATCTGGCACGGCTCGCGCGCTCGGCGGCGGCGCTTGGATTGGCGGGAAGCGAGGGGGCGGAGCAGGCGTTGTTCGCTGCGCTACCCCCCTCTGCCCTGCCGGGCATCTCCCCCTCAAGGGGGGAGATTGGATGGAGCGGCGTTTCGCCCACCGCCAGCGCTGCATCGGAGCAAGGATCAGCCCCCCCGCCGATCTCCCCCCTTGCGGGGGAGATACCCGGCAGGGCAGAGGGGGGTAGCCCGCAAGGCACCCCTCTCCGCATTCGCCTCGAACTTTTCCCGGACGGCCGGATCGACATACAGACGGCCCCCTTCACCCCTCTCGCGCCGGATGCGAGGTGGCGCCTGAAGATCGCCGGCACACGCCTCTCCTCTGCTGACCCGATGCTTCGCCACAAGACATCCCGCCGCTCGGTCTACACCGCAGCACGCGCCGAGGTTCCCGCGACGGAAGCGGAGGAGATGATCCTTCTCAACGAGCGCGGCGAACTCTGCGAAGGCACCATCACCTCGCTTTTCCTCGACGACGGCACCGGCATCCTCAAGACGCCGCCGCTCGCCTCGGGCCTGCTTGCGGGCGTGCTGCGGGACGAATTGCTGGAGACGGGCAAGGCCGTCGAAGAAATCCTGCGGCCGCAAGACCTTGCCGAAGGCACGGTCTTCCTCGGCAATTCCCTGCGCGGGCTGATCCGGGGCGCACTGACATGAAGCAGCCGGCCTATACGCCCTATGACGGCTCCGCCCGCCTCTTCACCATCGGCCTCGGCCCGCTCGATCCCGCTCGCTGGATCGAGCCGGACGACGACCTGGAGCGCTACCTTCTCGAAAAGGATCGGCTGATCGCTGACTGTCCCGACATCGTCTTCGTGGAAGAGGCCGGGACGCGCGAAGCGCAACGGGAAGTTCTCGAACTCCTCGCAGGACACATCACGGCGCAGCATCCGTCCTTCTATCGCCGTGAAGGATCAACGATCGTCGCCGGCACGCGCACCGTCCACCTCGACACCGCCGGCGCCCCGCTCGTCACCGCCGGCGCGCTGGTACAGGACGACCTCGTGCTGATGCGCCGCGACGACAGCGGCTGGCGGCTCGTCGCCGGTTACGTCGCCTTCCCCTCCTCCTGGTCGCTGCCGGAAAAATTCGGCCGGCGGATGGAGGATATCCACGCGCCCGTGCCGGATTTCGGCGAGGGCACGCGCAATGCCCTCCTGATCAACCGCATGTTCGACAATCTCAAGGTCGAGCAACCGGTCTTCCGCTTCAACTGGTCGATCAACCCGGACCCCGACCTGCACTACCCGACGCCCAAGGCGCATGGCGCCCTGCCCGAGGGGCACGCGCTGTCGCTGGAGACCACCTTCGCCCGCGTCGAGCGCCAGACCCTGCGCAAGCTGCCGGTCTCCGGCGATATCCTCTTCACCATACGCATCTACACCGATCCGCTCGCCGCGCTGCGCACGCTGCCCGAGGTGCAGAGGATCGCGACCGTCTTCGCCGACCAGCTCGAAGCGCTGAACCTGCCGCAGGCGACCTACAAGGGCCTTGTCGCGAAAAGGGTGGCGCTGGTGGCGGAATTGCGGGCGGTTGCGGCCGGTTAAGAATATCACGACGGAAAACCGCAGCCACCCTTTATTGTGACAGAAAACTGTGCTCTAGCGCTGCCATATTATGCTATGGGGCCCGTCGAGACCCTGATTTTACAGCAAAAGCGGCCGTCCGCAGGAGAACCAAATGGCAGACAGCACCTATCCGGTTTATGGCGAGATCACCGGCCCGATCGTGATGATCGGTTTCGGCTCCATCGGGCGCGGCACGCTGCCGCTGATCGAGCGCCACTTCAAGTATGACCGGAACCGGCTGATCGTCATCGAGCCGCGCGAAGACGCCGCCGACACGGAGATCTACGCCCGCCACGGCGTGCGTCACATCAAGGCGCACGTCACCAAGGAGAACTACAAGGAGCTCCTGAAGCCGCTGCTCACGGAAGGCGACGGCCAAGGCTTCTGCGTCAATCTCTCCGTCGATACCGGCTCGCTCGACCTCATCAAGCTCTGCCGCAAGCTCGACGTGCTCTATATCGACACCGTCGTCGAACCCTGGCTCGGCTTCTACTTCGACAAGGGCATGAAGAACGCCGACCGCACCAACTATGCGCTGCGCGAAACCATCCGCAAGGAGAAGGAAAAGCACCCCGGCGGCACGACGGCCGTTTCCACTTGCGGCGCCAATCCCGGCATGGTTTCCTGGTTCGTCAAGCAGGCGCTGCTGAACCTTGCCAGGGACCTCGGCATCAAGTTCGAGGAACCCGCGCAGGACGACCGCGAAGGCTGGGCCAAGCTGATGAAGAAGGTCGGCGTCAAGGGCGTGCACATCGCCGAACGCGACACCCAGCGCACCAGGAACCCGAAGCCGTTCAACACCTTCTGGAACACCTGGTCGGTCGAGGGCTTCATCTCGGAAGGTCTGCAGCCGGCCGAACTCGGCTGGGGCACCCACGAGAACTGGATGCCGAAGAACGCCAAGAAGCACAAGAAGGGCTGCAAGGCCGCGATCTACCTGGAGCAGCCCGGCGCCAACACGCGCGTGCGCTCCTGGTGCCCGACGCCCGGCCCGCAATACGGCTTCCTCGTCACCCACAACGAGTCGATCTCGATCGCCGACTTCTTCACGGTGCGCGACAAGGACGGCCACGTCACCTACCGCCCGACCTGCCACTACGCCTATCACCCGGCCAACGATGCCGTGCTCTCGCTGCACGAGATGTTCGGCAATGGCGGCCACCAGCAGCCGGTGCTGCACGTTCTTGACGAGAACGAACTGGTCGACGGCGTCGACGAACTCGGCGTGCTGCTCTACGGCCACGACAAGAACGCGTACTGGTACGGCTCGCGCCTTTCGCTGGACGAAACCCGCCGCCTCGCGCCCTACCAGAACGCCACCGGCCTGCAGGTGACCTCGGCCGTGCTCGCCGGCATGGTCTGGGCGCTGGAAAACCCGAAGGCCGGCATCGTGGAAGCCGACGAGGTCGACTACAAGCGGTGCCTGGAAGTGCAGACGCCTTATCTCGGCCCGGTGGAAGGCCACTATACAGACTGGACCCCGCTCGACGGCCGCCCGGGCCTCTTCCCGGAAGACCTCGACACGAAGGATCCGTGGCAGTTCAAGAATATCCTGGTCCGCTGAACCGGCCTTTGAACTGAAATGCGCGACGCCCGCGGCCAGGCCGCGGGCGTCTCGATTTGATGACGACCCTCGCCCCACCCGCCGTCGTCATCCTTGGCTCAAGGCCGAGCATGACGCAGGAGAGGTTTGGCGGACTTGCCAGCGGGTCTGAAACGCTTTCAATGGGATAATGCCCCTTGCCCCGGCGGCGCGTCTTGCTTTCGACGCCTCTTCGCGGCATGGTTCGCCGAATTGGACGGGTGGTTCGCGCCGCCATGACCCTGGGAGACCCATATGAAGCCGATCATAGTCCTCAGCCTGCTGACCGCCGCCGTCGCGCTTGCCTCGTGCCAGTCCGAGCGCGCGCCGCGCGATTTGCCGGTGGCGCAGCGCCCCGTGCCGCAGGGTGTCGAAGGCGCCTGGGTGGACCCGAACGGCATCGTCTCCACCTTCCAGGGCGGCACGTTCACGACGCGCACGACCGACACGAACCAGCTCCTCGCCTCGGGCACCTATATCAACACCTCGCCGACGCTGGTCGAGATCAACATGACCTCGCTGGTGCGCAACACCCAGTCCAAGGTCAATTGCGCGCTGGTCAGCCAGCGCCAGCTGAACTGCACGACCGCCGAAGGGGCGCAGTTCTCGCTCGCCCGCCGCGCCTGAGCGCAAGCGCTGCCGACGGAAAGGGCCGCAAGGCCCTTTTTTCGTTTCGACGCATAAACATGCACGGCCTTCGGCCCTTCGTCTTTTCGCTTGAACTCGCCCGCAACCGGTGGAAACATCCGCCGGCCGGCTGTCATGTCTCGCGCCTCCCCGCGAAGCGGACAGCCCTCCCGCGCCGTCGCGGGCAAACAAGGAGAAGAGGACCATGACGTTTTTCCGATCCGGCCTCCTGGCCGCCTCCATCATCGCGCTCTCCAGCGGCTCGGCGCTTGCCGATTACGAGCTGAACATCCTGCATATCAATGACCTGCATTCGCGCATCGAGGCGATCAACAAGTTCGATTCGACCTGCTCGGCCGAAGAGGAAGGCAAGGGCGAGTGCTTCGGCGGCGTGGCACGCCTGAAGACCGCGATCGACACCCAGCGCCAGGCGCTGGCCGGCAAGAACGTGCTGCTGCTCAATGCCGGCGACAATTTCCAGGGCTCGCTCTTCTACACCACCTACAAGGGCGCCGTGGAGGCCGAGTTCCTCAATCTCATGAAGTTCGACGCCATGACCGTCGGCAACCATGAATTCGACGATAGCGAGGATGGCCTCGCCACCTTCCTCGACAAGGTCGCGTTCCCGGTCGTCACCGCGAACGTCGCCGCCAGCGCGAGCTCGAA
This sequence comes from Shinella yambaruensis, assembly GCF_022899355.1. GTDB lineage: Bacteria > Pseudomonadota > Alphaproteobacteria > Rhizobiales > Rhizobiaceae > Shinella > Shinella yambaruensis. Next base: position 209,884 of record NZ_JALJCK010000006.1, on the reverse strand, counting down.
GATCGGCGACCGCATAAAACCCTTCATCGTGCTCGACCAGGGCGGCCAGAAGATCGGCATCGTCGGGGCGGTGGCGAACGACACGGCGGAACTCTCCTCGCCCGGCCCGAATGTCCTGATCGGCGAAGACGTCGCCGACATTACGATAGCGATCGGCGAGCTGAAGAAAGAGGGCGTCAACAAGATCATCGCGCTGACCCATGTCGGTTACCCGCGCGACCTTGCGGCCATCGCCAAGATCCCCGACGTGGACGTGGTGGTCGGCGGCCATACGAACACGTTCCTCTCCAACACCTCGGACAAGGCGGAAGGCCCCTATCCGACGCTGGTCGACAATCCCGGCGGCTACAAGGTGCCCGTCGTACAGGCTGCGGCCTATTCCAAGTATCTCGGCAATCTCAAGGTCGTGTTCGACGATGCGGGCGTCGTGAAGGAATCCTCCGGCGAGCCGGTGCTGATCGATTCCTCCATCAAGCCCGACGAGGCCGTGCTCGCCCGCATCAAGGAACTCGGCGGCCCGATCGAGGAGCTGAAGAACAAGATCGTCGCCGAGAGCGCCGCACCGATCGACGGCTCGCGCGAGGTTTGCCGCGCCGCCGAATGCGCCATGGGCAACCTGGTGGCCGACGCGATCCTCGACCGCACGAAGAGCCAGGGCATGACGATCGCCATCACCAATGGCGGGGGCCTGCGCGCCTCCATCGACGGCGGCCCGGTCTCCATGGGCGAGGTTCTGTCGGTGCTGCCCTTCCAGAACACGGTCGCGACCTTCCAGCTCAAGGGTTCGGATCTTGTCGCCGCCCTCGAAAATGGCCTCGGCCAGATCGAGGAAGGCGCCGGCCGCTTCCCGCAGGTCTCCGGCATGAAATATTCCTTCGACAAGTCGAAGCCGGCCGGCAGCCGCGTCGTCTCGGTCGAGGTGAAGGAGGGTGACGCCTTCGTGCCGCTCGACCCGGCCAAGACCTACGGCATCGCCTCGAACAACTACATGCGCGCCGGCGGTGACGGTTATTCGGTCTTCGCCACGGCCGGCATGAACGCCTACGACTTCGGCCCGAACCTCGAGCTGGTCGTCGCCGACTATCTTGCCGCGCACCGCCCCTACCAGCCCTATACGGATGGCCGCATCACGGAAGTTGCCGATGCCACGGTCGTCGAGACCCCGACAACCACCGGGACCGAGACCGGGACTGGGACCGGCACGAGCGAGGCGGCGCCCGCCACGGATACGGCCGCCAAGTCGGCGGAAGAGACGGCAACCTCCGGCGAGGCCGCGACTGGCACCGCCGCCACGACCACGACGACCGAAACCGCGACGGTCGCGGCCGGCGGCACGCATGTCATCGTCCGCGGCGATACGCTGTGGGATATCGCCAAGGCTGCCTATGGCGACGGCACGCTGTGGCGCAAGATCGCGGAAGCCAACGGCAATCCGCGGCCGCAGGCCCTGCATGTCGGCACGGAGCTGTCCATCCCGACCAAATAAGGACAATTTGTCTCCACTATTTCTGCCGGTCCGGGCTTTTCCGGGCCGGCATTTCTTTTTAGAACGATTCTGAGCCAACCGGCGTCCGCCGCACGGAGCAATTGCCGCGAACGTGCGCCGCGGCCTTGCGTCCGAACCTGCAAGAAGACAAAGCCGCAAAGTAATGAACGACACCCCGCACGCTGAGGACCGCACCATGCAGGACATCGCCGCCAAGCCCGCCGACCACGCGCCCGTCAAGAACGGCAAGGTCGGTGTGCTGCTGGTCAATCTCGGCACCCCCGACGACACCGACTACACCTCGATGCGCCGCTATCTCAAGGAATTCCTGACCGACAAGCGCGTCATCGAATGGCCGCGGATCGCCTGGTACCCGATCCTTTTCGGCATCGTGCTCAACACCCGCCCCGGCAAGGTCGGCAAGGCCTATGAGACGATCTGGAACAAGGAGAAGAACGAGAGCTTCCTGCGCACCTATACGCGCAGCCAGGCCGAGCTGATGGCGCAGTCCTTCTCCGATCATCCGGACGTCGTCATCGACTGGGCGATGCGCTACGGCCAGCCCTCCATCGCCTCGCGCATGGAATACCTGCAGAAGGCCGGCTGCGAACGCGTCCTCGTCTTCCCGCTCTATCCGCAATATGCGGCGGCGACGACGGCGACCGTCAACGACAAGGCCTTCGAGGCACTCCTGAAGATGCGCTGGCAGCCGGCCCTGCGCACCGTGCCCCCCTATCACGACGACCCGGTCTATATCGACGCGCTCGCCGTCTCGATCGAAAAGCACCTGGCGACGCTCGACTGGGAGCCGGAGCGGGTGCTCACCTCCTTCCACGGCATTCCCAAAAGCTATTTCGACAAGGGCGACCCCTATTACTGCCAGTGCCAGAAAACGGCGCGGCTCTTGCGCGAACGGCTCGGCTGGTCGAAGGAAAAGCTCGTCGTCACCTTCCAGTCCCGCTTCGGGCCGGAGGAATGGCTCCAGCCCTATACGGACAAGACCGTGGAAAAGCTGGCGCAGGAAGGCATCAAGCGCATCGCCGTCGTCAATCCCGGCTTCGTCTCCGACTGCCTGGAGACGCTGGAGGAGATCGCCGAGCAGGCGGCCGAGAGCTTCCTGCACAATGGCGGCGAGAAATTCGCGCACATCCCCTGTCTCAACGATTCGCCCGAGGGCATGGCGGTGCTCGAAAAGGTCGTGCGCCGGGAGCTTTCCGGCTGGGTCTGATCCCGGATAAATCTTGCCTTCGTCCAAATAGACTGGCGTCGCGGGCCGTATTCCTTAAAGTGGCGCCGCGCCGCATTGTCTGATGGAGAGAAGAACTATGGATCTGGCCGGACTGGATATCGTCGTCATCGCCCTCGTTGTGCTGGTCATCCTGATCCTCTTTGCCGGGATCAAGACGATCCCGCAGGGGTATCAGTACACGGTGGAACGCTTCGGCCGCTACACGCGCACGCTGGACCCCGGCCTCAACCTCATCATCCCCTTCATCGACCGCATCGGCGCGAAGATGAACGTGATGGAGCAGGTGCTCGACATCCCGACCCAGGAGGTCATCACCCGCGACAATGCCAGCGTCGCCTCCGATGCCGTCGCCTTCTACCAGGTGCTGAACCCCGCCCAGGCCGCCTATCAGGTCGCCAATCTCGAACACGCCATCATCAACCTCACCATGACCAACATCCGCTCGGTCATGGGCTCGATGGACCTCGACGAACTGCTCTCCAACCGCGACAAGATCAACGACCAGTTGCTGCGCGTCGTCGACGAGGCAGCCAATCCTTGGGGCGTGAAGATCACCCGCGTCGAGATCAAGGACATCGCGCCGCCGAAGGATCTCGTCGATTCCATGGCGCGGCAGATGAAGGCCGAGCGCGAAAAGCGCGCGCAGGTGCTGGAAGCGGAGGGGTCGCGCAACGCACAGATCCTGCGCGCGGAAGGCGCCAAGCAGTCCGCCATCCTCGAGGCCGAGGGCCAGCGCGAAGCCGCCTTCCGCGACGCCGAGGCACGCGAACGCCTCGCCGAGGCCGAAGCCAAGGCGACGAAGATGGTCTCGGAGGCCATCGCGGCGGGTGACGTGCAGGCGATCAACTACTTCGTCGCGCAGAAATATACCGAGGCCATGGCCGCGATCGGCAAGGCGCCGAACTCGAAGATCGTGCTGATGCCGATGGAGGCTTCGTCGCTCATCGGTTCGCTCGGCGGCATCGGCGCGATCGCCAGGGAGGTCTTCGGCAATGGCGGCGGCGCGCAGGTGGCGAGCACGCCCCGCACACGCCAGTCGACGCCTGCCACGACAACCACCACCACGACTGCCTCGACGTCGGCCTTCCGCAACCCGTTCGAAACCCCGCCGCAGGGAAGCTGAGCATGATCCAGCGCATCGTCACGGAACTCGGCCCCTGGGCCTGGTGGGTGCTCGGCATCGTGCTCCTCATCCTCGAGGTGCTGATGCCCGGCGTCTTCCTCGTCTGGATCGGCATCGCGGCGATCGTCACCGGCGCCCTCTCGCTGCTGCTGTGGGAATCGGCATTCTGGACCTGGCATGTGCAATGGCTGCTCTTCGCGGTGCTTTCCCTGGTCGCCGTGGTGATCGGTCGCCGCATCGTCAGCGCGCGTGGCCCGGCCTCCGACCAGCCGCATCTCAACCAGCGCGGCCAGAGCCTCGTCGGCCGTACCGCGACGCTGGAGCAGCCGATCAGCGAGGGCCGCGGCCGCATCCGCCTCGATGATACGATGTGGAGCGTGCAGGGACCGGACCTGCCGGTCGGCGCGCGTGTGCGCGTCACGGCCAGCAACGGCCGCGATCTGATCGTCGAGGCCGTCTAAAGCAGTTCCAGCAAAAGTGCGAAGCGGTTTTGCATCCGGAATTGCGTTAAAATAAAAAGTGAGAGCGTTCTCGCGATTCGAGGAAAAGCGGAAATGCTATGAATCAAAACCCCGCATCTCGAAGAAATGCGGGGTTTTGCCATGAGCCGTGGAATGCGCGGATCAGGCCACGCCGATGCGCAGCAGATCGTGGAAATGCACGACGCCGACGGGGCGGAAGGTCTCGTCGGTGACAATCAGCGCGGAAATGTTGTACTGATTGAGCAGGCCGAGCGCGGCGGTCGCCAGCGTCGTCGGCTTCACCGTCTTGGGCGCCCGCGTCATGATTTCGTCGACGGTGAGTTCGGCAAGGTTGCGCGACAGGTTGCGCGCGATGTCGCCGTCCGTGACGATGCCGACGAGAATTCCTTCGTCATTGACGACGCCGACACAGCCATAGCGCTTTTGCGACAAGAGCAGGACGGCATCCGGCATCGACGTGCCGAGCGCGACGAGCGGCATGTTCTCGCCGCTGTGCATGATATCGCCGACATGCGAAAGGCTGGCACCCAGCTTGCCGCCGGGATGGAAGGTCTTGAAGTCGGTGGCGGTGAAACCGCGCGCTTCCAGCAGCGCAACCGCGAGCGCATCGCCGAGGGCAAGCTGCATCAGCGTGGAGGTGGTGGGCGCAAGGCCATGCGGGCAGGCTTCCTGCTCCTTCGGCAGCAGCAGCACGGTATCCGCCTCGCGGGCAAGGGCCGAGCGCTCGCCGGAGGTGATGGCGATCAGCGGAATGGAGAAGCGGCGGGAATAGTTGATGATGCCCTGCAGTTCGGCGCTTTCGCCGCTCCAGGACATGGCAAGGATCACGTCGTCACGGCCGATCATGCCGAGGTCGCCGTGATTGGCCTCCACGGGGTGCACGAAGAAGGACGGGGTGCCGGTGGAGGCGAAGGTCGCGGCGATCTTCGCACCGATATGCCCCGACTTGCCGATGCCGGTCACGATGACGCGGCCGCTGATATCGCCGATAAGGCGGACAGCCTCGCAAAACGCGTCGAAGAGCCGTCCCTCGAGCGCCGCGGAGAGGGCGGTAAGGCCGGCCATTTCCGTTTCAACGGTGCGGATCGCCGAGGCGATGGCGCCGGCACTGTCAACTTTTGCCTGTCTTTTGATCATGCGCCTCGTTAGCGCTTTTGCATTCCTCTGTCCATGCACGAAAGAACGCAGATTGTTACGGCGAGTGACTTTGCGGCCGGCAACCAAGCGTTAACCACAACGGTTTACGTTCGCTTAGGAAATCGAAAGGTTCGCGGGCCGCAGTCATGGCAGAAGAAAAGGCAAGGGATCGCGGGGCAAGGCTGCCCCGCCTGTCATGGCATCTGGCCAATCTTCTGCTTGCCGGCACGGTGCTTGCCGCCGCACCCGCCCTCGCCCAGCAGCGGACGACGAACGAGACGCCGACATTCCAGGAGCCGCTCGACCCTCTCGTCCGCAACACCGGGTACGCTGCCGACGCGACGCTGCCCGGAACCGAAACGACGGCGTCGACCGGGCCCGCCCTCACCGGCGACCAGGCCGAGGCGCTCTCCGAGGCGGTGGACGGCAACGCGGCCATCCGCCGCACCGAACGCGAAGGCGAGCGGCTGAACCTGCGCGAAGGCAGCACCGAAGCGGCAAGAAGCGATTTCGGCGACCCCTACCAGCCGACCGGCATCCGCGTCGGCACATTCGTGCTCAGGCCCTCGATCACCCAGAGCCTGGGGCACGAACGCACGAAATCCGGCGGCACGACGAGCCGCACCTATTCCCAGACCGGCTTTCGCGGCGTGCTGACATCCGACTGGTCGCGTCACCAGCTGACCATCGACGCCGAGGGCATCTACCAGCGCAATATCAGCGGCACGGGAGAGACGGAGCCGCAGGCACGCATCAACAGCGACCTGCGCCTCGACCTCAGCGACGACACGATCGCCAATCTCACCGCCGGCTACAGTTTCGAGCGCGAGGATTCCAGCGATCCCAACGCCGTCGACGGCGCGAGCGCCCAGTCGGGCGTGCACGGCTTTACCGCCGGCGCGCGCGTCCAGCGCGATTTCGGTGCGATCCGCGGCACGATCGGTGCCGAGATCGAGCGCGAGATCTACGGCTCGGCAAAGCTCGCAAACGGCACGAAGCTGCGCCTTTCCGACCGCAACTTCACGGAAGGCACCTTGACGGGACGCATCGGCTTCGAGCTGTCGCCGGCGCTGATCCCCTATCTCGAGGCCTCCATCGCCCGTTCGATCTATGACGAGAAGCGCGATTCGCTCGGTTACGAGCGCTCGAGCTCGACGCTGGGCGGCCGTGCCGGCGTGGAGGTCGATCTTGGCGAAAAGCTGCGCGGCGATCTCGGCATGGGCTACAAGCGGGCCGCCTTCGACGACAGCCGCCTGAAATCGATCGCGGCCCTGACGCTCGACGGTTCGGTCACCTGGTCACCGCAGCGCGGCACGGAGCTCCGGCTCGGCCTCGGCACGCAGATCGAACCGTCGACCACCGCCGGGCAAAGCGGCTACGTCGATTACGCGACCACCGCCGAACTGACGCATGAGCTGCGCGAAAACCTCGTCGCCCGGCTGAGCGGCGCCTATACCTGGCGGGATTTCCCCTCTTCCAGCGGCGTCGACCAGAATGTCTACCGTGTCGGCACGGGCCTTACCTGGGACCTCAACCGCTGGCTCGCCCTGACCGGCGACGTCTCCTACGAGCTGACCCGCCCGTCGCGCGGCACCGACACCGGCATCACGCGCGCCGGCATCGGTCTCGTCCTGCGCCGCTGAACCTTATTTCAGCTTGGCGACGAGTTCCTTCAGCGGCCCTTCGACGGTCGGGCGGATATCCGCCCGGGCCAGCGCGAAGGCGATGTTGGCGAGGATGAAGCCGTCCTTGGCGCCGCAGTCGTAGGTCTCGCCGCGGAAGTGGTAGGCGGCGAATTTCTGGCTGCCCGCAAGTTTCACCATGGCGTCGGTGAGCTGGATCTCGTTGCCGGCGCCGCGCTCCTGCGTGGAGAGGATCGGGAAGATTTCCGGCTGGAGGATATAGCGGCCGTTGATGAAGAAGTTGGACGGCGCGGTGCCGGGCGCCGGCTTCTCGACCATTTTGGTGATGGCAAACCCCTCGCCGATCGTCTCGCCGACGCCGACGATACCGTATTTGTGTGCCTGGTCGGGCGCGCATTCCTCGACGGCGACGATGTTGGCGCCGCTGTGCTCGAAAAGCTCCACCATGCCCTTCATGCAGCCCTTTTCCGCCTTCATGATCATGTCGGGCAGAAGCAGCGCGAAGGGTTCGTTGCCGACCAGCTCGCGGGCGCACCAGACGGCATGGCCGAGGCCGAGCGGCTCCTGCTGGCGGGTGAAGCTCGTCGAGCCGGCGACCGGCAGGATGCTTTCGAGCAGCGTCAGCTCCGCGGTCTTGTTGCGCTGGCGCAGCGTCTGCTCCAGCTCGACCTGGATGTCGAAATAGTCCTCGATGACCGCCTTGGACCGGCCCGTCACGAAGATCAGGTGCTCGATGCCGGCGTCCAGCGCCTCGTCCACCACATACTGGATGACGGGCTTGTCCACGACGGTCAGCATTTCCTTCGGCACGGCCTTTGTGGCCGGAAGGAAGCGGGTGCCGAGACCGGCCACTGGGAAGACTGCTTTGCGAACCTTGCGTGCCTGCGACATATTCACCTCGTTGCGCCCGTCGCCCTCATGGCCGGGCCGTATGTGTGCCGGAATAGAAGCCAATTGCTATTTTTTTGCAAAGGAAGACTTTTTTGCGAAGGAAGACGGGGCAAAAGTTTGATGGTAAAGAATTTGTTGACTTCGTTTTTATAAGTTTTGCGTTCAGCCGGTGGTTCCACGCCATCGTACCGAAATTTGAGAAACGGACACGACAGCTGATGACACAGAATCTGAAAACCGTTCTGCGCCGATCCGCGCTCACTCTCCTCCTGTCGGCCGGGCTGTTCGCCCAGGCCACCGCTGCCCGCGCGGACGCCCGCTTCCAGCAGTGGATCGCCGATTTCTACGCGACGGCATCCGAAGCCGGCATCAGCAAATCGACCTACCAGAAGGCGTTTTCCGGCGTCAAGACACCCGATCCGGATGTCCTTGAAAAGGCCGCCTACCAGCCGGAATTCAAGCACAAGATCTGGGACTATCTCGATTCGCGCGTCAACCCTTACACGGTGCGCGTCGGCCGGGAGATGGCCGCGAAACATGCCCGCACGCTTGCAGCCGTCGAGCGGCATTTCGGCGTCGACCGCAACATCCTGCTCGCCATCTGGTCGATGGAATCGAACTATGGCGCGGTGCTGGAGAAGGACGACCGGCTGCACTATGTGCCGCGGGCGCTGGCAACGCTCGCCTATGCCGACAAGAAGCGCGCGAAATATGCACGCACGCAGCTGATCGCGGCGCTGAAGATCATCCAGCGCGGCGACATCGCGGCCGGCAAGATGACCGGATCCTGGGCCGGCGCCATGGGCCACACCCAGTTCATCCCGACGAGCTACATGATCTACGCCGTCGACGCGGACGGCAACGGCCATCGCGACATCTGGACCTCGGTGCCGGACGCGCTGGCGACCGCGGCGAACCTGCTTGCCAAGAACGGCTGGCAGTCGGGCAAGACCTGGGGCTACGAGATCGTCGTGCCGAAGGGCGGCAGCAAGTATTCCGGCCAGACGAAGACGCTTGCCCAGTGGGCGAAGCTCGGCTTTACACGCCCGAACGGCAGCGGCTTCAAGAACGGCGCCGACCGCGCCGAGCTGAAGCTGCCGGCCAATGGCGGCCCCGGCTTCCTGATGACCAAGAACTTCTTCGTCATCAAGCGCTACAACGCATCGGACTCCTACGCCATGGGCGTCGGCATGCTGGCCGACCAGCTCGCCGGCTACAGCGGCGTCAAGCAGCGCTGGCCGCGCCCGGACGGCGCGCTCGACATCACGGAAAAGTTCGAGCTGCAGACCCGTCTCAAGGAGCTCGGCTATTACGAGGGCGAGGTCGACGGCAATTTCGGCTCCGGTTCCAAGGCCGCCATCCAGGCCTTCCAGAACCGCATGGGCCTTGCCGCCGATGGCGAGCCGAGCCAGCAGCTGCTGCGCGCGCTGCGCCGCTAAACCGCCTGGCAAGGACGAACAGGGGGCGCTCCGGCGCCCCTTTTGCTGCCGGGCTTTCCCTTAGGCCCCGCATTTGCCATCATGCCGCCACCGGGATCCGGCAGGGTCGCGGACAAGACGGGAGCCCTCGCGATGAGCACGACGACGACCATGCGGATTGTGCGCCTCGGCCTTACCCTTGTGGCGGGGGTGAGCGTCGTGGTGACCGCCCTTCCCGCCGGCGCGCAGCAGCGCAAGGAGCGCAAGACCATCCTGGAGCTGCTCTTCGGCAAGCCGAAGCAGGAGGAGGTCGCACCCGAGCCGCAGATCAAGAAGCCGCGCACCGTCACGCGCAAGAAGAAGCAGGCGACCACGGTGGCCACCAAGCCGGAGCCGGCGGCGATCGAGAAACTGCCGGACGCCAAGGTCGTGCTCGTCGTCGGCGACTTCATCGCCGGCAGCCTCGGCGAGGGCCTCGTCGCCGCCTTCGAGGCAACGCCCGGCATCGTCGTCGAGCGCCGCACCAACGGCTCCTCCGGCATCGTGCGCGAGGATTATTACAACTGGCCGGCCTCCCTGCCCGGCCTGATCGCGGAAACCAAGCCCGCCCTCGTCGTCCTCAGCATCGGCGCCAATGACCGCCAGCAGATGTCGGTGGCCGGGGAGAAGGAAAAGTTCCGCTCCGAGGCCTGGACCAGGGAATACGAGGCGCGCGTCGAACGCCTGGCAATGCTCGCCCGCGACGGCGGCAAGCCGATGATGTGGATCGGCATGCCCGCCTTCCAGTCGTCGGCCATGACGGCCGACATGACGACGCTCAACAATATCTATCGTGCCGGCGTCGAGAAGGCCGGCGGCGAATTCGTCGATATCTGGGACGGGTTCGTCGACGAGAACGGCAAGTTCGTCATCTCCGGCTCGGACATCAACGGCCAGCAGGTGCGCCTGCGCGGCTCCGACGGCATCAACTTCACCAAGGCCGGAAAGCGCAAGCTCGCCTTCTATGTGGAGAAGGAAATCCGCCGCGTGCTGGGCGATGCCGCCGCCGACGGCCCCGGCCTGCAGGGCGACCTCAAGGACCTCGTCGTGACCGCGCCGGCGGAAGACACGGAAATCACCAAGACACAGCCGATCAGCCTCGCCGATCCGGCACTCGACGGCGGCACCGCGCTGCTCGGCGGCGCCGCCATCAAGGGCAACGGCAAGAGCCTGCGCGAGAAGCTGGTGGAAAAGGGCGAGATCGCCGACGCCCCCCTTGGCCGCGTCGACGACTTCCGATTGAACAAGATCGCGACCCCCTGACCGGTCTTCGCCACGATCCATTGGATCGGCGCGTTCGGCAAACCGCTCAGGCCACGATCCGCGGCAGCATGATGCGGGCGCAAAGGCCGGGCTGGCGGTTTTCCAGCATGAAGCTGCCATTCGCCTCCTCGACGAAACTCTCGGCAATGGCCAGACCCAATCCCGCGCCTTCGCTCGTCGTATCGAGCCGGCCGCCCCGTTTCAGCACGAACTCGATCTCCCCTTCCGGAATGCCCGGCCCGTCGTCAACGACCTCGATGATCGCCGCCGCACCTTCCGCCCGGGCGAAGATGCCGACGGTGGTCCGGGCGTAACGCGCGGCGTTTTCCGCAAGGCTGCCGAGGATTTCGGCAAGATCCTCCGCATCGATGCGCAGGATGAGGCCTGCTTCGATTTCCTGTTGCCAGTCGAGATCGCGGCCAGCCGGCGTCCGCGAGACGACGCTGACGACCTGCGCGGCGACACGGCCGAGATCGCTGCGCGCCGTGTGGCCGCGCTCGGCCTGGCGGGCGCGGGCCATCTCGTGGTCGACATGGCGGCGCATGCGCAGGATGATCGCCTCGATATCGCGGGCAACCCCCTCCTCACCCCGCTCGCGCAGGCGCAGCACGTCGCCGGAGAGGATCTGCAGCGGCGTCTTGAAGCCGTGGGCAAGGTCCGCCGCCCGCTCACGCGCCTTGCGCAGCTGGTTTTCGCGCGATTGCAGCAGGGCATCGACCTCGCCGGTGAGCGGCAGGACCTCGTCCGGAAAATCGTTGCCGAGCCGTTCGGCCTTGCCGGCGCGGATGGCGGAAAGGCGTTCCGTCAACGTTGCCAGCGGGCGCAGGCCGACGAAGATCTGCACGAAGCTCGCCGCCAGCAGCAGCACGGCGAGCGCCTGCAGGTAGGGCAGAAGGTCTGCCTCGAATTGATCCGTCGCGCGCGAAATATCGGTGCGGTCGATGGCGACGGCGACGCGCAGCGGCCGCGCCCCGGCGCGCTCGCTGGTCACCACCTCGCGCTCGACGAGAAGCAGCGACGCATCTCCCGGCCCGGTGATGGTCGCGGTATGGACGCCGCCGGCCGGAATGTCCGGCAGGGTCAGCACATCGTCCCAAAGCGAGCGGGAGCGCAGGCGGCTGCCGTCGCCCTCGATCTGCCAGTAGAGACCGGAGAGCGGCCGCTCGAAGCGCGGATCGACCGGCGGCTTGACGAGATGAAGCGACGCACCCGGCTGCTCGGCAAGGCCGGCGATCACCTGGTTGAGATGCAGCATCAGCTCGGCGGCGATGCGCCGCTCCACATGCCGCTCGAACAGCGTCGACAGAACGAAGAACGCCGCCACGAGGGCGGCGATGATGGAGGCGGCGCCGGCAAGCGCCAGGCGAAGGCGCAGCGAACGGCGCGTCACGGTGCGGTCTCGCCCATATAGTAGCCGAAGCCGCGTCGCGTGCCGATGGCAACCGCGCCGAGTTTCTTGCGCAGCCGCGCGACGAGCGCCTCCAGCGCATTGGCATCCCGCGAGAAATCGTCGCCGTAAAGGTGCTCCTGCAGCTCGGTCGGCGGCACGATACGATCGCGGTGATGGCCGAGATAGCTGACGAGCCGGTATTCGAGCGGCGTCAGCGACTGCGGCACGCCGTTGACGCTGACGCGCATGGCCCGCGTGTCGATGGTGACGGCGCCGATGGCGATCGTCGCGGCGCCATGGCCGACGGACCGGCGGATGAGCGCGCGGGCGCGGGCAAGCAGCTCCTCGAACTGGAAGGGCTTCGGCAGGTAGTCGTCGGCGCCGGCGTCGATGCCCTCGACGCGCTCGGCCCAGCTGCCGCGGGCCGTCAGCACCAGCACCGGCATGTGCCGGCCGTTGGCGCGCCAGCGCTTCAAGAGCGCCATGCCGTCCATGCTCGGCAGGCCGAGATCGAGGATGATGAGATCATAATCCTCGGTATCGCCGAGGAACCAGGCATCCTTGCCGTCCGAGGCGGTCTCGACGGTATAGCCGGCCCCCGTCAGCACGGCGGAAACATCGGCCGCGATGCGGGCGTCGTCCTCGACGAGAAGCAGGCGCATCAGTCGTCGTCGTCCTCTACGATCGCCATCGTCTTGGCATCGAGCTGCAGCTCGATGATCTGGCCGGACGGCTGGATGAACTCCAGCTCATATATATAGCGCCCGTTCTCGCGCTCAAGCTCCACTTCGATCAGGTCGCCCTCGACATGCTTGCGGGCTTCCACGATGATCTGTTCGAGCGGGCGCACGAGGCCCTGTTCGAGGGCGCGGCGGGCTTCCTCGTGCTCCACCGCGTCGTCGTCGTCATCCGCCTGCGCGCCCATCGGCGGCATCACGGAAAGGGCGACGAACAGGGCGAGCGCCAGCGGAAAAGGGGTCAATATCTTCGTGATCATGGGCCTACCTATACGCGTATCAAGCTGACAAATCGCTGACAGCGCCTGTCAGGCAAGCAACAGGCAGCCTGTGCGAAACCTCCCCCCACAACGACAGGAAAGGATTTCGCCATGCGCCTCATCACGACCGGCCTTCTCGCCGCCGGCCTCCTCGCCCTCACCGTACCGGCCCTCGCCGAAACCGCCGCGGCGCCCGTGCGCAAGACGCTGGAGCAGGTCGCCACCGAGCTTTCGGCCAAGGGCTACGTCATCCGCGAAATCGAGATGGACGACGGCCACTTCGAGGCGAAGATCGTCGACACGAAGAACGTGGTCAGCGAAGCCAAGATCGACGGCTATACCGGCGAGATCCTGCGCCTCGAGCGCGAAGACTGATCCGCGCTGACCTTTCGCCTCTGAAGACCCAATCGAACAAGGACATTTCTCATGGTTAAGATCATCGGCACCTCTTCCGCCAACACGCTCAAGGGCCAGTCGACGGCCGACGACATCTACGGCAAGGGCGGCAACGACAAGCTCTTCGGCTACGGCGGCAATGACGACCTGGAGGGCGGCGCCGGCAACGACTGGCTGCACGGCGGCACCGGCAATGACGAGCTGAGCGGCGGCTCCGGCCGCGACACCTTCGTCTTCTCCAGCGGCCGCGACGAGATCGACGACTTCTCCACGAGCGCCGACAAGATCGTCATCGACAGCGCGCTCGGCGTGAAGAGCTTTGCGGAACTCAAGGCGCTCGCCAGGACCGTAGACGGCGGTGAGGACGTGCGCTTCGATTTCGGCAACGGCAATACACTGACGCTGGAAGACACCAAGCTGTCGAGCCTCAAGGCAAGCCACTTCTCCTTCAAGTCCGTCGATACCGACGAGCCGAAGGATCCCCTTTCCGGCGATGACGTGCTGAACGGCGACAGCAAGGCCAACACGATCTCCGGCGGCGACGGCAATGACCGGATTTCCGGCCATGGCGGCAACGACAAGCTTTCGGGCGATGCCGGCAACGACAGGATCTGGGGCGGCTCCGGCCATGACGACCTGGAGGGCGGCGCCGGCAACGACCGGCTCTTCGGCGGCTCGGGCAATGACGACCTCGAAGGCGGTGCCGGCAACGATCGCCTGGATGGCGGTTCGGGCAACAACGAGCTGGAAGGCGGCGCCGGCCGTGACACCTTCGTCTTCAAGACCGGCAGGACCGAGATCGAAGACTTCCAGACCAATTTCGACAAGATCGAAATCTCCAAGAGCCTCGGTGTTTCGAGCTTCGCCGACCTCAAGGATATCGCCCGCACGGCCGACGGCGGCAAGGACGTGGTGTTCGACTTCGGCCAGAGCGAACTGCGCCTCGACGACATCAAGCTCGTCGACCTCTCGGCATCGGATTTCCTCTTCGTCTGAGGCAGGTATCGCCCCTCATCCCGCTGCCGCGACCTTCTCCCCGCAGGCGGGGAGAAGGTGCCGGCAGGCGGATGAGGGGCATTCAAAACGACAAAGAGCGCGCCGGTTTCCCGGAGCGCCCTTTCGCCATTTGCATGAATCTCAGCGCGGCAGCGTGGTCGAGCCCATCAGGGCCTCGTCGATGGCGCGGGCGGCCTGTCGGCCTTCGCGGATCGCCCAGACGACCAGCGACTGGCCGCGGCGCACGTCACCCGCCGTCCAGAGCTTGTCCACCGAGGTCTTGTAGTCGCGCTCGTTGGCGACGACGTTGGAGGAGCCGCGCTTATCGGTGTTGATCGTCAGGCGGCTACCCAGATCCTTCAGCACGCTATCGGTGAAGGGGCCGCGGAAACCGATGGCGATGAAGGCGAGATCGGCCTTGATGATGAACTCCGTCCCGGCGATCGGCTTGCGGCGGTCGTCCACCTGGCAGCACTTCACGCCGGTGAGGACGCCGTCCTCGTCGCCGACGAATTCGAGCGTGCCGACCTGGAATTCGCGCACCGCGCCCTCTGCCTGCGAGGAGGAGGTGCGCATCTTCGTCGCCCAGAACGGCCAGACGGCGAGCTTGTCCTCCTTTTCCGGCGGCTGCGGGCGGATGTCGAGCTGGGTGACCTTCACCGCGCCCTGGCGGAAGGCGGTGCCGACGCAGTCCGAGGCCGTGTCGCCACCACCGACGACGACGACATGCTTGCCACCGGCAAGGATCGGGTCGGATGGCCAGCCGACGCTGTCGATGTTCTCGCGGCCGACGCGGCGGTTCTGCTGGACGAGATAGGGCATGGCATCGTGCACGCCGGCGAAATCGACGCCTGGAATGCCGGCGTCGCGCGGGGTTTCCGAGCCGCCGCAATAGAGCACGGCGTCATGCTCGGCGAGCATCTCGTCCATCTTCTTGTCGACGCCGACATTGACGCCGTAGTGGAAGGTCACGCCCTCGCCGCGCATCTGGTCGACGCGGCGGTCGATGAAGTTCTTCTCCATCTTGAAATCCGGAATGCCGTAGCGCAACAGGCCGCCGGCCTTGGATTCGCGCTCGTAGAGGTGAACCTCGTGGCCGGCGCGGGCAAGCTGCTGGGCGGCGGCCATGCCGGCCGGGCCGGAGCCGATGACCGCGACCTTCTTGCCGGTCTTCAGCGTCGCCGGCTGCGGCACGATATAGCCCATCTCATAGGCCTTGTCGGCGATCGCCTGCTCGACGGTCTTGATGGAGACCGGCATGTCCTCGAGGTTCAGCGTGCAGGCCTCCTCGCAGGGCGCCGGGCAGACGCGGCCGGTGAATTCCGGGAAGTTGTTGGTCGAATGCAGGTTGCGGATCGCCTCTTCCCAGTTGCCGTTGTAGACGAGGTCGTTCCAGTCCGGGATCTGGTTGTGCACCGGACAGCCGGTCGGGCCGTGGCAATAGGGAATGCCGCAGTCCATGCAGCGCGCGGCCTGCTTCTGGACCTCTGGGTCCGACATCGGGATGGTGAACTCGCGGAAATGGCGGATGCGGTCGGAGGCCGGCTGATACTTCATCACCTGCCGGTCGATTTCCATGAAACCAGTAACCTTGCCCATTGTGATATCCTGAATCTTATAACGTTTCGACGAGCGCTTCGGGCGCAAAAGGGAACACCGCGCGACAGGCATTGACGGGGACAACCCCACATCCCGCTGCCGCGACCTTCTCCCCGCAGGCGGGGAGAAGGCAGATGTCGCACCGCCTTGCCGCACATCCCTTCTCCCGTTCACCGGGAGAAGGTGCCGGCAGGCGGATGAGGGGCTCCTTGCGGAGCCGGCCGCCTCACTCGGCAGCGATCCCCATCCTCATGCGCTCCATCTCTTCGAGCGCGCGGCGGTATTCGACCGGCATGACCTTGCGGAATTTCGGACGATACTCGGCCCATTTGTCGAGGATCTCCCGCGCCCGCGGCGAACCCGTATAGTGCAGGTGGTTCGTGACGAGCTGGTAGAGCCGTTCCTCGTCGTGGCGCGTCATGTCGTCGGAGACATCGACCATGCCCTTGTGCATGAGGTCGCCGCCATGATGGTGCAGCTTCTCCAGCATGTCGTCCTCTTCCGGCACCGGCTCCAGCTCGACCATCGCCATGTTGCAGCGGCGGGCAAAATCGCCCTCCTCGTCCAACACATAGGCGACGCCGCCCGACATGCCGGCCGCGAAGTTGCGGCCCGTCTGGCCGATGACGACGACGACGCCGCCGGTCATGTATTCGCAGCCGTGGTCGCCCACGCCCTCGACGACGGCGACGGCACCGGAATTGCGCACGGCGAAACGTTCGCCGGCAACGCCGTTGAAGTAGCACTCGCCCGAGATCGCGCCGTAGAGCACCGTGTTGCCGACGATGATCGATTCATGCGGCACCGCGCGGTTCTCCGCCGGGGGACGCACGACGATACGGCCGCCGGAAAGGCCCTTGCCGACATAGTCGTTGCCGGCGCCGATCAGGTCGAAGGTGATGCCGCGGGCAAGGAAGGCACCGAAGGACTGGCCCGCCGTGCCATGCAGCTTCACCGAGATCGTGTCGTCCTTCAGCCCCTTGAAGCCGTAGCGCTTGGCGACGGCCCCGGACAGCATCGCACCGGCCGAACGGTCGACATTCTTGATGTCGACCTCGAAGGCGACGGGCGTCTTCTTCTCCAGCGCGGGCTTCGCCTCTTCGATCAGCTTGCGGTCGAGGACGTCGTGGATCGGATGATCCTGCCGCTCGGTCCAGTAGGTCGCCTCCTTCGGCGCATCGACCTTGTGGAAGATGCGGGAGAAGTCGAGGCCATTGGCCTTCCAGTGCGAGATCATCCTCTCTTTTTCGAGCAGCTCCGAGGCGCCGATGATCTCGTTCAGCGAACGCACGCCGAGCGAGGCCAGGATTTCGCGCACCTCTTCGGCGACGAAGAAGAAGTAGTTGATGACATGCTCCGACGTGCCCTTGAAGCGCTTGCGCAGGACCGGGTCCTGGGTCGCGACGCCCACCGGACAGGTGTTGAGATGACACTTGCGCATCATGATGCAGCCGGCCGCAATGAGCGGGGCCGTTGCGAAGCCGAACTCGTCCGCGCCGAGCAGCGCGCCGATGACGACGTCACGGCCGGTCTTCAGGCCCCCGTCGACCTGCAGCGCGATGCGCGAGCGCAGCTTGTTGAGCACCAGCGTCTGGTGCGTCTCGGCAAGGCCGATTTCCCACGGGGAACCGGCATGCTTCAGCGAGGTGAGCGGCGAGGCCCCCGTGCCGCCGTCGAAGCCGGCGATGGTGATATGGTCCGCGCGCGCCTTGGCGACACCGGCGGCAACCGTGCCGACGCCGACTTCCGAGACGAGCTTTACGGAGATATCGGCCTCGGGGTTGACGTTCTTCAGGTCGTAGATGAGTTGCGCCAGATCCTCGATCGAATAGATATCGTGGTGCGGCGGCGGCGAGATGAGGCCGACGCCCGGGGTGGAGTGACGGGTCTTGGCGACCGTCGCGTCCACCTTGTGGCCGGGCAGCTGGCCGCCCTCGCCGGGCTTGGCGCCCTGCGCGACCTTGATCTGCAGCATGTCCGCATTGACCAGGTATTCGGTCGTCACGCCGAAGCGGCCGGAGGCGATCTGCTTGATCGCCGAGCGCTCGGGGTTCATCGAACCGTCCGGCAGCGGCATGTAGCGGTCGGCTTCCTCGCCGCCCTCCCCGGTGTTCGACTTGCCGCCGATCCGGTTCATGGCGACGGCTAGCGTGGTGTGCGCCTCGCGGGAGATCGAGCCGAAGGACATGGCGCCCGTCGAGAAGCGTTTTACGATATCCACCGCCGGCTCCACCTCGTCGATGGAGATCGGCTTGCGGCCGGCCGCTTCCGCGCCCTTGATCGAGAAGAGGCCGCGGATCGTGTTCATGCGCAGCGAGGAGGCATTCACCAGGTCGGCGAACTCCTTGTAGCGATCGGCCGCGTTGCCGCGCACCGCATGCTGCAGCGAGGCGACGACGTCCGGCGTCCAGGCGTGCTCTTCGCCGCGCATGCGATAGGCATATTCGCCGCCGATATCCAGCGTGTTGGCGAGCAGCGGATCACGCCCGAAGGCGGCCTTGTGGCGGTTGAAGGTCTCCTTGGCGATCTCGTCGAGGCCGATGCCCTCGATGGTCGTCGCCGTGCCGAAGAAATATTTGTCGACAAGCTCGGAGGAGAGGCCGATGGCGTCGAAGATCTGCGCACCGCAATAGGACTGGTAGGTCGAGATGCCCATCTTGGACATGACCTTCAGGATGCCCTTGCCGATCGCCTTGATGTAGCGATAGACGATCTCCTCCGCGTCCACTTCCTTCGGGAACTCGCCGCGCTTGTGCATGTCGGTGAGCGTGTCGAAGGCCAGGTACGGGTTGATCGCTTCCGCGCCGTAACCGGCGAGAAGACAGAAATGGTGCACTTCGCGCGGCTCGCCGGTCTCCACGACGAGGCCGACCGAGGTGCGAAGCCCCTTGCGGATCAGGTGGTGGTGCACGGCGGCCGTCGCCAGGAGCGCCGGGATCGCCACGCGGTCCGGCCCGATCTGGCGGTCGGAGAGCACGATGATGTTGTAGCCGCTGGTGACGGCCTGCTCGGCACGCTCGCACAGACGGTCGAGCATTTCCGGCATGCCATCCGCACCGCGCGAGACATCATAGGTGAAATCCAGCGTCTTGGTGTCGAAACGGTCCTCGACATGGCCGATCGAGCGGATCTTTTCGAGATCGCCATTGGTAAGGATCGGCTGACGCACTTCCATGCGCTTGGCCTTGGCCGCGCCGCCATGGTCGAGGATGTTCGGGCGCGGGCCGATGAAGGAGACGAGGCTCATGACCAGTTCCTCGCGGATCGGGTCGATGGGCGGGTTCGTCACCTGCGCGAAGTTCTGCTTGAAATAGGTGTAGAGCAGCTTGGTCTTGTCGGACATGGCCGAGATCGGCGTGTCCGTGCCCATGGAGCCGATCGCCTCCTGCCCGGTGGTCGCCATCGGCGACATCAGGAGGCGGGTATCCTCCTGGGTATAGCCGAAGGCCTGCTGGCGGTCGCGCAGCGAGACGTCGCGGCGCAGCGCCCGCGGCTCGACCGGGCCGAGGTCTTCCAGGATGATCTGGGTGTTGTCCAGCCACTCGCGATAGGGATGCTTGGCGGCAAGCGCGGACTTCACCTCCTCGTCGGAAATGATGCGGCCTTCCTCCATGTCGATGAGCAGCATCTTGCCCGGCTGGAGGCGCCACTTCCTGACGATGCTCTCTTCCTTGACCGGCAGCGTGCCGGCTTCGGAGGCGAGGATGACGCGGTCATCGTCGGTGACGAGGTAGCGGGCCGGGCGCAGGCCGTTGCGGTCGAGCGTCGCGCCGATCTGCTTGCCGTCGGTAAAGGCGACGGCGGCGGGGCCGTCCCACGGCTCCATCAGCGCGGCGTGGTATTCGTAAAACGCCTTGCGCTCCTGGCTCATCAGCTGGTTGCCGGCCCAGGCCTCGGGGATCAGCATCATGACCGCATGGGCCATGGAATAGCCGCCGCGCACGAGGAATTCGAGCGCGTTGTCGAAACAGGCCGTATCCGACTGGCCCTCATACGAGATCGGCCAGAGCTTCGTGATGTCCTCACCGAACAGCGGCGAGGAGACGGAGGCCTGGCGGGCCGCCATCCAGTTGACGTTGCCGCGCAGCGTGTTGATCTCGCCGTTATGGGCGACCATGCGGTATGGGTGCGCCAGCTTCCACGACGGGAAGGTATTGGTGGAGAAGCGCTGGTGCACGAGGGCGACGGCCGATTCGAAGCGCGGATCGGCAAGGTCCTTGTAGTAGGCGCCCACCTGGTAGGCGAGGAACATGCCCTTGTAGACGATGGTGGTCGAGGACAGCGAGACGGGATAGAAATTGCTCTCCTCGCCCTCGTATTCATCGTAGATGCGGTTGGAGATCACCTTGCGCAGGGTGAAGAGCCGGCGCTCGAACTCGCCGTTCGTCGCGGCGTCGCGGCCGGCGCCGATGAAGACCTGGACGTGCCGCGGCTCGGTGGCGGCGATCTCGGGAGCCTTGGAGAGCGAGGAATTGTCGACCGGGACGTCGCGGAAGCCGATGAGGACCTGCCCCTCTTCGGCGACGACATCTCCGATGACCTTCTTGAAATAATCGACGAGCTTCTCGTCTTGCGGCATGAAGATGTGGCCGACGGCATATTCACCGGCCTTCGGCAGCGTGATGCCCTGCTTTGCCATCTCCTCGCGGAAGAAGCGGTCCGGAATCTGGACGAGGATGCCCGCACCGTCGCCCATCAGCGGATCTGCGCCGACAGCGCCGCGATGCGTCAGGTTCTCGAGCATGAACAGCCCGTCCTTGACGATCTGGTGCGATTTCTTGCCTTTCAAATGCGCCACGAAGCCGACGCCGCAGGCATCGTGTTCATTGCGCGGATCATAGAGTCCCTGTTTTTTCGGCAGGCCCGGATTGGAAGCGCGTGTCGTGGCGCCCGTCGCAGTCGCCTGCGCCCGGAACTGCCGCAAATCATGTGCTTGGGTCTTCACCATCATCTTCTTCCTCCTGTGGGCCCATCCTGCGGGCAATCCTTTTCGCCCGTGTGACCCTTTTGCCTTGGGGCAGGGCCTCGCGAGCGGCTGTTTTCAGAACCTGATGTAACCGCAAAACGACGGCCGACCAGGAATGATCATCAGGACCGTCGTGGCAACCAGGTTTTTCGAAGGAGCGATCCTCCCTCGCCTGGTGCCGTTTCGGCAGTTTCCGCGGTCGCGGAAGGCGCCTCTTCGGTCTCTTGACCGAAATAGGACAGCAAACCTGTCCTATTTCATGGGCTCTATGCCAGAAACACCCCCGGGCCGCAAGGCCATCATGCCAAATAATCACCACCCCATGAAGAAAAATTGCCTGCTCCGCCGCAAGCTTGAAATTAAATTACGACCACCTGGCCCATTGTTTCCATTCCTTTCATTCTCCAGGGGGATGGCACTTTCAGCCGTTTTTGGCGATTGATCGCCTTCATTTCTCCATTATGGTCCTCCCGCAGCCACATTCGCACTGGAAATCGCATGTTTTTCGCTTCCGACAACTGGGCCGGCGCCCATCCAGACATCGCACAGAGCCTCGTGACGGCGGCCGGCGGCTTCGCCTCGGCCTATGGCGCGAGCGACCTCGACAAGCATGTGGAAAAGACCTTTTCGCAGATTTTCGAGCGTGACGTCGCCGTCTTCTTCGTCGGCACGGGCACGGCGGCCAATTCGCTGGCGCTGGCCAGCTTCAACCGGCCCGGCGGCCAGCTCTTCTGCCATCGCGAAGCCCATGTGAATGTCGACGAATGCAATGCGCCGGAATTTTTCGCTGCCGGGGCCAAGCTGGTGCCGATCGACGGTCCCGCCGGCAAGCTCTCCCCGGACGCCCTCGCCGCCGCCATAGGCCGCTTCCCGCCGGACTTCGTGCATGGCGGACAGCCGATGGCCGTCACCATCACCCAGGCCACCGAAGCCGGCACCGCCTATACGCTCGACGAAATCGCCGCCCTCTCGGAGGTCGCGAGGAAGGCGAGCCTGCCGCTGCACATGGATGGCGCACGTTTCGCCAATGCGCTCGTCCATCTCGGCGCAACGCCGGCGGACATGACCTGGAGGCGCGGCGTCGACATCCTCTCCTTCGGCGGCACGAAGAACGGCTGCTGGTGCGCCGAGGCGCTCATCCTGTTCGATCCGGGCAAGGCGCAGCAGATGCATTTCCTGCGCAAGCGCTCGGCCCAGCTCTTCTCAAAGTCCCGCTTCATCGCCGCCCAGTTCGACGCCTATTTCAAGGACGGCCTCTGGCTCAGCCTCGCCCGTCATTCCAATGCCATGGCAGCGCGCCTTGCGGCCGGTTTCGAGGCCTCCGATACGGCCCGTCTCGCCTGGCCGACGGGATCGAACGAGCTCTTCGTCATCCTCCGCAACGATGCGATGAAGGCCCTGCAGGACAAGGGCGCCGTCTTCTACGACTGGCCCGCCGGCCCCGAAGTGAAGGCCAGCATGCGCGCGGACGAAACGCTGATCCGGCTCGTCACGAGCTTCGCCACGAAGCAAACCGACGTCGACGACTTCCTCTCGGCGCTCTGAGCGGCATCGCCGGACACAAAAAAAGCGGTGCCCTGCGGCACCGCCCTTCTTCATTCCGATCGAACGCGAAACCGGATCAGTTGGTCTGCGCTTCGATCTGCTTGGCGTCGCGCTGGACGGCCGTGATCTCGATACGGCGCGGCTTGGCGGCTTCCGGGATCTCGCGAAGGAGGTCGATGTGGAGAAGGCCGTTCTTCAGCGAGGCGGCGCGCACTTCCACATGATCGGCGAGCTGGAAGCGACGCTCGAAGGCGCGCTTGGCAATGCCGCGGTAGAGATACTGGCTGTCTTCGGCCGCGTCGTCCTTCTTCTCGCCCTTGACCGTCAGCGCATGCTCGCGCGCCTCGATGGAGAGTTCACTCTCGTCGAAGCCAGCCACCGCCATGGTGATGCGGTAGGTGTTTTCGCCGGTGCGCTCGATGTTGTAGGGCGGGTAGCTCTGCGCCTGATCGGGCTGGCCGAGGCTGTCGAGCATGGTGAAGAGACGGTCGAAGCCGACGGTGGAACGATAGAGGGGGGAGAAATCGACGTGACGCATGGTGTCCTCCTTTAGAGCAACGGTTGCGATCTTTCTGAAGGCTGCCCCGATTTCCGAAGGTGCAGCCCGGTTCATCCGGCCCCGTCCCATTCTGGCGACGGAAACCTCGACGGACCCTGTTGGCGTCCGTGACGTTGAGATGGGAATGGAATTTCAGCTGTTCAAGGGGCCTGGCCGGCCGAAAAGGCGGGCCTCGGAAAAAATTTCGAGATGAACGGAGGATGAACGGCGGCTTCGGACAGCGTTCAGATTGGTCCTGCTAGAACGGCATCATCGGAAGCGAAAACTTCTGACGACCGGGGTGTAACGTCCCTTCCTTCCCGGTCAAATTACGCCGGACTGCATGTGAAGCCCCCCGTGCCCGCATGCAGCCGGCTTTTTTCTTTGACGGCACTGGCGCCAGCGCCTATCCATCGATCATCGACGCCCGCCGAGACCCGCCCGCGCCATGGATTCCATCCTCAACGCCACCGCCGACAATCCCGTACCGGAGAACCATTTCGCCGGCTTCCTGGAAGGCAATGGCGGCGTA
The DNA here is from genome assembly GCF_022899355.1 of Shinella yambaruensis. Classification (GTDB taxonomy): domain Bacteria; phylum Pseudomonadota; class Alphaproteobacteria; order Rhizobiales; family Rhizobiaceae; genus Shinella; species Shinella yambaruensis. Next base: position 186,194 of record NZ_JALJCK010000006.1, on the reverse strand, counting down.
AAGATCCGCTACGCGGTGTTCCGCTCGAACGAGCGCGAGGCCAAGGGCACGGTGGTGCTGCTGCAGGGCCGCAGCGAATGCATCGAGAAATATTTCGAGACGATCAGCGACCTCACCGCCCGCGGCCTCTGGGTCGCCACCTTCGATTGGCGCGGGCAGGCCGGGTCCGACCGGCTGATACCGGGCAGCCGCACCGGCCATATCCTCCGGTTTTCCGACTACGAGGCCGATCTTTCGCTCTTCCTGGAGAAGATCGTGCTGCCGGATGCCCGCCTGCCCTTCTTCATTGTCGCCCATTCGACCGGCGCGCTCGTCGCCCTCTCCCAGGCACCGCTACTCGAAAACCGCATCGAGCGCATGGTGCTCGCCGCACCCTTCATCGCGCTGGCCGGCCAGTCGATGAGCCAGCGCAAGATCACCGTCATCGCCCGGATGGCTTCGCTGCTGGGTCTCGGCAAGCACACCTTCCGCAAGGGCGATCCGCCGCTCGACTTCGCACATAACATCGTGACATCCGATCCGCGGCGCTTTGCCCGCAATGCCGCCATCTTCGCCGAGCACCCGGAGCTTTCCATCAGCTGGCCGAGCGCCCGCTGGCTGAACGAGACGCTGAAGACCATGGCGCGCGTGACACATCAGGATCACCTGACGCGCATCCGCATTCCCACCCTGCTGCTGTGCCCGACGCGGGACGCCCTCGTGCCGCGCAAGGCGATCGGCGATCTCGCGCGCATCTTCCGCGCCGCCCGCCTCATCGAGATCGACGGCGCGCGCCACGAACTGTTCCAGGAGGCCGACCGCTACCGCATGCAGGCGCTGGCCGCGATCGACGCCTTCATTCCGGGAAGCGACGCCGAGGAAACCAGCCTCGGCGCCTGAACGCAGGCCCCCTTTAAATCGAGCCTGGTTCAAGGAAGGGAATCGCGAAACGGATTCCTATCCGTTCAGCAGCGCCATCGCCTCGTCATAGACCTTGCGGCTGCCGGCCGCGATGATCTCGCCGCCCATTTCCGCCGGGCCGCCGTCCCAGGCGGTGATGATGCCGCCCGCCTGTTCGATGACCGGGATGAGGCCACCGACGTCATAGGGCTTCAGCCCGCATTCGACGACGAGGTCGACATGGCCGGCGGCGAGCAGCGCATAGGCGTAGCAATCGACGCCGTAGCGGAAGAGCCGCACCTTCTCCTGCACGGCTTCGAACCGGTCCTTGCGGCGTTCCGTGAAGAGGTGCGGCGAGGTGGTGAAGAGGATCGCATCGGACAGGCTGTTGCAGGACCGCGTCGACAGCGCCTTGCTGCCATCCGGTCCGGCATAGTGGGACACGCTTCCGTCGGCGAAATAGCGCTCGCCGGTGAAGGGCTGGTCGATCAGCCCCATGACGGCCTCGCCGTTGCGATAGAGGCCGATCAGCGTGCCCCAGACCGGCACGCCGGAAATGAAGGCGCGCGTGCCGTCGATCGGGTCGATGACCCAGACATATTCGCGGTCGAGGCCGACCGAGCCGTGTTCCTCGCCGAGGATGCCATGCCCCGGGAAATGCTGCTCGATCAGCGCGCGGATCGCCAGTTCCGCCGCCCGGTCGCCCTCCGTCACGGGGTCGAAGCCGGCAGCCTCCTTGTTGACGACATCGGCGCCGACGCGGAAGCGCGGCAGGGTTTCCTTCCTTGCGGCATCGGCAAGGCGGTCGAAGAAGGTGCGATCAGGCAACATGGGGGATCTCTCGGAGGGGCTGCGGACCGCCTCTCCTTACTGCATCGCCGCGGAAAACGGAACCGGATTGACGCAGAAGGCCGCGCGGAGCGGGAACAGGATGTTGCTTAACGGACCGCAAATTTGTCCCGCAGTTGCGCTTGACATTTGTGCAGCGCAATATTATTGTTTTCTTACAGTCATTCGTGGCTGTAAATACCCTCCTTGGGTGTTTCCTCCCTAGACTTAACCGCGCCCCAAGCGCGGTTTTTTTTGACGGGAGGCCGGCCTATTCGGCGGCGAGCGCCCGGTCGGCGGCATATTCCTCGACATGGTCGGAAAAGTCCTGCAGGAAAGCCGAGATCGCCGTCTGCAGCACCGCGAAGTCCGGCCGCTTGGCCAGCGTCGTCTCGTCGACATAGAGGCCGCGGTTCACCTCGATCTGCAACGCATGCAGCCCTTTGGCCGGCCGGCCGTAATGCTCGGTGATGAAGCCGCCCGCATAGGGCTTGTTGCGCACGACGGAAAAGCCCATGTCCTCCAGAAGCCGCATCGCCGTGCGCGAAAGCTCGCCTGACGCGCTCGTGCCGTAGCGATCGCCGATGATGAAGTCCGGCCGCATGCCCGTGCCGGAAACGCGGATATTGCCCGGCATCGAATGGCAGTCGATGAGCACCGAGAAGCCGAAGGTCACATGGGTGCGCACAACGAGGCGGCGCAGGCAGGCATGATAGGGCTTGTAGACCGTCTCGACCCGCTCCAGCGCCTCTTCCACGGGAAAGCGATGGCGGTAGATCTCCATGTTCTCGGCGACAACCCGCGGCACGGTGCCGAGCCCGCCGGCGACCCGGATCGAATTGACGTTCGCATAGGAGGGCAGCGCCCCCTCGAACATGCGCGGATCGAGCTCGTAGGGCTCGCGGTTGACGTCGAGCCAGGCGCGCGGGAAATGCGCGACCAGCATCGGCGCGCCGAGCGCCGGCGCAACGGAGAACAGCTCATCGACATAATGGTCCTCCGAGCGGCGGATGGCGAGCGCATCGAGGCGCGACTGCGCCAGGAAGCCTTGTGGATAACGCCGACCGCTGTGGGGGGAATTGAAGACGAGGGGCACGCTCTGCGAAACCGGTTCCAGCACTTCGAAGTGACTGTTTTCGCTTGAGGCCTCCGCCATTGCCGTCCTTTACCATGCCTGAAAGTCATTGCGTCGGCCATGTTGCCAGCGGCCACACCCCGTGTCCATACTGAGAAACGAGGGATAAGGGCTTGCCCTCACCCATTCACCGGATATTTACCGGAATACGCTCTTGTAACAGAACCGCCCGTCCGCGGGCAGACAACCTTAGCAACGGTTCCCGAATTCCATGACACCCAAGATTCTCCTCGCAGAAGACGACAACGATATGCGCCGGTTCCTCGTGAAGGCGCTCGAAAAGGCGGGCTACCAGGTGCTGTCCTACGACAACGGCGCCAGCGCCTATGACCGGCTTCGCGAAGAACCCTTCTCGCTTCTCCTGACCGACATCGTGATGCCGGAGATGGACGGCATCGAGCTTGCCCGCCGCGCGACGGAACTCGACCCGGACCTGAAAGTCATGTTCATCACCGGCTTCGCCGCCGTGGCGCTCAACCCGGATTCCAAGGCCCCGAAGGACGCCAAGGTTCTGTCCAAACCGTTCCACCTGCGCGATCTCGTCGAGGAAGTCAACAAGATGCTGGCCGCCTAACCCTCGGAAAAGACCGCAAAATCGCCCCGTAAAAAAAGCTTCAAAAACCTATTGACGCGCCTCGGGGTTTTGTGGTCTATGCGCCTCATCGGATGGGCGTGTAGCTCAGCGGGAGAGCACTACGTTGACATCGTAGGGGTCACAGGTTCAATCCCTGTCACGCCCACCATTCGAATTCCAAAGGCCTTTCGGGAAACCGGAAGGCCTTTTGCTTTTCCGGCCTGCCGGCAAGGTCGGGGACCGCCGGATCAGGTCTCCGGTGGCCCGCCGCGACGCTGCCTCGCTTCGCGCACGCAGCTTCCTGCGGGGTTCCGGCTTTCCGGCACAACGCCTCTCTCCAGGCCTGTTTCCCGCTCTTCCGGTGGCGGCGTGGAAATACACATATGCCGCACAGGAAACAGTTGACGGCAGAGGGTTACTTGCGGTCAAATGAATGCTGGCTCACGTCGCATATCGGCGCCGGATCGGCGCCAAACCGATGAAATTCCAGCTGAATCCGACAAGCCCCAGGCACGCGGCGGACCAGCTTCCTCGCAGGATTACCCCAGAAAACCGTAAAGTGTTTATCGCCGGGCTATGCTTGCGACCGTCTGTCGCTCTACCAAAGATGGCGCACCCCGTTGGAGGACGGGAATTCGGAAGGTCGATGGGATGGGAGGAGTATCCATGAGCGACGCATCCAGCATACACCCGGTGGACGAGAAACTGCCTGCGGGCAGGCTCGCGACGCTGGGCATCCAACACGTACTCGTCATGTATGGCGGCGCCGTCGCCGTGCCGCTCATCGTCGGACGCGCGCTGCAGCTCAGCCCGCAGGATGTCGCGTTCCTGATTTCCGCCGACCTCTTCGTCTGCGGCCTCGTCACCATCATCCAGTCGCTCGGCTTCGGCCGGCATGTCGGCATCCGCCTGCCCGTCATGATGGGCGTCACCTTCGCCTCCGTCGGGCCGATGGTCTCCATGGCCACCATGACGCCGGGAACGGAGGGCGCGCGCATGATCTTCGGCGCCATCATCGGCGCCGGCTTCATCGCTCTCCTGATCGCGCCCCTGATGGGCCGGTTGCTGCGCTTCTTTCCGCCCGTGGTGACGGGCACCATCATCCTCGTCATCGGCGTGTCGCTGATGCGCGTCGGCATCAACTGGACCTTCGGCAATCCCTTCGGCCCGACCGCGCCCAAGCTGATCGACCCGGCCCATGCCGAGTGGCTCGCCCAGATGAAGACGCTGGCGGAAAGCGGCGGCCCGGCGGTTCCGAGCGGCTTTGCCATCGCGCCGACCGTTTCCAACCCGATCTATGCCGAGCCGAGCCATATCGCGCTGTCGGCGCTGGTGCTCGTCTCGATCCTCGCCATCGCCCGCTTCGGCCGCGGCCTCATCAGCAACATCGCCGTCCTCAGCGGCGTCGTCATCGGCTGCGTCGCCGCGTCGATCCTCGGCATGATGCATTTCGACCGCGTGGCCGATGCCGGCTGGTTCGCCGTCGTCACGCCGCTGCGCTTCGGCATGCCGATCTTCGATCCCGTGCTGATCGCCACCATGACGCTCGTCATGATCGTCGTCATGATCGAATCGACCGGCATGTTCCTGGCGCTCGGGGAAATCACCGGCCGGCCGGTCTCCCAGCAGAACCTGACGGCGGGCCTGCGCGTCGACGGCATCGGCACGATGATCGGCGGCCTGTTCAACACCTTCCCCTATACGAGCTTCTCGCAGAATGTCGGCCTCGTCGGTGTCACCGGCGTGAAGAGCCGCTATGTCTGCGTCGCGGGGGGCATCATCATGATCGTCCTCGGACTGATCCCGAAGATGGGCGCCCTCGTCGAGGCCGTGCCGACCTTCATCCTCGGTGGCGCCGGCCTCGTGATGTTCGGCATGGTGGCCGCGACGGGTGTGCGCATCCTCACGACGGTGGACTTCAAGTCGTCGCGCAACAACCTCTTCGTGGTTGCCGTCTCCATCGGCTTCGGCCTGATCCCGCTGCTCGCCCCGAACTACCTGATGTGGATGCCGCATGCGATCCATCCCATCATCGAATCGGGCATCGTGCTCGCCTCCATCGTCGCCGTCCTGCTGAACGCCTTCTTCAACGGCGTGCGCTTCGAGCAGTCCGATGCCGTCGAGGCCGCCCGCATGGCCGACAGCCACTAAAAGCACGTCGTGCAAAAGTGTGCAGCGGCTTTGCGCCAACGACATGCGGAAAATCAACGACCTAAAGCGCGAGGCACGAATCTGAAAGATCGCGGTGCGCTTTAGAAGCCATGCATCGAAGGAAAACCCGGCTTGCCATGTGCAAGCCGGGTTTTTTCGTGAACAACATCACAAGGACATTTTCCCGGGGCCGCTTACGGGGCATAGCAAGGAGGGGAGCGAATGCGCGTTCCCGAAAGGCAGCGGTTTCGGGAGCAGGCATGGCCGGCATCATCCATGGGCGCGAAGCGCTCGTCCTGGCCGTCACACTCTGGACGGCGCTCTTCATCAACGATTTCCTGCTGCTCTCGGGCGGTGCCCTGGTCCTTGCGCCCGGCTGGCTGAGCAGCGTCCTGCTGGCGCTGCTGCTGGCGCAGATCCTTCAGCGGCTGCACGGCCTGCCGCGGGAAAGGGCGCTCGGGCTCGGCGTTCTGGCCGTTCTGATGGTTGCCGCCGGCCAGGCGGCCTTCGACGTCACGGCCATCGTGGCCCTCGGGCCGCACCTGCTGCCCGGCGGCCTCGGCGTGCCCGGCTTTGCGATCGCCGCGACGTTCGACGAAGCCATCCTGCAGTTTCGCATGAGCCTGCTGTGGAACGTCGCGACCTTCGGCTTCTATGCCGCCGCGCTCTCGCTGCTCAATGCCGAGCGGCGCAAGCTGGATGCGGAGATGCGGGCGCTGCGCTACGAGCTCAATCCGCATTTCCTCTTCAACACGCTGAATTCCGTCGCGGGCCTCATCGAGGAGGGATCGGCGGGGCGGGCGGACCGCATGGTCCTGTCCCTGTCGCGCTTCCTGCAGACGACGCTCTCGCTCGACCCGCTGCATGACGTGCCGCTGGCCGAGGAGATCGCCCTTCAGCGCGACTATCTCGAGATCGAACGCGAGCGCTTCGCCGATCGCATGCGGTTCGACATCCGCCTGCCCGATGAACTCGCCACCGCACTGGTTCCCAATCTCATCCTGCAGCCGTTGATCGAGAACGCCGTCAAGCACGGCGTCGCGGCATCGCGTAAACCGGTAACCATTGTGCTGGAAGCGCGCCGGGAGGGGGATCGCATGGTCCTCACCGTCGAAAACGACCTGCCGGAAGGCGGCGGCATATCCCGCAAGCCGCCGGGCATGGGCGTCGGCCTGCGCAACATCACCGACCGGCTGCAGGCGCGTTTTGCCAATCGATGGCGTCTCTCCTCAGGCCCGACGGCCGAAGGGCGTTACCGCGCCGCGATCGAGTTTCCGCTTCGGCAGGCCTGAAGCGGTTCGGTCTACATGAGAAAGGCGCAGTTCCCGCACCGGGCCGGAACTGCGCACGCGTGTCAGTTCAGCGGAATCTGCAGGCCGCTCGAGGCCGGCGGGCGGGCGTAGGTCGTGTTGTTCGCCGCAGTCGTGCTGCATCCTGCCAGCGACAGGACCGCGAGCGCGGCGACGACGAAACCGGTGATGAGGCGCATGAATCTCTCCTTTGCGGTGTGCCCGTATGACATAGGCATGACGAGGGCCTGCGTCCACCACGGCCAGGAAAGGAAAAAGCCTGGCGGATGGCCCAGCTCTCCGGATCGACGATGCGGCGGGCTCACCACTCTGCCACGCTGCCGTCTTCATGACGCCAGACGGGGTTGCGCCAGCGGTGGCCCTCCTTCGCCCGCTCGATGACGTATTGCTCGTCCACCTCCACCCCGAGGCCCGGCCCCTGCGGGATCGACACGAAGCCGTCGGCATAGTGGAACACCGCCTTGTTGGAGATGTAGTCGAGGATGTCGTTGCCCGTGTTGTAGTGGATGCCGAGGCTCTGCTCCTGGATGAAGGCATTGTGCGACACCGCATCCACCTGCAGGCAGGCCGCAAGCGCGATCGGGCCCAGCGGGCAATGCGGCGCCAGCGCCACGTCATAGGCCTCCGCCATCGCCGCGATCTTGCGGCATTCCGTGATGCCGCCGGCATGGGAAAGGTCCGGCTGGAGAATGTCGACATAACCGTCCGACAGCACCGACTTGAAGTCCCAGCGCGAATAGAGCCGCTCGCCGAGCGCGATCGGCGTCGCGCAATGGTTGGCGATCTCCTTCAGCGCCTCGCGGTTCTCCGACAGCACCGGCTCCTCGATGAACATCAGGTTGTAGGGCTGCAATTCCTTCGCCAGGACCTTGGCCATCGGCCGGTGCACGCGGCCGTGGAAGTCGACGCCGATGCCGACATGCGGGCCGATCGCCTCGCGGATGACGGCGACGGTCTCCACCGCCTTCTCCACCTTGTCCCAGCTGTCGACGATCTGCATCTCCTCGCAGCCGTTGAGCTTGATCGCCTTGAAGCCGCGGGAAACGACTTCGCGGGCATTGTTGGCGACGTCCGAGGGCCGGTCGCCGCCGATCCAGGAATAGACCTTGATCCTGTCGCGCACCTGGCCGCCGAGCAGGGCATGGACGGGCTGGCCATAGGCCTTGCCCTTGATGTCCCAGAGCGCCTGGTCGATGCCGGCGAGCGCCGACATGTGCACGGCGCCGCCGCGATAGAAGCCGGCGCGGTACATAACCTGCCAATGATCCTCGATCAAAAGCGGATCCTTGCCGACGAGATAGTCCGCAAGCTCGTGCACGGCCGCCTCCACCGTCAGCGCACGGCCCTCCACCACCGGCTCGCCCCAGCCGACGATGCCCTCGTCCGTCTCAACCTTCAGAAACAGCCAGCGCGGCGGAACAATATAGGTCGTGAGCTTCGTGATCTTCATGGAGTCTCCATCCCTCGTCAGTTCGTCTTCAAGCCACGGATCTTGCACCCGCGTCGTTCGTCATGGCGCGCCGGTGCGACCCATCAGGCCGGAAAGATCGCGCGCGGCGAGATCGAGGATGCGGCGCGAGCAGGCTTCCGCCCGCCCGCCATCCCGCAGGCGCAGCGCATCGACCAGATCCCGGTGCACGCCGAGCGCTTCATCACGCTTGTCCACCGCCTGGTTGGAGGCGTGCAGGGCATAGGAAAGGGCTGCATGGATGATCGAGGAAAGCTGATGGAAGACCTGGTTGTGGCTGGCCTTCAGCAAGGTCTCGTGGAAGCGCGTGTCGGCGGCGGTGAAGGCCTCGAGGTCTCCCTCGGCATCGCCCATGTCGTCGCAGGCGCGTTCGAGATCGGCGATCTCCTGCGCCGTCGCGCGCGCGGCGGCAAGGAAGGCCGCGGCGGGCTCGACGGTGCGGCGCGCTTCGAGGATGGAGCCGAGAAGGTCGGCCGACAGCACGTCCGGCCCCATCCATTCGAGGATCTGCGCATCGAGCACGTTCCATTCCGAACGGTCGCAGACGAGCGTGCCGACCCGCGGCCGGCCGCGCACGAGCCCCTTGGTCTCCAGCACCTTCAGCGATTCGCGGATGACCGTGCGGCTGACGCCGTAGGCAGCGCACAGATCGCTTTCGCGCGGCAGCACCGCACCGGGCGCAAAACGCCCGCTGCAGATGTCGCCGCCGATCGCCGCAGTCACATTGTGACGCACCCGCGGCCGGCGCGACAACGGCCGATGCGCCTGCCTTGTTGCCTTGTCCGCCACGCTTCCTCCCTTGCCTCGCACAAATGATCATACAATTACTGATAAATCATACGACAAATTGATGGCGAGGGCCATGGGCCACCCTCCCCGAGGCACAGGCCAATTCACAATATTGACTTTTGCCGACAAAGTGCATAATGCGCCGGTCCCAACGAAGGAGCCGCCATGCTCGCCGATCTCCCCCCCGTGCTCGTCCTCAACGCGAAAGACAATGTCGGGGTCGTTCCCGCCAATGTCGATGCCGGTCGCCTGCTGGTGAACGGCATCGCCGCCGAAGAGCGCATTCCGCGCGGGCACAAGGTGGCGATCGCGCCCATCGCGGAAAACGAGCCGGTGCGGAAATACGGCCAGATCATCGGCTATGCGACGCGGGCGATCCGCCCCGGCGAGCATGTCCACCTGCAGAACCTCGCCATTCTCGACGTGGCGCTGAAACACGAATTCTGCGTCGACAACGCCCCGCCGGAGATGGTGCCGGAGGCCGAGCGCCGCACCTTCGAGGGCTACGACCGCGGCAACGGCCGCATCGGCACCCGCAACTATATCGGCATTCTCTCCACCGTGAACTGTTCCGCCACGGTCTCGCGCTATGTCGCGGAGCATTATGCCCGCAGGTTCCGCGAGACCGGCCACGAGAATATCGACGGCGTGGCGGCGCTGACCTATGGCGGCGGCTGCGCGCTGAACCTGAAATCCGAGGGCGGGCGCATCCTCACCCGCACCTTCAAGGGCTATGCCCGCAACCCGAATTTCGGCGGCATCCTGATGATCGGCCTCGGCTGCGAGACCTTTCAGTACGGCCCGCTCGTCGAGGAGGCCGGGCTGGAGGAAGGAAAGACCTTCCGCACCATGATGATCCAGAACCACGGCGGCACGCGCAAGACCATCGAGGCGGCCTGCGCGATGATCGACGACATGCTGCCGGATGTCGGCCGCATCCGCCGCACGCCGCAACCGCTGTCGGGCATCAAGCTGGCGCTGGAATGCGGCGGCTCGGACGGCTATTCCGGCATTTCCGCCAACCCCGCCCTCGGCATCGCCTCGGACCTTCTGGTGAAGGAAGGCGCAACGACGGTGCTGTCCGAAACGCCGGAAATCTACGGCGCCGAACATCTCCTCACCCGCCGCGCCGCCCGGCCGGAGGTCGCGGAAAAGCTGCTCGCCCGCATCGACTGGTGGCGGGACTATACCGCGAGGAACGATGCCGAACTCAACAACAACCCCTCGCACGGCAACAAGGCCGGGGGGCTCACGACGATCCTGGAAAAATCGCTCGGCGCGGTCGCCAAGGGCGGCTCCATGCCGCTCAACGCCGTTTATGAATATGCCGAAGAGGTGACGGAGCCTGGCTTCGTCTTCATGGACACGCCCGGCTACGACCCGACCGCCGTGACCGGCCAGATCGCCGGCGGCTGCAACCTTGTCGCCTTCACCACCGGCCGCGGCTCGGTCTCCGGCTACAAGCCGGCGCCCTGCATCAAGATCGCCACCAACACGCCGATGTACGAGCACATCAAGGAGGACATGGACATCAACTGCGGCACGATCGTCGACGGCACCGAGACGATCGAGGAGGCCGGCCGGCGCATCTTCGACTTCGTCATCGAAACCGCCTCCGGCCGGAAGACGGCGAGCGAGGCCTTCGACTACGGCGACAACGAGTTCGTGCCCTGGCAGGTCGGCGCCATCACCTGAGCGTCAGACATGCATGAGGATATTGACGAGCGTCCCCGCGGGATCGCGCACGAAGAAGCGCCGCACGCCCCAGGGCTCGTCCACCGGTCCGTATTCGACACGATAGCCGCCCCTCACGACGGCGGCGTGGACTGCCTCCACATCATCCACCTCGATCGACAGGCCAGGCACCGGTGTTCCCCCGCCGCCTTCCGAGGCGAAACTCACCTGCAAGGGCATGGTGCCATCCGTGCCGTAGGTGGCGATCCAGCCGTGATCCATCAGCAGCTCCAGCCCGAGCACCTCGCGATAAAAACGGGCAACGGCCGCCAGATCGGCCGTCTCGATATTCGCGACGATGCGCCTGACCTTCATCGTTTCCTCCTCAGCGGGCGACGGGCGTCGCATAGGCGGGCATGTCCGGCCGGTGCGCTACGCGCAGCTCCGCGACGCGGTCGATCACCTTGGGCAGCGAAACCGTGATGTGATGACGAAGGGTTTCGGCCGCGCGCGCCCGGTCGTCCACGTCGAGCGCGCGGAACACCGCCAGGTGCTCGGCAATGAAGGGCTCGTCGGCGGGCATGCGGTGCGAAACGCCGATAATGTGCTTGCTGACATTCAGCATGAAGCGGGCGCGGCGCAGCGCGATCAGCAGTTCGCGGTTCGGGCAGTAGCCGAGGCAGGTGATGTGCAGGTCGGTTTCAAGGCCGTCCATAGCCTCGACGGAGAGATCCGGATAGGCGGCCAGCGCCTCTTCCAGCCGTAGCGTCATGGCATGGCGCTCGGCCGGCGGGATGAAGGGCGCGGCCTGGCTCAGCGCCAGCGGCTCCAGCGCGACGCGGATATCGTGCAGGTCGCGCATGCGCTGTTCGTCGAGCGGCACCAGCGTCCAGCGCATGCGCTCGTCCTTTTCCACGATGCCGAGCGCTTCCAGGCGCGTCAGCGCATCGCGCGCCACCTGCCGGCCGACGCCGCGCGCACGCGCCAGTTCCACCTCGTTGATCCGGTGGCGGCCGAAGACGGAGAGATGCACCATCTCCCGCTCCAGGCTCTCGTAGATCGCCTCCCAGGCCGGCGCCTTGCGCAGGGCCGGCGCCTCCTCGTCGAGGCCGAGCATCTCGGCAGTCAGCACCACCCGCTTCGGCCCGCCGCGCCCCTGCCCCACCAGGAAACCGCGCCCGTCGAAACGCCGGATCTGCCCCGCCGCCTCGAGCAGCGCGAAAGCCTGGCGGACCGGCGTGCGGGTGGAGGAGAAGAGGGTTGCGACCGGCCCCTCCAGGAGCAGGGCGCCTTTCGGCAGCCGTCCGGAGGCGATCGCCTCCGCCAGCACCTCGCGGATGCGCAGATAGAGCGGGCTCTTGTCGAGCCCCCCTTCGGCGCTTTCCGCGCCCGTTTCCGCCAAAGCCTGGCCTGTGACGATCATGGCGCGGACCATCGCATGAATGCACCGTGCCGACAACGGTCATGTCCGCCGCAGACCGCGGCAAGGAAATTGCGTCGCACCGGCAAAAAATCTCCATTCCTTTCGTGACGCGCGGGGTGTTTTGCGCTAGGGAACCCTGCTGAGGCTCGCAATGCGGCCCGAAAAAGCCCATATGTCAGCCGCGTCCACTCGAGGAATTGACCATGCCCGCATATCGCTCCCGAACCACCACCCACGGCCGAAACATGGCCGGTGCCCGCGGCCTCTGGCGCGCGACCGGCATGAAGGACACGGACTTCGGCAAGCCGATCATCGCGGTGGTGAACTCCTTCACCCAGTTCGTGCCCGGCCATGTGCACCTGAAGGACCTCGGCCAGCTCGTCGCCCGCGAGATCGAGAAGGCCGGCGGCGTCGCCAAGGAATTCAACACGATCGCCGTCGACGACGGCATCGCCATGGGCCATGACGGCATGCTCTATTCGTTGCCGAGCCGCGAGATCATCGCCGACTCGGTCGAGTACATGGTCAATGCGCACTGCGCCGACGCCATGGTCTGCATCTCGAACTGCGACAAGATCACGCCCGGCATGCTGAACGCCGCCATGCGCCTCAACATCCCCGCCGTCTTCGTTTCCGGTGGCCCGATGGAAGCCGGCAAGGTCGTCCTCCACGGCAAGACCCATGCGCTCGACCTCGTCGACGCCATGGTCGCCGCCGCCGACGACAAGATCTCCGACGAGGACGTCAAGGTCATCGAGCGCTCCGCCTGCCCGACCTGCGGCTCCTGCTCCGGCATGTTCACCGCCAATTCGATGAACTGTCTGACCGAAGCCCTCGGCCTGTCGCTGCCGGGCAACGGCTCCACGCTCGCGACCCATGCCGACCGCAGGCGCCTCTTCTTCGAGGCCGGCCACCTGATCGTCGATCTCGCCCGCCGCTACTACGAGCAGGAAGACGACAGCATCCTGCCGCGCTCGGTCGCCAACAAGAAGGCCTTCGAGAACGCCATGTCGCTCGACATCGCCATGGGCGGCTCGACCAACACGGTGCTGCATATCCTTGCGGCCGCCTATGAGGGCGGCATCGATTTCGATCTCGACGACATCGACGAACTGTCGCGCCGGGTGCCCTGCCTCTCCAAGGTCGCGCCGGCCAAGGCCGACGTGCACATGGAGGACGTGCACCGCGCCGGCGGCATCATGCGCATCCTCGGCGAGCTCGACCGCGGCGGCCTCATCCACCGCGACACGCCGACCGTGCATGCCGAAACGCTGGGCGACGCGATCGACCGCTGGGACATCACCCGCACCAGCAGCGAGACCGTGCGCACCTTCTTCCGCGCCGCGCCCGGCGGCATCCCGACCCAGGTCGCCTTCAGCCAGGAAGCGCGCTGGGACGAGCTGGACACCGACGGCGAGAAGGGCGTCATCCGCTCCGTCGAGCATCCGTTCTCGAAGGATGGCGGCCTTGCCGTGCTCTCCGGCAACATCGCGCTCGACGGCTGCATCGTGAAGACGGCCGGCGTCGATGAATCGATCCTGAAGTTCTCCGGCCCCGCCGTCGTCTTCGAAAGCCAGGATGCGGCGGTGAAGGGCATTCTCGGCGGCGAGGTGAAGGCCGGCGACGTCGTCGTCATCCGCTACGAAGGCCCGAAAGGCGGCCCAGGCATGCAGGAAATGCTCTATCCGACGAGCTACCTGAAGTCGAAGGGCCTCGGCAAGGCCTGCGCGCTGATCACCGACGGGCGCTTTTCCGGCGGCACGTCCGGCCTTTCCATCGGCCATGCCTCGCCCGAAGCGGCGCAGGGCGGCGCGATCGGCCTCGTGCGTCAGGGCGACCTCATCGAGATCGACATCCCCAACCGCACGATCAACCTTGCCGTTCCGGAAGCGGAGCTCGCAGCGCGCCGCGCCGAGCAGGACAAGCTCGGCTGGAAGCCGGCCGCCCCACGCAGGCGCAACGTCACAACGGCGCTGAAGGCCTATGCCGCCTTCGCCGCCAGTGCCGACAAGGGCGCCGTGCGTATCCTGCCGGAGTAAGAAGTTCGCCGGGCGCTGTAGGTATCCGGCGCCCGGCCGATTCTCAAAGGTGGCGCGTCTCGGCCGGCGTGTTCCACCAGGCATTGTTCCGCCCGTCAAAATACTGGACCGGCAGTTCCGCCAGTTCGCCCTGCTCGATGTCGTCCAGGCAGGCGACGTTTATCGAGACATAGGCCCCGCCGATCGCCTCGATATAGCCGTGTCCGAAGGACGAGACGCCGCAGGTCCTGCAGAAGCGGTGGTGCCCGCTCATCGTGCCGAACTGGTAGTCGCCAAGATCCGCCTCGTCGCATTGCAGGCGGAAGGCGTCCGGCTTGATCTGCGCGCCCCAATAGCGCTTCTTCGAGCAGATCGAGCAATTGCAGCGCCCCGTGCCGGCGGAGAGATCGATATCGGCCTCGTAGCGGATCTTTCCGCAGTGGCAGCTTCCCTTGTAGGTCCTCAACATGATGCTCTCCTCACTTGCGCCAATGGCGCCTAAATGACAATATGCTGTCAAAGTCGCTTTTCGCAGAATGACAGCATGTTGTCAATATGAGCTCCGACCGCACCCCCGCCGGCAATGCCTTCGCCGCCTTCGCCATCTCGGTCCTGCGCCTTGCCGGGCATTTGCAAACCGCTGGCGATGCGCTGGCCAAACCGGCCGGCCAGACGAGCGCCCGCTGGCAGGTGCTTGCCGCCGCCGACCATGCGCCGATGTCCGTCGCCGATGCCGGACGGGCGCTTGGCATGACACGGCAGGGCGTGCAGCGCGTCGCCGATCTCCTCGAAAGGGACGGTCTGATCGTCTATGCCGAAAACCCTGCCCACCAGCGCGCCAAGCTGATGGTTCTGACGGATGGCGGCAAGGCGGTGCTTGCCGCCATCCGGGCACGCCAGGCGGTGTGGGCGGATGCACTCGGCGAGGCGCTCGGCGAAAAGGGGCTGCTCCAAGCAACCGAAACCGTCATCGCCGCGTTACAGGCCGTCGAGAAACAGTCCATCCCGGAGCGGTGAAGGCGGCGCGCGCTTTGACATGGGCAAGAAATGTTGATACCAACTCATTTGTCGAAAGCCCGCGAAAGAGGAGTTCCGAGCATGAGACCGAACCACGAGGTCGTATCCCGAAAGGAATGGCTGACTGCCCGCAAAGCGCTGCTGGCGCTTGAAAAGGAGGAGACGAAGCTGCGCGACAAGCTGCGCGCCGAACGCCTCGCGCTGCCCTGGGTCAAAGTCGACAAGACCTATACCTTCGACACGCCCGATGGCGAGAAGACGTTGGCCGACCTGTTCGATGGCCGCAGCCAGCTCATCGTCTACCACTTCATGTATGGTCCCGACTGGGATGCCGGATGCCCCGGCTGCTCCTTCATGGCGGACCATGTCGATGGCATGCTGCCGCATCTCAACAACCACGACGTCACGATGATCGCCGTCTCCCGCGCTCCACTGGAGAAGCTTGAGGCCTACAGGAAGCGCATGGGCTGGAAATTCCCCTGGGTATCCGCCTATGGCAGCGATTTCAATTTCGACTATCATGTCTCCTTCACGAAGGAGGAGCTGGCGAGCGGCAAGGTCATCTACAATTACCGCGAGACGGACGCGGCCGATGCACATGACGAGCTTCCCGGCCTCAGCGCCTTCTTCAAGGACGGGGACGGCACCGTCTACCACACCTATTCCGACTATGCCCGCGGCGGCGAGGAGGCGCTCGGCACGCTCATGATCCTCGACCGTGCACCGAAGGGCCGCAACGAGACCGGCACGCTCAGCTTCGTCAAGCGCAAGGATGAATATGCAGGGGCGCAGAAGACATCATCCTGCTGCGACTGAACCCGCCGACCGAGAGAAGGCCAACCGAAAGAAGGGACCACCGCATGCACAAGGACTATGGCATGTTCTGCTGGTACGAGCTGATGACGCCGGATGTTCCGGCCGCCGAACGGTTCTACGCGTCGGTCGTCGGCTGGTCGATGCGCGATTCCGGCATGAAGGGCATGGACTACATCCTCGCCTATGCCGGCGAAAGCCAGGTGGCCGGCCTGATGACGCTGCCGGCGGAAGCGGAAGGCATGCCGCCGATGTGGATGGGCTACATCTTCACAGACCGGATCGAGGAGACGCTGCGGGACATCGAGGCCAATGGCGGAAAAATCTGTCGCCAGCCGCAGGACATTCCCGGCATCGGCCGCTTCGCCGTCGCGAGCGACCCGCACGGCGCCGTCTTCTCGCTCTTCTCCACCGAGGATGAAGGCCCCGACCGGCCCGCGATGATGACACCCGGCCACATCGGCTGGAACGAGCTGATGGCCGGCGATCTCGACAGCGCGTGGGACTTTTATGCCAGGACCTTCGGCTGGACGAAGGATACGGCCGTCGACATGTCCGACGCCGGCCTGGGCACCTACCAGACATTCGCCGTGCGCGGCGGCGACGCAATCGGCGGCATGATGACCAATCCTCCCGGCTCGCCCATGCCCTTCTGGGGCTATTACTTCGTCGTCGAAGGCCTCGATGCTGCCGGAAAGCGCGTGACGGACGGCGGCGGCCAGATCGTCATGGGCCCGATGGAGGTGCCCGGCGGCGCCTGGATCCTCAATTGCGTCGACCCTCAGGGCGCCTTTTTCTCGCTGGTCGCCATGGCGCGTTGATCGACGCAAGGCCGGGGTGCGCAGGTCCGCGCGCACCCCGCGCCATTCCCGCTTGCAATCTCTCTTCGCATTGCACAAACTCCCGTCGATGGCGGCAGAAGACCGTCACCGAGGGGAACAAGAGAGCGCATGTCGATCAAGGCCGGTATCTACCACCTCACCCATTACAAATACGACAACCCGGTCCGTCTCGGACCCCAGATCATCCGGCTGAAGCCGGCGGCGCATTCCAAGACCAAGGTCATCAGCCATTCGCTGAAGGTCTCGCCGGAAAACCACTTCGTGAACCTCCAGCAGGATCCCTACGGCAACTACCTCGCCCGCTACGTCTTCCCCGATCCGGTCACGGAACTGAAGATCGAGGTCGATCTCGTCGCCGACATGACGGTCTACAATCCGTTCGACTTCTTCGTGGAGGAGGAGGCGGAACACTGGCCCTTCGACTATCCGGAGGACCTGCGGGAAGACCTGAAGATCTACCGAACGCCCGAGCCGATGGGGCCTGCGCTGCAGGCCTTCATGGCGGGCGTCGACCGCTCGCGCCAGCGCACGGTGGACATGGTCGTCGGCCTCAATGCGCGTCTCCAGCAGCAGGTGGGCTACGTCATCCGCATGGAGCCGGGCGTGCAGACGCCGGAGGAGACGCTGACGACCGCAAGGGGCTCCTGCCGCGATTCGAGCTGGCTGCTCGTGCAGATCCTGCGCAATCTCGGCTTTGCCGCCCGCTTCGTCTCCGGCTATCTCATCCAGCTGACCCCGGACCTGAAGGCGCTCGACGGCCCCTCCGGCACCGAGGTCGATTTCACGGACCTGCATGCCTGGTGCGAGGTCTATATTCCCGGCGCCGGCTGGATCGGCCTCGACCCGACCTCGGGCCTTTTGACCGGCGAAAGCCACATCCCCCTTGCCGCGACCCCGCACTACCGCAACGCCGCCCCCATTTCCGGCGGCTATTTCGGCGTGGCGAACACCGAGTTCGACTTCGCCATGACGGTGGATCGCGTCGCCGAGCATCCGCGCATCACCAAACCCTTTTCCGACGAGAGCTGGGAGGCGCTGAACGCGCTCGGCCACGAGGTGGATTCGGTCCTCGCCGCAAACGACGTCCGTCTCACCATGGGCGGCGAGCCGACCTTCGTCTCCATCGACGATTTCGAATCCGACGAATGGAACACCGCCGCCGTCGGCCCGACCAAGCGGGAGAAGGCCGACACCCTCATCCGACGACTGCGGGAGCGCTTCGCCCCCGGCGGCTTCCTGCATTACGGCCAGGGCAAATGGTATCCCGGCGAGAGCCTGCCGCGCTGGACCTTCTCGCTCTACTGGCGGCGCGACGGCAAGCCGATCTGGCAGAACCCGGAGCTGATCGCCGAGGAAGGCAGCGATTCGGGCGTCGGGGAAACCGATGCGAAGGCCGTGCTCACCGGCATCGCCGAGGAGCTCGGCATCGAGCCGGACATGGTGCAGCCGGCCTATGAAGACCCCGCCGAATGGATCATCAAGGAAGGCAATCTTCCCGAAAATGTCGATCCGTCGAACTCGAAGCTCGAAGATCCGGAAGAGCGCAGCCGCATCGCCCGCGTCTTCGAACGCGGCCTCACCGCGCCGACCGGCCATATCCTGCCGGTCCAGGCGTGGAATGCCCGCGCCGGTGACCGGCGCTGGGTCAGCGAAAGATGGCGCACGCGCCGCGGCAAGATCTTTCTCGTACCCGGCGACAGCCCCGTCGGCTACCGCCTGCCGCTCGGCGCCCTGCCCTATCTTTCGCCCTCCAGCTACCCCTACATCAACCCGGCCGACCCTTCCGAGGACAAGCCGCCGCTGCCGGATTATTCCGAACCCGGCCGCACGATGGCCGCGGCCTCGTTCCAGGCAAGCGAGGCCGGGCAGGACCGCATCGAGCAGGTCCGCAGCGAAATCGTCGGCGCGGTGCGCACGGCGATGAGCGTCGAGGCGCGCGACGGCCGGCTCTCGATCTTCATGCCGCCCGTCGAGCGGGTCGAGGACTATCTGGAACTGGTGACCGCCACCGAGCGGGCGGCCGACCGGCTCGGCCTGCCCGTCCATATCGAAGGCTACGCACCGCCGCAGGATGAGCGCCTCAACGTCATCCGCGTCGCGCCCGATCCCGGCGTCATCGAGGTCAACATCCATCCTGCATCCGGCTGGCAGGACTGCGTCGACATCACCAGCGCCGTCTACGAGGAGGCGCGCCAGTCCCGCCTCGGCGCCGACAAGTTCATGATCGACGGCCGCCACACCGGCACCGGCGGCGGCAACCATGTGGTCGTCGGCGGCAGGAACCCGAACGACAGCCCGTTCCTGCGCCGCCCGGACCTCCTGAAGAGCCTCGTGCTGCACTGGCAGCGCCATCCCTCGCTCTCCTACCTATTCTCGGGCCTCTTCATCGGCCCGACCAGCCAGGCCCCGCGCATCGACGAGGCCCGGCACGATTCGCTCTATGAGCTGGAGATCGCGCTCGCGCAGGTGCCCGCGCCCGGCGAGGGCGTTCCCCCGCTGCCCTGGCTCGTCGACCGGTTGTTCCGCAACCTCCTGACCGACGTCACCGGCAACACGCATCGCTCGGAGATCTGCATCGACAAGCTGTTCTCGCCGGACGGACCGACCGGCCGGCTCGGCCTCGTCGAATTCCGCGGCTTCGAAATGCCGCCGAACGCCCGCATGAGCCTTGCCCAGCAATTGCTGATCCGCGCGCTCATCGCCCGGTTCTGGCTGAACCCGGCCAAGGGGAGCTTCGTGCGCTGGGGCACCACGCTGCACGACCGCTTCATGCTGCCGCATTACGTCTGGCAGGATTTTCTCGACGTCATCGCCGACCTCAAGGCGAATGGCTTCGACCTCAGGCCCGAATGGTTTTCCGCCCAGCTCGAATTCCGCTTCCCCTTCTGCGGCGAAGTCGAGTACGAGGGCGCGAACCTTGAGGTGCGCCAGGCGCTGGAACCCTGGCATGTCATGGGCGAGCAGGGCGCGATCGGCGGCACCGTGCGCTATGTCGATTCGTCCGTCGAACGGCTGCAGGTGAAGCTGGAGACCACCAATCCGGAGCGCTACACCGTTGCCTGCAACGGCCGGCCCTTGCCGCTGAAGCAGACCGGCACGAAGGGCGTTTCCGTCGCGGGCGTGCGATACAAGGCCTGGCAGCCGGCCTCGGGCCTGCATCCGGTGCTGCCGGTCAACACACCGCTTACTTTCGACATTTATGATACATGGTCGCGGCGGGCGATCGGGGGATGCATTTACCACGTTGCCCATCCGGGTGGACGCAACTATGACACGTTCCCGGTCAACGGCAACGAGGCCGAGGCGCGCCGGCTGGCGCGGTTCGAGCCCTGGGGGCACAGGACGGGCGGCTATACGCTGTGGCCGGAAACACCGTCGGCGGATTTCCCGCTGACGCTGGATCTGCGCCGGCCGCCCGGCATCTGACCTCCGTTAGGAGTGAATGGATTGAAAACCACGAGTGCGGAGGCGGAACGCAGGACGGCCGAGGCGGCACGCATCTACGCCCCGTTTCCTGGCGTGGCCGACGAGATGGTCGGCACCGAGGGCGTGGTCCGCCCCGTCTGGCGGCATTTCCTGAACGCGCTCGGCCGCATGGACGAGGCCGACCTTGCCGGCCGCTTCGCCCGTGCCGACCGCTACCTGCGCGATGCCGGCGTCTTCTACCGCGCCTATGGCAAGGAGGCGGGCAGCGACCGTGCCTGGCCGCTCTCGCACATTCCGGTGCTGATCGACGAAGCCGAGTGGGAAACCCTCTCGCGCGGCCTCATCCAGCGCGCCGAGCTGCTGGAAGCCGTCGTCGCCGACATCTATGGCAAGAACGAGCTCGTCGCGAACGGCCTGCTGCCTCCCGCGCTTGTCGCCTCCAACAGCGAGTTCCTGCGCCCGCTCGTCGGCGTGCATCCCGCCGGCCGGCATTTCCTGCATTTCGTCTCCTTCGAGATCGGCCGCGGGCCCGACGGCAACTGGTGGGTGCTTTCCGACCGCACGCAGGCCCCCTCCGGCGCCGGCTTCGCGCTGGAGAACCGCGTGGCGACGACCCGCGCCTTCTCCGACGTCTATGCGGAAACCCATGTCCACCGCCTCGCCGGTTTCTTCGGCGCCTTCCGCACCACGCTGCAGGCCAACAAATCGGCCGAGGACCGCATCGCCGTCCTGACGCCGGGCCTTGCCAACGAGACCTATTTCGAACACGCCTACATCGCCCGCTATCTCGGTTTCATGCTGCTGGAGGGCGAGGACCTGACGGTCGTCGGCGGCAGGGTCATGGTGCGCACCGTCGCGGGCCTCAAGCCCATCGGCGTGCTGTGGCGGCGGCTCGACGCCGCCTTCGCCGACCCGCTGGAACTGAACCAGAACTCGCATATCGGCACGCCCGGCATGGTCGAGGCGCTGCGCGCCGGCTCCGTCACCTTCGTCAACGCGCTCGGCGCCGGCATCGTCGAGACCCGTGCCTTCCTCGCCTTCCTGCCGAACATCTGTCGCCAGCTGCTCGGCGAGGACCAGCTCCTGCCGTCCGTCGCCACCTGGTGGTGCGGCCAGAAGGACGAGCGGGAGCACGTCGCGGCCCATATCGAGCGCATGGTCATTGGCCCCGCCTATTCGACCCGCCCCTTCTTCGACGACAACGAACAGTCCGTGCTCGGCTCGACGCTGCGCGACACCGCCAAGCAATCGATTGCCGAGTGGCTGGCGAGCGATGGCGCAAAGCTGGTCGGCCAGGAGGCCGTCACGCTCTCCACCACGCCCGCCTTCGTCGACGGCAAGCTCGTGCCGCGGCCGATGTCGCTGCGCGTCTTTGCCGCCCGCACGCGCGACGGCTGGCAGATCATGCCCGGCGGCTTCGCCCGCAT
Source organism: Shinella yambaruensis (assembly GCF_022899355.1). Lineage (GTDB taxonomy): Bacteria > Pseudomonadota > Alphaproteobacteria > Rhizobiales > Rhizobiaceae > Shinella > Shinella yambaruensis. The sequence continues at coordinate 164,420 of NZ_JALJCK010000006.1, read as the reverse complement.
CGGCGCCGGCGACAATGTTGCGGCCATCGCCATGCAGAAAGGCGGCTCGGCCGCCGATGTCTGGATCGTCAGCCAGAAGCCCGTCGAGCGCACCTCGCTGCTGCCCGCCGAAGAGGTCTTCATCCGCAACATGCCCGGCAGCCTGCCGAGCCGCGCGGCCGACAACCTTTTCTGGCTCGGCCGCTACATCGAGCGGGCGGAAGGGGCCTTGCGCATCCTGCGCGCCTGGCACGGCCGCTACGCCGAATATGCCAATCCCGAGCAGCCGCTGCTGAAGGACGTCACCGACTATCTGGAAGCGCTCGACATCGACACGTCGGAGGCCGTGCCGACGAGCCTCATCCGCAACATCGACAGCGCGGTCTTCTCCGCCAGCAATATCCGCGACCGTTTCTCGCCGGATGGCTGGCTGGCGCTGAACGACCTGTCGAAGACAGCCCGCCGTTTCCATGTCAACGTCCAGGCCGGCGACGACGCGACGCGCGCCATGACCGTCCTGTTGCGCAAGCTCGCGGGCTTCGCCGGTCTCGTGCACGAAAACATGTACCGCTTCACCGGCTGGCGTTTCCTCTCCATCGGCCGCTATCTCGAACGCGGCCTGCACATGACGCGCCTGCTCGGCCACATGTCCGGCGAGGATGCGCCCGACGGCGCGCTCGACATGCTGCTGGAGATCGGCGACAGCGTCATGACCCATCGCCGCCGCTACAATGTCGCGACCGCGCGCCTCACCGTCACGGACCTCCTCGCGCTCGACCCGCTCAACCCGCGCTCGATCCTCTACCAGCTGAACGAGATCAAGAACGAAGTCGAGCAGCTGCCGAACGCCTATGCCAACGGCCAGATGTCGCCCTTCTACCGCGAGGCGATGCGGCTGCATGCGGGGCTCGCGGTGATGACGCCGGAAACGATGACGGACGCGGTCTACAAACGCTTCGAGACGGAACTCGAGAAGCTGTCCGACATTCTTGCGCAAACCTATCTGAGCTGAGCGAGGGGGAGGCGCCGAAACCATGCTCTACGACGTCAACCTCCATATCAGCTACCTCTACGACACGCCGGTTTCCGGCGGGCGGCATATCGTGCGCGTGCTGCCGCTGTCGATCGGCGGGCGCCAGCGGCTGATTGCCGGCACGGTCGGCGTCACACCAAGCCCCGGTGAGCGGGTCGACCACACCGACTTCTTCGAAAACCCGATGAGCGCCATCCTCTTCCGCAACGCGCATGAGCGGCTCGACATCCGCATGCAGGCGCGCGTGCATGTCGACATGCCGGAGCCGGCCGCCGACTTCTCCCCGCGCGTCGCGGACCTGCCGGAGGATATCGCGAACTACTGGTCGCTCGATGCCGGCTCGCCGCACCACTATACGGGGCCGAGCCCGCGGCTGAAAGACTGCCCTGAAATCGCCGAATACGCCCGGTCCATCGTCAAGCCAGACATGACGATCCGGGCCATCGCGACGGCCATCTGCGCGCGCATCCACAAGGACTTCACCTACGACCCGAAGGCCACCAATGTCGACACGACCCCGCGCGAGGCCTTCAAGCTGAAACGCGGCGTCTGCCAGGATTTCAGCCATGTGATGATCGTGGCGCTGCGCAGCCTCGGCATCCCCGCCGGCTATGTCAGCGGGTTCCTTCGCACCATTCCGCCGCCGGGCAAGGAGCGGCTGGAGGGGGCGGACGCGATGCATGCCTGGGTGCGCTACTGGTGCGGCCGGGTGAACGGCTGGATGGAACTCGACCCGACCAACAACATCCCCGCCGGCACCGACCATATCGTCGTCGCCTGTGGCCGCGACTATGCCGACGTCGCCCCCGTCATCGGCGTCCTGAAGGGCTACGGCCAGCACAAGACGAACCAGGCCGTCGACGTCATCCCGGTGCGCCAGACGGCATGAAATCCCGTTTGGAAACAGCCGGAAAGGCCGGATTTTCAGGGTCCGCGCAATTTTACGAAAACTATACCACGCGCCCGAACCGTTAAATAACACTTCGCTGCTAGCGTCGCCCCACATTATGAAGATGGTGGGTGAACTCTCATGACGAAGAACACGGAAAGAAAGACCTGGATCTCCCGCCTCCGGCGTGACCGCGGCGGCAATTTCGGCATGATGACGGCGCTCGTCTTCCCGGTCATGCTGGCAGCCGGCGGTGTCGCCATGGACCTGACCAGCATGGTGCTGGCGAAGGCCGAACTGCAGGACGCGACCGATGCGGCCGCACTTGCCGCCGCCTCCGCCATGGCCAATGACGGCATGCTGGCCTCGGACGCCAAGCTCCTGGCCTTGTCGTTCATCAAAACGCAAATGGCGGGCGGCGCCGCCGTGGACGGTAGCGAAAAGGATCCGTCCGGGGACGATGACGCTGCCGATATCGGCGCCAACAGCGAAGTGCTCATAACCGAAGAAGCGACAGCGGGAACCGGCAAGTCCTTCAAGATCGAAGTGACGTCCAGCCGAAAGATTTACTTCACGCCCTTTACCCGGCTGCTCGGCCAGGAATCAGCGACGCTGACGACAAAGAGCTTCGCCGAGAGCGCGACCGAATCCAAGAACGCGCTTTCGATGTATCTCGTCCTGGATAAATCCGGCTCGATGCTCGCGAACACCACGGAGAAGAACACCTCCGTCAACAGCTGCTATCAATATGACGACACTGGACGGCTGATAAAGAACAACCCGATCAGCCCCTGCTACATCAAGAAGATCGAGGCATTGAAGCTGGCGGCGGCAAGTCTCTTCACCCAGCTCAATGCTGCCGACCCGAGTACGAAGTTCGTGCGAACAGGAACGGTGTCGTACAATATTGAAATGTCGACGGCCTACAACCTCGCTTGGGGTACGACGGCATCGCTCACCCAGGTCAACGCCCTCTCCGCCGGCGGCGGGACGAGTTCCAGCGACGCCATGGCCGCAGCCTACAACAAGCTCAACGCATCGACTGAAAACACCGAGCACAAGAAGAAAAACGGCCAGGTACCGACCAAGTACATCATCCTGATGACGGACGGTAACAACAACTACACCGCCGATGACACCACGACGAAGCAAACCTGCACCAAGGCGAAAGCCGCCGGAATGGTCGTTTATGGCGTGGCCTTCATGGCGCCGACCCGCGGCCAGCAGCTGCTGCAGGCCTGCGTGAGCTCGCCGGAGAACTACTTCGCCGCAGAGCGCATGGACGAGCTGGTCGCTGCGTTCAAGGCCATCGGCGAACGCGCATCGGCAGTTGTGTCCCGCTTGACCCGTTAAGCACAAAAGCCCTCCCGACAACGAACCCGCTGTGCCGGCACAGCGGGTTTTTTAGCATATTCAACGTGTTTCAGGCATGTCGAAAATGCATGCGGCCCTTCTTGAAAAGCATGTTGCAAGCGCTTCGGATAGATGCATAAATTGATTTAAACGCGACTTTCGCGAGAATAGACGCACAGAATGCGAGGGGGCAAAGTTCGCCGATGATGAACCGGGTTACCAACAACGATCTCGCCCCGGCCCTCCGATCGTCGGATCGCGAACAGCTCGCGACGGAACTCCTGGAGCGCCTCAAATACCGTATCGGCAAGGACCCGAAAGTCGCCAAGCCGCATGACTGGCTGACGGCGGCCATCCTTGTGGCGCGTGACCGCATCACCGACAAGTGGATGGATTCCACCCGCCGGACCTATTCGACGGGTGCGAAGCGGGTCTACTACCTCTCGCTCGAATTCCTCATCGGCCGCCTGATGCGCGACGCCATGACGAATATCGGTATCATGGACGAGATGCGCCACGCGCTCGCCTCGCTCGGCGTCGATCTCGACATCATCGCCGAGCTGGAGCCCGATGCTGCCCTCGGCAATGGCGGCCTCGGGCGCCTTGCCGCCTGTTTCATGGAGAGCATGGCGACCGTCGACGTGCCGGCCTATGGCTACGGCATCCGCTACGTGCACGGTCTCTTCCGCCAGCAGATGGCGGACGGCTGGCAGGTGGAGCTGCCGGAAACCTGGCTCGCCCACGGCAATCCCTGGGAATTCGAGCGGCGCGAGAGCTCCTACGAGATCGGCTTCGGTGGCTCCGTCGAGACGATCAATATCGGCGAGGACAAGCAGCGCTTCGTCTGGAAGCCGGCCGAGCGCGTCATCGCGACGGCCTACGACACGCCGGCCGTCGGCTGGCGGGCCAAGCGTGTCAACACGCTGCGCCTGTGGGCCGCCAACCCGATCGATCCGATCCTGCTCGACGCCTTCAATGCCGGCGACCATATCGGCGCGCTGCGCGAGAGCAACAAGGCGGAAAGCCTGACGCGCGTCCTCTACCCGGCCGACGCCACCTCCGCCGGCCAGGAGCTTCGCCTCAGGCAGGAGTTCTTCTTCTGCTCCGCCTCGCTGCAGGACATCCTGCGTCGTCATCTCCAGCAATATCCGGATTTCTCCTCGCTGCCGGATGCCGTGGCGATCCAGCTCAACGATACGCATCCGGCCATTTCCGTCGCCGAACTGGTGCGCCTGCTCACCGACGTGCACGGCATCGCGTTCGACGTCGCCTGGGACATCGCCCACCGCACCTTCTCCTACACCAACCACACGCTGCTGCCGGAAGCGCTGGAAAGCTGGCCCGTGCCTCTGCTCGAGCGGCTGCTGCCGCGCCACATGCAGATCGTCTACGCGATCAACGCCAAGATTCTCGTCGAGGCGCGCAAGGAGAAGGGTTTCGAGGACCAGCGCATCCGCAACATCTCGCTGATCGAGGAATCGGGCGAGCGGCGCGTGCGCATGGGCAACCTCGCCTTCGTCGGCTCGCACTCGATCAACGGCGTCTCGGCGCTGCATACCGAATTGATGAAGGAAACGGTCTTCGCCGACCTGCACAATCTCTATCCGGACCGCATCAACAACAAGACCAACGGCATTACGCCGCGCCGCTGGCTAATGCAGTGCAATCCGGGTCTCTTCAACCTGATCCGCGAAGCGATCGGCGATGCCTTCATGGACGACGCCGAAGCGCTGAAGGCACTCGACGCCTTCGCCGACAACCGGGATTTCCAGGAGCGTTTCGCAGCGATCAAGCGGGAGAACAAGAACCGCCTCGCCAATCTCGTCGGCAGCCGCATGGGCGTCAGGATCGACCCCGCCGCGATGTTCGACATCCAGATCAAGCGCATCCACGAATACAAGCGCCAGCTTCTCAATATCATCGAGGCCGTGGCGCTCTACGACCAGATCCGCTCGCATCCCGAACTCGACTGGGTCCCCCGCGTAAAACTCTTCGCGGGCAAGGCGGCGCCGAGCTACCACAATGCCAAGCTGATCATCAAGCTCGCCAACGACGTGGCGAAGGTGATCAACAACGACCCGGCCGTGCGCGGCCTGCTCAAGGTCGTCTTCGTGCCGAACTACAATGTCTCGCTCGCCGAGATCATGGTGCCGGCCGCCGACCTCTCGGAACAGATTTCCACCGCCGGCATGGAAGCGTCCGGAACCGGCAACATGAAGTTCGCGTTGAACGGGGCGCTGACGATCGGCACGCTCGACGGGGCCAATGTCGAGATGCGCGACCATGTGGGCGAGGAGAACATCGTGATCTTCGGCATGACGGCGGAGGAAGTGGCGAAGGTCAGGGCCGAGGGGCACAATCCGCGCGCCATCATCGAGCAGTCGAAGGAGCTGTCGCAGGCGCTCGCCGCGATCTCCTCGGGCGTCTTCTCGCCCGATGACCGCAACCGTTTCGCCGGTCTCGTCGACGGTCTCTACAATCACGACTGGTTCATGGTGGCGGCCGATTTCGACGCCTATGCCAAGGCCCAGCGCGATGTCGACGCCATCTGGACCGACAAGGCATCCTGGTACTCCAAGACCATCCGCAACACGGCCCGCATGGGCTGGTTCTCGTCCGACCGCACCATCCGCCAATACGCCAAGGAAATCTGGAGAGCTTGATGACCGCATCGCCAAAAACAGGCACGACGGGTGGGCCGTCAGAGCTTCTGGCGAAGGCGGACATCGACGCGATCTTGGAGAGCCGGCACTGGGACCCGTTCGCCGTGCTCGGCCTGCATGCGGCCGGCGGGGGCTATGTCGCCCGCTGCTTCCTGCCCGGCGCGGCTGAGGTGACCGCCGAGACGCTCTCCGGCAAGGAGATCGGCGAGCTGACGCAGGTCGATCCGGCCGGCATCTTCGCCGGCGAGGTCTCCGTCAAGAAGCTCCAGCCGATCCGCTACCGCGCCAGAAATGTCGGCGGCGAGTGGGTGGTGATCGACCCCTATTCCTTCGGCCCGGTGCTCGGCCCGATGGACGACTACTACATCCGCGAGGGTTCGCACCTTCGCCTCTTCGACAAGCTCGGCGCCCATCCGATGACGCTCGACGGCATCGAGGGGTTCCACTTCGCCGTCTGGGCGCCGAATGCCAAGCGGGTCTCCATCGTCGGCAATTTCAACAACTGGGACGGCCGGCTGAATGCGATGCGGCTGCGCCGCGACACCGGCATCTGGGAAATCTTCCTGCCCGGCATCACCATCGGCCACGCCTACAAATACGAGATCGTCGGCATCAACGGCGAGGTCCTGCCGCTGAAGGCCGACCCCTTTGCCCGCCGCTCGGAGCTGCGCCCCGCCAACGCCTCCATGACGACAGGGCCGATCGACCAGACCTGGGAAGACGCGGCGCACCTTGCGCACTGGGCCGCAGCCGACGCCCGCCGCCAGCCGATCTCGATCTACGAGGTGCATGCCGGCTCCTGGCAGAAGAACGACAATGGCGACTTCCTCACCTGGGACGAGCTGGCGAGCCGTCTGATCCCCTATTGCGTCGACATGGGCTTCACCCATATCGAGTTCCTGCCGATCACCGAATACCCCTTCGACCCCTCCTGGGGCTACCAGACGACCGGCCTCTATTCGCCGACCGCCCGCTTCGGCGAGCCGGAAGGTTTTGCCCGCTTCGTCAACGGCTGCCACAAGGTGGGCATCGGCGTCATCCTCGACTGGGTGCCGGCGCATTTTCCGACCGATGCGCACGGCCTGCGCCATTTCGACGGCACCGCGCTCTACGAGCACGAGGATCCGCGGCAAGGCTTTCACCCGGACTGGAACACCGCGATCTACAATTTCGGCCGCGCCGAGGTTCTGGCCTACCTCATCAACAACGCGCTCTACTGGGCGGAGAAGTTCCATCTCGACGGCCTGCGCGTCGACGCGGTCGCCTCGATGCTCTATCTCGACTATTCGCGCAAGCACGGCGAGTGGGTGCCGAACGAATATGGCGGCAACGAGAACCTGGAGGCCGTGCGCTTCCTGCAGTCGATGAACAGCCATGTCTATGCCGCCCATCCCGGCATCCTGACCATCGCGGAGGAATCGACCTCCTGGCCGAAGGTTTCGGCGCCGGTGCACGACGGCGGTCTCGGCTTCGGCTTCAAGTGGAACATGGGCTTCATGCACGACACGCTGCAGTACCTGTCGCGCGAGCCGGTGCACCGCAAGTTCCACCACAACGACATGACCTTCGGCCTCATCTATGCCTTCACGGAGAACTTCGTTCTGCCGCTCAGCCATGACGAGGTCGTGCACGGCAAGGGCTCGCTGATCGCCAAGATGGCGGGCGACGACTGGCAGAAATTCGCGAACCTGCGCGCCTATTACGGCTTCATGTGGGGCTATCCCGGCAAGAAGCTGCTCTTCATGGGCCAGGAATTCGCGCAATGGCAGGAATGGAGCGAGGCGCGCGCCCTCGACTGGAACCTGCTCGAATATCCGCTGCACGAGGGCATGCGCCGGCTGGTGCGGGATCTCAACGGCACCTACCGCCGCAAGGCGGCGCTGCATGCGCGCGACTGCGAGGGCGACGGCTTCGAATGGCTGATCGCCGACGACCGGGAGAATTCCGTTTTCGCCTGGCTGCGCAAGGCACCGGGCGAGAAGCCGATCGCCGTCGTCACCAACTTCACCCCCGTCTACCGCGAGAACTACGGGGTCCCGCTGCCGGTGGAGGGCCGCTGGCGGGAAATCCTCAACACCGACGCCGAGATCTACGGCGGCAGCGGCAAAGGCAATGGCGGCGCGGTGCAGGCCAAGAAAACCGCAAATGGAAGAATAGCAGCCACGATCACCCTGCCGCCCCTGGCGACGCTGATGCTCGAGCTGGACGCATAATTTCGACTGTCGGGAGGACACTATGGAGCAAAAGCGGATTCAACCCCTCGCCCGTGACGCGATGGCCTATGTTCTGGCGGGGGGCCGCGGCAGCCGCCTCAAGGAACTGACCGACCGGCGCGCCAAGCCCGCCGTCTATTTCGGCGGCAAGGCGCGCATCATCGATTTCGCCCTCTCCAATGCGCTGAATTCCGGCATCCGCCGCATCGGCGTCGCCACCCAGTACAAGGCGCATTCGCTGATCCGCCACCTGCAGCGCGGCTGGAACTTCTTCCGGCCCGAGCGCAACGAGAGCTTCGACATCCTGCCCGCCAGCCAGCGCGTGTCCGAAACGCAGTGGTACGAGGGCACCGCCGACGCCGTCTACCAGAACATCGACATCATCGAGGACTACGGCGTCGAATACATGGTCATCCTCGCCGGCGACCATATCTACAAGATGGACTACGAGCTGATGCTCCAGCAGCACGTCGATTCCGGCGCGCAGGTCACCATCGGCTGCCTGGAAGTGCCGCGTATGGAGGCGACCGGCTTCGGCGTCATGCATGTCGACGACAAGGACCAGATCATCGCCTTCGTGGAAAAGCCGGCCGATCCGCCGGCCATTCCCGGCAATCCCGACATGGCGCTCGCCTCCATGGGCATCTATGTCTTCCACACCAAGTTCCTGATGGACCTCCTGCGCCGCGACGCCGCCGACCCGACGTCGAGCCGCGACTTCGGCAAGGACATCATCCCCTATATCGTCGAGCACGGCAAAGCCGTCGCCCATCGCTTCACCGCCTCCTGCGTGCGTTCGGATTTCGAGCGCGAGGCCTACTGGCGCGACGTCGGCACGGTCGATGCCTATTGGCAGGCCAATATCGACCTCACCGACATCACCCCGGAACTCGACATCTACGACGGGTCCTGGCCGATCTGGACCTTCGCCGAGATCAAGCCGCCGGCAAAGTTCGTGCATGACGACGAGAACCGCCGCGGCTCGGCGATCTCCTCGCTCGTCTCGGGCGATTGCATCATTTCCGGCTCGACGCTGCACCGCAGCCTTCTTTTCACCGGCGTGCGCGCCAACTCCTATTCCCGCCTCGAAGGCGCCGTCGTGCTGCCCAACGTCCTGATCGGCCGCCATGCGAACCTCCGGAACGTCGTCATCGACCGGGGCGTCGTCATTCCGGAAGGCCTCGTCGTCGGCGAGGATCCGGTACTCGATGCCAAGCGCTTCCGCCGGTCGGAGGGCGGCGTCTGCCTCATCACCCAACCCATGATCGACAAGCTGGAGCTCTAGTCGTCCTCATGAACATCCTTTCGGTGGCATCCGAAGTATTCCCGCTGATCAAGACGGGAGGCCTCGCCGACGTCGCCGGCGCATTGCCGATCGCACTCGCCGGGCATGGAATGCACATGCGCACGCTCATGCCCGGTTATCCCGCGGTCATGCAGCGGCTGGGAAGCGTCGAGGTGGTTGCCACCTTCGACGACCTTCTCGGCGAACCCGCACGCATCCTCGCCACCCGGCACGAGGGCCTCGACATCCTCGTGCTCGATGCGCCCGGCTTCTTCGACCGGCCGGGCGGGCCCTATACGGATGCCACGGGCAAGGATTTCATCGACAACTGGCAGCGCTTTGCCGCGCTGTCCTTCGCGGGCGCCGAAATCGCCCGCGGCCTGCTGGCGGACTGGCGGCCGGACATCGTGCATGTCCATGACTGGCAGGCGGCGATGACCGCGGTCTACATGCGCTATACCGGCCTGCAGCACATTCCCACCGTGGTCACCGTGCACAACCTCGCCTTCCAGGGCCAGTTCGGTGCCGACATCTTCCCGGCCCTCGGCCTGCCGCCGGAAGCCTTCACCGTCGACGGGCTCGAATATTACGGCGACGTCGGCTTCCTCAAAGGGGGACTGCGCACCGCCTGGTCGATCACCACGGTCAGCCCCACCTATGCGCACGAGATCATGACAGCGGACTACGGCATGGGTCTCGAGGGCCTGATCAATGCCCGCGCCAGCGACCTCGTCGGCATCGTCAACGGCATCGACACCGCCGTCTGGAACCCCGAGGCCGACACGAACATCGCCCGCCCCTATGCCGCCGGCTCGCTGAAGCAGCGCGCGGTCAACCGGCGGGCGCTCGCCGAGCGCTTCAATCTCGAACAGGACGACGGCCCGGTCTTCTGCGTCATCAGCCGCCTCACCTGGCAGAAGGGCATCGACCTCATCGCCGAGGTCGCCGACTGGATCGTCGACCAGGGCGGCAAGCTCGCCGTGCTCGGCTCCGGCGACCAGGGCCTGGAAGGCGCGCTGCTCGCCGCGGCCTCCCGCCATCGCGGCCGCATCGGCATCGTCATCGGCTACAACGAGCCGCTGTCGCATCTCATGCAGGCCGGCGCCGACGCCATCCTCATCCCTTCCCGCTTCGAGCCCTGCGGCCTCACCCAGCTCTATGGCCTGCGCTACGGCTGCATCCCCATCGTCGCGCGCACCGGCGGCCTCGCAGATACCGTCATCGACGCCAACGAGGCCGCCCTTTCCGCCCGCGTCGCCACGGGCTTCCAGTTCACGCCGATCAATGCCGAGGGCCTGCGCCAGGCGCTGCGCCGCGTCTTCAAGGCCTGGCGCGAGCCGAAAATCTGGGCCCGCATCCAGAACCAAGGCATGAAGTCGGACGTTTCCTGGGAAAACAGCGCCGCGCGCTATGCCGACCTCTATTCCAGCCTGCTTTCGCGAGCCAACCCTTCCTGACGAGTATGAGCCGATGACCATCAAGACCGTATCGACCACGCCCTATTCCGACCAGAAACCCGGCACCTCGGGCCTGCGCAAGAAGGTCCCCGTCTTCCAGCAGACGAACTATGCGGAGAACTTCATCCAGTCGATCTTCGATTCCCTGGAGGGGTTTGCCGGCGAGACCCTGGTGATCGGCGGTGACGGCCGCTACTACAACCGCGAGGTCATCCAGCTCGCCATCAAGATGGCGGCGGCCAATGGCTTCGGCCGCGTGCTCGTCGGCCGTGGCGGCATCCTTTCGACGCCCGCCGCCTCCAACGTCATCCGCAAGTACAAGGCCTTCGGCGGCATCGTGCTGTCGGCCAGCCACAATCCCGGCGGCCCGACCGAGGACTTCGGCATCAAGTACAATATCGGCAATGGCGGCCCGGCGCCCGAAAAGATCACCGATGCGATCTTCGCCCGCACGAAATCCATCGACAGCTACAAGATCGTCGACGTCGCGGACGTGAACCTCGATCTTGAAGGCACGCACGAGATCGAGGGCATGACCATCACCGTCATCGATCCCGTCTCCGACTATGCCGAGCTGATGGAGCAGCTCTTCGACTTCGCCGCCATCCGCGCCCTGCTTTCCGGCGGTTTCCGCATCGTCTTCGACGCGATGAGCGCCGTCACCGGCCCCTATGCCAAGGAGATCCTGGAAAACCGCCTCGGCGCCACCAAGGGCTCGGTGCTGAACTTCATGCCGCTGCCGGATTTCGGCGGCCACCATCCGGACCCCAATCTCGTGCACGCCCGCGCCCTCTACGAGACGATGATGGCCGACGACGCGCCGGATTTCGGCGCGGCCTCCGACGGCGACGGCGACCGCAACCTCATCATCGGCAAGGGCATCTTCGTCACCCCCTCCGACAGCCTCGCGCTGCTCGCCGCCAATGCCCATCTCGCCCCCGGCTATGCCAAGGGCCTTGCCGGCATCGCCCGCTCCATGCCGACCTCCGGCGCGGCCGACCGCGTCGCGGAAAAGCTCGGCATCGGCATCTACGAGACGCCGACCGGCTGGAAGTTCTTCGGCAACCTGCTCGACGCCGGCCTTGCGACGATCTGCGGCGAGGAAAGCGCCGGCACCGGCTCCAACCATGTGCGCGAGAAGGACGGCCTCTGGGCCGTGCTGCTCTGGCTCAACATCCTCGCCGTGCGCAAGGAGAGCGTTCTCGACATCGTGAAGCAGCACTGGGCGACCTATGGGCGCAACTACTATTCCCGCCACGACTACGAGGAAGTCGACACCGAGGCCGCCAACGGCCTCATGGCGAACCTTCGCGACCAGCTCGCTACGCTGCCCGGCAAGACCTTCGGGGCCCTCACCGTCGCGACGGCCGACGATTTCGCCTACAACGACCCGGTCGACCAGTCCGTCAGCAAGAACCAGGGCATCCGCATCCTCTTCGAAGGCGGCTCGCGCGTCGTCTTCCGCCTCTCCGGCACCGGCACGTCGGGCGCGACGCTGCGCGTCTATATCGAGCGCTTCGAACCCGACGCCGCGCGCCACGACATCGACACGCAGGAGGCCCTTGCCGACCTTATCGCCGTTGCCGACACGATCGCCGGCATCAGGAGCCGTACCGGCCGCGATGCGCCGACCGTGATCACCTGAGATGGCGATGACCGCTCCCTCCTTCGCGCCGGGCGCCACGCTCTCCGGGGACGGGGTGGAGTTCGCGGTCTATTCGCACGACGCCGCCCGCGTCGAGCTTTGCCTGTTCGACAATGACGGCGACAGGGAGCTCGCCCGCCTGGCCATGGGACGGGACGAGAACGGCTTCCACCGCGTCTTCGTGGAAGGCGCGACCGCCGGCACGCGCTACGGCTTTCGCGCCGATGGCCTCTATTCGCCCGACCACGGCCTGTGGTTCGACCCGTCGAAACTGCTCGTCGACCCCTATGCCAGGGAGATCGACCGCCGCTTCGTCCATGACGGCCGGCTCGCCCGCTTCGGCGTCGAGACGGCGCAGATCGTGCCGAAGGCCATCGTCACGCGCGACCGGCCCGTCAGCGTGGCGCCGCCGCTCTTCCGCCCCGGCGGCTTCATCTACGAAATCGCGGTACGGGCCTTCACCATGCTGCACCCCGACGTGCCGGAGAGGATGCGCGGCACCGTGGGCGCGCTCGCCCATCCCGCCGTGCTCGCCCATCTCAAGCGGCTCGGCGTCGACGCCGTCGAACTGATGCCGATCACCGCCTGGATCGACGAACGCCACCTGCCGCCGCTCGGCCTTTCCAACAGTTGGGGCTACAACCCGATCGCCCTGATGGCGCTCGACCCGTGCCTCGTGCCCGGCGGCATGCGGGAGCTCGCCGACACGGTCGCGGCGCTTCGCGCCGAAAACATCGGCGTCATCCTCGATCTCGTCTTCAACCATTCCGGCGAGAGCGACCGCCATGGCGCCACGCTTTCCATGCGCGGCCTCGACAATCTCACCTACTACCGCCATGTGGAAGGCCGCCCCGGCGAACTGATCAACGACACCGGCTGCGGCAACACCATTGCCGGCGAGCACCCGGTCGTGCGCCAGCTCGTGCTCGACAGCCTGCGCCATTTCGTACGCCATGCCGGCGTCGATGGTTTCCGCTTCGACCTCGCAACGATCCTCGGGCGCGAGGCGGACGGCTTTTCCGCCCATGCCGCACTGCTCTCCGATATCTGCGCCGACCCGCTCCTGAAGGACCGCGTGCTGATCGCCGAACCCTGGGACATCGGCCCCGGCGGCTACCAGCTCGGCAATTTCCCGGCGCCGTTCCTCGAATGGAACGACCGCTACCGCGACGACACCCGCATGTTCTGGCGCGGCGACAGCCATCGGCTGGGATCCTTCGTCACCGCCTTTGCCGGCTCCTCGGACATTTTCTCCCGCCATGGCGGCGACATGACGCGCTCGGTCAATTTCCTCGCCGCCCATGACGGCTTCACCCTGATGGACCTCGTCTCGCATGCGGTGAAGCACAACGAGGCGAACGGCGAGGACAACCGCGACGGCCACAACGAGAACCACTCCTGGAACAACGGCGCCGAGGGCGAGACGACGGACGGCGCGGTGCTTTCCGCCCGCCGGGCGGACACGAAGGCGCTGCTGGCCAGCCTCTTCCTGTCGCGGGGCACGATCATGCTGACGGCGGGCGACGAGGGCGGACGCAGCCAGGAGGGCAACAACAACGCCTATTGCCAGGACAACGCCATCACCTGGATGCATTGGGACAAGCTGGACGAAGGGCTGATCGAACACACCGCCATGCTCTCGGCGATCCGCAAGCGCTTTCCCGCGCTCGGCGAAACGACCTTCCTCAGCGGCGCCGGCGATGTCGAATGGCTGACGCTCGCGGGCGTGCCGATGACGGCCGGCGACTGGGAAGCGCCGTTCGCCGGAACCCTGCTTGCCATCCTCAAGACGCCCGATCTACAGCAGCAGCGGATCGTTCATCTCGCGATCGCCATCAACCGGACGCACGGCGAGCAGGCGCTCGCCCTGCCGCCGCCGGAGGGGCGCGGCTGGACGAGCCTGCTTTCCGCCAACCGTCCCGCGACCAGCCTTCTTCATCCGCGCAGCGTCGAGATTTTTGTCGAAAAGCATTGATCTTCACAGCCCGGACAAACCGGGTCTTTAAGGATGTCGCGAATCGAGCGGCGGGAAAGCCTCATGCCAAGCAATATTCACCTGAAAGACATCGCCGCCCTCGTCGGCACGGAGCTCGGCCTGTCGCGCTGGTTCACCGTCGACCAGACGATGATCGACCGTTTCGCCGATGCGACCGAGGACCATCAGTTCATCCACACCGACCCTGTCCTTGCCGCAGAAACCCCCTTCGGCGGCACGATCGCCCACGGTTTCCTGACGCTCTCGCTGCTGTCGGCGATGAACTACGATTGTGTACCGCGCATCATCGAACAAACCATGGGCATCAACTACGGCTTTGAAAAAGTCCGCTTCATGACCCCGGTAAAAAGCGGGGCGCGCGTGCGCGGCCGCTTCGTGCTCGCCGAGGCCCGCTTTCGCGGCGCCGGCATGCTGACCATCCGCTACGACGTCTCGGTCGAGATCGAGGACGAGCGCAAGCCGGCGCTCACGGCCGACTGGATCACCATCATCCAGTTCGATCCGAAGGATCGGCCGGAAGACGTTTAAAGCGCCCCTCATCCGGCCTGCCGGCCACCTTCCCCCCGTAAACGGGGCGAAGGGGATATGCCGCACCGTTTTCCCCAATCACTCCCGTTCGTGGGGCACGTCCCCTCTCCCCGCTTGCGGGGAGAGGGCTAGGGTGAGGGGCGAACCCGTATCTCGGGCGTCAGAGCCCGGCATCCTCCGCGCCTTCCACCAGCAGGCCGAAGGCGTAGGGCGAGAACGAGCGCCAGCATTCCACGCGATAGTCTTCCTCACCCGAACGGAAGAGCACCACCTCGATCTTGCCGAGCACCGTGCGCGCGGCGGCGCCGACCGGGAAGATCGCGTTGCCGAGATCGAGCGGGCAGGCGCTGGCGATCGCCCCGGCCGCATCCGGGCCGGAGACGAGGATCGCCGTGTTGCGGTGCGAGACGTCCGTCGCCGAATGCAGCGCGGAAACGCCTGATGCGATCCCCATGAGATCCGCCCCGTTCTCGTCGATCAACAGCCATTCGTCCGGGCCGAGCCAGAGCGCATGACGGCCGCTGACGGAGGCCGAGGTCTTGGGCCGCCTTGGCAGTTCGAGGCCGAAGGCCAGCGAGAGCGTGCCGATGGCATCCTCGCCGGCACGCAGCGACAGGCGGGTTGCGGGAGCGGCGGGCGTGACGCGCGCACCGGCCGAGCCGCCATGGTGGCGGCCAAGCGGCGCCTTGCGAAGAGCGTGATCAGCCATTGAGGCGTCCTCCTTCCTTGTCGATGAAGACCATGTCGCTGACCTCGACCGCGATGGTGCGGTCGGGCATCGGCACGTAGAGCGTCTGGCCCATGCGCGACTGGCCGCCGGCGACGAGCGCCATGGCGATCGACCGGCCGCAGTTTTCCGACCAGTAGGACGAGGTCACATGGCCGAGCATCTTCATCGGCTTCGGCTCGTTCGGATCGGCGACGATCTGCGCGCCCTCCTCCAGAACCACCTTCGGATCCTTCGTCAGAAGGCCGACGAGCTGCTTGCGGCCTTCCTTGACGAGATCCGGCCGCTTCAGGCCGCGGATGCCGACGAAGTCCGTCTTCTTCTTGGAGACGGCCCAGCTCAGGCTGGCGTCGTGCGGCGTGACGGTGCCGTCCGTATCCTGGCCGACGATGATGTAGCCCTTTTCGGCGCGCAGCACGTGCATGGTCTCCGTGCCGTAGGCGCAGGCGCCGAGCGGTTCTGCACGAGCCCAGATGGCTTCCCAGACGGCCTCGCCGTAATCGGCCGGCACGTTGACTTCGTAGCCCGCTTCCCCTGTGAAAGACATGCGGAACAGCCGGGTCGGCACGCCGCAGATCTTCCCTTCACGCACGCTCATATGCGGGAAGGCTTCGTTGGAGATGTCGATGCCCTCCACGAGGGGTTCCAGAATTTCGCGCGCCTTCGGGCCCTGCACGGCGATGACCGCCCACTGTTCGGTGGTGGAGGTGAGCCAGACCTTCAGGTGCGGGAATTCCGTCTGGAGATAGTCTTCCATGTGGTGCATGACGCGCGGCGCGCCGCCCGTCGTGGTGGTAACGTGGAAGCGGTCTTCCGCCAGACGCCCGACGACGCCGTCGTCATAGACGAAACCGTCCTCGCGCAGCATGATGCCGTAGCGGCAGCGGCCGGGCTTCAGCGTGTCCCAGGCGTTGGTGTACATGAGGTTCATGAACGTGCCGGCATCCGGGCCGACGACCTCGATCTTGCCGAGCGTCGAGGCGTCGAACAGGCCGGCGGTATTGCGCACCGTGCGGCATTCGCGGTTGACGGCATCGTGCATGGTCTCGCCGGCGCGCGGATAGTACCAGGCGCGCTTCCAGTTGCCGACATCCTCGAAGACCGCGCCATGCGCCTCTTCCCAGGCATGCATCGGCGTCTTGCGGGCCGGGTCGAAGAGATCGCCGCGCGAATGGCTGATCAGCGCGCCGAAGGTGACGGGCGTATAGGGCGCGCGGAAGGTGGTGAGACCGATCTTCGGGATCTCGCGGTTGAGGACTTCCGAGGCGATGGCAAGGCCGTGGATGTTGGACAGCTTGCCCTGGTCCGTCGCCATGCCGTTGGTGGTGAAGCGCTTGATGTGCTCGATCGAGTGCATGCCCTCGCGCACGGCAAGGCGGATGTCCTTGGCGCAGACGTCGTTCTGGAAGTCGACGAAGGCCTTGACGGTCGTGTCGACCCCGGCCCCCTCGCCGCTGCCGGCCATGCCGCCGGTCCAGTCGAAGGCGTTCTCGCCGGAAAGCTCGACCTTGCCGCCGCCCTCGTTGCCGGTGGCGCGGGCCATCAGCTCGCCGGCTGCCAGCGATTCCTCGATGGTCGCCTGGAGAGCGTCCGTGCCGTTGCACGAACCGACCGAAAGGCAATCCTGCGCATAGGTGCCCGGCAGGAAGCGGCCGGAGGCAGCGTCATAGGCCACCTTGCCGCGCGACTGCGAGAAGAGGTGGACCGAGGGCGTCCAGCCGGCGGACATCAGGAGCGCATCGACCGGGATCGCGCGAGCCGAGCCGCCGCCATTGCGGGCAACGGACATGGAGGAGACGCGCAGCTTGCCCTTGGTATCGACCACCGAGTGCCCGGTCAGCACCTCGATGCCGAGCTTGCGGGCCTCGGCGAGCACGGCCTCGCCGGGCTTGTCGCGATTGTCGACGATGGCGGCGATGGTGACGCCGGCCCGCTTCAGGTCGAAGGCGGCCTCATAGGCCGAGTCGTTTGCCGTATAGACACCGACCTTGCGGCCGACCGCGACGCCGAAATGGTTGAGATAGGTGCGCGCCGCAGACGCCAGCATGATGCCCGGCCGGTCGTTGTTGGCGAACACCATATGACGCTCGATCGAGCCGGTGGCGAGGATGACGCGCTTGGCACGCACCTGCCACAGACGCTCGCGCGGCAGCTTCCTGTCGGGACGCGTCAGGTGATCGGTGACGCGCTCGACGAGGCCGACGAAATTGTGGTTGTAGTAGCCGAAGGCCGTGGTGCGTGTGAGGACGGTGACGTTCTCCATCGCCTCCAGCCTGGCGGCCGTCGCCTGCGCCCAGTCGTAGCCGTTCTGGCCGTCGATCTTCACCGACGTATCATAATGCAACGCGCCGCCGACTTCCGGCTGCTCGTCGCAGAGGATGACACGGGCGCCCGCTTCCGCGGCGGCAAGCGCTGCGGAAAGACCGGCCACGCCGGCGCCGGCGATGAGCACGTCGCAATAGGCGTAGCGGTTGGCATAATGGTCCGGATCCTCCTCCGTCGGCGCGACGCCGAGGCCGGCGGCACGGCGGATGAAGGGCTCGTAGACCTTCTCCCAGGCCGCCTTCGGCCACATGAAGGTCTTGTAGTAGAAGCCCGCGGCGAAGAAGGGCGACAGGAGGTTGTTCACCCCGCCGACGTCGAAGGCGAGCGAGGGCCAGCGGTTCTGCGATTCCACCTTCATGCCGTCGAAGACTTCCTGCACCGGCGCGCGCACGTTCGGCTGGCGGCGGGCGGCATCGCGCGAGACATCGACCAGCGCGTTCGGCTCTTCCGGTCCGGCGGAGAGAATGCCGCGCGGGCGATGATACTTGAACGAGCGGCCGACGAGGTGCACGCCGTTGGCGAGCAGCGCGGAGGCGACGGTATCGCCTTCCAGCGCGTCGAACGTCTTTCCGTCGAAGGTGAAACGCGCCGTCCTGGCAGGCGTCAGGCGGCCCTGACCGGCAATGCGATTGGCGCCGCTCATTTCGCGATTCCTTCCACGGCTTCATAGGTTTCGACGGTTTTTTCGGTGGCGGTCGGCTCACCGGAAAGGTTCGGCTTCGGTTCGCCGGCCTTGTAGCTCATGACGAACTTGTCGCTCACCGTGTCGCGCGCCGCGTTGAAGAAGCGGCCGCAGCCATGGATATGGCGCCAGCGTTCGAAGATCAGGCCCTTCGGGTTGTCGCGCAGGAAGAAGTAGTCCTGGAACTCCTCATCCGTGATATCGGCGATGTTCGCGGGCCGGGCGATGTGCGCGTCGCCGCCGTGGCGGAATTCGAGCTCCGAGCGCTCTTCCTCGCAGTAGGGGCAGTAGATCAGCAGCATTTTATCCTACCTGTTTAAAGCTCTGGTCCCGACACGAACGTGCCCGGAGCCTGATCGCAAAGTCGCTGGCCCATCGTGACGAAGGGAGCAATCCGCCTCACGAGTTGCTCGGCATTGTCGTAAGGGGCCAGAATGTCTGTCATTCCGAAATTGACCATGCTCATCGCAAAGACGTTCACATCGAGATTGAAGGCGCGGTTCATGTCCGTCTCGTCGGGAAGGAAATAGACCGCCCGACCGCCGAACACCTTCGCACATCCCAGCATCCCGCTCTTCGCGACGAAGGGCCAATCCGTCTCGCCCGCTGCCTTCTGGATCTTCTGAAAGCGAAAGTCTCCCGGCATCGGAAGAATGTCGCCAGCCGGCAGGATGCCGGCCGTCACAAGAAAGCCTGCAAGCAGCGCGCCGTTCATCAGTGGGCCACGGCCGCCGCCGCCGCCTCGTCGATGAGGCGCCCGGTGCGGAAGCGGTCCAGCGTCAAGCCGGCCGCCAGCTTGTGCGGCTCGCCCCTGGCGATGAGATGGGCGAAGAGATGCGCCGAACCGGGCGTCGCCTTGAAGCCGCCGGTGCCCCAGCCGCAATTGACGAAGAGGTTCTTCACCGGCGTCACGCCCTGGATCGCCGAACGGTCCGGCGTGTTGTCGGTGATGCCGCCCCACTGGCGCATCATCTTGACGCGGCGGAACATCGGGAAGAGTTCGCAGATCGCGTCGAGCGTATGCGTGATGATCTGCAGGCCGCCGGTCTGGGAATAGGAGTTGTACTGGTCCGTGCCCGCGCCGATGACGAGTTCGCCCTTGTCCGACTGCGAGATATAGGCATGCACCGAGTTGGACATGACCACGCAGGGGAAGATCGGCTTCATCGGCTCGGAGACCAGCGCCTGCAGCGGCACGGAATGCAGCGGCAGCTTGACGTCGGCCATCGCCATGATGACCGAGTTGTGGCCGGAGGCCGACACCGCGATCTTCTTCGCGCCGATGAAGCCCTTGGAGGTCTCGACGCCCGTCACCGCGCCGTCCGGCCCGCGGCGGATGCCCTTAACCTCGCAGTTCTGGATGACATGAACGCCCCGGTCCGAGGCAGCGCGCGCATACCCCCAGGCCACGGCGTCGTGGCGGGCGGTGCCGCCGCGGCGCTGAAGGGCCGCGCCGTTGATCGGGTAGCGGGCGGAGGCGGAGATATCGAGAACCGGCACGAAATCCTTCGCCTGCTGCGGCGTCAGCCATTCATTGTCGATGCCGTAGAGCCGGTTGGCGTGGACGTGGCGCTGGAAGGACTGCTTGTCATGCACATTGTGCGACAGCATCATCACGCCGCGCGGCGAGTACATGACATTGTAGTTGAGGTCCTGGCTCAGGCCCTCCCAGAGCTTCAGCGAGTGCTCGTAGATATCCATGCTCTCGTCATAGAGATAGTTCGAGCGGATGATGGTCGTGTTGCGGCCGGTATTGCCGCCGCCGAGCCAGCCCTTCTCGATCACCGCGACATTGGTGATGCCGTGCTCCTTGGCGAGGTAATAGGCCGCGCCGAGGCCATGGCCGCCGCCGCCGACGATGATCACGTCATAGTCCTTGCGCGGCTCGGGCGAGGTCCATTGCGCCTCCCACCCCTTGTGGCCGCGCATCGCCTCGCGGGCGACGGCGAAAACCGAATATTTGCGCATATCCAAGTCCTCAAAGTCTCGCCGGTCCGGCCGGCCTGTTTCCTGCCCCGATAGAAAGCAAATCCTGGCGCGGCGCGCCGTATCCTTTGCGACGCATTCAGGCGTACCTTGTACCACATGCGACATGCGCGTCATCGAAGGTTTTGCGATGGTTTCAGGAAGGCCTGTCGCAAATATCCTCAGCTTCCCGGCGCTTCAGGCTGGACTTCACTGCTGCGATCTGGTATCCGACACGCCAATCGTCAGCCTTCTGGGCTGCGCGAACGTCATCTGTTTGCCTGACGACCCATAGAATCGCCGGGCGGCAACAAACAAAGGAACGGGATTCTCGTGCAGGTACTTGTCCGCGACAACAACGTTGATCAGGCTCTCCGCGCTCTCAAGAAGAAGATGCAGCGCGAGGGTATTTTCCGTGAAATGAAGATGCGCGACTATTATGAAAAGCCGTCGCAGAAGCGTGCGCGTGAAAAGGCCGAAGCCGTTCGTCGCGTCCGCAAGCTGGCCCGCAAGCGCGCCCAGCGCGAAGGCCTCATCGGCGGTCGTCCCGGCGCCCGTTGATCGGCCGTCTTTTCGACGTTTTCGGATGCAAGACCGGGCGGGGGCGAACATTTCGCCGCCGCCTTTTTTGACGTGACCGGTCGTTTCTTCACGGATGTGAAAGACTTCCCGTGCAATTCCGGGCGCTATCGCTACGCCCCTTCGCCGGAATTGCCGGTTCGCTACGCTGGAATTCGACCGCGATTTCAAGCGTAACGGGCAGATCGAGAGGACCACAGCGTCCTTTGCGCGCCAAATGACGCGCGGGCTGTGGAGGCGTAGTGTTTTCATCGCGTATGAGGCGCGATAGAAGCCCACTTTGAGGATTCGCACTTGGACATGGCTGCATCTACCGGGTTCCCGACCGCTCGTTTCTCCTCCGCATCGGTCCGCCTGCGCCGTCCGCTGATGGCCGCCGTCGCCACCGCGTCGCTCGCGCTCCTCATGGCAGGCTGCCAGTCGACGACATCGACGGACGTGTTGAAGGTGGAGCGCGCGCAAGGCTCGGAAGAGAACATCTCCTCGCTCTCGGCCGTCATCGCCGCCAATCCGCAGGATCCCGCGGGCTACAATGTGCGCGGTTCTGCCTATGGCCGCGCCGGCCAGTACCGCCGCGCGGTCGACGACTTCAACCGCGCGATCGAGCTCAACCCGCGCTTCTACCAGGCCTATGCCAACCGCGCGCTCGTTCAGCGCAGCCTGGGCGATCAGGCGCAGGCGGCGAGCGACTACAACACGGCGCTGCAGCTCAACCCGAACTATGACGTCGCCTATATCGGCCGCGGCAACCTCTATCGCCAGGCCGGCCGCCTCGATGAGGCCTTCCGCGACTTCAACCGCGCCATCCAGCTCGACACGACCGATCCGCGCGCCTATCACAACCGCGGCCTGATCTACCAGGCACGCCGCCAGCACGACAAGGCGATCGAGGACTTCTCGAAGGCCATCTCGCTCTCGCCGAATTCGGCCGAACCCTATAACGGCCGCGGCATTTCCTATGCCGCGCAGGGCGACGACGACAACGCGTTCCAGGATTTCAATACGGCGATCAACCTCGACGGCAAGCTTGCCGAGTCCTGGGCGAACCAGGCCCTGATCTACGAGCGCCGCGGTGACATGGCGCGCGCCGCGAAGTCCTATTCGCATGCGCTGAAGCTCGACCCGAACTACAAGCCCGCCAAGGACGGCCTTGCCCGCACCCGCGGCGTCGCCAGCGCCGCCAAGCCGGCCTGATCCGGCAGGGATCCTTCCAACAAAAAGCCCGCGATCATCTCGCGGGCTTTTTCGTTCCGGGCTTTGCCGATCAGTGGTTCATCGCCTTGACGATGTCTTCGGTCATCTTCTTGGCGTCGCCGAGCAGCATCATCGTGCCGTCCTTGTAGAACAGCGTGTTGTCGATGCCGGCATAGCCCGAGCCGAGTGAGCGCTTGACGAAGAGGCAGGTCTTGGCCTTGTCGACGTCGAGGATCGGCATGCCGTAGATCGGCGAGGACTTGTCGTCGCGCGCGGCCGGGTTGGTCACGTCGTTCGCGCCGATGACATAGGCGACGTCGGCCTGGGCGAATTCCGAGTTGATGTCCTCAAGCTCGAACACTTCGTCATAGGGTACGTTCGCCTCGGCGAGCAGCACGTTCATGTGGCCAGGCATGCGGCCGGCGACCGGATGGATCGCGTATTTCACCTCGACGCCCTGCTTCTTCAGCGTATCGGCGAGCTCGCGCAGCGCATGCTGGGCCTGGGCCACCGCCATGCCGTAGCCCGGCACGATGATGACCTTGGAGGCGTTCGCCATCAGGAAGGCCGCGTCGTCGGCAGAGCCCTGTTTTACCGTGCGCTGCACGCCGTCGTCAGCCGCTGCCGCCGTCTCGCCGCCGAAGCCGCCGAGAATGACGGAGATGAACGAGCGGTTCATGCCCTTGCACATGATGTAGGAGAGGATCGCGCCCGAGGAGCCGACCAGCGCACCGGTGATGATCAGCGCGAGGTTGCCGAGCGTGAAGCCGATGCCGGCCGCAGCCCATCCCGAATAGGAGTTGAGCATGGAGACGACGACCGGCATGTCCGCTCCGCCGATCGGCACGATGAGCAGCACGCCGAGCGCCAGTGCCAGCACGACGATCAGCCAGAAGTCCATATGGCTTTCCGACAGCGTCAGGCCGACGATGAAGAAGACGATCGCGGCGAGCAGCACGACGTTGATGACATGCCGGTAGGGCAGCATGATCGGCTTGCCGGACATGCGCCCGTCGAGCTTGAGGAAGGCGATGATCGAACCGGTGAAGGTGATCGCGCCGATGGCGGCGCCGAGCGCCATTTCGACGAGCGCCTGGCCATGGATTTCGCCCACCGCGCCGATGCCGAAGGAGACCGGCGAATAGAGCGCGGCGGCCGCCACCAGCACGGCGGCAAGGCCGACGAGCGAATGGAAGCCGGCGACGAGCTGCGGCATGGAGGTCATCGGAATGGAGCGGGCGATCCAGGCACCCGCGCCGCCGCCGATGGCAAGGCCGAGCACGATGAGCACGAGGCCGCCGAAGGATGGGGTCGCGAGCAGCAAGGTCGTGCCGATGGCGATGCCCATGCCGACCATGCCGAGCATGTTGCCGCGCCGGCTGGTCGTCGGATGCGACAGGCCACGCAGCGCCATGATGAAGAGCACGCCGGAGACGAGATAGAGGAAGGCTGCGAAGTTTGCGTTCATCGGGCCGGCCTCACTTGTCTTTTTTCTTGTACATCGCCAGCATGCGCTGGGTGACGAGGAAGCCGCCGAAGATGTTGACGGAGGCGAGGATCAGCGCCACGAAACCAAAACCCGTAGCAACGCCCGAAAGCGAGATGCCGACGGCCAGCAGCGCACCAACCACGATGACCGAGGAGATCGCGTTGGTGACGGCCATCAGCGGCGTGTGCAGGGCCGGCGTCACCGACCAGACGACATAGTAGCCGACGAAGATCGACAGCACGAAGATCGCCAGGCGGAAGACGAAGGGATCGATCGCCCCGCCGGAAACGCCATGCGCCACGGCAGCGGCCGCGTCCGGCACATATTCGGAGGCGGTGCGCACAGCCTCCACGGCACGTTCCAGATCGGTGATCGCCTTGTCGAGAAGTTCGTTCGCCATCACTTGCCCTCCCCTTGCTGAACGGCGCCGCCGAAGTTCGGATGCACCACGGCGCCGCCGTTGGTCAGCATCGTCGCCTTGACCAGCTCGTCCTCGACATTGACCGCAACCGACTTCGTCTCCTTGTCGACCATGGTCTCCAGGAAGGTGAGAAGGTTCTTGGCGTAGAGCGCCGAAGCGGAGGCCGCGATGCGGCCGGGCACGTTGAGATAGCCGATGACCTTGACGCCCTCGACCTCGGCGACCTTGCCGGCCTCGGCGCCTTCGATATTGCCGCCGCGCTCGACCGCGAGGTCGACGGCGACGGAACCGGTGCGCATGGCCGCCAGCATCTGGCGCGTCACGAGCCGTGGCGCCGGGCGGCCGGGGATGAGCGCCGTCGTGATGACGATGTCCTGCTTGGCGATGTGGTCGGCGACGAGCGCGGCCTGTTTCGCCTGATATTCCTTGGACATTTCCT
Source organism: Shinella yambaruensis (assembly GCF_022899355.1). GTDB lineage: Bacteria > Pseudomonadota > Alphaproteobacteria > Rhizobiales > Rhizobiaceae > Shinella > Shinella yambaruensis. The sequence continues at coordinate 139,558 of NZ_JALJCK010000006.1, read as the reverse complement.
TGGCATAGCCGCCGGCGGTCTCGGCTGCCTTGAACTCGTCGTCCTCGACGGCGATGAACTTCGCGCCGAGCGAGGCGACCTGTTCCTTGGCCGCGGGGCGCACGTCCGTCGCGGAGACGGCCGCGCCGAGGCGGCGTGCGGTCGCGATGGCCTGAAGGCCGGCGACACCGGCACCCATGACGAAGACCTTGGCGGCCGGCACGGTGCCGGCGGCGGTCATCATCATCGGCATGGCGCGGTCGAATTCATGGGCGGCGTCGATGACGGCCTGGTAACCGGCAAGGTTGGCCTGCGAGGACAGGATGTCCATCGACTGGGCGCGCGTGATGCGCGGCATCAATTCCATGGCGAAGGTGGTGAGACCGGCATTGGCCATCTCGGCGATGGCCGCTTCGTTGCCATAGGGGTCCATCGTGGCAATGACGATGGCGCCGGGCTTGTAGGTCGCGATCTCGGCGGCGGTGGGCCGGCGGACCTTCAGGACAACGTCGGCGATATTCGCTTCGCCGGGGCCGACGATACGGGCGCCGGCGGCCTCGTAGTCCGCATCCAGGATGCGCGAGGCAAGGCCTGCACCGGCCTCCACCAGCACATCGAGCCCGAGGCCCTTCATTTTCTTGACCGTTTCGACGGAACCCGCGACGCGGCCTTCGGCCGGGTCACTTTCCCTTGCTACAAAAACACACTGACTCAAACCGTGGTCCTCCCCCCGAGACTGGCCGTGTTGGATCACGGCGCCGGGTGGCGCCGCATGACAAACCGCGGACGCGGTTGTTCAGGTCAACGCAGCAGGAAGTAGCCGACGACGTTGAGAATGATGAGGAGCAGAAGGCTCGAGAAGAAACCGGCGCTCGTGAAGAAGCCGGCGGCCATGGCGACCAGCAGCGCGACGCAGAACAGCGTGCCGTATTTGGCACCGGCGATGAAGAGGTCGTAGGTCTTCTCGTGCTCCGGGTAATCCATCGCAGCGCCCGTTTCGACCGGTCCGGAATGATGTTCAGCCATAGTCTACCTTCTCCTAAGCACCCGCACCCGTCAGCCGGAAAGCCCACGACGAGCGCCAAAACAGATTCCCTCAAGCGTGAAGACACGCGTCTTTCTGGCCATACACAATGGATCGGCAAAGCGCAACGGCAAGGCGGGCAGCGCGTTTCGACTTGTATCGTTTCCGAAACAGAACGGGCCGGTTTCAGACGAAACCGGCCCGGCATGCGACATCAGAACGCGGGCGCCTCACCCGGCATAGGCATTGCCGGAAAGCTCGATCCGCCCGCCGCCGAAATGCGCGCGGCGCGCCGTCGGGCGCACGGTTAGCGGGCTGAACGGCAGGTCGTCGCCGCGCGCGAACATCATGCGGCGCTCGTAGGGCTCCGACTTGAAGAACGGGAAGCGCTGGTAGAGCGAGGGCAGCGTCTCCTTGACGTTGGTCGCCAGCAGCATCAGGTCGATGATGAACTTGCCCTGGTTGCTCTTCGGCGAGGCGACGAAATCGGCATCGAAGACGCGCTTGTAGAAGGCCGAATGCGCGGGCTTGACCATTTGCACGCAGCGATCCGTCTGGAAATAGTCCGTCGCCATCGTGGCGATGCGCAGCGTCAGATACGGAATGGCCGGCATCTCGCTCCAGATCTCCGGGTCGGCGGCAAGGCGCACCGGATCGATCAGCGACATGCCCGCATCGAGGAAGGCATTGATCTCGTCCGGGAAGACCTTTCCCGACGAGGTGACGCGGTGCTCGGGCGTCACATGATGCAGGCGCACCGTGGAGATCAGCCGCTCCTCGTAATAGATGCCGAAGACATAGGCATGGCTGTCGAAATCCACCTCGTCGATGAGGACCGCCTGTTCATCGAGATGCATGACGGCGCCGGCCTTGTAGGCCTTGTAGCGGATGCGGGCGACGTCTTCCATGTCCTCGCCCGTCTCCACGCGGCGATACTCGATCCTGTCGAGCAGTCCCAGAAGCTTGTCCGAAAAGCGGTTGGTCGCCGTCTCTACGCTGGCCATTGTCCCCGTACCCCGATTGAAAAACACCGGCAGCCACCGCGCTGCCGTCACTACAATCGTCGATATAAGACAATTTGTGTAAAATACCATTCATTAACCTTAATATATGGTTAACACTAATTTTGAATAAGCTGATATATCGTGTCGAATTCACACGTTACGAGATTGGGCGTGGAAAGGATCAGGCGACGCGACGGCCGCGGCGGCGGGATTCGCCGGATTTGCGGGCAAGGGTCTCGTAGAGATCGCGCAGTGCATCCGGCGACATGGGTGCCGCAAAGACATAGCCCTGCACGAGATCGGCACACTGGTACTTGTTGATGAGGGCGAGCTGCTCGCGCGTCTCGACGCCCTCGACGACGATGCGCAGGCCGAGCTCGCGGGACAGGTTGACGGTGCCGCGCAGGAGCTTGAAGCGGCGCGCGTCCTCGCCGATGTTGCGCACGAAGGAGCGGTCGATCTTGATGACATCGAGCGGCAGCTGGTCGAGATAGCTGAGGCTGGAATAGCCGGTGCCGAAATCGTCGATGGCGATGGTGATGCCGCGGGCGCGCAGCTCCTGCAGGATCGCCTGCACCTTGACCGGCTCTTCCATGAGGCAGCTTTCGGTGACTTCCAGATGCAGCCGGTGCGGCGCGAGCCCGGCCGCCTCCAGCGCCTCGGTGACGAGGTCGATGATGCCGGTGCCGCGCAGGTCCTGCACGGAAAGGTTCACCGATATGCCCATATGCGCCGGCCAGCCCGCGCAGTCGGCGCAGGCGCGCATGATCATGAAGCGCGTGATCTCGGAGACGATGCCCATCTCCTCGGCGAGCTGGATGAAGACATTCGGCGGCACCGGGCCACGCTCGACATGCGTCCAGCGCGACAGGGCCTCGCAGCACTCGATGCGCGAACCGTCCGGCACGAACATCGGCTGGTAGGCGACGGAGAGCGTGTTGCTGGCGAGCGCCTCGCGCAGGTCGTCCTTGAGCTTCTGACGATCCATGTAGCGCGCGTCCATCTCCTGCTCGAAGACGGTGACGCTGCCCTTGGCGCGCGATTTCGTCTCGAAGAGCGCAAGGTCGGCGCGGATCTGCATTTCCTCCAGCCGGAAATCGTCGCTCGGCACCATCACGGCACCGGCACTGAAGGAGACGAGGAACGTCATGCCGTCGAATTCGTAGGTGCCGCGCAGTTGTTCGTGGAAGCGGCGCATGCGCGTTTCGAGGTCGCGGCGATTCGTCTCGTTGGGGAAGAAGAGGATGAACTCGTCGCCCATCAGATGGCCGACGAACACCTTGTCGCCGGCAAGCCGGCGCAGGCGCTCGGCAATGGCGCAGAGCAGCCGGTCGCCGGTGACGTGGCCCTTCATGTCGTTGACATGCTTGAAGTCGTCGATATCGAGCACCATGAAGCCGACCGTGCCCGGCTTCTTGCGCTCGCCCAGCGCCTCCTGCACGAGATCGGCGAAATAGGTGCGGTTAGGCAGGCCGGTGAGGCTGTCGTAGCGCACCATGTGCAGGATCTTGTTTTCCGCCCGCACACGTCCGGTCACGTCCTCGAAAATGAGGACGGCGCCGCCGTTCTCGCGCGGCGAGGCGGTGAATTCCAGATAGAGCCCGTCCGTGACCTGCACCAGCGCACGGGACCGCTCGCCCTTCAGGAGCTCGTCGAGCTGGCGCAGGATCGTCTTGCTCTGCTCGGCGTTGAGGAAGGTATTGCGCACGCCGAACCTGAGCACCACGTCGAGATGGCAGTCCTTCAGCCGCTCCTGGTTGCCGAGATGCAGGAGTTCGCAGGCCCGGCGGTTGGCGACGAGGATCCGGTGGTCGGCGTCCAGCATGAACAGGCCGTGCGGCATGTTGTTCAGCGCCGTGTCGAAACGGTCGGCGATGATGGAGACCTCGCGGGTCGCCAGCACGTTCTTGTAGAGGAATTCGCGCACGCCGTTCGCCATCATGCGCGTCGTCATCACGAAGGGCAGGATGAGCACCGCAAGCACCGCATGGTAGAAATCCTGCAGGCCCAGGAAGCCCACGACCATCGGGAAACAGGCGGAAAAGGTCATGTAGTCGACCGCCCGCTTCGAGCCGCAATTGCGCCCGACGACGGAAACCATGGTGGCGAGCGTCACCGCGATACAGGCGAGTTCCGCAAAGCTGTCGCGGCTGAAGAGCAGGCTGTAGCCGCAGGCCGTGCCGAGCGCCAGCGTCGTGCCGACGGCGCCGAGATTGTACCAGTTCTCCCAATAGCGGATGCCGTCCATGTCGAGCGCCGCATGGTCCACCCGGTCGAAATGGCGCATGCCGACGGCGCGCAGCGACCAGATGGCGACGACGAGGCCGCTCCAGATCAGGAAGAAGGGGTCGGCGGTCTTGGCGTAGACGAAGGAGAACGTGATGACATGGGAGATCATGCCCACGAAAAGGGTCTGGCGGTTTCCGTACAGCGAGCTGACGAACGATAGGTACACATCAGCCGGCAGTGTGTTTTGACCCTTATCCTTCATGGATTCGGCACTCCCTATACCAAGAGAGGGTTACCGACCAAAATTTAATGAATGATTTCGGGAAATTACCCAATAACAAGGGTAGTGCCCGGCATCATTGCACGCCCGTTCAACCCATGGAAGGTACATTCAACCCAATATTGCAATATTGCCGATTTTCGCGCAGCAAACTCAACCTGACATGAGTCATGCGTATAATTTCCTGTCTCCGGCACGACACAGTATTACGCAGCAGCGGGGCGAGAAAAATTTAGCGTGCAATCGCTGTTTGCAAGCCTTTGGTTAACGGAGCGTGGCTTGCGGACCTCGAATCCTGTCGAATCTCGATGGAGCCGCGAGCCTCCTGTCCCCTGGAAACAGGGCATCCGTCGTCATTTCGCCGAAATGGGGGAATTGACTGATGCTGGATTTGATAGCAAATCCTCATTTGGTATTTCTTTTTCCGGAGCCCACCATGTCGAAACCCGTCGTCGCCATTCCCGCCGATATCAGGGAAATCGAAGGCAACGTCTGGCAGGCCACCCCGAACCAGTATGTGCGCGCCGCCGTCAAGGGTGCGGACGTCACGGTGTTCCTCGTGCCGGCGCTCGAAACGGACACCGATTTCGACGGCATTCTCGACCGGGTGGACGGGCTCCTCGTCAGCGGCTCGCGCACCAATGTGCATCCCTCGCTCTATGGCAAGGAAGCGACCGAGGCGGAAGGCCCTTATGACACCGCGCGCGACGCCACCAGCCTGCCGCTGATCAGCCGCGCTCTGGAACGCGGCATTCCGCTGCTCGCCATCTGCCGCGGCATCCAGGAGTTGAACGTCGTGCTCGGCGGTACGCTCGCCAACGAGATCCAGGAACAGCCCGGCATGTGGGATCACCGCAAGCCGGACACGCCCGTGCTCGACGTCGCCTATGGCATCCGCCAGACGGTCATCGTCAAGGAGGGCAGCTGCCTTGCCGCCGTCGTCGGCGCCGGCGAGGTGCAGGTCAATTCGCTGCACCGGCAGGCGATCTCCGACATCGCGCCGCGCCTTGCCGTCGAAGCCGTCGCCGAGGACGGCACGATCGAGGCCGTCTCCGTCATCGGCGCCAAGGCCTTTGCGGTCGGCGTGCAATGGCATCCGGAATATTGGGTCGGCTCCGACCAGCCGTCGAACAGGCTTTTCGCGGCCTTCGGCCAGGCCGTGCGCGACTATGCCGCCTCCAAGCAGGTGACCGCGCACCGGACCGCTGCCGAATGATCGCTCAGTCGGCAGAAATCATCGTGATCATGGCGTCGGCGGGCTCGACGGCCTCGTAGGCAAGGCCGTCGCCGTCGACGACGGTCAGGATGGGCTCGCCCTGCGCATCGGCGACGACCACCGTGCCGTCGCCATTGTTGACCCAGGTCCGCGCCGCGGAGAGGCGTGGCCAGACCGCATCGCAGTCGATGTTGGCGGCAAAGCGTTCACTGCGGCTCGAGATGCGGCCGCCGCGCTCGGCAAGGCAGGCGGTGTTCGCCACGACGTTGGAAATGGTATAGCTATGCGTTCCCGCCGGCGCGGGAATGGACCGCGTCGTCACCGGGTCCACAGCCGGCGTCCGGTCCGCGGCAACGCTCCAGAGCCCCAGCGACAACACGCCGGCCACGGCGGCAAGCATCAGCGTCTTCATGGGGCTCTCCTTCGCAAGCGACTCGATGGCAAAAGCATGCGCCCGCAAACTTGCCGAAAGGTTAACGAAGGCTTTCCGGACCGTTCCCCGCTTTTCGCGTAAAGGGCGTTTCGGGCACCGGCGTCACGGCCGCGCCGCGCTCGAACCAGGCGAAGAGATTGTCCGCCACAAGGTCGGCCATGGCATCGCGTGTTGCCACCGAAGCCGAGGCGACATGCGGCAGCAGCGAGACGTTCGGCAGGTCGAGCAGCGCCGGCGGCACGTTCGGCTCGTCATAGAACACGTCGAGCCCGGCCGCCGCGATCACGCCGTCCTTGAGCGCCGCCGCGAGCGCCGCTTCGTCGACCGTCCAGCCGCGTCCGACGTTGATCAGCACGCCGTTCGGCCCCAGCGCCCGAAGGATGTCCGCACCGATCGTCCGGTGCGTCTCGGCCGTCTTGGGTACGATGGCGATGAGGATGTCCACCGCGCCCGCCAGTTCCGCCAGAGACGGATAATAGGCAAAGGGCACGCCCTCGCGCGGACGTCGCGTGTGGTAGGCGATCTCGATGCCGAAACCCTTCAGCCGTTCGGCGATGGCCATGCCGATGCGCCCGAGGCCGTAGATGCCGGCCTTGCGGCCGCGCAGGCTGAGCGGCGTCAGCGGGAACGCACCCTCGCGCGCCCAGCGGCCCTCGCGCAGCCAGGCCTCGGCCTGCGGGAAGCGGCGCACCGTGTTGAGCAGCAGGCCGATCGTCGTATCGGCCACCTCGTCGTTCAGCACATCCGGCGTGTTGGTGACGGTTATGCCGCGTGCCGCGGCGGCAGCGACATCCACACCATCATAGCCGACGCCGAAGCTCGCGATGATCTCCAGCGCAGGCAGATGTTCGATCATCGCCGCGCCGAGCCCGCCGGAGACGGCAATGCCGGAAATGCCTGCCGCCTCGGACCGCGCAAGCAGCGCCGGATCCGCCCGCTCGATGCGCACCACATCGAAGGCATCCTTCAGCCGGTCGAGCACCCGCTCGCGGATCGTGCCCGGCACGAGAATGCGCGTCTTGACCACCATGGCGAAATCTCCGTTTGCCCGGTTTGCCTCAGCCTTCCGGGTGGGGCTTCAGCGGCCCCGTGGACTGGCGAATGCGCATTTCCGGCTTGATAAGGTGAATGCCGTCCGGCTCGTGGCTGCCCGAAAGCTTGTCGAGCAGCGCGCGGGCGGCATTGCGACCGACCTCGGACTGGCCGTTCCAGACGGTGGTGAGCGCGGGCGTCGCGATCGCCGCCTCCTCCAGGTCGTCGTAACCCGTGACGGAGACATCGCGGCCGGGCACGAGGCCGGCGCGGGCGATGCCGTTCATCAGGCCGATCGCCACGAGGTCGTTCCAACAGACCGCCGCGGTCGGCTTTTGCGGCAGGGAGAGGAAATGCACCGCCGCCTCGAAGCCGCCCTGCTTGGTACGCGGGCCGGGGATGCGCAGGCCGGGATCCATCTCGATATTGGCCTTGCGCAGCGCGTTGACATAGCCCTGGTAGCGGTCGCGGCCGGTCGACGTCTGGTCCGTGCCGCCCACCATGGCGATGGTGCGGTGGCCGAGACCGATCAGGTGGTTGGTGGCGAGCGAGATGCCGTAGCTGTCGTCGCCGCGGAAGATCGGCACGTCCAGCCCCTCGATCGAGCGCGCGATCAGGATCGCCGGCATGCCGTTGTCCTCGGCAAGCTGGATATCCTCCGGCGGCGTGCCGATGGCCGGCGACATGATGACCCCGTCGCCGCCGAGCTGCAGCAGCGTCTCGACGAAGTTGCGCTGCTTTTCGACCGAATCGTAGTGGTTGGAGAGGATGAAGGTCTGCCGGTCGCGATCGAGCTCGCTCTCGATGGCTTTCAGTATCTCCGCGTAGAACGGGTTCATGATGTCGTGCACGACGACGCCGATGATGCCCGACCGGGAGGTGCGCAGGCTGGCGGCGCGGCGATTGTAGATATAGCCGAGCGCGCGGGCCTGTTCCTTGATCCTGTCGCGGGTGGAGGCTGCAACCAGCGGGCTGTCCCTGAGCGCAAGCGATACCGTCGCCGTGGAAACGCCGAGCGTCTCCGCGATGGTGGAAAGCTTGATTTTCTGTGCCACGACCCCTCCCCGACGAACGCCAAGCAACACGGCGTTTAAAACCGTTTATTTAAACAGTTTAAATCTCGTCGGCAACTGCCTTTTCGCTATCGCGCGGCGCATCCGGCAGGCCGCCATGCAGGTTTTCGTCCACGGCGCGAAGCAGCTTGAGCAATTGGCGCACGTCCTTCTCGCTCAAACCTTCCGCCGCCTGCTGCTCGCTGAGCCGGCCCGCCTCGGTGATATGACCGATGGAAGCCTCGCCGGCGGGCGTGAGGTGCACGACGGTCAGGCGGCCGTCCGTCTCGTCCGGCCGGCGCTCCACGAAACCCTGCGCCTCGAGGCGTCCGATCGTGCGCGTCATGGTCGGCGCCTTGACGCCGAGCCGGGCGGCGAGCGCCCCTGCGGTCAGGCCCCCCTCCTCGGCAAGCGCCAGGATCACCCCATCCTGGCCGGCATAGAGACCGGTGGCGAGAAGATTGCGCGACAGTACCGTGCGCATGGAGCGGGCCGCATTGACGACGGCGGCGGCAAGACCTGCGCCCGAGACATCCGCGTGCCCCTTCTTCTTCTTGCCCTTCTTGCCGTCCTTGTGCTTCTTGCCCATCGATTGCCTCCGCCTCACCGTTCCCTGCGTTACCCTTGCATCGCGGGCATGGCCCTGTATGACTCATGTGACAGTCGGGCGGCAAGACGGGACGAGAGGCAGGCAATGGCGCATCCAAAGATGCGATGGAGCGAGAACGACCCGGCCTTGACGGCAGGGGACCGCGCCGACTGGATCGCCGTCCTGCCGCTCGGCGCCCATGAGGGCCACGGCCCGCACCTGCCGCTCGAAACCGACACGCTGATCGCCGAGGGCATCGTTTCCCGGTTGATGGCCGTGCTGCCGGCGCACCTGCCCGTGACCATCCTGCCCGCGGAGCCCGTCGGCTATTCGCCGGAACATCTCGATGTGCCGGGCACGCGTTCGCTCGGTTACGCGGAGGCGGTGGAACGCTGGCTGGGCATTGCGGGGGACCTCAAGGCGAAAGGCATCCGCAAGCTCGTCCTGCTCAACGCGCATGGCGGCAACGCGCCGCTGATGACGATTGTCGCGACCGAGGCACGCGTGCACCTCGACATGCTCGTCGTCGCCACCGCCTGGACCCGCTTCGGCCAGCCGGAAGGCTGGATTACGCCTGAGGACAAGGCGCTCGACATCCACGGCGGCGACATCGAGACCTCCGTCATGCTCGCCCTGCATCCGGAACGTGTCCGGATGGACAGGGCGGAGCGCTTCGGTTCGCGGCAGGCGGAATTCGCCGCGCGCTTTGCCCATCTGCGCGCCTATGGCCCGCATGCCTTCGGCTGGAAGATGTCCGACCTCAACCCCAAGGGTGTTGCCGGCAACGCCGCCGCGGCAACGGCGCAAAGGGGCGAGGTACTGCTCGCCCATGCCGTGCGCGGCCTCCTCGCCCTTCTTGAGGACGTCGCCGCCTTCGACCTGCAAACGCTGCGTTAAAGCGGCTCCGGCAAAGGCACGGGGCGATTTTGCATGACGACAAAGGCCGGATCGCATTTGCGCTGGCCCGTCCGATCTCCTATATCAGACGCCAACCGGACGCCGCACGCGTCCCCGCCATCGCTCGAGGTTCCCATGACCGAAACAGCCCTCCCCAAGCCCATTCCCGTCACCGTGCTCACCGGCTATCTCGGCGCCGGCAAGACGACGCTGCTCAATCGCATCCTGACCGATAACCACGGCAAGAAATATGCCGTCATCGTCAACGAATTCGGCGAGATCGGCATCGACAACGACCTCATCGTCGAGTCCGACGAGGAAATCTACGAGATGAACAACGGCTGCATCTGCTGCACCGTGCGCGGCGACCTGATCCGCGTGGTGGAAGGCCTGATGCGCCGCCCCGGCCGGTTCGATGCCATCATCGTCGAAACGACGGGCCTTGCCGATCCGGTGCCGGTCGCCCAGACCTTCTTCATGGACGACGACGTGCGCCAGAAGACTGAGCTCGACGCCGTCGTGGCGCTGGTCGATGCAAAGCACCTGCCGCTGCGCCTGAAGGACAGCCGCGAGGCGGAAGACCAGATCGCGTTTGCCGACGTCGTGCTGATCAACAAGACCGATCTCGTCAGCCCGGAAGAGCTGGCCCGGATCGAGGCGACCGTGCGCGTGATCAACCCGTCCGCCCGCATCCACCGCACCACCCGTTCGGAAATCGACCTTTCCAAGGTTCTCGACCAGGGTGCGTTCAACTTGGAGCGGGCGCTGGAAAACGACCCGCACTTCCTCGACCACGACCATCCGGACCATGTCTGCGGCCCCGATTGCGGCCACGACCATCACCATCATGGTCACGACCACGACCATGATCACCACCACCATGATCACGACCATCACCACCACGATCATGATCATGATCATGACCACCATCACCACGACCATGGCGTCTCGCCGATCCATGACGTGACGGTGCAGTCGATCTCGCTGCGCGGCGGCGAGATGAACCCGGACCGCTTCTTCCCCTGGATCCAGAAGATCACCCAGACGGACGGCCCGAACATCCTGCGTCTCAAGGGCATCATCGCCTTTGCCGGCGATGACGAGCGCTATGTCGTGCAGGGCGTGCACATGATCGTCGAGGGCGACCACCAGCGTGCCTGGAAGGACGGCGAGACGCGCGAAAGCCGGCTTGTCTTCATCGGCCGCGATCTCGACCGCGAGAAGATCGAGCGCACCTTCAAGGCCTGCGAGGCCCAGAAAGCATGATGCCGGACCGTGTGAAGCGACTTTCGGATACCGTCCTGCGCATGAAAGACAAGACCTGATGCCGACAGTCGCGCCTCTTGATCTCGACGGGCACGTCGTCGCGGCCGCCTTCCTCGGCGACGTGCCGTTCTTCGCCACCGCCTCCGGCGCCATCCACCGCCTCGACCACGGCGAGAAGGTCACCGAGGCGCATGACGGTCTGCTCGCCTGCATTCGCGACGAGGCGAGCGGCACGCTGATCACCGGCGGCGAGGACGGCAAGGTGCAGCGCATCGCCGCCGACGGCACCGCGACGCTTCTCGCCGAAGTGCCACGCAAATGGATCTCCATCGTCGCCGCCGGCCCGCAGGGCGCGGTCGGCTTTGCCGAGGGGCGCACGGCGCGCGTCCGCCTTGCCGACGGCACGATCAAGGAATTCGCCGAAAGCCGCTCGGTCGAGGGCATCGCTTTCGCGCCGAAGGGCCTGCGCATCGGCGTGGCGCGCTACAACGGCGCCTCGCTGCACTGGGTGGCAATGGCCGGCCAGCCGGTCGATCTCGAATGGAAAGGCGCCCATACCGGCATCACCTTCTCGCCCGACGGCCGCTTCGTGGTCACCAGCATGCAGGAAAACGCCCTGCATGGCTGGAAGCTCGACACCAAGCCCGGCGCCGAGACGCGCCACATGCGTATGACGGGCTATCCGGCCAAGGTGAAGTCGCTGTCCTGGTCGGTGAAGGGCAAATGGCTCGCCTCGTCCGGCGCACCGGCGGCGATCGTCTGGCCGTTCTCCGCCAAGGACGGGCCGATGGGCAAGCCGCCGCTGGAACTCGGCACCCGCGCCGACGTGATGGTGACCTGCGTCGCCTGTCATCCCGCGGAAGAGGTCGTCGCCATCGGCTATTCCGACGGCATGGTGCTGGCCGCCCGTTTTGCCGATAGCCGCGAAGTGCTGCTGCGCCGCCCCGGCAAGGGCGCCGTCACCTCCCTGGCCTGGAGCGGCAACGGAAAGCTCCTCGCCTTCGCCAGCGAAGCCGGCGATTGCGGCGTCATAGACCTGGCCGGCTGAGCCAGGCACCATCATCAGCTTGAAGCAAGCCTGCGCCTCTAGAGGTCCCAAGGGGATTTCCGGGGGCCGGGCAGCCATGCGCTCGCGAAACAACCTTGCTTTTTTACCGGGATCGGGCCCGACGGGCCGCGATCCCCCGCGCAGCCGTCTCCCACGCGAAGGCGGCCAATCGCGCGTACCAAAGGACGGTTCGGATGATTGAGAAATACCAATATTATGCGAGCATCTCCGGCTCGGTGGAAAGCGCGATAGAAACCATCCGCAACCTGCCCAGCGCAAAATGCTACGACATCCAGTACATCGAGCGGCAGCTGATCCCCGAACTCGGCCTGAACGACGAATATCTCGAACAGCAGCCGAACGAGCTTTCCCCCTATTTCGGCAAGGGCCTGCACCTGTGGCAGTATCCTTCCCAGCTCGCCCGCTATCTTGTCTGGCTGTCCCACAATGCCCGGCAGGTCCGCAACTTCACGGAAATCGGCTGCCGGTGGGGCGGAACGTTCATCCTGGTGAACGAATGGCTGAAGAAGATCGGCGCGCCGCTGGAGTTTTCCCTCGCCATCGATCCGATCGAGCCGACGCCGTTCATCGAAAAGTATCGGGAAATCTCCTCCACGCCCGTGCACTACATCCAGGACCTGTCGACCTCCCAGCAGGTTGGCGACTACCTGCGCTCGTTCAAGCCTGACATGGTGTTCATCGACGGCGACCATTCGCTGCACGGCGTGATGTACGACCACCTAATGGTGCGCAAGCAGGCCGGTATCATCGTGCATCACGACATATCCTCGCAGGCCTGCGCCGGCACGACGCTCTTCTGGAACTACATCAAGCAGGCCGAAAGCGAGTTCGAAGCCTGGGACTTCACCCAGCAATACGAATCGGTCGACGGCCATTTCCTCGGCATCGGTGTCCTGAAGCGCAGGTAACCGCCGCACCGAACGGTTAAAGCCCGGGAGAGCAGCGCTCTCCCGGGCCCACGGACCGCAAGGGCGGGATGGTGCGGTCAGTGCTTGCGCTTCTTGCAGCCGCAGTCGCTGCCGCCGAGAATGCCCAGCGTATTGCCGTTGAGGATGCCCGACAGGGTGCCGTTGAGCACGCCGTTCAGCACTTTGTTGTTATCGTTGTCGCTGAGAATTTCGCCGACGCCGACACTCGGGGCGATCACCACGCTGCCCGTCTTGTTGTTGTTCAGGATGCCGAGGCCGCCAAGCAGGCCACTGGCCGATGCCTGGCCTGCGCCAGCGATTGCGAAGACGGTTGCGATGGCGATGATGCGGGTCTTGTTCATGCTCTCTCTCCTTCGGTTGTGTACCTCTCTGGTACGCAATCGAAGGTAATATAAGCATCGATTTACTCAACCCGATTTCCCAATCATAGCAAAGAGTTAACCATAACGTAGAAAAGTTTAACAATTCCCAACCAAAATCAATTTCAGGTAGCATAAATTGCGCTATCAAGTTTAATATCAACCATTGAGGGAATTTTTAACCATGCAACCCTAGGATTCTGTTCCAGAAACGGACAGGAACAGGATCTGATGCGCTTTCTTGGTGGCTTCGTTTGTGCAGCTGCGATGCTGGCCGGACACAACCCGGCAAAAGCCGATTCAACCGTCGATTACAAGACCGGCATGGGCTGGACGTCGAATATTTTTCAGGATCCGACCCATCTTTCGGCCGCCTTCGGCGAGGCGAAATTCGGCTTGCGCGGCAGTCTGGCGCTGGAGGACTCCCAGTTCGCCTACGCGCTGAACATGAGTGCCCGGCGTGTGCCGAAATATCGTTTCGCGGACCAACGCACGGCCGGGATCGAATTCGGCTACGCCCATGATCTCAGCAAGTCGGCGAAGCTCACCCTGAAGGGCGGACTTGAGCACCGGCGCACGGGCGATATCTTTCTCGCCCTGCCCGGTGCGTTGATCGGCTATCACAAGGACGATGTCTTCGCGACGGCGGGCGCCGGCCTGACGGTCGACCATTGGGGTGGCCGCAACCACCTGACCGCGACCCTCTCGAACCTTGACCGCGGCAAGGCGCATTTCACGCTTGCCGGCCTGAAGCCGACCCAGCTCGACGCCGGCTACAGCCTGCTCGACCTCACAGGCGGCCAGATCCGTCCGCTGCTCGGCGGCGAGGCGGGCGCCACGCTGCAATACAGGGCGAGCCGCATTGCCGGCTCCGAGCGCAGGACGTTCGGTCGATTTCCGGCCGAAACGTTGCGCGGGTCGCTCGCCTATGGCCGGGCCTACGGCAACGGCATCACCCTGATGGCCGAGGCCGGCGTCGTCGGCATCGCCAGCCCCTATCTCGGCACGACCGTCGAACGCGCCCGTCCCTTCTTCAAGGGCGAGGCGACCTGGCAATTGCCGCACAAGGCCGTGCTGAAGGCAAAACTGGCACGCGACCTCCGCCTCGTCGATATCGACGATCCGCTCGCCGAGGATGTGCGCACGGTCGGCCTTTCGCTGGAAAAGGCGGTGACGGAAAAGCTGAAGCTGACACTCGCCTACGAGCAGGCCTATAGCGACTGGCTCTACTACGACTACCGCACGCGCACGAAGTCGGTCGCCGCCACGCTGACCTATACGCTGCCCAGGGGCGCAACGATGGCGCTGGAATACAGCCATCTCGTGCGCCGCGAAAACGACAAGGCCGCCGATTTCAAGATCGACGGCCTTGCAGTGCGGTTTGCCGGTTCGTTTTAGACCATTCCCGCTTTTCTTCGAATCGCGAAAACGCTGCAATTCTTTGTCTTCACGCTTTTGCATGAAGCCGAAAGGCCTCACCATTCGAGTTCGAGATGCGGCCGGCCGTTCGAGGTCTTTTCCATGGTCCTGCCCGTTTCATCGACGGTGCAATGCACGCGCTGGCGAAAAGCGGAAAAGCTGTCGAAGGTCACCACATCGACCGGCTCGTCGAAATGCAGCACCATGCGGTAACGGCCAGGCTGACCGGTCAGCGCCTGCACGCCCAGCACCTGCGCGTCGAAAGGCTGGCCGAGATAGTGGCCGCGCACGCGCGCGCCAAGCATCCACGGATTGAACGGCGGCCGGTTGCCGGCCGCCGCATTCAGCGTGTTCCAGTCGCGAAAGCCGTATTGGGCGGCGACGAGTTCAAGGGCGCGCGAATGGGAAAGGGCCTGGCCGTCCTCGCAAAAGCGGGCGCGCAGCCGCTTTGCCTGGTCTTTCAGGGCGTCAAGCGATGGAAGGGGCGTCGATGATGAACGCATGTCGAATCTCCAGTCGGTGCATGCGTCTTTTCGGAGGGAGCCCGCATTGCCACCGGTTCGCATGCCTGATGCTGGAAGACCGATTTTCCGAAGGAGAGACTTCACCAAAGCTTGCGCTCGCGGACGGCAGGGGCTCTCACCCTTGCCCTCGCACATAAGGCCTTGCCGGCCTTCTGTCAAATCCGCCGCCGGCTCGACCGCGTCTGCGGCACGCTGCCGGCGCTTGCCGGATGCCTTGCCTTTCACCGCCGCGCGGCGACCTGGCAGCCTCAGCCCTCCGCCGTGCCGATGATCTTCGCCAGGAGGTCGTGCAGCTCGTCGCGGTAGCCGGAGCGCGCGGACGGCCCGCTCTCGTCGGAGGTCATGGCGACCGTCAGGCCGAGATCGGGCACGACATAGAGCATCTGGCCGCCAAAACCCCAGGCGAAATGGACCGTCCTGCCGGCGATCACGCGTTCGAACCAGCCATAGCCGTAGCCGTCGTTGGAGAAGCGGGAATTGGTGCGCGACGTCCAGGACCGGCGGATCCAGTCTTCCGGCACGAGTTGCTCGCCCTTTGCCGTGCGCCCGCCATTGCGATAGAGCTCGCCGAAGGCCAGCAGCGAGCGGGTGCTCATCGCCATCTGGTTGCCGCCGAGATAGACGCCCTGCGGGTCGCGGTCCCAGGCTCCGATGCGAAAGCCCTCGACCGGCTCCAGCCAGTCGCGCGCAAGCTGCAGGGTGGATTTGCCGCCGACCTTCGTCAGGATGGCCGAAAGCAGATGCGTGGAGCCGGTCGAATAGAGCATGCGGCCGCCCGGCTCGTCGACGAAGGGCATGGCGAGCGCGGCACGTACCCAGTTGCGGCTGGCGATCCAGCGCCCGTAATTGCCGCCGGAGGTGCGATCCAGCCCCGCCTGCATGGAGAGGAGATGGCCGATCGTGATGCGATCGAGCCGCGGATCGCGTTCCGCCGGCAGGTCGCCGGAAAGGATGGGCGCGATCGGCTGGTCGACGCCTTCCAGCAGGCCCTTGTCGATCGCGATGCCGACAAGGGCGGAGATGATCGATTTGGAAGCGGACTTGATATTGGTGCTTTCGGCCGGCGTATGGCCGCCATAGCCCCGCTCGGCGACGATCTCGCCGTCCCGCGCCACGACGACGGCTCTTAGCTGCAACAGCGCGGCGGCAGCCTCCAGCGTCTCGGCAATCGTCTGCGCCGGCTGCACGACGGCCGGTTGCTGCGCATGAACGGCAGGCGGCGACGAGATGGCGAGCGCGAGCGAAAGTCCGGCGATAAGAGCGTGCGTCCTCATGTCATGGCACATAGGCGCAGGCCGGCGCGAATTCATGACCGATCGCCGGCTTTCACGCAATGTTGAAGGCGCCCACCCTGCCGGGCGGCGGGCGGGCGCTTCGGAATCCCACCGTCAGAAGCGGTAGGTGACGCCGGCACCGACGAGCCAAGGATTGAGCTTCGCCTTGCCGGTGAGCGGCGCGCCGTCGAAATCGACCTTCCATTTGGGCTCGAGGAAGATCTTCTTCACGTCGAAGTTCACGCCCCAGTGGTCGTCCAGCATATAGTCGAAGCCGACCTGCAGGGCCGCGCCCACCTTGTTCTCGATGTCGAGATTGGAGAACCTGCCCGAGCCGGACTGTTCATAGAAAAGGCTGTAGTTCACCCCGGCGCCGACATAGGGCTTGAAGGCGCCGAAATCGGTGAAGTGATATTGCAGGGTCACCGTCGGCGGCAGCAGCCAGGCCTTGCCCACCTTGCCGAGGCCCTCGATCGCGCCGTCCGCATGGACATTCGCATAGGTCGTGCCGAGAATGAGTTCGGCCGCGATGTTGTCGGTGAAGAAATAGGAGATGTCGAGCTCCGGAATGACCGTATCCGTATAGGAGAGGTCGGAACCCGGGATACCGTTCACCGAGCCGGAATCGTTCGTGATGACGCCGAGGCCGCGCACGCGGATCTGCCAGGGGCTCTGCGCCGCGAAATCAACGGTCGCCTCCGACGGCGCCATGCGCTCCTCAAGATCGGCAGCAAACGCCTGCCCAGCCAGCAGCGCCAGACCGGCGGCAAGGGCGGCACGCCCCATCCAATTTCCCTTCATGTCGTCTCTCCATCAAACGCGACTCGTCTTTGCGAGGGCGACTATGGAGCGGCAGGGTGCGACGCTCCTTTGAGATGGATCAAACAGCGGCAGGCGAATGGGAAGATTGGCGCGATATTCGCGCCAATCTTGACGATCATCCAATTAAAACAATGACACGTATCAAACGGTAAAGGGCCGGCAGGTTGCCGGCCCCGTCCTCAGGCCGCCTTGCGCAGCTCCGCCGCCACCCGGCGGCGACCGCTTGGGACGAGCACGCCGGCGGCACCGGTCAGCCAGCCGTCCTTCAGCTCCAGCCCGAGGAAGCGGCGGCGCTCGAACGGGCCAGGCATGACGAGATGCCGCGCCTTGTCGGCGAAGAAGCCGAAGCGCTCGTAATATTCCGGATCGCCGACCAGCAGCACCGCACCGTGGCCGCGGCCCCGCGCCTCGGTGATCGCCGCCCGCATCAGCGCGCCGCCGATGCCCTTGCCCTCGTGTTCGCAATCGACGGCAAGCGGGCCGAGCAGCAGCGCCGGCACGGCGTTTCCGTCCGGATCGACGCCCGCCTCGACATTCCACAGCCGAACGGTGCCGATGACATGGCCATCCGCATCGCGGGCGACGAGCGCGAGGCCTTCGGCCGGCATGCGGCCCCGGCGGATCTTTTCCGACGACTTGCGGAAGCGAGCCTCGCCCATGACGCGGTCGAGCAGACGTTCGCGCGCAACGACGTCGCCGTTGTTTTCCAGGTCGATGGTGAAAGCGGCATGCGCGAAGAACGCGCGGACAGAATCAAGAACAGTGGCCATCTCTGGGCCTCCCGCACTCAAAACCGATTCAAACGGTATCCGGAACGAATTGTGAAGGCCGGCGCTCCCGCAGGGACGGGAGCGCCGGGTGGTCAGATGACGTAGGCCTTGAGCGGCTCGAAGCCGTTGAAGGCGACGGCCGAATAGGTCGTCGTGTAGGCGCCGGTGCCCTCGATCAGGACCTCGTCGCCGATCGAAAGGGTGATCGGCAGCGGATACATGTTCTTCTCGTACATCACGTCGGCCGAATCGCAGGTCGGGCCGGCGAGCACGCAGGGCTCCATCTCGTCCTGATCGCGCACGGTGCGGATCGGGTAGCGGATCGCCTCGTCCATCGTCTCGGCGAGACCGCCGAACTTGCCGATGTCAAGGAAGACCCAGCGGTGGTTGTCGTTGTCGGACTTCTTCGAGACGAGAACGACTTCCGCCTTGATCACACCCGCATTGCCGACCATGCCGCGGCCCGGCTCGATGATGGTTTCCGGGATCTGGTTGCCGAAGTGCTTCTTCAACGCGCCGAAGATCGCCTGGCCATAGGCTTCGGCGGACGGAACGTCGCGCAGGTACTTCGTCGGGAAGCCGCCGCCCATGTTGACCATCTTCAGCTCGATGCCCTGCTTGGCAAGCTGCACGAAGACGCGCTTGGCATCGGCAAGCGCCGAATCCCAGGCATCGAGCTTCGTCATCTGCGAGCCGACATGGAAGGACACGCCGTAGGACGTCAGGCCCAGCTGGTGGGCGTAGACGAGCACGTCGACGGCCATCTGCGGCACGCAGCCGAACTTGCGCGACAGCGGCCATTCGGCACCTTCGCCATCCGTCAGAACGCGGCAGAACACGCGCGCGCCAGGCGCGGCACGGGAAATCTTCTCGACTTCCTCATGGCTGTCGACGGCGAAGAGCGAGACGCCGAGCGCATGCGCCTTGGCGACATCGCGCTCCTTCTTGATCGTGTTGCCGAAGGAGATGCGGGAAGCGGTCGCGCCGGCGTCGAGCGCCATTTCGATCTCGGCGACGGACGCGCAATCGAAGTTGGAGCCCATGGAGGCGAGCAGGCGCAGGATTTCCGGCGCAGGATTGGCCTTGACGGCATAGTAGATGGCGCTGTCGGGCAGCGCGTGGCGGAATGCCTTGAAATTGTCGCGCACGACATCGAGGTCGACCACGAGGCACGGGCCGTCGGGACGTCGGGTGTTCAGGAAGTCGATAATACGTGCAGAGGTCATCTCGGTATTCCCCATATCCAGGTTGCTCCGGGAAAACCCGGAGGACAAAGGGCAGAATGCAGGCACGCTCTGGAACCAGCCGGTGGAGACCCCGGAACCAAGCATGCGCATCATGCGCGAACGGTGAACCGAAGCCCGCCTAGGCTTCAATTCGGCTTTGTCTGCCATGGATTGGTGGGAGAACCCGACCGCACGTCCGGCAATGAAGGTGTGCCTCTTCAGTAACCCCGGCTGTTGGAAAGCCGGCAGACACCAGAAAGGCCCGCACCGTCGTTGCTTCAAGATGTCCTCGCTCTTCCGGTTGGCCGGAGAAACGACTGGAGGGGTTAATTCCAGGTACCTTACCGATTTCCTCACCAATTCGAGGGTCGGCGGACACCCACAGGCACGTGCGACTTTGGGCAAGGCGGGAGATAAGAAGAATCGCTGTCGTAATCAAGAGGTTTTTTGCGGAACGCTATTGAAAATATTCCGGCAGCCACGACATTCGCCGGACTGGTTTTCTAGAGCATGTTGATAACGCACCGGCCACCGTTTCGGCCGCAGCCGAATGGGGACACATGGATACTCTGACCCGAATTCGCGCCTTCATCGACGTCGTCGATGCCGAAGGCTTCTCCGCCGCCTCGCGCAAGACCGGCCGGTCCAAGGCGCTGCTTTCGAAATATGTGCGCGAACTGGAAGACGAACTCGGCACGCTGCTGCTCAATCGCACGACCCGCCAGTTCTCGATGACCGAGGCCGGCCATACCTATTACCGCACCGCCTCCGACATCCTGAAGGAGATCGACAACCTTGCCGATCTCGTGCGCGAGAAGAACACGGACCTGCGCGGCAAGCTGAAAGTCTCCGCCCCGCGCACCTTCGTCGACGCCGATATCGGCCAGTCGCTCATCGATTTCGGCAAGGAGCATCCGGAACTGTCGCTGGAAATCGTCTCGGACGACCGTTTCGTCGATCTCGTCGAGGAAGGCTTCGACGTCGCCGTCCGCATCACGCGGCTCGAGGATTCCGCCCTCATCGCGCGCAAGCTTGGCGATTTCTACCTGAAGATCTGCGTGAGCGAGGAATTTCTCGAACGGGTCGGCCCAATCAACCATCCAAGCGACCTCGCCCGCCTGCCCTGCATCATCGACACCAACGGCAAGTCGCACAGCAACTGGCGCTTCATCGACGAGAAGGGCACGGGCTTTTCCGTGCCGGTCGGCGGCCATATCGAGGTGAACAGCCCGACGGCGGCGGTGCGCGCGGCGGCGAGCGGCCTCGGCGTCGCGCAGGTGCCGGCCTTCATCGCCCGCCATTGCCTCGACAGCGGCAGGATCGTCTCGATCCTGGAGGATTACCTGCCGACGGACCGCGGCATCTACGCGATCTATCCGCACCGCCGCTACCTGCCGGCGAAGGTGCGCACCTTCGTCGATTTCCTGCACGGCTGGTTCCGCCGCAATCCCGGCATCGAGGCTTGAGGCGGCCGAGGAGAGGTCCCAATTCCGACCCATTTGCGTTACATTCAACCGGTCGATTCTGAACGCCGCCGCGAGAGGACATACCCCATGCGATTCCTCCCCCTCCTCGTTGCCGGAGCAGCCATCATCGCCCCGGCTGCGGCCCTCGCCCATCCGCATATCTTCGCGGAGGCGCGGCTGGAGGTGGTGGCCGGCGAGGACGGTACGGTCAGCGAACTGCGCAATGTCTGGCGTTTCGACGAGATGTTCTCGGCCAGCGTCGTGATGGACTTCGACAAGAACAGCAACGCCGAACTCGACCCGGACGAGCTGGCCGAAGTCGGCCAGACCGTTCTCGAATCGCTGGAAGAGTTCAGCTACTACACTACGATCACCGAAGACGGCAAAACCATCAAGGTCGCCAAGCCCGACGCGATCAACGTCGACTACAAGGACGGCCAGCTGCTGATGTTCTTCACCGTCAAGCCGGGCGAGGCCATGCCGCTCAAGGGCAAGCTCACCTTCGGCGTCTACGATCCCACCATGTATGCCGCGATGGACTTCGCCTCGGATGACGACCTCATCGCCGTCGGCGACAAGTTCGCCGCCTGCAAGCGGGCCGTCGTGCGGCCGGACCCGGACGAGGTGCTCGCCCAGAACCAGGACAGCCTGACAGAAGCCTTCTTCAACGACCCGGCCGGCACCGACATGTCGAAACTCTTCGCCACCCGTCTGGAGCTGACATGCTGACCCGCAGCCGGGCTCTCGCCCTTCTCACGCTGACGCTCGCGATCGCCGCGGCCGCCGGCCTTGCCCACGCCCAGTCGCCGCTCGGTATCGGCTCGGCCGAACCCGGCTTCAACACGACGGGCACCTTCGGCAGCCTGTTCGGCTGGATCAACGCGCAGCAGCAGGGCTTCTACCGCGCCATGACCGGCGCACTGAAGGAGATGCGCGAAAATCCCTGGGCGGCCTCCACGCTGGTCGGCCTCTCCTTCGCCTACGGCGTCTTCCATGCCGCCGGCCCCGGCCACGGCAAGGCCGTCATCTCCTCCTACATGCTGGCGAACGAGGTCGAGCTGAAGCGCGGCGTCTTGCTCTCCTTCCTTTCCTCGATGCTGCAGGGCATCGTCGCCATCCTGCTCGTCGGCGCGGCCTATCTCTTTCTGCGCGGCACCACGGTCTCGATGACCGATGCCACCCGGGCGCTCGAAATCGGCAGCTATGCCCTCATCGCCCTTTTCGGCGCCTGGCTGCTCTTCAGGAAGCTGCGGCCGGCGGAACGCCGGGCCTCGGCGCTCGGCGCCCAGGCGGTCGAGGTGCACAATCATGGCCATGCGCACCACCACCACCATGCCGGTGAAATCTGCTCGACCTGCGGCCATGCCCACGCGCCGGATCCCTCGCTGCTGAAGGGCGAACGCTTTGCGCTGCGCGAGGCCTGGTCGGCCATCGTCGCCGTGGGCCTCAGGCCCTGCTCGGGCGCGCTGATCGTGCTCAGCTTCGCGCTTCTGAACGGTCTCTATCTCGGCGGCGTGCTCGCCGTCGTCGCCATGTCGATCGGCACGGCCATCACCGTCTCCATCCTCGCCACCCTCGCCGTCACGGCCAAGGGCGCGGCCGTGCGTTTCGCCGGCAACGGCGCGGCGGCCGCCCGCGTCGGCAGCGCCATCGAGATCGGCGGCGCCGCGCTGGTCATGGTGCTGGGATTGCTGCTGCTCGGCGCCGCGTTGCAGGGCTGAGACAGCCGCGCTAATTGCCGCGGCTGCGCTGGTAGCGCGCCCGGAGCCAGAAGAGCAGGAAGAAACCGAGCACGAGCAGCGTGCCGAAGACGCCCGCCAGCCACGGCGAGACGTCGCCGAGCGCGATCATTGCGCGCGGCAGGAAATAGAACACCACGCCCGTTCCGAGCAGGATGAAGAGCGCTGCCAGCGCCGGCGACTTGCCCTTGCGCTCCCCGCTCATGCCGCGCCCGCCTTGATCTCGGCGCGGATGTCTTCGAGGCGACGTTTCTGCTGGCCGCCGGCATCGAAATTGCCGGGCGAGAGCCAGGCGTCGAAGGCCTTGGCAAGAACAGGCCATTCGCCGTCGATGATCGAGAACCAGGCGGTGTCACGGTTCTCGCCCTTGGACAGCATGTGCTGGCGGAAGACACCCTCGAAGGTGAAGCCGAGGCGGGCGGCGGTGCGCTTGCTGGCCTCGTTGCCGTTGTGGCACTTCCACTCGTAGCGGCGATAGCCGAGATCCTCGAAGACATGCCTGGCGAGCAGGTATTGCGCCTCGGTGGAAAGCGGCGAACGGGACATGCCGCCGCCATGGGCGATGCCGCCGATCTCGACGACGCCGTTCGCCGGATCGGGCCGCATGTAATGCGCCATGCCGACGACCTTGCCGGCCGCCTTGTCGATGATGACCTCGCGCACCCAGCCGGACTTGATGACCGATTCCGACCAGGCGTCGAAATCCTCGATGCCGGCAAAATCGGCCTGCGTGAAATAGCGCAGCAGCGGATTGATCTGCATGCCGCCGAACGCATCCCAGAGCGCCTGGAGATGTTTCGCGCGCTCATAGGGCTCCAGACGCACGGTGCGCCCTTCGAGGACGACGGGCGCCGGTGGCGGGCACCCTTTCCAGTCTTTGAGATCGCGCATGAGAATTCTCCTTCGGTCTTGCCGAAGGGATAGAGCAGGCGCCCTGCCCGCGCAATGCGCAAAACGGGGAGCGGCGTTCGGCCGCCCCCGAAAGGTTCAGACGGTGGCGGCGGAAACCGTCGCCTCGATATGGTCGACCAGCGCGTCCGGCAGGCCGAGGCGGCCGGCGAGCAGGTCGAGATAACCGCGTTCGGCGCGCGACTTCGGCTCGATGGCGAGGCGCGAGGCGGTGTAGAGCTCGACGCGCTGCTCCTCGGTCTTCGCCGCCCCGATGATCGCGTCGAGGTCCACCGGATTGGCAAGCTCGTCCTCAAGGAACTGCGCCGCGTCGGCGCCAAGGCCGGACACTTTCAGCTTGTCCATGATGCGGGCGCGTTCGGCCTCGTCGATATGGCCGTCGGCGCGCGAGGCGGCGATCATGGCGCGCACGAGGATGAGGGCGAAGTCGGTGCTGACGGCCTCGGGATGGAAACCGGAATCGGTCGGCGGCGGCAAGAGTTCCGGTGTCGTGCCCTGCGTGGTCTCGACCGGGTTCTGGCCGGCCTTGTAGTTCTTGTAGGCCTGGTAGCCGAGGCCGGCGATGGCGGCGAGGCTGCCGAGCTTGAGCGCGGAACCGGCGACCTTGCGCCCGCCATCCGTTCCGAGCAGGACGCCGGCAATCGCGATGGCGGCAAGCGGGTTGTCCTTGGCGAGCTGCGTCACCTGGCCGGCACGGTCGCGCACGGACCCGCCGGCGCCGGGCACCTGGGAACCGAGGAACTGGTCAAGCAACTTCTTGGCGTCAAACATGGGCGGTCTCCGTTTCGCTTGTTCTCTTGTCATCGCAAGGGCCGACAGCAAGGCAAGATAGGAATGCACGACCGCAATTACAAACGCATAACGGGCGACCAAGGGCCGCCCGTCTGCAAATCCGCTGAACCTGCCTCAGCCCTTCAGCGCCGCCGCTTCCGCGGCGAGCTTCGTGATGCCCGCCCAGTCGCCCTTGGCGACGAGGTCCTTCGGCGCCACCCAGGAGCCGCCGACGCAGACGACATTGGGGAGCGAGAGATAGTCGCGGGCATTGGCAAGCGAAATGCCGCCCGTCGGGCAGAACAGCGTACCGGCCAGCGGCGAGGACAGCGACTTCAGGTAGGCGGCGCCACCGGCCTGCTCGGCCGGGAAGAACTTCAGCACCTGGTAGCCCTCTTCGCGAAGGCCCATGACCTCGCTGGCCGTGGCGGCACCCGGCAGCAGCGGGATATCGCTGTCGGCAGCCGCGTCGATCAGCTCCTGCGTCGTGCCGGGGCTGACGATGAACTGCGAGCCTGCCTCGACCGCCGCCTCGAATTGTGCGGCATTGAGGATCGTGCCGGCGCCGGCGACGGCGCCCTCGACCTCGTTGGCGACCGCACGGATCGCTTCCAGCGCGGCGGGCGTGCGCAGCGTGATCTCGATGGCCTTGAGGCCGCCCGCCACCAGGGCGCGCGCCAGGGGAACGGCGGTCGAAAGGTCATCGATGACCAGCACCGGCACAACCGGCTGCAGCTTCAGGACGGAAAGGAGCTTGGCGTTCTTCTCGCTCATGGCACGACCTTTTAAAACGATTGAATTGAGATCCGAATAGCGCGTCTGCGACGTCGTGTCGAGCCTAAAGCATGAAGGCTTCTCTTGTCATGACAGACTTATCGTGCAAGTCTTCCCCTCGCCCAAGCCCATCTCCAACAGCGAAAGCGAGCCTATGGCGAAAGAGATCGAGCGGAAGTTCCTGGTGTCGGGCCAGCGGTGGCGCACCTTCGCAGACGAAGGCATCGCCATCCGGCAGGCCTATATTGTCGCCCAGGACGACCGGTCGCTACGGGTCCGCATCTACGGCAACGGGCAGGCACGCATCACCCTCAAGGTCGGGCATACCGCGCTGGTGCGCGACGAATACGAATTCGAGATCGACCGCGACGAGGCCGAGGACATGCTGCGCCATGCCATCGGCAATGTCATCCGGAAGGTCCGCTACAAGGTGCCGCATGAGGGCCACATCTGGGAAGTCGACGTCTATGAAGGCGCCCATCGCGGGCTTGTGATCGCCGAGGTCGAGCTAGCCTCGATCCATGACGAACCGGAGCTGCCCAACTGGGTGGGGCGGGAAGTGACGGGCGAAAGCCAGTATTCCAACCAGTCCATGGCGCTCGGCATCAGCGATGGCGCGCGGCTGCACCAGCTCGCCTGAGCCGCCGCGCCGCATTGCCTGAAAAGCCGCGAGGTTGTATGTGGCGGCCATGACCCAAGAGATTTCCTCGCCCGTCCCCGCCAGCGGCTTTCTTGTCGCCGCGCTCTATCACTTCGTCGCGGTTCCGCGCTTTGCCGCGCTGCGCGCGCCCTTGCAGGCGCTCTGCGAGGAGAACGGCGTGCGCGGCACGCTGCTGCTCGCCCACGAGGGCATCAACGGCACGATCGCCGGTCCGGCCGATGGCATCCGCCGGGTGCTCGCCTTCCTGCGCAGCCAGCCGGAGTTTGCCGCGCTGGAGCACAAGGAGAGCCATGCGGCCGAAATGCCCTTCCTGCGCATGAAGGTGCGGCTGAAGAAGGAAATCGTCACCATGGGCGTCGAGGACATCGACCCCACGCGCTCCGTCGGCACCTATGTGGCGCCTGAGGACTGGAACGCGCTGATCTCCGATCCCGATACCATCGTCATCGACACGCGCAACGACTACGAGACGGCGATCGGCATGTTCAAGGGCGCGGTCGACCCGAACACGAAGACGTTCCGCGAGTTCCCGGACTGGGTGCGGGGCAATACCGGCCTGCACAACAAGCCGAAGATCGCCATGTACTGCACCGGCGGCATCCGCTGCGAAAAGGCGACCGCCTTCATGAAGGAACAGGGCTTCGACGAGGTCTACCACCTCAAGGGCGGCATCCTGAAATATCTCGAGGAGGTGCCGGCGGAGGACAGCCTCTGGGAAGGCGCCTGCTTCGTCTTCGACGAGCGCGTCTCCGTTCTTCACGGCCTGGAAGAGGGCGAGCACAAGCTCTGCCGCGCCTGCCGCCATCCGTTGACCGCGGAAGAGATCGCCTCGCCGCTCTACGAGGCCGGCGTCTCCTGTCCGCATTGTCATGCAACGCGCAGCGAGGAGGATCGCCTGCGCTTCCGCCAGCGGCAGATGCAGATGGATCTTGCAAGGAAGCGCGGCGAGCGTCACCTCGGCAAATAATCAACCGGCCGCGGCCTCGACGTCGACGGGCGGGGCCAGCAGGTCGCTTATCGCCCTCTCGCTCATCGGCTTGCCGAAGAAATAGCCCTGCAGCTGGTCGCAGCCGCACAGATGCAGGAAGGCCGCCTGCTCGGCCGTCTCCACCCCCTCGGCCGTTACCGGCATATCGAAGGAGGCGGCGAGCGCCACCGTCGCCTGCAGCATCGCCCCGCCCTTCGGCGACTGTTCCCCGGCAACGGTGAGCGAGCGGTCGATCTTCATGCGGTCGAAGCCGAAGCGGATGAGATAGCCGATGCTGGAAAAGCCGGCACCGAAATCATCGAGCGCGATGCGCACGCCGCCGGCCTTCAGCCGGTCCATGACGAGTTTCGCACGGCCGGGATTCTGGATAAAGTAGCCCTCGGTGATCTCCAGCGTGACACGGGACGGCGCGATACCGGCCTCCGCGATGATGCCGAGCGCCTGATCGGGGAAATAGGGATTGCGGAACTGCGCCGGCGAGACGTTGATCGAAATATCGATGTCCGGCCAGTTGCGCACCGCCGCGCAGGCCCGCCTGAGGATGAGCGGGCCGAGTGCATCGATGATGCCGGTCGCCTCCGCCAGCGGAATGAAGACACCCGGCGGCACCGGCTTCGTTCCGCCGCGATACCACCGGGCAAGCGCCTCGACGCCGCAGATCGTCCGGCTCCGTGCCCCGACGATCGGCTGGAACACGACGTCGATCTCGCCGCGTGCCACCGCAGCCCTCAGCGCCTCCTCCATTTCCCGCCGTTCGTCGCGGTCGTCGTCCATCAGCGTCTCATAGTGCATCGCACGGCCGCGGCCGGCATGCTTGGCCCGGTACATGGCGACATCCGCCCGGCGCAGAAGCTCCTCGCCCCCGACCGCCCCCTTGCGCGAGACGGCAATGCCGATGCTGGCGCCGACGACGGCGACGCGCTCGCCGATCGCGAAGGGTTCGGAGAAGAAATCCAGGATGGACCGGGTGAGGCGCTCGGCTTCCGGCCCGTCGGGCCTGTCGATGAAGGCGATGGCGAACTCGTCGCCGCCGATGCGCGCCAGCATGGCCTTGGCCGGGACGAGACGGGAAAGCCCGGCCGAAACCCCGCGGATCAGCCTGTCGCCGACCGCGTGGCCGTAAAAATCGTTGACGTCCTTGAAGCCGTCGAGATCGAGATAGAGCATCACGACGTCGCGCTCCTCCGCCCTCGCGCGGGCGGTCAGCTCGTCAAGGCCGAGATAGAGGCCGGTGCGGTTTTTGAGGCCGCTGAGCCTGTCGGTGAGAGCCTGGGTCCGCGCCGTGTTTTCATCCGCCTTGAGGCGTATGGCGAAGGCGGCGCCGGTCAGCACGAGGAGCGCGAAGAAGACGACGACTCCGGCGAGCGCCAGAAGCACGAGCGGGCGCACCTGCGCATAGCTCTGGTTACCCGGCGCATCCGGCGTCCAGGAGAGGAAGCCGAGGGTCTTTCCGTCCGGATCGGCAAGGGGCACGGCAGGCCCGCTCGAAGGAGCCGATTCCGCCAGCAACAGGCCCGAGATCAGGAAGTTGTCGGCAATGCGGGAAATGCGGGCGGGTGTCAGGTGGCGGATGATGAAGAGCGTGCGCAACGCCTCCGACGGAGCCTCGACCGCGCTGGAAACCGGCCGGATGGCGGAGGCGGCACCGACCGCGGGTCCATCCGGCGTTTGCAGGAAGACGCCGAGTTCCGCGCCCGGCTCCAGCCCGGCGCGCAGGATCTTGCGGTGCATCTCCAGGAAGGCGGCGCCGCCATAGCTGCGTGCATCGGCCTTAACGGGCGCACCGTTGCGATAGGCGAGCATCGTCCTGCCCGTCTCGTCGACCAGGAAAACCGTATCGAAAAGCGGCCCGCCCTCCGTGGCAAGGCCCATATTGGCGATGAGCCAGGGCATGTCGGTCGTGCCATAGACGGCCGCGACCGCATCGTCCCAGACGGCATAGTCACGCACGGTGGTCACCATGGAATTGCGCATGGTGGAGAGCGCGCCGAACACGGTCTGGCGCGTGCGCTCCTCGTCGAGTTCGTTCGCCCGGTTCGCGAGGAACCCGAGCGCCATCATGACGAGGACAGTGGCAAGGCTGACCACGACGGCAAAGGAGGCGAGCACACCCAGAACGACCGCAAGTCGTCGGGCGCCGATCATGCCTGAAAGGTGGCGCGCTAGCCGCAGCATCGTCTTCTCCGACCAAGCGGCGATGATGCGGCAGAACCGTTATGAATCCTTTACGTCGCGCGCGACAATGCAAGGCAGATGGCGGTTTCAGGCGGCCCGATGCCTGCCCTTGCGAAACGCGCCGGCGAGTTCGGCATACCACCTGCCGCTCTTCTTGATCGTGCGGAGCTGGGTCTCGTAGTCGACATGCACGATGCCGAAGCGCATCCGGTAGCCCTCGGCCCATTCGAAGTTGTCCATCAGGCTCCAGGCGAAATAACCGCGCATCGGATACCCTTCGCGGATGAGGTCCGCGGTGATGCCGAGATGCTCGGCGATATAGTCGAGGCGCGGCTGGTCGTCGACCGCGCCGTTCTCGACGCCCATATTGTAGCAGGCACCGTTTTCCGTGATGTAGCAGGCGGGCAGCGCGTAATCCGCGTTGAGCTTGCGGATGAGGTCACCGAGCGCCGGCGCAAACACCTCCCAGCCGATATCCGTCCTGATGTCGGCGACCGGCGGCGCGGGCACGGTCGCGGGGAATTCGGCGCCCTCCGCCGGATCGTGCGAAACCCGCATCGGCGTGTAGTAGTTGAGCCCCCACCAGTCGAGCGGCTGGCTGATCGTCTCCATGTCGCCCGGCTCGATGATCGGCATGCGGACGCCGAGCGCCGAGAGGAAGCTTTCGGGATAGTCTCCCTTGAAGACCGGGCCGAAGAAGACGCCATTGTGGAAGTCGAAGGCGCGCGCTGCCGCCGCCTGGTCTGCCTCGCCATCGCTGCCGGCATGGATGGAATGCGCATTCAGGACGAGGCCGGTGGCAAGCTGCGGGCGCTCCGCACGGATCGCCGCGACGCCGAGGCCATGCGCCAGGTTGGTGAAATGCAGGGCATGGAGCGCCGCATCCATGTTGCGCTCGCCCGGCGCATGAATGCCGTAGAGATGGCTGAGCCAGACGGAGCACCATGGCTCGTTGAAGGTCGCCACCGCATCCAGCCGGTCGCCGAGCCGGGCGATCACGGTTTTCGCGTAGCGCTGGTAGGCATAGGCCGTCTGCCGCGCCGTCCAGCCGCCGTCACCGGCCAGCATCAGCGGCAGGTCCCAGTGATAGAGCGTGGCGAAGGCCTTTATGCCGCGTGCCTTGAGGCGGTCCACGAGGCGATCGTAGAAATCCAGCCCCTTCTCGTTCACCGGGCCGGTGCCTTCGGGAATGATGCGCGGCCAGGCGATGGAGAACCGGTAGGCCGACACGCCGAGCGACTGGATGAGATCGAGATCCTCCTCCAAACGGTTGTAGTGATCGCAGGCCACGTCGCCATTGTGACGGCCATAAACACGGCCCGGCATGTTGGAAAACGCGTCCCAGATCGAAGGCTTGCGGCCATCCATCTTCGCAGCGCCCTCGATCTGGAAGGCGGCTGTCGCCACGCCGAACACGAAGTCGTCGGGAAACCGGCCGGCCAGGATTCTGGGATCGTTCATTTTCGTCTCTCACGCGCAGCGAATGGTGTGAATCTTGTTACTGCAACGTTGCAGTATGATTCCGGATCGCAAAAATCAATGTTTTTTCGGATCCGGAACCAGGTTTTACGCCTGGAAGCGGCCGACTCCAAAGCCGCCCTTAAACAGGGATTGCTTAAACAAGACTTAGGGACTTGCCCTCTAAACTGCCGATAGCCCGGGATGGAGGCACTGGCGTGGTACGACGAATTGCGAAGCATCTCGTGCGGAAGGGCATGTTCGTGGAATCGCTGGAATGCCCGAACGCCGAATTCTCCGGGCGACGTTTCCTCATCCAGTCCGACGAAACCGTACGGGCCATCCTGGCGACCTCCGCCGCCTATGCCCTGGTCAATCCGCAGAAGAGCACCGTGGACATTGACCTCGCCACCGGCATAGCGCCTGCCGCGCAGGCCGCCGAAGAGCGCGGACGCACGCTGGAGACGGTGGCGCAATCAACCCGCTCGCTGCGCAACAGTTTCGACGCCGCGCGAACGGGCCAGCTTGAAATCGACGCGCTGTCGCCGGTCGCCGACGAGATATCCGACCGCATCGACGCCGCCCCCGATGTCTTCCTGAAGGTCACGCGCCTGAAGACGAAGGACGAGGGGACCTATGTGCATTCGCTGGCGGTGAGCGCCCTCATGATGCGCCTTGCCCGCATGCTCGGCCATGATGAAAGCGCGGTGCGCGAACTCGGCGTGGCCGGCCTGCTGCACGACGTCGGCAAGCTGATGATCCCGAACGCCGTTCTCAACAAGAGCGGCCGGCTGGACAGCGAAGAAAGACGTCTGGTGCGCGGCCACCCCGAACTCGGATACCGCCTGCTGAAGGAGCAGGCCAACGTCTCCGACCTCGTGCTCGATATCTGCCGCTACCATCATGAAGCCCTGGACGGCAGCGGCTATCCGCTCGGCCTCAAGGCCGACAAGCTGAGCCCGGAAATCCGTCTTGCCACGGTCTGCGACGTCTTCGAGGCCCTGACGAGCACCCGCCCCTACAAGCGGCCGTGGACCACGCGCGACGCGCTGAACTGGATGTTCGACCGGGGCCAGCTGTTCGACAAGAAACTGGTGATCCGCCTCGGCAGCATTTTCGCCTGAAAGGCGCCGGCCGCCGCGGAGGGCGGCAATCCGGCGAAAACCTCAGACCTTGACCCAGGCCCCGTTCTTCTTCGACGACTGGACGCAGGCATCGACGAAAAGCATACCCTTGAGGCCGTCATCCACCGTCGGATAGGTGACGGCGGGATCGACCGGCGCGCCCTTGCGCTTGGCATGGATGGCCCGGGCGGCTTCGGAATAGATGTTGGCGAAGCCTTCGAGATAGCCTTCCGGATGACCGGAGGGCACGCGGCTGACGCGCGCGGCCGCCGCGCCGGAGCCGGCACCGCCCCGGGTAATCAGGCGCTTCGGCTCGCCGAAGGGCGTGTACCAGAGGTAGTTCGGATCGGCCTGCACCCATTCGAGACCGCCCTTGGTGCCATAGACGCGCACCTTCAGCCCGTTCTCGTGGCCCGGGGCCACCTGGCTGCACCAGAGCATGCCCTTGGCGGCAACCCCGTCCTTTTCCTTGAAGCGCATCATCACATGGGCATTGTCGTCGAGACGGCGGCCCGGCACGAAACTGTCGAGGTCCGCGGCAAGCTCGGCGAGCTCCAGCCCGGAGACGAAGCAGCCGAGATTGTAGGCATGCGTGCCGATGTCGCCGGTGGAGCCGCCGGCACCCGATTTCGAGGGGTCGGTGCGCCAGGCCGCCTGCTTCTGGCCGCCCGACTCGATGTCCTCCGTCAGCCAGTCCTGCGGATATTCCATCTGCACGAGCCGGATCGCGCCGAGATCGCCATTGGCCACCATCTCCCGCGCCTGGCGGACCATCGGATAGCCGGTATAGTTGTGCGTCAGAACGAAGAGCGCATCGCTCTCCTCCGCCAGCTTCTTCAGCTTGCGCGCATCCGAGAGCGTCGAGGTCAGCGGCTTGTCACAGATGACATGGATGCCGCGCTTCAGGAATTCCTTCGCCGCCTCGTAATGCACATGGTTCGGCGTGACGATCGCCACCGCCTCGATGCCGTTCTTCAGCTTCGCCTCGCGGATTGCCATTTCCTTGAAGCTGCCGTAGCTGCGCGCGGGATCGAGCCCGAGCTCGCGGGCCGACTGCGCCGCCTTTTCCGGCGAAGACGACAGCGCACCGGCGACGAGTTCGTAGTGATCGTCGAGCCGAGCCGCGATGCGGTGCACCGCGCCGATGAACGCGCCCGAGCCGCCGCCGACCATGCCGAGCCGGATGCGGCCCTCCCGCGCCTCGCTGGCGCTTCCTTCGATTGCCATGGGTTTCCTCCTACAGTGTCTCCGGGGCGGGTGCCCCTCATCCGGCCTGCCGGCCACCTTCTCCCCGCAAGCGGGGCGAAGGGGATATGCCGCGCCGTCTTCCTCATACAATAGCCATTCGTGGGGCACCTTCCCTCTCCCCGCCTGCGGGGAGGGGATTAGGGTGAGGGGCAGCCCTCAAAGCCCCAGCATGCGCCGGTTGGCCGCCTGGTCCGTGCCGCCGTCGGCAAAATCGTCGAAAGCCTTTTCCGTGACGCGGATGATATGCGCCTTGACGAATTCCGCGCCTTCCCGCGCGCCATCCTCCGGATGCTTCAGCGCACATTCCCATTCCACCACGGCCCAGCCGGCAAAGTCGTTGGCCGCCATCTTGGAGAAGACGGCGCCGAAATCGACCTGGCCGTCGCCGAGCGAGCGGAAGCGGCCGGCGCGGTTCACCCAGCCCTGGTAGCCGCCATAGACGCCCTGCCGGCCCGTCGGGTTGAACTCGGCATCCTTCACATGGAACATGCGGATGCGGTCCTTGTAGATGTCGATATTGTCGAGATAGTCGAGGCATTGCAGCACGTAATGCGACGGATCGTAGAGCATGCAGGCCCGGGCATGGTTGCCGGTGCGCTCCAGGAACATCTCGTAGGTGATGCCGTCATGCAGGTCCTCGCCGGGATGGATCTCGTAGCAGACGTCGACGCCGTTTTCTTCCGCATGGTCGAGGATCGGCTTCCAGCGCCTGGCCAGTTCGTCGAAGGCGGTCTCGACGAGGCCTGCCGGGCGCTGCGGCCAGGGATAGACGAAGGGCCAGGCGAGCGCGCCGGAAAAGCTGGCCATGGCATCGAGGCCGAGATGCCGCGAGGCCGTCAGCGCCATCTTCACCTGCTCCACCGCCCATTCCTGCCGTGCCTTCGGGTTGCCGCGCACTTCCGGCGCCGCAAAACCGTCGAACGCCTCGTCGTAGGCCGGATGCACCGCGACGAGTTGGCCCTGCAGATGGGTGGAAAGTTCGGTGATCTCGACGCCGTTCTCGCGCGCCCTGCCGGCGAAGTCGTCGCAATAGGCCTTGGATTCGGCGGCCTTCCTGAGGTCGATGAGGCGCGCATCCCAGCTCGGGACCTGCACGCCCTTGTAGCCGATGTCGGCGGCCCATTTGGTGATCGAATCCCAGGAATTGAACGGCGCGGCATCACCGGCGAACTGGGCGAGAAACAGGGCCGGGCCCTTGATCGTCTTCATCTGTGGCGTCCTCCCATGGACCGGGCCGCACCTTGCGGGCGGCCGACGATATTCTTGCGGTACGTACCGCAGCGCGTGGAAAGCTATCGGCGTTTGGCGGGGTGGGCAATGCCGATTTGCAAGGCGAGTACCCTTCTCCTCCGTCATGGTCGGGCTTCACCCGACCATCCACACCACGCCCGCGACCTGGATGCCCGGGTCAAGCCCGAGGATGGCGGAAGAGAATGAGGAACTGTCGTTGTCAAACCGCCCGGGCCATCATGTCCCGGGCGGCTCGTTTCCGTCAGGTCAGAACGGGGAATCCGGGAAGTAGAAGTCCTTCGCGTTGTCCTTCGTCACCAGCGTCGCGTCGATCGTGTAGACGCCGCGGACCGGGACCTGGCCGTAGAAGTTGGCGGCCGTCATTTCGAGCGCAGTGCCCACCATCGCCGGCGGATAGAGCACGTCGACCGGGATCATCTTGTCGCCGTCCATGACCTTCTTGATCATGTCCTTCGAGCCGGCACCGGCCACGACATACTGGATGTCCGTGCGGCCGGCCTGCTCGATGGCCTGCAGGACGCCGACGGCCATGTCGTCGTCCTGGCACCAGACGACGTCGATCTTCTGGTACTTGGTGAGATAGTCCTGCATGACCTTGAAGGCGTCGTCGCGGTTCCAGTTGCCGTACTGGCGATCGAGAACCTTCACGCTCGAGCCTTCGATGCCCTTGTCGAAACCGTCCTGGCGCTCCTGGTCGATCGGGATCGGCATGCCGCGGATGACGACGACCTCGGCTTCCGGCGTCGTGGCCTTGATGTATTCGCCGGCCGTCTGGCCGAGCGCGAAGTTGTTGCCGGCGACATAGAGGTCACGCACGGAATTGTCGTTCGTGCTCGGCGCACGGTCGACCAGCGCGACGAAGGTGCCACTGTCCTTGATTTCCTTGATGGCGTTGACCAGCGGATCGGGATCCGTCGGCAGGATGACGAGCGCATCGATGCCCTGCGTTGCAAGGTCCTGCACGGCATTCGCCTGGCTTGCCGGGTCCGGCGACGTCTTGACGACGACGTTGAGGCCCGGATGGCTCGCCATCAGGAGCTTGGCGACACGCTCGGCATGGAAGATCACGCCGGCCGTCCAGCCGTGGCTGGCCGCGGGGATCGAGACGCCGATCGTCACCTTCTTCTCTTCCTGTGCATGGGCGAAGCCGGTGAGAACGGCGAATGCCGCAACCGTCAGGCCCAGTAGTTTCTTGCGCATGAGTTTCCTCCCAAAATCAGGTCTTCCTCAGAGGCCGGGCGACCTGTAGACCCGGCTACTTCCCCGCAATTCCATGGCTGGAACTGCCTGGTCTCACGATTTGCGCACCAGCGAGCGCTGGACGAGCATCGCAATGATGATGATCGCGCCCTGGATGGCCCCGATCAGGTATTCGCTGATGAAGTTGGAAAGCAGCATGATGTTGCCGACCAATTCGAGGATGAAGGCGCCGCAGATCGTGCCCCAGACACGCCCCGCCCCGCCCTTCAGAGCCGTACCGCCGACGACGACCGCGGTGATCGCCTGCAACTCCCACAGGATGCCCGTCGTCGCCGAGGTGGACCCGAGGCGCGGCACATAGAGCAGCACGGCGATGGCGACGCACAGGCCCTGGATGACGAAGGCGATGGTGCGCACGCGGTCGACCGGAATGCCCGAATAGCGCGCGACATCCCTGTTCGAACCGACCGCCACGACATGCCGGCCATAGCGCATGCGATAAAGCACGAAGGCGGCGATGGCGGTGACGACGAGGATGACGGCGATCGGCACCGGCACGCCGAAGATCGAGCCGAAATAGACCGGGCGATAGAGCGCCTGCAATTCCGGCTCGCGCAGCGTGATCGCGCCGCCCTGCGAAAGCCAGGTCGTCAGGCCGCGATAGATGCCCATCGTGCCGAGCGTCGCGATGAAGGGCTCGATCTTGCCGACGGTGGTGATGAGGCCGTTCAGAAGGCCGCATCCCGCGCCGATGACGACCGTAAGAACCATCGCCGCGGTCAGCATCAGCGAGGGATCGGCGATCGCGCCGGAATTCATGAAGAGGATCATGAGGCTGGCGACGAAGGCGACCATGGCGCCGACCGAGAGATCAAGGTCGCCGGACGAGATGACGAAGGTGGCGCCGACCGCGATGATCGCGATGAAGGCGCTGCGCGTCGCCACGTTCGCCAGATTGGTGAAGCCGATGAAGTTGGGGTTCACCAGCGCGCCGACGACGAGCAGCAGGGCCAGCGCCGCGAAGGGCGCGACGGCCCTCAGGTCGACATCCCGCCAGCTGCGACCCTTGCCCTTCGTTTCGACCGCGTCTTCGCTTGCCGTCATGTCCGTCCCCAACCTTGAATTCTGTGTGATGCCGCCGGCGCAAGGCTCAGGCAGCGGCCTTCTTCTTCAACCCTGCCGAATAGCGCATGATCTCCTGCTCGGAGATCTCCTCGCCTTCGAGAATGCCGACGATCCGCCCTTCCCGCATCACGGCGACGCGGGTGCACAGGCCGATGATCTCCGGCATCTCGGAAGAGACGACGATGATCGACTTGCCGTCGCGGGCGAGCGCCGAGATGAAATGGTAGATCTGCTGCTTGGTGCCGACATCGATGCCGCGTGTCGGCTCGTCGATGATGATAACGTCGGGCTCGGTCTCCATGACCTTGGCAAGCAGCAGCTTCTGCTGGTTGCCGCCCGACATGCGGCCGGCGACGACGCGTCCGTCGCGCACGCGGATATCGAAGCGCCGGCGCGCGCGCTCCAGCGCCTCCGCCTCGCTCTTCGGGCTGAGGTAACCGTAATGACCGTGCTTCTCCAGCGATTGCAGCGTGAGGTTCGCCGTCATGCGGGAATTCAGGAGCAGGCCCTTGTGCTTGCGGTCCTTCGTCATATAGGCGATGCCGACGCGGTTGGCGGCATGCACGTCGCCGCCCGGCACGCTTTCCCCGCGCACCGAAACCTCACCGGAAAGGCGCGGGCGCAGCCCCGCCACGGCCTCCATCAATTCCGAGCGCCCGGAGCCGATCAGCCCGGAAAAACCGAGAATCTCGCCCTTGCGCACCTCGAAGCTCGCATCCTTGACGTAGTGGGTCGAAAGGCCCGCCACGGCGAGCGTTACCTCTTCGTCGACGCTGGGCTCCTGCTTGGAGGGATAGAGGCTGGAAAGCTCGCGGCCGACCATCAGCTGGGCGATCGACTCGCCGTCGAGAATGGCGGTGGGCGCGGTCTTCACCCATTGCCCGTCGCGCAGCACCGTGACCCGGTCGGTGAGCTCCATCACCTCGTCCAGCTTGTGCGAGACGAAGACGAAGGAGGTGCCCTCCTCGCGCAATTTGCGCACCTGGCGGAAGAGATAGCTGGTCTCCTCGCGCGAGAGCACGGCCGTCGGCTCGTCCATGAAGATGATGCGCGCATCGCGGCTGATGGCCTTGGCGATCTCCACCATCTGCTTGTCGGCGATGGAGAGCGAACTGATCAACGCGTTCTCGTCGACATGGGATCCGAGCTGGTCGAGCACGCGGCGCGTTTCGGCGCGCATGAATTTCCGGTCGAGCACGCCGTAGCGCGTCACTTCCCGGCCGAGAAACAGGCTCTCGGTGACGGTCAGGTGTTCGGCGAGGTTGAATTCCTGGTGGATGATGACGATGCCGAGCTGCTCGGCCTGGCCGTTCGGCGGCAGCTTGACCGGCTGGCCGTCAAGAAGGATCTCGCCCGATGTCGGCTGCTCGAAGCCGGAGAGGATCTTCACGAGCGTCGACTTGCCCGCGCCGTTCTCGCCCATCAGGGCATGGATCTCACCGGCGCGCAGCTCGAAATTGACGCTGAACAGCACCTGCACGCCATTGAAAGACTTGGCGATGCGGCGTGCAGCGAGAACGACGGGAGCCCCGTCGGCAGCGTCCGGATTCATGATTTCCTCCCTGCGGCTCCTCGACCGCTTGAGAAACGATGTAAACCTTTACACGATCCATGTAAAGGTTTACATCATGGGATATCAGGAATTTTCACCAAGCGCCGTTTGACCCTCAGTCCAGTCTGTGTAGTGTCCCCCGCACTTCGTTTGTTAATGCAATTCCGGATGCTGCGCTTCGCACCCCCGCCGGACTTGCCCGTGCCGAGTGAGAGCCAGTTTGTCGACGTCCAGCCCCGCCACGATCGAGGATGTTGCGCGCATCGCGCAGGTCTCGATCGCGACCGTATCGCGGGCGATCCACACCCCGGAAAAGGTGGCCAACTCGACGCGGCTGAAGGTCAACCAAGCGATCGCGATCACCGGTTATACGACCAATGCGATGGCGCGCAGCCTGCGCCTCGGCCGGTCGAACATGATCCTCGTCGTGGCACCCGACATCGGCGACCCGAACTTCTCCAACATCCTCGTCGGCCTGGAGAACGAGGCGCGCGCGCACGGCTACGGCATCCTGATCGGCCATACGCAGAACGATCCGCAGCGCGGCCTCGAATACCTGAAGTTCCTGAATTCCAACCAGGCGGCCGGGCTGATCCTCTTCACCGGCATCCTGCCCTTCGGCCACCAGTCCATGACGGCCCGCCTGCCGCCCAGCGTCGGCGTCTTCGAGCCGGTCTACAATGGCGGCATCCCCTATGTCGGCGTCGACGACATCGAAGGCGCGCGCAAGGCGGTCGATCTCCTCATTGCCGAGGGACATCGCAAGATCGCCTTCATCGGCGATTCGCGCACGCGCCTTGCCTATAGCCGGCGCCGCCAGGGCTATGATGCCGGGCTCGACGCCGCGGGCGTGCCGGCCGGCGAGCGCATCATCCTGGAGGGCGACGGCACGATCGAGAGCGGGCGCCTCGCGCTCGAGCAACTCTTCATGCGCGACACGCTGCCGAGCGCCTTCATGTGCGTCAACGACCAGACGGCGATCGGCGTGATGATCGGCCTCGGCGCGCGCGGCTACGACATTCCGAACGACTTTTCCGTCACCGGCTTCGACGACGTGCCGCAGGCGAGCTTCATGACGCCTTCGCTCACCACCATCCGCCAGCCGCGCACCGCGATCGGCAAGAGCGCCATGGCGCTGCTGTTCGAGCTTCTTTCCGACAGCGAGCCGACTGACACGGAAATCCTGCTCCGGCCGGATCTGATCGTGCGCAATTCGGTCTCCGCGCCGTCGCGGCGGTTCCAGAAACGGTAGAAGCCCTCGATCCGGGCACGCACGCCGCCAACCCTTACCCGTAGCGGCGCTGGGCCGGCTTTGCCATTCGCTGCTCGCGCGCCGCCGAAACCGTGAACCGGTCGACGAGACCCTTCAGCGTCGTGCTGATCTGCATGAGATTGTGCGTCGCGGCATTGGTCTCCTCGACCATCGCGGCATTCTGCTGGGTCATCTGGTCCATGCTGCCGACGGCCGTATTGATCTCGGAAATGCCGGCCGACTGCTCGCGGGCGGAGCTGGCGATGGCATCGATATGCGCGTTGATGTGCACGACCTGCTCGCCGATATGATGCAGCGCCTCGCCCGTCTTGTTGACCAGCGATACGCCGAGCTGCACGTCCTCGAAGGACTTGTCGATCAGGGCCTTGATCTCCCTGGCCGCGTCCGCGGATTTCTGCGCGAGTTCGCGCACCTCCTGCGCCACGACGGCGAAGCCCTTGCCCGCCTCGCCCGCCCGCGCCGCCTCGACGCCGGCATTGAGCGCCAGGAGGTTGGTCTGGAACGAGATCTGGTCGATGACGCTGATGATCTGCGTGATCTTCCCGGAGGAGTCCTGGATGGCGCCCATCGCGGAGACTGCCTGTTCGACGATCTGGCCGGAGCGCCGGGCCTCGTCCGTGGCGCTGCCGACGACGCGGCGGGCCTCTTCCGCGCGCTGTGCGGCCTCGCGGGAAATGGTGGTGATTTCCTCGACGGCCGCAGCGGTCTCCTCCAGCGAGGCGGCCTGCTGCTCGGTGCGCTTGGCCATGTCGTCCGTGGCATTCACCAGTTCGCCGGAATTGCCGGCCGCATCGTCCGCCGCCGTGACGATGGCGCCGAGCGTGTCGTCCAGCTTCTCGATCGCCCCGTTGAAATTGGAGCGCAGGCGCTCGAACTGCGGGGCGAGCGGCGTGCTGATCGAGGCCGTGAGGTCGCCGCCCGCAAGGCGGGTGAGCGAGGTGTCGAGCGCAGCCAGCGCCTCTTCCTGCTCGGCATTCAGCGCCTGCCGTTCGGCCTCCGCCTTCTCGCGCTCCTCCTGCAGCGCCTCCAGATAGACGGAGATCGCGTAGTCCATGTCGACGAGCGCGGCCTTCACGATGGCCGAGATCTCCTCGCCGAGCGCAGCCGCCTTCTTGCGGTAGATGAAGCCTTCGAGATGTTTTGCGATGACGCTCTCGACGATCGCCTCGAGGATCAGCGCGTAACCGCCGATATACCAGCGCGGCTCCAGGCCGAGGCGGGCATGCGTCTTGCCGATCATGGTGACGGCATCGACATATTGCGTATCGAAACGCGCCGAGCCGATCAGTTCCCAATGCTTGACCTGCCGGCCCTTGGCACTCTGGATATGGGCCTCATTGGCAAAGAAACGCGCCGTCTCGGGCGTGGCCCGCGCCTTGCGGTAGAAGGTGTCGAGGGCACCATCGAGCGAGGCGGAGATCGTCGGCAGCGCGCGCTTCAGCGCATCACGCTGGCCACCGTCGAGCTCGACGAAGGAGAGGCGCTCGTTCAGTTGCTGGGTCTTGGCATCCTGCGCTGACATCCGGAAATCCTCGTGCGGTTGGAACGGCGATCGACGCCGGCCCCAAATCGGGCTCCGGCTTGCGGTCTGTCGCGATTTTTCGCAGGAGATGGTAAACAAACATCTACGAACGGAACGGCGATACTTTACAGAAATTGATAGAAGTCAAAAAAGTTGCAGTTTTCTCCAATAATGGTTCCTTACCCATATAATTTTAGGGGATCTGGAAAGAAGACACCAAATACAACCAGACGCAAGGCAAAGTATATCTCACCTAAGGTGAGGCGGCTCGCCGCACGGTCTCCCCGAACAAGAAAGGGCGCTAGGAAGGCGCCCTCTCCGGTCCATGAATGACCTCTCCCAGACACGTCAGACGTAACGGTTGACGACGTTTTCCAGGAATTCCTGCCTGCCGGAGCGCGGCTGCGGATTGATGCCGTCGGCAAGCACATAGGCTTCCAGCGCGTCCAGCGAGGAGCCGCCGGACAGTATCTTCTGCGCTTCCGGCGTCTGCCAGCCGGCATAGCGCTCGGCGAGCGGACCGGACAGCGCCTTGTCCTCGATCATGCGGGCCGCGGCCTTCACGCCGCGCGCGCAGCAATCCATGCCGCCGATATGGCCGATCAGGAGATCGGCCGGATCGATCGACTGGCGGCGCAGCTTGGCGTCGAAATTCGTGCCGCCCGTGGTGAAGCCACCGCCGGAGAGCACCTGATAGAAGGCGAGCGCCATTTCCGGAACATTGTTGGGAAACTGGTCGGTGTCCCAGCCGGACTGGTAGTCGTTGCGGTTCATGTCGATCGAGCCGAAGATGCCGAGCGCATTGGCAAGCGCCAGCTCGTGCTCGAAGGAGTGGCCGGCGAGGATCGCGTGGCCCTGCTCGATGTTGAGCTTCACTTCTTTCTCCAGGCCGTATTTCCTGAGGAAACCGTAGACCGTGGCGACGTCGTAGTCGTACTGGTGCTTGGTCGGCTCCTGTGGCTTCGGCTCGATGAGGATCGCGCCCTTGAAGCCGATCTTGTGCTTGTATTCGACGACCATGTTGACGAAACGGCCGAGCTGGTCGAGCTCCTGGCCGATATTGGTGTTGAGCAGGGTCTCGTAGCCCTCGCGGCCACCCCACAGCACGTAATTGTCGCCGCCGAGGCGGTGCGTGGCGTCGATGCAGGTCTTCACCGTCGCCGCGGCGAAGGCGAAGACATCCGGATCCGGATTGGTCGCCGCGCCCCCCATGTAGCGACGGTTGGAGAAGAGGTTCGCCGTGCCCCACAGCAGCTTCACGCCTGTCTCGGCCTGCTTCTTTTCAAAGTAGTCGACGATCTCGTTGAGGTTCTTCGTGTTCTCGACGAAATCCCTGCCCTCCGGCCGCACGTCCGCATCGTGGAAGCAGTAGAAGGGAACGCCGAGCAGCTGGAAGAATTCGAAGGCGACGTCAGCCTTCAGCTTGGCCGCCTGCATGGAATCCTCGAACCACGGACGCTCGAAGGTCTGCCCGCCGAAGGGGTCGCCGCCCGGCCAGACGAAGGTGTGCCAGTAGGCAACGGCAAAGCGCAGGTGATCCTCCATGCGCTTGCCGAGCACGATCTCGTCGGGATTGTAGTGGCGGAAGGCGAGCGGGTTGGTGCTGTCGGGGCCTTCATATTTGATCCTGGCGATATCGCCGAAGAAGCCGGTGGCCATGGGTGTCTCCTCTGGTGTGCTTGCTGGTCAGTAGGCGGCGCGGATTGCCGGATAGAGGCGGCGATAGCGCTGGTAGGCGTCCTCGTAGGCGGCGCTCAGCGCCGTCTCGGGTTCGATCGTCTCGGCCGTCGCTGCCGCACTGCAGACCGCAACGGGGTCCGCACCGGTTGCCGCGACGAGGCCGAGGCGGGCAGCGCCGAAAGCGGCGCCGAAATCGCCGTCCGCCGGCAGGTCG
This sequence comes from Shinella yambaruensis, assembly GCF_022899355.1. Classification (GTDB taxonomy): domain Bacteria; phylum Pseudomonadota; class Alphaproteobacteria; order Rhizobiales; family Rhizobiaceae; genus Shinella; species Shinella yambaruensis. Next base: position 97,035 of record NZ_JALJCK010000006.1, on the reverse strand, counting down.
ACGGGCAGGTTCAGCGCGGTGGCGATCGATTTCAGCCAGTAGCGCGAGCGCGAGCCGCCGCCGATGGCGGTGACGCGGGAGAGCACCGTTCCGGCGGATTTCAACGCTTCGAGACTGTCGCGGATGGCGAAGGAGACGCCTTCGAGCACGGCTTGCGTCAACACCGTGCGGCTGCTCTCATGGCCGAGGCCGAGGAAGGCGCCGCGGATCGCCGCATCGTTGTGCGGCGTGCGCTCGCCCGAAAGATAAGGCAGGAAGGTGACGCCGGACGGCGCTTTCAGCGCATCGCCGAGTTCCTGTGTCAGGTCTGCGGCGGAGGCACCGGTGACGCGCGAATGCCAGTTCAGCGCATCGGTGGCCGACAGGATCACGCCCATCTGGTGCCAGGTGCCCGGCAGCGCATGGCAGAAGGCATGCACGGCACTTTCCGGGTTCGGCAGGTAGTTGGCATTGGCCGCAAACAGCACGCCCGACGTGCCGAGCGAGACGAAGGCCGCCCCCTCGCGCACCGTGCCCATGCCGCAGGCCGAGGCGGCATTGTCCCCCGCCCCGCCGGCAACGACGATACCGGCGCCGAGGCCCCATTTTGCGGCAAGCTCCGGCCGCAGGATGCCGGCGGCATCGGTGCCTTCCACCAGCGCTGGCATCTGGCGCTCCTCGAGCCCGGTCGCCGCCAGCAGTTCGCCGGACCATTTGCGCGCGCCCGTATCGAGCCAGGAGGTGCCCGCCGAATCCGACATTTCCGACATGTGCTCGCCGGTGAGCCAGACGCGCAGAAAATCCTTCGGCAGCAGGACCCAGCGGACCTTCGCGAAGATATCCGGCTCGTTGTTCTTCACCCAGGCGAGTTTCGGCGCGGTGAAGCCGGGAAAGACGATGTTGCCGGTGATCCGGCGAAAGCGTGGATCCGCATCGAGCGCCGCCGCCTCGCGGTGGCTGCGCGTGTCGTTCCACATGATGCAGGGGCGCAGCACCCTGTCCTCGGCGTCGAGCAGCGTCGCGCCGTGCATGTGGCCGGACAGGCCGATGCCGCGCACGGCGGCGAGCGCGGCGGGGTGGGCGGCGCGAAGGCCGGCGATCGCCTCCTCCGTCGCGCGGATCCAGTCCGCCGGGTCCTGCTCGGACCAGCCGGCCTGCGGCCGCGCGGTCTTCACCTCCGTGCTGGAGGCCGAGCCGACGACCGTCTGCTCCGCATCGATCAGCATGGCCTTGACGCTCGACGTGCCGAGGTCGATCCCGAGATACATGGCGTTCTCCCTAGTTGCCGTCATCCCCGTCCGGACCGGCCGGAAGGTTGTCCTTGATGAAAATGTCGAGGCGGATGCGCTCCTGCGCCGCGATGACGGGCAGGCCGTCCGCCTTGGCGCGCAGCACGCGGATGGCGCTGCGCACCTCGTGGCCGGCGTCCTGGTTGAGCACGGCATCGATGGTGCCGGTTTCGAGCGCGGCGCGGGTATGGTCCGTCAGTTCGTGGGCGATCACGCAGATATCGTCGCGGTCGCCGGCGGCAAGCGCCGCGACGAGGCCCCGGTTGCCGGCACCGAGGCTGTAGATGCCGGCAAGGTCCGGAACGGCGGCGAGGCACTCGGAAATCAGCGCACGGGAGCGGGCAGGATCGTCCTGTCCCTCCAGCACCGGCAGGATCGCGCGCGTGACGGGCATATCCGCCATCGCAGCGCAAAAACCCTCCAGGCGCTCGCGATGGTCGCGCACGCGCATCGAGCCGGCGAGCACGGCGACGGGACCGGGCCGGCTACCGAGGAAACGCCCCAACAGGCTGCCGGCCGTGCGGCCTGCGGCAATGTTGTCGACACCGACGAAATGATCGCGGCCGGAACCGGCAAGGTCGGAAACGAGCGTGACAAGGGGAATGCCGGCCGCATGCGCCCGGCCGATGGCCGCGGAGACCTCCGGCGCGTCCACCGCGACGGCGGCGATGCCGGAGACCTTTTCGGCAATGGCGCCGTCGATGGCCTTCGCCAGCGCGCCGGCGTCGAAGGCGGGAACGGTGACGACGGCAAGCCGGGTGCGCTCGTTCGCCGAATGCATGCCGGCGCGGCGCACCTCCGCCTCGAGCCCGCGCATGAAGGGATTGTCGCCCGCCGGCAGGATGAAGACGAGCGGATAGACCCGGCTCTTGGCAAGGTTCGCCGCCGCCACGTCGCGCACATAGCCGAGCGCCGCAATCGCCGCCTCGACCCTGGCCCGCGTCACGCCACGAACGCCGGGCCGGCCGTTCAAGACGCGGTCAACGGTGGCGAGGCTGACGCCCGCCTTGTCGGCAATATCGTGAACCGTAGGTCTCATTTCTCCTCCGTGCCGAGACCCATAGAGGAATTTCTGATGTACGTAAATCAGAAATTTTCACGCTGCTGCCCGGCCGTGATTTTTCAGCCCGAAAAGCGCTTGCTGAAGGCGTGGGTAAAGATGATCGCACCCGGCCTGTCCCCGGCGCGGGCAAGCACGACATCCATGAATCCGTTCGTGACGCGGACAAGCGCAAAGCCGCCCAGGAAGGCCGCGATGGGCTTGAAGATATCGTAGCCCTCGCGGTCGTAGATCATCGGCGTCGGATGCTCGTGGCCGTGGAAGATGCCGACGACGTTGTACCCCTTCAGTGTCGAAAGCAGACCGGCACGCTCCTCCTCCGTCCACCAGTGCGCGGAGCCGGCGCCCTGCGGATCGAAGGTCTTTGCCGCCGGATCCCAGTGTTCGGTGGAAAACCGGTCCCAGCCGTAGTGCTGGAACAGCACGACCGGCCGGCCATCCGCCGCATAGGTGGCAAGGTCCTGCTTCAGCCAGGGCAGGCCGCTGATGGCGCCCTTGGTATCGTCGCCGCCGAAGCGCTGGAGCTGCACGAGATGCAATCCGCCCCAGTCCCAGGAGAAATTGTCCGACTCGATATCGTAGTTCGTCACCGGCACCGGCGCCTTGTAGAAGACGGTGGAGCGGTGGTTCAGTTCGACATAGTCGCGCAATTCTCGCCGGTACCAGTCGAGATGCGGCGGCACGCCGTCCTGGTCGAGGTCGTGATTGCCGAGGCCGTTATAGACCGGATAGTGTACGCGGTCCGGCCCCGTGCCCTGCTGGTAGCGGCTGGCGAACTGCTGGAGCTGCCGCCCCTCGCCCGGCACCTTTACCTGCCCGCCGCCGTCATCCGTCATGTCGCCGCCGAGCACCAGGCCGAGCGGCGCCGCGATGGTCGTGCCGGCGCCGGCAAGGCCGGACGGCCTGCCGTCGATCTCCGCCGGCCAGGCAAGGCCGCCGACCGCATTCACCGCCGCGACATGCCGCAACAGCGCCGCATCGGTTTTGCCCTCGTCCGCGCAGTTGGGGCTGAGCCCGTCCGCCGAGACGAGGCAGGCATGCACGTCGCAGGAGAAAAGGAAGGTCGCATCCGTCGCCGGCCGGGCCGCGCGCGAAGGGAACACCGGCAAGGCAAGCGAGAGCCCCAGGCCGCCGGCGGCGGTGAGGAGACGACGGCGCGTGGGATCGAACGACAAGCGGGCCTCCGGGCAGGGACAGGACCACCCCATTGTGACGGAGCGATCCCGATCACCGCAAGAGGCAGGTTCAGTGCCCGCTGCCCCGCACCGCGCCCTGCGGCTTGCGGATTGCCAGCACACAGAAGATGAGCGTCGCAAAGAGGCCGGTGAGCAGCACGAAGATGTCGATGAAGGACAGGATATAGGCCTGCTGCTGCACCATGCCGGCCATCTGCTTGATGGCGATGGCGGGGCCGTCGAGGCCATGGGCGCTGTAGTTCGCGGCCATGCTGTTCATGCGCTCGACGGCTTCGGGATTGCCCCACTGCACATGCTCGGAGAGGCGCAGGTAATGCTCCTGCGAGCGCTGGGTGAGGATCGTGTTGATGACCGCGAGCCCCACGGCGCCGCCGAGATTGCGCGTCAGGTTGAAGAGGCCGGAGGCATTGCGGATGCGGTCGGGCGAGAGCGTGCCGAGCGCCACATTGTTGATCGGCACCATGCAGATCATCAGCGAGACGCCGCGCAGGATCTGCGGCACGAGCAGTTCGTAGAAATCCCAGTCGGCCGTCAGCTGCGTCATCGACCAGGTGCCGAGCGCGAAACCGCCGAAGCCCATCATCATCATGACGCGCGGATCGAGCCGCGACGACATCATGCCGGCGATCGGCGCCGTGCAGAACATGGCAAGGCCGGAGATGAACAGCGTCTCGCCGATCATCAGCGAATCGTAGCCGCGGATGCGCGCCAGATAGAGCGGATAGAGATAGGTGAGGCCGTAGAGGCCGATGCCCATCGTGAAGGAGAAGATCGAGCCGAAGGCGAAGTTGCGGTTCGCGAAGGCGCGTAGGTCCACCACCGGGAACGGCACCTTGAAGGCGCGCCAGAAGAAGACCACGGCGCCGACCACGACGGCGACGGATCCCATGACGATATGCTCGTCGCTGAACCAGTCCTTGTTGTTGCCCTCTTCCAGCACATATTCGAGCGAGCCGAGGAACACCGCCATGGAGATGAGGCCCCACCAGTCGAAGCGCTTCATCAGGCTGAATTCCGGCTTGTCGAAGTCGATGAGATTCCAGGTCAGCACCGTGACGATGATGCCGGGGATGATGTTGACGAGGAACAGCCAGTGCCAGGAGAAGGCGTGGCTGAGATAGCCGCCGACCGTCGGGCCGATGGTGGGCGCGAGCGTGGCGACGAGGCCGATCATCGGCGAGACGACCGACCGCTTGGAGGGCGGGAAGATGGTGAAGGCGGCCGCGAAGACCGAGGGGATCATGCCGCCGCCGATGAAGCCCTGGATGGCGCGGTAGACGATCATCTGGTCGATATTCGTCGCGGTCGCGGCAAGCGCGCTCGCCAGGGTGAAGCCGGCGGCCGAGAAGGCGAAGAGCACGCGCGTCGAGACGATGCGCGCCAGCGTGCCCGACAGCGGGATCATGATGACCTCGGCGATGAGATAGGAGGTCTGCACCCAGGCGATCTCATCGGCGCCTGCGCCGAGGCCGGCCTGGATCTCCGAGAGCGAGGCCGAGACGATCTGGATGTCGAGGATCGACATGAACATGCCGAAGACCATCGCGAAGAACGCGACGACGCGGCGGACGGGAACCTTGTCGGCCTGCGCGGGCGCCGCCATCAGGGCGCCGGCTGCCGGTTGAGCGGTCGCGGCCATGGCCCGCGCTCCCTTGCTGGAGGTCTCTACTCGGCCCGGGCGGCGAGCGCCGTGCCGTCCGGCGCCGTGCGGCTGTCGACGTCGACGACGACGCTAAGACCCGCGCGCAGCTTGCCGGTGTCGAGCGCTTCCCGGGGGATGGCGATGCGGACCGGCACGCGCTGCGTGACCTTGGTGAAGTTGCCCGTGGCGTTTTCCGCCGGCAGCAGCGAGAAGACGGAGCCGGAGGCCGGCGCGATCGAATCCACCGTGCCGACAATGTCGTCCTCCTCGAAGGCATCGACATGCAGATGCACTTTCGAGCCCGGCACGAGACGAGCGATCTGCGTTTCCTTGAAGTTCGCCTCGACATAGAGGTCCTTCACCGGAACAAGGGCCGCAAGGCGCTGGCCGGCCGAGACGAGATCGCCGACCTGCACGGAAATATTGCCGACGACGCCGTCATAGGGCGCCTTCAGCACGGTGAAGCCGAGGTCGCGCTCGGCCTTGTCGCGGGCAAGCTCCAGCGTGCGGATCTGGCTTTCGGCCTCCGCGCGCTGCGCCTCGAGCACGGTGATGGCCGCCTTGGCGGCAACGATATTGGCATCCGCGCCGACGAGATTGGCCTTGGCCTGGTCCAGCGCCACGGTGGCGCTGTCGAGCGAGGCGGTGGTGCCGACGGCCTTGGCGTTCAGCTCCTTGGCGCGCTTTTCGGCGACTTGCGCGCCGCTGAGGGCGGCCTGGTAGGCCGTCTTCTGGGCATCCGCCTGGGCAAGGCTTGCCCTGGCGCCTTCGATCTGCGCGTCGATGCGGCCGAGCGAGAGCTTCTGCGTCGCGATCTGCGCCTCGGCCTGCTCGCGGGCGAGCCGATAGTCGCCGTCATCGAGCGTGACGAGCGGATCGCCGGCCTTCACCGTCTGGTTGGCGACGGCGTTGACCACGGCCACATAACCGGAAACCTTGGGGGAGATGGAGGCGATATCGCCCTCGACATAGGCGTCGTCCGTCGAGATCATGAAGCGGCCGTTCGTCCACCATTCATGGCCGTACCAGCCGGCGGCGGCGATGAGGGCGACGGCAAGGATCGGCAGCGCTAGGCGCCGGCCGCCCTTTCTGGTCTCCGGCTGGGCCACGGTGGCGGCGGGTGCAGCCTCCGCCGTGGTTGCCGGCCGCGCCTCGGCGGTCTCCGCCTCGAAATCATCGTTGACCGGACGAACCTTCGCCGTGCCGGCGCCATGGGAAGTCGACATGGGCTTGCCACCATCTCTGGGATAAAATTCCGAACTGAACCGTTCGGTTCGATTTGACATAGTCCTCTTTCTCGCGCATATCAAGTAGAAATCGAACCGCTCGGTTCGAAATAGCTGGCGAGGCTTCGAGCGCGGGAACGGAGATGCAGACGACGGAAGAAAAATCGGCAGCCCCGCATACGGGCCGCCGCATTGCCGGCGAGGATCCCGCCAAGCGCGAGCAGATCCTCGACGGCGCGAAACGCGTGTTCATGGAACAGGGCTTCGAGGCCGCCAGCATGAACGACATCACGCGTGCCGCCGGCGTTTCCAAGGGCACGATCTACGTCTATTTCGAGAACAAGGAAGACCTGTTCGGCTCGATGATCGAGCGCGAGCGCCGGCGGATCACCGAAACGGTGCGCCATGTGCTGGACGGCAGGAAGCCGATCACCGAGACGCTGAAGGAATTCGGCACGCTGTTCGCCACCCACATGACGGCGGACAAGACGATCCGTGCCATGCGCATGGTGATCGCCGCCAACCATCGCCTGCCGAAGCTCTGTAGCCGCTTCTTCTCCGCAACGCCGATCAACCCGGTCTCGGTGCTGCAGGAATATCTCGACCGTCAGGTGGCGGCGGGCATCGTCGTTTCGGACGACACGGCGCACGCGGCCAAGCAGTTCATCGAGCTCACAACGGTCGGTCTTTTCAAGCCCCGCCTCTTCGGCGCGATGGAGGAGGTGCCGCCGAAGGCCGTGATCGAGCAGAACGTCGCCTCGGCCATAAGGGTCTTCCTCGCAGCCTATGGCGCGAAGCCGTAAAGCCGGGAAAACCGCCGGCCGGCCGTCCATCAGATGACGAAATCGTGATATGAGCTTGAACGGCCCTCGCTCAGCTTGTCAGCGGTCAAATTCTGCATAAATACGGAAGTCCATTCTCAAACCCGTATTTGGAGAGGAAGACCGGATGGACAGCATTCTTGCGCTCGTGCAAGACCCGGCCGCCTGGATAGCCCTCATCACGCTCATCGTGATGGAGGTCGTTCTCGGCATCGACAACCTTATCTTCATCTCGATCCTGACGAACAAGCTGCCACCCGAGCATCGCGAACGGGCCCGCCGCATCGGCATCGGCCTCGCGCTCATCATGCGCCTTGCGCTGCTCGGCACCGTCGCCTGGATCGTCCAGCTCACCACCCCGGTCTTCGAGGCCTTCGGCCATGGCTTCTCCTGGAAGGACATGATCCTGATCGCCGGCGGCCTCTTCCTCGTCTGGAAGGCGACGAAGGAGATCCACCACAATGTCGATCCCATCGACCACAAGGAGGACATGGTCGGCGGTGCGGTCTCGACGACCTTCACGGCGGCGATCGGCCAGATCCTGCTGCTCGACCTCGTCTTCTCCATCGACAGCATCATCACGGCCGTCGGCATGACGCCGCACCTGCCGATCATGGTGGTCGCCGTCCTGGTTGCCGTTGCGGTCATGCTGCTCGCGGCGACCCCGCTTGCCAACTTCATCGAGAAGAACCCGACGATCGTCATGCTGGCGCTCGCCTTCCTCCTGATGATCGGCACCACGCTGATCGCCGAAGGCATGGGCTTCCATGTGCCGAAGGGCTATGTCTACGCCGCCATGGCCTTCTCGGCCCTTGTCGAGGTGCTCAACATGTTCTCCCGCCGGGCGCGGCAAAAGAGCAAGGCCTCGGGCCACTAGCACAGAAAGACCGGCGGGACGAAGGTCCCGCCGGCTTCCGTTTGGAAGGGTGTCGAAGACGGGCCGGACGGGTGGGGAGCTCGACTGCCGTTTCGTTGGCCACGGGAAGAAACCGGAAAAACGCCCGCATTCTCCATCTCCGTCGCGTCCGGTTGACACGGCCCGCCTTCTCTTGGCAAACCTTTCGCCGGGTGGATTGTTCCGCGAAAGTTTGTAACCGGTTTGCGCGTCGTGCAGGAACCGGAAAGGCCCGTACGGAATTCATGCCGAGCATCGTCCCGCCGCACGGACCATAACATGACCCTTGAGCAGACCTTCGCCTTCGTCGTCATCTCACTTATGATGGCGGCGTTCATCTGGGGACGGTTCCGCTACGACCTCGTTGCCTGTTGCTCGCTGCTTCTGGCGCTCACGCTCGGCATCGTGCCCTTCGACAAGGCGTTTTCCGGCTTCAGCGACGACATCGTCATCATCGTCGGCAGCGCGCTGATGGTGAGCGCGGCCGTCGCCCGCTCCGGCATCGTCAACCTCGCGGTCAAGCGCTTCTTCCCGAACCTCACCGCCGGCCGCGCGCAGCTCGCGCTGCTGCTCGTCTCCGTCGCGGTGCTCTCGGCGTTCATCAAGAACATCGGCGCGCTCGCCATCATGATGCCGCTCGCCTTCCAGTTCGCCCGGAAATCCGGCACGCCCGCCTCGAAATTCCTGATGCCCATGGCCTTCGCCGCGCTGCTCGGCGGCCTGATGACCCAGATCGGCACCTCGCCGAACATCGTCGTCTCGCGGCTGCGCCAGGAGATCACCGGCGAGAGCTTCACCATGTTCGACTTCACGCCCGTCGGCGCCACGCTGGCGGTCTGCGGCATCCTCTTCATGCTGTTCTTCAACCGCATCGTGCCGGAACGCACGAACAGCAATGCCAGCATCGAGGAATCGCTGGAGGCCGCCGCCTATTCCTCCGACGCCACGGTGGAGGAAGGCTCGCCCTCGGTCGGCAAGTCGCTGAACGACGTGCTGAAGCATGGCGACGGCGAGGTGATCGCCACCGCCATCATCCGCGGCCATGTCCACCTCTCCCCGCTGCCCGACGTGCGCCTTGCCGCCAGGGATACGATCCTGATGGAGGGTACGGCGAGCGCACTCGACAAGGTCGTTTCCGCCGCCGGCCTCATGCTGTCCGGCAAGCCGATCCGCGCCGGGCGCGGCGAGGAAGGCGAGATCAGCGCCATCGAGGCCGTCGTCGGCAACGATTCCCGGCTGATCGACATTTCGGCGCGCAGCATCGCGCTGTTCCATTCCTACGGCATCAACCTGCTCGCCGTCAGCCGCCAGGGCGAGCGGCTGCGGGAAAAGCTCTCCGAGGTGCGGCTGCGCCCCGGCGACATGGTCGTGCTGCAGGGCAACAACCGCACCCTGCCGACGCTCTTGCCGGAACTCGGCCTGCTTCCCCTCGCCCAGCGCGAAATCCTGCTCGGCGCCCCCCGCCGGGCGATCATCCCCGTGCTGGTGCTCATCGCCGCCATGGCCTCCACCGCCGTCGGCCTCGTGCCGGTGGCGACCGGTTTCTTCGCCGCCGCCGTCGCCATGGTGCTCTTCCGCGCCGTGCCGCTGCGCGAGGCCTATGCCGCGCTCGACGGGCCGATCCTCATCATGCTCGCCTGTCTCATCCCCGTCTCCGACAGCCTGCGCACGACAGGCGCCAGCGAGCTCATCGCCGGCTGGCTGGGCGATGTCGCCGTACACCTGCCGCCCTTCGGCGCGCTCGCCCTCATCCTTCTGACCGCCATGGCCGTCACGCCCTTCCTCAACAATGCCGCGACGGTGCTGGTCATGGCGCCGATCGCCGCGAGTTTCGCCGGCGCGCTCGACTACCGGCCGGAGGCCTTCCTGATGGCGGTGGCGATCGGCGCGGGCTGCGATTTCTTGACCCCCGTCGGCCACCAGTGCAACACGCTGGTCATGGGACCGGGCGGCTACAAGTTCGCCGACTATCCGCGCGTCGGCCTGCCGCTGTCCTTCCTCATCGTGCTGGTCAGCGTGCCCGCGCTGCTCTACGTCTGGCCGGTGCAATAGGCCGGACTGACTTTTTCTTGACGTGCCGGGCTGAATATGGTCTCACCCAGCCCAACGGAAGGCCCTTTCCCGCCGCATATCCGGCGCAAAACCGGGCTCTCCCTCCCTAACGTGACGCCTTCGACGCCGGAACCTCCGGCCGGGGGCGTAAAACCATGTCAAGACGGGCCAAACCATGAGCACTCCCGCAACCGCCTCCGGCGTTCGCGTACGCATCGCACCCTCCCCGACCGGCGAGCCGCATGTCGGCACCGCCTATATCGCACTGTTCAACTATCTCTTCGCCAAGAAGAACAACGGCACCTTCATCCTGCGCATCGAGGATACGGACGCCACGCGCTCGACGCCCGAATTCGAGCAGAAGGTGCTGGACGCGCTGAAATGGTGCGGCCTCGAATGGTCGGAAGGCCCCGACATCGGCGGCCCCTACGGTCCCTATCGCCAGTCCGACCGCAAGGACATCTACCGTCCGTTCGTCGACAAGATCGTCGAGAACGGCCATGGCTTCAAGTGTTTCTGCACGCCCGAGCGGCTGGAGAAGATGCGCGAGGCGCAGCGCGCCGCAGGCAAGCCGCCGAAATATGACGGCCACTGCCTGCATCTTTCCGCCGAGGAAGTGGCCGCGCGCGTCGAGGCGGGCGAGCCGCATGTCGTGCGCATGAAGATCCCCACCGAAGGCTCCTGCAAGTTCGTCGACGGCGTCTACGGCCCGGTCGAAATCCCGTGGGACGCCGTCGACATGCAGGTCCTGCTCAAGGCCGACGGCATGCCGACCTACCATATGGCGAACGTCGTCGACGACCATCTGATGAAGATCACGCATGTCGCGCGCGGCGAGGAGTGGCTCGCCTCGGTGCCGAAGCACATCCTCATCTACCAATATCTCGGCCTCGAGCCGCCGGTCTTCATGCATCTGTCGCTGATGCGCAACCACGACAAGTCGAAGCTCTCGAAACGCAAGAACCCGACGTCGATCTCCTACTATTCCGCGCTCGGCTATCTGCCGGAAGCGCTGATGAACTTCCTCGGCCTGTTCTTCGTCCAGATCGCCGAGGGTGAGGAGATGCTGACCATGGATCAGCTCGCCGAAAAGTTCGACCCGGAGAACCTGTCCAAGGCGGGCGCGATCTTCGACATCCAGAAGCTAGACTGGCTGAACGGCCGCTGGCTGCGCGAGCAGCTTTCGGAGGAAGAGTTCGTCCAGCGCGTGCTTTCCTGGGCGATGGAGAACGACCGCGTCCGCCAGGGGCTGAAGCTCTCGCAGTCGCGCATCTCCAAGCTCGGCGAACTGCCGGACCTTGCCGGCTTCCTGCTGAAATCCGATCTCGGCCTGACGCCGGAGGCCTTCGCCAAGGTGAAATCCACGCCGGAAGAAATCCTCGAAGTCCTCAATCAGGTGCAGCCGGACCTCGAAAAGATGCCGGAATGGACCGTCGAGAGCATCGAGGCGGAACTGCGTGCGAGCGCCGACCGGCTCGGCAAGAAGCTGAAGGTCGTCGTCGCCCCGCTCTTCGTCGCCGTCTCCGGCTCGTCGCGCTCGCTGCCGCTCTTCGATTCGATGGCGATCCTCGGCCGCTCCGTCGTGCGCCAGCGCCTGAAGGTCGCGGCGCAGGTCGTCGCCTCGATGGTGGGCAGCGGAAAGTAAGGAACAAGAAAGAATGAACGAGAAGACAGAAACCGCCCTTTCCTCCGACCCGACGGAGGTCCGCCGCCAGAAGCTCGGCCAGCTTCGCGAGACGATCGGCGACGTCTATCCGGCACATTTCCACCGGACGATGACGAATGCCGAACTTGCGGAAAAATACGAAGGCCTGGCGCCCGACACGGAAAGCGGCGACGTGGTGACGGTTGCCGGCCGCGTCTATTCCTCGCGCAATTCCGGCATGTTCATGGACATCCATGACGCCTCGGGAAAAATCCAGATCTTTTCGCACAAGGACACGACGCCGGAGGAAGCCCGCGCGCTGCTGCCGATGATCGATCTCGGCGACATCATCGGCGTGACGGGCGTCGTGCGCCGCACCAAGCGCGGCGAGCTGACGATCAACGCGCAGGACATCGTCATGCTGACGAAGACCCTGCTGCCGATGCCGGAAAAGTGGCACGGCGTCTCGGATGTCGAGATCCGCTACCGCAAGCGCCACCTCGACATCATGACCAACGAGGAATCCAAGCTCCGCTTCCAGCAGCGCTCGAAGATCGTCTCCGGCATCCGCCGCTTCATGGAGAACGACGGCTTCATGGAAGTCGAGACGCCCATGCTGCACTCCGTCTATGGCGGCGCGACGGCCGAGCCCTTCAAGACGCACCACAATACGCTGAAGCTCGACATGTTCCTGCGCATCGCGCCGGAACTGTTCCTGAAGCGCACGCTGGTCTCCGGGCTTACCGACAAGGTGTTCGAGATCAACCGCAACTTCCGCAATGAGGGCGTGTCCACCCGGCACAATCCCGAATTCACCATGATGGAGTGCTACTGGGCCTATGCCGACTACGAGGACATCATGGACCTCGTGGAACGCCTCTTCGCCGAGCTCGCGGTCAAGATCCACGGCTCGACCGAATTTTCCTACGGCGACAAGGAAATCTCCTTCAAGGGCCCGTTCAGGCGCGTGCCGATGCCCGATGCGGTGAAGGAAGCCACCGGCATCGATTTCCTCGCCATCAGGACGGACGAGGAGGCCCGCGCCGCAGCGAAGGCCGCCGGCTTCGAGGTCGAGAAGGACTGGACCTGGGGCGAATGCCTCGCCTTCATCTTCGAGGAGAAGGTCGAGCCGACGCTGATCCAGCCCTCGCACGTCACGCACTTTCCGAAGGACATCTCGCCCTTCGCCAAGGAAGTGCCGGGCGAGCCGCGCCTCGTCGAGCGGTTCGAGACCTATTGCAACACCTGGGAGCTCGGCAACGCCTTTTCGGAGCTGAACGATCCCGAAGAACAACGTGCCCGCATGGTCGAGCAGCTGGAACAGGCCCATGCCCGCGGCGAAAAGGCCAAGCAGCTCGACGACGAGTTCCTGGATGCCATCGACCAAGGCATGCCGCCGGCCGGCGGCCTCGGCATCGGCGTCGACCGCCTGATCATGCTGCTTACCAACGCCCCGTCGATCCGCGACGTCATCCTCTTCCCGGCACGCCGGGCAAAGGTGGATTGAGGGCTGAGGTGGCTGATGCCGGCCACCTCTTGTCTGATTTCGTCCTTGGCTCTTGCCCCTCACCCTCTCCCCGCAGGCGGGGAGAGGGGACATACCCCACGACCGGCTATTGGTTGAGGAAACGAGCGCGCCCTATCCCCTTCTCCCCGTTTACGGGGAGAAGGTCGCGGCAGCGGGATGAGGGGCATCCCCTCCTCTAACCGTCAATGTTCGCTGGCGGCGACCTCGTGCGACCCTTCTTCGACCGGCGCTTCGCCGCCCTCGGCCTTCGCCTCAGCGTGGCCACCCGCCTCCTCGACCGCATGCGGATCGACGCAATCCGCGCGATCCTCCATCGCGGTGACGATGGTCTTGATCTCGTCCAGCGACAATTCCTTGCGCTCACCATAGAATTCGCCGTTGCCCGCCGGCTGGCCGGTCGTGTAGCGCGCGACGAACGGCGCCGTCATGCCCGGAATGGCGGAAGGATTGCGTGTGAAGAGCACCTCGGCGCCGATGGCGCGGCCGCGCATGTCGGCCCGGTTCACCGGGCCGGCGGCATCGAGCAGGATGACCTGGTAGAGATCGGCCTCCTCGTGATTGGACACGGCGCCGGCGACACGCAGTGCCGTCTTGACGCGTGTATCCCCGTCCCTGGCGTCCGAACGTACATATTTGCGCAGCCAGTGCTGGCCGTTGCGCTCGAGGCGGACGGTGGACACCGTCGTGCAGGCGGCGCCCGACACCTGCTCCGCCGGCGGCCCGAGCAGCGCATCGCGCCCGACGAAGATCGCGGCGGCCCCCGACGCGCCCGTCAGCACGACGACGCCGGCGACGATGATCAGAAGCTTCCGGGACAACCGGAAAGAGGTCGGAAGGAACTTCACGGGCGGTGGTCTTCTCTTGAAACGCAGGAACACGAACGCGCCGAGAGCACGCGAACTGCACGCACTCTACCGGCCGGGCGTTTCGGAAGTTTTAAACGCCGGACGTCCGATTTCGGGACGTTGTTGCGAATGATTTGCAATTGCGTTGACAGGGGCGAAAACAGCCCTATAGTTTAATGCAACTCATTCGCAAAAGCAGACAAGGAGAGCCGATGCTCCGCCGTTCATTCCATGCCCTTCTCCTCAGCCTGCCGCTCCTTGGCGCGGCCCCAGCCCTGTCTCCCGCCCTTGCCCAGGAAAAGCCGAAGGTCGTCACGACCTTCACCATCATCGCCGACATCGCGGCGAATGTGGCGGGCGATGCCGCCATCGTGGAATCGATCACCAAGCCGGGCGCGGAGATCCACAACTACCAGCCGACCCCGCGCGACATCCTGAAGGCGCAGGACGCCAAGCTCGTTTTGTGGAACGGACTGAACCTCGAGCTCTGGTTCCAGAAATTCCTCGCCAATCTCGGCGACGTGCCGAACGTCACCGTCAGCGAGGGCGTCGAGCCGATGAGCATCGTGCAGGGTCCCTATGAGGGCAAGCCGAACCCGCATGCCTGGATGTCGCCGGCCAACGCGCTCATCTATGTCGAGAACATCCGCAAGGCGCTGGCCGCACTCGATCCCGCCAATGCCGCGACCTACGACGCCAATGCCAAGGCCTACAGCGAGAAGATCACCGCGCTCGGCGTGGAGATGAAGGCGAAGATCGACGCATTGCCCGAGGAAAAGCGCTGGCTCGTCACCAGCGAGGGCGCCTTCAGCTACCTCACCCGCGATTTCGGCCTCAAGGAACTCTTCCTCTGGCCGATCAACGCCGACCAGCAGGGCACCCCCATGCAGGTGAAGGCCGTGATCGACGCGGTGCGCGAACACAATATCCACGTCGTCTTCTCTGAAAGCACCGTTTCCGCCGATCCGGCAAGGCAGGTCGCCGCGGAGACCGGCGCGGCCTATGGCGGCGTGCTCTATGTCGACTCGCTGAGCGAGGCGGACGGCCCCGTGCCGACCTATCTCGACCTCCTGCGCGTCACCTCCGAAACCATCGTGAAGGGTCTTTCACAATGATGATGGGTGGCAGGCCGAAGAAGGTGGACGGCATTCTCGCCGAAGACGTGACCGTCACCTATCGCAACGGCCACACGGCGCTGACGCATGCCAGCTTCTCCGTTCCCAAGGGCACGATCACCGCGCTCGTCGGCGTCAACGGCGCCGGCAAGTCCACGCTCTTCAAGGCGATCATGGGCTTCGTGCCCGTCGCCGCCGGCAAGGTGACCATCCTCGGCCTTTCCGTGAAGGAGGCGCTGAAGAAGAACCTCGTCGCCTATGTGCCGCAGGCCGAGGAGGTCGACTGGACCTTCCCCGTGCTCGTCGAGGACGTCGTTATGATGGGCCGCTACGGCCACATGAACTGGCTGCGCATCCCGACGAAACGCGACCACGAGATGGTCGACGAGGCCCTGTCGCGGGTCAACATGAGCGATTTCCGCAAGCGCCAGATCGGCGAGCTCTCCGGCGGGCAGAGGAAGCGCGTCTTCCTCGCCCGCGCACTCGCGCAGGAAGGCCAGGTGATCCTGCTCGACGAACCCTTCACCGGCGTCGACGTGAGGACGGAGGAGCAGATCGTCGAGCTGCTCGGCAAGTTGCGCGACGAAGGCCGCGTCATGCTGGTCTCCACCCACAATCTCGGCAGCGTGCCGGATTTCTGCGACCGTACCGTCTTCGTGAAGGGCACCGTCATCGCCTCCGGCCCGACGGCCGAGACCTTCACCGAAGCCAATCTGGAGCGCGCCTTCGGCGGCGTGCTGCGCCACTTCATCCTCGGTGGCCACGACCTGCACGACGACGAGGACAAGCGCTCCGTCAAGGTCATCACCGATGACGAACGCCCCTTCGTCATCTACGGCGAGCGCGAGGCGGAGAAGACACCGTGATCGACACGCTCCTCGAACCCTTCGGCTACGGCTACATGGTGAATGCCATGTGGGTGAGCGCGCTGGTCGGCTGCATCTGCGGCTTTCTCTCGGCCTATCTCATGCTGAAGGGCTGGTCGCTGATCGGCGATGCGCTCTCCCATTCCATCGTGCCCGGCGTTGCCGGCGCCTACATGCTGGGCCTGCCCTTCGCGGCCGGCGCCTTCCTCTCCGGCGGGCTTGCCGCCGCCGCGATGCTTTTCCTCAACCGGAAGACCCGGCTGAAGGAAGACGCCATCATCGGCATGATCTTCTCCTCCTTCTTCGGCCTCGGCCTCTTCATGGTCTCGCTCGCCCCGACGCCGGTGAACATCCAGACCATCGTGCTCGGCAACATCCTCGCCGTCAGCCCCGAGGATACGATCCAGCTCGCCATCATCGGCGTCGTCACGCTCGTCATCCTGCTTCTGAAGTGGAAGGAACTGATGGTCACCTTCTTCGACGAGAGCCACGCCCGCTCGATCGGTCTCAACCCGACGGGTCTGAAGATCCTGTTCTTCACGCTGCTCAGCGCCTCGACGGTCGCGGCCATGCAGACCGTCGGCGCCTTCCTCGTCATCGCCATGGTGGTGACACCGGGCGCGACCGCCTACCTGCTGACGGACCGCTTCCAGCGGCTGATCACGATCGCCGCCGCGCTCGGCGCCGGCACCAGCCTCGTCGGCGCCTATATCTCCTATTTCCTCGACGGGGCGACGGGCGGCATCATCGTCGTGCTGCAGACGGCCATCTTCCTCCTCGCCTTCCTCTTCGCGCCGAAACACGGCCTTCTTGCCGCGCGCCGCAGGGGCCGCCTCGCCCTCGAAACCCTGGAGGCGAAACAGCCATGAACGAGACGCTCGACCTTGCGATCATGCCCTTCCAGCTCGCCTTCATGCAGAACGCCTTCCTGGTGACGCTGATGATCGCCCTGCCGATGGCGCTGCTCTCCTGCTATCTCGTGCTGAAGGGCTGGTCGCTGATGGGCGACGCGGTCTCCCATGCCGTCCTGCCGGGCGTCGTCATCGCCTATGTCGTGGGCCTGCCCTTCGCCACAGGCGCCTTCGTCGCGGGCCTGTTCTGCGCACTTTCGGCCGGCTACCTCAAGGACAACAGCCGGGTGAAGGAGGATACGATCCTCGGCATCGTCTTTTCCGGCATGTTCGCGCTCGGCCTCGTTCTCTATGTCAAGATCCAGCCGGACATCCATCTCGACCACATCCTCTTCGGCGACATGCTCGGCATCGGCGCAGCCGATCTCGTGGAGACGGCGGCGATCGCTGCAGCCTCGACGGCCTTCATCCTCCTCTTCCGCAAGGATCTCCTGGTGCAGGCCTTCGACCGGCAGCACGCCGCTGCCATCGGCCTGCCGGTGAAACTGCTGCACTACGGCCTGCTCGCCGTGCTGTCCCTCGTCGTCGTCGGCGCGCTGAAGGCGGTCGGCATCATCCTCGCCATCGCCATGCTGGTCGCGCCGGGCGCCATCGCCGCCCTCCTCACCCGGCGTTTCCCGAGCATGCTCATGGTCGCCGTCGCGGTTGCCCTCGGCGCCACCTTCTTCGGCATCTGGCTGAGCTTCCTCATCGACAGCGCCCCCGCCCCGACCATCGTGCTCCTGATGACCATCCTCTTCGTGCTCGCCTTCCTGTGGCAGGTGCTCCAGAGCCGCAAACCCGTGCAGGAAGCAGGTAAGCAGGCCTGATCCGGCCCGGCCTGCCGCTCAGTCGACAGCCGGGCGCTTTCCGTCTATCGTCCGCCGCGATCCGCCGTTCCTGCTTCGCGGGCTGCGGCACAACGAACGAAAACAACACGCAACGGGACGGCATGGCGCATATCGGTATCGTCGGCGGCGGCCTCATGGGCTGCGCCACAGCGCTCAATCTGTTGGAACAGGGCCACAGCGTCACCATTCTGGAGCGGGACGCCGGCGGCCTGCCGGCATCGGTCGGCAATGCCGGCATCCTGGCGGTGCCGGAAATCGATCCGCTCGCCCGGCTGGACATGCTGCTCTCCGTGCCGAAATGGCTGCTCGACCCGCTGGGGCCGCTGACCCTGCGCTGGCAGGATCTGCCGGCGCTCACCCCTTGGCTGATCCGCTTCCTCCTTTCCGCGCGTGCCGGCAAGGCCGCCGAAAGCCGCATGGCCCTGCTCCACCTGATGAAGACGGCGGAGGCCGATCATGTGCACCTCGGCGCGATGGCCGGCCTCTCCGGCCATATGCGCGATACCGGCGCGCTGACGGTCTTCGACACCGTCGCGGCCCGCGACAAGGTTTTCACGCACGAGGCGGAGAATGCCCGGCTGGTCGGCTGCAACGTCGAGGCGCTGGACGTGGCGGAAGCCCGCCGTCGGGTGCCGGCCCTCTCGGGACCTTTTGCCGGCGCCATCTTCAACGACGGCTACAAGACCTTCGAATATCCGCTGACCTTCCTGCGCCGCCTGCAGGCGCTGCTGCGCGAACGCGCGGCGTTGATCGACGCCACCGTGTCGCGGGTCGCCCGGGCGGAGAGCGGCATTACCGTGACGACGGAGGGCGGCCGGACCTTCACCTTCGATCGTCTTGCGATCACCGCGGGCGTCTGGTCGCGCCGTTTCGTCGCCGATCTCGGCCTGAAGGTGCTGCTCGAAACCGAGCGCGGCTACAACACCACCTTCATGAACCCGTCGACGACGCTCGAAATGCCGGTCTTCTTCTCCGAGCACGGCTTCGTGGCGACACCCTTCGAGAATGCGCTGCGTATCGGCGGCGCGGTGGAGCTTGCCTCGCCGGACGCGCCCGCCAACTACAGGCGCGCCGCCGCCATGCGCAGGAAGATGCGCCGCTACGTGCCGGACCTCCAGGAGGAAGGCGGCACCGAATGGATGGGCCGGCGTCCCTCGACGCCGGACTCGCTGCCCGTCATCAGCCTGCATCCGGCCGATCCGCGCATCGCCTTTGCCTTCGGCCACGGCCATCTCGGCCTCACGCTTTCCGCAACGACCGGCCGCCATGTGGCCCGGCTGCTTGCCGGTGAAGGCGAAAGCGCGCTTGCTCCCTTCTCCATCGCCCGCTTCCAGTAGGCGCGCGATCCCACGACCACAAGAAGCCCCATAAGAACAACAAGAAAGAGACCGACCATGCACAAGGTTATTTTCGACACCGATCCCGGCGTCGATGACGCCATGGCGCTGCTGTTCCTGCACAACCATCCCGAGATCGACCTCATCGGCATCACCACCGTCTTCGGCAACGCCGCCATCGAGACCACGACACGCAACGCATTGTTCCTGAAGCGCGAATGGGGCATTGCGGCGCCCGTCGCCCGTGGCGAGGGCAAGACCTACAACCCGATGCGCAACCCGATAGACTGGCCGGTGATGATCCATGGCCACGACGGACTCGGCAATATCGACGTACCCGACACGATCGACCTGCCGCTCGATCCGCGCCCGGCGCACCGCTTCATCATCGAGACGGTGCGGGCCAATCCCGGCGAGGTGACCCTGATCGCCGTCGGCCGCATGTCGAACCTAGCCTATGCGCTGAAGGAAGATCCCGGTATCGCCGGCCTCGTCAAGCAGGTCATCATCATGGGCGGCGCCTTCGACGTGCCCGGCAACATCACGCCCGCGGCCGAAGCCAACATCCACGGCGACCCGGAAGCCGCCGACGCGGTGATGACGGCGCCGTGGAAGGTGGTGGTGGTCGGCCTCGACGTGACGATGAAGACGGTGATGACCCGCAAGCGCCTCGCCGACCTCACCGAGCGCAACGGCAGGCACCTGAAGCTGCTCTCCGGCATCTCGCAGTTCTATATCGACTTCTACGGCCAGCATGTGGAGGACGAGGGCATGGTGGTGCACGACAGCTGCGCCTGCATTTACCTCGTCGCCCCCGAGCTCTTCACCACCCGACCCGGCGCCATCCGCGTCGTCGCCGGCGGCATTGCCGACGGCCAGACGATCCAGAAGCCGGATGCCCGCAAGTTCCCGCCGGGCAACTGGGACGACCTGCCAAGCCAGCACGCCTGCATCGGCATCGATGCGGAAAAGGTGATGGCGCTGCTCGGCGAGACGCTGGCACGGTAGGACGAAATGACCGGCCGGTGCCCGTCACCGGCCGGCATGCCCCTCCCACCAGCGCAGCACGCGCAACGCCCGCAGCGTGATCCAGCGCGAGGGTTTTCCCGCCTCTTCCATCTCGAACCACACCGGCCCTTTCAGCTGCCAGTCGAGCGGCCAGGTCCCGTCCTCCGATTGCCGGGAACGCAGATGGCCGATGGCTTCGCCAAGCCGGGGATCCGGTGGCGAGCCGGTCGCCAGCGAGGCGGCGCGGAAATAGTCGAGCCCGCGCAGGACATCGTAGCGCCAGCGGTTCGGGTGCAGGAACGTCAGATAGCGCTCGTCGGCCGGCGCGCCGCTGCTCAAACGGCGAAAGAGACCACGTTTCAGGAGATACTCCTCGCCGGCCGCCCGCGCCGCGCGCGTTTCCGGCGTCGCCCCCACGGCGGTCTCGTATTCCAGAAGTCCTTCCAGCACATTGATCGTCGAATGGAAGGAAGAGCGGTGAGACCCGTTGCAGCGCTCGCAGTTCCAGCCGCCGTCGGGCTGCCGCTCGCCAAGCAGGCGCGCAACAATCGGCGAGACATCGACGCCGAAATAGGCCCCGGCGATCACTGTGCGCCCGTTGATGCACTCCTCCACCTCGCCATCCCAATAGGGCTGGCCATCATGGTCCCAACGGGAATTCCGTCCGATGAGATCGACCGTCCGCCGTGCCCGTGCGCTCGATGGATCGAGGCCGAAATCATGGAGTTGCTGGAGCGAGAAGCAGGTGGCGGTCCAGGCCTGGCCGAGTTCGCGCCATTTCTTTTCCGTATAGTCCGCCGGCATGAAAGCGCCGCCGGCCCATTGCCCGTCGGCATCCTGATGGGAGAGAAGCCTTGCTCCCCAGCCTTCGGTCTCCACCCTGGCACGTTCGGCCCGCCATTCCGCCTCCGGCGCATCGGTGAGATCGCGCATGACCTGCCAGCGGATCGCGGGATCCGAAGCAAGGAGCCAGTCGATGACGGAACCGGTGCGCGCCATGAGACAAGCCTACCAGCCCGGCCTGCGCATGGCTATTGCGGCGTTGCCGGCAATTGCCAGTCGATCGGCTTGCGGCCGTGCTTTTCGAGAAAGGCGTTCGCCTTGGAAAAGGGCCGCGAGCCGAAAAAGCCGTTATGGGCGGAAAGTGGCGAGGGATGGGCCGAGCGCAGCACGAGATGGCGGTCCCGATCGACGAAGGCCGCCTTCTTCTGCGCATAGGAGCCCCAGAGGATGAAGACGACGGGCTTTTCCTGCTCGTTGACGGCGCGGATGACCGCGTCGGTGAACCGTTCCCAGCCGCGGCCCTGGTGCGAGGCGGCGCGGCCCATCTCCACCGTCAGCACGCTGTTCAAAAGCAGGACGCCCTGCTTGGCCCAATGCTCGAGGAAACCGTGGTGGACCGGCGGGATGCCGAGATCGTCCTGCATTTCCTTGTAGATGTTGACCAGCGACGGCGGAATGCGCACGCCGGGCTGCACGGAAAAGCAGAGCCCGTGCGCCTGGCCCTCGCCGTGATAGGGATCTTGCCCGAGGATGACGACGCGCACCTCGTCGAGCGGCGTCAGGTCGAGGGCGCGGAAATATTCCGAGCCCTTCGGGAAGATGCGCCGCCCCGCCTGCTTCTGCTCCAGGAGGAAGGCCTTGAGGTCGGCCATGTAGGGGCTGGAGAATTCCGCCGCCAGCGGCGCCTTCCAGCTTTCCCCGACCTTCACTTCGCCCGCTGCCATCGCCCGCTCCCGTGTTTTCCTTCGAGAAGACGCAGTTTAGCGCCTGACAGCGGCAAGAACCGGCGGCAAGGCCGGTCATCCACAGCTAATCTTGCCCGACGCCGAGCACCGCCATCAGGTTCTTCATGCGCGCAGCGGCAAGGTCCGGCCTGTCGAGCACGTTGGCCCGGTCGGCAAGGCGGAAGACCTCGGCATAGTGCAGGAGGCCACGGGCCGACTGCATGCCGGCCGGCATGGTGAAATGGTCCTGGTGGCCGTTGAGCCAGGCGAGGAAGACGACGCCCGCCTTGTAATATTGCGTCGGCACCTCGAAGATCTTGCGCGAGAGCGGCACCGTCGGCTCGATGATGGCCCGGAAGGTGGCGGCATCGCCGGCCGCAAGCGCCGCCAAAGCCTTGGAAGCCTGCGGAGCCACCGCATCGAAGATGCCGAGCAGGGCGTGGCTGTACTTCTGCCCGTCACCCTCGATCAGCTCGGCATAGTTGAAGTCGTCGCCCGTGAAGCAGAGCACGCCCTCCGGCAGCCGGTTGCGCAACGCCACCTCACAGGCATTGTCGAGCAGCGAGATCTTGATGCCCTCGACCTTGCCGCGGTTCTCCGCGATGATCGACAGGACCGTCTCCAGCGCAGGCGCGAAATCCCTGGAGCCCCAGTAGCCCGCAAGCTGTGGGTCGAACATGTCGCCCAGCCAGTGCAGCACGACCCTGTCCTTCGCCTGGCCGAGGATGCGGCCATAGACCTTGCGGTAATCGTCCGGCGAGGCCGCCAGGCGGGCGAGCGCCCGGCTCGCCATCATGATGGCCCGGCCACCGTGTTTCTCGACGAAACCGACCTGCTCCTCATAGGCCCGGATCACGTCGTCAAGCGAACGCGCATCGGCGGGGTTGAGATGGTCCGTGCCCGCACCGCAGGCGAGATCGGCGCCCGGCACGGCCTTCGCCTCGGCCAGCGAGCGGCGGATCAACTCCTGCGCGCCGGCCCAGTCGAGCCCCATGCCGCGCTGCGCCGTGTCCATCGCCTCGGCGATGCGGAAGCCGAGCGACCAGAGATGATGGCGGAACGCCATCGTGCGTTCCCAGTCGATGGCCGGCGCCTCCCAGGGTCGCGCGTCGCGACGCGGATCGGAAACCACATGGGCCGCCGCATAGGCGATGCGGTTGAAGACAGGCGCTGCGGTGGGGCGCCCAAGCGGCGTCCCGACAAGATGGTAGCGGGCAAGGCCGCCATCCGGCTGCGGCAGGGTAAGGCTGATCGGCATGAAATCCTCCGGGTTTTTCAGGGCAATAATTTAGATCGTTCCAAATTTCAAGGGAGATTTTTGCCGGATTGCGTTCGGCAGCGACGCGTCGCCAGCCATGTCGAGAGACAGGAAAGCGCCTGCCCCGCCCTCTGCGGTCATTCTCGACCTTGAGCCGAGAATCCATGAATCTGAGACCTTGCGGACGTAGCATGGATGGTCGGGTCAAGCCCGACCATGACGAGTGGAGAGGATGGCGATACAATATGAGGGCATCTGGCCTTTGCCATTCAACTTCATCAAGCGCGATCCAAACCCTCTTGACAAATTTGGAACGATCCAATTAATTGCCGTCAACAAGCGGGCTCGAACGCCCTGCGCAGGGAGGAAGACCGTGAACAAGAGCCGGGTGACCGTCGTCGATATTGCGCGCGCCGCCGGCGTGTCGAAGTCGACCGTCTCGCTCGTGCTGCAGGCAAGCCCCCTTGTGAACGAGGCGACCCGCGCCAAAGTGAACGCCGTCATCCGCGAACTCGGCTATGTCTACAATCGCGGTGCGGCGAACCTGCGCCAGTCCGCCTCCTCGCGGATCATCGGCATCATCGTCAACGACCTTACCAACTCCTTCTTCGCCGAGCTTGCCGTCGGCATGGACATGGTCATGCAGTCGGCCGGCTACGTGCAGTTCCTGTCGAACTCCGCCGAAAGCGTCGACCGCCAGCGCGAGGTCATCGCCTCCATGCGCGAGCACGGCATTGCCGGCCTCATCCTGTCGCCCGCCCGCGGCACGGAGGCGGGCGACCTGAAGCCGCTCGCCGCCAGCGGCATCCCGGTCGTCGCCGTGGTGCGCAATGTCGTCGGCGCCAAGGTCTCGACGCTGTTCTCGGACAATTATGCCGGCGCGAAGGATGCCGTGCGGCACCTCGTCTCGCTCGGCCACACCCGCATCGCCTTCCTCGGCGGCATCGCCAATACCACCGTCTTCACCGAACGCGTCGAGGGCTGGCGGGATGCGCTTTCGGAAGCGGGGCTTGCAGCGCCGGACCGGCTCGTCATCGGCACGGCGGCCTCGCGCGCCGGCGGCGTTGCCGCCATCGAGCGTGCGCTGCTTCTGCCCGAGGCGCCGACCGCCGCGCTCTGCTTCAACGACGCCGCCGCCTTCGGCGTGTGCGACGGCCTGCGCGCCGCCGGCAAGGAGCCGGGCCGCGACTTCGCCGTGGTGGGTTTCGACGACGTGATCGAGGCCGAAACCGCCGTGCCGGCGCTGACGACGGTCTCCGTCGACCCACAGGGCATGGGCCGGCGCGCGGCGCAACTCTTGCTGAAACAGATCAATGCCGGCCGGGTGGAGCCCGAGACCATCGTCAGCTCCGTGCGCCTCGTCGTGCGCCAGAGCTGCGGTGCCGGCCAGACGGACAGGACAAGGAGGATTTCCGCATGACAAACTGGGGTTTGATCGGCGCAAGCACGATCGCGAAGGAATGGGTGATCGGCGCGATCCGCGCGACGGGCGGCGAGGTCGTTTCCGTGATGAGCACGAGCGCCGAGCGCGGCCGCGCCTATGCGGGCGAACAGCGCATCGCAAAGTCGGTCACGGCGCTTGCCGACCTGCTCGACGACCCCAAGATCGACGCCGTCTACATCTCGACGACGAACGAGCTGCACCGCGACCAGGCCCTCGCCGCGGCGAAGGCGGGCAAGCATATCCTGTGCGAAAAGCCGCTTGCCCTTTCGCTCGACGATGCCCGCGCCATGATCGCGGCGGCAGAGGCGGCCGGCGTCGTGCTGGCGACGAACCACCACCTGCGCAACGCCGCGACGCACCGGGCAATGCGCGAGGCCATCAAGGCCGGCCGCATCGGCAGGCCGCTGTCGGCCCGTGTCTTCCACGCGGTCTACCTGCCGCCGCACCTGCAGGGCTGGCGGCTCGACAAGCCGGAGGCCGGCGGCGGCGTCATCCTCGACATCACCGTGCACGATGCCGACACGCTGCGTTTCATCCTCGACGACGATCCGGTGGAGGCTATCGCCTTCTCGCAGGCCGGCGGCATGGGCAAGGCCGGGCTGGAGGATGCCGTGATGGGCGTGTTGCGCTTCGGCTCCGGCACGATCGCGCAGTTCCACGACGGGTTCACCACGAAATTCGCCGAAACCGGCCTCGAAGTCCATGGCACGGAGGGCTCTCTCATCGGCCGGAATGTCATGACGCAGCGCCCCACCGGCACGGTGACGCTCCGGGATGCCGACGGCGAGCACGAGCTGCCGCTCGACCATCGCAACCTCTACGAGATCACCCTTGCCGCCTTCCACGCCGCCATTGCCGGCAAGGGAACGCCGTCCGCCACCGGCAAGGACGGGGTCTGGTCGCTGGCGACGGGCCTTGCCGTCGTCGAGGCGGCCCGCACAGGCCATGCGGTCCGCATCGAGCCGGGACTGTGAGCCCCATGAGCAAGCATATCACCCCGCGCGAGGCGGCAGGCCTGATCCCCGACGGCGCCGTCGTCTCGGTCTCCTCCTCCTCCGGCCTCGGCTGCCCGGACCTGATGCTGAAGGCGATCGGCGCTCATTTCGACGAAACGGGCCATCCGAGGAACCTGACGACGCTGCACCCCATCGCCGCCGGCGACATGAGCGGCATCAAGGGTGTCGACCACATCGCGAAAAAGGGCCTGCTGAAGAAGATCATCGGCGGCTCGTATCCGTCCGGACCCTCGTCTTCCGAACCGCCGCTGATCTGGCAGATGATCGGCAAGGATGAGGTGGCCGCCTACAACATCCCCTCCGGTATCCTCTTCGACATGCACCGCGAGGCCGCCGCAAAGCGCCCCGGTGTCATCACCAAGGTCGGCCTTGAAACTTTTGTCGACCCAAACCGCGAAGGCTGCGCGATGAACGCCTCCGCCGCAAACGAGCCGGTGGTCGAAAAAATCACCTTCGCCGGCGAGGAATGGCTCTACTTCAAGGCGATCGCGCCTCACGTGGCGATCATCCGCGCCACCACCGCCGACGAGCGCGGCAACCTCACCTATGAACACGAGGGCGCCTACCTCGGCGGGCTCGACCAGGCGCTCGCCGCCCGCAACAATGGCGGCATCGTCATCGCACAGGTCAAGCGCATCACCAAGGACGGCTCGCTGAAACCGCACGACGTGCGTGTGCCCGGCGTGCTGGTCGATTACATCGTGGTCGATCCGGACCAGAAGCAGACGACGCAGACGCTCTACGACCCCGCCATTTCAGGCGAGATCTTCCGTCCGCTCGACAGTTTCCGCGTGCCCGAGTTCAACATCCAGAAGGTCATCGCCCGCCGTGTGGCCGAGGAGCTGGAGGCCGGCAGCGCCGTCAATCTCGGCTTCGGCATCTCCGCCAACGTGCCGCGCATCCTGCTGGAAGAAGGCCTGCACGGCGCCGTCACCTGGGTGATCGAGCAGGGCGCCGTCGGCGGCGTGCCGCTGCTCGACTTCGCCTTCGGCTGCGCCTCGAACGCCGATGCCTTCATGCCCTCGCCCTACCAGTTCACCTATTTCCAGGGTGCGGGCTTCGATGCCTCGCTGCTCTCCTTCCTGGAAATCGGCAGGGACGGCTCGGTGAACGTCTCGAAACTCTCCTTCCGTCCGCATGTGACGGCGGGGGCCGGCGGCTTCGTCGACATCACGGCGCGGGCGAAGAAGATCGTCTTCTCCGGCATGTTCAACGCCGGCGCCAGGCTTGCCATCGCGGATGGAAAGCTCGTCATCGAGAAGGAAGGCAAGCTGAAGAAGCTGGTCAATGCCGTCGAGCATGTCACCTTTTCCGGCCCGCGCGGCGTCGCGCAGGGGCAGGACATCACCTATGTCACCGAGCGCTGTGTCATGAAGCTGACGCCCGACGGCATCGTGCTCACCGAGATCGCGCCCGGCGTCGATCTCAAGACGCATATCCTCGACCAGTCGGATTTCGCGCTGATCGTTTCGCCCGACCTCAAGGTGATGGACGCAAAGCTCTTCACCGATGCGCCGATCGGCCTCACGCTGCCCGAAAAGGCGCCGCGCACGCTGGCAGGGGCCGCCCATGGCTGAGCCGCGCATCCGCATCGATATCGAAGGCTCTCTCGCGACGATCACCGTCGCGCGGCCGGAAAAGCTGAACGCTTTCGACATCGACATGCTGAAGGAGCTTTCAGCGGCCTGCGACACGGTCGAGGCGAATGCCGCTGTGCGTGTCGCCATCCTCACCGGCGAAGGCAAGGCCTTCTCCGCCGGCGGCGATATCCGCGCCTGGGCCGGCATGGAGCCGAACGAATTCGGCCATGCCTGGGTGCGCTTCGGCCACCGCGTCTTCGAACGGCTGGCGACGCTGCGCATGCCGCTGATCGCCGCCGTCAACGGCCATGCGCTCGGCGGCGGGCTGGAGCTCGCGGCGGCGGCGGATATCCGCATCGCGGAGGCCCAAGTGAAGATCGGCCTGCCGGAGGCCGGCCTCGGCATGGTGCCCGGCTGGTCCGGCACGCAGCGGCTGGTGAAGCGTTTCGGCGCCCAAACCATACGCCGCATGCTGCTCGGCGGCGAGGTGCTGACGGCGGCGGAAGCCGCGATGCTCGGCATCGTCGATCAGGTGGTGGAAACCGGGACAGCCGTGCAGGCGGCCAAGACCTATGCCGCGCGCATCGCGGCCCGCGGGCCGGCGGCAACGGAAATTTCCAAGCTGATGATCGCGGTGGCGAACGGCGAGGACAATGGCGCGGCGGTGGAGACGCTCGGCTCGATCCTCGTCGCCAAGACCGGGGACCTCAAGGAAGGCGTCGCCGCCTTCACGGGCAAGCGCCCCGCTGATTTCAAGGGAGAATGGTGATGACCGCGCATGTGAAACCCAAGGCGCTGGAAAACTTCAAGGCACGCGATTTCCGCATGCTGATCGACGGCACGTGGACGGAGGGCGCCGGCCAGCCGATCGAGCGCATCGCGCCCGGCCACGGCATCGTCGTCAGCCGCTATCCGGCCGGCAGCAAAGCCGATGCCGAACGCGCCATCGCCGCCGCGCGCAAGGCCTTCGACGACGGACCATGGCCGTCCATGACCGGCGCCGAGCGTTCCAACATCCTCCTGAAGGCCGCCGACCTCATCGCCGCCCGCGCGGACGAGCTCGCCTTCCTCGACTGCATCGAAAGCGGCAAGCCGATAAGCCAGGCCAAGGGCGAACTCGGCGGCGCGGTCGACATCTGGCGCTACGCCGCGGCGCTTGCCCGCGATCTTCACGGCGAAAGCTACAACACGCTCGGCGACGGCACGCTCGGCGTCGTGCTGCGCGAGGCGATCGGCGTCGTGTCGATCATCACGCCGTGGAATTTCCCCTTCCTGATCGTAAGCCAGAAATTACCTTTCGCGCTTGCCGCCGGCTGCACGACGGTGGTCAAGCCGTCCGAGCTCACTTCGGGCTCGACGCTCGTCCTCGGGGAGATCCTTATCGAGGCCGGCGTGCCCGCAGGCGTCATCAACATCGTCACCGGCACCGGCCCGGAGGTCGGCGCGCCGATGACGACGCATCCGGATGTCGACATGGTCTCCTTCACGGGCTCGACCGGCGTCGGCCGCCTGACCATGGCCAATGCGGCGCAGACGTTGAAGAAGGTGTCACTCGAACTCGGCGGCAAGAACCCGCAAATCGTCTTCCCCGACGCCGATCTCGACGCCTTCATCGACGCCGCCGTCTTCGGCGCCTATTTCAATGCCGGTGAATGCTGCAATGCCGGCTCGCGGCTGATCCTGCACACGTCGATTGCGGCCGACGTGACGGCCCGCATCGCGGACCTGGCGAAGAAGGTGAAGGTCGGCGATCCGCTCGATCCGACGACACAGGTCGGCGCGATCATCACGCCGCAGCACCTCGCAAAGATCGGTGCCTATGTCGATGGTGCCGCCAAGGCCGGCGCTTTGGTGGCGCTTGGCGGCGCCGCGCTCGATCTCGGTCTCGGCCAGTTCATGGCCCCGACCATCCTTTCGGGCGTCCGGCCGGACATGGCCGTCGCCCGCGAGGAAGTCTTCGGCCCAGTGCTTTCGGTCCTGACCTTCGAGACGACGGAAGAGGCGATCCGCATCGCCAATGCCATCGACTACGGCCTTTCGGCCGGCGTCTGGAGCCGGGACTTCGACACCTGCCTCACCATCGGCCGCAAGGTGCGTGCCGGCACGATCTGGATGAACACCTTCATGGACGGCGCTTCGGAGCTGCCCTTCGGCGGTTATCGCCAGTCCGGCCTCGGCCGAGAGCTCGGCCGCCATGCGGTGGAGGATTATACGGAGACCAAGACGCTCAACATGCATATCGGCGCGCGCACCGGCTGGTGGATGCCGCGATGAGCCACCCTTTCTCGACAACCATGGCTGGGACCGGCGCTGCCGCCCGCTCAGGGCGTCGGGAAGCTGAGTTGTGGGCTCTGCAGGATGGTGAGATCCTCGATGGGCTCGCCGCCGATGCGCTTCAGCAGCAGCCGGCCCATCGCCTCGCCGGCCGCCGTCAGGTCCTCGTAGATCGTCTCGACCTTCGGCTGGATCTGGCTGAGCAGCCGCGACGTCTGCTTGGCGACGATGTCGTATTCGCCACCGAGCGAAAGGCCCCGATCGCTCATGCCGGTGATCGTGGCGAGCGCCGAGACTTCGCCGGGACAGGCGAAACCGTCGGGCGGATCGGGCTCGGCGCTGCGGCGGCGAACATAGTCGCGGATCATGTCGGCGGGGCTGTCGAGATCGAGCGCCTCGGGAATCTCGTAGGCGGCGCCGGCCTCGCGCACGGCGGTCATGAAACCGTGCAGCATGTGCTGGTAGAAGGTGAGGCGCCGGGGCGGCAGGATGATCGTCACCTTGCGCCGGCCCTTGACGATCAGCCGTCTGGTGGCCGCATAGGCGAAGGCGAAATTGTCGTAGTCGACGAAGGCGTGCGGGATGGAGAATTCGGTGCGGCCGTGGGTGACGAAGGGGAAGCCGTTTTCCAGCAGCAGCCGCACGCGCGGATCGAAGGGTTCCGTGCGCGAGAAAATGAGGCCGTCGGCCATGCCGTTGCGGATGATGTAGTTGACGGCATCGACATTGCTGCCGTCAAGGAAATTCGGCGTGACGATGAGGTGGTAGGCGGTGCCCTGAAGGGCGCGCGCCAGGCCATGCATGATGGACGTGCCGAAGCCCAGGATCTCCTCGTGCGGATCGAGCAGGACGGACACGACATTGGTGCGGCCGGTCTTGAGGCGCTGGGCGGCACGGTCCGGCAGGTAGCCGATCTCGGCGGCGACCTCGTGCACGCGCCGGCGCGTCGTCTCGGAAATCTGCGGCGCGTTGCCGAGCGCGCGGGAGACCGTGGTGATCGCAAGGCCGGTGATTTCCGCAATCGTCTTCAGCGTCGGCTTGCCGGTTCGAAGCGCGTTGCGGGCGGGGTCACTGTCGGCGGGCTTTTCGATGCGGGACACGGGTGCGGTTCTTCGGATGGCGGCAGGCGATATGCGGCACCATACCGGCGAGCCCCGTCTTCGGCAATCTTGCGCCGCACAGAATTTAAAACGATTTCAGTGCGCTGCACAATGCCGCGCGAGCTGTGCCGATCACCCGGATTTCCGGAATTTACTGCATTTGCAAAAGCATGCCCGAGGATGGGTGGCATGTGCTTGACTCCGCAAATTTACAACGTTTTAAATTGGCTCGGCGCTTTGAGCCGCAGATGAACCATCGGCGGGAGGAGGCTCTCGCCCTTCGAACTTGCAAACGGGAGGAATACGATGCGCAAGTTTCTGACGACCACCGCGATCGCCGCGGTGATGATGACGATGGGCGGCCTGTCCGCCAAGGCCGCGGAAGGCGTGGAAGTCCTGCACTGGTGGACCTCGGGCGGTGAAGCCGCCGCGCTCGACGTGCTCAAGAAGGACCTCGAATCCAAGGGCATCTCCTGGACCGACATGCCGGTCGCCGGCGGCGGCGGCACGGAAGCCATGACGGTGCTGCGCGCCCGCGTCACGGCCGGCAACGCGCCGACCGCGGTGCAGATGCTCGGCTTCGACATTCTCGACTGGGCCAAGGAAGGCGCGCTCGGCAATCTCGACGAGATCGCCGCCAAGGAAGGCTGGGACACGGTGATCCCGACCGCCCTGCAGCAGTTCTCCAAGTATGACGGCCACTGGATCGCCGCGCCCGTCAACGTGCACTCGACGAACTGGGTGTGGGTCAACAAGGCCGCGCTCGACGCTGCCGGCGGCAAGGAGCCGGCGAACTGGGACGAACTGGTCGCCCTGCTCGACAAGTTCAAGGAACAAGGCATCACGCCGGTCGCCCATGGCGGCCAGCCGTGGCAGGACGCGACGATCTTCGACGCGGTCGTGCTCTCCTTCGGCAACGATTTCTACAAGAAGGCCTTCATCGACCTCGATCCGGAAACGCTGGGCAGCGCCCAGATGAAGGAAGCCTTCGACCGCATGACGAAGCTGCGCTCCTACGTGGACGACAACTTCTCCGGCCGTGACTGGAACCTGGCTTCCGCCATGGTCATCGAGGGCAAGGCCGGCGTGCAGTTCATGGGCGACTGGGCGAAGGGCGAATTCATCAAGGCCGGCAAGAAGCCCGGCACGGACTTCGTCTGCATGCGCTTCCCGGGCACGCAGGGCTCCGTCACCTTCAACTCCGACCAGTTCGCGATGTTCAAGGTGGCCGAGGACAAGGTCCCGGCGCAGCTGACCATGGCGTCGGCCATCGAGAGCCCGACCTTCCAGTCGGCCTTCAACGTGGTCAAGGGCTCGGCCCCGGCCCGCACGGACGTTCCGGACACGGACTTCGACGATTGCGGCAAGAAGGCGATCAAGGACCTGGCGGAGGCCAACACCAACGGCTCGCTCTTCGGCTCCATGGCCCACGGCCACGCCAACCCGGCTTCGGTCAAGAACGCGATCTACGACGTCGTGACCCGGCAGTTCAACGGCGAGCTTTCCTCCGAGGAGGCCGTCGAGGAGCTGAAGGCCGCCGTCGAGGCCGCGAAGTAAGCGAACGACGCTGCCCCTCACCCGGCCCTCTCCCCGCAAGCGGGGAGAGGGAGACGGAGAGGTCACGGCATAGTCCTTCTCCCCGCCTGCGGGGAGAAGGTGCCGGCAGGCGGATGAGGGGCGTGCCTCGCCGCCGACAAACACACAATAACGGTGGTATCGACCATGGATAGCCGAAGCCGGCTGCAGGAGCTTCTGCCGAAGCTCGTGCTGGCACCCAGTTTCCTCATCGTGCTCGTCTTCGTCTACGGCTTCATCGCCTATACGGGCTTCCTGTCGCTGACGGACAGCAGGATGCTGCCCTCCTACAATTTCGTGGGACTGAGCAACTATTCCAAGCTCTGGGCGCTGCCGCACTGGTGGCGGGCGATCTCGAACCTTGCGATCTTCGCCTCGCTCTATATCGTCATCTGCTCGGTGCTGGGCCTGGCGCTCGCCATCCTGCTCGACCAGAAGATCCGCGCCGAAGGCATCCTCAGGCCGATCTACCTCTACCCGATGGCACTCTCCTTCATCGTCACGGGCACCGCCTGGAAGTGGTTCCTCGACCCCGGCATCGGCCTTGAGAACACCATGCACCTCTGGGGCTGGGAAAGCTTCGCCTTCAACTGGATCAAGGATCGCAACTACGCCATCTACTGCGTGGTCATCGCCGCCGTCTGGCAGTCCTCAGGCTTCGTCATGGCGATGTTCCTCGCCGGCCTTCGCGGCGTCGACAACGAGATCATCAAGGCCGCGCAGATCGACGGTGCCTCCACCGCCACCATCTACCGCCGCATCATCATTCCGCTGATGCGCCCGGTCTTCCTCTCCGCCTTCGTCGTGCTCGCCCACCTCGCCATCAAGGCCTATGACCTCGTCGTCGCCTTGACGGGCGGCGGTCCCGGCCAGGCGACCGAGCTGCCGGCGACCTTCATGTATTCCTATACCTTCACCCGCAACCAGATGGGCATCGGCGCCTCCTCGGCGATCATCATGCTGGTCATGATCTTCTCGATCATCATCCCCTACCTCTATTCCGAGATCCGCGGAGGCAAAGGCCGATGAGCGCGCAAAACCCCGACAATGTCATCTCGCACAACAGGCTGACGCGCGCGCTGATCTACATCGCGCTCATCCTCTTTGCGGTCTACTACCTGCTGCCGCTCTACGTGATGCTGGTGAACTCGCTGAAGCCACTGGAGGAAATCCGCCAGGGCGGCATGCTGAACCTGCCGCAGGTCTGGACGATCGAGCCCTGGCTGCAGGCCTGGTCGACGGCGCAGATCGGCGTGCAGCCGACAGGGTTGCGCCCGTTCTTCATCAACTCGATCCTGATGGTCGTGCCGGCGGTCGCCATCTCCACCATCATCGGCGCGCTGAACGGCTACGTGCTGACGAAGTGGCAGTTCCGGGGCTCGAACGTCTTCTTCGGCCTGCTTCTCCTCTCCTGCTTCATCCCGTTTCAGATCGTGCTCATCCCGATGGCACGCATCCTCGGCATGCTCGGGCTTGCCGGCTCGCTCTGGGGCCTCATCCTCGTGCACGTCGTCTACGGCATCGGCTTCACGACGCTCTATTTCCGCAACTACTACGAAAACTTCCCGACCGAGCTGGTGCGCGCGGCGCAGATCGACGGTGCAAGCTTCTTCCAGATCTTCTACCGCATCCTGCTGCCGTCCTCCGGCCCGATCATCGTCGTCTCGGTCATCTGGCAGTTCACCAACATCTGGAACGACTTCCTGTTCGGCGCCTCCTTCTCCGGCGCGGCGACAACGCCGATG
Source organism: Shinella yambaruensis (assembly GCF_022899355.1). Taxonomy (GTDB): domain Bacteria; phylum Pseudomonadota; class Alphaproteobacteria; order Rhizobiales; family Rhizobiaceae; genus Shinella; species Shinella yambaruensis. Next base: position 63,071 of record NZ_JALJCK010000006.1, on the reverse strand, counting down.
ACCGTGGCGCTCAACAACCTCGTCTCCTCGTCCACCGGCGTGAAGGAATACAACGTGCACTTCGCCGGCGCGATCCTCGCGGCGCTGCCCACCCTCATCGTCTACATCGTCTCCGGACGGTACTTCGTGCGCGGCCTGATGTCCGGCGCCGTGAAAGGATAGTCCCATGTCGTTCCTGAAGATCAGCAACCTGCGCAAATCCTACGGCGCGCTCGAAATTCTGAAGGACATCAACCTGGAGATCGAGCAGGGCGGCTTTCTCGTGCTGGTCGGCCCGTCCGGCTGCGGCAAGTCCACGCTGCTCAACACCATCGCCGGGCTGGAGCCGATCACCTCCGGCGACATCGCCATCGACGGCCGCTCGGTCGCGGGCCTGCACCCTTCCAAGCGCGACATCGCCATGGTGTTCCAGTCCTACGCGCTCTATCCGAACATGACGGTGGCCGGCAACATCGCCTTCGGCATGGAGATCCGCGGCGTGCCGAAGGAGGAGCGCGACAAGGCGATCAAGCAGGTCGCCGACATGCTGCAGATCGGCCATCTTCTCGACCGCAAGCCCGGCCAGCTCTCCGGCGGCCAACGCCAGCGCGTCGCCATGGGCCGCGCGCTGGTGCGCGACCCGAAGCTCTTCCTCTTCGACGAGCCGCTGTCGAACCTCGACGCCAAGTTGCGCGTCGACATGCGCACGGAGATCAAGCGCCTGCATCAGCGCATGAAGACGACGATCGTCTATGTCACGCACGACCAGATCGAGGCGATGACGCTCGCCACCAAGATCGCCGTGCTGAAGGACGGCGTGCTGCAACAATTCGGCTCGCCGGCGGACATCTACAACAATCCCGCCAACACCTTCGTCGCCGACTTCATGGGCTCGCCCGCCATGAACCTGCTCAAGGGCAAGGTGGAGCAGAACGGATCCGGCCTTGCCGTCTCGCTCGCCCGCCATCAGGCCGAGCCGCTGGTGCTGTCCGTCCCCAACGCACCCGGCAGCCTTTCCGCCTATAGCGGCAAGGACGTGATCTTCGGCATACGCCCCGAGGCGCTGACCGACCCGGACGGCGCGGACCGCAATGCCTGCACGGTGGCCGAGGGCGACTGCCTGATCGAGGTGGTGGAGCCGGCCGGCGCGGATACCTTCGCCGTCACCCATCTCGGCGGCAAGGAGATCGTTGCCCGCCTGCGCGCCGACGTGCGCATCGCCGCCGGCCAGACGGCACGCCTTGCCTTCAACCTCGACAAGGCGGTGTTCTTCGATCCCGCCAGCCAGCTTCGCATATCCTGAGCAAGATCATGACCACGCAGCCGGACATCGTCATCATCGGATCGGGCATCGGCGGTTCCACCATGGCCGCCGCGCTCGCCCCGACGGGCGCGAAAATCGTCATCCTCGAAGCGGGCGATCACCTGCCCGACCGCCCGGAAAACCGCGACCAGCGCGCCATCTTCCAACACGGCCATTTCCGCCCGAAGGAGATGTGGTACGAGGCGGACGGCACCGCCTTCAACCCCGGCAACTACTACAATGTCGGCGGCAACTCGAAATTCTACGGTGCCGTGCTGGTGCGCTACCGCCGGGAGGACTTCGAGGAGATGCGCCACCGCGACGGCGTCTCCCCCGCCTGGCCCTTCCCCTATGAAGCGCTGGAGCCGTGGTACTGCGCCGCCGAAAAGCTCTACAACGTCCGCGGCACGCTCGGCGAAGATCCCACCGAACCGCACCATTCCGCACCCTACCCCTTCCCGCCCGTGCCGGACGAGCCTGCCATCGCCGAGGTGCGCGCAAAAATGAAGGCGAACGGCCTGCATCCCTATTCGCTGCCGCTCGGCGTCGACATCGACCGCTGGCTCGCCAAGGCGAAGACGCCGTGGGATGCGCATCCGAACGCCGACGACGGCAAGATGGACGCGGAAAGCGTGGCGCTTGCCGAAGCCCTGAAGCATCCGAATGTCGAACTGCGCACGAATTGCCGGGTGACGCGGCTCGCCACCGCCCCGCACGGCCGCACCATCGCGACGGTGCACTACCAGCGCGGCGACGTGGCGGAGAGCGTTTCGCCGAAACTCGTCATCCTCTCGGCCGGCGCGGTCCAATCCGCCGTGCTGCTGCTGCGCTCCGCCTCGGAAGCCTTCCCCAAGGGGCTCGCCAACAGCTCCGACCAGGTCGGCCGCAACTTCATGAACCACAATTCGAGCGCCGTGATCGGCCTCTCGCCCTTCTACAGGAACACCTCCGTCTACCAGAAGAGTTTCGGCTTCAACGACTATTACCTCTCTGACGGAAACGGCGGGCCGCCACTCGGCAATGTGCAGCTTCTCGGCCGCGTCTCGGGAAAGATCCTGAAGGCCAACATGCCCTCCGCGCCGGAGTGGCTGCTGGAACAGGTCGCGTCCCGCGCCATCGATTTCTACGCCATGAGCGAGGACCTGCCGCATCCCGAAAGCCGTATCATGGTCGATCGCGACCGGATCGTCCTGAAATGGACGCGAACCAACTGGCAGGCCCATCTCGATCTCGTCGCCAGGCTCAAGGCTGCGCTGAAGAAGGCGGGCTTTCCCGTCGTGCTCGCCAGAGCCTTCGACAAGCGCACGCCCTCGCACCAGTGCGGCACCGTGCGCATCGGCAACGACCCGGCGAGCGCGCCGCTCGACATCTGGTGCCGTGCCTATGACCATCCGAACCTCTTCGTGGTCGACGCCTCCTACCTGCCGACATCGGCCGCCGTGAACCCGGCGCTGACGGTCGCCGCCCAGGCACTGCGCGTCGCCGACCACATCCACTCGAGGGATCTCGCCGCATGACGACCTCCGCACGCTCCGTCGCCATCGTCACCGGCGGCCGCCGCGGCATCGGCTTCGGCATCGCCAGGGCGCTTGCGGCGGAAGGTTTCGACATCGCCATCACCGGCATCGGCGGGAGCGATGCGGCGACCGACACCATGCTCGCCGACCTCGCCACGCTCGGCGCGCGCGCGATCTACCTCAAGGCGGACCTCGCCGATCTCTCTGGCCATGCAGCAACGGTCGCGGCTGTCGAAGACCAGCTCGGCGCCATCGGCTGCCTCGTCAACAATGCCGGGATCGCCTCCGTCGTGCGCGGCGATTTCCTCGATCTCGCACCGGAGAATTTCGACGCGATCGTCGCCACCAACCTGCGCGGCACGGTCTTCTTCACCCAGGCCGTGCTGAAGGCGATGCTGCATTCGAACGAGGCGGCAAGGTCACGTTCGATCATCAACATCACCTCCGTCTCGGCCGGCCTCACCTCGCCAGAGCGGCTCGACTATTGCATGACCAAGGCGGGGCTTGCCGCCTTCAGCCAGGGGCTGGCGCTCAGGCTGGCGGAGACGGGCATCTCCGTCTTCGAAATCCGCCCCGGAATCATCCGCTCCGACATGACGGCCGGCGTCTCGGCGAAATACGACACCCTGATCGATGACGGCCTGGTGCCGATGAAGCGCTGGGGAGAGCCGGACGACATCGGCACCGCCGCGGCCGCGCTGGCGACCGGAAAATTCGCCTTCGCCACCGGCTCGGTGATCAATCTCGACGGCGGGCTGTCGATCGGCCGGCTGTGAGCAAGGATTGGCCCCTCACCCCGCCCTCTCCCCGCAAGCGGGGCGAGGGGGACGAGAGGGCACGGCAAATACCTTCGCCTCGCTTGCGGGGAGAAGGTGCCGGCAGGCGGATGAGGGGCAGCCCCACCCGGCACGGCACCGAACGTTTCTGAGGACGAAGACATGACTTACGACTATATCATCACCGGCGCCGGCCCCGCCGGCTGTGTGCTGGCAAACCGGCTTTCCGAGGACCCGACGGTGCGCGTGCTGCTGCTGGAGGCCGGCGGCGGCGACCGGAACCCGCTGTTCCACATGCCGGCGGGATTTGCCAAGATGACCAAGGGCGTCGCCAGCTGGGGCTGGGAGACCGTGCCGCAGAAGCACATGAAGGGCCGCGTGCTGCGCTATACGCAGGCAAAGGTCATCGGTGGCGGCTCCTCGATCAACGCGCAGCTCTATACCCGCGGCAACGCCGCCGACTACGACCTCTGGGCCAGCGAGGACGGCTGCGAGGGCTGGAGCTACCGGGAGATCCTGCCCTATTTCAAGCGCGCCGAAGACAACCAGCGCTTCGCCGACGACTACCATGCCTACGGCGGCCCGCTCGGCGTTTCCATGCCGGTCTCGGCCCTGCCGATCTGCGACGCCTATATCCGCGCCGGCCAGGAGCTCGGCATTCCCTACAACCACGATTTCAACGGCCGCCAGCAGGCCGGCGTCGGCTTCTACCAGTTGACGCAACGGAACCGCCGCCGCTCCTCCGCCTCGCTCTCCTATCTCTCGCCGATCCGGGACCGGAAGAACCTCACCATCCGCACCGGCGCCCGCGTCGCCCGCATCGTGCTGGAAGGAACGCGCGCCGTCGGCGTCGAGGTGGCCACGGGCAGTGGCGTCGAGACGATCCGCGCGGATCGCGAGGTGCTGGTCTCGTCGGGGGCCATCGGCTCGCCGAAACTGCTCCAGCAATCCGGCATCGGCCCGGCCGACCACCTGAAATCGGTCGGCGTCACGGTCAGGCACGACCTGCCGGGAGTCGGCTCCAACCTGCAGGACCATCTCGACCTCTTCGTGATTTCCGAATGCACCGGCGATCACACCTATGACGGCGTGGCGAAACTGCACCGCACGCTCTGGGCCGGCCTGCAATATGTGCTCTTCCGCTCCGGTCCCGTCGCCTCCTCGCTCTTCGAGACGGGCGGTTTCTGGTATGCCGATCCCGATGCGCGCTCACCGGACATCCAGTTCCATCTCGGCCTCGGCTCCGGCATCGAGGCGGGCGTGGAAAGATTGAAGAACGCCGGCGTGACGCTGAATTCGGCCTATCTGCACCCCCGCTCGAAGGGCACGGTGCGGCTTTCCTCCGCCGATCCCGCCGCCGCGCCGCTGATCGACCCGAACTACTGGGAGGACCCGCACGACCGCAGAATGTCGATCGAAGGGCTGAAGATCGCCCGCGAGATCATGCAGCAGGCGGCGCTGAAACCCTATGTGATGGCCGAGCGCCTGCCGGGACCGAAGGTCGTCACCGACGAGGACCTGTTCGAATACGGCTGCGCCAACGCCAAGACGGACCACCACCCGGTCGGCACCTGCAGGATGGGGACGGGAGCCGACGCCGTCGTCGGGCTCGATTTGAAGGTGCACGGGCTTGAAGGTTTGCGCGTCTGCGACAGTTCCGTCATGCCGCGCGTTCCCTCCTGCAACACCAATGCGCCGACCATCATGGTGGGCGAGAAGGGCGCCGACATCATCCGAGGCCTGCCGGCGCTGCCCGCCCAGGTCTTCCTGCATGAACGCAACGACGCGCGCCCGCGCGCCCGCGCCAACATCCGGTAGGTAGAACCATGATCCGTCATTGCGTCTTCATCCACTTCAAGCCGACCATCTCCGCCGCCTACAAGGCCGAACTCTTCAACGAGATCGACGCCCTGAAGGATCGCCTGCCGGGCATGCTCGCCGTCCATATCGGCGTGAATGTCAGCCCGGAAGCAGGCATGGACAAGGGGTTCAGCGACGGCTTCATCGTCGATTTCGCCGACAGTTTCGCGCGGGACGCCTATCTGGAGGACCCGGAGCACAAGCAGACGGGCGCCCGGCTCGTCACCGCCGCCGAAGGCGGCATCCAGGGCATCCTCGTCTACGACCTCGAAACCGAAGATCGCTAGACCCGTCCCGCCCGGCGCGACAGCACCCGTTCGAGGGCGGAAAAGCCGTCATAGATCAGCACCGCCAGCACGGCGACGACGAGGCCGCCCTGCAGCACGAAGGCGAGGTTGTTCGATTGCAGTCCGGCGATGATCACCTCGCCGAGCGTCTTGGCCGCCACCGTGGAGCCGATGGTGGCGGTGGCGAGGCTGATGACGACGGAGAGGCGGATGCCGGCGAGGATGACCGGCAGCGCCAGCGGCAGCTCCACCCGTGTAAGCCGCTGCCAGGCGGTCATGCCCGTGCCGCGCGCGGCCTCCGTGACGGCGGGCGGCAGGGTGGAAAGGCCCGTCATGGCATTTTCGAAGATCGGCAGCAGGCCGTAGAGGAAGAGCGCGATCAGCGTCGGCTTCTCGCCGAAGCCCACGGCGGGCACAGCGAGCGCCAGCACCGCGACCGGAGGAAAGGTCTGGCCGATATTCACGAGGCTGCGCGACAGCGGCAGGAATTCCGCGCCGATCGGCCTTGTGACGAGGATGGCGAGCCCGACGGCGACGACGGTCGCGGCGAGCGTCGCGGCGAAGACCGTGGCGAGGTGCGAAAGCGTCAGCGACAGCAGGCTGCCCTGGTTGTAGACGGCCGGCGCATTGGCCTGCACCAGCGGTTTCAGCAAGGGCTCGAAGAGCGCCGGCTGGACGAGAAAGGCGATGAGGACGAGGAGTGCCGCCAGCCGCAGGAGATTGGGCAGGAGCCGCTTCATTGCGGCCTCGCGGCGCGCCGGGCAAGGCCGGCAAGCGTGACGCGGCCAAGCCGGGCGCCATCCGCGCCGACGACCGGCAGGGCCTCACGGCCGGACCAGAGCAGGGCAGACAGCGCATCGCGCTGGCTGGACGCCGCGGCGATCGGCTCGCCCTCCGCCTCGCCGGCCTCTGCCGCATCCGCGACGGCGCCGATCGACAACAGCCGGAAGGGCCGCTCGCCGGCGCCGATCAGCGTCTCGACGAAATCCGTCGCCGGATTCACCAGCATCTCCTCCGGAGCCGCATATTGCACGATCCTGCCCTTGTCCATGACGGCAATGCGGTCGGCGAGGTGGAAGGCCTCCTCCATATCATGGGTGACGAGCACGATGGTCGTGCCGAAATGCTTCTGGATCGCCAGCAGGTCATCCTGCGCCTTGGCCCGGATGACCGGGTCGAGCGCGCCGAAAGGTTCGTCCATCAGGAGGATGTTCGGCTCGGCGGCGAGCGCCCGGGCAACGCCGACACGCTGCTGCTGGCCCCCCGACAGTTCATGCGGATAACGCGGGCCGAAGGCGGCGGGGTCGAGCTGGAACAGCGACAGCAGCTCCTTCACCTTGGCCGCGATGCGGGATTTCTCCCAGCCGAGCAGGGTCGGCACGGTGGCGATGTTCTCCGCGACGGTGCGGTGCGGGAAAAGGCCGTGGCCCTGGATGGCATAGCCGATGCGGCGGCGCAGCTCGTAGCCGGGGATGGAGCGATTGTCGGCGCCGTCGATCAGGATCGTTCCGGAGGTCGGTTCGACCAGACGGTTGATCATGCGCATCAGCGTCGTCTTGCCGGAACCGGACGTGCCGACGATGACGGTGATCGTGTGCGGCGCGATCGTCATCGAGACGCTGTCCACGACCGCCGTCTCGCCATAGCGCTTGGTGATGCTGTCGATCTCGATCATGCGGCCCTGCCGGGTTTGCGGTTGGAAAGTTCGGTTGCGGCATCGAGCACGATCGCCGCGGCGAAGGCGAGGGCCACGGTCGGCACCGCGCCGAGCAGCACGAGGTCCATCGCCGTCTGGCCGATGCCCTGGAAGACGAAGACGCCGAAACCACCCCCGCCGATCAGCGCCGCGATGGTCGCAAGGCCGATATTCTGCACCAGCACGATACGGATGCCGGTAAGGATGACGGGGAAGGCAAGCGGCAGCTCGACGCGGAAGAGGCGCTGGCCATCCGTCATGCCGATGCCGCGGGCGGCATCATTCGCATCGCGCGGCACGCCGGCAAGGCCGACCACCGTGTTGGCGACGACCGGCAGCAGCGAATAAAGGAAGAGCGCGATGAAGGCCGGCGCCGCGCCGATGCCGCGAATACCGAGCGCCGCGGCCCCCGGCACATGGACGGCGATCCAGCCGAGCGGGGCGATCAGCAGGCCGAAGAGCGCGATCGAGGGGATCGTCTGGATGATGTTCAGCACGTTGAGCACGCCGGCGCGCAGCGCCTCCACCCGGTGGCAGAGGATGCCGAGCGGCAGGCCGACGAGCGTGGCGGCGACAAGCGAGCCGAGCGCCAGGACGACATGGCGGCCCGCTTCCAGCCAGAAGCTGTCGGCCCGGCTGCCATATTCCTTGAGGATCGACAGCCCGTCCCAGGCGCCGGACACCAGAAGCCCGGCGGCAGCCGCGGCGACGGCGGCAAGCAGCGCGACCCGGGCGAGCGGAGAAAGCCGGAGACGCGCCAGCGCATCGGCCGTCAGCAGCGCGAAGGCAAAGCTCAGCAGCCAGAAGCCGGAGGCCGGCGAGACGCGAGCATAGGTGTTTTCCGGCGGCGTGAGGTGACCGGCGGAAAGGCCGACGAGGATGGCGAGCGCCAGCAAGGCGGCAAGCCCCAGCAGCAGCCGGAAGACCGTCGGCGTCTTCAATACGACGACAACGATGGCGATGACGGCAAAGCCGAGCAGCGCCGCACCGAGCCCGGCGGGAAGCGCCTCCAGGATGCCCCGCGCCTCGCCGGGCACGATGCGGTTGGCCCGAAAATTGGCGAAAGGCGCCAGAAAGGCGCCATAGGCCAGCAATGCGGCGATCACCACGCCGAGCTTGTCGATCCGGAACGTCATGAACGCCTTTCGAGGAGAGGTCCTCCGCCCGCAGGGGCGGAGGACAACCGCACCTTACTTGATGAAGCCGTTCTTCTTCAGGAAGTCCTCGGCAACGGCCTTGGCCGGCTCGCCGCCGACCTGGACGCGACCGTTGAGATCCTGCAGCGTCACGAGATCGAGTTTTTCGAAAACTGGCTTCAGAATCTCCTCGATCTGCGGATTAGCCTTCAGCACCGCCTCGCGGATGATCGGCGCCGGCTGGTAGACCGGCTGCACGCCCTTGTCATCTTCCAGAACCACGAGGCCCGACGGCGCAATGCCGCCATCCGTGCCATAGACCATGGCGGCATTCGCACCGTTCGTCTGGTTGGCGGCCGCCGCGATCGTCGCGGCCGTATCGCCGCCGGAAAGCGTGATGAGCTGTTCCGGCTTCAAGGTGAAGTTGTAGGTCGTCTGGAAGGCCGGCAGCGCCGCGGCCGAGTTCACGAATTCGGAGGAAGCGGCAAGCACCACCTGGCCGCCATCAGCGACATATTTGCCGAAATCGCTCAGGGTCACCAGCTTGTTCGGCTCGGCGACGTCCTTGCGCAGCGCGATCGCCCAGGTGTTGTTGGCAGGGGACGGCGTCAGCCAGACGAGCTTGTTGGCGTCGAAATCGAGCGTCTTGGCCAGTTCATAGGCCTTGGCCGCGTCCTTCCAGGCGGGGTCCTCGGCCTTTTCGAAGAAGAAGGCGGCATTGCCGGTGTATTCCGGATAGATGTCGATCTCGCCGGCGATGATCGCCTGGCGCACGACCGGCGTCGCGCCGAGCTGCACGCGGTCCGTCGTCTCGATGCCGTTGGCATTCAGCACCGAGAGGATGATGTTGCCGAGCACGCCGCCCTCGGTATCGATCTTAGAGGAGACCACGACCTGGGCCTGGGCAGCACCGGCCGCAAGCCCGAGGGCCAGAGCTGCTCCGAGGAATTTGACAACTGGACGCATGAGATAACCCTTTCGTTCTGTGCGGGAAGCCATGGCGGCATTTTCACCACGTTTGGGAAAGCCAGTCCCGGCAAAGCATTTCATATATGGCAGTCAATCGCAAAAAATAGACTGCGCCGCACCGACAGGGCATGCCGTTTGTTGCAGCGCTCAAAGCGCTTTCAAGATTGCGCGAAGCGGCAGCCTTTTGCAACAGAAACGCGTTGCAATTGCCGGTCGCATCCGACACTCTCGCCTTGGCCCGCCTCATTTTCCGATACCGCATTTCATCCTTGCCGGGAAACCATCCCGGGCCGATGTCCGGCGCAGATCTGTGAGGGACAATGAGCATTTACATTCTCGCAGTGCTGATCGGCATCGTGGCGGGGCTGCGCGCGATGACGGCACCGGCCGCCGTCAGCATCGGGGCGGCGCTCGGCTGGCTCCCCGTCTCCGGCACCTGGGCCGCCTTCCTGGCCTATCGCTTCACGCCCTATGTCTTCGGCGCCCTCGCCCTCGTCGAGTTCGTCACCGACCAGCTGCCGGGCACGCCGAGCCGCAAGGTGCCGCAGCAGTTCGGCGCGCGCATCGTCAGCGGCGGGTTCTGCGGCGCAGTTCTCGGCACCGTCGGAGGGTCGATGATCGGCGGGCTCGTCGCCGGCGTCATCGGCGCGGTCATCGGCACGCTCGGCGGCTATGAAGCCCGCAAACGCCTCGTCGCGGCCATCGGCGGCAAGGATCTGCCCATTGCGCTGCTGGAAGACGCCGTCGCCGTGCTGCTCGGCCTCTTCGTCGTCTCGTCGGTCGTGCCATGAAGCGGTTCGACGCCATCATCATCGGCGCAGGCCAGGCCGGCCCGTCGCTTGCCGGCCGGCTGACCGCCGCGGGAAAGACGGTCGCGCTCATCGAGCGCAAGCATGTGGGGGGCACCTGCGTCAACACGGGCTGCATGCCGACCAAGGCCATGGTCGCCAGCGCCTATGCCGCTCATCTCGCCCGCCGCGGCGCCGATTACGGCGTGGTGACGGGCGATGTCTCCATCGATTTCGCCAAGGTGATGGCCCGCAAGGACAAGGTGCGCTTCGATGCACGCGAGGGTAACGAGGACTGGCTGGCGGGCATGAATGGCCTCACCTTCATCCGCGGCCATGCGCGCTTCGAAAGCCCGACGGAAATCCGCGTCGGCGAGGAACGGCTGTCGGCCGGGCAGATCTTCCTCAATGTCGGTAGCCGGGCTGTCGTGCCCGATTTCCCGGGCGTCGGGGACGTGCCGCATCTCGACAATGTCTCGATGATGGAGCTGACCGAGGTGCCGAAGCACCTTATCATCGTCGGCGGCAGCTATATCGGGTTGGAATTCGCCCAGATGTTCCGCCGATTCGGCGCCGAGGTGACGGTCGTCGAGAAGGGGCCGCGGCTGATCGCCCGCGAGGACGAGGACGTCAGCGCCGCCGTGCGCGACATCCTCGAACGCGAGGGCATTACCATCCGCACGGGGGCGGAGTGCATCCGCTTCTTCAAGACCGGAGACGGCGTCGGGGTGGGCGTCGACTGCACGGCGGGCGCGCCCGAAATCCCGGGCTCCCATATCCTCCTCGCCACCGGCAGGCGGCCGAACACCGACGACCTCGGCCTCGACAAGGCGGGCGTGGCGACGGACAGGCGCGGCTACATCACCGTCGACGAGCGGCTGGAAACCAGCGTGCCCGGCATCTTCGCCATGGGCGACTGCAACGGCCGCGGCGCCTTCACCCACACGGCCTACAACGATTTCGAGATCGTCGCCGCGAACCTCCTCGACAATGAACCGCGCAAGGTGAGCGACCGCATCCAGACCTATGCGCTCTACATCGACCCGCCGCTCGGCCGCGCCGGCGTGAGCGAGACGGAAGCGCGCAAGACCGGCCGCAAGCTGCTGGTCGGCACAAGACCGATGAGCCGCGTCGGCCGCGCCAAGGAAAAGGGCGAGACCCTCGGCTTCATGAAGGTGATCGCCGATGCGCAGACGAAGAAAATCCTCGGCGCCTCCATTCTCGGCACCGGCGGCGACGAGGCGGTGCAGGGCATTCTCGATGTGATGTATGCGGGCAAGCCCTATACGACCATCACGCATGCGGTGCACATCCACCCGACCGTCTCGGAGTTGATCCCGACGGTTTTCGGGGACATGCAGCCGGCGGAGTGAACGCGGCCGGAGGGCGCCAGACGCAGCCCCTCATCCCGCTGCCGCGACCTTCTCCCCGCAAGCGGGGAGAAAGGGCAAGAAGCAAAGTTTTCCTCCCTCAATAACGCCGCTATCCTGGGAAACCGGCGCAACACCCCCTTCGCCCCGCTTGCGGGGAGAAGGTGCCGGCAGGCGGATGAGGGGCATCGCCTGCCGGCACCGGTCCTTACTTCTTGCGCAAAGTCAGCGCCGGGTTATGGGCGAAGAAGTTGTGCGGCATGATGTGCACGGTCTTCCACTCGGTCGACATGACCGGCCAGTCCTCCATGCGCGGAATGTGGTGGAAGCCGGCGGAGAACCAGGTGACGATGTCCTTGCCCATCAGGTTCTGGTCCTTCTTGACCCATTCGGCGAGCGTATCCGAGCCGTCGCTCTGCATGGCGAACTTGCCGCCGGCATAGCGCTGTTCCGGATCGTAGACCGTGTTCCAGACCGAATATTCGATATAGGCGTTGCGCTTCATCGGCGGGTCGTTCGCATAATCGTAGGGACCGTAGGCGACGCTGCCGTGATGGATCATCCAGCCGGGCTCGTGGCCGAGATAGCCTTCGCGCGACGGGTTGGAAATGTGGAAATAGCGCGGCTGCATGGCCGAGAGCTTGTAGCGCGCCTCCATTTCGGTCTTCGGCATGTTGTGCTCGACCGTCCACATCGACTTGCGCGGGCTCGACGCATCGAGCTTGGCCGGCACGATGTCCATGGTCGAGAAATGGTTCGCCGGCTGGTCGACGTCGAAATCGATGCGGAAGTTGAAATAGTGGTCGTGGTTGGCGGCGACGAGGTTCGGCGCGATCAGCGTACCGTAGGCCGTGTCCGCCTTCGCCGTCGCATCCTTCATCGAGGCCGAGGCGACGCCCTTCACCGCATCGAGGCCGGTCGCGCCGACATAGATGTTGATCTGGCCGTTCTGCTGCAGGCGATAGTCGATGAGATAGTCATAGTTGCCGACCTCGGAGGCCGTGCGCACCACGAGTTCCGTCGCCGGGCGGCCTTCCGCCGGCACCGGGGTTTCCGGCGTCTGGGCGAAGACCTCGAAATGACGCCAGGCCGGATCGCCGATATTGCGCTCGAAGACGCAGATCGCATCCGGGATGACGAGCGGGGCGCCCTTGTCGTCGGCGATCGTCGCCGGCAGGAAGGTGGCGTGCGACGGGCAGTCGATGCCGGCGCGCAGCGGGCTCAGGAAAAGGCCGAAGCCATATTCCCCGCTGTCCATGTAGGTGCGCCAGTACCAGCCCTCCGTCGGGTCCATATAGGGCACGAAGACCTCGGAAAGATGCGCCTGGTAGATGACCGAGCGCCAGGTACCGTCATCGTTGACATCGAGATTGGAGACGACGAGGCCCGGGCGCTTGTCGACGCGGAAGTTGAAGCGCCAGATGTCCCATTCGACATGGCTGCCGTCGATCCTGTAGTTCGGTCCGCCGTCCTGAACGAGCGTGACGGGCTTCATTTCCGGACGCAGCGGCAGACGCGCGGCGACCTCCTCCTCCGTATAGCCCCAGCTATCCTTCGGCGCCTGCTCCACGACACCGGTATCGATGACGCGCTGCACCTCCTTCTTGCCGATATCGTAGATGGCGAAGAGGCCCTCGATCGGCTTGGCATAGAAGTTGGACCCCTCCGGCACCTGGTAGCACGGCACCTTCATCAGGCGGGAGTTCCGGTATTCCTCCGTGAAGAAGTTGCCGCCCGTCAGCGGCAGGCAGAAGGCCTGTTCCGGCTTGAGCCCGCGCTTTTCAAGCCCCGCGATCATGTCCGAGTGGCCAAGCGCGCCTTCCAGCGCGTTCATGAATTCGGTGAACAGCACCATCGGCTGGCCGGCCGTCTTGCCGTTGCTCTCGACCGTACCCCTGGAGATGTTGACGACCGCCTCGTTGAAGCCGTCGGCACTGGTGAAATAGACCGTCGCCTTGCGGTCGAGGCTGTCGCCCTCCTTCCAGGCGAGCACCTCGGCCTTGGCCGGCTCCTTCAGCTCGATCAGCGGATAGAGCGTGTCGTCGTCCGCCACCTTCTGCTCGCGCAGGATCTGGTTGATCTTCTGGTATTCCTCGGCCGTCAGCCCATCGAGCGGATGGGCGGCGGCCGCGCCGGCAGCAAGGCCGAGCGCAAGTGCCGTCGTGGCCAGATGTTTCGTCAGTCTCATGATCGTTCCCTCTTTTCGTTTGCTTGTGTCAGGCAAAGACCACCTGGATGTCGGTGTATTCGGCGAGCCCCTCTTCGGCGAACTCGACGCCGATGCCCGAGGCCTTCACGCCGCCGAAGGGCACGTTCGGCTGGATGGCGCCGTGCTTGTTGATCCAGACGGAGCCGCAGGCGAGACGACCGGCCACCGCCTTCGCGGCCGCGATGTCTGACGACCAGACCGAGCCGCCGAGTCCGTTCGGGCTGTCATTGGCCAGCCGGATCGCCTCTTCGACGTCGGAGTAGCGGATGATCGGCAAAGCCGGCCCGAACTGCTCCTCGTCGACCAGCGCATCGCCGTTGCGAAGGCCGGCGATGATGGTCGGCGGGAAGAACAGGCCCTCGCCCGGTTCTCCGCCGAGCAGCACCTTGCCCCGCCCCTTCGCATCCGTCACGAGCTGCGAGACCTTGTCGAACTGCATGCGGTTCTGGATGGGGCCGAGGATGCTCGCCTCCTCCATGCCGTCGCCGACCTCGATGCCCCGCGCATAGGCGACCAGCGCCGCGCAGACCGCGTCGTGGATGCTATCGTGCACATAGAGCCGCTTCATCGCCGCGCAGGTCTGGCCGTTGTTGATGAAGGCACCCCAGAAGAGGCCTTCGGCGATCGCCGCCGGATCCGCGTCGGGCAGGACGATGCCGGCGTCGTTGCCGCCGAGTTCCAGCGTCAGGCGCTTCATCGTGTCGGCGGCGGACCGCATGACCCTCTGGCCGGTGGCGCAGGAGCCGGTGAAGACGATCTTGCTTATATCCGGATGCGCCGACATGGCGGCGCCGAGATTGAAGGCCCTGTCGTCGCCGGTCACCACATTGACGACGCCCGGCGGCAGCACCTCGTTCATGATCTCGACCAGCCGCAGGGTGGAAAGCGGCGTATGGGGCGAGGGCTTGACGACGACCGTGTTGCCTGTGCGCAACGCCGGCAGGATATGCCAGACGGCGATCATGACCGGGAAATTCCACGGGGTGATGGAGCCGACGACGCCGAGCGGCTTGCGGGTGAGCTCCACCCGGCCCTGCTCGTTGTCCTGCAGCACCCGCGCCGGCAGCGAAAGCCCGGTCGTATAGCCCGCCCAGGCGACGGCGCCGCCGACCTCCCAGCGCGAGCCGAGGCCGTTCAGTGGCTTGCCCTGTTCGAGCGTGATGATCTCGGCAAGCTCGCCGGCATGTTCCTCGATCTTGGCCGTCACCGCAGCGCAGGCCGCCTGCAGGGCAGCATCCTCCTGCGCCGACCAGGAGGCGAACGCCGCCTTGGCGACCGAGACCGCCGCATCCAGCTCCGCCCCGCCCATGTTCGGCGCGCGGCCGACCTCCTTGCCCGTCGCCGGGTTGAGAACGGCGAAGTCCGCGCCGACGTGCGCCGGTTTGCCACCGATGGTAGCCTTGAATTCCGTCATGTCCGCCTCCTCCATGAACGTCCCGCCTCCTCCGGCGGGGACATATGGTGGCAGAGATTAGAGGGACATGGCGCGCCGGACTTGGACGGCACCGTCCCGTCTTTTGGATAAAAGCGTCAATGGCAGCGGGCGACCGCGCCCGGCGTCATGCCGTATTTCTTGCGGAACTCGCGATAGAAGTAGGAAAGGTCGTTGAAGCCGCAATCGAAGGCGACGGCCGTGACGCCTTCCGCCGCCTGCTCCCCCTTGCGGGCGGAAAGCCGTGCATGGGCAAGCTCCAGCCGGCGGTTGAGCAACCGATGACCGGGCGTCTCGCCAAGCGGCCGGAAATGCCGCTGCAGCATGCGCTCCGAGACGTTGAGGCGGACAGCCAGTTCGCGCGGCCCGAAGCCCGGGTCCGCGCGGTGGCGATCGATCATCGCGAGCGCCCGCGACAGCAGCGTCTCGGCGGGCGCGGCAACGCCCGTCACGCGGGTCGAGTGCAGGTAGGCGCCGAGAAGGCAGAGGAAGGCTTCGCCGAGCTGCGCCTGCGCGCCCTCCTCCAGCAGCATTTTCGCGATGACCGCGCGCATGGCGAGCAAGAGAGGGTCGTCGCGCGAGATCGAAAGCCCGCCCGTGCACGGCGTGCCGAAGCGGTGGAGCATCTCGTCGCGTGGGATGTGCAGCGACACCTGGTTCGAACGCTCGCCGCGATAGAGGAAGGTGGAGGGCCTGACGGAATCGACGAGGAACATGTCGCCGGGCGAAAGCTCCGCGACCTGCTCGCCCTGCTCGACGCGACAGTGGCCGGCATCCTGCACCAGCAGGAAGAAATATTCGCCGGGATCCTGTCGGATGGAGCGGGTGTTGCGCGCGACCTCCGAGGCATCGAGCGCGACGATGGCCGTATCGAAGGGACCGACGCGCCGCGTCGTGACATCGCCATTGACGACGCCTGTCCGCCCCGTCGGCTCCAGGTCGAAGGAGCCGCAGACCCTCCTGATCTCCGCCTCGAGAATTTCTACCGGCACCGGCTTGTGTCCCGGCGTCATCAGCGACTGCATCGTGCCCTCCCCGGCTCTAGCAGAAAGCCTGTTCTCCCAAAACTATCTCACCACAGTCCGCAACGCTTGCCTATCGCCGGAAGCCTTTCCCATCTGCGAAACACGCAATCTTTTCGCCCTTCCGCAAGGTAGTCCTGCCCGAATTGCCTTACCCGGCAAGCACCGAAAAGCCGCCGGCTTCCGCCGCCCGGCGCAGGCCGTCGCTCGGCGGCTCGGCAAGGCCTTCCCCGGCCAGGCGATCCAGCACCGCCACCACTTCGGAAAGGCCGCGCGCTTCGGCATGGTGCATCGGCCCGCCGCGCCAGCGCGGGAAGCCGTAGCCATGGATCTTCACGAGATCGATATCGGCGGCGCGGAGCGCCACGCGCTCTTCGAGGATGCGCGTCGCCTCGTTGACCATGGGCAGGAGGATGGCGTCGACGATGCCTGCCTCGTCCCATGTCCGCTGCGCCCGGCCCTCCGCCGCCTCGGCGATGATCGCGGCCACGGTTTCGGAGGGTTTCGGCGCACGGTCGCCCGGCTGATAGTCGTACCAGCCGCCGCCGGTCTTCTGGCCGTAGCGCTCAAGGGCGCAGAGCCGGTCGGCAACGGGCGCGAAAGGCGTCTCGCCCCGCTCGCGCGCCGCCTTGCGCTGAAAGGCAGCGATGTCGAGGCCGCCGAGATCCTGTGCCTCGAAAGGCCCCATCGGCAGGCCGAAGGCACGCATGGCGGCATCGACCGCTGCGGGCGTCGCGCCCGACAGCAAAAGCCGCTCGGCCTGCGCCCGCGTCACCTTCAGGATGCGGTTGCCGATGAAGCCGTCGCAGATGCCGGCGCGCACCGGGATCTTGCCGAGCAGGCGGGCGAGCGCGAAACCGGTCGCCAGCACCTCCGGCGCGGTCGCCTCCGTCGGCACGATCTCCAGGAGCTTCATGATCTGCGCCGGGCTGAAGAAATGCAGGCCGAGGAAACGTTCCGGATGACTGACGCCTTCGCTCATCGCGTCGGGATCGAGATAGGACGTGTTGGTGGCCAGAACCGCATCCGGCCGGCAGACCGCCGAGAGCCTTTCGAAGACGGCGCGCTTGACAGCAAGATCCTCGAAGACCGCCTCGATGACGAGGTCCGTATCGGCCAGCAGGCCGTAATCGTCGCCGCCGATGACGCCGGCCACGCGCTCGTCCGCCACGGCCTGCGGGATGCGGCCGCGCTTCACCGAGCCTTCATAGATGCCCCGCACATTGGCAAGCCCGCGCTCGACGGCCGCCGCGTCGCGCTCGATGAGGACGACCGGCAGGCCGGCATCGCGCAGTGCCGCGGCAATGCCCGCGCCCATCGTGCCGCCGCCGATGACGGCGGCCGAGCGGATGGCGCGCGGCGTGATGCCGGCAAGCTCCGGCGGGCGCGGCGCGGCGCGCTCGGCAAAGAAGACATGGCGCAGCGCCGCCGCCTGCTCCGAGCCGCGCAGTTCGAGGAAGGTTTCCCGCTCGAAGGCCATGGCGCTGGCGAAATCCGTCTCGCTCGCCTTCCGCACCGAGGCAAGCGCCCGGAGCGGTGCGGCTTCCCGCTTCGCCCTGGCCGCCACGGCCTTTTCGGCACCTTCCCAGAAACCCGTCTCGACGGGGGCCACGGCGCGGCTGGAGATCGGCTGCGGCCGGGCCTTGCCGGCAATGTCGTTCGCAAAGGCAATCGCGCCGGCCCGCAGGTTGCCGTCGATAATGGCATCGATCAGGCCGAGCCCTTCCGCCTTCTTCGCACCGACCGGGCTGCCGCTCGTCACGAGGTCGACGGCAGCGGCCGCGCCGATCAGCCGCGGCAGGCGAACCGTGCCGCCCGCGCCGGGGATGATACCGAGCTTGACTTCCGGCAGGCCGAGGCTGGCGCTGGGAACCGCCACGCGCCAGGCGCAGCCGAGCACCACTTCGAGCCCGCCGCCGAGCGCGCTGCCATGGATCGCCGCGACCCACGGCTTCTTCGCACCTTCGATGGCCGCCACCACGTCCGGCAGATGCGGCGGCTGCGGCGGCTTGCCGAATTCGCTGACATCCGCCCCAGCGATGAAGGTGCGGCCGGCGCAGATCAGGACCACGGCCTTCACCGCCGCGTCCGCATCGAGCGTGGCGACGGCCTCGACGAGGGCCTGGCGCAGCGCCTGCGATAGCGCGTTGACGGGCGGGTTGTCGACGGTGACGACGGCGATGGCGTTTTCGCGGGCGATGGTGACGGTCATGGTCTCATATTCCCAGATAAGCGGCGCGGATGCGTTCGTCGGCGATGAGTTCGGCAGCGGGCCCGGACATGGTGATGCGGCCCGTCTCCATGACATAACCGCGATCGGCGACCGAGAGCGCGCCGAACGCGTTCTGCTCGACGAGCAGCACGGTGACGCCGAGTGCCTTCAGGCTCTTCACCACGTCGAAGATCTGCGCCACGAGGATGGGGGCAAGGCCCATGCTCGGCTCGTCGAGCAGCAGGCAGGAAGGGCGGCCCATCAGCGCGCGGGCGATCGCCAGCATCTGCTGCTGGCCGCCGGAAAGGCCGCCGGCCGCAAGGTTGCGCTTCTCCTTGAGGATCGGGAACATGGCAAAGGCGTCGTCCCGGTCCCGTTCCACCTTGTCGTCGGAAAAGAGATAGGCGCCGAGGCGCAGGTTCTCCTCCACCGTCAGGTTGGTGAAGATCTGTCGCCCCTCAGGCGACTGGGCGAGCCCGCGCCGCACGCGGGCATGCGCCGGCACCGTGGTCAGCGCCTCGCCGCGAAAGACGATGGACCCGGCCGAGACCGGCTGGATGCCGGAAAGGCATTTGAGCAGCGTGGTCTTGCCCGCGCCGTTCGCGCCGACCACCGTGACGATCTCGCCGGAGGCGACGTCGAGGTCGATGCCGTGCAGCACCTCGATGCGGCCGTAGCGCGAACGCAGTCCTTCAACCGTCAGCATTTTGCGCCTCCGCCGCCTGGGCACCCAGATAGGCCTCGATAACGCGCGGATCGCGCGCGATCGAAGCCGGCTCGCCCTCGGCGATCTTCTCGCCATGGTCGAGCACCACGATATGGTTGGAAATGCGCATGACCATCTTCATGTCGTGCTCCACCAGCAGGATCGACACACCTTCGGCCGCGACCTTGGCGATCAGGTGGTCGATCTCCTCCGTCTCGACGGCATTGCAGCCGGCGGCCGGCTCGTCGAGCAGCAGCACGCGCGGTTTCAGCGCCAATGCGCGGGCGATCTCCAGCCGCTTCAAGGCACCATAGGAGAGCGAGCCCGCCTCCTGCTCGGCGGCCCTGCCGAGGCCGACGCGGTCGAGCAACGCACGCGCGCTCTCTTCGGACGCCCTGCTGCGGCGGCGCGCGGCGGGCAGCGAAAAGAGATCGGCGAACACCGAGCCACGCTCATGCAGGTGATGACCGGCGACGGCGTTTTCCAGCACGCTCATCGACTGGAAGATCTGCAGGTTCTGGAAGGTCCGCGACAGGCCGCGCCGGGCGAGCTGATGCGGCGGCATGCGCGTGACGTCCTCTCCATCGAGTGCGACACGCCCGCGCGCAGGGGCGTAGACGCCCGAGATCATGTTGAACAGCGTCGTCTTGCCGGCGCCGTTCGGGCCGATGACGGAGACAATCTCGCCGGGTTTCAAGGAGAAGCCGACATCGTTGACGGCACGGACACCGCCGAAATCGATCCCCAAGCCTTCGATCTGAAGCAGGCTCATTCTGCCCTCCCCCGGATGCGGCGCGCGATGGAGGGCAGGAGGCCCTCGCGCATGAAGATCATGACCAGCATCATGACGAGACCGAGCATGAGCTGTTCGTATTCCTGGAAGACCGTCAGCACCTGCGGCAGCGTGGTGAGGATCGCCGCGCCGAGGATGGCGCCGAGCATCGACCCCGCCCCGCCGAGCACCGCCATGGTGACCATCTCGATCGAATGCATGAAGCCCGCGACATCAGGCGTGATGAACTTGTTCTGCAGCGCCAGCAGCGAACCCGACACCGAGGCATAGACCGCCGACAGGACGAAGGCGACGAGCTTGTAATGGGCCACATCGACGCCGACCGTGCGGGCGGCGACCTCTGACCCGTGCAGCGCCCTGAGCGCCCGGCCGGTCGGGCTGTGGTAGAGGTTGAGCGCCAGCCAAGCGCCGATGACCAAGACGAGACCGGAGAAGGCGTACCAGAATTCGGTGTTGGAAAGATCGATGCCGATAGCCTTCAGGACGGCGCGAAGACCAAGTTCCGGCACCGCCATGCCGTCCGGCCCGCCGGTGAGCTGCGCCTCGTTGGAGAGCACCATCGAGACGAGAATGCCGAAGCCGAGGCTGGCGACGGCGAGGTAGTAGCCCTTGAGCCGCAGGATCGGCCGGCCGACGAGAAAGGCGATGGCCGCGGAAAGCGCCGCGCCCAGCACCGCCGCGAGCGCGGGATGCAGGCCGAGATGGACCGGCGCCAGCGCACAGGCATAGGCGCCGATGCCGGCAAAGCCCGCATGGCCGAGGCTGATCTGGCCGGCATAGCCGATGAGGATGACGAGACCCGTCACCGCAAGCCCGTTGACGAAGATCAGCGAGCCGACGCGAAAATAGTAGGAGGACGGGAAGAAGACCGGCGCGATCGCGATGACCGCGGCGAGGATGAGGAGCGTGGTTGCCTTGCTGGAGAGCCGCATGATCACACCCGATCCGTGGACTTGCGGCCGAAAAGGCCCTGCGGCATGGCGAAGAGCACCGCGAGGATGACGACGAAGGCGGCCGCGTCCTTGTATTGCGAGCTGATATAGCCGGCCGTCATCGCCTCCAGGATGCCGAGCAACAGGCCGCCGACGAGCGCGCCCTTGGGATTGCCCATGCCGCCGAGCATGGCGGCGGCGAAACCCTTCAGCGCCAGCGCCAGCCCGACATCGTAGCTCGTCAGCGTGATCGGCGTCACCAGCACACCGGCAAGCGCGCCGATGGCGGCGGACATGGCGAAGGACAGCGTCATCACATAGTTGGTGTTGATCCCGACGAGCTGGGCCGCGATGCGGTTGTTCGCCGTCGCCAGCACGGCGCGGCCGATCAGCGTGCGCGTGAAGAACAGCCAGAGACAGAAGAAGATCGCGAGCGCACCGGCAATCACCCAGAGGCTCTGCGGCAGGATGGTCGCGCCGCCGATGAGGATCGGCTGGTCACCCGAAAAGGCCGGGAAACGGTGGATCTGCTTGTCGAAGACGAGCTGCGTCGCGCCGCGGATGAAGATCGAGGCGCCGATGGTGATGATGATCAGCGAGACGACGGGCGCGCCTCGCGCCGGCTCGATCGCCAGCTTGTTGAGCGCGACGCCGATACCCGCTGTCGCGATGATGGCGATGAGCGCGGCAAGCGGCAGCGGCAGGCCCGCGGCATGCGCGAAGAAGGTGATCATGCCGCCGAGCATGACGAACTCGCCCTGGGCGAAGTTCACGACGTCGGAAGCGTTGTAGATGATCGTGAAGCCGAGCGCGACCAGCGCATAGACCGCGCCGACCGTGATCCCGGAGAGTAGGAATTGCAGGAGTTCGGGCATGAATGCCTCCGCTTCGCGCGCGACGGTTTCCGCCGACCCGCCGCCTCATGGCGCGGGCCGGCGGGCTCGATTACTCGACGATCTTCCAGCCGCCCTTTTCGATCTGAAGCATGCGGAAGGCCGACAGGTCGAGGCCGAGATGGTCCTCCGCCGTCATGGTCACCGTGCCGGTCGTGCCGACCAGGCCGGACGTGCCTTCGATCGCGTCGCGGATCGCCGACGGCTCGGTGCTGCCCGCCCGCGTGATCGCGTCGACGAGGATGCGCAGCGCGTCATGGGCGTAGCCGCCGAAGGTCGAGACCGGCTTGCCGGTCGCCTTCTCGTAGGCGTCCTTGTAGGCGACGACGACGGCGCGCTGCGGATCGCTTTCCGGCAGGAGGCCCGCGACGAGCAGTGCCGTGCCCGGCAGGCGCACGCCTTCGGCGGCTTCCGCGCCGGCAAGCTCGATGAAGCCATCCGAGGCGACACCATGCGACTGGTAGAGCGGCAGGCCGACGGTGAGCTGGGCATAGTTGCGCGTGACGATCGCCGGACCCTGGCCGAAACCGGGGTTCAGCACGGCCTGCACGCCGTCCTTGCCCTTGATGTTGGTCAGCTGCGGCGTCATGTCGGCATCGGTCGGGCCATAGGTCTCGTCGGCCAGCACCTCGATGCCGTATTCGCCGATGATCTCCAGGCACTGCTTGCGCATGGAGGCGCCGAAACCGTCTGAACCGGAGATCAGGCCGATCTTGCTGATGCCGGCCTTCTTCATGTCCTCGAAGATCTTCGCGCAGGCCATGCGGTCCGTGTGCGGGGTCTTGAAGGTGAAGGGGCGGACGGGATCGATGATCTCGATGGCGCCGGCAAGCGAGATGAACGGGATTTCCGCATCCTCGAAGACCGGGATGATGGCCATGGAGGTGCCCGTCGTCGTGCCGCCGATCACGGCGACGACCTCGTCGTCCTCCACCAGGCGGGTGGCGAAGGTGCGCGCCTTGTTCGGGTCGCCGCCATCGTCATAGACGATCAGGTCGATCTTCTCGCCATTGACGCCGCCGGCCGCATTGATCTCCTCGACCAGCATCTTCAGCGTCTTGGCTTCCGGATCGCCGAGGAAGGAGGCGGGGCCGGTTTCCGAAAGGGTCGCGCCGATCTTGATATCGGCAAGGGCCGGCGCGGCAAAGCCGAGGACGAGCGCCAGCGTGCCGGCAAGCGCGGTGGTGGTGAGCGAAAATTTCATGTCGGTTTCTCCTCCCAACAAAGACAAAAGATTGAAGCGTAGACTCCTCACGCCGCCGCGGGGCGGCGCCACATCACCACGCGGAACCGGTTCGCGACGAAGGCCGCATCCGTCAGGCTGGCATTGCCCGCCGGGTTGGCACCGGTGACGTGGAAATCGCTGAAGGCGGCGCTCTGGTTCACATAGATGCCGCCAGTCAGGTTGACAGAAAGATTGACGCCCGCCACGGCGAAACGATCGGCGGCCGCAAGGATCTGCGCCTCGTCCGTCGCGTAGAGGGCAGCCGTGATGGCACCCTTGCGCTCGGCGAGCGCCGCAGCACGGTCGACGCCGTCCGCTGCGTCATCGACCGCGACGACGAGGGCGATGGGACCGAAGCGTTCCTCCGCATAGGCATCCGTATCCGCCGCACCGACGGCGAGGATCAGCGGCGTCGCGGTGCGGGCACCGTCGAGACCTTCGACGGGCGCGGAATCGCGCACGATGCGCCCGAGCGGCCGCGATGTGGCAATGCGGGCGAGCGTCGCCGGATTGGCGATGGCCCCGCAGATGCCGGCCGCACGCACCGGATCGGCAAGCAGGCTATCGACGGCAGCGGCGATGCCGGCCGCGACCGCGTCGAAGGACTTGTGGCCCTCATTCGTCTCAATGCCGCCACGCGGCACGAAAATATCCTGCGGCGCCGTGCACATCTGGCCGGAATAGAGCGAGAGCGAGAAGGCGATGTTGCCGCACATGCCGGCAAAATCATCCGTCGCGCCGATGACGATCGAGTTGACGCCGGCCTCTTCGGTGTAGACATCGGCGTTGCCGGCGTTTTCACGCACCCAGGCGCCGAAGGTGTTGGAGCCGGTATAGTCGACGATGGCGACGGCGGGGTGCTGCACGAGATCCCTCGTGATCTCGGCGCCGGGCGCATCGGCGGCGAGCAGCACGATATCGGCCGCAAACCCTTGCTCCACCAGCACCTGGCGCGCGATTTCGACGGTGATGGCAAGCGGCAGGATCGCCGCCGGATGCGGCTTGACGATGACGGTGTTGCCGGTCGCGAGGCTGGCGAAGAGGCCGGGATAGCTGTTCCAGGTCGGGAAGGTGTTGCAGCCGATGACGAGGGAAACGCCGCGCGGCACGATGCGCCAGTGCTTTTCCATGACGATCGGCTCGCCCTTGCCCTGCGGCTTGGTCCAGGTCGCCTGCGCCGGTATGCGGGTCATCTCGGCATAGGCATAGGCGACGGCCTCGAGGCCGCGATCCTGCGCATGCGGGCCACCGGCCTGGAAGGCCATGGCGAAGGCCTGGCCCGTCGTGTGCATGACGGCGTTCGCCATCTCGAAGCTGCGGGCATTGAGGCGGGCGAGGATTTCGAGACAGATGCCGGCGTGCGTCTCCGGCGAGGCGGCGGCCCACTGCGGGGCGGCCGCGCGCGAGGCCATGACCAGCATGTCCGCGGAGGCGGCAGGATAGGTGATGCCGAGGGCCGGTCCGTAAGGCGAGACTTCCGCACCGACGCGCCCCTCGGCCGGATGATCGGCAAGATCGAATTCGGCATCGAGCCGTGCCCTGTAGGCGGCAAGGCCATCGTCCTTCGCCGTCTCGCCGTATATCTTGCCGCTCGGCACTTCGGGATAGACGGTCCAGAAATCGCGCTTGGCGGCCGCTTCGATCGCGGCGGTCAGCGTCGGGCGATGGCGCTCGAAAAGTCCGGTCATCTCTGGCTCCTCCCAGTCAGTGCTTTTATAATTGACTGACCGGTCGGTTTATGCAAGAGTTTTTTTTACGGTCGCCGCTGGGAAGGGCGACAGGGAGGAACCATGACCACTTCCGACACCATTCTGTCGGCGCTTGCCGATGGCGTTCTGAGCCTCACGCTGAACCGCCCGGACAAGCTCAACGCCTTCAACGACGAGATGCACCTTGCGCTGCGCGCCGGCTTCGAGCGCGCCCATGCGGACGAGGCGGTGCGCGCCGTGCTGCTGACCGGCGCCGGCCGCGGTTTCTGCGCCGGCCAGGATCTCGGCGACCGCGACCCGAAGAAGGGCGTGCCGGACCTCGGCCATACGATCGAGACCTACTACAACCCCCTGCTGCGCCTCATCCGCAGCCTGGAAAAACCCGTCATCTGTGCCGTCAACGGCGTCGCCGCCGGCGCGGGCGCCAACATCGCCTTTGCCTGCGACATCACGCTCGCCGCCCGCTCCGCCCGCTTCATCCAGGCCTTCGCCAGGATCGGCCTCGTGCCGGATTCCGGCGGCACCTGGAGCCTGCCGCGCCTGATCGGCGAAGCCCGCGCCAAGGCGCTGGCGCTCACCGCAGAGCCGCTCGGCGCGGAAACCGCCGCCGACTGGGGCCTCATCTGGCGCGCCGTCGACGACGACACGCTGATGGAAGAGGCGACCGCGCTCGCCGTGCGCCTCGCCGCCGGCCCGACCAGGGGTCTCGGCATGACGAAACGCGCCATCCAGGCCGCCGCCACCAATTCGCTCGACGAGCAGCTCGACCTCGAACGCGACCTGCAGCGCGAGGCCGGCCGCAGCGCCGATTACGCCGAGGGCGTTTCCGCCTTCCTTGAAAAGCGCAAGCCGGAGTTTTCGGGCAAATGAGCGCCGCCGGGCTCTCTCCACAAGCGCTCGCCGAAGCCTGCGCCAAGGCGATGTGGGACGACGACAACGCCACCCGCCATCTCGGCATGGAGCTCGTCTCCATCGCCCCCGGCGAGGCGGTCATCGCCATGACCATCGCCGAGATCATGACCAACGGCCACGGCACCTGCCACGGCGGCTACATCTTCACGCTGGCGGATTCGGCCTTCGCCTTCGCCTGCAACACCTACAACCAGCGCACCGTCGCCCAGCACTGTTCGGTGACCTTCATCGCACCGGCCTTCCGGGGCGACCGGCTGACCGCGACGGCGCAGGAGGTGTCGCGCCGCGGCCGCGGCGGCATCTACGACATCCGCATCACCAACCAGGAGGGCGAGCATGTCGCGGAGTTCCGCGGCCACTCGCGAACAGTCAAGGGCACCCATCTGCCGGAGTGAGGCAGAGGGCACATCATCCCGCATTCTCGGAGGAGATTTTCATGGAAGACCTGTCCCCCCGCCCCGGAGATCTCGAAGCGATCGAGACGGCCTCCCGCGACGAGATTTCCTCGCTGCAGCTCGATCGCATGAAATGGTCGCTGACCCACGCCTACGAGAATTCGCCCTTCTACCGCCAGCGCTTCGACGAGGCCGGCGTGCACCCTTCCGACCTCAAGACGCTCTCCGATCTCGCAAAATTCCCCTTCACCACCAAGAAGGACCTGCGCGACACCTATCCCTTCGGCATGTTCGCCGTGCCGCGTGAAAAGCTCACGCGCATCCACGCCTCTTCGGGCACGACCGGCAAGCCCACCGTGGTCGGCTATACCCAGAAGGACATCGACACCTGGGCGACCGTCGTCGCCCGCTCGATCCGCGCCGCGGGCGGCCGGGCCGGCGACATCGTGCATGTCGCCTATGGCTACGGCCTCTTCACCGGCGGCCTCGGCGCCCATTATGGCGCCGAAAAGCTCGGCTGCACCGTCGTGCCGATCTCCGGCGGCATGACGGAGCGCCAGGTGACCCTGATGCAGGATTTCAAGCCGCGCATCATCATGGTCACGCCCTCCTACATGCTCTCCATCCTCGACGAGTTCCGCCGCCAGGGCGTCGACCCGCGGGAAAGCTCGCTCGCCGTCGGCATCTTCGGCGCCGAGCCCTGGACGAACGCCATGCGCGAGGAGATCGAGCAGTCCTTCGACATGCACGCCGTCGACATCTACGGCCTGTCGGAGGTGATGGGCCCGGGCGTCGCCAATGAATGCGTCGAGACCAAGGACGGCCTGCACATCTGGGAGGACCATTTCTACCCGGAGATCATCGATCCGGTCACCGGTGCGGTGCTGCCGGACGGCGAGATCGGCGAACTGGTCTTCACGACGCTCACCAAGGAAGGCCTGCCGATCATCCGCTACCGCACGCGCGACCTGACGCGGCTCCTGCCCGGCACCGCCCGCTCCATGCGCCGCATGGAGAAGATCACCGGCCGCTCCGACGACATGATGATCCTGCGCGGCGTCAACGTCTTCCCGACGCAGATCGAGGAACAGATCCTGAAATGTCGCGGCCTCGCGCCGCATTTCCAGATCGAGCTGACCCGCTCGGGCCGCATGGACAACATGACCGTGCATGTCGAATGCACGCTGGAGGCGGCCGACGAGGGGGCCCGCGCGGGATCGGCAAAGGAGCTCGCCCACCACATCAAGAGCGTGGTCGGCGTCTCCACGAAGATCACCGTGCACGAGCCGGGCGGCGTTGCCCGCTCGGAAGGCAAGGCGAAACGGGTGGTCGACAACCGCCCGAAGGAATGAAGCCCCGGACAGGACAGTTCCAGCAGGAGTGCGGGAAACGGTTTTGCGTCCGGAGTTGTGTAGAAACAAAGAGATAGGATATCTTCCCCGTTAGAAGACGGATGAAGAGGCCCTATTCCGGCACCGGGTTGACTGTGTATAGGGAGGGCGGCCACCCTCCCGGAAGCAGCCGGGCAAAGCAAAGCAGGATAAGATGGCACGCACGCGCGCAGTTGATTTCGAGGAAAAACAGCGCGGCATTCTCTCGAGTGCCGCCGCGGTCTTTGCCGAGATGGGCATGGAGAAGGCCTCCATGTCGATGATCGCCTCGCACAGCAATGTCTCCAAGGCGCTGCTCTATCACTACTATCCGAGCAAGGACGCGCTGATCTTCGATATCGTGCGCACCCACCTCACCGAACTCGAAAGCGCGATAGAGGCCGCCGACCGCCCTGACCTTGCCCCGCAGGAGCGGCTGCGCCTCCTGGTCAAAGCCGTCCTGGCGAACTACGAGGGCCGGGACAACGAGCACAAGGTGCAGCTCAATGGCACCAGCGCGCTCTCGCAGGAACAGCTTTCCGAATTGCAGGCGATCGAGCGGCAGATCGTCAAGCGCTTCTCCGGCGTCATCCGCGACATCAATCCGGACCTCAACAAGGACCGCCCGCTGCTGATGCCCGTCACCATGTCGCTCTTCGGCATGATGAACTGGGTCTATATGTGGTTCCGCCCGAACGGGCCGGTGACGCGCGACGAATATGCGGACATCGCGACGACGCTGATCCTCGAAGGCGTCAAGGCTGTCACCTGAGGCTTACGCATCACACCTCCCCAAAACCTCCTACCTCTCTTTCGTCATCCTCGGGTCAAGCTTGAGGATGACGTGGTAGGGAGGCAGCGCGCCACAAGAGCAACGCCACCCGCGCTATCCCCCATCCCTCTCCACATCCTTGCCCGTCGCTGCGACCGATTCCAGCCGCTCGGCAAATTCCCGCCGCAGCGTCCGGCGGAGCTCGGCCGCCTTGTAGCGCCGGATGTCGACCGCATCCCTCGGCTCCAGTTCCGGCACGCGCACCGGCCGGCCGGCATCATCGACGGCGACCATCGTGAAGTAGCAGGAATTGGTATGCCGCCGGTGGCCGGAGCGGATGTTCTCCGCCTCGACGCGGATGCCGACCTCCATGGAAGTGCGGCCCGTATGGTTGATCGAGGCGCGGAAGGTGACGAGTTCGCCGACATGAATCGGCTCCTTGAACATCACCTGGTCGACCGAGAGCGTCACCGCATATTGCTGCGAATAGCGCGAGGCGCAGGAGAAGGCCACTCGATCGAGCAGGTTGAGCAGTGCGCCCCCATGAACCTTCCCGGAAAAATTCGCCATATCCGGCGTCATCAGAACGGTCATTTCCAGGCGACACGGGTCCTGCGCGATCGGCATGCTGCGGTCACTCCCTCGTTTTGGCCACCATCGTCAGGACATCGTACTGCGCGACTGCGGCACCCAGCTGGTTCGTCACCTGGCAATCCCAGCGTACCTCGCCGTGCTCGGCATTGGCGCGCGGATTGATCTCCTTGCAGGTGAGCTGCACCTGTAGCGTATCACCCGGATTGACCGGTGTCAGGAAGCGCAGGTTGTCGACGCCGTAATTGGCAAGAACCGGACCCGGCGCCGGATCGACGAAAAGGCCGGCGGCGAAGGAGACGATGAGATAGCCATGCGCCACGCGCCCGTCGAAGAACGGGTTCGCCTTGGCCGCCTCCTCGTCCATATGAGCGTAGAAGGTATCACCGGTGAAATGGGCGAAATGCTCGATATCGTCGAGCGTCACCGTGCGCGTTGCCGTGATGAGCTGGTCGCCGATCTTCAGTTCCGCCAGCGACTTGCGGAACGGGTGCTCGCCGGCCGCCCGCGCCTCCGCGCCCGGCAGCCAACGGCCGGTGACGGCGGAGAGCATGGTCGGCGCGCCCTGGATGGCGGTGCGCTGCATGTAATGTTTTACACCGCGCATGCCGCCCAGTTCCTCGCCGCCGCCAGCGCGGCCGGGGCCGCCATGCACGAGGCCCGGCAGCGGCGAACCGTGGCCGGTGGAGGATTTGGCGCTGACGCGGTTACCGATCATCACGCGGCCATGGAAGGGTGCAAGGCCGAGCACGACCTCTTCGGCGAAGGCCGGATCGTTGGTGAAGACCGAGGCGACGAGGCTGCCCTTGCCGCGCCGGGCGAGATCGACCGCCTCTTCCGCCGTGTCATAGGGCATGACGGTACTGACCGGGCCGAAGGCCTCGACATCGTGCACGGCGCGGGCCGAGCCCGGCCTGTCGCAATAGAGCAGCACCGGATTGAGGAAGGCGCCGGCCACGGCATCGCCGGACTGAACGCTCGGATTGTCCGGATTACCGGCGACGATTTCGGCATCGGCGGAGAGATCGCGGATGCGCGCGCGCACCTCCTCGCGCTGGTCGAGGCTGGCGAGCGGGCCCATGCGCACGGCTTCGTTTGCGGGGTTGCCGATCGCCGTCTTGCCGAGGCGCGCGCCGAGGCTTTCGATCAGCGCCTCGCTATAGGCGCGCGGCGCGATGACGCGGCGGATCGCCGTGCATTTCTGGCCGGCCTTCACCGTCATCTCGCGGGCGACTTCCTTGACGAAGAGGTCGAACTCCTCCGTGCCTGGCGCCGCGTCGAGGCCGAGCACGGCGGCGTTGAGGCTGTCGGCCTCCATGGTGAAGCGCACCGAGTTTTCGATGATCGCCTTGTGCGTCTTGAGGCGCCGGCCGGTGGCGGCCGAACCGGTGAAGGTCACGGCGTCCTGCCCTTCGACGTGATCGAGCAGGTCGCCGACAGAGCCGCAGACGAGCTGCAACGCACCCTCCGGCAGAATACCGGTCTCGATGATGCGGCGGACCATCAGCTCGGTGAGATAGGCCGTCTGGCTCGCTGGCTTCACGATGGCCGGAACACCGGCCAGCAATGTTGGCGCGAGCTTTTCCAGCATGCCCCAGCAGGGGAAGTTGAAGGCGTTGATATGCACCGCAACGCCCTGCAACGGGCTCAGGATATGCTGCGCGGCAAAGGTATTGTCCTTGGAGAGCGGTTCCACGTCGCCATCCAGCAGGACGCGGGTGTTCGGCAATTCGCGCCGGCCCTTGGAAGCATAGGAGAGCAGCGTGCCGATGCCGCCCTCGATATCGACCCAGCTATCGGCGCGGGTCGCGCCGGTGGCGGTGGAAAGCGCGTAGAACTCTTCCTTCCGTTCCATCAGCGCCTGGCCGAGCGCCTTCAGCATGGCGGCGCGTTCGTGGAAGGACATGCGGCGCAGGGCCGGGCCGCCCTTTTCGCGGCCGTGGGCGAGGATCGCCTTGAAATCGATGCCGGAGGAATCGATGAAGGCGACCGGTTCGCCCGTCGAGGCGTCGAGCAGGGGCACGCCCTCCTTCGCGCCGGCGACCCACGCGCCGCCGACATAGCTTTCAAGCCGGCGCGGCCGGTTTGCCATGACGTTCATCTTATTGTCCTTCCTGTATTTTTACGCAATTCCGGACGGAAGCCTAGTTCAATCCAAGCGCGGAAAGCTGCGCATCGACCTCCGCCTGCCAATCGGCAAGCAGGGTCTCGTTGGGCGTATGCCTGAGGCCGAAACGCGACAGCGTCTCGAAGCGGGCCGAGCCGGAATGGCCGAAGCTGGCGGCGACACGCGGATACCAGTAGGCGACGGAAGCCTTCGCTTTCGCGCGCCCCTCTTCGTCGG
The DNA here is from genome assembly GCF_022899355.1 of Shinella yambaruensis. GTDB lineage: Bacteria > Pseudomonadota > Alphaproteobacteria > Rhizobiales > Rhizobiaceae > Shinella > Shinella yambaruensis. The sequence goes on along the minus strand of NZ_JALJCK010000006.1, from coordinate 31,873 downwards.
CGGCGATGCGGGCGAGGCCGGCGAGGCCGAGTTCGGCATGGCGCGTCTCGCGCGGCAGGATGGCGCGGAAAACCTCGGCGAGCGGCTGGTAGGAGACACGCGACAATTCCTTGAGCTGCACGACGCTCGCCCGGCCCATCAGCACGTTCATGACGACGGCATCCACCCAGCCTTGCAGCGGGTAATGGAAGACGGAAAGGCGCATGTCGCCGCCCTGCCGCGCCGCGCCGATATCGGCCTCGCGGGAAAGCCGCTCGGCCCAGGGATGGTGCACGGCGTAGCGTCCGCCATCCGCGCCGAAGGTCTCCATGACCCGCAGGACCTTGCCGGCATGGTCGGCCTTTTCCAGCACGATGCGGGCGGCGGAGATGCGCTCCTGGATGCCCGGCGCATCGTTGATCGTATCGGCGAAACCGGCGGAGCCGGCCAGCTCGCTGTCGACGAAACTCGCCATCAGGCGCAGGAGCTCGCCGCGATAGCGCGGCGGCACATTGGCGGGCGAGGAGAGCACGCCGCCTTGTGCCAGATAATCCTCGATCGGCATCGTATCGGACATGAAAATTCCCCTTACTGGTCGTAGCTGACGACGATGCGGTCGGTGAGCGGGTAGCACTGGCAGGTCAGCACATAGCCCTGGCGCACCTCGTAATCCTCGAGCGCGTGGTTGACCTCCATCTCGGCCTCGCCCTCCAGGATTTTCGCGCGGCAGGTGGAACAGACGCCGGCCTTGCAGGCATAGGGTGCGTCCATGGCGTTTTCGAGCGCGGCGTCGAGCAGGCTCTGGCCCTGCTTCGGGAACTTGAAGCTGCGCGTCGCGCCGTCGAGCGTGACGGTCGCCTCGCACATCGCGCCCTGATCCGCGCCGGCGACGGCCTCCACCTTGCGCCGGGCCCGGCCGGGCTGCGAGGAGGCGAACAGCTCGAACTTGATCTGGTCGTCGCGAAGGCCGTGTTCGCGGAGCGCTGCGGCAATGGCCAGCATCATCGGCTCCGGACCGCAGATGAAGGCGGTGGCGATGGATTTGATGTCGATCCAGCTCTTGAACAGCGCCGCGCACTTCTCGCCGTCGATGCGGCCGGTGAAGAGGTCGATGTCCTGTGCCTCGCTTTCGAGGACATGCAGAACGGAGAACCGGCCGAGATAGAGGTTCTTCAGGTCCTCCAGCTCCTCGCGGAACATGATCGAGCTGATCTGCCGGTTGGCGTAGACCAGCGTGAAGCGGGCGCGGGGCTCGCGCGACAAGACCGTCTTGATGATCGAGAGCACCGGCGTGATGCCGCTGCCGCCGGCAAAACCGAGATAATGCTTTGCGACCTCCGGCTCCAGCGCGGTGAAGAACGCGCCCATCGGGGGCATCGCCTCCAGCGTGTCGCCGGGCTTCAGGTTCTCGTTGACCCAGGTGGAGAAGCAGCCGCCGTCGACGCGCTTGATGCCGACCTTCAGGACCCCCTCGTCCTTGCCGGCGCAGATCGAATAGGAACGGCGCAACTCCTCGTCCTCGAACTTGCGGCGGAAGGTCAGGTACTGGCCCTGTGTAAAGTCGAAGACGGCGCGGTCCTCGTCGGAGGGCGCAAGCGTCACCACGACCGCATCGCGCGTCTCGCGGCGAATGTCGGTCACGGTCAGGGGATGAAAACGTGCCATGTGGGCCCTCTCCCTATGGGTCAGATGCACTTGAAATAGTCGAACGGTTCCAGACAGTCGGTGCAGCGGTAGCTCGCCTTGCAGGGCGTCGAGCCGAACTGGCTGATCTTTTCCGTGTTCGCCGAGCCGCAGCGCGGACAGGCGATCGTCAGGTTCGAACGGCCGGAGAGCCGGTCGATGCGTTTCATCAGCACGCCATCGGCGGCCGTGCCGTCGATCGGTGGAGCGATGCCGTAGTCGCGCAGCTTTTCCCGGCCTTCGGCACTGATCCAGTCCGTCGTCCAGGCGGGCGAGAGCCGGCATTCGAGCTTCACCTTGTCGAGGCCCTTTCCGGCGAGCGCAGCCTCGATATCGAGGTTGATCACCGTGGTGGCGGGACAGCCGGAATAGGTCGGCGTGACAGTCACCACCAGCGTGTCGTCCCGCCACTCGACATCGCGGATGATGCCGAGGTCAGTCAGCGAAATGACCGGGATTTCCGGGTCCGGCACTTCGGACAGCCAGTGCCAGACCTCATCGACCGAGGGACGAAGCGCCGGGTCCATCGCCGCCTCCTACCAGGTCGCGCCCGGATAGGCGCGCTGCAGGAACTGCATCTCCGACAGGATGAAGCCGAGATGCTCGGTGTGCACGCCGCGCCGGCCGCCCTTGTGCATGTAGCCATCGGCTGGTTTCTTCAGCGTGCCTTCGGCCAGCGTCTCCGCGACGATCTCGTCCCAGCCCGCCTTGAGGCTTTCGGGCGCCGGGACGATGCCGGCCTCGACCAGTTCGGCGTCGAGCGCATCGCTCATGAACATCTCGCCGGTGAAGGGCCAGAGTTCGCCCAGCGCTTCCTGCATGCGGCGATGGCTTTCGGCCGTGCCGTCGCCGAGGCGGATGACGAGGTCGCGGCTGCGGTCGAGGTGGTAGGAGACTTCCTTGAAGGCCTTTTCCGCGATCTCGGCAATGCGCGTGTCGGAAGACCCCTTCAGGGCCTTCAAGAGCAGATAGTGCCAGGCGTCGAACAGGAATTGCCGCATCAGCGTCTTGCCGAAATCGCCGTTCGGGCGCTCGACGAGCAGGATGTTGCGGAATTCGTAGCCGTCGCGCAGATAGGCGAGATCATCGGCGGAGCGGCCCTTGCCTTCCACCTCGCCGGCAAGGCCGAGCCAGAGCTGGGTCTGGCCGATCAGGTCGAGCGCGGTGTTGGCGAGCGCGATATCCTCTTCCAGCGCGGGCGAGTGCCCGCACCATTCGGAGACGCGATGGCCGAGGATCAGCGTGTTGTCGCCGACGCGCAGCAGGAATTCGAGAAGCGCGGCCTGACGGGCCGCCGGGTCGAGCGCCGCGGTCGCCATCACATATGCCCCACTTCATCCGGAATATCGAAGAAGGTCGGGTGCCGGTAGACCTTGGAGTTCGACGGATCGAACAGCGGGCCTTTTTCCGAGGGTGCGCTGGCGGTGATCTCGGAGGATTTCACCACCCAGATGCTGACGCCCTCGTTGCGGCGCGTATAGACGTCGCGGGCATTGTTGATCGCCATTTCGGCGTCGGGCGCATGCAGGCTGCCGACATGGCGATGGTTGAGGCCGTGCTGGCCCCGGATGAAAACTTCCCAAAGCGGCCATTCGCTGGACATCATGCTCTCTCCCTTACTCGGCGGCGATCTTGGCGCTAGCGCGACGGTCGGCGACCTTTTCGGCATGCGCCGTCAGGCCGTCGCGGAACCAGGCGCCGTCATCCCAGGCTTTTTTGCGGGCGTTGAGGCGTTCCGCATTGCAGGGGCCGTTGCCGGCGATCACGTTGAAGAATTCTTCCCAATCCGGTTCGCCGAAATCGTAGCCGCCCTTCTCCTCGTTCCACTTGAGATCCGGATCCGGCACGGTGAGGCCGAGATACTTTGCCTGCGGCACCGTCTGGTCGACGAATTTCTGGCGCAGCTCGTCGTTGGAGTTCTGCTTGATCTTCCAGGCCATCGACTGGGCCGAATGCACGGAAGCGTCGTCCGAGGGACCGAACATCATCAGCGACGGCCACCACCAGCGGTTCAGCGCATCCTGCACCATGGCCTTCTGGGCCGGCGTGCCCTTCACCATCTTCATCAGCACGTCGTAACCCTGACGCTGGTGAAAGCTCTCTTCCTTGCAGATGCGCACCATGGCCCGCGCATAGGGACCGTAGGAACAGCGCTGCAGCGGCACCTGGTTCATGATCGCCGCACCATCGACCAACCAGCCGATCGCGCCGATGTCCGCCCAGGTCAGCGTCGGATAGTTGAAGATCGAGGAATATTTCGCCTTGCCGGAATGGAGCTGCGCATACATCTCGTCACGGCTGATGCCGAGCGTTTCGGCGGCACAGTAGAGGTAGAGGCCGTGGCCGGCCTCGTCCTGCACCTTGGCAAGCAGGATCGCCTTGCGCTCCAGGGTCGGGGCGCGGGTGATCCAGTTGCCTTCGGGCAGCTGGCCGACGATTTCCGAATGGGCGTGCTGGCTGATCTGGCGCACCAGCGTCTTGCGATAGCCTTCCGGCATCCATTCCTTCGGCTCGATCTTCTGGCCGGCGTCGATGCGCTCCTGGAAGGCGCGCTCCACGGGGTCCATCTCGTCGAGGGAGCGGACGCGGGCGGCATCGGTCTTCACCATCTGGGCATACATGGTCTTTCCTCCTGCTTTACGCGTCAGACGCGTTCGAGAATGATGGCGATGCCCTGGCCGACGCCGATGCACATGGTACAGAGTGCATAACGTCCGCCCTGGCGGTGGAGCTGGTAGGTCGCGGTGGTGACGAGCCGCGCGCCGCTCATGCCGAGCGGATGGCCGAGCGCGATGGCGCCGCCGTTCGGGTTCACATGCGGGGCGTCGTCCGGCAGGCCGAGATCGCGCAGAACCGCGAGCGCCTGCGAGGCGAAGGCCTCGTTGAGCTCGATGACATCCATTTGGCCGAGCGAAAGACCGGCGCGCTCCAGCACCCGGCGCGTGGCCGGCGCAGGGCCGAAGCCCATGATGCGCGGCTCAAGGCCCGCCGCCGCCATGGCGACGACGCGCGCTTTCGGAGTCAATCCTTGCGCCTTGATGGTGGCTTCATTGGCGATAAGCAAGGCGGCCGCGCCGTCATTGACGCCGGAGGCATTGCCGGCGGTGACCGAGAGGTCCGGGCTGTTGACGCCCTTCAGCTTGGCAAGTTGCTCGGCCGTCGTGCCGGGACGCGGATGCTCGTCGGTATCGACGACCAGCGGATCGCCCTTCTTCTGCGGCACATGGACGGGCACGATCTCGTCGGCGAAGATGCCGGCCTCGTGCGCGGCGGCCCAGCGGGCCTGGCTGCGCGCCGCGAAAGCGTCCTGATCCGCGCGGCTGACGGTGAAATCGGCGGCAACGTTGTCGGCTGTCTGCGGCATGGAATCGACGCCGAAGGCCTTCTTCATCTTCGGGTTGACGAAGCGCCAGCCGATCGTCGTGTCATAGACCGCATTCGACCGGGAGAAGGCGCTTTCGGCCTTGGGCATGACGAAGGGCGCGCGGCTCATGCTCTCGACGCCGCCGGCGATGACGAAATCGCAGTCACCGGCGCGGATGGCGCGCGCCGCCATGCCGACGGCGTCCATGCCGGAACCACAGAGGCGGTTGACGGTGGTGGCGGGAACGGAAACGGGAAGGCCGGACAACAGCACGGCCATGCGGCCGACATTGCGGTTGTCCTCGCCGGCCTGGTTGGCGCAGCCGTAGATGAGATCGTCCACCTTCGACCAGTCGACATCGGGATTGCGCGCCATCAGCCCGGAGAGCGGCACCGCCGCCAGATCATCGGCACGAACCGACGACAACAACCCGCCATAACGGCCGATCGGCGTACGGACGGCATCGCAGATAAAGGCTTCGGACACGCGGTTTCCTCCCTGATATCCAAGGGTCGATCCGTTCCTCCAGAAACATTGACCGACCGATCGGTTATCTATTTAGCACTCGATACGTCACAAATCAATGCTGATTTCTCCAAATTATGTGATGTTTCGTTCCAGCAACTGGTATCATAGCACAAACCACGCATTTCCCTATGAAAAGTCGCGCCGGATCGACTCGCGCAGCAGCGAAAGACGGCGGAGCGTCGCCTCGCTCGCTTCAGGCAAGGCGCCGGCCGCCGTGACGAAATGGCGGGCGACATGCAGGTCCGCCTCGGGCGAGAGGCGGAGATAGAGGTCGGCAAAGAGCATCCGGGCCGCCTCCCCCGGCCAGTCCGCCGGCAGGGCCGCCTGCGGCAGGCGCGGATCACGCAGCACGACGAGGCGGAACTGGTGCACGAGCACCAGCCGGGCAACGAGGCTTTCCGCCGCACCGAGCCGCATCCCGCCCGCAAGCAGGTCGGCAAGGCGCCCGAAGCGCCTGAGGAAGCCATGATAGGCTTCGGCATGCAGCGCGAGGTTCCAATGGTCGGACGCAAAGGCGCCGAGGTCCCGCTCGCCGCTCACCACCTCGCCGCGGAAGACGACGGCCGGCTGCTTGAGATGCGGCAAAGGCCGCGCGCCGACGGCAAGGCGCGGGCCGAGCCGGGCATGACCCGCCCGCTCGAGAACCTGCATCGCCTCGTCCGGTGCCGTCCCCGTCAGCTGCACGAAATGCCAGTCCGCGGCCTCCGGCGGGCCGAACAGCAAGCGGGCGGCGGCCGCAAATTCGCTCCGGGCGGGCGCGGCGAGGCGATAGAAGCTGCGCCGCCCCTCCCGCTCGCCGGACAATTGCCCGGCGGCGACGAGGCGCGAGACGGCGGTGCGCACCAGCGTCTCGCTGATGCCGACGGCGGCGCAGGTCTCGATCAGGTTGCCGGTCCACACGACGCCGCCCCGCGGCTCCACGACGTCGCCGTAGATGGTGACGATGAAACCGGCCGCCTTCAGCGGGCTGTCCTCGACGATGGCCCGCAGCAGCGCGCCGAACACGCTTTCCGTCCTGTCCTTGTCCGCCGGCAACCCCGCCCCCTGACCTGTTCCGCTCCAGCCGTGCCGAGGACTAGCCCAGAATCGGCCATGACGGAAAGCCCTACCCGGCCCCACAGAGAAAGGCACGGCCTCGTCAGCAAATATTAAGTTGCATCTGCCATGGTTCGCCGATCGCCGGATGCCGGGCAGAACCTCACCCGGTGAAACCAGGATGCGCGGAGACACACGGAACGCGATGAACGACCGGAATGCGCAGCTCTCCCTTCAGGGGCTAGGATATTATATCCCCGCCATCGTGGTCGCGCTTGCCGTGCTCATCGCCATTTTTCTCGCCGATGCCCAGAAACAGCGGCTGGAGGAGGAATACCTGCGTTCCTTCACGACGGAGCAGCTCGGCCTGCTGCGCTCGCGCCTCGAAGGCAACATCCATGGCGACATCAACCTCGTGCAGGGCCTCGTCGCGGCGCTTTCGACCGAACCCGACATGCCGCCGAGCCGCTTTGCCGATCTTGCGGGCCGCATTTTCCGCAAGGACACGCGGCTGCGCAATCTCGCCATCGCGCCGGATTTCATCGTCTCGCTCATCTATCCGGTCAAGGGAAACGAGCGCAGCATCGGCCTCGACTATCGCAAGAACGAGCCCCAGCGCGCCGCCGCCATGCAGGTGAAGGCGCTCGACCGGCTGATCGTCACCGGCCCGGTCGATCTCGTGCAGGGCGGCCGCGGCGTGATTGCGCGCTACCCGATCCACGCCGGGCGGAACAATGCCTTCATCGGCATCGCCTCCGCCGTGATCGACCTCGACAAGCTCCTGGAGAGCAGCGGCTTCGGTGAAGAGCTCAAGGTCGCCGTCTCGCTTTCCAGCCGGCCGCATGTCGGCGGCGAAGCGAGGACCTTCTTCACGACGGCCGCGGCCGTCGATGCCGATCCGGTGGTGATGACCATCGATATCGGCCATGAGGTCTGGACCATGTCGGCCGCACCGCTGGAAGGCTGGCGCCAGCCCTCTGCCGATCTCGCCTTCTTTCGCGCCGGGCTTGCGCTCCTCGCCGTCATCATCATCGCACCCATGTTCTGGGTCGGCTACCTCATGAAGGATCGCCACCGGCATATTCTTGCGCTGCAGGACCGGGAGGACCAGCTCGAAACCGTCTCGCAGCGCCTGCAGCTCGCACTCGACGCCTCGCGCGTGGGCGTTTGGGAATATGATCCCGAAACGTCGACCCTCACCTGGGATGCCCGTATGCGCGCGCTCTACAACGTGCCGCCAGGCCAGCCGATTTGCCGCTACGAGGACTGGCGCGCCGCGCTCCACCCCGACGACCTGAAGGAGGCCGAGCGCGTCTTCACCAACGCCATCGAAACTGAAAAGCCCTATCTCACCGGGTTTCGCGTGCTGACCGCCGACGGTGATATCCGCCACATCCGCGCCCACGGCATGACCTACCGCGCGTCCTCCGGCGCAAAGCGCATCGTCGGCGCCAATTGGGACGTGACGGAGGACAATCGCCTGCAGGCCGAACTGCTCGAGGCCAAGCTGACGGCCGAGGCACAGAACAGGGCGCTGGAGGATGCCCATCTCGTGCTGGAGCACAATTCGCTGCACGACGCCCTCACCCGCCTTCCCAACCGGCGCTTCCTCGACCAGCAGCTCGCGCTGGCCGGCATGGGCGAGGATGCGCGCCCCCTCACCCTGCTGCATATCGATCTCGACCGTTTCAAGGACATCAACGACACACTCGGCCATGCCGCGGGCGACGAGGTGCTGAAACAGGCCGCGGGCGTGCTGCGCGCCCATATTCCGGCGGAGGACTTCATCGCCCGCATCGGCGGCGACGAATTCGTGCTGCTGTCACGCCGCGACCCGGCAAAGGCCGATTTCAGCGCCCTTTCGGCCCGCCTCATCGAGGCTATCAGCGAGCCGATGGCGATCGAGGGCCACGACTGTCGCATCGGCGCGAGCATCGGCATCGCGACGCGCAACGATGCGGAAGAATCCGCCGAACAGCTGCTCGTCAATGCCGACATCGCGCTCTACGAGGCCAAGCGCCGCGGCCGCAACCGCGTGGAAGCCTTCAACGACGAGCTGCGCCTGCGCACCGTGGAGGTCAAGCGGCTCGGCGACGACATCCTGCGCGGTCTCGAACGCGGCGAATTCCACCCGTTCTTCCAGCCTCAGTTCGATGCCGAGACGCTGGAGATCGTTGGCGTCGAGGCGTTGGCGCGCTGGCAGCACCCGACGCGCGGCATCATTACGCCGGACGTCTTCCTGCCGGTTGCCGAAAGCCTCAACGTCGTCGCCCAGATCGACGAGGCCATCCTCGACCAGGCGCTGTTCCAGTCCATGCGCTGGGAGGGACAGGGGCTCGGCATTGCCCGCGTCTCCGTCAATGTCTCCTGCCAGCGCCTGCGCGACGACGACCTCCTCGGAAAGCTGCGCGCCATGAACATCCGTCCCGGCTCGCTGACCTTCGAACTCCTGGAATCGATTTCCTTCGACACGGCCGACGACGGGTTGAAACAGGCGATCGACGATATCAAGACCCTCGGCATCGATATCGAGATCGACGATTTCGGCACCGGCCATGCGTCCATCGTCAGCCTCCTGGAACTGTCGCCCAAGCGGCTGAAGATCGATCGCCGGCTGGTGCTGCCCCTGCTCGAATCCACCGCGCAGCAGAGCCTCGTCCGCTCGATCATCGACATCGGCAAGGTGCGCGGCATCGAAACGGTCGCGGAAGGCGTCGAGACGCTGGCGCATGCCGAGCTGCTGCGCAGCCTCGGCTGCCATGTCCTGCAGGGCTATGCCTTCGCCCGGCCGATGGCAGCGGACGATTTCCTCGCCTTCGCCAAGGCGCGGGGCTGGATGCCGGCGGTAAAGACCGGGCTCACGACGGCAAGAGCGAGTTGAGCGCATCCGCGACGGCCCGGCCATCATGCTGGCCGCGCTGCCAGGGGTCCTCGAAGTCGCCGATCACCCGCTCGATGCCGAGCCGCGCACCCACATCTTCCAGCGCGCCGTTGCCGAGATAAGCGAAAGGGCCGACGGTCTTTTCGAAGGGCAGCAGCTGGTGGTTCGCCAGGACATGGGTGAAGGGTCGCGCATCCGCCCCCTCCTGCCCCCGCCAGAGCGCCGCGGCGATCTCCAGCATGCGCGCCACGTCCAGCCCGCGGGTCTCCCGGCATTGCAGCATGTTGCCGATGAAGATGCGGCGGGCATGCACATTGCGCGCAATGGCCGGCACGATGCCATCAACGAGAAGATGCGGCAGGACGCTGGTGAAGAAGCTGCCCGGGCCGAAGACAATGGCATCGGCGCTTTTCAGACTTTCGAGCACCGCCTCATTGGCCTGCACGGGCGCGCCGTTCCGGCCGGAAAGGGCGATGTCGCGGATGCCGATGCCGCTGGCCGTATCATCGAGCGCCGTCATCCTGTGCTGCCCTTCGATCCGGGTTCCGTCGTTCAGCACGGCGGAAAGTTCGACGCCGTCGGCCGCCGTTGACGGCCAGACATGGCCGGTGATGTCGCAGAGCTTGCGGAAAACGAAGATGGCGGTGTTGATGTCGCTGTTGTGGGCGAGATGCGCACCCGTCAGGATGAAATTGCCGATGCTGCCGTTGCGGAAATCGAAATCCGCGCCGATCGCCGCGCGAAAGGTGCGCAGGTAGTTGAGAATCGCACCGCGCAGACCCGGCTCCATGCGCTCCAAGAGCGGATGGCGGCCTTCGGCATAGAGGGCGAATTCCGCGCGGGCGTCATCCTCCGTCCCGCTGGTCATGCGCGCATTGCAGACCTTGACGACATCGCCCACCTGGCCTTCGCCATGGGCCATGGTCATCAGCGCCTGGCGGATATCGCCGACGGCGAGCACGCCGAGGCTTTCGCGGATGGTCTTGGAGCTGCCCCCGCTGTCCCAGGCCGGCACGATGCGCGTCAGCCGCGCCGGCCTGGAGAGCAGCGCCAGATTGGTCGTGCGGCACGCGGTGCCGCCCGAAAAGAGCACGATGTGCGGCAAGCGGCCTTCGGCCATCCGGTCTCCTCTTGTCTGCGCTTCGGATTACGGCCCGATATTATAGGCCGCGCCGATGAGGGTCTTGGTATAATCCTCCCGCGGCGCGCTGAAAATGGCGTCCGTGGGTCCCTCCTCGACAATCTTGCCGTCCTTCATCACCACCACATAGTCGCTCATGGCGCGCACCACCGAAAGATCATGGCTGATGAAGACATAGGACAGGCCGTAGCGGGACTGGAGATCGCGCAGGAGCTCGATCACCTGGCCCTGCACGGAACGGTCGAGTGCCGAGGTCGGCTCGTCGAGAATGACGGCCTGGGGTTTGAGGATCATCGCCCGCGCAATCGCGATGCGCTGCCGCTGGCCACCGGAAAACTCGTGCGGATAGCGGTTGCGCGCCGCCGGATCGAGCCCGACCTCCTTCAGCGCCGCGATCGCCCGCTTGTCGCGATCGGCCCGCGATAGTTGCGGCTCGTGCACGTAGAGACCCTCGGTGATGATCTCGCCGACCGTCTGGCGCGGCGAGAGCGATCCGTAGGGATCCTGGAAGACGAGCTGCATGCTGCGCCGCAGCGGCCGCATGCCGGTGCGGTCGAGGCCGGAGATATCCGTCCTGCCGAAACGATAGGCGCCCTTGCTGGCGATCAGCCTGAGCAGCGCCCGCCCGAGCGTCGACTTGCCCGAGCCGGATTCGCCCACCACGCCGATCGTCTGGCCTTCGCGCAGGCTGATGCTGACATTGTCGACGGCGCGGAACGTGCTGGCGCGCTGCTTCAGGAAGCCGCCGTCGATCTTGTAGTCGACGACGACATTGCGGCCCTCCAGGATGATCGGCGCGTCATCCGGCGGCGCGGCCTTGCGGCCATGCGGCTCGGCCTCGATCAGCATGCGGGTGTAGTCAGCTTGGGGGTTCTCGAAGATGCCGGCCGTCCCGCCCTGCTCGACGATCTCGCCGCGCCGCATGACGACGACCCGCTCGGCGAAATGCCGGACGATGCCGAGATCGTGCGTGATGAGCACGATCGCCATGTCGAAGCGTTTCTGCAGGTCGCGCAGGAGCTTGAGGATCTGCGCCTGGATCGTCACGTCGAGCGCCGTCGTCGGTTCGTCGGCGATCAGGATGTCCGGCTCGTTGGCGAGCGCCATGGCGATCATCACGCGCTGGCGCTGGCCGCCGGACATCTCGTGCGGATAGCTGTCGATACGGCGCTCAGGCTCCGGAATGCCGACGAGTTTCAGGAGCTCCAGCACACGCGGCCGGGCCTCCTTCCGCGTGCCGCCGCGGTGGTGCACGATCACCTCGGCGATCTGCTTGCCGACGGGATAGAGCGGATCGAGCGAGGTCATCGGCTCCTGGAAGATCATGGTGATCTTCGCGCCGCGAATCTCGTTGAGCGCCTTCGGCGGAAGGCCGACCATCTCCTGCCCGCGATATTTCGCGGAGCCCGAAACCCGTCCGTTCGCGGCCAGCAGGCCCATGATGCCCATCATGGTCTGGCTCTTGCCGGAGCCGGATTCGCCGACCACCGCCAGGGTCTCGCCGGGGCGGACATCGAGGCTGATGCCCTTGACGGCATCGACATCGCCGTCCGGCGTCGTGAAGGAGACCTTCAGGTCGCGCACGGCGAGGATCGGCTCCATGGTCTTCTGTGTCTCTGCCATGTCAGCGATCCTTCGGGTCGAATGCGTCACGCAGGCCATCACCGACGAAGTTCAGCGAGAAGAGCGTGACGACGAAGAAGATGGCGGGGAAGACGAGCAGCCAGGGCGCCGACTGGATGTTGTTCGCGCCTTCGGCGATCAGCGAGCCCCAGCTCGTCAGCGGCGCCTGCACGCCGAGGCCGAGGAAGGAAAGGAAGCTTTCGAGCAGGATCACCTTGGGCACGATCACCGTGACGAAGATGACGACCGGGCCGATCGTGTTGGGGATGACGTGCCGGCGGATGATCTGCCAGTCGGTCAGCCCCAGAGCCTCCGCCGCGCCGATGAACTCCCGGCGTTTCAAGGAAAGCGTCTGGCCGCGCACGATGCGGGCCATGTCGAGCCATTCCACCGCGCCGATGACGATGAAGATCAGCACGAAGCTGCGCCCGAAGAAGACGACGAGCACGACGACGAGGAAGACGAAGGGCAGCGAATAGAGGATCTCGACGAAACGCATCATCACATTGTCGACGCGCCCGCCCATGTAACCCGAAATCGCGCCGTAGACGACGCCGATGCCGAGCGAGACGAGGCTGGCGAGGAGACCGACGGCGATGGATATCTGCCCGCCGAGCATGACGCGCGCCATGAGGTCGCGCCCGTTGGTATCGGTGCCGAACAGGAAATATTCCCGGTCGACGACGCCCGAAAGCGTCAGCTTGCGGCCCTCGTCCTCGGTCGAGAGGACTTCCGTCTTGTCGAACTCGTTGGCGCGGTCGAAATAGCGCGTCGTGCGCGGATCGATCGGATTCTCGGCGGTGACGACCGCGGTGAAGGTCTCGCCCTCGACGGAGAAGGACTGAAGCTCGACGCGGGCGCGTGCCGCGACACCCTTCATCGCTTCCTCCAGCGTGTCCTCGCCCGGCCGCGGCTCGAGGCTCGGCGGGATGGTGACATAGGAAGAGAAGACCTGATCGTAGCTGTGGCTGATGAAGAAGGGACCGAAGAACGAGAAGCAGGCGATCAGCACCAGCATCACGGAGCCGGCCATGGCCGGGCGATTGCGACGGAAGCGCATGACGGCGAGCTGGAAGAGGCTGCGCCCCTTCACCTCGCTCTCGGGCACGGGGGAAACGACGGCGTCAGTCATGGCGAACCCTCGGATCGAGCAGGCCATAGAGAATGTCGACCAGCAGATTGAAGACGATGACGAAGATGGCGATCAGGACGACCGTGCCCATGACGAGCGTATAGTCACGGTTGATCGCCCCGAGCACGAAGTAGCGCCCGACGCCGGGAATGGTGAAGATGGTCTCGACAACCGCCGAGCCGGTCAGGAGAGCGGCCGCGCAGGGCGCGAGATAGGAGACGATCGGCAGCATGGCGCCGCGCATGGCATGCACCACGACCACCGATTTCGCCGGCAGGCCATAGGCCCGCGCGGTGCGGATATGGTCGGTGCGCAGGGCCTCGATCATCGAGCCGCGGGTGAGCCGCGCGAAGACCGCGAGCTGCGGCAAAGCGAGCGCGATCATCGGCAGGATGAGGAAGCGCAGCGACCCGTCGCCCCAGCCGCCGGCCGGCAACCAGGCGAGCATGATGGCGAAGATCAGCGTCAGCACCGGCCCGACGACGAAGTTCGGCACCGTGACGCCGATCGTCGCCACCGACATGACGGCGAAATCGAGCGCGCTGTTCTGGCGCAACGCCGCGATCGTGCCGACGATGACGCCGCCGACGAGCGCGAGCAACAATGCGTAGAAGCCGAGCTCGACCGAATAGGGCAGTCCCTTGCCGATCAGCTCGGCGACGGAATTGTCCTTGTAGATGTAGCTCGGTCCGAAATCGCCGGTGACGGCGTTGCCCATATAGGTGAGGTACTGTCGCCAGAGCGGCTGATCGAGCTGGTAGGCCCGCATCAGGTTTTCCATCGTGGCGGGCGGCAGGGGACGTTCGAGGTTGAACGGGCCGCCGGGCGCAAAGCGCATGAGAAAGAACGAAATGGTGACGACGATGAATAGCGTCGGCACGGCGCTTGCGAGGCGCCGCAGAACGAAGGCAAGCATGGCCAGGTCTCCCCAGATACGAAAGCGCGCGGCCTCTCAGGAGGCCGCGCACTGACGCCGGATCATTCCGAAACGCTGAGGAAGCGGCTCAGGTGCTGGTTGGCGGCATTGTCCTGCCAACCCTGAACCTTGCTGGAGACGAGCCACAGATCGGCCTGTGTCAGGAGCGGGGCGATCGGCTGTTCCTTCATAAGAAGGGCTTCCGCCTCGTGCAGCACCTTGGCGCGCGTTGCCGGGTCCCGCTCCTCGTACGACTGCTTCATGAGCGCGTCATACTCGACATTGTTGAACTTGCCGTAGTTGAAGGTCTTGTTGGTGCTGACGCTGAGCGCCAGGAAGTTCTCCGCATCCGCGTAGTCGGCGACCCAGCCGGCACGCGCCACGTTGAACGCGCCGCCTTCCTGCAGGTAGGCGTAGTGCGAGGAGACGTCGAGGTTCACCATCGAGACGTCCGCGCCGAAGGTGTTCTTCCACATGTCGGCAACGGCCGTCGCCACGCGCTCGTGGTTCGGGTTGGTGTTGTAGCGGATCTCGATCTTCAGCGGCTTGCCGCCCTCGCCGTAGCCGGCCTCCTTCATCAGCTTGAGCGCCTCGTCCTCGCGGTCGAGCTGCGAAAGCGCGCCGAAATCGGCGGTCGCCGGCTCATAGCCTTCCATGCCCGGGGGCACCATGGAATAGGCCGGAAGCTGCGAGCCCGAATAGATTTCCTTGGCCAGGAAGTCGCGGTCGACAGCCATGGAGAGCGCGCGGCGCACGTTGACGTCGCTGTAGGGCTCCTGTCGGGTGTCGAAGGCGTAGTAGTAGGTCGCCAGCGTCGGCGAGACATGGACCTGCTCGCCATAGCTCGCCTTCAGCCGCTCGATCTGGTCGGCGGAGAAGTTGTAGACGAGGTCCATTTCCTTCGCCTCGAAGCGCCGGACCGAAGCGGCCTGGTCGTCGATCGGGTAGAAGATCACCTTGTCAAGCTTGACGTTCGCGGCATCCCAATAGTTCTCGTTCTTCTCGACGACCAGGTTGTCGTTCGGGACATGGCTGACCAGCTTGAAGGCGCCGTTCGACACCATCGTGCCGGGCTTGACGAAGTCGGCGCCGTTCTTCTCGACGCTGGCCTTGGAGACCGGAAGCGCCGTCTGGTGCGCAAGCAGCTCGAGGAAGAAGGGCGTCGGCCGCTCCAGCGTCACTTCCAGCGTCGTGGCGTCGACGGCCTTGAGGCCGAGCTGGTCGAGGCCGAGCTCACCCTTGTTGACCTTTTCCGCATTCTTGATCGGATAGAGGATATTGGCATAGCCCGCCGCGGTCTTCGGGTCTTCCACGCGGGTGAAGGAGAAGACGAAGTCTTCCGCCGTCACCGGGGAACCGTCCGACCACCTCGCGTTCTCGCGCAGCTTGAACGTATAGACCGTGCCGTCGTCGGAGACGGTCCAGCTTTCCGCGGCGCCGGGAACGATCTTGCCGGACGCGTCATAGATCGTCAGGCCCTCGTAGAGATCCTTGAGGATGAACTCCTCGATGTTGATGGAAGTGTGCGCCTGGTCGAGGGTCTGCGGTTCGCCGGCATTGCCGCGGTGAAGCACCGCTTCTGCAAGAGCTGGACCGGCGCCCAGCAGGATTGCGCCCGCAAGAAGAGCCGCACGAAAGCCAATGAGTCTGTTTGCCATTTTGTTTTCCTTCCCCGGTTGTTATTTTGGGTGCCACATCAATTGTCCCTGTTTTCCCGCTTGGCAAGCCCCTAAAAACACGAAATGCACAAAGGCCGCAGCCCGCGCAGAGGGCCGGATTTTTAAAGCGAAACGCGCCCTTCTCCGCCTGAAGGCAGCGGAAAATGAGAAAAATATTCGCATTTGCCGTTTTTATTCGCAGTTTTCTGCCCATCGTTTTGCACCGATTTCTGCGATCTATCGCTCCATCGAACACTTGAGCCAGAAACGGAGTTCCAAGATGAACTGGTTGAAGACCCTCGCCGCCGCTGCGGCGCTCCAGGCCGCCATTCTCGCCCCGGCCCATGCGGGGGAAAACCTCGCGGCCGTGCAGGCCGCCGGCGCGCTGAAGATCGGCACCGAAGGCACCTATGCGCCCTTCACCTACCACGACACCGACGGCAAGCTGGTCGGCTTCGACGTCGAGATCGGCGAGGCCATCGCCAAGAAGCTTGGCGTCAAGGCCGAGTTCCTGGAAGGCAAGTGGGACGGCCTCATCGCCGGCCTCGACGCCAACCGCTACGACGCCGTGATCAACCAGGTCGGCATCACCGAGGCGCGCAAGCAGAAATACGACTTCTCCGAGCCCTACATCGCCTCCAAGGCCGTGCTGATCGTGCGTGCCGACGACGACAGCATCAAGGGATTCGCCGACCTCAAGGGCAAGAAATCCGCCCAGTCGCTGACCTCCAATTTCGGCAAGATCGCTGAAGGCGCCGGCGCCGAGCTCGTCGGCACCGATGGCTTCGACCAGTCGATCCAGCTCGTCCTGACCGGCCGCGCCGACGCGACGATCAACGACAGCCTGTCCTTCCTCGACTTCAAGAAGCACAAGCCCGACGCCAATGTGAAGATCGCCGCCGAACAGGAAAACGCCGACTATTCCGGCGTGATCATCCGCAAGGGCGAACCGGAACTGCTGGACGCGATCAACAAGGCGCTTGCCGACATCAAGGCCGACGGCACGTACCAGGCGATCTCGGACAAGTATTTCGGCCAGGACGTCTCGAAGTAAATCCTGCCGGGAGACCGCTTCGCGACGGCCCGCTCCTCGACTATAGATAAAACCACGACCTGGCCGGGGATCACCCCGGCCAGCCGCATTTCCGGAGGTTTTTCCCGTGCCGCCGTGGCTTCAACTGATGCTGGATTCGCTTGTCCCCCTGCTGTGGGCCGCGCTCGTCTTCACCATTCCGCTCACCTTGCTCTCCTTCGTGCTCGGGCTGACGCTCGGCCTCGTCACGGCCATCGCGCGGCTGTTCGGGCCGCGCCCGCTCGTCGCCGTCGCCCGCTTCTATGTCTGGGTGATCCGCGGCACGCCGCTTCTGGTGCAGCTCTTCGTCATCTTCTACGGCCTGCCGAGCGCCGGTATCCTACTCGATGCCTTCCCGGCCGCCCTCATCGGCTTCACGCTGAATGTCGGGGCCTATACGTCGGAGATCATCCGCGCCGTCATCGCCTCCGTGCCGCGCGGCCAGTGGGAAGCGGCCTATTCGATCGGCATGAGCTGGTCGCAGGCCATGCGCCGCACCATCCTGCCGCAGGCGACGCGCGTCGCCGTGCCGCCGCTGTCGAACACCTTCATCTCGCTGGTGAAGGACACCTCGCTCGCCGCCGCCGTCACCGTGCCGGAACTCTTCCAGACGGCGCAGCGCATCGTCGCCACGACCTACGAGCCGCTGATCCTCTACATCGAGGCGGCGCTGATCTATCTCGCGCTCAGTTCCGTGCTGTCGGCCCTGCAGGTTCGGCTGGAAAGGCGCTTCGCCCGCTATGGCGGCTTCCTGGAGGCCCATACATGATCGAACTCAGCCACATCGAAAAACGCTTCGGCGACAACCATGTGCTGCGCGACATCAGCCTCGCCCTGCCGGAGGGCACGGTGACGGCGCTGGTCGGCCCTTCGGGTGGCGGCAAGAGCACGCTGCTGCGCTGCATCAACCTGCTCGAGACGCCGACCTCGGGCTCCATCAAGCTCGGCAGCGAGACGATCGATTTCGCCCCCGGCCGAAAGGTGGGCTGGGACGCCGTGCAGAAACTGCGCCGCCAGACCGGCATGGTCTTCCAGAACTTCCAGCTCTTTCCGCACCAGACCGCCATCGCAAACGTGATGGAAGGCCTCGTCACCGTCCTGAAATGGCCGGCCGACAAGGCGCGCGCCCGCGCGATGGAACTTCTCGAGAAGGTCGGCATGGCGCACAAGGCCGACGCCTGGCCGGCGACCTTGTCGGGCGGCCAGCAGCAGCGCGTCGCCATCGCCCGCGCGCTCGCCCCTTCGCCGCGCGTCCTGCTTTGCGACGAGCCGACCTCCGCGCTCGACCCCGAGCTTGCGGAAGAGGTGGTCGAAGTGCTGAGCCGGCTTGCGCGCGAGGGCACGACGATGGTCATGGCGACGCACGACCTGCGCCTCGCCTCGCGCGTTGCCGACACGGTCGTCTTCCTCGATGGCGGCGTCGTCGTCGAGGAGGGGCCGCCGCGCGCCATCTTCTCCACGCCGGAGCGCGAGCGCACGAAAAAGTTCATCGCCTCCCTCAGCGCGCCGCAAAGCTACGATATCTGAAGTGCACGCTACCTCACGTTACGGTAGCAAGGAAATCCGGTTCGCGGCAGTTGCATCGGACAGGCGATTCAAGCAGAGTGACGGAATATGCGTATCTCGCCATGCCCCGGCATGTCTTTCAGGGGAGAAAGTCTCATGATCAAGAAAACACCAAATCCGATCGACGTCTTCGTCGGTTCCCGCGTCCGCCTGCGCAGGCTGATGGTGGGCATGAGTCAGGAAGCGCTTGCCGACCGGCTCGGCGTCACCTTCCAGCAGGTGCAGAAGTACGAGAAAGGCACCAACCGCATCAGCGCCAGCCGCCTCCAGGCGATCTCCGACGTGTTCCGCGTTCCGCCGAGCTTCTTCTTCCAGGACGAAGACAGCGCCGTGCCGACCTCCGGCGTCATGCACGAGACGGGCGACGTCTCCACCTTCGTCTCCTCCAAGGAAGGCCTCGACCTCAACCGCGCCTTCCTGAAGATCGAGGATGCGGGCGTGCGCAAGTCGATCATCGCGCTGGCAACCGCACTTTCCAAGGCAAGCGCCACCACCGAGGCGGGCGAACGCGCGGACAACGCACCGGAACTGCGGATCTGACCCCACATGCCGGCGCGGCTGCAGACGCTCGGTCATCTGCGCCTGCTCGATGAGGGCGGTAACGATATCGTCTTTCCCGAAAAGGCGCTTCTGATCCTTTGTTATCTCCTGGCGCGCGGCGTGAGCAGCATGCCGCGGGCGGATGCCGCAAATCTCTTCTGGGATGATGCCAACAGCGCCGCCGCCTTCGCCAACCTGCGGCAGACCGTTTCACGGACCCAGAAACGCCAGCGGGAACTGGACCGGACCTACCTCACCTTCACGGACACCACGATCGCGCTCGGGCCGGAAGCCATCGAAAGCGATATCGACAAGGTGCGCGACGGTGCGGGGCTTTCCGTGCTCGCCGGCCTCCTGACCGACGATTTCCTCAAATATGTCAGGCCCGGCAACCACGCGCTTTCAAGCTGGATCGTGCTGCAGCGGGCCGCGCACATGGCCCTTCTGCGTAGCGCCCTGCTCGACGGGAATGCGCCGGACGGCGCCGGTACGCGCCAAGCCCGCGCCGCCGCCGCGCTGCGCCTGCTCGAAAGCAATCCGGACGACGAGGAGGTGCGTGCCGTGCTGACGGGCCGGACGGCGGTGCCCGCCAGTCTCATGACCCTCCAGCCGCCCGCCCGCGTGCTGACGCCGCAGGAGGCGGACATAGCGCTCCCCCGGCAGAACCCGCCGCGTGTCGTGTTGCTGCCGCCGGTCACCACGCTCGCCGCCCGTACAGCCGCCCGCTTCAGCGAAGCGCTGATCGAGGACGTGACGATCGGGCTCTGTGCGTTGCGCTCCATTTCGATCATCGCCCCGCACACCGCGGCGCAAATCTCGCTCCAGGCCGACAGGGCCGACACCTACGAGCGCCACAAGATCAGCTACATCCTGGAAACGCGGCTGCGCGACGAGGGCGACCATCACACGCTCTTCGCCCAGCTCATCTTCTTCGGCAGCGACGAGGTGATCTGGGCCGAGCGCTTCCCGCTCTCCGCCGAGGGCCTTGCCCGATCGCGACAGATGATCTCGCACCAGATCGCCGGGGCGATCGCCACCGAGATCGAGCGCAACGAACTGGTGCGCGGCGACTACGAGCGTGACGCGGCCGCCTATCGCAGTTTCCTTGTCGGCCAGGTCCAGCTGAAGAACCTCGACCTGCGAGACATCCGCCGCGCCCGCAAGAGCTTTCGAGAGGCCCTGCAGGCCAATGGCGCCTTCGCCCCGGCGATCGGGGGCCTTGCCCGCAGCTACTTCCTCGAATGGCTGGTGACGGCGCGTGGCGACGAGGACCTGCTGCGCCAGGCCGAGCGCCACGCCGAAGAAACCATCCGCGCCGACGAGCGCCTGCCCTCCGGCTACCGCGAGCTTGGCGTCGTCAAGCTTTATGCCCGCCAGTTCGACGAGAGCGTCGCTTATCTCGACCGCGCCGAGGCACTCAGCCCGCACTACGCCAATGTCATCGCGAGTTATGCCGATACGCTTGTGCAGGCCTCCCGGCCGGATGTCGGCCTCAAGAAGATCGAGCAGGCGATCGACCTCAATCCGCTGCCGCCCGACGAATACTTCTGGACCGCCGCCGGCGCCAGCTATTCGCTCGGCCTCTACCAGCAGGCACTCGACTATATCGCCCGCATGAAGGACCGCACTCCGGCCGACCGCCTCGCCGCGGCAAGCTGGAGCATGCTCGGCGACATGAAGAAGGCGCGGCAATTCATCCGCCGCACCTATGACGTCCACCCGAATTTCGATCTCGACTCCTGGATGGCGATCGTGCCCTTCAAGGAAGAGTGGCAGCGCAGGCACTATTACGACGGATTGAAGAAAGCCGGCTTCTAGCGACCGGCACAAAGAGAGAGGAAGTGGACATGGCAAGACTGGTTGTTCTGGGCATTCAGGGGGACGACGGCCTCTGGGTCGCCGATCTCGATGCCGGCACGGTGACGCAGATCGCCGCCCCCACGACGGGGGCGCTGAAGGCGGCCGATGATCTGCGCAAGGCCGGCGCATCGGTGATCAAGGGTGTCAACCTCGCCGCGCTCGCAACTTCGGCAGATGCCGTGTCCGGCGGCTTCATGGATGCGTCCGGCGGTTTCATGGACCCCTCCGGCGGCTTCATGGACAAGTGAGCCTCGGCCCGGCTCACAGCGTGACCGCCTATTCGGACCGCATCTGCAGTCCCGATGAGACGTGGAGCCGGATCGAGGCCTTGCTGCCCCGGTTCGGCATCACGCGGCTGTCCCGCCTGACCGGGCTCGACAACGTCGGCATCCCGGTCTGGAACGCCGTCAGCCCCAATGCCCGTTCGATCGTCATCAACCAGGGCAAGGGCATCACCGATATCGACGCGAAGGTCTCCGCTGCCATGGAGGCGCTGGAGCGCTCGATCGCCGGTGAGCCCCTGGTGCCGGTGCGGCGGGCCACACGGCGCGATTTCGCGGCGGCCGGCGAAGCCTGCCTGCCGCTCGACATCTTCGTTGCGAGCGGACAGGCCTTCCTTGCCGAAGACGAACCCTTCAACTGGCTCGCCGGGCGCAACATCGTGACGGGAGAGACCATCTGGGTTCCGCGCGAAGCCGTCTGCCTCGACAGGACCGATGCGGCACCACGCTTCTGGCAATCCTCCGACGGCCTTGCCTCCGGCAATTCGGAGAGCGAGGCGATCCTACACGGCCTCCTGGAGCGCATCGAGCGCGACGCCGACCGACTGTGGCGCCTGCTGCCACGCCAGAAGCGCCAGGCGACCGCCGTCGATCCCGCCGGCTTCGCCGATCCGCTCATAGAGGCGCTGGCCGGCCGTTTCCGCACGGCCGGGCTCGATCTGCGCCTCTTCGACATCACCAGCGACCTTGCCATCCCCACCTACGCCGCCGTGCTCGGCGATTCCGGCCTTGCCGCAAGGAAGCGGCCGCTCTTCCACGATGCGACCATCGGCTACGGCACTCATCCCGTGGCCGCGCGCGCCGTGATCCGCGCGCTCACCGAAGTCGCGCAATCGCGCCTCACCTATATCAGCGGCGCGCGCGACGATCTCTTCGCCGAAACCTTCACCCGGCCGCTGGCGCCGGAAACCCTCGCCCTCTTCGAGGCCTGGCCGGGCGCGGCGAAAACCTATCCCGCACCCGTGGGTGACGCCGCCGCGCTGCTCGCCCATTGCGTGGAACGGCTCGGTGCATCTGGCATCACGCCCATCGTCGCCGTGCCGCTCGGGGATGCCTCGCTGCCGGTTCGCGTCGTCAAGATGGTCGTGCCCGCGCTTGAAAACCCGGAAGGCGCGCGCCGGCATGCCGTCGGTCCCCGCGCTCTCTCCCACATGCTGTTCGGAACCACATGAAGATCCTCTTTGCCGGCCCGAGCCTGCCCGATGCCGCCGCTCTTTCTGGCGACGCCGTCGAGGTCCGCCCACCGGCGGCCCACGGCGACGTCTTGGGCGCCGTGCGCGCGGGCGCCACAGCCATCGGTATCGTCGACGGCAATTTCGAGCACGTGGCACCCGTCTGGCACAAGGAAATCCTTCATGCGCTGGACCAGGGCGTCGCCGTCCTCGGCGCCGCCAGCATGGGTGCGCTGCGCGCTGCCGAGTGCGATACGTTCGGCATGGTCGGCATCGGCCGCATCTATGAGGACTATGCCAGCGGCCGACGCGTCGACGACGCCGATGTCACCATGCTCCACGGTCCCGCCGAACTCGGCTATCCCGCCCTCTCGCTTCCACTCGTCAATGTCGAGGCGACGCTCGATCGGCTGGAGGCGGAAGAAACCCTTGAAAAGTATGACATATCAACACTTCGGACCGCTGCAAGGAGGCTCTTCTACAAGGAGCGGACCTGGTCCTCGGTCATAAAATCAGCCGGCGCGGCGGCAAACCGGAAGGGACTTCTGCAACTTCTCCACGCAGCCGCCGTGGACCAGAAGCGCGCGGATGCCCTCGCCCTGCTGCACGTCCTTGCCGGTTTTGATGCAAAAACTCCCGTAAAACGAGGAAACTGGACGTTTCGGGCGACATCCCTGTGGCGTTCCGTTGCCGATCAACCCATAGCCTGAGAAAACGTGCAGTTTCCCATTCCGCGTGTGTCACGCTGGAGTCACGCGCATAGCCCCGGAGTCACGCCTATACTTCGCCGCAGGGGCTGAAAGTGAGCGTTGCTCAGGGGGGCACAGGACATGAAAATCGAAAGCGTTGAAACAGAAGACCGGGGCGCGGAACTGATGGCGCTGGCGCGGCTCGTCGCGTTCGCACTGGAATCCGCCAAGTCGCTGGATGCCGAGATCGCCGAGTTCTGCCTGGACAAGGCGCTGCGCGCGGTGCTGGAACAGATCGACGAACCGTCGCGCATGACGCTGACATCGAGCGACATCATGCTGATGAACCGGTCGGCGCTCTGCTGACCGGGTGGATGGGCCGGCTTGCCGGCCGGAGGATAGCCGCCGTCCTCCTCCGCGGCGCTGATCGTGCGGACGGCCCGAACCTGCGGGCCGCCGCCGATCTTCCTAAAATTCTCCGATTGCGAAACGAAAACACACGGTTGCGCTGATCGCGGAACTCTGAAAGGTTCTCTTCTCGAAAAACGCCCCGAAAACGGGCCGACGGACAGAGGGAGAACAGCATGCGGAAGTTTCTGGCGGGCGGCGTGGCCGCTCTCGCGCTCATGACGGCGGGCATCGCCCAGGCGGAACCGGTGAAGATCGGCGTCATCACAACGCTGTCGGGCGGCGGCGCGGGCCTCGGTGTCGACATGCGCGACGCCTTCCAGCTGGCGATCAAGCAGTCCGGCAACAGCGAGATCGAGCTCGTCGTGGAAGACGACGCCCAGAAGCCGGAACTTGCCGTGCAGATCGCCGAGAAGATGATCCAGAGCGACAAGGTCGATCTGATGACGGGCATCATCTGGTCGAACCTCGCCATGGCCGTGGTGCCGAACGCCGTTGCGCAGGACGTCATCTATCTCTCGCCCAATGCCGGCCCCTCGGCGCTCGCCGGCGCGAACTGCCATCCGAACTATTTCAACGTTGCCTACCAGAACGACAACTTCCACGAGGCGATGGGCGAATACGACAACAAGGACTACAAGAAGACCTTCATCCTCGCCCCGAACTATCCGGCCGGCAAGGACGCGCTGACCGGCTTCAAGCGCTACTACAAGGGCGAGCTCGCCGGCGAGGTCTATACCCAGGTCGGCCAGACGGACTATGCCGCCGAGATCGCGGAGATCCGCGCGTCCGGTGCCGATTCCGTCTATTTCTTCCTGCCCGGCGGCATGGGCATCGCCTTCATGAAGCAATATGCCCAGTCGGGCGTCGCCATCCCCGTCACCGGCCCCGGCTTCTCCTTCAGCCAGGACGTGCTGCCGGCGATCGGCGATGCCGCGCTGGGCGTCAAGAATTCCGGCACCTGGGCGAAGGACCTCGACAACCCCGCCAACAAGGCCTTCGTCGAGGCCTTCCAGAAGGAATACAATCGCCTGCCGTCGATCTATGCCGCGCAGAGCTGGGACACCGCCAACCTCATCCTCTCGGCCATCGGCAAGGCGAGCGTGAAGGACAAGGATGCCTTCCGCGCCGCGCTGAAGGAGGCGGATTTCGCTTCCGTGCGCGGAAAATTCAAGTTCAACACGAACAACCATCCGATCCAGGACATCTACGTGACCGAGGTCGTGAAGGAAGGCGACGTCCTGACCAACAAGATCATCGCCACCGCCTTCACCGATCACGGCGACGCCTACGCCGACAAGTGCTCGATGTAATCCGCGACCGGACATCCGCCCCCCCCCCCCCGGGCGGATGTCCCCGCATGACCTTCCGGACCGGCCATCTTGTCCCTCGCCCTCCTGATCGAACAGTTTTTGAACGGGCTCCAGCTCGGCGTGATGCTGTTCCTCATCGCCGCCGGGCTGACGCTGATCTTCGGCGTGATGGGGCTGATCAACCTTGCCCATGGCTCGCTCTACATGGTCGGCGCCTTCGCCTGCGCGACGGTCGCGGCCGCGACCGGCTCCTTCTGGCTCGGCCTCGTCGCAAGCCTTGCCGCGGCGGCAGCCGCAGGGGCATTGATGGAGGTCGCCATTATCCGCAGGCTTTATGCCCGCGACCATCTCGACCAGGTGCTCGCCACCTTCGCGCTGATCCTCATCTTCTCCGAGGGTACGCGCTGGCTCTTCGGCTCCTTTCCGCTCTATCTCGATATTCCGCCCCTGCTGCAGGGCGCCGTGGCGCTGCCCGGCGGCGGGCAATATCCGCTCTATCGCCTCGCCATCATCGGTGTCGGCGTCATCGTCGCCATCGGCCTTTACCTTTTGATCGGCCGCACCCGCCTCGGCATGCGCATCCGCGCCGGCGAATCCGACCGCGAGATGATCGCCGCGCTCGGCATCGACATCCGCTCGCTCTATACGATCGTCTTCGCCTTCGGGGCGGCGCTGGCCGGCCTTGCCGGCGCGCTGGTCGGCGCGCTGCAATCGGTGCAGGTCGGCATGGGCGAGCCGGCGCTGATCCTCGCCTTCGTCGTCATCGTGATCGGAGGCATTGGCTCGATCAAGGGTGCGCTGATCGGCGCGATCCTCGTCGGCCTCGTCGATACGATGGGCCGTTTCCTGCTGCCCAAGGCGCTCGCGCTGATGATGCCGGCCACGCAGGCCGGTCCCGTCGGCGCCGCGCTCGCCTCCATGCTCATCTATATCGTGATGGCGCTGATCCTCGCCTTCCGGCCGAGCGGCCTTTTCTCGGCGAGGACATGACCATGGGAGCCCGCGAAACGACGG
The DNA here is from genome assembly GCF_022899355.1 of Shinella yambaruensis. GTDB lineage: Bacteria > Pseudomonadota > Alphaproteobacteria > Rhizobiales > Rhizobiaceae > Shinella > Shinella yambaruensis. The sequence continues at coordinate 6,018 of NZ_JALJCK010000006.1, read as the reverse complement.
TCAACGTCCTCCTCGTCCTCCTGCTGCCGGCCGTCGCGCTCACCGCGCTCTTCATCGGCGAGGCCTTCTACATCACGCTTGCCACCCGCATCGCGATCCTGGCGCTGGCGGCGGTCGGGCTCAACATCGCGCTCGGGCTCGGCGGCCTCGTCTCCTTCGGCCATGCCGCCTTCTTCGGCCTTGGCGGCTATGTGGCCGGCGTGCTGGCTACCCATGCCTTCAACATGGAGCCCGTCGCCTTCGGCCTGCCGGGCACGACCGCCATGCCGGCCATCTGGCTCGTCGCGATCCTCCTTTGCGGCCTCGTCGCACTGCCGATCGGCCTCGTCAGCCTTCGGACATCCGGCGTCTACTTCATCATGATCACGCTCGCCTTCGCGCAGATGATCTATTATTTCGCGATCTCCTGGCCGGCCTATGGCGGAGAGGACGGCCTGTCGCTCTCCATGCGCAACGGCTTTCCCGGCCTCAACACGGCAAAGCCCTTCCCCTATTTCGTCGTGGTCTTCGTGCTGCTGCTCGCAGGCCTTCTCCTCTTCCACCGCCTGCGGGCCTCCCGCTTCGGCGCGGCGCTGGAGGCCGCGCGGCAGAACCCGGCAAGGCTCGCCGCCATCGGCATCTCGCCCTTCGCGATCCGTCTCGTCGCCTTCGTGCTCTCGGCCATGATCACCGGCCTTGCCGGTGCGCTGTTTGCCGATCTCAACCGCTTCGTCAGCCCTTCCATGCTGTCCTGGCACATGTCCGGCGAATTGATCGTGCTGATCATCCTCGGCGGCAAGAACCGCCTGTTCGGCCCGTTGGCCGGCGCGGCGCTGTACGTTCTCTTCGAATATGCGTTGGGTGGCCTGACGGAGCGCTGGCAGCTCTTCCTCGGCCTCGTCCTGCTCGCCGTCGTCTTCTTCGCGCGCGGTGGGCTGATCGGCCTTCTTGCCGGGAGGCCACGCCATGGTTGAACCGGTCCTCGACGTCAAAGGCCTCGAAAAATCCTTCGGCGCGCTGAAGGCGACGAACGGGGCGAGCCTCGATCTCAGGCCCGGGGAGATCCACGCGCTGATCGGCCCGAACGGCGCGGGCAAGAGCACGCTAATCAACCAGATTTCCGGCGCGCTCGCGCCCGATGCCGGCAGCATCCGCTTCCTCGGCACCGACATCACCATGCTCGACACGGCGCGGCGCGCCCGCATGGGCCTTGCCCGCACCTTCCAGATATCCTCGCTCGCCCAGGAGTTTTCCGCGCTGCGCAACGTCATGCTCGCCGTGCAGGCGCGGCAGGGAACGAGCCTGCGCTTCTTCCGCCCCGTTGCGAGCGACGTCTCGCTCACCGAACCGGCGATGCGGATGCTGTCGCGCGTCGGCCTGGCCGACCGGGCGAACGTGCCCGCCGCGGCGCTGTCCCACGGCGAACGCCGGCAGCTCGAGATCGCCGTTGCGCTTGCGATGGAGCCGAAAGCCTTCCTGCTCGACGAGCCGATGGCCGGCATGGGGCCGGAAGGCTCCAAGGCGCTGACCGGCTTTCTCGACGGGTTGCGTCGGGAAGCGCCGATCCTGCTGGTGGAGCACGACATGGACGCCGTCTTCGCGCTTGCCGACCGCGTGTCCGTGCTGGTCTACGGCCGCATCATCGCGACAGGCAGCGTCAGCGAGATCCGCAACGACCCCGAGGTGCGCCGGGCCTATCTGGGGGAGCCCGCATGAGCCTGCTCGTGCTTGAGGAGATCGAAACCTTCTACGGCGCTTCGCAAGCCCTGTTCGGCGTATCGCTGGCCGTGGGCGAGGGGGAGGTCGTGGCGCTGATGGGCCGCAACGGCATGGGCAAGACGACGACGATCCGCTCGATCCTCGGCCTGACGCCCGCCCGTGCCGGCCGCATCGCCTTCGGCGGCAAAGCCGTGACTTCCCTCCTGCCGCATCGCATCGCCCGGCTCGGCATCGGCCTGGTGCCTGAGGGGCGCCGATGCTTCGCCAACCTGACGGTTGAGGAGAACCTCCTCGCCTCCGCCCGGCGCGGCGCCTGGACGCTGGCGAAGGTCGTCGATCTCTTTCCCCGGCTCGGCGAGCGGCTGGGCCAATATGCCGATACGCTGTCCGGCGGCGAGCAGCAGATGCTGGCGATCGGCCGCGCCCTGATGACCAATCCGAAGCTCCTCATCCTCGACGAGGCGACCGAGGGACTGGCGCCGGTAATCCGGCAGGATATCTGGGCGGCGATCCGGCGGCTGAAGGCGGAAGGCGAGTCGATCCTCGTCGTCGACAAGACGCTCTCGGAACTCTTGCCGCTCACCGATCGCTGCTGCGTGCTGGAAAAGGGCCGCACCGTGTTTTCCGGCCCGCCGCAGGCCTTTACCCGCGACCTGCAGGACCGCTATCTCGGCGTCTGAAAACGGAGGACGGCATGCTCGGCTACAGGATCACCGATTGGGACGACGCCTACGAGAACGGCGGCAATATTCCGGGCGGCACGCGCTGGCCCGCCGCCTGGGTGGAACCGGCGCAGCAGATGCGCACGGCGCTTGCCGCCGAAGGCCGGGCAAGACTCGACCTTGCCTATGGCGAGGGCGAGCGCAACCGCCTCGACATCTTCCTGCCCGAGGGCGCGCCACGCGGCCTCGTCGTCTACGTGCACGGCGGCTTCTGGCTGCGGCTCGACAAAAGCTTCTGGTCGCATCTCGCTACGAGCTCCCTCGCCCATGGCCATGCCGTCGCCATGCCCTCCTACACGCTCTGCCCGGCCATCCGTATCGGCGGCATCGTGCGGGAGATCGCGGCGGCGATCGAAACGGCGGCGGGGCTGGTCGCCGGCGAGCTCCGCCTGATCGGCCATTCGGCGGGCGGCCAGCTCGTCAGCCGCATGGTGTCGGAGCCCTCGCCGCTTTCCGCCGAAACGCTCGCCCGCATCCGCCACGTCCTCTCGCTCTCCGGCCTGCACGACCTGCGCCCGCTCATGCATACCGCCATGAACGAACGGCTGCACATCGACGAGGCGGAGGCCACCGCGGAGAGCCCGGCCCTGCTGCGCCCCGTCGAGGGCACGCGGCTCACCTGCTGGGCAGGTGCCATGGAGCGGGCGGAGTTCCTGCGCCAGAACGTCCTGCTCGCCAACATCTGGACCGGCCTCGGCGCCACGACGGCGACCGTCGTCGAGCCGAACCGGCACCATTTCGACATCGTCGACGGCCTCGCCGATCCCGAACACCCCCTCACCAGAACCTTGCTGTCGCCCTGACCAGATGAGCACGCTTGCCGCCTATGGCGGCCTTTTCCTCGCCGCGCTTGTCGCCGCCACCATCCTGCCGGCCCAGTCGGAAGCGGTGCTCGGCGGCCTGCTGGCCACCGGAACCTATTCCCCCGTGCTGCTGATCCTCGTCGCCGGCACCGGCAATGTCCTGGGGTCGGTCGTCAACTGGCTGCTCGGCCGCGGCGTCGAGCGGTTTCGCGGGTCACGATGGTTTCCGGTCAGCGACGGAAACCTCGATCGGGCCGGGCGGTGGTATCGCAGATACGGCTGGTGGAGCCTGCTCTTCAGCTGGATGCCGGTCATCGGCGACCCGCTGACGGTGGCGGCCGGTATCATGCGCGAACCCTTCCTGCGCTTCCTGGTCGTCGTTTCCATCGCCAAGTTCGGCCGCTACATCGTGCTCGCCGCCCTCGTGCTGCACTGGCTCTGAAATTTTTTCCGGAAGGAATGGAATGGGCGTCGCCCGGCTTTCGTATACTGGGGTATGAACGGAAAGACACCCGGCTTCAACGTGATCGGACAGCTCGCGGCGCTCAGGCGCTACGCGCTCTCCCTCGTGCGCAATCCGGACGAGGCCGAGGACCTGGTGCACGATGCGCTGGTCAAGGCATATGAGCGGCAATCGACCTTCCGCACCGGCGCCAGCGTGCGCAACTGGCTGATGTCGATCCTGCACAATGCGCATGTCGACCGCCTGCGCCAGCGCCGCTCGCAGGAACGCCGCCACGATGCAGCGGCGGAACTGGCGGAGGCGTCCGTCCCGGCGAACCAGGACCATTCGGTGCGCCTGACGCAGCTGCGCAACGCCTTCTTCGCCCTGCCGGAAGACCAGCGCGAGGCCCTGCACCTCGTCGCGATCGAGGAGCTTTCCTATCAGGAGGCGGCCGAAACGCTGGGCATTCCTGTCGGCACGCTGATGTCGCGCGTCGCCCGCGCCCGCCAGCGGCTGCGCGCCTTCGAACAGAGCGGCGCGGCCGCTCCCGTCACACATCTCAGGCTCGTCGGAGGCACTGGCGATGACAAGCAATGATCCCATTCTCGAAACCGATCTCAACGCCTATGTCGACGAGCAGCTCGCCGTCGGCCGGCGCATCGAGGTGGAGGCCTATCTTTCGGAACGGCCGGAGGTCGCGGCGCAGGTCATGAAGGACCTGCGCGTGCGCGACGAGCTTCGCCTGGCGCTCGCCGACCACCGCACGGTGATCCGGCAGGAAACGCGCGAGGCCGCGCGGCTTCTGGAGCGCTCGCTGTCGCGCCGCCGCATCTTCTCCGTCTTCCGCCGCGCCGCAGCCATCGCCCTGTTCGTTGCCGCCGGCTGGACGGCCCATGCCGTGCTCGGCCCCTTCGGCGCCACCGAGGTCGTGGCCTCCACGCCGCCGCCCGCCTTCGTGGAGGAGGCGGTGCGCGCGCACAAGACGACGCTGCTGCGCGACACGATGGCCTCCCAGCCGGAGACCGAGACCTTCGATCCGGCCGAGATCCGCTCGGCAACCGCGATCGTGCTGCCGGACCTGCCGAAGGGCTGGGGCGTGATCGACACGCAGGTCTTCCCCTCCGCCTACGGCCCGAGCGTCGAGCTGGTGCTGGAACCGCGCAAGGACGAGCGCCTGTCGCTGTTCGCGGTACGCCCCGGCTCGTTCGCCGTACAGCATGTCCTGCTCTTCCACGCCGACAATGCCCGAGCCGCCTACTGGCAGATCGGCGACGTCGCCTATGCGCTTGTGTCGGAAAGCCGCAAGGCCGACGACCTGGCGCAAACCGCGCGCGATCTCTCGCGCACGCTCTACTGATCAACCGCTTCCAAACCGAAGGAGACATTCGATGGACCCCGTACAACAGCGATTTGGCTACGGCGCGCAGGCGCAGTCGGCCGCCCTCTTCGACGAGGGCCTGCGTCAGCACATGCTGCGCGTCTACAACTACATGGGCGCAGGCCTCGTCATCACCGGCCTCGTCGCCTTCATCGTCGGCTCGACGCCGGCCCTCTACGTGCCGATCTTCTCCTCGCCGCTGAAGTGGGTGGTGATGCTGGCGCCGCTCGCCTTCGTCTTCTTCTTCTCGTTCAAGATCCAGACGATGTCGGCCAGCGCCGCGCAGATGACCTTCTGGGCTTTCTGCGCCGTCATGGGCCTGTCGCTCGCCTCGGTGTTCCTCGTCTTCACCGGCACGAGCATCGCCCGTACCTTCTTCATCGCCGCCACCATGTTCGGCACGACGAGCCTCTACGGCTATGTGACGAAGCGTGACCTGTCGAAGTTCGGCTCGTTCCTGATCATGGGCCTGATCGGCGTCATCATCGCCTCGATCGTCAACATCTTCCTCGGTTCGACCGCGCTGCAGTTCGCCATCTCCGTGATCGGCATCGCCGTCTTCGTCGGCCTCACCGCCTGGGACACGCAGAACATCAAGGAACAGTATGCCGAGAACATCGACCAGGAATCGCAGCAGAAAATGGCCGTGTTCGGCGCGCTTTCGCTCTACCTGAACTTCGTCAACATCTTCCAGCTCCTGCTGAATTTCACCGGCGAACGCGAGTAGTTTTCGCAAGGGATTTCAAAGAGAACGGCGGGGCAAAACCCCGCCGTTTTCTTTTGTCAGAAGCCTGCACTCCGTTCCCCCCGGCGTCATCCTCGGCTTGCCCCGAGGATCCACCCGTCCAATCCAGGGTGTGCCGTGTGACATGGCAACTGTGTTCAAGCGAAGTTAGTTTTGTCGCGCTGCATTGCATTGAGGATCGTGATGAGCTTTCTTGCGACGGCGATGATGCCGGCCTTTGCGGAGCC
>NZ_JALJCK010000005.1 GCF_022899355.1 Shinella yambaruensis | reverse complement strand
TTCGTCTCAAGACGCGGGAGAGTAGGTCGCTGCCAGGTCTGCTAAAGGCAATGTGAAACAATCTTCTCGGAACAAAATCGGCCAAAACCGACAAGGACCGCAAAAGCGGAAACCCCACTTCTTGAAATACCGGAATATCGCGGGGTGGAGCAGCCCGGTAGCTCGTCAGGCTCATAACCTGAAGGCCGCAGGTTCAAATCCTGCCCCCGCAACCAAACAAAGCCCCGCCGTAACACGGACGGGGCTTTTTGCGTTCCGGTCCTCTCCCACCCAGCGCTAACCCGACAGCGCTTCATCCCACCCCGAACATCCCAAAACGTTGCACATTCTTGCGCGAAGGGCTTCAAAACGTGGGTGGGGTGCAAACCCATAGGATGCTCGCTGCGTCATTGCCTATATTGCGGTAGGAATGGGGAATGCTCGAGCGGAAGCAGAAGCCGTCTCCGGCTTCGAGGCGGAAGGTGTCGCCGTTGAGGGTCAGTTCGACGATGCCGGTGAGGACATAGCCGACCTCCTCGCCTTCGTGCGTGATGGTCTCCCCGCTCTGCCCGCCCACTTCCAAGTGGTGGATGTTGCATTGGAGGAGATGGCCGTCCTTGTAGGGAATGATGCGTTCGAGCATCAGGCCGCGCGAGGTGCCCTTGTGCCTGTCGAGGGTGATGAACGGACGCGTGCCCTTGCGAAAAATGACGGATTCGTTGTCGGCCGGCTCGTCGAAGAGCCAGCTGATGTTGGTTTCGAGCACCTGCACGACGCGATGGATCATCGGGAGGGAGGGCAGGACCTTGCCGTTTTCCACCTTCGACAGGAGACTCTGCGAGCATTCGCTGCTTTCGGCGAGTTCCTTCAGCGTCAGGCCCTTCATCTGCCGCGCGAGCCGCAGCCGGACGCCGAGGCTCTTCTTGGTGTCGCTGAGGCTGTCGCGCTGAGAGCCCTGCCTCTTCTCCCGCTTCATTCCGGTTCCTTCTCGGCCGCTGATCGTGCTGGGCGGCGTGTCGTTGAAATTCAATGGGCCATGCCGCCATCGACCATCATCTGCTTTGCAGTGATATAGCGGGATTCCTCCGATGCCAGAAACACATAAATCGGCGCCACCTCGTCCGGCGTGCCCTGCCGGCCGAGCGGCACGATGCGCTTGACGACCTCGCCATGCGCCTCGACACCGCCCATGAGGGCGATGGCCGGGTTGTTGAACGGCGTGTCGATCCAGCCGGGCAGGACGGAGTTCACGCGGATATTGTCCGGCGCCAGCTCCTGCGCGAGCGCCACGGTATAGGCGATGACCGCGCCCTTGGCGGCAGCATAGCCCGTCATGCCCGGTGCGCCGCGAAGGCCCGCCAGCGAAGAGGTGGTGATGATGCTGCCGCCGCCGGCCTTGCGGATGGCGGGGGCGGCATATTTCGTCGCGAGGAACGTGCCGCGGGCATTGACGTCGAACACCGCGTCCCAGTCGGCGGCGGAGAACTGCTCGGCATGGCCGAGCCTCTGCAGCCCGGCGAAAAAGACGAGCGTATCGATCCCGTTCATCCGGCTTTCGGCCGCCGCGACGGCATCGCGCACGCTCGCCTCCTCGCGGACGTCGCAGGCGATGGCCGAGGCGTGGCGGCCCGTTTTCGCGAGGCTTGCGACCGTTTCCTCGGCCGCCGGCCGGTTGATGTCGGCGATGACGATGTCGGCGCCGTTGTCGGCGAACTGAATGGCTGCGGCTCTTCCGATGCCGGTGGCGGCGCCGATCATCAAGGCTTTCTTGCCTGCAAGTCTCATGTTTCTTCTCCTCTGGTCAGGTCGTTTGCGATTGGCAGGCCTGCGCAAGCGCGACCCAATAGTGCGCGCCGAGCGGCAGAATCTCGTCGTTGAAGTCGAAGTCCGGGCTGTGCAGCGCCGTCGGGCGGCCGTTGCCGATCCAGGCATAGGCGCCCTTGCGCGCGGCAAGCATGAAGGCGAAGTCTTCCGAGGCCATGCTCGGCGGAAACTGCGTGACCGGCGCCCCGCCGGCGGGCGAAAGTTCCGCGGCGCGCAACATGATGCCGGTGGCGTCGGCATCATTCGTCGTCACGGGGTATTGCGACTTGAGGTTGAGGGCGATCTCCACGGCATGGGTCCGGGCGACGCCCTCGACGATCTCGTGCATCCGGCGGTGCGCCGTCCGGGCGACGCCGGGATCGAAGTAGCGCAGGGTTCCGCGCAGCGCGACGCTGTCGGGCAGCGCGTTCAGGGAATGACCGCCGTGGATCTGGGTGATCGAGAGCACGAGCTGCTGGTGCGGATCGATGGCGCGGCTGACGATGGCCTGCAGCGCCTGCGTCAGCGCGCCCGCCGCCACGATCGTATCAGTGCCGAGATGCGGCAGGGCCGCATGCACGCCGTCGCCGCTCACCGTGATCGTGAAGAGGTCCATGGCGGCCATCATCGGCCCCGGCTGCACCGCGATCCTGCCCGTTTCGAGGGAGGGCCAGTTGTGCAGGCCGAAGACGAGGTCGCATTGCGCATGGTCGAAAAGCCCGTCCTCGACCATGACCCTGCCGCCGCCGGCCGCCTCCTCGGCCGGCTGGAAAATGAAATGCAGCGTGCCCGCCAGATCCTGCTGCCGGGAGAGATAGTCGGCCGCGGCGAGCAGCATGGCCATATGCCCGTCGTGCCCGCAGGCATGGGTGGCACCGGGGCGGGCGGAGCGGTAGGGCAGGGACGATTGTTCGTTCAGCGGCAGGGCGTCCATGTCCGCGCGAAAGCCGATGCTCGGTCCCGCCCTCTTTCCCCGCAGGCTCGCCACCAGGCCGGTTCCGGCAAGGCCCTGCCTGACCGGCAGGCCCATCTCGTCGAGACGGGCCGCCAGGAAGGCCGCCGTCTCGCGCTCCTCGAAGGCGGTTTCGGGGTTGCGGTGGAGGTGGTGCCGCCAAGCGCGGTGGACGGTCGCGCGCTCGCCGAAGAATGCCGACGCCCGTTCGAGGGAGGAGGTCATAGGCTGTCCATTCGTTTCAGGTCTGACCCGTTGTGCGCTTTCAACACGATCGAGGGGGCCGGCAGCCGGTCGAGGCCGAGATGGCACGCGGCCGCGCTTCCGCCCGCCCGGGGTGACAGCGGCGGCTCGACGTTTCGACAGGTCTCGATGACGAAGGGGCAGCGGCTGCGGAAGGAGCAGCCTTCGGGAATGTGGATCGGGTCAGGCGGCTCGCCTTCGAGCAGGTAGTCCTTCGGCAGGAAGGGCTTTTCCTCCACCGTGCTCACTGAACTTAGAAGCGTGCGTGTATAGGGATGGGCGGGCTCGCCGAAGATCGTCTCGTTGTCGCCGATCTCGACGATCTTGCCGAGATACATCACCGCGATGCGGGCGCAGGCCCGCCGCACCATGGCAAGGTCGTGCGAGATGTAGAGATAGGTAATGCCGTGCTTGCGCTGGAGGTTGTCGAACAGGTCGAGAAGCCTGGCCTGCTCGACCTGGTCGAGCGCGGACAGCGTCTCGTCGAGGATCAGCACGCTCGGTTCGAGAACCATCGCCCGGGCGATGTTGACGCGCTGCCGCTGGCCCGCGCTGAGGCCGACGGGCAGGGCGTCGTAGAGATCGGGCGACAGGCCGACGTCCTGCATCACGCCGCAGACCTGTTCCCGCAGTCCGCGTCCCGAGGCCAGCCGGTGGATGCGCAGGGGCTCGGCGATCGTCGCACCGATCGAAACATGCGACGGGATGGACGTGTAGGGATCCTGCAGAAGGAGCTGGAACCGCCGCCGCATCGAAAGCAGGGCCGCGCCGCGCAGGGTGGCGACGTCGACGCCGTTCACCTCGATCGCGCCATGATCCGGCGGTTCCAGCGAGGAGAGCAGGCGCGACAGGGTGGATTTTCCGCAGCCGGATTCGCCGATGAGCCCGAGGCTCTCGCCGCGCCGGACTTCGAAGGAGACGCCCCGCACCGCCTGTACCCGGTTCTTGCGGAACAGCGACGTGCGATCCTTCACTGCATAGGTCTTGGCGACATCGCGCACGCTGAGGACGACTGGTTCGGCATTGGCCTCGGGTATGCTGCCGACGCCGTGCCAGAGGCGGGGGACCTTGGCGAGGAGATCCTTCGTATAGGGGTGAACCGGGTTCCTCTGGATCCTGCCGGTATCCTGCGCCTCCACGATGCTCCCCTTGTCGAGGACGACGACCTCGTCGGCGATGTCGACGATGGTGCCGAAGGAGGAGGAGACGAAGACGATGGAGGTGCCGAAATCCCGTTGCAGGTCGCGCAGCAGTCGCAGGATCTGCGCGGCAACGGTCACGTCCAGCGGCTGGGTGATGTTGTCGGCGACCAGCAGCTTCGGGTTGGAGATCAGCGCATCGACGATCATCGCCCGCTGCATCATTCCGCCGGAGAATTGGAAGGGATATTCGTCGAAGCGCGAGCGGGCGGAGGGGATGCGCACGGCATCGAGCAGGTCGACGACGCGCTTCCTCGCCGCCTGGCGGGAAAGGCCCGGCTCGATGGTCCGCAGCTTTTCCTCGATCTGGTGGCCCACCGGCACCGTCGGGTCGAGCGCCGTCGTCGGATTGGCGCCGATATAGGCGATCTCGCGGCCGCGCAGGCGCGCCATGTCCGTCTCCGGCAGGGCGAGGAGGTCGCGGTCCCGATAGATCACCCTGCCGGCGGTGATCACAAGCGGCGGGCGCACCCAGTTCACCAGGGCGCGCGACAGAAGCGTCTTGCCCGCGCCGCTTTCGCCGATGATGCCGAGGACGGATTTCGGCTTCACCGCGAAGGTGACGTTCGAGATGAGGGGGCGTGCAGCACCGGCCGAACCGAGGCAGATGCTGAGGTTTTCGACTTTCAGGAGAGGTTCCGCCGCCATCATGCCGCTCCCTGCAGGACGAGGTTCCGGCTTCTTTCCAGAACGCCGCCCATGAGGTTGAGGCTGCCCAGCGAAAGCGCGAGCAGGCAGCCGGGGACGATGGTGATCCACCAGGCATTCAGGAGATATTGCGTGCCGCCCGAGATGATGGTGCCGAAGGTCGGCGTCGGCGGCTGGATGCCGATGCCGATGAAGCCGAAGATTGCCTCGAAGATCATCATGCGCGCCACGTCGAGGACCGCGACGAAGGCGATGGGCGGCAGGATGGACGGCGCGATATGGCGGACCATGATGCGAAGGTCCGACGCACCGATGATGCGCGCGGCGCGCACATATTCCTTCTGCCGCTCGGCGAGCGTCACGCTGCGCGCGACGCGGGCGTAGATCGGCCAGCCGGAGAGCACGAGCACCGCGACGATGGTGAACGGGTTCGGCCGCGACATGCCGAGAATGGTGATGGCGAGGATGATGACCGGAATGGACATCTGGATATCGGTGATGCGCATCAGGACGACATCCGTCCAGCCGCCGCGATAGCCGGAGAAGATGCCGATGGCGCAGCCGAGCACGAACATCAGCATGACGCTGACGACGCCGATCAGGAAGGCGTTGCGCAGCCCGACCAGCGAGCGCAGCAGGAGGTCGCGGCCGAGCTGGTCGGTACCGAGGAAATAGGGGAGCCTGCCGCCCTCCATGAAGACGGGCGGCAGGAACTTGTCGGCGACGGAGATCTTCGTCGCCGAGGCGTCGATGACGAAGGGCCCGAGCAGCGTCAGCAGGCAGAGCGCAAGGAAGAGCAGGCTCGCCACCTTCATTTCGGAGGACCGCCAGGCAAGGCGCAGGATGCGGGCATTGACGCTCTGGCCCCGGGCCGGGGCGGAGGACTGCGGGATGGAGGACAGGATGGTCATGATACCCCTCAGAACTTCAGGCGCCGGTCGATCGTCGTCGAGGCGAAGTCGACGGCGATGTTGATGAAGACGAGCACGGTGCTGGCGAAGATCGCGACGGTCTGGATGACGGGGAAGTCGCGCTGGAAGACCGCGTTGATCGTCAGGAGCCCGATGCCGGGGAAGCTGAAGATGTATTCGACGACGAAGAGCCCGCCGAGCAGCATGCCGATCATCTGCGCGCCGAAGCTGTTGAGCAGCGGCACCGCCGCGTTGCGCAGCACATGGCGGAACAGCATGATCCGCGCGCTGAGGCCGCGCACCTGGCCGATCTCGTAGAACGGGTCCTGCACGTTCGTCGCGACGGCCACCGAGATCGAGCGGATCATCACCGGCGCAAGCTCGACCGCGACGACGATCGCCGGGATGACGACATAGCCGATATGCTGGTAGCCGATGGCGGGCAGCCAGCCGGTGCGGGCCGACAGCAGGTAGATCAGCACGATGCCGACCCAGACATTGGGCAGCGACACGAAGAAGGAGGAGAGGTAGAGGGCGACCTTCTGGGGCCAGCCGCTGTTCCTGACCCCGGCCAGTATGCCGAGCGGTATCGAGACGAGACAGGCGAGCAGGAAGCCGCAGGCGGCGAGCAGCAGCGTATAGGGCAGGGCCCTGGCGATCAGCTCGATGACGGCGGCCCGCTCGACCGGCGGCGCGCCGGCCGCGTCCTGGGAGCCGCCCGTTGTGCCGCCCTGCTTGCCGCGGATGAAGGAATTGCCGAAGTCGCCCCTCGCGATATCGCCGAGATAGCGCAGGAACTGCACCGGAATGGGATCGCGCAGCCCGAGGCGCTCGGCCGTTTCCTCCATGGCGCTCGGCGTCGCCATCGGCCCGAGGATGATGCGGATCGGATCGCCCGGCGCGATGCGCAGCAGTGTGAAAATGACGAAGGCGACGGCCAGGACGATGAGAACGCCCTGACTAATGCGCCGCAAGAAGAATTCCAGGGCAAAAGCCATCTTTGGTCATCCGGCGATACGGGAACGAGAGCGGGCGATGCGGTGCCGGCGCATCGCCCGCAGGCAGCCTAGGACAGTGTCGCCTTGGACAGATCGATCGGCCCGTTCGGATAGAAGGTGACGCCGTCGAGCCTGGCACTCATCGCCCGCAGGAAGACCGAGGAGAAGAGCGAGATGCTCGGCGCCTTCTCGGCGATGAGCGGCAGGGTCTCCTCCTGCAGGATCTTCAGGCGTTCCTCCGTGGAGGTGGCGCCGCGTTCCTTGTCGAGGGACGCGTCGATCTGCGGATCGCTGATGCCGTTGATGAGCGCGAACTGGGAATGGTAGTTCGGCCGCAGCACGAGGTCCGGTTCGGGCGAACCGGTGATCCAACCGACGTCGATGATATGGCCGGGGCCCTGGCCGTCGGCGCGGCGATAGAGCTGCTCCTCCCAGGCGGCCGGCTCCAGCGTCGTGAGCTTCACCGGGAAGCCCTGTTCCTGCAGCATGGCGGTGATGAGCTCGCCATATTCACGGGTCTTCGGATAGAAGCCGACCGAGGTGATGTACTCGATCTCCGGCAGGCCCTCACCGTTCGGGAAACCGGCCTCGGCGAGAAGCGCCTGCGTCTTTTCCGGATCGTATTCCGGATAGCCCTTCACGTCGGTGAAGCCGAACTTCACCGGCGAGATGTGGCAGTTCGATGCCTGTCCGGCTTCCCCGACCACGGCAAGGACCTGGGAACGGTCGATGGCATGGCAGACCGCCAGCCGGATGCGCGGATCGTCGAAGGGCGGCTTGTTGCAGCGGAAGTGGAGATATTTGTTCTCGCTGGAAAGCGAGCGGTCCGTCTTCAGGCTCGCCTCCTTCTGGAGAGAGAGATACTGCTCCGGCTCCAGGCGCTCGGTCAGGTGATACTGGCCGTTGAGGAGGCCGAGCACGCGGGTGTTGGCGTCGGGCACATAGGCCCAGACGATCTCCTCGATGGTGGGTTTGCCCTCATGGAAATCGTCGAAGGCGGCGAACTTGATCTGGTCGCCGACGGTTTCGACATATTTGAACGGACCCGTGCCGTTCGGCCTTTGCTTGAGTGTTTCGGGATTGGCGACGTCGGCGGCCGACAGGATCGGCAGGAAGCTCGAAACGTACCAGAAATTCAGCGCCGGATAGCCGTATTGCCTGGTGTTCAGCCGCACCGTGTGGTCGTCGATCACTTCGACGTCCACGCGCCCCGGATACCAGGCCGAGGCCGGGCGGTCGGGGTTGGAGGCATATTCGTAGGTCGCCTTGACGTCCGCCGCGGTGAAGGGCTTGCCGTCATGGAAGGTGACGCCCTGGCGCAGTTTGTATTCCAGCGTGTGCTCGTCGATGACGGACCATTCGGTCGCAAGGTCCGGCAGGATCTCGCCTGGATTGGCCTCGCTCATCGGGCATTTGGTCAGGTGGCCGAAGAGGAAGCCCTCGGCGGTGATCTGCGGGGCGACCGTGTGCGAGGTCGGGTCCCAGCTGCTGGTCACGGTGCCTGCCGCCGCGAAGATGAGCGGGCCGGATGCGGCCGCGGCCCGGCTGGCAAGGCTCGGTAGCGAAAGCGCGGCGACGCCGAGGGCGGTCGCCTTCATGAATTCACGTCGGTTGATCGTCACGGTCAGGTTCCCTCTGGTTGGCGAAAAGGCACGCAGAGAGGCGCCGGCTCTCGGCCGGAAAATGTCGATGAAAAATGCTGCCCCTCCAGGAAGGCGGATTTCTCTGGATCCGCTTGCTTCCATGCGTTTTGTAAACTTAAACGCAACTATATTCAAGTGACTTGAATGTGAAGGTGGTGTAATTTCCTTCCGCGCCTCTCGCTTGAGGAGCTTGGTCGGCAAATCCGCTGAGACGGGCACGCCCTCGATTTCCAGTGGTTTGCGGCGTGTTGCGTCGAAAAGGCAGGCGATATGGCGGCAGCACAAAAGCGCGAAGAACCGCATGTTGACATTCCGCATTTCTCGACCTTATCGTAACGGGACGTCAATCCGTGACGGGCGGCAAGGTTGCCGCCGGACTTCTGAGCGCAATGTCGCCTCCTGTGCCTCGCATCGTTCCGAGGCTGGGAGGTTTTTTGTTTTCTGGCGGGAGAACGAAAACAGGCGCATCCTGGGAAACGCGGACGGACGGCACTTCGGCAAGCTGAAGCCATGGGGCGACAAGACCTCACCGGCGATGGCCGATCAAGAAAAGGGGATCAAATACAGGGATGAACCGAGACAATGGGAGCTCTCAATCGAAACCAGCGGACGTCCGCGCCATGGCGTGTCGGGGTCCTGTTCTCGAAGACCGGATTCATGTCGGTCATCGAGGAAACCCAGCTGCGCGGCACGCTGATCGCCATCGATGAAATCAACGACCGGGGCGGCGTCAACGGGCGCCCGATCGAGCCGATCGTCTATGATCCGGGCTCGGAGATCCGGTCCTACGGGCAGTATGCCAAGCGCCTGATGGTCGAGGATGGTGTCAGCACGATCTTCGGCTGCTACACCTCGGCGAGCCGCAAGGCGGTCCTGCCGGTCGTCGAGCGGCTGGATGGCCTTCTGTGGTATCCGACGCTCTACGAGGGGTTCGAGTTCTCGCCGAACGTCATCTATACGGGCGCGACGCCGAACCAGAATTCCGTGCAGCTGTGCAAGGCGCTGATGAGCCAGTTCGGCAACCGGTTCTTCTTCGTCGGGTCGGACTATGTCTATCCGCGCGAATCCAACCGCGTGATGCGGGAGCTGGTGCGCAACAATGGCGGAACGGTCGTGGGGGAGCGGTATCTTCGCCTCGAGGCCGACCGCAGCGAATTCGTGCCGCTGGTGCGCGAGATCAAGCAGGCGCAGCCGGACGTCATCTTTTCGACGGTCGTGGGCGAATCCACCACCTTCCTCTATCAGGCCTATCACGATCTCGGCCTCAATCCGAAGACCGTGCCGATCGCCAGCCTCACCACGACCGAGGCGGAGATCCGGGCGATGGGCTACGATGTCGGGGAGGGACATTATACGGCCGCATCCTACTTCCAGGGAATCGAGACGGCGCGCAACAGCAGTTTCGTCAGCCACTACCAGAAGCGCTACGGCGACGACGAGCCGACCAATATGTGCCTCGAAGCCTCGTATTTTCAGGTGAATCTCTTCGCGCGCACGCTGGAGGAGACCAATTCTCTCGATACCAGGCAGCTGCGCACCTTCGTCATGGGCGCGGAATTCGAGGCGCCGCAGGGAAGCGTGTCGATCAATCCCGTCTGGGGCCATGCGGATGTGTGGACGCGCATCGGCCGGGCGAACCGGCAGGGCCAGTTCGACATCGTCTTCCAGTCACAGGCCAGCGTGAAGGCCGATCCCTATCTCATCGGCTACGGCCGTTGCCTGGAGAATTGCTGAATGCAGCGAACAGAAACGCGCCGTCCCGCGCGGGAGGAGAAGATGCCGGACATGTCGAGGGCGGACTACGGGCACGATCGCTGGATCGGTACGCAACGGCCGGAAAGCCGCGCCGGCGCGGAGGAGCGCCCGCGGCAGGCGGGCCTGCCGGCCGAATTCACCGTCGCCGTCATCGTCGAGCGTGACGACAACGGCGAGTTCCTGATCCGGGAATTGCAGCGGCAGCGCGTCGCCGTGCGGCACATCTGGCCGAAGCCGGCGCAGATTCCCCTGCAATACGACGCGATCTTCTGCCTGCTGTCGGACGATCTTCCCCAGCGCATACCCTGGGTGCCGGGGGAGCCTTCTTCCGCGCTCATCCTGGTGGATGACGGCAAGGCGCCCCTCAATTTGAAGCTCGTCCACAACTGCGCGGCGCATGGCATGCTGCATTATCCGGCAACCGCCCGGATGATCCAGTCGGTGCTGATGATGGCCCGCGAGCATTTCCAATATGAGCGGCGCCTTCGCGGGCGGATCGACAAGCTCGACGAGAATCTGCGCACCATGCGCCTCGTCGAGCGGGCGAAGGCGCTGCTCATCCGCTTGAAAAACCTGAGCGAAGAGGAGGCCTACAACTTCCTGCGCAAGCAGGCGATGGAGAAGCGCGTGACCATCGGCGCCGTCGCTGCGGCGGTGATTGACTCGCACGAACTTCTCAGTTAGCGTTTTGGAATTGTCCGCGGCAAAGACGCTGCGCACATAAAGGGTGACGAAACCCCGCGGGTCCGCAAAGAGCGGAACGTGGGGTTTTTTGTTTTTCTGAATGGCCTGATGCAGGCCCGGTGAAGCAACGCTGGTGGCGTTGCATCCGGACCCGCCGTCAGCCCGAGCACATTCCCCGCGGCGAGGACGCCGCAAACAAATCCAGAGGCGAAGAGGCCCCGAAACGATCTGCCGGACCGGCGGAGCGCTTCGGGGCCTTTGTTTTTTGATGGAGACAGAGGGTGAACAAGAACAGGCGTGAATTTCTGAAAGTTGGGGCCGCAGCAGGCGCGGTGTCGCTGGTCGGCTTTCCCCATATCTGGTCGAAGAATTCCTCGCTGGCCTTCGCACAGGACGGCGAGATCAAGGTGGGCGTGCTCTTCTCGCTGACCGGCACGACGGCGATCATCGAGGAGTCGCTGAACAAGGCGACGCTGATGGCGATCGAGGAGATCAACGCCAATGGCGGCATCAACGGCCTGAAGATCACACCGGTCGTGGAGGACCCCGCATCGGACCCGGCGACATTCGCCGAAAAGGCCCGCAAGCTGGTGCTCTCCGACCGCTGTGTTTCCGTCTTCGGCTCCTACACCTCGGCGAGCCGCAAGGCGGTGCTGCCGGTCTTCGAGAAGCAGGAGAACCTCTTCTGGTATCCGACGCTTTACGAGGGCCGCGAGTGCTCCAAGAACGTCATCTATACCGGCGCCGTGCCGAACCAGCAGCAGGACGATTTCATCCCCTGGCTCGTCGAGAAGTTCGGCAAGCGCTGGTACCTGATCGGCTCGAACTACATCTATCCGAAGGAAGAGAACAACTACTGCAAGAAGCTGCTCGAAGGGCTCGGCGCGGAAGTGATCGCCGAGGAATACGTGCCGCTCGGCCATTCGGAATTCTCCTCCGTCATCAACAAGTTCCGCTCGGAAAAGCCCAACGTCATCTTCTCGACGGTGGTCGGCGATTCCGTCGTGGCGCTGCACCGGCAGTATCGTGCGGCCGGTCTCGACCCGGCGACGATGCCGATGGCGAGCCTCACCACCTCGGAGAACGAGGTCGCGGCCATGGGCGGTGATGCCGCCGCCGGCCACTTCACCTCCGCGCCCTATTTCATGGTCTTCGATTCCCCGGAGAACCAGCGTTTCGTCGAGGCCTATCGCTCGCGCTGGGGCGGCGACAAGGTCACGCATTTCGTGTCGGAATCCGCCTATTTCCAGATCCACCTCTTCAAGCAGGCGGTCGCCAAGCTCGCGGCGAGCGACATCGGCCCGCTCGCCATCCGCGAGGCGGTGAAGGGCGAGGAATACAAGGCGCCGCAGGGGCTCGTGAAGGTGGAGCCGGAGAACCTGCATTGCTGGCTGCGCCCGAAGATCGGGCAATGCAAGCCGGACGGGCAGTTCGAGATCCTGACGCAGTCCGCCGACTGGCTCGAGCCCAACCCGTACAGCGCCTATCCCAACCAGAAGTGCACCGCCGAAGGCCTCAAGGAGGTCTGATCCCCCAAGCAGCCGGCGGCCGTCTGTCGGTCGGCCGCCGGCCCAACCTGCGGAGAAGGTGCATATGGACTTCGTCGTTTCGCAAATCCTGACAGGCCTCAGCCTGTCGTCGATCCTGCTTCTCGTGGCCCTCGGGCTTGCGATCATCTACGGGGTGACCGGCGTCATCAACCTTGCCCACGGCGAGTTCGTGATGCTCGGCGCCTATTGCGCCTGGCTGCTGCAGAGCCAGCTCGGCTGGAGCTTGCTGGCGAGCCTTGCCGTGATCTTCCTCCTGATCGCCGCGCTCGGCTGGCTGATCGAGGTCGCCGTCATCCGCCATCTCTACGACCGGCCGCTGGACACGATCCTTGCCACCTGGGGCCTTGGTGTCATGACCCAGCAGATCGTCCGCCTGACGGCCGGCGGCGAGCTGCGCTACGTCCAGATGCCGCCGTCGCTCTCCGGCAGCGTCGATATCCTCGGTGCGACCGATTCGGCCTACCGGCTCTTCGTGCTCGCCGTGGCGCTCGGCCTCTTCCTCGCGACCTGGTGCATCTACCGCTACACGTCCTTCGGCCTGAAGCTTCGGGCGATTACCCAGAACCGCGCCATCGCGTCGAGCTTCGGCATCAATTCCGCCAGGGCCTACCGGCTGACCTTTGCTTACGGGGCCGGCATTGCGGGGCTCGCCGGCGCGCTGATCTCGCCCTTGAAGAGCGTCTCGCCCGAGATGGGCACGACCTATGTCGTCGACGCCTTCATGGTTGTCGTGCTCGGTGGCGTGCAGAGCCTTGTCGGTACGCTCGCAAGTTCTGCCGTGCTCGGCGAGACCTCCGGGCTCCTTGCCTATTACAGCAACGACACGATCGCCAAGGCGCTCGTTCTCGTCGCCATCGTCATCATCATCCGGTTCCGGCCGCAGGGCTTGTTCGCCCCGCGTGTGCGCGCCTGACCGCCCGCGTCAACGAGAGGTTCCGTCCTTGTCTGGAAAAGTCTCCCGCCAAATCCTCCTCTACGGCGTCGTCTGTCTGGCGATCCTCATCGTGCCCGTGCTGGTCGACGACGCCTTCCTGCTGAACAAATATGCCCGCTACCTGATCTTCGGCATGCTGGCGATCGCGCTCAGCCTGTCCTGGGGCTATGCCGGCATCCTCAATCTCGGCCAGGCGACGACCTTCGGCCTCGGCTCCTACTGCATGGCCATGTTCCTGAAGCTGAAGACGGTGCCGATCCACACCGGCAGCGACGGCCTTCCCGACTTCATGGTCTGGAACAACGTGACGGAACTGCCTTGGATCTGGGTGCCGTTCCATTCCATGCCCATTGCGCTCCTTGCCGGCATCCTCGTCCCGGCGCTCTTCGCCGCGCTGCTCGGCTGGTTCATGTTCGGCGGGCGCATCGCCGGCGTCTATGCGGCGATCATCACGCTTGCCGCCATGGTGGTGGTCAACCTCATCATCATCGACCAGCAGAGCTATACCGGCGGCTTCAACGGCATCACCGATCTTGCGCGGTTCGAGATTTTCGGCCTGACCTTCGACGCCTATTCGGCCTCGACCTACTATCTCGTCGCGATCTGCCTCACGGTCACGCTGTTCCTCGCGCTTGCCGTCTCGCGCAGCAAGACCGGCCTCATCCTGCAGGCGGTGCGCGACCAGGAGGAGCGGGTGCGCTTCTTCGGTTATGACGTGGCGCTCTACAAGACCTTCGTCTTCGCGCTTTCGGCCGCCATCGCCGGCCTTGCGGGCATGCTCTACACGATCATCATGGAATTCGCCTCGCCGACCTTCCTCGGCGTGCCGCTCAGCCTTTCCATCGTGATCTGGGTCGCCGTCGGCGGCCGGCAGAGCCTCCTCGGCGCCATGCTGGGCGCGGTGCTCGTCACCGGCGTGCAGGGCGCACTGTCGGAAACCGAGGCCTTCCTCGAAACCTGGACCCTCGTCATGGGCGGCCTCTTCGTCCTCATCGTGCTGTTCATGCCGAAGGGGCTGGCGGGCGCCTTCGAAGCCCTCGTGCGTCGCTTCCCTAAGGCGGAGCGCAAGGGCGGCGCCCGCCATGCCACCGAGCAAACCTCCAAATCCCAACCCCATCTCGGAGGTGCGCTATGACGCCCGCACGCGACCAGCTCCTTGCGCTCAAACAGGTGACCGTGGCCTTTTCCGGTTTCATCGCGGTCGATCGGCTCGACTTCGAGGTGGCGTCGGGCGAGCTGCGCTGCCTGATCGGCCCGAACGGTGCCGGCAAATCGACGACGCTCGACCTGATCTGCGGCAAGTCCCGCATCACATCCGGGGAAATCGCCTTCCGCGGCGCTCCGATCCACGTTCTCAAGGAATTCCGGATCGCACGCACCGGCATCGGCCGCAAGTTCCAGGTGCCGAGCGTCTTTCGCGAACTGACCGTTCGGGAAAACCTGGAGATCGGCTGCTCGCGCGATCCGGGCGTCTGGCGCAACCTGTTCCGCTTCACCGGCGGGGTGGACACCGAGCGGCTGGAACGCCTCGCGGTCCTCGTCGGGCTGGAGGATCATCTCGAAACCCAGGCAGCGCAGCTTTCGCACGGCCAGACGCAATGGCTGGAGATCGCCCTCATCCTCGCCCAGGATCCGGCGCTCATCCTGATGGACGAGCCGACGGCCGGCATGACGGCGCAAGAGACCAACATGACCGCCGAGCTCTTCAACCGGCTGCGCGGCAAGCACACGCTCGTCGTCGTCGAGCATGACATGGGCTTCGTGCGCGACATCGCCGAGACCATCTCGGTCATGCATCAGGGCAAGCTGCTGGCGCAGGGCACTGCCGACGAGGTTTCGCAGGATGCGAAGGTCCGCGAGGCCTATCTCGGTTCGGGAGGCATCGGCCATGCTTGAGCTTTCCGATGTCGACGGCTTCTATGGCCGCAGCCGCGCGCTCCAGTCCGTCTCGCTCTCGGTGCGGGAGGGGGAGTTCCTGACGGTGCTCGGGCGCAACGGCGTCGGCAAGACGACGCTGCTGCGCACCATCCTCGGCCTCATGTCGCGCTGCGCCGGCTCGATCCGGCTCGACGGCGCGGAGATCAACCAGCTCCCCACGCACATGAGGGCACGTGTCGGGCTCGGCTACGTGCCGCAGGGGCGGGGCATCCTGCCGAGCTTCACCGTGCGCGAGAACCTTCTCATCGGCACATTCGCGGCGGAGAAGCCGGCGCGCACGATCCCCGACCACATCTTCGATCTCTTCCCGATCCTCAAGGAATTCCTCGGCCGGCGCGGCGGCAACCTCTCGGGCGGCCAGCAGCAGCAGCTCGCCATCGCGCGGGCGCTCCTGTCGGAACCGAAGATCCTGCTGCTCGACGAGCCGACGGAGGGCATCCAGCCCAACATCGTCGAGCAGATCGAGGACGTGCTGATCGACCTCAACCGCAAGCACGGCCTCGCCGTGATCCTCGTCGAACAGAACATCAAATTCGCGCGGCGGGCCTCGCACCGCTTCGCGATCCTCAATCGCGGGAGCGTGGCCGTGTCCGACGACATCGGCGCGCTCAGCGATGAGCTCATCCAGAGCCACCTCGTCGTCTAAGGAGACTTGAAATGTACCATGGTGACATCAGCAGCAGCAAAGATACCGTCGGCGTTGCTGTCGTGAACTACAAGATGCCGCGGCTGCACACCAGGGCCGAAGTGCTGGAGAACGCCCGCAAGATCGCCGCGATGGTCGAGGGCATGAAGATCGGCCTGCCGGGCATGGATCTGGTCGTCTTCCCGGAATATTCGACCCACGGGATCATGTACGATTCCAGGGAGATGTACGAGACCGCCTCGCAGATACCGGGCGAGGAGACGGCGATCTTCGCCGAGGCCTGCCGCAAGGCCAATGTCTGGGGCGTCTTCTCGCTGACGGGCGAGCGCCACGAGGAGCACCCGAACAAGGCGCCCTACAACACGCTCATCCTCATGAACAACAAGGGCGAGATCGTCCAGAAATACCGCAAGATCATGCCCTGGGTGCCGATCGAGGGCTGGTATCCCGGCGACTGCACCTATGTCTCCGAGGGGCCGAAGGGCCTGAAGATCAGCCTCATCATCTGCGACGACGGCAACTATCCGGAAATCTGGCGCGACTGCGCCATGCGGGGCGCCGAGCTCATCATCCGCTGCCAGGGCTACATGTATCCGGCCAAGGAGCAGCAGGTGCAGATCTCCAAGTCGATGGCCTGGGCGAACAATGTCTATGTCGCGGTCGCCAATGCCGCCGGCTTCGACGGCGTCTACTCCTATTTCGGCCATTCCGCGATCATCGGCTTCGACGGGCGCACGCTCGGCGAATGCGGCACGGAGGAGAACGGCATCCAGTATGCCCAGCTCTCCGTCTCGGCCATCCGCGACGCCCGCCGCAACGGCCAGTCGCAGAACCATCTCTTCAAGCTACTCCACCGCGGCTACACCGGCACGATCAATTCCGGCGACGGCGACCGCGGCGTCGCGGCCTGCCCTTACAACTTCTACGCCAGGTGGGTGAACGACCCGGACGGGACGCGCGAGATGGTCGAGGCCATGACCCGCGGCACGGTCGGCACGGACGAATGCCCGATAGACGGCATCCCGCACGCGGCCGCCCATCGCTGATGCCAGCCGGGCCATCCGGTCCTGGGAACCGGATGGCCTTCCTCAACAGAAAGACATGAGGGGAACGAACATGTCTACACACTCCAAAGGGCCCGGCGATCTGTCGCCGCTCGATGCCGACCATGTGCTCGGCGAGGAATACGAACATGCGCCGGTGCCGCTTTCGGCCCGGCACAGCCTGTTTTCCATGGTGACGGTGTGGGCCGGCTTCCCGGCGATCATCACCGGCTCCATGACCGGCTCGATCCTCGTGCTGGGCATGGGCTTTTCCCGCGCGCTCGCGGCGATGGTCATCGGCAACCTGATTATGTTCGCCTATGTCGGCGCGCTCGGCCTTTCGGCGACGCGGAGCGGCCGGAATTTCGCGCTGATCGCGTCGGAAGTCTTCGGCACGAAGGGCTATGCGCTCGCCTCGGGCCTGCTCTCGACGCTGCTGCTCGGCTGGTTCGCGGTGCAGACGGGTATTACCGGCGCGCTCATCGCCAGCACCTACGAGATGAACTATGTCGCCATGACCATCGTGGCAGGCCTGCTCTACATCGCCATCACCTTCATCGGCGTGCGCGGCCTGCACCTGATCGGCCTCGTCTCGGTGCCGCTGTTCTTCGTGCTCGGCCTGTTCGTGGTGTTGCATTCGGCTTCGACCACCACCTTCGACGCGATCTGGAGCTATGCCGGCAACAACGGCGTCGCCACCATGTCCATGGGGGTCGGGCTGACGGTCGTCATCGCCCTCTTCATCGATGCCGGCACGGTCACCGCGGACTTCAACCGCTGGGCCCGGACCGGCACCCATTCCCTCATCGCGACCTTCTCGGCCTTTCCGGTCTCCAACCTCGTCGCCATGCTGGTGGGCGGCATTCTGACCGCGGCCCTTGCCGTGCCGGATGCCAACCCGTTCGGGGCGGACAACATGTTCGGCTACATGAACACGCTGCAGATCGGCTGGCTGAGCGCGCTCGCCTTCCTGTTCCTCTACATCAACCTCGGCTCGGTCTGCTCGCATTGCCTCTACAATGCGGCGACGGGCTGGTCGCGCATCCTCGGCTCGAAGATGCGGCTGCTCGCCGTCGTGCTCGGCATCCTCGGCATCGTCATCGCCGCGGGCAATGTCTGGGCCTTCTTCATCCAGTGGCTGTCGCTGCTCGGCATCGTGGTCCCGCCCATCGGCATGATCCTGCTCGTCGAGGCCTACATCTTCAAAAGCGGCGGCGGGGTGGAGAAGGAATGGCGCTCGACGCCCTTCATCTCCTGGGTGATCGGCGCGGCCGTGGGCTTCATCGTCGAGTTCTATGCGCCGCAGCTTTCCACCGCGATCAGCGCGGGCATCGTCGCCGGCATCGCCCATTTCGCGCTCTCCTCGCTGAAGGACCGGCGGTCCGCCGTGGATGCATCCGCTTGAAAGCGGCGGCGCGCCTCGGCGCGCGCCGAACGCGCATTTTCAATGAAGGAAAACAGACATGACGCTCGATTACGAGATCTTCGAACTCGGCGATTTCGCCCTGCAGAACGGCGCGATCCTGCGCGAGGCCAAACTCGCCTACAAGACCTTCGGCACCCTCAATGCCGCGAAGGACAACGCCATCCTCTACCCGACCTGGTATTCCGGCCAGCACTACGACAACGAATGGCTGGTCGGTCCGGGCATGGCGCTCGATCCCGACAGGTATTTCATCATCATCCCCAACATGTTCGGCAACGGCCTCTCCTCCTCGCCGAGCAACACGCCGGAGCCCTACAACGCCGCCCGCTTCCCGAAGGTGACAGCCTATGACAATGTCCGCGCCCAGCACCGGCTGGTGACGGAGCATCTGGGGATCTCGCATCTGCGCCTGGTGACGGGCTGGTCCATGGGCGGGCTCCAGACCTTCCATTGGGGCGCGATGTACCCCGGCATGATGGACCTGCTCGCGCCCTTCTGCGGCTCGGCGAAATGCTCGCGCCACAACTTCGTCTTCCTCGAAGGCGTCAAGGCGGCCCTGACGGCGGACGGTGCTTTCCAGGACGGCTGGTACAAGGAGAAGCCGCACAAGGGCCTGCGCGCCGCCGCCCGCGTCTATGCCGGCTGGGGCTTCTCGCAATCCTTCTACCGCGAGGAGCTCGACTTGAAGACGCTGGGCTACGCCTCGCTGGAGGATTTCCTCGTCTCCTTCTGGGAAGGCTTCTTCCTGCCGAAGGATCCGAACAACCTGCTTGCCATGCTCTGGACCTGGCAGAACGGCGACATCTCGGCAAATACGCTTTACAACGGCGACTACAAGGCCGCGCTCAACGCCATCAAGGCGAAGGCCTATGTCATGCCCGGCAGAACCGACCTCTATTTTCCACCGGAGGACAGCGAGAACGAGGTCGCGAACATGCTGAATGCGACCTACGTGCCGATCCCCTCGATCTGGGGGCACTTTGCCGGCGGGCCAGGCACCAACCCCGTCGACGTCAAGTTCCTGGACGACAAGCTGAAGGAACTGCTGGCGTCCTGAAATCCCCCGCGCCGCGATGGCCGGGAGCATCGCGGCGCCAACTCCATGAGGTCTATCGTGACGAACCTGGATGCCTATCGCATTTCCAGCGAACCCTTCTATCGGCCGGTCGAAAGCGAGATCTCGCTGTTTACGGCCGCCCACAAGAGCCGCATGCCCGTCATGCTGAAGGGGCCGACCGGCTGCGGCAAGACGCGCTTCGTCGAGCACATGGCCTGGCGGCTGGGCAAGCCGCTGATCACCGTCTCCTGCCATGAGGACATGACCGCCTCCGACCTCGTCGGCCGCTACCTGCTCGATACGGACGGCACGGTCTGGCACGACGGACCGCTGACCCTTGCCGTGCGCGAGGGGGCCATCTGCTATCTCGACGAGATCGTCGAGGCGCGGCAGGACACGACCGTCGTCATCCATTCCCTGACCGACGACCGGCGTATCCTGCCGCTCGAGAAGAAGAACGAGGTGGTGCAGGCGCATCCGGATTTCCAGGTCGTCATTTCCTACAATCCCGGTTACCAGAGCGTGCTCAAGGACCTGAAGGAATCGACCAAGCAGCGCTTCGGCGCCATTGCCTTCGGCTATCCGTCGCCGGATATCGAGGCGGAGATCGTCGCCCGGGAGGCGGGCATCGACCGGCGCACGGCGGAGACCCTGGTGCGCATCGCCGAGCGGTCGCGCAACCTCAAGGGGCAGGGCCTCGAAGAGGGAGCCTCCACGCGCATGCTCATCAATGCCGGGCTGCTCGTTGCCGCCGGCATTGCCATCGAGGCGGCCTGCCAGGTGGCGATGGTCGTGCCGATCACCGATGATCCTGATCTGCGCGATGCGCTCTCCGGCGCCATCGCCGCCTGCCTTTGAACGTTTCATGCAGGAGGCGGCAATCATGAATGCGCCCGATGGATTTCCGCCCGAATGGCGGGAGCGCTGGCATGTCGCGCATGGCCGCATCGACCGGGCCGGTTACGGCGACCTCGTCGCCGATGCCTATCGCCGCGCCGGCCCCGCCCTTGCGGCGCTTGCCGGCCCGGCTTTTGCCGTTCGGCTCGCCTCGGCGGTATCGCAGGTCGCGATCCGCTCGGGCCGGCTGGCCGCAAGCCGCGTGCCGCAGGCGGCGCTTGTCGCATCGCGCCATTTCGATGAGTCGGGGATGAACGCCTGGGCGGCGGCGATTGAGGATGTCGCGCGCCGGGCGCCGGAGGCCGCGTTTCCCCTTCTGGAAAACACCGGCCGGCTCCTTGAGGCATTGGACGCGCCGGATTTCGTCGCCTTCGTGCGCATGGGCCTGCATATCGGCGCCAAGGACGTGGCGCGCCGGCGCGCTTTCTTCGCATTGGAAAGCGGCGAAGCGATCCGCCTGGTCGAGGGGCGCGGGGCGGGAGGCGGCCTTGCCGAATGGCGCCATGGCCTCGGCCTTTACCTCAAGGCTCTCTGGGGCATGGCGCCGCCGATTGCCGAAGCGCCGTCGGATGCGCCGGAGCAGATGCGGCGCAGGCCCGGCTTCGGCGGCGGCGGTGTGCGTCTGCCGGTCGCCTTCGCCGGCTTCGAGGGTGGCGAGGCGAAGCTGCTCTACCGCGCCGCCGTCGCGCATATCGGCGCGCACCATCGCTTCACGCGGACAAAATTTCCCGCCGCCGGGCTGAAGCCGCTGCAGATCGCCCTCGTTTCCCTCGTCGAGGACGCGCGTGTCGAAAGGCTCGCCGCCCGGACGATGCCCGGCCTTGCCGCCCTCTGGCGGCGTTTCCATGTCGCCCGGCCGGAAGGCCCGCCCATCGCGATCGCCCTGATGGCGCGGCTTGCGCGGGCGCTGGCGGACCCGGACTATGCCGATCCGCATGGCTGGGTGGAGAAGGGGCGGACACTCTTCGCCGAGGCCGTCCGCGAAAATATCGGCGACCAGCAGCTCAGCCGACGCATCGGCGGGCTGCTCGGCAACGATATCGGCCAGATGCGCCTGCAGTTCGACGCCAGGACCTATGTGGTTCAGCCGGCCTATCGCGACGACAATATCGGCATCTGGGATTTCGGCCCGGACGACAGCCAGGCGCCGGTCGAGATCGAGGCCATGCTCGAAGGCGCGCGGATCGAGCAGCAGGCCGGCGATGATGGCCGCCGCGAGGAGGGCGAGGATGGCGAGACCGCGGCCGGGCGGCTGGCCGAGGCGCAGGACGAGGACGGCCTGCTCGTTGCCCGCTACCCGGAATACGACCATGTCACCGGCCGCTACCGGCCCGAATGGTGCCGGGTGCGCGAAATGCCGGGCCAGATCGGCCCGCCCCGTGTCGCGTCGACCTTGAGCGAGGCGCGGTCCGACCTCGTCGACCGGCTTTCGACGCTCATCAAGGCCTCGCGGATCAGCCGCCAGCAGCGGGTCCGCGGCCAGACCGAAGGGGAATTCCTCGACATGGACGCGAGCATCGCCGCCATGATCGCGCGGCGGGCGGGCGAGGTGCCGGATACGCGGGTCTACGGCCGCTACGAGCGGCGTTCGCGCGATATGTCGGTGCTCGTGCTGATCGATTCATCTCGCTCCACGACGGAGAGGGTGCGCGGTTCGCAAGGCTCCGTGCTGGAGATGGAGCGGCTTTCGACGGCGCTGCTCGCCCGCGCGATGACGGATGTCGGCGATCCCTTCGCCATCGCCGCCTTCTGCTCCAATGGGCGGGAGGACGTGCGCTACATGCGCATCAAGGATTTCGGCCGACCCTTCGACCGCTTCGCCATCGCCCGCCTCGCAGGGCTCACGGGCGACTATTCGACCCGGCTCGGCACGGTCATCCGCCACGCCGGCAGCGATCTTCGCCGGCAGCGCAGCTACCGCAGGCTGCTCCTCATCGTCACGGACGGCGAACCCTCCGACATCGACGTCGACGACCGGCGCTATCTGGTGGAAGATGCCCGCATGGCGGTGCACGAACTCGGCCGCGAGGGGATAGACACCTTCTGCGTGGCACTGGATTCGGACGCGGATTCCTATCCGCAGCGCATTTTCGGGCCGCGCGGCGCGATATGCATCGATTCAATCGACCGGCTCGACACGCTGCTGCCCGCGATCTACCTGAGGCTGCGGGCCTAGAGCATTTCAAGCCGAAGCGAAGCCGCTTCGGCGTTGGATAATGCGGAAATGCTCTAGCGGGCCGGCCGGCAGGGTGCTTCCGGCGGTCCGGAAGCTCGGCGGGAAAGAGCCATGATTGGCGCCGGGTCCTTGAGGAATATGCCTGTCGCTCGAAATTCGGATCGTTGCGGCCAACGATCCGACGCGATGCGGCCGGCCGTCGTTTGTGTGCCTTGTCGACGGATCTTGCGACTTGGCCTTTTTACTTTCCGCCGCATGCGATAGCTGTGTTGCATGCTGCTTTCGATCGAGGACCTGCGGAAATCGTATTTAGGCCCGGAAGGCCCGGTGCCCGTGCTGCGCGGCGTGACGCTCTCGCTCCAGGCCGGCGAGACGCTGGCGCTGACCGGCGAATCCGGTTCGGGCAAAAGCACGCTGTTGCACCTCGTGGCGGGGCTGGACGCCGCAGACGGCGGGCACGTTCTGCTCGACGGGCAGGAGGTCACGAGGCTCGACGACAGCGGGCGCGCGCGACTGAGGCGAAGCGCGGTGGGCATCGTCTTCCAGCAGTTCAACCTCATCCCCTCTCTGGACGTCGCCGCCAATATCGCCTTCCAGGCGCGCCTGAACGACACGCCGGAACCGCGGGCGCTTTCCCGGCTGGCCGGCGCGCTGGGCCTGGAGCCGCACCTGCGGAAATATCCGGAACAACTGTCCGGCGGTCAGCAGCAGCGCGTGGCGATCGCCCGGGCGCTCGCGGCGCGGCCGAAGCTGATCCTGGCGGACGAACCGACCGGCAACCTCGACGAGGCGACCGCGGACGAGGTGATGGAGCAGTTCCTCGCGCTCGTGGCGGAGACCGGCGCTGCGCTCCTGATGGTCACGCACTCCCCGCGCCTTGCCGCGCGGCTCGGACGGCAGGCGCATCTCAGCCAGGGCCGCCTCCTGTGACCGGCGCGATCCTTTCGGCACTGGCGTCGCACTGGCGACGCAACCGGCTCCAGTTGCTGACGCTGGTGCTCGGCCTCGCGCTGGCGACGGCGCTGTGGTCCGGCGTCCAGGCGATCAACGCCGAGGCGCGCGCGAGCTACGACGCGGCCGCCGCCACGCTGGCCGAAGGCCGGTTCGACCAGCTCATGCCGCCCGAGGGGGATGCCATGCCGCAGGCGCTTTTCGTCGCGCTGCGCCGCGCCGGCTGGCTGGTCAGCCCGGTGGTGGAGGGCAGGTTGCGCGTGGGCGGGACGGCCGTGCGGCTGGTCGGCGTCGATCCGCTGACCGCGCCGCCGGGTTCGGCGGCGCGCGCGGCACTGGCGCGCGCCGACCTCGACCGTCTCGTGCGCGCCGACACGCTGGTCGCCGGGCCGCAGACGGCCGCGCTCCTTGCGGCGAACCTGTCCAACCCGGTCCTGGTCGATCAGGCGGTCGCACCAGGCACCGTGCTTGCCGACATCGGCGTTGCCCAGAAGCTGCTCGGCCGCGCGGGGCGCATCAGCCGCCTCATCGTCCTGCCGGACCAGCCGCTGCGGCAACGGCCGTTGGCCGAGATCGCGCCGAACCTGCTGCTCCAGCGCGCCGACGGTGCGACCGATGTCGGCCGGCTCACCGACAGCTTCCACCTCAATCTCACGGCCTTCGGCTTGCTCAGCTTTGCGGTCGGCATCTTCATCGTCCACGGGGCGATCGGCCTCGCATTCGAGCAGCGGCGAGGCATGGTCCGCACCCTGCGCGCGCTCGGCGTGCCGCTGCGCCGCCTGATTGTCATGATGGTGCTGGAGCTTGTCGTGCTGGCGACGATTGCGGGCGCGCTCGGCATCGTGCTCGGCTATCTCATCGCGGCGCTCCTGCTGCCGGACGTTGCCGCCACGATACGGGGCCTTTACAGCGCCGACGTCGCCGGCACGCTGCAGATCCGTCCGGCATGGTGGCTTTCGGGAATGGCCATGGCGCTCGGCGGCGCCTTGCTCGCCTCGGCGAGCGCGTTGTGGCGGCTGGCGCGGATGCCGGTCCTGGCGAGTGCCGGCGGACGCGCCTGGGCGCTGGCCACGGGGCGGACGCGCAAGCTGCAGGCCGCGGCGGCAGCCCTGCTGCTCGCGGCGGCAGGGGTGCTGGCCGTCACCGGGACCGGGCTCGCCGCCGGCTTCGCGCTGCTCGCCTGCCTGATGCTCGGCGCGGCCCTTGCGCTGGCGCCGTGCCTGGGGGCGATCCTGCGCCTTGGCGAAGCACGGGCAGCCCGCGCCATGGCGCAATGGTTCTGGGCGGACACCCGCCAGCAACTGCCCGGTCTCGGGCTTGCGCTGATGGCGCTGCTGCTCGCCATGGCCGCGAATGTCGGCGTTTCAACCATGGTCTCGAGCTTTCGCCTGACCTTCGTCGGCTTCCTCGACCAGCGCCTGTCCGCCGAACTCTACGTCGATGCGGAGGCTGTGGCGGACCGGGCAGGCCTGGAGCGTTTCCTCGAGACGCGCTCCGACGCGGTGTTGCCGATCATGTCCGTCGATGCGACGCTCGCAGGGTTGCGGGCGGAGATCTTCGGCGCGCGCATCGGCTACACCTATCGTGAGAACTGGCGCTTCCTTGACGCCGTCCCGGCCGTCTGGGACGAGGTCGAAGCGGGCGGGGCCGTCATCATCAACGAGCAGCTTGCCCGCCGCGCCGGGCTGAGCGTGGGCGATGCGCTCGCACTTGGCCCCGGACTTTCGATGCCGGTCGCGGGCATCGTCGGCGACTACGGAAACCCGATCGGCCAGGCCATCGTCGGCGAGGCGCTGTTCCGCCAGGCCTTCCCCGGCGTCGTGCCGCGGCGCTACGGTGTGCGCACCGACGACCCGCAGGGCCTGCGCCAGGCGCTCGTGGAGGCGTTCGACTTTCCCCCGGCGCGCCTCGTCGACCAGGCGGCGCTCAAGGCGTTCTCGCTGTCGGTCTTCGAGCGCACCTTCTCGGTGACCGGGGCGCTGAACGTGCTGACGCTGGCGGTTGCGGCGTTCGCGATCCTGATGAGCCTGCTCACGCTGGCGGCGATGCGGCTGCCGCAGATGGCGCCCGTCTGGGCGATGGGAACGACCCAGCGCCGTCTCGCCGGCATGGAGATCCTGCGCACGGTGCTGCTCGCCGCGCTCACCGCGGTGCTGGCCTTGCCGCTGGGCCTGGCGCTCGCCTGGGTGCTGCTCGCCATCGTCAATGTCGAGGCGTTCGGCTGGCGCCTGCCGATGTACCTGTTTCCAGCCGAATACACCCGCCTGATGCTCTTCGCGCTCGGCGCCGCGCTTTCCGCCGCGCTCTGGCCGGCCTGGCGGCTGGCGCGCATGGAGCCTGCCGCGCTGCTGAGGATCTTCGCCAATGAACGTTAGGGCCCTGCTCTTTCTGCTGCTGGGTGTCGGCAACGCCTTCGCCCAGGGTTTTGCCGGGCTCGGCACCGACGCCAAGGGCTTCGCCGTGCCGGAGCGGGGCAGGCATCTCGCGTTCCCGCAGGATCACGGAGCCCATCCGGACTACCGGATCGAGTGGTGGTACGTCACCGCGAACCTCACCGGGCCGGACGGTGCGGACTACGGCCTGCAATGGACGCTTTTCCGCTCGGCGCTCGCGCCGGGCGAGGGCGCGGCATGGGAAAGCCCGCAGGTGTGGTTCGGCCATGCCGCCGTCACAAGCGCCGCCGTGCACCGCGCCACGGAGCGTTTCGCGCGCGGCGGCACAGGCCAGGCGGGCGTGACGGCCGAGCCCTTCGCGGCCTGGATCGACGACTGGCAGATGGCGGGCGACAGCCTGGACCGCCTGCGGCTCACGGCGACGGGCAAGGATTTCGCCTACGATGTCGCCATGCGCGCGGAAGGCCCGATCGTGCTGCACGGCGAGCAGGGCTATTCGGTGAAATCGGCGAAAGGGCAGGCGAGCCACTACTATTCCCAGCCTTTCTTTGCCGTGGAGGGAACGATCACCCTGCCGGAAGGCGAAATCCCGGTGCGCGGCACCGCGTGGCTCGATCGCGAATGGTCGTCGCAGCCACTGGCGGAGGAACAGTCCGGCTGGGACTGGTTCTCGCTCTCCTTCGACACAGGCGAGAAGCTGATGGGTTTCCGCCTGCGCGATGCTGCTGGCGGCGACTTCACCTCCGCCACGTGGATCGCGGCGGACGGTACGGCGACGCCCTATGGAAACGGCAGGCTCGTCGCGACCCCGGTGGAGACGAGCCGGGTGAAGGGGCAAGACATCCCGACGCGCTGGCGGCTCACCCTGCCCGACCGTCGGCTCGACGTCACTGTCGGCGCGCTCAACACGCAGGCCTGGATGGATCTCGGCATTTCCTACTGGGAAGGCCCCGTGCGCGTGGCCGGCAGCCATCCCGGCAAGGGCTATCTGGAGATGACGGGCTATGGGCAGCGATAAGCATGACCCACGGCCGGCCTCGGTTGCCGCGCGGTGGCGATCCCCGACCCGTTCCAATATCCGGCGCGTTGGTGGGAAGATGGATGAATGGTGACAGGCAGAAGCGGTTGCAAGGTTGCCTTGAGGCCGGCTCCTGCCAAATTCACCGAATCGCGGCTCGCGTCGCGACCGGAAAGGGCTGAGATTTGGTGGGAAGCGGGCGGGTGGCTTTCGCACCCTTCGTGTCGATGAACGCAAAGGTATCGGCCTGCGTCTTCGTGCACAGTGGCAAGGTGCGCCAATCGACTGTCGGATCGTGCCAGGCGTTGCAGCCATATGCCTGCCGCTCGCCTCGTGGCAGAAGCGCAGGCCCGAGGGGCGCGGACCATCGGCGCCGAGACGGGCAAGGCGAAAGCGCGGGCATCGCCGATTGCGAAACCGGCGTGCAAACGGAATGCCTTGAAACGGAGCACACGGGTAGAGAGCTCCGGCCGGATCAGCATGGAACCACGTCCGTCAGGCGTCTTCGGGCACTTTTGCGGGACGGGTGGTGCGGTAGATCTCCTCGAGGCTCATCATGTTCGAGAGGTCGACGCTCATGGTGGCGGCATGGCCGAAGGCGCCGCGTATCAGGCAGGTCCGGGCCGCCGCTTCTGCCGCATCCTTCAGGATCGTTTCGGAATCCCGCTTGCCGAGCAGGCCGACGAGGACGTTGGCGATATAGGTGTCGCCGGCGCCGAGCGTGTCGATGGCGTCGACCGGTTGGGCCGGCGCCTCGAACACACCGGCTTCGCCGGCAAGGACGGCTCCGTCGATACCCCTGGTGACGAGGCTCCAGTGCGCACCGGCCGCTCGCGCGGCCAGCGCCAGCGCAAGGGCCTCCTCATGGCGCGTGCCTCCCGCGGAAAAGGCGAGGAGGAAGCAATGGGGCGCGACCTGGGCGATGCGCTCGGAGTCGTGGACGGTTGCAAGATCGTAGGAAACCTTCGTCGCCGCCGCAAAGCGCGGCAGCCAGGCATCGACATGGCTCGACCGGCCGGTATGGACGGCATCGAAATCCGAAAGCCGCGCGAGGTCCGCCCGCAAAGGCGCGATGATCGACACGCCGAGATTGGCGCCGATGAACACCCGCTCGCCCTCCTGCGTCTCGATCACGCAATAGGCCGTCTGTCCCGGTTCCATCCGCAGCGAGGAAACATCGACGCCTTCCTCGATCAGCGCCTGGCGGATCAGCCGCCCGGCGTCGTCGTCGCAGACTGCGCCCGCATAAGCCGTCTCGGCGCCGGCGCGGCGCGCGAAGACGGCATGGTTGACGCAGTTCCCGCCGGGGAACATCAGGTTCTGGTCGCGGTAGCAATCGACCACATTGTCTCCGAAGGCGAGGATTCTGGTGCGGCGCGACATCGGGCAGGCGTCTCCTGATAAGGAACTGAGAACGTTCTCATTTATAGGACCGCCCCCGGAATGGCAAATGGTTTCCTCCGGCCGGTGCGGCTGAAACGGCGCCCCGGACCGTTTTGCGGGGGGATCAGAGCCGGGCGACGGAACCGCGCTCGACCAGTTCGGCGGGCATCAGTACCGTGCGCGGCGGAAAGGCTTCGCCGCGAATGCGCTCCAGCAGCATTCGCGCGGCGGCCTCGCCCATGGCAAGGCGCGGCTGCGCCACGGTCGTGATGCCGGGGCGGTGGAAGCTCATCCAGTCGAGATCGTCGAAGCAGATGAGCGAGAGATCCTGCGGGATCGAGAGCTTCAACTCGGTGAGAGCCCGCATGGCGCCTTCGGACATGGTGCCGTCCGTGGTGAACAGCGCCGTCGGCTGGCCGGGTGTCGTCATCAAGCGGGACACGACCGCCTGCGCGGCAAGGGCGGAATAGCTTCCCGCCCGAAGGGTCAGGCGCGGATCCACGGGCAGGCCCTCGATCCGATGCGCCCGGATATAGCCGAGAAGGCGCTGCCAGCTCGGATAGAGCGTTTCGCTCTCGATCGGATCGCCCGCCACGGCGCGCGCCAGGAATGCGTCCAGCTTGCCGCTCTCCTCGTCGACGAGCTCCGCCACGATGCCGATCCGGCGGTGTCCGGCCGCGATGAGGTGGCGGACGGCCTGTTCGGCGGCGGCGATGTTGTCGGTCGCCACCCGGTCGACCATCAGGCCGGCGACGGCGCGGTCGATCAGCACCAAGGGCATGCCCATGGCCTTGAGATTGTGCAGGTGCCGCGCCTTGCGCGTGTCGCTGGGGGTAACGATCAGGCCGTCCACCTGCTTCTGGGCGAGAAGCTCGACGGAGTGGACCTCCTTTGCCCGGGCCTCGTCGCTATTGGTGATCAAAAGACCGAATCCGTTGGCCTCGGCGACGTTGGAAATGCCGCGCAGGACAGAAGCATAGAACGGATTCTGGATATCGCCGGCCACCACGCCGAGCGTGCGGGTCTTGCCCGTGATGAGGCTGCGGGCGAGCGCGTTGGGCCGGTAGCCGAGGTCCTGGGCGGCCTTGAGAACGTGCTCCTTCTTCTCCTCGCTGGTATAGCCATAGCCGCCGAGCACGCGCCCCGCCGTTGCCGTGGAAACGCCTGCTGCGCGCGCTACATCCGCGATGGTTGCCTTGCTTTTCGGGGTCACGTGGCACTTCCCTCTCACATTTCGGGCCTGCCGACTGAGAATCCGATCATGCGTATTCCGGTAGAAGACGACAGGCTTTTTCAGGTGTTACCAGATCGATGGCCGTTTTCAACGTCTTTACGCCCTCGATCGGTGCGGGAGGCGCTTGACGGATGGGCCATCTCCGTGTCTCATATGTGAGAACGTTCTCGCCATTATCTGCAAGGGGAACCAGAGAACGCAATCGCGGACCCGCCGGTTCGCCACGACAAGGAGGTTGTCATGTTCAAATCCATTCTCGCCGGATGTGCCCTGAGCGCGGCGCTGGCAATGCCGGCGCTTGCCGATGTCATTCCCGCCCTGCACGATGCCCTGCCGCAGGAATACAAGGACAACGGTATCAAGGCCGCGGTCTTCAACGACTGGGCGCCCGACGAATTCCTCGATTCCGATGGTCAGCTCAAGGGCTGGAGCGTCGATATCGCCAAGGAGATGGAAGATCGCCTCGGCGTGACCTTCACCTTCGAGGGCACCAGTTTCGACGCCATCATTCCGGGCCTCCAGTCGAAGCGTTTCGACGCGGGCTTCTCGTCCTTCGGCACCACCGCGGAACGCCTGAAAACGCTGGATTTCGTCTCCCAGCGCAAGATCGGCACCTCGTTCGCCTATCCGGCGGACAGCAAGCTCGACATCAAGACGGCCTCCGACGCCTGCGGCCTGACGGTCGCCGTGCTGAACGGCTCCTGGGACCTCGGCCTCTTGGAGAAGCTGAACGCCAACGAATGCAAGGACAAGCCGGTGATCATGCAGACGCACGGCACGCAGGCCCAGGCGGAACTGGCCGTGCGCTCGCAGCGCGCCGAGGCGACCGTGGCCGGCTCCGTCAAGCTTGCCTACATGGCCAAGCAGACCGGCGACCTGAAGGTGTCGGAACTGGTTCTGTCGCCCGTCAACAGCTGCATCGGCGTGCGCAAGGGCGATCCGCTCGGCCAGGTCATGACGGATGCGATCCAGTCGATGATCGACGACGGTACCTATGAGAAGATCATGGCCAAGTGGGGCCTGAACGATTCCGGCATGCTGAGCAAGGCGCTTCTGATCACGGAAGAAAATCCGGCGGACCTCTAGGCGTTTGCGCTTTTCTTCGAAACGCCAAAACTGCGCACGCTTGCTGGATTGCTCCAGCGCCGCTTTCCCGGCCCGGGGCTTGCCTCGGGCCGGGGCGAGGTCCGCGACCGGCACAAGGAACAACGATGTCTGAAGAACCGCCACACCGCCCCTCGATCCACGATCTCAAGCCCATCGCGGTGCCGAAGATAGGCCACTGGATCGGCGGCGTGGTTCTTGCCGTCCTTGCGGTCGTCTTCCTGCAGGTGCTCGTCACCAACAAGAACATGCAGTGGGCCGTCGTTGCCGAATACATGTTCAACCGGGCCATCCTGTCGGGTCTCGGCATGACGCTGCTGCTGACATTCCTCGCCATGGTGCTCGGCCTTGCAATCGGTGTCGTGCTGGCCATCATGCGCCTGTCGGCCAGCCGCGTCTTCCAGTCCGTCAGCTGGGGCTGGATCTGGTTCTTCCGCGGTGTGCCGCCGCTGGTGCAGATGATCTTCTGGTACAATCTGGCGCTTCTCCTGCCAGAAATATCGATCGGCATCCCGTTCGGCGGGCCGAAGCTCCTCTCCTGGAATACCAACCAGCTCATCACCCCCTTCAGCGCGGCCATCATGGGCCTTGCCTTCACCGAAAGCGCCTATGCCGCCGAAATGATCCGCGCCGGCATCCAGGCCGTGAATGTCGGCCAGACGGAAGCAGCCGCCACGCTCGGCATGACGCGCGCCCAGATGCTTCGTCGCATCGTCTTGCCGCAGGCGCTGCGCATCGTCATTCCGCCCATCGGCAACGACACGATCTCGATGCTGAAATTCACCTCGCTCGTCTCCGTGCTGGCATTGCCCGATCTGCTCTATTCGGCGCAGATGGTCTATGCGCGCACCTACCAGACGGTGCCGCTGCTGCTCGTCGCAACCATCTGGTATCTCGTTCTCACCACGATCCTGACGGTCGTCGAACATGCCGTCGAGCACCGATTGAAATCCGAGCACCGGGCCGGCGCGACGAAAGCGGGCGGGATCTTCCCCTTCCGCCTGTTCGCGCGCCAGCAGGAGGCCGTGTGATGAGCCAGACGAACGGCGAGCCGCTGCTGAAGGTCGAGCGCCTGCGCAAGAGCTTTGGCGCGCACGAGGTGCTGCGCGGCATCGATGTCGCGGTGATGCGCGGCGACGTGACCTGCATCGTCGGGCCCTCGGGCTCTGGCAAGAGCACGTTCCTGCGGTGCCTCAACTATCTCGAAAAGCCCACCGGCGGCGCAATCTTCCTGCATGGCGAACCCGTCGGCGTGCGCTGGAAGGGCGACAAGCTCTACGAGATGAGCTTCAACGAGCTCTCCCGCCAGCGCCAGCGCATGGGCATGGTGTTCCAGGGTTTCCATCTCTTCCCGCACAAGACCGCGCTCGAAAACGTCATCGAGGCGCCGATCCTCGTCAAGCGCGTGCCGCGCGCCACGGCGATCGAGGAGGCGATGGTGCTTCTGGAGCGCGTCGGCATGAAGGAGCGGGCGCACTATTATCCGGCCCAGCTTTCCGGCGGCCAGCAGCAGCGCGCGGCCATCGCACGCTCGCTGGCGATGAAGCCCGACGTCATGCTGTTCGACGAGCCGACCTCGGCCCTCGACCCGGAACTCGTCGGCGAGGTCCTTGCCGTGATGCGCAAGCTTGCCGACGACGGCATGACCATGGTCGTCGTCACGCATGAAATGGGCTTTGCGCGCGATGTCGCCGACCACCTGATCTTCATGGATGGCGGGGTGATCGTGGAGCAGGGGCGGCCGGTCGACGTGCTGACGCGCCCGCAGCACGACCGTACGCGGGCTTTTCTGGCGCGTGTTCTGGCG
Organism: Shinella yambaruensis; assembly: GCF_022899355.1. Classification (GTDB taxonomy): domain Bacteria; phylum Pseudomonadota; class Alphaproteobacteria; order Rhizobiales; family Rhizobiaceae; genus Shinella; species Shinella yambaruensis. Next base: position 484,441 of record NZ_JALJCK010000005.1, on the reverse strand, counting down.
GACGCGTGACGCGTCAGGGCATTTCCGCTTTTCTCCGAATCGCGGAAATGCCCTGACGCAATTCCGGACGCAAAACCGCTTCGCCCTTTTGCTGGTATTGCTCTAGCCGAGCGTCTGCGACAGTGCGGCGGCGGTGAAGAGGTCGAGATGCGCGCCGCCGTTGTTCTTGAACACGGTGATCTGATCGGCGCCGGTGCGGCCTTCCCTTTTGCCCTGGACGAGCTCGAAGAGGTCGGCCTTCACGGCATCCCAGGTGATCGCGCCGGATGCGACGGCCTGCGAGAGATCTCCGCCGCCCGCCATGTTGTTGCGGCTGTCGACGAAGATCGTGCCGCGGGTGAGCGCCGCGTCGTCGGCTTCGCGGAGGGTGGGCAGATAGGCACCGACGAGATCGAGATGGGCGCCCGGCCGCAGGCGCGCGCCCTTGACCAGCGCCCTGTCCGACATGGTGACGCAGGACACCACGTCGGCGCGGGCGACCGAGCCGTCGAGGTCTTCGCTGACCGTAGCGTCGATGCCCTTTTCGCGAAGGTGCGCGGCCACCGCCGCGGCCCGGGGCGCGGTGCGGTTCCAGATCGTGACCCGGCGCAGCGAGGGCCGCGCCGCCAGATGCGCCTCGGCGAAATGCGGGGCGAGCGCGCCGGCACCGACGATCAGCAGGTCCTCCACGTCTTCCCGCGCGAGGATGGCCGCGCCGAGGGCGGAATCGGCGGCGGTCTTGCGTGCCGTCATCGCCGCGCCGTCCGCCGCAAGGAGCGGCCCGCCGGTCGTGCCGTCGAACAGCGCCACCAGCCCCTGGACAGCGGGTTGCGGCGGCTGGAGGGCCGCGTTCTGCGGAAAGACGCCGACCATCTTCACGACGATCGGGCCGCCGGGCGCCCAGCCGGGCAGGGTGACGAACTGCGCTTCGCCGCCCATGGGATCGGACTGCACCACGACGTCGGAGGCGGGCATCGGCCCGAGATGCGCCTTGCGCAAGGCCTCGATCAGAAAAGTCCACGGGAGCGCCGCGTGAACGGCGGGCGCATCGAAAACGTGCATGGCGAACCTTTCAGGTCTTGATCGTGTAGGTGACCAGATGGCTTGGGGTGACGAGCTGCGACAGGGCGAGCGGGCGCCCTTCGGCGTCGGTGACGATCTTTTCGATCCGGTAGACCGGCTGGGCGGCGGTCACGGCCAGGATGGTGCGCTCGGCGGCCGAGGCGAGGCCGACATCGATCTGCCGCTCCGCATGGGCCGGCACGATGCCCGCCCTGTCGCGCAGCGCGGCGAAAAAGGAGCCGCCGGCGGCGACCGGCGCGATCACCTCGGGAAAACGTGAGCCGTCGAACCAGAGCGTTTCGAGCGTCATCGGCCGGCCGTCGTCCTCCAGCAGCCGGTCGAAGCGGATCAGCGCCCCGGCCTCGAGGCGCTCGCGGATGGCCGGCGCGTCGGGATTGTCGTCGCGGGCGAGGATGCGATGACCGGCCTTTCGGCCGAGACCGTCCATGGTTTCGGAAAAGCCCGACAGCGAGACGAGCGTCTGGCGCACCTTGCCCGGCATGATCACGGTGCCGCGCCCCTGTTGCCTTTGCAGGCGGCCACCGGCGCAAAGCTCGCCGATCGCGCGCCGCAGCGTGATCCGGCTGACGCCGTAGAGTGCCATCAGTTCCGGTTCGGCGGGCAGGAAGCTGCCTTCGGCGAACCGGCCGGACTCGATGCCGGCCAGGATCGAGCGCCGGACCTGTTCATAGAGCGGCAAGAGATTTGCTTGGTCGTCCATCCGCCCTTCCAGCCCCGGTCAGTAGGCGATCTTCTTCATGTAGCGCCGTGCCTCGAGCATCTCGTGCTTGCGCAGGTCGGCGATCTTATAGGCGAAACGCCAGAGCGTGTCGAAGAAGATCAGCGGCACGACATTGCCGCGGAACTGGGGGGCGATGCCGGAGAGGTCGAGCTTTTCGGCATCGAGAACGAGGATGTTCTCCGCCGCGCCGAACCGGTGCAGGAATGCGTCGGCGCGCTCCTCCAGCGGCCGCGTGCTGTCGAGGCCCTTCATGAGGATGAAGGCGCGGTCCTTGTCGAGCACCTCGAAGGGGCCGTGGAAGAACTCGTTGGCATGGATCGCCTGGCTGTTGATCCACTGCATCTCCATGAGCACGCAGATGGCGAAGGAATAGGCCGCGCCGTAGCTCGCGCCGCTCGCGACCGTATAGACCACGTCTTCCTTGGCGAAGCGCGGCGCATAGTCCTCGAACATCGGCGCGAAGGCGGCCTGCGCGCGGTCGATGGCCGGCTGCAGGGCGAAAAGGCTTTCGATCAGCGCCTCGGTCAGGTCCTCGCCGCCGGTGAGGGCAACGAGACCCATGACGATCTGGTAGATCCGCGAATAGTTGCTGTTCTTCGCATCGATCGGCACACCGGTCGTATAGGGCGCCTCGAAGCCGACGACATGGTCGACCGCCTTGCCGAGCGGGGAGGCGGGCTCGACCGTCAGGCCGATGGTCGTCGCGCCCCTGGAGCGGGCGAATTCGGCCGCGGCGGTGGTTTCCTTCGTGGTGCCCGTCATCGAGCAAAGGACGACCAGCGATTTATCGTCCAGCGACCGCGGCGCGCGGGCGACGAATTCGGCGGCGTTGTAGACATCCGACGGCAGCGGCGAGTGCTGGTCGAGGAGGAACTTGGCCGGATGCATGATCGACAGCGAGCCGCCGCAGGCGATGAAGAATACATGTTTTACCGATTTCGCATCGAGGGCGGAGAGCGCGGCGACGACGCCGGCGTCGAAGGCGGAGGGGAAGGGCATGAATGGACCTTTCTGATATGACGTTATAATACGTATTATAATCTTTCCGCGCGCGTCAAGCGGACTTGACACCGTCGCCAGAATTTTGCGAACGTTCTCACATCAAACGTTGAGCGCATCGCCTCATGGGGCGGCAGGGCGGGGATGGACCGTGACCCAGACTTACGACACCGTGGTTGTCGGCGGCGGCATCATCGCCGCGGCGGCAGGGCAGCATCTGGCGGCGGCGGGCTATGGCACGCTGCTCGTCGAGCGTGACGATTATGGCTCCGGCACCTCCAGCAGGACCTCGCGCCTTCAGCATTGCGGGCTCGGTTATCTGTCCGCTGCCAGCGGATCGATCGCGGCCTTTCTCGCCCGCCCGCGCAGCGCAATCGAATGTTTCAGCCTCATGCGCCGGGCGATGCGGGGGCGGGCGGAATTCGTGCGGACCGCGCCCGAGCGGGTGAAACCCGTCACCTTCGTCGTTCCGCTGACGCGGGAAAACGCCATTCCCCGCTGGAAGGCGCGGCTCGCCTTCCGCCTGATGGCGGCGAGCGACGGCGGTCGTGTCCCGCTGGACCTGCAGATCCTTTCCGCCGGGGAGGCGCGGGCGCATCCGGCGCTGCAAGGTATGGCAGGGCTCGACGGCATTCACGGCGCGATGACCTTCACGGAATATCAGTATTGCTGGCCGGAGCGCATCGTGGTCGACACGGTCATGAAGGCGCGGGCGATCGGCATGGAGGCGCTGAACCACACCGCGGTGACGGCGCTTGCGCGTGATGGCGACCTGTGGCGGGTCACGCTGACGGCGGCGGGGGGATCGCGCGATGTGCTGGCGCGTGCGGTAGTCAACTGCGCGGGCGTCTGGGTTGACGAGATCACCGCGCTTGCCGGCGCGCCGCATATCCGCAGGAACACCGGCGAGAAGGGTACGAACATCGTCGTGCGCCTGCCGGAAAGTCTTCGTGGCATCGGCTTCGAGACCGTCACCGCGGCGGGCGCGCCCTTCTACCTGATCCCGTGGGGCGCGCTTCACTATGCCGGCCCGTGGGATTCCGCCTCGGACGGCCGGCCCGAAGGCTTCCGGGCGAGCGAGGCGGAGATCGCCGCCATCCTCGACCAGCTGGGGCGATTGTTTCCCGGTTTCGGGCTGCGGCGCGAGGACGTGCTCTATTCCTGGGCGGGCGTGCGGCCGCGCAGCCTCGCCCGGGACGGCAAGGGGCCTGCGCCCGCCGTCCGCGAGCACGACCTGACCGATGAGGGCCTGCCGAACCTTTTCACCTTCACCGGCGGGCTGCTGATGACCCATCGCGACGCGGGGCGGCGGCTGAGGCGTGCGGTCGCCCGCCGGCTGAAGCCGTCCGGCCCGCCGCGGCCGCTCGACACGGCATCGCCGCCCGTCGAGGACATGGACCGCGTCACGCAAGCCTCCGTCGCCCATGCGGTGCTGAACGAGCAGGCCCGCACGCTGTCGGATATCCTGCGCCGCCGTCTTTCCGTCGGGTGGGAGCCGGATCTCGGCCTGCGCCATGCAGAGGCCGCCGCAAGGTTCGCCGCCCCGCATCTCGGTTGGACTTCGGAGGAGACGGCGGCCCAGATCGCCTGCTTCATCGACGAAACCGTCACCGAATTCGGCCTTCGTTGGCCATCTCCCGATTTGGCATGCCGAAATGAGAACGTTCTCATGAAATAAATGAAATCGTCGCTTCGGCGACCACCGGCGGAGGACATGCGATGGCACTCGACGAACGCAATATCAGCGTGATGAACTTCCACTATGTGCGGCATACGCTGGATCGGTTTCTGGCCGATGTGCGCGAGGCCGGGGTCTCGCGCATCGAGCTGTGGGCGGCTGCCCCGCATTTCTACATCGGCGACAAGACGCTGGCCGATGCGCGGGCGCTGGGGCGGACCGTGCGGGGAATGGGCCTCGACATCGTCGCCTTCACGCCGGAACAGTGCATCTATCCCATCAACATCTCGGCGAGGGAGCCGGAGCTGCGCGACCGTTCGGTGCGCTATTTCCTGGAATCGATGGAATTCGCCGTCGAATGCGGCGCGCCCGCCCTGCTGGTGACGGCCGGCGGCGGCTATCGCGACGAACCGGCCGCGGAAGCGCTGGAGCGCTGCGTCGATTCCATGGGCATCCTGTGCGATCGTGCGCAGAAACTCGGCCTTGACCTCTGGATGGAGGCGCTGCCGGATTCCTTCGCCAACATCGTTCGCTCGGCAAAGGAGATCCGCGCACTGATGGACATGCTCGCAAGTCCCGTGCTCCATGCGGTCTACGATGTCGCGGGCGCCGTGATGACGCGAGAAAGGCCTGAGGATTATTTCACCCACCTTGCAGGCCGCGTCGCGCATGTGCATTTCACCGACGCGGATGCCGGCGGCAGCCATCTGGCGTGGGGCGAGGGCATCGTCGATCTCGACACGCTGGTCGCCTATCTCCGCAGCCAGAATTACGAGGGCTCGCTGACGGTCGAGCTGACCAACTGGAAATACAATGTCGATCCCACCCCGCCGCTAAGGCAATGCGTCGAGGCCATGCGCAAGGCCCTCGGCCCGGCTTGAGAAGCGAAGGGAAGGAACGGAAGCCCGCCGCCGCAGCGCCGAAGAGACAGGAATCCGCTGCTGCGCCCATTGCCCAGGCCGCGGTGCTGGGTGTCCTGTGGCTTGGCGGGCGTACTTGGCCCGCGCGGAATGCCTGGAGCATTTCCAGCCGAAGCGAAGTCGCTTCGGCATCGGATAATGCCGTACCGGAAATGCTCTAGACGGGCGCCTCGGCAACGGAGGCGCGCTCGATGACTTTCGTCTGCAGGACGACGCGGCTCGCCTCCGCGTGGTTGCCGTTCAAGCGCTCGACCAGCAGCTTCGCCGCCGTCTCGCCGAGACGGTAGACGGGCTGGCGCACCACCGTGACGGGTGGTGTGGTGACGGACGTCCAGTCCGCATCGTGGAACGACACCAGCGACAGGTCGTCCGGTATGCTGAGGCCGAGCGCGCGGCACACCTTGAACACTTCGAGCCCGATCACGCTGTCCGACGCGATGATCGCCGTCGGGCGCTGCGAGGACTGGAGCATCCCCGTGACGATGCGATGCGTATGCTCCGGCGTGACGGCGCCAACATGCACCCGGTCTTCCATTCCGTCGAGGCCCGCCTCACGACAGACGCCGAGAAAGCCCTGGATGCGCCGCCGCACCGAGCCGGTATTGATGTCGGACGGCGTGCGAAAGCGGTGGTCCGGCGTGTCGCAGGCTGTCAGATAGGCGATGCGCCGGTGGCCGAGCGCGATGAGCCGGCGCGTGATGCCCTCGGCGGCATGCCGGTCGTCGGCGATCACCATGTCGACGTCGAGCATTTCGCTGCCGCGGTCGAGCAGGACGAGCGGCCGGCCGGCGCGGGCGGCTTCCCTGAGATGGCCGACATCGCTCTCCTTGGCCGGCGAGACGATCAGGCCGTCCACCCGCTTGGCAAGCAGGGTGCGGATCGCGGCCTTCTCCGCCTCGGCGTCCTCGCCGGAATTGATGAGGACGACGGTGAAGCCGGCCTGCCGGGCGACATCGGTGATCCCCCGCATGGCGAGGCTGAAGAACGGGTTCTCGATGTCGCCCACCACGACGCCGATCGTGCCGGAGCGGCCCGTCGTCATGCTGCGGGCGAGCTCGTTCGGCTGGTAGTCAAGGGCGCGCGCGGCGGCGGTCACGGCATCGCGCACCCGGTCGCTCACGGTGCCGTAGCCACCCAGAACGCGCGCGGCGGTGGCCTTCGAGACGCCTGCCTTGCGCGCGACGTCGGCAACCGTGACGGAGGGGGAACGGGGCGGGCTCTGGTCCATGGGCGCTAGCCTTACAAGAGATATTGACGACTGGCAAATGCGAAGATAACAATTGCGAAACGTCAAAGAGACCGGTCTCTTTTAATATGAGACCGGTCTCAAAATGAGAAGAGCAGAATCCCGGCATGCAGATGGCATGGGCCGGACAGCGGGTTGCCGCTGCCCGGGTGGGACCCGTGCGCCTTGAAGTCATTGCAGACACCACCACCAGAGGAGACGAGACCAATGCGATTTTCCAAAGCCATCACTTCCCCCCTTTCCCGAATGCGCGCCGCCGCCGTCGCGCTCGCCCTCGGCGTCCTGGCCGGCGCCGCGATGCCGGCTGCCGCCGCCGACAATCCGCTTGGCCTGATCGATCCTGCCGTCATCAGCGTTGGCACGATGGGCGATGCCAAGCCCTATGCCTTCACCACCTCCGACGGCAACTTCACCGGCTTCGACATAGAGCTCTTCCTCAACGTCGCCGAGCGTATCGGCTTCAAGAAGGAACAGGTGATCTTCACCGGCCAGGAATTCGCCGCGCTGATGCCGTCGGTCGCCAACAGCCGCTTCGACGTCGCGGCGGCCGCGATCGGCACGACGGACAAGCGCAAGGAGACGGTCGATTTCACCGACGGATATCTCGCAGGCTATCTATCGATCCTGACGCCGGACGCCGCGATCAAGGACGCCGCCAGCCTGCAGGGCAAGCGTCTCGGCGTCGTGCAGGGCACGCTGCAGGAGATTTACGCCGAGAAGAATTTCGCGGGCGCCGATCTCGTCAAGTTCCCCGACAACAATTCGGCCGTCGCCGCGCTCAACAACGGCACCGTGGACGCGCATTTCCTCGATTACGAGGCGGCGAAGGACTATTCGGGCCGCTATCCCGAGTTGACGATCGCGGTCAACATCCCGAGCTTCGACGCACCGGCCGGCTTCGTCGTGCGCAAGGGCAACGACAAGCTGCGCGAGGCGCTGAACAAGGCGCTGCATGACGCCATGCAGGACGGAACCTGGAAGAAGATCCACGAGAAGTGGTTCCCCGGCACGCCGATGCCGGCTGAATACCTCCCCAAGACGTGACGCCGGCTGCCGCCCCGGCTGCGGCCGGGGTGGCCTTTCCCTGAAGGGCCTTGTTGATGAACTGGCTTGAAAACCTGCGCCGCAGCTTCCTCGACTGGAACGCGATGGCCGAAGTGCTGCCGACCATGATCACGGTCGGTCTCAAGAACACGCTGATCCTTGCTGCGGCCTCGACGGTGCTCGGCATCATCATCGGCATGGTGCTCGCCATCATGGGCATTTCCCGCTCGCCGTGGCTGCGCATCCCCGCCCGAATCTACACGGATGTCTTTCGCGGTCTGCCGGCTATCGTTACCATCCTGTTGATCGGGCAGGGTTTTGCGCGCATCGGCCGCGAGCTGTTCGGCCCCTCGCCCTATCCGCTTGGCATCCTGGCGCTCAGCCTGATCGCCGGCGCCTATATCGGCGAGATCTTTCGCTCGGGGATCCAGAGCGTCGACCGGGGCCAGATGGAGGCCTGCCGGGCGCTGTCGATGAGCTACGGGCAAGGCATGCGGCTCATCGTCGTGCCGCAGGGCGTGCGGCGCGTGCTGCCGGCCCTCGTCAACCAGTTCATCGGCAACGTGAAGGATTCGAGTCTCGTCTACTTCCTCGGCTTGCTCGCCTCCGAGCGCGAGATCTTTCGCGTCGGCCAGGACCAGGCGGTGGTGACCGGCAATCTTTCGCCGCTCCTTCTTGCCGGCGTCTTCTATCTCGTCGTGACCGTGCCGCTTACCCACGTCGTCAACGCGATCGACAACCGCCTGCGGCTCGGCAAGCAGCGCCCGGCAGCCGTCACCAGCGGGCTTGAGGAGGTCAGCGAACTCGATGGCGCCGGCCGCGCTTCCGAAGCGTCTTTCAAGGGCGGCAGTCTCGACGTGCGCAACCTCGGCATGGCCTATGGTGAGCTCGACGTGCTGAAGGGCGTGGACCTTTCGGTCAAGCCGGGTAGCGTCACCTGCGTTATCGGCCCGTCCGGCTCCGGCAAGTCCACCCTGCTGCGCTGCCTGAACCGGCTGGTCGAGCCGAAGAGCGGTGATATCCTTCTCGACGGCGACAGCATCCTCGCCATGAAGCCCGAGCGGCTCCGCCGGCGTGTCGGCATGGTCTTCCAGCACTTCAACCTCTTCCCGGATCACACGGCGCTGGAAAACGTCATGCTGTCGCTGACGAAGATCAAGGGCCTGCCGAAGGCGGAAGCGGAGCGGATCGCCAAGGCGCGGCTTGCCGATGTCGGCCTTGCGGGCCGCCAGCATCATCGCCCCGGCGGGCTTTCCGGCGGCCAGCAGCAGCGCGTCGCCATCGCCCGCGCGCTCGCCATGGAGCCGGAGGTCATACTCTTCGACGAGGTGACGAGCGCACTCGATCCGGAACTGGTCAAGGGCGTGCTCAACCTGATGGCCGACCTCGGCAAGCGCGGCATGACCATGGTCGTCGTCACGCACGAGATGGGCTTCGCCCGCCGCGTTGCCGACCAGGTCGTCTTCATGGATGAGGGGCGCGTGGTGGAGGCAGGCACGCCCGAGGCGATCTTCGACAACCCTGAGAGCCCACGCCTGCGGCGTTTCCTCGCGGAAGTCCTTTGAACGAGGAGACACGATGACACGAACGATACGATGGGGCATCCTCGGCTGCGCGGGCATTGCCGCCAAGGCGGTCATTCCCGCCATTCAGTCGAGCCGCCTGGGGCGGGTCGAGGCGATCGCCTCGCGCGATCCGGACAGGGCGACGGCGATGGCGGCGCGCTTCGGCATCGCCAAGGCCTACGGCGACTATGAGGCCATGCTGGCCGATCCGGACATCGACGCGATCTACAATCCGCTGCCCAATCACCTGCATGTGCCCATGACGATCAGGGCGCTGGAGCAGGGCAAGCCGGTGCTGTGCGAAAAGCCCATCGCACTCGATGCTGCGCAGGCCATGAAGCTTGCGGCCGTGCAGGAAGCCGTCGGCCTGCCCGTCGCCGAGGCATTCATGGTGCGCCATCACCCGCAATGGAAAAAGGCGCGCGCGCTGATTGCCGAGGGGCGACTCGGCGAGGTCAGGGCCATTCAGACGATCTTCTCCTACTATCTCGACGACCCGCAGAATGTGCGCAACCAGGCAGATATCGGCGGGGGCGGCCTGTTCGATGTCGGATGCTACGCCATCAACACGGCCCGTTTCCTGTTCGATGCCGAACCGTTGCGGGCGATCGCACTCATGGAGCGCGATCCGGTCTTCGGCACGGACCGGCTGACGAGCGGGCTGCTGGCGTTTCCCGGAGGGCGGCAGCTCGCCTTCACCTGCTCCACGCAGCTTGCCCTCACGCAGAAGGTGACGGTGCTCGGAACGCGCGGACGCCTGGACATCCCCGTCCCCTTTAATGCACCAGCCGACGAGCCGACTGTGCTCGTCCTCGACGATGGGCGCGACCTTGCCGGCGGCGGGCGCGAGGAGATCGCCATCGGGCCGGTCGACCAGTACCGCGAGCAGGCCGACGCTTTCGCCGAAGCCGTTCTCTCCGGCAAGCCGCTCGAAACGGGGCTGGACGATGCGATCGCCAACATGAGGGCCATCGACGCACTGTTCCGCTCTGCCGCCCACGGCCGCTGGGAAGCGCCCTGAACCGCTCGCTCCATCTGCATGACCAACCGATTGAAAGACACCCCCATGACAGACAACACCATCTCCTCGGCAGTCATCATCGGCGCCGGCATCTTCGGCGTTTCCACCGGCGTCCAGCTCGCCCGCCGCGGCATCCGCGTGACGATCCTCAACGATGGTCCGCCGGCCAATGGCGCCTCCGGCCGCTCGCTCTCCTGGCTGAACTCGGCGCGCATGCGCTCGGAGCCCTATCACCGCCTGCGCATGGCTGGCATCGACCGCTACCGCACCCTTTTCGCGCAACGCCCCGATACGGACTGGCTTCGTTTCGACGGTGGCCTGACCTGGGATGCTGACGACGAGCGCAACGAGATCGACGCGGCCTATCGCCACGAAGTATCGCTGGCCTATGACGCGCAGCGGCTTGCCGCCGGCGAGATCGCCCGCCTCACACCGGGCGTCGATGCGCGCGCGATCGCGCCCCAGGGTGCGATCTTCAATCCGGGCGAAGGCTGGGTCGATCTGCCGGCGCTGATCGGCGTGCTTCTCGAGGAGTTTTCGCTGCTCGGCGGCACGCTGGTGACGGATCAGGGGGCTGCGCGGGTGACGGTCGAAGGCGGCTGCGCCGTCGGGGCGGAGACGGCGACAGGTGGCCGTTTCAAGGCCGATGCCGTCGTGCTCGCAACAGGACCCGCCGTGCCGCGAATGGCGGCGGAAAGCGGCCAGCTGATTGGCGACGATACCCCGATCGCCCTCCTCGTGCAGACGAAGCCGCTCGCCCATCCGCTGCGCGCCGTCCTCAACACGCCGCGCGTCGCCGTGCGCCCGGCGCCGGGCGGCACCTTCTCGCTGGATGCCGACTGGGCGGCGGACGAAGGCCTCAGGCTGCGTCCTGACGGCGGGTATGACATTGACGAAGCCGTGGTGGACGCCCTGCTTGCCGAGGCCGCGAAGGTGATGGACGGCAACCCAAAGCTCGAAGTCGCCTCCATCGGCGTTGGCGGCAAGCCGATCCCCGGCGATGGCGAGCCGGTGATCGGCGCGCTCAAGGCCATTCCCGGCTATTATGTTGCCTTCAGCCATAGCGGCGCAACGCTCGGCCTCATCGTCGGTGAACTGCTCGCCTACGAGGTTGCGACGGGTGCCGAGCATCCGATGCTCGCGACTTTCAGGCCGGAGCGTTTTTCATAGCTGCGGTTACCATTCTTCGGAAACCGGTATTCCGGACGTCGTGATCCTTGAATGGCCGTTGGAAATCGCGGCAAGTTCCGCCTCGACCGTTTTCACGAGGGCAGTTACCATCGGAGGGAAGGCGCGCCCGAGCCGGCTGACAATATAAACGCTGCGCCACGCGACCGGATCGGTGAGCCCGAGGAAGGCGATGCGGTTGTCTGGAAGGAACTCCGCCGCCAGCGCCGGCGCGGTGGTGATGCCGAGGCCGTTTTCGATGAGTGCCCAGAGCGTCGGATAGGTCGACACCTCGTATTTCGGCACGCGGATGGATTCGGGAAGGTGCTCCATCTGCGAGAGGATCGGGCCGGTCGCCGTGTCCAGCGTCAGGCCGACGAAATTGTGGTTGGCAAGGTCGGCCCAGCGCAGCACGCCATCCTTCGCGGCGGCGTGCAGGGGATGCGTGTGGCGAAGGAAAAGGCCGAGCTGGTCCCTGAACAGCGGCTTGAACACGAGCTCGGCATCGGGACCGTCCATGCTGGCAAAGCCGATGTCCACCTCGTTGCGCCGCACGAGCCGGCGCACGTCGTTCGAGTTTCCCTCGCGCAGCTGGACGCGTAGGCCCGGCCGGGAGGCGAGGAAGCCTTCCAGGATGCGGGGCATGATCTTGGTCGCGATCGAGCTGACGACGCCGACGCGGATGCAGCTGTTGCGGCTCGAGGCCGTCAGCCGGATGTTGCGGATCGCCAGGTCGAAATCGTCGACGACGCGTTCGGCGACCGGGAAGAGATCGGTTCCCTCCTGCGTCAGGATCACGTTGCGCGTCGTCCGGTCGAACAGCGTTCCCCCGACGATGTCCTCCAGCTGCTGGATCGTCATGGTCAGCGAAGGCTGCGACAGATGCAGCTCCGTGGCCGCGCGCGTGAAACTACGATGTTTCGCGACGCTGAGGAACGCCCGCAGGTGGCGGATGGTCGCGGTGTAGGACGGGGAGGGCAGAGCCTGTGGTTGTGGGCCGGCCATCGAGTATCTCCAGACGTTTATTTATAGATCATTGTGATCAATCCGGAAAGTTTTTCAATTTGATTTATTGAACCCTGGCACCTTTAATGATGGCCACGGGTCGCAGCCACTCATCCTCGGCGCGGAAGAAACCCAACCAACAAGGGGAACAGGATGTTGAATATGTTGACGAAACGCCGCCTGGCGACGGCCCTCGCTTGCCTTGTCGCCAGTTCCGCCCTCGTGGCGCCGGTTTCCGCGCTGGCGCAGACTGTCGTCATCGGTTCGGAAGGCGCCATACCGCCGCTGGATCCGCACCGCATGACCGGCACGCCGGGTCTTCGGGTGATCGACGCGATCTACGATCCGCTCGTCCGCGAGGATCTTTCGGTTGTGACCGACACGGCGCCTGCGCTGAAGGGCAGCCTCGCCGAAAGCTGGACGGTGAGCGATGACGGCCTCGTCTACCGCTTCACGCTGCGCTCCGGCGTCAAGTTCCATGACGGCACGGATTTCAACGCGGAAGCCGTTCAGGCGAATTTTGCCAGGATCATGGACAAGGCCTCGCCGCTCTATGACGAGCGCGCCGCCGGCAACATGACCTTCCTGACCCGCTGGATAGCCGGTACGGCGGCGATCGATGCGCAGACCTTCGAGATCAAGGTGAAGGAGCCGTTTTCGGGTCTGCTGCGCCTTCTCAGCGACCGGCGCTCCGGCATCATCAGCCCGACGGCGATGGCCGCCCACAAGGGGGACGCGATGGGGTTGAACCCCGTCGGAACCGGCCCCTTCCGGCTGGAGGCCTTCCGGCAGGGGCAGCAGCTCGACCTGAAGCGGAACGACGCCTATTGGGGTGGCGCGGCCGCCGTCGATACCCTCATCTTTCGGCCCGTGACCGACCCGACCGCCATGGCGATCGCCATGCAGACCGGCCAGGTCGACATCATCCCGAGCGCAAGCTCGCAGCAGATCGCCCAGCTGTCCGTCGATCCCAGCCTGCAGGTCCAGTATCCCGAGCCGGCGAACCAGTATTTCGTGCGGCTCAACACCAAGGCGCAGTACACGGACAACAAGCTGTTTCGCCAGGCGCTGAACTACGCGGTCAACCGCGACAACCTGGCGGCCCTGCTCAACGGGCAGGTCACGCCGCTCGGCGGTCCGGTGCCTTCGGGCAACGAGCTGCCGGGCACGACCGGATCGACCTATGCCTATGATCCGGCGAAGGCGAAGGCGCTGCTGGCCGAGGCCGGTTTCTCGACCGGCGTCACCATCAAGCTGATGGCGCCGAACAGCGGCCCCGGTTTCGGCCAGGCCTCCGAAGTCATCGCTCTCCTGCAGCAGGATCTCGGCGAGGTCGGCATCACGCTGGAGCCGCAGTTCCTGGAATTCGCGACGCTCGTCTCGACCGAGGGGCCTGGTTACAAGGATGACGTCCAGGGCTCGTTCAACGGCTGGACGACCGGTGCCGACAGCGCCTACTGGCTGGAGCGCATGTTCGCCGGCGACCAGCAGCCGCCACGCGGCGTCAATCGCGGCTGGTTCACCAATGCCGAGGCCGACCGGCTCTTCACCGAGGCGCGCGGCGAAAGCGACGAGGCCAGGCGCCTCGACCTCTATCGGCAGGCGGCCGAACGCATTGCCGACGATAGCCCGTGGATCTTCCTCTACCAGGATCGCCTGCCGCGCGTGCTGAGCGCCCGTGTCGGCGGCGTCCTGCCGGCAAGGTCCGTCTTCATCGACTACCCCCGCATCCAGGTAAAGTAACCTGCTGTTTTAATTAGGATTTGAAAGAGGAGAATACACAGATGATGTTAGGTTGGCGCGCGCGTATCGGGCAGATGAGGCCGGCGACGGCGATCGAGGGAGCCGAGGAATGGCGGTCGGTGGCGCCCGTCGGCGTCGCCTTCGCCGATGCCCGGACCATCGTGCCGCGGGTCGACGAGGACGGCCTCAAGGTGATGATGTCGCAGGTGCTGGAGGCCTCGCGCCAGCTGGCGACCGCCAAGGTGGATCTCATCGTCCAGTGCGGCGCGCCGGGCACGTTCCTGCGCGGCGTCGGCCACGACGAGGAGGTCTGCGCCCAGATCGAGGCGGAAACCGGCATTCCGGCCATCACGATGATGGCGGCGCAGATGGATGCGCTGAAGGCGCTGGGTGCGACCTCGATCGCCGTCGCGACGATCTATTCCGACGAGGTCAACGAGAAGATGGGCGCCTTCATGGAGGCCAAGGGCTTCAAGATCGCCTCCATGCTGGGCCTCCAGATCACCGATCCCTTCGATGCCAGCGTGCATGACGCCGACAGCGCCTACAAGCTGGGCAAAGAGGCTTTCAAGGCCGCCGGCACGTGCGACGCGATCCTGATTTCCTGCGGCACCTACCGCACCTTCCCGATCCTCCCCTATCTCGAAATGGATACGGGTGCGGCCGTCGTGTCGAGCAACCAGGCGACGCTCTGGCGGGCGCTGCGCGCTGTCGGCCTGAAGGACCAGATCCCGAACCTCGGCAAGCTCTGGTACGCCGCCTGATCGCAGAACCGCGACGGAAGAGAACGATGACGACCGTGATCGAACAGACAGTCAGGCCCGCACGCAGATGGCGAAGAGCCCTTGGCGGCATCCTGGACAATCCCGCGCTGGCCATTGGACTTGGCATCCTGGCCGTCATCGTCTTCGCCGCCGTCTTTGCCGACTGGATATCGCCGTTCGACCCGTTGAGAGCCAATCCGCTCGCCCGCTACAAGGGTGTGTTCTCCGGATGGAACCTCCTCGGCACGGACGAACTCGGGCGCGATATCCTGAGCCGCCTCATCCACGGCACGCGCTATGCGCTGCTGGTGGCGATCGTCCCGACGGTCATTGCACTCGGCATCGGCGGCCTGCTCGGGATGATTGCCGGTTACATCGGCGGGTTCGTCGATACCGTGATCATGCGGTTCTTCGACATCATGTTCGCCTTTCCGGGCATCCTGCTGGCGCTCGGCATCAGCGCGGCGCTCGGGCCGGGCCTGTCGTCGATGATCATCGCGATGGTCGTCGTCACCGTGCCCGCCTTCGGCCGCATCGTTCGCGGCGCGGTGCTGCAGGTCAAGGAAGAGGTGTTCATCGAGGCGTCCCATGCCCTCGGCTTCCGTGCCCGGCGCATCGCGCTCCGGCACATCCTGCCGAACATCCTCGGGCCGGCCATCGTCTACGGCACGCTGCAGACCGGGCGGAACGTCATCCTGTCGTCGAGCCTCAGCTTTCTCGGCCTCGGCCCGCAGCCGCCCGCTCCCGAATGGGGCCAGATGCTGTCGAGCGGCCGCACCGCGCTGGCGACCGCCGCCCATGTCGCGACCATTCCGGGTCTTGCCATCGTCGTCCTCGCCGTCGCCTTCAACCTGATTGGTGATGGTGCCCGCGACTATCTCGATCCACGTTTCAACAAGCAGCGGGACTGAAACGATGCTCGTGTTCGCCCTCAGACGCGCGTTCCAGATCGTTCCCGTGATCATCGGGGTCACGATCGCGACCTTCCTGCTCGCCAAGATCATTCCCGGTGATCCGGCCGACATGCTGCTCGGCGCCACGGCC
Organism: Shinella yambaruensis; assembly: GCF_022899355.1. Lineage (GTDB taxonomy): Bacteria > Pseudomonadota > Alphaproteobacteria > Rhizobiales > Rhizobiaceae > Shinella > Shinella yambaruensis. The sequence continues at coordinate 468,462 of NZ_JALJCK010000005.1, read as the reverse complement.
TCCGAAGAGGCAAAGGAAGCTCTGCGGCTCAGCATGGGGCTGCATGAACCGGCCTATGTCCAGTATCTGATCTATGTCGGCAACCTGCTGCAGGGCGATCTCGGGCAGTCCTTCACCTTCGCGCAGCCTGTCGCGACCGTCATCCTCGATCGCCTCGGCAACACGGCTCTTCTCGCCGTCGCCGCCATCATCCTCGCCGCCATCGTCGGCGTTGCGGCGGGCACCTGGGCTGCGCTGAAACCGGGTTCGCTGCGCGACCAGTCGCTTTCGGTCGTCGTCCTGTTCTTCAACTCCATGCCGTCCTTCTGGCTCGGTCTCGTGCTCATCATGATCTTCGGCCTCCATCTGCGCCTCCTGCCGGTCGCCGGCATGCAGAGCGTCGGCGGCGGCGATGGCGTGCTCAGCCTCATAGCCCACATGATCCTGCCGTCGATCACCCTTGCCGCCTGGTCGCTGGCCACGATCGCCCGCATGACCCGCTCCTCGCTTTTGGAGGTCATCAACAGCGATTACGTCCGCACGGCGAGGGCGAAGGGCATGCGGGAGTCCCGCGTGGTGCTGCGCCATGCGCTGCCGAACGCCATGCCGCAGATCATCACGGTGATCGGCATGCAGATGGGCTTCCTGCTCAGCGGCGCCGTGCTGACCGAGACGATCTTCTCCTGGCCCGGCATCGGCCTTGCCATGTACCAGGCGATTTCGACCCGCGACATTCCGCTGATCCAGGGCGGCATCCTGATCCTCGCTCTGGCCTTCGTGCTGATCAACTTCGCCGTCGACGTCCTCTACTCGTACTTCAACCCGAAAATCAAACTGTGAAGGAGCCGGCCATGTCTCTCCTCGCGCTGCAAACGGACCCGACCCCGACAATGCCCACATCCGCCCAACAGGACCTTTTCACCTCCTATGTCAGCGGCGCCGCGATCGCGCCCACCGGCCGGAAGACCCCGCTTCATGACCCCTCGACCGGTGCGGTCTGGGCAAGTGCCTTCGTTTCCGACGAAGCCGTGGAACTTGCCGTCGCCAGCGCCGCCAAAGCCTTCGCCTCGGCGCCGTGGGCGTCGATGACGGGATATGAGCGCGCATCGCTCCTGCGCCGGCTAGGTGCCCTGATCGCCGCCAATGCCGATCGCCTCGGCGCGCTGGAAAGCCTCGCCAACGGCAAGAGCCATGCCGCCACCGCTGCCGAAATGAAGGCGACCGCCGCCTGGTACGACTATTATGCGAGCGCCCTCGACACCCATGACGATGTCTTCCGCACCGTTTCGCGCACCGCGGATGCCCGCATCGTTCGCGAGCCGCTCGGCGTCGTCGTCGCCATCACGCCGTTCAACGGCGCGCTCTCGCTCGGCTCCTGGAAGCTGGCGCCGGCGCTCGCCATGGGCAACGCGGTCATCCTGAAGCCGCCGGCGGAAGCGCCGGGCTCCAGCATCGCGCTTGCGGAACTGGCGATGGAAGCGGGTTTCCCGGCCGGCATCGTCAATGTGGTGATCGGCGATGCGGTGGCCAGCGAGGCGCTCGCGACCCATCCCGGCGTGCAGATGGTGAGCTTCACCGGCAGCACGGCGACGGCCAAGGTCCTGGGCGCGAAGGTCGCCGCCGGCATGAAGCGTTTCGTCTGCGAGGCGGGCGGCAAGTCGGCCCATATCGTCTTTGCCGATGGCGATGTCGACAGCGCCGTGATTGCCGCGACGCAAGGGGCCTTTTCCGGCAGCGGCCAGACCTGCGTCGCCGGTTCGCGCATCCTCGTGCAGGCCGAAATCTACGACAGCTTCGTCGAACGCTACATCGCCTCCGTGAGCCGCATCCGCCTCGGCCATCCCGCCTCGCCGAAGGCACATATCGGCCCGGTCGCGAACAGGCGGCAATACGAGCGCATCAACGGCTTCGTGAACGAGGCCGTGGCGGCGGGTGCGCGCCTTGCCTCCGGTGGCCTAAAGCCCGATCTCGGACCGGAATTCATCGATGGCTACTGGATCGCGCCGACGATCGTTCTCGATGTTTCGAGCGACATGCGGATCTGCCGTGAGGAGATCTTCGGGCCCGTCGTCACCGTGCAGCGCTTCGAGACGGAAGAGGAGGCGATTTCCATGGCGAACGGCGTGGAATACGGCCTTGCCGCCGGCTTCTGGACCCGCGACGTCGGCCGCGTGCGCCGCGTCTCGCGGCAATTGCAGGCCGGGACCGTCTGGGTGAATACCTATCGGGCGATCAACCTGCGTGTCCCCTTCGGCGGCTACAAGCAATCCGGCATCGGCCGCGAGAACGGCGTCGAGGCCATGGACGAGTTCTCTCAGGTCAAGGCGATCGTCGTCGAATACGGCCCGGCGGCCGACCCCTTCGCAAACTGACATTCGAACGGAAAGGAAATCCGATGACACTATCGGCAAGAAAGCCCCTGTTGATCGACGCCCTGCAATACAACAAGCCTGAGCGCGCCCGCTTCGAGGAGTGGAAGCGCGGCGGCGTCGGCTGCGTGCATGTCACGCTGTCGATCTGGGAGAATGCGCGCGAAACGCTGACCGTGATCGGCGAATGGAACCGCCTTCTCGAGCAGAACGACGACCTGATCGCGCTTGCGACGACGGGCGAGGACATCGAGCGCATCGCCGCCTCCGGGCGCACCGCCGTTGTCTACGGTTTCCAGGATACCTCGCCCTTCGAAGACGACATCGAGCTGATCGAAATCTTCTACCAGCTCGGCGTGCGCATCGCGCAGCTCACCTACAACGTCCAGAACCGCGTCGCCTCGGGATGCTGGGAGCCCGACGAGGCCGGCGTTTCGAAATTCTTCGGCCGCAACGTCATCGCGGAGATGAACCGCGTCGGCATGGTGGTGGACGTCTCGCATTGCACAGAGCGCACCTGCTTCGACGCGATCGAATATTCTTCGCGCCCGATTGCCGTCACCCACGCCAATCCGCAGGAATTCGTCGGCACGGACATCGAACTGAACCGGCGCAACAAGTCGACGGCGCTGATCAAGCGCCTCGCCGAAACCGGCGGCGTCATCGGCCTCAGCAACTATCCGAAGATCATGAAGAACGGGTCGGACTGCACGCTCGACACCTTCCTGGACATGGTCTCCTGGACGGTCGATCTCGTCGGTACCGATCATGTCGGCCTCGGCACGGACTTCTATGACGGCTGGCCGGAAAGCCAGATCAAGTGGTGGCGCGCCGGCCGCTGGGCGCGCGAGAGCGCCATCCCGATCAAGGGCTTTTCCAAGTGGCCGTCCTGGTTCCAGTCCCCCGTCGACTTCCCGAACATCCTGGAAGGTCTCGAAAAGCGCGGCTTTTCCGGCGAGGAGATCGCCAGGATCGCCGGCGGAAACTGGCTGAAGCTCTTCCGCGAAGGCTTCGTTCCAGCCGCCTCGGCGAGAACGGCAAACGCCGCTTGAAAAGGCGGTGATGGCGGGAGGCACCTGTCGTCCCGCCATCACCCATCAGGATCGACCCGGAGAGCACGATGAGCCAGACGGATATGACAATGCAGGCGAGCGGAGGCACGGGATTTCCCATGAGGATATCCCGCGTGGTCTACCCGCTCCTGTCGCTGATCGTGATCATCGTGCTGTGGCAGGTCGTCGTTTCGGTCGCAAAGCCGGCGCCCTATCTCCTGCCGTCGCCCGGTTCCGTGGCCTCCACGCTGATCTCGCAGTTCCCCATGCTGATCTATCATTCGGGCATCACAGCGTTCGAGACTCTGATCGCCTTCCTGCTCAGCATCGTCATCGCGCTGCCGCTGGCGGTGTTGATCGCGCGGTTTCGCTGGTTCGAGGATGCGGTCTATCCGCTGCTCGTCACCAGCCAGGCCGTGCCGAAGGTCGCACTGGCGCCCCTCATCCTTGTCTGGCTCGGCTTCGGCCTGCACACCAACATCGTCGTCGGCGTGCTGATGGCCTTCTTCCCGGTCGTCATCAGCGGCGTGGTGGGGCTGAAGAGCGTGCCGCAGGACATGATCTTCCTCGGCAGGACGATGGGGCTTTCGCAGGCGCAGATGTTCCGCAAGATCTATCTGCCCCATGCGCTGCCGAGCCTCTTCGGCGGCCTGAAGGTCTGCGTGACGCTCGCCGTGGTCGGGGCCGTGGTTGGCGAGTTCGTCGGCTCGGATCGCGGCCTCGGCTATCTGATCCTGCTCTCCAGCGGACAGTTGCAGACGGCGCTGATGTTCGCCGCCCTCATCCTTCTGGTCCTGATCGGGGTCGTCAGCTTCGCCATCGTGCAATTCGTCGAGGCGCGCGTGATGCCGTGGCATCGCTCGCAGCGCAGCGACGGACATTGAGGAGCGCGCCATGGGCAAATCCATCACCATCGACAAGGTCTCGCGGTCCTACGCCGGTCTGGAGGCGCTGGTGCCGACCTCCATCGATATCCAGCCGGGCGAGTTTCTCTCCATCGTCGGGCCGAGCGGATGCGGCAAGAGCACGCTGCTGCGCATCATCGCCGGTCTCGATTTCCCGACTTCGGGCACGCTTCGCATCGGCGGCCGGCCGGTCAGCAAGGCGGAAACGGACCTCGGTTTCGTCTTCCAGTCGCCGGTCCTCCTGGAATGGCGCAGCGTCATCGACAATATCCTCCTGCAGGCGGAAGCGCGCGGGCTGCCGGATGCCGAATACCGCGCGAAGGCGAAGGACCTCCTGGCCGCAGCTGGTCTGGCCGGCTTCGAGAATGCCTATCCGCACCAGCTTTCGGGCGGCATGAGCCAGCGCGTCAGCGTCTGCCGTGCCCTCGTGCACGATCCGTCGCTGCTGCTGATGGACGAGCCGTTCGGCGCACTGGATGCGCTCACCCGCGACCAGATGATGGTCGACCTCCAGTCGCTCTGGCTGCGCTCGCGGCCGACCGTCGTCTTCGTCACGCACTCCATCCAGGAGGCCGTGTTCCTGTCCGACCGCATCGTGGTGATGGCGCCGCGCCCCGGGCGCGTGGAGGCAGTGCTCGACGTGGCCTTGCCGCGCCGTCGCCGGCTCTCCGTGCGCGGCACGCCGGAATTCAACGCGATCGTCGACGAGATCCTCATTCATTTCGAACGCATGGGCGTCATCCGTGACGACGCCGAAGACGCAGCCTGACATCCTTGGAAAGGAACCGGACATGAGACATTTCAAGCAGACGGGCGGCACGCTCCTTGCCCTTGCCCTGATGAGCACGACGGCCCTTGCTGCCGACAGCATTCGCCTGCGCCTCGACTGGAGCTGGTGGGCCGGGCAGACGCCGATGATCCTCGCCAAGGAGAAGGGGTTCTACGATGAGGTCGATCTCGACGTGGAGATCGCGCAGGGGCAGGGATCGAAGACCACGACCATGGTGGTCGGGGAAAATGCCGATCCGATCGGCCATGCCAACCTTTCCACCGTCGCCCAGTCGGTTTCAGCGGGCGTGCCGATCACCGCCGTCGCCGGCTGGTGGCAGCAGGGCCCGATCTCGCTGATCTGCACCGACCCGTCCATCAAGACGCCGGCCGATGTCAAGGGCAAGCGCATCGGCTCCACGCCGACCGGCTCCGACGGCCAGATTCTGCCCGCCTTCCTCAAGGCCAACGGCCTCGAACTGACCGACATCTCGCTTGTCAACATGCCCGGCGACGCGAAGTTCGCCGGCATCGCCTCCGGCCAGCTCGATTGCATCAGCGGCGACGATTATTTCTACGCCCCGCAGCTCAAGGCGCAGGGCAAGGAGGTCTCGGTCCTGAAATATGCCGATTGGGGTGTAACCAATCTCGGCTTCGGCATCGTTGTCAACAACGATTACCTGGCGCAGAATCCCGACATCGTGAAGCGCTTCCTCGCCGCGACGCGGAAGGGCATGGAATATACGTTCGCCCACAAGGACGAAGCCGTCGGGATCTTCCTCAAGGTTTCCGGCAACACCCAGCCGGCCGAGTTCCACCGCAGCGTGCTCGAGGCTTACGAGGCCTCGCTCCACACCAGGCACAGCGAGGGCAAGCCGCTCGGCTGGATGGCCGAGGCGGACTGGGAGGCGATGAACGAGACACTCGCCGAATTCGGCTCGATGCTCGGCAAGAAGGAGGCGACCGCCTACTTCTCCAACGACCAGCTGCCGCAGTAGCCCCGCCATGTACGCGGGCGGTTCGGCCGCCCCCACTTTCGCAAGCAAAATGGAAATCGCATGTCGAACATTGCCGATATATCGACTGGCACATACGACGCCATCGTCGTGGGGGGAGGGCACAACGGTCTCGTTGCGACCGCCTATCTCGCCAAGGCCGGGCTGCGGCCGCTGCTGATCGAGGCGCGGCCGACGCTCGGAGGCCCCTGCGGAACCTTCGAGTTCCTGCCGGGCTACCGCTGCGCCTTCACCAATTCGCCCGGCAGTTTCGAGCCGCGCTTCATCGCCGAGCTGCAGCTGGAGCATTTCGGCCTGAAGTTCATTCGCACCGACCCGACCGTCGTCCACCCGTTTCCGCGCGGTGCCTTCATCGGCTGGCGCGACAGGGACCGGCTGGCGGCGCAGTTCGACGCCTATGCGCCGGGCGAGGCGGAGCGCTATTTCGGCCTCCTATCCGATCTGGAGGAACTCGGACGGCATCTCGGTGCGTCGATGTTCGCGCCCTCTCCCGATCTGGTCCATGCCGCCCGCGACGTGCCAGGCCATCTCGCCGGCCTCTTCGACCGCGTGATGTGCGGCAGCCTGCGCCAGCTGCTCGACGAGCGGCTGAAATCGGAGGAAACCAAGGCGTTGCTCGGCATGCTGGCGCTCAACGCGACGCTGACCCCGCCGTCTGCGCCCGGCTCGGCCGTGGGCCTGATGATGCGGCCGATCTCGCTCGCCTCCTATGCGGCGCTGGACGACGACGATCCACGGCGTGCAGCGCTTCGCGGCTCCACCGGCCTTCCGGTCGGCGGCATGGGCGCCATCATCGACGCGCTCGAAGCCTGTTGCCTTGCGCATGGTGCGACCATCCTCAAGGATGCGCCGATCGAGCGGATCCTGCATGCCGGGGGCAGGGCCCGGGGTGTCGTCACTGTCAAGGGCGATGAATTCCTGGCACCGGTCGTGCTGTCGGCGATCAACCCCAGGACCCTCTTCGGCAAGATGCTCGACGACGAGGCCGTGGGCGCCGACGTCAGGCGCGAGATCGCCGCCGTGCCGATGCGGGGCTCCGCTTTCAAGCTGGTGCTGGCGCTCGACGGGGTGCCCCGCTATGCCGGCCTGCCGGCGGATGTCGACCCGGCGCAGGCGGCGCAGGTGCAGTTCCGCATCGCGCCCTCGCTGGACTATATCGAGCGGGCAATTGCGGACGGATTGGCCGGCAGGCTGGCGGAACGTCCGATCATGTGGGGCCTCATTCCATCGGTGACCTCGCCGGACATGGCGCCGGCGGGCTGCCACCTCCTCAGCGTCAACGCCTGGCATGCGCCCTATGCGCTAGCGGAAGGCAGCTGGCCGGAGGCGGGCAAGCGCTTCGCCGACATCTGCATAGACGCGCTTGCCAACTACATGCCGGACCTGCGCCGGCGCCTCATCGGGCTTCGCTACTTCAATCCCGTCGAAATCGAAGACGAGCTGGGTCTCGTCCAGTCGAACATCACGCATGGCGACATGCTGCCGAATGCACTTTTCGGTGCGCGCCCGCACCGCAAGGCGCACGATTACCGCACGCCGCTTTCCGGGCTTTACCTCTCGGGCGGCGGCACCTGGCCGGGTGGCTATGTCACCGGCATCCCCGGCTACAACGCCGCAAACACCATCATCAAGGATCTGGACGTCACATCATGAGGGAACATGCAATGGAATTTCTGGTCAACATCAAGCTGCGCTGGTCTGACGACATGGATCCGGAATTGAAGGCGAAGGTGATCCGCGACGAGCGCGCTCATGCCGCCGAGCTGATCAAGGAGGGGCACCTGGTGCGCATGTGGCGTGTGCCCTGCCGCTTCGAGAACTGGGGTCTGTGGCGCGCAGCGGATGCAACGCAGCTGCACGAGATCATCACCAGCCTGCCAGCCAACCCCTGGATGTACGATATCGACGTGCTTCCGCTGGCCAAGCATCCGGTCGATCCGATCCACACCGCCGCCTAGCGCAGTTCAGTTTGCCGCATTGTCCGACCGCCGAAGCGATTTGGCTTCGGCCGCTCCAGAAGGGAAAACAGGATGGACATACCTTCCGCCCAGCCGCCGGTTCTGTCCGTCAGCGATCTCACGACCGCGTTCAGGTCGGGCGACCAGTGGAAGCCCGTCGTCCGCAACCTCTCCTTCTCGATCGCCCCGCGTGAGACAGTGGCGATCGTCGGCGAGTCCGGATCCGGCAAGAGCGTGACGTCCCTGTCGATCATGCGGCTGCTTCCGAAACATTCGAGCCGGATCGAAGGCAAGGTTTCGCTCGGCGGGCGCGACCTGCTGACGCTCGGCGAGGAGGAGATGCGCAAGGTCCGCGGCAACGACATCTCGATGATCTTCCAGGAGCCGATGACCTCGCTCAACCCGATCTTCCCGATCGGCAAGCAGATCGCTGAAGCGATCACCTGCCATCGCGCCCTCTCCCGGGGCGAGGCGCGGGCAGAGGTGACGCGGCTTCTGGAAAAGGTGCGCATTCCGAACGCCAAGGGCCGGTTCGACGACTATCCGCACCAGTTCTCCGGCGGCATGCGCCAGCGCGTGATGATCGCCATGGCGCTCGCCTCGAAACCAAAGCTCCTGATCGCGGACGAGCCGACGACGGCGCTCGACGTGACGATCCAGGGCCAGATCCTCGACCTCATCAAGACGCTGCAGGAAGAGGAGGGCATGGCGGTGCTCTTCATCACGCATGACATGGGCGTGGTGGCCGAAGTCGCCGACCGGACGATCGTGATGTTCCGCGGCGATGCGGTGGAAACGGGCGCGACCGGGGATATCTTCAGCCGCGGAAGGCATCCCTATACGCGGGCGCTGCTCTCGGCGGTTCCGCGCCTCGGCTCGATGGCGGGACGGCCCAGGCCCATGCGTTTCCCGGTGATCGACATCGTGACCGGCGAAACGCGCCAGGCGGAAAGCGAAGGGCCTGTGCCCGTTGCCGGTGAGCGACCCGTTCTGGAGGTGAAGAACCTGACGACGCGCTTCGACATCCGCTCGGGCCTCTTCGGTCGCAAGAGCGGTGCGGTGCATGCGGTCGAGAACGTGTCTTTCGACCTGAAAGCCGGTGAGACGCTGTCGCTTGTGGGTGAATCCGGCTGCGGCAAGTCGACGACGGGGCGCTCGATCATACGGCTGGTCGAGCCGACGGGCGGGGCGGTCTCGTTCAGCGGGCATGATGTGATGGGCCTCGACGGCAGGTCGCTGCACAAGATGCGGCGCAATATCCAAATGGTGTTCCAAGATCCGTTCGCCAGCCTTGATCCACGCATGACGGTGGGGGCGGCGGTGATGGAGCCGTTCATTGAGCATGGCCTCGGCACCAAGCAGCAGGCGCGGGACAAGGCGACCGACCTCCTGCGGCGGGTCGGGCTCGGCCCGGAGATGATGCGGCGCTTCCCGCACGAATTCTCCGGCGGCCAGCGCCAGCGCATCGCGATCGCGCGGTCGCTGATACTCGATCCGAAGGTGATCATCGCCGACGAGGCGGTCTCGGCGCTCGACGTGTCGGTCAAGGCGCAGGTGTGCAACCTCCTCCTCGACCTCCAGCAGAGCTTCAACCTCGCCTATCTGTTCATCAGCCATGACATGGCCGTCGTGGAGCGGGTCAGCCACCGGGTGGCGGTGATGTATCTCGGCGAGATCGTCGAGATCGGCCCGCGACGGGAGGTGTTCGAAAACCCGCAGCATCCCTATACGAAGAAGCTGATGGCTGCCGTCCCGATACCCGACCCCGCCCGGCGCACCCTCCGGCGATGCCTTTCCGGCGACGAGACGAGAAGCCCTGTCCGCCCCCTTGGCTATACCCCGCCCAGGCGCAGCTACCACGAGGTCTCGGAGCGGCATTTCGTTCAGGTTTAGTCCGGGTGCGGGAATGCACGTAACCGCGATTTCAAGTTGCTGATGGATGCTGCTGGACGAACCTGGGCGGCAGGCAAGATATCGCGCCGGCCGACCATCGGCCTCATGGAACTGACTATGGAAACCGCCTTGCCTGGCCGCGAGGCCAGCCATTGCGGGGATTGCCGTCAGGCGCAGGTATCGCCCGGCAGGAACTCGACGTTCAGCACTTTGCCACCCGGGAAACTTCCCTTGGTGATCCGCTTCAACAGCGCCGCCGCCGCCGCCTCGCCGATTTCATAGGCAGGCGAGCGCATGGAGGTCAGGAGCGGCATCGAATATTCACGGAAGGCAAATCCGTTGAAGCCGGTGATCATCAGATCCTTCTTGATGGAGAAGCCGAGCTGAAGCGCCGCCTGTGTGGCGGCAATGCCGAACAGGTCGTTGCCGCCCATGACGAAATCCGGCGGGTTGGCCGATAGCCGCGTCTTCACCTGGCTCACGACGGCCTGGAAGTTGATTTCCGTGCAGATCATGGTTTCGACATCGGCGCGTCCGGCCGCTGCCTTGCGGGCCCCGAGTTCGCGCTGCGCCATGGCCGGCCAGAAATGGTCCGGGCGCATGAACAGGATCTTGCGGGCGCCATTCGAAAGCCCAAGCTCGGCCAGCTGAAATGCGCCTTCCTCGTTCGTCTGGCGTACGAAACTGGCATCCGCCAGGCTGTCGTTCGCCTCGTCGCCGATGAGGAGCATGGGCAGGCCGAGCGCGGCGAGCTTGGTATAGACAGCATCGCGCTGAGCGGTGTCGCCGAAGATGTAGACGGCAAGGGCATCCAGCTGCGAAATGCGCGGCAGCTTGTTTTCGAGATCCTTCGAATTTTGCGCTCCGAAGATCAGCAGGCCGTAACCGTTCTGTGCGAGCTTGTTGCTCATGCCGGCCGCGACCTCGGTGTTGAAGGGGTCGTTGAGGAAGCGCCGCTCCGGATGCAGCATGACCAGGCCGATCGCAAAGTCTTTCGCCAGCCGCAGGCCGCGGCCGCGCAGATGCGGCACATATTTCAGGTCTTTGATCTTTTCCTTGACGAGAAGCCGGATTTCATCGCTGACGCGGGCGGTCTTTCCGTTCACGACGTTGGACACGGTCATGATGGAAACGCCGGCGGCGTCGGCGACGTCCCGAAGGGTTGCGCGTCCCTGACCCTGTTGATTTTTCTTCATGATCATCGCCTGCACATATTCGGTCCGATCGCTGGCGGCAACAATACAACTCAACTCGATGTTTACAATCTCGCCCGCCGGAACGAGAACAATCTGGCCTGTTGACAGGAAATAGGTTTAACGTTAAATCTAATCCAACAGAGGCGTGGAGGCGCATGTCGTGGAGCGCAAGCAGAGACTGAGAAGCCAGGATTGGTTCGGCAGCGGCGGGAAGGATGGTTTCATCCATCGCAGCTCGATGAAGATGCAGGGACTGCCCGATCATGTCTTCGATGGCCGGCCGGTCATCGGCATCTGCAATACCTGGTCGGAGTTCAATCCGTGCAATGCGGGCCTGAAGGGCCTCGCTGAGGCCGTCAAGCGTGGCATCTGGGAGGCGGGTGGCCTGCCGCTGGAATTTCCGGTCGGCTCGCTCGGGGAGGACCAGATGCGCCCGACCGCCATGCTGTTTCGCAACCTGCTCGCCATGCAGGTGGAGGAGTCGATCCGCGCCCATGGAATGGACGGTGTCGTTCTGCTCGCCGGCTGCGACAAGACCACGCCGGCCCAGTTGATGGGGGCTGCCAGCGTCGATCTGCCGACCATCATGGTCTCGGCCGGACCGGCACTCAGCGGCAATTTCCGGGGCAGGACGATCGCCTCGGGCACGGATGTCTGGAAGTTCTCCGAAGAGGTGCGGGCAGGCACGATGTCCATGAAGGACTTCGTTGCAGCTGAAAGCGGAATGAGCCGCTCCGTCGGCGTCTGCAACACTATGGGCACGGCATCGACAATGGCCTCGCTGGTCGAGGTTATGGGCGTGGCACTGCCGATGAATTCGGCCTATCCCGCGGTCGATGCGCGCCGCTTCGCGCTCGCGCATCTCACCGGCAACCGCATCGTTGCGATGGTGCGCGAGGATCTCCGGCTTTCGAAGATCCTGACAAGGGCGAGTTTCGAGAATGCGATCCTTGCGAATGCGGCGCTGGGTGGTTCGACCAACGCGATCGTCCATCTGCTTGCAATTGCTGGAAGAATTGGCGTCAACCTGAAGCTGGACGATTTCAACCTCGGCTCCGAGGTGCCGCTGCTCGTCAACTGCCTGCCGTCGGGCAAGCACTTGATGGAAGAGTTCTGCAATGCCGGTGGCGTGCCGGCGGTTCTCGCGCAGATCAAGGGCTTGCTGCGCGATGCGCTGACGGTGGAGGGGCGCTCGGTCGTCGAGGTCGCCGCCGAGGGCGAGTGCTTCAACGACGACGTGATCCGCGCGCTGGACAATCCGGTTCGGCCAAAAGCCGGCATCCGCGTGCTGCGGGGAAACATCGCGCCCGATGGCGCGGTCATCAAGCCTTCGGCGGCGACGGAATCTCTTCTCGTGCACGAGGGGGAGGCCTATGTGTTTTCCTCCGTCGAGGAGATGAAGACGAAGATCGACGATCCCGACCTGCCGGTCACGGCCGATACGGTGCTGGTGCTCCAGGGCTGCGGGCCGAGGGGATATCCCGGCATGGCTGAGGTCGGGAACATGCCGATCCCGGCGCGACTGGTGCGCGAAGGCGTGCGCGACATGCTGAGAATTTCCGACGCGCGCATGTCGGGCACCGCCTTCGGTGCCGTCGTCCTGCATGTCTCGCCGGAAACCTCGGTGGGCGGACCGCTCGCTCTGGTGAAGACCGGCGACCGCATCCGGATGAATGCCTATGAAGGAACGCTGGAGCTTCTGGTCTCCCAAGACGAGCTTGAGAAACGCGCGAAGGCGTGGGTGCAGCCTCGAACGGTCACCCCGCGCGGCTTTGTGAAACTCTACCAGGATCATGTGATGCAGGCCCATACGGGTGCCGACCTGGACTTTCTCGTCGGCGCCAGCGGCGACGCTGTCGTCAGGGAAGCGCATTAGCCGTACGCCCCTTTTGGCACTATTTCCGGCTTCAAGGTTTATCGTTAAAGTAAGGAACAAGCGATGCAGTTCGAAACTTACGCAAAGCAGCTCTACACCGGCGTGCTGTCCGACGTGATGGACAGTCTCGGCCAGACCAGCCAGGCGATGCGGCCATTCATCCGCCCCGTCGACGATGCATCGGTCCTGATGGGCCGTGCGCGGACCGGCCTTTACGCGACCGTCTACGGCAGGCGCGACAACGACAACCCCTACGAACTCGAAATGGAGCTTGTGGACAGCCTGACGAAGGACGATGTCGCCGTGCTCGCCTGCAATGGCCCGACCGAGCGCATCGCTCCCTGGGGGGAGCTTCTGTCGACAGCGGCCAAGATGCGGGGCGCCAACGGGTGCGTGACGGATGGTCTCGTGCGCGACACCAAGCACATCAAGCACCTCGGATTTCCGGTGTTCCACGGCGGCATCGGCCCGCTCGACAGCATCGGCCGCGCAAAGATGATCGAGCATGACACGGAAATCATCTGCGCGGGTGTGATCGTCCGCTCCGGCGACATCGTGTTCGCCGACATCGATGGTGTCGTTGTCATTCCGCAGGACATCGAGCAGCAGGTGCTCGATCTCGCCATGACCAAGGCCACGAGCGAGAACAATTCCAGGAACGAACTCCTGGAGGGCAGGCTGCTGCGCGAAGTCTACGAAAAATACGGCGTTTTGTAAGTCATCGAAAGGGGAGCGGCCGAAAAGAGCCGAAGGCGAAGCCGTCGCCGGAAGTTGCTCCCCCGCTAACCGACCAGAGAGGATTAAAAGCATGGGCAACTACCAATTTGACCGCCGAACCTTCCTGAAGAGCGCCGCGGGTCTCGGCGCTCTGGTGACACTGCCGGGCCTTGCGAAGCGGGCTTTCGCCGACCAGGGTGAGATCACCCTTCTGACGTGGGAAACCTATCAGGACGACCCGTGGATTGCCGAGTACACGGAAAAAACCGGCGTGAAAATCAAGGCCGTCCGCTCCGGATCGATCGACGAGATGTTCGCGACCGTCCAATCGGGCGCCATTTCGCCCGATGTCATCTATTTCGACACGGGCACGGCCAATCGCTTCAAGAACTCGGGCCTGATCGCGCCCTTCGACGCCTCCCAGGTTCCCAACAGGTCGAACATCGCCTCGTCGATGGACTGGGAGGCGAAGGCCACGATCGACGGCACCCTCTACGCCCTGCCGTACAACTGGGGCAACCAGCCGCTGATGTACGATGCCGATGCCACCGGCGGCGAGCCGCAGAGCTGGGACGCGCTCTGGGATCCGAAATACGCCGGCAAGGTCAACCTGTTCGACGACGGCTACGTCGTCATGCAGATGATCGCGCTCAAGATCAAGGCGGCCGACCCGTTCAACCTGACGGACGAGGAGTTCGAGGCGTGTGCGGATGCGCTGCGCACCCTGCGGCCCCAGGTCAACACCATCGCCCGCGGCTTCGACGATGCCCTGACGATCTATGCGGCGGGCGACGCGGTGATCGGCTACTGCCAGAACATCTCGATCGTCAACAAGCTGAAGTCGCTCGGCAAGAACTTCGCCTATACCTTCCCGCAGGAAGGCACGCCCACCTGGCTCGACTGCGCCGTCCTGACCGAGCGGGGCCGCAGGAAGGAGGTGTACGATTTCATCAACGAGACGCTGACGCCGACCTGGCAGGCACGCTTCATCAGCACCAACAGCAACAACGGCGTTCTCAGCCCCGAGGCGGCCGCAAAGGCCGGCGTCTCGCCGGAGGCCCTGGCGAATACGAACATTCTTGACCAGACGGAGGACGGCTTCTGGAACAAGATGGTCATATCGAAGCTGCCGGAGGACATCGACCGCCGTGTGGCGATGTGGAACGACTTCAAAGCCGGCACCCTGTGAGGACACGTTCGATGAGCCCAGTCAACGCTTCCGGGCCGTTCCTGCGGCTTTCAGGCCTGTCATTGTCGTTCGGTGCGTACAAGGCGCTGCACGATTTGTCCCTGGACATCGGGGAGGGGGAGTTCTTCTCCCTCCTCGGCCCCTCCGGCTGCGGCAAGACGACGACGCTACGGCTGATCGCGGGCTTCGAGGCGCCGGATCGGGGCAACATATGGCTGGCAGGCGACGACATCACGACGTTGCCGCCAAACCTGCGGGATACCAACACGGTCTTCCAGTCATACGCCCTCTTCCCGCACATGACCGTGTGGGAGAACGTCGCCTATCCGCTCCGCATGAAGGGCGTTGCGAAGGCGGAGATCGCAACGCGCGTCGATGATGCGATCGCCAAGGTCAATCTCGGCGCCTTTGCCGAGCGCCTGCCCCATGAGATGTCCGGTGGCCAGCGGCAGCGCGCCGCGCTCGCCCGGGCCATCGTCGGCCGCCCGAAAATCCTGCTGCTGGATGAGCCGCTGGGTGCGCTCGATCTCAAGCTGCGCGAACAGATGCAGCACGTCCTCGTCGACCTGCAGAAGTCGCTCGGCATCACCTTCATCTACGTCACCCACGACCAGGGCGAGGCCCTGTCCATGTCCGACCGCATCGCCGTGATGAGCGGCGGGCTGATCCAGCAGATCGGCACGCCGGAGGAGATCTACTACAGGCCGGCCAACGCCTTCGTTGCCGACTTCATCGGAAAGTCGAACAGGATTTCCGCTTCGCCGAATCCGGGGGATGCTGCATCCTTGCGGTTCGGGCCGGTCGACATTCCCCGCAGCCGCGTGGCCGGCAGGGCGCAGCCGAGCGCCGTCGCCCTGCGCTTCGAAGCGCTCGACGTGCAGCCGGAAGGCCGCTGCGATGTGACCTTCGACGCAAGGATCGCTCGGGTCATGTTCCTCGGCAGCGTCATCGAGGTCGTCATGGAAAGCGGCGGCCAGATGCTGACGAGCCATGTTCCCTCCCGCAAGGGGCTCGCTCTCAAGGTCGGTGACACCGTGCCGGCGGGCCTGCTCTTCGACGACGTGGTGTATCTCGATGACTAGGTCCTCCGAAAAACTCGTCAAGCTGGTCTCCTCCGCCTCGCCGGGGCTGATCTACCTCTGGCTGCTGGCGCTCGTCGTCGCCCCCAACCTCGTCCTCTTCGGAACCAGCTTCTTCAAGGCGTCGGCGGGTCTGGTGACGGACGAGGTGACGCTGAGGAACTATGCGGCCGTGTTCCAGTCGAGGACCGTGCTCGTCCTCGTGATGCGGACGCTGGTCACCGCCTTCGTCGCCGCCGCGCTCGCCTCGCTCGTCGCCTATCCGCTGGCATTCTACGTCAGCCGCTACATGCGCGGGATGAAGCAGGTCGCCGTCATGCTGGTTGTCATCCCGCTCTGGATCTCGCTGCTGATGCGCGTGTTCGCCTGGCGCGTCATCCTTGGCGAGAACGGTGCGATCAACTCGCTGCTCGTCACGCTCGGCATCCTGTCCGAGCCGTCCGACGCGTTCCTCTATACGCGGTTTGCCGTCGTCCTCACGCTTGCCTACATGGCCATTCCCTATGTGTTCGTCTCCTCCTTCACGGCCCTGGAGCGTGTTCCGGAAAGCCTGCTGGAAGCAAGCCGGGATGCGGGCGCGAACCGGTTCCAGACGTTCACGAACGTCGTCTGGCCGCTCTCCAGGCAGGGGCTTGCGATCGGCTTTTCCCTCGCCTTCCTGCTGGCCGTCGGGGATTATGTCAGCCCGTCCATGGTCGGCGGCCTCAACGGCACGATGCTCGGCATGGTCATCGCATCGCAGTTCGGCATGGCCGGGAACTGGCCGCTGGGCGCCGCGCAGGCTGTCATCCTCATGCTCGCGGTCGCCCTCATCCTCGCCGTCATCGGCTATCTCGGCCGCTCGAAGGGGATCATCCAGGCCGTGGATTCGGGCGCGGGTGCGACGCTGAAGCGCGCGGCCACGCTGCGGGGGCGTATCGGCCAGATCCTGCTGAAGCTGGCCGTCACGCTGCCCTATCTGTTCCTCTATGCGCCCCTGGTGGTCACGCTCGTCTTCTCCTTCAACGACAGCCGTGTCCAGACATTCCCGCTGACGGGTTTCACGCTCCAGTGGTATCGGGAACTGTGGACGAACACCGCCCTCATCGAGGCGTTCCAGCGCACGCTTTTCGTGGCCGTCCTGTCGACGGCGGCCGGCACGGTCATCGGCGTCGCTTTCGCTCTCATCCTCGCCTATCGTGTCCGGGCCTTCGGCAACGTGCTGCAGCTTGCCCTGGCGGTCCCCGTCGCGATACCCGGCATCGTGCTCGGGATTTCGCTGGCCATCGTGGCGCAGTTCTCGGGCCTGCCGCAGGGGCTGCCGCGGGTGATCGTCGGGCATCTGAGCTTCGTCATGCCGGTCATCATGCTGATCGTGCTGACGCGCCTGAGGGCGCTCGACCCGAGCTTCGTCGAGGCATCGCTCGATCTCGGCGCCACGCGGATGAAAACGTTGCTGCATGTCCTGCTGCCGATGATCCGCTCGGCCATCATCGGCGGCGCCATGCTCGGCTTCACGCTTTCCGTCGACGAGGTCATCGTGACGCTGTTCCTGACGGGCACCGAGCCGACGCTTCCGGTCTATGTCTGGAACCAGATGCGCTTCGGCTTCACGCCCTCCATCAACGCCATTTTCACCCTGATCGGATTGATCTCGGTCGCCTTCGTTCTCTGCGGGCTCTGGGTCATCAATCGCACCAATGCAAGGACGCTGCGAGCATGAACACCACCGCCAGGAAACAAGAAGCCGATGCCGCCGAAGTGTTCGGCACCTATGAAGGGCAGGAAATCCTCGCCGTCACCATCGCTAACGGCAACGGCCTCAGGGCGAAGCTGATCACCTTCGGCGCCCGGCTGACGGAGCTATACGTTCCCGATCGCAACGGCGATCTCGCCGACGTGGTCCTCGGCTTCGACACGATCGAGGAATATGCGGCGACGGACACCTATTTCGGCGCGACCTGCGGACGCTACGGCAACCGGATCGAGGGCGGCCGGTTCGTGCTTGACGGCGTCGAGCATCACCTCAACGTCAACGAGGGCGCCAATCACCTGCATGGTGGCGTCCAGGGCTTCGATCGCAAGGTCTGGGACATCGAGACAGTCACGGCGGACAGCGTCGTCTTCAGGACGACATCCGAGGATGGCGAAATGGGCTTTCCTGGCAAGTCGAACCTGCGGGCGACCTATACACTCGCAGCGGACAACACGCTGCGCATCGTCATGGAGGCCGACACGACCAAGCCGACGCTGATGAACATGGTGCACCATTCCTATTTCAACCTCGCCGGCCAGGGCTCCGGCGACGTGCTGCGCCACGACGTCAGGATATCGAGCCGCTTCTATACGCCGGTCGACGACGAGCTTCTCGCGACAGGGGAGATCCTGAGCGTCAGGGGCACGCCGTTCGATTTCACCGAATTCAAGGCCATCGGCGCCGATATCGACAGGCTGCCCTCCGTCGGTGCGACGATTTTCGAAGCTGGCGGCGGATATGACCACAACTGGTGCCTCGACGGTGGCCCGGGTCTGCGCAAGTGCATCGACGTGCACGAGCCTGTCTCCGGCCGGCGGATGACCATGCATACGACGGAGCCGGGCGTGCAGTTCTACACCGCCGGCTACCTGTCGGACAAGGTGATGGGCAAGAAGGGCAAGCGCCTGTGCAAGTATGGCGGCTTTACCCTCGAGACCCAGAAATATCCGGGCTCGCCGAACTTCTCCCACTTCCCGTCCTGCCGTCTCGATCCCGGCGAAACGTACCGGCATGAAATGGTCTTCTCCTTTGGAACGGATGCTGCGTCATGACCACGAGATATGATGTCGTCATTGTTGGCGGAGGCCATAACGGCCTCGTTGCGGCCAACTATCTCGCGCGGGCCGGAAAATCCGTTTGCGTGCTGGAGGCACGCCATGTGGTTGGAGGTGCCTGCGTCTCCGAGGAACTGGTGCCGGGCGCGACATGGTCGTCCTGCTCGTTCATCCAGGGCATGCTGCGGCAGGAGGTCATCGACGATCTCGAACTGGCAAGGTTCGGCTTGCGATCGCTCTCACCGGAAGTCCAGGGTGTCGCGCTCTGGGAAGACGGCGACCACTTCATGCTCCACCATGATGTCGACGAGACATTGAAGTCGATCGGCCGGCACTCGCCGGATGACGCGCGTCGGTTCTTCGAGTTCGGCTCGAAGCTGAAGCGATTTGCCGATATCTCACGCGACTGGCTGCTGTCTGATCCGCCGACCCGCTCGGAAGTGTTCGGGCGCTTCGAACGTCTGGGCGAAACTGAGCTTCTCAACGAGTTCATGGTCGTGTCGGCCCAGGATCTGCTCGACCGGTATTTCGTCTCGCCCCGGCTCAAGGCCTACATGACCTTCCTTGCCATGGTCTCGACCTGGGGCGGGCCGCAGACGCCGACGACGGCGCATGTCTACGGATACCATGCCTTCGGACAGTTCGAGAACGTATTCGGGCGGTGGGGCATTCCGGTCGGCGGCATGGGCTCGATCACCGCCGCGCTCCGCAAGGGTGCGGAAGCGTTCGGGGCCGTGGTGCGCACCTCCGCGCCCGTCGCGGAAATCCTCGTGCGTGGCGGCCGGGCGGCGGGCGTTCGCCTTGTCGGCGGCGACGTTGTCAACGCCGATATCGTCATGTCGAACGCCGCGCCGACGGTCGCCCTCGGCAGGCTGGTCCCGGCCGGGGCGATGAAGGAGGAATGGCGCAGGGAAGCGCTCCGCACCGACGTGCGGGGCTCCATGGCCCGCATCCACGTGCTGCTCGATACGCTGCCGCACTATAACGGCTTCGAGCCCGGCCTCGGGCCGCAGCATCTCGGCCACACGATCCTCAACGCATCAGCCGAGAACTACGAAGCCGCGGCGGAAGCCCAGCGGCGCGGGCGGTTTCCTGATGATTTCGTCATCGAAGGCCTCATCCATTCCGCGACCGATCCCAGCGTCTGCAAGCCGGGGCAGCACACGCTGCTGCTCGGTGTCCAGCAATTGCCGTTCCATCTGGAGAAGGGCGACTGGGACGACCACAAGGAAGCCTGGACCGACCGTGTCATGGAGACCTTCTACCGGTTTGCGCCGAACCTTCGCGGTCATGTCATCGGCCGAAATACGGTGTCGCCTCTCGATCTCGAGCGTACCTACGGCCTGCCCGGCGGCAACATCTTCCAGCGTTCCATCGTGGGCCTCGAAAACCTGTTCTCGGAGCGCAAGGCGCCGGGCGGGGACGGATACCGCACGGCGGTGGAGGGCCTCTATCTCTGCGGTTCCGGCGCGCATCCGGGTGGTGGCGTGACGGGGGCTCCCGGCCACAATGCGGCCAGGCGGGTGCTCGCCGACATGTCCGGCGATCGTGGCCCGGTGCGGCGCCATACGGAGCTCAGCAAGAGCCTGATGGATCGTGTCCTGGAAACGGGCGTCGGCAAGGATCTCGGTTACCAGGTCGCCCAAAGCAAGCTTCTGCGCGGCGTCACGCGCCTCTTCGCCAAATCGAAATGACAACAGGGGCGCCAAGGCGCCATCGTATCGATCAGACAAAGGACACAAGATGAACTACGATCTCATGGAAGGGCGCGCAAGCTACCCTAGTCTCAAGGACAAGCATGTCTTCATCACCGGCGGTGCATCGGGCATCGGCAGGTCGCTTGTGGAGCATTTCGTCGATCAGGGGTCTGTCGTCACCTTCGTCGATTTGAACGACGATGCAGCGGCGGATGTGATCAAGGGCTGCGTCGCCCGCGGCGGCCGTCCGCCGGTCTACCAGTATCTCAACCTGCGCAATGTCGAGGCGCTCGAGGCCTTCATCACGAAGAGCGGGGTCGAGCGCGGGCCGATCAGCGTTCTTGTCAACAATGCGGGCAACGACGACCGTCACCAGCTTTCCGAAGTAACGTCGGAATATTTCGACGATCGCATAGCGGTGAACCTGCGGCACCAGGTGTTCGCGGCCAAGGCCGTCGTTTCGCAGATGAAAGGGTTGGGTGGCGGCTCGATCATCAATCTCTCCTCCATAACCTGGATGGAGGCGGATGGCGACGGCGTGTGCTACGTCACGGCAAAGGCCGCGGTGCACGGAATGACGCGTGCACTGGCGCGCGAGCTCGGCCCGGACAATATCCGCGTCAACTCCATCGCTCCGGGCTGGATCATGACCGAACGGCAGGTGGACCTGTGGCTCACGCCCGAGGGCGAAAAGCAGATCGATGCGCGGCAGGTTCTTCCCGGCCGGATCTATCCGCCGGAAATCGCACGCATGGCCCTGTTCCTGGCCTCCGACGACAGCCGGATGATCTCGAAGCAGTCCTTCATCGTCGATGCGGGCTGGATCTGATCCGCAGGCGCCTTGGCGGCGGCTGGCAGGAGATGTTTTACGTGAAGACAAGATACCGATCGATCATCTACGATTTCGATGGCGTCATCCTTGATACGGTGACCGCCAAGGTCGATGCGTTCGCGCATGTCTACCGCGACGAGGAACCTGCGAAGATCGCCGCCATCAGGGCCTATGCCGAAGCCAATGGCGGCATGTCACGCTGCGAGAAGTTCCGATACTTCGAGGGTTCTGTTTTCCACCGGCCGCTCTCGGAGGCCCGGCTCGGCGAGCTCTGCACGCAATATCGCGCGGCCGTGGAGGCTGCCGTCGCATCGGCGCGCTTTATCGATGGCGCGCTGGAAGGGATAACGCGCCTTCACGGCATTGCGGCCCAGCATGTCGTTTCCGCCGCCCCCGAAGACGAGCTTCGGAGCGCTTTGGCCGAGCGCGGGATTTGCAACCGGTTCAAGTCGATCGGTGGTGCGCCGAAATCCAAGCTCTCCGAATTTCGCCGGATACTCGGCGAGGATGCCGTCGAGGCGGGGGAGGTTCTCGCCATCGGCGATTCCCTCATGGAATATCACGCCGCAGTGGACCTCGGCATTCCATTCCTGGCGATCGTCGCCCCCGGCGTGCCGGACAGGTTCCCGGACGGCGTTCAAAGGGAAGGCAACCTCTTGAACCTCGTCTCGCTCATCAACGGACAGGGATAACCGAATTGTCCGGCATGAAGGGGACGAGGACGAAATCATCGAGATCGGGACCGTCGCTTTCAGCGTCTACGGGGAAGGAGCCGCCCGGGTCTCTGCGGCCCACCTTTGCTCACGTAGTCAAAATTTCGGCGTCGGCCGTTGCCCGCACCGGCCCCCATGGGTTAATGGAAGTTACCTCCAAGGAACCGATGGGCAATGTCATCTCCAAAGAACCCGGCAAACTCGATTGAAGTTGCGCGTCTGGCAGGTGTGTCGCAATCGGCGGTAAGCCGGGTGTTTCGACCCGGAGCCAGCGTCTCGAAAAAAATGCGCGAAAAGGTGCTCAAGGCCGCCGCCGAGCTCGGCTACAGGCCGAATGCGCTGGCGCGGGCGATGAACAGCGGCAAGTCCAGGCTGATCGCGCTTCTGGTTGCCTATCTCGACAACCAGTTCTATCCCATCGTCCTCGAACAATTGTCGCGAAAGCTCCAAAGGCATGGCTATCACGTCCTGCTCTTCATGACGGAGCCGGGAAAGCAGGACGAAGTCGTCGAGCAGATCATGCAATACCAGGTCGAGGGGATCGTCATGGTCTCGGCCACGCTGTCGTCGTCGCTGGCGCGCGAATGCGCGCGGACGGGCGTGCCGGTCGTCCTGTTCAATCGATATGTTTCGTCTTCGCCTGCCAGTTCCGTGACGTCGGACAATGTGGAGGGCGGTCGGCAGATCGCGCATTTCCTGGTGGACGGCGGCCACCGGCGCATCGCCTTCATTGCCGGGGCCGAGGACTCCTCGACCAACCGGGACCGCGAGGCGGGCTTCAACAAGGGAATGGCCGAGCGCGGCGTACCGGTGTTCGCTCGCGCGGTCGGCGCCTATACGTTCGAAGGCGCGGCCGAGGCGACGCGCGCGCTCTTCAGGGGAAGCGAGCGTCCGGACGCCATTTTCGTCGCCAACGACCACATGGCCTTTTCGGTCATGGACGTGATCCGTGACGAACTGAATTTGCGGATTCCCGACGACGTGTCCATTGTTGCCTATGACGATGTTCCCGAGTCGTCCTGGAAGGGCTACAAGCTCACCACCGTGGCGCAGCCGGGAGAGGCGATGATCGATGCCACGATCGAGATCCTGCTCGCGCAGATCAACGAGGAGGTCGTCCGCCGGCGGAGCGTGGTGCTGCCGAGCCGTCTCGTCGTTCGCGCCTCGGCGAAGCTTCCGGTCACATCCGCCCCCGATTGAAGTGGCTTTGCGTCCGGTCGATGACATCGACCCCCATCTGCGTCAGCAGGTCGAGAATATCGAGCGGCACCCAGTTCTCGCGGATCAGGCCCTCGTGATGCAGATAGAAGTCCATCACGCGCATCGTGACGAGCCTGTCGGTGGCGCCGACGCCGAGAAAGCTTCCGCCGCTGTGATAGGCCATGACGCTCGGCCATCCGCCCGTCACGGAATAGGGCCCGTCGCCGACGCGGATGTAATGGCCGCCCTTCTTGGCGGACGCGGCCACGTCCTTCTCGGTCCACTGACCGCCGCCCTTGCGATTGGGGAAGGCCAGCCTGAAAGGCAGCTGGTGGTAATCGACGAAGCCCTGGAGCCCCCTCGTCGTACCGATCCCCGACGGCCCGTACCACATCATCTTCGGATGCCAATATTCTTTCTGCGGCATGTCGAGAAGGCCCTGCCTTCCGCGGCCGTCGAGATCGTTGTAGTCGCCGAGCGTCTTGTGCATCGCCAGCGTCTGCGCGATGCTGGCGGCGGACTGTCCGGGATCGGTCGCCGTCAGGACGATGCCGTCGCCGGTGATAGGCCCCGCCCAGTGCCCTTCGGTGCCCAGACTCGGCGCGATGGGCCAGAAGCCCGCCTGCCTGATGAGGTCGAGAATGTCCCAGAGGCAGGTGGCCTGGACGATCTTGCCGTCTTTGACCTCGTAGACCTCGCCGTAGCGCAGGAAGACGGGCCGGCCCGTGGCCGGGATCGACAGCCAATCGTGCCGGAACGTGCCGCAATAGTGGCCGACGGCAGCGACATAATCCCGCCCCTGATAGTCGCCGCCGATGAGGATCAGGTCGCGCCGCTCGAGGTCGGGGAGGGCGCGCTTGAGAGGCAGCCAGACCGTTTCGAGCGCCTGGTCGCGTCCTGTCATTTCGTTGAGGGGATGCGACATTCGCCACTGCGCATCTGCCGTCGACACCGAGGCCAGGCGGGCCGGAAGCTCTGACGCCGCCGCTTCGGCGATCTCCTGCAACGCCCGGTACAGGCTTTGCTTGTTGGCGACATGCCGGTCCGAATTCTGCATTTCCTGTCCTCCCATATCGGTGGTCGCGGCGCGGCGGCGAATGTCCTGCAAAGGGCTTAGTCGCCAAACTTGAAAATTGTTATTGACTACGTAGTCATTTTTTGCAAGCCTTTAATCATCGGGTCAGGCGCCGGTTGGGACGGCGGACGATCGACGCCGAAAACAAGAAGAACCGACCAGAAGGAGAACGCAGATGACAATGACAGTCACGATGAAGGCGCTGTTGTCCGGAGCCATGTTGATGGCGCTGGCGACGACGGCGCAGGCCGCATGCGGGATCGAGAAGGGCTCGATCCGCATTCTGGGCAATGATTTTCCGGCGATCCAGGCGGTCACGGCCGCGGCCGCGACCTGTCGGAGCGATACGGTGCAGTTCAAGGTGAACCTGACCCAGGATCACGAGAGCCTCGCGGTCGCCGCGCTGAAGGCGAATCCCGCCGAATACACGTCCCAGATCGTCGCCAGCTCCTCGATCCTGCCGCTCCTCAACGACGGCCTCATCCGGCCGCTCGACGATTACGTCGCGAAGGATGGCGCCGGGCTCAAGAAGACCCAGCTGATCACCATCAACGGCAAGGTCATGGCCGTCGCCTTCATGGCCAATGCGCAGCACCTGTTCTATCGCGAGGACATTCTCAAGGCGGCCGGCGTCGAGCCGCCGAAGACCTATGAGGAGGTGCTTGCCGCGGCCAAGGCCATCAAGGACAAGGGCCTCGTGAAATATCCCTTCGGCGGCACCTACAAGGCCGGCTGGGACCTCGGCGAGGAATTCGTCAACATGTACATCGGCATGGGCGGCACTTTCTTCAAGGAAGGCTCGGCCGAGCCTGCGATCAACAATGAGAAGGGTGTGGCGGCGCTGGAGATGATGAAGGCGCTGAGCGCCTACATGAACCCGGACTACCTGACCTTCGATTCCAACGCGCTCCAGGCCGAATTCGAGGCCGGAAACGTCGCCATGGCGAACTTCTGGGGCTCGCGCGCCGGCGCGGTGACGGATGGGGAGGGCTCGAAGCCCGAGATCACCGGCAACATCAAGTTCGCCGCCGCACCGACGGTCGCCGGCGGCACGATCCCCGCCACGACGCTCTGGTGGGATGGTTTCACGCTGGCGACCAACATCTCCGACGACGACGCTGCGGCGACCTTCAAGGCACTGGCATCGGGCGTGACCAAGGAGGTCGCCAATGCCAATACCGACAAGGCGGTCTGGCTGGCGGACGGCTTCAACCCGGGACCGCTTGCGCAGGGCACCCTCGAATCGGCGAATGCCGGTGCGCTTCCCTATCCGATGGAACCCTATATGGGCCTGATGCACACCGCGCTTGGCAATGGGCTCGCGGAATTCATGCAGGGCAAGGAGGACGCCGCCAAGGCGCTTTCCGACGTCGAGGCGACCTACAGCGCCGCGGCCCAGGCCGCCGGCTTCCTGAAATAGGGCCGCGCCGGCTCCGCCACGTCGCGGGCAGGCTGCCTCGCCCGCGAACACCTGATCCACAACCGGCACAAAGGGAGGGCTCGATGCCGCATCGGACATTCATTGCGTTTATCCTGCCGTCAGCCCTGGCGATGCTGATCTTCATCGCCCTTCCGATCGTCTCGGTTGTCGTCCAGTCGCTGTTCATCGAGCACGAGCGGGTCATGGTGACCGCCGAGAATTGCGGCCCCTTCGGCTGCAAGAAGGAAAGCCATGTCGACGAGGCGGCGACGGCCGAACTCAGGCGCGACCAGCCGCTCGGCCGCTTCAACGGCCTCGGCACCTATCTGGACCGCAAGCATCTCGCGGCCAAGGAGGTGCGTGAGGCATTCGCCGAGGCCAGCGGGCCGATCGATTTCCTGACGCGCGTCGGCAGCCTGCCCCTGTACAAGGCCTTGGGCTTCACGCTCGCCTATACGTTCGTGGTCACGCCGCTGGTGCTCATCCTCGGCTTCATGATCGCACTCGCGGTCAACGCGCTCCCGTATTTCGTGAAGGGGCCGGTGATCTTCGCCTCCCTCCTGCCGATGATCATCACGCCGCTGATCGGCTCGCTGATCCTGTTCTGGATGATCGATGCGAACGGCATCATCGGAGCGTCGCTCCAGGCGCTGTTCAACGATCCGGACCTCTCGCTCAAGGCGTCACCCACGCTGACCTGGATCACGCTCATGGTCTATGGCGTCTGGCACTCGGCCCCCTTCGCCTTCGTCGTCTTCTATGCCGGTCTCCAGACCCTGCCGCATGACACGCTCGAAAGCGCGATGATCGACGGCGCCAACCGTTTCGAGCGCATTCGCTTCGTGGTCCTGCCGCACCTGATGCCGCTTGCGATCTTCGTCGGGCTGATCCAGCTGATGGATAATTTCCGCGTCTTCGAACCGATCGTCGGCTTCAATGCCGGCGCGAGCGCGACATCGCTCTCCTACGCGATCTACACCGATCTGCGCAGCACCGGCGCGCCGCTCTTCGGCTCGGCGGCGGCGACCTCGATGCTGACCATCATCGGCATCTGCATTCTCATGGCGCCCGTGCTCGTGCGGACCTGGCGCGATTTCAAGCGTCGGCACTGAGGAGTTGGCCATGTCGGTCCTGACTGCAAAGACCTCACCCTGGATGCGCGGGGCCGCGATCGGCTTCATCACGCTCTGGCTGCTGATGGCGGCCTTCCCCTTCGTCTGGACGCTCTGGGGATCGTTCAAGGTGCAGGGCGATTTCTTCTCGCGCCAGGACTGGCTGAATGCGCTCTACGGCGTCCAGACGCTCGCCGAGACCGGCAGCAGCTTCACCGGCCGAGGCTATTACGGCGCCTGGGTCGAACGCGAGTTCTGGCGTTCGGTCATCAATACCGGCATCGTGACCGGCTTCGTCGTGGTCATCTCGCTGACCTTCGGCACGCTGGGTGGCTACGCCCTGTCGCGCTCGACCGCCCGCTATGCCTTCTGGATCCTGATCGCGGCGCTGATCTTCCGCGCCATGCCGCATATCACGTTGCTGTCGGGCTATCTGCTGCCCTTCTTCCAGCTCGGTGTCTGGGGCTATCTGTCCACGGCGATCATCGTGCTCGTGGCGATCAACCAGCCCTTCACCATCTGGATGCTCAATTCCTTCTTCCAGACCATCCCGAAGGACCTCGACGAGAGCGCGATGGTCGACGGCTGTTCACGCTTCCAGGCGTTCCGGCTGGTCATCATCCCGGTCATGTGGCCGGGCGTGATCACCACCGGCCTGTTCTCCTTCCTGCTCGCCTACAACGATTTTGCGGTCACCGCCGTCCTGCTCTCGCAGGAGAACCAGACGATGGTGCCGAAGATCGCGAGCTTCATGGGCAGCACGCAGGTGCAGGGCAATGTGATGTTCGCCGTCTCGGCGGTCGTCTCGGCCACGGTGCCGCTCTTCATCCTCGTGCTTTTCTTCCAGCGCCACATCGTCAGCGGGCTCACCGCCGGCGCAGTCAAGGGTTAACCGGCATGGCGACCATCAGCCTCAAGAATGTAAGCAAGAAATGGGCGGGGTTCACCGGCGTCGATGCGCTCAGCCTCGACATTGCCGACGGGGAGTTCCTTGTGCTGCTCGGTCCCTCGGGCTGCGGCAAGACCACGACCATGCGCATGATCGCCGGTCTCGAAACCATCTCCGACGGCGAGATCTGGATCGGCGATCGCGTGGTCAACACGCTGGAGCCCAAGGACCGCGACATCGCCATGGTGTTCCAGTCCTACGGCCTCTATCCGACCATGTCGGTCTACGAGAACATCCGGTTCCCGCTGAGGGTGCGCAAGGTTCCGCGCGAGACCCACCATGAACGCGTCATGCGGGCGGCCGCCATGGTCGAGCTCGGCGACTTCCTGGAGCGGCGGCCGGCGGCGCTGTCCGGCGGTCAACGGCAGCGCGTGGCGCTCGCCCGCGCCATCGTGCGCCAGCCGACCGTCTTCCTGATGGACGAGCCGCTGTCCAATCTCGATGCCAAGCTGCGCGTCTCGACGCGCGCCCAGATCAAGAACCTGCACCACGAACTGAAGACCACCACGATCTACGTCACCCATGACCAGATCGAGGCCATGACGCTCGCCGACCGCGTGGTCGTCATGAACCGTGGGATCGTGCAGCAGGTCGGCACGCCGATGCAGATCTACGACCGCCCGGCGAACACCTTCGTTGCCGGCTTCATCGGCTCGCCGGCCATGAACCTCATCGAAGGCGACATCCGGTCCGGCGTTTTTACCGCGACCAACATGCGGGTCGAGGGCCTTGCCGGCATGCCGGACGGTCCGGTGACGCTGGGCTTCCGGGCCGAGGATGCCGGCGTGGCGGACCGGGGCGGCCAGATAAGCGCGCCGGTCTATTCCATGGAGCTGCTCGGCGATGCCTCGATGGTGACCGTGCAGTGCGGCAAGGCGCTCGCCGCGGTCAAGACACCCAAGGATTTCCGCATCGCGATCGGCGCACCGGTGGGGATCACCGTGCCGGCCTCGATCTGCCACTTCTTCGATGCCCGCAGCGGGCATCGCATCGAACATCCAGGAAAGGATTGATTGACATGAAAGGCTCAAGACCGGAACAGGGCGTCCTCACCAAGGACAACGACCACAGCAAGACCGCCGAGACCA
Source organism: Shinella yambaruensis (assembly GCF_022899355.1). Classification (GTDB taxonomy): domain Bacteria; phylum Pseudomonadota; class Alphaproteobacteria; order Rhizobiales; family Rhizobiaceae; genus Shinella; species Shinella yambaruensis. Next base: position 439,589 of record NZ_JALJCK010000005.1, on the reverse strand, counting down.
AGGCGGTGATCGAAGGCATGGTCGATGGCCTCAACGACCATCGCATCTCCGATATCGGCGAGTTCTTCGCCGAGAATTTCCGCTGGCTCGGCAATGCCGGCTGCGGCACCAAGATGGGCCTCAAGGAGTTCCAGCGGAACTGGCAGCATCCGTTCCAGGCCGCCTTCTCCGACAAGGTCTGCGTCGACGAGGCGCGTCTCTTCGACGGCGAGTGGGGCGCTGCCTTCGGACGCCAGGAAGCCACCCATTCCGGCGAGTTCATGGGCATCGCCCCGACCGGCAAGCGCGTCGAGATCCGCTACATGGACTTCTGGAAGGTCGTCGACGGCAAGATCGTCGACAACTGGGTCACCGTCGATTTCCCCCATGTGATGCGCCAGCTCGGCGTCGATCCGTTCAACGGCCATGGCTGGGAAGCCTATGACAGCGGCGAGAAGGTTCCGCCGAAGAAGCAGGGATGAGACCATGCCTGTCACGTATCTGAAGAAGGGAAAGTCCGCGGAGGAGCGGTCGGGCGACGACGCCACGGTCCGCGCCAATGTCGAGGCGATCCTGGCGGATATCGAGGCGCGCGGCGATGCCGCCGTCCGCGCGCTGTCCGTCAAGTTCGACCGCTACGATCCGCCGGCCTTCCGGCTGACCGCGTCCGAGATCGAGGCCCTGATGAACCGGGTCTCCGCCCGCGACATGGCGGATATCCGCTTCGCCCAGGCACAGGTCCGGCGCTTTGCCGAAGCGCAGCGTGCCTCGATGACGGATGTCGAGATCGAGACGCTCCCGGGCATCATCCTCGGGCATCGCAACCTGCCGGTCCAGTCGGTCGGCTGCTACGTTCCGGGCGGCAAATTCCCGATGGTCGCTTCGGCGCATATGTCGGTGCTGACCGCGTCCGTGGCCGGCGTGCCGCGGATCGCTGCGGCGACACCGCCCTTCAAGGGTGCGCCGAACCCGGCCGTCATCGCGGCGATGCATCTCGGCGGCGCGCATGAGATCTACGTGTTGGGCGGCATCCAGGCCGTCGGCGCGCTGGCGCTCGGCACGCAGACGATCGAGCCGGTGCACATGCTCGTCGGCCCCGGCAACGCCTATGTCGCCGAAGCCAAGCGCCAGCTTTTCGGGCGGGTCGGCATCGACCTCTTCGCAGGGCCGACCGAGACGATGGTCATCGCCGACGAGACGGTGGACGCCGAGGTCTGCGCCACCGACCTGCTGGGCCAGGCGGAGCATGGCTACAATTCGCCCGCCGTGCTGGTGACCAATTCGCGCCGGCTCGCCGAGGCGACGATGGCCGAGGTCGAACGCCTGCTGAAGCTGCTTCCGACCGCCGAGACGGCATCCGCCTCCTGGCGCGATTACGGCGAGGTCGTCCTTTGCGACAGCCATGAGGAGATGCTTGCCGTCGCCAATGACATCGCCTCCGAGCATGTGCAGGTGATGACCGACCGCGACGACTGGTATCTGGAGAACATGACGGCCTATGGCGCGCTGTTCCTGGGACCGCGCACCAATGTCGCCAATGGCGACAAGGTGATCGGCACCAATCACACCCTGCCGACCAAGAAAGCCGGCCGATATACCGGCGGGCTGTGGGTCGGCAAGTTCCTCAAGACGCATTCCTACCAGAAGGTGCTGACCGACGAGGCGGCCGCGACGATCGGCGAATATTGCTCGCGCCTGTGCATGCTGGAAGGTTTCGTCGGCCATGCGGAGCAGGCCAATGTGCGCGTGCGCCGTTATGGCGGCCGGAACGTGCCATACGGAGCGGCCGCCGAATGACCCCCGCATCCCTGCCACGCACGCCGTCGTTCCGGCTGGATGGCCGTCGCGCCCTGGTCACGGGGGCGTCGTCCGGGATCGGGCTCGGCGCTGCCGCGGCGCTGGCGGCGGCGGGCGCGCATGTCGTGTGTGCCGCCCGAGGCCGGGAGCGGCTTGCGGACGTGGTGAGGGCGATCGGCGCGGAAGGCGGAAAGGCCGAAGCGATAGCGTTCGACATCGCGGATATCGCCGCGATGCGGGACGCCATCGGCGGGCTCGAACCCTTCGACATCTATGTCAACAGCGCGGGGACTGCGCGCCATGGTCCCGCGCTGGAGACGCAGGTCGCCGATTTCGACAGCGTTTCGGCCATCAACTGGCGGGCGGCGCATTTCTCGGCGGCTGAAGTCGCGCGCGGCATGATCGCCCGCGGCCGCGGCGGATCGATCGTCACGATCTCGTCCCAGATGGGCCATGTCGGCGGGGTCGACCGCTCGGTCTATGCGGCGTCGAAACATGCGCTCGAAGGCATGACCAAGGCGATGGCGATCGAATGGGCGCCGCACGCCATCCGGGTCAACACGATCTGCCCGACCTTCATCCGCACGCCGCTGACCGAGCAGACCTTCGCCAACCCCGAGCGGACGCGATGGATCACCGAGAAGATAAAGCTCGGCCGGGTCGGCGAGATCGAAGACATCATGGGTGCCGTCGTCTTCCTGGCGTCGGACGCCGCGGCGCTCATCACCGGAACTTCCCTTCTTATCGATGGCGGCTGGACCGCCGGTTAGGAGACCGCATGCCCCTCAAGGGATTTGACAAGAAATTCAGGGATTTCCCCGACTACATCCTCGGTGTCACCAAGGAGATCTGGGAAGATCGCGGCATTGCCACCCTGCACCAGTATTACGCGCCCGATATCGTCGTGCGCTCGCCGGCCTCGGTGGTTCGCGGCAACCGGAACGTCATCGGCGCCACCATGGCGACGCTTGCGGAATTTCCGGACCGCCAGCTCCTGGGCGAGGACGTCATCTGGTCGGGCAGCGACGAAGACGGCACGCTGCTGTCCTCGCACCGCCTGCTGTCGATAGCCACCCATCTCGGCGACGGCGTCTATGGCAGGGCCTCGGGCAAGTCCCTGACCTACCGGATCATCGCGGACTGCGCCGCGCGCGACAATATGATCTACGACGAATGGCTGATCCGGGACCAGGGGGCGATCGTGCGCCAGCTCGGCTGGGATCCCAAGCAGTTCGCGATCGACCTGATCGAGCGCGAGGGAGGCTCGGAAGCCTGCGTCAAGCCGTTCACGCCCGAGATCGACATCGCCGGCGACTACAAGGGCCGCGGCAACGACCATCCGGTCGGCAAGGACTACGCGGACTTCCTTTCCGCGATCATGGCGGCCGATTTCAGGGTCATTTCGAAGGTCTACGACCGCGCCTGCCAGCTCGACCTGCCCGGCGGCGTCACCGCTCATGGCCGGGGCGCGGCGGATCGCTTCTGGATGGAGTTGCGCGCGGCGTTTCCCGATGCCCGCTTCGAGATCCACCACGTCATCGGCCGGACCGATGCGGCAATGCCGCCGCGCGCGGCGCTCCGATGGTCGCTGACGGGCACCCATGACGGCTGGGGCGGCTTCGGCGCGCCGACAAAGGCGGAGGTCCACATCATGGGCATGTCGCATGCGGAATTCGGCCCCTACGGCCTCAAGCGCGAATTCGTGATCTTCGACGAAACCGCGATCTGGAAGCAGATCGCCCTCAAGACGGGATGAGAGATATGACACCTCAGGAAATGGAACGGCGCATCGTGCGCTATGGCGAGCTGAAACCGTGCAAGACCGCCTTCATCGACGCCCATACGCCGGGTTCGAACCAGAAGGAGAACTTCACCATCATCGGCGCCGGCGTGTCGGAGAGCCCGGACCAGCATATCCACATTCGCGAGACGCCCGGCTTCAACATCGGCGCGGCCGGCCAGCCGCCCAAATGCCGCAACTCGCTGCATTCACATCGCACGGCCGAGGTCTTCTTCGTGCTCAAGGGGCGCTGGCGCTTCTTCTGGGGCCGCCATGGAACGGCCGGCGAGGTCGTGCTCGAGGAAGGCGACATCTTCAACATTCCGACCGGGATCTTCCGCGGCTTCGAGAATATCGGCACCGATTACGGGATGATCATGGCCATACTCGGCGGTGACGATGCCGGCGGCGGCGTCATCTGGGCGCCGCAGGTCATCGAGGATGCGCGGGACCACGGCCTGGTGCTCGGCAAGAACGGCAAACTCTACGATTCCAAGAAGGGACAGTCCCTGCCGGACGGCGTGCCGCCCATGCCGCTCCTGACGGATGAAGAGCTGAAGGCCTTCCCCGAGCCGACGACCCTCGATGTCGTGCCGCACTATGTCGGCCGCTACTGGGACATGATGGCGCTGGCGGATCGCCAGCCGGCCAGGGTGATCGGCACCGAGGGCATGCTGCGCGACCGCCCGGGCTTCGAGGTCGAGCTGCTCGGCCGCGGTTCCATTCCCGAAACGCCCTACACGACCCCCTCGCACGAGGTTCTCATGGTCATGCGCGGTCACTGGAAACTGTCGTGGCAGGGCGGCGAAGCCGTCCTTGCGCCCGGCGACACCTGCGCCGTGCCGCCCGGACTGGAGCACGCGCTCGTGCCGTCCATGACAGGGGAGGCCAGCCTCTACCGCGTCCGCAACACCGACGACCCCGCTGGCCCGACGCACAAGCTGGCCGCGTGAGCGCGCCGCTGCTCCTGATACCCGGCCTGATGTGCGACGAGCGCCTTTTCGCACATCAGGCTGCGGCGCTCGCCGGCGGGGCCGAGGTGATCTGCGCCCGGCTCGACGGGCCGCCGAGCATCGAGGGACTTGCCCGCATGCTTCTCGACCGGCATCCGGGGCCGCTTCGCCTCGCCGGGCTTTCCATGGGCGGCATCGTGGCGATGGAGATGGTGCGGCAGGCACCGGAACGGATTGAGCGGCTGGCGCTGCTCGACACGAACCATCACGCGGATCTGCCGGAGCGCTTGCCGATCCGGAACCAGCAGATCGACGATGCGCGCAACGGCAGGCTGGCCGCCGTCATCGTCGAGGAGATGCGCCCCGCCTATTTCGCCGCCGCCAATGCCGACAAGCAACCGCTGCTCGAATTGGTCCTCGACATGGCGACGGCGCTCGGGCCGGCTCTCTTCGAGCGCCAGTCGATCGCCCTGCGGGACCGACGCGACCAGACCGAGACGCTCCGCTCTTACTCCGGTCCGACGCTTGTTCTCTGCGGGGCGGAGGATCGGCTGTGTCCCCCGCGCCGGCACGAGGAGATGGCGCGGCTCTTGCCCCGTTCCGAGCTCGTCGTGGTCGAGCAGGCCGGGCACCTCACCACGATCGAACAGCCCGGCGCCGTTTCGTCGGCGCTCGCGCATTGGCTCGTCCGGTGACAGTCCCCGTCGCCCGGCGATCTCAAGGAGGTTCATCCATGACACTCGATGCTTCACTTCAAAGCCTGCTGGCCTCCGTCGATACGCCCACGGTCTGCAACGCGATCGAGGTCGCGCAGGGCAGGCGCGGCTTCCAGGGGTTCACCCGGGGCACCGTTCTTACGGCGCAGCCTCGTCTCAAGGCATTTTTCGGCTATGCAAGGACGGCGAGAATTCGTGCGGTTCATCCGTCAACCGAGGCTCCCGACGTGATCCGCCGCCGGCGGATGGACTATTACCGCTACATGGCGGCGGGACCGCGACCGGCGGTCACGGTCATCGAAGACCTCGACGGCGCCGCCGCCATCGGCGCGTTCTGGGGAGAGGTCAACACGACGGTTCACAAGGGACTGAAGCTGTCGGGCGCGATCACCAACGGGGTCATGCGGGATCTCGACGATCTCGCGCCGGATTTCCAGGTGCTCGCCGGATCCATCGGGCCAAGTCACGGTTTCGTTCATGTCGTCGATTTCGACACGCCCGTTACCGTCTTCGGCTTGTCGGTTGCACCGGGTGATTTCCTTCACGCGGATCGCCATGGTGCCGTGGTGGTGCCGCCCGAGGTGCTGCCCGAGCTCGAGACGGCGATCGAAAAGATGCGGGAGAGCGAAACCTTCATTCTGGAGCCGGCGCGAAGAGACGACTTTGATATCGGAAAGTTCGAAGAGGCATGGGCGGCCTTCGAGAGGGCCAGAATATAGAAATGATGGCCGGCTTTCCTCCATTCCCTGGCTCCCAGATTGTTTTTTCGTAGCTTGTGCGTGGTTCATCAGCTTTCGTGTATTTGATCATGGATGGCTATGGCACAGGGTATCGCAGCCATCCTTCGAGGCTATCGGTCAGCCGTCTGCGACCAATCCAGCACGATGAATGGTTCGACGATATGCCGTGCCATGATGTCCCCGTAGAGCGTGGCCGGATCGTCCGGCTTTGCATGATGAACCAGGCCATGAAGCGGGATTTTGTCTTCGGCGAGCCAGTCCAGGGCACGGGACAAGCCGCTGAAAATCGAGTGCGGCGCATTGTTGTAGCCTTCAAGCAGTTCCTCCCAGAGAAAGCTGCGGGCGTGCATGGGAAGTTCCCATTCCCAGCCCGAGCGCAAGGTGACGTGGTTGAAGAAGACGGCATTGAGCACGTCATAGGCCGTCAGATCGGTATGTTTGCGCCAGGGAACGCCGACGAGGACCACTTCTCCCATGCGGCGGATGATGCGGCAGCCTTCCAGCACGGCACCCTCGTGGCCCGAGCAGTCGACCACCAGCGCGACCCGGCCGGCGAGATCGGGATCGTCCAGCGGCATGGCCGAACGCGTATCGCTGATGCCGCTGCGGGCGAGCTGTTCCCGGCGCACGGCGTCGGGATCGACCACCGTGACGCGGTAGCCGCAGATCTGGAACAGATGGGCGGCGAGGAAGCCGACGGGGCCGGCGCCTGTTATGACGACACGATCGCCCGGGCGGGCCTTTGTCGTCATCAGGGTGGTCATCGACACGCCCATCAGCCGTGCGATGACGGCGGTGTCGGGTGCCATGCCGTCCGGCAGCGGCAGGGTGTGTTCGGCCGCGTGGGTCTGGCTCGATCGATGGTAACCCATCGCAAAGCGCCGTTCGCCGCGCGTCACGCCGGTCACGCCTTCGCCGACCTCCTCGACCTCGAAGACTGCGGCATAGCCCGGCCGGACCGGAAAGGCGTCGCCATTGGCCCAACCGATCTCGGTGCCTTGGCTGATCAGCGTGCACAGCGTTCGCCCTCGTATCTCGCCGCGTTGCAGCGGCTGGTCCTCATAGGGCCGGAGCTGGAAGGTCCGGCGGGAGGGGATGATGATTTCCATTGGCATGGGCGAGGCTTTCAGGAGAGGAGCGTGCCGCCGGTCGCCGCATCGAAGAGATGCAGGCCGGCCGCGTTGAAGGTGACATGGACCGACGCGTCGTTTCCCGGCCGGTTGGCGGCAGGAACCTGGGCGATCATCTCATGCAGGCCGACCCTGAGGTCGAGGAGCGCGTCATCGCCGAGATACTCGGTCACTTCGACGGTGGCGCGCAGGGCGCCCGGGTTGTCGGCTGCGGTCAGCGTGACATCCGATGGCCTTGTGCCGATGAGCACGGCCTGGCCCTCCGCGGTGCGGCCGGCGAAGCGGTCGGGCAGGGGGAGCGTGAAGGCTTCGGCCTGCAGCTTTCCACCCATCAGGCGCGCCGGCACCAGATTCATGGCGGGGCTGCCGATGAACGTCGCGACGAAGGTGTTGGCGGGGCGGGTATAGACATCTTCCGGGCTGCCCACCTGTTCCACATGGCCGTCCCGCATGATGACGATCTTGTCGGCCAGCGTCATGGCCTCCACCTGGTCGTGGGTGACGTAGAGGATGGTGGTGCCGAGCCGCTTGTGCAGCTTGCCGATCTCCCAGCGCACCTGCGTGCGCAGTTTCGCGTCGAGGTTCGACAGCGGCTCGTCGAAGAGGAAGACCTCGGGCGTGCGCACCATGGCCCGCCCCATCGCGACGCGTTGCCGTTGGCCGCCCGATAGTGCAGAAGGCTTGCGCGCCAGCAGGGCGTCGAGACCGAGGATGGCGGCCGTCTCCCGAACGCGCCGGTCGACTTCGCCGGGGGCGAGCTTCAGCGGACGCAGGGCGAACTCCATGTTCTGCCGTACGGTCATGTGCGGGTAGAGCGCGTAGTTCTGGAACACCATGGCGACGCCGCGATCCTTGGGCGCCACGTCGTTGACGACCCGCCCGCCGATCGAGAGCTTTCCGTCGGAGACGTCCTCCAGGCCTGCGACCATGCGCAGCGTCGTGGTCTTGCCGCAGCCCGACGGGCCGAGAAGCACGACGAATTCCCCCTTGTCTATGGCAAGGTCGATGCCGTGGACGATCTCGAAGGCGCCGTAGCGCTTGACCACTTTTTCCAGTGCAATGGACGACATGCGCCCCTCCTTACTTGACTGAGCCCATCGTCAGGCCGCGGACCAGCCAGCGCTGGCAGGTCAGGACGAAGACGACGCCGGGGATGAGGATGATGAAGGAACCCGCCATGATGCGGCCCCACTGGACGGCATCGGATGACCAGAAGGACATGACGGCGACGGTAGCGGTCTGCGCCCTGGAGCCTGTGAGCATCAGGGCGAAGAGGAACTCGTTCCACGAGAAGATGAAGCAGAACACCGCCGAGACCGCGAGGCCGGGTGCCGCGAGCGGCAACGTCACGCGCCAGAAGGTCTCGATGATGCCGTAGCCGTCGACCATCGCCGCCTCTTCGAGTGCCGACGGCACCTCGTCGAAGAAACCTTTCATCAGCCACACGACCAGCGGGATGTTGGCGGTGGAATAGACGATGATCAGCGCCAGCGGCGTGTCGAGGAGGCCGGCAGTCTTGAAGATGATGTAGTAGGGTACGACCACCGTGATGGGCGGGAACATGCGCAGCGACAGGATCCAGAAGGCCACGTCGTTCATTCGCCTGTGGCGTATGCGGCTGATCGCATAGGCCGCGAGCGAACCGAAGACGAGGCTGATCGCCGTCGAGCCGAGGGCGACGATCAGGCTGTTGCCGATGAACTTCAGGAACGGACGCTCGGTGAAGAGCACATGGTAGTGTTCCCAGGTCGGCGTGAAGAAGAAGGCCGGCGGCTTCTGGAACATGATGGGCGCAGGCTTCACCGAGGAGGAAGCGACGAGATAGATCGGCGTCAGGAAGACGATCAGCACCACCGCGAGAAGCAGGTAGACGAGGATGGCCTGACGGGTCGAAGGCTTGTTCATGGGGCTACTCCAGCGCCGAGCGGTCGCGGTTCAGCGATTTGAAAAAGAAGGTGACGAGGACCGTGATGATGGCGAGCGAGACGAAGGACGCCGCGGCGCCCATGCCCATGCGCCAGAAGGTGAAGGACTCGCGATAGATGAACATGGAGAGCACTTCGGTGGAGTCGCCCGGCCCGCCCTTCGTCAGCACGAAGATGATGTCGTAGATCTTAAAGGCGTCGATCGCGCGCAGGAACATCAGGCTGATCAGAACGGGCTTCAGCTGCGGCAGCGTCACGCGCCAGAACACGTCCCAGCGCGAGTTTCCGTCGATCATCGCCGCCTCGTAGGGCTCGGGCGACAGCGAATGCAGCGCGGCGGCCGTGCCCATCATGATGAAGGGCGTCCATTGCCAGATGTCGGCTATGGCGATCGCCCAGAGCGCCCAGGTCGTGGTGGTGATCCAGCCGACGCCGGAAAGGCCGACGAGGCTAAGGAAATAGTTGAGATAGCCGAGTTCCGGGAAATAGAGGAACAGCCAGACGAGCCCCACGATGACGGGCGAAATCATCATGGGGATGAGCAGAAGCGTGCGTGCCACACCCATGCCGGGCAGGCGCTGCGTGACGAGAAGCGCGATGCCGACGCCGAGCACGAGCTGGATGGAGAGCGTCATTGCCATCAGCTTCAGCGTCGTGACGAGCGCATGCAGGAACGTGCCCGAGGACAGGATCTCGGCATAGTTCGCCCAGCCGACGAAGATGCGCGGAATGAAGGGTTTGGCAAGGTCGTAATTGCGAAACGACAGCCAGCCCGCATAGAGCATCGGATAGATCGTCGTGAGGAACAGGACTGCGACGACGGGCAGCAGGAAGAGAACGAAGATGCGCCTGTTGCGCGTTGCTTGATAGGCCATGGCGGAACTCCGGCATTATCCTCTTGTTTTGACGCATTCCCGGACGCAAAACCGCGTGCCGCACTTTGCTGGAAATGCTCCGGGAAGCGCCGCCCCGGGGAGGCTGGGGCGGCGCGGCGAACGTGCGCGTCAGTCCGCAAGGACCTTCGCCGGCACGTCGTTGATCCAGCGCAGGCGCGTTTCGACCGGGAACATCTTCAGGCGCGAATTGACCGCATTGCACGCCGTGGTCAGCGCTTCCGCAGCCGTTGCGGTCTCGCCGGCCATGAACTTGTTCAGCTCGACGCCGAAGGTCTCCTCGACATCTTGGTAGAACGGGTGGAAGATGCGGCGCTTGGCATTGGCCTGGCTGTCGAGCAGAACCTTGTAGTAGGGGTATTTCTGCTGCAGGTCCGGATCGGCGAGGATCGCCTTGCGGAACTGGCTGACGCCGTTGCCCTCGGTGGCGAAGCGCCGCATCAGGTCTTCACTCGTGGACCATTTGATGAAGGCCCAGGCGGCTTCCTTTTCCTTGTCGGAGACTTTCGCGTTGATGGCGAAGGAGAGCGCGCCGGTATAGGTCGGCTCAGGTTTGCCGCCGTCCGTCGGATTGGCCGCGAAGCCGGCCTTGCCGATTTCCGCGAGCCTGGCTTCCGCGGGGTTGGTGAGCCGCACGGAGCGGACCGACCAATAGGCGGCCTGAGCAGCCTCGCCGCGCTCCATGTAGCCGGACTGGATGTCCCACATCAGGCCGAGATAGTCCGGAGGGTTGAAGGGGATCAGCGACTTCATGTATTCGGCCGCCTTGATGTGCGGTTCGCCCGTCATGGCGCAAAGACCGGTCTGCGGGTCCCAATAGTCGCCGCCGAACGAGCGCATGAACGGGAAATAGTCATGCGTGATGGCGCCCTGGACGCGGCTGTAGGACTGGCTGGCGCCGTAGAGATCGTTTTCGAGCGGCTTGCCGCCGGCGTTCTCGCCCTTCTTGCGGGTGAAGAATTCGGCGATGTCGCGATACTGGTCCCATGTCGTCGGGGCGGCGAGGTCGTAGCCGTATTTCGCCTTGAACGCGGCCTGTTCCCCGGGATTTTCGAAGAGGTCGGCGCGGTACTGGTTGAGCCAGGTCATGCCGGAGGCGGGAAAAGCGAGAAGCTGGCCCTGCCAGGTGTTTTCCTGCAACTGGATCGGGATGATGTCGTCGAGCTTGATGTCTGCGGCATCGCGCCTGGCGAGGTCCGTCAGGTCGACGAGTGCGCCGGCCTCGCCGAGCATGCCGACCCAGGGGCTGTCGACCCAGAGCAACTGATAGGACGGCGAATCGGAACTTGCTTCTATGATGATCTTGTCGACGAGCCCCGGATAGGGAAACATGTCGATCTGCACCTTCGCGCCGGTCAAGGCCTCGAATTCCCCGACGATCGGGGCAAGGCGGGTGACTGACGTATCGCCGATGCCGAGCATTTTCAGCTCGACGCCTTCGAATGGCTTTTCGGCCATCGCCGCGCCTGCTGTCGCCATGCAGAGTGCCACGGCATAAGCCAGAGTTCGCATTCTACCCATTTTCTCCTCCTGTTGAGTCCCGTTGTTGAAACGTTTCACCAATTGGCGAAACGCCATGCGGTACGGGGCCGCATATTGCGATATCAATCGGTTGCGGGAGACCACTGTGCGGGACCACCCGCCCGCTCGGCGCCCAGGGGACCCGCCATGCTGACGATTTCGAGGAACTGGCCCCAGGGCGCCTTCAGGTAACACCAGGTCAGGCCTTCCATGGGACCTCCGTCGATATAGGTCGGCCCGTCCAGCACCTCGACGCCTGCCGCGCGAAGCCGGGCGGCCGCCGCATTGCAGTCGTCCACCTGAAAGGCCAGGTGATAGCCGCCGGGCTGGCTGTTGCGCTTGAGCGGGGCGTCAGGCTCGGCATCGCCGGAGTACTTGAAGAGTTCGAGATTGGCGCCGTTGCCGACGCGCAGCACCTTGATGTCCTCGATGCGCGCGTTGCACGTCACACCGAGACGCCGCCGCATATATTCGCCATCCACATCGATGAGGCCGGTGGACAGGCATTCCACCGCACCGAACAGCCCTGTGAAAAACGCCACCGCCTGGTCGAGATCGGGCACCGTGAAGCCCACATGCTGCATTCCGTAGACTTTCATGAATTCCTCCCCTTCCTTGGATAAATCAGGCCAATTCCCGTTTGCGACCATGCTCTTGCGACAGGTCCGCCGCCGGCAGGGGCGGCAGGCCGCGAATGAGATCGCTGGCCTTTTCGCCGATCATGATCGTGGGGGCGTTGGTGTTCGACGAGTTGATCTGCGGCATGACGGAGGCGTCGCAGACCCGGAGGTCGGCAATACCCCGCACGCGCAGCTCCGGATCGACCACCGCCATGTCGTCCGTGCCCATCCGGCAAGTGCCGACCGGATGATGATCGGTCTTTGCCATGCGGCAGGCGTAATCGAACAGGGCCTCGCGGTCTTTCACCCCGTCGCCCGGCAGCACCTCGCGGCGCAGATAGGGGCGCAGTGCCGGCTGGCGCAGGATCTCGCGGGCCATTTCCAGCCCGCGCAGCGAGATTTCGCGATCGTAGGGATCGGACCAGTAGTTCGGGTCGATCAGCGGCGCGGCCGCGGGATCGGAAGAGGCAAGGCGCACCGTGCCGCGCGATCGGGGGCGCATGAGGGCGGAATTGAGGGTGACGCCCCAGCCGTTGATCGTGGCGATGCCCTTTTCGATGCCGGAGCCCTGGCCGAGATGGAACTGCATGTCCGGCCAGAAGGCATCCGGATCGGCATACCAGAAGCCGCCCGTCTCGAAGAGGGAGGAGGCCACCGGCCCGGATTTGAGGGCGAAATATTGCAGGCCGGCGGCGATCATCCGGTCCGGCCTGAGCACCCCGTCATAGGAGTGCGGCCCCGTGCATTCGGCGAGCACGCAGATGTCGATATGGTCCTGCAGGTTTTCGCCAACCCCCGGCAGGTCGTGCAGGACTTCAACGCCTGCCACGCGCAGATGATCGGCAGGCCCGATGCCCGAGAGCATTAGGAGGCGCGGAGAGCCGATGGCGCCTGCCGTCAGGATCACCTCGCGGCGGGCATGATGTACGGTTCCGTCCATCATCTCGACGCCGGTCGCGCGGCCGGCGGCAACGAGAATGCGCCGTACCTGGGCGTTGGTCTCGACCGTCAGGTTCCTTCGCGGCTCGGCGTCGCGAAGATAGGTTCCGGCGGTAGACGAGCGGCGAACATCCCGCTGTGTCAGCTGATAGAAGCCGACGCCTGCCTGATGCCGGCCGTTGAAATCGGGATTGTAGGGCATGCCCCATTGCTGCCCGGCGCGCACGAAGGCTTCGCAGATCGGCAGCGCGGCGCGCGGCATCGACACGCCGAGCGGACCGTCCGTGCCGTGGAAGGGTTCGGAAAACCGCTCGTTTCCCTCGGCGCGCTTGAAGTAGGGCAGGACATCGCGATAGGCCCAGCCAAGGCAGCCGTGCTCCTCGGCCCAGGCATCGTAGTCCCGGCGGTTGCCGCGGGTATAGATCTGCGCGTTTATGCTCGATCCGCCGCCGATGACTTTTGCCTGGGTGAACCAGAGCACACGATCGCGCAGGTGCTTTTGCGGCACGGTGGACCAGCCCCAACTCGCAATGCCCTTCGTCATCTTGGCAAAGCCGGCCGGCCAATGGAACAGGACGGACCGGTCGCGCGGGCCTGCCTCCAGCAGGAGGACCGTCATGTCGGCATCTTCCGTCAGCCGTGCGGCGATCACACATCCGGCCGAGCCTCCACCGACGACAATGTAATCCGCGTCCATCGCCTTCCTCACTAGTATGTAACTAGTCCGTTACTTGAAACGATTAACCAAACGAAGCTCGCAGTCAAGGGGAAAGCGCAGGCGAATGTGCGATTCAGGCTGTGATGACGGATTTCCGCTGAACGAGGATTGGCTCAAGCCGATGGCGAGGGGCGGTGTTGGTGCTCGAGAAGACGCGGCGAAGGGCAATTTCAGCAGACATTTGTCCGATCAGCGCCGGTCGGATATCGACGGTCGTCAGTTCCGGCTCAAGGATGCGACCCTGCGGAATGTTGTCGAAGCCGACGATCGAGATATCGCGTCCCACGATCATGCCCAATTTGCGGGACGCGCGATAGGCGCCTGAGGCCTGGTCGTCGTTGAAGCAGATCACGGCATTCGGGAGGATGCCTTGGGATGCCAGCCAAAGCATCTTCTCCTCGGCGAAATCGGGATGCATGAGCCCCGGAACCAGCCGGCACGCCGCTTCCGGCAAACCGGCGCGGGCAAGTGCCCGCCGGATGCCGGCGCAACGGCCGTCCCAGGTGCTGGTGTGGGGATAGCCACCGATGAAAACCATCGAGCGGTGCCCGGCGGCAAGCAGGCAGCTGGCCGCCAGATAGCCGGATTTTTCGTCGTCGACGCCGACAAACGCCGCCTGGCTGCCGGCCAGGTCGCGAACGCACAGGACGAGTGGTAGTCCGTGACCGAGCATGGGGGCCAGGTCAGCCAATGCGGTCCCGTGGACAGGGGACAGGATGACGCTGCCGACGCCCTGCGCCACCATCGAGGCCAAAAGCTGCTCTTGCCGAACCGGGTCGTTCTGGGCGGTCGCCAGAAGCGTGAGCCCTCCCGCTTCGTAGACGGTGGCTTCCAGCGAGGCTACGAGCTCGCTGAAGAATGGATTGATGATATTGTTGAGAATGACGCCGACGAGGTTCGATTTGCCGGTGCGCAGACGTGCCGCCGAGGCATCGCGAATGAAGCCGAGTGCGTTGGCGGCCGCCAGCACGCGCTTGCGCGTCGCCTCGGAGGAGCGCCCGGTTCCCGAGAGCACGTAGGATGCCGTTGCGACCGATACGCCTGCTGCCGCAGCAACGTCCTTGATTCCGGATCGTTTCATGGCGTGCGGCGCAGACAGGTCATGTCAAACGGCGACCAGGCGCGTGATCGTTTCGATGTTGAACCGGATGCGCTGCTCCAAGGCTTCCCTGGCCATCAGGTCCCGCTCGTAGATGATCGAACCGGTGAAGCGGTTCGTCAGATAATAGTAGCCGACGGCGGCGATCGTGATGTTGAGCTGCACCGGATCGATGCCGTCGCGGAAGACGCCTGCCTTCACGCCACGGTCGAGGATGTTCGAGACCATGCCGACAAGCTTGCGGCTGGAGGACTTGACGATTTCCGATTTTTTCAGGTGCTTCGCGCGGTGCAGGTTCTCGCTGTTGACGAGGGTGAGAAACTCTGGGTTCTTGAGGTAATATTCCCAGGTAAAGCGAACCAGCTGTTCGAGCGCGGCCTTCGGATCGAGATCCTCCAGGTGGAGTTTCTGCTCCGCGCTGCGGATGTCGAGATACGCCTCTTCCAGGACGGTCTGGAACAGCCCCTCCTTGCTTTCGAAATAGTGGTAGATCATGCGCTTGTTGGCTTTCGCCTTTTCGGCGATGTCATCAACTCTCGCACCACCCAGACCGTTCTTCGCGAACTCTTTTTTGGCGGCCTCGAGAATGCGGGCCTTGGTGGCCTCCGCGTCGCGGATGCGCGGCTTGCGGCCTGGTTTTTCCTGCTGGTCGCCTGTCGTTGTCAAAACTGTTCTCCGCCGCGGTCAAGGTTTCCACTGTCTCGGTCATATATGCACGAATCGCGCGTCGTCGAAAACAGACGAACCGTGCGGCGCGCTCCAGGCCAGTGTATCCCACTTGACGGCGATGGCAATAATGCAGTAACTAGTTAGTGCGTTAATGGCGCAGCGCACATTGCGGATCGGAGGCATCCGTACGGTGTGGCCTGCCAAATCTGCCGTAACGCAAGCTGCATTTTCAAACGGGAGCCGGAGGAGCCAATGTCGACCTTCATCAAGGATTTCATCGAGCGGGAAACAATCAGCCGCCGCAACTTTCTTTTCGCCACGGCGGCCGGTTTCGGCGCGGCCGCGGTGCCGGGTGTTTTCGGCGGCGGCACCGCCGCGGCGGCGCTGACGGACCCGGCGATCGCCTGGAGCTATCGTGACAGGGCGTCCGCCTACTGGAACTCGGTCGTTTCCGGCGGCGAAGCCTTCGTGGAATCGCTCGGCAAGCCGAAGAGCGCGCTCGTCAGCCTGATCAACGAGGGCTCGACCGAGAAGTCGCTCTCCGACATCAAGGCCTTCCTTGCCAAGAACAACGGCAATTGCGCCATCGCCTGCGATGCCAATGACAGCCCGAACGCCCGCCCCGTCGTCGAGGCGGTCCAGGCGGCTGGCGCCTACATTTCGACGATCTGGAACAAGACCGACGACCTGCACCCCTGGGACTTCGGTGACAACTATGTCGCCCACATGACCTGGTCCGATGTGAAGCCCGCCGAGGAGACGGCCCGCATCCTGTTCGAGGCCATGGGCGGGGAAGGCGGCGTCGTTCACCTTGGCGGCATCGCGGCCAACAATCCGGCCGCCGAGCGCCTTGCCGGCCTCAAGAATGCGCTCAAGGATTTCCCGAACATCGAGCTGCTCGACGCGCAGCCGGCCGACTGGGACACCCAGAAGGGCGCCGCCCTGATGGCTTCCTTCCTCACGCGCTACGGCGACAAGATCAAGGGCGTGCATTGCGCCAACGACAATATCGCTTATGGCGTCATCGAGGCGCTGCGCGCCGAGGGCATCGAGGACATGCCGATCGTTGCCTATGACGGCAATCCGGAAGCCGTGCAGATGGTTATGGACGGCCAGTTGCTCGCCACAGTCTTCACCAATCCCCACTGGGGCGGCGGCATCAGCGCGGCGCTCGCCTACCATGCCGCCATCGGCACCTTCAAGCCTTCCGAGGAGCCGAAGGAGCACCGCGAATTCTACGGCCCGACGATCCTCGTCACGGCCAGGGATGCGGCGGAATTCAAGGCGAAGTACCTCGACTCCGTTCCGGCCTATGACTGGAAGGACTTCTGGGGGCCGTCGAACGGCCAGATCCAGTACTGATCCTTCAGCGAACTCGGCGGCAGCCAGAAGCGCTGCCGCCGCACTCCCTAAAATTCATCGGGAAGAGGGGTGTCTGACGTGACACGTCGCATATCGCGCGAAACCTTGATCAAGTGGGCGCCGTTGCTGGTGCTGCTTGCGCTGGTGATCTTTTTCACCGCGCTCAATCCGACATTCTTCTCTCTGCGGAACTTTGCCCGCATCGCGATTGCGGCGTCCCCGGCCCTGATGGTCGCCGTCGGCGTCACCTTCATCATCGTCATGGGCTCGATCGACCTTTCCATGGAGGGGACGGTCTCGCTCACGGCGGTCTCTTTCGCCTTCATCTTCGCCCAACTCGGCGGCTCGCTCGCCGGGCTCGGTTGGATTGCCATCCCGTTAACGCTCGCCCTCGGCGGCCTGATCGGGCTTCTCAACGGGCTGGTGCATGTGAAGCTGAAGATCCCGTCCTTCATGGCGAGCCTCGCCATGGGTTTCGTCGGGACGGGTGCCGCGATCCTGCTCACCGGTGGCGATATCGTAAAGGTCAGCGATGCGGCTTTCCGCGGCCTGCTCACGGTGCGCTGGCTCGGCTTCCCGCTGATGGTCTATGTCGCGGCCTTCTTCCTGCTCGTCGGCTGGTTCATCCAGACCCACACGACGCTCGGCCGCAACTTCTACGCCGTCGGCGGCGGCGAGGACCTTGCCCATGCCTCCGGTCTCAATGTCACCCGCGTCCGCGTCACGGGCTTCGCGCTGGCCGGCGTCTTCTATGCCATCGCGGCGGTCCTCGTCGTCGCCCGCATCGGGCAGGCGGAATCCGTGACGGGCGCCAATTTCATGTTCGTTTCCATCACGTCCGTGGTCGTTGGTGGCGTTGCGTTGTGGGGCGGCATCGGCGGCGTGTGGAATGCGCTCGTCGGCGTGCTGATCGTCAATGTCATCGACAACGGCATGGTCGTCATCGGGCTGCCGGACTTCCTGCAAGCCGGCGTGCTCGGCCTGCTCGTCATCCTTGCCGTCGTGCTTTCGACCGACCGCAAGATGCTTTCCTTCGTCAAGTGAGGCGCGCCATGTACGAGCTGAAAGCCGTCGACAAGAAATTCCCCGGTGTTCACGCGCTGAAGGCCATCGATTTCCATATCAGGCGCGGCGAGATCGTCGGCCTCGTCGGCGAGAACGGCGCCGGCAAGTCGACCCTGATGAAGGTCATCTACGGCGCCTACCAGCCGGATGGCGGCCAGATCCTGATCAAGGGGTCGTCCGTCCGCTTCGCCAATCCGCGCCAGGCGATGGAGAAGGGCATCGGGATGGTGTTCCAGGAACAGTCGCTGATCCCCAACCTCACGGTCATGGAGAACATCTTCCTCGGTTACGAACGCCAGTTCGTCCGCTTCGGGGTCGTCGACTGGAAGGCGATGGCGAAGGCGGCGAAGGCGCAACTTGCGAAGGTGAAGCTCGGCATCGATCCCGCAATGGTCACGTCGAAACTCTCCTTCGCCCAGCGCCAGCTCGTCGAGCTCGCCAAGGTTCTGACGCTGGAGGAACGGGTCGATGGCGATCTCGTCATCCTGCTCGACGAACCGACATCGGTCCTGTCGAAGGACGAGGTGCAGCTGCTCTTCAAGCTCGTTCGCGAACTGACGACGCGCGCCTCCTTCATCTTCGTCTCGCACCGCATGGACGAAGTCATGGACCTTTCGGACCGCATCTACGTCATGAAGGACGGTGAGGTGGTCGACGTCGTCGAACGTGGCGGGGCGGCGGCCGAGGCCATCCAGCACAAGATGGTCGGCCGCAACGTCGACAAGGAATACTACCGCGAGCACCTGCAGAAACCGTATGAAGCAGCGAAGGTGCTGGTCGAGATGGAGCGTGTCGGCCTGCCCGGCCGCATCCAGGATATTTCCCTCAAGCTGCATGCCGGCGAGGTCCTCTGCCTCGTCGGAACGGAGGGTTCCGGCCGCGAGGCGATCCTGCGCACGATCTACGGCATGCTGACGGCGACGTCCGGCCGGCTTCGCATCAAGGGCGAGGACGCCGCCGCCTTCTCGCCGCGCCAGTCGGTCGCCCACGGCGTCGGCTATGTGCCGCGCGAGCGCAAGATCGAAGGCATCGTCGCCGGCATGAACGTCTACGAGAACATGACGCTCTCACAGATGAAGAAGCATTCGAGCGGCGGCGTTCTGCGCGTTTCGGAAGAACGGGCTCTGGCGCGCGACTGGATCAGGAAGCTCTCGATCAAGGCGCATTCCGAATTCGCCGATTGCGGCAACCTCTCCGGCGGCAACCAGCAGAAGGTCGTGCTTGCCAAATGGCGCTCCGCCGGCTCGGATATCATGTTGCTCGACCACCCGACGCGTGGTCTCGACATCGGCGCCAAGGAGGATGTCTACGACATGATCCGCGCCATGAGCGCGGCGGGCGTCGGCATCGTGCTGGTCGCCGATACGCTGGAAGAGGCGATCGGCCTGTCGCACACCATCATCGTCGTCAAGGACGGGCGCATCCAGAAGCAGTTTGCCTGCGAACCTGGTGCAAAGCCGACGCCCTTCGACCTGCTGCACTACATGATCTGAGGGACAAGATGGATATTCAGCGCCTCAAACCGCACCTGCCCTGGATCACGCTGGTCGTGCTCGTCGCGATCGTCGGCATCAACGATCCCGGCTTCCTGCGTCCCTCGAACCTCCTCGGCATCGCCGGCGATATCGTGCCGCTGTTCATCATGGCGCTCGGGCTCACCTTCGCCATCTATATCGGCGGCATCGACCTTTCGGCCCAGTCCATGGCCAATATGGTGACGGTCATCGCCTCGGTCTATCTCGCCTCCATGGGCGCGTGGGTCGCCGTGCTTTGCGTGATGGCCGGCTTCCTGCTCGGCATGCTCTCCGGCTATGTGACGACGCGGCTCTTCGTGCCGTCCTTCATCTCGACGCTCGCCGTCGGCGGCATCGCCTTCTCGATTGCGCAATGGCTTTCCGGCCAGCGCGCACTCAACATGGATGCGGCGCAACGCAACGAGACCTTCGGCTGGATGATCGGCCGCACCTGGGGCGTGCCGAACGAGTTGCTGATCGCGGCTGTCCTCGTCGCCATCTGCCTGTTCATCGAGCGCCGCACGACGCTTGGACGTGCCCTCAAGGCGGTCGGCGCCGGCGAGCTGGCGGCCGCGGCCTCCGGGCTCAACGTCGCGCGCTACAAGATCCTCGCCTTCGCGATCTCGGGTGCGCTTGCGGCCATCGCCGGCCTGCTCTTCGCAGTGAAACTTTCGGGCGGCGCGCCGACCATCGCCAACGGCTTCCTGCTGCCGGCCATCGTCGCCGTGCTGGTCGGCGGCACGCCGCTGACCGGCGGTGTCGGCGGCGTCGCCAACACGGTCGTCGGCACGCTGATCGTCGCCGTCATCCGCGCCTCGATGCTCTATTTCGAGATCGACGCGACGCGCCAGCAGATCGTCTTCGGCATCGTGCTCATCGTCGCCATCGCGCTGACCATCGACCGCGCCAAGCTGCGCACCGTGAAGTGAGGGCAGGCAATGACGACCATGCGCGCCGCCGTCCTGACCGCGCCGAAACGCTTCGAGCTCCGTGAGGTCCCCATCCCGAACATCGGGCCGGAGGACGTGCTGGTGCGGGTGACGCGCACCGGAATCTGCGGCACGGACATCCATATCTTCAATGGCCATTATGCGGCCGACCGGCTGCCGTTGATCCTCGGCCACGAGTTCTGCGGCACGATCGCCGGGCGTGGAGCCAATGTCCGTCACCTCGATATCAGCGCGCGGGTCGTCGTCGACATCAATATCGGCTGCGACACCTGCTTCTGGTGCCGCCGCAACGAGGTGCTGAACTGCGCCGAAGTCGTCCAGGTCGGCATCAGCCGGGACGGCGCCTTCGCCGAATATGTCGCCGTTCCCGCGCGCTTGACGATTCCGGTCTCCGCCGACATTGCAGACGACGTGCTTGCCTTGACCGAGCCGGTTTCCTGTGTCGTCCGCGCCGCGCGCAAGGCGAAGGCCGCACTCGGCCAGTCGGTCGTCGTTTTCGGCGCCGGGCCGATCGGCAATCTGCATGTGCAGATGATGCGGCTGATCGGCACCGCGCCCATCATCGTCGCCGACCTGTCCGCCGATCGCTGCCGAATGGCCATGGAGGCGGGAGCGGATGCCGCGGTTGCCGATCCGGCCCAGCTAGAGCCGATCGTGCGGAAAATGACCGCCGGGCGAGGGGCTGATCTCGTCATCGAAAGCGTCGGCAGCCGGAGACTTTATAAACAGGCGTTCGATCTGGCGCGTCGGGGCGGCCATGTCGCCTTTTTCGGCATCACGCCGCCGGGTGAGACCGTACCCGTCGATATTCTGCGCACGGTGTTGGAGGAAACGAGCCTGAAGGGCTCCGTCGCCGGCATGGGAGAGGATATGCATGATGCGCTGACCCTTCTATCGCACGGTCGTTTCCGCACGAGCGATTTCACCAAGGCGAGCTATACGCTGGAGAATATCCAGCAGGCTTTCGAAACCCTCGGCGACCGGCCGCAGGACCTGAAGACGCAAATCGCCGTTTCGGCGTAAATACCATCGAAGTGGAGGATTTCATGGACCAGAAAAACCCGCATCTTTCTACGCCGACCGCGGCACGCAACTTCGGTTTCTTCGTCGATGGGCAGTGGAGGGATGGAACGGAGCGCTTCGAGCGCGCCTCGCCGGGTCATGGCACGCCCGTCACGCGTACGGTTCGCTGCACGGTGGAGGACCTGAACGCCGCCGTCGCCGCGGCACGGCTCGCCTTCGAGGATCGCCGCTGGTCGGGCCTTTCCGGTGCCGCTCGCGCCGGCGTCCTGCTGCGCGTCGCTGAAATCCTGCGCCGCCGCCGCGACGAGATCGCCTATTGGGAGGTGCTCGAAAACGGTAAGCCGATCTCCCAGGCGCGTGGCGAAATCGACCATTGCATCGCCTGCTTCGAGGTCGGCGCCGGTGCGGCGCGCATGCTGCATGGCGACAGCTTCAATTCGCTCGGTGACGATCTCTTCGGCATGGTGCTGCACGAGCCGATCGGCGTCGTCGGCCTGATCACGCCGTGGAACTTCCCGTTCCTGATCCTGTGCGAGCGCGTGCCCTTCATCCTCGCTTCCGGCTGCACGATGGTCGTGAAGCCCTCCGAAGTCACCTCCGCCACCACGCTGCTGCTCGCCGAAGTGCTGGCGGAAGCGGGTCTGCCTGCCGGGGTCTACAATGTCGTCACCGGTTCCGGCCGCGTGATCGGTCAGGCGCTGTCGGAGCATCCGGACGTGGACATGCTGTCCTTCACCGGCTCCACGGCGGTCGGCCGCTCCTGCGTCCATGCCGCCGCCGACAGCAATTTCAAGAAGCTCGGCCTGGAACTCGGCGGCAAGAACCCGATCATCGTCTTTTCCGATGCCGATCTGGAGGACGCGGCGGACGGCGCGGCCTTTGGCATCAGCTTCAACACCGGGCAGTGCTGCGTCTCGTCCTCGCGGCTGATCGTCGAGCGCTCGGTCGCCGCCGACTTCGAGAAGCTCCTCGCCGAAAAGATGGCGAAGATCCGCGTCGGCGATCCGCTGGACGAGGCGACGCAGGTCGGTGCGATCACCACCGAGGCGCAGAACGCCACGATCCTAGACTATATTGCCAGGGGCAAGGCGGCGGGTGCGCGGCTTCTGGCCGGCGGCGGGCCGATCGATCTCGGTCGGGGCCAGTATATCGCGCCGACCCTCTTCTCCGGCGTCTCGCGCGACATGCCGATCGCCCGTGACGAGATTTTCGGCCCGGTTCTCTGCTCCATGCATTTCGACACGGTCGAGGAAGCCATCCAGCTTGCCAATGATACCGTTTACGGCCTTGCGGCGAGTGTCTGGACGAAGAACATCGACAAGGCGCTGACGGTGAGCCGTCGGGTGCGTGCCGGCCGCTTCTGGGTCAACACCATCATGGCGGGCGGTCCCGAAATGCCGCTCGGTGGCTTCAAGCAGTCCGGTTGGGGCCGCGAAGCCGGCATGTATGGTGTGGAGGAATATACCCAGGTGAAGTCCGTTCATGTGGAGATCGGCAAGCGGACGCATTGGATCGCGTGATGACAGAGGGTTACGACTACGTCATCGTCGGCGGCGGCAGCGCCGGCTGCGTGCTGGCGGCGCGGCTTTCGGAAAATCCGTCCGCGCGGGTGTGCCTCATCGAAGCGGGCGGGCGCGATAGCCACCCGCTGATCCACATGCCTGTCGGCTTTGCGAAGATGACGACAGGCCCGCTGACCTGGGGGCTGAAGACCGTCCCCCAGAAGCATGCCGGCAACCGCGAGATTCTCTACGCGCAGGCCAGGGTGCTGGGCGGCGGCTCCTCCATCAACGCCGAGGTTTTCACGCGCGGCCATCCCAGCGATTACGACCGTTGGGTCGCGGAAGGGGCCGAGGGCTGGGGCTTCAAGGACGTCCAGAAATATTTCCTGCGTTCGGAGGGCAATTCCATCCTCTCCGGTGCCTGGCATGGAACGGACGGACCGCTTGGTGTCTCGAACATTCCTGAGCCGCAGCGCATGACGCGTGCCTTCGTGCAGAGCTGCCAGGAGTTCGGCATCCCCTACAACCCTGATTTCAATGGCCCGGTACAGGAAGGCGCCGGCGTCTACCAGGCCACGACGCGCGACAACCGCCGCTGCTCGGCAGCCGTCGGCTATCTGCGGCCGGTCCTGCAGCGACCGAACCTGACGGTCGTCACCGGCGCGCTCGTCTTGCGCATCGTCTTCAAGGGGCGCCGCGCCATGGGTGTCGACTATGACGTCGGCGGCAAACGCAAGACCGCGCGGGCGGAAAGCGAAGTGCTCCTCACCTCGGGCGCCATCGGCACGCCGAAGCTGATGATGCTTTCGGGTATCGGCCCGGCCGACGCGTTGCGGCGCCACGGCATCGACGTCGTGCAGGACATGGCCGGCGTCGGCCGGAACCTGCAGGACCATTTCGGTGTCGATATCGTCGCGGAGCTGAAGAACCACGACAGCCTCGACAAGTACAACAAGCTGCACTGGTCGCTCTGGGCTGGCATTCAATACGCCCTGTTCAAGTCCGGCCCGATCACCTCCAACGTGGTGGAGGGCGGGGCATTCTGGTACGGCGACAAGGATAGTCCCTGCCCGGACCTGCAATTCCATTTCCTCGCGGGTGCGGGCGCGGAGGCAGGCGTTCCGAGCGTGCCGAAGGGCGCGTCCGGCATAACGCTCAATTCCTATACGCTTCGGCCGAAATCGCGGGGAAGCGTGACCTTGCGCTCGGCCGATCCGCGCGCCTTGCCGCTTGTCGATCCGAACTTCCTCGCCGACCCCGATGATGTGCGGATTTCCGTGGAGGGCGTGAAGATCAGCCAGGAGATTTTCAGCCAGCCGTCCTTGCAGAAATACATCAAGACGCTGCGCTTTCCCGACGGCAACGTGCGCACGCAGGAAGACTATGTCGCCTATACGCGCCAGTACGGCCGGACCTCCTACCATCCCACCTGCACCTGCAAGATGGGGCGGGACGAGATGGCGGTGGTCGATCCGCAACTGCGCGTGCATGGCCTCGACGGCATCCGCATCTGCGACAGTTCCACCATGCCGAGCCTCGTGGGGTCCAACACCAATGCGGCGACGATCATGATCGGGGAAAAGGCGGCGGACATGATCCGCGGCAATGCCTGATTGTTGCAGGCCGGAACGTGGGAAGGGCGGCCCTGCGGCCGCCCTTTCGCATCAGTCCCATTCCGGCGCCCAGGGCAACTGCCCCGGCTTGATGATGCGATAGCCGGTGGCGTTGAGGGCGTCGATCCGTTCCATGTCGATGGACGACAGCGTGAAATCCATGATGTCGAAATTCGCGCGGATGTTTTCCGGCTTGGTCGACATGGTGTTGAGCGGAACGCCTTTTTGCAGGATCCAGCGCAGCACCACCTGGGCGGCAGTCTTGCCGTAGGCCGCGCCGATTTCGGCGAAAAGACCATGTTTGAACACTTCGCCCCGGGCGATCGACGCGTAGGACGAGAGGGGAATGCCCGTTTCCGACGCCGCGGCGAGGAGTTTGCGCTGGTCGACCAAGGGGTGGAATTCCACCTGGTTGGTGACGAGCGGTCCCTCGATCACGGCGCGCGCCACATGCATCATCCGTGCGGTGTAATTGGAGACGCCGATGGCGTCCGCAAAGCCTCTCTCCCTGGCCGATTGCAGCAGGCGCAGGGACGGCGTGACATCCCCATCCGCCGGCGGCCAGTGCAGGAGGAGTGCGTCGACGCGGTCGATCCGAAGCGCCTTCAGGCTGGCCTCGACGGACGGCAGGAACGTCTCCGCGGAATAGTTGTCCGGGTGTACCTTGGTGGTGATGCAGAGCTCGCCGCGCGCGACGCCGCTCGAAGCAAGCGCCGCACCCGTCTCGGCCTCGTTGCCATACATCTGCGCCGTATCGAACGCCCGGTAGCCGGCGGCGATCGCCGCGTGGACGGCGGTGCGCAGCGCCTCGCCCTTCAAGGGATAGGTGCCGAAACCGCGCTGAAAATTCCGTTGGAAATAGATGTTCATGCTTCCTCCTCGATGGGCCCATGTGGGGCGGTGCGTCCATTGGACGACGGTTCGAAGATCCTTCTTGCGCGACCGCTCCGTTCATGTTTAATGTATAACTAGTTAGTTACTTAATGCAATGGGAATTGGAGGACGGCATGCGGAAGGTGAAGACTGCGGACGAGGCGGCCAGGCTCGTCAGGGATGGTTCGGTCGTTGCGGTCAATTCGTCGTCCGGGCTTTGCTGCCCCGATGCCGTGCTGAAGGCGCTGGGAGAACGTTTCGACCGCGAAGGCCATCCGCGCGGGCTCACCTCGGTTCATCCGATCGCGGCCGGCGACCTCTTCGGCACCAAGGGCGTCGACCATATCGCCAAGCCGGGCATGCTGGCGAAGATCATCGGCGGCTCCTATCCGTCCGGGCCGAGCAATGCCGAGCCGCCGCTCGTCTGGCAGATGATCCTGAAGGAGGAGCTTGCCGCCTGGAACGTGCCGTCCGGCATCGTTTTCGACATGCTGCGCGAGGGCGCGGCCAAGCGCCCCGGCGTGCTGACCAAGGTCGGCATGGAGACCTTCGTCGATCCGGAGCAGGAAGGCTGCGCCATGAATGCCAGCGCACGGGCCGCGCCGCTCGTCAAGCGCGTCTCCTTCGAGGGCGAGGACTGGCTGCATTTCCCGGCGATCCGCCCGGACGTCGCGATCATCCGGGCAACGACCGCCGACCAGAACGGCAACCTGACCTTCGAGCATGAGGGTGCGACGCTCGGCGCGATGGAGATGGCGCTTGCCGCGCGGAACTCCGGCGGCTTGGTCATCGCCCAGGTGAAGCGCGTTGCGGCCAACGGGACCTTCCGTCCCCATGACGTGCGCGTTCCCGGCATCCTCGTCGACGTCATCGTCGAGGCTCCCGACCAGTTGCAGACGACGGCGACACAATATGATCCCGCGATCTCGGGAGAGCTGTTCCGGCCGCTCGAAACCTTCCGCCTGCCCGCGCTCGACGTCGGCAAGGTGATCGCCCGCCGGGTCGCGCAGGAGCTGAGGGCGGACTGGGCCGTCAATATCGGCTTCGGCATTTCCGCGAACGTGCCGCGCATCTTGATCGAGGAGGGGCTGCACGGCAAGATCACCTGGGTGATCGAGCAGGGCGCCGTCGGCGGTGTGCCGCTGCTCGACTTCAAGTTCGGCTGTGCCTCCAATGCGGAGGCCTTCGTCGCCTCGCCGCACCAGTTCTGCTATTTCCAGGCGGGCGCGTTCGATTGTTCGCTGCTCTCCTTCCTCGAAATCGATGCGGAAGGCTCGGTCAATGTCAGCCGTCTGGCGGCGACGCCGCACCGGACCGCCGGTGCCGGCGGCTTCGTCGACATCACGGCACGGGCGCGGAAGATCGTCTTTTCCGGGAATTTCAATGCCGGCGCGAAGATGCGCGTCGATGACGGCCGCCTCGTGATCGACAAGGAAGGGCGTATCGCCAAGTTCGTGCCGAAGGTCGATCAGGTCAGCTTTTCCGGCAAGCGCGCCCGCGCGCAGGGCCAGGACGTCACCTATGTCACCGAGCGCTGCGTGATAAAGCTCGGACAGGAGGGGCTGGTCGTCACCGAGATCGCACCCGGCCTCGATCTCCAGCGGGATATCCTCGACCAGGCGACCACGCCGCTCGGCGTCTCCGACACGGTCAAGACGATGGACGATGCGCTGTTTCGCGATGACCTCATGGGGCTGGTCCTGTGAGCGACGCGCGCATCGAGCTCCGTGTCGAGGAGCGCATCGCGTACCTGACGATCTGCCGCGCGGAAAAGCTGAATGCGATCGACGAGGATATGGTCGATGCGTTGTTGCAGGCCTGTCGTGCCATCGAACGCTCGGATGCTCGCATCGCCATCCTGACGGGAGAGGGCGCAAAGTCCTTTTGCGCGGGCGGCGATATCGAGGCGTGGAGCCGGCTCGATGCAGGCACGTTCTCCCGCCGCTGGCTGCGCGATGGCCATGATGCCTTCGATGCGCTGGCGCGGCTGATCGTGCCGCTGATCGCCGTCCTGAACGGGCATGCGCTGGGCGGTGGGCTGGAGCTTGCCGCCTGCGCCGACCTGCGCATCGCCGAAGCGCATGTGAAGATCGGCCTGCCGGAGGCCGGCCTCGGCATCATTCCCGGCTGGTCGGGCACGCAGCGGGCCTCGCGGCGGTTCGGTGCAGGCCTTGTCCGCCGCATGGCGTTGTTCGGCGAGGTGTTTTCCGCCGAGGAAGCGCTGGCGCTCGGACTGGTGGACCGGGTCGTGACGACGGGAGAGGGAGCGGCGGCCGCGCAGATCGCCGCGGCGCGTGTGTTGCAGCGGTCTGCCCGGGCAACGGAACTCACCAAGATGCTGATCAACGCTGCCGAGGGCGAGGAGAGCGAGCGAGTGGTCGAGGCTCTCGCCGGCGCCGTTGCCGCGTCTTCGGACGATCTGACGGAGGGCCTTGCAGCCTATCGGCAGAAGCGCCCGGCGCGTTTCGGTCAATAGAATGTTCAGCGGCAGCATTCAGCCCTTGGGACGTGGCTCATGAAACCAGGTGACAAAGAATTCCTTGCCGGCCTCTTCGGCGCTGCAGTCGAGGCCGCCGATCCGGAGACGGCGCTCCGTGCCCATCTTCCAGCCCGGCCGCGCGGGCGAACCGTCGTCGTCGGCGCGGGCAAGGGCGTGGCGCAACTCGCGGCGGCCTTCGAAAGGCTGTGGGACGGCCCACTCGAAGGCGTGGTGGTGACGCGCTACGGCTACGCCGCTCCCTGCCGGCGCATCCGTGTCCTCGAAGCCGCCCATCCCGTGCCGGATGCAGCGGGGCTGCAGGCATCGCGGGCGCTCTTTGCGGCGGTGGAAGGTCTCGGCGAGGAGGACCTTGTGGTCGCCCTGGTCTGCGGCGGCGGTTCGGCCCTGCTGCCCTGTCCGCCAGGGCCTCTCACCTTGGCGGATGAGGCAGCGATGAACAGCGCGCTCCTTGCCAGCGGTGCACCGATCTCCGTCATGAATGCGATCCGCAAGCAGGTCTCCGGCATCAAGGGCGGGCGGCTTGCCGTGGCCTGCCGTCCGGCGAAGGTCGTGACGCTCGTCGTCTCCGACGTGCCGGGCGACGATCCGGCGCAGGTCGCCAGCGGGCCGACCATAGCGGATGCCGCCGATCGCGCGGAGGCGCGGGCGCTGGTCGGGACATGGGGCATCAAGTTGCCGGAGGCTGTCGAATCCTGGCTTGCCGGAGAGGAGGGGCAGCCGCCGTCGCCGGCCGATCCGGTTCTTGCCGACCACGAGGTTCATGTCGTCGCTTCGGCGCGTCTCTCCCTTGAGGCCGCCGCCGCGCGAGCGGAAGCGCTCGGCGTGCCCGCGGTCATCCTGTCCGACAGCATGGAGGGGGAGGCGCGCGACGTCGCGCGCGTGCATGCGGCCATCGCCCGCGAAGTCGCCAGCCGTGACCGCCCGTTTACGCGTCCGGTCGTCATCCTGTCGGGCGGCGAAACGACGGTGACGATCCGGGGGCAGGGAAAGGGTGGACGCAATACGGAGTTCCTGTTGTCGCTCGTGCTTGCCGGCGAGGGCGTTCCGTTCGCCGCGCTCGCGGCCGATACGGATGGCATCGACGGTTCTGAGGACAATGCGGGTGCCTTTGCCGATGGCGCCAGCATGCAGCGCTTGCGCGGACTGGGTGTGGACCCTGCCGCCCTGCTTGCCGCCAACGATGCCTGGACGGCCTTCCACCGCCTCGGAGACCTGTTCGTGCCTGGCCCGACGGGAACCAATGTCAACGATTTCCGGGCCATTCTGATCCGGTAGCAAAACCCGCGCCGCCTTGGCGGCGCGGGCGGATGGCGCTTCAGGCCGGGACGGGCGCGTCCTCGCGCAGCAGGCCCTTCTGCTTGAGGTCCGCCCAGAAATCGCCTGGAATCGGATGGGAGAACCAGGCAAGGTTCTGGTCGAGCTGTTCGATCGTGCGCGTGCCCGCCATGAAGGAGGGGACGGCGGGGTGGGCGACGACGAACTGCAGGGCCGCAGCGGCAAGCGGCACGCCGTGTTCCGCACAGACGGCCTCGATCTTCGCCACCTTTTCCATGACGTCACGCGGCGCCGGCGCGTAATTGTACTTCGCGCCCTCCTTCGCGCCGGTGGCGAGGATGCCAGAATTGAAGCCGCCGCCCACGACGACCGCCGCGCCGCGCTCCGCGCAGAGCGGAAGGAAACTGTCGAGCGCCTCCTGTTCGAGAAGCGTATAGCGGCCCGCCAGCAGGAAGCAGTCGAAATCGTGGCGCAGCAGAGCCTCATGGCAGACCTGCCACTCATTCACCCCGACGCCGATCGCCTTCACCACTTTTTCCGAACGCAGCCGCTCCAGCGCCCGCCACGCGCCGTCCATCGCCTGCTCGAACACCTCGGGCTGCTCGCTTCCGCGCGTGAAGACGTCGATGTCGTGGATGAAGCACATGTCCATGCGTTCCAGCCCCAGTCGCTGCAGGCTGTCCTCGAAGGCGCGCATCGTGCCGTCGTAGCTATAGTCGAAATGCATGGTGAAGGGGGCGGCATTCGTCCAGGGCGCAAAGTCGATGGTCTCGCGTTTCGCGGGGCGCAACAGCCGACCCACCTTGGAAGCGAGGACGAAGTCGTCCCGCGTCTTCCAGCGCAGGGCATGGCCGGTGCGCAGCTCGGCAAGCCCGTGGCCGTACATCGGCGCGGTGTCGAAGAAGCGCACGCCGGCCTCCCAGGCGCGCGCGAACATCGCTTCCGACGTCGCCTCGTCGATCTCGCGGAAAATATTGCCGAGAGGGGCGGTTCCGAAACCGAAGGCGGTCACCTCCAGATCCGTCCGGCCGAATTTACGCTTTTGTCCGGGATGCATGGTTCTTCTCCATAAGTAACTATATGGTGCATAATATGCATGCGCCGAATCCGCGCGCAAGCACCTTCCCCGTCTTGTGGGCACTTTTCCATCTTGACGCCGATCGGGCATCAAATGTATGTAACTAGATAGTTACTACATTGGAGGAATCGAATGTATCTCACAGAAGTGCAGGAGCAGGTGCGCGAGATGGCGCGCACATTCGCCGATGAAGTGATCCGGCCGGTCGCCGAGGAGCTGGACCGCGCGGAACGTTTCCCGGCGGAGCTCTACGACGAGATGGCCAAGCTTGGCCTGTTCGGCATCGGCGTACCGGAAGCGCTGGGCGGTCCGGGCTTCGACACGGTGACCTACGCCCTCGTCATGGAGGAGCTGAGCCGCGGCTACGCCTCCGTCGCCGACCAGTGCGGCCTGCTCGAACTCATATCGTCCCTGCTGGTCCGTCACGGGACGGAGCGTCAGCAGGCGATGCTGCCGGACATTCTCGGCATGCGCGCCAAGGTCGCCTATTGCATCACCGAGCCGGAGGCCGGCACCGACGTCTCGGGCATCCGCACGACGGCGACGCGCGACGGCAATGGCTGGCGGCTGAACGGCGGCAAGATCTGGATTCACAATGCGCCGGTCGCCGATTACGGCTTCGTGCTTGCGCGCACCGACAAGGAAGCGGGAAACCGCGGCATGTCGATCTTCATCGTCGACCTGCATGCGGCGGGCGTCGAGCGCGGCCCGAAGGAACACAAGATGGGCCAGCGCGCCAGCCAGGTCGGCGCGCTCAATTTTACCGATGTCCGTCTTTCGGCCGATGCGTTGCTCGGCACGGAGGGCCGCGGCTTCCACATGATGATGTCGGTCTTGGACAAGGGCCGCGTCGGCATCGCCTCGCTGGCGGTCGGCATCGCCCAGGCCGGCCTCGAGGCCGCACTCGACTATGCCGGCACGCGAAAACAGTTCGGCAAGGCCATCGCCGATTTCCAGGGCGTGCAATGGCTGCTGGCCGACATGGCCAAGGATATAGAGGCCGCCCGCCTGCTCGTCCGCTCCGCCGCCTCGAAGATCGACGCCGGCACGGATGCGACGAAGGCCTGCTCGATCGCCAAGTGCTTCGCCGGCGACATGGCCGTGCAGAGGACGGCGGATGCCGTGCAGGTGTTCGGCGGCTCCGGTTATATTCGCGGTTTCGAGGTGGAGCGCCTCTATCGCGATGCCAAGATCACGCAGATCTACGAGGGCACCAACCAGATCCAGCGCATGATCATCGCCCGCGAACTCCTGAAGAAGGGCGCAAGGGAATGAGAGCCGCGTCCGTCCGCCCGGTCGCGCTCGTGACAGGCTCCTCGCGCGGTATCGGGCTTGCGGTCGCGGAAGCCTTGGCGCGCGAGGGTTTCGCCGTCGCCGTCAACGGTCCGGTCGACGACGCGGAACTGTCGGCCGCCGTGGCGCGGGTCGCCGCCCTCGGTGCGCCGGTCGCCGCCGCACCGTTCGACGTCACGCGGGTTGGCGGCCATGACGCCGCCCTCGCCGTCGTCGAGGAAAAGCTCGGCCGGCTGACGACGCTCGTCAACAATGCCGGTGTCGGCGTGCTGAGGCGCGGCGACATGCTGGACGTGTCGGAAGAGAGCTGGGACCGCTGCCTCGCCGTCAATGCGAAGGCCATGTTCTTCCTCAGCCAGGCCTTTGCCCGTCGCCTGCTGTCGCGGGAGCGCTCCCCGCTCTTCCACTCCATCGTCAACGTCACTTCCTCGAACGCCGTCGCGGTGGCCGAGCAGCGTTCGGAATATTGCGCCTCGAAGGCAGCCGCCGCCATGGTCTCCAAGGCGCTCGCCGTCCGGCTCGGGCGCGAGGAGATCGCGGTCTACGACGTCCAGCCGGGCCTGATCGCCACCGAGATGACCGCGCCGGTCATCGACGCCTATCGCGAGCGGGCCGAGCAGGGCCTGACCCTGTTTCCACGCGTCGGCCAGCCAGACGATATCGGCGCGCTGGTTGCCTCGCTCGCGTCGGGGCGGCTTCCCTACACCACCGGACTGTCGATCCCGGCCGATGCCGGCATGCTCATTCCGCGCTTCTGAGGTCTTGCCATGAAAATTGCGCTTCCCGATACCGATGGCCGCCTTTCCGACTATTTTCTGTCTGGCAGGCCGATCGCCGCCGCGACGCTTGGCCGGAACCCCGCCCGCGTCGTCTATTCCGCCGCCCATGTCGTCGCCGATCCCTTCACCGCCAACGACCCATCCGGCCGCGCGACGGTCGATTGGGCGAAGACGATGGAGTTCCGCCGCTATCTCGCCGGCCTCGGCCTTGGCATCGCGGAGGCCATGGATACGGCGCAACGCGGCATGGGCCTCGACTGGCCGGGCGCGCTCGAGCTCATCCGCCGCACGCGCGAGGAACTGCCCGATGCGCTGGTGGCGAACGGCTGCGGCACCGACCATCTCGATCCGGCGGCGGCCACCAGCCTCGACGATGTCCGCAAGGCCTATCTGGAGCAGGCCGAAGCCATCCAGAAGCTCGGCGGACGCATCATCCTGATGGCCTCTCGCGCGCTTGTCCGCGCCGCGAAGGGACCGGAAGACTATGTCAGGATCTATTCGGACGTGCTTGCCGCCTGCGACGAGCCGGTGATCCTCCACTGGCTGGGCGACATGTTCGATCCGCAGCTTGCCGGCTATTGGGGCACCGTCGATTTCGATCCGGCCATGCAGACCGCGCTTGCGGTCATCGAGGAGAACATGGCCAAGGTGGATGGCATCAAGATTTCCCTCCTCGACAAGGAGAAGGAGATCGTCATGCGCCGCCGGCTGCCGGCGGGCGTGAAGATGTATACGGGTGACGATTTCAACTATCCAGAGCTTGTCGAGGGCGACGGCGAGGGCTTCTCCCATGCCCTGCTCGGCATATTCGATCCGCTGGCACCCGCGGCAGCCTATGCGGTCGAGCGGCTGGGTGAAGGCGACAGGGCAGGCTTCCGCGCGACGCTCGATCCGACCGTGCCGCTCGCCCGGCTGATCTTCCGCGCGCCGACCCGGTATTACAAGACCGGCGTGGTGTTCCTTGCCTGGCTGAACGGCTTCCAGGATCACTTTGTCATGCTGAACGGCGCACAGGCCATGCGCCCGCTGCCTTATTTCGTCGAGATCTTCCGCCTGGCCGACCAGTGCGGCCTGCTGCGCGACCCTGAATGCGCCGTCGAGCGCATGAAGAGGCTGCTCACCCTCTATGGGGCATAGGCGATGCGCGACTTCTCGGCCGACCATTCGGCGCTCGCGCTCAACACTGCGAGCCTCGGACACAATCTGGATGGCTACGGCGCAGGCTGGCCGCCGGAGCGGGTCATCGATGCTTGCGCGGCGCGCGGCTTCGGCTCCATCGTCTTCTGGCGGCGGGAAATCGGGACGCGCGCGGCGAAGATCGGCGAGCGGGTGCGCGCCGCCGGCCTGTCGGTCGCCGGGCTTTGCCGCACGCCCTTCCTCGTCGGGGGCGAGGCGACGGACCGGCAGGCGGTAATGGACGGGGCAAAGGCCTCGGTCGACATGGCCGCAGCGCTCGGTGCCCCGGTGCTGACCATCGTCGTCGGGGGCGTACATCCCGGCACCAAAGGAACCGCCGCCAGCCTGAAGATCCTCGCCGACCGGGTCGCGGAACTCGCGCCGTATGCGCAGGCGTGCGGCGTGCGGCTTGCGCTCGAACCGCTTCATCCCGTCTATGCCGGAAACCGCTCCTGCCTGACGACGCTGCGCGATGCCGTCGATCTCTGCGAAAAAGTCGGCGCGCCCAACCTCGGCATCGCCGTCGATGTCTATCATGTCTGGTGGGACAGCGACCTCGAAACCCAGTTGCGCCGCGCCGGCCCTGGCCGCCTGTTCGGCTACCATCTCTGCGACTGGCTGGCCGATACGACCGACGTGCTGCTCGATCGCGGCATGATGGGCGACGGCGTGGCCGATCTGAAAGCCATTCGCGCGGCCGTGGAGGGCGCCGGCTATGCCGGCCCCTGCGAGGTGGAAATCTTCTCGGCCGGCAACTGGTGGAAACGAGACCCGAACGAGGTGCTGGACGTGATCGTCGAGCGCTTCCGTACGCTTTGCTGAAAGGTTACCCCATGAAACTGCTCGTACCGATCAAGCGTGTCGTTGACTACAACGTGAAGATCCGTGTGAAGGCGGATGGCTCGGGTGTCGAGCTTGCGAACGTGAAGATGTCGATGAACCCGTTCGACGAGATTTCGGTGGAAGAGGCGCTTCGGCTGAAGGAGGCGGGCAAGGCGGAGGACGTGGTCGTGGTGTCGATCGGCCCGGCCAAGGCCGAGGAGACGTTGCGGACGGCTTTGGCCATGGGCGCCGACCGGGCCGTGCTGGTCGAGACCGAGGACCAGGTCGAGCCGCTGGCGGTCGCCAAGATCCTCAAGGGCGTGGCGGAAGCCGAACAGCCGGGTCTGGTCATCGTCGGCAAGCAGGCGATCGACGACGATTCGAACCAGACCGGCCAGATGCTGTCGGCGCTGCTCGGCTGGGCGCAGGCGACGTTCGCCTCGAAGGTGGAGATCGGCGATGGCTCGGCGAACGTGACGCGCGAGGTCGACGGCGGCCTGCAGACCATCGAGGTCAAGCTTCCGGCGGTGGTCACGACGGACCTTCGCCTCAACGAGCCGCGTTATGCCTCGCTGCCGAACATCATGAAGGCGAAGAAGAAGCCGCTCGACAGGAAGACGCCGGCCGACTTCGGCGTCGACACGAGCCCGCGCCTGAAGGTGCTGAAGACCGAGGAGCCGTCCGGCCGCAAGGCGGGCGTCAAGGTGAAGAGCGTCGCCGAGCTGGTCGACAAGCTCAAGACCGAAGCCGGCGTGCTTTGATCGGCGAGATTTGAGGAGATTACGAACATGGCCATTCTTCTTCTGGCAGACCACGACAACGCACACCTTTCCGACCAGACCGCCAAGGCGCTGACGGCGGCAGGGCAGATCGGCTCCGACGTGCATGTGCTCGTCGCGGGCTCCGGTGCCAGGGCCGCGGCCGAACAGGCGGCGAAGCTGTCGGGCGTGACGAAGGTTCTGCTCGCCGACGATGCAAGCCTCGCCAACAACCTCGCCGAGCCGCTGGCGGCGCTGATCGTGTCGCTTGCCGGCAGCTATGACGCCATCGTCTCGGCCGCGACTTCGGTCGGCAAGAACGTGCTGCCGCGCGTTGCCGCCCTGCTCGATGTCGCGCAGGTCTCGGAAATTGTCGAGGTTGTCTCGGCCGACACGTTCAAGCGTCCGATCTATGCGGGCAACGCTATCCAGACCGTCCAGTCCACTGACGCCAAGAAGGTGATCACGGTGCGTACGGCGTCCTTCGCCGCAGCCGGTGAGGGCGGCAGTGCTTCGGTCGAGACCGTTTCGGCTGCTGCCAATCCGGGTCTTTCCACCCACGTTCAGGATGCGCTGTCGTCCTCCGACCGTCCGGAACTGACGTCTGCGAAGATCATCATCTCGGGCGGCCGTGCGCTCGGCTCGTCGGAGAAGTTCCAGGAGGTGATCCTTCCGGTGGCCGACAAGCTCGGCGCCGCCGTCGGTGCAAGCCGCGCTGCGGTCGATGCGGGCTATGCGCCGAACGACTGGCAGGTCGGGCAGACGGGCAAGGTGGTCGCGCCGCAGCTCTATATCGCCTGCGGCATCTCGGGCGCGATCCAGCACCTTGCCGGCATGAAGGATTCGAAGGTGATCGTGGCGATCAACAAGGACGAGGAGGCGCCGATCTTCCAGGTCGCAGACTACGGCCTCGTCGCAGACCTCTTCGACGCCCTGCCCGAACTCGAAAAGGCGCTTTGACCGGATGGCGTCGATGGCGGAAGACCTCCCCGAACGCGAGAGCATGGAATTCGACGTTGTGATCGTGGGTGCGGGTCCGGCGGGCCTTTCCGCGGCGATCCGGCTGAAGCAGGTGAACCCGGAGCTTTCCGTCGTCGTGCTGGAGAAGGGCGCGGAAGTCGGCGCGCATATCCTGTCGGGCGCCGTCGTCGATCCGATCGGCATCGACCGCTTGCTGCCCGGCTGGCGCGAGGACGCCGGCCATCCCTTCAAGACCGAAGTGACCGACGACCGCTTCCTCTTTCTCGGCCCCGCCGGCTCCGTCCGCCTGCCGAACGCCTTCATGCCGCCGCTGATGAACAACCACGGCAACTACATCGTCTCGCTCGGCAATGTCTGTCGGTGGCTCGCGATCAAGGCGGAAGAGCTCGGCGTCGAGATCTATCCCGGCTTTGCCGCAACCGAAGTGCTCTACAACGACGAGGGCGCCGTCATCGGCGTCGCCACCGGCGACATGGGCATCGAGCGCAATGGCGAGCCCGGCCCGAACTATACCCGCGGCATGGCGCTTCTCGGCAAGTACACGTTGATCTCGGAAGGCGTGCGCGGCTCGCTCGCCAAGCAGCTCATCGCCAAGTTCAGGCTGGACGAGGGCCGCGAGCCGCAAAAGTTCGGCATCGGCCTCAAGGAACTCTGGCAGGTCAAGCCCGAAAGCCACAGGCCCGGCCTCGTGCAGCACTCCTTCGGCTGGCCGCTCGGCATGAAGACCGGCGGCGGCTCCTTCCTCTATCACCTGGAGGACAACCTCGTCGCCGTCGGCTTCGTCGTGCACCTCAACTACAAGAACCCCTATCTCTATCCTTTCGAGGAGTTCCAGCGCTTCAAGACGCATCCCGCCATCAGGGGCACCTTCGAGGGCGGCAAGCGCCTCTCCTACGGCGCGCGCGCCATCACCGAGGGCGGCTACCAGTCGGTGCCGAAGCTGTCCTTCCCCGGCGGGGCGCTGATCGGCTGCTCGGCCGGCTTCGTCAACGTGCCGCGCATCAAGGGCAGCCACAATGCGGTGCTGTTGGGCATCCTCGCGGCCGAGAAGCTGGCGGATGCGATTGCGGCGGGCCGGGCCAATGACGAGCCGATCGAGATCGAGCAGGGCTGGCGCGACTGCGCCATCGGCTCGGACCTGAAGAAGGTGCGCAACGTCAAGCCGCTGTGGTCGAAGTTCGGCACGGCGGTCGGCGTGGCGCTCGGCGGCCTCGACATGTGGACGAACACGCTGTTCGGCTTCTCCGTCTTCGGCACGCTCAAGCACGGCAAGACGGACGCGCAGAGCCTGGAGCCGGCGGCAAAGCACAACAAGATCGACTACCCGAAGCCGGACGGGGTGCTCACCTTCGACCGCCTCTCCTCGGTGTTCCTGTCGAACACCAACCACGAGGAGGACCAGCCGATCCACCTCCAGCTCAAGAACCCGGAGCTGCAGAAGACCTCCGAGCTCGACGTCTATGCCGGCCCGTCCACCCGCTACTGTCCCGCCGGTGTCTATGAATGGGTCGAGAAGGACGGCCAGGACGTCTACGTCATCAACGCGCAGAACTGCGTCCACTGCAAGACATGCGACATCAAGGACCCTAACCAGAACATCAACTGGGTCCCGCCCCAAGGCGGCGAGGGGCCTGTCTATCCGAATATGTGAGGCGTGGGGGCTGGATCACGGGGACGCTTGTGTTCATGTTCCCCGGCGCCGTCGCCGGGCTGCGGGAGATCTGTTGACAGCGCGAAACGGAACATATAGTGAACATTTATGAAGAAATCGCTACAGGCTCGTTTGGCCATCCTGGCGGATGCCGCCAAATACGACGCGTCATGCGCCTCCAGCGGGACAGAGAAACGGGATTCGCTCAGGTCCAACGGCCTTGGCTCCACGGAAGGTGCGGGGATCTGCCATGCATATGCGCCCGATGGGCGGTGTATTTCACTTCTGAAGATCCTGCTCACCAATTTCTGTATCTTCGACTGCGCCTATTGCATCAACCGGTCCTCAAGCAATGTGGAGCGTGCGCGTTTCACGCCGGATGAGGTGGTCTGGCTGACGCTGGAATTCTATCGGCGCAATTATATCGAGGGGCTTTTCCTGTCGTCCGGGATCATCCGCTCGTCGGATCATACGATGGGCGAGATGGTCCGCGTGGCGCGGGACCTGCGCACGGTGCACGGCTTCCGCGGTTATATTCACCTCAAGTCGATCCCCGATGCCGCTCCGGAGCTGATCGAGGAGGCGGGACTCTATGCGGACCGCCTGTCGCTCAACATCGAACTGCCGACGGACGCGGGCATCGGGCGTCTTGCGCCCGAGAAGCGGCCGGACGGCATTCGTCGTGCGATGGGCGATTTGCGCCGCAAGATCGAGGCGGCGGACGAGCCGACCTTGCAGACCAGGCGCCGCAAGCGTTTCGTGCCGGGCGGGCAGAGCACACAGATGATCGTTGGCGCCGATGGAGCCGACGATGCGACGATCCTGAGGACCAGCGCCCGGCTCTACGGCAGCTACGGCCTGAAACGTGTCTATTATTCCGCCTTCAGCCCTATTCCCGATGCCTCCCGCGCGCTGCCGCTCATCAAGCCGCCGCTGGTGCGCGAACATCGGCTCTATCAGGCTGACTGGCTTTATCGCTTTTACGGTTTCGGTGTGGACGAGATCACGGCATCGATAGGCGGCATGCTCGATCTGGACATGGACCCCAAGCTTGCCTGGGCGCTAACCCACCGCCAGACCTTTCCTGTGAACGTCAACCGTGCGGAGCGCGAAACCCTGTTGCGCGTACCGGGGTTCGGCCTGAAGACGGTGGATGCGATCCTGTCCAGCCGCCGCTTTCGCCGCCTGCGGTTGGAGGATCTGGCGCGGCTCGGCGTTTCCCTGCGCAAGGTGCGCGCCTTCATCGAGGCGGAGGGATGGACACCCCGGCGTCTTGCCGACCGTGCAGACCTCAAGACGCTCTTTGCCCCGAAACCGGAACAGCTTTCGCTGCTCTGATGCACACGATCCCCTTGCTCGGCCGCGGTGATTTTTCCGAATGGCGCGATGCGGCGCGGGCGCTGGCGGCTGCCGGTATTTCGCCGCGCGACGTGGACTGGCGCATTCAGGGCGATATAGGCCTCTTCGAGGCGAGCGCCCCACCCGACCTGCCGGCGCCCGATGCCGCCGCGCCGCCGGTCGTCGTGCCGCCTTCCTTCCTGCCGCTCGCCGAAGCCGTCGCGTGCCACACCGAGCCGGGGCGCTTTCATCTGCTCTATCGGCTGCTCTGGCGGCTGCAATCTGACCGTCGCCTGCTGGAGCTGACGTCGGACAAGGATGTCGCCTGGGCGCGGCTTCTGGCCAGGAACGTCGCGCGCGACAGCCACAAGATGACGGCCTTCGTCCGCTTCAAGGAAATCGCAGGGGAGGCCGGAGGTCGCCGGCGGTTCTTCGCCTGGTTCGAACCGACGCATTTCGTCGTCGCCCGAACCGCGCCGTTCTTCCGCCGCCGCTTTGCCGATATGGACTGGATCATCGCCACGCCGAAGGGCACGGCGAGCTGGGACGGCGAAGCCCTGATCGCCGACACGCGGCCGGGCGATGATCCCGGGCACGGCGACCCGACGGACGAACTCTGGCGCACCTACTATGCCAGCATCTTCAATCCCGCGCGGCTCAAGATCAGGGCCATGCAGGCGGAGATGCCGAAGAAATACTGGCGCAACCTGCCGGAAGCCGCGCTGATCCCCGAACTGATCGCCAATGCGGAGGCCAATGTGCGCGCGATGGCCGAACGCGCCGCCAGCGACCCGCCGGCCTTTCACTATCGGCTGAAGGAAGCCGCGCAGGCCATCGCCGAACCGGGATTGGCGGAAGCCGGCACGCTGGAGGCGTTGCGCGCAGAGGCCCGCCATTGCACGCGCTGCCCGCTGCATTGCACGGCCACGCAGACCGTCTTCGGAGAAGGGCCGCAGGATGCGCGCCTCATGATGGTCGGCGAGCAGCCGGGTGATCAGGAAGACCTGAGCGGCCGCCCGTTCGTCGGCCCGGCGGGAAGGGTGTTCGACGCGGCGCTGAAGGAAGCCAGCATTGCCCGCGATACGCTCTATCTGACCAATGCGGTCAAGCACTTCAAATATGAGCCGCGCGGCAAGCGCCGCATTCACCAGAAGCCAAACCAGGGTGAGATCCAACATTGCCGCTGGTGGCTGGCCAGGGAGGTGGAACTCGTGAAGCCGAAGCTGATCGTGGCGCTCGGTGCGACCGCGATCTACGCGCTGAGCGGCGAGCGCACGCCGCTGAGCCAGCTTCGCAGCAGGCCGATCGCCATGCAGGGCAACGTCGTCCTGTACCCGACCATCCATCCGTCCTTCCTGCTGCGCCTGCCGGACAAAGCGGAGCGCCAACGCCAGCATGCTCTCTTTGTTGAGGACTTACGGTCGGTTCGAGCGCTTGTGTCCAGTGCAGGATGACGATTTCCGCCAATCGATGTGGTTGCTTATGCCTGACAGGTCTCCGTGGTCTCAGCCTCCGCAACCGGATGGGGACCCCCGCGGCACACGCCGCATCCCTCAAGAGCGGCCTTTCCGCACGAGGCCTCTTGCCGAAAGCCGCGTGGGCGCGGCAAATGCGCGCCGGTCGGAGAAAAATTGTATTGAACGTGGTAGAAGCGGCGCCGTCGATCGTCTTATCTCATGAACACAATGCCAATACCGAAAGCGCGCCTGCCGATGTCTGCCCTTCTGAAGCGTTTTGCGTCCTACTATCGCCCGCACCGCGGCCTGTTCGCGCTGGACTTTTCCTCGGCCGTCGTCGCCGGCCTCCTGGAGCTCGCCTTTCCCGTCGCCGTGACGCTGTTCATCGACCGCCTGCTGCCGACCGGCCGCCTCGACCTCGTCGCGCTCGCCGCCCTCGGCCTCTTCCTCATCTACCTCGTCAATGCGGGCCTGCAGGTCATCGTCACCTATTGGGGCCACATGCTCGGCGTGCGCATCGAGGCGGAGATGCGCCGTAAGGCCTTCGACCACCTGCAGAAGCTCTCCTTCGGCTTCTTCGACAACCAGAAGACCGGCCATCTCGTGGCCCGGCTGACCAAGGATCTCGAGGAGATCGGCGAGGTCGCCCATCACGGGCCGGAAGACCTCTTCATCGCCGTCATGACGCTCGTCGGCGCCTTCGTGCTGATGCTGTGGGTGCATGTGCCGCTCGCCTTGATCACCGCCGTCATCGTGCCGCTGACGGCCTTCGTCACCACCCATTACGGCGCGCGCATGACCACGACCTGGCATGCGCTCTACGGCCGCGTCGCCGATTTCAACGCCCGCATCGAGGAGAATGTCGGCGGCATCCGCGTCGTGCAGGCCTTCGCCAATGAGGACCACGAGCGTAAGCTGTTTGCCGAGAGCAACCGGAACTACCTCGTCACCAAGCTCCAGGCCTACAGGGTGATGGCGGCCTCCATGTCGCTCTCCTACCTTTCCATGCGCTTCGTGCAGGTGGTGGTGATGCTGGCCGGCGCCTGGTTCGTGACGCGCGGCGAGCTTTCGGCCGGCGGCTTCGTCGGCTTCCTGCTCCTGGTCGGCGTGTTCTTCCGGCCGATCGACAAGATCAACGCGATCATCGAGACCTATCCCAAGGGCATCGCCGGCTTCACGCGCTACACGCAGTTCCTCGACACGGAGCCGGACATCCGGGACCGCGAGGGTGCCAGGGATGTCGGGCGCCTTGCCGGCGATATCGAATATCGCGCCGTCAGCTTCGGCTATGGTGCCGACCGGCCGGTCTTCGGCGGGCTGAACGTCTCGATCGGAGCGGGCGAGACGATCGCCTTCGTCGGTCCGTCCGGCGCCGGCAAGACGACGATCTGCTCGCTGCTGCCGCGCTTCTACGAGGTCGCATCGGGCGCGATCACCATAGACGGCATCGACATCCGCGACATGACGCTGCGGTCGCTGCGCTCGAACATCGGCATCGTGCAGCAGGACGTGTTCCTGTTCGCCGGCACGATCCGCGAGAACATCGCCTATGGAAGGCTGGAGGCCAGCGAGGCGGAGATCCTCGATGCGGCGCGCCGGGCGCGCCTCGACGACGTGATCGCCAACCTCGCCGACGGTCTCGACACGGTCGTCGGCGAGCGCGGCGTCAAGCTCTCGGGTGGGCAGAAGCAGCGCCTCGCCATCGCCCGCATCTTCCTGAAGAACCCGCCGATCCTCATCCTCGACGAGGCGACCTCGGCGCTCGACACGCAGACGGAGCGGGCGATCCAGCAATCGCTCGCCGAGCTCTCGGCCGGCCGCACCACGCTGGTCATCGCCCATCGCCTGGCCACCATCGCGAACGCCGACCGCATCCTCGTCGTCGACGACGGCCGCATCGTCGAGCAGGGAAGCCACAGCGACCTCATCGAGCGACGCGACGGACGATACCGCAACCTCCACGCCGCGCAGACGCAGACCGAGGGCTCCTCCCTCCATTTCATGAAAGGCAAACGGTAGGGCGGCGCCCCGGTTCCGCCCGGCTTGATGCTCGAAGCCGGTCTCCGATGCCTGGGCTGTGGGGGCGAACCCGCATTGTCCAGCGCAGCGTGGTCGATGGCCGAATGTCCCGTTTTCTTCCGCTCTCATCGCAAGTCCATGGGTGAACGCCGGGGACAAGGTCGGGATTCAGCCCTTTTCCAAACTTATGTAAAATAACATACATAAGTTGATTGACTTATGGATACTGGTGTTGAATTTATTCGCCAAGCGAGAAGGACGCGACGCGTAGGCGACGGCGCTTGGAAGAGACGGGTGGATGAAAATGCCTGAGACAAGCACGCCGGTTCAGCCGGAAGACGGCGCAAACGCGATCCAGGCGCTTTCGATGGATGCCGTCGAGCCCGCCGTGGCCGCAACGGTGCGCAGTCTCCCCGCTGGCGTCGGCAGGAAAAGGTTGACGGTATGAGCCGCAGCTATGTGATCGGGCTGGACTATGGTTCGGAATCCGCGCGCGGGGTCATCCTCGATGCGGTGACCGGCGAGCAGATCGACAGTCATGTCCACGCCTATCGTCACGGTATCCTGACCGGCGCGCTTCCCGGCGGAGCGGCGCTGCCGCGGGGATGGGCCCTGCAGAATGCCGCGGACTATGTCGAGGCGGCAGAGGAGATCCTCGGCCGTCTCGGGCGGAACCGGAGGGTGCTGTCGATCGGCGTCGGCTTCACGGCGAGTTCGCCGATGCCGGCGACGAGCGAGGGTGCCGCGCTATCGGATATCCACCCGAACGACCCGCATGCCTATGTCAAATTGTGGAAACACGGCGCCGCGCAACCCTATGCCGACGCGATCAACCGGAAGGGGGGCGGCTTCCTCGACAATTTCGGCGGCAAGCTGTCCGGGGAATGGCTGCTTCCCAAGGCCGCGCAGATCGCGCAGGAAGCGCCCCATATCTGGGCGGCGGCGGCCCGCTTCATGGAAGGCGGGGATTGGCTGGTCTGGCAACTCTGTGGAACGGAGGCGCGCAGCCTCGGCCTTGCGGCCTACAAGGCGCAGTATTCGCGCGTCTCCGGCTATCCGAAAGGCATCGTGCCGGGGCTTGAGGGCAAGCTGTCGCAACCGCTTCCCGTGGGGTCGGCGGCGGGCAGCCTCTTGCCCGCCTGGCATGCGCGTACGGGCATCGAAGGCCCTACGACCATCGCGGTCGCGGTCATCGACTCGCATGTCGTTCTGCCGGCCATCGGCGCTGTCTCGTCCGGATGCTTCGTCGGCGCGCTCGGCACGTCGGCGGCCTATCTCTATCTCGGCGCGGACTATCGCTCCCTGCCTGCGGGCATCGAAGGCGTGGCTATCGACGGCGCCGTGCGGGATCTCTGGTGCTACGAGGCCGGGCAGGCCAGCTTCGGCGACATGCTCGCCTGGTTCGTCAAGGCCTTCCCGCGGGGCGGCAGCATGGAGGAGAGTTTCGCGCTCTACAACGCGGCTGCGTCGAGGCTGCCGGCCGGGAGCAACCATCTGATCGCGCTCGACTGGTGGAACGGAAACCGTGTGCC
Source organism: Shinella yambaruensis (assembly GCF_022899355.1). Classification (GTDB taxonomy): domain Bacteria; phylum Pseudomonadota; class Alphaproteobacteria; order Rhizobiales; family Rhizobiaceae; genus Shinella; species Shinella yambaruensis. The sequence goes on along the minus strand of NZ_JALJCK010000005.1, from coordinate 395,549 downwards.
GCTCGCCGATTCCATGCTGAGCGGCCTGTTGCTCGGCCTGACGGTTCATTCGACCGCCGACGGCATCTACCGCGCGCTGCTCGAAGCGCTCTGCTTCGGCGCGCGAACCGTTCTGGATCTCTATCGGGCGGCGGAATTCACGGTCGATCGTGTCCTGATGACCAGCGGCCTGGCGAAGAAGAACCCCCTTCTGGTGCAGATCATGGCCGACGTCATGGAGTGCGCGATCGAGGTTCCGCAGATCGCCAACGCGACGGCCGTCGGCGCGGCCATCCACGGCGCGGTCGCGGCCGGGCTCGTCGGCACCTATCGCGACGGCTCGGCGCGCTTCGGCGCCCGGGAGTTCCAGACCTACCGTCCCCGACCGGAGACCGCGGAGCCCTACCGCGCGCTTTATGCCCAGTACCGGACGCTCTGCGCGAATGCGTCGCTGCGGCGCGTGATGAGGGATCTTGGCGAGGTGGCCGCGGCGCCCGGCGAGGTCAGCCTGCCCCCGCAGCCGCGTGACGGCGGGTCTGTAGCCTGACCGACGGATGTCGACGGCGAATGGGCACCTGTCTTATCGGAGAGGAATGACCGTGAGGCGGTGAGTGCGCTGTCCGCGCTGTCCGTTTTTGGCGGCAGCGTCGGCCAGATCGATGTCGCCTTCAGGCCCGAAGTGACCTGCTGTGCATGGGACGGCCGCACGCGGGGCGCGGCCGTCCTTTCAAGGTTTAGAAGCTGAAGGCGCGGTCGCCATCCTCGTCCTGGATGCGGGTCGGCAGGCCGATCCGGTTCAGCAGGTTGATGAAGGGCTTCGGCGGCAGTTCTTCCACGTTGGCCATCTTCTTCACGTCCCATTCGCCGGTGGCCACGAGCATCGCGGCGGCGACCGGCGGAACGCCGGCGGTATACGAGATGCCCTGCGAGCCGACTTCCTCATAGGCTTCCTTGTGGTCGGCCACGTTGTAGATGAAGACGGTCTTCTCCTTGCCGTCCTTCAGGCCCTTCACATAGTCGCCGATGCAGGTCTTGCCTTCATAGCCGGGGGCGAGCGACGCCGGATCCGGCAGCACGGCCTTGACGACCTTGAGCGGCACGACTTCGAGGCCCTCGGCGGTCTTGACCGGCTGCTCGGAGAGCAGGCCGAGGTTCTTCAGCACGGTGAAGACATTGATGTAGTGGTCGCCGAAGCCCATCCAGAAGCGCACATTGGCGCCGTCCATGTTCTTGGCCAGCGAATGCACCTCGTCATGGCCGCAGAGATAGGCGCGGCGCGTGCCGACGACCGGCAGGTCGTAATCCTTGCCGATCTCGAACATCTTGTTCGTCTGCCACGCACCGTTCTGCCAGGAATAGACGACGCCGGTGAATTCGCGGAAGTTGATTTCCGGGTCGAAGTTCGTGGCGAAGTACTTGCCGTGGCTGCCGGCATTGATGTCGACGATGTCGACGTCGGTCACCTTGTCGAGATACTCGTCCTTGGCGAGCTTGGCATAGGCGTTGACGACGCCCGGGTCGAAGCCGGCGCCGAGGATGGCGGTGATGCCCTTCTCCTCGCATTCGGCCGCGCGCTTCCACTCGTAGTTGCCGTACCACGGCGGGGTCTCGCAGATCTTGCCCGGCTCCTCGTGGATCGCGGTGTCGATATAGGCGACGCCCGTATCCATGCAGGCGCGCAGCACCGACATGTTGAGGAAGGCGGTGCCGACATTGATGACGATCCCGGACCTGGTTGAGGTGATCAGCGCCTTGGTCGCTTCGATATCGAGGGCGTCGAGCGCATGGCCTTCGAGCACGCCGGCCTGTTTCATCGCCTTCTTCTCATGGACCGACGCGATGATCTTGTCGCACTTCGCCTTGGTGCGCGACGCGATGTGGATGTCGCCGAGCACGTCGTTGTTCTGGGCGCATTTGTGCGCCACGACCTGTGCGACGCCGCCGGCGCCGATGATGAGCACGTTCTTCTTCATTTCGGGGGTTATCTCCTTCTACCCGTTCAGGACGCCTCAGGAGAGGCTTTCTTCATAGTCCGCGTAGGTGAATTCGCGGACGGTCTTGATCTCGCCATCGAGTTCGCGGATGGCGATCGCCGGCATTTTCACGCCATTGAACCAGTTCTTCTTGACCATCGTGTAGCCGGCCGCATCCTGGATGGAGATGCGGTCGCCGACCTTCAGCTCGTTCTCGAAATCGAACTCGCCGAAGATGTCGCCGGCCAGGCACGACTTGCCGCAGATCATGTAGCGGTGCGGCCCGGTGTTTGGGGAAAGCTTGGCCTTCTCCCGGTAGATCAGCAGGTCCAGCATGTGGGCCTCGATGGAACTATCGACGATGGCGAGGTCCTTGCCGTTGTTCAGAAGGTCGAGCACCGTCGTTTCGAGCGTGGTCGACCTGGTGATCGAGGCCTCGCCCGGCTCCAGATAGACCTCGACACCATATTCGCCGGCAAAGCGCTTCAGCCGCTCGGCGAACTTTTCCAGCGGATAGGTTTCACCGGTGAAGTGGATGCCGCCGCCCAGACTCACCCATTCGGCCTTCTTCAGGAGCGGCGCGAACTTCTCCTCGATTACGCGGAGCATGCGGTCGAACAGGTCGAAATCGCCGTTCTCGCAGTTGTTGTGGATCATGAAACCGGAGATGCGGTCCATGACCGGCTCGACTTTTTTCACATCCCATTCGCCGAGGCGCGAGAAGGGGCGGGCCGGATCGGCGAGATCGAAGCTCGAGGAGGAGATGCCGGGATTGAGCCTGAGGCCCCGGACGATGCCGGCGGCCTTGTCGGCAAAGCGGTCGAGCTGGGCGATCGAATTGAAGATGATCTTGTCGGCGTGGCTGACGACCTCGTCGATCTCGTAGTCCGCATAGGCGACGGAATAGGCATGGGTCTCCTTGCCGAAGCGCTCGTGGCCGAGGCGCACTTCGTTGAGCGAGGAGGAGGTTGTGCCGTCCATGTAGTCGCGCATGAAATCGAAGACCGACCAGGTGGCGAAGCACTTCAGCGCCAGCAGCGCCTTGGCGCCGGAGCGTTCGCGGAGAAGCGCGATCTTTTCCATGTTGGCGAGCAGCTTCGACTTGTCGATCAGATAGTAGGGTGTCGTCAGGGACATGCTGGACCTGTCTTCTTTGGGTGTGCCGGCCGCCGGCAAAAAGCCGGCAACGCGATAGAAACGCGAGGCGAGGGAGGTGCAGACCTCCGCTCTCGCGTGGATTTCAGAAAGGAAAGCCGGAAGTTACGGTATCGTCGTCCGGACACGGCGGTATGACAGCGCTTTTGCGCTGTTGCCCCGCTCGCGGTGCCTCGTCGGGAAAAGAGCAGGCAGGCACGGCGTCTTGGCCGGCCGCACGGGGCGGGTCGGCGCAACGGCGTCAAAGCCAGAGCGTGCCGCCGGGGCACACGTCGAAAAGCGTTCTTCCGTTCGGGGGGCGTCGACCGAGCCCATCCCCGATTGGAAGAGGGCGTCGCAAGACATGGCGTCCTCCCCAACCAGCAGATGAAACCTGCAATAAGTGGGGGCTCTGTAGCACAGCGCGGCCATGGATTTCAATGCACCTCTTTTTGCGCGATTTTGCGTTTTTCGCTCTTGCACCTCTAGTCGCTAGAGGTCGTAGAACCTCTTCACGAGACGAAAGAGGAATCTACGATGTCCGATGTGAAAGAGACCCGGTTCCGGGTGGGCGGCATGGATTGCGCCTCCTGCGCCAGCAAGATCGACACGGCGGTGCGCCGCATGCCGGGGGTTGCGGAGGTTTCCGTTTCCGTCACCGCCGGCACCATGCGCGTGCAGCACGATGCGACCAGCGACCTGGAGGCGATCCGCCGCAAGGTTTCCGGGCTCGGCTATTCGGTGACGCCGGCTGCGGGGGGCGCGGAAAAGCCCGCGGCAAAACATGTGCACGGCCCCGGCTGCAACCACGACCATGGCCACGGGCATGACCATGGACACGGCCACAAGCACGATCATGGCCATGCGCATGATCACGATCACGACCATGATCGTGCCGGTCACGACCACACGCCGAAGGCGGCGACCGTCGAGGGGCTGCATGGCCACGACCATGGCCCCTCCGAAGGGCCTTGGTGGAAGGGCAGGAAGGGGCGGCTGACCATCCTTGCCGGCGCGGCGCTGGTCCTCGCCTACGGCATCGGCCACCTCTTTCCGGCCATCGAGACCTATGCCTTCGTCATCGCCATGTTCGTCGGCCTCGTGCCGATCGCCCGGCGCGCCATCATGGCCGCGCTGGCCGGCACGCCGTTTTCCATCGAGATGCTGATGACCATCGCCGCCGTCGGTGCGGTGATCATCAACGCGACCGAGGAGGCCGCCGCCGTGGTCTTCCTCTTCCTCGTCGGCGAACTGCTGGAGGGCGTCGCCGCCGGCAAGGCGCGCGACAGCATCCGCTCGCTCTCCGCCCTCGTGCCGAAGACCGCGCTTCTGGAAGAAGGCGGCCGGACGACGGAGGTGCCGGCCGAGGGGCTGGCCGTCGGCGCGGTCATCCTCGTGCGCCCCGGCGACCGCATTTCCGCCGACGGCACGATCATCGACGGCGAGAGCGCCATCGACGAGGCGCCCGTGACCGGGGAAAGCACGCCGGTGCGCAAGGAGGTCGGCGACACCGTCTTCGCCGGCACGGTGAACGGCGAAGCGGCCCTGCGCGTGCGCGTCACCGCGGCGGCGGCGGACAACACCATCGCCCGCGTCGTCAAGCTGGTCGAGGAGGCCCAGGAATCCAAGGCCCCGACCGAGCGCTTCATCGACCGCTTCTCCAGATATTACACGCCCGGCGTCGTGGTGGTCGCCGCGCTCGTCGCGATCATCCCGCCGCTCTTCTTCGGCGGCGTATGGAGCGAGTGGGTCTACAAGGGCCTTGCCGTTCTGCTGATCGGCTGCCCCTGCGCGCTGGTCATCTCGACGCCGGCGGCGATCGCCGCCGCGCTCTCCGCCGGCGCCCGCCGCGGCCTCCTGATGAAGGGCGGCGCGGTGCTGGAAGGCCTCGGCAAGCTCACCGCCATCGCCTTCGACAAGACCGGCACGCTGACCGAGGGCAAGCCGAAGGTCACCGACATTGTCGCCTTCTCGGCTTCGTCCGGCGAGGTGCTGCGTCTTGCCGCCGCGCTGGAGGCCGGCTCCAGCCATCCGCTGGCGCTCGCCATTCTCGGCAAGGCGGCGGAAGAGGGCATCGTGCCGCCGGTCGCAGGCGGCGCGCGGGCGCTCGGCGGTAAGGGTGTTGCCGCTACCGTCGAGGGCAGGGAGGTCTTCCTCGGCTCGCCCAGGGCCGTCGCCGAGACGGTGACGCTTTCCGACGAGGTGAAGGCCACCACCGCCGCGCTCAACGACGACGGCAAGACCGTCTCCATGCTGGTGGTCGACGGCGTGCTCGCCGGCGCCGTCGCCATGCGCGACGAGCCGCGCCCCGACGCGGCCGCCGGCCTCAAGGCACTGAAGGACGCCGGTATCCGGACGGTCATGCTGACCGGCGACAATGCCCGCACGGCAAAGGCCGTCGGCGCGGAACTCGGCATCGAGGTGCGCGCCGAGCTGATGCCCGAGGACAAGCAGCGCATCGTCGGCGAGTTGCAGCGCGAAGGCTATGTCGTCGGCAAGATCGGCGACGGCATCAACGACGCCCCGGCGCTCGCCGCCGCCAATGTCGGCATCGCCATGGGCGGGGGCACCGACGTGGCGCTGGAGACGGCCGATGCCGCCATCCTGCACGGCCGCGTCGGCGACGTCGCGCTGATGACGGACCTGTCGCAACGCGCCATGCGCAACATCGTCCAGAACATCGTCCTCTCGCTCGGCCTCAAGGGCGTGTTCCTGGTGACGACCGTGGTCGGCATCACCGGCCTCTGGCCGGCGATCCTCGCCGATACCGGCGCCACCGTGCTCGTCACGCTGAATGCGCTCCGTCTTTTGAGGCCGATCAGGGGATGAGGCGCCGGGCGCTCCTTGCCCTTGCCGCGATCGTCGCCGTGACGGTCGCGGCAAGGGCGCCGTCCGGCGAGGCGGCAAAACGGCGTGTCTTCGAACTTGAGACCGTCGACGGCAAGCCCTTCCGCTCCGCCGATCTGGCCGGAAAACCCTATCTGGCCTTCTTCGGCTTCACCCATTGCCCGGATGTCTGCCCGACCGCGCTCTTCGAACTGTCGGGTCTCTTGCAGGATATCGGCCCGGCGGCGGATCGCATCACGCCGCTCTTCATCTCCATCGATCCCGAGCGCGACACGGCGGATCTCCTGAAGCTCTACATGACGTCCTTCGATCCGCGCATCATCGCGCTTCGCGGCGACGCGGCCCAGACGAAGGCGGCGGCGGATGCCTTCTCGGCCTTCTACAGGAAAGTGCCGACCGCTTCGGACAGCTACACGATGGAGCACACCGCCGGCCTCTTCCTCATCCGTGCGGACGGCCGGCTGCAGGGCATGCTGGACATGCACGAGCCGCGCGAAACCCAGCTTCGGAAGCTGCGGCTGCTTGCGGGCGCCTGAACGCGCTCAATCGTGATCGTCGTGGCAGAGGTCATGGTTGGCGAGCGCCCGGATGACGTAGCAGTCGCTGATCTGGTCGGAATGGCAATGGCTGGTGATGCGCTCCAGCTCGGCCTCCAGCTTGCGCAGCCGGGCGATCTTGCGCCGCACGGTGGCGAGCTGTTCGGCGGCGATGCGGTCGGCATCGCGGCAGGGGCGTTCGGGGTGCTGGCTGAGGTCGATCAGCTCGCGGATGGCGTCGATGGTGAGGCCGAGATCGCGCGCGTGGCGGATGAAGGCGAGGCGCTCGCGCTCCTCGCTGGAATAGCGCCGCTGGTTGCCTTCCGAGCGCTCGGCATGGGAGAGCAGGCCCATCTGCTCATAGTAGCGGATGGTGGGAACCTTGACGCCCGTGGCCTTGGAAAGATCGCCGATCGTCAGCATCGCCTCTGCCTCATCGAATGTGCCCGTCGAATGTGTCTTCGCCACAGATGTGCCGGGATTGTGGGCAAATCAAGTCTTCTTTGCCGCCTGCCCGGTGCCGCGCGCCGGAAAGGGGCTGCTGACGATTTGTTGTTCGCCGCGTGATCGCCATGCGAGGAAAATCGCCGGACGGGGCCTTGATGCGCAGGCGGCTTGAGGTTTTATGCTCGCCCGCAGCGGCGGGTGCCTTGGATTCGGCGCTTGCCGGGGCGTGATGCCGCGCTGGAGCCGGTCGAGGCCACAAGATTAACGAAGTTCTAAGCAATCGCTTGGAATCTGTACCCCGAGATGCGCCGCCCTCGAACCGGCGCGCCCGGACCTCCAACAACCGAAAACGACCCATGTTTGCGCTTCGCCATCGACTTTCCCGAGAAACCGCCCGCTTGCGCCTGCCGCTTCTTGCGCGGCTTGCCGCCGCCGCCGTCGCCGGCGGCCTGCTTGCCGGCTGCATGGCCATGGATGTCGCCTCGCTGGCCGAGGCGCCGCAGCTTTCCAACAAGGTGAAGGCGGAGATGGCGAAGAAGAAGATGCGGCCGGAAAGCCCCGTGCTGGTGCGCATCTTCAAGCAGGAAAGCGAGTTGGAGGTCTGGAAGGTCGATGCGAGCGGCCAGTATGCGCTGTTCAAGACCTATCCGATGTGCCGCTGGTCCGGCAAGCTCGGCCCGAAGAAGAAGAGCGGCGACCGCCAGGCGCCGGAAGGCTTCTACCATGTCTCGGCCGGCATGCTGAACCCGAACTCGCAATATTACGTCTCCTTCAACCTTGGTTATCCGAACAGGCTGGAATCGGCGCTCGGCTATACCGGCGAGGCGCTGATGGTGCATGGCGCCTGCTCCTCCTCCGGCTGCTACGCGATGACCGACCAGGGCGTCGGCGAGATCTACGCCATCGTGCAGCGGGCGCTGGAGGGCGGGCAGCAGCGCTTCCAGGTGCAGGCCTATCCCTTCCGCATGACGACGCAGAACATGGCCAAGCACCGCGGCGATCCGAACATGCCGTTCTGGCGCACGCTGAAGGAGGGCTACGATGCCTTCGCCTTCACGCGCAAACAGCCGAAGGTCTCCGTCTGCGGCGGCCGCTATGTCTTCAACAAGGAATTCGACGGCGGTGAGCCGAGCGATCCGCTGGCGCAATGCCCGGCGGCACTGAGCGAGCCGGCGACCGATCTCGTCGCCAAGCTCGGCGCGGAACAGAAGAAGCTGGAGGCGGCGCTCGCCACCACCACGACGGTGTCGAGCTTTGCCTATATGGACGGCGGCATGCATCCGAGCTTCCGCACGCTCCTGAAGCAGCAGGGTGCGAAGGGCCTGGCCGCCCGCATCTCGCGCACGAAATATCCGGTCAGCCGGCCCGAAGCCGCGCTGGCCGATCCCTATGACGATTGACGCGAGGACATGCATTGACTGGTGAAAGCGTAAGCCGCCGATCCTTCCTGCTTGGCGGGGCAGGATTGGCAACCACCGTTCTGGCCGGCTGCACGACGCCGGTGCGCGAGCGGGTCGCCGTCGAACCCGAACCGATCGATACCAGCATCTACGCCGCCATGTACGGGCCGAAGCCGGACGAGCAGTTCCCGCTGCCGGCCATTCCCTACCAGAAGATCGACCGGCGCTTCTATCGCCAGATGGTGCCGAACCCGACCGGCGAGCGCCCCGGCGTGATCGTCGTCGATACGGCGAACCACTTCCTCTACCTCACCTACGAGGACGGCCAAGCCATGCGCTATGGCGTCGGCCTCGGCCGCGCCGGCTTCGAATGGGCCGGCCGCGGCGTCATCCAGTACAAGCGGCAATGGCCGCGCTGGACCCCGCCGGACGAGATGGTCGCCCGCCAGCCGGAACTGGAGCCCTACAGCATCGCGAACGGCGGCATGGAGCCGGGCCTGAAGAACCCGCTCGGTGCCCGCGCGCTCTACATCTTCCAGAACAACGAAGACACGCTCTACCGCATCCACGGGTCTCCGGAATGGTGGACGATCGGCAAGTCCGTCTCCTCCGGCTGCGTGCGCATGCTGAACCAGGACGTCATCGATCTCTACGACCGCGTGCAGAACGGCACGCCCATTCTGGTGCTGGGTGCTGCCGCCGTTGCCGCGGCCTATTGACTGCATACGATTTTCGCGCCTTATTGCGTACAATATTTGACCTGCCTGCAACCGGGCGGGTCAGGTCGTATGCAGATGGAGACGCGATGCCATGGCCGAGATCGAGACTCTTTTCACCCGTGCGACGCTGTCGGACGGTTCGCTGAACGATGTCGGCGTTGCCGGCGGCCGCATCGTCGCCATCCGGCCAGCGGGCACGCTTGCGGACGCGGCCCGGCAGGTGGACATTGCCGGCGCGTTGCTGGTGCCGGCCTTCGTCGAGGGTCATATCCACCTTGATACCAGCTTCTACGGCGACAAATGGATCCCGCACAAACCCTGCACCAACGGTTTTGACGTCCACGAGCGCGTCGCCTTCCAGGCTCAGAACATGGCAGAGGCCGCGCCGATGGACGAGCGCGCCCGCAAGCAGCTGGAACTCTGCGTCTCGAACGGCTCCCTCCAGATGCGCAGCCACGTCATGGTGGATGGCTCGGTCGGGCTGAAGTCGCTGGAGACGATCCTCGGCATCCGCGAGGAATACCGCGATGTCATCGACATCCAGCTCGTCGCCTTCCCGCAGAGCGGCATCCTGAAAAGCCCCGGCACGCCGGACCTGCTGGACGAGGCGATCGCGCTTGGCGCCGATCTCGTCGGCGGCCTCGATCCGGCGAGCTTCGACCGCGATCTCAAGGGCCATCTCGACGTCGTCTTCGGTGTCGCTGAAAAGCGTGGCGTCGGGGTCGATATCCACCTGCACGATTTCGGTTCGCTGGGCGCCTTCACGGTGGAGGAAATCTGCGCGCGCACCGTGGCGCTCGGCTTGCAGGGCAAGGTGGTGATCAGCCATGCCTATGGCCTCGGCGATCTCGATGCCGACGCCGCCCGCCGCATCGGCGCAAAAATCGCCGCCGCGGGCGTCTCGATCATGACCAACGCCCCGGGCGACCACGTCTTCCCGCCGGTTGCGCTGCTGCGCGCGGAAGGCGTCAACGTCTTCGCCGGCAACGATAATATCCGCGATTCCTGGTGGCCCTATGGGGACGGCGACATGCTCGCCCGCGCCATGATGATTGGCTACCGCTCCGGCTTCTACACGGACGATGATCTCACGGCCGCCTTCGACGTGGTGACCGCCGCGGGCGCGAAGGCCCTCGGCCTCGAAGGCTACGGCATCGCCCTCGGCGCCAGGGCCGATTTCGTGACGCTCGCCGCCGAGCATGTGCCGGAGGCCGTCGTGGCGGTGCCCAAGGGGCGGCTGGTGTTCAAGGCAGGGCGGCTGGTGGCGGAGAACGGGGCGCTGGTGCGGTAGAGCAGGTTTTCGCGCGGGCAGGGGGCGTGGAAGGTGGCCGACCGTCGCCCCCGTCTCCTCCGTTCTCCATGTTCGTGTCTGCCGCTGCACACCCCGCTATCCTGTCTCCCAAAATCCTACCGCCCTTCCTGGCCCGTCTGCCTTCTGCCGCCCGCATTCCATTGGTTCGCCCACCTCTCCTTCGTCATCCTCGGGCTTGACCCGAGGATCCAAGCGACACGGCGCGCCTTGAGTTTGGCACGTGGATCCTCGGGTCAAGCCCGAGGATGACGGGGAGAGGGCAGCGGGTGAAGATGAGAGCATAGGCAGGGGGCGGCGATGGAATGCGAAGAGACAAGAAGAGCCTCGCGTAGACCGACCAAGCAAAAGGGCGCGCCCGCTTTCGCCGGCACGCCCTTTCCTTTTTGACGTCCCCGAACCCGCTTACGTGCGCGGCTTCAGGTTCTCGGGATCATAGAGCGGCTTGTAGCCGATGCCGACCACCTCGACCGGGTAGGTCTCGGCGAAATACTCGATCTCGAGCTGGCGGCCTTCCTGGCAATAGGCGTGCGGCAGGTAGGCCAGCGCGATGTTCTTGCCGATCGTCGGACCGAAGGCGATGGAGGTCGTGTAGGAACGGCGGCCGAGCTCGTCGACCAGCACCTCGCCGGTTTCCGGGTCGATGACGGGCAGGTTGCCGAGCGGGTAGCGCTTGACGCCGTTCCTGTCGGTATTGTCCGTCATGACCAGCGTGCAGAGCATGGCGGGCTGATGGTCGCGTGCCTTGTATTCCAGGTGCTTCGCCTTGCCGCGGAAATCCGCTTCCTTGACCTTCGGGCGGGCAAGGTCGGCCTCGATGAGGTTGTACTGGGTGAGAAGGTCGGCGTTCTGGAGACGCAGGCTCTTTTCCATGCGGCGCGAATTGGCATAGGTCTCGACGCCGAAGGCCATGACCCCCGTTTCGCGCAGCGCATCCCAGACGGCAAGGCCGTCCTCGTATTTCATGTGCAGCTCCCAGCCCTGCTCGCCGACATAGGAGATGCGGAAGGCGGTGACCGGCTTGCCGGCGATCTCGATCTGCTTGATGGCGGCGAAGGCGAAGTTCTCCAGGTCGAGCCCGGCCGGGTCCGCCACCACCTTCTTCAGCGTCTCGCGGGCATTCGGGCCCCAGATGCCGATGGTGATGAACTTCTCCGAGACGTCGGTGATGGTGACGTCGAGCCCGCGGTCTTCGGCGACGCGCTTCATGTAATGGAAGTCGCGCGGGCCGGCATCGGCGCCGTTGACGAGGCGGCAGCGGTCGGCCATGCGGAAGACGGTGAAGTCGGCGCGCACCATGCCCTCGTCGTCGAGGAAGTGGGTGTAGATGCCCTTGCCGATATTCGCGTCGCCGCCGATCTTGGCCGCGCAGAGCCATTCCAGCAGTTCGACATGGTCGGGCCCTTCGATATCCACCATGTGGAAATGCGAGAGGTTGACGATGCCGCAATCCTCGCTCATCGCCAGGTGCTCGGCATTCGACACGCGCCAGAAATGGCGGCTGTCCCATTCGTTCTCGCGCACCGGCACACGGTCGCCGTACTTTTCCAGCAGGTGCTCGTTGGCCTTGTAGCCATGCGCACGCTCCCAGCCGCCGAGCTCCATGAAGTAGCCGCCGAGCTCCACTTCGCGCTCATAGAAGGGCGAACGCTTGACGTTGCGGCCCGTGGCATAGGGCTCGCGGGTGTGCACGGCCGGGAAGTAGATCTTCTGGGCAGCCTCGTAGGTACGGCCCTCGATGAACTTTTCCTCCAGCTGGTGCGGGTAGAAGCGGGCATAGTCGATCGAATTGTGGTCGACCTCGGTGCGGCCGTCCGTCATCCAGTCCGCGATCAGCTTGCCGTAGCCGGGGCCGTCCTTCACCCAGATGGCGACGCAGTACCAGAGGCCGCGCACCTTCTGGCTCTCGCCGCAGGAGGGGCCGCCGGCGGCGGAAACCTGCAACAGGCCGTTGAACGAATGACCCTCGTTGTAGCCGAGTTCGCCGAGGATCGGCGTCAGTTCCATGGCGCGTTCGAGCGGTTCGAGGATCTGCTCCATGTCGAGGTCGCGCTGCGAGGGGGAGAGGCGTGCCTCGTGCTTTTCGAGAATGTCGCGCGGATGGCACAGGCGCGGATTGGTGGTCTCGTAATAGCCCCACTCGATCTGGCCGCCCTCGGTGGTCTTCGGATCGCCCGTATCGCGCATATAGGCGGAATTGCCCTGATCGCGCAGAAGCGGAAAGCCGATCTCCTTGCCGGTGCCTTCGAATTCGTTGTACGGGCCGAAGAAGGTGAGCGGGTGATCGACCGGCATGACGGGAAGATCCTCGCCGACCATTTCGGCGATCAGGCGGCCCCAGATGCCGGCGCAGACGATGACATGGTCGGCCATGATCGTGCCGCGATGGGTGACGACGCCCTTGATGCGCCCGCCCTCAACGATCAGCGACTGGGCCGGCGTGTTGCCGTAGACCTGCAGCTTGCCGGATCTTTCGGCGGCGTCGACCAGCTTGCCGGCAACCGTCTGCGAGCGCGGGATGACGAGGCCGGCGTCCGGGTCGAACAGGCCGCCCATCACCTGGTCTTCCTCGATCAGCGGGAACTTCTCCTTGATCTCGGCCGGCGAGACATAGTGCGCGCGCGTGCCGAAAGCCCGGGCGGAGGAGAGCTTGCGCTTGATCTCCTCCATCCAGGCATCGTCGCCGGTGCGCGCGACCTCCAGGCCGCCGATGCGGGCGTAGTGGCCCATCTTCTCGTAGAAATCGATCGAATACTGGGTGGTCCAGACCGAAAGATAGTCGTGGCTCGTCGTGTAGCAGAAGTCCGAGGCGTGCGCCGTCGAACCGATATCGGTGGGAACGCCCGACTTGTCGATGCCCACGATGTCGTCCCATCCCCGCTCGATGAGATGATGGGCGATCGATGCGCCCACGATGCCACCCAAACCGATGATGACGACCTTCGCCTGTTGCGGAAACTCTGCCATGTGCTGGACCCCGATGAAATGTTGCTGCCGATTTTAGGGCCTGCTTTCCCGCCAGTGCAGCCTGTCTGCGACTCGCCAGCGACCAGTTCCGACAGTCGCCGGAACCGGACCCGTAGCAAGGCCCTCACGCCGGCGGATCGTCGGGCGGGCGCAACGCTTTTCCTCAAGGCTCAGGCGGCTCCGCCCAGTGGTGCGACACCCTCCTTCGCCAGCGCTGTCCTCACCGCCGGCCGCGCCTCTATCCGGCCCGCCAGCGCCTGCAGCGTCTCCGGCAGGGTGATGCCGCACATCGCGGCCCAGCGCGCCATCACGTAGAAGAAGGCATCCGCGGCCGAAAAGCGCGCGCCGAAGAGATAGTCGCCCTCGATGCGCGTGGCGATCCAGCCGAAGCGGCGGGTGAGCGTTTCGGTCAGCCAGGCCTTCTCCTCCTCGTTCTCGGTGAAGAACAGTCGCACGAAGGGCTTCTGCAGTTCCGTCGAGAGGAAGGCGAGCATCTGCAGGTGGCGCGTGCGGCCGAGCGGCCCGTCCGGCACGAGGCCGTCGCCGGCAAGGGCGATCCAGTCGAGCAGCGCGACGTTTTCCGTCAGGAGGAGGCCGTTATCGAGGCGAAGAGCGGGCACGTAGCCGTTCGGATTGACCGCCTCATAGCTGCTGCCGTCCTCCAGCGTGTGCTGGAAGATGTCGACCTTGTGCGGCCGGAAGGAAAGGTCCGCCTCGTGCAGCAGGATATGGGCGGCCTGGCTACAGGCGGTGGGGGCGTAATAGAAGTCCATGTCGCGTCTCCTCGTGTTCCGATGAGGCGAGTGTGCCGGCGACGGGGCTTGAAGGTCAGAGGCAAACGGGCTGGTTTCGGGGCAAACCGGCCATCGTCAGCCGAGGGTGCGAAGGCGGTTGCGCTGGCGGTACTGCGCCGGCGTGACGCCGACGCGGCGGCGGAAGAGCTTTCGGAAGAAGGTCGGATCGCCGTAGCCGACCGCAACGGCGATGTCCTCGATGGCGTCCGGCCCGGTCTCCAGCATCTGCTTGGCCTCCTCGATGCGCATGGCCTGCACATAGTCCACCGGCGCATAGCCGGTGGCGGCCTTGAACTGGCGCTTGAAGGTGCGCTCCGCCATGCCGGAGCGCGCCACCATGGCGGCCACCGGATTGGGGGCGGCATAGTTGTCGGCAAGCCAGGTCTGCACGTCGGCGATTGCGGCATTGCCGTGCTGGCGCGGCCGGGCCATGGAGGCGAAGGGGAGTTGCCCGTGGCCCCGGTCGCCGATCAGGAAGAGCCGGGCGATGCGCGTCGCTTCCTCGGCTCCGCAGAAACGGCCGATGAGGTAGAGCGCGAGATCCTGCCAGGACGTGGCGCCGCCAGTGGTGATCAGCCGCCCGGCGCGGCCGCTGTCGCAGAGAATGCGCTCCGGCCGGAAGGTGACCTTCGGATAGTGGTCGCGGAAAAGATCCGCCATGATCCAGTGCGAGGCGGCCTCCGTGCCGTCGAGCAGCCCGGCTTCGGCCAGCAGCACCGCGCCGCTGCAGGCCGAGCAGACCAGCGCCTCCGCCTCGATATGCCGCCGTACCCAGGCGATCTCCCGCCGCCAGCGGCCGGCCGGCGACAGGCCCGGATCGAGATGGATGTCGCAGACGACGACGATATCGGCAAGGCCGCCGGCAAGCCCCTGCTGCGGGGTCACGCTGAGGCCGCTGCCCGTCGCGTGGGTGCGGGTCTCCGCGGCGACGAGCACCGGATTGAGGGGACGCAGCGCCTTCGGGCCGCGGCCGGCCTCGCCGAGGATCTCGTGCAGGCCATAGGGTGCCATGGTGCCGCTTTCCGGCAAGGCGAGGATGGCGACGGTGAGGGGGCTGGTCGGCTTCGGACGTGTCGGCATGGCGCAAGATTGGCACATCCGCCCCGAAAGTGTCGAGAACGTCTCTACCGGCCGGGCCAGGAGCCGGCCATGCTCTTCCCCGTTCCACCAACAGGAAGGAGAAGACCATGTCCATCGAACACGGCACCGTCGATATCACCAGAACCTTCGCCGCGCCGGCCGCGGCGGTCTTTGCGGCCTGGTCGCAGCAGGCTGCGCAGGAGGCCTGGGGCGATCCCGGCCCGGACTGGCAGATGCGCTTCGAGCGCTTCGGCTTTGCAGTCGGCGAAAGCGATCTCTGCCGCTTCGGCCCCAAGGGCGGGCCCGTCTATCTCAACGAGAACCGCTATCTGCAGATCCGGCCGCAAGAGCGCATCGCCTATGCCAGCCTGCTCCGGGAGGACGGCACGCTCACCTTCGCCGGCACGGTCGTCGTGGCCCTCGAGGCGGTCCCGGACGGCACGCGCATGCGGTTTGTCGAGCAAGGCACCTATTTCGACGGCCGCGACAAGGCTGAAGACCATCAGGCCGGCTGGCAGGCCATGCTGGAGGCGATGGACCGCTACCTCCGGCAGCAGGCCCGCGCGGCGTGAGGTCAAAGATGGGCGTGGTGCGGCGGCGGGTTCTCGTAGTCGTCCACCATGCCGTTCTCGTAGATGACGGGCGCGGCGCTGAGGTCCCCTTCGGACACGTCGTCCAGCGTGCCGGCATTGATGCAGTAGAAATGCCCCATGAAGGTTTCATGGTAGCCGCGCGAGAAGGAGCGGACGCCGCAGTTCCCGCAGAAATAATGGTCGACATCGCCGTCCGGCCAGCTCGAATCGGCGGCGCGGTAGGTGAGGAGCCGGCCCTCGCCGGACAGCAGCTTGAAATCCTCGCGCTTCGTGAAGGTCTTCAGCATGCGCGTGCGCCGGCAGAAGGAGCAGTTGCAGCGCCTCAGGCCCTCGTCGAGGTCGAGCAGGCATTTGTAGCGGACGGCGCCGCAATGACAGCTGCCGTGATAGGTCCTTTTCATCGCTCTTCTCCTCCGCTGCGTTCTTGCAGGATGCAGGCGACCAGCCGGTCGAGGCATTCGCCCCAGCCCTCGGCATGGCTGTCGCGGGACTGGATGGTGTCGAACGGCGTCTGGGCGAAGGTCAGCCGGGTCTTGCCGGCAAGGTCCTTGAAGGTCACGGTCACCAGCGTGTCCGGCCCGTCCTCCGCCGTCCAGCGGAAGGTGAAGACGAGGCGGCGGTTTTCCGTGATCTCCCGGTAGACGCCGCCCATCGGATAGTCGTCGCCGTCCGGCGAGCGGATCACCGCCGACCACGCGCCGCCCGGGCGAAAGTCCATGCGCACCGCATGGGCCGTGAAATCCTTCGGCCCCAGCCAGCGGGCAAGGTGCTCCGGCGCGGTCCACAGCTTGAAGACGAGGGCGACGGGCGCCTCGATTAGGCGCTCGATGGAAAGGCCGATGGGCTCTGCGGTTCCGGCTGTGTGTTGCATGGTGGTCGTCCTCCTCAGCTCTTCTTGTCCGGCTCGCCGGTCTGCAATTGCCTGACGTAATCGTCGAGCCGGTCGAAACTCTGGTCCCAGAAGCGCCGGTAATGGGCGATCCAGCCGTTGGCCTCCTTCAGCGGCCCCGTCTCCAGATGGCAGGGGCGCCACTGGGCGGTGCGGCTGCGGGTGATGAGGCCTGCCGCCTCCAGCACCTTCAAATGCTTCGAAACGGCGGGCAGGCTCATCGCGAAAGGGGCGGCGATCTCGTTCACTGTCGCATCCCCTTCGGAAAGCCGTGCCAGGATCGCCCGGCGAGTCGGGTCCGCAAGGGCGGCGAACGTCATGCTCAGCGGATCGCTCACATCATTTATCCATAAGGTTAATTAACTAATGAGTTTAATAATGCCAGCATCCTCATCCGTCAAGCCCTCCCGCGCCTTGACAGGGCAGGGGACGGCTGCGATCGATCGCGACGGCAAGGGGGAAGGACATCCGATGAACGATCATGCGGCACCGCCGCCCCATTCGCCCGGCACCGAAGGGCACGGCGTCCCCCTCGGCGAGGCGCTCCGCGTCTGGGCGCGCGTGGCCGCGCTCAGCTTCGGCGGCCCCGCCGGGCAGATCGCCGTGATGCACCGCATCGTCGTCGACGAGAAACGCTGGATCGGCGAGAAGCGCTTCCTCCACGCGCTGAACTACTGCATGCTCCTGCCGGGACCGGAGGCCCAGCAGCTCGCCGTCTATATCGGCTGGCTGATGCACCGCACGGCGGGCGGCCTTCTCGCGGGCCTGCTCTTCATCCTGCCCGGTTTCCTGTCGATCCTCGCACTGAGCTATGTCTACGTCCTCTTCGGCGATGCCGGCGTGGTCGGGGGCCTGTTCTTCGGCCTCAAAGCGGCGGTGCTCGCCGTCGTCGTGCAGGCGGTGTTCCGCATCGGCCGCCGCGCGCTCGTCAATCCGGCGATGATCCTTCTGGCCGCCGGCGCCTTCGTCGCCATCTTCGCCTTCAAGGTGCCGTTTCCGCTCATCGTTCTCGTCGCCGCCATTGTCGGCTATCTCGGTTCGCGATCCGGCTCCCGCCTCTTCCGCACGGCAGGCGGCCATGCGGCGTCGGGTGCGCAGGTTTTGCGGGACGAGGATTCGCTGCTCGGCGAGGCGACGCCCGCCCATGCGCGGCCCCATCCCGGCTGGTCGCTGAAGATCTCGGCGGCGCTGCTCTGTCTCTGGCTCGGCCCCGTTGCGGCGATCTGGTTCTTCGCCGGCGGCAACGATGTCTTCGCGCAGGTCGGCATCTTCTTCAGCAAGATGGCGGTCGTCACCTTCGGCGGCGCCTATGCGGCGCTTGCCTATGTCGCGCAGGAGGCCGTTCAGCACTATGGCTGGCTGCGGCCCGGCGAAATGCTCGACGGCCTCGGCATGGCCGAGACGACGCCGGGGCCGCTCATCATGGTGCTGCAATTCGTCGGCTTCCTCGCCGCCTATCGCGATCCCGGCGGCCTCGATCCCTTGGTGGCGGCGACGCTCGCGGCGACCCTCACCACCTGGGTCACCTTCGTGCCCTGCTTCCTCTGGATCTTCCTCGGCGCGCCCTTCATCGAAAAACTGCGCGGCAATGCGGCGCTGTCCGGCGCCCTGTCGGCGATCACCGCCGCCGTGGTCGGCGTCATCCTCAACCTGGCGGTCTGGTTCGCCTTGCACACGCTGTTCGGGGAGGTCAGGGTTCTCGCCGCAGGCCCGCTGCGCCTCGAGCTGCCCGATCCGTCGACGCTCATCCTGCCGTCGGCCCTGCTCGCCGCCGCCGCGGCCTACGCCCTGTTCCGTCTCGGGGCCTCGGTGCTGCTGACGCTCGCGCTTTCGGCGCTCGCCGGCATGGCCTGGATGCTGGCGGCGGGATGAGGGTCAGGAGATCACGTTGCGCACGAAGCGCACGGGCACGGTGCCGGGATTGGCATAGGCATAGGCCTGGTCGGTCGCATAGATGGTGAAGCTGCCCGCGGCGAAATCCCTGGCGATGCCCGAAAGCTCGAGCCGCAGCGTCCCCTCGGTCACGAACAGCATTTCGTGCCAGCCGGTCGGGTCGGGTTCGGCCGCATAGCGCTCGCCGGGGCCGAGCGACCAGAGCCACATCTGAGCCTCCGCCGTCGCCGGCGCCGTGCCGAGCAGCACGGCGGTGCTTTGCGCATCGCTTCCCCGCCAGGTCACCTCGTTGATCTCCGCAGAGGGCGCGCGGGCCGGATCGCGCACGAGATCGACGAAGCGCACGCCCATGGCGGCGGCCAGCTTGTCGAGGCTCGACAGGCTGATATTGGCATCGCCCCCCTCGACCGCCACGATCATGCGCCGGCTGATGCCGGAGGCCTGCGCCAGCGCCGCCTGGCTGAGCCCGGCCGCCTGGCGAAGGCGGCGCAGGTTGCCGGAGACATGGGCGAGCACGTCGCCCCGTTCTTGACCCTGCAGATTGTCGCTCATGTCGTTCCGTCATCGAAAGGGCGGCGCTGCCGCGGGACGCCTTCTTAGAGCAAGTCCGGCAAAAGTGCGAAGCGCTTTTGCTGTGGAGATTTGCAAAGGACCGGGAATGGCAAGGGTAGGCATTTTCGACGCCCCGGACAGCGAAATGGGCCTCTTTCGGCCGGTTTTGCCGTGGCGCACGCCAAAAAATCGTATTTTTTGCAGAAAACAGCCTCGCATTCGCCCTCTGAGCTGCGTGCAACCTTAACAGAAGATGACCAGACCCATGCGCCGTTTGCATGGGTGACGTGCCAGCTTAGCGCTGTTCCGCATTGCAACATAAGCCTATAAGACGGTCATCGAAAGACGCGGCGCCACGGACCGGTGCCGAACAGAGAGCCTCCGGAAAGGGGATCATCATGAACATGGCACGTTCCTTCAGCAATTGGCGCAAGTACCGTCAGACCGTCAACGAACTCGACCGCATGACCGCCCGCGAACTGCGCGATCTCGGCATCGAGCGTTCGGAGATCAAGGCCGTCGCGCGCGCGGCCGTCGGCTTCTGAGCGACACGCCGCCAACCGGCAGAATTCGAAGACACCCGCCTCCGGCGGGTGTTTTTGCATGTGCGAAGAGAATCCGGCGCGAGCCGGCGGCCTGGCGATATTGAGACATACGCTACGCGCATAACGCATAGCTGCCTTGCAAAACGATGCCTATCAAATAATCAAGAATCAGCTATAGTCATACTTATCGAAGCAACGTACCTCCTCCCACGAAGCTTCGATGATTGCAGAAGGCCCACTCCTCCTCCCAGGGCCGACTGCGGGAATGGCGGCACTCCTCCTCCCAGTCGCCATTCGGTTCTATCGGAAAGCCTGCCGCACCTCCTCCCGCGGCAGGCTTTTCCATTTCTGGACCCCTGTTTTCTTCCTTATGAAAAAGGCCGCGCGATCCGCGGCCCCTGCAAAAGAGTGTAAAGCCTCAGGCGACGTTGCTCAGCCTCTCCGCCCCGGTCGGGCGCAGGGCCGCTGGGATCTGCTGGAGCACTTCCAGCGCAAGCGCCCTCGCATTCTCCTGCGCCTTGTCCAGATTGCTGACGCGCCGGCCGTCCATCGTATAGAGCGTGCCGCCGCAGCCGAAGATATCGCGGAACGCCGAGCGTTCGATGATCGGCGTCTGCAGGAGATGCACGCGGCGGGCGGCGAGCAGGTCCTTGACCGCATGCATGGCGCGCGTCGTCACCATGGAGTTGACGCGGGTGAGCACGACGGAATGGCGGATGCGGATATCGGCCTTGTCCTCCAGATACTGCAGGAGTTCGATGACATTCGCGCCGCCCTGCGCGTCCATGGCGGAACCCTGCACGGGAATGAGCACGTAGTCGGAATGGCCGACGGCCTTGGCGAGCAGCGAACTGCGCGAACCCGGCAGGTCGATCAGCACGAAATCGGCGCGCGCCTTCTCGTCGGCCAGCTGCCGGTCGATCGTGCCCATGGTGACATAGGGCACCACGCAAAGGCGGTTGCCGAGCACGCCTTCGGAATTCTCGTGCCAGCGGGTGATCCAGTGCTGCGGGTCGGCGTCGAGCACCGAGACGCGGAAGCCGAGGCGGGCAAGCTCGGTCGCAAGCAGCAAGACGGCCGTGGTCTTGCCGGCGCCGCCCTTGGTGTTGGCGAAGGTGATGACGGGCATGGGGCTCCCCGGAGCGGTTCTTGAGCCGGTCATCGCTCGCAAAGCACCCTCGCATGGTGCTTCGTCATCCTCGCCGGTCATGGTTAATGGCCGGTGAAAACACGCGAAAAACCGCGGCGTTTTCACCTCCGCCGGTCGGCGGCGAGGATCTCGCGGGCGATCTGGTCGAGCGGCAGGATCCTGTCGACGCCGCCATGGGCGATCGCCTCCTTCGGCATGCCGAAGACGACGGAGCTCGCCTCGTCCTGCGCCACCGTATGGGCGCCGGCCTGGTGCATCTCGTTCATGCCGCGTGCGCCGTCGTCGCCCATCCCTGTGAGGATGACGCCCATGGCATTCGCCCCGGCCGAACGGGCGGCGGAGCGGAAGAGCACATCGACGGACGGCCGGTGGCGCGAGACGAGGGGGCCTTCGCGCACGGCGACATGGTAGCGCGCACCCTGCCGCTCCAGCATCATGTGGCGGTCGCCGGGCGCGATCAGCACATGGCCGCGCAGGACGGGATCGCCATGCACGGCTTCCTTCACCGCCACCTCGCACAGGCTGTCGAGGCGCCTGGCGAAGGCCGCGGTGAACTTTTCCGGCATGTGCTGCACGATGACGATGCCAGGCGAATTGGCCGGCAGCTGCTCCAGCAGCACGCGCAGCGCCTCCGTGCCGCCGGTCGAGGCGCCGATGCAGGCGACCATCTCGGTCGTCTTGGCCATGGCGCGGCCGGAGGGCGGGGGCAACACGGCATCGGCGGTGAGCTTTGCGGTCGGCCCGCTTGCCGCCGCCGTGCGCCGGTTCTGGCCGAGGCGGGCGACCGCGGCGCCCTTGACGGCCTCGCGGATGCGCGTGCCGGATTCGGCGAGATGGTCGGCCGCGCCGATCTTCGGCTTCAGGATGATGTCGACGGCGCCGGCCTCCAGCGCCTGCATCAGCGTCTCCGAGCCCTCCTCGGTCAGCGAGGAGCACATGACGACGGGGATGGGCTTCTGCGCCATGATCTTGCGCAGGAAGGTGATGCCGTCCATGCGCGGCATCTCCACGTCGAGCGTGATGACGTCGGGGATTTCCTCCTGGATCTTCCTGGCCGCCATGAAGGGGTCGGAGGCCGCGCCCATCACCTCGATTTCCGGGTCCTGCTCCAGCACATGGGTCAGCGCCTGGCGCACGCTCGCCGAGTCGTCGATGATGAGTACGCGGATCTTCTTGCCGGGAGGGACCATCAGATCTTCTTGAAAACCGTGTTGGCGACCTGGCGCACCGGCAGCGAAATGCCGGTCACCGTTTCGGAATGGCCCACATAGAGGAAGCCGCCGGGCACGAGGCAGTCGCAGAGCCGTGACAGCACCTTGGCCTGCGTCGGCTTGTCGAAATAGATCAGCACGTTGCGGCAGAAGATCATGTGCATCGGCTCGCCCACCCTGTAGGCGCTGTCCATGAGGTTCATGCGGGCAAAGCCGATCGTCGAGCGCAGGCGCGGATGGATGCGCACCTCGCCGCGCCCGGCATCGCGCGAGACCATGACGTAGCGGCGCTGCATCTCCGCCGGCACGGGCTGGATCATGTCGCGCGGATAGACGCCGCGCCGGGCGGCGGCAAGCACGTCGGTCGAAAGGTCGGTGGCGAGGATGCGGTAGTCGAGGCCGGAGGCCGCATCGACGAAATCCTGCATCACCATCGCCATCGTATAGGGCTCGGCGCCGATGGAGCAGGCGGCGCTCCACAGCCGCAGCCGCTTGTGGCCGGCCGCCACCATTTCCGGCAGGCCGGTCGCGGCCATGTGGTCGAAATGCTTCGGCTCGCGGAAGAAGTCGGTCTTGTTCGTCGTCACGGCGTCGATGAGGAAGATCGCCTCCTTCTCGATGCCGCCATGCTTGAAGAGATAGTCGCAATAGTCGTTGAAGCTGGTAATACCGGTCGCCCGCAGGCGCCGGCGCAGCCGGCCCTCCAGCATCGTCAGCTTCGTGATCGGCATCTTGATGCCGCTATAGTCGTAGATGTAGCGCGACAGGGCCTCGAAGTTCCGGCTGCTCAGCCCGTCTTCCGCCCCTTGCATCCGCAATGCAGCTCCCACGCCGGTCCTCCCGAAACTATGCCGTCGCGGCAAGGCGACCCGCCGAGCCCATCATTGCCACCTCGGCGCCGGAGAACAGGCGCGCGAGGTCGACGATGACGACGAAGCCGCCATTGCGGCGCACGACGCCGGCAATGTAGTCGGACGGCCAGCGCACGCCGATATCCGGCGCGCCCTCGATTTCGTCGTCGCGGAAGGGGATGACCTCGAAGACCCGGTCGGCGACGAGGCCGAGGGTTAGGGTCTTCTCGCCGATCGGCACGTCGAGCACCAAAGCGCGCGTGTGCGGCGTCTTCTCGGTCCTCGTCATGCCGAGGCGAAGACGCAGGTCGATGACCGGCACGCCCTGGCCGCGCACGTCCCTGAGACCGAGCAGGTATTCCGGCCCGTGCGGGATCTTGAAGGCATCCTCGTGGTCGAGGATTTCCCGGACGACCGAGACGGGCACCGCAAAGACCTCGTTGTCGAGGCTGAAGGTGACGAACTGGGATTCGGAGGACGGACCGGCCATGATCAAGCGCTTTCCCTGAAATCGGCGTCGTCCGCATCCGGGCCGCCCATCGACATGTCGAGGGCAAAGCCGCGGGCGCGGGCCTGCTGGCCGTTGACGCTGTTGTCGGACTTGCGAAGCGGCGCGGCGGCTGCCTTGACGACCGGGCGCGAGACCGGTGCCGGGCGGCGCGGCTGCACGACCGGGGCACTCGACGCACGATCGACGCGGAAGAAGGCGATCGAGGTCTGCAATTCCTCGGCCTGGGCGGCAAGCTCTTCCGAGGTGCCGGACATTTCCTCCGAGGCGCCGGCATTCTGCTGGGTCACCTTGTCGAGCTGCTGGATCGCCTCGTTGATCTGCGAGGCGCCGATATCCTGCTCGCGGCAGGCGGCGGAGATCTCCGAGACCAGTTCCGCGGTCTTGCGGATATCGGGCACCAGCCGGTTCAGCATCTCGCCGGCTTCCGTCGCGACGGAGACCGTCTCGCCGGAGAGCGCGCTGATCTCGGCGGCAGCGGCCTGACTGCGCTCGGCGAGCTTGCGCACTTCCGAGGCGACGACGGCAAAGCCCTTGCCGTGTTCGCCGGCACGGGCCGCCTCGACGGCGGCGTTGAGGGCGAGAAGGTCGGTCTGGCGGGCGATTTCCTGCACGATGGAGATTTTCTCCGCGATGGTGCGCATGGCGCCGACCGCGCGGCCGACGGCCTCGCCCGACGCCTCGGCATCCTTGGCGGACTGGCGGGCGATCTTTTCCGTCTGGGCTGCGTTGTCCGCGTTCTGCTTGATGTTGGAGGCCATCTCCTCCATCGAGGCGGAGGCCTCTTCGGCGGAGGAAGCCTGTTCCGTCGCGCCCTGAGACAGCTGTTCCGAGCTTGCCGAAAGCTCCTGGCTGCCGGAGGAGACATTGTCGGCCGCCGAAAGCGCATCGGCGACGACGCCGCGCAGGCGCTCCACCATGCTTTCCAGCGACAGGCCGAGCGTGTCCTTGCCGGAGAGCGGTTTTGGCGTCACGGTCAGGTCGCCATTGGCGATCTGGTCGGCGATGGCGGCCGTTTTGCGCAGGTTGCCGGTCATCACGTTGATCGTGTCGACCAGGTCCTTGATCTCGTCGTTCGTCTTGATCTCGACCGTCTGGTCGAGATCGCCGACCGCGACAGCCTCCGCGACAGTCTTGATCTTCTTCAGGCCGCTGTTGATGCCGAGCGCGAGCCAGATGGCGGCACCGACGGCGAGCAGCAGCGCGGCACCGGCAATCGTCACGATCAGGTTGCGCGTATGGGCATATTGCGCGTCGGCGTCCTCTTCCGCCGTCACCAGCAGCGCCTTGTTGTTCTCGATGCGGGCGTCGATCGTCTCCTCGATCGCGTCCATCAGGCGGCGGCTCTCGGTCGTCGCAAGGCGGAGCGCCTCGGCCGAATTGCCGGAGCCGGCGAGCGCGCGGACCTGGTCGTCGATGCGGATGAGCTGCTTTTCCCTTTCGCCGATGGCCTGCCATTGCTGGAGGGCGGCCGGATCGCTCGACAGCCGGACCAGCGTGTCGAGGGTTTCCTCGAAGCCTTTGCGATAACGGTCGCCTGCCTCGATCGCGGTGGCGACGTCGCGGGGATTGGCGACGGTCGCGAGGTTCATCTGCGCCCGCGCCAGGCGGAGCTGGTAATTGGCGAGGTTTTGCGCGGCCTCGAGGCGCGCGGCGGGGCCGGCGATCAGGTCGGAGATCGCCTGGTTCAGCGAGGAAAGGCTCAGAATGGCGTAAACGGACGTGCCGGCCATCATCAGGATGATGACACCGAAGGCCGCCGCCAGCTTCAGTTTGATGGTTGCGCGCATCTTTGGGCTCCTTTGGTAGCAGATGCCGTTCGGGCAGGGCACCGGAAGCCGGGGCCCGTCATGCGAGAAGACCGATACACTCACCCTTTCGCGGGCCGCAGGCGGCCCTTGTGCCGGCGCCTACACGCGCCGGGTCGATCATGCGGCGCATCCGTTGCTGGATGCGCCGCGATCATTCGTTCGCTCAAGCGCTTTCGCGGAAGTCCGCGTCGTCGGCATCCGGGCCGCCCATCGACATGTCGAGGGCAAAGCCGTTGCCGCGCGTCGCCCTGGCGGCCGGGGCCGGGCGGTAGGCCGGCGCCGCAGCCGGGCGCTTGGCGGCAACGGGAGCGGCCATCTTCGCCGCGGTCGCGCGCAGCTTCTCGGCATGGTTCGGCTCCTTGCGGGCCGAATTCTCCACGCGGAAGAAGGCGATGGAGGCCTGCAGCTCTTCCGCCTGGGCGGCCAGCTCTTCCGACGTTGCCGACATTTCCTCCGAGGCGCCGGCATTCTGCTGGGTCACCTTGTCGAGCTGCTGGATCGCCTCGTTGATCTGCGAGGCGCCGATATCCTGCTCGCGGCAGGCGGCGGAGATTTCCGAGACCAGTTCCGCGGTCTTGCGGATATCGGGCACAAGCCGGTTCAGCATCTCGCCGGCTTCCGTCGCGACGGAGACCGTCTCGCCGGAGAGCGCGCTGATCTCGGCGGCAGCGGCCTGGCTGCGCTCGGCGAGCTTGCGCACTTCCGAGGCGACGACGGCAAAGCCCTTGCCATGCTCGCCGGCACGGGCCGCCTCGACGGCGGCATTGAGGGCGAGGAGGTCGGTCTGGCGGGCGATTTCCTGCACGATGGAGATCTTCTCCGCGATGGTGCGCATCGCGGAAACGGCGCGGCCGACGGCCTGGCCGGAGGCTTCCGCGTCGCGCGAGGACTGGCGGGCGATCTTTTCCGTCTGGGCCGCGTTGTCGGCGTTCTGCTTGATGTTGGAGGCCATCTCCTCCATCGAGGCGGAGGCCTCTTCGGCGGAGGACGCCTGTTCCGTCGCGCCCTGCGAAAGGGTCTCGGAGCTGGCCGACAGTTCCTGGCTGCCGGAGGAGACGTTGTCGGAGGCCGACAGGGCGTCCGCCACCACGCCGCGCAGGCGCTCGATCATCGTGTTGACGTGGCCGAGCAGGTCGCCGATCTCGTCCCTGGTGGAGATCTCGGCAAAGCGGGTAAGGTCGCCGTCCGCCACGTTCTGCACGACGCCGACGGCCCGGGAGATGCCGCGGTTGATCGACATGACGATCCACAGGGCCGCGCCCGTGGCGACGAGGAGCGCGATGGCCGCGACCGTCACCATGATCGTGCGGGTGCTCTGGTACTGGGCATCGGCCGCCAGCTCCGCCTCGGTCAGGCGGCTCGCCTCCAGCTTGACGACCTCGCCGAGCAACTCGTCGATCTCGTTGGTGGCAGCGCGCGCGTCATTGGTCGAAACGCGGGTCGCGCCCGCCATGTCGCCAGCAAGCGCCAGCACGCGGATGCGGTCGTCGTCGCGGCGGAAGTCCGTGGTGAAGCCGTCGAGCTTGTTCCACAGCACCTTGCCCTGTTCCGTCGCCTTGCCGAGAACCTCCTGGAAGGTCGCGTCGAATTCCTTGCGGGCCTCGTCGCTGAGCGCGATGTAGCGGTTGGTCTCGGTGGGGCTTGCCGAGGACAGCATGTTCTTCTGCTGGCGGATCTGCTGGAGCTGCAGGTTGTTCAGCGTCTGGGCGAGTTTCAGCCGTTCAGCCGGGCCGTTCAGTACGTCGCCGAGCGTGGTGTTGAGGCCGCCGAGACTCAGGATGCCGTAGGCCGCCGTGCCGACGAGCACGGCCAGCATGAAGGCGAAGGTCAGGAACAGCTTGAGTTTGATGGTAAAGCGCATGGGTCTCTCCTGGTGTCCTAGGTCGGCGCTTGTGCCGGGCGCTCTTTCTGGGAGGAAAAGATCGCGTGCAGGTTCGGGACGATGATGAACTCGCCGCCCCGCTTGACGAGGCAGCTGATGTAGTCGGCGCGCCAGCGCATGCCGACGCTCGGCGGCGGTTCGCTGGCGACCTTGGGAAGCGTGGTGACTTCGTTGACCTTGTCGGTGCGAATGCCGATCAGGGTCGGCTCGTCGCCGAGATCGAGCTCGATGACGACGATGCGGCTGTCGATGGTGGTTTCCGTCGCGTCCATGCCGAAGGCGAGGCGGATATCGGCGAGCGGGATCACCTTGCCGCGGAAGTTGATGACGCTGGAAACGAAGGGCTTGCTGCCGGGCACACGGGTCTCCGGCAGAAGGTCGAGGATTTCCTGCACGACGATCGCCTCTATGGCGAAGGTCTCGCCGTTGAGGTTGAAGGTAAGCACCGAGAGGTCTTCCTCCGCACCCCAGATCGCGTCGTAGTCGCGTTTTCGTACCGCTTCGCTCATCCTGCCGCCCGCAATTGCGCCTCCTGCTGCTGTCCGGCCGCGACCAGATGGGTGACGTCGAGGATCAGCGCCACGCTGCCATCGCCGAGGATGGTCGCGCCGGAGAACGTGTCGACGTCATGGTGCAGCTTGGACATGGATTTGATGACCGTCTGGTGGTCGCCGATGATCTGGTCGACGACGAGGCCGACGCGTTCCGATCCCGTCGAGATGACGACGACCTTCTGGTACGGGTCGGGCGGCGTGCCGGTGCGGAACAGTTCGCGCAGGCGCAGAAACGGCACCAGGCTGTCGCGCAGCGAGATGAAGCTGCGCCCGCGCGAGCGCAGGTCGTCTTCGAGCGAGAGTTCCAGGCACTCTTCCACCGCCGAGAGCGGGATGACGTAGCAGCCCTGGCCGACGCGTACGAGCAGGCCCTCGATGATGGCGAGGGTGAGCGGGATGCGCAGCGCCACGACCGAGCCTTCGCCCGGCTTGCTGGCAATGTCGATCGTGCCGCGCAGCGCCTCCACCGTCTTCTTGACCACGTCCATGCCGACGCCGCGGCCGGACAGGTTCGTCACCGCCTGGGCGGTCGAAAAACCCGGCTGGAAGATCAGCTGGAGCAGGTCCTGGTCGGAGAGCGTCGCGCCCGGCTGGATGATGCCCGACGCTTCCGCCTTGGCGCGCACCCGCTCGCGGTTGATGCCGCGCCCGTCGTCCTTGATGGTGATGATCACCTCGCCGCCCGTCTGGTGCGCGGAGAGGATGACCCGGCCCTTCGCCCCCTTGCCGGCGGCGATGCGCTCTTCCGGTTTTTCGAGGCCATGGTCGATGGAATTGCGCACGAGATGCACGAGCGGGTCGGCGAGCCGGTCGATGACCGTCTTGTCGACCTCCGTGCTCTCGCCCTCGGTGATGAGCTCGATCTCCTTGCCGGTCTCGCGCGACAGGTCGTGCACGAGGCGGCGGAAGCGGCTGAAGAGGCTGGCGACCGGCATCATGCGCAGCACCATCATCGTGTCGCGCAGCTCGCCCGAGAGGCGTTCGATTTCTTCGGAGACGGAGCGCAGGCCGAGATCGGTAGCCGTGCCGGCGAGCTGGGTGAGGCGCGACTGGGCGATGACAAGCTCGCCGACGCGATCCATCATCTCGTCCAGCCGCTCGGCCGGCACGCGCACGTTCTCCGCGGATTTCGCCTGTTTGGAATCATTGGCCGCCTGCACCGCGGGGGCGTCCCGCTCGGCAACGACCACGGCCTTGGCGATCGGTGTTACGGCGGGCTTTGCTTCGGCGGCGGGGTGTTCGACAGCGACCTCGGTGATTTCGAGCTCCATGTCGTCCATGACGAAGATGAAGACGTCCTCGATATCGGCACGCGGCCGCTCGGTCTTCAGCGTCACGTCCCAGCTGATATGGATGTCGCGCGGCTCCAGCGCGGAAAGCTCCGGCACCTTCGCCGTATCGGCGACGATCCGGCATTCGCCGAGGTCGCGCATCTCGTCGAGCAGGCCGAGCGGATTGGTGCCGTTCGCCATGGCATTCACCGGCAGGCTGAAACGGATGCGCCATTCGCTGAGGCCGCCGGCCGCCTCGGCAACCGGCGCAGCCGCAACGGCGGCCGGGACAGGAGAGCCCGCGCCGTTGACCGCCCGGTGCAGGCCGTCGAGCAGCGCGGCGCTCATCGCGTCATGGTCGCCGTTCGGCGTTTCGAGCAGCGCGCGCATGTGGTCCTGCGCGGAAAGAACCGCCGAGACCAGCTCGTGCGTGGCGGGCACGTCGCCCTTGCGCACCCGGTCGAAGGCGGTCTCGCAATGGTGGGTGAAGGCGGCGAGCGCGTCGAAGCCGAACATCGCGCCCGACCCCTTCAATGTGTGCAGGCCCCGGAAGACCGCATCGATCCGGTCGCGGTCGTCGAGGCTGCGGGTGAGGTCGAGGAGGCCGGACTCGATCTGCTCCAGCAGTTCGGCCGCTTCTGTCCGGAAGACGGAGATCGGGTCCGGGTTCGTCATTTTCCGAGGACCTTCCTGGCGATCTTGACGAGGCTTTCCGGATCGAACGGCTTGGTCAGCCAGCCGGTGGCGCCGGCGGCTTTCGCCTGCGCCTTCAGTTCGCCGTCGGATTCGGTGGTGAGGAAGATGACCGGAACGCCCGTATGGGCGGGCAGCTTGCGCAGCTCGCGGATCATCGTCAGGCCGTCCATGTTCGGCATGTTGAGGTCGGTGACGACGAGGTCGTATTCGCCGCCCTTCAGCTTGTTGAGGCCGTCGAGGCCGTCGACCGCCTCGGTCACGCTGTAGCCGGCATTGCTGAGGGTGACGCGCGTCGTCAGCCGGATGCTGGCGGAATCGTCGACGGTCAAGATCTTCGCGGTCATCAATTCTTCTCCTGGTGCAGCCAGAAATGCGCGGCGCCGGGTGTCATCCCGTCGAGAAAGCCGCCGCGTTCCAGCACGTCGTAAAGGTCGCCGGAGGCGGGCCGGGCAAGTAGAACGCGCCCGGCCCTGGCCTCGGCCTGTTTGCGGGCTGCCGTGACAAGCTGGACAAAGCTGAGGTCGACCTGCGCCGCCTCGTCGATATCCAGTACAATGGCAGGATTCTTGTTCAGGAAATCCAAGATCAACTCTTGAACGGACAATATAGTCTTGATGGTGAGCGTCGCAGGTAAGGTTAACGACGCGTCACCGGACAGGGTCGACGACATGGAGGCCTCGATAATCGTTTCGAGAGAGAGTATTTCCCGCGCCAGAATCGCCAGTCACGCTTAATGAAGAGTAAAGTGCGGTTGCTAATTTCATCCACTGGTAGTTCGGTCATCGTCGATACACTGCCTCACCCTACGACAGGAAATAGGGCTAAATGATTGTATGTAAACATTAATTTATACAATTAGATATAAGTGATATTATTTATAAATCCCTAATTCTAGGGATGTCTGCAGCCACGGGTGGTGGCGTTGGAATCGCCCTGGGTTTGCGGGATTTCATTACATGAGGAAGAGCGAATTTACTGCGCGTTACATTGTTGGCCCTAGGGTTCGGTCACGGGTTCTTGCAGATGGGGTATGGCGTGTCAGGAATAGCGGGCGCAGTGCGCGTGGAGCGGCAGACGGCGGAGATGGAGCTTGTTTCCCGCCTCGAAGGGGCCCGTTCCCGCATCGAGCAGCGGTTCCTCGATGGCGGCGTCGTGCTGCTTTCGGTGCTGGACGTGCTCAACCGGCTGGTCGCCTCGCTGGAGAACCTTTCCGGCTCGCTCGGCGACGAGGTGGCGGAGGCGACGATCGGCCGGCTCGTCGCCACCGTCGACCAGCTGACCGCGCTGCCCGGCATCGAGGAGCAGCGCCAGCAGCGTCTTGCCCATGTCGCCGTCACGGAAAAAACGCTCGGCGCCCATATCGCCGACATGCAGGAGACGCTGCGCTACCTGCGCACCTTCGCCACGACCGCCAAGATCACCGGCGCCGCCATTCCCGATTTCGCCGGCTTTGCGGAAGAAATCCTCGAGCGCATCCAATTCGGCACCGGCGAGGTCAATGCGCTCGGCGCGAAGATCGGCACGCTGGGTGCCGTCATCGGCACCGCCTCGGCCGGGGGCGGGGAGGCGCTGGAGCGCTTCCGCCGTTCCGTGCCCGACATTGCGGGCAATCTCTCGCGCAATGCCGCGGACCTGACGGCGCAGCGCCGCCACCTCTCGCAGCTTGCCGCCAAGGTGGGTGCGGCGGCGCGCGGCGTGCAGGGCAAGGTCGCCACGACGCTGTCGGCCATGCAGATCGGCGACATCACCCGCCAGCGCATCGAGCATTGCCAGTCCGCCTTCACCTTCCTCAACGAGTATCTTGATGCCGGAACGCTCGACGCGGAGGCCGCCGACCGCCTGACGGCGCTGGTCCGCCATCTCGTGCACGGCCAGCTCGTCGAGATCACCCGCGATTTCGCACGTGAATGCAGGACGGTGGTCGGCACGATCCGCAGCTTCGGGGCCGATATCGATGGCCTGATGGCGCTCTACGGTGACATGGACGCCGCCGACGGCCGCTCCGCCGACCGCGCCATGCGAACCCTGGAGGCCGACATCGCCGCCGCCCGTGCCGTCGTCTGCGATATCGAGCAGGCGGCCGACAAGGCCAACGTCCTGGGTGCAAGCACCGTCGAGACCGTGCAGGGTCTCCTGAAGGGCGTAAAGACGATCCAGCTCGTGCGCACCGACATCCACTACATGGCGCTCAACACCAACCTGCGCTGCAGCAAGCTCGGCGAAGAGGGGCGGGCGATCAATGTGGTGACGGCGGAACTGCGCCTGTTCTCCAGCCAGCTCGACGAGACGGCGGAGCGTATCCTTATCGCCCTGCAGTCGCTCGAAGAGGATGCCGGCAAGCTGCGCGAAGCGGGCACCGCCGCCGGCGGCTCGCTCGATGCGCACCTTGCCGAGGCGCTGGAGCATATCCGCCGGGCGGGCGACCGCATGGAGGAGGACATGACGGCCCTGCGTGCCTGCGGCGCGGATGTCTCCGCCAAGGCGGGCCGGACGGTCGCCGACCTCGATTTCAACGCCGAGCTCGGCGACGTGCTGGCCGATTGCTCCGCCGGCGCGGGCGAACTCGTCGGCCGCGACCTGCCGGATATGTCGGGCCTCGAGGAGGCGATGGCCGACCTCGGCAGCCGGATCGCGCGCACCTATACGATGGTCTCCGAGCGCGAGGTGCATGCCCGCGTCTTCGGCACAGCCCTGGAGGGGCCTGCGACAGCTGTGGCTGCGCAAAGCGACGAAGACCTCTTCGACGACGCGCTGTTCTAGGGTCACCGATATCCCGCTCCGCTGGCCTGCAAGCGCCTTTTGGGGCGCCGCCGTTTTCCGCAGGATCTGTGCGGGGTGCCGGTCGTTTCAGGGCCGCGCTCGGCCTGGCGTCAACGCCCCGCTCATTCCACGCGAATGGCCATCGTCTGTTTCCCTGTATTTTTGAAAATATAGCGCTGGCAAAGCCGCAAGTGCCGATATATTCAAGAGGATATCACGCTGCCTTCAGGCAGGAAAAGGGAGAACAGGAATGAACCGTCGTCTGCTTCTGAAACTCGTCGTCGCCGCCTTCGCGTCGATGCCGCTCGCCCTGCCGGCGGCGGCCGCCGAGAAGGTCACCGTCTTTGCCGCCGCAAGCCTGAAGAACGCGCTCGATGCGGCGAATGCCGCCTGGTCGAAGGAAACCGGCAACGAGACGACGGTCTCCTATGCCGCAAGCTCGGCACTCGCCAAGCAGATCGAGGCGGCCGCCCCCGCCGATCTCTTCATCTCGGCCGACCTTGCCTGGATGGACTATGTCGCCGAGAAGAAGCTGATCAAGGACGACACCCGCTCCAACCTTCTCGGCAACCGCATCGTGCTGGTCGCGCCGAAGGACAAGGCGTCCACCGTCGAGATCAAGGACGGTTTCGACCTCGCCGGCCTTGTCGGTGACGGCAAGCTTGCCATGGGCGCGGTCGACAGCGTGCCGGCCGGCAAGTACGGCAAGGCGGCGCTCGAAAAGCTCGGCGTCTGGTCCTCGGTCGAAGGCAAGGTCGCCGGTGCCGAGAGCGTGCGCGCCGCGCTCGCCCTCGTCTCGCGCGGCGAGGCGCCCTACGGCATCGTCTACCAGACGGATGCCGCGGCCGATCCGGGCGTCGCCGTCGTCGGCACCTTCCCGGAAGACAGCCATCCGCCGATCATCTACCCGGTCGCCATCCTTGCGGAATCCGAGAGCGCCGCGTCTGCCGCCTATCTCGACTTCCTGAAATCCGACAAGGCCGCGCCCTTCTTCACCGAGCAGGGCTTCACCATCCTGAAGTAAGGTAGGCCTCTCCCACCCGCGCCGTCATCCTCGGGCTTGATCCGAGGATCCAGGCGGCGCATGTGGCGTGGATGGCCGGGTCAAGCCCGACCATGACGAAAGAGAGGTCATCGGGCTTGTCAGCCCCGGTCTCGATGCCCGGGGTTTTCGCCTTTCAAAGGAACACGCGTGGACTGGCTTGCCTTGAGCAACGAGGAATGGACGGCGATCCGGCTCAGCCTTCGGGTCTCGGCGGTCGCGGTCCTCGTCAGCCTGCCGCTCGGCATCCTCGCCGCGCTGGCGCTGGCGCGGGGCCGCTTCTGGGGCAAGTCGCTGCTGAACGGCCTCGTGCACCTGCCGCTGATCCTGCCGCCTGTCGTCACCGGCTTCCTGCTGCTCATCCTGTTCGGCCGGCGCGGCCCCATCGGTTCCGTGCTGGATGAATGGTTCGGCATCGTGCTCTCCTTCCGCTGGACCGGCGCGGCGCTCGCCTGCGGCGTCATGGGCTTTCCGCTGATGGTGCGCTCGATCCGCCTCTCCATCGAGGCCGTCGACCGCAAGCTGGAGGAGGCGGCCGGCACGCTCGGCGCAAGCCCCGTCTGGGTCTTCCTCACCGTCACCCTGCCGCTCATCCTGCCCGGCGTGCTCGCCGGCATGATCCTTGCCTTCGCCAAGGCGATGGGCGAGTTCGGCGCCACCATCACCTTCGTCTCCAACATTCCCGGCGAGACGCAGACGCTGTCGGCCGCCATCTACACCTTCACCCAGGTGCCGGGCGGCGATGCCGGTGCGATGCGCCTCACCCTCGTCGCCATTGCCATCTCCATGGTCGCGCTCATCGCCTCCGAGGTGCTCGCCCAGCGCCTCGGCCGCAAGGTGCATCTCGAATGAGCCTTGTCGTCGAAGCCCGTCACCGGCTCGGTGATTTTTCGCTGGAGGCTGCCTTCACCTCGGATAGGGGGGTGACCGCCCTGTTCGGCCGGTCCGGCTCGGGAAAGACCTCGCTGGTCCGCATCATCGCCGGCCTGACGCGCCCGGCGGAAGGCCGCGTCCTGCTCGGCGACGAGGTGCTGGTCGATACCGCCCGCCGCGTCTTCGTGCCGGCCCACCGCCGGCGCTTCGGCTATGTCTTCCAGGAAGCCCGCCTCTTCCCGCACCTTACCGTGCGGCAGAACCTCAACTACGGCCGCTGGTTCTCGCCGAAGGGCGCGCGCACGGAAAATCCGGACCGCGTGGTCGACCTGCTCGGCATTGCCGGCCTGCTCGACCGTCAGCCGGCCAACCTTTCCGGCGGCGAGAAGCAGCGTGTCGCCATCGGCCGCGCGCTGCTCGCCTCGCCGCGCCTGCTGCTGATGGACGAGCCGCTCGCCGCGCTCGACGAGGAGCGCAAGGCGGAGATCCTGCCCTATCTGGAGCGCCTGCGCGACGAGGTCGGCATTCCCATCGTCTATGTCAGCCATTCGGTGGCCGAGGTCGCGCGCCTTGCCGACCGGGTCGTGCTGATGGCGGACGGGCGCATCGAGGCGATCGGCGCGGCATCGGACGTGCTGGGCGGCCCGCGCCTCTCCTCCGCCGCCGAACGCCGCGAGGCCGGCAGCGTTCTTGCCGGCCGCGTCGAGGCGCGCGATGCCGCGCACGGCCTCGCCACCATCCGCCTTGTGGGCGGCGCGACGATCCTCGTGCCGGATGCGGCCGTCTCGCCGGGCGAAACGGTGCGGCTGCGCATCCCCGCCCGCGACGTCATGATCGCGACGGTGCGCCCGGAAGGCCTAAGCGCGCTCAACATCCTGGAAGGCGCCGTCGAGGCGATCGAGCCGGACGGCGAGGGCATGGCGAGCCTGCGTATCGCCTGTGGGGGCGATGTCGTGCGCGCCCGCATCACCGCGCTTTCCGTCGAGCGCCTCGGCCTTGCACCGGGCCTGCCGGTGCATGCCGTCATCAAGACTGTGGCGCTGGAATAGGTCTCAATCGGCAAGGTTTTCGACGATCCAGCCGATATCCTCGGCCAGCGCCGCGCGCGCCTTTCCTTCCATGGCATGGTAGTGGGCGATCAGCGCCTCGCCGAAGGGCGTCACGACGGCGCCGCCGCCCTGTTTGCCGCCGCGCTGCGATTCCACCACCGGCGTGCGGAACAGCCGGTTCATCTCGTCGACCAGCAGCCAGGCCCGGCGATAGGACATGTCCATCGCCCGCCCGCCGGCCGAGATCGAGCCGGTCTCCCGGATATGCGCGAGAAGCTGGATCTTGCCGCGCCCGATCCTGCCCTCCGGCTCGAACTGGAGACGGAAGATGAGTTTCGGTTCGGTCTTGGCGGATGCTGACATGAAACTGGGCCCGTATGGATACGGGCCCAGATATAACAGCGTTTTCCGCGATGTGCAGTGCCAAGCCGCTTCCGGCAAGGCCCGAATTCAGGCGGCGCGCTTCAGCGCGTCGCCGAGGATCGAGACGATATCCTCGAAATGCTTCTTCTCGGCGATCAGCGGCGGCGAGAAGGCGATGATGTCGCCGGTGACGCGGATCAGGAGGCCCTTCTCGAAGCAATCGACGAAGACGTCATAGGCCCGCGCGCCCGGTGCGCCGTCGCGCGGGGCAAGCTCGATGCCGGCGATGAGGCCGATCGTGCGGATGTCGATGATGTGCGGCAGGCCCTTCAGCGAATGCATCGCGGCATGCCAGTCGTCCTGCAGCGCCGCGCCGCGGGTGAAGAGGCCCTCGTCGCGGTAGATGTCGAGCGTCGCGATGCCGGCGGCGCAGGCCACCGGATGGCCGGAATAGGTGTAGCCGTGGAAGAGCTCGATGGCGTTTTCCGGCCCGTGCATCAGCGCGTCGTGCACCTTGCGGCTGGCGAAGACCGCACCCATCGGGATGGCGCCGTTGGTGAGGCCCTTGGCGGTGGTCACGATGTCGGGCGTCACGCCGAAATAGTCGGTGGCGAAGGCCGCGCCGAGGCGCCCGAAGCCGGTGATGACCTCGTCGAAGATCAGCAGGATGCCGTGCCTGTCGCAGGTCACGCGCAGCTTTTCGAGATAGCCCTTCGGCGGAATCAGCACGCCGGTGGAGCCGGCGACCGGCTCGACGATGCAGGCGGCGATGGTTTCCGCGCCGTGCAGTGCCACCAGCCGCTCCAGGTCGTCGGCAAGCTCGGCGCCGTGCTCAGGCTGGCCCTTCACATAGGCGTTTCTCGCAAGGTCATGGGTGTGGCGCAGGTGGTCGGAGCCGGGAAGCTGCGGGAAGACGCGGCGGTTGTTGAGAATGCCGCCGACCGAAATGCCGCCGAAGCCGACGCCGTGATAGCCGCGCTCGCGGCCGATGAGGCGCGTGCGCGTGCCCTGGCCGATGGCGCGCTGGTAGGCAATGGCGATCTTCAGCGCGGTATCGACCGATTCCGAGCCGGAGCCGGTGTAGAAGACGCGGTCGAGCTTGGCGCCGTCGGGGCCGGGGGCGATCTCGGCAAGCCGCTCGGCGAAATCGAAGGCGACCGCATGGCCCATCTGGAAGGAGGGCGCGAAATCCATCTCGGTGAGCTGGCGCTCGACCGCCGCGGCGATCTGCCGGCGGCCGTGGCCGGCATTGACGCACCACAGGCCTGCGGTGCCGTCGAGCACCTGGCGGCCGTCCGCGCTGGTGTAATACATGCCTTCGGCGGCGGCGAGCAGGCGCGGCGCGGCCTTGAACTGGCGGTTGGCGGTAAAGGGCATCCAGTAGCTGTCGAGCACCGGTGCATTGGGCTTGTTGTGAACGTTCATGGCAGATCTCCTCTGGCTGGTGGGATTGACGCCATGATTTGCAATGCCGAACAAGTCCTTTTCTTCTTGACGTCAACTGATTGAAAATAAAGGATACGGAGAAGCCGGTTTTCGATATTTCGAACATCTAGAACAGGAAATAGCCATGTCGGTCGATATCGGGGGCAGGCTGCGCCATCTGCGCATGGCCCACAATCTCTCCCAGCGGGAACTTGCCAAGCGCGCCGGCGTCACCAATTCGACGATCTCGCTGATCGAATCGAACGCCTCCAACCCGTCGGTCGGCGCGCTGAAGCGCATCCTCGACGGCATCCCGATCGGTCTTGCGGAATTCTTCGCCTTCGAGCCGGAGCGCCCGAAAAAGGCCTTCTACCGGGCGGACGAGCTTGTGGAGATCGGCAAGGGCCCGATCTCGTTCCGCCAGATCGGCGAGAACACCTTCGGCCGCAGCCTGCAGATCCTGAAGGAGTGCTACCAGCCCGGCGCCGACACGGGCAAGGTGCTGCTGGTGCACGATGGCGAGGAGGGCGGCATCGTGCTCTCCGGCCGGCTGGAGGTGACGGTGGACGACGAGCGGCGCATCCTCGGCCCCGGGGATGCCTACTATTTCGAGAGCCGCCGTCCGCACCGCTTCCGCTGCGTCGGCCCGGTGCCCTGCGAGGTCATCAGCGCCTGCACCCCGCCGACCTTCTGACGTGCGAAGGCCCGCCGGCGGAACCGGCGGGCCTTCGCAAGGAATGGGACCGGTCAGGCCTGCGCGGTCGTGTTGTCCTCGACGGGCGCGCCGGGGCCGTTCTTCTTGATCGAATCGATGGCGTTCTGCGCGCTGGCCTTGCTGGAATAGCCTTCCGTGGAGAACATCACTTCGCTGTTGTACTTGAAGCGGACGCGAAACTCGCCGGCCTTGTCCTTGTAGATCTCGAACTTGTGCGCCATGGGCTTTCCTCCACGCAGATGGGAATCAGACAAAAGCAACGTGCCAGCCGGGAAAACCGCTGGCAAGAGGCGCCCGGCCTCCATCCGCTACAAAGCGACACCGGCCGTGCCAGTTGTAGCCGAGTTCGTTGACGAGCGTCGCGCGCAGGTCCCGCCGTAAATCTATAGCCAGAATGGCGGCAAGGCCTGCTCCGCCACTGGTGGGATCGCAGCAGGCTGCCGTTCGGCGGTGCGCAGACGGCGCGATCACGGGAAAGCCCGGAATGACGATGTGCACGATCCCGGCACTAAACATCTGCCGGATGTCTTCCAGGCAGCCGATTTACTGAGAAAGGGAGAATTGGCTGGGGAACCTGGATTCGAACCAAGATTAACGGAGCCAGAGGTTCTTACGGCTTTTGAATTTGTTAGCATTATTGGCGCCATGTTGCATCCATGTTGCTGACCAACATTTCAGGAATGCTTAATCCGACCTCTCAGACAGAGAAAAGCGCCTTCTCCGCGGCGGCCATTTCGGCTCCTTCGTCCGTCGATGGGAACAGGTGCCCGTAGGTGTCGAACGTCACCTGGATGGAACTGTGGCCCATCCGCGTCTGCACGGTTTTCGCCGGCAGCTCCAGCCCCCCCCATCTGACTTCCGATTGATCGACCAGCTTGCGTACCAATGTCTGAGCGCGTGGAAACCGGAATATTTCGGCACCATGATCGGCTCACCTTTCTCATCCTTTTTCCCGCTCGCCACCACCAACCCTGCCGACGCCTGCGTCGGCCATAAGCCCCTCTGGAGCATGTTCTGGTGATATTCGATATTGCCGGCTGAGTTCGGGAGCACCAGCCCCGCCTCGCTCTTCGGGCAAGCGAGCCTCCATTCCTTAGCGTGTTAACGACCATCGGGGGAAGAGGAACCGTTCTCTGCCCGGCCTCGCTCTTCGGCATACCCACCTCGCCGTAGCGATCAGCCCGCTGCCGGACGTGCAGTTGCGCCTTGGCGAGATCGACGTCTTCCCACCGCAAGCCGCGCGCCTCGCTCGCCCTGATCCCCGTGAAGACCATCGTCACCAGCAGCGGCCGATATCTGCCTTCGGCGGCGTCGAGTATTTGCCGGATTTCGGCATTCGTCGGGATGTCCACGCCGCCCCGGAGCTTTACCTTCGCGCGCTTCTCCGACTTCTTCGTTCCCGATCGTGCCTTTGACAACTCATGAACCGCGTTGCGCACGACGAGCCCGCGGCCTTGTGCATCCGCGAGGATGCTTCCGAGGCT
Source organism: Shinella yambaruensis (assembly GCF_022899355.1). GTDB lineage: Bacteria > Pseudomonadota > Alphaproteobacteria > Rhizobiales > Rhizobiaceae > Shinella > Shinella yambaruensis. Next base: position 356,247 of record NZ_JALJCK010000005.1, on the reverse strand, counting down.
CACGGTCACCCGCTTGATCATTGCAGGTGAACGACCTCCCTCCCGCAACTCATCCTGAAACGACCGAATCCACGGCACAGTCACCTTTGTGAGCTTCACCGCCCCGGCGACCGGGACGATGTGCAGCTCACGGTGCTGCCGGCGCTGGTCCATCGTTGTGCGCTCCAGCCCGGCGGCGTCTCCTGACTTCAGCCACAGTTTTCCCGCCTCGTGAAGGGTGATCGTCGCACTGTCCGCGACGTGGATACCCTCCCGCACCTCGACCGTCGCCGTCGCGGCGAACTGGTCGGCCTGCTTTTTCAGCTTGAAGGTCTTGAGGCGGCGCGTGCCGGTCGTGTCGACGTAGTCCACGACCCAGGCAGTCTTCTCTTCGCCCTTCGGCGTGGTCCAGGTGCCTTACGGACGCTCACGCAGCTTCCAGCGGGCGAATGTGCGACACGTCAACAACCTTGCTCGCCTCGGCAAGGTCATAGGCGCGCTGGAGGTTCAGCCAGAACTCCGGGGTATTGCCGAAGAAGGCAGCAAGACGCAGAGCGGTGTCAGCCGTGAGGGCAGTGTCGCCCTTCACGATCCGCTCAATGCGGGTGCGCGGTACATCGAGGCGCTTGGCGAGTGCCCCGGCGCTCATGTTCAGCGGCTTCAGGAACTCTTCATCGAGGATTTCGCCAGGGTGGATAGCGAAAGCAAGCAGGGTCACGGCTATCTCCTTCAGTGGTAGTCGACAAATTCAACGTCTTCCGCGTTGCCATCCACCCAGCGAAAGCAAAGGCGAAACTGGTCATTGGCGCGAATCGAATGCTGGCCGGCCCGGTCAGCCTTCAGGGCCTCAAGTCGGTTGGCCGGCGGAACACGTAAGTCCTCAAGGGCAGCAGCGTTATCGAGCATGACCAGCTTGCGCCGTGCCACCTTGAGCAGATCGGCCGGGAAACTCTTCGGGTTCTGTCCCTTCGCGACCTGCTCGGTCATCTTGTCCTTGAACGACCTTATCATGGGGGATTATGTATCATTCCATGATGCGGATTTCAAGGTTGAAACCATTGGGTTTGCGGAAGCTTATTGAGTCTTGCCGATATTTACGTCGGGTACGTCTGCAAAGCGCGCTTCAATGTCGGAGGCCATTTCATAGAATCTTTGGGCGACATCTTTTTCGGCATCCGACGGTTTCTCGTCGGCACGCCTGATGCTCACTGCAAGAGATATCGTCATCGCGCAGAGTGATTTAACGAGCGAATTAGCTCGCCCCACAGCCAGCTTCATGTCGTCAATCAAGGACATCTGTTGCGAGAACATTTTCTCAAGACGATTGAAAGACTGATGCTCCTCCTCGAATCGTCGCTTCCATTCAGCGACCTCAGCACGGCTACCGTGGCGCGAAGCATCTAATCTGGCAACAATCTCCGCATTAACTGAGCGGCTATTCGAGCGAGCAGCCTCGGTCAGCCATTCCTTCATTTCTTCGGAAACGCGAAGCTTAAGCTGCGGATCTTCTCTGCCCATTCGGTTCCCCTTCTAACCACGCGTCACCACCTATCACCACCGCGCATTGACAACAAGCCGCAATTCGGCAATGGTCCATATGTGGTTACGTATTGGTGAATAAAAGGTGAAAAATGAAACCGAAAATGGTGAATGATAAAAATGCTCTCGATCTTATTTGGGGTATCGCGGACATAGCGAAAGTGATCCATCGCACCGAACGGCAAGCCTACCACATGATCCAGAGCGGCCATCTCCCGATGGTGAAGCGGGTGGGCGAGCGCTATGTCGCGAGCCGCGCAAAGCTCGTCGCGTTCTTCACGGAGACAGTGGCATGAACATCGCCACCCGGAAAGCAAAAGGCCCGGCAGAGGCGGCAACCTCTCCGAGCCACGGTTCCACCAATCCTAGGAAGGAAAAGGAAATGAACGAGGTAACAAATAGCACGGCCGCACCGTCGGGACCAGACCCGTTACTGGTGGCCATCCGGCTGTACCAGCGCGGGCTGGCGGATTTCAACATTCAGGCCGTCGGCGACGCTGACTGGAATAAGGTGGCCGATGTCACTTATGGCCCTCACCTGTCCGCGCTTGCGGAATGGGATCAGCCGGCAAGTTCCTTTGAGGGTGCGGTGGAAGCACTCCGCATCTCATTGACCGAAGAGGATGGTGTGTACGGCTGCGATGCAGCCGATAGGATGGTGAAGGCCGCGTATGACTTCCTGAAGGGAGTTCGGGCATGACCGGCCGCTATCCCCCCGACCTGGGCGAACTCGAGTCCGACGTTCGCCACCTCTACCACCTTCATCGACACCCTCTGCGACCAACAGTTCGAGGGCGCCAACCACGAGCGTTGCGATGCCTTGCTTTGGATCGTTCGAGAGCAGGCACATAAGTGCAAGGACGTTTGGGAGGGCAAAGCATGACCAATGTCCTGTCCATCAAGACCGGCGACATCCTCGACCTGATCAACACCGCGCAGTACCTGAACGAGGCATTGCACATGGCGGCCTCCGACTCAGGATTGACGCAACCGGCCACCAACGCGCTCCAAGCTCTCTCTGGCGAAATCGACAATAAGCTACGGATCATCGAGGACCGCCTCAACGAGGTCAGAGAGCAGATCGCCGATTAGGAGAAAACACTTCTCGCCATTGGCCGTCACAGCGACGCTGCGGCCATTCTTGCCGCGGTTCAATCCGAGCAGGCACGTCGTAAGAAAGCAGAGGAGGACGCCGCATGAGCACTGGCCTCCAGCAAACCCGTGCCCGTTTGGAAACCAAGATAGAGGAGCTGATCGCGCTCCTCGACCTCCTCGACGGCGACGCCGACCTTGAAGACACGGGCGACGATGAGCCATGGATCGGTTCCTTTGGCGTAGTCGGACGGGACGGCGTCGAGCACGACCTCGAACAGGACGAGGATTCGGAACGCAGTCTCGGCTGGCCGAACCCGGAAGGTCCTCGCATTCATGTGCCGGAAGAGGCCGCGGAGTTCATGGGCGACCAAACTGACGGGATGGAGGGCTGAATGGCGATCCAATTCGAACCCGGCCAGCTCGTAGAATGCATCAATGATCGGCTAATCGTCGCGTCATCACCCCTATTGGTACGGTTCTGATTGACACCGCCACGGCGGTGTCGTTCGCGGCTGACCGCATGTTGCGTTGGTACGGTCTGCTCGGCGCATCAGGCGGGCAAATCAGCCTCTCCGGCTACGAGGTGTTTCTCGCTGGTTAGGCGGTGAGCCCCACCTCAATCTCATTAGTCCCGGCGTTCGATCACGCTCAGCAGCAGCTTCACGGCGGATGCACAGGGGAAAGGTCCAGCAAGAAGGATGGCCCGCGCATTGGTGTTTTGATTGAAACTATAGCTGCGAAGGTGCGGCGTTAGCTTTGAGGCTTCCCCCTGGATTATCCGGGCGGTCACGCTCAAGGTGAGTTCGTCAAAGAGGACTGCGCGGCATGCGCTGCGCAGTCATCCAGTCGGGCCAGTAGCCGAGATGTTCGATGGTGACGATGAGCGCGGCGAGGGCAGCGACGATCGCCATAACGTAGACATGCTGGCGCGAGGGCGGGCGGCGAAGCCAGTATGCCATTCTCAAGGCAAGTCGTGCGAATAGGTCCATTTGTAAAGTCTAGTTCGATCTATGCGTTCTGCAATGGCGGCGTGAAATTTGTGCTGAATTGGCCGCCCCGCAATCCTCCGCTGAGCAGGCGTGTTGCCCCCGCTTCCTAGACGTTCCGCCCGTAGCAAGGCGATTGAAAAAGTGGTTATATACTCGTGGTTATGCGCACCGGGGATTGAAATGATAGAGCTGCATTTGAACAATCCGTTGCCTCCGCTCCATCCCTTTGCCACCCTTCAACTTCCTAATTTTACTCTAATAACAGGGTTAAACGGCGCAGGAAAAACGCGCCTTCTTACCGCAATTCAAGAGGGCGATATTTCCGCGGACGTGGATGGGATCGATGCGCATTATAAAATTTTAATGCATAGCGGCATCAATATGACGCCAAGCGAACTGGCCCCCACTGGGATTGCCGCTCCGTCTGATGTGCGGCAAGAAGCGTGGCAGGAATTTTCGACAATGCGTGCGGAGCATCCTGAAATGCTCCCGAAAGACGGACCAGATGCCGTCTTTCATTTCGAGTCTCCCACTGGAGAATTGATCTCGTTCAAATTTGGAACCAGCGGAAAGACTATGGCGGAGATTACCCGCGAGGATTTCAACGCGGCATTTATGTACTATGCCCCTCAAATGGGAATGTTCCAACACTCCTTTGCGCACCTGTTTGTCGCCTGGAGGCGGATGCGCCACGAGGAGATTGTAAAGAGAGAGGAGGGGGCGCCGGCATTTACTCTGGAGGAGTTCTATGCCCGCTACGGACAGCCGCCATGGGACATATTGAATCGGCTTCTAACTGATGCCGACCTCAACATTGAGGTGGTTGGGCCCAATATGTTGGACATGGGAGATTATTACCCGTACATGCGGCGCCGCATTTCAGGCGAGCGTTTGACCATGCAAACTCTGAGTTCGGGCGAGAAGATAATGTTGTCTTTCGTAATTGCGCTATTCAACGCGAGCGAGAGAATGGTGAAGCTGTCTCTGCCTTCGATACTCCTCCTAGATGAACCTGATGCTCACCTTCATCCGGCCATGGCGCAACGAATTCTCAGGCTAATCCAGGAGGTGTTTGTCGAGAAACACGGCATCTGCGTTGTCGCCACTACGCACTCCCCGACGATGGTTGCTCTCGCTCCGGAAGAGTCAATCTATGTGATGGAAGCCGATCAGCCCGGCCTTCGGAAGGTTTCGAAGGCGGAGGCATTGAACGCGCTGACCGTTGGCGTTCCGACCTTGGCCATCGACTATGATGCTCGACGGCAGGTTTTTACCGAAAGCGACAAGGATCGAGTTACCTACGGAAAACTCTACACATTGCTGGAGACGTATCTGCCTCCTGGCCGCTCATTGGATTTTATTTCCACGGGCGCGAGTGGCGCGGAGGGCAAAGACAGGGTCATCAAATTGGTCGACTACCTGTCAAGCTCTGGCAACAAGACCATCTACGGGGTTGTCGATTCCGATCTTTCAAATGGAAAGACGAAGAGCGTTGCGAAAGACAGGATCATGGTCCTGGCCGATGGCGTAAGGGACGGCATGGAGAATGTCCTACTAGACCCGCTGCTCGTCGCGGCCTTGATTGTTCACTCCTCGCCTGTCTACCTGGAAAAAATAGGCCTTCCAGCAAGCGGTTACATGTTCGATGACTTTCGCAAGGCAACACATGAAACCCTGCAGAATGTCGTCGACAAAGTTACAAGGGCGATCTTCAATGACATTGGCGAAAAGGTTGCGTGCCAATACCTTGGAGGCTTTCAGCTGGAGATAGACCGGCGATGCCTTGAGACTGATGACCATGTCTACGAGCTTCAGGTGCGGTCGGCCTTTAACAACATTAAGGGCAATCTTCTACATGCGATCATCGACGGACCGCTCAGACAATACCCTGACATTCTGCCGATTGAAGCGCGAGATGTTCTGGCGCGCCTTCTCACGATAGAGACGACTTCGTCCGCGGCCAGCTAAGTCTGACTGTATCCTCGTGTCGCATCCCAGCTGTGCCGGCCCCCCTTTTTACCGCGCCGCGTTCTGAAGATCCATATCCCGCACACGCTCGATGAGGGGCCGGGACCAGATGGAGCCCAGTTCAACAGGTCCTGGCGTGCTCCCCCCGGGGGGCTATTGCCGAAACCAACTGCCGTAGCAGTGAGGGTTTATTAAGTATGAATCTAATCGATAAATTTGACCCCTATTTCTGCCCATGTGCCCATCGATGAGAAAAGCCATACCAGCGCTGCGCACGGAGACTTCTTTTGCGACAATTTTTTCTCAATACCTTGCTGATTGCCATCATCGCCAGCTCCAGCATCTTTGGTGCACCGCCGCAAACCTACGCCCAATCGACTCCTAAATCACAATTAGGAGAGGGGCGCGCGTACGAGATCATTGATAGTGAAGTCTGGGATGTGCCCGATCCGGTTTCCGGTCGCGATTACCAGGTTTTCGTTGCCTTCCCATCGTCTTACGCTGCGCAACCAAAGCGGCGCTACCCCGTACTTTATGTCACAGATGCCGACTACGCTTTCCCGATCATCCGACAGATTAGCCGCCGCCTCAACGTCGAAGGGCCTCAAATCGAGGAATTCATCCTTGTCGGCTTATCTTACGGAAAGGGCGAGGACGGCATGGCCAGCCGCCGTCGGGACTACACGCCTACAGCATACGGGCCACGAAGCGCACCAGCGAGTGCGGTCCACGGGCAGGGGCGAGCCTATCAGAAATATTTGGCCGATCAGGTGAAGCCATTCATCTCCGGTCGCTATCGGGTTGATGCTAGTAGATCGTTTTTTCTTGGCCACTCCTAGGGGGCATTGCTTGGCGCACAGATCCTTTTTACGGAACCTGGGCTGTTCAGCGGCTATATTCTCGGCAGCCCCTCACTCTGGTACGACAAACGCCATGCCTTTAAACTCGAGGCAGGTTACGCCGCGCAGAACCGCGACCTGCCGGCGAAAGTCTATTTGTATGTCGGTGCCTATGAAGCGCTGCGCAAAGGCGACCGCCGTTACAACCGGACCGTCGATCTGGTCGCCGACAACCGGGCTCTGGAAGCGGTATTGCAGAGCCGAAAGTATCCGAGCCTGCAATTGAAGTCGGTAGTCCTGGATGACGACGATCACCTCACCGTTGCACCGCGTGGCTTCACGCAGGGCTTGAAGTACCTTTTCACGGTGCGCTAGCCGCACCGCCAGTTCTGTTCTCGACGTAAAACTTGCCATCCACATTGACGAGGATGGTGAGATTTTCATCCGTACCCGTTGTACCGTCAATCTGGCGCGCGATGGCGATGTAGCCTCTTAAGTGCGCGGACGGACTTGATCGAGTTCGCGCGCGTGCCTCTAAGGCCGTCCAGAAAGGAAGACTGACATGATGTTCCTAGCAAAGGCCGATCTCGCAGCGGCGGACATCGCCGTCACGGTCAAGGCCGTACAGACGCAGTTCTACGCGCCGAACTTTGCAATTCCTGCCACCCTGGTTGGCGGCGCCGGATACTATCGCTGTAATTCTGAGCCGGATGTCCCGGCCGTGGCGAAGATCCGTTCTTTGGATCGATGGACAGCGGAAGGCAATTCGGACAGCGCAAACGGCGGTTGGTGGGTTTTGGCGGAAAGGTGCCCGCATGCCGATCATTTTGGCATCGTAGCGGACGGAACGGACGTTAGCGGCGCACTGAACGACGCGCGTCTTTATGCCTACAAAATGGGGGATCGCAAGCTCCGCCTCGGTGCCGGAACGTATGGTGTGGCTGACACTCTTTTCGTAGGCGGCGGTGCACCGGGCACCGAGAGTGCGTTTCAGAACTGTGCTCTGATCGGATGTGGACACTCGTATCTCAACTCTTCGAAATCGGCCACCACGATAAAGTGGGTAGGCGCCAGCGATGCCGACAAAGCAGTCGTCGATGTCGCCGGCCGGATTTCCGGCGTCGAGGTTGGCGGCTTTGTCATTGACTGCGACAAGAAGGCGCGCGACGGCCTCGTCGTCAAAAGTGCCTATGGCAGCCACTTTCACGACATCTGGGCAAAGAACTTCCGCCGCGACGGGGTCAAGATCGGAACGCAACTGCTGCCGTCCGCGTCGTGGTATTCGTCGTTCAATTGTTTTGTCGGGATCATCGCCACGACCGACCACGTCGAAACATCCGGTGCCTATGAGACCTGCGCATGGAACATCTCCGGCGCCGACGGCACGGCTGGAGCTTGGGGCAACACGTACATGGGCTGCCGGGGTTCCGTCTATAGAGATGCGACCAACACGGCTTGGCCTCGCGTCCTCTATTGCGGATACACCGACAGCTCGACGTTTCTGGAGTGCGATTTTACGCTGGCGTGGTCTGGCCTCGACGCCGAAGGCAACGTCGTGCCTGGCACGCCGGGCGCGCCCGCGGCGGCTCGGGGGCATGGCGTGGTCTATGACGGGATGGTCAAGCACCAATTCCCGCTCAACCTGTTTTTCTACGGCTGCAGCATCGTCGGTAATCAGGCAGTCATCGAGGTGCCCGGGACGAACGAAATCGGCTCTATCATCTACAACAACCAGCCGACGCGCGACTGGGAAGCCGCGCCGACCCATCCGAGGATCCGCGGGTTTAATGACAGGGGCTACTATTTCGGCGATATCCCTGTCGCGATCCGCGGAGATCACAACCGGCTGCGCTTCTACCAGCAGAACCTTCAGCGATGGGTCGATTTCATAATGAATTCCGACTCAAGCGGCAGTTTTTCCGAGTTCCTTATCCAGTACCACAACGCCGGCGGCGCCGACATTCCCGCCCTCGGTGTCAATGCCGGCGGTGAGGTGGTCATCCATCAGGGACTACGGTCGTTTCTGCACACGCTGGATCATGAGGCCGTCGTCGCAATAACGCCCGCGCGGACGGATGGGATAGTGTCGCTGACGAATGTTGGGGCGGGGCATCGATCGATCGATCATATTTTCGTACAGGGTGACCGGGACCCACGCAATCGCACAGATGGCAACCGGCGGCTCGGCGAATGTCGAAGTCACGACCGGTGAGTTGGTACCCGGCTCAACCAGCGGCACTTCCGGCAAAATCACCGTCTCGGTCTATGACGGCAAGATTTATCTGAAAAATCGAACTGGTGTTCCGGTAAACTCGCGCGGCACTTATCTCAGTTGATGACGGGCCTCCGTCCGGCCATGAGTTCATGATTTCGTAACGCCTCGCGCACCACTTTAAGGGGAGCTTGGAGGGTGCCGTTGGTTGTGGTGAGCTTTGAAGATGCAAGGCGCAAAGAGCGCCGGCGGTTCGTTGGGCTGGTGCTCTCGGCGTCAGTTGCCGCATTCGTCGGGGTGTTTGCTATCGGCGCTGGGTGGGGTCAGATTTCGGCCGCGTCGCAGTGGGCATTAAATGCCGGGCTATCCGTCGCATCGACATTGGAAGCATCGATCGCCGGCACGGTGGTGGACGATGTTGATCCGGCAGAGGTCGTCACAGCCCCTGAAGAGGTGTTTGCGGTTGCAAAACCACAGCGGAAGCAGCAGCGCGTGAACCAGGCATTCCCTCTTTGCAAGGGGGGAAAGCGCGTCACCTGTGTGGTGGACGGGGACACGTTCTGGCTGGAAGGACAAAAGGTCCGTATTGCCGACATCGACATGCCGGAAATCGGCAGTCTTCAATGCGCGAAGGAGCTCGCGCTCGGGGAAAAAGCCAAGCATCGCTTGCAGTCCCTGTTAAGCGCGGGACCGTTCGAGATGCATGCCCTTTCGGATAGGGACACCGATCAATACGGCCGAAGCCTGCGCATTCTGATCCGGAACGGCCAGTCACTAGGCGACAGGCTTGTGGCAGAAGGCCTTGCGCGAACATGGGAAGGCCAGCGCAAACCCTGGTGTGGCACTTAGCTAACGTATCATGGCACGCCGGCGCGCGAGTAGGCTGACTTGGTCGTCTACTTGCGCGCCGGTTCAATGTCTTACGCGTATGCGTACCTGCTAAAAATATAACAGCAGTGTATGATCACCCCTCTGCGGTAGCAATGAGGACAGATCGTCTCGCGTTTTTCCTTGGTGTCGACTGTCAACCAGTAGTCGTTGCCTTGGAAAAAGCTCGCCATTTCGGGGGCCGTGTGCTTTCCGGCCAGGAGAGCAGATGCGACGTGATCCGACAGGCTGAAAGCCGTGTTGCATTTCTCGCATGTCGCATCTCTCGTCGTTCCGGCACCTTTCCCCGGATCAGCTCCAATTAGATCTTCGATCTCACTCGCTTCTTTGGCGCCAATTTCTCGTGTCGACTGGCGCAGTTTTTCGCTAAAATGATCGAAGATATCCTTGCTGACTGAGAAAGTTCTGCCGGCATTGTTCGGATCGCTTCTGATCTTCTCAAAGGCCGTGAATGAATCCACCTTTTTCATTCTCGCCACCCGCGTCCTATGCGCAGCAGCATCGGTAGCAGTAGAACATCGACACGCCGCGCGGCCCGACGGTGAACTGGTAGGGTGCTCCAGCCTTCAGGTACATCCAGCCTCCCGCCTCGAGCTCCTTGTCTTCGTACATGATCGAGCCCGACATTATGACGCGAATTCCTGCTCCCTCGTCGTGCGAGTGAAGAGGGACCTTCACGTATGGACCGGCAGATGAGATGTAGAAAGTTGCCGGGCCGTCTGTGAAAAACGGAAGCATGATCTTGTTGAAGCCGCCCGGTACGTTGCTTACCGAAAGCTCCTTCGTCCGCCAGATATCCGGGAAATCGAGCGACGTGATGATTGCCTTGTCATCGAGGCCGCGTGCTTTACGGAAAGCCTCAAGTTCTGCAATGCATGCTGCTAAGGTCTTCGAGTTTGGATTGAATCCACTCATGTTACCCTCCCACGGTTGTTGAGTGCGCGATCATGCTAATACAACAATCGATAGAGTCGAGTCGTATTTGTTCATCACGCTAGGTTGAGTATTAAGTGCTGGATAATCTGGCGTCGCCGCCGGCAGGATCAGTTGCACTGAGTTCGGCAAGCGTCTGGCGCAGGAGTGGGCTTCCTTCCCGGTCCTTGCGCCAACCCAGGGGGCGCACCGCGACGTGCCGCGCGGCTCGTCCTATTACATGGGCGACAAGCTCAACAAGGCGCTCGTGGCGCCCGAGAAGGTTGAGGCTGTTCTCGACCAGGTGAGGGCTGCCGGCAAGGTGGTCGTCGCCGTTCCGGAGCCCAAGCCGGAGCCTGTGGTCATCGAGAAACCAGTGGTCGTCGATCCCGGCGAGCTCAAGACGCCGGCCAGCAAGAGCAAGACCGTCTGGACCTGGCTGTTGACCGCCATCGGCGCGCCCATCGCCGCCTTCGGCAATCTCGACTGGCGCGTCCAGCTTGCGATTGTCGCCGTCATCGTTGGATTCGCCATCTACGGCATCAAGCGCCGGGCCGATCTCGCCAAGGCGGTGCGCGATCTGAAGACGGAGTTCGGATCGTGATCGCCCTCATCGACGGCCTGAAGATCGGCGCAGGCGCGGTCCTCGGTGGCGTGGTGGTCTACGCCTATGTGCAGGCGTTCACGCTTCCAGCGGCCCGGCTGGAGGGCAGGGACCGCCTCGTCGCGGAACAAGCCGTTCAAACGCAAAAGGAAGAGCTGGAAAGGAAAGGCGACGATGCCAAACTTCAGCGCATGTCTGACTTTGATCTGTGTGTTGCTTACCTTGGCCGGGTGCCAGAGTGCGGCAGTCTCGTCGTGCTCCCCGTTCGCGAAGAATAACCTGTCGTCGGTCGGGACGGTTGCCCTGCTTCAGGCGGATCGGCCGGCCGTGGAGCGTGTCATTGGGAATGACCGGGCAGGGGCCAGGAAAGGATGCTGGGAATGACGCCACCAGAGATTGACGCGGCCGTACATCGCCAGCTGGGCGAGCTCGTTGCCGGCATGCACAGCCTGCAGGATTCAATCCGCCGCATGGAGGAAGCCGGAAGGAGGTCGGAAGACAAGTCCGAAGCGAGCCGAGCCGTCGTCCACCGGCGACTTGACGAGGTGGTGGATCGTGTTGGCAAAGTCAAGGCCTCCATCGTCACCGTGCGAGAAGAAGTGACGGAGATGAAGCCGGTAACCGACGATGTCCGGCGCTGGAAGCTCATGGGGATGGGGGCTCTCGGCATGATGGGCATCGGGGGGGGGCGCTCGGAGCCTCCTTCGCCGACGCGCTCAAGAGGATCGCCGGTCTGTTGATCGGACGATGACATCGCTCGATTTCGTTCCTTGCGACAGTGACCCGCTCATGAATCCAGATTCCTTGGCGATTTGGCGACGACGGTTTTTCGCACTGTTTGGCCGTTTCTATTGATTATTCGTCGGCGCCATTTCAACTTTAGCTGGCGAACATCGAATCAATACCGGCGTGGTGGCTAACGCCCCGCTTCGCTGCCAATTTTCTGGAGGAATACATATGGTTGACGCAATTGACGTAGCTGTCGCGCCTATTCCAGATCTTGCTGCTGCAAATGTGCAGGCAGCTTTGGAAGCTCTTAAAGCCAACGAGGCCGGGTTCGCAACATCAGCGCAGGGCGCAAAAGCGGATACGGCCTTGCAGCCGACAACCGGCGTGTTTCGCATTGCAACGTTCGTCACGGCGCCAACTGATCCTATTCCGTCCTCGGTGGACCGAGTTTTTGTCGAAGATCGCCGGGCGCATTTCGCAGAAACCGCAAGTGAGCCACCGCACGCGCTGAAGTTTCAGAATGGCGGGAAATGGTGGACTCTCGACGAGTTGGCCGTGACGCCCTTCATGGCGGGTGCCGTCGGCGACGGCGTGGCCGATGACACTGTGGCGGTCAAAGCTATCGTCGCCTTTGCCTATCTCGTGAAGGCAACCATCCATTGGCCGAATACTGATTTTTTCACGACGGAGAGCATCCCGAATTTCTGGCACGTCGTTCACACCGGCCCTGGGCGCATCCTGCGCGGCAGCGATGTATGGCGCATTACGCCAACCGGCAGCAACGTCAATATTGTTTATGTATCGGCGGTCGGGTCAGATTTAAATGACGGTCTGTCGGCCTCCCAGCCGGTCCAGACACTCGCCAAGGTAAGGAGCATCCTTTTCGGCACGACAGCCGATCAGCGTGACGGCAACTGGGAGTTCCGGTTCGCGGCCGGCACCTATCCGGATGCTACAAATTTCACTAATCTACCGCCTTTCAAGAACCCTATCAGGTTCATCGGGGCAGGCTCGGCTCGCGACCCGCAGACGGTTTTTGACGGTGCCTACGCGCTCTATCAGACTGCGGGGATGTATTTCCTCGGTCGGACTAATGTGTACCTGCAATATCTGAAATTCATAAACTTCTCATCTGGTTATGGCGCGCTCGCTGAGCGCAACTGTCAAATCGAATTGGAGGACTGCACCGCCGTAAGCTGTCTTACTGGATTCTCAGCAGGCTACTCGTCATTTATTCGCACAACGCGCTGTGAGGCTTATCTTTGCGGGACTGGCTTCAGGGCCGCCTCGAACGGACAGGGTAGCTTTACGCCAAGAACATGGTCTTTCGAGGATCATAACGGGGCCTATGAGTGCGGCATCGGGTTCAAGATTACGCGCGTAAGCTATGGCCACATCGATTACAATGAAATCGAAGACTGTGCCGTTGGCTTGAACATCGAGATACACTCGCGGACATCGGCCGAGGGCAATAATTTCAAGCGCAATACCGTGGCTGTCAGCGGTTGGACGGCTGGCCACATGTCCAGAAACAATGCTGTCCCGAATATCTTCAACCAATCCGACCCCACTGATCGCAACCAAGAGGTCTATCAGTGGCGCGGGGCGAGCGGCATCGTTAATGACCACGGTCAAATCGGGACTATCGACACGTCGCTGTACAAAAACATGACGCCGACCACCGTCACCGGCACGGGAAGCGCTACTCAAATCGGCGGCACCCTTTACACCGCCACCGCCGGCTGGTTCGTCAACAACACGAAACGTGTGAAGTTTCGGGCGTGGGGAACCGTCACGACGCCATCTGATGCCACGATTTCTTTGCAGTTGCGCCTTGCGAGCAACGCCGTCTCGGCGCTCTCGCTACCTGGCAGTATCTCGGCTCAACCGTGGGTGCTTGAGGTTGAGTGTATAGCAACGGCCGGCAACGCGCAGAAAACCTTCTCAAAGGTGGCATATAACGGCGGTGCCGCGATCACTGAAATCCAGACAGATGCGGTCGATTGCCTTTCTGCCAATAGAGCATGGACGTTCTTTACCGATGCTAACGGGGGCGGTGCAACAAGCGCGAGCATTACCGTGGAGTCGATGGAACTGGTCGTCTGCGGGTGATTGGAGTTCTGATTGAAACTATAGCTGCGGCGCTGCAACCGGCACGATCGGCATTCCGTTCATGCCTGAAGGCACCCCGTGGTACGGATACCTCGCGCTGTACGCCATAACCATCGGCCTGCCGGCGATCCTGACCCTACCTGACGCCGAAAAACGCGCCCTGACCAAGCATGCAGGAAGAGCGGATGACCGAGGAAAAGACCATGGGCATTACCCGTGCGCGAACGATGGAATGGAATCTCAACACGGTCATCCAGCTTATCACCCTCGCCGGGATGTGCATCGGCGGGGTGACGATATGGGTGGACAAGAGCCGCGATATCGAGGAGCTGCAGAACTGGCGTGGCGGCCATGAGACGCTGCACAAGGACCGCCTTGCCGAGGTGAAGACCAATGAGGCGCGCGTCGAGGAGCGCTTCAAGGGGCTGGAAGCCGACAGCCGCAAGGTGGCGTCCCAGGTCGATAACCTCGCCTACCGCGTGACGGTGACGGAACAGACGACCACGTCGACGGCGAGCGCAAGGAGAGCTTTTGCGCCTTGCCCGATCAGCCAGTCGCGGACCAGCCGTGCAAGGGCCTCCTCCCGGGATAGGTCCTCCTCCTTTGCGTAGCCGGCGAAGGCATCTTCGATGTCGGGCGCAAACATCATATCCCCTCCGAGTCATCGTCGTCCTCCATGTTGCAAAGCATGTCGCATGGATTTGCCGAGTGTGGCGGGAAACGACTGGAAATCAGGGTATTGGCGCGCAACAAGGCGCAACATGAAAATATGCGGCCTTCCCAGGCGGAGAAAGCTAAGCCATTGATATTTAGTTAGAAGTTTTTGGCTGGGGAACCTGGATTCGAACCAAGATTAACGGAGTCAGAGTCCGTCGTTCTACCGTTGAACTATTCCCCAGCAGGGGCGATACCGGCTTGGCCGGCGCCTGTGAGGCGGGCTTATAAACAAAAGGCGGCGAGATGCAAATGGTTTTTTTGGGAAAAATGCAGGCGCTGTGTGCATGGCCGGGTTTGCGGCGAGGTGTCGTCGGATCGTCATAAAAAGAATTTGGCGAACGGGCCGGGCGCTGGTAATGTCGCGGCAACGAAGATCGAGAGAGCGCCTGCTTGCAGCTTTGAAGCTTTGCGCGGCGCCATAGGCAGTAACGTGAACGACCCCGACAGCGGCGTGAAGCCGCCCGTTTCCGGGGCGCGAGATGCGGGCGATGCGGGGCGGCCGAAGCGGTCGCGCCGCCGCAAGGGCAAGCAGAAGGGCGCGACAAGTCCCTCTGCCGTCTCCCTGTCCGCAGGCCAGGCGGCCGGTTCGTCCGGATCGGCTGAGCGCCCCAAGGCCATCGACGGTGGCGATACCGCGCGCAGGAACAAGCGTCGCCGGCGTGGCAAGGGTGCCGGCGGCGAGAACGTGCGCCCGCTTGCGCCCGTCGGCCAGCGGGAAGCCCCCGGCGAGGACCAGCGCCAGGCGGAAGGCCGCAGGAACCGTCGCAAGCATCGGGGCCGGAAGACCGGCGCGCGCGCCGTGCCGGCGTCTGCCGAGGCGGCCGTCACGCATCCGGCGGCCGAACAGGCCGTCGAGGCGCGCGCCGTTCCCCACGTCCCGGAGCCGCGCCGCGAGATGCAGGCCCCCCTCCGTCCGGCCGAGCGCGAGGGATACGACGTGCCGCTCTATGCCGCGCTCGACCTCGGCACCAACAATTGCCGCCTCCTCATCGCCCAGCCGACCCGGCCCGGCCAGTTCCGCGTCGTCGACGCCTTTTCGCGCATCGTGCGCCTCGGCGAGGGGCTTGCGGCGAGCGGCCGGCTTTCCGACGAGGCGATGGACCGCTCCGTCGAGGCCCTGAGGATCTGCGCGGCCAAGCTGAAGAACCGCAACATCCGCCGCGCCCGGCTGATCGCCACCGAGGCCTGCCGCGCGGCGGCCAATGGCGAGGCGTTCCTGGAGCGGGTGCGGCAGGAGACGGGGCTCGACCTCGAGATCATCAACCGCGAGACCGAGGCGCGGCTTGCCGTGTCCGGCTGCTCCTCGCTGGTCGGGCGCGAGGCGAAATCGGTCGTGCTCTTCGATATCGGCGGCGGCTCCTCGGAAATCGCGGTCATCCGCATCGGCGAGAACCGCTCCAGCCGGCTTGCCAACCACATCACGCACTGGACCTCGCTGCCGGTCGGCGTCGTCACGCTGTCCGAACGCCATGGCGGGCGGGACGTGACGCCCGAGAGCTTTGCGGGCATGGTGTCGGAGGTCGAGGCCATGCTGGCGGATTTCGATTGCCCGGGCGATGTGGTGCGCGTGGCGCCGGAGGATTTCCATCTCATCGGCACGTCGGGCACGGTGACGACGCTCGCCGGCGTGCATCTCGACCTGCCGCGTTATGACCGGCGCCGGGTGGATGGCGTCTGGCTCTCGGACGACGAGGTGACGGCCATGCAGGCGCGGCTCCTCTCCTGGGATTTTTCCGCCCGCGCAGCCAATCCCTGCATCGGGCCCGACAGGGCGGACCTCGTGCTCGCCGGCTGCGCCATCCTGGAGGCGATCCGCAAGCGCTGGCCCTCGCGCCGCATGCGCGTCGCCGACCGGGGCCTGCGCGAAGGCCTGCTCACCGACATGATGGCCGACGACGGCGTCTGGCGCCGCGGCCGCCACCGTCGCAACCACCGCGGCGGTCCCCGCAACCCGGCGAAGCCCGAAGGACAGGCGTCATGACCAAGCCCCCCATCGGCCGAAAGCTCGGCCAGAAGGTCAAGAAGGGCAAGCTGAAGGCCTCCTCGCGCCGCTGGCTCGAACGCCACATCAACGATCCCTATGTGCAGCGCGCCAGGCTGGAGGGCTATCGCGCCCGCGCGGCCTTCAAGCTCCTGGAGATCGACGAGAAGCACAACATCCTCGCCGGCGCGAAGCGCATCATCGATCTTGGCGCGGCGCCCGGCAGCTGGTCGCAGATCGCCGCCAAGGTGACCGGCTCGACCGATGCCGATCCGCGCGTCGCGGCGATCGATTTCCTGGAAATGGACCCGCTGCCGGGCGTCACCATCCTCCAGATGGACTTTCTCGAGCCCGACGCGCCGGAGAAGCTGATCGCGGCGGTCGGCGGCACGCCGAACCTCGTCATCTCCGACATGGCCGCCCCGACGACCGGCCATCGCCAGACGGATCACCTGCGCACCATGCATCTGTGCGAGGTCGCCGCGCATTTCGCCGTCGAGGTGCTGGCGGAAGGCGGCCATTTCCTCGCCAAGACCTTCCAGGGCGGCACGGAGCGCGAGCTGCTGAACATGCTCAAGCAGAATTTCAAGCAGGTCATCCATGTGAAGCCCGGCGCCTCGCGCGCCGAATCGGTGGAGATGTTCCTGCTCGCCAAGGGGTTCAAGGGCCGCACGGCCAAGGACGGGACGGCCGGGGCGGAAGAGGAGGCCTGATGCTGCTCTACACCACCGTCGGCACGAACGATCTGGAACGCGCCGGCCGCTTCTATGACGCGGTGCTGCCGCCGCTCGGCTATCGCCGGCTGAAGCAGGTGCCGGGCGAGATCGGCTATGCGGCGGACAAGGATGTACGCTGCCGCTTCTGGGTCGTGGAGCCCTTCAATCGGGAGCCCGCCACCTTCGGCAACGGCGTGACCATCGCGCTTGTCGCCCCGACGCGTGCCGCCGTCGATGCCTTCCACGCCACGGCCCTTGCCGCCGGCGGCACCGACGAAGGCGCCCCCGGCCTGCGCCCGTTCCACGCCAGCTTCTACGCCGCCTTCATCCGCGACCATGACGGCAACAAGCTCGCCGCAGTGTGCGAAAGGCCGGAATAGGCCGCGCCGGGCCGAAGCGCACCGCCTCGGCAAAGATCCAGCCCATACCGGCGCCGGCCTTTTCCTCCCCGTTTCTGTGGGGAAGCGACGCGCGAACCCGTCGCCCCGCCCATGCGGCAACGGGTTTCAATCCACGCCTCCGCGAGGAGGCGACGGGGAAGCTGAAACGGTCAATCGGCTGGACCTGGGGTTTCAATCCACGCCTCCGCGAGGAGGCGACCGACGATCTCGAAGCCCGAGTCGAACTTGATCCGGTTTCAATCCACGCCTCCGCGAGGAGGCGACTGGGGTAGGTGTAATGCATTGTTCGCGCGGGCAAAAGGTGGGAGCCGGTGCGGGTCGGCGGGTAGGGTGCGCGCCTGGGAGGGCGTCGTGGTTTCCCGGAAAGGGGAGGTGAGGAATTTCAAGGGGATGCGGTGGGTGCGAACCGGCCGGGGATTTGCGGCACGCTTGGGGTTCGCGCCGATTCGCGGGACGGGGCGAGGTTATTTTACCGCCGCCGTTTCTTCCTCCCGCGCCGGCAGGCGGTGGCCGGAGACGGTGGCGCCGGCATTCCTCGCCATGGTGATGAACGGCAGGACAGCGGCGAGCGTCAGGGCGGAAATGATCATGAAGGCGATCTGGAAATCCCTGAGCTCGAGCGGCGAGCCGGTGAGCAGGGTTTCGATCTCCAGGATGGAGCCGGCGACGGCGACGCCCAAGGCCAGGCTGATCTGCTGAAGCACGGCGCTCATCGCGGTCGCCTTGCTGGCGTCGGCGTCGGGGATATCGGCAAAGGAGAGCGCGTTGACGCTGGTGAAGAAGAAGGAACGGGCGAAACCCGCGATCAAGAGCACGCCGGCCATGAACCAGAAGGGCGTCGCGGGCGTGAAGAGGCCGTTTACGAAGGTCAGGATCGCCCCGCAGATGCTGGCGACGATCAGTGTGGTGCGGAAGCCGGCGAAGGTCAGCACGCGCTTGGCGAGGAATTTCGTGGTGATGGCTCCTATGGCGCCCGTGAAGGTGACGAGGCCGGACTGGAAGGGCGAGAGGCCGAAGCCGACCTGCAGCATCAGCGGCATCAGGAAGGGCACCGCGCCGACCGAGATGCGGAACAGCGTGCCGCCGATGGCCGCGGCGCGGAAGGCATTGTCGCGGAACAGCGCGAGGTCGAGCAGGGGCGTCGGATGGCGGCGGGCATGGCGCACATAGAGCACGCCGCAAAGCAGGCCGATGGCGGTGGCGACGACGCCGATGACCGGCGGCAGGGCGGGCAGGCTGACGACCGACAGGCCGAACATCGTGCCGGAAGCGGCGACGGCGCTCAGGAAGAAGCCGAGCCAGTCGAGCGGCGGCGGGGCGGCGGCGCGGATGTCCGGCAGGTAGACGCCGGACAGGATGTAGCCGGCGATGCCGACCGGCACGTTGATCAGGAAGATCCAGTGCCAGGAGAAGTAGGTGGTGATGAAGCCGCCGAGCGGCGGGCCCGCGAGCGGGCCGACGAGCGCGGGGATCGTCAGCAGCGCCATGGCCGAGACGAGCTCGGAGCGCGAGGTGCTGCGCACCAGGACGAGGCGCGCGACCGGCGTCATCATCGCTCCGCCCATGCCCTGCAGGAAGCGGGAGACGACGAAGGCGACGAGGCTGTCGGCGATGGCGCAGAGGATGGAGCCGGCGACGAAGACGAGGATGGCGAGGCGGAAGACGCGTTTTGCGCCGAACCGGTCGGCCATCCAGCCGCTGAGCGGAATGAAGGTCGCGAGCGACACCATGTAGGAGGTGAGCGCCAGCTTGAGCGTGATCGGTCCCACGCCGAGATCGGCCGCGATGGCCGGCAGCGAGGTGGAGATGACGGTGGAATCCATCTGCTCCATGAAGAGCGCGACGGCAAGGATGAGCGGGACGATACGGTTCATCGGCAAATCGGGGTACGAGGCCCTTGCGCAGGCCCGCCTGTCTTCTGCGCTCCTTGCTGCGATCTGTCAAATCGCGAGGAAATCGCCTGCGACGCACGGGGCGCGAAAGTGTGCCGCGGCCGGCGTGCAGAAAGCGCGGGACCGGAGCGCGGGGCATGCCGAAGGTCGGCCGGCGCTTCGGCATCACAAGCCCGTGATGGCATGTGCCCGGATTGTGACAGCGCCCTAGATGGACGCGTGTCATCTTCATGCGGGCGCCGGCCGTCGTGCCGGCGCGGCAGCTTTTCACCAGAGAGGATAGAGCCATGGGCGACCCTTCGACAATCTCGCGCAGATCCCTGTTTCTCGCCGCCGGCATCGGCACGCTGGCCGCGCCCCTGGTGCTGAACCGCGCCGCCGCTCTTGCCCAGTCCGCAAGCGATGCCACCGATATGCGCGTGAGCCCGCTGGAGGCCCGCAGCTTCAAGCTCGGCAGCTTCCGCGTGCTGACGGTGCGCGACGGCATGCGCCCCTCCGGCGCGCCGAACGAGACCTTCGGCACCGACCAGTCTGCCGAGGCGGTCGGCGCGCTGCTGACGGAAAATTTCCTTCCGGCCGACAGCTTCGTCAACAGCTTCACGCCGACGCTCGTCGATACCGGCGCGGAGGTCGTGCTCTTCGATACCGGCATGGGGGAGGGTGGCCGCGAGGCGGGCATGGGGCGCCTTCTCGAAGGGCTGGACTACGCCGGCTACACGCCGGATCAGGTCTCCGTCGTCGTCATCACCCATATGCACGGCGATCATATCGGCGGTTTGATGGAGGGCGGCAAGCCGGCCTTCCCCAATGCGCGCTACGTCACCGGCCGCACGGAATATGATTTCTGGGTCAATCCCGAGCGCATGGGCACGCCCGCCGAACAGGGCCACCAGGGCGTGCTCGCCAAGGTGCAGCCGCTCGCCGAAAAGCTCACCTTCATCGAGGACGAGGGCGAGGTCGTGCCCGGCATCCGCGGGCTCAACGCCTTCGGCCATTCGCCGGGGCACATGATCTTCCGTGTCGAATCGGAGGGCAAGGCGCTGCTGCTGACGGCCGATACCGCGAACCACTACGTGCTCTCGCTGCAGCGGCCCGACTGGGAGGTGCGCTTCGACATGGACAAGGCGGCGGCCGCCGCGACGCGCAAGAAGGTCTTCGACATGATCGCCACCGACAGGCTCGCCTTCATCGGCTACCACATGCCGTTCCCGGCGGCGGGCTTCGTTGAAAAGGCCGGCGAGGGCTATCGGTTCGTGCCTATGAGCTATCAGTTCGATCTTTGAGGCCGGCGTTTCGACGACGGTCCCTCAAGCCCTTGACGCGACCTCCTGCCGCCTGCCGGAAGAAAGCGCCGGCAGGGGCGGGTCGCGCCGGCCTGCCGGCAAGCCGGGTGCCGACGCGATTGCGGGCTTTTTGCTATTCCCAATCCGTCATGAACGTGTTACCAGCCCTCGCCAACTTCCAAGAATTTCTTGCAAGCGACCGAGGCGGACAACTCCCAATGTTCCCCTTGGTGCGCAAGCTTTACCCTCAAAGGAACTTGGCCCATGGCGCGCATCATTGAAACGGCAACCGGTCTCGAAGCCCTGACCTTCGACGACGTTCTCCTGCAACCCGGCCACTCCGAGGTCATGCCGGGCCAGACGAACATCGCCACCCGCATCGCGCACGATTTCGACCTCAACCTGCCGATCCTCTCCTCCGCCATGGACACGGTGACGGAAAGCCGCCTTGCCATCGCCATGGCCCAGGCCGGCGGCCTCGGCGTCATCCACCGCAACCTGACGCCCGCCGAACAGGCCGAGGAAGTCCGCCAGGTGAAGAAGTTCGAGAGCGGCATGGTCGTCAACCCGGTGACGATCGGCCCGGATGCGACGCTCGCCGAGGCGCTCTCGCTGATGAAGGCGCACGGCATTTCCGGCATCCCGGTCGTCGAGAACGGCGGCAGCGGCAAGGCCGGCCGCCTCGTCGGCATCCTGACGAACCGCGATGTGCGCTTCGCCTCCGACCCGACCCAGAAGATCTACGAGCTGATGACCCGTGAGAACCTCATCACGGTGAAGGAAACCGTCGACCAGCAGGAAGCCAAGCGCCTCCTGCACCGCCACCGCATCGAGAAGCTGCTGGTGGTCGACGGCGACGGCCGCTGCGTCGGCCTCATCACGGTGAAGGATATCGAGAAGTCGCAGCTCAACCCGAATGCCTCGAAGGATGCGCAGGGCCGGCTCCGCGCCGCTGCCGCCATCTCCGTCGGCGATGACGGCTTCGAGCGCGCCGAACGCCTCATCGAGGCCGGCGTCGACCTCATCGTTGTCGACACGGCGCATGGCCATTCGCAGCGCGTCCTCGACGCCGTCGCCCGCGTGAAGAAACTGTCGAACTCCGTGCGCATCATGGCCGGCAACGTCGCAACGTCGGACGGCACCAAGGCGCTGATCGACGCCGGCGCGGACGCCGTCAAGGTCGGCATCGGCCCGGGCTCGATCTGCACCACGCGCATCGTCGCCGGCGTCGGCGTGCCGCAGCTTGCAGCGATCATGGCCTCGGTCGAGGCGGCGCAGGCTGCCGACATCCCGGTCATCGCCGATGGCGGCATCAAGTTCTCCGGCGACCTTGCCAAGGCGATCGCCGCCGGCGCCTCGGCCGTCATGGTCGGCTCGCTGCTCGCCGGCACGGATGAAAGCCCGGGCGAGGTCTTCCTCTACCAGGGCCGCTCCTTCAAGGCCTATCGCGGCATGGGCTCCGTCGGTGCCATGGCGCGCGGCTCGGCCGACCGCTACTTCCAGGCGGAAGTGCGCGACACGCTGAAGCTGGTGCCGGAAGGCATCGAGGGCCAGGTGCCCTACAAGGGCCCGGTCTCGGGCGTGCTGCACCAACTCGCCGGTGGCCTCAAGGCCTCCATGGGCTATGTCGGCGGCAAGGACCTCAAGGACTACCAGGAGAAGGCGACCTTCGTGCGCATCTCCGGCGCGGGCCTGCGCGAAAGCCATGCCCATGACGTGACGATCACCCGCGAAAGCCCGAACTATCCGGGCGCCGTCTGATTGTTCGCCGATTGCTGATATGCCTTTGAATGCCCAGCTTTGCCGGGCATTCCCGTCTTCCGGACCCGCGCGAATCCTGTTTTGTTTTTCCACGTATGCGCTAGGATTGGCGACCGGCAATCTCGCCGGTTTTCGCTGGGGGACAACATGAAGACGATACTGGCTGGCGCCCTTCTGGGCCTGGGGCTGGTCGTGCCTGCGCATGCGCAGACGGTCAATGCCGGCACCTACACTGTCGAAGGCACGAACCTCGACGGTTCGCCCTACAATGGCACCGCGACGATCGCGCTGACGAGCGAGACGACCTGCTCGATCGAATGGAACACCGGCGGGACCACCTCGAACGGCATCTGCATGCTTTATGACAACGCTTTCGCCGCCGGCTACGTGCTGGGCGATGCGGTCGGCCTCATCGTCTACCAGGTGAAGGACGACGGTTCGCTGGAAGGCGCCTGGACGATCAGCGGCAAGGACGGTTCGGGCACCGAAACCCTGACGCCGCAATAACACGCATCCTCCTTCGGCTTGTCGTGATGTCCTTTGCGGTTGAGGCTTCCGCCGGAAACCCCTAAACCGGTTCGAAACGACAAGTCGAAGGACGATCATGTCTCCCACGGAAGCCACGCTCTGGCCGATGATCGCGCATGTCGCGCTCGTCTTCTGCCTCTACCTGCTGCTCTCCACGCGCCGCATGCGCGCGGTCAAGGAGGGCAGGGCACGCCCGGAACAATTCCGCGAGAACCGCGAGGAGCCGGCCGAAAGCCTCCTCGTCAGGAACGCCATCGCCAACCAGTTCGAGCTGCCGGTGCTGTTCTATGCGGTGAGCATCCTTCTCTACCTCGTCGATGCCGACAATCCCGTGACCGTCGCCGGCGGCTGGTTGTTCGTGGCGCTGCGTTATGTCCATGCCTATGTGCATGTCACCAGCAACCGCCTGCGGTATCGCCGGCCGCTCTTCATTGCGGGGCTGGCGGTACTCGGCCTTCTGTGGATATGGCTGGGCGTCTGGCTCGCGCTCACCTGACGGGCCGGTAACGCAGTTGTGTTCGGCAGGTTTCGGTGCGGGGCCTATCTTATCCGGCGGAGAACACAGCCGGAGGATCCGCCATGGACAAGCCGCAGATCACGCAGGCGATGATCAACGCCTATGACGAATACACCCACCTGACGCTCGACCGCCGCCGCTTCATGGAGCGCCTGACCGCGCTTGCCGGCTCCGGTGCGGCCGCCGCCGCCATCGTTCCGCTGCTCGCGGCCAATTCGGCGAGTGCCGAGATCATCGCCTCGGACGACGAGCGCCTGGCCGCCAAGGATGTCGTCTATGGCGGCAGCTCCGGCGAGATGAAGGGCTATCTGGTGCGCCCGAAGGAGGCGACGGCTCCGCTCGGCAGCGTCATCGTCATCCACGAGAACCGCGGCCTCAATCCGCACACCCGTGACGTCGCCCGCCGCATGGCGCTCGAAGGCTTCATCGCCCTCGCCCCCGATTTCCTCTCGCCCGCGGGTGGCACGCCGGACAACGAGGACCAGGCGCGCGAGATGATCGGCAAGCTCGATCCGGCGCAGACGGTGGCCAATGCCGAGGCGAGCCTGCAGTTCCTCGCAAAGCTCGACGGCGCGAACGGCAAGGTCGGGGCCGTCGGCTTCTGCTGGGGCGGCGGCCTCGTCAACCGCTTCGCCGCCAGGTCGCCGGAGCTGAAGGCGGGTGTCGCCTATTACGGCGCGCAGGCCGCCGCGGAGGACGTGCCCGGCATCAAGGCGGCGCTGATGCTGCATTATGCCGGCCTCGACGAGCGCATCAATGCCGGCATCGAGGCCTATCGCAAGGCGCTGGAGGAGAGCGGCAAGACCTTCGAGATCCACATCTACGACGGCGTCAACCACGCCTTCAACAACGACACCTCCGCCGCGCGCTACGACAAGGCCGCGGCCGATCTCGCCTGGCAGCGCACGGTGGATTTCCTGAAGGCGAACCTCGCCTGAGCGTCCGAGGGCCTGCCGGGTTCATGCCTCCGGCAGGTCGAGGCGCATGGCGCAGCGCGTGTCGCGCTGGAGCCCGTGTTCGGCCTCCAGGTCAAGCACGTCCCTGAGGCGCGGCGAAAGCGTGGCCTCGTCCAGCGTGCTGAAGCCGAGCCGCTCATAATAAGGGCAGTTCCAGGGAATGGTGCGAAAGGTCGTCAGCGTCACCGCGGCAAGGCCGCGCGCCGCTGCCGCGTCGATCGCGTGCCGGATCAGCTTGCGGCCGATGCCGAAGCCCTGGTGCAGGTGATCGACCGAGATCTCCCAGATATGCAGGTCCTGCCCGGCGATCTCCGCGCTGAGGAAGCCGACCGGACGGTCGCCTCCGGCCGCCGCCACCCAGTTGGTCCCCGCCCCGATCAGCTCGCGGTGCCGCTCGGCGCTCTGCACGTCGCCGACGGCGAGCCAAGAGAAGGCCTCGATCAGGCGGAAGGCCTGCGCGGCCGAGCGCTCGATCTGGCACAGCGTCTCGACTTCGTCCTCTCGGGCCGGCCGGATCGTCACCGTCGACGGCCCGGCCTTGCCAGCGGGAATGCCGTCGAGGGGAAGCTGCGTCACCATCCGGGCAGGATATTGCCGGGCCGGAGCCGCGACAGGCGCGGGAAGACCTTGACCTCGGCTTCCGGCAGGTCGTCGACGGCCGTCAGCGGCGTGATGTTGTCGAGGCAGGCGCTGATATGGCTGGTGATGGCGTTGGAGAGCGAGGGCGAAAGGCCCGGGCGCCGCATGATGCCGATCTGTACCGGGGCGAGCGGCGGAAAACCGTCCGCCTGCGTCAGCACCTTCATGCCGGGACGCAGCGCCGATTCCGGCAGCACCGAAACCGCCATGCCCGCCATGACGGCCGCGGCGACGACGGTGGACGACCAGCTGGTGAACAGCACCTGGTAGTCCCGCCCGACGGAATCAAGCGCCGCGCAGGCGATCTGCCGCCACTGACAGTCGCGCCGGCCGACGGCGAGCGGCACCGGTGCGTTTTCCGGCAGCGGATGGTTGGCCGACATGACCCAGCAGAGCGGCTCCGTCCGCACGACGTCGGACTGGCGCTGGCGTGGATTGTGGGTGACGAGCGCGATGTCGAGCTCGCCCTTGGCCATCTTCTCCGCAAGGTCCACCGAGGGCTCGCAGACGATGAAAAGCTCGACATTCGGGTGGGTCTTGGCGAACCGCATGATGATTTCGGGCATGTAGCGGTCGGCATAGTCGTCCGGCGTACCGATGCGCAGCAGGCCCTCGAGGCGGTTGTCGTCGAAGGCGGCGATGGCCTCGTTGTTGAGGCGCAGCATCCGGCGGGCATAGTTGAGCAGGCGTTCGCCCTCGGCGGTCAGCCGGTTGCCCCGGCCGTCCTTCATGAAGAGCTGCTTGCCGATGCGCTCCTCGAGGCGCCGCATCTGCATGGAAACGGCCGACTGGGTCTTGAAGACCCGCTCTGCGGCGCGGGTGAAGCTGCCCGTATCGGCAATGGCGACGAAGGTCTGGAGCTGGTCTATGTCTAGCGGAGCGGACATAACGATATCCATAAGATTGTTTGATTGATACTATTAGAAACATTCGTTGGACTGATCAATGGCTTTCTGCGAAAAAGCAAGTGTCGAACGATTGCCCCTGCCGGCAGTCATCGTTCGGCGGGATCCGTTGCCTTCCCTCGACCTCCCGGCGATGGCTCTGCCTGAAACATGACCTTCGAACCGCCGCCCTGTCCCTGGGCGACGAACGATCACGGGTGCCGTGCGAAACCCCATCGAAGGACGATGGATCGCCGGGCCGGAAAGGAGAAATGCCATGCGCATGATCGACCGCAGACTGGAAATCGACAGCCTCGCAACGCGCCGTCCGGCTCCGAGCCTCTTCGCCCGCGTCCGCAACGCCGCCTACAGGTTCGTCCGCGCCTGGCAGAATCGCCGTGTGGTCAACCGGCTGAACGAGCTCGACGATCATCAGCTTCTCGACATGGGGCTGTGCCGGAGCGACGTGCAGGATGTCCGGACCGCGTCCTTCTTCGCCGATGCGGGCCTGCATCTGACGATCGCGGCGCGTGAACGCGCCCGCCGTCACCTGCGCAGCGGCCGTCTGGATTGATTTCTCACGGTGCCGACCTATCTCCCGGGTCGGCACCTGACTTCCCCGCAGGGTGAGAGCCAATAGCCCTGCTGCTTGCCCGGCGTGCGACTCCCAAAGTCCGCGCCGGGCTTTTTCGTGTGTCGATGGATGCGGCCGCGCTACGCCCCGTTCTCAGGCCTTCTTGCCGCCATCCGGCTCCATGCGGCTGCGGATGGTCTCGAAGATCGATTCCACGTTGCGCTGGTAATCCTTCTGCATTTCCAGCCCGGTATCGAACATCGTGTTGACGAAGGACTTGAGCGAATCGGCCGGGGAATCGGCCTGTTCGGCGGTCTTGCCGCTGCCCGCGGGCTGGCCGGCCATGCCCGCCACCATGTCCTGGAAGGCCTTGGCGAAGGGGTTGTCGGTGAACGGATTGGCCGGCGCCTCCTTCTTCGTACCGAAGAACTCCTGGGCGGCCTGCATGAAGGGGTTGTCGGTGAAGGGGTTTGCCGGCTCCCGTTTCCTGGCCATGCCCGTCGCTTCGGCCCATTGCTGCATCATGTCGGCAAAGGGGTTGGCGGGTGTCTTTCCGGCTTCCGCGCCGGGGAAGAAGGGAGCGAAGGATTGCTTGAAGAGGCCGCCCATCAGCGTGCTCGCCATGACGGGCAGCATCTGCTTGTAGATGTCCTGGCCGATGCCGGTCATCTGCGCCGCCTGTGCGGCGATGGCGCGGGAAACGTCCTTGTTGCCGAAGAGGTGGCCGAGAATGCCGTTGCCCTCGGCAAGGCCCTGCGGCGTGAAGGCCTTGCTGATGTCCTCGAAATACTTGACGTGGTCGCCGGATGTCAGCGCGGTCATGAAGGCGGCAAGATCATAGGGATTGGCGGCGTTGCGCTTGAAGCCCTCGGAAAAGGCCGGCATCAGCGCGGCGATGGCCTTGGCCGCCTGTTCCTGCGCCAGCCCGAATTGCCGCGCCATGGTCTCGACGGCATTGCCGTTCTGCGCCTGCATCATCATGTCGTAGAGCGAAAGCATAACGGACCCTTTCCCGTTGGCAGGCATGTGCCTGCACTATAACGGGAATCTTGGCCGCGCAAACCGCTTTTTGGTGCGGTGCCTCAGTACTGGTAGTCGGTGAAGACCGGCTCGACGGAGCCGTTCCAGCGGCCGTTGTAGAGCGCCAGCATGTCTTCGGCGAGCGTCGCCTTCTTCGCCAGGACCTCGTCGAGCGGGGCAAGGAAGATTGTCTCGTCGACGCCCTCGCCATTGATCCTGGCGCGGGCGGCAAGGCCCTGGCGGGAGATCGAGACCACTTCGCGGGCGATGTCGAGCAGCGGCTTGCCGCGGAAATCGGCCTTGAGGCCTTCCGCGGGCACGGCGTTGCGCAGCGCCGTCACCTCCTCGACCGTCCAGTCGCGCACAAGCCGCTCGGCGGCATCCAGCGCGCCGTCGTCATAGAGCAGGCCCACCCAGAAGGCGGGCAATGCACAGATGCGCCGCCACGGGCCGCCATCGGCACCGCGCATTTCGAGGAAGCGCTTCAGCCGCACGTCGGGAAACAGCGTGGAAAGGTGGTTCGTCCAGTCGCCGAGGTTCGGCTCCCAGTCGGCGAGCTCGCCCTTCAGCGCGCCGGCCATGAACTGGCGGAAGGTGATGTGCGTGCAGTCGTGGTACTTGCCGTCGCGCACGACGAAATACATCGGCACGTCGAGCGCCCATTCGACATAGTCGACGAAGCCGAAATCCGGCTTGAAGGCGAAGGGGATGAGCCCGGAGCGGTTGTTGTCCGTGTCGCGCCAGATGTCGCCGCGCCAGGAGAGCAGGCCGTTCGGCTTGCCCTCGGTGAAGGGCGAGGAGGCGAAGAGGGCGGTCGCCATGGATTGCAGCTTCAGCGAGACCTGCATCTTGCGGCGCATGTCGGTTTCGGAGGAGAAGTCGAGGTTCACTTGGATCGTGCAGGTGCGGTACATCATGTCGAGACCCTTGGTGCCGACCTTCGGCATGTAACGGGTCATGATCTCGTAGCGGCTTTTCGGCATGCGCGGCGTTTCGGCAAAGGTCCATTTCGGGCTGCCGCCCATGCCGAGGAAGCGGATGCCGAGCGGCTCGGCGATCTCGCGCAGCGTGGCGAGGTGCTGGTTGGATTCCTTGCAGGTCTGGTGCAGGTTTTCCAGCGGCGCGCCGGAAAGCTCGAACTGGCCGCCGGGCTCCAGCGAGATGGCGCCCATGCCGGAGGGTTCGGCAAGGCCGATGATGTTGCCGGCATCCATGATCGGGTCCCAGCCGGTCTTGGCCTGCATGCCGTTCAGCAGCGCCGAGATGCTCGCCTCGCCGAAATAGGGCACGGGGCTGTTGTCGGCCGTAAAGAAGACGAATTTCTCGTGCTCGGTGCCGATACGGAACTTCTCCTTCGGCTTGTTGCCGGCGGCGAGGTAATCCGCCATGTCCGCGACGGTGCGGATCGGCGTCTGGTCGGTGGTGTCACGGGCCATGGGCGTCTTCTTCTGAACGGATGGCGCCCTGCGGAACGCCGGGCCTTGGGAGGGTGCTTGGACCGGAATTAGATGCGGTGCAAGCAAATTCCTTTCAAGGCAGATTCAAAAAAACCCATTCGACATTTTTATCAAAGCGCTTTCTTGCTTTCGCGCAAATCCGCTCAGCGCCAGTCGCCGATCGCCGCCTGGATGACGGCCATCGCCGCCACCGCCGCGGTGTCCGCGCGCAGGATGCGCGGGCCGAGCGGGATCGGCGTCACGAAGGCGAGATTGCGCAGCAGCGTGCGTTCCTCGTCGGAAAAGCCGCCTTCCGGGCCGACGAGCAGGGCGAGCTTGCGCTCTTCGATCGCCTTGAGCGCCGGCAGCGGGTTCTGGCTGCCATGGCCTTCGTCGCAGAAGATGATGCGCCGCTCGCGTGGCCACTCGGCCAGCAGGTCCTCAAGCTTCCTCGGCGCCGTGACCTGCGGGATCGCCAGGATGCCGCACTGCTCCGCCGCCTCCACGGCGTTCGCCTGCAGCCGCTCGAGGCTGGTGATCTTGCCCTGCACATGCTGGGTGAGGACCGGCTGCAGCATGCCGGCGCCCATTTCCACGGCCTTCTGCACGATATAGTCGAGCCGGCCGACCTTCAGCGGCGCGAAGAGGTAGTGCAGGTCGGACGGCGCCGGCTGCGGCCGGGTCTGCTCGACCGGGGTCAGGACGAGGCGCTTGCGGGTCGGGAAGGAAAGGGTCGCATGCCACTCGCCGTCGCGGCCGTTGAAGAGCAGAACGGCATCGCCCTCCGCCATGCGCAGCACGTTGGCGAGGTAGTGGAAGTGGTCCTTCGACGCCTCGAAGGCCACGCCCGCGGCAAGGGCATCGCCGACGAAGAGGCGCTGCATCCGGTAATTGGCACGCATGGTCGGTCTCTCAGGTGAAAAGCGCGTTGAGGGCGAGGAAGACGATGGCCGAGAGGACCGCCGAGATGGGCAGCGTCACAATCCAGGCCGAAACGATCGTCATGAAGTGGGAGCGCCGCACGAGGTAGCGACGGCGCGTCTCGTCGAGGTTTACGGGCTCCTCCTCCGGGGCGATGCGGCTGCCGCGGCTGCGGATATAGTCGATGCGGCGCCGGGAGTTGCGCGTGTACCATTCGCGGAACAGGCCGACGCCGAAGACCGCGCCGACGGCGATATGGGTCGAGGAGACGGGAATGGCGAAGGCCGAGGCCGTCAGCACGGCGACGGCGGAGGACAGCGCCACGCAGAAGGCGCGCATCGGGTTGAGCTTGGTGATCTCGCTGCCGACGATGCGGATGAGGCGCGGGCCGAACAGCAGGAGGCCGAGCGAGATGCCGAAGGCGCCGATGACCATGACCCAGAGCGGAATTGCCGCCCCGCTTCCCGCGTCGGCATGCAGGGCCGAGACCACGCCATAGAGCGGGCCGACGGCGTTCGACACGTCATTGGCGCCGTGGGCGAAGGACAGCAGCGCCGCCGAACAGATCAGCGGGATGCGGAACAGCGTGCGCAGCGACTGGTTGCGGTTGTCGAGCCCTTCCGCATGGCGGCGGACGATCGGCCGGGTGGCGACATAGGTGGCGAGGCCGACGCCAAGGCCGATGAGGAGCGCCGCGCGGAGGGAGAGATCGAAGGCGCCGTTGGTGCCGCCATTGGCGATGAAGGCCGCGAAGGCGCCGGCCATGACCGCGACCAGCACCGGCACCCAGGTCTTCGCCGCGCCGATCTTGTCCTCGCGGTAGATGATGAATTCCTTGATGAAGAAGAGGAACGCCGCGGCGATCACGCCGCCGAGGATCGGCGAGACGGTCCAGCTCACGACGATGACGGCGATCGCGTCCCATTGCACGCTGTGGAAGCCGCTCGCCGCCGCGCCCGCGCCGATCACCCCGCCGACGATGGCGTGGGTGGTGGAGATCGGCGCATTGGCGAGCGTGGCGATGTTGATCCAGAGCGCGGCGGAGACGAGGGCCGCCATCATCGCCCAGGCATAGGTCTCGGGGCTGGGGAAGATCGACCGGTCGACGATGCCCGAGGCGACCGTCGCCGCCACGCCCTGGCCGGCCAGCAGCGCCCCGGCGATCTCGAAGACCGCGGCGATGACGAGGGCGACGCCAAGGCTCATGGCGCGCGCGCCGACGGCCGCGCCGACATTGTTCGTCACGTCGTTGGCGCCGATGTTCATGGCCATGTAGGCGGCGAGCGCCGCGGTGATGGCGACCAGCACGCCCGGCGTGCCGGTGGCGAAGCTGTTGGCGACGGCCATGGCGATCAGGAGGAAGACGAGGGCGATGCCGACGCCCGTCCACGAGCGCAGCACGAAATGCGTCGCCTGTTCGGTGAAGGTGAGTTTTTCCAGGTCCTTGTCCAGCGTCGGCTTGCGTAGCTGAACCTGTGAATTGGCCATTCCTGCTGCTCCGTTTTGGAGCCCCTGGCACGACCGCCGGGGTCTGTCTGCCGGTGCTTTCCGCCGTCCCTTTGTCACCGGACATCGCCGATGCCTGGGCATCGGCCGGGGCCGGTTTCTCGCGAGCGGACGAAATTCCCGCGGCAGCCTTCCGTCCGGAGGTCGCATCAGGGGCTCTCAGCCGACAGGCACTATCGTCTCAGGGCACCGGCGGCAATATGACAAGGGCCGATCGGGGGCGTTATCAGGCGTCGGGGGTGCCGTTCGGGCCGATTTCGGCGAGCATCGTGCGCTCGAAGGCGAGGATGAGGTCCTTGAGGCCGGGCTCCTGCACGCGGCGGGCGGCCTCCTGGCAGGTCACCCATTCGGCGCGCCGCTCGTCCTTCTCCGGAAAATTCTCGCTGAGGTCGTCGACGGAGAGCGGGAAGACGCGCACCCGGCAATCGACCTTCAGCCCGTGCGGCAGGCCTTTCAGGTAGTTGTAGCTGCCGATCGGTGCCGCGCGGATGCTTCCCCTGACGCCGGCCTCTTCCCAGGCCTCGCGCGCGGCCGCCGCCGCGGCGCTCTTGCCGTCCATCGGCCAGCCCTTGGGGATGACCCAGCGGCCGGTGTCGCGGCTGGTGATGAGGAGGATTTCGATCGCCGGCTTTTTCTTCCTCACCCGGTAGCACAGCGCGCCGTATTGTTCGCGCGCGGGCCGGCGGAACATGAGATGGACGTCGCTGACGATGCGGTTGAGAATGTTCAAGGTCTTTTTCGTTCCTCTTGTCGGACGGGCCGGTTGAGTCTGTATAGCCCATCTTGCTTGCGCGAGATTTGCGGCGCAAGTCAGGCTTGCGGGGGAAGCCCGCGCTTTTGCATGCGCAATTGCGAAATCCGCTGCCATTCGCCGCTGCGCTCGGCCTCGCGGATGGCGGTGGCGATGTAATCCATGTGCGCCTGGGCGGCCTTTCGCGCCGCAAGCCCGTCGCCGGCCATGATCGCCGCATAGATCGCCTCGTGCTGGGCGAGCAGGTGGCCGCGCGCGTCCTCGGAGGAGAAAACGAGGTGGCGGTGGAAAAAGATCCCTTGGGCCAGCAGCCGGTAACAGGCGCGCAGCGTGTGCAGCAGCACGATGTTGTGCGCGGCCTCGCCGATCGCGTTGTGCAGCTCCACGTCGGCCTCCAGCTCCGCATCGAAGGAGCCGCCCGCATGGGCCTCCCGCATCGCCTCCATGATGCGGGTCAGCATCTGCCGGTCGTATTCGGTGGCGCGGCGGGCGGCGAGATCGGCGGTGATGCCCTCCAACTCGCGGCGGTACTCGACATAGTCCTCCGTCGCGCGCTGGTGGCGGGCGATGAGGTCGACGACGGGGCGGGAGAACACCTGGCCGATGATGTCGGCGACATAGGTGCCGCCGCCGTGCTGGCTGATCAGCAGGCCGCGGGTCTCCAGCTCCTTCAGCGCCTCGCGCAGGATGGGGCGGGAGACGTCGAGCCGCCTGGAAAGCTCGCGTTCGCCCGGCAGCCGGTCGCCGTCGCGCAGCACCCCTTCGAGCAGCAGCAGTTCGATCTGCCGCACGACCTCGTCGGCAGTGCGGCTGTGGCTGATGCGGGCGAAAAGGTCGAAGGCGGTGTCGGTCACCGGTGAACACTAGCAATGTGGGTCGAAACTGGTCAACAATCTTGTCCAGTGGGGAGGAGCGGGCCTGCGTCAATGCGCCCTATCTCCAGGGGCCTGACATTTGTTAAGACTATGCTGTTGCACATGAGGGGACAGTGCAGACATGGCAAAAGGCAGCTTCGCCTTTCCGCAGGCGACCGCGCGTGCGCAGGCGCTGGGGGAAATTCACGCAAGACCATACGCGCTGGTGCCGTCGCCGCGCGTCATCTTCCAGCTCGCCTTCCTGACCGAAGGCGGCTCGGCGGTCGATCACGCCGTGATGGGGGAACTGTCGCGCTCGCGCGGCATCTCTCCGCCGGGGCGCGATTCCAGCCACCACGCGCTGAGCTGGGGGCAGGGCACGTTGCGCTGGGAGCGGCATACCGAGTTCTCCACCTATTTCTGGGATGCGCCGGCACCGGAAAAGTTCGGCGGCGAGGTTCCGGTCCATCCGTTCGGCGACAGCTTTTCGCCGCCCGGCACGCTGATCTCGGGCGTGCGGCTGGAAATCCGGCCGGACACGCCGGAAACCCGCGCGGCGATCTCCACCTTCGACCCGACGAGCCTCTGTTACAGCGAGATCAAGAACGGCCAGGGCGCGATCCTCACCGACTTCCGCCAGAACGGCGACGGGCTGACGCAGATCCTCGTCATCGACCGCGGCATGACCGAGGCCGGGCGCGGCGCGCTCGTCCAGCGCCTGCTCGATATCGAGACCTACCGCACGCTCGCCATGATGGGCCTGCCGCTCGCCCAGTCGCTCTCGCCGGACATCCGCCGCATCGAGGACGGGCTGACCGGCATCACCAATGCCATGAAGCAGCATGCCCGCGAGAAGGCCGATACGCTGCTGACGGAGATCACCCGGCTCGCCGCCGAGCTGGAGGCCAATGCGGCGCTCAGCCTCTACCGCTTCGGCGCCAGCCGCGCCTATTACGGCATCGTGCAGGAGCGCATCCGCACGCTCGCCGAGACGGCGGTGTCCGGCTACGAGACCCTCGGCTTCTTCCTGGAACGGCGCCTGGCGCCCGCCATGCGCACGTGTCAGTCGGTGGAGGAGCGGCAGGCGAACCTGTCGCGAAAGCTTGCCCGCGCCACGGCGCTTTTGAGAAGCTGGATCGACGTGGAGCTGGAGCAGCTCAACACGAGCCTGCTCAACTCCATGGACCGCCGCGCCAAGCTGCAACTGCGCCTGCAGCAGACCGTCGAAGGCCTGTCTGTCGCCGCGATCTCCTATTACGTGGTCGGTCTCTTCGGCTATGTCGCCAAGGCGGCGCACGGGCTCGGCCTGCCGGTCAAGCCGGAAACGCTGACCGGCATCGCCGTGCCCTTCGTCATCGCCGGCATGTGGCTGCTCGTGCGCGCCATCCGCCAGCGCCATGCAGAAGAGGACAAGCATTAGAGCAATGCCAGCAAAAGTGTGCAGCGGTTTTGCGTCCGGAATTGCGTAAAAGCAAAGAGACCGGGCCGTAAAGCGCAGCGGCCTGCCGCCGCTCAGGTCGACAGGTCGCACTGGTAGCGCGGCACGCCGTCGGTGACGGCAAAGCCGGTGTCCCAGCCGAAGCCGGTTTCGTCCTGTTTCGCGAGCTTTTCCTGTGCGGCAAGGCCTCGTTCCCTGAACGCTGCCTCGGCGGCCTCCAGCGCGTTGGGCGGAAAGATGATCGCCTGGTAGCTGAAGCCGCTGGCAAGCGCCGTGATGTAGACCTCGATCTCCTTGACCGGCACGCCGCGCCAGGTACCGCCCGTCACGGGCAGGACGATGTGCAGATACTCGTCCTGCGGCCGGACGGAGGGTGGACCGAAGACGGCCTCGTAGCCGGCCGGAATGGCGATCGCGCCTTCCTTGCGGGCGAAGGCGTAGCTCGATTGCAGGAGGCCGGCCAGCGCGTCGCTGTAGTCGCAAGCATCGTCGAAACCCTGGAGCAGGTTGTCGAGCGGCCTTGCGCCGGCCGCTGCCGGAAGCGCCAGACCGACCAGTGCCGCCATCATTGTCATCCTGCCGATCATCGCCGTCCTCTCCGCCATGGGCCTGCAGCTTAGAGCATTTCCAGCCGAAGCGAAGTCGCTTCGGCGTTGGATAACGCGGTAAAAGCAAGAATCCAGCGCAAGGGTCCGCCCGCGCCAATCGGCGCATGTGCGGTCGACGGTGCTCAGCGCTCCCAATAGGGCAGGGGGCCGTAGAGGTCGGCGAGATAGTCGATGAACAGCCGCACCTTGACGGGCAGGAACTGCCGGCTCGGATAGACCGCCGAGAGCACCACGTTGCGCGAGCCCTCGTATTGCGGCAGCACCTGCACGAGCGCGCCGCTCTTCAGCGCCGGCCCGACATCCCAGGTCGAGCGCAGCGCGATGCCCATGCCGGAGAACACCGCCTCCCGCACCACTTCGCTGGAATTGGTGTAGAGTTGTCCCTGCGGGCGATAGGTGACATTGCCCTCCGGCCCTTCCAGCCGCCAGACGTCCTGGGTGTGCGGCGGCAGGCAGACATGGGCGGGCAGCGCGTCGAGCGAGGCCGGCATGCCGTGGCGGGCGATATAGTCCGGCGAGGCGCACAGCACGCGCCGCACCGAGGCGAGCCTTCGGGCGACCAGCGAGGAATCGGAAAGTTCGCCGATGCGGATCGCAAGGTCGAACCCGCCGCCGACGATGTCGGAGAAGTCGTCGGTCAGCATCAGGTTGACGACGAGCTCGGGATAGGTGTCCATGAAGCCCTTGAGATTGGGGGCGATATGCATGCGGCCGAAGGAGGTGGGCGCGGAGATCCGCAGCGTGCCGCGCACGGCGCCGGAGCGCCCCGAGACGAAGGCTTCCGCCTCCTCGATGCCGGAAAGGATGCCGACGATGCGGTCATAGAAGCCCTGGCCGGCCTCGGTCAGCGAGATCTGCCGCGTCGTGCGCTGGAAGAGGCGGGTGCCGAGGCGTTCCTCCAGCCGCTTCACCCGCTTGGAGACGACCGCGGGCGACAGGCCGAGCGCCCGGCCGGCCGCCGACATGCTGCCCATGGCGATGACGCGGGAAAAGATTTCGAGGTCGCCGAGATTTGTCATTCCATCGCGTCCATTCTTGCCGAAACGGACAAAATGCTTAGCATTTGCACCCTGCAATAGGAAGTGGTAAAGAAAACAGACCACTTAGGGCGGGAGGCCAAGACATGGATCAGATCGGGTTCCTGGAGCCGCGGCCGGCGGTGCTTGCCCGCCGGCGGGAAATCGTCGCCGACCTCCTCGATCTGCTGCCGGAGGGCTGTCTGGTGCACGAGCCGCGCGAACTCGTGCCCTTCGAGACGGATGCCTTCGTGTCCTATCGCCGCGTGCCGCTCGCCGTCGCCCTGCCGGAGACGACCGCGCAGGTCGCCGCCGTCTTGAAATACTGCCATCGCTATGGCGTGCCCGTCGTGCCGCGCGGCGCCGGCACCTCGCTTTCGGGCGGCGCGATCCCGCAGGAGGATGCCGTCGTCGTCGGCCTCTCCAAGATGGCGCGCATCCTGGAGGTGGATTTCGCCAACCGCACTGCGACGGTGCAGGCCGGCGTCACCAACCTCGCCATTTCCGATGCCGTCACGGCCGACGGTTATTTCTACGCGCCCGATCCGAGCTCGCAGCTCGCCTGCACCATCGGCGGCAATATCGGCATGAATTCCGGCGGCGCGCACTGCCTGAAATACGGCGTGACGACGAACAACCTGCTCGGCGTCAAGCTCGTGCTCATCGACGGCACGATCGTCGAGCTCGGCGGCAAGGCGCTCGATGCCGGCGGGCTCGATCTCCTCGGCGTCGTCTGCGGCGGCGAGGGCCAGCTCGGCATCGTCACCGAGGCGACGGTGCGGCTCATCGCCAGGCCCGAGGGCGCGCGCCCGGTGCTCTTCGGCTTCGACAGCTCGGAGGAAGCGGGCGCCTGCGTCGCCGACGTCATCGGCTCGGGCATCATCCCCGTCGCCATCGAGTTCATGGACAAGCCGGCGATCGAGATCTGCGAGGCCTTTGCCGGCGCCGGCTATCCGATGGATGTCGAGGCGCTGCTGATCGTCGAGGTCGAGGGTTCCGAGGCCGAGATGGACGCGATGCTCGCCAGCATCATCGAGATCGCCCGGCGCCACGGCGTCAAGGTCGTCAAGGAAAGCCAGTCGGCGACGGAGGCGGCGCTGATCTGGAAGGGCCGCAAGTCCGCCTTCGGCGCGACCGGCCGCATCGCCGACTATATCTGCATGGACGGCACGGTGCCGCTCGGCCAGCTTCCGCACGTCCTGCGCGGCACGGCGGAGATCGTCGAGAAATACGGCCTGCGCGTCGCCAACGTCTTCCATGCCGGCGACGGCAACATGCATCCGCTGATCCTCTTCAACGCCAACGACCCGGAGGATGCCGCGCGCGCGGAAGCGGCGGGCAACGACATTCTGAAGCTCTGCGTCGATGCCGGCGGGTGCCTCACCGGCGAGCACGGCGTCGGCATCGAGAAGCGCGACCTGATGCGCCACCAATATGCCGATGTCGACCTTGCCCAGCAGATGGCCGTGCGCGCGGCGTTCGATCCGCAATGGCTGCTCAACCCGTCCAAGGTCTTCCCGCTCGAAGGGCGTCCCGCCGCATGACCCCCATCCACGAACCGCTTTCCGAAGAGGCCGCTGCGCGCCTCGTCCAGGTCGCCGCGCTGTCGCGCACGCCGCTTGCCATCCGCGGCGGCGGCACGCGCGGCCTTGCCGCCGCGCCGGACGGGGCCGAGACGCTCTCGACGCGCGGCCTTGCCGGCATCGTCGCCTATAATCCGGCCGAGATGACCATGACCGCCCGCGCCGGCACGCCGCTGGAGGTCGTGGAGGCGGCGCTTGCCGAAAAGCGCCAGATGCTCGCCTTCGAGCCCTGCGACCTGCGCGGCGCGCTCGGCTCTTCCGGCATTCCCACCATCGGCGGCGTCTTCGCCACCAATGCCTCCGGCCCGCGCCGCTTCGTCGCCGGTGCCGCGCGCGACAGCCTGCTCGGCGTGCGCTTCGTCAACGGCAGGGGCGAGGTGGTGAAGGCTGGCGGCCGGGTGATGAAGAATGTCACCGGCCTTGACCTCGTCAAGCTGCTCGCCGGCTCGCACGGTGCTCTGGCGCTCATGACGGAGGTCACCTTCCGCCTGCTGCCGGTGCCGGAAACGGCGACCACCATCGTCGTCTCCGGTCTCAACGACGCGGAGGCTGCCGCTGCCATGGCGACGGCTATGGCGATGTCCGTCGAGGTCTCCGGTGCTGCTCACCTGCCGGAAAGCGTGCGTGGCCGGTTCGCCGGCGGCGCACTGCCGGACGGGACGGCCACCGTGCTGCGCCTCGAGGGCCTCGCCGCCTCCGTCGCCGTGCGCAGTCAGAAGCTCGCCGCCAGCATGGCCCGCTTCGGCGCCGTGACGCATCTCGATGCGGAGACGACGGCGCGCCTCTGGCGCGAGATCCGCGACGTCGCGCCCTATGCCGATGGCACGCCCCGTCCGCTCTGGCGCGTCTCCATCGCGCCCACCGCCGGCCACCAGCTCGTCGCCGCGCTCCGCCTCGAAGCCGGCGTCGATGCCTTCTACGACTGGCAGGGCGGCCTCGTCTGGCTGCGCATGGAGGCCGATCCCGAGGCCGCGCTCTTGCGCCGCTACGTCAAGGCCGTCGGCGGCGGGCATGCGACGCTGCTGCGGGCGCGGCCGGAGGTGCTGGCGGCGACCGCCGTCTTCGAGCCGCAGGCCGAGGCGGTGGCGGCGCTTTCCGCAAGGGTGAAGGCGAGCTTCGATCCGGCGGGGTTGTTCGTGTCGCGAATGGTGGGGTGATCGGGAAATGATCGATGTTGTCACTGCCCCTCATCCCCCTGCCGGGACCTTCTCCCCGCAAGCGGGGAGAAGGAGGAAAACGGTGAGCCCATCCCTCCTCGCCCCGTTTACGGGGAGAGGATGCCGGCAGGCAGGTGAGGGGCTGCGCCACACAGGCCGGCATGAGAAGGACGCCCGCTGATGCAGACCAACTTCACTCCCGAGCAGCTTGCCGATCCGCATGTCGCGACATCGGAGAAGATTCTCCGCAAATGCGTGCATTGCGGCTTCTGCACCGCCACCTGTCCCACCTATGTGACGCTGGGCAACGAGCTCGACAGCCCGCGCGGCCGCATCTACCTCATCAAGGACATGCTGGAGAACGGCCGGCCGGCGGATGCGGAGGTGGTGACCCATATCGACCGCTGCCTCTCCTGCCTCTCCTGCACGACGACCTGTCCCTCCGGCGTCGACTACATGCATCTCGTCGACCATGCCCGCATGCATATCGAGGCGACCTACAGGCGCCCGTTCTGGAACCGGCTGACGCGGGGCGTCCTCGCGGCCGTGCTGCCCTATCCGGGCCGCTTCCGCCTGGCGCTGAAGGCGGCCGCGCTCGGCCGGCCCTTTGCCGGCCTGCTCAAGCGCTTCAAGCCGCTCGAACCCTTCGGCGCCATGCTGGACCTTGCGCCTCGCTCCCTGCCGAAGGCCGCGGGCGAGGCGGGGCCGGGCACGTATCCGGCCGCCGGTCCGCGCCGCGGGCGGGTTGCGATCCTCACCGGCTGCGCCCAGCCGGTGCTGAAGCCGGAGATCAACGCGGCGACGATCCGCCTCCTCACCCGCCTCGGCGTCGAGGTCGTGGCGCCGGCGGGCGAGGTCTGCTGCGGCTCGCTCGTCCATCATATGGGCCGCGAGGCGCAGGCGCTGGAGGCGGCGCGGCGCAATGTCGACGTCTGGCTCGGCGAGATCGAGAAGGACGGGCTCGACGCGATCATCATCACCGCCTCGGGCTGCGGCACGACGATCAAGGACTACGGCTTCATGCTGCGCCTCGACCCGGCCTATGCGGAGAAGGCCGCGCGGGTCTCCGCCCTTGCCAAGGACATTACCGAATATCTTACGACACTCGACCTGCCGCAACAGGAGGCGAGGGGGCTCACGGTCGCCTACCACTCGGCCTGTTCCATGCAGCACGGCCAGAAGATCACCATCGCGCCGAAGGTGCTCTTGAAGAAGGCGGGCTTTGCGGTGCGCGATCCGGCGGAAGGGCACCTGTGCTGCGGTTCGGCCGGCACCTACAACATCCTCCAGCCGGAGATTTCCGGCAAGCTGAAGGCGCGCAAGGTCAGGAACATTGAGGCGACCAAGCCGGACATCATCGCCACCGGCAATATCGGCTGCATCACCCAGATCGCGACGGGCACGGCCATCCCGATCCTGCACACGGTGGAACTCATCGACTGGGCCTATGGCGGAACGAAGCCGGCCGTGCTTTCCTGAGGCTGTCACGCGCGGAACAGCCGCTTCGCCCCCGGATTGCCAGAGCATTTCCAACCGAAGCGACTTCGCTTCGGTGTCGGATAATGCAGAAAAAACAAGAATCTAGAGCATTTCCGGTTTATCGTCATCCTCGGGCTTGACCCGAGGATCCACGCGCCACGGCGTGGCTTTGCTTTGTGGCATGGGTCCTCGGGTCGAGCCCGAGGATGACGGAAGAGAGGTTGGAGCAAGGTCTCCCGCCAAATGACGCCGGCGCAAGGCCGGCGTCCGGGCGATCTGCGGCGGGTGGTTGATCAGCCGCCGAAGCCGAAGAGGTTGCCGAAGAAGTCGACACCCTTGTCGTTGTAGCTCACGCTGCCCTGGCGGTTGCCGGGGCCGACGACGATGACCTTGGTGCCGATGTCGGCGCGGGCATAGAGATGCTCCACGTCCTTGTTCATCATGCGGATGCAGCCCGACGACATGTTCTGGCCGATCGTCCAGGGCTGGTTCGTGCCGTGGATGCGGAAGATCGTATCGCGGCCGCCCTTGAAGAGGTAGAGCGCGCGCGCGCCGAGCGGGTTGTCCTCGCCGCCGGCCTGGGTGACGGGCAGGATGCGGCCCTTCTTGGCCTCGCGGCGGCGCATCTCGGCCGGCGGCGTCCAGCTCGGCCATTCGGCCTTGCGGCCGACCTTCACCACGCCCGACCAGCCGAAGCCGTCGCGGCCGACGCCGATGCCGTAGCGTGTCGCCTTGTTGTTGCCCTCGACATAGTAGAGATACTTGTTGTTCGTATCGACGATGACGGTGCCCGGCGCCTGGTCGGTGACGAAGCGCACCTTGGTGCGCTTGTACTTCGCCGCGACCTGCTTCTTGCTCGGCTGGGCGACGAGCGTCACGTCGGAGGCCGTCTCGACCCGGTCGCCCGTGCGGGCCGCGGGGAAGGCATTCGCCGACGAGACCGGCATGATCGCCGTGGCCGCGACGGTCGCGGCCAGCAAGATCGATGCGTATTTCCGCATGGTATAGTCCCTCTCAATCCTCAATTCTGCGAGGCTAGCCGACTCTCGACCGATTTCAAGCCGGCTTGCGGACAGTAAGACGATTGTGAAGGCGGATTTCTTCGGGGCCTTGTGGCGCCAAGACCACAAAATCAGATCACGATGACCTTCGTGCCCACCTTCACGCGCTCGTAGAGGTCGACGACATCTTCGTTGCGCATGCGGATGCAGCCGGAGGAAACCGCATAGCCGATCGTCCAGGGCGCGTTGGTGCCGTGGATGCGGTAGAGCGTCGAGCCGAGATACATGGCGCGCGAGCCGAGCGGGTTTTCCGGCCCGCCTTCCATGAAGGCCGGCAGGTAATGGCCCTTGGCGGCCTCGCGGGCGATCATCTCCTTCGGCGGCGTCCAGCTCGGCCATTCGGCCTTGCGGGTGATCGTGTGGGCGCCGGCCCATTCGAAGCCCGGCTTGCCGACGCCGACGCCGTAGCGCCGCGCCTTGCCGTCCTTCAGGACGAGGTAGAGGAAGCGGTTGTTGGTGTCGATGACGATGGTGCCGGGCTTGTGCCCGCTTTCATAGTCGACGAGCTGCGGCAGGTACATCGGGTCGAACTTCGACTTGACCGGATTGCGCGCCGTGCCGGTCGCCGAGACCTGCTGCACGCGGGCCGCGCCCTCGCGGCGCAGGACGCGGCGCTGCTGCACCTTCTGGCGCTGGATGATGCGGCGGGTGTTGACGGCGGGCTGCACGCCCTCGCCGGTGAGCTGCATCAGCCAGGGCGCGGTAAGGTCGGGGCTGACGATGACCGGCGGTCGGCTCATGTAGCGCTCGCTCGCATGTGCCGCGGTGGTCGTGCACAGAAGGGTCGTTGCCAGGAGAACTCGTATCAACATCGGACGTACTCGCTACTGATCGTCACCGGGATGCGCCGCGAAACTCTGAAAATTCGGCGCGGGTTCGGCGGGAATGCTTGCACCCTGCGATGAAGCGAATGGTAAACGGACGTTCATTCGATATCGACGATGCCGATAAAGCTTTGGGTAGGGTTATTGCCGGCTTTCCAAATGTGGTTGATGAGTGGTAAAGCGGAACAAAAAGGAAACGGAGGGCGCGGTCATGGCAAAGGGACTTCTGGAAGGCGACGACGGACGGGTGCGGTGCGCCTGGCACGGCAATCTCGACGACTACCGCCGCTACCATGATGCGGAATGGGGCCATCCCGTCGTCAGCGACCACCGCCTCTTCGAGAAGATCTGCCTCGAAGGCTTCCAGTCGGGCCTGTCCTGGCTCACCATCCTGCGCAAGCGCGAGGGCTTCCGCGCCGCCTTCGCCGGCTTCGATTTCGACAAGGTCGCCGGCTTCGGCGACGACGACATCGTCCGCTGCCTTGCCGATCCCGGCATCGTGCGCCATCGCGGCAAGATCGTCTCGACGATCAACAATGCCCGCCGGGCGCAGGCGCTGCGCGACGAGTTCGGCACGCTCGCCCGCTACTTCTGGAGCTTCGAGCCGGGCCCGGACGAGCGGCCGGCGCGGGTCGACTGGGAGACGATCGTCGCCAACCCGACGACGCCCACCTCCGTCCGGCTTTCCAAGGACCTGAAGAAGCGCGGCTGGACCTTCGTCGGCCCCACCACCGTCTATGCCTTCATGCAGGCCATGGGCCTCGTCAACGACCATGTGGAAGGATGCTTTTGCCGCGCCGAAGTCGAAGAGAAGAGAAATCGGCTCGAACGGCCATAATTCGCGTCTTGCCGCCACAAATACAGCTTTGATTCTACAACGAATCATGTAGCTTAAGGTTGAGCGGCAAAATCATACATCGCAAGTTCTGGGGTCGGCGTACGCGTGCGTGGTCGTGAAGCGCCGCTTTGTGCTGAATGATTTGGCATGGGGGACAAATGGCGGCGAGCACACCTGCAATGGACGATTCTCGACTTGAAGGCTGGGCCTGTGACAAGGCGCAGGAGATCATGCTCCGGGAGGGCTTTCGCCTGATCCGGTCGGCAAGAAGCGGCAGCAACACCGAAATTCGCGAAACGACGCTGCTGATGGCCCGCGCCATCGCGGCCTCGCTGGTCGAGGCGTCGGCGGTCCACCGCAATCCGGCGGCCGAATAAGCGCAGATGAATGGGGATGTGCAGAGGCCCGCCGGCGTTCCGGCGGGCCTCTGCTGTTCTGCCGGCCGGTCTACTTGGCGTTCTTCGCCAGCCAGTCTTCCATCATCCGGATCTCGCCCTCCTGGGCGGTGATGATGTCCTCGGCGAGCTTGCGAAGGCTTTCGTCCTTGCCGTATTGCAGCTCGATCTTCGCCATGTCGATAGCCCCTTGGT
The DNA here is from genome assembly GCF_022899355.1 of Shinella yambaruensis. Classification (GTDB taxonomy): domain Bacteria; phylum Pseudomonadota; class Alphaproteobacteria; order Rhizobiales; family Rhizobiaceae; genus Shinella; species Shinella yambaruensis. The sequence continues at coordinate 312,450 of NZ_JALJCK010000005.1, read as the reverse complement.
GATGGGCGATCATGCCGCGCACGAAGTCTTCGTCGGCATTGCCGGTGAAGTCGATGGCCATGCCTTCATGCATTTTCGTGTTGGCCGCGATGAAGGCCTCGGTGGAGGGGCTTTGTCCGGCCGGCGTCTCCATCGCCATGCCCTGATGGGCGGAATGGTCGGCCTCCTGGGCTGTTGCCGGCAGGGTGACGGCGAGCGCGAGGGCTGCGCCGAGAAACAGGGTCTTTGCGTTCATTGTCTTTTCCAGTTCTGAAGGGTGTCGATAGCCGGGCGCGGGGCGTCCGGATAGGCGGGCGTCAGGACCGGGGAGGCGGATCGAGCGGCCGGTGGGCGAGGCCGGCAAGCTGCGGCACGACGGCGGACAACCGGTCCGAAACACCGACCGTGCGCGCCGCCGGCTCGAGGCGCACGGCCTCTATGGCGAAGCAGGCGGAACAGGCAAGCGGATGGGCGGCGCGCTTCGACGTGTCGTGGTCGCCGCCGGCCTCGTCGCTGCCCGACGTGTGCATGGCATGCAGGCCGGAAGGCTGCGCGCCATGCAGCGCCGCCGCGGCCACCGGCACCCAGCCGGAGAGCGCGGCGCCCAGAATGGCGAAGACGAAGAGGATCTGCCTCATGCGCCAACAGATAGGCGGCCCGCGAGCAAAAGGAAAGGGCCGGTCGGGAACGTCCGGCCCTTCCGCGTCCATTTGCTTGGCCGGCGCGCCACCGCGAGCGTGCCCCGGATCGGACCGCCGGCCGTCTCTGGCTGGCCGGGCGGGCGATCCTGGCGAAGCGGAAGGTCGCGTTGCCGCCGCCGCCTCTCCCAGCGCCTGCGCCGCCGCGGCATCCATGGCTTGCGCCGTCGTCGTGCGCGGTTGGGCCATGCTGTCGCCCCGGCCGGGATACCGGGGCGCTTCCGCCCTTGCCGCTGCCCGTCCAATCCGCTAGGGAAACCGCAACGGAAATACAGGAATTTCGGGTATCCCGATGAGCGAAAAGCAGAAAAAACCGCAGAAGCTGAAGGCCCGCCTGCCGCGCGGCTTCGTCGACCGTGACGCCGCGGACATCCGCGCCCTCACCGAAATGACCGCGAAGATCCGTGCGGTCTACGAGCACTACGGCTTCGACCCGGTCGAAACCCCGCTTTTCGAATATACCGACGCGCTCGGCAAGTTCCTGCCGGACAGCGACCGCCCGAACGAGGGCGTCTTCTCGTTGCAGGACGACGACGATCAGTGGATGAGCCTGCGCTACGACCTGACGGCGCCGCTTGCCCGCCATGTCGCGGAGAATTTCAACGAGATCCAGCTGCCCTACCGCACCTACCGCGCCGGATACGTCTTCCGCAACGAGAAGCCGGGCCCGGGCCGCTTCCGCCAGTTCATGCAGTTCGATGCCGATACGGTGGGCGCGGCCGGCGTTCAGGCGGACGCCGAAATGTGCATGATGTTCGCCGATACGATGGAAGCCCTCGGCATCGCCCGCGGCGACTACGTCATCCGCGTCAACAACCGCAAGGTTCTGGACGGCATGCTGGAGGTCGTCGGCCTTGGCGGCGAGGAGAATACGGCGCGCCGGCTGAATGCCCTGCGCGCGCTCGACAAGTTCGACAAGTTCGGCATTCCAGGCGTCCGCGAGCTTCTCGGCGCGGGGCGCAAGGACGAAAGCGGCGATTTCACCAAGGGCGTCGGCCTCGATCCCGCCGGCATCGAGCTGCTGGTCGGCGTGCTCGACACCTCGTCCTTCGGCGACAATCTGGAGACCGTCGCTTCGCTCGACCGTCGCTTCGGGCAGAACGAGCGTGCCCGTGAAGGCGTGCAGGAACTCGAGCAGATCGCGAAACTCGTCGCCAGCGCGGGCTATGATGCCGGCCGCATCAAGGTCGATCCCTCCTGCGTGCGCGGTCTCGAATATTACACCGGCCCGGTCTTCGAGGCCGAGCTGCAGTTCGCCGTCACCAACGAGAAGGGCGAGAAGGTCGTCTTCGGCTCCGTCGGCGGCGGCGGCCGTTATGACGGCCTCGTTTCCCGCTTCATGGGCCAGCCCGTGCCGGCCACCGGCTTTTCCATCGGCGTCTCGCGCCTGATGACGGCGCTGAAGAATCTCGGCAAGCTCGGCCAGGACGAGGTCGTCGCCCCCGTGCTCGTCACGGTCATGGACGGCGACATCGAGAGCATGGGCCGCTACCAGCGTTTCACGCAGGAGCTGCGCGCCGCCGGCATCCGCGCCGAAATGTACCAGGGCAACTGGAAGAAGTTCGGCAATCAGCTCAAATATGCCGACCGCCGCGGCGCCCCCGTCGCGATCATCCAGGGCGGCGACGAGCGCGCCGAAGGCCTCGTGCAGATCAAGGACCTGATCGAGGGCAAGCGCCTTTCCGGCGAGATCGAGGACAACATCGCCTGGCGCGAGGCCCGCGTGGCGCAGGTCTCCGTGCCGGAGGCCGAACTCGTCGCCAGGGTTCGCGAAATCCTCGACGCCCAGGCCGAAGACCGGGCGCGGGCCGGCTGACGGCGATGAGCGCGCGGTTCCACCCCCCTCTGGCCTGCCGGCCATCTCCCCCACAGGGGGGGAGATCAAATTGTTGCACCGTTTCGCCCATCTCTAACGCTTCACTTTGGGCAATGCCGATATGGCCAGCCGATCTCCCCCCTTGTGGGGGAGATGGCCGGCAGGCCAGAGGGGGGTGTGCCTCCCCACGACCGGAGGTGTTTCCATGCCTCTAGTCAACCTCCCCGCTTTCGCGCCCGATCTCATCGCCGATCTCGAACGTCTCGGTACGGAGCGTGTCGACACGCCGGTCATCCAGCCGGCCGAACCCTTTCTCGACATGGCGGGCGAGGACCTGCGCCGGCGCATCTTCCTGACGGAGAGCGAGACCGGCAAGAGCCTGTGCCTCCGGCCCGAATTCACCATTCCCGTCTGCCTGCGCCATATCGAGACGGCGACGGGCACGCCCAAGCGCTACGCCTATCTCGGCGAGGTGTTCCGCCAGCGCCGCGAGGGCTCGAACGAGTTCTACCAGGCCGGCATCGAGGATCTCGGCGAGCCGGACGTCGCAAGGGCCGATGCGCGCGCCGTGCGTGACGCGCTGACCGTCTTGAAGAATCGCCTGCCGGGCGTGGCCTTCTCCGTGGTGCTCGGCGACCAGTCGGTCTTCGAAGCCGTGGTGGCGGCCTGTGGTCTTCCCGCCGGCTGGCAGAAGCGGCTCGTCCATGCCTTCGGCAACCAGGCGCAGCTGCAGCGGCTGATGGACGACCTCTCCAATCCGGCGCGCGACGGCGTCTTCGGCCCGGAGGTCGACCGCCTCGCCATTCTCGGCAAGCTCGACGACGAGGCGACGCTGATCGCCCATATCGACGCGACGATGGAGGCAACCGGCTATTCCACCAATGCCAGCCGCAGCCCGGCCGATATCGCCCGGCGCCTGCGCGAGAAGATGGAACTGGCCAACACGCGGCTCGATGCCCGCACGCTGGCGCTCCTCAGGGAGTTCCTGGCGCTGGAGCTGAGCCTTGCCGAGGCGCCCGGGGCGCTCGCCGCCTTCGCCGGAAAGGCCGGCCTTTCGCTCGGCGCGGCGCTCGCGCGCTTCGAAAGCCGCGTCGCGGCGCTAAGCGCGACGGGCGTCGATCCGGCGACGATCACCTATCGCGCCGCCTTCGGCCGCCCGCTCGATTATTATACCGGCCTCGTCTTCGAGATCGCGCCGGCCGGGGAGAGCCTGGTGCTTGCCGGCGGCGGCCGCTTCGACCGGCTCTTGACCCTGCTCGGTGCGAGGGAGCGCATTCCGGCCGTCGGCTTCTCGCTCTGGCTCGACCGTATCGCGGGCGTGAAGGGAGCTGCCGCATGACCATCACCATCGGCCTTCCCTCCAAGGGGCGCATGAAGGAGGACAGCTCCGCCGTGCTCGCCCGCGCCGGTTTCTCCGTCGTCGCCGTCGGCAACGACCGCTCCTATCGTGGCCGCGTCGAGGGGCGCGACGACATCGAGATCGCCTTCCTCTCGGCCTCCGAGATCTCCCGCGAGATCGCCAACGGCACCGTCGATTTTGGCGTGACCGGCGAGGACCTGGTGCGCGAGGGGCTGGCGGAGGCGGATGCCCGCGTCGAATTCTGCGCCCGCCTCGGCTTCGGCCATGCGGATGTCGTCGTCGCCGTGCCGGAAATCTGGCTGGATGTCGACACGATGGCCGATCTCGGCGACGTCGCCCAGGATTTCCGCGCCCGCCACGGCCGGCGGCTCACCATCGCCACGAAATACTGGCGCCTCACGCAGCAGTTCTTCTCCGGCAACCACGGCATCCAGCTCTACCGCATCGTCGAGAGCCTCGGGGCGACCGAGGGTGCGCCGGCCTCGGGCTCGGCCGACATCATCGTCGACATCACCTCGACCGGCTCGACGCTGACGGCCAACCACCTGAAGATCCTCTCGGACGGCGTCATCCTCAAGTCCGAGGCCTGCCTCGTGCGCGCCCGCAAGGAAGAACATGAGGGCGATCCCGTCGTCGCCGAGATCGTCCAGGCGGTGCGCAAAGCGCTCTGAGATGGACGAGGCGGACCGCATTGCCGGCCTTTACGAGCGCCATGCGGACGCCTTCGACCGTATCCGCGGCCGCGATCTCTCCGAGAAGCCATGGCTCGACCGCTTCACCGCGCCGCTGGCCGCGAGCCTCATCACACGCGGCTTTGCCGTCACGGGCGTCGATGCATCGCAAACGCTGGTCGGCCTCTGCCGAGCGCGCCATCCCGCCCATGACTGGTACGTCGCCGACATGCGCGGCTTTGCCCCTGGCAAGACCTTCGCCGGCATTCTGGCCTGGCACAGCTTCTTCCACCTGACGCCGCAGGACCAGCGGGCGATGTTTCCCCGTTTTGCTGCCATGGCCGCACCGGGCGCGATGCTGCTGTTCACGTCGGGCCCATCGCAGGGTGTCGTCGTCGGCACCTTCCAGGGCGAGCCGCTCTACCATGCCAGCCTCGGCGGTGCGGAGTACCGGGAGCTTCTGGCGGCAAACGGCTTTGCCGTCGTGGAGCACCGGCGGGAGGATCCGGATTGTGGCGGCGCGACGGTCTGGCTGGCGCGGAAATCCGGATGATTCACCGCCAGGCTCCTGCTTGCGGGCAGGCGATACGGCTCCTATATCCTTGATCTAACTCAGAAGGAGCCCGCCTTGTCCGACCTTTCCGCCTTCCCCGTCACCAAGAAGTGGCCCGCCAGGAACCCCGATATCATCCAGCTCTATTCGCTGCCGACGCCGAACGGCGTGAAGGTGTCGATCGCGCTGGAGGAGCTCGGCCTGCCCTATGAGGCGCACCGGATCGAGTTCGGGCCCGAGGGCGTCAAGTCGCCGGACTTCATCTCGCTGAACCCGAACGGCCGCATTCCCGCGATCATCGATCCGGACGGCCCGGACGGCAAGCCGATCGGCCTCTTCGAATCGGGCGCGATCCTCGTCTATCTCGCCGAAAAGACCGGCAAGCTGATCCCGGCCGATGCCGCCGGGCGCTACGAGACGCTCGCCTGGGTCATGTTCCAGATGAGCGGCGTCGGGCCGATGTTCGGCCAGTTCGGCCATTTCTACAAGTTCGCCGCCGACAAGGTGGCCAACAATCCCTATCCTGCCGAGCGTTACCGCGACGAAGCCAAGCGCCTGCTCTCGATCCTCGAAGACCGCCTGAAGGACCGCCGGTGGATCATGGGCGACGAATACACCATCGCGGACATCACGACCTTCCCGTGGATCCGCGGCGCGGATGTCTTCTATGGCGGTCGCGAGGCGCTGGACTATGCAGGCTTCCCGGCCGTGATGGCCTGGCTGGAGCGCTGCCTTGCGCGCCCGGCGGCGATAAAGGGCCTCGAAATCCCCGCCAAGCCCTGACGCAAACGAAAAATCCGGCGGCGCGGCGATGAGTTGACGCCGCCGGTTCCGGCGCGCTACCTCTCGGAAAACAAGGACGGGACGGACGACATCGTGACGGGAAGACTGGTTGTTGCGGGCGGCGGTCAGGCCGCCTTTGCCCTGGTTGCCAAATTGCGCGCGCTGAAGGACGAGCGGCCGATCACCATCATCGCCGCCGAGGCGAGCCATCCCTACCAGCGTCCGCCGCTCTCCAAGAAATACCTGCTCGGCGAGGCCGATCTCGGCCGGCTGATGTTCCGCCCGGAAAGCTGGTATGCGGACAACAATGTCGAGATCCGCCTCTCGACCGAAGTCACCGCCATCGACCGCGCCGCAAGGACGGTGACGCTCAGCGACGGCTCGACGCTGCACTACGGCGTTCTGGCGCTCGCCACCGGCGCGACGCCGCGCCGCCTGCCGGCCGAGATCGGCGGCGACCTCGACGGCGTCTTCACCGTGCGCGACTACCGCGATGCCGATCGCCTCGGCCTCGAAATGCAGGAGGGCCGCCGGGCGCTCGTCGTCGGCGGCGGCTATATCGGCCTCGAAGCGGCGGCGGTCGCGCGGGGCAGGGGGCTGCATGTCACGGTCATCGAGATGGCCGACCGCATCCTTGCCCGCGTCGCCTCGCCCGCGACCGCCACGATCCTCAAGGCGATCCACACGGCGCGCGGCGTCGATGTGCGGGAAAAGACCGGCCTCGTCCGGCTCCTCGGCGAAAACGGCCGCGTCACCGGCGCGGAACTTTCCGACGGCTTCGTGCTGCCCGTCGACGTGGTGATCGCCGGCATCGGCGTTGCGGCGAACGACAGGCTTGCGCGCGATGCCGGGCTGGAGGTCGCAAACGGCATCGTCGTCGATGCCCATGCCCGCACCTCCGACCCGGCGATCTTCGCCATGGGCGACTGCGCGGTGCTGCCTTTCGAAGGCAACCGCGTGCGGCTCGAATCCGTGCAGAATGCCGTCGACCAGGCGGAGGCCGCCGCCGCGGTCATCGCCGGCGGCGATCTGCCCTACGAGCCGAAACCCTGGTTCTGGTCCGACCAGTATGACGTCAAGCTGCAGATCGCCGGCTTCTGCATGGGGTTCGACGATACCTTCGTGCGCCCCGGCGCGCGCGAGGGCAGCGTCTCCGTCTGGTACTTCCGCGCGGGCAGGCTGATCGCCGTCGACGCGGTCAACGATGCCAAGGCCTATGTGGTCGGCAAGAAGCTGATCGAGATGGGCCGCACGCCCGAGCGCGCCGCCCTGGAGGACCCCGCGACGGACCTCAAGGCCCTGACGCTCTGAGCGTGGTGATGCGCACAAGTTGAGCGGAATTTTTGTTACGGATTGGAACAGTTGTACTGTTTTGACTTTTGTTAAGTATGAACCGATGTAGGGTCTGGCGGCCCGGTATCGCCATATCTGAATTCACTCATTTTTTAGGGTTGTCCGGCTGAGTGGGGCCATCTCATTCCCACCGGTGACCTTTCATGCTCCGCATTCTGACCTGCCTGACCGTCGAGCACGACCTCCGTCTCGTCCTGCTCGCAGCCCTCATCTGCTTCCTGTCCTGTTATGTTGCGGTGACGCTGACGCAAAGGGCGCAGGCTGCCAAGGGCATGGCGCGCAATCTCTGGCTCGGGGCGGCCGGCACGTCGAGCGGCTTCGGCATCTGGGCAACGCATTTCATCGCCATGCTGGCCTACGACCCCGGCGTCGTCATGGGCTTCGGCATGGAGCTGACGCTGGTCTCGCTCGGTGTCGCGATCGTCGTGACGACGATCGGCCTTGCCATCGCCACCTATGTTCCCGGCAGGAGCGCGGCCGTCGCCGGCGGCCTGCTGCTCGGTGCCGGCGTCACCTCCATGCACTATATCGGCATGGCGGCGCTGGAAGTGCCGGGCACCCTCCATTGGGACCTCGCCTATGTGACGGCTTCGGTCGTTTGCGCCGGGCTCTTCGGGGCGCTTGCGCTGGTCTTCTGCATGCGCCCGCAGGCGCTGCTTCGCGACCGGGCGCTCGCCACCGTGCTGATGGCGCTCGGCGTCGTGTCGCTGCATTTCACCGCCATGGCGGCGGTGACGCTCACGCCCGGCCTGGTGCCGGTAAGCGACGACACGATCTTGTCCGTGGGCCTGATGGCGCCGCTGATCGCCGTCGTCGCCTTCTCGCTGCTCTTCACGGGCCTGACGGCGGCCGTCTTCGCGCGGCAGGCCGAGCTTGCGGCAAACGAGAGCATGCGCCAGTTCGCCATGCTGGTGCAGGGCGTCAAGGACTATGCCATCTACATGCTCGATCCGGACGGCCGCGTGGCCAACTGGAACGGCGGCGCCGAGCGCAACAAGGGCTACAAGGCGCACGAGATCGTCGGCCAGCATTTCTCGCGTTTCTACAGCGAGGAGGACCGCGCCGCCGGCGTGCCGGAGCAGGCGCTGGCGATCGCGCGGGAGGAAGGCAAATACGAGAACGAGGGCTGGCGCTATCGCAAGGACGGTTCGCGCTTCTGGGCGAACGTGGTGATGGACGCCATCTACGACACGGGCGGCACGCTTGTCGGCTATGCCAAGATCACCAAGGACGTGACGAAGGAAAAGGCCGATGCCGACCGTCTCGCCGAGGTGACGAAGAACCTTGACCTGGCGCTGGAAAACATGTCGCAGGGCCTCTGCCTGTTCGACAAGGACGAGCGCCTGCTGCTCGCCAACAAGCGCTACAGCGAGATCTTCGGCTTCCCGGAAGGCCGTATCCGCCCCGGCATGACGCTGCGCGAGATCGTCGACCAGGGCGTCGCCGACGTCTTCGTCGATCCCGAGGTCTGGCAGCCGCGGGCGCGCGACATGTATGCGCGCCGCCGCGCCGCCATCCAGGCCAATGACAGCGGCGTGATCGTCGAGAAGCTGGCAAGCGGCATTTCCGTGCAGCTGCGCTATCGCACACTGCCGGACGGCGCGTGGGTCGCCACCTATGAGGACGTGTCCGAGCGCCTGCGCTCGGAGGAGCAGATCTCCTTCCTCGCCCGCCATGACAGCCTGACGGGCCTGCCGAACCGCGCAAGCTTCAACAACCGTCTCGAAGCCGATCTCGATTCGGCGAAGCGCTTCGGCGGCAAGGTGGCGGCGATCGGCATCGACCTCGACAAGTTCAAGGAAATCAACGACACGCGCGGCCATGCCGCGGGCGACGAGGTGCTGATGACGCTTTCGAAGCGCATGCAGGCCTGCCTTGAGGCCGATGAGACGGTCGCCCGCTTCGGCGGCGACGAGTTCGCCGCGGCAAAGCGCTTCGAGGATGTGTCCGACCTCCACGATTTCATCCAGCGGCTGGAAGCCTGCCTCCACGAGGAAATCCGCATCGACGGCTACGATATCAAGCCGGGTGCCAGCCTCGGCGTGGCGATCTATCCGCAGGATGCCGACAATCTCGAGGCCCTGCTCAACAATGCCGACCTTGCCATGTATCGCGCCAAGGAAGCGCTGACCGAGCGGGTCTGCTTCTATGAGGTCTCGATGGACGAGGCCGCCCGCAGCCGCCGCCTCATCGCAAACGATCTGTGGCAGGCGGTGGAGCGCAACGAGCTCCAGCTCCATTACCAGGTGCAGAAGGCGGTCACCACCGGGGATACGATCGGTTACGAGGTGCTGCTGCGCTGGCACCATCCGATGCGCGGCACGATCCCGCCGGGCGAATTCATCCCGATCGCGGAAGAGTGCGGCGCCATCCTGCCGATCGGCGAATGGGTGCTGCGCGAGGCCTGCCGCGAGGCCGCGACCTGGGACAACGACCACAAGATCGCCGTCAACCTGTCGCCGGTGCAGCTCGGCAATGCCGACGTGGCCGACCTCGTGCACCGGGTGCTGCTGGATACGGGCCTCAGCCCGCACCGGCTGGAGCTGGAAATCACCGAATCGACCATCATCGGCGACAAGGAGCGGGCCCTCCAGACGCTCCGCCGCATCAAGGTCTTCGGCGTCACCATCGCCATCGACGATTTCGGCACGGGCTATTCCTCGCTGGAAACCCTGCGCGCCTTCCCCTTCGACAAGATCAAGCTCGATCGCAGCTTCATGAGCGAGGTGGAGGCGAGCCCCGAGGCGAAGGCCATCATCCGCGCCATCCTGGCGCTCGGCCAGACGCTGCGCGTGCCGGTTCTGGCGGAAGGCGTGGAGACGCGCAGCCAGCTCGACATCCTGCTGGACGAGGGGTGCGACGAGGCCCAGGGCTACTTCCTCGGCCGTCCGGTGCCGGTGGAGCGCATCCGCATGGGGCCTGAGGCGAGCGAGGCGGCGTGAGGCTTGGCAGCACCCCCCTCTGGCCTGCCGGCCATCTCCCCCTCAAGGGGGGGAGATCGGATGGAGAACCGCCTCGCCCATCACAAACGCTGCGGAAAAGGCAATGCCCTGCGTCTTGCTGATCTCCCCCCTTGAGGGGGAGATGGCCGGCAGGCCAGAGGGGGGTAGGCGTCCGTCGCAAACGGGGTCGCTGCCAACCCCTACTGCCGCTTGAAGCGGCGGCCGGCGAGGTCGATCTGGAAACGGGGGAAGATGAAGACGCCGATGATGGAGCCGGCATACTTCTCCTCCAGGCCCGTCGATTCCCCGACGCAGAACACCGGCTGGCGCGGTGCGCCGTCGAGATGGATGGTCGTTGAGAAGCAGAAGGATGACGAGGACGCGGCCGCCTGCTCGAAGAGTTCCAGCACGCGCGTGCGGTCGAGCGGCTCGTAGCAGCGGATGAGGTTCAGGAGGCCGCAGGTGCGCTGCGGCAGGCCATGCGCCAGCGCCGCCTTGTCGCCCAGCATGAAGAGTCCGTTGGAAAGATCGCCGGTCCAGCGCTCCGTCACGCAATATTGCGTGAGCAGTTCGTTGTCTGTTTCGTCGAACCCCATCGAGCCCGGCAGAAAGGGCGACGAGAGATCAGTCTTGATTATCTTGAACACCTACGACCTCAGGCAGTTGCTCGAATTTAGCCGACATGTCCCGCCCTTGACGGCGCAAGACATGCTAAAAAGCAGTCCCGGCTGACAACCATCGAAGCCCGCCGAACCACTTTCTTATGTACTGAACTGCATCCGGCTCCGTCTGTGCTATCGGATCGGACGTACGCGCGAAGACCGCCGCTGACCTTCATGCAGGTCTTCCGGCGGTTTCTTTCCAGTGCTTGGGGACATCCGGCTGCACGATAAATCGACTGTAGTCCCGTCGAGTTTCAGCGGCTGAATCCCCCGTGAATCTTTAAAGTTCACTTGGAGCGTCTTTATAGTTGGTTTTTTGATGCCATCAACGGCTTTTTGATAATTATTGTACAATTGGAAAAATTCTTTTCACGGCAACGATACAGATGCCGCCCGCCGTTCAAACGCAAAAGGGGCGGCCCGAAGACCGCCCCTTCCGAATTGAACCGGATGGCTCAGATGTGCAGGCTTGCGCCTGTCACATCATGTCCATGCCGCCAGTTCAGCGCGCTTGACGCGCTGAACCAACTTTAGTGCATGGGCGAAGCTTGATGGTCACGCTGCGATAGGCTTGCGCCTATCACATCATGTCCATGCCGCCCATGCCGCCCATGCCGCCAGGCATGCCGGCCGGAGCGTCCTTCTTCGGCAGCTCGGCGATCATGGCTTCCGTCGTGATCAGCAGCGAGGCAACCGAGGCGGCGTTCTGAAGCGCCGTGCGGACGACCTTGACCGGGTCGACGATGCCGAGCGAGATCAGGTCGCCGTATTCGCCGGTCTGGGCGTTGTAGCCGTAGTTGTCTTCGTTCTTGTCGAGGATCTTGCCGACGACGATCGAAGCTTCGTCACCTGCATTTTCCGCGATCTGGCGAACGAGGGCCTGGAGAGCCTTGCGCACGATGTTGATGCCGGCTTCCTGGTCGTCGTTCTCGCCCTTGGAGGCGATCTTGACGGAGGAACGCAGCAGGGCAACGCCGCCGCCCGGTACGATGCCTTCCTGAACGGCAGCGCGCGTCGCGTTGAGGGCGTCGTCGATGCGGTCCTTCTTTTCCTTCACTTCGACTTCCGTCGAGCCGCCGACGCGGATGACGGCAACGCCGCCGGCGAGCTTGGCAAGGCGTTCCTGCAGCTTCTCGCGGTCGTAGTCGGAGGTGGTTTCCTCGATCTGGGCCTTGATCTGCGCGACGCGGCCTTCGATTTCGGCCTTCTGGCCGGCACCGTCGACGATCGTCGTGTTTTCCTTGGAGATCGAGACCTTCTTGGCCTTGCCGAGCATGTCGAGCGTGACGTTCTCGAGCTTGATGCCGAGGTCTTCGGAGATGACCGTGCCGCCCGTCAGGATGGCGATGTCTTCCAGCATGGCCTTGCGGCGGTCGCCGAAGCCCGGAGCCTTGACGGCAGCGATCTTGAGGCCGCCACGCAGCTTGTTGACGACGAGGGTCGCGAGGGCTTCGCCTTCGACATCTTCAGCGACGATGACCAGCGGCTTGCCGGTCTGGACGACGGCTTCGAGCACCGGCAGCATGGCCTGGAGGTTCGAGAGCTTCTTCTCGTGCAGGAGAATGTAAGCGTCTTCGAGGTCTGCGACCATCTTTTCCGGGTTGGTCACGAAGTAGGGCGACAGGTAGCCGCGGTCGAACTGCATGCCTTCGACGACTTCGAGTTCCGTCTCGGCGGTCTTGGCTTCTTCAACCGTGATGACGCCTTCGTTGCCGACCTTCTGCATGGCTTCGGCAATGTCGAGGCCGACCTGCTTGTCGCCGTTCGCGGAGATCGTGCCGACCTGGGCGACTTCTTCCGAGGTGTTGATCTTCTTGGCCTTGGCCTGAAGATCCTTGACGACTTCGGCGACGGCGAGGTCGATGCCGCGCTTCAGGTCCATCGGGTTCATGCCGGCGGCAACGGCCTTGTGGCCTTCGCGAACGATGGCCTGAGCAAGAACGGTCGCGGTCGTCGTGCCGTCGCCGGCGATGTCGTTGGTCTTGGAAGCGACTTCACGGACGAGCTGGGCGCCCATGTTCTCGAACTTGTCGTCCAGTTCGATTTCCTTGGCGACGGAAACGCCGTCCTTGGTGATGCGCGGAGCGCCGAAGGACTTGTCGATGACGACGTTGCGGCCCTTCGGGCCGAGGGTTACCTTCACGGCGTCTGCGAGGACGTCGACGCCACGCAGCATCTTTTCGCGCGCGGTGCGGCCGAATTTGACTTCTTTGGCTGCCATTGTGAGAACTCCTGAAGAGGTGTCAGCTGAATTGGGAAAGGATTAGCGGCGGATCAGCCGATGATGCCCATGATGTCGGCTTCCTTCATGATCAGAAGGTCTTCGCCGTCGAGCTTGACTTCGGTGCCCGACCACTTGCCGAACAGGACGCGGTCGCCGGCCTTGACGTCGAGCGCGACGACCTTGCCGCTTTCATCGCGGGCGCCGGAGCCGACGGCGACGACTTCGCCTTCCTGCGGCTTTTCCTTGGCGGTGTCCGGAATGATGATGCCGCCCTTGGTCTTGGCTTCGGATTCGACGCGACGAACGACGACGCGATCATGAAGCGGGCGGAAGGTGGTGCTTGCCATTGTCTTATCCCTCGATCAAATGACATTGCGGATCGCGAGATGGATCCGGTGGATTGATGTTAGCACTCGTCTTTCGTGAGTGCTAGCGATGCCGAGATAGGCGGCTGGGCGTTTGGAGTCAAGAACGGCGCCTGCAAAATTTTTCGCCCGGTATGGTTACCGCAGCCGCCAGATGGGAGCGTCATCGCACGCCATCAAGACGGCGCGGTGAATTTTCATCCGTTTGCCCGCCGATGGGGCAAAAATGTGCGGAGAGGCTTGTTTTCTTGCCGTCGCTTTGCAATGTCAGCCGGGCTCGATCTCGACACGGGAATCCCTGATGGCTCACCGCATCCAATCCTTCCGCGACATCACGCAGCATTATGACGTGGTCCTTTGCGACGTCTGGGGCGTCCTGCACAATGGCGTCGAAGCCTTCTCCCATGCTTCCGAAGCGCTCGCCGCCGCCCGCGTGGCCGGGCTGACAGTCGTGCTGATCACCAATTCCCCGCGCCCGCATCCGGGTGTGAAAGTGCAGATCCGCGGCCTTGGCGTGACGGATGACGCCTACGACCGGATCGTCACGTCCGGCGACGTCACCCGCGCGCTGATCGCCGGGGGGCCGAAGAACATCTACTTCATCGGCGCCGAAAAGGACCTGCCGCTGCTCGACGGCCTCGGCGTCGAGCCGGTCGGGCTGGAGGAGGCCGGCATCGTCGTCTGCGCGGGCCTGCGCAGCGACGAGACGGAAACCGTCGAGGATTATCGCGCCGAGTTGACGGCGCTCGCGGCGCGGGAACTGCCCTTCATCTGCGCCAATCCCGACCTCGTCGTCGAGCGCGGCCACAAGCTCATTCCCTGTGCCGGCGCGATCGCCAAGCTCTATGAGGAACTGGGCGGAGCCACCCGGATCGCCGGCAAGCCGCACCGCCCGATCTACGAGAAATCGATCGCCGAGGCGCGCGAGGTGCGCGGCGATTTCGACCTCTCGCGGGTGATCGCCATCGGCGACGGCATGCCGACGGACGTGCGCGGCGCGGAGGCCTTCGGCCTCGACGTGCTGTATATTTCGGGTGGCATCCACGCGCAGGACTATGTCGAGGGCGGTCGCACGGACGAGGCGAAGCTGGAGGCCTTCCTGAAACGCGAGGGCGCCCACCCGAAATGGTGGATGCCCCGGTTGCAGTGACGGAGACGGTCGTCATGACGGTGTTTCACAGGAACGAGACGAGGGAGCCGCTGCCGAAGCACCTGCGCGGCGGCGTCGTCGCCATCGGCAATTTCGACGGCGTGCATCGCGGCCACCAGGCCGTTCTGCAGCGGGCGCTCGATATCGCCGCCGAGCGCGGCATTCCCGCCCTGGTGCTGACCTTCGAGCCGCATCCGCGCACGGTCTTCCGGCCCGAGCGCCCGGTCTTCCGCCTGACGCCGGCGCCGCTGAAGGCCCGCATTCTTGAAGGCATGGGTTTTTCCGCCGTCATCGAATACCCGTTCGACCGCAGCTTCTCCGAAATCTCCGCGCACGATTTCATCCGCACCGTCCTGATGGACTGGCTGCACGCGTCCGAGGTCGTCACCGGCTTCGATTTCCACTTCGGCAAGGGCAGGGAAGGCGGGCCGGCCTTCCTGATGGCCGCCGGCCAGGAAAACGGTTTTGGCGTCACGCTGGTCGATGCCTTCCGCGACGAGAACGCCTCGGTCATCTCCTCCAGCTTCATCCGCGCCCTGCTCGGCGAAGGCGCGGTTGCGGAAGCCGCCGGCCAGCTCGGCTACCGCTACACGGTGGAGGCCGAGGTCATCGACGGCAAGAAGCTCGGCCGCACGCTCGGCTATCCGACCGCCAACATGCAGCTTCCGCCGGAAGTGGAACTGCGCAGCGGCATCTACGCCGTGCGCTTCCGCCGGCCCGACGGAAGCCTCCACGACGGCGTCGCCAGCTACGGCCGCCGCCCGACGGTCGATGCGGACGGCGCGCCGCTGCTCGAAACCTTCCTCTTCGATTTCTCCGGCGACCTCTACGGCGAGGTCTGCGCCGTCTCCTTCTTCGGCCACCTGCGCGACGAACTGAAGTTCGACGGCCTCGATGCGCTCGTCGTGCAGATGAAGCGCGACGAGGAGGAGGCACGGGCGCTGCTCTCCGGTGTTTCGCCGCTTGGAGACATCGATCGGCGGCTCTGTTTCTGATCGCAAGCGACGGCATTACCGTCGGCAATTTGTTGACGAATCTTGCCCCATTCTCCTTCGTCATCCTCGGGCTTGACCCGAGGATCCATTTTTTTCAACGGCTTATGGATCCTCGGGTCAAGCCCGAGGATGACGAAGGAGAGGTCTGGCAGTCTTTGTCAGCGTCCCGCCGCGGCTTTGCCGCTCGTCATGTCTTTTCAAACCGCCCAAAACGCCGTAAGACCGCGCGCATGATGCTCGACCGGCTGACCATCGATCTGCGAATTAGTGGCCCGGCCTTCCGCGCGCTCTGAGCGAGGCCGGAAGGTCCGGGATTTCGGGCGTTTCGAAAGCGCCCCCGCCGTCAGTGCCCATTGCATGACCTGACACCTTCCCCGCATGCGCGAAAGATGCGCGCGACGAGACGATAGCCATACCCATGACCGATACGCCCGAAAAAGTCGATTATTCCTCCACCCTCTACCTGCCGCAGACGGATTTCCCGATGCGCGCCGGCCTGCCGCAGAAGGAGCCGGAAACGGTGGCCCGCTGGCAGAAGATGGGTCTCTACAAGAAGCTGCGCGCCTCCGCGGCCGGCCGCGAAAAATTCGTGCTGCACGACGGCCCGCCCTATGCCAACGGCAACATCCATATCGGCCACGCGCTGAACAAGATCCTCAAGGACGTCATCAACCGCTCGTTCCAGATGCGCGGCTATGACGCCAACTACGTGCCCGGCTGGGACTGCCACGGCCTTCCGATCGAATGGAAGATCGAGGAGAAGTACCGCGAGAAGGGCAAGAACAAGGACGAGGTGCCGGTCAACGAATTCCGCAGGGAATGCCGCGACTTCGCCACCGGCTGGATCAAGATCCAGTCGGACGAGTTCAAGCGCCTCGGCATCGAGGGCGACTTCGACAATCCCTACACGACGATGAATTTCCACGCCGAGGCCCGCATCGCCGGCGAACTGCTGAAGATCGCGAAATCCGGCCAGCTCTACCGCGGCTCCAAGCCCGTCATGTGGTCGGTCGTCGAGCGCACGGCGCTGGCGGAGGCCGAGGTGGAATATGCCGACGTCGAGAGCGACATGATCTGGGTGAAGTTCCCGATCGTGGAAGGCACCGCCGACCTTCAGGGCAACTATGTCGTCATCTGGACGACCACGCCCTGGACGATCCCCGGCAACCGCGCCATCGCCTTCTCCTCGCGCTATCCCTACGGCCTGTTCGAAGTCGAAAGCGCGCAGAACGATTTCGGCCCGCAGCCCGGCGAGAAGCTGATCTTCGCGACGCGCCTTGCCGATGAGGCGGCCGCGAAGGCGAAGCTCACCTTCAGGTTCGTGCGCGATATCGAGCCGGCCGAACTCGCCGCGCTCACCTGCGCCCATCCGCTGAAGGACCTCGGCTACACGTTCCCGGTCCCGCTGCTCGATGGCGACCACGTCACCGACGACGCCGGCACCGGCTTCGTGCATACGGCACCCAGCCACGGCCGCGAGGACTTCGATGCCTGGACCGCCAAGGCCCGGGAACTCGAAGCGCGCGGTATCTCCTCGAAAATCCCGTTCCCGGTCGACGACGCCGGCTTCTACACCGCAGACGCCCCCGGCTTCGAGGGCGCGCGCGTCATGGACGACAACGGCAAGAAGGGCGATGCCAACGAGCGCGTCATCAAGGCGCTCATCGCCGCCAACACCCTGTTCGCCCGGGGCCGCCTGAAGCATTCCTACCCGCATTCCTGGCGCTCCAAGAAACCGGTGATCTTCCGCAACACGCCGCAATGGTTCGTCTACATGGACAAGGAACTCGGCGACGGCACGACGCTGCGCTCGCGTTCGCTCGCGGCGATCGACGACACCCGCTTCGTGCCCGCCACCGGCCAGAACCGCCTGCGCGCCATGATCGAGAGCCGCCCGGACTGGGTGCTGTCGCGCCAGCGCGCCTGGGGCGTGCCGATCGCCGTCTTCGCAGACGAGAACGGCGAGGTCCTGGTCGACGACGCCGTCAATGCCCGCATCATCGAGGCCTTCGAGAAGGAGGGCGCCGACGCCTGGTTCGCCGAGGGCGCCAAGGAGCGCTTCCTCGGCAATGACCATGATCTGGCCAGGTGGACGCAGGTCATGGACATTCTCGACGTCTGGTTCGATTCGGGCTCGACGCACACCTTCACGCTCGAGGACCGCCCGGACCTGAAATGGCCGGCCGACGTCTATCTCGAAGGCTCCGACCAGCACCGCGGCTGGTTCCACTCCTCGCTGCTCGAAAGCTGCGCGACACGCGGCCGCGCGCCCTATAATGCCGTCATCACCCATGGCTTCACCATGGACGAGAAGGGCGAGAAGATGTCGAAGTCCAAGGGCAACGTCGTCTCGCCGCAGGACGTGATGAAGGAATCGGGCGCCGACATCCTG
This sequence comes from Shinella yambaruensis, assembly GCF_022899355.1. Taxonomy (GTDB): domain Bacteria; phylum Pseudomonadota; class Alphaproteobacteria; order Rhizobiales; family Rhizobiaceae; genus Shinella; species Shinella yambaruensis. The sequence goes on along the minus strand of NZ_JALJCK010000005.1, from coordinate 294,507 downwards.
CGCCTCTGGGTGATGACGACGGACTACTGGGAAGACCAGCGCCTCGGCAAGACGATCATCCAGACCAACATCGACGCCTACCGCAAGCTGCGCAACACGGTGCGCTGGATGCTGGGCACGCTGGCGCACGACACGGGCGAGGAGATCGCCCATGCCGATATGCCGGAGCTGGAACGGCTGATGCTGCACCGGCTGTCGGAACTCGACGCGCTCGTGCGCGAGGGCTATGACGCGTTCGATTTCAAGAAGATCGCCCGCGCGCTGATCGACTTCTCCAACGTAGAGCTCTCGGCCTTCTACTTCGACGTCCGCAAGGATGCGCTCTACTGCGATGCCCCGTCCTCGCTGAAGCGCCGCGCGGCGCTCTGCGTCATCCGCAAGCTGTTCGAATGCCTCGTCACCTGGCTTGCCCCCATGCTGCCCTTCACGATGGAAGAGGCCTGGCTGTCGCTGAGGCCCGATGCCGTCTCGGTGCATCTCGAGCAGTTCCCGGCGGTCCCGGCCGAATGGCGCGACGATGCGCTCGAAGCCAAGTGGGAGAAGATCCGCGCTGTGCGCTCGGTCGTCACCGGCGCGCTGGAGATCGAGCGCCGCGAGAAGCGCATCGGTGCTTCGCTGGAGGCTGCCCCGGTCGTCTCGATCGCCGATCCGGAGCTGCTTGCCGCCCTCGAAGGCCAGGATTTCGCGGAGATCTGCATCACCTCGGCCATCAGCGTGGTTGCCGGCGAAGGCCCGGCCGAGGCCTTCCGCCTGGCCGACGTCGCCAAGGTCGCCGTCGAGCCGAAGCTGGCGGAAGGCCGCAAATGCGCCCGATCCTGGCGCATCACGACGGATGTCGGCAGCGATCCGGACTACCCGGACGTTTCGGCCCGCGATGCGGCGGCGCTGCGCGAGATCGGCTTCCGCCGCGCGGCATAAACGCCTCGGCTCTGTTGACGGCCGGCGCTTTCCGGCCGTCAATCTTCCCGGGTGAATTGCGCTTGCCGCCGTCATCCGGTAATGCTGCCTGAAAATGGTCGGATTTTTCCGCCATGGGACGGCGGCCGTGCCTGGGCCTTGGGCCGCCGGCCTTGCTGGAAGGGTATTCATGGGAATGACGCGAAATATTCGGGTGCGCACCGGCCTGGTCGGTCTCTTGGGCGCAAGCTTCGTTCTGACCGGCTGCATGGGGCCGACCTACGGCACGGGCAAGAGCACCGGCGAGCAGCTGGTGGAGGACCTCGGCAACGCCGCCATGTTCCGCCGCAGCAACGAAGAGGCGAAGAATATCCGTTACCAGCCCCGCGGCGGCCTAGTCGTGCCGAAGGACGCGGGCGCGCTCAGCGAGCCGCAGCAGTCCGTCGCCAACAAGGACAATCCGGCGTGGGTCGAGAGCCCGGAGGACATGCGCGAGCGCCTGCGCGCCGAGGCGGATGAAAACAGCTCGAACATCAACTACCGCTCGCCGCTCGCCTCGCAGGGCACGACGACCCGCAAGCTGTCCGCTTCCGAGCAGACGGCCGCCTACCGTGAGGCACGCCGCCTGCAGATGGGGGCCTATGCCGACAAGCGCCGCTACCTGAGCGATCCGCCGCTGGATTACCGCCGCCTTCCCGAGGAGGCCCAGGCCGATCTCGGCGAGCCGGAGCGTGTCAAGGAGCGCCGCCGCAAGAAGGAAGCCAAGGCGGCCAAGCAGAGCGGTTCCTCCTGGTGGCCGTTCTAAGTCCGTGACGGACTATCGCATTCGGGCGGCGTCGGCGGGCGATGCCGCGACCATCCTGCGTTTCATCCGCGAACTTGCCGATTATGAAAACGCCCTCGACGAGGTCGCCGCGACGGAAGAGACCGTCGCCGCCTCGCTGTTCGGCGAGGGGTCCGTCACCCGTGCGGTGATCTGCGAGACGGAGGAGGGCGAGCCGGCCGGTTCCGCCGTCTTCTTCAAGACCTATTCGACCTGGCAGGCGAAGAACGGGCTCTACCTCGAGGACCTCTACGTGACGCCCGCCCATCGCGGCGCCGGCGTCGGCAGGATGCTGCTGCGCCATCTCGCCCGCATCGCGGTGGAGGAGGGCTGCGGGCGTTTCGAATGGAGCGTGCTCGACTGGAACGCGCCGGCCATCCGCGTCTACGAGGCACTCGGCGCCGAACCGCAGTCGGAATGGATCCGCTATCGCCTCGACGGCGACAAGCTGGAGAAGTTCGCGGCCGGATGAGATATGGAGCGTTTTCGCAATTCTCAGGAAAAGCGGAAATGCTCCAAAAGCCCGGTCAGCGCCGCTCGGCAAAAAAATCCTTCAGGATCGCCGCCGCTTCCAGGCCGCCGATGCCGGAATAGACGTCCGGCGCGTGATGGCAGGTCGGCTGGGCGAAGAAGCGCACGCCATTGTCCACCGCGCCGCCCTTCGGATCTTCCGCGCCATAGTAGAGCCGGCGGATACGGGCGAAGGAAATGGCGGCGGCGCAGAGCGTGCAGGGCTCCAGCGTCACGTAGAGGTCGGCGCCGGCGAGGCGTTCCTGCCCGAGCTTGCCGGCGGCCGCGCGGATGACGGCGACCTCGGCATGGGCGGTCACGTCGTTCTCCGCCCGCGTGCGGTTGCCGGCGCGCGCGATGACCGCGCCGTCCATCACCAGCACCGCCCCGACCGGCACCTCGCCCCGCGCGCCGGCGGCGCGGGCTTCCTCAAGCGCGATCTCCATGAAGCGATTTGTCATGAGCGGCACGAATTCCTCTTAACCCCGGACGCCTGACCTGATAGGACACGGCAAAACGCAGGCAACACATATGACATCCAAAGACAAGCCAAAACGGCCGGGCGCCAAGCCCGCGGGCCGTGATCACAAGCCGCGCGGCGCATCGGCCGCAGCGGGCAAGAAGCCCTTTTCCGCCGGCAAGCCGTCGGGCGCCAAGAAGCCGTTCGCGGGCAAGTCCGCGCCGAGCGGCGGCAAGCCCGCCCGTGCCGCCAAGCCGGCACCGGCCGCACCCGCCAGCGCTGAGCTGGCGCCGGAGCGCATCTCCAAGCTCTTGGCGCGCGCAGGCGTCGCCTCGCGCCGCGATGTCGAGCGCATGATCATGGAGGGCCGGGTCAGCGTGAACGGCACGGTGCTGGACACGCCCGTGCTCAACGCCACGCTTGCCGATCATATCGAAGTGGACGGCGTGCCGATCCGCGGCATCGAGCGCACACGCCTCTGGCTCTACCACAAGCCGGCCGGCCTGGTGACGACCAATGCCGACCCCGAGGGCCGCCCGACCGTTTTCGAGAACCTGCCTGAGGACCTTCCGCGCGTCATGTCCGTCGGCCGCCTCGACATCAACACCGAAGGCCTCCTGCTCTTGACCAATGACGGCGGCCTCGCGCGCATGCTGGAGCTGCCGACCACCGGCTGGCTGCGGCGCTACCGCGTGCGCGCCCACGGCAAGATCGAGCAGGCCGATCTCGACAAGCTGAAGGAGGGCATCGCCGTCGACGGCGTGCTCTACGGCGCGATCGATGCGACGCTGGACAAGACGCAGGGCACCAATGTCTGGCTGACGCTGGGGCTTCGCGAAGGCAAGAACCGCGAGGTCAAGAACGTGCTCGGCGCGCTCGGCCTCGACGTGAACCGCCTGATCCGCATCTCCTACGGCCCGTTCCAGCTCGGCGAACTGCCGGAAGGCCATGCCCAGGAGATCCGCGGCCGCACGCTGCGCGACCAGCTTGGCCCGCGCCTCATCGAGGAATCCAAGGCGAATTTCGACGCGCCGCTGTTCGACCATGCGTCGGTCGACGTGGACGAGAAGCCGGCGCCGAAGAGCCGTAGCGAGGCTCCGGCCTGGGGCGAAAAGCCGGCCGGCCGGCGCGAGAAGCCGGAGGACCGCCGCGAGAAGGCGCGCGCCCGCCTCGACACCCGGCGCGACGACCGCTTTGCCGACAAGCCGCAGGGCGGCGGCCGTGGCCGCGACGAGGACCGTTTCGACGGCAAGCCGAAGCGCGAACCGGCCGTGCGCGCCCGCAAGTCGAATGTCTGGATGGCCCCCGGCGCCCGTCCCGTTGCCGAGAAGAAGGCGGAAGCCGCCGAGGGCGTGAAGCGCGAGCCGCGCGAGCGCCCCGAAGGCGCGCCGAAGACCAAGCGCTACGGCCGCACCGCCGATGGCGCGCTGACGCGCTCGGCCAAGAAGTTCGACCCGGACCGCAAGGGCCCGGCCCGCGGCCGTCCCGGCGACGACCGGGCGGAAAAGCCGCGCATCCTGAAGACGCGCGACGAGGACGGCGAATGGATCCGCGCCAGCGCGCCTGAAACCGGCGATCGTGGTGATGAGGGCCGCGGCGGTTTCGGCCGCAAGCGCTCCGGCGCCGGCGACGACCGCTCTTCCCGTGATTTCGGTGACCGCCCGCCGCGCGGCGATCGCCGGCCGCGCGCAGAGGGCGAGCGCTCCTTCGGGGACCGCCCGGCCCGTGGCGACCGCAAGCCGCGCGCGGAAGGGGAGCGTTCCTTCGGGGATCGCAAACCCCGCGCAGAGGGCGAACGGTCCTTCGGGGATCGCCCGCCGCGCCGCGATGGCGGCAAGCCGTTCGGCGGAAAACCCGGCGGCAAGTCCTTCGGCGGCAAGCCGGGTGGGCGGCCTTCGGGCGGCAAGCCCGGTAGTGGCCGTCCGGCAGGCGGCAGCCGCCCGCGCGGCAAGGGGAAGTAAGCGGCCGTGCGCATCGTCGGCGGTGAATTCCGCGGCCGGTCGCTGGCGACGCCGAAGTCGGACGATATCCGCCCGACGACCGACCGCACGCGCGAAAGCCTGTTCAACATCCTCTCGCACGCCTATCCCGAGGCGCTCGACGGCACGCGCGTGCTCGATCTCTTCGCCGGCACCGGCGCCGTCGGCCTCGAGGCGCTGTCACGCGGCGCGCGCGCGGTGCTCTTCGTCGAACAGGGCGTCGAGGGCAGGGGGCTCCTGCATTCCAACATCGAGGCGCTCGGCGTGATCGGCCGCGCGAAGATCTTCCGGCGCGATGCCACCTCGCTCGGCGGCGTCGGCACGATGGAGCCGTTCTACCTGCTCTTTGCCGATCCGCCCTATGCCAAGGGCCTCGGCGAGCGGGCGCTCGACGCGGCCGCCCGCGGCGGCTGGCTCGTCGGCGGCGCCCTTGCGATCCTCGAGGAGCGTGCCGATATTCAGCCTGCCGTCGTCGATGGCTACGAGCTGCTGGAGGTCCGCACCTTCGGCGACACGCGCATGCATTTCTACCGCTATCGCCCCGGCTGATCCTTTCGCCGGCGCTGCCGAAACGAACCGGAGACCTGAGCCATGACCGAAGCCCTCGTTTCCGCAAACCGGCCGCAAGCCGACAGCCCGACTGTCGCCATCGCGCTTGGCGGCGGCGGCGCGCGCGGGCTTGCCCATATCCATGTCATCGAGGTGCTGGACGAACTCGGCATCCGCCCGGTGCTGATCTCCGGCGCGTCGATCGGCGCCGTCATGGGCGCGGCAAGGGCGGCCGGCATGACGGGCCGGGAGATCCGCGAGCACACGCTGGCCGCCATCGGCCATCCGGGCCGCATCATGAATCGCCTCTGGAGCCTCCGGCCCACCCGCTTTTCCGAGGTCGTCGCGCGCGGCTTCCGCGTCGGCCAGTTCGACCTGGAGCGCATCCTCAAGGCCTTCCTGCCGGAAAGGCTGCCGGAGACCTTCGAGGGGCTTTCCATTCCCCTGAAGATCGTCACCGCGGATTATTACGCGCAGTGCGAATGCGTCTGCGACAGCGGCCTGCTCTTGCCGGCGATCGCCGCCTCCGCCGCGCTGCCCGCCGTCTTCCGCCCGGTGGTGATAGACGGCCGGGTGATGATCGACGGCGGCCTGTGGAACCCGGTGCCCTTCGATCATCTCCTCGGCAAGGCGGACATCACCATCGGCGTCGACGTCATCGGCCACCCGCCCGCCGGCACGGCCGGCATGCCCAACAGCATCGACAGCCTCTACGGCGCCACCCAGCTCACCATGCGCTCCATCGTCACGCTGAAGCTGGAAAAGGGCGCGCCGGACATTTTCCTCCGCCCCGATGTCGGCCGCTTCCGCGTGCTCGATTTCGTCAGGGCCGAGGAGGTGCTGGCCGCCTCCGCGGGCATCCGCGACGAGTTGAAACGGGCGCTCGACGAGAAGCTGTCGGCGTTTTGAGGCGACGGTCATAGTCCGCAGCCGGGATACCCCCCTCTGCCCTGCCGGGCATCTCCCCCTCAAGGGGGGAGATTGGATGGGGCGGTGTCTCGCCCATCTCCAGCGTTGCTGATCGAGCAGGTCTTTTGCGTCTTGCCGATCTCTCCCCTCAAAGGGGGAGATGCCCGGCAGGGCAGAGGGGGGCTTTCCGGGTGAAGGGCTGCCCTCAGGCGCTCTCCTCCTCGTCCAGCGCCAGCTTCCTCGGCTTGACCAGCGGCTCCGGCTTCACCGGCTTGCTGTGCAGCATGTGCCGGCCGGCGGCAAGGCCCTCGACGGCCTGCAGCTCCAGCCGGTCGAGGTCGCGGCGGCGGATGTCGTCGCCGATCGCCTGGGCGTCGTCCGGCTCCACGCCGAGCTCCTCCAGCGTTTCCCGGCCGAAGACGAGGGCGGATTCGAAGGTCTCGCGCACGTCGTGCTGCACGCCCCGCCCGCGCAGCGACAGCGTGTGCACCCGGTCGTAGGAGCGCACGAAGAGCGTGGCATTGGGATATTCCGACTGCACGAGGTCGACGATACGGTCCGTCGTCGCCTTGCCCTGGGTGCAGATGGCGACGACCTTGGCCCGTTCGATGCCGGCGGCGCGCAGCACGTCCTTGCGCGTGCCGTCGCCGAAATAGATGCGAAAACCGAAACTCGCCGCCTGACGCACGCGGTCGGTCGAATGGTCGATGACGGTGACCTCGCGCCCGCCGGCAAGAAGGATCTGCGCGGCGATCTGGCCGAAGCGGGAAAAGCCGATCATCAGCACGTCCGCGCCCGCGCCCTCGAAATCCTCCTCCATCTCCTCCTCGATGTCAGCGACGATGAGGAAGCGCGAGAGCGCCGCGGCGATCGGCGTCAGCGCCATGGAGATGGTGACGATGGCGATGAGCAGCGAGGCGAGGCCGCCGGAAAAGATGCCGGCGGCCGAGGCCGCGGTGAACAGCACGAAGCCGAACTCGCCGCCCTGCGGCAGCACGAGCGCGATGCGCACCGCGTCATTGTGCGGGGAGCCGGTGAGGCGGCAGAGGCCGTAGATGACGAGGCTCTTCACCAGCATCACGGCGGGCGTGGCGATGAGGATCGTCAGCCAGCTGGAGAAGACGACATCGAGATGCAGCGACAGGCCGACGGCCATGAAGAACAGGCCGAGCAGGATGCCGCGGAACGGCTCGACATCCGCCTGCAGTTCATGGCGATAGGAGGAATCGGCGAGCAGCACGCCGGCGAGGAACGCGCCCATGGCCATGGAGAGCCCGGCCATCTGAAGGAGCATGGCGGCGGCCAGCACGACGAAGAGCGCGGCGGCGATCATCGCCTCGCGCGCGCCGGTGCGGGCGATCACCTGGAACAGCGGGTTGAGAAGGTAGCGGCCGGCGGCAAACAGCGCCGCGATGGCGCCGATGGCGATGAGGAAGTCCTCGAAGGCCGTCGTCGTGTCCTGCGGCGCCTGCTCGGCGAGCAGCGGGATCAGCGCCAGCAGGGGCACGATGGCGAGGTCCTGCAGGAGCAGCATGGAAAAGGCCCGCTGGCCGTAGCGCGTGTTGGTGTCGCCCCGTTCGTCGAGGATCTGCATGGCGAAGGCCGTGGAGGAGAGCGCAAGGCCGAAGCCGATGATCAGCGCCCCGTCCCACCGTTCGAGGCCGAAGGCGAGCGTCAGGCCGGCCAGCGCAAGGCCGGTCACGACGACCTGCGCCATGCCGAGCCCGAAGATGTCGCGCCGCATCGCCCACAGGCGCGAGGGCTTCAGCTCCAGCCCGATCAGGAAGAGCAGGAAGACGACGCCGAGTTCGGCGACGCCCAGCAGTTCCTCGCCGTCGCGGATCTGGTGCAGGATCGGGCCGATCACCACGCCGGCGGCGAGATAGCCCAGAATGGTGCCGAGACCCAGCCGCTTGAAGATCGGCGCGGCCAGCAGCGCGCCGCCGAGCATCATGAGGACCTCGTTATACGGGCTGTGGGTATAGGCCATGCGGAGGGCTTTCTTCTGAAGGGGCGCCGGCAACGCGGCAAAAAAGGAGCGGCCTCCCTTGATGCCCGTGCGACTGCACAATAAATGGGGCAGCAAAGAAAGGCCAAGTCATGTCAGAGACGATCGATTCCGCAAGCCTTCTCGCGCGTGCCGGTGAACTCATCGACCGCGCCGTTCAAGCAGGGGCGGATGCGGCCGATGCCGTCGTCGTCCGGGGCCGCTCCTCCTCCGTCAGCGTGCGGCTCGGCAAGGTCGAGGGCACCGAAGCCTCCGAGAGCGACGACTTCTCGCTGCGCGTCTTCGTCGGCAGGCGCGTCGCCAGCGTCTCGGCCAATCCGGGCTTCGACCTGAAGGTGCTCGCCGAGCGCGCCGTCGCCATGGCCAAGGCCTCGCCGGAAGACCCCTATGCCACGCTCGCCGACAAGGCCGATCTCGCCAGGGACTGGCCGGACCTCGAGCTCTTCGACCCGACCGAGGTCTCGGCCGAGCAGCTGGCCGAGGCGGCGCTTGCCGCGGAAGCCGCCGCGCTTGCCGTCCCCGGCATCACCAATTCCGGCGGCAGCGGGGCCTCGGCCGGCATGGGCGGCCTGGTGCTCGCCACCTCGCACGGCTTTTCCGGCGCCTATAGCGCCAGCCGCTTCGGCCGCTCCGTCAGCGTCATCGCGGGCGAGGGCACGAAGATGGAGCGCGACTACGACTTCGATTCGTGCCTCTATTTCGCCGATCTGCGCGATGCCGGGGACATCGGCCGCCAGGCGGCCGCCCGCGCCGTGCGCCGGCTCAACCCGCGCCAGGTGCCGACGGCGAAGAACGTCACCGTCGTCTACGATCCGCGCGTTGCGCGCGGCATCGCCGGCCATATCGCGGGCGCGATCAACGGTGCCGCCGTCGCCCGCAAGACGAGCTTCCTGCGCGACCGCATGGGCCAGCAGGTGCTGAAGGCGGGCCTGTCCGTCACCGACGATCCGCTGGTCGTGCGCGGTTCGTCCTCGCGCCCCTTCGACGGCGAGGGTGTGCGCGGCCAGCGCCTCACGATGATCGAGGACGGCGTGCTCAAGCACTGGTTCCTCTCCACTTCGACAGCCAACGAGCTCGGCCTGAAAACCAACGGGCGTGGCGTGCGCGGCGGCACGGCGGTCAACCCGGCCTCGACGAACCTTGCGCTCGAGCCCGGCGACATTTCGCCGGAGGACCTGATCCGCTCCGTCGGCACCGGCTTCTATGTCACCGAGCTGATCGGCCAGGGCGTCAACATGGTGACGGGCGAATATTCCCGCGGCGCCTCCGGTTACTGGATCGAGAACGGCGAGCTGACCTTCCCCGTCTCGGAGGTGACGATCGCCTCCAACCTCGTCGACATGTTCCTGCGCATCACGCCGGCAAGCGACATCGACCGCTCGTTCGGCGTCGCCGCGCCGACACTTGCCATCGAAGGCATGACGCTTGCCGGGACGTGAGACCATGCCAAGCCCCGCCACCGCCTGGACCGCCGACCTCGATCTTCTCACCGGCGCCGCGCGGCTTGCGGGGGCCCGGGCGCTCGACTTCTTCCGCAAGGGACCGGAGGTCTGGTGGAAGAACGGCGGCCGTTCGCCGGTGAGCGCGGCCGATTTCGCGGCCAACGACATCCTCAAGAAGGAGCTGCTCTCCGCCCGGCCGAACTACGGCTGGCTCTCGGAGGAGACCGACGACGATGCCGGCCGGCTCGACTGCGAGACGGTCTTCGTCATCGACCCGATCGACGGCACGCGCGCCTTCATCGCCGGCAAGGACGTCTGGTGCGTCAGCGCCGCCGTCGTGCACAGGGGCCGCCCTGTCGCCGGCGTCCTCTTCGCGCCTGCGCTCGACGAACTCTTCACCGCGGCGGCGGGCGGCGCGGCGCTGAAGAACGGCCAGCCCATCCGTGCGACCGATCCCGACGCCGCCCGCCCGACGCGCATCGCCGCGCCGGAGGACATGGCGCACGGCATCGACCGCTACATGATCGGCGGCGTCCAGCGCATCTCCCATGTGCCCTCGCTCGCCTATCGCCTGGCCATGGTGGCGGACGGGCGCATCGACGCGACATTGGTGAAACGCAATTCGCACGACTGGGACCTGGCGGCCGCCGATCTCATCCTCGCGCAGGCCGGCGGAGCGCTTGTCATGCTCGACGGCGAGGCGCTGTCCTACAACCGGCCGACCGTCAGCCACGAGACGCTGGCCGCGGCCGGATTTTCCCGGCTTTCCGGGCTTGTCGAGGCCTCCCGGCACCTTGCCGGCCATTGACCTTTGGTGCGGAATACCGCAAACCCATTGCCGAAATCGGCATCATAAAAAGAGAGAAGACATGACCGAAAGCAAAGAACCGAAACAGCTCCTGCATCTGGTCTTCGGCGGCGAACTGACGACGCTGACGGACATGCAGTTCCGCGATCTCAACGATCTCGATATCGTCGGAATCTTCCCCGACTATGCCTCCGCGCTCGTCGCCTGGAAGTCGAAGGCACAGCAGACCGTGGACAATGCGCACATGCGCTATTTCATCGTGCACATGCACCGGCTTCTGGATCCGCAGCAGAACTGAGGCGCGTTTCCCGACACCGTTCCGCGCGGCTTGAGGCCGCGCCGAACCAGAGACCGGACCTTCCATGATCCCGAACAAGACGAAAGCCGCAACCAAGGGCACCTGCGCATGAGCCGGCGCCTCGCCCGTTTCGCGCTTTCGCTTTACCGCTGGGGCGGCGTCGCGCTCTATCCGATCGTCAGCCCCTATCTCACGTTCCGGGCCGCCAAGGGCAAGGAAGACCGCTCCCGCCGCCGCGAGCGCTACGGCTATGCCAGCGTCGCGCGCCCGCCGGGGCCGCTGGTCTGGTTCCATGCGGCCAGCGTCGGCGAGACCAACGCGGTGATCCCGCTCATCAAGGAAGTGCGCCGCCGCGGCATCGCCGTGCTCTTGACGACGGGCACGATCACCTCCGCCAAGGTCGTGCGCGGCCGCCTGGGCACGGATGTCATCCACCAGTATGTGCCGCTCGACCTGAAGCCGGCGATCAGCCGGTTCCTGGAATACTGGCATCCCGACCTTGCCATCATGGCGGAGTCGGAGATCTGGCCGATGACCATCCTCGAGCTCGGCAAGCGCCACATCCCGCAGGTCCTGGTCAACGGACGCATCTCGGATCGCTCCTTCCCGCGCTGGAAGCGGCGCCATGCCATCGCCGACGCCATCTTCGAGAATTTCGCCCTCGTCATCGCCCAGTCGGAGCTCGATGCCGACCGGTTCCGCACGCTCGGCGCCCTGCCGGTGCTGGTCTCCGGCAACCTCAAGGTCGACACGGACGCGCCGCCGGCCGATTCCGCCGTGCTGCGCAGCTATCTCGACCAGATCCAGGGCCGGCGCACCTGGGCGGCGATCTCCACCTTCGAGGGCGAGGAGGCGGCCGCCGGCGATGTGCACCGGGTGCTGAAGGAGCGTACGGGCCTGCTCACCATCATCGTGCCGCGCCATCCCGAGCGCAGCGACGCCATTGCCGACATGCTGGAGGCACGGAGCCTGAAGGTCGCCCGCCGTACGCGCGGCGACGCCTTGACGCCGCAGACCGACATTTTCCTCGGCGATACGATCGGCGAGATGGGCCTCTACCTCCGCATGACGGAGATCGCCTTCGTCGGCCGCTCGCTGTTCGCCGAAGGCGGGCAGAACCCGCTGGAGCCGGCCATGCTCGGCTGCGCGATCCTGTCCGGCGGCAATGTGCAGAATTTCCGCGAGGCCTACCAGCAGCTCGCCCGCAACGGCAGCGCCAAGATGGTGCGCGACACGGAGATGCTGGCCAAGGGCGTGCACTATCTCCTGATGAACGACGAGATGCGCAAGCAGATGATCGAGGCGGGGCAGGAGACCGTGCAGGAGATGCGCGGGGCGCTGCGCGCCACCATCAAGGGGCTGGAGCCCTATATCAACCCGCTCACCGTGAAGGCGCGCCTGCATCCGCGCCAGACGTCCTGACGAAAGGCGTGTCATGTCCAAGGCTGAGACCATTTCCGGCATCCTCTTCGACAAGGACGGGACCCTGCTCGACTATGCCAAGAGCTGGGTGCCGGTGAACTACGAGCTCGCGCGCATCGCCGCCGCCGGCGACGAGGCGCTGGCCCGCACGCTGCTTCTGGCCGGCGGCATGGACCCCGACACCGGCTATGTCACGCCCGACAGCCTGCTTGCCGCCGGCAACACGGTGGAGATCGCCGAGGGCATGGTCGCGGCCGGCGCGCCCTTCACGGTGGAGGCGCTGGCGACCCATTTCGACGGCCTCTTCGCCAATTCGGCCCAGCTCGCCGTCGCCGTCACGGACCTCGCGCAGTTCTTCGCCACCATGCATGCCCGCGGCTATTGGCTCGGCGTCGCCTCCAGCGACAACGAGGCCTCGATCCGCGCGACGGCGAAGCGCTTCGGTTTCGAGGGTTATCTGCACTATGTCGCCGGTTACGACAGCGGCTTCGGCACCAAGCCGCAGCCGGGCATGGTGCTCGGCTTCTGCGCCGCGACGGGCCTTGCGCCGCACCAGGTCGCCGTCGTCGGCGACAACAACCACGACATGCATATGGGCCGCAATGCCGGCGCGGGCCTCAACGTCGCGGTGCTGACGGGCACCGGCTCGCGGGAATCGCTGTCGGACGCCTCCGATTATTGCCTTGCCGATATCACCGAGCTCGTCCCGCTCCTGCCCGAGGCGGCCATCGCGCGTCCGGTGGCGTGAGCGGGTTGGGCTACCCCCCTCTGGCCTGCCGGCCATCTCCCCCTCAAGGGGGGAGATTGGATGGAGCAGCGCTCTGCGCGTCTTTAATGTCGCGAATGGAGCGAGGTTCACGCCGCTTGTCGATCTCCCCCCTTGAGGGGGAGATGGCCGGCAGGCCAGAGGGGGGTATGCGCCCATGTCATGACCTCTCGATTGTTCACAGGCGATCACTCCCCCTTTGCGGCGATAGGCTGTTATCGCGAACCGCACGCTCACAATCCCCCCGGTTGATTTTCCGCAACTTCTCGCGTTTGCTGCGACGAACCGGGTCGGCACGCCCGCGGGGGATGGAATGGTAAGTGAAGCGCCGCCTTTCTGGTGGACGAAGCCTGACTGGCGGGCCTATGCGCTCTGGCCGGTCTCGCGCCTTTACGGCCTGATCGCCGGCCGGCGCATGCGCAAGGGCCGCCGTGCCGAGGTGGCGGTGCCCGTCATCTGCGTCGGCAACTTCACCGTCGGCGGGGCCGGCAAGACGCCGACGGCGATCGCGCTCGCCCGCGCCGCCAAGGCGCGGGGCCTCAAGCCCGGCTTCCTGTCGCGCGGCTATGGCGGCTCGCTCGACGTGACCACCGTCGTCGATCCGCACCACCACCGCGCCCGCGCCGTCGGCGATGAACCGCTGCTGCTCGCCCGCGAGGCGCTGACCGTGATTTCGCGCCGGCGCGTCAAGGGCGCCCGCAGGCTGGTGGAGGAGGGCGCCGACCTCATCATCATGGATGACGGCTTCCAGAGCGCGCAGCTCACCTTCGACTATGCGCTGCTGGTCATCGACAGCCGCCGCGGCATCGGCAACGGCCATCTCGTGCCGGGCGGGCCGGTGCGCGCGCCGCTTGCCGAGCAGATGCGCCAGGCGAACGCGCTTCTGGCGATCGGCAACGGCAATGCCGCCGACGCGCTGATCCGCCAGGCGGCGCGCGCCGGCAAGGCGATCCACTCCGCCACGCTCGTCACCGTCGGCGCGGAAGACCTCGCCGACAAGGTCGTCATGGCCTGGTCGGGCATTGCCGACAACGAGAAGTTCTTCCGCACCGTCACCGAAACGGGCGCGCATCTCTACGTGACGCGCGGCTTCCCCGATCATCATCACCTCTCCGAGGACGAGGTCGCGGAGATCCTCGACCATGCCGAAGGGCTGAACTACCAGCTCGTCACCACGGCGAAGGACAGCGTGCGCCTTGCCGGCGAGCATGGCCGCGCCGAGGAGCTGAAGGAGAAGAGCCGGGTGATCGAGGTGGAAATCCGCTTCGACGATCCGAGAGGGCCGGATGCGATCATCGATGCGGCGATTGCCAGTGCAAGACGGCGCAAGCTGCAGCGGCCGGTCGGGAAATAGGGGGTAGGCATTAGGCAATAGGAATTGACGCCGCCGCACTCTCAGGCAGTCTCTACTGCCTCCTGCCTCCTGCCTACTGCCTCTTCTGCACCGGCAGCGCCCCGGCGCGCTTTTCGGCCTCGAGCGAGGCTTCGGCGCTGGCATAGGGCTCCTGCCGGGCGACGCTCCAGTAGCGCAGCTCGTCGACGGGCACCGTCTCGCCGGTCATCGCGCAGATGACGTGCGAGCCGGGCATCAGGATCTGGAAATCGCCGTCGAGATAGCGGATCTTCGCTTCGCGGCTGCCGCGTCCTTCAAAACGGTTCATCATCGATCTCAATATCCGTCTCATCCAGGGTCACGCGCCGGCTGCGCGGTCGATACCGTGCCATATCCCGGCAAGGCCGAAATTTCCAGCCTTTTCGCTGTCGCACCGGCCAAGGGGGCTCGCTTTGAAAGAATGGTTCACGCTCTGGATTCTTGTTTTCCCGCATTGTCCGACGCCGAAGCGACTTCGCTTCGGCTGGAAATGCTCTAGCTCCGGCCGAACAGTCGCTCGATGTCGGAAAGCTTGAGCTCGATATAGGTCGGCCGGCCGTGGTTGCACTGGCCGGAGCCGGGCGTCGCCTCCATCTGGCGCAGGAGCGCGTTCATCTCCTCCGGCCGCATGCGCCGGCCCGAGCGAACCGAGCCGTGGCAGGCCATGGTCGCGGCGAGGTATTCCAGCTTGTTCTTCAGGCCGCTCGCCGTGTCCCATTCGGCCAGTTCGTCGGCAAGCTGGCGCACGAGCCCGGCCGCGTCCATCTCGCCGAGCATGGCCGGCGTCTCGCGGATGGCTACGGCGCCCGGCCCGAAGCGCTCGATGCCGAGGCCGAGGCGGGCGAATTCCTCGGCATGGGAGACCAGCCGGTCGCAATCGTCCTCGGGAAGGTCGACGATCTCGGGGATGAGCAGGGCCTGCGCCGGCACCGGCCGGGCATGGAGGGCGTTGCGCATCGCTTCGAAGACCAGCCGCTCATGCGCCGCATGCTGGTCGACGATGACGAGCCCGTCCTCGGTCTGCGCGACGATGTAGTTCTCGTGCAGCTGCGCGCGTGCCGCGCCGAGCGGGTGGCGCTGCGGCGGCTCCTCGTCCCGCGGCGCGGTGGAGGGAGGGGCGAAGGCCGGCTCGCCGCGCGCCGAGGGCGCGGCGAAATCGGCAAAGCCGGCCTGTCTTTCGCTGAAATGCGGCGCCGCGGCGCCGGCCGTCTCGAAGGGGCGGTAGGGCGAGGCGGCCGGGCTCCAGGGCGTCTGCGGGCGCTGCGCCTCCGGCCGGAAGGCGCGCATCAGGCCGGCCGCACCGGTCGTTGCCGCCCGGTCGCCCTCCCGGGCGAGCGCCTCGCGGATCGCGCCGATGATGAGGCCGCGCACCAGGCCCGGATCGCGGAAGCGCACGTCGGATTTCGCCGGATGCACGTTGACGTCGACGAGCGCCGGGTCGATCTCGATCGCCAGCACCGCCACGGGATAACGCCCGTGCGGGATCGTCTCGGCATAGGCCGCGCGCAGCGCCGACCAGATCAGCTTGTCCTGCACCGGCCGGCCGTTGACGAAGGCGAACTGGTTGAGGCTGTTGCCGCGGTTGAAGGTCGGCACGCCGGCAAAGCCGGTGAGCCGGACGCCCTCGCGCGCCGCATCGATCTCGATGGCATTGTCGCGGAAATCGCGGCCGAGCACCTGGGCGATGCGGGCGAGCCTGTCGCTGCCCGTCGCGGGAAATTCCAGCGTCGTGCGGTCGGAGCCCGACAGCACGAAGCGCACATGCGGGAAGGCGATCGCCATGCGCCGCACCACGTCGGCAATGGCCGAGGCCTCCGCCTTCTCGCTCTTCAGGAACTTGAGGCGGGCGGGCGTGGCGAAAAACAGGTCGCGCACCTCGACCACCGTGCCGCGATTGGCCGCGGCGGGCCGCACCGGCTCCACCCTGCCGCCGGTCACGCTGATCTCCGCGCCCTCGCCGGCCTCCGCCGTGCGGCTGAGCAGCGAGAGCTTCGCCACCGAGCCGATGGAGGGCAGCGCCTCGCCGCGGAAGCCGAGCGTGCGGATGTCGAGCAAATTCTTGTCGAGTTTCGAGGTGCAGTGGCGGCGGATCGCCAGTTCCAGGTCGGCGGGCGCCATGCCGCTGCCGTTGTCGGTGACGCGCAGCAAGGTCTTGCCGCCGCCGGCCGTCGCGATCTCGATGCGCGTCGCGCCCGCGTCCAGCGCGTTCTCGATCAGCTCCTTGGCGGCGCTTGCCGGCCGTTCGATCACCTCGCCTGCGGCAATCTGGTTGATGAGGGTTTCGGAAAGCTGTCTGATCGTCATGCCGCCATTTTCGCGGATTCGGCGGGGGCTTGGAAGGGGCAAGTTGGCTTATCCCGCCTTGCGGCGCCCGGCGGCCGCAAATCGTTTAATCAGGCTTTAATAAAATGCTGCCAACGTGCGCGGACGCTTGTATGAACACAAGCCGGCCGGTTTTCCGGTGGACGATTTCAGCGTCGCTGGCCGCTGTCATTCCCGTATGTCCCAAGGTGCAAGACGCGCCGATCAGCATGTGTCCGGGAATGCCAGACAGGCGAGGTCTGCCACTATGAATGATGTAGCGTCGTCAGACGCGAACATCCGGTTGGGAATGTTTGAGGCCGCGTGCGATATCCTCGCCGCCGCCGTGATTGTCTACGACAAGAACGACTGCCTCGTCTTCGCCAGCCGCCAGGTCCTGCGCTACTTTCCCATTCCCGCCGATACGCTGAATCCCGGCACGCGGCTGCGCGACGTGCTCGGCGCCATCTTCGACAGCGGCGTGCGCTACGGCATTCCGCCCGAGCAGCGCCACAAGGCGGTCAACCGCGAGGAGTGGATTTCCACCCGCATCTCGGCCCATTGGCGCGAGCAGTACGATGCCGTCGAGCGGCTCGGCCGCGACCGCTGGATCCATTTCCGCAAGCGCCGCCTGCCGAGCGGCTACAATGTCACCACCCTGGTCGACGTTTCCGAGCAGAAGAAGCAGGAGGAGCAGTGGCGCTCGGACCTCGAGCGCATCGCGCTGACCGAGGAGATCCTCGAGACCCTGCCGTTCCCGGTCGTCATCAAGGACCGCAACCTCACCTATATCGCGGCCAACAGCGCCTTCTGCGCGATCTACAATGCCAATCCCGACGGCATTCTCGGCCGCTCGGTCTGGGACCTTGCCGATGCGGAGAATGCCGAGCGCATCGAGCGCTCCGACCGCGCGGTGCTGGAGACGGGCGAACCCTACAGCATGCCGGAGCACGTCATCCGTGCGGATGGGGCCGATCTCTACGTCATCACCCGGAAATACCGCATCGGCGCGCCCGGCCACCATGCCATCGTCACGGTGATGGAGGACGTGACCACGCTCGTCGCCGGCAACAGGGCGGTTTCGGACGGCGGCGACGTGGTGCTCAGCGTGCCGGGCGGTTTCGTCGAGGGGCAGAACTGCTTCGATCCGGTGCGCGACGCCGAACGCCGGCTGCTGCTGGGCCAGCTGAACGGCGAGGAGCTGCGGGCGCTTTCCGGCAAGCGTGCCCTGGTCGCCACGCCCAATCCGCGCATCGAGGAGATCCTGGTCGGCGAGTTCCGGGCGCGCGGGGCGGATTGCTGCGCGGTGCGCAGCGTCTGCGAGCACGATGCCTTCCTCGCGCTTGCCGCACGCGAAGGGCTCTCGATCGACCTCGTGGTGATCGACGACAACCTGCCGGACCACGAGCACATCCTTTCCAATGCGCACGGCATCGCGACGCGGGTGATCGCGCCCGACGGCATCGGCCCGGATTTCATGCGCGTGCTCGTCGAGGAGCACGAGCTGCTCTCGCAGAACGACTCGCCGCTCGGCGACATCATCACGCCGGTATCGCTGTCGGACGACTGGTACATCGCGACGGACATTTCCGCCATGCTGCCGGGCGCCGTCGGCGATATCGAGGTGCTCGTGGCCGAGGACAACCGGATCAACCAGTTCGTCTTCTCGCAGATCCTCGAGGGCATGGGCATCTCGCACCGCATCGCCGAAAACGGCGAGGAGGCGGTGATGCTCTGGCGCAAGCACCAGCCGCGCCTCGTGCTGATGGACATTTCCATGCCCGTGATGAACGGCATCGATGCGGCGATGGAGATCCGCGAGGCCGAGGAGCTGACGGGCACCCACACACCCATCGTCGCCGTCACCGCCCAGGCGCTCAATGTCGACATGCAGAACTGCATGGACGCCGGCATGGACGACTACATCACCAAGCCGGTCAGCCCGGACATGATCGAGGCGATCTACCGGCGCTATGCCGGCCGTCAGCCGGAGAAATCTGTCGCATAGGTTGAATGGGACCGGTCAACTCCCCAGATTTGGGGAGGCAGGTGGGCAGGAGTGACGATCGTTTGCTATGTTTTTGTTAACGATCATGCCTCATCGTGGAACCATCCTCGGAGGTCGCGTGCAAGTACGGGAAATCATTGATGAAGTCTGCTGATCCTGCAGCGCTGGATGTTTCCCAGACCGACCTCCATGCGATGGCCTATACGGACCCGCTGACGGGGCTCGGGAACCTCTACCGGTTGCGCGACAAGGTGCGCCAGATCGCCAAGGAGCGCGAGGAGGACCCCGCGCCGTTTGCCATCGGCATCGCCAATCTCGACGGCTTCAAGCCGATCAACGACCTTTTCGGCCCGCGCGCGGGCGATGAGATCCTCTGCCAGGTGGCCCATCGCCTGAAGGCCTGCATTCCTGACGGCGCCACCGTCACCCGCCACGGCGGTGACGAGTTCGCCTTCGTGCTGCCGCTCGTCTTCGAGCGCAAGGGCGCGGAGAAGATCGGCCAGATGCTGCGCGAGGTGCTGTCGGCCCCCTTCGATCTCGGCGACCGCAATGTGCGCCTTTCGGCCTCGTTCGGCTTTGCCATCTTCCCCTTCGCCGGCGCGGATTTCACCGAGCTCTTGAAGAGCGCGGATACGGCCCTCTACCGCTCCAAGCGCCGCGGCCGCGGCCAGATCACCGTCTATTCCCAGGAAATCGCCCAGGAGATGAAGCGCGCCACGCAGCTCGAGCAGGCGCTGCGCAATGCCATCATCGCCAACGAGGTGGACGTGCATTTCCAGCCGATCGTCAGCCTGCGCGACGACACGGTCGTCGGTTTCGAGGCCCTGGCGCGCTGGTGCGATGCCGATCTCGGCTATGTCTCGCCCGCCACCTTCGTGCCGCTTGCCGAGGAGCGCGGCTTCATCGATGCGCTGTCCGACACGCTGCTGCGCAAGGCGGCCGAGACGGCACTGTCCTGGCCGAAGGAGCTCTTCCTCTCCTTCAACCTCTCCTCCGCCCAGCTGATGGATCCGAAGACGGCCTTCAACACGCTGGCGATCCTCAACCGCGCCGGGCTCGATCCGCGCCGGCTGGAGCTGGAGATCACCGAGACCGCCGTAATGACGGATGCCGACACGGCGCAGAAGATCGTCGGGGAGCTGCGCGCGGCGGGCGTGCGCATCTCGCTCGACGATTTCGGTACCGGCCAGTCGAGCCTCGGGCGCCTACGCGACTTCACCTTCGACAAGGTGAAGATCGACCGCGCCTTCGTCTCGCGCATTTCCAACGACAAGGCCTCCGAGCACATCATCAAGGCGATCGTCGCCATGTGCGAGGGCCTCGATCTTGCCGTCGTCGCCGAAGGCATCGAGGATTTCTCCGAGGCGCTGAAGCTAAAGGCGCTCGGCTGCGGCATGGGGCAGGGCTATTTCTACGGCAAGCCGCAGGATGCCGTCGCCACCATGCGCTTCCTCTCC
Organism: Shinella yambaruensis; assembly: GCF_022899355.1. Classification (GTDB taxonomy): domain Bacteria; phylum Pseudomonadota; class Alphaproteobacteria; order Rhizobiales; family Rhizobiaceae; genus Shinella; species Shinella yambaruensis. The sequence goes on along the minus strand of NZ_JALJCK010000005.1, from coordinate 274,498 downwards.
GATCGTTATGTCAGCGTCGAGGGCCGGGCGGTCTGCTGAGGCGCCGTCCCCGAATAGACCACTTCCGTAAAATTGCAGGCATTTGTTTAGCCGGGCGGCAAGCAGCCTCTATTATGGTGGCTCCACTGTGAATGTTCGTGAGGGGAGCCACGGATGACGACCATCAAGGATATGCCCGTCAGGGCGAGCGACCGTTCCAAGGTGCGTATTTTCGCGACGGTGCGGGTGATGCATCAAACGACGCGGGCGCGCGTCATCGACCTCTCTCCGACGGGCATGGCCTTCGACGTGGAGAAGCCCATCCAGGCCATGGCCGGCCAGCTGGTGACGGTCGAGAGCGAGGAACTGGGCCGCCTCAGCGGCACGGTGTGCTGGTATTCCAACGGCCGCCTCGGCATCCAGTACAAGCTGTCGACCAACGCGCTCGCGCAGATCACCTCCTATTTCCGCTTCTTCCACGAAGAGGTGCGGCCGGTCCTGCGCCGCTGACGCTCAGGCCTCGCCGCTCCGGGCCAGCCGGCCTTCCTCCAGCAGCCAGTCCCGCACCCGCCGGGCCGGGCCGTTGAGTTCGCGCGAGCGCGGCCAGACGACATGGAAGGCGTCGTCCGTCCTCAGCACATGGCCGCCGACGGTGACGAGCGCGCCCGAGCGCACCTGCCCGTCGATGAGGTGCCGCCAGCCGAGCGCGACGCCTTCCCCTGCCAGCACGGCCTGGATCACCAGCACATAATCGTTGATGGCGAGCCGGCGGGCCTGCGCCGGGTAGCGCACGCCCGCGCTTGCGAACCATTCCGGCCAGTCGCAGGCCGCCCGCACCGGCTCCTCCAGGTGGATGAGGGGCAGTTTCAGCAGTTCTTCCGGCGTCGTCGGGTGCCCGCGGCTTTCCACGAAGGCCGGGCTCGCGACGGCCGCGATCACTTCCGGCGCCAGCAGCGCCGCATGATAGCGCGGCCATTTCGCCGGGTCGCCGCCGCGAATGCCCAGCGGGATCGGCTCCTCGTCGAGGTCGAGGTCGCGCACGCTGGTCTGGATGCGCAGGTCGATATCGGGAAGGTCGGCACGCAGCTTGGCAAGCCGCGGCAGCATCCACATCGAGGCGAAGGCGGTGGAGGCGGCAAGCGTCACATTCGCCTCGCGCCCCTTGGCGCGGATATCCTCCGCCGATTTCTGGATGCGCGACAGGCCGAGCGTCACGTCCGCATGGAAGCGCTCGCCGGCATCGGTCAGCTCCACGGCGCGGTGGATGCGGTGGAAGAGCGCCACGCCCAGCTGCTCCTCGAGATTGCGCACCGCATAGGAGACGGCCGCCTGCGTCATGCCGAGCTCGGCGGCGGCGCGGGTGAAGTTCTGGTGCCGCCCGGCGGCCTCGAAGATGATGAGGCTGGAGGCGGAGGGGAGCAGGCGGCGCAGGGTTTCCATAAATACAGCTTATAGTCTTCGTAAGTTTTTTCCAGCGTCACAAGGCGCTCAATCACGCCTAGCCTCGTTCTGGATTATGGAGGCGACAATGGCAGACGCAGCGACGATCGAAGCACCGGCACGCAGAGTGAGGGGACGTCCGGCCCGGCGGGAGGGTGGCGCCAAGGCGCTCGGCGTGCCCTATATCGTGCGAGGCATCCCGACCTACGACGTGCTGTCGGAAGAGAACCTGCAGAAGATCGAGCGGGCGGCGGACCGCATCCTGGCCGAGGTCGGCATCGAGTTCCGCGACGATCCCGCCGCCATCGACCATTGGAAGCGCGCCGGTGCGAAGGTGGAGGGCCTGCTCGTGCGCTTCGAGCCCGGCATGCTGCGCGAGATCGTCTCCTCCGCGCCCGCCGAGTTCACCCAGCACGCCCGCAACCCCGCCAACAATGTCGAGATCGGCGGCAACAAGGTGGTCTTCTCGCCGGCCTATGGCTCGCCCTTCGTCATGGATCTCGACAAGGGCCGGCGCTACGGCACGCTGGAGGACTTCCGCAACTTCATCAAGCTCGCCCAGTCGAGCCCCTGGCTGCATCATTCCGGCGGCACGATCTGCGAGCCGGTCGACATTCCCGTCAACAAGCGCCATCTCGACATGGTCTACAGCCACATCAAATATTCCGACCGCGCCTTCATGGGCTCGATCACCGCGGAGGAGCGCGCGGAGGATTCCATCGACATGGCGCGCATCCTGTTCGGCGCCGATTTCGTCGACAAGAACTGCGTCATCCTCGGCAATGTCAACGTCAATTCGCCGCTCGTCTGGGACGGCACGATGACGAAATCCCTGCGCGCCTATGCCCGCGCCAACCAGGCCGCCGTCATCGTGCCCTTCATTCTCGGCGGCGCCATGGGACCGGTGACGAATGCCGGCGCCATCGCCCAGTCCTTCGCCGAAACGCTGGCCGGCTGCGCGCTGACCCAGCTTGAAAGAAAGGGTGCGCCGGTCATCTTCGGCAATTTCCTCTCCTCCATGTCGCTGCGCTCCGGCTCGCCCACCTTCGGCACGCCGGAGCCGGCCATCGGCTCCATGGTCGTCGGCCAGCTCGCCCGGCGCCTGAAGCTGCCGCTGCGCTGCGCCGGCAATTTCTCGAACTCCAAGCTGCCGGACGGCCAGGCCATGCAGGAAGGCCTGATGTCCATGCTGTCGGCGGTGCATTGCGGCGCCAACTTCATCCTGCATTCCGCCGGCTTCCTCGATGGCCTGCTCTCCATGTCCTACGAGAAGTTCGTGATGGATGCCGACCTCTGCGGCGCGCTGCATTCCTATCTCGCCGGCGTCACGGTCGACGACAACACGCTGGCCATGGACGCCTTCCTCCAGGTCGGCCCCGGCAGCCATTTCCTCGGCTGCGACCATACGATGCGCAACTACCAGACCGCCTTCTGGGATTCGGCCCTCTCCGACAACGAGCCCTTCGAGAAATGGAGCGAGGAGGGCGGCTCGACGGACATGGCGACCCGCGCCAACCGCCAGTGGAAGAAGACGCTCGCCGAATACCAGGCGCCCCTGCTCGATGCCGCCATCGACGAGGCGCTTTGCGACTACATGGACCGCAAGAAGGCCGCGATGGCCGACGCCTGGTATTGAAGGAGTTTCAAGCGCGCATTTGCGGCTGCTCCCCCTCTGCCCGGCAGGGCAGAGGGGGTAAACGCGCACGCCAAAAAAGAATAGTGCAAAAGAAAAACCCGGTGGCGCAGGGATGGCCACCGGGCTGGAGATCAGAATGAACCTGCCGGATTATTCGACCGGCTGGGTGGCCGGAGCCGTGCCCGTGTCGGTCGTCGACGAGGTCGTCGAGGTATCGACCGGGGTCGTGGCCTGGCGTTCGGCGACCTGCTGCGCCGTGGTCTTGAATTCCGGCGCGGCCTGCAGGCTCTCGGCGGTTTCGGTCGTCGTCAGCTTGACATCGTCCGAATCCGGGATCTGCGTGATCGAGATCTTCTCGAACGGAACGGCGACCCACTTTTCGCCGATGCCCAGGAAGCCGCCGACACCAACAACGGCCGCGGTGATGCCGCCGTCCTTCTCCATGATCAGGTCGGAGATCTTGCCGATGCTTTCATCGGCGCTGTTGTAGACGGCCTGGCCGAGATAGGTGTTGGCGCTGATCTGTTCCGGCGACTGGGCCGTCAGATAGTCACCGCCGGCCGCCGGCGCCTGTGCCGTGTCCTCGGTCGGGGTCGTTGCCGGGGTCTGAGCCGTGTCTTCGGTGGCCGTGCCGGTTTCCGGCGTCTGGGCCGTATCCTCGCTCGTCGGCGTGGTCGGGGTTGCTGCGGTGTCGCCGGGCGTGGTGCCCGTGGCGTCGTCACCGGTCATGCCCGGCTGCTGCTCCAGGGTCTGGGTTTCGCCGGCGGCCGGCTGGTTGGTGTCCTGCGCAAAGGCTGCCGGGGCCAGGGCCGCGCCGAGGAAGAGTGCACCAGCGGCAACGGAAGTGAGAAGTTTATTGGTCATCTTGAACCTGCCTTTCGTCTCGTTGGCATCAAGGCGCGGCGGTCTTTAGAGGGGCCGTCCGCACCGGCTGATGGACAAGGAACGGCGACATCCGTTTTTGGTTCCGATGAAAATTGCCTTCTTTTTGATTGCCGCCATGCATTTTTGACGCGGGAAGCGGGCGCAGGGCCGCGGCCCACTCCAGCCGGATGTATCTTCAGAGCGCGAATGCCGGCTCGAAACGCCCCTTCACCGCAAGGCCGAGTTCGAAGGTCTGGCCGGCATGCGGATCGGCAAGGCGTGCGGCCGCGTCCATGCCCTGCCAGGCGGATGTCACCAGCAGCCGGTCGGCCTCGTCGCCGATGAAGGCCGGGCAGCTCGCCTGCACGGCCGGCACCAGATGGCGGGCGATCTTCGTGCCGTCGGGCTTGTAGACATCGACCGCATTTGCGCCCCAGCGTGCGTTCCAGATCAGCCCGTCCGCATCGCAGACCGAACCGTCGACGCCGCCCGGCGTGCCGGTCTCGTCGCTGAGGACATCGGGCGCGCCGGCGGGCAGGCCGGTCTTCGGATCGAGCGCGACGCGCATCAGATGGTTGACGTCCGTATCTGTGAAATAGCCGATGCGGCCATCCGGCGAGAAGCAGATGCCGTTCGGGATGGTGATGTCGGAAAAGAGCTTCGTCACCGTCCCGCCGGCAATGTGATAGATCGCGCCGGCATGCTTTTCCGCCTTGCGGCCCATCGTGCTCGCCCAGAGCGCCCCGGACGGATGCACGCGCCCGTCATTGGAGCGATTCTGCGCCTTGTCCTCCAGCGTGACGAAGGGACTGAGCGCTCCATCGGCGACCCTGCGCAGGAAAAGCCCCTGGTCGGAGACGATGAGCTGGCGCTCCGGATCGACGACGGCGAGCACGCTGCCGAGGAAGGGCAGGGCATGCGTCGCCTTGGTCATCGTCGCAAGGTGCAGTTCATGCAGCGTGCGGCCCATGATGTCGAACCAGTAGGCCTTGCCCGTCGCCGGATCGTAGGTCGGGCCTTCGCCGAGTTCGCAGGCCGTCTCGCACAGGATGCGGCCGGTGAAGGAATGGGTCTCGCTCATTTTCCGCCTCCATACGCCGCATTATAGGCCTCGATCGTCGCGCGGGCGCGGGCGCGCACTTCGTCGGCGCCCATGCCCGCCTTGTAGAGGCTGGAGCCGAGGCCGAAGCTGCGGATGCCGATGGCGGCGTAGTCGGCGAAGTTCTTCTCCGAGACGCCGCCGACGGCCGCGATCTCCAGGTCGGCCGGCAGCACGGCGCGGATCGCCTGGATGCCGGCAGGACCGAGCACGCTGGCGGGAAAGAACTTGAGCCCGGTCGCCCCGGCGCGCGCGGCGGCGAGCGCTTCGGTCGGCGTGAAGACGCCCGGCATCGTCACCATGCCCTTGGCGGCGGCGGCGGCGATGACGTCGGGCTCGACATTCGGGCTCACCATCAGCCGCCCGCCGACATCGGCGAGCCGGTTGACATCCGCGACGGTCAGCACCGTGCCGGCACCGATCAGGCAGCCCTCGGGCGCCATCTTCGCGGCGGTCTCGATCGAGGCGAAGGGATCGGGCGAGTTCAGCGGGATCTCGATCGCGGTGAAACCCGTCTCGATCAGGGCGCCGACGACAGTCTCGGTCTCGCCTGGCTTCAGGCCGCGCAGGATGGCGATCAGCGGGTATTTCATCGGGGGGAAGGGGATGCGGTTCATCGGTTCAGCTTTCTCGGGAGCAGGTCCGGGGTGAGCGGAATGGGTTGCAGTTCATGTTCAAAGGGACCAGAGGGCCTTCGCGCCCGCGGCAAGGCCGTCGCGCACGGCGGTATCGGCGTCGATGACGGTGGGGGAGATGCCGGCGGCGGCAAGGGCGTCCTTGTAGAGTGCGCCGAGCCCGCCGGACACGACGAGCGTGACGGGTGTGCCCTCGGCGACGAGCGAGAGGGCCCCGGCGATCTCCAGCCCGATCAGCGTGCCGGAAAGGCGCGCCTTGGCGTCCACCGGCGAAAGCCCCGCGATCAGCGAGCCGACGCGCACGGAGAAGATCTGGCTCGTTGCAAGCGCCGGATTGGCCACCATGCGCACCACCGCGGCGCGGAAGGCGGCGTTGTCGCCGGCAATCGCCCCGGCCTCGGCGATGGCGTGGCTGAGGATCGTGTTCCTGGCGATCGCCTCGAACAGCTCACCGGTCATGAAGGTGGAGAACCCCGCGACCTTTCCGCCGGAAAGGCGCACCCACTTGCTGTGCGTGCCGGGCATGCAGACGAGGTGGTCGCCTTCGCCGAGCGCGGCGGCGGCGCCGAGAAGCTGGGTCTCCTCGCCGCGCATGACATCGGGCGCGGCCGCGTCGCGCTGGGCAAGGCCGGGCAGGATGCGGATGTCAGCGGAAGCGCCGGGAATGCGCACGGCGGCGGCGGGAATGTCGGCAAGCGCGGCGGGCGTATCGAGATAGCCGGCCTCTATCCAGCCCTGTTTGGCCCCGGCCATGCCGCAGATCAGCACCGGCAGGCCGGCAGGCGCCGAGACGGCGGCAAGGTGGCTTTGCAGCACCTCGGCAAAGCCGGTGCGGGCGGCGGTCGTCATGCCTTCGCCGCTGCGGCGTTCGGCGAGCACGTCGCCGTCCTTGCCGATGAGCCAGAGGCGGAAGCTGGAGGTCCCCCAGTCGACCGCGACATAAGCGGGTTCGGGTGTGGTCATCAGAGCATGCCTCCGTCGACGATGAGCGTTTGTGCGGTTATGGCGGCGGAGGCGTCCGACGCCAGGAAAAGGCAGGGGCCGACCATGTCGTCGGCGATGAGCGAGCGTTTCAGGCACTGGCGGGCGATGCCGCCGGCCACCGCCGCCTCGTCGATCCACAGGCGCTTCTGCCGTTCGGTCAGCACCATGCCGGGCAGGATGGCGTTGACGCGGATATTGTCCGGCCCGAGCCGGCCGGCGAGCGACTTGGTGAGGCCGACAATACCGGCCTTGGCGGTGGAATAGCCGGGAAACTCGCCCATGTTGAGCAGGAAGGCGATGGAGGAGAAATTGACGATCGCCCCGCCGCCGGCTGCCCGCATATGCGGTGCGGCGGCCTGGGCGGCGAAGAAGTGGTGGCGCAGGTTCACCGCCTGGTTCTCGTCCCAATAGTCGGGCTCCACGGTCTCCAGATCGTGCCGGTCGTCGCGCGCCGCATTGTTGACGAGCACGCTGAGGCCACCGAGCACAGCGGCCGCTTCATCGACCGCCCGGCGCAGCGCATCGATGTCACGCAGGTCCGTCCGTATATAATGGGGCAGGTGCCCGACCGCGCCTTCGAGTTCCGAGACCAGGTTGCGGCTCTCCACCTCGGCAATGTCGAGAAAGGCGACGCGGGCGCCGGCAGCGGCAAACCCCCTGACCAGCGCCGCGCCGATGCCCGAGCCGCCGCCGGTGACGAGCACGCCCTGTCCTGCAAGGTCCGGATAACGGCCCGTCATGGATGGTCTCCAAAAATTCCATTATTTGGAACTGAGTTTGATTATTCGGAATTATTTCGTTACCATGGCAGCCTGTCAAGGGACGAGCGGGGTGTGGCAATGGCGAGCGAGCGGGACGAGGAGGGGGGCACCGGCACGCTCGGCAAGGCGATGTCCGTCCTGGAGGCCGTGGCGCTCGCCGAACGCCCGATGCGTTTCACCGACGTGCTCGCCGTCAGCGGCCAGCCGCGCGGCACGCTGCACCGCCAGCTCTCCCATCTGGTGCAGGAGGGGTTGCTGGAGCTGCGTCCCGACCATGCCTATGTGCCGGGCCTGCGCCTTTTGAAGCTCGCCTCCGCCAGCTGGGCGCGCAACGAGTTCCGCGCCGTTGCCGCGCCCTTCCTCGAGGCGCTGCATCGGCAGACCGGCGAGACCGTGCATCTCGGCGTCCTGCGCGGGCGGGAGATCATCTATCTCGACAAGGTGGAGAGCCGGCAGGCCGTGCGCATGAACTCGCAGATCGGCAATGCCTCGCCGGCCTATTGCACCGGCGTCGGCAAGGCGGCGCTCGCCGCGCTGGATGCCGAGGCGCTCGACGCCCTCCTGTCCGGCCTGGAGTTCCGCCGGTTCACGCCGCAGACGATCACCAGCCGGGCGGCGCTGCTCGACGAGCTGGCGCGGATCCGTTTGAGCGGCATCGCCTTCGACCGGGAGGAGCACGAACCGGGCATCCGCTGCGTCGCCGCCCCGGTCTTCGACGCCGGCCGCGCGCTCGTTGCCGGCGTTTCCGTGACGGGGCCGGCCTATCGCGTCGGTGAGGTGCAGCTCGACGACTGGGCGCCGCGCGTGCGGCACGCGGCCGGCGCCATCATGGCGGAATTGTCGGCCCGCCTCGGTCCGCAACGGTAAGTCGAGAGGCAAGGCCCGTAAATGATGGCATGGTTGTCTTATGGCGCCATTTTACGGTAAATTAGAAAATCGCGCTGGACGTGGAGTTGGGGCATCATTAGCTTCCCTCACGACCAGCTCACGAGTTGCGTCGCTCGCCGCGGACTTGAGGCGCGGTTCATCGAACATACTTGCATTGGGATACGGGGGTTCCTGGAGCAAGCAGTGCATTGTGACGGCATTTTTGCCGCACGGGGCGCGTGCGTGCTGAAGGAAGATGGATATGGCGGATCGATTTCATACGGCGTCTGCGCGGTTCCGGCATCGGCGGGACCCGGATCCGGCGACGCTGGGCTCGCAGGAAGACGTCGCCGAGACGCTGGACAGCCTTGCCAAGCACTACGGCCTTCGCGGCTACCTCCTGATCAACGTCCCGTCGGAAACCTCGACCGACTTCTCCTCCAACGTGCTGCTGACGTCCTGGCCGGACGAGATGCTCAAGACATACGACCATGCCGGCCTGATCTTCGGCAGCCCCGTCATCGAGCGCCTGCGCCAGAGCACCAACCCCTTCACCTATGATGCGGACCGCACGAACCGGCGCAGGGCCGATGGCAAGGCGGCGATCGCGGCGAGCCTCTTCGAACGGCACGGCCTGTCGCGCGGGGCCTATTTCCCGGCCCACAATTCGGTGGGCCTGCGCGGCGCGCTGGCCTTCGGCGGCACGCGCGACGTGCTCAATCCGCGTGAGATGGCCGAACTCAACGCGGTCGCGAACCTCATCTTCACCGAAGTCGTCGAGCTGCGCGCCGGCCGCCGGCAGAACGTTTCGCTCTCGCGCCGCGAGATCGAGTGCCTGTCCTGGGCCTCGGCCGGCAAGACGAGCGTGGAAATGTCTGAAATCCTCGGCCTTTCGGAATATACGGTCAATCATTATCTCAACCGGGCGACGCGCAAGCTCGATGCCGTCAACCGGGTCCAGGCGGTCGCCAAGGCGATTCGCGCTGGGCTTTTGAACTGATGCATAAAAAAACCTTGCGACTTTCTGGAATGCGTGCGGTTCCGCTCCAAATGCCCAAGGCTAAGAACAAAATTGCGGGGGACCATGACGGCTGACGAAACGAGCAGCACCGACAACCAGCTACGGGACGAAGGCAGCGAGATCGCCGCTCTCGAAACGCAGTTCGACATCGTGCGCTATATGCGGCGCAAGTGCGAGGAATACGGGCTCAAATTTTTCATCGTTTTCAACCTGCCGGGCTTCGAGGCGGAGAAGCTGTCGGCCTATTCCATCGTCAGCAACTGGCCGCAGGAAATCCTCGGAAAATACGATGCGCTGCGCATGGTTCGCCACAGCGCCGGTATCCGTAAGCTACGACTTACCACCGTGCCGTTCTCCTATGACATGCGGGAATGGATCGGCGAATCCTCCGAGCAGCTGGATTTCACCGAGCTGGTCGGCGCCATGACCAGCCACGGCATGCTGGCCGGCCACTTTTTCCCCGTGCACGATGCGCTCGGCAATCGCGGCGCCGTCGTCTGGGGCGGCGAGAGCCCGACACTCGGCCGCGACGAGCGGCTGATGCTGCAGATGATCTCCGTCCACCTCTTCAACCGGCTCGCGGAGATCGGCGCGGCCTGGAAATCCGGCCAGGTCGTGCTCACCGAGCGCGAGATCCAGTGCCTCAGCTGGACCGCGGCGGGCAAGACCAGCCTTGAGATCGCCGAAATCCTCGGCCTGTCCGAGCATACTGTGAACCACTACCTCAACCAGGTCACGCGCAAGCTGGAGGCGGTTAACCGCACCCAGGCGGTGGTCAAGGCCATCCGCCGCGGGCTGATCGCCTGAGCGGGAGCCGGGGCTTTCGGTCGCGGGCGAAAACGTTTGGCGAGCGCCTTTCCGTGCACTATCTACGGAAAAAAGGGCCGCGGCCTGATGCCGCGACGGGTCGATCGAGGGTTTCATGACGGATGTAAGCAAGGAACAGGTGCTGGAACGGCTGCGCACGGTGCGCGGCCCGGACATGGATGGCAACATCGTCGACCTCGGCCTCGTCTCGGATGTCTTCATCTCCGACGGCAAAGCCTATTTCTCGATCACCGTGCCGGCCGAGCGCGCCCGCGAGCTCGACCCGATGCGCGCCGCCGCCGAGCGCGTCGTCAAGGAAATCCCCGGCATCAAGGCCGCCATGGTGGCGCTGACAGCGGACAAGCGCGCCGCTTCCGGCCCGGCCGCCGCCCGCGCGCCGACCCCGCCGCCGCCCGGCCGCGGCGATGCGCACGGCCATGCCGGCCATGCCCATGCTGCGCCCGGCCAGCCGCCGCAGCGCGCGAAGTCCGGCATTCCCGGCGTCGGCGCCATCATCGCCGTCGCGTCGGGCAAGGGAGGCGTCGGAAAATCCACCACCTCCGTCAACCTCGCCCTGGCGCTGAAGGCGAACGGCCTTCGCGTCGGCATCCTCGACGCCGATATCTACGGCCCGTCCATGCCGCGGCTCCTGAAGATCTCCGGCCGGCCGCAGCAGCTCGAAGGCCGCACGATCAAGCCGATGGAGAACTACGGCATCAAGGTCATGTCCATGGGCTTCCTCGTCGACGAGGAGGTGGCGATGATCTGGCGCGGGCCGATGATCCAGTCGGCGCTGATGCAGATGCTGCGCGAGGTCGCCTGGGGTGAGCTCGACGTGCTCGTCGTCGACATGCCTCCGGGCACGGGCGATGCGCAGCTCACCATGGCCCAGCAGGTACCGCTTGCCGGCGCCGTCATCGTCTCCACCCCGCAGGACCTTGCCCTCATCGATGCGCGCAAGGGCCTCAACATGTTCTCGAAGGTCGAGGTGCCGGTGCTCGGCATCGTCGAGAACATGAGCTATTTCATCGCGCCCGATACCGGCAACCGCTATGACATCTTCGGCCATGGCGGCGCGCGCAAGGAGGCCGAGCGCATCGGCGTGCCGTTCCTCGGCGAGGTGCCGCTGACCATGGATATCCGCGAGACCTCCGATGCCGGCACGCCCGTCGTCGTTTCCAATCCGGATGGCGCGGCGGCGAAGACCTATCGCGCGATCGCCACCCGCGTCTGGCAGGAACTCCAGGCGATCGAGGGCAAGGGCGCGCGCGGCGCGCCGGCGATCGTCTTCGAATAGCCGAACCTTTCGCGCCCCGGCGCGTTGCCCGCCATGGCCTTGCTTTTTATGTTGCGCCGCGCAATATGCGCGGCCGACCGCTGAAGCGTGGCGTCCAGTCAGGAGTGTGAGCGATGGTCCTCCCCGGAGCCATTCGCCGGTGATCACGGTTTTCCGCCCCAACGGCGAGGCGCGCGCCCTGCCGGCAGAAACCGATTCTGCGGCCGCCGAGGCCCTTGCCGGCGCCGTCTGGGTCGATCTGCTCGAACCCACCCGCAACGACGAGGCCGTGATCGAGCGGGTCCTGTCGATCGACGTGCCGACGCGCGACGAACTGAAGGACATCGAGCCGTCGAGCCGGCTCTATACGGACGGCAACGCGGCCTACATGACGGCTTCGCTGATGGTGAAGGCGGAAAGCGACCTGCCGCACCTGACCGACGTCGCCTTCATCCTCACGCCAGACCGGCTGCTGACGGTGCGTTATGCCGAACCGCGTTCGTTCTCCCTGTTCAAGAGCGCGATGCACCGCATTCCGGGCGGCTGCGGCACGCCTATCGTGATGATCACGCGGCTTCTGGAAACCATTGCCGACCGCACCGCCGAAATCCTCGAGATCGCGGTTTCACGCGCCGACAAGCTTTCGCTCGAAGTGTTCGGCGACAAGCGGCATCTGAGCCGCCGCCCGCCGCGCTATCTGGAGGACCGCGTCGTGCAGGTCTCCGCGCTCCACCGCCTTGTCGCCAAGACGCGCGACAGCCTGATGTCGCTCTCGCGTGTCCTGACCTTCCTGCATGGCCTGCCGGCGCTGCAGTCCGATCGCGAGAGCCTGGAGCTCTGCCGCACGGTGACGCGGGACGTACAGTCGCTCTCCGAGCACGCCAATTTCGTCGCCGGCAACATCACCTTCCTGCTCGATGCCTCGCTCGGCCTCATCAACCTCGAGCAGAACGCCATCATCAAGATCTTCTCGATCGCCTCCGTCGTGCTGCTGCCGCCGACGCTGATCGCATCGACTTACGGCATGAACTTCGAGTTCATGCCGGAACTGCACATCCCCGCGGCCTATCCGCTGACGCTGGCCGCCATGGTGCTGTCGGCGATCCTCCCCTTTTTCTTCTTCCGCTGGAAAGGCTGGCTCTAGGCCTGATCGTCCCATGCAAGCACATGCCGCCGGCGCTCCGCATTCCCGCAGCAGGGCGCGCACGCTGTTCCTTCTCGCGCTCGGCTCCGTCGGCGTCGTCTATGGCGACATCGGCACGAGCCCGCTCTATGCCCTGCGCGAGGCGCTGCGCCCGGTCGCCGGCGACGGACTCGTGCGCGAGGAGGTCGTCGGCCTCATCTCGCTGATGATCTGGACGCTGACGGTCATCGTCACGCTGAAATACGTGCTCTTCCTGCTGCGCGCCGACAACCACGGCGAGGGCGGCACGCTCTCCCTGCTGGCGCTTCTCACGAAGACCGCGGGCCGGCATGCCACCGTGCTCTTCTTCATGGGGGCGGCCGGCGCGGCGCTCTTCATCGGCGATGCGATGATCACGCCGGCGCTGTCCGTCCTTTCCGCCGTCGAGGGCCTGAAGCTCGTGACGCCGACGCTCGACGACTATATCGTGCCGATCTCCGTCGTCATCCTCGTCATGCTGTTTGCCGTGCAGTCCTGGGGCACGGCCGCCGTGTCGAAGTTCTTCGGCCCGATCACCGCCCTCTGGTTCATCGTCATGGGCATCGGCGGCATCAGCCATATCAGCGACGACCTCGGCATCCTGGCCGCCTTCAACCCGTATTATGCCGTGCTGTTCATGTATAACGAAGGCTATGTCGGCCTCGTCGTGCTGGGGGCGGTCTTCCTGACGGTGACGGGGGCGGAGGCGCTCTATGCGGACCTCGGCCATTTCGGCCGGCGGCCGATCCAGTGGGCCTGGTTCTGCCTGGTCTTCCCGGCGCTGACGCTGAACTATCTCGGCCAGGGCGCGCTGGTGCTTTCCCATCCCGAGACGATCGCCAATCCGTTCTTCCTGATGTTCCCGAAATGGGCGCTGCTGCCGGTCGTCATCCTTGCGACCTTCGCGACGATCATCGCCAGCCAGGCGGTCATCACCGGCGCCTTCTCGCTGACGCGCCAGGCGATCCATCTCGGTTTCCTGCCGCGCATGGAGATCTTCCACACGTCCGAGACCCAGACCGGCCAGATCTATCTGCCGGGCGTCAACACGGTGCTGCTCTTCGGCGTCATGCTGCTCGTCTTCATTTTCGGTTCCTCGGAAGCGCTGGCGACCGCCTACGGCATTTCCGTCACCGGGGCGATGGTGGTGACGACCGTGCTTGCCTTCGAGTTCCTGCGCAGGCGCTGGCGCTGGACGCCGCTTGCCGCCGCCGCGGCGCTGCTGCCGCTCTTCCTGCTCGAGCTCACCTTCCTCGGCGCGAACCTGCTCAAGGTGGTCGACGGCGGTTATGTGCCGGTCATGATCGCGGGCGCCGTCGTCGTCCTGATGTGGACCTGGACCCGCGGCACGAGGATCCTGCGCGAAAAGACCCGGCGCATCGAGGTGCCGCTGCCCGCCTTCGTCAAGTCCGTGGAAAGGCCCGGCGCGCATGCCCCGGTGCAGGTCACCGGCACGGCGATCTTCCTCACCAGCGATCCGGACTTCGCCCCCGCCGCGCTGCTGCACAACATCAAGCACAACCACGTCCTGCACGAACGCAACTTCATCCTGACGATCAAGACCGCCAACACGCCGCGCGTCGCTCCGGCCCAGCGGTTCTCGGTCGAGAAGATCTCCGAGCGGTTCTCGCGCATCGAGATGCATTTCGGCTTCATGGAGACGCAGAACGTTTCCCAGGCGCTCGGCCTGATGCGCAAAGCGGGGCACAGGTTCGACATCATGTCGACCTCGTTCTATCTCGGCCGCCGCAAGCTGGTGCCCGACGCCGAATCGGGCATGCCCATGTGGCAGGACCGGCTTTTCATCGCGCTCGCCAACATCGCCACCGACCCGTCCGACTATTTCCGCCTGCCGACCAACCGCGTGGTCGAGCTCGGCTCGCATGTCGTGATCTGACGAAAACGTGAAGGGGAGGTGAACGCCTCCCCGAAAGCCGTTTATCAGCATTAACCAACCATCAAGGTTAATGCTTCATTTTACCCTGACAACGAGCCGCTTCGGGCCCGTGCTTCGGCGCGGAAGGGCTCCCATACAGTCAGTTTCGGGCAGGAGGACACGCCATCGACAATGGCGGCGCGCCTGCGCATGCGTGCGGAGTAAGAAGTTGCGTGAGCGTAGCATTCGTCATGCGGCGGCCGGCCGCTTCCTCGCCTATCTGAAGCGGGAGTGGAAAATCCCCCTGGCCGTCGGCCTCGGTCTCGTCGCCACCTTTCCGACGCCGGCCGCCCATACGGACCTTGCCACCTATCTCGCCGGCCTCAACCGCAAGGGCGGCAACCAGACCATGGTGCTGACCCGCTCGCCCGCCGGCTCGATCCACGAGGTCGAGATCGCCTTCGCCGACGCCATGACGACCGGAGGCATCGAAAGCGGCGCGGGTGTGGAGCTGCCGGGCGGCGTCACGGCGGCGCTGCGCAGCGAGCACAAGGGCAAGGGCGGCATTCCCGACGAGGACCGCGTCAACCGCCGCGACAAGAAGGGCCGCATCGTCGCCGTCCTGCCGGTGACGCCGCCGAAGGGCTTTGCCGCCGGCTCGATCCTCGATCGCACCAGCTTCCTGCTCTCGCCCGCCTTCGACACCGGCCAGCGCATGGCCTTCGCCAAGCCGCAGATCAAGGGCAAGGAAATCGAGATCGCCACCGCCTTCTACAAGAAGGAGCCGGTGCGCAGGAATCCCGGCGTCTCGCCCGTCATCGCAAGCCTCGTCACCAATGACAATGCCGACGTGCTGGCGACCGCCTATGCCCGCGTCGAGCCGGATTATGCCCGGGAATCGCCCTTCGATTCGATCCTCAAGCCGAAGACGGAACTCGGCCGCTTCGTGCCCGACATCTCGCCGGACGATCATGCCTGGGCGGCCACGCCGCTGCCGGCGGAGGTCTTCACCGCCAAGGAGCAGAAGTGCCTTGCCGAAGGCATCTATTTCGAGGCGCGCGGCGAGGAGCTGAAGGGCCAGGCCGCCGTCGCGCAGGTCATTCTCAACCGCGTGCGCAACCCCGCCTATCCGAAGACCATCTGCGGCGTCGTCTACCAGAACGAAAACTGGCGCAACCGCTGCCAGTTCTCCTTCGCCTGCGACCGCATTCCCGACCTGATCCTCTCGCCCTGGCACTGGAAGACCGCCAAGGAGATCGCCATGGCGGTCACCGCCGGAAAGATCTGGTTCGACGACGTCGGCTCGTCCACCCACTACCACGCGACCTATGTGAACCCGCCCTGGGGCCGCACGATGAAGCGGGTGGCCAAGATCGGCAAGCACATCTTCTACCGCACCTATGGCGGCGGCTGGAGCTGAGGAGCGCTGAGGGGCGGGGTGGGGTGAGTCCGCGCCACAGCCTTCGCGATTCCCGGGACGATCGGTCGCGCCTGATGCGTGATTCCGGCTAATCTATTGATTTATTTCATAATATTTGCTGCTGCGCAAAGCTTCGCCATGCCTTGACTATGCCGGCACCTAAAACTATGTTGCGCCCGACTTCGAAAGGGGTCGGATATGGCTTGAATCCTAGCCTTCAATATGTCCGCAATGGGGCGAAAGCGCCGCGGAACGAAACGGGAGAACGCCATGGCCGACGAACAGAAGAAAAGTCTGGAAGACCGGCTGAAGCGCCTGGATGCGGAACTCGCGGAACGGCGCAAGGACGACGGGGCGGATAGAGCCGCCGAGGCACGGGCATCGGAGAGCCGCAAGGGCTACGCGGTGGCCATGAAGCTCTCGAGCGAGTTCGTCGCTGCTGTCATCGTCGGGGCGCTTCTGGGCTATCTTTTGGACCATTTTGCAGGTACAGGGCCGTGGGGGATGATCGTTCTTCTGCTCCTCGGCTTCGGTGCCGGCGTTCTGAACGTCATGCGCGCGGCTGGCATGGTGGCATCGCCCCATCCGGTCGACAGGCTGGCGGGGCGAGAGCCCGGCAAGGCCGGCAGCGGGCGGGACGAGACCAAACCGAAGGACGGCGCCTGACGGCGTTGTCCCATTCATGGGTGACTTCCGCCGCAAGGCGGGCAAGCGAGAGAGATAGACGGTGGCAAACGATCCGACCCATCAGTTCCTGGTCAACAAGATTGTTCCGATCGAAATCGGCGGCATCGATTTCTCGTTCACCAACGCCTCGCTCTTCATGGTCGCCACCGTCGCGGCCGCCGCGGGCTTCCTCTACTTCACGACCGGCCAGCGCGGCCTCGTTCCGAGCCGCATGCAGTCGGTCTCGGAAATGTCCTACGAGTTCATCGCCTCGATGCTCCGGGAAGGGGCGGGCAGCCACGGGATGAAGTTCTTCCCGCTGGTCTTCTCGCTCTTCATGTTCGTGCTGACGGCGAACCTGCTCGGCATGGTGCCCTATTTCTTCACGGTCACCAGCCAGATCATCGTCACCTTCGCCCTGGCCATCCTCGTCATCGGCACGGTGGTCGTCTACGGTTTCTACAAGCACGGCTTCGGCTTCCTGAAGCTCTTCGTGCCGTCCGGCGTTCCCGGCGCGCTGCTGCCGCTGGTCGTCTCGATCGAGGTCATCTCGTTCCTCTCGCGTCCGATCAGCCTGTCGATCCGTCTCTTCGCCAACATGCTGGCGGGTCACATCACGCTGAAGGTCTTCGCCGGCTTCGTCACCTCGCTCGGCGCGCTCGGCGCCGTCGGTGTCGCCGGTGCGATCCTGCCCCTTCTCATGACCGTCGCCCTGACCGGTCTCGAATTCCTCGTGTCGTTCCTGCAGGCCTACGTCTTCGCAGTTCTGACATGCATGTACCTCAACGATGCCGTGCATCCGGGTGGTCACTAAGGAAACAGTCGTCGGCGCCCTCGGGCGCCGCTCATAAGCCGCAACAACCCATTCAAGGAGTTCAACATGGAAGCGGAAGCAGCAAAGTTCATCGGCGCAGGTCTTGCCACGTTCGGTCTCGCCGGCACGGCTCTCGGCCTCGGCAACATCTTCGGCAACTACCTGGCCGGCGCTCTGCGCAACCCGTCTGCTGCTGACAGCCAGTTCGGCCGTCTCGTATTCGGCTTCGCCGTTACGGAAGCTCTGGGCATCTTCTCGCTGCTCATCGCTCTCCTCCTCCTCTTCGCCGTCTGATATCGGCCGAGGACTGGACCATGGCCTCCGGGCCGTGGTCCATCGTACGTTCCGTACAAGATCTGAGAGTGCCCCCTGGAGGTGAGCATGTCCGTGACCCCGGCATCGGCCGAGTCCACCCCTTTCGAAATCGCCCAGGCGGAAACCCCTGCGACGTCGCATGAGACGGATACGCATGCGGCCCAGCCGGCAGGCGAAGTGCACACCGAAACGGGTGTGGCCCATGGCGACGAGCACGCCACCGGCGTTTTCCCGCCCTTCGACCAGACCACGTTCGCATCGCAGCTCCTGTGGCTGGCGATCACCTTCGGTCTGTTCTACCTTCTCATGTCGAAGGTCGTCATTCCGCGCATCGGCGGCATCCTCGAGACGCGCCATGACCGTATCGCGCAGGACCTCGACGAAGCCTCCCGCCTGAAGGCGGAAGCCGACGCCGCGATTGCGTCCTACGAGCAGGACCTTGCCAGCGCCCGCGCCAAGGGCAACGCGATCGCCTCGACCGCCCGCGACGAAGCCAAGGCCAAGGCCGACGCCGAGCGCGCCAAGATCGAAGCCTCGCTGCAGGACAAGATCGCCGGTGCCGAGACCCGCATCGCCGAGATCAAGGCCAAGGCCCTTGCCGATGTCGGCTCGATCGCCGAGGAAACCACGGCAGCCCTCGTCGAGCAGCTCATCGGCGCCAAGGCCACCAAGGCCGAGATCGCTTCCGCCGTGAAGACGGCCGCAGGCGAATAAGGAGGACACCATGGCATTCGACGCAACATTCTATGCCTTTGTCGGCCTTCTCCTGTTCCTCGCCCTCATCGCCTACCTCAAGGTTCCGGGCATGATGGCAAAGGGTCTCGACGCCCGCGCGGAGAAGATCCAGAACGAGCTGGCGGAAGCCAAGCGTCTTCGCGAGGAGGCCCAGCACCTGCTCGCCGAATACCAGCGCAAGCGCAAGGATGCCGAGGCGGAAGCCGCCAGCATCGTCGCCGCCGCTGAACGCGAGGCGAGCGCCCTGACGGCCGAGGCCAAGCAGAAGACCGAGGAATACGTCACCCGCCGCACGGCGCTCTCCGAGCAGAAGATCCGCCAGGCCGAGGCCGACGCGATCAACGCCGTGCGCGCCGCCGCCGTCGACCTTGCCGTCGCCGCCGCCGAGAAGGTCATCGCCACCAAGGCCGATGCCGCCACCGGCAAGGCGCTGTTCGACAACGCCATCGGCGAAGTGAAGGCCCGCCTCAACTGAGGCAGCCCGCACGATCGATCTGAAAAAGGCCGGAGCGATCCGGCCTTTTTTCGTTGTGCCTATGCCATGACAAGGCGTGTCATGTGCTGGCCCGATACGCCTCGCCGATCTCGCGCTCGGTGAGAATGCGGTCGATCAGGCCCCATTCCAGCGCTTCCTCGGCCGTCATGAAGCGGTCGCGGTCCATGGCCTGTTCGAACTCCTCGTAGCTGCGCCCGCAATGGCGGGCATAGAGCCGCGTCATGCGCTGCTTGGTCTTCAGAATCTCCTCGGCGTGGATGAGCATGTCCGACGCCTGGCCCTGGAAGCCGCCGGAGGGCTGGTGGACGAGGATGCTGGCATTGGGCAGGGCGGCCCGCATGCCGGGCGCGCCGGCCATCAGCAGGAACGAGCCCATCGAGCGGGCGGTGCCCATGCAGAGCGTGTGAACGGGCGCGCGGATGTAGCGCATCGTGTCGTACATGGCAAAGCCGCTGGTGACCATGCCGCCGGGCGAGTTGATGTAGAGCTGGATCGGCTTCTGCGGGCTCTCGGCCTCCAGGAACAGCAGCTGTGCGCAGACGAGCGCGGAGATGGTGTCGTTCACCTCGCCGTTGAGGAAGATGATCCTCTCGCGCAGCAGGCGGGAATAGATGTCGAAGGAGCGTTCGCCCCGGCTGGATTGCTCGACGACCATAGGGACGAGTTGCATCGTTTCGCGCATGGGCGAACTCCTGTCTTCCGGATTGTTTCGGGGAGGGGTGTATTAGGTTAGGCGGCGCGCATCAGCGTGCGCCCGTTGCCGTTGCCATTGTCGTTGATGGGCCGCGGCACGACGCGCGCATCCGCAAGGCCATGGACGATCCGGAGCGTGGTGCCGCCCTGCCCGTTGGGACGGAGCTGGAACGCCACGAGGCTTTCGAGATGGGGCGGTTCATCGTCCCGCAGCCTGTAGCGGATTTCCTTGCCGGGCGCGGTCAGGACCGGCTCGGCGTCGGCGAGCGCGCCGCCCGGCAGCCATCTTTCGCGAAAGGCGGGAATGCTGATCGCCCGCCAGACCTTTTCGGTCGGTGCGTCGAGCTCGTATTCGAGCACGAGATCCGTCGCCTGCTCGGCCTGCCTGTCGCTCATTGGTCCATGTCCTTCAGCAAATCCTTCAGGGCGTCGATCCGCGCCGGCCAGTAGGTCCGATATTTCGCGAGCCATCCGGCAATGCGCGCCAGCCCGTCCGGGTCGACCTCGTAATTGATGAACCGTCCCTGCCGCTCCTCGCGCACCAGCCGCGCCTGGCGCAGCACCGCCAGATGCTGGGACATGGCGGGCTGGCTGATCTCCATGCCCTCGCGCAGCGCGCTGGCATTCATCGCGCCGTCCGCCAGCTTCTCGAAGATCGCGCGGCGCGTGGGATCGGCAAGCGCCTTGAATATCTCGTTCTCGATCATGGAAATGAGATAAGCATACACTTATCTGATTTGCAAGGACCCGGTCATGCAGGCAGGCGGGAGCCGTCCCCCCGGGCTCAGTCCTGCCGGAGCGGGCGGAAGCTCATGCGGTGCAGCCGGCAGGGGCCGATATCCGTGATGGCCCTGCGGTGCACTTCGGTGGCGTAGCCGGCATGGATGGCGAAGCCGTAGCCGGGATAGGTGTCCTCGGCGCGGGTCATCATGCGGTCGCGCATCACCTTGGCGACGATGGAGGCGGCGGCGATGGAGAGCGAGCGGGCATCGCCCTTGACGACGGCGCGGCCCTCGCAGGCAAGGCCGGGCGGCACGTCGCGGCCATCGGCCAGCACGAGTTTCGGCGCGATCTCCAGGCCCGCGACGGCGCGGCGCATGGCATCGAGGCTCGCCTTGCGGATGTCAATGGCATCGATGCGGCGCGACGAGCTGGAGGC
This sequence comes from Shinella yambaruensis, assembly GCF_022899355.1. GTDB lineage: Bacteria > Pseudomonadota > Alphaproteobacteria > Rhizobiales > Rhizobiaceae > Shinella > Shinella yambaruensis. Next base: position 253,793 of record NZ_JALJCK010000005.1, on the reverse strand, counting down.
GACGGAGACGAAGGCCGACTGCAGGATCAGGGTGAACAGCGCCTCGCGCCTGGCGGCATTGAGCTGCTTGGAATCGTTGAGGCCGCCGGGGATGTTGTCCGGGTCGAGCACCACGGCGGCGGCGACGACCGGACCTGCCAGGGGGCCGCGCCCGGCCTCGTCCGTGCCGGCCACCGGCCAGATGCCGCGCTTCAGGGCCGCGGCTTCCATCTGGAAATCCGGCCCCTCGGGCAGGTCGAAAAGAAGGCGGGAATCGGAGGATGCGGTACGGGACATGCGGCGAACCTCGCACATCCATCCGATTCCCTGCAAGCCCTCCGGCAGGAGGCGGACGCCGGAGGAGCGCCGGTATGCCCCGGGGAAAGGCAGACCGGAAGAAGAGGCCGGGCGCGGGCGCCCGGCGGGGTTTCGTTTTCGCAGCCCATCCGGTTCGGGCCGAACCGGATGGGCTGGATTTCCCGGTGCCGTCAGTCTCTTCGGGAAAGCCGGATCCGCTTTCCCCTGACAAATCGGCCGGGCGAGGCGCGAGGCCCCTCCCGCCTTACAGCAGCGAAAGCTGCACGCCGCTGCCCGAGGGCGGCACGAATTGGTCGCAGGCGAGGCTGCGGCGGGTGCGGGTCAGCTCCAGCCGCTTGGCCGTCATCTCGAAGCGGCGGGCGATCTGCCAGGCATAGGGACCGGCGCCCTTCATGCGCTTGCCGAATTCGGCGTCGTAATCCTTGCCGCCGCGCATGGAGCGCACCAGCGACATGACATGGCGGTAGCGGTCCGGGTAGTGGCGCAGCAGCCAGTCGCGGAAGAGCGGGCTCACCTCCAGCGGCAGGCGGAGCAGCACATAGCTCGCCTCCAGCGCGCCGGCGGCCTTGCCCGAATCGAGCACGCGCTCGATCTCGTGGTCGTTGAGGCCGGGAATGATCGGCGCCATCATGATGGCGACGGGAATGCCGGCCTGCGAGAGCGTGCGGATGGCCTCCAGCCGGCGCGGCGGGGTCGCGGCGCGCGGCTCCATGGTACGGGCGAGCTTGCGGTCGAGCGTGGTGACGGAAAGCCCGACCCAGGCCAGGCCCCGCGCCGCCATGCGCGCGAGGATGTCGATGTCGCGCAGCACGAGCGCCGACTTGGTGACGATCGAGACCGGATGGTTGGCCGCGTCCAGCACCTCGAGGATCTGCCGCATGATGCGCCATTCCTTCTCGATCGGCTGATACGGATCGGTATTGGTGCCGATCGCGATGACGCGCGGCTTGTAACCGGGCTTGGAGAGCTCGCGTTCCAGCAGCTTCGGCGCGTCCGGCTTGGCAAACAGCCGTGCCTCGAAATCGAGGCCGGCGGACAGGCCCATGAAGGCATGGGTCGGCCGGGCGAAGCAGTAGATGCAGCCATGCTCGCAGCCGCGATAGGGATTGATCGAGCGGTCGAAGGGAATGTCGGGCGATTCGTTGCGCGTGATGATGGTGCGCGGCTTTTCCACCTGCACCTCGGTTCTGAAGGGCGGCAGTTCCTCCAGCGTCTGCCAGCCGTCGTCGACCGTCTCGCGCGTCACCGGCTCGAAGCGGCCGGTGAAGTTGAGGCCCGCGCCCCGGCCGCGCCGGCGCTCGCTGTCGACGCGCATGCCCGTCTCGGCCATCAGCGCTTCGGCAATGTCTTTCGCGTGGCCGGGCGCAAGCGCGCCCTGCCTCAGGCTGGCCAGATCGTTCATGAGTGTCTCCGCCGGGGGCAGGCCCCGATTCAATGATTATATTCCTATCGCGCAAACGAGAACAATGCAAGAACAAATTTCGGGGCGCCGCTAACCATGCCGCCTAACCATGCGGGAAACTTCGCGGGTTCCCGCGGTGGAAATCGATGCTGCAATGCGGTATGGGAGGACATGCTGACCATCATCATGGAATGCCGGGACAATGAGGCCGAGCTTGCGCAGACATTGTCGGCGCTGGTTTCCGGCGCCGTCGAGGGCATCGTGCGCGACGTGATCGTGCTCGACCACGGCTCGCGCGACGGCTCCTCCAAGGTGGCGGACGCCGCCGGCTGCCGCTTCCTGACGAGCTGGGACATGAAGGATGTGGTGCGTTCGGCCCGCGGCGACTGGCTTTTGCTGCTGGAGCCGGGCGCCCGGCCGCTGTCGGGCTGGGTGGATGCCGTCGTCGACCATGTGTCGGTCAACCGCAATCCCGCGCGGTTCCTCGGCTCGCGCAGCCATCGCCGGCCGTTCTTCCAGCGCCTTGCGCGCCGTCGCGCGCCGCTGGAGCAAGGCTACCTCGTCAGCAAGCGCCAGGCCTCGGCCGCGGTGCGCACCGGCATGACGCTCGCCGACATCGCGACGGGTGCCGGCGTGCGCCGGCTGGCCGTGGAACTGGTGCCCGCCTGGGCCGTGAAGGCCATGCGGGCGGGGACCGATTGAGCCAGGACAGGACATCGTTGCGGAACACGCCGTCGGTGACGGATAGCTCGATTGCGAAATCGGCGTCGGCATCGATGTCGCGCCACGCCCCCGGAGGGGAGCGGGTCAGCCGGCGGTGCGCTTCAGGTGCTCGTCGAGCCGCGGCATGATTTCCACGAAGTTGCAGGGCATGTGGCGATAGTCGAGCTGCGCCTTCAGGATGCCGTCCCAGGCATCCTTGCAGGCGCCGGGCGAACCCGGCAGCGCGAAGATGAAGGTGGCGTTGAGAACGCCGCCGGTCGCGCGCGACTGGATCGTCGAGGTGCCGATCTTGTCGTAGGAGATGCGGTGGAAGACCTCGGAAAAGCCGTCCATGCGCTTTTCGAACAGCGGTTCCAGCGCCTCCGGCGTCACGTCGCGGCCGGTAAAGCCCGTGCCGCCCGTTGTGATGACCACGTCCACCGCATCGTCGCGCGTCCAGGCTTCCACCCTGGCGCGGATCGCGGCCACGTCGTCCGTCACGATGGCGCGGTCGGCAAGGCGGTGTCCGGCCTCCCTGATGCGCGCGACCAGCGTATCGCCGGAACGGTCGGTGTCGAGGGTGCGCGTGTCGGAGACGGTGAGCACGGCGATGCCGACCGGGATGAAAGGCCTCGTCTCGTCAATATGCGCCATCGTCGGCTCCTTTGCCTTGCGCTTCCAGCGTGCGCGTGGCGGTGAAAAACCAGTGCGGATGCCGGCGGGAGAGCGCCGCCGCCGCGGTCTCGGCAGCCGCGTCCGTATCGTATAGCGCAAAGCAGGTCGCGCCGGAACCGGACATGCGCACGAGGCCGGCGCCGGTGGCCGCAAGGCTTTCGGAGATCGCGGCGATCTCGGGGCAGAGCCGGCGGGCAGGGGGCTCCAGGTCGTTGCGCAGGCGCGCGAGCGCTTCCGCCCAGCCGGCGGCGCCCGCAAGGGCGAGCGGCGGGTTGTGCCGGGAGGCAAGCGCCTGGAAGACGGCCGGCGTCGAAACGCCGACGAGCGGATTGGCCAGCACGATGGGAAGGGCCGGCAGGGCGACGGGGGTGATCGCCTCGCCGACGCCGCGCGCGCGCAGCGGGCGGCTGGCAAGGCACATCGGCACGTCGGCGCCGAGGCCGATGGCAAGCGCATCCAGCCCGTCGGCGGGCAGCTCCGCTTTCCACAGCGAGATGAGGCCGCGCAGCGTCGCGGCGGCATCCGCCGAGCCGCCGCCGATGCCGGAGGCGATGGGCAGGTTCTTTTCGAGATGGATGTGCACGGGCGGGACCGGCTGCCCGGTCGGGGCGAGCGCCGCACGCAGCCGGTCGCGCGCGCGGGTGACGAGGTTGTCAGCCTCGGCCGAAAGCACTCCGCAGAAGCGGCCGGTGAGGGTGAAGCGGTCCTCGGCCGCCGGCGCAAGGCCGATGCGGTCGCCGAAGGCGGTGAAGGTCACGAGGCTGTCGAGGAGGTGGTAGCCATCCTCGCGCCGGCTGGTGACGGCGAGCGCGAGGTTGATCTTGGCCGGGGCCGGCTCGACGACCGCGAACCCCGACAGGGCGTCGGCGTCAGCCATGCGGCGTCAGGACTTGCGGTCGGCCGCCGTGCCCTCGGGCGAGGGGTTCTGCACCGGCTTTTCGTCCTTGGCTTCCGCGGAGGCCGGCTCGGTCTTCTCCAGCTCCGGCAGGCCGTTTTCGATCTTCAGCTTGATCTTCGGGATTTCCGCCTCTTCCGGCTTCAGGCCGAGCGCACGGTTCCACTGGAAGGTGGCTTCCAGCTTGCGGCCGACGCGCCAGTAGGCATCGCCGAGATGGTCGTTGATCGTCGGGTCGCCCGCCTTCAGCTCCGCCGCCCGCTCCAGCTCCGCCACGGCGTCGGAGAAGCGGTTGAGGCGATAGTAGGCCCAGCCGAGCGAATCGACGATATAGCCGTCGTCCGGCTTGATGCTGACGGCCCGGCGGATCATGTCCAGGCCCTCGTCGAGGTTCATGTTCATGTCCACCCAGGAATAGCCGAGGTAGTTCAGTACCTGCGGCTGTTCCGGGTTCAGCTCCAGCGCCTTGCGGAAGTTCGGCTCGGCCTTCTCCCATTCCTTCAGTCGCTCATAGGCGATGGCGCGCTGGAAGAAGATGCTCCAGTGGTTGCGTGTCGGGACCGGGCCGATGGCGGCGACCGCACGGTCGTAGAGACTGGCCATCTCCTTGTAGTCCTTGGCGTCCGACAGCACGCTGCCGAGCGCAAGATAGGAGCGCAGGTCCGCCGGATCGGCCTCGATCAGTTCCTGCAGGTGCTTCTTCGCCTCGGGAACCTTGCCCGTATCGGCAAGGTTGAGGCCGAGCTGCAGCTCGGAAATGCGCCGCATCGGCGACTTTTCCGGCACGGCGCGGTAATATTCGATCGCCCGCTCCGGCTTCTTCTGGTTCTCCGCCAGCCCGCCGAGCAGCACCAGCATGTCGTCGCTGTCCGGGTCGAGCGCGCGGGCGGCCTGCAGGTAGAGCGAGACGATGTCCTCCGCGCCGTCGCGGTTGAGCGCGCCGCCGATCGAGAAGAGCACGGCGGCGGCGCCCTGCGCGGCGTTGCGCACCTGCTGCTCCTGCTTCTCGCCGGCCTCGATGCTCTGGCGCAACGCTTTGAGCGGCGCATAGCTGGTGATGAAGTTGTCGCCGACCGAGATGGCGTCGAGCGCCTTCTGCTTGTTGCCCTCATGGGCCTCGAGGCGGGCGAGCGCCATCACGGCGCGGATGAAGGTGTCCGGAGCGGCGCTCGCGCCGTTGCGGTCGAGGATGGCGTCGTTGAGGCGCGCGCGCGCTGTCGCCTTGTCGCCGGCCGCCGCGGCCAGCGCCCCGGCATGGTAGTTCTTGAAGATGGCGAGCCAGTCCGGCCCCTCCATGCCGCCGATCAGCTTCAGCGCTTCCTTCGACTTGCCGTCGCCGAACTTGGCCCAGGCGAGCAGGAGGTCGTTCATCATGCGGTCGAGATCGTTCGGCCCTCTATAGACGAGGATCTTCTCGGCGCTCTTGTATTCGCGCTTGCGGATCGCCTCCATGCCGCGCACCACGGCGGTGATGCGCTCGACGGCGGGGTCGTTGCGCAGCGCATCGGCAAGCTTCACGCCCTCCTCGAAATCGCCGTTCATCAGCTGCGTCACCATCAGGCGCTGCTTGACGTCCTTGTTGGTGGGGTCGAACTGCAGGGCGATCTTGTAGAGCGCGACGGCGGTCTCGTATTCCTTGTCGAAATCGGCCGTGCGGGCGGCGAGGAAGGCGCCGGAGAAGGTGTTGACGCTCAACGGATCGAACGGCCTTTCCTCTGCGGCCGCGGCTGCCGGCTTTTCCTCCGCATATGCCGCCAGAGGGCCGGCCAGGGTACCGGCAAGCGCGATGCTGGCCGCGATCGCCACGCCGGAGAGAAGCCGAAGGAGAAGGGAATGCCGCATCAAAATGCCTTTCGCCAGAAGCTGTGCCGTAGCCCTATGGGGATTGCCGTGACAAATTCAGCCACGATCACGCCCAAATCAATCACGGACTCATGACGGCAGAGAATGGCTTTTTTGGCGCGGTGCGGCAAGAAAATCCTGCCGGACCGCGTATTCGCCGATCAGCTGACGCGGGCGATGGAGAAGTCGATGACTTCGAGCAGCGCGTTCTTCCAGGGCGAGGCCGGCAGGGGCGCGAGTGCGTCGCGGGCGATCATGCCGTAGTGCTGGGCGCGGGCGATCGTGTCCGTCAGCCCGCCATAGCGGGTGATGAGGCCGAAGGCGCGTTCGAGGTTCGCGTCGTCGCTTTTTCCGCCCTCGATCGCCTCGCGCCAGAAGGCGCGGTCTTCCGCCGTGCCGCGGCGCCAGGCGAGGATGACGGGCAGGGTGATCTTGCCCTCGCGGAAATCGTCGCCGGTGTTCTTGCCGAGATCGGCCGCCTTGCCGCCATAATCGAGCGCGTCGTCGACGAGCTGGAAGGCAAGGCCGAGATTCATGCCGTAGGATTTCAGCGCGTTGCGCTCGGCCCGGCCGGTATTGGCGATGATCGGCCCCACTTCCGAGGCCGCGGCGAAGAGCGCCGCCGTCTTGGCGCGGATGACCTGGAGATAGTCGTCCTCGGTCGTCTCCATGTTCTTGGCGACGGAGAGCTGCAGCACCTCGCCTTCGGCGATCACGGTGGCGGCGGTGGAGAGCACGTCGAGGGCCTCCAGCGAGCCGACCTCGACCATCATCTTGAAGGCCTGGCCGAGCAGGAAGTCGCCGACGAGCACGCTCGCCTGGTTGCCCCAGATCATGCGGGCGGTGGATTTGCCGCGGCGCATGTCGCTCTCGTCGACCACGTCGTCATGCAGGAGCGTCGCCGTGTGCATGAACTCGACGCTGGTGGCGAGCTTGATGTGCTGGTCGCCGTCATAGCCGAACATCGCGGCGGAGGCGAGCGTCAGCATGGGGCGCAGGCGCTTGCCGCCGGAGGAGATCAGGTGGTTGGCGACCTCCGGGATCATCGCGACGTCGGAGCCGGCTTTCGACAGGATGAGCTGGTTCACCCGCTCCATGTCGGCCTTCGTGAGATCGACGAGCGGCTTCACAGACGCCTGTTTGTTTTTGCCTTCTTCAAGCGGTATCACGACGCCCAAATGCCCGGACTCCTGTTCATTTTTGTTGAAAGACAATAGAAAGCGGGGCTTCCTGCGGCAAGAGGCGAATTGTCCCGCCTCGGGAATTATGGCTGGAAAACGACCGGAATGATCGAATTGATCCGCACCAACGACGCCGTCCTGCTCTCCTTCGCGGAAAGCCTGATGAAGGAGGCGGGAATCCATTGCCTGATCGCCGATCAGGCGATGAGCATCCTCGAAGGCTCGCTCGGCATGCTGCCCCGCCGCTTCCTGGTGGAGAGCGACCGGGCGGACGAGGCCCGGCGGATCCTCAAGGATGCGGGGCTCGAAGCGGAGCTGCGGGCGTGAGGGCCGTGGTTTTCACGGTGAAGGCTGCATTCGGAGCGCGCCCCTCTGCCCTGCCGGGCATCTCCCCCTCGATGGGGGAGATCGACTTGGGGCAAGGCAGTGCCACGATCCAATCTCCCCCCTTGTGGGGGAGATGCCCGGCTGGGCAGAGGGGGGATGGCCAAGGCCGGCCCCGCGCGCAGGGGACGACCTGCCCATGACCGTCACCGAAACCGTCGACGCCTTCCACTACGGCCGCTTCCACGTCGTCCAGCCGAAGGGCATCGGCCATCGTTCGGGCATGGACGCCATGCTGCTCGCCGCGCTGGTGACGGGGAAGGGACCGATGCGCGTCGCCGATCTCGGCGCCGGGGCGGGCGCTGCCGGCCTTGCCGTCGCCGCATGCAACGAAAGGGCCGAGGTGCTGCTCGTCGAGCGCTCGCCCCTGATGGCGGGTTTTGCCCGCAAGTCGGTGGCGCTTCCGGAAAACGCCGTCTTCTCCGCCCGCGTCGGCGTGCTGGAGGCCGATGTCGGGCTCGCGGGCACGGCCCGCGTCGCGGCGGGCCTCGCCGACGAGGTCTTCGACCACGTTATCATGAACCCGCCCTTCAACGACCGCATCGGCAGCCGCACGCCGGACGCGCTGAAGGCCGAGGCCCATGCCATGGAGCATGACCTCTTCGAACGCTGGATCCGGACGGCGGGCGCGATCCTGAAGCCGGGCGGCCAGCTCTCCCTCATCGCCCGGCCGGAATCGATTGCCGAGATCGTCGCCGCCTGCGGCCGCCGCTTCGGCGGCATCGAGATCACCGCCCTCCATCCCCGCCCCGGCGAACCGGCCCTGCGCATCCTCGTCACCGCCATCAAGGGCTCGCGCGCCAGGCTCGCGCTGCGCATGCCGCTCGTCATGCACGAACCCGGCCGGCATGCCTTCACCCCCTTCGTCGACGACCTCAACAACGGCCGGGCAAGCTATCCGCGCCTGTCGAAGACCTGAATATTCCGTGATTGTCTTGCGTTTTCGCCCGTCGTGCATACATCAGCCGGGCAAACGAACAGGAGGCAGGATCGCGCGATGGCCGGATTTTTGAAGACGCTGGTGCCGAAGAGGTTCCGCAAGGAAGGGGTCGCGATCCCGGTCGTCCGGCTGCACGGGGCGATCATGGCCTCCGGCAGCCAGTTCCGGCCGCCGCTCAATCTGGCCACCGCCGCGCCCGCGCTCGAAAAGGCCTTCGGCTACAAGCAGGCGCCGGCCGTGGCGATCTCCATCAATTCGCCCGGCGGCTCGCCGGTGCAGTCGCGGCTGATCTTCCAGCGCATCCGCGCGCTCGCGGCGGAAAAGAACAAGCGCGTGCTCGTCTTCGTCGAGGACGTGGCGGCCTCCGGCGGCTACATGATCGCGCTTGCCGGCGACGAGATCTATGCCGACCCGACCTCGATCGTCGGCTCGATCGGCGTCGTCTCGGGCGGCTTCGGCTTTCCGGAAATGCTGAAGAAGATCGGCGTCGAGCGGCGCGTCTACACGGCCGGCAGCAACAAGGCGATCCTCGATCCGTTCCAGCCCGAGCGCGAAAACGAGATCGAATATCTCAAATCCCTGCAGCTCGAGATCCACCAGGTCTTCATCGACATGGTGAAGGAACGCCGCGGCGCAAAGCTCACGGACGATCCCGACCTCTTTTCCGGCCTGTTCTGGACCGGCGGCCGGGGCCTGGCGCTCGGCCTTGTCGATGGCCTTGCCGACATGCGCTCGGAGCTGAAGAAGCGCTATGGCGAGAAGACGCGGCTGGAGCTGGTCTTGGCGCCCAAGGGGCTGTTCGGCCGCAAGGCGCCGGGCGTCGGGGGGCCTTCCGGCGACATGGCGGAGCGTATAGGCTCTGCAGGCGTGGCCGCCGTGGCGGGCCTTGCGGAAGAAAAGGCGCTGTGGGGCCGCTTCGGCCTTTCCGGATAAGGCGCGCGTGAAACAAGGGGAGGGGCGATGGCCCAGATCATCTTTCTGCTGCTGGTCGTCGGCCTTGCCTGGTTCGGCTATCGCAAGTTCGTGGCCGACGCCGAACGCCTGAGCAAGCTGCGCAAGCGGTCCGAGGAGGAACGCCGCACCGGTGCCACCGGCACGCTCGTCAAGGATCCGGAAACCGGCGAATACCGCCTGCGCCGCGACGACGAGTAGAGGGGCCCGGCAAGCGCGGGATGCGGTTCGGCGCCCGGCGTGAAAACAGCGATATGGACACTTTTCGCGATTTGGGAACACGATGGAAGGATCTGTCGCCGCGGCACGGCTGTGTGCCGGCGCGGGACTGGAAACGAGGCCCTGTCGTGCGGTCCCGGGACATTAACCACGCTCCGTAAGGTTAACGCGGGATTTAAGCTTTTGCAGCCGCCTGCCGGCGTTGCCCCCGCGCGTAAGAAGGCCGATCTAGCGGTCAGGGCTGCCATGAGGGCGTCCCGGCAGTGAACGGAGAAGATCCATGGCCTCGCTTGACCTCGACTGGATTCGCACCATCGTCGTGACGGGTGGCGCCGGATTCATCGGCTCGCATATCGTCGACGACCTCCTCGCCCATTGCCCGAAGGCGCGCATCCGCGTGCTCGACGCCTTCACCTATGCCGCCGACATGTCCTATCTCGATGCCGCCTTCCGCACCGGCCGCGTGACGCTGCAGGAGGGCGATGTCGGCAATCTCGACCTCGTCACCGAAATGCTGAAGGATGCGGACCTCGTCGTGCATGCGGCGGGCGAAAGCCATGTCGAGCGCGCCTTCTCGGTGCCGGAGCGCTTCACGCTCGCCAATGCGCTCGGCACGCAGGTGCTGGTCGAGGCGATGGGCCGCCGCCGCGTGCCGCTGATGATCCATGTCAGCTCCGCCGAGGTCTACGGCGCCGGCAACGGCCAGCCGGTCGGCGAGCTCGCGCCGCTGCTGCCCGACAATCCGCTCGCCGCCTCCAAGGCTGCCGCCGAAATGCTGATTGCCGGCCTGCGCCGCTCCTTCGACCTCGATATCCGCGTGCTGCGCCCCGTCAACATCGTCGGCACGCGCCAGAACACCGAAAAGCTCCTGCCGCGCTTCCTCGAGCTTGCCGCCGTCGGCCGGCCGCTGCCGGTGCATGGCGACGGCCGGCAGACGCGCGGCTTCGTCACCATGGCGGATTTCTGTTCGGCGTTGCGCGCGGTGGTGGCGCGCGGGGCGGAGAACGCCACCTACAACGTGGCCGGCGACGATTTCCTCGACATCCTCTCCGTCGCGCGCCTGGTGCTGGAGACTGTGCAGGAGCCCGTTTCCGGCGTCAGCTTTGCCGCCGGCCGGCCGGGCAATGCCAGCCGCCCGCCGCTCGACACGCGGGCCTTGAAGGCGCTCGGTTGGCAGGCGAAGGGCACGCTGCGCCGCGAGCTTCCGATGCTGGCCGCCTGGTACGGCGCGCGCATGCCGGCGGGCCTGCGCCGCCAGGTGCGGCAGGTGCCGGATCTCGCCCCGCAGCGCGTGCAGGCCGTTACCCAGGCCGCCGGCTCCGGGCTCTTCCGCTCGCTCGAACGGCACTGACCCGTTTCGGGCGCCGGCCCGAAACCCTTGACCCTTCCGGCGCATCGTGGCACCAGTCCGGCACCTTTCCAAGAATGCCCGGACGAAACCGATGACCTCTGCCGCCCTGCCTGACCACATGAACCCGACGCGCTCTTTCCAGGGGCTGATCCTGACGCTGCACAATTACTGGGCGGACAAGGGCTGCGCGGTGCTGCAGCCCTACGACATGGAAGTGGGCGCCGGCACGTTCCACCCGGCCACGACGCTGCGTGCGCTCGGCCCCCGCCCGTGGCGCGCCGCCTATGTGCAGCCCTCGCGCCGCCCGTCCGACGGCCGGTACGGCGAGAACCCGAACCGCCTGCAGCACTATTACCAGTATCAGGTCATCCTGAAGCCGAACCCGTCGAACCTGCAGGATCTCTATCTCGGCTCGCTCGCCGCCATCGGCCTCGATCCGCTGCTGCATGACGTGCGCTTCGTCGAGGACGACTGGGAAAGCCCGACGCTCGGCGCCTGGGGTCTCGGCTGGGAATGCTGGTGCGACGGCATGGAGGTCTCGCAGTTCACCTATTTCCAGCAGGTCTGCGGCATCGAATGCGCGCCCGTCGCCGGCGAGTTGACCTACGGCCTCGAACGCCTCGCCATGTATGTGCAGGGCGTCGACAATGTCTACGACCTCAATTTCAACGGCCGCGAGGGCGATGAGAAGATCACCTATGGCGACGTCTTCCTGCAGGCCGAGCAGGAATACTCCCGCCACAATTTCGAATTCGCCGACACCGCCATGCTGCACCGCCACTTCATCGATGCGGAGAAGGAGTGCCAGGCGCTGCTTTCCGCCGGCGCGCCGGGCGATGCGGAAAACCAGCGCCTGCACAAGTGCGTGCTGCCGGCCTACGACCAGTGCATCAAGGCCTCGCACGTCTTCAACCTGCTCGACGCACGCGGCGTGATCTCCGTCACCGAGCGCCAGAGCTACATTCTGCGTGTGCGCACGCTGGCGAAAGCCTGCGGCGAGGCCTTCCTCCTGACGGATGCCGGCGGCGTGAACTGGACGAAGGACGCGGCCTGAGCCGCAACCGTTTCCAAGGGAGAGGAACATGGCGACAGAAAAAGTGGCGATCATCACGGCCGGCGGCAGCGGCATGGGCGCGGCGGCGGCAAGACGGCTGGCGGCGGACGGCTTCAGGATCGCCGTGCTCTCCTCCTCCGGCAAGGGCGAGGCGCTGGCGGCCGAAAGCGGCGGTTTCGGCGTCACCGGCTCGAACCAGTCGAACGACGACCTGAAGCGCCTCGTCGATGGCGCGCTGGAGCGCTGGGGCCGCGTGGACGTCCTCGTCAACAGCGCCGGCCACGGCCCCCGCAAGCCGATCCTCGACCTGACGGACGAGGACTGGCACGCGGGCATCGACGTCTATTTCCTCAATGCCGTGCGCCCGACGCGCCTCGTCACCCCGATCATGCAGAAGCAGAAGTCCGGCGTGATCATCAACATCTCGACCGCCTGGGCCTTCGAGCCGAGCTCCATGTTCCCGACCTCGGCCGTCGCCCGCGCGGGCCTCGCCTCGTTCACGAAGATCTTCGCGGACACCTATGCGGCCGACAACATCCGCATGAACAACGTGCTGCCCGGCTGGATCGACAGCCTGCCGGCGACCGAGGAACGGCGCGACGGCGTGCCGATGAAGCGCTACGGCACGAGCGAGGAGATCGCCGCGACGGTGGCCTTCCTCGCTTCCGACGGTGCCGCCTACATCACCGGCCAGAACATCCGCGTCGACGGCGGCATCACGCGCTCGATCTGAGACGGGTCCGGTATCCTAACCCTCTCCCCGCCTGCGGCAGGACAATCGCATGTGGCGCTCGACGTTGCCGCGCATCCCCTTCTCCCCCACGGGGAGAAGGTGGCCCGAAGGGCCGGATGAGGGGGTTATGCAGGTGGAATCCTTTGCTTTTCTTGCCGGCGGGCTCCCCCTCATCCGCCTGCCGGCACCTTCTCCCCGTGGGGGAGAAGGGGATATGGTAAGGGGTTTCCTCCATATCCTATTGCCATGCCGCAAGCCGGGGGGCTGCCCCGTGAACCGGCGATATCAGAGGAAAACGGCACAGCATCTCCCCTTCGCCCCGCTTGCGGGGAGAAGGGGACCGGCAGGCGGATGAGGGGCCGACGTCCCGAAGAGCCTTTTTCGTTCAGGCGAGGGTCGAAACCTTCACGCCGAGTTCCCAGACGGGCTTCAGCGTCGGCATCGCGCCGGTGGGAAGCTGGCCGGCATAGGTCTGGAGCGCCCGGCGCACACCCTTCGGACGGTCGACCGCAGCGCCCATCGTGTAGGCGAGGAAGAGGGCGGTGAAACCGAGAACGTTGATGGTGAGGACGAGGGCTTTCATGACGGTTGCTTCAAGGTTCGTGTTGTTGGTGAAGCGACTATCGGCCAAGGCACGCCGCCGCGCGGTTCCCGGGGTGACAGGACCGGCGGGCGATCGTTCTCTTTGATGAAAAGCAGGCGGCCTCGGAGCCCGCGGGGGCTTTCCTGCGGCGATGCGAATGCTAAGGTCAGGCCCGGGACAAAGAAGGAGCGGAGACTTTCATGATCGGTCTGGCAATCGCGGCGGTGGTCGTCCTCTACGCCATCATTCTCTACAATGGCCTCGTCAAAGCCCGTCAGGTGAAGGAGGAGGCCTGGTCCGGCATCGACGTGCAGCTGAAGCGCCGTGCCGACCTCATCCCCAACCTCATCGAGACCGTGAAAGGCTACGCCGCGCACGAGAAGGACACGCTGGAAAAGGTGGTGGAGCTGCGCAACCGGGCGCAGGCCGTGCCGGCGGGTGACGTCGCGGGCAGGGCGCAGGCCGAAGGCCTGCTCAGCCAGGCGCTCGGCCGCATCTTCGCGCTCGCCGAGGCCTATCCCGACCTCAAGGCCAACCAGAACTTCGCCGAGCTGCAGGAAACGCTGGAAACGCTGGAAAGCGAGATCCAGATGTCGCGCCGCTACTACAACGGCGCCGCCCGCGATCTCAACGTCAAGGTCGAGAGTTTCCCCTCGAACCTCGTCGCCGGCCTCTTCAAATTCCTCAAAGCGCCCTATTTCGAGATCGAGAACCCGGCCGACCGGGCCGTGCCGACCGTAAAGTTCTAGAGCATTTTGTTTTGTCGCATTTCCGAACGGAAAACCGGTATCCACTTTTCCTGGAAATGCCCTAATCCCGGAGTCCTTCATGATGCGGATTGCCGCTCTCCTGACGCTGTGGCTCTGCCTTCTGGTCGGGGGCGCGGCCCGGGCGGAGGAGTATTTCGACCGCTACCATTCCGACATCGCCATTTCGAAGAACGGCACCCTGACCGTGACGGAGACGATCCGCGTCCATGCCGAGGGCAACCGGATCCGCCGCGGCATCTATCGCGATTTCCCGCTCACCTTCGTCGATGCCGGCGGACGGGAGCGCGAGGTGGGCTTCAAGATCCTTCGCGTCGAGCGCGACGGGCGGCCGGAGCCCTACCGCACGGAAACCATCCGCCGCGGCATCCGCATCTATTTCGGCTCGGCCGACGTGCTCATCGATCCGGGCTTCCACGAATATCGCCTGACCTACGAGACGACGCGGCAGATCCGCTTCTTCGACACGCATGACGAACTCTTCTGGAACGTCACCGGCACCGAATGGGCCTTCCCGATCGAGAGGGCGACGGCGACGGTGACGCTGCCGCAGGGCGTGCGGGCGGAGGAGCTGACCGTCTTCACCGGCCCGCTCGGCGCCACGGGCAAGGATGCGCGCGGCGAAAACCAGGGCAACCGGGCGAGCTTCGAGACGACGCGCGCGCTCGGGCCGAACGAGGGCCTGACGATCGGCGTGAAGATGCCGGCCGGCAGCATCGACCGGCCGACGGCGGCGGAAGAGCGCGCGCTGTTCCTCAAGGACAACCGCAACCTCTTCCTCGCCTTCGGCGGCCTGGTGCTGGTCGTCGGCTATTATCTCTGGGCCTGGCTCTCCGTCGGCCGCGACCCGCCGCGCGGCGTCATCGTGCCGCGCTGGGATGCGCCGGAGGGCATATCGCCGGCGCTCGTCAACTATATCGACGAGAAGGGGTTCGGCGGGCGGGGCTGGACGGCAATCTCCGCCGCCTTCCTCAACCTTGCGGTCAAGGGCCTTGTCGAGCTGAAGGACCTGAAGACCTCCATCACCGTCACCCGGACGCAAAAGCCGGTCGAGGGGACCCTGCCGACCGGCGAGGCGACCCTCCTGAAGACCATGGGGTCGGGAGGAAGCACCTTCGTCATCGACAAGTCGAACGGCAAGCGCGTGCAGACGCTGGGCCATGATTTCAGCCAGGCGATGGAGAAGGAGCACCGTTACAAATATTACCTCGCCAACTGGCCGCAGGTGATCTGCGGCATCCTCCTGTCGCTCGCCTGCCTTGCGGCCCTGCTGATCTTCGGCACGCTGCCGGAGGAGGGCATCGTGCTCGTCATCCTGCCCGTCTTCGCCTCGGTCTTCGTGTCGATCTTCGCGCTGGCGCTCGGGCAGAACTTCCGGCGGGCGAAAACGCTCGGCGCGCGTATCCTCGCCGTCGTGATGATCGCCTTCGTCGGCTTCGTTCTCCTGACGGTCTTCGGCGGCGTTCTCGTCACGCTGTTCGTCACCAGCGCGGCCGCCGGCCAGATGCCGCTCTTTGCCGCCGTTGGCGGCATCGTCGTCACCAATCTCGTCTTCTTCTTCCTGATGGGCGCGCCGACGCCGCTCGGCCGCAGGATGATGGACGGCATCGAGGGCCTGCGCCAATACCTGACGCTCGCCGAGAAGGACCGCATGAACATGGCCGGCGCGCCGGAAATGTCGCCGCGCCACTACGAGACCCTCTTGCCCTATGCCGTGGCGCTCGGCGTCGAAAAACCCTGGTCGGAAACCTTCGACCGCTGGCTCGCCGCCGCCGCGGCGGCCGGTGCTGCCGCTGCCGCCTACCAGCCCGCCTGGTATCACGGCGACGGCTTTTCCTCCGGCCGCTTCTCCGACCGCATGGGCGGCTTTGCCGGCTCCATGGCGAGCACCATGACCGCCTCCCTGCCGGACCCGCCGAAAAGCTCGTCCTCCGGTTTCTCCTCGGGCGGCGGTGGCGGCTCGTCCGGGGGCGGGGGTGGCGGCGGCGGCGGTGGCGGCTGGTAACCGGCCGCTCTTGCGCAAAGACGATCCCCCGGATCCGGACCTCTCCCGATCGGCGGCGCATGCCGGTGGCACGGGCGGCCTGAACACTTAAGTCACGGCTGAAGTTTTTCATTGACGGATTGGCCGCTTTCGAATACTTAAGTGCATGCCTAAATATTCAGACCCGATAGACATCCTGCTCAACGCCCTGTCGGAGCCCGTCCGACGCCGCATCGTCGAACGCCTGGCCAGGGGGCCGTGCTCCGTCAGCGGCCTCACCGAGGTCGCGCCGATTTCGCTGCCCGCGGTGATGCAGCATCTCGGCGTGCTCGAGGAGGCGAAACTGATCGTTTCGGAAAAGGTCGGCCGCGTGCGGACCGTATCGCTGAAGCCGGGTGCCTTGAAGGATCTGGAGCGCTGGGCTGCCGCCCAAAGCCGGCCATGGGAGCGCAAGCTCGACCATCTCGATGCCTATCTGAAGGAAACCAAGGAAGAGGAATGAACATGACCGATCCGAAGATCGTCCACGGCAGCTTCACGCTCGACCGCCTCTATGACGCTCCCCTTGCAAAGGTCTTTGCCGCCTATGTTGAAGCCGAGGCGCGCTATCGCTGGCTCATCAGCTCCGATGGCTGGACGGTGCACGAATATCGTCCTGCCGGACGCGCTGTCGCCGGTGCGCAGGAATTCAGCAGGTTCAGCCCGCCCGGTGCGGAGGTCGTGCTCACCAACGAAACCACCTTCCTGGAAGTGCGCGAGGGGGAATGCGTCATCCTCGCCTATGCGATGACGCTGGACGGCACGCCGCTCTCCGCCTCGCTGCTGACGGCCGAGTTCCAGGCGGAGGACGGCCGGACGCGCCTTCTCCTCACCGAGCAGGGCGCCTATCGCGACGGCAACATCGAAGGCCGCAAGGAAGGGACGCGGGGGCTGCTCGAACAGTTGGCAAAGGAAGTCGCGGCCAGCGCCGCCGCCTGAACGGGAAGCGCAGGCCGGAGAGAAAGCCGTCCGGCCGCGTATTCGCCGCGATTGGGCGGCGCGGCTCACATTTGCCGTTGAACAGCACCGCCGAACTTTGCTAGCAGAGGCGCACGATTTTGACCCCACTCCGGCCGCTGCGCCGACCCTCTCCGGCGAAGGGGAGGGTGAGGAAAGTTGACATGCCCGATCTTCTGCTTGAACTCCGCTCCGAGGAAATCCCCGCCCGCATGCAGCGGAAGGCCGCGGGCGACCTGAAGAAGCTCGTCACGGACGCGCTGGTGGATGCGGGCCTGACCTATGAGGGCGCGCGCGAATATTGGACGCCGCGCCGCCTGACGCTCGACATCCGCGGCCTCAACGCCCGCTCGAGCGACGTGCGCGAGGATATCAAGGGCCCGACGACCTCGGCGCCCGAACAGGCGATCCAGGGCTTCCTGCGCAAGGCGGGCCTTGCCTCTGTTTCCGAAGCCCATGTGCATTCGGACCCGAAGAAAGGCGATTTCTACGTCGCCCATATCGTCAAGCCGGGCCGCCCGGCCGACGAGATCATCGCCGAGGTGATGCCCGGCATCATCCGCAACTTCCCCTGGCCTAAGTCGATGCGTTCCGGCGCCGCCTCCGCCAGGCCCGGCGCGCTGCGCTGGGTGCGCCCGCTGCAGTCGATCGTCTGCACCTTCGGCTCGGAGACCGAGGAGACCCGCGTCGTGCCCTTCGAGGTCGACGGGCTCGTCGCCGGCAACGTCACCTACGGCCACCGCTTCCATGCGCCCGAGGCGATCACCGTGCGCCGCTTCGAGGACTATGTCGCCAATCTGGAGAAGGCCAGGGTCGTGCTCGACGCCGAGCGCCGCAAGCAGATCATCGCGACGGATGCGAACAACATCGCCTTTGCGAACGGCCTGGAGCTGGTCGAGGACGAGGGCCTGCTGGAGGAGGTCTCAGGCCTCGTCGAATGGCCGCAGGTGCTGATGGGCACCTTCGAGGAAGAGTTCCTGGCGATCCCCTCGGAAATCATCCGCCTCACCATCAAGACGAACCAGAAATGCTTCGTCACCCGCAAGCCGGGCGCCGAAACGCTCTCCAACCACTTCGTCCTCGTCTCGAACATCGAGGCGAAGGACGGCGGCAAGGAGATCGTGCACGGCAATGGCAAGGTCGTGCGCGCCCGCCTGTCGGATGCCAAGCACTTCTGGCTGCGCGACCAGGGCGACCTGCCGGACCTCGACACGCTGAAGGCCTCCGCCGAAAAGTTCGGCCTCGACCTGAAGAAGCCGCTCGACCAACGCATGGCCAAGCTCGATGCGCTGAACGTCACCTTCCATGCCAAGCTGGGCACCCAGGGCGCCCGCGTCGAGCGCATCCGCAAGCTTGCAGACGAACTCGCCCCCGTCATCGGCGCCGATGCGACGCTCGTCGACCGGGCCGTGGTGCTCGCCAAGGCGGACCTGCGCACCGAGGCCGTCGGCGAATTCCCGGAACTGCAGGGCATCATGGGCCGCAAATACGCCGCGCTCCAGGGCGAGGACGCCGCGGTGGCCGAGGCGATCGAGGATCACTACAAGCCGCAGGGGCCCTCCGACCGCGTGCCCGCGGGCAAGGTGGGCCTCACCGTCGCGCTCGCCGACAAGCTGGACACGCTGATCGGATTCTGGGCCATCGACGAGAAGCCGACCGGCTCGAAGGACCCCTATGCGCTGCGCCGCGCCGCCCTCGGCGTCATCCGCATGCTGCTCGAAAAGAACATCCGCCTGCCGCTCGCCTCGGTCGCGAAGGATCCGGACCTCGTCGCCTTCTTCCACGATCGCCTCAAGGTCTATCTGCGCGACATGGGCGCGCGCCACGACCTGATCGACGCCGTGCTGACGCCCGAGGCCGACGATCTCCTGATGGTCGCCCGCCGCGTCGAGGCGCTGACGGCCTTCATCACCTCGGAGGAGGGCCAGAACCTGCTCGCCGGCACCAAGCGCGCCACGCAGCTTCTCGCCGCCGAGGAGAAGAAGGGCACCGTCGTCGATGGCGCCGTCTCGGCCGATCTTCTCCTGCTCGACGCCGAAAAGGCCCTCCATGCCGCCGTCGAGATCGCGACGAAGGATGCTGCGGCTGCCGTTGCCAAGGAAGACTTCCGCTCCGCCATGGAAGCCCTCTCGGCGCTGCGCGCCCCGGTCGACCAGTTCTTCAACGACGTGCTGGTCAACGACGAGGACCCCGCCATCCGCGCCAACCGCCTCGCCCTGCTCTCCGCCATCCGCGCCGCCACCGGCACGGTCGCGGATTTCTCCAAGATCGCGGGGTAAGGGAAGGGCGGTAATGGCCGCAAGGATCCTCATCAGCGCCTGTCTTGCCGGCCTGCCGGTGCGCTATAACGGTTCGGCCAAGCCGCTTGTCCATGGGGCGGTCGAGCGGTGGCGGGCGGAGGGGCGGCTGGTCACGCTCTGTCCGGAGCTTTCCGGCGGCTTCCAGGTGCCGCGGCCGCCGGCGGAGATCGAGAACGGGCTTGACGGCGAGGACGTGCTCGACGGGCGGGCGCGGGTGCTGGAAGTGTCCGGCGGGGATGTTTCGGCGGCCTATATAGCGGGCGCGCGCATCGCGCTCGACGTGGCGCGGGAAAACGGCTGCCGGCATGCGCTGCTCATCGACGGCAGCCCGTCCTGCGGCTCCGGCTTCGTCTATGACGGCACGTTTTCAGGTGTCCGGCATGCGGGGCAGGGAGTGACGGCGGCGCTCTTGCGGCGCGGCGGCATCGCGATCTATTCCGACAGGGAGGTCGATCGGCTGGTCGGCGATCTCGGGGAGGGCGGCTGATACGCTTGCGCCCCCGCTTGAGGTCAGGGGCGCAAAACGTCCGCTTTCGCGGATTCCTGTCAGCCTGGAGGGACTGAGAGGCAGGGCGCGTTCAATATGGGGTCAGTTGACCCGAAGTTCAAACCCTGCCGGATCAAACTCCCGTGAAGGGACCATGCCGGCCGTTGCCGTCCTGCTGGCCGCTGTCTCGTCGAGGGCGCCGGTGCGGGCGCCCGCATCGACGGTTTCCACGGCGGTGGCATCCGCGTCCGCCGGCTTTTCGGCCTCGGCGGCCTGCTGGACCTCCACGGGCGCCTTGCTGACGAAGAGCACCGGCGAGCCGCCCATCCAGGCTTCCGTGCGGAAGATCTTGCGCTCGCCGTTTTCCTCGCGGATCTCCACCTTCTGCGTGCCGGGCTCGATGGCGTCGACATGGTAGGCGGCGGATTTCGACTTCGGCTTCAGCGCCGGGCAGTCGTCGCAGCGGATCGCCGAAATGCTCGAGCCCTCGGACGACGCACTGGCAACGGGCTCGATCGAACCCGCAAGGGCGGGGGCGGCAAGAAACAGGAAGGCAAAGGTCGGCAGCAGGGTACGCATCAACGGTTCTCCCTTATGGTTGTAGGGAGAATAGCGCCCGCCGGTTACGGTCCCGTCAGGGGAATTGGTAAAATTTGAGCGATCCCGCGTTTTTCGCGCCGGGGCTCACGCCTTTTCGCGGGCGATGGCGCGCCAGCCGATGTCGCGGCGGCAGAAGCCGTTGTCCCATTCGACCCGGTCGAGCGCCTGGTAGGCCGCCTTTTGCGCCTCCGCGACGGTCGGGGCGACCGCCGTGACGTTGAGCACGCGCCCGCCGGTCGCCACCAGCTGGCCGTCCTTCAGGGCTGTGCCGGCATGAAACACCTTGCTGACCGCATCGTCGGCCGGCAGCGCGCGGATCGGCGTGTTCTTCTCGTAGGCGCCGGGATAGCCCTTCGAGGCCATGACGACGGTGAGTGCCGCGGCGTCGCGCCAGCTGGCGGAAACCGTGTCGAGCCTGCCGGTCGCGGCCGCATGCAGGATCGGCAGCAGGTCGCTTTCGAGCCGCATCATCAGCACCTGGCATTCCGGATCGCCGAACCGCACATTGTATTCGATGAGCTCGGGGCCTTTGGCGGTGATCATCAGCCCGGCGAAGAGCACGCCCTGGAAGGCGTGACCGTCGGCCGCCATGCCGCGGATCGTCGGCTCGATGATCTCCTTCATGGTGCGCGCGACCATGTCGGGCGTCATGACGGGGGCGGGCGAATAGGCGCCCATGCCGCCGGTATTGGGGCCGGTATCGCCGTCGCCGACGCGCTTGTGGTCCTGGGCGGAGGCGAGCGGCAGGGCGTTCGCGCCGTCGCACAGGCAGAAGAAGCTCGCCTCCTCGCCGTCGAGGAAGGCCTCCACCACGACTTCCGCCCCCGCCGCGCCGAAGGCGCCGTCGAAGCAGTCGTCCACGGCGGCCAGCGCCTCGCCGAGCGTCATGGCCACCGTCACGCCCTTGCCGGCGGCAAGCCCGTCCGCCTTGATGACGATCGGCGCGCCTTCGCGCTCGACATAGGCCTTCGCGGCGGCGGCATCGGTGAAGCGCTGGTAGGCGCCGGTGGGGATGTCGTATTTCGCGCAGAGGTCCTTGGTGAAGCCCTTGGAGCCCTCGAGCTGCGCGGCGGCGGCCGAGGGGCCGAAGACGTCGATGTCGGCAGCGCGCAGCTCATCGGCCATGCCCGCGACCAAGGGGGCTTCCGGTCCGACCACCACGAAGGTGACGCCGTTCGCCTTGCAGAAGGCGGCGACGGCCGCATGGTCGTCGATATCGAGAGAGATCAGCGTCGCGCATTCGGCGATGCCCGGATTGCCTGGGGCGGCATAGAGCGTTTCGAGGAGAGGGGACTGTGCCAGCTTCCAGGCAAGGGCGTGCTCGCGTCCGCCCGATCCGATCAACAGAACCTTCATGCCCATACCCTCGATCCGTCCTTCGTTGCTGGCGGGTTAAGGGGACGGGGCTGAAAGGTCAAGGGCTGCGGGTCGCGGGAGCGCGCAAGGACAGCATAATGCCGGGCTGGCGGGCTGCACCCCTGCCGCGACGGTCTTCCCGCAAGCGGAGGGAAGGCAAGTGAGGAGAAGGAAGAGGAGGCCCATATTCCCCGATCCCTGCGGTTCGATGGGTCGGGAAACCGGTTCCATCCTCCCCTTCGCCCCGCTTGCGGGGAGAAGGTCGCGGCAGCGGGATGAGGGGCGAGCGCGAATGGGTAGGGGCACTGCCCCTACAGCGTCGCCGCGCCCTTTTCCTCGACGGTACGGCCGAGGGTTTCCAGCTCCGTATCGATCAGGTGCACGTCCTCATACCAGCCGTCATCCTCCACCATGGCGCTCTCGGTGGCCGCGCGCTGGAGGGCGCGTGCTTCGGTGCGCAGCTTTTCCAGCTTGGCGATCTTCTCCTTTCGGGAAAGGCCGGTGTCGTTGCGGATTGCCTGCAGCTTCAATTCCATCGTGCTGACGGTCATCGGGAAACTCCTTGTTCGTTCCCCGAAAAACGCCGGCCCGGCCGATTCGTTCCGCGTGCCGTCCTACCGGATGGTTAGCAAAGCGGTAATGAAACGCGGCTAATGTTCACGCAATCAAAGGTTTCGGCAGCCCGCAGCGGGCCTGCCGGTGAAGCGAGGATTGTGTTTTGCGTATCCGTGTCTCGACCGCAATGACTGCGGCCGCCCTTATTCTTGCGCCCGTTTCCGCCCGTGCCGGCGAGGGCGGCTATTTCTGGTCCGGCGACTGGTATCTGAAGGTCGGCGCCGCCGGCTTCGCCGCGCCGCGCTACGAGGGGGCGAAAAAGTACCTGCTGCAGGTCACGCCGATGATCTCGCTCGGCAAGGCGGGCAGCACCGTCCGCTTCTCCTCGCGCAACGACAACCCGTCCTTCGCGCTGATCGACAATGGCGGCTTTCGAGCCGGCGCGACGGGAAAACTCGTCATGCCGCGCGACAAGGACGATTCGAAGGACCTGCGCGGCCTGACGCCCGTGAAGTTCGGCGGCGAGCTCGGCGCCTTCGCCGAAGCCTATCCGACGGACTGGCTGCGCGTGCGCGGCGAGGTGCGCCACGGCATCCGCAGCCATGACGGCATCGTCGCCGATATCGCGGCGGATGCCTTCGTCGACGTGCGCCCGGACGTGCGCGTGTCGGCCGGCCCGCGCGTGACGCTCGCCTCGAACGACTACATGGACACCTATTACGGCGTGAAGCCGAACCAGGTCGCCAAGTCCGGCCTTTCCGCCTATGATCCCGATGGCGGCATCCACTCGGTGGGCGCGGGCGCGGCCATCACCTGGCAGGTCAACGAGAAGATCGAGACGAGCGCCTTTGCCGAATACAAGCGCCTCGTCGGCGACGCGGCCAAGTCCAGCCTCGTCAAGGAGCGGGGCAGCCGCGACCAGGTGCTGATCGGCCTTTCCGCCACCTACAGGTTCGATTTCACGCTGCCGTAAATCCTTTCGGCCCGCGCGGGCGCTCCTGCGGCGCGGTGCCGGCTTGACCGGCGCCGGGCGGCTTGCGATCTAGGGGCATGATCAGCTCTCCCTCCGATTCCGGCCGCGTCGCCGACGCGCCGTCGCGAAACTGGGTCTACCGCGTGCTGCCGCGCGCGGCCTGGCCCTATGCGCAGCTCGCCCGCTGGGACCGGCCGATCGGCTGGCAGCTGCTCCTCCTGCCCTGCCTCTGGTCGACGGCACTTGCGGCCAATGTCTCGGCGGCGATCGGCACCTTCGATCTTGCGCGCTTCGTCACGCAGCTCTTCCTCTTCTTCGTCGGGGCCGTCGCGATGCGCGGCGCCGGCTGCACCTATAACGATCTCGTCGATCACGAGATCGACCAGGCGGTTGCCCGCACCCGATCGCGCCCGCTGCCGTCGGGCCGCGTCACGCGCCGGCAGGCGAAGGTCTTCATGGCGCTGCAGGCGCTCGTCGGCCTCGTCGTGCTGTTGCAGTTCAATCTCTTCACCATCGTGCTCGGCATCGCCTCGCTGGCGATCGTCGCGATCTATCCCTTCGCGAAGCGCTTCACCGACTGGCCGCAATTCTTCCTCGGCATGGCCTTCTCCTGGGGCGCGCTGATGGGCTGGGCGGCGGAGTTTTCCGCGGTGTCGGCCGCCTCGCTGGCGCTCTACATCGCCGCCATCGCCTGGACCATCGGCTACGACACGATCTACGCCCATCAGGACAAGGAGGACGATGCGCTGATCGGCGTGCGCTCCACCGCGCGCCTCTTCGGCGAGAAGACCGCCGGGTGGCTCATCGGCCTCTACAGCCTGACGGTCGTGCTGATCGCGCTCTCCTTCTGGCTCGCCGGCATCGGCATCGTCGCCTGGCTCGGCCTCGGCGTGGCGGCCGCCATGCTCGCCTGGCAGATCGCCACGCTCGACATCGACGACCCGGAGCAGTGCCTGGCGCTCTTCAAGTTCAACGGCATCGTCGGCCTCTGCCTCTTCCTCGCGCTCACCATCGCCATCCCGTTCGCCTGATCAGCGGTGCCGCGGCCCGCGCGAGCCGGTCTGCGGGCGGTCCTGGCTGCGCCGGAGCGTCGTCGGGTGAAGGGCGATCTCGAAGCCGCGGCGCGGCGGGCGGGCACGCTCGACGATCGCGCTGTCGACGGTGCGGATGCGGCCGAGGAGGGTGGTGAAGAACTTTGCCATTGTGATCTGTCCCTTGCTTCGCGTTCCCAGGTAACGAACCCGGTGTGTTGAACGCTGTTTCCCATGCCGGGCGCGGGAAAAGTGTTCCCGGGGGAACAAGCGGGGGGACATGGAAAAGCCGGCCGCAGGGAACGGCCGGCTTTGCGCAGGTCATGGCGTCAAGGCTCAGCGCCGGGCGATGATCTCCCGGCCGTCGATCTTCATCTGCACGCCGAGCTTGCCCGTGGTGCGGCGCACCAGGAAACGCGGGCGGCGGTCGGCGAAATAGGAGTGGCGGCGGCGGGGCTTGGCGGGGCGGCTGCCGACCGCCAGGTTGTCGTCGAGCGGCCGGGCGACGCCGTCGGCCTCGACCATCAGCATGGGGATGCGGTAGGCCTCGGCCCAGCTGCGCCAGTCGGCGGCAATGTCGCACAGGTCGTGCGCCACGAGCAGGGGGATGCACAGGCCCGGATCGTCATGGTGCAATTCGAGGGTGACGGTCACGTCGCCGTTGCCATGGTCGATGGCGCGGGCCGCGACGCCCTTGAAGGCGCGGGCCGGCAGCGCGATCGAGAGCGGCAGGCCGCTTGCGGGCAGGACCTTGCGCAGCACGGCGCCGCGTTCGTCGAGCGTGATGGTGGCGTCGGTTCCCTCGGTGCGCAGCTCGAATGTCACCTGCTGCGGAAAGCGCTTGGGATCCAGCCGGAGCGTGGTGCCGGCCCAGGCCGGCTTGGAAACGGTATTCAGCATGTCTTTCGCCCTTGTTTTCCTTGAGAGCCGGTGCCCGGTCTTCTCATCGGGACTTTTCGTCCTCTGAGGGCGAGAATAGGCGCGCCCCCTTCCGAGCCGCTTAAAAATCGCGGTTAAGAAAACTTTGCAGTTCCTGATGGTTAGCAAAACCGCACGGGCTAGGGTTTAGGAGAGGTGAACGCCGGCGACAGGCCGGGACAAGCCTCGCGCGCGAGAGTGGCTCCCGATAAGCCTGCCCGCTTTGTCGAAAGAGACCTCTCCGATGCTGTCCACCTATACGAGCTACAACCTCATCGCGCGCGACATGCTGATGTCGCTGGACCGCACGGCGAGCGAGACGGTCACGGCCCGCGAAGCTGCGTACTACAAGGAAAACATCGGCAAGGTGAGCACCGTCGACGAGTTCCTCGACGACTACCGGCTCTATTCCTATGCCATGAAGGCCTATGGCCTTGAGGACATGACCTATGCCACGGCCTTCATGCGCAAGGTGCTGGAGAGCGATCCGTCGGATACGGGCAGCTTCGTCAACCTCCTGACGGATTCGCGCTACCGCGAGTTCGCCACCGCCTTCAGCTTCGAGGCGTCCACCGCCACGGCACAGACCGAGGCGCAGCTCGACGCGGTCATCGGCCTTTATTCGGCGACCGCCGCCAATGCCGGCGCGGCGATCAAGGAGGAGACGCGGTACTACAATGCCGTCATCGACACGGTGACGAGCGTCGATCAGCTTCTGAACAACGACCGGCTGCGCAGCTACGTCTTCACGGCCTTCGGCATCGATCCGTCGACCTGGTCGCGCCAGACGATCCGCGGCGTGCTGGCGAGCGACCTCGACGACCCGGACAGCTATTTCAACACGCAGTTCGGCGCCAGGGCCGCGGCCGCCCAGAACGCCATCCAGGCCGCCAATGCCGAGCTGGCGACGCTTGAATCCAACGCGGCCAACGCGGCCCGCATCGCCGAGCTCAAGGCCGTGATCGCCCGCCAGAACGCCACCATCGCCAGCGCCGAGAAATACGCCACGCTCGCCAGCGCCTTCAATTTCGCCGCCGATGGTACGGCGGTGGCCGGCACGGTGCAGAATGCCGGCCAGAAGACCAGCACGACCGAGCTCTACACGCTCTCCAATCCGCGCACGACGTCGACCGCCGCGCTGATCCACAGGGACTATTACGAAAGCCGGATCGCCAGTATCACGACGGCGAGCGAGCTGGCCGCCGATCCGCGCCTCGTCAGCTATGTCAAGGTGGCCTTCGGCCTCGACAAGCTGTCGATCGTCAGCTCCACCATCGCCAATATCGTGACCAGCGATCCCGACCCGGACAACGCCGACAGCTACATCAACAAGTTCGGCGGGGCGGACAAGGAGGCCTATTTCGCCCTGCGCGCCGCGTTCAACTTCCAGGAGGACGGCACGCTGGCGCCCGGCGACGCGCCGCAGACCGCCGCCCAGACCGCGGCGGTCACCAGGGACTACATGAACCGCTACAACGACAAGGACGACGAGGCGGACGAACTGGCCATCAAGCGCTTCAAGAGCCAGATCGCCGCGGTGCAGACCGTGAGCGACTTCGTCGGCGAGGCGAGCGTCTACGACTTCGCGTTGAAGGCCTACGGCCTCGATCCGGCCAAGGTTTCGGCCCTGACGATCAAGAACGTGCTGAAGAGCGACCTCAACGACCCGAAGAGCTATGTGTACCGGCTGAAGGACGAACGCTTCGTGGAGTTCGCCAAGGCGTTCAATTTCGGGGCGGACGGCAACATCACCGCGCCGAAGCTGGCACAGTCGGAATCCGAGATCCTCGTCATGTCGCGCGCCTATGTGACGGCGAAATCCCGTTTCGGAACGGAAGATGATAAGACCTTGGCGGAGGAGGAGGCGAAATATTACTCCGCCCAGATGCAGAAGATCGACAGCGTCGAGGAATTCCTCTCCGACGCGCGCCTCGTCGCCTTCGTGCTGGTGGCGAACGGCATCGACACGGAAAGCGTCGACGCCGAATTCATGGCGAAGATCTTCACCTCCGATCTCGACGACCCCGACAGCTTCGCCAACCAGCAGCCCGACCGCGCCTTCCGCAGGATCGTCGCCTCGTTCAACTTCAATGCCGAGGGCCTGGTCATGCGGCCGGACGATGCCGAGATCCAGTCGCGCCGCGGCATCTACCAGACGGTCGACAGCTATGTGCGCCAGAAGCTGGAGGAGGATGCCGGCAACGACAATGCCGGCGTGCGCCTGGCGCTTTATTTCGAGCGCAAGGCGGAAACGGTTTCGAGCCCCTACGACCTGCTGGCCGACGACGCGCTCTTCGAGGTCTTCAAGGTGCTCTACCAGCTGCCGGACGAGATCGCCAGCGCGGACGTCGATGCCCAGGCCGACATGATCGAGCGCTATCTCGAACTGAAGGACCTGCAGGATCCGGAGAAGGTCTCCAAGATGATCGTGAAGTTCTCCGTGCTCTACGACCTTGAAAACCAGAACACGACGGACCCGGCGCTGTCGGTGCTCACCAATTCCGGCTCGGCCGGCATCAGCGCCGATCTCATGATGTCGCTGGCACAGCTGCGCACCGGCGGCTGACCGCTTGGAGCAATTCCAGCAAAAGCGCGGCGCGGTTTTGCGTCCGCAATTGCGTTAAACAAACAGACAGAGCGTTTTCGCGATTCGAAGAAAAGCGGAACTACTCTAGTTCCTGACGACCTTGCCGGGATTCATGATGCCGGCGGGGTCGAAGGCCCGCTTGACCCTTGCCATCAGGTCCATCTCGATCGGCGCGCGTATCGCCGCGAGCTCGTCGCGCTTCAACTGGCCGATGCCGTGCTCGGCGGAGATCGATCCGCCATGTTTCAGCACGATGCCGTGCACGAGGTCGTTGATCTCGCGCCAGCGGCCGAGGAAGGCCGCCGTGTCGGCGCCGACGGGCTGGGAGATGTTGTAGTGGATGTTGCCGTCGCCCATATGGCCGAAGGAGCAGATGCGCGCGCCGTCGATTGCCGCCATGACCGCCGCATCCGCCTCCGCCATGAAGGCCGGGACGGCCGAGACAGGCACGGAGACGTCGTGCTTGATCGAGCCGCCCTCCGGCTTCTGCGCCGGCGACATGCTCTCGCGCATGTGCCAGAGCGCCCGGCGCTGCTCTTCGCTGGCGGCGATCACCGCATCCTCGACGAGCCCCGCCTCGATGCCCTCGGCCAGCAGCGCCTCCATCATGCGCGCCGCCGTCTCCGGCGCGTCCGACGTCGAGATGTCGACCAGCACGTACCAGTCGTGCCGGCTGGCGAGCGGGTCGCGCACGCCCGGAATGTGCCGCGTGGTGAAGTCGACGCCGAGCCGCGGCATCAGCTCGAAGCCGGTCAGCGCGGTGCCGCAGCGGCTGGAGGCGCGCTCGAAGAGGGTGAGCGCGTCCGCGACGGATTTCAGCCCGGCGAAGGCCACCTCGTGGCCGAGCGGCCGGGGGAAGAGTTTCAGCACCGCGCCGGTGATGACGCCGAGCGTGCCTTCCGCGCCGATGAAGAGGTCGCGCAGGTCGTAGCCCGTATTGTCCTTCTTCAGCCGGCGCAAGCCGTTCCAGACCTCGCCGGTCGGCAGCACGACTTCGAGGCCGAGGCAGAGCTGGCGCATGTTGCCATAGGCGAGCACCGCCGTGCCGCCGGCATTGGTGGAAAGGTTGCCGCCGATCTGGCAGGAGCCTTCCGAGCCGAGCGACAGCGGGAACAGCCGGTCCACCGCCTCCGCCGCCTCCTGGATCGTTGCAAGCACGCAGCCGCCGTCTGCGACGACGACATTGCCGACCGGATCGACATCGCGGATGCGGTTGAGCCGGGTGAGTGACAGTACGACATCCATCGCCCCCTCGCGGGGCGCCGCGCCCCCGACATGGCCCGTATTGCCGCCCTGCGGCACGATGGCCGTGCGTGTCTCGGTGGCGAGCGCCAGGATCTTCGAGACCTCTTCCACCGAGCCTGGACGCAGCACGAGCGGCGAGGTGCCGTGATAGAGCCCCCGGCTTTCGACGAGGTAAGGGGCGATGTCGCGGTCCGCCGTCAGCGCATGGGCCGGGCCGGTGATGGCGGCGAAGCGATCGATGAGGTCGGGGGAAAGCGTCGCCTGGATCATGGCTCTGTCCTCGTTGGCGCCGTGCCGCAAGGGGCGGAACGGCCTGCATCGGAAACGGTGTGGAAACGCCTGAAGCATGGCGCGCAAGGTATGCAACGGTTTTGCGCCAACGGCATGCCGGAAATCAAGAGGGCAGGGTGCGCATGAAGCGGTCGCGATGCTGCCCGGGTGTTCTCCGGAACGGGAGAACGCACTTCGTTTCGGGGCGCTTAGCCGCGCGGGGCGGCGGCGCGCTGCAGGCGGTCGTTGATCGCCTCGCCGAGGCCGCGGGAGGGGATCGGTGCGAAGGCGATGGAGCGCGCGCCCGTCGCATCCGCCTGCTTCATGTAGCCGAAGAGGTTGGCGGCCGCCTCCGCGAGGTCGCCGGCGGGGCTGAGGTCCAGCACCAGCGCCGCATCGGCCTCGCCGGGCAGCGCCGTGCCGCCGAAGCGGATCAGCACCTCGCCGGGCGCCACGTCGCGCGCATCGAGCCGCACCGGCGCATCGGGCGCATAATGCGAGGCGAGCATGCCCGGCGCCTCGATCGCGGCGCCTGCCTTTTCGTTGCGCAGGACCGGCCGGCCGGTGACGCGCTCGACCTCGGCGGCATCCAGCCCGCCGGGCCTGAGCAGCCGGATCGTCTCGCCCTCGACCTTGAGGATGGTGGATTCCAGCCCCACGACCGCCGGTCCCGCATCCAGCACCAGCTCCAGCTTCGCGCCGAAATCCTCGGCGACGTGCCGCGCGGTGGTCGGGCTGATGCGGCCGGACGTGTTGGCGCTGGGGGCGGCGAGCGGCCGGCCGAAGGCCGAGAGCAGCCGGCTGGCGAAACCCTTGGGCACGCGGATGCCGATCGTGTCGAGCCCGGCGCGGGCAAGCGGATGGATGGCGCTTTCCGGCCGGATCGGCAGCACGAGCGTCAGCGGCCCCGGCCAGAAGGCCTCGGCGATCGCGCGCGACAGCGGATCGAAGACCGCATGCGCCTCGGCCATGGCAAGGTCGGCCATGTGGCAGATCAGCGGATTGAAGCACGGCCGGCCCTTCATCTCGTAGATGCGGGTGATGGCCAGCGGGTTGGTGGCGTCGGCGGCAAGGCCGTAGACCGTCTCGGTGGGAATGGCGACCGGCACGCCCCGGCCGAGCGCCTCGTAGGCCCGTGCCAGCGCCGTCTCCGCATCCGTCCGCGTATCCACGATGTCCGCCATGTCGCCCTTCCTTGTCCGGGCTTCCTTTACAGGGCTTTTCCGGCAAAAGCCAAGGGGCGCTGTCGCAAGGCCATCCTCACCCCAACCCTTCCCGGCCGGCAAGGAATGGATGATCTACCGGCCGTCCGGAAGGACCTGACGCGGCGGGGAAGGGGCTACAGCGCGCGGATGATCTTGCGCAGCGCCTCGTTGTGCGCGCCGAGCATCAGCACGTTCTTCATGGCGAGCTTGGGATCGTCGGTGCGGAAGAGCACGCCGTTGCCGCGCACCTTGCGGTCGATCTGCAGGCGGCCTTCCTCTTCGGCCGGCGTGATGGCGACGGCGAAGTACATGCGCTTCGCGGTCTTCGAGATATCGGCGAAGAACTGCTCCTCCTCGCCGATCTCGGCGAAGAAATTGGCCATGTAGAAGGCCCATTGCACGTTCTCGAATTCCGCGAAGCGGGAATTGGCGACGGTGATGTGGCAATAGCCGAGATGCGGCGTCTGGGCGAGCGTGCGGTGGAAGATCAGCTTGGGAAAGCGGATCGACTGGTGGAAGCCGTTGATGCGGTCATGCGTCACGTTGCCGGCATTTTCCAGCTTGCGGCCGGTGCGCTCGGCCACCTCCTGGTAGGTGAGGTAACGCTTCTCGCTCGGGCTCCAGGGGAGGTTCCGGTCGATGCGGCCGGTGCGCAGGAATTCGGTATGCACCGCCGGCTTCGGCTGGTTCGCACGCTTGTAGGCGACCGCGTCGTAATAACGGAACTTGGTTTGCTGCACGCGCCGGTACTCCATCCTCGCGCTTCCCTGCGGCAAGTTTATGGAAACCGCGTTAAGCATTCCTTGCCGGGGCGCTCCCGTTTCCTTTGGTGCGCCGGGTCGCAATATGGCAAATGTGGCAGCCCGGCGGCCGGCCTGCCTCCGATGCGGTCAGCATGCCCGCTTATTTTGCATAATCGATTGAAATATATGCAATATTGTAAAGAGCCGTTCAGGTTCTCGCTGTTTTCCTCCTGTCGTCAAATCGGAATGGCATGTCGCTTTCTGGCATGTCATTCGCCGATTCTTGCGCTTAGATAAGGACACTCGAGGTGCCGTCCGAAAAGGCGGAGAATTGGGAAGCCGGTTGAAATCCGGCGCTGCCCCCGCAACGGTGTTGGAGAAAACGCGGCAGGACGCCACTGGACAAGATGTCCGGGAAGGCGCCGCGACGGTCCGCAAGGACGCTCCTCAGCCCGGAAACCAGCCTTGGGCAACGATCGTGACTGGCTGCGGCGGGCGGCCGGGAAGCGTGCAGTCCGTGCGTCTTGCGCCCGGACGCCGTCTCCTTCCGTGCGCCGTATCCCCAATTTGCAATCCGAGGATCCGGCATGGACATTCGCAGCGACGTGCTCCGCAAGCTCAAGAACCGGCGCGAGGGCCACAGCCTCGAGCAGGCCTTCTACATCGACCCCGACCATTACAAGCTGGACCTGGAGACGATCTGGTACCGCGACTGGCTGTTCGTCGGCCATGACTGCGAGATCCCGAAGGCCGGCAACTACTTCACCGTGCAGATCGGCGACTATCCCGTGGTTATCACCCGCGACCGCACGGGCACCGTGCGCGCCCTGCACAATTCCTGCCGCCACCGCGGCTCGCGCGTCTGCACGCAGCACAGGGGCTCCTCGGCCAAGCTCGTCTGTCCCTACCACCAGTGGACCTACGAGCTGGACGGTTCGCTGCTCTTCGCCCGCCACATGGCGGAGGATTTCGACAAGAGCCAGCATGGCCTGAAACGGGTGCACTGCGAGACCGTCGGCGGCTACATCTTCCTCTGCCTGGCCGACGAAGCCCCCGATTTCGCGCCGTTCCGCGCCACGGTCGAGCCCTATCTCGCCCGCCATCGCCTCGGCGAGACGAAGGTCGCCTTCGAAAGCACGATCATTGAGAAGGGCAACTGGAAGCTCGTCTGGGAGAACAACCGCGAGTGCTACCATTGCGCGGCCAACCATCCCGAACTCTGCCGCACCTACCCCGAGGCGCCGACTGCGACGGGCGTACAGGGCGCCAAGGACGATCCGGTCATCGCCGCGCACTGGGAAAAGTGCGAGGCGGCGGGCCTGCCGAGCGAATTCAGGATGTCGCCGACCGGCCAGTTCCGCGCCGCGCGCATGCCGCTCATCCAGGATGCCGAAAGCTACACCATGTCCGGGGCCCGGGCCGTCCAGCGCCCCCTATCCAATGAGGTGCTGGAAAGCCACATCGGCACGCTGCTGCTCTTCCACTATCCGACGACATGGAACCATGTGCTCGCCGATCACGCCATCACCTTCCGCGTCCTGCCGCTCGGTCCCGAGCTGACGCAGGTCACGACGAAATGGCTCGTCAGCAAGGACGCCGTCGAGGGGGTCGACTACCGTCTGGACGAGCTCACCCATGTCTGGACCGAGACGAACGATCAGGACCGGCGGATCGTCGAGGAAAACGCCTTCGGCATCCGCTCGCCGGCCTACCAGCCCGGCCCCTATTCGCCGGAGGACGAGGGCGGCGTCATGCAGTTCGTCGAATGGTATGCGAATTTCATGATCGACCGGCTCGACGGCGGCAGGAAGCCGCTCTCGCGGGTGGCCTGACATGACGATCGCCAGCCATTTCCGCCACTTCGACGAGCTTCATCCGTGGAACGATCGCCAGCACATGCTGGAATGCATCGCCGCCACGGTGGAGACATCGGACGTGATGACCTTCACGTTCCGCTCCGATCGCGACAACTGGTTCCGCTACCTGCCGGGCCAGTTCGTCACGCTGGAACTGCCGGTGTCGGAAGACGAGCCCGTGATGCGGACCTACACGCTCTCCTCGACGCCCTCGCGCCCCTTCTCCGTTTCCGTGACGGTGAAGGCGCAGAAGAACTCGATCGGCACGCGCTGGATGTTCGACACCCTGCGCCCCGGCATGCGGCTGAAGGCCTTCGGTCCGCTCGGCGACTTTTCCTTCGTGCGCTATCCCGCCGAAAAATACCTCTTCATCTCGGCCGGCTCCGGCGTCACGCCGATGATGTCGATGACGCGCTGGATGTCGGATTGCGCACCGCAGTCCGACGTCGCCTTCGTCACCTGTGCCCGCAAGCCCGAAGACCTTCTGTTCAAGGCGGAGCTGGAATGCCTCGCCGCGCAGATGCCGAAGCTGGCGCTCGGCTTCGTCGTGGAAGGGCACAATCCGCGCGACGGCTGGCACGGCCTGCGCGGCCGCATCGACGCCGCCCGTCTCTCGCTTCTGGCACCCGACTTCCGCGAGCGCACCGTCTTCTGCTGCGGCCCGGAACCCTTCATGCGCGGCGTGCGCGACATGCTGAAGGTCTGCGGCTTCAACATGGAGCGTTACCACGAGGAGAGCTTCCAGCCGGCCGCCGCCCCCGCGCCCGAGGAGATCGCCATCCGTGCCGGTGCCGGCGAGCAGGAGGTGGATGCCAACGCCGTTGCGACCGTCACCTTCACCATGGCCGGCAAGGACGCCAAATGTCCGCCGGGCCAGACGATCCTGCAGACGGCCCGCGCTGCCGGCGTGCGCATCGGCGCAGCCTGCGAGGGTGGCCTGTGCGGCACCTGCCGGGTCATGAAGGTCTCGGGCGAGGTCGACATGCGCCACAATGGCGGCATCCTCGACGACGAGATCGAGGAGGGCTACATTCTCGCCTGCTGCTCTCGGCCCATCGGCGACGTGCAGATCGAGGCGTAGGAGCGGGACCTCAGAAATCCTGGTAGTTTAGCGGCGTGACCTCCACCAGGCGGCGGCCGAGCGTGATGGTCGCGGTGCCTTTTGCCATGATGCCGGCGCGCACCTCGGCCGTCACGGCGACGGGGAAAGACGCCGTCGCGCCCGAGGCGAGCGTGACGGCGCCGGCCGTCTGCGCGGCGGTGCCGGCCTCGGCTTCGGCCGTCACCGTGGCCTTGAAGGCGCCGCCTGCCGGGATGGAGGCGGTGAGCATCCCGTCGAGAGGCTCGAAGGGTTTTTCCGGCAGCAGCCCGCCAAAGGCCCAGGCCTTGCCGAGCGCCGCCTTGGTCATCGGCGCCACGTTGACGTCGATATCCGTCAGTGCGCCCTTCACCCGGTAGGGGCAGCGCCGCTTCGAGCAGTTGACGCCGGCGGAGAACTGCCAGAGCGCGTAGCTGTCCCAGTTGCCCATCGGGAAGGCATCCTCGATCCCGGGCTTGTAGCGGGCGTACCAGAGCGGCAGGCGCGAGAGGATGCGGTATGTGTCGCGGTTGAGCGCGATGTGCCGGGCGGTCGAATGGTTGGTGTAGAGCACCGGATAGCGGCCCGTGCGCGTCTTGATATGGCCGGCGAAGACCTGCGCATCCGCAAGCGACATGTAGTTGTCCGGATCGATGCCCTCGATGTCCAGCACCATCATCTCGTCGTCCTGCGGATTGGCGTAGTCGAGGAAATGATTGGCCTGGTCGACCGGATTGCCCGGCCGGGCGAGGTGATAGGCGCCCCAGAGCAGCCCTTTCGACCGGGCGAGCAGCCGGCGCGTCTGGTAGAGCTCGCGGCTCACCGCGTATTTGCGCCACATGGTCTTGCAATGCGCCACCGTGTCGCCGCCATGCTCGCCCTTGCAGCTGAAACTCTCGGGCAAGCCGTCGGAAGCCTTGGAGATGAAGCCGGCGATGCGGCTGTCGGAGAGCATTTCCGACCAGTCGATCTCGTTCAGCTCATAGGCGTCGATGACGATGGCGTTCTCGGGTTTCTTCCATGGTTCCACATAGGCCGCGCTGGCGGAGAAGGGCAGGCCCGCCAGAAGGAGAAGAGCGGCCAGGCCGGCACGATGCTTCGGGTTCATGGACGCTCCTGTTCGATTCCTTTGCCTCCGCAAGCGGCCATGGTGGACGAAGCATGGTTAACGGACGGCTAACGCGCGCAAGGCTGCGCGAAGGCGCTTCGGCAGCCATTGAATCGGAAGCGGGGAGACCGCATATGGAACGAAAGGGACTTTTGTGCGTTTCGCGTTCAAATTGCCGTTCGAGCAACAGTCGAAAGGCACCGTTAGGGAGAAGTGTCATGAGGTTTCTCAACAAATGCCTGGCCGTGGCCATGTCGGCGCTCTTCGCCGCGACGCCGGTCGTGCCGGCGGGCGCCATGCCGCTTGCCGTTCCGAAGGCCCAGCCGGTCACCACGACCGGCGGCGGCGACGTGCAGCTTGTGCGCGATGGCGAGCGTCCGTTCTGGCTGAAGCGCAACTTCCGCTTCGACGGGAATTCGCGCGACGTCCGGCGCAACTATAACCGCCTGGGAACGCGCGAGCGCAACCGCCGGATCGAGCGTGCCTGGAACGGCGACAGCGGCTGGCGTGACAATCGCCGCTACCGCTATCGCGACCGGGATGTCGGCTGGCGTGACCGGGGCGACCGCTACGGCTGGTATCGCGGCCATCGCGGCTACCGCTACCAGCGCCCGGGCTATCGCTATCATGACGGTTTCTGGTTCCCGCTCGCCGCTTTCGGCGTCGGCACCATCATCGGCGGTGCGATCGCCAACGACCGGACCTATGTCGGCGGCGGCAGCGCGCATGTGAACTGGTGCGCCAACCGCTATCGTTCCTACAGGGCCTACGACAACACGTTCCAGCCCTATAACGGGCCGCGTCGCCAGTGCATCTCGCCCTATAGCTGATGGGTGATCCCCTGCGTGCCGGATGGTCCCCCCGGCACCTGGAACGGGCTGACCGGTCATCGACCGGCCGGCCCGTTTCCGTTTGCGCCGGTCTAATCACGTTGACGTTTACGTAAAAATCAATAATCTGCCGACAACACGTCGCTCCGCCAGCCGGGCAGGGCGGCCGGGAGGAGGATAGAGATGTACAAGGCGCCGGTCGAGGAGATTGCATTCACGCTGAAGCATGTGGCGGGGCTTGCGCCCGCGCTGGAAGGCGGCCACCTCGGCGAGCTGACGGACGACCTCGTCGATGCCATCCTCTCCGAAGCCGGGCGGTTCGCCACCGAGGAGGTGGCCCCGCTCGCCGAGATCGGCGACAGGCAGGGTGCCCGCCTTGTCGATGGCGCGGTGAAGATGCCCGACGGCTGGCCGGCACTCTACAAGGCCTGGGCGGAGGGCGGCTGGAACTCGCTGACGGCCTCGCCCGAATTCGGCGGGCAGGGCCTGCCGCATATGCTGCATGTCGCCGCGCTCGAAATGTGGAACAGCGGCTCCATGGCGTTTGCGATCGGCCCGACGCTGACGATCGGCGCTATCGAGGCGCTGGCGGCGCATGGCTCGGATCACCTGAAGTCCACCTATCTGCCGAAGATGGTGTCGGGCGAATGGATGGGCTCGATGAACCTCACCGAGCCCCATGCCGGCTCGGACCTCGGCGTGATGAAGACCCGCGCCGAGCGGCGCGACGACGGCACCTATCGCCTCTTCGGCCAGAAGATCTTCATCACCTATGGCGAGCACGATTTCACCGACAACATCGTGCATCTGGTTCTCGCCCGCCTGCCGGATGCGCCGGCCGGCACGCGCGGCATCTCGCTCTTCCTCGTGCCGAAGTTCCTTGTCAATGACGATGGTTCGCTTGGGCCCCGCAACGACGCCCATTGCCATTCCATCGAGCACAAGCTCGGCATCCACGGCTCGCCCACCTGCACGATGATCTACGGCGACGGCCGCTTCGGCGACGAGCCGGGCGCCATCGGCTGGCTGGTCGGCGAGGAGAACCGGGGCCTTGCCTGCATGTTCACCATGATGAACAACGCCCGCCTTGCCGTCGGCATGCAGGGTGTGGCGATCGCGGAGGCGGCGACGCAGAAGGCGATCGCCTATGCAAAGGAGCGCACGCAGGGCAAGGCGCCCGGCTGGCACGGATCGGGACAAGGTTCGGGCCAAGGTTCGGGCATGAGCCCGATCATCGAGCATCCCGACGTCGCCCGCATGCTTCTGACCATGAAGGTGCTCACCCAGGGCGCCCGCGCCATCACCTATGCCTGCGCCCACGCCGTCGACATGAGCCACGGCGCGGAGGCGAAGCACTGGGCCGAGCGCGCGAGCCTGCTCACCCCCATCGCAAAGAGCTTCGCCACCGATGCCGGCGTCGACGTCGCCTCGCTCGGCGTGCAGGTGCATGGCGGCATGGGCTTCATCGAGGAGACGGGCGCGGCCCGCCTCTATCGCGACGCCCGCATCGCGCCGATCTACGAGGGCACCAACGGCATCCAGGCCATCGACCTCGTCACGCGCAAGCTGCCGCTTTCGGACGGCGACCATCTGCGCGGCTTCATCGCCGAACTGCGGGAGATCGCGGCAAGGGCCGGGCAGGCGAATGCGCCGGCCCTCGGCGAGACCGCATCCCGCCTCGATGCCGCCATCGCAGACCTTGAGGCGGCGAGCGAATGGCTGCTCGCCGCGCTGGCGGAAGGCCGGCAGGCCGAGGCGCTCGCCGGCGCCACGCCCTACCAGCGCCTCTTCGGCCTGGTCCTGACCGGCGCCTATCTCGCCAAGGGCGCGCTCGCCGACGGCGGCGACGGCCGCAACGGCGAACGCGCCGCGCTGTGCCGCTTCGCCGCGGAGAATATCATCGGCGAGACGGCGGCGCTGCGGGACAGGGTGGTCTCCGGTGCCGGGAGCCTGGAAGCCGCGCGCGTGGTGCTGGGATAGGAACGCTTGGGCTGCCAGCGAAGTGAGAGACTGTAGCTGCCGGATCCCCCCTCTGCCCTGCCGGGCATCTCCCCCTCAAGGGGGGAGATTGGTTGGGGCCGCCGTTTCGCCCATCTCCGGCGTTGCCGGTTGAGCGAGGTTCTCGCGTCCTGCTGACCTCCCCCATTGAGGGGGAGATGCCCGGCAGGGCAGAGGGGGGATCCGGCACCCGAGTGACAGCCATTCGATGAAGGAAACCGATACCCATGACCGACCATATCCTGATCGAGCGCCCCGAAGCGGCCCCGGGCGTCCAGGTGATCCGCCTCAACCGTGCCGACAAGAAGAACGCCATCACCCGCGCCATGTACCAGGCGATGACCGGGGCGCTGGCGGCGGGTGATGCGGACGAGACGGTGCGCGCCACCGTCTTCCTCGGCAGCGAGGGCTGCTTTTCCGCCGGCAACGACCTCAACGATTTCCTCGCCTTCGCCATGGGCGGCACGATGGGCCGCGAGGTGATCGACTTCCTCCATGCGCTTGCCGCCCATGGCAAGCCGCTCGTTTCCGGCGTTGACGGCCTGGCGATCGGCATCGGCACGACGATCCATCTGCACTGCGACCTCACCTATGCCTCGATCCGCACCGAGTTCCGCACGCCCTTCGTCGATCTGGCGCTGGTGCCCGAGGCGGCCTCCAGCCTTCTCGCCCCGCGCCTGATGGGCCACCAGCGCGCCTTCGCGCTGCTCGCCGCCGGCGAGGGCTTTTCCGCCACCGCCGCGCGGGATGCGGGCCTTGTCTACGCCGTCGTCGAACCCGCCGCGGTGGAGCGCGAGACGCTTGCCGCCGCCGCGCGCCTCGCCGCCAAGCCGCCGAAGGCGCTCGCCATCGCCCGCACCCTCATCCGCGGCGCGCGCGTGGACGTGGCGGCACGCATCGACGAGGAGGCGGGGCATTTCGCGGCGCAACTGAAAAGCCCGGAAGCTCGCGCCGCCTTCGAGGCCTTCATGGCCCGCCGCTGAGGCGCGCGGCGCCGCCGCGGCGGCTCGTAATTTGTGGTATGTTCATTTTAACAGCGCCTTAAACACGTTTTCTTATGGTACGGCATTCTCCGGCGCCTAAGGCCGGCGGCCGCATGATGCGCCCGATTTCCGCCCTCCGGCATGTCGTTCAGCATCGCGCCCGCCGGTTTTGGCAGAGGCGCCCGAAGGAACACCCTTTCCATGGCCAAGCGCTCCAATCTGATGACGCGCATCCTCGTCGTCGCGTCCCTCGTCGTCGTCGCCGCCTTCACCGGCTTCTCCCTCTATATCGACAGCCTGCAGCGCAGCGTCTTGACGAACTCCGTCGAGGAAAGCATCGACAGTTCCGGCAAGCAGGCCGCCCAGAGCATCGCCAACTGGCTGAATGCCCGCGTCTCGCTGACCGAAATGGCCGGCAACGCCGCCGGCAAGGCCGTCGAGGCGTCTGGCATCGAGGCCGTTCTGCAGAACGACGTGCTCGTCAGCCAGTTCATGACCACCTATGTCGGCGACGAGACGGGCCTCTTCACCATGTGGCCGAAATCGGAGATGCCCGAGGGCTACGATCCGCGCCAGCGCCCGTGGTATCAGGATGCCGTCAAGGCCAACGGCAGCGTCCTGACCGAGCCCTATATCGACGCCTCCACCAACGACCTGATCATCAGCGCCGCGACGCCCGTCAAGCATGACGGCAAGCTGCTCGGCGTCGCCGGCAGCGATTTTTCGCTGAAGTCGCTCGTCGACATGGTCAATTCGGTCGATCTCGGCGGCACGGGCTTCGCCTTCCTCGTCAGCAAGAACGGCCAGATCCTCGTGCACCAGGACAAGGGGCTCGTCACCAAGACACTCGCCGATGCCTTCCCGAAGGCGACGCCGGCCATCGGCGGCGGCATCGCCCACACGACCTATGCCGGCAAGCCGGTGCTGGTCTCCTTCGTGCCGGTCACCGGCCTGCCGTCGGTCGAATGGTATCTCGGCTTCACCATCGACAGCGGCATGGCCTATGCGGCGATCGACCAGTTCCGCATCGCCGCGACGATCGCCACCATCCTCGCCGTCGTCGTCATGATGGGCTTCCTCGCCACCGTGCTCTCCCGCCTCGTCGTGCGCCCGGTCAAGGACATGACCGCCGCCATGGACAAGCTCGCCTCTGGCGATGTCACCGCCGCCATTCCCGGCGAGGACCGTACCGACGAGATCGGTCGCATGGCCGCCGCCGTCGCCGTCTTCCGCGACAATGCCATCGAGCGCACCCGCCTCGAAAACGCCGCGGAAGAAGGCCGCGTGCTCTCCGAAAGCGAGCGCCGCGAGCGCGAGGCTGTCAAGGCGCGCGAAGCCGGCGAGATCCAGCACGCCGTCGAGGCGCTGGCGGACGGCCTCGGTCGCCTTGCCGACGGCGATCTCGCCCATCGCATCGAGGAACCCTTCGCCGGCCATCTCGACCGCCTGCGCACCGACTTCAACCACTCGCTCACCAGGCTGCACACGGCGATGACGACGGTCGGCCAGAACGCCCGCGCCATCGATGCCGGTGCCACCGAGATCCGCTCGGCCGCCGACGATCTCGCCCGCCGCACGGAGCAGCAGGCGGCGTCCGTCGAGGAAACCGCCGCCGCGCTGGAGGAGATCACCACGACCGTGAAGGACTCCACCCGCCGCGCCGAGGAGGTCGGTTCGCTCGTCTCGCGCACCCGCCAGGGTGCGGAGAAGTCCGGCGAGGTGGTGCGCCGCGCCGTCTCGGCCATGCAGGGCATCGAGAAGTCCTCGCACGAGATCTCCAACATCATCGGCGTCATCGACGACATCGCCTTCCAGACGAACCTCCTTGCGCTCAATGCCGGCGTGGAAGCGGCCCGCGCGGGCGAGGCCGGCAAGGGCTTTGCCGTCGTTGCGCAGGAAGTGCGCGAGCTTGCCCAGCGCTCGGCCAATGCCGCCAAGGAGATCAAGGCGCTGATCACCGCGTCCGGAGAGCAGGTCCGCTCCGGCGTCTCGCTCGTCGACGAGACGGGCGCCGCGCTGGAGGCCATCGTGCGCGAGGTGCAGGAGATCAACGGTCATGTGAACGCCATCGTCACGGCCGCCCGCGAGCAGTCGACGGGCCTGCAGGAGATCAACACCGCCGTCAACACGATGGACCAGGGCACGCAGCAGAACGCCGCCATGGTGGAGGAACAGACCGCCGCCAGCCATGGCCTCGCCGCCGAGGCGGGCGCCCTCAACGCCCTGCTCGCCCAGTTCAAGCTCGGCGCGGGCGGCGCTGGTTACGCCGCGACGCCGGCACGCCGCGCGGCATAAGGCCTCCAGGCGGCATGATCCAACGCCGGCCTTCCTCGGAGGCCGGCGTTGTCATGAGCGGAGTATTGTTCTAATGTGTCAACAAATATCCGTTGAGGAGGTGCCGCCATGACGATCACCACCCTATCGAGCCGCGAATTCCAGCAGAATGCCAACAAGGCGCAGAAGGCTGCGAAAGACGGCCCCGTCTTCATCACCAACCGGGGGCGGACGGCCCATGTCCTTCTCAGCTATGAAGAATACCGCCAGCTTACCGGCGGCCGTCGAAGCCTTGTCGAGGCGCTTTCCATGCCCGGTCTTGGCGAGACGGAGCTGGACATTCCCCGCACCGGGGCACTGCCGCGTCCGGCCGACTTTTCCTGATGTTCCTGCTCGACACGAATGTCCTTTCCGAATCGCGCAAGATGGGCGCCGGAAAAGCGGACGAGAATGTCGTCGCCTGGCTCGCGGCCCGTGACGCGGCGGCCTGCTTTGTCTCAGCCGTCACGCTGATGGAGCTGGATCTCGGAATCCTGCTGATGGAGCGGCGTGATCCGGTGCAGGGCGCACGCCTGCGTACCTGGATGGAGAAATATGTGCTCCCGGAGTTCTCCGATCGCATCGTGCCCGTCGACAGGAGCGTCGCGCTTGCCTGCGCGCGCCTGCATGTGCCCGACCCACGACCGGAGCGGGATGCCTTCATTGCGGCGAGCGCGCTCGTCCATGGCATGACGCTCGTCACCCGCAATGTTCAGGATTTTGCACCGATGGGTGTCGCGCTGATAAATCCCTGGGAGCCTATCTGAACGCCTACTTCTCCAGCACCGCCACCGCTTCCACATGCGCCGACCACAGGAACTGGTCGATCGGTGTCACGAGGCGGATGCGATAGCCGGCGGCTGTGAGGATGGCGAGGTCGCGGGCAAGGCTCACGGGATTGCACGAGACGGCGACGATGGTCTTGACGCCGGAGCGGGCGAGTTCCCGGCACTGGTCCTCCGCGCCGGCGCGCGGCGGATCGAAGACCACGGCGTCGAACACCTTCAGCTCGGAGGCCATCAGCGGGCGGCGGAAGAGGTCGCGCCGCTCCACCGTCACCGGCTTCAGGCCTTGCGTGTTGCGCGCGGCCTGGTCGAGCGCCTTCAGCGCCTTCTCCTCGCCCTCCACCGCATGCACCTTGGCCTGCCGCGCGATGCGCAGCGCGAAGGTGCCGGAGCCGGCGAAGAGATCGGCGACGCGCCTGGCCTTGCCGAGCGCCGCCAGCACCAGGTCCGCCATGGCGTCCTCGGCCGGCTTCGTCGCCTGGGTGAAGCCGCCGGCGGGCGGGAAGACGCGCACGCCGGAAAAATCGATCACCGGCTTCTGCGGCTCGATGAGGACCTCTCCGTCGCTCGAAACGCGGGCGATGCCGCGCAGCGAGAGGATGCATTCGGTGACGGCGCGCCGCTCCTTGTCGCCCACCTTCTTCACGCCCTCGAAGGCAAGGTCGAGGCCGGAGAGCGTTTCGAGCACGGTGACGCGGAAGGGCTCGGCCGAGGTGGCGATGGCGGCGGCCACCCGGCGGATCGCTGCCAGCATGGAGACGATGCCGTCGCTCGAGATCGGACAGTGCTCAATGGAGACGATGTGGTGGCTGCCGGCCTGGTTGAAGCCGAGCAGCATCTCCTTTTCCGTCCGGCGGACGGTGAAGACGACGCGGCGGCGTTCGCCCGGCCGGGCGATGACGAGCGGGGCGACCTCGGGCGCAAGGCCCTTGGCCTTCAGCGCGTTGACGACGAGGCTCCGCTTGAAGTCGTGGTAGAGTGCATCGGAAGCGTGCTGCAGCGTGCAGCCGCCGCAGGTGCCGTTCCTGCCGTCCGGGCCGAAATGCACGCAGGGCGGCTCCACCCGTTCCGGCGAGACCACCGACATGGACATCACCGTGCCGTGGTTCTTCACCCGCGCGACGGCGGCCGTTTCGCCGGGCAGGGTGAAGGGCACGTAGACCGGGCCGCCGGCCGCCTCCGCGATGCCGTCGCCGCCGCTGCCGAGCCGCGCGATGGTGAGCGTTTCCGTCGTCATGGCTTTCGGCCTCCCAGAAGAAATTCGTGATTGCCGTCGCCGCCGGTGATCGGCGAGGGGATGAGGCCGAGGCTCTGCCAGCCCATGTCCTCGACGAGCCAGCGTTCCAGTTCCGCCGCGACCGCCGGCGCGCTCTCCGGGTCCTTCAGCAGCCCCGCCTTGCTGATCGCCTCGCGCCCCGCCTCGAATTGCGGCTTGACGAGCAGGGCGCAGAAGGCGCCGGGCCGTGCCAGCGCCAGGGCCGGGGGCAGCGCCAGTTTCAGCGAGATGAAGGAGACGTCGGAGACGACGGCGCCGATGGCGCGGCCGTCGAGATGGTCCGCATCGAGCACGCGGGCGTTGAGGCCCTCGTGGCTGGTGACGCGGGCGTCCGCCGCCAGCCTTGGGTGAAGCTGGCCGTGTCCCACATCGACCGCGACGACATGGCTGGCGCCGCGCTCCAGCAGGATCTCCGTGAAGCCGCCGGTGGAGGCGCCGATGTCGAGACAGTCGAGGCCTGCGGGATCGAGCCCGAAGGCGTCGAGCGCGGCCTTCAGCTTCAGCGCCGCGCGCGAGACATAGGCCTGCGCGGGATCGTCGATCTCGATGGTGGCAGAGGCGGGAAAGGCCGAGCTCGGCTTTGTGACGACGCGGCCGTCGACGCGGACGGTGCCGCGCGAGATGGCATCACGCGCCCG
Source organism: Shinella yambaruensis (assembly GCF_022899355.1). GTDB lineage: Bacteria > Pseudomonadota > Alphaproteobacteria > Rhizobiales > Rhizobiaceae > Shinella > Shinella yambaruensis. The sequence goes on along the minus strand of NZ_JALJCK010000005.1, from coordinate 209,702 downwards.
CGAGCGGCTGGCGACGAGACCGGCGTTCAAGAGAAGCTGGTCGAGGCGGATGGTTTCTGTGGGTTGGGACATTGCCTCTCATGACGCCTCGCAGGCCAAGAGGCAAGTCCCGCCTCACAGCCAGATGATGCGGCCGGGGAAATATCGGTGCGATTCAAGGTCGACAAGCGCGGCAATGCCGCGTGGCGCCTGCACCGGCCGTGCCGCACGCACGAAGATGGGCGCGCTGTGGATCCCGTGCGCCGGGCGGATATCCGGCAGCCGCTTCTGCAGCATCGCGATGGCGGCGGCCTCGATGGCCGGGTCGTGCGACGGCCGTTCTCCGGCCGCCGCGATGGAGGCATGGCAAAGCGTGGCGGCAAGGGCCGCAAGCAGCGCGTGACGCATGGTGAAAATCCGTGTCCGGTTCTTCTCTTTGGCGTGAAACCTAGCAGCCGGAGGTTTCAGAACGGCCAAGGGATGTGGTTACAGGGTTGCAAATCCGGATGGTTGAGAAACCGTGACGGAACATGCCTGCCTGCCGGAAGGCAATGCCCGGCAGGCAAGGAAGGGACGGGTGTTCAGGTCACCCGGCCACGCCGACGCCAACGGCCTTCTGGCCGAGCGCCTGGAACACGGTGGAGATGATGCCGGCGCGGTCGAGGCCGGCCTTGGCATACATCGCCTCGGGCTTGGCCTGTTCCATCCAGATGTCCGGCAGCACCATCGGGCGCACCTTCAGGCCGTGGTCGAGCAGGCCCTCCAGCGCCAGGAACTGCAGCACATGGCTGCCGAAACCGCCGATGGCGCCTTCCTCGATGGTGATCAGCACCTCGTGGTGGCGGGCGAGCTGGCGGATGAGGTCGTGGTCGAGCGGCTTGGCGAAGCGCGCATCGGCAACGGTCGTAGAAAGGCCGGCGGCATCGAGGTCTTCTGCGGCCAGCAGACAGTCGGCCAGCCGCGTGCCGAAGGAGAGGAGGGCCACCTTGGAGCCCTGCTTGACGACGCGGCCCCTGCCGATCGCAAGGATCTCCCCGCGTGCCGGCATGTCGACGCCGACGCCTTCGCCGCGCGGATAGCGGAAGGAGATCGGACCGTCGTCATAGGCGCTGGCGGTGCGCACCATGTGTTTCAGCTCCGCCTCGTCGGCGGCGGCCATCACCACGAAGCCGGGCAGGGTGGCGAGGTAGGTCGTGTCGAACGAGCCGGCATGGGTCGGCCCGTCGGCGCCGACGAAGCCGGCGCGGTCGATCGGGAAACGCACCGGCAGGCCCTGGATGGCGACGTCGTGCACGACCTGGTCATAGCCGCGCTGCAGGAAGGTGGAATAGAGCGCGCAGAACGGCTTGTAGCCTTCGGAGGCAAGGCCGGCGGCGAAGGTCACGGCATGCTGCTCGGCAATGCCGACATCGAAGGTGCGGGCCGGATAGGCCTTGGCGAACTTGTCGAGCCCGGTGCCGGAGGGCATGGCGGCGGTGATGGCGAGGATCTTCTCGTCGAAGCCCGCCTCCTGCACCAGCGCCTCGGCGAAGACGGAGGTATACGCGGGCGCGTTCGGCTTGGCCTTCGCCTGCGCGCCGGTGATGACGTCGAAGGTGTTGACGCCGTGATACTTGTCGGCGGCCGCTTCCGCCGGCGGATAGCCCTTGCCCTTCTGGGTGACGACGTGGATGAGCACCGGCCCCCTGGAATTGTCGCGCACATTGCGCAGCACGGGCAGGAGGTGCTCGAAGGAATGGCCGTCGATCGGGCCGATATGGTAGAAACCCAGTTCCTCGAACAGCGTGCCGCCGGTGACGTAGCCGCGCGCATGCTCGACGGCGCGGGTAATCGCCCGGTCGACCGTCTTGCCGAGATAGGCCGTCAGTTTCTTGCCGAGTTCGCGAAAGCCCATATAGGTGCGGCCGGAGGCGAGGCGCGCGAGATAGGCGCTCATCGCGCCCGTCGGCGGGGCGATCGACATGTCGTTGTCGTTGAGGATGACGATGAGGCGCGCATCGAGCGCGCCGGCATTGTTCAGCGCCTCATAGGCCATGCCGGCCGACATCGCGCCGTCGCCGATGACGGCGATGACGTTGCGGTGCTCGCCGGAAAGATCGGCCGCCACCGCCATGCCGAGGCCGGCGGAGATCGAGGTCGAGGAATGGGCGGCGCCGAAGGGATCGTATTCGCTTTCCGCCCGGCGGGTGAAGCCGGACAGGCCGTCCTCCTGGCGCAGCGTGCGGATGCGCTCGCGCCGGCCGGTCAGGATTTTGTGCGGATAGCACTGGTGGCCGACGTCGAAGATCAGCCGGTCCTTGGGCGTGTCGAAGACCTTGTGGATGGCGATGGTCAGTTCCACCACGCCGAGGCCCGCGCCCAGATGCCCGCCGGTGCGCGAGACGGCATCGACCATCTCGGCGCGCAGTTCGCTGGCCAGCTGCGGCAGGTCGCGATCGTCCACGGCCTTCAGGTCCGCGGGAATGTGGACCTTGTCGAGCAGGGGGGTGGCGGGTGCTTGTGTCACTCTCATGCCTCGTGTTCTCGCCCGCGTGCCCTGGTTCCGTTGGGGAACCCGGCCCGGACATGCGGTCTCATGCCGCGCTCACCTGTCACATGCAGAATGCGGCGCGCGATTTCAACCGTTTCAGCAAGTCTAGAGCGTATTTCGCCGGATTGATACCGCGCAATCCGACGCATTCCCGCGTTCTCCCGGGCAATTGGGGCATTTTGCGGACGTAAGGCCCCTACACTCACGTTGTCGTGATTTCCGGACGCGGAAGTTCCCTATGCCTTCTTCGAACGCGACTTGGCGCGCGCGGCTCCATTCAGCGCCACCGCGGCGCGGATCAGCGCCTTGAAGGCGGCCTCGTGGATGACGTCGCCCTCGCGGAAATCGATGGCGCGGCGGGTGTTGCCGTCCAGGCTGGAATTGAAGAGGCCCGCCGGATCCTCCAGGGAAGCGCCCCTGGCGAAGGTCAGCTTCACGACGGCCTTGTAGGTCTCCCCGGTGCAGACGATGCCGTCATGCTCCCAGACCGGCACGCCGCGCCACTTCCATGCCTCGACGATATCGGGGTCGGCCGCCTTCACGAGCGCGCGCAGCCGGGCGAGCGTCTCGCCCCGCCAGTCTGCAAGCTCGGCAATACGCGCGTCGATCAACGCGGAAGGGGTGGCCGTTTTGCTTTCCATCTTGTCCATCGTCCTCGTGCCCTTCGTCACATGCGCTCGCCCGGAAGCCGGCTCGCCTGCCGGATCCACTCGGCAAGCGGCGTCTTGTCGAGGTCGTCGCCGTCATGGATGTGGAAATAGCGCGTTTCCGGGGTTTTCGAGGCGACCGGCGGGACGGGATCGAGCGACGTGCCGCGGAAGAAGGTGAGCTTGATGTATTTCGCAAAGCAGTGGTAGCTGAGAAACCAGCCGTCGCCCTCGATGCCGTAGAACGGCGAGTTCCACTTCACCGCCTTGTGGACATCAGGCACCGTCTTGACGATCAGCGCGTCGAGCTTGCGGCCGACATCGCTCTTCCACCCTGGCATGGCCGCGATATAGGCCTGGATCGGGCCGTCGCCATAACCCTTGGCGATCTGCGGATTGCCGCCCGAAAGGAGCTTCGGTTCGTCCGGTGCCTTGGTCATCGCAGGCCCCCCGGGCTGCGCCGCCGCGCCAGATAGGGCAGGGCGAAGAGATAGAGCCCGCTTGCCAGCAGCAGGATGAGCGGGAAGAGCGCGAGAAGGCCGATCCACAGGGCCGGGTTCTCCTGCGTCATGGCCGCGATGTTGATCAGCACCGCGACGGTGAAGACGATCGAGAGCCAGCGGTGTATCTGCCGGATCCGCATGTTCCAGTTCATTGTTGCCTCCTCAAGCGACAAGAGAGCCCGGCGATTCAGTCCAGATTGTCCAGGACGCGGTCGAGATTGTCGAGGAACCGCGGCCAGCCGGCCTGCGCGCCCTGGAAATAGCGCGGCTGGTCCGGCTTGAAGCCGGTCTGTTCCATGCGCAGCGTCGTGCCCGCGCCGACGGGCGTCAGCGTCCAGGTGACGATGCTCTTCAGGCGCGAATCGCCCCATGTATAGGAAAGGCTGCGGTGCGGCTCGACCTCCAGCACCTCGCAGTTCACCGAGCCCCACTCCGCCCGGAAATCGAAGCGATGGCCGACACTGGCCGCAAAGTCGGTCTCCATCAGCCATTCGGCGATGAGATGGGGTTGGGTCAAAGCGCGCCAGATCTTTTCCGGCGGATGGGGGATGTGCCGTTCCATGACGACGGAAAGGGTTTCTGTCATTGATCCATTCTCTTCAGGAGGTCTTCCAGGCGATCGAACCGGCTCTGCCAGAAGCCGGCCATCTGGCTCGTCCAGTCGACGAGCGGGGCGAGGGCATCGAGTTGCGCGCTGTAATGCGTCTGCCGGCCCTCGTGCCGGTCGCGCACCAGGCCCGCCTGCTTGAGCAGGGCGAGATGCCTGGAGACGACCGGCTGGGAGACGCCGGCCTGCGCCGTCAGCGCCCCCACCGTCTTCTCCCCCTCGCGGCACAGCCGCTCGAAAAGCGCCCGGCGGGTGGGATCCGCAAGCGTGCGGAAGAGCGCATCATGTGCTTCGGCCACGTCGATCCATACCTTGATAGCTATGGATTTTCTATAGCCGGTTGACTATGAATAAGTCAAGAAGGCAAAGAGAGGCGAAAAGGTCCGGCTCCGCTTTCCTGAAATATATGCTTATCTGTCTATATATCAGCCGGCCGGCAGCGGTACGAATTCCTCTTCGTCGCCGGGCACGATGTCGAAGCGGCCGCTGCGCCACTCCTCCTTGGCCTGTTCGATGCGTTCCTTCGAGGAGGAGACGAAGTTCCACCAGATATGGCGCCTGGAGCCGAGCGGCGCGCCGCCGAACAGCATGATATGACAGCCCTCCGGCCCGGCCTTCAGCGTGATCGCGTCGCCGGGGCGGAAGACAAGCAGCTGGTCGGGCGCAAAGACGTCGCCGGCGACGTCGAGCGTGCCCGACAGCACGTAGACCGCCCGCTCCTCCCAGTCCGCCGCAAGCGGCGCGGAAGCGCCGGGCGCCAGTGTCAGGTCGGCGTAGAGCGTCTGCGTCGGCACGCCGACCGGCGAGGCATAGCCCTCGTAGGAGCCGATGATGGTGCGCCCGGTGATGCCGCCCGCCGAGAAGGCCGGAAGCTCCGCCTTGGTCGTGTGGGCGAAGACGGGTGCCATCTCCTCGTGGCTGTCGGGCAGCGCCAGCCAGGTCTGCAGGCCGGAGATCGACTGCGGCCGGCCGCGCAGGTTCTCCGGCGAGCGCTCCGAATGCACGATGCCGCGGCCCGCCGTCATCAGGTTCACGTCGCCGGGGGCGATGACCATCTCGGTGCCGAGGCTGTCGCGGTGCTTGATCTCGCCGTCGAAGAGATAGGTGACGGTGGACAGCCCGATATGCGGATGCGGCTTGACGTCGATGGCCTCGCCGGCGCGCAGCAGCGCCGGCCCCATGCGGTCGAAGAAGATGAACGGCCCGACGAGCCGGCGCTTGGCCGTCGGCAGCGCCCGCCGCACCTCCAGCCCGCCGATATCGCTCGTGCGCGGAATGATCAGATGCTCCAGCGCATCGCACGCCGCCGCATCGCCGGCCTCCGGGTCCTTTCCGGGAAAGAAGCTCATTGCGCCCTCCTGTCGTTGCTTCGTTCGCGGATGCTAGCGGGCGGGCAGGGGCATGGATAGGGCAGCGGGCGTTGACGGTGTGTCGCCGGGTTCGGCCACTGCCTCTCAGGTGTCGTCGGGAAGCTGCGCAGCAGCACGCTCGGCGTCGATGATCAATGTGGGCAGGCGTTCGGTCACGATCGACCAGACGATTTCCTCATCGACATTGTCATAGGCGTGGCGAAGGATATTGCCGAGATCGCGGATTTGCCGCCATGGATGGTTTGGAAGCAGTGTTTCGGCGGTTCCACCGAGCTTGCTGGCCGCCTCAGATATCCGCTCCAGGCACCGTTCCACCGCATCGCGGACCAGATTGTTGCGTGCGAAAGCCTCTCGGTCCATGCCGGTGGTATAGGTGAGGATACTCGCCGCATTCTCGACGATGTCCTGCAGACGGGTCTTCGGCCGCTCAGTAGGCAACGACGCGCTCCCGCTCGACATTCTGCCGGAGTCTTTCTCTCTGGATCGGTTCTGGAAGCACGTCCACCGGCCGCCCGGTGAGGTTTTCTATCATCTCCTTGAGATCGACAAGGGCGCCAAAGTAACCGAAGCCGGACTGCCGGACCGGCTCCGAAAGCTTGACCAGAACGTCGATGTCGGAGCTGGCGGTGGCAGTTCCGCGCGCCACCGAGCCGAACAGCGAGATATGCTCCGCCCCCGCCGCCTCAAGTTCGGCGCGGTGTTCCAGAAGCTTCGCGATGATCTCGTCCCTGGTCATGGGAAAAATTCTACCACGACGCGAGAAGGGCGTCGAGTTGGGGGCTTATGCCCCGTCGAGCGGCTCGGTGCCCTGCGGCTTGCCGGCGCGGTCGAGGCGGATCTTCTCGATGCGGTTCTCGGCGGCCGAGAGCAGCGTCTCGCAATGCTTCTTCAGCGCCTCGCCGCGCTCGTAGATCTCGATGGAGCGGTCGAGCGGCACGTCGCCGCGCTCGAGGGCGGCGACGATCTTCTCCAGCTCCTCCACGGCCTGTTCGAAGGAGAGGGCGGAGACGTCAGGGGCGGCGGCGTTTGTCATGGTCAGCCTCTCATCAGGCGAAGGATATGGGTGGCGGCGGATTCGGCGAGGCCGGTGAGGTCGTAGCCGCCTTCCAGCAGGCTGACCACCCGGTTGTTCGCCGATTTTTCGGAAAGCTCCATCAGCTTGGCGGTCGCCCAGTCGAAGTCGTCGGCGACGAGGTTGATCTGCGCCAGCGGATCGCGGTGATGGGCGTCGAAGCCGGCGGATATGATGATCACGTCCGGCCGGAAATCGGCGACGCGCGGCAGGACGCGCGAGCGGAAGGCGTCGCGGAAATGGTCGCTGCCGTCGTTCATCGAGAGCGGCGCGTTGACGATGTTGCCGGCGCCCGTCTCGTCCTTCGCGCCGCTGCCGGGATAGAGCGGCATCTGGTGCGTCGAGCAGAACAGCACCGACGGGTCGTCGTAGAAGATGTCCTGCGTGCCGTTGCCGTGGTGCACGTCCCAGTCGACGATGGCGACGCGCTCGGCGCCGTGCGCCTTCTGGGCATGGCGGGCGGCGATGGCGGCATTGTTGAAGAAACAGAAGCCCATCGCCCTGTCGCGCTCGGCATGGTGGCCGGGCGGGCGGGCGGCGACGAAGGCATTGTCCGCCTTGCCGGTGAAGACGGCGTCGATCGCGGCGATGGCGCCGCCGATGCCGGTCAGCGCCGCCTGCAGCGTCGCGGGGCTCGCATAGGTGTCGGCCTCGACCTGGTTGATGTCCTCCTCCGGCATGGCGGACATGACGGCGGTGAGGTGGCGCTCGGGATGGGCGAGCAGCACGACGTCCTCGTTCGCCTGCGGCGCCTTCTCGCGAACGAGCGGCGAAAAGCGCTCGTGCTCCAGCGCGAGGTTGATCGCCCGGATGCGGTCCGACCGCTCCGGGTGGCCCTCCGGCGTATGGTGCTCGAGGAAGATCGGGTTCTCGAAGAGACACGTCGTCATGGCCGGAAGCTACCCATTGCGGTTCACGAGGTCCACGGGAAATGGGCCGTGTCCACGGCTTTTCAACCGTCAGGGAGCGAGAAGCAGCTTTCCGGTGCGCGCGGGATCGTCCTGCCGGGCGAGGGCTGCGGGAAGGTCGGAAAGGGGAAAGACGCCGTCGACGGCCGAGCCGAGGACGCCGGCGCGGATGCCCGCAAAGCTGCGCGCGAAGGCTGCCTCGATCGCCGCGCGCGGCGCCGAATGCACCCAGTTGCGCAGCCAGAGGAAGGAGAAGGCCACCGTCTCGCGCCGGCTCGCCACCAGCGCGGCATCGAGCTGCGCCCCGCTCAGCGCGCCGTACTGGATGAAGGCGCCGCCGCCGCGGATCTGCCGGAACAGCGCATTGCCGGGTTCCCCGCCGACCGCGTCGAGCACCGCGTCGAGCGGCGGGGCGGCATGGGGAACGATCTCGCCGGCAAATGTCTCCGCCAGCCGCGCCGCGCTCGCCGCGCTGCGCACGAGGGCGACGGGCCGGAAGCCGGCCTCGGCCAGCAGCACCAGCAGCATGCCCCCGATGGCGGAGGCCGCGGCCGTGACGCCGACGCGCTGGCCCCCTGCCGCGCCGAAATGCGTCCTGGCGGCCTCGACCAGCCGGAAGGCGGTGAGCGGGTTCACATAGGCCATGGCGGCGGCCTCGTCGGAGAGGTCGTCCGGCACGGCGAAGCACCAGTCGGCCGGGCGGAGAAGAAAGGACTGCCACAGTCCGCTCGCGCCGATCGGCAGCACGCGCTGGCCGAGGGAAAGCCCGCTGACGCCCTCGCCGAGCGCGGCGATCTCCCCGATGCCCTCGAAGCCGGGCACGAAGGGCAGCACCGTGCGGCTGCGATAGGCACCGGTGACGGGGATGAGGTCGGAGGGGTTGATCGCCGCGCGGCGAATGCGGATTTGCACCTCGCCGGGGCCGGGCGCGGTGCGCTCGGCTTCCTCGAGGCGGATCACTTGCCGGGGATCGCCGAACGCTCTAACAACGGCACGGAACATGGCTTTACCCCGGGGCAGGACGTGGAACAGGCGGCAGACATCACGCTCAGCGAGGTCCGGATACCCTTCCGCGATATAGACATGCACGGCCACATGCACAATGCCGCCTATTATGCCCATGCCGAGGCGGCCGTCGCCGGGCTCTGGCGGCACCGGCCGCACGGCGCGGCCGATCCGGTCTATTTCGTGCGCAAGTCCGGCTGCACCTTCCATCGCGGCCTGAAGCTCGATGACCTTGCCCGCCTGAAGGTGTCCGTCACGCGCATCGGCGCGACCTCGCTGAGCTTCGCGGTCGCGATTTCCGCAGAAGGCGCGCCGGTCGCCGACCTGGAGATCGTCTGGGTCGCCGTCGATCCGGCAAGCCGCCAGCCCGTCAACGTGCCGCAGCCGGTGCGTGACTGGCTGAAGTCATTCCTCGCCTGACGCCGTCCCGACCTGCAGCCAGCCCGGCCGGCAATCCTCGAAGGAATGATATTGCGGCGCAAGCGTCGGATCGGCCGGATCGTCGAAGCCGCCGATCAGCAGCGCCACGACCGGTTCGTCGTCGATCGCGCCGATGGAGCTGCCGCAGGCCGGGCAGAAGGCACGGCTGGAATAGTCGGAGGAGCGCCAGGTGGCAGGCCTGCCGCCGCTGCCGGTCCAGGCGAGGCGCTCGGCGGGAAACTCCACCCAGGCGGCGGTCGGCGCGCCCGTATGCCGCTGGCAGAAGCGGCAGGAGCAGGTATGCGGCTTTTCCGCCACGCCCCGCGCCTCGAAACGGATGGCGCCGCACAGGCAGCCGCCGGCATGGATCTTCTCGCCCATGGTCCCTCCCTCACAGTTTCCGGAAAAGCGTCACGATCCCCATGCCGCCGCCGACACCCATCATGGCAAGCGCCTCGGCGCCCGCTTCCGCTGCCCGCATCTGCGCGAACAGCCGCGTGACGAGGATGGCGCCGGAGGCCCCATAGGGATGGCCGAGCGCCAGCGCACCGCCCTCGCGGTTGACGGCGGCGGGATCGATGCCGAGCGCATCGAGGCTGGCGAGCACCTGGGACGCGAAGGCCTCGTTGAATTCGATGAAGGGAACGCGCGCTGCGTCAAGGCCGGGATGGCGCGCGGCGAGCTTCCGCATGGCCGGCACGGGGCCGAGGCCGAGCAGGTTCGGATCGACGCCGGCGACCGCGCTGTCGACGATTTCCAGCAGCTCGGTCAGGCCCAGTCTCTGCGCCTCGGCGAGCGACGTGACGAGCACGACGGCGGCGCCGTCGTTGACCGGGCAGGCATTGCCCGCCGTCACCGTGCCGCCGGGGCGGAAGACGGGCTTCAGCGCGGCGAGTTTCTCCAGTGCGGTGTTTTCGCGCGGGCATTCGTCGCGGGAGACGGGGCCGGCGGGCGTGTCGACCGGTACGATCTCGCCGGCAAAGCGCCCGGCCTTCTGCGCCGCCACGGCGCGGCGGTGGCTTTCGAGCGCGAAAAGGTCCTGCCGCTCCCGGCTGATGCCGGCATGGGCGGCGACGTTTTCGGCGGCGATGCCCATGTCCGGATCGCCCACCGTATCCGGTGCCATGCGGGCGCGGCGGAGCGGCTCGGGCGTGCCGCCCGCCGTCGACGGCGGGCGGAAGCGCAGATGGGCGCGGCTGGTGCTCTCGGTGCCGCCGGCAAGGTAGAAGCGCCCGGCGCCCGCCTGCACCAGCCGCGCCGCCAGCGCGATCGCCTCCAGCCCGGAGCCGCATTGCCGGTCGATAGTCATGCCGGGCACGCAAACCGGAAGGCCCGCCTCCAGCGCGGCAAGGCGCGCCAGATTGCCCGCGCTGTTGGCGGCATTGCCGAGGATCACGTCGTCGACGGCATCGGGCGGCAGTCCCGTCTCGGCAAGGATTTTCCGGATGAGCGGCACGGCGAGGCTGGCCGGCTCGATGGCCGAAAGCGTGCCGCCGATGCGGCCGACCGGCGTGCGGAAGGCCGCGGCGACGACGGGGATGCGGTCAGAGGAAACGGTCGAGCGCATCGCTTTCCTCCGCCACCCATTGCCGCACGGTCTTCGCCGCCACCTTGCCGGAGGATGTCATCGGCATGGCGCGGCACAGCCAGATGCGGCGCGGCTGCTTGTAGCGCGGCAGGAATTCCGAGAGCGCCGCCGTCAGCGCCCGGGGCGTCAGGCCCGGCCGTTCCGGCTCGATCACCGCGACGAGCTCGCTGCCGAGATCGGCATGGTCGATGCCGAAGACATGGGCGGCGCGCACGAGGCCGGTGTCGCGCAACGCCGTCTCCACCTCCGAAGGATAGATGTTGTTGCCGCCGGACAGCACCATGCCGCCGGAGCGGCCGAGCAGGTGCAGCATGCCGTCCGCCTCCAGAAAGCCGAGGTCGCCGACGGTCGCGAGCCTGCCGGAACGGGCAAGCCCAGCCCCGTCGCCCTGTCCGAGATAGCCGGTCGCGACCAGCGGGCTTTCGACGAAGACCGTGCCCGTCTCGCCCGCCGGCAGCGGCCTGCCGGCATCGTCGAGCACGGCGATCCTGACGCCCGGAAAGGCCCTGCCGACCGCCGTGGAGGAGGCGGCCTCGCCCGGCGCGGTGACGGTGACGAAACCGAGTTCGGAGGCGCCGTAATATTCGCGCAGCGCCGCCCTGGGGAAATGCGCCGCGCAGAGCGCATGGTCCGCCGCCGTCAGTTTCGCACCGGCAATGGTGATGGCCGTGACGCCGGTCACCGGGGGCTCCGCGGCGAGGCGGCGCAGCATGGTCGGCACCAGGACGAGGCGGCGGATCGTGTTCGCCCGGATCGTCGCCAGCGCCGCATCCGGATCGAAATGCGCGGCGGAATGAAAGGCACCGCCGGCAAGCAGCGTCTCGGTCATCGCATAGAGCGCAAGGCCATGGGCGAGCGGGCCGGGGGCATAGGTGCTCACCGTCCGGTCGATGCCGAAGAAGGGCGCGCCCGTGGCAAGGCTGGTCCGCCAGGAGCGCCGGTCGCGGATGATCGGCTTCGGATCGGCCGTCGTGCCCGAGGTGAAGACGATGAGGAACGGAGCGTCGGCCGCCCCTTCCGGCAGGGGCGGCGTGTCCAGCGCGGCGCTTTCGGCGATCACGTCCCGCGCATCGCCGCGCCGGCTCTCGACGACGAGGTTCGCTCCATGGGCCGTGACAAGAAGGTCGGGGTCGATTTTCCCGATCAGGCGCTGGCGCTGCGCCTCCGGCAGGTGCGGATCGATCAGCGCGGCGCAATGGGTGCCGGCCGTCGCGGCCGCGAAGGCGGCGGGAAAGAGCGCGTGGTTGCCGGTCATGATCGCGACCAGCCGGTCTTTCGGCCCGATGGCGCTGCGCCCCTGTGGGGCGAGATCGGCGAAGGCGGCGTGGAGCCGCCGGGCGGTCGCCGTGAGCGTGCCATAGGAAAGAACCCGGTCCTCCAGGTGGAAGGCCGGGTTCGCGGGGCTTTCGGCGGCGTGCCGTTCGAGGGCGCCGGAAAGCGGCATCGGCTCAGGCGCGCTGCGGCAGCAGCGGATAGCCGGCGAGCACGGCGCGGCCGGCCAGCATGGCGACGAACGCCTTGATGAGATCGCCGGGCACGAAGACCATCGAGGCGAGGGCCGTCTCGAAGAAGGCCTTGCCGCTCATATAGGCGAGCCACGGAATGCCGAAGAGGTAGACGACCGCGATGCCGCCGGCGACCGAGGCGGCGAGGAAGGCGAGGAACTGCGCCAGCTCCGGCTGGTCTTCCCGCACGAAGCGCTCGGCGATCAGGCCGCAGACATAGGCGCCGAAGAACCAGCCGACGAGATAGCCGGCCGTCGGCCCGGCAAAGACGGCAAGGCCGCCGCGCCCGCCAGACAGGACCGGCAGGCCGATCGCCACGAGCAGCAGCACGAGCAGCACGGCCGCCGCGCCGCGCCTGGCGCCGAGAATGCAGCCGGCGAGCATGACGCCGAGCGTCTGCGCGGTGATCGGCACCGGAATGAAGCCGAGCGTGAGCGGCGGCAGCAGGCCCAGCACCACGATGATCGCGGCGAAGAGGGCGACGAGGACGATGTCTCTGGTGGTCATGTCGGGTTCCCCGGTGGACAAAATAGGGTAGAATGTTTAGTGCCGCCGAAAGCCGCGCGCGTCAATCGCCATGGCGATCGTATCGGCGTCCTTCAGCGTCAGGATGATGAGCGGCACGAGGGTGGTCAATGGCCGGACCGGCAGGCCGCGCGCCCGGTGCGCATCCGCGATCTCGCCATAGCGCGCGAAGATTTCCGGCACGAAGCGGATGACGAGGCCGACCGCCAGACTCACATCGGCCGCCCGCACGAAGCCGAAGCGCTCGAGCGGCCTCAGGAGCCGGGTGATCTCGTCCATGAAGGCGGAGATGGAGGTCGTGGCGGTGACGGCGGCGGCGAGCAGGACCAGCGCGCTCAGCCGGCAAAGGACGACCAGCGCCTCGTGCAGCGAATGGAACGCATAGTTCGCGGCCGCGACGAGGAGCACCGTGAAGAGCACGAAGCGCACGCGCCGTAGGGCCTCGCGAAAGCCGATGCCGGTCGAAAGGTAGAGGAAGGCGGAAAGCCCGAGCGCCGGCACGAGGATGCGCAGGTCCGAAACGAGGAAGAGCCCGATCGCGGCGGCGAAGAGCAGGATCAGCTTGCCGCGCACGGGCATGCGGTGCAGCGGCGAATTCCCCTCGATGTCGAGCCCGTTCAGCATGCCGCGATCTCCCGGTAGGCGCGGATCGCCTCCGCCGGCCGGTCGTCGGCCGCAAGCCGGCCCTCGTGGAAGACCAGCACCCGGTCGAAACCGTCGAGCAACGCGAGATCGTGCGTGATGACGAGCACCTGTTCCGGCAGGCCCGCCACCGTGCGCTCGATGAGCGCGCGGTTCTTCAGGTCGAGCTGGTTGGTCGGCTCGTCGAGGATCAGGAGGTCCGGGCCGGTGACGAGCACGCTGGCGATCGCGCCGAGCTGCGTCTCGCCGCCGGAAAGCTCGTGCACGCGCCGCCGCGCCAGGTGGGTTATGCCGAAGCGGGCAAGCACCGCCTCCGTCCGTTCGGCGATCTCCGCCTTGCCGAGGCCGCGGTTCTTGAGGCCGAAGGCGATGTCCTCGGCAAGGATCGGCAGGATCATCTGGTGCTGCGGGTTCTGGAAGATGAACCCGGTTTTTCCGCGCGCGGCGCTCTCGTCCTTCACGGTGTCCAGCCCGTCGACCGTCACCGTGCCGCCCGTCGGCTTGACGAGGCCGTTGATCAGCCGCGCCATGGTGGTCTTGCCCGAACCGTTGAGCCCGACGACGCCGATGCGCGGTTCGCTCAGCGCAAGCGTCAGCGGATGTAGCGCGGCGCGCCCGGCATAGGTCACCGTTGCGGCGGAGAAGACGATATCCAAGAGCGGGGTCCCGTTTCGCGGATGCTGGAGGAGCTATAGGCAATTCTACCGCATGTGCGAAGAGGTTTTCCGCGCCGGCCTGTGCGATAAGCGACAATCGGGCGAAGGGCAAAACGGCCGATCCCCGCATTCCTGTCGAAATCGGGTGGAACAAACCAAGAATATGTGCCTATCATCCACCATGACGATTCTCCTCTCCAACGCCGAGGCCCGGCGTATCTTTCTCGCCCGGCAGGGCCTGAGCGCGCCGCCCGGCCGCGTTCTCGGCAAGGCCGGCCTGCTGAACCTCATCCACGACATCGGCTTCGTGCAGGTGGACAGCATCGCCACCGTGGAGCGGGCGCATCACCAGATCCTGTTCTCGCGCAACCAGACCTACCGGCGCGAGCACCTGACGGCGCTGCTGGAGAAGGACGGCGAGCTCTTCGAGAACTGGACGCACGACGCCTCGGTCATCCCGAGCGCCTTCTTCCGCTACTGGAAGCATCGCTTCCGCCGCGAGGACGCCGCCATCATCGAGCGCTGGCGCAAGTGGCGCGGCGAGGGCTTCGAGGCGGCCTTCGACGAGACCTATGCGCGCATCGCTTCCGGCGGTGCCGTGCTGTCGCGTGATCTCAAGGCGGACGATCACAAGTCCGGCGGCTGGTGGAACTGGCATCCGAACAAGACGGCGCTGGAATATCTCTGGCGCACCGGCAAGGTGGCGATCGCCCGGCGCGAGAACTTCCAGAAGGTCTACGACCTCGTCGAGCGCGTGCTGCCGGCCCATCATCATGCGCCGGATGTCGAGCACGACGCCTTCGTCGACTGGGCCTGCCGCAGCGCGCTGGAGCGGCTGGGTTTTGCCACCCATGGCGAGATCGCCGCCTTCTGGGACCTCGTCTCGCCGGACGAGGCCAGGGCCTGGGTGGAGGTGCATCGCGAGGAGCTGCGCCCCGTCGCCATCGCGCCGGCGGATGGCGGCAAGCCGCGCGCCTCCCATGCCTTCGCCGATTTCCCGGCCTGCCTCGGCGACGTTCCCGATCCGCCCGCCCGCCTGCGCGTGCTCTCGCCCTTCGATCCGCTGATCCGCGACCGCAACCGCACCGAAAGGCTGTTCGGCTATTTCTACCGCATCGAGATCTTCGTGCCGGAGCCGAAGCGGCAATACGGCTACTATGTCTTCCCGCTGCTCGAAGGCGACCGCCTCGTCGGCCGCATCGACATGAAGGCCGACCGCAAGGGCGGCACGCTCGACGTCAAGCGGCTGTGGTGGGAACCGAAGGTGCGCGCCTCGGCCGGCCGGATGGAGAGGCTGGAGGCGGAACTGGCGCGCGTGGCGAAATTCGCGGGCGTCGAGGACGTCCGGTGGCTGGACGGGGCGAGGGCGGACGCGTGATGCCGGGCGGTCAGCCCACCTTCCGGTAGCGGCGGGCGACATAGGCCACCTGCCCGGTGGCGAGGCCCTTGTAGAGGATCGAGCCCCTGGAGCCGGAAAATTCGGACATGAAGCGCCGCATCAGGCGCAGCCGGCCGATACGCTCCCGCTTGCGCGCCTCGGCCGCATCGAGAGCCGCCACGACGCCCGCGGAAAGATCGCGTTCGCCCATCTTCTCCAGTCCCGGGGCGCCCAGCTGGTCGTCGAGTTCCGCAAGGCTGGCCCTGGCGCGCATGTCGGCGAAGGTGAACCAGCCGCCCGGCGCCAGCACGCGGGCCACTTCGCGGGCGAAGGCGGGCACGTCGGCGTAGCAATGGGACGATTCGATGTTCACGACGACATCGAAAGCGCCATCGGGAAAGGGCATGCGCTCGGCATCTCCCACCTCGAACGAAAGCGACGGCGTGCCGGCATTCAGGCTTTTCGCCCGGGCCACGGTCGCCTGGGAATAATCAAGGCCCACCACCGATGCCGGCGCGTGGTAGCGGGCGATGTAGCGTGATCCGCCGCCGCGGCCCGAGCCCACTTCGAGGACGCGCAGGCCGGCGACGGGCAGGTTTTCGACGGCCTGCTGGTAAAGCCCGATGAAGACCCTTTCGGGTTCGTCCTCGGGCTTCAGGGGAAACGGAACGCCCTCCGGCACGAAGCCGTAGTTCATGAAGCGCCAGTCCTCGTCGCGCCAGAAGCGGGAGAGCAGGTTGTAGAGGCGCCGCCAGACCCATTTCTGCGCCCGCGGAAACCGGCCTTGCTCAATCGACTTGAGAAGATTGGAAAAGAGACTGCTGCCCATTTCCGGTCCGTCAGGCCGTGGCGCCGGCGGCGGGCATTTCCCGCGCGATCCACTCACGGCCCTTCATCACAAGCGCGGCATCGTCGCTGTTGCGCGGATCGAAGCCCGGCAGATAGTAGCGCAGGAGCAGCGGGATGCAGCGGCGCCAGAAGCCGGGAGAGACGAACACGACCCACAGGAAGCGCATCCAGAAGCGGAAGCCGGGCTTCACGCCGTCTGTCTTGGCATAGAGATGCGTGTTGCGCAGGAAGATCAGGAGGAACGGGACGATGGTGGCGTTCATGGCGATGACGCGCAGCAGGTAGCGCTGCCAGCCGGACATGTTCGCCGTCGCCTTCTTCAGCACGTCGAGCGCGACGGCCTTGTGCTCGATTTCCTCCAGCGCATGCCACATCCAGAGCCGGCGATAGTGCGGTTCCGCGCCGTCGAACATCTCCGGATGCCGCAGCGTGACGGTGGACAGCGTCGCCGTCAGATGCTCGATGGCGCAGGTCACCGCCAGTCTCTGCAAGGGTTTCTTCGTCAGGCCGAGAGCCGAGGCGACCGGCCCTTCCATCGCCTTCACGTCGTAGCCGAGGGCGGCCATGGCGCGGTTGTAGTCCTCGTGCTCGCGGGTATGGTAGGCCTCCTGCACGGCATAGCCGTTGATTTCCTCCGCAAGCTCGCGGTCGTCCAGCTGCGTGGCATAATGCTTGAGCGAGCGGATGAAGAAGCGTTCGCCTTCCGGCAGGAAGATGGACAGGCCATCCGCCAGCGCCGTCTTGACGATGTCACCGGCGAACCAGTGCCGCGTCGGCTTGTCGACGATCCCGAAGCGAATGTCGCGCGGGATGATGTCGTCCGCGCCATGGTGATCGGCGGTCGCGCCTTCCTTGCCTTTCCAGCCGTAGCCAGCTCCGTCTGTCACGATCGTCACCATGCTGTTCGTCGCTTGCCGAGCGGCAGGACTTCGATAATGCCACAAGCCGGCGGACGCGCGCAACAGGGCAGGGCCGCGCCCGTTGGCGCGGCGCCCTCCTATTCCTAAAGGACGTCCGTCCCGGCGATTGCGATGCCGAACCCTTCAAGGCCGACATAATGGCGCTCGCGCGAGGCCATGAGACGGATCGAGCTGATGCCGAGATCCTTCAGGATCTGCGCGCCGAGGCCGATTTCCAGCCATTCGCTCTCGCGCGCCTGCGCCTCGTCGTGGCCCTCGCGGTCGTGTTTGCCCTTTCGGGCGGTGGAGGACTGCCCGACGCCGACGGAGCCCTCGCGCAGGTAGACGATCACGCCGCGGCCCTGCTCCGCGATCCGCTTCATGATGCCGTCGATCTGGCGGTTCGCGCCGAAAACGTCGCCGCCGACATTCTCGAGATGCAGGCGCACCGGAATGTCCACGCCGTCGCGGATGTCGCCGAAGACGACGGCGAGGTGCTGCATCGGATCCCAGGGCAGGGTGTAGGTCAGGGCCTTCGCCTTGCCGTAGGGCGTGTCGATGTCGAAGCTGTCGACCTGCTCGATCAGCGTCTCCTTGCGCTGGCGGTAGGCGATGAGATCGGCGACGGAGACCTGCTTGAGGCCATGCTGCTCGGCAAAGCTCGCGACTTGCGGCCCGCGCATGACGGTGCCGTCGTCGTTGACGAGTTCGCTGATCACGCCGATCGGCGGCAGGCTTGCGAGCCTGCAGAGGTCGACGGCGGCTTCCGTATGGCCGGAGCGCATCAAGACGCCGCCCTCGCGCGCGACGAGCGGGAAGATGTGGCCGGGGCGCACGAAATCCGTCGGGCCGACATTCGGGTTGGCGAGGTTGCGCACGGTCAGCGTGCGGTCGTCGGCAGAAATGCCGGTCGTCGTGCCGTGCTTGAAGTCGACGGAGACGGTGAAGGCGGTGGTGTGGGCCGAATCGTTCTCCGCCACCATGGCGTTGAGGTTGAGGCGCTTGGCTTCCTCGCGCGGCATGGGCGTGCAGACGATGCCGGAGGTGTGGCGCACGATGAAGGCCATCTTCTCCGGCGTGCAGTGCACGGCGGCGACGATGAGGTCGCCCTCGTTCTCGCGGCCGTCGTCATCCATGACGACGACGATCTCGCCGGCCTCGAAGGCACGGATGGCATCGACGACGCGCTTCTGGTCGTAGCTCATGGCGGTTTCCTATTTCAGGCGGCCGGTCTGGCCGCGGTCGCGGAGATAGTGGTCGGCGATGGCGCAGGCAACCATCGCCTCGCCGATCGGCACGGCGCGGATGCCGACGCAGGGATCGTGCCGGCCCTTGGTGCGCACGTCGACATTGTTGCCGTCGGCGTCGATCGAGCGGCGCTCGGTGAGGATGGAGGACGTGGGCTTGATGGCGAAGCGCGCGATCACCGGCTGGCCGGTGGAAATGCCGCCGAGGATGCCGCCGGCATGGTTGCTGAGGAAGATCGGGTTGCCGTCATTGCCCATGCGCATCTCGTCGGCGTTCGCCTCGCCGGTCAGTTCCGCGCTCGCAAAACCCTCGCCGATCTCCACGCCCTTGACGGCGTTGATCGACATCAGCAGCGAGGCGATGTCCTGGTCGAGCTTGCCGTAGATCGGCGCGCCGAGGCCGGCTGGCACACCCTCGGCGACCACTTCGACGACCGCGCCGATGGACGAGCCCGCCTTGCGGATGCCGTCCAGGTATTCTTCCCAGACCGGAACGATGGCGGGGTCCGGCGCGAAGAACGGGTTGTCGTTCACCGCGTTCCAGTCCCAGTTGTCGCGGTTGATCCTGTGCTTGCCGATCTGCACCAGCGCGGCACGCACGGTAAGGCCCGGCACGACCTTGCGGGCAAGCCCGCCGGCGGCGACGCGCGCCGCCGTCTCGCGGGCGGAAGAGCGGCCGCCGCCGCGATAATCGCGGATGCCGTACTTGACGTCATAGGTATAGTCGGCATGGCCGGGGCGGTAGCGCCGGGCGATCTCGCCATAGTCCTTGGAGCGCTGGTCGGTGTTCTCGATCAGCATGGAGACGGGCGTGCCGGTGGTGATCATCGTCTCGCCGTCGTCGTCCATCATCACGCCGGAGAGCACCTTGACGAGGTCATCCTCGCGGCGCTGCGTCACGAAGCGCGACTGGCCGGGCTTGCGCTTGTCGAGCCAAGCCTGGAGTTCGGCGAGCGTGAAGCGGATGCCGGGCGGGCAGCCGTCCACCACGCAGCCGAGCGCCGGCCCATGGCTTTCGCCCCAGGTGGTGACGCGGAAGAGATGACCGAAGGTATTGTGCGACATGAGCGGAACCGGACCCCACAAGAAAGTGCGCCCTCTCTTAGGGGAAAAGGTGGGGTCGGGACAAGGGTTTCGCGTGGGTGAAGCGGTTTTGGCGCTATCCCAGAAGCTCTAGGACGCCAGTTTCCAACGCATCTCGCTGCCGAAGGCGAGGAAGGCGTCGCGGGAGAGCGGCTTGGCGAAGGCATAGCCCTGCAGCAGGTCGCAGCCGAGCAGGCCGAGCATTTCGGCATGGGCCATCGTCTCCACGCCTTCCGCCACGATCTCGATGCCGAGCGAGCGGCCGATCTCGATGATCGAGCGAACCAGCGCCTGCTCGTTGCGCGAGGTGAGGATGGGGGCGACGAGCTGGCGGTCGATCTTCAGCCGTTTCGGCTTCAGCTTGAGCAGGCTGACGATGGAGGTGTGGCCGGTGCCGAAATCGTCGATCTCGATGTCGATGCCGAGCGCCTTGATGCGTTCGAGATTGGCAAGCACCACGTCGTCGCTCTCGTCGAGGAAGATCGATTCGACCAGCTCGAAGGCGATCTGGCCGGGCTGGATGGACAGGCCCGTCAGGCTGTCGATCAGGCTCTCGTCCCTGAGGCGCCGCGCCGAGACATTGACCGAGATCTTCGGCATGATGAGGCCCTGGGCGGCCCAGCGGGCGCAGTCCAGCAGCGCCTTTTCCAGGACGATGCGGTCGAGCGTCGCCATGACGTTGAGGTCCTCGGCGATCTTCAGGAACCGGTCGGGCGTGAGCAGCCCGTCGCGCGGGTGGTTCCAGCGGATGAGCGCCTCGGCGCCGGCGAGCTTCAGCGTGCCCGCGTCGATCTGCGGCTGGTAGTAGGGCACGAACTCGTTGTTCTCGATGCCGGCCAGGATGTCGTCGGCGATGCGCTTGTTCGAGATGATCTCGGCCTGCAGCGCCTCGGTGAAGAATTCGTGCCGGTTCCGCCCGAGCGCCTTGGCGCGGTAGAGCGCGATATCGGCGTTGACGAGCAGCTTGGCGGTGTCGATCGACCGGCCCTCGGTCAGCGCGATGCCGATGCTGACGCCGAAGCGGCAGAGATGACCCTCATATTCGACAGGCTGCTGCATCAGGCTGATGATGCGGCGCGACAGCGCGCTGAGATAGGTCTGGTCCGTCGTGTTCGTCACCACGACGACGAATTCGTCGCCGCCGATGCGCGCCACGAGGTCGCCGGCATGCACGCAGGCCCGCAGCACCTGCGAGGCATGCACGAGCAGCGCATCTCCGGCGGCGTGGCCGAGCGTGTCGTTGATCTGCTTGAAGCGGTCGAGGTCGATATGCAGGATGCCGACGCGGGCGTCCTTCGTCTCGCTGCGCGCGGCGATGCCGGTCAGCTCGTCGTCGAGCTTGCGGCGGTTGCCGAGGCCGGTCAGCGGGTCGTGCAGCGCATTGTGCTCGATGCGGACCTTCGCCTGTTCCAGTTCGATATTCTTGGCGTCCGCCTGCTCCTTGGCCGCCTTCAGGTTCTCCTTCAGGATCACGTCTTCCGTGACGTCGAAGGCAAGGCCGATGAGCTTGCGGCTGCCGTCCTGGCCGAGATGGACCTTGCCGACGGAGCGGACGTGGCGGACCTCGCCGTCCGGCAGCACGACGCGGGCCTCATGAACGTAGGGCAGGTGGTGCTCGATGCAGTGGTTGACGGTCTCGACCGTCGCGGCGCGGTCGTCCGGATGCATCGCCTCGAGCCAGGCCTCGTGCGTCACGATGCCGTCGGTGAAGGCGAGGCCGTAGAGCTGGTGCATGCGCTCGTCCCAGTAGGTCCGGCCGAGGTCGAGGTCGGCCTCCCACAGGCCGCACTGGTAGGAATCGAGCGCGAGGTCGAGGCGGCGGCTGGTCCGTTCGAGCTCGGCATTCTGCCGGTCGGACTGTTCCTTGGCCTCGCGCAGGCGGGCGGTCATCTGCATGTCGTTGGTGACGTCGAAGGCGAGGCCGACGAGCTTGCGCCGGCCATCCTGCCCGACATGCAGCTTGCCCACCGACTGGACGTGGCGCACGGAGCCGTCAGGATGCACGACGCGCGAGGTGCGCAGATAGGGCACGTTCTCCTTGATGGTCTGCGTGGCCTTGCTCTCGGCCTCCGCACGGTCCTCGGGGTGGATGGCGTTGATCCAGGTCTCGTGCGTGATGCGCTCGCCGGTGTTCGTGACGCCGTAGAGCTGGTGCATGCGGTCGTCCCACAGCGTCAGGCCGTCCTCCAGGTCGGCTTCCCACAGGCCGCATTCGTAGGAATCGAGCGCGAGGTCGAGGCGCTGCGTCAGCTTGGCAAGCTCGGCGTTCTGCACCTCGGCATGGTCCTTGGCGCTCTTCAGCGCCTGGTTGAGCAGCACGTCCTCGGTGACGTCCCAGCTGATGCCGGTCAGTTTCTCCTCGCCGTTCGGGCCGACGAGGCGTGAGCCGACATTGCGGATGTAGTGCCAGCTGCCGTCCGGCATGAGGATGCGGTACTGCGACTTGTAGTCGTTGCCGCCGGCACGGATCATATCCATCTCGGCCCTGGTGGTGGCGACGTCCTCCGGGTGAAGGACGGAACGCCATGCGTGGTCGTTCGGCGTCTCGTTCTCCGGAAAGCCGTGCAGGCGATGCATCTGCGCGTCCCAGTTGCGCGCGCCGGTCGAGAGCTCGACTTCCCAGATGCCGATCTTGGAGGCGTCGAGCGCGATGTCGAGGCGCTGGGAGAGCGATTGCACCTGGCGTTCGCGCGCCCGCAGGCGGGCGATGTTGCGCTGGCGCTCGCTGACGAGGCCGCCGGTCAGGAAGATCGGCACGATGATGACGAGGGCGGCGGCGACGATGATCAGCCGGACCTGCGTGAGGTTTTCCGGCGGATGGTGCCAGCCCTTGGCCGGAATGGCCGCCAGTTCCCAGCGGCCGCCCGGAAAGTCGAGGGCCTGCACGACGGGATCCTTCTCGAAGATCTCCGCATCGCCGAAGAACGGATCGACGATATTGTCCGGCACGCTGACATCGCGGATGGCGAGCTGGATGTCGGTCTCATGCCGTTGCGCGCCGTGCAGGGCGGCCTGGTCGGGATCGAACAGGCCGGCATCGCTGAAGAGCTTGCGCTCGTCGATCAGGCCGTCGATGTAGCCCCAGAAATAGTGCCGCGCGCCCGCATTGGTGAAGACCGGGATGAAGAGGTTGAAGCCGCGACCGCCCTTGGCGAACTGCACCGGCCCGAACATCAGCGGTCGCCCGCGCGAACGGTCCGCCTGGGCGGCCTGGCGGAAGGAGGGGAAGCGGTTGAAGTCGGTGCCGAGATAGTGCTGGTTGCCGTCGAGCGGGAAGGCCTGCCGGACGATGCCGTCCGGCGCGACGCCGACGCGCCGGAAATGGGCGTTCTGCAGCATCAGCTTGCGGGCGAAGACATTGAACTGCAGCGTCGCCTGCTCGGGGGCCACGGCGAACATGTTGGCGACGCTGCGCAGCGCCGCCACGTTGCTGCTCACCTGGCTCTGCAGCCGGGCGCCGACCAGCGCGAGATCGCCGGCGACATGGTTCTGCAGCTCGTTGTGATAGATGCGCTCGTTCTGCCGCTCGTAGATGACGCCCGCCGTCAGGATGACGCAGCCGGCGATGGCCGCCGGAACGAGCGATGGCTTCGCCCATTCTGCTATGGACGCCAGAGCGTGGCGAAGGGCGGCTGGAAGGTGCAAGACGGCGGTCCCCGATGATCGCAAAACGGTAAGTGAGGCATTGTTAAAATTGCATTTATAAGCAGCTGAAATACTTGCACTTCCCATCCGATACGGCGGCTCCGTCCACAGGAGCGTTGCCGACTTGTCCGTCAATTCGGGGGACGAGCCGGCGGTGCGCCTTGATTCGCCTGACCTTTCCGGCCATCCATTTCGTGACGCGCGCGGGGGCGGGCGAATTTCGCCATATTTGGGGGGCATCTGACATGGCCAGCAAAAAGACTGATTCATTCCCAGAGGTTCGCAAGATGCGCTTTCTGATCGCCGCGCTGATGGCCACGGCCGTTTTTCTCTCGCCGCTCGCCGCTTCGGCCGAAAGCGCCGACGTGGAGGCGGTGATCACGAATGTCGACACGACGAATCTCAGCCTCTCGCTGGACGACGGCAAGAAGTACCAGGCGCCGGAGGAGTTCAACTTCGAAGGCCTGGAGCCGGGCGTGAAGGTGCTGGTCTTCTACACCGAAGTCGACGGCAAGCGCGTCATCAACGATCTGGAGATCATCCAGTAGAGGGTCGTCCCTCATCCCCCTGCCGGGACCTTCCCCCGCGGGCGGGGAGAAGGGGAATGCCGTGCCGCTCCTTCCTCCGGAAATGGGCTGAATGCAGGAAAACGGCGAGCCCATCGCTGCTCGCCCCGCTTGCGGGGAGAGGATGCCGGCAGGCAGGTAAGGAGCCTTCGCTCCTCAGAGCCAGTGCATTCCCGTCGCGTCGATGCGCAGCACGCGGTCCTGGTGGATCGGCGTGTTGGCCGCCTCCTCCTCGTCCATGCCGTTGAGGCGGAAGGCCGCGCGGAAAACGCCGCCATGGCTGACGCAGACGGTCGGCTTGCGCACGTCGGCAAGCCATGAGGCGACGCGCCAGGAGAGGATCTCGTAGCTTTCCGCCGCTTCGCCCGGCGGAATGAAGTTCCATTTCGCGCGGCTGCGCTCCTCGACCCGCCCCGGCGCTTCGGCCATCAGTTCGGGCAGCGTATGGCCCTCCCAGTCGCCGAAGGAGACTTCGACGAGGCGGGCATCGGTGCGGTAGGCCAGCGGATCGAGCCCCATGGCGCCGCGCAGGATCTCCATGGTCTCGCGTGTGCGCCCGAGCGGGCTTGCGACGAAATCGAAATCGCCGGCTTTCTTGCCGAGAATGCCCTTGAGGGCGGCGCCGTTGCCGGCCGCCTGGCGGCGGCCGGTCTCGTTCAGCGGGATGTCCTTCTGGCCTTGCAGCCTGCCCTCTGCATTCCACGCGGTCTGGCCGTGGCGGATCATGTAGATGAGCAAGGCGGGAAACCTCGGGAGAAAGGCCTGTATCAGTCCTTGACGACGGAGATGTCCGGCGCATCGACGGCCTTCATGCCGACGACATGGTAGCCGCTGTCCGCATGATGGGTCTCGCCGGTCACCGAGCGCGAAAGATCGGAGAGCATGTAGAGGCCGACATCGCCCACTTCCTCGATGGTGACGGTCCGGCGCAGCGGCGCGTTGTACTCGTTCCACTTGAGGATGTAGCGGAAGTCGCCGATGCCGGAGGCCGCGAGCGTCTTGATCGGGCCGGCCGAGATGGCGTTGACGCGGATGTTCTTCGGGCCGAGGTCGACGGCGAGATACTTTACGCTCGCCTCCAGCGCGGCCTTGGCGACGCCCATGACATTGTAGTTCGGCATGACCTTTTCCGCGCCGTAATAGGTCAGCGTCAGCATCGAGCCGCCGTCGGTCATCAGCTTTTCCGCGCGGCGGGCGACGGAGGTGAAGGAATAGACCGAGATCTGCATGGTCTTGGCGAAGTTCGCCGGCGTCGTGTCGACATAGCGGCCGGTCAGTTCGTCCTTGTCGGAAAAGCCGATGGCGTGCACGAGGAAGTCGATCTTGCCCCAGGTCTTCTCGATGTTCTCGAAGACGGCGTCGATCGACGCCTCGTCGGAGACGTCGCAATCGCCGGCCAGCACCGCGCCGATTTCGGCGGCCAGCGGCTCGACGCGCTTCTTCAGCGCATCGCCCTGGTAGGTGAGGGCGATCTCGCCACCCTGTGCGTGGATAGCCTTGGCGATGCCCCAGGCGATGGAACGGTTGTTGGCGACGCCCATGATGACGCCGCGCTTGCCCTTCATCAGACCAGATGCCTGAACCATGGTTTGCCCCCTGATACGTAAGTCAGGTTTGCCTATGGCATAGGCGGCAATGGCGTTCAAGCGCGCGGGGGTTCAGGAACTGTTAGCACACGTAACAATGGGTGCATGTTTTATGAAAGCGTCACGAAGCGCTTAAAGATAGAGCCCTTCGCGCAGGCTGCGCATCAGGTCGATCATCTTGTCGTCCGGCTTTTCCCACAGGAGGAGGCGGATTTCGGCGACGAGATCGCCCCGCTCGCCGTTCTCCATGACGAGGCCTTCGCCGGGAATGCGGATCTGCTGGTCGGAGCCCGACCAGGCCGGAACCGTCACGGGGAGGGTCCCGAGCGGGCCCTCGACGGTCGTCTCGCAGCCGAGCACGGCATTCTCGATCGTCACCGGCAGGTCGACCTTGAGGTCGAAACCGTCGACCCGGAAGCGGCCGGGAATAACGCGCAGGGTAAGGACGGCATCGCCGCGCCTAAGGCCCTCGATACGGTGTCCGGCCTCCTTGAGGCGGATCACCTGGCCGTCGGTCGACCCGGCGCCGACCGGCACGCGCAGCGTCTGGCCGTCCGGTGTCTCGACGGTCGGGCGCACCTTGTTGAGGATGTCCTCGACGCTGACGGCGACGTCTGCGACGAAGTCGGGCGCCGTTTCCACCTTGGCGCGGCTGCCGCGGATGCGGCGGATGATGGCGGAGATGAGGTTGGACGCCGGGGCGACGCCGCGGCCTGGTGCCGCCTTCTCCGCGTCCGGCTCGTCGGTCGCCTTGCGGGCGTCCTGGGCGGGGCCTGCGGTCGCCTGTGCCTGTGCCTGCGGGCGAGGCTGCGCCTGGGATTGGGCCTGTGCCTTGGTCTCCGCCGGCTGGCCGCGCGAATCGACGCCGAAGATGCGGGCGATCATGTCCTCCGCATCCTCGTTCGACATGCGCGGCGGCGCCTCGCTCTTCGTCTTGCGCTCGGCCTGCTGGCGGCGCATCTGCTCCATGCGGCGCAGTTCGGCCTCGCGCTGCTGGCGGTCATAGCGGCTGCGCTTGTCGGGATCGCGCAGGATGTCGTAGGCGCGGCCGGCCTCGGTGAAGCGCACGGTGGCGTTGGGATCGTCGTGATTCTGGTCGGGATGCACGGCCTTCGCCAGCGAGCGCCAGGCAGCCTTGATTTCCTCCTGCCCGGCGTTCCGCTTCACACCGAGCACCGAATAGGGGTCACGCATAACTTCCACCCGTTGCCGTTTTGCCCGCCATGATAGCGATGAACGTCCTAATCACTCGTTACGGGTCAGAGTTGAGAAATCGCAAAGATCGCGCGCCCTCAACCCTGCAGGTCGAAGGCGAGCAGCAGCCATTCGCCGGAACTGGCAAGGCAGGTCCGGCCGGAATAGTTGGCGATGCCCTGGTAGGAATGGCGCGTCGTCACGAAATCGCGGCAGGGCCGCCCGGCATTGTCGCGGTTTTCCGCAATGCTGCTGATGACGCCGGCGCTGCCCGAGGCGGAGTTCGCCCAGGGAATGGGGCTGCCGCCGATGCGCGCAAGATCGGCGGAGGAGACGGCATTGCGCACGGTGATCTCGTCGGTCAGCCGCTCCGTGCCGGCGGGCACGGAACTGGTGCGCACGGCATCCACCTTGCCGCCGTCGAAGAGGTCGAGACCGCCCATGCAGCCCGAGAGAGAGGCGCCGCACAGGGTCACGACAACAACCGCAAGGCAATGTGCCCCGTATGGCTTTGTCTGCGCTCGCGACTTTGCTATGACGTCCACTCCAACCTGCCTCATGCAGCCAATAGATCGGCATTGAATCGAATATGAGCGAAAATGCGTTAACAAGCGGTGACTTCACCGAGGAAAACGAACCCTATTCCCTCTTCGGCGCATGGCTGGAGGAGGCGGGGAAGACCGAGCCGAACGACCCGAACGCGGTGGCGCTCGCCACCGTCGACGAGGCGGGCCTGCCGAATGTGCGCATGGTCCTGCTCAAGGGGTTCGATGCGCGCGGTTTCGTCTTCTACACGAATTTCGAGAGCCGGAAGGGCGTGGAGATCCTTGGCGCGCGCAAGGCCGCCATGTGCTTCCACTGGAAGTCCCTGCGCCGCCAGGTGCGCATCCGCGGCGAGGTGGAGATCGTCACCGATGCCGAGGCCGACGAATATTATGCCTCGCGCCCGCGCGGCAGCCGCATCGGCGCCTGGGCGTCGAAGCAGTCGCGCCCGCTGGAAGGCCGCTTCGCGCTGGAAAAGGCCGTCGCCGAATACACGGCCCGCTACGCCATCGGCGAGATCCCCCGCCCGCCGCACTGGTCCGGCTTCCGCATCAGGCCCGTCTCGATCGAATTCTGGCACGACCGCCCCTTCCGCCTGCACGACCGCGTGGAATTCCGCCGCACGGAGGACGGCGCGGGCTGGACGAAGGTCAGGATGTATCCGTGAAAATTCGGGACCGCCGTGTTCTATGGCGGCATACCCCCCTCTGGCCTGCCGGCCATCTCCCCCTCAAGGGGGGAGATTGGATGGGGCGGCATTTTGCCCTCTTTTTAGCGTTGCAATTTGAGCGAGGTTTTCGCCTCTAGCCGATCTCCCCCCTTGAGGGGGAGATGGCCGGCAGGCCAGAGGGGGGCGCAGCATGGAACGGTTTCCTGAACGTGCGGAGGCCATAGCTCAGCGCCGCATCAGCCGGAAGGGAATGCCCGAGGCCAGCGCGCCGACATATTTCGGCTTCTGGTAGTGCCCGTTCAGCGAGATACGGGGCAGGGTCGTCGGCGCGTCGAAGGAGCGGGCCGAAAGCGTGCCCGGATCCGTGGTGACGGCGACGCGGAAGCCGAGGTCCCTTGCAAGCTTGTGCTCGCGCGGCGAGACGGCGGCGCGGTCGCCATAGGGATAGGCGAGCGTGTCCGGCCGGTGGCCGACGATGTCGGCGATGCGCGCGGCCGACTGGTCCATCTCGTGGCGCGCCTCCTCGTCGCCGAGGCGCGCGAGGGCGCGGTGGCTCACCGTATGGGCGCCGATCGAGGCAAGGGGGTTGACGACGAGGCTCTTCAGCTCCGGTTCGCGCATGACGAGCCGTTCGGTGATCATCAGCGGATCGATGCCATGGGCCCTTGCCGCCGCATCGAGGCGCTCGATCGCTGCCGCCTCCTCCATCTCTGCCTGGATGAAGCGGGCGAGCCGGGCATAGGCGGCCTGTTTCTGGAAGGGCGTGGCAAGCGGCATGGCGATCGCGCCGGAGCCGAAATCGAATTCCAGATGGGGCGCGGTGCGCAGAAGTTCCGTCAGCGTCTCCCACCAGATGCCGTGGGTCTTGCAGGTGAAGCCCGGTGAGACGAAGACGGTGAACGGCACCTTGTGCCGCGTGAAGACCGGCTGGGCATGGACCGCATTGTTGCGGTAGCCGTCATCCAGCGTGAAGGCGGCGAAGCGCTCGCCGGCGCGCGCGATGGCGAGCCGCGCCGGCATGTCGGCCAGCGCCACGAACTGGTAGCCTTCTTCCGTGAGGTATTCGATCGCCGCATCGAGAAATTCCGGCGTGACCTCCAGATGCGCATTCGGATCGAAGGCCTGCGGCGTCTTCGGCCGCACATGGTGCAGCGTGAAGATCGCGCCCATGCCGCGGGCGGACGCCATCAGCCCGACGCGTTCGGCCAGGTGCGCGAACTCCAGCCCGCCGGTGATCACGGCGCGCCTCAGTCCCTGTCGCATGACACTGCGGATCGGCATGTCGTCTTCGTTGTCCCTTCGTCTCTCGCGGCCGTTATCGCACCCGGTCGGTATCCGAGTGGTTAACAACGGCTTTCCTGTGGCGCGGCGGCGCCGGCCGCCCGGTCTGGAAGGTGAGGATGCGGATGACATCCATGAAGATGCGGGTGATGGGGTCGAACATCGTCGTTCTCCGTGCTTTCGGTCTGCACGGAGTGTCCGCCCGCTTGCCCCTGCGGCTCAAACGAGTTTATCGTCGATTTCGGATGACTTGAGGTTATGCGATGAAACGCGGACGTCTGCCGCTCACGGCGCTCAGGAGTTTCGAGGCGGCGGGCCGGCTCGGCAGCTTCACGCTGGCGGCCGAGGAACTGCTCGTCTCGCAGGCCGCGGTGAGCCGGCAGGTCAAGGAGCTGGAGGCCGAGCTCGGCAAGCCGCTCTTCGAGCGCCGCCATCGCAGCGTGCGCCTCACCTCCGCCGGCGAGGCGCTGCTCGACGTCCTGTCGCGCGCCTTCGACGCAATGGATGCGAGCCTGTCGGAGATCCGCGGCCGGCGCGGCGGCGGGCTGCTGGAGATCAGCTCCGAGCCTTCCTTCGCGGCAAGCTGGCTCGTGCCGCATCTCGACGATTTCCATGCTGACCATCCCGAGATCGACGTTGTGGTCGAATCGGACATGCGGCTCATCGAGTTCCGCACGCACGAGGCGGAAATCGCCATCCGGCACGGCATGGATGCCAGGGCCTGGCCGCGCGTTGCGGCCGAGCATCTGGCGGACGTGGAGCTGGTGCCCGTGATCATGCCCTGCCTGATGGCGGAGGGGCCGCCGCTGCGCGTGCCGGCCGATATCCTCGCCTATACGCTGCTGCACGAGGAGAACCGCAGCGCCTGGCAACGCTGGTTCGCCGCCGCCGGCCTGCCGGATGTGCCGCCCGGGCGGGCGCAGATCTTCACCGAAGGCAATCTCGTGCTGCAGGCGGCGCTGCGCGGCCACGGCATCGCGCTGGTCGACCGCGCCTTCGCGGCCGAGGACATCGCCGAAGGGCGTCTCGTGCAGCTCTTCGACATCTCGATCCGCTACGGCGCCTACTGGCTCGTCGCCCGCGATTTCAAGCGCCTCTCCCCGGAGGCCCGCGCCTTCCGGCAATGGCTGTTGCAGCGCTTTGCCGTCTCTGGCGGTCCTTGAGGCCGAGGTCCGGCTGCCCCTCATCCCGCTGCCGCGACCTTCTTTCCGTCTGTGGGAAGGCAATCGCATCAAGCAGGGCGGCATGTTGCGCCCCCCCTCTGGCCTGCCGGCCATCTCCCCCTCAAAGGGGGGAGATTGGCAAGAGGCAAAAACCTTGCTTGATCAGCAACGTTAGAGCGAGGCGAAACGCTGCTCCATCTAATCTCCCCCCTTTGAGGGGGAGATGGCCGGCAGGCCAGAGGGGGGGACGCCTCGTCAGATATGATTGCCCTCCCGCTTGCGGGGAGAAGCTGCCGGCAGGCGGATGAGGGGTTGCGGAACGGTAGGGGAGCTTGCGGGATCAGGCCTTGGTGCCGCCCACCGTCACCTGGTCCATGCGCAGATGCGGCTGGCCGACGCCGACCGGGACCCACTGGCCGGCCTTGCCGCAATTGCCGATGCCGGTATCGAGCTTCGTGTCGTTGCCGACCATCGAGACGCGACGCATGGCGTCCGGCCCGTTGCCGATCAGCATGGCGCCCTTGACCGGCGCCGTCACCTTGCCGTTCTCGATGAGATAGGCTTCCGTGCAGCCGAAGACGAATTTTCCGGAGGTGATGTCCACCTGCCCGCCGCCGAAGGAGACGGCATAGAGGCCGTTCTTCACGGAGGCGATGATCTCCTCCGGTGTCCTGTCGCCGGAAAGCATGTAGGTGTTGGTCATGCGCGGCATGGGCCGGTGGGCGTAACCCTGCCGGCGGCCGTTGCCGGTCGCCTTCATGCCCATCAGGCGGGCATTCTGCCTATCCTGCATGTAGCCGACGAGCTTGCCGTCCTCGATCAGCACGTTATAGGCCGACGGCGTGCCCTCGTCGTCGACGGTGATCGAGCCGCGGCGGTTGTCGATCGTGCCGTCGTCGACGACGGTGACGCCCCGGGCGGCGACCTGCTCGCCCATCAGCCCGGCGAAGGCCGAGGTCTTCTTGCGGTTGAAATCCCCTTCCAGCCCGTGGCCGACGGCCTCGTGCAGCATGACGCCCGGCCAACCGGAGGAGAGCACCACGTCCATCGTGCCCGCCGGCGCCTCGACGGCCTCGAGGTTGACCAGCGCCTGGCGCAGCGCCTCGTCCGCGCCGAAACGCCAGCTCTCCTCGGTGAGGAACGCGTCGAAGGTGGTGCGCCCGCCGATGCCGTAGCTGCCGGTCTCCTGCCGGTCGCCTTGCCCGGCGACGACGGAGATGTTGACGCGGGTCATCGGGCGGATGTCGGTGACGCGGTGCCCGTCGGCGCGCAGGATGTTGACGACCTGCCAGCTCGCGGCGATCGAGGCCGTCACCTGCCGCACCTTCGGGTCCTTGGCGCGCAGGTAGGCGTCGATCTCGGTGAGGAGGGCGACCTTCTGCTCGAAGCTCGGCGCGCCGATCGGGTTGTCGGGCGTATAGAGCTGGCGATTGGTGCCCTGCGGCGCGGCGGCATAGTCGCCGGAATAGCCGCGCGTGACGGCGCCCGCCGCATCGGCCGCGCGCTTCAGCGCCGCAAGCGTCATCTCGCCGGAATGCGCATAGCCCACCGCCTCGCCGGCGACGGCCCGAAGGCCGAAGCCCTGGTCGGTGTTGAAGCTGCCGCCCTTGAGGCGGCCATTGTCGAAGGAGAGGGATTCGGCCTGGGCATGCTCGAGGAAGAGCTCGCCATCGTCGGCACTATCGAGCGCCTCCTTCAGCACCGCCTGCACGGACGCCTCGTCGGCGTCGAAGAGGGAGAGGAGGTCGGTGTTCATGGGAGGCTCCGCAAGCAATGGACTTGGGGCTCATGTAAGTCCCCGGTGGGCGGGCGGCAAGCCCGCCCGGAAGCGGGCTTACGGCAGCGCGTCGTAGCCTTCGCCGAAACCCTTGAGGTCGACGGGGATGCCGATGCCTTCCTCGGGCGACTGGAAGACGATGAAGGTCGCCGTCGCGCCGGAGCGGAAGGTCTTCAGCAGCTCGTCCTCCAGCACGACCTCGGCATAGCAGCCGTCCGAGAAGCAGCGCACGAAATAGGCGCGGCCGATATCCTTGCCGTCGACATTGAGGCCGAGGCCGTTCGGCAGGAGCACGCCGAGCGGCGCCAGCACGCGCAGGATCTTCGCCTTGCGGTCGGCGGTCTTCAGCACGACGACGGAGAGGCCGAGCTCGGGCCGGTCCTCGGCCAGCACGTTCTGCATCAGCGCGCACTGTTCGCCGGAGGCGCCGGCCGGCTGGTCGCAGACGATCGACCAGGCGCCATGGTTCGATTTCACCGTGCCGGGCTGCTGGGCTGCCGAAAGGGAGGGAAGCGCGAGAGCGCCGAATCCGAGCGCGGCAAGGCCAAGTGCCGTGCGGGACAGCCGGGAAAGGGGAGCAAAACCCATGAAAACCTCGGAATCTCGAATCAGTCGGGCCTATCTTTGAAGGGGCGGCGGCGAAATGAAAAGCCCCGGGCGCTCATTTCCAATTGATTGAAGGCGGAAATTGGACGGCCCGCCCACTCATTATAATAGGGGCCTTGCGCGGGGCGGGCGAGGCGCCGCAGGCAGGCGGACGAGGCCGGGCGAGGGGGCGTGCGGCGGGATCGGCGCAGCCAAACCTTTCATGCTATAGAGGATTGTGAAGAAACTGTGGGGAGCGGGGCCATGCTTTTGCTTTTGCGCAAAAATGCCGCACGGGGTGTCCCCCATGGCTGTTGCGGCGAGCATGAAACTGTGGTTTTAAGCACTCAGTATAGCAGGGATTCTGCGCGTCTGTTTGATCCCGATCAAACGCCTTGGGGAGATACGTTGTGAAAAACAAAGCTTTTGCAGTTCTGGCCGCGATCGGCTGTCTGCTCTTTGCTTCCACCGCTTTCGCTGATCAGCCGTTCGACTGGCAGAAGGGCCTCCAGCCCGCTGCGACCTCGATCATGGAAGAGATCCGCTGGTTCGAGCAGTACACACTGTGGTTCATCGTCCCGATCACCCTGTTCGTTCTCGCGCTGCTTGTCGTCGTCGTCGTGAAGTTCCGCGAAGGCGCCAATCCGGTCCCGTCCAAGACCAGCCACAACACGGCGATCGAAGTCGTCTGGACGCTCGGCCCGGTCATCGTTCTCCTCTTCCTCGCCGTTCCCTCCTTCCAGCTCCTCACCAAGCAGCTCGCCCCCACGGAAGAGCCGGAACTGACGATCAAGGCCACCGGCTACCAGTGGTACTGGGGTTATGAATACCAGATCGGCGAAAGCCCGCTCTCCTTCGACAGCATCCTGCTCCAGGAAGGCGATCGCGCCGCCGCCGGCAAGGAAGACAAGGGCGTCTATCCGCGCCTTCTCGCCGTCGACAACGAGGTCGTCGTTCCCGTCGGCAAGCATGTCCGTCTCCTCGTCACCGCTGCCGACGTGATCCACGCCTTCGCGATGCCCTCCTTCGGCGTGAAGATCGACGCCGTGCCGGGCCGCCTCAACGAAACCTGGTTCAAGGCCGACCGTGAAGGCCTGTTCTACGGCCAGTGTTCCGAGCTGTGCGGCAAGGACCATGCGTACATGCCGATCGCCATCCGCGTCGTCTCGCAGGAGAAGTACGATACGTGGCTTGCCGCCGCCGCGACGAATCTCGGCGATGCAAACAAAGCCCTGATGGCGTCGGTCGACGGTGCGGCGAAGTCCGTCAACGTCGCCGCCAACGCCGCGCAGTAATTCCAAGGGAGTCGAGACCATGGCCGGAACATCCGCTGCCCACGGCGATCACCACGATCACCACGAACACAAGCCGCTCACCTTCTTCCAGCGTTGGTTCCTGTCGACCAACCACAAGGACATCGGCACCCTCTACCTGATCTTCGCGATCTGTGCGGGCATCATCGGCGGTACGCTGTCGGTGGTGATGCGCATGGAACTGCAGGAGCCGGGCATCCAGATCTTCCACGGTCTCGCCCAGATGGTCTACGGCTTCGAGGGCGATGCCGCCATCGACGGCGGCAAGCACATGTTCAACGTCTTCACGACGGCGCATGCGCTCATCATGATCTTCTTCATGGTCATGCCCGCGCTCATCGGCGGCTTTGCCAACTGGATGGTGCCGATCATGATCGGCGCGCCGGACATGGCCTTCCCGCGCATGAACAACATCTCCTTCTGGCTGATCATCCCGGCCTTCCTGCTGGTTCTCCTTTCGATGTTCGTCGAAGGCCCGGCGGGCGCCTACGGCGCGGGCGGCGGCTGGACGATCTATCCGCCGTTCTCGACCTCCGGCCAGCCGGGTCCTGCCATGGACTTCGTGATCCTCGGCCTGCACATCGCCGGCGCATCCTCGATCCTCGGCGCGATCAACTTCATCACCACGATCCTCAACATGCGCGCCCCGGGCATGACGCTGCACAAGATGCCGCTCTTCGCCTGGTCGGTGCTGATCACCGCCTTCCTGCTGCTGCTCTCGCTGCCGGTCCTGGCGGGCGGCATCACTATGCTTCTGACCGACCGCAACTTCGGCACGGCCTTCTTCGCGCCGGAAAACGGCGGTGACCCGATCCTCTTCCAGCACCTGTTCTGGTTCTTCGGTCACCCGGAAGTGTACATCCTGATCCTGCCCGGCTTCGGCATCGTCAGCCACATCGTGTCGACCTTCTCGCGCAAGCCGATCTTCGGCTACCTCGGCATGGCCTATGCCATGGTCGCCATCGGCGCCGTCGGCTTCATCGTGTGGGCACACCACATGTACACGGTCGGCATGTCGCTCGACACGCAGCGCTACTTCGTCTTCGCCACGATGGTCATCGCGGTTCCGACGGGCGTGAAGATCTTCTCGTGGATCGCGACGATGTGGGGCGGTTCGATCCGCTTCACCACGCCGATGGTCTGGGCGATCGGCTTCATCTTCCTGTTCACCGTCGGCGGCGTCACGGGCGTCCAGCTCGCCAATGCCGGCCTCGACCGCGCCCTGCACGACACCTACTACGTGGTTGCCCACTTCCACTACGTCCTGTCGCTCGGCGCCGTCTTTGCCATCTTCGCGGCCTGGTACTACTGGTTCCCGAAGATGACCGGCTACATGTATTCGGAATTCCTCGGCAAGCTGCACTTCTGGGTCATGTTCGTCGGCGTGAACCTGATCTTCTTCCCGCAGCACTTCCTCGGCCTTGCCGGCATGCCGCGCCGCTACATCGACTACCCGGATGCCTTCGCTGGCTGGAACGCGGTGTCGTCCTACGGCTCGTACATCTCGGCCTTCGCCGTCGTGATCTTCCTCTTCGGCGTCTTCGAAGCCTTCGCCAAGAAGCGCGTCGCCGGAGACAACCCGTGGGGCGAGGGTGCCAACACGCTGGAATGGCAGCTCTCCTCGCCGCCGCCGTTCCACCAGTGGGAACAGCTCCCGAAGATCAAGTAGGATCTTTTGAGATTGGGGCCGCCGGAAACGGCGGCTCCCTGACTTGCAGAACACGTGAATGCAGAACGCGTGAATGTTGGCGGAGACGACGGTTCGTTGGGCAGCGGCCCACGCCCCACCCTCCGTCATCCTCGGGCTTGACCCGAGGATCCACTCCCTACGGCACGCCGGAGGGGGGTGGCGTGGATCCTCGGGTCAAGCCCGAGGATGACGGAAGAGAGGGAGGAGGCATGAGGTTTGCTCTCTCTGACAACGGAACGATACGGTAAAGAACATGGCGGTCATCGAGCATCACGAAACGGTTCCGGGCGGCGGCGAGGTCTACCTCTCCGAAGCGTCGCCGCGTGATTTCTTCGAGCTCCTGAAGCCGCGCGTCATGTCGCTTGTCGTCTTCACGGCCTTTGCCGGCCTCATCGTCGCGCCGGGCGAGATCAATCCCCTCATCGGCGCCATCGCGATCCTCTGTATCGCCGTGGGCGCCGGAGCCTCCGGTGCCCTCAACATGTGGTACGACGCGGACATCGATGCGGTCATGACCCGCACCGCCAAGCGTCCCATCCCCTCCGGCCGCATCCGCCCGGAAGAAGCGCTCGCCTTCGGCCTGACGCTCTCCGCCTTCTCGGTCGCGATCCTCGGCCTTGCGGTCAACTGGCTCTCGGCGGGCCTGCTCGCCTTCACCATCTTCTTCTACGCCGTCATCTACACGATGTGGCTGAAGCGCTCGACGCCGCAGAACATCGTCATCGGCGGCGCGGCCGGCGCCTTCCCGCCGATGATCGGCTGGGCTTGCGTTACCGGTGGCGTCTCCGTCGAGAGCGTCGTTCTCTTCCTCATCACCTTCCTGTGGACCCCGGCGCATTTCTGGGCGCTCGCCCTCTTCAAGATGCGCGACTACGACGCCGTCGGCGTGCCGATGCTGCCGAATGTCGCCGGCGAGTGGACGACGAAGGTACAGATCCTTGTCTACGCCGTCCTGACCGCCGTCATCGCCGTCGTGCCGACCGTGCTCGGTTTCGCCAGCTTCGGCTATGGTCTCTTTGCCGCAGCCCTCGGTCTCGGCTTCGTGTGGTATTCTGTCGGCGTGTTGCGCATGCCGGAAGGCGACCGCGCGATGGTGCCGGCCAAAAAGCTCTTCGCCTTCTCCATCGTCTATCTGTTCGCGGTCTTCTCCGGCCTGATGGTCGACCACCTGGTCGCGTCGCTTGGATGGGTGCTGTAATGGAAACGGTCAATCTCACGGAAAGCCAGAAGAAGTCGCGCCGCGGCCGGAACATCGCGCTCGGTGCGGTGCTCCTGGGGCTCGTCGTGCTGTTCTACGTCATAACCCTCGTCAAGTTCTCCGGCGGAATGGCGGGCTGACGATGAGCGAGCTGCAGAAGACCGAGAAAAGCGGGCCTGAGAAAAGCGGATTGGGCAACGGCACGATCGTCGCCATCTGCTGTTCCTTCGTCATCGGCATGGTCGGCATGGCCTATGCGGCCGTGCCGCTCTACGAGATGTTCTGCAAGGTGACGGGCTATGGCGGCACGACGCAGCGCGTCGAGCAGGCCTCCGACGTCATCCTCGACAGGACGATCAAGGTGCGCTTCGACGCCAATGTCGGCCCGGGCCTCGCCTGGAGCTTCGAGCCGGTGCAGCGCGAGGTCGAGCTGAAGATCGGCGAGACCGTGCAGGTCCTGTACAAGGCACGTAACAACGCCTCGACGCCGACGACCGGCCAGGCGACGTTCAACGTCACGCCCCAGGCCGCCGGCGCCTATTTCAACAAGGTCCAGTGCTTCTGCTTCACCGAGACGACGCTGAAGCCGGGCGAGGAACTCGAAATGCCCGTCGTCTTCTTCGTCGACCCGGCGATCGTCGAGCCGGTCGAGACGAAGGGCATCCACACGCTCACGCTGTCCTATACCTTCTATCCGCATGAGGCGTCGAAGCCGGTGGCTTCGGCTGCGGAGGCGAAGGTGGACGACGCGAACAAGCTTTGAATACCATGCGTTTCCGGCTATGCCGGGAACGGAACGCGATACATTGGGGATAAGTCAGATGGCCGATGCGCATCAGAAGAAACACGACTACCACATCATCGACCCCAGCCCGTGGCCGTTGCTTGCCTCCATCGGCGCCTTCATCCTGGCGTTTGGCGGTATCGGCTACATGCGCTACCTTTCGGGCGGTGCCTTCAGCCTGTTCGGCATCAACTTCGCCAATCCGTGGATCTTCTACATCGGCCTCCTGATCACGCTCTACACCATGTATGCCTGGTGGGCGGATACGGTGAAGGAAGCCCATGAGGGCCACCACACGCGCGTCGTCTCGCTGCACCTGCGCTACGGCATGATCATGTTCATCGCCTCCGAGGTGATGTTCTTCGTCGCCTGGTTCTGGGCCTTCTTCGACGCCAGCCTCTTCCCGGGCGAGGCCATCCAGGCCGCCCGCGTCGAGCATACCGGCGGCGTCTGGCCGCCGAAGGGCATCGAGGTGCTCGATCCCTGGCACCTGCCGCTCTACAACACGGTCATCCTGCTGCTTTCGGGCACCTGCGTGACCTGGGCGCACCACGCGCTGCTGCACAACGACCGCAAGGGCCTCGTCAACGGCCTCGCGCTGACGGTGGCGCTCGGCGTGCTGTTCTCCTTCGTCCAGGGTTACGAATACGCCCACGCGCCGTTCGCCTTCAAGGAATCCATCTACGGCGCGACCTTCTTCATGGCGACCGGCTTCCACGGCTTCCACGTCCTGGTCGGCACGATCTTCCTGATCGTCTGCCTCATCCGCGCCATGCGCGGCGATTTCACCCCGAAGCAGCACTTCGGCTTCGAGGCGGCCGCCTGGTACTGGCACTTCGTCGACGTCGTCTGGCTCTTCCTGTTCTTCTCCATCTACATCTGGGGTGGCTGGGGCGCGCCGATCGCGCATATGTAGGCGAGCCTCGCTCGATTTGTCGAAACGGCCGCAGCGATGCGGCCGTTTTCCGTTTCGGGGCCGTTTGTCGCGGCCTTTCGATTGGACGGGGCAAGGGCAGGGCGGTATAGGGATGTATGCGCCGGCTTGGCCCCTCATCCCCTGCCTGGACTTTCTCCCCGCAAGCGGGGCGAAGGGGCAGAAGGCGCATCCATCGCTCCTCGCCCCGCTTGCGGGGAGAGGATGCCGGCAGGCAGGTGAGGGCCTTGCCGCCCGAAGCATGAGCCCGCGGTCGCCCGCCCGGGCGTGAACACACGGACAAGACCATGGACGAGGACAAGGCACTCTATCCCCCCGTCGACCCCTTCAGCGCCGGCGTGCGCGGCTGCTGCCCGCGCTGCGGCCAGGGCAAGCTGTTCGACGGCCTGCTCAAGGTGAAGCCGGCCTGCGCGAACTGCGGGCTCGACTATTCCTTCGCCGATTCGGGCGATGGCCCGGTCGTCTTCGTGCTGCTTATCGTCGGCTTCATCGTCGTCGGCGCGGCGCTGTGGATGGAGGTGAACGTCAACCCGCCGCTCTGGGTGCATTTCCTCTTGTGGATCCCGCTCGTCATCGTCCTCGGCCTCGGGCTGACGCGCATCCTCAAGGGCCTGCTGATCGCCCTGCAATACCGCAACAATGCGCGGCCGGGCGAGATCGACCGTGGCTGAGGTCCCCGCCGGTGCCATGCCGCGCAAGGGCAAGGGCAAGGCGATCCTCACGGGAACCGCCTTCGTCATCGCCCTCGCCATCCTCCTGTCGCTCGGCACCTGGCAGGTCCAGCGCCTCTACTGGAAGGAACAGCTTCTCGCAGACATGGCCGCGCGCCGCATCGCCGCGCCGGCGGCGCTCGCCGATATCGAGGCGATGGCGACGCGGGGCGAGGATATCGAATACCGTCCCGTCACGGTTTCCGGCACCTTCGCCAACAACAGGGAGCGGCACTTCTTCGCCACCTGGCACGGCCAGACCGGCTATCACGTCTATACGCCGCTCCAGCTCGCCGACGGCCGCTTCCTCTTCGTCAACCGCGGTTTCGTGCCCTTCGAGGCGAAGGAGCCGGAAATGCGCAAGCAGGGCCAACTCACCGGCGGGCAGACCGTGGTGGGCCTTGCCCGCGCCCGCCTTGCCGAAAAGCCGTCCTCCATCGTGCCCGACAACGACCTGCAGAAGAACATCTTCTATTGGAAGGACCTCGACGCGATGGCGTCGAGCACCGGCATTCCGGCCGACAGGCTCGTGCCCTTCTTCGTCGATGCGGGCGATGCGCCGAACCCCAAGGGCCTGCCGATCGGCGCCGTCACCCAGTTCGACCTGCCGAACAACCACCTGCAATATGCCGTCACCTGGTATGGCCTCGCGGCCGCGCTGGTCGGCGTCGGCCTCTTCGCCGTGCTGCGGCGCAAGGCGGCCTGAAAGCGCGCGACCAAGCTGTTTTTTCTTGGCGCGGCGCCGCTTGCCGGCCTATATGGGGCGCAAGGCCCGACCATTGCCGGATACAAGAGAAGCATGATTGATACCCGACCGGACTTGACCATCAGGCTGTGTGGCCCGCGCGGCTTCTGCGCCGGCGTCGACCGCGCCATCCAGATCGTCGTCCTGGCGCTGAAGGCCTATGGCGCGCCGGTCTATGTGCGCCACGAGATCGTGCACAACCGCTATGTCGTGGAGGGCCTGGAGGCCAAGGGGGCGATCTTCGTCGAGGAGCTCGACGAGATCCCGGAAGAGCACCGCCAGCAGCCCGTCGTCTTTTCCGCGCACGGCGTGCCGAAATCGGTGCCGGCGGATGCCGAGGCGCGTAACCTCTTCTATCTCGACGCGACCTGCCCGCTGGTTTCCAAGGTGCACAAGCAGGCGATGCGCCACCAGCGCCTCGGCCGCCATGTCGTGCTGATCGGCCATGCCGGGCACCCCGAGGTGATCGGCACGATGGGCCAGCTGCCGGAGGGCTCCGTCTCGCTGGTCGAGACCGTCGAGGACGCCGACAGATACGTGCCGCCGGATCCGGACAATCTTGGCTTCGTCACTCAGACGACACTGTCGGTGGACGATACGGCCGGCGTCATCAAGCGCCTGCACGAGCGTTTCCCGAACCTCACGGCCCCGGCCGCCGATTCGATCTGCTACGCCACCACCAACCGGCAGGAGGCGGTCAAGCAGGCCGCGCCCGGCTGCGACCTCTTCCTCATCGTCGGCGCGCCGAACTCGTCCAATTCCAAGCGCCTCGTCGAAGTGGCGCTGAGGGCCGGGGCGACGAAATCCGTGCTCGTCCAGCGCGCCGCCGAGATCGACTGGGAGACCATCGGCGACATTCGCACCGTCGGCCTCTCGGCCGGCGCATCGGCGCCGGAGGTCATCGTCAACGAGATCATCGAGGCTTTTCGCGCGCGCTACAATGCTGTCGTGGAGCTTGCCGATACCGTCGAGGAGAACGAGCACTTCCTCGTCAACCGCGAGCTTCGCGCCATCGAACTCACCCCCGCCGACATGGCCTTTGTCAATGGGGAGTAGCCGGTGACGGGGGATGCAGCGACCACGCTGCTTCTCCAATATGCGCTGAGCGGGATTCTGCTGCTTGCCATCATCTGCGGGATCGCGAGCTTTTTCTTCATGCTGCGATCGATAATGAGCTTCGGATCGGGACTTGGAAATCCGGCAGGCAGTTCGTCTGATTCCGAAGGGGCTGCGCGGATGTTCGACGGTCCGGAATACGCCGCGAAACGTAGACAGCTGGGCTTTTCCGTCCTGGTGCTGGTTTGCTCCCTTGCAATCCTCGCCGCATTCATCCTGATTAAGAATCATCTGACCTGTTGTCAGCTATCAGCCATTTCCTAGGTAGTTCACTTGGCCGTCTACACCGATATCACCGAAGACGATCTGTCCCGTTTCCTCACCGCCTATGACGCGGGCACGCTGCTCTCCTACAAGGGCATCGCCGAGGGCGTGGAGAATTCCAACTTCCTGCTGCACACCACCAAGGGCGCCTTCATCCTGACGCTCTACGAAAAGCGCGTCGATCCGAACGACCTGCCGTTCTTCCTGGGCCTGATGCACCATCTCGCCGAACGTGGCCTGTCCTGCCCGTTGCCGCTGCCGCGCAGTGACGGCGCGCTGCTCGGCGAACTCTCGGGCCGCCCCGCCGCGATGATCTCCTTCCTGGAAGGCATGTGGCTGAGGAAGCCCGCGGCGAAACATTGCCGCGAGGTGGGCCGGGCGCTGGCCGAAATGCATCTGGCCGGCGAAGGCTTCGAGCTCACCCGCGCGAATGCGCTCTCCGTCGGCGGCTGGCGACCGCTGTGGGAAAAGTCCGCGGACCGCGCCGATGAGGTGGAGGCGGGCCTGCAGGACGAGATCGCCGGCGAACTCGCCTTCCTTGAGGCGAACTGGCCGAAGGACCTGCCGTCGGGCGTCATCCATGCCGATCTCTTCCAGGACAATGTCTTCTTCATCGGCGACACGCTGTCGGGTCTCATCGACTTCTACTTCGCCTGCAACGACCTGCTCTCCTACGACGTTTCCATCTGCCTCAATGCCTGGTGCTTCGAGAAGGACGGCGCGTTCAACCTGACCAAGGGCATGGCGCTGCTGGAAGGCTACGAGAGCGTTCGCCCGCTTTCGCCGGAGGAGGCGGTGGCCCTGCCGCTTCTCGCGCGCGGCTCGGCCCTGCGCTTCTTCCTGACGCGGCTCTACGACTGGCTGACGACGCCGCCGGGCGCGCTGGTCGTCAAGAAGGACCCGCTGGAATATCTGCGCAAGCTGCGCTTCCACCGCCAGATCCGCAACCCCGCGGAATACGGTCTGTCGCGATGAAGCATGTCGATATCTTCACGGACGGCGCCTGCTCGGGCAATCCCGGTCCCGGCGGCTGGGGCGCGGTGCTGCGCTACGGCGAGGTCGAGAAGGAAATGCTCGGCGGCGAGGCACTGACCACCAACAACCGCATGGAGCTTTCCGCCGCCGTCGCCGCGCTCGGCGCGC
Source organism: Shinella yambaruensis (assembly GCF_022899355.1). Classification (GTDB taxonomy): domain Bacteria; phylum Pseudomonadota; class Alphaproteobacteria; order Rhizobiales; family Rhizobiaceae; genus Shinella; species Shinella yambaruensis. The sequence continues at coordinate 167,382 of NZ_JALJCK010000005.1, read as the reverse complement.
TGAAGAGCCCGTGCGAGGTCGATCTCTATACGGACTCGAAATACGTCATGGACGGCATTTCGAAATGGATCTTCGGCTGGAAGAAGAACGGCTGGAAGACCGCCGACAAGAAGCCGGTGAAGAACGGCGACCTCTGGCAGGCGCTCGACGAGGCGCGGGCGCGCCACAAGGTGGAATGGCACTGGGTCAAGGGCCACGCCGGCCACCCGGAGAACGAACGCGCCGACGAACTGGCGCGCCAGGGCATGGCGCCGTTCAAAGGCATTAGGAGTTAGGCAGTAGGAATTAGGGGAACCGGCTATCTTCTTCTCTACTGCCTACTGCCTAATTCCTCCTCAAAGCTGCTCGATCATCGCGGCGGCGCCCGAGACCGTCGCCTGGCCGGGGCTTTCCTCGATGTTCAGCGCCTTCACCACGCCGTCCTCGACGAGCATGGAATAGCGCTTGGAGCGCACGCCGAGCGTGCCGGCGGAAAGGTCGATATCCAGGCCGAGCGCCTTGGTGAAGGCGGCGTCCCAGTCGGCGAGGAAGCGCAGCTTGCCGGCGCCGCCCGTGGAGGTCGCCCAGGCGCCCATCACATGGTGGTCGTTGACCGCGACGACGGCGATGTCGTCCACGCCCTTGGCGAGGATTGCGTCGCGGTTCTCGAGATAGCCCGGAAGATGGTTCAGCGAGCAGGTCGGCGTGAAGGCGCCCGGCACGGCGAAGAGCACGACGCGCTTGCCCGCGAAAAGGTCCGCGGTCGAGATATCGGCGGGACCGTCCGGCGTGCGTTCCTTGAGCGTGAGGTCGGGCAGCTTGTCTCCAACGGAAATGGTCACGGCGTCTCTCCTGTCTGGTATGGGATGGCGCGGGGCCGGAAGGGCCCGCCGGCGGCACTATAAGCAGCGCCGGCCAAAGTGCGAAGCGGTTTTCCGCCTGAAGAGGCAGGCGGCTCACTTCACCGCGAGCGGGCCTTCCATCGTCTTCTCGCCGGCCCGGAGGGTCAGCCGGATGGGGTTCTTCGCAAGGTCGAACACCTTCGGCCGGTGCAGCACCGGCACGTCGGAGACGAAGGCGTCGCCCTCCCGCCGCACGGGGCCGGCCGCGCCGAATTCGAACGGGGCGCCGGAGAGGAAGACGTCCGCGTGGTCTCCGTCCGCCGGTGCCTCGAAGCGCACGGAGATCGTCTTGCCATCCGCCGACCACTGGCCGCCGAGCGGGCGGAAGCCATCGCCCGCCGTGCCGGGAAGCGTCGCCTCGGCCGCGGCGACCGCGGTCTCCTCCAGCGGGTTGGTGAAGCCTTCGCCGCCCGTCTCCACCGTCAGGTCCGCCTGCACGGGAATACAGATATCCTTGCACACGCCGAGGAAGACGGTGGCAGTCACCGTGCCGCCCACCGCCCCGCCGAGTTTCATCGGCAGGCGCACCGGCGCGTCGTAGCCGATATAGTGGTTGGTATCATCGCCAAGCCGGCGCGGCGCCGGAAAGCCGATCGAGGTCAGCGTCGCACCGGAGACGGTGATCGACGGCGGAATGCCGCTGCCGCCGGGATCGCGCCAATAGGTCTTCCAGCCCTCGTGCAGGCGGATGTCCAGCATGGCGCGCGCCGCGCCGTCGGCGCCCGCCGGAAGCACCACGAGGCGCACGTCGCCGCCCGGCGTCTCCACCCAGGAGGAGGTTGCCGCCGTGGCGGCGGCGGGAAGGAAAAGCAGCGCGATTGCAGCGGTTTGCAGGCGTTTCATGCGTCAACATCTAGCGCCGGGGCCGTGTGCTTTCCAGCAACAAAAACGCACGGGCCGATCATAAAAGCTTGATCGTCCGGCGGCACACCATACCTTTCTATAGGCTGGCACGTCGCGCCGGCGAAAAGAACGCTTTTCATTTGGCGGCGAATTGATAGGCTACTTGCACTATGGCTATGTCGGTTCTGAAAAACAGGCGAGAACGCGGCTTCCTTGACGGTCAGTTCCTGATCGCCATGCCGGGCATGGCCGATGCCAATTTTGCCCGGACCGTCGTCTATATCTGCGCCCATTCGGAAGACGGGGCCATGGGCTTCGTCATCAACCGCCCGCAGCAGCTGAGCTTCTCCGACGTGCTGCTGCATCTCGATCTCGTCGGCGAGGACGAGGTGATCCGCCTGCCGGGCGCGACGCTGGATTTCCCCATCCGCTGCGGCGGGCCGGTGGAGAGCGGGCGCGGTTTCGTCCTGCATTCGGACGACTACATGTCCGAATCCTCCATTCCCGTCAGCGACGATATCTGCCTCACGGCGACGCTCGACATCGTGCGCGCCATTTCCCGCGGCCGCGGGCCGGAGAAGGGCCTGATGATGCTCGGCTATGCCGGCTGGGGAGCGGGGCAGATCGAGAACGAGATCGGCGCCAACGGCTGGCTGTCCTGCCCCGCGCAGGAGGAGCTGATCTTCGACACCGACCTCGACAGCAAGTACGAGCGTGCGCTCGGCCTGATGGGCATCACGCCCGCCATGCTCTCCGCCGAGGCCGGCCACGCCTGAGCGGCGCGGCAAATTTTCCCCGATGCCGCCGGAACTTGTTGCAGCGCACGCCGTTTATCTGCCGCAGTCAACAACTGCGCCTCTAACAAGGAGTACGATGGTGGGTAGCACGAGCGACAAGATCAAGGGCACGGCGAACGAACTGGCCGGCAAGGCCAAGCAGGCAGCGGGCAAGGCGGCCGACAGCCCGAAGCTGCGCGCCGAGGGCGCCGCCCAGGAAGCCAAGGGCAAGACCCAGAAGGCGGTCGGCAAGGCCAAGGATGCCGTCAAGGGCGCCGTCGATCGCCTCTGATCGATGATGCGGGGCGGCACGCCGTGTCATCCCGCCATTGCGAAGTCGAGATACCCGTATCGCCAATGCCGATGCGGGTATTTTATCGAAAGCACCATCGCCGATCGGGGGGCATCATGAAACTCTTCACCTGCGGCACATGCGGCCAGACCACCCATTTCGACAATCGCGTCTGTGTGCGTTGCGGCTCCACACTCGGTTTTCTTGCCGAAGACATGACGTTGCATGCCCTGGTGCCGGAAGGCGAGGGGCTGTGGAGGATCGCCCCGCGCGAGGGCGTCTATCGTTTCTGCGACAATGCCGCGCACGACGTCTGCAACTGGCTGCTGCCGGCCGACAGCCCGCACGCCTTCTGCGAGGCCTGCCGGCACAATCGCATCGTGCCCACCACGGATCCGAAGGGGCTGGAGCGCTGGCGGCGCATCGGCGCGGCCCAGCGCCATCTCTTCTATTCGATCCTGCGCTGGAAGCTGCCGCGCCCGACCCGCGAGGAGGACCCGGCCGGCGGCCTCGTCTTCGATTTCCTGGCCGACGAACTGGATGCGGACGGCAATGTCGTCCAGGCCGCCATGACCGGCCACGAGGACGGCCTCGTCAGCCTGCGCGCCGCCGAGGCGGACGACGAGGTGCGCGAGGGCGTGCGTGTCTCGATGGACGAACCCTACCGCACGCTGCTCGGCCATTTCCGCCACGAGATCGGCCATTTCTACTGGACCCAGCTCATCCGCGACGAGGCGACGCTGGAGGAGGCCCGCCGCCTCTTCGGCGACGAGCGCGCGGACTATGCCGCCGCCCTCCAGCACAATTACGAGCAAGGCCCGCCCGCCGACTGGCAGCAGCACTTCATCAGCACCTATGCCAGCTGCCATCCGGCCGAGGATTTCGCCGAGTGCTGGGCGCACTTCTTCCACATCGTCGACACGCTGGAAACCGCCCGCGCCTTCGGCCTCAATACCGATCCGAAGGGCCACGAGGAGCTGGAGGCCGAGGTCACCTTCGACCCCTACCGCGCCCCCGATGCCGGCCGCCTCGTCGAGGCTTGGATCCCGCTCAGCGTGGCGATGAACGCCATCCAGCGCTCGATGGGCCAGCCCGACAGCTACCCCTTCGTCCTGCCGCCGCCGGTCGTGGAGAAGCTGGATTTCATCAACGGACTGGTGCGCCGGTCAGCGGGATAGGCTTGCCAGTATAGCCCAATGGGTTATATTGAGGCATGCAGACGGTCGTTGAGCTTCCTACGTTCATCCGGCAGGCGGAAGCGATCTTTTCGCCCGAGGAACGCGCAGCGCTCATCGATTATCTTGCCGCCTATCCTCTGCTCGGTGATGAAATCCCGGGCACGGGCGGCGTGCGTAAGCTGCGCTTTGCGGCGGGCGGCAAGGGCAAGCGCGGTGGAGCGCGGGTGATCTACTACTGGTACAGTGAAGAGGCGCCAATCTACGCGCTGCTTGTCTACGCCAAGAATGTCCGCACCGATCTTTCGCCCGTCGAAAAGAAGACCGTTGCGGCCATCGCCAAGGCGATCAAGCAGCATCAGAGGAGCAAGTGAGATGGCGAAGAAAACTGCATTTGGCAGCGAACTGGCCGAGGCGATGGCCGAGGCACTCGCCCATGCGTCAGGTGCGCCTATCAAAGACACGCATGTCCATGTCGTCGATGCGGACCGCATCGATCCGAAAGCGATTCGTACCCATCTCAACCTGACTCAGGAACAGATGGCGCGTTTCCTCGGCACGAGCGTTTCCGGTTACAGGAAATGGGAGCAGGGGCAGCGGCAGCCGAGCGGCGCCGCCCGCACGCTGCTACGCGTCATGGAGCAGGAGCCCGAGGCCGTGCTTCGCGTTCTTCGCGCGGCGTAAGACCCTAGGCCCGCTTCATCAGCGGAAAGCGTTCCTTCAGCAGCCGCAGCACGGAATCGTAGCCGATCGGCGGGCCGAAGAGATAGCTCTGGCCGAACTCGCAGCCCATATTGCCGAGCTCGATCGCTTCCTCCTCCGACTCGATCCCTTCGGCGACCACCTGCATTTCGAGCTCCCGTGCCATGGAGATGACCGAGCGCAGGAGCACGGTGCGCTTGTCGGAGCCGTCGCGCACCAGCGCCTTGTCGATCTTGATCGTGTCGAAGGGAAAGCGGGTGAGGTAGGAGAGCGAGGAATGGCCCGTGCCGAAATCGTCGAGCGCCAGGCCAAGGCCGACATCCTTCAGCTTGGTGAGGATCAGGCGGGCCTGTTCGGGGTTCTCCATCACGACGGATTCGGTGAGCTCCAGTTTCAGCTTCTGCGGCTCGCAATGCGTCTTGGCGAGCGCGGCGCGCACATCGTTGTAGAGCTCGTTGTTGAGCAGCTGGGCGCTGGACAGGTTCACCGAGACGAAGACGGGCAGGTCGCCGGTCTGGAGCTGCCAGTCCATCAGGTCGCTCGCCGCCTTGTCGAGGGCGAAGAGGCCGAGCTGGTTGATGAGGTCGGAGCTTTCCGCGATCGGGATGAATTCCGTCGGCGAGATGTTGCCGCGCTTGGGGTGATCCCAGCGCATCAGCGCCTCGAAGCCGGCAATCTCGGCATCGGAAAGGCGCACGATCGGCTGGTAGACGAGCGAGAGCTCCTTGCGCTCGATGGCGCGGCGCAGGTCCGTCTCGATCTGCAGGCGGTCCGCGCCGAAGGTGCGGAAGGCGGGGCGGAAGGGCTCTACGCGGTTGCCGCCGCCCTTCTTGGCCCGGTACATGGCCAGTTCCGCATCGTTGAGCAGGCCCGGCGCGTCCTCCTGCTGGTCGACCCAGGAGACGAGGCCGATCGAGGCCGTCAGGATGATCTCGCGGCCGCCGAAATTGATCGGCACCATGATCGCCTTGCTGACGGCGTCGGCGAAATCCGCTACCTTGGCCGGATCGCGCTCGGACATCAGGATCAGGCCGAACTGGTCGCCGGCCAGCCGCGCCAGCGTGTCCTGCGGCTTCAGCAGGCGGCGCAGGCGCCGGGTCAGCGCGATGAGGATGTTGTCGCCGGCGGCAATGCCGAGCGCATCGTTGACCTGCTTGTAGCGGTCGATGTCGATGGTGAGCACCGTCGGGCGCACATTGTCGGAACTTGCCGTCAGCGCGAGGATCGACTGGAGACGGTCGAGGAAGACCTGGCGGTTCGGCAGGCCCGTCAGGTTGTCGTGCAGGGCGTCCTGCAGCAGCCGGTCGACGGAATTCCTCTGCTCGGTGATGTCGATGATCGTGCCGACGCAGCGGATGATCTCGCCATTGGCGCCGAGCACCGGTCGGGCGCGAATCGAGAGCCAATGGTAGTGGCCGTCCTCGGCGCGCACGCGGAACTGATGGTTGAGCCGGCCCTTGCGGTGTTCCAGCAAGACATCCAGCGTCGCGCGGAAACGGTCGCGGTCGTCCGGGTGGAGGCGCGGCAGCCAGTTGCGCGCCGGCCCGTGCATGACGCCGGGCGCAAGGCCGAGCTGGATGGAGATATCGGGAATGGTGACGACGCGGTCGCGGGCCACGTCCCAGTCCCAGACGGTATCGCCGGAGCCGGTCAGCGCGAGCGACTGGCGCTCGAGATCGGAGAACAGGCCCTGGCTATAGGCGCCGCCGGCAAAGGCGTGCTGCATCACCGTGAAGCCGATGAGGAGCACGATCAGCACGAGGCCGCCGCCGAGCGCCGGCTGGATGATGTCGTTGTTGAGCTGGCCCGTCACCGTCAGCCACGCGCCGAACAGCCAGACGAGGATCAGCGCCCAGGCGGGCACCAGAAGGATGGCACGGTCGTAGCGGTTGAAGCCGAGATAGGCGATGAGCACGATGCCGACCGTGCCGGTCAGGGCGAAGGAGAGGCGGGCGATGCCGGCGGCGATCGGCGGATCGTAGATCGCGACGCCGAAGAGCAGGCCGAGGCCGAGGATCCAGGCGAGCGTCGCATAGGAGAGATGCGCATGCCAGCGGTTGAGGTTGAGATAGGTGAAGAGGAAGACGACGAGGCCGGCGGCGAGGAACACCTCCGTGCCGGCGCGCCAGATGCGCTCGTCCCCCGCCGTGATGCTGATGAGCTTCGACAGGAAGCCGAAGTCGACGCAGATATAGCCGAGCACCGCCCAGGCGAGCGCTGCCGTCGCCGGCAGCATGGAGGTGCCCTTCACCACGAAGAGGATGGTGAGGAAGACGGCGAGCAGGCCCGCGATGCCGAGCACGATGCCACGATAGAGCGTGAAGGCGTTGACCGTGTCCTTGTAGGAATCCGGCGCCCAGAGATAGATCTGCGGCAGGTCGGGCGTCGCCAGTTCCGCGACGAAGGTGACGACCGTGCCGGGGTTGAGCGTGATGCGGAAGACGTCCGCCTCGTCGCTCGGCTGCCGGTCGAGCGCAAAGCCTTCGCTCGGGGTGATCGAGAGGATGCGTTTTGCCCCGAGGTCCGGCCAGAAGAGCTTCGATTGCACGAGGCGGAAATGCGGGGCGACGATCAGGCGGTCGATCTGCTCTTCCGAAACGTTGGCGAGCGCGAAGACGGCCCAGTCGCCCTGGTGGTCCTGCGAGGTGGCGCGCACCTCGATGCGGCGCACGATGCCGTCCGTGCCGGGCGCGGTGGAGACCTGGAAGGCCTCGCCCCGGCCCGTATAGATCTCCGTAGTGGCGGTGAGGTCGAGGGCGGTGTCGTCACGGGAGATCTTGACGGGTTCGACGGCGAAGGCACGCCCCGTCATCATGCCGGCGAAGAGCATCGTGGCGAGGAGAATGAGGGCGAGCAACCGGCTGGCATGCAGCGTTTGCGGCACGGATAAAGGCTTCATTGAAACTGCATGGTCCTTAGGTCTGCCCAGTCCTGTCGCGCCCGGGTGTCGCCTACGGCCGCCTGTCGGCCGCCAGAAGCGAGAACATCAGATGGTCGCGCCACTCCCCGTTTATCTTCAGATACTCCCGAAGGTAGCCTTCCTGCCGAAAGCCGGCCTTTTCAAGGAGACGGATGCTTCTCTGATTGTCTGGAATACAGGCTGCCTCGATACGGTGCAACTGAAGGCTCGAAAAGATATAGGGTATGACCAGTTTCAGGGCACCATGCATGTGGCCCTGGCCGGCATGGCGCTCGCCCATCCAGTAGCCGATCATGCAGCATTGCGCGGCCCCGCGCCTGATATAGCCGATGGTCAGCCCACCGAGCAGCGTCTTTTCCTCGCGTGCGAAGACGAAGAGCGGCACGGCCTGGCCGGAGGAAAATTCCTGTTCATTTCTGAGAACGCGGGCGCGGAAGGCGCTTTCCGTCAGTTCGTCGTTGCGCCAGGTCGGCTCCCAGGGCTCGAGGAAGCGGCGGCTTTCCGAGCGGAGCTGATACCATTGCCGGTAGTCCTGGAAGCGGGGCAGGCGCAGGAGGTGCCGATCGTCGGCAAGTTCCACGGTGTCGGACTGCCGGGACAGAAACCGAAAAACCGACCGTGCCATTCGCCCTCCGCGCGCGCCGATCCGTGGCGTGCCTTGTCGGGAAAGACTATGCCGAGAGGCTCGCCGGCGTCAAATGGTCCGGAGGAGGCGGGCCGCCGGAAAACCCTTCCAAAAACAAAACCCGCCTTGCGGCGGGTTGCGTCTTCAAAGCCATGGGCGCTTCACCATCGGTGAGGGCGGGACGACCGGTTCCAGCGCTTTGGTCAAGCGCGCCCTGTCGTCGGGCCCTGGCGCCATGCTCTCTTGCCGGATGGCTCAGCCGAAAACCGTAAGGCCCTTTACGGCGGACTGGATGTTCGAGCGCGAGATGCCGAGGTCCTGCAGGGCGCGGTCGTCGAGGGCGCTGAGTTCACGGACGGCACGGCGGTCGGCGGCGTTCTTCTTGAGCTTTGCGAAGATGTTCATTGGTCAACTCCTTTGTGTTGCCCATGATATAAACAATCCCTTGCCCGGAAAAAATGCATATGCTTGCAGCGTAGGCATGCGTTTATTGCATGGCGACGCAGGCGCCCGTTATTCGAGGTTCTCCTGGGCAAACGCCGGCGCCACATGCAGGTCGGTCGTCTCCAGCCGGCCGGGGCCGAGATTGACGAACGTGTGCGGCACGTTGGCCGGTCCGAAGACGATCTGCCCGGCGTTCGCCTCAATCTGCCGGTCGCCCACCGTGAAGAGCGCGCGGCCCTCGCGCACGATGAAGATCTCGTCATAGGGATGCCGGTGGAGCGGCGGCCCGTTGCCGATCTCGTCCGTCGTGTAGAACATGACGGAGACATCGGTGCCGAAGGCCCGGCCCTCGAACTCGCCCTGCCAGACATCCGGTTTTTCCGCCCATTGGGCGCGCTCGAGCATTGCAGCGACTTTCCGCATGGGGTCCTCCTTCAGTCCGCGGCGGCGAAATGCGCCATCTGGTCGGCATGGGCCTTGGCGAAGGCCGGGCGGGCGGTGGCGCGGGTCATGTAGGTGCGGCAGGCCGGGTGATCCGCCAGCCCGTCGAACCGGTCGACGAGGCGCAGCACGTCCGCCATGGCGATGTCTGCCACGGAGAAGGGCCCGGCCAGCCAGTCCCGCTGCGAAAGGACCGGCTCCATGCGCTGCAGCCGCAGCTTCAGGAAGTCGTCGAGCGGCTTGCGCGACGGCGTGTCGGCGGGAACGTTCGCGAACATCAGGAGGGCCCAGGGCAGGCTTGCCATCTCGACGGAGTTGAGCGCCGCGAACAGCCATGCGATGGTGTCGCTCCGTCCTCGCGGGTCGGCGGGCATCAGGGCCGCGCTCCGTTCGCCGAGATGGAGCAGGATCGCGCCGGTCTCGAAGATCGAGATGTTGCCGTCGACAAGCCACGGCACCTGGCCGAAGGGCTGGTGCGCGAGGTGTCCGGCCTTGCGGTCGCCGAAAGGCACGCTCTCGACGCGGTAGGGCAATCCGGCCTCCTCCAGCGCCCAGCGCACGCGCAGGTCGCGCACCAGGCCGCGTGGCGTCTTGGGCACCCAGTCGAAGGTCGTGACGACGAAGTCGGCCATGGTCCATCTCCCATTCCTGTTTCAGGACAAGGACGGGCGCGCCGCTTTCGTTCCGACAGCGTCGGCGGATTTTTTCCGGCAATGGTTGGAGGAGATGTCCCCTCAGCTCGCCGCGCGGTCGGGAAGGGCCTGCCGCGACAGCGAGCGCGTGATGTCCCCTGCCGGGACCAGGTGCTCCAGCGGGCCGATCGCGGAGATGGTCGGCACCGTGTCGAAGAACAGGCGGCCGGCAAGGTCCGTCAGGCGCTCGATGGTGATGCCAGCAAGGCGCTCCATCAGCTCCTCGTTGGGGATCGGACGGCCGTAGAGCATCATCTGGCGGGCGATCTGGCCGGCGCGGGCGGCCGGGCTTTCCTGGCCCATCAGGAGCTGGGCGCGGATCTGCGCGCGGGCGCGCTCGATTTCCTGCTGCTCGATCGTTTCGGAGGATTTCTTCAATTCGTCGAAGATGACGGGCATCAGCTCGGGCAGGTTCTCGCCGCCGGTCGCGGCGTGGATGCCGAAGATGCCGGTGTCCGAAAAGCCCCAGTGGAAGGCGTAGATCGAATAACACAGGCCCCGGTGCTCGCGCACTTCCTGGAAGAGGCGGGAGGACATGCCGCCGCCGAGGATGTTGGCGAGGATCTGCGAACAGTAGAAGTCGCGCGCGTGATAGGCCTTGCCCTCGAAGCCGAGCAGCACCTGCGCGTCCATCAGGTCACGCGTCTCCCGGATGTCGCCGCCGGTATAGCGGGCCGGCTCGAAGACCGGGGAGACCTTCGGGGCGGTCGGCAGGCTGGAGAAGCGATCCTCGACCTGGCGCACGAATTCCTGATGGTCGACGGCGCCGGCGGCCACGACGAACATGCGGTCCGTCGTATAGTTGCGGTCGAGATAGGAGCGGATCTCGCCGGGCGAGAAGGACAGCACCGATTCCGGCGTGCCGAGGATGGCGCGGCCGATGATCTGGTCGCGATAGGCGACCTCCGAGAACTTGTCGAAGACCACGTCGTCGGGCGTGTCGTTCGCCGCGCCGATCTCCTGCAGGATGACGTGCTGCTCGCGGCGAAGCTCGTCCTCGTCGAAGACGGATTGCGTCAGGATGTCGGCGAGGATGTCGACCGCGAGCGGGACATGGTCCTTCAGCACGCGGGCATAGTAGGAGGTGGTTTCCGTCGAGGTGGCGGCGTTCACCTCGCCGCCGACATTCTCGATCTCCTCGGCGATCTGGCGGGCGGAGCGGCGCTCGGTGCCCTTGAAGGCCATGTGTTCCAGAAGGTGGGCGATGCCGTGCTCGTCCGTGGTTTCGTTGCGTGACCCCGACTTGATCCATACGCCGAGAGCCACGCTCTCGAGATGGGGCATGTTTTCCGTCACCACGGTCAACCCGGACGCAAGCCGGGTGCACTCAACTTTCATCATGCGCACTTTCTGCGTTCCACATTTACGCGTCTCCTTCAAAACCCGCAAATGCTCTCCCTGTGTCCACACAATCCCGAACGCAAACCGCTCCCGGAACCGCTCAGCCCCGGATTCGCGAGTGGTCGCCGATGAAGGCTTCCACGACGTCGAGTTCCGCACTCAGCACGTCGAACCGCTCCTCCCGCTGCATGAGGTCAGCAAGCCACGTCGGAAGCGCCGGGTCAATACCGCATGCCGATTTTACTGCGGCGGGGAATTTCGCCGGATGGGCGGTGGCGAGCGTCACCATCGGCGCACCGGGCTTCTCGTGCTTGGCGGCGACGAAGACGCCGATCGCCGAATGCGGGTCGAGCAGGTAGCCGGTGTCGGCGAGCGTGTCCTTGATGGTCTTGGCGACCTGTTTTTCCGAGGCGCGGCCGGCACGGAACTTCTTGCGGATCACCTTCAGCGCGCTATCCTCGATCTCGAAGGCGTTCGACTGCTTCAGGCTTTCCATCGCGCGGCGCACGGCGCCGGCATCGCGGCCATAGGCCTCGAACAGCAGGCGTTCGAAGTTCGAGGAGATCTGGATGTCCATCGAGGGCGAGGTGGTGGCCTTGACGTCCTTCATCTCGTAGCGGCCGGTCTTCAGCGTGCGGGCGAGGATGTCGTTCTCGTTGGTGGCGATGACGAGCTTGTCGATCGGCAGGCCCATGCGCTTGGCGGCATAGCCGGCGAAGATGTCGCCGAAATTGCCGGTCGGCACGGTGAAGGAGATCTTGCGGTCCGGCCCGCCGAGCGCCACGGCACTGGTGAAGTAATAGACGATCTGGGCCATGATGCGCGCCCAGTTGATCGAGTTGACGCCCGAAAGCTTCATCCGGTCGCGGAACTTCGTGTCGTTGAACATCGCCTTCACGAGGTTCTGGCAGTCGTCGAAATTGCCCTTGACGGCAAGGGCGTGGACGTTCTTTTCCTTGGAGGTCGTCATCTGGCGCTGCTGCACCGGCGAGACCTTGCCTTCCGGGAAGAGGATGAAGATGTCGGTGCGCTCGCGGCCGGCAAAGGCGTCGATCGCCGCCCCGCCGGTATCGCCCGAGGTGGCGCCGACGATGGTGGCGCGCTCGCCGCGGGTCGCCAGCGCATGGTCCATCAGCCGGGCGAGCAGCTGCATCGCCACGTCCTTGAAGGCGAGCGTCGTGCCGTGGAAGAGCTCCAGGACGAAGGAATTCGGCCCGGTCTGCACCAGCGGCGCGATCGCCGGATGGCGGAAGGTCGCATAGGCCTCGTCGATCATCGCGCGGAACTTGTCCGCCGGGATGTCGCCCTCGACGAAGGGCGAGAGCACCGTGAAGGCGATCTCCTCGTAGGACTTGCCGCGCAGCGCCCGGATCTCCTTCTTGGAGAAGGTCGGCCATTCACGCGGCACATAGAGGCCGCCGTCGCGGGCAAGGCCCGCCAGAAGCGCATCGGAGAAGCCGAGGGAAGGGGCCTCGCCCCGCGTCGAAACATAGTCCACGTTCATACGTCCTTGGGAAGGTTGATGATTTCGAGCGACGAAAATCGCAGGAACCGGCTGTCGCTTCGTACCAATGCTCTGTCGCCCCGTCCAGCGAAAGGCCACGGGCCGCCTTGCGGCGGATCGCGGCAATGCCGTTGCGTTTTGCCCGTTCCGGCGCGAAACGGGCCCTGGTGAAATTCTGCGGGCGGGTTCAATCGACAATCGATTTTTAGCCACGTCGCTGCTATAGACCATCGCCTGGGGTCGTGAAAAGGCCCGCAAAAAGAGTTCCGAAAGGCTTGCGCGCCGGGGGCGGGGCCTGATCGCAGGGGTTACAGTATCGTGTTTGGAATGAATATCCGCCGCTTTCTCGGCATATCCCTTCTCGCCGTCGTCGCCGGCTGCAGCCAGACCGACAAGCCGGCCGATCTCGGCGTGACGAGCGACCCGTCCGGCGTGGAGACCGCCGCCCAGCAGCAGACGGGCACCGCCGTCGTGCAGGGCTCGTGCCCGCAGGTCTACCTGCGCGACGGCACGGCCGTGCTGCGCCGCTATGCCAAGGGCGCCAAGGACGATCCGCAGAAGCTGCTCTACCAGGTGACGCTGGCCGACACGACACGCCAATGCGTCCTGAACGAGAGCCAGCTCGTCATGACCGTGGTGGTGCAGGGCCGCGTGGTGACGGGACCGGCCAGCACCGGCGGAACGGTCAATGTGCCGATCCGCGTCGCCGCCACGGACGGCAAGACGACGCTCTATTCCGATCTCGTCCAGTATTCCGTGAACACGGAGGCCGGCCAGTTCATCTTCACCAAGGGCGACGTGGCGCTGCCGGGCGGCTCCGGCGGCTTCACGAGGGTCTATGTCGGCTTCGACGAAGGGCCGTACAACACGAAATGAGGAATTAGGGGGTAGGCAATAGGCCTTAGGGTTGACGGCGCCGTCCGACGCCGAGACCGCAGTCCTACTGCCTACTGCCTACTGCCTACTGCCTCAGACCGCCCCCTGCCATTCCGCCAGCGCCGAGATAACCCCCGGCAGCTCGCTCATGCGCGAGATCACGGTCTCCGCGCCGGCTTCCGTCAGCCGGTCGGCGTGGGAGGGGTAGGTGTGCGAGGCGCCGGTGAAGCCGACGACGCGCATGCCGGCGGCGCGGGCGCCGGCGATGCCGTGCACGGAATCCTCGATGACCAGCGTGTTGGCCGGGTTCGCGCTGAACTGCCCGGCGCCATGCAGGAAGATATCCGGCTTCGGCTTGACGCGATCGGGGCCGAGATCCTTGGCCGAATAGACATAGGGACCGAAGACCTCCCGCAGGCCGACCTTCGAGAGCATCATGTCGAGGCGGTGCGCGGTGGAGTTCGAGCAGATGCAATAGGGCTTGCGGATGCGCGAGAGCATCGGCTTGACGCCCTCGATGACCCGCACCTCCTGGGCAAGGCGGGCATCGAGCAGCTTCTCCGACTTGTCGAGCAGCGAGGCGGAGAGCGGGATGGCGGCCTCGCGCTCGATGGTCAGCAGGATGTTGTGCCAGGTCATGCCGGCAAAGCGCTCGCCCATCTCCTCGACGCCGATCGGATAGCCCGCCTCGGTGAGAAGCCGGGATTCCACCTCGGCCGCGATGATTTCCGAATCGACCAGGACCCCGTCGCAGTCGAAGATGATGAGATCGAAACCGTCCATGACAAACCGTCTTTCAATGGCGCAATTGCCCGCATGGGGCGGGACGCGGCGGGCGTCGGGAATTGCGATGGGATAAGGGGCGGGATCGCCCGTGAAGCCGCGGTCTCCCTACACGAAAGGGCACGCTGCGACAATTGCCGATTCCGGACGTGAGCTATGCGGCGGCTTGTGGGGCAGGGTGGTGTAAGGGCCGCTCATCCCGCTGCCGCGACCTTCTCCCCGCAAGCGGGGCGAAGGCATAAGCCGCTTCGCCTTCCCGCCAATCGGCTGTCTTTGTTTGAGGAAGCCGGCGCCCCAGCCCCTTCTCTCTGCTTGCGGGGAGAAGGTCGCGGCAGCGGGATGAGGGGCAGCGGTCACTCCGGAAAGAGCGCCAGGAACCGCCGCTCGCCCTCGGCGGTGAAGCGGATGGCGCGGCTGTCCTTCTCGCGCTTCGCCCAGCCATCGGCGATGAACCGGGCGAGCAGCGCCTCGCCGAGCGAGCCGGCGAGGTGCGAACGCCGCTCGCTCCAGTCGAGGCAGGTGCGGCAGACGGGGCGGCGCTGGGTCTTCAGTGCGGCAAGGTCGATGCCGATGGCGGCGATGCGCGCCTCGCCGGAAGGCGTCAGCGATGCCTCCCCGCCATCGAGCGCCACGTCGCCGTCGGCCACCAGCCGGTCGAGCATGCGCACGCCGAAATCGCCGGCGAGGTGGTTGTAGCAGACGCGCGCCTTGCGCAGCGCCGGATCCTTCGGGCCGGGACGGCTGCGCATCAGCCCGCGGTTCGCCGCAAAGCCCATGATGTTCTCGAGCAGCAGCCCCACCTCGTCGTCGGCGAGCGCGAAATAACGGTGCCGGCCCTGCTTGCGCTGGGCGATAAGCCCGCCGGCCTCCAGCCGGGAAAGATGGGTGCTGGCGGTCTGCAGCGTGACGCCCGCCGCGCCTGCAAGCTCGCTCGCCGTCAGCGCCTGCCCGCCCATCAGCGCGGTCAGCATGTTGGCGCGGGCGGGATCGCCGATCAGCGCGCCGATCTGGGAAATATCGGGACCTTCTTTCATACTTCGATGGTAGCCGAAGCATTCGCGTTCGGCAATGTGGGAAAAGGGGACATCGCAAGCACGGGCAATTCCGGCAAGGGATTGCGCCAGGACGAGGAGACGACGATGATCACCTGCTTCATCCGCTACCGGATCGACCCGTTCCGCAAGGACGCCTTCGCCGCCTATGCCCGCAACTGGGGCGAGGCGATCCCGCGCTGCGGCGCCGATCTCGTCGGCTATTTCGCCCCGCACGAGGGCGACGCCACCACCGCCTATGGCGTCTACAACATCGAGAGCCTCGCCGCCTATGAGACCTATCGCGCCCGCCTCGCCGCCGACCCGCTCGGCCGGGAGAACTATGACTTCGCCCGCAGCGAGCGCTTCATCCTCATGGAGGACCGGCTGTTCCTGAAGAACGTCTCGCTGCCGCATGCGCCGAAGGTGACGCCATGATCGCCGTCATTTTCGAGGTGGTCCCGGCGCCCGGCCGCATCGACCTCTATCTCGACACCGCCCGGGACCTGCGCCCGCTGCTCGACGATATCGACGGCTTCATCTCGATCGAGCGCTTCCGCAGCCTCACCGATCCGACGCGGCTCCTGTCGCTCTCCTTCTGGCGCGACGAGGCGGCGGTGAAGGCATGGCGGACCAGCGAACGGCACCGCGCCGCCCAGGCCCTCGGCCGCGCCGGCATCCTCGACAGCTACCGGCTGCGCATCGCCGGCGTCGTCAGGGACTACGGCCTCAACGACCGCAACGAGGCGCCGGACGACAGCCAGGCCTTTCATGCGGCGTAAGGCGAGTGGTGCGGACGCAAGCCCAAGACGCGAAACCCGCGCTGCTCGTGGAAAGGGGCAATCGCGTATGAACGATGGAGATTACCCCCCCTCTGCCCTGCCGGGCATCTCCCCCTCAAGGGGGGAGATCGGATGGATCACCGTTTCGCGCATCTCCGGCATTGCCGGTTGAGCAAGGTTTTCGCTTCTCGCCCGATCTCCCCCCTTGAGGGGGAGATGCCCGGCAGGGCAGAAGGGGGGGCTCCGCCATATGCAGGTGGGTGCCGCCGTTCGCCGAAAACGCCATTTCCCAGCCTACTGCACCGTCACTTCCGAGCGCTCCCCGGCCTTCACCGTCGCCTTGGCCTCCTTCGGCGCGACGTCGCCCTCGTATTTCACGTTGACGACATAGTCCCCCGGCGGCAGCGTGTCCTGCCATTCGGCGCCGTAATTGTAGGACATGGATTTGCGGTTGCCCTGGATGTCCTTCGTGGCGCTGAGGATCTCGATGAAGCTCGCCCCGGGCGCGGTGATCGCCAGGACGCCGGCATTGATGTTGACGGTGACTTCCTTCATCTCCCCCGCCTTGATGGTGAAGGGGATCTCGCCCGTCGCCGAGCCGAGTTTGGCCGTCAGCACATGCTCGCCCGGCGGCACGTCCAGCTTCGTGCCGGTGCCGTAATTGTAGGCGATGCTCTTGCGGGTGCCGTCGATGTTCTTGCTGGCGGCGACGACCTCGAAGAAGACGTTGCCGGAATCGACCGCCGTCCCGCCCTCCGCATAGACCGCCTTGTTGAGCACGACGCCCGAACCGATGACGAGGTCGCGCTCGATCGTCTCGCCCGCCTTGACGGCGACCGTCTCCGCGACGATGGACGGGCCGATCTTGCCGGTCAGCTTCAGTTCGCCGGCCGAGGCGTAGAACCTGGCCGTGCCGTAGTAGGTGGTGGAATAGCCGCCGAAGGCGATCTCGACGCCCGCATTGGCATCATCCTCGGCATCCTCGGGCGTGCGCTTGGGATGGATCGTCACATGGCCGGCATCGAAGTTGACGAAGGGTTTGGCGACGGCGCCGTCCTGCACCTCGAAGGGCACTTCCCGCCTGATCGCGCTTTGCAGCGTCGCGACCGCGACATATTGGCCCGGCGGGTAGTTGCCGGAGAACTTGCCCTTGTACTGGCTTTCCAGGGTGTCGCCGGCCGGCTTGCCGCCCGCATCCGCCTTGAAGACCTGCCAGAACACATTGTCGTTGTCGCCGAGCGAGGGGCCGCCTTCGGCAAGGACGCTGTCGAACTCGGTGTTGAACGCGACGGCGGGCTCCGGCTCGGGTTCCGCTTCCGCCACGGCCTCGGCCGGCTTCGACATCGGCGCTTCCGCCACCGTCTCCGTCAGCGCGGCGACGAGCTGGGAAGCATCGGAGGCCTGGAAATACTTGCCGCCGGTGTTTTCGGCAAGGCAGGCGACCTGCCGGCCTTCCTCCTCCGTCAGGCCGAAGCCGACGACATGGGTGGTGAAGTCGACGCCCTTGCTTTCGAGCGCCGAGGCGAGCGCGCAGGGATCGGCCTCGCAGGTCTCCAGCCCGTCCGTCACCAGCACGACGGTCGCCTTGTCCTCGGTATATTTGAGGATGTCGGCCGCCTGCTCGACGGATTGCGTCAGCGGCGTCTTGCCCTTGGGGCTCAGCCCCGAAACGAAGGAGGTGATCGCCTCCCCGGTGCCCGTGCCCGGCGCGACGGCCAGCTCGATGTCGCTGCACGAGCCCTTTTCGCGGTGGCCGTAGACCATCAGGCCGAGTTCGGTGCCTGCGGGCACGGATTTCAGCACCGTGCCCAGCGTCTCGCGGGCGATCTCGATCTTGCTGCGCCCGCCGATCTGGCCCCACATGGAGCCGGACGCGTCGAGCACGATCATCGTCTTGTCGGCGGCAATCGTCTCGGTGGCGGCAAGAAGCCCCGCCAGAAGCATGAAGGCGGCTCTCAAACGCACGTCTTTCCTCCTCGTTTCCCCGCAAACGCCGGCCGTCCACGCCGGCAAGGCTCAGCGATGCTGTTCCATGACGGGCGAGGCGGGGCGTCTATTCGATCTTGCTGACAAGCGTCTCGACCGCGACGCGCAGGGCCGGCAGGTCGCGCACGACGACGGTCCAGATCATGTCGTCGGCAATGCGATGGTATTCGTGGCGCAGGATGTTGCCGATGCCGCGGATGGCGCGCCACGGGATATCGGGCGTATGCTGCAGGAGTTCGTCGGGAATGTGCCGGCTGGCCTCGGAGATGATTTCGATGGCCCGCTGGATCGCCAGCCGCAAGATGGCATCCCTGCCGAGATCCTCTCGCGATTTTCCCGAGAGGGCCGTATCGACCAGGGCGATCGTGTCGAGCATGTCCTGGAGAACCGGTCCGACATCCCGCGTCATCAGAAGATGCGGATCGCCGATTGTTCGATCCCGTCCCTCAGCCGCGGATGCAGGCTGTCGCGCGTCGTGATGTCGACATCACCGCCGAATTCATCCTCCAGCAGCAGCTTGATACGGGCAAGATCGACCAGCGAGAAGGCTTTCCCGCTGTCGTGGTCGATGAACAGGTCGAGATCGCTTGCCGGGCCGGCTTCGTTCCGCGCCACGGAACCAAAGAGATAGAGCGAGGTGGCACCGAGCGCCCGGACGGCATCGGCCTGCTGTTTCAGCCTCGTTATGGTCTCGCTCTTCGTCATTCCGGCATTCTAGAGCAATTCCGGTAAAAGTGCGAAGCGGTTTTGCGTCCGGAATCGCGGCGAAACAAACGCTCCAGCGCAGCTGGCGGAACAACGCCATGTCCAGAAAATTTCCCGAAACCGTTCAACAGGTTCAGCCTTTGGTAACCATCTTCGGTAACCATAAGCGCCAGTTCAGTTCCGAGTCAGCGTATCAGCGAGTATCCCATGCCATCTGTTCTTTCGCTTGCAGACGTCTCCCGTTCGCCCCGCAAGAGCGGCTGGCTCGACACGATCATCCGGGGGGACTGCGTTGCCGCGCTCGAGGCGCTGCCGGACCAGTCCGTCGACGTCATCTTCGCCGATCCGCCCTACAATCTCCAGCTCGGCGGCGCGCTGCATCGTCCGGACCAGAGCCTGGTCGATGCCTGCGACGACGAATGGGACCAGTTCGCCTCCTTCGAGGCCTATGACGCCTTCACCCGTGCCTGGCTGCTCGCCTGCCGCCGCGTGCTGAAGCCGTCGGGGACCATCTGGGTCATCGGCTCCTACCACAACATCTTCCGCGTCGGTGCGACCCTGCAGGATCTCAATTTCTGGATCCTCAACGACATCGTCTGGCGCAAGACGAACCCGATGCCGAACTTCAAGGGCCGCCGCTTCCAGAACGCGCACGAGACGATGATCTGGGCGACGCGCGACCCCAAGGCCAAGGGCTATACCTTCAACTACGACGCCATGAAGGCCGCCAATGACGACGTGCAGATGCGCTCGGACTGGCTGTTCCCGATCTGCAGCGGCGGCGAGCGCCTGAAGGGCGAGGACGGCAAGAAGGTGCATCCGACGCAGAAGCCGGAAGCCTTGCTCGCCCGCATCCTGATGGCCTCCTCCAGGCCCGGCGACGTGGTGCTCGACCCGTTCTTCGGCTCCGGCACGACCGGCGCGGTGGCCAAGCGCCTCGGCCGCCATTTCGTCGGCATCGAGCGCGAGCAGGCCTATATCGATGCCGCACGCGCGCGCATCGAGGCGGTCGAACCGCTCGGCAGCGGAACCCTGTCCGTCATGAGCGGCAAGAAGGCCGAGCCGCGCGTCGCCTTCAACACGCTGATCGAAAGCGGGCTGATCGCCCCCGGCACGGTGCTGACCGATGCCCGCCGCCGCCACAGCGCCATCGTGCGCGCCGACGGCACGCTCGCCTCGGGCAACGACGCCGGCTCCATCCACCGCGTCGGCGCCAGGGTGCAGGGGCTCGATGCCTGCAACGGCTGGACCTTCTGGCACTATGCCGATGGCGCCGAGCTGAAGCCGATCGACGCGCTGCGCGCCGTGGTGCGCGCCGGCATGGCCGGCCTCGAATAAAGCGGCCACCGGTCTTCCGTTCGGAAAATGCGAAAATCGAAGACCGGCAAGCGCCATTACCCGTTTCTCCAGCTGCGGCCTCCGGTGTTCCCTGCACCGGGGGCTGTGGCTTTCGATGGGGAGGGTTTGCCGGCACCGCCTGTCCCGAATTTCCATCCATGCGATTCAGGTGATGTTAACCATCAATGGCTTAGTGTGACCTCGAAAGTACATCAGGCCAAGCAACGGAAATCGTTGCGGAAAGCCGGGGCCGATCAACCGGCCCGGCAGGCAGGATATCGCCTTTCCGGTTTTCGTACCTTCAGTCCCGGAAATGCGAAAACGCCCGGAGCCGCAAGGCTCCGGGCGTTTCGGTTTTCAGGCCCGTTCAGAGCGCGATGCCGTGCGCGGCAAGGTCGGCCTTCAGCTTTTCCGGATCGGTGAACTGCACCGCGTTCCAGCCGGCGAGCCGCGCGCCCTCGACATTGGCCGGGGCGTCGTCGATGAACAGCGTATGGGCCGGCGAGAGGCCGAAATCGCGCGTGTGCTTCTCGTAGATCGCACGGTCCGGCTTGATGAGGCCGATCTCGCCCGAAACCGTCACGCCGCGCGGCATGTCGAGGAAGGGGTAGAGTTTTCGCGCTTCCTTGAAGGTATCGGCGGCGAAGTTGGTCAGCATGGTCACGTCACGGCCGTCGGCGATCAGCGCCTCCATGATCGCGACGCTTTCCACATAGGCATGCGAGACCATCTCGTGCCAGTGCTTGCGGAAGGCGCGGATGTGCTCGGCGCGGTCGGGATGCACGTCGATCAGCAGCGCCTCGGCGTCCTCCCAGGCGCGGCCGCGGTCCTGTTCGAGGTTCCAGTCATGCGTGCAGACATTGGTGAAGAACCAGTTGCGCTCGGCATCGTCGGGAATGAGGCGGGCATAGGGAATGTGCGGATCGTAATGGATCAGCACCCTGCCGATGTCGAAGACGATGTGTCGGATGTCGATGCTGTTCATGCTTTCCTCGCTTGTATGGGCGAATAGCGAATAGGGAGTAGTGAAGAGGGTTTACAGAGAAAGCGCAGGCGATCGCATGCCGCTATTCGCTACTCCCTATTCGCTATTCGCCCAAACGCATCCGGTATGGCCTGCCTTATCGCCTTCTTCATGACGGTCGGCAGCGCCTCGCCGTCGAGCGTCTCCTTCGCCTGCCACCATCCCTCGCCGGCCTGCACATGGCGCGGCACCATGGAGCGGTAGATGGAGAGGCGCAACTCGAAATGCGTGAACACATGGGTGACGGTGCCGCAGGCCTGCCAGTCGGCGGCAAAGGGCGCGGCGGCAGGGCCGGTCTCGCCGTCGATGCGGGCCGTCCAGCCGCTGCCGGGCACCTCGGTCATGCCGCCGAGAAGGCCGGTTTCCCCGCGCTTGCGCAGGAAGATCGCGCCCGTCTCGTCCTCGGCGACGAAGGCGGCGCCGAGCCGCACGGGCTTTTCCTTCTTCGCGGCCTTGCGCGGATAGAGTTCCGGGTCCTCGCGCCCCAGCACGCGACAGGCGGCATTGAGCGGACAGAGCGCGCAGGCCGGCCGGCGCGGCGTGCAGATCGTCGCGCCGAGGTCCATCATCGCTTGGGCGAAATCGCCCGGCCGGTCCGCCGGCGTCATGGCGGCCACCAGCGCCCGCATCTCGGCCTTTGCCGCGGGCAGGGGCGTTTCGATGGCGTGGAGGCGGGAGATGACGCGCTCGACATTGCCGTCCAGCACCGCGCTCCTGCGGTTGAAGGCGATGGCGGCGATCGCCGCGGCGGTATAGTCGCCGATGCCGGGCAGGGCCTTCAGCCCGTCCTCGCTGTCGGGAAACACCCCGCCATGCTCGAAGGCGACGGCTTCGGCGCATTTCTTGAGGTTGCGCGCGCGGGCGTAGTATCCGAGGCCCGCCCAGGACTTCATCACGTCCTCCGTCTCGGCCTTCGCAAGGTCGGTGACCGTCGGCCAGCGGCCGGTGAAGAGGGCGAAATAGGCCTTGACCGCCTGCACCGTCGTCTGCTGCAGCATCACTTCGGAGAGCCAGACGCGGTAGGGATCGGGCCTTTCGCCACGGGCCGCCATCGGCGGGCTCACCCGCCAGGGCAGGTCGCGGTGGTGCCGGTCGTACCAGGCAAGAACGAGATCGGCGGGTGCCGCGATGCGGGGCGCTTGGGTCATGACGTGCCTGAAACGGGGTCGATGCGACCCATGATGCGAACACAGCTCCGGACGCAAAACGCTCGCACACTTTTGCTGGAATTGTTCTATAACTGGCGAAGCAGGCGGCGATCTTCAAGTCGGTTTTTCGCCGGAACAGGAATATTTTCCCGATCGGGAGCGGATACGTGAATACCAGCAAGGCGCCCCGGCGCGGCCAGAGGCGCGGCATCGTCCAGATCAGCGAAGTGGCCAACGACCTCATCGATCCGGTGCTGGCCAAGCGCGCCGGCATCAACACCATGCTGCTCGGCTCGTGGGACGAGATCGCGGGGGCGGAATTTGCCGAATGCACGCGGCCGGAGCGCATCACCTGGCCGCGCCGCGCCTCCGAGATGACGGGCGAGGGCGGCGGCCACCAGCCGGGCGTGCTGACGATCGCCTGCGAGGGTGCCCGCGCGCTCTTCCTCAGCCACCAGCAGGGCGAGATCATCCAGCGCATCAACGGCTTCTTCGGCTTTCCGGCCGTGAGCCAGATGAAGATCGTGCAGAAGCCGGTGAGCCCGCATTCCGGCCGTCGCGCCAAGCCGCGCCCGCTGACCGGCGAGGCCGCCCGCCATCTCGACGACCTCGTCGACGGCATCGAGGGAGACGCGCTGAAGGCGGCGCTGAAACGGCTCGGCACGGCGGTGCTCGGCCGGCGCCGGTAAGGGACGGAAAGCCCCGTCCCCGACCATCGAACGGTCACAATTCTTTGAAGTTACTTGCCTTAACGCCGCTTGTTCCCGCCCCAAAGCAGGTATAACGGGGGTGCCCGGAGCAATTCCGGAAAAAGCGCAAGGAAGCTTTTTCCGGAATTGCGTCAATGGACCCGAGAATTCCCATCCCTTCCGACAGGAGAGACCATGTCCCTTTCCGAAATGAGCCTGATGAAGCGCCTTGCGACCGGCGTTGCCGTTGCGGCGCTCGCCGTGACGCTGGCTGCCTGCTCCGACGAGAAGAAGGAGGAGACCGCCAAGGCTCCCGAAACCAGCCAGAAGACGACGGGCGAAAGCGCAAGCTCGACGCCGGCCACCTCCTCCGGAACGACGACCACCACGACGACCGAGACCGCCCAGGCGCCGGCCGCCGAGGCGAAGTCCGTCGAGGTGCCCACCGCCGACGGCGACGTCGACATGGCGGAGGTGATGAAGGAAGGCGCGCTGCCGGAAATGGCGCTCGGCGAGGCCAATGCCCCGGTCACCATCGTCGAATACATGTCGACGACCTGCCCGCATTGCGCAGCCTTCCACAACAACACCTTCGACGCGATCAAGACCAAGTATGTCGACAGCGGCAAGGTTCGCTTCGTCATGCGCGAGTTCCCGTTCGATCCGCGCGCGGCCGCCGCCTTCATGCTGGCGCGCTGCAAGCCGCAGAATCCGGCCGAGCTTTCGGACGCCTCGCAGTATTTCCCGATGATCTCCATGCTGATGAAGCAGCAGGAAACCTGGGCCGCCGCGCAGGACGGCCGCGAGGCGCTGCTGCAGATGTCGAAACTCGCCGGTTTTACACAGGAGAGCTTCCAGGCCTGCTTGACGAACCAGAAGCTTCTGGATGATGTGAACGCGGTGCGCGAGCGCGGCGCCAAGGAGTTCGGCGTCGCGGCGACGCCGACTTTCCTGATCAACGGCAAGCGCTATTCGGGAGACATGTCGGTTGACACCATGTCGGCCCTCATCGACAGCATGCTCTGATCCTTCGACCGGGTTTGCGGGCGACGGCGGAAGCCGTGTGCCCGCTTTCTGCTTTTTGGCTGATCGGGCTACACTGCCCCTCATCCCCCTGCCGGGACCTTCTCCCCGCAGGCGGGGAGAAGGAGGAAAACGGCGAGCCCATCGTTCCTCGCCCCGCTTGCGGGGAGAGGATGCCGGCAGGCAGGTGAGGGGCATCCTGCACCGCCATGAGTGGGCGTGTGTCGTCCGCAGGGGCGCCGCATGAAGTTCACCAAGCTCCGCCTCCTCGGCTTCAAGTCCTTCGTCGAGCCCACCGAGTTCATCATCGAGCGGGGCCTCACCGGCATTGTCGGGCCGAACGGTTGCGGCAAGTCGAACCTCGTCGAGGCGCTGCGCTGGGTGATGGGGGAGAACTCCTACAAGAACATGCGTGCGTCCGGCATGGACGACGTCATCTTCTCCGGCTCGGGCAACCGCCCGGCGCGCAACACCGCCGAAGTCGGCCTCTATCTCGACAATTCCGACCGCACGGCTCCCGCCGCCTTCAACGATCAGGACGAGATCCAGGTCTCGCGCCGCATCGAGCGCGAGAACGGCTCGATCTACCGCATCAACGGCAAGGAGGCGCGCGCCAAGGACGTGCAGCTCCTCTTTGCCGACGCCTCCACCGGCGCCCGCTCGCCCTCCATGGTCGGGCAGGGCCGCATCGGCGAACTCATCCAGGCAAAGCCGCAGGCCCGCCGCCAGCTGCTCGAAGAGGCGGCCGGCATTTCTGGCCTCCACTCCCGCCGCCACGAGGCGGAACTGCGCCTGCGCGCCGCCGAGACCAATCTCGAACGGCTCGACGACGTCACTTCGCAGCTCGAAAGCCAGATCGAGAGCCTGAAGCGCCAGTCCCGCCAGGCGAACCGCTTCAAGGCGCTCTCCGCGGATATCCGCCGCCACGAGGCGATGCTGCTGCATATTCGCTGGGCGCAGGCCAAGGAGGCCGAGGCCGAGGCCGAAAGCCAGCTCAACCAGGCGACCTCGCTCGTCGCCGAGCGGGCCAACGCCCAGATGCAGGCCGCCAAGGAACAGGCCGTCGCCAGCCTGAAGCTGCCGGAGCTGCGCGAGAACGAGGCGAAGCTCGCCGCCGTGCTGCAGCGCCTGCAGATCGCCCGCGCGCAGCTCGAAGAGGATTCCGCCCGGCTGCTGCGCCGCCGCGACGAGCTCACCCGCCGCCTCGCCCAGCTCGCCGAGGACATCGGTCGCGAAGAGCGGATGGTGGCCGACAATGCGGCCGTGCTGGAGCGCCTGATTGCCGAGGAGGAGGAGATCGGCGAGATTCTCGCCGAGGCGGACGCGCGCGCCGAGACCGCCCGCGAGGCGATGGAGGCCGCCGCCGCGACGCTGGTCCAAAGCGAAGCGGCCCTCGCCGCCGTCACCGCCGAGCGGGCGGAGGCGCAGGCGGTGCGCAACCAGCTCGAAAAGGCGATCCGCGACCTTGCCGAACGCCACCTGCGGCTTGGCCAGCAGCTTGACGCCCAGGCCCGCGAGCTTGCGGAAATGGATACCCGCATCGCCGCGCTGCCCGACCCCGAAGAGCGCCGCGCCGCCGTTTTGTCCGCCGAGGAGGCGCTGGAGGCGGCCGGCGAGATGCTGGTCGCCGTCGAGGAGGCGCTGGAGGAGGCCCGTTTTGCCGAATCCGAGCTGCGCGGCCCGGTCGATACCGCCCGCGCCCGCCTTGCCGGCATCGAGACGGAAGCCCGTACGATCCGGCGCATGCTGGAGGCTGGCGGCACCGGCGGCTCCTTCCCGCCCGTCGTGGAGGACGTCGATGTCGACCGAGGCTATGAGACGGCGCTCGGCGCTGCGCTCGGCGACGACCTCGATTCGCCGGCCGACAGCTCCGCCCCCGTGCACTGGCGCCTGTCCGGCGATGCGTCCGGCGACGCGCCCCTGCCGAAGGGCGTTCCGGCGCTGATCGACCATGTCCGCGCGCCCGCCGTGCTCGCCCGCCGCCTGGCGCAGATCGGCATTGCCGGCAGCGTCGAGGAAGGGTTGTCCCTGCTGCCGCAGCTCAAGGCCGGCCAGCGGCTCGTCACCCGCGAGGGCGCGGTCTTCCGCTGGGACGGCCATGTCACCGGTGCCGATGCGCCGAGCGCCGCCGCGCTCCGCCTCGAACAGAAGAACCGCCTCGCCGAACTCGAGATGGAGCTGGAGGACGCCCGCGCCGCGCTCGGTGATGCGGAAGCCGACCTCGCCCGCGCCGGTGAAGCCATCCGTGCCGAGACACAACGCCAGCAGCAGGCGCGAGAGGCCCAGCGCGCCGCCGCCCGGGCGCTCGCCGAGGCGCGCGAAGGGCTGGAAGCGGCCGAACGGGCCGCCGGCGATCTCATCCGCCGCCGGGCCGTGCTTTCCGAAACCGGCGCGCAGATCGAGGCGCAGGTGGAGGAGGCCGCCGTCTCGCTGGAGGATGCCCGCGCCGCGCTGGAAGAGGCGCCGGACCTTGCCGACCTCGACCTCAGCCTTCGCACCCGCACGATGGACGTCGCGACCGACCGCGCGACGCTGGCCGAGGCGCGCGCCGGCCATGACGGCCTTGCCCGCGAGATGGCCGATCGCCGCCGCCGCCTGATGACGATCCTAGCCGAGCGCGAGACGTGGCGAAGCCGTGCCGCCAATGCCGAGAACCACATCGCCACGCTGCGCGAGCGCGAAGCCGAAGCGCATGAGGAGATGGAGGAGCTGGCCGAGGCGCCGGACGAGATCGAGGACAAGCGCCGCGAGCTCCTGTCCGGCCTCAGCAATGCCGAGGCCGCCCGCCGCGAGGCGGCCGATGCGCTCCAGGAGGCGGAGAACCGCCAGCGCGAGGCCGACCACACCGCCGCGACCGCGCTCTCGCAGCTCGCCGAATCGCGCGAAACGCGGGGGCGGGCGGAAGAGCGCCTCGTCTCGGCGCGCGAACGCCGCATCGAGGGCGAGGCGCGCATCCGCGAGGCGCTGAACTGCGCGCCGCACGAGGCGCTGCGGCTGACCGGCCATCCCGCCGGCAGCCCGCTGCCCGATCCGCGCGAGCGCGAACGCGAGCTCGACCGGCTGAGGATGGAGCGCGAACGGCTCGGCGCCGTGAACCTGCGCGCCGAGGAGGAGCAGCGCGAGCTGACGGAAAAACGCGACGCGCTCGTCGCCGAACGCGAGGATATCATCGAGGCGGTCCGCAAGCTGCGCTCGGCGATCCAGAGCCTCAACCGCGAGGGCCGCGAGCGCCTGCTGGCCGCCTTCGACGTGGTCAACGTGCAGTTCCAGCGCCTGTTCACCCACCTTTTCGGCGGCGGCACGGCGGAGCTTCAGCTGATCGAGAGCGACGATCCGCTGGATGCCGGCCTCGAGATCCTCGCCCGCCCGCCGGGCAAGAAGCCGCAGACCATGACGCTGCTGTCCGGCGGCGAGCAGGCGCTGACGGCCATGGCCCTCATCTTCGCCGTCTTCCTCACCAATCCGGCGCCGATCTGCGTGCTCGACGAGGTGGACGCCCCGCTCGACGACCACAATGTCGAGCGCTACTGCAACCTGATGGACGAGATGGCGGCCTCCACCGAGACCCGCTTCGTCATCATCACGCACAATCCCATTACCATGGCCCGCATGAACCGCCTCTTCGGCGTCACCATGGCCGAACAGGGCGTCTCCCAGCTCGTCTCCGTCGACCTGCAGACCGCCGAGCAACTGCGCGAGGCGTCGTAGCCGTTCCTCTCTTCGCACGGTAGCGTACGGGAACAAATCCCCCTCTCGCGCATTCAACAGCGCCTGCTGTTCCCGCAGGCCTTCGTGCAATTGGGGATCAAACGTGAGCAGAGACGCACTTTACATGATCATCGGCGCCCTCATCGTCGTGGTGGCCGGGTTTTCCTACTATGCCTGGCAGCAGGAGAAGAAACCGGACGGTGTCGAGATCCGCGTGGACGAGCAGGGGCTTTCCATCGAGGGAAACTGAAGCCTGCCGGCGCGCCAGGCCGTGTTCCCGCCAGGGGCACGGCTTTTGTCCGGCTCTCGTAATGTTGCATTGCCGTTGCAAATTTGATGCGTTGCAGCAAAAAACCTGTCGCGCCGCGTTTTCAACAAGATGCAGTTCATGTAGATTGTGAGGACGCATATGGGGAGGCGTGCATGGACAAGTGGGTCTATACCTTTGGGGGAGGCCGCGCCGAAGGCAGCGCGGGCGATCGCAACACGCTCGGCGGCAAGGGCGCGAACCTTGCCGAAATGTGCAATCTCGGCCTGCCGGTGCCGCCCGGGCTCACCATCGTCACCGCCGCCTGCAACCATTACTACGACAACGGCCGCCGGCTGCCGGACGATCTGAAGGATCAGGTCCGCGCCGCGCTTCGCCAGATGGAGGCGATCACCGGCCGCCACTTCGGCGACACGACGAAGCCGCTGCTGCTCTCCGTGCGCTCCGGCGCACGCGCGTCCATGCCCGGCATGATGGACACGGTGCTCAATCTCGGCCTCAACGACCGCACGGTCGAGGCGCTCGGCCACGATGCGGGCGATGCGCGCTTTGCCTGGGACAGCTACCGTCGCTTCATCCAGATGTATGGCGACGTCGTCATGGGCCTCGACCACGAGGTCTTCGAGGAGATCCTGGAGGACGAGAAGGGGCGGCTCGGCCACGAGCAGGACACCGAGCTTTCCGCGGTGGAGTGGCAGCATGTCATCGCCCGCTACAAGCAGACCATCCAGGAAGAGCTGGGCGAGGCCTTCCCGCAGGATCCGGAGGTCCAGCTCTGGGGCGCGATCGGCGCCGTCTTCGCAAGCTGGATGAACGCCCGCGCCGTCACCTACCGCACGCTGCACAACATCCCCGCCGTCTGGGGCACGGCCGTCAACGTCCAGGCCATGGTCTTCGGCAATCTCGGCAATTCCTCCGCTACGGGCGTCGCCTTCACGCGTAATCCCTCGACGGGCGAGAACAAGCTCTACGGCGAGTTCCTCGTCAATGCGCAGGGCGAGGATGTCGTCGCCGGCATCCGCACGCCGCAGAACATCACCGAGGAGGCGCGCATCGCGTCGGGCTCCGACCGGCCGTCGCTGGAAAAGCTGATGCCCGAAGCCTTCGCGGAATTCCGCGGCATCTGCGACCGGCTGGAGCGGCATTACCGCGACATGCAGGACCTCGAATTCACCATCGAGCGCGGCAAGCTCTGGATGCTGCAGACCCGTTCGGGCAAGCGTACCGCCAAGGCCGCGCTGAAGATCGCGGTCGACATGGCGACGGAAGGCCTGATCAGCGAGGGCGAGGCCGTCGCGCGTATCGATCCCGCCTCGCTCGACCAGCTGTTGCACCCGACCATCGATCCGCGCGCGCGCCGCGACGTCATCGGCTCCGGCCTGCCGGCTTCGCCGGGCGCGGCGACGGGCGAGATCGTCTTTACCTCGGAAGACGCGGTGAGGGCGGAGGAGGAGGGGCGCAAGGTCATCCTCGTGCGCATCGAGACGAGCCCGGAGGACATTCACGGCATGCACGCCGCCGAGGGCATCCTCACCACCCGCGGCGGCATGACCAGCCATGCGGCGGTCGTCGCGCGCGGCATGGGCACGCCCTGCGTTTCCGGTGCCGGCACGCTGCGCGTCGACCTGCGCAACGAGCTCCTGGTCGCCCAGGGGCTGACGCTGAAGAAGGGCGACGTCATCACCATCGACGGCTCGTCCGGCCAGGTGCTGAAGGGCGAGATCCCCATGCTCCAGCCCGAGCTGTCGGGCGATTTCGGCCGGATCATGGAATGGGCCGACCGCACGCGGCGCATGAAGGTGCGCACCAATGCCGAGACGCCGGCGGATGCCCGCGCCGCACGCTCCTTCGGCGCGGAGGGCATCGGCCTTTGCCGCACCGAGCACATGTTCTTCGAGGGCAGCCGCATCAATGTGATGCGCGAGATGATCCTCGCCGAGGACGAGGCCGGCCGCCGCGCCTCGCTGGCAAAGCTCCTGCCGATGCAGCGCTCGGACTTCGCCGAACTCTTCGAGATCATGCACGGCCTGCCGGTGACGATTCGCCTGCTCGACCCGCCGCTGCACGAATTTCTGCCGAAGAGCGACGAGGAGATCGCCGAGGTGGCGGCCGCCCTGTTCATCGAGGAGGCCGCGCTGCGCCGGCGCGTCGATACGCTGCACGAGTTCAACCCGATGCTCGGCCACCGCGGCTGCCGCCTCGCCATCTCCTATCCGGAGATTGCCGAGATGCAGGCCCGCGCCATCTTCGAGGCGGCCGTGGAGGCGGCCAGGACGACCGGCGCGGCCGTGGAGCCGGAAATCATGGTGCCGCTCGTCGGCCTCAAGGCGGAGCTCGACTATGTGAAGGCCCGCATCGAGGCCGTCGCCAAGGCGGTGATCGCCGAAAGCGGCGTTGCCATCAACTATCTCGTCGGCACGATGATCGAGCTGCCGCGCGCGGCGCTCCGCGCCCATGTCATCGCCGAATCGGCCGAGTTCTTCTCCTTCGGCACCAACGACCTGACGCAGACGACCTTCGGCATCTCGCGCGACGACGCCTCGGCGTTCCTGTCGACCTATATCCAGAAGGGCATCGTCGAGCAGGACCCGTTCGTCCAGCTTGATTTCGACGGGGTGGGCGAGCTCATCCGCATCGCCGCCGAACGCGGCCGGCGCACGCGGGCCGACCTGAAGCTCGGCATCTGCGGCGAGCACGGCGGCGATCCGGCCTCCATCCGTTTCTGCGAGGAGGCCGGGCTCGACTACGTCTCCTGTTCGCCCTTCCGCGTGCCGATCGCGCGCCTTGCGGCCGCGCAGGCGGCGTTCAGCGGCAAGGCCTGAGACCGCTTAGCTTCAGCGCCGCCGGACGGGCACATAGACATAGGTCGGCCGGTCCCACATCGGCGATTGCAGCCGCGCGGCGCGGAAGTCCGCGCGCCGGTCGAGATCGATGCGCTGCAGGCATTCGGCAAAGGCGTCCGTCCCCATGCGAAAACCGTAGGACCGGCATCGGGCCTCGTCATTGGCGCGCACTTCGGCGGCCGTCTGGCAGCCGGCGAGGAAGAGGGCGGTGGCGGCGAGGGCGGCGAAACGAACAAGCATCTTGGACATGCGGGCTCCGGCGAACTGTTGCGTGCCATGGATAGGCCCGTCGGCGCGCCGCGGCAAGGGCTCCCGGCAATTCCAAACGCCGGAGTGATGCCGCTTCGGCTGGAATGCTCTAAAGCGCGTCGCGATCTTTCAGATTCGCTCCCTGCGCTTTAGCTCTTTGTTTTTCGCATGTCGTTGCCGCAAAACCGCTGCGCACTTTTGTGCGACATGCTCTAGATGCGCTGCAGCACGTCCACGAAGGCGTCGGCGAAGCGCTTGAGGTCCTTCGTCGTCTCGTCGGGATTTTCCACGCGGATGGCCGATCCCTCCGTATCGAGCAGCGCGAAGACCACGGTGAGCGCGCCGTCCTCGCCCTGCGGCACGCGCAGGGCCGCGATGCGCCGGCAATCGTCGGCAAGCCCCGAGGCCGGCAGCTCGAAGAGGAAATCGCCGCCGACACGGTCGGCCGCCATGCGCACGGCATCGGCAAAGCCGGCCTCCTCGCCGGAAAAGCCGTCGAGCGAGAGTTCGAGTTCCAGAAGCTCCAGGGGGAGGGCGGGTTCGCCCGCGGGTGCGGATATAGCGGTGTCGGCGGCCGTCTGCGTCGGCAACATCATCTTGCTCCTTGCTCTACCCCCGTTCGTAAACCGTCGTTAACGAGCGTGGCGAATTTGCGGCACGCAAGGATTTTTACCGCGTGCTGCCTGTTGTCCCCGGCAAGGATGTCGCATGGGCATGGAGGAAAGCCGTGCCGCCGAGGTTTCCGCGGAACCTGAAGCGTGCGCCGCAATGTCTTAAAACGATTCCGGTTTCGGCAAATTTGCAGTAGGAAAAGGACGCGGCAGCGAGCGCCGCGGCGCATCCGGTGAGGCCATGGCAATCACGATCCAGTACGAACGGCCCGTTTCGCATGCGGCGCACTGGGCGCGGCGCCTGGCGCTGTTTTCCTGCCTGCTGTTCCTCACCGCCGTGCTGTCGCATCGCTTCGGCCCGCTCACCACGCCGCATTTCCTGGCGCTGGCGGGTTTTGCCGCGGCCATGGCGGGCATGGCCGTGCTGCTGGCCGCCATCGGCCTTGCGCGGCTCTGGCATGTCGGCGCGCGGGGCGGCAAGGCGGCCTTGACGGCGCTCCTGCTCTGCCTTCTGCCGCTCGGCTTCACCGGTGCCGCCGCCTATGCCTATTTCTACAAGCCGGCGCTCTACGACGTGACGACGGATACGCTTGCCGCCCCGCCCTGGCTTGCCGCGCCGGCCGCCGAGCAGGACTGGCTGCCGCGCATCGGCCCGGTCGGGGCGCGTGACCGGGCGGTGCAGCTTGCGGCCTATCCGGGCCTGTCGGGCCGGCGCTACGACGGCGCGCTCGACCGTGTCTACCAGGGCGTGCGCAAGGTCGCCGCCGCCTACGGCATCACGATCACCGCCGAGGACGGGCTCGACAACATCCTCGCCGACCTCGAAGATCTCGTCGTCGATCCGGCCAAGGTGGCCGAAAGCCAGGAATCGCTCGGCGACGTGCCGGTTCCCGAGGCGCGCCCGCTCGAGACACCGCTCATTCCCCGCATCGGCGGCCCGGGCGACGTGCTCCTGCAGGGCGAATGGCGCTCGCCCGTCTTCGGCTTTCGCTTCGACGTGGTCATCCGCCTGCGCGAGGAGGCGGAGACGACGCTCGTCGACATGCGCGCCGCCTCGCGCTACGGCCCGCACGACCTCGGCTTCGGCGCGGCGCTGGTGGAAGGCTACCTGAAGGCGCTCGACGCGGAACTGCTGGGCATTGCCGGCGACTGACACGGCGCCGGCATCCAGCGTCAGGAATCTCAAAGGCCGGGGGCGGGGAAATAGAGCCCCTTCAGCGCCGGCGGACCGTCCGTCACCACCTCGCCGCGCGCGACGAGGTCCTCCAGATGCGCCAGCACCGAGAGCGCCGCCGCGCCATGCAGGCGCGGGTCCGTCTCGCGGTAGATCACCTTCACCATGTCGGCGATCAGCCGGTCGCCGGCGCGCACGCGCTCGCGCACCGCCCGCTCGCGCATGCGCCGGTGGGTCCTCAGTCCCCGCAGGAACGCCGCCGGCTCGGTCACCGGCCCGCCATGGCCAGGCAGGTAGAGCCGGTCGTCGCGTTCCAGCAGCCGGTCGAGCGAGGCCATGTAGTCCGCCATGGCGCCGTCCGGCGGCGCCACGATGGTGGTCGCCCAGGCCATGACATGGTCGGCGGAAAAGACGATGCCGTCCGGTCCGCCGAGCGCGAAGGCGGCGTGGTTGGCGGTGTGGCCCGGGGTGAGCAGCGCCGTCAGCGCCCAGCCGTCACCCGCCACGCTCTCGCCATGGCCGAGCGCGATGTCCGGCACGAAGTCCACGTCCGCGCTTTCCGCGAAGGGATTGCTTTCGCCGGCATGCAGCGGCCGCGCCGCGCGGTGCGGCCCCTCCGCGACGATGATCGCGCCCGTCTCCGCCTTCAGCCGGCGGGCGAGCGGCGAGTGGTCGCGGTGGGTGTGGCTGACGGCGATATGGGTGACCTCGCGCCCGGCGAGCGCCCGCATCAGCGCCGCAAAATGCGCCTCGTCCTCGGGGCCGGGGTCGATCACCGCCACCGACCGGTCGCCGACGATGTAGCTGTTCGTGCCGTGGAAGGTGAAGGGGCCTGGATTGTTGACGGTGATGCGCTGCACGCGCGGCGCCACCGGCACCGCCTCGCCATGCGCCGGCTTGAATTCGAGGTCGAACTGCGGGGCCTCCCGGCCGGTGTCGCTCCCGGCCGTCACTTGTATTCGATCTCGATGAAGCTCATCGGCGTGTCGCCGCCGTTGACGACATTGTGCGCCACGCCCGCCTCGCGCCGGTAGACGGCGCCCGCCTTGGTGTGCACCCGCCGCTCGCCGGTCTCCTCCTCGATCAGGAAGTCGCAGTCCGTCATCGGCACGACGACATAGCCGAGCCCGTGCACATGATGGCCCGTATCGGCGCCCGGCTCGAAATCCCAGCGCGTCACGCGCACGACGGCATCGTCGAGAAGGACGGTGGGCATTGCCGGCGGGCGGGCGCGGAATTGGGGCATGGCGGCTCCTCACAGGAAAAGGCAGGGCGGGCGAGCCGGCTGCGCCGGACGGCCGCCGAAAGGACGATCGATCGCCCGGACCCTATCGCCGCCATGCGCCCCTGCCAAGCACCAAGCCGCAGATCACGCCTCCTTCGGCAAGGCTGCCCGGAGAATAATCGCCCCGAACCGGAACTTAAGCATTGTCCACGCCGCCCGCCTTTGCTATCAGGCTCCCGCCGTGTTGGGGCGTCGCCAAGCGGTAAGGCACCGGTTTTTGGTACCGGCATTCCCAGGTTCGAATCCTGGCGCCCCAGCCACGGCTGTTTCGGAACCGTCCTTGCGATCTGCCAGCTTCGCTCAGCCAAGCCCGCCGAGCGGGATGATCTCCGCCGCGCCCGGTTGCCAGTCGCTTCCTTCCCAGTCCCCGAGCCAGCGCTCCGCGCGAAGGCCTGCCGCGGTGAGCAGCGCCTCCAGCTCCGCCTTGTCCGGGAAGGCGATGCGGGAGGCGGCGGAGAGGCGTTTGCCGGTGGCGCGGATCTCGTAATGGGTGCCGTAGGTGACGATGCCGGTCGCCGGATCGTGGGCGACGTCGTTCCAGGCGGCGACCGGGCCGAAGCGGGGATGGTCGACGAGGCGCATCGAAGCCTCCGGTCCCCATTCCTCCCATTCCCGGCAGGCGGGGTTGCGGCTGTCGAAGACGAAACGGCCGCCGGGCGCAAGATGCGCGGCAATGGTGGCGAGGGCGGCGGCGCGGTCCTCCCGCGTCAGGAAGACCTGGAAGGCGTGGCCGGTCAGCACGACCAGGTCGAAACGACGGCCGAGCCGCAGCGTGCGGGCATCGCCCTCGATGAAATCGATGCCGCCCGCGCCGGGCTTGCCGCGCGCGATGGCGAGCATGGCCGGGGCCGGATCGACGCCGACGACCGTGCGTCCGCCGGAAAGCGCCACGGCAAGCTCGCCCGTGCCGCAGCCGAGGTCGAGCACGCTCGCCGCCCCCTCGGCAAGCATCCGGCAATAGGCGAAATCCGGCGATCGCTCCCAGCCGTTTTCCAGGTCGTAGAAATCGGCGAGCTCCGGGTCGTGGTAGAGGCGGTCTTCTTCCATGTGTCCTCCCGGAGCAAATCCGGCAAACGTGCGCAGCGGTTCTGCCTGAAAAAGCGAAAATGTTCCAAGAAAAAGGCCGCGTCTTCGCGCGGCCTTGGAAAGGGCGGTCGGGCTGCCCTTTACGAGGCGGCGTCGAGAACCTTCTCGCAATGAGTCGGCCCGCCCTTCGGGTCGACGCGATCGCCGACGGCGCGGATGGTGTTGATCCGGTAGCTTTCGTTCACCGTCAGCTCCACCGTGCAGGACTTGCCCTTCACGAAGCCGCCGCGCCACTTGTAGAGCGTCGTGCCGCCCGCGCCGGCCGTGTCGGAGATCGGCGGGCCATAGGCCGCGAAGAAGCTGCCGGCGGTCTTGCCGTTCCAGCGGGCCTGCAGCGGGTTGGACGCGACGACGGCGGTGGTGCATCCGGCGAGGGCAAGCGCAACGCCTGCCAGAATTGCAATGCGGGAGTTCATGGGTGCCATTTCCTTGGGACTTCGGTGCGGCCGTGAATGTGAGCCTCGCACCGCCATAGCGCAGCACGCCGGAAAGGGGAATCGCCGCCACGCGAACTTTGCCGTCGTCCCCAGCGAAGAGGCGTCAAACGTGCGGATTTGCAACAGTGTGCGCGGCGGTTGAAGGACGGTGGGAGAGGCCGGGCCGCCGCAGCGCCAAGGCCTCTCCGCCTCGTGTCACAGGAGGAAGTCCGCCTTGTCGAGATTGTCGATGTTGAACTTCCGGATGATCAGGACGTCGTTGCCGCCCAGTTCGATATGCACGTCGCTGCCGACCTGCTCGGCCTTGTCCAGCACCTTGTTGACGCTGGAGAACTTGTAGGAGCGCAGGTCGATGTCGTCGACATTGTTCTTGAAGTCGGTGATCGTGTCGCGACCGTAGCCCTTCTTGAAGACGAAGATGTCGGTTCCCTTGCCGCCGGTCAGCGTGTCGTCGCCCTTGCCGCCGTCGAGCTTGTCCTTGCCCGCCGCGCCGTTGAGCTTGTCGTTGCCGCCATTGCCGAACAGGGTGTTCTTGCCTTCGTTGCCGAGGATGTTGTCGTCGCCCGAGCCGCCCTTGGCATTCTCGATGAGCGAGCGCAGGTCGCCGTTGAAGAGCAGCGCGTTGAAGATGTTGCCGCGGGCATAGCCGTCATTCGGCCCGCCGCCGAGAAAGGCAAGCTGGGTCTTGCTGAACATCGAATAGGCGCCCGGCCGCAGGTCGATGTCGAGCCCCGTCTTGTAGGCGCTGAGGTCGTAGGTATCGGTGCCCCCGCCGTCCCAGATCGTGCCGAAGATGCGGTTGCCGCCGGCATCGATGGCGACCTTGCCGTTGACGAAGGTATCGCCGTTGCCCGGCTTCCACTTGTAGACGGTGTTGCCCTTGTTGGTCGTATAGTCCGCGCCGTACATGTACTGCAGCGCGTAGATGTCGGCCATCATGAAGGTCTGCGGCGCGCCGAACTCCTCGTATTTGTAGCCGCTGGCATCGTCGCCGACGAAGGAGTTGTACGTCATGACCGAATATTCGGGACTGTTCCATTCACTCTGGATCGCGCCGAACGTGTCGTTTTCATGCGCGTGCTTGAGGCCGAGCGCATGGCCGAGCTCGTGGATGAGCGTGTGCCAGGCGTAGTTGCCGGCCTTCGGCGTGCGGTAGTCGTTGATCGTGCCGGCATTTTCCGTGCTGAACCAGATGTCGCCGCCGGTGGCGCCGGTGTCCGGATAATAGGCATGGGCGGTGGGGCTGGCGTCGTCCGACTGGGCGAAGCGTAAGGTGGCGGTGCCGTTCGAGCCGGCCGAGAAGTTCAGGTTGGTGAAGCCCTCGACGGAGAAGCCGTCGTTCGCTTTGCCGCCGAAGCTCTTTTCCATGGCGAAGAGCGCGGCGTTCTTCTGCATGGCCGAGACGGCGCCGAAATTGTTGTCGGGCTCGCCCGAATAGGAGTAGCTGCTCGTCGATGTGGGAAAGGCATAGGTGACGCCCGTGCCGTCCCAGGCAAAGCCGCTGAGCACGGAATCGATGAACTGCGATCCCGTCGCCGTGACCGTCTTTGTGGATTTACCCGTACCCGTCATTGCTGCCCCCCTTCGAACAGAGCTCGTACGTTGTTGTCGCCGGGCGGATAGTGTCCCCCGTCCGCACGCCGCCTTGCTGCGCCGGACCGTTTCCGCCGTGGATCGATGGCATCATATGGCAGCAAGACGTTCGCACAAGAAGCCTTATTCATGCGCGAAAGAACAAATTTGGTCGTACTTGTTGTTTTGCCGCCGTGTCGCCTGCGGGTTGCATGGGCGGCGGCGCATCGAGGCGCGTAGGGCATCGTGCGGATCGTCCGTCCGCCGTCGAACCGGCCGAACGACAGCCGCCCCGCAGCGAGGCTTACTTAACGACGGGCCGGTGGAATGCCGTCAATGCGTCGTCGGCACGTCGTCGTCCTCGAGGAACGACCGGATGCCGTCGCGCGCCACCGTCGCGAGGAACTCGTCGAAGGCCTCCCGGTCCGTGGCGAAGGGTTCGTCCCATTCGAAGAGCTCCTCCTTCTCCGTGACGACCTCCAGCTTCCAGTCCTGTTGCGTTCCCGCCGGCCGGAAGATGTCGACAAGGACCGTGATCCCGTCCTCGGTGAACTCGCCGGACAGTTCGGAATGCTCCAGCTTGGGTTTCTTGGCCATGGTGTTCCTCGACGGCG
The DNA here is from genome assembly GCF_022899355.1 of Shinella yambaruensis. GTDB lineage: Bacteria > Pseudomonadota > Alphaproteobacteria > Rhizobiales > Rhizobiaceae > Shinella > Shinella yambaruensis. The sequence goes on along the minus strand of NZ_JALJCK010000005.1, from coordinate 129,514 downwards.
AAAGCAGGCGGCGTGCATGCAGCCGGACCGTTATCCTATCTTCGCGAGGAGCGCAAAGCCGCAACGCGAAGCTGGGGGAGCACGCCTGTCACGCACCATACCGTCGTCGTTTATTCTCGTGGCCGGGCTGCGGAATGCGGAACAGAAACCGGTTTCGGACCTTTCCCTGTGATCAGGGAGGCAAACGATGAAGCACAAACTTCTAGTAAGCGATGCCGGCGAGCGTACCTATATCCTGGTTCTCGACGAAGGCGACGAGGCCTTCCGGTGCATCACCGATTTCGCTGAAAGAGAAAGCCTGACCGCGGCATCGATTACCGCAATCGGCGCGTTTCGCGCCGCAACCATCGCCTTCTTCGAATTCGACACGAAGCACTACCGGAAGATACCCGTGGAGGTGCAGTCGGAGGTCCTCAGCATGCTGGGGGACATAGCGGTGGACGACGAGGGCAAGGCAAGCCTGCATCTCCACGTCGTGCTCGGCTTTCCGGATGGAAGCACGAAGGGCGGCCATCTGGTGGAAGGATACGTCCGGCCCACGCTGGAGGTCATGCTGCGCGAAACGTCGGCCGACCTGCGGCGGCGGACGCGCCCCGATCTCGGCATCGCGCTGATCGACGTCGGTTAGCCCTGGATGTCCTTGCGCCAAAGCGAGACGAGCGGTCCGTCCGAGCCGTAAACCGGGTCGCTTTTCGGGAGTGGCAGGCTCGCTATGATCTTCAGTTCGCCGGGCGTGGCTGCCGTCGTTTCGATATCGGCATGTTGGCCGGGCGGATAGCCGCCGACCACGCGGAAATCGTCACTTCCGGAATTTTGCTTGTGGCCGGTGCCGGCCGGCAGCACAAGGCAGTCGCCCGCGCGAACCTGAAGCGCCCTGCCGTCCGGCCCGCCGATCAGGAGCTCGGCGCTTCCTTTCGCGATGCCGAGCACCTCATGGGCGCCGACGTGGTAATGCTGGTAGGAGAAGACGCCGTTGCGCCAGAGGCCTTGCCAGCCCGCGTCGTAAAACAGCCGCTCGAAGGCACGGGCACGATCCTTCTCGCCTGCCGCCAGCACATCGCGATAGACGAGCACCGGCAGGAACGGATGGTTCGGCACCCATTCGCTGGCGGGGAAGAACAGCATTTCCGGTTGTTTCATCGCCGTCTCACTTGCCTTTCTTCGGTTCCCTGCCGAAATCCTTGCGCAACTCGTCCTTGGCCTTTTCCAGCGTGTCGCGCCGGCGTTTCGAAAGCTGGTCGCCGGCGCGGTTGATATAGAATGTCAGCATGGACATGGCCGAGCGGAAAGGGCTGGATTTGCGCCGGTCGCTTTCCTCCGCCGAATGCTTCAGGGACTGCGCGATCTTTTTTGCGCTGCCCTGCTTGAAGACGCCCTCCTTGAGGTCCATCGCGTCGCTGTTCTCGGTCACGTCCTGCGACCACTTCTTCTGTTTCTTCGCCATGCTCAGCCTCCTTCGCCGGGATAGGGATGGGCTTTGAACAGCCGGGCGGCATGCACCGTGTTGCGGGCGACGAGATCCAGCGTCGAGCGCACGACATCGGGGATGTCCTCCAGATCGACGAAATTGACCGAGCCCATCGCTTCGCCCACCCAGTAGGTCACGGCATTGGCGGGAATGGTGAAGCCGACGTCGTTCAGCGCCTGGAAAAGCTCGGCCGAGACATGATGCGCGCCGTCCTCGTTGCCGACAACGGCGACGGCGGCGACCCGGCCATAGGAAACCATGCGGCCCTTGTCGTCCTTCTCCTCCAGGAAGGCGTCCATCCGCTCCAACGCCCGCTTGCAGACGCTCGACGGCTGGCCCATCCAGATCGGCGTGCCCATGACGAGAATGTCGGCGTCGAGGATCTTGTGGCGGATGCCCGGCCAGTCGTCGCCGTGGCCTTCGTCGGAGGTGACGCCGGGCTTGATATCGAAATCGGCCAGCTGCAGGAAATCCGTGGTGACGCCAAGCGGTTCCATCGCGGCGGCCAGCAGCTTCAGCATGCGGTCGGTGGAGGAGGGGTCCTTGGCGGTCCTTGTCTTGAGCGTGCAGTTGAGCGCCAGCGCTGTCAGGGTCATATTCGCCTCGCTTCATAGGGGTCGAATGCCGAACCGATCCATCCGCCGATTGTTCCGGGAACCGATCCGGCAATCGTGCATTAGAACCTCCAGATACGCGGTTCCGGAGGTTCCCATGGACAACAAGGACAGATTGATCCTGGCGCTGGCGGCGCTGTTGCGCGCCGAGCGCGAGACCCGCGGTGCCCTGATGGACGCGCTGGAGGAAAACTCCATTTCGCGCGAAACGCTGCTCGCCATCCTTTCCGATCCCATCCCCGTCGTCACGCAGGAGGACATCGAGTTCGCCGAGCGCTTCGCCATGTCCAGGCATCTGCCCATCGAGAGGAAACGGTGATGGCGCCGCGCGCCTTCTGGAAGGGCTATCTCAAGCTCTCGCTCGTCACCTGCCCGGTGGCGATGTCGCCGGCGATCTCCCAGGAGGACAAGATCCGCTTCCGCACCCTGAACGGCAAGACCGGCAATCCCGTCGTCAGCCGCTATGTCGATGCGGTGACCGGAAAGGCCGTCGCCGAGGACGACGAGGTGAAAGGCTATCCGCGCGGCGAGGATGATTACGTCATGCTGGAGGATGACGAGATCGAGGCGGTGGCGCTGGAAAGCACGCGCACGATCGACATAGAGACCTTCGTCCCGCGCGAGACGATCGAATGGATCTGGTACGATGCGCCGCATTTCCTGGTGCCCAACGATACGGTGGGCGAGGAGGCGTTTTCCGTCATCCGCGAGGCGATGGCCTCGACCGGCACGGTGGGCATCTCCAGGCTGGTGCTGTATCGACGGGAGCGGGCGGTGATGCTGGAGCCGCGTGGCAGGGGTATCGTGCTCTGGACGCTGCGCTACGGCGACGAGGTGCGTGAGGAGAAGGACTATTTCGGCGGCCTCGGGCGCGCGAAGCCGGACTCCAAGGCCCTGTCTCTTGTAAAGACGCTGATCAAGGAGCGCACCAGGACCTGGAGCCCGAAGATGGCGGACGATCCCGTCCAGGACCGCTTGCTCGACATCATCGCTGCCAAGAAAAAAGGCCGCAAGCGTCCGGTGAAGCAGAAGGCGCCGCCGCCGACGTCGGGCAATGTCATCAACATCATGGATGCCCTGCGCAAGAGCATCAAGGCGGAGGGCAAGGGCAGGTAGTTCAGCCCTTCGCCTTGCCGGTCTTCAACGGTTCCGCAGCCTTCCTGAAATCCGCCCACGGGTCGGCCGCAAGCGCCTGGAGACGCGTCGGCGTGTTCTCCACCGTGAAATAGGCGGGGCCGATATCGGCGCTGAGCTCGCTCCAGGCGAGCGGCATGGAGACGGCGGCGCCGGGACGGGCGCGCGTGGAATAGGGGGCGACCGCCGTCATGCCGCGCTGGTTGCGCAGGTAGTCGATGAGGATCTTTCCCCGGCGCTTCGACTTGGTGATGGTCGAGACATATTTGTCCGGGCTGTCCTTCGCCATGGCGTCTGCGATGCCCTTGCAGAAGGCCTTGACCGCCGGCCAGCGGGCGGACGGCTTGAGCGGGGCGCAGACATGCAGGCCCTTGCCGCCGGAGGTCTTGACGAAGGCGTTGAGCCCGGCGGCTTCGAGGCGCTTGCGCGTTTCCTCGGCGGCATCGATGACCGCCTGCCATGCAACGCCCTCGCCGGGATCGAGGTCCATGATGATGCGGTCCGGACGCTCCCAGTCGGCGAGCGTCGAGCCCCAGGGGTGGATTTCCAGCACGGCGGACTGAACGAGGCCCATCAGTCCGTCGAGATCCTCGATCGCCACATAGGGTTCGTCGTCCTTTTCCGCCGGATCCTGCACTTCGACGATATGGGCGTTGATGCCCTTCCAGGCGTGCTTCTGGAAGAAGGTCTGCCCGTCGATGCCGCTCGGCGCGCGCAGAAGGGCGAGCGGGCGGCCGACGATATGCGGGGCGATATAGCGCCAGACCTCGGTATAGTAGTCCGCCAGCCCTTCCTTGGTGACGCCTTCGCCGGGCCAATAGACCCGGTCGGGATGGGTGAGGCGCACGGTGCGGCGCGGCGGCTTTTCCGCCTTCGGCGCGGCGGATGTCTTGGACTTCGGCATTTCGGCGACGACCTCCCTTGCCGGCTTGTCTTCCCTCAGGCCCCGGAACGAAGCATGACGCAGATGCCCATCGGCCGTCCAGGCGCGGAATTCCACTTCGGCCACCAGGTCCGGCCGCACATAGCGGGCCTGTCGCGCCTCCTCGGCCGTCAGTTTCCGGCCGAAGGGGCTTTCGTCCGTTCGCATGCGCGAGAGGCGTTTGAAGAGATCGGCGGCAACGGGCGTGCTGAAGCCGGTGCCGACCCGGCCGACCGGCTCCAGCTTGCCGTTCTTGTAGACGCCGAGCAGCAATGAGCCGATCGCCTGGCGCGAGACGGTGGAGGGGGCGTAGCCGCCGATGACGAATTCCTGCCGGGCCGAGCATTTCGACTTGATCCAGCCCTTGCTGCGGCCTTCGCGATAGGGGGCGTCGCGCAGCTTGGAGACGACGCCTTCGAGGCTGAGGCGGCAGGCATGGCGCAGCACCAGCGCGCCGTTCTCGTCGAAATGGCCGCTGTAACGCAGGATGCCCCCGGTTTCCGGCACGAGCTTTTCGAGGAGGGCCTTGCGCGCCTCGAGCGGCAGGCGCGTCAGGTCGTAACCGTCGAGATGGAGAAGGTCGAAGACGTAGATGGTGAAGCGGTCGTTCCGGCCCGCGCTGAGATCGGCCTGGAGGGCGGAGAAGTCGGACGCCCCGGCACCCGTCTCGACGACGAGCTCGCCGTCGATCAGCGCCTTGCCGACCGGCAGCGCGGCAAGCGCCGCGACCACCGGCTTGCCGAATTTCTTCGTCCAGTCCAGCCCGCTGCGGGTGAGGAGCTTGACCCGGCCCGCCTCGATGCGCGCCTGGAGCCTGTAGCCGTCGAACTTGATCTCGTGCAGCCAGCGCGCGCCGGGGGGCGGCGCGGCTGCGAGCGTCGCCAGCATCGGCGGCAGGAAATCCGGCAGGCTCGCCTTGCGCGCGCCCTTGAGGCCCGAGGGATCGGGCGCCTCCGTCTCCGGTTCCGCCTTCACGGGGTCGGCCTTCGCCTTCCTTCCGGAAGACTTGCGGATGCGTCCGGTCTTCGAGGACCAGCCCGGTTCCTCCCCCGCGACGTCGGTGATGTCCCGCCCCGTTTTCACCGATTCCGGCCGCTCATCAAGCAGGTCGTCATCGCCGTCGGGCATGGCGAATTCGTCGTCGCCCTTGATCAGCAGCCAGTTCTCGCGCTTCTCGCCGGGCTTGCCGTGCATGCGCACGAGATGCCAGCGGCCGTGCAGCTTCTCGCCGTCGAGGGTGAATTCCAGATGGCCCTTGGCATAGGCTTTCCGCGCGTCGCCGATCGGTGCCCAGGTGCCGCGATCCCAGACGATGACGGTGCCGCCGCCATATTCGCCCTTGGGGATCGTGCCTTCGAAATCGCCATAGGCGAGCGGGTGGTCCTCCACATGCACGGCCAGCCGCTTTTCGCTCGGCACCAGGCTGGGGCCGCGCGTCACCGCCCAGCTCTTGAGCACGCCGTCCATTTCGATGCGGAAATCGTAGTGCAGGCGCGTCGCGTCGTGCTTCTGGATGACGAAACTGTGGCCGCCCTTGCGGGCCTTCCTGCCGCGTGGTTCGGACGTGGTCTTGAAGTCCCGCTTTTGCCGGTAGACGTCCAGCGTCGCCATGATCACCCTGCCTTGCGTCGGCTTGCCGCCGTCTTGCCTGTGGCGGCCTTCTTCCTGCCGCCCTTTGCCGGTTTCTCGTTTTCGCCGGCGCTCCGCCGCAGGGCCTCCATGAGGTCGATGACCTTGCCCTCGGCCTTCGGCGTGACACGTTTGATCTTCCGGCCCTCGATCTTCGCCTTGACCACCTCGGCGAGCGCCGCGTCGTAACGGTCGTCGAAGGTCTTCGGATCGAAGCGGCCGCTCTTCGTCTTGATGATGTGCTCGGCCAGGTCCAGCATCTCGCCCTTGAGCTTGAAGGCGGGGATATCCGAAAAGGCCTCCTCGGCGGAGCGCACTTCGTAGTCGTAGCTCAGCGTCGTCGCGATGAGACCTTCCCCGTGGGGGCGGATGAGGAGGGTACGCACCCGGCGGAACAGCACGGTCTCGGCAAGCGCCGCCACCTTCTTCGTCTTCATGCCCTCGCGGATCAGCGCGAAGGCCTCCTCGCCGTGCCTGTCGGACGGCGCAAGATAATAGGGTTTGTCGAAATAGAGGTCGTCGATGTCGTCGCAGGCGATGAACGCCTCGATCTCCATCGTCTTGTCGCTCTCGGGCACCGCCGAGGCGACTTCCTCGGGATCGAGCGTGATATAGTCGTTCTCGCCCGCCTCGTAGCCCTTCACCTGATCCTCGCGCTCCACCACCTTGCCCGTCTCGCTGTCGACGAATTCCCGGTGCAGCCGGTGGCCGGTCTTGCGGTTCAGCATGTGGAAGGCGATGCGTTCGCTGGTCGAGGCGGCCGTGTAGAGCGCGACCGGGCACACCAGTTCACCCACCTTCAGGAAGCCTTTCCAGTTCGCTCTCGGCGCCACGCCCGTTCTCCCGCTTCAAAGCGGAAGCAATGCCGGCATGCCGCAAATGTTCCCGGCCTCGTGCCGGCGGCATCATGCGGCAATTCCGGCGCGGAACGAAAACGGGGCTTTTCGTGTTCCCGAGGCGTCCGAAACAACGCGAGGACGGTATGGGCAGGCGGCTGAGGATCATGACCTACAATGTGCACAGTTGCTTCGGCACGGACCGGAAGCTCGATCCCGGCCGCATCGCCGCGGTGATCGCCGAATGTGAAGCCGATATCGTCGCGCTGCAGGAGGTGGACGTCGCGCGGGCGCGCAGCGGCGGCATCGACCAGGCGCAGGCCATCGCCAATCACCTCAGCATGGCCTCGCACTTCCATCCGGCGCTGCACCTGGAAGAGGAACGGTACGGCGACGCGCTGCTGACGGCGCTGCCGACGCGCCTCGTCAAGGCCGGCGGGCTTCCCTCGCGCGGCGAGCCGCGGGGTGCGCTGTGGGTGGAGGTGCCTTTCGACGACGTGAAGCTGCAGGTCTTCGTCACCCATCTCGGCCTGTTCGGCGCCGAGCGCGTGCGGCAGACCGAAGCCCTGATCGGGCCAGCTTGGCTCGGTGCGCCGATGCCGGACGATGCGCGCGTCGTCCTTGCCGGCGATCTCAACGCGGTCTCCCGCTCGCCGTCCTATCGCCTGCTCGTCCGCCGCCTCAAGGATGCGCAGGTCGAAGCCGGCGGACGGCTTGCCGCGACCTTTCCCTCCCGCCTGCCGCTGCTGCGCATCGATCACATCTTCATCGGCGAGGGGATCGCCGCCCGCAGGGCCCTCGTGCACGATACGCCGCTCGCCCGCCGGGCGTCCGACCACCTGCCGCTCTGCGCCGACCTGGAGATCGCGTGATGCGGGAAAAGATGCCCTTTATCGCAACGGCGGCATGGTCGATCCCGAAGGCGGTTGCCGACCGGTTTCCCGAAACCGGAAGCGGCCTCGAAAGATATGCCGCCGTCTTCAACGGCGTGGAGGTCAACTCGACCTTCTATCGCCACCACCAGAAGACGACATTCGAACGCTGGGCGAGGTCGGTGCCGGATCATTTCCGTTTCGCGGTGAAGATACCGCGCGAAATCACGCATGGCGCACGCTTGCGGAACGTCGACCAGCTCTTCGAGACGTTCGTCGACGAGGTTTCGGCGCTGGGTGGCAAGCTCGGGCCGCTGCTGTGCCAGCTGCCGCCGAGCCTTCGGTTCGATGCCGGAGACACCGAAAACGCGTTCGCGGCCATGCGCCGCGTCTTTACCGGCACCCTCGTGCTCGAGCCGCGCCACAAAAGCTGGGCGTCGCCGCCGGCGCGCGCGCTCCTGCAACACCATGCGATCGATCGCGTTTTGGCCGATCCTGCGCCGGTCTGGCCGGCGTCCGATTTCCACGAGGCGCCTAGATATGTCCGGTTGCACGGCGTGCCCGAAATCTATTACTCCAGCTACGGCGATGCCGAGATCCGTGTCTTCGCGAAGCGCCTCGCCGCCGATAGCTGGTGCGTCTTCGACAACACGGCCTCCGGCGCCGCCATCGAGAATGCGCTGACGATGCGCGATCAAATGGTTTGACGGCGGGCCACGGGATGGATGAACGTTTCTTCGCGCGTGACGTGGTCGCCGTCGCCGCCGACCTTCTGGGGGCCTGCCTGCTGGTCGATGGTGTCGGAGGGCTCGTCGTGGAAACCGAGGCCTACCGCCAGGACGACGAGGCGTCGCACAGTTTTCGCGGGCAGACGGCTGGGAACGCCGCGATGTTCGGCGAACCGGGCCGGGTCTATGTCTATCGATCCTATGGCCTGCACTGGTGCCTCAACGTCGTCTGCGAGCGGGGCAGCGCGGTGCTGATCCGCGCGCTGGAGCCGACGCACGGGCTTGAGACGATGATGGCGCGCCGTGCGGTCACCGCTGCGCGCAAGCTGTGCAATGGGCCGGGCAATCTGTGCCGGGCGCTTGCCGTAACCGGCGAGATGAACGGACTTTCGGTCCTCGACGCGCCCTTTTCCCTGGAGCCGCCGTTCGAGGTGCCCGTTTCGGCAAGCGGTGTCCGCATCGGCATCAGCAAGGCCGCCGAACGCCCGTGGCGCTTCGCGGTAAAGGGATCGCCCTATCTCAGCAAGCCGATCTGACCAACGGCGCTCCTAAGGCTCCACGATGTCCAGCTCGGCGGTGAAGGTCGTTCCATTGCTCCCGTCGAAGGTGTGGGTGCCGTTGAGCTGGTTGACGACGCCCCGGATCAGCCGGCTTCCCATGCCCTGTTTCACGGCTTGCGGATCGAAGCCGATGCCGTCGTCGTGGACGGTGAGCCGGGCCCGCCGCCCCCCGATGGCCGTGAGCACGATGGAGATTCGGCCCGCGCGACCGTCCGGAAAGGCATATTTCAGGATGTTGGTCAGCAGCTCGTTCACCAGCAGGGCGAGCGGGGTCGCATTGTCGGTGGAGACGGCGAGGTCGTCGATCTCGTAGGTCACGGTGACGGGCGCGCCGTAGGCTGCCATCAGCTTCTCGACCACCGAGGTCAGCAGGTCCCGCGCGGACAGGCGGGAAAACTCGTCGTGCCTGTAGATCTTCTCGTGCACCGCGACCATGGAGGAGATGCGGTCGACCAGCGATTGCTGAACCTCGTCCGGCAGGCGCTGGAGCTGGATGATGCTCTGGACGGCCTGCAGGTTGTTCTTGACGCGGTGATGGACCTCGCGAAGGAGCAGCTGGTTGTCGGCAAGGGCGTTTCTGAGCAGCTGGGACTGTGCCGCATCGCGCTGCCGCAGATGGCGGATCCACTGGCCCGCGGCCAGAAGGCTGACGCTCGCGAGGATCAGCACCGCGATCGCCACCGTCACGTCCCGCCGGAAGCGCTGGATGCCGAAATCGTAGTCGGCCGAAGCGAGCGCGATGAACCTCGCGCCATCGACGGTCCGATAGGCGACGATGCGGTGGGCACCGTCGACGGGCGAGATGGCGTCGTAGGTGCCGGTCGGCGCCTTGGGCAGGTAATCCGTGAAAAGCACGTATTTGCTCATGTCGAGCGGCCCGTCGGCGAGCGGATAGCGGGCGACGAGCTGGCCGTCGGACCGGGCGAAGCTGACGGTGGAGTTCGGGCCGAGATCGACGGCCTCCCAGACATCGGCGAGGACCCTGACCTCGAAGGAAACCACGGCGGCGCCGGCGAACCGGCCGTTTCGCTCCAGCCTGCGGCTGAAGGCAAAGATCTGCTCGCCGTTCAGGCGGCTGATCAGTAGGCTTGAGACGTGCTGCTTCGCGCCCTTCGCCAGTTCCGAGAAATACGGCCGGTCGACGATGCTGATCGGCTTCACCATCGGATCGGTCGAATAGAGGGTCAGACCTTCGCCATCGACCACATAGGCCTTCACCTGGCCGGGAAGGTCCGCGACGGCCTCGTCGATGTTTCTGACGCTGGTGGATGCCGGCGGCGCGATGGTCTCGCCGAGCGCCTCGTCTATGCGCTGCAAGGCCTGCCGCGCCAGGGAATCGATGAGGGACACGTTGCTCGCGACGATCTTGGAGGCGGCGACGGCGCGCTCCTCGGTGCGGCGAACCGCGTCGTGATAGCTCGTGTTGAGCCACAGGCCGAGCATGAGCAGCAATGAGACGAACATCGCGACGATGATCATCGCGGCCGCCCTTGCCAGCGTGAAATGGATGTTCAGCCCGCGCGGCACCGCTATCCCCCAAGTGCGTCGGCCAACCTTAACCAGAAGGGTGAAACATGTCCCGGCTTTTCGTCAACCGGACACGGCCGGTCATCTACCGTACTATCGTCCCGGCCGGCGAGATGTTCGGAACAATCGTCCGGTCCTCCCGTTTGCCTGATATCCCGGGAGGCAAGCATGGCCATCGACAATTCGGTTCATCTGGAAGGCAGGATCAATGCGCACCGGCGTCTGCTGGTGGAGCTGGTCTCGGTTGTGGCCGCCATTCCCGAAGCGCGCGAGGCGCTGGTCGCCATGGCGCGCGACAATGAAACGGTCATCGACCACGAGGAGGACCCCGGCATCGAGCCCGATGCCGCCTTCGCCGCCCAGCAGATCGCCGACGACGAGATCAGGGGAATCCTGAAGGCCGCGATGGCCCGCCTCGAAACCAAGCCATGAGGATAGAACGATGGGAGTGATTGAAAAGATCTCCGGATACTTCAAGCAGTTGGCCGGCGAGGTCACGGGCAGCCAGGCGCTGCACGACGAAGGCCGCCGCCAGGCGGCGGATGGCGGCTATCGCGAGGAAGACGAGCAGGTGGTGCCCGTCGCGTCGCGCACGGTGCCGGGCGCGGGCAGCGTCGTCTCGGCGGAGACCGGCCGTGAAAAGGTCATCCATGCCGACGCCGTTCCGCAATTTACGGTCTCCCAGGCCGGCCGGACCAATGACGGCGTCTCCAGTGCGAAGCCGCGCGTCATCACCGGAAGCGACGATGCCACGGCGCACCGCACGCCTCCCGGCATGGAAACGCCGGGCCGCGACTGGTCCGCCGGCTTCGATGAAAACGCGCCGCGGCAGGATATGCCGGCCCCCGTTGCCGACTATTCCGATACCGAGCAGCTGAAACTCTACCGCCTGGTGCCGATTGCCTCCGCCGGCGACACGAACTGGGACATCGCGCCCAACCAGGGCGAGGTGGTGGTGCGCGCCCGTTCCAGCGGCGATGCCCGCGTCGTCGCCGCGGAAGCCGAGCTCGACTACATGGAAATCGACGCCCTGCCGGGCGATGGCAATTCCACGACCTCGTCGAGCGCCTTCCGCAACGAGAAGCTCTATACCGTGGTCGACGAGAGCGATCCCGCCTATCCGGCCGAAGGGCCGCGCGAGGTCGTCGCCGGCACGGTCCGCGTCGACAATATCCGTCCCACCGAACTTTGAGGAGGTTGTCATGACCCGGAGCCAGTCCGCCCGCACGGCCGCGAAACAGCGAGATATCCAGGAAGAGGTCGCCGAGGCCGACCGCAAGGGCAGGGACGAGGAGCCGAAGGCCATGCAGGCCGGCGCGCGCCTCTATCCCGTGCCGCCTTTCCCGAAGCAGCACCAGCCCAAGCCCGGCCACGAGGCGAAGCTCGATCCGCAACCGATGTACGACGCGCCCTTCTACAAGGGCTCGGAAAAGCTGGCGGGCAAGGTCGCGCTCATCACCGGCGGCGATTCCGGTATCGGCCGGGCGGTCGCCGTGCTCTTTGCCCGCGAGGGCGCGGACGTGGCGATCTGCCATCTCGCCGAGGGGCAGGATGCGAAGGACACTATCGCCGCCGTCGAGGCGGAGGGCCGGCGCTGCATCGCCTTTGCCGGCGACGTCAAGGACAAGGCCTTCTGCACGCGGACGGTGAAATGCGTGGTGAAGGATCTCGGCAGGCTCGACATCCTCGTGAACAATGCGGCCTTCCAGGTTCACACGAAGGATATTCTCGACCTGTCCGAGCAGCATTTCGACGAGACGCTGAAGACCAATCTCTACGGCTACTTTTTCATGGCACAGGCGGCGGTGCCGCACATGGAGCCGGGTTCGGCCATCATCAACACCGGCTCGGTCACCGGTCTTGAGGGGTCCAAGGACCTTCTCGATTATTCGATGACGAAGGGCGGCATCCACGCCTTCACGCGTTCGCTCGCCGGCCAGCTCGTGCCGCGCGGCATCCGGGTCAATGCGGTGGCGCCGGGGCCGGTCTGGACGCCGCTCAACACCTCCGACAAAGAGGCCGGGGACGTCGCGAAATTCGGCGCCAACACGCCCATGAAGCGCCCCGCCCAACCGGAGGAGCTGGCGCCCGCCTATGTCTTCCTCGCCTCGCCGCAATGCTCCAGCTACATTACCGGCGAGGTGCTGCCGATCATCGGCGGATACTGAGGGCATCCTCCCAAGGGATGCCACGCCGTGCGGCGCGTTGCGGCACTGGCGGCATGGCTGAAGCAGGGCTCGATGAAGGAGCCCTGCTACCGGTCCCGCTCCGGGTCGGACGAGAGAAAATCCTCGGTAAGGAGCAATTCCACCTGGGCGGAGAAGCGATGGCCGAGCAGCGTGAGCGAAGCGTCATGCGTCTCGTCGGCCCCGCTGCACACCGCGTCCTTGAGGATGATGACGCGATAGCCGAGATCGATGCCCCCGAGCGCCGTCGCCAGCACGCAGACATCCGTCTCGCCCCCCGTGATGACGAGCGTATCGACGGCCTGCATCGCCAGCCGGGCATGTAGCCGGCCATCGACCCAGGGCGAATAGGTCTGCTTGTCGAAGAGTGTCGCCGGCGGGCAGTAGCGCGCAAGCTCGGGAACGAGGGCGAGCATGTCGGGGGGAAGATGCTCGCCCGTCATCATCCGCCATTTTTCGTAATAGGTCCGCCACATGCCGTGCGCATCGGAGGGGCGGGCCGGCGGGCAGAACCGTGAGAATATCGTGCGGGCGCTGTGGCGCGACGCCACTTCGATGACCTGCGGCGACACCGCTTCCAGCCAGGCGACCCGCCACGGCGTGTCCTCGGCGAACATTCGCTGCATGTCGACGCAGATATGGCGCCAGTTTCCGAACATGGCGGCACTCGTTGCAAGGGGCTCGCCCGATGGCAGGGCGCGGGCAACGGGCCGGCGCGCGGCCGGCCCCCCGCGTGCTCAGGCTGCCTTCGACTTGCCTTCGCGGTTCACCTTCGCTTCGGCCAGCCGGGTCAGCGCCTGGTCGGTCTTGCTTTCCTCCGAAAGCGTCTGGTCGAGCAGCTGCGCCACGTCCTTGTGTCCGAGCTGCAGGGCCCAGGACTTCAGCGTGCCGTAGCGGGCGATCTCGTAGTGTTCGACGGCCTGGGCGGCGGCCAGCAGTCCGGCGTCGAGGGCCGGCGATTCCTTGAATTCCTCCAGGATCTCCTGGCCTTCCTCGAGAATGCCGTCGATGGCGGGGCAGGTCTTGCCGCGGGCGGGCTTGCCGAGGATCTCGAACACCTGGACGAGCCGTTCGACCTGACCTTCCGTTTCCTGCAGGTGCTTGTCGAATGCGGCTTTCAGGTCCTCGGCCTTGGCGCCGCGTCCCATCTTCTTCAGCGCCGCGATGATCTTGCGTTCGGCGTAATAGATGTCCTTGACCCCGTCGATGAAGAGGTCTTCCAGTGTCTTCGTGGGCATTGCAGTCTCCTCGTTGGGAATGAGCCGTTGATCGGCCTGGGATCGAACAAGGCAATCCGGCGATTGTTCCTGAAGATCGGGCTTCTATCGGAAGCGGGCCGGCCGGTTTGTCAGGTTCATCTGGATTTCGAGCCGGCTCGCGAAACGGCCCACCAGCCGCACGAGCTTTCTGGTTTCCCACTCGCTGATGCGCTGAGACCGGCAATAGGCCACGACGTCGAACACCTTGCGTGCCGGCACCGAGCGTTTCTTGTCGAGATGTTGCATGTTCTCTCCCCCGCTATCGTGCCAGTCAAATGTGCGCGGGGAGGGGATGTTCCCGTCGCGCCGGTGATCGTACGGAACCGTACGTTCCGTGGCGGGGCGGCCCTGCCTCATGCGCGGCCTCACACATAGCGAGGTGCCGCGAAACCGACGGCTCGTCGTCTCGGTACGATTCCGTACGGAGCCGGCATAAGCCGGCGCTCTGCTTCATCTTGCCCCCTTGCCGTGCCACAGTCCGCGCTCCCGGAAGGGAGGGCGCAATCGCCATCCGGCAGTTGGACGGAGCCTCAAGCTGCTCCGTTGCCAAGGCTCCCCCGAGCATTGGCCGCCCGTTCGCTTCAGCGACCGCGCACATCCAAGGAACGTTTGCTTCCCTTCGACATTGTCCAGCCAATCCAGGAGGTGGCAATGGGACGTTATTACTTCAAAATCCAGGATCAGGACGGCGTGCTCCAGCCCGATCGGGGTTTCGATTTTGAGAATCTGGCGCAGGCCAGGGAAGAGGCAAAAACGCTTCTGGCGGAAATGGCGATCGACGGGCTGCCCAACGAGCCGATCGACAGCATTTCCGTCGAGCTGCAGGACGCCAACCGCGTTCCCATCATCACGTTCCGGCTGATTCTGGAGGCGATACCGCACGGCGCCCAGCAGTTGTGACGCCGGGCCGCAACCGGGAAGGACACGATACGCTCCATCCCCTTTGTCCGCTTCCGTACCGACGCCCGGCGCCGGGTTGTCTCGCCGATTTTATGATCATAGATGGACGGCCATTGACTTTAGGAGAGACCGAAGCCTTTGGCAGATATGCGGTCGCTGAACCGCATAGGATCGTTGGATGGCAGACGTTTGGCAGGGCAGGTTCCGGAACAACCTGCTTCGGCGTTTACCGGAAACGAGCCTGGAGCGGTTTGCCGGGCGGCTGGAACGAATAGAGCTTCCCCGCTTGTACCAGCTTTCCTCTCCCCATCAGCCGATGGAGCACGCCTACTTCTTCGAGAACGGGATCGCGTCCGTCGTCGTCCGGTCGCCGGAGGGCCAGCATAGCGAGATCGGCATCATCGGAAGGGATGGCATGTGTCCGACCTCGGCTGTCCTCGATGTCGATGCCGATCCCTTTTCCATCCACATGCAGATGCAAGGGCAAGCATACCGGATTCCCGTTCCGGACCTGAAGGCGGTTCTCGCGGAGGATCGGGAGGTTCACAGGCTGCTTTCCCGCTACACCCAGGCGCTTGCCGTCCAGCAGGCCTATACGGCGCTGTCCAATGCCGTGCACCATATCGACGAGCGGCTCGCACGGTGGATCTTGATGTGCCACGACCGGGCGGACGGGTCGGATATCAGCCTGACGCACGAATTCATGTCGATCATGCTCGCCGTGCGGCGCCCCAGCGTGACGACGGCGCTCCATGTGCTGGAGGGCAAGAAGCTCATCTATTCCGAGCGCGGCGTCGTCAGCGTGCGCAACCGCGCCGGCCTCGAGGCCTTTGCGCGCGATGCCTATGGCGAATGCGAAAAGGAGTATGAACGGCTCATCGGGACCATCGTCTCGCGATCCGTTATCTGAGCGCCTCGCTGAAGGGGACGCGGGCCACCAGCCGCCCCCGTTCGTCGGCAATCTCGCAGAAGCGCGTCTCGTCGACCTGCCCCTTGCGGACGTCCTCGGCCAGTATCTCGCGGGCTGCAAGCCGCGCCTCGGCCAAGGCCGCCTGCACCGTGTCGAAATCCGCGCCTTCCCGATCCTCGATCCGTTCCGTTCGACTGCAGATGTGAAAGAAGTAGCGGGTCATGTTCGCCTCGGGACAGCTTTGGCTCTCCTACTGACTGGTGAAGCCGCGAAGTGTTCCATTCTCTTTTTGCCGGCGTCTGTACGCTATCGTACGGCAACCTCCGCGAGCCCGCTTCGTTTCTTTGGAAACGGAGGAATGAATGGACGCCCTGGTCTCCAAGCCCGCCGCGCAGACGGTTCACGCCGCGATCGAAGCACAGTTGCCCGCGCTGAGGCGGTTTTCCCAGCGGTTCACCCGTTCGGCGAGCGACCGGGAGGATCTCGTGCAGGAGACGGTCATGCGCGCGCTCCGGTCCTCTCACCAGTTTTGCCCGGACACGCGACTGCGCTCGTGGCTCTTCACGATCATGCGCAACACCTTCAACACGGAATATCGCCGCCGCTGCCGGGAACCCGTCGGGCTGGACGACGGGCTGTTCGAGCGTGCCAGCATTTCGGCGCCGCAGGAATGGGCGGTTCGCCGCAGCGAGCTGCGTTCCGCACTCAGCCGTATCCCGCCGCGCTCGCGCCGCACATTGCTGCTCGTCGCGATGGGGGTCAGCTACATCGACACGGCGCGGCTGTGCGCGTGCGAGATCGGCACGGTGAAAAGCCGGGTCAACCGCGCGCGAAAGATGCTGGAGGACGAGATCGGCCGTCCCGACGCGTTTTGACGGGAACGACGCAGCGGAGGATCGCCCCTTCCTTTCCGGATGAGCTCCGCCGAGCGGCACGCGCGGGAACAATGGCCGGCCTGATCGGTTGGACCTGTCCCCTCCCTGCAGCATTGAACGAATGGAGAAGACGATGACCGATCGCAAGCGAGCTTCCGGCGAAGAGGATTTCCGTGACCACGAGGAGCGCGACATCCGGGATGGTTGGCCCTATCCCGACGACGATGACGCACGCCGGGCCGGACAGAACGCGCCCTATGGAACACGCGGCGCCGATCCGGACCAAGCCGACAACGGGGGTATCGAGATCACCGCCGATCCCGAGGCGCGGGATGTCGACGGCGCACCGCTGCCGTTTGCGGAGGAGACGGACGACATCATCGCGGACGACGATCTCGAAGCGCGGATCCTGGAGGCGCTTGAAGAGGATGAACGGGTCGATCTGGCCATGCTGGATCTTGCGATCCGCGACGGCATCGCCATCCTCGACGGCGCCGTCGACAGCGAGGAGGACCGTCGCCATCTGATCGGCTTCCTGCGCCGGGTGAAGGGCGTGCGCGATGTGCGCGCGGACGGGCTTTTGACGCGGGGCGTCGACAGCCACGTTCCCCGCGACGTGACGGAATAGGCCGGGCTTCTTCGTACGATATCGTACCGCATTCCCGCTTTGAATCCCGCAAGGACGGTCCTAGAATCCACGGCTGTCACGGAGAGGAGGCGGGCGTGGGCAGCTACACTTCCAAGGGAACGTTCGAGCCGGAAGAATTGGGCGCGTTGAAGTCGGTCTTCGACGAATTGACCTCGCAGCCCTGGTTCGATGCCTCGCAGGAGGCCAGGGAGAGCTTCGCCAGATATCTCTTCGAGACGTTTCCCGCCGTCACCTTCGATCCCGTCAGGCACCGCTCGATCATCGAAGCGTCCGCCCGCATGTTCTACACCAGGGACGACATATAGCCCGCGGGCTGAAACCATCGCTCTCCTTCTGCGTTGCAAACCTGATCCCCGAAGAAGAGGAGAAGGTGCCATGTCCGATGACAGCACGAAGACCATGTGGGCGATATTCGCGACCCGGGAGACCGCCGACCGGGCCGTCGAACATCTCGTGCAGCAATGCGGGATTGACCGTGCCGATGTCTTCATCGAGCCGGACACGCACGCCAACACGGCCGGCGTGGAAGCCTCCGGTGGCGATACCGTGCGCGCCGATGCGCCGCTTCATGGTGAGATCCGCGTCTCGGTCGATATTGCGCGCACCGATCTGCTCAAGGCCGAGCAGGCCTTTCGCCAGGCCGGTGCACGCAGCGTGATGGCGCAATAGACCGGTCAAACCTGCAAGGAGGCCACGATGGCTATCATTCCGAACGAACCCAATCCCGGCCCCAACCCGGTGCCCGACCTTCCGCCGATCGGCGAGCCGACGCCGCCGATCAAGGAGCCGGAGCCCGACCGCCTGCCGGACGAGGAGCCCAATCCGAACCCGGACGAGAACGACGATCCGGCCAAGCAGGTCGGCCGGCGGTAGGCCTCAATCCGCCGGTTTCCGTCCGGCGAAATAGGCGGCGAGAGGGGCCATGTCCTCCGCTTCGAGGTTGGCGACGGCTTTCGCCATCACGTCCCTGAACGGACCGCCGCCGCGGCCCTTCCCGGTAAAGAGCTTCAGCTGGCTTTCGAGATAGGCCGCCGGCTGGCCCGAAAGGCGCGGAAAGGCGGGATTGGCCCCGGCCTTGTCGTGGCATGACAGGCAGGCGGGAATGCGCCGGGCCGGATCGCCGTTCAGGGCGATCGTCTCGCCGCGCGCCGCGTCCTCCCCGGATGTCGATTGGCGCAGGCGTGCGGGCTGGGCGGCAAAATGGCGGGCGAGCGTCCGGCGTTCCTCATCGTCCAATCTCTCCGTCGCGACGGCCATGATGCCGCTCGCCCGCTTTCCCTCCGCATAGGCGAGAAGAGCCTGTTCGAGATAGGTGGCGGACTGGCCGGAAAGGTCCGGAATGAGGCTTTGCGCATCGAGCCGTTCCGGTGCGTGGCAGCCGTTGCAGGTCCCGATGGCGTCCCCGGTTCCTGCCGGGCGCGTTTCGGCAAGGCCGGCAAGGCTGCGATAGGCCTCGGCATCGAGCGCCGGATAGCGGCGCAGGAAGGCGACCATGGCCCAGGCTTCGTCCTCGCGCCCCGCGGCCGGCCAGGCCGGCATGCCGGTGAAGCGCACGCCGTGCTGCACGATCTGGAAGAGTTCGGCATCGCTCCAGCCGGCGATCTTGTCCTTGAGATCCGGCGGGGCGGGCAGCATGTTGCGGACGCTGTCCGGCCGTGGCCGCGCCGGCGAGCCGTGACAGATGGCGCAGCCCCCCTCGAAATGGCCCGCCGCCATCGGCAGCATGCCCTCGGTGAAGGCTGGGACCGGCGTTCCTATCGCCGCAGTCCTGACCGAGGATCGCATCACCCAGTGCAGGAACCAGTCGGTCGCCTTCCAGTGGCCCGTGCTCGCGCCGACGCCGATGATGCCGGACCAGGCGATAAGGAACGCGCCGAGCGCGCCGGCCAGCACGAGGCCGAGGATATGCCTCCAGCCGATCAGCATGGCGGCCTGTTCGCCGGAAGCGCCTCGTCCTCCCGCAGGACGCCGGCAAGAAGCAGGATGCCGCCGAGGAGATAGGCGAGCGCCCCGACCATCAGCATGACGACCCCGCCGAGCTGCTGGTCGGCGGCGGCCGAGAGGGGGATGCCGAAACAGGTGACGTCGCCGCCGCCATAGAGCGGGCGCGGGGCGAGCGCCAGCAGCACGCCGAGCAGGGTCATGTGCATGGAGGTGAACAATAGCCCGGCCGCGCCGGCGAGACGGCCGTCCTTCGGCCGGAAGCAGGCGTGCCAGAGCAGGACGCCGGCAACCAGGAAGCTTGCCTGTTCGACAAGCGACAGGGCGAGGCTTCCATCCGCGATCCTCCGCAGGGCAGGCAGATGCCAGAACCAGACGACGACGAGCTCGACGAGCGAGGCGAGCATCGGGCTTGCGCGGATCACGCCCGGCAGCGGATCGAGCCGCGTGTCGCGCAAGCCATAGGCGACGAGCGGCGCGGCAACCGCGACGATGCCCATATGGATGATCATATGGGCCGTGAACGAGCCGCTGCCGAAGCTGGCGAGGAGCATTGCGCCGAGCGCGGCGAGAAGGGCGAGGCCGAGGAGGCGCGCGAGGCTCTTCATGGCTGGCACGCCCCGATGAAGACCAGCGGCATGGCGACGAAGAGCACAGCCACGAAGCTGAGGCCGGAGAGGAGCAGCGTCGCGAACCCCTGGAAGAGCAGGCGGTCCTTGCGGGTCGGTTCGTCGTGCGGCGGATCGCCGGACCCGAAACCCCACTGCCGCCAGGCGAGCACGGCGGAAAGCACGATGCCGGCAAGCGCGGCGAGGGTGATCAGGCCGAGGGCGAGACGCATCGTGTCGAAGGAGAAGGGAACGGCGCCCGCCTTCGCGCAGGTGACGGCGGCGGTGATGTAGCAGGCGAGGAAATGCAGCGCCCAGATGGTCGGCGCCGTGAAGAGGGTCCAGAGGCTTTCGATTTCCTTGGGGATCAGCCGCATGGATCACCTCAATCCCGGAAAGAGGCCGAGGACGCCGAAGGACGTGACCGCCGTGATGACGAGGAAGTGCCAGTAGAGCACGACATTGACGAGGTCCATGTCGTGGCGCGCGTCCATCCGGCCGGTAAGGCTGCGCGCCAGGCAATAGAGCTGCATGACGATGCCGACGCCGCCATGCACCACGGTCCACAGGGCGACGACCCAGACGATGGCCGGATAGACATGGGCGGTCGGGTCCATGCCGGTGAGATAGGGCCCGGCAAGGCCGGCGCCACCTGCGGCAAGCGTCAAAAGGAGGGCGGCGAGGAGCGAAAGGCGCGTGGCGGCCGGCCGGTCGCCGTCGTTGAACCTGCGCGCCAGCAGCATGGCGAGCCAGGCCAGCGTGAAGAGGCCGGCGGCAAGGAGCGGCCAGAGCATGCCGGGCCCGGCATGGCCGCCCGTGAAATCGTCGTGGATGGTCCAGTAGAAGAAGTAGCCGAACATCAGGCTGGCATAGGCGGTGCCGTCGCCCGCCATGGTGATGAACATGGCCCACCAGCCGACCGATTGCGGTCCGGACGTATAGAGCGGCAGGCTCTTGCCGAGGCCGACGTCGCGCATCTCCTGCCTGGGGATCACGGCGGTGCCCGTCCAGAGCCAGGCGATGATGGCGGCAAGGGTCACCAGCGCGCAGACGATCGTCACGATCCACCAATGGAAGGTGAGCGCGATGAAGACGCCGCCGAGCGAGAAGGCGGCGAGGATGGTGAGGATCGAGGTGCCGCCGACGCGCAGGCACTGGATCGGCTCGGCGTCCAGCACCGAGGTGACGAGCGTCTCGCGCGCGCCGTCCTTCACGTCGGGCAGGTAAAAGCGGCCGGCCTTGATGTCCTCGATGAGGCCGGGCTGGTCCCAGATCGGATAGCGGCTCCTGATGATGGGGATGGAGCGCACGCCCCACTTTTCCTCCGGCTCGCTGATCCATTCCAGCGTGCCGGCGTTCCAGGGGTTCTCTTCCACCTTCGGCTGGCGGTGCTTGGGCCTCACGACGTCGATCACCACGATGGCGACGCCGGCGGCGAAGATGAAGGCGCCGATCGTGGAGACCAGGTTGAACCAGTCCCAGCCGATATCGGCCGGATAGGTGAAGACCCGCCGCGGCATGCCGCGCAGGCCGGAAAGATGCATCGGGAAGAAGGCGATGTTGAAGCCGGAAAACATCAGCCAGAAGGCGATCTTGCCGAGCCGGTCGGAGAGTTTTCGCGCGTCGAGCAGCGGATAATAATAGTAGATGCCGGCGACGACCGGGAAGAGCATGCCGCCGATCAGCACGTAGTGCAGGTGGGCGACGATGAAATAGGTGTCGTGCGCCTGCCAGTCGAAGGGCACGAGCGCCACCATGACGCCCGTCAGCCCGCCGATGATGAAGATCGCAAGCCCCCCTGCGCCGAACAGCATCGGCACGGAGAAGATGACGCGGCCGGCGAGCATGGTGGCGATGAAGACGAAGATCTGCACGCCGGTCGGGATCGCGACCGCCTCCGAGGCGGCGGAGAAGAAGGCGAGCGAGATCTGCGGCAGGCCCGTCGTGAACATGTGGTGCACCCACAGGCCGAAGCTCAGGAAGCCGGTGCCGACCGCGGCGAGCACGATCCACGAATAGCCGACGATGGGGCGTTGCGAGAAGGTCGGCACGATCATCGCCATCAGCGCGATGGCCGGCAGGAAGATGATATAGACCTCCGGATGGCCGAAGATCCAGAACAGGTGCTGCCAGAGCAGGGGATCGCCGCCGCGCGCCGTGTCGAAGAACGGCCAGTCGAACATCCGCTCCATCTCGAACAGGATGTCGCCGGCGATCAGCGGCGGGAAGGCGAAGAGGATCATGCCGGCGACGATGAGGAGATACCAGGCGAAGAGCGGCATCATGTTGATGCGCATGCCGGGCGCGCGGCACTTCATGATGCCGACGATCAGCTCCACCGCGGCGGCGATCGAGGCGACCTCGATGAAGGAGAGCCCGAGCAGCCAGATATCGGCGCCGATGCCGGAATATTCCTTGTCCGTTGCCAGCGGCGGATACATGAACCAGCCGGCATTCGGCGCCGCGCCGAAGAAGATCGAGCCGCAGACGAAGACGCCGCCGAGCGCGAAGCTCCAGAAGCCGAAGGCGGAGAGGCGGGGGAAGGGCAGTTCCCGCGCGCCGAGCATCGAGGGCAGGAGGAAGATCGCCACCGCCTCGAAGATCGGCACGGCGAAGAGGAACATCATCACCGTGCCGTGCAGGGTGAAGGCCTGGTTGAACGTGTCGGCGGAAAGGAAGTCGTTGTCGGGCACGGCGAGCTGCACGCGCACCAGGAGGGCGAGCACGCCGGCAAACAGCATGAAGAGGAAGGCGGCCGCGCCATACCAGAGGCCGATTTCGGTGTTGTTGACGGAGGTCCAGTAGCGCCAGCCGGAGGGCGTGCGCCAGACCGCGCGCAGTTCCGCCTCCTGCGCTTTGCGCTCCTGCGTCGAGAGCTCTGGTTCGGCCGCACCGGTCATTTGAGCCCCACGAGATAATCGGCCATGGCGGCGATGTCCCCGTCCGGCAGCATGTCGAAGGCCGGCATTTTCGCGCCGGGCTTGACTTTGTCCGGGTTGCGGATGAAGCGCGCGACGTTTTCGGCCGTATTGGCAAGCGTGCCGGCGCCGACCGTCTGGCGCTGCCCGAAGAAGGTGAGGTCCGGTCCGAGGCTCGCGGTCTCCGTCAGGCCGCGGATGCCATGACAGCCGGCGCAGCCGTGACCGGCGAAAAGCCGCTCGCCTTCGCTGCCCGTTGCGGGGTTCCCTCCCGCCTGCGCCCGGCGCCAGGCCGCATAGTCCTCCGGTTCCATCACGACGACGGAAAAGGCCATCAGCGTGTGGGAGGCGCCGCAGAACTCCGCGCAGGGCGCGCGAAAGACGCCGGCCCGTGTCGGCAGCAGCGAGAGCGTGTTGGTGCGGCCGGGGATCATGTCCATCTTTCCGCCCAGCGCCGGTATCCAGAAGGAATGGATGACGTCCTGCGCCTTGAGCGCGAAGACGGCACGCGCGCCGACGGGAAGGCGCAGTTCGTTGGCGGTCTCGAAGGCCGGCATGCCTTCGGCGGCGGGATAGCGGATGCGCCACCAGAACTGCTCGCCCGTCACCTCGATCGGCCGGGCCGCCGGCGCGGAATGCGCCAGCCAAGGCCGGATCGCCGGCATCAGCCAGACCGCATAGGCAAGCAGCGCCAGGAGCACGGCGACGGGAAAGGCGACCCCGCCCCAGGCGATCAGCCGCCCGGCGGTCTTCTCGCTCCAGGGGGCCTCGCGCCGCCGCGCCGCGTGAAGGAGAAGCCCGACGACGGCGAGCCAGATGAGCGCACCGCCGGCGACCATGACGAGGAACAGCGTATAGATCGCCGCCGCCTCGTCGCCCGCGGGATCGAGCGCCGACTGTATGCCGGAACAGCCGCTCAGCGGGATCAGCAGGAGAGGCAGGGCGCGTCGATGAATGGCGGTGCTCCGGGCGGTGGTTCCTGAGGGGCGATATGGCCCGCAAGGCCGGGCCGGCAAGGGTCAGTGCACGGTAATGGCGATGTTCGCATCGTGCGCCGCCGCCAGAAACGCATCCCGCACGTCCTCGTCGGTCACCTCGCCATCGAGCGCGTCCGCGCAAAGGCGAATGGCCTTGTAGAAAGCGGGTCCGTGCTGCTTCGGCCAGAAATCCATCAGATAGGCGGCGGCCTCGAGGGAGTTGCGCACCACCACGAACGCTTCGGCCTCCCGATTGGCCAGGACGACGGGCATCTGCCAGTTGTGAGCGCTTTCCATTTCGAAACCCCGCGCTGTTGATGTCCTTCTACAATCAGGAATGGCGAGAATTGTTCCGTCCGCCTCCCGGAACCAACGGGGCCGAGCGAACTTCTAGACGATCGCGTGAACAAGGCGGGAGCGGGATCGTGCTGGATTATCTCACTGCGGATTTGCTGCTTTTCGTCGTCATCGGCTTCCTGGCCCAGATCGTCGACGGCGCCCTTGGCCTTGCCTTCGGCGTGCTGACGACCACGAGCCTGCTTGCCGTCGGCGTGCCGCCGGCAACGGCAAGCGCCATGACCCATGTGACGGAATGCTTCACCACCGCCGCTTCCGGGCTTTCGCATGCCTATCATCGCAATGTCGACTGGCGGCTGGTGGCGCGGCTTGCGCCGGCCGGCATGGCGGGCGGGGCGATCGGCGCCTATCTCCTGTCGAACATCGACGGAAAGGTGATCGAGCCCTTCGTTTCGGCCTATCTCGTCGCCGTCGGCCTCTTCATCCTCTACAAGGCCTTCAACCCGTCCTGGCCGCGGGATGTGCGCGACTGGATCGTGCCCTATGTCGGCGGGCTCGGCGGCGTGCTCGATGCCATGGGCGGCGGCGGATGGGGGCCGATCGTGACGAGCAGCCTGCTCGGGCGCGGCCATAACCTCAGGAAGGTCATCGGCTCCACCAACCTCACCGAATTCGCCGTCACCATGGTCATCTCGGTCACCTTCATCCTGGCGCTCGGCTGGTCGGAGCTCTCCTCGGCGGTGGGCCTCATCATCGGCGGGGTGCTCGCCGCGCCCTTCGGCGCCCTCATCGTCAGCCGGCTGCCGGTCAAGCCGCTGATGATCGCGGTCGCGCTGGTCATCACGGGGACGGCCGCGGTGCGGGTGTTCTAGCCGCCTCTGCCGGCAGATGCGGCATCAGGACGCGCTTATTTTACGCCTCCCGCAAAATTAGCGAGGAACCAAACGCCGCGATCTCGGTTTGCTTCTTGCCTTCAACGGCTGACAACGAGGAAACATCATGAAAAAGCTATTGCTCGCCGCCGCGTTCGTCGGCGCATCGACCCTTGGCGCCTTCGCCCAGACCTCCACGACGCCCACCACCGATGGCGATACGCCGGCGGTCGCGACGCCGGACGACAAGAACGCCACCGCGCCGGTCGAAGGCGCGAACAGCTTCACCGAGGACCAGGCCAAGGAGCGCATCGCGGAAGCGGGCTATGCCGACGTCACCGGGCTCGCGCTCGACGACAAGGGCGTCTGGCGGGGCACCGCGATGAAGGACGGCAAGTCCGTCAGTGTCGCGCTCGACTACCAGGGCAACATCGTCGCCAACTGACGCCAACTGAGAGGATACTCCCATGAAGAAAACCGCAACCGGACTTTTTGACGACTATTCCGACGCGCGTGCCGCGGTCAGCGCCCTCGAAGCGCGGGGCATCCCCTCGGACGACATCAGCATCGTGTCGAACAATGTGGACGAGCGCCGGACCGGCGATACGAACGCCGCGGAGGGCGCGGGAGCAGGGGCCGGCATCGGCGCGGCCGTGGGCGGCGTCGGCGGCCTCCTGACCGGCCTCGGCATCATGGCCATTCCGGGCGTCGGGCCCGTGGTCGCCGCCGGCTGGCTTGCCGCCACGGCGGCCGGTGCCGCCGCCGGCGCGGTGGCCGGCGGCGCGGCGGGCGGCCTCATCGGCGCGATGACGGAATCCGGCGTGCCGGAAGAGCATGCCCATGTCTATGCCGAAGGCGTGCGCCGCGGCGGCACGCTGGTTACCGCCCGCGTCGAGGAAAGCCTCTATCCGGAGGCCGAGGCGATCCTGCGCCAGTCGAACTGGGTCGATCCGGCCGAGCGGCGCGCGGCCTATGCCGAGCAGGGCTGGACGCGCTTCGACGAGACGCTCGATCCCTACGGTCCCGCCGAAATCGAGCAGGAGCGCCTGCGCTACCGGCGCTGATCGCTTGGCAGCCGTATTTTTCGGTTCGTGATGCAGCGGCCGGCCCGGACCTCCGGGCCGGCCGCTTTGCATCCGTCGCCGCGCGTGCGGCGCGCCGTCCCGCTCTTGCGACTTGGACAGGATGGCGTAAGCTCGACGGCGCACCGTCATCTCCCCGAATTGCCGGCGCCAGGCGCTGACAGGCGCGCCGGCCCGAAACAGGAGGCGTGGACATGGCCGCCCCGTTGCGCTCTGCACCCCCCAACAACCTCCTGCAGCTCCTGCCGGATGTCGACTTCCAGATGCTGGCGCCCGACCTGAAGCACGAGGTCCTTCCCAAGGGCACGTCCCTTGCGCATCGGGACCGGCCGATCGACGCGGTGTATTTCCTGACCGACGGCATCGGGTCCGTCGTGATCACGACGCCGCAGGGCCGGCGCGCGGAAGCAGGCATCTTCGGCTTCGACGGCTACATCCCGACCTCCGCGGTGACGGGCGCCCGGGTCAGCTCCTATGACGTGACGGTCCAGCTCGACGCCGAGGGTTACAGCATGGGCTTCGACGATTTTCGCCGCTGGATGGACCAGAGCAAGCCCTTCGTCCGGATCATGAACCGCTCGATGGAGAGCTTTGCCGTGCAACTGGCCCACACGGCCGTGTCCAATGCGGTCCACGAGGTCAACGAGCGGCTCGCCCGCTGGCTTCTCATGTGCCACGACCGCTCGCGCAGCGACGAGATGGCGCTGACGCACGAACTCCTGTCGGTGCTCCTGGGCGTCAGGCGGCCGAGCGTGACGACCGCGCTGCATGTCCTGGAAGGCGAGGGCTTCATCCGCTCGCTGCGCGGCAGCGTCGTCATCCGCGACCGTCCCGCCCTGGAGGAGTTCGCCCACGACGCCTATGGCAGGCCGGAAGCAGAATACCGGCGCCTGATGAGCGGCCTTTCCTGAGGCATCCTGAACGGGGCCATTTTCGGGCCGGCTGGCCGGTCGAAAAGCGGAGGTGGTTATCGACGGCTTCGAGCTGGTCACGCGGGGGGAGTTGGTCACGCGGGGCGCGCTCTCGCAGCACCTCAAGGCGCTGGAACAGCAGCTGAGCGTCCGGCTCATCAACCGCACGACGCGCAACATGTCGCTGACGGAGGAGGGGCAACGCCTGCTGGACGTCCTGCAGCCCGCGCTCGTGGCCATAGAGAGGGCGGTATCGGAACTGGGGGAGGCGCATAAGGAACCGTCGGGCTCGATCCGCATGACCGTCCCGCGCCCCGTCAACCGGCTCCTGATCGAGCCGTACATGAGCGAATTTCTGGCGCGCTATCCGAAGCTGCGGCTGGAGATCGTATCGGACGACGGCTTTTCGAACATCGTGGCCGACGGCATGGATGCCGGCATCCGGCTGGGCGAAAGCCTGGACGAGCATATGGTGGCGGTGCCCGTCACGCCGCCGATCGAGGAGGCCGTCGTCGGATCGCCGGCCTACTTTGAAAAGTACGGCGTGCCCGAAACCCCGAACGACCTCTTGCGGCACAATTGTCTCGCCTTCCGTTTCACCTCCAGCGGCACGATCGATCGCTGGTCGTTCACGTCACCGGATGCCGAGGAGCGGACGATAGAGTTCGAGCCGAAAGGCAACGCCGTGTTCAACGACGACGAGGCCATGCTGAACGCCGCCATGCAGGGCGTGGGACTGATCAAGCATCTGGACCTTTGCGTCCGGCAACATCTGGCCAACGGGCGGCTGGTGCGCGTGCTGGCGCCCTGGTGCCGGCCGTTTCCGGGCTTCTATCTCTATGTGCCGTCGCGCAACCAGATGCCGGCCAAGACCCGGGCGCTGATCGATTTCCTGGTCGAGCGGCGCAAACACCTGGTCGCGGAGTCCCGCAAAGCCATTCCGGCAATCGCCCCGGCCGGCGAGAGCACATAGAGGGACACGGATATCCGTCACCTGACGAAGGTCGTACTGCAACCGTATGATCCGGACGTATGGAGGGACTGCTTCCTTGCCTCACCCCCCAAGGAGCGGCCAGTCCCTTTCGGCCCAATCCCGGAACTGGTTGAACGGACGCTACGTCGTGGTTTGCACGCGTTCGGCCGTGGCCAATGCCCTATCGATGCACGGCTATCGAGGCTATGCCTTCTTTGTGTTGTATCGCAGTGCATCGATCAGCGCAGCCAGTGCCGGTGGATGCTGACGCCGATTGGGGTAGTAGAGGTGGTAGCCCTCGAAGGTCTTGCGCCAGTCGGCCAGCACCTCGACAAGCGCCCCGCCCGCGATGTGCCCGGCCACAAAATCGAGCGGCAGATAGGCGAGGCCGAAGCCGGCGAGGCAGGCCTGGCGCACCTGCACGACGCTGGTGAAGACCAGCCTGCCTTGCGTGGTGACGCGCAGGTCCTTGCCGCCCTTGCTGAAGGTCCAGGCGAAGAACTCGCCATGGGTGGGCAGGCGAAGGTTGATGCAATCGTGGTTGGACAGATCCTGCGGCCGTTTCGGTTTCTTCCGCTGCGAAAAGCAGGACGGTGCGCCCACGACGACCATCGGGATATCCGGCCCGATGCTGAGCGCGATCATGTCCTTCGACACGAGCTTTCCGCGGCGCACGCCCGCATCGAAGCGCTCGCGGACGACATCGGTGCGACCGTAGTCCGTCACCAGCTCGATGTTGACCTCCGGATAGAGGGCGAGGAACCGTTCCAGCGCCGGCCATAGCAGGCTGAGGATCGCATATTCGTCGGCCGACAGGCGGATCGTGCCGGAAGGGCGCTCGCGCAACGAGCCGAGCTGGGCGAAGCCGCGGTCGATCTGCTCCAGAGCGGGCGCCACCTCCGACAGGAGCCTCTCCCCCGCCTCCGTCGGCGAGACGTTGCGCGTCGTGCGATTGAGAAGGCGGATCCCCACCCGCTCCTCCAGATTGCGCACGGTCTGGCTGAGCGCGGACTGCGAAACGCCGAGCCGCGCCGCCGCGCGCGTAAAACTGCCTTCCTCCGCGACGGTGACGAAGGCGTTCAGATCACGAAGGTTCTCGTTCGACATTCATAAGCCTGGCTAATCACGGCATCCCGATTGCACTGTCTAATCGAAAACAGGAAGGCGCGCTATCTTCGGGGCATCGAATGGAAAGGAGACCGAACATGAAATCCGTGACCTTCAAGAACAAGACCTGGGACGTCGCCGCCAACCTGCACCTGCCGGCCGGCTTCGACGAGGCGAAAAAATATCCGGCCATCGTGGTCGCACACCCGATCAGCTCCTGCAAGGAGCAGACGGCCGCGATCTACGCCGCAAAGCTCGCCGAACTCGGCTATGTCTGCCTTGCCTTCGACGCCTCCACGCAGGGCGCCAGCGGCGGTCCCGGCCGCTATCTGGAAGACCCGGCGACCCGCGTCGAGGATTTCCGCTGCGCGGCCGATTACCTCGTGACGCTGCCCTATGTCGACGAGAACCGCATCGGCGTGCTCGGCATCTGCGGCGGCGGCGGTTATGCGGTGAACGCGGCGATGACCGAGCGCCGCTTCAAGGCGGTCGGCACCATCGTCGGGGCCAATTACGGCCGGCTGTGCCGGGAGGGGGACCTCTCCGCCGATGCGGCGATCAAGGCGCTGGAAGGCATCGGCGCGCAGCGCACGGCCGAGGCCCGCGGCGCGGAGACCGCGATCGCCACCTATATCCCGCAGTCGAAGGCCCAGCTCGACTCCTATGGCATCACGGATGTCGATGTGGTCGAGGCGGTGGACTACTACACGACGCCGCGCGGCCAGCAGCCGGGATCACCCAACAAGCTGAACGTCGCCAGCACCGGCGCCGGCTTCACCTTCGATGCCTTCCATCTGGCGGAGAAGCTGCTGACCCAGCCGCTGCAGATCGTCGTTGGTGGCGGGCAGGCGGGCGCCTTCGGCTCTTATCGCGACGGGTTCGAGCTGTTCAACAAGGCGGCCTCGAAGGTGAAGAACATCCACGTCGTGCCCGACGCCACGCACTACGACCTCTACGACAAGCCCGAATGCGTCGAGCAGGCCGTCGACAGGCTCAAGGCGTTCTACGCCGAGAACCTCTGACCGTCAGCCGCCGACAGGGAGGTTCGCCGTACTGCCAAGCGACAGGAACGTCCCCGCGCGAGTTCTTCAAGGCAGGCCGTTTGAACAAGAAAGGCCCTCTTCGGAGGGCCTTTTCGATTCAACCGCCACGCATCCCGCAAGGGGTTTCTGCCAGTTTTCGCGCGGGGAGATTTCTGCCAGCCCTCGGGATGGCTGTAAACCATTGTCTTAAAAGGATTTTCGCTGGTTGGAGTGGAGTGGTTCGAACACTCGACCCCCACGTCCTCGACGAGGCGACCTCGGCGCTCGATACGCAGACGGAGCGGGCGATCCAGCAGTCGCTCGCCGAGCTCTCGGCCGGCCGCACCACGCTGGTCATCGCCCATCGCCTGGCCACCATCGCGAACGCCGACCGCATCCTCGTCGTCGACGACGGCCGCATCGTCGAGAGCGGCAGCCATGCCGAGCTGATCGCCCGCAAGAACGGCCGGTATCGGAGTTTACACCTGGCGCAGGCGGCCGCTTAGGGCGGATTCTCCCTGCTTAGACTTTGATGAGGCTGGCCCGATTTGATCTCGGAAAAGCGAAACACCAGCAGATGAATTGGCGGAGAGCTTGGTTCGTATCCCATCAAGAGCGAATAGCGTGTCCGGTGATGAACGTCCCGCATGATCAGAGGGCAGGCCGCATTTCGCGAGTTTTACTGGAGATCAATGACGTCGTGAGCAACCGCCCGGACCAATCGTTTATCGTGGCTTGTAAGAACAAGGCTCATATCCTGCTCGTCAACCAGGGTTCGCAGAAGCTCTGTCACTTCGCGCTGCACCAGTGGATCAAGCCGCGATGTCGGTTCATCGGCGACCAGGCAATACGGTTTGAACAGGAGGATGCGAGCGATTGCGATGCGTTGCAGTTCTCCACCGGAAACCTCGTCCGGTCGCCGTTCGAGAAGCGATGGTTGAACCGCCAACCGATCGAGAAGGGGTGGCAGGTCGCGTGCCAGGCATCCGAACGGTAGCACAGGTTTGAGGTCCTCAAGCTGACGTCTCAACACACGCCCCGGCATGAACGCCGAAGCTGGATCCTGATGTAACTTCTGAAAACGCGCGCGTAAGGCAGGTCGACGGACACGGTGCGGATCAGTGCCGTCGCACCATCGCACCGTGCCTGCGTGCGGTCGCGCGAGGCCGAGGAGCACATTGCCCAACATCGTTTTGCCGCAACCGCTCGGACCCGTTATGGCTGTGATGCTCCCCCGGAGGAGCGTCAGACTTAAGTCCTGGAATAATCTGCGATCACCGACCGCATAGGTGAGCTTTTGGGCGTGGAGCACCGGCTCGGCGATGCGTTGCGCCGTGCGTCGGGGCCACCGATCGGGATCTGCATCAAGCCACGCCCGGGTATAGGCGTGGCGCGGTGCCAGTATCACCTCTTCCACAGGCCCCTGTTCCAACATCCGGCCGGCGCGCATCACACCTATATGGCCGCCAAGGCCACGCGCGACGCGTATGTCGTGTGTGATTGCCAACACCGCCCGGCCATGGTCGAGGAGTTGTCGGATGCGTGAGACAGTCTCTTCGACCCGATCATCATCCAGGCCTTTGGTCGGCTCGTCGGCGATGACGACAGGCGCCTGCGTCGTCAATGCCCCGGCAACCAGAACACGTTGAGCCATGCCGCCCGACAACATGAACGGATACTGCCGCCCAACCGAGGCACGGAGGCTCAGGCTCGTCATCGCCTGATGCGCATGTGCCTGTTTTGCCAAACCAGTGATCTGCGGCAGCACGCGCATTGTCGGATCGAGTGCTGCTCGCGGTTCTTGCGGCACAAGCGCCAGGTGGTTTGCCCAATACTGTCGCAAAGCCGCCCGATCCGATAGTTCGACGGTACGTCCATCGAACTCGATGCGTCCTTGCACGCTCAGTCCCTCCGGGACCAGGCCGAGCACCGCCTGCGCGACGAGGCTCTTGCCGCTACCTGTTTCGCCTATCAGAACAACGGCGCCTGCCTGCGGAATTGCGAAGCTGACGGCTTCGACCAGCAGCGTGCCTTTTTGATCCCGTACCGAGAGATCACAAACTCGTAATATCGCCCGCATCATATTGCCTCGGCCAGTCGTCGCCCGGCGATCATGCAGGTGAGCACGGTCACGAACAGCGCGACACAGGGGGCTGCGATCTGTACTGGCGCGACGTCCATATAGGGCAGGAGCTCCGTGATCATCGCGCCCCATTCCGGCGTGGGCGGTTGCAACCCAAGTCCCAGGAAGCCCAGTGAAGAGATCGTCAAGACCGCGCCACCGACGCCCAGCGCCGCAAGTGACGCTGTATGGATCAGAACCCGCGGCATGACCTGTCGCAAGAGGATCCGCCATCCTGCGAGACCAGCCAGACGCGACGCCTCGACATGCGCCTCGGTCATGGCGGCGGCTGCGACACTCCGCGTCATCCTGGCGAACTGGGGCCACTGCCCCAGCGCAATACCGACGAGAACCGGCAGCATTCCGCCACCCATCAGCCCTGCCAGTACCATTGCGAGAAGTAGTCCAGGGAACGCAAGCGCGAGGTCGGTGAGGCGCATCATCGCTGCATCGACAAGGCGGTTGGAGACCGCGGCGGCTAGCCCGACCAAGGTCCCGATGGTCACCGCCGCTGCCATCGCTGACGTCGCGATGCCGATAGAGCGGGGTAGTGCATGGAAGAGGCGAGCGAACACGTCGCGACCCAGATGGTCGGTTCCGAGCGGAAACAGCATGGATGGCGGCGCGAGGGCAACCGCGAGGTCCTGATGGAGAGGATCGCGGCCGATGATCACGGCGATCGTAACAATCGTCACCGCCGTAGCCGCCCCGATCGTCCAAAGAAGGCGCTGATCAACGGCTGCCATGGCCCTCATCCACAAGCCGGGGATCCATCCACATGCAAATGAGGTCAGCGGCAAGGCTGATTGCCGCGAAGGTGGTGCCGATCAGAAGCGCACAACCCATGACGACTGGGACATCGCGTGCAAGCAGCGCCGATACCATCGCGTTCCCGATCCCCGGAAAATTGAACAAGGTCTCCACGACAAAAAAGCCGTCCATGAGATAGGCAAACTGAAGCGCCGCGAAGGTGACGATCGGAACGCTCGCGTTTCGCAGGCCATGCCGTATGAAGGCTTTGGCTTTGCCAAACCCTCTCACATGAGCATAGGTCATGTAGGCTGAGGCCTGCACTTCAGCGACAGCATCGCGTATGACCCGCATAGACGGCGCCATCAGCCCCAGGGCCAGCGTGATGGCTGGAAGGACGAGATGCTCAGGTCGTCGATACCCTGCTGGCGGAAGCAGGTTGAGTGCGAGTACGAAGATCGAGATGAGTGCGATCCCGATCAGGAAGGTCGGCAACGATGAAAAGGCCGCCGCGGCGAATGCCGTTGCCCGATCGATCGCGCCATCGGGCTTGAGACCGGCCGCGATACCAAGCGGCAAAGCCAATGCATAGGAGAGCAGCCAGGCGATAACTGCGAGCCGCAGGGTGTATCCGCCAGCCTGCCGAAGTTCCTCGGCCACGGGCCGGCCGGAAACGAAGGAGCGCCCGATATCACCGGTGGCGACCGCCTTCAGCCAGTCGAAATACTGCACGAGGAGAGGGCGAGACAGCATCTCGGCGTCGCGGATCTGCTCGACCGCCGCTGGAGACATATTTTCCGTTCCCAACTGGCCGACGGCGATCCTCAGCGCCATGTCGCCGGGAATGGCGTGAAGAAGCGCAAAGCAGATCGTCGCGAGGATCAACGCGACCGAGAGAGCCTCAAGAACCCGGCGCAAAACAGCGCGCGGAACGGCGTGACGAACCGCGCGCTGCATGGATCAGTCCTTGAACGACAAATGATTGAGCGGTCGCGTCTGCATCACCGGGTCGGCAACAAAGCCTTCCAGCCGCTCCGAGACGGCGTATTTCTCATCGGTGAACGTGATCGGGATGACGGGAAGTTCGTTCTGCAGGATTTCAGCCATCTCGCGCTGAAGCGGCAGGCGAGCCTCCGGATCGGTCGTGAGATTGTATGCGGCAACGGCTGCCCGCATCTCCTCGCTCTTCCATCCGGTGGCTCCGGTCGCATCTGTGCTGGGTTCGTCGGTCGCAAAGTCGCTGGTGAGGCGCGCCACCGGATCCGGCACCTGGTAGATCATGGTGCGGATGCCTAGTCCCAACTCGAGCGTCCCATCGTTCTGTGCTTCCGGGATAAGGCTGGATTCCCCGACCTGGATGGAGAGGTCAAAGCCGATCGCCTTTAACTGGGCCTGGAGTGCCTCGGCAATCACGGGCAGGTATGCGCGTTGCGGGAATGTCCGCATCATGCCGGCGAAGCGCGTGCCATCCTTTTCACGGATCCCGTCTGCCCCCGGTTTCCAGCCGAGCTCGTCGAGGATACGGTTCGCCTCGGCGACGTTGAGCGTTTGCGGCTTGAAATCCTCAAAATGCCATCCCTTCATCGCGGGCGGGAAATACTGGTTCGCGGCAAGGTCCTCGTTGCCCATGATCGTCCGGGCGATTGCTTGTCTGTCGACGGCAAAGCTGAGCGCGCGGCGAATCTCGACATCGGCGAACTGCGGTTTTTTGACATTGACCAGCATCATGACGACCCGAGGCACCGGTGCACGGACGATGTGCGTCTCTCCGGAGCGGTCGATACGCGAGACGGCCGTCGTCGGGATTTCCAGCACCAGATCGCCTTCACCTGCCAGCGCGATGTTCACGCGGGTCTCAGGGTTCGGTATGCCATCCACGCGGACACGCTCGATTTTCGCGACGTCACCCCAATAGCTGTCATGCCGAACCAGATCGAGGCCCTGCGGGAGTTCCGCTTTTTCGATTCTGTACGGTCCTGTCGCCACGATAGCCGTGAGTTCTCCGCTTGAAGCGAACGACGAGGGCGCAAGAACCGGAACGGCGGGGTCCAGGAGGTAGGCAAGGAATGGCGCGAACGGTTGCTCAAGCGTGAATGTCACGGTCCCGTCACCGGCGCTGACATCCTTGACCTTGGCGTTCTTGATAAGGTTGCCGGTCGGAAGGAGCGCCTTGAAGGATGCCGCGACGGCCTCCGGCGTCATCGCGGTTCCGTCGTGGAAGGTGACGTTGGGGCGCAGGAAGAAAGTCCATTTCAGGCCATCGGCCGATGTCTCCCAGCGCTCGGCCAGCGCCGGCAGCACCGCCGCCTCCGGATTCGTCTGTACCAGCGTCTCCGTGACGCCGTTGGCGCGAAGCTGGAACCCCCCGGTCTGGGTATCGAGCCGTTGCAGCTGGAACGGCTCCACGACGCGAAGCTCCTCCTGCGCAAAGACGGAAAAGGGGGAGACGAGCATCGCCGTTACGAAAGCGGAAAACCAAAGATTGCGAGACATGAAAATCACTCCGGAGCGATTGCGGTGAGAACGAAGAAGGTGATCGGGGTATCCGGATCGTCATAAACGGAGCCGTAAGGGTCGCCGGGCATCAGGTGGCGCCAGCTTTCAACGGAGCGGAAGCCCGCGCCAGCGATCAGCGCACGCGCATCGGTCTCGGTCAGACCGTTATAGAAGGGCAGGTTTGTCCCGAAGATTTCGCGACTGTTGTTGACGCGTTGGCGATACCAAAGCCCATCCGACAGCAGAAGTTTGCCGCCTGGCCGGAGGATTTCGCGCGCCAGGGCCAGTGCGGCCGGCGGGTTTTCGAGCGTCCACAGGACATTGCGTATCGTGACGATATCGGTACTCGACGCCGGAAGCTTCGCTTCGTCCATGGTCGAGTGGATGAAGTCGATCTCAAGGCCGGCCTCGGCAGCAGCGGTTCTCCCATGAGAAAGCATTTCGAGAGAGCCATCGACGGCCGTGACACGATGGCCGAGGCTCGCCGCGAGGAGCGCGCACGCTCCGGTCCCGCACCCTAGATCGACGACGTCCTGAGGCCTGCTGCCGAGTGCGGCTTCAAACACTGCCCGCCATGACGAGGCGTCGCGCCGATGGGACGCCGCGGCGTCAAACTTCCATGCCCGAGCATTCCAATGCTCTGACATGGCGGTGGCAGTCGTCGGGGCAACACGTTCCATCGTGGGGTCCTTCGATAGCAGGGGCTGGTTGCTGCGTGGGTCATGACGTGGAATGCGCCGGGCGATAGATCATCGCCGGCAGGCGCGCCAGGATGTTGCTTGCGAGCTTGCCGGGTCGATCGACGGAGCGGCACCAGCCGTCATCGAGCTGGGCATAGATCTGCGCAAAGCGCACGATGTCGGCCACGTCCTCGATTGGATCGAGGTTGAAGAAGAGCCAGCTCGCCTTTTCGGGAGCACGAACGGCGACCGAGCACGGCTGGTCACAGCCGCCCATGCAGGCGGTTCCCGTAACCTCGAACTGGTCGGAGAGGCTCGTTTCGGCAATGGACGCGCGCAGGTTCGCGATCATGGTTCCGCCGGGCCGGCGGTAACGCTCCGTCCGTTTGCAGCCTTTGCAAACAAGGATCTGATGCGGCGCGGATTGAACCACGCAATAGGCAGGTGTCGCCACCGGCCGGGAAGATGCTTTCGCCATCACTGCTCCTGACCGGACTCCCCGCCCGGTTCGGTTTCATTCGTGATGGCAGGTCTCCTGACTTGCGGGTCGTCGCGTCCTCCACCTTCCCAGCGCCCCGAATGAGGTTCACCAGTGGTCTTTGGAGGTTGCTCGCCGCTCACAGTTGCGGGGGCAGTCACGGTCTCGGCCCCTGATGGGTAGTCCTCACCGTGTTCCCTTTTCACCTGACGTCGCTTGGCATGTCAGGAACCATCGAAGACACCGTAGCCAACAGTCAGCGCAAGTCAACGGCCTGATTTCGGCGCGTCACCCAATAACCTGTTGGAATAGAGTGGGCCGATCTTATTATTGGACGACCTGCTGCGCTCATCCCATAGTGCGCGTGTCGGACGAGGGAGACGTCGGTCCTCCCAAGCGTCACCCGGTCCGCCGCAAACAAGATGGGGAACAAAAATGATCAAGATCCTGACTCATGTTTCAATTGTCACCGCCTTCGCTTTGACTGCCTTGAGCGGTCAAAGCTTTGCTCAGAGTTTCGACACCTCGGCGATCAAGGTCGAGGAGGTCTTGGCCTCCCGTTTGCCCGAAAAAATCAAGGCGGCCGGCGTCCTGACCATAGGGTCGGACACCGCCTATGCACCCTGGGAATTCCTGAGCGAGAAGGATGGGCAGACGCCGGAAGGCATCGACGTCGATATTGCCAACGCGATCGGCAAGAAGCTCGGCGTCAAGATCGACTTTCAGACCTCGGCCTTCGAGGCCATTCTGCCCGCTCTCGGAACCAAGTTCGACATCGGCGTTTCTGCTTTTTCGATCACGAACGAGCGTATGAAAGCGGTCAATTTCGTCAGTTATGCCGACACGGGCAGCATGTGGGCCGTCAAGGCCGGCAACCCGACTAAGTTCGACCCAGCCGATATTTGCGGCCGCAAGATTGCCATCCAGTCCGGCAGCTACCACGAAAAGGCAGTCATCGCCGAAAATGATCTTTGCAAGCAGGCTGGCAAAGCCGAAATCGAGATTTTGCCATTCTCCAAGCAGCCTGAAGCGCTGACCCGCGTCGCTGCGGGCGGCGCGGACGCAACGGTCTCTGGTGAGGCCGGCATCGGTTATGCTGCCAAACAGTCGAGCGGAGCCTTTGAAACTCTCAAGCCGGCCGGCGGCGCGCTGAGCAAGCACGGTCCGAACGGGATCGCCGTTGCAAAGGCAGACATGGAACTGACGCAACTCATTGCAGACACCATCAATTCCCTGATTGCAGACGGCACCTACAAGGCCCTGCTCGACACCTGGGGCGTCGGCTCCGTTATCGTCGACAAGGCGCTCGTGAACCCTGAAGTCAAGATCTGAGCTCATGGCTTCCGATGTTGAAAACATTGCGACCGGCTTCAAGCCGGTCGCCGTAGAGAAGCCAGCGATCACGCGAAACATCGTGGTTCCGCGCCGTCATCCCGGCCGCTGGCTCGCGGTCGCGGTCTTTGCCATTCTCGCCCTGCAGATCGGCCAGGCGGTTTCGGTCAATCCCAACTTCCATTGGGATGTGTACTTGACGTACCTTTTTTCGCCGCAGGTCATTCGGGGCGTGGGATGGACACTTCTGCTGACGGTTGTTGCCATGACCGTAGCGATCGTTGTCGCTGGCCTGCTCGTTGTCATGCGAGACAGCGATAACCCTGTTCTTCGCGGCATCGCCTATGGTTGGGTGTGGTTCTTCCGGGGCACACCGATCTACACCCAGCTGCTATTCTGGGGCCTCTTTGCCGTTCTCTTCCCCAATCTCAGCCTTGCAATTCCGTTCGGGCCAGAGATCGTCAGTGTCGAGACGAAGTACATCCTCACGCCGGCCATGGCCGCGATCCTCGGCCTTGGTTTCAACGAGTCCGCCTATCTCACGGAAATCTTCCGCGCGGGCTTCAACTCCCTCGACAGAGGGCAGGCCGAGGCCGCCCAGGCACTCGGGATGAAACCCGGAAAAATCTGGATGCGGATCCTGATGCCGCAGGCGATGCGCGTGATCATCCCGCCGACAGGCAATGAAACGATCGGCATGCTGAAGATGACGTCGCTCGTGCTCGCGGTACCGTTCACGCTGGACCTGACCTTCGCGACCAACGCGATTTCCAACAGGCTGTACCTGCCGATCCCGCTCCTGCTGGTCGCGGGTACCTGGTATCTTGCGATCACCAGCCTGCTGATGGTCGGCCAGCATTTTCTCGAACGTCACTTTGGCAAGGGCGTTTCCGTTCATCCGACACGGGCGGAGTAGAGCCATGAACGCAAATATTTCCGAATTCTGCGTCGAGATGCAGAACATCCATAAGTTCTACGGCCCGGTCCATGCGCTCAAAGGCGTCGATCTTCGCGTGCGCCGGGGCGAAGTGTGCGTTGCGATCGGCCCTTCGGGCTCTG
The DNA here is from genome assembly GCF_022899355.1 of Shinella yambaruensis. GTDB lineage: Bacteria > Pseudomonadota > Alphaproteobacteria > Rhizobiales > Rhizobiaceae > Shinella > Shinella yambaruensis. The sequence continues at coordinate 90,820 of NZ_JALJCK010000005.1, read as the reverse complement.
GCAAGTCGACGCTGCTCCGGTGCATCAACCAGCTTGAAAGCATCTCGGCCGGTCGTGTCCTCCTGAAGGGCGAGTTGCAGGGTTACGTCGAGAGGGACGGACGGTTTCATCCTCTTTCGTCCGGCCAAATCGCTGCCCAGCGGCGCATGACAGGGATGGTCTTTCAACGTTTTCATCTGTTCCCGCACATGACGGCACTCGAAAATGTCATGGAAGGGCCGGCCCATGTCAAAGGTTGGCCGAAAGAGCAGGCGCGCAAAAAGGCCAACGAGCTCCTGGACAGGGTGGGGCTGGATGGTTTCGGCGGCCGCTATCCGGGACAGCTTTCCGGTGGTCAGCAGCAGCGCGTGGCGATCGCGCGGGCGCTCGCCATGGAGCCGGAGGTTATGCTGTTCGACGAACCGACCTCTGCACTTGATCCGGAACTCGTCGGTGAGGTCCTCGACGTGATCAAGGATCTGGCGATGAGCGGCATCACAATGGTTGTCGTAACCCACGAGATCGGCTTTGCCCGCGAGGTCGGCAATCACCTCGTGTTCATGGACCAGGGACAGGTGGTCGAGGAAGGCCATCCACGAACCATGCTTGCCAGTCCGCAGAATCCGCGGACTGCCGCATTCCTATCCAAGGTTCTGTGAGCGGCCATGTCAGAGAGACGCGAAATGGGCTCAGATTGCACCGCGCAATTGTTTTATGAACTCCTCGAGGTTTCTGGAAGGAAGGCGATTGGGTGGCGTAATCAGCAGGGTGCGGAAATGCAGTGCCGGTTCGAACGGTCGCAGGACCAGCCCGTGGTCCACGTAGGGTTCCGCGGTGAGAGGATTGACGAGACCAATACCAATGCCTGCGGCAACCATCGCGCAGATCGTCGTCGAGTAGGGCGTCTCAATTACCGGGCGGACCGTGACGCCAGCACGCTCAAATACGGCTTCCGCCTCGCGCCGGGTCGTATCCTCCGGAGCAAGCGCTATGAATTTTTGTCCGTCGAGGTCGCTGGGATGTATGACATCCAGAGCTTCGAGCGGATGTCCCTGTGGCATGGCAAGCGCTACCCGGAACTGCGCGAACTCCTCGACCTCCACGCCCGTGCGATCGATCTCGTCGGCCACGATCCCGAGATCGAATTGCCCGGATGCGACAAGGTCCCGGACGTTCGAGGACATCCGTGCCTGGAAGGTGATGCCGACATTGGGATTGCTTTGCATGAAGGCGTGCAGGGCGCGGGGCAACACATTCGTCGACAAGGCCGAGAGGCAGGCAATTCTGAGCTCACCGGAGCCGTAATCCCGAATGCGTGCCGCCGCACCACGAAGATGGGTCAGACCAAGAAAAGCCTGCTCCACTTCGCGGAAGAACAACTGGCCTTCCTGCGTCGGCTGCAACCGCCCCTTGATCCGCTGGAAGAGATCGAACCCGAGCGACCGCTCCAGTTCCTGGATCATCTTGCTGACCGCGGGCTGCGAGACGTGCAACACATCCGCGGCCCGCGCGGTCGTGCCGTTCGTCATCACCATACGAAACACTTCGACCTGCCTCAGGTTCATCGTAGCCACCTCTACAGACCAGCAATAACTTCAGCGAATAGCAGTAGCGCAAAGCGTGTCGTTCCGGAATTGATTTCCGAGCGCGTTCCGAGCGACTTCAGAAAGGTTCATCCATGAACGATCTCACCCAATGCGTTCTTACGCCGAGCGTATCGATGGACGGTTTTGCGCCGCTTGGTGTGGGGGTGCACCGCGCCTCGACGATCGTGTTCGAGGATGCCGCCGCCTACGCCTCTCGCGGCGAGCGCGGGCATGAGGGGTATTCCTACGGCCTCTATGGCACGCCGACGACGCGCACCCTCGAGGCGAAGCTGACGAGCCTGGAAGGAGGCACCTGGACGTTTCTTGCGCCTTCCGGCCAGGCGGCAAACGCATTTGCCGTGCTGCCGTTCTTGTCGGCCGGTGACCATGTTTTGATTGCCGATACGGCCTATCCGCCCATGCGCGACTTCACCACTACAGATCTGCGCCGACTGGGTGTCGAAGTGGGCTTCTTCGATCCGAAATCCCCTGATGACGTTCGTGCGAAGATGCGCGCGATGACCAAGATCGTCTGGTGCGAAAGTCCGGGTTCCTCCACGATGGAAATTCTCGATTTGCCGGCGATCGCCCGGATCGCCCATGAACATGGTGCGCTTGTCGGCGTCGACAATACCTGGGCGACACCGCTCAATTTCAAGCCCCTGGAGCATGGCGCCGACATCGTGACGGAAGCGCTGACCAAGTTCGTCTCCGGCCATTCTGATGTCTTGATGGGATCGATCACGATCAAGGATACGGCGCTTCTCAAACCGATCCGGTCCCTGATCGGGCGAATGGGCATTGGTGTCTCGCCCGATGATGCGTCACTTGTCCTTCGCGGCTTTGAAACCTTCGGCGTTCGGCTACGCCATTCGGAGCGGGTGGCACTCGAATTCGCGCGCAAGATCGAGCTGCACCCGCTCGTGGAGCATGTTCTGCACCCCGCGCTCGAAACCTCGCCGGACCATGCCCTTTGGAAGCGCGACTTCCTCGGATCGAGCGGCGTTTTCAGCATCCTGTTCAAGAATGAGGCGATCGCGCATATCCCCGCGGCGCTCGACACGCTGAAGGTGTTTGCAATCGGTGCCTCCTGGGGCGGGACACGTAGTCTCGCCGCACCTATGTCGATCGATGGTTTTCGCAGCGTCACAAGCTGGTCCGGCCCGGACGTGATCTTGCGCCTGAGCATTGGACTGGAAGACGAATACGAGCTGTGGGCCGATATCGAGGGATTGCTCGCGAGCCTCGATCAGGCGGTGACGAACGCGGAAACCCGCGCGGAGCGGCACACCCTTCGCCACGGTTGACTTGAGCCGACCTGCATTTCGAGGTTTGGAAAGGAAAGATCCCATGTCAAGAATGGATGAAGTGCTGCGCGATATAGACGGCAATTTCGATACGGCGGTTCGAAAGCTGCTCGAACTGATCGCAATACCCTCGATCTCCAGCGAACCGGAAGGCCGAGATGGCATAGAGCGCGCCGCATCCTGGTTGAAGGACGAGTTGTCGTCGATCGGCCTGCCTGCGGAAATTGTTCCGACAAGTGGCCATCCTCTCGTGCTCGCGCGATCATCGGGGGCACCAAACGGGGCGCGGCCCAAATTGCTCTTCTATGGCCATTACGATGTCCAACCCGTTGGCGATCCCGGCCAGTGGACGCATGCTCCTTTCGAGCCGCGTGTCAGGGAGGAAGAAGGCCTTCATCGCTTCTACGGGCGAGGAGCCTCCGATAGCAAAAGCCAGCTCTGGACGTTTATCGAGGCTCTGCGCGCGTGGAAACATATACATGGCGCGTTTCCGGCCGATATCATCGTCCTTCTCGAGGGTGAGGAGGAATGTGGGTCTCCAAGCTTGCCGAAGTTCATCGAAAAGCATCGCGATCGGCTCGACTGTGACGTCGCGTTCATTTGCGATGCGGAGATGTGGTCCCCCGCCCAGCCGGCAATCACCACGCAGCTCAAGGGCCTGGTGCATGAACGTGTCAAGGTTTCGGCGCCAAATCCTGATCTACATTCCGGTCACTATGGGGCGGTTGCCGCAAATCCCATCCGAATCCTGAGCACGATCCTTGCCGGACTTCATGACGAAGAGGGTCGGGTGACGATCGATGGCTTTTACGACGGCGTAGAGGAGATTCCGAATGTCGTCCGGGAACAGTGGCGAGAACTGGCAAAGGAGCCGGATCTCTATGGCGGCGTAGACCTGACCGGTGGCATAACAGAGGCCGGATACTCCGCGCTCGAAGCCATGTGGGGGCGGCCGACGGTGGACATCAACGGCATCACCGGCGGAAACCAGGGACCAGGCGAACGTTCGGTCTTGCCCGGCTCCGCGACAGCTCGGCTTTCCTTCCGCCTCGTCGCCGGGCAATCTCCGGAGAAGATCAGGCAGCAGTTTCAGCGCCATGTTCGGTTCAGGCTTCCGCCGGGCTGCAGCGTGGAGTTCGAAGGCTCCGGCGGCAGTTCCGCCGTCGTTCTCTCGCAGCACAGTCCTTTTCTTGCTGCTGCGGCGCGCGGTCTGCAGGAGGAGTGGGGCAGGCCGGCGATCTTGCGCGGAACCGGTGGCGCGATCCCGCTCGTGCAACAGTTCAGCGACGTTCTTGGCGCGGAATGTGTGGTCATAGGCTTTATCCTGCCATCTGATGCCATCCATGCCCCTGATGAGCGATACGACACTGAACGGCTGCTGAAGGGCGCACGAAGCTGGGTCAGGATTTTTGGAGAGATCCAAAACCATGCCGCAGCAGGATAGCCAGTCCATGCCGGAGGAAGCGATCGCAACCCGTGATGCTGCGGTCCAGCCACCACTGCGGCTGGAAGAAGACGCCATCGGCACACGCCTGATCCAGGACAGCGTGGCCTATGGTATCCAGACCGTGCGCGCGACAGAGAACTTTTCCATTTCCGGTCGGACGATTGCCGATATCGAAGGATTCGTTCCTGCAATCCTCACCATCAAGCTGGCCGCGGCAAGGGCGAACCATAAGGCAGGCGATCTTGATGGTCGCCTCGCAGATGCGATCGAGGTCGCTGCGCTCGAACAGCTTCGCGGCATTCGTCGGGAGGATTACCCGGTCGACATCTATCATGGCGGGGGAGGGACGGCTGCCAATATGAATGTCAACGAGGTGCTGGCAAACCGTGCAAGCGAAATCCTGACCGGACGCAAAGGATTTGATCCGGTCCATCCCAACACGCATGTCAACATGAGCCAGTCGACCAATGACGTCATCCCGGCCGCGATGAAGATTTCCGTTGGAAACGAGTTGTCGAAGCTGAAGGATGTTCTCACCGGGCTTATCGGGGTGTTGGCCGACAAGGAGCGCGAGCTGGCCGACGCCGTAAAGCTGGCACGCACTTGCCTGCAAGATGCCTTGCCGATCACGTTCGCACAGCAGTTCTCGGGCTATCGCGCAGCCTTCGAGCGCCAGGCGCGGGAGCTTGAAGTCAGCGAGATGGCATGCTGCGGTCTTCCTCTCGGTGCAACCGCGGTCGGTACGGGATTTGGCGCTTCTGCTGACTACCGACGCTTGGTGTATGAGGAACTGCAGGCGCTGACTGACACGCATTACCATCAAGAGGAGAACCTGTTCGATGCACTGCAGAATGCAGATCATTGGATCCGTGTTTCCGCGGTCCTGAAGGCGATCGCCATCACGCTTTCGAAGCTTTCCGCCGATCTACGGTTGATGGCCTCGGGACCGCGGGCCGGGTTCGGCGAGATTTCGTTGCCGGCCGTCCAGCCCGGCTCTTCGATCATGCCGGGCAAGGTCAATCCGGTAATGCCGGAGATGATCATGCAGGTCGCATTTCGGGTGATCGGAAATGACGCGACGGTAACGCGTGCCGCGGAGGGTGAACTCGACCTCAATGTCTGGGAATCGATCATCCTTGAGGCAATCAGCGAATCCATTCGCCTTCTGAGGCAAGGCATATCGCTATTCGTCGATAGATGCCTCTCCGGCGTCCAGGTGAACGTTGATCGCACCCAGGACGACGCATCCAGGTCTTTAGCGCTATCGACAGCGCTTGCAGCGATCTACGGGTATCCGGCTGCTTCAGCGGTCGCGAAGCATGCGGCGTTGCAAGGGTTGTCTGTCCGTCACGCTGCAATCGCTTGCGGGCTTATGAACGAGAGAGAGGCCGACGACCTGTTTGCGGATATTTCGGTGTTTGCCGATCCGAACCGGTGCGCGAATCTTATCGCGAGCTTCAGACGCCTGGTTTCCGGTTCAACCATGCAGCGGCCCTCGGCTGGTGTCGGGCCATGACGGCATGAAGGCGCTCTTCTCGCCGCCCTTCGTGCGCGTCTGGCTGGGCAGCACCGCCTCCGGTCTTGCCACCTGGGCCCTGCCGTTCGTTCTCGGACTGGCCATGCTCGATGGCCGATTGTCCGCCGCTGACCTTGGCCTTGCTCTGGCGGCGCGCACGATGGGCTTTCTTGCCGCTGTCCCTATCGCAGGTGTCCTCTCCGATGAAAGAGGTCCAAGACAGATTATATTTGTATCGGGGGTGGTCGCCGCCGGCAGCATCCCGATCATGATCGCAGGCCTCTATGCGCATGGGGTCAGCGGTCTTCTGTTGCTTTTGGCAGGAGCGTCTGTGATCGGGGTCGGGCAAGGGGCGTGCCGACCCGCCTACCAGGCGATCATCCCGGAGATCGTCAAATCAGAGCGACTTCAGGTTGCCAACGCCGTCATGAGCATCGCGGTGCGTGTGACAAGCATTCTTGGTCCAGCGACCATCAGCTTCGTCGCGCTCTGGAGCGGAACGGTCGCTGCCTTTGGTGTTATCGCGCTTCTTTGGCTGGCAAGTGCGCTGATGCCCCCGAATGTGACAGGCAGGTCTACAGGATTGCCCCGCGGCGAGGGGCTCACCTTCGGGCGGTTGGTCCGGGATTTTTGTGAGGGCGCGCGGGAGGCGCGTGGTCATCCCTGGTTCATGGCCGGTCTTTTGTCGCTCACGGTAACCGTTGCGGCAGGGTACTCCGTCACCTCGGTGTTGCTGCCGGGCATAAGTCAGGAAGCGTTCGGCAGCGCGGCACTTATGACGAGCACGGCCACCGCCTACATGGTCGGCGCCCTCGCCGGCGCCCTGCTTATGGCACGATGGCACCCTCGCCGTCGAGGATGGGTGGCCTTGGCTGGACTCGCACTATACGGGCTCGTCCCCTTCAGCTTGCTGTTCGCTGACATCAGGATCATCCCGATCCTCGCCTATTTCGTGGCGGGTGTCGGTATCGAGATCTTCAACGTGCCATGGTTCACGTCCGTCCAGAACGAAATACCGCCGAACCGACTGTCGCGGGTATCGTCGATCGACTTCCTTTTTTCTTATGGCCTCGCGCCGCTAGGCTTGGCGCTGATCGCACCGCTCGCGACCGTCCTTGGCCGAGACGTGTTGCTCATCTGCGTCGGTCTGGCGTGCCTGTTCATCCCCGCAGCAGCAGCACTTGCGCCAACCGCACGTTCCTTTTCCAAGCGGCATTCTCCAGCGAGGGGCGCGTCGGGCGAACATGGTGGTCACGGGGATCATCTCTAGCCCAATTGCATCGTCCGTTGTTGTACGACACGGTGAGCAACTTCGGTCGCCTGCCCGAAAGCCGATGAACATCTCCGTCCATGATCTGTCGATGAACGCCGTCACGTAGCCGTCATCACTTCCGGCGACTTTGAGCTAGTCAAATTACAGGATGTTATTGACATCCCTCGATAACTGCCCGCGTTCTGGCGGGGCTCAGGCTCGTGCCCCTTCAAGAGCTTTGCTCGTCTCGTGGCTTACGACACGTCCTGTCTATTTCGGATCGACGACTACCTCCAGTGCCGCTCCTTGAGACAGCCCAGATAGAGTAGCGATCATCCCGTCTGCGTTCGTGTAGATGTCCGGCACGCTGTTTCAAGACGCAAGGGATGCCTGGCCTCCTTGTGTCGGCGGACAGGGGGGTCTCATAACACCAGATTATACCCGAACCCATTATATTTCATTTGAAGCCTTCCGGTGCCGACCTAGAATGAAACGATAAAAATAGCTGTCCTATAGCTATAAATAAAGGATAATTGTTTCGGGAGGGACATGTGGAGTTCTGTAGAAAAGAATTCTCCGGTAAGAGCTCGGGTATGCTTGAGGGAGTCAGGATAATTGACCTATCAAGACTTGTTGCCGGAAACTTCATAACTTTAAAAATGGCGGATTTTGGCGCAGATATAATAAAGATAGAGAATACGCGGGATGGAGATCCTTTCCGGAAGTGGCATGGAGCGGGTGTAGCGCTTCACTGGAAGGAATACAGCCGCAACAAGCGGAGTCTCACGCTCGATCTGCGCAGCGAATGCGGCAGGGAGATATTGTTCAAGCTTGTTGAGACGGCGGACGGCCTGGTCGAGAACTTCCGGCCAGGCACTCTGGAGAAGATGGGGCTGCACCCCGACCTGCTGCTGGAGCGCAATCCGCGCCTTGTTGTGCTGCGCATATCGGGCTTCGGCCAGACCGGCCCGTATCGCTCCTATGGCGGGTTTGGAACTCTCGTCGAGGCGATGTCCGGCTATGCCGAACGGTCCGGCTTCGAGGATCGCGAACCCGTGCTTCCGCCCTTGGCGCTTGCCGACAACGTGACGGGCCTGACCGGCGCCATGGCCATGATGATGGCTCTTTATCATCGGGACGTGAAAGGCGGCTCCGGCCAGGTGATCGACCTGTCCCTGCTCGAGCCGATGTATGCCATCCTCGGCCCGGAGGCTTCGCGCTACAGATTGACCGGGACCGTGAAGAAGCGGGTCGGGAGCGCGTCCAGCACGTCGTCCCCGCGCAACGTCTACAAGACCAGCGACGATCGGTGGGTGGCCATGTCCGCCTCCATGCCCACCATGGTCGCGCGTCTGTTCCGGGCGATCGGGCGCGAGGACATGCTGAGCGACCCTCGATACAGCACCAACACGGAGCGCTTCAAGCACCGCCATGAGGTCGATGCGATCGTCGGCGGATGGATCCGGGAGCGGACCCTCGACGAGAACCTTGCCTTTTTCCGCAAGCATGAAATCACCGTCGGGCCGGTCTACAACATCAGCCAGATCGTCGAGGATCCGCACTTCATCGAGCGCGAAATCCTGGTGGAGGTGCCGGACGAGGAGCTCGGCTCGCTTCCCATGCACAACATCTTCCCGCGCTTCTCCAAGACGCCGGGCGATTTCTATCGTCCCGCGCCCAAGCTTGGCGAACACAATTCGGAAATCCTGGAAGAACTGGGTTTTGACGAAACCGCGCGCAGCGCATTGCGCGAGGAAGGGATCACTTCATGACCACGCTCAACGCTCCCGCACCCTCCCGGCTGGGGTCCGTGCTTCGCTCGCTGCTGTTCGTGCCCGCCATCAACGACCGGTATATCGACAAGGCGCATATCCGGGGCGCCGACGGCATCGTCCTCGACCTCGAAGACAGCATCGCCGATTCCGAAAAGGCGGCGGCCCGGCGCAAAGCGCCGGCGGGGCTCGAAAGGCTTGCGGCCAACGGGGTGCGCAATCTCCTGGTGCGGATCAACAGTTCGCCGCGGCTTACCGTGCATGACCTCGAAGCGGTCGTCGTTCCGGCCCTCGCTGGGGTAATTCTGCCGAAATGCCGGTCTGCCGACCACGTCCGGGCAATCTCGGAGATCATGCTTTCGCTGGAGCTCGAGCGGGGATTTGCACCTGGCTCCATCGCGCTCGGCGTGCGGGTCGAGACGGCTGACGCCTTCTTTCACATGCACGAGATCGCCGCCGCCGATCCCCGCGTCGCGTTCTTCGGCCTCGGCGGGGAGGATTTCAGCCTCGCCATCGGCGTCGAGCCTTCGGTGGACACGCTGCTTTATCCCAAGCAGCAGGCTGTCATCGCGGCGAGGGCCGCCGGCGTCAGCCCGATCGGGCTGATCAGCTCCGGCGCCGACTTCACCAATCTCGATGCCATCAGGGACGTCGTCCGCCAGTCGCGGCGTTTCGGGTTCCAGGGCGCCTCCTGCATCCACCCGGCCATCGTGCCGATCCTCAACGAGGAGTTTTCGCCCTCGCCGGCGGATGTGGAGCGGGCCGAAAGGCTCGTCCAGGCCTTTCGCGACGGCATAGAGGCGGGAACCGCGTCCGTGAGCTTCGAGGGCAAGATGGTCGACTATCCCGTCGCCTTTCGCGCCGAGCGACTGCTTGCGGACCATGCCGCGATCGCGGCCCTTGCAAAGACCGCATGATGCCGCGGCTGCCTTGCGGGCAGCACGCCGGCTGCGGATTTCCGGCGAGTTAGAGAGTGGAGTGGACGATGGTCCAGCTGAAAATCGAGCGACTCACGAAGACCTTCGGGACCGTGCGCGCCGTCGATAATATCGATCTGACCGTCGAGGAGGGCGAGTTCCTGACCCTGCTGGGGCCGAGCGGTTGCGGGAAGTCGACCACGCTTGGGGCCATCGCTGGCCTCGACCGCCCTGACGGCGGAAGGATAACGCTTGGAGACCACGTCTTCTTCGACGGTGCGAGCGCGACTTTCGTGCCGCCGGAAGGGCGCGACATCGGGCTTGTCTTCCAGTCCTATGCGCTATGGCCGCACATGACCGTTCGCAAGAACCTGGAATTCCCGCTCTCCTTGCGCAAGGTGCCCGCCGCCGAGCGCAACCGGCGCATCGAGGAAGTGCTCGATCTCGTCGAGATGGGCGACTACGCCGACCGCTACCCGTTCGCCCTGTCCGGCGGGCAGCAACAGCGCGTCGCTCTCGCCCGCACCCTCGTCTACCGGCCACGCCTGCTGCTGCTGGACGAGCCGCTTTCGAATCTCGATGCGAAACTGCGCGAGCGGGCGCGCCTCTGGCTGCGTGACATCCAAAGCCGGATCAGCGTCACCACGGTCTACGTGACGCATGACCAGACCGAGGCGCTGGCGCTGAGCGACCGGATCGCCGTCATGAGCGGCGGCAGGATCGTCCAGCTCGCCAGCCCGGCGGCCATCTACCATGCGCCGGCAAGCCCCTTCGTCGCCGACTTCATCGGCAGCGCGAACATTTTCAGCGGCGAGATCCTGCATGTGGAGCAGGGGACGACGCGGCTGCAGCTCGATGGCGGGGGAACGCTTGTCACACCCTCGCCGCCGCCGGAGGGCACGTCCGGCAAGGTGATGATCGCGGTGCGGCCCGAGAAGATCCTGTTTGCCCGGGACGCCGCCCGGGCCGGGACGGAAAATGTCTTCGAGGTCGACATCGAGGCGCGCTCGTTCCTGGGCGCACGTCACATGGTGCTGGCGCGGCTGGGGGCTGTCGCGCTGAGGATCGAATGCGAGTGGGAGCCCGGCACGCAGGTCGCCAGCATCCACATTCCCGCCGAAGCCTGCGTCCTCTTCGACGCACCGGCGCCATCGGGCAAAGCGGCCGCGGTCGAGGAGGCGGCCTGACAGTATAAATGAAAACAAGGGAGGAACCACAATGTTTGAAAGAAGACAATTCCTGGCGCTGACCGGCGCCGGTGCACTGGCGGGCATGTTCCCGTCGATCCTGAGGGCCCAGGCGGCCCTGCCGAACGGTTATCCCGCGAGCTATCAGGAAATCGTCGAGGCGTCCCGTTCGGAGCCCAACCTGCTGATGTATGGCGGTGTCGCGCCGGCCCAGATGACGCGGCTCTTCGACGGGTTCAAGAAACTCTATCCCTGGCTCTCCGTCGATTACCTCGAAGGCGACAACTACGGCGTCATCGAGCGCTATCTCAACGAGGTCGGCACGGGCAGCCCGACGGCGAGCCTCATCTTCGCCGCCGCTCCGGATGCCTGGCTCAACCTGATTACGCGCAACGAGGTGCTCGACTACGCATCGCCGGAAACCCCGGCCTATGCGGACCACGCATCGTCGCCCCATCCGGGCCTTTACACCGGTGGCGGCGACCCGGTGGTCTTCATGTGGAACAGCCTGGTGGTGCCCGAAAACCTGCGCCCGACCCGCTTCGAGGACATGGTCGAGGTCGTGCGCAGCCATCCGGAGATCTTCAACGGAAAGCTGACCAGCTACGGCGCGCACCTCACCGGCTTCGGCTACAGCGTGCACTATACGCTGGCAAAGCACCACGGCGACAAGATCTGGGACTGGTATGGCGTCGTCGGACCGCAGACCCGCTATGAACGCTCGATGGGCACGATGATCGAGAAGACCCTGTCGGGGGAATATGCGCTCGCCTATCTCGCCGCCAACCAGAGTGCGCGCGTGGCCGTCCAGGACCCTTCCGTGGCGGATATCCTGGGCATTTCCTATACGCTCGACGGCTGCCCGATTTCGGTCCGCGGCCTTGGCATCACGAAGAGCGGCAAGAGCCCGAACGCCGCGCGGCTCATGCTGGACTACCTGCTCTCGCGCGACGGTCAGATCGCCTATGCGAGCGCGGGCAAGCTACCGGCGCGGATGGACATCCGGCAGGAGGAGCTCGACGGTGCGGACATCCGGTCCTCGTTCGTCGAGCATCTCGGCGAGGCGAACGTCCTGCCCATCGGCTACGATCCCGAGATGCCGAAGCAATACGAGACGTTCGTCGCGAAGTGGAAGGCGGCCAACGGCATCGCCTGACCGGCATTCCGTTGCCGGCCAGCTGCGAAAAGCGCGACGCTCCGGGCCTGACAGCCCGGAGCGTCCGCCTCGACGAGGACCTCCGGCGTGGCCGGTACTCCCCCTTTACCGACACTCTGTTTCCGCTGGGCTTCTTCGCAGTTCAGCGGCGGAAATTGAGGATTCCTGCACATGGCGCAGTTCGCAGACGGGACCACCGATCAGGCAAACGCATCGTTCCGGCCGCGCTCCTTCGGGATCGACCGGTCCACACTGATCCAATATGCACTTTACGCCTTCACGATCGTCCTGGTCCTGGGGCCGATTTCGCCGATCATCTACCAGTCCTTTGTCGACCGGCCCCTCTATGACACCGGCCAGCAATACACGCTCGACAACTATGTCCGGCTTCTTTCGTCCCCGGTGTTCCTGGAAGCCATCTGGAACACCCTCGTTTTCGCGCTCCTGTCCACCCTTATCGGCACGTCGATCGGCGTCATCGCCGCGATCCTGATCGGGCGGACGAACATGCCGGGGCGACGGTTCCTGAGCGGGCTGCTGCTCTGGCCGATCTTCATTTCGCATCTCGTCATGGCCTTCGGCTGGTTCATCGTCTACGGCCCGGCCGGATACATCACGCTGATGATAAAGTCCGTTCTCGGCGTCGAGCCGTGGAACCTCTATTCGCTCGGCGGGATGTCGCTCATCGCCGGCGTCTCGATCGCGCCGCTGACCTTCCTCTACTGCTCGGCGTCGACGGCGCTCTCCGAGGCGACGCTCGAGGATGCCGCGCGGACCTGCGGGTCCGGTCCGTTCCGCACGCTCTGGGCGGTCACCCTGCCGTTGCTGCTGCCGGCGATCTTCTACAGCATCATCCTGAACTTCACCGGCGCGCTGGAAATGTTGGCCATTCCGCTCGTCTTCGGCGAACCGGCCGGCATCAACCTCTTCGCGACGCTGCTCTATACCCAGGGCTTCGCCGCGGCGCGGCCGGACTACGGCATCGTTTCGACGGCGGCGCTGTTCCTCATCATCGTCATCTTCCTGCTTCTGACATTGCAGCGGCGGATGCTGCGCAATTCGCGCCGCTTCGTCACCGTAGGCGGCAAGGCCAGCCGGCCGCGCACCGTGGAACTCGGCCTGTTCCGCTGGCCGGCATTCCTGCTGCTTTTCGCCTATGCGGTGATTTTCATCGGCGTTCCGCTCGGCATCCTGTTCCTTCGGGCGAGCGTGTCCGTCCTCACGCCGCTCGCGCCTTTCTGGCATTATTTCACGTCGAGGCACATCGTCGCGGCCTTCTCGTACGAATCCAACATCCGGGCCATCGTCAACACGCTCGTCATCGCCGCACTCGGGGCGGCGATCGGGACGTTCTTCGTCGCCATGATTACCGTCGTGGTTCACCGTTCGCAGTTCCGCTTCCACCGGAGCTTCGAATATGTGGCGCTGTTGCCGCGCGCTATTCCGGGGCTCGTGGCCAGCATGGGGTTCTTCTATGCCATGGTGATCATCCCGCCGATGGGCTGGCTGCGCAGCACCATCTGGATCCTGATGCTGGCCTATATCATGCGCTTCATTCCGCTCGCCTTCGGGGCCCTGTCGCCAAGCCTCATGCAGATCGGCAAGGAGCTCGACAGCAGCGCCCGGGTGATCGGCGCGGACTGGTGGCGCACGACGAGGACGATCGTCCTGCCGCTGATGAAGCCGGCCATGTTCTCCAGCTTCGCCCTGATCTTCGTCTTCTGCCTGAAGGAATATACGACCGCCGTCTTTCTGTTCACGCCGGGCAACGAGGTGCTGGGGGCCTCGTTGCTGCTGTATTGGGCAAACGGCAACATGGGAATGGTCGCGATGCTCTCCACTGTGCAGATCATCCTCACGATGTTCTTCATATATGGCGCACGCTCGCTCTTCGGGGTGAAATTCGGTGGCTAAGGTCTTTCTCCAGAGCGGCGGCGGGCGATGACGGTGCGCTCCAGCCTTTCTGCGATCCTTTCCGCGCTCCGGCATCCCAACTACCGGCTCTATGCGACCGGCAACGCGATATCGCTCGTCGGAACCTGGATGCAGCGCCTGACCGTCGGATGGCTTGCCTGGGAGCTGACGGGATCGGGCGTCTGGCTGGGGCTGATAGCATTCTCGGACCTGTTTCCGACCGTCGTTGCGGCGCCCTTTGCCGGCACGCTGGCGGACAGAAGGGATCGCCTGCGCATTCTGAATGTCACGCAGAGGGCGGCCATGGCGCATGCATTGCTGCTCTTCGGTGCGACTGTGACGGGCGTCATCAATATCTGGCTGCTGTTCGCGCTGACGCTGTTCCTCGGAACGGTATCGGCCTTCGACCAGCCGGCGCGGCTTGCCCTTGTTCCCTCCCTTGTCCCGCGGGCCGATATTCCGGTTGCGGTCGCCATCAATTCCATCGTCTTCAATCTTGCCCGGTTCATCGGCCCGGCAGTCGCCGGCCTGCTGCTGTACTGGTCCGGCCCCTCGATCGTGTTCGCCTCCAATGCCGTGTCGTTCATCGCGTTCCTGGTCATCCTGTCGAAACTGGATATCGTGTCCGATAATCTGCCGGCCGCCCGGTCCGGCAATTTCATGCAGCGAATGGCGGAGGGGCTGCGGTATCTCGTCACCAATGCCGGTCTGCGGGTGCTGCTGGTGACACTGATCGCGGTCAGCGTCGGCGGCCGGCCGATCGTCGAGCTCCTGCCGGGTTTTGCTGCCGATGTCTTCCGATCGGGGTCGACGAGCCTGGCGATCCTGACCGCGTCCATGGGGGTGGGGGCGATGCTCGCCGGCCTCAGCATCAACGCCCAGGCCTCCCCGCGCGCGCTCGTCGGCATGATCGTCGCCAGCGCCGCGCTGCTTGCGGTTGCCATCCTCGTCTTCGTCTCGACGTCCTCGCTCTGGATCGCCGTGCCCGCACTGGTGGTGGCGGGCTTTGGCATGGCCCGCGCGTCGATCTCGGCCCAGACCGCGATACAGCTTTCCGTCAAAGCGGAAATGCGCGGTCGGGTGCTCGCCATCTATGGCCTGATTTTCCGTGGCGGTCCGGCGCTGGGAGCGCTCGGCATGGGCCTGGCGTCCGCGCAATTCGGATTGCGGTGGCCGGTCGTCGCCGGGGCCGCGCTGTTGCTGGGGGGCTGTTGCTGGGCGTTTCCCCAGCGCGAACACATCATTGCGTCGCTGGAAGAGGAAGGCGGAGCGTAGTCGCACGAGGAGAGCGAGACGGGGGTTCGTTTGCGGGCACAAGCGATTTGCGGGAATACAGCGGCTTCCATCCGTGCGAAAACGGGGCGGGCTCATGGAAAACGACGGCTCGACCCGTTCGGGAGGAACGATGAACATACGGCAGCTCGAGGTCTTCTGGGCAATCATGCGCACCGGCAGCGTCACCGGCGCCGCGCAGATGCTGGGCATATCGCAGCCGGCGGTGAGCCGCATCCTGCGCCACACGGAAGACCAGCTGCGCATGAAGCTGTTCATCAGGCGCAGCGGCAGAATCCATCCGACGGAAGAGGCCAACCATCTCTTTGTCATCGCCGAGACCATCTTCGACAACATCAGCAAGGTCAGGCAGGCGGCTCTCGATTTCCGCGACAGCCTGTCGGGCCGCATGCAGATCGCCGCGACGCCCAATCTGGCCGCCACGTTCCTGCCCTTGCCCGTCGCCCATTTCATGAAGGACCGGCCGCGCGTCGAACTGTCGGTGAAGGTTCTGACGACGACCCAGGTCACCACGCGCGTCTCCCTGCACCAGGCTGATGTCGGTATCCTCTACGGCCCGGTCAAGGATCCTTCGATCGTCGCCGAGGATCTGTGCGCCATGGATCTCATCTGCCTGATGAAAGCCGACAACCCGCTGGCGATGAAGTCAGAAATTCATGCCGCCGATCTGGAAGACGAAAGGATCATATCGTTTCACCGGACGACCCCTCCGGGCGGCGCGGTCCGCAGCTTGTTCCGGACCGTGCTTCCCGACAAGACCATCGATGTGGAATGCGATCATTCCATCGTCGCCCTGTCATTGGTGCATGCCGGAATGGGCACGGCGATCGTTCCGCCGCTGCTGCACCTTTCCCATGTTCTGCCGGACGTCGTCGTGCGCCCGTTCCGCCCGGCGGTCTCGATCACGCCGCTGGTGATCTATCGGAAGATGCCGTCGATTTCCCGGTTGACCGCGGCGCTCATCAAGGAGCTTCATGAGTTTGCCGACAGACAGGCCTTTGCCGGCCTGTCGTAGGCAAGCATAAGAAGGCTATCTCGACCGGGCGCCTTCGCGGAACTTTGCCAGCGTACCGCCCCGCATCACCTGTCCGGGCAGGGGATGGCCGACGATCCGTTCCGCCAGCAAGGCGCATTCGATCAGGGCGTCGAGGTCGATCCCGGTCTCGATCCCCATTTCGTGGCACATGAAGACCAGGTCCTCCGTGCTGATATTGCCGGCCGCGCCGCGATGGGCCGCGAAGGGGCAGCCGCCGAGCCCGCCGACGGCCGCGTCGAAATAGACGACACCCATTTGCAGCCCCGCAAAGGCATTGGCGATGGCCATGCCGCGCGTATCGTGCAGGTGGAGGCTGACATCGAACTCGGGAAAACGGTCCTGAACGGCGCCGACGACGCGCTTGATCGTGTTGGGCGTCGCCCAGGCCATGGTGTCGGCAAGCGAGACGACGTTGATCGGCAGATCGTGCTCGACGATCAGCGCCTTGAGGGCGCCGATTTCCGAAAGCACCCTTTCGACCGGAATCTCTCCGGCGAAGTTGCAGCCGAAGGCAGCGGTGACCGATGCCTCGCTGACCGGTATCCCCATGTTCTTGTAGCGGCCTATTTCATAGCGCGTATATTCCAGATGCTCTTCATGCGAGCGATTGAGGTTCTTTTTCAGGAAGGCATCGGAAGGATAGGCGCGGATCTTGCCTGCGATCGTCAGCCGGTCGCGCAGCGCCCAGGCGCGCAGCAGGCCGATCTCGTTGAACCAGATCGACGAATACTCGACGCCGGGGGTAAGGGTCATCCCGCCGACCACCTCCTCGGCATCGGCCATGCCGGGCACGCGCTTCGGATTGACGAAGGAAACGGCCTGTATGTATTTCAGCCCCGTCCGGCCGAGGGCATCGATCAGCGCGATCTTGTCGGCGGCCGCGATGGGGCCGGGCTCGATCTGGAAGCCCTCGCGCGGGCCTTCTTCCGAAATCACCACCGAGCTGGGAAGCGTCATGGGTCTCTCCATCTTCACGGGCTGGCCCGGCCGGCCGTGTACGGTTTTATAAAATCCGCGTCCGGACAGGGCGCCCGGCGCGATGATCCTCGATATTGGCCACCACGAATGCCGCCTTGGCCCGGATCACATCGAGGCCGCCGCCGCCCACATGGGGCGTCACAATCACGTTGGGCAGCGACAGGAGGGGCAGGGACGCCGGCGGCGGCTCGGCGGCAAGGACATCGAGCGCGGCAAAGCCGAGCCGCCCTTCGGCAAGGGCGCGCGTCAGCGCGTCCTCGTCGACGACGGCGCCGCGCGCGGTGTTGATGAGAATCCCCTCCGGACCGAGCCGGTTCAGGAGGTCTTCCGTCACCATGCCCCGGGTCTGGGGGGTGAGCGGGCAGTGAAGGCTCACGATCGAGGCCTCGTCGAACAGCCTCTCGACATGCGGCGTATGGCGCAGCGATCCGAATTCGCAGGCGGAACTGTCGAATGCGTCCGCGGCAAGGTCGACCTCGCGCCGCGTGTGCACCAGGACATGGGCGCCGAGCGTTCTCAGCCGCCATGCTGTCGCCCGGCCTATGCCGCCGTAGCCGACGACGCCCACGGTGCTTCCCGCCAGCTGGCGGATCCGGCCTCGATATTTCCAGCGCGGCCATGCCCGTTCGTGGCGCACGCCGTGATCGAGATCGGGAATGCGCTTGAGGGCCGCGAGGATCAGCGCGATGGCGTGTTCGGCGACGGCGCTGTCGCTTCCGACCGTGCATACGGCCAGTGCGATGCCCCGCGCGGCGCAG
The DNA here is from genome assembly GCF_022899355.1 of Shinella yambaruensis. Classification (GTDB taxonomy): domain Bacteria; phylum Pseudomonadota; class Alphaproteobacteria; order Rhizobiales; family Rhizobiaceae; genus Shinella; species Shinella yambaruensis. The sequence goes on along the minus strand of NZ_JALJCK010000005.1, from coordinate 72,722 downwards.
GCCGCCGTATCGATGTCATCGGAACCGACGCCGAACTTCTGGATCATCCGCAGGCGGGTGGCGCGCTCGAAAAGCGCCTTGTCGAGCTTCTCGCCATAGACGATCAGGTAATCGAAGAGGGGAGCGCTTTCATGGAAGCGGCCGCTTCCGGCCGCCCCGTCGCTCGAAACCAGCGTCCATGTTTGCGGCGTCGCCGCGGCGATGATGGCCTGGACCTCCGGATTGTGCGGCATCAACAGGCCGACTGTGATCCCGCTCATCGTGCACGGCTCCGGAACGGCGGCATCCTTGCGTCACGCGGCGTCATACCAAGCCTCCGCGTCCGAGGGACGGATATTGGTGAGCTTGCCGGAAAAATGGCGCAGCGCATGCGGCTGGTAAGGGAACTTTCTCGCCTCGTCGAGATCGAGGTTCAGACCGAGCCCGGGCCGGTCCGACAGTTCGAGGCAGCCGTCCCGGAACGTGCAGCCCTCGTCGGCGATGCGGCGGCGCCAGGGCACGTCCGTCACCATGATCTCCAGGGAGCCCATCGCGTCCCAGGCCATCGCCATGTGCATGGATGCGGCATGGCAGACGGGGCCGTTGGGATTGTGCGGGACCATCGGCAGGCTGAGGCTGTCGGCCAGTCCGTTGACGAGCACCATCTCGCTGAACCCGCCGATATGGACGATATCGGGCTGCAGGACGTCGACGGCCCGCGCCTGCACGAGACTGGCGACGTCGAACCGTGAGTAGCATCGTTCGCCGGCGGCAATCGGAACATTGACCGCTCGGCGCACCTCGGCCATCTCGAACGGCCGGCCGGGCGGTATCGGCTCCTCGAACCAGCTGACCCTGAAGTCCTCCAGCGCGCGGCCGATCTCGATCGCGGTATTGACGTTGAAACGGCCATGCCCCTCGATCATCAGGTCGATATCCGGCCCGACGGCGGCGCGAACCGCAGCGACATATTCCATCGAGGCGTTGATATCCCCACGGTTCATCGTCTGGTAGGCCTTGCCGAAAGGGTCCCACTTGAGGGCGCGGAAGCCGCGATCGACGATCGAGACGGCCTTTGCGGCAAACTCGGCCGGTGTTTTCGCGCCGACATACCAGCCGTTCGCATAGACGGGGATGCGGTTTCTGACGCGCCCGCCGAGAAGGGCATAGAGCGGGACGTCGAGCGCTCGCGCCTTCGCATCCCATATGGCGATATCGAGTGCGCTAAGGGCAGCCGACATGACCGGTCCCGTCAGCCAGTAGCTTTCCCGTTGCAGGTTTGCCTGGATGACCGCGGCGTCGAGGACCGAGTGTCCGATGAGCCGTTCGCTCCACAGGGCGATGATGGCGGCGACAGCCGTTTCCGTGCCGATCAGCGTCGATTCTCCATAGCCGCGCGTGCCATCCTCCAGCGTCACGACGACGAAAACCCAGTTGGTGCGGAAATTATCGACGGTGATCGAAGATATGTCTTTGATTTTCATGTTTTCTCTTCCCTGAAAAACGCAGCGCCGACGTTTGATACGCTATGACCAGGGGTCAACCTGGAAGTGCGACACGGCATCCTCGTCGAAATCGAAGCCGAGACCCGGCTGCTGTGGCAGGTCGACGTTTCCGCCGTGCAGATGCAGGCGCCTGTCGAAAAGCTTTCCGACCGGCACGATGGAATCGTCCGGGAAATATTCGAGGAACAGGGCGTTTTGTGTGGAGGCGACAAGATGCGCGTGAATGTCCTGAAGCGAATGCGGGGCGATCGCGACGCCCGAACTTGCCGCCGTCGCGGCGATCCTGCGGAACTCGGTGACGCCGCCGCAAACCGCCACGTCGGGCTGGAGAACGGTGATGCGCGCGCGCTCCATCAGTTCCCGGTGCCCCCAGCGTCCGGCGACCAGCTCTCCGGTCGCGATAGATACGGGCAAGGCCGCAGCCAGCCGGGCGTGATTGTCGTTGTCGTCCGGACCGAACGGCTCCTCGATGAGAAACGGACGATAGTCGAGCATGGGCCTCAACGCCTCGAGCGCCGATGCGAGGTTGTTCCATGCATTGTTGGCGTCGAGCAGCAGCAGCCCGTCGTCGCCGAGGGCGGCGCGTGCCGCGGCGACCCGCGCGAGGTCGACCGAGGGGGAAGCCGCGCCGATCTTGATCTTTATGGCCTTGAACCCCGCCGCCACATAGCCTGCGACCTCGTCGCCAAGATCCTGGGGGGTCTTGCCTTCCGCATAATAGCCGCCGCTCGCATAGGTCGGGATCGTGCCCTTCGACACTGCGCCGAGATAACGCCAGAGTGGGAGGCCGCTTTTCCTCGCGTTCCGGTCCCAAAGGGCGATGTCCACCGCGCTCAGCGCCCGCATCACCGCGCCGGTCCGCCCGTTGAGAAGGGAGTCCTGGTACATGGCCTGCCACAGGCCTTCCGTGCGGTGCGGATCCTCGCCGGCCAGGAGGGGGCTGAACAGTTCCCTGACCGCCGTCGTGGCCAGCCCTCCATAGCGCGTGCCGCCATGGCAGATGCCGATGCCGATGCTGCCATCCGTGCACCGCACCCGCACGAGAGTATACCAGCGCTTCTCGATGCGGCGTGTCGACAACTGGACCGGCTTGGCAAGCGGCAGATTGACGGTACAGGCTTCGATCGCCGCTATCACGCTCATGTCAGTCTCTCCTCCTCCTTGTCACGAGCCCGGCCGCTGGGGCCTGCAAGCGGATCGTGAGGTGATGGGACCTAACAAGACGCGTGATTGTGCTTCAAATTAAATATTTATGGCGCGGTCATAACGCCAGGGTATGGCCGCGCCTGTCCCGGCTCCGCTCCCTCGATCCTGCGGCGGGCGGCGCTATCCTGCGAGAGGTCATAACGCCTAGCTATGACCGCGCCGCGATTATCGCATTTGCTGCCTATTTGCTCATCCCATACGGTCATCCGGTGGCGAAGCGACCGTGCCGGATTGCCCGTCTGTGTTTGTGTCTTCTGCGAACTGAAGGCACGATGCGCGCAGAAGACGGACGTATGCGGAGGGACGCCGTTCAAAGCACAGGCAGGTCGCTCGGTCCGGCACATAGAACATTTTCTGGGAGGAATATATGAAGTGGTATTCGGCAATGATCGCGACGGGTCTGGCTCTCATGCCGGCCTCCGCGTTTTCGGCATTTCCCGACTATTATCCGCCGGACTATCAGGCCATCGTCGATGCGGCGACCGCCGAGGGCAAGGTCGTCCTCTACGCGCCGCTGAGCACGACGACGCTGCGTCCGCTCATCGAGGGCTTCCAGGCGGAGTATCCGGGTATTACGGTGGAGCTCAACGACCTCAACACCGTGGTCATTTACAATCGCTTCATCAGCGAGGCCGCCGGCGGGGCGCAATCGGCGGATGTGCTCTGGAGCTCGGCGCTGGATCTCCAGGCCAAGCTCGTCACGGACGGCCACTCGCTGGATTATGCGTCTCCCGAAAGCGCGCATCTTCCCGACTGGGCCGTCTGGCAGGGCAAGGGCGCATACGGGACGACATTCGAACCGATGATCTTCGCCTACAACAAGGATGCGCTGAAGCCTGAGCAGGTGCCGCAGACGCATGCCGACATCGCCCGGCTGATCACCGAGAACCTCGATACGTTCAGCGGGCGCATCGCCTCCTACAATATCGAGACGGCCGGCCTCGGCTTTTTCGCCATCACGCAGGACAGCAAGATCTTTCCCGAATTCTGGACGCTCGCAAGGGCGCTCGGCGCGGCGTCCTCCCGGTTCTATTCCAGCACCGGCGAAATGATCGAGAGCATCGCGTCGGGCGAGAACGTGTTCGGCTACAATCAGCCGAGCCATGCGTCATCCTACGGCCGCGATAATCCGAGCCTCGGCATCGTCTTCCCGCAGGATTATCTCGTCATCGCGTCCCGAATGGCCTTCGTCACCGCCAAGGCGCAGAATCCCAATGCCGGAAAGCTCTTCCTCGACTACATGCTCTCGCAGCGCGGTCAGCAGATCATCGACGGGATGGGATTCCACTCGCTCCGCGACGACGTGACCGGACCGATGACCCGGGAAGACCTGACCAAGACCTATGGCGACCGGCTGAAGCCGCCGGTCATGGGTCCGGGATTGCTGGAATTTCTCGACCAGGACAAGCGGCTCGAATTCCTCAACACCTGGAAGAGCTCGCTGAGCGCGGGCCAGTGAGGATTCGGCGCGCCGCATGAGACCTCACATTCATGCGGATGGAACCAGTCCCGTCCCGGTATCGCCGGAACGGGACCTCGGCGATGTGCCGACCGCTGGCGTTCGGAACGCCGCTTTCAAGACGCGCGCAGGGCAAAAGGTCTTCGGTGCAATACAAACAGGAAAATTTTTCATGGTAATGAACCCATCGCGGGCGGTGGTCATCCTGGTGACGGCAGGCGCTGTCTGTCTGCCCCTTGGAATTCTCTTCTACCAGAGTGTTCTGTCCGGCCCGTTCTTCCATGCGGATTCGCATTTCACGCTCGACGCCTTCGGCTTCGTCCTGAGGGATCCGGAGTTCTGGGTTGCCTTGCGGAACTCGCTGCTCGTGGCGACGGGCATGCTGGTGGTGGCCCTGCCGCTGGGCGCCTTGCTGGCGCTCCTCGTCGCTCGCACCGACATACCGGGACGCGGCGTTCTGGAGCCGCTCATCCTCGTGCCTATTCTCGTGTCCCCCGTGGTTCTCGCGCTCGGCTACGTCGTCGCGGCCGGCCCGGTGGGCTTTTACACCGTCTGGTCGAAGCAGCTCTTCGGCGTCGCGCCCTGGAACATCTATTCGCCGGTCGCCATTGCCGTGATCGGCGGGCTGAGCCATGTTCCCTACGTCTTCCTGTATGTCTCGACCGCCCTCAAGGGCGTGGGCTCGGATGTCGAGGAGGCCGCGCGGACCACCGGCGCCGGCCCGTTGCGGGTCGCCCTCGACGTCAACCTGCCTCTCGTGGCGCCGGCCCTGATGTTCAGCGCGGTGCTGGTCTTCTTTGCCGGCGTGGAGATGTTCGGCCTCGCCCTCGTTCTGGGCAACTCGAACAATTTCAGCATGCTCGCGGTCTATCTCTATAAGCTGACCACCCGCCTCGGCGTCCCCGCCTATCACCTCATGGCGACGGTCGCCGTGCTGATCGTCCTCCTGACCTTCCCGCTGGTGATGCTGCAGCGGCATTATCTTAAGGTGGCGGACAAGTTCGTGACGGTGCGGGGCAAGGCGGCGCGCCAGAGGCCGCTCACGCTTGGCGCCTGGCGTTATCCCGCCCTGATGCTGGCGCTCGCCTGGCTTGCCGTGACCGTCATCGTGCCGATCTCCGGCATCACGCTGCGCGCATTCGTCACGTATTGGGGGCCGAACGTCAATCTCTTCGACGTGCTGACGCTGGACCAGTTCCGCTTCGTCTTCAGCGAGCCCGTGCTGGTTCGCGGCATTCGCAACAGCGTGCTCATTGGCGTGGTCGGCGGCGGCCTTGCCGTCGCTTGTTATGCAGCGATCGCCTTTGCCGCGCACCGGCGCAATGACGAGTGGACCCATCTAATGGATTATCTGATCCTGGTTCCGCGCGCCATTCCGGGGCTTCTGGCCGGCCTCGCCTTCCTGTGGGTGTTCCTATTCATCAGCCCCCTGGCACCGCTTCGCGCGACGCTTTTCAGCATCTGGCTGGCCTATACGGTGGTCTGGCTTCCCTATGGTGCGCGTCTGGTTTCGAGTTCGCTGGTCCAGGTCGGCAAGGAGTTGGAGGAGGCGGCGGTCAGCATCGGCGCGACCCGCCGGCGGGCGATGTTCGACGTGACCCTGCCCCTCATCCGTGTGGGGCTGCTGACGAGCTGGCTTCTCGTGTTCCTGATGTTCGAACGGGAATACTCGACCGGCGTCTATCTGCTCACATCCGGCACCGAGGTGATCGGCGCTCTTCTTGTCACGCTTTCGGAGACGGGCTCGATGAACCAGGTGGCGGCGCTCGCCGTCATCAATCTCGTCCTGATCGGCATCGGCGTGATTACTGCATTCCGTTTTGGAGTTCGCTTGCATGGGTAATCTGGTTATCACAGATCTTCACGTCAGCTTCGGCGCATTCAAGATATTGAAGGGCGTCTCGCTTGAGGTGGGGCGCGGCGAGGTCGTGGTCCTGCTCGGTCCTTCGGGAAGCGGCAAGACTACGCTGCTGCGGGCGATCGCCGGCCTTGAAGCCCCGCAGCTCGGCTCCATCCGGATCGACGAGAAAGTCCTGTTCCAGGGCGATCGCCGGCTCGATGTTCCCGCGGAGAAACGCGACCTCGGCCTGGTTTTCCAGTCTTATGCCCTCTGGCCGCATCGCAGTGTGTTCGACAATGTCGCCTACGGTCTGAAGCTGCGCGGGGTGGACAAGCTGGAGATAGCGACGCGCACTCATGACGCGCTCAAGGAACTCGGCCTTTCCGGCCTTGCCGAACGTTTCCCGCACCAGCTTTCCGGCGGCCAGCAGCAGCGGGTCGCGATCGCGCGCGCGCTCGTTTACAAGCCGCCGGTTCTCCTCCTCGACGAGCCGCTGTCCAACCTCGACGCCAAGCTCAGGGACGAAGCCAAGGCGTGGCTGCGCAGCCTGATCGTCGATCTGCAGCTGTCGGCGGTCATGGTGACCCACGACCAGGCGGAGGCCATGGCGCTCGCCGACCGGATCATCCTGCTGTCCGACGGGAACGTGGTGCAGGAGGATACGCCGGTCGGCATATACAACAATCCCGCCAACATCTTTTCCGCGGAGTTCTTCGGCACGAACAACCGGATCCTCGGTACGGTCGTCGAAATCCTGGAAGGCGGGCGCACCCGTATTCGCTGCGAGGCCTCCGATATCGAGCTGGTCGGCGAGACGCGCGGAAATTACCGTGTCGGAAGTGCCGTCGTGGCGGTCGTCCGCGCCGAACGCATTCAGGTCGCCGGCGCCGGTAGCGGCCCCAACCGGTTCCCGCTTCCCCTCGCTCATTCCATGTTCGGCGGCAGCCGGTGGGAGCATTTCTTCCGGTTCGGACCCTCGCTGCTGCGTGTCTACGGCGAACGGCAGATTTCCGGCGACGATCACTGGCTGGAAATACAGCCGGAACACCTCTGGATCTTTGATGCCCCCGAGGCCGCTAGCTAGGCGGGTGCGGTCGCCCGGACCAACGAAGAGACCATGACGCAAGACATACTGCGCAGACAGAAGGAAATGAAAATGTCGGACCAATCTCAGTCCCCGACAGACGCCGATGCGACGACGGTGGATTTGCCACTCTCGGGCATCAGGGTTCTGGAGTTTTGTCATACGATCATGGGGCCGTCCTGCGGACTGGTCCTGGCTGACCTCGGGGCCGAAGTCATCAAGGTCGAGCCTGCGCCCCTGGGAGACCGGACGCGAAACCTGAAAGGGTTCGTCGCGGGCACCTTCGCCTATTTCAACAGGAACAAGAAATCCATCGGCATCGATCTCAAGTCGGAAGAGGGGCGTGCTTTCGCGCACGCGATGATCCGCGATGCCGATGTCCTTGTCGAGAACTATGCTCCGGGCACGGCCGAGCGCATCGGACTGGGCTATGAGGAGGTCTCGAAACTGAATCCCCGCCTGATCTACTGCACGCTCAAGGGCTTCCTGCCCGGCCCCTACGAGACCCGCCCCGCTCTCGACGAGGTTGTCCAGTACATGGCCGGCCTGGCCTATATGACCGGCGAGCCCGGAAAACCCATGCGTGCGGGCGCTTCGATCGTCGATATCCTCGGTGGCGTCTTCGGCGCAATGGCCATTCTCACCGCCCTCAGGCAACGCGACAGGACCGGTCTCGGCGCGAAGGTCGGAAGCGCCCTGTTCGAAACCGCCGCGTTCCTGGTGGGCCAGCATATGGCGGGCGAGGCGGCGACCGGCATACCGGCCAAGCCCATGCCCGTGCGCGGCCGATCGTGGGCCATCTACGAGACGTTTCGCACTGGAGACGATGAAATCGTCTTTGTCGGCATAACAAGCGACCGGCATTGGGCGGCATTCTGCAAGGCGTTCGGCCAGGAGGCGCTTCTCACCGATCCCCGTTATACGACAAATGAAAAGCGCCTTACCGAGCACGGGGCGTTGCAGGCCATCATCGCGGGGATCGCCGCCGGATACAGCCGGCAGGCCTTCATGGACATTCTGGTCGCCAATGCCATTCCCGCCGCACCGGTTGCCACGCCCGGCGACCTCTTCGAAGATCCGCACCTGAACGCCAACAACTGGCTGGTGGAGACTAGCCTGGTGCGCGGCGGCACTGCGAAGCTTCCTAGATTGCCGATGTTCATCGATGAGCTGGCGTTGGGCATACGCATGCAGCCGCCGGCTCTCGGAGAGCACACGCATGAACTTGCAACGCGTCATGGTCTCAGTGACGAGGATGTCAAGAGGCTGCTTGGGGCGCAAATACTCGCATAGCCGAGGGACGGAAGGGCGGTCGATCCTCGGAAAGCATGCTTTGTCACCGTCCACAGCAGGAGTTCTGAAGATCGAGGACTCTGAACTGGTAGCGCTCATCGAGGACATCCAATACGAATTGCCCCGTTAACTTGTGGAGTACCGCCTGAGCAGGCGATATCCCTATCCGTCCTTACTGTGGGCGCTCACTGACCTGCTGATCGCCGTGATGCTGAAATGGCACCGTCCCGTGCGGTTCCTGATGGCGGAACGCCACGGCTCTGTGCCGCGGGCGACCCTCGTTACGCGGGCCGTCTGCCTCGCCATGGACGAAGGGGCAGGAGCGGCCATTGAAAAATTGCTCGAGGAAGATGCCATGCCGGCTTCGGCGCACGGCATCGTCTCCCGCCGGGAGTGTGACGCGGCTCTTCGAGCGGCCCTACGAAACGTCTTTTTGTCGGTGGCTGGCAGCACCAAAGCCGACCGGTCTATGCCTATATCATCAGAGCGTCGCAGGATCCGATGCGCGGCCCGGCGACGGGCTGTCCGACTTCGGGGCCATGGTGCTGATGACCGTCGCCTATTTCCAGCCGACCACCCGCGGCGACACGTCGAAGAATTTCGGGAAGGAGGTCAGCCGTGACACGATCGCTAGCCTTTGCAACGCCAACGTTCTCGTCTCCGGCCCGCGCAGCCCGACGCCGGGCGCTCCCGACGAAGCATCTTCCTGTTGGCCTTCTCCCTGCAGACGCTGGGCAGCCTGCCCGACATTGAGACGCTGGAAGACGCGGGCTTGCTGAGCCGCAAGGGTGTGGAGGAAGCCTTGGCGGTGGCCGAGAGCGAGGAAGAATGGACCGTGATCAGGGGTGCAGCAGGCTTTCACATCGCGCGCCTTTAGGAGCGCATCGGTTCAGGGAGCCTGTCGATGTTTTAACGAAGCAGTGCCGGAAATGTCTTCAGAACGCATAATCACCTCTTCATTCCGCTGTCGTGAGAATGATGGGTTTGCCCATCTCTACCGCATCAGAGAAACATCAGAATGGTCCGATTGCCTCTTTGGGAAATTCGTTGGCCTTGCGGGTGCTCGGTAGATGGAGCGGTTGCGCGCCAAGTCAAGGAGCGCGGAAAGCATAGAGCATCATATGATGTTGATCGATTTAAAACAGAAACATCATATGATGTTGACTTGAGGTAATATTGTATGTAGTGATGTCGATAGATCGCATCAGAAGATGCCATCATGCGACGGGAGGAGGTCGGGATGAAGAAAGTCGGCGTGATCGGTCTTGGCGACATGGGAAGTGGTCTTGCGCGCAACCTTGTCAAAGCCGGCTTTGAAACCGCAGGGTTCGACCTTAGGGAAGATCGGCTGGCAGCACTGTCGGAGATGGGCGGCAGGCCTGCGGCCAGTCCCGCGACGGTGGCGAAGACATCGGACGCCGTCTTCGTAATGGTCCTCAACGGTCAGCAGGCGAAGGACGTGGTGTTCGGCGCGGATGGCCTCGTCAGCGGTTTCAAACCGGGATCGACCGTAATCCTCACCGCGACCATCAAGCCGTCCGAGGCGCGGGAGATCGCCGACGGTCTCAAGAAGCACGACATCCACCTCATCGATGCACCGGTCAGCGGCGGCTATCCGGGCGCGCAGGCCGGCACGTTGACGATGATGGCCGCGGGCGCGCCGGAGGTGCTGGACGTGCATCAGCCCATTCTGGAAGCGGTGGGCGAAAAGATCTTCCGGGTCGGCGCGAACGCGGGCGATGGGCAGACGGTCAAGGCATGCCTGCAGGCGCTGATCGGTTCGATCTTCACGGCGACCTTCGAGGCCGCGGTGCTCGGCGCGAAATCCGGCATTTCCGGCCAGGTCCTCTACGACGTATTCAGCGCTTCGGGGGCGGGCAACAACATCACCCGCAACGCCTACGGCAAGATCCTCGACCGGGCTTTCGTCGGCACGGGCAGCCATATCGGCACGATGTACAAGGACCTGACGATCACCATGGATCATGCCCGGGAGTTCGGCGTGCCGATGTTCACCACGGCCGCCGCCATGCAGCTCTTCCAGTCGGGCATCACCCGCTTTCCCGGCGAAGACAACTGGGCCGTGACGAAGATCCTCGAGGAGATCGTCGGCGCGACGGTAACCCGCTAGCCAACAGACGAAAGACACCGGAGCAAACATCACCATGGCCAAACTGGGCGTTATCACCGACGGCATCAGCCGGGATCCCGAATATGCGTTGCGGGTCGCTGCGGAGGCGGGGCTCGACTATGCGGAGTTCCAATATGTCTGGGACAAGGAGATCGGCGATCTCGACGCCGGCGAAATCCGGCGGCTGAAGGAACTGGTGGAGCGGAACGGCCTCAAGGTGTCGTGCATCTCGCGGCACATCTTTTCCGGCAACGTGACCATGGCGACCAAGACCAGCGATCCGGTCTATCAGCAGAATCTCGACGCGCTGAAGCGCTGCATCGCAACGGCGAAGGAGCTTGGCTCGCCGCTGGTGCGCATCTTCAGCGGCCGCAAGGAGACGATCCTGTTCGGGCGCAACGGCGCCGACCATTGGAACGTCGCCAAAGGCGCCTGGGACGCCTTGCGCCCGCTGATCGAGCCGGCCGTGCGCCTGGCGGAGGAGGAACGTGTGATGCTGGTCGTCGAGACCGGCAACGGCACGATGATCAACTCCTGCTGGACGGCGCGAAAACTGCTCGACGAGATCAACAGCGATTATCTCAAGGTGCTGTGGGATCCGGCCAACAATTGCTGGGCGCATGAGCGCGCCTATCCGGACGGCTACGAGCTTATCCGCGGCAAGTATCTCGGCCATATCCATATCAAGGATATTTTTGTGGATACGCCCAAGGCCACGCTCGAAGTGCGTAACATCGGCGAAGGCCTTCTGGCCGACCAGTTCTGGCCGATGGCCAAGGCGCTGAAGGCGGACGGCTATGACGGCGTGATCTCCTACGAAAGCGTCTACCGCCCGGACGGCGGCACGTTCGAGGATGGTTTTCACGCGGCCATCGGGCGGTTCAAGACGATTTTCGGCTGATGGCGCGCTACGCTGAAAAGCTGTCGCAGGATGCAAATACTGTCCGGGGCTCCGCAGGAGGGGGCCGCGGACGGCGACCGGGTTTCGGGGAGGAGGCTCGATGAGAACAGCATGCGCCCATCTTTGCGGCGGCCTCGGCGAGGAGGTCGCGTCATGATGCGTATCGCCCTTTTCGGCGCGGGACGGATCGGCGAGGTTCACGCGCGCAACATCGCGGCGAACCTGCGGTGCAGGCTCGCCTTCGTCGTCGATCCCGATGCGGATGCGGCGGCGCGGCTCGCCGATCGTTATGGCGGACGGCCTGTGGCGGCCGACACTGCGATGGCCGCCGGCCAGGCCGATGCTTTCATCGTCGCGAGCAGCACGAACACCCACGCCGCGCTCCTCAATGCGCTCGCGCCGCTGGGAAAGCCGATCCTCTGCGAAAAACCCGTCAGCCTCGATTTCGCCGAGGCGGAGGCCTGCGCGCAAAGGCTGGACGCCGCGGACGCGCGCTGCATGATGGGATTTCACCGGCGCTACGATCCGGGTTTTGCGGAGGTCCGCAGGAGGGTGCAGTCGGGAGAGGCCGGCAGGATCTTCCAGCTGTGCATCGCCTCGCGCTCCTGGGCGCCGCCGCCGCCCGACTATATCCGGCAGTCCGGCGGCCTGTTCCGGGATCAGACAATCCATGATTTCGACGTGGCCCGGTTCCTTCTCGGCGAGCCGATCGCCAGCGTCTACGCCGTCGGCGGCTGCATGATCGACGAGCGGATCGGGGCGCTTGGCGATATCGATTCGGCCATGGTGACGCTTACCGCGGCGTCCGGCGCGCTGGTGTGCATCTGCAACGGGCGCTTCGCCGCCTTCGGCTACGACCAGCGGGTGGAGGTGTTCGGGACGAAGGCGACCTATCTCGTGGGGAACGTTTCCGCCGACACTGTCGCTTGCGGTACGGCGGACGGCTGGCTTTCGGCCCGGCCCAAGGCGACCTTCGCCGAGCGTTACCGCGAGGCGTACGAGCGCGAACTCGACCGCTTCGTCGACTTCGCCGAGGGCGACGAAGCGGACATCGCCACGCACCATGACGGACTGGCGGCGCAGGCGCTTGCCGAAGCCGCCCTGAATTCATTGCAGACGCGCACGCCCGTGGAGGTTTTCGCCAGAGCGGGGTGACGCTTGGCAGGCAGAGCTGCATCACGAGGGAGGACCAGTTGATGCTGAATGCGACGGTGGAAATGATCGGCCGACGGCTGCGGGTAGGGCTCGTCGGGGGAGGCGAAGGTTCGCTCATCGGGGCGACGCACCGCATCGCGATGCGCCTCGACGACCGCTACGAGATCATCGCGGGCGTGCTCTCCAGCAACGGCGAGAAGGCCGTGGAACTGGGCCGCAAGCTCGGGATCGCCAGACCCTATGCCAGTCTTTCGGATATGCTGAATGCCGAGCGCGAGCGGCAGGACCCGATCGACGTCGTCGCGATCATGACGCCGAACGACAGCCATGTCTCATCGGCGATCGCCGCGCTGGACGCCGGCTTTCACGTCATCTGCGACAAGCCGGTGGCCAACACGCTGGACGACGCGCTGGCGCTGGCGCAGAAGGTGCGCGAGAGCGGCCGCCGCTTCATGGTGACCTACAACTACACCGGTTATCCGATGGTGCGCCAGGCGCGGGCGATGATCGCCGCCGGCGTGATCGGCGCGCCGCATCTCGTCGAGGTCAGATACGCCCAGGGCAATCTCAGCAGTCTGGTCGAGCACCAGCCCGACCTTCCCGTGCAGTTGCAATGGCGGCTGGATCCGGCTCGCGGCGGGGCGGAGAACCTTCTGCTCGACATCGGCACCCATGCGCATCACCTGGCGACCTATGTCACCGGCCGGCCGTTCGAGACGGTGTTCGCCGATATGGGGCCTGCGCTCAAGGGCCGCCGGTTCGACGATACCGCCGTCATCCTCGGCCGGCTCGCCGGGGACCTCCGCGTCTCGCTCTCCCTCACCAAGGCCGCGACCGGCGCGCCGCAGGTCTTCGGGATCGAGGTCTATGGCGAGAAGGGCGGCCTGCAATGGGAGCAGGGCCTGCCCAATGTGCTGCGCCACACCCGGCAGGGCAAGCCGCTGGAGGTTTATGGGCGCGCCACGGAGGGTCTCCTGCCGCTCGCCAGCCACTCCATCCATTCGCCCCCGCATCATCCCGAGGGATTCCGCGAGGCCTTTTCGAGCATTTACAGCGATTTTGCTGATGTGCTCGCCGCCGAGATCGCCGGTGTCGCGCCGCCGGCGGTCAGCCTGCATTATCCCGGCATTCAGGACGGCGTCGACGGCCTCGCCTGGGTCGAGGCCTGCGCCCGGTCTCGAAAGGAAGGCGGCTGGGCGCCGCTTGCGAAGAACCCGATCGCGGAGGCCGGGCCGTGACCTATCAGTTCGATTTCGGCGTCGTCCTCCGCAACTACCCGATCCTCCTGGAAGGGACCTGGCTCACCATCCGCCTCTCCATCACGGCGATGGTGCTCGGCCTCCTCATCGCGCTCGCGATGGTTCTGGCGCGGCGCTCACGCTTCTGGGGAGTTTCGGCGATCTCGCTCGCCTATGTCGAAATCGTCCGCAACACGCCCTTCCTCGTGCAGATCTTCCTGCTGTATTTCGGTCTGCCGACGCTCGGCATCCGCATGTCGCCCAATACGGCGGCGGTGATCGCGCTCTCCATCAATGTCGGGGCATATGCGACGGAAATCATCCGGGGCGGTGTTGAATCGATCAGCAAGGGCCAGATCGAGGCGGGGCTCGCCATCGGCCTGCGTCCGTTACAGGTATTCCGCTATGTGATCTTCAAGCCGGCGATGCGGGCGATCTATCCGGCCCTCACGAGCCAGTTCATCCTCATCATGCTCACGTCGAGCGTCGTCGCCTCCATTTCGGCGAATGAGCTGACCTATGTCGCGCAGTCATTGGAAACGATGACCTTCAGAAGTTTCGAAATCTATTTCGTCGTCACGATCGTCTATCTCATCCTGACATTTCTCTTATCGCGAATATTCGACTTTCTGTACGGCTATTTGTTTTCTTATCCGACGAGGTAGGGACAATGCTTACTGTTCGTGACTTTGGTTTCAATGAATTCTTTTTCCTGCTGACCGGCCTGTGGTGGACGATCGGCCTCTCGCTGGTGGCCTTCGCCGGGGGGGTGCCGGGCGGCCTCGCCATCGCGCTGGCGCGGGTGGCGAACGGGCCGCTCCGCCGATACTTCGCCAAGGGCGTCATCGAGCTATTCCAGGGCACCCCGCTCCTGATGCAGCTCTTTCTCGTTTATTTCGGCCTCGGCCTGCTCGGCTTCGAGCTCAGCCCCTGGACGGCTGCCGCCATCGCCTTCACGCTGCATGCGAGCGCTTTTCTCGGCGAAATCTGGCGCGGCTGCATCGAGGCCGTGCCGAAGGGCCAGACGGAGGCGGCGACCGCGCTGGCGCTCTCCTACTGGACGCGCATGCGCTACGTCATCCTGCCCCAGGCATTCCGCATTTCGCTTCCTGCGACGGTCGGCTTCTTCGTGCAGCTCATCAAGGGTACGTCGCTGGCGGCAATCATCGGCTTTACGGAACTCGCCCGCGCCGGGCAGATCATCTCGAACGCCACCTGGCAGCCGCTGCTGGTCTACACGGTCGTCGGGGCGATCTACTTTGCCCTGTGCTGGCCCCTGTCCCGTTACAGCAAGCATCTGGAAAGCAAATATGCGCTCGCAGACCGGTGATGCGTTCATGAAGGAAATAAACCTATTCGAACGTCAAAAATAACCAAGTGGAGGAGTGAAAATGTTTTGCAATCTCTTGAAGTACCTGCAGCGTCCCCTCGTGAAACTGGGCATAGCGGCCATCGCGCTTGCCTGCCTCATGCCGGGCCTTTCGCCGACCGAAGCCTCGGCCGGCACGCTTGAGGACATCGCAGCCCGGGGAAAGCTGATCGTCGGCATCCAGGCGGAAAACCCGCCATGGGGCTTCATTGACGAGAAGGGCGAGAACGCCGGCTATGACGCCGACGTCGCGCGGCTGATGGGCGAGGCGCTCAAGGTGCCGGTCGAGTTCGTGCGCGTCACGACGCCGAACCGGATCGCGCAGCTTCAGACCGGGCGCGTCGATGTGTTGATCGCCGTTCTCGGCATGTATCCCGACCGCGCGGAGGTCGTGCAGTTCTCTAAGCCCTATTCGACACTGCGCAACATCGTGATCGCGCCGAAATCCACGGAGATCAAGGACTTTCCCGATCTTGCGGGCATGAATGTCGGCGTCTGCCGCGGCTGCAACCAGGACAAGATCCTGACGGAGAACGTACCGTCCGACACAACGATGCAGCGCTTCGACGACGATGCGGCG
Organism: Shinella yambaruensis; assembly: GCF_022899355.1. Classification (GTDB taxonomy): domain Bacteria; phylum Pseudomonadota; class Alphaproteobacteria; order Rhizobiales; family Rhizobiaceae; genus Shinella; species Shinella yambaruensis. Next base: position 56,982 of record NZ_JALJCK010000005.1, on the reverse strand, counting down.
ACCGCACAGGCGCTGCTCTCCGGACAGGTCACGGTGATAGGTGGGAACAACACCTATATTGCCAACATCAACAAGGTGAAGCCGGACAACGACTATGAACAGAAGTTCGTGCTCACCACCCAATGGACCGGCATGGGCCTACGCAAGGGCGATCCGGAATTCCTCGCCTGGACCAATGATTTCATCGACGGGATCATCAAGGACGGCCGACTGAACGAGGTCAGCCAGCGCTGGCTGCAGGAGGACCTGCCGGAATTCCCGGCCAAGCTCGACGGCATTCCGTTCTGATCCGAGCCGCATGGAAGAAGGAAGCCGCCGGAGGACGCCCGCGGAATGCGGGGCCGGTCCGGCGGCTCCAACCCGAACGTAACGCCCGCGACATGTCGCATATGCGGCGCGGCGGAGGGAGTGCTGCCTCAATGCGCGTCTTGATCACAGGAGCCGGAGGGTTCATCGGGGCATGGGCGATCCGCCGTTTCATCGCGGCCGACGTCGCTGTGCGCGCCTTCGACATCCGCTCGGACCGGCGCATCCCCGACGAGGTCGACGTGGCCGCCGCCGACGCAGTGGAATGGTCGCGCGGCGACATCACGGACGCCGCGGCGGTCGAAAAGGCCGCCAGGGGATGCGCGGCGATCGTCCATCTCGCCGGTCTTCAGACGCCGGCCTGCATGGCCGACCCGGTCGCCGGTGCCATGGTTAACGTCATCGGCACGCTGAACGTCTTCAGGGCCGCCCTTTCGACGGAAGCCGGCTTCGTCGTCTACGCCAGCAGCGCGGCGGTGTTCGGGCCCGACAACGGCCACACGCCATTTCCCGTGACCCACTACGGCACCTACAAACTGGCCAACGAGGGAAATGCCCGCGCCTTCTTCCGGGAAGAGGGGCTTTCCAGCATCGGGCTGCGGCCCTTCACGGTCTACGGCCCCGGCCGGGACACGGGCCTTTCCGCCGGCTTCACGCTTGCCTGCCGGGCGGCGGCGGAGCGGCGTCCCTACGTGATCGGGCTGACGGGCGCATCCGACATGCTCTTCGTCGACGACGTCGCGGCGGCGATCGAGACGGCCGTGGCGACGCGGCCGAAGGGCGCTTCCGCCTTCAGCCTCATCGGCGAGACGGCCAGCGTGGAGGATTTCATCCGCGAGATCGGGCGACATGTTCCGGATGCGCAGATCCGCGCCGAGGGACCGCCCATCTCGACCTATTTCGAACTCACCCCCGACCGGATCGAGACGGTCCTTCCGGGGCTTCCCCGAACGCCGCTCGAAGCCGGCGTGCGGCGCACGATCAATCACTATCGCCGCCGCGTTGGCCGCTAACCGGGGGTTTCACGGCGTTTTCTAGGATGTGGAAAGGACAGACATGAAAATCGGGATCATTGGCGCGGGCGCGATGGGCAGCATCGTCGGCGCGCGGCTGGCGAAGGCCGGCATCGACGTGACGTTGTTCGACACCTGGCGCGAGCACGCCGACGCCATCCGCACGAACGGGCTGACCATCGAGATGGACGACGGTCCGTTCACCGTCACGCTTCCCATCCACGACCGGCCGGCGCCCGACATGCGGTTCGACATCGTCGTGACGCTGGTGAAGTCGCATTCGACGCGCGCGGCCGCGATGATCGCCCGGGAGCATCTTGCTGAGGGCGGGGCCGTCATCTCTTTCCAGAACGGGCTGGGCAACGAGGAGGTGATCGCCGAGGTGATCGGGCCGGACCGCACGCTCGGCGGAACGCTCTATTTCGGCGGCAACGTCATCGGCCCGGCGCATGTGAAACATTCCAACCCGCATGCCGGCATCGCCGTCGGCGGGCTCACGCCCGAGGGGCAGGGGCCAGCCCGGCACCTGGCGGAAGCGTTGCGGGCGGCGGATTTCGAATGCCGGGTCGAGGACGACGTCATGGCCGTGAAATGGCAGAAAGCATTGCTCAATGTCGGCACCAACCCCTTCGCGACGATCCTCAACCTGCCGAACCGTGCGGCCGGCGACATTCCCGGAATCCGCCAGGCGATGATCGCCTGCTGCGCCGAGGCGATCGCCGTGGCGAAGGCCAAGGGCGTACGGCTGCCGGGCGGCGACGATCCGCACGACTATGTGCGCCAGGGCACCGACGTCCACAATTACGAACACAAGTCCTCCATGTGCATCGACCTTGCCGCCGGCCGGAAGACGGAGGTCGACTTCATGAACGGGGCGATCTCGGCCTTCGGCGCGCAATACGGTGTCCCGACCCCGCTTAACACCACGGTGACGGCCGCCATTCATCGCGTCGAGCAGGAAAAGCGGGAGACCGCCGCGGGCGCGTCCGGGTAGGCCGCCACCTGCTCGTTCCACCGTCTCCCTCGCAGCCGTCCGCCGGGCAAGACCATGACAATCGCACAGCCTGCAGCCGTTCCTCAAAGCCTGATCCGGGCGAGCGCCATGATTCTCGCCGCGGTCAGCTTCTTCGCCGTCGGTGACGCCTTCTCGAAGGTCGTTGCGGAACGGTCCGGCCCGGTAATGGCGCTCTGGGGGCGGGCCCTGTTCTTCGTCGTCTTCGTCGTGCCCTATTTCTGGTCGCGGCGCCTGCCGGAAACGTTCCTCGGCCCGAATGCCCGCCTGCTGGCGGTCCGTTCGCTGCTGCCGCTCGTCAGCGGCATGACCGTCATCATCGCCTTCATGTATCTTCCCCTGGGTCAGGTCACGGCGATCATCTACATCTCGCCGGTCATCAGCGTCGCGCTGGCGCGGATCTTCCTCGGAGAGCCGGTCGATCTCTATCGATGGCTCGCTGTCGTGATCGGCTTTGTCGGCGTGCTTCTCGTCACGCAGCCTGGTACGGACGCGTTCGACTGGGTGATGCTGTTGCCGCTGCTCGGCGGTGTCGGCCTGTCGTTCAACCATGTCATCACGCGGCACCTGTCGACGCGCATCCCGCTGAGCGCTGCCATCGTGCACATGGCGATCACCGGGCTTGTCGTCTGCACCATCCTCTTGCCTGTCTATTGGCGGCCGCTGGATGCGCAGGGCTGGCTGCTGGTGGCGGCCACGGGCTTGGCGCAGGCCGTCGGCCAAGTGCTGTTCCTCGCCGCCTTCGCCCGAGCGCCGGCCTCGCGTGTCGCGCCCTTCACCTATGCGCAACTCGTTGTCGCGGCGATCTGCGGCTTTGTCGCCTTCGGAGAGGTGCTGTCGTCGATCACCGTCGCCGGCGCCGGGCTGATCACGGCGGCCGGGCTCCTGACCCTGGCGCGGCGGCGATGAGCACCACGCCCGATCCTGTGTCAGGGCCTGCTGGCGGCTTCCAGCACGCCGCGCGCCGCCTGGAATATCCGCCGCGCCCGGCCGAGCGGATCGACGGGGCGGACGTCTCCGGCGAGCGGCGCCTCGACGCCGATCATCGTGCCCTTCGGCAGGGCCTCGATCATCGCGACGAGCGGGAACTCACCGTCTCCGGGGAGCAGCCTTCCATTGCGCGCCTCAAATGGCAGGTCGTCCGGCCAGGGCGCGCTCAGCGTCCCGTCGCAGAGCTGGAACGATCCGATAGCGTCCGGCGCAAGCGTGCGCAGCGAGGCCGGCGTGCCGCCCGAGCGGACGAGATGCAGGGCGTCCGGCAGGATGCAGCCCGAACCGGCGCGCCGGAGGATGTCGATGGCGTCTTCGAGGCTCTTCACGGGGCGAAACGGCATGAACTCCAGATCGACGACGACGCCGAAAGCGGCCGCGTCTTCGCTGAGCGCGGCGAAGACCTCCGAGAGCGCGGCGAAATCGCTGTCGTTCCCGGCCACCGTCAGGCGCTTCGCGCCGAGTTCGGCGCCGGTCTCCAGGGTCGCAACATAGTCGTCGCGTGTCATTCCGGCGTCGAGGGCGAGCGTCTCGACATAGGCGACGGCGATGCCGAGCGCTTCGGCCCGCCCGCGAACCGCCCGCATTCCCTCGGAGCCCGGCCGGATTTCGTAGACTGGCGCGCCCTTGGCGGCGGCGCGCACGCGCAGGCTGACGCCGGAAAATCCCGCGGCGGCGGCGGTCTCCAGGAAAGCGAGCGGTTCGAGATCGATCAGGCTTTGATGGGCGAGATAGAGCGGCGTCATTCGGTCGGTCCGTCCGTTGGAGGAAATCGTCTTGCAAAAGCTATGTGCCTATATATAAACTTGTTTCTCAAATAGAACAATCTAAAACCTCGGAAGTGGATGTTGCGATGTCGAATCTGGCGCAGTGGTTTTCTCTGGAAGGTAAGGTCGCCCTGGTGACGGGGTCTGCCCGCGGGCTCGGCTGGGCGATGGCGCAGGCGCTCGCCGAGGCCGGCGCGCATATCATCATCAACGACATCAACGAAAGCGCTCTGGAAAAGAGCGCACGCGACCTTTCGGCAAGGGGGCTGCAGGTCTCGACGGCCCGGTTCGACGTCACTAACGAGAAGGAGGTTAACGACGTGCTGGCGGACGTGACGGTGCGGACGGGTTCGGTGGACATTCTCATCAACAGCGCAGGCGTCCAGAACCGCAAGTACTTCATCGACTACGACCTCGACGAAATCCGCAAGCTGATGGAGATCCACTATTTCGGCTCCGCCAACGTCACGCGCGCGGTCATTCCCGGCATGCAGGCGAAGAAGGACGGCCGCCTGATTTTCGTCAGCTCCCTTTCGCTGAAATCGATGCGGGTTCCCATGGCGCCCTATGCGGCGGCGAAAGGCGCGCTGACGGCCCTGATGAACGCATTGGCGATGGAACTCGGCCCCTGGGGGATCACCAGCAATGCGATCGCGCCTGGATTCTTCATCACGGAGATGTCGCGGAAACTGGTGGAGGACAAGGAGTTCAAGTCATATATCGACAGCCGCATCGCCCTGAAGCGCTGGGGCGATCCGAAAGACCTCCAGGCTGCCGTGGTCTTCCTCGCCGGGCCGGGCGCGAGCTACTACACCGGCCAGGTGATCGAAATGAACGGCGGTATCCTGACGACAGTCTGACGCCGCCTGTCAGATCCAGCCACATTGATGGCGGATGTCCGCTACCGCCTTCTCCAGCACGGCGAGGCAGCGGTCGCGCGCGGCGTCCTCGAAGCGGGCGATGGGCATGGCGATGTTGAGCGAGGCGAGGGGGAAGCCCGACGCGCTGAGAACGGGGCGGGCGACGCCGGCGATGCCGATCGTGAACTCCTCCACGACCTGCGCATAACCCTTCGCCCTGACATCCGCCAGTTCGGCCTCCAGCGCCGGGATGGTGGTGATCGTGTTGGGGGTAATCGGCTCGAGCACGACGCGGCTGAGATAATCACGCCGCATCTCTTCGGGCAGATGGGCGAGGAGCGCCTTGCCGCCGGATGTGGCGTAGAGCGGCGCGGAATCACCGGACTGCATGTGGTAGAGCAGGCGGCGCGGGCTCGTCACGGCGGCGACGACCTCCGAGCGGTCGCCCTTGATGAAGTTGAGCGCGCAGGATTCCTGCGTCTCGCCTGTGATCCACGAAAGCACGGGCGCTGCCACCGAAACGAGGTCGGTGCTGTCGCCGACGCGCCTGGCGAGGTCGGCGATCGCCGGGCCGAGCTCGTAGCCTTTGCTGGCGGGCTGGTAGATCAGGTAGCCGCGCCGGACGAGGGTCTTCAGGAGCTGCGTCAGGCTGCTTTTCGGGATGTCCAGCTCCCGGGCGATTTCCGTATGGGTCTTGTCGCCCCAGCGCCCGAGATATTCGAAAAGATCGAGCACGCGCATCGCCGATTTGACGGCGCCCGATTCCTGAAGCTCTGCCTTGTCACTGGTCATGCTTCCTCGTAGGCGCTGCCGCCGGCTTCGGCAAGGGGCCAGCCGTCGGGACGCGCCGGCCTCAATGCTTGACCATGTAGTCGCGCAGCATGTCCAGGTTCAGGTGGTTCGAGATGTTTTCGCGGGTGACGATGGAGATCGAGACCTCGCCGCGCAGGCTGCGCGGCTTGTCGGCGCCCGAGACCAGGAATTGCAGGGCCTTTTCGGCGATCGCCGTCATGTCCTGGTGGATGACCACCTCCATGCGGCGCTGGAGCAGGAAGTCGCGGGTGTTGGCCGTGAGATTGTGGCCAATGACGAAGCTCGACGAGCCGCCGGCGTGCCGCTTCAGGGCGTTGATCGCCCCGATAATGCCGGCGCCGACGCAATAGACGCCGGCAAGCTTCGGGTCCCGCTTCAGCACCTCCGAAAGCCGTTCATAGGCTTCCTCGGTGTCGTCCTGCGTACAGGTGACGTCGAGGATTTCGAGGTTCGGGAAATCGGTCCGGAGTGCGCTGCGAAAGCCGAATTCGCGCTCGTCATGCGCCCGGTAGAGATGCCCGCCCCAGAGGACGGCGATCGGCCCGGCGCCGCGGGTCAGGAGCCCCATGAGATAACCCGCCGTGCGCCCGGCGGCGCGGTTGTCGAGGCCGACATAGCTCACACCCATGCTCGACAGGTCCGACACAACGGTCACCAGCGGAATGTTCCGGTTCGCCATCTGCGAGACGGTGTCGCGAACGGTCGGGTCCTCCAGCGCCTGGAAGGCGACGCCGCTCGTGCCCTGTTCGGCGCAGGCCTGCAGCGCCCGGCAAAGGCTCTGCGGGTTGAGGCGCTCGACGAAGGTCACGCGGTGCTGCACCTTGCATAGGTCCGCATGGTAGCGGAAGGCGGCGGCGAGATATTCCGTGGAAAGGCCGGCATTGCGGGGCAGGATGATGTCGTAGACGCCGAGGTCGCTGCGCTCTTCCGGGCCGTTCTCGGCCAGCTTCTGAATGGCGTCGCGCACGAGATCGACGGCCTTGGCGCTGACGCCCGGCCGACTGTTCAGCACGCGGTCGACGGTCGCCGAGCTCAGGCCCGAAACCCGGGCAATGTCCTGTATCCTTGGGCGTGTTGAGACCATGAATCCTCTTCCTTTGCTCATTCCATAGCGCATGCCGTCGTTCTTGCAAAGACGGGGCGATCGCCTCAAATGAGGGTGCACCGCCACCTGATGATTTGATGCCACACCCATTCGAAGGGCGAGGCAAACGTGCATGACGCACACCGTTGCGCGCGCTATTCTTTCTCGCGACACATCATTTTAGCGCCATGTGAGGCATCAAGACTTAATCAATGATACATCATTTGATGTTGACAGAAAACGGAACTTTGTTACGTTGCCGCTCGGGTGGAAGAGCATGGCGCCGCGGGCCGTTCAAGCGACGGGAACGTGCAAAACGCCGGGGTCGGCCCTGCGTTACGCGGGGCTTTGGCTGCGGCGAAGCCGCATGCGGCGCGAGAAACCGGGAGGATACATGACGACGAACAGGGATCTCGCCGCGACGGACGGCGTCTTCATCGAGATGCGCGACCTGAACAAATGGTTCGGCGTGTTCCACGCCCTGAAGGATGTGAGCCTCACCGTCGGCAAGGGCGAGAAGATCGTCATCTGCGGCCCGTCGGGATCCGGCAAGTCGACGCTCATCCGCTGCATCAACGGCCTCGAACCCTTCCAGAAGGGGCGCGTGCTGGTGGACGGCATCAATCTCGATGACGGCAAGGCGGTCGAGGCCGTGCGGCGCGAGGTCGGCATGGTCTTTCAGAGCTTCAACCTCTTCCCGCACATGACGGTGCTGGAGAACTGCACGCTCGCCCCCCGGCGCGTGCGCGGAATCGCCCAGGGCGAAGCGGAAAAGACGGCGCGGCAGCTTCTCGAAAGGGTGCGCATCCTGGAACAGGCCGAAAAATATCCCGCCCAGCTTTCCGGCGGCCAGCAGCAGCGCGTCGCGATCGCCCGCGCGCTGTGCATGGAGCCCAAGGTCATGCTGTTCGACGAGCCGACCAGCGCGCTCGATCCGGAAATGGTCAAGGAGGTGCTGGACACCATGATCAGCCTTGCCCGCGACGGCATGACGATGATCTGCGTCACCCACGAAATGGGCTTCGCCCGGCAGGTCGCCGACCGCGTGGTGTTCATGGCCGACGGCATGGTCATCGAAGAGGCACCGCCGGAGACGTTTTTCCAGTCGCCGCAGCATCCGCGCGCCAAAGCCTTTCTCGGAGAGATTCTCGCGCATCATTAGGTGGCCGCGACCTGCTGCTTGCCCAATTAGCATAGTTCATATATAAAACTGAGTTCATTATGAAGAACAAATGGAGCAAAGATGACCGAGACCGTGCGAGCCGGCAGCACCCTGTCATCCACGGCGCTGGAGGTGGCGCTCCGGGATCGCCTTGAGATAAGGGACCTCCTGGAAAACTGGGTGGTCTGGCGCGATGCGGGCCATTGGGAGCGTTTCCGCTCAGTCTGGCACGCGGACGGCCGGATGATGGCGACCTGGTTCCAGGGCAGCGCCGACGAATTTATCCGCGTCAGCAAGGAAGGCTGGGAGAAGGGCGTCAGCATCCTGCATTTCCTCGGCGGAACCTCGATCGATCTTTCCGGCGACCGAGCGATCGCCCAGACGAAGATGACGATCTCCCAGCGCGGCCGGATCGGCGACATCGTCTGCGACGTGGTGTGCACCGGCCGGTTCTACGACTTCCTGGAAAAGCGGCGCGGTGCCTGGGGCCTCGTTCTGCGCCAGCCTATCTATGAAAAGGACACAGTCTCGCCGGTCAATCCGTCGGCGACGCTGGTGCTGGACAAGGCGTTGCTCGAGCGCTTCCCCCAGGGCTATCGCCATCTCGCCTACATGCAGACCGGCATCGGCTACAAGGTCAAGGAGGACATGCCGGGCGTGAAAGGCCCACAGGTCGAGGCGCTCTATGCGCGCGGCGCCGCCTGGCTGGCGCGAACCGCATTGGACGGCGCGCCATGAGCGGCCGGCAGAAACGCCGCTCCGTGCGTCGAGCGCTGCGACTACCAGGAGTGCTGCGACCATGACGCGCTCACCCCACGGCAATCCGGCTTTTCTATCACTGGCCCATCTGACGCTGATCGACGCGGACCCGCTGACCCTCGTCGACGCGGCCGCGGCCGGCCGGTTCGACGCCATCGGCCTTCGCATCGTTCCGCCCATGCCGACCGACCGGATCGTGCCTGTCATCGGCGACGAGGTGTTGATCCGCGACATCGAGCGCCGGCTGGACGCGACCGGGATCCGCGTTTTCGATATCGAAGCCGTCTGGCTGACGCCGGAGACCGATGTCGTGCGTCTCAGGCCGGCGCTGGAACTTGGCGCGCGCCTTGGAGCGAACCATCTCCTCGTCGTCGGCAATGATCCGGAGGCGGGCAGACTCAGGGACAATTTCGCAGGACTGTGCGATCTCGCGGCAGGCTTCGGGATCGGCGTGGCGCTGGAGATGATGTCCTATGTCGCGCTGAACACGCTGCCGAAAGCGTTCCGCCTGCTCGACGAGGTCCGCCGCCCCAATGCGCGCCTCCTGATCGACGCGCTCCATCTCATGCGTTCGGGCGGAAAGCCCGCGGATCTCGTAGGGCTTTCCCCGGCGCTCTTTCCCTATGTCCATCTGTGCGACGCGGCTGCGGCCCGGCCGCCGGATCTGGAGCGCCTGCGCTACGAGGGCCGCAGCGGGCGCTTTTATCCAGGCGAGGGAGAACTGCCACTGGTGGACCTGATGCACGCGCTGCCGGCCGATATCGCGGTTGCGGTCGAAGCGCCGTGCGCGGCCTATGCCGGGCTGTCGCCGCTGGAGAGGGCGCGCATCTGCGGGGCGGCGACGCGCGCCTTGCTCAGCGCGGCGCAGGCCGCGCGAACGGCCGGCCAATGGGGGAAACGGGAATGAGCGGCGATTGCAAGGTGCTGGTCCTGAATGGTCCGAACCTCAACATGCTCGGGACGCGGCAGCCGGAAATCTATGGCCATTCGACGCTGGCCGACCTGGAACGGCTGGCGAAGACGGCGGCGGAGCCCTTGGGCCTCGTCATCGATTTCCGCCAGTCCAACAGCGAGACCGAGCTCATTACCTGGGTTCAGGAGGCGCGCGCCGACATGGCCGGCATCGTTATCAATGCGGGCGCCTACACCCACACTTCGGTCGCGATCATGGACGCGCTGCTCGCCTTTCCCGGGCCGGTGCTCGAGCTGCACCTTTCCAACAATTTCCGGCGCGAGGCCTTTCGCCATACATCCTACGTCTCGCTCGCCGCCAAGGGCATCATCGAGGGATTCGGCGCCGATGGATATGAGCTCGCCGTCCACGCCATGGCGAAGCTGCTGCGCGGCGCGGCGACGGAGGGCAGGAAGAACGGATGACCGAGATGACGTCCCTCGTCATCGTCACGGCGACGGTCGCGGCCTTCCTTGTTGGGCTCTCCAAGGGGGGCCTCGCCTCGGTCGGCATGCTCGCGGTTCCGCTGATGGCGCTGGTGATGTCGCCCGTCACGGCGGCAGCACTTCTACTTCCCATCTACGTCATCAGCGACATGGTCGGCCTCTACCTCTACCGCGGCGATTTCTCCAGCCGGAACCTCGCCATCCTCATGCCCGCGGCGGTCTTCGGCGTCTGTCTCGGATGGGCCTTCAGCGCGCACCTGCCGAGCCTCTTCATCGGCATGCTGGTTGGGCTGGTGGGGCTGCTCGGCTGCTTCAACGCCTGGGTCGGCGCGCGCTTTCGCAAGACCGTGCGGCGGGCCGACGTGCCCGCGGGCCTCTTCTGGGGAACGCTCGCAGGCCTGACGAGCTTCGTCTCGCATTCGGGCGCGCCGCCCTTCCAGATCTACGTGCTGCCGCAGCGTCTCGACAAGGTGACGTTCGCCGGCACCTCGACCATCCTCTTCGCCGCGATCAACGCGGCGAAGATCGCCCCCTACTGGGAATTGCGGCTGTTTTCGCGCTTCGATGCGACCGTGGCGTTATGGCTCCTACCGAGCGCGATCGCCGGCACCTTCGCAGGCGCGAAGCTGACGCGCGTCATTCCGGAAAAGCTGTTCTACCTGGTCATCCAGATCGCCCTTCTGGTTCTGTCCCTGAAACTGATCGCCGATTACGTCGTCACGCTTTTCCCGACGTGAAGTCGGCAAATTCCAATGCGCGGTATCCATTGCAAAGGAGGTGGATTATGCCCTTTCCCCCGGCCGATATCGGCGAACTCAAGCGCACGATCGTCAAACGGCAGCTTTCCTTGCCGCGGAGGGTTCGTGTGGTGCTGCGCACGGCGCTTGAAGAGCCTTACCTGGTGGCTTTCGGCACAGCCGGTTCGCTGGCGCAAGCCTGCTGCGTCGGCGAGACGACGGTGCTTCGAACCTCAAAATGCCTGGGCTTTGCCAGTTACACGCAATTCAGGGGGCTTTTCCGTACCCATCTGCAGGCCTGAAGCGGGCGAGCAAGTCGTCGGCCCCGCGGACCAGAAGGCCCATATCGCTGCCAATCGCGATGAAAGCTGCCCATCTCGATATAGCACCGTGCAGCGGCCTCCGCCGTCGCGAAGATGCCGACGGGCATATTCGCATCGCGCACCTTGTCGAAGATGTCCTTGATTTCGCGCTGCACGTCTTCGTGCGCGAGATTTCCGAGATGCCAGAGCGCCACCGCAAGGCTGGAGGGGCTGACGAAGACGCCGTCGACCGATGCCATGGGCTCCAGGTTACGAACGCCTGCCACGCTTCCGATCTGTACCGGCAGGCAAATGTCGCCTCTTGCGGTTTGAAGAGAACCACTGTCACGGCAAAAGTCGGAAATCAACTAGAGAGGAGTATGCAATGACCACTCGACCTTCTGAGGGTTCTACCTCCGCTAGGTATTTTACCGAGGACAATTCCGTGGAAGCAGTGAACGGCCGGATGGGGGCTGAAACCGACGCTCGCTTCGCGGTCGTGATGTCTAGCCTCGTCAAGCACCTGCACGCTTTTGCTCGCGAGATTGAGTTAACACAGGACGAATGGGAGATCGGCATCGAGTTTCTGACACGAACCGGTCAGATCTGCAGCCAAGAACGACAGGAATTCATTCTCCTTTCCGACACGCTCGGATTCTCGATGCTCGTCGACGCGATCAATAATCGTCGTCCTGAGGGCGCAACCGAGAACACTGTCTTTGGTCCGTTTCACGTCGAAGGCGCGCCGGTCCGTTCCATGGGCGACAGCATCTGTCTTGATGGTAAAGGCGAGACATGCCTGTTTATAGGTCGGGTCATCGACCTCGGTGGAAATCCGATTGAAGGTGCGCGGATCGATGTATGGTCGGACAATGCCGAGGGTTACTACGATGTTCAACAGCCGGACGTGCAACCCAAGTGGAACAACCGCGGAGTTTTCGTTACAGGAGCTGATGGGCACTACAGCTTTGTCGGTATAAAGCCGGTTTCCTATCCGATCCCCGATGATGGCCCCGTCGGTACGATGTTAGGCAATCTCGGCCGCCATCCATTTCGTCCAGCCCATATGCATTACATGGTCAGGGCTGACGGCTTTCAGAAATTGGTGACGCACACATTCGTTGGGGGTGATCCTTATCTGGAATCTGACACCGTCTTTGGTGTGAAGAAAACCCTCGTTGCGCCTTTCGAAAAGGTGACGGACGGTTCCACTCAGTGGAGGTCCGACTACGACTTCGTTCTCGTCCGCCCTGACCAGACCCGATAGGAGGCAGCGTTGCATAACTTTGTCTACAACGGAAATCCTGGCCGCGTGATTTTTGGCCAGGGCACGATCTCGCGCCTGAGGGAGGAAGCCGAAAGGCTCGGCATTCAGCGGTTGCTTGTGCTCGCAACACCCGAGCAGGCCGATCAAGCCGCCGCGATTGCGCAAAAACTCGGCGATCGAAGTGTCGGCCTCTTCTCGAAAGCTAAGATGCATACGCCTACCGAAGTCACTGCAGAGGCTATGGAAGTGGTCACGGAAACTCGAGCAGACGGCCTCTTGGCGATAGGCGGCGGATCCACGATCGGTCTCGGCAAAGCGATCGCTTTTCGGACAGACCTGCCACAGATAGTGGTTCCGACCACATATGCGGGTTCGGAAGCCACTCCGATCTTAGGCGAGACTGAAAACGGTCGGAAGGTGACGAAGTCGGCCCCGTCTATATTACCGGAAGTCATCATCTACGATGTTGATTTAACGATGACGCTTCCGTTCACCATGTCGGTGACCAGTGGAATGAATGCGATCGCACATGCCGTCGAGGCTCTTTACGCCCGCGAAACAAATCCCGTGACCTGCTTGATGGCCGAAGAGGGAACTTCCGCCATCGCGGGCGGGTTGCCAGTGCTCCAGCAGGATGCGACGAGCGTTTCGGCGAGAAGCGATGTTCTCTACGGTGCCTGGCTGTGCGGCGTTTGCCTTGGCTCAGTCGGAATGGCGCTGCATCACAAGCTCTGCCACACGCTCGGTGGGATGTTTGATCTTCCCCATGCGCAGCTTCACACGGCGGTCTTGCCACATGTAGTGGCATACAATCGCGCCGCTACGCCCGACGCGATGGCGCGTGTGAATCGAGCGCTTGGCTCCACGGAGCCGGCACGGGGACTCTACGAGCTTTCCAGCCGCCTCGGTGCGACAATGGCGCTCAAGGATCTCGGCATGCGGGAAGATGGCATCGACGCGGCACTTGATCAGGCACTTTCCAATCCATATTGGAATCCTCGTCCACTTCATCGTCAACCACTCCGTGAATTGCTCACTCACGCCTTTCACGGAATTGCGCCGCTCTAATCGCAGCTTGGCCGCCGCATTATGGAGCTTTGCAGAACGAGCCTTCAATGTGGATGACGCACCTTGCTGAGACAACGGTTCAACACTCACAGCGGAATGGCTCGGCTCACGCCCCGGCAACGCTATGTGGACTTACGTTATGGCTCCTGCCTTCTAAATCGAAGAGTTCGCCAGTCTTGGGCATGGTGTACATGATCACCGCCGCTCTGCTCGACAGCTCCGGGCCCAATCGAGCTGACATGATGGAACCAGAGGGAGAGGCCCCTTTTGGCTTTGACGCATATGTGGAACGACCCGGTTGGCAAGGCTTTTGTTGTATCATTCTTCATTTCTCGCGCCGCAATGGTTTCAATAGCTCGGTTCGTTGTTGCCGGCGTTTTCATGGCATTAGAGGCTCAACTCGCAATCTCTTCCCGCACCCTTGCGACCTTCTGAGTAAAGTCGGCAAAGAACTGCGCCGCCAGTTTTTTCGCCGTGGAATCGATCAGCCGGCTGCCGAGCTGGGCGATCTTGCCACCGACCTCGGCCTTGACGACATAGGTGAGCAGGGTCGCATCCGGCCCGTCTTCGGCGAGCGCCACATCCGCGCCGCCCTTGGCGAAGCCGACCATGCCGCCCTTGCCTTCGCCGCTGATCGTGTAGGAATGCGGCGGGTCGAGGTTCAGGAGCTGGACCGTGCCCTGGAAGCGCGCCTTCACCGGCCCGACCTTCAGCGCGACGGTCGCCGTCATCTCCGTGTCGGAGGTCTTTTCCAGCGTCTCGCAACCGGGAATGCACTGGCGCAGGATCTCCGGATCGTTCAGCGCCTGCCAGACGGTCTGCACCGGGGCTTCGATCCGTTCGCTGCCGTTCATGTCCATGAGAAATGTCCTTTCAGGCTGTGGTGGTGTCGCCACGCTGGTCGCGGCGGCGGATGACGAGAATTTCGGCGAGGATGGACAGGGCGATTTCCTCCGGCGTGATGGCGCCGAGATCGAGGCCTGCCGGTCCCTTGATCCGGTCGAGCCGCTCGGGCGGAATGTCCGCGTGGGACAGATCGGCCTTGAGCGCGGCCATCTTCCGCCCGCTTCCGACGAAACCGTAATATTCGGCCTCAAGGGCGAGCGCCGCCTGGAGTGCGGCGAGGTCGCCGCTGCCCTGGGTGGCGACCAGCGCGAAAATCTTGCCGACCGGCGGTTCGGCAATGGCAAATCCATCCACCACGACATCAGCCATAGGCGGCGCGGCGCGGTCGGCGGCGGGTGCGGCGAGCGTGATGTGGAAGCCGAGCAGGGCGGCCTGTTCCACCACCGCCATCGCGACGGGGCTCGCCCCGAACACGACGAGCGCCGGGCGCGGCAGCACCGGCTCGATGAAGATGTCCATCGTGCCCTTGCTGGGGCACATGTTGGCGGAGAACTGGATGCCTTCGCGCAATTCGCCGGCCGCAACGCCGTGTTCGGCCAGAAGCTCCTTCGGCTGCACCGAGATCAGCCGCGCCTTGCCGTCCATCAGCGCCTGCCGGGCGGCACGCAGCACCGCGCCGCGGGCGCAGCCGCCGCCGATCCAGCCGGCGACGATCGTGCCGTCCGGGCGGATCACCGCCTTGGCGCCGGCCTTGGCCGCGGTCACCGAGACGGTGCGCACGACGGTGGCGAGCACGAAGGCTTCCTCGGCGGATTTGAGGCGATTGGCGAGATCCATCACATCGACATGGGCGTTCATCGCGACCTCCCTCAGAGTTTCGCAAGATAGGGTTCGAGCGCCGCAAGGCTTTCGAGCGTATTGGCCGGCGCATGCAGGTCGACGAACGGCAGCGCGGCGCGGATGCCGGCCGCCTCCGGCGCATAGCCGTCCCAGCCCATCATCGGGTTCAGCCAGGCAATACGCCGGCAGCGGCGGCGCAGCGCCGCCATCTCCCGAGCCAGCTGCGCGGCATCGCCCGTCTCGTAGCCGTCCGAGACGATCATCACGCAGGTGCGCGAATGGATGACGCGGGCGGCATGCCAGCGGTTGAAGGTGGCGAGGCATTCGCCGATGCGCGTGCCGCCGCCGGCGCCCTCCGCCATCATGGACAGCCGGTCGAGGGCGCGTTGCGCATCGCGCTCCTTCATGGCGTCGGAGACATGGGCAAGCCGGGTGTGGAAGAGGAAGGCCTCCGACTCGCGAAAGGCGTCGAGCACGCCATGCATGAAGCGCAGGAAGAGCCCCGTATAGGGCGTCATCGAGCCGGAGGCGTCGAGCAGCATGACGAGGCGCAGCGGCTTTTCCTTGCGCCGGCGCCGGACGAGATCCAGCGGCACGCCGCCATGGCCGATATTGCCGTGGATCGTGCGGCGCAGGTCGATGCGGTAGCCGCGCCGGCGGGCGAGATCGCGGCGGGTGAGCCGCGTGCGCATCGCCCGCGCGAGATCGGCGGCGATGTCATGCGCCCGCGCCATGTCCGCCGGATCGGAGAGTTTTCGGAGGTCGATGCCGGAAAGCGTCTCGACGGCGGAGGCGCCCTCCATCCGGCTTTCGCCGCCGCCCACGCCCTCTCCGCCGTCGGCAGGGGCCTGATCAGAAACCGCGCCGCCCTTCGCCCCGCCGCCCTCCAGGGCTTTCAGGCCTGGGCCGACATGTCCCGAAGCCGCGCTCCGGCTGCGTACGCGTTTTCCCAGCCAGAAGGCATCGAAAATGCCGTCGAACCGCTCCCATTCGCTGCGGCGGGCGGAAAACAGATGTTTCAGGGCGGAGCGCAGCAGGCCGGGCTTTTCCGCATAGCCGGCGGCCATCAGCGCTGCGGCATCGCGGCCCTCGCCGAGCCCGACGGAAAAGCCGTTGTCGCGCAGCGTCTTCAGGAAGGCCGACAGCTTTTCCGCGATGAGACGGCCGACCGCGCTCGATTCCTCCGGGGTTAGGGGCGTGCCGCAACAGCTCATGCCACCCTCCCCAACAGGCGCTCGGTGACTTCGCGGCGGAAGCGCGCCTTGTCCTCGCGGGTCTTGAGCAGGCAGGCCAGCGTCTCGTGCACCGCTTCGGGATCGTCCTTCAGGTCGGCAATATCGAGGCCGACGAGCACCGCCGCCCAGTCCAGCGTTTCGGCGACGCCCGGCACCTTGCGCAGGTCCTCCTTGCGGATGTTCTCGACCATGCGGGCGATCTGCAGGGCGAGCGCCGCGCCGGCCCCTTCGATGCGGGCGAGGATGATACGCGCCTCGCGCTCGACATCGGGATAGTCGATATGGTGATAGAGGCAGCGCCGCCGGAGCGCATCGGAAAGCTCGCGCGTGCCGTTCGAGGTCAGCACGACATGCGGGATCGTCGTGGCGGTGATCGTGCCGAGTTCGGGAATGGAGACCTGGAAATCGGAGAGCAGTTCCAGGAGGAACGCTTCGAATTCCTCGTCGGCCCGGTCGATCTCGTCGATCAGCAGCACCGGCGCCTTCTGCCGGCGGATGGCCGCGAGCAGCGGACGTTCCATCAGGTATTTTTCGGAAAAGACCGCGTCTTCCAGCCCGCCGGCCGCCTCGCCCTGCCGGGCCTGGATGGCCAGCAGCTGGCGCTGGTAGTTCCACTCGTAGAGCGCCGCCGACTGGTCCAGCCCCTCGTAGCATTGCAGCCGGATCAGTTCCGTCTCGTGCACCGATGCGATGGCATAGGCGACCGCCGTCTTGCCGACGCCGGCCTCACCTTCCAGCAGCAGGGGGCGGGAGAGCATCTGCATCAGCGAGAGGGCGACCGTCAGGTCGCGGTCGGCAATGTAGCCGGCGCTCGCCAAACGCTCGCCGATTTCGGGGCGGGAGAGCGTGTTCATGTCGTGGCCCCATCCGTCGCATGGCGGGAGGCCTGCCGGCACCTTCTCCCCGCAAGCGGGGAGAAGGAGAACGATGCACCGTTTTCCCTAAACAAGATGAAGGAAGGCCAAGCCTCCTGCCCCTTCTCCCCGCTTGCGGGGAGAAGGTCGCGGCAGCGGGATGAGGGGCGAAACCTGCGCATCGGACCAATCCTACACCGCGCCGAGCGTCTTCGCCGCCTGCCAGTTGCGCCAGAAATCGTGCGGCATCTGGATATGCGTCGATCCCAGGAACGAGAAGGCGTCGTTGACGGCGTTGGAGAAGGCCGGCACGCCGCCGACATTCGGGCTTTCGCCGACACCCTTGGCGCCGATCGGGTGGTGCGGCGAGGGCGTGACGGTGAAATCGGTCTCCCAATGCGGCGTTTCCACCGCCGTCGGCAGGAAGAAGTCCATGAACGAGCCGGTCACCACATTGCCGTTCTCGTCGTAGCGGATCTCCTGGCCCATGGCGATCGCGAAGGCTTCCGTCAGCCCGCCATGCACCTGCCCCTCGATGATCATCGGGTTGATGCGCGTGCCGCAATCGTCGAGCGCGTAGAAGCGGCGCACCTTGTAGACGCCGGTATCGACGTCGATATCCATGACGCAGAGATAGGCGCCGAAGGGATAGGTCATGTTCGGCGGATCGTAATAGCTCACCGCCTCCAGGCCCGGCTCCATGCCGGGCGGCGGCGCATTGTAGGCGATCCAGCAGATGTCCTTCATGCCGAGGAATTTTTCCGGCAGGCCCTTCACGCGAAAACCGTCGATATCCCATTCGAGGTCGTCCTCGTGCACCTCCAGCCGGTAGGCGGCGATCATCTGCGCCTTGGCCTTCACCTTGCGCGCCGCCATGGCGATCGCGGCACCCGCGACGGGCGTGGAGCGCGAACCGTAGGTGCCGAGCCCGTAGGGCGCGGTGTCGGTGTTGCCTTCCTCGACCATGATGTCGTCGGCGGGAATGCCGATCTCCGTGGCGATGATCTGCGCCCAGGTCGTCTCGTGACCCTGGCCCTGGCTTTTCGTGCCCATGCGGGCGATGCCGGCACCGGTCGGGTGGAGCCGGATCTCGCAGCTGTCGAACATGGCGATGCCGAGGATGTCGCAGTTCTTCGACGGGCCGGCGCCGACGATCTCGGTGAAGAAGGAAATGCCGAGGCCCATGATCTCGCGGGTCTCGCCGCGCTGGAAGGCCGCGCGCTTTTCCGCCTGCTCGCGGCGCAGGCCGGCATAATCCACCACCTCCATCATCTTCTTCATGGCGGTGTGGTAGTCGCCGGAATCATATTCCCAGCCGAGCGCCGAGTGATAGGGGAACTGCTCCTGGCGGATGAAATTCTTCAGCCGCAGTTCGGCCGGGTCCATGCCGAGCTTCTGGGCGAGGATATCCATCGCCCGCTCGATGCAATAAGCCGCCTCCGTCACCCGGAAGGAGCAGCGATAGGCGACGCCGCCCGGCGCCTTGTTGGTATAGACGCCGTCGACCGCGAGATGGGCGGTGGGGAAATCATAGGAGCCGGTGACGATGTTGAAGAAGCCGGCCGGCCATTTCGACGGGTCGGCACAGGCATCGAAGGCGCCGTGGTCGGCGAGCACATGCACGCGCAGGCCCGTGACCTTGCCCTCCTTCGTCGCGGCGATCTCGGTCGTCATGTGGTAGTCGCGGGCGAACGAGGTGGCGCAAAGGTTCTCGATGCGGTCCTCGACCCATTTCACCGGCCGCCCCGTGACGATCGAGGCGACGGCGGCGCAGATATAACCCGGATAGGCGCCGACCTTGTTACCGAAGCCGCCGCCGATATCCGGCGCGATCACATGGATCTTGTGCTCGGGAATCTTGGCGATCAGCGCCACGACGGTGCGGATGACGTGCGGCGCCTGGAAGGTGCCGTAGATCGTCAGTTCCCCCTTCACCTTGTCGAACGAACACAGGCACTGGCAGGTCTCCAGCGGGGAGGGGTGCGTGCGGTGATAGGAGATCATCTCCTTGATCGTCACCTCCGCCTTGCGAAAGGCGGCATCCGTCAAATCCCGGTCGCCGACGGTCCATTCGAAGATGTGGTTGTGGTGTCTTCGCGGGCCGTGCGCGCCTTCCGTCTTGCCTGCGAGGTCCTCGCGCAACACCGGTGCATCGGGGTCCATGGCGTGGAACGGATCGACGAGGACAGGTAGGGCCTCGTACTCCACCTCGACCGCATTGATGCCGTCATCGGCCGCATAACGGTCGGTGGCGACGACGAAGGCCACTTCCTGGTTCTGGAACAGCACCTTGCCGTCCGCCAGCACCATCTGCACGTCGCCGGCCAGCGTCGGCATCCAGGCGAGGTTGACGCCCTTCAGGTCCTCCGCCGTCAGCACGGCGAGCACGCCCGGCACTTTCAGCGCCTTCTCCTTGTCGATCGATTTGATGCGGGCATGGGGATGCGGCGAGCGGACGAAATCGCCGTGCAGCATGCCGGGCAGCTTGACGTCGTCGACGTAATTGCCCTTGCCCTGGGTGAACCGGATATCCTCGACGCGCTTGCGCTTGCAGCCCATGCCTTCGAGTTTGGCCTCGCGCTCGGCGCGCGTGATGGTCATGTCGTTCATTCCGCAGCCTCCCTGAACTCCGTGCCGTTGATCTTGGCGGCAGCGTATTGGATCGCCTTGACGATGTTCTGGTAGCCGGTGCAGCGACAGAGATTGCCGGCGATGCCGAAGCGGATCTCCTCTTCGCTCGGGTTGGGATTTTCCTTCAGCAGGCGGTGGGCGCGCACGATCATGCCGGGCGTACAGAAACCGCATTGCAGCCCGTGCATCTGGCGGAAACCCTCCTGGAGGGCCGACAACGTGCCGTCCGCATTGGCCATGCCTTCGATGGTGGTGATCTCGGAACCTTCGGCCTGCACGGCGAAGACGGTGCAGCTTTTCACCGACATGCCATCGAGATCGACGGTGCAGGCGCCGCAATGGGTGGTCTCGCAGCCGATATGGGTGCCGGTCAGGGCGAGATTTTCGCGGATGAAATGCACGAGCAGCGTGCGCGGCTCGACAAGGCCCTCGACCTCGCTGCCGTTCACCCGCATCGTCACATGGGTCTTTGCCATCGTTTCCTCCTAGAGTTTTTACGCATTTCCGGACGGAAAACCGCTTCGCACTTTTCCTGGAAATGCTTTAAGCGGCTCTGGCCGCAGCGCGCTTCAGCGCCCGCATGACCATGATGCCGCCGACATGCGTGCGGTATTCGGCCGGGCCGCGCCCGTCGGCGGCCGGCTGCATGACGGCGCGGGCGAGGTCGGCGGCCTTGGCCAGCGTCGCCTCGTCGAGCGTGATGCCGATCACGCAGGCGGCGGCGTCCTCGGCGAGAAGCGGCGTCTCGGACAGGTTGGTGAGGCCGATGCGACAGGTCGCCACCTTGCCGGCGGAGAGCGTCAACACCACCGCGGCGGCGGCCGTCGCATAGTCGCCGATCTTCCGCTTCAGCTTCTCGTAGGCGTAGCCGTGGCCGGACGGTGGAACCGGGATCGCGATTTCGGTCAGGAGTTCGCCGGGCTCGAGCGCGGTGAAATAGGCGCCCTGGTAGAAATCGACGGCATCGACGTCGCGTACGCCGTCCGGCCCTTCCAGCCGGTAGCGCGCGCCGAGCGCCATCATCAGCCCCGGCATGTCATTGCCCGGATCGCCATTGGCGACATTGCCGCCGAGCGTGCCGCGATAGCGCACCTGCGGTTCGGCGATCTGCAGCGAGGTTTCCTTGACGATCGGCACGAGCGCCGCGATCTCCGGCGAGGCCACCAGCTCATGCTGGGTGGTCATGGCGCCGATGACGAGCGTGTCGCCCTCGCGCCGGATGCCCTTCAGCGCGCCGATGCCGTGCAGGTCGACGAGATGCTCGGGCGTGGCGAGGCGCAGCTTCATCATGGGAACGAGGCTATGGCCGCCGGCAAGCGGACGCGCTTCATCCCCGAGGCTGGAGAGCAGTTTCACCGCATCGGCAACCGATTGCGGCCGATGGAACTGGAACGGGCCGGGTATCATGGGTCTCCTCCGCTATAACGGAGGATCAGCATTTTCCTCGGGCGACGGACAGGCAAGGAGACGGCCGGCTTTCCGGCACCAGCGCCGGATTTCTGCACGAAAGGCGGCTTTGCCCGCACGAATTGCGTCAGGCACTTTGACCTATGGCATCGTTCCGGTGCGGGCCGTCACGCCGGCTGAGGCCCAGCCGCGCCTTCAGCTCGGAGATCTTCGTCCGGCTCACCGGAACGAGATGCGGGACGGCGCCGCCAAGCTCGACGACCGCGCCATCTCCCTCCTTGCGCATCAGCACGATATGCGGCACGGCGACGATATGGCTGCGGTGGACGCGCAGGAACGTCTGGGGACAGAGCTGCGATTCCATTTCCGAGATCGACCAGGCGCACATGCGCTCGCGTTGCCCGTCGTGGACGAGCGTGTAGTGTGCATCGGCGCGGACGCTGCGGATATCGGCCGTCTCGATGAACCGGATGCCGTCCGCGCCGTCGACGGGAACCTTGGTGACCAATGGCCGGGCCGGCTGGCCGAGACCGGCCAGCGGAGCCGCCCTGTTCGCCCGGATGGCGGAAACGGACGGATCGGGCCGCTCGGTCTCCGCCTTGAGATGCGCTTCCGGCACGAGGAGAAGCAGGAAGCCGCCGGCGACCAGGAAACAGAGCAGCGCCACGACCAGCGAGAGGACCTGCTGCGAGGCGACGAGCCCGTCCATGGCCATGGCATGCCCGCCAGCGGGGCCGGGCTCGAAATGCATGCCGTACATGGCCGTATAGTGCATGCCGGAAACGGCGATGCCGAAGGCGACGGCGCTGAGCGCCAGCCGCAGGCCGCCATGGCGCGCGATATAGATGCGCAGGCCCCCATAGGCCGCGCCGATGGCGATCAGCAGCGACAGCGCCACCATCGGATAATCGTGGCGGATGGTGAAAGGCCCCGCGAGCCCATGGATGCCGACATAATGCATGGAGGCGATGCCGAAGCCGAGAAGCAGCGCCGCCCAGAGCACGCGCATGCGCGAGGGACCGCCGATGCTGACGAAATAGAGCGAAATGCCGACGACAAGGGCGCAGATGAGGAAGGAGACGAGCGTCGGCAGCACGAGATAGGCGGCGTCCTGCGGCAGGGGGGCGGCCATCATGCCGATGAAATGCATCGTCCAGATGCCGACCGCCAGGAAGCCGGCCGCTCCGGAAAGAAGCAGCCGCCGGCCGGTATAAACCGAATTGCCGATCCGCGCCGCGAGGGCGAAACCGGTATAACCTCCCAGTATCGCGACCAGCACCGAAAGTGCGACGAGATACGGATCGTGTTCCTCGAACATCGTCGTTCCCACCGTACCCGTTCCTCCCCGGGCCGGCTTTCTCCTTATGCAGACGAGGGTACATCCCTCGTCCAGAGATTGGCAAGCGACCCGCCGGAAATGCCGGCGGGCTCGCGGTTCCTGGTCTTTCCAGCTAAACGGATTGTCTGCCGCAAAAAGGGGCGCGCTCCGAAATCCTGCGCGACTTGAAACAGAACGGATCTCGTAACGGGGGACAAGTGGGCGATGGCCGAGCGCTTCAATATGGCATCGAACCGAAACGAGCTTTCCGATTTGGTCGTTTTCCTGACAATTCTCAGGCACCGCAGTTTCCGGAAGGCTGCCGATCAGCTTGACGTCTCTGTATCGGCGCTCAGTCATCGCATGAAGGCGCTGGAGGCGCCTCTCGGTGTCCGCCTGCTCAACCGCACGAGCCGCAGCGTATCTCCGACCGCTGCAGGTGCCGCCCTTGCGGAAAAGGTGGCCACCGGCCTCGATCTCATCAGCAGCGGTCTTGAAGACCTGCAGGGTCGGTTCAGCGGCTCGCGCAAGCATCTCATGGCTTCGCTCGACCAGAGCCTCAAGCGCATGCAGCTCGACTACGTGGATATCTTCTATTCCCATCGTCCCACCCTCGACGTGCCGCTGGAAGAAACGATGGGCGCCCTCGTGCAGATGGTGCGCCAGGGCAAGGCACTCTATGTCGGGATCTCCTCCTACGGCCCCGAACGCAGCCGCGAGGCCGAGCGCATGCGCGCCGAAGGCGTTCCCCTTCTCATCCACCAGCCTTCCTATTCCATGCTGAACCGCTGGATCGAGGATGGCCTGCTCGATACGCTCGACGAACTCGGCGTCGGCTGCATCGCCTTCTCCCCGCTGGCGCAGGGCCTCCTCACCTCGAAGTACCTGAACGGCATCCCGGATGACGCCCGCGCCGCCAGGGGTGGCTCCTTCAAGGAAAAGCTGCTGAGCGAGGACAATCTCGCCCGGGTGCGTGCGCTCGACGCCATCGCGCAGCGCCGTGGCCAATCGCTGGCGCAGATGGCCATCGCCTGGGTGCTGCGCGACCAGCGCATCACCTCCGCCCTCATCGGCGCGCGCAATGTCGCTCAGTTGGACGATTCCCTCGATGCCCTGAAGAACCTCTCCTTCTCCGCCGAGGAGCTGAAGGATATCGACCGCTGTGCCATGGAAGGTGGTATCGATCTCTGGCGCGGCCTCGACAGCCACGCCTGACGCCTCGCAATGCCGCGGCTCGGCGCTGCTGTCCGGCCGCGGTCCCCGCATCCGATTTCTGGAGGATTACCGATGGAATACCGTCTGCTTGGCCGTTCAGGCCTCAAAGTCTCAACAATCACCATGGGCACGATGACCTTCGGCGGCAAGGGCTGGGCGAGGACCGTCGGCGACCTCGGCGTCGCTGATGCGCGCAGGCTGGTCGACCTTTGCCTCGACGCCGGCGTCAACCTCATCGATACCGCCGACGTCTACTCGCAGGGCGCTTCCGAGGAGATCCTCGGCGAGATCATCGGCGGGCCGCGCAAGGACGGCGTGCTGGTCGCCACCAAGGCCCGCTTTCCGATGGGCGAGGGCCCGAATGACGAGGGCTCTTCCCGCCACCATCTCATCCGGGCCTGCGAGGCCAGCCTCAAACGGATGAAGACCGACGTCATCGACCTCTACCAACTGCACGAATGGGACGGGCAGACGCCGCTAGAGGAGACGCTGGAAGCCCTCGATACGCTCATGCGCCAGGGCAAGGTCCGTTACATCGGTTGCTCCAACTTCTCCGGCTGGCACATCATGAAGGCGCTCGGCGTCAGCGAGAGGGAGCGCTACCAACGCTTCGTCAGCCAGCAGATCCACTACACGCTGGAAACGCGCGACGCGGAAAACGAGCTGCTGCCGATCAGCCTCGACCAGGGGCTTGGCGTCCTGGTCTGGAGCCCGATCGCCGGAGGGTTGCTCTCGGGCAAGCACCGCCGCAACCAGGCCGCGCCCGAAGGCACACGCCAGTTCGCCGGCTGGACCGAACCGCCGATCCGTGACGAGGACCGCCTCTGGAACATCGTCGATGCCCTCGTCGACATCGGGGAGGGTCGCGGCGTCTCGGCGGCCCAAGTCGCCCTTAGCTGGCTGATCGGCCGGAAGGGCGTGACCTCGGTGATCATCGGCGGGCGCACGGAAGCCCAGTTCAAGGACAATCTCGCTGCCGCCGGGCTGAAGCTCAGCCCCGAGGAGCGCAAGCGGCTCGACGATGTCAGCCGGCCCTGGCTACAATATCCCTACTGGCATCAGAGGAACACCGCGAGCGGCCGCCTCGGCGATGCGGACCTCAGCCTCATCGAACCGTACCTGAAGGACGCCTGACAGGCGCGCCGGGAGTGACATTAACGGGCATCGAACGAGATCGCCGCCACATAGGGCGGCGATCCGCAGATGATGAGAAGTTGACGTCAATGGGGTGTCAGATCGAAACCGAACCACTTTTCCGACAGGCGCTTGATGGTGCCGTCGGCGATCGCCGCACCGATCGCCTCGTCGAATCTGGCCTTGAGGCCGGTGTCCTCCTTGCGCATGCCTACGGAGCTGCCGGCGCCGAGCATGCCGCCCTGGAATCGCGGGCCGGCGATGACCATGTCGGAATTGGCCGGCTTCTCGACCGCGGTCACCAGGTAGCCCATCGAGGCCATCGTGAGATCGACACGTCCGGCGACAAGGTCGAGGTCATGCTGCTCGGTGGTCTTGTATTCGCGCACTTCGACCGCGTCCTTCAGGTATTCATCGATGAAGCGGGCGGCGATGGACGCGGTCTGCACGCCGATGACCTTGCCTTTGAGCAGCGGCTTCAGCTCCTCCGCGGCCTTGCGCGCGCCGGCTTCGTTGGTCGCCAGCGAGAAGAGTTCGCCCGTCATCGGCAGATTCGTGAGCGGGCTTCCCTTCAGCGTGGCGAACGACTGGCCGGTGCTGCCGTAGGAGATGGAGAAGTCGATGATTTCCTTGCGCTTGTCGGTGGCGGACATGCCGGCCATGATCGCGTCGAACTTGCCGGCGGTGAGCGCCGGGATCATGCCGTCGAAGGCCTGGGCGATGAAGGTGCATTCGATCTTCATGCGGGTGCACAGGTCGTTGCCGAGCTCGACGTCGTAGCCGTCGAGCGTGCCGTCGGGACGGGTGAGGTTGTAGGGCGGGAAGGCGCCCTCGGTGGCGATGGTGATCTTGTCCCCGGCCGATGCGGATGGCGCAAAGGCGGCGGCGACGGCCAGCGTCGCGGCCAGGGCGATCGTATGTTTCTGCATTGAGTTCCCCTTTTCGTTTCCGTGCAGTGATCGGTTATTTGCTGATGAACTGTCGGAAGCGCTCGGACCGGGCGTTGCCGAAGACCTCCGCCGGCGGTCCCTGCTCCTCGATCTCGCCCTTGTGCAGGAATACGACGCGGCTCGAGACGTCCCGGGCAAAGCCCATCTCGTGGGTGACGACCAGCATGGTCCGCCCCTCTTCGGCGAGCGCCCGCATGACGCGCAGCACCTCGCCGACCAGTTCCGGGTCGAGCGCCGAGGTCGGCTCGTCGAACAGCATGACCTTCGGCCGCATGGCGAGCGCGCGGGCAATGGCGGCCCGCTGCTGCTGACCGCCGGACAGATGCGCCGGATAGGCGTTCCGCTTCTCGGCGATGCCGACCTTCTCCAGGAGCGCCTCCGCCTCTTCGATGCATTCCGCGCGCGGTCGCTTCTGCACATGGATCGGCGCTTCGATCAGGTTTTCGAGGACCGTCTTGTGGGTCCACAGATTGAAGCTCTGGAACACCATCCCAAGGCCGGTGCGGATCCGGTCGACCTGCCGCTGATCGGCGGGCCGGCTCTTGCCGTGCGCCGCCGAGATGAGGCGGATCGTCTCGCCGGCCACGGTAACGGTTCCGGCATCGGGCGTCTCCAGCATGTTGATGCAGCGAAGCAGCGTGGATTTGCCGGAGCCGGACGATCCGAGGATCGAGATCACCTCACCCTGGTATGCTTCGAGGGAGATACCCTTCAACACCTTGACGGGGCCGAAGCTCTTGTGCAGGTCCTTCACGACCACCACGGGTTCGGACGGGGTTTCGGACATGGTCATGGGCTGTCTCCAGTCACCCGCGGGCGGGTTGGCAGGGGCTGGCGCAGATGGCCGCTCAGCCGGTATTCGAGGAAAGCGACGCAGCGCGTCAGGACGAAGTTGATGGCGAGATAGATGGCGCCGGCGACGAGGAAGACCTCGATCGCCCGGTAGGTGTCGGAAATGATCCTGGCCGCGACGCCCGTGATCTCCATGATCGTGATGATCGAGGCGAGCGATGTGGCCTTCACCATGGAGATCATCTCGTTGCCGTAGCCGGGCAGTGCCTGGCGGATGGCGAGCGGCAGCACGATGCGCCGGAAAGCGAGGAACCGCGACATGCCGCAGGCCCGCGCCGCCTCGATCTGCCCCTGCGGAACCGAGAGCAGCCCACCGCGGATGATCTCGCCCGAATAGGCGGCCGTGTTCATCATCAGCGCGATGACGGCGCACCAGTAGGGTTCCCGCAGGATCGGCCAGACGGCGCTGTGGCGCACTTCGGGGAACTGGCTGAGGCCGTAGTAGATCAGGAAGATCTGCACCAGGAGCGGCGAACCGCGGAAGACGTAGATGTAGAAGCGCGCCGGCCAGTCGAGGATGCGCAGGCCGGACGTGCGGCAAAGCGCGAGCAGCAAGGCCAGAACGGCGCCGAGACCCACTGCCGTCACAGCCAGCCGGAGCGTCGTCGGCACGGCCGCGATGAGCTCCAGGAAGGTCTCCCACATGAAGACGAGGTTCATGACGCCCTCCCGGTTCCGCGGCGGCTGTGCTTCTCGGCCAGTTGCAGCGCGAGGCCCGAGACCGTGGAGATCGCGAGATAGAGGGCGGCGGCGACGACATAGAAATCGAACGGCCTTCCGGTCGAGCCGGCGCCGATCTGCGACTGGCGGAGCAGTTCCACAACGCCGGTGATGGAGACGAGGGCCGACTCCTTCAGCACGACCTGCCACACATTGCCGAGGCCGGGCAGGGCGTGGCGCAGCGTGAGCGGGGCAACGATACGGCGGAACCGCAGCATCCGCGACATGCCGCAAGCGACCGCCGCCTCGATCTCGCCGGGATGGACCGCGCGAAAGGCGCCACGAAACACCTCCGTGTGCTGCGCCCCCGACGTGACGCCGACGGCAAGGGCGCCGGCGAGAAATCCGGGAAAGCTGATGAAGCCCTCGTTGCCGAACAGCCGACCGGCCGCCGAGATGACGGCAGACCCTCCGAAATAGAAGAGGTAGATGACGAGCAGGTCCGGAATGCCGCGCAGGACGGTGGTGTAGGTGCCGGCGGCGGCGCGGGCCACCGGCCCGCCGGAGATCTTCGCCCAGGCGCCGAAAATGCCGATGACGGCCCCGATCGCAAAGCCGCATACGGCGATCAGCACGGTCATGACGGCGCCGACGGCCAGCGCGGCGCCCCAGCCGTCCGGCCCGAAGCCGAAGGTTTCGAAAAAGCCAGGTGAATTCATGCGCGATCCTTCCGCACGCTGTCAGCGATCAATGAGGGACCGCCCCGCGATGACGGGGCGGCGACCTCTCTACTGGTCAAAGGACGGCGTCAGGTCGAGCTTGCTCCATTTTTCCGAAAGGCTCCTGATGACCCCTTCGGCGGCGGCCTCCTTGATGGCGGCGTCGAATTTTTCCTTGAGCTCCGTCTCGCCCTTGCGCAGACCCATGGCCACTTCCGTTGCCAGCATGGCGCCCTTCAGCAGCGGACCGGCCATGGCGAGATCCTCGTTTCCGGGCTTGGCGAGCATCGAGGTGCCGTAGACGCCGCTGTCGAAGCCTGCGTCGATGCGGCCCGCCTTGAGGTCGAGGTCGCGCTCGGCGGAGTTCTTGTAGGTGCGAACCGTCACGGTGTCGCCGAAATAGGCGTTGATCAACTGTTCCTGGCTTGTCGACTGGACGACGCCGATGGACTTGCCTTTCAGCGCGGTTCCGATTTCGGCCATCACCGGATCGGCCGTCGCCTTGTCGTTGAGGTTCAGCCGCTCGCCCGCCATGGGCAGCGCGGCGACAGGGCCATCCTTGAGGACGATGAAGGTGGCGACGCCGGAGGCATAGGGTACGGTGAAGTCCACCACTTCCCTGCGCTTGGCATTGATGCCCAGCGTCATGATCAGGTCGAACTTGCCGGCGTTGAGACTCGGGATCATCGCACTCCATTCGCCGGTGATGAGTTCGCATTCCACCTTGGCCCGGGCGCAGAGATCATCGATGACCTCGACGTCGAGACCCGTGAGAGCGCCCTTGGAGTCGAGCGCGTTCCATGGCGGGAAGGCACCTTCGATGCCCACCTTGACATGGGTCCAGTCCTTCGCGCCAGCCGGTGCGACGGCTGCGGACAGGGCCATTGCGGTCACGGCCGCAAGAATTCCCAATTTGGTCATTTCGAATTCCCCTTTCTTCGAACCGGCCTTTTGTCCGGTCCTGTTGAATCGTGCTGGCGGCTAGAGTGCCGCCAGCGCGGCTTGGGCTTCCCGCAATGCGTATGCGGCAAGATTCCTGCATTGCCGCGCATGCACGGCATGAAAGAGCGCGTCCTCGCCCGCCTCAGCGGCCGCCAGTGCGCGCAGCCCGTCGAGGGACGGCCAGGGCGCATGGGGCAGGGCGCTGTCGTGAGCGAAGCGATTGCCTTGCGTGTAGTTGAGCGGCACCAGCAGCCGGGAGACCCGCATCAGCGCCCGATTGATCGCGTGCGCTTCTGCGCCGGTCGCCGAGGCCGCTTGCACCCTGACCGCCTCGGCCAGCTCGCCGAACCGCTGCGCCTCGGCGATCAGCGGCGTGACATCGAACCGGCCGGCGAGATCGGTGCCGATGCGTTCGAGCTCGCGCTGCAGCGAGGCCGCGGTGGCGCCGTAGTCGAGCGGCAGCACCTCGTCCGTCAGCAGCCTGTCCAATACGCGCAGCACGATGCGCGTGTCGCGGACGAGATTGGCGGGATCGATATGCTCGGCGGTGTCTTGCGGCGTGTGCCACCACCAGCCGAGCGCCGTCGGCATCCTGATGGGCCCGGGCGGCTGATGGCTGAGACTGCCGAACATCGAGGGCAGGCCCACGCCCCAGAAGGACTGGTCGGCCGCCCGGCCGTGGCGCCGCCCGGCATGCACCTGCCCGGTCTCCGCCAGCACGGCCTCGGCGGCAAGCGCCTTCAGCTCGTCGATGACGGCGGAATTGGTAAGGACATCGGCACCTTCGCCGCCCGTGGAATCGACGTTGACATGCGCCACGCAGCGCCGGTCGAGTTCGTCCCAATATTCGTCCGCATACCAGGCCGACCCCGAATAGCGCCCATGGGAATGGCCGGACCAGAAGCAAAGGCGCAGGCCCCGGCGCCAGCGGTCGCGGCTTTCGGCCAGCAGCCGCGCGGCCTCCAGCATGGTGGCGTTGGCCCCGCCATTGTCCATGACGCCGAAGTGCCAGGTATCGTGATGGCCGGAGAACAGGACGAAGGGCCGTTCGTCATCGGTCGTATCGACGGCGTCGAGCTCCGCGACGAGGATCGGCGTCTTGCGCCAGCCCGTGTCGACGCTCGCCCACATGGTGGCGCTGACGGTCTCCCCGGATTTGCAGCGCTGCCGCAGAGCCGCGCCGGCTTCCGCGGCGATGGTGCAGATCACGGCGGCCGGCAGTTGATCGCGGGTGAGCTGCGAAGGACTGCCCCAGACCGGCGAGACGCACATCTCGTAGAGCAGTTCGTTCGGGCTGACATGAATAAGCCCCGCGGCGCCGTGGTCGCGCGCCTGCGCTGCGACCTCTTCGGTCGCAATCCCATCGACCAGAACGATCCGCCCCTGCGCGTCGAGGCGGGCGAAATCCGCCGGGCCGCCGTCGCCGCCATAGACGACCTCGGCCGTCAGGCCGCCGGCAGGGCTGGAGGCGGACATGGAATGAGTGATGCAGCGGATATCACCGCCGTCGACCTTCAGCCGGGCCTCGCCGGGCAGGCTGATATAGGCATCGTGCTCGATGATCCGTGTCGCATAGCCATAGGAGGCCATCTGCCGCTGCAGATAAGCGAAGCTCTCGCGCTCCTGCGGCGTGCCGGAGAGTTTCACACGCCTGGCGAATTCTCCGATATGGGCCATCAGCCGGTCACGGTCCGGCTCGAAGGAACGCTCAGGCATCGGCCTTCTCCGGCAGCGGCGGATTGACGTCGTCAGGGATCGGATTGACGAAAGGCGTGCCTTCCAGCCGGGCAGCATGGTCGGCTTTGGCGGCGGCGATCTCCCGTGGATCGGCAAAGAGGTCGACCGCCGTGCCGGCCATGACCTTGGCCGCGTGGATCATGCCCTTGTGCGCGGCCGGCAACTTGCCCTGGGCGACGAGTTGCCAGGAATGGCCCGGCGTTCCCACGGCATAGGTGGCGCCGCGCATCTGCACCGTCGGCACCACCCAGCTGACCGTGCCGACATCGGTCGAGCCGACCAGCGTTCCGTCGCCGCTTTCCGGCGGAAAGATCACGTCGCAAAGGGGAACGCCCTTGCGCACCTTGAGGCCGAAACGCCCGAACGAAGCGGCGATATCGGCATCGCTGAACGTGCCCTGGAATTGTGCCGCGCGATCGCGGTCGGCATCGTCGAACTCCGGAGGCCCAAGGCGTTCGAGGTTGCGGTGCATCAGTTGCTCCAGCGGCGTGTTGCCGACCAGATTGGCATCGCCGCTCACCACCGCGTCGCTGACGGACGTTCCCGTCATCAGGGCGGCGCCCCGGGCGACGTTCTTCACCCGTTCGACGAGTTCGAGCAGTTCCGGCAGTGTCCGCGCCCGGACGAGATACCGCACGGATGCCCGGGCCTGCACGACATTCGGCGCATGGCCGCCGGTATCTGTAATGGCATAGTGGATGCGCGCGGTGGACGGCATGTGTTCGCGCAGATAGTTCACGCCGACATTCATGAGTTCGACGGCATCGAGCGCGCTGCGCCCCAGATGGGGAGAGGCCGACGCATGCGAGGCGCGTCCGGTGAAGCGGAACACGATTTCATTGCAGGCAAGCGACAGGGGATTGTTGACGCCGGCGAAAGCGGCGGGATGCCAGGAAATGGCGATGTCGACATCGTCGAAGACGCCGGCGCGGACCATGAAACCCTTGGAGGAACCGCCTTCTTCGGCCGGGCAGCCGTAGTAGCGTACGCGGCCCGGCAGGCCGTTCTTCTTCAGGTAGTCCTTGACGGCCGCGGCCGCCAGCATGGAGCCGGACCCGAGCAGATTGTGCCCGCAGCCGTGGCCGTTTCCACCGTCCACCATCGGCCGTTCTTCGGCGACGCCCGCTTCCTGGCTGAGGCCGGGCAGAGCGTCGAATTCGCCGAGGATGGCGATGACCGGGCCGCCCTCGCCGGCCTCGCCCATGAGGGCGGTGGGCATGCCCGCAATGCCGCGCTCGATGCGGAAGCCTTCCGCCGCCAGCATCGCCGCGTGCTCGGCGCTTGAGCGATACTCCTCGTAGTTTGTTTCAGGCGTGTCCCATATGCGGTCGCTGAGGGCCGCAAAGGCCGGACCCTTCTCATCGACCAGCGCCCAGACCGCATCCGCATTCTTCATCGATCCGCCTCGATTTCAATGTTATCCAAAATTGGCACCAATTTATGCGCCGATTTTGGATTTACGCAAGGGCCGTCGCCGATTATATTTTTCGCACGAAGCACCTTGCGGCTCGACGCTATGGGGAGATTGGGGCGGATGAAGACGGTGAAGCCGAAGGAAAGCGAGGCGGCGCAGACCGTCGACGTGACGGACCTCATCCTCAACGATATCCAGACGGGCGTTCTGGCGCCGGGATCCTGGCTGAAGCAGATCGACCTTGAACGCCGCTATGGCTGTGGCCGGCCGGACGTTCGGCGTGCCTTGGACCGCCTGACGCAAAAGCGGATCGTCGAGCACGTTCCGAACCGCGGCTACCATGTGTTCGAGCCGGATGGGGATCGTGCACGCCAGGTCAGCGAGATTCGTATCTTGCTGGAAACAGGCGTTGCGGACAGAATCATCGACAATGCCACGGCGGGCGCGATCGCCGAACTGCGCCGTCTTGCCGACCAGTTCGATGCGGTCATCCTGGATGGAACGACGATCGACCTCTATGAGGCCAACCTGGCGTTTCACCACGCCTTGCTCTCGCTCTGCGGCAACGACGAACTGGTAAGCCTCGTAACGGAGATCCGCCAGCGCACGTCGTCAGCGCCGGTCTCACAATGGATCACGCGCGCCCGCATCCAGCAATCGAGCCTGGAGCACTACGAGATGGTCGATGCCATCAACATGAAGGATGTCGAGAAACTGAAATCAGTGATTGTCCGGCACATCCGTCAATAGTTGGTTCCAAAAATCGTTGTCCCACCCGTTCGAAATAGCGGCTTTGACTGTTCAGATCACTTCAAGAGTATGCGCTCGATACGCGCCAGACACCTGCAAGATTTCCTCAAGGCTGCCGTGGGGCTCATGCCTGCTGAATAGCAAGCCTGGGGTGGAATTCGATCATTTCAATTGGGCTGGAACGATTGCTGCTCATTGTTGTCAATGGGCCTCCTCTCCTCCGCAAAGCAAGGTGAGTAGGCCGGATGAGATTCATATCCGGACAGCGGAGGTGGACACTAATTTGTAGAGGCTGGGCGTCATCAAAGTCCGCTTTTATGGTCTGACCTGTAGCATCGGTGCATCGAGAACCGGCTGGATCTCCTCCTCCAGCCGCCGTGCCTCGGTGCGAAGCATCTCGACGAGACTTTCGCGGCGGGGCGGGGCGAGTCTCTGCGTTATGGCGGTGAGGTGGATGGCGCCGGCCGGCTGTCCGTCTGAGCGCCTCAAGGCCACCGCGATGGCAGCCATGCCGGTGATGTCGGCCATTTCCTTGTAGATGTGCGTGTCGTTGTAGCTGTATCCGTGCTCTCGGGTCGTGGCGATCATCGATCGGATCTGGTCGTCGCTGAATGCAAAGCGCGATCTTTCCATCTTCTGTTGCGCCAGAACCCGTTCGATTTCGGCATCCGTCATGGCAGCCAGCATCGCCAGGCTGCCCGCTCCGACACCGAGTGGTCGCCGGTCGCCGATGTTGAGGGTCAGGACCCGGATCGGGAAGGCGCCCTCCCGCGCATCGAGGCAGACCGCATGGTCGCCGGATCTGCCGATGAGGTAGATCGTATCCTGTGTCTTGCGGACGAGCCGGGCCAAGGATGGTTCGGAAAGCTTGGCGACCGCAAAGCGGTTGCGCGCCGCCGAGGCGAAGCTGAGCAGCTTGATGCCCACGAAGTACCGAGCCGTCTCCGGATCGAAATCGACGAGGCCATGGTCGCACAGGCCGTTGACCAGGCGATGCGCGGTCGTCTTCCCGAGCGCCGTGGCCTCGACCAGATCGGCAAGGCGCAGCCCCTGCGTGGATGCGCGCGATAGCGCGTCCAGTATGACCATCAGGCGCTCCGCGCTGCGCGGACTGTCGCTCGCCGACTGCTCTGGCAGATCGTCCTGCTTCTTCACCTTGCCGTCCTTCCGTTTCGAACGCACCGAACGACCGTTTTCAAAAAACAAGCATTTTGGAACGGTCTGGATCTTCGAATTTTCATACCGTCTCGGCAATTCCGCCGCAAGCCGCCTGATCGACGGATATTTTCATGCGAATGCCGCTTGACGATGTTCCATTTTTTATGTTTTAAACAATAAAAATCGGAACAGTTAGGAGCTAAGCAAGATGCCAGAGCCCATCGCTTACGTGAATGGAGAGTTCCGTCCGGAGTCTGAGGCCTCCATATCGATCCTCGATCATGCGGTTCTCTACGGAGACGGCGTGTTCGATACGGTCTTCGGCTGGAAGGGCCGCATCTTCAGACTTGACGAGCACATCGAGCGCACGTTCCAGTCGATGGCGGCGATCGCCCTGGATCCGCCATTCTCCCGGTCAGAACTGAAGGCGCTCGTGCTGGAGGCAGCCCGGCGCAACGGCTTCGAGAATGCCTACATCAAGTGGATCGTCACGCGCGGCGTGAACGGACGGCCGTTGATGGACCCGCAGGGTTGCGTCGCGAACCTGATCATCATCGTGCAGCCCTATCTGGAGCGCGTTTCGGCGGAACGGGCCGCCCGCGGCGTTGCTCTGAAGACGGTCGCATGGCGGCGGCCGTCGGGCCAGGTGCTCGCGCCCCAGGTGAAGAGCCTCAACTACCTCAATCTCGTCATGGCCAAGATGGAGGCGAAGGCGGCGGGTGCCGACGAAGCGCTGCTGCTGACGCTGGACGGCCATCTGTGCGAGGCGACCGGCTGCAACATCTTTCTCGTGAAGGACCGGCGGCTGCTGACACCCGACCGCGACATTCTGTTCGGAATCACGCGGGCGGCCGTCATCGAGCTGGCGCCCAGCCTGGGCTTTACCGTGGAGGAGGGCGCCTTCGGGCTTTATGACGCCTATACGGCCGACGAGATTTTCGTCTGCAGCACGGCTGGCGGGCTGCTGCCCGTCTGCCGCATCGACGGACGCACTGTGGGCGGCGGTGCGCCCGGTCCGGCCTTCGCGTGCCTGTCGGCTGCATATGGAGCTCTCATCAATGCACCGGAGGCCGGTCCGGCCTACCTGACGGTCGAGACTGCCGCATGAATCGCGACTGACAACAAAGCAAAGGGGAAAACCATGACACGCAGTGCATTTTCAGCAGCCGTGGCATTCTGCATGCTAGCGGCTCCCGCCGTCGCGCAGGAGCCTAAGCGGGACCTCGTCGTGGCGACGTCCCAGGCCGACGCCGGCAAGCTCGATCCGCATCTGGCCTCGGCAGGCGCGGACAAGGGGGTCCTGAACTGGGTATTCAACGCGCTGGTGCGCATCAGGCCGGGTGAGACGAGCCCTGAATTCATCGAACCGGACCTTGCGGAAAGCTGGACGTCGAGCGCCAACGGAACGGAATGGACGTTCACGCTGCGGCAGGGCGTGGAGTGCCATGGCGGCTACGGCGAATTCACGGCGGAGGACGCCGTCTACTCCATCAGGCGGGCGGCAAACAAGGAGACCTCCGCCTTCTCCGGCGACTTTGCCGCACTCGACAGGGTCGAGGCGCCCGATCCATACACGGTGAAGGTCACGCTCAAAACCCCCATCCCGAGCCTGCTCGGCCTGCTGTCGAACTATCATGGCGGGCTGATGGTCTGCGGCAAGGCGGCCGAAAAGCTCGGCGCAGACTTCTCCACGCATCCGATCGGCACCGGCCCGTTCGAGTTCGTCGAGTATCTGCCGCAGCAATACATCAAGCTGAAGGCGAACGTGGCGTATTTCCGCGGCACGCCTCAACTCGATACCGTCACCTACCGCTACATACCGTCCGACGCGACGCGCGACCTGGCTTTCCAGTCCGGGGAAGTCGACATGATCTTCGGGCGGCAGAACAACCAGTGGGTGGAGCGGACGCAAGCGGTCCCCGGCGCGGTGGTCGTCGGGATGGAACCGGCGGAACTGAATTCGCTCTATCTCAACAAGACGGTCAAGCCGCTCGACGATATCCGCGTTCGCCAGGCGATCGCGCACGCCATCGATCGCAAGCTGATGGTTGCCTTCACCGGCGACAAGGTGGCGCGCGAGGCGATTTCCGTCGTGCCGGACGGCAATCTCGGAGTCGTGGATGCCGGACTGTTTCCTTACGACCCCGAAAAGGCGAAGGCGTTGCTCGCCGAGGCGGGCTATCCCGACGGCATAACCCTCAAGACGATCCAGTCGAGTCTTCCGGTCCTGCTCAAGATCATGGAGACGCTGCAGGCAGACCTGAAGAAATCCAACATCACCCTGGACATGCAGGTCGTCGATCACCCGACCTACATGGCCGACATCCGCAAGGACCTGTCCCAGGTCACGCTCTACCAGGCCGCACGCTTTCCCGTGGCCGACGTCTACCTGACGCAGTTCTTCCATTCCCGCTCGACGGTCAATACGCCCGGCGGCGTGGTCAATTTCTCGCACTGCGACGCCGCCGATGCCGAGATCGACGCGGCAAAGCGGGAACTTGACCCCGTCAAGCAAAAGCAATTGTGGAAGACCGCGCAGGAGAAGATTGTCGCGGATGTTTGCGCGGTTCCCTTCTCCGAGCAACTGGTCGTCTGGGCCTGGAACGGCGCGCTCGATCTCGGCTACGACCTGCAGGGCTCCCTCAACCTCGTGCCGCAACTGACCGAACAGACGCACTTTACCAAGTGACTGCGATAATCTGAGGTCCATCCTTCCGTGCCGGGGGTGCGGAAGGCCATGCCTGCAAGGCGGAAATTCATCATCATGCTATCATTCCTCATTCGCAGAATTGCCCTGGCGCTGACAACCGGCTTCGTGGTGCTGACGCTCGTCTTCGTCGTCGTCCGCATCCTGCCCGGAGACCCGGCGCAGGTGATCCTTGGCGACATGGCGTCGGAAGAGAGCTTGACGGCGCTGCGCCAGCGGCTCGGGCTCGACCGTTCGCTGCCGGCCCAGTATCTCGACTTCGTCGGCGGCGCGCTCTCCGGTGACTGGGGCGAGTCCATGGTCACCGGCCGCCCCGTCGTCACCGAAATCATGACGGTGCTGCCCTGGACCATCGAACTGACCGTGGTCTCGCTCCTTCTCGGCACGGCGGTCGGCGTTCCGCTCGGCGTCTGGGCGGCCGTCAATCGCAATCGTGCCGTTGACTATGCGGTTCGGGTCGTCTCGCTGCTCGGCCTGTCCTTTCCGGCCTTTGTTTCGGCGGTCATCCTGTTGCTGGCCTTTGCCATCCAGCTTCGCTGGTTTCCGGTGATCAGCGCCCGGAGCGGCAGCGTCGGGGCCTGGTTCCAGTCCATCACGCTGCCGGCCTTGAGCCTCGGGCTGATCATGGCCGCCTACATCACCCGCGTCACCCGTTCGGCGATGCTGGAAGTGCTGTCCGAGGACTACGTGCGTACGGCCCGCGCCAAGGGCGTGCCCTGGCCCGCCGTGGTCAGGCGGCACGCCCTGCGCAATGCCCTTCTCCCCATCATCACCGTGGTCGGCCTGTTCCTCGGCATCCAGATCGGAAACTCGGTGCTGACGGAAATCGTCTTCAACCGGCCGGGGCTCGGCAAGCTCATCGTCGGCGCGCTCAACCAGCGCGACTACACGATGCTGCAGGGGATGATGGTCATCTACACGCTGATCGTCGTCTTCGTGAACATGCTGACCGACATCGCCTATGGCCTTGCAGATCCGCGAGTGAAGCTACAATGACCCATGCTGCTCTTCCCGGCGCGCCGCGCGGCGCCTTGCGCGCCCTGGTCCGCGTCTTCAACGTCAACAAGACCTCCTGGGTGGGGCTTTCCATCCTGCTTGCCGTGATCGTGATCGCCGTCTTCGCGCCGCTGTTCACGGCACACGATCCCCTTGCCCAGGACGTCACGCACCAGCTTTCCGGCCCGTCTGTGGAGCATATCTTCGGCACGGACGAATATGGCCGCGACACCTGGGCAAGACTGATCTACGGCGCCCGCGTTTCGCTCGCTGTTGGCATTGCCTCGACAGTGATCGCCATGCTGGTCGGCTCGGCCATCGGTCTGCTGGCCGGCTGGTACGGCGGCCGCTTTGACGCCGTCATGATGCAAATCATGGATGTGCTGCTCGCCTTCCCGTCGCTCATCCTCGGGCTGGTCATCGTCGCCATGCTCGGCGCCACGACGCCGAACATCGTCTTCGCCATCGCGCTGACCTCGATCCCGCCCTTCGCGCGGATCGCGCGGGCGCCGACCATCGCGCTCAAGGAGCGCGACTATGTCGAGGCCTGCCGGTCGCTGGGCTATTCCGACGCGCGCATCCTGCTCGTGCATATCCTGCCCAACATCGCCGCCGAGATCGTCGTGATGGGCTCGCTCTGGCTGGCCAACGCCATCCGCACCGAGGCGTCGCTGGCTTTCATCGGGCTCGGCATCAAGCCGCCGACCCCGACCTGGGGCGGTATGATCCGCTCCGGCTTCGAGAATATCCTCGACAGCGCCTGGCTGGCCGTTGTGCCGAGCCTTGCGATCCTGATCGTCATCTTCGCCCTCAACCTGCTCGGCGACGGCCTGCGCGATGCGGTCGACCCGAAGCTCAAGAACGAGGTGTGAAAATGGGCGAACCCGTGCTTTCCGTCAGGGATCTGACGACGTCCTTTCGCGGGCCTCAAGGGTGGACTCCCGTCGTCAAGGGACTTTCCTTCGATCTCAAGCCGCGCGAGACACTCGCCATCGTCGGCGAGTCCGGTTCCGGCAAGAGCGTCACGGCGCTGTCGCTTCTCAAGTTGGTGCCGGAGGCCAACGGCCGGGTCGAGGGCTC
This sequence comes from Shinella yambaruensis, assembly GCF_022899355.1. GTDB lineage: Bacteria > Pseudomonadota > Alphaproteobacteria > Rhizobiales > Rhizobiaceae > Shinella > Shinella yambaruensis. The sequence continues at coordinate 17,999 of NZ_JALJCK010000005.1, read as the reverse complement.
AGCCCTGCTCGGTGGTCGCGACCTCGTGTCCTTGCCGGAGGCGGAGATGTGCCGCATCCGCGGCAACGAGATCGCCATGATCTTTCAGGAGCCGATGACCAGCCTGAACCCGGTGCTGACCGTCGGCGACCAGATATCGGAGGCGTTGATCCTGCATCGCGGCATGGACAGGGCCGCGGCCCGGGCCGAGGCGCTGCGTATCCTCGACCGCGTCCGCATCCCGGCGGCGCGTGAGCGTCTGGACGAGTACCCGCATCGCTTTTCCGGCGGCATGCGCCAGCGTGTGATGATCGCCATGGCGCTCGCCTGCCGGCCGAAGGTCCTCATCGCCGACGAGCCGACGACGGCGCTCGACGTGACCGTGCAGGCCCAGATCCTCGACCTGATCCACTCTCTTCAGGACGAGTTCGCCATGGGGGTGGTCTTCATCACCCATGACATGGGGGTGGTCGCGGAAATCGCCGATCGCGTGCTGGTGATGCTGCGCGGCGACAAGGTCGAGGAAGGCGAGACCACGCAGATCTTCGACAGGCCGGCCCACGCCTATACGCGGCGGCTGCTCGCCGCGGTTCCCACGTTGGGCTCGATGCGCGGCGAGGCAGCGCCGAAGAAGATGCCGGACTTCGTGGAAGGGGACGAAAGCGCCAGCCCGGCGGCAGCGCCGGGTCACGCGCCGGCCTATCACGACGAGCCGCTTCTTGAGGTGGAAGGTCTGACGACCCGCTTCGAGATGCGCAGCGGGCTTCTACGGCGCGTCTCCGGCCGCGTGCACGCGGTGGAAAACGTCTCCTTTTCGCTGGCGCGGGGTGAGACGCTCTCGCTGGTCGGGGAATCGGGCTGCGGCAAGTCGACGACCGGACGCTCTATCCTCCGGCTGGTCGAGCCGCTCGCCGGTTCGGTCCGCTTCGAGGGACGCGAGGCGATCGGCATGGGTGGGGCGCAGTTGAAGGCGCTGCGCCGCGACATGCAGATGATCTTCCAGGATCCCTATGCCAGCCTCAATCCGCGCATTCCCGTCGGCAGGGCGATCGCCGAACCCATCGTCGTGCACGGGCTTGCCGGCCGGCGCGAGGCGGAGGAGCGCGCCGCTGGTCTGCTGGAGAAGGTGGGGTTGGAGCCTGGCATGGCGGCCAGGCTGCCGCACGAATTCTCGGGCGGCCAGCGCCAGCGGGTCTGCATCGCCCGTGCGCTCGCTCTCTCGCCCAAGCTGATCGTGGCAGACGAGGCCGTTTCCGCCCTCGACGTCTCGATCAAGGCCCAGGTGCTCAACCTGATGCTCGACCTGCAGTCCTCGCTGGGGCTTTCCTACCTGTTCATCTCGCACGACATGGCGACCGTCGAACGCGTCAGCCACCGCATCGCGGTCATGTATCTGGGGGAGATCGTGGAGATCGGCCCCCGCGCGGCGATCATAGAGAACCCGCAGCATCCCTACACGCGCAAGCTCCTGTCCGCCGTACCCGTGCCGGACCCCGCACGGCGCGGCGCCCGTCCGCCGCTTCCCGCCGAAGACCTGCCCAGTCCCGTTCGCGCGCCGGACTTCGTTCCGCCCGAACGGATCTGGCGCACCGTTTCGCAAGGCCATCTGGTCCAGGAGTCGTCCTGACATGCACAACCATTCTCCTGTTTTCTACCGCGACCTCAACGCGGTCCCGCCGTCCATCGTCAGGGGTGAAGGCTCCTACCTGGAGGATGCGTCCGGCCGCCGCTATCTCGATGCGTCGGCAAGCGCCGGCGTGGTCGGCATCGGCCACGGCCGCTCCGAGATATGGGATGCCTTGGCCGCGGCGGGGGACAAGGTCACCTTCGTCTACAACGCGACTTTCACCCACCCCTGGCAGGAAGAGCTTGCCGGCCGCATCCTTGCCATGGCGCCTTCCAACATGGCCGGCGTCTACTTCACTTCGGGCGGGTCCGAAGCGAATGAATCGGCCTGGAAGCTCGCGCGCCAGTATTTCGTCGAGCGGGGCAAGCCCCAGAAGTACAAGGCGGTCGCAAGATGGCTCAGCTATCACGGGGTGACGCTCGCCACGCTGTCGCTGTCCGGCCGCACCAGCTGGCGCGAGATCTATTCGCCGCTGCTCCTGCCCGTGGCGCGCGTCGCCCCGCCCTACGAATACCGTTGCAGGATATGCGGCGGGGGCCGATGCACGCTGGCGTGCGCCGACGATCTGGAGCGCACGATCCTGATGGAAGGACCCGAAACGGTCGCGGCGTTCTTTGCAGAACCCATCGTTGGAACCACGGCAGCCGGCCTCACGCCGAATCCGGGCTATTATCGCCGCATCCGCGAAATTTGTGACCGCTACGACGTGCTCTTCGTCGCCGACGAGGTGCTGTGCGGTTACGGCCGCACCGGCCACCCCTTCGCGATCTCGGGCTGGGATGTCGCGCCGGATATCGTCACGCTCGGCAAGGCGATCGGTAGCGGCTATGCGCCGCTGGGGGCAATGGTCGTGTCGGAGAAGATCCGCGAGGTCTTTGCCGCCGGCAGCGGCCGCTTCGTCCACGGCCTTACCTACAGCGGCACGCCCTCCGCCTGCTTCGTCGGAAACCGGGTGCATGAAATCATGTCCCGCGAGGGGCTCTTCACGCGCGGCGCGGAGATCGGGCGCTATCTGGAGGCCGGATTGCGTGCGCTTGCGGATCGGCACCCGGCGATCGGCGACATCCGGGGACGCGGTCTGCTGTGGGGCGTCGAGTTCGTCGAGGACCGCGAGACGCGACGGCCTTTCGACCCGAAGGTCGGCTTCACCGCGAAGATCGTCAGCCACATGCGCGTAAACGGGATTCTCGTCGCCGCCGGCATTCCCGGCATCAACCATGGGCAAGGTGGCGACCACATCCAGATCAGCCCGCCCTTCACCATCAGCGAAAGCGAGATCGACGTCCTGCTCGACGGTCTGGACGAGGCGCTGAAGCGGTATGGGAGCGTTCCGGCATGATCACGCTGGGCTCCGTGACGGACCTTCGTCCCGAACATGCCGGCCGGGTCGTTCTGGTCGGCTCACATGGCGGCCACGCGACGGGCGAGTATGCGCTCGCATTCGCGATAGCCTCGCTGATGTGTCACGACGCCGGCATCGGGCTGGAGGAGGCCGGGGTCGAAGGGCTGACGGTTCTTGCGAACCAGTCCGTTCCGGCAATCGCAATCGATTACCGTTCGGCACGCATTGGCGATGCGCAGGACATGCTGGCCCGCGGCCGCGTCAGCCGGGCGAATGCGCCCGCCGTCGCGCTGGGCATCTTCCCCGGAAGCCGGGCCGCGGATGCGGCGGCGTTGCTATCCGATCGAGCAGGGCAGGCAACGGCGCTTTCCGGGGCAACCGGTGACGCCATCTTTCGTCGCCGGGAATGCTCGCTCGGCCCCGGTCGACGCCTTGTCTTCCTCGACAGCGCATCGTCGATCACGCCTTTCGACAACGGAGCCATCATCGTTACGGGCTCTCACGGCGGGCTGCCGGCCGGGGCGGCGGACCGCGCGATCAAGGCACGCCCCTTGATCGCCATCTTCAACGACGCCGGCGTCGGCATCGACACAGCGGGCATCGCGCGCCTGCCCGTGCTGGATCGGCAGGGGGTGGCCGCGGCCTGTGTCAAGGCCGCGTCGGCCAGGATCGGCGACGCCCGGTCCACCTACGAAACCGGCATCGTCTCCTTTGCCAACGAAAAAGCGCTCGCCCTCGGCGCACAGCCCGGCACGCGGATACGCCATCTCATCGGCAGCCTGACCGGCATCGCCGCTGATCAATTTCCAACATGGGACACATGACAATGACCGAAGCAAAGCTGACCACAGCGACATCCGACGCAACGATCCGCCTCACGGGCGGGGAGGCGATTGCCGAAATTCTCGAACGGGCGGACGTCGGGCCGATGTTCGGCATGGGCGGGTTTCAGCTTCTGCCCTTCTACGAAGCCGTCCGGCGCAAGGGGTTACGCCATCATCTGATCAACGACGAGCGGTGCGGAGCCTTCGCCGCCGACGCCTGGGCGCGGATGTCCGGACGGCCGGGCGTGTGCGATGCGACGCTGGGGCCGGGCGCCACCAACCTTGTGACGGCGCTCGTCGAGAGCTTCAACGCCGGGATTCCCCAGGTCGTCTTCGTCGGCGATACCCACCGCGATCATTCCTGGAAGAACATGACGCAGGAGACCCGGCAACTCGACATCCTGCGTCCCGCCGTCAAGGAGGTGATGCGTATCGAGCGGCCCTCCCGGGTGCCGGAGGCGGTGCGCCGCGCCTTTGCGGTCGCCACCTCCGGCAGGCCCGGACCCGTCGTGGTCGACGTGCCGGAAGACGTCGCGCACGAAGTCCATGACTATTCGGTCGCCGACTTCTGGATCGATCCGGCGACGACCCGGTTCCCGGGTTATCGGTCGAGACCCGATGCGGGTGATGTCGAGCACGCTGCTGCGGTCATCGCGGCGGCGAGGCGACCGCTCCTGCTGGTCGGCGGCGGCGTGCATATCTCCCAGGCCTACGAGGCGCTGCGGGCCTTCGCCGAAGCCCACGCGATCCCGGTCGCCCACACGCTCTCCGGCAAGGGCGCCATCGCCTGCACGCACCCGCTTTCGGCCGGCCTGTTCGGCCGCTACTCGCGCATCGCCAACGAACTGATCGAGGCCAGCGATTGCCTGATCGTCGTCGGCTGCAAGCTGGGCGAGATCGCCACCAAGCGCTTCCAGCTCTTCAACGGCCACGCGCCCGTTATCCATGTCGAGGTGCTTGCGGAGGAGATCGGCCGGACCACCCGGACGGACCATGCGCTCGTCGGCGACGCGCGGCTGGCGCTGGAGGACCTGTCCGCCGCCCTCTATGGCGAAGCTGTCCGGGCATGCGCCACCCGCGCGGACTACGCGGCCGAGATTCCCGCACGCATGCGCAGGTGGCGGGATGGCGCCGCCGACCGCCTTCTTTCGAGCGAGGTGCCGATCAACATGGGCCGAATGTTGCATGAGCTGAATGAGGCGATGCCGGCCGAGTCCGTGCTGGTCGCCGACGGCGGCTTCGCCGCCCATTGGGGTGGGCTGCTCTACGATACCAAGGCGGCGGGCCGGAGGTTCGTAGCCGACCGGGGTTTTGCCTCGATCGGCTACGGCCTTCCCGGAGCGATGGGCGCACAGCTCGCGGTGCCCGACCAGCCGGTCGTCGCCATCACCGGCGACGGCGGGTTCAACATGACGATCGGCGAGCTGGAAACCGCGCGCCGGGCCGGCACGCCGTTCACGCTGATGATCGTCAACAACGCTGCCTCCGGCTACATCAAGGCGTTGCAGCATGCGATGTACGGTGCCTATCAGTCTTCGGATCTCGTGGAGATGAACTATGCCCGGATCGCCGAGGACTTCGGCTGCCAAGGCATCCGTGTCGAACGGCCCGAGGAACTCGGCCCGGCCATCCGCGCTGCGAACGAGGAGCGCCGCCGGCCCTCCGTTATCGACGTCGTTGTCACGCGCGATCCCGCAAGGATGCTGCCGGGTGTCGATAATCGCACCTTAAAAGTGACCAAGGGAGACAGGCCGGTTTGAGGAGCAAGTCGCGATCCCACAAATCGGATCGGACCATCTTGAAATGAACGTCCTCTGTTTCACGGTGTCCGGCGATGTTGCCTTTGCCATCGGTTCAATCATGGCTGCTCGCAATAAACAGGTCGTCGCTTCATATCCGTTCAAGAACTTTGCGCTCGATACGCTATGGAGACTTGTGAGATTTCCTCAAAGCGGCCGTTCGGCTTATGCGCGCTGAATGGTCGGCTTTGGGTGGCTACGCCGGAAAAATCATCGTTCGCTGACTGAGAGAGGAATGGCTGCTGTGCACCATTGGTTGAGGCACTGAGCGAAGCGGTGCGCAAACCCGCGAGCGGATATGCAACCTCACATTGACGGTACGATAATGTTGCGTGGTGGAATCAAACGACAGACTGGCTCCCGCCAAGCAGATGCTTGAGGCCGGCAACCACCTTGCGCGCCGGCGGCGGCATCGTATACCTTCTGCCGCCGCCGGTTGGCGAAAAGGGCGCGAGGCACCTTGTCCCGGTCCATAAAACGGAACACGGGGACGGCGCCTCTGCTGCCCGCCATGCGTCAGCCTTTTATGGCGATGCGCTTGACCTGTGACTGCGCCTTCCCGCTCTTGGGCAGGGTCACCGTGAGCACGCCATTCTTGAAGCGGGCGTCTATCTCCTCTTCCCTGATTTCGCATCCAAGCGGTATGCGCCGCTCGAAGCGACCGTAGACGCGCTCAGAGAACCGCTTGTCCTTATCTTCCGTTTCGGAGCGCTTCTCGCCCTTCAGCGTCAACACGCCGTCATTCAGCAGGACCTCGATGTCCTTCTCTTCCAGCCCGGGCACTTCGGCGGTTATCCTGATCTCCTTCTCGCCGTCGGAGATCTCGACGCTCGGCCAGCCGTCGCCGAAGGCGGAAGCGCCGCTGAACGCGGGCAGGTTCGAGCCGAAGCCGCGGAAGACATCGTCGAACATGGTTGGCCAACTGGAAGCGCTGGCGGAAGGCGCGTTCGGCGATGCCGCGATGCAGGTACTGACCCTCATCCACGCCGGTCCGTTCGCTGGCCACCGTCAACAGGTTCTGCATCGTTCGCCCCTGCTTCTCAACATGGACTTGCGAGAACGACATCATCTGGAAACCGCCAGCTCAGCGAACTGCGGAGGCCTGCCGGCCCGCCGGCGTGATGATGGGATAGGATTTCCTGACGATAACGATGACGGTTGCGGCGATGACGCACTTGATGATGTCACCCGGCAGAAACGGCAGGGAGCCCGTCAGCGCCGTGGAAAGCGGAATCCGGGCGACGGCGGCGCTCCATGGAACGCCGATCCCGTAAAGCACGACGATCCCGCCCGTCGCGGATGCGAGGAAGGCCGTGACATGGCCGAGGCGTTGCCAGAGACGTTCCACCAGGAGGCCGACGACGACGTGACGACCCATCCCAGCAGGAAGCCGCCGGTCGGCCCCATGCAGGCGCCGAAGCCGCCGCGACCTCCCGAGAGAAGCGGCAGGCCGATCGCAACGAGGATCAGGAAAAGGATCATCGACAGGCCGCCGCGCCTGGCACCGAGAACGCCGCCGGCGAGGATGGCACCGAGAGATTGCGCCGTGATCGGCACGCCCACGACCGGCAGGGTCATGGGCGGGAAGACGGCGAGGGCGGCCGTGATGGCGGCAAAGGTTGCTATGAAGACGGTGTCACGCGTTTCCATGTGGTTCGGCGGGCAGGACGCGTATCATCCGGGTCCGCCGCGGAGCAGCGGACCATGCGTTTGGCGGCGGGGCGCCTTGCCGCTGCCCCGGGATTGCTATTTTCCGAGCAGCGTCGCGACGAAGGACGTGTTGAAGACGCCGGAGACGAACTGCTCGTTCTGAAGGATTTCCTTGTGGAACGGCGCCGTCGTCGTGATCGCCCCGAGGTCGAGCTCGTCAAGCGCCGCGATCATGCGGGCTCTCGCCTCCTCGCGCGTCTGGCCCCAGCAGATGAGCTTGCCGACCATGGAATCGTAGAAGGGCGGAATGACGTATCCGGCCTCGATATGCGTATCCATCCGAATCCCGAGGCCGCCGGGCATATGGAAGCGCTTCACGGTGCCGGGGCATGGCATGAAGTTCTGTTCGGGGTCCTCGGCATTGATGCGGCATTCGATGGCGTGGCCGGAGATACGGATATCGTCCTGCCGGATGGCAAGCGGAATGCCGCTGGCGACTTCGAGCTGCATCTTGATGAGGTCGAGCCCGGTGATCATTTCCGACACGGGATGCTCGACCTGGATGCGGGTGTTCATCTCGATGAAGTAGAACTTGCGCTCATCGAGATCGAACACGAATTCGATGGTGCCGGCATTGGTGTACTTGACCTCGCGGCAAAGATTGACCGCGGCGGCGGCAAGTTCCTGGCGCAGCCTGTCGTCGAGAACCGGAGAGGGGCCTTCCTCGATCAGCTTCTGATTTCGCCGTTGGGTCGTGCAGTCGCGCTCGCCCATATGCAGGAAGGTTTCCCCGTCGCACATCACCTGGATTTCGATGTGGCGGATGTTGGTGAGATAGCGCTCGATGTAGACGGAGGAGTCGCCGAAGGCGGTTTCGGCCTCGGACATGATTTCGGAAAGATCGCTTTCCAGGCTTTCCATCTGGCGCACGACGCGCATGCCGCGCCCGCCGCCGCCTGCCGCCGCCTTGATCAGCAGGGGGAAGCCGACATCCTTGGCGACCTTCAGCGCCTCGGCGAACTCGGTGATCGCGCCGTCGGAACCGGGAACCGTGGGCACGCCGGCCTTCTTCGCGATCTTCTTCGCCTCGATCTTGTCGCCCATCTGGTGGATGACCTTGCTGGACGGGCCGATGAAGATGATGCCTTCCTTCTCGCAGGCGGCCGCGAACTCCGCGTTTTCGGCAAGGAAACCGTATCCGGGATGAATGGCGTCGGCACCGAAGGAGAGGGCGGCGCCGAGAACCGCCTGCTGGTTGCGGTAGCTCATATTGGAGCGCGCAGGTCCGATGCAGACGGCCTTGTCGGCGAGCCGTACCGGCAAGGAATTTGCGTCCGCCTCCGAGTGAACCAGGATGGTCGATATGCCGAGCTCGCGACAAGCGCGGATAATACGAAGAGCGATCTCGCCGCGATTGGCGATCAACACTGTTTTGATCAACGCAGACATGCAAATTCTTTCCAGTTGAGTGTGTTTACGACGGCCTTCAGTTGGTCCTGATGACCATCAGAGGCTGGCCGTATTCGACGGGCTGCTCGTTCTCGACCAGGATCTTCGTGATGACGCCCTCGACCTTGGCTTCGACATTGTTCATGAGCTTCATGACCTCGACGATGCAAAGCACGGTGTCGGATTTGACACGATCCCCGACATTGACGAAGGCCGGGGCGCCCGGCTTCGACGCCGCATAGAAGGTACCGACCATGGGAGCCTTGATGACCACCTCGTTCTCGGCGGGCTGCTCATAGGCAGCGGGCGCCTGGGCCGCCGGCTGAACGGCGGGCGCGACGGCGGGGGGTGCCGGGACGGCCTGCACCGGCGCGGCGGCGGACTCCTTCGCGATCTTGCTGTCGGCGAAGAACGAGGAATTCTCGTTCCGCGACAGCGAGATTTCGACCTCGCCGACCTTCAGGTAAAAGTCCTTCACGTCGTCAGCGACATTGATCCACTTCAGGATCGCGTTTACTTCCTTGATCGCCTCGTTATCCATTGGCATTGACCTTCTCGACTCCAAGTTTCAGTTCAAAGTTTGCGGTTTTGATCGCCAGGGCGCGCTTGCCGGTGTTTTGCGCGTGGGCGCGCTTGATGAGGGCAAGCAGGGAGCTGCCGCCGTCGGCCGGGGCGGCTTCCTTTTTGGCCTTCACCATCTCGTCCACCTGCGTCCCCGCGAACATCGCGCGCAGGAGCAGCGTGTGGATGTCGTCGTCCGGATAGCGCGCGGCGAGATCGGGCAGCATGGGCGCAATAGGGCCGGGCTCGGCGGCGATTTCGGAGGCGCCGTTGCGGATGATGCGCTCGCGCAGTTCCGGATCGATCGGCGCCAGCAGCTTGCCGTAGTAGCCGAGGACGTATTTCTTGATCTCGTTCGGCACGATCTTGTAGCGCTCGCCGGTGATGACGTTGAGCACCGCCTGGGTGCCGACGAATTGCGCGAACGGCGTGATCATGATGGGATAGGCAAGCTCCGAGCGGACCTTGGCGACTTCCACCAGGAGTTCGTCGAAGCGGTCCTCGAGGCCGGCCGTCTTCAACTGCGACTGGAAGTTCGACAACATGCCGCCGGGAATCTGGTGCATGTAGTGGAGGCCGTTGTATTCGACCGGCACGCCGAGCGGCTTGCCTTCGTCTTCGGCGATCTGGTGAAGCCGTTCGCTCACCCTGGCGATGCGCGCCATGTCGAGGTTCACCTCGTAGCCGAGCGCCTTCAGGTCGCGCACGACACTCTGCACGGCAGGCTGGCCGTTGGCATTCGCCAGCGGCGCGATGGAGAGGTGCAGCACGTCGACACCGTGCTCGACGGCCTCGAGATAGACCAGCGGGGCAAGCGCCGTGAGGCAGTGGCTGTGGATTTCCAGAGGCCGGTCGCCGATCAGATCCTTGATCGCAGGGACCAGCGTGCGGATGCGCTCGGGTGTCAGGAGGCCGCCTGCATCCTTGAGCATGAACGCATCTATATCCGTCTTCTCCAGATATTCCCTGGTCTTGGCGATATAGAGTTCGTCGGTATGCACCGGGCTCTCGCAATAGGACAGGGCGCCGAAGGTGTAAGCACCCAGCTCCTTGGCTCTGCGCAGCCCCGGCGCGATGTTGTCGATGTCGTTCAAACCATCGAACGAACCAATCACACGGAAGCCATTTGCATAAAGGCTATCCACCCATGATTGTATTATATCGTCAGGAAGAAAATCAAAGGATGCGATGTTCCGCGAACGGATCAGCGCGCGGAACTTCGTGCCCGGCGCGCGCTCGTGAAGTAGTCTTACGCGCTCCCAGGGGTCTTCCTTCAAGTAACGAACAGAAACGTCGAATTGAATGGGAGCGACGAGGTCGATCTGTGTATATCCTGCCGCGGTGATATCGTCGAGCATCGAAAGCATGTGTTCCGTGCGCATGCGCGTTGCCCAAAGGCTCTGCTGGCCATCGCGAAACGTCGTGTCGACGATTTTGATCTCGCGCATGCTTCCGGCCGGGCGGCCGCCATTGGCCATGATCTGTGATATAGTCTGCATATGATCTTTAGCCACAGCAAAACTCCCGTTGAATTTTGATCTCGATATGAAAAATTCTCCGAATGAGATCGAAATCTCTGGAAAAACTCTGCGAGATCAATGGTTTGATTGTGTAATCGTGCACAGTATATCCTCCTGATGCGCAAGATTACGATTGTGAAGCTAGTTTTCGGACCAGCCGCCCGTCAACAAAAAAATCGCTATTTGACATTTGTTCGCATTTCGCACGCCACGCTGATTGACGGTCTGACCGAAAAGATAATAGTCTGTTTGTCGGACAATGAAGCTCGCCAGAATTGGGGAGCGGGCCGGGCGCCGATGGGGCGTGATGCCAGAGACTTGGAGGGGCTTTTTGCTGGGCGGCCTCGTCCAGGCGGGCTCCTATGTTCGGCCGCCCAGGGGCGCGCCGATCTCAAGAATGGACGAGGCGATCAATTCCGGCCGCAAATGCCGTTTGGCCGGACGCAAACCGGGAGGAGAACCGATGCGAAATTTTGTGAAGTTTGGCGGACTGTTGGCCGCGCTGATCGCCGGCACGAGCACTGCCGCTGCAAAGGACACCTTCAAGGTCGGCATCGTGACCTTCCTTTCCGGGCAGGCGGCGCAGAGCTTCGGCGTTCCGGCAGCCAACGGCGCGAAGCTGCTGGTCAAGAAGCTCAATGCCGGCGAAGTGCCCGCGCCCTACAACACGCCGGGCATGGGCGGCATGCAGATCGAAGCCGTCCTGATCGACGAGGCGGGGGGCGCCACCGTCCAGGTTCAGGAATACCGCAATCTGGTGCAGCGCGAGAAGGTCGATGTCGTCATCGGCTATGTCGGTTCGGGCGACTGCCTTGCCGTCGCGCCGGTCGCCGAGGAACTGAAGACGTTCACCATCCTCTACGATTGCGGCACGCCCCGCATCTTCGAGGATGCCGACTATCAGTACGTCTTCCGTACCGCCGCGACCGCGACGCAGGACAATGTCGGCCTCGTGCGCTATCTGAAGGCGCTCGGCGTCGATATCAAGACCTATGCAGGCATCCATCAGGACTATGCCTGGGGGCATGATAGCTGGGTCGACTTCAAGGCCGCCATGGGCCGGATCTATCCCGAGGCCACGGTAGCGGCCGAGCTGTTCCCGGCCTTCGGCGCCGGCCAGTACGGAACGGAGATCTCTGCGCTCATGCAGAGGCGCGCCGATGTCATCCATTCCTCCCTGTGGGGCGGCGATCTCCAGTCCTTCATCCTGCAGGGTCTGCCGCGCGGCCTCTTCAGGCAGGCGCAGGTTGCCTTGTCCACCGCAGACCATGTCCTGCCGCCGCTCGGCAACAACATGCCCGAGGGCGTGATCATCGGCGCGCGTGGCTCCTACGGCTACATGGCGCCGGAAAGCGCGCTCAACACCTGGTGGGACGCCGCCTATCGCGAGGCCTACGACAACGTCGTGCCGGTGCAGGGTCCCTATCGCATGGCGCAGGCGCTTCTCGGCCTGAAAAGCGCCGTCGAAAAGGCGATGAAGGAAAACGGCGGCGTCAAGCCGTCCTCCGAGCAACTCTCCGCCGCCATGACGGGCCTGTCCTGGGAAAGCCCCGCGGGGCTGATCGAGATGACGAACGGCAAGGGCCATCAGGCGATCCAGTCGATCGGCTTCGGACGCACGCAGAAGGACAAGGACGGTAACATCGTCCTCGGCGACATCCTCCACTTCGACGCCCGCTGCGTGAACCCGCCGGCGGACAAGAAGAGCATCGAATGGATCGAGGCGGGTTTCCCCGGCGCCGACTGCGACTGACCAAGGCTGCCGGGGCGCGCAGCCCCGGCCTCCCGCAACACCGACGATCGGTTTTCTGACATGGACCTCATTTTCACCATTCTCTTGGATGGGCTTATCTATGCCTCGTGGCTTTTCATCGTCGCGCTCGGGCTGACGCTCGTCTTCGGCGTCCTGAAGATCCTCAACTTCGCCCATGGCGGGCTCTACGCGCTCGGTGCCTACGGGGCCGCGATCGCCGTGCCCTTCTTCGCCGGCCTCGGCATGCCCGAGTGGTTCAGCCTGCTTGCCATGTTCATCGCCGCGGCGGCCGTGGCCATCCTGATCGCACCGCTGATCGAACGCGGGCTGCTGCGCTACTTCTACGGCCGCGACGAAGTGCTGATCCTTCTCATCACCTACGCTGTGTTCCTCATTTTGGAGGACGTGACGAAGATGATCTTCGGCGTGAATCCCTACTATGTCTTCGAGCCGCGCAACCTCCTCGGCAATGTGGAGATGGGGTCGCTGTTCTATGTCGGCTACGACCTCGCGCTGATCGGCCTTGCCATCGTGTGCGGTCTCGGCGTCTGGTTCGGCCTCAACCGCACGCGGATCGGCAAGATCACGCTCGCCGTCATCAAGGAGCCGGAAGTGAGCCAGGCGATGGGCGTCAACATCGCGCGCATCTATCTCCTCGCTTTCGGCGTCGGCGTCTTCCTCGCCGCGCTCGGCGGTGCCTTCACGAGCCCGTTGATCTCGGTGCAGCCGGGCAACAGCGTTTCGGTCATCGTCGTCAGCTTCGCCGTCGTCATCATCGGCGGCCTCGGCTCGATCCCCGGCGCGGCGATCGGCGCGCTGATCGTCGGCATCGCCCGCGCCTTTGCGGTCTACGAGCTTCCGGAAGCCGAGATCTTCATCATCTACCTCGTGATGGTGGCCGTGCTGATCTTCCGGCCGGAAGGCCTTTTCACTCCCATCAAGGCGCGCAAGATATGAACCCGATCCTTCGCACATTCGGCCTCGCCGCGCTCGGCGCGCTGGTCTTCATCGCCATCGGTCTCGTCGTGCCGGCCTGGTTCCTCTTCACCATGACCAAGGCGGTCGGCTTCGGCCTCGTCGCACTCGGTCTCGTCGGGCTGCTCAGGGGCGGGCTGCTCAGCTTCGGGCAGGGGCTCTACTATTGCGGCGGCGCCTATGTCTCGGGCCTCATGGCGAACTGGGCAGGCGTCACGGATATGATCGTGCTGCTTTCCGTCGGCTGCATCGCCGGCGGCCTGATCGCCGCCCTGGTCTCGCCGCTGGTCGCCCGCTATCGCGGCATCTTCTTCGCCATGCTGACCATGGCGCTTTCGATGGTGGCCTACGGCGTCCTCACCAAGATCGCCGCCATCGGCGGATCGGACGGCTTCAACGTCCCCAAGCCGACCCTTCTCGGCTACCACCTGGCGGAGACCGGCTTCGGCCTCTATGCCATCGCCGTCGTCATCGCCGCGCTTGCCGCCGCGGTCTGTCGGGTTCATTTCGACAGCGGCCTCGGCCTCATCGCCAGCGCCGCGCGCGAGAACGAGTTGCGCATCGAATATCTGGGCGCCTCGGTGTTCTCCGTCAGCACGCGCAGCTTCATCCTCGCCGGAGGCCTGGCCGGGCTCGGCGGCACGCTGAACGGCGTCGCGCTCGGCCATGTCGATCCCTTCTTCAGCTATTGGACGACGTCGGGCGAGATGGTCTTCATCGCCATCCTCGGCGGCTATGCCTCGGTGACGGCCGTCTTCGGCACGGCGCTGGTCACGGAACTCGTCCGGTCCTTCTCCGGCCAGTACTTCCCCGAAAGCTGGCAGATGCTGCTCGGCATCTTCCTCCTGCTCGTGATCGTCTTCCTGCCGCGCGGCGTGGGGTCGATGTGGGCGAAGCCGGCGAAAAACCATGCAATCCGCAGCATCAAGGAGCCAGCGACGTGAGCGGTGCAGTCCTCGAGGTAAAGGGCCTCATGAAATCCTTCGGCGCGCTGGTCGCCGCCAACAACCTGAACGTGGAGGTCATGCCCGCCGCCCGGCTGTCGCTGATCGGCTCCAACGGCGCGGGCAAGACCACCTTCGTCAACATGGTGACGGGCTATCTCAAGCCCGATGCCGGCCAGGTGAAGCTGGACGGCAAGGACATCACCCGCCTGCCGCCGCGGCTCATCACGCGGGCAGGCCTCGGCCGCTCCTTCCAGATCCCGCAGCTCTGCGAGGCCATGACGCCGGTCGACAACATCCTCGTGGCGCTGGAGATCGCGGGCGACGGCGGGTCGGTCTTTCGTCCGGCGCGCACGAAAGGTTCGCTCGACAGGGCCGTCGAGATGCTGGAGCGCTTCGGGCTGGAGCGCTACGCCGGCCGTCCCGTGAACGAATTGCCGGGCGGGGTGCGCAAGCTGATCGATATCGCCATGTCGCTTGCCAGCCGCCCGCGCGTGTTCCTGCTCGACGAGCCCACATCGGGCGTCAGCACGGAGGAGAAGTTCCCGCTGATGGACAAGGTCATGGCCGCGCTCGAGGGGGAACGCTCCGCGGTGATCTTCGTCGAGCACGACATGGAGATCGTGACGCGTTACGCCGACCGGGTGCTCGCCTTCTACTCCGGCGAGATCATCGCGGACGATGCGCCCGACGAGGTGCTGAACGATCCCGCCGTGCAGAAATACGTCACCGGAACGGCGAGGTAAGGCGATGCTGACTATTCGTGACATCAACGTGAAAATCGGCCAGGTCGAGGCGGTCCGCAACTTCTCGATGGATGTGCCCGCCGGATCGATGATTGGCCTGGTCGGCCGCAACGGGGCCGGCAAGACCACCGTGATGCGCGCCATCATGGGCCTCGCCAGGCTCAGCGGCGGCTCCGTCACCCTCAATGGTGAGAACCTGGAGAAGGTCGACATCCATCGCCGCCCGGCGTTGGGCCTCGGCTACATGCCGGAAACCCGGGGGCTGATCCCGGACCTGACGGTCGAGGAGAATATCCTCCTGCCGACATGGGTGATGCGCGGCATCGACGGCAAGGCGCGGCTGAAGCTCGTCTACGACATCATGCCGGAACTGATGCCGATGGCCGACCGCAAGGCGCTTCTCCTGTCGGGCGGCCAGCAGAAACTGGTGGCGCTCGGCCGCGCGCTCACCGTCGGCACCCGGCTTCTCCTGCTCGACGAGCCCTTCGAGGGCGTCGCCCCGGCGCTCGCCCAGCGCCTCTCCGAGGTGATTTCCTCGCTGAGGAGCGAGAGCCTCTCGACCATCATGAGCATGTCCGAGACCACCCATTCCGAAAGCCTGCTCGACCAGGTCTGGCGCATCGAACGCGGCGCGAACGTCGCGGCGGGCGCGGCGTGACGCCCGGCGCAAGACCCTCTTCCGATAGAAAGGATATCATCTCATGCAAACGACACGATCCGTCATCGCCGATGGGGCCGGAGGTCCCGAAGTCCTGCGCATCGTCGAGCGCGCCTTGCCGGCGCCTGGTCCGAACGACATGGTGGTGCGGGTTCACGCGGCGGGGATAAACCGGCCCGACGTGATGCAGCGGCAGGGCAACTATGCGCCTCCGCCCGGCGCGAGCGACGTGCTCGGACTGGAACTGGCGGGGACCGTCGAGGCGGTCGGAACCGACGTGACGCGCTTTGCGCCGGGCGATCGGGTGCTGGCGCTGGTCGCCTCCGGCGCCTATGCCGAACGTGCCGTGGTACACGAGGATGTCGCCATCGCCATTCCGGCGGGGATGAGCTTCATCGAGGCGGGCGCCGTGCCCGAGACCTATTTCACGGTCTGGAGCAATGTCTTCGAGCGTGCCGGCCTTGCCGATGGCGAGACGCTTCTCGTGCATGGCGGCACCTCCGGCATCGGCTCGACGGCGATACAGGTGGCCAAAGCGCTCGGGGGGCGGCGCGTGATCGCCACGGCCGGCTCGGACGAGAAATGCGCGGCCTGCCTGGAGATGGGCGCCGATCATGCGATCAACTACCGGACTGCGGATTTCGTGGAGGAGGGGCGGCGGCTGACCGAGGGCCGCGGGCCTGATGTGATCCTCGATATGGTGGGAGCGCCCTATTTCCAGAAGAATCTCGACCTGATCGCCCTCGACGGGCGGATTTCCCAGATCGCCTTCCAGTACGGCAGCCGCGCCGATATCGACCTGGCTCCGCTTCTGTTCAAGCGGGTGACGATGACCGGTTCGACCTTGCGCGCCCGCCCCGTCGCCATGAAGGCCCGCCTTGCCCGCGTCCTGGAAGAGCACGTCATGCCGCTCCTGGCGGCGCGGCAGGCCTTGCCGGTGATCGACAGCGTCTTTCCCTTCGAAAAGGTCGCAGACGCCCATGCCCGGATGGATGGGGGCAGCCATGTCGGCAAGATCGTTCTGGCGATGACCATGGAAGCCGACGCCACCGCCGGCGGCGGGTGACCGTCGCTGACGGTGCATCCGGCAATCCATCTTTTCGTCGAAACCTCACCATGCCCGGGCCTTTGCGAAGGCCCGGCAAGGCGCCCGATACGGGAGGCAGGATATTGACCGCAAACAAGCGCGATTTGATGGGGGGGCTCGCGAAAGGCCTGCGGGTGATCGAGGCCTTCACGGCGGAAGCCCCGAAGCTCAGCATCACGCAGGCTGCCGGGCGCATCGGCCTCGACCGCGCCACGACACGCCGCTGCCTGCTCACTTTGGCGGAACTCGGCTACTGCGCCTATGACGGGAAGTTCTTCACCATCACGCCCCGCGTCCTGCGCCTGGGGACGGGCTGCCTCGCATCCATGCCTCTCCACAAGATCGTGCAGCCGATGCTGGACGAGGTGTCCGAGGAGATAAGGCAGAGCACGTCCGTCTCGATCCTGGATCATACGGAAATCGTCTATATCGCCCGGGCCGCGCAGACCCGCGTCATGTCAATCGCGCTGATGCCGGGTTCCCGCCTGCCTGCCTATTGCACCTCCATGGGGCGCGTTCTGCTGGCGGCACTGCCCGAAGCAGAGGCGCAGGGCATCCTGGAAGCCTCGACGCTCGCCCGGCGCACCGAGTTCACACAGACGAGCCTCAAGGGCATCATGGAGGAGTTGGCCCGTGTGCGCCAGCTTGGCTATGCCCAGATAGACCAGGAGGTCGAGATCGGCCTCAGGTCGATCGCCGTTCCGCTGAAGAACACGCGTGGCAGGACGGTCGCGGCTTTGAATACAGGGCTGCCCGCAGCAATCGTGCGCATGGAGGATGCGGTCCAGGAGTTCTTGCCATCGCTGCTTCGCGTTCAGAAGGAATTCGCGACCCTGTCATTGTAATGCCAAGGAAACAACGCCGCCGGGCACATGCGGAGCCGGACGGGCGAACATCGCCGCTTCGCTTGCCGCATCGATATTCTAACGGAGGGGCGGTTCTATCCGCCGCATTGAAAACACCATGGACAAGACACTTGCAAGCCTGGAGGCCGCCGTCGCGGAGATTGGCGACGGCTCGGTCGTGATGATTGGCGGTTTTGGCGGCTCGGGCGCGCCGATCGAGCTGATCCACGCCCTGATCGA
>NZ_JALJCK010000004.1 GCF_022899355.1 Shinella yambaruensis | reverse complement strand
CAAGCCCAAAGGCTCGTCCGCGACCCCGCCGACCACGTTTCTCTTTCTTCAATATTCAATTGTCAAATAACCGACGGTCAATACCGTCCCAGTCTCGTCAGAACCGCAAAAATCACCCGAACCAAATCAGGCCCAATTCTCACCAGCTCCGTCAGGAAACCCTAGAGCGAGTTCGTCGGCCGCCAGAAGCGCCGCCGCTCTCGTTCGATGGCCGGGTTATAGGCCCACTCATCCCATAACGTCAACACTCAATCGAAAGAAAAATACAGAAATCGACAACTAACTGTTATCATTGAGGTTTGTCGGCGGACAGAGCCCCGAAAGGTAGAAACACCCCTCCAGAACCACGGATCGCCTGCCAAAATCTTGTCCAAATGATCAAAAACCAGAATTCCCCCTGCCATCTGCTCGACGGCAGCACAAATCGACCGGTGCATAGGTGGAATGTCGGGGAAAGGCCGGAATTTTCGCTTGACTTTCCAACAAAGAAAAAAGGCGCCGGCGAATGTCCGCGGCGCCCCTCCCCTGCCGGTTCCGGCAAGACATCAGCCCTTCAGCTTGCCCATGATCTGCTCGAGGAAGCCGAGCAGCACGGCAGAGACGACGAAGGCGAGGTGCATGAGTGTCAGCCACATCAGCTTGGCATCGGTATATTGCTGCACGTTGAGAAAGACCTGCAGCAGGTGGATCGAGGAGATCGCGACGATCGAGGAGGCGACCTTGATCTTCAGGCTGCCGGAATCGAGCTTCCCGAGGAAAGAGACATCGGCCTCGGCATCGTCGAAGCGGCTGACGAAATTCTCGTAGCCGGCGATCATGACCATCAGGATGAGGCTGGCGACCAGCGCGGCGTCGATCAGGCCGAGCATGGCGAGGATCATCTCCGCATCGTCGAAGACGAAGACGTTCATCGCCACCTTGCCGAACTTGTAGAGGAACGACACCGCATAGACGGCAAGCGCCGCGACGAGGCCGAGATAGAAGACCACCAGGATCCAGCGGCTCGACAGGATGATGCGTTCGACCAGGAGTTCGAGGGATTTCATCGATCAGGCTCCAAGGGATTCGGCAAATTCACCCGTTGTTAACCAATGGCTCGAAGCCCCGCAAGGGTCGTTCGCAGATGCAAAAAGGGCGGCGTCCGCGAACGCCGCCCTTTTCCGGTACGCTTCATCCTTATGCCCTTCGAAACAGGCCCGCAATCAGCGAAAGGACCAGAAGGGCCAGGAAGACGAAGAACAGGATCTGTGCGATGCCGGCCGAAGCACCGGCAATGCCGCCAAAACCGAGCAGGCCGGCGACAAGAGCAATCACGAGAAAGACCACAGCATAATAGAGCATTTTCGAACTCCTTCCTTGTATCGTTGTAGAAACGATGACGTTTGAAAAAGGTTCCCGGTACCCGAACTGAATAGAATGACGTTTTCTTCTTCCAAAAAGCGATGCCGCCGCGGCCCCTCGGCTGCGACGGCATGGCGGTCGTCTATGTGATCGGCACTGTCCCCGGGGAAATTCCGGCAAACCGGACGTGCCCGGGGTTTTCACCGCATTGTCCGGCGCCGGAGCGAAGCCGCTTCGGCTGGACATGTGTTAGTGACGGCGCGTCCAGTCGTCGATCTGCCGCTCCGCCTCTTCCTTGGCGAGGCCGTACCGCTGCTGGATCTTGCCCGAGAGCTCGACACGGCGGCCGTTGATGACATCGAGATCGTCGTCGGTGAGCTTGCCCCACTGGGCCTGGGCCTTGCCCTTATACTCGTTCCATTTGCCTTCGATGATGTCCCAGTTCATGTCGCTGTCCTTTCTGTTCCGTTGAACGCATGGCGTTGACCGGAGGGAAACCGGTGGGCGCCGGAAAGGTTCCCCGGCAGGTCAGTGCATCCGCGCCGCACCGCCCGGATAGGCGCTGTCGGCGACGATGACGTCCTTTGCCGGCGGATCGACCTGCCGGACATGGACTTCGAGGCCGTTCTGCCGGCTGAGGCGCCAACTGATCTCGACATCCTCCTCGACCCACGCTGGATCGACCGCTGCGCAGCGGCCGTGCACGATGCGCTTGCCGGCGCCCGCTCCGCCGAGCGCCGCCGGCAGGGCGCCGACGCACTCTTCCATGGTCTCGAACGCCACCTGGGGCGCTTGCAGTTCTTCACAGGTGAGGCCGCCATGGCTGCAGCCGACCAGAAGCATGATTGCGGCTATGTGTTCCATTTCACTCTCCATCACCCGCGGGTCACCACCCATCGGTCGGGACGGGAAACGGAGCGGCGCGATGAAAGTTCCGGGCGTGGCCAATGACGGCGTTGTCACATTTTCGGGAACAAAATCCGTCGCGGCCCGTTGTCGGCCCATCGCTCGAAAGCGAACCGGACGCGAAAGGAAGCACCGATGCTCAGCACCATTCTCCTCGTCATCCTCATCCTGCTTCTGATCGGCGCGCTGCCGAACTGGGGATACAGCCGAAGCTGGGGTTACGGCCCCTCCGGCGGCCTCGGGCTGATCGTGCTCATCCTTCTCATCCTCGTCCTCATGGGACGTATCTGATCCCCAAACCAAGCCAGGAGCCGGAACCATGAAGAACACCATCATCGCGCTTGCCCTTGTCGCCTCCACGGTGACGCTCACCGCCTGCACCCAGACCGAGCGCGGCACCGCGATCGGCGCGGGCACGGGCGCCATTATCGGCGGCGTCGTCACCGGCCGCGCCGGCGGCGCGCTTGCGGGGGCGGCGATCGGCGGCGCGGCGGGCTATCTCATCGCCCGCTCCGACCGCAGCGGCTACTGCATCTACCGCGACCGCTACGGCCGCCGCTACGAAGCACGCTGCCGCTGACACGGCGCCGGATCACCAAAAAGGAAACGGGCCCTCGGGCCCGTTTCTTGATGTCTGGAACTGGAAGGAATGGATGTTTTCAGGAACCGCTCTTGGCCCGGCGCTCGGCCTCGTCGAGCTTTTCCAGAAGATCGAGAAGGCGATCAGGCACGGGTTCCGTCTCGATCACATCGTAGAAGGATTTGAGCTTGCGGCCGACCGGGCCGTTCGGGTCGAACGCAGCCTTGACGGGTGCCTCCCGCCGCGCGCGCTTCTTCTCTTTACCTGGCTCGATCATGGCCTTGTTTCCATCCGATGCCACCCGCTATCTTCCTTTTGCCCAAGATTCCCAATAGCAAGTCAGACTTAGAATGCTAGTAATAGGTTTCCGCATGGTGAATTCTAGCGGAAACGGTTCCGATGCGGAACATATTCAGGGAGAACTAAATGTCACTTTCCACCCGTATCGCACCGCATCTCGCCTATCTCAGGCGGTTTTCCCGTGCCGTGACGGGCTCCCAGACCTCGGGCGACGCCTATGTCGCGGCCATGCTCGAAGCGCTCGTTGCCGATATCACGCTCTATCCGGAGGGGCGAAGCGACCGGATTGCGCTCTACCGGCTCTATTGCACGCTCTTCGAAAATCTCGACGTGACGCTGCCGGACAACACATCCCCCTTCGGCTGGGAGCGCCAGGCGGCCGCCAACCTTGCCAACCTGCCGCCGGCGGAACGCAAGGCCTTCCTGCTGGTCGCCGTCGAGGGCTTCGACCTTGCCGAAGGCGCGGACATCCTCGACATATCGGAAGAACGCTTCGCCGCCCTGCTCGACGAGGCCTCGCGCGACATCTCGCGGCAGGTGGCGACCGACATCATGATCATCGAGGACGAGCCGCTGATCGCCATGGACATCGAGGACATGGTGAAAGGCCTCGGCCACAATGTGACGGGTATCGCGCGCACCCATTCGGAGGCGGTGGAGCTCTACCACCGCACCTCGCCGCGCATGGTGCTGGCCGATATCCAGCTGGCCGACGGCAGCTCGGGTATCGATGCGGTGAACGACATCCTGAAGAACAGCACGATCCCGGTAATCTTCATCACCGCCTTCCCGGAAAGGCTGCTCACCGGCGAGAAGCCCGAGCCGGCCTTCCTCGTCACCAAGCCGTTCAATCCGGACATGGTGAAGGCGCTGATCAGCCAGGCCCTGTTCTTCGACGAGCAGGCGCGGCTGGCGAAATCGGCCTGAAGGCGAAGTCCAGAATGAGAAAAGCCCGCGCAAGCGGGCCTTCAGTTTGATGACAAACATCGCTCCAAGCACTTCGTCATCCTCGGGCTTGACCCGAGGATCCATTTTTTCAACGGGTTGTGGATGGTCGGGTCAAGCCCGACCATGACGCAGGAAAGGTGCGCGGACTGTGTAAAAAGCCTGAAGGCCCGCGCAAGCGGGCCTTTTCCGTTTCAGCCGAAACGCGGGATTTAAAGCGCGGCGACGACGATGACTTCGACGAGGTAGTCCGGCGTTGCCAGCTTGGATTCGCCGGTGGCGCGGGCCGGGGTGTGGCCCTGCGGCGCCCAGGCGTCCCAGACGGCGTTCATCTTGGAAAAGTCGGCCATGTCGGCGAGCCAGATCTGGGCGGAGAGGATGCGGGTCTTGTCCGTGCCGGCGAGCGCCAGCAGGCGATCGACTTCGGCAAGCGCCTGCTTCGTCTGCTCGGTGACGTCCGAACCCGCCTCGCCGACCTGGCCGGCCAGATAGACGGTGCCGTTGTGCACGACGGCCTGGCTCATGCGCGGGCCGGTTTCAAAGCGTTTGATATCCATGTCTCGTTCCTGTCAGGTCTTGAAATTCTTGGCGGGAGGCCGCCGGCACGCAAAGGCCTGCGGCCAGCCGTCTATACGAGGCCGCGCGCGCGGGCGCCAGTGGCGGAGCGGGAAATTCCCCGCACCGCAGGTCAGCCCAATGCCTTCAACCCATCGAGCGCCGCAGCGACGATCGCTGCGACGGAGGCGTCGATCCCGACGGTCACGACACCCGGTTCGCCGGACGGATCCTCCAGCGTGGCAAGCTGGCTGTCGAGCAGGCTCGCGGGCATGAAATGACCGTGCCGTGCCGCCATGCGGGTCATGAGCAGATCGCGGCTGCCCTTGAGGAAGACGAAGGCGAGCGGCCCGCCGGCAGCCCGGCGCAGGCGGTCGCGATAGGCCCCTTTCAGGGCCGAGCAGGAGACGACGACGGTTTTTCCGGCGCCAAGGCTTTCGGCAAGCGCCCGGCCGATCGTGTCGAGCCAGGGCCAGCGGTCCTCGTCCGTCAACGGGATGCCGCGGGACATCTTCTCGACATTGCCGGCGGGGTGCAGGCTGTCGCCTTCGATGAAGGCGACACCGAGGGCGGCGGCAAGGCCCTGGGCGACGGAGGTCTTGCCGGAGCCGGAAACGCCCATGACGACGATCGCGCTGGCCGCCGTCACGGGCTGTCCGTCCTTACGCCACGCGCTTGCGGCGTTCGATGCGGGCGCGGATGGCGTCCACATCGACGCGGGGCGTCGCGGCGAAGAGGGTCTTCGTGTAGCTGTGCTGCGGGTTTCCGAACACCTGGTCGCGGCTGCCATATTCCACCGCCTCGCCAAAGTACATCACCATCACGTCGTCCGCGATGTGGCGCACGACCGAAAGGTCGTGGCTGATGAAGACATAGGTGAGCTTGAACTCGTCCTGCAGGTCGGCGAGCAGGTTCAGCACCTGGGCCTGGACCGAAAGGTCGAGCGCCGAGACCGGCTCGTCGAGCACGAGCAGGCGCGGATTGAGCATCAGCGCGCGGGCGATCGCCACGCGCTGGCGCTGGCCGCCGGAGAACATGTGCGGGTAGCGCCCGTAATGCTTCTCCTCCAGGCCCACCTTCTTCAGCATGGCCATAGCGCGGTCGCGTCGCTCGCCCGCCGGCACCTTGGTGTTGATGACCAGCGGCTCCGTCAGGATGTCGCCGATCTTCTTGCGCGGGTTGAGCGAACCATAGGGGTTCTGGAAGACGATCTGCACCTTGCTGCGCATTTCGGCCGTCAGCGGCTCATGTGCGATATCGACCTTGCGGCCGTCGATCAGCATGTCGCCCTCGGTGATCGGGTCGATCATCGTGACCATGCGGGCAAGGGTGGACTTGCCGCAGCCGCTTTCGCCGACGATGGCAAGCGTCTTGCCCTGCTCGACCGTAAAGCTCACGCCCTTGACGGCGTGAACGGTCTTGGCCGGTTTGAACAGGCTTCCCGGGATATGATAGTCGCGCTTCAGGTTCCTTGCTTCGAGAACAGGGGTCATCGGACTGCTCCTGCGAAAATCTCGGCGTCGGTCAGCTTTTCCGTGATCGTTGGCAGGCGCTCGCCGGTGGCATTTTCCGGCAGGGCCGAAAGCAGCGCCTTGGTATAGACGCTCTTCGGGGCCGAGAAGAGCGACAGCACGTCGGCCTCCTCGATCTGGCGGCCCTTGTACTGCACGATGACGCGGTCGGCGGTTTCGGCGACGACGCCCATGTCATGGGTGATGATGATGAGGCCCATGCCGTGTTCGGCCTGCAGCTTCATCAGGAGGTCGAGGATCTGCTTCTGGATCGTCACGTCGAGCGCGGTGGTCGGCTCGTCGGCGATGAGCAGCTTCGGATTGCAGGCAAGGGCGGTCGCGATCATCACGCGCTGGCACTGGCCGCCCGACATCTGGTGCGGGAAGTGGCCGAGGCGTTCTTCCGGGTTCGGAATACCGACCGACTGGAAGAGTTCGATCGCCCGGTCGCGGCGCGCCTTGCGAGAAAGATCCGTGTGGATGCGCAGCACTTCCTCGATCTGGTAGCCGACCGTAAAGCACGGGTTGAGGCTGGCGATCGGCTCCTGGAAGATCATGGCGATGTCCTTGCCGATGATCTTGCGCCGGTCGCTGTCCGACATGGCCTGCATGTCGCGGCCGTTGAAGGTGAGGACATCGGCGGTCACCTTCGCCGTCCACGGGAGAAGCCCCATGGCGGCGAGCATGGAGACCGACTTGCCCGAGCCGGACTCGCCGACGATGGCGAGCACTTCGCCCTCGTCGACCTTGAGCGAGACGCCGTCCACGGCGCGGAAGGGACCGGAAGCCGTCTGGAATTCGACGGTGAGGTTTTTGACTTCGAGAAGCGACATCACGACCTCTTCAGCTTGGGATCGAGGGCGTCGCGCAGGCCGTCACCCATGAGGTTGATGGCAAGCACGGTGATGAGGATGGCAAGGCCGGGGAAGGTGACGACCCACCAGGCGCGCTGGATGAATTCGCGCGCCTCGGCGAGCATCGTGCCCCATTCCGGCGTCGGCGGCTGGGCACCCATGCCGAGGAAGCCGAGGGCGGCCGCATCGAGGATCGCCGCCGAGAAGGCGAGCGTCGCCTGGACGATGAGCGGCGCAAGGCAGTTCGGCAGGATCGTCAGGAACATCAAACGCAAGGTGCCGGCGCCGGCCACCTTCGAGCCGACGACGTAATCCTTCGACTTCTCCGTCATGACAGCCGCACGCGTCAGGCGCACGAAATGCGGCTGGTTGACGAGCGAGATGGCGATCATGGCGTTGAGCAGACCGGGGCCGAGAACCGCCACCAGCACGAGGGCGAGCAGCAGCGAGGGGAACGCCAGGATGATGTCCATGATGCGCATGATGAACGTATCGACCTTGCCGCGGAAATAGCCGGCGACGAGACCGATCAGCACGCCCGAGACCACCGACAGCGTCACGACGACGAGACCGATGAAGAGCGAGAAGCGTGCGCCGTAGATGAGGCGCGAGAGGATATCGCGGCCGACGGCGTCGGTGCCGAGAATGTGCCCCCACATGCCGCCCTGCTGGAAGACCGGCGGCAGGAGAAGCAGCTCGCGGTTCTGGCTGCTCGGGCTGTGCGGCGCGACGAAGGGCGCGAAGACCGCCACGAACAGGATGACCAGGAAGACGAAGAGGCCGATGACGGCGCCCTTGTTGCGCGAGAAATAGAACCAGAATTCGGAAAGGCCCGAGGGCGGCGTGCCACCCGTCTTGGTGTCGGCCGTGTTTTGAACCGTGCTCATGGATCGCCTCCTAGTGCCGGATACGCGGGTTGACCCAGCCGTAAAGCAGGTCGACCACGAGGTTGACGATCATGATGACGGCGGCGATCAGCATCAGGCCACCCTGCACCACGGCATAGTCGCGCTTGAAGACGCTGTCGACCATCCACTTGCCGATGCCCGGCCAGGAGAAGATCGTCTCGGTGAGGATGGCGCCCGCGAGCAGCACGCCGACCTGAAGGCCGATCGTGGTGATCACGGGGATCATCGCATTGCGCAGCGCATGCACGCCGATGACCCGGAAGGGCGACAGGCCCTTGGCGCGGGCGGTGCGGACATAGTCCTCGCCGAGCACTTCGAGCATGGCCGAGCGGGTCTGGCGCGCGATGACGGCGAGCGGGATCGTCGCAAGCACGATCGTCGGCAGGATCAGGTAGGTGACCGCCGACTTGAACGCCCCCGCCTGGCCCGAGATCAGGCTGTCGATCAGCATGAAGCCGGTGACCTGCGGGAAGAAGTACATCAGCGAGATGCGTCCCGAGACCGGCGTCCAGCCGAGATAGCCGGAGAAGAAGATGATGAGCAGCAGGCCCCACCAGAAGATCGGCATCGAATAGCCGACGAGCGCGACGCCCATGATCGACTGGTCGAGCCAGGTCCCCCGCTTCACCGCGGCCAGCACGCCGGCCGGAATGCCGAGCACGACGGCGAGGATGATCGCGCAGAGCGAGAGCTCGATCGTCGCCGGGAAGAGCTGAAGGAAGTCATCGAGAACCGGGCGCTTGGTGACGATGGACGAACCGAAGTCGCCCGTCAGCAGGCCTGCGAGATAATCGAAGTACTGGATGTACATGGGCCGGTCGAGGCCGAGCTGGTGCATAAGCTCGGCGTGTCGTTCCGGCGACATCACGCGTTCGCCCGACATCAGCATGACCGGGTCGCCCGGCAGAAGGCGGATGAAGGAGAACGCGATGAGCGATACCCCGAGGAACGTGGGTATCAGGACGGCGAGCCGTCCGAAGATAAAGCGAAACATGGGAGCCAATCCCTTCTTATTTTGAAAAACCGGCGGCCCGAATCTCTTCGAGCCGCCGGCCACTGCACGCTCTTTGCGGCGTGCCCTTTCTCGTAGCCGATCTTACTCGGCGATGTCCACGCCTTCGAAGACGAAGTCGCCGAGCGGGGACTGGACGAAGCCCGAAACCTTCTTGCTCATCGGAACGACGGCAAGCGAATGGTCGATGGTGTTCCACGGCGCTTCGCGCTTGAAGATCACCTGGGCTTCCTCATAGAGCTTCGTGCGCTCTGCGACGTCGGCGGTTTCCTTCGCCTTCGTCATCAGGTCGTCGAATTCCTTGTCGCACCACTGCGCGCGGTTATTGCCGCCGACGGCATCGCAGCCGAGCAGGGTGTCGAGGAAGTTGTCCGGGTCGCCGTTGTCGCCCGTCCAGCCGAGCATGACCGCACCGTCGCGGTCCTTGTCGGAGGAGAGCTTCAGGTATTCGGCCCACTCATAGGAGACGATCTCGACCTCGACGCCGATCTTGGCAAGGTCGGCCTGCATCAGTTCCGCCGCGCGGCGGGCGTTCAGCATGTAGGGACGGGCGACCGGCATGGCCCAGATCTTCATCTTGAGGCCGGAGACACCGGCATCCTCGAGCATCTTCTTGGCGGCTTCCGGATCGTACTTGTCGTCTTCGACGGCATCGTTGTACGACCACATGGTCGGCGGGATCGGGTTCTTGGCGACGGTCGCGGCGCCCTGGAAGACGGCGTCGACGATGGCCTGCTTGTTGACCGCCATGTTGAGGGCCTTGCGGACCTCGACCTTGTCGAACGGCGCGACGAGCGTGTTATAGGCGAGGTAGGCGACGTTGAGGCCGGCCTGCTCGGAGATGTTGAGGTTCGGATCGGCCTTCAGCTCGGCGACGTCGGCAGCGTTCGGATAGGACATCAGGTGGCATTCGCCGGCCTTCAGCTTCTGCGCGCGAACGGCGGCATCCGTGGTGATCGCGAAGACGAGGTCGTCGATCGCCTGCTTGCCGCCCCAGTAATCCGGGTTGGCCTTGTAGCGGATGGCAGCATCCGGCTGATAGGCGACGAAGGTGAACGGACCGGTGCCGAGCGGCTGCTGGTTCATCAGCTCCATCTTGCCGTCAGCCTGCAGCTTGTCGGCATATTCCTTCGAGACGATCGAGATGAAGGGCATGCCGAGGTTGGCGAGCAGCGGCGCTTCCGGGCGCTTCAGCGTGATCTTGACGGTCAGGTCGTCGATCTTCTCGATCTTGTCGATGACATCGGGCAGGCCCATGCCGGAGAAGTATTCCCAGGACGCACCCGGCACATACTTGTTCCAGGCGTTGTCTTCCTTGTACTGGCGCTCGAAGGAGAAGATCACGTCGTCTGCGTTCAGCTCACGCGACGGGGTGAAGTATTCGGTCGTCTGGAATTTCACGCCCTTGCGGAGCTTGAAGGTATATTCCTTGCCGTCAGCCGAAATATCCCAGCTCTCGGCCAGCGCAGGCTCGATTTCCGTCGTGCCGCGCTTGAATTCCACCAAGCGGTTGTAAACCGTGTGCGCGGCCGCGTCGAAGGTCTGGCCGCCCGTGTAGAGACCGGGGTCGAAGCCTTCCGGCGAGGCTTCCGAGCAGTAGACGAAGGTCTTCGACCAGGCGGCCGTACCCATCAACGAGGCAAGCGCCGTCGCTGCGAGGAGAGTAGTCAGCTTTTTCATAGTGAGCTTCCCAGGTTTGCTTTTTTGTTCTCTTGTGCGGGCTCGGGTGCGGTTCCAGCCCCGGCCTTGCGCGGATGGAACGACATTTGCCGCAGGATTGCAATAAGTCCGCGAACAAATTTGTCCAAACGGAAAAATCCTCGGAACATTATTCTCCACAGCATTAGAAACGGCTTCAAAAGCAACGCGAATCACCCGCCGCTTTCCTGTCAATCCCGACCTGAACGGATGGCGCCGTCGCGCCCGCCGCGTCATAACGGGACAACGAGGCAAGAGGGGCGGCCCTTCGCGGCCCGGCGCTGTGGCGGCAGGGCGGGGCAAAAAAGCGAAGGGCCACCCCTCTTACATTTTCTCTTTTCTTTTCAATATCTTGCCAGAAGCGCGGGAAAAAAGTGCCCTGCGCGCGTGAAATTGTCCCGTAAAACCCTTTGCCGCCAGAGATTGCGGCGTTAGATTTGGACGCGTGGAATCCCAGGGATAGAGACCACGTGCCCGTCTTGAACAAACACTACCGGCGCTACGATTTCGAAAGCGATCTTGAGAAGGCTCTCAATCGCGTCGATTTCTTTCGCATCTTCCATACCCTGGCGCTGCGTTACGGCTTCGAACACTTCGGGATACTCCAGCTGGCCAACGAGCACGAGACCAGCCACCTTGCCGGCCGCCTCGTGCTGCACGACCTGCCGGCCGGCCTTGCCGAAACCTATGACAAACGCCACCGCCTCAACGATTCCGCCATCTTCAAGAGCTTCTACAAGTCGACGATCCCGACCGTCTGGCGAAGCGACGACCCGCCCGAAAACGGCACGGTCGGCAGCAGCGACTTCCTCGACCAGATCGGTTTCGACATGGCGCTCGCCATTCCGGTCCATTCGATCGCCGGCACGCGCTATGTGGTGCTTTTCCTCGGCGACGGCGAGGATATCGGTCGCAGCGCCCATTACGAGATCTGCTACGAGGCGAACTGCGCCTTCGACTATTTCTACCGCAAGGTGCTCGCCAACAAGGCCGGCATGGGCCTGACGCCGCGCGAGACGGAAATCCTGCGCTGGATCTCCTACGGCAAGACGGCGAGCGAGATCGCCCTCATCGTCTCGGTCTCCGAACACACGGTGAATTCGCACACGGCGACGATCCTGAAAAAACTCGACGTGGTGAACCGCACGCAAATGGTTGCGAAGGCGATCCGCGAGCAGATCATCCAGTAGCGTCACAAAACAGAACCGTGACGCCGGAGATAGCAGAGTTAGGGACTTGTTAATGGTCGCGGCCTGGATGAGAGTAGCCGCGGCCTCCGGCCAACCATTCGATGCAATCAGGTTCACCCACCGCCATGACCGCACCCGTGCAAATCCTGCTTGTCGATGACGACCCTGCGGAAAACGTCATCCTCAGCGCGCTGATGCGCAAGGTCTCGAGCTATGCGATCACGCTCAACTATGTGGAGACGGTGGAGGCGGCGCTCGATTTCATCCGCGCGTCCGGCGTGCAGCTGGACATGATCCTGATGGACAACCGGCTCCAGCCCCAGGCGGATTTTCGCGAGACGGTGCCGGAGCTCAGGCGCAACGGCTATATCGGCCCGGTCGGCGTCATCTCGTCGTCGATCAGCGATGCCTATTTCCAGAAGATAGACGACTACGGGGTCGACTTCCGCATCGACAAGGCCGAACTCGATCCGACGGCCATCGAATTCATCCTGCAGGAATATGTGAAGCGCGACGTCGGCGCCGGGGAATAACCGCCGGCACCAGGCGCGTCAGGCGGCCGGCTGGCGCGCGGCCGCGGTGTCCAGGCCGAGCAGCATGCCGATCTGCGGGCGGGCCTTGACGAGATCGTCGATCGTGTATTGCTGCAGCACTTCGAAGAAGGCGTTCAGCGCCTTGCGCAGCGCCGAATTGAGACCGCAGCTGTCGACCAGCGGGCATTCGATCTCGCCGGCCTCGAAGCATTCGGCCATGGCGAAGGAATCCTCCGTCACGCGCACGACGTCGAACAACGTGATCTCCGTCGCGGGCTTCGGCAGGCGCACGCCGCCGTTGCGGCCACGCACCGTCTCGATGATGCCCGCGCGCGTCAGCGGCTGGAGAATCTTGAACAGAAACAGCTCGGAGACGCCATAAGCCCTGGCGATTTCCGGGATGCGGCTGAGTTTGTCACCATTCGCCGCGCAGTACATCAACATGCGCACCGCATAGTTGGTTTGTTTCGTCAGACGCATCGGGAACTCCGGATCCGGTTTTCAAGTCCGAACACATATAGGACACTTCACTGTTTAGAACAATTCCAAAAAGCGGAAAATCACATTCATGTTATGGCAGGGATCGCACGGTTGACTGCAAGGGGCAAGCCGTTAAACACGACTTTAGCAGTTAAGAATAAATGCACCAGGAGGACCAGATGCAACTGCTTAAGACGTCCCTCGCCGCCCTTGCCCTCTCGACAGCCGGTCTGGCGCTTGCCGCACCTGCCCTCGCGGATGGTGAAGTCAACATCTACTCCTACCGCCAGCCGGACCTGATCAAGCCGCTGCTCGACGAATTCACCAAGGAAACCGGCATCACCACCAACGTGCTCTTCCTCGACAAGGGCCTGGTGGAGCGCATCCAGGCGGAAGGCGCGAACTCGCCGGCCGACGTCATCCTGACGGTCGACATCGCGCGCCTGACGGAAGCCAAGGAAGGCGGCGTCACGCAGCCTGTCCAGAACGACATCATCAACAAGGACATCCCCGCGCAGTATCGGGATCCGGATGGCGACTGGTTCGGCCTGACCACGCGCTCGCGCGTCGTCTACGCCTCCAAGGATCGCGTCGCGCAGAACGAGATCACCTACGAGGAGCTTGCCGACCCGAAGTGGAAGGGCAAGATTTGCACCCGCGACGGCCAGCACTCCTACAATATCGGCCTGCTCGCCTCGATGATCGCCCACCACGGCGAGGCCGAAGCCGAAAAGTGGCTGACGGGCCTGAAGAACAACCTCGCCAAGAAGCCTGACGGCGGCGACCGCGACCAGGCCAAGGCGATCCTCGCCGGCGAATGCGACATCGCGCTTGGCAACTCCTACTATGTCGGTCTGATGATGACCAACGAGAAGGAGCCGGAGCAGAAGGACTGGGCAGCCGCCATCAAGGTGCTGTTCCCGAATGCGGGCGACCGCGGTTCGCATGTCAACGTCTCCGGCATGGCACTCGCCAAGAACGCCCCGAACAAGGACAACGCGCTGAAGCTGATGGAATTCCTGTCGGCCGGCACCGCGCAACAGATCTATGCCGAGCAGGTCTACGAATACCCGGTCCTGCCGGGCGCGGAGCCCTCCGACGTCGTCAAGTCCTTCGGCACGCTGAAGCCGGACGCCCTGCCGCTCGTCGATATCGCGGCAAACCGCAAGAAGGCATCGGAGCTGGTGGACAAGGTCGGCTACAACGACGGTCCGTCGCAGTAACGGGATGCCTCCCAAGGCCAAACCAGGAAACGGCGGCTCTCGGGCCGCCGTTTTCGTTCATTGCAGGTCCGGATCCGACTGGCCGGTGATGATCCGGCTGTAGTCGATAATGTCCTTCTTGCGCTGCGGCGTGCCCGGATGAGTGGAGAGGATGTTGGTGTCCCCCCTGTCGCCGAGCTTTTCCTCCAGCAGGCCGAAGAAGCGGGCGATCGCGGCGGGATCGAACCCGGCCTTCGCCATCAGCTCGACCGAGCGCCGGTCGGCTTCGGCCTCCGCGCTGCGCGAATAGGAGAGCGCCAGCAGGCCGCCGCCCTGCACCAGCACGTCCTCGACCGCCGAGCCGACGTCGCCGGCGATCAGCATGATGAGGCCGGTCATGCCGGCGGCGCGGTAGAACTGGCGCAGGCTGTGCTCCAGCTCGACATGGCCGATCTCGTGCGCAAGCACGCCCACGATCATTTCCGTATCGCTGCCCGCCAGCTCGACGAGCTGGTCGGTGACGACGAGCGTGCCGTCCGGTAGCGCGAAGGCGTTCGGCCCGATCAGGCCGCCGTCGCGAAAGTTGAGATTGTAGGCCCCTGCCCCGCGCGGCGACTGGGCGGCGATGCGGGCAAAACCGTCGGCGATCTCCTTGCGGCGGCCGTCCGGCAGTTTCGTCGGCGAGAAGGTCGTCTGGTCGAGCGCCTCCAGCGTGCCCTGCGCCATCAGCTGCGGCACGATCGGCGGCGTGGTGAGGATGGCGAGCTCGACGAGCGCCGGTACGCCCCAGCGATAGACTGCGCCGCCGAGCACGAAGGCGGCGAGCACGATGACGATGAGGCGGAGCCGGAACTGTTCCAGCCAGTGCACGAGGCCGGCACCGCCCTTGCCGCGCGCCGCAAGATAACGGTCGATGCCGTCATTGTCCCAGGTCTCGAAGACCGAGCCGTCCGGGAAGGTCACCCGGCGCGGGATGGCCCCGACGCGGCCGGAAATCTCGACCCAGGAGAGGCCCGCGCCGGCAAGCGGCTTCTCGCCGCCGACCGGCACCGCCGCGATTTCCCCGGCCCGCTCGACGAGGCGGGCCTCGACCGAGCGGCTGGAGCCGGCGGGATGCCAATCCCCGCCGGCAATGGTGGCATTGTCAGAAGCCAAAGTCGAAACCTTCAAAATCCATGAATTCGGAGCCGACGGCCGAGCCTTGCGCCTCGATGCGGCTGAACAGCTCGCCGATGTCGCCGGCAAAGGTAACGCCGGTATGCTCCCACGTATAGCGCGCCATGCGCACCGCCGCCCAGGGTCGCATCAGGCCGAGGGTCAGCAGCGTGACGATGACGTTGGAAATGGCGATCCAGGTGTAGCGGGTGCGCGAGACGTCGCTCAGCAAGCGGTGCTGGCCGTCGAAGGTGGTTGCCGACCAGGCAATGTTGCGCACGCCCGCGCGATAGAAGAGGCCCGCAATGCCGAAGGTGGCGAAGAGCACGATGTAGCCGATGACCGCGCTGATGACGAGCGGGATCTGCTGTTCCGGTGTCAGCGCGCCGGGCGTCTCGATCATCGGCAGGATCAGCGAGAGGTTCATGAAGACGATGAGCGCGATGACGCCGAGGCCGACCAGCGCGATGAGGAACGACAGGAGCCAGGACTTGTAGAGCGGACCGAGCTTCGGATCCGTATCGAAGGCCTTGCCGCCGTAGCGCAGGTTCGAGCCGACATAGCGCGAGACCCAGCGGCTGGCGAGCGGTGTCAGGATGCCGACGGTGATGACGGCGAGCAGGCTGCCGAGGATGAAGGCCTTGAAGGCCCCGCCCGCCCCGCCGACGAAATCGAAGCGCACATTGCGATAGCTCGTGACCCGCGCGGAGAAGCGCAGGCCCTTGGCGACGAGCCAGGGCAGCGCGATCAGCACGACCAGCGTCGGCAGCAGCACGAGGATCGGTACCAGCGTCGCGATGACGTTGAGCGCGACGAAGGCGCCGAGAACGATGAGGCGGCCGATGAGGATCTGCAGCCCCTTGGCGTGGTATTCGAACGACCGGCCAAGCAGCACGGTGTTGCCATAGAAGTAACGGTTACGCCGAACCTTCGCCCAGGCCGAATAGATGCCGAGCGTCAGGATCGTCAGCAGCACATTGACGATCCAGATGCCGAAATACTCCGACGCCTTGCCGGTAAACGTGATGCGGTGGAAACCGCCCGCCTGTCCCGCGGGCGCAGCGGATGCTGCAAATGCCATATCGTTTGCCCCTTCCAAATGCATAGAACACGAGGGCTTAACGGCCCGGGCGGTATGGCTATTCTTCGCAGAGCACAAAAAACCCGTAACGCAAAAGGGGCCCCCATCCGGGAGCCCCCTTCAATCCTATCCGGTCGAACGGATCACTTCATCGTCGGAATGGAGAATTCCGCGCCGCCCTTGATGCCGGACGGCCAGCGGCTCGTCACGGTCTTGGTGCGGGTCCAGAACTTGATCGAGTCCGTGCCGTGCTGGTTGAGGTCGCCGAAGGCCGAGGACTTCCAGCCGCCGAAGGAATGGTAGGCGAGCGGAACCGGGATCGGAACGTTGACGCCGACCATGCCGATGTTGATGCGGCTGGCGAAGTCGCGGGCGGCGTCGCCGTCGCGGGTGTAGATCGCGACGCCGTTGCCGTATTCGTGCTTCATCGGCAGGTCGAGGGCTTCCTCGTAGTTCTTGGCGCGGACGACGGAGAGAACCGGGCCGAAGATCTCGGTCTTGTAGATCTCCATGTCCGGCGTGACGTTGTCGAACAGGCAGCCGCCGACGAAGTAGCCGTCCTCATAACCCTGCAGCTTGAAGCCGCGGCCGTCGACGACGAGGTTTGCACCTTCTTCCACGCCCTTGTCGATGAGGCCGAGGATACGCGCCTGGGCCTCCTTGGTGACGACCGGGCCCATGTCGGCCTTCTCGTCGGTATAGGGGCCGATGCGCAGGCTCTCGATCATCGGCGTCAGCTTTTCGATGAGGCGGTTGGCGGTTTCCTCGCCGACCGGCACGGCGACCGAGATCGCCATGCAGCGCTCGCCGGCCGAGCCGTAGCCGGCGCCCATCAGGGCGTTGGCGGCCTGGTCGAGGTCGGCGTCGGGCATGATGATCATGTGGTTCTTCGCGCCGCCGAAGCACTGGGCGCGCTTGCCGTTGGCGGCGGCCGTGCCGTAGACGTAGCGGGCGATCGGCGTGGAGCCGACGAAGGAGACGGCGGCGATGTCCGGATGCGCCAGGACGCCGTCGACCGCGCTCTTGTCGCCGTTGACGACGTTGAGGATGCCTGCCGGCAGGCCGGCTTCGATCATCAGTTCGGCAAGGCGGATCGGCAGCGACGGATCGCGCTCGGACGGCTTGAGGATGAAGGCGTTGCCGCAGGCGATGGCCGGGGCGAACATCCACATCGGGATCATGCCCGGGAAGTTGAACGGCGTGATGCCCGCGCCGATACCGACCGGCTGGCGGATCGAGTACATGTCGATGTTCGGGCCGGCGCCTTCGGTGAACTCGCTCTTGGACAGGTGTGGAATGCCGATGACGAATTCGCAGACTTCGAGGCCGCGGATGACGTCACCCTTCGAATCCTCGATGGTCTTGCCGTGTTCGCGCGAGATCAGCACGGCGAGCTCATCCATGTTCTGGTTGAGAAGCTCGACGAACTTCATGAAGACGCGCGCGCGGCGCTGCGGATTGGTGGCGGCCCATTTCGGCTGCGCGGCCTTGGCGCTGTCGATGGCGGCCTGGAGATCCGCGTCGTTGGCGAGCGCGACCGTCGCCTGAACCTCGCCCGTCGCCGGGTTGTAGACGTTTGCGGTGCGACCGCTGGTGCCGGCGACCTTCTCGCCGTTGATGAAATGGCCGATCTCGTACATGGGGAGTCCTCCGTTTGTTGTGAAAGGATCATCGCACTTCAATTTGCACAACTCAATCACCTTAGATAAGGAACCGTTGTGCAGAAATTAAAGTCGGAGGCAAAGATGAACTGGGATGACGCCCGCATGTTCCTGGCGGTGGCCCGCACCGGGCAGATCCTCGCCGCCTCCCGCCGCCTCGGCGTGAACCATGCCACGCTCAGCCGCCGCGTCAGCGCGCTGGAGGAGGCGTTGAAGACGCGGCTCCTCATCCGCCGGACCAATGGCTGCGAGCTCACCGCCGAGGGCGAGGCCTTCTTGCGCGCAGCCGAGCGGATGGAGACGGAGATGCTGGCGGTGCAGGCGAGCATCGGCCGCATCGATACCGCCGTCGCCGGCACGGTGCGCGTCGGCGCGCCGGACGGGTTCGGCGTCTCCTTCCTCGCGCCGCGCCTCGGCCGGCTGACGGCGCGCCATCCGGAGTTGAAGATCCAGCTCGTGCCGGTGCCGCGCTCCTTCTCGCTCTCCCAGCGCGAGGCCGACATCGCCATCACGCTGGAACGGCCGGAGCAGGGGCGCCTCGTCTCCGCCAAGCTGACGGACTATACGCTCGGCCTCTATGCCTCCCGCGCCTATCTTACAGAAAACGGCACGCCGCAAACCGTCGAGGACCTCAAGGCCCATCGGCGGGTCGGCTATGTGGAGGACCTGATCTTCACCGCCTCGCTCAATTTCACCGGCGAGATCATGCGCAGCTGGGATGCGGGCTTCGAGATTTCCAGCGCCACCGGCCAGACGGAGGCCGTGCGTTCCGGCGCCGGCATCGGCATCCTGCACGATTACATCGCCCGGCAACATGACGAGCTCGTCCGCCTGCTGCCCGGCACCGCCATCCGCCGTGCCTACTGGACGACCTGGCACGAAAGCGCGCGGGACCTGACGCGCGTGCGCACCGTCACCGAATTCCTGCAGGAACTCGTGCAGAAGGAGCACCACATCTTCCTGTGAGCGTCAGTCGCCCGCGGGCAGCGCGGCCGTTTCGGGCATCGGCACCAGCACGCTTTTGGCCCGCGGCGTCCGCTTCTCCCCGGCCTCCTCTGCCGGCTTTTCGGCAACAGTGACCGTCACCTTGTGCTGGCCGGCCTCGTCAGGCAGCGGCACGCGAACCGCATTGCGGATGACGGCCGGCTCTTCCGCCCGCGCCTCCTCCACGATCCGGCGTTTTGGCGTGCGGCGCGGCTCTGCGCCCTCGTCGATCACCGCCACGGGCTCGGCGCGCACCGATACGGGCTGGCTGCGCAGGCCGCCGCTGCCGCCGGCATAACGCAGCATGTCGAAGGTCTGGCTCGTCACCGGCTTCAGCCGCATGCCGCCCATCAGCGCGGCGATGCGCTCTTCCGGCATGGAGGGATGGCAGAAGCGCAGGCGCACCTGCGCGGAATAGTTGCCGTCCCCGATGCGGCCCATCGCCGTTTCGCTGAGCGGCGCCGTTCGTTTGGCGAACTGCCAGGCATAAAGGCAGCTCCCGGAGGTGCCGAGCGGCCCCGTCGCATAGCCGTAGACGCCGTGCGTGTTCTGGCCGGCAGCCGCGTTGATCCTCATGGCGACGCCCGGCAAGGCCTGCCGCATCTCGGCAAGGATCGCCCGCCGCGTCGGCGCGCGCAGGAAGGCGGTGCCTTCGGCGGGCGTGCCGACCCGCACCGTCAGCACGTTCTCGCCGGCGGAGGCCGTCGCGTTGGAATAGACGATCGCCTGCTCGAAGAAATCGCCGCGCACCGTCTGGCGCACGCTTTCGATGCGCCCGGAGATCGACGGCAGGTAGGCGGCGGCGAATTCCGGCGAAACCTCCGTCGAGATCGGCGGCGCATCCGGCCGGATGGAACCGGTTTCGAGGAACGGATCGTGCACGGCGGTGCAGCCCGTGGCAAGGAGCGGAAGTGCAGCGAGAAGCAGCCAGCGCATGAAGAACCTATCGGATGGGGGCCGTGGAGACGGCAAGGCCGCGGGCGGCCGCCGGGTCGTAGAGATGCATGTTGAGCCGCGCGAAGACCGCCTGCGCCTGGCCGCGATTGCCGAGATGGTAGTAGGCCCAGCCGCGCAGCTGGCTGAGATCGGCCGGCTCGGCGACGAGGCTGGCGCGCGCGTTCAGCGCATCGAGCACGCGCTGGTACTGCTTGTGGTCGAAGGCCGAGCGGGCACGCTGCCAGTAGATCTCGGCCCGCACCTCGCGGTCGCGCCTTTCCGCAAGCGGATAGAGGCTGACCATCGCCTCGGCATCGTCCGTCAGCCGGCCGCGCAGCAGGGTGAGCGCCGCGCCATAGGCGGCATCCGCCTGCGTGCGGCTGTTGCCGAGCGCCGCCTGGAAGGCGTTGCGGGCTTCGGCCAGCCGGTTCAGTTCGAGGTGGCACCAGCCCTTGATCAGCATGGCATCGGCGGAGATCGCGCCGCGCGCTTCCAGCGCGGAAATGTCCTTGATGCAGGCACTGAAGCGCTTCGCCTTGAAATGCGCGAGATAACCGCTGCCACCGCCCGTGGCGGAAGCGACGGGCATTTCCACGGAGACGCTGCGGCGGCCCTTGGGCGGGGTGGCGACCTTTATCTCGGCCCAGATCTCCGGGTAGATGTCGCGGTATTCCTGCTCCAGCGCCGCATAGTCCTTCTTCTGGCCGAGGCGCAGCAGGCTGAGTGCGAGCCCCTTGACGCGCACCGGCGCGCTTTCCCAGTCGAGCGACTTTGCGAACCAGGCCCTTGAGGCCTCATACTGGCGCGAATTATAGGCATACCAGGCGAGGATTTCCGCATGGTCGGCGTTGGACGTCACGAGGATCGCGTTGCTGTAGGCGGTGACGGTCTTCCCGTCCGCGTCCGGCTGGTCTGGCTTGGAGAAGCGCAGCGACAGCGCATTCATCAGGAAGGCCGGGTCTGCGGAAAGGTCCTCGATATAGGCTTGCGCGACCGCATAGGCCTCTTCCTGCCTGTTCCCTGCCGCCAGCGACAGGTAGAGACCCTTGGCGTTCTCCGCGTCCCGGCGCTTGGCAAGCGCCGCCTTGAACCAGCGCGCGGCACTTTCCGGCGCCTTGAGCTTCAGGTCGTACCAGCCGAGCAGCGACAGGTCCTCGAGACGTTCGCCTTTTTCCGCGGCGGCGCGAAGCTTGCCGACCTCGCCCTCCGCAATCGGCGTCTGGCGCTTTTCGTCCGCATTGAAATCCGCGATGTCCTTGCGCGTCAGATCGAGTTCGACCGGCGCCAGGCCAGCCTGCAGCAGCGGCGATGTCGCCAGCAGGCCCATCGCCTTGCGCACGTCCTCCGACGGGAAATCCCGCGTCGATTTCTGCAAGGTCGTGAGAATCTGCTGGTCCGGCAGACGCTTGTCGCCCTCGCGGAAGAGCAGGCCGCGATACACCGAAGTCAGCGCGTCCTTCGCGCCGGTTCCCGCATAGGCATCGAGCAGCATCCAGGCGAGGTCGACCTCCGTTTCCGTCGACGGATCGAGACCCTTCGCCGCCTCGATGACGCCCATCCAGTCCTTGCGGGCGGTGGCGGCCATCATCTCGACGCGCTGCCTGCGCCGGGAGAGCTTGCCGGAAAAATCCTCGCTCGGCATCCATTCGGGATTTTCCGAACGGCGCCTGCCGATCTCGGCCTCTATGCCGGTGAAGTCGTTCTTCTCGTAGAGCGCCCAGAGCGCGCTCTCGTCCACTTGCCGCGCAGCAGGCGAATAGACATCCGCCGGCACCACGAAATCCGGATATTTCAGCCGCAGGCGGTTCGTTTCGGCCTCCAGCCGGGCGGCCTGCTTCTGCTCGGCGTAATAATAGAGGGCAGCCATCTCGACCGCGTCGGGACCGGCCTCGCCCGCCAGCGCGATCGGCGACAAAGCCGTGCAACCGGCAAGAAGGGCGGACAGGAAAAGCGCTCTCATCGATCGGACCTCACGCCCCTCTTCG
Organism: Shinella yambaruensis; assembly: GCF_022899355.1. Classification (GTDB taxonomy): domain Bacteria; phylum Pseudomonadota; class Alphaproteobacteria; order Rhizobiales; family Rhizobiaceae; genus Shinella; species Shinella yambaruensis. The sequence continues at coordinate 513,354 of NZ_JALJCK010000004.1, read as the reverse complement.
GCACCGTCACACCGAGCCAGACGGCGAAGGTGCCGAGGCAGGCGAGAACGAGCAGCACGTAGATCTGGAAATTGTCGGAGAACCAGGCGGCCGCGACCCGGCGCAGATTGCCCGGGCTGCGATCGGCGAAGTCGGCGATGTAGCGCTCCGCCGCCGGCAGGCTGGAAAGCGCAAGGCTTGCCATCTCGATGGTTGCCGTGCCGCCCTGGAGATCACGCCAGACGGCAGGTGCCACGAGCCGCTGCACGCCGGCATCCACATCGCGCGGCGAACCGGCCTTGACCACCGTCCAGGTGGAAAGGCCGTCGGGCGAGCGCATCTGTGAAAGCGTCACCAGCGCACCTTCGCCATGGGGGGCCCGCCCGGCATCCTCGCCTTCATAGCTCAGCCAGCGCCCGAAACCGTTCGATGCGGCGGTGAGCCAGAGCTGCGCCCGCGCGCCGAAGGAAAGGTCTTCCTGCTGCGCGGCCGTCGAATTGTGGAAGGCCTGCAGGAGGTCGGCGGTCTCGTCGCCGGTGCCGGCGGAAACCGAGGCGGTGAGCACCGGGTCGGGCTTCAGCAGGTCGGCGACGGAAGCGCCGATATCGGCTTCGGCGGGGAAAGCCGATTTGCCCGCGGCGCCGAGCTCGGCAAAGTCGTTCTGCGAGGAGATCACCAGCGCGTCGCGGCCGGTGCCCTGCGCGGGCAGGCCGATGGCGATCCTGGCATTCAGCGGCGCACGGGCGGAGCGCGCCAGGCGGGACAGAAGCGTGAGGCCGGCACCGACCGACTGGCTGTCCGCCCGGTCGATGACGAGGTCGAAGGCCTTGCCGCCGCCATAGGGATAGGCCTTGCCGGCCAGCGCCGAAAGATCGGGCAGCCGGCCGACGCGGGCGAGCGCCGGAACCTCGATGGCGGTCGTGTCGAGCAGGATGAAGCGCGGCTTGCGGTCATCGCGCTCTTCCGGGCGGCAGGCGGCGTCCGCCGCCATCGGCAGCTCCGCCAGCAGTTCGATCCGGTTGACGCCCGGCCGAAAGGCGCGCAGCGGCAGCTCGATCCGCTTGCCGTCGAACTGCTCGCCGGTGCGGTTGCGGAAGGGATAGCTCTTCACCACCCGGTCGTTGACGCGCACGAGAAGCTGCGCCGTCTGGTCGAGGCCCGGCGAGGTGGCGGCGGAAAGGCGAAGGTCGAGCGTCGCATATTCCGCCGGATAAAAGTCCGCCGGCATCTCGACCGAAAAATCGGTGCGCGACAGGCGACCGGAGAAGACGCGGGTCTCGTAGCCGGCATCCTTCAGCGTGCGACGATCGCCGGCATCGACGGCGAGCACGTCCCTGCCCGTTCCGAAGATGCCGGTCTTCAGGCCATCGGCCATCGATCCCTTCACGGCAGCGAGCACGGCCGCGCGGATATCGCCGGCATTGGCGGCGCGCATGACGACACGCGCCCGCTCGGCCGAGGCGCCGGCCTGCACGGAAAGCCCGCGCGGGGCGCCGGCGAGGCCGAGTTTCGCAAGCGTGGCCGAACTGTTTCGGTCCATGGCCATGACGAGATCGATGCCCGGCCCCGTGCCCGGCCTGTCGGCGACCGAGACCGTCACGTCATCCCGGTTCAGGAACAGGACGAGCGCCTGAAGGACGGGCGCGGCCTCGTTCAGCGCCTCGGCATCGGGCAAGGCGGGAAGGACGACACGGATATCCGTGCGCTGCTCCGCCGTACGGCGAACGGCGAGCAGGCTGTCGAAATCGGCAAAGTCGGTGGAAACGGGAGAAGCGAAGCCGCTTGCCGCTGGATCGAGCTTCGTCCAGAGCTCATAGGTGGCGTCGAGCGAGCAATCGACACGATGGTGCTGCCGGGCGCGCAGGCGCACGACATTGCGGCCGGCCCGCAGGAATTCGGAGACGACCGCGACCTTCTCCGTCTTGACACCATTCGGCGAGGCGATGGGAAAGCCGCCGAGGTCGCGGCCGTTGACCTCGATATCCACCTTCGCCGTGTCGGGCAGCACCGAGACCGCGTTGACATAGGCAAGGTTCAGCGTGCCGCCGGCGGCAACCTGCGGACCGTTAAGCTGGAAGGTGAAGGTCGCGACGTCGTCCTCGCCGGAAAGCGTGTAGGCCTCCGCCGACTGCTCGAAGGGTACGAGGTTTTCGGCCGCGGCGCCTTCGGACGCGATCTTCTTCGTCTCGACGGAGTGCGGCAGGAGGCCGCTGGTCAGCACCGTGCCATCGAGGAGCGGCTTGACGGCATCGGCCACCAGCCCCTCGGCCCGGCCGGCGCTGGCCGAGGCAACGAGGAAGACGAGCGCCAGGGTCTTGAGAAGCGTGGGGTTAGCCATAGGCCTGGGCTCCTGTCAGGACCGGCGGCAGCTCGGTGGCGCGGCCGGAGATCTGGGCATTGTTGTCCTTCACGACGATCGGCGCGTCGGCAAAGGATTTGACGTTGCTTTCGCGGATGAGGCCGGCGGAGTAGCGGAGCGCGCGGAGCGTCTCGCGGATGCTCCAGAGGGCGAAGCGCGAGGTGCCCCAGAAGAAGCTGCGGCGCACCTGGCGGCGGGTGATGCGCTCCTGCAGGACGGCCTGGTCGGAATACATCAGTTCGGCAATCGCCAGGAAGGTTTCCGGCGTGCGCTCCTTGTAGGCAAAGCCGTGCACCGCGCCCGCACCGGCATCGCGGCTGGAACGATAGACGACGTCGAAGGTGATGACCTGGCCGGCGCGGCGGAGCTGGATGGACGCTTCGAGCGGGTTTTCAAGGTCGATCTCCGGTGCCGTCTCGACGAATTCCACCGAGACGCCGCCGAAGGAGGCATCCTGGATGATAATGTTGGAGAGCTTGCCCTCGGCCTTCATCAGCGCATGGCGCTTGACGGGCAGGCGCTGGTTGCGGCGCAGCTCCCGCCGCTCGGCGACGACGCCGAGCGCAGCCCCAGCAAGGCCGAGATTGATGAGGTTCCAGCCGGCGACGATGGTCAGGAGTTCGGTCGCGACCGGCTCGGTCAGGAAGCGGTAGCCGGAATAGAGCGCGGCCGCGAGCAGCACGAAGAAGATGAGGAAGTAGGGCCGGGCGAGCGGCGACAGCATGCTGCGGTCGAGCGTCTGGCCCTTTGCCGTGACGTTGAAGGTCGGCTTCCTCGGGCTGCGGATGACGCTGACGATCGAGCCGAAGAGCAGCACCGACTGCACATATTCATAGAGCTCGGAGACCCAGGGCCAGCGCACGCGGCCATAGAGATAGCTCTGCATGGCGAAGGAGCCGATGAGGTAGGTCACCGCGTAGGAGGCGAATTCCAGGATGTTCGCCTGGTAGATCTCCAACGAGAAGAAGATGTAGAGCAGCGGCGAGAAGACGAAGGCGAGCCGCGACAGCGGGAACAGCCAGAACAGGTTGATGCCGGCATAGCAGATGCGCTGGGCGAGCGTCAGGCCCTTGGCGAGGAACGGCCGGTTGAGGATGAGGATCTGCAGCATGCCCTGGCACCAGCGGGCGCGCTGGCCGATGAAGGACACGAAGGTTTCCGGCTGGAGGCCGGCGATCAGCGGCTTGTCGACATAGAGGCTGTGCCAGCCCTTGGAATGCAGCGCCAGCGCCGTCTCGCAGTCCTCGGTGATCGACTGGCCGGAAAAGCCGTTCGCCGCGACAAGCGCCGCGCGGCGCAGCACCGCCGCCGAGCCGCAGAAGAAGGAGGCGTTCCACTTGTCCAGCCCGCGCTGCAGGATCGAATAGAACATCTCGTTTTCCGAGGGCATGCGCGCGAAGGTCTGGAGGTTCTTTTCCAGCGGATCCGGATTGAGGAAATAGTGCGGCGTCTGGACGAGGAAGAGCTTCTTGTCCTTCCGGAAGAAACCGACCGTCTCGCGCAGGAACTCGCGCACCGGCGCATGGTCGGCGTCGAAGACGACGACGAGCTCGCCCTTCGAGACCTTCAGGCCCTCGTTGAGATTGCCGGCCTTGGCGTGGTCGTTCTGCTTGCGGGCATGATAATGCACGCCGAGCGAGGCGCAGAGCGCCTTCAGCTGCTCGTGGCGGCGGATCGCCGCGATCGAGATGCGCGGGTCCTTATGGTTGCGCTTTGCCTCCGTGCCGCCGTCGTCGAGCAGATAGACGTTCAGCTTGTCCTTCGGATAGAGCATCGACTTCGCCGCGGCGAGCGTGCCGGCAAGCAGCTCCGGCTCCTCGTTGTAGGACGGGATGAAGACGTCGACGGTCGGCAGGCTCGCCGCATCGCCCATCTCCGGGCTTTCGCGCTTTACCGGATCGGCCAGCATGAAGAAGCTGATCGCCAGCATGGCAAGGCAGTACATTTCCGCGAGATAGAGGACCAGGCCGGGAATGAAGTTCAGCGGTTCATAGATGCTCGGCAGCGTCTCGGTGGTACGCCAGAAGGCGTAGCGCATGGCGAGGATGCCGGCAAAAACGAAGGTGACGAGCCGGAATGTGGCGCTCTTCGGGCGGGTCATCGCCAGGAACATCACGCCGAGCACGGCAAAACTCAAGATAAGCTGGGCCTGAAGGCTGATCGGCAGCCAGAGAAGGAACAGCCCGAACATGCCGGCGGGAACCGCCAGCCATTTGACGCACGTCATGTGCATTTGAAGAACCCCATTTGCATCGCGGCAGCGCGTCATGCGGACCGGTCCCACACAGGAACGGGAGGACATTAGGGATTCATTGGTCAACGGTTTCCTAATGGAGTGCCAAAACGGGAATGGCGTCAAAAGCGTGGTAAAGGAAGGGTTTACGCCGCGTCAGCGGTGGGCGGGCGCCTGCGATTTCGCCACGATGAGGATACCGGCGAGGGACACGGCGAGCCCCCCGGCCATGGCCCAGGACAGGGGCTCGCCGAACATCAGCCAGGCCCACACCATGGTCACCGGCGGGCTGAGATAGAGGACGGCGGTCACCCGGGCGGGCGAGGATTTGCGCAGCGCGAGATAGTAGAGGCTCCAGGCACCGAAGGTCGCGACGAAGACGAGCCAGAGGATGCCGCCGATGAAGCCCCGATCGAGAACCGGAAGCACGCCGCCCTCGTGCCAGGCCGGCACGGCGAAGATCGCGGCTGCCGACAGGCACTGGATGCAGAGGCTCTGATAGACCGGCATGGCATTGACCGGGCTGCGCTTCTGCAAGAGCGTCGCCAGCGCCAGGGACAGGGTGCCGAGAACGGGAAGGCCATAGGCCCAGAGCGGCACGTGGCCGATCTCCAGCGACCAGCCGGAGGCGATGAGCACGCCGGCAAGGCCGATGAACGAACCGATCCATTGGCGCCCCGTCAGCGCCTGACCGAGAATGGGCCAGGACAGGAAGGCGACGGCAAGCGGCAGCATGTCGGTGATGAGCGCGACGAGACCGGTGGGCACGCCGAGACCGATCGCCAGCGCGAAGCCGGAGAGATAACCGGCCATGGCCAGCGCGCCGAGCAGCATCTGGAAGGCGACGTCCCTGCCGCGCATCCTCGGTCCCAGGGCAAGCGCGAAGGGCAACAGCACCAGCCCGGACACGAGGCTTCGCCAGAAGAGGATGAGGAAGATCGGCGCATGGTCGCTGGCAAAGCGCACGCCGATGAAGCCGGCGCTCCAGCACACGACCAATGCCGCCTCGAGAAGGACGAGGACGCCGAGCGACCAGAGCCGGTTCGCACGGACGGAAGGCAGTGCCGCAAGATCGCTGGCGCTCATAGCTGGTCCATGATCGAGACGGCGATCCTGCGGGCCGCCTTCAGCCGACCGTCATGCCCGTCGAGGCCGGCGCGGGCCATGGCGCCCTCCAGCACGAAGGACAGGTGTTCCGCCATCGCGTCGATCGCAGCGCCGCCATCGGGCTTTATTTCGCGCAGGCAGGCCCTGAAGAGCTGCTCGACCTCTTCCTTCTGCAGGGCCACCGTCGCCCGGCCGACATCGCCGACGGGAAGCTCGGCGGCGGCATTGAGCAGGCCGCAGCCGCGAAATCCCCAGCCATAGGCGCGTTCGGCATGGTCGACATAGGAATCGAAGACCGCCAGCAGCCGCTCGCGCGGCGTCGCGGCCTTGGCCAGCCGCTCGCCGTAGAGCGCATGCCATTCCGCAAGGCGCGCCTCCAGGTAGGCGTTCACGAGATCGGACTTGGAGGAGAAGTTGTTGTAGAGGCTCATCTTGGCGACGCCCGCATGCGCGGTGATCGTATCGATCCCCGTCGCCCCGACCCCATCCCGGTAAAACAGCTCGGCCGCCGCCTTCAGCAGGCGCTCCCGCGCAGGCACCCGTTCACCCATTGCGCCCTCCAATAAATATGTAGACCGATCTACCTATTTTCTACGCAAGTCAAGAGGGCATAGGCAAGGCATCGCCAAAACGGCGCCGTCCCGCGGGAAAGCTACAACCATCCGGATTTCAGGGGAGAAGAAGTGGTACGGTTGAGTGGAGTTGAACCACTGACCTCAGGTGCCACAAACCTGCGCTCTAACCAACTGAGCTACAACCGCACACGGCGCGTCCTGCGCGCTTGGTGCGTCACATAAGGGGAGCCGCACCATTTTTCAAGCGTTTTTTGCAAGCGCTCAAATGAAAATGGCCGAGCGATTACCCGGCCATTTTATCATGGGGTCCAGCCCCGCACCAGACGGTGCTCAGACGGTCTTGAAGGACTTCATGGCCTTCTCGGCGGCCGACTTGCCGGGAGCGGCGACCTTCTCGGCAACCTTCTTGGAGGTTTCCTGCAGGGTCTTGGCCTGCTCGACGGCGACTTCGGCCTGCTTGCGCAGGAAGGCGGCCTGCAGTTCGAAGAGTTCGGAAACGGACTTCACGCCGAGCAGGGCTTCCATATGTGAAAGCGAGTTCTCGGCATTGGTGCGGAGCGCTTCGATGGCCTTGAGGCCGAGTTCGACGGAGCCGGCCTGCGCGCTTTCAAGCGTCGCTTCGACGGTCTTGGTGGCGTCTTCGGCAGCTTCCTTCATCTTGGCATAGGCCTCCTTGGTCTGCGCGGCGCCCTTTTCGGCGAATTCGCGGAAGCTCTCGGAGAACTTGCTCGGGTCGATGGATGCGATGGAGAATACGTCGTCGGTCTTCTTGGTAGCCATTGTCTGCGCTCCTTGGTTTGGCCCTCTCTAGAGGCGCCGTGTTCTTGGATGGCCTCTATATAGGCGATCTTATTTCGCATTGCAACAAAATTGTGCATCGCACAATAAATCATGAGGCCGTTAACCCTTCTGCCCGAAAGCCCGGGGCTTTGCGGGCCGGGCGCTGGACCCTCCGCCGGTGCGCCGCTATTAATAAAGTGTTAATGGAAAGCCGGGACGCCGGATTGAGACAGGCCTGAACATGTCCGCAAAGCAGTATCCCTTTATCGACGTCGCCGTCCATGAACGGGTGCGCCTGCCCTTCGCCAGGGGCGAGGCGGTCGTGCTGTTTTCGAGGGACATGGCGCGCGTGCTCTGGTCGAACGGCCGCGGCGCGGCCCTCTTCGGCCATGACAATATCTACGATTTCCTCGATGCCGGGCCGGACCGCGCCGACGTCGCCTTCCGCCAGCTGGCGGCAACCGCCCGCCAGGTGCAGGCGCCGGGCGATCGCCGCACCTTTCTCATGCGCGTCGGCAGCGGCTTTCGCAGCGTACCGGTGACGGCCGCCGTCGAGGACGTCACCATCCGCCCCGGCGACGAGGCGATCCTGTTCAGCGCGCCGGTCGGCGCCGGCCGGCAGAGCCCGCAGGAGGCCGCCGCTGCCATGCTGACCGGCTTCGACGATCCGGACACGCACATGGCCGTGCTCGACGGCGCCGGCACGATCATCGCCGCCTCGGACGGTTTCGAAGGCCTTTCCATCAGCCCGGAGACGCGCCGCGCCCTCGTCGAGGCCGCCGGGCGCAGCACCGAGCGCCTCGTCAAGCGTCCGATCGCCACCGGCCGCGGCCATCTGCCCGCCGCCATCGGCCGCATCGCCGCCGACCCGCCGCTCCACCTGCTCTTCGCCGTCGAAACGATCCTGGGCCATCTCGACCCGGATGAAACCGCGGCGGAACCCGTTGCCGAGACGCTGGCTGAAACCGTCCTGGACGCCGAGCGCCCCGCGCCGGCGGTGGAGGAGACGCAGGAGCAGGCTGAACGGATCGCCGGCGTGGTGGAACCGGTCTGCGAGCCCGTTGCCCTCAAGGCGGAGCCCACGGTCGATGACGGCGCCGCACCGGAGGACGGCATGGAGGCCGCGGTTTCCGCCGAAGAGATCGTCGAGACGGCTTCCGACATCCTGCCGGCAGCGGACGAACCGGCCGCGAACCTGCCGGATGCCGCCACGGAGGAGACCGTCGGAACCGAAGCCGAAAGGGCCGAGGCCGTTCTGGTCGCGGCCGAAAATGACGGGGCGGATCGCAACACGGACGGCTTTACCTTCAATCCGCAGGGCCGGCCGATCCGGTTCGTCTGGAAGATCGATGCGGAGGGCCGGTTCAGCGAGATTTCGGAGGAGTTCGCCGCCGCCGTCGGCCCGCATGCCGCCGCGATTGCCGGCGAGCGCTTCTCCGACGTCGCCACCCGCTTCGACCTCGACCCCGAGGGCAAGATCGGCGACCTCCTGCGCCGCCGCGACACCTGGTCCGGCAAGACGATCCTGTGGCCGGCCGAGGGCACCAACCTCGTCGTGCCCGTCGACCTCGCGGCCCTGCCGACCTATTCGCGCAACCGGGAATTCGACGGCTTCCGCGGCTTCGGCATCGTGCGCATCGCCGATGCAGCCCCGGATCCGCACGCCCGCGGCCTGATGCTTGCCAGCGCCGCGGATGACCAGGCGGCCGAGATGGAGGAAGTCTTCGCCGAGGAAGCCGGCACGCTCCTGGAGAGCGCGGCCGGGGAGCTGGACGACACCACCGAAGCGACGACGCAACCTGTCGCGGACGCCACGGACACGGCAGACGACGTCTCCGTCATGCCGGACGAGGCCGATCATATAGAGGGGGGGAACCCGGTAGCGCAGGACGCCGTCGAAACGGAGGCGGCAGCGGAAGCCCCTGCGGAAGATGGCGAGGACATGCAGGCCACGCCCGCCGAGGACGAAGAGGATGCCTTCCGCGGCGAGCGCCCGGCGCTGCGCCTCGTCGAGACCCCGGCCCGCCGGCAATCCGACAAGATCGTGCAGCTCGAGACCCGGCGCAATCGCGGCGGTCTCTTCGACGGCCTTTCGACCGGCGAGCAGGCCGCCTTCCGCGAGATCGCCCGCCAGCTTGGCGAGACCTTCGGCAAGCGCAAGCCGGAGGACCGTCCGTCGGCCGAGCCCGTGGAAACGGCGGCCGGCGGCGAACAAACGGACGAGACGACCGGTGACGCCCGCCCGGAAATTCCGGAGAGCGCCGAGGCAACCGCCATGGCGCCTGCCGCCGATGAAACCGACGCGGAAGTGCCCGGCCTCGAAATCGGCCCGCATGCCGACGACCTCCTGAACGAGGCGCATGCCGAAGCGCGCACGGCCATCGCGCCGCCGCGCCGGCAGATGGACTATGGCCTTACCGCCGCCGTGGTCGACGTTCTGCCCGTCGCGCTGCTCGTTCATGTCGGCGACCGGCTCATCCATGCCAATCCGGAATTCTTTCGCCTGACGGGCTATGGCGGCCTTGAGGACCTCGAAGCCTCGGGCGGGCTCGACATCCTCCTGGCCGGCCCCGACGAGGACGCGGAAGACGGCGACGGCACCATGACCCTGCGCCATGCCGACGGCGAGAGCACGAGCGCCGTGCACGCCCGCCTCCAGTCGATCCGCTGGGAGGACGGCACGGCGCTGATGCTGGCGCTGACGCCGCTGCACGCGAAGCCCGCGCTTTCGCTGGTCGAGACTGCGCCGGCTCCAGTGGCGGAAGCCGAGGATCGCAATGCCGACCAGGCCGCGGCCGCGGCACTGCGCATCGAGGTCAGCGAATTGCGCTCGATCCTCGAAACGGCGACCGACGGCGTCGTGGTCGTCGGGCAGGACGGCGACATCCGCTCGATGAACCGCTCGGCCAGCGCCCTCTTCAACTATGACGAGGACGAGACGCGCGGCCGGCCCTTCGCCATGCTCTTTGCCCATGAAAGCCAGAAGGCGGTGCTCGACTATCTCGCCGGGCTTGCCGGCCACGGCGTCGCCAGCGTGCTCAACGACGGGCGCGAGGTCATCGGCCGCGAGGCGGCCGGCGGGTTCATCCCACTCTTCATGACCATGGGCCGCCTCTCCTCCTCCGCCGGCTATTGCGCGGTCATCCGCGACATCACTCAGTGGAAGCGCACGGAAGAGGAGCTGCGCAACGCCAAGCGGGCCGCCGAGACGGCGAATGCCCACAAGAGCGACTTCCTCGCCCGCGTCAGCCACGAGATCCGCACGCCGCTCAATGCCATCATCGGCTTTTCCGACATGATGGCGACGGAGCGCTTCGGGCCGATCGGCCATCCGCGCTATATCGAATATGCCAACGACATCGGCCGCTCCGGCCGCCATGTGCTCGACATCGTCAACGACCTGCTCGACATTTCGAAGATCGAGGCGGGCGAGATGGAGCTGGAATTCACCGCCGTCGGCCTCAACGAGACGCTCGCCGAGGCGGTCTCGCTGGTGCAGCCGCAGGCGAACGCCCAGCGCGTCATCATCCGCACCTCGCTTTCGGCCAACGTGCCGCAGATCGTCGCCGACCTGCGATCGATCAAGCAGATCGCGCTCAACATCCTGTCGAACGCCATCCGCTTCACCCCGTCGGGCGGGCAGATCGTCGTGTCGACGGCCTATGAGGCGAACGGCAGCGTCGTGCTGCGCATCCGCGACACCGGCGTCGGCATGACGCGCAGCGAACTGGAACAGGCGATGAAACCCTTCCGGCAGGTGACGACAGGCGCGCGCAAGCGCGGCGACGGCACCGGCCTCGGCCTGCCGCTGACCAAGGCGATGGTCGATGCCAACCGGGCGAACTTCGCCATCAGTTCCACGCCGAACGAGGGCACGCTGGTCGAAGTGATCTTTCCCTCGCCGCGCGTGTTGGCAGATTGAGCCGATTGGATTAGAGCGGAGGGACGAGGGCAAGGCGCATCGACGGCCCCTCATCCGGCTCCCGCACCTCCCCGGCGAGGTTCCCGCGTGAAGCGGGATGAGGGAAACCGCTCGGGCGCCTGCCTGCCGAAGGACCCCCTTTCCCGAGGTGAACGCCTTGCAGGTATCTTCCGAAAGTCTACCGGCACAGATGCTCGGCCGCAGGACGGGCATGCGGCGCCATCCGCTCCTGTCGGCCTCCGCCGTGCTCGCGGCCGTCATCGTGCTGATACCGGCCATCGCCATCGTCGTCATCGCCGTGACGGGCGGCACCGACAATTGGCCGCATCTCATTAGCAACGTCATTCCGCGCGCGACGCTGCGCACGCTGATCCTGCTTGCCGGCGTCGGCGCGATCACGGCGATCGTCGGCGTCGTCACCGCCTGGCTGGTGGCGAGCTGCGAGTTCCCCGGGCGCCGCCTGCTCTCCGGCCTGCTGGTGCTGCCGCTCGCCATTCCCGCCTATCTCGGCGCCTATGCCTTTGCGGAGTTCTTCTCCTTCACCGGCCCGGTGCAGACCGCCTATCGCGCGCTCTTCGGCTTTCAGACGAGCCGCGACTACTGGTTTCCGGAAGTGCGCACCACGGGCGGGGCGATGCTGGTCCTGTCCAGCGTGCTCTATCCCTACATCTACCTCTCCGCCCGCTCGATGTTCCTGATGCAGGGCCGGGCGGCGGCCGACGTGGCGCGCACGCTCGGCGCGGGCCCGCTCAAGGTCTTCGCCAAGATCCAGATCCCCATGGCGCGGCCGGCGATCATGGTGGGGCTGACGCTGGTCGCCATGGAGACGCTGAACGATATCGGCGCGGTGGAATATCTCGGCGTGCAGACCCTCACCTTCTCGATCTTCGACACCTGGCTCAACCGCGGCAGCCTTGCCGGCGCGGCGCAGATCGCCTGCATCATGCTGGTCTTCGTCATCTGCCTGATGATGGTGGAGCGCGCCGCACGCCGCCGGCAGCGGTTTTCCAGCCAGAAGACGACGGCGGCCGTGCACGATTCCGTGCGCCTCAAGCTTTCAGGCTGGAAGAAATGGGCCGCAACGCTTGCCTGCCTTCTGCCGCCGGTCATCGGTTTTGCCATTCCCGTCGTCGTGCTCGGCGGTTATGCCGCGCGCCGGCTGGAGCAGTTCGCCTCCACGCGCCTTCTCTCCGCGCTCTGGAACAGTGTCCTCGTCTCGGGCTCGACCGCGCTCGTCGCGGTGCTACTCGCCTTCCTGCTCGCCTATGCCGCGCGCACCACGCGCTCGCGGCTGAATGCCGCCGCGGGCCGCCTCGCGTCCTTCGGCTATGGCGTGCCGGGCACTGTGCTGGCCATGGGCGTGCTCATCCCGCTCGCCAATTTCGACAATGCGGTCGATGCCTTCCTGCGGGCGCAGTTCGGCATCTCGACCGGGCTGCTGCTCTCCGGCACCGGCTTTGCCATCATCTATGCCTGCACGGTGCGCTTCCTCACCATGGCGGAAGGCACGATCGATGCCGGCTTCCACAAGCTCTCGCCCCATCTCGACATGGCCGCGCGCACGCTCGGGCGCACCAGCAGCCAGACGCTCTGGAGCGTGCTCCTGCCCATGATGCGGCCGGCGACGCTGACGGCGGCGCTGCTGGTCTTCATCGAAAGCATGAAGGAACTGTCGGCGACGATCATGCTGCGCCCGTTCAACTTCAACACGCTGGCGACACTGGTCTACGAGGACGCCTCGCGGGCGAAGGTGGAGGATGCCGGCGTGCCGGCCGTCATCATCGTCGCCGTCGGGCTCATTCCCGTCTTCCTCGTCTCGCGGTCGCTGGACCGCAAGGACGGCTAAACCGCGTTCGGGGCAAAAAAGGGGGCGGCATAAGCCGCCCCGATAGTTGAATGCTGTCCAACAAAAGCGTGGTGAACGGCCTCATGCCATCGGGTCGGGTGCGACCGGAACGCCCATCATCGGGCGCGCTCAAGTTGGCACGACCTTGCGTCATTCCGGCTTAACAAAACCTTACCTGACCGGTTCCGGCACAAACCTTTCGTTCACAACTTCGAAAACTTGGTTAATGCGGCAGTCGGAAATCATTAACGTCGAAGGCGCTCACGATTTCAGCGCCTCCAGGCCCGCGAAGAGCTCCAGTGCCTCCGGATTGGCGAGCGCTTCCTTGTTCTTGACCGGCCGGCCGTGAACGACCTCGCGCACGGCAAGCTCGACGATCTTGCCCGACTTGGTGCGCGGGATATCGGCGACCTCGATGATCTTCGCCGGCACATGGCGCGGCGAGGCGCCGGTGCGGATCTTCGTGCGGATCGTCTTTTCCAGTGCCTCGCCCAGCACCTTGCCGGGAGCAAGGCGCACGAACAGCACGACGCGCACGTCGTCATCCCAGTCCTGGCCGATGCAGAGGGCTTCGACGACCTCCTCCAGCTGCTCGACCTGATTGTAGATCTCCGCCGTGCCGATGCGCACGCCGCCGGGGTTCAGCGTCGCATCCGAGCGGCCGTGGATGATGATGCCGTCATGGCTGGTCCATTCGGCAAAGTCGCCATGGCACCAGATGTTGTCGAACCGCTCGAAATAGGCCGCGCGATATTTCGCACCGTCCGGGTCGTTCCAGAACATGACCGGCATGGAAGGGAAGGCCCTGGTGCAGACCAGCTCGCCCTTCTCGCCGCGCACCGGATGGCCGTCCTCGTCCCAGACGTCCATGGCAAGGCCGAGGCCCGGGCCCTGGATCTCGCCGCGCCAGACGGCGCGCAGCGGAATGCCGAGCACGAAGCAGGAGACGATATCCGTGCCGCCGGAAATGGAGGCGAGCTGCACGTCGGGCTTGATGCCCTCGTAGACGAACGAGAAACCTTCCGGCGAAAGCGGCGAGCCGGTGGAGGTCAGCAGGCGAAGGCTGGAAAGGTCATGCGTCGTCAGCGGCGTGAAGCCACCCTTTCGCACGGCATCGATATATTTGGCGGAGGTGCCGAACACGGCGAACTTTTCGTCTCGCGCATAGTCGAACAGCACATTGCCGTCGGGATGGAAGGGCGAGCCGTCGAACAGGCAGAGCGTGGCGCCGACGGCAAGGCCGGAGACCAGCCAGTTCCACATCATCCAGCCGCAGGTGGTGAAGTAGAACAGCCGTTCGCCCGCAACGAGGCCGCAATGCAGGCGGTGTTCCTTGAGATGCTGCAGCAGCGTGCCGCCGGCCGAATGCACGATGCATTTCGGCACGCCCGTCGTGCCCGACGAGAAGAGGATATAGAGCGGATGGCGGAACGGCAGCGGCACGAAGGTGAGCGGCTCGGCCTCATGGGGCGCCATCAGCGCATCGAGCGTGCGGCCATCCGGCAGCGCGCCGGCAAGCGCCTCGGCATCGCCGGCATAATGCACCACCACGACGGGGACACCCAGCTTGCCGGCAACGGCCTTCACCTTGGCGGAGACGTCCTGCAGCTTGCCGGCATACCAGTAGGCATCGCAGGCGATGAAGAGTTTCGGCTCGATCTGGCCGAAGCGGTCGAGCACGCCCTGCTCGCCGAAATCGGGCGAACAGGAGGACCAGATGGCGCCAAGCGAGGCGGCGGCGAGCATGCAGGCGATGGTTTCCGGCATGTTCGGCATCATGGCGGCGACGCGGTCTCCCTCGCGTATGCCCATCGCCGCGAAGGCCTGCTGGAGTTTCGAGACCCGGTCGCGAAGCGCGTCCCAAGACCAGCGGCAGGATACCTTGTCCTCGCCGCGGAAGACGATGGCATCGTCCGGGCCGGTCGTCTTCAGGAGGTTTTCCGCAAAGTTCAGCCGGCCCTCGGGGAAGAAGCGGGCCTCCAGCATGCGCTCGCCGTTTTCGAGCGCCACGCCGCCCTTTTCGCCGATGACCTCGCCGTCATCCCAGACCGCGGTCCAGAACGCCGCGCGGTCCTCCACCGACCAGGCGTGCAGGTCGTCGTAGGATTTCAGGTCGCGTCCGGCGATGCGGCTGCCGGCCTTCATGAACAGGGCCATCGGGCTCCTTGCCAGGATGTCCGCCGAAGGTTTCCACAAGGGCATTTCTGACGTCATGCTTTCCTCCACTCCATGGCCTTCGTATAGCATGTTGCGCCGCAGTATAAAGTGGCGAACGCCGGTTCGCGCCGCTGCCGAACGCAATTCCGCCATGGCCCATTTGATTTCTTCTGCCCAAGCGCCTATCCCCGTTCGCTTGAAGTGATGTGAACGCTGCCGGTAGAGGACCCGCACCCGAATGACCCTTTCCCGTTTCATCCAGTCACGGCATCTCGTGCGGGGAACTCTTGTCGTTCTGGTGCTCTTCGCCGCCGTGCGCATCGGTTTTCCCTTCCTCATCCAGACCGACACGGTCGGCAAGGAGATCGAAAGGACGCTCGAAGCCTGGACGGGCGCCGACGTCGAGATCGGCCAGGAGGCGGCGTTCTCCTTCTGGCCCTATCCGCGGGTGACGCTCGGCAATGTGCGGATGGTCGACGCGGCCGACAGGAGCGAGCTTGCGCATGTCGACGCCATATCGGCGAGCTTCGACCTCTTCGGTGCGGTGCGCGGCAAGCCGGTGTTCAGCGATTTCGACCTCATGCGGCCGACGATCCGCGTGGGCTGGGATGCCGATGGCGTCTTCAACTGGCGCCACAGCGGCTGGCTGATGCAGGCGATCGACGCGACCAAATCGGCGCCCGAGGGCCAGGCGATACCGGAACTTCCAGATGAGCGCATCGGCACGATCAACGTGCTCGACGGGGTCATCGAGGTCACGCAGGGCGACGGGACCGCGCCCTACCGCATTTCCGACATCAACGGAAATATCGGCTGGCCGGCCCTGCGGCGGCCGCTCGATCTCGCGCTTTCGGGCGTCGTCAACGGCGAAATGACGCGCTGGACCTTCGACAGCGACCATCCGCTTGCCCTGCTCGCCGGGCACAACGCCAATGTGCGCACCAATCTTTCCGCCGATCCGACGACGATGAACTTCGAGGGGATTGCCAATCTTTCGTCAAACGCCTTCATCGCCGGCAACATGACGCTGTCGACCCCGTCGCTCGGCCACCTGCTCGCCTGGCAGGGCAAGGACATCCCCTCCGTCGGCAATCTCGGCCATATCACCGCCGAGGCGAAGGTGACGACGGCGGGCTACACGGCCAAGCTGGAAGACCTGAAGCTGACCCTCGACAATGCGCGGGCGACCGGCGTGCTCGACGTCAACATGCCGCCGGACGGCCTGCCGCAGGTGGGCGGCACGCTGGCCTTCGACCGGATCGACCTTCACGCCTTCCTGACCGCCTTCTCGCCGCTTCCCGGCGCCGACCAGGCGACCACCGGCATCGACACCGCCTTCATCCATCAATTCGGCATGGACCTGCGGCTTTCCGCCAAGAGCGCGGATTTCTCGCCCTTCTCCCTGCAGGACCTTGCCGCCGGCATGCGCATCGAGAACGGCCGCGCCTCGTTCGACATCGGCGACAGCCAGTTCATGGACGGCCGCTTGACCGGGCGCATCGCGCTGACCGAGCAGGGGTTCCGCGGCGGCGGGCGCCTGCAGATGTCGCTGAGCAATGTCGATATCGGCGCGATCGTCAACACGCTCGCCCTGCCCGGACCGCTGCCGGCAGGGCGCGGCTCGGCCGATTTCGAGCTGTCGACGGACCGGCCGCTCTGGGCGACGACGGCGTCCGACATGTCCGGCCACTTCCGGCTGGCCATGGGACCCGGCACGCTCACCCATTTCAACCGCCAGGCCTTCGAGGAGCGGGCGGCGAAGAACGCCTTCTTCAACTTCTCCGAGGCGTCGAACGGATCCTTCGATTTCGTCCGGGCCGACGTGGAGGCCCGGCTCGACCGGGGCCTGGCGGAGCTGACCAAGGCGCAGATCGAAGGCAACGAGAAGCTGCTGACGCTCTCCGGCATGATCCCCTATCGCAGCGGCAGCGTCGCGCTGGCCGGCACGCTCGCCGACCGGCAGCAGGCGGAAACTCCCGTCGTCACGCCGGCGATCAGCTTCTTCGTCGGCGGTTCCTGGCCGGAGCCGGTGATCTCGCCGATCTCCATCCTGACGGGGCAGCAGCCCCGCCAGTAGGGCTCCCGTCCAGGCTTAACGGCCGGCGAAGGCCGCCTGCTCGTCGCGCTGGCGCTGGACCTCGCGGCGCTTCGTCATGAGCGAGGCGATGAGGACGCCGATGGCGACGAGGCCGATAAGCAGCGTGCAGGCCGCGTTGATCTCCGGCGTCACGCCGAGACGCACCTGGCTGTAGATCTTCATCGGCAGGGTCGTGGCGCCGGGTCCCGAGGTGAAGCTCGCGATGACGAGGTCGTCGAGCGAGAGCGTGAGGGCCAGCATCCAGCCGGACAGCACGGCCGGCGCGATGACCGGCAGCGTTACCTCGAAGAAGGTCTTCACCGGCGTCGCCCCGAGATCCATTGCGGCCTCCTCGATCGAGCGGTCGAAGGAGAGCAGGCGCGACTGCACCACGACCGTGACGAAGCACATCGAGAAGGTGATGTGCGCCAGCATGACCGTCACGAAGCCGCGGTCGAAACCGATGGCGACGAAGAGCAGGAGCAGCGAAAGGCCGGTGATGACCTCCGGCATGACGAGCGGCGCGTAGACCATGCCGGAAAACAGCAGCCGGCCGCGGAAACGCGTGTAGCGCGTCAGCGCCAGCGCCGCCATGGTGCCGAGGACGGTGGCGACGGTGGCCGACAGCAGCGCCACGCGGATCGTCACCCAGGCGGCATCCATCAGGCCCTGGTTGTTGAAGAGCGAGACGTACCACCGGGTCGAGAACCCGGCCCAGACCGTGACCAGCTTCGACTCGTTGAAGGAGAAGATGACCAGCAGAACGATCGGCAGGTAGAGGAAGGCGAAGCCGAGAACGACCGAGACGATGTTGAAACGCGACCAGGTGTTCATGGGCTTACCTCCCCTGCTCTTCGGCTTTCGCCTGCGCGTTCTGGAAGAACACGATGGGCACGACCAGGATGAGGAGCAGGATGGTGGCGACGGCGGCCGAGACGGGCCAGTCGCGGTTCGCGTTGAACTCGTTCCACAGCGTCTTGCCGATCATCAGCGTCTGCGACCCGCCGAGCAGGTCCGGAATGACGAATTCGCCGACGGCCGGGATGAAGACGAGCATGCAGCCCGCGACGATGCCGGGGATGGAGAGCGGGAAGGTCACCTTCCAGAAGGCGGAGATCTGCGGGCAGCCGAGATCCTGCGCCGCCTCGATCAGCGTGTTGTCCATCTTCTCCAGCGCCGAATAGAGCGGCAGCACCATGAAGGGCAGGTACGAATAGACGATGCCGATATAGATCGCCCAGTTGGTGTTCATGATGATCAGCGGCGTATCGATGATGCCGATGCCGATGAGGAACTGGTTGAGCAGGCCCTCCGGCTTAAGGATGGCGATCCAGGCATAGACGCGGATCAGGAAGCTCGTCCAGAACGGCAGGATGACGAGCATCAGCAGCGTCGGGCGCAGCGTGCGCGGCGCCTGCGCCATGCCGTAGGCGATCGGATAGCCGATCAGGAGCGTGATCAGGGTC
This sequence comes from Shinella yambaruensis, assembly GCF_022899355.1. Taxonomy (GTDB): domain Bacteria; phylum Pseudomonadota; class Alphaproteobacteria; order Rhizobiales; family Rhizobiaceae; genus Shinella; species Shinella yambaruensis. The sequence continues at coordinate 494,853 of NZ_JALJCK010000004.1, read as the reverse complement.
GAGACGCCGGCGATCCAGAGGCTCGACAGATAGGCGTTCAGATAGAGCGCGTCCTCGGTGAGCCAGACGTAATTGTCGAAGCTGAACTGGCCGATCTTCGCCAAGAGGCCGGAAAGGCCGTCCGCCAGCGCGAAGACAGGCTCGTAGGGCGGCTGGGCGATCGCGGTCGTCGAGAGCGATATGCGGAAGACGATGAAGAAGGGAATGAGAAAGAAGAACAGCAGCCAGGCATAGGGAATGATGATGACGAGGCGGCTGAAGATGGCGGAGCCGAGCTTTGTCATCGGGTCAATCCTTCAGCACGACGCCGGCCGTCTCGCCGAAGGAGACCCAGACCTTCTCGTCATAGGCGATCGGATCCTCCACCTCGCGCTGGGCATTCAGCATCGATGCCTTCACGACCTTGCCGCTGCCGAGCTTGACGTAGAAGACCGTCATGTCGCCGAGATAGCCGATATCCCAGATCTCGCCCTCGGCCGCGTTGACGGAGGCATCCACGGGCGCGGCGCGCGTCACCTTCAGCTTTTCCGGGCGGATGGCAAAGCCGGCTGCACTGCCCGCCGCGGGCGCATGGCCAGCCGCGGTGCGGACCGTGAAGCCGTCGCTGGTGGCAAGCTCGATCTTGCCGTTGCCGCTCGCCGAGACCTTGCCGTCGAGGATGTTCACATCGCCGATGAAGTCGGCGACGAAGCGGGAATTCGGCGCTTCGTAGATTTCCGCCGGGGTGGCGACCTGGATGACCTTGCCATGGCTCATGACGGCGATGCGGTCGGCCATGGTCATCGCCTCTTCCTGGTCGTGCGTGACGACAACGAAGGTGAGGCCGAGTTCCTGCTGCAGGTCCATCAGCTCGAACTGGGTTTCCTCGCGCAGCTTCTTGTCGAGCGCGCCGAGCGGTTCGTCGAGCAGCAGCACCTTCGGGCGCTTGGCGAGCGAGCGGGCGAGCGCCACGCGCTGGCGCTGGCCGCCGGAGAGCTGGTGCGGCTTGCGTTTCGCGAATTTCTCGAGCTTCACCAGCTTCAGCATCTGGGCGACGCGCTCGGCGATCTGGTTCTTCGGCATGCCGTCCTGCCTGAGGCCGAAGCCGATATTGCTCTCCACCGTCATGTGCGGGAAAAGCGCGTAGGACTGGAACATCATGTTGACCGGCCGCTTGTAGGGCGGGATGCCGGCGATGTCCTGGCCGTCGAGGATGATTTCGCCCGAGGTCGGCCGCTCGAAGCCGGCGAGCATGCGCAGGAGCGTGGACTTGCCGCAGCCGGACGCTCCGAGCAGAGCGAAGAATTCGCGGTGGTAGATGTTGAGGGTGAGATCATCGACGGCAGTGAAATCGCCGAACCTCTTCGTGACATTGCGGAACGTGATGAATGGCTTTGCGTCCGGATCCGTCCACGGTGCGAAGGAACGACGGATATTGCCGAGAGATTTCATTGCCTGTCCCCATCTCTTTTCTTGGCAGCACAAATGAAATTGCCCGGAAGAGGCTTCCGGGCAATTCGTTGCGGACCGGTTATTGACCGGTCACGATCTTGGTCCAGGTCCGTGTGAACAGGCGCTGCGTCTTCGCATCCAGCGTCGTGTTGGTGAAGAGCTTCGCCAGCGTCGCCTCATCCGGATAGATCGTGGTGTCTTCCAGGATCTCCTTCGGCATGACGGCCTGTGCCGCCTTGTTGCCGTTGGCATAGTGGATGTAGGTCGAGGCTTTCGCGATCACTTCCGGGCGCATGATATAGTCGAGGAAGGCGTGGGCCTCTTCGACATGCGGCGCATCGGCGGGGATCGCCATCTGGTCGAACCACATCTGCGTGCCTTCCTTCGGGATCACGTAGCCGACCTCGACGCCGTTGCCGGCCTCTTCCGCGCGGTCGCGGCCCTGGAAGATATCGCCCGACCAGCCGATCGCGATGCAGATGTCACCGTTGGCAAGGCCGTTGATGAACTCGGAGGAGTGGAACTTGCGCACGAAGGGGCGCACCTTCATGAGGGCTTCCTCGGCCTTCGCAATGTCGGCCGGATCATGGCTGTCGGGATTGAGGCCGAGATAGGCGAGCACGACCGGAATGATATCGGTCGGGGAATCCAGCATGTTGATGCCGCAATCCTTCAGTTTCTCGGCATTGGCCGGGTCGAGGATCGCGCTCCAGCTGTCGATCGCGTCCGTGCCGAGCGCTTCCATGATCTTGGCCTTGTTGTAGCCGATGCCGATCGTGCCCCACATGTAGTTGATCGAATATTCGTTGCCCGGATCGAAGGGCTCCATGCGGGCAGCGACCATGTCCCACATGTTCTTGAGGTTCGGCAGCTTCGACTTGTCGAGCTTCTGGTAGACGCCCGCCGAAATCTGGCGCTGCAGGAAGGTGTTGGTGGGCACAACCACGTCATAGCCCGTGCCGCCGGCCAGGAGCTTGGTTTCCAGGATCTCGTTCGAATCGTAGACGTCGTAGACGACCTTGATGCCGGTTTCCTTGGTGAAATCGTCGATGATCGAGCTATCGATATAGTCGGACCAGTTGTAGACGTTAACGACTTTTTCCTGCGCGAGCGCGCCGCCGGCACCAAACAGCGCAAGCGTGGCAGCGGTCGCCAAAAGAGTACGCCTTATCATTGATTTATCTCCCAGTTTTTCTTTCGGGCCTATGAGTTCGTATGAAGAACAGTCGCCGATTATGGATGTTTTTCAAGAGGCGACAAGCGGCATTCTACGCAAACACAGGGCGAATTTTGATATCACATTTTTCTCATTCCTATCAGATTTGAAGCCCTAACAGCGGCGGAAATCAAGCAAAAAGTCACTGGAAGTCGAAAAGGCTCAAGCCGGCCACCATTTCGTCGAGCCCGAGGGGGCGCGTTACCGGCGGCTCGGCGCGGGCAAGACAGCCCTGCCGCTCGCAGAGCCGACAGGCCGCGCCGACCGCAACCGCCCCGTCCCGCCGCACCGCCTCGCCGTAAACCGTCTCCTCCGCATGGGCCGCGTCGCAGCCGACAAGCAATGCCGTGCGGCGCACCCGCTCGGCAAAGACGCCCTGCGGCCCCTCCAGCGTGCGCGAGATCGCCAGGAACGCGGCACCGTCCGGCATTTCCACGCGGTCGACGAGGATCTGCCCCGGCTGCGAGAAGGCCGAATGCACGCCGAGCTTCGGACAGCCGCCGCCGAAGCGCGCCTGCGGAAAGCCCTGCGCGCCCGCCCGGCGGAAGCGATTGCCGGCATTGTCGATCTCCAGCATGAAGAAGGGCACGCCCGCCCTGCCCGGCCGCTGCAGCATGGTCAGCCGGTTCGCCGCCTGCTCGTAGGAGACGCCGAAGCGGGAGCGCAGCACGTCGATATCGTAGCGCACGCGCTGGGCCGTCGAATGGAAGGCCTCATAGGGCATCATCAGCGCGTGCGCGGCATAGCGCGCCAGCTCGAAACGGGCGATGCGCTTTGCCTCCGCCGTCGAGAAGGCGAGCTGGTCGAGCTCGGCGAAGATCTCGTCCTGGAGGGCAAGCTGCACCGTCTCCATGGCGATCTCGCGCAATTGATCGAAGGGCGACAGGCGCTCCGACAGGAAGAGCCGCATCGAGTGTCGGTCGAAGCGGCGGCGCAGGTTCGGCATGGTGTGGACGGGCAGCAGGCGCACGACGACGCCATGCTCCTTGCGCAGCCAGCCCTTCAGCGCGGCGGCAAGCTCGTCGCCCGGCGCCAGCGCCGCGTGAAACCGCTCCGCCGCCTCGTCGATGGCGCCGAAATAGTTGGGGCGCCCCTCCAGCCTGTCGCGCACCTCGTCCATCGGCAGCAGCGTGCCCGACAGCGTCGTCGCATGGCCCTCGCGGGCGAGAAGGTCGGCCAGGTCGGTGAGCCGCGCGGCCTGCTCGCGATAGGCGCGGTAGAGCTTCAGGATGCCGCTCGCCACGTTCGGCGCGGCGTCGGCGATTTCCACCAGTTCGTGATCGCCGGGCAACTCTCCCGAAAGCAGCGGATCGGCGAAGACCTCGCGCAGCTGGCGCGCATTGCCGGCGCTTTCGCCCTGCAGCTCGTCGAGGTCCACCTTGTAGACGGAGGCGAGGCGCAGGAGGAGCTGCACCGTCAGCGGCCGCTGGTTGCGCTCGATGAGGTTGAGATAGGAGGGCGAGATCGACAGGCCCTCGGCCATCGCCGTCTGGGTGAGGCCGAGCGTGTTGCGGATGCGCCGGACCTTCGGGCCGGCAAAGATCTTGTTCTCCGCCATATGTCAAATCCTTTACACGCGCGACGCAATAGAAAGATTTACAAGGTTTACTTTTTTACAGAGCGCGCCTGTCAAAGACAAGACATCATTACCCGATTATCCTGCTGATTTTCCGGTTTTCTCTCGCCCTATTGTGCGCTGCGATGTAAATAATGTCACATGAAATCGGGCAATGAAGAAAGCCAAGCCCGATCCCGAGACATCGCACCGGAGGATATTATGACCGATTTTTACAACCTTGTCCCGAGCGCGCCGGAGGGCCGGTTCGACGGCATCGAGCGCCCCTATACGGCCGAGACGGTCGAGAAGCTGCGCGGCTCGGTCCAGATCCGCCACACGCTCGCCGAAAACGGTGCGAACCGGCTGTGGAAGCTCATCCACGAGGAGGACTTCGTCAACGCGCTCGGCGCGCTCTCGGGCAACCAGGCCATGCAGATGGTCCGCGCCGGCCTGAAGGCGATCTATCTCTCGGGCTGGCAGGTCGCCGCCGACGCCAACACGGCGTCCGCCATGTATCCCGACCAGTCGCTCTATCCGGCAAACGCCGCGCCGGAACTGGCAAAACGCATCAACCGCACGCTGCAGCGCGCCGACCAGATCGAGACGGCGGAAGGCAACGGCCTCTCGGTCGACACCTGGTTCGCCCCGATCGTCGCCGATGCGGAAGCCGGCTTCGGCGGCCCGCTCAACGCCTTCGAGATCATGAAGGCCTTCATCGAGGCAGGCGCGGCCGGCGTTCACTTCGAGGACCAGCTGGCGTCTGAAAAGAAGTGCGGCCATCTCGGCGGCAAGGTCCTGATCCCGACCGCCGCCCATATCCGCAACCTCGACGCCGCGCGCCTTGCCGCCGACGTCATGGGCGTGCCGACGCTGATCGTCGCCCGCACCGACGCCGAGGCGGCCAAGCTGCTGACCTCCGACATCGACGAGCGCGACCAGCCCTTCGTCGACAAGGACAAGGGCCGCACGGTTGAAGGTTTCTATCAGGTCAAGAACGGCATCGAGCCGTGCATCGCCCGCGCGATCTCCTATGCGCCGCATTGCGACCTGATCTGGATGGAAACCGGCAAGCCGGACCTTGAACAGGCCCGCAAGTTTGCCGAAGCCGTGCACAAGGCACATCCGGGCAAGCTGCTCGCCTACAATTGCTCGCCCTCGTTCAACTGGAAGAAGAACCTGGACGACGCGACGATCGCCAAGTTCCAGCGCGAGTTGGGTGCGATGGGCTACAAGTTCCAGTTCATCACGCTCGCCGGTTTCCACCAGCTGAACTACGGCATGTTCGAGCTCGCCCGCGGCTACAAGGAGCGCCAGATGGCCGCCTATTCCGAGCTGCAGGAAGCGGAATTCGCCGCCGAGGTCAACGGCTACACCGCCACCAAGCACCAGCGCGAAGTCGGCACCGGCTACTTCGACGCCGTGTCCATGGCCATCACCGGCGGCCAGTCCTCCACGACCGCCATGCATGAATCGACCGAGCACGAGCAGTTCCGCCCGGCCGCCGAATAACCCGACCCGTCAACCTTTCAAGAACCCCCAACAGAGCCGCATTTCCTGCGACGGCAGGCCTACCGCCTGCCTGCAAAATGCTCAAATAAGAGGAGAAATGCCATGACAGTCCAGACCCGAGTCAAGGAACGCGCGGAAGAACAGGCTTCCGCCATGACCCCCGACCAGCAGGCCATGATCCGCATGGTCGCCAACGACCTGCACCGCCTCAACCAGTCCGTCATGAAGGCGGTCGAGGCCGGGGTCTCGGTGGAGCTCGTCCGCTCCGCCCGCCACCACGGAGGAGAGGGCAACTGGGGCGACCTCCTGATCCCCGTGATCGTCACGCAGGGTCGCGGCTGACAGGCAAATCCAGTCGAAGCAAGGCTCCCCGGCGCTCCCTGCGCGCCGGGGATTTTCGTTCGGCGGCGGCGGCCTAGGTCAGGGCGCGCGGCACCTCCGCCGACTGGTAGAACGACACGATCTGGCCGTCCGGATCGCGAAAGTCGGCGAACCAGCCGTCCGGCGCATGCGAGACCGGCGTGACGATCTCGACGCCGGCCGCCGCCAGCCGCGCGATCACCGTGTCGATGCCGCCATCGGCAAGGCCGAAGACCACATTGGGCGTGTTGCCGGGTTTCGGATCGCCCTTGAAGACCATGAGATCGACCTCCTTGCCGATCTTCGTCATCAGGAAGGCGCCGGCATCCTCGTCCTCGTAGCGTTCGAACTCGATGCCGAGAAATTCGCCGTAGAATTTTCGCGTGCGCTCGATGTCGGCGACGTTGAAGATAATGGTGACGCCGTTGAAGTTCATCGTCATGCAAGCCTCCTGTTGTTGCGCCGGTCAGTTGCCGCCGCCGGGCGAAACGTGATCGCGCCGCGAAAAGAAAAGCGGAATGCCATCGGGATCACGAATGGCGAAGGCGCGCGCGGCATGCGGCTTGAGGCTCTGTCTCAGGGAACGCCGTGCAGGACCATCGGCCGAAGACGGAACGAACCCGTCGAAGGAGGCAGCCTCGCCGCCGAATGCGGAAAAGGCCTTGCGCAACCCGGCAAGTCGCTGACGGAACGCCATGTCGCTCACCCCGAGCAGGTGCGTGATTTCCGCGCGGCCGAGGCCAAGGTTCACGAGGAGCGCCACGACGCGCTGGGCGGGCGGCAGCGACGAGGTGAAGGCCGCAGAGAAACGGGGCGACGCATCAGGCATATCCCTCGGCATCTCCCAGGCGGCCTCGCGCACCCGCCGCCGCACCGCCGTCCGTGCGGTGAAGCGGGCGTGATTGCGGATCGCGCCTTTCGCCCAGGCCACGAATCCCGGATCGGTGATCCGGCGTCCGCCCGCGAGTGCCGACAACAGGACGTCCTGCATCAGGTCGTCCGCCTCGTGATCGACGCGGCTGTGCCGCCTCGCACATTGCCGCAGCGTGGCCAGTATCGTGCTCTGGGTCATGCCGGCCATCGGATCACAGGGAACGCGGCTCGGCAACTCCGCCGCGATCCAGCCGGGCGCGAGCGGCGCGCGCGACCGCGACGCGCCGGCCTCAGGCGGCGCGATACGTCCCCTGCTCGTCCGCCTCAAGGCGGAACTGCTCGACGAGCATCATCAGCGTATCGGCCTCGTTGGCCAGCTTGCGGCTCGCCGCCGTCGTGAGGTCCACCATCGAGGCGTTCTGCTGAGTCATCTGGTCCATCTGGTTGACGGAGCCGTTGACCTCCTGGAGCGCTGCCGCCTGGTCGCGGCTCGCCGTCGCCATCATGTCCACATGCTGGCTGACGGTGACGATCTGCTGGCTGATCGCGGCGAGCACCGCACCCGTTTCCTGCACGAGGTGGGCGCCGGCGCTGACCTCGCTCGTCGATTTCTCGATGAGGCCCTTGATCTCGCGGGCGGCGCTGGCCGAGCGCTGGGCAAGCTCGCGCACTTCCTGCGCGACGACGGCAAAGCCCTTGCCGGCCTCGCCCGCACGGGCGGCTTCGATGCCGGCATTGAGGGCGAGCAGGTTGGTCTGGAAGGCGATGTCGTCGATCACCTCGATGATCTGCTCGATCTGGCGCGAGGCGCCCTCGATGCGCCCCATGGCGGCGATCGCATTGCTGACGACGGCGGCGGAGCTGTCGGCGCTGCGCTTGGTCGTGCCGACGACGATGTTCGCCTCGTGCGCCCGCTCGGCGGAGGAGCGCACGGTCGCCGTGATCTGTTCGACGGCGGCGGCCGTCTCCTCCAGCGAGGAGGCCTGGGATTCGGTGCGCTTGGCCAGCGCGTCGCCCGACTGCAGCATCTCCGCGCCGCTGCGCTGGATGGACAGCGCATTGTTGCGGATCTGGCCGAGCGTATCCTGGAGGCGCGTCAGCGAGACGTTGAAGTCCTGGCGAAGCTGTTCCAGGCGGCCGGAGAACGGCGTGTCGATCTGGCGCGACAGGTCGCCCTGCGCCAGACGTTCGAGACCGGCGGCCAGCGCGTTGACGGCAAAGTCGATCTCGCGGTCGAAGGCCTGCTTTTCCGCATCGTTGCGGGCGCGTTCGGCTTCCGCCGCGTTGCGCTGCTCTTCGCTTTCGGCCTCCACGCGGATCTTCGACAGGGCGTTCTCCTTGAAGACGCCGAGCGCGCGGGCCATGTCGCCAATCTCGTCGGCGCGGCCTTCTCCGGTAATGCCGGTGTCGAGGAAACCATCCGCCAGGCGCCGCATGGCGCCGGTGATCTGGCTGATCGGCCCCTTCAGCGTCAGCACCAGCGCGATGCCGGCAAGGATGGCGATCGCAGCGCCCGCGACGGTCGCGAGGATCGAGACCTGGTTGGCCTTTTCACGCTCGGTGCCGGCGCTGGTCTTCTGTTCTTCGGCGAACTGGCTGAGAAGATTCCAGATCGTGTCGATGGACTGGCCGGCGGCCTCGAAATCGGCCGCCCGTTCGGTGCTGATCTTCACCAGCGCGGCGCTGTCCGCGTCGATCCGATCGAGCACCGGCCGCAGCGCGTCGTCGACCGCGTCGAAGAAGGCGAGACCGCTGGCGCTGCCGCCGAGCGCCTTCATGTCGATGCGCAGGATGGACAGGTTGCCGAGCAGCTTGACGCGATTCTGCTCCGACGTCTGGCCGAGGAACCGGGCGGCGGCGATCTCGATGTCGTCGATCGAGGACACCAGCTTGCGCGTGGCGGAAAGCACCGCCTCGGACTTGATGATCGGCTCGTCGAGCTCGCTGAAGATGCGGGTCGCCTCGCGCATCTTTTCCGCCGCTGCGCCCTGCAGCTGGATGGTGACCTGGCGGAAACGGTTCACCCGGCGGGCGATTTCCGGCACCGTGACGCTCGCCGGCTCCGAGGAGGAGAGGAAGCCGCCGAGTTCGTCGATCGTGTTGCGGATGGTGACCGAGACGACCTTCTGGTTCTTCGGCAGGATCATAGCGATCGAGCGCTCGGTCTTGGAAATGAACGGATAGCGCTCCTTGACGAGCTTCAGCTGATCCTCCGGCGTTGCCCCGCGGCTGAACTCGGAGAGGAGGTCGCCGAAGAACTTGCTGGCATTGGTCAGGCGCTCGGCCTCGCGCAGCATGCTCTTCGCGGCGTTCTCGTTCTGCCGCACCGTGCGCTGGAGCTTCGTCGCCTCGTCGAGGATCTTCACCTGCTCGCTGGAGAGATAGTTGAGGTTCTTCCCCATCGTCTCGTGCAGGCCGGTCTCGCTGACATAGAGCGACCAGAGCCCGTCCATGCGGGCCTCGATGTCCTTGGTCTGCGCCTGCGCATCCACCAGCTTGGATTTGTCCGCGTCCGGCGCAAGGCCGTCGATCGTCGCCTGGAGCACGGCATCCTGCGCCTTCAGGCGCTCGTGCACGGCATCGCGGTTCTCCTCGCTGGTGTTCTGCAGGAACCGGTTCATGCCGGCATAGACATCCTTGAAGCCGCTCAGCGACTGGAGGACGCTGTTGGAAATCTCCATGCGGCCCTGCAGCAGGCCGGACGCGTAGAGCCCGGTGAAGCCCACGGCGCAGATGCTGAGCACGAAGGGCAGGATGAAGACGAGGACCTTGGTCTGGATCTTGAAACGGGCGAGGATCTTGTCAATGAACATGGCGGAACATCCGTTGTCGGCGTGCTCCACCCCTGCCCTTTCGGGACCTCCCCAGGATTCGGACGCCGGATTACCGACTTCATGCGGCAGCAATGCCGCGCATCCGGGGGAGCAGTCATTGCCAGCCGTGTCGACATCCGTCATGGGGACGCGGCATCCGGAACCCTATGCGGCGGATGATCGGCGGCAATCTTTAAAATTCCATCACTATCTAAACCGATTTATGACAGTCGATCGTCAGAGCGCGGCGGCAGCGAGGGCGACGACGAGACCTGCGGCAAGCGAACAATGGATGCCGATGACAAAGAGGCGGCGGCGGCTTTCCAGAGCGGCGGCGATGGCGATGGCACGGGCGGGGCGGCGTCTTGAAGGCATGCGGCGATACTCCGTTACGCGGAAACAGACACCCGGATGATCCGGCCAGCCGGCCCACATCATGTTGCCTCCACCCCCCTCGGCGGGAGGCCGGAAACGCCGACATTGCGAGAGCATCCGCCCCGAGGTCTTAAAAGACGGTAAAGACCGCCGCGCGATCTCAGGCGTACCCGCCCGCGGCATGGCCCGACGCCCAGGCCCATTGGAAATTGTAGCCGCCGAGCCAGCCCGTGACGTCCACCGCCTCGCCGATGAAATAAAGCCCCGGCACCGCCTTGGCCGCCATGCTGCGGGAATCGAGCGCGGCGGTGTCGACACCGCCGAGCGTGACCTCCGCGGTCCGGTAGCCCTCGGAGCCCGGCGGGCGCAGGCGCCAATCCCTGAGGCGCTGGAGAAGCGCGTCGATGCGGCGGCCCGGCTGTTCGGCGAGCGGCCCGTCGATGCCGAGCTCGGCGACGAGAAGCTGGGCGAGCTTCTTCGGCATGTGCTCGGCAAGGACCGTCTGCATCGCCTGCCGGCCGTTTTCCCGTCGCGCCGCCGCGACGACGGCGGCGAAGTCCACGTCGGGACAGAGGGTGAGCGCGATCTCCTCCCCCTCCCGCCAGTAGGAGGAGATCTGCAGGATGGCCGGGCCGCTGAGACCCCGGTGGGTGAAGAGCGCCGCCTCCCGGAACTCCGTCTTGCCATGGCGGGCGATGACATCGACTGCCACGCCCGGCAGGCCCTCATGGGCGGCGAGCGTCGCGGGATCGAGCGTCAGGGGCACGAGGCCGGCGCGGGTTTCGGTGACGGCAAGGCCGAATTGCTCGGCGATGCGATAGGCAAAGGCGGTCGCCCCCATCTTCGGAATCGACTTGCCGCCCGTGGCGATGACCAGCGAGGAGGCCTCGACCGTGCCGGCGTCCGTCACCACGCGGAAGGCCCGGCCGTCGTGCTCGATGGCACCGATCGGCGTGGACAGCCTGAGCTCCGCGTCCGCCGCATTCATCTCGGCGAGCAGCATGGCGATGATGTCCTTCGCCGAGTTGTCGCAGAAAAGCTGGCCCAGCGTCTTCTCATGCCAGGGGATGCGGTGACGCTCGACGAGATCGAGGAAATCGCGCGGCGTGTAGCGGGCGAGCGCCGACTTGCAGAAATGCGGATTGGCCGAGAGGAAATTCTTCGGCCCGGCATGGATATTGGTGAAGTTGCAGCGCCCGCCGCCGGAGATGCGGATCTTCTCGCCGGGTGCGCGCGCATGGTCGACGACGAGCACGCGGCGCCCGCGCCGGCCCGCCTCGATGGCGCACATCATGCCCGCCGCACCTGCCCCGATGATGACGACGTCCCGCCGCTCTGCCACGTATGCAATCCTCGTTTGCCCCTCCTTTCCGCCAACGCGGCCGAAAGTCAATCGGGACGGGAAAAACAGATCTTCTTGAAAAATTCGCGTTTTCTACCCCCCGGGGGGAGCTAGCCAAGGAATAAACTCCGTCTATGATGGCTTCATCGTCAACCAAACCCGGTGTCTCATGCCGTCCAAAAAGAAAGTCGTTACCCCCACAATCGAAAAAGCCGCACGCTCTACCAAAATCCCTCCCGCCATCAGCGTGCCGCGCGGGGTAAAGACCTGGAAGGACGCCGCAGACTGGCTTCGCGCCCGCGGCATCGAAGACATCGAATGCATCACGCCGGACCTCGCGGGGGTTCCGCGCGGGAAAATGATGCCGTCGTCGAAGTTTACCTCCAACACGTCGCTCGCATTGCCCTCCGCCCTCTATCGCCACACGATTTCCGGCGATTATCCGGAGGAGACCGGCAATTTCCGCTATGAGCCGCGCGACAGCGACCTGAAGCTGCTGCCCGACCTTTCGACGCTGTCCGTCGTGCCGTGGGAGACAGACCCGACCGCGCAGGTCATCTGCGACATCGTCGGCTCGACCGGCGAGAACGTGCCCTATACGCCGCGCAACGTCCTGAAGAACGTGGTGCAGATGTATCGCGACCGCGGCTGGAAACCGGTCGTGGCGCCCGAGATCGAGTTCTATCTCGTCGCCGTCAACGACGACCCGGACTATCCGCTGCACCCGCCGAAAGGGCGGTCCGGCCGTTCCATCCAGGGCGGCCAGGGCTATTCCATCGCGGGCATCAACGAGTTCGACGAGCTGATCGACGACATCTACCACTTCTCCGAAAAGCAGGGGCTGGAGATCGATACCCTGATCCACGAGGAGGGGCCGGCGCAGCTTGAGATCAACCTGCGCCACGGCGATCCGATCGAGTTGGCGGACCAGGTTTTCCTGTTCAAGCGCACGATCCGCGAGGCGGCGCTGAAGCACGGCATCTATGCCACCTTCATGGCAAAGCCGATGCAGGGCCAGGCGGGGTCCGCGATGCACATCCACCAGTCGGTGGTGGAGATCGAGACGGGGAAGAACGTCTTCTCCAATCCGGACGGTTCGGCCTCGAAGGAGTTCTTCCACTTCATCGGCGGCATGCAGGCCTATGTGCCGAAGACGCTGGTCATGATGGCGCCCTATGTGAACTCCTACCGGCGCCTCACACCCGAAATGTCGGCGCCGGTCAACAATGCCTGGGGCTATGACAACCGCACGACGGCCTTCCGGGTGCCGGTGTCGGACGCCAACGCCCGGCGCATCGAAAACCGCCTGCCCGGCTCGGACGCCAATCCCTATCTCGCGCTGGCCGCCTCGCTCGGCTGCGGCCTGCTCGGCATCATGAACGAGGTGGAGCCGAGCGAGCCGACGGAAGACACCGCCAACGAGGGGTCGATCGACCTGCCGCGCGGGCTGCTCGAAGCCGTGTCGCTGCTCGAATCCGATCCCGCATTGGCCGAGGTGCTGAGCGCCGAGTTCATCGGTCTCTATGCCGGCGTCAAGCGCGGTGAGTTCGAGACCTTCATGCAGGTGATCAGCCCCTGGGAACGCGAGTTCCTGCTGCTCAACGTCTGAGCGGCCCGGCGGTCCGGGCCGCCTGAAGAGATCATCTCCCGAGAGCGGCCGGCGCCCCGGCGCGCCGCCGCACCCTCTTGATTCACGAGTGTGTTGAATGCCCTGGCAAAGCCCGATTTCCCCCGGCATCTCCTGGTATGAAGCGACCGTCGGAGAGCGCCCCGAATATGCCCCCCTCGACGGCTCCGTCGAGGCCGACGTCGCCATTGTCGGCGGCGGTTTCACCGGCCTGCAGGCTGCCTACAACCTTGCGAAGAAAGGCGTCAATGTCGTGCTCATCGAGGCGCACCGCTTCGGCGACGGCGCGTCGGGCCGCAATGGCGGCCAGCTCGGCACCGGCCAGCGCGCCGAGGCGGAAAGCCTGGAAGCCGAGCTCGGCTTCGAGCGCGCCAAGGCGCTGTTCGACCTTGCGGAGAACGCCAAGCGCTACATCCACGATTTCGCCGAAAGCCAGGCCCTCGACATCGATTATGTTTCGGGCCAGCTCAATGTCAGCCACAAGGCAAGCTACGAGAAGGAATTCCGCGACCATATCGAGATCGCCGCGACCCGCTTCGGCTACAAGCACCTGAGCTACATGGACCGGGCGGAGACCGAGGAGCGCGTCGGCTCGAAGCGTTTCTTCTTCGGCATGCGCGATACCGGCACCGGCCATATCCACCCGCTGAAACTCCTCGTCGGCGTCACCCGCGCAGCCAGGGCCGCCGGCGCCGGCCTGCACGAGAAGACCCCTGCCCTGAAGATCGAACGGACGGGCGGCAAGGCCGTCATCACCACCGCGAAGGGCACGATCCGCGCCGACAGGGCGCTGATCTGCTGCAACGCCCACATCGGCAACCTGGAGCCGAAGACGGCCGCGCATGTCATGCCGATCCGCTCCTTCATCGGCGCGACCGTGCCGCTCGACAAGTTCCCGTCTATCATTCCCGGCGGCGAGGCGATCGCCGACACGCGCTTCGTCGTGCGCTATTTCCGCAAGACCCGCGACGGCCGCCTGCTTTTCGGCGGCCGGGAGGCCTATTCGGAAAATCTCGACGACATGACGCCGCCCATCCGCCGGCAGATCGAGGAGGTCTATCCGGAGCTGAAGGGCATCGAGCTCACCCATGCCTGGGGCGGCTCCGTCGGCATCACCATGCCGCGCAAGCCCTATGTGCGCGAGGTCATGCCCGGCATCACCTCGATCGGCGGCTATTCCGGCCACGGCGTCATGCTGTCGAACTATTGCGGCAAGCTCTATGCGGAGGAGGCAATCGGCGGCAGCGCGGAACTCGACCAGCTGAAGGCCCTGAAAATCCCGGCCTTTCCCGGCGGAGCCCGGTTCCGCTCGCCGCTTCTGTTCCTCGCCATGACGTGGTACGCGCTACGCGACAAGCTCTGATCGAGTCGGAAGCACCGATTTTGTTGCGTTGCACTCTGGTGTTTTTAAATCGATTAGATTATAACACCCGGCAACAGAACGAGATCGAGACATCCGATGAGCAGCCAGATCATTCCCGTTGAACCCTTCGACTATGTCGTCTTCGGCGGAACCGGCGACCTTGCGGAACGCAAGCTCCTTCCGGCCCTCTACCACCGGCAGCTCGCCGGCCAGCTTTCCGACCCGACACGCATCATCGGCGCGTCGCGCACCGCCTATACGGACGCCGAATACCGCAAGTTCGCCATCGATGCGCTGAAGGAGCACCTGAAGCCCGGCGAATTCGACGACGAGCAGGTTAAAACCTTCTGCGACCGGCTGTTCTACGTCGCCGTCGACGCCAAGTCCGACCAGGGCTGGGACAAGCTGAAGGAACTTCTCGACGAGGGCAAGGAGCGCGTGCGCGCCTTCTACCTCGCCGTCGCGCCCGCCATCTTCGGCGACATCTCGGAAAAGATCCGCGACCACAAGCTCATCACCAAGCAGACCCGCATCGTCGTCGAAAAGCCCATCGGCCGCGACCTTGCCTCCGCCAACGAATTGAACAACACGATCGGCAAGGTGTTCCGCGAAGAGCAGATTTTCCGCATCGACCACTATCTCGGCAAGGAGACGGTGCAGAACCTGATGGCGCTGCGCTTCGCCAACGCGCTCTACGAGCCGCTGTGGAACTCCGCCCATATCGACCATGTGCAGATCACGGTGGCCGAATCGGTCGGCCTCGAAAGCCGCGCGGGCTATTACGACAAGGCCGGCGCGCTGCGCGACATGGTGCAGAACCACATTCTGCAGCTGCTCTGCCTTGTCGCCATGGAGGTGCCCTCCTCCATGGACGCGGAGGCCGTGCGCGACGAGAAGCTGAAGGTGCTGCGCGCCCTGAAGCCGATCGACCAGTACAATGTCGAGCGCCTCACCGTGCGCGGCCAGTACCGCGCGGGCGCCTCGGCCGGCGGCCCGGTCAAGGGCTATCTCGAGGAGCTGGAAGGCGGCGTCTCCAACACGGAGACCTTCGTCGGCATCAAGGCCGAGATCGGCAATTGGCGCTGGGCGGGCGTGCCCTTCTACATCCGCACGGGCAAGCGCCTTGCCGCGCGCATGTCGGAGATCGTCATCACCTTCAAGCCGATCCCGCATTCGATCTTCGACCCCTCGGCCGGCCGCATCGAGGCGAACCAGCTGATCATCCGCCTGCAGCCGGACGAAGGCGTCAAGCAGTCGCTGATGATCAAGGACCCCGGTCCGGGCGGCATGCGCCTGCGCAACGTCTCGCTCGACATGAGCTTTGCCGAGGCCTTCGACGCCCGCAATGCGGACGCCTACGAGCGCCTGCTGCTCGACGTCATCCGGAACAACCAGACGCTCTTCATGCGCCGCGACGAAGTGGAAGCCGCATGGCGCTGGATCGACCCGATCCTGAAGGCGTGGGAAGCGACCGGCCAGCAGGCGCAGGGCTACACCGCCGGCACCTGGGGTCCCAGCCAGGCCATCGCCCTCATCGAGCGCGACGGCCGCACCTGGCATGAAACGTAAGGAAGCCCGATGAGCGCGAGACTGCATGAATTCAAGGACGGCGCAGCCTTGGCCGAAGGGCTGGCGGAGCGGGTTTCCGGCGCGCTGGCCGACGCCGTTGCCAGCCGGGGCCGCGCCAGCATCGCGGTCTCCGGCGGCTCGACGCCGAAAGCCTTCTTCAAGGCGCTGTCGCGCCGCGACATCGACTGGGGCAAGGTGACGATCACCCTCGTAGACGAGCGGTTCGTGCCGGCAGACAATCCGCGCTCGAACCACCTGCTCGTCGCCGACAACCTGCTGCAGGACAGGGCGAAGGCCGCGAACATCCTGCCGCTCTATCGCGACGCCGGCAGCGCGGAAGAGGCAGCGAAGATCGTTTCGGCGGACGCCGAAGCGCTCGGCCATCCCTTCGACGTCGTGATCCTCGGCATGGGAACGGACGGCCATACGGCCTCGTTCTTCCCCGGCGGCAGCCGGCTGGCCGAGGCGATTTCGGCGGAAACGCCGCGCGGCGTGATCACCATGGAGGCGGAAGGTGCGGGCGAGCCCCGCCTCACCTTCACCTTCGCCAGCCTCCAGGATGCGCGCCTCCTGGTGCTGCATATCGAAGGCCAGGGCAAGAAGGACGTGCTGGCCGCAGCCGAAGCGGACGGGCCGGAAACCGACATGCCGATCCGCGCCATTCTGCGCCGCGCGGCGACGCCGGTCGATATCTACTGGGCGCCCTGAAGCACCCTGCCGGGTAGCACCGGATTCACCCGGCGCACGACGCCGACGACTGAAGCGGACAGCGCAGCTTTCCCGCGCGCCGTTTCCTGCGAAAATGCCATCGAGAGAGGTAAGGATACTCCCATGTCCGCCGACAAACGCATCGAAGCCATTACAGCCCGCATCGTCGAGCGCTCGAAGCCGCATCGCCTGCCCTATCTCGAGCGCGTGCGCGCCGCCATCTCCAAGGGCGTGCATCGTTCGGTGCTCTCCTGCGGCAACCTCGCGCACGGCTTTTCCGTCTGTTCCCCCGCCGAGAAGGACGCGCTCGCCGGCGACCGTGTCGCGAACCTCGGCATCATCACCTCCTATAACGACATGCTCTCCGCCCATCAGCCATTCGAGACCTACCCGGCGCTGATCCGCGAGGCCGCGCGGGAGGCGGGCGGCGTGGCGCAGGTCGCCGGCGGCGTGCCCGCCATGTGCGACGGCGTCACCCAGGGCCAGCCGGGCATGGAGCTGTCGCTCTTCTCGCGCGACCTCATCGCCATGGCCGCCGGCATCGGCCTGTCGCACAACATGTTCGATTCGGTCGTCTATCTCGGCGTCTGCGACAAGATCGTGCCGGGCCTGACCATCGCGGCACTGACCTTCGGCCACCTGCCCGCCGTCTTCATTCCCGCAGGTCCCATGACCTCGGGCCTGCCGAACGACGAGAAGGCCCACGTGCGCCAGCTCTATGCGGAAGGCAAGGCCGGCCGGGCGGAGCTGCTGGAGGCCGAATCCAAGTCCTATCATGGCCCCGGCACCTGTACCTTCTACGGCACCGCCAATTCCAACCAGATGCTGATGGAGATCATGGGCTTCCACATGCCCGGCGCCTCCTTCATCAATCCCGGCACGCCGCTGCGCGACGCTCTCACCAAGGAGGCGGCGAAGCGCGCGCTCGCCATCACCGCGCAGGGCAACGAGTTCACCCCGGCCGGCGAGATGATCGACGAACGCTCGATCGTCAACGGTGTCGTCGGCCTGCACGCCACGGGCGGCTCGACCAACCACACGCTGCATCTCATCGCCATGGCGCGCGCCGCCGGCATCGTCCTGACATGGAAGGATATTTCGGACCTCTCCGACGTCGTGCCGCTGCTCGCCCGCGTCTATCCGAACGGCCTTGCCGACGTGAACCATTTCCACGCCGCCGGCGGCATGGGCTTCCTCATCCAGGAACTGCTGAAGACCGGCATGCTGCACGATGACGTGCGCACCGTCTACGGCCAAGGCCTGCAGGCCTATACGATCGATCCGAAGCTCGGCGCGGATGGCGCGGTGGTGCGGGACAAGGCCCCGAAAGTCAGCCACGACCCGAAGGTGCTCGCCAGCATCGAGACGCCCTTCCAGCCGACCGGCGGCCTGAAAATGCTGACCGGCAATATCGGCAGCGCCGTGATCAAAATCTCGGCGGTGAAGCCCGAGCGCCATGTCATCGAGGCGCCGGCAAAAGTGTTCCACGACCAGCTCGAGCTCAACGCCGCCTTCAAGGCCGGCGAGCTCACGGGCGATTTCATCGCCGTCGTGCGCTTCCAGGGCCCGAAGGCGAACGGCATGCCGGAGCTGCACAAGCTGACCACCGTGCTCGGCATCCTGCAGGACCGCGGCCAGCGCGTGGCGCTTCTCACGGACGGGCGCATGTCCGGCGCGTCGGGCAAGGTGCCGGCCGCCATCCATGTCACGCCCGAGGCAGTCGACAACGGCCCGATCGGCCGCATCCGCAACGGCGACATCATCCGCCTCGACGCCACCCACGGTACGATCGAGGTTCTGGTGAACGCCGCCGAGTTCGCCGCGCGCCCGCAGGCGACGGCCGATCTCTCCGGCAACGAATTCGGCATGGGCCGAGAGCTCTTCGCGCCCTTCCGGGCCATCGCGGGGCCGGCCGATCATGGGGCGAGCGTCTTGTTTGCTTGAGGTGGCGGGGGCTGCCGCCCCTCATCCGGCCTGCCGGCCACCTTCTCCCCGCAAGCGGGGAGAAGGAAACAAGAGGCCAAGCCTCGCTATTTCTCCCGGCTCACTGTTTGGGAAAAGCAGCGCCACCCTCCCCTTCTCCCCGTTTACGGGGAGAAGGTCGCGGCAGCGGGATGAGGGGCAGCCCTAACCCGTCAGCTATAGATATCCAGCGTCCGGCCCTGGTGGTTGCGGTGCGTCGAATAGACGAAGATGCGCTGCAGGTCCTTGTCGGACAGCAGGCGCAGGAAGCGGGCTTCGACGACGTCGTTGGTATAGACGCGCTGTGTCAGGCAGCCGATCATCGGCAGGCGGGCGCTGACGATGTCGAGGTAGAAGTTGCGCGGCAGCTGGAACTTCGTCGTCATCGTGATGATGGCGCCGCTGCGCGAGAGCTTGGTGATCAGGCATCGCCGGGAGACGAGGTTGACGAGGCCGCCATTCTCGGTGAACTCGATGCGGGCCTCGTTGCACGTGTCCTCCATCGGGAAGCTCTTCTCCCGATCGTACATGAAGGACTCTTCCTTGTTCAGGTAGTTGTTACGCGGTACGGATCCCTGAATACCCATCGGCCTGTTGCCCCCCGGCACTGTCTGCTTTCGGCAGAAGCCTAGGGGAACAACGCTTAACATCAGGTTGAGCGGCAGGGCGAAATCCTGCCGCCACCCCTTTCGCTCAGGGCGCGCGATAGCTCTTGCCGGCGGCATCGAAGAGATGCAGCTTCGCCTTGTCCGCGGTGAACCGCACACGGTCGCCGCGCTTGACGTCGAGGATGCCGGGGATTTTGGCGATGATCGGCTCGCCCTGCACGAGGCCGTCGATATAGAGTAGCGTCACCTCGCCCAGCGCCTCGACGATCGACACCGTGCCCTCGAAGAGGAAATCATCGCCCGTCGTGATCTGGAGGTCCTCCGGCCGTACACCGAAGCTCGCCGTCTTGCCGACCTCGGAGGCCGCCGTCGGGATATCGACACTGGAACTGCGTCCGCCCGTCAGTTCCAGCGCCGTCGAGGCGCCGGCCGAGGTGATCTTCGCGGGGATGATGTTCATGGCCGGCGAGCCGATGAAGCGGGCGACGAAGAGGTTCGCCGGGCGCTCATAGAGCTCCAGCGGCGGGCCGACCTGCTCGATATGGCCCGCCGAGAGCACGACGATGCGGTCGGCGAGCGTCATCGCCTCCACCTGGTCGTGCGTCACGTAGATCATCGTCGTGTCGGCCATCTGCTCGTTGAGCTTGGCGATCTCGATGCGGGTGGCGACGCGCAGCGCCGCATCGAGGTTGGACAGCGGCTCGTCGAACAGGAAGACCTTCGGGTTGCGGCAGATGGCGCGGCCGATGGCGACGCGCTGGCGCTGGCCGCCGGAGAGCGCCTTGGGCAGGCGGTCGAGATATTTGGTGAGCTGGAGGATATCGGCAGCCGAACGCACGCGCCGGTCGATCTCCTCCTTGCTTTCGCCGGCGATGCGCATGCCGAAGGCCATGTTGTCGAAGACGGTCATGTGGGGATAGAGCGCATAGGACTGGAACACCATGGCGATGCCGCGCTTGGAAGGCGGCACGTCGTTGACGCGCTCGCCGTCGATGGTCATGTCGCCGCCGGTGATCTCCTCGAGCCCGGCGATCATGCGCAGCAGGGTCGACTTGCCGCAGCCGGACGGGCCGACGAAGACGATGAACTCGCCCTGCTTGATATCGAGATCGATGCCGTGGATCACGTCCACCGCGCCGTAGGACTTGCGGATATCCTTGAGTACCAGCCCTGTCATGTCTCTCTCCCCTCTAATTCTTCAGACGAAACGGGCGAAGAACCCGCTCCATGCCGGAAGTTCGATATTTTCCGCGTGCATCATGCTTTCAAACCCGTGGCCCTCCAGCGCCTCCAGCGTGCCGGCCGGCAGGTCCGCAAGACGCGCGATCGGGCTCATGTTGAAGGCGCAGAAGACCTTTTCGTTGCCGTGCGTGCGCACGAAGGACAGGATCGCCCCCTCGGCCGACTGAAACGCGATCTCGCCCTTCACCAATGCCACGTGCTGCTTGCGGAAGGCAAGGAAGCGCCGGTAATGCGCAAGCACCGAGGCCGCGTCGCCCTCCTGCACGTCGACGGCGCGCTCCAGATGGGCGGGCGAGACCGGAAGCCAGGGCCGTCCTTCACTGAAGCCGCCCGACGGCAGGCCGCTGTCCCAGACCATCGGCGTGCGGCAACCGTCGCGACCCTTGAAATCCGGCCAGAACTGGATGCCGTAGGGGTCCTGCAAGTCCTCATAGGCAAGCTCGGCCTCCGGCAGCGCCAGTTCCTCGCCCTGGTAGATGCAGACCGAGCCGCGCAGCGACATGAGGAGGCTCGCCAGCAGCTTGGCATGGGCCTCGTGGTCGGTGACGGCGCCGCCCCAGCGGCTGATATGGCGCATGACGTCATGGTTGGAGAAGGCCCAGCAGACCCAGCCCTCGGGTGCCGCCTTCTCCAGCGCAAGCTGGGTCTCCGCGACGAAGGCCGGCGTCAGCGGATCGGGCGCCAGGAACTCGAAGGCGTAGCACATGTGCATCTTGTCGCCGCCGGACGTGTATTCGCCGGCGATTTCGAGGCCGCGCTGGCTGTCGCCCACCTCGCCGACGGCGGCAATCGCCGGGAACTCCTCCATCAGCGCGCGGAAGCGCTTCAGGAATTCCAGGTTCTCCGGCTGGTTCTTGTCGTAGAGATGTTCCTGGTAGTTGTAGGGGTTCACGGCCGGCGCTGTCTGGGCGTTGCGGCGCTCGGGGGCGAGCGACGGGTTGTCGCGCAATTCCTTGTCATGGAAGTAGAAGTTGATCGTGTCGAGGCGGAAGCCATCGACGCCGCGCTCCAGCCAGAAGCGGGCGACCGAGAGCAGCGCGTCCTGCACTTCCGGATTGTGCAGGTTGAGGTCCGGCTGCGACGTCAGGAAGTTGTGCATGTAATATTGCAGGCGGGTCGGGTCCCATTGCCAGGCCGAGCCGCCGAAGATCGACAGCCAGTTGTTGGGCGGCGTGCCGTCCGGCTTGGAATCGGCCCAGACATACCAGTCGGCCCGCGGATTGGTGCGCCGGGAGCGGCTTTCGACGAACCAGGGGTGCTTGTCGGACGTATGCGACAGCACGAGATCGATCATCACGCGGATGTTGAGGCGATGGGCCTCGGCGATCAGCGCGTCGAAATCGGCGAGCACGCCGAAGATCGGGTCGACGTCCTGGTAGTCCGAGACATCGTAGCCGAAGTCTTTCATCGGCGAGGTGAAGAAGGGCGAGATCCAGATCGCATCCACGCCGAGGGAGGCGACATGGGCAAGGCGCTCGGTGATGCCCCGCAAATCGCCGATCCCGTCGCCGTTGGTGTCCTGGTAGGAGCGCGGATAGATCTGGTAGATCACCGCCCCGCGCCACCAGTCCTTGTCCGGTACGAGGAGGGTGGAATCCGACATCGTCATGCTGTTTGTCCTGTTTTCGAAAGCCGTCACCCGCCCTTGACCGAGCCCGCCAGCAGGCCGCGCACGAGATAGCGTTGCAGGCTGAAGAAGACAATGAGGGGAACGACGATGGTGATGAAGGCGGAGGCCGTGAGGATTTCCCAGTTGCCGCCGCGCGAACCCAGGAGGTTCACGAGGCGCCCGGTCAGCACCAGTTCCTCGTTGCCCGCACCGAGGAAGACCATGGCGACGAGCAGGTCGTTCCAGGTCCACAGGAACTGGAAGATGGCGAAGGAGGCGAGCGCCGGGAAGGACAGCGGCAGGATGATCTTGACGAAGATATCGAAATCGGATGCACCGTCGACACGGGCCGATTCCATGATCTCGCGTGGCAGGCCGGCCATGTAGTTGCGCAGGAGATAGACCGCGAGCGGCAGGCCGAAGCCCATATGGGCGAGCCAGATTCCGACATAGGTTTTCGCCGGCACGCCGAAGAAGGCGCCGACGCCGTTGTAGAGCCGCAGCAGCGGGATCAGCGACATCTGCAAGGGCACGACGAGCAGGCCGACGATGACGGCGATCAGGATCGCCCGGCCCGGAAAGGGCATCCAGGCCAGCGCATAGGCGCAGAAGGCGGCGACGAGGATCGGGATGATGGTGGCGGGGATCGCCACCGTCAGCGAATTGATGAAGGAGGCGCCGATGCCCTCGGCATTCAGCACTTCTCGATAATTGTCGAGCGTGAAGCGCGGCGGCACGGAGGCGGTGTAGAAGATGCGCTGGCCGCGGGTGCCTTCCATCTTCGTCGGCGAGACGATCTCGTAGCTGCCGTCCTCCCTGACGGTCAGCGTCTGGCCCTCGCCGAGATCGGCGACGGCGCCCGCCTCGAAGGCGGCCGGCTGCAAGGGGCGGAAGCCGAAGGCGGAGACCTTCGCATCACCCCCTTCGATCAACTTTCCGGAAATGACGAACTTGCCGTCGCGCTCGATCTGTGCCTCCGGCGCGGCGGCGCGGCCGGTGAGGTTCTGCGAGGAGGTGGAAAGCGCGGTCCACCAGCCGGAGACGGCGAGCTGGTCCTTGTCGCGCAGCGAGGAGATGAGGAGGCCGGCCGTCGGCAGCGTCCAGAGCGCGACGAGCAGGAGGACGGAAAGGTGGACGACGACGAGAAGCGGCGAACGGGACGTGGCGATCATCTCAGTGGCCCTCCATTTCCTTGGTGGCGTTGCGGATGTTCCAGATCATGATCGGGATGACGAGGATCATGATGACGACCGCGATGGACGCGCCGCGCCCGAAATCGCCGCCGCCGCGGAACATCCAGTCGAACATCAGGTTCGCCAGGACCTGCGTCTGCCATTGCCCGTTCGTCATCGCGAGCACGATGTCGAAGACCTTCAGCACCAGGATGGTGATCGTCGTCCAGACGACGGCGATCGTGCCCCAGATCTGCGGCACCATGATCTTGAAGAAGATCTGGAGGCCGTTGGCGCCGTCGATGACGGCCGCCTCGATCGTCTCCTCCGGAATGCCGCGCAGCGCGGCCGAGAGGATGACCATGGCAAAACCCGTCTGGATCCAGATCAGGATGACCATCAGGAAAAAGTTGTTCCAGAAGGGAATGGTCATCCAGGCCTCGGGCGTGCCGCCGAAGGCGACGACGACGGCATTGAGGATGCCGATCTGCTCGGACCCTTCGGCGCGGTAGTCGTAGACGAACTTCCAGATGACGGAGGCGCCGACGAAGGAGATGGCCATCGGCATGAAGATCAGCGTCTTTGCGATATTGCCCCACCAGATGCGGTCGGTGAGTGCGGCGACGATCAGCCCGAAGAAGGTGGAGAGCGCCGGCACCACCAGCAGCCAGAGGAAATTGTTGAAGATCGACTGGCGGAACTCGCCGTCATTGATCATCCAAGCGAAGTTGCTGAAGCCGATGAACTGCTGGCCGGAACGGTCATGGAAGGCGAGCCGGACGGATTCGAAGACGGGATAGACGAGATAGACCGTCAGCGCGAAGAGCGCGGGCGCCATGAACAGCCAAGGCCGGATGGCATTGGTGATGCGCAGGTTCTTCGAGGCCTGCGCGCCCGTCAGCCCCTTGGAGGGGAACATTTTGTCGAGCAGGAAATTCGTTCCGAAGAAATAGGCAACGCAGGCGAGAACGCCCCCGACCATCGTGAAGATAGCGAATAACAATTGCTGCATGGCAGTCCCTCCCCCTGGGAAACATCCCCTACGGCTTTTCTCGCGCAGCACTGCGGCTTCAGTCGCTTGCCTGACGTCCTCTGACGCGGCGTCGACCGCTCACGCGGCTTGGCCACCGCATGGTCCGGCTGCACTTTCGCATGCTCGGGAAAACCGGCCGGCGGCTGCCGGCCGGTTCGCCAGGATGTTACTTGATGGCGTCCCAGGCCTTCTGGACGCCGCCGGCGACATCGGCCGCGGACTTGCCGCCGACGAAATCGACCATGCCGGTCCAGAACGCGCCCGCGCCGATCTTGCCCGGCATCAGGTCAGAGCCGTCGAAGCGGAAGGTCGTCGAATCGAGCAGGATCTCGCCCTGCTTCTTCATCGGCGCATTGGCATAGGCTTCCTTGTTGGCGCTCTTATAGGGCGTCAGGAAGCTGGTCTGCGCCATCCAGACCTCATGGGCGATCGGCGTCTTCAGGAACTCGATGAAGGCGCGCGCGGCCGGCGTGTCCCGGGTGATCATGGCAAGCGTGCCGGCACCGAGAACGGGATTGCCGAGCTCCGGCTTGCTGGCATAGGGCGGCATGTAGAAGAAGTCCGCATCCTCGCCGACCACCGTGCCTTCCGGGAAGAAGGACGGGATGAACGAGGCCTGGTGATGCAGGTAGCACTTCGGCGGCGAGGCGAAGAGGCCCTTGGGGCTGTCGCGGAAGTCGGTGGAGGCGACCGCCGCCGCGCCGCCGTCGACGAACTTGTCGTTCTTGGCGAACCAGCCGAATTCATCGAGCGCGCCGACCACCGAGGCATCGGTGAAGGGAATCTCGTTCGTCACCCACTTGTCGTAGGTTTCGGGCGAAGCCGTGCGCAGCATCAGGTCTTCCACCCAGTCGGTCGCCGGCCAGCCGGTGGCGCCGCCAGAGCCGAGGCCGATGCACCAGGGCGTGCCGCCGTCGGCGACGATCTGCTCGGTCAGCGCCTTCAGGTCCTCCATGGTCTTCGGCACTTCGTAGCCGGCATCCTCGAAGTTCTCCGGCACGTACCAGACGAGGGACTTCACGTCGATCTTGTAGGGGAAGGCGAAAAGCGCGGCATTGCCGTCCTTGTCCTTGTAGGTCGAAAGGTCGACCCAGGACTGGCCGGCGGCATAGTTGTCGAGCAGCCACTGCTTGGTCTCGTCGCCGAGCGGGGTCAGGTAACCCTTGGAGGCAAGGTCGGCGATCAGGCCCGGCTGCGGCAGGATGGCGACGTCAGGCGGGCTGCCGGCCTGGGTGTCGATGACGATCTGCTGCTCGTAGTTCTCGGAGGAGGAATATTTGATCTCGACGCCCGTCGCCTCGGTGAAATAGGCATAGACGACCTTGAACAGCGCCTCGTCCTCACCGCGCCAGGGACCGAAGATGGTCAGCGTCTGGCCCTTGAGGTCGTGGCCCTTCTTGAAATCCTCGAAGCTCTGCCAGTTGAACTTGGAATCCTCGCCCGGCTTGAATTTCAAGTCGGCCGCAGCAGCGCCGCCCGCCATCAAAAGAGCGAGCGCGGCCGTCATCAGCAATGTCTTTTTCACGAGATTTGCCTCCCATAGCAAACCCGCCCTCTCCCGGGGCAGGCATCCTCTAAAATACCCCAAAATTCAAAGCGCTTTGGATTTCCTTTCATCCCATTTCCCCCCGAGCCTCGTCAAGTACCCTCCTGGGCTTGCCGACAAAATCGCTGCGTTTAACGCAGTGCAGCGTAGTTTTGCGGCGCAAAAAGGCCAAATCCGCTTTTCCTAAATGATTTGCTGATGTTAGATGCCAAAACGCTTTGGGACGGATCCGGGGAACGAAGAGAAAGGACATCCAAAGCGCTTCGAATGTTTCAAGAAAGCCAAGCATGTGAATCTCAAGCAATTATCGCAGTTGCTGGGCCTCTCCCAGACAACCGTGAGCAGAGCGCTGAACGGCTATCCGGAGGTCAATGCCGAGACGCGCCAGCGCGTGCTCGATGCCGTCCGGGAGACCGGATACCGGCCGAACCGGGCGGCGCAGCGGCTGGCGACTGGCCGGGCGGGCTCGATCGGCCTTGTCATGCCGACGGCCGACGGCATCGAATCCGACGTGCATTTCGGCGAATTCCTCGCCGGCCTCGGCGACGAGGCGGTCAAGCACGACTTTCATTTCGTCATCAATCCGAGCCATCCGGAAGAGGAGGTCGCGACCTGCCGGCGGCTGGTGGCGAGCGGCAATGTGGATGCGCTGTTCCTCGCCTATATGCGCGAGAAGGACCCGCGCATCGCCATGCTGAAGACGCTGAAGACGCCCTTCGTCGTGCACGGCCGGTCGATCGGCGTGCCGACGGACTATCCCTATCTCGACATCGACAATACCGGCGCCTTCTACGATGCCGCGCGGCTGCTCGCGCAGCTCGGCCACCGGCATTTCGCGCTGATCAACGGGCCGGACTACCTCGCCTTCTCGATCCGCCGCAAGAAGGGCACGGTGCGGGCACTGGCAGAACACGGCCTCACGCTGCGCGAGGAGTGCGTGCAGCATTCCCAGATGACGGACGAACACGGGTTTCGCGCCATGGAGCGCTTCCTCCAGCTCGAAACGCCGCCGACCGCGGTCCTGTGCTCCAGCACGGTCCTGGCGCTCGGCGCCGTCCGGGCAATCAACCAGGCGGGGCTGAAACTCGGCACGGACATCTCGCTCATCGCCCATGACGACGTGCTGCCCATGCTGAAGCCGGAGAATTTCATGGTGCCGCTGACGACGACCCGCTCGTCGCTGCGCGCCGCCGGCCAGCGCATCGCCCGCCGCCTCATCGCCGACATCCTGACGCTCGAGACCCTGCCGCAGCAGGAGCTCTGGAAGACGGACCTCATCGTGCGCGCCTCGACCGGGCCGGCGCCGGCGGGGAAATGAGAACACCCTGAGCCCATCTTACCGCGACGAGCCGTCTCGGTGGACGGGGACCATTCGCTCCAATCTCCGTCATCCTCGGGCTCGACCCGAGGATCCATGCGCCGGGTGGAGCGTGGATGGTCGGGTCAAGCCCGACCATGACCGAGGAGAGGTGAGCGGATTTGATGTCGGACGTCGCGGGTTACGGTGCAGCCGCGAAACGCCGCTGGACGTTCAGAACTTCGGCGGGGTCCTGCCGGCCTTGCGATAGGCGGCGATGACGGTGTTGGCCATCAGCATGGCGATGGTCATCGGGCCGACGCCGCCGGGAACCGGGGTGATGACGCCGGCTACCTTGGCCGCCTCGTCGAAGGCGACGTCGCCGACGAGGCGGGACTTGCCCTCGCCCTTTTCCGGCGCGGCGATGCGGTTGATGCCGACGTCGATGACGGTCGCGCCCGGCTTCACCCAGTCGGCCTTCACCATTTCCGGGCGGCCGACGGCGGCGACGAGGATATCGGCATTGCGGCACACGCCGGCGAGGTCCTTGGTACGCGAATGGGCGGTCGTCACCGTCGCGTTCGCGGCCAGCAGCAGGGCGGACATCGGCTTGCCGAAGAGGTTCGAGCGGCCGATCACCACCGCGTTGAGGCCGGACAGGTCATCACCATGCGTGCGGCGCACGAAGACCATGGCGCCGGCCGGCGTGCAGGAGACGAGGCCGCCGTCGAGGTCGCCCGTCGCCACCTTGCCGGCATTGACGACGTGCAGGCCGTCGACGTCCTTTTCCGGCTTGATCGACTGGATGATCGGCTCGGACTTCAGGTGCTTGGGGAGCGGAAGCTGGACGAGGATGCCATGGATGGTCTCGTCGGCATTCAGCGTCTCGACGAGGCGGGCCAGTTCCTCCTGCGTGGTTTCCTCCGGCAGCGTGTGCTGGATCGAGGTGAAGCCGCATTCCTTGGCCATGCGGCTCTTGGAAGAGACATAGGCGTGGCTCGCCGGATCGTCGCCGACGATGATGACAGCCAGGCCGGGCCTTACGCCGGCATCCTTCTCCAGGGCGGCAGTGGCGGACTTCACGGTGTCAATCACGGAAGCGGCAACCTGCTTCCCATCGATAATGGTGGTCACATTTCTCTCCCTGAATGAAGTGCGCCCACTCTAGTGGGACGCTCGCGCGGCGGGATGGCCTCTTAACGCCCTATGCTGTCCAAAACGCATAATTTCAAGCGCATCCTGTGGGAAAGCGCAGGTCCAGCCCGGGAATATGCCTTTTCCTGTCAGCGGTGAAAGACACGATGGCGGCATGACGGCGTCGCTCATCACCCGGCAAGAAGTCCTTTTTTGACGC
This sequence comes from Shinella yambaruensis, assembly GCF_022899355.1. Taxonomy (GTDB): domain Bacteria; phylum Pseudomonadota; class Alphaproteobacteria; order Rhizobiales; family Rhizobiaceae; genus Shinella; species Shinella yambaruensis. The sequence continues at coordinate 466,286 of NZ_JALJCK010000004.1, read as the reverse complement.
AGGCTGCGGGATTGCCCTGACCCGGGAGGCTCGGAAAATTGACAGCAAGCTATTGTTTTTCAAAATTTTTCCCGAAAGGACGACGCCATGGTTAGCGAGCTGTAAACAGGGTCCGCCGCCTTTTCGGGAAATCCTTAAACGGCCTTTCAGGGGAACTTGCTAAACCGGCAGGCAGCAATAGCAGCCTTGCGGGAGCAGCATGACGCCCTTTCCCCCGGATCCTGTCGAACACGCCACCCGAAAGGCCATGAGGGCCTTTAGGGCCGGCCATTGCCCGCTTTCGGGCGCTTCGAAAGGACCCCTGCCATGAACCTCGTGTCCGGCAACATCACCGCTTCGCAGCGGGACATACTGGGCCTGCCGGTCTGCGATCTCGGCTGGGCGGACGCCTTTGCCTTCGCCGAGGAGGTGGCGACCATGCCGTTCGGCCAGAGCGTCATCGCCTTCATCAATGCCGGCAATGCCAACCTGATGATGCGCGATCCCGAATACCGCGCCGTGCTGGAACGCCAGGTCGTTCTGCCGGATGGCGACGGCGTCGATCTCGCCTCTATGGTGTTCCACGGCCGCAGGTTTCCCGCGAACCTCACGAGCATCGCCTTCGTTCCGGCCCTCCTGACCTATATCGCAAAGCCGATGCGCGTCGCGCTGATCGGCGCCCGGACGGCGACGCTGATGCGGGCCGCCGACACGCTTCGCCGGCATACGCCCTGGCACGCGTTCCTGCCGATTTCCGACGGCCATTTCGACCAGGACCAGTCGGACGCGATCATGGAGCGGGTGCACGCGGCGGATGCCGACATCCTGCTCGTTTCGATGGGCAGCCCGGCCCAGGAGAAATGGATCGACAGGCATGTCGGGCCCGGCCATGCCCGGCTGGTGCTCAGCCTCGGCCCGCTGTTCGACACACTCGCCGGCAACACGCCGCCGATGCCCGAGGCCGTTCGCCGGCTCCGGCTCGGCTGGCTCTACCGGCTGATGGCGGAGCCGTCACGGCTGCCCCAGCGCAAGGCCCAGATCGCCTTCGCCTACCATGTGCTGCGCTACAAGCTATCCGGCCCGATGATGCCGCGGGGCAGCGGCAACACGGCAAAAGCCGGCTCGCTCTGAGCCGGCCAACCCGTTGCCACCGGGCATTTTCACGGGACAAGCCTAGAGCATTTCCAGCCGAAGCAAGATCGCTTCGGCGTCGGACAATGCGGTAAAAGCGAGACTCCAGCGCATTTCCGGCTCCGGAAATGCTCTAGTGACCGCCGCTCTTCTCCGCCGGCTTCACGGCCGGAACCTCACCCTTGACGAGGGTCTGGCCGCGCTTGGGCGCGGGGTCCTGTACCGATGCGGTGGTGATGTAGTCGATCTGCTCGACATAGACCTCGGCGATGACCTCTGCCCCGAAGCGGCGGTTCAGCCCTTCCTTGACGATGCCGCGGAAGGCATCGACATCGAAACTGCCCACCGTCGCCACGTCGATCATCTTCTTGCCGACCAGCAGCGTATAGAGCTCGTCGGTGATCATCTGCGGCAGGGGAACGATCTGTTTGGCCGCCAGATCCTTGTTCGCCTTGTAGGCGAGCCTGGTGAGCAGGTAGCCGTTGACGCCGCCCTCCCCGATGACGGGCACCGTCGTCGTGTATCCGCTGACGAATTCCAGCGCCGCCTCGCGCTCGGCGGCGGCGGTATCGACCTCGGGCGCCGAGGCCATCGTCAGCGAGACATAGACCGAGGCAAGCGTGATGGCGAGGATCCAGACGCCGGTGCCGATGAGCTTGATCATGTGCCGTAACCCAGCCGGAACTGCTCCTGCGAATAGGTGCCATCGGCCTCGAGGTCCTGGACGGCATTCTTCAGGATGGTGACGACTTCACGCACGGCCTCCAGATGGGCGGAGACGCGCTGGGCGTTGGTGGCGAGCTTCTCGCGCACGCGGCCGAGCTGGCTGGAGAAGGTCTGCGGCATCTCGTCCGGGCGTACGTCGCGCGTCAGCATCGCCAGTTCATAGAGGCAGCGGCTCTTGTGGGCGTTCGAGGTCGGCAGGTCGAAATCGGGGTCATTGCCGATATTGTCGTTCTCGTTGTCGATGATCGTTTCGAGCCGGCCGAGGACGGTGCGGATCCGCAATTCGTTGGTCGCCTGTTCCATTTTGTTGTTCTCCGCTTAGATCTTCGTCTCGTGTTCCTTGATGCCCGGCGTCAGGTCGGCAAAGGCTTGCCGCTGCAGGGCGTGCACCATGCCGGTTGCGACACGGTCGGTGTTCTTGTCCTTCTCCGGCGAGGCCGCGCCGATGCCGCTGCTCTTGGCGAGGCTCTCGGCAAGGCCGATGCCGCCGCCTTTGGCGAGCGCTTCGCCGAGCTGGTCGGCCATCATGCCGCGCCACATCTCGCCGGCCGTGCCCTTGCCGTAGATCTCTTCGCTCTCGGTCGGCATCATCGACTTCACGAAGTTCTGCAGCACCATCGATTCGAACTTGCGCAGATGTTCCGGCACGGCCTTGCCGCCGGCGGCGGAAACGCCCTGCGCCGCTTGGGCGCCGGCCGAATCGCGGTTGAGAATGCTGCCGACGGTGGCCTGGAAGCCGGCGCCGGCCTCGGCAAGGCTCGTCGCCTCGAAGGCGGCCCTGTTCGATTTCAGCCTGGCCTGCGCTTCCTGAACCTGGGCTGGGTCGGCAGCGCGCACGACATCGAGCACCAGGTCGCTGGGGGGAGAAATTGCCACGTCCTTGAGCCTTTCAGGTGATCCTCGTGGCCGAACCCGTCTTCATGGCGGTTCGCCGGCCTCTGACCTTTCAGGACATCGGATCCATCCGCGCCGCGCTTGCGGCTGCTTCGACAAACCTCGTCATCGTCCTGACGCGACTATCGCTGCTCAACCTTACGGGAGGCTGGTGGCGGATGACGAGGGCGCGAGGCGGGCACATAGGCACTCCACTTTGACGCAAGCTTGATAAGGCCGCGGTAAATCGCCTTTCGTTACAGCGGCTTATTCCATCAGCGCCTATTCTTCAGTACCCCTGTAGGCAATGTGCTGGTCGATCAGGTCGTAGATCGAATTGTCGGCCGCCTCGCGCTCCTCGGCACTGCGGGCTTCCTTGCGGTGCTCCTCCATGCGGTCGCCCTTGGTGCGCTCGCGCACCACGCGCATCTCGTGCATCTGCTGCACGTTGGCCAGCATCTGGTCCTGCTGCTGCAACTTGCTGTACTGGCCGGAATAGTGCCGCGAAAAACTGCGATGGATCGGATCGAGCGAGTTGATCGCGCCGGCGACGACCTCCATCGTCTCGGCGATCTCCTCCCGCTGGCGCGTGGTGTTGGCAAGGTCGAGCTCCGCCATCTTCTCCAGATGGCGCTGCACGCTGACGAGGCGCTTCAGCTTGTCGGAACGGTTTTGCGCCATCGCTACTCCCCCCGGAAGACCGGAGTGAAGCCGGCCGCAAAGATCTCAAGCAGCGAGGAGACGCCGAAATAGAGCAGGAGCAGCCCGCCCATGATGATGAAAGGCAGCGAAACGAAGTAGATGGGGATCTGCGGCGCCAGCTTGTTGATAAGGCCGACGGAGACGTTGAAGACCAGGCCGTAGAGGATGAAGGGGCTCGCGAGCCTCAGCATGATCATGAAGGTCTGGCTCAGCGTGTCGGTGAGCGTGATCAGCGCACCCTGCGGGTTGAAGCCCGCGCCGATCGGCATGACATTGTAGGATTCGACCAGCGCCCGCATCACGACATGGTGGAAATCCAGCATGAAGAGCACCAGCAGGCCGGCGAAGGAGAGAAGGTTCGTCAGCTGGTTTTCCGCCGTGTCTTCCAGCACGTCGGGCGTCGGCGGCGCGTTGAAGCCCATCATCATCGTCAGCACCGTGCCGGCGAATTGCAGGCCGAGCACGTAGTAGCGGGCGATGAGGCCGATGACGGCGCCGGTCAGCGTCTCGAAGACGATGAGCGTGAGATAGCTGTCGAGCGTGCCGGAGGTGCGCGGGTAGATCGTATCCCACAGGATCGGCAGCACCGCCATGGAGATCGCCACCGCCAGGAACAGACGGATCTGGATCGTCAGGCGCGCGGACGAAAAGCCCGGCAGCAGCATGAAGCACCCGCCGACACGGCAGAAGGCGGCGAACAGCGCCAGCACCGTGCCCTGCGGGTCCGCGATCATGAAATGGAGCCAAGGATCTTGATCTCGATGCCCTTGGCGAGCTCGACATGCGAGAGAACCGGCAATGTGGCGAAGAGGCGCTCGATGATCATGCGCACATAAGAGCGGGATTCGGGCGAGGTGACCAGCACAAAGGGCGTGCCGCGATCGAGAAACTCGCGGATAACCCGGGTCGCCTGTTCGGAAAACTCCTCGAGCTGGCGCGGATCGATGTCGAATTCGACGATTTCGCCCTTGCTGTCGCGCTTGAGAGCCTGATGGAAGACCATGTCCCACTTGTTGCCGAGGCGCAGCACGGGCAGCACGCCGTTCTCCGCCAAGTCGCCGCAGATCTGCTGCGACATGCGGATGCGCACATGCTCGACGATCTGCTCGGTCTTGCGCACATGCGGGGCGAGTTCGGCGACCGCTTCGAGGATGAGGTGCAGGTTGCGGATGGAGACGCGCTCGGCAAGCAGCAGCTTCAGCACGGCCTGGAGGCCGGAATAGGACATGTGCGAGGAGCAGATCTCGTCGGCCAGCTTGCGGTATTCCGGATCAAGCCGCTCGATGAGCGCCTTCACGTCCTTGTAGGACAGAAGCTGCGGCAGGTTGTTGCGGATGACCTCGGACAGGTGCGTGAGAACCACCGAGACGTTGTCGATGGGGTGGAAGCCCTCGCGGCGCAGGTCGTCCGCGAAGGTTTCGAGGATCGAGACCGCCGGCATGCCGAAGGCCGGTTCGCGGATGTCGTCGCCCGGCACGCTCGGCTTGCGCCCGCCGCCGGTGACGACCAGAACCTCGCCGACACGCACGATGTTGGAGGCGATCGTCGTGCCGTGGATGCGGATCTGGTAGGACTTGTCCGGAATGGAGATGTCGTCCGAAACCTTGATTTCCGGCACGACGAAACCGTATTGCCCGGCGAACTTCTTGCGCATCTTGCCGACACGGAAGGCAAGCTCCTGATGCGCGCCGAGAAGGCGGGTGGAAACCTGCTTGCCGAGGAGAAGTTCGATCTCGGCGGTCTTGAGCACCGACTTGACCGAATCCTTCTCCTGGTCGCGGCTCTGCTGGACCTGCTGGGCCTCCTGCTCGCGCTTGACGCGGTTTTCCTCCGCGATGCGCCGCGGGATGATCCAGGCGCTGAAGGCCATGACGCTGCCGAGCACCATGAACGGAAGGAAAGGCAGGCCCGGCATGATGGCGAGCAGGATCATCAGGCCGGCGGCGACGAAGAGCGCACGCGGATAGCCGGAGAGCTGGTTGATGACCGCTTGGTCGGTGGAACCGGCTGTTCCGCCGCGCGAGACGATGAGGCCGGCGGCGAGCGAGACGATGAGGGCCGGGATCTGCGAGACGAGACCGTCGCCGACCGACAGTTTCACGAAGACGTCGGCAGCTTCGCCCAGTTCCATGCCGTGACGGAAGTAGCCGATGATGATGCCGCCGAAGACATTGATGGCGGTGATGATGAGACCCGCAATGGCGTCGCCGCGCACGAACTTCGAGGCACCGTCCATCGAACCGAAGAACGAGCTCTCCTCCTCCAGCTCGCGGCGGCGCAGCTGCGCCTGCTTCTCGTCGATGAGGCCGGCGGAAAGGTCGGCGTCGATCGACATCTGCTTGCCGGGAATGGCGTCGAGGGTGAAGCGCGCGCCGACTTCGGCGATACGCGTCGCACCCTTGGTGATGACGATGAAGTTCACCACGATGAGGATCATGAAGACGATGATACCGATGACGAAGTCGCCGGACATGACGAGGCTGGCAAAGCCGGCGATCACGCCGCCCGCCGCGTCGTGCCCCTCATTGCCGTGCGAGAGGATGACGCGCGTCGTCGCGATGTTGAGCGCGAGGCGCACCATGGTCGCGATGAGGAGGACCGTCGGGAAGGACGAGAAGTCGAGCGGGCGCTGGATCCACAGCGCCACCATCAGGATCAGCACCGAGAAGGCGATAGAGAACGCCAGCCCGATGTCGATCATGAAGGCCGGGATCGGCAGGAAGAGGATCGACAGGATCGTCAGGATGCCCACGGCGAATGCGATATCGCGGCCGCTGGGGCTGACCTTCGGAAGGTTTATTGCCGGTACTTGCGCCATCTGGATGCGTCCCGTCTCGTCATGAGAGGCGGCGGCGCGTCACACGCGTCGCCCATTTCACCCCATGACCTACCCGGCGAAGCTTGCGCGAGGGTGGCAGCGGGCTCCGGCGGCTTCGGGCGCTTGGGAACTGTGGATCCTCGGGACGAGCCCGAGGATGACGGGGAGGAGAGGCTCGGCACCACGAAATGGTGCGGCATGCGGGACGGTGCCGACGACCGAACCACATCCCTTCTGTCGTCATCCTCGGGCTCGACCCGAGGAACCACGCCCCAGGCGCCGGCCTTAGAAGCCGCTCTCTATCCGGGAGAAGACGATATTGGTGAAGATGGAGATCTGCGCGCCGATGAAGGGGGCCGATATGGCGATCGTCACGAAGATCGCGAGGATTTTCGGCACGAAGGTGAGGGTCATTTCCTGCACCTGGGTCAGCGCCTGCACGAAGGCAATGGCGACGCCGACGATCATTGCGGCAAGCACGGCCGGGCCGGAGGCCACCACCACTGTCCAGATGGCGGCCTGCGCGATGTCGAGGGCGTCTGCCTCATTCACGTTTCGGTTTCACTCGCCTTGGTTTCGCTGACCTTCACGCCGGGGCCGATGACGAGCGTCTTGCCCGAATCAAGCGTCGCGACGATACCGTCATTATATAGCGTGACGTCCGTGACGACGCCAGAAATCTTGCCGTCCTCACTGGTGACGGTGCGGCCGATGACGGAGTTGGCCTCCTGCAGCGAGGTGCGCTGCAACAGGCTTTCCAGGTTCTTGTTCGTCTTGATGGTCTGCTCGACCTGGGAGAAGGTCGCAAGCTGCGCCATCTGCTGGGTCGCGTCCATCGGCTCGGTCGGATCCTGGTTCTTCATCTGCGCCACGAGCAGCTTCAGGAAGCTCTCGTAGTTGATCGTCGCCGACTTCTCGTCGGTGGTGGATTCGGCGCCGGTGACGGTCGGCACATAGGACTGGGAGGCGCCCGCGGCGCCGACGGGCGTTACCATGGGGCGATCTCCCTGCGGATCTGTTCGACCGTGGCCGGTGCCATTTCCTGGTTGTTGAGGATGCGATCCTCGATCGGATAGAGCGCGCGGATCGCCTTCAGCGCTTCGAAGGCACGGCCCTGGGTGACGAGGGCGTCGACGCGCTTCAGCTCGGCGAGCACCTCCTCGTTCTTGAAGCAGGAGAGCAGCATGATGACCGACTTGCGGAACATGGCGATCGACTGCTCGGCGCCCTCCGGATTGATCAGCGACATCTGCGCGATGAAATAGAGCTGGCGAAGCGGCGTCGTGGCCTGTTCGGGCTGCAGGACGTGGTTTTCCAGAAGGAACGTGACATCGTTCAGGAACTCGATCGCAACCTTGCGGTCGACCCTCAGGACTGCGCCGTTGACGAAGATGCGCTCACCGGACTTCAGCGATATACGCAGTGTACTTTTCATTTGATGCCATCCTTGATGATGGTGGTGATGTCGATGATACCCTGGAAATTCGAGGATTCGCGTTTGCGGATCTTCTCGATTTCCTTGAGAATCCAAATGGCGATCGAGATGAGGTTGGCCCGAAGCTCGGCCTCGAGCTGGTTTTCCGGATCTCCGAGATCTTCGATGAAGCGGATCCAGACGCGGCGAGTGAAGTAGATCGCCTCCACCGCCTCCCGGCTCTGGTTGCCGCCGTCGCTGGCCATTGCCGCTTTCAGGAGCGCAATCGACCGATCGAGGACCTGCCGTTCCCGATCCTTCGAGACGGCGACGCCTTCCTCCATGATCTCGGCATATGAAAACTGGTACATTCAGACATCCTTCATGTGTGTCCGTACCCTCTGGTTCATCAGAGGTAGTTCAATAGGCTCAGGTTCTGGATCCTCGACGTGAGCGTGTAAGCGAGCGAAAGCTGCGATTCGAGGGTGGTGACGCGGGTCGCCGCCTCGTAGGTATCGATGCTTTCCATGTCCTTGATGCTGGTGCTGAGGATGGCGACCTGGGCATTGAGCGAGGTGTTCGCCTGGCTGACGCGGGCCTCGGAAATGCCGAGCTTCGAACGCTCGCCGTCGATGCCGGAGATCGCCCGGCCCATATAGTCGATCGCTGCGTCGCTGACCGTCTTGCGGGTCTGCTCGCTGATGCCGAGAGCCATCAGCTCCTGCCCCAGGACGAGACCAAGCGCCATGTAGCGCATGCCGTCCACATTGGTGTTGGTCGAGCTCTGGACGGTCTCCGCGGCGCTGATGCGGCTCTGCATGTTCTCGTCCGACGCATTCGACCAGTTCGTCTGCCAGCTCGAGGTCGGGCCGACAAATTCAGCTTCGAGCTTCTCGACGAAGGCCTGCATGTCCGACGCCGTGATGTCGGAGACCGCGGCGTCCGTCTTCTGAAAACCGAAATGCGCGAAGAACGTATCGTCGAACACGTCCTTCGGATTCTGTTCAGGCGGCGGCAGGTCCTGGGAATATTCCTTGAGCGGCATCACATCCGTGTTGATGCCGGCAAAGAGGTATTCGCCGCTGAACGAGGTGTTGGCGGCCGAGGTGAAGGCCGAGAACGCGTTGCCGAGATTTTCCTTCGCGAGGTCCAGCTGGTCCTGCGAGGTGATGCCGGAAAGCGCGATCAGCACGCCCATCGCATCGTTCGCCGCCGTCGACATCTGGCCGAGCGCCTCCTGCGAGGCGGCGAGGCGCTGCGTCGTCAGCGCGTTGGTGCTCTTCAGCGATTCCATGCGCTGGAGATCGCGGTGCAGGTTCAGCGTGCGCGCCGTCTTGGCGCCGAGCACGGCGCCGACATCCGCATGGCGGCCGGTGACCGTTTCCTCCTGAAGCTGCAACATCTCCTTCTGCGCGCTGGCCACGGTGAGCCGCATCGCATTTTGAAGGGACATGTTGGAAACGAAAGAAGTCTTCATAACTTACCCCGCCGCCTGAAGGAGGGCCGCGATCATTTCATCGACCGCCGCCACGAGCTTGGCCGACGCCTTGTAGGACTGCTCGAGGTCGAGCAGCAGGGCGAGTTCCTCGTCGAGGCTGACGGCCGTCACGTTGAGAAGGGCCTCCTGGGTACGCCCGAGCAGCGCGGCCTTGTCGTCGCCCGCCGTCGTCGCGGCCCTGCGGATCTCCTCCAGCCAGCCGACCGAGCTGGTCGAGAAGGAAAGGAGCGTCGTCGTCGTTTCGATGGATGCGTCCGGGTCGAAGGACATCGGCGCCTCGAAGGCGGACGTATAGCCGTTCAGAAGATCCGAGAAGCTGGCATTGTTGCCCGTGTTGTAGACGGCGTTGATCCCGTCCCGCAGCTTCGTCGGGCTGCCGCCTTCGCTCGATATGACGTCGGGGTTAACCCTGATGACCGCGGCAAGGCCCGGATCCGTGACGGCGGGCAGGCCGTTGCTGATAAAGAGGCCTTCGACCCCGCCTTCGGAGAACACCTCGATGACGCCGCGGGCGACCTCGTCGAGCTGCTTCTGGAAGGTCGGCGCGACGTAGTCGCGGATCTGCAGGAGGGCCGCGATCGTGCCTTGCGCGCTGGTGTTGCCGCCGGCCCCTGCCTGGACGGGCACGCCGTCGATGAGCACTTGGTTGCCGTCGACGGCAGCGGTGAAGGTGGTCGTGGGCTGGAAGCTGACGGTGCGCGGCACGGTCTCGAACAGCACCGTGCCGTCGCTGGTGTAAAGCGCCAGGTCGTTGTGCGTGCGGTTGACCGCGGTGACGCCGACGATCCCCGAAATCTCGGTCAGCAGCTTGTCGCGCTGGTCGAGCGCGTCGTTGACGTCGGTTCCGGCGGCCGTGCCCAGGCGGACCTTGTCGTTGTAGGTCTTGAATTCGCTGAGCAGGCGGTTGAGTTCCGTCACCGCCGTGTCGATGTCGGCGTCCGCCTCGGCCCTCAGCTTCTGCAGGGCATTCGACGTGCTGTTCAGCGAATTGGCGACGTCGATCGCGTCCGACACCACCGTTTCGGCGAGCGAGATCTCGCTCGGCTTGTCGGCGAAGGTCTGGAGATTGTCGCGCAGCTTCGCCAGATAGGTGGAGGGGGCGATCTCATAGTCCTCGCCGCCCATCATCATCTTCATCTGCGTCAGGCCGGCCAGGAGCGTGTCCTGGCCGCTCGACTTGGAGATCGAGAGCAGGTTCTGCTTCAGCAGGGCCTCGTTCTGGGCACGCTGCGTTTCCACCACCGTGGCACCGGAGGTAGCCGTCGCGAGGATCGCGGCGCGGCGCGCGTAGTTCGGGTTGCTTGCATTGGCAATGTTCTTCGACGTGACGGCCGATTGAAGGCCGACGTTGGAGAAACTGGACTGAGCAGTCTTCATTGCTGCTGAAAGCGACATCGGATCTACCTAATTCTCGAATGCACGCGCGGCGTCATGCCGGCTTATCTCTTCAGATTGACGAGGACTTCCATCAGCTCGGAACCGGTCTGAAAGACCTTCGAGTTGGCCGTGTAGTTGCGCTGCGACTCGATCATGCTCGTCAGTTCTTCCGCGATGTCGACGTTGGAGTCCTCCAGCGCGCCGGAAACGATCGCTCCATAACCGTTGGTGCCGGCGTAGCCCATGACGACGACGCCCGAGTCGTTGCTCTGCGCATAGATGTTGCCCGGCAGCGGCTTCAGGTTGTCCGGGCTCTGCACGGATGCCATCGCGATCCGGAATTTCGGCGTCAGCTGCCCGTTGTCATATTTCAGCGAAACGACACCATCCTCGCTGATCTCGTAGCCGGTGACCTTGCTGGCGCCATTGCCGTTGATCTTGCCGTTGGACACGTCAAACGGGGAGGCGAGCTGGCTGGAACCGCCGATGCTGATCTCAAGCGCGCTGAGTTCGGCGCCGTTGATGGTCTGGGGCGCCGTGGTAATGCTTGCCGGCGAGGGCGTGAGCAGCTTGCCTTCCGCATCGAATGTCATGGGCTCTGGGCCGGCGATCGTGGTGCCTTCGTAGGTCGCCTCGACCGTCCAGGCATTGTCGCCCGTCTTCACGTAATTGAATTCGATCAGCCGGGTGTTGCCCTGGCTGTCATAGGCGACGAGAGAGGTCGACTTCGAATAGCCCGCCACTTCGTTGGACGGCAGGTTGACGTCGAGCGCACCTGCCGTCGAGCCGGTCGCATTGAGCGCGCCGGAGGCAAGGTTGATCTCCTGGAGACCATCGAAGCCGTTGACGACGATGGTCGGGTCCTCGGTGGAGGAATATTCGTATCCCATCAGCTTGAAGCCGGAGGAATTCTGCAGCGAGCCGTCGTCCATGACGGTGAAGGCGCCGGCGCGGGTCATGTATTCCTGGCCGTCCGTGCCCGAGACGATGAAGAAACCCTTGCCGTTGATGGCAAGGTCCGTCGCCGATGTCGTGTAGGTGAAGGTGCCCTGCGCGGAGATGGAATAGCGCACATCCGTGTTCACGCCGCCGGAATTGTAGGAACCGCCGGTGGTGGGCAGGATCAGCGAGGAGAACTGGGTGGAGGCCTTCTTGTAGCCCGTCGTGTTCGCGTTGGCGATGTTGTCGGCAACGGTGCTCAGGCGATTCGCCTGCGCATTCATGCCGGAAACACCCGTTCTCATCGTACCGTAGAGGCTCATGTCATTTCCCCGTTCGTCTCATACTCAGGACCCTATGGGACGGGCCTTGCGTGAAGCTGGCTGCCGAGCCGCCTGGCAGGGTCCGCCTCCCCGCCAGCCGGCACCATCGGCTCAGCCCTGCCAGTCGATGCAGTAGCCAAGGAAGCGCTTGGAATCGATCGGGTCGAAACCGAGCTTCTTGCGCAGCTTCTTGCGCAGCTTGCTGATGTGGCTTTCGACGACGTTCTCCTCGACGTCCTCGTCGAAGATGCCGTAGATCGCGTTGAAGATCTGGGTCTTGGAAAGCCGGCGGCCGCGGTTGGCGACCAAATATTCGAGAATGCGGCGCTCGCGGCGCGGCAGGGGGAAGACGTCACCGGCGATTTCCGGGTCGCGACCATCGGAGAAGACACGGATCGGGCCGATATCGGTGTAGTTGGACAGCGCCTTCAGGCGGCGCCGGATGGCCGCCGCACGGGCCAGGATCTCACGGGGATGCACCGGCTTGCGCACGACGTCGTCGACGCCGCTGTCGAAGAGGGCAAGGGTGGTTTCCAGGGAGGGCGTGTCGCTGACCGCGATCACCGGGGCCTGCGAGCGATCACGGATCGCCCGTGGCAGCTCCATGGAGAGCTGGCCCTGGCCGATCAGGAAAGCCTCGACCGCATCGATGTCCGAATCGGCCGCGGTGTTCACCCACTCGCCGAATTCACGGGGATCGAACCCCGTCGAGGGCACGCCCTCGCGACCAAAAAGAGAAGTATAGCCGTCTTTAACGAGCTCGCGCTCATCAACCACTACGATCATTCGTCCGCCTCCGAATCAGTGTGGTGCCTCGTTCAGGCAGTGGTACGAATCGGGCGAATCACCGGCAACTAGAGAAAGTGACTGGGTGGAATTAACAGTTGATTAAGAATTGCGTGCCGATTTGATCTACATATAGTGTCTTTCGACGGATTTCGCCACAATTTTACGGTGGAAAAGTTAACAAAGGTTAACGTCATGCCTTGCCGTCCCAAAACTGGGCGCATTCCTGCCACATTGCGGCACAGGCCGCCATCGGGTCGATATTTAAACTTTTAGTTGAATTACCGGCAGAATTGCTTCGCGTTCGCCGTCCAGCTTCCATAGCCCGTCGCGACCAGGTTCGCGATCACCCGGCATACGTAGCGCTTCTGCGCCGGGTCATTGTTGGGGCCGGCGTGATAGCGTGCGACGGCCATCGTCCAGGTCTCGTGCCGGGCGTGCAGGCGCGCCAGGAAGGACGCCGCATATTCGACATTCTTGCGCGGGTCGAACATTTCCGCGGGCGAGGCGAACTGGTCGCCATGGAAGTGATGATTGATCTGCATGCAGCCGAGGTCGATCAGCTTGACGCCCTGTGCCCTCGCGGTCTCGAATGCCCGCAGGGCATCCTTCCTGTCACGGCCGAAGAAGGCCTTGCCCTCGATGTTCATGGCATAGGGCTGGAGCGATCCCTTCCGGCCGGTCTCGGTGAGACCGACGGAATAGAGGATGCCCGCCGGGATGTCGTATTTCGCAGCGGCGGCGAGGATTTCCCGCTCGCAGGCGCCAACGGAGGCTCCGGCGTCAGAGATAGACGCCGCCAGAGCGCTGAGGCTGGCCGCCAGCAGAGCCAGGAACGGTGTCCGACGTGTTGCCCTCATGAGAGGCTCCCTCGCGTATAAAATTGCCCGTGCCCTCTCCGCCGCCCTGACGGCCATTGCCGCCCTCGCGGGCCTGCGGCTGGTTCGAGAACTGCTGCTGTTGCTGCTGGCTCTGGCTGTCGCCCTGCTGCGCATTCGCGCTCCTGTCGGCCGGCGCGAGCTGGACGCTGACCTGGTCGACGGCAAAGCCCTGACCGCGCAGCGCGCGCACGATCGCGTCCTGATCATCGGTGAGCTGGCGATAGGCCTCTCCCGTCTCCACCTGCAGCGAGACGACGAGGTCGTCGCCGTGCAGGCGCAGCGTCGCCGTCACGAGGCCGAGCTCGATCGGGTGCATCTGGATCTTCAGCGTGTTGACGACCTTGCCGGTGGCCGCGGCTTCCGAATGGCTGAGCCCGCCGGTGGCGCTGAGCGAGGCCGCCCATTGCGGATCCTGCGTGATCGCCGTCGTCATGGCCCCCGCATTGCCGGCCTGCGCAAGGCCGATGTAGCGGCGCGCATCGACCACGGTCACCGTCTCGCCCTTCGGCCCGGTCGGGTTGGCATCGCGGAACGTCGCCCGCTCGCCCTTGTCCGAAAGGCTCATGTCGAGATCCCGCCCCTTGCCGTCGGCGCGGATCAGCCGGAAGAGCTGGTCGGCATCCGACTGGGGCACGTCGCCGGCATCCGCGGTGTCGGCCATATGGGTTCCATCGGCCCTGGCTGCAGCATCGGCGCGCACATCGACCTTGGCCGATGCCTTGGCTCCGACCTGCGGCTTTGCGTCCGGCACCGCCTCGGGCACGCCGACCTTCGCAGCCGCATCGAGCGGCACGGCATTCGGCGTCGCCAGCATCTCAAGGAGATTGCCGACATCCGTTCCCGCTTTCGGCGCGGCTTCCTGCGTTCCGTCCGCCGCCGTGGCGCCGTCGTCCGCGGCCGCCTCGTCGGCATCACGCGCGACGGTCCTGCCCTCGTGCGTCTCGCCCTGCGCCTTGCGGCCTTGGCGGCCTGCGGCCTCCAGCAGGCCCGCCGCCTTTTCGTCAAAGGGACGGTTGTCCCCTTCGGGCGTAGCGACGCCGGCCTTGCCGGCGGCACCGGCCAGCGCCGCGGCCTCGCGGCGCGCAAGCTTCACCCGCCCCTCGTCAGCCTCGCCGCCTTCCCGCTGGCCGCGACCGGCCGCGCCGGAGACGGACAGCCGTCCGCCCTTGCGCCCGCCATCGCCCTCCCGTCCGGAAAGGCTGGCAATCGCATTGGCAAAACCGCCCTCTTCCGAAGCGCCTGCGGCATGGCCGTGGCCGGCCTTGCCCTTGCCCGGCGCCTGCCCCTGCACGATGCCCAAAACCCCGCTACCGATGGTGCTCAACTGCCTTCTCCCTTCAACAGCGCGTCGATTTCGTCGAGCTTGGACCTGCCGCTCGAAACGAATGTATCGAAGGCCGGATCGATGTCCGCCTTTTCTGGCTGCTCTTTCTTTTCCTGTTCCGGCTCGATTGCGGCGACCGGCGTCTCCTCGCCGCCCGCCCGCAGATCCATCGCCCGGTCGGCCAGCTCGGCTTCGCTCAATCCTTCGCGGGCAGCGTCCTCGGCCTCTATGGGCGTGGCGACGTCCGCCTCCGCCTTCGCCGCCGGTTCGCGCAGCACCTCCTCGGCCACGGCGCGGGCCGCAGCCTTCAGCGCGCGATCCTTCGCCGAGAGCTTGTCATCGGGGATGGCGATGATCGATTCCATTGCCGCCGCCACATCGCCGGAGGGAACGGAGGCGAGGCCCGAATAAAGGTCCGCCAATACCTTCGGCACGCTCTCCCCGTCGCCGGACAGCACCTGGGCGCGCTCGGCGGCGAGCGAGGCGAGCTTGTTCTTGCCAGAGATCGCGGCCAGGCGCGCCATGCGCAGATAGACCTCGCGCCGGCGCGGCACATCCATGAAGGAGAGGAGTTCAAGGATATCGTCTTCCTTGATGGCCCCGTAGTGGTCGACCGCCAGCTTGACGAAGAGATCGGCGAACTGGCTGGCATAGGGCGAGCGCAGGTAGCGGCGCGCATAGCGGTTGGCATAGACCATGCTCTTGTCGATCCAGCCCGCCTCGCTGGCGATGTAGATCGAGCGGCGCAGCGCGGCCTCCTCGACGATCGTGCCGGGAGCGACGAGCCGCGCCCAGTCGAAATAGGTGAGCGCCAGCGCCGGGTCCTTGCGCATGACCGAGTTGGCCGAGACGAGGGCCAGATAGGGGCCGACGCGCGAGTGCTTGTATTCCGGGAAGATCTCCGCGAGCGACTTGACGCTCTGCGTGCCGCGACCGCTGAGGTAACTGCGCAGGGCGTCGGTCAGGCGGGAATCGAAATGCCCGTCGACATCCTTCCTGATGAGCACTTCCAGCGTCTCGGGATTGCCGCCGCTCATCGCATAGACGAGCGCGGCATCCACATTGCGCGGGTCGTCGAAGAGCGCGGATTCTCCCGTGCGCAGCCGCTCGTCGATGGTGCTCAGCAGGAAGCGCTGCATCTCCATCGCCGAATGGTCGCCGAGCGCCACCGTGTCCTGCACATATTGCAGCGAGCGGATCATCTTGTAGGGCGCAAGGTCGTCGAGGTTCTCGGCACGCGCGGGCGCCACGGCGGAAAGCGCCGTGCACAAGACCGTGCCTGTCAGGAAAACGCGCCGCAAGAAGCCCATGGCGTCAGCTGCCCTCGGCCTGGATGAGGATTTCGATGCGGCGGTTGGCATCGGCCATCGGATCGGCCGGGACCTTCAGGCGGCGATCGGCAAAGCCGGTCACCTGGCTCACGCGCTTCTCCTCCAGGCCGCCGCGCACCAGCATGTAATAGGCGCTCTGCGCGCGGTCCATGGAAAGGCGCCAGTTGTCGTTCTTGCCGCCGGCGAAAGGACGGGCGTCGGTATGGCCGCGGATGGCGATGGCGCCCGGGCGGCCTTCCAACACCTTGCCGATCTTCTCCATCGCCAGAACCATCTCGCGCTTGGGCACCGCCGAGCCGATGTTGAACATCGGCGTGTCAAGCTGGTCGGTGAGGCTGACGAGCAGCCCCCCCTCGGCGGGCGTCACGCTGAGACCCTCGGCCAGCTTGCCGAGCTTGCCGATCTCGGCGGTCAGCTGCTTCTTCAATTCGTCCGCCTTCTTCTCCTCGGCGGATTTCTTCTCGTCTTCCCTGGCCTCGGCGGCCTCCGCAGCGGCCTTTTCCGCCTCGGCCTTCGCGGCCGCGGCCTTCTCCGCCTCTTCCTTGGCGAGCGCCTGCTTCACGGTGTCGTCGCTGGCAGCCGCCATCTGCTGGCCCGGCGTGCCCTCGCTGCCGGCATCCGTCGCCTCGGAGATCTGCACCTGCTGCGTCCAGAAATCAGGATCGAACGGGTCACGGTAGGCTTCGCCGCCATTGGCGCCGGTCGCCGGCCCCGAAGTGGCGGCACCGCCCTCGCCCTTGGCGCTGACATTCGCCTGCTGGCCGACTTCCTGCGCGATCTCCGAGAGCACGGAATAGGGATTCTCGAAGAAATTGGCCTCGGAATACTGCACTTCCTCGCCGGCCGTCGTCTTCTCGTCCTTGCCGCTTTCCGCGCCGTTGCCGCTCGCCTGCTGCTGGCCCTGTTCCTTGGACTTGTCCTGCGTCGCCTCGCCTTCGGCGCTGTTGGCCGGCTTCTTCACCGATCTGTCGGCCGGCTTGTCGTCGGTCAGCTTGATCGGATTGAAATAGGAAGCGACCGAGGCCTGGGTCTTCTCGTTGGCGGCATTGACCAGCCACATCACGAGGAAGAAGGCCATCATCGCGGTCATGAAGTCGGCATAGGCGATCTTCCAGGCAGCCGAATGATGGTCGCCCTCGTGATCGCCATGACGCTTGACGATGATGATCTCGTTCTTGCCGTGGTGGTGATTTTCGCCTTCGCTCATGCAAGCACCTTGCGTACGGTGTCAGCCCAGGCCGCCATCCGCGTTACGAGGACGGTGTCGCCGAACTCCACCGTCAAATCGACATCCTGCATCTCGACATGCCGGAAGACCGGCGCGGGTTCGTCGAAATGCGATTCCAGTTGCTGGAAGAGGTTTGCCGGCCCCTTCACCGTTATCGCCATGCCTTCATCACCCTGCAGGCCCTCGGCGATCATGCGGGCAAGGTCGGCGATCGCGCCCCTCGCCAGCACGTCGTCCATCACCGGCGCCAGGACCTCGGCGGTATCGGCGGCGACGCGCTCGGCCACCTCGCCCGTGAGCGTCGAAAACCGCTCGGCGAGGTCGCGGGCGTAGTCCTTCTCGTAGCGCGCCTTCAGGTTGTCGAGCTCGGCCTGGTGCGCCTCCTTCAGGGCCGCGATCTCGGCCTCGTGCCTGGCACGAAGCTCCGTCTCGGCTTCCGCCCTGCCATCCGCGAAGGCCTCGGCGCGCTCGGCGGCAAGATCCACCGGCGGCTCGGCCGATGGCATGACGAAGGCCTGGGCCGCAGCGCCACCCCCGTCATCGCCGAAGGACGGCGGCTGGAAGGCGGGAGCCCTGGGGCGCGGCGGAGCGCCGAAATCCTTGAGGTAACGGGCAAGCTGCACGCTCATCGCACGCCCTCCTGCCCCGCCGCGTGCCGGACGAACGCGAGAAAGGCCCGACGGGAACCCCGCGGACCGCTTCGACGCTCGCTCTCGAAAACACTGGAACCTGACACCACCGCTGACCTGTCTCCTTAGACACCGCGCCTTCCGCGAGGCGAAAGGCACACAATCTTCCTGATCGTGCCATCGAGCCTAGGGTTTCAAACTTGTGCGAGGATGAAGATAAAAGGTGTTGGGCCGCGCCAGGGCAAATAACGCGGCCCAACCGCCCGCCTCGGCCGATGACCAACGGCCGGGGCGGAAGAGAACCTGCCGCCCTTACTGGCGGAAGAGCTGCAGGATGTTCTCGGCGCTCGAATTGGCGATCGACAGCGACTGGATGCCGAGCTGCTGCTGGGTCTGAAGCGCCTTCAGGCGGGTCGATTCCTCGTTCATGTCCGCATCGACCAGGCGGCCGATGCCCTTGTCGATCACGTCGTTGAGGCTGGCCACGAAACTCTCCTGCATCTCGATGCGGGTCGAAATCGCCCCGAGGTCGGCCGCAGCGCTGGTCATCGCCTCCAGGGCCGTATCCACCATCTTCAGCAGGCCATCGATCTGGCCGGTCGTGGTCGAATTGTCGATGACCATCGTGTCGACCGAGGATGTCGTCGCGGCCACGACATTCGCCGTGTCGACGGCCCAGAGGCGGCCGAGCGAGTCCTGGTAGGCAGCCTCCTGGTTGGGGACGGTGGTCTGGTTCACGGCGATCACCCAGGTGTCGTCGGCGACCTTCACGTAATTGTTCACGCCGTCGGTGGCATAGCGGCCGTCGAAGGTGGAGGAACCGGCGCCGGCGGCAATGACCTCGTCCGTGGTAAATGCCTCGACGGTATGTTGGGTAACTGTGCCGCCCACATTGATATTGAGCGCAACGGCTGGTCCTTCGATCACGGCCGCCTTGTCGAGAATGCCGAGATTGCCGCCTTCGTCGAAGAGGACGGTTCTGTCATCGAGCATGTAATCGACCGTCTTGACGGAGACGGCGCCCGTCGCATTGCGGACGAAGGAGGCGACGACGCTCTTTTTCACGGAACCGCCGGCCGTCGTCAGGTCGGCCTGCAGCCAGTTCTCGCCGGAGAAGGAAGCGCCTTCCGCGATGCTGACGAGCTGTGCCTGGAGCTGGGTGATCTCTTCCTGGATCTTCGCCTTGTCGACACCCTCTTCCGTCGCGGCGACAAGCTTCGCGCGGATTTCCGTCACGACCTCGATGGCCGATTCCAGACCGGCATAGGCCGTATCGACCTTGGCGGCGCCGAGGCCGAGGGCATCCTGGACCGTGGCGAGGGCGCGGTTGTCGGAGCGCATGGTGGTCGCGATCGACCAGTAGGCCGCATTGTCGGCGGCGGTTTCGACGCGCATGCCGGAGGAGACGCGGCTCTGCGCGGTTTCAAGCCCGTTGTCGATGGAACGAAGGGTCTGCAGCGCCGCCATGGCGGCGGAGTTGGTCAATATGCTGGTCATTGGCATTTGCCCTGGGAAAGGAATTGTCGGGGAGCATGCCGGAGTGAGGCGGGACCGGTAACGACGAAGGGGCTTCATGCATCCGGCGCCGCTCGTTTGCCCTGGGCGCCGGTTCATCGCTCTTAAGAAAGGGTTAACAGCGAGTGGTTAACAAATGGTTAACGGCCTGGCGCACGATCAAAGAAAGATGAAGATTGCGTTTATCGTCCGGAGCCAGATTTCACGGTTCGCGGCAAAGGCGACGAAAGGCGACATCTGCTTCATGGGCGCCGCCGGCGCCGCCCGGCATTCTGGCCTGTCCTGGCACAACCTGCGCACCTCTGCGGCGAGGCCGCGCTTGCCGGGAGACAGAGCGGGACAGGATACAACCGGAGCTGCGCGCCTGTTAACCCAAAATTAAACGCTACCGATTTAGAACTTAGCATGGTCGAAAAGGGCCGCTGGGGCAATTTTGCTGCCTTGTTCAGTCGGCCCCGGAACAGCATAGCCAATGCACGGCGTTTGCGACCAAATGGCGTAGGGATCGGAGCTGGTGTCAGTTCCGCGCATGATGCCCTTCCGATGCGCTGGCTCGTTCGAGCCATGTTTCAAGTGACATTGTTTTCGTCCAACCGGACGTCCGGACCGTTAGCGCCGTGGATGGCGCTCGACCGAGCGGTACACGGCGGGTGCCTTGCGCGCCTGGGACCCGAGGAGAAGATCGAATCTCTTCCCGCACGGTCGGTGGAACGAAAACGACGTTTGTCATCCGCTAACACAAGGGCGCGCGTCCATGACTTCAATCATTACCAATCTGACTCCCAGCCAGATCCGGAACCTTTCCACGAGTGCGATCCAGCTTCTCAACAGCGCGGACGTCGCGGCACTGACCTCGGAAAAGGTCGCGGCGCTCAGCGCCGCCCAGCTCAACGCCTTCACGTCGAGCAGCCTGCTCTCCTTCACCTCGGAGCAGATCGGCTCGATCGCCGTCAAGTCCATCGCCGGCCTCAGCGCCAGCCAGATCTCGTCGCTCACCTCCGGCCACATCGCGGGCCTCAAGGCCACCCAGGCAGCGGCCCTGACCAGCGCCCAGGTCGCCACCTTCACCACGGATGAAATCGCCGTGCTGAACTCCGCGCAGATCGCGGCCCTCGGCTACCAGGTCCTCACCACCATCGATTCCGCCGAACTGGCGCTGTTCACCACCGACGAGCTCGGCGCCATCAACACCAAGGCCATCGCCGGCATCAGCACGGCAGCCCTCGCCGGCATCGCAACCGCCAGCATCGCCGCCCTCGGCACTGGCCAGATCGCAGCCCTCTCCAGCGCCCAGCTCAACGCGCTTTCCACCGGCCAGCTCGGCGCCCTCGGCACCGGCCAGCTCGCCGGTCTGACGGCAAAGCAGGTCGGCACGCTCAACTCCACGCAGGTCGCCGCCCTCAGCACGGCCCAGATCGCGTCGCTGTCCAGCGCGCAGATCGGCGCACTCACCAGCGGCCAGGCTGCAGCCCTGTCCACGGACCAGATCGCGGCCCTCACCTCCACGCAGGTTGCCGGCCTCAGCGCTGCCGCCCTCAAGACGATCGATTCGGCGGAACTTGCCCTGTTCACCACGGGCGAACTGGCCGCCATCAACGCCAAGGCCTTCGCCAGCCTCGATGCGGCCGCCCTCGCCGGCATCGCATCAGCCAGCATCGCCAGCCTCAACAGCGCCCATATCGCGGCCCTGACCAGCGGCCAGGCCGCTGCCCTGTCGACGGATCAGATCGCGGCGCTCACCAGCTCGCAGGTCGCAGCCCTCAGCGCCGCGGCCCTCAAGACCATCGATTCGGCGGAACTCGCCCTCTTCAGCACCGACGAACTGGCCGCCATCAACGCCAAGGCCATCGCCGGCCTCAGCACCGGAGCCCTTGCCGGCATCACGACGGCGGCCATCGGCGCCCTCGGCACCGGCCAGATCGCTGCTCTCTCCAGCACCCAGCTCAATGCCCTGTCCACCGGCCAGGTCGCAGCGCTCGGCACCGGCCAGCTTGCCGGCCTGAGCGCCAAGCAGGTTGCAACGCTCAGCTCGACCCAGGTCGCCGCTCTCGGCACCGGCCAGATCGCCGGCCTGTCGAGCGCCCAGATCGGTGCCCTGACCAGCGGCCAGGCGGCCGCCCTGTCGACGGCGCAGGTCGCCGCCCTGACGAGCTCGCAGGTCGCAGCGCTCAGCGCTGCCGCCCTGAAGACCATCGATTCGGCGGAACTGGCCCTGTTCAGCACCGACGAACTGGCTGCCATCAACGCCAAGGCCCTCGCCGGTCTCAGCACCGGGGCTCTTGCCGGCATCACGACGGCGGCCATCGGCGCCCTCGGCACCGGCCAGATCGCCGCGCTCTCCAGCGGCCAGCTCAA
Source organism: Shinella yambaruensis (assembly GCF_022899355.1). Lineage (GTDB taxonomy): Bacteria > Pseudomonadota > Alphaproteobacteria > Rhizobiales > Rhizobiaceae > Shinella > Shinella yambaruensis. The sequence goes on along the minus strand of NZ_JALJCK010000004.1, from coordinate 444,457 downwards.
CGCCCTGTCGACCGACCAGCTCGCAGCCCTCACGACCGGCCAGATCGCCGGCCTGAGCGCCAAGCAGGTCGCCACGATCAGCTCGACCCAGATCGCCGCTCTCAGCACCGGCCAGATCGCCTCGCTGGGCAGCGCCCAGATCGGTGCCCTGACCAGCGGCCAGGCAGCGGCCCTGTCGACGGCACAGATTGCCGCGCTCACCAGCTCGCAGGCCGCAGCGCTCAGCGCCGCCGCCCTGAAGACCATCGATTCGGCGGAACTCGCCCTCTTCAGCACGGATGAGCTCGCGGCCATCAACGTCAAGGCCCTCGCCGGCCTCGACGCCGCGGCACTCGCCGGCATCACGACGGCAGCCATCGGCGCCCTCGACAGCAAGCAGATCGGTGCCCTCACCAGCGCCCAGTTCAATGCCCTATCCACCGGCCAGCTCGCGGCCCTCAGCACCGGTCAGCTTGCCGGCCTGAGCGCCAAGCAGGTCGCAACGATCAGCTCGACCCAGATCGCAGCCCTCAGCACCGGCCAGATCGCCTCGCTGGGCAGCGCCCAGATCGGCGCCCTGACCAGCGGCCAGGCAGCAGCCCTGTCGACGGCACAGGTCGCAGCCCTGACGAGCTCGCAGGTCGCGGCCCTCAGCGCCGCCGCCCTCAAGACGGTCGACTCGGCGGAACTGGCCCTCTTCAGCACGGATGAACTGGCGGCCATCAACGTCAAGGCCCTCGCCGGCCTCGAGGCCTCGGCGCTTGCCGGCATCACGACGGCGGCCATCGCCGCCCTCGGCAGCAAGCAGGTCGGTGCCCTCACCAGCACCCAGCTGAATGCCCTGTCGACCGACCAGCTCGCGGCCCTCACGACCGGTCAGATCGCCGGCCTGAGTGCAAAGCAGGTCGCCACGATCGGCTCGACGCAGATCGCAGCCCTCAGCACCGGCCAGATCGCCGGCCTGTCGAGCGCCCAGGTCGGCGCCCTGACCAGCAGTCAGGCGGCAGCCCTGTCGACGGCGCAGGTCGCCGCCCTGACGAGCTCGCAGGTCGCTGCCCTCAGCGCGGCAACGCTCAAGACCATCGATGCCGCGGAGCTCGGCCTGTTCAGCACGGATGAGCTGGCGGCCATCAACGTCAAGGCCCTTGCCGGTCTCGAAGCCTCGGCACTCGCCGGCATCACGACGGCGGCCATCGGCGCCCTTGGCAGCAAGCAGGTCGGTGCCCTCACCAGCACCCAGCTGAATGCCCTGTCCACCGACCAGCTCGCGGCCCTCGCGACCGGCCAGATCGCCGGCCTGAGCGCCAAGCAGATCGCTTCGATCAACAGCACGCAGATCGCAGCCCTCAGCACCGGCCAGATTGCCGGCCTGTCGAGCGCCCAGGTCGGTGCCCTGACCAGCGGCCAGGCAGCAGCCCTGTCGACGGCGCAGGTCGCCGCCCTGACGAGCTCGCAGGTCGCAGCCCTCAGCGCCGCCGCCCTGAAGACCATCGACTCGGCGGAACTGGCTCTCTTCAGCACGGATGAACTGGCGGCCATCAACGTCAAGGCGCTGGCCGGCCTCGAAACCGCGGCGCTCGCCGGCATCACGACGGCAGCCATCGCAGCCCTCGACAGCAAGCAGATCGGTGCCCTCTCCAGCGCCCAGTTCAATGCCCTGTCCACCGGCCAGCTCGCGGCCCTCACGACCGGCCAGCTCGCCGGCCTGAGCGCCAAGCAGATCGCTTCGGTCAGCAGCACACAGATCGCGGCCCTCAGCACCGGCCAGATCACAGCTCTCGACTCCAAGCAGATCGCGGCCCTGACGAGCAGCCAGGCCGCAGCGCTTTCGACGGCACAGGTCGCCGCCCTGACGAGCTCGCAGGTCGCAGCCCTCAGCGCCGCCGCCCTGAAGACCATCGACTCGGCGGAACTGGCCCTGTTCAGCACGGATGAGCTCGCGGCCATCAACGTCAAGGCGCTGGCCGGCCTCGAAACCGCGGCGCTCGCCGGCATCACGACGGCAGCCATCGCGGCCCTCGACAGCAAGCAGGTCGGTGCCCTCACCAGCACCCAGCTGAATGCCCTGTCCACCGGCCAGCTTGCAGCCCTCAGCACCGGCCAGATCGCCGGCCTGAGCGCCAAGCAGATCGCTTCGGTCAACAGCACGCAGATCGCGGCCCTCAGCACCGGCCAGATCGCAGCTCTCGACACCAAGCAGATCGCAGCCCTGACCAGCGGCCAGATCGAGGCCCTGTCGACGACGCAGGTTGCCGCCCTCACCAGCACGCAGATCGCCGGCCTCAGCGCCGCCGCCCTGCAGGCGATGAGCTCGGACGACATCAAGACGTTCACGACCGAAGAGATCGCTGCCATCGGCCTGAAGGCCCTGCAGGGTCTGGCCACCGAGGACATAGCAGCCCTCGACTCCGCCCAGATCATGGCCCTCAAGGCCGAGCAGATCGCCGCCATGAACTCGGCGCAGGTCGAAGCCGTGATCCAGGCTTACGCCGCGATCTAATATTGACATCCGGCGGCGCGGCCGAAACCGCGCCGCCGCCATCTTCCGCCCGCCCGGCGCTGCAATCCGCGGGACATGGCGGCCTTCCCTTCGCGCAAAACGACCAGCCCGACGCAAGTCAACTCCGATAGCAAGGCAGACGAGCTCCTTCCGAGCCGTTCAACAGCCCGGCCAGCAGGCCCCCTTGCCGCAGGATGTCATGACCGTCAGCACCCCCATTCTTGCCGATCCCGCCACGGCGTTCCTCAATCTGCTCGGGCGGGCCCGCAACCAGCAGCTCTCGCTGGCCGACCTGTTCCAGACGACGGAAAGCCTGACGGCGGCCGGAGCGACGGCACAGGCAGGCGAACTCTACAAGATCTGGATCGCCTTCAACGACAATAACCCGCTGCTGCATCTTGCCTATTTCAACTATGCGGTCTCGCTGTCGAAGGCCGGCGATGCTGCCGGCGCGCTGCACGCCCTTCGCGCCGCCGTGCGCATCAACCCGCAGTTCGGCCAGGCCCATATCAATCTCGGCAGGTCGCTGGAGGATTGCGGCCTGACGGGCCAGGCCGTCCAGCAATGGCGCGTCTATGCCGATGCGACCGCCGACGTCACGCCGGACAGGATCAGCAACCGCCTGCTCAGCCTCCAGCATATCGGCCGCGTGCTGGAAGGCACCGGGCACCTGGAGGAGGCCGAAGCCGCCCTCTGGCAGGCCATGGAGCTGCAGCCGTCGCGCACCGAGGCGGCGCAGCACTGGATCTCGCTGCGCATGCGCCAGTGCAAATGGCCGGTCTTCACACCCTCCCTTCACGTCACGCCGCGCCATTTCATGGACGCGACCTCGTCCATGACGATCGCCTGCTATGCGGACGATCCCCTGTTCCACCTGGCCAAGGCCCATCGCTACTGCCGCACGAATGTCGGCCGACCGGCCGATCTTCAGGACTTCACGCGCAGTCCGGTGCGGCAGAAATCGGGGACCGGGCAGCGGCTGCGCGTCGGTTACGTCTCCTCGGACCTGCGCCAGCACGCCGTGGGCTTCGCGCTCAGCGAAGTGCTCGAACTGCATGACAAGACGAGCGTCGAGATCTTCGCCTATTATTGCGGCGATCCGGCACCGCTCGACCAGACTCAGGCCCGCATCAAGCTGGCGGTCGACCATTGGCGCGACATCGCCGCGCTCAGCGACATCGACGCCGCCCGCCAGATCGCCGCCGACGAGATCGACGTGCTCGTCGACGTCAACGGCTACACCAAGCATGCCCGCACCAAGATCTTCGCCTACCGGCCGGCGCCCGTAATCGTGAACTTCTGCGGCTATCCGGGCACCATGGCAAGCCCTTACCACCAGTACATGATCGCCGACGAACACATCGTGCCGCCGGAAAACGAGATCTACTACACCGAGAAGGTCCTGCGCATCGCCTGCAACCAGCCGGTGGACCGCAAGCGCGCGGTCTCGCCGCGCCCGACGCGCGCCAGCGTCGGCCTGCCGGAAAACGCCTTCGTCTTCGCAAGCTTCAACGGCATGCAGAAGATCACCGCCGCCTGCTTTGGCCGCTGGATGGCGATCCTGCTGGCAACGCCCGGCAGCGTGCTGTGGCTGCTCGCCGGCGACGACAGCGTCAACGAGCGCCTGAAGCAGATCGCGGGGCAGAACGGCGTTGCGCCGGAGCGCATCGTCTTCGCCGGCAAGACGCAGAACCCCGACCATCTCGCCCGCATCGGCCTTGCCGATCTCTTCCTCGACACCTTCCCCTACGGCGCCCATTCCACCGCGGCCGATGCCATCACGCAGGGCCTGCCGGTATTGACCATCGCGGGCAAGAGCTTCGCCTCGCGCTTCTGCGCCAGCATCGTCGCGGCGGCCGGCATTCCCGAGATGATCTGCTCGGGCCCGGACGACTACGTGCAGAAGGCCGTCGCCTTCGCCCGGAACCCGGCGAGCCTCGCGGCGGTGAAGCTCTCGCTCCAGCGCCAGCGCGAGACCTGTGCACTGCGCGACATGCCCGGCCTCGCCCGCCGCCTTGAGGAGCTCTACTGGCAGATGCAGGGCGATGCCGAACGCGGCGAAACGCCCGTGCCCGACCTGCGCAACCTCGACGTCTATTACGAGGTCGGCGCCGAGCTTGCCGCTGCCGGCATCGAATTCGAGGAGGACGAGGCCTACCGGCAGCGCTATCGCGCGGCGCTTGCCAGCCTCGACGAACACGCCCCGCTCTCGCCCGACGCCCGCCTCTGGCCGGCGCCGGCCGCCTGACCGCCCGGCTCCACCCGCAACCCGAAGTTCTGAATGACGAGGACAGCATGACCCCCGTAATCCTGGTGACCTTTGCCGGACGGCAGAAGCGGATGGAAATCCTCACCCAATATGTCCGCCGGGCGATGGACCTCGGGATCATCGACGAGTGGCACATCTGGGACTTCACCCGCTCGGCCGAGGACCACGCCTGGGTGAGCCGGGAGTTTGGCCCGGTGCGCTACATGGGTGCGAAGGTGCCCTACCAGCCGGTCGGCAGCGTCTCGCGCCAGGCCTCGTTCCGCACCAGCGCGCGCATAAGGCACGACCTGCACATCACCCTCACCCCGCACGACCGCCCGAACGAGCACTATGAATTCGTGGTCGGCGGCTGGAAGAACACCCATTCGGCGATGCGCAAGATCCCGCGCGAAAAGCTGCACAACCCCGAGCGCGGCGACGACACCAACCTGTGGAGCGCACCGACGCCCGGCGTGCTCTCGCCCGGCCGAGCGAACGATGTCGTGCTATCGCTCGACGCGGCCGGCACGCCGACGCTGCACGTCAACAACGTCACCATCGGCAGTTGGCCGGAACTCGCCTTTTCCGCCGGCGCAAGCGTGCAGATGCGCGGCGGCTGGGGCGCGGACCTCGAGCTTTGCGACGCCGGTGCGGCCACGCGGCGCTATATCGGCAATCCGAACGAGCAGATGCCCTACTGGCAGGCCTACGACTACTACGCCACGCAGCTCGCGGCCTTTTCCGACGCGGTGTTCCTGAAATGCGACGACGACATCGTCTATCTCGACATCGACGAGCTGGACGGCTTCATCCAGTTCCGCCGGAACAATCCGCATTACTTCGTCGTCTCGGCCAATGTGGTGAACAACGGCGTCTGTGCCTATTTCCAGCAGGCGGCCGGCTCCATTCCGCCGGGCGTCGGCCATTTCGAGCTGCCGCCGGGCGGCTTCGGCGGCAGCCTCTGGGAGAGCGCCGAGCGGGCCGTGAAGCTGCACGACTTCTTCCTCGGCCAGGGCGGCAGGACCCTCGCCCTTCCCGCCAGGGTCGTCGACTGGACGGAGCGGCAGTCGATCAACTTCATCGCCTGGCTCGGCCGCGACCTCGTGCACATGGCCCTGCCCCAGGGCGACGACGAACACGCGCTGACCATCGGCGTTCCGACGCTCCTGCAACGGCCGACGGCGATCTATTCGGACTTCACCGTCAGCCACCTGAGCTTCGGCCCGCAGGAGCGCGGCTGGGATCCGAGCCCGCTTGTCGCCGCCTATGAGGCGCTCATGCGCGAGCGTCTCTTCCCGGCCGACGAGAAGCCACAGCTCGCCCTGCGCGCAGCAGGCTGAGGACCGGTCTTCATGCGGGCAAAGGAAAAAATCCTCATCGTCGGCGCCGGCCTTTCCGGCGCTGTCATCGGCCGTGCGCTTGCCGAGGCGGGCCATGCGATCGAGATCGTCGACACGCGGAACCATATCGGCGGCAACTGCCACACGGAGCGGGACGAGGCGACCGGCGTGATGGTGCATGTCTACGGGCCGCATATCTTCCACACCGACGACAAGGAAGTGTGGGACTATGTGAACGGCTTCATGACCTTCATGCCCTACAAGAACCGCGTGAAGGCGACCAGCGGCGGGCAGGTCTATTCGCTGCCGATCAACCTGCACACGATCAACCAGTTCTTCGGCAAGAGCTTTCGCCCGGACGAGGCGCGCGCCTTCCTGGACGCGCAGGCGGACAAGACGATCACCGATCCGCAGACCTTCGAGGAACAGGCGCTGCGCTTCGTCGGTCGCGACCTCTACGAGGCCTTCTTCAAGGGCTATACGCAGAAGCAATGGGGTTGCTCGCCGACCGAGCTGCCGGCCTCGATCCTGAAACGTCTGCCGGTGCGCTTCAACTACGAGGACAATTACTTCTTCCACAAATACCAGGGCATGCCGGAGACCGGCTATACCGAGATGATCGCGCGCATCCTCGATCATCCGAACATCACGGTCCGACTGGAAACCAGCTTCCGGCGCGGCGAGAAGGCAGGCTACAGCCATATCTTCTATTCCGGCCCGCTCGACGGCTATTTCGATTACGAACTCGGCCGGCTCGGCTACCGCACGCTCGATTTCGAGCGCTTCACCTATGAGGGCGACTATCAGGGCTGCGCGGTGATGAACTACGGCGACGTCGCCGTCCCCTATACCCGCATCACCGAGCACAAGCATTTTTCGCCCTGGGAGGAGCCCGCGGGCTCGGTCTGCTATCGCGAATTCTCGCGCGCCTGCGGGCCGGACGACATCCCCTACTACCCGATCCGCCTCGTGGAGGAAAAGGCGCAACTCGCCGACTATGTCGCCCGCGCGGAGCAGGAAGCCGGCGTCACCTTCGTCGGCCGGCTCGGCACCTACCGCTACCTCGACATGGACGTGACGATCCGCGAGGCGCTCGACACCGCCCGGCTCTACCTTTCCCGCAAGGCCGAGAATGCGGCGATGGCCACCTTCCTGCACCCGCCGCTCTGAGGCGCCCGGACGAAACGAAAGAAGGCCCCGGTAAACCGGGGCCTTCCGAGAACCTTGAAAGATCCGGCCGTCTTCCGATCAACGGAAGAGCGTGAGGATGCTTTCCGAAGCCGAGTTGGCGATCGACAGCGACTGGATGGCGAGCTGCTGCTGGGTCTGCAATGCCTTCAGGCGGGTCGATTCTTCGTTCATGTCGGCATCGACCAGGCGGCCGACGCCCTTGTCGATGGATTCCGTCAGCTTCTTGACGAAATCTCCCTGCAGGTCGATGCGCATGGTAATCGAACCAAGGTCGGCAGCCGCGCTGGTCATCATCGTCAAGGCATCGTCGACCATCTGGATGAGATTGCCGAGCTGTTCGGCCGTCGTGATTGCCGTGATATCGAGATTGTCGACAGACTGTTCGACCGCAGTCGCCGCCAGAGCGGCCTGACCGCCGGGGATGTCGACCGCCCACAGGCCGGCGCTCGAGTCCGTGTAGACAACTTCCTGATCGGGGACCGTCGACTGGTCGACCGCCAGAACCCAGGTATTGTCCGCAACCTTGACGTAGTTGTCCGTACCGTCGTTGGCATAGCTGCCATCGAAGGTGGATGCGCCGAGACCCGACGCGATGATGTCATCCGTCGTGAACGACTTGACGGTTACCGGAGAGGTGACACCGCCGACATTGATGTTCAAGGTGGCGGAAGGACCGCTGATGTCCCTGACCTGATCGAGGATGCCCGTATCGCCGCCGGTGTCGAACAGAACCGTGGAGGTGCTGAGCTCGTAGTCGACCTTCTTGACCGAAACGTTGCCCGCTTCGTCGCGCACGAAGGAACCCACGATGCTCTTCATTTCGGAACCGGAAGCGGCCGTCAGGTCTGTCTGAAGCCAGTTTTCGCCCGAGAAGGAAGCCGCCTGGGAAATGCTGACAAGCTGGTCCTGGAGCTGGTCGATTTCTTCCTGGATCTTCGCCTTGTCGACGCCGTCTTCAGTCGCGGCAACGAGCTTGGCCTTGATTTCCTTGACGACTTCGATGGCGGACTCCATGCCGGCATAGGCGGTGTCGACCTTGGCGGCGCCGAGGCCGAGGGCGTCCTGAACGGCGGAAAGCGCCATGTTGTCGGAACGCATCGTGGTGGCGATCGACCAGTAGGCAGCGTTGTCAGAGGCAGTGCCGACGCGCATGCCGGAGGAGACGCGTCCCTGCGTTTCTTCCATATTGGAGCCGATGGAGCGCAGGGTCTGGAGCGCGGACATGGCCGCGACGTTGGTGAGAATGCTCGTCATTAATTGGGTGCCCCTTGATTGGCTGAAAGAGAAGGGACATTCCGGTCACACCGGGGAAACAACGGTCGGCGTCATGCCTGCCAAGCTCCATCTTCCCCAGGAAGTCAGCCCGCCGCTTCGATGGCTTTAGCTAACGTGATCATGGTTAACGAACTGCTAAGCGGCGGAAAAATCGCTGCACCGGCCGTGCAATATCACAACCCTCGCGCGTGCGCGCGTAACGCAGCAAGGTTAAGAAAAAACTAAAGCCGCGCCCCTTTCGGAAACGCGGCTCAGTTGGGTCAGGCGTGCGGTCAGCCACCGCCCGCCCTTGTTCCCGGGATCCCGTATTAACGGAACAGCGACAGGACGTTCTGCGAAGCCGAGTTGGCGATCGACAGCGACTGGATGGCGAGCTGCTGCTGGGTCTGCAGTGCCTTCAGGCGGGTCGATTCCTCGTTCATGTCCGCATCGACCAGGCGACCGACGCCCTTGTCGATTGATTCGGTGAGCTTGGAGACGAACTCGGACTGCAGGTCGATGCGCGAAGAGATCGAACCGAGCGAGGCGGCAGCACTGGTCATGGTCGTCAGTGCATCGTCGACCATCTGGATGAGATTGCTGAGCTGTGCATCCGTCGTGATCGTCGTGATGTCGAGATTGTCGACCGACTGCTGGACCGCAGTGGCCGCCAGAGCGGCAGCGCCGCCAGCGATATCGACCGCCCACAGGGCGCTGCTCGAGTCCGTGTAGGCAACTTCCTGATCGGGAACCGTCGACTGGTCGACCGCCAGAACCCAGGTGTTGTCCGCGACCTTGACGTAGCTCGCTGCACCGTCGTTGGCATAGTTGCCATCGAAGGCGGAGGCGCCAGCACCCGACGCGATGATGTCATCCGTCGTGAACGCCTTTACGGTTTCCGCAGTGGTGACGCCGCCGACGTTGATGTTCAGCGTGACGGAGGGGCCGCTGATGTCCCGGGTCTGATCGAGGATGCCCGTGTCGCCGCCGGTGTCGAACAGAACCGTGTTGGTGTCGAGGGTGTAGTCGATCTTCTTGACAGAGACATTGCCGCTGTCGTCGCGCACGAAGGAGCCGACGACGTTCTTGACCTGGGCGGTGGTGATGTCGGCCTTCAGCCAGTTTTCACCCGAGAAGGAGGCCGCGTCGCCGATCCCTCTCAGCTGATCCTGAAGCTGCTTGATTTCTTCCTGGACCTTCGCCTTGTCGACGCCGTCTTCGGTTGCGGTGACCAGCTTGGCCTTGATCTCCTTGACGACTTCGATGGCGGAGTCCATGCCGGAATAGGCCGTGTCGACCTTGGCGGCGCCGAGGCCGAGAGCGTCCTGGACGGCGGAGAGCGCCATGTTGTCGGAACGCATCGTGGTCGCAATCGACCAGTAGGCGGCGTTGTCAGACGCGTTGCCGACGCGCAGACCCGAGGAAACGCGCGCCTGCGTATCTTCCATGCCGTTGTTGATGGAGCGCAGCGTCTGGAGAGCAGACATGGCGGCTGCGTTGGTGAGAATGCTCGTCATTATCGTTGTCCCTTTGAACATAATACTGGTGGGGGACATACCGGACTGGGAACTTACCGGTTACGGCGGTTCGGCATCATGCCAACTCGGTTTCTCCAGGGATCTGAAGGGATACCAAACCCGTCGTGTCTGAGCAAAACTCGCAGCCAATCCTTGCCAACTCCTTAAATGGGCAAAGTGCCTTCGAGCGATCGCGAAGTATGGTTAACCGCCGGTAAAATTTCACGGTTGAGAAAATCCGGAGCTCTTGAGCAATGCCGGAATGGCCGCGTCGCGCTGCTGCCGCAATACCTGGAGCGTTTCCGCTTTTCTTCAATCGCGAAAACGCTCCAGGTATTTGTTTTTACGCAATTCCGGACGCAAGACCGCTGCGCACTTTTGCTGGAATTGCTCTAGCTGAAGGAGCGCACCAGGCTGCCGACGAGCAGGTTCCAGCCGTCGATGAGCACGAAGAACAGGATCTTGAAGGGCAGCGAGATCGAGGTCGGCGGCAGCATCATCATGCCCATGGCCATGGTGATGGTGGCGACGATCATGTCGATGACGAGGAAGGGAAGGACGACGAGGAAGCCGATCTCGAAGCCGCGGCGGATTTCCGAGATCATGAAGGCCGGGATGACGACGCGCAGGTCCGCGACGTTGTTCTGCACGACCGTCTGGCCGCGCTCTTCCGCCAGCGAGATGAAGAGTTCGAGGTCCTTGTCCCGGGTATTGGCCACCATGAACTCGCGGAACGGCTCGGCGATGCGTCTGGCCGCTTCCGTCTCGTCGATCTGGTTGGCGATCAGCGGCTCGACGCCGTTCTGCCAGGCCCGGTCGAAGGTGGGCGCCATGACGTAGAAGGTCATGAAGAGGGCGAGCGAGACGAGGATCATGTTCGACGGCGTCGTGGCGAGGCCCATGCCGGAACGAAGGATCGAGAAGGCGATGACGAAGCGCGGAAAGCTCGTCACCATGATGAGGATGCCGGGCGCCACCGACAGCACGGTGAGCAGCCCGAAGGTGCGGATGATCCAGGAGGCGACCGACCCGTCGACCTGGGCATTGAGCAAATCCCCCGGCAGCTGCAACTGCTGCTGGGCATAGGCCATGCCGGTCATCGCCATCATGGCGATGAAGGTCAGAAAGGCTCGAATCATTCGATCACAAAGGTCCGGAACATGACGTTGGTTACGCGCCCTTCGGACCTGAGGTCAACCCGCTCCTGCAGGTCTTCCCGGAGATATTGGAACCCGCGCGGGCCCTGCACCTGCTGGAGCGAGACCGTGCGCATATAGGCGAGGATGTCCTGGTGGATCTCCTCGGCGAGCTTGACGTCCGGCACGCCTTTGAACATCAGCGCGACTTCGAGACGGACACGGTTGTCCGAAGGATAGGCAAGGTTGCTGGTGATCGGATCGAGCAGCACGACGCCATTCGCCTCGGTGGAGATATGCGGCACGACCTCGGCCGCCTCGCCTTCCGTGCCGCCCTCCGCCTTCACCACCTCTTCCGCCGGCTTTTCGGCGGGCGGCGGGGCGAGCATGTTGCCCAGGAACCAGCCGCCGCCGGCCGCCAGCAGCGTCAGCCCGGCAATGGCCGCGATGGTGATGACCAGCGTGGGCTTCTTCTTCTCGACGACCTCTTCTTCGTCCGCCATGTTCGTCTTCCTGTATTGTCAGGGCTGCGTCAGATCGGCGAGAGCAGGTCCACCGCCTGCTGGCCCCATGGCGGCTGCTGCACCTCGGTCAGGCGGCCGCGGCCGCCATAGGAGATGCGCGCCTCCGCGATGCGCTCATAGGCGATCTGGTTGTCGGCGTCGACATCCTGCGGGCGCACGATGCCGGCGACGTTGAGGATGCGAAGCTCGTGGTTGACGCGCACTTCCTGCGAACCGCTGATCAGGAGGTTGCCGTTCTCGATGACGCCCGTCACCACGGCGGCGACGAGCAGGTTCAGCCGCTCGGAACGCTCCGTCGAGCCGTCGCCCTTGGTGCTGGTCGAGGAGCCGTAGTTGAGGTCGGCTTCCGTATCGACCTTGAAATTGTTGCCCGAGCCGCCGAAGCCGAAATTCATGCCGCTCTTGTTGGTGCGCGAGCGGTCGGTCTTGTTGTCGAAGCTCGCCCGGTCGTTGACGCGGATGTTGACCGTCAGGATATCGCCGACCTTGAAGGCGCGCGAATCCTTGAAGAGCGCCGACTGCTGGTCGCTCCAGATCGAATAGCCGGCAACCGCCGTGCGCGGCTGCTTGGGATACATCGCCATCTGCGGCGTTTCCGCATAGTTGAGGCCGCTGCCGATCGGGCTCATCGCAGGCGCGCGGCCGATCTCGTTGATGGCCTGGCTCGTGCAGCCCGAAAGCGCCAGCGCGACGGCGAGTGCGGAGGCGGTCTTCTTCATGACGGGTCCTTTGACTTTGACGTATTCGGATCGCCCACGATGGCGATGAGCCGCGTGAGCAGCGCGGCCTTGTCGGCCGGCATTTCCGCCAGGATCGTGCTCGACTGGCGCGGCGGCAGCTTCATGACGATCGCCGAGGCGATCTCCGGGTTGATCTCGGCAAGCTGCGCGGCCGCCGCATCGGGCTTCATCTTGCGATAGATCTCGACGAGCCCCGCCTCGGCCGTCTTGAGGAAGTTGTTGCGGCGGTTGAGCCAGTCCTCGTATTCGGCGCGGCGGGTCTCCAGCGTCTTGATGCGTGCGTCGATATCCTTCTGGAGGCTTTCCAGTTCCTGTTTCTGGAGGAGATAGCGCTGGTCGCGCGCCGCGTCCGCGATATTGGTGCAGAATTCGCGGATCTCGTCGGCGGTCGCCTTGGTCGTCATGATGACCGGGCGTTCCTCGGCGAAGGCGCCGGGAATGGCCATCAGCACGAAGCCGGCGATCGGCAGCGCGAGCTTGCGCGCCAGCGTCCTGACGGCGATGAGGGTCGTGACTGTCGTCATTGCAGCACCAGTTCTGCCTGGAGGGCGCCTGCGGTCTTGATGCTCTGCAGGATGGAGATGATGCCATCCGGCTTGACGCCGATGCTGTTGAGACCGGTGACCAGCGAGCGCAGGCTCGATCCGTCGAGCAGGGCGACCGTGCCGCCATCTTGCTGGACGAGGATGTCCGTGTTCGGCTCGACCGCCGTCACGCCCTTGGAGAACGGTTCGGGCTGTATGACCTTGGGCATTTCGTTGATCTGCACGGTCAGCGTTCCGTAGCTGACGGCGACGGGCGAGATGCGCACGTCCTGACCGATGACGATCGTCCCCGTGCGCTCGTTGACGACGACGCGCGCGGGCGCATCGGTCTCGATGACGAGGTTCTCGATATCGGCCATCAGGCGGGCGAGGTCGGCCGTTTTCGGCTTGGCGATGTAGACCGACTGCGAATCGCGCGATTCGGCGATCGCCCCGCCGTACTGCGCGGACGCGTAGCGGTTGATCGCGTCCGCCATGCCGACGGAGGTGGAAAAGTCGGGATTGCGCAGTTGCAGCACCAGGTCGGAGGAATCCTTGAAGCGCGAGGGCAATTCCCGCTCGATGATGGCGCCGTTCGGCACGCGGCCGGCGGTGGTGATGCCCTGCTGCACGGTCGCCGCCTCGCCGCCGGCGCTGACGCCGGTGACGACGATCGAGCCCTGCGCGACCGCGTAGATCTGGCCGTCGGCGCCCGAGAGCGAGGTCATGACGAGCGTGCCGCCGCGTAGCGACGAGGCATCGCCGAGCGAACCGACGGTCACGTCGATGCGACTGCCGGGACTGGCGAAGGGCGGCAGGTTGGCGGTGACGAGCACGGCCGCGATGTTCTTGGCGCGCGTCTGCGTGCCCACCATGGAGATGCCGAGATTCTGCAGCATCGCCCGCATGGACTGCTCGGTGAAGGGCGAGGAACGCATGCTGTCGCCCGTGCCCTGGAGGCCGACGACGAGGCCGTATCCGATCAGCTGGTTGTCGCGGCCGGCCTGCAGCGAGGCGACGTCCTTGATGCGGGCCGCCGGCAGCGCCGGTCCGGCCGCCAGCACGAGGCAGGCGAGAACGGCAAGGGCGCGGGAGAGGAAGTCACGCATCATTTCGCCACCACATGCACGGTTCCGTCGGCCATGACCGTGCCGGAGACGATCACGCCCGTGTCCTTGTTGCGGATCCGGATGAGTTCGCCGACGGCGGCATCCTGCAGAGGCGTGCCGCTGGCGCGGATGACGAGCGAACCGTTGTCGAAGACCATCTGCACGGTGGAACCACGGTTCACGAGGAAGGGCTCGCGCAGGGCCGAGACGAGGATGACGCGGCCGGGCAGCAGGGTGCGCTTGGTGACGAGCCCGCTGACGTCGGAAATGCTTTCGGCAAATCCCTTGACGATGTTCGGGTTGGTCACCTCGACCACTTCGAGCTGCCCCGCCTGGATCTCCTCGCCGGGATAGATGATGCGCTTGGGCACGACGGCGGTGCGCATATCGGCCAGAGCCGCGTCGGCCACGAGAAGACCGGCAAGCGCGGCAGGCGCGACGAGGGCCGCGCGCCACCGGGCTGACAGGGTCTTTCCATTCCGAAGTGCTGCTTTCAGGCGAAACATCATGTTCCCCGCATGTTGGTTTCTATCTCAGGTTCTTGCTGACCACGGCCGCCATTTCGTCCGCCGCCTGGATGATCTTGGAGTTCATCTCATAGGCGCGCTGGGCGGAGATCAGGTCGGTGATTTCCTTGACCGGATCGACGTTCGACGCTTCGAGGTAGTTCTGCTGGATATAGGCGAAGCCCGCCTCGTCCGGCGCGCCGACATTGGCCGGGCCCGAGGCCGCGGTCTCGCGGAAGAGGTTTTCGCCGAGCGGCTCGAGGCCCGCCTCGTTGACGAAGTTCGCCAGCGTGATCTGGCCGAGTTCCTGCTGCTGGCCGCCGACGGTCGCATAGACCTGGCCGGACTTGCTGACCGTGATCTCCGTCGCATCCTGCGGCACGTTGATGCCCGGCACGACAGTGTAGCCGTCGAGCGTCACGAGCTGGCCTTCGGCATTCGTGTTGAAGGCGCCGGCTCGGGTGTAGAGCGTGGAGCCATCCGCCGCCTCGATCTGGAACCAGCCGCGGCCGATGAGCGCGAGGTCGAAGGAGTTGCCGGTGCTCGTCAGGCCGCCCTGGAGATGCAGGTTGCGGATGGCGGCCGTCTTCACGCCGAGGCCGATGATGGCCCCCTCCGGCACGACGGCCTGGTTGGCGCGGTTCGGCACGCCGGCGGCGCGCTCGGTCTGGTAGAGCAGGTCCGAGAATTCGGCGCGGGCGCGCTTGAAGCCGGTCGTGTTGATGTTCGCGATGTTGTTCGCGATGACTTCAAGGTTGGTCTGCTGCGCGTTCATGCCGGTGGCGGCGATGGCAAGGGCTTTCATGTCCGGTCCTCAGATCTGCATTCTTGCGACTTCGAGATAGGCGGTGACGATCTTGTCGCGGATGGCGATGGCGGTCTGCAGCGTCTGCTCGGCGCTCATGACGGCGTCGACCACTTCGCGGGTCGTCGCCTTGCCCTGGATGGCTTCGAAGGACTTGGTCTCGCTGAGCTTCAGCCTGTCCACCATGTCCGTCGCCACGTCGCCCATCACCTGGGCGAAGCTCATCTGGGTTCCCGTGCCCTGCACGGCCGCAGCGGAGGCGGACACCGAATTGGACGTCTCGGTGGTGACGCCCGAGAGGGCGTTGGTGGAGAAGAGCGAATTGACGCCCTTTACGCTTTCGATCATTGCGAGGCCCTCAGGAGATCGATGGTCGCGCTGATCAGGTCGCGCGACTGCTTGATGCTCTGCAGGTTGGCTTCATAGGAGCGGTTGGCTTCCCGCATGTCGGCCATTTCCACCAGCATGTTGACATTCGGCATCTTGACGATGCCGTCGGCATTCGCCGCCGGGTTGCCGGGGTCGTATTCCGTCGCGAACTCGCCTTCGTCGAAGCCGAGGCGCTCGACCTCGACGAGCGACGCGCCGCTCACCCGGTCAAGCTCAGCCGCGAAGGTCACGGTCTTGCGGCGGAAAGGATCGGCGCCGGGGGTGTCGCCTGTCGAGCGGGCGTTCGCCAGGTTTTCCGAAACGATGCGGATACGGGTGGACTGTGCTTCCAGACCCGAGGCCGCGACTTTCATTGAAGCAATGAGCGGATCCATTTCTTACCTTCTGACTGTCATCAGCATCATGCGATGAAAGGCCTTGACGAGGCCGGCATTCAACTCGAACTCACGCTTGACCTGGCCCTCCTTCATGAGTTCCTCGGCAAGGCCGACCGTGTTGCCGGACTCCTGCACGCCGATCCCGTCGGTGGGTTTGGTCTCGACGACGCGGCTCGCCATTTCGCCGCCATCGGTGAGATGGCCCGGCTGCGTCGCCGCCATGCGGATGCCCGTCGTTTCGAGCACCGCCTGAAAGGGGGTGACGTCCTTCGCCCTGAATCCGGGGGTGTTCGCGTTGGCGATGTTGCCTGCAACCACACTCTGGCGGACGGATAGCCATTCGGCTTGTTTCGAGGCCAGTTCAAACAGTTGTATCGGTTGCATGACAAGCTCCATCCTTGTTCACGGCGAACCTACGGAGCCAATCTTGCGTCAGACTTGCTGCGCGGCGGTTTGTTTGCAACCGGCTGAATTCGTGAAGGAATAAGTATCGGCGGCTTTGGCAGGGCACGGGGACTGGCCCCTTATCCGGCCTGTCGGCCACCTTCTCCCCGCAAGCGGGGAGAAGGGATATGCCGCGCCGGCTGCCCCGGCCAATACGGTTTCGTGAGGCAGGTCCCCTCTCCCCGCCTGCGGGGAGAGGGTTAGGGTGAGGGGCACGCCACAAGCGAGCGCCATGCCTTTGGGGTCTTGCCCCGATCAGTTACGCTTGATGATGTCGCCGTTCGAGGTGACGATGACCCAGGCGCCGTCGCGCTGCTCGAGGGTCGCAAGGCGGCTGTTGTCCGGCAGGATCGAGCCGACACGCACGATATACATGCCGGTGGCATCCTCGATCAGCGCCCGGCCGTTGGCCACATGCATCAGCCGGAAGCCGGACGAGGCCGGCAGCGGCTGGTCGAGGCCGGTTTCGACGGGCGCGCCGAGCGACTTCTCCTTCTCGCCGACGCTGGGCGCGGTGGCGGTCGAAACGGGGTCGAGGCTTTCGAGCCCCGGATCGTTGTCGTCGTCCACCATGGCGGCGGGCGAAACGCTCATCACGTCCTTGGCCGCCGTTTCCGGCAGGTCGCGGGTCGTGCCTTCCCACAGCGCCGGCACGGAGAACTTTTCCGGGTTCAGGAAGACATACCACGGGAAGAAGGCGGCCATGGCGGCGAGCAGCACGCCCGTGCCCACCAGCAGCTTGTCGCCCGTCGAATAACGCCCGCTGTTCGAGCGCTTCATCGGCTGAATGGCCTGGTCCGCATCGAAATCCGTCACTGTCATCCCCTTCTCGTTGCCGGCGCACCGCCCTGCCCGGCCGCGTTCTTCAGCGCCATGGCAAGATCGGAGAATGCATCGCCGGCGGGCGGTTCGCCCGGCGTCTGTTTCAGAACCTCATAGATGATCGGCACCTGCTTGATCGCCATGTCGAGGTCGGGATCGGCACCCGGGCGATAGCCGCCGATGAGGCGCAGGTCCCGTGTTTCCTCGAAGCGGTGGATGAGGGCCTTCAGCCGCGCCACCAGCCGCTCCTGATCCGGCGTCCAGGCCTTGCGGGCAAGGCGCGAGATGGAGGCAAGCGGGTTGATCGGCGGATACCGCCCCTCTTCGGCGAGGCTGCGCTCCAGCACGATATGACCGTCGAGGATGCCGCGCGTCGAGTCGGCGATCGGGTCGTTGTGGTTGTCGCCGTCGACGAGGATCGAGATGATCGCCGTGATCGTGCCTGCCCCTTCGGCGCCCGGCCCCGCGCGCTCCAGGAGACGCGGCAGCTCGGTGAAGACGGAGGCCGGATAGCCGCGGGCGATCGGCGGCTCGCCGGAGGCGGTCGCCACCTCGCGGATGGCATGGGCAAAACGCGTCACGCTGTCGATGATCAGCAGCACGTTGTCGCCCTGGTCGCGGTAGTGCTCGGCGATCGTCACGGCGGTCAGCGGCGCCATCTTGCGCAGCATCGGGCTTTCGTCGCTGGTCGCGACGACGGCGACCGACTTTGCGAGGTTGTCGCCGAGCGTATCCTCGATGAATTCACGCACTTCACGGCCGCGCTCGCCGACGAGCGCGATCACCACCTTGTCGAACGCATCGGCCCGCGCCAGCATGGAGAGCAGCGTCGACTTGCCGACGCCCGAACCGGCGAAGATGCCGAGGCGCTGGCCAAGGCAGAGCGGCGCGAAGATATCGACCGCGCGCACGCCGGTGGAAAAGCCCGTCTCGACACGCTTGCGCGTCATCGAGGGCGGGGCGGAATTGGAGATCGAGCGGCGCACGCCGCCCTGCACGAGCGGGCCGCGCCCGTCGATCGGTTCACCGAGCGCGTTGATCGTGCGGCCGCACCAGGCCGATGTCGGCGCCACGCGGAAGGCGCCCTTGCGGATGACCACGTCGTGGATGCCGATCGGCTCGCCCGGCTCGATCGGGCAGACGACGACGGTGTCCGGCTCGACGCGGACGACCTCGCCGAGGTGGATGCCGGTCGGGCTGCGGTGCGCGACGAACTCGCCGAGCCGCACATGGCGCGACAGGCCGCTCACCGTATAGTTCCCGGCCGCGATGGTCTGGACATGGCCGCCATGCGCCACGGAGAACTCCGGCGAGGAATAGCGTTTGACGAGGCCTGCCATCGCGCGCAGCTTGCCGCCGGCCCTGCCCGTTTCGTTGCCCATGCCGCCCTGTGCCGAGGTCATGGGCGCTTACCGGTTTCCGCCGAAGGTGCGGATGGCTTCCTTCAGCGACTCCTCGCTGTCGCGCATCAGCGAAGCGACGCTCTCGAAGGCGCGCGTGACCTGGATCAGCTGCGTCATCTCGCTGATGGCGTTGACGTTGGATTCCTCGATGTAGCCCTGCACCACGCCCGCATCGACGCGGTCGACGACCGGCTCCGGCGGGACATTGGTGATGATGCCGCTGTTGCCGGCGCGCATGAAGCCGCCGGACAGATCGGCCTGGAACAGGCCGAGCGCGGCGACGGGCTGGCCGTTCTGGTTGAGCTGTCCGTCGGCGCTGAGCAGGATCGGCCCGTTGGCGAGATCGAGCTGGATCGGCCCGCCGCCGGCATCGAGCACGGGGTAGCCGTTGAGGGAGACCAGCTCGCCGGCATCGGTCACCGTGAAGCGGCCGTCACGCGTCAGCGTCGGGCCGGACGGCGTCTCCACCTGGAACCAGGCGTCGCCCTTGATGGCGAAATCGAGCGTGCCGCCGGTCTCGGTCATGCCGCCGCTGCGGGTGGACAGGAACTCGTTGCCCGGCGACACGAAGGCGACGTCGGCGACCTTCTGGTCGCTGACCACCTGGTTGAATTTCACCTCCGCGGCGCGGAAGCCGACGGTCGTCGAATTCGCGACGTTGTCGGCCAGCGTCGTCAGGCGGCGGTCGAGCGCAAGCTGGGACGAAAGCGATACATAAAGCCCGGTCTGCATGTCAGCGACCTCCGAGTTTCAGATTGTTGATGGAAATGAGCAGGTCCGTCGAAATGCCGGTGAGGCTCGACGGCTGGAAGACGGTCATCGGATCGTAGCTGCCGGACGGGTTCTCCAGCTCCCACATGGAGGTGAAGCGCTCGAGGAACTTGCCGACCTTCGAGGTATCCTTGAAGTCGTCGAGGTTGAGCACGTCCGCGTAGAATTCCGCCTGCCGGTCGATATCGGTGGCGGCAAACTCCGCGGGAAGCTGCAGCGCGGTGCGCACGACCTGCGCCAGCGCGTCGTCGGCGATGATCGAATAGCCCGAGGTGATGGAGGGCGCCATGCGCTCGAAATAGAGCGCGAGGCGCACGCCGGTATTGTCCTCGCCGGCACTGACCTCCAGCGTCTGGCGGGTATATTTGTCGACGACGCCCTTCTGGGCGCGCTCGAAGGTGGTGGCGACCTCGCCGTGCCTGGCGAAGTTCAGCGATTCCGCCAGTTCCTTGTAGCGCGTATCGGAAAGCTGGTTGGCGAAGGCCGCCTTGTCGTCCACGCCCTCGGTCAGCACCTTGCGCATGAAGGCCTTGGCATAGGCCATGTCCTCCAGGCCGTGCGCCTTCATCGCGTAGTTGTAGAGCCTGCTGTCGGCGAAGAAGTCGTCGATCGATTTCACGCTGCCGATCCTGGCGAGGTAGTATTCCGTCTCGCGCTTGACGTCCGGCTGTTCCGAAACGCGCTTCAGCGACGTCTGGAGGTCCGCGGTAATCAGCTTGTAGCTCGTATAGGTGGTCGTCACGATGGGCCGCCGATCAAGGTTCGGGAGGGCATGAATGCCCGTTTTGAACCATGATCCTCGCGGCTTTTGCTTGCGCGAACCTGATCGATGAACCTGCCGTTAGGTACAGCTTCACGCAAGGCTGGAACCGTATTCCCGGAGCGGTCAGAATTGTGTCGGGACACCTGCGCTCATGAACATCGTTATCGGTCTAATCGTTACCTTCGGCTGCGTCCTTGGCGGCTACATGGCCATGGGCGGGCATCTGGAGGTGCTGAACCAGCCCTTCGAGCTGCTGATCATCGGCGGCGCCGGCATCGGCGGCTTCATTGTCGCCAACACGATGAAGGTAATCAAGGAGACCGGCAAGGCGCTGGGCGAGGCCTTCAAGCACAAGGTTCCGAAGGAGCGCCACTATCTCGATACGCTGGGCGTGCTCTACAGCCTGATGCGGGATCTGCGCACGAAATCGCGCAACGAGATCGAGGCGCATATCGACAACCCGGCCGAATCCGCGATCTTCCAGTCCGCCCCGACGGTGCTCGCCAACAAGGAGCTGACCGCCTTCATCTGCGACTATGTCCGTCTCATCATCATCGGCAATGCCCGCAGCCACGAGATCGAGGCGCTGATGGACGAGGAGATCCAGACGATCACGCGCGACAAGATGAAGCCCTACAACGCGCTCAACACGATGGGCGACGCCTTCCCGGCCATCGGCATCGTCGCGGCCGTTCTCGGGGTCATCAAGGCCATGGGCGCGATCAACGAGAGCCCGGAAATCCTCGGCGGCAAGATCGCCGCCGCCCTCGTCGGCACGCTCCTCGGCGTGTTCCTGTCCTATTCGATCGTCACGCCCATCACCACCAACATCAAGGTCGTGCGCGAGAAGCAGAACCGTCTCTACATCATCGTCAAGCAGACGCTGCTCGCCTACATGAACGGCTCCGTGCCGCAGGTGGCGCTGGAATACGGCCGCAAGACCATCTCCTCCTACGAACGCCCCTCCATCGACGCGGTGGAGCAGGAGATGATGAATCCCGGCGGCGGTTCGAAGGCGGCCTAAGAGATGAAGGAAGCCCGCGTGACCGAAGCCCCTTCCGCCATGGACCCGATCGTGCTCGCCCGCCTCACCGGCCGGCTCGGCGACCAGGCGACGATCTCCAGGCTCTGCGCCAGCCTTGGCGACGTCTTCGCCGAATTCCTGCCGGACATGCTGGAAAGCGAACTCGGCTTCGAGGTCGCGGTCTCCTATGCAGGCTTCTCGACCGGCAGATACGGCCCGCTGGTCGAAGGCCTCGGCGGCGCCATGGCCTGCTGCGATGCGTCGCTGCGCGACTGGTGCGACCGCTTCACGCTGATCTGCGACAGCCCGATGATCATCACGCTCGTCGAGAACATGCTCGGCGCCGTCAGCGATGCGATCGACGATCCGGAGCCGCGCCCGCTCTCCAAGATCGAGCTCGACCTTGCCGCCATGATGTTCGACCGGATCTCCGGCGTGCTGAAGACCGCCGTCATGGGCGCCAACGGCTTCGAGCCGCTGCTTGGCCCGGCGCACAATGCGGAAACCCGCAAGGCGACCGAGGACGGCTCGGACGAGACCTTCGTCGCCATGGTCAACATGGCCGTCGGCATAGGCCCGGTGCTCTCCACCTTCCACGTCATCGTGCCGCAGGCCGTTCTCCTGAAGTCGACCATCACCACGCCGAAACCCGCCAACGCGCCGAAGACCCGCGTCGAGTGGAGCGAGCAGCTCGGCGAGCAGGTCCGCCGCTCCAAGGTGTCCCTCGAGGCGCGCATCCGCCTGGAGGCGCAGACGCTCGACACGATCAGCCGCCTGCAGGCCGGCGACATCATTCCCTTCAACGAAGCGGGGGACGTGCGCGTGGAGGTGAACGCGAACGGCCGCAACCTCTATGTCTGCGAGTTCGGCCGCTCGGGTGCCCGCTACACGGTTCGCGTCAAGGATACGTACGGTTCGGAGGAGGACATCCTCCAGCACCTCATAGGATAGTTTAGGCATGATGCCTGCCTGGCGGCACGCCTCGGGCAAGTTTCGAATGGAATAGTGGTCTTATGGCACCGAAGAAAACACCCATCGCTGACGACATGACGTCTTCCCTCAATGCGGGCGACCAGGAACTGGAGCAGGCGATCGATGACCTGCGCGGCGTTCTTCAGAAGGATTCCTCCGGCAGCTTCGGCGCCGACCTGCCGGCGACCGTCGACAATGACCCGCTTGCCGCCTTCGGCGGCTCGGATTTCGGCGGCGGCGCGGCCACGACGGATTTCGGCGCCGGCGCCGGCTTCGGCGGGTCCGATTTCGGCGGCGGCGACTTCAGCGGCGGCAGCGACTTCAGCGCCGAACTCGGCGAAGCCCCGCGGCCCGGCAGCGCGCTCCAGTCCAACCTCGACCTCATCATGGACATCCCGATCGATCTGCAGATCGTCCTGGGCTCCTCGCAGATGCAGGTCTCCAGCCTCATGAACCTTTCCGAGGGCGCAACGATCGCGCTCGACCGC
Source organism: Shinella yambaruensis (assembly GCF_022899355.1). Lineage (GTDB taxonomy): Bacteria > Pseudomonadota > Alphaproteobacteria > Rhizobiales > Rhizobiaceae > Shinella > Shinella yambaruensis. The sequence goes on along the minus strand of NZ_JALJCK010000004.1, from coordinate 421,630 downwards.
CGCATCGGCGAGCCCGTCGAGGTCATGGTCAACGGCCGCGTCATCGGCCGCGGCGAAATCACCGTCCTTGAAAACGACGACACCCGCTTCGGGGTCAAGCTCATCGAAGTGAAGAGTACACGCAAAGTCTGATACCGGTTGAGGTCTCAGGGGGATGATCCATGATGGATTTCGAAAATTTCGGTACCTCCACGGCGGTCGGCGCGCCGCTGACGCAGGTCGAGAAGGCGGCAGCCGTGCTCCTTGCCATGGGCAAGGGCGTTGCCGGCAAGCTCTTGAAGTATTTCACCCAGAGCGAGCTCCAGGCGATCATCGCCGCCGCGCAGAACCTGCGCGCCATCCCGCCGCATGAACTGATCGAGCTCGTCAACGAGTTCGAGGACCTCTTCACCGAGGGCGCGGGCCTGATGGACAACGCCAAGATGATGGAAGGCATTCTCGAAGAGGGCCTGACGCCGGACGAGGTGGACGGCCTGCTCGGCCGCCGCGCCGCCTTCCAGGCCTACGAGACGACGATCTGGGACCGTCTGCAGGACGCCGACCCGGTCTTCGTGGCAAGGTTCCTGCTCAACGAGCACCCGCAGACCATCGCCTATATCCTCTCCATGATGCCGTCGGCCTTCGGCGCCAAGGTGCTGCTGGAGATCCCGGACGACCACCGCGCCGACATCATCAACCGTACCGTCAACCTGAAGGATGCGAGCCCGAAGGCGACCGCGATCGTCGAGGCACGCGTCATCGAGATGATCAACGCGCTGGATGCCGAGCGCAATTCGATCGGCTCCAACAAGGTCGCCGACCTCATGAACGAACTGGAGAAGTCGCAGGTCGACGAGATGCTCGCCTCGCTCGAAACGGTCTCCACCGAATCGGCCAAGAAGGTCCGCCCGAAGATCTTCCTCTTCGAGGACGTGCTCTACATGCCGCAGAGAAGCCGCGTGTCGCTGTTCAACGATGTCTCGGGCGACATCATCACGGCGGCGCTGCGCGGCGCCTCGATGGAGCTGCGCGAATCGGTTCTCTCGTCGATCGGCGCACGCCAGCGCCGCATGATCGAATCCGACCTTGCGGCCGGCGACCAGGGCGTCAATCCGCGCGAAGTGGCGATCGCCCGCCGCTCGATCACGCAGGAGGCCATCCGCCTGGCCGCGGCCGGGCAAATCCAGTTGAAGGAGAAGGCCGAGGAACGCGCGGCGGCCTGATCCAGCTTGACACGGTAACGCCACAGGCGGAGCGTATCTGCGGCCCGAATCTCCGGAATGGGGGTTCGGGCCGTTTGTTTTTGGCTGGCGCTGGCCGCCGGGGAGCGCGACGTGTCGGACGACGACAAGGACAGCAAGACAGAACTTCCGACCGAGAAGAAGATCCACGATGCGATGGAGAAGGGCAACACCCCCTTCTCGCGCGAAATCACCATCTTCGCCTCGACGCTCGCGATCTATCTCTTCCTCGTCTTCTTCATGCCGGGGGGCGTTTCCCGCATGAACGAGACGCTGCGCGATTTCTTCGAGCAGCCGGAGGCCTGGAACCTCAAGTCCGGCACCGACGTCATCGCCATCTTCCGCCATCTCGGCTGGGAGGCCGGCGCGCTGCTCCTGCCGATCCTCGCCATGATGATGCTCTTCGGCGTCGCCTCCTCGGTCCTGCAGAACCTGCCGAGCCCGGTGATGGAGCGGGTGCGCCCGCAGATCTCCCGCCTCAACCCGATTAAGGGCCTCGGGCGCCTCTTCGGCAAGCAGGGCCTCGTCGAGTTCGGCAAGTCGCTTATCAAGATCCTCATCGTGTCGCTGGTCGTGGCATTCGCTATGCGCGGCGACTACTTCGCCTCGCTCGACACGATGTTCTCCGAGCCGGCGGCGCTCATCTACATGATGAGCTCGGACGTCAACAAGGTCCTCCTGATCATCCTCTTCGCCACGGCGCTGATCGCCGGCATCGACTTTGCCTGGACGCGCCATCACTGGTTCTCCGAGCTGATGATGACGAAGCAGGAGGTGAAGGAGGAGATGAAGCAGGCGCAGGGCGACCCGATCGTGAAGGCCCGCATGCGCTCGATCCAGCGCGACCGCGCCCGCCGCCGCATGATGACGGCCGTTCCGCGCGCAACGCTGGTCATCGCCAATCCGACCCACTTCGCCGTCGCGCTGCGCTATGTGCGCGAGGAGGGCGATGCGCCGGTCGTCGTCGCCAAGGGGCAGGACCTCGTCGCGCTGAAAATCCGCGAGATCGCCGAGGACAATGGCATACCCGTTTTCGAGGACCCGCCGCTCGCCCGCTCAATGTTTGCGCAAGTCTCGGTGGATAGTGTCATCCCGCCGGTGTTCTACAAAGCCGTGGCGGAGCTGATTCACCGGGTTTACGCAGCCTCGCCCCAGACCAGACGGGTAAACTAGATCCGATGAGAAAATGCACCTACTCCGCCGAGCGCGAGAAGATTGTTGCAGAAGCAATCTGCCCGGTCGCCACTGAGCTTCGTCTGCTCGATGCCGCCGATCTCGTCTCGTTGTTGCGTTTCGAGTGCTACGGCAACCTCGCCGACCTGGTCTCCTCGGCGGCCGAACTCTACTTCCTGCCCGGCACGGTCAATTTCGGCGCCGGCGGCGACTACCGTCTCGACTGGGACACGGAACCGGAAGTGACGCTCGACATGGAGTTGCGTCCGCAGGGCGTGACGGTCTATGCGAAGCTCCTGCTACAGAAGGACAAGGCGGGTGTCGAAGTCACGCACGTCGCCTTCAACAATCCGTCCGCCGATCCCGACGACAACACGGATTTCCTGCGCAGGAGCCTTGCGGAAGCGAAGTATGTGAAGTCCGGACCGGAATCGCAGCACGCGCATTGAGCGTTCAGAATATTTCCGCTTTTCCTCGAATTGCGAAAACGCCCTCCCCCACCCTCTGCGTCATCCTCGGCCTTGAGCGAGGATGACGCAGAGGGTGGGGGGAGTGGAAATTTCATTGGCGGCTCCGGCCGCCTCATCTTACGCCCTTGTCAGGTAATGTACCCGAGCCGGATGGCCTTGGCGATCGCCTGGATGCGGTTGACCGCGTCGAGCTTCGTCGTGGCCGTGCCGAGATAGGCGTTCACGGTGTGGACGGAAAGCCCCATCTGCTCGGCGATCACCTCGGAGATGCAACCGTCGCCGGCCATCTGGAGGCAGGCGATCTCACGCTCGCTGAGCGCTTCGGAGGGCGCCAGCTTGCGTTCCTCGCCGGCCAGCATGTCGATGAGCACCTGGCAGCCCTTCATGTGCATGTCGACGATGAGATCGCTGGACGGGGCGATGAAGCTGCCGGTGAAGACGACATACCCATTGCCGTGCGCGCCGAGGCGGATGGGAAAGGCGATGCCCGACCAGGGCAGCAGCCGCGCGGGAAGGCGCATCGTGAAGGGTTCGGCCCCCGATTCGGCGAACTGGTTGTCGCCCGCCCCCTCCCAGATCAGCGGCAGCATGGACGCCTCGAGGTGGGTCAGCATGGCGGCGCCGTAGGCTTCGAGCAAGGCGCGGGCATTGCCGTCGACGTCCTGCGCCCAGTTGTGCAGCGAAAGCGTCAGCTTGCGGGCTGCCGGCAGGCCGTGCCCGCTGAGGCGCAGCACCGCGAAGTGCTCGGCGCCGATGACCGTCTGCATCACCTGCAGGCGGGACACGAAATCGGACGCCCGTGCTGCTTTCGGCGGCCGCGCGAGCCGGATTTCCGTCTCCAGGGCGGCAGGGGCTGAGAGCTGGATGTCCATGGCAGTTCTCCTGTCTGTTCGTCTTGCGCCGTTCCGGACGCTCGACCGCTCAAGCACTTTGCTGCAATTGCTCCGGCATGGTGTTTCTGCCGCATTGTCCGATGCCGAAGCAGCGCCGCTTCGACGGGCAATGCTCTATCTGTTTGTTTTTACGCAAAACCGCTACGCGCTTTTACTGGAATTGCTCTAGACGAGGCTGTTGCGCACGGCCCAGGCGATCGCCTCCGACCGCGTCTTCGTCGCGGTCTTGCGCATCACGCTGGTGATGTAGTTGTTGATCGTGTTGCGCGAGATGCCGAGGATGACGGCGATTTCGTCGCTCGTCTTTCCTTCGGCGATCCAGTAGAGGCACTCGATCTCGCGCTCTGTCAGGTCCATTTCCCGGTCCTGCCGCAGGATCGCGCCCTGGCAGCAGACGCTGGCGAAATAACCGGTCATGACGCCCACGTCCCGCAACTTGCTCTGCGAGAGGATGAAGTGCTCCGGGAAGAGCAGCAGCAGCGACATGCGCACCCGGCCGACATGGAAGGCAATGACGCAATATTCGCGGCTGACGCCCTTCGGCATGGGGATGCCGTCGTCGAGATGATTGAAGCAGGGCTTCAGCAGGCCAAGGCACTTGTCGATCTCGCTCATCCGGGACTGGCTGGCAACGACGGCGCCGGCGATGCTGCGCACCATGTCGAAGGGCCAATCCGAGGCGACGACGGTTTCCATCCCCGCTTCGGGCGAGACGTCGTGGCGGACGAGGAGATAATGGGAGGCGCTGACATAATCGGTCAGCGCCCTCAGGCCGCTGGAGAGGCCGGCGCGATCCGCACAGCGTCCCAGGTGTTGAACCAGAAGTTCACGCGCACTCTTACGCTCACCCGCCTCGGCGGAGAATCCATAGGATTCCCAGGCCGCGACATCCGACCGGATCGTTTCCATGATAGCCCCCTGTTCCGATTCCGAACGGCGGTCCATGCCTCCTTCCCGCCAAGCGTTCGGAACCGTCCGAACCCTTCCCGGTCAGGCCGCATCGGCAAGAATCACCAAGCGAATCAGTAGCTAAAGTGTACATCGGCTATCGCTAAAAACCACCGCCATCTTCTCGGGATTTACTTTTGCCGGCTTCTGTGAGTCGGCCTGTGCACGGTGATTTGCTTGTCGCCCGCCGGCGCGAAACAACAGGTTAAGCCATTGTTAACCATGAATTATTGCCGACTTGAGGTCGGTACGGCCGCAAAAGACGCCGCTAATTCGTGGAAAAATTGTGGACCTTGGCGGCTTCACTCAACCGCAGCGGCGATAAAATTTTTTCACCGATCACGGGCCCGTGAACGCGCACACCGGCAGCCGGGATGCGAATACGACGAAATTGCTGCAAACCGGCCGAACGAGCGTTGCCGAAAAGCGACAGGCAGAAGTCAAAAACGGACATCGCATTTTTTCCGCGCAAACGAAAACGCGGCCGGTTCCGGCCGCGTCGCTGACTTTCTCCGGGTGTTGCGCGGTCAGGCGGCTTCCTTTTCGGCCGACCATTTGCGCAGGATCTTCGCAGCGCGTTCCTCGCTGATCTCGACCATGCGGCCAAGGCGACGTTCCGGGCCTTCCTTGACGCGGCGGTTGAAGCCACCCTCGCCATCGTCGCCCGCATTGAGCAGGTCGTCCGTGCTGTCGAAGCCGAAATCCGCGCCGAAGCCGTCCATGAGGGTGGCACCGGGGCCGCCGACGCCGGCTGCAGGCGAGAAGTCGGGCAGTTCGAGGCCTGCCATGTCGCTTTCGAGCGCATTGGCAGAGGCGCCGCCGCCGGTGACCGAGCGAACCGCCGGGCGAAGGCCGAACCAGACCACCACGAAGGCGACGCCGAGGAAGGCGAGGGCATTGATGATGCCGCCGAGATTGCGCGTCAGCACCTCCATCACGCCCGGCCCTGCCACCGCCTCGTCGAGAAGCTGGTGATCGAGGAATTCCATCGCGGTGATGGTGGCGACGTCGCCGCGCTCGCTGTTGAGGCCGGCGGCGGACGAGACGATCTTCTGCATCTCGGCGATATAGGCGTCGACCTTTGCCTGGTCCGCCGGCTCGCCGACCATGGCCGCCACGCGGGCGCGGTTGACCACGACGGCGACCGACAGCTTCTCCACCGTGTAGCTGTTGCGCATGGTGGCGACGGTCTTGCTGTTGATCTCGTAGTTGGTCTGCTCTTCCTTCTTGTCGGCCTCGTCGCTCGACTGCGGCCCGTTGGCCTGGCCTTCCGGGCCGCCCTGCGGGATGTTCTGCTCGACGGTCGCCGCCTTGTTGTCGGCCTGCTGCTGCGACTTCTGGCTTTCGCGCGTCACGCGGATCGAGCGCTCGACGCGCGACTCCGGATCGTAGACAGTCTCCTGGATCTGCTGGGTATCCATGTTGAGCGCGGCGGTGACGCTGGCGCGGAAATTCTCCATGCCGAGGAAGGGTGCGAGCGCCTTTTCGATATTGCGCTCCACTTCGCCCTGGACGGTCTGCACGGCCGTCAGCGAGCGGTTGATCGCGCCGTTCTCGGCATCATCGCCGGAAGCAAGCAGCTGGCCGGCGGAATCGAGGATCGTGACGCCATCGACCTCGAGGCCGGGAACGGAGGCGGCGACGAGGTGGCGGATCGCGGCGGCCGATTCACGGCCGGCCTGCGCGCTCGCGCGAATCATGACGGAAGCGGTCGGCACCTGTTCGGCTTTGCGGAAATTGCCACGTTCCGGCATGACGATATGCACGCGGGCGGCAGCGATGCCGCTGATCTGCTGGATGGTGCGGGCGATCTCGCCCTCGAGCGCCCGGACGCGCGTCACCTCCTGCATGAAGGAGGTAAGGCCGAGCGAACCGACCTTGTCGAAAAGTTCGTAGCCCGAATTCGCACTGCTCGGCAGGCCGCGCTCGGCGAGATAGAGCCGCGCCTTGCCGGTCTGGCCGACCGGGACCTCGATGCTCGATCCGTCCGTGCCGGTGTTGAAATCGATGCTGGCCTCGGCGAGCGCCAGGCTGATCTGGTTCACGTCGGTCTTCTCCAGACCGACATAGAGCGTCTCGTAAGCGGGTTTGTTGACCATGATCCCTGCGGCAAGCACGAGACCGATCGAAACGACGGCGGCGCCGGCCAGCATCGCGAGTTTCGCCTGCCCCAGCGAAGCCAGGTTCTTGTAGACTTTCGTCAACTGTTCCAACAGATTCATTCTGTTCCCGTACGGACTAGTCGCCTGGACTCCGGCCTACCATGCCGGCGCGATCAGACGCATTTTCAATCTCGTGGAACGGGACCGGCACATTTCCGCACGCGCCGACCTGCCCCATGGAATACGCGGATCTGACTGATCCGGGCTGGAGACTAGACCGTGAAACTTGCGCGAGCATTTCGTTGCCGCGCGCGCGGCAAATGCAGCAACGAAAGACGGCGCCGGGAAGGCGCCGCCGAACAGGTTGATTACACTTGGAATTTCCTAAAAGGCCTCGAAATCGCCCGCTGCCTTGCCGAGCGGCTGGGAGTGGCCATGGCGCATCCCGTTGCCCAGCGCCTTCTGCATGTCCGCGAGTTTCACCAGATTGAGCGCCGTCGTGACATCGACGATCCAGTTGTCGGGAATGCTTGCGGTGATGGTGTCGATGAACTCGGCGAGCCCTCGCGTCTTCTGCACGGCAAGATCGATGCCCTGGAGCACCATCATGCGCTCGGCGGCATCCAGCACGGCATCGCCGTGAACGCCGGCAAGCTGCGGTTCGATCCGCTCGATCAGATAGGCGACATCGTGCAGTTCGGACACGATCCGCATCAGGACATCCGGAAGGGCTTCCTCCATGGCAGTGGCTGCACTCAGATACTCGGCTTGCATGGGTTACCCTCTTCCCCGTACGGGGCCGGCGGACCCGATGTCGCAACCGGCAACGTACATACGCTTTTACTTCTGCTTCCTTGCGGCGCAACGCCCGCTCAGAAGAATTCGATCGAGCTTTCGACGGGCTTGGCGGCGGGCGCGGGCCGCTGTTCCAGCGCCACCGTCTTCTGCGTCTCGACGCCCGTCAGCGCATATTGCCGGGCCCGGCCGCTCGACGGCCAGTATTCCAGCTTGCGGCCATGCTCGCCGCCGGTGCTCTCGCCGACGACCTTGATGCCTTCGTCCATCAGGAACTGCCGCGCGAAGCGCGCGTTCTGCTCGCCGACATTGGAGAAGCGCGCGATCGTCCTGGCACCGCCGAAGATCTTCGCCTCCAGCCGGTCGCGCCGCGCGCCCTGCTTCAGGAGGCCGTTGATCAGAAGCTCCATCAGATGCACGCCGTAGCGCGTGGCGTCGCCGCCCGATGCCATGGCCTCGGCCGAGCCCGGCAGCAGGAAGTGGTTCATGCCGCCGACGCCAATGACCGGGTCGCGCATGCAGGCGGCCACGCACGAGCCGAGAATGGTGGTGAGCACCACGCTCGGATCGTTGAAGACCTTGTATTCGCCCTGAATGACATGGACGCGGCGCGCCCCGGCGTCTGAGATCATTTCAATGCCCCGAACACGGCTTCGATGGCCGCCTTCATCTTCTCGATGGTGAACGGCTTGGCGAGAACGTTGTTCGCGCCCAGCGCCGCCGCCTTCTGCACCAGCGCGCGGTCGCCCTGCGCCGTCAGGATGATGAAGGCCGCCTTCTTGGTGGTGGGGTTGGACCGCACCGCCTGGAGGAACTCGATGCCGTCCATCTTCGGCATGTTGAAGTCGGAGATGACGAGGTGGTGCGGCTGCTGGGACATGATGGCCATGCCCTGCGCGCCGTCGCCGGCCGCCGTGATCTGCTTGAAGCCAAGCTGCTGCAGGGCATCGCCCAGCAAGAGGCGGCTCGTCACCTGATCGTCGACGATGAGGACTTTGATTTTTTCAGCGATAGACATTATTCGCTCCCTTCTCTACGGGCCGCAGTGATTTTCAAGATTTCCTCCCCGATGGAGGAGAGCGGAAACTGGTGTTCTACGGCGCCAAGCTCGAAAGCCACTCTCGGCATTCCATATACGACGCAGGTTTTCTCGTTCTGACCGATGGTCCGCGCCCCTGCGTGACGCATTTTCAACAGGCCGCTCGCCCCGTCCCGCCCCATGCCGGTGAGGATGACGCCGACGGCGTTCCGGCCGGCAAGCTCGGCCACCGAATCGAACAGCACGTCCACCGACGGGCGATGACCGTTGACCGGATCCCGCTCGACCAGCCGGCAGCAGGGTGCATGCGGGTTGGATATCTGAAGATGGCGTTCGCCGCCGGGGGCCAGGTAGATCTTGCCGATCTCGAGCCGCGCGCCGTCCGTCGCCTCCTGCACCACAGGGGCGCAGAGCCGGTTCAGCCGGTCGGCGAAGCTCTTGGTGAAGGTCGGCGGCATGTGCTGCGTGATGACCGTCGGCGGGCAGTTGACCGGGAATTTCTGCAGGACCGCGATCAGCGCCTCCACGCCCCCCGTCGAGGCGCCGATGGCGATCACCCGGCGGCCGGGCCTGTAGGTGGCGGCCGGATTGACGTTGGCCGCGGTCGGCGCCAGCGGCGGCACGTCCGTGCGGACCTGGCGGCGCTGCGATCTGGCGGCGGCCTTCACTTTCTCCGCGAGGTCGCCAAACGGGCGGGCATCGCCCGGCTGCGGTTTTCCCACGCAATCGAAGGCGCCGATCTCCAGCGCCATCAGCGAGGCTTCCGCGCCGCGGTGCGTCAGCGTCGAGACCATGATGACCGGCATCGGCCTCAGCTTCATGATCTTGTCGAGGAATTCGAGCCCGTTCATGTTCGGCATCTCGATATCCAGCGTCACGACGTCGGGATTGAGCTGCTTGATCGCGTTGCGGGCTTCCATGGCGTCGCCGGCCTGCCCGATGACATTGACGTCCGGGTCGGCGTTGAGCACGGCCGTGATCAGGCCGCGCATGGTCGGCGAATCATCGACGACGAGTACGCGCGCGGGTGCCATCATGCGCTCCTCCTGTGCTTACCGGTGTAGCGGTAGGTTGTGATGCCGATATTGTCGAACTGGTTCTTCGCCTCGCCCGAGACGCGCTCGGAATGGCCGATATAGAGGTGGCCGTTGTCGCCCAGCATGCCGGCGAAGCGCGACCAGATCTTCATCTGCGTCGGCTCGTCGAAATAGATGACGACGTTGCGGCAGAAGATGACGTCGAACGGCCCCTTGAACGGCCATTGCGCCATCAGGTTCAGTTCGTTGAAGGTGATGAGCCGTTTCACCCGGTCGTCGATCTGCCATTTCTGCCGCCCGCCCGCATCCGTCTCCCGGAAGAACTGCTTGCGCATGGCGGGGCTGACGGTTTCGAGCGCATTGGCGTCGTAGGCGCCGGCCCGGGCGACGGCGAGGATCTTCGGGTCGATGTCGGTCGCGAGAATCCGGAAGTCGTAGTCGGCGACGTTCGGCATCAGCGAGAGCACGGTAAGCGCGATCGAATAGGGCTCCTGGCCATCCGAACAGGCGGCCGACCAGATGCGCACGCGGCCGCCGTTGCGGGCGCGGGCGAGAAGCTCCGGCAGGACCTCGTTCTTCAGGTGCTCGAAATGATGGTTCTCGCGGAAGAAACGCGTGAAGTTCGTCGTCAGGTGCGACAGCATTTCCTTGCGCGCCGATGCGCCGGCCGGCGAGGAAACCAGCGCGCAATACTCCTTGAAGCCCTTCAGGCCGAGCTGGCGAATGTGCTTCGACAGGCGCGAATAGACCAGCGATGCCTTGGTCTCGTTGAGGTAGATGCCGGCATCCGCATAGATCATCGCCGCAATCTCGGAGAGATCCTTGCGCGTCAGCGGATATTCGCCGCTCGCCAGGCACTCGTCGGGCGGCTGCCGCGTGTCGATGGCCGAAGAATAGGTCATGCGGCTTCGCTTTCGGTATGCGGGAACAGGGAATCGAGCTCGATGAGGCAGATCATGCGCCCCTCGATGGCGAGGATGCCGCGGGCATAGGCTTTCTCCGTCTCGTTGGCGATGTCCGGGGTCGGCTGGATGTTCTCATTCGTCACGGTCAGGATGTCGGAGACCGCATCCACCAGCAGGCCCACCACCTTCGGCCCGACCTGGGCGACGATGATGACATGGCGCACGGTCGGTTCGGCCGGCTTCATGCCGAGGCGCAGCGACAGGTCGACGATCGGCAGCACGGCGCCGCGCAGGTTGATGACGCCAAGCACATAGGGCGGCGCGTGCGGCATCGACGTCGCCGGGGTCCATCCACGGATCTCCCGGACCGACATGATGTTCACACAGAACTCCTGCTCGCCGATCCTGAAGGCGATCAGTTCGCGTCCGTGCGTGAGATTCTTTACCGCATACGTCGTCATGGCTTCTCAACCGGTGGCAGCAAGCGAGATGTCTTGTTTCAAGGACTGGCCGCGCGAAGCGGCGACCACCGCATCGACGTCCAGGATGAGGGCGACGCGGCCGTCGCCAAGAATGGTCGCGGCGGCGATGCCGGGGACGTGGGTATAGTTCGCCTCCAGGCTCTTGATGACGACCTGGCGCTGGCCCTGGATGGCATCGACCATGAGGGCGCGCTGGCCGCCGCCTTCCGATTCGACGAGCAGCGCGACGCCCTCGATCGGATTGGCCTGGGTGGCGCGGAAATTGAGGATCCGGCCGACATCCACCAGCGGGCAGAAGGAGTTGCGGATCGAGATGAGCCGCTGCGAGGCGCCGAAGGAATGGATGGCCGGGGCTTCCGGCTGCAGCGTCTCGACGATGGCCGTCAGCGGCACGACGAGCGTCTGGCCGGCGACAGTGACCACCATGCCGTCGAGCACGGCAAGGGTGAGCGGCAGGCTCATGGTGAAGACGGAGCCCTGCCCCGGCTTCGAGGAGATCGAGATGCGGCCGCCGAGCGCCTGGATGGAGCGCTTGACGACGTCCATGCCGACCCCACGGCCGGACAGGTCCGACACCTTGTCGGCGGTGGAGAAGCCGGCGTGGAAGATCAGGTTGTCGATTTCCTCGTCGGACAGGTTCGCATCCGCCGCGATCAGGTCGTTGTCGATCGCCTTCTGGCGCACCTTCTCGCGGTTGATGCCGGCGCCGTCGTCGGCTAGCTCGATGACGATGCGGCCCGAGCGGTGCTTCGCCGTGAGGCGGACCGTGCCTTCCGGGTTCTTGCCGAGGGCTTCGCGCTTCTCCGGCATTTCGAGGCCGTGGTCGACCGCATTGCGGATCATGTGCGTCAGCGGCTCGGCGAGCTTGTCGATGACGGTCTTGTCGACTTCGGTGTTCTCGCCTTCCGTGATGAGGCGGACCGACTTGCCGGTGATGTCGGCGATTTCGCGGACGGTGCGGGCCATGCGCTGGAACACCGGCTTCACCGGCTGCGCGCGGATCGCCATCACCGAATCCTGGATCTCGCGGGTGAGCTGCTGCAGCTCCTCCAGGCCCATATTGATGGAGGACGTGCCGTTCGTATCGTTCTCGACGACGCTCTGCGAGAGCATCGCCTGGTTGATCACGAGCTCGCCGACAAGGTTGATCAGGCGATCGACGCGGTCGAGATCGACCCGGATCGTCTGGCCGGCGGCGGTCTGGCTGGCCTGGGCGGCGCTGGCGGCCGAAGCGGCGGCCTTGGCATTCTCGGCGGCGCGGCCGGCGGCCTGGGAAACCTTGGTGGCGGTTTCGGCGGCAGCGACGGCAGCGGCGGCATCGCTTTCAACGACCGCCGGCTCGTCTTCCCCGCCGGCGGCGGAACCGCTTTCGTCGAGCATCGACAGGTCGAACGGCACGGGCTGCATCGGCAGTTCCTCGTCGTCCGTCACTTCGCCGACGACGTCCTCCTCGATGGTGCGGATATCGAGATCGCAATCCCACTCGGCGAATTCGAAGACGGAGCGCACGCCGTCCTCGCCCCTGTCGGTGGTGACCGAGATCTTCCAGGAGAAATAGGCTTCCTCCGGGTCCATCTTGTCGAGCGGCGGCAGGCTGTCCATGTCGCAATAGACGCTCATCTCGCCGAGACGCGAGACGTCGCGCAGGAGGAGCACCGCCTCGTTGCCCTTGGCGTAGAGATCCTTCTTCGGCTTGAAGTCGACCTGGACGGTCGGCACGTAGTGAGCGGCCGGCTCCTCGTCGAAATCGCCGAAGGAGAAGGGGATCGGCTGGAAGCCTTCATCGTTGACCGGCGGCTTTTCGATCACCGGCGCCGGCGCGGCCGCCTTGGGAGCGGGCTTTGGCGCGGGCGCCTCGGCGGCGGTTGGCACCTCGCCGTGGGCGAGTGCTTCCAGCTCGCGGATGAGGGTGCGGCTGCGGGCCTCGTCGACGCTGCCGCCGTCGCGCGCCGCATTGGTCAGGTCCGCCAGAACGTCAGCGGATTTCAGCATGACCTTGAGGACGTCCTGGGTGGGCTCCAGCTTGTTGGATCGAACGCAATCCAGTGTCGTCTCGAACACATGGGCGAAGGAGACGAGATCGTCGAGGCCGAAGGCACCGGCACCGCCCTTGATCGAGTGCACGGCGCGGAACACGGCATTGACCGTTTCCGGGTCGCGATCACCGTCGTTCAGCTTCAAGAGACCGGATTCCAGTTCGGCGAGCTGCTCCTCGCACTCCTGGAAGAAGATCTCCTTGATTTCGTTCATATCCATCGGGAGTAATCCTGGACTAGTGATTTTAGGCGGTTACGCGCTCGATTGCATCGATCAGCTTGGTCGGATCGAAAGGCTTGACGATCCAGCCCGTCGCGCCGGCCTGGCGGGCGCGGTTCTTCTTCTCCGCGTCGCTTTCGGTCGTCAGCACGAGGATCGGGATCGCCCGGTACTTCTCGTTGCGGCGCACGCCCTCGATGAAGCCGAAACCGTCGAGGCGCGGCATGTTGATGTCGGTGACGATGACGTCCGGGTTGGCGTTTTCCAGGACTTCCAGCCCTTCCACGCCGTCTTCGGCCTGGATGGTCTCGAAGCCCGCATTGTTGAGCGTGACCAGAAGCATGTTCCGGATGGTCCGGGAATCATCCACGGTCAGGACCTTTTTCTTCATTGCCTAGCCTCCTGTGCCAGCAAGTGATCAATATTCACACCGATAAGTTGCATTGTCTTCATGAAAGGATCGGAAACCTTGCCGAAGGTGAAGGGCTGCTTGTCCTCTTCCCAGCTCCTGGCGCCGGCCATCAGCACCTGGGCGCAGAGCGCGCCGGCCCGTTCGACCGCCGAGGCGTCGATGACGAGCGGGTTGCCCTTGAGACCCATGAGCTGCTTGTGCAGGACCGTCGCCTCGTTGAGATCGAGAACGGGGGCAAGGCTTAAATTTTTCTGAGCGGCTTTCTTGCTCGCCATTACCGTGTTCCTTGTTTGAAACCGTGTCTGCGTCTGTCCAAAATCGCCGTCCCGCCCGTCGAAGCGGCAGGCGGGTGGCTTTCTTCCGAAAGCCGGCTGCGGGCCGTCGAAAACCAGTGCCGTGGCCGTCTTGCCGCCATCTCAGCCTCCAAGGCCGACGGTGCGGGCCGTCAGGAAATCGAGGGGAGAAGCCTGGGGTTCGGTGCGTTCGGGGGCCGCGCGTGCTTCCGCCGGCGCGGGCCGTGCCGGGCGGCGCAGGTCGCGCTGCGCGGAAACATGGAATTCCCGGATCGTGCGGCCGAGTTCGAGGATGACGGTATGGAGGTCGCTGCCCGCCTCGCCGACACGAGCGGCATCCGCCGCGTCCGCTTCGAGCGCACGGCCGGTGCGGCCGATATCGGCCGTCACGCCGTCGAGCCCTTCCGCGTCGACCGCGCTCTCATGCGCGATGCCCGTGATCGCCTCGTTGATGCCCTCGACCTGGCGCACGATGTTGCCGATCGCGTCCTGGGTGCGGTGGACGTGCTCGACACCGGCCTCGACCTGCGCCTTGGTGCTCGTCACGAGCTGCTTGATCTCGCGTGCCGCATCCGCCGAACGCTGGGCGAGCGCGCGCACTTCCTGCGCGACGACCGCAAAGCCGCGGCCGCTGTCACCGGCGCGGGCGGCCTCGATGCCGGCGTTGAGGGCCAGCAGATTGGTCTGGAAGGCGATCTCGTCGATCACGCCGATGATCTGGCCGATCTTTTCCGCCGAAGCCTCGATATCCGCCATGGCCGACATCGCTTCGCCGACGATGTTGCCCGAGAGCGCGACCGAGGCCTGCGTGGAGGCGGCCGCGGACTGCGCCTTGCGCGTCTCGCCGAGCGTCTGGCGTACGCGCTCGACGATCGCGCCGAGCGCATTGGCCGTTTCTATCAGGTTCGCCGACTGCTCGGCCGAGCGGATCGACAGCGCGCCGGCGCCGGAGGCGAGCGTGCCGACGAGACGATCGCCTTCGCTCGCGCGGTCCGCGGCCGCGGCGAGGCGGGACTGGATCTCGTCGAGCGCGCTGTTCAGCGTCTCGGCCATGTCACGCCAGGCCTCCGGCATCTCGCCGGAAACGCGGGCGGAGAAATCGAGCTGTGCCAGGCTGCGGATCGTCTCGCCGAAGACGCGGTCGAGTTCGGCGCGGTCTTCCCGCCGCTGCTCGCCGAGCGCCCGGTGGTGGGCGTGGCGCAATTCGTTGAAGCGCAGCGAAACACCGATCTCGGCGTCCACCATCGCCGTGCGCAGGAAGGCAGAGATGAGGTCGGTCAGTTCCTGCCGGCGAGCCTTGCCCGCGCCGGGCAGGATGGATTTCGGCCAATATTCCTCGATGAGGCCGCTGACGACCGTCTCGACGATGACCGAATGGCCGGCGATGCGCCAGCGCGGGTCGAGGCCCATCTGGCTTTCGCTGTCGGCGAGCACCTTCACCCGCTCCGCATAGAGGCCGTCGAACCGCGCGTCGGTCAGGACGCTCCAATGGGAGCTCTGGAGGTCGTGCAGGCGGTCGATCTGGCGCTCGCTCTGGAAATGGCGGGCGGCATCCGGAAAGGTCTGGAAACGCTGGAAGAGATCGCGCAGCGCCGTCTCGACATGCCGTTCGAGCGTCTGGCGGTGGCGGCGGAGCACCTCGCCCTGGGCAGCGTCCACGCCGGCAAAGCGCAAACGGTCGCGCAGGCTGGCCGCCTGTCCCGTTCGAGCCTGTTCTGCCGGCATTTCCTGCACCCGTATGCTCCCAAACCATGATGCCCGGCCGCCTTTCGGGCGGCCGCCGAATTCTCGCATGGAGAGAAGCTGGCGGCCCAAGCCGCGCTCGCGAGGCGGCGCGCGGCGCCACCCGTCGATCCATGATCAAATTCTGTGAAACTCGAATACCGGCTCGGATCCGGTACGGCGGTTCGGCATCATGCCTGGGTGAGAAACGGCGAATTTCCCATTCCGACGTGTAGTCCAATGTTTATGGTTAATTCCTTGCCTGAAGGTTAATGGTTCACGGCTTGCTTGTGGTATCGCTAAAATTAAAACGATCCGACGTAGCGTCAGCCTCGCGCAAGCTCGCGCGCGCAGGATGCGACCGTTGACTGACAATGATGTCAGGAGGAACGGGCAATGATTGTTCTGGCACTGGGCGCGACGATGATCGCAGCAGCGACGCTCGCCGCCATCTACCTACTTCTCGACATCGATGCGGAGCGCACCCCGGCCAAGGCCCGGGTGTTCTGAGCGACCTTCAGCCCTCGGCCGCAAGCCTTCGCCAGCGCGCCGCGTAATCCGCCGCGCCCTCGGGCAGATCGCCGTCCACCGAAACCAGCGCCGGCTCCGGTGCCCTTCCGGCAGCAAGGCAGGCGGCGCCGATGCTCGTGCCGGTCGCGCTGCCGCCGGCGAGCACCGCACGCCCCGTCGCGACCTTCAGCATCATCAGGAAGGCTCGGTTGGCGGCGAACGGCCCCTCGACGATGACGGGTCCGTCCGCGCCGATCAGGTCGAGGCAGGTCGCCGTCATCAGGGCGAGGTGGAAGGCGATGACGGCCTGCGCCGCCTCTTCGCTCAGTTCCTCGCGCGGCACGGTCCACGTCGCCCTGCGGCCGGGGAACGGACCGGACTCCTGCGGCAGCGACGGCAACAGCATGGCGCCACGCCGAAACACTTCCCCGACGGCAGAGGCCGGCAGGTCGCCGGACCGGCCGCCGAGCGTGGAAAAGGCACGGCCGCCCATGAAGCGTGCAGACGGCACCGGCTCGCCGAGCGCGCTGACGTTGACCAGCGTGTCCCGTGCCTCGTCCAGCAGGACGGGCCGTGCGCCCATCGCCATCACCACGACCCAGGTGCCGGTAGACACGACGGCATAGGGCGCGGCGCGCGTCAGCACATAGGGGAGCAGCGAGGCGTTGGAATCGTGAATGCCGCAATGGACCGGCACATCCGGCCGCAGGCCCGTCGCCGCCGCGATGTCCGGCGGGACCGGGCCGAGCACGTCGCCGGCCTTGCGCACCGGAGGCATCAGCCTCATCCAACCCTCTTTTTCGACCAGGCTGGAGAAGCGGCCGTTGCGCGGTTCCCAGAGATCGGCATGGCAGCCGAGCGACGTCACCTCGCTGGCGGCGACGCCGGTGAGGCGGAAGGACCAGTATTGCGCGTACATCAGCAGCCAGCGAACCTTGCCGAACGCGTCCGGAAACGTCTTCGACTGCCAGTAGACTTGCAGGCCCGCATTGAGCCCGACGGGCAGGACGGGCGTGCCGCTGTCTTCGAAACGCGGCCGGATGGTCCCGTACGCCTCCGCCAGCGCCTGCGGGCCGTCATGCTCATAGTCGAGCACCGGCAAGACGAGATCGCCGTCTTCGCCGACCAGGGCAGCCGTGGCCCCGTGCGTGGTGACGGAGATGGCGTCGACCGGGCGCTCCCGGCTGAGCGCGGCGAGGCTTTCCAGAATGAAGGTCCAGAGTTTCTCCGTGTCGAAATGCGGATAGGGCGCGGCGTTCACCACGCCGTTCGGCATGGTGCGGGCGGCGACCTCGCGAAAATCCCCGCCATCGACGAGCACGACCTTGGCGTTCGTCTTGCCGATATCGATGACGGCGATGGTTTTCATCGGCTCATTCCATATGGAAGACGGTGAGGAGCGGCACGGCGACGGGCTCGTTATCCGGCTTCGTCTCCATGATATCGGCCATATGGGCCCACCAGCGCTGCATGACGGGATGGTTCGGCAGGTCCGCCATCGTGTGGTCCTCCCGCCGCCGAAGCACGCCGAAAAGCAGGTTCGTCTCCTCGTCGAGGTGGATGGAATAGTCGGAAACGCCGGCCTCCCGCAGAAGCGCCGAGAGTTCCGGCCAGATCGCATCGTGCCGCGCCTTGTATTCGGCCGCCATGCCGGGGTTCAGCCGCATGCGAAAGGCGTATTTCTCCATGGCTCAACGGCTCCCGCGGAAGCGCCGGTAGAGGATCGGCAGGGCGATGACGGAAATCAAGAGCAGGCCGATGAAGATCGACATGACGATGCCGGGCACATTCAGGAGGCCGAAGCCGAAGGTGACCATGCCCATGATCAGCGCCGCCAGCACCACGCCGGGGATGGTGCCCGAGCCGCCGAGGATGTTGACGCCGCCGAGCACGACCATCGTCACCACTTCCAGCTCCCAGCCGAGCGCGATGGAGGGGCGTGTCGAGCCGAGGCGTGCGGTGAGGCAGATCGAGGCGACCGCCGCCATCAGGCCGGTCAGCAGGAAGAGCACGAACTTCACCCGGCCGACGCGGACGCCGGAGAAGAGCGCGGCGGTCTGGTTGTTGCCGATGGCATAGACGGCGCGGCCGAAATTCGTCTTGTGGAGGACGACGCCGTAGAGGATGGCCAACGCCAGGAACAGGCAGAATTCAAAGGAGAACACCCACCAGACATAGCCCTGCCCGAACCAGGAAAAGCTGGCCGGATAGCCGGTAAACGCCTGGTCGCCGAGGATGACGAAGGAGAGGCCGCGGAAAAGGCTCATCGTGCCGATGGTGACGACGATGGACGGCAGGCCGAGGCCGGTGACGAGCAGGCCATTGAAGGCGCCGCAGAGGAGGCCGGTGGCAAGGCCGATCAGAACCAATGCGGGTGTATCGAAGCCGAGTTGCACCGCATAGCCCATCACCGTGGAAGTGAGCGCGATGACCGAGGCGACGGAAAGGTCGATCTCGCCGGAGATGATGACCAGCGCCATGGCGAAGGCGATCATCGCCTTTTCGGTAAAATTGAAGGTGGCGTCGGACAGGTTCCACGGATCGAGGAAATAGGGCGAGGCGAAGGAATTGACGAGGAAGATCGCCAGCGCCACGGCGACGAGCAGCGTCTCCCAGCTCTTCACCAAGCGCGCGCCGCGCCCTTCCAGCCGGTCGGGGATATGGCGCGCAACCATCTGGGTCTCAGCCATGGGCCGCCTCCGCTTTCCTGAGGATGACCCGCCCCTTGCGCTTTTCGGCACGCGCGTTCACGGCGACGGCGATGATGATGACCGTGCCGGAAATCGCCATCTGGGCGAAGGGCGAGATGTTCACGACCGGCAGCGCATTCTTGATGACGCCGAGGAACAGCGCGCCGAGCACTGCCCCGCCAACCGAGCCGATGCCGCCGGCGATCGACACGCCGCCGATGACGCAGGCCGCGATGATATCGAGTTCGAAGCCGGCCGCGATATCGACATAGGCGACCGCATAGCGCGAGACCCAGAGATAGCCGGAAAGGCCGGCGAGCGTGCCCGACAGGCAATAGGCGAGGAAACGGGTGCGGCCGACATCGATGCCGGTATAGACAGCGGCATGCGGATTGCCGCCGACGGCGAAGAAGGCGCGGCCGGGCGGCGTCAGGCGCATCACCACCACCATCAGCGCGATGATGACCAGCGACAGCCAGGAGAGCAGCGGGAAGCCGAGAAATGCGGTGCGCGGCAGCGCCTTGAAGGCGTCGCTCATCTGGTGCGCGTTGATCCAAGCGCCGCCGGAGAGAAGGAAGATCAGGCCGCGATAGATGGTGAGCGTGCCAAGCGTGACGACGATGGGCGGGATATCGAGCTTCCAGACGAGGAGGCCGTTGATCGCGCCGAGCACGGCTCCGAGCGCCATCGCGACGAGGATGATCAGCGGGATCGGCAGGCCGGGCATGGCGGCGTTCAGCATGGCCGCGACCATGCCGGAAAGCGCGAGGTTCGCCGCCATGGACAGGTCGATGCAGCGCGTCAGGATGACGGCCATCTGGCCGAGCGCCAGGATGATCAGGATCGACGTGTCATTATAGACATTGGCGAGGTTGCGCGGCGTCACGAAGGGCGGGAAGCGCAGGGCGATCAGCGCCACCAACAGGGCGATCGCCACGACCAGCAGCATTTCGCGGTTCTTCAGCAGGACCTTCATCAGGCAGCCTCCTCGATGCCGGCGGCGGCGCGCACCAGCTTTTCCGCCGTCAGCTCCGCCCGCTCGAAACGGCCGGCGATGCGGCCTTCGCGCATGACGATGACCCGATCGGCCATGCCCATGATCTCGGGGATTTCCGAAGACACCATGATGACGCTGAGGCCCGAGGCGGCAAGCTCGCTCATGAAGGCGTGCACCGCGGCCTTGGAGCCGATGTCGATGCCCTTGGTCGGCTCGTCGAGGATGATGACCTTCGGCCTTGTGGCGAGCCACTTGGCGATCACCACCTTCTGCTGGTTGCCGCCCGAAAGCGTGCCGACATCCTGGTCGAGCGAGGCGGCGCGCAGATCGAGGCGCGACGTATAGTCCCGCGCAAGCGCGAATTCCTCCGCCATGCGCAGGAAACCGGCGCGCGAGGTGCGCGAGAGCGAGGGCAGCGTGACGTTCTGGAAGATCGGCAGGCCGATGATCGCGCCCTGCCGGCCGCGCTCCTCCGGCACATAGACGATGCCGGCCGCAATCGCCTCGGCCGGCGAGCGGATGACCTTGATCTCGCCATGCAGCTTTATCGCGCCGGCCGATGGTTTCGTGATGCCGATCAGCGATTGCATGAATTCCGAGCGCCCCGCGCCGACGAGGCCGTAGAAGCCAAGGATCTCGCCGCGGCGCAGCTCGAAATGGATGTCCTCGAATTCCGTCGGATGGCGATAGCCGGAGACGGTGAGAACCGGCTCGCCGATGGCGACGTCCTGCTTCGGGAAAACCTGGCCGACATCGCGGCCGACCATGAGGCGCACGAGATCGTCCTGCGTCGTCTCAGAAATCAGCCCCTCGCCCACCATGCGCCCGTCGCGGAAGACGGTGTAGCGGTCGGCGATGCGAAAGATCTCGTCGAACTTGTGGGAGATGAAGAGGATCGCCTTGCCGTCCGCCTTCAGCCGGTCGACCAGCTCGTAAAGCTCGTGGATTTCCTTGTGCGACAAAGCCGCCGTCGGCTCGTCCATAATGACGACGCGGGCGTCGATGGAAAGGGCGCGGGCGATGGCGACGAGGTGCTTGCTGGCGATGCCGAGGTCGCGCAGGCGGATCGACGGGTCGAGATCGGCCCCGACGCGGGCGAGCAGCGCGCGGGCGTCGGCGTTCATTCGTCGCCAGTCGATGAGGCCGAGACGAGTGCGCGGGGCGTGGCCGAGAAAGATGTTCTCGGCAACGGACAGTTCGTCGAAGAGCACGGTTTCCTGATGGATCGCGGTGACGCCGGCTTTCGCCGCCGCATTGGCGGTGGGGAAATGGGTCTCCGCGCCGTCGACGCGGATGCTGCCCTCGTCCGGCTGGTAGATGCCGGTGAGGATCTTCACCAGCGTCGACTTGCCGGCCCCGTTCTCGCCGACCAGCGCCGTCACCGAGCCCGGATAGAGCGCGAGCGAAACCTCGCTGAGCGCGCGCACGCCGGGGAAGGTTTTCGAGATCCCTTCGAGCGCGATGGCGGGCTTCATCCGCGATGTGGTCGTGTCCTGCAGCAAGTCGTCGTCCACCGGTTGGGTTTCATGCTCGATAGCGGGCAATGCGGGCTCGGCCGCCCCTCACCCTGGCCCTCTCCCCGCAAGCGGGGCGAGGGAACGGAGGCGTTGCGGCACGTCTCCTTCTCCCCGCTTGCGGGGAGAAGGTGGCCGGCAGGCCGGATGAGGGGCGTCGTTCCGCTCAGCAACGCCAGATCAGAAGATCTTGGCGAATTCCTCGACGTTCGAGGCATCGTAGACGAACGGGTCGGCCATCGCGCCCTCATTGTTGTCGTCGAGCTTGACCGTGCCCATGCGGCCCATCTTCAGCTCCGCGCCGGGCTTGGCTTCCGCACCGCCGATCAGGTCATAGGCGATCATCGTCGCCGAATAGCCGAGGTCGATCGGGTTCCAGATCGCGAAGGATTTGGACGCGCCCGACTTCACATGGCCGGCCATCTCCGAGGGAAGGCCGAGGCCCGTCACATTGATCTGGCCGATCTTGCCGGCATCGGTGACGGCCTGCGCGGCGGCGACGATGCCGACGGAGGTCGGCGCGATGATCGCCTTCAGGTTCGGATGCGACTGGATGAGGCCCTGCGTCTCGCGATAGGACTTGTCGGCAAGGTCGTCGCCATAGACGGTGGCGACCACGTTGATGCCCTTGTAGTTGGGCAGCACCTTGTTCATCTCCGCGATCCAGGTGTTCTGGTTCGTCGAGGTGGCGGTCGCCGAGAGCACGGCGACGTCCCCGCCCTCGGGCAGGTTATCGGCGGCGAGCTTGATGATCATGTTGCCGATCAGCGGGTTCGACGACGGGTTGAGATGCATCGAACGGCCCTCGGGCGCGACGCCCGAATCCCACGAGATCACCTTGATGCCGCGGTCCATCGCCTTCTTCAGGGCCGGCACCAGTGCATTGGTATCGTTCGCCGAGACGGCGATGGCATCGACCTTCTGGGCGATCAGCGAGTTGATCACCTCGATCTGGCCTTCGGCGGTCGTCGTCGTCGGGCCGGTATAGATGACCTCGACGTCGCCAAGTTCCTTGGCGGCCTCCTGCGCGCCCTTGTTGGCGGCCTCGAAGAAGCCGATGCCGAGCGCCTTGACGACGAGGGCGATCTTCTTGGTTTCCGCCTGCGCGGTGTTGGCGATCAGCGCGACCGAAACGGCCGCCGTCACAAGCAATGTCTTCAGGATTTTCACGACGTCTCCTCCCAGTGAAATCCATCGGCCTCACGCCGATGAGGGTGCATTCCCAGTCTTGGCGTCGGCCTGAACGTTCGCGACGATCAGGTTGACGCCGGCCTCCTCCAGCATCGCGGCATCCCTGTCCTCGATGCCCGAATCCGTGATGATGGTGGCGATGCGCTTCAGCCCGCACAGGATGAGGCTGGAGCGCTTCTTGAATTTCGTGGAATCGACCAGCACGACGAGTTCGTCCGCCTGGTCGATCAGCTTCTGTTCGGCCTGGATCAGCAGCGGATCGGCCTCCATCAGGCCGAGCGGCCCGAGGCCCTGCGCGCCCATGAACATGCGGCGCGCATAGAAATTGCGCGTCACGTCATTGTCGAAGGGGCTGAGCACGATGTTCTGCTCGCGGTAGATCGTGCCGCCGGAGAGCATGATCGTGTTCTTCGAGTGCTTCAGCAGGTGCTCGGCGATGTTGAACGAGTTGGTGAAGACCTGCATGCGGCGGTTGGTCAGGAAATGCACCATCTGGAACGTGGTGGTGCCGCCGTTGATGATGATCGGGTCGCCATCCTCGCAGAGCGCGACCGCCTCCTTGGCGATCGCCTGCTTCTGGCGGGTGTTGAGGGTTTCGTTGACGGTGAAGGGCCGGCCGGCGAGGCCGACGAATTGCGGCGGATGCAATGCCTCCGCCCCGCCGCGCACCCGGCGCAGCTTCTTCTGCACATGCAGCGCCGCGATGTCGCGCCGGATCGTCGCTTCCGAACTGTCGGTCAGGTCCACCAGCTCGGGCACGGTGACGACCGGCTTTTCCTGAACCGCGGACAGAATGATCCGATGTCTTTCCTTCTCGTGCATGGCTCCTCCAGTGCTGGCAATGCTTCCATCAGGAACGCGCAATGTCAATCATGATCAATCATATTTTTTCATTGTGCAGCGCAATATGATTGTTCTTGATCGTTTATGATTGACATCGGCGATGCTCTCATGTGATCTGAAAGCATGCCTTCAAGCGCGGCGATAGCCATGCGCATGAGAAACACCGGGAGGAAATGCCGATGCTGGAGACGAACCGGGGCGCACGCCTTGCCAACCTGTGGGACGACGCCAAGGCGTCGGCCATGCGCGAATCCGAGCGGCTGCTCTATCGCTCCAACCTGCTCGGCTCCGACAAGCGCATCACCAATTACGGCGGCGGCAACACGTCCGCGAAGGTGATGGAGACGGACCCGCTCGGCGCGGGCGAGGTCGAGGTGCTCTGGGTCAAGGGGTCGGGCGGCGATGTCGGCACCATCAGGATGGATGGATTCGCCACGCTCTACATGGACAAGCTCAATGCGTTGAAGGGGCTTTACCGCGGCATCGCGCATGAGGACGAGATGGTAGGCTACCTGCCGCACTGCACCTTCAACCTCAACCCGCGCGCCGCCTCCATCGATACGCCGCTGCACGCCTATGTGCCGAAGAAGCATGTCGACCACATGCACCCCGACGCGATCATCGCCATCGCCGCGGCGAAGAACTCCCGGGAGCTGACGCAGAGGATTTTCGGCGACGACATCGGCTGGCTGCCCTGGAAGCGGCCGGGCTATGAACTTGGCCTGTGGCTGGAAAAGTTCTGCCTGGAAAATCCCGGCGCGCGCGGCGTGGTGCTGGAAAGCCATGGCCTCTTCACCTGGGGCGATACGGCCAGGGAATGCTACGAGACGACGATCGAGATCATCAACAAGGCGATTGCCTGGTTCGAAGAGAACAATACCGCACCTGCCTTCGGCGGCGCGGTGAAGCCGGTGCTTTCCGCCAATGAACGCCGGGCCATCGCGGAAAAGCTGATGCCGGTCATCCGCGGCATGATCGGCCGGGATGAGAAGAAGGTCGGCCATTTCGACGACGGGGAAGCGGTGCTCGATTTCGTGACCTCGAAGAACCTTGCGCCGCTTGCCGCGCTCGGCACGAGTTGCCCGGACCATTTCCTGCGCACGAAGATCCGGCCGCTGGTCGTCGATTTCGATCCGGCCGCGCCGGACATCGAAAAAACGCTGGCCGGCCTTTCCGACACCATCGCCGCCTACCGCGCCGACTACGCGGCCTATTACGAGCGCTGCAGGCGGGACAACAGCCCGGCCATGCGCGATCCGAACGCGGTCGTCTATCTCGTGCCCGGCGTCGGCATGATCACCTTCGCCAAGGACAAGGCGACGGCGCGGATTTCGGGCGAGTTCTATGTCAACGCGATCAATGTGATGCGCGGCGCCTCCGGCGTCTCCGACTATGTCGGCCTGCCGGAGCAGGAAGCCTTCGACATCGAATACTGGCTGCTGGAGGAGGCGAAGCTCCAGCGCATGCCGAAGCCCAAGAGCCTTGCCGGCCGCATCGCGCTCGTCACGGGCGGGGCCGGCGGTATCGGCAAGGCGACGGCGGACCGGCTGATGGCGGAGGGCGCCTGCGTGGTGCTCGCCGATATCGACGAGGCGGCGCTCGCCGCGGCGGAAAACGAGCTCGCCGGCCGCTACGGCAGGGATGTCGTGCGCTCCGTCTCCATGAACGTCACCGACGAGGCGCTGGTGGCGAGGAGTTTCGCCGATACGCTGGTGGAATTCGGCGGCCTCGACATCCTCGTCTCCAATGCCGGCCTCGCCTCCTCGGCTGTGATCGAGGAGACGACGCTGGACCTGTGGAACAAGAATATCGGCATTCTCGCGACCGGCTATTTCCTCGTCTCGCGCGAAGCCTTCCGCATCTTCCGCCGGCAGAAGGCGGGCGGCAACGTGGTCTTCGTCGCCTCCAAGAACGGCCTTGCCGCCTCCCCCGGCGCTTCAGCCTACTGCACGGCGAAGGCCGCCGAAATCCATCTCGCCCGGTGCCTGGCGCTGGAGGGCGCCTCCGAACAGATCCGCGTCAACGTGGTGAACCCGGACGCCGTGCTGCGCGGCTCGAAGATCTGGACCGGCGAATGGAAGGAGCAGCGCGCCGCGACCTACAAGACGGACGATCTGGAGGCGCATTACCGCGAGCGCTCCATGCTGAAGCTGTCCGTCTTCCCGGAGGATATCGCGGAAGCCATCTATTTCCTCGCCTCCGACATGTCGGCGAAATCGACCGGCAACATCATCAATGTCGACGCGGGCAATGCCCAGTCCTTCACGCGCTGAGGAGATCCCGATGACGATGATTTCCGAAGACGTGATCGCGCACGAGAACCAGAAACGTCTCGCCGACCTCAAAAGCGACTACGACCATCTCGGCGCGCGGCTTTCCCGCCGCGGCGTCGATATCGATGCGGTGAAGCGGAAGGTCGCAGCCTATGCGGTGGCCGTGCCCTCCTGGGGCGTCGGCACCGGCGGCACGCGCTTTGCGCGCTTTCCCGGCGAGGGCGAGCCGCGCAACATCTTCGACAAGCTGGAGGACTGCGCGGTCATCCAGGAGCTGACGCGCGCCACGCCGACGGTTTCCCTACATATTCCCTGGGACAAGGTGACGGACCTGAAGGAACTGAAGGAAAGGGGCAACGCGCTCGGCCTCGGCTTCGACGCGATGAACTCCAACACCTTCTCCGATGCCCCGCAGCAGGAACATTCCTATAAACACGGCTCGCTCTCCCATGCGAATGCCGCAACGCGCCAGCAGGCTGTCGAGCACAATCTCGAATGCATCGCCATCGGCAATGCGCTCGGCTCCAAGGCGCTGACGGTGTGGATCGGCGACGGCACGAATTTTCCGGGGCAGGCGAATTTCACCAAGAGCTTCGAGCGGTATCTCGATGCGATGAAGGCCATCTACAAGGCGTTGCCCGAGGACTGGCGGCTCTTCACCGAGCACAAGATGTACGAACCGGCCTTCTATTCCACCGTCGTGCAGGACTGGGGCACCAACTACCTGATCGCGCAGGAACTCGGCCCGAAAGCCTGGTGCCTCGTCGATCTCGGCCACCATGCGCCGAACGTCAATATCGAGATGATCGTCGCCCGGCTCATCCAGTTCAGGAAACTCGGCGGCTTCCATTTCAACGATTCGAAATATGGCGACGACGACCTCGATACCGGCTCGATCGATCCCTACCGGCTCTTCCTCGTCTTCAACGAACTGGTGGATGCGGAGATGCGCAAGGCCGAAGGTTTTGCGCCGGCGCATATGCTCGACCAGAGCCACAATGTCACCGACCCGATCGAAAGCCTGATGCGCAGCGCCATGGAGGTCTGCCGGGCCTATGCGCAGGGGCTGATCGTCGACCGCGCGGCGCTTGCCGGCTACCAGGAGGCGAACGACGCGCTGATGGCGTCCGAGACCTTGAAGGCCGGCTTCCGCACCGATGTGGAGCCGATCCTCGCCATGGCGCGGCTGGAGACGGGCGGGGCGATCGATCCGGTCGCGACCTACCGCGCGGCGGGCTACCGGGCGAAGGTGGCGGGGGAACGGCCCGCCGTGGCGAGCGGAGGCGGCGGCATCGTCTGACGCCGCCGAAGAGAAGTTCTCAGACCCTCTTGCTTTCCGGGAAACGGCTGCCAGATTGGACAGGGACAGAACAAGACTGTCTAAGGGAGCATCGTATGGGCATTGAAAGCATTCTCGTTTTCCTCATCGTCGGCGCCATTGCGGGCTGGCTGGCCGGCCTGATCGTTTCGGGCTTCGGCTTCGGCCTGATCGGCAATATCGTCGTCGGCATCGTCGGCGCCTTCATCGCCGGTTTCCTCTTTCCGGCCATCGGCATCAGCCTCGGCAGCGGCATCATCGCCGCGATCATCCATTCCACGATCGGCGCGGTGATCCTGCTCGTGCTCATCAAGGTCATCAAGCGCGCCTGAACGCGCTTTCCGAAAACCGAAAGGCCGTGGCGATCCCTCGCCACGGCCTTTCGTTTCAGTTGACGCTCACCGGTTTCGAGCGCATGCGCGAGACCGTTTCGCGCTCGGCCCGCTTGCAGCGCATCGGCGGCAGGCCGCGATCCATCAGCGCCATGTCCTCCAGCACCATGTCGCCCATCTTCTTGAAGGCGCTGTCCAGCGCGCCGGCACGGTGGGCCGAGCGGATGAAGCCCTTCAGCCCGCGCACCGGATGGTCCGCCGGCAATGGCTCTTCCGGATAGACATCGCTCGCCGCGACGATATGGCCGGAAGCGACCGCAGCCATCAGCGCCGGGAAATCGACGACGTCCGCCCGGCTGAGCAGGATGAAGGCCGCGCCCTTGCGCATGGAGGCGAAGGCCTCGGCCCCGAGGAAGCCCCTGTTCTCGCTCGTCACCGAGGCGACGACGAAGACGAAGTCGCTCATGGCCAGCACCTCGGAGAGCGAGGCCGGCTCGACACCTGCTTCACGCAGCATCGACGGCGGCAGCCAGGGGTCGAAGACGCGGATTTTCGCGTGGAAGCCCGAGAGGACGCGGTTCAGTGCCCGGCCGAGATCGCCGAAGCCGACGATGCCGACCTCGGAACCGGAGAGGAGGCGCGCGGACCGGTTGCCCTCCCCGCCCCACAATTCCGTGCCTTCGCGGAAGGCGACATCGGCATCGATCACGCCGCGGGCAAGGTTCAGCGCCATGGCGAGGCCGAGTTCGGCCACCGGCTCGGCAAAGACCTGGCCGGTCGTCACGACATGGATGCCGCGTTCGAACAGGACCTCATAGGGCATGTTGTTGAGGAGGTTGCTCTCGACATTGAGGATCGCCCGCAGGTTCGGCATGCGCGCCAGCGTTTCGGCAGAGAGCGGCGGCTGGCCGATGATGTAGCGCGCCTTTGCAAGCACCGCGTCGCCGAGCCCGGCAATGTCTTCCGGATCGGCCTCGACGATGCGATAGGTCCGGCGCAGCTCGGCTTCCGCCGCAGTGGTGAAGATGAGGTCCAGCGTGCGCGGTTCGGGCGCGCTGATCACCAGCGGCAGGCTTTCGTCGGTCATGGCTCCTCCGGATGAATGGCTCCGGCCGGAACGGCCGGGAATGAAAGGACGCGCTACCAGTCGTAGCCGCGCAGGCTCCGCTCGCGCGACAGCGGCAGGTAGCTGCCGCTCGACGTGACGCCGCCGCGCGTACAATTATAGACGGTGCGGCCCCAGTGGCGCTTCGTGCTGTTTTCCGGCGCGGGAATGTATTGCGGCTCGCAGAAGACCTGGTCTTCGGCTTCGTGCGCCTCGGTCGTCACGACGCCGGGAAGGTCATGAAACACCTGTGCGCCGGCAACGGGGGCGAAGAGCAGCGCGGTGAGGGCGGCAAGGATCAATCGTTTCGTCATATCGTCTTTCGGCCGCAGGCCGGTCCTTCGCAATCCATAAAGAAGTACCGCAGGCCGGAAACATGCGCTATAGGCCTGCGGACACAGAGACAGCTTAGATGGGGTTTTTCATGGCAAGTGCAATCCGGTATCACGAAGGTGACATCTCGGCGGCGGATGCCGCCCGCTATACCGGCGCGATCGCCATCGACACCGAAACGCTGGGCCTCATCCCGCGCCGCGATCGGCTGTGCGTCGTGCAGCTTTCGCCCGGCGACGGCACGGCGGACGTGATCCGCATCGCCGCCGGCCAGAAGGAAGCGCCGAACCTCACCGCCATGCTGGAAGATCCGGCCCGCCAGAAGATCTTCCATTACGGCCGCTTCGACATCGCCGTCCTGTTCCACACCTTCGGCGTCACCACGGCGCCGGTCTTCTGCACCAAGATCGCCTCGCGCCTGACGCGCACCTATACGGACCGGCACGGCCTGAAGGACAATCTGAAGGAAATGCTCGAAGTCGACATTTCCAAGCAGCAGCAGTCCTCCGACTGGGCGGCCGAGACGCTGTCGCCCGCGCAGCTCGAATATGCCGCCTCCGACGTGCTGCATCTCCATGCCCTGCGCGACAAATTGATGGCGCGCCTCGTGCGCGACGGCCGGCTGGCGCATGCGGAAGCCTGCTTCGCCTTCCTGCCGACCCGCGCCAAGCTCGACCTCCTCGGCTGGGAAGAGACCGACATCTTCGCCCACAGCTGAGCTGCCCGTGCAGAACGGATGGCAGCACCAGACCGGACCGACGCTGGAGCCGCTGCGCCGGCTGATCCGCGGCCGGCTCGAAACGCTCCCGCCCGGCCTTGCCGAGTTCATCCTGTTCGGGCTGAAGCAGGCCTGGGCCTGCCTCTTCGGCGGGCTCATGCTGGGGCTGATCATCGCCACGAAACTCGTCTGGCAGCCGGGCTGGCCGATCCACCGGTATGACGCGCTGTTCCTGATGGCGCTCGCCATCCAGGTGACGTTCCTCAAGCTGAAGATGGAGACCTTCGAGGAAGCGAAGGTCATCCTCATCTATCACCTCGTCGGCACGGCCATGGAGATCTTCAAGGTCCATATGGGCTCTTGGGTCTATCCGGAGGAGGCCGTGATCCGCATCGGCGGCGTGCCGCTGTTTTCCGGCTTCATGTATGCCTCGGTCGGCAGCTACATGGCGCGCGCCATCCGCATCTTCGACATGCGCTTCACCCATTATCCGCCCTTCTGGACGACGGCGGTGCTGGCAATCGCCATCTACGCCAACTTCTACCTGCACCACTTTTTCGTCGATATCCGCCTGGTGCTCTTCGCCGCGACGGTGCTCCTCTTTTGGCGCGTGCGCATCTATTACACGGTGGAGGAGAAGCCGCGCTGAATGCCGCTCGTCGTCGCCGCCTTCCTCACCTCCATCTTCCTCTGGATCGCCGAGAACATCGGCACGGCGACGGGCGTTTGGCTCTATCCGGGCCAGACGACCTGGCACATGGTGCCCCTCACCAAGCTCGGCTCGTGGTATCTCCTGCTCTATGTCAGCTTCGTGCTGGTGACGATCGTCTGCCGGCCGCAGCCGCCCGATACCCCTGAAAACCCGCGGGCGCAGGCTTAACGCGCGGTTAATCCCCTCCGACCTATTCTTCCGGCGAGACCGGAGGTTGCCATGTTGACACCCCTGCAGAGCGCGCAGTCCACCGCCGCCGTCTCGGCGATGCAGTCGATCGTCGAAACGCTCGAGGAGCGCCGCCGCGAGGAGGCCGAGAAGGCCAGCGGACGGCCGAAGGACGACGCGCAGAAACAGGCGCCCCCGCGCTCCGACGACACGGCGCGGCAGGCCAATGCCCGCATCAACGAACATTTCTTCGGCAGCAATGCCCGCGGCGGGGAAACGCTCGCCAAGCTGATATCCCGCTTCAGCGACACGCTCGGTATCACCCAGCAGGATGGCGAGGGCGCCCGTGCCTTTGCCCAGCGCCTTGCCGACCGGCTGGCGCTCGTCGACCAGGTCTCGCTTCCCGCCAAGGGCAGCACGCTCGACGTCACGCTCCGCGGCCTCGGCACCACGCTCACCGCCGTCAGGCAGGCCATGGCGGGCCCGTCGGACGATGCAGCGGCCAATCTCGTCGCCCGCCTTGCGCTGGCCGCCGGCGTGACGCAGGGCGAGGGCGAGGCGGATGCCGATTTCGAGCAGCGCCTTTCCGGCATGCTGACGCGCCTCCGCGGCGAACTGCCGGAAGACGTGGCAACGCTCGAGAAAAAATCCGGCCTCACCGATCTCGGCCTCAAGGCGAGCGATCTCATCGCGGCGATCCGCAATCCCTATGGCACGGAAGCCGGGCGGGTGAAGGATGCGCTTGCGCAGAAGGCCGAGGACGAGAAGGCGCTGACGCCCGAAATGCGCAAGGTGCTCGCCCGTCTGGAGGACGCGGCGAACCCGAAGACCATCGAGGAGCTGAAGCTCGACCGGACCCGGCGCGACCCGACCCGTATCGAGGATGCGCAAACGCGCAAGGAACGCGAGGAGACGATCCGCTCGCTGGAAGCCGGCGAGAAGCTGGAGGACGTGCAGGACCTTCAGGACGCGGTCGGCCGCGCCCATGCCGATGTGGCCAAGGGCGTGCGGGAGGACAAGCGGCGGGACGATCCGGCCGCCGCCGCGCTCGACACGATCCAGCTGCTCGCCGCCGGTGCCGAGACGACCCAGCTTGCCGACAAGGTCCCCGCCAAGACGGAAAAAGCCGGCGACAGCGAGGATATCCCGGCGGAAACGACGGGCGAGGCCGTTCGCAAGCTCGACGCAGCCGGCGTGCAGGAACAGGAAGAGCGCGAAGCGGCGCGCAAGGAAATCTTCGCGCTGCGCGTTGACGACAACGGCATCTACGATCTCATCACGCGCCAGATCGTCGCCCTGTAGTTTCAGGCCTTGCGCCGCACGATGCCGAGCCGGGCGATGACCTCCGGCGGAATGGCGTAGCGGCGGATCGCGTCCTTCTGGCTGCGCAGGCCGCATATTTCCCGCTGGATGAAGAAGGCCCAGACCTTGTCGGCCGCGTCGTTGAGGAGGTCTTCCCGCTCCGCCTCGCCGCAACCCGCGGCAAGGCGCCCGGCCAGCAGTTCCAGCGCCTTCTCCACCTTCAGCCCGTGCCGGCCGAGCGCGTCCGCCCGCTCCGACATCAGTTCGTATTCGAGGATACTCAGCCCCGTGTCCTTGCTGAAGGAGGGGGCGAGCGCCTGCGGCGGGCGAACCGTCATCTTTCGTCTCCAGTCATCGGAGTCAAAGATGGCGCCCCGGGAGCCCTGCCGCAAGGCCTCAGGCGGCGCGGGCGCGCACGGCGTCGAAGGTCCAGTCGACGAGGAGCCTGCCGTCGCGCCAGACGGGCTGCAGAAGGTTCTCGCGGCCGGCGAGCTGGTCGATGCGCGCGGCCTCAAGCCCGCCGATGCCCGCCACCACGGCCTGGCGCCCGGCCTTGGAGGCCTTGAGGTTCATCGTCACCGGACGCTTGTAAACGTCGTGCCAGGCGCCGTCGGTGTCCTGCCTGGCATTGGCCTTCATGGCGAAGGAATAGGTGTCGCGGTTGACCTTCTGCAGGAGCCCTGCCCCCATGCCGAAGGCGATGTTTTCCGCCGAGAAGCCGAAGGCTTCCAGCCGGCCGAGGATGAGGCCGATATCGGCGGGCGAGATGCCGTCGCCCTGGATGACGCGCACGCTGTTGTCCAGCACCTTGTAGCCCTTGGCGTTGAGATGCGTGCCGAAGGCATAGGCGAGCTGGCGCACGACCTGAACCGGCGTTTCCACCGGATCGCCGCTGTCCGGCCGCACGACGAGCGTGCCGCCGGCGGCCTTCACCCGGTCCTTCAACTGCTTGCCCCAGATCTCCGTGACGGCATTGTTGATGTCGTAGCTGTCGGACACGACCGCATAGAGGCCCTTCTCGCCGAACCGGTCGATCATGTTGCCATAAGCCTCCGCCTCGCGCTCCTGCCCCCAGGACGTCATGGTCGAATGCTCGGAGGCGGGGATGGAGAAGCCGGCCATCTCGGCACCGTAATAACGGCGCGCGAACAGCACGCCGCTTACCGTATCGGTACCCATGAAATTGACGAGATGCGCCGCCCCGCCGATGCCAGCCTGCTCGAAACTCGTCGTGCCGCGCGCGCCGAAATCGTGCAGGCGGAAGGGGAGCACGGCGGCCGGGTCCTCGCAGGTCTTTTCCAGGATCGGCCGGATGATCTCTCTCACCTTGCGCGAATTGGAGGCGACGGTGCTCGGATACCAGATGGCGCGCAGCAGCGCCGTCTCGACATAGGAGGTCAGCCAGTAGCATTCGGGATCGGTGTTCACCACCTGCGCGACCGGCACGCCGCGGCGCACCAGTGTGCCCTCCGGCAGCGCCTCGATGAGCAGCGGCAGGAAACCGCCGTGTTTCGCGACGATATGCGTCCAGCCCGCGCGGTTGAACGGCAGGCCATGCGCCGTGACGATCCCCTCGGCCTCGTCCACGTCCGCCATCGTCACCGGTTTCGACAGGTATTCCTTGAGGAACATCTGGAGGCCGAAGAACAGCACTTCCGCCTGCTCGGAATGGCCGCGCGCCTCGACATAGGAGGAGATGGCGCGGGTTTCCGGAGGGTATTGCAGGTAGTGGCTGAACTTGTAGCTGTCGGTGTTGAGGATGAGGTTGGTGAGGTTCATCGAGGGTCTCCGCCGCATCCGCGGCCGGCGAACGAGCGGCGGCGCAACAGTGCCGCGAAGATTTACGCGAGCCGAGCATAAGGGGCAAGAGCCGCCGCGCGGGACAATTCGAGGCGGCAATGCTGCATATGCGAAGCGCCGGCCGCCGCATTAGCAATTCGTTAACCATAAAATGTCAATTGTAACCTATGGAAAGTTGTTCGGAGTTCCGGGTTCGCCCGTCCGGCACAATCGAGTGGCTCCGTGCCTGCCGGGTTGCCCGCCGCCTCCCTCGTACCTGCCCGGTTCGCCCGGGCTGAAAGCTCACCAGCTCGCAGCGTCGCGCATGATGCGCCATCCGACGACCGATGGACCATTGGCAGGCCTTGTGATGCGGACGGCATCGGCAGGGAGAACAGGAGGCAGGCATGCTGCCGCGTTTGGCAATGACGACCGATACCATGCAGCCCTCCCTCGCCGTTCCGGCGGGCGCATCGGTCGAGGCCGCCGCCAGGCCGCAGCTTTCCCCCGCCGCCCTTGCAAACCTGAGGGCCGAGGTACTGCTGCGCCTCATCGAGACCATGCTCAGGCACATGCCGCGCGTCGGGGAGACCAATCCGGGCCGCGACCTGATGGAAACGTTGCTCGCCGTGCTGAAGACCCTGCCCGGCCGCGAGGGGGGCGGCGGCCGCAAGCTCGCCGACCTTCTTGCCAGGCTGCCGCCGGAGCTTCGCCCGAGTGTCGAAAAGCTGATCGGCACGGTCCTCTCCTCCATGCCGACGCGCGGCCTCGTCGAGGTGGTGCGTCATCCGAACGGGCCCGAGGCGCGCAAACTCGCCGCTTTTCTTTCCGCAAGCCTCAAGGCCGATACGCCCGCCACCCTGCGCGCGGAAGATAAGCCACGGCCGCTCGGGCTGAATGCCCAGCAGCTTGCCGCCGTCGGCCGCCACAATCCGCAGCAGGCAGGCCAGCCAGCGCAGCTTCTCGGCGATATCCGTACCCTACAGACGATGCTGAAGCGCATCTTCGATTTCGACGGCTGCGGCAAATCGCGCCCGGCAACCACGCGGACGCTGGAAACGACCGCCAACCGGCCGGAGCTTGCCGCACCCAACCGGCTGCCGGCCGGGGAAAACGCCGCGCAGCGCAGCGGGCAGCCCGTATCGACGCCCACGACCAGGGCCGACAATCCACTGCCGGTCGAGATCGCGGAACCGGCGATCCGCCACGATGGCGGCGGCGAGAAGACCGAAACCACAACGCCGGTCGTGAGGCGGGACGACATGCCGGCCAGGACCCAGGTCGCCAATGCGGCAGGACAGGCACTTGCCCGCAGCGTGCTGCAGGCCGTCACCCGTGACATGGCGCCGGCCCTGCTGATGCCGGCCGTCGCCCAGCTTCTGGAAAACCTGTCGCTGGAAGAGGCGAATTTCATCCGCTCCCTGCTGGAGCGCCCGATCGAGCCGATGAGCAAGGCAGAACTCGCCCTCTTCGCGACCGAGGGCAGCGAACAGGCCGAGATGGCACCGGAGAGCGGCAAGGTCCGCACCGTGACGGCACAGGCGACGCCCGCCCTGCAGGAGCGCGCCGAGGCGGACGAGCCGCTGCCGCTGCCGACACCGACGCTGCAAGCCCGCGAGGCGCTCCAGGCGGCCCTTGCGGATGCGACGCCGGAAAGGCTGCTTGCGGCAGCCATCCTGCGCGAGGGCATACCGCTCGCCTTCGTGCCCTATCTGCCGGCCGAAGAAGACCTCGACTGGTCCGAGGGCCGCGAAAGCGGCGAGGAAGACGAGACCGCGAACGAGGAGCATGGCGACGACGCGGAAGCCGGCAACGAGGCGAGCGAGGACACCGCCTTCGAAGCCTCCGGCGAGGAGCCTGAGGCGGACGACATGGCAAAACGCCGCGAAAAGATTGCCGACATGGTCGGCGTCATCGAACCCGGCCTGGTCTTCTACCAGAAGCTCGGCGACTACTGGACCTGACCGGACCCCAAAGAAAAACCCGCGGAGATCGCTCTCCGCGGGTCCTTCATGTCGAGATAAGCGAACGCTTATTCAGCGTTGTTGCGGTTCTTCAGAGCCGCGCCGAGGATGTCGCCGAGCGAAGCGCCCGAGTCGGACGAACCGAACTGTGCGACGGCTTCCTTCTCTTCGGCGATTTCCAGCGCCTTGATCGAAAGCTGGATCTTGCGATCCTTCTTCGAGAAGTTCAGGACGCGGGCGTCGACGGTCTGGCCGACCGAGAAACGCTCCGGACGCTGTTCGTCGCGGTCGCGCGACAGGTCGCCGCGGCGGATGAACGACGTGATGTCCTCGTGGTTGACGAGGCGCACTTCGATGCCGCCATCGTTGATCGCGATGACTTCAGCCGAAACGACGGCGTTCTTGCGCAGGTCGCCGGAAGCCGCAGCTTCGCCGACCGAATCACGGCCGAGCTGCTTGATGCCGAGCGAGATGCGCTCCTTGTCGACGTCCACATCGAGAACGACAGCCTTGACGACGTCGCCCTTGTTGTATTCCTCGATGACCTGCTCGCCCGGACGGTTCCAGTCGAGGTCGGACAGGTGCACCATGCCGTCCACGTCGCCGTCGAGGCCGATGAACAGGCCGAATTCGGTCTTGTTCTTGACTTCGCCTTCGACTTCCGTGCCGGCCGGGTGGCTGTGCGCGAAGGCCTGCCACGGGTTCTCGAGGGTCTGCTTGAGACCCAGCGAGATGCGGCGCTTCGTCGGGTCGACTTCGAGGACGACCACGTCGACTTCCTGGCTGGTGGACAGGATCTTGCCGGGGTGAACGTTCTTCTTCGTCCAGGACATTTCGGAGATGTGGATCAGGCCCTCGATGCCCGGCTCCAGCTCGACGAACGCACCGTAGTCGGTGATGTTCGTGACCGTACCGGAGATCTTCTTGCCGGTCGGGTACTTGGTGCCGATGCCATCCCACGGATCGGACTCGAGCTGCTTCATGCCGAGCGAGATGCGGTGGGTTTCCTGGTTGATGCGGATGATCTGGACCTTGACCTGCTGGCCGATGGACAGGATCTCCGACGGATGGTTGACGCGGCGCCAGGCCATGTCGGTGACGTGCAGCAGGCCGTCGATGCCGCCGAGGTCGACGAACGCACCGTAATCGGTGATGTTCTTGACGACGCCGTCGACAACCTGGCCTTCTTCGAGGTTCTGGACGATTTCAGACCGCTGCTCGGCGCGCGACTCTTCGAGGACCGTGCGGCGCGAGACGACGATGTTGCCGCGACGCTTGTCCATCTTGAGGATTTCGAAGGGCTGCGGGTTGTGCATGAGCGGGGTGACGTCGCGGATCGGACGGATGTCGACCTGCGAACGCGGCAGG
Organism: Shinella yambaruensis; assembly: GCF_022899355.1. Taxonomy (GTDB): domain Bacteria; phylum Pseudomonadota; class Alphaproteobacteria; order Rhizobiales; family Rhizobiaceae; genus Shinella; species Shinella yambaruensis. Next base: position 384,766 of record NZ_JALJCK010000004.1, on the reverse strand, counting down.
AAGGCGACGGCGCCGTCGAGATCGACGGTGAAACCACCCTTGACCTGGTTGAAGATGACGCCTTCGACGCGCTCGCCGGCTTCGAACTTGACTTCGAGCTTGGCCCAGCTCTCTTCGCGGCGAGCCTTTTCGCGCGAAAGGACAGCTTCGCCGAGCGCGTTCTCGATACGCTCGACATAGACTTCGACTTCGTCGCCGACCTTCAGCGTGCCGTCCTTCGACTTCGCGCCGAATTCCTTCAGCGGGACGCGGCCTTCAACCTTGAGGCCGACGTCGACGATGGCGACGTCCTTTTCGATCGCGGTAACGATGCCCTTGGCGACATAGCCTTCGGCGAGATCGTTAGCGGCGAAGGATTCCTGCAGAAGGGCTGCGAAATCTTCGCGCGTGGGGTTTGCTTGAGACATTGAAACTCCTGGTGTGCCAAAAGGCACGGGCGCCGGGGGTTAGCGTTGATGAGGAACGAGGCTGTGTCCGCTGCTCTTGGGCAGCAAATCCGGCGCGGGGACAGGCCTTGTTCTATGCTGGCGCAATTCCGGATGGAAAAGCTAGTGCTTCAATGCGGCGTCGATGATCGACTTGGCCGCCGAAAACGCCGCCTCTATACCCATTTCCGAGGTATCAAGCAAGTGCGCATCGTCGGCCGGTTTCAGCGGGCTGTCCGCCCGGCCCATGTCGCGCTCGTCGCGCCGGCGAATGTCGTCGAGGACCGTCTCGAAATCGGCCACGCCGCCATTGCCGACGATTTCGTCGTAACGCCGCCTGGCGCGCACCTCCGGCGAGGCCGTCACATAGAGCTTTACCGCCGCATCCGGGCAGACGACCGTGCCGATATCGCGCCCGTCGAGCACCGTGCCCGGCTCGCGCGCCGCAAAGCCGCGCTGCGCCTCGACCAGCGCCCGGCGCACGGACGGCATGACGGCGATCTTCGAGGCCGCCTCGCCGATCTCATGGGCGGACAGCACCGCGCGGTCGAGCCCGCCAAGATCGAGCGTGCGCGCCACCTCGGCCGCGACGGCCTCGTCATCGAGCGGCAGGCCACGGTCAATGAGCGCCTTCGCCGTCGCCCGGTAGGTCAGGCCCGTATCGAGATGATGAAAGCCATAATCCTCCGCAATGCGGCGCGACAGCGTTCCCTTGCCCGCGGCAGCGGGGCCATCGATGGCGATTGTGAAAGTCATTCCGTCACCTGAAAATGGATGTGATCGTCATGGCGTGCAGCCCGGCATCCCTGGAACCGCACGTTCGGATGGACAACACCGAGGCGCTGGGCCAGATGCGGCTCAATGAAAATCCGTTCCACACCGAATTCCGGTCCCTCCAAGGCAAGCCAGCGCAAGGCTGCACCCGTTCTCGCTTCGTCCAGCATCCACGCAGGAAAAAACCCTTGCAGAAACCCCATGTTCCACCGAAGTGTCAAGAGATCGTCACGTTCGGCGCAGGGCAACTGCGTGCCGGGCGCAGGCTCTTCGAAAGCGAAGTAGCCGATTGGTGAGCGTACGGCCCTGTTCAGCGGCGTCCCCTTCTCGTCGCGATAATAAAACGCGATGTCGAGCTTCCGTCCGTCGTCGTGTGATAGATGGGGCAGAAGCGGGAAGCCGTCCAGGAACGGAAAATTGGCATCGAGAACAAGCGTGATAGTCCCGGGGAATTCCAGGTCTATGGCCACCGAGAGCGCTTCTGCAGCGCGTTTGGCTTCCGTGGTGACGAAGTTCCGATTCAGGGCGCAATAAAGCGGAGACTGAATCTGCAAACTGCCGTCGCCAAAACAGGACAACGGCACACGCCCGAAAAACGGTGCGGTAAACGACGCCGCGATCGTAGCCGAAGCATACAACAGCAGGAAAACCGCAAGACGGGTCGAGCGCCGGGTGATCTCGCCCCGATGGGCCAGCCAGCGCCCGGCAAGGTATGACACTCCGCCAATCTGCGTGAGCGCGGTCAAAAGAGAAAAGACAAGCGCGATGCGCAATGCCCTTGCGCCTGTTCTTCTCAAACCCGAAGCCCCTTTATTCGATATGCGCACCCAATCCGGTCATGAGGTTCATGAACTCCGGAAAGCTCGTGGCGATCATCGTCGCGTCATCCACCGTGACCGGGTTTTCCGAGACGAGGCCCATGACGAGGAAGCTCATGGCGATGCGGTGGTCGAGATGGGTGGCGACGGCGGCGCCAGAGGCATTGCCGAGGCCCTTGCCGTCCGGGCGGCCGCGCACGACGAGCGATGTTTCGCCCTCGTCGCAATCGACGCCGTTGAGCTTCAGGCCGACCGCGACGGCCGAGAGGCGGTCGCTTTCCTTGACGCGCAGCTCTTCCAGGCCGTTCATGACGGTCGTGCCCTCCGCGAAGGCCGCCGCGACGGCGAGAACCGGATATTCGTCGATCATCGACGGCGCACGGTCTTCCGGCACCGTGACGCCCTTCAGCACCGAGGAGCGCACGCGAAGATCCGCCACGTCCTCACCGCCGGCAAGGCGCGGGTTCAGCACCTCGATATTGGCGCCCATTTCCTGCAGCGTCAGGATGAGGCCCGTGCGGGTCGGGTTCATCAGCACGTTGAGGATCGTCACATCCGAATCCGGCACGAGCAGCGCCGCGACCAGCGGGAAGGCCGTCGAGGACGGGTCGCCCGGCACGTCGATCACCTGGCCGGTGAGCTTTCCCTGGCCTTCGAGGCGGATCGTGCGCACGCCGTCCGCATCCGTCTCGACGGTAAGGTTGGCGCCGAAACCCTGCAGCATCTTTTCGGTATGGTCACGTGTCATGACCGGCTCTATGACGGTGGTGACGCCGGGCGTGTTGAGGCCGGCGAGCAGCACGGCGGACTTCACCTGTGCGGAGGCCATCGGCACGCGATAGGTGATCGGCGTCGGCGTCTTCGGCCCGCGCAGCGTGACCGGCAGGCGGTCGCCATCGGCGGACGTCACCTGCACGCCCATTTCGCGCAGCGGATTGAGGACGCGGCCCATCGGACGCTTGGTGAGCGAGGCGTCGCCGATGAACGTCGAATCGAAATCATAGACGCCGACGAGGCCCATGGTGAGGCGGCAGCCGGTGCCGGCATTGCCGAAATCGAGCGGCGCTTCGGGCGCGAGCAGCGCGCCGTTGCCGAGGCCGTTGATGATCCAGGTGTCGCCGTCCTTGCGGATCTTCGCGCCCATGGCCTGCATGGCCTTGCCCGTATTGATCACGTCCTCGCCTTCGAGCAGGCCCGTGATGCGCGTCTCGCCGCTGGCAAGGCCGCCGAACATGAAGGAGCGGTGGGAAATCGACTTGTCGCCGGGGATGCGGACGGTCCCGGACAGGCCGGAGGATTTGCGGGCGGTTGCGGGCCGTGCACTGGCGCCATGCGACATGGTCGTCTTCCTTATATACATCCACGGCTCCCCGGAGGGGATCACCCGGGGAGAACGCGGGCTTGCTACCACAAACGATTTAAAGCGTCATCATCCCGTCTGAGAAACTATCATCATGAGGTCTGCACGGCGCCTGCCCCAAGTTAGGCTTTGACAGGATTGCCCAAGACGATTATGGGGACCGGCTAATCATTTTACCGTTCAACGCGCCGGCCTCCCCCGGCCCCGCCGGAAACATACGGCACAGAGAAGGCTTTGACTGTGGCAAAAGCGGAACTCGGAACCAAACGCATCGATCCGGAAACCGGCAGGAAATTCTACGACCTGAACCGCGATCCGATCGTTTCCCCCTACACGGGCAAGTCCTATCCGCTCTCCTTCTTCGAGGAAACGTCGGCGGCGGCTGTCCTCGAAAAGGATGAGGACGAGGACGTCAACGAAGTCGATACGGAGAACACGGAAGTCGAGCTCGTTTCGCTCGAGGACGCCGACGAGGATGCAGCAGGCGGCGACGACCTGCCCGATCTCGGCGACGACGACGTTGAGATCGACGGCGACGAGGACGACACGTTCCTCGAGCAGGACGAAGACGACGACGATGAGGACATGACCGGTCTCATCGGCGTGACCGGCGACGAAGACGAAGCTTAAGATTTTGATTTTCCGGCCGGTTTCAAAAAAATCGGCCGGATTTCATTTTTCGGCTTGCCATCTCCGGAGACCGGAAGTAATAAGCCGCCACACCGAACGGCAACGCCGCTTCGGTTCCCGGAAACCGGCTCCGCCGGACCCGTTATGGGGCTATAGCTCAGCTGGGAGAGCGCTTGCATGGCATGCAAGAGGTCAGCGGTTCGATCCCGCTTAGCTCCACCAAACACCACCGGTAATTTTTTATATCATTCCGAGCGGCGCCCACCTTCTTGAAGCGCGGGCGAATGCCTATTCCGCAGAACCGGTACCGTGGCGGGTCATGTCCATGAGCCGGCGCAGGAACGTCTTCCGGTCTTCCGGCGCGAACTGGGGCAGGCCGATGGCCTCGTTGAAATAGAGGCCGTCCACGGCAAGGCGGATCACCTCGGCATAAAAGTAGTCGAGGCCATCATCCTTCAGGCGGTCGGCCCACTTCGTGTTCTCCACGGCATAGTCGGCCAGGAGGTCGCGATCGGTCGCGATCCCGGCGATCATGGCGGCAGCGATATCGTCGGCGCCCTCGGCGGGAAAGCTCGTCGTGATATAGGCCCGCAGATAGGAGCCCGGCGCGGGATCGGCCGCCACCATCGCCATGGTCTTCTCCTCGAAGGAATCGAGGCCGGCGGTGATCATGGCGCGGATCAGCGCATCCTTCGAAGAAAAATAATGCAGCAGGCCGCCCTTGCTGATCCCGGCCGCGGTGGCGACGTCGGCCAGCGTCATGCGGGTGACGCCCCGTTCCATCACGATGCGGGTCGCGGCGTTGACGATCGCGGCCCTGATCTCGTCCCCGGTCTTGCGGGTCTTTCGTGCCGGTTTTCCGTCCTTCATCGCCTGCTCACGCTCCATCATCCGCACCCTCTACACGAGACATAACAAAAAGCCCGGGCAGGAAAAGCCCATAAGGGAAAAATTCCGACCGGCTGGACGGATTTTTTTATAGACCGGCTGGACGGTTTGAAATATGGTCCGCCCCGGAGTGAGACATCAAAGGGAGAAATGACGTGCTCGAAGCTCGATCCATCCTGCTGGCGGCGGCCGCGGGTTTTGCATCTCTTGTCCTGGGTCCTGCGGCCGGCACGGCTGCCCCGCTCGGCGATGCCGAGGCCCCGATCCGCATCGCGCTCAACGAGTGGACGGGCCAGAACATCACCGCGCATGTCGCCGGCCAACTGCTGGAGAAGCTCGGCTACAAGGTGCAATACGTCACCGCCGGCAGCTTTCCGCAATGGATCGGCATGCAGGACGGCTCGATCGACATGACACCCGAGCTGTGGACCAACAATCTCGGCGACATCTATCCGAAAATGCTGGAGGCCAAGCAGGTCGAGCCCGTCGGTGACCTCGGCCTCAATGCCCGCGACGGCTGGGCCTATACGGATGCGACGCTTGCGATCTGCCCCGGCTTGCCGGACTGGAAGGCCCTGCTGGAGCCGTCCTGCGCGGCGGGGCTCGCCACCGCCGAGACGCTGCCGAACGGGCGCCTCGTCGACTATCCGGCCGACTGGGGCACGGCCTCGGCAAACGAAATCGAGGATTTCAAGCTGCCGCTGACCGCCGTGCCCGCCGGCTCGGAAGGCGCGCTCGTCGCCGAGTTGCAGGCGGCGGCCGCAGCCGACAAGCCGTTGCTGATGCGGTTCTGGGCACCGCACTGGCTGCTGACGCAGGTCAAGCTGAACTGGCTCGACATGCCGCCCTGCGATCCCAATGACGGCGCGCGCTGCATCCTTCCCTCGCCCGTCATCAAGGTTGTGCGCGCCGGCTTCGGCGAAAAATGGCCAGCCGCCTACGCTTTCATGAAACAGTATCAGCTCGGCGCGGAAGACCAGCAGCAGATGATGTTGGAGATCGACCAGAACAAGAAGGAGATCGGCGCGGTCGTCGGTGCCTGGGTCGAAGCCAATTCCGCCCGCTGGTCGCCCTGGATCGACGAAGCCAAGAAGTAAGCGCCAGCATCCGCGGAGAACGGCCATGACATCCCTGTCCCTGCCTCCGGGCGAGAGGCGCATCAAACTCGCCTGCCGGGATCTCTGGAAAATCTACGGCGTGCCGCCACGGGAGGCGGCACAGATCGCCCGCACGGGCGACAGGGCGGCCCTTCAGCGCGAAAGGTACGGGCGAAAGCCGCTCGCCGCCGTTGCCGGCGCGAGCTTCGACATCCACGAGGCGGAAATCTTCGTGCTGATGGGGCTTTCCGGCTCGGGCAAGTCCACCTTGCTGCGGTGCCTTACCCGGCTCATCGAGCCCTCCGGCGGCAGCGTCACCCTGGACGGCGAGAACCTGCTGGCGGCGGACCGCCGGCGCATGACCGAGCTGCGCCGCAAGGCGATGGGCATGGTGTTCCAGAATTTCGGCCTGCTGCCTCACCTGACCGTCCTCGACAACGTCGCCTTTCCGTTGCGCGTGCAGGGCATCGACCGGCCCACCCGCGAGGCGCGGGCGCGCGACATGACCGGGCTCGTCGGCCTCCGGGGGCGCGAGGACCAGTTCCCCGCCCAGCTCTCCGGCGGCCAGCAGCAGCGCGTCGGCATTGCCCGCTCGCTTGCCGCAGAACCAGAGATCTGGTTCCTCGACGAACCGTTTTCCGCTCTGGACCCGCTGATCCGGCGGCAGATGCAGGATGAATTCATCCGCCTGCAAAAAATGCTGCGCAAGACCATCGTCTTCGTGACCCATGACGTGCAGGAGGCTTTTCGACTGGCCGACCGCATTGCCATCATGCGCGACGGCGCGGTCGTGCAGATCGGCACGCCCGCCGAGATCGCCCTGGTTCCGGCCAACGACTATATCGCCGAATTCCTGCGTGACGTGCCGCTGCTGCGGGTGATCCGCGCGGCGGACGTGATGCGCCCGGCAACGGACGGGAAGCCGGCCCTGCCGCAGTTTTCCACCGAAGACGTCCTGGAAGACATCCTGCCTGTCCTTCTTGGCGGCGCGGCCGCCGTCGGCATCTGCGACGCCGCCGGAACGCTTGTCGGCGAGATCGCCGCGGCGGACATATCCGGCCTTTTCGGCACCCAGCGGGCGATGCCAGCATGAAGCCTGCAAGCCTGTCCTTCTCGGCGTCCGCCATCCTGGGAATGGTGGCGATGCCCGCCCTCATGCTGGCGTGCCTTGCCGCCGCCAGGGCCGTGCCCGCCATCGCCGCCTTTCCCGCCGGCTGGGTCATCCCGGTGCCGGCGGCGATCAACACGGTCCTTGGCTGGCTCGTGCCGGCTTTGCAGCCCGTAACGGGTCTTGCCAGCAAGGTTTTTGGCACACTCCTGGACGCGCTCATCGTCACACTGCAGTTCCTGCCCTGGCCAGCGGTTGTCCTTGCGGTCGCGCTTGTCGGTTTCAAGGCGGGCGGCGCCAGGCTCGCCGCCCTCGTCCTTGCCGCGGGCGCCTATATCGTGCTCGCCGGCTTCTGGCGGCAGAGCATGGTGACCCTCTCGCTGGTCCTCCTGTCCGTTCCGCTTTCGGCCCTGCTTGGTTTCCTGCTCGGGCTCGGCGCGTTTTTCCTGCCGCGCCTGCGCCGCGGGCTGGAGCTGGTCTTCGATTTCATGCAGACCTTCCCGGCCTTCGCCTATCTGCTGCCGCTCCTCCTGCTTTTCGGCTTCGGTCCGATCGCCGGGCTCGTGGCCACCGCGATCTACGCGATACCGCCCATGGCGCGCTGCACGCTCAGCGGCCTCGTCGAGGTCCCGCGCGAACGCATCGAGGTTGCCGAAATGAGCGGATGCTCGACCTGGCAGCGGCTGGTCTGGGTCGAGCTTCCCTCCGCCCGCCCGATGCTGGCGCTCGGCCTCAACCAGACGACGATGGCCGCTCTCAGCATGGTCATCACCGCCTCGATCGTCGGCGGCGTCGACGATATTGGCTGGGCGGTCCTCAGCGGCCTGCGCCAGGCGGATCTCGGCAAGAGCCTGCTGGCCGGGCTCGTCATCGTGCTCGTCTCCGTCGTGATCGACCGCATCACCGCCGGCCTCTTCCGGCCCCGCTCCGCGGTCGGCTCGGGAAAAAACAGGCCCCGCTGGCAACCGATCCTCCTTGCGGCGGCGGCCGTGATCTCGCTCGGGCTCGCCGCGCGCCTTGCCGCTCCCGACCTCCTGCAGGGCTGGAACGAGACGCGCGGCATCGTCGATCTCGGCATGCTCAACAAGGCGCTGCTCGGTTTCGTGGCGCGCTACAGCGACCTGCTGGATGCGATCAAGAATGCGGTTCTCTTCTATCTCGTGCTGCCGCTGCGCGTCGGCCTTGCCGGAGCGGTGCTGCCGATGACCTGGGGGTTCTCCATGACGCCGGCCGTTACCGCCGTCTATGCCGCATTGGCCCTGCTTCTCGCGCTTCGGCAGATGGCGAAGGGCCGGCCGTCGGGCGCCGCGGCAATCCTCTGCCTCGCCGCGCTCCTTCATACCGGGTTCGTCGCCTTTCCCTGGCCGGCGGCGCTCGCGCTTGCCGTCTGGGCGGCATGGCGGGCCGCCGGGCCACGGCTTGCGCTCTTCACCGGCCTCAGCCTTGCCTTCGTTCTGATCACGGGCCTGTGGATACCCTTCGTGAAGTCGCTCTATCTGGTGATCGTCGCCGTGGCGCTCTGCGCGCTGCTCGGCGGATTCTTCGGGGTGCTGGCCGCGCGCAGCGATCGCTTCTCGGCTCTGCTGCGCCCGATCAACGACGCCCTGCAGACCATGCCGCAATTTGTCTTCCTCATTCCCGCCCTGATGTTCTTCAAGGTCGGCGAGTTCGCCGGGCTGATCGCCATCGCGCTCTATGCCGTCGTGCCGGCGATCCGTTATACCGAAACGGGCTTGCGCAATGTGCCGCCGTCGCTGCTGGAGACGGCCCGGCAACTGGGCTGCACCCCTGTCCAGAGCACGCTTCTGGTTCAGGTGCCGACGGCCCGCCCGGCCCTGCTTCTCGGCCTCAACCAGGTGGTGATGGCGGCCATCACCATGCTTCCGATCGCCGCCACCGTCGGCACGTCCGAGCTCGGCCAGCAGATCTACATCGCGCTCGGCAAGGCCGATGCGGGCCTCGGCATCACCGCCGGCCTCGTCTTTTGCCTCCTCGCCATCAATCTCGATCGCATCCTGCGCGGCGTCGCCGGACGCCTGCACAGCGCGCAGTAACACAAAGGAAATCCCGATGCCCCTGTCCGAAAGCCATCGACTGGCTATGCTTGCACCGACCGCCGGCAAGCGCCGCATCGTCATCGATACGGACACCTTCAACGAGATCGACGACCAGTTCGCCATCGTCCATGCGCTGCTGTCGCCCGAGAGCGTCACCGTGGAGGCGATCTATGCCGCCCCCTTCATCAACGAGACGACGGGCGATCCGGGCGATGGCATGGAGCTCAGCTACCAGGAGATCCTGGCGCTGCTCGAGCGCCTCTCCATTCCCCATGAGGGCCTCGTGCATCGCGGCGTCACCCGTTATGTCGGCCCGCAGAAGAAACCCGTGGACGCGCCCGCCGTCGACGACCTGATCGCCCGCGCAAGACGCTCGTCGCCCGACGACCCGCTGCACGTCGTGGCGATCGGCGCGATCAGCAATGTCGCGTCCGCCCTGCTTGCGGCGCCCGACATCATCGACCGGATCGTCGTCGTCTGGCTGGGCGGCCATGCCATCGACTGGCAGCACCAGGCCGAGTTCAATCTCGAGCAGGATGTCGGCGGCGTGCAGGTCCTGTTCGATTCCGGCGTGCCGCTCGTCCTCGTCCCCTGCGAGGGCGTGACGTCGATCCTGCACAGCACCGTGCCGGAAATCGAGCGCTATGTCGAACCGCAAGGGGAGATCGGCCGCTTCCTCGCCATGCGCTTCAAGAGCTACAGCGACGATCATGTCGGATGGGCCAAGGAAATCTGGGATATGGGCGCGACCGCCTGGGCGCTCGATCCCGCCTGGGCTCCAAGCGTCCTCATGCCCACCCCGGTGCTGACCGACGACATGCACTATGCCCTCGATCGCTCCCGCCATCTGATGCGCTACGTCTATACCGTGAACCGCAACCCGATCATGCAGGACTTCATCGGAAAACTCGCCGCGTCCACGGCGGGATAAGGCGGATCGATGCAACCAGCCGAATAGTCGGGGACCTGACCCACCGATGCCCGGCACCACCCCTGGCACGCCGCGCCCTTAGGGCCGGAGCCTGCCGGTGAGGTGCGCCCCGGATCGATGACGCACCCCTGCACCCGCCGTCAGATCAGGCATTTCAGGTCGAAGCCGGCATCCGCCACCTGCTCGGGCAGCGGCGAGCGGCCAGCCTCGATCAGGCGCTTGCCGACCATATAGCTGCGCGGCTCGCTCATGGCATCGACGGCAAGCAGCGCACCTTCCCGGAAATACCAGTGGGAACGTGTCTTCTCGCTGGCTCCCGGACGGACAACGACCCGGTCGAACTCACTGTTCAGCCCCGCGATCTGCAGCTTGATATCGTACTGGTCGGACCAGAACCACGGCTTCGGCACATAGTCCGCCTCCGCGCCCAGCATGTTGGCGGCGACGGCCTCTGCCTGGTCGATGGCATTCTGCACGCTTTCGAGCCGGATCATCTGGCCGCGGTACGGCAGGCGCGCGCAATCGCCGGCCGCCCATATCGCCGGATCGCTGGTCCTTCCCCGCGCATCGACGAGGATACCCCCGTCGCAGGCAAGGCCCGCCGCCGCTGCCAGCCCGTCATTGGCCGTCACGCCGATGCCGACGATGACGAAATCCACCTCCCGGCGCGATCCATCCGACAGCGCCACCGAGATCGCCTCCTCGCGCTCCAGCCCGGCAAGGCCCGCCCCTTCGAGGATTTCGACGCCGTTGCCGGCATGGAGGTTGCGGAAATAATCCGAGGTCGCCGACGCGGCGACGCGCTGGAGGATCCGCTCGGCGGCCTCGATCAGCGTCACCTTGAGGCCGAGCTTGGCCGCGACCGCCGCCGCCTCCAGCCCGATATAGCCGCCGCCGACGACCAGCACCCGCCGCCCCTCGCGGAATTCCGGGGCCATGCGGTCGACATCGGCAAGGTTGCGCACGACATAGACGCCGGGCAGGCCACCGCCGAGCGCCGCCGGCAGCGGACGCGGCGTCGCACCCGTCGTCAGCGCCAGCTGGTCGTAGGAAAGCACGTCCTCGCCGCAGCGGATCTGCCGTGCGGCGCGGTCGATGGCATCGACCTTCCGGCCGAGATGCAGGGCAATGTCGTTGTCGGCATAGAAACGTTCGGGCCGAAGGTGCAACTGCTCCAGCGTCATTTCCTTCATCAGGTATTTCTTGGAAAGGGGCGGGCGCTGGTAGGGGAGCGTGTTCTCCTCGCCGATGAGCGTGATCCGACCGCCAAAGCCGAGGCTCCGCAGCTTGGCCGCCAGCGACGAGCCGGCCTGCCCGGCTCCCAGGATCGCAACATGGTTCATGCTTTCTCCCTCCCGTTGGAACGTTTGCGCAAAACCGCTTCGCACTTTTGCTGAAATTGCTCTAGGCGACCCTGTCCTGCGGAACCTCACCGCGGAAAAAGGCCTCCAGATTGTCGAGCGCCGTCATGCCCATCGCCTCGCGGGCCGCGCGCGTCGCCGAGCCGAGATGCGGCAGCAGCACGACGTCGTCGCGCTCACGCAGCGCCGCCGGCACGGCGGGTTCGAATTCATAGACATCGAGCGCCGCCCCGGCGATCCGCCGGTCGCCGAGCGCCCGGACCAGCGCGGCCTCGTCCACCACCTCGCCGCGCGAGACATTGATAAGATGCGTTTCAGGCCGCATCAGCGCGAAGGCGCGCTCGTCGATCAGATGGCGCGTTTCGCTCCCGCCCGGCACCGTCAGCACCACGAAATCCGCGCGTTTCAACAATTCGTCGAGCGGCACCTGCGTCGCCTCCACGCCCGGCACCGTCTTCGGCGAGCGATTGTGGAACAGTACACGCATGCCGAAGCCGGCAGCAGCCCGGCGGGCCACCTCCTGCCCGATGCGGCCCATGCCGACGATGCCGATCGTGCTGCCGGACACGTCGTGGCCGAGAAGCTGCACGGGATACCAGCCCTGCCAATCCCCCGAGCGCACCAGCCGCTCGCCCTCGCCCGCGCGGCGGGCGCTCATGAGCAGCAGCAGCATGGCGAGATCGGCGGTCGGCCCCGTAACGGCGCCTGGCGTATTGGTGACGGCGATGCCGGCGCTCGCGGCAGCCGCAAGGTCGATATGGCTGATCCCTGCCCCGAAATTGGCAAGGATGCGGCAGCGCGGTTCGGCAGCGGCCGCAAAGACCTCCCGCGAGAACGCATCGCCCAGCGACGGCAGGATCGCATCATATTCCGCAAGCGCGGCGGAAAGGTCCGCACCCTGCGTCGCGCCGGCATCCTTGCGGATCGTCAGGTCGAAGAGCACGCCTGCCCGCTCATGCACGCGGGCCGGCAGCGGCCGGGTGATCAGCAAGCGCGGTCGTTTCATGAGCTCCTCCAAAACCCGCTCAGGCCGCCCTCCCGGCAGCTTCGGCATAGCGAATAAACATGATTAAAATCAAAAGTTTACCGCAACCATCGAAAAGAACATACCAAATAGTTTGACCATTTGCTATGAGTTTGTTTATCTAAACCCGGAGGAAGAGGAGGAGCAAGATGGCGTTTCTGTCACCAACGGGCATCCCTGACGGCATGGAGGCTTTTCGATGAAGCGCTTCTGGGCCGACTATTCCAGCCGCGATTTCGCCGCGCTCGACCGTGGGCGCCTCATCGCCGTCCTGCCCATCGGCGCCATCGAGCAGCACGGGCCGCACCTGCCCATGTCCGTCGACAGCTGTACCGTCGACGGGGTGGCACGCCGCCTCGCAAGAGCCTTGCCGGAGGACAGCCCGGTGCTGTTCCTGCCTACCCAGGCCGTCTGCAAGAGCGACGAGCACATCGACTATCCCGGCACGCTCACCCTTTCGGCCGAAACGCTGATCCGCGTACTCACCGAGATCGGCGCCAGCGTGGCGCGCTCGGGCGTGCGCAAGTTCGTCCTCCTCAACGGCCATGGCGGCAACATCCCGGTCATGGACGTCGTGACCCGCCAGCTGCGCATCGCGCACGACATGCTGGCCTTCTCGGTCAACTGGTTCGGCTTCGGCATGCCGGAGGGCATCTATTCCGATGTCGAGCGCACCCACGGCATCCATGCCGGCGACATGGAGACCTCGGTCATGCTGGCGCTCGCCCCCGAGAACGTGGACATGGCAGCCGCCCGCGACTTCCGCTCGCGCGGCCAGGACCTCTTCGAGAATTTCCGCCATCTCGGCCTCGGCCGCGGCGCGAAGCCGGGCTGGAAGACGCAGGATTTCAGCACCGCCGGGGCCTGCGGCGAGGCCCACCTCGCCACCGCCGCAAAGGGCGAGGCGACCCTCGACCACGCCGTCGCGCGCCTCGTCGAGGCGATGGCGGACATCGACAGCCTGCCGGCCGACTGGCTGGACAGAAAACCGGAGTGGTAGGATGAACGCGGCAAGCCCCCTCTCCAACGCCGCCGGCCTGACCGACGCCCCCGTCCTCATCGACATGAAGGACGTCTCCAAGCGCTTCGCCAACGGCACCGTGGCGCTGCGCGGCATGTCGCTACAGATCCGCAACGGCGAGTTCGTCTCGTTCCTCGGCCCCTCCGGCTGCGGCAAGAGCACGGCGCTGAAGATGATCTCGGGCCTCCTGTCCTTCTCGTCGGGCTCGATCACCGTCAACGGCCATCCGGCCGGCGAAAGCCCCCATGGCAGCGATATCGGCTATGTCTTCCAGGAAGCGACGCTGATGCCCTGGGCGAGCGTCTTCGACAACGTCTTCCTTCCGCTGAAATTGCAGGGGCTCGGCAAGGGCGAGGCGAAGGCCCGCGTGGAAGAGGCCCTTTCCATGGTGGGCCTCGCCAATTTCGCCCGTTCCTATCCGCGCGAGCTCTCGGGCGGCATGAAGATGCGCGTCTCCATCGCCCGCGCCATGGTGACGAAGCCGAAGCTGCTTTTGATGGACGAGCCCTTCGCGGCGCTCGACGAGATGACGCGCTCCAAGCTCAACGACGAGGTGCTGGGCCTCTGGCGCTCGCACGGGCTGACGGTGATCTTCGTCACGCACTCGGTCTTCGAGTCCGTCTATCTCTCCAGCCGCGTCGTGGTCATGGCCGCGCGTCCCGGCCGCGTGGTGCACGACATCGCGCTGCCCGGCGCCGATACGCGCACGAGCGCCTACCGCATGACACCCGAATATACCGAGAACTGCCGTCTGGTCAGCAACGCGCTCGAAGGGACCATGGACCATGTCGATCTCAACCATTGATCCGGCCGTTGCCGAAGGCGAAATCGTCGATCCGCGCATCCTCCTGGAGCAGCGGGAACGGCGCCTGCGCGTCATCATGCCCATCGTCTCGATCCTCGCGGTGCTGGGCCTGTGGGAATTCCTCGTCCGGTACAACGAGGTGCCGCATTACCTGATCCCCGCGCCGAGCCTGATCGCGAAAACGCTGGTGCAGGACTGGTCGTCGCTGATGCAGAGCGCGGCGTTCACGGTCAAGCTGACGCTGCTCTCGCTCAGCCTCGCCATCGTCGGCGGCGTGCTGCTCGGCATGCTCTTCGCCCTGTCGCGCACGGTGGAGATGTGTCTCTTCCCCTTCGCCGTCATATTGCAGGTGACGCCGATCATCGCCATTGCGCCGCTGATCCTCATCTATGTCAGCAACACTTTCTTCGCGCTGCTCATCTGCGCCTGGATCGTCGCCTTCTTCCCGATCCTGTCGAACACGGCGATCGGCCTGCGCAGCGCCGACCATAACCTGCGCGACATGTTCCGGCTCTACCAGGCGACGCCCTGGCAGCGCCTGCGCCACCTCCTGATCCCTTCGGCGCTGCCCTATTTCATGGCGGCGCTGAAGATCGCCGGCGGCCTGTCGCTGATCGGCGCCGTCGTCGCCGAGTTCGTCGCGGGCACGGCGGGGCAGAACACCGGCCTTGCCTCGCGCATCCTCGAATCGAGCTTCCGCAACGAGATCCCGCGCATGTTCGCCGCGCTGTTCCTCGTCTCGGTGCTGGGCGTCGGGATCTTCCTCGTCACGTCCTGGCTGTCGAACCTCGTGCTCGGCCATTGGCACGAAAGCGAAATCAAGCGCGAGACGTGAACCCCATGCGGACCATCGAGACCACCAGCCCCGCCGATGCCGGCGCCGGCGGCCAGCGCCTTGCGGGCGTCACCCTCGCCGGCCGGGAGGGGCACTGGGACATCGCCGTCAGCGGCGGCCGCATCGCGGCCCTCGCCCCCTCGGCCGGCCGGGGCGGCGGCCTCGTCCTGCCGCTGATGGCCGACATCCACACCCATCTCGATAAGACCTTCACCGCGCCCCGCATGCCGGCGCGCGCCACCTCGCTGTTCCACGCCATCGAGATGATGCAGGCCGACGCCGCGCTCTGGGATCATGCCGATCTCCGGCAGCGGGCGAGCCGAGCCCTCGACCGTGCCTATCGCCACGGCACGGCGCTGATGCGCAGCCATGTCGACTGGTACGGCGCGATGCCGCCACCGGCATGGTCCGTGCTTCGTGAGCTTGCCGGCGAATGGCAGGGCCGCATCCACCTGGAGCTTGCCTCGCTGACCCCGCTCGACCTCTTTGCCGAGATTGGCGAGGCCATCGCCCGCGAGGTCAAGGCGGCCGGCGGGGTGCTCGGGGCCTTCATCTATCGCAACGACGATCTCGATGCCCGGCTTGCGCAGGTCTTCGACCTCGCTGAAAAGCACGGTCTTCTCCTCGATTTCCATGTGGACGAAGGGCTGGAGGTCGAGGCGCGCGGCATCGACGCCATCGTGGCGGAGACCGAACGGCGCGGCCTTGCCGGCCGGGTGCTGTGCGGGCATGGCTGCGCGCTTTCGGTGCGCGATCCCGCCGAGGTCGCGGACGTTCTCGCCCGCGCCGGCGCGGCGGGCGTCGGGCTGACGGTGCTGCCCGGCTGCAACGCCTACCTGCAGGATGCGAAGGCCGGCCGCACGCCGCGCCTGCGCGGCCTTGCGCCCGTGCACGAGGCGCGCGCCGCGGGCCTGAAGGTGATGATCGGCTCCGACAATGTGCGCGACGCCTTCTTCCCCTTCGGCGACTACGATCTCTTCGACGCCTTCCGCGGCGCGGCCCTGCTCGGTCACCTCCAGCCCGAGGACTGGCTGGACACGGTGAGCGAGACGCCTGCCCGCTGGATGGGCCGGAGCCTTGCGCTTGCCGAGGGCGGCCCCGCCGATTTCATCCGGCTCGACGCCGAGGACCTTATCGATGCCCTGAGCCGTCCGCGTGCCGACCGCACGGTCTGGCGCAATGGCCGCATCCTGACCGACCACCAAGGAGAACAGACATGACCGGACACCGCGACTGGACGTCGATCAAGGCGGCGCTGAATGGGATCCGTGCCCATGACGACGAGAACTACATCGCCGCACGCTCGCGCGACTATTTCTGGTACAGCCCGATCCTCAACGAGCAGCTGAAAGACAAGCTCGGCGAGCTGGTCGTCGTGCCGCAGACCGTCGAGGAGGTCATGCATGTCGCCTCCGTCGTCGCCCGCCACAAGGTTCCCCTCACGCTGCGCGGCGGCGGCACCGGCAATTACGGCCAGTGCGTGCCGCTGGACGGCGGCATCGTCATGGACCTCACCCGCCTCGACAAGGTAATCGAGATCACCGACGGCCATGTGCGCGTGGAGGCGGGCGCACGCATCTCGCGGCTCGACGACGCCGCGCACGAGACCGGGCAGGAACTGATGATGTATCCCTCGACGCGCCAGATGGCGACCATCGGCGGCTTCGTCGCCGGCGGCTCGGGCGGCATCGGCTCGCTGCGCCACGGCATGCTGCGCGACCCCGGCAACCTTACCTATGCCAAGGTCGTCACCGTCGAGCCGGAGCCGCAGGTCATCGAGCTTTTCGGCGAGGACGTGCAGAAGGTGCAGCACGCCTACGGCACCAACGGCATCGTGGTGGAGCTCGGCGTCGGCCTCACCCGCGCGACGGACTGGATCCACACCGCAGCCCTCTTCGACGGCTACGACGCGGCGCTGCGCTTCGCCTCGAGCGCGCAGGAAAAGGGCCTCGACTGCTACCTGCTGACCACCGTCGAGCGCCGCTTCGCCCCCTTCTACAACAAGCTCGGCGATCTCTTTCCGGCCGACCGCGACGCCGTCTTCGCCATGGTTGCGCCGGATGAAATGGCCCGCTTCACCGCCGAGGCCGAGGCGCATGGCGGGCGCATTTCCTTTGCCATGAGCAAGCCGGAGATCCGCGCCGCCGGCCTGCAGCCGGCCTATGAATGCGGCTGGAACCACACCACGCTTCAGGCCCTCAAGGTGGACAAGAGCTGGACCTACCTGCAGGTCGCCTATCCGCGGCCCTTCGATCCCGAACTGGTCCTCAGCCAGATGGCCCGTTACGGCGAGGAGATCTACTGGCACCACGAGATGGCGCGCATGCACGGCGAGATCCAGATCTTCGCCCTGCCGCTTGTGCGCTACCGCGGCGAGGAGGCCATGTACCGGCTCATCGCCGAGCTGGAGGAAAAGGACGGCTGCACGATCTTCGACCCCCATGTCGTGACCATCGAGGACGGCGGCATGAAGGAAATCGACGGAGCGCAGATCGAATTCAAGAAACGCGCCGACCCGTACGGCCTGATGAACCCCGGCAAGACCCGGGGCTGGACCGACGGCATGGCCCGCACCGACACCTGAGACAACCAAAGGGGAAACGCGCATGAAACGCATGACAAGTCTTTTCGCCGCCGTGGGGCTGCTGCTCGCCGCCGGCTCCTCCTGGGCGGCCGACAAGGTCGTCTTTGGCACCAACTGGCTGGCGCAGGGCGGCCATGGCGGCTTCTACCAGGCCGTGGTGGACGGCACCTATGCCAAATACGGCCTCGACGTCGAGATCAAGATGGGCGGCCCGCAGGTCAACACAAGGCCGATGCTGCCGGCCGGCCGGCTCGACTTCCTGATGGGCGGCAACCTGCTGCTCGCCTTCGACAACGTGCGCAACGGCATTCCCACCACCGTCGTCGCGGCGATCTTCCAGAAGGACCCGCAGGCCTTCATGGCGCACAAGGGCCAATATGCCGATTTCGCGGCGCTCACCAAGGCGCCCTCCGTCCTCGTTTCCAAGGACGGCCAGTTCAGCTTCTGGCAGTGGATGGTCACCCGCCTCGGCTTCAAGGACGAGCAGCTGCGTCCCTATGGCTTCAACCTCGCGCAGTTCCTGAGCGACAAGACGATGGTGCAGCAGGCCTATGGCACCGCCGAGCCGCTTTACGCGGCGAAGGAAGGCGCCGAGGTCGACGTGTTCCTGCTCGCCGACCAGGGCTGGAGCACCTACGGTTCGATCATCGAGACGCGCAGCGAGCTGGTCGAGAACAACCCCGACCTCGTGCAGCGCTTCCTCGACGCCTCGATCGAGGGTTGGAACAACTACCTCTACGGCGACCGCACAGCCGCCTATGCGGCGATCATCGCCGCCAACCCGGAAATGACGGTCGAAAAGCTCGACGCCGAGATGGCGCAGTTCGACAAGCTTGAGATCATCGATTCCGGCGAGGCGGTGGAAAAGGGCATCGGCGCGATGAGCCCCGAGCGCATCGAGGCCTTCCATGACCTTGCCGTCGAAAGCAAGATCATCGAGGCTGGCGCCGTCGATCTCTCGAAGGTCGCCGACACACGCTTCGTCAACAAGGGCAAGGGTCTCGACATCAAGGCCAAGCTGACGGGCAAGTAAGACCGAGCCGCAGGCCGGCGCTCCGGCGCCGGCCCGCTTCCACCGTATCGCCACCCGCATGGAACGCCCATGAGCACTCTTCAGAAAAAGCGGAAGGAAATCCACGCCGCGATCCGCAGCGCCGCCATCCAGGAATTCGCGCGCAACGGTTTGTCGGGGACCTCCACCCAGGCGATCGCGCAGACGGCCGGCATCACCAAGGCCCAGCTGCACTATTACATCTCCTCCAAGGAGGAACTGTACCAGCAGGTGCTCAGCGATATCGTCGGAGAGTACAAGGACATCTTCTTCCTCTCCGCCTCGCGCGACGACCCGGCGCTGGCGATCACCCAGTATATCGAGCGCAAGGTGCGCCATACGCTGGAATTCCCCGACCTCTCGCGTTTCTTCGCGAACGAGATCGCCCGCGGGGCACCGGAAATGGCGCCGCACTGGGCCGCGCTCAAGGCCGCGGTCGAGGAGGCGAACGCCGTCATCCGGCAATGGGTCGACAGCGGCAAGATCGCCCCGGTCGATCCGCTGCTCTTCCAGATGAACATCTGGGCCGTGACCCAGCACTATGCCGAATACGAGGCGCAGGCCCGCGTGCTGATGGACAAGCCCGAGAACGAGCCACTCGACGCCGAGCGCATCATCGCCGAAGCGACCCGGCTCTTCCTGTATCGCTGCGGGCTTTCCGGCAAGAAGGTCGAAACACCATGAAGGCGCTTCAACCTGCCGTCCTGCCCGCGCCCTTCGGCCGCTATTCCCACGGCATCGCCTCAGGCAGGCTCGTCGTGACCTCCGGCCAGCTCGGCCTTGCCGCCGACGGCACGGTCCCGGAGGGCGTCACCGCGCAGGCGGAACTGTGCTTTGCCAATATCCGCGCGATCCTTGCCGAGGCCGGGGCGGACTTTTCCCATGTCCTGCGCTTCAACGCGTTCGTGACGGCGCGCGCGCACATGGCCGAATACATGGCCGTGCGCGACCGCCTCGTCGCCGACCTTCCGGTCAAGCCCGCCTCGACCCTGATGATCGTCTCCGGCTTCACCCGGCCGGAATTCCTGGTCGAGGTCGAGGCGACGGCCCTCCTGCCATAGACGACAAGGAAAGACGGCGATGGTTCAGATCACCTTCGTGCAGCACGACGGAAGCCGGCATGTCGTGGAAGCCTCCGCCGGCATGACGCTGATGGAGGCCGCGCGCGACGATGACGTGCGCGGTATCCTCGCCGAATGCGGCGGGGCCTGTTCCTGTTCCACCTGCCATGTCTATGTCGCGCCCGAATGGGTGGACCGGCTGCCGCCGATCTCGGCGCTGGAACAGGACATGCTCGACTTTGCCCACGATCCCGACCCGGCACGCTCGCGCCTCTCCTGCCAGATCAAGGTGACCGACGCCCTCGACGGGCTGCTCGTAGATCTGCCGGAGCGGCAGGGTTAATTAGCGGCGGCCCTACGGCTGCTCGCGCATGCCGGGCGTCGCCTCGCGCTGGTCGGCATCCTCCAGGTCGGTCTTCACCAGGAAGGCGTCCGTGTGCTCGCGGACGGCCTCGCGGATCGCGGCGAGGTTCGGCTCGTCGTCACCCTCGATTTCTCCGTCGCCCTGGTCGATTTCCCGTTCGGCCTGGTACCAGTGGTCATCCGGCTTGCCGTCCGGCCGGCCTTCCTGCTGCCAGAGCTCGTGGGCGCGCTTGCGGATTTTCTCTTCGCGATCGTCGGTCATGGACAGGCTCCCTTCCGTTTCTGCGATAACGGCAGAGGGGAGGAGATGTTCCGGCATCCCGCCCCCGCCTTTCGAGCCATTATGTCCCTGCTTGCGCAGTTCAGGAAGCGCGAATAAGCATGTCCTGCCGCGCGTCTCAGGCATGACGCACGCCGTGTCGGGGGACGATCATGAGCTTTACGGAAACGACGACCACGTCCTGGTTCGCCAGGCTGAAGGGGGCGCTGATCAAGATCGTGGTCGGCTTCATCCTTCTCATCGCCTGCATCTGGCTGCTGTTCTGGAACGAAGGCCGGTCGGTGAAGACCTACCGGGCGCTCGTCGAGGGCGCGGGCCTCGTCGTTTCCGTCGACAACGGCAGCGTGGATCCGGCAAACGACGGCAAGCTGGTGCACATTTCAGGGCCGGTGAAGCCGGTCGGCGTGCCGCAGGACGACGTGCTCGGCATTTCGGCCGAAGGGGCGGCCGGGCTCGAACGCATCGTCGAGATGTACCAGTGGGTCGAGACCGCGAAGTCGGAGACGCGCAAGCAGCTCGGCGGCAGCGAGGAGACCGTCACCACCTATTCCTACAACAAGCAATGGAAGCGCGACGAGGTCAATTCCGGCAGCTTCCGCCAGCCGGGCCACGACAACCCGCAAAAGCCGATCGACGACGCGAGCTTCCCGGTGAAGTCCGCGACGATCGGCGCGTTCAGCGTCGATGGCCGCGCGGTCGCGCGCCTCGGCGACGAACGGCCGGTGCCGCTCACGGCCATCGAGGCCAATCGCATGGCGGAAATGGTGACGCTCGGCAAACCGGCCTCGGTCATTGCCGGCCAGGTGATCTTCTCCTTCAACCCGGAAGATCCGCAGGTCGGCGACATCCGCATCCGTTTCGAGCGCTCCGACATTGCCGAGGCGAGCTTCGTCGGCGCCCAGCGCGGCAGCGGCCTGACGCCCTACAAGACGACGAACGGGCGCGACCTCTTCCTCAGCGATGCCGGCCTCGTCGACGCGGCCGCCATGTTCGATGCGGCGCAGAGCGAGAACACGATCATCACCTGGCTCGTGCGGGTCGGCGGGCTGATCGGCGCCTTCGTCGGCTTCGCCTTCATCCTGTCGATCCTCGGCGTCATCGCCGATGTCGTGCCCTTCGTCGGCTCCATCGTGCGCTTCGGCACGACGGCCATCGCGCTCATCCTCACCCTGCTGATCGGGCCGGCCGTCATCGCCATCGCCTGGGTCGCCTATCGCCCGCTGATCGCCATCGCGGTTCTCGCGGCAGGTGTTGCGCTGGCCGCGGGCATCCTCTATCTGCGGCGCGGCAAGGCGGCGGCACCGGCTTTCGGACGGGCCTGAGACCGACGCGGAAACGAACACGAACAGCGGGTAACGCGTGACCTACTACGCCTCGAAGATCTTCTGGCTGGCCGCCCAGCCCCTGTCGCTCGCGCTGCTGCTGCTCGTTCTCGGCCTCCTGGCCGGGCTCTTGAAATGGAACCGCCTGCGGACGGCGGCGAGCGGGCTTGCCGCCGCCGTGCTCTTCGTGACGCTGTTCACCACGACGGGCTCCGTCCTCCTGCAGGCGCTGGAGGACCGCATCGCGCGGGCGGAGCTGCCCGCCGGCGGCCCCGGCTGCATCATCATGCTCGGCGGCGGCGTGGAGGCGGAGGTGATCGCGGCGCGCGGCGGCTTCGAGATGAACCAGGCAGGCGACCGCTTCACCGAGACGCTGCGGCTGGCGCGAGAGTTCCCCGCCGCGCGCATCCTCGTCTCGGGCGGCGACGGCTCGTTCAGCGGCAGCTACGAGGGCGATGCGGCCGTCGCGGCGCGCTTCTTCGAGGCCTTCGGCGTGTCCGCCGACCGGCTGATCCGCGAGACGGAATCACGCACCACCTTCGAGAATGTCGAAAACACCAAGACGCTTCTTGCCGAAAACGGCCTGGAGCGCTGCCTCTTGGTGACCTCGGCCTTCCACATGCCGCGCTCGGTCGGCCTCTTCCGCAAGCTCGGCCTCGACGTCCTGCCCTGGCCGACGGATTTCCGCACGACGGGCCGCGCCGGCCTCGCGCTCGATTTCACCCAGCCCTCGACCAACAGCCAGCTGACGACGACGGCGCTCAGGGAATGGACGGGGCTGCTGCTCTACTATGTCGCCGGCCGCACCCACGCGCTCTTTCCGCAATAGGTCCTATTTCTTCGAGATCGTATCGAACTGGGCGCCGCGCACGCGAATGGTCATGATGCAATAGTCCGGATCGTCACGCCCGCAGCTTGCGGCATTGGCCTTCAGTTCCAGCACCATGTTGCCGTAGCGCTTCTTCATCTCGTAGCCGTAGAGATCGGCATTGGCGGCCAGGAAATACCCGCCCTCGACGACCTGGATGTAGAATTCATGCGGGCAGCCGACATTGCCGCACAGGCCGCCCGGCGTGCCATCGCAATTGACGGCACCGAGATTGAAGATCGCATCGACGATGCCGTCATTGTTGAAATCGACATTGTCGGCAAAATCCTCGCCATAGATCGGCGCCTTGCAGCGCTTGGCGACCTCGGCCTCGACGGCCGCACGCGCATCCGGCACGATCTCCGCCGCGCGGACCGGCAGGGCGGTCGAAACGAGCGCGGCGGCGGCGAGTGCGAGGGTTCTGATGCGGGTGGCCATCTCTCAAACCTTTCCATGGCGGGCATTTCGGTCAATATGCGGACGGGCTGGCGTCTTGCCTGATTCTGCCCGGGCGTACGGGCGCGCACTCTAGCGCGGGAAAGCTGTCGCGAGGCTTGGGCGGCGAAGGAGGAATGCGTGTCGATCCTGGAACTGCTCGACTATACGGGCGTCGCCGTCTTTGCCGCCACCGGCGCGCTCTCGGCCTCGCGCAAGCAGCTCGACATCATCGGTTTCCTCTTCCTCGCCGCCGCGACGGGCATCGGCGGCGGCACGTTCCGCGACGTCATCCTTGGCGCGACGCCCGTCTTCTGGGTGGTGAACCCGACCTATCTCATCGTCTGCGTCGCGGTTGCGCTTATCGTCTTCGTGCTCGCCCACCGGATCGAGTCGCGCTATCGCCTGCTGCTCTGGCTCGATGCGATGGGCGTCTCGGCCTATTGCGTAATGGGCGCGGCAAAGGGGCTTGCCGCCACCGGCTCGCCGACAGTGGCGATCACGACCGGCGTCCTCACCGCAAGCTTCGGCGGCATCCTGCGCGATCTCCTGGCGGGAGAGCCCTCCGTGCTGCTGCGGCCGGAAATCTACATCACCGCGGCGCTCATCGGCGCGGCCGGCTTCACCGCGGCCAGCGTGGCGGACGCGCCGCTCTGGCTCGCCTCCGCCATCGGCATCGGCGCAGCCTTCATCGTGCGCGGCGGGGCGTTGCGATTCGGCTGGTGCTTTCCGGTCTACAAGCCGCGGCCGGGACGGCATCCGGACGACGTGATGTGAAAGCGATCCCGCGATCAACCCTTCTTCGGGCGCAGGCGGATGATCACATCAACGTGAGCGATCTCCATGCCCTCGGGCGGCTCCGGCAGGTTGCCGATGGCGATGTTGCTCACGGGAATGTCGAGCACGTGGTTCTCGCCCTCGACGAAGAAATGGTGGTGGTCCGATACATTGGTGTCGAAATAAGTCTTCGAGCTCTCCACCGCCAGGACCCGGATGAGGCCGGCCTCGGTGAACTGGTGCAGCGTGTTGTAGACGGTCGCCAGCGAGACCGGGACGCCGGCGGCGACGGCTTCCTCGTGCAGTTCCTCCACCGTCAGATGGCGGTCGCCCTTGGCGAAGAGCAGGTCCCCGAGTGCCACGCGCTGGCGCGTCGGACGCAGGCCACAATGGCGCAGGCGCTCTTCGATGGGCATCTCGTGTGCATGCGTCATGGGCGACGGATCCGCTTGTCTGGCCTTGAACAACAATCTTGAACTTTCGATATAACTTTACGAGCGCCGGGATTCAATAGGATTGCGGCGGATGAAAGACGCGCAACATGCGGAAAACCGGGGCCTTTGCCCACACCGTGCCACTTTGCACTGGCTGTCACTGCAAGCATCATGTATGCGGACAGCTGAATGAACGTCTCGCCCGGAGCGGGCGGGGCGACAAGGAGGGAACGGTCCGGGTGCTTCAATTCGCACCCACCTTCTCTAAATCTAACGCAAAGCAAGCGTTGTTCAGACCGGGGATGAGACATTCGATGACGACCAGGCAATCCAGCTACAACTATGAGGAAATCCTGCGCTGCGGCCGCGGCGAGCTGTTCGGCCCCGGCAATGCCCAGCTTCCTCTGCCGCCCATGCTGATGGTCCACCGCATCACCGACATCTCCGAGACCGGCGGCGCCTTCGACAAGGGCTACATCCGCGCCGAATACGACGTGAAGCCGGACGACTGGTATTTCCCTTGTCACTTCCAGGGCAATCCGATCATGCCGGGTTGCCTCGGCCTCGACGGCATGTGGCAGCTCACGGGCTTCTTCCTCGGCTGGCTCGGCGAGCCCGGCCGCGGCATGGCGCTTTCGACCGGCGAAGTGAAGTTCAAGGGCATGGTCCGCCCGCACACGAAGCTCCTCGAATACGGCATCGACTTCAAGCGCGTCATGCGCGGCCGCCTCGTGCTCGGCACGGCGGACGGCTGGCTGAAGGCCGACGGCGAGACCATCTACCAGGCGACCGACCTGCGCGTCGGCCTGTCGAAGGACAAGGAAGCTTAAAGGCCGCGGAGCCACCGGAAGCCTGAAGGCGGCGCCGAGCCGCCTTCACAACGAGACGTTCTAGAAAAGGTCAGGAATATGAGACGGGTAGTTGTCACGGGTCTGGGGATCGTATCCTCCATCGGGAACAACGCGGACGAAGTGACGGCGTCGCTGCGCGATGCGCGCTCGGGCATCAGCTTCTCGCAGGATTTCGCCGACCACGGCTTCAAATGCCAGGTCTGGGGCGCGCCGAACATCGATACGAGCGAACTCGTCGATCGCCGCGCCGCCCGCTTCCTCTCGCAGGGCGGCTCCTGGAACCACGTCGCCATGAAACAGGCGATCGCCGATGCCGGCCTGGAAGAGACAGACTACGCCGCTAACGAGCGCGTCGGCATCATCATGGGCTCGGGCGGCCCCTCCACCCGCACGCTGATCGAGGCCGCCGAGATCACGCTCAAGAACAATTCGCCCAAGCGCATCGGCCCGTTCGCCGTGCCGAAGGCCATGTCTTCGACGGCATCCGCGACGCTCGCCACCTGGTTCAAGATCCACGGCGTCAACTACTCGATCTCGTCTGCCTGCTCGACCTCGGCGCACTGCATCGGCAATGCCGCCGAAATGATCCAGTGGGGCAAGCAGGACCTCATGTTCGCCGGTGGCCACGAAGATCTTGACTGGACCATGTCGAACCTCTTCGACGCCATGGGCGCGATGTCCTCCAAGTACAACGACACACCCGCGACGGCCTCGCGCGCCTATGACGTCAGCCGCGACGGCTTCGTCATCGCCGGCGGCGCCGGCGTGCTGGTTCTGGAAGAGCTGGAGCGCGCCAAGGCCCGCGGCGCGAAGATCTACGCGGAGATTGTCGGCTACGGCGCGACCTCGGACGGCTATGACATGGTGGCCCCGTCGGGCGAAGGCGCGGTGCGCTGCATGCGCCAGGCGCTCTCCACCGTGAAGGGCGACGTCGACTACATCAATACGCACGGCACCTCGACGCCCGTCGGGGATTCCAAGGAGATCGGCGCGATCCGCGAAGTCTTCGGCGACAAGATCCCGCACATCCAGTCGACCAAGTCGCTGACCGGCCACTCGCTCGGCGCTGCCGGCGTGCAGGAATCGATCTACAGCCTGCTGATGATGCAGGCCGGCTTCATCGGCGAAAGTGCGCATATCACCGAGCTCGACCCGGAATTCGACGGTGTTCCGATCGTACGCAAGCGCATCGACGGTGCGAAGATCGATATCGCCCTTTCCAACTCCTTCGGCTTCGGCGGCACGAACGCCACGCTGGTCTTCCAGCGCCACAACGGATGACAATCATGACGGGGATCATGAACGGCAAGCGCGGCCTCATCATGGGGGTCGCGAACAACCATTCCATCGCGTGGGGGATCGCGCAGAAGCTGGCCGGCCAGGGCGCGGAACTCGCCTTCACCTACCAGGGCGAGGCGCTCGGCAAGCGCGTCAAGCCGCTCGCCGCCGAACTCGGCTCGGACTTCGTCATTCCCTGCGACGTCGAGGACATCGCCTCGGTCGATGCGGCGATCGCGGCGATCAAGGACAAGTGGGGCACGCTCGACTTCGTCGTGCACGCCATCGGCTTCTCCGACAAGAACGAGCTGAAGGGCCTCTACGCCGACACCTCGCGCGAGAACTTCTCGCGCACCATGGTGATCTCCTGCTTCTCCTTCACGGAGATCGCCAAGCGGGCCGCCGAGCTGATGAGCGAGGGCGGTTCCATGCTGACGCTGACCTATGGCGGCTCGATGCGCATCATGCCGAACTACAACGTCATGGGCGTCGCCAAGGCCGCGCTGGAGGCCTCTGTGCGTTACCTCGCCGGCGACTACGGCCCGCGCGGCATCCGCGTCAACGCGATCTCGGCCGGACCGATCCGGACCCTCGCCGGCGCCGGTATTTCCGATGCCCGTGCCATGCTTTCCTGGCAGCAGAAGAACGCGCCGCTCCGTCGCACCGTCACCATTGAGGACGTCGGCAACTCGGCGCTGTACCTGCTTTCTGATCTGTCGAGCGGCGTCACCGGCGAAATCCACTATGTGGACGCCGGCTACAACATCACCTCCATGCCGACGCTGGAGCGCCTGGCGAAGGCCGACAGCGAATAAGCAACGCGCCTCTCCCCCTGCCGGGACGTTCTCCGAACGGGGGAGAGAGGCGTATCATGCTGGTTCTCCTTACCGCCGATTGTACGCGGGGGAACGGCTCCTCGCCCCGTTTGCGAGGAAGGAAAGCCGTCAGGCTGGCGAAAGCCCGGCCCATCTCAAAGCAGCGCCAGCAGGAGCAGCAGCAAAGCCACGGCCGCAGCAACGGCGATGAAGAGCGTGCGCACGCGGCTGTTCATTTCCAGCGGCTTGCCGTCCGCGCCGCGCCGCAGAAAGGCGAGCGGCACCTCGGAGGTCGGCGTATGCCCCTCCCCTTCCTTCACATCCTTGGCGATGACTTCCGCCACATCTTCCATCATGGGCGGCCTTGCAGGTCCAAAAGCCATTGCGGGTCTCCTGAACGAAAGCGATCCGGGAATGGTGGACCTCTTTCGGCAAAATGGCAATCGGCCTGAACGGACTGCTGACTGGTCCTACTCCAGCACGACAGGCACGAGCGAAAGCACGAGCAGCAGCGCCATCGCCCGGTTGAAGACCCTGAGGCTGCGTTCGCGCGCGAGAAAGCGGGCCGCGCCGACGCCGATCCCCGTCCAGGCCACCGTGCTGACCAGCGTCGCGCCGCCGAAGATGACGGCGAAGACCGCGGGCACGGTCAGGTCTCCCGCCGCGCCCTTGCCATAGGTGACGACCGCGCCGGCCACCATCACCCAGAGCTTCGGGTTGACGAGTTGCAGCAGGGCGCCTTCGAAGAAACCGAACGGACGCTGCGCGCTGCCATCCGGCACCGCTCCCGCGGGCACGGCATTGGCGATGCGCCAGGCGAGCCAGAGCAGATAGGCAATGCCCAGCCATTTCAGCGCCAGGTGCACGCGCGGCTCTGCGATGACCGATCCGCCCACAGCCGCGACGATGAAGATGATGACGGCGACGCCGGCCCCCATGCCGATCGCCACCGGCAGCGTCCGGCGAAAGCCGTAGTTCGCTCCTGAAGCCGTCACCATCGTGTTGTTCGGCCCCGGCGTGCCCGCCATGGCGAATGCGAAGCCCGAAGCTGCCAGAAACCAGGCCCAGTCCATCTTGCTCTCCTCATCGAAACGACGGTAGCCTAGCGGTCCTCGAGCGCAATCGAGTTGCCAAGATGCCAGACTTGAGGGAGATTTTGGCATTGCCTGCCGCAAACCGGCTTGAACGTTCGTGAGGATCCCAGTGCCGCTCGATGAAACGGACCGCCGCATTCTTCGCGTGCTGCAGCAGGACGGGCGGCTGCAGAATGTCGAACTCGCCAGGCGCGTCGGCCTCTCGCCCTCGCCCTGCCTTCGCCGGGTCAGGTTGCTGGAGGAAGCGGGCATCATCAGCCGCTACGTGGCTGTCGTCGATCAGGCGAAGGTGGGGCTGCAGCTTTCCATGTTCGCGCGCGTCTCGCTGACGGCGCAGGATGCGGAGACGATCGACCATTTCATCGCGGCGATGAAGCGGCTGCCGGAGGTGGTGGAATGCTACATCATGCTCGGCGAAAGCGACGCGCTGCTGCGCGTCGTCGTCTCGGATCTTGCCGACTACCGTCGCTTCCAGTCGACGCACCTCACCCGCAAGAACGGCATCCAGACCGTCAAGACGGACGTGCCGAGCGAGACGATCAAGCAGACCTTCGCACTGCCCCTGTAGGGCTCAGCGCCTGCCCCAGAGCACCTTGAAACGGGCGTTGCGGCAGAGTTCGCCGCTTTCCTTGAACGCTTCCTTCAGCGCCGGCTCGTAGGGCAGGCCGCGGTTGGCGACCATCAGCAGGCGGCCGCCGGCCTTCAGCGATTTCGCCGCCATGCGGATCATTCCCGCGCCGAGCGAATGGTCGGCGGCATGTCCCTCGTGGAAGGGCGGGTTCATGACGATCAGGTCGTAGTGATCGCGCGGCGCCTCGGCCGTCAGGTCGAACCAGAAATAGCGGGCGGGAATGTTCGGGCAGTTCTCCGCCATGTTCTCCTTGGCCGCTTCCAGCGCCTCGTAATGCGCCTCGAAAAGGTCGATGCCCTTTGCCTGCGGCGCGCGGCCGCCGAGCATGACGGAGAGATAGCCCCAGCCCGCGCCGAAATCGGCGGCGTGGCCGTGGAAGTCTTCCGGGATGCGGGTTGCAAGCAGCTCGGAGCCCTCGTCGATGCGGTCATGCGAGAACATGCCCGGCGCGGCCGTGAAGCGGCCGGCGATGCGCACCGGCTTCGCCGCCAGCTTGGAGACGGCCTCGGACGGGTCTTCGGGGCGGGCGAACCAGATGGCGAGGCCGTGATATTTCGGCATGGAATCGCCCGTGAGGCCAAGCTGGTCGAGGCGCTTGCGCATGGACTGCACGCCGTCTTCCTTGCCTCCGGCGACGACGATGAGGCCGCCGGTGCGCACGCGGCGCAGCGCCTCGGCGATACGGTTCTCGTTCTCGCCCTTGTGCTTGGTCATCAGGATGAGCGCGCCATCGAAATCCTCGCCCTCGACGACCGGCTTCACCGGCGCGCGCACCGCTTCCAGCCCGCGATAAAGCGAGCGCAGCGGCTGCACGGCTTCCAGCGCCGCGTCAAAACCTTCCGGCGGGCGCTGGCCGGCTTCCGCGCCGAGGAAGAGGTAGCGTTCGCCCTCTCCAGGCAGGCCGAGCGTGCCGGAGGCGAAGGGGTGGAACAGGGTCTTGAGGGCGTCGCGGGTCATGGTGGGCTTTCGGCGGAGATACGGGTCTATAAAAAAGGGGCGCGGAACGTGCCGCTCCGCGCCCCCTCGATCGATAAAAATCCGATTACTCGGCGGCGGCTTCGCCGTCGCCCTTCTTGTCGGCGGTAATTTCCTTGCCGGTCGCCTGGTCGACGACCTTCATGGAGAGGCGAACCTTGCCGCGCTCGTCGAAACCCATCAGCTTGACCCAGACCTTGTCGCCTTCCTTGACGACGTCGGAGGTCTTGGCGACGCGTTCCTGCGCCAGCTGCGAGATATGTACGAGGCCGTCACGCGGGCCGAAGAAGTTGACGAAGGCACCGAAATCGGCGGTCTTGACGACCGTGCCCTCGTAGATCTGGCCGACTTCCGGTTCCGCGACGATGGAGTGGATCCACTTGCGGGCCGCTTCGATCTCCTTCGCGGACGAGGAGGCGATCTTGATCGTGCCGTCGTCCTCGATGTTGATCTTGGCGCCGGTCTTCTCGACGATCTCGCGGATGACCTTGCCGCCCGTGCCGATGACTTCACGGATCTTGTCGACCGGGATGTTCATGACTTCGATGCGCGGGGCGAACTCGCCGAGCTGGCTGCGGCCTTCGGAAATGGCGTTGGCCATCTCGCCGAGGATATGCTTGCGGCCGCCCTGCGCCTGGCTGAGCGCGACCTTCATGATCTCTTCGGTGATACCGGCGATCTTGATGTCCATCTGCAGCGAGGTGATGCCGTCGGCAGTGCCGGCGACCTTGAAGTCCATGTCGCCGAGGTGGTCTTCGTCACCGAGGATATCGGAGAGGACCGCAAAACGGTCGCCTTCGAGGATCAGGCCCATGGCGATGCCGGCAACCGGCTTTGCCAGCGGAACGCCGGCGTCCATGAGGGCGAGCGAGGTACCGCAGACCGTTGCCATCGAAGACGAGCCGTTCGACTCGGTGATCTCGGAAACGACGCGCAGCGTGTAGGGGAACTGTTCCGCCGTCGGCAGCATCGGGCGGATGGCGCGCCAGGCGAGCTTGCCGTGACCGATTTCGCGGCGGCCCGGGGAGCCCATGCGGCCCGTTTCACCGACCGAATAGGGCGGGAAGTTGTAGTGCAGCAGGAAGCGTTCCTTGTACATGCCGGTCAGGCTGTCGACATACTGCTCGTCTTCGCCGGTGCCGAGGGTCGCAACGACGACCGCCTGGGTTTCGCCGCGGGTGAAGAGAGCCGAGCCGTGCGTGCGCGGCAGGATGCCGACTTCCGAGACGATGGTGCGAACGGTTTCAAGATCGCGGCCGTCGATGCGGCTCTTGGTGTCGAGTATGTTCCAGCGGACAATCTTGGCCTGGAGGTGCTTGAAGACGGCGCCGATGACTTCCGCGCTGTACTTCGGCTCGACGCCTTCGGGCAGGAAGTGCGCCTTCACCTTCGCCTTGACGGCGTCGACGGCGGCGTAGCGATCAGCCTTCTGGGTGATCTTGTAGGCGTCGCGAAGTTCGGCTTCGGCAAGGCCGAGCATTTCTGCTTCGAGCGCGGAATGATCTTCCGGGACGAAATCGCGCGGCTCCTTGGCAGCGACTTCCGCGAGCTTGATGATCGCATCGATGACCGGCTGGAAGCCCTTGTGGCCGAACATGACGGCGCCGAGCATGACGTCTTCGGCAAGTTCCTTGGCTTCGGACTCGACCATGAGGACGGCGTCCTGCGTGCCGGCGACGACGAGGTCGAGAACGGACTCGTCCATCTCGTCGAGATGCGGGTTCAGGACATACTCGCCATTGATGTAGCCGACACGGGCGGCGCCGACCGGGCCCATGAAGGGGACGCCGGAAATCGTCAGCGCCGCGGAAGCGGCAACCATCGACAGGACGTCCGGATCGTTTTCGAGGTCATGCTGGACGACCGTGACGACGACCTGGGTGTCGTTCTTGTAGCCTTCCGGGAACAGCGGGCGGATCGGACGGTCGATCAGGCGGGAAACCAGCGTTTCCTTTTCCGACGGGCGGCCTTCGCGCTTGAAGTAGCCGCCGGGGATCTTGCCCGCTGCGTAGGTCTTTTCCTGGTAGTTGACGGTGAGCGGGAAGAAATCCTGGCCGGGCTTCGGCGCCTTGGCGGAAACGACGGTGGCGAGAACGACGGTTTCGCCGTAGGTCGCGAGAACCGCGCCGTCAGCCTGGCGGGCGATCTTGCCGGTTTCCAGCTTGAGCGGACGGCCCGCCCATTCGATTTCAACCGTATGGGTATCGAACATGTCTTGTCCTTCTTGACGGATACGCGCACCGCCGCCCAAAGGCGCAGGTGGTCTATCCGCGTTCGTGACGCATCATGGGCAAGACAACGGGAGGCTTCCGGAACATGGCCCGCGAACTCTGCGCCTGAAGGCTTTTCAGCCTGGCCGACGACAGGCGCGCGCCTGAAGCATCCTGCAATCCTGCCCCATGACAGGTCATCGGTTGGTTCCGCAGGACCGGCCCATCCGGCCTGCTGGAAAATCCCCTTTCGCGAGGCGGCCTCAACCGGCACAGGCGAAACGGTCTTGTCTGTCTTGCGCAATCCCAAACGCAAAGGCGCGGCGCGCCTCTGCCGGAACTGCTCTAGCGAAACGTCCGTTCCGCAAAAGAAAGCGGCGGGCGCTCGCAAGGAACGCCCGCCGAAATTGCTTAGCGGCGAATACCGAGGGCAGCAATCAGCTTGCTGTAACGGGATTCGTCCTTCTTCTTGAGGTAGTCAAGAAGCGAGCGGCGGCTGGAAACCAGCGTCAGAAGGCCACGACGGGAGTGGTTGTCCTTCTTGTGGTCCTTGAAGTGGCCGGTCAGGTTGTTGATACGCTCGGTCAGGATCGCGACCTGAACTTCCGGAGAACCGGTGTCGCCTTCCTTGGTGGCGTATTCCTTGATCAGCGCAGCCTTGCGCTCAGCAGTGATCGACATCGTATGTCCTTTCATGAATGGAGAACCAGGGTCGCCAAAAGCCGGGATGTCGTCCAGCGATGGCCGTGAAGGCAAGCGGGGAAAGCCCCGCATTGCTGGCGGTGCCTATAAACCATTCCCTCATGAAAGAAAAGAGCCGTCGTCAACGCCGGTCGGCCGGCTGGCTGGGCGCGGCTTCGCGCGCATCGCCGGGCTGCTTGCACACGACATAGGCGCCGAACACCCAGCCGAGCCGCACGCCCTGCCGCGCGACGAAAAGCCAGTGTTTCGTGCCGACCTTCCTCTCCTCGACGATCTCGACCTGCGTCCCGTTCGCAAGGGTCGTCAGGATCGTGCCGTTCGGCGCCGCGCGCACATTGAGCGGCGTGCCGGTCGGATCGTCGACCGAGCACTGGCCATAGGCGGCAAGGGCTTGGGACGCTGAAAGGACAAGGCACGCCAAGACGGCGGCCCCACGCAGGAATGACGTCATGAAACACACCCATGGCCGATGCATCGGAAAAGGAGCGGTTTCCTCATTGCGCCGCTCCCTGCTCGTGGCCGTCCTCGTCGCGCAACCGGGCGAGCGGGATCGTCACGCGCCATTCGATGCCGTCGTCGTGAACGATGAAGTCCAGCTTGGCATCAAGCGCCATGCCGAGCATGCGCTCCAGCACGACGCTGCCGAAGCCCTTGCGGCTGGCGGCGATGGCCTGCCTGTCGATCGTCGCCCGGCTCTCGCGCCAGATGAGGTTCAGATTCGCGCCGGACGTCACCCAGCTGAGGGAGATGACGCCGGTCTCGTTGGCGAGCGCACCGTATTTCGTGGCGTTCGTCGACAGTTCGTGCAGCGCCATGCCGAGCGTCTGCGACGCCTGCGGATCGAGGAGAACGGATGGGCCGGCGATGCGCACGCGCCCCGCATCGTCAGGCGTGAACGGCTTGAGCTGGTTCTTGGCAAGCTCCATGAGGTTCACGCCTTGGGTGGCATTGGCGATCATCAGGTCCGTCGACCGGGCAAGGCCGGCGACGCGCCTGCGAAACGTCTCGGCGAAGTCGCTGGCATTTTCCGCCGCCGCGGCCGACTGGTTCAGCATGGCCTGGATGACGGTGAGCTGATTCTTCGAGCGGTGCGCCACCTCGCGCATCAGGAAACGCACCTCGTTTTCCGATTTGACGCGGGCATCGGCGGCTTCGGCGAGCGCGCGCGACACCGTTTCCAGCTCGGAAATGGCGTAGGGGCGCGGCGACACCCGTTCGCCAAGGCCAAGACGGCGCGCATCGTGCGCCAGCAGCCGGACATCACGGGAAAGGACACGGGCGATGCCGACGGCGCTGATGGCGGCGAGTGCGGCAAAGACCGCGCCGCCGATCGTCAGCCACAGGAAGGAGGAAACCGCCGGCGCCTGCACGTCCGACGCCTTCGCCCAGGCGATCATGCGCCAGCCGGCAAGCGAGGAGAATTCCGTGACGACCTGATAGTCGACGCCATCCCGCCGCATGGCGCTGACGCCGAGCCGCAACGACGGCACGACGCGCAGGAAGAAAGGCTGGCCGGTTTTCTGCTTCTCGTCGGTCGAGGCGATGACCGTGCCGGCGGAATCGAGCACGGCCGCGTTCCAGCCGGGCGAGAGGATGTCCGGATTGACCGCGCGCCGCAGCGCCTCGGCATTCTTCGTCAATGTCAGAAGGACGGGTTCGCCATTGGCAAGCCGCACCGGCATGTAGACATTGAACACCCAATGCTGGGCCGTGCGGCCGAAGAAGAGGTCGGAGACCATGCGTTCGCCGCGCGACAGTGCCAGACGCGCCGAAACCTGCTCGGACGC
Source organism: Shinella yambaruensis (assembly GCF_022899355.1). Lineage (GTDB taxonomy): Bacteria > Pseudomonadota > Alphaproteobacteria > Rhizobiales > Rhizobiaceae > Shinella > Shinella yambaruensis. The sequence goes on along the minus strand of NZ_JALJCK010000004.1, from coordinate 350,114 downwards.
CGTGTTGAGCGGCGTGCCGAAGGGGACGCGCGTGTTGAGGCGTTGCCTCATCGCCTGATCGATGACGAGAAAATAGGTGTCCGTGCCCTGGAGCGTCTTCGTCGCCTGGGCATGCAGGGTCGCGTAGTCGCCCCTCGGCAGGCTTTCCGACGTCGACAGGAAGTTGAGCGTCGAGAACATGGCCGTGATTTCGCGCTCGACCGCGCGATTGACGGCGCTGGTCGAGGTGCGCAGCAGCGATTCGAAGATGCGCTCCTGCGCCTCGTTGGTGCGCTTCAGCACGACGATGGAGAACAGGAAGGCGGGAATGACGACGACGAGGATGAGGCAGACGAGGTAGAAGGCAACGGGATGATGCATGCGCCGGCGGTTTTCGACAGGGCCAGCACCCTCCTCCGCATCTTCGGCGGATACCGTTCTGTCAGTCGGCGCAATCGTCAACGGCCAGCCCTTTCACCCCTCGCCCGCCGGCGGCCGCGACGGCAATGCGCCGCCCGGCCCGCCCTCGAACGAACCTCGCCGGCCCATAAAGCCCATAGCTTGTGGTGAAATCAAGTCGGCAGCGATTGGTTCCTCAGCCCTTCGTCAACCGCCGAAGACGCGCTTCGGCCGGAACTCGCCGCCGGCGATCTCGCCGATCGCGACCAGCTTGCCACGGGCCGTCGCATAGGCTTCGTCCGCGGAAACCGGGGCATCCCGGCCACGCAGGATGATCGGATTGCCCATGCGCAGGCGGTGCGCCTGGTCATCGTTGATGACGATCTGCGGCAGGCTGGAAAGGGCTTCGCCGGTATCGATCAGGAAGGCGTCGAGGGCGGCCAGCCGCTCGGCCTCGTCGGCGATCTCCTCGAGCGCCGTCAGATCGGCGAGCGGCACCATGTCGTCCTCGCCGAAGGGAGCGACAAAGGTGCGGCGCAGTGCCGAGATATGGCCGAAACAGCCGAGCTGGCGGCCGAAATCGCGGGCGAGCGCACGCACATAGGTGCCCTTGCCGCATTCAACCTCGAATGCCGCGGTGTTCTCGTCCGGACAGCCGATCAGGGTCAGGCGATGGATTTCCACCTCGCGCGAGGGGATCTCGACGGCTTCGCCTTCACGGGCGAGGTCATAGGCGCGTTCGCCGGCGATCTTGATGGCGGAGAACTGCGGCGGGATCTGCTGGATGACGCCGGTATAGTCGCCGAGGATCGCCTGGATGGCATCCGCGGCGGGCCGCTTTTCCGAACTCCGCGTCACCTCGCCCTCGAGGTCGTCCGTCGTGCGTTCCTCGCCCCAAGTCACCGTGAATTCGTAGATCTTGCGGCCATCCATGACGTAGGGCACGGTCTTGGTGGCATCGCCGAGCGCGATCGGCAACATGCCGGAGGCGAGCGGATCGAGCGTGCCGGCATGGCCGGCCTTCTGCGCCTTGAACAGCCACTTGATCTTGGCGACGGCTTCGGTGGAGCCGAAATCGAACGGCTTGTCGAGGATCAGCCAGCCGGAAACCGGCCGGCCCTTGGGTTTGCGGGGTCTGGACATCTTATTCCTGGATTACCTGTCGTCGTCGCCGTCTTCGGCGGAAAGATCGCGGGCGACTTCCGGTGAACGCAGGAGATCGTCGATCTTCTTGTAGTTGTCGAAGCTGGTATCGTCGCGGAAGCGCACGTCTGGCATGTACTTCATCTGGCGCAACTGCGGGCCGAGGCGGCCGCGGATGAACTTCGAATTGCGGTTCAGCGCCTCGATCACCGCGTCATGATCCTTCACGCCGAGCGGGGTGACATAGGCCGTCGCGTGCTTGAGATCGGGCGACATGCGCACTTCCGAGATGGAAATCACGGTCTTCTCGAGAAGAGGGTCGCGCACTTCGCCGCGCTGGAGAACCTGGGTAATCGCCGCGCGCACCTGCTCGCCCACGCGCAGCATGCGTTGCGACGGCGCCGAGGATGTTGCTCTGGTCATGGTCGTCACTTTCAAAAAAATGCGAGCGCCGAAAAGGTCCGGCGCTCGCACGATGGTCTATCCGCCGGACGCTTACAGCGTACGGGTGATATGCTCCACGCGGAAGCACTCGATCTGGTCGCCGGCGCGGATGTCTTCGTAGTTCTCGAAGGCCATGCCGCATTCCTGGCCGACATTGACTTCCGAGACCTCGTCCTTGAAGCGCTTGAGCGTCTTGAGCTTGCCTTCGTGGATGACGACGTTGTCGCGAACCAGGCGCACGCCCACGCCGCGCTCGACCTTGCCTTCGGTGACGCGGCAACCCGCGACCTTGCCGACCTTCGTGATGTTGAACACCTCGAGGATCTCGGCGTAACCGAGGAAGGTCTCGCGGCGCTCCGGCGAGAGCAGGCCGGACATGGCCGCCTTCACGTCGTCCACCAGGTCGTAGATGATGTTGTAGTAGCGGATCTCGATGCCCTGACGCTCGGCGAGCGAGCGGGCCTGTGCGTTCGCACGGACGTTGAAGCCGATGATCGCGGCGTTGGACGCTTCGGCGAGCGAAATGTCCGATTCCGTGATGGCGCCGGCACCGGAATGCACGATGCGCACCCGCACTTCGTCCGTCCCGAGCTTTTCCAGCGCGCCGGCAATGGCTTCGATCGAGCCCTGCACGTCGCCCTTGATGAGCAGCGGGAATTCCTTGAGGCCGGAGCTCTGCAGCTGGCTCATCATCTGCTCGAGCGAGCCGCGCGAACCGGACTGGCGGGCAACGGCCTTCTCGCGGGCGAGACGCTGGCGGTATTCCGAGATCTCGCGGGCACGGCTTTCGTTCTCGACCACGGCGAACTTGTCGCCGGCGGCCGGCGTGCCCGAGAGGCCGAGCACTTCGACCGGCATCGAGGGGCCGGCCTCCTTGACGTGCTCGCCCTTGTCGTTGACGAGGGCGCGCACGCGGCCCCACTGGTCGCCCGCGACGACGATCTGGCCGGGCCGCAGCGTACCCGTCTGCACGAGAACGGTGGCGACGGCGCCGCGACCGCGATCGAGCTGGGCTTCGACGACGACACCTTCCGCGGTGCGGTTCGGGTTGGCCTTGAGGTCGAGGATTTCGGCCTGCAGCAGGATCGCTTCCAGGAGCTTGTCGAGATTCGTGCCGTTCTTGGCCGAGACTTCCACGTCGAGCGTTTCACCGCCCATGGATTCGACGAAGACCTCGTGCTGGAGCAGCTGCGTGCGGACACGCTGGACGTCTGCGGTCGGCTTGTCGATCTTGTTGATTGCCACGATGATCGGGACGCCCGCCGCCTTGGCGTGGTTGATGGACTCGATCGTCTGCGGCATCACGCTGTCGTCGGCCGCGACCACCAGGATCGCGATATCCGTCGCCTGTGCGCCGCGGGCACGCATCGCGGTGAACGCTGCGTGGCCGGGGGTGTCGATGAAGGTGATCTTGTGGCCGTTCTGCTCGACCTGGTAGGCGCCGATATGCTGCGTGATGCCGCCGGCTTCGCCAGCGACCACGTTGGCATGCCGGATGGCGTCGAGCAGCGAGGTCTTGCCGTGGTCGACGTGGCCCATGATGGTCACGATCGGCGGACGCGATTCCAGATCGCCCTCGTCGTCGGCAACGTTGAAGATACCTTCCTCGACGTCGGATTCGGAGACGCGCTTGACGGTATGGCCGAATTCGCCGGCGATGAGTTCGGCCAGGTCGGCGTCGATCAGATCGCCGGGCTTCATCATCTGGCCTTCCTTCATCAGGTACTTGATGACGTCGACGGCGCGTTCGGACATGCGCTGCGACAGTTCCTGAATGGTGATGGTCTCCGGCAGCACGACCTCGCGCGAAATCTTCTCGCGCGTTTCCTGCATCATGGAGCGCTTGAACTTCTCCTGACGGCGGCGCATGGCCGAGAGCGAGCGGCCGCGCTGTGCGCCGTCCTCGTCGGTCGCGGCGGTCGTCAGCGTCAGCTTGCCCTGGCGGCGGCCGTCGTCGGTCTTCGGACGGGCGGGCACCTTGGCGGGCTCCGGACGGGTGACCTTGCCGCGGTTGACGGGCGCACCGCCGCGCGGACGCTTGTCGCCGTCGTCATCGGCTTCGTGGCGGCCACGGCCGGCAACCGGCGCTACCGCCGGCGTACGGGTCGGCTGCGGGCGGGTTTCGGCAGCGGGAGCGGCAACGGCCGGCTTTGCCACCGGCTGCGCGACGGCCTCTTCCACGGCGGGAGCGGGCGCGGCGGCCTCGGCGGCACGGCGCTCGGCCTCTTCCTTCTCGCGGACGAGGCGTGCCTCTTCCTCGGCCTTGCGGCGGGCTTCCTCTTCCACCTTGCGGCGGGCCTCGTCCTCGGCGCGCTGGCGCGCTTCGGCGGCGTCGCGGATCTGCGCTTCGGCAAGCGCGCGGCGACGGGCCTCGACCTCATCGGGGGAAAGCTGGTTCAGCACCACGCCGACACGCGGGCGGCTCTGCTCATGCTGCTGTGGCGCCGGGCGCGAGTGTTGCTGCACGGGGCGCGTCTGCTGCGGTTCGGGCTGGCGCTGCTGCACGGGCGTGACGGGCGTCACCGGCCGCTCGTCTTCCGGGCGGTTGATGCGGCGCTTGCGGGTCTCGACCACGACGGCCTTCGTCCGGCCACGACCCATGTCCTGGCGCACGGTTCCCTGCTGAACCCCCGAGGGCTTCAGGCTCAGGGTCTTCTTGCCAGCCACGCTGATCGTCTTGTCGTCTTTGTTGTCGGTCATTCCGTTCCGTTCCTAAGATCAGGGCCGGATGCGTATCACCAGACCCCGTCGTTCAATTGTGTTCCAATGCGATTTCGGCCGGCGGAATGCCGGTGACCGCGTCATTGGTTTGTCTGGCCAGCGCCACCTTTTGCCATCATTTGGCTGTCGCCCCGGTATTTCTCGAGCATGATTGCGCGCTTCACTACACCCTCACCCGCCTGCCCTGCAAGCGCCGCGGCATGGATAAAAGCATTCTGGCCCAAAAGGCCCTCCAATTCGCCCTCCGAAAAGAGCCTGAAGGAGGGTATTTCCGTTTCGTCTTCGGTGAGGAAGCTTGCCGCCCGCCTCGCCTGGTCGATCTTTCTCACGCCGTCCTCGGCCGCGTCCGTCGCGTGGAACACGGCAAGAGCGGCCAAAGACCGCACCGCCTGGTCCACCTTGGTGGAGCCGGTGATGAACTGGCCGGCCTTGCGCGCCATGTTCATCATGCCCCCGAGCTGGGCCGCCAGAAGCCGGTCCACCTCGGCCCCGAGCTCCGGGCCGGCCTTCGCCTCCGCCTTCAGCGCCCGCGGGAAGAGCTTCCTGGCGATCGCCTTGTCGACGATCGCCCGTTCGGCCTTCACCCAGCATCCACGTCCGGGAAGCTGACGCTTCAGGTCCGGCACGACGCTGCCGTCCGGACCGGCGACGAAGCGGATCAGATCGTCCGCCTCGCCTCTTTCGCGCGTCACGATACACATGCGGTCGTTCACGCCGTCGTCCTTCTTACCCATACCACGGCGTCTCCAGCCGCGGGACGCCGTCAGGCGTCCTGCTCGGCCCCGTCGACAGCCGGCTCTTCAGCCGCGATGTCCTCTTCCGTGATCCAGCCGGCCGCAAGGCGCGCCTGGACGATCATGGCTTCGGCTTCGGCGCGCGAGACCTCGAACTTCGAGAACAGGCCCTCGAACTTCTTCGTCTCGCCGTCCTTGCGCTCCGACCAGCCGACGAGGTCGTCGGCGGCGCAGCCGGCGAAGTCTTCCATCGTCTTGATGCCGTCCTCGCCGAGCGCGACGAGCATCTGGCCCGTCATGCCGTCGATCTGGCGCAGGTCGTCGGAAACCCCGAGCTCCTTGCGCTTGGCATCCATCTCGGCCTCGATGCGGTCGAGATATTCGCGGGCGCGGGTCTGGATCTCCTGGGCCGTGTCCTCGTCGAAGCCGTCGATCGAGGCGATTTCGTCGAGATCGACATAGGCCAGCTCCTCGACGGCGGCGAAGCCTTCGGAAGCAAGCACCTGGCCGACCATCTCGTCGACGTCGAGCGAATCCATGAACAGGTTGGTGCGCTCGTTGAATTCCTTCTGGCGGCGCTCGGACTCCTCGGCTTCCGTCAGGATGTCGATGTCCCAGCCGGTCAGCTGCGAGGCGAGGCGCACGTTCTGGCCGCGGCGGCCGATGGCGAGCGAGAGCTGCTCGTCCGGAACGACCACTTCGATGCGCTCGGCATCCTCATCAAGAACCACCTTGGCGACTTCCGCCGGCTGCAGGGCGTTGACGATGAAGGAGGCCGGATCCTGCGACCACGGAATGATGTCGATCTTCTCGCCCTGCAGTTCGCCGACGACGGCCTGGACGCGGGAGCCGCGCATACCGACGCACGCGCCGACCGGATCGATCGACGAATCGTTCGAGATGACGGCGATCTTGGCGCGCGAGCCGGGATCGCGGGCGACCGACTTGATCTGGATGACGCCGTCGTAGATTTCCGGCACTTCCATGGTGAACAGCTTCACCATGAACTGCGGATGGGTGCGCGACAGGAAGATCTGCGGGCCACGCTGCTCGCGGCGCACGTCGTAGACGAAGGCGCGGACGCGGTCGCCGTAGCGCATGTTCTCGCGCGGGATCATCTCGTCGCGGCGGATGATGCCTTCGCCGCGGCCGAGATCGACGATGACGTTGCCGTATTCGACGCGCTTGACCGTGCCGTTGACGATCTCGCCGATACGATCCTTGTATTCGTCGTACTGGCGGTCACGCTCGGCCTCGCGCACCTTCTGCACGATGACCTGCTTGGCCGACTGGGCGGCGATGCGGCCGAAATCCATCGGCGGCAGCGGATCGGCGATGAAATCGCCGAGCTTGGCGTCCGGGTTGCGGTCGCGCGCCAGTTCCAGCGGGATCTGGGTCGAATAGTCCTCGGCGTGCTCGACGACTTCCAGCAGGCGCTGGAGGCGGATTTCGCCGGTCTTGGAATTGATGTCGGCGCGGATGTTCGATTCCGTGCCGTAACGCGAGCGGGCCGCCTTCTGGATGGCGTCGGCCATCGCGGCAAGCACGATCTCGCGGTCGATGACCTTTTCACGGGCCACGGCATCCGCGATCTGCAGAAGCTCAAGCCGGTTCGCACTGACTGCCATTGTCTCAGGTCTCCATGGTCAGGCCGGGGCCTTGGCCTCCGGCATCGGGGAGCGGCGCACCGCTCCGGTTCCGTCCTCTCCGTCCCGCCCGCAAAGAGGGCAACGCCCCCGGGACGGAACGCACTCACAAACTTATTCGTCGCCGTCTTCGTCGTTCTGGTTCGCGGCCTGCGCGGCCTTGGCCTTCTTGTCGGCGGCGAGCGCATCGCGGATCAGGTCGTCGGTCAGGATCAGCCGGCCTTCGGCAAGCGCCGTGAAGGGGATGACAACCGTCGGCTCATCGCCGGGGGCGGGCTGGTCCCGCTCCAGGGTGAAGCCGTTTTCGTCCGCCGCCGTGATCGTGCCGCGGAAGCGCTTGCGCCCGTCGACGAGGATCGACGTCTCGCATTTCAAGAGGTGGCCGAGCCAGCGCGAAAAGTCCGACTTGCGGACCATCGGCCGGTCGATGCCGGGCGACGAGACCTCGAGATGATACGCCTTGTCGATCGGATCCTCAACGTCGAGCACCGGCGAGACGGCCATCGAGACCTTCTCGCAGTCCTCGACCGTCATCGTGCCGTCCGGCCGCTCGCACATGATCTGCAGCGTCGCGCCGTTCTGCGCCGAGAGGCGCACGCGCACCAGCTGGTAACCGATCTGCTCGATGGTCGGCTCGATGATGTCGGCGACGCGCCGGTCGAGGCCGGTCTCGACGATCAGCCGTGGCTCGATCGCCGCATTTCCTGTCTCACTCGTGTCGGACATGACATGCCCTCCCGGGATAGTCGTTATCATGCACTCGATCGGGCCAATAAAAAAGAGCGGGTCCTCGCGGGCCCACTCTTCATCTGACGATCAAGAATTTGCGGCTGATATAGACCGTGTCTGTCACAATTGCAAGGTCGGTCCTCTTGCTCACCTGTGGGCGGCGGGATCGCACAGCTTTTGCCGCCACCGGCTTGCCCCTTTCGTCCTATGGACTAGATTGTCGACAACGCTGCGTCGAGAATGAGTGCCTGCCTGTGCCAGACCGGACATCCCCCCTCGCCCCTTTCAGGAACGAAACCTTTCGGGTGATCTGGGCGGCGAGCCTGATCTCCAATTTCGGCGGGCTCATCCAGTCCGTCGGCGCGGCCTGGATGATGGCCTCGATCACCTCCTCGGCCAACATGGTGGCGCTGGTGCAAGCCTCGACCTCGCTGCCGATCATGCTGTTCTCCGTTGCCGCCGGCGCGCTCGCCGACAATTTCGACCGGCGCAAGCTGATGCTGACGGCGCAGTGTTTCATGCTGGCCGTCGCGATCGGCCTGACGCTCTGTACGTGGTACGGCGTCATCACGCCCTGGCTGCTTTTGACCTTCACCTTCCTGCTCGGCTGCGGCACGGCGCTCAACAACCCGGCCTGGCAGGCCTCCGTCGGCGACATGGTGCCGCGCGAGGACCTTCCCGCCGCCGTCTCGCTCAACAGCATGGGCTTCAACCTCACCCGCAGCGTCGGCCCGGCCATCGGCGGCGCGATCGTCGCCGCGGCGGGGGCGGCCGCCGCCTTCGCCGCCAATGCGCTCAGCTATTTCGCCCTCCTCTATGCGCTTTTCCGCTGGAAGCCGAACATCTCGCCGAGCGGCCTGCCGCGCGAGGATTTCGGCCGTGCCATATCGGCTGGCCTGCGTTACGTCTCTATGTCGCCAAACCTCGGCAAGGTGCTCCTGCGCGGCTTCGCCTTCGGCCTTGCGACGAGCTCCATCCTCTCGCTCCTGCCGCTGATCGCCCGCGACCTCGTTTCGGGCGGGCCGCTGACCTACGGCATCCTGCTCGGCTGTTTCGGGCTCGGGGCGATCGGCGGCGCGCTGATGAATGCGCGGGTCCGCGAGCGCTTCGCGACAGAGACCATTGCCCGTCTCGCCTTCACCGGCTTTGCCGTCAGCGCCGGGGTTTCGGCGGTCAGCGCCTCGGCGCTGCTGACCGGGGCCGTGCTGCTGATCGCCGGCGCCTCCTGGGTCATGGCGCTCTCGCTGTTCAACACGACGGTGCAGCTTTCGACGCCGCGCTGGGTCGTCGCCCGCGCACTCTCGCTCTACCAGACGACCACCTTCGGCGGCATTGCCGCGGGCAGCTGGCTCTGGGGCACCACGGCCGACACGCACGGCGCCGAGGCCGCGCTCCTTGCCTCGGCCGTCGTGATGATCGCCGGCGCGGCGCTCGGCCTGCGCTTCAAGCTTCCCGAGCTGCAGAGCCTCAATGTCGATCCGCTCAACCGCTTCAGCGAGCCGGACCTGCCGCTCGACCTGAAGCCGCGCAGCGGCCCGATCGTCGTTCTGATCGACTACGAGATCGCCGAAGGCGACATACCGGAATTCCTGGAGGCGATGACCGAGCGGCGGCGCATCCGCATCCGCGACGGCGCCGGCCAGTGGGCGCTGATGCGCGACCTCGAGAACCCGACGGTCTGGACCGAGACCTACCATGTGCCGACCTGGGTGGAATATGTGCGCCACAACCAGCGCCGCACCCATGCCGATGCCGCCAACGGCGAGAAGCTGCGCCTGCTGCACAGCGGCGCCGAGCCGCCTCGGGTCCACCGCATGATCGAGCGGCAGACGATCGTGCCGCACGAATACGAGCGCTTCAAGCGGCAGATCGACATCCATTGAGGGCGCCGAAGCCCGTCCCGCTCCTGCCAGCCGGATGGGCGGGAACTCTACCGAAGCTTCGCCTTGAGCGAGGCATCCGGATAGCAGGTCGGCGTCAGGCCGCTCTTGGCCTGCCAGTCGCCGAGCGAGCGGCGGGTCTTGTAGCCCGGCAGGCCGTCGACCTTGCCGACATCGTAGCCCTTGGCGACGAGCGCCTTCTGCATGGCAAGCACATCCGAGCGCAGCATCTTGCCGACATCGCCCCATGCGCCGCGGAACGGGCCGCTGCCGTAGGCGATGCGATCGGCAAGGTTGCCGATGAAGAGGGCATAGAGGTCGGAATTGTTGTATTCCTTGAGCACGTAGAAATTCGGCGTGACGATGAATTCCGGCCCGTGCGTGCCGGCCGGGACAAGCATCATGCCGGACGCCTTCGCCTCGCCGGAGGGAAAACCCTTGCCGGAAATGCGCGTGATGCCGCTCGACGCCCATGCGGAGATGGGCTTTGCCAGATCCGGCCCCTCCTGCGCGCAGGAGACGCCCGTCGGGATCGATACCTCGTAGCCCCAGCCGCGGCCCGCCTGCCAGCCCTTTTTGGCGAGGTAGTTGGCGATCGAGGCGAGGCTGTCCGGCACCGAACCCCAGATGTCGCGCACGCCGTCACCGTCGAAATCGACGGCATATTGCAGGAAGCTGGTCGGCATGAACTGCGGCTGGCCGAGTGCGCCGGCCCACGAACCCTTCAACTCAGCCACCGTCCGGTCGCCGCCGTCGACGATATGCAGCGCCGCGATCAGCTCCTTGCGGAACATGTCCTTGCGCGTCGACATGAAGGCCTTGGTGGCGAGCACCTCCACAGCCGAATAAGGGATCTTCGCGCTGCCGAAGCCGGATTCCCGGCCCCAGACGGCGACGACGACCTCGCCCGGCACGCCGAAGCGCTGCTCGATCCTGCGCAAGGTCGCAGCGTGGGTCTTGGCGAGCCGGCTTCCCGTTCCCGCCAGTCCCTGCAGGCGCTTTTCGGAGAAATAGGCATCGGGCGAGGAGAACTCCGCCTGGCTCTGCGCCTGCTCCGTCTTCGGCCTTGAGCCGGGCGGCACGAGGTCGGGCAGGTCCCAGTTGAGCGCCACGCCCTGCATCGCCGCGCGAAACGTCTTTTCGCTGACGCCGGTCTTCTGCGCGGCCGGCCAGAGGTCGCTGTCGATCCAGACGCGGAACATCTTCTCGACCTCGGCCTTGGAGGCGGCTTGGGCGGGAAGGGCCATCGCGATGACGGCAAGCGCGAGGAGCGATGCGAGGCGGGTGGCGATACCCCCCTCTGCCCTGCCGGGCATCTCCCCCTCAAGGGGGGAGATCGGCAAGGAATTCGCCCTTTCAGCAATCTGAAGAGTCAACGATTGGCGAGAGGCTGCCGCGGGTCGATCTCCCCCCTTGAGGGGGAGATGCCCGGCAGGGCAGAGGGGGGTGAGCCGTAAAAGCCAGCCTAGCATGAACAAACCTCCCTCAAATCGCCGTGCGGGCGCGCAAGGCGGCCGTCAAGGTTCCTTCGTCGAGATAATCCAGCTCCCCGCCGACCGGCACGCCATGGGCGAGCCGGGTGATCTTCACCTCGAGGCCGGAGAGCTGGTCGGTGATGTAGTGCGCCGTCGTCTGCCCCTCGACGGTGGCGTTGACGGCGATGATCAGTTCGCGCACGCCGCCCTTGACCACGCGGTCGACGAGGCCGCGGATGTTGAGATCGTCGGGTCCCACGCCGTCGAGCGGCGAGAGCGTGCCGCCGAGCACATGGTAGGCCGCGTTCATCGCGCCGGCGCGCTCCAGCGCCCAGAGGTCTGACACGTCCTCGACGACGATGATGACCGCATGGTCGCGCCGCACGTCCGTGCAGACGGTGCAGGGATCGCTCGTATCGACATTGCCGCAGCACGAGCAGATGCGCACCTTGCGATGCGCCTCGCCCATCGCATCGGCGAGCGGGCCGAGCAGCTGGTCCTTCTTCTTGACGAGATGCAGCGCGGCGCGGCGCGCCGAGCGCGGGCCGAGGCCCGGCACCTTCGCCAGGAGCTGGATGAGTTTTTCGATTTCGGGGCCGGTGACTCGTTTTGCCATTGCCGGTATCTAGCCCATATCCAAGGGAAACGGAATCCATCTTGCTGGAGGCAGCGCTTGATCAGAATTCTCGCCGTTTGCACGGGCCTTGCCCGTCCGCTTCCCGGCAAAAGCTACAAGACGGGCATTTTCAAGACGCCGACCGATGCGGCCGTGGTCGTCGACCGCGAGGGCCTGCTGGGCGACGCGATCTGCAACCGGAAACACCATGGCGGCCCGGAACAGGCCGTCTACGGTCTGGGCTCCATCGACCTTGCCTGGTGGTCGAAGGAACTCGGCCGCACGCTGGAGCCGGGAACCTTCGGCGAGAACCTCGTCATCGAGGGCCTCGACAGCCGCAGCGTCTCGGTCGGCGACCGGATCGAGACGGAGAGCGTGCTGCTCGAAGTGACCTCGACGCGCATTCCCTGCAACACGCTGACCGCCCGCATGGGCGACCCGGCCTTTGCGAAACGCTTCATGCAGGCGGGGCGGCCGGGTTTTTACTGCCGCGTGCTGCGGGACGGGGTGATCCAGGCCGGTGACCCGGCAACCTATACGCCCTTCGACGGCGCGCCGGTGACCATGCCGGAGCTGCTGCGCACCTATGGCAAGAACGTTTCGGAGGAAGACCGTCTGCGCTATCTCGCCGCCCCGATCAACGACAAGCTGCGCGCGGCCCTCACCGGCTGATCAGCGGGTGGCGATGGCCGCCGCGGCACCGGCCATGGTGCCGGCGCTGAGGCGGTTGGCGATGCGCACGGCGCGCGGGCTTTTCAGGAACAGCCGGGCGCGCGAGGCGAGGAAGACCCAGGCAAGGTCGATCGCGACCAGCACGACGAACATGGTCGCGACCAGTTCGGCCCAGCCGACGAGGGTAACGGCGCCAAGATCGATGATCGCCGGCAGGAGCGCGACGTAGAACATCATGATCTTCGGATTGCCGAGCGTCACCGTCAGGCCGGCGAAGAACAGCTTTGCGCCCGAGCGCGCCTCCGGCAGGGCGCCGTCGCCGGTCTCCACCGGCGCGAACCACATCTTCCACGCGAGATAGAGAAGGTAGGCGACGCCCAGCCACTTGATGGCGACGAAGGCGGCATGGAAGCTCTCGGCGATGGCCGCAAGGCCGAGCACGGCGCAGGTGAGCCAGATGCCCTCGCCGATCCACATGGCGGCGAGGAAGGGCAGCACGTCCCTTGCCCCGCGCGACAGCACGCGGGCGACAAGCGCCGCGATGCTCGGGCCGGGCGAGCCGGCCGCCATCATCAGCGCGCCGGCAAAGACAATGAGGGTCATCAGGCTCATCGAAGGTCCTCCTCGGAAAGCGTGACCCTACAGGATCAGAACGGCAGTTTGAAGCCGGGCGGGATCGGCAGGCCGGCGGTCAGCGCCTTGGTCTTTTCGGCAGCCTCGGCCTCGGCCTTGTCCTTGGCGTCCTTGTGGGCCGCGACGATCAGGTCCTCGAGGATTTCCACGTCGTCTTCCTTGAAAAGCGAGGGGTCGATCTTCAGGCCCTTGAGATTGCCCTTACCGTCGAGCGTGACCGAGACGAGGCCGCCGCCGGAGGTGCCGTTCACCTGGAGGGCGGCGATCTCCTCCTGCATCTTCTCCATCTTGGCCTGCATTTCCTTGACCTTGCCCATCATGCCCATGATGTCGCGCATCGGCCTCTCCTCTTTCTGACTGGATGTTAGAGCATTTGTTTTCGTGCAATTCCGCCATGCACCTCGGCTGGAACTGCTAGTGTTCGATATCGTCGCCGGGCAGGATATCGCCCTCGGCGGATTCCGCGACGGCCGCGACCTCGACGGTCTCGGGCTCGTCTTCCGTTTCCTGGACCTTGATGCGCACGTCCATGATCTTGGCACCCGGGAAGCGCTGCAGGATGGCGGCCACGTCGGGGTCCTGGCGCGCATCGGCGACGCGCGCTTCCTGCGCCATCGTCTCGGCCTCGGACAGCGTCGGCCCGCCCGGTTCGCGCGACAGGATCACCATCCAGCGTATGCCGGTCCATTCCTGCAGCCGGTTCGACAGGTCGTTGACGAGCGACTTCGGCGCATCGTTGGCAAGGCTGATCTCGAGGCGCCCGGCCTCCACGCTGACCGGCCGCACGAAGGCGCGCACGAGGGCGCGCAGGCGGATGTCGCGGTTCTTCGTGCAAAGGTCGGCAATGTCGGCGACCGACTTAACCGGTACCTTCGGCTCGGCGGCCGGCTGCTCGGCCGGGGCGGTCTCGATGCGGCCGACCGGCTGGGATGCGGGCTCGGCCTGCGGCACGGGACGCAGCATGGTCACCGCCGCGCCGCCCGACTGGGCGCGCTGGGCCGGTACCTCCGGCGAACGGGAAACGGCGGCGAGCGAGGCCTGCGCCGTCGGCTGGCCGCCATAGCCGCCGGATTGCGGGGCACGCGCGCCATTGCCGCCGCCCTCGCCGCTCGAGAGCTCGGCGAGGCGGCGGGCCGCCTCTTCCGGCGACGGCAGGTTGGCGGCGTGCGCAAGGCGGATGATGACCATCTCGGCGGCGCCCGCCGGGCGGCTGGAAGCCTCCGTCTCCGGAATGCCCTTCAGCAGCATCTGCCACATGCGCGACAGCGCGGTGACGGCGATGGAATTGGCGAACTCGACGCCGCGCACGCGCTCGATCTCGCTCAGAGACTGGTCGCCGCTCGCATCGGGCACATATTTCATGCGCGTGACGAGATGGGTGAAGTCGGCAAGGTCCGTCAGCACGACGGGCGGGCTGGCGCCGGCCTCGTATTGCGCGGAAAACTCGGCGAGCGCGGCGGCGGCATCGCCCTTCACGACATGTTCGAAGAGATCGACGATGCGCGCGCGGTCGGCAAGGCCGAGCATGCCGCGCACGGCGTTCACCTCGACGCGGCCGCCGCCATGGGCGATCGCCTGGTCGAGCAGCGACAGGCCGTCGCGGGCCGAGCCCTCGGCGGCGCGGGCGATCATGGCGAGCGCATCCGGCTCGAACTCCACGCCTTCCTTGCCCAAGATGGTGGTGAAGAGGCCGACAAGGTCGGAGGCGCCGATGCGCCGCAGGTCGAAGCGCTGGCAGCGCGACAGGACGGTGATCGGGACCTTGCGGATCTCGGTCGTCGCGAAGATGAACTTGACGTGTTCCGGCGGCTCCTCGAGCGTCTTCAGGAGGCCGTTGAAGGCCTGCGTCGAGAGCATGTGCACTTCGTCGATGATATAGACCTTGTAGCGCGCCGAGACCGGACGGTAGCGCACCTGCTCGATGATCTCGCGGATGTCGTCGATGCCGGTATGGGAGGCGGCGTCCATCTCGATGACGTCGACATGCCGGCCTTCCATGATGGCCTGGCAATGCTCGCCGGGCACGCGAAGGTCGATCGTCGGGCGGTCGATCTCGGATGTCTTGTAGTTCAGCGCGCGGGCGAGGATGCGGGCGGTCGTCGTCTTGCCGACGCCGCGAACGCCGGTCAGCATGTAGGCCTGCGCGATGCGCCCGGTCTCGAACGCATTGGTCAGCGTGCGGACCATCGGCTCCTGACCAACCATCAGGTCGGAGAAATCCTTGGGGCGGTATTTTCGCGCGAGAACCCGGTAGGCGGCGGGTTTTTCGCTGGACGGATTGGGGGTTACGTCGCTCATAGACCCTGCCGCTAATCGAACTTTCAGTCCCGACAGGACGGCCAGGATCAGGACGGTAAGGTGGGAGGCTGGCACGATGACCCGTGCCGGGGCTCGTTAGGGCTGCTTCCTTCCGGACCTGACCCGGTTGGCGAGTGGCTCGTCCACCACCAACCTCCCGTCCCCCATATCGGCAATATTCCATCCGAATGCAAGCGCGGCCGATAAAAAACTGTTGGAGCGAATTTGGATGCCGTGGCATGACTCTAGAAAACAGGCATGCCGGGAGACCCCCTTGAGCGACTTTCACCTTGACGAACGGATCGTGCGCGACAGCGACCTTCTGACGAAGATCGGCCTTTGCGAGCTGCGCCTGATGAAGGACGGCCGCTGGCCCTGGCTGATGCTGGTGCCGCAGCGGCCGGATGTCAGCGAGATCGTCGACCTGACACCGCTCGACCAGACCATGCTGACCTTCGAGACGACCCTGGTCGCCGAAGCGCTGAAGAAGGTGACCGGGGCGGAGAAGATCAACGTCGCCGCGCTCGGCAACATCGTCCGCCAGCTGCACGTCCATGTCATCGCGCGCAGCAAAGGCGACCCGAACTGGCCCGGCCCCGTCTGGGGTTTCGGCACCGCCGAGCCGCGCTCGGCCGACGAAACCAAGGCCCTCGCGGCCAAGATCCTGGACGCGCTCACGCCATGAAGCCATCGCTCTTCGACCTCTACCGCCCGCACCCCGAACCCAGCACCATGGTGGCCTTCGCGGAGAACAGCCTCGACCGCCAGTCGGAGCACCGCGCGCCGGACTGCCTGGAACAGGCCTTCAAGGCCGAGACCGTGCATGCCTTCGCGATCGCCGGAGGAAAGCTCGTCGTCAAGCATGACGAGAAGATCATCGACCCGCTGTTTGCGCCCTATGAGCTGGCCGAGCTCGGCCCGGTGCCGGAGGAGGCCATCCTGCTCGGCTACCTGAAGAACGGCGAGCCGCGGCTGGCGATCCCCGTCAAGGCCGATCCCGAGACCCTGCAGGAGCCGCTGAGGGCGGCGGACGGGCGCACGCTCTACCGCCAGCAGATGCTCGACGACGACCTGCTCGGCCAGTTCGCCCAGGCCTCCAGCCTGATGACCTGGAACGGCAACAACCGCTTCTGCGGCAAGTGCGGCGCGCCGACCCGCTCGGAGATCGGCGGCTACCGCCGCGTCTGCGAGGCGTGCAGCCACACGATCTTCCCGCGCACCGATCCAGTCGCCATCATGCTGATCATCGACATCGAGCGGGACCTCTGCCTGCTCGGCCGCTCGCCGCATTTCCCCGAGGGCATGTATTCCTGCCTCGCCGGCTTCCTGGAGCCGGGCGAGACGATCGAGCATACGGTGCGCCGCGAGACGCTGGAGGAATCCGGCATCAAGGTAGGCCGCGTGCGCTACCATGCCTCGCAGCCCTGGCCGATGCCGCATTCGCTGATGATCGGCTGCTACGGCGAGGCGATCTCCTTCGACATCCGCCGTGACGAGCAGGAGCTGGAGGATTGCCGCTGGTTCACCCGCGAGGAGACGGCGGCGATGATCGCGCGCAGCGCCATGTCCGGCGTTGCGCCCGGCGCCACGACCCCGCCGCCGAAGGGCGCCATCGCGCATCGCCTGATGCGCGACTGGCTGGACTGGGCGGTCTGAGCCGCTCAGCGCCAGCCGAGATGCGGCCGGTCGCCCGGATGCTCGCGCAGCCGGAGGCGCGGCGCCAGAAGCCGGGCGATGACGGGGCTTATGAGGAAGGTGACGACGATCCAGGCCGGCAGCAGGTATTTGGCCTGCGCGTTGAGCGCCGGCACGGCGAGGATGGCGATGGTGCCGACGCCGAAGACGACGGCGTTGACCATCAGCGAGACGAGGATCGTTATGTGGGTGATCGTGCGCATGGGCATCTCCTTTCCCGGAAAGGGCCGCCGTCTGCGGCCCGCTTCCTTTGGAAATGCCCCTGCGGCGGGCCGGTTCCGGCCCGCCTGACGATCGTCAAGTTTCAGAAGGCGCTACGCATCGGATGGGCGCGATAGGTGCCGAGGATGCGGACCTTTTCGGAGAAGAAGCGCAGCTCCTCCAGCGCGCGGCGCACCGGCAGGTCATCCGGATGGCCCTCGATATCGGCATAGAACTGCGTGGCGTAGAACTTGCCGCCGATCTGGTAGCTTTCCAGCTTCGTCATGTTGATGCCGTTCGTCGCAAAGCCGCCGAGCGCCTTGTAGAGAGCCGCCGGAATGTTGCGCACGTTGAAGACGAAGGTGGTGACGATGATCTCGTCCCCGTCGCGTTCCGCCGGCGCCGCATCGCGCGACAGCACGACGAAGCGGGTGACGTTGCTTTCCGTGTCCTCGACATTCTCCGCGACGATGGAGAGGCCGTAGAGATCGGCCGCAAGCCGCGGGGCGAGCGCCGCCATGGTGCGGTCGCCGGTCTCCGCGACGAGCTTGGCCGCCCCTGCCGTATCGCCCGCGATCACCGGCTTCCAGCCGTTGAGGCGTACGATCTTGCGGCACTGGCCGAGCGCGTGGATATGGCTGTGCACGGTGCGGATCTCGTCCTTCGCCACGCCCGGCAGCACCATGAGCTGGAAGCGGATCGGCATGAAATATTCGCCGACGATATGCAGCCGCGATTCCGGCAGCAGATGATGGATGTCGGCGACGCGGCCGGCGATCGTGTTCTCGATCGGGATCATGCCGAGGTCGGCATCACCATTCTCGACGGCCAGGAACGCATCCTCGAAGGTCTGGCAGGGCAGCGGCTCCATGCTCGGGAACATGTCGCGGCTGGCCATGTCGGAATTGGCGCCAAACTCGCCCTGGAAGGCGATCCTGTTGGTCTTCATGATCATGGCAGGGTCCGTGTCAGATGGGGTTGGCCGCGAGCATCGCGCGGGCCTTTTCGAGGTCGGCCGGAGTATCGACACCCAGCGGAACGGTGTCAACGATCTCCGCATCGATGCGCATGCCCGCCTCGAGGGCGCGCAGCTGCTCCAGCGATTCCCGCTTTTCGAGCGTCGAGGGCTTCAGCGCGACGAAGGCTTCCAGCGCCTTTCGGCGATAGGCATAGAGGCCGATATGATGATAGAGCGGCCCCTTGCCGTGCGGCGCCGTCGCACGCGTGAAATAAAGGGCGCGCAGGCGGTTCTCGCCAAGCGGCGAGCCGACGACCTTCACGACGTTCGGGTTGGTCTTCTCCTCCTCGTCGCGGATCTCGGTGGTCAGCGTGGCGATGTCGGTCGCGGCGTTCTCCAGCGGGCGAAGGGCGGCGCGGATCGTTTCCGGGTCGATCGTCGGCAGGTCGCCCTGCACGTTGATGATGATCTCGGCCCGGCCCCCGGGGTCGCTCCTGGTCAGCGCCTCATGGATGCGGTCGGAACCGGACTGGTGGTCGACGCGGGTCATCACCGCCTCGAAGCCGGCGGCCACCACCGCGTCGAAGATATCCTGGTGATCGACGGCGACGACGATCCGCCCGACATCGGCCTCGGCCGCGCGGCGCGCAACCTGCACGATCATCGGCAGGCCCGCAATATCGGCGAGCGGCTTGCCCGGAAGCCGGGTCGAGGCCATGCGCGCGGGAATGAGGACGAGGGTCCTGTCAAAATTGGCGGAATTCATCTGCAGCCCTTCAAAACCCCCGGGAAAAGTGTCAAAAAGTCTCAGTGCGGGGGCTACAATCACTGTTGCAACGAAGCAGCAAAAGACATAGGTTCCGCGCGATTTCAAGACTGGCCGGCGTGTGTCCGCCGGTTCCTAGGGGAGCGTTTGGATGAACTCTTATGTGAACATGGGCGTGGGTGCCCTGCTCGGCACCGTTTTCGTACTTATGTCCGTGTCGATCGCTTCTGAAGGCATTTTCCATTCGGGCGCCCCCGAGAAGGAAGGCTTCGCGATCGTGGCCGAGGAAACCGGCGGCGAGGCAGCCGGCGGCGGCGAAGCCGCTGCAACCGTTCCGATCGCCACGCTGCTCGCCACCGCCGATGCGGCCGCCGGCGAAACGGCCTTCAAGAAATGTGCGAGCTGTCACACCTCGGAGAAGGGCGGACCGAACAAGGTCGGACCCGGTCTCTGGGACATCGTGAACCGCCCGGTCGCCTCGCATGAGGGCTTCAGCTATTCCGCCGGCATGACCACCTTCTCCGAAGGCCACAAGGTCCTCTGGGACTACGATCACCTCAGCTACTTCCTGGAAGCGCCGAAGAAGCACGTTCCCGGCACCGCCATGGGCTTCGCCGGCCTGAAGAAGAACGACGAGCGCGCCAACCTGATCGCCTATCTGCGCACGCTTTCCGACAATCCGGCGCCGCTGCCGACCGTCTCCAACGAAGGCGCGGATGCAGGCTCCGCCGCGCCGGCCGACGGCGCGACCGCCACCGAGGGCGCGGCTCCCGCTGACGGCGCCGCCACGACGACGGAAGGTGCTGCGCCCGCCGATGGCGCCGCAACGACGACGCAAGATGCCGCACCCGCAGAAGGCAGCGCAACGACGACCGAGGGCGCGGCCCCGGCCGAAGGCGGCACCGCCACCGAGGGCACCACGACGGAACAGCCGGCTCAGTAAGACGCCAGCGCTTTAGAGACGAAAAACCCGGCCATCGCGCCGGGTTTTTTATTGCCGCAGCGAAGAAACAGCTTCACCCCAGAAGCCAGGCCCAGAAAGAGACGGTGAAGACGCCGAGCGCCGTCGTCATGGTGATCGTCGAGGAGGCGAGCGCATGGCCGACGCCGAAATGGTTGGCGAGCAGCCAGGCATTGATGCCCGTCGGCACCGACGAGCACAGCACCATGGCGGCCGTCCATTCCGGGCTGAGGCCGAGCAGCCGGCAGGCGACGTAGACGGAGCCCGGCAGCAGCACGAGCTTGAGGCTGGTCATCGCAAGCGCGATGCCGGCATTGCCGCCGACCTTGTACTTGTTGAGCGCCATACCGATCGAGATGAGCGCCGCCGGCGCTGCCGCCCCTGCGAGTTGGTCGACCACCACCTTCACGGGGCCAGCGAGCGGCACGCCACCCGTATGGAACAGCGCCCCGGCGACGAGGCCGATCACCAGCGGATTGCGCACCAGGCTCCTGCCGATGCCGAGGAGGAGCGTGCCGATACGCTGCGGCTCGCGCGTGCCGTCCTTGCGTTCCGCCCGCTCCATCAGGATCGTGCCGGCGATCATCATGACGGGCAGGTGTACGGAGAGCAGCACCGAGATCGCCACCAGCCCTTCCTCGCCGACGATGCGCGAGACCAGCGGCAGGCCGATGAAGACGGTGTTGGCGAAGGCGGAGGAGACGCCGGCGAGCACGCCGATCCGCCGGTCGCGCCTGAAGCCGAGCGTGGCGACGAGGTGCGCCACCGTCCAGGTGAAGGCGACGCCGGCGAAATAGCCGACCCAGATGCGTAGCGGCGATTCCCCGGCGAAATCCGCCTCCGCGATGGTGCGGAACAGCAGGACGGGAACGGCCACCCGGAAGACGAACTCCCCGAGCCCCTCGCCCAGCGCCTCCCGCAGGTAACCGGTGCGCACGAGCAGCCAGCCGATGAAGATCAGCGCGAAGATGGGCAACACATTGAGGGCGACGTCGGACATGAAACCGTCCCGGAAAGCAGGGAGAAACCGGCAGGACGGCCGTCCTGCGGGCTTCATGGGTAGGGCAATCCTTCTGGAGGGTCCAGCGCGAAAGGGCGGCGCGCAAATGAAAAAAGCGAGGGTTATCCCCCCGCTTCCTCATCCCGGCCTGGCCGGGGAAGTGTTCCGCCCGGGTGCCAGTACATCCGTGGTCACCGCGCTTGCGAAACACGACTTTCGTGTCTGACGAAGTTTCTACCGGCCCGCTGTTACAGCGATATGACAGAGAACGTTCGCCCGTGATCCGAAGTCTGCGCCGATATGGTTAACAAAAGGTTAACGCGACGCCGCGCCAAAAATTTTGCGGTCCCGGCGATTGAACGGCAAACCTGAAACGTCTTCCCCCTGGTTCCATGCGCCACCCCTTCCGGCCCTCCCGACGCGCTCCGTCTTTCGATTGACAAGCCGCATCCGGGTCTGGACAGTGGCGGCGGCAACGAGATGGGCAGCGTTAGGAGGACTTCATGTCTATGCGCGCATTCTTCGGTTTCTCGGCACTTCTTCTGGCTGCCGTCGCCTCCCCTCCCCTTCCCGCAGGCGCACAGGAAACGCGCACCGTGGTCACCTCTGAAAACAGCGACTATTTCGGTTTCGACCTGCGCACGGTGCAGGACGTGACGCTCGACCAGTGCAAGACCGACTGCATCGACGACCTGTCCTGCCGCGCCTTCACCTATAATCCCAAGGTGAAGTGGTGCTTCCTGAAGAGCGACTTCAACCAGCT
This sequence comes from Shinella yambaruensis, assembly GCF_022899355.1. Taxonomy (GTDB): domain Bacteria; phylum Pseudomonadota; class Alphaproteobacteria; order Rhizobiales; family Rhizobiaceae; genus Shinella; species Shinella yambaruensis. The sequence goes on along the minus strand of NZ_JALJCK010000004.1, from coordinate 328,401 downwards.
CAACCATTTCCAGGGCGCCGTTGCCGGCAAGATCGTGCGCGCGGATGCCGCCGCCGATATCGGCGCGCCGCCGGCCTTGGCCTTCATCAGCGACTACATGATGAACGATGCCCGCTCCTTCCGCGATAACCTGTCGCTTGCCACCCAGCACACCGGCCAGGGCGCCGAAAGCCTCGCCTCGCTCGGCCGCATCGAGACGGCCTCCAGCCGCTTCGACCAGGCGCTGATCGCCTTCAGGGGCGCGCTCAAGCTCGCACCGGACGACTACTATCTCTGGATAGAGACCGCCGAATCCATGGGCCGCGCCGTCAACAACAGCTATCTCGCCAGCCAGGGTGCGCTTGCGGCGATCAACGCCTACCAGCTTTCGCGCACGACGGAGACCCGCGCCCGCGCACTCGCCGTGCTCGCCGACACGCTCGACAAATCGAGCAACTACCGCGCCGGCATCAACGCCTACAAGGCGAGCCTCGCGCTGAAGGAGGACGTCGCTGTGCGCTCGGCCTATCTCGGCCTTCGCGCCCGGCAGGGCTTCCGCGTCGTCAATCACACGATCGATTCCGACAGCGCGAGCCCACGCGCCTGCGTCGAGTTCTCCGAACCGCTCGTCAAGTCCGGCGCGGACTATGCTTCCTTCGTCACGCTCGACGGCGCCGCGCCGAAGGCCGTGGAGGCGAAGGACCGGCAGATCTGCGTCGAAGGCCTCACCCACGGCCAGCGCTACAAGATCGCGTTCCGCCCCGGCCTGCCCTCCGCCGTGGACGAGCCGCTGGCTTCCGCCGTCGACCTCGACGTCTATGTGCAGGACCGCGCCGCCATGGTGCGCTTCACGGGCGACGGCTTCGTGCTGCCGGGAAGCGTGCGCCGCGGCATCCCGATCGTTTCCGTCAACACCGACAGCGCCGACCTGAAGCTCTACCGCGTCGGTGACCGCGCGATCACCTCGCTGCTTTCCGAAAGCCGCTTCCTCACCCAGCTCGACGGCTATTCCGCCAGCCGCATCGAAAACGAGAACGGCGAACTGGTCTGGGAAGGCAAGATCGACATCTCGCCCGAGCTCAACAAGGACGTCGTCACCAGCTTCCCGGTCGACGAGGCGCTGCCGGAACGCAAGCCCGGCGTCTACGTCCTGACCGCCGCCGCCTCGAACGGCCGCTCGAACGAATGGGATGCCAAGGCGACGCAATGGTTCGTCGTCTCGGATGTCGGCCTCACCACCTATGCCGGCACGGACGGCCTCAACGTCTTCGCCCGCTCGCTCGACAGCGCCGGACCGCTCGACGGCGTCGAGCTCCAGCTGATCGCCAAGAACAACGAGGTGCTCGGCACCGCGACGACCGATGCGGATGGCCGGGCGACCTTCACCGCCGGCCTGATGCGCGGCACCGCCGCCAACACGCCCGCCGTGATCCTCGCGAAGAAGGGCACGTCGGACTTCGTCTTCCTCGACATGACGCGCGCCGGCTTCGACCTTTCCGACCGCGGCGTCACCGGCCGCCCGGCACCGGGCGCCATCGACGTGCTCGCCTGGACCGAGCGCGGCATCTACCGCGCCGGCGAGACGGTGCACGCGACGGCGCTCGCCCGCGACATCGAAGCCAATGCCGTGGAAAAACTGCCGCTCACCTTCGTCTTCAACCGCCCGGACGGCGTGGAGGACCGCCGCATCGTCAGCGATGGGGCCGCGCTCGGCGGCCATGCCGTCGACCTGCCGCTGCAGGAAAACAGCATGCGCGGCACCTGGACCATGCAGATCTTCACCGATCCCAAGGGCACGGCGATCGGCGAAAAACAGTTCCTCGTCGATGATTTCGTGCCCGACCGCATCGAATTCGACATGACGAGCGAGGCGAAGGCCATCGAGGCCGGCGTTCCCGCCGAAGTCTCCGTCGAGGGTCGCTATCTCTACGGCGCACCGGGCGCCGGCCTTGAAATCGAAGGCGACGTCGCGCTGAAGCCGACGCGCCAGGACGCCGCCTTCCCCGGCTATGTCTTCGGCCTTGCCGACGAGGAGGCGCTCGAGGAGAGCACCACCTCGCTCGAAGACCTCGACGTGCTCGACGACGACGGCAGGGCGACCTTCGAGGTGAACGTCGCCGACCTTCCCTCGACCACCCAGCGCCTCGAGGCGCTGGTCACGCTGCGCATGATGGAGGAAGGCGGCCGCGCCGTCGAACGCAACCTCACCCTGCCGGTCAGGGCACCCGGCACGATGATCGGCGTGAAGCCGGAATTTACCGGCGAGCTTCCGGAGAACAGCGTCGCCAACTTCCATGTCGTCGCCGTGGCGCCGGATGGCTCCAGGCAGGCGATGCAGGGCATGCCCTGGAAGCTGCTCGCCGTCGAGCGGAACTACCAATGGTATCGCGAGGGCAGCTCGTGGCGCTACGAGCCGGTCCTTGCGACCAGGCAGATCGCCAATGGCACGGTCGATGCCGGCGCGGATGGCGGGCGCATCTCGGTGCCGGTCACCTGGGGCCGCTATCGCCTCGAAGTGGAAAGCGCCGAGCCGGACGGCCCGGCGACCAGCATCGAGTTCGACGCCGGCTGGTACGTCGCCGCGACCTCGACGGAAACGCCGGACGCACTGGAAATCTCGCTCGACAAGGAAAACTATGCGGTCGGCGACACGGCCAGGCTGAAGATCTCGCCGCGCCATGCCGGCCAGGTGCTGATCACCGTCGGCGCCGAAAGCCTGATCGCCACGAAGACCGCCGCCATCGGCGCCGAGGGCGGCGAGGTGGAAATCCCGGTCACCAGGGAATGGGGGCCTGGCTCCTATGTCACCGCGACGCTCTTCCGTCCGGGCACCGACCAGGAAAGCCGCATGCCGATGCGCGCCATCGGCATCACCTGGCTGAAGGTCGATCCCGCCGACCGCAAGCTGAACGTCGCGCTCGACGTGCCGGAAAAGACGCTGCCGCGCCAGCCGCTCGACATCGCGCTTGCGATCAACGGTGCGGGCGCGAACGAGGAGGCCTATGTCACGGTCGCCGCCGTCGATGTCGGCATCCTCAACCTCACCCGCTACGAAGCGCCCGATCCGGCCGGCTGGTACTTCGGCCAGCGCCGGCTCGGCATGGAGATCCGCGACCTCTACGGCCGGTTGATCGACGGTTCGCTCGGCACCACGGGGCGGCTGCGCACCGGCGGTGATGGCGGCGAAGGGGCGCTGTCGGGCAATCCGCCGACCGAAAAGCTCGTCGCCTTCTTCGCCGGTCCCGTGAAGCTCGATGCCGAAGGCAAGGCCAGGGTCAGCTTCGACATCCCGCAGTTCAACGGCACGGCCCGCATCATGACCGTCGCCTGGACGAAGACCGGCGTCGGCAGCACATCGAAGGACGTCGTCATCCGCGATCCCGTCGTCGTGACCGCGAGCCTGCCGAAATTCCTCGCCCCCGGGGACCGCGCCGACCTGAGGCTCGACATCGCCAATACCGATGCCCCGGCCGGCGACTACACGGTCGAGGTCACCCACAACGCCTCCGTGATGGTCGAGCAGACCGGTGCCGGCCGGACGCTGCGGCTCGAGCCCGGCGGCAAGTCGGCGCTCACCCTGCCGCTGATCGGCGGCGAGGCCGGCGACGGCGTCGTGACGGTCAAGCTCTCGAACGGCGCCGGCCTGTCGCTGGAACAGGCGCTCAACGTGCCGGTGCGCCCGGCCGCCATGCCGATCACCACGCGCCGGCCGATCGAGATCGCCGCCAATGGCAGCCTGACGATCGACGACCAGCTTCTGGCCGACAGCCAGCTTGCCGGCGCCTCCGTCAGCCTCAGCGTTTCGCGCGCCGCGGCCTTCGACATCCCGGCGCTCCTGATGGCGCTCGACCGCTATCCCTATGGCTGCACGGAGCAGACGACCAGCCGCGCGCTGCCGCTGCTCTATCTCAGCGAGCTTTCCAAGCAGTCCGGCCTTGTCGAGGACACGGAAACGCAAAAGCGCGTGCAGGATGCGATCTACCGGGTGCTCGCCAACCAGTCCTCCTCCGGCAGCTTCGGCCTCTGGGGGCCGAGCTACGGCGACCTGTGGCTCGATGCCTTCGTCACGGACTTCCTGACGCGGGCCCGCGAGCAGAAGTTCGACGTGCCGGAACAGGCCATGCTGCAGGCGCTTTCCAACCTGCAGAACGCGCTCTCCTACGACGTCAACGTCTCCAGCCAGGGCAACGAGATCGCCTATGCGCTCTATGTGCTCGCCCGCAACCGCAAGGCGGCCATCAGCGACCTGCGCTACTATGCCGACACGAAGCTCTCGGAGTTCTCCTCGCCGCTCTCCCGCGCGCATCTTGCCGCTGCGCTCGGGCTCTACGGCGATGCCCAGCGCTCGATGACGATCTTCTCCAATGCGCTCGGCCTGTCGCGCGACAGCGTGATGAACGCCAGCCTCTCGCGCACCGACTACGGTTCGTCGCTGCGCGACGGCGCCGCCATCCTGGCGCTGGCCGCCGAGGCGCGTCCGGTTCCGACCATCATCCCGGACCTGACGAAGCTGGTCGCCAAGCAGTGGGAGGACAAGCGCTGGACCAGCACGCAGGAACAGACCTGGATGCTGCTCGCCGCCCGTTCCGTGAAGGATGCCGACAAGGGCCTGGCACTCGAGATCAACGGCACCGCGCATTCGGGCGGCTATGCCGCGCAGATGACGGGCAAGGCGCTGATGGACAACCCGCTGACGGTTGCCAACCGCTCCGGCGAGCCCGTCTCGGCCATGCTGACGACGGTCGCGGCGCCGGCCGATCCGCTGCCGGCCGGCGGCGACGGCTTTGCCATCGAGCGCAGCTACTACACGCTCGACGGCGAGGAGGCGAACGTCTCCGAGGCGACGCAGAACGAGCGCTACGTCGTGGTGCTGAAGGTGACGGAGCACAATGACTGGCCGTCGCGCATCATCATCACCGATCTCCTGCCCGCCGGTTTCGAGATCGACAATCCGAGCCTCGTCGACAGCGCGAAGCTGGCGAATTTCGACTGGATCGGCGAGATCGAGCCGGCCCATACGGAGTTCCGCTACGACCGTTTCGTCGCGGCCTTCAACCGCAGCGCGGGCGACAACCGCGAGGTGACGCTCGCCTATGTCGTGCGCGCCGTGACCCCGGGCACCTACGACCACCCGGCCGCGCAGGTGGAGGACATGTACCGTCCGCAATATTCCGCCCGCACGGCGACCGGCCGCATGCAGGTCGTCAAGGCCGAGTAGGGAGCCCGGCCGATGGCGCTCTGGCGCAAGCTCCTGATCGGCTCCCTCGGCGGGGCGGCGTTCATCGTCGCCCTCGCCGCCGGGCTCGACCATGCCGATCGCGCCTATCCGCCGCCGGTCGACGTGGCGGATATCGTCTCGAAGGAAGTGCTCGACCGGGACGGCCGCCTGCTGCGCGCCTTCGCGACGCCGGACGGGCTCTGGCGGCTGAAGACCACGGCCGCCGATGTCGATCCGCAGTTCCTGCGCATGCTCGTCGCCTATGAGGACCGGCGGTTCCACGAGCATGCGGGCGTCGATCCGCTGGCGCTGCTGCGCGCGGCCGGGCAGTTCGTCACGAATGGCCGCATCGTCTCCGGCGCCTCCACGCTCTCCATGCAGGTCGCCCGGCTGATCGAGCCGCGCGAGAACCGCTCGATGCTGGCCAAGCTGCGCCAGATGGCCCGCGCCATCCAGCTCGAACGGCGCCTCTCCAAGGCCGAGATCCTCGATCTCTACCTGACGCTCGCCCCCTATGGCGGCAACTTGGAGGGCGTGCGCGCCGCGAGCCTCGCCTGGTTCGGCAAGGAGCCGAAGCGTCTTTCCGTCGCCGAAGCCGCCCTTCTCGTCGCCCTGCCGCAGCTTCCCGAAAAGCGCCGGCCGGACCGGCACCGTGCGAGTGCGGAAAAGGCGCGCGAGCGCGTGCTGACCCGCATGGCCGTTTCCGAGGTCATCGGCGAAGGCGAGGCGGAGCGCGCGAGCGCCGAGGCGGTGCCCGACCGCCGCCGCCAGCTTCCCGCCTATGCCGCCCACCTTTCGGAGCTTGCGCTGCGCAAGGATGCCAGGGCAACCGAACACAGGACGACGCTCGACCGCACCGTGCAGGACGGGCTGGAGACGGTGGCGCGCGAGGCGGCCGAGCGGCTCGGCCCGAAGGTCTCGATCGCCATGGTGATGGCCGATGCCCGCACCGGCGACATCCTCGGCGAGGTCGGCTCGGCGGACTATTTCGACGGCGGCCGTGCCGGCTGGATCGACATGACGCGCATCCGCCGCTCGCCCGGTTCGGCGCTGAAGCCCTTCATCTATGGCCTCGCCTTCGAGGAAGGCCTCGTCGCGCAGGAGACCATCGTCGAGGACCGGCCGGCCGATTTTTCCGGCTACCGGCCGCGCAATTTCGACATGACCTACCAGGGCGACGTCAGCGTGCGCAAGGCGCTGCAGCTGTCGCTGAACGTGCCTGCCGTGCGCCTCCTGGAGGCGGTCGGCCCGACGCGGCTGATGGTGCGCTTCCGCCGCGCCGAGGTGCATCCCGAACTGCCGCCGGGCGAAACGCCCGGCCTTGCCATCGGCCTTGGCGGCGTCGGCATCACGCTGCGCGATCTCACCCAGCTCTATGCCGCGCTTGCCAATCGCGGCATGCCGGTGCGCCTCGGCGACGGCATCGTGCGCGATGCGGCGGTGATAACGGGCGACCCGCTGCTCGATCCCGTCGCCGTCTGGCATGTCTCGGATGCGCTCTCCGGTGTCACGCCGCCGGCCGGCAGCCGCCGCCTCGGCATCGCCTACAAGACCGGCACGAGCTACGGCTACCGCGATGCCTGGTCCGTCGGCTATGACGGCCGCCATGTGCTGGGCGTCTGGGTCGGCCGGGCCGACAACGGCGCCGTGCCGGGCCTGACCGGCTATGGCGCCGCCGCGCCCATCCTGTTCGAAGCCTTCGCCCGGTCCGGCCTCGCCATCACGGCGCTGCCGCAGGCACCGGCCGGCGCGGTGCGCATTGCGCAATCCGAGCTACCGGCGAGCCTCCGCCGCTTCTCGACCACGGCAAGCGGCCTCGTTGCCACGACGGCGCGCGAACCGGCGCCGGAGATCGTCTATCCGCCGGAAGGCGCCCATGTGGAGCTCGGTGCGACGACGGGCGCGGCCATCTCCCCGCTCGTGCTCAAGCTCCAGGGCGGCCGCGCGCCCTTCCGCTGGCTTGCCAACGGCAAGGTCCTGCCCGATGCCTCGCGCCGGCGCACGACGCAGTGGATGCCGGAGGGCGCCGGTTTCTCGACGCTGACCGTCATCGACGCCGCCGGGCGGGCGGCGAGCGTCAGGGTGTTCATCGAGTAGCAGGGGTTGCCCCTCATCCGCCTGCCGGCACCTTCTCCCCGCAAGCGGGGCGAAGGGGATATGCCGCGCCGGTTTCCTCAAACAATAACTGCTCGTGGGGCACGTCCCCTCTCCCGCTTGCGGGGAGAGGGTTAGGGTGAGGGGCCAAGCCAGAGCCTCAATGTCACCGGAACATTACCTCGCCGTATCCGCCAGCACCCACCCCGCCTTGCGCTTCTCCAGAAACGCCGCGATCCCTTCCGCCGCTTCCGGCGTTTCCCAGGTATCGGCCAGCCGCGTCAGCGTCATCTCGATGACCTTCTCGTCGATCGGCGAAGCGAGCGCATGCGCAAGGGCCTTCGTCGCGGCAACCGCCTCGGGAGACGCCGCGAAATAGGGGGCGATCTCCGCCTCGACCGCCTCGTCCAGCGAGTCGGGCGCCACGATGCCGCTCAAGAGCCCGATGCCCCGCGCCGCCGCCGCATCGAACAGGCGGGCGGACGTCGCAAGGCGAAGGAAGGCGGCGGGGCCGATGCGGGCGGCGACATAGGGGCTGATCGTCGCCGGGATGAGGCCGAGGCGGGTTTCCGTCAGGCCGAAGCGCGCGCCCTCCACGGCGATCGCCGCATCGCAGACGCTGACGAGGCCGACGCCGCCGCCATAGGCCTGGCCGTTGACCCGGGCGACGAGCGGCTTCGGCAGGTCGCACAACGCCTTCAGCATCAGGGCGAGCCGGCGCGCCTCGACGATCCGCTCTTCGCGCGTGGCGGCGATCTGCTCCTTCATCCAGTTGAGATCGCCGCCGGCGCAGAAGCTTTCGCCCTCTCCCGTCAGCACGACGAGGCGCACCGCGCGGTCCTCGCCGAGAAGACCCGCGACGACCGTCAGTTCGCGGATCATCAGGCCGGACAGCGCATTGTGCTGCGCATGGCGGCGCAGCGTCAGCGCGGCCACGCCGCGCCGGTCGACGGATACGGAAATCGTCTCGAAATTCATGACGGCACTCCTCCTGGCTGAACACTGAACATCCGGACTGGAACGGCTCCAGATTCTTGTTTCCACCGCATTTACCAGCGCCGAAGCGGTGCCGCTTCGGCCGGAAATCCTCTAGACTCGCGCGCCCGGCGTCTCCTTGCCGGCGATGCGGCGGGCGAAGGCGGCGGCGGCGAGGAGCCGCGTGCGATCCAGCCCCGTCTCATAGCCTTGCCCCGCCAGCATGTCGGCGACGGCCAGCGTATCCACATTTCCGCGCGCGCCCGGTGCATAGGGGCAACCGCCAAGCCCGCCGACCGAGGCATCGAAGACGGCGAGCCCATGATCGAGCGCGACGCGGATATTGTCGAGCGCCATCCCGCCCGTATCGTGGAAATGGCCGGCGAGCCTCTCCGGCGCGGCGGCGGCAGTTACGACGGCCAGCATGGCCGCGACCTCTTCCGGGCGGGCGCGGCCAATCGTGTCGCCGAGGCTCACCTCGTGGCAGCCGAGGTCCAGCAATTGCCCGGTCACCCGCGCCACGGCGGAGGGCTCCACCGGCCCGTCATAGGGGCACTGCACGACGCAGCTGACATAGCCGCGCAGCGGAATGCCGTCCACCCTCGCCGCGTCGGCGACGGGCCGGGCACGCTCGATGCTCTCGGCGATCGAGCAGTTGAGGTTGGCCCGCGAAAAGCCTTCGGAAGCGGAGAGGAAGACGGCGACCTCGTCGACACCGGCGGCCTTTGCCGCCTCGTAGCCCTTCATGTTGGGCACCAGCGCCGCATAGGAAACACCGGGCCGACGCGCGATGCCGGCCATCACCTCGGCACCGTCCGCAAGCTGCGGCACCCATTTCGGGCTGACGAAGCTCGTCGCCTCGATGCGCCGGAAGCCGCAATCCGACAGGCGATCGATCAGCGCGATCTTGTCGGCGGCGGGGATGATCGCCTTCTCGTTCTGCAGGCCGTCGCGGGCGGCCATCTCGACAATCTCGACGCGCCGGCTCATGCGGCCTCCTCCGGCTCCAGCGCCAAAAGCAGGGCGCCTTCCGCCACCTGGTCGCCCGCGGCGACGGGTACCGCCGCCACGACGCCATCGCGCGGGGCAGCCAGCACCAGCTCCATCTTCATCGCCTCCATGGTCACCAGCGCATCGCCGCGCGCGACGCGCGCGCCCGGCGCGACGGAGACGATGCGCACCAGCCCCGGCATGGGGGCCAGGAGCCGGTCGCCGCCTGCCGCCGCCTCGCCCTGATGTCCGGCCTCCTGCGTGACCGCGAAGGCATGGCCGTGGCCGGCGAAGAAGACGGCGATATCGGCGCCTTCCCGGTGGATCGTCGCGGGCAGGAGATGCCCGTCGAACTCCGCCTGGACGGCGCGACCATCCGCCGATTGCACGCGGATATCCGTTGCCATGCCGTCATGGTCGATGCGGAAGCGATCCTTGCCAAGCGCGGTGACACGCAAGGCATGTTCCGCGCCGCCATGATCGAGAAAGACGGTCTGGGCCGCATTCCCCCACAGGCGGAAACCGCGGACATGACCCCACGGATCCGGATCGGCCGGCGCATCGAGAAAACCGAGCGCCGAGAGGGCGGCGAGCGTAAAGACCTCCTCGGAGGCATCCGGATCGGCCAGCAGTCCCTCGCCGGCCCGGCCGATGAGGCCCGTATCGACATCGCCCGCGGCGAAGGCCGGCAGGCGGCAGAGACGGGCGAGAAAACCGGCATTGGTCGTCAGTCCGCCGACGCGGCAGGCGGCGAGTGCCGCTTCGAGCCGCGCCAGCGCCTCCTTGCGGTCGCGGCCATGGGTGATCACCTTGGCGATCATCGGGTCGTAATAGGGGGTGATGATGTCGCCCGCGCGTACACCCGAATCGATGCGGGCTTCGCCCGGCAGGTCGAAGACGGTGAGGCGGCCGGTCGCCGGCAGAAAGTCGCGAGCCGGGTTTTCCGCATAGAGCCGGGCCTCGAAGGCCCAGCCGTCGATGACAAGGTCCTCCTGCCGCTTCGGCAAGGGCTCGCCGGCGGCGACGCGCAGCTGCCATTCCACGAGGTCGAGGCCGGTAATGGCCTCCGTCACCGGATGTTCGACCTGCAGGCGCGTGTTCATCTCCATGAAGTAGAAGCGGTCCTGCCGCAGGCCTTTGGAGACGTCGGCGATGAATTCGACGGTGCCGGCGCCGCTGTAGCCGATGGCCGCCGCCGCGCGCACCGCGGCCGCACCCATCACGGCCCGCATCTCCGTCGTCATGCCGGGCGCGGGCGCTTCCTCGATAACCTTCTGGTGCCGGCGCTGGAGCGAGCAGTCACGCTCGAAGAGATGCACGACATTACCGTGCCCGTCGCCGAAGACCTGCACCTCGATATGGCGGGGTTTTGCCATGTATTTCTCGACCAGCACGCGGCCGTCGCCGAAGGCGCTTTCCGCCTCGCGCCGGGCGCTTTCGAGCGCGGCGGTAAAATCGGCAGGCCGCTCCACCCGCCGCATGCCCTTGCCGCCGCCGCCGGCGCGGGCCTTGATCAGCACCGGATAGCCGATCGCCGCCGCCTCGCCGGCGAGGAAATCGGCCTCCTGCCGTTCGCCGTGATAGCCCGGCACGACCGGCACGCCGGCCTTTTCCATCAGCGCCTTGGCGGCGTCCTTCAGCCCCATGGCCCGGATGGCGTTTGCCGAGGGGCCGATGAAGACGAGGCCGGCCGCCTCCACCGCCTCGACGAAATCGGGATTCTCCGAGAGGAAGCCGTAGCCGGGATGCACCGCCTCCGCGCCGCTCGCCTTGGCAGCCGCGATGATGGCGGGGATGTCCAGATAGCTTTTCGCCGCCTCCGCCGGGCCGATGCGGATCGCCTCGTCGGCCATGGCGACATGCAGGGCTTGCCGGTCGGCGTCGGAATAGACGGCGACCGTCGCAACGCCCATGCGGCGGGCGGTGCGGATGACGCGGCAGGCGATTTCGCCGCGGTTGGCGATGAGGATCTTTCTGAACATCCTGCCTCCGGCAAAACGGATAGGGAAACGCGGGACGGGTCCCACGCGTTATTGTGCCGCGATGGCCTCGACCTCGAGCATCCACTTCTCATCGAAGATCGCGCAGATGACGACGCTCATCGCCGGGGCGATGGCGCCGAGATATTCGCTGCGGATCTCGCGGTTGGCGGTCGCGTGGTGCCGGTCGGAGAGAAACGTCGTCACCTTGACGAGATCGGCCTTGGACATGCCCGCCGCCTTCAGCTGCGCATCGATGTTGCGCCAGACGAGCCGCGCCTGTTCCTCGAACGTTTCCGGCACCTTGTCGTCGTCCGACACGGGAATCTGGCCGCTGATGAACAGCAGCTTCTTGAAATCCTCGATCTTGACGGCCTGCGAATAACCGCCGCGCGGGGTGGGTGCGTTCTTGGCATTGATGGTTTCGCGGTTCATGGCATTCCCTCCTCTACATCCTGAAGACGCCGAAACGGGTGGGCTCGACCGGCGCATTGAGCGCCGCCGAGAGTGAAAGCGCCAGCACGTCGCGCGTCTTGCGCGGATCGACGATGCCGTCGTCCCAGAGCCGTGCCGAGGCATAGAGCGGGTGGCTCTGCCGGGCGAACATGTCGATGGTCGGCTGCTTGAAGGCGGCCTCCTCCTCGGCGCTCCAGCTGCCGCCAGCGCGCTCGATGCCCTCGCGCCGGACGGTGGCGAGCACCCCCGCCGCCTGCTCGCCGCCCATGACGGCGATGCGGCTGTTCGGCCAGGTCCAGAGGAAGCGCGGCGAATAGGCCCGGCCGCACATGCCGTAATTGCCGGCGCCGTAGGAGCCGCCGATCAGGACGGTGATCTTCGGCACCTTCGCCGTCGCGACGGCGGTGACGAGCTTCGCGCCATGCTTGGCGATGCCCTCGGCCTCGTATTTGCGGCCGACCATGAAACCGGTGATGTTCTGCAGGAAGAGAAGCGGGATACCGCGCTGGGTGCAGAGCTCGATGAAATGCGCGCCCTTGAGGGCGGCCTCGGAGAAGAGCACGCCATTGTTGGCGATGATGCCGACGGGAAGACCGTGCAGCGCGGCAAAGCCGCAGACGAGCGTGGTGCCGAAGCGCGCCTTGAACTCGTCGAAGCGCGAGCCATCCACCACGCGGGCGATCACCTCGCGCACGTCGTAGGGCGTGCGGGTATCGGCCGGCACGATGCCGAGCAAATCTTCCGGGTCGTAAAGCGGTGCATCGCCGTCGCCGACCTTCGTAAACTTCGGCTTATGCGTATTGAGATTGGCCGCGATCTGGCGGGCAATCGCGAGCGCATGGCGGTCGTCGCGCGCGAGATGGTCCGCGACGCCGGAAAGGCGGGTATGCACGTCGCCGCCGCCGAGATCCTCGGCCGTCACCACCTCGCCCGTCGCCGCCTTCACCAGGGGCGGGCCGGCAAGGAAGATCGTGCCCTGGCTCTCGACGATGACGGTCTCGTCGCTCATGGCCGGCACATAGGCACCGCCGGCCGTGCAACTGCCCATGACGACGGCGACCTGCGGAATGCCGGCGGCGGACATCTGCGCCTGGTTGTAGAAGATGCGGCCGAAATGATCGCGGTCGGGGAAGACCTCGTCCTGGTTCGGCAGGTTGGCGCCGCCGGAATCGACGAGATAGATGCAGGGCAGCCGGTTCTCCGCGGCGATCTCCTGCGCGCGAAGATGCTTCTTCACGGTGATGGGATAATAGGTGCCGCCCTTCACCGTCGCATCGTTGCAGACGATCATGCATTCGCGGCCGGAGACGCGGCCGATGCCGGCGATCATGCCGCCGGAGGGCGAGGCGCCGTCATAGAGGCCGTGGCCGGCGGTGAGGCCGATTTCGAGGAAGGCGGAGCCGGGATCGAGCAATTGCGCGACGCGGTCGCGCGGCAGGAGCTTGCCGCGGGAAACGTGGCGCTCGCGCGCCTTCGCCCCGCCGCCATCCATGGCAAGGCCCGCCGCCTCCTCCACCAGAGCGAGTGTCTCCAGCATGGCCTTGCGGTTCGCCGCAAAGGTCTCGCTGCGGATGTTCACGGCCGAGGGGATGACCGGCATCACAGCGTCTCCTGGAAGATTTCGCGGCCGATGAGCATGCGGCGGATCTCCGAGGTGCCGGCGCCGATCTCGTAGAGTTTCGCATCGCGCAGCAGGCGGCCCGTCGGATAGTCGTTGATATAGCCGTTGCCGCCGAGGGCCTGGATGGCCTCGAGGGCTAGCTTCGTTGCGCTTTCGGCGGAGAGCAGGATGCAGCCGGCGGCGTCCTTGCGCGTGGTCTCGCCCCTGTCGCAGGCGGCGGCCACGGCATAGACATAGGCGCGCGCGGCGTTGAGGGCGACATACATGTCGGCCACCTTGCCCTGCATCAGCTGGAACTCGCCGATCGGCCGGTCGAACTGCTTGCGCTCGTGCAGATAGGGGATGACCACGTCGAGGCAGGCGGCCATGATGCCGAGCGGGCCGCCCGAGAGCACGACGCGCTCATAATCGAGGCCGGACATCAGCACGTTGACGCCGCGCCCGACGGTGCCCATCACGTTTTCCTCCGGCACCTCGCAATCGGCGAAGACGAGTTCGCAGGTATTGGAGCCGCGCATGCCGAGCTTGTCCAGCTTCTGCGCCGTCGAGAACCCCTTGAACCCCTTTTCGATGAGGAAGGCGGTGATGCCGCGCGGGCCGGCGTCCGGATCCGTCTTGGCATAGACGACAAGCACATCCGCATCCGGCCCGTTGGTGATCCACATCTTGTTGCCGTTCAGCACATAGCGGTCGCCTCGCTTTTCGGCGCGCAGCTTCATCGAGACGACGTCGGAGCCCGCGCCCGGCTCCGACATGGCGAGCGCGCCGACATGCTCGCCGGAGATCAGCTTCGGCAGGTACTTTTCCCGCTGCGCGGCGCTGGCATTGCGCACGATCTGGTTGACGCAGAGGTTGGAGTGGGCGCCGTAGCTGAGGCCCACCGAGGCGGAGGCGCGGCTGATCTCCTCCATGGCCACGCAATGGGCGAGGTAGCCCATGCCGGATCCGCCATGGCTTTCCGGCGCGGTGATGCCGAGCAGGCCGAGATCGCCCAGCTCACGCCAGAGCGGCATGGGAAAGGTGTTGCTGCGGTCGATTTCCGCCGCCTGCGGGGCGATGCGGTCGCTCGCAAAACGCCGGACGCTCTCCCTGAGCGCGTCGATTTCCTCACCAAGCCCGAAGCTCATCGCAGCATCGTACATGTCCGTCCTCCCCGGTCGGATGCCCGGCATCCGCCTGCTTTCTCAATTTGCGGAGCCGGATGACCGGCGCCATCGCGGCCTCAGGCGGCCGCCCTGTGTTGTCCTGCCGTATCGAAGGCCAGGCGCATTTCCGCCTCGCGTGCCCTCACCCGCTTCACCGCCGCCTCCTTTACCGGGCCGTAACCACGAATTTCGCCGTAAAGCGACAGCAGCGCAACGGCGGCGTCGAGGTTCTCGCGACAGAGGTTTTCGAGCACATGCTCGGTGAGCGCCACGTAGTCGGCGATGAGCTGGCGCTCCATGCGGCGCTCCGCCGTGCGGCCGAACGGGTCGAAGGCGGTGCCGCGCAGGCCCTTCAGGCGGGCGAGCAGGCCGAAGGCCGGCAGCATCCAGCGGCCGAAGCGGCGTTTCCGCGGGCGGCCGTTCGCATCCTCGCCCTTCAGGAAGGGCGGCGCGAGGTTGAAGGCGATGCTGTACTTGCCCTCGAACTGCTCGGCCAGCCCCTGCTTGAAGGCCGGGTCGGTGAAGAGCCGCGCCACCTCGTATTCGTCCTTGTAGGCGAGGAGCTGGGCATAGACATGCGCGACGGCGCGGATCAGCCGGTCGTCCGGCCCGAGCGCCCGTTCCGCCTGGCGCACGCGCTCGACCAGCGCCTTGTAGCGATCGGCCAGGGCGGCGTTCTGATAGGCCGTCAGGTGTTTCATGCGATGGGCGACCAGCGCGTCCGGCGCCATGGTCTCCAGCATCGCGATGGGCTTTCCGGGGGCGAGCAGGCGTTCGGCGCGGGCCGGGTCGGCGGCGATCAGGCGGCCCCAGCCGAAGGCGGAGAGCGTGGCGTCGACGGCGACGCCGTTCAGCACGATCGCCTGTTCGATCGACTGGCGCGTCAGCGGGATCAGCCCCTTCTGCCAGGCAAAACCCGTCATCAGGATGTTCGTCGCCATGGCATTGCCGGCCACCTTCTCAGCGATCGTCGTGAAATCGAGAAGATGGGAGGGGTCGCGCAGCGCCGCCCGCACCGTGCCCTCGACATCGCGGCGGCGGAAATCGAAGTCCCGCTTGCGCACGAAATCGGCGACCGGCGTCAGCTTCGTGTTGACGACGCCCGTCGTACGGTGGTGGTCGCAGAGCGTCACGGCATCCTTCGAGGCGGCGACCACGTCGTCGGCGGCCAGGAGGAGATCCGCACCGCCCGTGACGATGCGCGGCGAGGAGACATCCTCATCGCAAAGGCCGATGCGCAGGTGGCTCATGACGGCGCCGCCCTTCTGGGCAAGGCCCGCCATGTCGAGGATCATCGGCGCCTTGCCGTCGAGATGGGCGGCCATGCCGAGGATGGCGCTGATCGTCAGGATACCGGTGCCGCCGATGCCGGCAATGGCGATGTTGTAGGCGCGGTCGCCGATCCGCACGATGTCGGGCTCAGCAATACCGGTCATGTCCGGGTTGGAGCGCGCGGCCTTGCGCAGCCGGCCGCCCTCGACCGTCACGAAGGACGGGCAGAAACCCTTGAGGCAGGAATAGTCCTTGTTGCAGGTCGACTGGTTGATCTTGCGCTTGCGGCCGAATTCCGTGTCGAGCGGTTCGACGGAGACGCAGTTCGACTGGGTGGAACAGTCGCCGCAGCCTTCGCAGACAGCGGGGTTGATCATCAGGCGGACCGGCGGGTCCGCCATCAGGCCGCGCGAGCGGCGGCGGCGCTTTTCCGCCGCGCAGGTCTGCACGTAGACGATGGCCGAACAGCCGGGCGCCTCGCGGATATCGCGCATCACCCGGTCCATCTCGTCGCGATGGCGCACGATGACGCCGGGCGCGAGCATCGCCGGCGAGTATGCGTCCGGATGGTCGGAAACGAGGTAGATCGGCGCCACGCCCTCGTCATGCAGCTGCCGCGTCATCACCTCGGGACTGAGCGGGCCATCGACAGGCTGGCCGCCGGTCATGGCGACCGCGTCGTTGTAGAGCAGCTTGTAAGTGATGTTGACGCCGGCGGCGACGGACTGGCGGATCGCCAGGATGCCGGAATGATAATAGGTGCCGTCGCCGAGATTGACGAAGATGTGCTTCTCGTCGCTGAAGGGCGCGATGCCCGACCACGGCACGCCCTCGGCGCCCATATGGGTGAAGGTCGTGGTGTCACGGTCCATCCACTGCACCATGTAGTGGCAGCCGATGCCGGCCGTGGCGCGGCTTCCCTCGGGCACCTTCGTCGAGGTGTTGTGCGGGCAGCCGGAGCAGAAATAGGGCACGCGCTCGACCGGCGCCGTGTGCGCCTTGCGGATCTTCTCGCGTTCCAGGAGATAGGCAAGCTCGTCGGAAATGACCGTCTTCAGGCCGGCATCGAAATCGAACTGCAGGAGACGGGCGGCGATCGCCCGCGCCACCATGCCGACGGACAAAGCCTCCGACAGCGGCAGGAACGGCTTGTCCTGATGGTCGAACTTGCCGACGATGCGCGGCCGCTCGCCGTGATGCCAGTTGAAGAGCTGCTGCTTGATCTGGTTCTCGATGATCTCGCGGCGTTCCTCGACGACCAGCACCTCCTCCAGTCCCTGCGAGAAGTCACGAACCCCTTCCGGCTCCAGCGGCCAGGGCATGCGGACCTTGTAGATGCGCATGCCGATCTCGGCCATCTCGGCCGGGCCGAGGGAAAGCTCCTTCAGCGCCTGCAGCACATCCTCATAGGCCTTGCCCGAGGCGATGATGCCGAAGCGGGCGCGCGGCACGTCGTGCGTCACCTCGTCCACCCGGTTGGCGCGGGCAAAGGCGATGGCCGCATAGCCCTTGTAGGTCTGGAGGCGTTCGTCCTGCGGCAACGGCGGGTCGGGCCAGCGCAGGCTGAGGCC
This sequence comes from Shinella yambaruensis, assembly GCF_022899355.1. Classification (GTDB taxonomy): domain Bacteria; phylum Pseudomonadota; class Alphaproteobacteria; order Rhizobiales; family Rhizobiaceae; genus Shinella; species Shinella yambaruensis. The sequence goes on along the minus strand of NZ_JALJCK010000004.1, from coordinate 311,101 downwards.
GTCCCGCGGCAGCTCGAAATCCTGCGGGATGACGAACTGCCGGCGCTCGCCCGCAAGATCGACGGAGGCCGTCGTCTCGACCGTGTCGGCGATGAACTTCATGCCGACCCAGCAGCCGGAAAAGCGCGACATGGCCGTGCCGAGCAGGCCGTATTCGACGAATTCGTGGATCGAGGAGGGATAAAGCACCGGGATCAGCGCCGACATGAAGGCATGGTCGGACTGGTGCGGAATGGAGGACGACTTTGCCGAATGGTCGTCGCCGGCGAAACAGAGCACGCCGCCATGTTTCGCGGTGCCGGCAGCGTTGGCGTGCTTCAGCACGTCGCCGCAACGGTCGACGCCCGGCCCCTTGCCGTACCAGTAGCCGGCAACGCCGTCATAGCGCGCGCCCGGCGAGAGGTGGAGCTGCTGCGTGCCCCAGACGGCGGTGGCCGCCAGGTCCTCGTTGACGCCCGGCCGGAACACGATGTCGTGCGCCGCCAGATGCTTCTTCGCCTTTGCAAGCTGCTGGTCGTAGCCGCCGAGCGGCGATCCGCGATAACCCGAGATGAAAGCGGCGGTGTTCAGCCCCGCGGCCCGGTCGCGCCGCATCTGGACGATGGGCAGGCGCACGAGTGCCTGGGTGCCGGAAAGGAAGATCCTCCCCTCCTCGGCCATATACTTGTCCTCGAGAGAAAAGCTCTGCTTGAGCATGACCTCCTCCTCGATGGCCCTCCTCCGTGAAAGCCATCCTCCATATGTAGGAGCTTACCCATGGAATGGGAGGAGCGGGTCCCTATTTTCGCGACGGCGAATCACAGTTTCGGGATGGCATCCGCAAAAGCGGCCACTGGGCGCAAAGCCATCCTCATTTCGCGTCAGATCGGAACGCGGTGCGTGTTCTTCAGCTCGTCGAGCGCGAAGCTGGAATTGACGAAGCCGACGCCCGGCAGGCGCAGCAGCGCCTTCTTCAGGATCTCTTCGTACTGGCGCACGCTGCTTGTCAGAACGCGCAGCACATAGTCATGGTCGCCGGTCATGGAATAGCACTGCACGACCTCCGGCATGTGCTTCACCGCCTTCTCGAATTCCAGCAGCGTCGCCTCGTCGTGCTGCTTCAGCCGCACGAAGCAGAAGACCGACACCTCGAAGCCAACGCGCTTCGGATCGACGGCGACGATGCGGCCGCGGATGATGCCCTGCCGCTCCATCTCCTTGATGCGCCGCCAGCAGGGCGTATGGCTGAGGCCGACGCGCTCGCCGATCTCGGCGACCGTCAGCTCCGGTTCGCTCTGCAGCAGCCGCAGGATCTTGCGGCTCGTCTCGTCCATGCCGCCTTCACCCATCTAGAGGAGCCCGCGGGAGGAGAGGTTGCGCATCAGCGCGGTGATGCCGAAGGTCCAGGGCGGGCATTCGGTGGAAAGGCGCACGGTGTTTGTGAGGGCGCCCAGCTCGGCATTGGAGATCGTCACCCGGTCGCCGGTCTTGTGGGTAAAGCCCTGGCCGGGGGTGTCGCGGTCCTCGACGGGCGCGAAGAGCGTGCCCATGAACAGCAGGAAGCCGTCAGGATATTGATGGTGCTTGCCGATCGTCTGGGCGACGAGGTCGAGCGGATCGCGGCTGATCTCGCGCATCGTGCTGCGGCCCTTCAGGACGAAACCGTCCTCGCCCTCGATCAGGAGGTCGAGATCGGCCTTGCGCACGTCGTCGATCGCATAGGTCTCGTCGAAGAGGCGGATGAAGGGCCCGATGGCCGCCGAGGCATTGTTGTCCTTGGCCTTGCCGAGCAGCAGCGCCGAGCGGCCCTCGACATCGCGCAGGTTCACGTCGTTGCCGAGCGTCGCGCCCTTGACGCGGCCCTGGCTGTCGACCGCCAGCACGATTTCCGGCTCCGGATTGTTCCACCTGGAGATCGGATGCAGCCCCACCGAGGCGCCCCAGCCGACGGCGGCCAGCACCGGCGCCTTGGTGAAGACCTCGGCATCCGGCCCGATGCCGACTTCCAGATACTGCGACCAGACGCCTTCCTCGATCAGCGCCGCCTTGACCTTGGCCGCCGCTTCCGAGCCCGCCTTCAGGTCGCGCAGGCTGTCGCCGATGATGGCGGTGACGCGGCCGCGCACCTTCTCCGCCAGCGCCGGATTGCCCGCCGCCTTCTCCTCGATCACGCGCTCGATCATCGAGCGGGCGAAGGTGACGCCGCAGGCCTTGACGGCCTGGAGGTCGCACGGCGCGAGCAGGTGCAGCCGGGAGAAATTGCCGGCGCCCTCGACGGAGGCCTCCAGCACGGCATCGAGCGTGCCGAGCGGATCGCAGGGCGCCGCGCGGGCGACAGCCGCCGGATCGTCCGTCTCCAGGAGGTCCCGCATCGTCGGGATGGCCCGGGACGTGATGTCGCACAGCTTGCCGTCGCGCAGCATCACCACTGCCGGCCCCTGCACATCCGGCCGCCAGACGCGCCCGACAAAAGTTCCCCGCGAAAAATCGCCTGCCGTCATCGTCACACGCCGCTCCTCCAAGAATCCTCGACTGGAGTTCTAGACCGAAAAGCATGACGGGGAACAGGGTGAAGACAGGCACACGCAAACGAAAATAGGGAGATGGCGGACGGGAACGCCGCCATCCCGTGCGATCAGGCCGGCCGGGTGCGCACCGCCGAGACGATGGTGAGTGCGGCCAGCAGCAGCACGGCGCCGCTGGCGACGAAGACGCTCGTCACGCCGGTTGTATCGAACAGGGCCCCGCCTGCGGCGGCACCGGTCGCGATGGCGAAATTGATGGCGGCGACGAAGAGGCCGCCGGCGCTTTCGGCCTCGTCCGGCACGGCGCGGGTGATCCAGGTCGACCAGGCGACCGGCACCGCGCCGAAGGCGAGACCCCAGAGCGCGACCATGGCCGCATCGCCGGCAAGGCTGCCGCCGAAGAGGGCGAGCGAGAGGGCGAGCGCGCCCATCACCACCGGCATGATCGTCAGCGTGAAGCGCATGGAACGTTCCAGCAGCACGGCGCCGAGATAATTGCCGAAGAAGGTGGCGATGCCGAAGCCGAGCAAGACGGCCGAGAAGCCCTCGACGCCGAGACCCGTCACCGTTTCAAGGAACGGCCGTATATAGGTGAAGAAGGCGAAATGGCCGGTGAAGACGAGCAGGATCGCGAACATCGCGAAACCGACGCCGGGCCGCATCAGCACCTCGAAGAGCGTGCCGAAGCGCGAATGGCCGCGCGGCGGAAGCGAGGGCAGCGTCGCAAGCTGCACGACGAGCGCCAGCGCGCCAAGCACGGCGGCGCCTAGAAAGACGTTCCGCCAGCCGACGATATCGCCGACATAGCTGCCGACGGGCGCGGCGAAGACCGTGGCCGCCGACACGCCGAGGAACATGACCGACAGGGCCTTCGGCACATAGGCCTCCGGCACCAGCCGCATCATGGTCGCTGCCGAGAGCGTCCAGAAGCCGCCGAGCGCCATGCCGAGCAGCACCCGCCCGGCCAGAAGCATGGCGAGGTTCGACGCCATCGCCACGAGGAGGTTCGAAAAGATCAAAAGGACCGAAAGGCCGAGCAGCACGAGCCGCCGGTCGATCCTGCGCGTCACCACCGTGACCAGCAGGCTCGTCGCCAGCGCGACCGCCGCCGTCGCCGTCACCGCCTGGCCGGCCATGCCCTCGGATATCCGAAGATCGGCCGCCATCGGCGTCAGCAGGCTTGCGGGGAGGAATTCCGCGCCCACCAGCCCGAACACGCCGAACGTCATCGATATCACGGCCCCCCAGGCCGGCCGCGCATCCGCTTCGCTCTGCGGCGCCGCGATTGTTGCATCCGTCATCTGCCATCCCTTTCCTGTTGCAGTGCGTGCTCCAAGAGGTGGGTTGAAATGCAAGACGCACAATGTCATTTTATCCGCAATGTTTGATCGATCGTCCGACTCCGCAAAAAACCTGCACGACCCCGTCAGCGAACTGCTGATGGGCATGCGCCTGCGCGGCGCGAGCTACGGCCGGCTCCAGCTCAGCCCGCCCTTCGGCATCCGCTTTCCGGCGGGGCCGGAAGCCCGCTTCCATTTCGTCGCCCGCGGCAAGGTCCTGCTGCGCGCGCCGGGCGAGGCCGGGCGCGAACTTTGCTGCGGCGATGCCGTGCTGCTGCCACGCGGCGAGGTGCACGAGATCGTCACCGGACCGCATGTCCAGATCCGTGACTACGAGAGCTATACGCGAAAGCCGCTCTGCGCCGATGTGGCGGCGGTGGAGGCCTGCATCAAGACGGCGGACCCGGAAAACGACACGCTGATCTTCACCGGTCGCATGGAGTTCGAGCTCGACACGCTGCATCCGCTCGTCGGCCTCATGCCGCAGATCATGTCGGTCGGCGCGCTGATCGGACGCCAGCCCGAGCTGATGCCGCTGCTCGACGCGATGGAGCGGGAGATGGGGGAGGAGCGCGTCGGCTCGGCCGGCATCCTCGCACGCCTTGCCGACGTGGTCGCCGCCTCCATCGTGCGCGGCTGGGTGGAATGCGGTTGCGGCGATGCGACCGGCTGGATCGAGGCGCTGCGCGACCCGCGCCTCGGCCGCGTCATCGCCGCCCTCCACCGCGAGCCCGGCCGCAACTGGACGCTCGCCGACATGGCTGAGGAAATGGGCAGCTCCCGCTCGGTCTTCGCAAAACGCTTCGTCGAGGTGACGGGCGTGACGCCGCAGCGCTACGTGCTTGCCCTGCGCATGCGTCTTGCCGAACAATGGTTCCGCCGCGACAAGCTGTCGATCGACACCGCCGCCCGCCGCCTCGGCTTCGGCTCCCAGGCCGCCTTCGCCCGCGCCTTCAAACGCGTCGTCGGCGAACCGCCCGGCCAGACGCGCAGGAAGGCGGCAACGGGTGCGGAAAATGGAAAGAAAACGAGGAAGAATGGTGCTGCTAGAGAGATTTGAACTCTCGGCCTCTCCCTTACCAAGGGAGTGCTCTACCCCTGAGCTATAGCAGCATCCGGCGAAACGAAGGTCTGTTCCGCGTGAGCGAGGGCCTATTGCCATAGGTCATCCGGCAGTGCAAGCGGCGATTTTGCGATTGTTGCAACAAATCTGGTGATGGCAGTGCTTTTTTGCCGGGATGGATTTCGATAAGAGGACGGGCATGAGCGGCAAGGACGAGACGAAGAGCGGGAAGATCAGGACCGAAGCGGAGATTCGCGCGGAGCGGCTGGCCAAGACGCTGCGCGACAATCTCCAGCGGCGAAAGCAGCAGGCGCGCGCCCGCCGGGCCGGCGCGGCGGATGAAACGACCGGACTTCCGGGGGGACGTCCTGCCGCAAAAAAAGACGAATCGGACGGTTAGTCGGGCATGTCTTCACCCGAAGACGACGGGGATGGTTTTCCAACCGGCGCGCGCAAAAGGGCGGGCGGCCGGCACGGTCTTCATTTTTCGATCGCGATGCTCTAAAGAGGCCGCCATCTCCGAAAGCCGAAATTCTTTGAGAAAGGCGGGCCCGGCCCGTAATCGCACATGGATCGTATCCGAATTGTAGGCGGCAACGAACTTAAGGGCACCATCCCGATTTCCGGCGCCAAGAATGCCGCGCTGCCGCTGATGATTGCCTCGCTCCTCACCGACGACACGCTGACGCTGGAAAACGTGCCGCACCTCGCCGATGTCGAGCAGCTCATCCGCATCCTCGGCAACCACGGCGCCGACATTTCCGTCAACGGCCGCCGCGAGCGCCAGGGCGAAGGCTATTCCCGCACGATCCATTTCACCTCGCGCAACATCGTCGACACGACGGCGCCCTACGAGCTCGTCTCGAAGATGCGCGCCTCCTTCTGGGTCATCGGCCCGCTGCTCGCCCGCGAAGGCAAGGCCCGCGTCTCGCTGCCGGGCGGCTGCGCCATCGGCACGCGCCCGGTCGACCTCTTCATCGAGGCGCTCGCCGCGCTCGGCGCGAAGATCGAGATCGACGGCGGCTATATCGAGGCGACGGCGCCGGACGGCGGCCTCGTCGGCGCGCGCTACACCTTCCCGAAGGTCTCCGTCGGCGCAACGCACGTCCTGATGATGGCGGCGACGCTCGCCAGGGGCACGACGGTCATCGGCAATGCCGCCCGCGAGCCGGAGGTGCAGGACCTCGCCAAGTGCCTCAACGCCATGGGTGCGAAGATCTCCGGTGCCGGCACCGCGACGATCACCGTCGAGGGCGTCACCCAGCTTTCCGGCGCGCGCCACCGCGTGCTGCCCGACCGCATCGAGACCGGCACCTATGCCATGGCCGTCGCCATGACGGGCGGCGACGTGACGCTTGAAGGCACCGATGCCGCATTGCTCGACACCGCGCTCGAAGCGATCCGCCGGTCCGGCGCCGAGATCACCTCGACGGAAAGCGGCATCCGCATCGTGCGCAATGGCGGCGGCATCAAGCCGGTCGACGTCGTCACCGACCCCTTCCCGGGCTTCCCGACCGACCTGCAGGCGCAGTTCATGGGCCTGATGACCAAGTCGAGCGGCATTTCGCACATCACCGAGACGATCTTCGAGAACCGCTTCATGCATGTGCAGGAGCTGGCCCGCCTCGGCGCGAAGATCTCGCTCTCCGGCCAGACGGCCAAGATCGAAGGCGTTGAGCGGCTGCGCGGCGCCCCGGTCATGGCGACGGACCTGCGCGCCTCGGTCTCGCTCGTCATCGCCGGCCTTGCCGCCGAAGGCGAGACCATGGTCTCGCGCGTCTACCACCTCGACCGCGGCTTCGAGCGGCTCGAGGAGAAGCTCACCCGCTGCGGCGCCGTCGTCGAACGCGTCAGCGACTGATCTTCCCTGCGCGGCGGGCGTTGCAGTCTGCCGCGCGCCGTCCTATCTCGTGGAAAAGACCGGATGCCGCAAACCGCGGTGTCCCCAAGCATTTTCCCGCAATGCCGCTTGCGAAGGCGCTTCCCGCTCCCTTGCCGGCTTGCCCCCGAAGGACGCACCATGGACAGCCTGAAACTGCTCGCCCTCGACACGGAAGACCTCTCCGTCGTTTCCGCCCACCTGCAGGACGCCGTCTTCAAGACCGACGGCCTTTCCTATGACCCCCGCCACGGTGTCTTTTCCGTCATCGTCAACCGCTTCGTCTGGGAAAAGGCGGTCGGCCGCGGCAAGGCCTTCGAGCGCCGCCGCGCCGTCGTCGCCTTCAAGCGCGTCAATACCGTCCGCTCGCTCGGCATCGACCGCAAGGACCAGGACGCCGTCTTCTCCCTGCTCGCCGTGAATTTCTCCCGGAAGGGCGAAGGCCCGGACGGCACGCTGGAACTCGTGCTCTCCGGCAGCGCCTCCATCGCGCTCGATGTGGAATGCGTCGAAGTTCAGCTTGCAGATACCGGCGGGGCATGGGAAACCAGCTTGAAGCCCCGCCATCCGGCGGTTTGAAGGATTTGCCGGCGCTTTGGCCGGAAGACGACAGGACGGACGACTTGGCGATCAGACTTGACTACCAGAGCAGTGATTTCGAAAGCCGGTTCGCTGCCTTCCTGACCACCAAGCGCGAGGTCTCCGAAGACGTCAATGCCGTCGTGCGCGCGATCATCGACGATGTGCGCGCCCGCGGCGACGCGGCGCTGGCCGACTATTCGAGGAAATTCGACGGCCTCGACTTTGCCGTCACCTCCATGCGCGTCTCGCTGGAGGAGATCGAGGCAGCCTATGACGCGGTCGATCCGAAGATCATCGCCGCACTGGAACTGGCCGCCCAGCGCATCGAAAAGCACCATGCCCGCCAGCGGCCGAAGGACGACATCTACGAGGACGACATCGGCGTCGGCCTCGGCTCGCGCTGGACGGCGATCGACGCCGTCGGCCTCTACGTGCCGGGCGGCACCGCGAGCTATCCGAGCTCCGTGCTGATGAACGCCGTGCCGGCCAAGGTCGCCGGCGTGCCGCGCCTCGTCATGGTCGTGCCGGCAAAGGACGGCGAGATCAACCCGGCCGTGCTTGCCGCCGCGCGCATCGCCGGCGTCGACGAGATCTACCGCATCGGCGGCGCGCAGGCCGTCGCGGCCCTCGCCTACGGCACGCAGACGATCGCGCCCGTGGCCAAGATCACCGGCCCCGGCAATGCCTTCGTCGCCGCCGCCAAGCGCCAGGTCTTCGGCACGGTCGGCATCGACATGATCGCCGGTCCCTCCGAAGTGCTCGTCATCGCCGACGCCGACAACGACCCGGACTGGCTCGCCGCCGACCTTCTCGCCCAGGCCGAGCACGATGTCGGCGCCCAGTCGATCCTCGTCACCGACAGCTTGGTGCTCGCCGATGCCGTCGAGGCCGCCGTCGAACGGCAGCTGAAGACGCTGGAGCGCGCGGAGACCGCCGCCGCCAGCTGGCGCGATTTCGGTGCCGTCATCCTCGTGCCCGACCTTGCGAAGGCCGTGCCGCTCGCCAACCGCATCGCCGCCGAGCATCTGGAGATCGCCACCGCTGACCCCGACGCGCTGATGCCGAAGATCCGCAATGCCGGCGCCATCTTCGTCGGCCGCCACACGCCCGAGGTCATCGGCGACTATGTCGGCGGCTCGAACCATGTGCTGCCGACCGCGCGCTCCGCCCGCTTCTCCTCCGGCCTGTCCGTGCTCGACTACATGAAGCGCACCTCGATCCTCCGTCTCGATGCCGGCCAGCTCCGCGCCCTCGGCCCCGCGGCCATCACGCTTGCCGAGGCCGAAGGGCTCGGCGCGCATGCCCGTTCCGTCGCCATCCGGCTCAACCTGGAGACATAGGGCATGGGCAAGAAGGGCAGCTTCCGCCTCTGCGACGTGGTGCTGGACGACACGATCGGCCGCGCCACGCCGGATGTGGAGCACGAGCGTGCCGTTGCCATCTTCGACCTCATCGAGGAGAACTCGTTCGAGCCGATCGGCCATGCCGGCGGCCCCTACCGCCTCAACCTCTCGCTGCTCGATAGCAAACTCGTCTTCGCCATCCGCACCGAGGCGGGCGAGGAGGTGGCCACCCATATCCTCTCGCTGACGCCCTTCCGGCGCATCGTGAAGGACTATTTCATGATCTGCGAGAGCTACTACCAGGCGATCCGCTCGGCAACGCCCAGCCAGATCGAGGCGATCGACATGGGCCGGCGCGGCATCCACAACGAGGGCTCGCAGACGCTGATGGACCGGCTCTCGGGGAAGATCCGCTTCGACTTCGACACGGCCCGCCGGCTTTTCACGCTCGTCTGCGTTCTCTACTGGCGCGGGTGAGCGGATGGAGGGCGTCTTCCCGGCACCACAGGAAGCCCGGTCGCGAACGCCTCGTTCGATTCTCTTCATGTGCCGCATGAATGCGGTGCGCTCGCCGATGGCCGAGACGATCGCCCGCAGCGTGCTGCCCGGCACCTATGTCGCCTCCGCCGGCGTGCGCCCCGGCGAGCGCGACCCCTTCGTCGATGCCGTGCTCGGCGAGGTGGGCCTGTCGCTCGGCCGCCATGCGCCCCATTCGCTCGACGAGCTGGAGGACGATTACTTCGACCTCATCGTGACGCTCGCTCCGGAAGCGCATCATGCCGCGCTCGAGCTCACCCGTTCGATGGCCGTCGACGTCATGTACTGGCCGACGCCCGATCCGACGGTGGCGACCGGCACGCGCGAGCAGATTCTCAGCTCCTACCGCGAGGTTCGCGAATTCCTGAAGATGCTGATAGAGAAGCGTTTGAAGGCCCCCGGCTAGGCGCAGGACAGCCCTGTTTCCGGCAAATGCAGAAAGCCGGCGCTTCGGTGTTCACAAAGCACCGGGGATTGTGTAGTTTCCGGCAACTTTTTCGAGGCGGGCATCCGGCCTCCCCGAATCCACCCTACAGGAATATCGCTCAAAGATGGCAAAAGAAGAAGTCCTCGAATTTCCCGGCGTCGTGACGGAACTGCTCCCGAACGCCACCTTCCGCGTCAAGCTCGAAAACGAGCACGAGATCATCGCGCACACCGCGGGCCGCATGCGCAAGAACCGCATCCGCGTTCTCGCCGGCGACAAGGTGCTGGTCGAGATGACGCCCTACGACCTCACCAAGGGTCGCATCACCTACCGTTTCAAGTAAGCTCCTCCCAGCGGGACCTGCGGCCGCGGCCTTGTCCGGCCCACGGCCCGAGAGCTGAAACCGGCGCACCCCGGAGACCCCATGGCGCAGACCGATACGCTCATCCTGGCATCCGGCTCGCCGCGCCGCGTCGAACTGCTCGCGCAGGCGGGCATTACGCCCGCGCGCCTGATGCCCATGGATATCGACGAGACGCCGAAGCGTTCCGAGCATCCCCGCTCGCTGGCGCGCCGGCTCTCCACGGGCAAGGCACAGGCGGCGCTCGCCGCCATCAAGGGGGACCCGGCCTTTGCCGGAAGCTATATCCTGGCCGCCGACACGGTCGTCTCGGTCGGCCGGCGCATCCTGCCGAAGACGGAGATGATCGACGAGGCCTCCAGCGCCCTACACCTGCTCTCCGGCCGCAGCCACCGCGTCTTCACCGGCGTCTGCCTCATCACGCCGGACCGCACGGTGCGCCAGAAGGTCATCGACACGAAGGTCCGCTTCAAGCGGCTCTCGACCACCGACATCGAAGCCTATCTCTCCTCCGGCCAGTGGCGCGGCAAGGCGGGCGGCTATGCCATCCAGGGCATTGCCGGCAGCTTCGTCGTCAAGCTGGTCGGCTCCTACACCAATGTGGTCGGCCTGCCGCTCTATGAAACCCTCGCCCTGCTTTCCGGCGAAGGCTTCGACGTGCATGCCGGCTGGACGGATGCCTGACATGACGAACGAAAGCGAAAAGCCGGCGGCCACCGTCGCCCCGCTGCGCAAGGCCGTGCCCTGCCCGATCTGCAAGCGCCCTTCGGCGCGCGAGCACTATCCCTTCTGCTCGAACCGCTGCCGCGACGTCGATCTCAACCGCTGGCTCTCCGGCTCCTATGCCATCCCCGTCGCCGACGACGAGGCGAAAGCCGACGAGGACGATATGTGACGCCCCTGTCACGTGGCGAAAACACAATCTTTTCCACCACTTGCAAAGCCAGCCAATTTTCCCGCAAAAAACGCCCGGGAGGGCTGGACACATTTTCGCAAGATGCTATAACCCCGCTCGCTTCCGGGGCGAAACCAAGCGCCCCACGGATTTCCAGGCGAAATCCAACCGGATGCCCGGATAGCTCAGTTGGTAGAGCAGCGGATTGAAAATCCGCGTGTCGGTGGTTCAAATCCGCCTCCGGGCACCATTAATCTCCTGAAATGATTAGGGTATCGAGAAGAGTACGCGGTTTCCGTGTGCTTAGACACACGCTTTATCCAGCTGAGCGCGCCGCTTCTTCCAGCTCCTCCCAGCTTTCATCCATGGCATAGGTCGGGGAGAGGAAGGGGACGCCGATGTGGCCGTAGCGGATGGAGAGCTGGCGTTCGGCGGTTTCCTCGTCGACGCGCGCGATGCGGGCGAGGTAGATGACGGAGGCGAGGCCCGTGCGGTCGGCGCCGGACCGGCAGTGGATGAGGATCGGGCGGGGCGCGTCCCTGAGGAGGGCGGCGAGCTCGTCCGCCGCCTTGGGGTCGAGCCGCTGGTCGGCCTGCATGGGGAAATCGATGAGGGTGAGGCCGAGGCTCCTGGCCGCGGCGACCTCGTTCCTGTACCAGGCCGCCCGCTCGTTCCGCCCCCTCAGGTTGACGATGGTGCGGATCCGGTAGCGCGCGGCATAGGTTGCGATCTCGCCCGGCGTGGGCTGGTTCGAGCGGTAGACCTCGCCGGGTACCACGGCGGCGAAGTTGCCGGTCAGCTGGATCGCCACAAGATAGATGCCGAGCGCCGTGCCCGCCGCGCCACAGGCGAGCGCAACCCATTTCAAGAACCGCTTCATGCTTGCCTTCCCTGCCAGTCGTGGCGGCAGGATCGGGCGTGCGCCTGACAGGAGCCTGAACGCCAGCGGCAAGGACAACGTCCCGCGCTTCCATCACCGATTTCGATGGGTCTGTCAGCGAAACTGGCGTGAATGACGGGACGAAACCGGTTAGGTCTTGGGCCGCGTCATCATCGATGCGCGGTCCGATCCTGCGGGAGTGATGTTCCATGTCCTTCATCGAAAGCCTCAGCCCGCGCTCGCTCCGCGCCCCGGAAAGCGGGATCGTCGAAGTGGTCAACTATGCGCGCGGGCGCGAAGGGCTGATCCCGCTCTGGGTCGGCGAAGGGGACCTGCCGACGCCGGATTTCATTGCCCGGCCCGCGGCCGACGCGCTGCTGCGCGGCGAGACCTTCTATACCTGGCAGCGCGGCATTCCCGAGTTGCGCGCCGCCCTTTCGCGCTACTATGCTCGCCGTTTCGGCGCGGCGCTTCCCGACGAGCATTTCTATGTCGTCGGCTCCGGCATGCAGGCGATCAAGCTGGCGATCGAGGCGCTCGTCTCGCCGGGCGACGACATGGTCTATCTGACGCCGGCCTGGCCGAACTTCGCGGCGGCAGCGGGGCTTTCGGGCGCCAACCCCGTCGCCGTGCCGCTCGTCTTTGCCGGCGGGCGCTGGCAGGTCGACCTTGACCGCGTGGAAGCGGCGATCACGCCGAAGACCCGCGTGCTCTTCGTCAACACGCCCTCCAACCCGACGGGCTGGACGGCGACGCGCGAGGACCTTGCCAACCTGCTCGCCATCGCACGGCGCCATGGCCTCTGGATCATGGCCGACGAGATCTATGCGCTCTACCACTATGCGGGCGGGCGGGCGCCCTCGTTCCTCGACGTGATGGAGGAAGGCGACAAGGTCGTCTTCGTCAATTCCTTCTCGAAGAACTGGTCGATGACCGGCTGGCGCGTCGGCTGGATCGTCGCGCCGCCGGAAATCGGCCAGGTGCTGGAGAACCTGATCCAGTATTCCACCTCGGGCGTGCCGCAGTTCCTGCAGCAGGGCGCCATCGTGGCGCTCGACGAGGGCGATGCCTTCGTGCAGGCGAATATCGACAAGGCCACGACGAACCGTGATGTCTTCTGCGACGCGCTGATCGCCACCAACCGCGTCGAGACGCTGAAGCCGGACGGAGCGCTTTACGCCTTCCTGAAGATCGACGGCGTGACGGATTCGCGCCTCGCCGCGCTCGACATCGTCGACCGCACCAATGTCGGCCTTGCGCCGGGCACGGCCTTCGGGCCGGGCGGCGAGCTCTTCATGCGCGCCTGTTTCCTGCGCGACCCCGGGCAGGTCGCAGAGGCGGCCGACCGGCTTGCCCGCTACATCGCGGCGCGCTGAGGGCGATCAAAGGCGGCCGAGCACGAAATCGGCACGCGCGGCCACCGGCATTTTCGGCACGACCACCACTTCGTAACCGAGCGCGGGATAGGTCTCCTCCAGCCGCTCATATTCGGCGAGCGCGGCCGCAAGATCATGCCGGCGTTCCGGATCTGCGGCATAGATCTCCGGCCAGGGCGGCGTGAGGAAGACCCGCCTGTTGTAGCGGTGCGCCTCGGCCAACGCAGGCAGCACCGGCTCCCCGCCCTCGGCATCGAGGGCGGAAGCGGCGTCGATCAGGCCGCGGTCGAAGAAGACGAGGCCGGGATGCTGCTGCATCGCCGCCCGGTCGGCGAGCGCCATCGCAATGGCGCGCCGGGCGAAGGCGGCAAGGTCCAGCCAGGGCAAGGCGGTGCCGCCGCTCGCCAGCTCCGCCTGCACGATACGCCGGCCGGGCTCCTCGACAACGGCGTGGCCGCGCCGCCGGAGCTCTTCCAGCAGGGTGGATTTTCCGCCGCCGGAGCAGCCGGAGAGCACGATGAAACGGTCGGACATGACGGTCTTCCTTCTGTTCGGCGGGAGGGGCCCGCAAATGCGCCGCAATTGCGGTTGCGTGTTGCCGGCCGGCAGGGTGATATGCCGGCAATTCAGTCGATTCGGGGAATGACATGGCGGTTCTGGTTACGGGCGGCGCGGGTTACATCGGCAGCCACATGGTCTGGGCGCTCATCGATGCGGGCGAGGAGGTCGTGGTGCTCGACCGGCTCTCGACCGGCTTCCGCTGGGCCGTGGCGCCCGAGGCGCGCTTCTACGAGGGCGACCTTGCCGATGCGGCGCTGCTGGCGCAGATCTTCACCGAAAACAGCATCGACGCGATCATCCATTTCGCCGGGTCGATCATCGTGCCGGAATCGGTCGCCGATCCCCTCTCCTATTACGACAACAACACGGTCAAGTCACGGGCGCTGATCGCCGCGGCCGTCGCGGCGAAGATTCCGCATTTCGTCTTCTCCTCGACCGCCGCCGTCTACGGCACGCCCGACGGCACGGAACCGGTGCTGGAAAGCGCAGCGCTGCGGCCGGAATCGCCCTACGGCTCCTCCAAGCTGATGACCGAGATCATGCTGCGCGACACCGCCGCCGCGCACGACTTCACCTATACGGCGCTGCGCTACTTCAACGTCGCCGGCGCCGATCCGCGCGGGCGCACCGGCCAGTCGACGGCAGGCGCCACGCATCTCATCAAGGTGGCGAGCGAGGCGGCGCTCGGCAAGCGCGCCGGCATGGATGTCTTCGGCACCGACTATCCGACGCCGGACGGCACCTGCGTGCGCGACTATATCCACGTCACCGACCTTGCCAATGCGCATCTGAAGGCGCTGCAGCGCATGCGGGCAGGCGGCGGCTCGATCGTCGCCAATTGCGGCTATGGCCGCGGCTTCTCCGTGCTGGAGGTGCTGGATGAGGTGAGGGCCGTCTCCGGCAAGGACTTCCCCGTGCGCTTTGCCGGGCGCCGGCCGGGCGATGCGGTGCTGATCGTCGCCAACCCCTCCGTCGCGATGCGGGAACTCGACTGGAAGCCGCAGCATGACGACCTCGGCTTCATCGTGCGTACGGCGCTCGACTGGGAGGAGCACCTCGGCAAGCGCAACCAGATCTGACGCCTATTCTTCGCCGAGCAGCGCCTTTTCGTGGGCGATGGCACAGTCGATGAGTTCTGCCCAGATTCCCTCGTAGAAGGCACCGTCGAGGCCGAGGGCCTCGGCATTGCGGTGCGCATTGTCGCGCACTTCCCGGACGCGCTCCGGCACGTCGGCGGGAATGCCAAGGCCCGCCTTGATCTCGGCCGCGCGGCCGATGAAGCTCCAGCGCTCGGCGAAGAGCGCCATCAGCGCCCGGTCGACCCGGTCGATGTTTTCCCGGATTTCCGCCATCGTCGTGCAGTCTGCGGCCGTCTTCGCCATTGCGGTCTCCCTTGTCGGGACCCCGATAGCAGAGGAATGTTTTGGGGGAAAGCCGCGAACGTCTCCTGAGACGCAAGGCCACATGCAGGCCCGGGGGTTAAGCGGAAGGAGGGTGCGGTCCTGTCTTCTGCTTGCGGGCCTGCATGCTGGCCGAGGCGGAACCTAGGCAAGCAAGCTGGCGCGAGGCTGGATGCTTTTACGTTACGTGAGCCCCTTGTTTCCGGCACCCGGCTAGGCCCCGATGGCGAGCTTGATGGCGAAGCCGACGATCGTCACCGCCAGCACGCCGCCCGCCCACAGGCCCACGAACCAGAGCAGCCTGCGGCCGGTCGAACCCTCCGTCATCAGTGATACCCCTCCTCGGGATCGACCTTGCCGCGGAAGACCCAATAGGCATAGGCCGTGTAGCCGAGGATCATCGGCACCAGAACCAGCGCGCCGGCCAGCAGAAAGGCAAGGCTCTCCTCGGGCGCGGCCGCCTGCCAGATCGTCAGCGAGGCCGGCACGATATAGGGGTAGAAGCTGATGCCGATGCCGGCAAAGCCCAGCACGAAAAGGCCGAGCGCGGCGATGAAGGGCCGTGAATCGTGCCGGGTGCGCAGGCCCTGGACCAGCAGGGCGAAGCAGCCGAGCACGAGAAGCGGCACGAGCAGACTGAAGAGCAGCGTCGGCCAGCCGAACCAGCGGTCGAAGTAGAGCGGCTCCAGGAAGGGCGTCCACAGGCTGAAGACGCCCATGGCAAAGAGCGTGCCGAGGCCGGCCTTCAGCGCATAGCCGCGGGCGCGTTCGGCAAGGTCGCCGCTCGTCTTCATCACCAGCCAGGTGGCGCCGAGCAGCGCATAGCCGACGATCAGCGCCAGGCCGGTCGCGATGGAGAAGGGCGTCAGCCAGTCCCACCAGCCGCCGGCATAGGCGCGCCCTTCCACCGGAATGCCCTGCACCAGCGCACCGAGCGCCACCCCCTGCGTGCAGGCCGCGACCATGGAACCGCCGGAAAAGGCAATGTCCCAGAGGAACTCGCCGCGCCGGGTGCGCCAGCGATATTCGAAGGCGACGCCGCGGAAGATGAGGCCCAGCAGCATCAGCACCAGGGGCATGTAGAGCGCCGGCAGGATCGTCGCATAGGCGAGCGGGAAGACGGCCATCAGCCCGCCGCCGCCCAGCACCAGCCAGGTCTCGTTTCCATCCCAGACAGGCGCGACGGAGTTCATCATCACGTCGCGATCGTGTTTCTCCTTGAAGAAGGGAAAGAGGATGCCGACGCCAAGATCGAAGCCGTCGAGGATGACATAGGCAAGCACCGCGAAGGCGATGATGGCTGCCCAGATGAAGGGAAGATCAATGGCCATGGTGGCGGCTCCCGGACGGGGTGGCGGCGGCGGGCATGATGCCGGCCGAACGGAGAGGACCTTCCGCCAGATCCGGCATGGGATCGCGCGGCAGGCGGCCCATCAGGCGCAGGATGTAGAAGGTGCCGGCGCCGAAGACGAGGAAATAGACCACGATGAAGGCGATCAGCGAGGTGGCGACGGCGGGCGCATCGATGGGCGCCACGGAATTGGCGGTGAGCAGATGGCCGTAGACCGTATAGGGCTGGCGACCGACCTCCGTCGTTACCCAGCCGGCCAGCACGGCGAGGAAGCCGGCAGGCCCCATCAGCGCGGCAGCACGGTGCAGCCAGCGGTTCTCGCCGAGCGTCCCGCGCCACCGACACCACAGCGACCAGAACCCGATGCCCAGCATGGCAAAGCCGATGGCGACCATGATGCGGAAGGACCAGAAGACGATGCCGACCGGCGGATGCAGTTCCTTCGGCACCGTATCGAGCCCGGCGAGCGGGGCATCGAGGTCATGCTTGAGGATGAGGCTCGACAGTTTCGGGATCTCGATGGCGTAGTCGACGCGCTGTTCGGACGAATTCGGAATGCCGAAGAGGATGAGCGGCGCGCCGTCGGGATGGCTCTGGTAGTGCCCTTCCATCGCCATGACCTTGGCCGGCTGGTGCTCCAGCGTGTTGAGCCCGTGCATGTCGCCGGCGAGGATCTGGATCGGCGCGACGACGGCCGCCATCCACATCGCCATGGAAAACATCGTCTTCGCGCGCTTCGGCGCATCGCCGCGCAGAAGGTGATAGGCCCCGACGGCGCCGACGACGAAGGCGGTTGTCAGGTAGGCGGCCAGCACCATGTGCACGAGGCGATAGGGGAAGGACGGATTGAAGATCACCGCCCACCAGTCGACCGGCACGAACTGGCCGGCTTCGTTGACGGTGAAGCCGGCGGGCGTCTGCATCCAGGAATTGGCGGCAAGGATCCAGGTCGCCGAGATCAGCGTGCCGACGGCGACCATCAGCGTGGCGAAGAAATGCAGCTTCGGGCCGACGCGGTTGAGGCCGAACAGCATGACACCGAGGAATCCGGCCTCCAGGAAGAAGGCCGTCAGCACCTCGTAGCCCATCAGCGGGCCGATGACCGGCCCCGCCTTGTCGGAGAAGACGCTCCAGTTCGTACCGAACTGGTAGGACATGACGATGCCGGAAACGACGCCCATGCCGAAGGCGAGCGCGAAGATCGTCTTCCAGAAATTGAACAGCGCGAAATAGACCTCGTCCTTCGTCCAGAGCCACAACCCTTCCAGCACGGCGAGATAGCTCGCAAGGCCGATCGAGAAGGCGGGAAAGACGATGTGGAACGATACGGTGAAGGCGAACTGGAAGCGGGCGAGCAGCGTTGCGTCCAACGATTCGAACATTGGCCACGTCCTTTCATAAGGCTGGCGCGGGCCTCGGCAGGCCGCGCTCGCAGGAAAGAATGCGGTCCGGAACAGGCAAAGGTCAATTCCGTGCACGCGCCCACGTTGCCGCACCGCGACAATCGCCCGCGTGCGGCATTTCGGCCAGCATCGGCCCCCGCCGCCTCGAACGAACGAAGCTCCCGGCGGGGAACCGGGAGCTTCGGATGGCAGGCAAAGGGATCGTCGCTTACCGGTCGGCAGTCGCCGTGCGGTCGAGGCCCGGATAATAGTCGCCATTGGCCGGGCCGATCCGCCGGGACGTGGTTTCCGCCCGGGAATAGACATGGCCGTTTGCTATGCGGGCCTGGCGCTTCGCCTCGATCATCTGATCCTGCTCGGAAGTGGGCGAGACGCCCCTGTAATAGTCGCCGCCAGCGAAGGCGGCGGAACCACCGAAGAGCGATGCGGCGAGAAGCGTCGCCGCGAAGGCTGCGTTGAGGGACTTGCTCATTGTTTCATTCCTTGGTCAGTCTTGGGAGTTGGCCTTGCAGATGTGGCCGCTCAGCGGTCGTTCCTGTCGAGGCCCCTGTAGTAGTCGCCCCTGGCAGGGCCGGCAGCCGCCACGATCACCGTGGACTTTGCGTCGCTCCTGTCGATGCTCTGCGTGGTGACACGGTCGATGGTCTGGCTCTGGGCCTGGTCGCGGTCGATACCGCGATAATAATCGCCGTCACCACCGGCGAGGGCTGCGGAGCCGCCGAAAACGGAGGCGGCGAGAAGGGCGGTCGCAAAGGTCGTGCTCAAGGTCTTGGTCATTGTCTTGTTCCTTTCATATATGCATCTTGAAACGGCAGTTCGGGATCCATCGTGGCCGCGGACATCGCGTTCCGCCGATGGCGACAGGGACGATCCGGCTGACTTTCAGGCGATGGCCGCATGGCGGCAGCCGCACGTCTCTCGTCTTCGTCATGGCCCGGCATCATCGTTCCTATCGGTCTTCCAGGAGCGGTTGGCCGCTCTTGCGAAATAAAGATGGTCCCTCAATTTGCGGGATGGAAGGGTCTCAAACTGGAAACAGCCGTCAACGTTTTTTGAACAATGAAAAGCGCGGCTCCGGCACACAACCAAGTCGGCGAAAACCGGCAAAACCGTCCATATAGACGGTTTTTCATGAGGAAAGCCTCATGATTCAAACCATTGATTTATCGCAATGATATTCATCCTTCCCGCCGCGGAAGGGAAAGGGCGCACGCGGAAGCTGCAGCGGGAGAAGGCCGTCTTTACAATTGTGGCGTTGAAAGCTGCAACGCCGATTTCAAGAGTTTCACGAATGTGTGAGGGGGGAAAAACACAGCTGAAATCGCTTTCGGCGTGCCCTGAATTGTGTCCGCATTGTGTCAGAAAGGCCGGCACCGGCCACCGCCGGGGACAACACGCAGGCGCAAATCATCAGTTGCACATTTTCACAATAATCAATCTATAGGAGAATTTAAGACTCTGGGCGCACGATAAAGGTGCATTCCTTTTGAAAGATGCAACCGCCTTGTCGCCGGACAATCCAAAGGAGGAGATGTCATGCACGCCCTGTCCCGCCTGTCGAAGGATCGCGCCGGCACCTCGGCGCTGGAATTCGCGATCATCGCCCCCCTCTTCTTCCTCATCCTCTTCACGCTGATCGCCTACGGCATCTATCTCAGCGTCACCCATGCGGTGCAGCAGGTGGCGGCGGATGCCGCCCGCACGGCGGTCGCCGGCCTCAACCCGACCGAGCGCGTCACGCTGGTCAACCGCTACCTCGACGCCTCGCATTTCGACTATGTCTTCCTCAACCGTGCGAAGATGCAGGTCGTCGTCACCGACGACCCGGCCAATCCGGAACAGTTCACCGTCACGATCACCTATGATTCCGGCGACCTGCCGATCTGGAACCTCTTCACCTTCGCGCTGCCGAGCCAGAGGATCGAGCGTTATTCTACCGTGCGCGTGGGAGGGCTGTAACCATGAAGACCCCGCGCACCCTTTTTTGCGAACGCGACGGCAATATCGGCACGCTTGCCGCCATCAGCCTGCCGCTCATCATCTTCTCGCTCGCCCTCGGCGTCGACTATGGCTACCTCACCGTGCAGCAGCGCCAGTTGCAGGCCGCCGCCGACCTGGCCGCCATCGCCGCCGCCGCCAATGTCGCCGAGGCCGAAAAATCCGCGGCCACCTATTTCGCCCTCAACAACCTTCCCGTCTCCGTGACCGGCAAGGACGGCACCACCATCCCCGCCGTGATCACGGCGCTCAACTCCAGGGCGACGCCCGCCACCGCCCTCGTCGAGCGCGGACGCTACACCGCCGATCCGGACATCGCGCCGGAAGAGCGTTTCAAGCCGGCCAGCGCCGATGCGGATGCCGCGCGGGTGACGCTCACCCGCCCCTCGGACCTCTTCGTCGCCGCGGTCTTCACACCCACATCGCCGATGCTCTCGGCGACCGGCTCGGCCGCCCGCTCCAAGACCGCCGCCTTTTCCATCGGTACGCGTCTTGCCAGCCTCAATGACGGCATCCTGAACGCGCTGCTCGGCAAGCTGCTCGGCACGAACCTCTCCCTCAACGTGATGGACTACCGCGCGCTGGTCGATGCCGACATCGCCATCCACCCCTTCCTGAAGGCGGTCGCGACGACCCTCAACCTCACTGCGGGGACCTATGAGGAGGTGCTGAATGCCGGCATCACCATGCCGCAGCTGCTCGCCTCCATGCGCGCCGTCGAGGGTCTTTCCGGCCCCGTACGCTCGGCGCTCCGGCTCGTCGAGCAGGCGACGGCCGGCAGCAAGGTCAAGCTGCCGCTCTCGCGCATCCTCAACCTCGATCCGAAGAAGGGGCTTGCCGTTGCCACCGGCGGCGACTGGAAGATGTCGATCAACGCCCTGCAGATGATCACCGCCGCGGCAGCGCTCGCCAACGGCAAGAACCAAGTGGCGCTCGATGTCGGCGCGGTCGTGCCGGGCCTTGCCGCGGTAAAGGTGAACCTTGCGATCGGCGAGCCGCCCGTCGAAACGCCCTCGCACCGGCTCGGCGCGCCGGGCAGCGCCGTGCGCAGCGCGCAGACGCGGCTGTCGGTCGAGGTGGGCATAGACGGGCTTGCCGCGCTCGCGGGCCTGCGCATCAAGCTGCCGCTCTATGTCGAGGTTGCCGCCGCGGAGGCGAAGCTGACCGATATCCGCTGCTACGGCGGCTCGCTCAGCAATGCCAATGTCGCGATCGACGCGGTGCCGGGCGTCGCGGAGATCGCCATCGGCAAGGTCGATCCCTCCGTGCTCTCCGATTTTTCCGACGATGCGCGGGTGACAAAAGCCCGCATCGTCGATTCGGCCCTCCTGAGCATCGATGCGATCGCGCATGTCGAGGCGAAGAATCTTGCGAAGACCCGCCTCACCTACACGCCGGCGGAGATCGCCGCCGGAACAATGAAATCCGTCTCCACGCGGAACACACTGACCTCCGCCGTCCGGTCGCTGTTCGGCAATCTCGATGCCGAGATCAACATCAAGCTGCTCGGCCTGCCGATCGGCATTCCGGGCATCGCGTCCGCGCTCGGCAACACGCTCGGCGCCGTCACGCCCGCCATCGACGAACTGCTCTACAACCTGCTGCTTCTTGCCGGCGTGCGGATCGGCGAGGCGGATATCCGCGTCACGGGCGTCAGCTGCCAGCGCCCCGCGCTGGTGCAATAGCGGGATCGGCCGCCTCAATAGCCCTGCGCATATTGCGGCAAGCCGTCCTCGATCTCGTAATAGTCACCCTTGTCGGCGCAGAAGATGTGCTTGCCGATGGCAAGCCCGGTCGGCAGGTCGAAGGTACCGGCCATGATCGAGGTATAATTCGTCCCGTCGCCCTTCCAGAACAGGGCCGAGCCGCAGGTGCGGCAAAAGCCCCGTCCCGCCATGTCGCTCGCCCGATACCAGGTGACATTCTCCCCGCCCTCGACCGTCAGTGCGTGATCGGGCACGTTGGTCGCCGCGTAGAAATGCCCGGTCTGGCGCCGGCACTGGCTGCAATGGCAGGCGATCACCTCGCGCAGCGGCCCCCTGGTGCGAAAGCGCACCGCCCCGCAAAGACAATGGCCGGTATGTTCCTCGCTCATGCATTCCCCCCAAACGAAACCGGGCCAGCTTCGCGAGCCGGCCCGGTCCTGTCAATTTCACATTCCTGAATGCTTGCATCAGTTCCGCTAATCTACGGGACCGAAGCATGAACGGATGGAGATCAACCGTTCACGACCATGCGCTTTTCATCGCGGCCGCCCTTCATGCGCTCGGCAAGAAGGAAGGCGAGCTCCAGCGCCTGGTCGGCATTGAGGCGCGGATCGCAGTGCGTATGGTAGCGGTCGGCGAGGTCATCGCCCGACAGCGCCCGCGCACCGCCGGTGCATTCCGTCACGTCGTTGCCGGTCATCTCGACATGGATGCCGCCCGGATGCGTGCCTTCCGCGCGGTGGATCTGGAAGAAGCTTTCCACTTCCGACAGGATCCGCTCGAACGGACGGGTCTTGTAGTTGTTGAGCGTGATCGTGTTTCCGTGCATCGGATCGCAGGACCACACCACCTTCTTGCCTTCCCGCTCGACGGCGCGGATCAGCTTCGGCAGGTTGTCGGCAACCTTGTCATGGCCGAAGCGGCAGATCAGCGTCAGGCGGCCGGCCTCGTTCGCCGAGTTCAGGAGGTCGATCAGCTCCAGGAGGCCGTCGCTGGTCAGCGACGGGCCGCACTTGAGGCCGAGCGGATTCTTGATGCCGCGGCAATATTCGATATGCGCATGGTCGGGCTGGCGCGTGCGGTCGCCGATCCAGATCATGTGGCCGGACGTCGCATACCAGTCGCCCGAGGTCGAATCGACGCGGGTCAGCGCCTGCTCGTAGCCGAGCAGCAGCGCCTCATGGCTGGTGAAGAAATCGGTCTCGCGCAGGCCCGGATGGTTTTCCGCGCTGATGCCGATCGCCTTCATGAAGTCCATCGTCTCGGAAATCCGGTCGGCGAGCTTGCGGTAGCGCTCGGCCTGCGGCGAGTCCTTGACGAAGCCGAGCATCCACTGGTGCACGTTCTCCAGATTGGCATAACCGCCCATCGCGAAGGCGCGCAGGAGATTCAGCGTCGCGGCAGACTGGCGGTAGGCCATGATCTGGCGTTCCGGGCTCGGCACGCGGGCCTCTTCGGTGAACTCGATGCCGTTGATGATGTCGCCGCGGTAGGACGGCAGCGTCACGTCACCCTGCTTCTCGATGCCCGAGGAGCGGGGCTTGGCGAACTGGCCGGCAATGCGGCCAACCTTCACGACGGGCTGCTGGGCGCCGAAGGTCAGCACCACGGCCATCTGGAGGAAGGCGCGGAAGAAGTCACGGATCGTGTCGGCGCCGTGTTCGACGAAGCTCTCGGCACAATCGCCGCCCTGAAGGAGGAAGCCGTTGCCCTCCGCCACGCTCGCAAGCGAGGCCTTCAGGCGCCGTGCTTCGCCGGCGAAGACGAGCGGCGGAAACTTCGAAAGGCGCTCTTCGGTCGCCGCCAATGCGGCGAGATCGGGATAGTCCGGAACCTGCTGGATGGGCTTCAGCCGCCAGCTACTCGGGGTCCAATTCTCTGCCATGATGTTCACCTGTCCTGATGCGCCCGCGATAACCGGGGGGCGCCACGTCCGTTGAAGATGCGGGCTTATAAACCGTTAGATGGGTCTTGCATAGCCGCAGATCCAGCGGCAGCGGCGCATTTGCAACGGTTCCGCCCTCCGCTCCGGGACAGGCTGTAGAGCACGGAGGGCGACAGGTCTGGCCTAGAAGCGACGCGGGCTTGCACGCAAGGCAACTGCCCTGTCCGGCAGGGCCTGTCGCGTGCCCCTCGGCTCCGGCCGGCCGCGCCCGTTGAGGAGGCGCGCAAGAAGCGCGCTCACCGCTTCCAACCCGCGCCAGGCTTCCGCTTCCAGCGGATCGGACAAAGGGTCTATCCGGCGCTGCTTCATCGTCTTTTCCGCCCTGTCGAGGGCGATCATCCATTCCGGGCTCATGACGGCCTCCTGTTTCCGGTCTCCTTCCCGAGATAGCGATCGGCCCCCGGCAAGCGTAGACGCGGAAATGAAACGCCCATTTCACCGATGAGCGATGCCTGCCGGCGGCTTTTGCGCTAGAAGGAAGCGTTCAACAGGAGCGGTGCATGTCGGAAGTCGACTGGAGCGATCTGCAGCTTTTCTTCCACGTCGCGGCGGAGGGCGGGCTTGCCGGCGCCGCGGCGATCACGGGCGCCAGCGCGCCGACGATCGGCCGCCGCATGCTGGCGCTGGAACGGGCCATGGGCCGCACGCTCTTCATCCGCAGCCAGCAGGGCTACCGACTCGCCCCGGACGGCATGGTGCTGTTCGAGCATGTCCAGACGATCCGCCGCACGACCGCCGACATCACCCGCTGGCACGGCGACGCCTTCGCGCTGCCCATCGTCGCCATTGCCGGCGATATCTGGCTGATGGGCTTCGTTGCGGAGAACACGAGCGAGCTGCGCGGTCCCGCCGACAGCTTCCGCCTCTGCTGCAAGCAATTGCCGGCGGGTGGGGACCTGACCTATCGCCACGGCATGATCGGCCTCTTCCACAGCGCGCCGAAGACCGGCAATGTCGCCGTGCGCAAGTCGGTGACCGTCGCCTATGCGGTCTATCGCGCCGCGAACCTCGCCCTCGAGGCGGGCCTGCCCTGGGTCTCGATCGGCACGGAAGTTGCCGTTTCCGATGCGGAGAAATGGGTTTTCCGCAACCACGAGCCGCAAATCCACACCTGGACGAACGCGCCTGCCGTGCTGGCCCGGTTGATCGCGGGCGGCGCGGGACGCGGCGTGCTGCCGGCTTTCGTGGGCGATGCCATGCCGACGCTCTTGCGCGAGGGCGAGCCGATCGAGGCACTCAGCCATCCGCTCTGGCTCGCCGTCAACGACGACGACCGCCACCGGCCGGAAATGCGGCTCGCCCTCGATCGCCTCGCAAACCTCTTCAAGCACCACGAAGACCGCTTCGCCGGCCGGCTGGCCGGCGAGACGCGGCCGTCCGTCAGACCCGCTGTCCGTTCCTGATGCGGTAGCTCGGCTGGTACATGGTCACCAGCTCCTCGCTCGCCGTCGGGTGCACCGCCATGGTGCGGTCGAAGTCGTCCTTGGTGACGCCGGCCTTCAGCGAGATGCCGAGAAGCTGCGCCATCTCGCCGGCCTCGTGGCCAAGAATATGCGCGCCGACGACCTTGCGATCGGCCGCATTGACGATGAGCTTCATGATCGTCTTCTCCTGCCGGCCGGAGAGCGTCGCCTTCATCGGGCGGAATTCGGCGCGGTAGACCTCCAGTTCGTCGAAGGCTTTTGCCGCCGCCTCCTCGCTGAGGCCGACGGTACCGATCTCCGGCTGGGAGAAGACCGCGGTGGCGATGAGGTCGTGGTCCGGCGAAACCGGGTTGCCGCGGAACTCCGTCTCGATGAAGCACATCGCCTCATGGATCGCGACGGGGGTGAGCTGCACACGGTCCGTGACGTCGCCGAGCGCGAAGATGCCCGGAACGTTGGTACGGGAATAGGCATCGACGAGGATCGCCCCCCGCTCGTCCATCCCCACGCCCGCCGCCTCCAGGCCGAGGCTGCCGGTGTTCGGCACCCGGCCGAGCGCCAGCATCACCTGGTCGACGGCAAGCGTCTCGCCCGCCTTGGTGGTGACGGTGCGCCCGCCGCCCTCGGCCTCGCTCACGCTGGTGATGATGTCCTCGCAAAGGATGCGAATGCCCTTGGCGACCATCGCCGCCTGCACGCCCTGGCGCATGTCCTGGTCGAACCGCGACAGGATCTGCTTGCCGCGGTAGATCAGCATGGTGTCGACGCCGAGGCCATGGAAGATGTTGGCGAACTCGACGGCGATATAGCCGCCGCCGGCGATCAGGATGGATTTCGGCAGTTCCGGCAGGTCGAACGCCTCGTTTGAACTGATGCAAAGCTCATGGCCGGGAAGGTCGGCATGCGGCGTCGGATGGCCGCCGACCGCGATCAGGATGCGCTCGGCGGTCACAAGCTCGTCCGTCGCCGTCAGGCGCACCGTGTTCGGCCCGACGAGCACGGCGCGGGTCGCAAGGATCGTCGCCCCGGCATTGTCGAGGCCCTTGCGGTAAAGGCCCTCCAGGCGGGTGATCTCCTTCTCCTTGGCGGCAACGAGGGCCGGCCAGTCGAAGCGCGTCTCGCTGACCTGCCAGCCGAAGCCGGCGGCATCCTCGAAATGCTCGGGGAACTGCGAGGCATAGACATAGAGCTTCTTCGGCACGCAGCCGCGGATGACGCAGGTGCCGCCGAAGCGGAATTCCTCGGCGATACCCACCTTCTTGCCCATGCTGGCGGCAAGGCGCGCGCTGCGCACGCCGCCGGAGCCTCCGCCGATGACGAAGAGGTCGTAGTCGAATGTCGGCATGGTGATCTCCTGCGGGCAAGGCTGGCCGGACGGCCGTCAAAGTCCACCAAACCTCTCTTCCGTCATGGTCGGGCTTGACCCGACCATCCACAGCCGCGGGTGCCGCTTGGATCCTCGGGTCAAGCCCGAGGATGACGGTAGTGGGCGGGCGATGTCCGTCATAAAACAGAGGGCGGCTTGCGCCGCCCTTTCGTCATTCGATCACTGCTGCGGCTGCTGTGCCTCGCCGCCTTCGGCGGCAGCGCCGAGGATCGGGTTGAGCTTCTTGGCGCTTTCGGCGCGCAGGTCGCGGTCGACGCCGACAGCCCAGATCTCGGCGGCCTTCATGACTTCGCGCGTGGCGATCGGGCCGTCCGACAGCAGCTTCTTGCCGACAGGCGAGTTGTAGAAGTCGGCGATCGCCTTCAGCTCTTCCTGGGTGAAGGTCTTGGCGTAGATCGTCGCGGCTTCCCGCTCCAGGTCGGCGCGGCGCGGCGCGAGCGCCAGGGCCTGCTCGTCGACGGTGGCGTTGATTTCCGACTCGTGGTTCGGCGAGGCCTGGACGAGCGTCGCCTTGATGCGAACGGCAAGGCCCGGCAGGATATTGTCGAAACCGTTCGTCGCGCCGATCGCGTCGATGGCGGCGCGGGCGGCCTTGACCTGCTCGTCGGTGACGTCCTGCGCCTTGGCGGCGCCGGCAAGCGCTGCCGAAACGATGAGGGTCGCCGCGAGGGTCCGGCCGAAACCAGCAAATTTGATCATGTCGGTCTGTGCTCCTGTCTAGTCTTTCGCCGTCAGCGTGCGCGCACCCGCGGGTCCCGCGATGATGGCCAGCGACGCCATGTTGATGAAGAGGCCGTGTTCGACGACACCGGGTATGTCATTGAGGCTGCTTGCGAGCGCATCTGCATCAGGAATGCGGCCAAAAGATGCGTCGAGAATGTAGTGTCCGCCATCCGTCATGAAGGTGCCGTCGCCCGAGGCGCGCAGCGCGATTGCCCCGGAAAGTCCGAGGCGGGCCGCCGTCTTCTCGATGGCGATGCGGGTGGCGGTGAGGCCGAAGGGATTGACCTCGATCGGCAGCTTGAAGGCGCCGAGCGTCTCGACCACCTTGCTCTCGTCGGCAATCACGATCATGCGCGTCGAGGCGCTGGCGACGATCTTCTCGCGCAGCAGCGCGCCGCCGCCGCCCTTGATGAGGCGCAGCCTGCCGTCGACCTCGTCGGCGCCGTCGATGGTGAGGTCGAGTTCCGGCAGCTCGTCGAGCGACTTCAGCGGCACGCCGAGCTCGACGCAGAGCCGCGCCGTGCGCTCGGAGGTGGGCACGCCCTCGACCTTCAGGCCACCGGCGACCTTTTCGGCCAGGAGCCGCACGAATTCCTCCGCGGTCGATCCGGTGCCGATGCCGAGGCGCATGCCGTCCTCGACATGGGTGAGCGCGACCTCCGCGGCCTTGATTTTCATTTCCCGGGCGTCCATGGCCCAAAACTCCCTGAATGGTCGTAGCCGGCGCCGAAGCGACCGGAATTCCGGTGAGACACTTACACGCCCCTGCCGGCAAACGAAAGCCAAAATCGCCGCATGTTCCGATGCCGGCCCCGCGCCCGCCGGGGTGGAGAAGGCGATTGCAAATGCCGCTGCCATCGCATACCGGAGGGGCCTGCCTGCCTCCTCCCCATACAAGGTTTTCCCATGTCCGCTTCTCTCGTAGTCTTCGATCTCGACGGTACGCTCATCGATACGGCGCACGACCTCGTGGCGAGCCTCAACCACACGATCGGCCTCGAGGGCCTCGATCCCGTCGGCTATGGCGACCTCACCTATCTCGTCGGCCATGGCGGCCAGGTGATGATCAAGCGCGCCTTCGCGCTGCGCGGGCGGGAGATCTCGGACGCGGAACTGCAGCGCATGCTCGCCGCCTTCGTCGAGCACTATTCCGGCGCCATGCCGGGTGTCTCCGTGCCCTATCCGGGCCTCCTTGCCGCCATGGACCGCCTCGCCGGCGCCGGCTATCGCCTCGCCGTCTGCACCAACAAGCTGGAAGGCCTTGCCCGGCGCCTGCTCGATGGCCTCGCCCTCACTCCGCGCTTTGCCGCGATCACCGGCGGCGACACCTTTGCGGTGCGCAAGCCCGATGCCGAGCACCTGCTCGGCACCGTCCGCCTCGCCGAGGCCGACCCCAGCCGCACTGTGATGATCGGCGACAGCCTCAACGACATGCTCGTCGCCCGCAATGCCGGCGTGCCCTCCATCGGCGTGCCCTTCGGCTATTCGGACGTGCCCGTCGCCGAGCTCGAGCCGAGCCATGTCATCGCCCATTTCGACGAGCTGACACCGGACCTGGTCGGGCGTCTCATCGCCCGCTGACATGTTTGGCGAGCGGCCAGGCACCACCGGGTGAGAACGGACGCTTGAAACGCTGACCGCCGGCGCGGCGGCCCTAGCTCGCGCGCAGGTAGTGCTCGGCCAGTTCCGTCCAGAAGGCGGCGCCGACCGGCAGGAGGTCGTCGTTGAAATTGTAGCCGGGATGGTGGAGCGACTTGTCGTTTTCGCCACCCTTGCCGCCAAGGAAGAAATAGGTGCCCGGCCGCTCCTTCAGCATATAGGCGAAATCCTCGCTGCCCATGAAGGGGCGGTCAAGGTCGACGACCTTGTCTGCACCGGCAAAGCGGATGGCGAGGTCGCGCACGAGATCCGTCTCGGCCTTGTGGTTGACCGTCGCATCGTAGAAACGCTGGTAGTCCACCGTGGCGCTCATGCCGTAGCTTTCCGCCTGGCGCTCGGCGATGAGGCAGATGCGGCGCTCCAGCTCGTCGCGAACGGCGGGATCGAAGGAGCGGATGCCGACGACGATCTCGGCCCGGCTCGGGATGATGTTGCTCGCCGAGCCCGCATGGAACGATCCGACCGTCACCACGGTCGGATCGAGCGGGTGGATGTTGCGCGAGACGATGGTCTGCAGCGCCATGACGATCGAGGCGCCGCAGACGATCGGGTCGAGCGTCTCCTGCGGCTCCGCGCCATGGCCGCCGATGCCGTTCACCGTGATGCGCGCCTCGTCGACCGCCGCCATGATCGGGCCGTCACGCAGCGCGAACTGGCCGAAGGGCAGGCCCGGCTCGTTGTGCAAGGCGAAGACGGCATCGCAGGGGAATTTGTCGAACAGCCCCTCCTCCACCATGATCTTCGCGCCGCCGAAATTCTCCTCCGCCGGCTGGAAGATCAAGTGAACGGTGCCGTCGAAATTGCGCCGCTCGGCAATCGCCCTCGCCGCGCCGAGCAGCATGGCCGTGTGCCCGTCATGGCCGCAGGCATGCATTTTTCCCGGCGTCTTGCTGGCATAGGCAAGGCCGGTCTCCTCGTGGATCGGCAGCGCATCGATATCGGCGCGGATGCCGATCGACTTGCGGCCGGTGCCGTTCACGAGCGTCGCGACGAGGCCGGTTTTCGCAAGGCCGCGCGTGACCTTGTAGCCGTAGCTTTCAAGATGGCGCGCGATGACATCCGACGTGCGCACCTCCTCCAGCCCCAGCTCCGGGTGCTCGTGCAGGTCGCGGCGGATCGCCACCATTTCCGGCATGGAGTTCTGGAGGGTCGTATGGATCGTCATGTCATCGTCCTTTTCAGGCACCACGCGTCGGGATCCTGCGTTCGAAATAGCGGAAGGCGACCACCAGGATGGCGGTCAGGCAGAGATAGATGAGCGCGAGCAGCAGCAGCGGCTCATAGGTGATGTAGGTCTCCTGCCGCACCTTGGAGATGACGGCGTAGACATCGATCACGGTGATCGTCGCGACGAGCGGCGTCGCCTTCAATTGCAGCACGGTCTCGCCGTTCAGCGTTGGCAGCGCCCGGTGCACGGCACGTGGCAGCCAGATGCGGCGGAACATCGTGAACCGGCTCATGCCATAGGCGCGCGCGGCCTCCAGTTCCCCTGCCGGCACGCCGGCAAAGGCGCCGCGCATCACCTCTCCCTCATAGGCCGCAAAGGAGATGGTCAGCGCCGCCACCCCATAGGGCCACGCCTCGCGCAGATAGGGCCAGAGGAAGGAATTGCGGATTTCCGGGAATTGCGGGAAGAGCGAGCCCAGCCCGTAATAGAGCAGCCACAGCTGGAGCAGCAGCGGCGTGCCGCGGATGATCGTGCAGAAGCCGCGCGCCAGCAATTTCAGCGGCCATGGCCCGGTCACCTGCACGAGGCCGATCGGCACGGCGAGCAGGAAGCCGAGGATCGAGGTGGTGAACAGTATCAGCAGCGTGACGCCGACGCCATAAACGAGGCGACCGGAATATTTCGGCACCCAATCCCAGCGCATGAACCAGACGATGCAGAAGACCAGCACGGCGGCGATGGCCATCAGCACGATGCGGTGCGGCTTGAGGAGCGCACGCTTCGAGGGCAGTTCTGTGAGGGCCAGGGCGGAAACGGTCTCCTCGCTCATCACGCATGCCTCGTCAGGCCGCGCCGATAGTGGCGTTCGATGATGCCGATCAGGACGTTGGAGAGCAGCGTGAGCAGCAGATAGAGCATGCCGGCCGCGCAGAAGAAGAGAAGATAGGCCTTGGTGCTGCCGGCCGCCTGGCGTGTCACCAGCGTCAGCTCGCTGAAGCCGACGACCGCGAGAAGCGCCGTGTCCTTGGTGGCGATCAGCCAGAGGTTCGAAAGTCCGGGAATGGCATGCGGCAGCATGGCCGGCAGCGTGATGCGGCGCATGACCTGAAGGGGCGACATGCCATAGGCGCGCGCCGCCTCCATCTGCCCCGCCGGCACCGCCTTGATCGCGCCGCGCAGGACCTCGGTGGAATAGGCGCCCTGCACGACGCCGATGACGAAGATGCCGGCGGCAAGGCCGCTGATATCGACCGACCCGAAGCCGAGCGCGGCGGACATCTTGTTGAGCACGTCCGTGCCGGCATAATAAAGGATCAGGATCAGCACCAGTTCGGGGACGGCCCGAACGACGGTCGTATAGACCTCGAGGAGGTCCTTCGTCACCGGGCCGCCATAGAGCTTGCCCATGGCACCGCCCGTGCCGAGCAGCAGGCCGAGCGCATAGCCACCGACGGCGATCTGGACCGACTGCCACAACCCTGCCAGAAGCACCCCGCCCCAGCCGGGCGGTTCGAGCGCGAGAAGGCTCCAGTTGATCAGCGATCCGGCATCGGCCATGAGGTTTTTCGTCCTTGCAAGGAACATGGCCGGCGGCGGGAGCCGCCGGCGTCAAGCACAGACCGGCGATCAGCCGCCATAGACGTCGAAGTCGAAATACTTCTTCGAGAACTCGTCATAGGTGCCGTTCTCGCGGATCGCCTTGATCGCGGCGTTGATCTTTTCCTTCAGTTCGGTCTCGCCCTTGCGCAGGCCGACGCCGACACCAGCACCGAGGATTTCCGGATCGTCCTTCACATTGCCCTTCAGGTCGCAGCAGGCCGCGCCCTGCTCGGTCTTCAGGAAATCGCTGAGGGCGATCGAGTCGGCCTGCACCGCATCGATTCGGCCGGCGGCGAGGTCGTTGTTCGCCTCGTCCTGGGTCTGGTACTCCTTCACGGTCGCGCCATTCTCGCCGAAATACTTGTTGGCGTAGACTTGGTGAATGGTGGCGACTTGCACGCCGATCGTCTTGCCGGAGAGGCCTTCCGGCGTCGGCTCGAAATCCTGGCCCTTCGGACCGATCACGGCGGTGGGCGTGTTATAGTATTTGTCGGAGAAGTCGATCGTCTGGAGACGCTCGGCCGTGATCGACATGGAACCGATGATCATGTCGATCTTGTTGGAGGTCAGTGCGGGGATGATGCCGTCCCAGGCGACCGGCGTGATGACGCAGTCGAGCTTGGCCTCGGCGCAGATCGCCTTCATGAAGTCGACTTCCCAGCCTTCCCAGTTGCCGGAGGCATCCGGCGAGGTGAAGGGCGGATAGGGCTCGGCGGCAAAGCCGACGCGGACCTGCTGGGCCGCGGCGCCGGACAGGGCGGCAAGGCCGATCGCGGCGGCAAGGGCGATTGTCTTTACGGCATTCTTCATGATCTTCCCTCTGTTGGTTTTTGCTTCTCAGTGGATGGAGCTGATGAACTTCTTCAGCCGCTCCGATTTCGGCGACCCGAACAGTTCGTCCGGCGGGCCCTGCTCCTCGATGACCCCGTTCGCCAGGAAGACGACGTGGCTCGCGACATTGCGCGCGAATTTCATCTCGTGCGTCACGAGGATCATCGTGCGCTTTTCCTTGGCAAGATCGCCGATGACGGAGAGCACCTCGCCGACCAGCTCCGGATCGAGCGCGGAGGTGGGCTCGTCGAAGAGCATGACATGGGGCTGGATGGCGAGCGCCCGGGCGATGGCCGCGCGCTGCTGCTGGCCGCCGGAGAGGAAGGCCGGATAGGCATCGCGCTTTTCGTGGAGCCCGACACGGCGCAGCAACGTCTCGGCCCGCTCGATCGCCTCGTCCTTCCTCACGCCGAGCACATGGACGGGTGCCTCGATGACGTTTTCCAGGATGGTCATGTGCTGCCAGAGATTGAAGCTCTGGAACACCATGCCGAGACGCGAGCGCAGGCGCTGCACCTGCTTGCGATCGGCCGGCATCATGCCGCCGTGGCCGTCGTTCTTCATGGCGATCGTCTCGCCGTGGATGGTCACCGAACCGGCACTCGGCATTTCCAGCATGTTGATGCAGCGAAGGAAGGTGGACTTGCCCGAACCCGAACCGCCGATGATGGCGATCACGTCGCCCTCATGCGCGGTCAGCGAAACACCCTTGAGAACGTCAAGCGGCCCGAAGCGCTTGTGCAGGTCCCTGACCGCGATTGCCTCGGCGCGTTCCGTCATCGCGGAGCCGTCTCCAGCGCGCGGAAAATCGATGCATGACCCATGCCAAATTCCCCTGTTTTTCAGCGTTCCCGCGGGCATCTTCGGCCCGTCGTGTCGTCTTATGGAATGCATCGTGGCACTTGTTAAGAAATTATTCAAGCGTATAATAGGCGCATCGCTGACTTTTCCGGCAGCGCCCGTCCAAGATGATTTTCCCTTAGGAGCAGTGAATGACCGCCTACGGTTCGCAGGAAATGTCGGCCCCCCTGATGCGTGTTCTGATGCGCCGCCCCGGCGAGAGCCTGAGGGGCGCCGATGCCGCCAAGTGGCATTACGGCCCGACCTTCGACGGCGCCCGCGCGGTCCACCAGTACAAGGCCTTCGCCGAGCTCGTGGAAAAATCCGGCACCGAGATCATCTGGCTGGAGGACGAGGGCGACGGGCTTGCCGACGCCATGTTCACCCATGATCCCTCGCTGATGTCCGATCACGGCGCGATCCTCCTGCGCATGGGCAAGCCGTTGCGCGTCGCCGAAACCGCGCTGCACGAAAAGGCCTATGCCGAACGCCAGATCCCGATCCTCGGCCGCATCGAGGGCGACGGCACCGTGGAGGGCGGCGACTGCATCTGGCTCGATGCGAAGACGCTCGTCATCGGCCGCGGCGTGCGCACCAACCAGGAAGGCATCGACCAGATCACGAAGATCCTTGGCCCGCACGGCGTCACGGTTCTCGCCTACGACCTGCCGCTCTGGCAGGGCGAGGAAGCCTGCCTCCACCTGATGAGCGTGATGAGCCCGCTGGCGGACGACCTTGCCCTCGTCTTCGCCCCGCTGCTGCCGGCCGCCTTCTACCAGCTGCTCAAGAAGCGCGGCATCCGCCTGATCGAGGCGCCGGCCGACGAATTCCACGCCAGCAACGGCCTGTCGCTCAACGTGCTGCCGACCCGGCCCTACGAGGTCATCATGGTCGAAGGCTTCCCGGCCACCAAGGCGGCGATGGAAGCGGCCGGCTGCACGGTGGAAACCTTCGAGGCCGACGCGCTGTGCATCGCCTGCGAGGGCGGGCCGACTTGCCTGACGCGGCCGGTGCTGCGCCGCGCGGCCTGAAACAGCTCCAGCGGAAGGGGGCAGCCTTGCGTTCGGAATTGCGCAGAGACTAGAGAGGAACCATGGCCCGCCGGACCTTCCATCGCGCCCCCGAGGCCGAACGCCGCCACGACCTGATCGAGGCGACGCTCGACTGCATCGCGGAATACGGCCTGGAGGGCGCGACGGTCCGGCAGATCGCCATCAAGGCGGGCGTGACGGCGGGACTCATCCGGCATTACTTCCAGTCCAAGGAGCACATCCTGCAGGAGGCCTATCGGGTCGTCATCGCCCGGCTCACCGAAAAGGCCGAGCGGGTGACGGGCGATCCGGAAACGCGGCTGCGGGACTTCATCGTCATCAACCTGACGGAACCGGTCGCCAACAGCCGAAGCCTCTCGCTCTGGGCCT
Source organism: Shinella yambaruensis (assembly GCF_022899355.1). Taxonomy (GTDB): domain Bacteria; phylum Pseudomonadota; class Alphaproteobacteria; order Rhizobiales; family Rhizobiaceae; genus Shinella; species Shinella yambaruensis. The sequence goes on along the minus strand of NZ_JALJCK010000004.1, from coordinate 276,498 downwards.
CGTTCATCAGCCGCGTCAGCGTCGATCCGGAACTCGCCGCCATCCACCGCGAGGGCTATCTGAGCTTCCGCAACGCGCTGGAGGGCCTGCTCGGCGACTTTCTTGCCGCGCGCGGCGCGGACGCCTCGCCGGAGCGCTGCCGCAGGCTCGCCATCGCGATCAACGGCCTGCTCGACGGACTCTGGCTGGAAGGCTGCCTGGCCGGCGAGCTTTTCGGGGAAAGCGAGCTCGTCGAGATCGCGCTGACCTCGATCGAAACCCTGCTCGGGCTGCGCCTGAGACCGGTCGATGCCGCAGGCACCGACCGATAAACGACACCCAATGGAAATGCGGAGGACGGCCATGCGCTATGCATCCATCACAGATCGGCTTGCCAATCTCGGCTCTGAAAAATGGGCCATCCACGCCGAGGCGCGACGCATGAAGGCCGAAGGCGCGGCGGTCATCGAGCTGACCATCGGCGAGCCGGACGTGTCGCCGGACCCGGCGCTGCTGGCCGAGGCCGCGCGCACCATGCATGCCGGCCGCTACCGCTATTCCAATGGCCGCGGCGAACCCTCCGTGGTCGACGCGCTGGTGCGCAAGTACCAGAAGCGCCGCTGCGACGTGGCCTCCGCCAACGTGCTCTGCTTCCCCGGCACCCAGACCGCCCTCTTCGCCGTCATGCTCGGCCTCGTGGAAGCGGGCGATGCGGTGCTCGTCGGCGATCCGCTCTATGCCACCTACGAGGGCGTCATCCGCGCCACCGGCGCCGAGCGCATCGCCGTGCCGCTGCGCCCGGAAAACGGCTTCCACATGAAGGCGGCCGACCTCGAAGCCGCCATCACGCCGGCCTGCCGGGTACTGCTGCTCAACACGCCACACAACCCGACGGGCGCGGTGCTGAGCGCCACCGAGATCGCCGAGATCGGCGCCGTCTGCCGCAGGCACGACCTGTGGATCGTCTGCGACGAGGTCTATGAAGAGCTCGTCTTCGGCGCGGCCTTCGCCTCCCCCTTCGACAATCCCGACCTTGCCGAGCGCACCATCGTCGTCTCCTCCATCTCGAAATCCCACGCCGCGCCGGGCTTCCGCAGCGGCTGGGCGATCGGCCCGGCGGAATTCTGCACGCGGCTGCTCTCGGTTTCCGAGACGATGCTGTTCGGCGGCCAGCCCTTCATCGCCGACATGACGGCCTATGCGCTCGACAACCCGATCTCGACCGCCGCGACGATGCGCCAGAGCTACAAGGCGCGTGCCGCCCGCTTCGCCGAAGCCCTGTCGCGCGCACCCGGCCTCGTGCCGTTGCCGCCGGAGGCCGGCATGTTCATCGTCGTCGACGTTTCCGAAACGGGCATGAGCGGCGAGGATTTCGCCTGGGCACTCCTGCGCGAGGAACGTGTCGCGGTCATGCCGGGTTCCTCCTTCGGCGAGGAGGCGGAAGGCTTCATCCGCCTCAGCCTGACCGTGCCCGATGCCCATATCGACGAGGCCTGCCGGCGCATCACCGCGCTCGCAACCCGTTCCACCATGCCGAAGGAGCGCCGCGCATGAGCACGAAAACCGTCGGGGAAGTTCTCGTCGACCTCCTGGAGGCGAACGGCGTCGAGGTCGTGTTCGGCATTCCGGGCGTGCATACGGTCGAGCTCTATCGGGGCCTTGCCGCCGCGAAGATCCGCCATATCACGCCGCGCCACGAACAGGGCGCCGGCTTCATGGCGGACGGGTATGCGCGCGTTTCCGGCAAGCCGGGCGTCGCGCTGGTCATCACCGGCCCCGGCCTTACCAACACCATCACGGCGATGGCGCAGGCGCGGCAGGATTCCGTGCCCATGCTGGTCATATCCGGCGTCAACCGGCGCGATTCGCTCGGCCACGGCCGCGGCCTGCTGCACGAATTGCCGGACCAGCAGGGCATGATGAAGACGCTCGCCCTCTATTCGCACACGCTGCTCAATCCCGCCGACCTGCCGCTCGTCATGGAACGCGCCTTTGCCGTGCTGCTGTCCGGCCGCCCCGGCCCGGTGCATATCGAAATTCCGACCGACGTGATGGCGAAACCCATCGAGACCGGCAGCTTCCCCGCCGCGGTCGCCACGCGCCCGCGCGCCGATGCGGAAACCCTGCAGCGCGCCGCCATCCTGTGCACCAATGCCTCGCGCCCCGTCATCCTCGCCGGCGGCGGCGCGGTGACGGCGGAAGAGGAGATCCGCGCCCTTGCGGAGCGCATCGGCGCGCCCGTCGTCACCACCGTCAATGCTCGCGGGATGCTTGCCGGAAGTGCCCTGCGCGTGCCGGCCAGCCCCAGCCTCAAGGCCGTGCGCCGGCTGCTTGCCGATGCCGACCTCGTCGTCGCCTTCGGCACGGAATTCGGCCCGACGGACTATGACATCAATGTCGACAACGGCTTTCCGCGGCTGAAATCGCTGATCCGCATCGATATCGACGCCGCCCAGCTTGCCCGCACGCCGCAATCGGGGCTTTCGATCTTCTCCAGCGCCAAGACGGCGGCGGCCGGCATGCTCGGCTTCCTCGAGGGCCACAAGGCGACAGGCAATGGCGCTGCACGCGCCGAAACGGCCCGCAAGGGGGCCTGGGGCGAGCTGACGGCGAAGATGCAGGCGGAAATCGGCGTCATCGATGCCATCTGGCGCACGCTGCCGAAGGCGATCATCGTGGGCGACTCCACCCAGGCCGTCTATGCCGGCAACTACTATTGCGACGCGACGCGCCCGCGCAGCTGGTTCAACGCCGCGACCGGCTACGGCGCGCTCGGCTTTGCCCCGCCCGCCGCCATTGGCGCGGCCCTTGCCGAGCCGGATGCGCCGATCATCTGCCTTGTCGGCGATGGCGGCCTGCAGTTCTCCCTGTCGGAGATCGGCTCGGCGGCGGATGCCGGCGCGCGCGTCGTCTTCCTCGTCTGGAACAATGACGGCTACCAGGAGATCGAGAACTTCATGGTCGAGGCCGGCATCACGCCGGAAGGGGTGAAACCCTCCGCGCCCGACTTCATCGCCATCGGCACCGCCTATGGCGTGCCCGCAGAACGCCTCGCCGACGTGCGCGACCTGCCGGCCGCGCTGGAGCAGGCAGGCGGCCGCAAGGGCCCGAGCCTCATCGAGATCCACCAGACGAAGACGGCCGGCGCTACGGCCTGATTCGCGGCGGCAAGGCATCGGGCACGCCACCCCGCACGTTCCCGAACGGACCGGCCGACGACGCAAAGCCCGGATATGCCCGGGTTTTCCGGGCGCCGGCGGCGCTGACCGATTCCACGCCTTTGCAAGCCGTCGTTTATTTGTCATGGATGGCGCTGCCGTCTGCCAGCCCTTGCGCCGACGGCCACGGGAACGGACTCGAATACAGGTTGGCGGACCAGCAGGCTTTTCCAGGACCAGTCTATCAAAGGGTGCCGCCCGGTGCGCGGCCTCCCGTGCCCTCGCTCATCCAGAAGGCGCTCGACTGGGTGCCGATGCGCGACTTCGCGGCGGCCCATGTCGGCTTTACCGGCCGGTTCAACCGCGCGACCCGGCGGCTCGACCGCGAGGGCGGCCCGGCCATCCTCGCCGCCCAGGCCCACTTCCATTTCGGCGAACAGCTGGTGATCCCAGTCGCCACCAAACGCCTGACGACCCGGCTGCGCGACAACATCTCCGATCGTGGCCAGCTTCGCTGGATCGGCACACATTTCCTCGACGGCAGCAACTGGAGCCGCGTCGTCGAACCGCTCGACAAATCTTCTTCCCATGCGGAGATCGTCGAACTCGTCGAAACGCGGCAGGATTTTCGCGCGGGGGCACGCTACCAGGCCTATGCCGAGCGCATCAGGGGCGGCGCGACGGTCAAGCGCAACCGCATCGCCCTCGACACGATCGACAAGCTCGACAATTTCTTCGAATACTATCTGGCGCTCATCGCCGACATCGAGAAGAACGGTATCGTGCCGCATTCCGATCTCGGCCTGCGCGGCCAGACCGGCCGGCGCCACCGCTGGACACGCACGTTCTGGCAGGACCTTGCCGAGCGGGACATCGGCGTGGCGATCGGCGCCGACGGGACCCTCATCCGCCATACCAACGGCAAGCACCGCATGGCGGCCGCGCTCACGCTCGGCATCGAGCATATTCCCGTCGAAATCCGGCTCGTGCATGCCGGCTGGCTCATGCGCCGGAGCGAGCGTCTCGGCCTCTCACCGGCCGATGCCCTCGTCGCCACGCTTGAGCAGGCCCGCGCGACGGGCTGGCCCGCACCATAAAAGGCCCGGCAAGCCGAGCCTTTCTTTTGCAAGACAGCTTTGGATGCCTCAGGCGACCGGACGGCTCTTCAGGAGGTCGCGGATCTCGGTGAGAAGCAGCACGTCTTCCGGCGGCGGCGCGGGCTCGGCGGCACCGGCAGCCTTTTCCTTCTCCAGCGACGCGCGCATGCGGTTCACGCCCTTGATCATCAGGAAGATGATCCAGGCGAGGATGAGGAAGTTGATGAATACGGTGATGAAGCTGCCATAGGCGAAAACGGCGCCTTGCTCGCGGGCGGCGGCGAGCGACGAGGCCGTCACATTGCTCGACAGGGGCAGGAAGTAGTTGGAAAAGTCGAAACCGCCCCCGGTCAAGGCACCGACGATCGGCATGACGAGGTCATTGACGACGGATTCGACGATCTTGTTGAAGGCTGCACCGATGATGACACCCACGGCGAGGTCCATGACATTGCCGCGGGCGATAAACGCCTTGAACTCATTGAGCATGAGGGTCTCCTGTTGCTGCAAAGCCCGAGCAACCTAGATTAGTTTTCATGGAGATGGAACTGCGTTCCATCAATATCGACGGGGTTACACACCGCTCCCTTTCATCCTCGACCTTCGACGCAATTTCCTTCCCGTCCGCTTTGGCCTATTCTCGTTTGAAAGGCCGAAGGACTGCGGGAGGAAGCATGCCGGGCTCGCTGATATTCGCCTTGGCGCTCGCCTATCTGCTCCTGCTCTTCGCAGTCGCAAGTTACGGTGACCGGAAGGCAAAACGCACGGGCCGCACATCGAAGGGCCGGCCGCTCGTCTATGCGCTGAGCCTTGCGATCTATTGCACCTCCTGGACCTATTTCGGCGGCGTGGGCCTCGCCACGACCAACGGCCTCGAATTTGCCGGCATCTATATCGGCCCGATCCTGATGTTCACGCTCGGCATGCCGCTCCTGCGCCGCATCGTGACGCTGGCCAAATCCGAGCGCCTCACCTCGATCGCCGACTTCGTCGCCGCGCGCTACGGCAAGAATCCCGGCGTTGCCGCCGTCGTCGCCCTCATCTCGCTGATCGGCTACATTCCCTATATCGCGCTCCAGCTGAAGGCGGTCTCGAGCTCCGTCTCGGCCATGGTCGATACCACCGGCTTCGGCATCGCCGCTTCCGGCGGCCTCATCGACCTGCCGCTGGTCGTCACGCTGTTCCTTGCCTGCTTTGCCATCGTCTTCGGCACGCGCCACACGGACGCCACCGAGCACCAGGACGGCCTCATCCTCGCCATCTCGATGGAATCGCTGGTCAAGCTCGTCGCCATCGCGTCCGTCGGCATCTACGTCATCTACTTCATGTTCGACGGGCTCGGCGACCTCTGGCAGCGCGCGGCGGAAAACGAACGCGTCATGCAGGCGCTGACCTACGAGACGCCGGTCGCGCGCTGGATCCTGCTCATCGTGCTCTCCGCCTTCGCCATCGTCATGCTGCCGCGCCAGTTCCACGTCACGGTCGTGGAGAACCGCACGGCCGGCGAGCTGCGCATGGCGGGCGTCCTCTTCCCGCTCTACCTCGTCGCCATCAATCTATTCGTGCTGCCCGTCGCCATCGGCGGCGTGCTCACCTTCAACGGCCAGGGCGATGCCGACCTCTACGTGCTGACCCTGCCCTTCGCGCTCGACCAGCCCGTCCTGACGCTCATCGCCTTCATCGGCGGGTTCTCCGCCGCCACCGCCATGGTCATCGTCGCCTCGGTGGCGCTCTCCATCATGGTGTCGAACGACATCGTCATCCCGGTCGTGCTGCGGCGCAATCTCATCGGCGGCGTCGAGCAGCAGGACGACCTGTCACGCATGCTGCTGCGCATCCGGCGGCTCGCGATCTTCTTCGTGCTGCTGCTCGGCTATGCCTATTACCGCGCCGCGACCGCCAATGCCGGCCTCGCCTCGATGGGCCTGCTCGCCTTCGCCGCGGCGGCGCAGGTCGCCCCGACGCTGCTCGGCGGCCTCTTCTGGCGCAATGCCAATGCCCGCGGCGCCATGGCCGGCATGATCTCCGGCCTCGTCGTCTGGGCCTACCTGCTCTTCCTGCCGAGTATCGGCGTCGCCGACAATGCCTATATTGCCGAAACCGTGCTCGGCTTCCTGTTCCCCGGTGCGACCATCTTCACCGGCGAGAACGCGGACCCGCTGGTCAACGCCACGCTGCTCGCCATGATGGTGAACATCGGCGCCTATGTCATCGGCTCGCTCACCCGCAACCCGACCTCGCTGGAACGGCTCCAGGCCGGCACCTTCATCCGTCCCAAGCCGCGTCTCGAACGGGCCTTCCGCGGCCGGCGCACCAAGGTGACGGTCAAGGATCTCAAGACCACCATCGCAAAGTATCTCGGCGAGGAGCGCATGCAGCGTTCCTTCCATACCTATGAGCGGCAGGTCGGTCGCTGGCTGGAGGACAATTCGCCGGCCGATGCCGCCATCGTGCACTTTTCCGAACAGCTGCTCGGCAGCGCCATCGGCTCCTCCTCCGCCCGCCTCGTCCTGTCGCTCGTGCTCCAGCGCATCGATGACACGCCGACGGATACGGACTGGCTGCTCGACCAGGCCAGCGAGGCCCTGCAATACAACCAGGACATGCTGCAGACCGCGCTCGGCCAGATGGACCAGGGCATCGCCGTCTTCGACAGCGCCGGCAACCTCACCGTCTGGAACCGCCGTTTCCGCCAGTTGCTCGACCTGCCGGAATATGTCGGCCAGGTCGGCTTTCCGCTTTCCGACATCGTGGAAATCCTCGTCGAGCGCGGCGATATCGCGGAGGAGGACCGCGAGGCCGCGGTGACGCGCACCATGACCTTCGACGAACCCTTTGCGCTGGTGCTTTCCGGCGGCGAGCGCATCATCGAGGTGCGCACCAATGCCATGCCGGAAAAGGGCTTCGTCTCCACCTATACCGACATCACCGACCGCGTGGCGGCCGACCGGGCCCTCAAGCAGGTCAACGAGACGCTGGAACAGCGCGTCGCCCAGCGCACCGCCGAGCTCACGCGCGTCAACACGGAACTCGCCGAAGCGCGCGCGGCCGCCGAGGAGGCGAATATCAGCAAGACGCGCTTCTTCGCGGCCGCCGGCCACGACATCCTCCAGCCGCTGAACGCCGCCCGCCTTTACTCCTCCTCCCTCGTCGAACGGCTCGGGGAGACGGAGAACCGCCAGATGATCCACAACATCGATTCCTCGCTGGAATCGGTGGAAGCCATTCTCGGCGCCGTGCTCGACATTTCCCGCCTCGACACCGGCGCGATGAAGCCGCGCGTGCAGACGGTGCCGCTGAAGGACCTCCTGAAGCGCATCGAGACCGATTTTGCGCCCATGGCGCGGGCGAAGAGCCTGAAATTCACCGTGCTCCCCTCCTCGCTCGCCATCCGCACCGACCCGAACCTCCTGCGCCGCGTCGTGCAGAACCTCGTCTCGAACGCCATCAAGTACACCAATTCGGGAAAGGTCCTCGTCGGCGTCCGGCGCAAGGGCGGGCACGCCTATATCCAGGTGCTGGATTCCGGCATCGGCATTCCCGCCTCGAAATTCCGCACCGTGTTCAAGGAGTTCGCCCGCCTCGACGAGGGTGCGCGCACGGCACCGGGCCTCGGGCTCGGGCTTTCCATCGTCGATCGCATCTCGCGCGTGCTGTCGCATCCGGTCGAGCTGCAATCGACGCAGGGGCGCGGCACCAGCTTCAAGGTGCGCGTGCCGATCGATGCCGTCGCAAGCCGCCACGTCGCCGACAAGCCCGCCGCGCTGCCGGCAAGCGACGAACCGCTCAAGGGGCTGCGCGTCCTCTGCGTCGACAACGAGCCGAAGATCCTCGACGGCATGCGGCTGCTGCTCTCCGGCTGGGGCTGCGCGGTGACGCTCGCCGAATCGGTGGCCGCGGTCGAGGCGCTGGCCGCAGCCGGCACCCCCGCCTTCGATGCGGTCATCGCCGACTACCATCTCGACGACGGCACCGGCATTGCCGCGATCGGAAAGCTCCGGGCGGCGCTCGGCCGGCAAGTCCCGGCCCTGCTCGTCACCGCAGACCGCACGCCGGACGTGCGCGCCGAGGCCGAGCGCGACACTATCCTCGTGCAGAACAAGCCCGTCCGCCCCGCCTCCATGCGGGCCTGGCTGACGCAGCTTTCGACGACGCAGCGGGAAGCGGCGGAGTAGGTCTCAGGCGGCGGCCTGGGCGCTGCCGATCTTGCCGAGCTGGATGACCGCCTGGGTACGGCTGTCGACGTTGAGCTTCAGAAGGATGGCAGAGACATGCGCCTTGATGGTCGCCTCGGAGACGCCGAGCTCATAGGCGATCTGCTTGTTGAGCAGGCCTTCGGCGAGCATGGCGAGCACGCGCGACTGCTGAGGCGTCAGCGTACGCAGGCGCGCGATCAGGTCCGCCACCTCGCTGTCCTGCTCCGGCCCGCGCACATAGCCGCCGGGCGTGTAGATATTGCCCTCCAGCACCGAGCCTATGCCCTCGCGGATATCCTCGATGGAGGCGGATTTGGAGATGAAGCCGGATGCGCCGAGATCGAGGGCCCGACGGATGGTAACCGGGTCGTCGCTCGCCGAGACGATGACGACGGGAAGGCTCTGGAATTCCGCTCTCAGCGAGATCAGGCCGGACAGGCCGCTGACGCCGGGCATGGCGAGGTCGAGCAGCATGAGGTCGGCGTTCGGATGGTCGGCGGCCGCCTTGCGCGCCGCCTCGAAATCGCCGGCCTCGACGATATCAGGATTGCCCGCCATTCCGGTCAGCGCCTGTTTCAAAGCGCCGCGGAACAGCGGATGGTCGTCCGCGATGATGATCGTGAGTGCCGATGCCATGCGCTCCCTCCCCGGAGTAGACGGACCCGCGACGGACACAGCACGGCCTTGGCCGGCGAAGAATGTCCGTCAGGTCTTCTGCGGGATCGCGTCCTTCCCGGGGGCGGTTTCCTCCTCACCCTCCTCCAGGTTTTTCACGATGCCCATGAACCTTTGCATCATCTTTTCCATGATGGTCATGGTCCGGTCAATCTCTTCATCCGTGGGTAGCGACGGTTTTGCGGCCGTCTCGCCCGTCACGCCGCCTTTTTCCAGCGCCTCGACGCGCTTGGTGAGGAGGTCGAGCTCCTGTTCGAAGGCCGCGCGCTCATCCGCCGCCATGCGGCAGACGATCTGGCCCTCCTGCTCCCGGCACAGCGAAACCTCGCCCGTCGCGGTGTCGAGGCGGACAAAACCGCCGTCCGTCTTCTCCATGCGGTAGCGTCCCTCGCCCTCGGCCTGGGCGGAGCCCGCCACGAGGGCGGCGACGAAGATGAAAGGCAGAGCGTGAATTCGCATGCAAAATCCTCCAAGAGCCGGTTTGCGGGCCTGTCGCCGGTGGACATTCGCCGTTCTTTGCGGCAAGCGCTACCGTTGAAAAACAGCAGCCATTGGAGGAACGGACGAGATGGCCAAAACAATCTACAAGATCGTTCCGGCAAGTCTGTGGCAGAAGGCGAAGGCGGCCGGGATTTTCGAGGGCGCCGCCATCGACCTCTCGGACGGTTTCATCCATTTCTCCACCGCCGTGCAGGCGAAGGAGACGGCCGCCCGCCATTTCGCCGGCCAGACCGACCTCCTCCTCGTCGCCGTCGATGGCGAGGCGCTCGGCGAAAGGCTGGTCTACGAACCCTCGCGCGGCGGCGACCTCTTCCCCCATCTCTACGCCGCCCTTCCGCTCTCCGCCGTGCTCTGGGAAAAGCCCCTGTCGCTCGGCCCGGACGGCGCCCACCAGTTTCCGGAGATGCCGCTCTGATGTCGCTCTTTTCCACCCTCGGCCGCAAGGGCCTCTTCCTCTTCGATCCCGAAACCGCGCATGGCCTGTCGATCGCCGCGCTGAAGGCCGGTCTCGTGCCCGCCTGCCCGGCCAAGGCCGATCCGCGCCTCGCGCAGACCGTCGCCGGCCTTGCCTTCCCCAACCCGCTCGGCATGGCCGCGGGCTACGACAAGAACGCCGAAGTGCCGGAGGCCCTCCTGCGCCTCGGCTTCGGCTTCACCGAGATCGGCACCGTCACCCCGCGCCCGCAGGAGGGCAATCCGAAGCCGCGCATCTTCCGCCTCGTGCAGGACGATGCCGTCATCAACCGCCTCGGCTTCAACAATGCCGGCCATGCGGCGGCGCTGGACCGCTTGAAGGCCTGCCGGCGCGATGCGTTGATCGGCGTGAACATCGGCGCCAACAAGGACAGCGCCGACCGCATCGCCGACTATGTCGCCGGCATCCGCACCTTCTACGACGTGGCACACTATTTCACCGCCAACATCTCCTCCCCCAACACGCCGGGCCTGCGCGACCTGCAGGCCAAGGAAAGCCTGCATGCCCTGCTGTCCGCCGTGCTCGCCGCGCGCGCCGAGGAGGCGGCGAGACTCGGCCGCCATGTGCCGGTCTTCCTGAAGATCGCGCCGGACCTCACCGAGGAGGGCCTCGACGACATCGCCGAAGTGGCGCTCGCCCATCCGCTCGACGGCCTCATCGTGTCCAACACCACGCTGTCGCGCGAAGGCCTCGGCGACACGCGCCAGGCCGGCGAGGCGGGCGGGCTTTCCGGCAAGCCGCTCTTCGAGAAATCAACCGTGGTGCTCGCCAAGATGCGCCGGCGCGCCGGCGAAAGCCTGCCGATCATCGGCGTCGGCGGCGTCTCCAGCGCCGAGACGGCAGCGGAGAAGATCCGCGCCGGCGCGAACCTCGTGCAGCTCTATTCCTGTATGGTCTATGCCGGTCCGACCCTGCCCGGCGGAATCGTGAAAGGCCTCTCGCGCATTTGTGATCGCGAGCAGATCGCCTCGATCTCCGCGCTTCGCGGCACGCGCACCGCCCATTGGGCCGATCGCGCCCTCTGACCGCCACACGGGAACCATAGTCCTCCTGAAGGGTTTCGTTCCTGCGGGTGGAGTGTTCGGCAAAAGCCGATTCGCATCGACGGTAGCCTGCACCGATCCCGCCCATAACGGCCAAAAAGGCCAGGAAGGGACGATATCATGGATGATCACAACGAACGGATCCGGCAAAGGGCCCATGAAATATGGGAAGAAGAAGGCCGCCCGGAAGGCCGCGAATATTCCCACTGGCTGCGCGCCAGGGCGGATGTGCGCGAGGAGGAAGGCGAAGTGTCGATCTTCGCAAGGAGCGGGCTCATTCTGCGCCCGGACATGCATCCAAGCGAGGAATTGGAACGAACCAGCAAATCTGACATCGCTCGAAACACGCTTCCGCCCGGCACCGTGCCCGAGAATCCGACAGCGGAAAATCCCGACCGCATTGCGCGCCTGAAGCCGGCACGGCCCCGAAAGCCGCTTGATGCGCGCGACATCGACACGCAGCTCGACCAGCCCTTTTGAGGGGCCGAGCGCTCGGGTCGGGGATAATCCCCGGCCCGGTCCAAAAAACTACGGGCCGGCTGACTTCCGCAGGCGATCATCTCGAAGGGATCAGCCCGCTCAGCTTGACAGGACCATCGCCCAATAGGGCCGGTTGCCGGACGCGGGATTGGAGACGACAGCGACGCCCAGGCCGCGATAGCCCGTTCCGAGCATGTTTTCCAGGTGCTTCGGCGAGCGATACCAGGCATCGAAGGCTTCCGCCGCGCTGTCCTGCCCGGCCGCGATGTTTTCCGCTGCCGGCAGCGGCACCTCCATGCCCTTCATGCGCTTCAGGAAATTCGCGCCGAAGCCGATATTGTGCTCCATCCTGCCCGCGCTCGCCATGCGGCTTGCCTGGTCCATGGCCGCGCGCTGCGCCGCCTTGTCTAGGGAAAGCGGCGAGAGGCCGCGTTCGGTCCTGATCTTGTTGACGAAGGCGAGCGAGGCCGGCGTCTGGTCGCTGCCGGTGCCGGCCGACGGGGTCAGAACGCCGGTGGTGGAACAGCCCGCGGCGAGCACGGCGACGGACGCCGCGGAGGCGGCAAGAAAGGCACGACGGGACATCATGGTCAGCGACGGTAGCTCAGGACGCGGATGAGGATGAAGACGGGCACGACGATGACGGCGCCGAGCAGCAGGTAGTCGCCCAGACGGCCCAGCGTCTTGAAGCCGGTGTTCCACAGATCGACGATGAAATCGCGCACGGCAAAGAGGATGTCGTCCGGATAGAGCCCGAAGATCGACATCAGGAAGCCCACGGCCACCGACAGGATCAAAAGCTTGATGATCACGCGGATCGGTGTGTCGCCGAGGAACCCGTTCACGCCATTCGACATCGATTGATTCTCCAAAAACTCGTGTCCATCCAGATAAGCCGTCACCGGTTCCGCGGCAAGCAAGGGGCTCCCGCGAGAATTCGCTTGCCTTTTGCCGCGGCCCTGCCATGTAGCGCCGTCCGTTTTTCCGTTTTCGAGCCCCCATGACGAGCCCGCACTTCTCCTCCGGCGATCTCATCGCCGACCGCCGCGCCGATTATGCCCGCATGTTCGCGGAATCGGGCGAATTCGCGGAGGCTGCGGAACTCATGGAACAGGCGCTCGAACAGGTGCCCTCCTGGGCCGCCGGCTGGTTCCGGCTCGCCGAATATGCGGAGAAATCGGGCCGGAAGGAGGCAGCGACGGCCGCCCTTCAGAAGGTCGTCGCCCTCGACCCGGCCGATATCTTCGGCGCCGGCCTGAAACTGGCCGTGCTGGGCGCTGCCGAAACGCCCGCCGCGCCCTCCACCGCCTATGTCGAGCGGCTCTTCGACGACTATGCCGACCGCTTCGACACCGCCCTCGTGCAACGGCTCGACTATACCGTGCCGCAGACGCTCGCCCGGCTGGTGCGCCGGCATGCGGGCGAGGATGCATATTTCGGCCTCGTCGCGGATATCGGCTGCGGCACCGGCCTCCTCGGTGTGGAACTGCGCGCCAGCGCCGGGCGGCTCGAGGGTTTCGACCTTTCCGCCGGCATGCTGGCCAAGGCGGAGGAGAAAGGGGTCTACGACCATCTCGCGCAGGCCGACCTGTCGCTGCCGGCCGCAGAGAGCGGGCTTTTCGCCGCTGCGCCGGAGGAACGGGCCGACCTCGTCGGCGCTGCCGACGTGCTGATGTATCTCGGCGACCTCGCCGAGGTCTTTCCGAGCGCCGCGCGCCTCTTGAAGGCCGGCGGCGTCTTCGCCTTTTCCGTCGAGGACGGCGGGACGGGCGATGCACCGTTGCTGCGCCCGTCACTGCGCTATGCCCATCCGGAACGCTTCATCCGCCAAAGGGCCGAAGAAAGTGGCCTTGCCATCCTCGCCGTCGAGAAAAGCGTGATTCGGCAGGATGCCGGCCAGCCGGTGCACGGGCTGCTCTTCCTCGCACGGCGCGAAGCCTAGCCGAAGGCAGCGCTTGCGCCGGCCATTGCGCCCTATACAACAAAAGAAACCCTCGGAGATCTGGCATGGACGGCGACAAGCGGCGCTTCGGCTTCTGGAATCCCACTCCCACCCGCCATACGCCGCTGGAAGACGCACAGGGCCTGTTCGCCAGCAGCATGATCGCCGCGCTCGGTCTTGCCCTGATGGGCAGCGCCGGACTGGTAGCCAGCGGCACCGCCGGTGTCGCCTTCGTGCTGCACTACCTGACCGGCGTGAGCTTCGGCGTCTACTATACCGTCGTGAACATCCCCTTCTATATCCTGGCGCTGAAGCGCCTCGGCTGGGCGTTCACGATCAAGACCGTGCTCGCCGTGACGATGACCTCGCTGATCACCGAGCTGCAGCCGCATTTCGTGACGATCGAGAGCATCGATCCGATGTGGACGGCGGTGCTGGCCGGCATCCTGCTCGGCTTCGGCCTGCTCGGCCTCTACCGCCACCGCGCCAGCCTTGGCGGCATCGGCGTGCTCGCGGTCTACATGCAGGAGCGTTTCGGCATCCGCGCCGGCCTCGTGCAGCTCGCCTTCGACGTCGTCGTGCTCATCGCGGCCTTCTCGGTGGCTGCGCCCTTCATCGTGCTCTGCTCGGTGGTCGGCGCGCTCGTGCTCAACCTCTTCCTGACGGTCAACCACCGCGCCGACCGCTACATCGCCATGTGAGGCTATTTTTCGGCGGGCCGCTTCACATTCGTCCGGCGCTCACTAGCTTAGGCCGGTGAGCACCGTCGATTCCACCACCGGCCCCAGCCTCCTGCCCGCTGCCTTCACCGCCTGGTTCTCGGCCAGGGGATGGCAGCCGCGTGCGCACCAGATGGAGCTCCTTGCGCGGGCGACGGCGGGCGAAAGCCTGCTGCTCATCGCGCCCACCGGCGCCGGCAAGACGCTCGCCGGCTTCCTGCCGGCCCTCACCGACCTGACGCGCCGCGGCAGGATCCCGCCCGGCAGCGCCTTCACCGGCATCCACACGCTCTACATCTCGCCGCTGAAGGCGCTGGCCGTCGATATCGAGCGCAACCTTATGAAGCCCGTCGAGGAGATGGGTCTACCCATCACCATCGAGACGCGCACCGGCGACACGCCGCAGGCCAAGCGCCAGCGCCAGCGCCTCAATCCGCCCGACATCCTGCTGACGACGCCCGAGCAGGTCGCCCTGCTCATCGCCAACGGCGAGGCGCCGCGCTTCTTCAAGGACCTGAAATACGTGATCTTCGACGAGCTGCATTCGCTCGTCACCTCCAAGCGCGGCCATCTCCTGTCGCTGGGGCTCGCGCGGTTGCGCCGTCTTGCCCCCGGCCTTCGCACCATCGGCCTTTCGGCCACCGTCGCCGAGCCGATGGACCTGCGCCGCTGGCTGGTCGCCCAAGAGCCCGGCGAGACGCGGCATGCCGGCCTCGTCACGGCGCCGGGCGGGGCGCGGCCGATCATCACCATCCTGAAGAGCAAGGAGCGCGTGCCCTGGTCCGGCCATTCGGCGAAATATGCCATGCCGGAGGTCTACGAGGCGATCCGCGACCACAAGACGGCGCTGCTCTTCGTCAACACGCGCAGCCAGGCGGAAATCCTCTTCCAGGAGCTCTGGAACATCAACGAGGACACGCTGCCGATCGCGCTGCACCATGGCTCGCTCGATGTCGGCCAGCGCCGCAAGGTGGAAGCCGCCATGGCGGAAAACCGCCTGCGCGCCGTCGTCGCCACCTCGACGCTCGATCTCGGCATCGACTGGGGCGACGTCGATCTCGTCATCCATGTCGGCGCGCCGAAGGGCGCCTCGCGGCTTGCCCAGCGCATCGGCCGCGCCAACCACCGCATGGACGAGCCGAGCCAGGCGATCCTGGTGCCCGCCAACCGCTTCGAGGTGATGGAGTGCCAGGCGGCGCTGGACGCCAACTATCTCGGCGCGCAGGATACGCCGCCGGTGGGCGACGGCGCGCTCGACGTGCTCGCCCAGCATGTCCTCGGCATGGCCTGCGCCGCGCCCTTTAACGAGGATGCGCTGTTTGCCGAGATCACCGCCGCCGCGCCCTATACCGGTCTGCCACGGGAAAAATTCGGCCGTATCGTCGCGTTCGTCGCGACCGGCGGCTACGCACTGAAGACCTATGAACGCTATGCCCGCATCCGCAAAACGCAGGACGGGCTGTGGCGTGTTTCCAATCCGCAGGTCGCCCAGCAATACCGCCTCAACCTCGGCACGATCGTCGAGATGCCGATGCTGAACGTGCGCATGGTCAAGCGCGGCGCCAAGGGCGCGATCGGCCGCAGCGGCGCCTCGCTCGGCAAGGTGGAGGAATATTTCCTCGAAATGCTGGCGCCCGGCGATACCTTCCTCTTCTCCGGCAAGGTGCTGCGCTTCGAAGGCATCCGCGAGAACGAATGTCTCGTCTCCCAGGCCTTCTCGCTTGATCCGAAAGTGCCGGCCTATGCCGGCGGCAAGTTCCCGCTCTCGACCTATCTCGCCGACCAGGTGCGCAGTATGCTGGACGATCCCCACCGCTGGGGCGGGCTGCCCGAGCAGGTGCGCGACTGGCTGGCCCTGCAACGGGACGTCTCCGCCCTGCCGAAGCGCGACGAATTGCTCATCGAGACCTTTCCGCGCGGCAGCCGGCACTACATGGTCGCCTATCCGTTCGAGGGGCGGCTGGCGCACCAGACGCTCGGCATGCTGCTGACGCGCCGGCTGGAGCGCGCCGGCCGCCGGCCGCTCGGCTTCGTCGCCACGGACTATTCCCTTGCCGTCTGGGCGCTCGACGATCTCGGCTACAGTTTTGCGGTGGAGCGCCCGTCGCTCGCAAACCTCTTCGACGAGGACATGTTGGGCGACGACCTGGAAGCCTGGCTCGACGAAAGCTTCATGCTGAAGCGCACCTTCCGCAATTGCGCCGTGATTGCCGGGCTTATCGAGCAGCGCCATCCGGGCAAGGAAAAGACCGGGCGGCAGGTCACCGTTTCCGCCGACCTCATCTACGACGTGCTGCGAAGCCACGAGCCGGACCACATCCTGCTGGAAGCCACGCGCAACGATGCGGCGGCGGGGCTTTTGGATATTCAGCGATTGGGCGATATGCTGGCGCGAATCAAGGGCCACATCACCCACCGGCGGCTGACCCGCATATCGCCGCTCGCCGTGCCGATCATGCTGGAAATCGGCAAGGAGCCGGTAGCGGGCGAGGCACAGGATTCTCTGCTGGCGGAAGCGGCGGAGGACCTGATCGCCGAGGCGATGGGCGAGGCGGCCATCTGAAGGGATTGAACAACAGGTATGCAGAGGCTTGCGCTGGCATCGGCGAAGATCGAGGATTTCGGCGCCGTTTCGGCCCGCACCGTGGTGGCGGGCGTGGAAGTGGTGTGCGATCCGCTCGGCGCGCTCTACCTGCCGGAAACCCGCCTTCTCGTCGTCTCGGACCTGCATCTGGAAAAGGGCGCGGCCTTCGCGCGACGCGGCATGATGCTGCCGCCCTACGACACGCTCGCCACGCTCAAGGTGCTCGAAGCCGTCATCGCCCGGCACGATCCGGCGATCGTCGTCAGCCTCGGCGACAATTTCCACGACCGCGTCGGCTCGGCCCACCTGCCGGACATTTTTCGCGTGAAGATCACGGAGCTGGCGCGCGGGCGCGACTGGATTTGGATCAACGGCAACCACGATCCTGATGGGACGGTGGACCTGCCGGGCCAGTCGGCGGACGAGCTGCACTATGCGGGCCTCGCCTTCCGGCACGAGCCGTCGCTGATTTCCCCGGCCGGCGAGATCGCCGGGCACCTGCACCCGGCCGCCACCGTCATCCGCCGGGAGAAGGCCGTGCGCCGACCGTGTTTCGCGACCGACGGGCGGCGCCTCCTGATGCCCGCCTTCGGCCTGATGACGGGCGGCCTGGATCTGCGCCACAGGGCGATGACCGGCCTTTTCGAGCGGCCGAACCTCGTCGCGCACATGCTCGGCCGCGACCGCATCTATTCGGTGCGCTTCGCCAACCTTATCGGCTGACGGCCTGCGGCGCATAACGCACCA
This sequence comes from Shinella yambaruensis, assembly GCF_022899355.1. Classification (GTDB taxonomy): domain Bacteria; phylum Pseudomonadota; class Alphaproteobacteria; order Rhizobiales; family Rhizobiaceae; genus Shinella; species Shinella yambaruensis. The sequence continues at coordinate 258,902 of NZ_JALJCK010000004.1, read as the reverse complement.
GCACCGTGCCGTTTTCGAGCGGCCTCGCCTCGAGCAGCGTGAAATCGCGCCGTGTTCCCTCCTTGAAGAAGGGCGTGCCCTTGCCGAGCTGCACCGGGACGACTGCCAGCATCACCTCGTCGACAAGCCCGGCCTCCAGCAGCGAATCCGTGAGGTCGGCGCTGCCGAAGACGTAGATCGTCTTGTCGAGCGTCGCCTTGCGGGCCGAAAGCGCCGCGACGATGTCGGCGGTCACCTCGGTGTTGTTCCAGTCGGCGGCGGTGATGGTGCGCGAGGCGACGAGCTTCGGCAGGGCGTTCATGAAGGCCTTCACGGCCCCCTCGTCCTCGGTCGTCGTCCAGTAGGCCTTCATGCCCTCATAGGTCACGCGGCCGAAGACCAGAAGACTCGCCGACGTACCGAAATCGGTGCTGAGCTTCTCCAGCTCCGGACCCCCGGCTGTGGAAGTCGAGGTCCCATTTCTTCTCGCCCTCGAAGAAGCCGTCGAGCGTCACGAGATTCCAGATGATTACCCTTGCCATCGTCCTTCCCTCCCTTGCGGGCCGTCTGCCGCGCGCCTTTAAACCAGTTGCGAACTGCAACTGGTTGATGGATAGCGAAACCGATTGTAATGTGCAAGCAGTTTTGGAGAATCCGATGAAAGACACCCGCCGCTCCGGCTGCCCGATCAACCTGACGCTCGAAATCCTCGGCGACCGATGGAGCCTGATCGTGCTGCGCGACATGATGTTCGGCAATCGCCGCCATTTCCGCGAACTCCTGACGAAATCGGAGGAAGGCATCGCCTCCAACATCCTGGCGGACCGGCTGCGCCGCCTCGTCGACGAGGGTGTTGTCAGCAAGGCGGACGATCCGAGCCACAAGCAGAAGGCGCTCTACAGCCTCACCGAAATGGGCATTGCACTGGTGCCGGTCTTCGCCATGATGGGGGCCTGGGGGCGGCGCTTCCTGCCGGTGACGGAGGACCTGTCGATCCGTGCGGAGCTGCTGGAAGAGGGCGGCCCGCCGTTGTGGGCGGCTTTCATGGACGAATTGCGGGCCATCCATCTCGGCGCGCCGCGCCCTGTCCGCTCGGTCTTCAATGAGCTGCAGGCCGCCTATCAGGCGGTCGTCGCCCGCCGCGCCGCCGCAGCCGATGCTTGACGAAAGCGTCGCGGTTGATTTCCATCAAGGCAGCACCGGACGCCGGTTCTAGTCTGGGCAAAAAGGAGGCTGCACCATGTACAAGCATATCCTCATCCCCACGGACGGGTCGGACCTTTCCAACGCCGCCATCGACCAGACGCTGCAGCTCGCCAGGACGCTCGGCGCGAGGGTGACGGCGCTGACGGTGGCCGAACCGCTGCATTTCCTGCCCGTGACCCCCGGCGCGACCGCCAGCCTCAGGACGGATTACGAAGCGCATGTGAAGGAGGACGGCATCCGCATCCTCGGCGCCGTCGAGGCGAAGGCGAACGCCGCAGGCGTGCCGGTCGAGACGCTGCAGGTGACGGCCGGCGACGCCTGGCAGGCGATCGTCGACACCGCCAAGGCAAAGGGCTGCGATTTGATCGCCATGGCCTCGCACGGCCGGCGCGGCGTCAGCGCCTTCCTGATGGGCAGCGTCACGACGAAGGTGCTCAGCCACGCCAAGGTGCCCGTCCTCGTCTACCGCTCCTGACGCTCAGTCCTTGCGGAAGACGATGCTGGCCAGCCATCCGGTGAGGACGGCGAGGAGGACGGAGAAAGCGCCGTAGGCGAGCGCGTTGTTGTAGGCGGCATTGGAGATCATCTGCTCGATGCCGGTCTTCATCACGCGCAACGGCAGCGCCTTCTCGGCAATGAAGACACCATCGCGGAAGAGGTGCGCGCGCACGACATGGGTGCCGTTCGGCACGCTCGCCGGCAGTTTCACCGTCGCCTTGAACAGGCTCGCGCTGATGAACTGCACGCCGCCCGGATCACGCTGGTAGAAGCCGCCGCTCTCCTTGAGGCGCCGGAAGGCCTCGCGGAACTCCGTGATGGTGCTGCCGTCGCCGACATAACCGATCGGCGAAAGGCGGATATGCTGGATGCCGACGCCGACGCCGTTGAGCACCGGCGGTTCGGCGATCGTTTCGACATCCCGCGTGCTCGACAGCGAATAGGATTCCGGCACGAGCTCGAAGGTCATCGAGCGGCGGTTGATCCAGATGCCGAAGACGCGCTCCTTCACGCGCACCGTGTTGTTGTCCTTCGGCCCCTCCAGCGCCACGACGATATCGTATTTGCGCTGGGCGAGCAGGGACGGATCATAGCCTTCGATGGCGCCGAAGATCGTCAGGTCCGCGCCGCGGAAATCCGAGGAGATCGCGATCTCGTCCGTCGAGATGCCGATCTCGAGCTTTTCCGGGAACTCGACCGGCTTGTCCTCCAGCACCTGCGCGGCAGCGGGAAAAACAAGACCCAGGGCAAGAAGGAGCGCGGCGACGGCTCTCATCGATAGACCCCCTCGCTGACGACGGAATAGACATCGGCCGGCGTGACGACGAGATCGACGGCAAGGCGGGCACCGACGGCAAGGACGAGCAGCGCCAGCAGCGCACGCAACTGTTCGCCGCGCAGCTTCTGGCCGACGCGCACGCCGTACTGCGCGCCGATGACGCCCGCCACCATCAGGATAAAGGCGAGCACGATATCGACCGAATAGTTGGTCGTCGCCTGCATCATCGTCGTATAGGCGGTGACGAAGATGATCTGGAACAGCGAGGTGCCGACGACGACATTGGTCGGGATGCGCAGGAGATAGATCATGGCCGGCACCATGATGAAGCCGCCGCCGACGCCCATGATGGAGGTGAGAATGCCGATGCCGAAACCGAGGCCAATGACCGGGATGACGGAGAGGTAGATCTTCGACTTCTTGAAACGCATCTTCAGCGGCAGGCGATGCACCCAGCTGTGCTGGCCGGGCCGGCGCAGCGAGACGGGCTGGTTGTTCGCCGCGCGGCGCAGCGCCCGGATGCTCTCGAGCAGCATCAAGATGCCGACGGTGCCGAGCAGCACGACATAGAGCAGCGAGATGACGAGATCGAGCTGGCCGACGCTGCGCAGGAGCGAGAAGATCCAGATACCGACGGTGGCGCCCGCAAGGCCGCCGAAGAGCAGCACCGTGCCGAGCTTCACATCCAGCGTTCCACGCCGGAAATGCGAAAGCGCGCCCGATATCGAGGAGGCGACGACCTGGTTGGCACCCGTCGCGACGGCGACGATCGGCGGGATGTTGTAGAAGATGAGGAGCGGTGTGATGAGGAAGCCGCCGCCGACCCCGAACATGCCGGAAAGGAAGCCGACGGCCGCGCCCATGCCGAGAATGATGAAGATGTTCACCGAGAGCTCTGCAATGGGCAGATAGACAGTCACAACAATACCCCGATCGGCAAATTTCCGCTTGCGCGGGCTCAAGACATCCGGCGGCCGCTGACCGTTCCGCCTGCCGTCGCGGCTCTCCTTCGGCAGGCTGCGAATGCACGGAAGCGCCCCGCCGCGGGAAGGTGAGGCCCCTCCGGCAGCCGGTTGCGCCTTGCATCACGCAAGGATCGGGCACGGGCGCAGCCTTCCGGCGCGCGCCGCTCTTTTTCGCAGTTCCGGACGCAAGGCGCATTCTGCACGCTTGCGGGAGCCGCTCTGCCGCCCTTTCAGGATGATAACGTTTCTCGAACGCTTATCATCTTGGAGCGACATGAAAATTTCTACCGCATCATTCCTGAAATCGGGGCCGATTTAAGGATGAAATCGTACGGCGAATACACAATGCCACAGCGTCCGTTGCACATCGTGAACGGTGTGCCGCACTGTGGTGAGCGTCATGCCCGCAGGGTGGGGACAAGTCAACCGGAGAAGCCGCTTTCAGGACCTCTCCGGCGGTCCGCCGATCAGCTCGGCTGCTTGTTGCGCTTCAGGAGCTCCGTCACCAGCGCATCGTCGATCTCGCCGGTTTCCTTCTGGCCGACGGACTTCTGGAAGGCCTTGATGGCGGCGACCGTCTTCTTGCCCATCGCGCCGTCCGGCGTGCCGGCATTGAAACCGTTGTTGTTGAGGATCGCCTGGATGTTGCGGATCGCCTTCTTCATGTCGACGCTGGCGGTCTTCGTCGGCTTGCCGACCCATTCATCGGGCAGGTCCGCCGAATTGGTCTTCTCGTCGAGCGGCTGCGGCTTCCACAGGTCCGCCTTCGCCTTGGCGCTGGAAAGCTGCTCCGGGCGCATGGCGTTGGCCACCTCGTCGCGCTTCTGCGCCGCATCGCCGTCGCCATCGCGGGCGGCGATGGCGAACCACTTGTAGGATTCCTCCAGGTCCTGCTTCACGCCGTTGCCGCGCGCATAGAGGATGGCGAGGTTGAACTGGCTGTCGCGCACGCCGAACTCGGAAGCCTTCTGGAACCACTTGGCCGCGCCGTCGAAATCCGGTTGCTCGGTGCCGACGCCCGTGGCGAGGAGAACGGCGAGATTGTGCATGGCGCTCGCATTGCCCTTGTTCGCCGCGACCTCGTAGAGCTCGCGGGCGCGCGGCAGGTCGCGCTCGACGCCCTGGCCCTTCTCGTAGAGGTTGGCGAGACGGTATTCGGCGGGCGCGAAGCCGCGGGCGGCGGAAAGCTCGTACCAGCGGGCGGCCTCCGCGAGGTCCATCGCAACGCCGCGGCCTTCCGTATAGCGTGCGCCGATCTCGAACAGCGCCAGCGGATCGCCGTCGGTCGCCGCCTTCGAGAGCGAGGCCGGGGTGATCGCTTCCGGAACGACGATCGCCGCCGTCTGCGTCTGGTCGACCGGCAGCGCTTCCTCGACGGCAGCGGTTTCCGGCGTCGTCACCGGCTCGAAGCCGGCCGTCGCTGCGCCGTCTGTCGTCTCGGCCGGCGCCGTCAGCGCCGCGCTGCCGGTGGCGGCGGTCTGGGTCGGCGTCGGCTCGGCGCCGGCATTCGTCTGCGTGTCGGCAAGGCCGCGCGTCGCCCCGCTCCCGGCATCATCACCGTCGCCGGCGACCGGATCCGTCAAGGTTTCCTCGCCGGCGGCGGGCATGGCGGCGGTGCTGGCGGTCGCGGTGTCGCCCGCGCCCGCCGTGGTCTCGACCGGTGCGGTCTCGTTCGTCGTGATGGCGGTCTGCTCGACCACGGCCGGCGCCTCGTCGCCCGCCACCAGCGTGTTGACCAGCGGATAGGACATGATCGCCAGCAGCACGGCGCCGACGGCAAGCAGGATCGGCCGGCGATGGCGCGACAGCGCCGATGCCGGCTTCTCGCCCTTCGCCAGCTTTTCCGTCTTCCTGGCGGGAGCGACGCGGGAGATCGTATCGGTCTCCTCGGCGGCAAGCTTGGCGGCGCGGCGGGCGGCAGCGATGAAATCCGCCTTCTCGCCTTCGCTGCCGGCCGCCGGGCGGCTTCCCGAAGCCTGGCCGGCCCGCACGCGCTCGAGGATGCGGCGGACGTCCGGCACGCCGGAGCCCGGCTCCAGCAGCTGGTTCGCCTCTTCCGGCGCCAGCTCGTCCGTGGGGTCGAGCGAGGGCGTCGGGTCGATCTGCTGGCGTTCGGCCTGCGGTGCGGCCTCCTTGCGGCCGGGGGCGAAGCGGCGCTTCAGGCCGGCGAGCAGGCCACCCTTGGCCTGGACCTCCGCCTGCTGGCCGGCAGCGAGCACGGCGGGCTCGTCCGCAAGCGTCTCTTCCGGGGCGGGACGCTCGGGAACGGGAATGTTCTCGACCTCGATCTCGGCAAAGCGGCTTTCCTCCTGCGGCGCCTCGGCTTCGGCCTTGCGGGTCTCGCGGGCCCCGAAGCCGTCATCGTCAAAAGGGTAGTCGTTGCCGTAGATGCTGGAGACGGGAGCAGCGTGGCGCTCCACGTCCATGGCCGGCATCTCGGCGCGCGGCATGACAGCCTCGCGACGGCCGAAGGTCTCGTGCGGGGCGTCGAGCTGCTCGAGGCGGCCGGCGATCTGCACCAGCGTGTCGTGCAACGCATCGAAGGTGCGCGCGGTGCGCTCCTCGCTCGAGCGGCTCAGCTCCTCCAGAACGCGCAGGTCGTCGGCAAGGCCGGCGATCGCCTCCATGTCGGTGCTGGCAGCCGTGGCCGGACCGGCATGGCGGTAGGCTTCCATCACGGCTTCCGCCGCCTGGCGGGCGGCCTCGACGATATATTCGTCATTGGTCGCCATGTAGTCCTCGATCGTCGCAAGACGGTTCTCGAACTCGGCGGGCACGGGCGCCGCGGCGGACGGCGTACTGATCAGCGTGGAGAGATGCGCGATCTGCGCCTCGAGGCCCCGCAGGGCCTCATGGTCGCCCGCCGGGGCGACGCGGGTCGCATCGAGCCGGTCGGCAATCGCCGAAAGGCGGCCCTCGATATGGGCGAAACGGTCTTCCTGGAAGGGGCTGCCGGTCGGCACGTCGAGGCTGTCGATGCGGCGGGCAAGCGCGTCCAGCCGCTCGGCGAGCTGGTCGTTGACGCTGCCCTGGTCGAGCGCGTCGATCTTGCGGGAAATGTCGGAGAGATAGTAGGCGAGCTCGTCGCTGCCCTGGGCGGGCGCGGCCTGCTGGCTTTGCTCCAGCATCTGCGAGAGCTGCTCGATCCGCTCCTCGAGGCGCAGCGCCGTGCGCTCGTTCGACAGGTCCTCGATGCGGTTCGCCAGCGCCTCGATGCGCAAGGCAAGGCCCTGGTCCGGCACGGGCTCCGGACGGTGGGCGATGAGATCGAGCTGGCCGGCGAGATCGGCGATGCGGCCTTCGAGGCGCTGCATCATGCCGTTGTCGGCCATGGACGACTGCTGCATGCGGCCGGCCGCGGCGATCGCCCGGCTGATTTCGTCGAGACGGGCATCCAGCCCCTCGAACTGCGAGGTGACGGCGGAAACGAACCGGCCGTCATCCGGCTGCGCCTGGCGGGCCAGCATGTCGATGGCGCGGGCGATGGTCTCGATCTTGCCTTCGAGCGCGTGGATGGCCGGCGTGGCGCTTATGGCGCCGATCTGGCTCTTCAGCTCGTCCAGCCGATAGGCAAGCGCCACCAGCTCGTCGTCGCGCGTCTGGTCGAAGATCGAGAGTTTCTTCTCGACGCCGCTCCAGCGATCCTCCATGCGGCGCACGGAATCCTCGCGGGCGAGCCCGTCGAGCACCGAACGCAGTTCGTCGAATTCGACGCGCAGGCCTTCCGTCTGGCCGACCGCCTGACCCGACTGGCGGCCGAGCTGGTTGATGCCGGTGGAAAGCCGCAGCAGCTCCTCGCGCAGGTCGTCATTGTTGTCGCGGCCCTCGGCCATCTGGCGGATGCCGCGGATCTCCGAGCGCAGCGACTGCATCTCGCGCTCCAGCCCGTCGGCGATGTCCTTCTTCAGGTCCTGGCGCAGCGAAACGAGCGCCTTGGCGATATCCTCGACGGAATTGTCCGCACGGGCGGGCGCGGCCTGCTGATGGCCATAGGCCGGATGCGCCTGCTGGCCGCCATAAGCGGCACTTGTCTGCTGGCCGCCATAGGCAGCATGGGCCTGCTGGGCGGCGGCATGGTGATCGGCCGAAAGCGGGCGGCGCTCCAGACGCTGGGCGACGCGTTCGCGGCCCCCGTCGATCGCGCGCTGGCGCTGCACGATTTCGGAAACCGGGTCGTCGCGCAACGGGATCGCGCGCGCCGAATCGTAACGGGGCTGCTCGCCGCGGGGTGCATAGCGCTCCTCGCCGCGGCCGCGCGCCTCCCGGCCACCCGCCATCAGGCCCTCGATGCGGGCTTCCAGCCCCTCGATGGTGCGATTGAGCGCGTCGAGCGAGGATCTTTCGCCGTGACGTTGCGGGTTTCGCGATCCGTTCATCTTTCGCCTCGCTTTGGCGGCCATCCGGCCTGCCGGGAGATACTTTTGAAAGCACTGCCGCCCGGCTGCGCCTTTTCTTCCATATCGGCGGATCCCCGCCGTCAAACACTGCATGCGCAATGGGAAACAGTATCGCCCCTGTCCGGCTCCGGACCGCCTGTCCGGTCGTCACAAAGGGAAGCCGAAATGATTCCCGATCCCATGCCCTCAGGCGTCACAATTCATGAAACATGGTAAACAAGGGGTTAATCGCCCCGGAAATTTTTTAACGATTTGCTCATAGAATGGTCCTTGCGGGGAAAGACGACCGTTTGCGGCACAGCCATGGGCGCGGGGGATTCCATCCGCCACCCCGCCGGCAACGCTCCCCCCTCCCCGCCCGAGGAAAATTTCGCCGCCCCGCTACGTTTTGACGTTTACGCAAACGTCAAAGTTTTATAGTATCCCTTGCCAAGGAGCGGACGCATGTCCGCAGGACAGGTGAGGAATCCGAGCATGCCGACCTACAAGGCCCCCGTGAATGACACGCTTTTCATCCTGAACGACGTTCTGGCGCTGGAGCGGTACAACAACCTGCCCGGCTTCGCCGACGCGACGGGCGACATGCTGGAAGCGATTGCCAGCGAGGCGGCGAAGGTGGCGGAAGAAGTGCTGTTCCCGGTCAACCTTTCCGGCGACCAGGAAGGCTGCAAGCGCCATGACGATGCGACGGTCACGGTGCCGAAGGGCTTCAAGCAGGCCTATGATCTCTATCGCCAGGGCGGCTGGATCGGCCTTGCGGTGCCCGAGGAATTCGGTGGCCAGGGCCTTCCCTACGTGCTGCACACCGCCGTCGGCGAGTACATGTCCTCGGCCAACATGGCGCTCACCATGTATCCGGGCCTGACGCAGGGCGCGATCGCCGCGATCCTCGTGCACGGCTCCGAGGAGCAGAAGGCCGCGTATCTTCCGAAGATGGTGGAAGGCGTCTGGACCGGCACCATGAACCTGACGGAGCCCCATTGCGGCACCGATCTCGGGCTTCTGCGCACCAAGGCCGTACCGCAGGCCGACGGCTCCTACAGGATTTCCGGCCAGAAGATCTTCATCTCCGCCGGCGAGCACGACATGTCGGAGAACATCGTGCACCTGGTGCTCGCCCGCATCGAGGGCGCGCCGGAAGGCACCAAGGGCATCTCGCTCTTCATCGTGCCGAAATTCCTGCTCGAGGAAGACGGCACGCCGGGCGCGCGCAACACGGTTTCCTGCGGCGCCATCGAGCACAAGATGGGTATCCACGGCAACGCCACCTGCGTCATGAACTATGACGAGGCGACCGGCTACCTCATCGGGGCGGAGAACAAGGGCCTCAACGCCATGTTCGTGATGATGAACGAGGCCCGTCTCGGCGTCGGCCTCCAGGGCCTGTCGATCGCCGAAATCGCCTACCAGAACGCCGCCGACTATGCCCGCGAGCGCCTGCAGGGCCGCTCGCTCTCCGGCGCGAAGAACCCCGCCGGCAAGGCCGATCCGCTGATCGTCCACCCCGACATCCGCCGCGCCCTGATGACCATCAAGGCCTGGACCGAGGGCGGCCGCGCCTTCACGCTCTGGACGGCGCTGAAATCCGACATCGCCCACCGCGCTGCCGACGAGAAGGAACGCCAGGCCGCCGACGACATCCTCGGCCTGATGACGCCGATCCTCAAGGGCGTGCTGACCGACAAGGGTTTCGACCACGCCGTCATGGCCCAGCAGGTCTTCGGCGGCCACGGCTATATCGAAGAGCACGGCATGAGCCAGTATGTGCGCGATGCGCGCATCGCCATGATCTACGAGGGCGCCAACGGCATCCAGGCGCTCGACCTCGTCGGCCGCAAGCTCGGGCTGAACGGCGGGCGCGCCGTCATGGCCCTCTTCAAGGAGATCGGCGATTTCTGCGAGGAGAACCGGGGGGACGAGAAGCTCGCCTATTTCACCAAGCACCTGAAGAAGGGCTTGAACGACCTCCAGGCGTCCACCATGTGGTTCATGCAGAACGCCATGGCCAAGCCCGACAATGCCGGCGCCGGCTCGACCGATTACATGCACCTCTTCGGCCTCGTCGTCATCGGCTACATGTGGGCGAAGATCGCCAAGGCCGCCGAGGACGGCCTTGCGGCGGGCGCGGGCAAGCGCGAGGACTTCTTGAAGAACAAGCTGGTCACCGCGAAATTCTTCATGGAGCGCCTGATGCCGGAAACCGCGCTGCGCAAGGCCCGCATCGAGGCCGGCGCCGACACGATGATGGAGCTTCCGGCCGAGGCGTTTTGAAGCCATAAGTAAGTCACGTCTTCGGGGGGAGAAATGGCAACGAAAGCTGATTTGACTGGCTGGGTGGTTGAAGCTCTGAAGGCCAACAATGGCACGGCTTCGATACTCTTCGTCGCCCAACACATTTGGTCGCACCATGAAAAAGAACTTCGCGAAAGCGACCTATTCTACTCGTGGCAATATGACATGCGTTGGGCCGCGACAGAGTTAAGAAAGAAGGGTCGGCTTGTCTCTGCCGAAGACGACCGACGAGGCAAGTGGACCCTGAAATAGTTTCGGGTGCATCTGCACCGATAGCGACCACATGGCCGCAGTGAGGAGAAATTAAAATGACCGACGTCTTCATCTACGATCATGTGCGCACCCCGCGCGGGCGCGGCAAGAAGGACGGCTCGCTGCACGAAGTGCCGTCCGTGCGCCTTGCCGCCAAGGTGCTGGAGGCAGTGCGCGACCGCAACGGGCTCGACACCGCCAAGGTCGACGACATCGTCATGGGCTGCGTCGATCCGGTCATGGATGCCGGCTCGGTGATCCCGAAGGCCGCCGCCTTCGAGGCGGGCTATTCGACCCGCGCGCCGGGCATGCAGATCTCGCGCTTCTGCGCCTCCGGCCTCGACGCCGTGAATTTCGGCGCGGCGAAGATCGCGCAAGGGGCGGACGACATCGTCATCGCCGGCGGCGTCGAGAGCATGTCGCGCGTCGGCCTCGGCATGTCGGGCGGCTCCTGGTTCATGGATCCCTCCGTCAACTTCCCGGCCTATTTCATGCCGCAAGGCGTCTCGGCAGACCTCATCGCCACCAAGTACGGCTTTTCCCGCGACGACGTCGACGCCTATGCCGTCGAGAGCCAGAAGCGCGCGGCGCACGCCTGGCAGAACGGCTATTTCAAGAATTCCGTCGTGCCGGTGAAGGATATCAACGGTCTCACCATCCTCGCCCATGACGAGCACATGCGCCCCGGCACGGACATGCAGGCGCTCGCGCAGCTCCAGCCGTCCTTCCAGATGCCCGGCGAGATGGGCGGCTTCGAAGCCGTCGCCATCCAGGCCCATCCGGAAATCGAGGGCATCAACTACGTCCACCATGCCGGCAACTCCTCCGGCATCGTCGACGGCGCCGCCGCCGTCCTGCTCGGCTCGAAGGAAGGCGGTGCGATCCTCGGCAGGAAGGCGCGCGGGCGCATAAAGGCCTTCGCCAATATCGGCTCCGATCCGGCGCTTATGCTGACCGGCCCCGTCGACGTCACGGAGAAGCTGCTCGCCCGCACCGGCATGCAGCTTTCCGACATCGATCTCTTCGAGCTGAACGAAGCCTTCGCCGCCGTGGTGCTGCGTTATATGCAGGCCTTCGACATCCCGCACGACAAGATCAACGTCAACGGCGGGGCCATCGCCATGGGCCATCCGCTCGGCGCCACCGGCGCGATGATTCTCGGCACGGTGCTCGACGAGCTGGAGCGCCGCGACCTCAACACCGCCCTCGTCACGCTCTGCATCGGCGCCGGCATGGGCACGGCGACGATCATCGAACGGGTCTAGAGGGCGTGCGCATGAAAGCCCTTCACCCCGCCTCCGCTGCGCTCGGCGCGCCCTCTCCCCGCAAGCGAGGCGAAGGGGACCGGCGACGACGCGGCAAGTCCCTTCTTCCCGTTCACGGGGAGAAGGTGCCGGCAGGCGGATGAGGGGCAACAGCCGCCTCGCCAGAGAGATTTCAGGGAAGAGGAATCCCATCATGAGCTACAAGAATTTCACCATCGAGACCGACGCCGACGGCATTGCGCTGGTCACCTGGGACATGCCGGAAAAGTCGATGAACGTCTTCACCATCGAAGTGATGGACGAGCTCGACAGGATCATCGATCAGGTCGTGGCGGATGGCGCGGTCAAGGGCGTCGTCATCACCTCGGGCAAATCCTCCTTCTCCGGCGGCGCCGATCTTTCGATGATCCAGGCGAGCTTCGACCTCCTGAAGGAGGCTCAGGCGAAGGACCCGGCCACCGCCGTCGAAAAGCTGTTCGAAGCCACCGGGCGCATGACCTGGCTGTTCCGCAAGCTGGAAACCTCGGGCAAGCCCTGGGTCGCCGCCATCAACGGCACCTGCATGGGCGGGGCCTTCGAAATGTCGCTCGCCTGCCACGGCCGCGTCGCCTCCAATGCCAAGTCGGTCAAGATCGCGCTGCCCGAGGTGAAGGTCGGTATCTTCCCGGGCGCCGGCGGCACCCAGCGCGTGCCGCGCCTCGCCAATGCGCAGGACGCGCTGCAGATGATGACCACCGGCTCCTCGCTGACCGCGGCGCGCGCGAAGGCGATGAACCTCGTGCATCAGGTCGTGGAGCCCGACCAGCTCATCCCCGCCGCCAGGCAGATGATCAAGGACGGCCTGAAGCCCGTCCAGCCCTGGGATGAAAAAGGCTTCAAGGCCCCCGGCGGCGGCATCTGGACGCCGGCCGCGGCGCAGCTCTGGCCCGCCGCGCCCGCCATCCTGCGCCGCGAGACCGCCGGCAACTATCCGGGTGCGCTCGCCATCCTCAAATGCGTCTATGAAGGCCTGCAGGTGCCCTTCGAGACGGGGCTGAGGATCGAGCAGCGCTATTTCACCCACATCCTCCAGACGACCGAAGCCTTCTCCATGATCCGGTCGCTGTTCATCTCCATGCAGGAGCTCGGCAAGGGCGCCCGCCGCCCGGCCGGCCAGCCGAAGGCGGAATTGAAGAAGGTCGCCGTCGTCGGTGCCGGCTTCATGGGCGCCTCCATCGCCTATGTGACGGCCGCCGCCGGCATTCCGGTCGTGCTGATCGACCGCGACCAGGAGGCCGCCGACAAGGGCAAGGCTGTCTCGCAGGGGCTCGTCACCGGCGCGATCGGCAAGGGCCGCATGACGAAGGAGGACGGCGAGACGCTGCTCTCCCTCATCACGCCGACACCCGACTATGCCAGCCTCGCCGATGCGGACCTCGTGATCGAGGCCGTCTTCGAGGACCGCAATGTCAAGAAGGACGTGACCGAGAAGATCGAGGCGGTGCTGCGCGAGGACGCGATCTTCGCCTCCAACACCTCGACCCTGCCGATCACCGGGCTTGCGAAGAATTCCCGGCGCCCGGAGCAGTTCATCGGCATCCACTTCTTCTCCCCGGTCGACAAGATGATGCTGGTGGAGGTCATCCTCGGCAAGGAGATGGGCGACCGGGCGCTTGCCACCGCGCTCGATTACGTCGCGGCCATCAAGAAGACGCCGATCGTCGTCAACGACACGCGCGGCTTCTACGTCAACCGCTGCGTCTTCCGCTACATGGCCGAGGCCTATGACATGCTGATCGAAGGCGTGCCGGCGGCGATGATCGAGAATGCCGCCAAGATGGCCGGCATGCCGGTCGGGCCGCTGTCGCTCAACGACGAGGTCGCCGTCGATCTCTCCTACAAGATCTTCAAGGCCTCCATTGCCGATCTCGGGCCGCAATCGGTCGATCCACGCCATATGGACCTGGTGACCAAGCTGGTGGAAGGCGAAGGCCGCCTCGGCCGCAAGGCCGGCAAGGGTTTCTACGACTATCCGCCGAAGCCGGCCAAGAAGAAGCTTTGGCCCGGGCTGAAGGACCTCTACCCGCAGCAGAAGCCCGAGGATGTCGATGTGACGGTGCTGAAGGAGCGCCTGCTCGTCACCATCGCGCTGGAGGCCGCGCGCACCATGGAGGAGGGCATCGTCACCGATCCGCGCGAGGCCGATGTCGGCTCCATCCTCGGCTTCGGCTTTGCGCCCTATACCGGCGGCACGCTGTCCTATATCGACAGGATGGGCGTGAAGGCCTTCGTGGCGCTGTGCGAAAAACTCGCCGCCAAATATGGCAGCCATTTCCAGCCGACGCCGCTGCTGAAGGACATGGCCGCCAAGGGCGAAACCTTCTACAGCCGCTTCGCACCGGAGGCCAAGAAGGCGGCCTGAGCGAGCCTCACGGACAAGAAAGGGTGGCTTGGCGCCGCCCTTTTTTCGTTTGGCACCGTCAATTCCATCTCCGGATCCACGAAAAATAAAACGGCTCGACCCGTAAATTAATTTCGAGAAAAATCAGGAAATCATTGCGCTTTTTGGCCTTTTCTCCGATGTGATTCCAGAAAAATTCCCACCGACCATTGCACTTTCCGAAATAAACTTTATATAGAACATATCGAAAACTGCTTGCGACCTTTGTCTTCGAGCTAACCAGCTCTGTCAGATTTCCTTTCAAGATCGATCAAAACGGACAATGTATCGTCCGGTTACACTAGCGATGGAAAGGATATCGTTATGAATTCAGGTACCGTAAAGTGGTTCAACAGCACCAAGGGCTTCGGCTTCATTCAGCCTGACGACGGCGCGACGGATGTGTTCGTCCACATCTCGGCTGTCGAGCGTTCGGGCCTCGGCTCGCTCGCCGAGGGCCAGAAGGTCAGCTACGAAATTGTCCGCGACCGCAAGTCCGGCAAGAATTCGGCCGACAACCTTCGCGCCGCATAAGATTGTCATTCTGCCCGCCGACCACGGATGTACTGGCGGCGGAGCGTTCGAATGACGGGAAGAGGTCGGGGTCACGCCCGGCCTTTTTGTTTCCATAGCCCCGAAGGAGAAGGTCATGAGCCGGAAAACCCATACCGTCGGCGACCATGTCGTTCTGAAGGCCGGCCTGTCCCGCACGGCAACGGGCGCGAGGACGTGCCGGATCGTCGGCGTCCTGCCGGCCGACCATGGCGAAGCCCAGTATCGCGTACGGCTCGACAACGAGAATTTCGAGCGGCGCATCGTCCATAGCGACATCGATGCCGACGAGACCGCCGCTCCCGCGGCGCGCAAGGCGGGGACGACGGCGGCCGGCAAGGGCGGCCCCTGGCTGAAGCCGTCGAGCATCCGCATCGGAAAATGACGCCGCGGAGCCTGCGGCCGCTTTGCGACCACGGGCCAAATGCGTTGCGCGGGCGCGGTGCCTTAAAACCATCCCGCGCAGGTCGATGACGCTGTGGCGACATCGTCCACACCCCAGTGCGGCGCAAGCCGCGAGAGAAAGGACATATCGTGCAGGTTCTCGTCAGAGACAACAATGTCGACCAGGCGCTCCGCGTACTGAAGAAGAAGATGCAGCGCGAAGGTCTCTTTCGCGAAATGAAAGCGCGTAGCGCCTACGAGAAGCCGTCCGAGAAGCGGGTCCGCGAGAAGGCAGAAGCCGTGCGCCGCCAGCGCAAGCTCGCCCGCAAGAAATTGCAGCGCGAAGGTCTGCTGCCCGCGCCCAAGCGCGCGGTGCGTCCGGCCCGCTAGAGCAGTTGCTTCTACGCAATCGCGAACGCAAACCGCTTCGCCCTTTGCCGGAACTGCCCTGACGATCCAGAAAGGAGAGGTCATGACCGCAACCAAGGAAAAATTCTTCAATCCCGTCAAGCTTTCCGCGCAGGACAAGGCGGCGGCGACCGACCAGACGGCGCGCACCATCATCGCCGCCGAAGCGACCGCGCGGGACAAGAAGACCGCCCGGCTGCGCGCCCTGCGCCTGCAACAGGAACCGGTCGAGGCGGAGCCCAAGCCGCCCCGCAAATCCCGCAAGCGTACAGCGCCCGCAGCCACCTGAACCGGATGCGCGCATCGGCTCCGGGGATGGGACATTTTTTCGTGTTTCCCGCGGAACAGCGCGGGGCGGGGGGATGTGAGACCTTCTGATCACCGGATGAGAGAGGCTCATCCCTAACCAGAGATCAGGAGAGACCCCATGCGCAAGATCATCGTTTCCGCCACCGTCGCCCTCGTTGCCGCCGTTTCCTTCGCCGCCCCTTCGCAGGCCGGCTACTACAGCTACGGCTACAAGCCGCACTGCTTCATCAAGAAGGTCAAGGCCTACGACTACTACGGCAATGTCGTCATCAAGAAGATCAAGGTCTGCAAGTAAGCGTCCCCGGCACAGACCTTTGAGCGAAAGGCCCGGAGCCCAGCCTCCGGGCCTTTTGCCGTCCGGTGTTCCGCGCTACGCCTGCCGTGCGGCATCGGCCATGCGCACCAGCAGTTCGGCACGCGTGCCGACGGTGCGGCTGGCATAGGCGATTTTCGCGCCGAGGCTCGACGCCATGGCGCCGATGATCTTGGAGCCGAGGCCGGTGCCACGCACCGGACCCTCGCCGCGCCAGCCGATGCCGTCGTCCTCGACGAAGAGCAGCGCGGTTTCAGGGTCAAGCCGGGTGAAGCCGACACGCACCTCGCCGCCGGTCTCGCCATAGGCGTATTTGAAGGCATTGGTGACGAGCTCCGTGACGATGACGCCGAGCGAGACGGCCCGGTCGGTCGGCACATGCAGCGGCTCCAGCATGCGGTTGAGCCGCACATTGCGGCCCTGCCCCTTCATCGACGTGTCGAGCTCGGACAGCAGCGTCGAGAGATAGGCGCCCATGTCGACATGGCGCACATCCTCCGACGTATAGAGCCGGCGATGGATGCCGGCGATGGCCGTGATGCGGGCCTGTGTCTCGGAGAGCGCTTCCTTCACCGCCTCGTCGGACGCGCTCGACATCTGGAGGCGAATGAGGGCGGCGGCGAGCGCCAGCGAATTGCCGACCCGGTGGTTCACCTCGGCCAGCAGCACCTCCGCCCGTTCCTTGGCGGCCCGGATCTCCTGCTCGGCCCTGAGCTTCGCACGCTTCAGCTCGGCATTTTCCAGCGCCTGGCCGAGCGCATTGGCCAAAAGCGGCATGAAATCCTCGCCGACCGACTTGATGACATAGTCGGCCGCGCCCGCCTTCAGCGCCTCGACGGCGACCTGGGCGTCGTTGGACCCCGTCACATAGACGACCGGCACCGCACCCGGCGCATCGACCAGCTCCCTCAGGAAGGAAAGGCCGGTGCCGGATTGCAGGAAATGGTCGAGCACGACGGCATCGAAACCACCTTCGGCGAAAAGCGCGCGGCCGTGCTCCACGTCCTCGGCATGCAGCACCTCGTAGCCGAGACGGCCGAGCGCGCGCTCGGCGAGCCGAGCCAGGATCGGATCGTCGTCGATATAGAGGATGCGGGCGGCGCCTTCCTTCATTTACTGCGTCTCGGGAATCTGGATCACGGAGAAGAACAGGCCGAGCTGGCGGATCGCATGGGCGAAGCTCTCGTATTCCACCGGCTTGGTGATGTAGACGTTGGCGCCAAGATCGTAGCAGCGCTGGATCTCCCGCT
The DNA here is from genome assembly GCF_022899355.1 of Shinella yambaruensis. GTDB lineage: Bacteria > Pseudomonadota > Alphaproteobacteria > Rhizobiales > Rhizobiaceae > Shinella > Shinella yambaruensis. The sequence goes on along the minus strand of NZ_JALJCK010000004.1, from coordinate 241,635 downwards.
CGTCGTCCGTCGTCGTCAGGATGACGACCGGCAGGCGCTTGGTGTGGACATTGGTCTTGATGCGCTGGAGGATATCGATGCCGGACATGTCCGGCAGGTTGAGATCGAGCAGGATCAGCAGGAACTTGCCGGCGCTGGCAAGGCCCGACCGGTCCTTGCCGAGCACGAAATCGAGCGCCTCCGTGCCATTGGTGAAGGGCACGACCTCGTTGTGCACGCCGGCGCGGCGGATGTTCTTCTCGATGAGGCGCGCATGGCCCTCGTCGTCCTCGATCATGACGATGGTGACTTCCTTGCCCAGACCGTTCATGCCTGCATACTCCTGACTACTTTGCTGAGGTCGGGCGGCAGACGAAGCACGAATGTCGTCCCCTGCCCGAGTTCGGATCGGACGACGATATCACCGCCAAGATTGCGCATCAGTGAACGCACATGCGCAAGGCCGATGCCTTCGCCGGGCTTGTCCTGGGTGCCCGAGCGGCGGAACAGTTCGAAGACTCGTTCGTGATCTTCGGGCGCGATGCCGCGGCCATTGTCGGTGAACTCGATGACGAAACCGGCGCGCCCGCCATTCTTCGCGGTGACGGAGATGCGCAGCGGCCGGTCCGGCGAGCGGTACTTGATGGCGTTGTCGAAGAGGTTGCCGAAGACCTGCTCCAGCGACAGCCGGTCGGAAATGACGGTCGGCAGCTTGTCGTCGATGGTGACCTCGCCGTCGGATTCGCCGACCTGATGCCCCACGGCCGCCGCGCCCGCCTCGACCAGCGCCTTGACGTCCACGCGCTCGATCCTGAGCTCCCGCCGCCCGTCGCGCGAAATCTTCAGGATGGCATTGATGAGGCCGTCCATCTTCTTGGTGGAGGAGCGGATGAAGCCGATCGCCTCGGGCAGGTCCTCCGAAGCCGCGCGGCGCGCCTCGAGGATGTCGCCTTCGCTCGGCGCCTTGCCGTCGGCCAGCACATAGCTCTGGATGGCGGCGAGCGAGGCCTGCAGTTCGCTGGTGAAGCCCATGATGTTGACGAGCGGCGCGCGCAGGTCGTGCGTCACGATATAGGCGAAGCGCTGCACCTCCTGGTTGGCGCGGATCAGCTCCTCGGTGCGCTCGTCCACCCGCCTTTCCAGCGTGGCGTTCAGCGTCTCGACCTCGCGGCGGGCGACGATGATGTCGCGGGTATATTGCATGATGACGGCGGCCGCGCCGCCGAGCACGCCGATGATGGCGATGGCGCCGATCACCGTCGTCCATTGCAGCGCGCTGGCGGACCGGAGCGTATCGACGACGCTTTCCTCCAGACTCCGGTCCGCATCGTCCATGATGGAGCCGATTTCGACGCGAAGCTCATCCATGAGGACGCGGCCGCGATCGGTCTTGACCTCCTCGATCGCTTCCGCCTGGCGGCCCTGCTCCATGAGACTGACGGTTCCGGCAAGCTCCGCCAGCTTCTGCTCGACGAGGCTGCCGACCCGCGTCGCCCGCTCGGCATATGCGGGAAGGCGCATCGCCTTCTCGAGGAAGACCTTTTCCTGTTCGGCAACGCCCCGCAGCGCATCATCATAAGGAGCCCGGAATGCGGTGTCGCCTGTTATGATGAAACCGCGCTGGCCCGTTTCCGCATCCTTCAGGATGGACAGGAGATCGGCGGCGGCGCTGCGCGCCTCGCGCACCTCGATGAAGCCGGTGAAATAGCCCTGCACCTTGCTGACGAGCCAGAGCGACGTGCCGACGATGCCAAGCAAGGCAAGCATGCCTGCAATCAGCAGGATAACTGTCGAGCGCACGAAGGCGGCGTTCGAAATCGGCATCTACTCCCCCGGTTCAAGCCGTCCACAGGACGGCGACAATATCGTTGTCATGACCGCTTGCAACCAACCAGTGTGATGAAAACGGAATTCTTTTGGTTGTTTCGTTACTTAAGAGGTCAAATCCGGGCCCGGAAGCGCCCGGCGAACCGTTCGCTGGCGATGATGACCATGCCGGCGGAAAAGATCAGCGTGGCGCCGACGAAGACATTCGAGCCGGGCACGTCGCTCCAGATGAGATAGCCGAGCACGAAAGCCCAGACGAGCGAGGAATATTCGAAGGGTGCGAGCACGGAGACCGGCGCCCGGCGCATGCCCTCGAACATCGCGAACTGCCCCAGGCCGGCAATCACCCCAGTTCCCGCCATCAGCGCCAGGTCGAGCAGCGCGACCGGCTGCCAGACGAAGGGCAGCGCGACGGCGGTGAAGAGGAGGAAGAAGCCGCTCGATATGGTCACCTGCACCTGGGTGCGCTCGTGCAGCGCCGTCTTGCGCAAGAGCACCGTCGCGATCGCCCAGAAGATGGCGGCCTGCAGGGCGAGATAGACGGGCAGCGAAAGCCGCAGGCCCTCGGCCGCCACCCCGCAGGCGACGACCACGCCGACGAAACCGATCACCACCGCGAACCACCGGTATCCCGGCACCTTCTCGCCGAGGATCGGCACGGAGAGGATCGTCATGACGACCGGCGAGGCATAGTAGAGCGTCGTCAGTTCGGCAAGGCCGAGATCGCGCGCGGCGGTGTAGTAGGACAGCCAGGCGGCAAGCAGCAGCAGGTTGCGCAGGAAGAGCGGCTTCAGCACCGGCGAGCGACGCGCGCTTTGCAGAAGCGGGCGCCCGCCGAAGGCAAGACAGAGTGCGAAGATCGTCAAGCTGCGCACGAACAGGATCTGCCAGACCGGCAGGGCCGCGACGAGCCATTTGACGGTCGCATCCTGCAAGGAGAACATGAAATAGGCGAAGGACGTCAGCAGAATGCCGGAAGAGACGGTCTTTTGCACGGAATGGGCCTCGAAGGCGCGGAAGCGCCGCGCTCCGCCTTGATAGCGCGCCGCTCGATGCAGCGAAAGAGGCAGAAAATCACGGGGGGAGGAAATTTTTCCCACCGCCGTGAATCCTGCCGCGAAAAGTCCGCTGCGCCGGCAAGTTTCGGCGTGCAAGCGGGGCCGCACAGGTATATGCGCGAGCCATGGACTCCAAACGCACCGGCTACCTCTTCACCCTGCTTGCCATCCTGATCTTCAGCCTGCAGGACGCGATCTCGAAACATCTCGGCAGCCTCTATCCGCCGGTTTTCATCGCCATGCTGCGCTTCTGGGCCTTCGGCGCCTTCGCGATGGCGCTGGGCGCGCGCAGCCCGGGCGGACTGAGGGTGGCGGCGGCGACGAAACGGCCGGCGCTGCAGATCCTGCGCGGCGTGCTCCTCGCCTGCCAGATCGTCGTCACCATCACCGCCTTCACCACGGTCGGGCTTGCCCATTCGCAGGCGATCCTGGCGTCGGGGCCGATCTTCGTCGCGCTCCTGTCCATGCCCCTGCTCGGCGAAAGGGTCGGCTGGCGGCGCTGGACGGCGATCGGCGTCGGGCTCTGCGGCGTCCTGATCATTCTCAACCCGGGCGGCGGCGGCTTCGACACGGGCGTCCTGCTGCCGCTGGTTTCCGCGCTCATGTTCGCGGTCTATGTCATCGCGACCCGCCTCGTCAGCCGGGACGACACCGCCTCGACGAGCTTCTTCTACATCGGCGTGGCCGGCGCGGCGGCGATTTCCCTCGTCGGCCCCTTCTTCTGGACGAACCTTACCCCGGGCGACTGGCTGTGGATGGGCCTGCTCTGCATCACCGGCATGTCGAGCCACTATTTCCTGATCCGCGCCTACGATCTGCTCGATGCCGCCGCCGTGCAGCCGCTCACCTATCTCCAGGTCGTGCTGGCGGCGATCATCGGCGTTGGCATCTTCGGCGAAACGCTGAACCTCAACATGGTGCTCGGCTCGGCCATCGTCGTCGGGGCCGGCATCTTCACCGTGTGGCGCGAGAGCGTGGTGGCACGCCGCCGGGCGGCGGAAAACCTGCCTGGAAAGCACACAGGAAAATAATCCTTTTTTCTTTACTCGGAAACCGTCCTTGGATATGCTTCCGGCCAGTCGGACCGGCACTGGCCGGCCCGTTGCCTTGGCAGGGTTTTTCAGCATGTTCTCCCACGACCGGATCTGGGCAGCGATCGACGCCCTTGCCGAGCGCAACCGGCTCTCGCCGTCCGGCCTTGCCCGCCGCGCCGGGCTCGACCCGACGTCCTTCAACAAATCGAAGCGGCAGGGCGCGGACGGCCGCCAGCGCTGGCCATCGACGGAATCGATCGCCAAGGTGCTCGACGCGACCGGCGCCTCGATCGACGAATTCTTCATGCTGGCCGACCCGGCGCGCGACGCCGCCCTGCCGCAGGGCGCCTTTCCGCCGCAGACCGGCGCCATTCCCCTGCTCGGCTTCGCCCAGGCCGGTGCCGGTGGCTTCTTCGACGACGGCGGCTTTCCCGCCGGGCAGGGCTGGGACGTGGTGGAGTTTCCCGCCTCGCCGGACCGCAAGCCCGGCGTCTATGCGCTGGAGGTGCAGGGCGACAGCATGCTGCCGCTCTACCGCGACGGCGACGTGCTGATTGTCGAGCCGGGGGCGCAGGTGCGCCGCGGCGACCGGGTAGTGGTCAAGACCCGCGAGGGCGAGGTCATGGCCAAGGTGCTGCATCGCCAGACGCCGCGCAAGATCGAGCTCGTCTCGCTCAATCCCGAGCATCCGAACCGCAATTTCGACATCGACGACGTCGACTGGATCGCCCGCATCATCTGGGCCAGCCAGTAGGGCGCATCAGCCGCCGTAGAGATTGACCGGGAAATAGCGCAGATAGATCTCCTGCAGGCGGCCGCTGCGCGAGAGCGCCAGCAGCGCATGGTCGATCGCGCCGGTTATCGTCGCGTCCTCCTTGCGGAACATGATGGTCAGCCCCTCGCCGAGGAACCGCTCCGACAGGTAGGGGCCGTCGAACAGGCGGCAGCAGCCGGCCGATTCCGAACCGCTCGTCCAGAAGGCGAGCTGCATGCCATCCCCGAAGACCGCCTCCACCTTGCCGTCCTTGAGGCTCGCCAGCAGGGCGGCACGATCGGGAAAGGCCTCCGCCTGCACGCGCGGGAAAAAGGCCTTCAGCATCGCCTCATGCGCGCTCGCCGCGACGACGCCGACCCGCTTGCCATCGAGCGCCGCCGCGGTCTCGCCGGCGGGCGGCGCCTTCTTCGTCACCGCAAAGCGGGCCGGCAGGCGCATGAAGGGGCGCGAGAAGAGGAAGCGCTTGCGCAGCTCCGCGGTGACGGCGACGCCCGCGGCGACCGCCTCGCCATTGCCGTCGACCAGTGCCTTTTCCAGCTCCGGGAAGGTCACAGCCTGGATCTGGCATTTTTCGGTGAGTGCCAGCTCCCGGCAGATCTCCCGCACCAGGTCGACATGGAAGCCGGCGAGCTTGCCGGTCTGGTCGATGAAGTTGAACGGCGGAAAATCCACCGTGGTCAGGAAGCGCAGCCGCACGATGCCCGACAGATCGGGCCGCCCGATGCGCTCGCGCGTGTCGAACAGGATCGGCAGGTCGACCGGCGCGCGCTCCTGTGCCGCGACGCCCAGGGGCTTGGCCGACGCCATCAACAGGCAAAGCGCAAAAAGCCCATAAATTTTAAGAGGTGAATTTCCGGTGTGCCGCATTACAATCAACTTGGGGTTTAAAAGGGGTGCAGCCGCCTGCGCGGCTGCGGTGGCTGCATGCGACTGGCAGAATATCCCGACGACATCGGTTTCGCTACCGCAATCGGCATCCTGCCGGCACAGCTGCCGCCACCCCGCGACGACACCGTGCCGTCCCGCCTGATGACGGAAGCCCGGCTCTTCCGGCGCCTCGGCCTGCCCAAACCCCTCATCTCGACCATGCTGGTGCGTGCCAACCAGCACGGCACGTCGCTGGAAACGGAGCTTTTGGCGAGCGGTTCGATCTCGGAAGACATCTATTACGAGGCGCTGGCCGAACTCTTGGACATCCCCTTCCTCGACCGTCTGGATCCGGCCGAGGTCGAGGATCTTCCCGATGCCGATACACAGCTTGTCGACCCGACCGTGGTGCGGCTGCGCCATCTTTCCCGTCCGCCGACGACGGCGATCGTGCCGAGTGCCGAGCGGCTCGGCTATCTGGGCGAGCGGCTGGCACAGTCGCCTGGCCTGCGCACCATGATGGCGGCGACCACGCCCTCGGCCCTGAGGGCCGCGCTCTGGCAGGCCGGCCGGCACCGGCGGCTGCGCGACACGGTGGACGACCTCCACGCGACCATGCCGGAGGCGAGCGCCCGCATCACGCTGCGCGGGCGGCAGGGCTTTTATACCGGCGTCGCCGTGACGCTCCTCCTCGTGCTGGCCGTCGCCGCCCCCGTGCTGGCCGCGCTGGCATTGCACATCGTGCTGAGCCTGCTGTTCCTGGGCAGCTTCCTGATCCGCCTGATCGCCCTCATCGCCAAATGGCGACGGGAGCGCCGGGCGCTGGTGCCGTCCCCGCCGCCCCGGCCGCGCCCGACCTATTCCATCTTCGTCGCGCTCTACCGGGAAGCGGCCGTCGTGCCGCAACTCATCGACACCCTGAACCGGATCGAATGGCCGGCGGCCCGGCTCGATATCAAGCTGATCTGCGAGGCGGACGACCAGGAAACGCTCGATGCGCTCGCCCTCACCCGCCTCGGCCGGCAGTACGAGATCGTCGAAGTGCCGCCCGGCCGGCCGCGCACCAAGCCGAAGGCGCTCACCTATGCGCTCGGCGCCGCGCGCGGCGACTACCTGGTGATCTACGACGCGGAAGACCGGGTCGATCCCATGCAGCTGGAAGAGGCCTGGCGGACCTTCGAGGCCGGCCCGCCGGATATCGCCTGCCTCCAGGCGCCGCTCGTCGTCACCAATGCACGGGAAGGCTGGCTCAGCGCGCTCTTCGCGCTCGAATATGCCGGCCTTTTCCGCGTGCTGCTGCCGCACCTTGCCGCCGCGCGCCTGCCCATGCCGCTCGGCGGCACGTCCAACCATTTTCGCACGCGCGTGCTCCAGCAGGCCGGCGGATGGGACCCCTACAATGTCACGGAGGATGCCGATCTCGGGCTCCGGCTCTACAGGCTCGGCTATCGCTGCGGCACGCTCACCCGGCCGACCTACGAGGAAGCGCCCGTGGGGCGTGACGCCTGGCTCGGCCAGCGCACGCGCTGGTTCAAGGGTTGGCTGCAGACCTGGCTGGTGCTGATGCGCCATCCCTCCCGCCTCGTTTCGGAGATGGGCCTCTGGCCGAGCGTCGTCTTCCAGGTGCTGATCGGCGGGCTCATCCTCTCCTCGCTCGCCCATCCGCTGATCCTCGCCTATCTCGGCCTCATCACCTGGTCGCTGTTCTCCCAATCCGCCTTCATGGTGGGACCGCTCGAATTCACCCTCTTTGCCATCGACATCGTCAACATCTTCGGCAGCTACGCGGTTTTCATCGCGCTCGGGCGAGGCGGCATGACGGACAGGGAGCAGGCCGCGGTAGGAAGGCACTGGATGATGACGCCCGTCTACTGGCTGCTGCTGTCGGTCGCCGCCTGGCGCGCCGTGGGGGAGCTGCGCCACAATCCCTTCTTCTGGAACAAGACGACACACCGGCCGGTGCAGCCCCAGGCGGAAACGGAAGCCGGATAATTTTTCCGCTCTTACCAGCAAACGCAACAAAGCAACCCTTCATCCAGTCCTTCTCCCCAGGGAGGGACGGAGGGACCGGACGAAGGGGACGCCCCGACGCGGCGGCCGGGAGCGTTTCGGCGCAATTGCGGACGCGGGACCGCTTCGCACTTGCCGGGATTGCCCTAGCGGCCGCTTTCCGTCCAGATCGCCACATCGACGGGCGCAAGCTGCCGGTCGCCGACGAGGAAGGTCGCCTCCGCGCCGGCCGGCACGGCGGCGGGGGTGCTGCCATAGTTGAAGGCGAAGCGCAGCCGGCCACGGCGGGCGAGCCTGACGTCGCCGAGATCGGGCAGGCTCCCAACGCCGGCCCAGCCGAGCGTGTCGCCCATCAGCTTCGCCAGGAATTCGCCGCGCGGCAGCGTGCCGACATAGCGCGCGCGATCATTGCCGATGACCGCCGGGGAGCCGGGACGATGCTCGCCCTCGAAGGTGGCCAGCACCGTCTCGTTCGTGCGGATGAGCTCCCGCCAGCCGGTCACCGGGTGGCTCGCATTGCCGTAGAGCACGGGCTCGCTGTGGTAGTCCGGCAGGGACTCGACGCGCGTCACGCGGAAATCGAGGAGATCGGCGAGCGGGCCGGGCGGCAGGTCGGCGGGGATGTGCATGTCGCGCGTCTTGCTGCCGCTGCGCGGGCCGAACAGGGCCTTGGCCTTCGACGCCTTCAGCCGGGCAAGGAAGGCGGCATCCGGGATGACGAGGTCGGGCGCCAGCACGAGGCCGTAGCCGGAGAGATCGGAATGCTGGCCGATGAAATCGACATCCACGCCAAGGCGTGCGACGGCGGAATACCAGTCGAGCGCGATGGCCGAGGCGGCGTAGCCGCGCCCCTGCGGCAGGGCGCTGGTGGCAAAACGCGATTCGTAATCGAGCAGGATCGCGACGGCGGCCTTTTCCCGCACCTCGCCCTTCGGCAGCCGCGCCATCTCCTCGGCAACCTGCGCCACCTCGAGATAGCCCTGGTCCACCTCGCTGTTCGGCAGCAGCAGACCGGCATGGAACTGCTCCTGCGCGAAGGGCGCCTGGCGCCAGCGGAAATAGGAAACCATGTCGACGCCATGCGCATAGGCGAGCCAGGTCCACAGCCGCACCATGCCGTCTGCCGGCGACTGGTTGTGCGCCGCCCAGTTGACCGGCCCCGGCTGCTGTTCCATCACCCAGACCCGGCCGCGGCCGACGGCGCGGTAGAGGTCGTGGTTGAAGGCAGGCTGGTCGGGATCGCCGACGCGCAGATATCGCGCCTTCTCCTCCGCGCCGAGGCGGCCGTTGATCAGCCCGCCCATCGGATAGACATCCCAGGAGGCGATATCGATATCCTCGCCGACCTTGTAATGGTCGAAGTCGGTGTTCTGCGACATGAAATTGTGCGTGACCGGACGGCCCGGCGAATGCTGCCGGATGAGGTCCACCTGTGCCTTGTTGAAAGTCTTCACCTGGTCGGAAGAGAAGCGGAAATAATCGACGAGATGGGTTGGCGTCGGCTCTTCCACGAGGTTGTTCGGCAGGTCCACCTCGTCGAACGTGTTGTAGTGCATGCTCCAGAAGGTCGTGCCCCAAGCGCGGTTCATCGCCTCGACCGTGCCGTAGCGCGCGGCGAGCCATTGCCGGAAGGCCAGCTTCGCCTCGTCGGAATAGCTGTGGATCGTGTCATGGTCGCCGTATTCGTTGTCCGTCTGCCAGGCATGCACGAAGGGGTTTTCGCCATAGCGGCGCACCATGGCCTCGGTGATGCGGGCCGCCTCCAGCCGGTAGCGGCGGCTGGAGAAACAATAGTGCCGGCGTGCGCCGAACTTGCGCACCACGCCGCGCGCATCGACCGGCAGGATATCCGGATAACGGTCGACCAGCCATTTCGGCGGGGCGGCCGTCGGCGTGCCGAGGATGACCTTGAGGCCGGCGCAGCCGAGCACCTCGATCGCCTCGTCCAGCCATTCCCAATGGAAGACACCGGCCTGCGGCTCGATCTGCGACCAGGAGAACTCGCCGATGCGCACCCAGGCAAGGCCCAGCTCCACCATGCGGCGGGCGTCCTCGTCCCATTTCTCCCGCGGCCACTGCTCCGGATAGTAGCAGACGCCAAGCTCCAGCATGCCGGCGTCCGGCCGGGCAGCGTCGAAGCGGTTCTGTTTGGTGAGCGGCTTGTGCACCAGTATCGTCCTTCATTCTCCGCGGCGCCGGCCGGGCCGGTCCGCTTTCGTCACGATTGCAATATAAACGTTTATATCACTGTTCAAAATTCCGCCGGGCCGGGCGGCTACCAGAGCACCGTCCGGCCGTCATAGGCCCTGAAGCTTCCGGTCTCTGCCATCGTCGCGCCGTCGATAAGCCGCTTCAGCCCGAGGGCGCTTTCCACTACCTCGACCGCCGCCTCCGTGCCGCCCATATCCGTCTTCACCCAGCCGGGATGCAGCGAGAGGACGACGATGCCGTCGGACCGGAAATCCTGCGCCAGCTTGACCGTAGCCATGTTCAGCGCCGCCTTGGAGCAGCGATAGGCATAGTCGCCGTCCTCGTCATCGATCGTACCTTCCGCAAGCGAGCCGGCACGGCTGCCGATATTGGCGATCACCCGGCGCCTGCCGGCGAGGAGATTGGGCCTGAGCGCCCGGGCGACGAGCAGCGGGGCGAGCGCGTTGATGCGCATGACCTCCAGAAAACCATGCGTTTCCAGCGAGGCGAGGCCGCCGGTATCGCCGCGGATCGCGGCATTGTTGATGACGATATCGATCGGCACGCCCGCCAGATGGTCCCCGAGCGCGGCGATCGAGACCGCGTCCGACACATCGAGCGGCGGGGCATCGCCTGTCCCCTGCCGCGTGCAGGCGATGACGCGCCAGCCGGCTGCCGCATAGAGATCGGCCAGCGCCCGGCCGAGGCCCCGCCCGGCACCGGTGACAAGCACGGTTCCTGTGTCAGCGGTGCTTGGTGTCATATTTCTTCTCGATGAGGCTGATGAGGCTTGCCGCCGCCAGCGTCAGCAGGATGTAGAGGATCGCCGCCGAGTTATAGGGCGCGAACGGCAGGAAGCTCGCCGACTGGAACTCCCGCATGCGCTGGGTGATGTCGCGGATCGACAGGATCGACAGCAGCGAAGTGTCCTTCAGGATGGCGATCAGCTCGTTGCCGAGCGGCGGGATGACGATGCGGAAGGCCTGCGGCAGGATGACGAGCCGCGCCGTCTGCCATCGGTTGAGGCCGAGGCTGCCCGCCGCCTCGATCTGCCCGGCCGGGATGGCGTTGATGCCCGAGCGGAAGATCTCCGCAAGATAGGCGGAATAGGCGATGGCCATGGCGACGATGCCGCGGATCAGGTTCGGCGGATCGAAGACGCCGGCCGTCGCATCCTTCAAGGCGCCGGAAAGCGGCAGGCCGACATAGAGCACGATGACGAGCATCGGAATGCCGCGGATCGTATCGACGATGAATTCCGAGCCGATGGACAGCGGATGGCGGCGGTGCAGGAAACCGCCGAAGGTCAAGAGGCCCGCCACAATGGCGATGACGGCGAAGGTGATGCCGGCGGCGCGGTCGCGATCGTTCAGCGCCTCGACCTGCCAGAGGCGCGGCCAGTCGGCGGGCGCGGCCGCGGCAGGCAACAACGCGCCGCTGACATCCTCTTTTCTACCGATCGCCTCGATCGCCTGCTCGGGCGTGACGAAGGTCCGCACCGGCGTCTCGGTGGTCGGGCCGCCCTCGTACTGGCCGAAGCGCACGGCGCCGATGAGGCCCGACGGGGTGCCGGTGATGATGCCCACCTTGCCCTCCAGCGTGCCGGCCAGCACGTAGTTGTCGCGTGGCTGCATCAGGAACCAGGCGGAGAGCGCGGCAAAGGCGAGTGTCATCGCCGCAAAGAAATAGAGGCTCCGGCGCGTATAGCGCAGCTTCAGGAGCCCCACCCAGACGAGACCGAGCATGGCCGCGAGGATATAGGCGGCGATGGCCGCGCGGATGGTCGTGGCAAGGCCCGAGGCGAAGGCGAGGTGGGCGAAGAGGAAGACGAAGACAAGGCCGGCGCCATTGACGAGGCCAAGCAGCCACGCGCCTGCCCGGCGCAGGCGGCTTTCCGCCGGAACCGGCGCGCGGCTGCCGGCGAAGGTGAGGCCGAGGCCCGCGACGAGCAGCACGGCATAGGCCGGCCAGAGCCAGGCCTCCACGCCGCGCACCATGAGATCGGCCGCATCCGTCAACTGGCGGGGCGTCGCACCCTTGACGACGAGATCGGACTTGAAGGGATCGACACCGTTCGCGACGACCGAGGCGATGAAGGGATGGACGAGATCACCCGCGAGAATGGCGGCTGTCGCCAGAAGCCCCGCAAGGCCCACCGCCATCGTGAGGCGCGGCCACGCCAGCGTGCCGCGCGACAGGACGAGCACCGCAAAACCGGCGGAAAAGGCGACCGCGAGCAGCAGGAACCCCGGCACGAAGGCGCCCGACCCCAGCTCCACGCCCAGGATGGCGCGCAGGGAACGCTGGTAGTCCGCCGACGCGGCGAACAGGTAGACGATGAAGGGCAACGCGGCGAGGATCACCAGATTGCTGGGCCTCACGCTTCTGACGAACGACATTTCGGCCTCCGGCATCACGACATGCCGGAAGCGCCCGCACGGTGCTTCCGGCAGAACCTCTTACTTGAGGCCCCAATACTTGGCGATGAGTTGGTCGAGCGTGCCGTCGTCCTTGATCGCCTGCAGGCCCTCGTTGAAGGCCGCGACATTCTCGTCGCCCTTGCGGAAGACGAGGCCGAGCGGATCGGATTCGAGATCCTTGATGGAGGCGACGAGTTCGCCGGCAAATTCCCGTTCATAGGCGGCGGCATTGGCGCCGTTGATCACGACGCCATCGACGTCCTTGTTCTTCAGCGCGATGATGGCGGCGCTGAAGCTGTCATAGGCGATGACGTTCTCCTTGCCGACGACGCCTTCGGCGACCTGGGCGTCCGTCGTATTGGCCTGGGCGGAGAGCTTCCGGCCTTCGGCCTTGAATGTCTCCAGCGTGATGCCCTGGTCCTCGGCGCGCGTCAGCACCGCCTGGCTGTTGACGATATAGGGATCGGAGAAATCCATCGCCTTCTTGCGCTCGTCGGTGATCGAGACGCCCGAGGCCACGAGGTCGAAACTGCCCTGGTCGAGCGCGGCGAAGATGCCGTCCCAGCCGGTCGTCACGAATTCGGCCTGGCAGTTGATCTTGGCGCAGATGGCATTGACCACGTCGACATCGAAGCCGACGATCTGGCCGCTCGCCGGGTCCACGCTTTCCATCGGCGGCGACGTGGTGTCGGAGCCGACCTTCAGAAGCTTGCCGCCGAGATCGGCCGCATGCACGGCCCCTGTCGCGAAGACGGCAAGTGCAAGTGTTGCAACGAATTTTTTCATCTCTTCCTCCTCAACCGTCGGTGCCCGCCCATGCGGAAGGCCCTCGACAAATCCCCTCACCGGCAACGGCTCCATCCCCGGCATCTTCCTGCCGCAGGCGGACCTCCTCCAGCCTTGGTGAAAGTGGTAACAAGGAATATAAACGTTTTCAAGACACAATATAAACGTTTTTATTCTCCGAGCTCCAGATGAAGCCGCTCCCGGTATTTACGGGTCAGCGGCGTGCCGAGGGACGCTGCTGGCGCAAAATCGCGTCGCGTTCCTCTTCGAGGCCCTGGATGGCCTCGGCCTTGGCGAGGACCCGGTCGGCAAACTCCCTGGGAATACACACGAGACCATCAAGACTGACGGCAACCAGATCCCCGGGGGCTATGCGAACTCCCGCCACCGTTACGGGCGCGCCGACCGACACCGAATGAAACCGGCCCTTGCTTCGCAGCGGGGATGTGCCGCGGCACAGCACGGGAAGGGAGCCTGCCGCCAGGGCTTCGGCATCACGCGTCACGCCGTGTAGCACGATCCCGTTCAATCCGTTGGCCTGCGCGCGCAACGAATGCCCCTCACCCCAGGTCGCGATATCCGTATTCCCGTCGGCGTCGATGACGAGGATGTCGCCGGGGCTGGCAAGGGAAAGCGCCGCCTCCCCCTGCCGCACCACGCCTGGCTGGCCGGGTTCTGCCAGGCCTTGCTTCACTGTGAAGGCCCGTCCGAAGACGGTGCCTCCGGCGCCACCGAGCAGGCGGTAGCCGCCGCCGGCGTTCTGCGGCAGGCCGAGCTCGTCCATGGCATCGCTGATCTGCCCGACGCCGACGCCAGCGGCGATCGCCCGCTCGATGGCCGCCTTCATGCCGGCACCCTGGGTGCGGTCGCGGCGACGGACGCCTTCCCCGACACCGTCTCGAACCAGGCGGCAAGGGCCGGCCGGCCCTCGCGCCAGCCGGCCGCATCCGGCAGGCGGACATCGAACCAGCCGAGCGCGCAGACAAGCGCCACTTCGCCGATCGTCAGCGTCTCGGTGGCGAGATCCACCGCCTCCTTCTCCGCCGCGTCCAGTCCGTTCATGACCTTCAGAAGCTGCACCTTCTTCCATTCGTCCCACCGCTTGTCCCCGGGGCGCAGCCCCTCGATGCGGACAAGCTGGCCGGCCTCCAGGATACCGTCTCCAAGGGCGTTGCGGCGCAGCGCCGCCCATTTCGCCGCGCCGCTCGGGAAGAAGCAGGGGGCGCCGTCCAGGGCGTCGAGATATTCGGCGACGACCGTCGAGCCGTAGAGGACGGTGCCGTCGTCGAGCGTCAGCGCCGGGATCTTCCCCAGCGGATTGACCGCGATGGCAAGGTCGGGCGGCTGGAGCGGATTTACCGGCGCGGGCACGCGTTCGAGCCTGTCGGCCAACCCCTTCTCGTGCGCCACGATCATGACCTTGCGGACGAAGGGCGAAAGCCCGCCATAGAGAAGTTTCATCGCTTTTCTCCTGTCAACCCTGGAACCGCGGCTCGGGCAGGCCCTTGACGCCGACATCGAGACGGAAGAGCCCGCCGGCATCCGGCTCGGCCACGCGCTGCTCTTCGCTGAGGCCCTGCCAGGCGGTGGTGACGTAGAGGACGTCGCGGCCGGGGCCGGCAAAGCCCGCGCAGGTGATGTTGGTGACGGGCATCTCGACGACGCGGTCGACCGTACCGTCCGGCGCGTAGCGAACGATGCGCTTGCCGGCGAACTCGCAGTTCCAGATGAAGCCCTCCGCGTCCACCGTCGAGCCGTCGGGGCGGCCGGGATTGGTCGTCAGGTCGGCGAAAACGCGGCGGTTCGAGATGACGCCGTCGTCAATGTCGAAATCGAAGGCCCACATCATGCGCTTCGGCGTATCGGCAAAATACATCGTCTTGTCGTCGGGGCTGAAGCAGACACCGTTCGGGATGTTGATCCCGTCGAAGAATCTCTTGGCGGAGAAGTCCGTTCCGATGCGCCAGAAGTTGCCGTCGTCCTGGCGGACCTTGTCGTTCATGCTGCCGAGCCAGAAGCGGCCTCGGCGGTCGCACCGACCGTCGTTCAGGCGGTTGTCCGGCAGATCTTCCTCGGGATGAAAGATCTTTTCGCGCTCGCCGCCACCGGGGTCGAAGGCATAGAGGCCGTCGTCCTGCGCCAGGATCATGCCGCCGCTTTCCCGCAGCGCATAGCTGCCGAGCGCGCGGCCGCCGGTGAGGTAGACCTTGTGTTCGCCCGTCGCCGGGTCGAAGGACTGGACCCGCGGACGGCGGACGTCCATCCACCAGAGGAGATTGGTGCGGTCGCACCAGACCGGCACTTCGCCGACCTGGTCCCCGGATTTCACGACACATTCGATTTGCGTCATCGTTCTCTGCTGCTCCTTTGCATGTCGTTTCAAGGGGCGTCCGCTCGGACGCGGGAATCCGTGCGCCGGAAGGAAATCTCCGGTCGCCGTCCGCAGCGCGGACAAAGGCATTTTCGGGGGTGGCCGCGACGCGCCGGCGGGCGGCGCATCGCCATCCGGCCGCTCAGGCTTCTTCTGTGAAGACCTCCTCGCGCTTCTTTCGGAACTGGGGAAGGATGACGGTTGCCAACAGCAGCGCGGCGACCAGAAGCAGCACTACGGAGACCGGCCGCGTCACGAAGGTCGTCGCATCACCCTTGGCGAGAAGCAAAGCGCGCTTCAGGTTCGATTCCAGCATGGGCCCGAGAATGAAGCCGAGCAGAAGCGGCGCCGGCTCGCATTTCATGCGCATGAAAAGGTAACCGACGAAACCGAAGACCGCCGCGGTCATGATCTCGAACGTCTGGTTCTGGATGCTGTAGAGCCCGATGACGCAGAAGACGAGGATGGCCGGATAGAGGTAGCGGTAGGGCACCGAGATCAGCTTCACCCAGATGCCGACGAGCGGCAGGTTGAGCAGCACCAGCATGACATTGCCGACGAACATCGACGTGATGAGGCCCCAGAAGAGCACCGGCTGCTGGGTGATGACCTGCGGGCCGGGCGCGATGTTGTGGATCATCATGGCGCCCATCATCAGGGCCATGGTGCCGTTCGAGGGGATACCGAGCGTCAGCATGGGGATGAAGGAGGTCTGCGCCGCTGCATTGTTGGCGGCCTCCGGACCGGCGACGCCTTCGACCGCGCCATTGCCGAAACGCTCGGGATGCCGGGAAACCTTCTTTTCCAGAGTATAGGCGGAGAAGGAGGCGAGCGCCGCGCCGCCACCCGGCAGAATGCCGAGGACGGAGCCGAGCAGCGTGCCGCGCGCCGCCGCCGGCGTCGCATCGCGAAAATCCTCCCGCGACGGCCACAGCCGCGTGATCCGGTGAAGGACCGGCGTGTTGCTGGTCTTCTCGCCGACATGGGCGATGATGTCGGCGAAGGCGAAGAGGCCCATGGCGACCGAGACGAACTCGATGCCGGTCGAAAGCTCCAGCGAGCCGAAGGTGAAGCGATAGGCGCCGCTGTTATTGTCGATGCCGACGCTGCCCAGAACGAGGCCGACGAGCACCATGCCAACCGCCTTCAGCAGCGAGCCGTGCGCCAGGATGACCGCCGCCACGAGACCGACGACCATCAGCGAGAAATATTCCGCGGGACCGAAGGACAGGGCGACATTCGCGAGGACAGGCGAAAAGCCCGCGACGAAGAAGGTCGAGACGGTGCCGGCGAAGACGGAGGCGAGCGCGGCGATGGCGAGCGCGGCGCCGGCGCGGCCGGCATTGGCCATCTTGTGCCCGTCGATGGCGGTGACGACCGAGGAAGCCTCGCCCGGCAGGTTGACGAGGATCGCCGTCGTCGAGCCGCCATATTGCGCGCCGTAGTAGATACCGGCCAGCATGATGAGCGCGGACACGGGATCCAGCGCATAGGTGAGCGGCAGGAGCATGGAGATCGTCGCCAGCGGGCCGAGGCCCGGCAGGACGCCGATCGCCGTGCCGACGATGACGCCGACCAGGCAATAGAGAAGGTTCGCCGGCTGGAGGGATGTCGCAAAACCCGCCAGGAGATTGGTGAAAAGGTCCATCGTTCACATCCAGAAAGTAGGGATCCGCAGATCCAGCCCGACGATGAACAGGAGCCAGGCCATGACGGTCAGCGCGGCGGCGGAGACGAGCACGGCCGGAAGGCGGCTGTTGCGCGCCGCGAGCGCCGAGATCAGCACCAGCGCGGGAATGGCGACGAAAAGGCCGGCCGTCAGCAGCAGCGCTCCCGCCACGAGAATGGCCGCCGTGACCACGATGGCGGACCGCCATTCGAAGGGCGGCGCGGCCGGATGCCCGGCCCGCATCGCCTTGGCCGTCACGAGCAGCCCGACGACGACAAGAAGCACGCCCAGCGCCAGGGGAAACATGCCAGGCCCCATCTGGGCGCCGCGCCCGAGGGGATATCGCAGCGACTGCCAGGCGACGAACAAGCCGAACAGCGCAAAGAATAATCCTGCCTGGCCATCGGCCGTGGCGTAAAATCTGGTCCTCATGGGTTCTCCTCCCGGACGCCGGCCTGGACCAGCGTCCTGATCGTCCTATTGCGCGGCGTCCGCGCGTCGTTTCGCCGAGGGCACGAGCGGACGCAGGAGCGCTGCCACGTCCGCGGACTTTTCGAGGTCCTTCAACGCCTCGAAGGCTGCTTGCGCGACGCCGGCGTCCACGCCGCAGCTTTTGGCGCAATCGAGGAATTTGGTGTTGAGGTCCGCCCAGCTCAGCGGGCGCCTGGGATGGCCGGGCGCGGTGTCGACCCGGCGCATGATGGTACGACCGTCGGTGAGCCGCGCCTCGACGACGACAAAACCGCGCGTTCCGGCGCTCTTCCTGTTGTAGTCCGGGTCCTCCGCGCCGCAGGCCTCGTCCTCGACGACCTCGATCCGGTCGTAGAGCGACCAGATCTCCGGCCGCAGCACGGCGGCGTCCTCGAAGGAGGCGATGGTCAGGTGACGGTCGAGCATGGCGACGGCGAGGCCATAGGGCATGCTGAACTTGCCTTCGAGACCGGTCCTCGGCCGATTGAACCGCAAAGGCAGAAGTGCTCCGGGAACGACGCGGCAGGTCAGCTTTTCAAGCTGGCCGAGCAGCGGCCCGACCTCGCGCTCGATTTCCGCCACACCATCGATGGCGCGGTGCGTCGCATAGCAGGTCGGGAACTTCTTCAGCGCGATGCCGGGCGAGACGATCGTCCACGGGTTGCCGAGAAGCGGCAGGACCTTGCCGGCGTCGCTCTCCTCCGTGCCATAGGCCGAGAGATAACCGCCCTTGTCCTCCAGCGCCGAGAGCGAGGCGGTGAAGCCTGCGCGGACGAGGTCAACGGCGATGACCGCCGATTGCGCCGCCCAGCCGGAATGCAGCGGCTTGGTCATCGTGCCGAAATTGGCCTGGATGCCGGAGGCCGTCGAGGCGGCAAGACTCATCGCCATGCGCGTTTCGTCCACGGTGAGATCGAAGCGACGGGCGAGCGCCGCCACCGCGCAGAACAGCGCGATCGTGCCGGTCGTGTGATAGCCGCGCTGATAGTGACGGATGCCGACGCCCTGCGAGAGCTTGGAGCCGACTTCGAGGCCGACGATATAGGCATCGACGAAGTCGCGGCCGGAGATCGGCGCATCGTAGCACTGGGCAATCAGCGCCGGCATGATGACGGCGGCGGGATGTCCCGGCATCATCGACAGGACATCGTCGAAATCGAGCGCCGCGCCGAACGTGCCGCCGACCAGCGCTGCTGCCGGTGCGCTGGCGGACGCATCCGTTCCGATCAGCGGCACGGCGCCCTGCCCCATGCGGGAAACATAGTCGAGCATGGGTCCGGCGACCTCGCTGCCGGCGCCCGACAGGATCACCGCGACCGTGTCGACGATGACGCGCTTGGCAAGTTCGACGGCATCCTCGCCGGCATCGGCGATATCCGCATTCTTCACAAACTCGGCAAGGCCGAGCGAAAGACTGGCACTCACGGGCATATCCTCTTGCTTGGAGCGTTTCCAACTCCTTGTCTCGGCACAATTGCGGACGCAAAGCCGCTCCGTACCCCTGCTGGAACCGCTCCAGTCCGCTCGTCGCCTATTGGGCGACGATGTTGGCATCCTTGATGACCTTGCCCCATTTCTCGGCGTCGGCATTGACGAGAGCCTTGAAGTCGGCCGGGGTGCTGCCGACGATCGTCGTCGCCGATTCAGCCCATTTGTCGATCAGCACCTTGTCCTTCAGCGCAACGTTGATCTCCGCGGACAGCTTGTCGACCACGTCGGAGGGCGTTCCCGCCGGCGTGAAAATCCCCCACCAGAGGCGCACGTCGATGCCGGGATAGGCTTCGGCAAGCGTCGGCACATCCGGCAGGATGGCAGCGCGGGTCGTGTCGGTCACGGCCAGAGCGTTGCTCTTGCCGTCCTTCACATAGGGCAACATGTTGACGACATTCGAGAAGCCGAGATCGACCTGGCCGGAAATCAGGTCGAGGCTCGCCTGGGCGATTCCGTCATAGGGCACGTGCACCAGCCTGATGCCCGCCGCAGCCTGGAAAAGCTCGGCCGCCAGATGCGCCGCGCTGCCCTGCCCGACCGAGGCATAGGTGATGGATTCCGGCTCGGCCTTCGCCTTCTCGACGAGCTGCACAATCGTCGTGATGCCGGTCGAAGGATGGGCGGTTATGAGCATCGGGGTGAACCCGAGCTGGGTGACGGGCTCGAACGCCGTCAGCGTGTCGAAGGGCAGATCCGGTCGCAGGGCGCGGTTCATGGCGTGCGTGGCGACGCTGCCGACGAGGATCGTGTAGCCGTCCGCCTGCGCATTGGCGACGAACTGCGTCGCGACCACCCCATTGGCCCCGGGCTTGTTTTCGACCAGCACCGGCTGGCCCCAGGCCTTCGAAAGGTGTTCGCCGATGGCGCGGGCCAGGAGATCCGGCGGGCCGGCCGGCGGGAAGGGCACGACAATCGTCACCGGACGATCGGGAAAGCCTGCAGCCGCAGCCACAACGGGCGCAGCACCGGCAAGCGCGCCACTGGCCAATACGGCAAGGCCGAGGCGGGCAAAAGTGCGAATCAAGGTTCTGCGGGTGGTCATGTTTTCCTCCGTTCAGCGATCGGCTCCCATTTCCGATTTGGAGTTTGTGCCATTATTTGGGAAAAACATCAAGTTCTGAATGTTGCGATATTTTCTATTTTCTGTATGGTGCCTTCAAACAGCGGAAGGCATTGCAGACGATGGAAAAGGTGGCAGGGGAAAAAACCAGCATCGACCGGGCGTTCGAGATCCTCGATCTCCTGGACGAAAGCAGTCCGACGGTCTCGCCCGAGCAGATCGCAGAGACGCTCGACCTGTCGCGGTCCACGACCTATCGCTATCTGCGCGTGCTTTGTAATGCTGGCCTTCTCGTTCAGCTGAGCCGCGGCAACTATTCGCTCGGGCCGCGCATCGTCGAACTCGAACGCAAGATCCAGATCAGCGACCCGATGACCTCCGTCGGCAACCGGATCATGCCGGAACGCGCCCGCGCCGTGCCGGACAGCGTCATGATCCTGTGTGGCTTGTGGGGCGACCGGGTGCTCTGCCTGCGCCAGGAAAACAGCGACCCGTCCGGCGAGGCGCCGCTCCGGCTCCTCAGAGCACGCGGCCTGCCTTTCTCCCTGTACAAGGGTGCCGCCTCGCTTGCGATTCTCGCCAATCTTCCATCGGCGCGGATGAAGTCTCTCTTCCTGCGCAGCAGTTCGGACATTGCCGAAGCCGGCCTCGGCGACAATTGGACGGATTTCCGCCGGCGGATGACCGCCATCCGGAAGGCCGGCCATTGCATCACGGTCGGCACCTTCGAATCCGGCCTCGCCGCCATCGCGGCGCCGATCTTCAATGACGAAGGCGTCGTCATCGGCAGCCTGGCGCGCATCCTGAAGCGGTCCCATCCCGAATCCGACGACGACCTCGCCGCCGACGTCCGCGACGCCGCCCGGCAGTTTTCCGAGGAGCTTCAGGCGGGCATGGGCGCATCCTCCGCGCGCGACGCTGGAACCCTAGCCATCGAGGACGATGCCGCGATCCTCGGCAGTCTGGTGGAACACGTCTAGACTCTTGCTTTTGCCGCATTATCCGACGCCGAAGCGATTTCGCATCGGCTGGAAATGCTCCAGGCCCCGGATCGGATTGCGCCGCCCGGAGTCACAGGCGATGGAACTGGCAGCTACCTTTCCTTCAGGTGCCCAATGAACGTGCCGGCTTCGTAGCGCTGCCTGAACAGACCCTCTCCGGCCAGTGCCGGCACAAGCTTTTCCAGGACCATCCGCATCGACGTGACGGAACCGCCCGGCACGGCGATGAACCCGTCTATCGCCCCATCGGCCGTCCAGTCCCGGATTTCGGCGACCGCGTCCTCGACCGTGCCGACGATCTGCCAATGGGCGGACGCCACGACCTCCGGCAGGCGCAAAAGCTCGCCGACCGTAGGCTCGCCCTGAATGATCGCACGGCGCAAAAGCTCGCTGCGGGTGCGGCTGCGTGGCGCCTCCGGCGGGAGCGGCAGGTCCTTTGCCGCGATCCTCCTGTCGTCGGGCCAGTCGGTGAGATCGAGGCCGATCATCGCGCGGATGGAGGCAAGTGTTCGTGCGCGGTCGGCGCGGGCATGCGTCGCGGCGAACAGGTCGCGCGCCTCCGCGCGGCTATCGGCGAGATAAAGACTGAGGCCAGGCATGAGCAGGATATCGTCGGCCTTGCGGCCATGGCCCGCCGCCCTGCCGCGGAGGTCGCGGCGCAGGTCGATCGCCGCCTGCTTGTCCGGCGTCGAAGCGAAGACGGCGTCGGCGACCGATGCGGCGAAATTCCGCCCTGCCGCCGATGCGCCGGCCTGGATGAGCGGGATGCGCGCCTTGCCGAAATCCGGCAATGTCAGGGGGCCCCTGACGCTCAGGTGCTTGCCGACATGCTCGATCGGCCTGACCCGTCCGGCATCGGCATAGACCCCGCTCGCGCGATCGGCCTTTATCGCGTCCGCCGGATAGCTCTGCCAGAGACGGCGCACCAACTCGGTGAATTCCGCCGCGCGTTCGTAGCGCTCCTCGGCGGAGGGCATTTCCGCAAGGCCGAAGTTCTCGTTCCCATCAAGCGCCGTGACGATGTTCCAGCCCGCCCGGCCCTTGCTCAGCCAATGCAGCGACTGGATCTGCCGGGCCACGACATAGGGCGGAAGGAAGGTCGTGGAGACGGTCGAGAGCAGGCCGACATGCGTCGTCTCCCGCGCCAGCGCGGCAAGCAGGACCGTCGGGTCGAGGCTTGTGAAGCCCGGGCCGCTTTCCAGCATGTGCGGTGGCAGGAACAGCGTGTCGGGGCGGAAGACGAAATCGAGATGCGCGGCCTCCGAACGGCGCGCGACATCGACATAATAATCGCTTGAGAGGATGCCTTCGACGTCACTGTCGGCACGGCGCCAGGCGTCCCCGCTGAGCCAGGTCGGGGCCAGCGACATGCCGATGTGAATTTTCCTGCAGGCGTCCATGATCCACCATCCCGAGCCATCCCGCATTGCGGAAGCTATTCCAATTCTGTAATTGCTTCCTCTATTACTCCAGTTTAGCGTCGCGACAAGCGCTTCGGAACGGTTTCATGTCATCGCTCACATTGTCCAATCTCACGGCGTCCTATGGGCAAACGCCTGTCCTGATGCGGGTTTCCGCGGAATTCTCGCCCGGCCGGCTGACGGTGCTCGCGGGACCGAACGGTTGCGGCAAATCGACCCTTCTCAAGGCGATCATGGGCTTCCTGCCGAAAATGCATGGAGACATCATCCTGGACGGACAGCCTATCGGGCAAATCGGCCGGCGCAGGCTGGCAAGACGCATCGCCTATCTGCCGCAGGAGAGCTTCTGCCCGGACTACATGACGCTGGGAGAGCTCGTCGAGCTTGCCGGCTATTCCCGCTACGCGCTCGTCGGCGGCCCGTCCGATCGCGACCGGCAGCTTTTCCGCAAGGCCCTGGAGACGGTCGGCCTGGCGGACAAGGCCCATCTTCAGGTGAACACGCTTTCGGGCGGGCAGCGCCAGCGCGCCTGGATCGCCATGGTGCTCGCGCAGGACACCGACATCATCCTGATGGACGAACCGGTCAATCATCTCGACGTGAAGTATCAGTACGCCGTTCTCGGCCTGGTGCGTGCACTGGTGCGGCAACACGGCAAGACGGTGATCATGGTGCTGCACGATCTCAACCTCGCCGCGACCTTCGCCGACGATATCGTTCTGATGAACGCCGGTCATATCCTGGCAACCGGACCGGTCAGCGCGACCATTACGAGCGAGAACATCGCCCGGGTTTTCGACCTCGACGCAGACATCTTCCCGCACGACGGCCGGCTTGTCTGCCTGCCCCGTCTTGCCCCTTCCGCATCGGCCTCGGCATGAGACGCCGCGCCCTTCTCCCGGCTGTGCTGTCGCTGCTGCTCCTGGCTGCGCTGGGCTTACACCTCTTCCTCGGCCGTGACGCGCCTCCCGTCACCGAGGCGCTGACGGCGCTGTCGCGCGGAGAGGCCGGGAGCTACGACCAGTCGGTCGTCCTCTTCCAACGTCTGCCGCGCGCGCTGATCGCGATCTATGCCGGCGCGATGACGGCAGCTGCCGGCTGCGTTCTCCAGGGGCTGGTGCGCAATCCGCTTGCCTCTCCATCAACCCTCGGCATCAATTCCGGTGCGACGCTCGCCGTCATCGCCGGGGTCTTCCTGCTCGATCTCGGTCTTGAGGCGCAGGGATTCGCCGCCCTCGTCGGTGCCGTCGGCGGTTTCCTTGCAAGCCTTGCCGTCACGCGGCTGGCGGGCAGGAACAACGACCCGCGTGGCCTGTCCCTCATCCTGTCGGGCGCGCTCGTGTCGATGCTCCTGGTCGGCACGACCAATGCGCTCATGCTGTCCGATCCCATGCGGCGCGCCGATTTCCTCAGCTGGGTCAGCGGCAACGTCAATCATGTCTACATCGACCGGCTATACGCCTTCTGGTGGATCGGCGTCCTTTGCCTGCTCATCCTCGGCGCGCTTTCCCGCGCCCTGACGCTCATCCTGCTCGGCTCGGAAAAGGCCGCATCCGCCGGGGTCAATGTCAGGCCGGTCTCGACGCTTGCCCTTGCCGCCGCCGTCGTCGGCGCGGGTTCGGCGGTCGCGATCTGCGGCCCTATCGGCTTCATCGGCCTCGTCGTGCCACATCTTGTCCGGCCGTTCGCCGGCGCGAATGTCGCCCTCGCCCTTCCCTGCTGCCTGCTGTTAGGGGCGGGTATCTCCCTTCTTGCCGATTTCGGCGCACGAGAGGCTTTCCATCCCTATGTGCTGCACACGGGACTGGTCATGGACCTTCTTGGCGGGCTCGCCTTTGCGATGATCGTCAAGCGCTTCTATCTGTCGCCTGCCGTGAGAGACCAGGCATGAGATCCGCGCGGGCCATCGACGGCAGGCGGGTGCTGCGCTTTTCCTGCGGGCTGGAAATCCGTGTCGGCAATCTCGCCGCCGCCGCGGCCCTGCTTACCGGGGCGATCCTTCTGGCGCTCGTTTCGCTGGGCTCCGGCATAACGGAGACGGGCTTCCGCGAGTTTCTGCGCTTCCTGGCGGGAGAGCCGGCTTCTGCCGATCAGGCCTATGCGCTCTGGACGGTTCGGCTGCCCCGCATCGTCATGGGTTTCATGGCGGGATGGGCCGTGGCACTCGCCGGCGCCATGCTGCAGTCCATCACCCGCAATCCGCTTGCCGATCCGGGTCTCCTCGGCCTCAGCCAGGGCTCGATGACGACCATCATGCTGCTGCTGGTCTTCGTTCCGGCCGCACCGAAGGTTGCCGTCGCGCTGGCCGCCCTTGCAGGCGGGCTTGCCGTCGCGCTCTTGCTTCTTTGGCTGGTGGGTGGCGAACGGGCGAGCGGGCTCGCCATCCTGCTGATGGGCATCGCCGTCGAGACCGTTCTTTCCTCGGTCGGGTCCCTCCTCCTGCTCTATACCCCGCCGGAGACCTCGCTTGCCCTTGCCGACTGGATGGCGGGATCGCTTTTCCAGGCGAACTGGAACGCAATAGCGACCTTTGCCCCGCTGTTCTGCGCCAGCTTGCTCGGCCTCTTCCTGCTTGGGCGCGCCACAAGCGCCTACGACCTCGGAAACGAGTTCGCGATGGCCCTCGGCGAACCGGTGCGCCGGTCGCGTCCGCTTCTCCTGATCTTTGCCGTCCTTCTGTCTGCGTCAGCGGTGACGGCCGTCGGGCCGCTCACCTTCCTTGGCGTGCTCGCGCCGCAGCTCGCGGGTTTCCTGTCCCCTGCGACCGGGCGCGCCCGGCTCTTCCTCGCGGCGCTCACCGGGGGGATCCTGGTGGTTGCGGCCGACACGCTCGCTCGCTCGGTTGTTCGAGACCTGCCTCTTCCGATCGGCCTCGGCCTCACGCTGATCGGCGTTCCGCTTTTCTTCTTCGCGCTGCGCCTTCAGGCGCTTCGCCGATTGCAGCTCCACTGAAAGGTTCGCCATGCGCTTTCCCACCCTCCTCGCCGCAATCCTCGCAGCAAGCTCGGCCCTGGCCGCGGACCGGACGGTCACGGACGACACGGGACGTTCGGTTGCGATTCCCGAGCAGCCTGCCCGCGTGGTCGTCATGCACGAGCCGCTGCTCGGCCTTCCGCTGATGGAACTCGGCGTCGACGTCGTCGGCAGCTACGGCCGCAAGGACGACGGCAGCTTCATCACCCCGGTGGATTTCGTGGACACGGTCTTCGGACCTGGCCGCGTAAAGCCGCGCGGCATCGGGCCCGTCGGGCAGATCGACCTAGAAAAGCTCCGGGCACTCGCGCCCGACCTCATCGTCGGCATGGAACTCGATGTCGAGAAGGTCGAGCAGCTTTCCACCGTGGCTCCGGTCTATCTGCAGAATGTCAGCACCGGCAAGGCGCACGGTTTCAGCGTGGAGGAAGAACTCGCGAACGTCGTCGGACGAAAGGAAGCGTTCGCCGCGCGCCGATCCGCCTATGCCGCCCGGCTGGCGGCCGTTCGCAAGGCCCTGCCGGACGATGGAAAGAAGAAGACCTATCTAGCCGTGTTCCTGACCGACCAGCTCAATGCCCTCGGGGACATGTCCGGCGCGGTGCAGGCCCTCGAGGACCTCGGCTACACCCGCCTGTCGCTGGCTGCGGAAAATGCGCCGGCCGGCCAGGGCGGCTCCATGCTGCTCGTGCCACTCGGCGCGGAGGCGTTCGGGCGCCTCAATCCCGATCTCCTGGTCCTGATGAATACCTATATGGGCGACGCGCGCGACGCACAGGGGACAAAGGCCGCGCTGGAGCGCATCGTTCCGGGGTGGGAACGGTTCCTGGCTCCGGCGAAGGAAGGACGTGTGCTCTATCTCGATTCCGCCAAGGTGGCGATGCCGACCATCGCGAGCGCCGAACACACGCTCGATGCAGTGGAAGCCTGGATCAAGCGGTAGACGGAAAGATCGACAGGAGAACGGGCGGGCCGGCTCCGGCTCGCCCGTTCCTGTTTCCAATCAGAACTTCACCCTGAGCCCGACGCCGTATTCACGCGGCTCCAGCATGGAGGCGACGATGCCGCCGGCCGTGCGATCGTCGTACTTCCAGGTCGGCGCGCGCTCGTCGAATATGTTGTCGACATAGGCGTAGAGCTGCCAGTTCTCCTGCGGCTTGTAGGTCAGGCGGGCGTTGGCGACCGTGTAGGAATCCACCCAGTAGGCGGGATAGTTCTCATCCGTTGAATAATAACCATCCGTATGCCGGACATCGGCGCTCAAGGTGACGTTTTCCGTGACGTCCCAGTCCACGCCGAGGCTCAACGTATAGCTCGGCGCCTTGCCGAACTCGTTGCCCTCGAAGGCGGTGCCAGCCGGATTCGTGAAGCGGCTGAGTTCCGTGTGCAGCAAACCGACCCCGGCGCGAATGCGCAGATTGTCGAGCGCCTCGTAGTCCGCGCTGACTTCCAGACCATAGGATTCCGCCTTGTCCGCATTGAGGACGATGCTGCCGAAGAGAACGCCGTTGAGATAGTCGGGCACGACGCGCTGCGAATTCTTGTGCCGCGTGTAGAAGGCGTTCGCATTCACCGTCAGACGGTCATCCAGCGTGCGGATGCGGGTAAACAGCTCGTAGTTCCAGAGCGTCTCGGGCTTGAAGGAATAATACTGCCCCGTCACGAAGCTGAGCCCCGCGCCACCGGGATTGTAGCCCCGGTTGACAAGGGCGCCGACCGTGACATCCGGCGTGATGTCGTAGGCGAGCGAGATCTTCGGCAGCAAGGCATCGAAACTTTCGTCGAAATCGAGGGCCTGGGTGCTGAAGCTGGAGGTGCCGGATCGCTGGACCCGGTCGTACTGGTAGCGCAGGCCGCCGGTCAGGGACCACTGTTCCGCAAAGCGCCATGTCGCCTCGGAGAAGAGGCCGAGGCTGTCCTTGGTGTCGTCGAAATGGGATACGCCGCGCGTATAAAGCAGGTCTTCCGACGTGACGTGATTGTAGTAGATGCCGGCGACGCCACTGATGACGTCGTCTTCGCTGCCGAAGTTGATCCGCGTTTCGTTCGAGACGTCCTTGTAGTCCATCGTCGCCCCGCCGTTGGCGAAGGGCTCGGCGACGCGCTTGGTATGGCCGTCCGAATACTGGAACTGATTGCTCAGCTTGATGCCGTTCCCGAAATCATAGCTGAGGTCATGGATGCCGGTCCATGTGCGCGCCTCATAGGTCGGCATCGACAGGGTCGCACTGTTCAGGTCGTCATAGGGAAAGGACGCGGCCTCCGATGTCGGCCGGTTCGACCGCATGTGCGCTATCGTCAGCTTGGATTCCAGCCCCGGGATTTCTGCAGGCTGCCAGAGCAGCTTGAAGCGCCCGCTGAAGGCCTCGAAATCCGTATCGGTGTCGCCCTTGTTGTAGAGGGCATTGATATAGTCGATGAAGGTATCCCGGCCGCTGTAATCCAGCGAAAGTCGAGCCGCCAGCTCGTCCTCGATGATCGGACCCGACACGGCCACGGACGCCCGCTTGTTGTTGCCGCTGCCGTATTCAAGCTGCGCGGCGGCTTCTGGTGTGAAGGTCGGATCCTTCGTATTCACGATGATCGCGCCGGCGATGCTGTTTGCACCCTGCGTCGTCGTCTGCGGGCCGCGGAAGACCTCGATATTCTCGACATCCCAGACGCTCGTCGTTCCAAACACGGTTTCCCAGAAACCGAGATTGTGACCATCGAGATTGATCCTCGCACGCGGCACCGTACCACCGAAGAACGCACCCGAACCGAAGTTGGACCCCTGTCCGTCCATCCCGCGGATGACCGGCGCACTGACCGTGTCATGATAAAGGACGTTCGGCGTGTCGCGCAGGAAATCGTCCACATGCGCGGCCTGGACTTTTTCTTCTATGTCTTCCGCCGTGATCACCACGACGGAGCTTGCCGTGCGCTGAATGCTGCGCGCGACCTTTTCACCCGTCACGACGATCGCCTGCAGTTCCGTCGCGCCGGAACTTTCCGCGGCATCCTGCGCCAGGGCCTGCGTTTCCACAAACGCGCAAAGCGCAGCCGCGCTCACGCCATTCATCAGCCTGCAATATGTGCTCAGTTTCATCCCCGAACCCCAAACTTGACTCCATAAGTCAAGTTCCACATTACAGAATGAATTCCACAATTCAACAGCCGGGCACCGACAATATCCACGCCGCGCAAAACCGGCCCACCCTGTTGCCCGCGCGCAACGGCATGCCGTGGCTTCGCTGTCGTGGTTGATGAAACGGGGAACGGCCTCTATCGTGCGGCCGCACGGAGAGCCGCAGCCTGCGGCTGCTAGACTGGCGCAGCTATCGCGCCGAAAGGAACGACTTGCCCCAAAGCTCCTCTTCCGGCACTGCCGACGGGACACCAGCGGGAAAACGATCGGGAACCATTCAGTCCATCTCCATCGCTGCGCGCTTTCTCAATGCGCTCGCCAGCGCCGCCGGCCCCCTTTCGCTGAGCCTGCTTGCCCGAGAGACCGGCACCGGATTGTCGACTGCCCACCGCTACATGCAAAGCCTCATCAAGGAAGGACTTGCCGCGCAGGATCCGGCGACCGGACTTTATGATCTCGGTTCGACGGCGCTCAACATGGGCGTCAGCGCCCTGAAGCGGATCGAGCCGGTTGAGATCGCCGCGCGCCATATGAAGGAGCTGGCGCGCAAGCACGCGGTCAGCGGCGGGGTCGCGATCTGGACCGATCGCGGCCCGGTGCTGGTCCGCTGGTATCGCAGCGCGGATTTCTCGATCAGCTCGCTCGGGCTGGGCGATGTCCTTCCCATCGACAACACCGCCTGCGGGCTGATGTTTCAGGCGTTCCTTCCTCAGGAAATGATCAGGAAGGCCCGGCACCTGCAGCCTTCGCATTTCAGGGGCGCGGCGGCGAAAAAGGAACAGCTGGCCGCCATTCGCGCCGCCAATTGGGCCGAACTGACCAGCCACCTGCTTTCCGGCGTGACGGGGCAGGCCGCACCGGTCTTCGACGCGCAGAACGAGCTCGTATGCGTCATGACGACCGTCACGGACCTCGGCCAGATGCGCGCGCCGGAAGACCGCGACGCTCTCCTGCACGCCGCACAAGCCGCCAACAAGGAGACGAACGGCGGATAGCGGCGCGGGCTCGGATCGACCGTGTTCCCCAAGCGCCGGGCTTGGTGTGCGCGCGTCTGAACAGGCCACCGGGCTTTGCCAAGGCTCGCTCTGGCGACGGCAGCGCAGCGTCTGCCAGCAACCGCCTTCAGGAGAAGGCACCGGAATGGGAAAAACGGCACAGCCGTTGGATTCCAGCTGCAAATCCCGGTGAAACTCAGCGAGCAGGAACTGGAGCGGGTAGCGGGAATCGAACCCGCGCGTTCAGCTTGGGAAGCTGACAGGCTACCATTACATCATACCCGCAAGGCAGCGCGACGGCGCAGTCATTCAACAGTTCGCCGGGCGTGTCAAGCGAGGGCGCGGAGAAGCGCCGTCAATCCGTCCGATTTCCTTCTGGACGGCGATGCATCCTGGGCCGACCCGCCCGGGTGTGGCCGGCCGCGATTCCGCCGTGGCGGGACAGGGCGCTATGACCGCCCTCGGCGTCACGAAGGGCGACCTTTTTCTTCAGTCCTTTGCCAGCCGGTCGTCCGAGCGTTCGATCAGCTTGGGCATGATGAGGGTCTGCAGCGCCTCGGGTGCTTCGCCCTCCATGCGGCGCAGGATGTAGCTGCCGAGCAACTCGCTCGGCTCGTGGATAGGCAGGAAATAGGTGGTGATCGGCGGGGCGAAGTACTGGCTGACATTGAGGTCGTCGGTCGCGTTGATGACCGCATCTCGCCCGTGCACGAGGCCGCGGGCAT
This sequence comes from Shinella yambaruensis, assembly GCF_022899355.1. GTDB lineage: Bacteria > Pseudomonadota > Alphaproteobacteria > Rhizobiales > Rhizobiaceae > Shinella > Shinella yambaruensis. The sequence goes on along the minus strand of NZ_JALJCK010000004.1, from coordinate 211,385 downwards.
GGAAGCCCGAGAAGGCGCCGAGCGCCGAGGCTTCGTTGGCGCAGATATAGGCGGTCGGCGGGTCCGGCAGGTCCGACATGAGGAGCACGTTCTCGCGGCCGAAGGCCGGGGTCAGGTGGCCATGCGCGACGAGGGCGGGGTCGAAGGCAAGCCCGGCCGTTTCGAGGGCGCGGCGGTAGGCGTCGAGACGCGTGATGGCATAGCTGAGCTGGGCCATCGGATTGATGAGCGCGATGCGGCGGTGGCCGCGCTCGGCAAGGCGCGCCACCGAGTGGCGGATCATCTGCTCGTTGTCGGCATCGACATAGGCATGGGGCGCATTGTGGATCGTCGTGCCATAGGTGACGAAGGGAAAATCCGCATCCTGCATGATGCGCACGCGCGGATCGTCCGCCCGCGTGCCCGAGACGATGATGCCGTCGGCCTTCTTCAGCGAGACGATCTGCCGGATGGTCGCAAGGCTTTCCTCGAAATTGCGCACGGCATAGAGCGAGACGCGGTAGGGGCTTTCCTCCAGCGCCCAGGAGATGCCGCTGAGAAGCTGGGCGTATTCCACGCCTTCCCATTCGTTCTGCTTGGGGCCGGGCGCGGTCATGATGGCGGCGACCTGGTAGGTCTTTCCGGTGCGCAGCTGCACGCCATGCATGTTGAGCTGGTAGCCGACGCGCTCGGCGGCGGCGACGACGATGGCGCGGGTTTCCGGGCGCACCTGCGGGCTGTCGTTCAGCGCCTTCGATACGGTGGCGATCGAAAGCCCGGTTTCCTGCGCGATGGTCTTGATCGTCGGTCTGTGCATCGCGTCTCGGCTCGCTACGGCTGGTCCTGGCTGAGGGAGGCGGCGAGGAGCATATAGGCGGCGGATGTCCAGGCGAAAGCCCGGTCCCGCAAGCCCCTCCCCGACCGGGCATCGAAGTTCTCGGCCATACCGTTTTTGGCGGCAAGAGAACAGAACTTTTCCGCAATCGTCCTGGCAAGCTCCATTTCCCCCTGCCGGCGAAGGCCATCCCAGAGGAGCAGTGTCGTCGGCGCCCAGATCGGCCCGCGCCAATACCCGTCATCCTCGTAGAACGGGCTTTGCGGGCTTTCCGTCGCGGGACCCCATTCGGTGATGAAGCCGCCGTCCGTTAGCCGGGCAACGAGTTTTTGCACCATGGCGCGCGGCAGGCGGTCGCCCAGAAGGAGCGGCATGAACTGGATGAGGTTCCGGTCGGGCAATATGCGCGCCGGATCATCGGCAAGCCGGGCACAAAACGTTTCGCCCGTCCACAGGAGTTCGACCAGCAGGTTTTGCAGGTCCTCCGCCTTTGCCCGCCATTCGGCGGCATGGACAGGATCGTCCTCCAGAAGGGTGGCGAGCGTGTCGCAGGCGAGGATCAGGAAGGTCGGAAGGTCGGGCGAGACGACGGGGCCGCCCTCGGCGAAGAAGGTGGCGTTGTCCCAGCCGCTGTCGTTGCCGTGGAAATAGCCCGGCAATGTTTTATCATCGGCGCGGGCGTGGGTGAGCCAGTAGTCGACCTGCCTGCCGATTTTTTCGCAGAGATAGGTCTTGCGGTCGGGTGTCAGGAATCCGGGATGATCGGCCTCGATCAGCGAGACGGCCCAGCCGTGCACCGGCGGCTTGGTGAAGGCGAAGAGCACGTCGCGGTCGTTGATATAATCCGGCAAGAGGCCGGAGGCGTCCTGGTGATCGAAGATGACGGCGAGCTGGTCGAAGGCGAGGTCCGCATCGACGCAGGCGACGCCGAGGGCGGAAAAGGCATTGTCCCAGCTCCAGATGTTGATCATGTGGTTCTTGGACATGTAGATCGCCGGGCGCGTCAGCGCGCCGCCGGCCGGAACCCCATTCGCCCAGAGCAGATAGCTGGCAAGGCGCTGCGCCTCCTCCTGCCCGGCAAGAGCCTTTGGCATGTGCGCGTGCCAGGCGGAAAAATCCGCCGATACGCCCGCCAGCGCATCGGCGTAGTGGCCCGGATGCACCGCGGACGGCACCGTGCGGAAGAAATCGACGCTGGCCTCGAAGGTCTTACCGGAAAAGGCGAAGCTGACCTTTTCCGAATGGTCCCGCTGCCATGCACCGGTGACGTCAAGCGTGCCGGCAACGGTGCGCGGGATGAACTTGACGTTTTCGACGGCTGCGACGAGGCACTGTTCGCCCTGCGGCGTGCGGTAGACGTAGTCGTAGCGCGAGCCTTCCAGGTGGAAGCGCACACCGGCCTCCCGGCCGCGCAGATGGAGGCACTCGCTCTCGCCGATGGCAAAGGCGATTTCGCCCCTGCCGATGCGGGCGATGAGCTGTTCCGGCGCAAGCTCGAAGGTAGGCGTCGCCCGGTTGCCGGCTTCGTCGAGAAATTCCACGCGGCAGAGCCGGCCGAGCGAGGGACGCTCGTCGCCGCCGGCGACGAAGCGGAGATAGAGGGCGCGTATCCCCTCCCCGCCCGGCACCGTCATCATCGACAGGGTGAGGAAGCGGCCCCGCCTGCTGAACGGGATATGGTCGATGTCGAACAGCATCGTCATCCCTTGACCGAGGAGCCGACGGCACCGTCCATGATGTAGCGCTGCGCCAGGAAGAACAGCGCCAGCGGCGGCAGGCAGAGCACGACGGTGATCGCGGCGATCGACGTCACGTCCACCTCATGCAGGCCCTTGAACATGGAGAGGCCGAGGGTGAGCGTGTACATGGACTGGTCGTTGAGGAAGATCAGCGGGCCGAGATAGTCGTTCCAGGCATTCATGAAATGGAAGGTGCCGACCAGCACCAGCGCCGGCATCATCAGCGGCAGGTGGATGCGCCAGTAGATGTCGAAGGCGTTCGCTCCGTCCATGCGCGCGGCCTCGTCGATCTCGACCGGCACCGTCATGATGTACTGGCGCAACAGGAAGACGAAGAAGGCATCGGCGAAATAGGCAGGCACGATGAGCGGCTTCAGCGTGTTGATCCAGCCGAGCAGGTTGAACTCCATGTAGAGCGGAATCATCTTCACGTCCCACGGGATCATCATGGTGGCGAGCAGCAGGATGAACAGCGGATCGCGGCCAGGGAAGCGGAACCGGGCGAAGCCGTAGGCGACGAGAGACGAGGAGACGAGCTGGCCGATGGTCGAGAAGACCACGACGATCAGCGAATTTGTCAGGTAGGTGCCGAAGGGCTGCTTGTTCCAGGCGATGGCGAAGTTTTCGAAGTGCCATTCGGAGGGCCAGAAGACCGGCGGGAACTGGTAGAGGTCGGCCTGGCTTTTGATGGCCGTCATGAAGGTCCAGTAGAAGGGCGCGATGAAGAGCGCCGAGAGCAGGACGAGGGCGGAATAGAGCAGCGTCTTACGCATTGCGGTCGCCTCCCTTCACCTCGCCCTCGTAATAGACCCAGGCGGAGGACCAGCGCATGACGAGCAGGCTCAGCACCAGCACGATGAGGAACATCACCCAGGAGCCGGCGGCGGCATAGCCCATGTCAAAATACTTGAAGGCGTTGTCGTAGATGTACATGGCGAAGAAATAGGTGGAGCCGAGCGGGCCGCCCTTGGTCATCAGGAGGGCGATCGTCAGTTGCTGGAAGGCGGCGATGATCGAGGTGATGAAGGTGAAGAGCAGCATGGGGCCGAGCATCGGCAGGGTGATGAACAGCATCTGCGCCCAGCCCGGCACGCCGGAGACGGTCGCCGCCTCGTAGAGTTCCTTCGGGATGGCCTTGAGGCCCGTCAGCAGGATCAGCATGGTTCCGCCGAAGCCCCAGAGGCTGGCGATGATGATGGCGACGATGGCAAGGCCGGGATCGCCGAGCCAGTTCGGCCCGTCCACGCCGACGAGCGACAGCATGAAGTTCAGGAGGCCATATTCGCGGCTGTAGATCCAGCTCCAGATCGTCACCAGCGCGACGCCGGAAATGACGCTCGGCAGATAGAAGGCCGTGCGGAAGAAGCCGCTGGCAAAGGTCGCGTGATGCAGCATCAGCGCGATGAGGAAGGACATGACGATGTTGAAGGGCACGTAGATCGCGGCGAATTTCACCGTGATCCAGAGGCTTTCCCAGAACTGCGGATCTTCGAGCAGCATCGTGCGGTAATTGTCGAAGCCGACGAAGGTGCGCTCGCCGACGACCGGCCAGTCGTGAAAGCTCATGGTGAGTGAGAAGAGCAGCGGGCCGAGGGTGAAGAACAGGAAACCCAGGATCCACGGGGAGATGAAGAGATAGGCCGTCAGGTGGCGCGAAAAGGCGGATCGCCGTTTCTGCACGACCGCGGGCGCGGTGGCTGCGATGGTCACGTTTCACTCCCCCAAGACTTCGCCTGGAACGAAAAGGGTGGCTTGCCCCTCCTCCCCGGCGGGGAGAAGGGGGACAGCGGCAAGGCCGCCTATTTCAGGAAGCGTTGCGAGCGCTTCACGGCATCGTCGAGATGCGCCTTGGCATTGCCCTGGTCGATCATCGTCGCCTCGATGGCGCGGGCGAGATTGTCCTGCACCTTGCCCCAGTTCCGGTTCTTCAGGAACGCATGGGTCTCGATATCGGAGGTCGCGAGGATGTCGAAGAATGGCTTGTAGACCGGGTCGCTGGTCATGCCCTTCTCCTCCGCAACGCTGGTGCGGACCGGAAGGTCGTTGGTGCGCATGGCGACCGCCTCCGGCGAGGAGAAGAACTTGACGAATTCCCAGGCAAGGTCCGGCTGCTTGGCATCCTTGGCGATCGACATGGCCGAAACGCCGAGCGCCGAATGGGCCGGCTTGTCGCCGAATTTCGGCAGCGGCGCGACGCCGTAGCCAAAGCCCGCGGCATCGATGCCCGCCTTCGACCACATGGCGCTCTGGAACATGGCGATCTTGCCGCCCTTGAAGAGCGTATCGCCGGACGTGTCATCGCCGAGATGCAGCGTGGCGGCCTCTTCCTTCCTGGCCATGTCGCCGAACATGTCGAGGACCTCCGCGGCCGCATCGCTGTTCATGTAGCCGTCGATCGTCTTGCCGTCGTCGGAGATGTATTTCGTGCCGTTCGACCAGAGGAACTGCTCGAAATCATAGGGGTCCGGCTTGGCATCGACCGCAAAGCCGTAGACCTTGTTGTCCTTGTCGCGGAATTTCGCGGCCTTGGCGCGCAGGTCGTCCCAGGTCCAGCCCTCCTTCGGCTCCTCGACACCCGCGGCCTTGAACATGTCCTTGTTGTAGAACACGACCTGGGTGGTGAAGCCCGACGGCATGCCGTAGGTCTTGCCCTCGACGCGCGTCGTGTTCATCAGGCCTTGCGGAATGTCGTCCGGCTTGATCTCGGCGGCGTCCCTGGCGATCAGGTCGTCGAGCGGCATCAGCGACGTGTAGTATTGCGGGAAGTTCCACATATACATGACGTCGGGCGGGCTGCCCGCACCGAAGGCGGCGACGAGCTTCTGGTCGTAGCCGTCGGCATAGGGCTCGACCTGCACCTTCACGCCCGGATGCTTCTCCTCGAATTTCTTCGCGATCGCCTGCTGGATGGCGAGGCTCTCGTCGGAATCCCAGGTGGCGAAGCGCAGCACCTCTTCGGCACGCGCCGAGACGCTGCCCGCCAGCAGGAAGGCGGCCAGCGAGCCGGCGATGACTGTCGTGTTCTTCCTCATTCCCATTTCCTCCTTTGACGGGTCAGGCGACCCGCTTGCCCTTCTCGTTGACGATGAGCGCCTCGGTCTCCGCATCGAGGCGGCGGCGCACCGCCCGGCCTTCCGCGTCGAACAGGTAGCAATGCGGCGCGGGCAGCCTCAGATGGACCGTCTCGCCATTCGCGACCGGATGCGTGCCGCGCACCACCGCCGTCATGTCGCGGCCATCCTCGAGGCTGAGATGGACATGGCTTTCCGTACCGAGCCGTTCGACGAGGCGGACGATGCCTGTCAGTTCCCCTTCGCCGGGCGGGACGATCTCGATCCTGTCCGGCCGGATGCCGAGTGTGACCTTGCCGTCAATCATGGGCGCAGCTTCCGCCTCGAAGACGACCGGCCGTTTCAGGCCACCGCCCGACAGCGTGATGTGCACGCCCTCCTGCGCCGCGACCTCCGCCTCCACGAAATTCATGCGCGGCGAACCGATGAAGCCGGCGACGAAGAGGTTGGCGGGCTGATAGAACAGCTCCAGCGGCGTGCCGAACTGGCTGACCTCGCCCTTGTCGAGCACGACCACGCGGTCGGAGAGCGTCATCGCTTCGACCTGGTCGTGCGTCACGTAGATCATGGTCGCGCCGAGGCGGGCATGCAGGGCGGCAAGCTCGACGCGCATGGTGACGCGCAGGCCCGCGTCAAGGTTCGACAGCGGCTCGTCGAGCAGGAAGAGTTTCGGCTCGCGCACGATGGCGCGGCCGATGGCGACGCGCTGGCGCTGGCCGCCCGAGAGCTGGCGCGGCTTGCGGGCAAGCAATTCCTTGATGCGCAGGATGTCCGCGGCGCTTTCGACACGGCGGTCGATCTCGTCGCGCTTCATGCCGTTCAGCGCCAGGCCGAAGGAGAGGTTCTTGCGCACGTTCATGTGCGGGTAGAGCGCATAGTTCTGGAAGACCATGGCGATGTCGCGCCTGGCGGAAGGCACATGGGTGATATCGCGGTCGCCGAGGCGGATGGCGCCGCCGTCCAGTTCCTCCAGGCCGGCGATGGAGCGCAGCAGCGTGCTCTTGCCGCAGCCGGAGGGGCCGAGGAAGCAGACGAATTCACCATCGGCGATATCGAGGTCGATGCCCTTCAGCACCTCCAGAGCGCCAAAACCCTTGCGGAGATTCTCGATGCGGATCGATGCCAACGACGTCCTCCCTGTCGGCGAAACGTCCGGGCTCCCAGCCCTTGTTAAACGTTTATATCATAATAAAAACGTTTAACTTCATTTGTAAAGCGGAAAATGAAACGAACGAAACTCCCCGCCGGAGCCTATCGCCACGACAGGGAACCGGCCGCGATGCAGCCGGCACACGCCCTTGCGGGAGCAGTGTCATCCGGCGCGGAAATGTTTCGACAGCTTCAGGCCCTGTGCCTGATAGTTGGAGCCAAGGCCGGAGCCGTAGAGGCCTTCGGGTGCGGCGAGCATGTGCTCGTAGACGAGGCGGCCGACGATCTGGCCGTGCTCGAGGATGAAGGGCACCTCGTGGCTGCGCACCTCCAGGACGGCGCGGCTGCCGGAGCCGCCGGCCGGGGCATGGCCGAAGCCGGGATCGAAGAAGCCGGCATAGTGCACGCGGAACTCGCCGACGAGCGGGTCGAAGGGCGTCATCTCGGCGGCATAGAGCGGCGGGACGTGCACGGCCTCGCGGGAGACGAGGATATAGAACTCGTCGGGATCGAGGATCAGTTCGTTGCGGCCGCGGCTGAACAGCGGCTCCCAGAAATCGAAGATGTCGTGCTGGTTCTTGCGGTCGACATCGACGACGGAGGTGTGGTGCTTGCCGCGATAGCCGATCAGCCCGTCCGGGCCGGTGCCCTTGAGGTCGATGGAAAGCGCGATGCCGCCGCCGGAGACGTTCGGCGTCTCGCTGGCGACGAGCGTATCCGTGCCGTGGAGGGCGAGCAGTTCGCCTTCGCCGAGCAGGGCATTGCCCTTGCGGAAACGGATTTGCGACAGGCGCGAGCCGCGGCGCACGACGATCGGGAAGGTGCGTGGCGAGATTTCGAGATAGAGCGGGCCGGAATAGCCGGCGGGGATCTTGTCGAACTCCTGCGCGCGATCGGTGATGACGCGGGTGAAGATATCCAGGCGGCCGGTGGAGCTCTTCGGGTTGGCCGACGCCGCCAGCTCCGCCGGCAGGTCCAGGCTCTCCATCAGCGGCACGATGTAGACGCAGCCCGTCTCCAGCACCGCGCCCTGCGTGAGGTCGATGACGTGCAGCTGCAGGCGGTCGAGCTTGTCGGCAACGAGGTGGGACGGCCCCGGAAGGAAGCTTGCCCGCACACGGAAGGCTTTCGCACCCAGCCGCAGGTCGAGGCTCGCCGGCTGGATCTGGTCGTCATCCAGCACCGTCTCGCTCGCCAGCCTGCCGCTGTCGAACAGGCCGCGAATGGCGTTGTCCGCCAGAATGCCCGTACTGCGTGTCGCAGAACCACCCATCGTCATACCGTCCCGTCAGAGCAGCGGGCCGGATGGTCCGGCCGTCTGCTTTTCGTATCGCTTCTTCCGAAAACCGATGCCCACGTTTCGGAACAATACCCGGAAGGCCCGCACAAAACCAAAAGCCGCCAATTGACGCAAGCGCGGGGGCGCAGTATTAGCAGATTATCCCGTGGTGATTTGGCCGGCCGGCTTGCAGCCACGTAAAACAAGTAGCTAAAAAGGCCGGGTTCGAAACCGGCCTGCTTTTGCGGCCGGTTTTTTTGTTTGAAGGCGACGATCATATGAGCAAGTCCTGGCGCCCCGCCACCCAACTCGTTCACGGCGGAACCACCCGCTCCCAGCACGGTGAAACCGCAGAGGCAATCTTCCTGACGCAAGGCTTCGTCTACGACACCTCCGCGGCGGCCGAAGCCCGCTTCAAGGGCGAGACGGATGGCTTCATCTATGCCCGCTACGGCAGCCCGACCAACGACATGTTCGAAAAGCGCATGTGCATGCTGGAAGGCGCCGAGGATGCGCGCGCCACCGCATCCGGCATGGCCGCCGTCTCCGCCGCGATCCTCTGCCAGCTCAAGGCCGGCGACCATATCGTCGCCGCCCGCGCGCTCTTCGGCTCCTGCCGCTGGGTGGTCGAGACGCTCGCGCCGAAATACGGCATCGAATGCACGCTGATCGACGGCCGCGACCTTTCCAACTGGGAAAAGGCGATCCGGAAGAACACCAAGGTCTTCTTCCTCGAAAGCCCGACAAACCCGACGCTGGAAGTGATCGACATCGCCGGCGTCGCACGCCTCGCCAACCAGATCGGCGCCAAGGTCGTCGTCGACAACGTCTTCGCGACGCCGCTCTTCCAGAAGCCGCTGGAGCTCGGCGCGCATGTCGTCGTCTATTCGGCGACGAAGCATATCGACGGCCAGGGCCGCTGCCTCGGCGGCGTGGTGCTGTCGGACAAGACGTGGATCGACGAGAACCTGCACGACTATTTCCGCCACACGGGCCCGGCCATGTCGCCGTTCAACGCCTGGACGCTGCTGAAGGGCATCGAGACGCTGCCGCTGCGCGTCAAGCAGCAGACGGAGAATGCCAGCCGCATCGCGGACTTCCTCGCCGACCGGACGGAGGTCGCCCGCGTGATCTATCCGGGTCGCAAGGACCATCCGCAGGCCGATATCATCGCCAAGCAGATGTCGGGCGGCTCGACGCTCGTCTGCTTCGAGCTGAAGGGCGGCAAGGACGCGGCTTTTGCACTGCAGGACGCGCTTGAGGTGGTGAAGATCTCCAACAATCTCGGCGATGCCAAGAGCCTCATCACCCATCCGGCAACGACGACGCACAAGAACCTGACGGACGAGGCACGCGCCGAGCTCGGCATTTCGGCCGGCACCGTACGCTTTTCGGCCGGCATCGAGGACAGCAAAGACCTCATCGAGGATTTTGCCCGCGCGCTCTCCAGGATCAGGGCCTGAGCCCTTCGCCCCATCGCTGGACAAATGCGGAAGCACCGGCCGAGGAGGCCGGTGCTTTCTTTGCTTATCCTTGACGAAACCACATTCGTGTAGAATAGCAGAAGCTAATCAGTTCAAGGCTTGCCCATGTATCGTGCGCTGACCCGCGACATCGAAGTGACCGTAGAGCCGTACTATCTGGCCGACCAGTCCGATCCCGACGACAGCCGCTATGTGTGGGGATACCGGGTGGTCATCGCGAACCATTCCGACGTCGCCGTGCGGCTGATGACACGCTACTGGCACATCACCGACCAGAACGGCCAGGTCGACGAGGTGAACGGCCATGGCGTGATCGGCGAACAGCCGGTGCTGCGCCCCGGCGACACCTACGAATATTCCTCCGGCTGCCCGCTCGAAACGCCCTCGGGCATCATGTTCGGCCGCTATCGCATGGAAGCGGAGAACGGCGAAGCGTTCGATGTGGCAATACCGGCCTTTTCGCTGGATACGCCGGGGCAGGCGCGCACGCTGAACTAGGCGCGGAGAAGATCGCCCCTCATCCGGCCTGCCGGCCACCTTCTCCCCGCAGGCGGGGAGAAGGGACCAAGCCGCCTTGTTTTCCTGAAATCACGACTGTGAATAAAGGATGAAACTTCGCATCCTTCCCTTCTCCCCGCCTGCGGGGAGAAGGTGGCGGCAGCCGGATGAGGGGCGAGCGTCCCTACTGCGGCAGGACTTCCGCCGCCTCGAAGCGGTAGGTCGTCGAGCAGAACTCGCAGGTGACCGCAATCTCGCCCTTGTCGTCCGCCGTGTGCGCGATCTCCTCCGCGCTGAGACCGGAAAGAACGCCCTTCAGCTTCTCGCGCGAACAGGAGCAGCGGTCGAAGACCTGCTGCGGCTGGTAGACGCGCACGCCCCGCTCGTGGAAGAGGCGGAACAGGAGCCGTTCGGTGCCGACATTGGGATCCGTCAGCTCGTCGGCGTCGATCGTCTCGACCATGGCTTTGGCTTCGGCCCAGTTGTCATCATCGGCGATCTTGTGGCCGGCTTCCTCGCCGTCGCCGCCCGGAAGGTCCGCCTGACGCATGCGTTCCGGCGCCTGCGGCAGGAACTGCGCGACCATGCCGCCCGCACGCCAGCGATGGCGCGCCTTGCCGGCGGCATCGCGGTCGTAGAGTTCGGCGACACCGAGGCGCACCTTGGTCGGGATCTGCTCCGACTGGCGGAAATAGACGCCGGCGATCTCTTCCAGCGTATGGCCGTCGAGCGGCACGATGCCCTGGTAGCGCTGGGTATGGGCGCCCTGGTCGATGGTGAAGGCGAGGATGCCCTTGCCCAGAAGCTCGTGCGGCTCCGTCGCGCCGGCCGCAATCGCGGCGTCGAGCGCGGCCTGGTCGAAGCGGGCATAGGCGCGCACGTTCTCCGGCGCGGCGAAATCGGCCACCAGCAGGTCGACGGGGCCGTCGCCCTTGGTCTGGACGATCAGCTTGCCCTCGAACTTCAGCGAGGTGCCGAGCAGCACGGTCAGCGTGATCGCCTCGGCGAGCAGCCGGGCAACGGGCGCGGGATAGTCGTGCCGGCCGAGAATGCCGTCGAGCATCGGGCCGAGCTGCACGGCGCGGCCGCGCACGTCGAGACCCTCCACCTGGAACGGCAGGACATGATCATCGCCGGCAAAGCCGGGTTCGCCGAGTTTCAGGGCATTTTCCGCCATCATCATCATTCTGCTCCTTGCACGCTTCGGCGCCGCCGAGGCCATGGGCCCGGCCTGCTTCCGACAGGCGTTCTACCGTGATACCGCGCTCGCTCCTACCCGATCATTCCATACCGGACGGGCATGCGCCAGAGAAAGCGCCTTGCGGCGCCCGGACTGCTGATAACGTCCGCAAACCTCTCCTCCGTCACGGTCGGGTCTGACCCGACCATCCACGGCCGCGGGTGCCGTGTGGATCCCCGGGTCAAGCCCGAGGATGACGACAGAGAGTGGGCGATGCTTATCAGCAAACCAGGCGCCTCGCGGCGCTCCGTGATGGCCCCTAGATCGTGTTGCCGGGGGCGCTTTTCAAGATCGGCGTCAGACGACCCCGAAGCACCAGGCGAGGATCGACTTCTGCGCGTGGAGACGGTTCTCCGCCTCGTCGAAGACCACGGATTGCGGGCCGTCGATCACCTCGTCGGTCACTTCCTCGCCGCGGTGGGCGGGCAGGCAGTGCATGAAGAGCGCATCCTTGTTAGCGCGCGCCATCAGCTGCTTGTTGACCTGGTAGGGCTGGAAGATGTTGTGGCCGCGGGCGCGGTGCTCCTGGTTCATCGAGACCCAGCAGTCCGTGACGATGAGATCGACACCATCGACGATCGCCTCCGGATCATGCCCGAGCAGGATGTCGCCACCGTTGTCGCGCGCCCAGTTCAGGATCTTGTCGTCGGGCTCCGAGCCCATCGGCACGGCCATCTTCATCTTGTAGCCGAAGCGGGCGGACCCCTCGACGAAGGAATGCAGCACATTGTTGCCGTCGCCCGTCCAGGCGAAGGTCTTGCCCCTGGTGGAGCCGCGATGCTCCTCGAAGGTCATGATGTCGGCCATGATCTGGCAGGGATGCGTCAGGTCGGTCAGGGCGTTGATGACGGGCACGGTGGCGTGCTCGGCAAGCTCCAGCAGGCGGGCATGGTCCGTCGTGCGGATCATGATGGCATCGACATAGCGCGAGAGGACCTTGGCCGTGTCGCCGATCGTCTCGGCGCGGCCGAGCTGCATTTCCGTGCCCGACAGGAACAGCGTCTCGCCGCCGAGCTGGCGCATGCCGACGTCGAAGGAGACGCGCGTGCGAGTGGAGGGCTTCTCGAAGATCATCGCGAGCATCTTGCCGGCGAGCGGCTTGGCTTCGGTGCCGGCCTTGCTGGCGGCCTTGCGCGTGTGCGCATCGTCCATGATGACGCGGAGATCGCTTTCCGAAACGGCGGAAAGGTCGAGAAAATGCTTGGCCATGATATGTCCTGTCTGTCCGTTCGCTGCTTACGCGGCCTTGGCGGCCGTCAGCTTTTCCGCCGCCCGCTCGATGCGGGCAAGCCCCTCGCGCGCCTCTTCGGCGGTCACGGTCAATGGCGGCAGCAGCCGCAGCACGTTGTCGCCCGCCGGCACGGCCAGCAGGTTTTCCGCCCGCACGCCCTTCAGCAGGTCGGCGACCGGGATCTTCGCCTTGATGCCGAGCATCAGGCCCTCGCCGCGAATGTCCTCGATGACGTCGGGGAAACGGTCCTTCAGCGCGGCCAGCCCCTGGCGGAAGACGAGCGCGACGTCGCGCACATGCTCGAGGAAACCGTCTTCCAGCACCACGTCGAGCACGGCATTGCCGACGGCCATGGCGAGCGGGTTGCCGCCATAGGTGGAGCCGTGCGTGCCGGCGACCATGCCGGCCGCCGCCTCGTTCGTGGCAAGGCACGCGCCGAGCGGGAAGCCGCCGCCGATGCCCTTGGCGATCGCCATGATGTCGGGCGTGACCCCTGCCCATTCATGGGCGAAGAGGCGCCCCGTGCGGCCGACACCGGTCTGCACCTCATCCAGGATGAGCAGCAGGCCGTATTCGTCGCAGAGCTGACGCAGCTCCTGCATGAACTCCTTCGACACCGGGCGCAGCCCGCCCTCGCCCTGCACCGGCTCGATCAGGATGCCCGCCGTTTCCTCGGTGATCGCATCCTTGACGGCCGCGATATCGCCGAAGGGGACCTTGAGGAAACCCGGCGCCTTGGGGCCGAAGCCCTCGATATACTTCTCCTGACCGCCGGCGGCGATCGTCGCGATCGTGCGGCCGTGGAAGGCGCCTTCGAAGGTGATGATGTGGTACTTGCCGGCATGACCCTTGGCGAAATGGTAGCGCCGCGCCGTCTTGATCGCGCATTCCAGCGCCTCGGCGCCCGAATTGGTGAAGAACACCTTGTCGGCGAAGGTTGCCTCCGTCAGCCGGCGGCCAAGGCTTTCCTGGCCCGGAACCTCATAGAGGTTCGACAGGTGCCAGACCTTGTCGGCTTGGTCCTTCAGCGCGGCGACGAGATGGGGATGTGCATGGCCCAGCGAATTGACGGCGACGCCAGCGGCAAAATCGAGATATCGCTCGCCATCCTCGGTGATCAGCCACACGCCCTCCCCGCGCGTGAACCTGAGCGGCGCACGCATATAGGTTTCATAGAGCGGCGCGACATCGGCCATGCACGGATCCTCCGAAAAGAGATGCGGAAAAACAGGAATGCGGCTTGACTTTTCCGGGCTTCAGAAAAACCAAAAGCCGCCTTTCGGCGGCATGCGGCACTATCGGCATTTCCCATTGGGATGTCAACAAAATCGCGCCCGAAATGGCGCTGAACATCCCGCAAGGTGAGGATTCGCGGCACGCACGGAAGGTGTCTCTATCGAGTCACACCCGACCAGCAAGTTGGGGAAAACTCCGAAATCGATTCGCCCGGATTCCGGCGACTCTTGTCACAGAGTCCACCGGTCTCTAGGTTAAAGACCAATTACTAGACTGCATGCGGCGGAACTAGTCACCAAAAGAGTTAGGGCGTTCAGGTTCCGGACCCGTCCGGAACACGACGAGGGATTCCCGCATCCTGGGCGCCGAGCGGAGACGAAAACATGAACTGGACAGACGAGCGCGTCGAGAAACTCAAAAAACTCTGGAGCGAGGGCTTGAGCGCGAGCCAGATCGCGGCGCAGCTCGGCGGCGTCAGCCGCAACGCAGTCATCGGCAAGGTGCACCGGCTGAACCTGCCCGGCCGCGCCAAGGCCGGCGGCACGCAGGCCGCGGCACGCCCGAAGCGCCCGGCCCCGGCGACGCCGCGCCCGTCGAACTTCGCGGCCCGTCCGGTCACCACGCGTGCCGTCGCCCGCCCGGCCGGCAACACCATCCCCAAGGAAGAGATCGATTTCGAGACGCAGGCCGAGCAGCTCCCGGTTCCGGCCAACGGCAACAACGTGGTCGTGCCGATGTCGCGCCGGCTGGAGCTGACCCAGCTCACCGAACGCACCTGCAAATGGCCGATCGGCGACCCGCTCAACGACGACTTCCACTTCTGCGGCAACGAGTCCCCGGACAACTCGCCCTACTGCACCTACCACCAGCGCCTCGCCTACCAGCCCTCGGCCGAGCGCCGGCGGATGCGGTAACGTTTCCCACGGCAGGACATGCGATGCGGGCCCGAAAGGGTCCGTTTTCGTTTGCGGCGCAGGATAGCCCCTCATCCGCCGGCCCCGCACAAACGCAAACAGGCCCCTGAGGGCCCATTTCCGTCCTTGGGAGGAATCCCGTTCGCTCAGGCCTCCAGCGAATAGCCCGCGCCGCGCACGGTGCGGATGACGTCCTGCATGTTGGCGAAGTTGAGCGCCTTGCGCAGGCGCCCCACATGCACGTCGACGGTGCGTTCGTCGACATAGATGTCGTGGCCCCAGACGCCATCGAGAAGCTGCGAGCGCGAGAAGACGCGGCCGGGCGAGGTCATCAGGAATTCCAGGAGACGGAACTCCGTCGGGCCGAGGCGGACCTCGCGGGTGCGGCGGTGGACGCGGTGCGTCTCGCGGTCGAGCTCGATGTCGCCGCAACGCAGCACCGTCGAGACGACCTCGGGCTTAGCCCGGCGCAGCATCGCCCGCACGCGGGCGACGAGTTCCGGCGTCGAGAAGGGCTTGACCACATAGTCGTCCGCGCCGGTGGCAAGGCCGCGCACGCGCTCGCTCTCCTCGCCGCGCGCCGTCAGCATGATGATCGGCAGGCGCTCGGTTTCCGGACGCTGGCGCAGGCGCCGGCACAGTTCGATGCCGGAGACGCCGGGCAGCATCCAGTCGAGGATGAGGAGGTCCGGCATGCGCTCCTGCAGGCGCATCTCGGCCTCGTCACCGGAGAGGATCGTATCGACCTCGAAACCTTCCGCTTCCAGATTGTAACGCAGGAGGACGCTGAGAGCCTCCTCGTCTTCCACGACGGCAATTCTGGGCACCATGAAGCGAATCCTGCTCTCTTTACTCGGACGCGTCGGCGACGCCGGCCGCGACGACGGAGGTCGAGGTATCGTCCTTCGGACGCTCGCCCTCCGGCTGCGAGCCGGTCGCCATGTAGTAGATGGTTTCGGCGATGTTGGTCGCATGGTCGCCGATGCGCTCGATGTTCTTGGCGCAGAACAGGAGATGCGTGCAGGGCGTGATGTTGCGCGGGTCTTCCATCATGTAGGTGAGGAGCTCGCGGAACAACGAGGTATAGATCGCATCGATCTCGTCGTCGCGCTCGCGGATGGCCTTGGCCTTCTCGATCGAGCGGGTGGCGTAGACGTCGAGCACTTCCTTGAGCTGCATCAGCGCGAGCTCGGCGAGGTGCTCGAGGCCGCGGGCCAGCTTGCGCGGCATGCCGGAGCTCTGGACGGCGATGACGCGCTTGGCGGTGTTCTTGCCGAGGTCGCCGACGCGCTCCAGCTCGGCGGCGATGCGGATCGCCCCCATGATCTCGCGCAGGTCCGCCGCCATCGGCTGGCGCTTGGCGATGGTGACGATCGCCTTGTCGTTGATCTGGCGTTCGGCGGTGTCGAGGATGACGTCCTCGGAGATGACCTTCTGGGCCAGCGCGGCATCCGTCGTGACGAGCGCTCGGACGGAATCGGCCACCATCTGCTCGGCCGTGCCGCCCATTTCGGAGATGCGGCGGGAAAGGTATTTCAGTTCTTCGTCGTAGATGGAGACGATATGACTCGATGACATGGCTTTGTCCTTAATGCACTCGGGGTTCAGGGGTTCAGCGTCAGCCGTCAGCCGAAGCGGCCCATGATGTAGTCCTGCGTGCGCTGGTCATCCGGATTGGTGAACATCTTGTCGGTGTCGTTCTCCTCGACGAGGTTGCCGAGGTGGAACATGGCGGTGCGCTGCGAGACGCGGGCCGCCTGCTGCATCGAGTGCGTCACGATGACGATGGTGAAGTTGGCGCGCAGCTCGTGGATCAGCTCCTCGACCTTGGCGGTCGCGATCGGATCGAGCGCCGAGCAGGGCTCGTCCATCAGGATGACTTCGGGGCTGACGGCGACGGCTCTGGCGATGCACAGGCGCTGCTGCTGGCCGCCGGAGAGGCCGGTGCCGCCCTCTTGCAGGCGGTCCTTCACCTCGTTCCACAGGCCAGCCTTCTGCAGGCTCCGCTCGACGATGGCGTCGAGGTCTGCCTTCGACTTGGCAAGGCCATGGATGCGCGGCCCGTAGGCCACGTTCTCGTAGATCGACTTCGGGAAGGGATTCGGCTTCTGGAAGACCATGCCGACGCGGGCGCGCAGTTCCACGACGTCGATCGCCGGATCGTAGATATCGTCCGTGTCGAGCGTGATGCGGCCGGTGACGCGGCAGCCGTCGATCGTGTCGTTCATGCGGTTCAGCGTGCGCAGGAAGGTCGACTTGCCGCAGCCCGACGGGCCGATGAGGGCGGTCACGGTGTTCTCGCGGACGTTCAGGTTGACGTCGTAGAGGGCGCGCTTGTCGCCGTAATAGACCGAGACGTCCTTGCCGATCATCTTGTAGGAAATGTCGTTCATTTTCTTGTCCAGCGCTTTCTCGACTGCTGCTTCTGACATCATGTTCATAAGACCGGTCCTTCTACCAGCGCCGTTCGAAACGGCGGCGCAACAGGATAGCGCCAACATTCATGAGGATGAGGAAGATGAGGAGCACGATGATGGCCCCGGACGTGCGCTCCACGAAGGCGCGCTCCGCCTCGTTCGCCCACATGTAGATCTGCACCGGAAGGGCCGTCGCCGGATCCATCGGCGTTGCCGGCACATCGGCGACGAAGGCGACCATGCCGATGAGCAGCAGCGGTGCGGTTTCGCCGAGCGCATGGGCAAGGCCGATGATCGTGCCCGTCAGGATGCCCGGCATGGCGAGCGGCAGCACATGGTGGAACACGGTCTGCATCTTCGAGGCGCCGAGGCCGAGGGCCGCCGAGCGGATCGACGGCGGTACGGCCTTCAGCGCGGCGCGGGTCGCGATGATGATCGTCGGCAGCGTCATGAGGGTCAGCACCAGGCCGCCGACGAGGGCCGCCGAGCGCGGGAAGCCCGCGAAGTTGACGAAGACGGCAAGGCCGAGAAGACCGTAGACGATGGAGGGCACGGCGGCGAGGTTGTTGATGTTCACCTCGATAAGGTCGGTGAAGCGGTTCTTCGGGGCGAACTCTTCGAGATAGATCGAGGCGGCGACGCCGATCGGCAGCGAGAGCACGAGCACGATCAGCATCATGTAGAGCGAGCCGATGGCCGCGACGCCGACGCCGGCGGCTTCAGGACGGCTGGATGCGCCATTGGTGAAGAGGCCGGTGTTGAAGTGCTTGGCGAGCGCGCCGCTTTCGGCGAGCGTGTTCATCCAGCCGACCTGCTTGTCGGAGACCTTGCGGTTGTTTTCCGGCACGGCGAGGTCGATCTGGCCCTTGAAGGCGGAATCGAGGTCGCCGTGCGCGAGGAAGGTCACGGTCCGGGTCGTGCCGATGATCGACGGATCGGTGGTGACGAGATTACGGAACTGCACGCGGACGCTGTCCGAGATCATGCCGTTGACCGCCCTCAGGCCGGCACGGTCGTCTTCGCCGACGCCCAGCACCTTGGCGAGCGCATTGCGCGCAACGACCGGATAGTTGGCCGAAACCAGCTTCTGTGGGTTGGTGGCGCGCTCGTTGTCCTTGTCGATGATCTCGGCGGAGAACTCGACCGGGATGGTGATCATCGTCTGCTGGAACGCGGTGTAGCCCTTGGAGACGACCGAGAAGAGCAGGAGGAACAGGAAGAGGAGACCGAAGGCGATCGCTGCCATGCCGTAGAGGCGGAAGCGGCGCTCTGCGGCGTAACGGCGACCGAGGCCGATATCGCGGCGCTCGGGTTTTGCGGTGACGCCGAGGGCGGTCATCGAGGGGCTCGTGGAGACCTGGCTCATTCGTACTGCTCCCGGTATTTGCGCACGATGTAGAGGGCGTAGATGTTGAGGCAAAGCGTGATGACGAAGAGCGTGATGCCGAGCGCGAAGGCCACCAGCGTCTGCGGCGAGGTGAATTCGAGGTCGCCCGTCAGCTGGTTGACGATCTTGACCGTCACGGTCGTCATCGGCTCGAAGGGGTTGAGCTGCATGCGGGCGGCAACGCCGGCGGCCAGCACCACGATCATGGTTTCGCCGACGGCGCGGGACGCGGTCATCAGAAGCGCGCCGACGATGCCCGGAAGAGCGGCCGGCAGGATGACGCGCTTGATCGTTTCCGAGCGGGTGGCGCCGAGGCCGAGCGAACCGTCACGCAGCGCCCGCGGCACGGCGGTGATGATGTCGTCGGACAGCGAGGAGACGTAGGGGATCAGCATGATGCCCATGACGAAACCGGCCGTTAGAACGCTCTGCGCCTGGATGAAGCTGGCATAGTTGCCGGTGACGAGGCCGCTCAGCTGGGCGGAGATGTCGCGCAGGAACGGGCCGACGGTCACCAGGGCGAAGAAGCCGTAGACGATGGTCGGGATGCCGGCGAGCACTTCGAGCAGCGGCTTGGCCACCGAGCGGACGTGGCGCGAGGCATATTCCGACATGTAGATGGCGGCGAAGAGGCCGACCGGCACGGCGACGAGCATGGCGACGAAGCCGATATAGAGGGTGCCGGCGAGCAGCGGGATCAGGCCGAACTGGCCGGAGGAATCCGTGGCGCCGGCGGCGGCGAAGCGCGGGTCCCAGGTCGTGCCGAAGAAGAACTCCCAGGCCGGGACCATGTTGAAGAAGCTGATCGCTTCCGTCGCCATCGACGCGACGATGCCGACGGTCGTCAGGATCGCGATGGACGAGGCGACGATGAGGCCGACCAGCATGACGCCCTCGACGCGGTTGCGGGCGCGGAATTTCGGCGCGATCGCGCGGTAGGCGAAGGCGCCGCCGGCAAGCGCGGCGATCACGACGAGGATCGACAGGAACGTGCTGCTTGCCGTCGTCATACGGTTGAGGTCGTCGGCGGCCGTCAGCATGTAGGGCGCCGGGTCGGCCGCGAGCGGCACGCCCTTGCTGCCCAACACCTCGCGGGCGGCGGTGCCGTCCTTGAACAGCGCATCGCGCTCTTCCGCCGAGAGCAGCTTGAAGCCGCGGGCAATGGCGCCGATCATGTTGTAGTTGAGGTTCTGCGTCGCCTGCGGCTCGGCCTTCACCTCGTCGGGGAAGCCGCCGCGCACCGCCGAACCGATATAGATCGGGCTCGCGATGATCCAGACCAGCAGGATGGCGATGGCCGGCAGCATGGACCAGATGGCGACGAAGGAGCCATAGTAGCCCGGCCGGGAATGCAGACTGGAAAGCTTGCCGCCGGCAAGCGCGTTGGCGCGCCAGCTGCCGATAAGATAGCCCACCACGCCGATGACGGCGACGATAAGCAGTAGAAGGGAAATACTCATTGAGAAAATTCTCCCGGCGAGATCATCCGCCCTGAGCGTGCCGAGTGCCCGCCCCGACCGTTCGACAAGGCGCCCCATTCCCGGTCGAAGAACATGACGTGGGCGAAACCGCCCAAAGGGAGTGGCCGGCACGGCATTCTTGCGAAATACCGTGCCGGCCGACGTTCATTACATGATCTTGCCGTCGGCGAAGGTCTTGCGGATCTCTTCGCGCTCGGCATCCGGAGCAGCGACGAGGCCGTATTCAGCCAGCGGGGAGTCAGGGCCGATCATGTCGTCGCTCGTGAAGAACTCGACATATTCCTTCAGGCCCGGGATGACGCCGAGATGTGCCTTCTTGACATAGAAGAACAGCGGGCGGGAAACCGGGTATTCGCCCGAAGCGATCGTCTCGGTCGACGGAACGATGCCGTTGACGGTGGCGACCTTCAGCTTGTCGGCGTTGTTCTCGTAGAAGGAGAGGCCGAACACGCCGATGCCGGACTTGTTGGCAGCGATGCGGGCGAGCGTCTCGGTGTAGTCGCCGTCGATGTCAACGGCCAGGCCATCCTTGCGGACGGCTACGCACTTGGAGAGCTGTTCCTTCTCGTCAGCGACGGCCGCCTTGATGACGTCCTGGGCGCCCGAGTCCTTGCAGCCGTGAGCGAGGATCTTCTCTTCGAAGACTTCGCGCGTGCCGTGCTTTTCGCCAGGGATATAGGCGGCGATCTCGACGTCCGGCAGGTCCTTGTTGACTTCCGACCACTTCTTGTAGGGGTTGGCGACAAGCTTGCCGTCGACGACGACTTCGGCGGCGAGCGCCTGGTAGAGATCCTTCGGCTCGAGCTTCAGGTCGGCATTGCCGGCGTCGGTGGCGAACACGATGCCGTCATAGCCGATCTTGACTTCCTGGATCTCGGTCACGCCGGCTGCCTTGCAGGCCTCCACTTCGCTGTCCTTGATCGGGCGCGAGGAGTTGGCGATGTCGATGGTGTTCGGGCCGACGCCCTTGCAGAATTCCTTCAGGCCGCCGGAAGAACCGCCGGACTCGACGATCGGCGTCTTGAAGTCGGGGAAGGTCTCGCCGAACGTCTCGGCGACGATCTTGGCGTAGGGAAGAACGGTGGACGAGCCGGCGATCTGGACCTGGTCGCGCGCAACGGCAACGCCTGCGAATGCGGCGGAGGCAACGAGCGCCGCAACAGTGAGCTTAAGAGATTTCATCTGGGTTCTCCCGAAGAGGACGTGTGTGGTGCGCTGTTCTGCGCTCTCTGCCGTTGACCGGCGGCCCTTCTCTAAACCCCGATCGCCCTCCCTTTTATGTCAGTTTGACGAAACATTTGTGACACAACAAATATCTGAAATTGCTGCGCTATTTTCATCAGGACGACAGGAGCGCCATCCTTTGTGTCAGAATTTGACGGTGAAGACCGTGCCCTTGCCCACCTCGGACTTCACCACGAGGCGCGCCCGGTGGCGGGTGAGGATGTGCTTGACGATGGCAAGGCCGAGGCCTGTGCCCTTCTTGGACCGGCTCGCTTCCACGTTAACCCGGTAGAAACGTTCGGTGATGCGCGGCACATGCTCCGGGGGAATGCCGGGGCCGTAATCGGTGACGGAGAATTCGACGGGAACGTCGCCGCCACCGGAAAGCACGACATCCACCCGCTTGCCCTCCTGGCCGTACTTGCAGGCGTTTTCGATGAGGTTCTCGAAGACCTCGACCAGTTCGTCGCGGTCGCCGGGAACGGTGACCGGGTGCTTCGGCAGGTCGAGCGCAACCTCCACCCCGAGATCGGAGGCGAGCGGCTGCAGACTGTCGCGCACATGGCCGAGCAGCGGCACGAGATCAACGGTCTGGTCCAGCGTCAGGTTCGAACGCAGCTCAAGGCGGGAGAGCGAGAGCAGGTCGTCGACGAGGCGGCTCATGCGCGTCGCCTGCTCGTGCATGATGCCGAGGAAGCGTTCGTGCGCCTTCGCATCGTTCTTCGCCGGGCCCTGCAGCGTCTCGATGAAGCCGCGCAGGGAAGCGAGCGGGGTGCGCAGCTCGTGGCTGGCATTGGCGACGAAATCGGACCGCATGCGATCGATACGGCGGGCCTGCGAGACGTCGCGGAAGGTCAGCAGCCATAAGGGCTCGCCCGCCCGCTCGGCGAGCGGCGCGATGCGCACGACATAGACCGTTTCCGACGGCAGGCGCTCGGCATGCTCGGTCTCGCGCGTCTGGCCGCTGGCGATCGCGTCGCGCACCATGTCGAGGATACCCGGCGCGCGGATGCGGCCGGCCAGATCGCTGCCGCGCGGGATCACGCCGAAGATCGCCTCGGCCGCGCGGTTCTGCAATTTGACCGTCTCGCGGCCCGAGAGCAGCAGGGCCGGCGCATCGAGCGCGCCGAGAACCGCGGCAATGGCGGAAAGGTCATCGGCAGGCGGGACGGCGGCCTGAACCTCCGGCACCGGAATGGCGGAGGCCGCCATGGTCCTGCCGCCGGCCTCGACCAGGCGCCGTTCCGTGCGCAAGAGGCCGGCAATGACGAGCAGGAGAACGGCGAAGGACACCCAGCCGAGATGCAGGCCCGCGAGCCACATCATGAAGCCGACGAAAACGGCCGAGGCAATGAGCACCCGCTCGCCCCACAGTTGCGCCGCCAGCCAGCCGAGACCCGTCCGCTGATCCGTCACCGCCACCCATTCCCTCGCAAGCATCCCGTCCTCCGCGGCCTCCATCGATTCTCCATGGATAGCGCGGCTTCATGACATGTTTTTCACGGCGCGCTTGAATTCGCAATCCGGTTGTGGCCACCTGCGGCGATGCGGCATCGGCCGCGCCCTGTGATTTCAAGGAGTGGACGATGGCGGAAAAGGTCGAAAACCGGGCCGTTGAACTGGACATCGGCGGCAAGAAGCGGGTGTTCGATATCGACGATCCGAAGCTGCCCGACTGGATCGAGGAAAAGGCCTTCGGCTCCGACGACTATCCCTACGACAAGAAACTCGACAACAAGGACTACGAAAGGACCCTGAAGCTTCTGCAGATCGAGCTGGTCAAGGTGCAGTTCTGGCAGCAGAAGACCGGCAAGCGCGTGATGGCGGTGTTCGAGGGGCGGGACGCGGCCGGCAAGGGCGGCGCGATCCACGCCACCATGTCCTACATGAACCCGCGCTCCGCGCGCATCGTGGCGCTGACGAAGCCGACCGAGACCGAGCGCGGCCAATGGTATTTCCAGCGCTATGTCGCGACCTTTCCGACATCGGGCGAATTCGTGCTGTTCGACCGCTCCTGGTACAACCGCGCCGGCGTCGAGCCGGTGATGGGCTTCTGCACGCCGGAGCAATACGAAAAATTCCTGAAGGAGACGCCGCGCTTCGAAAAGATGATCGTCGCGGAAGACATCCAGCTCTTCAAGTTCTGGCTCAACATCGGCCGGGAAATGCAGCTGAAGCGCTTCCACGACCGCCGGCACGATCCGCTCAAGGTCTGGAAGCTCTCGCCGATGGACATCGCCGCGCTCAACAAGTGGGGCGACTACACGGACAAGCGCGATCGCATGCTGAAGGAAACCCATACGGACCACGCCCCCTGGACCGTGATCCGCGCCAATGACAAGCGCCGCGCCCGCATCAACCTGATCCGCCACATCCTCGGGACGCTCGACTACGAGGGCAAGGACGAGAAGGCGATTGGCGAGATCGACAAAAAGATCGTCGGCGCGGGGCCGGGCTTCCTCAAGTAGGCGGCTGGCGGCTCATTCGCCCGGCAGGATGCGGACGGCGTAGAGGTTCACGCTCGCATCCCCGCCGGTGATGTCGCTGTTCAGCACGAGATGGCCCGGCTCGCTCGGCGAGAGCGAGCGGTCGAATTCCACCTGGAACAGGATGTCGGTCCGCTCCGACACGGTGAAGCGATGGCGGCCGCAGCCGCCCATGGTGGAGAAATCGCATTCGACCGCGACCTGCACCGGCTTGCCGTTGACCGACTGCACGGTCATGGCGATCGTCGAGGTCTTGCCGCCCATCTCGCCGAGGATTTCGGGCGAAACCTCGATCAGCACCGCGCCCTCGCGCTCCGGATTGGTGGAGGTTACGCGCACGGCAGGCCCCTCATTGGTGCTCACCGCCTCGAAACGGCCCGACGTGCCGGCGGACAGCCGTGCCGCATCGCCCGGCGAGAACACGGCCCGCCAGTCGGAAGAGAAGCGGCTCTGCGTGTCGAGCGCCTTCTTGATGGGATCCTCGCCGGAAAAGTCCTCGCCGGAAACGGTGGCCGGCGGTGTCGAGCCGTCCGCGCCGCTGCGCAGTTCCTGGAGCAGGCCGCTCGTCTGCACCCACCAGGCAAGCGCACCGCCGGCAGCAATCAGCGTCGCCACGACGAGCAGGAAGGAGAACAGCCGGCCGCGCCGCTTGCGCGCCTTGGCGACCCGCTCGGGGCGAAAATCCGATGCCTCGCTGGCGGCAGCGGCAGCGGAGGCCGTATTCGGCGTGCTCTTGGCAAAGCCGTCCTCGCGTTCGGGGCGGAGGGCACCGATATCGCTTGCCGCCGACGGCCGATCCGCCTCCAGGCGCGGCTCGGGGCGATCCTCCCGCTCGGCGCGCAGCACCGGTTCCGGCCGTGCCTCGACCGCCGGCTCGACGCGAACCTCGCGGGCCGGCGCCGCCGAAAGCTGCGCGCGCTCTTCCGCCTCGATCTGGTGAATGGTGGCTTCCAGCCGGTGGCGCTGGCCGGCGATCGTCTCGGGGTCGTTGATCTCCTGCTTGCGCAGGCCCGCCTCCAGCGCGTTGCGCGCCGACTGGTAGATCCGCGCCCGAACTTCGGCATTGGCGCGTTCCGAGCGCGCCAGCGCGTTTCTGATTGCCGTCTCCAGTCCGCTCACATCCGACCCTTCTGCGGGAGCCGCGCGAGACCGCGGCCATGATACACTGTGGAACGAGCTCCACTTTCCGGCTTTCGTTAGCATTTGCGTAACGTTTGCCGGGAATTTGCGCAAGCCTTCCAGCCGAAACTGCCCCTGCTTGGCCGGGGATAAGCGCCGCGACGGGGCGATGGATCGCGTGCGGCGGGCCCGCTGGCGCAGTCACGGCAATCCTCGCCCCCTGCGCAGATGCCCGCCATCCTCGTCGCGGACAGACACGTCATCCATGCACCCGCACTCGCCTCCGCTCCGCCGTCGGGGGAGGCAGGCCTGGTGCGTTCCTGGTGCGGACAATGCAGCGGGGCGTGTCCCTCCTTGCAGAAGGCAATCCCATGGAGTTCCACGTTACCGTTCTCCCCCTTCCGCTCCGCGGGGAGAAGGGAGAGGCGCCTCAGCCCCATATGCGATCGCCCTGCTCCTTGCAGGAAGAGATTGCGGCTCCGATGCGATGCGCGGTATCGCGAGGGATAGGTTTCCCTGGGATTGCGGGCGCAAGCCCGTTTCGCGCTTCTGGCGCACATGCTCTCGAAGCCCCGCCGCAACCACCGTCCCACCGCCCCTTTTCAGCGGGAGTGCTCGCTGCTATGGTTTTGACGTTTACGAAAACGTCAAAACCATACAGGACATCCCTCATGGCCCTGCCCGCGATCCTCAAGGACAAGCTGCGCCTGCCCGTCATCGGCGCGCCGCTCTTCATCGTCTCGCATCCCGCGCTGACCCTTGCACAATGCAAGGCCGGTGTCATCGGCGCCTTCCCGGCGCTGAATGCGCGCCCGGAATCCCAGCTCGACGAATGGCTGGCGGAGATCACCGAGGGCCTTGCGGCACACGATGCGAAGAACCCCGGCCGCCCCGCCGCCCCCTTCGCCGTCAACCAGATCGTCCACCGCTCCAACAAGCGGCTGGAGCACGACCTCATGATGTGCGTGAAATACAAGGTGCCGGTGGTCATCTCCTCGCTCGGCGCGGTGCCGGAGGTGAATGCGGCGATCCACTCCTATGGCGGCATCGTGCTGCACGACGTCATCAACAACCGCCACGCCAATTCGGCGATCCGCAAGGGGGCCGACGGCCTGATCGCGGTGGCCGCGGGCGCTGGCGGACATGCCGGCACCCTCTCGCCCTTCGCGCTGGTCCAGGAGATCCGCGAATGGTTCGACGGCCCCCTCCTCCTTTCCGGCGCGATCGCGACCGGCGGCGCCATTCTCGCGGCGGAGGCGATGGGCGCCGACATGGCCTATATCGGCTCGCCCTTCATCGCGACGAACGAGGCGCGCGCAAGCGAGGCCTACAAGCAGACGATCGTCGACAGCGCGAGCGCCGACATCGTCTATTCCAACTATTTCACCGGCATCCACGGCAACTACCTGAAACCTTCCATCGCCGCCGCCGGCCTGGATCCCGACCATCTGCCGGAAGCCGACCCTTCCAAGATGGACTTCGACAAGGCCACCACCGGGGCGAAGGCCTGGAAGGACATCTGGGGCTGCGGCCAGGGCATCGGCGCGATCAAGGCCGTCGCCCCCGTCGAGGACCTCGTCGCCCGACTGGACCGCGAATATCACGCGGCCAAGGGCCGTCTCTGCGCCGCATGACCCGCCTCGATCCGCTGCACCGCACAGGAAAAATGCGGAAGTTGAAACTCCCCGCTTGAAATCTCCTCCCATTGCGGTTATCAGCGCACCCATTCCGGTTCCGACACGCTTCGGGACCCGGCAAGGGCCGCTTTAGCTCAGTCGGTAGAGCACATCATTCGTAATTAGCGGGTCCGCTAGAGAATGAGGTGTGAGGCCAGTGAGTTAGGGCTGGTGAGTGTAAGTTAGTAGGGCCATAGTATGGCCGTGTGTGAAGGGTTAAGCCGCTTTAGCTCAGTCGGTAGAGCACATCATTCGTAATGATGGGGTCGCGTGTTCGAGTCACGCAAGCGGCACCACTTCCCAGCCTGAGGAAGTCAAAGTGCGCAGATGACCGGTGGTCCATACGATCCGAGAGCCGTCGCCAACCTCATGCTGGACGAGGCTGACCGGTCGGGGATCAAGGTCACCAATCTTGCACTGCAAAAACTCCTCTACTTCGCCCACTCCATTTTCCTGATCGAAGCCAAGCGACCTTTGGTCAGCGGCTATTTTGAGGCATGGCAATACGGGCCGGTGCATCCTGCCGCCTACTCGGCTTTCAAGACGGCTGGCAGTTCTCCTATCGACTTCCGCGCCACCGGGCAGAACGTGATGACCGGCGAGCGCCATGCGCTGGACCTTCCCGAGGACCCGGCCATTCGGCGTCATCTGGCGCGTATCATGTCGTCCTACGGGCAGCTATCGCCGGGGCGGCTGGTGGACATCTCCCACGCCAAGGGAGCGCCTTGGGATTACATTGCGGACAAAGGAAGAACATCGGTTGCGCTGGGGTTGCGAATCCCCGATGATGTCATCGTTAACCGATTCAAGTTCCACAAGGTTTCCGTTGGCGCGGCTCCGGTCGCGGGAGAACCGGATGAAGATACGCCGCTTACCTGAGATCGATCTTGCCCGTGTCGCAACGCTGCCGACGGATCAGAAGCGGCGCGCCCTTGAGCAATTCAAGCTCGGGCATCCGACGATTACCTACAAGCCAGTACGCGCCCGGTTCGCCGATATCTTCAATGTCCAGCCCGATATGTTCGCGGCTGCCGATCCGACCGCATGGCCGGTTCTGGAACGGCTGATCCGGGCGAAGGCAACCTCCGACGACGAATGCAACGCCAACCTGCTCGTCGCCAAGGGTCTGCACGACTTCGCGCGCGCAAATGCCTTGCGAAGCCGCTCTCAAGCCTTCTTCCCACTTCCCCTGAGCGTTGGCGAGAAGGTGGAATACTGGTTGCCGATGGTGACGGCGCTGGAGAATGTCCCGCTGGTGATCTTCATCGATCCTCGGCGCGGCAAGTGCCTGACGGCAGAAGCGAGACGGTTTGTCTTCTCGATGATGCATGAGCGTATCCGGGTGGCGAATCCAGACTTCGCCGGTGCGCGGCTCGGGATCGTTCAGTTCCGCGATGCGGCTGATGACCAGCGCCCGGTGACGCTGAGCACCGACGAAGGCGTTGAACTCTTTGGCTTCGACCAGCTCGACCAGATGGTGCGCGAGACCTACGACATCTGGCGCGAGGTCAGCGAGGCGCGCGAGGACGAGGTTCGCCGCAGGGCCGCTGGTGGCGGTTACGGGCCGCTGTTCGACTGACGGGCCTCAGCGCCCTTCCAGCCGCCGCCTGACGGCCTTCCGCACCCGATACCAATAGGTCTGCTCCGCGCCGTCGCTGTCGTACCACGCACGCTCGTGGCGGGCGAACGCTTCAAGCTCCGGATCGGGATAGCTGGCAATAATGTCGTCAGCCACGCGGGCGATATCATCAACTGGGATCAGCCTCGGCTTTATCGCGTCGGTCCAGATGGTCCATAGGACGAGGCCAACAAAGGCAAATGCCTGACCGCCGAAGAAGATCAACAAGAGCCAATGTAAAATAGCAAGGAGCAGATCGACCATCGTCATTTGCAGAACCACAACATCCGACTTCATTGAATGAGATGTTATAGTTCTCAAAATGAGAGAATGCAAAGTTCTCATTTCTCGATTTGAGCAGCCCTTTGCCGCCTTTGTTCTGAATGAGGTGCGCATATGGAGCTTCAACGACTTTTCGGCGCGAATGTCCGCCATCATCGGAAGGCTAAAGGCTGGACCCTTGAGCAGCTTTCCGGTCAGACTGGCATTTCGCGCGAGACAATCGGTAAGATCGAGCGGGGTGTCGCCGCTCCACTGTTTGAGACGGCAGAAAAGATTGCGTCCGCACTCGACATTCCCGCGCCCGTTCTTTTCGGCGCCGACGCCATGCCGGGCACCGGAGAACGGGCAAGGCTTCTAACCGATATTCACCGCACCCTCTCCCGGTTGAACAACGATCAGCTTGACCGTGCCGCGAAGATGCTAAAGGCGTTTGCGGGGTAGCGGCGTCGGAGGCCATCTGAGGGCCGCCGGATGTGGCGGCGGCCCTTTGCCCCAAGTACACTCAAACCCGCGCCAGCGGCGCTCTGAGGGCCGTCTGAAGGCCTCGGAGGCATGCGCTTGGTACCCCGTCGCCACACGGCTGCAATGCCGTTACTTGCGGCTGTAACTTAAGGCTCAAAACACACAAAGGAGGCAGGGGGAGTATTTCCACTCCCCCTGCCCAACCGGCCAATGGTTTGCGGCTTGTTAGGTTACACAATGCAGGTAACGCATTGCGGTCAAAACGGGCCACTTTCGTCGGTATGTTCGCTTACGGCCTGAAGAATGGGGATGCCTCCTTCGACGCGCTTCGCGACCCATTCGGTCCTCTGCTCGTCGGCATTGCCGCGCACAAAGCCCTTGCGGGCGCTTCGCCCCGTGCGACCGAGATCGTGCAGCCTGTGGGTTCCATATCCCCATCCCAGCGCCGTCATTGCGCCTGTGATGCGTTGGAATTCGCTGGCCGACATGCGCCCGGCCTCGTAACCGAGAAGCAGCTTGACGCTCTCCATAGATACCCGCCCCGTGCGCTCGCCGAACGCGCCTTCCAGCACGATACCTATGGGGTCCTCGATCATGCGGCTGGCCTGAAGCTCGTCGGCAACCTGCCATAGATGCCGAGGCAGGGTTATCGGTTCGCCGGCTTGCTCCCGCACCACCGCCTCGGCCCATAGCTGATGCACGTCGCGGCCGAAAGCTTCAATGTCGATGCTGCCGACCCTGACCGGCCAATATCGTCGGTTTCCCGTCGCATCGCGCAGATAGGCATCCTCGTTCGTCGTGCCGATGATCACGCAATGCCGGGGGAAAGAACCAGCAGTGTGGGCATAGGCAGGCCGATAGGTGTCTATAGGGGTGGCGAGGAATGCCTTTATCGCATCTAAGGTCGCCTTGCGAGCGCCGTCGAGTTCCTGGCATTCAACAATCCACGCGCGGGACACAAGCTCGGCCTTGGTCTTGGCGTCTGCATTTAGGTTCAGGTTGCCGCAGAACCATTCGTCGCGAACTGCAAGTCGTGCCGCCAGACGCGATTTGCCGACCCCCTGACGGCCTTCCAGAACCAGCATGGTATCGAACTTGACGCCGGGCTGTTTGATTCGTCTCACGCCGCCAATCAGGAACCTCACGCCGAATTCCCGATTGAGCTCGGTGTCATCCGCTTCGCAGTAGTCCCTGAGCCATGTGTCAAGACGCGGAACACCGTCCCATACCAGACCGTCCAGATAGTCGATGACTGGATGGTAAGCACGCTCATAGGCGACCGTGATCAGTTCGCGTCGGATGACGGTTACACTGGCGCGGAAATCCAGCTTGCGATCAAAGATGCTGCACAGGATTTCGCAGATATCCGATATGTCCCGCCCTTCAAGGCCCAGCCCATTCACCTCGTCGGCGTGGGTGAACATATTGCGCCGCGCATCGACATCGAGCATGGCGAGAGCGAACCGTACGTTCTCGGGCGCATTTGCCGCCGGACGCCCATACTGGTCGACCTTCGGCCATCCTCGTCCTCGAAGGTCGATGGTTTCCATCGCCCGAGCCACCTGCCGCCGCGCATAGCGCAGCGGGTTAGGGTTTTCCCGCACATGGGCGCTGATGCCGAGATCGGGGCTGGTCAGGATCGAGACAATATAGCCGGGCGCGACATTTTTGCCGAGCAGCCAGAGAGTTGCGGCAAAGACCAGTTCCGACCGAGACTGGTAGCTCTTGTCGGGCGGGTTCTTGCCCGTGACGATAACCTCTGACCAAACCGGATCGAGAGGTATCACCTCGCCTCGATCATCTGGCAGAGGCAGTACTTCGATGTCGTCTAGGTTGGTAATGGCCTTACTATCGGTTTTGGACGAACTGGATTTGTCGAGACGCAACCTAAAATCGGCAAGCGTGTAATCCCTCGGGTCGGCGCCGAACGAAATCGGTTCCATCAGAAACGTCTTGGCCGGGTCGCGACCGGCTGTACGCTTCTTGTCGCTCAGCCAATTCACGGTTCCGGGTAATCTGAGAAGTCGGCTGACGTCGATTGGCCCGGCCCCACCCTGAAACGCGACGAGCAAGGCACGATTGTGCGCCTCAGCATCCTCTGCCGGAACAGGCTCTGTCATGCGCCAGATCGCCTGATAACCACCGCCGGTGAACCAGAATGCAGTTGGTTTCGGAACACCTGCCGGGCGCAACTTGTCATCGCTCAGCAGACCTAGGATTTTGTCGCGCTGTTGCTCCTCGTTGCCGGGATAATCCTTGCAGTCAAGGTCAACCCAGAGGAAACGCGAGGCCGATATGTTAGCCTTGGCACGCCCGCCTGACATCAGTTCGGCGTTGGGCAGAAAATAGACGTTGCGTCGATACTCCTCGCCGTTGTTGACAGCGACAAAGCGTTGCGCGGCATCAGCGGCATACGGCTGATAGTCCTTCGGCTTCGGGCGCGTACCGCCCGCGCTTTCGTGTGTTTCCAGATAGAGCGGCGCTTGTGGGTTCAGCCACAGCATGAAAGCAATCGCCTGATGTGCATCGGGTTGGAGAAGGTCAGCCATGACGGACCTCCTCCGGGTTGCATTGCCGCTCTTCCAGCCAACGCATAACAGCGCTGAGGCGATAGCGGATCGCGCCGCTCTTGGAGCCGGGGCGCAGCTGAATGAAGGGCGGTCCGTATCCGTAAATGCGACCCTTTTCTAAGTAAGATTCACTCACACACGCGAGCGTTGCTACCTGCCCGGTCGTCAGGAACCGCTCCATCTGCTGTTGCGGTTGCTGGTCCAAAGAAAAGATCACGCCCTTCCGGGCGCGATAATGAATGATCGATTGCATGTCAGTAGCTTTCTGATGGCGCGACTGAGCGCGCACGGGTGAAATCGATGCCGGAGTAGGCAATCGGTCCCGTTCTCAGTTCTCAGCTATTTGACATGGCCGGGAGGCATCTCCCGCGAGAGTATGGTCCGTCAGGCCTCAGCGACGTCCGCTAATCCTGGGGTTACTCGCCACCAGATTTCTCCGGGCGGTGGATGTCAATTCATCCGCATGCAATTCATCGCATAAGGTTGGTCAGCATTCAATGGCAGCAATCGGTAATGAAACAAAAACTCATCAGGCCATTGAAATTACTATTCTCGGGTGGCGATACCCCATTCCGCCAGTTCGTCGCAGATGTGCTGCACCGCTTCAGATTGGAGAGCTTCGCGGACCTCATCGTAGTCCCGAGCATGTAATCCAAATCGGTCCTGATACATTGCACAGAGCGCATGGACGGCAGGCACCTTCTCTGCTGGCGCTGCGCAGCCTAAAATCTCTACTGCAGCAAGCCTAGCAAGTGTGGGCACGGAGCGTGTCTCTACACGCGAGGCTCTTTTCCCCGAGCACATCGCATGCATCTCCGCATCGCATACGTCCCTCTGTCTTTCGCGCAAGATGAATAGTAGCGCCTTTTCCAGGTTCCGTTCTTTAGCAGTCGTTGGCCCGACAAGTGCAGACATCGCGGCGTTCAGCCGTTCCCATTGACGCCCCTCGGTATCGGCGTCCGTGTGGGCATTGATGATGGCGACCAAAACACGTTCCAGCACGCTTGTTCCATCGCCGAAGGTCGCCCGGTATGTGGAGTCACTGCCTGACATTGGCCAACTCCAATATCCGGGCCGCGACCAGTTCCACCGGAGCGCGCAGTCGCTCGGCATTGACGACGATGTAACCGCCCGTGACGTCGCCATTGGCGCGGTGGTTCAGCAGGCGCTTGAGCGCGTAGTAGGGAACGTCGAGGCTTTCGGCGATGGTGATAAAGGTGCGCCGCAGATCGTGCAGCGTGAAGTTCACGCCGGAGCCGGTGCTGACGCGCAGCAGGAATTTCTTGGTCTCCACCAAATGGCCGTTCTTGCCGGGGCCGGGAAACACCCAAGGCGACCCATCCGCCTGCTCCTTGCGTTTGGTCAGCAGGTTCGCAAGGAACGCCGACAGCGGCAGGTTCAGCGGGTCGCCATTCTTGGTGGTGGGCAGATGCAGCGTGCGGGCTGCGAGGTCCACATTTTCCCAGCGCAGCTTCATCAGCTCGCCCCGGCGCATTCCGGTGAATAATGCGGTCAGCAGAAAATCGCGGGAATAATCCGGTTCAGCCATGACGGCTTTCCACCACATGGGCAGGTCCAGCGCCGTGACCAAAGTCTGCCGCCGCCGCTCGCGATACCATGCCCGCGCCTGCGAGAGGATCAGCACCGGGTTCGGCGGGAAGTCGTCCTGCGTGGCGGCAATGAAATTGTAGACCGACCGCAGGTGCCGCATCGCATTGTTGGCGGTCATCTCGCCATGCACCTTGGCAATCTCCTGATGCTTGGCGAGCACCATCTGCCGGGTGATCTGGTTCATGGGCTTCTTGCGCCACGCCTTAAGATAGAGCTTGGCGGTGCGTCCGTAATTGCTGACCGTGTGCGGCGACAGCTTGTTGCGCGCTTCGAAGAAGCGCTCGAAGGCCACGGCCAATGTGACGCGCTCCACCGTTTCCTTGCGCTTTTCTTCGTTGGGGTTGCGGCCCTCGGCCATTTCACCCAGCAAGGCGAGGGCCTTCTTGCGCGCCACCTCCGGCGCAAATAGGTCCGCCCGCCCTATGGTGACGCGGCGGGTCTCTCGGTTCACCTGCCCTTCGGCGAAGTAGACCTTGGAGCGGCTGCCGACCCGAAGGCCGAAGCCGGAAAGCAGCGTATCTCGGTAAAGGATCTGGCCGCTGGCAGCGAACGGAATGTCGTCAATGGTGCGGCGGGTAAGACGTAGGTTAGGCATTTGAGACCTCCTGTTGGCCTCAACTCAAACTAACTAAACTGTCTTGAAAATACAATCAATATCAGATACTTATCTAACATTTGCCAGTTTGATCCAGCACGAGGAAACGCCGTCCAACGTCTGCGCACGCACGATCAGACGCACATGAGCAACGGCAGGTTCAGTTTAGCCCAGTGACACGGCTAAGCACCCCTGCGACGTCACTCATCGCAAAAATGACGTGCGATCATCCCGCGACCGGCCATTCTCGCTTGACCAAACCAGATTGAAGGATTCTATCTGCCATACAAACCACTTAAGTCCTACCGCCAGATTGCAAAAACGTGAGAAGTATAGTCGTCAATGAATATTCAGGCCCATGACCAGTTGAAGTCTCATATCTGGGAAATTGCGAACCGTCTGCGTGGGCCATACCGCCCCCCGCAGTATCGCTTGGTCATGTTGCCGATGGTCGTTCTACGCCGCCTCGACTGCGTTCTTGAGCCGAGCAAGGATGCGGTTCTGAAACAATACGAAAAGCTCACTGCGCAAAACATGCCGGAAAGCGCGATGGAGCGCCTGCTTGGCCGCGCCGCCGATCCTGACCGCAAGCATCCGCTCTACAATACCAGCCCATATACGTTCGAGCGGCTGCTGGGCGATCCTGAAAACATCGCGCCGAACCTCGTCTCCTATATCAACGGGTTTTCGGCTACCGCCCGGACCATCTTCGAGAAGTTCAAGTTCACCGACCAGATCGAAAAGCTCGACGCCAGTAACCGGCTTTTCACCATCGTCAAGGCGATGGCCGATGTGGACCTGCACCCGGATCGCATCGACAACCTGCAGATGGGCTATCTGTTCGAGCATCTGGTGATGCGCTTCAACGAACAGGCGAACGAGGAAGCGGGCGACCACTTCACTCCGCGCGAGGTCATCCGCCTGATGGCGAACCTCGTTTATACGGGCGAGCAGGACGTCTACACGCCGGGAATTTTCCGCACCATTTACGATCCGGCCTGCGGCACGGGTGGGATGCTGTCGGAGTCCGAAAAGTTCATCCTCGGTCAGAACAGCCAAGCCAACCTTGCCTTGCATGGGCAGGAGTACAACGACGAGTCCTGGGCAATCTGCTGCTCAGACATGCTCATTAAGGACGAAGACACAAAGAACATCGTGCTTGGCGACACGCTGGGCGATGGCAAGACCCGTGACGGCTTCGAGGGGAGCAGCTTCCACTACATGCTCGCCAACCCACCATTCGGCGTGGAGTGGAAAGACCAGAAGGCAGTCGTTGAACGCGAGCACAAGGAAATGGGCTTTTCCGGTCGCTTCGGCGCTGGCCTGCCCGCTATCAATGACGGTTCGCTGCTCTTCTTGCAGCACATGATTGAGAAAATGCACCCCTATGAGCAGGGCGACGAGAACGCGACCGGCTCTAAGATCGCCATCGTCTTCAACGGTTCGCCGCTGTTTTCGGGCGATGCCGGATCCGGCCCATCGAACATTCGTCGCTGGATCATCGAGAACGATTGGCTCGACGCCGTCGTCGCGCTGCCGGATCAGCTTTTCTACAATACGGGCATTTTCACCTATGTCTGGCTTGTCACCAACCGCAAGGCCGCCGAAAGGCGCGGCAAGGTGCAGTTGATCGATGGCACGCGGTTCTTCGAGAAGATGAAGAAGAGCCTCAACAACAAGCGCAATGAGATCACTGACGATCAGATCAATGCCCTGACGAAAATCTATGGTCGCTTCAAAGATGGCGAGCAGGCACAAGTCATCACCGATCACAAAACCGGCGAGAAAGAAACTCGTGTAGTCTCTCGGATCTTCGAGAACCGTGAATTCGGGTTCTTGAAAGTGACGGTCGAGCGCCCCTTGCGCATGAATTTCGAGGCGACACCACTGCGCATTGCGCGGCTGGACGAACAATCAGCGTTCGCCGCTCTCGCCATCTCCAAGAAGCACAAGGATGCAAAGGCCGTCGAGGCCGAGGAAGCCGCTGGCCGGGACGAACAGGGTGCCATTCGCGCCTTGCTGTCAACTCTGGAAGCCAAGGGCCGCTACATGGATCGCGAGGTGTTTGATGCCGACCTGACCCGGGCGGCCAAACGCGCTGGGCTGAAACTGGCGACTCCCATCAAGAAGGCGATCTTTGCTGCAGTGGGCGAGCGCGACCCGGATGCCGAGATTTGCCGCGACAGTAAGGACAGGCCGGAGCCCGACAGCGAGTTGCGCGACACCGAGAATATCCCGCTGCCCGAGGGCACCACACTGCCGCTGCCCATGCAGTTCGGGCCGGATAAGCCCAATGACAGATTGGTCGAGGCATTCCGCGACGTGATCGACGCCTACATGGCCCGCGAAGTGCTGCCGCATGCGGGCGATGCGTGGATCGATTATGACAAGACCAAGGTTGGTTACGAAATCCCGATCAACCGGCATTTCTACGTTTACAAGCCGCCGCGTCCGCTGGACGAGATTGAAGCGGATATCTCCGCACTGGAAGGCGAGATTGCCGGGCTTCTGAAAGGGCTGGTCGCATGAGTTACTTCGCTCACAGCGACGAGCTGCCCGATTGGGCGGCGAAGGTTCCAGATGGCTGGGGAATGGATTGGCTGAAATGGTCGGTCGAATTGTCGACCAAGCGCCCAACTGAATCGGAGCAAGAGTCCCTTCCTTACATCTCGAACGAGGATATTGCGTCGTGGACGGGACAGCTTCTTATTGAGGAGCCTAGACCGGCTGAGGCGGATAGCCGGGTCTTTCAGAAAGACGATGTTCTTTTCAACAAGCTTCGCCCCTATCTCGCAAAGGTCTATCACGCAACATTCGATGGCGCGAGTTCAGGTGAGTTGCTGTGTCTTCGACCGTCTAAAGTTGTTGAGCCACGTTTCCTCTTTTATGTGCTTGTATCCAAAGGATTCATCGACGCCATCAACTCCGAAACCTTCGGATCAAAGATGCCCCGCGCGGACTGGGAAATTGTCGGGCATCAACCGTTACCCTTGCCCCCCCTCGAAACCCAGCAGCGGATTGCACGGTTTCTGGATGAGAAGACGGCGCGGATTGACGGGCTGATCGAGAAGAAGCGCGCGCTTCTCGACCGACTGGCCGAACAGCGGCAGGCCCTCATCACCCGTGCCGTCACCAAGGGCCTGAACCCCGACGCGCCCATGAAGTCCTCCGGCATCGATTGGCTCGGCGACATACCGGCGCATTGGGAGGTGCTACCCTTAAGACGGGTGTTGCGTAGCTCAACTTACGGCATATCTGCATCACTGGAGCCTGCGGGAGGTGTTGCTGTACTCCGCATGGGCAACCTTACCGAAGGGGAGATCGATTTTGGCGATCTGAGGTTCCTCGATGACGTTGACCAGAATCTTATGCTTGAGGTTGGTGACGTTGTATTCAATCGCACCAATAGTCTGGACTTGGTGGGCAAGGCCGCGATCTTTCGAGGCGGCGCTGACTTCCCAGTATCGCTTGCGTCCTATCTCGTGCGTTTCCGTTTCACCGAACGGTACCTCCCGGAATACTCCAACTTCGTAATGGGCACAGACGGGTTGCTGCGCTTGGCCCGCACGCTTGCGTTACCTAGTATCGGACAGGCAAACCTTAACCCATCAAGATATGCTCAGATTGAATTCCCAATTCCGCCTGTTCCTGAGCAAGCTGGAATTGTCAGCTATCTGGCGGAACAGATCGAAAAATTGCGCCGTGTCTCGGAGAGGATCAGCCAGTCGCTGCGCCAACTCACAGAGTATCGCGCTGCTCTAATAACGGCAGCGGTCACGGGTCAGGTGGCTGACCTGGCATGACACTCGACGCGTCCAGCTACTTCGATCATATCAAAGCGTACATCAGCGACGAGTACATCGTTCATCGTGGCGAAGGGGGCGAAATCGTTCTTCGCGAGAAGTACTTCCGCGAAGGCGAGACCAAAAAGACAACGCGCGAGGTGAAGCTGCCCTACAAGGGCAAGGCATTCGCCATCAAGCTCGACGGACGCAATAATCCGCTCTTCCATTTCCTTGATGACAACGGCAAGGAATGGTCCAAACGCTGCGACTTCGTCGTCTTCCAATGCTTCAACCGGAAGCTGACGGCATACCTCTTCGAGTTCAAGACAAAGAGCCTCGATGCGGGCTCGATCATCGACCAGCTAAAGTCGGGAGCGCATTGGTGCGCCTGTTTGCGAAAGGTCGTCGCTCAATATACCGGCGACAACAGACCCTTGAAGGTCAAGAAGTTCGTCCTGACCGAAAATAACAATCCTGACGCATATCTCGATGCCGATAAGAAATATCTCGCACGGGACCCGTCCGTTCGTCACTATCACTACGATGACATTGAAACACTCGGGCTCGATGAGCTTGAAAATGACTCCGTAAATACGGTCTGAGTACAATGCTTTTGAACGCGATTTTCAAGGATATCGGCCACCATCGCGGTCGAATGAAGGCTGGGGGATGCAATGGCAATTGAGTTTCACGATGGGCCAGACGCTCTGATGGAGTTGGTAGCCTCGCATGAGGTCAAAGGCGAATGGTCTGATGACGGAAACGGGCGGCTATCGTTCAGGTCACAGCGGGGTGGTGTGCTGAACTACTGGCCCCGAAAGGGAACCGTGCAGTGTCAGGGTAAGGCCGAGCCAAAAGCCGAACTGGAAGCCATTTTCTCGTCCACTGGAGCTGCCGTTCCCGCTGCCCCACGGGCAAAGCCAAAAGACGGCAAAACGAAAATCTTCGTCGTTCATGGGCACGATATGACGGCTCTGGAACAGCTTGAGCTTGTTTTGAGGAGGCTCAATCTCGATCCTTATATTCTGCAAAACAATGATGGTGGCTCAAACACGATTATCGAGGCGCTTGAACAGCAGATCTACGATGAAGCCGCATTTGGCATTGTCCTCATGACGCCCGACGATTTCGGCTATGCGAAAGCAAAGGGTGAAGACGCCAGCCAACCTCGCGCTCGTCAGAACGTCATACTTGAACTTGGGATGGTCCTTGCCTCGTTGGGGCGAAACAGGATGGTGATCCTCAAAAAGGGTGCCTTGGAGACGCCCAGCGATGTTGATGGCGTACTGCGGTTGGAGTTCAACGACCACGTCAAAGAGATCGCAGTCAAGCTAGCTCGTAGAATGAAGTCGGCTGGCATTGAGATAGACGACGGTTTGATCGCGGGATGCGGAGCCTAATCGGGGATGGCGGGGCATACTGAAAGCGATTTTGAGACAGCCATTGAAGCCGGACTAGTTGGCGCGGGTGGCTATGCCACTCGCTCACAGGCGGCTTACAACGAGTCATTGGCGTTGTTTCCCGGGGATGTAACAGGCTTTCTCAGGGACAGTCAGGCGGCAAGGTGGGCACAGCTTGAAGCCCTTCTCGGGGCGAAGACCGAAGCGACGGTGCTAGACAGTCTCGCCAAGGAACTCGACATCAAGGGCACGCTCCACGTCCTGCGGCATGGCTTCAAATGCTACGGCAAGACATTCCGGCTGGCCTATTTCCGGCCCAATTCAGGGATGAATCCCGAAGCTGCCGCGTCCCATGCCGCCAACCGGCTGACCATCACAAGGCAGGTCGCTTTCACCTCGGCAATGAAAGGCGCCGATGGCAAGAACCGGCGCTGCATCATCGACGTGACGCTGAGCCTGAACGGCCTGCCTGTGGCAACTGCGGAACTGAAAAACCCGCTCACCGGCCAGCGCGCGGCGGATGCAGTTCGCCAGTATTGCGATGCGCGCGACGAGCGCGATTTGCTGTTCGCCTTCAAGAAACGGGCGCTGGTGCATTTCGCGGTGGACCCGGACGAGGTGTGGATGACCACGCGCCTCAAGGGCAAGGAGACGGTTTTTCTCCCGTTCAACAGGGGCAACAATCATGGCGCGGGCAATCCGCCGGTCGAGGAAAACTGGAAAACTCATTACCTCTGGGACGAGGTGCTACAGGCCGATAGCCTGATCGATATCCTGCAACGCTTCATGCACCTGGAGGTGAAGGAACGGCAGGTCAAGACCGACAAGGGCGTGCGTACCATCCGCAAGGAAACGATGGTGTTCCCGCGCTATCACCAGCTCGACGCGGTGCGCAAACTCGTTACCCATGCGCGCGAGAACGGCGCAGGGCGAAACTATCTTATTCAGCACTCGGCAGGATCGGGGAAATCCAACTCTATTGCGTGGCTGGCGCACCGGCTAGCGAGTCTGCACGACGCCAACGACGAGAAGGTGTTTCATTCGGTCGTGGTCGTCACCGACCGCCGCGTGCTCGACCAGCAATTACAGAACACCATCTATCAATTCGAGCACAAGACCGGGGTGGTCGAGAAGATCGACGAAGACACCCAGCAACTCGTTCACGCCCTGTCGCAGGGCACGCCGATTGTCATCACGACGATTCAGAAATTCCCCTTCATTTCGCAGGCGCTCTCCACTCTTGAAGGCAAGGGAACAGGCGTGAAGATCGACACGGCAGGCAAGCGCTTTGCGGTCATCGTGGACGAGGCACATTCCTCTCAAAGCGGTGAGACTGCCACCGCGCTCAAGGGCATGCTGAACAAAGACGGTATTGAGGCCGCAATCGCGGCACAGATGTCGGACGAGGAAGACGACGACCTTTCCGACGAGGCCAAGGCGGCGATGCTGCGGGATGCCTTAAAGCGCGCTCGTCAGCCAAACCTCTCGTTCTTCGCATTCACCGCAACCCCGAAATTCAGAACCAAGGTGCTGTTTGACGAGCCGGGACCATCGGGCACATCGCCGTTCCACGAGTACACCATGCGGCAAGCCATCGAAGAAGGCTTCATCATGGATGTCCTCCTAAACTACACGACCTATAAGCGCTTCTTCGGCCTCATCAAGCAGGTGGAGAACGACCCCGAAGTGCCGCGCAAGAAGGCGGCGAAGGCGCTGACCCGGTATCTGGAGCTGCACCCGGTCAATATCGAGCAGGTCGTGTCTGTCATCGTGGAGCATTTCAGGCTCTACGTCATGCACGAGCTTGGCGGGCGCGCCAAGGCGATGGTTGTCACCGGCTCACGGCTCGCCGCCGTCAAATACAAGTTGGCCTTTGACCGCTATATCAGGAACAACGGCTATACGGGCATTCGGTCACTGGTGGCCTTTTCGGGCACGGTCGAGGACCCGGAAGACCCCGGCGCGTCCTACACCGAAGTTTCCATGAACGAGGGCTTAGCCGAAAGCGAACTGCCCGAAACCTTCGAGCGCGACGATTACCGCGTGCTCCTGGTCGCCGAGAAGTATCAAACGGGCTTCGACCAACCCTTGTTGCAAACCATGTACGTGGTCAAGCGGTTGGCGGGGGTGCAGGCCGTGCAGACGCTCTCCCGGCTAAACCGGATGGCTCCCGGGAAGGCGCGCACCTTCGTGCTCGATTTCGCCAATGAGGAAGACGACATCTACAAGGCGTTCAAGCCCTATTACGAGGCGACGCCGATTGGCGAGAATGCCGATCCTCATCGGCTTTCGGAATTGCAGCACAAGCTATTGGAATGGACGATTTTCGCGCCGGAGGACGTCAATGCCTTTGCCGAGGTATGGTATCGTGGCAAGCGTGATCACTCAGCCACCGACCACCGCTTGATGAATGCGGTGCTCGACGCGGTCGTGCAGAGGTTTGGCGAGAGGGAAGAGCAGCAACAGGATGAGTTTCGTGGCCAACTGACCGCCTTCCGCAACCTCTACGCCTTCCTCTCGCAGATCATCCCTTATCAGGACAGCGAACTTGAAAAGTTGTACGCCTTCGTCCGCAACCTGATCGCCAAGCTACCGCCGCCTGGCGACGGCCAAGCTTTCGCCTTGGACGACGAAGTCGCGCTCCGCTTCTTCCGCCTCCAACAGATGACCGAAGGGTCAATCGACCTCGGCTATGGCGAAGCCACGCCGCTTAAAGGACCGACCGATGTTGGTACAGGCGGCTTCAGCGAGGAAGCAGTTGCACTGTCCACGCTGGTGTCGAAGCTGAATGAGCGGTTCGGCACGAATTTCACCGAAGCCGACCAGTTCTTTTTCGATCAGATACGTGCGAGCGCAGAGGAAGACGACAAGATCGTCGAAGCCGCCAAGGCGAACAACCTCGCCAACTTCTCTTCCTATCTGGAGCGGATGCTGGACGAATTGTTCATCGACCGCATGGAAGGCAACGAGGAAATCTTCTCGCGCGTGATGACCGACAAGGAATTTCGCTCGGCTGCGCACGAGCATCTTGCGCTCGAAATCTTTAGGCGCGTCCGGGAAGGAAAATCAGCCGAGTGATGGATTTTGGCGTAAGCCAGTAGCAGAAATTGCCGGGGGGCAACATGAGCGATATCAAACTTTTCCGCACGGACAGCACTTCGGTCACAGAGCTTCGCGGCAGCGCGGTTGCGCTGGAGAAGTCGCTACAGACGCTCATTGAACGCAACATGGAAGCCTTTCTCGGGGTGAGGTTTCTAGCCTCCGAGTTTCCGACGACGAACGGTGGGCGCATGGACTCACTCGGCATCGACGAGAACGGTTCGCCGGTGATCGTCGAGTACAAGCGGGCCAGCAATGAGAACGTCATCAACCAAGGCTTATTCTACCTCGACTGGCTAATGGACCATCGCCGCGATTTCGAATGGCTTGTTCTGGAGCGCTTCGGCGCCGAACAGGCAAAGGCGGTCGATTGGGGCACCCCGCGCCTGATCTGCATTGCCGGCGACTTCACCAAGTACGACGCCCATGCGGTCAACCAGATGAACCGGAACATTGCGCTTGTTCGCTATCGCCGATTTGGCGACGAGCTATTGCTGTTCGAACTGCTTACCTCGGCATCGGAACGACCCGCGCGCGAAATCCCTGCCAGCATCGACACTCAAGGCGAGCCTGCGGCAGCGCGACCACGATCTCGCCAGAAGACGGTTACGCAGTACCTCGCGGACGCAGATCAGGACCTTGTCGACCTCTACGAGGCGACGAAGGCGTACCTGCTAGCGCTGGGTGATGATGTCGAGTTGAAGACCCTGGACAACTACGTCGCCTTCCGCCGCCTAAAGAACTTTGCGTGCGTCGAGGTCAAGCCCCAGATCAGGCACCTCAAGGTGTTCGTGAAGGTCGATCCGGACACTATTGAACTTGAGCCCGGCTTCACCCGAGACGTGCGCAACATCGGCCATTTCGGCACGGGCGACCTTGAAATCATCATCACTGATGTCACCACGCTGGACAAAGCCAAGGCTCTGATGGACCGCAGCTATGACGGGGCATGAAACACTGGGGCCGTATTCGCTAGACGGCCGCTTTTCTGCGCCCATACCCAAGCTGGTAGTCGACGCCGGTCATCCGAAAGCGCCACTTCAGCATTTCCTCGCTGGCCAAGAATTTGTTCATGGCGGCAGTGTCGGTTAGGCCGGCTCGCCGGATGCGTAGCAGTGCGGGCCGAGGCAACAAGAGTGTGCCACCCAGCCAATCCGCTTCGTCTTCCTGATCCTGACTGTAATTCGAAGGGACCAAATGACCGTCCTCCGAAAGGCTGGCGGAATGGAGTTCATGGCCAAGAGCTATGTGAGCCAGCTCATGCATGATGACGCTATTAATTCGAGGTGCAGACTGCGATGAGTTGTACAGAACCAAGTGGCGATTGCCAATTCGCAGCGTGAAAGCCGACCAACTTTGACCATCCACGACAGTCAACTGGCGTAGATCTAGCGCGGGCAGTCCGGTGACGTCGCGCTCGTTCCAGACAGTAGCGCCGAACTGCTCTGCTAGATCGACGCCATGAAGCGGCTCATCATGAGCAAGGCCAAGAGATTTCCTAATCTCGACCGATCTACGCTCGCATTGAGACTTGAACCCCCGACGCAGCAACTAATGTCCTTCCGCTTCGATTTTCTCGACAAACTGCTTGCTGGCCAGTTCGATTAAAACGGCCAGTGATTTTGCGGTATCGGGAGATATTGCCTGATTCTTCTTAAAGGCGATCTGCAAACCGCCTATTCCTGTGAACTTGGCCATATCTTCTTCAAGCCACGCACAAACCTTCTCAAGAGTACCCATGTCGGGAACGTGACCGCGCTCAATTCTGGACAGCGTAGTAGGGCTGATTCCGATCTCGGCGGCGGTGGCGCGGACACCCATGCTTCCCTTCTTCTTCTGCACGAGACCTGCAAGGTCTTCGATCTTCATACCTCTCCCCTTGTGTGCC
The DNA here is from genome assembly GCF_022899355.1 of Shinella yambaruensis. Lineage (GTDB taxonomy): Bacteria > Pseudomonadota > Alphaproteobacteria > Rhizobiales > Rhizobiaceae > Shinella > Shinella yambaruensis. The sequence continues at coordinate 167,630 of NZ_JALJCK010000004.1, read as the reverse complement.
TTAGAATAGAATTTGTGTGCCACAGACTGGACAGATGAAGCGCAAATCACTAGCGTCCGTACCAGTCAGTGGGACACTTAGTGAATCACTCCTGATTCGGCGGGTCAAGGCCAAATGACCGACTGCGACCATTTGGAGATCGGACAATGGTGAAGGTGGAATTCAAGCTGAACGGGCGGTCAGTGCGGCCCAACAACATCGCCAATCAGTTGGAGAGAGCGATGCTGAAGCAGGTGCAGGACGGGATTACTAAGAAGCTGCGGAGCGTCCGCGATCCCGAAACAGGTGCGGCACCGACGGTCAAGGTCATCGGGCGGTCTCTGAATAACCTCTCGTTCGAGGTCGCCGGCTCTCCCACGCTGATCGAGGAAGTAAAGCGCCGCCTGCGGTAGGCGTACAACCAAAACTCCAAGGAAAGGAGGTGATTTATATGGCGAACAAGGAAGTTACCAGCGCAAAGGCAGCGTCGGCCGCTGCAAAGGTGCTCAGCAACCCCAACTCGAGCAAGGCTGCCAAGACTGCGGCAGCGTCGGCTCTCACACAGCGTCCCAACAAGAAGTAGGGCGGGTATCATGGCGGGCCGGAGGTATTCGGCCTGCCACTCTCACGCGTTATCGGCTCAAGGAGGCCCACCGTGATTTACGCGATCAACTACGACCTGAAGCGTCCGGGTCAGAATTACGACGCGCTCCACGAAGCCATAAAGAGCTGTGGTGACTGGTGGCATTTCTTGGGCTCGACGTGGCTTGTTGATACCGCGCTGAGTGCGCAGGGCATCTGGAACAAGCTGGAACCTCATGTCGATAAGAATGACTTCTTCCTCGTGATTGGCGTTACCCGCGATTATCAAGGCTGGCTGCCTCAAGAGGCGTGGGACTGGATCAATACCCGCAGCCTTAAGATGGCAGCATAAGGAGAAACGAAATGCGCATTCAAGGTGCTGTCATCAGCGAACAAGGTCAGACCTTCGCAGTCGTAGTGGTTAAGCCCCATGTTGTTCAAAACAGATTAGAGGCCGCGAACGCGATTGGCAGCTTCATGCGGGTTTTTGGGATTCCGGTTGTCCTGATGGCTCAGGACAGCCGAGGTCGGCCCACGTACTATGGTCGGCCCGATATCGCGAAGTTCATGTCATCGGTTTCAATTCATCGCATTCCGTGGCGTGAGTACACGATCAACTGACGTAGAACGCAATATTCGCATTGATGTTCAAGAAATCGGGTGAACCGCCGCCTCCGTCCACTCATGGATTCCGCGACCTCACCCCAACTGCGAGCACCGCTGGGATGCCCCACGCCAATCAGTTGTTGCACATCGTGCAACAACTGGCTCCAACGGCAAATCCACGTGCGGCAACTTGTAAGGATTGCTTTCAAGTTCGAACGTGGAGCTACGAAAAATCCGGCGTCCCGTTCGGACACGCAATTCGCGGCTAGGACAGGCCGTCATTGTGCGATCAAGAAGCTGAGGAAACCGGGACATCCCGACGCCCACGGACTCCCTCCCCGCCCCAAACTGTGAGCGCCGTTGATAGGGGGAGGTCCGGCTGGTGCCGTGCCGATTAGTAGCGCCAACCGCGAACTGTAGGCTGCTAGTAGTGTCGCGGGATCAAAGGGGTGGCAACCGGGTGATACCCTGTGCTACCTCTCAACTCCTGAAAGTGGATTCCGGCCAATGGCTTGTCCAGTAGGGTCCAACGATTTCGTACAGTGTCTAAATCTCTGATATTGTTACGAAAAACAATTCGTAATGATGGGGTCACGTGTTCGAGTCACGTAAGCGGCACCACTCACTTCCAAACCCGTAAAATGCCTGTTCACGACGCGGTCGGCGCGTCGGATATCTGTTTTTTCAGGCGGGTGGCGGCCATGGCGTAGCCGCCGGCGGCGCCGTCGATGAAATGCATGTGGTCGCGCCGGAGCGCCGTCGGCACGATACAGGTCATCAGCGCCGAATCCTGCCGGTGCAGGCCGAAATGGCAGATGCCGGCGCCTGCGGCCTGCTCCAGCCGGGCCTCGATCTGCCGAAACCGTGCCGGGTCGATATCGATGGTCATCTTCAAGCCATCGTCGAACTTGCGGAAATCCGCATTCCGGGCCACATCCCGGCGGTACGCCTTGGGGTCGAAGCGGCCGAGCGTCAGGCCGAGGCGGTAAAGGCCAGCGGTCAGGAGATGCTGCCCGAGGATGACGAACCAGTGCCGGATGCGCCCTCCCTTCGGGGCCGCCTTCGTTTCCACCGACAAACCGGCGCCGGACAGGCCGATCTGCGGGCCCTCCGGCGCGATCGGATGGCCCTCCCGCTCCTCGCCGCCGGCCAATGCGACGATCTCCAGGACCAGGGCTTCGAAGGCCTGCGCGTTGCCCTGTCCAGCGGGAAGCGCGATGATCGAGACGATGTCGCCGTGGCGGGAGCGGATCGGGTTCCATCGACAGGAGAGGCCGGTAAGGTCCGGATGGGCCTCCGGCGGTGCCGGCGGCACGGCAAAGCGCCCCTCCTTCATGCGCGCTTCGGCCCAGCTCGACCCGCCGCCGGCAAACATCGCGTAGGAAACGTCCGGGGTGACCTGGAACCGTGCGACGCGCACTTCGCGCCCGGCGGCGATGATCTCGGCGACGGGAACGAGCGCGACGCGCAGCGTCAGCCCGAGTTCCTTGCCGACCCAGTTCTGCACCGCCGAAAGGGCACTGCACGCCCTTTCGGCACCGGAAGGCGGCACGGCGACAATGGCGCCATCACCGCCGAAGACGAAGGGAAGATCGTTGTTGCCGAGCGCATTCAAGACCGCCGAGATGACGCTGGCGCCGGCCATGTTGACCGCCTTGTAGCGGCCGGCCTCGATCGCGCCGGAGGAATCGACGATATCCGCCGTCGCCAGCGCCCAGCCGGCGGGCAGCGCATGATAGTTGTGGCTGTCCGCAACGCCGGCGAAATCGACGAAGACGGGAAGCGCGCTGAAGAATGTTTCGCTGGAAAGCTCGTTCATGCCGCAAGGCTACCATATCGGCGCGGGCCAGACGACGGTGGTTCGGCGGCCAGGAGCGGAGAACCGCCTGTCGCCGGCAACGTGCCTGGAGCACAGGCGTCTGGGCGAAGCACACCGGCCTTCGACCGCGCGAGGCAGGAAGGCCCGCCGAGACCGGCGGGCTTGCGGCGTGCAGGCGGATTCTTTCGTCACGCGGCTGACGCATGCGCTGAGGGCTTCCAGCCTCGGTCAGCCGACCTTGTGTTCCGGATCGAGCCGCGAGCCGGTGTCGGACGGCGGCTCGAGGATGATCGGCGACGGCGGTTCGGTGGCATCCACCTCACGGATCCATTCGCGCCAGATGGCGACGAGGAGGGCCATGAGGACGGGACCGATGAAGAGGCCAAGGAACCCCATGGTCTTCACGCCGCCGATGAGGCCGAAGAAGGTGGGCAGGAACGGCAGCTTGATCGGACCGCCGACGAGGCGGGGCCGCAGCGTCTTGTCAACGATGAAGAGCTCGACCGATCCCCAGACGAAGAGGGCGAGGCCCGCGACGGGCGAACCGCTGGAGACGAGATAGATGGAGACGAGCGTGAAGGAGAGCGGCGCGCCGCCGGGGAAGAGCGCCATGATGCCGGTCAGGACGCCGAGCGTGACGGCCGAGGGCACGCCGGCGATCCAGTAGGCAATGCCGAGCACGATGCCTTCGCCGATGGCGATCAGCGTCATGCCCGTGACGGTGGAGCTGATCGTCGCCGGCACGATGCGCGAGATGCGCTCCCAGCGCATCGGCAGGATGCGCTCGCCCAGCCGATCCACCTGGCCGGCGAAGGACTGGCCGTCGCGGTAGATGAAGAAGAGGGCGATCAGCATGAACAGCATGGCGAGCAGCAGGCCGAAGGCCTTGCCGCCGGCCGCCAGCGCAACCCGGTAGATATTGCCGATATTCGCGCCGCTGACGATCTGCGTCAGCTCGCCGATGGCCCCCGGGTGATCGAGGAAGCGCGTCCATTGCATGTCGAGCCAGCCGCCGATCACCGGCAACGCGCCGATCCAGTCCGGCGTCGGCGCGCCGGTGCGGTTCGTCTCGACGGCCCAGCCGATCCAGTCGCGGATCTCGTGGAAGGCATAGGTCGAGGCGATCATGATCGGCCCGACGATGAAGGCGAGGATCAGAAGGATGGCGATGGAGGCGGCGAGCGTGCGATTGCCGTTCACCTGGGCGAGCAGGCGCGAATAGAGCGGCCAGCTGGCAAAGGCGATGACAAGCGCGGCAAGCACCGGCACGACGAAGCCGTGGAAGAAGTAGATGCCGGCGAACACGATGAGGACGAGGAGCCAGCGCGCCGCCGAGATGGGCGATATGAGCGCGACGCTGCTCGGGCGCGCCGCGCCGAGAAACCGGGGCTCACTTCTGCGATGTTCCGAATGCAGCAAACTCGTCCACTCCCTTGGGGCCGGGCTCCGGCCGACTGTCTAGATAAGGTGTATCCCAAGAATGTTAAACATATACGTGGTTTTTTTGGCGGGGCGCGCCGAGAGGTCGCAGACAGGCGCGGTCGCCCGTTCACGAAAGATGGAACGGCGGGCCGCAGGTGGATTGTTGACGTTTACGTCAATGTAAGTTACCGATGGCCCTTGATGACGCTTGTCAAAAGCTTCATCCTGTGTGCATCGGATGGTTGGAGGACCCTTCGGTGCCGGCGGGACCGCGCGCAAGAGGAGGAACATCATGTCGGCCACGATCCAGGACACTTCCCAGCAACCGACCGGCCGTTTCTGGCTTGCCTCCTACCCGGAAGGCATGGCGGAGGCGATCGCCCCGCTCGAACATGCCTCGATCGGCGCCCTCGTCGAGAGCTGCTGCGCGCGCTATGCCGATCGCCCGGCCTTCACCAGCATGGGCAAGACGCTGACATTCCGCGATTTCGAGGCGGCCTCGGCCCGGATCGGCGCCTGGCTGCAGGCAAAGGGCCTCGAAAAGGGCGACCGTGTCGCCGTCATGATGCCGAACATCCTGCAGAACCCGGTGATCATCTTCGGCATCCTGCGCGCCGGGTTCGTCGTGGTGAACGTCAACCCGCTCTACACGCCGCGCGAGCTCGAACACCAGCTGAAGGATGCCGGCGCCAAGGCACTGTTCGTGCTGGAGAATTTCGCGAGCACCGTGGCGCAGGTCGTCTCACGCACGGCCGTCAGGCATGTCGTCGTCGCCACGATGGGCGACATGCTCGGGCTCAAGGGCCTCATCGTCAACCTCGTCGTGCGCAAGGTGAAGAAGCTCGTGCCGGCCTGGTCGCTGCCGGGCCATGTGCCGTTCACCCAGGTGACGGCGGAAGGCGCGCGCGGCACGCTGAAACCCGTCGACATCGCGCCGGACGACACCGCCTTCCTGCAATATACCGGCGGCACGACAGGCGTTTCGAAGGGCGCGACGCTGACCCATGCCAACCTGCTCTCCAACATGGAGCAGATCAAGCTGTGGATCGAGCCGACCTTCCATATCAAGAAGCGGCCGGACCAGCTCGTCTTCATCTGCGCGCTGCCGCTCTACCATATCTTCGCCTTGACGGTGAACGGGTTGATGGGCATCGCGCTCGGCGGTCACAATGTGCTGATCGCCAATCCGCGCGACATCCCGGCCTTCGTCAAGGAGCTGGCGAAATACCGGGTGCATATCTTCCCCGGGCTCAACACGCTGTTCAACGCGCTGATGAACAATCCGGACTTCGCCAAGCTGGACCTTTCCGGCCTCGTGCTGACGCTCGGCGGCGGCATGGCGGTGCAGCGGCCGGTCGCCGAGCGCTGGCAGAAGATGACGGGCTGCGCCATCACCGAGGGCTACGGCCTTTCGGAAACCTCGCCGGTGGCGACCGCCAACCGCTTCGACAAGCCGGAATTCACCGGCACGATCGGCCTGCCGCTGCCCTCGACGGACATCGAGATCCGCGATGACGACGGCAGGACGCTGGCGCTCGGCGAGGTGGGCGAGATCTGCATCCGCGGCCCGCAGGTCATGGCCGGCTACTGGCAGCGGCCGGACGAGACGGCCAAGGCGATGACCCCGGACGGCTTCTTCCGCTCCGGCGACATCGGCTTCATGACGCCGGAGGGCCTTATCAAGATCGTCGACCGCAAGAAGGACATGATCCTCGTCTCCGGCTTCAACGTCTTCCCGAACGAGATCGAGGAAGTGGCGATGTCGCATCCCGGCATTCTCGAATGCGCGGCGATCGGCGTGCCGGACGAGCATTCCGGCGAGGCGGTGAAACTCTTCGTGGTGCGCAAGGACCCCGCGCTGACCGAAGCGGACGTGAAGGCCCATTGCGCGGCGAACCTGACCAACTACAAGCGGCCGAAATTCGTCGAGTTCCGCAACGAGCTGCCGAAATCCAATGTCGGCAAGATATTGCGCAAGGATCTCCGGGGCTGACGTGCGCCCCGGTTAAACCGATTTAATTTTTTCGCCAAGTGGCATTTGCGGTCTTGATTTGCTCCTGCCAAAGCGACTAGCTAGCCGGCATCGTCCCAAGCCAAGGAAGACGCCGATGAACGCGCTTGTCGAAAAGCTGAAATCCATCGTTCGCGATACCAACGCCACAGACATAAGGGCTGCCTTCGCGGCCGATCCGCAGCGGTTCTCCCGCTACAACGCCACGCTCGGCGACCTCCTCTTCGATTATTCCAAGTGTGCGGTCAACGATGCGGTGCTCGACGGGCTGGAAGCACTCGCCCGGCACGCGGACGTCGAGGGCAAGCGCGACGCGATGTTCTCCGGCGCCATCATCAACATCACGGAGGAGCGCGCGGTGCTCCACACGGCGCTGCGCAACCGCGCCAACACGCCGGTGCTCGTCGAGGGCAAGGACGTCATGCCGGACGTCAACGCCGTGCTCGACGCCATGGGCGCCTTTGCCGACGGCATCCGCTCCGGCGCGCTGAAAGGCGCGACGGGCAAGAAGATAACCGACGTCGTCAACATCGGCATCGGCGGCTCGGATCTCGGCCCCGTCATGGCGACGCTGGCGCTCGCCCCCTATCATGACGGTCCCCGCCTGCATTTCGTCTCGAACATCGACGGCGCGCATATCGCCGACACGCTGAAACTTCTTTCGGCCGAAACCACGCTCTTCATCGTCGCGTCGAAAACCTTCACGACGATCGAGACGATGACGAATGCCGCGACGGCGCGCAGGTTCATCGCCGATGCACTCGGCGAGGCGGCGGTCGGCAGCCATTTCTGTGCGGTCTCCACGGCGCTCGACAAGGTCTCCGCCTTCGGCATCGAGGGAAACCGCGTCTTCGGCTTCTGGGACTGGGTCGGCGGGCGCTACTCGATCTGGTCGGCTATCGGCCTGCCGCTGATGATCGCCATCGGCAAGGAGGACTTTGCCGCATTCCTCGCCGGCGGCCACGCGATCGACACGCATTTCCGCGAAGCGCCGATCCGGGAAAACATCCCGATGCTGCTCGGCCTCATCGGCTATTATCACCGCAACGTGCTGGGTTATCCCTCGCGCGCCATCCTGCCCTACGATCAGCGCCTGTCGCGCTTCCCGGCCTATCTCCAGCAGCTCGACATGGAATCGAACGGCAAGTCCGTGACGATGGATTCGACGCCGGTCGAGGGCCAGACCGGCCCGGTCGTCTGGGGCGAGCCCGGCACCAACGGCCAGCACGCCTTCTACCAGCTCATCCACCAGGGCACGGCGATCATCCCGGCGGAATTCATGATCGCGGCGAACGGTCACGAGAAGGACCTGCGCCACCAGCATCAGCTCCTGATCGCCAATTGCCTGGCGCAGTCCGAAGCGCTGATGAAGGGCCGCACGCTGGCCGAGGCCAAGGCGCAGCTCACCTCGAAGGGCATGGACGAGGCGAAGGCGGACAGGATCGCGCCGCACCGCGTCTTCTCCGGCAACCGCCCGTCGATCACCATGGTCTATGACAGCCTGACGCCCTTCGCGCTCGGCCGATTGATCGCCCTTTACGAACATCGTGTCTTCGTCGAGGGCGCGCTCTTCAACATCAACTCCTTCGACCAATGGGGCGTGGAGCTCGGCAAGGAACTGGCGACGGGCCTGCTGCCGGTCGTGGAGGGCAAGGAAAGCGCCGCGGGGCACGATTCCTCGACAGCCGGCCTCGTGGCCGCGCTGCTGAAGGCGGCGACGTAGTCTCAGCGCAGGCTGAGGCGGCGTGCCGCGAATGCATCGCGCGGCACGCGGGCGAGGTTGCCCAGGAACTCGCGGGCGCAGGCGCGCCAGCTATAGGCCATGGCACGGCCGCGCGCGGCCTCCTTGGGGATGTCGAGCGCGGCAAGGGCCGCTTCCCGCAGATCCTCCGACAAGGCGCCGCCCTCGCCCAGAACGTCCCGCGGGGCCGTGACCGGAAAGGCGGCGACCGGAACGCCGCTTGCCAGCGCTTCCAGCATGACATTGCCGAACGTGTCCGTGCGGCTCGGGAAGACGAAGACATCGGCCGCGGCATAGATCGCGGCAAGCTCCTCGCCGGTCTTGCGGCCGAGGAAATGCACGTCCGGATACCGCTGGCGCAGCGCGGCAAGATCCGGCCCGTCGCCGACGACGACCTTGCTGCCCGGCAAATCGAGGCCGAGAAAGGCGGGCAGGTTCTTTTCCACCGCCACGCGCCCGACATTCAGGAAAACGGGCCGCGGCAGGCCGAGATCGCGGCGCCGCGCCGGATCGAACAGTTTCGTATCGACGCCCCGCGACCAGCGCTTGATGCGCACGAAGCCCCGCGCCGCCATTTCCGCCCCGAGCGACTTGGTCGCCACCATCATGCCGTTGCCGGCATTGTGGAAGCGGCGCAGCCACCAGTAGCTGAGGCTTTCCGGGACGGGCAGGCGCGCGCTGATGAATTCGGGAAAGCGCGTATGATAGGCCGTCGTGAACGGCAGGCGGCGCTCCAGGCAGGCGCGCCGTGCCGCCATGCCGAGCGGGCCTTCGGTGGCGATGTGGATATAGTCCGGCGCGATCTTCTCGATCTCGGCCAGGACACGGCGCTTCGAGGCTATGGCGAGCCGGATCTCCGGATAGGACGGCAGCGGCACCGTAGTGAAACCCTGCGGCGTCAGGAAGGCGACCTCGATACCCTCCTCCGCCATCGAGCGGGCCAGCTCCTCCAGCGTATGGACCACGCCGTTCAGCTGCGGGTGCCAGGCATCCGTGACGACGAGGACGGTGGGCGCCGGGCCGTTCGGGCGGGCGGCATCGGGCGAATCTGGAGCGGTGTGATCGAGCATGCCCCCTTTGACCACGCTGCGATGACAGGCGGATGAAGGCGCACTTTGGGCCTGGCACGCCCTTTTCGGGGTGCGCCCGTCGGCTTAAGCCAGCCCGATTTCCTTGGCCCAGGGCGGGTTGGCGCCGGCGCGCGAGACGGTGACGGCGGCGGCCTTGGCACCGAGCGCCAGCACCTTTGCGATCTGGTCTTCATCGAGCCGGGCGACCTGGTACTTGGTGAGGAGGTTCTGCATCTTCAGCGAGGCGAGCACGCCTGCATCGAACGTATCGCCGGCACCGACCGTGTCGACCACGCTCACGCGCTCGCTCGGCACGATGACCTTGTGGTTCGCGCTGTAGCCGACGGCGCCTTGCGCGCCGCGCGTGACGACGACGAGCTTGGCGCCATGATGCAGCCAGTGGCGGGCAAGCGCCTCCTCGTCCCCCTCGAGGCCGAACCAGGCGAGGTCCTCGTCGGAAAACTTGACGATGTCCGCCATGGCCGCCATGCGACGGATGCGGCCGAGATGGGCGTCCTTGTCCTTGATGAAGCCGGGCCGGATGTTGGGATCGAGCGAGATGACGCGCTTTTCGTGCTCGCGCCGCAGCAACGCCTCGTAGGTGGAGCCGCAGGGCTCGGGAATGAGGCTGATCGCGCCGAAATGCAGCGCCTCGCAGTCATCGCCGAGAAGCGGCAGCTCCGCCTCGGTGATCATGCGGCCGGCGGTACCCTCGTCATAGAAGGCATAGCTGGCGTGGCCGTCGACGAGCTTGACGAAGGCGACCGTCGTCGGGCGCGAAAGCGTTGCGCAATAGCTGTAGTCGACGCCGCTTTCGCCGAGCGTCCTGCGCAGGATGTCGCCCATCATGTCGTCGGAAAGGCCGGTGAAGAAGCCCGTCGGCACGCCGAGGCGGCCGAGCGCGATCGCCGTGTTGAAGATCGCCCCGCCGGCATAGGGTGCATAGGCATCCTCGCCGAGCGTCGTCGTCCGCGGCAGCATGTCGATCAGCGCTTCACCACAACACAGGATCATTCCCGTTCCTCCCTAGGCAATTCCGGCAGAGCCGATTTCAATCGATTTAAACGATCTCGATGGAAAGCGCCAGAGGCTTTTACGAGGTCGGCAGTTCCGCAACGCCGCCATGGGCGGCCGACCAGACGAGCGGCGCATCGAAAAAGGCGGCGACGGAGGCGAGCGTCACGTCGTCGAACAGCTTCTCCTGCCGCGCCACGGCCAGCACGTCGCGCCAGGTGGCGATGTGATGCAGCCTGACGCCGCCATTGGCATAACGCGCCTCGGCCTCCTTGAAGATGCCGTAGTAGAACAGCGACATGCCGTGGTCGACCACGCCGCCGGCGGCGCGGATCGCGTCGATGAAGGTGAACATGGAGCCGCCGACGGTGACCAGGTCCTCGATGACGAGCACGCGCGCGCCCTCCGGCATCACGCCTTCGATCTGTGCGTTGCGGCCGTGGCCCTTCGGCTTCTTGCGGACATAAATCATCGGCAGGGCGAGGCGATCGGCGAGGAGGGCGGCGAAGGGAATGCCGGCCGTCTCGCCGCCGGCGATCACGTCGAAACGTTCGAAGCCGGCTTCACGCACGAGGGTCGCGGCGGCGAAATCCATGATCGCCGAGCGGATGCGCGGATAGGAGAGCAGCTTGCGGCAGTCCATGTAGACCGGGGAGGCCATGCCGGAGGCGAGCTTGTAGGGCTCCTCGGGGCGGAAATGCACCGCCTTGATCTCCCAAAGCATGCGGGCCATCAGCTCCGCCATCACGGCCCGGTCCGGAAAGGAATTGGAAAACATCGGCATCTCCCGCATGACTGTCTGCCCGTGCGCATAGCAGCAAGAGCCTCGGCTTTCCAGCGGCAGCGGCCTTTTCCAAAGGCCTGACGGCGAAAAACCCTCCCCGGAGGCCGGGAAGGGTTTCTGGAGGATCAGGGTCCGGCGCCTGTTCAGGCGGCCGAGCGGCGGGCGTCGATCGAGAAGGCGCCGGGGCCGAAGGCGGCGAGCACGAGGAAGCCGCCGGCGATCGTGATGTTCTTCCACATCATCAGGCCGTTGAAGACGGTGAGCAGGCCGTTGGCGCCATCCGGGAAGCCTTCGATGGCGATCGTGCCGCTGTGGAACACGAGGGCCGTGAACACGCTGAAGGCGGCGAGAAGGTAGGCGGCGATGCGTGTCTGGAAGCCGACGAGGACGAAAATGCCGGCGACGAGTTCGAAGATGCCGGCGAGATAGGCAAGCGCGGTCGCAGCCGGGAGGCCCGCACCGGCGATCATGCCGGCCGTGCCCGAGGGATCGATGAGCTTCGGATAACCGGCGGTGATGAACATGAGGGCGAGAAGAATGCGTCCGACGAGGACGACGGCGTTCTGTTGCATGGAAAGCTCCTGAGGCTTCGGCGTTTGCGTTGACGAAGAGATATCAGCTTTCTTTCGTCAAACTAGACGGCCGATCGAAAGACAGATCGTTCTCTTTTTGTGAACGATATCGCCTGTTCCCGGCGGAACAGAAGAGGCGTCGCCGCCGTGCGACAACGAGATCACGACACCCCGCCTCCCTCCTGCCGGAACCTCCATGCGTCATTCTCTCCTCGCCCTTGCCCTTGCCGCCGTCTCCTTCACCTTCATCGCGGCCGGCCATGCCGGTACGCCCTATGCGCAGGGCTACTACGGGCATTACCAGCAGACCTGCATCACCAAGCGCATCCGCACGGAAGACCCACATGGCAAGACCATCACCAAACGCGTCCGCATCTGCCAGTAGGAGACGAGGCCGTCCCGGAAAGCTCCGTTCTTTTCTGTTGCAAGCGCCCGGCGGCTGGGCGAAGATTTCAACCGAGCGGCGTATGTTTGTTTCGTCCGCGGCGGTCGGGGGAAACCGGATATGAACGAGATCAACAAGAGTGCCGCGTTCTGGCGTTCTTTTCCGATTTTCGAGGGGTTTGGCAAGGACACGATCGGCGAGATCGCCGGCATCGCCACCTTTCGCAAATGGCCGGCCGGCACGGTGATCTTCCAGCGCGGCGACGAGGGCACCTATCTCATCGTGCTCGTTTCCGGCCGCATCAAGCTCTCGCTCATCACGCCGCAGGGCAAGGAACTGTCGCTGCGCCAGCTCGAGGCGGGCTCCATCCTCGGCGAAATGGCGATCCTCGACGGCCAGCCGCGCTCTGCCGATGCCACCGCCGTCGTCGCGACGGAAGGCTATGTCATCGCAAAGCGCGACTTCCTGGAGATCCTGACCCGCAACCCGACGGCCGCGCAGGCGATCATCCACTATCTCTGCACCAAGCTGCGCGAGACGACGGAACAGCTCGAGACCATCGCGCTCTACGATCTCGATGCGCGCGTGGCGCGCTTCTTCCTCGCCACCTTGCGCAACATCCATGGCGAGGAGCTGCCGGAGAGCGCCAATCTCCAGATCTCGCTGAGCCAGACCGAGATCGCCAGCATCGTCGGCGCGAGCCGGCCGAAGATCAACCGGTCGATCCTCGCGCTGCAGGAAGCCGGCGCCATCCGCCGCAACGACGGCATCATCCATTGCCATATCGGCCGGTTGCGGACCATCGCCGAGCCGGACGATGACTAGAGTGTTCCGATGCAATCCAAAACGCGGCGCCGCAACGAATCCATGCCGGAATTGCCGTAGCCCGCGGATCCCAGGGTCATGATCGCCAAGAGATACAGACCGCTTGCCGCCGGCCTCGTGGCGAGCCTTGCCGGCGCGCTGGCGCTGTTCTCCCTTGGCGAGACGGCGCTGGAGCGGCAGCGCGAATTCTATTTCGATGCCCTGACCCAGGCGGTTCCGGCGGTCCAGAGCGACCGGATCGTCGTCGTCGACATCGACCGCAAGGCCTTCCAGAGCGCGCCAGAGCGAGACTGGACACGCACGCAGACGGCGGTGCTGATCGAACACCTGGCCGCCGCGAAACCGGCCGCGATCGCCTTCGACTTCGTCTTCAGCACCAATTGCGCCGCGGACGACCCCGCCAATGCAGCGCTGGCAAGCGCCATCGGCAAGACGACGACCATCTTGGGCTTCCTCATCGGCGAAACGTTCGACGGAGCGCCGCATCCCGTGCCCGCGCTGGCCCTGCAACAACCGGTCGACGTGCCGGAACTCTGGTTCATCGACGGCACGGAAAGCTCGTGCTCCTTCCTGCAGGACAAGGCCAAGGCGGCGGCCGCCGCCTTCCTCGTCGGCGACGAGGACGCGGTGGTCCGCCGGGTGCAGGCCTATGCGATCGTCGGCAATGCCGCCTATCCGGCGCTCGGCGTCGAGGCGGCGCGCCTCGCGGCCGGTGCGCGCACGCCGGTGCTCGGCGGCCGTCCGGCCTGGCTACGCCATGATTCCCGCATTCTTCGGCTCGACGAGGACGGCAGCCTGCGCTTCGTGGCGAGCAGCGCCGGCACGATCGGCGCGCGGACCCTTTCGGCGGCGGATGTCATCGCGGGTACGGTGCCGGCGGACCGGATCGCCGGCAAGGTCGTGCTGATCGGCAGCAGCCTGCCCAATCTCGGCGGGCTGCGCACCAGCGCCTCCATGCCGCTCGAACCGTCGGTGCAAATCCATGCCGACGTGGCGAATGCCATCCTGACCGATCATATCCCGACGCGCGACCTCGGCCTCCTGCCCGTCGAAGCGGGCTTCGCCTTCCTCGCCGGGGCGGCGGCGGCGCTGGCGGCGGCGCGGCTTCGCCCGCTCTTTGCCGCGCTCGCCGGCATCGGGCTCGTCGGCCTCGTCTTCGGCGCGTCGGTCCTGCTCTATGCACGCACCGCGCTGCTCTCCGATGCGGTCGGCGTTTCGCTGATCGTCGCCACCGCGGCGCTCGTCACCGGCCTCCTGCAATTTGCCCATGTGCGCCGGGCCGAAGCGACGGCCCGCCAGCGCTTTGCGCAATACCTGCCGCAATCCGTCGTCGCCCGCTACATCGACAACCCGGATCTCGGCCGCGTCGCCGGCGAGGAACGGCAGGTGACGGCCCTGTTCACGGACATAGAGGGCTTTTCCACGCTTGCCCAGAAGATCGGACCGCATGATCTCGTCAAGCTGCTCGACATCTACTTTTCCGAGGTCAATGCCCTCGTGGCGCGGCATGGCGGCATGGTGGACAAGGTGGTGGGCGACGCCGTGCACGCGCTCTTCAACGCGCCCGACGATCTGGAGCGCCATGTCGACAAGGCGCTTGCCTGCGCTGACGAGATCCGTGCGCTGACGGAAGAGATGCGCCGCCGCCCCGCCTTCCTCGAAAAGGCGTTCGGGCGCACGCGCATCGGCGTCGAGACGGGCATGGCGGTGCTCGGGGAGGTGGGGACCGGCGGCAAGCTGGACTATACCGCCCATGGCGACGCCGTGAACCTTGCCGCCCGGCTGCAGGATGCCAACAAGTTCCTGGGGACCCAGATCTGCGTGGGGCCGCACGCGGCCGGCGAAACCAGCCGCCCGCTGCGCGCCATCGGCAACCACGAAATCCGCGGCTTCGGCACGATGGAGCTGTTCACGCTCGATTGACGCCCAGGCCGGCGCGGGCGCATACCCGCCCTTCCCCCAATTTTACGGGCGCGTCAGCGGATTCCGACGCTCGCATAGGCTTCGCGGATGCGGGCCTCGCCCCATCGGGTGATCTCGCCCGGCGCGGCGCCCGCCGACGCGATCTCGACGCCCTCGCCGCGGCCGACCGGACGCGTGACGCCGCCGCCCGAGACCTCGACGAGGCCGTGCTCGACGAAGACGGCGAAGACGCCGCGGCTCGGACCGGCGAAGAACTTGGTGCCGCGCACGCCGATCATGCCGAAGGCGGTGCGCATGGTGAGGTCGATCTTCGCAAGGCCTTCGGGCCGGTCGAAGACCATTTGCCCCGTGCCGAGCTCGATGACGCCGCCCTGGCCGGCGATGAAGGTGTCGATCAAGAGTTCCGTCTCGCTACCGAGCAGCAGGCTGGTATCGTCGCCGAGCTCCAGCGAGGCGAAGCTTTCCTTGCCGGTCTTGAGGAAATCATGGTCCATCAGGCTCGCGCCGGCCTTCAGGCCCTCGAGATGGTTCGCCTGCTTGCGGGTGACGTCGCCGGTGATCTCGACGGCCTTGCCGATCACGGCATTGGCCTGGGTGGCGCGGATGCCGATGCCCGTCAGGGCCAGCGCGCCGCCCGCGATGAAGAGCCTGCGGCTGAAGGAGACCGGACTGAAAGCGTTGAGCGTTCGCATGACATGCCTTTCGCGCGAGAACAAACCCGACGGAATGGAATTGAACCGATGCAGACCGTGCCGTCAACCGCGCACCGCCTGCCCTGCACTCCTTATGCGCCGCCCTGCCCGCTCCTTCTGTTCCCGCGGAAACAGCCGTCTTTCGCCCGTCCTCTAAGGTGCGGTCATCCAACGAAGGGAGACGGATCATGATCAAGCGATCCACAGGAATGAAGACGGCTGGCCGCGCCCTTTTCTTCGCGGTCCTTCTTGCAGGCGCCGCAGGCAGCGCCAGGGCCGATACGCTTTCCATCGAAAACCGGTGCGACGCCAGCGCCGGCAGCCGCTACGACATGACGCGCGACACAGCCTTCGCGCCGGTCGCGCTCGACGACATCAAGATCGGCCCGGCGCTGTCGGCCTGCCGCGAGGCCTACAATGCCGGCGGCGGGGCGCGCATGGCCTTCCAGCTTGCCCGGGCGCTGGAGCGCGCCGGCCAGGACCTCGAGGCGATGAAGCTCTATGCGGAGGCAGCCGCGCTCGGGCATACGGTGGCGATGGTGAACTACGGCGCCATGCTCGGCAAGCGCGGCGATGCCGCCGCGGAATTCAGCCATTACAAGAAGGCTGCCGAACTGGGCGACCTGCTCGGCGCCTACAATCTCGCCGTCGCCTATCGTGACGGTATCGGCACGAAGATCGACGGCGCGGCGGCAGCCCGCTGGTTCGACAAGGCAGCCGCCGCCGGCGACGAGACCGCCGCCTTCAATCTCGGCGTGCTGCTCGACGACGGCAGCCTGATCGAGGAGGACAATGCACGGGCGGCGGCCTTCTACCGCCTCGCCGCCGAGGGCGGCAGCGTCGATGCGATGATCAATCTCGGCCTCATGCTGGAAGCCGGGGAAGGCATCTCGCAGGACCTTGCCGCGGCCGCCGGCTACTTCAAGCAGGCCGCCGACCGCGGCGACAGCTACGGCAAGCTGAAATTCGGCCTGATGCAGCAGAGCGGCACCGGCATCGTGAAGAATGTCGAGCAGGCGGTGACCAGCCTCGTCGCGGCCTTCGAGATGCGCGATGTCGATCTCGAGGTCATTCTGCGCGACACGCCGGAAAAGCTCAGCGCCGACGCCCGCCTTGCCATCAAGCAGGTGCTTGCCGGACGCAAGCTGATTGCCGGTGCCGAGAATGCGGAGATCGACCCGATCACCCTCGGCGCCATCGAGAAGCACTACGCCGGAAACTAAGCCTTTCCTTGGGGCGGGATCAGCGGATCTCGCCCGCCTGAGGCCCCCAGGTATCCGTCATCGCAAAGCCGTTCGCCAGCGGATCGGTCGGGTCGAGCGCGACTTGGTGCAGGCCGAACGTCCAGCCGCGGCCGGTGATGGTCGGGATGATGGCCTTGCGGCCGGCAACGACCGTTTCAGCCTCGAGCCCCACCTCGAATTCGGACCCGATGATCGAGCGCGAGCGGAACGTGTCGCCCACCTTGGCAAGGCCGCGGGCGTGCAGCGTGGCGAGGTTGGCCGAGTTGCCGGTGCCGCAGGGCGAGCGGTCGACGCGGCCGGGCCACATGGTGGTGGCGGTCCGCACCAGGCCATCCGGGTCGCGATCACGGAACATGACATAGGCAACGCCACTGATCTCCGGGATTTCCGGATGCACCACCTTCATCGACGTGTTGATCAGGTCCTTCAGCGCCATGCCGGCGTCGACAAGCGCACGGGCATTGGCCTTCTCGATCTTCGTGCCGATCTGATCGACATCGACGAGCGCATAGAAAATGCCGCCATAGGAGATGTCGAAGCGCACGCGGCCCCAGTGCGGCGTGTCGATTTCCACGTCGAGCTCCTGCACGAAGGACGGCACCATGGTGAGCCTGACTTTCTCGCAGCGCCCGTCGCGGCAGGTCGCCGTCGCCTTGACGAGGCCGGCGGCCGTGTCGAGCACCACCACCGTTTCCGGCTCCTTCATCTCGACGATGCCGGATTCCAAGAGCGCCGTGGTGACGCAGATCGAATTGGAACCGGAGGAGGCGTGCGCCTGGTCGGCCTGCAGGATGATGAAGCCGGCATCGGCTTCCGGCCGCTTGGCGGGAACCAGAAGGTTCACCGAACCGGTCGCGGCCGCGCGCGGCTCCAGGCACAGGAAGCGGCGCAGGCTGTCATCCACCGTGTTGATGTGGTGGAGCTGCTCGGCGATCGTGTTGCCGGGGATCTTCGGCACGCCGCCGATCGCCACCTTGCCGATCTCGCCTTCGCAATGAACGTCCAGCAGCTGGATCGTACGCTTCCATCTCATGTCGATATGCTCCGTCTGTGCCGGTCCGGCGGCGGTTTCCATCCCCGGGGCCATGGCGGGGACAGTTGCTTCACCCTCCTGATATATCAGATTGCCGCTCGTTCCAACTGCTTTTCATGCGACGGGTTTGCACGCTACGAAAAGCACCCGGGAGGAGGTTGCCCATCCCGGACAATCCGTTCGCCACGAGGCCCTTTCATGACCAAGCTCATTGTCTTCACCGATCTGCACATGGTGCCCGAGGGCACGAAGATCATCGGCCTCGATCCCTATCAGCGCCTGCTTGCCGGCATCGAGCATGTCAACCGTCACCATGCCGACGCCGACCGGGTCATCTTCACCGGCGACCTGACGCACCGTGCCGACACGATGTCCTACGAGCGCCTGCGCGACCTGCTGTCGCTGCTCGTGCCGCCCGCCGCCATCACCATCGGCAACCACGACTATCGCGAGCGTTTCCTTGAGACCTTCGCCCATGTGGCGCCCGACGAGGACGGCTTCGTGCAGCAGGTGATCGACTTCGACGACTGCCGCGTGGTGCTGCTCGACACGCTCTTCGCTCCACCCTACGACTATCCGCGCAGCCATGCCGGCTACCTGTGCGAACGACGCCTCGCCTGGCTCGACCGGATGCTGGCGGGCGCGAACGGCCTTCCGGTCCTCCTCTTCATGCACCACCCGCCGCACAAGACGGGTTTTACCGGCATGGATGCGATCAGGCTCGGCAACGAGGACGCCTTCTACGATCTCGTGCTGAAACACGACAATGTGCGCCACATCTTCGCCGGCCATGTGCACCGCACGATCGGCGGCTCGCATCGCGGCATTCCCTTCTCCATCTTCAAGAGCCCCGTCCATCAGCAGCCGATGCCCTTCGACACGCCGAACGCCTCGCTCTCGGTGGACGAGCCTGCCGCCTACGGCATCGTCGTGGTGACGGGCGAGGGCCTGCAGGTACACCACGAGGACTATGAAATCGCACGGCGCGATTCCGAGATCGCCTGAAGAGGCCGGTTAACACGCGTTACACATCGTGATGCCCGATCCGCGTTCTGCGGGAACCGGGCAGGGCATCTTACGTTGTCTCCGCCGAAGGGGTGGGAAACCCAACTTTCGAAGGAGAAAGACATGCGCAAGATTCTCATGGCCGGTGCCGCGCTGGCACTCATCGGCGCCACGGTCGCCCATGCGGACGATGGCGACAAGGAAGTTCTCGGCGGCGCTGCGGGCGGTGCCGCCGGTGCTGCTGCGGGCGCCGTGGTCGGCGGCCCGGTCGGCGCCATCGTCGGGGGCGTCGTCGGCGTGGCGATCGGTGCGGAAGCCGCCGTTCCGGACGATGCCCGCGTCTATGTTATGGAAAACCCGACGCCGCCGGTCGTCCTGGACGGACAGCTGACTGCCGACACGCGCTTCGACGACACCGTCACGCTGACGCCGATCCCCGATCATCCGGACCTCGCCTATGTCTATATCGACAACCGCCCGGTGATCGTGCGCACGGACAGCCGCCAGGTCGTCTATGCGCCCGAGATCGAGACGACCGCCAGCATCTCGCCTGACATCCCGGAGACGACCATCACCTATGTCGAGCGCCACCCGCTGGAGCCCGTCGTGCTGGAAGGCCCGGTCGAGGCCGGCGTCGTGGTTCCGGACACCGTCCAGATCGTCGAAGTGCCGGAAAGCCCGACCTATGGTTACATCTATGTCGACGAACGACCCGTTCTCGTCGACCGCAGCACCCGCGAGGTGATCTGGGTCCGCTGACCCCGCGGGATCATCGAGGAAGGGCGGCCCCTGCGGGGGCCGCCTTTTTACTGTCCGGTCGCCGTCACCGCGGTATCCTCGACCGAGCGGCCGAACCGCAGCCACTGGTCGTCGTAGTTCTTGCGCGTCACCGGATCGAAGACGGCGATGGGCGTGGAGACCGCGATGCTGGCGACGCTGCCCACCGTCTGCGCCGTGCCGAGCGCCACCGCACCGAGCCGGTCGCCGAGGCCCACCTCGGAATCGGTGACGGTCTGGCCGGCGATCAGCCGGTTGCCGATGAGCCGGACGACCTCCGGACTTTCAGCGAACTTCCCGTGGTTCAGGCTGTCGCCGGATTTCAGCGCCGTCAGGTCCAGCACGATGATGCCCTGCTTTTCCAGCATGCTGCGATAGGGTTCCTGGGACGGGTCGATCTGGCCGAGCCGGTCGACATTGCCGGAAATGCGCCGCGAGAGCGTCAGCGCCCGGTCGTCACGCGAAACGAAGAGCGTGAATTGCGGGCGCTCCGCGCCGATGGCGCGCAGCTGCTGGCCGAAGACGTCCACGTCGAGGTCGGGCGAGGCGAGGATGACCTGCTGGATCTTCTTCGGCACGCGCCCGTCGCGGATCGCCATCTGGCGCAGCGTCTCCACCGCA
This sequence comes from Shinella yambaruensis, assembly GCF_022899355.1. Lineage (GTDB taxonomy): Bacteria > Pseudomonadota > Alphaproteobacteria > Rhizobiales > Rhizobiaceae > Shinella > Shinella yambaruensis. The sequence goes on along the minus strand of NZ_JALJCK010000004.1, from coordinate 147,525 downwards.
AGCCAGGTACCCATGGAATGGGCCATGATGGTGATCTCGCCGACCTCCGGCGTGTCGACCGCCGCCCGCAGCAGCTCCTCCAGCGCATCGCGCGAATAGTTCGTGCTTTCCTTGTCGTAGGAATAGTCGAAGATGCTGGCGCGCGAGGGCCAGGTGAAGATGACGGGCGCGGCGTCGGTCTTCGAATCGTGCACGATCTGCGCGAAGCGGTAGACGGCATCCTCATAGCGGTTGTTGAAGCCGTGCACGAAGACGAGCACGCGACGGCTCTTCGGCAGGTGCCCGTCGAGCCAGGCGCGGCCGGCCTTCGCGCTGTCGATCGGCGTCACGCTGACGGTGGAGAAATCCTTCATCGGATCGGCCGGCAGCTTTTCCGGCCATTGCACCTGCCCCACCTTGCGCTTGCCGTCCGGCGGAATGGAGACGGTGATGTCGCGCATGACGAGCTCGGAGCCGCGCTCGCCGGAAAACAGCACGCCCGGTTGTTGCGAGGGCGCGCGGGTGGTGGCGACCAGGAGGTCCACCGTGGAGACGCCCGCCGGCGTTTCGCCGCTCGGCACGAGCACGCCCTCCGGCCGGCCGGCGCAACCTGCAAGGGCAAGCAGTCCGGCGAAGATCACGCGACGCAATACGCGCGGCATTTCGCGGTTCATCATGCCCCGCTTCCTTCCGCTTTCAAGGTTTCGCCGGTGCATACCTCGCACCGTTCATCCCTGCTTAGCCGAGCGGCGGGCGGTTTTGAAGAGAGCCCGAAGGCAAGGACTGCCACGGAGCGCCCCGCGTGGCATATCGGTCACGCGAACGGCAATGCCGGGAGAGAGCCGAGGACGGCCAGGTTCGACCGCGGAGCGGCCGGCAGATCATCTTTTGGATTGGGAAGAATGGCGCACCCGAAGAGATTCGAACTCCTGACCCCCAGATTCGTAGTCTGGTGCTCTATCCAGCTGAGCTACGGGTGCGCTGGCAGTGGCGGGCGTGTTGCCCGGCTGCGAGGCGGTTCTCTAAAGGGTCCTCCGGTCTATTGCAAGCGTCTTTCGCAGAAATAATGTACTTTTTTCATCGGGCCGTCACACGGGGGAGCAGCAGAGGCCCGGATTACGAGGCGCGGTGGCGGAAGGCGTCGAGGGGGACGGGGCGGTCCGGCAGTTCGATGCGGAACAGCGTGCCGGGCGTCGGCTTTTCCACCAGCGCGATGGTGCCGCCATGGGCGAGCACGAGCTCGCGGGCGATCGCAAGGCCAAGGCCCGTGCCGCCCGAGCGCACGGAGCCGCGGAAGGCGGCAAAGAGGTTTTCGCGCGCCTTGGCGGGCATGCCGGGGCCGTTGTCGTCGATGGCGATGGAGACGACGCTGCCGGTGCGAAGCCCCGTGACGAGCACGGTGCGGCGCTCCGCGCCGCTGTCCTGCGACAGCGCCTCGACGGCGTTGCGGCACAGATTGTGGATGACGCGGAAGAGCTGCTCGCTGTCGGCATCGACCTGGAGGCCCGGCTCGACCTGCGCGACGAAATCGATGTCGCTGCGCGAATCGAGCGCCAGCACCTCGGAAACCTCCTGAACCAGCGGGCGCAGCGCGACGAAGCGGCGGCGCGGCTCCGGCTCGCGCATCCGGCCGTAGGAGAGCACCTCGTTGGTATAGCCCACCGCCCGGTCGATGCTGCGCAGGAGCTTCGGCGCGACACGCTTGACCACGGGGTCGTCGACGTCGGACAGGCGGTCGGACATCAGCTGGGCCGAGGAGAGGATGTTGCGCATGTCGTGGTTGATCTTCGACACGGCAAGTCCGAGATCGGCGAGGTTCTTCTGCTCCTTCAGCGTGCGTTGCAACGTCTGCTGCATGGCGGCGAGATGGATGCCGGCGACGGCGATCTCGTCGCGCCCGCCGGACGGCTCCAGCACGCGCGCCGGGTTCGACGGGTCGGCGGCGAATTCCTGGATGTTCGCGGTCATGCGGCGGATCGGGCGGATCAGCAGGCGGTTGAGCGCGAAGAAGATGGGGCTCGCCGTGACCACGGAGATGATCATGGACAGGATGAAGACGTTGCGCGCATAGCCCAGCATGGCGCGGCGCAGTGCCCGCTCGTCGAGCAGCAGCTCGATGCGCGTGCTCGATTCGCCGACCGGGCCGAAGACGCGGATGACGCGGTCGCCGCCGAAGAGCAGCGTGTCGAAGGCGTCGTAGACGGCGGTCAGCGTCGAGACGTCGGAAAGATCGTATTGCGCGTCGATGCTCGGCGGCATGTCGACGGCGGCGACCATGCGGGAGGCGTCCTCCCGCTTCAGGATGATCGCCTTGGTGCCGGTCGCCATCAGCGTCTCTTCCTGTACGGCGCGCGGCAGCTCGTGGTCCGGCAGGCCCTCGATGACGACGCTGGCGGCGGCCGCCGTGTTCAGGCGGTCGCGCAGCCATTGCAGGCGCATGTTGGCGACCGACGGCACGAAGATCAGCACTTCGGCGATCAGGACGAAGATGGCCGTGACCAGGAGGAGCCGCCCCGACAGGCCGGACAGGAAGCCGACCGCCGGCACCGGCTTCTCGGTCAAGGACGGCACCCCGTCTCTGTCCACCATCTTTCAACTCCTCGGCAGGCCGCGTCGCGACCGGGGATCGGCGACGTATTCCTGCCAATCATAGGAGATTGCGGCAAATTTTCCAACGGCGCCGCGGAAACGGCAAAAACGCGGCGATCCCGCGACCGCCGCGCCGAAGGCCGGAATCCGGCTACGAAATGCCGCAGCGCCCCGTGCGCGCCTCTCAGGGCGCGGGGGCGGCGATCAGAATTCCTCCCAGTTCTCCTGGGCGGCAGCCGCCGTGGCAGCGCCGCGATTGCCGCCGAAGGCGCGGGCGACATTGCCGATCATGCGGCGGGCGGGCGATTCGACCGGCCGGGTCTCGGCACGCACGGCCGCCACGCGCTGCACGGCATCGCCCGTACGGAAGCGGGCGACGAGATCGGCCAGGCTGTCGGCCTCGCCCTTCAGCTTGTGCGTGGCGGCCGAGGTCTCCTCGACCATCGCGGCATTGTGCTGGGTGACCTGGTCCATCTGGTTGATGGCCGTGCTGACCTCCTGGAGGCCCGTCGCCTGTTCGCGGGCCGCGGTGGCGATCGCATGGATGCGGTCGTTGATCGTGACGACGCGGTTTTCGATGTCGGAGAGGGCCGCGCCCGTCTCCTGCACATATTTGACGCCGACGGAGACTTCGTCACCCGACTTGGTGATGAGGCCCTTGATGTCCTTGGCGGCGCTGGCGGCGCGCTGGGCGAGCTCGCGCACTTCCTGCGCGACGACGGCAAAACCCTTGCCCGCCTCGCCGGCACGCGCGGCCTCGACACCGGCATTGAGCGCGAGAAGGTTGGTCTGGAAGGCGATCTCGTCGATGACGGAGATGATCTGGCTGATCTCGTTCGAGGCCTGCTCGATGCGGCTCATCGCGCCGATCGCATTGCGCACGATGTCGCCGGACTGTTTGGCGCTCTGCGTCGCCTCGCCGACCATGGTCGTCGCCTCGTTCGCCCGCTCCGTCGAGTTCTTGACGGCGGCGGTGATCTCCTCGAGGGCGGCGGAGGTCTCCTCCAGCGCGGCGGCCTGCTGCTCGGTGCGCTTGGAAAGGTCGTCGGAGGCGGTGCGCAGCTCGCCGGAATTGGCGTTGATCGCATCCGTCGAGGCGCGCACCTCGCGCATGGTGCGCTGGAGGGTGGCGAGCGTCGCGTTGACGTTCTGCTGCAATTCGGCGAAGGCGCCGCGGAAGGTGCCGTCCATGGTCTGCGTCAGGTCGCCCTCGGCGAGCGCGCCGATGACGCGGCGGGTTTCGGCAATGCCCTCCTCCACGCCGGCGACCAGTTCGTTGACGCTGCGGGCGAAGCGGTTGAGGTCCTCGTTGTGGTAGTCCTTGTCGATGCGCGAGGAGAAGTCGCCCGCCGCCGCGGCATGCACCACGGTGGCGATCGAGGACTGCAGGTCGGCGCTCTTCTCGCGCAGGATCTCCTCCTGGGCGTTGAGATCGCGCACGGTGATGGCATTCTGGCGGAAGATGGCGACGGCGGCGGCCATCTCGCCGATCTCGTCCTTGCGGCCGGTATAGGGCACTTCCGTGTCGAGATCGCCGCCGGCAAGACGGTTCATCGTCTCGGTCACGTTCTGGATCGGACGGCTGAGCTCGTTGGTCGCGATATAGAAGGCAACGCCGCCGCCGAGCGCGAGGCCGACGCCGACCGTGCCGAGCACGAGCATCAGCATGAGGGTTTCGAAGGCGGCGACATCGGCCTTGATCGCGGTGAGGTTCTCGTTGTCCGTCTGGACAACGGCGTCGATCTCCTGTTGGAAGGCCTTGCGGTTGGCGCGGTTGCCCTCGTTGTTGCCCTGCTCGTTGGCCGCGGCGATGGAGACGCTCGTGCCGAGGCGGGCCGTTTCCATGCGGAAGGTGCGGAATTCTGCGGCGCGCGCCACCACGGCGTCGAACGCGGCCTTCTGTGCCTCCGGCACGATGGGGCGCCATTCGCTCAGCGTCTTGTCGATGCCGTCGAGTTCCTTGGCGATGCCCTCGGCAAATTTCGCGGCGCCCTCCATGTCCTTGGAGGCATAGATGCCGCGGGATTCCATGACGACGGCGGTGACCTGACGGTTCAGGTGTTCGCCAAGGAAGGCGCGGTCGGCGGCGTTCTCATACTGGCGGAGCTTGTCGCTGTATTCCGACACCACATGGACGGCGATCCCGCCGATGAGGACGGAGATGAGGCCCATCAAGCCCACGATGAGATAGATTTTGCCGCGTATCTTCACGTCACACTCCAAGAAGGATGGATGGCAAGAGGGCCCCACCCGCTTCGCCTTGGGAAGGAAGGTAAACGCTAAAAGTTAATTAGACTTTGATACAACCGCCCAAACATTGGGCGCATTTGCAATCGCTAATGCACCGGGGCGGGAAGGAAGCCTGGAAATCCGGGAAACCCGCCTCACGTAACGTGACCAAAGCATGACAAAGCACAATTCAGGTGCAACTTCTAGGCGTTACCCCGTTAACCATTGTGACAGTCGCGCACGGCGCCGCGTCCGCAATTGACTTTCGACCGTTTTTGCCCTTATAAGCCGCGCACGTCCGGAAAGCTTGGCTTCCTGCGAGGGCAAGTCTATGCCGGACTTCAACGCTCCTTGCGTAACGCAAACCCAAGAAGGGCCGCACACCGCGGTATTAAATAAATGTCGAAGCGTACCTACCAACCCTCCAAGCTTGTTCGCAAGCGTCGTCACGGTTTCCGCGCCCGCATGGCAACGAAGGGCGGCCGCAAGGTCCTGTCCGCACGTCGCGCCCGCGGCCGCGCACGTCTCTCGGCCTAAGGCCGTGCCTGCCCGAACAGAGGCGACGGGCACATGACGAAAACTGTTGAGAAACCTGCTGTCGGACGGCTGAAAAGCCGTCCGCAGTTTCTTTTTGTGCGCGAGGGCGAGAAACGCAAGGGACCGCTGTTCCTTCTCGAAGTGCGCGACCGGCAGATGCCGGACGAAGCGCCCCGCGTCGGCTTCACCGTTACCAAGAAGCACGGCAACGCCGTGGAACGCAATCGCATGCGCCGGCGCCTGAAAGAGGCGGTGCGGCTATCGGCCGGGTTTGCAATGGAGCCCGGACACGACTATGTGGTTGTCGCCAGACGGGACGTGTTGAGCGCCCCCTTCAAAACCCTTGAAGCCCGTCTCAACGACAGGATCGCGACGGTCAAGAAACAGAAGCAGCAGCAGCGCCCTGCTGCTCCCGGGAAAGAGTGATGGAAAAAAACCGCAATTATTTCGTGGCGATCGCGCTGTCCGTGCTGATCCTCGTGGCCTGGCAGTTCCTTTATGTGAACCCCAAGCTGGAAAAGGACCGCGCCGCGCTCGAAGCGCAGCAGGCCGCCCAGAGCCAGCAGACCACCACCTCCGGCGGCACGACGACGACCGCGACCGGCACGAGCGGCACGCTGCCGGGCAGCACGGCGGCAACCACCACGACCGAGACGCGCGAGACGGCGCTTGCCAAGTCCGCCCGCATCGAGATCGACACGCCGTCGCTTTCCGGCTCCATCAGCCTGACGGGCGCCCGCTTCGACGACCTGAAGCTGAAGGAATTCCACGAGACCGTCGACAAGACGAGCCCGATCATTACGCTGCTCAGCCCCGCCGAGACCGAACACGGCTATTTTGCCGAAATCGGCTATGTCGGCAGCGAGGCGACCGGCCAGGTCCCCGGCCCGCAGACCGTGTGGACGCAGGACGGCACCGGCAAGCTGACGCAGACCACCCCGGTCAAGCTGACCTATACCAACGACAAGAACGTCACCTTCACGCGCACGATCGCGGTCGACGAACACTACATGTTCACGATCACCGACAGCATCGAGAACCGCACGGATGCGGCGATCGCGCTTTCGCCCTATGGCCGCTCGACGCGCTTCTTCAAGCCGACGGATCCGTCCGTCTACGTGCTGCACGAAGGCTTCATCGGCGTGCTCGGCGATCTCGGCCTACACGAGGTGAAGTATAGCGAGACCGAGGAAGACACGACGGTCGCGCCCGGCAAGGCGACCGGCGGCTGGCTCGGCATCACCGACAAGTACTGGGCGACGGCCCTCGTGCCGCCGCAGGCGACGCCCTACGAGACGCGCTTCTCCTACTTCCAGGACGGCCGTCCGCGCTACCAGGCGGACTACCGCCAGGACGACGTCACCATCGCGCCCGGCCAGTCGATTGAGGTCAAGAACCTCTTCTTCGGGGGCGCCAAGGAAGTGCCGATCATCGACCAGTACGAGGCGTCCTACTCCATCCCGCGCTTCGACCTGATGATCGACTGGGGCTGGTTCTGGTTCTTCACAAAGCCGATGTTCCAGATGATGGACTTCTTCTTCCGCTATTTCGGCAATTTCGGCATCGCGATCCTGATCACCACGATCGTCGTCAAGGGCCTGTTCTTCCCGCTTGCCAACAAGCAGTACGCCTCCATGGCGAACATGAAGAAGATGCAGCCGAAGATGGAGGAGCTGAAGGCCAAGCACGGCGACGACCGCATGGCGCTGCAGCAGGCCATGATGCAGCTCTACAAGGAGGAGAAGATCAATCCGCTCGCGGGCTGCTGGCCGATCCTCCTGCAGATCCCGGTCTTCTTCGCGCTCTACAAGGTGATCTACGTCACCATCGAGATGCGCCATGCGCCGTTCTTCGGCTGGATCCAGGACCTCTCGGCGCCCGATCCGACGTCGCTGTTCAACCTGTTCGGCCTGCTGCCCTACGACGTGCCGCACTTCCTTCTGATCGGCGTCTGGCCCATCATCATGGGCATCACCATGTTCCTGCAGATGCGCATGAACCCGACGCCGCCGGACCCGACCCAGGCGATGATCTTCACCTGGATGCCGCTGATCTTCACCTTCATGCTGGCGACCTTCCCGGCCGGCCTCGTCATCTACTGGGCCTGGAACAACCTGCTTTCGATCATCCAGCAGGGCATCATCATGAAGCGCCACGGCGTGAAGATCGAGCTTTTCGACAATCTGAAGGGATTGTTCGGAAAGAAAGCCGGATCATCCTGACGACCGCCTCGACGAACTCCAAGGAAACCCCGGCCTCGCGCCGGGGTTTCTTTTTGCCGATTTTTCCGCAAGGCCCGCTTGCGACATCGCCCCGTCGCTGGCATGGAAGCGGCGCGGGCGCATCCCTGTCATGCTCCCGGCGACCCTTTGTCTTCATGCAAGCCCGAACGCAAGACCGCTTCTCGCTCTTTTGCCGGACTTGCCCTTGCGAGCGCACCATGTCCGCTTCCACGCTTCCGCTCACCCCCACGCTTCCGGAGAGACGGGGGCAGGGCTATGGCGCCGCCCTCGTGCTGGGCTCGGCCGTCGTCTGGAGCTTCGGCGGCACGCTGGCGCGCTTTCTGGCCATCGAGGACGGCTGGACCGTCGTCTTCTGGCGCTCGCTCTTTGCCGCCCTTTTCCTGCTCGGCTTCATGCTGCTGCGTGACGGCCCGCGCGGCACCGTGCAGCTGTTCAGGGGCATGGGACTTGCCGGCATCGCGGTGGGGCTGTGCTTTGCCACCGCCTCCACATCCTTCATCCTCGCGCTTGCCTATACGACCGTCGCCAATGTCGTGCTGATCCAGGCCGGCGTGCCGCTGATCGCCGCGCTGATGGCATGGCTGCTCTTCCGCGAGAGGATCGCCCTCCACACCTGGGTCGCCATCGCGGCGGTGATCGGCGGCGTTGCCATCATGGTCTCGGAATCGCTCGGCGGCAGCGTCTCGATGATGGGCGATGCGCTCGCCCTGCTGATCGCCTTCGCCTTCGCCACCGCGACGATCATCACCCGGCGCTTCGCCCATGTGCGCATGACGCCCGCTGTCTTCTTCGGCACGCTCGTCGCCTGCGCGGTGGCGGCAAGCCAGGCCTCCGGCTTTGCCGTGAGCGGCCAGGAACTCGGCATTCTCATCGTCTTCGGCGCGCTCAATTTCGGCCTCGGCCTCGCCCTCTTCGTCACCGGCGCCCGCCTCGTCCCCTCGGCGCTCGCCGCCCTGCTCGGCACGGCGGAGACGGTTCTGGCGCCGCTCTGGGTGGCGGTCATCCATGGCGAAGTGCCGGGCGCTCGCACCGTCATCGGCGGCGTCATCGTACTGGCGGCGCTCCTGTGCTATCTCGGCGTCGAGCTCTGGCGGCAGCGGCGCGCTTGACTTTCGCGACCAAAACCGGGAAGCCGGGGGCCGGACAACAAGGGCGCGATTTATGACCGAGACGACCTCGCCGGACGACAAGCCGCTGTTCGGCAGGCCGTGGATCTTCATCCGCGGCGTGCCGGCGATGAAATTCCTGCCGCCGGAAGGCCCGCCGGAGATCGCCTTCGCCGGGCGCTCGAATGTCGGCAAGTCCTCGCTGATCAATGCGCTGGTCGGCCACAAGGGCCTGGCACGCACATCCAACACGCCCGGCCGCACGCAGGAGCTCAACTATTTCGTCCCGGACGGCTTTTCCGGCGCCGAGGACGACCTGCCGCCGATGGCGCTCGTCGACATGCCCGGCTACGGTTATGCCCAGGCGCCGAAGGAACAGGTCGACGCCTGGACCAAGCTCGTCTTCGACTACCTGCGCGGCCGCTCGACGCTGAAGCGCGTCTATGTGCTGGTCGACAGCCGCCACGGCATCAAGAAGAACGACGAGGAGGTTTTCGCCCTGCTCGACAAGGCGGCCGTCTCCTACCAGATCGTGCTGACCAAGACCGACAAGATCAAGGATGCCGGCGTGCCGCGCCTCGTCGGCGAAACCCTTGAGAAGATCGCCAAGCGCCCGGCCGCCTATCCGGAAGTGCTGGCCACATCCTCGGAGAAGGGCCGCGGGCTCGACGACCTGCGCAACGCCATCATCGCGGCCATCGCCCGATAGGGCTCAATCGAACCGGACGGCACCGGACGCAAGGACGGGGCCGGTCGCCTTGCCGCCGGTCGAACCGCCGAAGGGCTCCGCGCTGACGGAGAGCGTCGCACCCTGGACGAGCCGGCCACGCAGTTCCCCCGGCACGGTGAGCGTGCCCTCGCCGGTCTGCGGCAGCACGCCGAGCGAGACGGGCGCCCTGCCCTCCTGCGTCAGCCACAGTTCGAGCGACTTGTCCTTGCTACCGCCGGCGACCGGCGTCACCTTGAGCGAGCCGCTCGCCTCGTCATAGCGCGCGACGAGATCGATCGCGGCGCCCTCTCCCGCCAGGTCCGCGACGAGGCGCCCGCCGCTCACCGGGCGTGGAGCGATGAGCGCGCTGATCAACAGGGCAAGGCCCGCCGCAACGGCGAAGGAGGCAAGGGCAAGCGCCCGCCAGAAGGCGAGCGAACCCCAGCAGCCGCCCGCGACCTTGCCGGAGAAGGCGGCATCCCGTGGTGTCGCGCCGAGCAGGCGCTGCTCCATGGGGGAGCGGGCACGCGGCGGCAGATGCAGCGCCTCGTAGTCGTCCTCGAAGGTGGCGAGGTTCTCTTCCCAGCGATTGACGATGGCGGCGAACTGACGGTCCTTGACGAGCCGCGCCTCGACCTTGCGGCGGTCCTCGGCGGAAAGCACCCCGAGCACATATTCGCCGGCGATCACCTCGTCGCGGCGGGGGTCTCTCATCTCTCGGTCGGGCGCCGTCATCGGCTCATGCACTCCCTCTGGTTTCGGCAGCGTCGGGGCGAGGAACGGGCCTCCGGCCCTATATAGGCATTCCCGCGCGCTTTTGCTCATGCAAATGCGCAAGCGCGCCATCATATTCCCCATCGCCCTTTCCCGCCACCGATCTTGCGCCCCCGGCAGGCCTTGCCCGTCTTTTTCCAGGCCCCGGCAGCAATATGGCGGGCGGATCATTCCATCGTCACGAAACATGCGTTAAACAGGCGCCCACCCATTCCCAAGAGGCCGCCATGTCCCTATCCGAAAGCGAAACCCAAGCCCGCCTTCTCGCGCAAGCCCTGCCCTTCATGCAGCGCTACGAGAACAAGACCATCGTGGTGAAATATGGCGGCCACGCCATGGGCAATGCGGAACTGGGCAAGGCTTTCGCGAGCGACATCGCGCTGCTCAAGCAGTCGGGCGTCAACCCGATCGTGGTGCATGGCGGCGGCCCGCAGATCGGCGCGATGCTGACCAAGATGGGCATCGAATCGAAATTCGAGGGGGGCCTGCGCGTCACCGACCAGAAGACGGTCGAGATCGTCGAGATGGTGCTCGCCGGCTCGATCAACAAGGAGATCGTCGCGCTCATCAACCAGACGGGCGAATGGGCGATCGGCCTGTGCGGCAAGGACGGCAACATGGTCTTCGCCGAAAAGGCCAAGAAGACGGTCGTCGATCCGGACAGCAATATCGAGCGCATCCTCGATCTCGGCTTCGTCGGCGAGGTGGTGGAGGTCGACCGCACGCTGATCGACCTGCTCGCCAAATCCGAGATGATCCCGGTCATCGCCCCGGTCGCCCCCGGCCGCGACGGCCACACCTACAACATCAACGCCGACACCTTCGCCGGTGCCATCGCCGGCGCGCTCAACGCGACGCGCCTGCTCTTCCTCACCGACGTGCCGGGCGTGCTCGACAAGAACGGCCAGCTCATCAAGGAACTCTCGGCCGCCGAGGCCCGCGCCCTCATCAAGGATGGCACGATCTCCGGCGGCATGATCCCGAAGGTCGAGACCTGCATCGACGCCATCAAGGCCGGCGTGCAGGGCGTCGTTATCCTCAACGGCAAGACCGCCCATTCGGTGCTGCTGGAGATCTTCACCGAGCACGGCGCCGGCACGCTGATCGTGCCCTGATGCTTCTGCCGGCGGCTTCGCGCCGCCGGTCCCTCACCAGAAGAGCAGGCCCAGAATGCCGCAGACGATGAGCAGGCAGCCGACGACTTCCGTGCGGTTGACCCGCTCGTGGAAGAGGAAATACGAGGCCATGAAGGTGAAGACCAGCTCGATCTGGCCGAGCGCGCGCACATAGGCGACCTGCTGGAGGCTCATCGCCGTGAACCAGCAGGCCGAACCCAGCACCCCGGCAATGCCGACCAGCGCGGACGAGCGCCAGCTTCTCAAGACCTCGACGATTTCCCGCTTGTCCTTCCAGGCCATCCAGACCAGCATGAAAGCGGTCTGGAAAGTGGTGACGCAGGCGAGCGTCACCGCAGCGTTCATGATCGGCCCCGGCCCGTCGAGCGAGAGGGACGCGCTGCGATAGGCGACGGCCGAGACGCCGAAGACCGCGCCGGAGGCGATGCCGATCAGGGCGGTGCGGCTCGTCAGGGCAGCGACGGTGTTGCGCCAGGAGAGCGGCGCGCGGGCGACGGAAATCAGCATCACGCCGATGACGCCGACGACGATGGCGATGACCGCGCCCAAGGTGATGCGCTCGCCGAGCAGCACGAAACCGAAGATCGCCGCCTGCACCGGCTCCGTCTTGGAATAGGCCGTGCCGACCGCAAAATTCCGCAGAGAGAACAGATAGACGAGCAGCATGGTGGCGAAGATCTGGGCCAGCCCCCCGATGACGGCCCAGAAGGCAAAGGTCCAGTTCAGCGAGGGGAAGGCGAGGCCGACGATGCGATTCAGCACCAGCACGTAGAGGATCGCCAGCGGAAAGCCGTAGCCGAAGCGCACGAAGCTCGCGCCGCGCGTGCCGAGCTTGCCCTGAAGATGCTTCTGCAGGGCCGAGCGCAGGTTCTGCAGGAAGGCGGCGGCGATGGTGATGGGGATCCAGAGTTCCATGCCCTGCCGCTAGCACGCGGGCCGGGCCAAATCCATCGCCGGCGCCAGCCTCCCATGGAAAATTCCGTTTCCCTCCACGCGGGCGCATGCCATAAGACGCTGCATGACCGATCTTCCGAACAAAGCCGATTTCAGCCATGTGCGTGACTGGGTCTTCGACCTCGACAACACGCTCTATCCGCACCATGTCGATCTCTTCGCCCAGATCGACAAGAACATGACGGCTTACGTCTCGGCCCTGCTCGGCCTGTCGCGCGAGGAAGCGCGCGCCCTGCAGAAGCAGTATTATTTCGACCACGGAACGACGCTCAAGGGCCTGATGATCCATCACGCCATCGACCCCGTGGACTTCCTCGAAAAAGCGCATGCGATCAACTATGACGTGCTGTCGCCCGACCTGCCGCTCGGCGAGGCGATCCAGGCGCTGCCGGGCCGCAAGTTCATCTTCACCAACGGCAGCGTCAAGCATGCTGAGATGGCGGCGAGGGCCCTCGGCATCTTCCACCATTTCGACGACGTCTTCGATATCGTGGCGGCCGAATACGTGCCGAAGCCGGCCGGCGCGACCTATGACAAGTTCATGGCGCTGCACAGGGTCGACACGAAGCAGGCCGTGATGTTCGAGGACCTGCCGCGCAACCTCATCGTGCCGAAGACGCTCGGCATGAAGACCGTGCTGCTCACCCCGCGCGACGAGGGCCACGAATTCACCGATGCCTGGGAGAAACGCACGGAGGACGACAAGCATATCGATTATGCGACCTCGAACCTGACGGCCTTCCTCAACGCGCTGCTCTAGGCAAGAGCCGACACATTCCCGACACGGAAAAAACCCTTTTCCGTCAAAAGCTTGAATTACCAATTTGTAACTGGTGCCGGCCGGCATTCCCCCTATCCTGCCTCCCCAAGGGACGATGATGGATGAAAGGAATGACCATGGCCAAAAAGGAACTTCTTCTCGGCGCCGTCGCCGCCGGCCTTCTGCTTTCGGGCGCCGCCGCCCCTGCCTTCGCCGCGAAGGGCGAGGGCCGGCACGGACCGCGCCATGCCGCGATGATCGAGCGCCTCGACGCGAACAAGGACGGCAAGGTCTCGCTCGACGAGTTCAAGACCAACATCTCCGCCGCCTTCAAGACCTTCGATGCCGACGGCGACGGCCAGGTGACGAAGGACGAGATCAAGGCCCGCCACGACGCGTTCCGCGATGCCCGCAAGGCCGTGCGTGACGCCGCCGATGCAGACAAGGACAAGGCACGCGAGGCGTTGCGGGCCGCCGGCCCCTTCATGCTGCCGGGCGCCGGACGCATGTTCGACCGTGCCGACACCGACAGGAACGGCACGCTTTCCGAAGCGGAAGTGCTTGCCTCGGCGGAAAAGATCTTCGAACGGCGCGACAGCAACAAGGACGGCGCGATCGACACGGCCGATGCCCGCCCCCATAAGGGCAAGGGTCACCACGGCAAGGGTGGCGAGGAACGGGCCGAGCGCATGCTGAAGCGCCTCGATGCCAACAGCGACGGCAAGGTCTCGCAGGAGGAGCTGCTGCAGCGCGCCTCGGAAACCTTCCAGCGCTTCGACGCCGACAAGAACGGCGAGGTGACGAAGGCCGAAGTCGACGCCAGGCGCGAGGCCTTCCGAGACGCCCGCAAGGCCTTCCGCGAAGTGAAGGCGACGGATGGCGAGGCGAAGGCGGCCGCCCGCGAGGCGCTGCGCGAAGCCCGGATCGACCGCATGGGCGGCCGCATGTTCGAGCGGGCCGATGCCGACAAGAACGGCACGCTGACCAAGGCGGAAATGGAAACCGCCGCCGCCGCGATGTTCAAGCAGCGCGACCGGAACGGCGACGGCTTCATCACCGCCGACGAGATGGGCAGGCGCCACAAGTAAGCGCCGCGTCGAATGCGGAACGCCCCGGTCGATGCCGGGGCGTTTTTATTGAGGAACGGCACCGGAAGGCCCCGGCCACGATTCCGGCCAGGCCTCTCAAGCGAGCGCGGCTGCCGCCTGCTCGGCCTCCAGCTTCTCGTAAAACTTCACGATGATGTCCCAAGCCTCATCGGCCGTCTCGACGAACTGCATCAGCTCGACATCGCCGGGCGCGATCGTCCCGAAGGCGGCGAGCGCGTCGAAATCGATGATCCTGCGCCAGAATTCCTTGCCGAACAGGATGAGCGGCACCAGCGCCATGCGGCCCGTCTGCATCAGCGTCACCGTCTCGAACAGTTCGTCCAGCGTGCCGAAGCCGCCCGGAAACACCGTCACGGCCTTGGCGCGCAGCAGGAAATGCATCTTGCGGATGGCGAAATAGTGGAAGTTGAAGCTGAGCTCCGGCGTCACATAGGGGTTCGGTGCCTGCTCGTGCGGCAGCACGATGTTGAGGCCGATCGACGGCGCGCCGACATCAGCCGCCCCGCGGTTGCCCGCCTCCATGACGCCCGGCCCGCCGCCGGTGACGACGACATATTCCTTGAAGCCGAGTTCCGCCGACTTCTCCGAGCACTTGCGCGCGAATTTGCGGGCTTCGTCGTAATAGACCGAGGCGGCTTCGAGATTGAGGCGCTGCGTCTCGTTGCGCGCCGCCCAGGCCTCCTGGCCGGGGGCGGGAATGCGCGCGCCGCCGAACATCACGACGGTCGACTTGATGCCGCGCTCGGCGAGCATCATCTCGACCTTCAGAAGCTCCAGCTGCAGGCGCACCGGACGCAGCTCCTCGCGGCAGAGGAAATCGTCGTCGACATAGGCAAGCCGGTAGGCCGGATGGGCCGATTGCGGCGTCTGCGGCACGACGGCAGCGCGGTGCTTGTCCTGCGCGCTGTCGGCCAACGGATCCCACACGCCGTCCTTGCGGCGCAGATTCTTCTTCTTCAGTCTTGCCATGTCATTTTCCTGCTTGCTGGCCCGCTTTCCGGCCCCACGGGATTACCATTGCGCCCGTGCGACAGTATCTGCCGGAAAGGGGCTTCATCTTTTCCGGCACTTGCTCTAGAGCATTTTGCAGATTGATGAAATCAACCTTCCGGCATCCCGACAATCGAAAATAAGCCTCGAAGTTTAAGGAATTCCGATGAGCCTGTCTGACCTCGCCACCCTTTCCGCCACCATCGAGCGCGCCTTCGAGGAACGGGACGGCATCAACACCGGAACGCGCGGCGAAGTGCGCGATGCGGTGGAGACGTCCCTCAACCTGCTCGACAGCGGAAAAGTGCGCGTCGCCCAGCGCGGCGAGGACGGCACCTGGACGGTGAACCAGTGGCTGAAGAAGGCGGTTCTCCTGTCCTTCCGCCTCAACCCGATGGAGATCGTCAAGGGCGGCCCGGGCGACTCGTCCTGGTGGGACAAGGTGCCCTCCAAGTTCGACGGCTGGAGCGTCAACGAATTCGAGAAGGCCGGCTTCCGCGCCGTGCCGAACTGCGTGGTGCGCCGCTCGGCCTATATCGCGCCGAACGCCATCCTGATGCCCTCCTTCGTCAATCTCGGCGCCTATGTCGGCGAGGGCACGATGGTCGACACCTGGGCGACGGTGGGCTCCTGCGCGCAGATCGGCAAGCATGTGCATCTTTCCGGCGGCGTCGGCATCGGCGGCGTGCTGGAGCCGATGCAGGCCGGCCCGACGATCATCGAGGACAATTGCTTCATCGGCGCCCGCTCGGAGGTCGTCGAAGGCTGCATCGTGCGCGAGGGCTCCGTGCTCGGCATGGGCGTCTTCATCGGCAAGTCGACCAAGATCGTCGACCGCGCGACGGGCGAGGTGACCTATGGCGAAGTGCCGCCCTATTCCGTCGTCGTCGCCGGCTCCATGCCGTCGGACAAGACCATGCCGAACGGCCTGCCGGCGCCGGGGCTCTACTGCGCCGTCATCGTCAAGCGTGTCGACGCGCAGACCCGCTCGAAGACCGGCATCAACGAACTGCTCCGGGATTGAGCCATGGCGGTCGTGGAAGAGCAGAGGCCGAGCCTCGCCTGGCTCTTCTTCGGCTGGTCCGGCCGGGTCAGCCGAGTGCCCTTCGCGCTCGGCTGGGCCTTCTGGCTGATGCTGCTTTCGGCAGCGCTCGCCCGCATCATCATCGTGCCGGAGGAGGATCCCTCCTTCCTCTTCTGGTCCTTCGTCTTCGTCGGCGTGGCGCTCGTCTCCACGGTGTCCTCCGTCCTCCTGACGGTCAAGCGGCTGCACGACATGAACCTGCCGCTGCCGCTGATCATCTGCCTGTTCATCCCGGCCATCTCCTTCTTCGCGCTCTTCGCCTTCATGGTCTGGCCGGGCACGAACGGGCCGAACGACTACGGCCGCCTGCCCAACCGCCCGAAAGACTGAGAGGCGCGCTTCGGGCGCGCGTGACAGCGCACGGCCGATCGGCTAAATCTCGATTCTCCTTCCTCCCTTTCGTGCCGTGACCGCATGTCCATGACCTCCGCCGATCCGATCGCCAATCTTGCAATGCTCATCCGCTGCCCCTCCGTCACCCCTGCCGAGGGCGGGGCGCTGACGGCGCTCGCCGCCATGCTGGCGCCGCTCGGCTTCACAGTGGAGCGCATGACGGCGCGCGAGCCCGGCATGCCCGACATCGAGAACCTCTATGCCCGCATCGGCACCGGGGGGCCGCACCTGATGTTCGCCGGCCACACGGATGTCGTGCCCGTCGGCAACGAGGCGGCCTGGACGCATGCGCCCTTCGGCGCCGAGGTCGCCGGCGGCGAGATGTTCGGCCGCGGCGCGGTCGACATGAAGGGCGGCATCGCCTGCTTCGTCGCGGCCGTCGCGCGCCAGATCGCGAAGAACGGTCCGCCGAAGGGTTCGCTCTCCTTCCTCATCACCGGCGACGAGGAAGGCCCGGCCGTCAACGGCACGATCAAGCTGCTGCAATGGGCCGCAGAGCGCGGCGAACGCTGGGATGCCTGCCTCGTCGGCGAGCCGACGAACCCGGACCAGCTCGGCGACATGATCAAGATCGGCCGGCGCGGCTCCGTCTCCGGCACGATCACGGTACATGGCGTGCAGGGCCATGCCGCCTATCCGCACCTCGCCGACAATGCCGTGCGCGGCGTGATCGCGCTTACCGATGCCCTGATGCATCCGCCCTTCGACGCCGGCACGGAGAATTTCCAGCCATCGAATCTGGAGGTAACGACGATCGATGTCGGCAACCCCGCGACGAATGTCGTGCCGGCACAGGCGATCGCCCGCTTCAACATCCGCTTCAACGACAGCTGGACGGCCGAGACCGTGATGGCCGAGATCGTGCGCCGGCTCGATGCCGCCGCGCGCGACGAAAGGCTGCGGCCGGGCCGCCCGCCGCTTCGCTACGACATCGCCTGGGCCGAGCGGCCGAGCCACGTCTTCCTCACCCGCAACGACCGGCTGATCGCCTCGCTGTCAGGCGCCGTCGAAGCCGTAACCGGACGCGCGCCAAAGCTGTCGACGACCGGGGGCACCTCCGATGCCCGCTTCATCAAGGATTATTGCCCGGTCGTGGAGTTCGGCCTCGTCGGGCAGACCATGCACATGGTCGACGAGCGGGTGGCGATCGCCGATCTCGAGACGCTGACCGTGATCTACGAGACCTTCCTCCAGCGCTGGTTCGGCGATGCCCGGGCTTGACGAGGTCCTGCACTATCTCACCGGCGTCTTCCTGCTCGTGCGGCAGAAGCAGGAGGGGTTCGGCTGGCTGGACCTGACGATGCGCGGGCTTGTCCGCTCCTTCTGGGCCTTCGCCTGGTGCCTTCCCGCCTTTGCCGTCATCTGGGCATCCTGGCGGCTGTATTTTCTCGGCAGCATGCCGGCGGGAACGCCGGCCGGCCTCTCCTTCTTCGTCAAGCTCCTGGTGATCGACGTGGCGGGCTGGCTGCTGCCGCTCGTGCTTCTGGCGGCGCTCGCACGTCCGCTCGGCTACGGCAAGCATGTTGCGACCGTGGTGACGGCGAGCAACTGGATCGCCGTGCCCTTCGCCTATGCCGCGGCAATCCCCTTCGCGCTGACGCTGGTCCTGCCCACGAGCGCGCCCTTTGCCGGCCTGCTGCTCTATGCGGTCTTCGGCGCCAGTGTCGTGCTGCAGTTCCGCCTCGTGTGGATGTGCGTCGGCAGACAGACGCTGCTCGCCTCGGCCATGACGGCGATCTACGTGCTGCCGCCGATGATCGTCGGGCAGCAATTGCAGCAGCTCCTCGGCACGTTGCCGGGCTGATGCGCCTTTCGCCCTCCGGGCCGCCTAGTAGTCGACAGCCATGAAATAGAGCCCGTCCGGCGGCGCCACGGGGCCGCAGGCCTTGCGGTCGCGCGCCTCCAGCGCCGCGCGCACGTCCTCCCGTGTCCACTTGCCCTCGCCGGCCAGCTTCAGCGTGCCGGCGAAGGAACGGATCTGGTTGTGCAGGAAGCTCTGCGCCGAGACGCGCATCTCGATCAGGTCGCCGCTGCGCGTCACATCCAGTCGGTCGATGGTGCGTACGGGGCTGTTCGCCTGGCACTGGGCGGCACGGAAGGTCGTGAAGTCGTGCCTGCCGACGAGCATCTGCCCGGCGGCATGCATCACCTCGTGGTCGAGCGCCCTGGCGACGAACCAGGCCCGGTTCGCCTCCAGCGCCAGCGGCGCGGGGCGCGAGATGATGCGGTAGAGATAGTGCCGCTTCACCGCCGAGAAGCGGGCGTCGAAATCGTCGGGCACCGCCGCCGCATCGAGGATCGCGATCCGCTCGCCGGCCATGCCGAGATGGGCGTTGAGCGCGTTGCGCAGCGTGTGCTCCTTCCACACTCGGGAAAGGTCCGCATGGGCCACCTGCCCCATGGCATGCACGCCCGAATCCGTGCGCCCCGCGCCGCGGATCGAGACGGTCTCGCCCGTCAGCGACAGGATGGCCGCCTCGATGGCGCCTTGCACGGAGTGCCCGTTGTCCTGCCGCTGCCAGCCGACATAGGGCGTGCCGTCATATTCGATGCGGAGGCGGTAGCGCGGCATCAGCCGATGACCTGGCCGGCCGCGACGGGCGTGCCGCGCAGGAAATCGGCCGCGTCGAGCGGCTTGCCGCCCGCCTTCTGCAGGCGCACGAGCCGGACCGCCCCGCCGTCACCGCAGGCGACCGTGAGCCGGTCGTCGAGAACCGTGCCGGCGGCTTTCGCCGTGGTTGCACCGGACGGCGCGCTCGCCAGAACCTTCACCCGCTCCGGCTTGCCGCCGACCGGCAGCTCGAACCAGGCGCCGGGGAAGGGCGAGAGGCCGCGGATATGGTTGTGCACGTCCCCGGCGGGGCGGGAAAAATCGACGCGGGTCTCGGCCTTGTCGATCTTGGCCGCGTAGAGCACGCCCTCCTCCGCCTGCGGGGTCAGCGGCAGGTCGCCGGCTTCGAGCTTCGCCATGGCTTCCACCATCAGGGCGCCGCCCGCCTGCATCAGCGTATCGTGCAGCTCACCGGCCGTCATGGTGTCGCCGATCGCCACGCGATGGGTCAGCGCGACCGGGCCGGTGTCGAGGCCCTTCTCCATCTGCATGACCATCATGCCGGTTTCCGCGTCCCCCGCCATGATCGCCCGCTGGATGGGCGCTGCACCGCGCCAGCGCGGCAGCAGCGAGGCATGGCCGTTGTAGCAGCCGAGCCGGGTGCCGGTAAGGATCGCCTCCGGCAGCAGGAGGCCGTAGGCGACGACGACGGCGACATCCGCCTTCAGCGCGCGAAAGGCCGCGCGGTCGGCCTCCTCGCGGAAATTGAGCGGGGTGAAGACGGGAAGCCCGAGCCTTTCCGCCGCCTGGTGCACCGGCGACTTCACCAGTTCGAGGCCGCGGCGGCCGGCCGGGCGCGGCGGCTGCGAATAGACGGCGACGATCTCGTGGCCGGCCTCCGCCAGCGCCTCAAGCGTCGGAACGGAGAAATCCGGCGTGCCCATGAAGATGATGCGAAGGGCCATCGGTCAGCCTCCAGGAAAGCAGGTCCAGCAAAAGCGCGAAGCGGTTCTGCGGCCGGAATTGCATGAAACAAAGCCCGGGCGGCAAGCGCCTGGTTGTCGCCTCAGAGCGCCTTGCTGCCGCGCAGCTTCGCCGCCTTGGTGAACTTGCGGATCACCATTTCGCGCTTCAGCTTGGAAATATGGTCGATGAACAGCACGCCGTTCAGGTGATCGATCTCGTGCTGCAGGCAGGTCGCCAGCAGGCCGTCGGCCTCCGTCAGCTGCTCCTTGCCGTCGCGGTCGAGATGCTTGACGGTGATGGCGGCGGGGCGCTCGACCTCGGCATAATAGTCCGGGATCGACAGGCAGCCCTCCTCATAGACCGAGCGGGCATCCGAGGCGGAGACGACTTCCGGATTGATGAAGACGAGCGGCTTCTTGTCCTCGCCCTCCTTCGAGACGTCGAGCACCAGCATGCGGCGCGCGACGCCGATCTGGATCGCGGCAAGGCCGATGCCCGGCGCATCGTACATGGTTTCCAGCATGTCGTCGGCGAGTGCCTTCACCTCGCTGTCGACGGTCTCGATGGGCTTCGAAACCTGGCGGAGGATCGGATCGGGAAGGATAATCAGCGGCTTGATGGTCATCTCGCCTCCTTAGCGCGGTTTTTTGACGCTTTCAATCGGCTTCGACCGCCGCCAGCGTAGCATGTCCTGCGCATCTGTTCACGTTATGATCTGGTTTCCGCCGCAATCCGTGTTATGGTCGCGGCATGATCGATCCGACCTTTGACATGCTGCTCGCCTCCCTCCTTGCTCGGCTCGGCGGCCCCGGCCCGGCGCTCGTGCTGCTCGCCGCCGTGCTGATCGCCGTCTTCGGCCTGCTTTCGGCCCGACGCAGCCAGGCGCGCCAGCGCGAGGCGGCGGCGATGGCGGAGCTGCGCTTTGCCGAACTCCTGAAGGCACAGACGGAAATGCAGGGACGGGTCGCCGCCATGGCCGACGTCTTCGGCTCGAAGCAATCGGAGACGAACCAGGCGATCAATGCCCGGCTCGACGGCCTGACGCAGCGGATCGGCCAGTCGATCTCCGAGCAGACCCGCACCACGCACGAGAACCTCCGCCGCCTTCAGGAGCGGCTTGCCGTGATCGACAATGCGCAGAGCAACATCCAGTCGCTGGCGAAGGACGTGGTCGGCCTCCAGGCGATCCTCTCCAACAAGCAGACGCGCGGCGCCTTCGGCCAGTCGCGCATGGAGACGATCATCACCGACGCCATGCCGCCCGGCGCCTACCAGTTCCAGGCGCAGCTTTCCAACGGCGTCAGGCCCGACTGCACGATCCGCATGCCGAACGGCCAGCCGCCTCTCGTCGTCGATGCGAAATTCCCGCTGGAGGCGTGGAATGCGCTGTCGGACGGGCGCTCCCCCGAGGCTGCCAAGCTCGCGGCACAGCAGTTCCGCCGCGACATGGAGACCCATATCCGCGATATCGCCGAAAAATATCTCCTCGCCGGCGAGACGCAGGACACCGCCTTCCTCTTCGTTCCCTCCGAATCGATCTTCGCCAGCATCCACGAGAATTTCGAGGCCATCGTGCAGCGGGCGCACAGGGCGCGCATCGTCATCGTTTCGCCGTCGCTGCTCATGCTCTCCGTGCAGGTGCTGCAGGCGCTTCTGAAGGACCAGCGCATGCGCGAGCAGGCCCATGTCATCCAGGGCGAGGTTGCCCGGCTGATGGACGATCTGACGCGGCTCGACGATCGGGTGCGCAAGCTTTCCGGCCATTTCACCGCCGCGCAGAAGGATGTCGACCTCATCCTGACCTCGACGGAGAAGCTCACCCGGCGTGGCGCGCGCATCGGAGACATGGAATTCGAAGCGGCATCAGCGCTTTCCGCGCCTGCGGAGGCGGCCGTCGAGGCTCGGACGGGGCAGCTTCGGCTGAGGGTGGTTGACGAGGACTGACCGCCTCGGGCAGTGTCCGGCGGAAACGACAAGGGGCACCTCTCATGATCACCGTCTTCGGCTCCATCAACATGGACCTCATCGCCACGCCAGAACGCCTGCCGAAGCCGGGCGAGACGGTGATGGGCAGCAGCTTCACCACCGCCGCCGGCGGCAAGGGCGCCAACCAGGCGCTCGCCGCTCGCCGCGCCGGCGCGATCGTGCGCATGGCCGGCGCCGTCGGCGACGACCGGCTGGGCAGCCAGGCGCTGGCGCTGCTCGCCGACGCCGCCGTCGATCTCAACGGCGTGCGCTCCGCCGCCGAGGCGACCGGCACGGCCCATATCCTGGTGGACGACGAAGGCGAGAACGTCATCGTCGTCGTGCCGGGCGCCAACGGCACCGTCAGCGAGGAGGATGCGAAGCGCACCGTCGGCGGCATGACGCGCGGCGACTACCTGATGCTGCAGTTCGAAATCCCCAATGCCGCTATCGAGGCCGCGCTCGTCAGCGCCAAGCAGAAGGGCGTCATCTCGATCGTCAACATCGCGCCCTTCAGCGCCGATGCCCGTCGCCTCGGCGCGATGGCCGATATCCTCGTCGCCAACGAAACGGAATTCGACCTCTTCGTCGGCAAGGGCGAACTCTCTGACGAGGCACGCGAGACGACCATGCGCACGCTGCATGCCGGCAGCGGCCAGACGATCATCGTCACGCTCGGCGCCGACGGCGTCGTTGCGATCCGCAGGAACGAGATTTTCCGCGCCGCCGGCCTCAAGATCGAGCCCGTCGACACGGTGGGTGCGGGCGACACGTTCTGCGGTTACCTCGCCGCCTCGCTCGATGCCGGGCTCGGCTTCAAGGAGGCGCTGCGCCGCGCCGCCGTCGCCGGATCGCTCGCCTGCCTGAAGCCCGGCGCCCAGCCCTCCATCCCCTTCGCCCCCGCCGTCGACGCCGAAATCTAAACGGTGGTGCGGCCGCGCCGCCCGCCGGATTTCGCAATTGACACATCGGGCGTCGCATTGGCTGCGACGCCCGAGAAATCAGCCGGTTGCGCCAAGAAGTGGCGGCGACGCTTGGCTATTTATTAATATTTTATGGGTTACTGAAATCTTCAGATTCCGGCCCTTGAGACCGGCCATCTCTGGCGCTGGTTGCGCGCCGTGCCCTCCATGATGGAGCCCCCCGCAAACGACTGTGCTCCTCCGCGGTGCCCGCCGCGGACGTCTCTCATCGTGAGGTTTTTATGTTCAAGTTCCAGGCCAAGTCGCTTGCGACGAAGCTCATCGCGGTCACCGGCGGCACCATCGCCCTGGTGATGCTCGCCTCCAACACCGTACTCATCGGCCAGACGCAGAGCCGCGTCGCCGCCCTCGTCTATTCCGAAGCCGATACCGAGGCGAAGGCGATCGCCGCCGACATCGCGACCGATATCGGCCAGCTCGCCAGCGCCGCACGCTCCATGGCGGGCGTGATCGAGCAGGGTCATGCGGGCGGGCACTTCGACCGCAAGGAAGTCGTGGATATCATCAAGGCGAACGCGGAAAAGAACAGCTTCGCGCTCGGCAGCTGGTTTGCCGAGGCGCCGAACGCCTTCGACGGCAAGTCGCGCGAGACGGCCGAACAGCTGGAAACCGGCACGTTCAAGGACGGCTCGTTCAACCCGTACTGGACGAAGCGCAAGGATGGCTCCATCGCGCTCTCCACCTTCGAATCCGACTACAAGGCCGAATGGTATTCGCTGGCCGCCGGCAGCGGCAAGGGCGCCATGAGCCAGCCCTACAAGGAAAGCTCGACCGGCGAAGGCTTCACCATGGCCTCCATCGCCTTTCCGGTCGCCCCGGGCGGCAGGCTGATCGGCGTCACCGGCGTCGACGTTTCCCTGAAGACGCTGAACGAGAAGCTCAGCCAGCTGAAGCCCTTCGGCGAAGGCCGCGTCATGCTGCTGTCGCAAACCGGCAAGTGGATCGTTGCGCCGAACGCAGATCTCCTGATGACGGACTATGACGGCGGCGGCGCCGACATCATCAAGGAGGCGCTTGCGACGGGCAAGACCGGCCGTATCGAAAACCTCTCCTTCGACGAGCTCGCCGCCTTCGATCGCGTCGTCTATCCCTTCGCGCTGCCGGACATCAACACGACCTGGGTCGTGCTGGTCGACGTGCCGCGCGCCGCGATCAACGCTCCGGTCGACGACCAGACCCGCATGATGATCCTCGGCGGCCTGATCGTTCTCGGCGCCGTTCTCGCCGGCCTCTACTTCGCCGTGCGCTTCTTCGTGCAAAAGCCGCTCGCCGGCCTCGTTTCCGGCGTCGCGACGCTCAGCAGCGGCGTCTATACCCAGCCGATCGCCGGCCAGGAGCGCTCTGACGAGACCGGCTCGGTCGCCAAGGCACTGGAAGGGTTCCGCCACCAGCTCGCCGACACCAAGCGCCTCGAAACCGAGGCCGACAACCAGCGCCAGCTGACCGAGGCCGAGCGCAACCGCTCGGAAGCCGAGCGCGCGGAATCGAGCGCCCTCCAGCGCGACATCGTCGCCCGCCTCGGCGACGGCCTTGCCCAGCTTTCCTCGGGCAACCTGACCTTCCGTCTCTCCGGCGATTTCCCGGGCGAATACGGCAAGCTCAAGAACGACTTCAACTCGGCGATCGCCAGCCTCGAGGAGACGATCCAGACGGTCAATGCCTCGGTCGGCAATATCGGCGGCGGCACGGGCGAGATCTCCAAGGGCGCGGCCGATCTCTCGCACCGCACCGAACAGCAGGCGGCAAGCCTGGAAGAGACGGCGGCCGCCCTCGACCAGCTCACCTCGCAGGTCAATTCCAGCGCGGAAAACGCCCGCGTCGCCGCCAAGTCGGTGGAAACGGCCAGCGACGACGCCAGCAAGTCCGGCGAGGTCGTGCAGAAGGCGATCGGCGCCATGCACGGCATCGAGCACTCCTCGCGGGAAATCTCCAACATCATCGGCGTGATCGACGACATCGCCTTCCAGACGAACCTGCTGGCATTGAATGCCGGTGTCGAGGCCGCCCGTGCAGGTGAAGCCGGCAAGGGTTTTGCCGTCGTCGCCCAGGAGGTGCGCGAGCTTGCCCAGCGTTCGGCCAATGCCGCCAAGGAGATCAAGACGCTGATCAACACCTCCGAGGTGCAGGTCCGCGAGGGCGTCGATCTCGTCGGCAAGGCCGGCAGCGCGCTGGAGAACATCGCCGAGCAGGTCATCCAGATCAACGGCCTCATCCGCCAGATCTCCTCATCCGCCTCCGAACAGGCCGTCGGCCTCAAGGAGATCAACGCGGCCGTCAACCAGATGGACCAGGTGACGCAGCAGAACGCCGCGATGGTGGAGGAGACCACCGCCGCCTCCATGGCGCTGAACGACGAGGCCCAGACGCTGAAGTCGCTCGTCGCCCGCTTCCGCGCCGGAAACGCCGCCGTGGCCGCTGCCCAGCCCGTGCAGCAGGCGACCCGCCGCGACGTCCAGCCGCAGCGCGCCGCCTACCAGGCGCCGCGCGCCACGGCACGCGCCATGCCGCAGGTCGCCGGCAACACGGCGCTGGCGCAGGACGACTGGGAAGAGTTCTGAGACGGACCGAATGACGAAAAAGGCCGGCGTCTCCGCCGGCCTTTTTTTGTTTTGAGAGGAACGGATTGCAGACGGATGAGGGAGACAGCCGTGCCGGCAAGGGCTATGTCCGCTCCGTCGGCTTTGCCTGGAGCCGGCCGCGGGAGCGCGAACGGCTGGCGCTGGCGAGGCGCTGCGAAGCCTCCTTCAGTTCCAGGTCGGCAAACAGGCCCCGGTATTCGGACCGCAGCATCAGCGCCTCCATGGAAAGCTCGGGCTTGCCCGCGTCGAGCAGCCGTTCCAGCCCGGTCGTGCCGGGCTTGAAGACGAGTTCCTTCGCCGCCGCCACGCCGCCGTTGAGCAGCACGAAGCGGCGCAGGAGCACCGGGCGGAAGCCGAGCGCCGCGAAGCGGTCGTAAAGGCCCATCATCTCCGTGTGGAAACGACCTTCGACACCCGGCCCGGCACTGCGGGGGCCGCGCATCAGAGACGGCCGACGCGCTCGGCGAGGAGAGCGAAGAAGCCGTCGGCATCGACGTCCTTCATCACCCGCGCATTGTGCTTGCGGCCGGTGACCTGCCACCAGTCGACCACCGTCATGCCGACGGTAAGCGGCGAGGTGGTCTCGATCTCCACATTGCAGTCGCGGCCGGAGAACAGCTCCGGCTTCAGGAGATAGGCGATGACCGTCGGATCGTGCAGCGGGCCGCCGTCGGAGCCGTATTTCTCCACGTCGAAGCGCTCGAAGAAGTCGAGCATCTCGACGAGGGCCTTGGCGGGCCGGCTGCCGATCTCGCGCAGACTGGCGACACGGCTCTTCAGCGTCAGCACCTTGTGGGTGACGTCGAGCGGCATCATGACGATCGGGATGCCGGACTTGAAGACGGCGGCAGCCGCTTCCGGATCGACATAGATGTTGAATTCTGCAGCCGGCGTGATGTTGCCGCCCTCGAAGAAGCCGCCGCCCATCATGACCAATTCGCGCACGCGGCCGGCGATGTCCGGTGCCTTCTCCAGCGCCGTCGCGATGTTCGTCAGCGGGCCGAGCGTGCAGAGCGTCACCGTGCCGGCCGGTTCGCGCCGGAGCGTCTCGATGATGAAGTCCACGGCATGCCGGGCCTCCAGCGGCATCTGCGGCTCGTGCAGTTCCGGGCCGTCGAGGCCGGTCTTGCCATGGACATGCTCGGCGGTGACCAGCGGGCGGGCGATCGGCCTGTCGGCGCCGGCATAGACCTTCACGTCGGTCCGCGAACAGAATTCCAGGATGATGCGGGCATTGCAGGAGGTGCGCGCCAGCGGCACGTTGCCGGCGACGGTGGTGATGCCGAGGATATCGAGTTCGGGGCTGCCGAGCGCCAGCATGATCGCGGCGGCATCGTCCTGGCCGGGATCCGTGTCGATGATGATTTTCCGTGGCTCAGACATGCCGTCTCCGTTTTCTCGCTGGTTCTGTTCTTGGCCCGCGTCGCGCAGGCGAAGCGGCGACTATATTTGCGAAATCGCCATTCGCAAGCGTCTTGCGCCCTGCGCCGGCAATCCCCATATTGCAGCCATCGGGATGCCGAGGTCGGGTCCCGCCGAAGTCGCTTGAAAGCCAAGGACTAGATGCATGTCACGCATGACCCCTTTCACGAGCCCGCTGCTCCTGGGCTTCGACGCCATGGAAAAGACCCTTGAGCGCATCGCCAAGGGCAATGATGGCTATCCCCCGTACAATATCGAGCGGCTGCGGCCGAACGGCGAGACAGGCGCACCGGAACGGCTGCGCATCACCCTTGCCGTCGCGGGTTTTTCCGAAGACGAGCTCGATGTGACGACGGAGGAAAACCAGCTCGTCATCCGCGGCCGCCAGGTCGACAACGGCGAGCGGGACTATCTCTACCGCGGCATTGCGGCCCGCCAGTTCCAGCGCACCTTCGTGCTTGCCGACGGCATGCGCGTTTTGGGAGCGGAGCTGAAGAACGGCCTGCTCGCGGTCGACCTCGTGCGGCCCGAGCCTGTGCGAATGGTAAAGAAAATTAACATTTCCGTATCAGACTAGATCATGAGCCGTTCCTGCGGGAACACCCGCCGGAACGTTTCAAGCGTAACCTGATCGCCTGACGTACCGATGGGCCATGGTGGCCATGGACGTCCGGTGGCCGGCCCTGCCGGCATTGCCATGGAGGCAAAGATGGGACTGAAGACTGTAACCCCCACCGTTTCGAAGGCGGATCTTGCACATCTCGGCGCCGGCGAAGTCGGCTACATCCGGAAGATGAAGGCCGACGAAGTCTCGCGCGTCTTCCCGGAAGCGCCGGAAATCGACCCGAGCCTGGATCTGTGGGCCCTGTTCGGCGCCGACGGCACGCCGATCCTCCTGACGGACAACCGTTCGAGCACCTTCTACAAGGCGGCCGAGGACGACCTGCGCACCGTCAGCCTGCACTGATGCCGGAAAATCCTTCCGTCAGAGACGGCGGAAGGTAAGATAGGCCGACTTGCGGCCCTCGCGCTTGGCCTTGGCCTCGTAGCGCGTGCCCGGCCAGCCGGCAAACGGCGTCAGCCAGTCGACCGCGTTTTCGGCGGTCCACACAAAAGCGGGATGAGACCCGCAGTGCATCAGCGTCCAGTTGACATAGGTGTCGATGTCGGACGCGAAGCAGAAGAGCCCGCCGGGCTTCAGCACCCGGGCAAAGCGGTCGAGATTGACCTTCGAGACGAACCGCCTCTTCCAGTGCTTCTTCTTCGGCCACGGATCCGGATAAAGCAGGTCGATCTGATCGATCGAGGCTGCCGGAAGCCAATCCAGCAGCGCCGTCGCATCGTCGTCATAGAGCCGGATATTCTTCGCGCCCGTTTCCTCCACGCTGCCGATCAGCTTCGCCATCGAATTGACGAAGGGTTCGACGCCGATGAAGGCGGTATCGGGCGCTTCCTGCGCGCGACGGATGAGGTGCTCCCCGCCGCCGAAGCCGATTTCGAGGCGTGTCCGGGCCGGCGAGAAATCATAGAGCGCCGCAATGTCCGCCGGCGCCGGGGCCGAAAGATCGACCTTCAGCACCGGCAGCACGGTCTGAAGATGCTGCGCCTGCCGCTCCCTGAGCGGTTTTCCCTTGCGGCGACCGAAGAAGGCCTCGCTCGCGCGGCTGCGGCGCTCTGCATCCGTCATGTCGGCCTCAGTTCTTCAACGCTTCCTTGAGGGCCTTGACGAGGTCGAGGCGCTCCCAGGAGAACGAGCCGTCGCGGCCGGCCTTGCGGCCGAAATGACCGTAGGCGGCGGTCTTGGCGTAGATCGGCTTGTTGAGGTCGAGGTGGCGGCGGATGCCCGACGGCGACAGGTCCATGACCTTGCGGACCGCGGCCTCGACGGCGTCTTCGCTCACCTTGCCCGTGCCGTGCAGGTCGACATAGACCGAGAGCGGCTGGGCGACGCCGATGGCGTAGGAAAGCTGGATCGTGCAGCGGTCCGCAAGGCCGGCGGCGACGACGTTCTTGGCGAGGTAGCGCGCGGCATAGGCGGCCGACCGGTCTACCTTAGTCGTGTCCTTGCCGGAGAAGGCGCCGCCGCCATGCGGGGCCGCGCCGCCATAGGTGTCGACGATGATCTTGCGGCCGGTGAGGCCGGCATCGCCGTCCGGGCCGCCGATGACGAACTTGCCGGTCGGGTTGATGTACCAGGAGCAATCGTCGGCAATCTTCAGGCCGTTCAGCGCCTCGCGGATATAGGGTTCCACGACCTCGCGGACCTTCTTGGAATCCCAGCTGTCATCGAGATGCTGCGTGGACAGCACGATGGAGGCGACATCGGCCGGCTTGCCGTCGACATAGCGCACGGTCACCTGGCTCTTGGCGTCCGGACCGAGCTTGCCGGCATCGCCCTCGCCCTTCTTGCGAGCTTCGGCGAGAAGCTGGAGGATGCGGTGCGAATAGTAGAGCGGCGCCGGCATCAGCTCGGTGGTTTCGCGGCAGGCGTAGCCGAACATGATGCCCTGGTCGCCGGCGCCCTCGTCGCCCTGCTTGTCGGCGGCGTTGTCGACGCCCTGGGCGATGTCGGCGGACTGGGAATGCAGCAGCACGTCGATCTTCGCCGTCTTCCAGTTGAAGCCGTCCTGCTCGTAGCCGATGTCGCGGATCGCCTTGCGGGCGGCCGACTTGAACTTGGAGGGGTTGATGACGTCGTTGCCGTCCTTGTCCTTCTTCAGCAGGCTCGGCGGCAGGCGCACTTCACCGGCGATCACCACGCGGTTGGTCGTCGCAAGCGTCTCGCAGGCAATACGGACCGACCACGGATCGACCTTCGACTTCAAGGCTTCGCGGTAGACCAGATCGACGATTTCGTCGGAGATGCGGTCGCACACCTTGTCCGGATGACCCTCGGCGACGGACTCGCTGGTGAAGAGATAGCTGCTGCGCATGCGGGAATTCCCCTCAAAGAAATGGACTTCGACGTTGTTATTCAGTTCGCGGAGGAAAAACAAGCGCAGAAGGACATAAGAATATGTTTATGTCCCGGCTTTCCGGGTGTTTTGCCGCAGTCGTCGCGGGCGCGACACAAGCGCGCGCAAATGAAAAGCGGCCCCGTAGGACCGCCTTTTTCTTCCAGATCTCACGCGGAGATCACTCGAGTTCGGCCTCGGCGGCAAGCGCCTTGACGAGGTCCACGAGCTTGCGGCGGACCTTGGGATCGCCGATCTTGACGAAGGCCCGGTTGAGTTGGAGCCCTTCGGAGGAGGACAGGAAGTCGACCACGTAGTTGGAGCTCGACGCTTCGGCAAAGCCCGCCTGGGCGTCCGCCTGTTCACCCGGCGCATCCTCGAAGAAGAAGGAGACGGGCACGTTGAGAATGCTCGAAATGTTCTGCAGGCGGCTGGCGCCGACGCGGTTCGTGCCCTTCTCGTATTTCTGGATCTGCTGGAAGGTGATGCCGAGACTTTCGCCCAGCTTCTCCTGACTCATGCCGAGCATGGTCCTGCGAAGCCGGATCCGGCTACCGACGTGAATATCAATCGGATTCGGCTTCTTCTTGTTTTCCATCATCAATGTGTCCTAACGCGCAGAAATGGCCCCACCCTGCCGGCAGCCTTAACGAAAACTTAACGCCACGTTGTATGCGCAAACCCTGAAGGTCACCACAATACAGGAGAACCGCCGGCGGCGTGCACTATGCTATTTTAGGGGTTTTTGGTCAATTCGTCCTGTTTCTAAAACCAATGCTAGAAATGCCCGCCATTGCGAAGAGAACGCCGAGAACAATCAGAAACGACCAATTCTGCTGCTTTGCCCGGTCTGCAGCCGCAAATCTTCCCGGGAGAGTTGCATCGACAAAACCCGGGACATCATGGGCAAGGCCTTCCACCACCCTGCCCTTCGCATCGACCACGGCGGAAATACCGTTATTGGCGGCGCGAATCAGTGGCAGGCCGCGTTCGACGGCGCGCAGCCTTGCCTGCTGGAAATGCTGGTAGGGGCCGGGCGTCCTGCCGAACCAGGCATCGTTGGTGACATTCAGCAGAGCGGCGGCCGTTTCCGCCGATCCGTTGATCTCGGAGGGGAAGATCGCCTCGTAGCAAACCAGCGGATAGAGACCCCTGCCTAGGGCATTCAGGAGCTGGTGCTCACGGGCAGCGGAAAAGCCGCCCGGCATGGCGACGGCATCCACGCCGAGGCTCTCGAAAATCTCGGCAAAGGGCATGTACTCGCCAAAGGGAACGAGATGCACCTTGTCGGCCGCGCCGGTGATCTGACCGCGGCCGTCGATGGCGTAGATGGAGTTGTAGTAGCGCGGCGCCTTGCCGGAACCGGCGCTTTCGGTTCGCACGGCGCCGGCAATCAGCGCCTGGTCGTCCTCCAGCACGGCCGCGATGCGCACCAGCGCATCCGGATTGTCGGTGAGGATGAAGGGAATGGAGGTCTCCGGCCACACGATGATGTCGGGCCTCCTGCCGCCCGCCGCCGGACTTGCGGCGCTCAGCGCCAGATGCTGCTCGAAGATCTCGGCGCGGGCGCCGTCGTCGAGCTTTAGCGCCTGGTCGATCACCGGCTGGACGAGGCGGATGACGGTCGCCTCGTCTTCCGGCGCCGGCACGATGTTCAGGGCATAGTAGCCGTAACCGAGCTGGGCCGCGAAGAGCAGGACGGCGAGCGAAAGGCCAGGCCCCCGGCCGCGCCGCGTGCCGATCAATGCCGGCGCGGCGAAGACGAAGACGGCAAGCGCATTCATGCCGGCAATGCCGACGACGCCGGCCGCTTGCATGAGCAGCGGCACGGGCATCGCGCCGTAGCCGACGGCGTTCCAGGGAAAGCCGGTGAAGAGCGTGCCGCGCAGCCATTCGCCAATGCCGAAGGCGAAGGCGAGCGCGGCGATGCGGCCCATGCCGTCCGACCAGAGGAGGCGGGCGAGCGCGGCCGCAAGACCGTAGTAGAAAGCAAGGAAGGCAGGCAGGCCGAAGACGGCAAGCGGCAGCGCCCAGGCAAAGGCATCCGCCTCGACGAGCAGCGCATTGCCGAGCCACCACAGCCCGCCGACGAAGTAGCCGAAGCCGAAGAACCAGCCGATGCGGAAGGCAGGCGCCAGACGCCGCAGGAAACCGGCCTCCGGCGCGGCGCTGGCGCCGTCGAGCAACCAGACGAGCAAGGTAAAGGAGACGAACAGCGCTGCGAAGAAACCGAAGGGCGGCAGCGCCAGCACCCCGATCAGGCCCGCAAGAAATGCCAAAAGCGCCCGTCTCGTCCCAGACAGGAGCATGACCCTGCCCGCAAGCCGCTCCATGCCGTCCCCTTCATGTCCCCGAATCAGCCGCGCCAGTCTTCCAAAAAACCAGCGCCTTGTCCCGCGTCACGGCGGCACAAGGCGCAGATCATTTTTCAAGGGGGCCGTCCGCCTATTCGGCGTTCGCCCCGTCGTTCTGCTGTTCCGGCAGTTTCGGCCGGTCGCCGGCAAGGGGCAGGCCCTCGCCCTCCGGCTTGCGCTCGCGGCGGCGAACGGAGCCGGCGCGCTTGCGCGTGACCCGTACCCGCTTGACGCGGCGCGGATCGGCGTCGAGAACGTGGAACTCGAAGCCCGGCACCGCCTGCACCACCTCGCCCCGCACCGGGATGCGGCCGAGCGAGGCGAAGATCAGGCCGCCGAGCGTATCGGCGTCTTCGAGCTGCTCGCGAATGTCGAAATCCGGGCCGATGGCTTCCGCCAACTCCTCCAGCTCGACGCGGGCGTCGGCGATGAAGACATCGTCGCTGACGCGCTGGATCATGGCCTCCTCGTCGTCGTGCTCGTCCTCGATGTCGCCGACGACCATCTCGACGATGTCCTCCAGCGAGGCAAGACCGTCCGTACCGCCATATTCGTCGATGACGAGGGCCATCTGCGTGCGGTCGGCTTGCATGCGCGCCATCAGGTCGGCGGCGAGCATGGAGGGCGGCACGAAGAGAACCTGGCGGATGATGCCGGCTTCGGCGACGGTCTTCGACAGATCGACACGGCCGAGGTCAAATTCGGCCTTCGGCGTGCGGGTCGGCTTCTCGCCATTGGCGGGAGCCGGTTTTGCACTGGTGCGGCGCTTGTTGCGGGCCTGCTTGGTGACATAGGCGAGCAGGTCGCGGATATGGACCATGCCGCGCGGATCATCGAGGCTCTCATTGTAGACCGGCATGCGCGAGCGGCCGGAATCCTCGAAGATCACCATCAGCTCGGCGATCGTGATGTCCTGGTCGACGGCCTCGATATCGGCGCGCGGCACCATGACGTCCTCGACCCGCACCTCGCGGAAGCGAAGAATGTTGTGCAGCATCGCCCGCTCTTCGGGCAGGAAGGTCGGCTCGCCGCCGCTCTCTTCCGTCATCAGGGCGTCGGCGAGGTCCTTGCGCAGGCTGGAGGCACCCGTCATGCGCCAAAGCCGTGCGGCGCGGGACCAGAAGGATGTCCGGCCCCCGCTTTCCTGCTTCGGCGCGCTGCTACTACTGCCCGCCTCGTCCTGACTTGAGGCGTCCGCCTCACTCTTTTCCGTTTCTACGGACTGGTTTCTAAAGTCGCTCATTGGTCCAAACTATTCATCGGGGTCATCCCCGTACGGGTCAGATAGGCCAAGCTCGGCAAGAATGCGAGTCTCCAGCCCCTCCATTTTTTCCGCTTCCTCGTCGTCCATGTGATCATAGCCGAAGAGATGCAGAAATCCATGCACCAGCAGGTGCGTGAGATGATCGTCGAAAGACTTGCCGAGATCCGCCGCCTCGCGGGCCAGCGTTTCCTCGGCAAAAATGATATCGCCGAGCATCGGCCCCGGCATTTTTCCGGGCGTCAGCGGAAAGGCCGGGAAGGACAGGACATTGGTCGGCTTGTCCTGGCTGCGCCATTGCGCGTTGATGCCGCGGATCTCCCCGTCGCTGGTGAAGACGAGGGAGACCTCCGGGGCGCCCGTCTTCGGGAAGGGCTGCCTTTCCTCCCGCCGGAGGAAACCTGCGGCCGCGCCGAGCGCACGTTCGCTGATCTCGCGCAGGCGCTCTTCCGAGGGCCATGCGCCGTCTTCGACGGAAATCTGGATATCGAGTTCGCTCATCAGAATTTTGAGCCGCCTCAGCGGTCCATCTGCTCGCTTTCGTCCTGCACCGCTGTCTGGGCTTCATAGGCCCGGACGATGCGGGCGACCATCGGGTGGCGCACGACATCGGCGTCCTTGAAGCGGACGACGGAAACGCCCTCGACGCCCTTGAGGATCTGCAGCGCTTCGACAAGGCCCGACTTGACGCCACGCGGCAGGTCGACCTGGCTCGGATCGCCCGTGACGATCATACGGCCGTTCTCACCCAGACGCGTCAGGAACATCTTCATCTGCATGGAGGTCGTGTTCTGCGCCTCGTCGAGGATGACCGCGGCGTTGGCGAGCGTGCGGCCGCGCATGAAGGCGAGCGGCGCGATCTCGATGACGCCGGCGGTGATGGCGCGTTCGACCTTGTCGCCCGGCATCATGTCGTAGAGCGCGTCGTAGAGCGGACGCAGATACGGATCGACCTTCTCCTTCATGTCGCCGGGCAGGAAGCCGAGACGCTCGCCGGCCTCGACGGCCGGACGCGACAGGATGATGCGGTCGACCGCGCCGCGCTCCAGGAGCTGGGCGGCATGGGCGACGGCGAGATAGGTCTTGCCCGTGCCGGCCGGGCCGACGCCGAAGACGAGCTCGGACCGCTCCAGCGCGCGGATATAGGTATCCTGCATCGGGGTGCGGGCAACGATGGTCTTCTTGCGGGTGGAGATCTGCGACATGGTGAGCTTGGCCTTGCGCTCCATCGTCGGCAGGGAAAGCTGGTCGTCCGCGGCGATCGCCATGCGGATCGCGCCCTCCACGTCGGAAAGCTCGATCGAGCCTCCCTTCTGAAGCCGGTCGTAAAGGTAATCGAGGGCGTGGCGGGCCTGGTTGGTCGCCACCACGTCGCCGGAAATGGAGATGGAATTGCCCCGCGCGCGCGCATCGATGCCGAGGCGCTGCTCCAGCAGCTTCAGGTTCTGGTCGAACTGGCCGAACAGCTCGCTTGCGTATCGATTGTTCTCGAAGGTCAGCACGAAGTGATTGGCGTCGGTCTCTTTTTTCGACTGGCGCGGCGATGACGTCGTCAATTCGTGTCCGTTCAAGCGGTCAGGCTCCTTGCGATCCGCCCGTCAACCGATCGCTTGCGCGAAAAGGCTGTTGGGCCCGGTATCGGTGATTCGTACCCGGATAATGTCACCGATTTCAGACGCTTTTGCATCAACATTCACAGGCTGCAGCCAGGGCGAGCGGCCGACGAGCTGGCCGGGCATGCGGCCGGGCTTCTCCAGGAGCAGGTCGATTTCCTTGCCGACGCAGCCGCGCGCGAATTCGCGCTGCTGTCGAAACAGCAAAGCCTGCAATCTTTCAAGGCGTTCCGACTTCACGTCTTCCGCGACATGGCCGTCCATCTCCGCGCCGGGCGTGCCCGGCCGTATGGAATACTTGAAGGAAAATGCCTGTGCATAACCGACCGTCTCGATGAGGCGCATCGTGTCCTCGAAGTCCCGGTCGCTCTCGCCGGGGAAGCCGACGATGAAATCGCCCGAGATCGCCAGCGCCGGCTGGACGGTGCGGATGCGCTCGATGAGGGCGATATACTCGGCCGCCGTATGGCGCCGGTTCATCGCTTTCAGGATACGGTCGGAGCCCGACTGGACCGGCAGGTGCAGATAGGGCATCAGCGCCGGCAGGTCGCGATGGGCTTCGATCAGGCGGTCGTCCATGTCGCGCGGGTGGCTGGTCGTATAACGCAGGCGCGCGAGGCCCTTGATGCCGGCGAGCCGGTAGAGGAGGTCGCCAAGGCCCCATTCGCGGCCGTCCGGACCGAGGCCGTGCCAGGCGTTGACGTTCTGGCCGAGCAGGGTGATCTCGCGCACGCCGCCCTCGACAAGGCGCTCGGCCTCCGAGACGATCTGCGAAACCGGGCGCGAGACTTCC
Source organism: Shinella yambaruensis (assembly GCF_022899355.1). Taxonomy (GTDB): domain Bacteria; phylum Pseudomonadota; class Alphaproteobacteria; order Rhizobiales; family Rhizobiaceae; genus Shinella; species Shinella yambaruensis. Next base: position 111,492 of record NZ_JALJCK010000004.1, on the reverse strand, counting down.
GAACCGCGCGTATAGGGCACCACGCAGAAGGTGCAGAACTTGTCGCAGCCTTCCTGCACCGTCAGGAAGGCGGTGACGCCGCGGGCGCGGGTCTTCGCCTTTTCCGGCGCGGGAAGATGCTCGAACTTGTCCTCAATGGCATAGTCCGTCTCGACGACGCGCTCGCCGCCCTTGGCGCGGCGCAGCGCGTCCGGCAGGCGGTGATAGGTCTGCGGGCCGACCACCAGGTCGACCGCCGGCGCGCGGCGCAGGATTTCCCTGCCCTCGGCCTGGGCGACGCAGCCGGTGACGCCGATCACCATTTCGCGGCCGTCCTTGGCGCGCGCCTTCTTCATCTCGCGCAGGCGGCCGAGCTCGGAATAGACCTTTTCCGCCGCCTTCTCGCGGATATGACAGGTGTTGAGGAGAACGAGGTCGGCCTCCTCCAGGACGTCCGTCGCCTGGTAGCCGTCCTTCGACAGCGCATCCGTCATGCGGTCGCTGTCATAGACGTTCATCTGACAGCCGTAGGTCTTCACGAAGACCTTGCGGGTGTTCGAACGCGCGTTCGGCGTGGCGCCGGCTTCGGGCGGAAGGAGGGATTGTTCGCTCATGGCCGCTTCCATAGTGGAAAAGCCCCGGAAAATGAAGTCCTGTCACGTCCCCCGGACTATCGGCCGCGCAGGCGCGCGCCCAGCATGGCGCGAATGCGTGCCTCGACCGTGCGGCTGACCTGCTTGCGGTTGCTGCTGCGGGAATAGTCCACCCGCTCGCCGAAATCGACATCGACATCCACCGCCCCCTCGCGCGCGACGCCGAGGAGATGCGGCAGGAGCTCGATATCGCCCGGCCAGGCGGCGAGCGGTCGATGGAAGCGCCCCATGGCCATGCCGTGCACGCCGGTATAGGCGATCGAGACCGGCTGGATATGCACGACACCGCCCGGCGCGTGCGGCACCGCGGAGGCGGCCGCGCCGAAGAGCGAGGTCTTGATCTCCAGCAGGCGGTTGCCGTCCGAGGTCGTGCCCTCTGGGAAGAGCACGACGATCTCGCCGGCCGTCAGCCGCCGCGCGATCTCGTCGACCTGGTCGCCGGTCTTCCGGCGCTGGTCGCGTTCCACGAAGATCGTCGCCTGGAGGCGGGCGAGGATGCCGAAGACCGGCCAGCCGCGCACCTCGGATTTGGCGATGTAGACCACATCGGCCACCGAGCCGAGCACCAGGATGTCCTTCCAGGAGACATGGTTGGAGGCAAGCAGCAACGGCCGTTTCGCCTCCAGCGTGCCATGCACCCGCACCCGGAGGCCGAGCACCCAGCAGGCGACACGGTGCCAGAGGCGCGGCAGACGGCGGCGGACTTTCAGATTGAAGCGCAGGCCGACGAGCTGGATGGGCAGCAGGATGGCCGTCACCGTGCTGAGCACGAGGAAAGCCACGGCGAGACGCAGCCAGACGATCAAAGGGGCACCGGTCGCTGGGAGAAAACCGGCCTTGATGAAAGGTGGCTTCCCCCCTCTGCCCGGCAGGGCAGAGGGGGGTGCCGCGGTACCGGATGCAGCACCCTGAAGCGAACGGTCATGGGCCGCCTCACTCGCCCTCCTTGAGCGGAATGCCGTAGAGTTCGAGGCGGTGGTCGACCAGCTTGAAGCCGTGCTCGCGCGCGATGCGCTCCTGCAGGGCCTCGATCTCCGGCGAGTGGAACTCGATGACCTCGCCGCTCTTCAGGTCGATCAGGTGGTCGTGGTGCTCGTCCGGCACGGTCTCGTAGCGCGAGCGGCCGTCGCGGAAATCGTGGCGCTCGATGATGCCGGCATCCTCGAAGAGCTTGACCGTGCGGTAGACGGTGGAGATGGAAATGCGCGAATCGACGGCCGACGAGCGGCGATAGAGCTCCTCCACGTCCGGGTGATCGGCCGAGGCCTCCAGCACGCGCGCGATCACGCGGCGCTGCTCGGTCATGCGCATGCCGCGCTCGACACAAAGCTCTTCCAGCGATTTCTCGACATCCGACATGCGATCCAGCCCTCTTCCGTTCAGCCTCCCGATAGGGGACTAACGAAGATCGCGCCGCAAGACAAGCGCCGTGGACCTGTGGCCGTCGGCGGCGACATAATAGGCCTTGCGCTCGCCGACCTTCACAAAGCCGAGCTTGGCATAGAGCCCGCGAGCAGCGACATTGCCCTCGTCGACCTCCAGGAAAATGTCTTCGGCGCCGCGCATCTTGGCCTCGCGCAGTGCCGCCTGCATCAGCCGCCAACCGAGGCCCGCGCGGGAAAACCGCTCGTCGACGCCGATCGTCAGGATCTCCGCCTCCCCGGCCGTGGCCCGGGCCAGCACGAAGCCGCCGGCCATGCGGCCGTGCGCGCCCTCCCGCAGCGCCAGGAAGCCGTAGACCGGCTCCTGCAGCAGCAGCGAATGGAACTCGCCGTCGTTCCACGGCTGGGGGAAACGTGCGCGATGCAGGGCCGCCGCAATGCCGGCATCAGCGGTTTCCAGCGGGAAGATGTCGAAGGCAGGCTTGCGGGTGAAATAGTCGGTCAGGGACATGCGATCATGCCCTCTTGATCGCGAAACCCGCCTGCGGCTTGGCATCGGGACCGCGCAGATAGAGCGGCTTCGGCGGATGGTCCGCCGGGTCGAGGCGGGCACCGAGGCGCGCGACGGTGGCGATGGAAACGCCGTCGCCGCCCTGCGGCGCGCCATCGAGCAGGAGCGCGGCCGCCGAGCCGGCGATCGCCCCGTCATGCCCCGCCGCGAGCGTTCGCGCTGCGTCCAGGGCAGCGATCGCGGGCGGCGACAGCGCGCTGCCATCGGCGGCGAAGCGCTGCCAGTAGACCTCGTCCCGCTTGGCGTCCATCGCGACCAGCAGCGGCACGGCGGTCCGATGGTCGGCGGCGAGCGCCGACAGGGTGGAGACGCCGACGGCAGGAATGCCGAGCGCCAGCGCAAGGCCGCGCGCCGCCGCGACGCCGACGCGGATGCCGGTGAAGGAGCCGGGGCCGATGGTGACGGCGATCCGATCGATATCCTTGAGCGTGAGGCCGGCGGCATCGAACGCCGCATCGACGAATTCCATCAGCCGCTCGGCATGGCCACGGCCGATATCGGCGCCGGCGGCGCCGAGAATCCTGTCCTCGTCGGGGTCATAGAGCGCCGCATGGCAACCCGTGCCGGCCGTATCGATCGCAAGCACGATCATGCCGGGCACCGGGGCATTGCGGGGCAGGCCTTACATGACGGCTTCAACTTCCTGCACTTCCGGTACGAAATGGCGAAGGAGGTTCTGCACGCCGTGCTTCAGCGTCGCCGTTGAGGACGGGCAACCCGAGCAGGCACCCTTCATGTTGAGATAGACGACGCCGTCGCGGAACCCCTTGAAGGTGATGTCGCCGCCGTCCTGGGCCACGGCCGGACGCACGCGGCTGTCGAGCAGTTCCTTGATGGTGGCGACGATCGTCTCGTCGCCCTCGTCGAAGAATTCGCCCTCATCGGTCTCGTTGCCGCCGAGCGCGCCGCTCGCCATGACCGGCTGGCCGGACATGAAGTGTTCCATGATGTTGCCGAGGATCGCCGGCTTCATGTGCTGCCAGTCGGCGCCGTCCTTGGTGACGGTGATGAAATCATAGCCGAGGAACACGCCCGTGACGCCGGGGACTGCGAAGAGGCGGGCCGCCAGGGGCGAGGCCGCGCGCGCTTCCGTCTCGTCGCGGAACTCTGCCGTACCGGTCTCCAGAACCACCTTGCCCGGCAGGAATTTCAGGGTCGCCGGGTTCGGCGTCGCTTCGGTCTGGATGAACATCTTTCTCTCCGTGCGGCCGGGCGCTCGCCGATCGGCCAGAATATTTAGAATAATTCAAAAGAAGATAGGCGTTTCCGCGCCTTTCTTCAAGACTGGAGATCAGCTCAGCGCGTCCAGTTCCTCGTCGGACAGCGAATCCGGAATGACCGTCACCGGGATCGGAAAGGCTTGGCCACGGCTGGCAAGCGAGGAGACGAGCGGCCCCGGCCCCTCCTTGGCGGAACCGGCCGCCAGCACGAGGATCGCGACGTCCCGGTCCTCCTCGATCAGCCCGTTGATCTCTTCGCTGGCGACGCCCTCGCGGATCACCGTTTCCGGCTCGATGCCGACCGATTCGCGCAAGGCCTGCGCCGCCTTCGCCAGCACGGCCTCCGCTTCCTCGCGCGCTTCGGCCCGCATGATCTCCTCGACGCCCAGCCATTGCTGGAAATCGCCGTTGGCGATCACATAGAGCAGGACGACGCCGCCATTGGAATTCTTCGCCCGCATTCCCGCATAGTGGACGGCGCGCTGGCATTCCGGCGTGTCGTCGATGACCGCCAGGAATTTCCGGCGGTGGCCTTCAAGGCGGGAAAGTCGTCGAGAAACCATACGGCCTCATCATCTCCAGGTGCTGCGCAATTCCGCACGCAAACCGCTGCACACTTCTGCCGGGATTTGCGCCGGGACGTTTCGAGGCGACCTTACTGCACAAAACCGATGATGTCGCGAACTTCCTTCATGGTTTTTTCGGCCCGCGCCCGCGCCCTTTCGCCGCCATCGCGCAGGATGGCGTCGATATGGCTCGTGTCGTCCATCAGGCGGCGCATCTCGTCGGTGATGGGCGAGAGGACGTTGACGGCGAGATCGACGAGCGCCGGCTTGAAGACGGAGAACTGCTGGCCGCCGAACTCGGCGAGGATCTCCGCCTTGGACTTGTCGGAGAGCGCGGCATAGATGCCGACGAGGTTCTCCGCCTCCGGGCGGCCCTTCAGGCCCTCGACTTCGCCCGGCAAGGCATCCGGATCGGTCTTGGCCTTGCGGATCTTCTTGGAGATCGTGTCGGCATCGTCCGTGAGGTTGATGCGCGACAGGTCGGAGGCATCCGACTTCGACATCTTCTTGGTGCCGTCGCGCAGGCTCATGACGCGCGGTGCCGGGCCGCCGATCAGCGGCTCGACCATCGGGAAATAGGCATGCACCGGCTCCTCGCCGACGACGATGTCGACGCCGGTGCCGGCCTTGCGGATGTGGCTGCCGAAATCGATGTTGAACTTCTGCGCGATGTCGCGGGTCAGCTCCAGGTGCTGCTTCTGGTCGTCGCCGACCGGCACATGGGTGGCGCGGTAGACGAGGATGTCGGCGGCCATCAGGCTCGGATAGGCAAGCAGCCCCAGCGAGACCTGTTCGGCATTCTTGCCGCCGGTCTTGTCCTTGAACTGGGTCATGCGCTCCATCCAGCCGATGCGCGCCACGCAGTTGAAGATCCAGGCGAGTTCGGCATGCTGCGGCACGGCCGACTGGTTGAAGACGATATGCTTCTTCGGGTCGATGCCGGCGGCGATGAAGGCCGCGGCGATCGAGCGGATCTGGCCGCGCATGTCCTCGTGCACGAGCTGCGCGGTGATCGCGTGCAGGTCGACGACGCAGTAGATGCAGTCGTTGTCGGCCTGCAGGGCGACGAACTTGCGGATCGCGCCGAGATAGTTGCCGAGATGGAGGTTGCCGGTCGGCTGCACGCCGGAGAAGACGAGGGGCTTGAATGCGCTCATGGCGATATCCTTCAGGCGGGTGGAAGGCCTGGTTCCGTTGTTGTCGTGGCGCCGCTTATGCACGGCGCGGGGGCGGCGATCAAGACCGCAGCAGCGCCGCCCGGTTGCCACGTCTCATCAGAAACTCCTCATAAATGACACTTTCCGGTTCTTATCTCCGGGCGGGGGCAGGGACCGTCGGATTTCGACAGGCCGCGTTTCGACGCAAAGGCGCAGACCGGAGGGCGTGTGCCATGCGAAAGAGCTGTTCGACCGTGCTTGCCTGCATGATCGCGCTGACGTCGTTCTTCGCGAGCGAAGCCATGGCGAGCGGACGGCACAAGCACGCCGCGAGAATCGAGAAGGGCGCGGCGAAGATCTATACCGTGCAGACGCCGCGCGTGCGGCACCGATGTTTCCCCGGCAAGCTGCGGGCAATCCTTCTCCATATCGCCCGGCAGGTCGGGCGACGGCCGCTCGTCACATCCGGCCACCGCTCCGCCGGCCGGAGGGGATCGCTGCATCGAAAATGCCTCGCTGCCGATATCCGCGTGCAGGGCGTGCCGGTGAAGCGGATCGTCGACGCAGCAAGGTCCGCGCCGGCCATCGGCGGCGTCGGCACCTATTGCAACGGCATCGTGCATGTCGATGTGGGGCCGAGGCGCAACTGGCATCATTGCGGCGGGCTGGCGCGCCTTGCAAGGCGCGCCCGGCTCGCGGCGCGCTGAGGCGGCCTATTCGGCGCTTTCCTCGCTCGGCGCGGCCTTGCCCTTGCGCTTGAGATTGCGCCGGATCATGCCGAGATCGGCGCCGCCGATGAGGAAGGCGACGGAGAAATAGACCAGCATGGCAAGGGCGATCAGCAGGCCGAGCGCCACGAGCTGCTCGTAGGGCGGCGCGGTGGATGCAAGGCGATCGGCGAAATAGCCGGAGGCGTAGTCGAGTGCCACGGCCATGATGACCGTCGCGGCCAGCAGGCGGGCGACGCGCCAGAGCAGCGCCTTTTCCAGCGGCCAATGGCCACGCCGCACCAGCGTCACGAACAACAGCAGCGCCGTCAGCCAGCCGGAAACGGCTTCGGCCGTGGCGATGCCGCGCTCGTGGAACAGCGGGAAGAGCGAGACGGCGAGGATGCAGTTGACGACGACCGACAGCAGCGTGATGCGCATCGGCGTCTTGGTATCCTCGCGGGCGAAGAAGCCCGGGTTCAGCGCCTTGATCATCACGAAGCCCGGCAGGCCGAGCCCGTAGATGGCAAGCGTGCCGGCGACGATGGATGTGGTTTCCGGGCTGAAGGCGCCGCGCTCGTAGAGCACGCGCACGATCTCGTCGGAGATGACCCAGAGCGCGCCGGCGGCGGGCAGGGTCAGGAAGAGCACGAATTCCATCGAGCGGTTCTGCAGGTTGCCCGCCTCCCGCTCCTGCCCGCCCTTCAGCGCGCGGGCGAGTTCCGGCAGCAGCACGACGCCGACGGCGATGCCGACGACGCCGAGGGGGAGCTGGTAGACGCGGTCGGCATATTGCAGGGCGGCGATCGCGCCGTCCTTGGTGGAGGCGATCATCTGGCCGATGATCTGGTTGATCTGGGTGATGCCGCCCGTCACCGCCGCCGGCAGCGCGAGCCAGAGCAGGCGCTTGACGTTCGGCGTCATGCGCGGCCGGCGAAAACCGATCTTCATGCCGGCATGGCGCACGCCCGCATAGAGCACGGCCATCTGCAGGAGGCCGGCGGCGAGCACGCCCCAGGAGAGATACCAGGCCGTTTCCAGCGGCGAGGCACCCTGCCAGAGCCCGTAGCCGAGCGCGCCGATCAGCACAACATTGAGGAAGACGGGCGCGACGGCAGCGGCGAAATAGTGATGCAGCGAATTCAACATGCCCGACAGCATCGCCGTCAGCGACATGCACATGAGATAGGGGAACATGACGACGGCGAGCTTCACCGTGACATCGAACTTCTCCGCATCCCCCACGAAGCCCGGCGCGATGATCCAGGCGACGATGAGCGGCATCAGGAGCTCCATCGCGATGGTCAGCATCAGGAGCACGGTGAAGAGGACGCCGAAGACCTCCTCGGAAAAGCGCTTCGCCCCGTCGATGCCGCCGGCCTCGATCTCTTTCGCGAAGAGCGGCACGAAGGCGGCGTTGAAGGCGCCCTCGGCGAAGAGGCGGCGGAAGAGGTTGGGGAAGCGGAAGGCGGCGTAGAAGGCGTCGGCCATCGGCCCGGTGCCGAGGGCTGCAGCCATCAGCGTTTCGCGCGCGAAGCCGAGCACGCGGCTGCCCAGCGTCGCGCCGCCCACGGTCGCGAATTTTTTCACCAGACTCATTGTTCCGTCCTGATCCTCTTCGACGTGGCGGCAACGGGCGCGATCATGCCGGGCGGCATGCGGTCGCGCAGCTCGTCCGCCTCGTCCGCCATGACGGCCTTCAGCCGCGCGGCGATGTTGGCCTGCCGGTTGTCGTTGGTGACCTTCTGGCCGACGAGGTCGGTGACGTAGAAGGTGTCGATAACCTTTTCGCCGAAGGTGGTGATATGGGCCGAGGCGATATCGAGCGAGAGATCCGACAGCACCGCCGTCACCTCGGACAGGAGGCCGGGGCGGTCGAGGCACTCGATCTCGATCACGGTGAACTTGTTCGACAGCGTGTTGGAGATCGTCACGGCGGGCGAGACGGTGAAGGTACGGTTGCGCTTGCGGCTCTTCGTGCGAGTGGCGATCACCTCCGGCAGGCGCTTGCGGCCGGAGAGCACATCCTCGATCATCCGGCCGATCGTGCCCGCCCGGCGCGTCTCGTCGGCATCGTTCGGGAACTCGCGGTTGACGAGGATCGTGTCGAGCGCCCGGCCGTCGGAGGTGGTGAAGATCTGCGCATCAACGATGTTGGCGCCCGCCGCCGCGCAGGCCCCGGCGATCACCGTCAGGAGGCGCGGATGGTCGGGCGAAAGCACGGTGATCTCGGTAATGGCGTGGAAGGAATGCGTGCGCACCATCGTCGCCAGCGGCTGGCCTGCCTTGTCCGCCTCGCGGATGAAGGCCGCGTGGCGCACCTGGTCCTCGAGCGAGACCGTCAGCAGGTAGGGATCATAGTGCAGCCGCGTATAGGTCTTGCGGTCCTTCTGGCTCCAGTCGGCGGGAAGCGCGCCGGAGAGGATTTCCCGCGCGGCATGGGCGCGCTCCTTGCGCGACAGTTCGGAAAAGCCGCCGGAAATCAGGAGTTCGGTCTCGTAATAGAGCGTGCGCAGGAGCTGGCCCTTCCAGCCGTTCCACACGCCCGGGCCGACGGCGCGGATATCGCAGACCGTCAGCACGAGCAGCATCTTCAGCCGCTCCAGCGACTGCACCTTCTCGGCGAAGTCGACGATGGTCTTGCGGTCGTTGAGGTCGCGGGTCTGCGCGACCATCGACATGGTCAGGTGCTCCTCGATCAGCCAGACGACAAGCTCCGTCTGCTTCGGCGAGAGCCCGAAGCGCGGGCAGAGTTTGCGCGCGACCCTGGCGCCCGCCTCCGAATGGTCCTCCGGCCGGCCCTTGGCGATGTCGTGCAGCAGCACCGCGACATAGAGCGAAATGCGGTCCTCGATACCGGGCATCAGCTGGTAGCTCAGCGGATGGGCATCCTTCTCGCGCCCCTGGTCGATATCCGCCAGCACGCCGACGGCGCGGATCAGGTGTTCGTCGACCGTGTAGTGATGATACATGTTGAACTGCATCATCGCGACGATCTTGCCGAAATCCGGAATGAACCGGCCGAGCACGCCCGCCTCGTTCATGCGGCGCAGGATGAGCGCGGGATCGCGCGGCGAGGTGAGGATCGACAGGAAGAGGCGGTTCGCCTCCTCGTTCTCGCGCAGCGCCGCGTTGACGAGCTTCAGCGAGCGCGTGACCTGCTTCAGCGCGTCGGGATGGAATTCCAGCCCGTTGATGTCGGCGATGTGGAAGAGCCGGATCAGGTTGACGGGATCGCGCTTGAAGACGTCGGGATCGGCGATGGTGATGCGGCCGCGATCCTCGAGGAAATCGAGCGTGCCGGCGATCTTGCGCGTGCGGCGGGTAAAGCGGCTGATGACGGCGGTGAGGCCGGGCGCTTCCTTGGCCTGCTGGTCCTCCAGCGTGGCGCAGAAGATGCGCGTGAGGTCCCCGACGTCCTTGGCGACGAGGAAATAGTGCTTCATGAAGCGCTCGACCGCCGAAAGGCCGGGATGCGGCTGGTAGCCGAGGCATTCGGCGATCTCGCGCTGGATGTCGAAGGAGAGCCGTTCCTCCGCCTTGCCCGTCAGGAAGTGCATGTGGCAGCGCACCGCCCAGAGGAAGTCGTCCGCCTTCTGGAAGAGCTTGTATTCCTGGCGCGACAGGACGCCGAGCTTCACTAGGTCGGCGGGGTCGCGGATGTGGTAGAAATACTTGGCGATCCAGAACAGCGTGTGCAGGTCGCGAAGCCCGCCCTTGCCTTCCTTGACGTTCGGCTCGACGAGGTAGCGCGTGTCGCCGGCCTTGCGGTGGCGCTCGTCGCGCTCTGCGAGCTTCGCCGCGATGAATTCCGGGCCGGTGCCGCGGATGATCTCTCGGTCGAAGCGGAGGGCAAGATCCTCGAACAGCGCCACCGAGCCACAGATGTAGCGCGCCTCCAGGATCGCGGTGCGGATCGTCATGTCGCCCTTGGAAAGCTGGATGCATTCCTCCAGGTTGCGCGTCGCATGGCCGACCTTGAAGCCGAGATCCCACAGGATGTAGAGCATGAACTCGATGGCCGGCTCGCTCCAGGCGGCGGGTTTTACCGGCAGGAGGAAGAGCAGGTCGATATCCGAGCCCGGTGCCAGCGTGCCGCGGCCATAGCCGCCGACGGCCGTCACCGTGATGCGGGCGGCGGGCGGCGCCTGGCCGGCGCTGAAGACGTGGTTGAGTGCAAAGTCGTGCAGGACGGCGATCAGCTGGTCCTGCAGCCAGGAAATGCGCGCGGCGCATTGCAGGCCGCTGCCATCGGCGAAGAGCAGTTCGCGTGCCCGCTCGCGGCCCGCGGCGTTCACCTTCTTGAACTCGGCCAGCAGCTCGCGGCGCATGCGGTCGCGATAGTCGGCATTGGTGCTGGCAATGAATTCGCATCTGGCGCGCAGCGCGGGCACGTCGATCAGGCCGGAATCGGCCGGCGCCAGGAGTTTCTTTTCCATCGGATGCCGGCTTGCGTCCCGCTTCTCGTCGATCGCCCGTTCGGTTCGCATGCGCTATAGACCCTTTCCGCAGGCGAGGACAATGATCCCAGGCGCTAGCGATTGCCAAGTTCTTTCTTCAGCGCATAGAGGGCATCGAGCGCCTCGCGCGGCGTCATGTCGTCCGGGTTGAGCGCCTTCACCAGCGTCTCCACCTTCGACGGGGCGGATCCGCGCTGGATCTCCTCGCGGCGCACCGCGACCTGGAACAGCGGCAGATCATCGATAAGCTGGCTTGCCGGATTCTTGCGGTCCGCATCCTCGAGCTTGGCCAGCACATCCTTGGCGCGCGAGACCACCGACGGCGGCAGGCCGGCAAGGCGCGCCACCTGGATGCCGTAGGAGCGGTCCGCCGCACCCGGGCCGACCTCGTGCAGGAAGATCACGTCGCCGTCCCATTCCTTGACGCGCATTGTGGCGTTGGAAAGACGGTCGAGCTTTTCCGACAGCACGGTCAGCTCGTGGAAATGCGTGGCGAAGAGACCGCGGCAGCGGTTGGCCTCGTGCAGGTGCTCGACGGCGGCCCAGGCGATCGAAAGACCGTCGAAGGTCGCGGTGCCGCGGCCGATCTCGTCGAGGATGACGAGGGAACGGTCGGTCGCCTGGTTGAGGATTGCCGCCGTCTCGACCATTTCCACCATGAAGGTCGAGCGGCCGCGGGCAAGGTCGTCCGACGCGCCGACGCGCGAGAAGAGCCGGTCGACGATGCCGATATGGGCGCTTTCGGCCGGCACGTAGGATCCCATCTGGGCGAGGATGGCGATGAGCGCGTTCTGGCGCAGGAAGGTCGACTTACCGCCCATGTTCGGGCCGGTGAGCAGCCAGATCGCACCGTGGCCCTTGCCGTCCTTCGGCGAGAGGTCGCAGGAATTGGCGACGAAGGCGGCGGCCTGCTGGCGGCGCAACGCCTGCTCGACGACCGGATGCCGCCCGCCGACGATGGCGAACATGGTGGAGCGGTCGACGACGGGCCGGCAATAGGCCTGCTCCTCGGCAAGCGCCGCAAGCCCGGCGGAGACATCGATGACGGCAAGCGCCCGCGCCGCCGCCTTGATGGCCTCGGCCTCGGCGACAACGGCATCGACCAGGCCGTTGAAGGCGGCAAGCTCGATGGCGAGCGCCCGGTCGGCGGCATTGGCGATCTTCGTCTCCAGCTCGGAAAGCACCGTCGTGGTGAAACGCATGGCGCCGGCCATGGTCTGGCGGTGGATGAAGCGCGCCTTTGCCTCGTCGCCCTCCGTCAGCGCCGCGGCATTGCCGGCGGAAACCTCGATGAAGTAGCCGAGCACGTTGTTGTGCTTGATCTTCAGCGACTTGACGCCCGTTTCCTCGGCATATTGCAGCTGGAGCCCGGCAATGACACGGCGCGACTGGTCGCGCAGCGCCCGCATCTCGTCGAGTTCGCCATCCGCGCCCTCGCGGATGAAGCCGCCGTCGCGCTTCAAGAGCGGCAGCTCATCGGCGAGCATGACGGCAAGGCGATGCGAAAGGTCGAGCGGCAGTGCGCCGATGGCCTGCGCGGCCTCGGCAAGCTCGCCCTGCAACCCCTCGGCGGCCATCAGCCGGGCGACGTCGCCGGAAATCGAAAGGCCCTGCAGGATCGCGCCGAGATCACGCGGCCCGCCCCGGCCGAGCGCGATGCGCGACAGGGCGCGGGGCATGTCGGGCAGCCGCTTCAGCACCGCGCGCAGGTCCTCGCAGAAGGACGGCCGGTCGCCAAGGGCGGCGATCGAATCGAGCCGCGCGTTGATCGTGTCCGGATCGGTCAGCGGCGACATCAGCCGCTCGGCGAGCAGCCGCGCCCCGCCGCTTGTCACCGTGCGGTCGATCGCCTTCAGGAGCGTGCCGGAGCGCTCGCCGGAGAGCGTGCGCACCAGTTCGAGATTGGCGCGCGTCGCCGGATCGATGAAGAGCGTGGAGGCGGAACTTTCCCGCTCCGGCCGGCCGAGCGGCGGGCGCTCGGCGATCTGCGTCTTTTCCACATAGGCGACGGCCGCCGAGGCGGCGGCAAGTTCGGCGCGGGAGAAAGTGCCGAAGCCATCCAGCGTCGAGACGCCGAAATAGCGGGCGATGCGGCCCTCCGCCGTCGCGCTGTCGAAGAGCACGGCCGGTTGCGGCACGGCGACGCGCCCGAGCACATCGAGCACCGGGCGGAATTCCGGATCGTAGAACACCGTGTCCGGCACGATCAGTTCGCGCGGCTCGATGCGCAGGATATCGGCGAGAAGCTGGCCCTGGCCGGTTTCCGACAGACGGAAGATGCCGGTCGAAATGTCGATCCAGGCGAGCGCCATCGATGGTTCCGCCCCGCCGCGGATGCGCGCGACGGCCATCAGGTAGTTGGCGTCGGAGGGCGAGAGCAGCTTCTCCTCGGTCAGCGTGCCCGGCGTGACGAGGCGCACCACGTCGCGCCGCACGACGGATTTCGAGCCGCGCTTCTTCGCCTCCGCCGGATCCTCGACCTGCTCGCAGACCGCGACGCGGAATCCGAGCGCGATCAGCCTCTGCAGATAGTCGTCGGCGGCATGGACCGGCACGCCGCACATGGGGATGTCGAGGCCCATATGCTGGCCGCGCTTCGTCAGCGTGATGCCGAGCGCGCGGGCGGCGTCCACGGCGTCCTGGAAGAACAACTCGTAGAAATCGCCCATGCGGTAGAACAGCATGCTGTCCGGATTGGCCGCCTTGATTTCGATATACTGCTCCATCATCGGCGTTGCCGATGCGCGGCTTTCGTCACTGGCAAGGTCTGCCGTCGACAGGATATCGTTCGGACGCACGATCTGATCGTTCACGGAGAGTCAGTTCTTCCTAAAAAAGAGGTGTCACCCTAGCCACGGGGCGCTATAGAAAACAACACCTGCGAGGAGTTATGGGCCTATCGCCCACAGGAGTGTGAAGGGGGAAGCATGCCGGGAACCGACAAATCCGATCGCCAGAGGGCAACCGTCACCGACACGGAAGCACTGGATTTCCACGCGTCCGGGCGCCCCGGAAAGCTGGAGATCACGCCGACCAAGCCGATGGCGACGCAGCGCGACCTTTCGCTCGCCTATTCGCCGGGCGTCGCGGTGCCGGTGAAGGCCATCGCCGCGGATCCGGCGACCGCCTATGACTACACGACGCGCGGCAACATGGTCGCCGTCATCTCGAACGGCACGGCCATCCTCGGCCTCGGCAATCTCGGCGCGCTCGCCTCCAAGCCGGTGATGGAAGGCAAGTCGGTGCTCTTCAAGCGCTTCGCCGACGTCGATTCGATCGACCTCGAGGTCGACACCGAAAATGTCGACGAGTTCATCAATTGCGTGCGCTATCTCGGTCCATCCTTCGGCGGCATCAATCTGGAAGACATCAAGGCGCCCGACTGCTTCATCATCGAGCAGCGCCTGCGCGAACTGATGGACATCCCGGTCTTCCACGACGACCAGCACGGCACCGCCATCATCGCCGCCGCCGGCCTGATCAACGCGCTGGCGCTGACCGGCCGCGACTTCAAGACGACCAAGCTCGTCTGCAACGGCGCGGGCGCCGCCGCCATCGCCTGCATCGAGCTCATCAAGTCGATGGGCTTCGCACCGGAGAACGTCATCCTCTGCGACACCAAGGGCGTCATCTACCAGGGCCGCGAAGACGGCATGAACCAGTGGAAGTCGGCGCATGCGGTCAAGACCGACCGTCGCACGCTCGCCGAGGCCATGGACGGCGCCGACGTTGTCTTCGGCCTTTCGGCCAAGGGCGCGCTTTCGGAGGAGATGATCCGCTCCATGGCGCCGCGGCCGATCATCTTCGCCATGGCCAATCCCGACCCGGAGATCACGCCGGAAGAGGTCGCCCGCATCCGCGACGACGCGATCGTCGCCACCGGCCGCTCGGACTATCCGAACCAGGTCAACAACGTTCTCGGCTTCCCCTACATCTTCCGCGGCGCGCTCGACGTGCGCGCCTCCACCATCAACGACGCGATGAAGATCGCGGCGGCCGAGGCGCTCGCCCATCTTGCCAAGGAAGACGTACCGGACGACGTCGCCGCCGCCTACCAGGGCGTGCGCCCGCGCTTCGGCGCGCAGTACATCATCCCCGTCCCCTTCGACCCGCGCCTCATCTCGGCCATCCCCGTCGCCGTCGCCAAGGCGGCGATGGAGACCGGCGTCGCGCGCAAGAACATCCCCGACCTCGACGCCTATGCACGCGACCTGCGCGCCCGACGCGACCCGATCGCCTCGACGCTCCAGCAGATCTATGCCCGCGTGCGGCGCCAGCCGAAGCGCGTCGTCTTCGCCGAGGGCGAGGAAGAGCAGATGATGCGCGCCGCCGTGTCCTATGCCAACCAGCAGCTCGGCACCGCCATCCTGCTCGGCCGCGAGGAGCACATCCGCGAGACGGCGGAACGCGCCGGCATCGACCTCGACCGGCCCGGCATCGAACTGCTCAATGCCCGCATCTCCAAGCGCAACAACGTCTATATCGACTACCTCTATGCCCGCCTGCAGCGAAAGGGCTTCCTCTACCGCGACGCCCAGCGCCTGATCCACAACGACCGCAACCACTTCGCGGCCTGCATGGTGGCGCTCGGCGATGCCGACGGCATGGTGACGGGCCTCACCCGCAACTATTCCACCGCGCTGGAAGACGTGCGCCGCTGCATCGACGCCAAGCCCGGCCACCGGGTCATCGGCGCGTCGCTGGCGCTCTGCCGCGGCCGCGCCGTGCTGGTCGCCGACACTGCCGTGCACGACATGCCCTCCTCGGAGGAACTGGCCGACATCGCGGAGGAAGCGGCCGGCCTTGCCCGCCGCCTCGGCTACGAGCCGCGCGTCGCCATGCTCGCCTACTCCACCTTCGGCCATCCCTCGGGCGAGCGTTCGGAGCGGGTGCGCGAAGCCGTGAAGATCCTCGACCGCCGCCGCGTCGATTTCGAATATGACGGCGAGATGGCGGCCGACGTGGCGCTCAACCCGCGCATCATGGAGCAGTATCCGTTCTGCCGCCTTTCGGCCCCCGGCAACGTGCTCGTCATGCCGGCGTTCCATTCGGCGTCGATCTCGACGAAGATGCTGCAGGAGCTCGGCGGCTCGACGGTGATCGGCCCGCTGCTCGTCGGCCTCGACAAGTCGGTGCAGATCGTCTCGATGGGCGCGAAGGACAGCGACATCGTCAACATGGCGACGCTGGCCGCCTACAATTCCGGCGTCTGACCTGCCGGGACAGTCCCGCGGCCATGGCCGCAGGACTGCGGCTTGCTTCCGCGAATCCAGCGAAACAAAAAGCCGCCCGTCCCGGAGGTCGGGAACGGGCGGCAAATCAGACTATACTGACCTTCAATGAAACTGTTCAGCTGGCGAAACGCCCGGCATCCGCGCCGTAGTAATTGAGATAGCGGCCGGAGATCTTGCCGATCGGCAGCACGATCAGGACATCCGTCGTGTTGAAGCCGTGATCGACGACGGCACCGTTGCCGACTGTCGCGCCGAGGCGCAGATAGCCCTTGATGAGCGGCGGCAGCGCCGAAAGCGCCTTGCGCGTGTCGATGCCTTCCGCGGGCATCAGGTCCATGGTGCGGAAGAGCTCCGGCCGGGCCGAAACACTCCACTCGTCCTTCGCCAGCACGTTGTGATGCAGGAAGGAGAGCGCCAGCGCATGCTCCTCCGGCACGATGCCGTGGAAGGAGGCGCAGCCGAACATCACGTCGATGCCGTGCTTCAGCGAATAGGCCCAGTTGCCCTGCCAGAGCAGCTCCACCGTGCGCTTGGTGCGGTAGGCCGGCAGCACGCAGGAGCGGCCGAGTTCCATGAAGCGCTTTTCCGGATGGCGCGCAACCAGCGCCTCCACGTCGAATTCCGACTGGGAATAGAAGCCGCCGGAGACCGCGGCGACATCCTGGCGCAGCAGGCGGTAAGTGCCGACGATCTGCTCTTCCGCATCGCCCTCGATCGAAGTGTCGAGCACGAGGAGATGGTCGCAGACCATGTCCCATGCATCGATATCGCGCTTGCGGCGGATGGCGTCGGGCGAAAGCTGCGCCTGCATCTCCTCGGCGAAGACGCGGTAGCGCACGGCCTGGGCCGCGTCGATCTCCGTCACCGAACGGGCGATGCGCGTTTCGAGATTGCCGATGCGGCCGAGCACGTCCGTACCCGAGCGGCCCGCGGCCGGGGCCGTCTTCTGGAGCATCTCCGCCGGTGCGATGGTCTGGGCGAGGTCGAGCGTCATGGCAGTGTACCCGTCAAACGAAACTTCGCGGTTTTAACCACGATTCTGCAACAGGATAATGACGCAAGGCCGGCTTGGATAGCGAAAAGCCACCGGCCGGAGAAGATCAGGCCGGCGCGCGCCGGGCAAGGCGGGCGATTTCCGCAATCAGCTGAACGGGATCGGCGGGCTTTGCCAGCACGGCGTCGGCACCGGTCGCCAGAAGCTCCTCGCGCAGCCCCGCACGACTGTCCGCCGTCAGCACGACGACCGGCAGGCGGGCATTGCCATAATCGCGCCGCACGATGCGGGCGATCATCTCCCTGCCCTCGCCGCCCGGCATGCCGAGATCGGTGAGGACGAGATCGGCGGCAAAGGGGCCGGCATCCGTCGCGCCCGCAAGCGCGGAGACGAGCGCCGAATAGTCCGGCACATGGCGCACCGTGTGGCCGGCTCGTTCCAGCACGGAGCGCACCAGCATGGCATTGACCGGATCGTCCTCGGCAAGGAGGATGCGCGCGCCCGTCGCGGCTGTCTCCGCCGGCTCGGCGGCGGCGGGCGGCAGGTCCTTCAGGATCGGGCGGTTGTCGTTGATCGCATCGCGCACCTCGATGCCCTTCATGCGGCCGCGCAGCACCTCGACCAGCGAACGTTCGCGCAGCGGCCGGATGAGCCAGGAATCGTAGCCCTCGCCATTGCCGATCGCACGGCCGCTGCGCTCCTCCGGATTGACGAGATAGATGCGGCGCGCACGGCTGTCGCGGAACATCGCAAGATCGGCCAGCTCCCGGCGGAAGACGCCGGCAAGGCGGTTGTCGACGATGATGTCGGTCAGTTCGGCCCGCTTGCCGGCAAGGCCCTGGGCAAGGTCGAGCGCCTCGTCGAGCCCCGTCGCGAGATGGCAGGTGCCGCCGAGCGCATCGATGGTGCGCACCAGCGCCCTGGAGGCCGGGCCGGCCGGCGCGAGAAGGAAGACCAGGCTGCCCTTCAAGACGCCCTTGCGCGCACCGCCGGTGCCCGCGGCCTTGTGCGGGCGATCGACCGGCATGCGGATGGTGAAGGTGCTGCCCTTGCCGGGCGTGCTTTCGAGCGTCAGCGCACCGCCGGCCTCGCTGAGGATGCGGGCGGAGATGGCAAGGCCGAGGCCGGTGCCGCCGCTGCGCTGCGCGGCGCTTCCCGTCTGCTCGAACTCCTGGAAGATGCGGGCCTGCTCCTCGGCATTCATGCCGGGGCCGGTGTCGGTGACGCGGATGACGACGGCGCCGCGATCGAGCGTGGTTTCCAGAAGGACGCCGCCCGTATGGGTGAACTTCACCGCATTGCCGACCACGTTGTAGAGCACCTGGCGCAGGCGCGGCGCATCGTAGAGGAGAAGGCCCGGCACGTCCGGAGAAACGAAGGAGCCGATCTCGATGCCCTTTTCATGGGCGCGGTGCGAGAGCATTTCCACGACGCTTTCCAGCATCGGGCGCACCGGCTCCTCGGAGGGGCGAAGCTGGAAGCGGCCGGCCTCGATGGTGGAGAAATCCAGGAGGTCGTCGACGAGCTGGACGAGCGCATGGCCGGACTGGCGCATGCCGGCAAGGTAGTTCTTCTGCTCGGCGGTCAGCCGCGTCTGGCCGATGAGATGCGACATGCCGAGAATGCCCGAGAGCGGCGTGCGGATCTCGTGGCTGACGGTGGCGAGCAGGCGGGACTTTGCCGCGCTCGCCTCCTCGGCGCGCTGGCGGGCGCGCTCGCGCTCGCCCTCGGCGCGGCGCTCCTCGGTGACGTCGCGGGCGATGGAATGCACGACGAGATCGCCGGAGGCGGGATCGCGCACGGTGACGTCGTGCCAGGAATAGATGCGCTTGCCCGCCAGGCCCTCGACATCGACGTCGTAGCGATGGGCGATCGCCTGCGAGCGGAAGGTAAGGCCGAGCGCCTCGCAGGTCCGGCCGACGACGTCGGTTGCGCCCGTCAGGTCGGTGAGAACGGCATTGGCGCTGAGAATGCGGCCGTCGAGCGCGCGCATGACGACGATGTCGCCGAGCACGTCATGGATGGCCGAGAGGATTTCCGAGGTCTCGCTGCGCTCCCAGGAGCGGTCATGCGTCGCCTCGACACCGGATGCCGGGCGACGCGCACGCAAGAGGAAAACCCCGCCGGCCATGCCGGCAAGGCCGAGCACGACGGCCGCGATGTAGAAGCCGGCGGCAAAACCCGTTGCCAGCACGAGCGCGCCGAACAGCAGGCCGGTGCCGGCGATCACGCTGCGGACCGTCGCGTGGCCCTCCGGCTCGGGCACGGCCGCGGCCGCCTCCACCTCGACGGCCTGCGGATCGGCCGCCGCCTCTTCCTGCCTACGGGTGCGGGCGGCGCGGCGCGGCGCTTCGGCAAATTCGGCCTTGAGCCGGTCTTGTAGCTTGACGGGTTCGCTCATGAACGCCCGCATAGCACGCGGACCGTTCAAATCGGCTTCAGCAAGTCGTTCGAATTTTAACGATTGCGCCGGCGCAGCAGGAGGAGTTCGTCGAGGATGACCAGTCCGGCGCCGATGGTGATGAACGTGTCGGCAAGGTTGAACACCGCGAAGGACCAGGTTTCCGTGTAGAAGAGCACGTAGTCGATGACGTAGCCCAGGAGGACCTTGTCGATGATGTTGCCGAAGGCGCCGGCGATGATGAAGGCATAACCGGCATGGGCGAAGCCGCGCGCCTTCGGCGTCTGCCGCCAGAGCCACACGACGAAGCCGACGACGAAGAGCCGCAGCGTGATGATGAACCAGCTCTCCATGCCCGAGAGCATGGAGAAGGCGACACCGTAATTGTAGGTGCGGTAGAGGGCCAGCATCGGCATCACATGCACCGCCTCCTGGAAGGGAAGCCATATCTCGACGGCGAATTTTATCGCCTGGTCGACGGCGAGCGCCAAGAGGATGACGACGATAACGGGCACCGGCCGGGACATCAGCGGAATGCGTTCGCTCATGCGCGGGCTTCCAGCGTCAGGAGGTGACGGCGGGCCTCGAAGAGCATGACGCCGGTGGCGATGGCGAGATTGAGCGAATCGGCGCGGCCGGCCTGGGGGATGCGGGCAAGCGCATCCGCCGCCCGGGCAAGCTCGTCCGGCAGGCCGGACTGCTCGTTGCCCATCAGCAGCACGACGGGTTTCTTCCTGTAGTCGATGGTGCGGTAGTCGACGGCGCCGGCAAGGTGGGTCGCGACGACCTCGACGCCCGCCGTCTTCTTCCAGGCGAGGAAATCGGCGACGTTCGTCTTGACCAGCGGCATGGCGAAGACCGAGCCCATGGTGGCGCGCACGGTCTCCATCGAGAAGGGATCGGTCGCCTCGCCGACGAGGATGACGCCGCTCGCGCCCGCGGCATCCGCCGTGCGGATGATCGTGCCGAGATTGCCGGGATCGCGCACGCGGTCGAGCGCGACATAGGTCTCGCCGGTCTTCGGCTTCAGCTCGCGCAGTGGCGTCCAGCGCTGGGTGAAGATGCCGACGACCATCTGCGGATTGTCGCGCCGCGTGATCGAGGACAGCACCTTCTCGCTGACCTCCAGCACCAACCCGCCGCGCGCCACCGTCTTCGTCGCGCACTGCACGACCTGGGGCTTCTCCTTGACGTTCTTGGCATAGACCAGCGTCCGGATCTCGAAGCCGAGTTCCAGCGCGTCGATGACCAGCTTCAGGCCTTCCGCCATGAAGCTCCTGGTCTCGTCGCGGTGCTTCTTGTCGGACAGCGCCTTGATGTCCTTGACGATCGGGTTGGAAAGGCTCGTCACCTCCTTCACCTGACCGACGCGGCGCGTTGCGGAATGATCGTGGCTCATGCGCTGACCCATCGGCTGAAGAGGGAGGTGGAGAGCGCGCGGCCGGCATCCCTGCCGTCGGGGCCGCTCTCGCGGATGACGAGCTCGCCCGATTCCACCGTGCCGCCGGCACCGCGCATGGTCTCGCGCATCAATTCGTGGATGGAATAGAAGCTCGCGCGGATCGAATAGGCCGTCAGCACAAGGCCGATCGCCCTGGGCGACAGGATCTCGCGGCAGACATCCAGCATCAGCGGCAGGTGATCGAAGAGGTGCCAGACCTCGCCGTTGGGGCCGCGGCCGAATTTCGGCGGGTCCGTCAGGATGATGTCGTAGGTGCTGCCGCGGCGCTCCTCGCGCTGGATGAACTTCATCGCGTCCTCGCAGATCCAGCGGATCGGCAGCTTTTCCATGCGGCCGAGCGCCTGGTTCTCGCGCGCCCAGCCGATCGCCTTCTTGGAGGCGTCGACATGGGTGACCTCCGCGCCGGCGCTGGCCGCGACCAGCGAGGCGACGCCGGTATAGCCGAAGAGGTTCAGCACCTTGACGGGCCGGCCCGCCGTCTCGACCTTCTCCTTCATCCAGCGCCAGTGGGCGAGCTGCTCCGGGAAGACGCCGACATGGCGGAAGGCGGTGAAGCGGCCGTGGAAATCGACGCCGAGCAGCTGCATCGGCCAGGTCTCGCCCAGCGCAGCCCTGGGGAATTTCCAGCGCCCCATGCCGTCCTCGTCCGTGTCGCCGGTGAAGAGCGCGTCGGCCTTGTCCCAGATGCCGGGACGGCTGCGCTGCCAGAGCGCCTGCGCTTCCGGCCGCACGATGCGGTAGGGGCCGTATTGTTCGAGCTTCTCGCCAGCGCCGCTGTCGATCAGGCGGTACTGGTCGGAGCCCGCGGTTTCGAGGATGACCGGCACGCGCTCGGCCGGTTTCTCGCCTTCGCGGCGCGTCAGGGGGCGCACAGGCGCCTCGGCCGCCGGGCGCGGCTCCTTCTTCGGCGGGGCGGGGGCCCTTGCGGCCGGGCCCCTCTCGGCGCGCGCCTTGACGGGCGCGGCGGGGCCGCTCTTCGGCCGGCGGTGTCTGTCCTTCACGATCGATCGTCCGTCGTCGGTTGAATTCTCACCGGCAGCGCCGGAAAACAAGCGGTCCCCATACCATCCCTCCCCCACTTGGCAAAGCGCTTTCCGATTGCGATAGTTTTGGTCCGACAAGGGAGGATCGATCATGAACATGTCCGGCGAAGAACGCATTGCCGCGCCGCGCGAGGCCGTCTGGGCGGCGCTCAACGATCCGGACGTGCTGAAGGCCTGCATCCCGGGCTGTCAGTCGCTCACCATGAAATCGCCGAACGAGCTGGAAGCGACGGTGAAGATCAAGATCGGTCCCGTCTCCGCGAATTTCAGCGGCGAGGTGACGCTGTCGAACCTCAACCCGCCCGAGAGCTACACGATCTCCGGCGAGGGCAAGGGCGGCATCGCCGGCTTTGCCAAGGGCGGCGCGGACGTGCGGCTCACCGAGGATGGCGACGGCACGATCCTTTCCTACGACGTCAAGGCGCAGATCGGCGGCAAGCTCGCCCAGCTCGGCTCACGCCTCATCGATTCGACGTCGAAGAAGCTCGCGACGCAGTTCTTCGCCGATCTCGGCGCAAAGCTGAACGGGGGCACGGCCTGAGGCGCGCGGCGCGCGCCTACTTGCCGGAAGCCGGCAGCACCGCCTGCGAGGCGATGGCTTCGGCGCGTGTCTTGTGCTTTTCCGCCTCGCTGTGCCACTTGACGGCCTCGCTCGCCTCGATGCGGGCGCGCTTGCGGTACTTGCCCTGGGTGAACCAGGTGGCGAGCGAGCCGATCACCAGGCCGAGGATCACCGCGAGGAAGAGATAGACGAAGAAGGGCGCGGTGACGGAGAGCACGCTGTCTTCCGGTCGGAACGGGTTGAGCGCCAGCGTCACCGGCTGCCGGTTCGCCACCGACAGCACGATCAGCACGATGCCGATCGGGATGAGCACGAGGATGTTGACTACTCTCTTGATCATGGCGTCGCCTTTCTGGCGCAAGGCGCCGTTCGGGCGCCCGCGCTTTAGTCGTCCTGGTCGGCCTGGCCGGGGTTCAGCCGCTCGCGCAGCTCCTTGCCGGTCTTGAAGAAGGGAACCCACTTCTCCTCGACGAAGACCGCATCGCCCGTGCGCGGGTTGCGCCCCGAACGGGAGGGGCGGTTCTTGACGGAGAAGGCGCCGAAGCCGCGCAGCTCCACCCGGTTTCCGCCGGCCAGCGCATCGGTGATCTCATCGAGCACCGCGTTGACGATGTTCTCGACGTCGCGGTGGTAAAGGTGGGGATTGCGCGCGGCGACAATCTGAACCAGTTCCGACTTGATCACTGTATCCCCCTCAAAAATTCTTGTTTTTCAATCGCGATCAACCTGCCAAACCGAGACCAGACCGTCAAGAAACAACTTTTCGCCGGTCAGCTTTTCGATCGTCGGTTGAAGGTCGAGCGGCAGGCCGAGGATGGAGCGAGCGAACTCGCGCAGGCTGGCGCCCATGAAGAAGAAGCCGGAGCGGTTCGCCGGCCGGTAATCGACGAAGGGAAGGTCGGCCGGCACCTTGCGCTCGTCGAGATAGGCGCGGATCTCCTGCGGACCGCCGAGCCGGTCGACGAGCCTGGCGGCAAGCGCCTGACGGCCGGTGAAGATGCTGCCGTCGGCAAGGCGCAGCACCTCGGCGCGCGGCAGCTTGCGGCGCTCGACGACGAGGTCGACGAACCAGTCGTAGCTGTCCATCACCATGGCGCGGATCATCGTCTTGGCCTCCTCGCTTGCCGGATGGAACGGCGAGGGCTCGGCCTTCAGCGGCGCGGACTTGATCTCCTCCAGCGAGACGCCGATCTTGTCCATCAGCTCCTTCATCTGCGGATACTGGAAGAGCACGCCGATGGAACCGGTGATCGAGCTTTCGCCCGCGACGATCGTATCGCCGGCCGTCGCGATCATGTAGCCGGCGGAGGCGGCGAGCGTGCGCACGTCCGAGACGACGGGCTTCTTTTCCGCCACCTTGCGCAGCGCCTTGAAGATCACCTCGCCGCCATAGGTGGTGCCGCCGGGCGAGGAGATCGTCACGACCAGCGCCTTCGCCCGGTCGTTGCGGGCGATTCGGTCGAGGCGCTCCAGGAGTTCGGTATCGTCCCGGATGATGCCGCTGATGTCGACGCGGGCGATATGGTCGCGTGCCCCGCTGCCCGGCCAGCGCAAGGCGGCCGCGGCGAAGACGGCGAGGAGCACGATCCCGATGGCGGCGATCCGCCAGAAGGTGAGCTTGCGGCGTAGTTGCCGGCGGTCGGCGATGGCGGCGTGATCCATTCCCTGTCCTCAACTCTGGTGGCCACCGGTTGCAAGGTGGCTTGCCGAAGGCCCTATCGATATGGCATTCCAGACGCAAATGGCAATTCGTCGCTGAACTTTCCTGGGCAGACATTGTTTGTTGAGGAATAATCGCCATATGGGGCCCGTTATCCGCAGTGGCCCGCCGTTTCGCAGCGAACGCCATTCGGCACTTTAATATAGCAGGCACAATGCTGGACACCGTGACAGAAGCACCGTCGGGTGCACAGGGCACAGGCGCTTCCGCCGAGGCTTACCGCCTCGCGGCGCGGCATTCCGCCCGTGTGCGCGTGCTGAAGGTCGCCCTGCCGGTCGCCGCCATCGTCATCGGCCTTGTCTTCGCCGTCGTGTCGATCGTGCGCACCTATGTCCCGTCCAACCTGCAGGTGGAAAGCGCCACCATCGAGGACGGCAAGATCGTCATGCGCAATCCGGCGATTTCCGGCCGCAACGACGACGGCATCAGCTATTCCATGAAGGCCGAGCGCGCGCTGCAGGACATGAAGCAGCCCGACGTCATCACGCTGGAGAACATCACGGCGAAGATGCCGGTCAACGAGACCACGATCGCGGAAGTGGTCGCCGCGACCGGCGTCTACGATCGCGGCAAGAACCTGCTCGACATGATCGCCCCCTTCACCATCAGCCTCAACACCGGCCTTGAAGCCGCCTTCCGTTCGGCCCATCTGGATATCGACGGCGGCAACATGTCGACACAGGAGCCGGTTTCCATCCGCTCGCGCGAAGCATCCATTGTTGCGCAGTCGCTGAGAATGACGGATAAAGGCCGGGTCGTCGTCTTCGAAGGCAAGGTCGTCGTCGATGTCGATCCTGCCGCCATCCGCAACCGAGAAAAGTAAGAGCGCCATGTTCGCCACTCTTTCCGCCCCGCTCCGGGCCGCCAGCATTTCCGTTCTTGCCGCAGGTCTTGCGCTGATCTCGGTTCCTGCGGACGCCCAGCAGACGTCGAGCCGCATGAAGGGCATGCAGCTGTCGAACGACAAGCCGATCCAGATCCAGAGCGACAAGCTGGAAATCCGCGACCAGGAGAACAAGGCCGAGTTTACCGGCAATGTGAAGGTCGTGCAGGGCACGACGACGCTGCAGGCAGGCAAGATGGTCGTCTACTACGCCGCCAGCAGCGGCGGCTCGGTGGCCAGCGGCGATGCGGATATCGAGAAGATCGACGTTTCGGAGAAGGTCTACCTGAAGTCCGGCACGCAGGAAGCGACGGCCGACACCGGCACGTTCAACCTCGTCAACGAGACGCTGCTGCTGAAGGGCGAGAAGGTCGTGCTGTCGGAAGGCAAGAACGTCTTCGTCGGCTGCCAGCTCACGGTGACCATGCGCACCGGCGAGGCCAAGCTCGACGCCTGCGGCGGCCGCGTCATGATCCAGCTCGATCCGAAGTCCCGCAAGCAGACGAACTGATATAGCGTGTCCTCCTCTTTGCTCACCCGCCTGACGCGCCGCCCCAGGAAGGCCGCGCAGGAGCCCCAGCGCAGCGTCGACCTTTCGCGCTACGACGGGACCCTCATTGCCCGCGGGCTGACCAAGAGCTACCGCGACCGCTGTGTCGTCAACGGCGTGTCGCTCGTCGTGCGCCGCGGCGAGGCGGTCGGCCTGCTCGGCCCGAACGGCGCGGGCAAGACGACCTGTTTCTACATGATCACGGGCCTCGTGCCGGTCGACGCGGGCTCGATCGAGATCAACGGCAACGACGTCACGACCATGCCGATGTATCGCCGCGCCCGCCTCGGCGTCGGCTATCTGCCGCAGGAAGCCTCGATCTTCCGCGGGCTGACGGTGGAGGAGAACATCCGCGCCGTGCTGGAAGTGCACGACAAGGACAAGGCGCGGCGCGAGCAGAAGCTCGACAGCCTGCTCGCCGAGTTCTCGATCTCGCATCTTCGCAAGTCACCGGCCATCGCGCTGTCCGGCGGCGAGCGCCGCCGCCTCGAGATCGCCCGGGCGCTCGCCACCGACCCGACCTTCATGCTGCTCGACGAACCTTTTGCCGGCGTCGATCCGATCTCCGTCGCCGACATCCAGGCGCTGGTACGCCACCTCACCTCGCGCGGCATCGGCGTTCTCATCACCGACCACAATGTGCGCGAGACGCTCGGCCTCATCGACCGGGCCTATATCATCCATGCCGGCGAAGTGCTGACCCATGGCCGGGCGAACGACATCGTCGCCAATCCGGATGTGCGCCGCCTCTATCTTGGCGACAATTTCAGCCTCTGACGCAAGCCGTGCGCATGCACGCCGCGATTTTCACCAAGTTTACGGCTGGCGCTTGACCAAACCCATCAAAAAAGCAATTTTTGGGCCAGTTGGATTTCGCCGCCCCGCCACGCCGGCCGGAGGCCGCTTTCCCGGGGAGTAGAGCGTCCGCATGGCACTCGCAGCCAGCCTTTTCCTGCGCCAAAGCCAGTCGCTGGTGATGACACCCCAGCTCATGCAGTCCATCCAGCTCCTGCAGATGACGCATGTCGAGCTCAACCAGTTCATCGCGCAGGAACTTGAGAAGAATCCGCTCCTGGAGATCGCCTCCGGCGATGAAGGCGGACGGGACGGCGAGCAGGGCGGCGAGGATTATGCCCTGCCGGGCGAGGACCGCGGCCATGCCGAAGGCGGCGGCGAGGACGGGTTCCAGCCGGACCTCTACGACAGCGCGACCAACGGCAGCGCGGGCAGCGCACCCGAAACGCTCGATGGCGGCCTCGACAACGTCTTTCCCGACGATGCCGGCCCGCGCGCGGCCGATGCGCCGGAACTCATCGGCCAGTGGAAATCCATGCCCGGCGGCGGCGAGGATGGCGAGGGCTACGACCTCGACGACTTCGTGGCAACCCGCAAGACGCTGCGCGACGTGCTGAACGAGCAGATTCCCTTCCTCCTGCCCGACCCGGTCGACCGGCTGGTCGCCCAGCATCTCGTCGACCAGCTCGACGATGCCGGCTATCTCCAGGGCAGCACGGCCGAGACGGCGCTGCGCCTTGGCAAGCCGATGGCCGACATCGACCGCGTGCTCTACCGCCTGCAGGAACTCGACCCGCCCGGCGTCTTCGCCCGTTCGCTCAGCGAATGCCTCGCCATCCAGCTGAAGGCGAAGGACCGGCTCGACCCGGCGATGGCGGTGCTCGTCGACAATCTCGAACTGCTCGCCCGGCGCGATTTCGCCACGCTGAAGAAGCTCTGCAGCGTCGGCGAGGAAGACCTCGTCGACATGCTGGCGGAGATCCGCAAGCTCGACCCCAAGCCCGGCACGCGCTACGAGACGGGCGCCTCGGAGGCCGTGGTGCCCGATATCGTCGTGCGCGCCGCGCCGGACGGAACCTGGCATGTCGAGCTCAATGCCGAGACGCTGCCGCGCGTCCTCGTCAACCGCGACTACTACGCCTCCGTCTCCAGCCGCACGAGCCGCGACAGCGCCGATTCCGGCTTCCTCAACGAATGCCTGCAGACGGCCAACTGGCTGACCCGCAGCCTCGACCAGCGCGCCCGCACCATCATGAAGGTGGCGAGCGAGATCGTGCGCCAGCAGGATGCCTTCCTGATGCACGGGGTCGACCATCTGCGCCCCTTGAACCTGAAGACGGTCGCCGAGGCGATCAAGATGCACGAATCGACGGTGAGCCGCGTCACCTCGAACAAATACATGCTGACGCCGCGCGGCCTGTTCGAGCTGAAATATTTCTTCACCGTCTCGATCGGCTCAGCGGAGGGAGGCGATTCCCATTCGGCCGAAAGCGTGCGTCACCGCATCCGCGCCATGATCGCGCAGGAATCCCCCGACGCGGTGCTCTCCGACGACGACATCGTAGGTGCCCTGCGCGAGGGGGGCGTGGATCTTGCCCGCCGCACCGTGGCGAAATACCGCGAGGCGATGAACATCCCCTCCTCCGTGCAGCGGCGCCGGGAGAAGCGGGCGCTCGCCAAGGCCGCCACCTCGTGAAACAAAGCCGGAGAACCGGCGTTTTCATATGACAGACGTTAAGAATGCGTGAACCCGGGAATTGACTTCACTGGCGGGACGGGCTAATGCGCGCCCCACTTTCGAAGGGAAGGCAGGCCGGAACTCCAGACATATCCCCGCTTTTCTGAAGCGTGCGTCACAAAAACCAGTGCATGCGTGAAAAGCTTGGAACGTGGATAAGGTTGGAATAGACTGTTGCACGCAAATCACGAAAGAGAGGAAACCTCCATGAGTGTGCGTGTATCCGGAAAACATATGGAAATCGGCGACAGCTTCCGCCAGCGTATTGAAGAGCAGGTGGGAGAGGCCGTAACCAAATATTTCGACGGAGGATATTCGAGCCAGGTTACCGTGGAAAAAGCGGGGTCGCGGTTCAGTGCCGATTGCAAGGTGCACCTCGATACCGGCATGGCCTTGCAGGCGAATGGCGAAGCGAACGATCCCCTGGCGGCCTTCCAATCGGCCTCCGAACGGATCGAGAAGCGCCTGCGTCGGTACAAGCGCAAGCTCAAGGATCACCACAACGGCAATGGTCATGATGCCTTTGCAGAAGTGGCTTACACGGTGATGGATTCGGTCCCCGACGAAGACGACGAGCTTCCCGAGGACTATGCGCCGACCATCGTTGCGGAAAGCACGAAGAAACTCAGGACCATGTCCGTCGCCAGCGCCGTCATGGCGCTCGACATGACGGACGAGCCGGTCCTTCTCTTCCGCAGCGCCGGGTCGGAGCAGCTCAATATCGTCTACCGACGCAACGACGGCAATATTGGCTGGATCGACGCAGCCAATATCAAAGGCTGAGTGACGGGAGCGTGGCGCCGGGACGGGCGCCACGCTTCTTCAATCCCTTCACCCAGCGCACGAGGACAAAAGCATGGCATTGGCAGGTTTGCTGCAGCAGAGTGCGATTATTCCGGCGATGAAGGCCAATTCCAAGAAGCAGCTGCTTCAGGAGCTGGCGACAAAAGCGGCAAAGATCACCGGTCTTCCGGAACGTGAGATCTTCGACGTCATCCTTCAGCGCGAGCGGCTCGGTTCGACCGGCGTGGGCAATGGCATCGCCATCCCGCACGGCAAGCTGAAGGAGCTTTCGCAGATCACCGGTCTCTTCGCGAGGCTCGAAACCCCCGTGGACTTCGAGGCGCTGGACGACCAGCCGGTCGACCTCGTCTTCCTGCTTCTGGCCCCGGAAGGCGCCGGCGCGGACCACCTCAAGGCATTGTCGCGCATCGCCCGCGTGCTGCGCGACCCGGCAATGGTCGCAAAGCTGCGCGCCTCCGACAGCGAGAGCGCCATCTATGCCTGCCTCAGCGAGGAACAGGCATCGAACGCGGCCTAGCGTTTTATGGAATGCACATGAAAAAACCGGCGGTTTTGCGACCGCCGGTTTTCTTTGTCCTGTCGTCTGCCGATCAGGCCTGCGCGGTGCTCGCCTCGCCGGCGAGCGCCTTCGGGCCGCCCTTGGAAACGCCGACCATGGCCGGGCGCAGCACGCGCTCGCCGATGACGTAGCCGTCCTGCACGACCTGCACGACCGTGTTGTTGGCGACGTCCGGGTTCGGCACTTCGAACATGGCCTGGTGGAAGTTCGGATCGAACTTCTCGCCGATCGGGTCGAGCTTGCGCACGCCGTGGCGTTCGAGCGCTGCGAGCATGGAGCGCTCGGTCATCTCCACGCCCTCGGCCAGCGCCTTCAGGCCGGTGTCTTCGGCGGCCTGCGCTTCGGCCGGAATGGCATCCAGCGCGCGGCGCAGGTTGTCGGACACGGCCAGCATGTCGCGGGCGAAGCCGGCGACGGAATAGGACTTGGCGTCCTTCACGTCACGCTCGGTGCGCCGGCGCAGGTTGTCCATCTCGGCGGCGAGGCGCAGGTACTTGTCCCTGAGTTCGGCGTTTTCGGCCCGCAGGGCATCGACCGGATCCGGCTCCGCCGGGGCGGCCGCCTCGGCAGTCGCCTCCTCCGGCGCGAATGTGTCGGCGGCGATGGTGCTCTCTACCGCTTCGTCAGGTCCGTGTTTCTTGCTCTCGTCGGTCATGACGTACTCCGAATTGCATCTTTTAAGGGGTTTGGCCCGATATCGAGCTTTGATCCCGAAAAATCAAGGGCCGATGCCCGGATTGCGGGCATTCAGCGCGAAAGCCGCGAGATCAGCTGGGCCGTATAGTCCACCATGGGCACAATCCGGGAATAGTTGAGCCGCGTCGGCCCGATGACGCCGACGGCCCCGACGATCTTGTCGTCGCTGTCGCGATAGGGTGCGACGATGAGCGAGGAGCCGGACAGCGAGAAGAGCTTGTTCTCCGAGCCGATGAAGATGCGCACGCCCGGGCCTGTCTCGGCAAGGTTCAAGAGTTCGATCAGGCTGTCCTTGCGCTCCAGGTCGTCGAAGAGCATGCGCAGGCGGTCGATATCCTCGGCGCCGGCAAGGCCTTCCAAGAGGTTCGCCCGGCCGCGCACGATCAGCCGCGTCGGCTTACCCTCGTCGAAGCCGCCGGACCAGACCGCAAGGCCCCGCTCGACGAGATCCTGCGACAGCTTGTCCAGCTCGCTGCTGATTTCGCCGCGCAGCCGTTCGAGCTGCGAGCGCGCTTCCACGAGCGTGTTGCCGGCAAGATGAGCGTTGAGGAAGTTGGCGGCCTCCGTGAGCTGCGAGCTGGTGACGCCGGCCGGCAGTTCGATGATGCGGTTCTCTACCTGGTCGTGATCGCCGACCAGCACGACCAGCGCCTTGGTCGGCTCCAGCCGGATGAACTCGACATGCTTCAGCACGGCGTCGTTCTTCGTGGTGATGACGAGGCCCGCGCCGCGCGACATGCCGGACAGCGCCTGGCTCGCCTCGTTCATCATGGTCTCGACGGCGGTATGCTTCTGGCCGTGCGGGCGCACATGGCGCTCGATCGAGGCGCGGTCCTCCGGCGAGATGTTGCCCACCTGCATGAAGGCATCGACGAAGAAACGCAGGCCAAGCTGCGTCGGCAGCCGCCCGGCGCTGATATGCGGCGAATAGATGAGGCCGAGCTCCTCGAGGTCGCTCATCACGTTGCGCACCGAGGCCGGCGAGAGCGACATGGGAAGGATGCGCGACAGGTTGCGCGAGCCGAGCGGCTCGCCGCTTTCCAGATAGCTCTCGACGATGCGGCGGAAGATTTCGCCCGAACGCTCGTCGAGCGCCGCCTGACTGTCAGGACCCGGAGATCTCTTCAAAACCATCTTTCCGCTGCAAACCCTGTTATCCGACAGGAATATAGTGATTTCGAAGGTCAGCGCAAAACGGATTTTCCCGCCATGGTTTCCCGCTGCAAGGCGCCAAAACGCAAGCGCCGTGCCGCACCACCATTCCCTCGCCCGGCGATCTGGTCTAAAGCAGCTTCCCAGACAATTCAGACAGGAGTTCGCAATGCGGCCGTCCGGCAGAAAAACCGACCAGATGCGCAAGGTTTCCTTCGAGCGCAACATTTCCAAACATGCCGAAGGCTCCTGTCTCGTCAAGTTCGGCGACACGCACGTGCTCGTCACCGCGAGCCTGGAAGAAAAGACGCCGCCGTGGCTGCGCAACAGCGGCAAGGGCTGGGTGACCGCCGAATACGGCATGCTGCCGCGCGCCACCGGCGAACGCATGCGGCGCGAAGCGGCATCCGGCAAGCAGGGCGGCCGCACGCAGGAGATCCAGCGTCTCATCGGCCGGTCGCTGCGCGCCGTCGTCGATCTCGAAGCGCTCGGCGAACGCCAGATCACCGTCGACTGCGACGTCATCCAGGCCGACGGTGGCACGCGCACCGCGTCCATCACCGGTGCCTGGATCGCCCTTCACGACTGCCTGAAATGGATGGAAGCCCGCAGCATGATCAAGGTGGAGAAGGTCCTGAAGGACCATGTCGCCGCGATCTCCTGCGGCATCTTCGCCGCCCAGTCGGTCATCGACCTCGACTATCTCGAAGACTCCGCCGCCGAGACCGACGCCAATTTCGTCATGACCGGCTCGGGCGGCATCGTCGAAATCCAGGGCACCGCCGAGGGCAAGCCGTTCACGGAGGAGGAATTCTCCGGCCTGATGGCGCTCGCCCGCGCCGGCATCGCCGACCTCGTCGGCCTGCAGAAGCAGGCGATCGCCTGAGACAGGTTTCGCCATGACCGCCGCGATCGAAGGCATTCTCGAAACCGCGCTCTACGCGGACGACCTCGACGCGGCGGAAGCCTTCTATGGCGGCATCCTCGGATTGGAAAAGATCACGCGGCAGGCGAACCGCCACGTCTTCTTCCGCTGCGGTCCCGGCGTTCTCCTGATCTTCAATCCGGCCGAGACCGTGCATACCCCGCCGCCCCAGGCCTTTCCGGTGCCGGTGCACGGCGCGACGGGGCCGGGCCATGCCTGTTTCCGCGTGCCGGGGCCGGCGCTTGATTTCTGGGTGAAAAAGCTCGAAGAAGCCGGCATCGCCATCGAAGCGGATTTCCGCTGGCCGAACGGCGCCCGCTCCATCTATTTCCGCGACCCCGCCGGCAACAGCCTCGAATGCGCCGAACCGGGCCTCTGGAACATCGCTTGAGGAATTTCATGCGCAAGCTCGACACCAAGACGATCGTCGTCGCCAGCCACAATGCCGGAAAGATCCGCGAGATCGAGGACCTGATCGGCCCCTTCGGCTTTTCCGTCAGGTCCGCCGCCGAACTGAAATTCGAGGAGCCGGACGAGACCGGCACGACCTTCGAGGAAAACGCGACGATCAAGGCGCTCGCCTCGGCGAAGGCCGCGGGCCTGCCCGCCCTTTCGGACGATTCCGGCCTCGTCATCGACGCGCTCGACGGCGCGCCGGGCGTCTACACGGCGAACTGGGCGGAAAAGGAAGACGGCACGCGCGACTTCGCCATGGCTATGGAGAAGGTGGAGAAGGCGCTTGCCGAGAAGGGCGCCACCGAGGCGAAGGACCGCACGGCGCGCTTCGTCTCCGTGCTCTGCCTTGCCTGGCCGGACGGCCATACCGAACTCTTCCGCGGCGAAGTGGAAGGCCACGTCGTCTGGCCGCCGCGTGGCACGCAGGGTTTCGGCTACGATCCGGTCTTCCGGCCGGACGGCTACGAGACGACCTTCGGCGAGATGAGCGCGCAGGAAAAGCACGGCTGGAAGCCGGGCGATGCGGCCGCGCTGTCGCACCGCGCCCGCGCCTTCAAGCGCTTCGTCGAAACCTGCCTGAAGGCCTGAGGCGCGATGACGGCGGTGCCCCTCGACATCCGGCCGGGCATGGGATCGGGCCTTTCCGACCCCGGCTTCGGCATCTATGTGCACTGGCCGTTCTGTGCCGCCAAATGCCCCTATTGCGACTTCAACAGCCATGTGCGCCACCAGCCGGTCGATCAGCCGCGTTTCGTGCAGGCCTTCCTGAAGGAAATGGCGACGATGCGCCGGCTCACCGGCTCGCGCAGCGTCACCAGCGTCTTCATGGGCGGCGGCACGCCCTCGCTGATGGCGCCGGAAACGGTGGATGCGATCCTCAACGGCATCGCCCGCCACTGGCATGTGCCTGACGGCATCGAGATCACCATGGAGGCGAACCCCTCCAGCGTCGAGGCCGAACGGTTCCGCGGCTATCGCGCGGCCGGCGTCAACCGCGTCTCGCTCGGCGTTCAGGCGCTGAACGACCGGGACCTCAAATTCCTCGGCCGGCTGCATGACGTCGCCGACGCGCTGAAGGCGATCCGCCTCGCGCGCGACATTTTTCCGCGCATGTCCTTCGACCTCATCTATGCCCGGCCGAACCAGACCGTCGAGGACTGGGACCGCGAATTGAAGCAGGCCGTCTCCTACGCCGTCGATCATCTCTCGCTCTACCAGCTCACCATCGAGGAGGGCACGCCCTTCTACGGCCTTCACAAGGCCGGCAAGCTGGTCGTGCCCGACGGGGAGCAGTCCGCCGTGCTCTACGAGGCGACGCAGGAAATCACCGAGCGCGAAAACATGCCGGCCTACGAGGTCTCCAACCACGCCCGCCCCGGCGCGGAGAGCCGCCACAACCTCACCTATTGGCGCTATGGCGACTATGTCGGCATCGGTCCCGGCGCGCATGGCCGCCTGACGGCCGGCGGCGCGAAGATCGCCACCGCCACGGAGCGGAAGCCGGAAGCCTGGCTGGAACGGGTCGAGGCGGGAGGCCACGGCATGATCGACCAGGAGCTTCTGGAGCGCGAGGCACAGGCGGACGAACTGCTGCTGATGGGCCTGCGCCTCAAGGAGGGCGTCGATCTCGCCCGCTGGCAGACCCTCTCCGGCCGCGACCCGGATCCCGACCGGGAACAGTTCCTCATCGAGCACGGCTTCATCGAGCGGCTCGGCAATTCGCGGCTGCGCTGCACGCCGGCCGGCATGCTGATCCTCGACGCCGTCGTCGCGGACCTCGCCTGCTGATCAGCCGCCGGCATCCGAGCCGAGCGGCCGGCGCTTTTCCATCACCATGCGCAGGAGACGCCCGTCGATGGCCGCAAGGCCGACGGCGATCAGCGCCATGCCGGCAAAATGCTTCGGCGCCAGCACCTCGCCGAGAATCAGCGCGCCGAGCAGGATGGCGCTGACGGGGATGAGGAAGGTCACGAGCATCAGGTTCGTCGCACCCGCCGTGGCGAGAATGCGGAAGAAGATGACATAGGCGAGCGCGGTGGCAAGGAAGGCGAGGCCGAACAGGGCCATCCAGGTCTGCGCCGAGGGCATGGCGAGCGTCCATGGACGGTCGACGACCAGCGCGACGGGCAGCATCAGCACGGCGGAGGCCGTCACCTGCCCTGCGGCCGGCAGCAGCGGCGGCAGGCCCAGGCGGCGGAAGCGGCGGCCGAAGATGCCGGCGATCGAATAGGAGACGGCGCCCCCGAGCACGGCAAGCTGCGCCAGGAGGTTGGCGCCGAGATCGGAGAGGACCGAGGGGCCGATCATCAGCGCCACGCCGAGAAAGCCGACGAGGACGCCGACGAGCCGTCCGCCCGTCATCTTCTCGTCCGTCGTCAGCAGATGGGCGGCGATGACGGCAAAGAGCGGCGTGGTGGCGTTGAGGATGGAGGCGAGGCCGCTCGCGATGTGCGTCTGGCCCCAGACGATCAGCGAGAACGGGATGATGTTGTTGAGCACGCCCATGCCGAGGAAGGCGAGCCAGACTTCCCTGTTGCGCGGAACGGCATGGCCGGCAAGGCGCACGACCGTCCAGAGCGCGAGGGCGGCAAGGCCGACGCGGGCGGTGACGATGGTGAGCGTCGGCAGTTCGCGCACCAGGATGCCGTTGAAGAGGAACGAACCGCCCCAGAGAAGCGAGAGCGCGATGAGCAGGCCCCATTCGCCTGCGGTCATGCTACGGTTGGCCATGGGGATCTCCTTGCGAAATTTTCTAAATCTGTCGCGGTGCCCGGATGTCAAAATCCGGCTTTCACGCTATAATTTCGCGGATTTTCATGCCGTACAAACGATCATATTTCGGCTTTTCAGCGAGGAAAACTAAATCATGAACGGCCGCCTTCCCTCTCTTTCCGGCCTGCGCGCCTTCGAAGCGGCAGCGCGGCATCTGAGCGTCACGCTCGCCGCCGGCGAGCTCAATGTCACGCCCGGCGCCGTCAGCCTGCAGATCCGCGAGCTGGAGCAATCGCTCGGCGTGCAGCTCTTCGAGCGGCGGCCGCGGCAGATCAGGCTGACGGAGAATGGCGAGGGTTACTTCAAGGCGATGCGCTCGGCCTTTCGCATGATGCGTGAGGCGACCGACGAATTGCTGGCCCGGGCAAAATCTCCCGCGACGCTGGCAATCAGTTGCACGCCGACCTTCGCCGCACAGTGGCTCGTGCCGCGTCTGCCGAAATTCGAGGAACGCCTGCCCGGCGCCGACATCCGTATCAGTGCCTCCAACCGCCTCGTCGACTTTGCCCGCGACGGCGTCGATATCGCAATCCGCCACGGCTTCGGCCGCTACGAGGGCCTTGTCAGCGAAAGGCTGCTCGACGACGACCTGATGCCCGTCATCGCGCCTGCCCTCAAGGAGAAGATCCCGCTCGATGCGCCGGCGGACCTTACCGGCCATGTGCTGATCCACGACGTGCACCGGCAGGACTGGCGGCTCTGGCTGGAGGCGATGGGCGTTGCCGGCATCGACGTGCAGCGTGGCCCCGTCTTCACCGACAGCAACGGCGCGATCGAGGCGGCCAAGGCCGGCGACGGCGTGGCGCTGGCGCGGCTTTCGCTGGTGGCACGCGAGGTCCAGGAGCGGCGGCTTATCGCCCCCTTCCCGCGCGGCGTGGCGACGGGGCTTGCCTATTACATCGTCTATCCGCCGGGCGCGCTGGACCGGCCGGCGGTCGCGGCTTTGCGGCAATGGCTGACGGAAGAGGCGCGCGCAGTGCGCGGACACTGAAAAGGGGCCTTCCGGCCCCTTTTCGTCACGGCATGAACGCCATGATCATTCGTTGATCAACCGCTTCAGCAGTTCGATCTCGTGGCTGAGCTTGGTGTCGCCCGCGATCAGTTCCTCGATCTTGCGAACCGCGTGCAGAACCGTCGTGTGATCGCGTCCGCCGAAGCGGCGGCCGATCTCCGGGAAGGAGCGCGGCGTCAGCGTCTTCGACAGGTACATCGCGATCTGCCGCGGCTTGACGATGACGCGCGTGCGGCGGTTCGAGACCAGCTCCTGACGCGAGACGTTGTAGTGCTTCGCCACCACGCGCTGGATGTCCTCGATGCGCACCCGGCGCGGTTCGCCGGCGGCGACGAGGTGGCCGAGCAATTCGTCGACGCGCTCGATCGTGAGGTTCGGCTCGAAGGAGCGGCGGAAGAGCAGCTGATTGAAGGCGCCTTCCAGTTCCCGGCCGCTCGCCGTGATGTTGCGCGCGACATGGCTCAGGATATCGACCGGGATATCGAGCGAAGCGTCCTCCTGCTGCGCGGCGGCGAGCCGGCGTTTCAGGATTTCGAGACGCATTTCGTAGTCCGGCGCTTCCATCTCGATGGCGACGCCGCCCTGCAGGCGCGAGCGCACCCGCGGATCGAGCGATTCCAGCTCCCACGGCGCGCGGTCGGCGGCGACCACGACCTGCCTGGCGGAATCGAGCAGCATGTTGAGCAGGTGGCAGAACTCGTTCTGGATCGAATTGCCCTGCAGGAACTGCATGTCGTCGATGATCAGGAGATCGATGTTGCGCAGCGTCTCCTTGAGGGAGAGCGCATCATTGTCGCGGATCGCGGTCGCAAAGCGCCACATGAAGTATTCGGCCGTCAGATAGACGACGCGCGGGTTGCGGGCGCTTGCCAGCGCGCCGAGCGCGATCGCCTGGAGAAGGTGCGTCTTGCCGAGGCCGACGCTGGAATGGACGAAGAGCGGGTTGAAGCGCACGGCGCCGGCGCCGGCTTCCGCGATCGTGCGGGCAGCGGCAAGGGCGACGCGGTTCGACGTGCCCTCGACGAAGGCGTCGAACGTATAGCGCTGGTCGAGCGGCGAGCCGAAGAGCGGGCCGGACGGCTGCTGCACGCGCGGCTGGGCCGAAGCGGCAACCGATACCGCTGCGCTGGCGACGGGCTGCGGGCCGCTCGCGGCGCGGCGCGGCTGCGCCTGCGGTGCTGCGGGCTCGGTGGCCGCCGCCTCCTCGACGACGCCGGTGCGGGCGCCGCGGGTTGCGGTTCGCACCAGGATCTCCACCTTGAGGATTTCGGCATCCTCCTGCTGGAACAGGCTGGTGATGAGATCGAGATAACGATTGTTGATCCAGGATTTCAGGAACGTCGTCGGCACCGACAGGCGCACGACGCTCTTGGAAACGGAATGGACCTTCAGCCGACCGAACCAGCTCGCGAAGACGTCCGGGCCAACCTGCGCTTTAAGGCGCGCACTGACCCGCTCGAAAATCGCGTCCTGCTTCATATCGGATGGAACCCCCGCCGCCTGCGCCCCTTCTTGCGGGAGCGTTTTAAGTGCATTTTCCCCGTTCGCGAATGCACCAGCCGTTCTGGCCGTATTCATCTGCATCTTGCCGCCTTTCATGCTTCCTTCGCCACGTCGGCATTCCTGCCGGCGCCTTTCATGTTTGCCATCTCCCGACCGCGCCGAGCCATCGCCCGGTCCGGAACATGGTGCCCCGATCGTACCGACCCCCTACATTCGGCCCGATCCCGTTTCCCAAACACAATTCGGGTCCATCGGATCCGTTGTCATACCGGATCATCAAGTCCCGCCTGTGGCCGCGCCGCTCACTCCCTCGTCGAGCGTACGGCGGGCATGCCCTATCATCCGGCCGTCCTCACGGCCTTCTCAACCGGCGCAATTGAAAGTCACAAAAACCCTTGCCAGTGTGCGGTGAGGCACCTGGGGCAGGCGTTGCCGGTTGGATGATTTTACGAAGCGGAGCCGCTCCGTCACAAGGGACAAACAACCACCGCTGCCTTTTGAAGCAGTCTTGTCGGCGATCATTTTAAGGCTGTGTCCGCGCCCCCTGTGGAAAGCATTTAGGCAGGATCAGGCACCAAGATCAATCACGAATTTTACGCAAAATTAAGGGGCGGCCGTTGACTCGCAAGCCCGTTCCTGACTCGGAATCAGGGCCCCAAAGGAGAATCTGTTAGGAATCAATGGCTTTGTTTTCGGGTCCTTTTCGGAAGGCTTGAAAAACGAAAAAAATAAAAATTCGCTTGACTCAGATTGCTGTCAAACTCCCGCAACGAAAGGGGGGAGAATGTCACCCAACCTCCCGCAAGTAACTGAATTTAAAGGATTTTCTTCGTCACTCTTTTGACACGATCAAGCCTTGCACATTAACCATGGCAGGGTTCGAAAAACCAAAGAAAAAGCCCGGCGCAAGCGCCGGGCTTTTCCTAATATTGCATAGCTCGATGGGGCTATCAGGCCGACATCGTCTTCACGCGGTTCGCCAGACGCGAGACCTTGCGGGATGCTGTATTGGAATGGAGCACGCCCTTGGTGGCAGCGCGCATCAGTTCCGGCTGGGCAGCCTTCAGAGCGGCGGCGGCCGAAGCCTGGTCGCCGGAGGCGATGGCCTCTTCGACCTTGCGGATGAAGTTGCGGACGCGCGAGCGGCGCGACTTGTTGACTGCGGTGCGCGCGGCGATCTTGCGGGTCGCCTTCTTTGCCGAGGTTGTATTGGCCATTTATGCCTCTCTTCAGAAATCTGACACAAACTCCACCCTCGCCGTGCCGGGTCACTGCGACCTGTCATCAAAGCAATTCGGGAGCAATATCGGAAAACCTTGGAATTCGGCTTTCCAAACTGTGGGCGGCGTATAGCTGGAAACCACGACGACGTCAACGCGGATTCTGCAAGAAACGCCGCCCGGCGGACTAGCGATGCCGGAAGGCCGGCTTGCGCTTCTCGATGAAGGCCGCCATGCCCTCCTTCTGGTCCTCGGTGGCGAAGAGCGCATGGAACAGCCGGCGCTCGGCGCGCATGCCCTCGGCAAGGACGGTCTCGTAGGCGCGTCCCACCGCCTCCTTCGCCAGCATGGTGGCGGGCAGGGAATAACCGGCGATCTTTTCCGCCGCGGCCAGCGCCTCCTCGAGCAGCCTTTCGGGCGCGACCACGCGGGCGACAAGGCCGGCGCGTTCGGCTTCCGCCGCGTCCATCAGCCGGCCGGTGAGGATGAGGTCCATCGCCTTCGCCTTGCCGAGGGCGCGCGTCAGGCGCTGCGTGCCGCCCATGCCGGGAATGATGCCGAGGGTGATCTCCGGCTGGCCGAACTTCGCCGTTTCCGAGGCGATGATGAAATCGCACATCATGGCGACCTCGCAGCCGCCGCCGAGCGCAAAGCCGCTGACGGCGGCGATCATCGGCTTGCGGCAGGCCGCCACGTCGTCCCAGCCGGCGGCAAGATCTTCCATCATGGCGTCGGCAAAGCCGTAGGGCTGCATCTCCTTGATGTCGGCGCCGGCGGCAAAGGCCTTTTCCGAGCCGGTGAGGACGATGGCGCCGATGCCGGCATCCGCCTCGAAGGCGGCGAGCACGCTCTTCAGTTCGTCGAGCAGCTTGCGGTTCAGCGCATTCAGCGCCTGCGGCCGGTTGAGCGTGACGAGGCCGACGCGCCCGCGCGTCTCCACCAGCAGGGTTTCATAGGCCATGATTCTCTCCTCGTTTTATGTCCGGGTCTTATTTCTGGCAGGCGGCGCAAAGGAAGGTGGAGCGGCCGCTCTGCACGATACGGCCGATCGTGCCCGTGCAGCCGGGCGTGCGGCAAGGTTCCTTCTCGCGGTCGTAGACGGAGAAGGAGTGCTGGAAGTAGCCGAGCGAGCCATCGGCACGGATATGGTCACGCAGGGTCGAGCCGCCCGCCTCGATCGCATCGGCGATCACCTGGCGGATCGCCTCGGTGAGGAGGACGAGCTCCTTCTTCGGCTTGCCCGCGGCCGTTACCAGCGAGCCCGCCAGCCTTTCCGGCGAAAGATGCGCGCGCCAGAGCGCTTCGCAGACATAGATGTTGCCGAGGCCGGCAATGTTCTTCTGGTCGAGCAGGGCGGCTTTCAGCGGCGTCTGGCGGCCGCGGAACTTGGCGGCGATATAGTCGGCGTCCAGCGTGTTGCCGGTCGGCTCGGCACCGAGGTCGCGGAAGAACGCATGAGCGGCGATGTCTTCCCGTCGGGCGAGGTCCATGAAGCCGAAGCGGCGGGGATCGTTGTAGATGACGCGGCGTGCGCCCTCCGGCGTCTCCAGGTGGAAGACGACGTGGTCGTGGCGCGTGTCCTTGCTGCGGGGGATGTGGAAATCGCCGGGCGGCTCGGCGCCCTCCACCCGGAAGGAGCCGGACATGCCGAGATGGGCGATCACCACGTCGCCGCCCTCGATATCGATCAGCAGATATTTGGCGCGGCGGCCGAGCGAGACGATGCTGCGGCCGGACAAAGCCTCGGAAAAGGCCGGCGGGAAAGGAAAGCGCAGGTCCGGGCGGCGCAGCTCCGCCCGGCGGATCGTCGCCCCCTCCATGACGGGGGCAAGGCCCCGGCGCACCGTTTCCACTTCCGGCAATTCCGGCATCGTCTTCTCCTTCGATTTAACCTTGAGCGCATTTGCCGCGGCGCGGCATTTCCCTCTCGGCAATCTATGTCCTATATACCCGGCGAAGCGGCGGGCGCTGTGCGTGAGATAGCGCGGCGCCGGCCAATTCGCTATGGTCTTTGCGGCAATCCGGCTGCGACAGACCGGCCCATGGAGACGACGATGACGGAACAGCGCACATCCGCGGACGGCGGCATGGAAACCTCCTACGGGTTTCGCGAGGTGCGGCAGGGCGAGAAGCAGGCGCTCGTCAACGACGTGTTCCACAAGGTGGCCAAGCGCTACGACATCATGAACGACGTCATGTCCGCCGGCCTGCACCGGGCCTGGAAGGACGCGATGATCGCGAGCCTCAATCCGCGCAAGGACCCGTCCTACAGGGTGCTCGACGTTGCCGGCGGCACGGGCGACATCGCCTTCCGCATCGTGGAGGCTTCCGACAGGCTGGCCCATGCCACCGTGCTCGACATCAACGGCTCGATGCTTTCCGTCGGCGCCGACCGGGCGGCGAAGAAGGGCCTTTCCGCCAATCTCGATTTCGTCGAGGCCAATGCGGAGGACCTGCCCTTCGAGACCGGCAGCTTCGATGCCTATACGATCGCCTTCGGCATCCGCAACGTGCCACGCATCGATGTCGCGCTGGCGGAGGCCTATCGCGTCCTGAAGCGCGGCGGGCGGCTGCTCGTGCTCGAATTCTCCGAGGTGGAGATGCCGCTGCTCGACCAGTTCTACGAAGCCTGGTCGTTCAAGGCGATCCCGCAGTTCGGCAAGATGATCACCGGGGACGCCGAGCCGTACCAGTATCTCGTCGAATCGATCCGCAAGTTCCCGAACCAGCAGGATTTCGCGGCGATGATCCGCGCCGCCGGCTTCTCCCGCGTCACCTTCACCAATTATACCGGCGGCATCGCGGCGCTGCATTCGGGCTGGAAGCTGTGAGCATGGCCCTGTCCTTCTCCCAGCAGCACCTTGCCGCATGAGTGTTTTCGGCGCCTATCTTCGGCTCGCCCGCGTGGGCTGGGTCCTCGTGCGCGAGGGCGTCGTCTCGGCCCTGCCGACGGAGGGCATGCCGCCGCTCGCGCGCACCGCGCATACGCTTGCCGGTCTCTTCGAACGCCGCCGGGCCTCGAAGGAGGACCGCAGCGACCGCCTTGCCCGCGCCATCGAACGGCTCGGCCCCTCCTATGTGAAGATGGGCCAGTTCCTGGCGACCCGGCCCGACGTCGTCGGCGCCGAGATCGCCGTCGACCTCTCCGCCCTTCAGGACCGCATGGCGACCTTTCCGCGCGAAGCGGCCGTCGCCACCGTCGAAGGCTCGCTCGGCCGGCCGCTCGACGAGCTCTATGTCAATTTCGGCGACCCGATCGCCGCCGCCTCCATCGCGCAGGTCCATCCCGCGACGGTGCGCGATGCGACCGGCGAACGGCAGGTCGCGGTCAAGGTCATCCGCCCCGGCGTGCGCCAGCGCTTCGCCCATGACCTGGAAGCCATGTATGCCGCCGCGCGCCTTCAGGAGCGCATCCTGCCCAACACGCGCCGGCTGAAGCCGGTCGAGGTGACGCGCACGCTGGAGCAGACGACGAAGGTCGAGATGGACCTTCGCCTGGAGGCAGCCGCGCTTTCGGAACTCGGAGAAAACACCGGGGACGATCCCGGCTTCCGCGTGCCGAAGGTCGACTGGGAGCGCACGGGACGCGACGTCGTCACCATGGAATGGATCGACGGCATCAAGATGTCGGACGTCGAGGGGTTGCGCGCCGCCGGCCACGATCTCGACAGGCTGGCCGACACGCTGATCCAGTCCTTCCTGCGCCATACGCTGCGCGACGGCTTCTTCCACGCCGACATGCACCAGGGCAATCTCTTCGTCGATCCGCAAGGCACGATCGTCGCCGTCGACATGGGCATCGTCGGCCGGCTCGGCAAGAAGGAGCGTCGCTTCCTCGCCGAGATCCTCTACGGCTTCATCACGCGCGACTACCAGCGCGTCGCCGACGTGCATTTCGAGGCGGGCTACGTGCCCTCGCACCACGATACCGCCAGCTTCGCCCAGGCGATCCGCGCCATCGGCGAGCCGATCCACGGCCAGCCGGCCGAGACCATCTCCATGGCAAAGCTCCTGACCCTGCTCTTCGAGGTGACGGAGCTCTTCGACATGGAGACCCGCACCGAACTCGTCATGCTGCAGAAGACCATGGTGGTGGTGGAGGGCGTTTCGCGCACGCTGAACCCCCGCTTCAACATGTGGAAGGCGTCCGAAGGCGTCGTCGGCGACTGGATCCGGGACAATTTGGGGCCGAAGCGGCTTTTGACGGACCTGCGTGACGGTGCCCATGCCGCCCTGCGGCTGGCCGAGGCGGCCCCGGAAATTGCCGCCAAGGCGGAAAAGCTTTCGCAGGACATCACCAGCATGGCCGAAAAGGGCCTGCGTTTCGATGCGGAGACCGCCGAAGCGATCGGCCGGTCCGAGGCCCGCCACAGCCGCTCCGGCCGGCTGGCGCTGTGGATCATTGCTGCAACACTCGTCTATATCGCCTGGAAGCTTACCTGACGGGTTGCTTTCCCCGCGTTGACAACACCGGAAAATTGCATCCATATCGTCCGCTCCGAGGGTGGACGAAACTGAAATCATGCGTGTGTTGAAGCTGGGCGTTTCGGCCCTCGCGATCGTTGCGGGCTTTTATCCGGCGTGTGCGGAGGTTCTGCCGCGCGGTTCTACCGTCGACGGCGCCGTCGTGGATCGCAAATCCGGCGAGGAGGTGCGTTTCGTCGAGGTGGACAGCTGGCGCGGCGTCGAGGTCAACCAGGACCTTCTCGCCGGCGACACGCTTCGCACCAATGCCATCGGCAGCCTTGCCATCCGCTTTGCCGACAACACGCTGGTGCGCATGGCGCGCGAGACGGTCCTGCGCGTGCGCAAGATCGACGGCGCCTCGGACAGCCAGCTTAATCTCGAAGGCGGCACGATCTGGGGCCGCGCGGACCGCGGCGGCAGCGGGCTTACCGTCGATACGCCCGCGGCGGCGGCGGCCATTCGCGGCACGGACTGGACGCTGCGCGCCGAGGGCGACCGCACGACGCTGACCGTGCTCGAAGGCACGGTGGAGCTTTCCAACGCGCAAGGCACGGTGACGGTCGGACAGGGCGAAGGCGCCGTGGCGCGGATCGGCGAGGCGCCGCGCAAATACATCCTCGTCAATCTCAAGGAGCGCGAGCAGGTCCTGCTCTACAGCGAGGTGCGCGGCACCTTCGCGAGCCTGCCCGTCAGCGGCACGGAAAGCACGAAGGCCCGCGCCGAGCGGCGGCGCATCCTCGACACGCCGGAGGTCGGCCGCAGCCGCGAGGACTGGCTGACGCTCGCCGAGACGGCGCTCGCCTATGACGGCAGGGCGGCCGCCGAGGCCGCCCTTTCCCGCCTGCCGCGCCCGCTTCCCGCCGCGCTGGAGGCCCGCGCCAGCCTGGTCGAGGCGATGATCGCCGGCCAGGCCACGCGGTATGACGAGGCAATCCGGCTGTTCCGCAAGGCGATGCCGCATCTTTCCGGCGAGCGGCGCACCATGGCGCGCTACGGCGAGTGGATCGCGCTCTCGCTGGAAAACCCCGACACCGACGCCAAGGCACCGTCGCTGAACCAGACGCCAGGAACCGCCGGGGAGGCGATCGCCCAGGCGATCGCCATCGCCAATCTCCGGGGACAGGTCGAGGCGATCGAATTCCTCCGCAGGGCCGAGCCGCTCTTCCCGAACGAAGCGGCCCTGCCCGCCATGCGCGCCAGCCTCGCCTACGAACTCGACGACCGCGACGAGGT
The DNA here is from genome assembly GCF_022899355.1 of Shinella yambaruensis. GTDB lineage: Bacteria > Pseudomonadota > Alphaproteobacteria > Rhizobiales > Rhizobiaceae > Shinella > Shinella yambaruensis. The sequence continues at coordinate 66,616 of NZ_JALJCK010000004.1, read as the reverse complement.
GCGCGCGGCGCTCGCCCGCGCCAGATCGATCGATCCCGACGATCCTGCCCATCTGCTCGTCAGCGCGCGGTTCCGCTCCACCGTGTCGAGCGACATCGACGGGGCGCTTGCCGAGCTCGACCGGGCGGTGAAGGCCGCGCCCGGCGACGATGCGGTGTGGAACGAGATCGGCATCCTGAAGAGCGACCGCAACGCCATCGTGGAGGCCAACGCCGCCCACCGGCGCGCCATCGCCCTCAACCCGGAAAACGCCGCGCTGCACGCCAACCACGCCCGCTTCCTGATGGACAACGACCAGATGGCCGCGGCAAAGGCGGCGATCGACGCCGCCGAGGCGCTCGATCCCACCTCCTATGCCGTGCTTGCCGCCAAGGGTCGCTATCTCCTGCGCATGGGCAGGACCGCGGAAGGCGAAAAGGTCCTGCAGGAGGCCGCCGCCGTCAACCCGACCGCCGGCGACGCGCTGATCGGCCTTGCCATCGCCAGCTACCAGAGCGGCGCCGACGCCGAGACCGCCCAGGCGCTCGACAATGCCGACCGTTTCGACCGGGACAATCCGAGCATCGCCCTCATCCGCGCCGGCATCGCGATCGACGAATTCCGCGCCGACGACGCCATCCTCAACGCCCGCGAGGCGCTGCGCCGCCGCCAAGCGCGCGGCGGCTACTATTCCGGCTACGACACCAACCGGCAGGTCTCGTCCTATCTCGGCGTGGCGCTCGACAATATCGGCCTGACCGAATGGGGCCAATTCTATGCCGACCGCTCCTACGATCCCTTCGTCTCCACGACCTATGTCGACGAGGCGACGGCGGGCGGCGGCAGTCTCTTCGTCAACACGCCGCTCTCCGGCCTCGACCGCTCCTCCTCCGGCGGTTCCTCCATCGCATCGGAGCTTCAGGCGCGGCTGTTCGCGCCGCTGTCGATCGCCTCGGAAGAAAAGCGCAACAGCCTGGAGACCCGCAACTTCTTCGAGGCGTCGCTGGGCGGAACCCTCTCGAACTACGGCGCCGACACCGGCTGGGCGAGCGACATCCTCCTCCAGGGCACGAGCTACACGCCCGTGCCGGTCAGCTACTATCTCCAGGGCGATATCACCCGGCCGGAGAGCGCGCGCGAAAACGACGAGAACGATCTTCTGGGCGGGCTCTTCCGCATCGGCATCAAGCCGACCCTGACAGACAGCGTCTATCTCTTCGGCAACAGAATCCGGCAGGAGGTCGGCTATCCCGGCCAGACCTCCAATCCTGCACCCTTCAACGACAGCGTGACGGATGCCACCGAGCTCGGCGTCGCCTGGAGCCATGTCATCGGCGAGCGCAACGTGGTGCAGGCCTTCGCGGTCAACCGCCGGGTGGACGACCTGACCCGATACCGCTGGATCAGCGACGATGAGGACGACGATATCCCGCCGATCACCTATCGCGTCAATGAAAAGTCGCGGGAGGACGTTTTCACCTATGGCGTCGGTCATCTCCTCGGCATCGGGCCGCTGACACTGCGCTACGGCATGGAGGCGGCGGAGAGCGACTTCCGGGTCTCGGCGATCGCGACCGACCTGACGACCGGCGAGATCGAGGATCTCGGGGCCGCCAACGGCGGCAGCTCGACGACGCGGGCCTATATCGACGGCTATCTGGAGCTTTCCGACAGCCTGCAGGTGCAGGCGGGTGCCTTCCAGTCGCGCTTCGACGGCGACAGCCCGCGCTGGGGACCGGTCGACTACCGGCTCGGCATCGCCTACGCGCCGAGCGACAGCCACTGGCTGCGCGCCTACTATCGGCAGGATACGCAGTTCGCCAGCAACTATACGCTTTCGCCCGTCACGACGGTCGGCCTTTCCCCGATGGAGCTGCCGCTCTTCCGGGGCGGGCAGACGCGGACGACAGCGGTACGCTGGGACGCCGAGTGGAACGAACGCTTCTTCACCGCGGTCGAATACCAGCACCAGCGCTTCAACGGCCTGACGCTGACGCCGGAAGACTTCATGGCGAGCTTCCTGACGGACACGGGCAAGATCGACCGCCTGCAGATCAGCGCCAACTACTGGGTCGGCGACGGCCTCGGCGCCTTCGGCTCCTTCACCTGGAACACCAGCAAGGACACCACGGCGGGCTGGGATCCCTCCTTCGACGTGCCGCTGGTGCCCGACTATGTGGCGCAGGTCGGCCTGACCTATGTGCATCCCGCGCGCTGGACGGCGACGCTCGCCCAGAGCTTCGTCGGCCCGCGGCTCGGCTCGCACTTTTTCGATGAGAACAACGCGCCGGCTGGCAGGACGCTCGACAGGTACTGGACGACGGACGTCGCGCTGACCTGGAAATCGCAGACCGGGCACCTGGAGGCCGGCCTCAGCGTGCTGAACATCTTCGACAACGATATCGAGATGGCCGATCGCCTGCCAGGCCCCGGCCGCACCTTCCTCGCGACGATGAAGGCGCGGTTCTGAGAGGGCGCTTGACCGGCAACCGGCGGGCGCTAGTCTTTCAGCGATGACCGATGAACCGCTGACCGCAACCGAGCCGCAGCCCTTTCTCGAACGGGTGCGCCGGCAATTGCGCGGGCTCTATTTCGGCCGCGACCGGGAGGCGATCCGCTTCCAGGCCGCCATGCTCCTCGTCGATATCGCAATCCTCGGCTTCTTCATCGCGGGCCCGTATCTGCGCAAGGGGCCGGCCTATATCATCGTCGATTATGTCATCGCCGCCGTCATCGCCTTCGAGCTGGGCGCGCGGGCGCTGATCGCGCCGAACCTGCGCTACTGGACGATGCGGCCGATGACCTGGGTGGACGTCGTCGTGCTCGGCACGCTGCTCTTTCCCAACCAGCTGCACAACTTCGCCTTCCTGCGCGTCCTGCGGATCTGGGCGATCAGCCAGAGCAAGCTGGTGACGCTGCTGCTGCACCGCATCGGGCATGGCGACAAGGAAGAGGTCATCCAGGCCTGCGTGAACTTCCTCGTCTTCCTCTTCCTCGTCACCGGCTTCGTCTACAGCAACTTCTTTTACGGCGCGGAGGGCTTCGAAGGCTTCGTCGACGCGCTCTACTTCTCCGTCGCGACCGTCACGACCACCGGTTTCGGCGACATCACCCTGCCCGGCACGCTGGGAAAACTCACCTCCATCGTCACGATGATCATCGGCATCTCGCTCTTCGTGCGGCTCGCGCAGGCGATCGTGCGGCCCTACAAGGTGACCTTCCCCTGCCCGCAATGCGGCCTCTCGCGCCATGAGACCGATGCCGTGCACTGCAAGGCCTGTGGCCATGTGCTGAACATTCCAAACGACGGCGCCTGAGGCAAACCACCCTGACTTGGCCCAACGTGTCTGTTCCCGCAGGACGGGAAAGGTGCTACTTTAGAAAAGCCGGAACAACCGGCGCCTCGCATTGCAAGACCGTATTCTCCAGAGGGCCAGAGGGGAGCCGTCCATGCGCAAGATCCTTGTTTCCATCGCCATTACCGCCTTGTCTTTCGGCGCGTCCGCCGCACCGTCGCTTGCCGGCATGATGCCGGATGCCGCGACGATCCGGCCGGCAGGCACCGTCGAACTTGCCACGCACTACTACGGCCACAAGCCGAAGTGCGTCTGGAAGAAGATCAAGAAATACGACTACTACGGCAAACTCGTCATCAAGAAGGTGAAGGTCTGCCACTAGGCGCCCTGCCGGCCTGACGGGACGGTTTGGGGAACCGCCGTCGGGCCAGGACCTGGAAATACCGCCGCAACGGGACAGGACGGGGCGACCGTCGTGCCGAGGATTGGTCGTGCGCGTCATGAGCCGGGCGCTTTCCGCGCGTCTTCGAAGCGCGAAAGCGCTCTATCTCCTTGTTTTTTCGCTGTTCCAAACGCAAAACCGCCGCGCACTTTTGCTGGAATTGCTCCAGCGTCTTGTTTTCATGCCGTTCCGGGCGCAAAACCGCTTCAGCGCTTTTGCTGGAATTGCCTAGGACCCGCCATGCCGCTTGCTGGAAAACGCATCCTCCTCGTCATGTCCGGCGGCATCGCCGCCTACAAGAGCCTCGACCTCATCCGCCGGCTGCGCGAGCGCGGCGCGGAGGTTCGCCCGGTCATGACGGCGGGCGCGCAGCAGTTCGTCACGCCGCTTGCCGTCGGCGCGCTTTCGGCCGGCCATGTCTATACCGACCTGTTTTCCCGCGAGGACGAGCAGGATGTCGGGCATATCCGGCTGGCGCGTGATTGCGACCTCGTCGTCGTCGCCCCCGCCACGGCCGACCTGATGGCGAAGATGGCGAATGGCCTCGCCGACGACCTCGCCTCCACGGTGCTGCTCGCCACCGACCGGCCGGTGCTGCTCGCCCCGGCCATGAACCCGAAGATGTGGGCGCATCCGGCGACACGGCGCAATGTCGCCACGCTGCGGGGGGACGGGCTCGCCTTCATCGGCCCCAATGCCGGCGAGATGGCGGAAGGCGGCGAGGCCGGCCTTGGCCGCATGGCCGAACCGCTCGAGATCGTCGCAGCGGTGGAAGGCCTGCTCGACGGCGGGGCGAGGCCGCTGGCCGGCCGCAAGGCCGTCGTCACTTCCGGCCCGACCCATGAGCCGATCGACCCCGTGCGCTACATCGCCAACCGTTCCTCGGGCCGGCAGGGCCATGCCATCGCCGCCGCACTCGCCCGGCTCGGGGCCGAGGTGACGCTGGTGTCCGGCCCCGTCACGCTCGGCGATCCGCCGGGCGTCACGGTGGTGAAGGTCGAGCGGGCGGAGGAGATGCTGCAGGCGGTGCTCGCCGCGCTGCCGGCGGATATCGCCGTCATGGTCGCGGCCGTCGCCGACTGGCGCGTGGCGACGCCGAACACGGAGAAGATCAAGAAGCAGCCGGGCGAAGGTCCGCCGCCGCTGATGCTCGCCGAGAACCCCGATATCCTGAAGACCGTCGGCCACCATGCCAAGCGCCCGAAGGTCGTCGTCGGCTTTGCCGCCGAGACGCAGGATGTCGAGAGCAACGGCCGCGTGAAGCTGCAGAAGAAGGGTGCCGACCTCATCGTCGCCAACGACGTCTCGCCGGAAACGGGCATCATGGGCGGCACGCGCAACAGCGTGAAGCTGATCACCGCCGGCGGCGTCGAGCAATGGCCGGATCTTTCGAAGGACGATGTCGCCGGCCGCCTTGCCGGCTGGATCGCCGAACGACTTACCTGACGAGGGCGAGGCGCCTCTCCATCGCCTGCGCCGGCCGGCCGGCGGGAGAGAAGATGCGCACGTCGACGCCGTTTTCGCCGAGCACGACGGCGCTGCCGTCGGGGATTTCCACCCAGGCTTCCGTATCGTCGTTCAGCGGCTCGGAGACCAGGCAGTAGCCGCCCGTCGCGCCCATCGGCGCGGCATAGAGCGTCGGCGCGGCATAGTCCGTCGCATAGCGCACCGCATAGAGCTGGTCGCCATCCGTGAAGGCGGCGGTGAAGCGCACGAGAACGCGGCGCTCCAGATGGGCGGCGAGCCGCTCGACGAAGGCGATCGTCTCGGCCATGGCGCCGAGCGGATCGCGGGCAAGGCCGAACTGCAGGGCGAGCAGGAACAGCAGCTCGGAATCCGTCGAGCCGGTGCGGGCCGTGTAGAGATCGTTGTCCAGCATGGTTTCGAGCGGCCGGCGCAGATGCTCGAAATCGGCGATCTGGCCATTGTGCATGAAGGACCAGATGCCGTGGACGAAGGGATGGCAATTGTCGCGCCGCGTGCCGCCGCCCGTCGCGGCGCGCACATGGGCAAGGAAGAGCGGCGAGCGCACCTGCCTGGCGATGCTTCTGAGGTTGCAATCCGACCAGGCGGGCAGGATATCGCGGTAGCGGCCGGGCTCCGGGCGCTCGCCATACCAGGCGATGCCGAAACCGTCGCCATTGGTCGCCGTCTTGGCACGGGTGGCGCAATGGGATTGCTCGATCAGCGAATGGGCGGGCGAGGACACCAGTTCCTCAAGGAAGAGCGGCTCTCCACGATAGGCTGCCCAACGGCACATGACGCTATTCTCGCTTTCGAAGACCGGCACGAACCGGTGGTGGACCCGACGCATTAACCATGGCACTGCCCGGATTTTCAACGCAAATGGGTAAAAATGCGTTAACGAATGTAAACGGGCCGAAACCATGCGTGTCATTATGATGACGGCGGCAAAAGGCGCGGTTTCCGGGGGAACACGCGTTTTGTGAACGGTTCGTTTTCCGGGTGCCGGATTTCGTGAACAATGGACGGGGCATGGTCCGATCGTGATGAACACGCGCGCGAGGTGCAACAGGCGATGCGGGGACTGCAGAACGGCACCTTCATCACGCCGGCGCATTGACGCGCGGTCGCGAAACCCTATCCTTCCACCCTGTCCCGCGGCGGAAGGATGGACCATGCGGATCGACGGCCAATGCCATTGCGGCTTCGTGACCTACGAGGCCGAGATCGACCCGGAGGCGGTCTCCATCTGTCATTGCACGGATTGCCAGCGGCTGACCGGCTCGCCCTATCGCGTCACCGCGAGCATTCCGAAGGACGCCCTGCACCTCACCGGCAATCCACCGAAACTCTACACGAAGACCGCCGGGAACGGCCGCAAGCGCCTGCAATATTTCTGTCCCGAATGCGGCGCGCCGCTGTTCACGACAGGCACCGGCGAGGACGCCGCGACCTGGGGCATCCGCTGGGGCAGCATCAACCAGCGTGCGGCGCTGAAACCGACGCGCCAGATCTGGTGCCGCTCGGCCCTCGACTGGTTCGGCGAGACGGCGGCGCTTCCCGGCGCCGCGAGGGATTGAGCCATGGCGGCAGGGCGCTTCCGGATCGTGCGAACGGGCGTGGAGGGCATCGAGGCGGTCTTCGCCGACAGCCGGCATACCTTCGCGCGTCACACCCACGAGACCTACGGCATCGGCCTCATCGAGCGCGGCGCGCAGAAATCGGCGAGCGGGCGTGGTCTGGTGGAGGCGGCGGCCGGCAACACGATCACCGTCAACCCCGGCGAGGTGCATGACGGCGCGCCGCTCGGCGACGCACCGCGCGCCTGGCGCATGCTCTATCTGGAACCGGCGCTCGTCCGCGCAGCGGCGGACGATATTTTCGAAGGGCGCCCGCGCGAGGAATTCTACGCGCCGGTGCTGGACGACGGGCGCATCGCAGGCCTGGTTTCCCGGCTGCTCGCCCTGCTTCTTGACGCCGGCGCCGATGCGCTCGGCCGCGAGGAACAGCTTCTCCTGCTGCTCGCCGCCGTGCTGCGCGAAGAGGCACCCCGGCAGGATGGTCTGGCGGCCATAGGTCGTGCCCGCGACCGGCTCGACAGCGACCCCGCTTCGGCCGCGACGCTGGAGGACCTTGCCGGCGATTGTGGCGTCGGCCGCTTCCGGCTGGTGCGCGATTTCGCCCGGCTCACCGGCCTGACGCCGCATGCCTACCTGCTCCAGCGCCGCACCGAGCTCGCCCGCCGGCTGATCGCGGCCGGCACCCCGCTTGCCGAGGCCGCCATCGAAGCCGGCTTCGCCGACCAGAGCCACATGACGCGCAATTTCACCCGCCGTTACGGCTATACGCCCGGCGCCTATCTCGCCGCGCGCGCCTGAGCGGCCCGCACCCCGCAATTTCATTCAAGACCCCGGCGCCCATCCGGTGTTCCCTGCCGCCTTTCAACCCGCATGGAACCAGACATGACTTCCGAATTCCTCATCACCTCGCTCGTCGTCATCCTTCTGCCGGGCACCGGCGTGATCTATACGCTGGCGCTCGGCATCAGCGGCGGGTTCCGCGCCGCCGTCCTGGCCGCCCTCGGCTGCACGCTCGGCATCGTTCCGCATATCCTCGCCAGCGTGGTCGGCCTTGCCGCCGTGCTGCATGCCAGCGCGCTCGCCTTCGAGGTGCTGCGCTATATCGGCGTCGTCTATCTCCTGTTCATCGCCTGGAGCCTGCTGAAGGACAGCAATGCGCTCGATGTCGGGCCTGAGCAGGCACCGGCCGGCAGTGCGCTGAGGATCGTGCGCAAGGGCATCCTCACCAACATCTTCAACCCGAAGCTCTCGCTGTTCTTCCTCGCCTTCCTGCCGCAGTTCATTCCGGCGAGCGCCTTCGGCGATGCCACGGGCCAGATGCTTTTCCTCGGCGGCGTCTTCATGGCCCTCACCTTCCTCGTCTTCGTCGGCTATGGGGCGCTTGCCGCCGGCCTGCGCCGACAGGTGCTGAGCCGGCCGGCGGTCATTGTCTGGATGCAGCGCAGCTTCGCCGCCGCCCTCGGCCTGATGGGCCTCCGGCTCGCGCTGTCCGACCGCTGACCGATCAGTTGCCGGACAGGTGGAAATGATGCAGCGGACCGTGGCCGGAGCCGACGGTCAACGCATCCGACAGGCGCACGGCACCGGCGATGAAGCGCTTGGCCGCCGCCACGGCATCGACGAGCGCCTGTCCCTTGCCGAGCTCGGCGGCGATCGCGCTCGACAGCGAGCAGCCGGTGCCATGCGTGTTGCGCGTCAGCACGCGCACGCCCTCGAACCAGTGCAGCCGATCGGGCGTCGCGAGCACGTCGGGGCTCTCGCTGCCCGGCAGGTGCCCGCCCTTCAGCAGCACCGCCGTCGGCCCGAGGTCGAGCAGCCGCCTTGCCTGGTCCTCCATGCCGGCCCGGTCCACGGCCTCCGCCTCACAAAGGAGGGCGGCTGCCTCCGGCAGGTTCGGCGTGAGCACGCTTGCGCGCGGCAGCAGCTGGCGCACCAGCGCGGCCACGGCCTCCTGCGCCAGGAGCGAGGCCCCGCCCTTGGCGACCATGACAGGATCGAGCACGATGGGAACCGCGCGATGCGGCGACAGGGCCGTGGCGACGGCTTCGGCGATCTCCGCCGAGGCGATCATGCCGATCTTCACCGCATCCACCCGGATATCGGCGAAAACCGCGGCGATCTGTGCCGCCACGAAGTCGGGCGGGACCAGATGCACGCCGGAAACGCCCTGCGTGTTCTGCGCCGTCAGGGCCGTCAGCGCCGCCATGCCATAGGTGCCGCGCGCGGCAAACGTCTTGAGATCCGCCTGGATGCCGGCGCCGCCCGAGGGGTCGGAGCCCGCGATCGAGAGAATGTTTGCGATTGTGTCGGCCATCTCGCCTCCTTCCCGGCAGGGGCGGCCTCGGGGTGGCGGCGATGCGGCACCCGTTCGACTCCCTCCGCCGGCATGATCCGGTTCAGGTTCAAAGGGTGCTTCTCAGCCCGCCTTCCGGCGGACGCCCCTGTCTTGAACGGATTTTCGCAAATGACGCGGCGCCTGTCACGCCGAAAGTGGCGTCGCGGCGCGTTTGCCACCGGCGCCATGCATCCTTTTCCCCGAGAGCGGGGAAAAGGTGGCGGATTAAATCGTGGGCAAGCAACCCGCCCGCTCAAGCCTTGGTGACGTGGTATTCCTTGATGGCGACCATCTTGATCGCCGGATAGCGTTCCGCCTCGTAGCGCAGCGAGAAGGCATCCTGCGCCAGGAAGACCGGGTCGCCGTCGAGGTCGCGGGCGATATCGCCGCGGCGCTGGGTGACGAACTTGTCCAGCTCCGCCGCGCTGTCCGACGAGATCCAGCGGCAGACGGAAAAGCGCGACATTTCGAAGGAGACGGGCAGGCCGTATTCCGCCGAAAGCCGCTCCTTCAACACGTCGAGCTGCAGCGCACCGACGACGCCGACGATGGCGGGCGAGCCGTCTTCCGGCGAGAAGAGCTGCACGACGCCCTCCTCCGCCATCTGCTGGAGCGCTTCCTTCAGCTTCTTGGCCTTCATCGCGTCCTCCAGGCGCACGCGGCGCAGGATTTCCGGCGCGAAGTTCGGCACGCCTTCAAAGACCAGCGCCTCGCCTTCCGTCAGCGTGTCGCCGATCCGGAGCGTGCCGTGGTTGGGGATACCCACCACGTCGCCGGCATAGGCCGTATCGGCGAGCTGGCGCTGCGAGGCGAAGAAGAACTGCGGGGCCGAAAGGCCGATCGTCTTGCCCGTGCGGGCAAGGCGCACCTTCATGCCGCGCTCCAGCATGCCGGAACAGACGCGGGCGAAGGCGATGCGGTCGCGATGGTTCGGGTCCATGTTCGCCTGGATCTTGAAGACGAAGGCCGTCATCTTGTCTTCCGAGGCATGCACCTTGCGCACGTCCGCCACCTGGTCGCGCGGCGGCGGCGCGAAGGCGCCGAGCGCGTCGATGAGGTCGCGAACGCCGAAATTGCGAAGCGCCGAGCCGAAGAAGACCGGCGTCATGTGCCCTTCGAGGAAAGCTTCCTGGTCGTAGGGCCGGCAGGCCTCGCGGGCGAGCTCCAGCTCCTCGGTAAAGGCGGCCCGCTCGTTTTCCGGCAGGTTCTTCGCCACCACCGCCGGGTCGTCGATCCTCGTCGGCTGCACCTGCGTGTCCGAGCCGCGAAAGGTACGGTCGGCCAGGTGATAGGAGCCGCAGAAGGTCTTCGAGCGGCCGACCGGCCAGGTGACCGGGGCGGTGTCGAGCGCCAGCTTCTCCTCCACCTCGTCGAGGATTTCGAACGGATCGCGGCTTTCGCGGTCCATCTTGTTGACGAAGGTGATGATCGGGATGTCGCGCAGGCGGCAGACCTCGAACAGCTTCAACGTGCGCGGCTCGATGCCCTTGGCGGCGTCGATGACCATGACGGCCGCATCCACCGCCGTCAGCGTGCGGTAGGTGTCGTCGGCGAAGTCCTCGTGGCCGGGCGTATCGAGAATGTTGAAGACGTTGCCGTCATATTCGAAGGTCATCACCGAGGTGACGACGGAGATGCCGCGTTCACGCTCGATCTTCATCCAGTCCGAGCGGGTCTGGATGCGGTCCTTCTTCGCCTTCACTTCGCCGGCGAGCTGGATGGCACCGCCGAAAAGCAGCAGCTTTTCCGTGAGGGTGGTCTTACCGGCGTCCGGGTGCGCGATGATCGCGAAGGTGCGGCGGCGGGAGACCGCCTCTGCAAGGGTTTCGGCCATTTTCTGCAATATCCTGTGAGTTGCCGCGGTCTTTACAGCCTCCGCCGGGAAGATGCAATTGACGGGGCGGGACTGCGGCCGGCTTATGGGCGCATGAACGCACATGCCCCCACCCAGCCCACGCTCTGCCTTCTCCGCCTGCCGCATGGCGCGGGCATCGCGCTTCCCGCCTACGAGACCGGTGGCGCCGCCGGCATGGACCTGCGCGCCGCCGTGGCGGAAGACCAGCCGCTGACGCTGCCGCCCGGCCAGCGCGCCCTGGTGCCGACCGGTTTCGTCTTCGAGATCCCGGCCGGCTACGAGGGACAGGTCCGCCCCCGCTCCGGCCTCGCCTTCAAGAACGGCATCACCTGCCTCAACACGCCCGGCACGATCGACAGCGACTATCGCGGCGAGGTGAAGGTGCTGCTCGTCAATCTCGGCGAGGAGCCCTTCGTCATCGAACGCGGCATGCGCATCGCGCAGATGGTGATCGCGCCGGTCACGCAGGTCGCCGTGCGCGAGGTGGAGACGGCGGGCGAGACCACCCGTGGCGCCGGCGGTTTCGGCTCCACCGGCGTGCGCTAGGGCCATGCCCGACCGCAAGGGCCTTTCCTTCCGCTCGGACTATTTCGGCGACGGCGCCGCCTGGCGGGCGCTTGCCGACCTCCTCGAAGACATCTTCGGCATCGACGTGACGGTGATGGACCGGCTCGGCGGACCGGACCCGACGAGCATGCCCTTCGCCTGGTTCGACGATGCCGGCCTCTGTGTCGCCAATATCAGCGCGTTTTCCCTGCCCCTTGTCGTAAACGGCACCTTCGTGCGCGCCGCGGGCCTGCAATCGGGCGCCGTGCGGCCGGAATACCGCGGCAAGGGGCTCTATCGCGATGTCATGGAAGCGGCGCTCCGGCACTGCGATGCGGAAGGGTTCGAGGCCGTCGCGCTTCTGACCGATACACCGGACCTCTACCATCGCCACGGCTTTCGCACGCTGGCGCAGCATCGTTTCTCCGGCCCGGCACCGGCAGGCGGACGGGACGGGCCGCTCCGGCGGCTCGATATCGGCAGCGAGGCCGACCTGACGCTGCTCGACCGCCTGCTCGATGGCCGCCGGCCGGTGTCCGATCGCTTCGCGCCGCTCCGGCAGAAGGAAATGTTCCTGTTCAACGCCGCACTGATGCCGGACCTCAGGCTCGACCTGATGGAAGAGGCGAAGGCCGTCATCGCCTGGCAGATGGGCGAGGACGACGGCTTCGATCTCCTCGATGTCGTCGGCGCGCGCATTCCGAGCCTCGCGGACATCCTGGCGAGCCTGCACCTCGCACCTGCCCGCGTCACCGTGCACTTCGCGCCCGATCACCTCGTCTGGGCGGGCACGGCCGTGCCGGACGAAGGCGACATGGTGCTCATGCTGCGCGCGGCGGAAGACCTCGCGCCGCAGCATCCTTTCGCGCTGGCGCCGATGGCCGCGTTCTGACCAGCGGCGCCAGCAGCGTGTCCATCACCCGGCGCCGTGTGAACAAGCCAGCGCGGCCGGGTGGTAAGCAGGGGGCGATGGCGCTGGCCGGAAGGCCGATCCGGGGTCAAGAAGACCGGCAGGAAACCCCGTGAGGAAGAGTTTTCGCGTTCCGTCGTGCGGCGACGCCCGCATGTCGAAGGCGCCGCGCGAACCGAGGCGGAGCGCCTGCCTGACGGGCTGGCCGAGATAGCGCGCCGGCAAACCGCAGGGCGCGATGCGCTTTCGTCTTGCGCCATTCGGGGCGCGAAACCGCTTCGCACTTTTGCCGGAATTGCGCTAGAAAAGCGCGGTCCCTTGGAGTCCGTCATGACCGTCGCCGTCCTGCTTGCCTATTGCGGTGCCCTGTTCATCGCCGCCATCATTCCCGGTCCCGGCATCACGGCGATCGTCGCGCGGGCGCTCGGCTCGGGTTTCCGGCCCACCTTCTTCATGGGCCTCGGCCTCATCCTCGGCGACATGATCTACCTGACGGCGGTCATCCTCGGCCTTGCCTTCATCGCCCAGACCTTCACCACGACCTTCATGCTGATCAAGATCGCCGGCGCGCTCTATCTCGGCTACATCGCCTGGAAACTCTGGACGAGCGGCCTCATCCCGCAGGATATCGAGGCGCGCGCCTCGACGAGCATGACCCTATCGTTTCTCTCCGGCCTGTTCGTGACGCTCGGCAATCCGAAAACCATGCTGTTCTACGTCGCGCTGGTGCCGACCTTGGTCGATCTCGAGGCGATCGGCCTCGAGGACTACGGCATGCTGCTTGCCGCGACCTTCGTGGTGCTCATCGTCGTGCTCGTGCCCTATATCGCGCTCGCCTCGCGCGCCCGGCTTCTCCTCAGGCAGCCGAAGGCGCTGCAGCGGATGAACCGGGTCGCCGCCGGCATTCTCGCCGGCACCGCCGCCTATATCGCGACCCGCGCGGCGTGAAGGACCATCCGGTTTTGCGCCGCTAGCGTTTCCGCTTTTCCTGAAATCGCGAAAACGCTCTATCTGTTTGTTCCCGCGCACGTCCGGGCGCAAAACCGCTGCACCCTTTTGCCGGAATTGCTCTCAGTGCGGGATTATTCCGCTTTCGGCGCTTTTGTCGCGAAATCCGGACTCGTCTCCGGCGCCATTCGCTCCTATCTTTTGCGGAACAAGAACCGAGGGAGCACCCGATGACCGACACCCGCAAACCCGGCCGCGGCCGTATCTACGCCTCCATCACCGAGACGATCGGCGACACGCCCATCGTGCGGCTCGACAAGTTCGCCAGGGAAAAGGGCGTTTCGGCCACCCTTCTTGCAAAACTCGAATTCTTCAACCCGATCGCCTCGGTGAAGGACCGCATCGGCGTGGCGATGATCGAGGCGCTCGAAGCCGACGGGAAGATCACGCCCGGCAGCTCGACGCTGGTCGAGCCGACCTCGGGCAATACGGGCATCGCCCTCGCCTTCGCCGCCGCCGCCAAGGGCTACCGCCTCATCCTCACCATGCCCGAGACCATGTCGATCGAGCGGCGCAAGATGCTGGCGCTGCTCGGCGCCGAACTGGTGCTGACCGAGGGGCCGAAGGGCATGAAGGGCGCGATCGCCAAGGCGGAGGAACTGGCCGCCACCATTCCCGGCGCGATCATCCCCCAGCAGTTCGAAAATCCGGCCAACCCCGAAATCCACCGCCGGACGACGGCCGAGGAGATCTGGAACGACACGGACGGCGCGGTCGACATCCTCGTTTCCGGCATCGGCACCGGCGGCACGATCACCGGCGCCGGCCAGGTGCTGAAGGCGAAGAAGCCCGGCCTCAAGGTCGTCGCCGTCGAGCCGGCCGACAGCCCGGTCCTGTCCGGCGGCAATCCCGGCCCGCACAAGATCCAGGGCATCGGCGCCGGCTTCGCCCCGGCCGTGCTCGACACGGCGATCTATGACGAGATCGTGACCGTGACGAACGACGAAGCCTTCGAAAATGCCCGCCTCGTGGCGCGGCTGGAGGGCGTGCCCGTCGGCATTTCCTCCGGCGCGGCGCTCGCCGCCGCCGCCAAGGTCGGCAGCCGCCCGGAAAATGCCGGCAAGACCATCGTCGTCATCATTCCCTCCTTCGCCGAACGCTATCTTTCCACCGCGCTCTTCGAAGGCCTCGGCGGCTGACGCTCTCCGGCCCGCTGCGCCGCGCGCGCGGCGGGCCGTTCCTGGCCCCCCCTCATGCTGCATCACCTTTCCCTCGGCGTTTGCGACATTCTTCGCGCGGCCGCGTTCTATAGCGCTATCTTTCCACCGCGCTCTTCGAAGGCCTCGGCGGCTGACGCCCTCCGGCCCGCCGCGCCGTGCGCATGGCGGGCCGTTCCCAGCTCCCTCTCTCATCACCTTTCCCTCGGCGTTTGCGACATTCTTCGCGCGGCCGCGTTCTATGACGCGGTTCTTGCGCTGCTTGGCTACGCGCGGGTCTGGTCGGATATCCGCCGCGGCGAGCCGGGCCAGGCCATCGGCTGCGGCCCGCCCGGCGGCGGCGACAAGCCCTGCCTGAAGGATCACGGCACGGCCGCCGCCGCGCCGGGGCCGGGCTTCCACATCGCTTTTGCCGCACCGAGCCGCGGCGCGGTCGATGCCTTCCATCGGGCCGCCCTTGCCGCGGGCGGGCGCGACAACGGCGCGCCCGGACTGCGCCTCCCCTACGGCCCGACCTACTATGCCGCCTTCATCATCGATCCGGACGAACACCGCATCGAAGCCGTCTGCAAGGACCCCGCGGGACCGCCCGCCGGCAGGTGAACCGTTCGTCCGTGCCCGATCGGCAAGCCTCAGTCATGCCCGCACACGGCATCGGCATACCAGGCCCACGCTCTCACTCTCCTTCGGCGGGACCACTGCCTTCTTCCCGAAAACTCACGCCGCCGCGGAGAGCCGCTCGCCGGCGATGCGATAGGAGATCGCCTCCGCCAGATGGATGCGGCCGACGACCGGCGCCTCGTCGAGATCGGCGAGCGTGCGGGCGACCTTGAGGATGCGATGGTAGCCGCGCGCGGAGAAATGCATCTTCTCCGCCGCATCGCGCAGGAGCTGGAGACCGCCGGGATCGGGCTCCGCCACCTTTTCGACGAGCGCGGTCGAGGCGCGCGCATTGCTGGTGACGGAGGCCATGCCGAGCCGGGCGAAACGGTCGACCTGCAGGGCACGGGCACGGGCGACGCGGCGGGCGACGGTCTCGCTGGCCTCGGCGGCCATCGGGCGGATGAGATCCGTCGCGGAGACGGCCGGCACGTCGATGCGGATGTCGATGCGATCCATCAGCGGGCCGGAAATGCGGGCCTGGTAGTCGCTCATGCAGCGCGGGCCGCGGGCGCAGGTCCGGCCGGGTTCGCCCGCCATGCCGCAGCGGCAGGGGTTCATCGCCGCGACGAGCTGCATGGCGGCGGGATAGCTCACCCGGTGGTTCGCCCGGGCGATGATGCATTCCCCGGTCTCGAGCGGCTGGCGCAGCGCATCGAGCGCCTGGGGCGAGAATTCCGGCAGCTCGTCGAGGAAGAGCACGCCGTTATGGGCCAGCGAGACCTCGCCCGGCCTTGCCCGCGACCCGCCGCCGACGAGCGCGGCCATGGTGGCGGAATGATGCGGCGCGCGGAAGGGCCGGCGATCCGACAGCCGGCCGCCGGAAAGCTGGCCGGCGATGGAATGGATCATCGAGACCTCCAGCAGCTCCCGCGGCGAGAGCGGCGGCAGGATGGCGGCAAGGCGCGCGGCCAGCATGGACTTTCCCGAGCCCGGCGGGCCGACCATCAGCAGATTGTGGTTGCCGGCCGCCGCCACTTCCAGCGCCCGCTTGGCGCTTTCCTGGCCGCGGATATCGGCAAGGTCCGGCAGGTCCGCCGCCGCCGCCCGGATTGCCGGCGCCGGCCGGGACAGGACCTGCGTTCCCTTGAAATGATTGGCGAGCGCAATCAGGCTGCGCGGCGCCAGGATATCGAGGCCGCTGCCGGCCCAGGCGGCTTCCGCGCCGTTTTCCGCCGGGCAGATCAGCCCCTTGCCGAGCGCGTTCGCCCCCATGGCGGCGGGCAGCGCCCCGGCGACGGCGGCGATCGTCCCGTCGAGGTTCAGCTCGCCGATGACGACAAAGTCCTCCAGCGCATCGCCCGGCACGGCGCCGAGCGCCATCATCAGGCCGAGCGCGATGGCAAGGTCGTAGTGGCTGCCTTCCTTCGGCAGGTCCGCGGGGGCGAGATTGACCGTCACGCGCTTCGGCGGCAGCGAAAGGCCGGAGGCATGCAGGGCCGCCTGCACACGCTCGCGGCTTTCGGCGACCGCCTTGTCCGGCAGGCCGACGATCTGCATGCCCACCTTGCCGGGCGCCACCATGACCTGCACGTCGACGGGCACGCCCTCGATGCCCTGGAATGCGATCGTCCCGACCCGCGCCACCATGATTGCCTCCGCCCGTTCCCGCGGCGCTGCGCCATTCTCGGCGCAAGGCTACCGCGACACGTTTTCGCCGAAAACGTCCCCTGCACCCGCCCCTGGGTTGCATCTGCAAATCTGGCATGGAATCCGGAATGAAACAAGAACAATCATAGAACCTGCGAGAGAATTTTCCGCGCGCCGGTTGCAGCCGGTTGCATTTGCGGAACGAAGGCGGGACGTTCGCGAACGGAACGTCCCGCAAAACCCTCCGGGGCGGGCCGCAAGACGCTCAGCGCTTGCTTTCGATGGCGTCCCACAGCAGGGCGGAGATGTCGGTGCCGCCGAATTTCCTGACTTCCCGAATGCCGGTCGGGGAGGTCACGTTGATCTCGGTCATGTAGTCGCCGATGACGTCGATGCCGACGAAGAGGAAGCCGCGCTCGCGCAGCGCCGGGCCGATGCGGGTGCAGATCTCCTTTTCGCGGGCCGTCAGCTCCGTCGGCTCCGGGCGGCCGCCGGCATGCATGTTGGAGCGGGCGTCGTGTTCGGCAGGCACGCGGTTGATGGCGCCGACCGGCTCGCCGTCGACGAGCAGGATGCGCTTGTCGCCCTTGCGCACGTCCGGCAGGTATTGCTGGGCGATGAAGGGTTCGCGGAACATCTGGCCGAACATTTCGAGCAGCGAGGAAAGGTTGCGGTCGTCCTTTGTGGAATGGAAGACACCGGCACCGCCATTGCCGTAGAGCGGCTTCAGGATCATGTCGCCCATCTCCTCGCGGAAACGGCGGATTTCGGCGGGATCGCGCGTGATCAGCGTTGCCGGCATGAGGTCGGCGAATTCGGTGACGAAGATCTTCTCCGGCGAGTTGCGCACCCAGGCGGGGTCGTTGACGACAAGCGTCCTGGGGTGGATGCGCTCCAGGAGATGCGTCGAGGTGATGTAGGACATGTCGAAGGGCGGGTCCTGGCGCAGGAGCACCACGTCCATCGTCGAGAGGTCGACGCGCTCGGGCGCGCCGAGCGTATAGTGGTCGCCCTTGACGTCGCGCAGTTCCATCGGCTCGACGGCGGCATAGACCTTGCCGTCGCGCAGGCTGAGGCGGTCGGGCGTGTAGTGGAACAGCCTGTAGCCCCGGTTCTGCGCCTCCAGGCTCATGGCGAAGGTGGAATCGCCGGCGATGCTGATGGTCGACACATGGTCCATCTGGACCGCGACGTTCTTGATCTTTGCCATGAAAAGTCCCCTCAGGAATGCCCGACACATTTAGGGTGCGGGCGGCACGATGGCAACGGGCCTCGCGCGGGGTCAGGCGAAGCCGTCGATCCGGCAGGTGATGAGGTCGTGGTCGGAGAGCGGACGGCCGGAAGGATCGAGCGAGGGCACGATGCGCGTATCGGAAACCGCAAGGCCGCGCGAGAAGAACCAGTCGAGCTTCATGGCCCGTTCCGGCCAGCGCGTGATGAGGCTCGGGCGTGTCGTCATCCTGTCCAGCGGACCGCCATGGCGGGTGAAGCCGCGCTCGGCCGCGCGGGCGAAAAGCCCTTCCGCCTCGAAGTCGCCGCCGGCATGGTTGCCGGTGTTGAGATCACCGCCGATGAGGACGGGGTGGCCGGGGAAGGCCGCATCGAGGGCGTCGATAAGGCCGACCATCTGGCATTCGCGATAGGCGGCCGTCGTGGCGCTTTCGAAATGGGTGGAGACGAGAACGAGCGGGCCGGCCTCCGTGTTGACGGCGGCGCCGATCGCCATGCGCTCGCCGAGGCGCGGCTGGTCGACCTCGCCCATGAACCAGAGGCGCTCGCCCTCCAGCCGCAGCAGGAAGGCCGCGTGCAGCGGCACGGTGGCCATGAGGCCATTGCCGTGCAGGCCGCGGCGGTTGAACCGGTCCTTGCAGAATTCCAGCTCCGTATCCGAGCCGAGGCCGAGCTCGATGAACTCGACGCCGTAGAGATAGGCCATGCCGAGATCGCCGGCGACCTCGGCCGTGGTGTGGCGCTGGCGCGTGCGGGCCATGCCGTCGTCCATCTCGGAGAGCAGAACGATCTCGGCACCGGTGGCGCCGAGATGTTCGGCGCTTTCGAGCGGGAAGAGGCAGCGTTCGAGGTTCCAGGCGGCGACGGTGAAGGGGAAGGGCAGCGGTTCGGTGCGTTCGGCCCGGCCGCCTTTCTCCACCGCGTTCATGCAGGCAAGCTGCGCCATGCGGGCATCGTGCGCGGAGATGGATTTTTCGAGATCGGCTATCGCCATGCGCTCCGCCGGAGTAGGGGCGGTCAGTCTGTCGACGGTGGTGCGGATCATGATGCGGCGGCCTCCAGGACCGGGAGGCCGGCGGCAAGGGTTTCCGGCCGGTCTTCGCCCGGCCAGTCGATCCGCCGGCCGCTGGCGCGGTCGAAGAAATGCAGCCGCGACGGCGTGATCGAGAGCGAGACGGTTTCCGGCAGCGGGTTTTCCGAGGAGACAGCAGCGACGAGCAGCTGATCGCCGACGAGGCCGTGCACGAGGCGCTGGGCCCCCAGTTCCTCGACATAATCGACCCGGAAGGGCAGGCTGCCCTTTCCCTCCGGATGGAGGCGCAGGTCCTCGGCGCGCAGGCCGACGGTCACGGCACCCTGCGTCGGCACCGTGGGGCCGAGATCGATGAGGGCGGGGCCGAGGGCGAGCTTGCCGCCGTGCACTTCGCCATCCGCGAGATTCATGGCCGGCGAACCGATAAAGCTGGCGACGAAGGTGGTGGCAGGGCGATGGTAGACGTCGAGCGGCCGGCCGATCTGCTCGATCCTGCCGCCGGAGAGCACGACGAGCCGGTCGGCGAGCGTCATCGCCTCCAACTGGTCGTGGGTGACGTAGATCGAGGTCGTGCCGACGCGGCGCTGCAGGCGCTTGATCTCGCCGCGCATGGAGACGCGCAGTTTGGCATCGAGGTTGGAGAGCGGCTCGTCGAAGAGGAAGGCGGAGGGTTTGCGCACGATGGCGCGGCCCATGGCGACGCGCTGGCGCTGGCCGCCCGAGAGGGCACGGGGCTTGCGCTCCAGATAGGGCTGGAGTTCGAGCATGCGGGCGGCTTCCGCCACGCGCGCGTCGATCTCGGTCTTCGGCGTGCGGCGGTTCTTCAGGCCATAGGCGAGGTTTTCGTAGACCGTCATATGCGGATAGAGCGCATAGTTCTGGAAGACCATGGCGATGTCGCGGTCGGCCGGGTCGATCTCGTTGACGACGCGCGCGCCGATCGTCACCTCGCCTTCGCTGATCGTCTCCAGCCCCGCGACCATGCGCAGCAGCGTCGACTTTCCGCAGCCGGAGGGGCCGACGAGCACGATGAACTCGCCGTCGGCGATGTCGATCGAGACGGCGCTGACGGCGGTCACGCCGCCATTGTAGACCTTGGATACGTCCTTGATGCTGATCGCTGCCATGGGACGAGCCTCCTATTTGTCGCTTTCCGTAAGACCCTTGATGAACCACCGCTGGAAGATCAGCACGATCATGACCGGCGGCAGCATGGCGAGGATCGCCAGCGCAAAGGCCTCGTTGTAATCGGGAATGTTGGAGCCCACCCAGACGAGCAGGATCTGCTTGATGCCGCGCACCAGCGTGAAGAAGCGCTCGTCCGTCGTCATCAGCGTCGGCCAGAGATACTGGTTCCAGCCATAGACGAACATAATGATGAAGATGGCGGCGATCATGGTGCGCGAGAGCGGCACCAGCACGTCGATGAAGAACTTGAACGGCCCGGCGCCGTCGATGCGCGCGGCCTCCAGCAGCTCCTCCGGCACGGACTTGAAGAACTGGCGGAAGAAGAAGGTGCCGGTGGCCGAGGCCAGCAGCGGCACGATGAGGCCGGTATAGGTGTTCGTCAGCGAGAGCTTGTTCATCACCTCGTAGGAGGGAAGGATGCGCACTTCCAGCGGCAGGAGCAGCGTCGTGAAGATCATCCAGAAGAACAGCGTGCCGAGCCGGAAGCGGAAATAGACGATGGCATAGGCGGCGAGCATCGACAGCACGATCTTGCCGGCGGCGAAACCGATGCCGAGGATCAGCGAGTTCCAGATCATGCGCGCGCCGGTGATCTTGCCGGTGAAGCCGCCTTCCCGCGTCAGCACGGTGTTGTAGGTCTCGGTGAAGTGGCCGCCCCAGGCAAGCGAGAGGCCGTTGCGGTGGATGTCGGCCGCCTCGTGGGTGGAGGTCATGAAGGCGACCACCACGGGGGCGACCATGACGAAGACACCGAGCATGAGAACGAGGTGATCGAGGAGACGGATGCGGTTCATGGCGGGCGCCCTCTCAATTGTAGTGCACGCGCCGCTCGATGAAGCGGAACTGGAAGATGGTGAGCACGAAGACGACGATCATCAGGATGACCGACTGGGCCGAGGATCCGCCGAGGTCATTGCCGCGGAAGCCGTCCATATAGACCTTGTAGACCAGGGTGATCGGGTTGTTGGCGGCCTTGTCCTTCACCATCACGTCGATGACGCCGAACGTGTCGAAGAGGGCGTAGGTCATGTTGATGACGAGCAGGAAGAAGGCGGTGGGCGCGAGCAGCGGCAGCGTCATCGTCCAGAAGCGCCGCGTGCCGGAGCGGCAGTCGATGGCGGCAGCTTCCCGCACGGAGGCCGGAATGCTCTGCAGGCCCGAGAGGATGAAGATGAAATTGTAGGGGATCTGCTTCCACACCGACACGATGATCATGGCGATGGCGGTGTCGTTGTAGTTGAGGCCGACCTTCATGTCCCAGCCGAAGAGGGCGGCGAACTTCACCAGCGGGCCGATATGCTGGTCGAAGAACATCATGCCCATCAGGCCGGCGACCGGCGGGGCGATCGCGTAGACCCAGATCAGCAGCGTCTTGTAGGCGGCACTGCCCTTCAGCACCGCATCCGCCTTGACGGCGAGCAGCATGCCGATGCCGAGCGAGAGGAAGGTGACGAGCGCGGTGAAGACCACGGTGAAGCGGGCGATCGACTGGTACTGCACGGAGCCGAGCGCATCCGAATAGTTCGACAGGCCGACGAAGGTGGAGCCGAAGCCGAAGGGATCCTCGAGATAGAAGGACGACTGGATCGCCTGGACGGACGGCCAGTAGAAGAACACGAAGATGATCGCCATCTGCGGCGCGAGGAAGAGATAGGGCAGATAGGGCGAGGAGAATTGCACGCGCTTCATGGGCGATCCTTCGATGGCGGACACCCCCTCATCCGGCCTGCCGGCCACCTTCTCCCCGGCGGGGAGAAGGGGAGATGTTGCAGCGTCTGCGGTCCCCCTCTCCCCTTGGGGAGAGGGTCGCCGAGCGAAGCAGAGACGGGGTGAGGGGGATTCCTACCCTGTCAGCCGGCGGTCTTGGCGAAGCGGGCGAGCAGGTCGTTCGCTTCGGTCTCGATCGTCTTCATGGCGTCTTCGACCGAGGTTTCGCCGGCGAAGATGCGGCCGTATTCGCGCTCCATGATCTCGCGGATCTGCGGGTAGAAGCCGAGGCGGTAGCCCTTCGACCAGTCGCCCGACTTGAGCATGAGCTGCTGGATGCCGACTTCGGCGACCGGGGTCTTTTCATAATAGCCTTCGGACTTCGCCAGCTCGTAGGCCGCCTTGGTGATGGCGACGTAGCCGGTGGCCTGGTGATAGAACTTCTGGATTTCCGGCGAGGTCAGGAACTGGAAGAAGTCGGCCGTGCACTTGTTCTCTTCGTCCGGCTTGCCGGACATGGCGAACAGCGCGGCACCGCCGATGAACGAGTTGGTGCCGGCCCCTTCAATGCCCTGCCAATAGGGCAGGAAGGCCGCGGTGAACGGCTTCTGCGCCGTCTTCTGGAGGCCGCCGAACGAACCGGACGACCCAATCCAGAGGGCGGCCTTGCCATCTTCGAAGAGCTTCTGGTTGTCGTTCCAGCCGGCACCGAAATAGCCGAAGTAGCCCTCGTCGGCCCAGGCCTTCAGCTTGGTGAACATCATGACGAGGTTCGGGTCCGTCATGTTGATCTTCGTGTCGGTGACCGAATCGTAGCCGTTGTTGTTCGTCGCGAACTGGATGTTGTTGCGCGAGAAGAAGTTTTCCGTGAACTGCCAGGTGAGCTGCGACTGGACGAGCGGCAGGTAGCCGGCTTCCTTCAGCTTCGGCGCGATCGCCTCGAACTCTTCCCAGGTCTTCGGCGCTTCGACGCCGGCCTTTTCGAGGGCCTCGGTGTTCACGTACATGATCGGGGCGGAGGAGTTGAACGGCATGCCGACGAACTTGCCGTCCGGCGTGGCGTAGAAGTAGCGCACGCCCTCGATGAAGGCTTCGCGGTCGAACGGGTGGCCGGCGCCGGTGATCAGGTCTTCGGCCGGGATAACGGCGCCCGGAGCATTGATGATCGTCGCCGCGCCGGCGTCGAAGACCTGCAGGATGTTCGGCTGTTCGCCCGAGCGGAAGGCGGCGATGCCGGAAGCAAGCGCTTCCTCGTAGGTGCCCTTGGAAACCGGTGTCAGGGCACAGGCCGACTGGGCGGCGTTGAACTTCTGGGCGACTTCGTTGATGACCTCGCCGTTGCGGCCGGCCATGCCGTGCCACCAGGTGATGTTGGTGGCGGCCATCGAGGCCGAGGCGGAAAACGCGAGTGCGAAACCTGCGAGGGAAAGCGGCTTGAACATGGGTTGCTCCTCTTCACCGGATTTGGTGTGAGGGTGCACTAATGAGCGACCGTGACGGGCGCGTTACGGTTTCATGTCAGTTTCGTTACATTTTCCTTTTGGTCAAAACGCATCCGGCAGATGCCGGGGAAGCCGCCAGGGGCGGACGGCGACAATGTCGTACCGGAGGGAGAGGCGGTGGCCGTCGGGCTGGCGCGAGAGCCAGATTTCGCTTGCCGCGCGGATGCGCCCTTGCGCGGTTCCGGTGACGGCGAAGACGGCGCTGTCGACGTCACGGCGCGCCTTTACCTCGACGCAGACGACGAGGTCGCCGCGCCGCGCGATGATGTCGATCTCGCCGAGCTTCGTTCGGTAGCGGATCGCGCGGATGCGAAAGCCCTTGGCGGCAAGGTAGAGCGCGGCGATGTATTCGGAGACGTGTCCGCGGCGAAAGGCCTTCAGCCGGCCCGGATCCGCCGGCCTATTGCCCATCGCCGCCCTTCAGGTCGATGAGGCGCTGGTAGAGGTCGCGCCGCGGCAGGCCGGTCTGCCGCGCGGCCTCGGTGGCCGCCTTGCCGGCCGGCATGTCCCTGACGAGCGCGGCAAGCAGCCGGTCGACATCTTCCGCCTCGGGCGCGGCCGCCGCACCCGGCGGGCCGATGACGAAGACGATCTCGCCCTTGACGGCGTGGCCGTCGCCATAATGCGCCGACAGCTCCCCGAGCGTTCCGCGGCGGAATTCCTCGAAGGTCTTGGTCAGTTCGCGGCAGACGCAGGCCGCCCGCCCCTCGCCCAGCACCTCGGCCGCCGCCGCGACCGTCGCGGCGATGCGATGCGGGGATTCGAAGAACAGCAGCGTCGCCGGCACGCCCGCAAGCTCGGCGAGGCGATCGCGCCGCGCCTTGTCCCTGGACGGCAGGAAGCCGGCAAAGAAGAAGGCCTCGTTGGGCAGACCGGAGCCGACGAGCGCGGCAAGCGGGGCGGAGGCGCCGGGGATGGGCACGACGCGGTGCCCGGCCGCGATGGCGAGCAGCGCCAGCCGGTATCCGGGATCGGAAACGAGCGGCGTGCCGGCATCGGAGACGAGGGCGACGGATCTGCCTCCCTCCAGCGCGGCGATGAGGCGCGGGCCCGCCTCGTCCGCATTGTGCTCGTGATAGGCATAGGGCCGGTTGACGATGCCGTAGCGGTCGAGCAGCACGCGGGTGACGCGCGTGTCCTCGCAGGCGAGCACGTCGGCGCCTGCCAAGGTTTCGAGCGCCCGCAGCGTGATGTCGGAGAGATTGCCGATCGGCGTCGCGACGAGATAGAGCGCCGGCTCCAACGGCCGGGCGGGGATCACGGCATTGTGCAGGCGGAAAGTCTTCGCGCCTTCGCCCCCGCCGTTTGCCGCACCCTCGTCCCGCATCGCCCGTCACCTTTCCGGCCGCTGGACGGCCGCATGTCTTCATCCTTATGGGCGAGCGGGCAGGCCCTCGCAAGGTCCGGCGGTTGACTATCCTGTGTTCCACGCCGTTAGCACTTGCAAAGTTCCGCATGTTTCTGCCATTTTGCCCGTCCACATCTTCCGGCGCCCGCCGGGATTTCAAGGCAATGCCGCGCCGGACCTCCGGCGTGCTAGCGGTCGAAAGCGGTACAGTTCATGCGCATTACTCTCGAGCGGTCCAATCTTCTGAAGTCGCTGAACCACGTCCATCGCGTGGTCGAACGGCGCAACACGATCCCGATCCTCTCGAACGTGCTGCTGCGCGCGGACGGCGCGAGCCTCGACATGAAGGCGACCGACCTCGACCTCGAGATCACCGAGGCGACGCCCGCCCAGGTCGAGCAGGCCGGCGCGACGACCGTTCCGGCGCACCTGCTCTACGACATCGTGCGCAAGCTCTCGGACGGTTCGGAAGTGCTGCTCGCCACCAGCGCCGACGGCGCCTCGATGACGGTCGCCTCGGGCCGTTCCAAATTCTCGCTGCAATGCCTGCCGCAGTCCGATTTCCCGGATCTCACCGCCGGCAGCTTCTCGCACACGTTCCGCCTCAAGGCGACGGATCTCAAGATGCTGATCGATCGCACCCAGTTCGCGATCTCGACGGAGGAGACCCGCTACTACCTCAACGGCATCTTCATCCACACGATCGAGAGCAAGGGCGAACTGAAGCTCCGGGCCGTCGCCACCGACGGCCATCGCCTGGCCCGCGCCGACGTCGAGGCCCCCTCGGGCTCCGAGGGCATGCCGGGCATCATCATCCCGCGCAAGACGGTCGGCGAGTTGCAGAAGCTGGTCGACAATCCGGACCTGACCGTCACCGTCGAGGTCTCGGACGCGAAGATCCGCTTCACCATCGGCTCCATCGTGCTGACCTCCAAGCTGATCGACGGCACGTTCCCGGATTACCAGCGCGTGATCCCGACCAACAACGACAAGGAACTGAAGATCGACTGCCAGTCCTTCGCCCAGGCCGTCGACCGCGTCTCCACCATTTCCTCCGAGCGCGGCCGCGCCGTGAAGCTGGCGCTCGGCGACGGCCAGCTGACGCTGACCGTCAACAACCCGGATTCAGGCAGCGCGACGGAAGAGCTGCCGGTCGGCTATGACAGCGACCCGCTGGAAATCGGCTTCAACGCGAAATACCTGCTCGACATCACCTCCCAGCTCTCCGGCACGGAGGCCGTCTTCATGCTGGCCGATCCGGGCTCGCCGACGCTGGTGCGCGACCTTGCCGGCGACGACGCGCTCTACGTGCTCATGCCGATGCGCGTATAGACGCCACCATATCGGGAAAACCGCCTTGGAACCCGCCGGTCCTCCGGCGGGTTCTTTTTTAGGAAGCGCTTTCGCGGGCGGGGGAAACTTGCAGACGGCGGCGCAATCAGACTTGTTTTTGACGCAAACCGCGTCACATATTCGCAGAAGGCCGGGCGAAGCAGGCGGACACGAAGCCCTTCCCGGCCATGTAGAAGTGCTACCATGAAGGGGGATGGCATGACGTTGCGCGTGAAGGTCAAGGAACGGCTCGGCAAGAAATTCGACGACGAGATCCGGTTCTTCAAGGGCTGGATGAGCAATACGCGGGCCGTCGGTTCGATCATCCCCACCTCTTCGGTCACCGCGCGCCGCATGGCGAGCGTCATCAATCCCGCCTCGGGCCTTCCCGTGCTCGAACTCGGGCCGGGCACCGGCGTGATCACCAAGGCGATCCTCGGGACCGGCCTTGCGCCGGAGAAGCTGACCTCGATCGAGTTCTCCACGGATTTCTACAATCACCTCGTCGCGCGCTTCCACGGCGTCAACTTCATCAATGGCGATGCCTTCGACCTCGACAGGACGCTCGGCGATCTTCGCGACGCCACCTTCGACAGCGTCATCTCCGCCGTGCCGCTGCTCAATTTCCCGATGCACAGGCGCGTCGCGCTGATCGAGGACCTGCTCTCGCGCGTTCCCGCCGGCCGGCCGGTCGTGCAGATCTCCTATGGCCCGCTCTCCCCCGTCGTCGCCATGCCGGATCGTTACCAGATCAGCCATCTCGACTTCGTCGTGCGCAACATCCCGCCGGCGCAGCTCTGGACCTACCGCCGCACCCATTGAGGGGCGGCCGTGTTCGCCCTTTATATCACCCATCCGCAGGTCGCCATCGACCCGGCCGTGCCGGTGCCCGACTGGGGCTTGTCCGAGCGCGGCCGCGAACGGGCCCTGCTCGCCGCCTCGGCCGGCTGGGCGCGGCAGATCGGCCGCTTCGTGGCAAGCACCGAGCGCAAGGCGATCGAGACGGCGGAGATCCTTGCCGCTGGCCGCCTTGCCGTCGAGACTGACCACGCCATGGGCGAGAACGACCGTTCCGCCACCGGCTACCTGCCGCCCGATGCCTTCGAGGCCGCGGCCGACGAATTTTTCGCCCATCCGGAGCGAAGTTTTCGCGGCTGGGAGCGCGCGGTGGATGCGCAGGCGCGCATTGTCGCCGCCGTCGAGCGGGCGCTGGACGGTCACGACCCGGAAATCCCGATCGCCTTCGTCGGCCATGGCGGCGTCGGCACGCTGCTGAAAGGATACCTCAAGGGCACGCCCATACGCCGGGACGGCGACCAGCCGGGCGGCGGCGGCAATCTTTTCGCTTTCGGCCTTGCGGACCGCATCGTCGCATGCGACTGGACGCCAATGGAATCTTGGAAAGGGTTTTGACCATGTCCGCGCGCGACCGCCTGATCGTTGGCCTCGATGTACCGACCATCGCGGAGGCGGAAAAGGTGGTCCAGACGCTCGGCGACACCGCCCTCTTCTACAAGATCGGCTACCAGCTGGTCTTTGCCGGCGGCCTGGAATTCGCCCGCGACCTCGCCAGGGATGGCAAGAAGGTCTTCCTCGACATGAAGCTGCTCGACATCGACAACACGGTGGCCAAGGGCGTCGAGAACATCGTCAAGATGGGCATGTCCATGCTGACCCTGCACGCCTATCCGAAGGCCATGGCTGCCGCCGTCGCCGCCGCCAAGGGCTCCGATCTCTGCCTCCTCGGCGTCACGGTGCTCACCTCCATGGATGCCAAGGACGTCATTGACGCCGGCTACGAATACGATCCGCACACGCTGGTGCTGCGCCGCGCCGAACAGGCCCGCATCGCCAGCATGGGCGGCGTCGTCTGCTCCGCCGAGGAAGCCAGGGCCGTGCGCAAGATCGTCGGACCCGACATGGCGATCGTCACGCCGGGCATCCGCCCGGCCGGCGCCGATCTCGGCGACCAGAAGCGCGTCATGACCCCGGCCGACGCGCTGAAGGCCGGCTCCAGCCACCTCGTCGTCGCCCGCCCGATCGTCAAGGCGGACGATCCGCTTGCCGCAGCAAGCGCGATCCTCGCCGAAATGGACGGCGTACGCGCAGCATAACAAAAGGGAGAGAAGCATGCCCAAGGGCTACTGGATCGCACAGGTCGACGTGCGCGACACCGAACGCTACAAGGATTACGTCGCCGCCGCCAAGCCGGCCTTCGAAAAGTACGGCGCGAACTTCATCGCCCGCGGCGGCGCCTTCGCGCAGCTGGAAGGCCGCGTGCGCGCCCGCAACGTGATCATCGAGTTCCCCTCGCTGCAGGCCGCCGTCGATTGCTACAATTCGCCGGAATACCAGGTCGCCGCCGCCATCCGCCAGGAAGTGGCGGACGCGGAAATGGTGGTCGTCGAGGGCCTCTGAGCCGGCCATCCCGGCTCCCGGAAAAACCCGGCACAAGAGACGCTTCGCCGCGCTTCACCTTGCGAACGCTTTGGGCTATGTAGGCGCTACCGACCTACAATGTTCTTCAGGAGCAGCCTCATGACCTTGTCCAACCTTCCGCCGCTCGTCACAGTCTTCGGCGGCTCGGGCTTCGTCGGGCGTCATGTGGTGCGTGCGCTGGCGCGCCGCGGCTACCGCATCCGCGTCGCCGTCCGCCGGCCGGACCTTGCCGGCTTCCTGCAGCCGATCGGCGGCGTCGGCCAGATCTCCTTCGTGCAGGCGAACCTGCGCTACCGCCAGTCCGTCGATCGCGCCGTGGAAGGCGCCGACCACGTCATCAACTGTGTCGGCATCCTCTTCGAGAGCGGCCGCAACAATTTCGACGCCGTGCAGGATTTCGGCGCCCGCGCGGTGGCGGAAGCCGCCCGCGCCGTCGGTGCGAAGCTCACCCACGTCTCCGCCATCGGCGCCGACGAGAAATCCGCGTCCTCCTACGCCCGCACCAAGGGCCGCGGCGAAGCGGCGGTGCTGCGCACGGTTCCCGATGCCGTCATCCTGCGACCCTCCATCATCTTCGGCCCGGAAGACGGCTTCTTCAACAAGTTCGCCACCATGGCCCGCTATGCCCCGGCCCTGCCGCTGATCGGCGGCGGCCACACGAAGTTCCAGCCGGTCTACGTCGCCGACGTCGCCGAGGCCGTCGCCCGCTCGGTGGACGGCACGATCGAGCGCGGCCGCATCTACGAGCTCGGCGGTCCGGAAGTGCTGACCTTCCGCCAATGTCTCGAAACCATGCTGCGCGTGATCGACCGCAAGAACCCGCTCGTCTCGCTGCCCTTCGGCATCGCCTCGCTGATCGGCTCCATCGCCTCGCTCGTGCCCCTTATCAAGCCGCCGCTGACGGCCGACCAGGTCACGCTGCTGCGTGTCGACAATGTGGTCTCCGACGCCGCCCGCAGCGAGGGCCGCACGCTGGAGGCGATCGGCATTGAGCCGGTCCTCGTCGAGGCGATCCTGCCGAGCTACCTCGTGCGCTACCGGCCGCAGGGCCAGTTCACGCGGATCGACCGCGCCGCCTGACCGATTTCCATCCTAAATAACCGGCCGGCACGGGGCGATCCCGCGCCGGCCGGTCCGTGTTTTTCGAAGCGCTTTGGGCGGGCTGTTGCACTTATGCAGCGGTTAAAAAAATCACTGCGGCATTTACGCGCGATTCAGCATGCCGCGATATTGATTGTCTTCGGGCCAGCGAATAAACACCGCCCCCGTCGCGTCGTACTGATGACAGTTCTGCGGCGTATTTTCAGGACTTTGAGAGGCTTCCGGCGTAATGGGCAAGGCAATTGCAATCTTCTTCGGATTTTCGGCTCTGATCATCGTGGCCGGATCCTTTGCCGCGCCGTCGACGGTCTCGGCCGGCAAGCACGGCTGTTCGCCGGCCTACGGCGTCGATCCCTGCACGACCGCCTCGGTCAAGTAAGGGCGGGCCGGCCAGAGCCGGCCGTAACAATCTTCACCCGAAGATCAGAAGGCCGATCAGGCCCAGCGTTCCCACGACGATCCGCCAGATGGCGAACAGCGTGAAGCCGCGGCGCGAGACGAAGTCGAGCAGCGAGCGCACGACGAAGAGACCCGCCACGAAGGCTGCGACGAAGCCGACGCCGATGACGAGAAGGTCGTCGGACGAGAGCGCGTCGCGGTTCTTGTAGAGATCGAGCGTGAAGGCGCCGACCATGGTCGGCATGGCGAGGAAGAAGGAAAACTCCGCCGCCGAGCGCTTGTCCGTGCCCATCAGCAGGGCGCCGGCGATCGTCGCCCCCGAGCGCGAGGTGCCGGGGATCATGGCCAGGCACTGGCAAAGGCCGATCTTGAAGGCGAGCGACGGCGGGTACTTCATCGCATCCGTATAGCGCGGCTGGAGCGGCAGGCGGTCGATCACGTAGAGGATGACGCCGCCGACGATCAGCACGATGCAGATCAGCATCGGGGTTTCGAAGAGCACCGTCTTGATGAAATCATGCGCCAGCGCGCCGATGACGGCGGCCGGCAGGAAGGCGATGAGCACGCTCGCGACGAAGCGCCGCGCCTCCGGGCTCGACGGCAGCGCAAAGGCGATGCGGAGCAGCTTGGCCGCGTAGACGGAGAGGATGGCGAGGATCGCGCCGAGCTGGATTAGCACGGCGAAGGTGTTGCCTGGCGACTTGAAGCCGAGGAAGTGCCCGGCGAGCAGGATATGGGCGGTGGAGGACACCGGGATGAATTCGGTCAGGCCCTCGATCAAACCGAGAATGAGGGCGCTGACGATGGACTGGTCTGCCATGTAGGTTCCTTGGGGAAAGGGGACGAAAGCCACGGAATGAAGCGGGCTTCGAGCCTCCCACAAAACCCCGCCCGGAGGTTTTGTGGGAGGCTCATACGGCAAAAAGCCCGATTCGCTTGTGTTTGTACCACCAAATTTCTATAGGTTCGTCAAATCAGCCATGGTCAAATCAGCCCGCATGCGCGCTCGACCCGGCCACAGCCCCTTCCGCAAGACCAGCAAAGCAGCCTGATGCCCACACTCTATCATCACCCGATGTCCGCCGCGTCCCGCTTCGTCCGCCTGATCCTGGCGGAATACGGGTTCCAGACGGAGCTTGCCGAAGAACAGCCCTGGGAAAACCGGCGCGATTTCCTCGCCCTCAACCCGGCCGGAACGCTGCCCGTCTATGTCGACGACAGCATGCGGGCGCTCTGCGGCGCGAGCATCATCTCCGAATATCTCGACGAGACGCACGGCGTCCTGAAGCGCGACCGCCGGCTGCTCGCCGAAGACCCCTTCCAGCGCGCGGAAATCCGCCGCCTGACGGAATGGTTCCTGCAGAAGATGGAGCAGGACGTGACGCGCCCGCTGGTGCGCGAGCGCATCTTCAAGCTGCAGATGACGCCGGACCAGGGCGGCGGCCCGCCGGACAGCAAGATCCTGCGCAATTCGCGCGCCAATATCCGCCAGCACATGAAGTATCTTTCCTGGCTGGCCGGTTCGCGCACCTATCTTGCCGGCGATCGCCTCAGCTATGCCGACCTTGCCGCCGCGGCCTGTCTTTCGGTGCTCGATTATATGGGCGAGATCAACTGGGCGGACGCGCCACAGGCCAAGGACTGGTACCAGCGGCTGAAGTCCCGCCCCTCCTTCCGCCCGCTGCTGGCCGAGCGCGTGCGCGGCGTCACCCCGGTCTCGCATTACGCGGACCTCGACTTCTGAGGACGGGGCGATGTCGGGCGACGACAGGATCCGGCGCCGCCTGACCGACTTCCTCAAGGCGGAAGCGGCGGACAAGGGGTTCGACCTCTGTCGCATCACCGGCCCCGATTCCATTCCCGAGGCGCCGCCCCGGCTCGCCGACTTCCTTGCCGCCGGCTATCACGGCACCATGGACTGGATGGCGGAGACCGAGGCACGGCGGGCCGATCCGCGCGTCCTGTGGAGCGCGGTGCGCTCCGTCGTCCTCTTCGGCATGAACTACGGCCCGGCACACGATCCGCGCGCCGTGCTTTCCATGCCCGACCGGGCAGCGATCTCCGTCTATGCGCAGAACCGCGATTATCACGACCTCATCAAGGGCAAGCTGAAGGAAGTGGCGACGCGCTTTGCGGCACGCGGCGGGGCGGATGTGAAGGTGTTCGTCGATACGGCGCCGGTCATGGAAAAGCCGCTCGCCGCCGCTGCCGGGCTCGGGTGGCAGGGCAAGCACACCAACCTCGTCAGCCGCACGCACGGCTCCTGGCTCTTCCTCGGCAGCCTCTTCACCACGGCCGACCTTGTCCGCGACGAGCCGGAGCGCGACCATTGCGGCTCCTGCCGCGCCTGCCTCGACGCCTGCCCGACCGACGCCTTTCCAGCGCCCTACAAGCTCGATGCGCGGCGCTGCATCTCCTACCTCACCATCGAGCACAAGGGACCGATCGATCCCGCCATCCGCGAGAAGATCGGCAACCGCATCTATGGCTGCGACGATTGCCTGGCCGCCTGCCCCTGGAACAAGTTCGCCGCCGCGGCCTCGCAGATGAAGCTCATCGCCCGCGAGGAACTGAAGGCGCCGGCGATCGCCGATCTCCTGACCCTCGACGATGCGGGTTTCCGCGCGCATTTCTCCGGCTCGCCGGTCAAGCGCATCGGCCGCGACCGCTTCATCCGCAACGTGCTGATCGCCGCCGGCAATTCCGGCGACCGCAGCCTGATCGCGCCCTGCCTCCGCCTTGCCGACGACGCGTCCCCCGTGGTGCGCGGCATGGCCGCATGGGCGTTTTCCCGGCTGATGACGGCTTCCGAATTTACGAAATTTGCGGCAGGAAGGGCGGACGACGCGGACGCGGACGTGCGCGCGGAATATGAAAGAGCAAAGGCAGACTGTCGATGACGCACCTCCTGATCCTCGGCGCCGGCTTCTCCGGCAGGGCCATCGGCCAGACCTTCAGGGCGGCCGGCTTTTCCGTCTCCGGCACGACGCGATCGGCGGAAAAGTCGGAGGGCCTTCGCGCCCTCGGCATCGCGCCGATCCTCTATGACGGCGGCTCGATCCCCGAGGCCCTTGCGACCGACATGGCGCGCGCCACCCATGTCGTGCAGTCCATCGCGCCCGGCAAGGAGGGCGACCCGCTGTTCCGCGCCGGCATGCCGCCGATCTCCGCCCTGATGCCGGAGCTCGCCTGGGCCGGCTACCTCTCGACCGTCGGCGTCTACGGCGACCACAAGGGCGGCTGGGTGGACGAGGATACCGCGCTGAACCCGGTTTCCGCCCGCTCCGTCGAGCGGGTGGAGGCGGAGAACCGCTGGCTCGACTTCGGCAGGGCCTCGGGCCTGCCCGTCGCCGTGCTGCGCCTTGCCGGCATCTACGGGCCGGGCCGCAATGCGCTGCGCAACATGGAAGAGGGCACCGCGCGCCGCCTCGTCAAGAAGGACCAGGTGTTCAACCGCATCCGCGTCGAGGATATCGGCCGTTCGGCCCTCTTCCTTGCACAGAAGTCCCTCGGCGGCCTCTGGAACATCACCGACAACGAGCCCGGTCCGCCACAGGACGTGGTGGCGGAAGCCGCCCGGCTGATGGGCCTGCCGGTGCCGCCGGATATTCCTTTCGAGAGGGCGGAACTTTCTCCCATGGCCCGGTCTTTCTACGCAGAGAACAAGCGCGTCTCGAACGCCAAGCTGCGTGCTGCCGGCTTCGAACTTCGCTTCCCGGACTATCGCCAGTCGCTCGCCGAGCTCCACGCGGCCGGTTGCTGGCGCGGTTGAGGGGCGAGGCCGGCAGGGCTGGCTTTTGCGATTCAATACAACCTTTAATTTATCTGCCTCATTTTTGCCGCCGAATTCATGCGCAGTAACTGCTAATATTGAAAGTTTTTTCCGAGAATTTGCGCGATTGTCGGATGACCATTCCAACTTGCAAGTCGATCCAGTTTAGTGACTGATTCGGAAGATTCTTTTCCGCCATCCGAACGAAGATCAAAAATCCATCGCCGGCGATGGACTGTATATCGCACGGCCTCCCCACAGCAATTGCGGCGGGTTGAGGCACGTTTTTGCCATTTTTGCTTCCTCATAGGGCGATCATCACAGCGGAAATTCGCAACTTTCCCGGAAGGTCATCCGATACATGATGCTCAAGCTCTCCAGCCTCGCACTCGCCTCGCTCGTCACAGCCTCCTCCACCTTCGTTACATTCTCCGATGCTAAGGCCGCCGGTTGCGGTCGTGCCTCCTGGTATGCGCTGCACTCGCGCACCGCCTCCGGCGAGCGCATGAACCCGAACCTCCTGACGGCCGCCCACCGGAGCCTGCGCTTCGGCACCAAGGTGAAGGTCACCAACGCGAACAACGGCAAGAGCGTCGTGGTGCGCATCAACGATCGCGGCCCGTTCATCCGCGGCCGGGTGCTCGACCTCTCCAAGGCCGCCGCCTCCAACATCGGCATGATCCGCTCCGGCCACGCCAAGATCTGTTACGAAGTCATCGGCTGACGAGCGCTATTGTGCGGCTCCCGGCTTGCCCTTCGCGCATTCCGCCGCTACCACGACGCAAAACGGAGATGACGGATGCGATTGGGTGGGCGGCTCTCGGGAGCCATCGAGGTTCTGACGGATATCGAGACGCGGCGGCGCCCCGTCGCCGATGCACTCAAGGACTGGGGCCTCTCCCATCGCTTCGCCGGTTCCGGCGACCGCGCCGCGATCGGCAATATCGTCTATGACGCGCTGCGCATGAAACTGTCGCACGCCTTCCTGATGGACGATGACAGCCCCGCCGCCCTCGGCCATGCCGTGCTCCTACGGCAATGGGGCCTCGCCCCCGAGGCGCTTGCCGCCGAGTTCGACGGAGACCGGTTCGCCCCCGAGCCCATTTCCGGCGAAAGGCTTGCCGCCTTCCGCGCCCGCACTCTCGACGACGCCGCGCCGCATGTGCAGGGCGACATTCCCGAATGGATCCAGCCCGCCTTCGAGGCCAATTTCGGCGAGGCCTGGCTGGCGGAAGCCAAGGCGCTTGCCGGCCGGCCGACGCTGGACCTGCGCGTCAACACGCTGAAGGCCGGCCGCGACAAGGTGCTGAAGGCGCTGGAGCGCAACGCCGCCGTCGCCTCGGCCATCGCCCGCGAGGGCATCCGCATTCCCGCCGGCGAAGGCCCCTCGCGCCTGCCGAACGTCACCGCCGACCTTGCCTTCCAGAAGGGCTGGTTCGAGGTGCAGGACGAAGGCTCGCAGATCGTCGCCGATCTCGTCGTGCCGCAGGAGGGCGAGCAGGTGCTCGACTTCTGCGCCGGCGGCGGCGGCAAGACGCTCGCCATGGCGGCCGCCATGCACAACAAGGGCCAGGTGCACGCCTACGACACCGACCGCAAGCGCCTCGCCCCGATCATCGAGCGGCTGAAGCGTGCCGGCACGCGCAATGTCCAGGTGCATGAGACCATTGCCAGCCTTGCCCCGCTGAACGGCCGCTTCGACCGCGTGCTGGTCGATGCCCCCTGCACGGGCACCGGCACCTGGCGCCGCCGGCCGGACACCAAATGGCGCCTCACCGAAAAGAACCTCGAGGAACGCCTCACCCAGCAGCAGGAAGCGCTTGCCAATGCCAGCGCCTTCGTGCGGCCGGGCGGCTTCCTGCTCTATGTCACCTGCTCGATCCTGCCGCAGGAGAACGAGGAACAGGTGCACGGCTTCTGCGCGGCCAATCCGGAGTTCGAAATCCTGCCCGCGACCGACACCTGGAAAAAGCTGTTCGGCGCGGACAAGCCGCAGCCCTGGTCGCGCGACGGCAAGACCGTCACCCTGACGCCGGCCTCGACCGATACGGACGGCTTCTTCTTCTGCGCCATGGGCCGCAAGGCCTGAGGCGGTTGCGCTCTGTCAAGTGTACCGGAACAGCTTGAAATCGTTCTAAACTATACACTTTGACACAAGTTTTTATTTGGTCCATGACAGTAACGCCTGAATAATCCCGGGCCCGGCGAGATGCCGGACCATCCGGGCGGCGGCCGCCAAGGGAGGCAAGCCGTGACGTCCGGTGTCGGGGGACACATCGAACAGGACACCAGGAGACGTCATGACCACTTCCTTCCTCCGCGCGGCCGCCTTTGCGCTTGCTGCCGCGACATCGGGGCTCGCCATCGGTTCCGCCCATGCGGCCGCCGATCCGGCCGCGATCGTCAAGCACTATGCCGAAATCGCGCATGCCAAATTCTCCGACTCGCTCGACGCAGCAAAAGCGCTCGACGCAGCGGTCGACGCGCTCATCGCCAAGCCGGGCGACGACACGCTGAAGGCCGCGCGCGAGGCGTGGCTGAAGTCCCGCGTGCCCTACCAGCAGACGGAAGCCTATCGCTTCGGCAATCCGCTGGTCGACGACTGGGAAGGCAAGGTCAACGCCTGGCCGCTCGACGAGGGCCTGATCGACTATGTCGATGCCAGCTACGGCACGGAGAGCGACGAGAACGCCCTCTTCGTCGGCAATGTCATCGCCAATCCGAAGCTGGAGATCGGCGGCAAGACGATCGACGCCACCACCATCACGCCGGCCGTCCTGCAGGAACTGCACGAGGCGGGCGAAGTGGAAGCCAACGTGGCGACCGGCTACCACGCCATCGAGTTCCTGCTGTGGGGCCAGGATCTCAACGGCACCGGCAAGGGCGCGGGCAACCGCCAGGCGAGCGACTATGACACGGCCAATTGCACCAACGGCAATTGCGACCGCCGCGCCGCCTACCTGAAGGCCGCATCCTCGCTGCTCGTCACCGATCTGGAAGAGATGGTGGCGGCCTGGGCGCCGGATGGCGACGCCGCCAAGAACGTGACGTCGGATCCGAAGGCCGGCATCACCGCCATGCTGACCGGCATGGGCTCGCTCTCCTATGGCGAACTTGCCGGCGAGCGCATGAAGCTCGGCCTCCTGCTGCACGATCCGGAAGAAGAGCACGATTGCTTCTCCGACAACACGCACAATTCGCACTACTACGATGTCGTCGGCATCCAGACCGTCTATACGGGCGAATATACCCGTGCGGACGGCTCGAAGCTCGCCGGCCCGTCGCTCTCCGAGCTGGTCGCGGAAAAGGACGCCGCGCTCGACACGGAGATGAAGGCCAAGCTCGACGCCAGCCACGCCGCCTTCAAGGCGCTGGTGGACCGCGCGGAAGGCGGCGAAGCCTACGACCAGATGATCGGTGAGGGCAACGAAGAGGGCAACAAGGTCGTCCAGGCCGCCGTCGACAGCCTGATCGACCAGACCAGGACGATCGAACGCGTGATCGCCTCGCTCGACCTCGGCACGATCGAGCTTGAAGGCTCCGACAGCCTGGATAATCCTAACGCTGTCTTCCAATGATAGAAGGCGGGCCGCCTCCCCCCGGGGGGCGGCCCGATCCATACATGACAGAACGCCCCGCCCGCCCTCTGCTCGCGGCTCTTGCCGCGGTGTCCGTCGTGGCGGGCGTTTTCGCTCTGGGACCTGCCCATTCCACCGGCCGCGGGCGCGATGATCTTTCCGAAAAGGATCGCAAGCGCGTCGCCGCGGTGACGGCGCTAACGACGGATTTTTCCAAGGCCGAAGCCTATGAGGCGATGTCCGGCGGGGCGGCGACCTCACTTGCATCCGTCAACGTCAACAGCTTCTCCCACTTCTCCGAGAACCTCACCTTCGCGGAGGAAGAGACGTTCAAGCTCGGCAATGCGCTCTTCCAGAAACTCTGGGTCTCCTCGCCCTCCTCCACCCAGGCCTCCGACGGGCTCGGGCCGCTCTACAATGCGCGCTCCTGCCAGACCTGCCACATCAAGGACGGCCGCGGCCATCCGCCGGAGGGCGCCGCCGAGGCGACGTCGATGTTCCTGCGCCTCGCCCGCGCGGCAAGGACGCCGGAGGACGAGGCGGCGCTGAAAAGTTTTCGCGAGATGAGCCTGCCGGATCCGATCTACGGCCGCCAGCTTCAGGATCTCGCCATACCCGGCCTCAAGGCCGAGGGCCGCATGGTGATCGACTATACCGAGGAACCGGTGACGCTTGCCGGCGGCGAGGTCGTCACGCTGCGCCGGCCGACATATTCCGTCGCCGATCTCGCCTATGGCGACCTCGATGCGACGACGACGCTCTCGCCGCGCGTCACCCAGCCGATGCTCGGCCTCGGCCTCGTCCAGGCGATCCACGAGGCGGATATTCTCGCCCTTGCCGACCCCGACGACAAGGATGGCGACGGCATCAGCGGCAAGGCGGCCATCGCCATCGATCCGAAGACGGGCAAGGAGACGCTCGGCCGGTTCGGCTGGAAGGCGCAGTCGGCCACCGTGCGCCAGCAGAGCGCCGACGCCTTCGCCTTCGACATCGGCCTTTCGACGCCGGACGTGCCGCTGCACCAGGGCGACTGCACGCCGGCGCAAAAAGCCTGCCTCGACCGGCCGGACGGCGTGCAGAAGCGGCTCGGCGATGCCGAAGCCCCGCCGCCGGTGATGGACCTCGTCACCTTCTATGCGGAGAACCTTGCCGTGCCGGCGCGGCGCAAGGCGAGTTTCGCCGAAACGCTGAACGGCAAGCGCATCTTCTACGAGACAGGCTGTACAAGCTGCCATCAGCCGAAATTCGTTACCCGGCGCGACGCCGGCAACAAGGCCCATGCCTTCCAGCTCATCTGGCCCTATTCCGATTTCCTGCTGCACGACATGGGCGAGGGCCTTGCCGACGGGCAGGCGGTCGGCGTGGCGACCGGGCGGGAATGGCGCACGCCGCCACTCTGGGGCATCGGCCTTACAAAAACCGTCAACGGCCATACGTTCTTCCTGCATGACGGGCGCGCCCGCAACCTCACCGAGGCCATCCTCTGGCACGGCGGGGAGGCTGAGACGGCACGCGACCGCTTCGCCGCGCTGGAAAAACACGACCGCGACGCCCTTCTGACTTTTTTGGAGAGCCTCTGATGCCCATCCAGCGCCCCTCTTTCCGTCGTTTCGCCGCGCTTTTCGAAAGCATCGCCCTTGCTTTCGGGGGGGCTCACCCCCCTCTGCCCTGCCGGGCATCTCCCCCTCAAGGGGGGAGATCGGCAAGAAGCAAGAACCTTGCTCAAACCGCACCGCTAGAGAGAGGCGAGACAGCGCTCCATCCAATCTCCCCCCCTGAGGGGGAGATGCCCGGCAGGGCAGAGGGGGGGCGGCGACTGCCGACCCTGCTTCTCGCCGCCGGCCTGATGCTCGCCGCCGCCCTGCCGGCGCCGGCGCAGGAGGGCGAGGCGCCCGTGCCGCCCGCGCTGACGGACGAGAGCGTGGTCGGCATCATGACGCGCGCGGTCGACGAGGTCATCCGCCCCGGCTACCGCAGCTTCCAGGCCTCCGCCGGCACGCTCGCCGAAACGACCGCCGCCTTCTGCAAGGCGCCCTCCGAGGGCGGCCGCAAGACGGTCGACGATGCCTTCCGGCAGGCGGTTGCCGACTGGGGGCGCATCGAGATCGTGCGCATCGGCCCGGTCATCGACGACAACCGCTTCGAGCGCATCCTCTTCTACCCCGACCGCAAGAGCACCGGCCTGAAGCAGGTGCAGGCGCTGCTGCAGAAGGCCGACGAAGCGGATACGGACGCCGCGGCCATGGCCGGCAAGAGCGTAGCGATCCAGGGATTTGGCGCGCTCGAATTCGCGCTCTACGGCACCGGCGCGGAAACGCTGATGGCGACGCCGGACAGCTTCCGCTGCCGCTATGCCGCCGCCGTCGCCCGCCATATCGAGACGACGGCCGGTCAGCTCGTCGCGGCCTGGGACGCGCCCGACGGCGTGCAGCGGGACTGGAAACATCCCGGCCCGCAGAACCCGGTCTTCCGCACCGGCAAGGAGGCGATCACCGCGCTCCTCGGCATCCTCGTTCACGGCGCGGAGGCGGTGCGCGACCAGCGCATCGAGACCTTCTACCGCAACGGCGGCACGGCACGCCCGAAATCGGCGGTCTTCTGGCGTTCCGGCAACACCTGGACCTCGATCAACGCCAATATCGAAGGCCTGCAGACGCTGTTCGACACATCGGGCATGGCCGATCTCATCGATCCGAACTTCGTCTCCATCGCCGGCAATGTCGATTTCGTGCTGAAAGCCCTGCGCCGCGTCGCGCCGACCATCGATCCCGATATCGAAAAGGCCGTCTCGACGCCGGAAGAACAGCAGAAGATCGCCTTCCTCCTCGTCAACACGCGTGACCTCATCCTGCGCCTCAACACCGAATATGGCGGGGCGATCGGGCTCGGCGCCGGCTTCTCCTTCGCGGACGGCGACTGATGCGGGCCGCGGGCACCCGGAGCGCGCTTGTCGACCGCCGCGCCTTCCTGCGCATGGCGGGCGCCGCCTGGGTCGCGGCGCTCGGGACCCGTCCGTCCTTCGCGCTGTCGCAGACCGACGCCGTCTTCGCGTCCGGCTACATGGAGCGCGACGGGAGCTTCGGCATCGCGGTTCTGGCCGAGGACGGCACACTCATAGAGAAGACGCCGCTGCCGGCCCGCAGCCACGGCATGGCCTTTTCGCCCGCGACCGGCCACCTCGTCGCCTTCGCGCGCCGTCCGGGTACCTTCGCGCTGATCATCGACCGCGGCGGCGGGGCAGCGCCCGTGACGATCGCCAGCGCCGAGGACCGGCATTTCTTCGGCCACGGCTGCTTTTCGCCGGATGGAAAAATCCTCTATGCCAGCGAGAACGATTTCGACGCCGGGCGCGGCGTCATCGGCCTCTATGACGCCGGCGACGGCTACCGCCGCATCGGCGAATATTCGACCTACGGCATCGGCACGCACGATCTCTCCGTCAGCGACGACGGCCGCCTGCTGATCGCCGCGAATGGCGGCATCGAGACCCATCCGGATTTCGGCCGCACCAAGCTCAATCTCGACCACATGGAACCCTCGCTCGCCCTGATCGACGCCGCAACCGGCGCGCTCGTCGAGCGCCATGCGCTGCCGGAGACGCTGCGCCAGCTTTCCACCCGCCATATCGACCTCGACGACAGGGGGCGCATCTGGTTCGCCTGCCAGTACGAGGGACCGCGCAACGACCTGCCGCCGCTCGTCGGCCATTTCTCCAGGGGGGAGGACCTGGCGTTCCTCTCCCTGCCGGAGGAGACCACGATCGGCCTTGCCAACTATGTCGGCGCCATTGCGGTTAACCGGCGCGAGGGTCTTGTCGGCCTCACCTCGCCGAACGGCGGGCGTTTCGTCGTGCTCGAGGCGGCAAGCGGCCGGGTGCTGCGGGAGGAGGCCATCGCCGAGGCCGCCGGCATCGCCGCGGCGCCGCGGGGCTTCGCGGTCTCTTCCTATGACGGCCGCTTTGCCGGCAGCCGGGACGCCGTCGCCTGGGACCAGCACATCGCCGGCCTGATGCCGCAACGCTGATCCCGCCCCTGGACGGCCGCGCGCGCCGCGCTACCTCCCGGGCATGAAAAACAAGCCCCTCGTCTATCTCGCCTTCATCATCCTCGTTCTCGGCGGCGGCCTCCTCATCGGAGCCAACAACATTCCCGACGAATGGTATCGCTCGCTCGCCAAACCGGCCTTCACCCCGCCCGACTGGCTCTTCGCGCCGGCCTGGAGCCTTCTCTACACCATCATCGGCGTGGTCGGCGCCCGGACCTGGCTGACGCTGCGCCGTTCGATGGCGATGCGCCTCTGGTTCGCCCAGCTCGTCTTCAACTTCGCCTGGTCGCCCGCCTTCTTCGGCCTGCGCGACCCGGCATCCGCGATGATCATCATCCTAGGCCTGCTCATCTCCGTCGCCGCCTTCATCATCGCCTCCTGGCGGCAGGATCGCACGGCGGCGCTCCTCTTCGTGCCCTATCTCGCCTGGGTGGCCTTCGCGACGGCGCTGAACGCGGCAATCCTCCTCCTGAACTGAAAGGCGCTTGCAGTGCAGCATGCGCCGTGCAAACGTTCGGCCATCCTTGCCCATCCCGGCGGCGCGCCGGCAGACCTGGTTGCACCATGAC
Organism: Shinella yambaruensis; assembly: GCF_022899355.1. Taxonomy (GTDB): domain Bacteria; phylum Pseudomonadota; class Alphaproteobacteria; order Rhizobiales; family Rhizobiaceae; genus Shinella; species Shinella yambaruensis. The sequence continues at coordinate 24,552 of NZ_JALJCK010000004.1, read as the reverse complement.
CGATTTTCCACCGGCCGATTTCGCCGACCGCATCACCCGAAGCTTTGCCCGGCAGGCGGCGATGCGGCTCATCGGCGCCGAACTGACGCGCATCGAGCACGGCACGGTGGAGATCGAGCTGCCCTTCGACGAGAAGCTGACGCAGCAGCACGGCTTCCTCCATGCCGGCGTCATCTCCGCCGTGCTTGACACGGCCTGCGGCTATGCCGCCTATTCGGTGATCGACGCGGATGCCGCGATCCTCACCATCGAGTTCAAGGTCAACCTCATGTCGCCGGGGCGCGGCGAGCGCTTCCTCTTTCGCGGCGAGGTCACCAAGCCGGGCTCCAACATCATCGTCGCCGACGGGCGCGGTTATGCCATCTCGGATGGCCCGGCAAAGCTCATCGCCACGATGACGGGCACGATGATGGTGGTGCGCGGACGCGAGGACATCGCCGGATGAGCGTTTCCCTCAAGGCCGTCGGCCCGCACCGCATCCTCTATGTCATGGCCGTTGACGCCGAATACGGCCCCCATCTGAAAGCCCGCATCACGCCCTTCATGACGGGCGTCGGCCCGGTCGAGGCGGCCGTGCAGCTGACGCTCGCGCTCTGCCACCTGGAAGCCGAGGGCAGTCTCCCCGACCTCGTCGTCTCGCTCGGCTCGGCCGGCTCGGCGACATTGGAGCAGACCGGCGTCTACCAGGCGACCTCCGTCTCCTATCGCGACATGGACGCCTCGCCGCTGGGCTTCACCCGCGGCGCGACGCCCTTCCTCGACCTGCCGGTGGAGGTGCCGCTTCCCCTTCGCATTCCCGGCATACCCGAGGCGCGCCTTTCGACCGGCGCCGACATCGTCTCGGGCGCCGCCTATGCGGGCATCGACGCGGACATGGTGGAGATGGAGACCTTCGCGGAATTGCGCGCCTGCCAGGCCTTCGGCGTCAAGCTCGTCGGCCTGCGCGGCATTTCCGACGGCAAGGCCGAACTCAGCCATATCGGCGACTGGACGGAGTACCTCCATGTCATCGACGAAAAGCTCGCCGAGGCCGTCGACCGGCTGGAGGCGGCCATCGCCGACGGGACCGTCGTGCTGAAGGGCTGAAGATCCGGCATTTCCCCGTTGCGCGGCGGCAGGATTTTCATTAAAGGCTCGCCATGACCCAGACAGCTCATCCCGACAGCGTTCTCATCATCGATTTCGGTAGCCAGGTGACCCAGCTCATCGGGCGGCGCGTGCGCGAGGCAGGCGTCTATTGCGAGATCATCCCCTTCCAGTCGGCGGAAGAGGCCTTCCACCGCATGCAGCCGAAGGCGATCATCTTCTCCGGCGGTCCCGCATCGGTGCTCGACCAGGGCAGCCCGCGCGCACCGCAGGTCGTCTTCGATTCGGGCCTGCCGATCCTCGGCATCTGCTACGGCCAGCAGACGCTCGCCACCCAGCTCGGCGGCACCGTCGAAGGCGGTCACGCCCGTGAATTCGGCCGCGCCGACGTCGAGATCCTGAAGTCGAGCCCGCTTTTCGAGGGCTTCTGGGAGGTCGGCCGGAAATACCCGGTCTGGATGAGCCACGGCGACCGCGTCACCGTCGCACCCGAGGGTTTCGAGATCATCGGCGTTTCCGAAAACGCCCCCTTCGCCATCTGCGTCAACGAGGCGAAGCGCTACTACACGACGATGTTCCATCCGGAAGTGGTGCACACGCCCGACGGCGCCAAGCTGCTCTCCAACTTCGTGCACAAGATCGCCGGCATCAAGGGCGACTGGTCGATGTCGGCCTACCGCGCGCGCGCCGTCGAGGCGATCCGCGAGCAGGTCGGCGACAAGCGCGTCATCTGCGCGCTGTCGGGCGGCGTCGACTCGTCCGTCGCGGCCCTCCTCATCCATGAGGCCGTGGGCGCGCAGCTCACCTGCATCCTCGTCGACCACGGCCTGATGCGCAAGAACGAGGCGGCCGACGTCGTCGCCATGTTCCGCGAACACTACAACCTGCACCTCATCCATGTCGACGCCGTGGACCGTTTCGTCGGCGAGCTGGAAGGCGTTTCCGACCCGGAAACCAAGCGCAAGATCATCGGCCGCCTGTTCATCGAGGTGTTCGAGGACGAGGCGAAGAAGCTCGGCGGCGCGGATTTCCTCGCCCAGGGCACGCTCTACCCCGATGTCATCGAAAGCGTCTCCTTCACCGGCGGCCCCTCGGTCACCATCAAGTCGCACCACAATGTCGGCGGCCTGCCCGAGCGCATGAACATGAAGCTCGTCGAGCCGCTGCGCGAGCTCTTCAAGGACGAAGTGCGCGTGCTCGGCCGCGAACTCGGCCTGCCGGACAGTTTCATCGGTCGCCATCCCTTCCCGGGACCGGGCCTTGCCATCCGCTGCCCGGGCGGCATCACCCGCGACAAGCTGGAAATCCTGCGCGAGGCCGACGCCATCTATCTCGACGAGATCCGCAAGGCCGGCCTCTACGACAAGATCTGGCAGGCCTTCGCCGTGCTGCTTCCGGTCCAGACGGTCGGCGTCATGGGCGACGGGCGCACCTACGAATTCGTCTGCGCGCTGCGCGCCGTCACCTCCGTCGACGGCATGACCGCCGACTTCTACCACTACGACATGAACTTCCTCGGCCGCGCCGCCACCCGAATCATCAACGAGGTCCGCGGCATCAACCGCGTCGTCTACGACGTGACCTCGAAGCCACCGGGGACGATCGAGTGGGAGTGAATTAAGGTCGTTTCAGACCATCTCGCTCCGTGCCAAAAATCGCGCGACCCCGTTGAATAGTAAGGATTATTTTTCTTACCCCGTATCGCTGCATGTCACCCCAACCCAGCCACTTTGTTGGTAGCGATGTTGGTATGCGTTTGCCCCCAGACCGGATGCGGATTTATGGGCGATCTTACTGGATAAAGAACTGAAAAATCTGAAGCCGAGGGCCAAGCTGTACAAGGTGACGGACCGCGACGGAATGCACGCCGCCGTTACCCGACCGGAGTCATCTCGTTCCGGTATCAGTACCGGGTGAACGGGCGGCAGGAGGTCTTGACCATCGGCCGATATAGCGCCGAGGCAGCGCGCAAGCTGACACGCGCGCCTGATGCGCAGGACTACGGAATGGAAGTGTCGCTTGCGGAGGCGAGGACGTTGCTGGCGCGGGCCAGGCATCAAGTCGAGCGGGGCGAGTCGCCGTCGAAAGCCAAGGTGGAGAAGCGCACCGCGTCGGCCGCAGCGTTGACGTTCGGCGGATGGGCGGAAGCCTACTTCAAACATAAGGCCGATCCCAAGTCGGGGGCCGAGAAACTGGCTGACAGCACCTTGGCGATGCGCCGATCCGTCTATGGCCGCGCGATTGCAGGCGAGTTGTCGAAGCTCAAGCTGGCGGAGGTGACGCCGCAACGCCTCAAACGCCTATGTGATGAGGTTAAGGAGAAGCGCGGGCCGGCCGTCGCCGTGCATATCCGTGAGGTCGTGTTGCTGGTGTTCCGTCACGCCCAAGGAAGCGGACTGGATGTGAGCAACCCGGCTGAGTCGATCCGCATCAGCGCCATCGCCACGTTCGAGCCACGCGACCGCGCACTGTCGCCGTCCGAGGTTCGTGCGGTCCTGGCGGCTTTGGATCATGTGTCGGCGGCGCCTACGCTGCGCTTGGCGGTGGAGTTCGTCCTGCTGACCGGCGTCCGCAAGTCGGAGTTCATCGACGCCATATGGAAAGAAATCGACTTCACCGCCGCGCGCTGGACGATCCCGGCCGAGCGTATGAAGGCCGGCAAGGCGCATGTCGTCCCGCTGAGCGATCAGGCGCTCGACATTCTGACGGCGTTCCGCACCATGTTCGGCAACAGTCGATACCTTCACCCCGGCCGATATGACGGCGATACGCCTATCAGCAACGCGACGCTCAACCGCGTGATCGACACGGTCGTAGAGCGCATCCGGGAGACTTATCCTGACTTTCAGAGCTTTGGCGTTCACGACCTGCGCCGCACGTTCTCGACCGGCTTGAATCGCGCCAAGTTCGATGATCGTTGGATCGAGATGAGCTTGGCCCACGCGCCCCGGAACCGGATCGCGGCCGTCTATAATGTGAACCGCTACCTCGCCGAGCGGAGGATCATGCTTCAGTGCTGGGCTGACATGCTCGACGCTTGGGTGAAGGGCGAATCCGCAAAGGAGTTGATCGCCGACGCGAAGCAACGTGCCGCCGAGGTCCACGACGACGAACTGGATGACGATCTCTGAACTACGTGAGGCTCGCGTCCATTCTGTCACTCGTTGATATTGTGGCCCGCCAGCCGACAGGGTCGGCGATCTTGCGATCGATGGTGGAACGGGACAGCCCGGTCCGAGCGAGAACGGTCCTCAAGCGGATAATGCGGTCTGGTTGACGCATGGTTGCACTGCCTCCTGCTGGCTGTTCCTGACGATTGCAGGGACCAGACAGAGCAACGATTTATCGTTGTGCAAGAGCTATTTACCCGCAGTAGGGCTATGGCGGGCAAACGGCGGCAAATAGGAAAATTCTAGTGCCGAGGTTTCAGGCCACGGAGGTTGATACCGTGTATGAAGATGAGTTCCACTGTCGATATCAAGCCTGATTCGATTAGCTACGCACACGAGGTACAGGAGGCCGACACTGGTTAAATCATTAGGATCAGCTAGCGGCGGGTCTCCTCCTTATCCTGTAACTTTCAAGCGCTCCCGGGCAGGACCTCGGAAGCGCTTTCGTAGTCAACTCAAAGACGTGCTACGGTATCGGCTAGTGCCGTCTTCGCGTTGTCGAGGTAGTCCTTCTTCACCTGAACGCGGTGACCATTCACCGTCTGCTTACCAACTTGAACCTGCGACATCGGTTGACCTTTAGCAAAGGCCACAACGCCGGTCGTTCCGAAATCACGCATTTCAGTAAAACCGTCCTTGACGTTGGTGAAGGTGAATATCTCAGGATTGGTTTTGAGAAGGGCCGTAACGTCGCGCTCAATCGCCGTTAGCACGGCGGCGTAGGCGGACGCGGCTCCCATATACTGCGTCAGCCGGTTCTTAATGATAAGATGCACTTTTGGGAGTTCGCGTCCTGCCTCACGCAATTTGGTGGCGAATGCAAAGGCCAAGTAGATGTCCGATGGAAGCTTCAGGCCATAGACAAGGGAGAAGGCGTTTTGAATGGCGCGCCGAGAAGAATCGTCCGCCATGACCGGCAGGACCAAGCGTTCCGACGCTGCCAGCGCAATCTGGGTATAAAGCGAGAAGCTCGGATTACAATCGAAGAATATCACATTGTATTCGTGTTCGATGGGGCCGATGAAATCACGGAGCCAGTCGATCACCGCGATCCACGGGTTCGAGCCGGGAATTTGGTTGTTTGCCAGCGTGTTTACCGCATTTGACTGCAACTCGAGCAGGGGATCACCACATACGAGGTCGATATTTTCAGGGATCGCTGCGTTGAATTGGTGGGGATTGGTGATGAAGTCCGCAGGCGTGAAAGGCGGAACAGTGTACGGTGAGGGCAGCCGCAACTGAAAGTAGCCGCCGATGCTGCACCGGGGCACTAGACCCTGCTGAGCGAGAAGCTTTTCGCTTCCCTTGTAGTTGAGGCCGCCAAGCATCAATTCCGAAAGATTCGCCTGCGGGCAGACATCAACCGCGAGAATCCGTTCGTCAGGATGTGTCTCTGCATAAAGGTTGATGGACTGGAACGCCAAACTCGTCTTGCCTGTGCCTCCCTTATTGTTCCAAAACGCGTATTTTTTCACCATTCCCTGCCCTCCTGGACGATTGCGAGTTCAATAAGGACAACATTGTGTCCAAATTGGACAATGTAAAGTACTATATGGACGATTAGCTTGGCATGCCCCCCGTAAGAGCTGACGAGGTGTTGGGGAAAGGTGGTCGTGCAGGATCGCAACTGCTGCGTCGTTGGCGCTGCATCTGGGACGGCGAGCGGCTAAAGACTCTTGGAGGAATCCTGTTAGCGACACCACTATGGCACCTGCTGCACCGCGATAGATATAACCAAAGCAGGCCAGTTCTACAGTCCGAGACTCCGGCCCCCTGCTGAGGTCGATGCCGTGGGTGAAGGCGAGTTCCCGGCCAAGGCTGCGGCCTGATTCGATACCGATGCCGAGTTCGCGCTTGCGATTGGCGAGCAGGGATCCAGTTGCGGGTCGCGTTCGAGGCTCTTTGCCATGTCGCCCATGACGGATTTGGTGGCTTTGTAACCGGAGATGTTGCCCGCCTCATACTGGCGGTGGCCGGTGTGTTTGAGTTCATGCCAGCGTTCCACGAAGCGATCCGCGCGGCGCTGCGGATCGGTGAGGATTTCGGTTTCCAGTTGCAGGGCGCGGATGGCGCGATTGACCCCGCCCGATGCCGCCTCCGTCGCAAGCTCGGGGTTTTTCTTGTAGGCGGCTTCGGCATCGTGTGAGCCATACGGCCGCACGTCCTCGAAGGCGGCGCGGGCCTCGTGCAGTTCCTGAACCTGCTCTGGGCTGGCCTTGCCGCCCTGTTCCTGCGCTGCGAAGATCGTATCCACCGCGCGGGCATGGCGAACCAGCGCCCGCGTGCGGGCGCTGCGCAAGACTTCCTGAGGGTCTTCCCCGGTATGCCTCTCCGCCTCGGCCTTTCCGGCTGTTCCCCTTTCCGGCTGCTGTGCGACGTTGGGGCCAGGCACTCCGTCACCGAGAGAACGCAAGCCGTCGAGCATCCCATTAACGGCATCGCGCACCCGTTCCGGCACCAGCTTACGCATGATCTGGACGACGCGGGCGCGGAAGGTGATGCCGCGCCGCTCGGCATAATCCTGTGTCGGGTCGCGCCGTTCATAGTCGGTCGCCATGTCCTTGGCCCGGTCACGCGACAGGGTGTTGATGAGCTTGTCCTAACTGGCAAAGTCGTCGCGGCAATAATGCAGGTCCATGCCATCACGGCGGCGGGACATGGCGACATAGCTGCCGTGGGCGTCCATTCCGGGTGTCGCCAGCAATGCGTCCGGTCCACGGTCATGCCTTGCGCCTTGTGGATCGTCGCGGCATAGCCGTGGTCTATGCGGTCGTAGTCTTTCAAGTCAAAGCTGATGCTTCGCCCGTCATCGGCGCGAACCGTCATGGATTGCGGGCTGACTTCCTCAACCATGCCGAGCGTGCCGTTCTTTACGCCAAGCCCACGCTCGTTTTGCAAGAACATGACGCGATCCCCGGCGGCGAAGTGGTGTTCGCTGCGCTCGACTGTCACGCGCACGTCCTCGCCAAGATCGCCAGCCTCCCGCATCCTGTCGCGGGCGGCCTCGTTAAGTTCGCGCACCTCGGCATTGGTGTGGGTGAGAATGATGCGGCTGCTGTCCGGTGATGCCTGCCGGTCGCGGTCCCAGCGGTCGATTAACTCGTCACGCGCCTGCTGGCGGGTCGTGGCCTCATGCACCATGTCGTGCGCGTCATAGGCGTGGATGGCATGGCCCGCCCTACCGGTCGCCAGATCGCAGGTGGCGTCCCGCTGCCAGTCCTCACGCTGGCGGCGGACGGTTTCGATCTCGCCGCCGCCTTGGCGGTCGTGAATCGAGCGGAAGGCTGCGTCCGCCTCGATGGATTGGAGCTGCTGCGGATCGCCGACCAGCACCACCTTTGCGCCAGCCTCAGCGGCATGAGACAGCACACGTTCCATCTGTCGCGTGCCGACCATGCCCGCCTCGTCGATGACAAGCACATCGCGGCTGGTGAGCATGTCGCGGCCCTGCGCCCAGCCGTGTTCCATGCTGGCGATGGTGCGCGAGGCGATGCCAGAATCGCTTTCGAGATTTTCCGCCGCGATGCCGGACAGGGCAGCGCCGCGCACCTTATAGCCCGCCGCCTCCCATGCCTCGCGCGCCACGCCGAGTATGGCGCTCTTTCCCGTTCCAGCATAACCGACGACGATGCCAAGATCACGACCGTCCGTGACATGCGCCAGTGCCTCGGCCTGCTCGCCGGACAGGACAAGACCGCGCTGCTCGGCGCGCGCAAGGGCGTCGAGTCTGTTTTTCTCGCTGACCTCGTGCCGCTCCTTCTCGGCCATCAATTCCGCCGCACGGTGGAGCCGTTGTTCGACCTCGATCATGTCGCGGGTGGTGAACCGATCCTCGCCGCGTCCGTCCTGCCCAAGCTCGACCAGATCGGGCGCATTGCGGATCGCCCCCATGAGCTCGTTGAACTGGTCAATGCCATCGCTGTGCCGGTGCGCAAACATCGCCATGTCGCGCCGCGTGAAGGTCGATTGCTGATGCGTGATCGCGTCCAGCGCAACGGAAGGATCGGCGATGATCCACGCGCCGTTATTGCGCGCGATCTCCCGGTGCATGTCCGCGCGGTCGGCTATGTCCAGCCCTTCGCCCTCGATGCGCTGCGCAGGCGCGCCGATCTGCCTCTGCAGTTCAAGTTCGATCCCCTCCGCCTCAAGGCTGCGATGGTCGATGCGCGCGTCGATGTCGAGTTCGGCCAACCGCTCGTTGACATGCTCGGCCCAGCGTTCGCGCCAACGCTCCACCATCTCGGTGCGGTTCCAGTCCCGGACTTTCGGGCCGAAACCGTTCTCGTCCACCGAGCGCATGGTGAGCATGACATGGGCATGGGGTTTGGGCATCCCGTCCTCGCCGATGTCCCAATGCACATTCAGATCGGCAATCATGCCCTGATCGACAAACTCCGACTGCGCGAAGTCGCGGGCAAGCTCGATGCCCTGCGCCCGCGTCATCTCGCGCGGGATTGCAAACTCCACCTCGCGGGCAAGCTAGGCGTCCTTCCGCACCTCGAACGCCTCGACATCGTTCCAGAGCCGTTCGCGGCCGGACCATTGCTCCGGGGCGCCATCCGGCAGCAGCACCTCGGAATAGACGACACCACGCTTGGCGGAAAAGTCCTGCACGCGGTCGATGCGCTCGTCGCGCATACGCGAGGCCGAACGGTAGGCGGCGGATGCCACCGCGCTCGACCCGGCCTTGCGGCCGATGACCTTGACGTGAAGATGATAGATCGCCATGCGACGATCATCAGCACGGAAAGCCGCACGTCGGAACGACGTATAAGCGCGCCCTCCCTCGAAAAATCTCGGGATGGACCAGCCGGTCCCGCACCATCCCGACAACATAGAAGCAATCGGCCACGCGCTCAACTATCATCGCTCCATCAACAGCTTATGGAGGATGCAATGCGCAAGCCACGGAACTTCGATATGGAATTGAAGGCGCTTGAGGATAAGGCGCGGGAACTGAAAACTCGCAAGGTGCAGCAACTCGGCGAACTGATGATCGCCACGGTGGCGGACAGCCTCACCGCCGAGGAACTGGCTGGCGCGCTGGTCGCGCTGGCGGAAACCAAGGACGCCGGAAAGAGAGAGGCATGGGCGAAACGCGGCGCTGCGTTCTTTCAGGGGCGGTCGCGGCGATCTGCACCAGCGCCTGACCGCGACGCTGGCGGCGTTCCAACGCAATTGGGCGGCGCACAGCCGGCATCAGGCGCAACGGGCGCGGCATGATATGCAAAGCTGGCAGGTCGAGCACCGCAAGAGAACACGGCATCTGATCGAACTCGGCGGGCTCGTCGTCAAGGCGGGCATCGTGAACCTGACCGGCGATGATCGTGCCATCATCTACGGCGCGATGCTCTGGATGACCGAAAAGCTCAAGAGCGAAGACGGTGAACACGCGCGCAATACATGGACGAAACTCGGAAAGATGGGATTCGAGATGGAACGTCCAACAGGCGTGCATAACACAACTCAACCGCAGCAGCATCGGGCGTGACCGATGGCGGGCGGCGCGGAGACCTCAAATATCGCAGCGCCGCCCGCCATCGCGCGGCACCGCAGCGCAAAAAATACGGTTCGGAGTCGAAATGAGGAAAGAGCAAGGCGCTACCATTCCGGCTGCCACGGATGGCTAACCGTCAGCGGCAAGTTCGCCATCGTCGAGAATGCGCTGCCTGCCCCCTCCTGGGACTATGTCAACTGATCCCATATCGTCAAAATCTATTTGGTTTCCTCAAAAATATCAATTTTTATTATGTCGCTGTTCGCCGCTAGGTTGGGATCGGTTCAGGATTCGACCGAGGCTCGACTTGGCAACAGAGATCAAAACGCACGAACAGACTATCGAGCGAGCGCAAGGCATCACCTATGCCTGTTGCGTCGTAGTCCTCTTCTCCGGCTTCGTGGTCGTGTCGCGCTTGGGTTTCTCGACAGTCCTAACTCTGCCTGACATCGCCGCGTTGCGCTTTGGAATTGGCGGGCTGATGCTTTCCCCGATCCTGATGAAGCATGGCTTGAGCGGCTTGCGGCTTCACGAGGCCGTCGCATTGGCGGTCTTGGGTGGACTAGGATTCGCCCTGCTCGCCTATGCCGGATTTGCACTCGCTCCTGCCGCGCACGGCGCTGTTTTGCTGCACGGCACCTTGTCTTTGACCACCGCCTTGCTCGTTTGGACCTTCGGCAGAAGTGTTCCAAGTGGAGGACGGATAGCCGGTCTTGCAATTATCGTTTCCGGCATCGCCGCTATGGCGTGGGACGGCTTCGCAAATGCCTCCATGTCATTGTTGATCGGCGATACCTGCCTGCTGCTCGCCTCGCTTTGCTGGTCCGGCTACGGCCTTTATGTCCGGCATCTAGGACTATCGGCCGTCCGCGCCGCCGCTCTGGTCGCGGTCATCTCGGCATTGATCTTCCTGCCCACATACGCGCTGCTGCCGGGCAAGATGCTGCTGGAAGCGCAATGGCGGGAACTTCTCTTGCAAAGCATCTTTCAAGGTATCCTGATCGGGGCCATTTCGATCTTCGTTTACACGCGCGCCGTCGCTCTGCTCGGAGCGAGCCAAGTTTCGCTTTTCACCGCGACCGTTCCGATCATTACCGTTTTCGCCGCGTTCATCCTCCTTTCGGAAGTCCCGAGCCTTTTCAGTTTGGCCGGCGTGGCTCTTGTCACCACCGGGATGGTGATCGCGTTGCGATCTTCAACATGAATTGTCCGATGAACGGCCACACCGAAAAGGAAGAACGATGGCTGACCGAAAGCATCATTACAACGTCAAGGTAACGTGGACCGGGGCCGGATTTCCCGGCGCTACCCATACAGCTCCGGCAAAGGCATATTCTGTCCCTGCGCGCGCTCGACGCCCGCCTGCGCGGCGAAAGCTACCGCACCATCACCGAAGTGCTGCTCGGATTCAGCGGCACGAAGGAGGATTGGGAAGTCGACACACGCAAGAACAAGACCCGCCGCCTCGTCACCCACGGCATCAAGATGATGCGCGGCGGCTATCGTCTCTTGCTGCACTATCCCATCAAACAGAGGGCCATTGAGCACGACAGCATCGCTGGGAATCCTTAGACTCCAAACCGCTCCCGCATTTCTCCGGCCTTCGCCCATTCGTCGCCAGGTATCCGGTCGATCAGTTCCTTCATCACCCTGACGAAGGTGGCCTTAAGCGTCTCGTCGGTGAGTGTCTTGGCGCGATCTGTTTGAAGCAACGGCCGCATGTCGGTGAAGAAGGTCGGATTGGCGAGTTTCTGAAACATGCGCTGCTGCGCCTCAGCCCTAGAAATCGTCACCTCTGCCTTTTCAAGGTAGAGCAGGAAACATTTGACGATCCGGGCGGTATCCAGTCCCTCGAACACGGTGAGCGCGTGATCGAGGTCGAACAGATCGCGGCCTTTGTTACGCTGAAGCAAGGCGCGCAGCTTTGTCGCCAGCATTTCCTCCCGTGAGAAAGTCGGGATTGCGGTCCGGCCGATGAACCACGGGTTTTCGACACCGAACGGAATCTCGATGGGCGGATCGTAGGCTTCCCGCTCGCGCGTGTTGATTTCAACCTTGAGATTGATACGCATGTCGGCGGGTTCGTTTTCAGCATCGACACGAAAGCGGAGTTTCGGAGCGACGGGGCTTGGATCGGACTTCGCTTTCCCGAGCCACGGCTCCAGCATGGCGCGAACACCGTCGAGGACCGGCCCAATCGGGCCGGCGCTCGTCCGCACGAGGTCGATGTCTTCCGAGTAGCGTAGCGGTGTGGGGAAATGCAGCTTGTTGAGCGCGGTGCCACCCCGGAAGCGCAGTTCACCCCGCAGGAACGGATCGGAGAAGATGGCAACAAGCGCGCGGCTAATGATGAGGTCTTGCTCGACCTGTCGCTGGCTTGCCCACGGCGCGACGCGGCTCCAGGCGGTAATATAGTCCTGCGGGATCATTCGTCGATCTCGGGCGGCTGGCGAACGATCACGCGCCAGCATGCATCGCGTTCGGATGGCGGCGGCGACAAATCGGGATCGCCCCCCTGTTTGGGGTCGAGTTCGACCCACGGCAGCGGCCCGCGCGCCGACCGCGCCACTAACATTGCTTCCGCGATCTGCGGATGTCCCAGCCTTCGGAGCAGATGCCCGAGGCGCTGCACGACCGCCTTCTCGAAAGCGCCTGACAAGGAGGCGAGCTTTTCAGGTTGCAGCCGCTCGGCCAGTTCGGAAAGCACCGTCGCGATGTTATCCAGCCCAGCGCCGGACTGCGGATAGCGCACTAGGTCGAGCGCCGTCAGCTCCGGTGAGGACAGGTTCATATAGCCCGATGGCGTTTTGCGATCCTCAATCCCCGCCGCCACCGCCGCCATGTCCTTGCGGTAGGAAAATACGATCCGCGTCCGCCCGGCTTCGATGTCGGGCAGGAGCTTGTTCGTCACGACCTGAAACTCCATCACGGCTTGATGTGAAGCGCCGTGAACCGCCGCCGCCGTCAGCAGTCCCACATAGTAGGGCCGCTGCTCATGGCGCATGAGGGCGTCGATATACCATTCGGGCGGCGGCGCTCCCGTCGTGGCGTGCTGGGGCGGCACGATGACATAGAAGCCGCGCCGGGGCCGGAGAAGTTGGCCGCGCTGCTGCAAACGCTCGGCGGCGTCGAGGAATGCGCCCCGGCTGATGCCGATTTCCTTCTGCGCCTCGTCCGCGGAAAAGACTCCCCGGCCCCTGGCCAGCAGGCCGGAAGCGTAGGAGGATAGGGCGGATCGTTCGACTCGGATCATATCTCATTGTCCGCTCTTAGTGCGGAATTTTCAATATGATTCTATGACTCAATCATTTTTGAAAATCCACTTCAAGGCGGACTTTGCCATATGACTATGCGGCGACTCAGACCCTTTTGGCCTACACTCTCCCGACGCTCGTTTATGATGCGAACACGCTCATGGCTGGGAGAATTACTATATAGAATTCAGGATTCTAGTGCCCTTTCCCTTGGTGGTATCGCGGTTGGTATAGCTCTGGGCGCGGACGGAAAACCCCAGTAGTCACAATAAGAAATAAAGCCCATTGACCATCGAGTGGGAGTGAGGGATCGCCGCCCGCGGCGCTGAACCTGCGGCCTGCAGAACGAGATTGAGCACAGCCCCGGCGCCCCGCGTCGGGGCTGTTGCCGTTTGACTTCCCGTCCGGCCGCAGCCAGCATGGACCTGTCTTCGCCTCCAAAAAAACCGGGCGGCGATGTCACAGGCGGCGGCGCCACCTCGTCATAGCGGTGTGTGAACGAAAAGGAGACTGGAATGTCACCCCGCATGACCGACTATTTCAAACGCGCCGAGCCGGCCTTCAAGGCGATATTTTCCCTGGAGGCGGCGCTGAAGGCGAGCCCCCTCGACGCGCTGCTCGTGCATCTGGTGAAGGTGCGCGCCTCGCAGATCAATGGCTGCGCCTACTGCATCCACATGCATGTCGGGGAGGCGCTGAAGGACGGCGAGGACCCGATGCGCCTCCACCTTCTTGCCGGATGGCGCGATTCGCCGCTCTATTCGCCGCGTGAACGGGCCGCGCTTGCCTGGACCGAGGCCCTGACGCTGGTGGCCGAGACGCACGCCCCCGACGCGGACTGGGCGGCGGTCGAGGCCGCCTTCACGCCCGACGAGCAGGCATGGCTGACGGTCGCCATCGGCGCGATCAACATCTGGAACCGCGTGCAGGTCGGCTTTCGCGCCGTGCATCCGGTCGATCAGCGCGATGCCGCCTGATCCCTCCACCAGAACCTTCGAGGCGCAGCGGCCGCGGCTGCTGCGCCTCGCCTACCGGATGCTCGGCACGCATGCGGAGGCCGAGGACATCGTGCAGGAGGCCTGGCTGCGCTGGCACCGGAGCGACCGCGACCGCGTGGCCGCGCCGGCCGCCTGGCTGACCCGCATCGTCTCGCGCCTCTGCCTCGACGCCATGAAATCCGCCCGCTTCCGCCGCGAGACCTATCCCGGCACCTGGCTGCCCGAGCCGCTGATCGAGCCGGCCGACGAGGAGATGCGCGCCGACAACATCACGCTGACGCTGATGGTGGCGCTGGAACGCCTCTCGCCGCTGGAGCGCGCAACCTTCCTCCTGCACGATGTCTTCAACCAGCCGGTGGACGAGGTGGCGGCGACGCTGCAGCGCAGCCCCGCGGCGATCCGGCAGCTTGCCGCGCGGGCACGCGCGCATGTGCGGATCGACCAGCCGCGCTACGCGATCGCGCGGGAAGACAGCCGGGCGATCGTGGAGGCCTTCTTCGAGGCCTGCCGCCTGGGGGATGCGACGGCGCTCGGCTCCATGCTGGCGGAAGACGTGACGCTCCGCTCGGACGGCGGCGGGAAGGTGATGGCCTTTCCCAATGCGATCCACGGGATGGATCGCCTGGTGCGCCTCTATCTCGGGCTTTCGCGCAAGCTCGGCGGGCGCATGGAATTCCTCGACCATCTCGTGATCGACGGACTGCCGGGATTTCTCAGCCGGGTCGACGGCCACCTGCAGACCTCGGCGCTGGACATTTCCGGCGGACGCATCACGGCGATCTACATCACGCGCAACCCGGAAAAGCTGGCCGGGCTGACCGGCGCCTGACGGCTCAGAACCCGAAGGACTGCTGCGCCGGCGCCGGCGGGGCGAAGGAGACGCCTTCGAGCGCCAGCATCTTCAGTTTCGACGAGGCGCCGCCCGGGGCGGAGAAGCCGCCGACCTTGCCGCCGGCGGCGAGCACACGGTGGCAGGGGATGATGAGCGCCACCGGGTTCTTCGCCATGGCCTGGCCGACCTCGCGCGCGGCCTCCGGGCCGGCGCCGAGTTCGCGGGCGAGCGTGCCATAGGTCGTCGTCTCGCCCCAGTGCACCCGGCGGGCGGCGTCGTAGACCGCCCGGAAGAAATCGCTCTGGCCCGCAAGGTCGAGCGGCACGCCGGTGAAATCCGCCTCCTCGCCGGCAAAGTAGCGCCGCGCGGCGGCAACCGCCGCGGCGACGGCCGGCGGCGGCTCGGCGGCTTCCGCGTCGGGCAGGTGGCGCAGCAGCAGGCGGCGCGTGGTGTCGGCATCCTCGCCCGGAAGCTGGAAGCGCACGACGCCCGCCGTCGTCCAGGCGATGCCGCAGGGGCCGCCGGCGGTGTCGAAGATCAGATAGTGGGCCTTTCCGGTCATGGGATCGCTCCTGTTCCCGTTTTGTCACAAGATCGGGCTTCGCCCGGCCGCTTTCAACCCGTTTCCTGCCGGGACTTGCGCGGGGCGGCGCCAATTCGCATAACCGTCCCCAAAAAAGCGAAGCAGCGAGGAGACGACGTGGAACATTCGCAGATCATCATCGGCGGCGATACGGCAGGCATCGAATGGCGCATCCCCGTGTTCCGCTTCAAGGGGACCGACGCCACGGCGCCTTCCGTCCATATCCAGGCCGCGCTGCATGCCAACGAACTGCCGGGCACCGCGCTCCTGCATTTCCTCCTGGAACGGCTGCGCAAGGCGGAGGACGACGGCGCGATCCGCGGCGACATCACCGTCATCCCGCAGGCCAATCCGATCGGCCTCGCGCAAGCGCATTTCGGCGAGATGGAGGGCCGGTTCGATCTCGGCACGCGGACCAACTTCAACCGCGACTTTCCGCTCGTGGCGCTCGGCGAGCGGGACACGCTGCTGGAGGATATCGACCGCCGCAGCGCCGTCGACCGGCTGAAGCGCACATTGCTGCACACCGCGCTCGGCGCCGATCTCGTGCTGGACCTGCACTGCGACGACGAATCCCTGCAATATGCCTATATCGACACGGCCTTCTGGCCGGAGGCGGCCGATCTTGCGGCGGCCCTCGACATGGAGGCCGTGTTCCTTTCCGACGGCGAAAGCACCGCCTTCGAGGAGGCCGTCGGCCATGCCTTCAAGCGAAAGGGCGGCGAGACGCTTTCCACCGTCCCCGGCCGCCTCTCGGTGACCGTCGAACTGCGCGGCAAGCGCGACGTCTATCCGGACATGGCGAAGAGGGATGCGGCGGGCCTCTGGCGCTTCCTTGCCGGCCGCGGCGTCGTCGCCGATCCTGCCCATGCGGCAGGGGCCTATGCCGGCCCCGCCGTGCCGCTCGACAATATCGAGATGGTGCGGGCGCCGGAGCCCGGCACCGTGCTCTTCCACCGCGACATCGGCGAGACGGTGAAGGCCGGCGATCTGCTCGCGACGCTGATCACCCGGCCCGGTGCGCCGGACGGCACGCTTGCCGTGACGGCCGGTCATGACGGGCTGATCGCCACCCGCAGCTCCGCCCGTTACGCCCGGCGCGGCGACGACCTGATGAAGATCGCCTGCCGCGAGGCGACGGGCAGGAACCGCAAGCCCGGCACGCTGGAGGACTGAGCCGCCCCACGCCGAAAGAAACCTGCGCGGGGCGGGCCTCGCCCCTCGCAATCGCCTTGCCCGAAGCAATATATAGGTGCGAGACCGGCGTGACGCACGGGCCGCCTCGCGCGGCTTGCAAAAGCGGCACGCACAAAGACGAGGCCGCCTTGGGATGATCCGCACGCATCATGTTTGAGACGCTCTCCGCCTACTGGCCGCATATCCTCGTCGCCCTGTCGATCCTCCTCGGCGTGCCGGCCGCCATCCATGCCACGATGACCAAGGAAGAGGTGCGCGCGGCGATCGGCTGGGTCGGCGTCATCATGCTGTCGCCGGTCGTCGGGCCGCTCATCTATGCCATCGGCGGGGTCAACCGCATCCGCCGCAAGACGCTGAACCTCAGCCGCGAGGGGCTGCTCGCCGCCGGCTGGCACCACATGGCGGAATACGACGTCTCGAATGCGTATATGCAGGTGGCCTATGGCGGGGCGCTCGCCGCCATGCAGCGCCTCGGCGATACGGTCGGCCGCTGCAAGCTGACCTCCGGCAACCGCATCAGCGTGCTATCGACCGGCGACGAGGCCTATGCGGCCATGCTGGCCGCCATCGCGGCCGCGGAACGCTCCGTCCTGCTCGAAACCTACATCTTCGACCGCGATGCCGCCGGCGAGCGCTTCGTTGCGGCGCTGTCGGACGCCGTGGCGCGCGGCGTGCAGGTGCGCGTGCTGATCGACGCGGTCGGCGCGCGCTACTCGATCCCCTCGATCGTCTCCGACCTGCAGCGGGCGAACGTGCCGGCGGACGTCTTCAACGGCAACATCGTCATGGGCCTGCGCCTGCCCTATGCGAACCTGCGCACCCACCGGAAGATCCTCGTCGTCGACGGCAGCGTCGCCTTCACCGGCGGGCTGAACATCCGCGCCGGTTTCTGCGCCGAGTTTTCCGGCGAGGCGGCGGCGCTCGACACGCATTTCCGCCTGACCGGCCCCGTGGTCAGCGATCTCTTCCGCATCGCCTACGAGGACTGGCGCTTTTCCGGCGGCGACGAGCTGGCGGGCGAGGCCTGGCAGATCGCCCCGCCGCCGGATGCGCCGGAAAGCGGCATGCTTGCCCGCGTCGTGCCGTCGGGCCCGGACAAGAGCCTTGAGACCAACCACCGCATGCTGATGGGGGCGGTCTCCGTCGCCAAGCGGCACATCCGCATCATGTCGCCTTATTTCCTGCCGGACCGCGAGCTGATCAGCGCGATCGTCACGGCGGCGCGGCGCGGCGTGGAGATCGACATCGTCGTTCCCTCCTCCAACAACCTAAAGCTCGTCGATCTCGCCATGACGGCGCAGTTCGACCAGATGCTGAAACACGGCTGCCGCATCTGGCGGGCCTCCGGTGCCTTCAACCATTCCAAGCTCGCGGTCATCGACGGCGCCTGGTCCTATGTCGGCTCGTCGAACATCGATCCGCGCTCGCTGCGGCTGAATTTCGAGGTGGATATCGAGGTGATCGACGCCGACTTCGCCGATCTCATCGACCAGCGCATCGCCGCCGCACTGTCCGAGGCCGAGGAGGTCACGCTCGAGGACCTCAGGGCACGTCCCTTCGCCCAGCGCCTCGTCGAGCGCATCACATGGCTCGGCTCACCCTATCTGTAGGCCCGAACGAGCGCTCCCAGACGACCTTGAGGTCGATATGCGCCTTGATCGGCAGGTGATCGGACGCGACGCGGGCAAGCGGCGTGTCGTGCACCTCGACGGAGGTGACGAGATCGTGCGGATGGCCGAGCGCGCGGTCGAGCGCGAGGACCGGAAAGCGGGAGGGAAAGCTCGGCACCGCGCCGGAGGCGGGATCGAAGGTCGGCTGCAGGCGCGAGAGCGAGGACCGGCGGCCGACGCGCCATTCGTTGAGATCGCCGACAAGCAGGGTCGGCATCTCCTCTTCTTCCGCGACGGAGGCGAGGATCGCCATGGCCTGCTGCTCGCGCGAGCGCTTCAGAAGGCCGAAATGGGCCGCGACCAGCCGCAGCTTGCCGACCGGCAGGTCGAGCGTCACGACCAGCGCGCCGCGCGGCTCGACGCCCGGCAGCTTCAATTGCCGCACGCCGCCGACGGCGCCCTTGCGGATCATGATCATGTTGCCGTGCCAGCCATGGCCGGTGGAGGAGAGCGCGGTGATCGGCACCGGGACGAGGCCGCAGTCCCGTTCGAGGATATCGAGGTTGAGCAGGCCGGAGCGCTCTCCGAAGCGCTTGTCCGCCTCCTGGATGGCGATGATGTCGGCGTCGATCTCGGCGATCACGTTCGCCGTGCGCTCCGGATCGAAGCGCCGGTCGACGCCCACGCATTTGTGCACGTTGTAGGACGCGATCACGGTATCGCCGGGGCGATTGTTCTCCGGCGGCCGATGGCCGCGGCGGTTGCGGATGGCCGTCAGCAATGCGGCCGGCATCAGCTTGTCGTTCGGCTTCCTGTCCACGTGTCCTTCCTTGTGGCCCCTCCATCATATGGGCGCTTTGCCCGCGTCGGCAACCTTTCACGGCCAAGAAGGTTCCGCGAAAATGGCTAGGGAAGAACGCTCACCTGCATTTTCGGGCTGTCGAGCAGGATGGTCGAGCGCAGCGTCTTGATCTCGCCGATCCGCTCGAACTCGCTCCACAGCAGCCGGCGATAATCGGCGACGTCCTTCACGGCGATCTTCAGGAGGAAATCGAAATCGCCGGCGACCGTGTGGCACTCCACCACCTCCGGCATGCGCCGCACGAGATCGATGAAGCGCTCGCCGACGCGCGGGGCCGTGCGCTCCAGCGTCACCTCCAGGAAGGCCTGGAAGCCGATGCCGGCGGCGCGCGGATCGACGATCACCGTGTGGCGGATGACGCCGCCTGCCTCCAGCCGCGCCAGCCGGCGCGACAGCGGCGCCGGCGAGAGGCCGACCTTCTCGGCGAGCCGGTTGTTGGAGAGCCCGGCATCCTCGACGAGCAGGCGGATGATGCGCCGATCCGTCTGGTCCAGCGCCACCTCGTCGCCCGGCTTCCTGTCCATGTCCCGCCCCACGCAAAAACCTGCATCAATCTAGCAGCGGCAAGCAAGAAGGCAAAAGCTTCTTGCGCCTTGTCCGCAATATCATGGTCGATTTTGCGACGGCTTTGGCCTAAACCGCTTGAGAGACACACCGCACAAGGAACCCGGCCATGTTCGACGCCCTCGCCCGCCAGCCCGACGACCCGTTGCTTGCCCTGATCGGCCTCTTCCGGGCGGACGAGCGCGCCGGCAAGGTGGACCTCGGCGTCGGCGTCTATCGCGACGAGACGGGCGCGACGCCGATCTTCCGCGCGGTGAAGGCGGCGGAACGGCGTCTCGTCGAGACGCAGCCGACCAAGGCCTATGTCGGCCCGGAAGGCGACCCGGTCTTCCTGGAGCGCCTCTGGGCGCTGACGACGGGGGACGCCGGCCGCGGCCGCGCCACCGCCGCGCTGCAGACGCCGGGCGGCTCCGGCGCGCTGCGCCTTGCCGCCGACCTGATGGCGCGCATGGGCACGAAGGGCATCTGGCTCGGCCTGCCGAGCTGGCCGAACCATGCCAGCATCTTCAAGGCGGCGGGCCTGGAGGTCGTCACCTATCCCTTCTTCGACGTCCCCTCGCAGACCGTGCTCTTCGACCGGATGATGGACGCGCTCTCCGGCGCCGCGCCGGGCGATGCCGTGCTGCTGCACGCCAGCTGCCACAACCCGACGGGCGCCGGCCTTTCGGCAGAGCAGTGGCGCGCCGTCTCCGATCTCGTCGCCGCGCGCGGCCTGCTGCCGCTCGTCGACATCGCCTATCAGGGCTACGGCCGCGGCCTCAACGAGGATGCCGCCGGGCTGCGCACACTGCTGGCCGCCGTGCCGGAAGCGCTGGTCGCCGTCTCCTGCTCGAAGTCCTTCGGCCTTTACCGCGAGCGCACCGGGGCGATCTATGCGGCCTGCGGCAGCGCCGAGACGGCGCTGTCCGTGCGCAGCAACCTCGCCGCCCTCGCCCGCACCAGCTATTCCATGCCGCCGGACCATGGCGCGGCCATCGTCGCGACGATCCTCGGCGACGAGGCCCTGAAGGCGGACTGGATGGCGGAGATCGAGACCATGCGGCTGCGCATCACCGCGATCCGCGAGCGCCTCGCCGCCGGCCTTTCCGGCCGCTGGCAGGTGCTGACGGCCATCCGCGAGCAGGAGGGCATGTTCTCCCTGCTGCCGCTGGAGGAGGCGGACGTGCTGAAGCTGCGCGCCGAGCACGCGATCTACATGCCGACCTCCGGCCGCATCAACATCGCCGGCCTCAAATCGGCCGAGGTCGATGCCGTCATCGAGAAGTTCCGGAGCCTCTGAGGACACGATGTCTGTCGAAACAGCCGCCCGGCCCGAGCGCCATTCCGCCTGCGAGGATGCCATCGCCATCGTCGTCGGCACGATGTTCATGGCGCTCGGCGTGGTGATCTACACCAAGGCCGTGCTGCTCGCCGGCAGCACGGCGGGCCTTGCCCTGCTCCTGCAATATGCCAGCGGCATCGGCTTCTGGTGGCTGTTCTTCGCCATCAACCTGCCCTTCTACGTCCTCGCGGTCAGAAAGCTCGGCTGGGCCTTCACCCTGCGCACCTTCGCGGCCGTCACGCTCGTCTCGATCTTTACCCGGCTAACCTCTGAGCTCGTCTCCTTCTCCCATCTCGATCCGCTCTATGCGGCCGTCATGGGCGGGGCGCTGTCCGGCACGGGCCTGCTCATCCTCTTCCGCCACCGCACGGGGCTCGGCGGCATCAACGTGCTGGCGATCTACCTGCAGGACCGTTTCGGCATCCGGGCCGGCTATTTCCAGCTCGCCGTGGACCTTGCCATCCTTGCCGCCGCCGTCTTCGTCATCCCGCTCGACCGCCTCGCGCTCTCCGTGCTCGGTGCCGTCGTCGTCAACATGACGCTCGCCATCAACCACCGCCCGGGCCGCTATCTCGGCGTGACGTGACGCCTGGGCGCAAAACCGCTGCGCACTTTTGCCGGAATCGCTCTATGAAGGCGGCGACCATCAAACGAAGGAGACAGGCGTGACCGTCACGATCTACGGCATCAAGAACTGCGACACGATGAAGAAGGCCCGGACCTGGCTCGACGCAAAGGGCGTCGCCTACCGTTTCCACGACTACAAGGCCGAAGGCATCGATGCGGCAAGCCTGACGCGCTTCGTCGACGCGCTCGGCTGGGAGACCGTGCTGAACCGCGCCGGCACCACCTTCCGCGCCCTGCCGGATGCCGACAAGCAGGATCTCGATGCAAGGAAGGCGATCGCGCTGATGCTCGCGCAGCCCTCGATGATCAAGCGCCCGATCCTCGACCGCGGCGGCGCCCTGACGGCGGGCTTCAAGCCGGAGATCTACGAAACGCTTTTCTGAGCTTAGAGCGTTTCCACTTTTCCTTGAATCGCGAAAATGCTCTATCTCTTTGTTTTTACGCAATTCCGGACGCAAAACCGCTGCGCACTTTTGCTGGAATTGCTCTACGGCCAGGCGGCATAGGAGGTTTCCGCGCGCACCTGCCGGCTGGCGAGCCCCGCCCGCCGGGCGCGCGGCGAGACGCCGGCCAGCCGCTTGAAGAACCGGCTGAAATAGGCTGCATCGCGAAAGCCGAGCGCTTCGGCGACCTCGGCGATCTGCAGGCTCGACCCGTCGAGCAACATTTCCGCCTCCATCATCAGCCGCGCATGGATCAGCTCCATCGGCGAACGCCCCGTGGCGCGCCGCACCGCCGTGTTCAGCCGGTCCGGCGTCACGCCCAGCACGGCGGCATAGTGGGCGAGCGGCCATTGCTCGCGCATGTGCAGTTCCACGAGATGCAGGAAGCTGCGCACGGTGGCGCGCGGCGAAGGCTTCGGCTTCTCCGTCGCCGGATTGGCGCGGCGCCAGATGGCGATCAGCAGGAGGGCGAGATGATGGCGCACCACCTCCTGCATGCCCGCCGCGTTCTCGCGCAGTTCCGCCTCGATCGTCTCCACCGTCTGGAGCATCTTTCTCGCATCCGCCAGCGCCAGCTTGGCGCCGAGGATCGGCCGGGCGATGGCATCGCGCACGTCGGCGAAGATCGCGCCCGTCGGCATGGCGGGGCCGAGCGCCAGCTCCGGGATCGCCAGCGCCGCCCCCTCCGCGCCGGCATCGAAGAGCACCGTGCCACGCTCGCCGGCCGGCGCCCAGACGATGGAGGGGCCGGAAAGTCCGAGATCCGCCGGGCCGAGCGACACCCGCCCGCTGCCGGACAGGAGCAGGAAGACGCGGTTGCGCCCGCCGCGGAAGGTCCAGCCGGATTGCGACAGCGCCCCGCGGAAGAGCCGCGCCTCCGTCGGCAGCGGCGGCGTCGTGGCCGCGGCGCGATGCTGCGGCGCGAGGGCGTCCTGGAAGGGCATGGCGAGATCTCCTTGCCGTGAAAAGTACAAGTATCTCTTGTAAAAGTCTATTCCGCCCTGCCCCGCCTGCGGCTAACCTTTCATCCGTCAAGAAGCGACAGCAGGCCCGGAGGAGAATGCGGCCGCTGCCCGCCTTGGCGCGACGCCTGCCGAAGAGCAGGCCTTTTGGGAGGAATCGACGATGAAATCTCTGCAACGCAGGCACGTCCTGCGCATGATGGCGGCTGCCTCCGCCCTCTTGGCAACGGGCATCGCACCGGGCGCGCTTGCCCAGGACCGCACTTCGGTGAAGATCGGCTATGCCATTTCCAAGACCGGCCCCAATGCCGGCGGCGCCGGCATCACGACGCTGCCGAACTACCAGCTCTGGGTGAAGGACGTGAACGATGCCGGCGGGCTGGAACTGCCCGACGGCACGAAGCTGCCGATCGAGGTGATCGAATATGACGACCGGTCCGCTTCCGAGGAACTGGTGCGCGCCGTCGAGCGCCTGGCGACGCAGGACGAGGCGGACTTCATCCTCGCGCCCTGGGGCACGGGCTTCAACCTTGCGGCCGCGCCACTCTTCGACCGCTACGGCTACCCGCAGCTCGCCGTCTCCTCCGTCACCGACAAGGCGCCGGATTTCGTCAAGCGCTGGAAGAGGAGCTTCTGGATGCTCGGCGGCGGCCACGACTATGCGGGCGCGCTCGCCGGCCTCATCAAAAAGGCCGCCGCCGACGGCACGCTCAACAACAAGGTCGCCATGGTCTCGGTCGCCGACGGCTTCGGCATCGACCTCGTGACCGCCGCGCGGCCGGCCTTCGCGGACGCCGGCATCGAACTCGTCTACGACAAGACCTACCCGGTCGGCACGTCGGACTTCACGCCGATGATCAACGAGGCGAAGGCGAGCGGCGCCGACAGCTTCGTCGCCTTCTCCTATCCGCCGGATACCTTCGCGCTGACCCAGCAGTCTCAGGTCGCCGATTTCAATCCGAAGCTGCTCTATCTCGGCGTCGGCACGGGCTTTCCGGTCTATGGCAAGAACAATGGCGACAACGCCACCGGCATCATGAGCCTCGGCGGTATCGACCCGGCGAACGAGGCGAACGCCGCCTATCGCAAGCGCCACGAGGAGGTGACCGGCCAGGGTCCCGACTATTGGGGCAGCGTCATCACCTATGCCTCGCTGCAGATGCTGCAGGAGGCGATCAAGCGCAAGGGCCTCGACCGCGAGGCCGTTTCCGCGGAATTGTCGGCCGGCACCTTCCAGACCGTGCTCGGCGAGACGAAGATGGAAGACAACCAGCTTCGCACGCTCTGGTGGACCGGCCAGTGGCAGAACGGCCAGTTCGTCGGCATCGCGCCCGCGGACCGCGCCGGCGCCAGCCAGCCGATCCTGCCGCGGCAGGCGTGGAAGAAGTAGCCGCACGCCTCGCGAGGGGATCGAAGGGCGCTCCGGCGGACCAAAAAGTGCCCCTCACCCTAACCCTCTCCCCGCAAGCGGCAGGCGAATTGCATATGGAATGAGGCGACGCGTCTTTCCCCTTCTCCCCCGCGGGGAGAAGGTCGCGGCAGCGGG
>NZ_JALJCK010000003.1 GCF_022899355.1 Shinella yambaruensis | reverse complement strand
ACAAACGGCGGCCTGGATCCTCTCGGCCTCCTTCCCGCAACCATCTTACATCAGACCAAACACACAGGATCCTCGGGGCAAGCCCGAGGATGACGGAGGAGGGGGCGGGCGGGGCCTAAACAAAAAGACCGGGCGAAAAAATCGCCCGGCCAGATGCTTGGGAGGCGGTTTCCGTCAGGCGACGGAGATCTGGCGCTTTTCCTCGACCGACGTCACGGCCGCATCGGCAAGCGCAAGGGCTGCGAGGCCGTCGGCGCCGGAGGGCGAGATGGTCGCGCCCTTCTCGATGGCGGCGATGAAGGCCGCGATTTCGTTGGCATAGGCTTCCGTGTAGCGGGTCATGAAGAAGTCGTGCAGCGGCGGGCGGGTGTAGCCGTCGCCGTTGGCGACCTCGATGGAGACCGGGCGCTGGTTCTCGGCAGACACCATGCCTTTCGAGCCGTGCACCTCGATGCGCTGGTCGTAGCCATAGGTGGCGCGGCGCGAGTTGGAGATGACGGCCTGCTTGCCGGACTTGGTCTGCAGGATGACGGAGACGCTGTCATAGTCGCCGGCCTTGCCGATCTCCGGATCGACCAGCACGGCGGCGGTGGCGGAGACCGAGACGACCTCCTCGCCGAGCAGGAAGCGGGCCATGTCGAAGTCGTGGATCGTCATGTCGCGGAAGATGCCGCCGGAGCGCTTGATATAGTCGACCAGCGGGGCGCCGGGGTCGCGCGACGTGATCGTCACCATCTCGACATCGCCGATGCGGCCGTCGTCGATCGCCTGCCTGACGGCCATGAAGTGCGGGTCGAAGCGGCGGTTGAAGCCGACCATCAGCTTGCCCTTGGTCTCGTCGACCACCTTCATGCAGGCCTTCACGCGCTCGACGTCGAGGTCGATGGGCTTTTCGCAGAAAATGGCTTTTCCAGCGCGGGAGAAGCGCTCGATGAGGTCGGCATGGGTGTCGGTCGGCGTGCAGATCACGACGGCGTCGATGTCCTTCGCCGCTTCGATCGCCTCGATGGTGCGGACCTCGCAGCCATACTGCCTGGCGATGGCGTCCGCCGCGGCGGGGAACGCATCGGCGACGGCGACGAGCACGGCATCGGGATTGCCGGTCACGGCCTTGGCGTGAACCTTGCCGATGCGGCCGGCGCCGAGAAGACCAAATCTTACAGTCATGTTGTCCTCGTTATGTGGGGGAGCGAATAGGGGATAGCGAGTAGCGAATAGGGATTGGGTAATAGGAAGAGTGCGCTATCTGCTTAATAACTATTCGCTATTCGCCACTCCCTATTCGCTTGCAACGTCACGTCTTGCGCTTCTTCTGCCGGTAGACGTCGACGACGACGGCGGCGACGATGATGATGCCCTTGACGATCTCCTGGTAGAAAGCATCGACGCGCAGGAAGGTAAAGCCCGATGTCATGACACCGAGGATGACGGTGCCGATGACCGTGCCGGTGATGCGTCCGACGCCACCGGCAAGCGAGGTGCCGCCGATGACGGTCGCGGCAATCGCATCGAGTTCGTACATCACGCCCATGCCGGCCTGAGCGGTCTGGGCGCGGGCCGCGGTGACGACGCCGGCAAGCCCGGCGAGCGCCCCGGCAATGGCGTAGACCTTGACGAGATGGGATTCGACATTGATGCCGGAGACGCGGGCGGCCTGCACGTTGGCGCCGATCGCGTAGGTGAACTTGCCGTAGCGGGTATAGCGCAGCGCGATATGGAAGATGACGGCGACGACGAGGAAGATCACGACGGGCCAGATGCCGGTGCCGATGAAGTTGAACTGTTCCGTCAGGCCCGAGACCGGCTGGCCCTTGGTGTACCACTTGGAGATGCCGCGGGCGGAGACCATCATGCCGAGGGTGGCGATGAAGGGCGGGATCTTCGTCTTGGCGATGAGCTGGCCGTTGATGAAGCCGGCGAGCAGGCCGACGCCGATGCCGAGCGCGACGGGCACGATGACCGGCATGTCCGTCAGCGCGGGATAGAGCGCGCGCGGCCAGGTGGACGCCTGCGCCAGCGAGGCGGTGAACATCGCCGTCATGCCGACGACCGAGCCGGAGGAGAGATCGATGCCGCCGGTGATGATCACCTGCGTGACGCCGACGGCGATGATGCCGATGACCGAGACCTGCAGGATGATGATCGTCAGGCGCTGCGGGTTCATCAGGAAGCTCTGGCCGACGAAGATCCAGCCGAGGATTTCATAGACCAGCGCAATACCGATCAGGACGAGAAAGATGTTGAGTTCCGGCGGGAGCCGGCGGGCAGATTTCTGCGCAGCGGCCTGGGCCTGCGCGGCGGAATTCGTGCTCATGATTACCTCCCTTGCGGCCGCCCGGCGGCCCTGAATATTCCTTGGGCTGATTTCACTGGGCAGCCAGTTCCATGACCTTGACCTGCGTGGCCTCCGCCCGGTCGAGAATGCCGGTGACGCGGCCCTCGTGCATGACCATGACGCGGTCGCTCATGCCGAGCACTTCCGGCATTTCCGACGAGATCATGATGACGGCGACGCCGTCGCGGGCGAGCTCGGTGACGAAGCGATGGATTTCCGCCTTGGCGCCGACATCGATGCCGCGGGTCGGCTCGTCGAGGATGAGGATGCGCGGATGGGTAAGCAGCCAGCGGCCGATCAGCACCTTCTGCTGGTTGCCGCCTGACAGGTTCTCGATGCGCTCGTGAAGGTTCGGCGTCTTCACCCGCAGCTTCCGGCTCATCTCCTCGCAGACCTTGGTCAGCTCGCCCTCGGCGACGAAGCCGTTCTTGACGAACTTGTCCTGGAGGACGGCGATCTGCATGTTTTCCAGGATGTCGAGGATCAAGAGACAGCCGGTGTCCTTGCGGTCTTCCGTCAGGAACGCCATGCGATGGCGGATCGCCGTGTTCGGGCTGTCGATGGTCACCGGCTTGCCGTTGATCTCGATGCTGCCCGAGGTGGCCGGCGTCACGCCGAAGATCGTCTCGGCGACGTTCGAGCGGCCCGAGCCGACGAGGCCGGCAAGGCCGAGGATCTCGCCGGCGCGCACGTCGAAGGACACGTCGTGGAACACGCCCTTGAGGGTGAGGTTTTTCACCGAGAGGACGACGTCGCCGATCGGCACCTCCTCCTTCGGGAACATCTGGGTGATCTCGCGGCCGACCATCATGCGGATGATGTCGTCGCGCGTCACGTCGATCGAGGCATGCGTGCCGATATACTTGCCGTCGCGGAACACCGAGAATTCGTCGGCGATCTCGAACAGCTCGTTCATCTTGTGGGTGATGTAGACGATACCGATGCCCTGCGCGCGCAAATCCCGGATGATGGTGAAGAGATGCTCCACCTCGCGCTCGGTCAGCGCCGAGGTCGGCTCGTCCATGATGAGCACGTCGCTCTCGTAGGAAACGGCCTTGGCGATCTCGACCATCTGGCGATTGGCCACCGAAAGGTCGCGCACCTGGGTTTCCGGGTCCATCACGATGTTGAGGCGCTTGAAGAGTGCGGCCGTCTTGCGGTGCATCTCGCCGTGGTCGACGAAGCCGAAGCGGTTCTTCGGCTCGCGGCGGATCCAGATGTTCTCGGCGACCGTCATGAAGGGCATCAGGTTGAGTTCCTGATGGATCATGGCGATGCCGTTCTCCAGCGCGTCGAGCGGCGATTGCAGGCGGATCTTCTGGCCCTTGAGCAGCACCTCGCCCTGGTCGGGCGTATAGATGCCGGCGAGGATCTTCATCAGCGTGGATTTGCCCGCGCCGTTCTCGCCCATCAGCGCATGCACGGTGCCGCGCTTCAGCTTGAACTCGACGTCGTCAAGCGCGACGACGCCCGGAAATTCCTTACGGATACCTTCCGCGGACAGCAGATATTCGGCATTCGGAATGGCGCCGTTCCCCCCACCCGCGGCCTGGGGGGGCGGCCTCCCCAGCGCCCCCCCCCCCCCGCACCACCCCCACCCGGGTCGGCCGCGCCCCCGCTCGGGGCCCCGCGTCCATAGCAGTCTAGCGGTTTTCCGCGACCGGTGGGAACCGGTCAGTTCTTCGACTGGAAGTCGGCGATGTTGGCCGGGGTCACGAGCTGGAAGGGAATGTACACCTTGGTGTCGACCTGCTCGCCCCTGGCCAGCTTCAGCGCGGCATCGACCGAGCCCTTGCCCTGGCCGGCGGCATCCTGGAACACCGTCACGTCGAGGTCGCCGGCTGCCATGGCGGCAAGCGCGTCCTGCGTGGCGTCGATGCCGGCGACGACGACGCTGTCCATCGAGCGGCCGGCAGCCTTCAGCGCCTGGATGGCACCGATCGCCATCTCGTCATTGTTGGAGATGACGGCGTCGAACTCCAGGCCGGCGGAGAGCCAGTTGGTCATGAGGTCGGAGCCCTGCGTGCGCGACCAGTTGGCGGTCTGCTCCTCGACGATTTCGAGGCCCTTGCACTCGTCGGTGGCGATGACGTCCTTGATGTCCTGGGTGCGCACGCGTGCGGCCTGGTTGGAAAGCTCGCCCATCATGACGACGACCTTGCCCTTGCCGTTCAGCAGGCGGCAGACTTCCTTGGTTTCCAGCGTGCCGGATTCCTTTTCGTCGGAAGCCACGAAGGCCTGCTTTTCCGGCAGCTCGTTGACGTTGACCGGCTCGCGGTTGACATAGACCAGCGGAATGCCCGCATCGGCCGCGGCCTTGGAGAGCGCGGCGGTCGCGTCGGTATCGACCGGGTTCACGATGATGGCGCTGACGCCCGAGGCGATGAAGTTCTGCACCTGGCTCTGCTGCTTGGCGACGTCGTTCTGGGCGTCCTCGATCTGCAGCTCGACGCCGTCGAGGGTCTTGGCGTAATCGGACATGCCGTTGCGCAGGACGGTCAGGAAGTTGTCGTCGAACAGCGCCATGGACACGCCGATCGTCTCGGCATGGGCGGCGGTGGACATCATCACGGCAAGCGCCGAGCTCAGAATGAATTTTTTCATGTCGTTCTCCTCCTCAACGTGGCGTCCGGCAGCGCCACTCGATTGTCCGGACAGCTGGCCCTTGCGGGCAGCCGGCCCCTTGCTCCTCCCGGGAGGCAAGGGGCCAAAACAGAATAAACAAACCGCGAATTCCGTATTGCGGAATGTTTATTCCATTTTCTGCTCGGGACGTCAAGCCCGTTCCATTTTTCAGGACCGGGAATCCCGCAAGGCCCTGGGGAAAAGTGCCGGCGGACAGGCCGCCGGCCCCGCCGGCCCTAGATGTTTTCGCGGATGAAGGCGACGCTCTGCGCCACGGCCGCCCTGGGGTCGATGACGTCGTGTACGGACGGTGAAAAGGGCTCGAAGGAGAGCGGTCCCGCATAGCCGGCGGTGGCCAAGGCCTTGATCTGGCTGATGTTTCCGAGCCGGTCCTGCGGGCCGACCAGGACGCGGTGGCCGTCGCGCATGGCGGGAACGGTGACATCGGCATCCTCGACGCCGGAAATATGGACGAGGCCGGTGAGCGCCGCGAAGAGGTCGGGCTCGCCGGCGAGGTGATGGTGGAACGTGTCGTGCACAAGGCGGAATGTCTGTTCCCCGTCCACGGCCTCGATCGCCTCGGCAGCCTCGCGCTTGGAGCGCAGCGAGCAGATCTCGAAGCCGAGCGGCTCGACGAGGCCGATGATTCCGGCCGCAGTCAGCATCGGCTTCAGGGCGGCCAGCGCCTCGGCAAGGTTGGCCTGCCGCTCGCCGTCGGCCTGGCCGGTGCCGTCGTTCTTCGGCACGAGCACGAGCGCCCGGGCGCCCGCCGCCGCGGCGTAGTCGATGAGCTCCTTCGCCTCGGCAGCGCGGGCGGGCGTCCATTCGTTGAAGCGCTGGAGCGCATTGATCGAGATGATCGTGACGCCGTGGCGGGCGGCGAGCGCCTTCACCTCGGCTGGCGTGGTGCCGTCCAGGATGGCGTTGCCGTCAAGGTCGTTGCGGATCTCGACCTTCGTGATGCCGAGCGAGACGGCGAGGGCGAAGAAGGCGTCGAGGTTCAGCGCGGGCGCCGTCATGTGGTTGAGGGCGAAATCAAGGGGCGGCATGGAATGGAGGTCCTCCGGTCTTCGGGGGCCGCCGACAGGGCGGCCTCGCATGCACGCATGAGGATCGGGAAGCGCTTGACGGGCGTCAAAGCCGAAGGCGCCGGCCACGCCCTCATTGCTGACAGATTCATCGGCTGGATGATGGAAAACCATCATCCAGCCTGTCAGATGTTCTCGGGAAGGAAGATATCGAAGGGCAGGAACGTCTGCCCGGGCACGGCAGCCTCGCCCTTCTCGATGGCCGTCACCATCAGCGAGACGAGCTCGCGGCAGAGGGCGGGCAGGGGCGTGCTGATCGCCATGGTGACGACGTTGTCCGCAAGGCCGGCCTTCGATTCGGGCGTGAGTTCGTTGACGATGAGCTGGATCTTCCCGCCGTAACCCTCTTCACGGATGGCGGAAATCGCGCCTTCCATGCCGCCGCCGGCGACATAGAGGCCGACGAGATCGGGGTGCTGGGCGAGCAGGTTGGCGGTCGCCTCGTGGGTGATCTCGCTGGTGTCGAGATTGACGAGCGTGTCCAGCACCTCGAAATCCTGGCCCTTCTCGCGGAAGAAGGAGCGGAAGCCCATCTCGCGCAGCTCGTGGCCGTGGAAGCGGTGGCTGCCGACGAAGATCGCCACCTTGCCGGGCCGGCGGGCGCCGCGGGCGATCATCCAGGCCGCCGTGCGGCCGACCTTCATGTTGTTGAGGCCGATATAGCCCTGGCGCACGTCCATGGCGAAGTCGGAGAGCAGGCAGAAGAGAGGAATGCCCCGGTTCCTCAGGTCCTCCACCATGGCGGTCGTCGCCGGATAGTCGGGGGCGACGACGGCGAGGGCCTGGTTGCGGGCGGAGAGCTGCCGCAGCATGTCCGTCATCGCGGCCGGCGTCTGCGCGTTGATGAAGTCGACCTGCGGCACGATGCGTGCCGTGGTGCAGGCATTGCAGGCGATCTCGATCTCGCGCGCGAAATTCTGGTAGAAGGCCTGGCCCGGGCGCTGGAAGCTGAAACCCAGCCGGTATTGCGGCAGGTCCTCGAAGACCCGCTGCCGGATGAGCCCGATCGCGTGATAGCCGATCGCATTGGCGGCATCGTAGACCCGCCGCGCCGTTTCCTCGCGCACCTTGTGGCGCCCGTTCAGCACGCGGTCGACCGTCGCCACGCTGACGCCGGCGGCCTTCGCCAGATCCGTAATGGTGGGTCGCGATGCCATGGTCCCCTCCCTGAAATCTTTCCATCAAAGCGGAATGATAGTGAATGATGGAATTTGATGCATTCTATCATGGCGGGATTGAGAGATGCAAGCAGGGGCGGTATCGTTCGTGCATCAGACGAGGCGGTGCCTGCAAGCGCCGCCGCAGGGAGGAGACGAGGGATGAAGCCGACGAAGCGGGATTACAGCCTTCTTGGCCGCGATGCCGAGGCCGCCGTGGCCAATGGCCTGGCCGCGGCCGAATGGTATCACACCGAAATCGCCCGCAAGGACATGAAGGCGCTGATGCAGCGCAGCGACGCGCCGGCGATCCGCGACACCGCGATCTGGCTCGGTACCATGCTGGTCACCGGGGCTGCCGGCATCTGGCTGTGGGGCAGCTGGTGGGCGGTGCCGTTCTTCCTCGTCTATGGCGTGCTCTATGGCTCGGCCTCCGACAGCCGCTGGCACGAATGCGGCCACGGCACGGCCTTCAAGACGATGTGGATGAACGACGCCGTCTACCAGATCGCCTGCTTCATGATCATGCGCAACCCGGTGACCTGGCGCTGGAGCCACACGCGCCACCACACGGATACGGTCATCGTCGGCCGTGATCCGGAGATCGCCGTGATGCGTCCGCCGGACCTCGCGCGCCTCGTGCTCAATTTCTTCGGCCTGCTCGATGCCTGGCATGCCGTCATCGACATGCTGCGCAATGCGGCGGGCGTGATGAGCGCGGCGGAAAAGACCTTCATTCCCGCCTCCGAGCAGCCGAAGGCGATCCGCATCGCCCGCATCTGGCTCGCCATCTACGGTGCGACCATCGCCCTCTGTTTCGCGCTCGGCTCGATCCTGCCGGCCATGCTCATCGGCCTGCCGCGGCTTTATGGCGCCTGGCATCATGTCTTGACGGGACTGCTCCAGCATGGCGGCCTTGCCGACAATGTCATCGACCACCGGCTGAACAGCCGCACCGTCTACATGAACCCGGTCAGCCGCTTCATCTACTGGAACATGAACTACCATGTGGAGCACCACATGTTCCCGATGGTGCCCTACCATGCGCTGCCGCGGCTGCATGCGATGATCAAGCACGACCTGCCGGCGCCGAACCCGTCCATGTGGCACGGCTACCGGGAGATGCTCCCCGCCTTCCTGCGCCAGCTCCGCAACGAGGACTACTTCCTCAAGCGCGACCTGCCCGCGACGGCGCGGCCCTACAAGGAAGAATTCCACAGCGAGCCGGCCGTCGCGGCCGCCGAATAAACCAGCACATCATCGGAGGAGAGACCATGAGCGACACCTGGATCGAGGTCTGCGCAGCGGACGAGATCGACGAGGAGGATGTCATCCGCTTCGACCATGCAGGCCGCACCTTCGCGATCTATCGCAGCCCGGAAGACACCTATCATGCGACGGACGGGCTCTGCACCCACGAGAAGATCCACCTCGCCGACGGGCTGGTGATGGATCACATCATCGAATGTCCCAAGCATAACGGCCGCTTCGACTACAAGACCGGCGAGGCCAAGGGCGCACCGGTCTGCGTCGACCTCAGGACCTATCCGGTCAAGGTCGAGGGCGGCACGGTCTTCATCGGGCTCTAGCTTTCTTGTTTTCGCGGTTCCGGCTGCCGGAACCGCCCGGGAGGATCACGCCATGGCGGATTTCGTCATCGTCGGCGCCGGCGAATGCGGCGCGCGCGCAGCCTTCGCGCTCAGGGAAAAGGGTTTCGACGGCACGATCACCCTGATCGGCAGCGAAACGCATCTGCCCTATGAGCGTCCGCCGCTTTCCAAGGAGGCGCTGGTCGCCGGCGCCGGCCCGAAGCTCGTCGCGGACGCGGAGCGTTATGCCGCCGCCGGTATCGCGGTGCTTTCCGGCCGCACGGTCCTTGAGATCGACCGGGCCGGCCGGCGGGTACGGCTCGGCGACGGCACTGCGCTTCCCTATGACAAATTGCTGCTGGCGACCGGGGCGCGTCCGCGCACGCTGCCGGGCATGGCCTGCGGCGGGCGCATCGCCGCCCTTCGCAGCCATGACGATGCAACGCGCATTCGCGCCCATCTCGTGGAGGGAAGCCACGTCGCCATTCTCGGCGGCGGCTTCATCGGCCTGGAGCTGGCGGCGAGCGCCCGCAAGCTCGGTGCGAGCGTGACGCTCGTCGAGGGCCTGCCGCGCGTCCTCAGCCGCGGCGTGCCGGCGGAGATCGCCGCGATCGTCGCCAGCCGCCATGCGGCCGAAGGCGTCGAGGTGCTGTGCGGCGCGAAGGTTGCCGGCATCGAGGAGCGGCCGGGCGAGGTTCGCCTCACGCTGGAGGACGGCCGCGTCGTCTCGGCCAGCCTGCTGGTCGTCGGCATCGGCGCCGTGCCGAACACGGAACTGGCGGAGGCGGCGGGGCTTGCCGTGGACAACGGCATCGCCGTCGACGGCCTGCTGCGCACCTCCGATCCGGATATCCTCGCGGCCGGCGACTGCACGTCCTATCCGCTGCCGCTCTACGGCGACCGGCGCGTCCGGCTCGAATCCTGGCGCAATGCGCAGGAGCAGGGCCAGCTTGCGGCGGCCAACATGCTCGGCGGCGGGGAAGCGCATTGTGCCGTGCCGTGGTTCTGGTCGGACCAGTACGACATGACGCTGCAGATCGCGGGGCTGGCCGACGGCGCGGCGACGACCGTGCGGCGCGACCTCGGCGAGGGCGCCTTCCTCCTCTTCCATCTCGATGCCGAGGGCCGGCTGATCGCGGCAAGCGGCATCGGCAAGGGCAATGCGGTCGCCCGCGACATCCGCCTTGCGGAAATGCTGATCGCCGCCCGTCGGCATCCCGATCCGGCCGCGCTCGCCGCGCCGGAAACCAAACTGAAGACATTGCTTGCCGCCTGAAGGGCGGTCCGGAGGACAGGATGAAGACCAAAAGACCAACCGTTGCCGACCTCAAGGCGATGAAGGGCAAGCGGCAGCTCACCATGCTGCGCGTCGTGACGCTGGAGGAGGCGGAGGCCGCCGAGAAGGCGGGCATCGACCTCGTCTCCGTGCCGCCGGCGCTGCTGGGGCCGGCCTTCCGCGAGGCCGCGCCCACGGTCTTTGCCTTTCCGGGACTGGAATATGGCGATTTCGTCACCGCGGACGATTACCTGCGCGGCGCCTTCCGGGCGATGAAGGCGGGGGGCGATGCCGTCTATTGCGCCGCCGGGCTTTCCACCGTCCGGCGCCTGCGCGAGGAGGGCATCCCGGTCTGCGGCCATGTCGGGCTCATCCCCTCCAAGGCCACCTGGACCGGCGGTTTCCGCGCCGTCGGCAAGACGGCCGAGAGCGCGATGGAAATCTTCCGGCAGGTGAGGGCTCTGGAGGAGGCAGGCGCCTTCGCGGCCGAAATCGAGGTGGTGCCCGGCGAGATCGCCGCGGCGATCAGCGCGAGGACGGGGCTCGTCATGCTCTCCATGGGCGCGGGCACGGGCTGCGATGCGCAATATCTCTTCGCCGAGGACGTGCTCGGCCAGAACCGCGGGCACTATCCGCGCCATGCCAAGGTCTACCGCAACTTCGCCGCCGAATACGACCGGCTGCAGCAGGAGCGCATCGCCGCCTTCCGCGAATATGCCGACGACGTGCGCTCGGGCGCCTATCCCGAAAAGGGTCACCTGGTCGACATCGCGCCGGCCGAGCTTGCGGCGTTCCTGGACCGGGTCGATGCTTGAAAGCCGTTCCCTCGCGCGGGAAAACCGCCTATGTAGGCGCTGAAGCGTGAGGAGACGTTCATGAAATTCATCGATCCCGATCATCCGTTCTACCGTCCGCTCTGGCGGCGGCTGCTTTTGGTCGGGGTCTGCGCTGCCTGGACGGCGGTGGAATTCTACAATGGCGAGCAGACCTGGGGCACGATCTTCCTCGTCGTCTCGGCCTATGCCTTCGCGCAGCTCATCCTCTTCTTCAAGCCCTCCGATCCGGCCGCAAAGCCGCCGGAGCAGGAGCCGAAGGGCTAAGGCGCGTCGCGATGGTTTTCGCGACAGGGCTCAGCGCGACAGGCCGAGGCTCCTTTCGACATTGATCCGCCGGATCGTCTCGTCGATCAGCATGTTGGCGATCTTCATGCGCAGGGTCGCATTGGCACGCAGTTCCTCCGGCGCGCGGTCGGGATGGTTTTCCCGGGCAAAGCCACGCCTACGGGCGAGCAGTTCGTCCACGCTTTCCCTGCCGTCAAGGCCAAGGTCGCTGGCCACCTCCTCCGGCGCGATGCGCAGGAGATGCGGCGGGGGCGGAGGCGGTTCGGCGGGCGCCGGTTGCTCCGGCTCGACCGGGGCGGGCTCCTCGTAGAGATCGAGATAGGCGGCGGCGGCCTGGGAGCCGGAGACGAAGGCGCCGCCCGTGCCGAGGCCGGCGAAGCCGGAGGGCAGGCCGCGCACCTCGGCCTGGACGTCATCGTCGGGGGCTTCGTCCTCCGCCTCTTCCCCGGCGGCCTGGCGCGCCTCGGCCTTCAGCCGTTCCAGCACGGATTCGAACACGGTCATGCCGAACATGAAAGGCCTCCTCAGTCCGGCGCCAGCATCCGGCTGCGTTGCAGGATCAGATCATAGAGCAGTTTGGCGCTCGGCGGCAGCGCCCTGCCTTTGACGGAGATAAGGCTGTACGGCTTGATGTCGATCTCGAAATCGGTGTTGAGGATGCTGATTTCGCCCGCCTGCGCGCCGACATCGGCGATGAAGACGGCCATGTCGCGGGCGACGGGGGCGATCGCGTTCGAGCCGCAGACGATGGCGGTCGTCAGCAGGATGGACGAGGTGTTGACCACGGTGGACGGCAGCGGCACGCCGGCGGCGAGGAACAGCTCCTCGATGCGCCGGCGTAAAAGCGTGCCGGCCGGCTGGAAGACCCAGTCGTAGTGCGGCAGGTCGGCAAGGCTGGCGACGGGCTTTTCGAGCAGCGGATGGCCCTTGCGCACGATGAGGCAGGCCTTTTCGATGCCGATCTCGGTGACGTTGAAGAGCCGCGGATTGAGATCGTCGGGCACGCGGGCGATGATGAAGTCCTGCCGCGCCGCCAGCAGCTCGCGCGCGAGCACGTTGCTCGTCTCCACGCGCACGTTCACCTCGATGCCGGGATAGGCGGCGCTGACCTGCTGGATCGCCGGCACGGCGAGGCTGATCGCCGGCGCGGTCACCGAGCCGAGGAAGACCGAGCCGCCGGTGCCGGATTTCAGGGCGGACAGCTCGCGGTCGACTTCACGCAGCTCCAGAAGAATGGTGCGCGCGCGCCGCGCGAAAGCCCGGCCGAAGGCGGTGAGCGCCACGCCGCGCGAGACGCGCTCGCACAGCTGCGCCTTGAGGATGGTCTCCATTTCCGTCAGCATGCGGGAGGCAGCGGGCTGCGAGATGTTCAGCGCATCGGCTGCCGCGCTGACCTGCCTGTGCTCCTCGATGGCGACGATCATGCGCAGATGGCTGAGCTTCAGGCCGCTGCGCAGGAGGCCGACGCTCTGGAGATCGCTACCGCCCTCGCCGGGGAAGAGCTGTTCGTCGACGTCATCGTCCAAACGCATCGTTACCTCGATCGATAAAAATAGTATATATCCGATACTATATACCAATTTTGATATCGAATTAGAAGCTCATTGCATTTGACAGTTATGGCAATTCGGTGGACGTTGCGCCAATGTGCGCTGGGGTCCTTGGGAGTGGGGACCGGCGGGCTTTCTGCCCTCCAGTCCAGGCCGTCGTCTGAATGCGACCCCGCCCGTGCACAGAACAATGCCTGGCTGCAATTTCGGCCAGTGCGCACCAGGGAGAGACCTTTCAATGAAAATGATCACTTCGCTTCTCGCCGCCGCTGCCATCAGCGTCGCGTCGTTCGTGGCGCCGTCCTTCGCCCAGGACAAGGGCATGGTCGGCATTTCCATGCCCACCAAGACCTCGACCCGCTGGATTTCCGACGGCGAGACGATGGAAAAGCTTTTCAAGGAAGCCGGCTACACGCCGGACCTGCAGTTCGCTGACGACGATATCCCGAACCAGCTCGCCCAGATCGAGAACATGGTCACCAAGGGCGCCAAGGTGCTCGTGATCGGCGCCATCGACGGCACGACGCTGTCCGACATCCTCCAGAAGTCGGCCGATGCCGGCGTGAAGGTCATCGCCTACGACCGTCTGATCCGCGATTCGGGCAATGTCGACTACTACGCCACCTTCGACAATTTCCAGGTCGGCGTCCTCCAGGCCACGAGCCTCGTCGACGGCCTGAAGGCGAAGTTCCCGGATACCAAGCCGTGGAACGTCGAGCTTTTCGGTGGTTCGCCGGACGACAACAATGCCTTCTTCTTCTATGACGGCGCGATGTCGGTTCTCCAGCCGCTGATCGACAGCGGCGACATCGTCATCAAGTCGGGCCAGACCGGCATGGAAACCGTCGGCACGCTGCGCTGGGACGGCGCGGTCGCGCAGGCCCGCATGGAGAACCTGCTCTCCTCGACCTACACCGACGGCCGCGTCGATGGCGTGCTCTCGCCCTATGACGGTCTGTCCATCGGCATCCTGTCGGCCCTGAAGGGCGTCGGCTACGGCTCGGGCGACCAGCCGATGGCCGTCGTTACCGGCCAGGACGCCGAGCTGCCTTCCGTCAAGTCGATCCTCGCCGACGAGCAGTATTCGACGGTCTTCAAGGACACGCGCGAGCTCGCCAAGGTCACGGTCGGCATGGTCAACGCGATCCTCGACGGCAAGGAGCCGGAAGTGAACGACACCAAGACCTATGACAACGGCGTCAAGGTCGTTCCGTCCTACCTCTTGAAGCCCGTCGCCGTCGACAAGTCCAACGCGGAACAGATCCTCGTCACGGACTCGGGCTACTACACGGCCGACCAGATCAAGAACTGATCGTTTCTTCCCACTCCGGGTTCGCGCCGACCAGCGCGAACCCTCTTTTCTCCGGATCGCAGAGCGAATAGGCTCGCTTTCCCCTCTATGGGGTTGGCCGGCCGCTGGAAACTGTTACATGAGCAAGACCCTTCTCGAAATGCGCGGCATCACGAAGACGTTTCCGGGTGTGAAGGCCCTCGACAACGTCAACCTGAAGGTCCGCGAAGGCGAGATCCACGCCCTTGTCGGCGAGAACGGCGCCGGCAAATCCACCCTCATGAAGGTGCTGAGCGGCGTCTATCCGGCCGGCTCCTACGAGGGCGACATCCATTTCGACGGCGAGGTCCGCCGCTTCTCCACGATCTCCGACAGCGAGCATCTGGGTATCATCATCATCCACCAGGAGCTGGCGCTGGTGCCGCTGCTGTCGATCGCGGAGAACATCTTCCTCGGCAACGAGGTGGCGACGAACGGCGTGATCGACTGGAAGCTCGCCTTCCGCCGCACGCAGGAACTGCTCGACAAGGTCGGCCTTAGGGAGCCGCCGGGCACGCTGATCACCGATATCGGCGTCGGCAAGCAGCAGCTCGTCGAGATCGCCAAGGCGCTCTCCAAGAAGGTGCGCCTGCTCATCCTCGACGAGCCGACCGCCTCGCTGAACGAGAAGGACTCCGACGCGCTTTTGAAGCTGCTCATGGAGTTCCGCAGCCAGGGCATGACCTCGATCATCATCTCGCACAAGCTGAACGAGATCAAAAAGGTCGCCGACCAGATCACCATCCTGCGCGATGGCGGCACCGTCGAGACGCTGGACTGTCATCACGAGGACATTTCCGAGGACCGCATCATCAAGGGCATGGTCGGCCGCGAGATGGAGGACCGCTATCCCCCGCGCGAGCCGAAGATCGGCGAGACGCTGCTCGAGGTGAAGAACTGGAACGTCTTCCACCAGCACCACCGCGACCGGCAGTTCCTGCACGACGTCAGCTTCGCCGTGCGTGCCGGCGAGGTGGTCGGCATTGCCGGCCTGATGGGCGCGGGACGCACCGAAACGGCGATGAGCCTCTTCGGCAGGAGCTGGGGGCACAAGATCACCGGCGACGTCTTCATGCGCGGCAAGCCGGTGGATGTGAGCACGATCCCGAAGGCGATCGAGGCCGGCCTTGCCTATGTGACCGAGGACCGCAAGCAGCTCGGCCTCGTGCTGATCGACAACATCATGCACAACACGACGCTCGCCAATCTCGGCGGCGTTTCGAAGGCGACGGTCATCGACAACCGGCAGGAGGCCAAGGTCGCCTCCGGCTATCGCCAGAAGCTGCGCATCCGCTCGCACTCGATCTATCAGGAAGCGGTCAATCTTTCGGGCGGCAATCAGCAGAAGGTCGTGCTGTCGAAATGGCTCTTCACCAATCCCGAGGTTCTGATCCTCGATGAACCCACGCGCGGCATCGATGTCGGCGCCAAGTTCGAAATCTATACAATCATCAACCAGCTTGCCGCCGAGGGCAAGGGCATCCTGATGATCTCGTCGGAGATGCCGGAACTGCTCGGGACCTGCGATCGCATCTATGTCATGAACGAAGGACGCATCGTGGCCGAGCTTTCCAAGGCGGAAGCGAGCCAGGAATCCATCATGCGCGCCATCATGCGCTCCGGGGAGAAACACTGATGTCCACCGATACCGCGACCAAGACAACCCAGCCTTCGGTGGGAGACTATCTGCGCAGGAACATCCGCGAATACGGCCTGCTCGTCGCGCTCGTCGTGATCATGATCTTCTTCCAGGTCATTACCCAGGGCGTGCTCTTCCGCCCGGTCAACATCACCAATCTGGTGCTGCAGAACTCGTTCATCGTCATCATGGCGCTGGGCATGCTGCTGATCATCGTGGCGGGGCATATCGACCTCTCGGTCGGATCCATCGTCGCCTTCATCGGCGCGATCTCGGCGATCATGCTGGTGAAATGGGGAATGCCGGCGATCATCGTCGTGCCGCTCTGCATTTTCGTCGGGGCCCTGATGGGCGCGGCGCAGGGCTATTGGGTCGCCTACCAGAAGATCCCGTCCTTCATCGTCACGCTTGCCGGCATGCTCGTCTTCCGCGGCATGACCTATGTCGTGCTCGGCGGCCGTCCGGTCGGCCCGTTCCCGAAGGACTTCCAGATCCTCTCCACGGGCTTCGTGCCGGATTTCCTGTCGCTCACGGACCCCGCGACCAGCCTCATCAAGAACTATTTCGCCCTTCTCGTCGTCATCCTGCTGGTCGGCTATGCCATCTATGCCGGGCTTCGCGAGCGCCGCATGAACGCGCTGCACGAGACGGAGAACGAGCCCTTCGCCTTCTTCGCCGTTCAGATGGCGATCATCAGCGCGGTGGCGATCTTTCTCGGCTTCCAGCTCTCGACCTATCGCGGCCTGCCGAACGTTCTCGTCGTCATGGGCCTGCTCATCGCACTCTACACGTTCGTCACGACCCGCACGACGATCGGCCGGCGCATCTACGCCATGGGCGGCAACGAGAAAGCGGCGAAGCTCTCGGGTATCAACACCGAGCGGCTGACCTTCTACACCTTCGTCAACATGGGGGCGCTCGCCGCGCTCGCCGGCATGATCATCGCGGCCCGCCTCAACTCGGCGACGCCGAAGGCCGGCGTCGGCTTCGAGCTCGACGTCATCGCGGCCTGCTTCATCGGCGGTGCCTCGGCCTCGGGCGGCGTGGGCAAGATCACCGGCGCAGTCATCGGCGCCTTCATCATGGGCGTCATGAACAACGGCATGTCGATCATGGGCATCGGCATCGACTACCAGCAGCTCATCAAGGGCCTGGTGCTGCTCGCCGCCGTGTTCTTCGACGTCTACAACAAGAACAAGGGCTGACCGGGGAACACCGGTCCGCCCAAGGATTGCAAACGTGTTTGACCGGCTGCGGATGCGGCCAGTGCGGTGACGTCTGTCCCCGCAGGTGCGGAGCTTTGGCCGGGTCCAGGCTTCAGGAAGGAAACGAAAATGCTGATGTCACAGGTCGCAAATGCCGACGGTTCGATCACGGTGGTCGTGCGCGAGGAGGGTGGCGAGGGCCGCGCGGTGAAGGGGGCGGACAGCGTCTACGCGCTCGCCATGGAAGCCGCCAACAGCGGGCAGTCCCTGAAGGCCGTCATCGACGCGAAGGGCCTCGGCGAGGCCGTCGATCTGGAGGCGGCCTATGCCGCGGGCCGGCTGCTCTCGCCGATCACCCATCCGGACGCCGCCCATCTCCACCTGACCGGTACGGGCCTCACCCATCTCGGCTCCGCGGCCACGCGCGATTCCATGCACAAGAAGGCGGCGGAGGCGGCCGAGGAGACCCTGACCGATTCCATGAAGATGTTCCGCATGGGCCTTGAAAACGGCAAGCCGAAGCCCGGCGAAAAGGGCGTGCAGCCGGAATGGTTCTACAAGGGCAACGGCACGCAGGCGGTGGCGCCGGGTAGCCCGCTCACCTCGCCCTCCTTCGCGCTCGATGGCGGCGAGGAGCCGGAAATGGCCGGTATCTATGTCATCGCCGCCGACGGCGCGCCCTTCCGCATCGGC
This sequence comes from Shinella yambaruensis, assembly GCF_022899355.1. Classification (GTDB taxonomy): domain Bacteria; phylum Pseudomonadota; class Alphaproteobacteria; order Rhizobiales; family Rhizobiaceae; genus Shinella; species Shinella yambaruensis. Next base: position 560,331 of record NZ_JALJCK010000003.1, on the reverse strand, counting down.
TTTGCCGTGTCAAACGAATTCTCCGACCATGTGACGGAGCGCATCAACTATCTCTACCTCGCCCATTCGAAGCTTCGCCAGGCGAGCTTCGGACCGGAGATCCGCGTCGGCGCCGCGCCGGACGATATCCGCGGTTTCTCGCGCATTGTCCGCGGCGGCAAGGTTCTGTGGGAAAAGCCCTTCGTCTCCGGCGAGGCGAACATGTCCCACACCTTCGCCAACCTCGAATACCACCATTTCAAATACGGCCTGTTCCGTGCCCCGGGCGATATCCATGTTCATATGTTCGGCACGGCGACGCTCTCCTTCGGCGACGGCATCCGCACCGAGGCGGGGGATGTGTTCGAGATCGGAGCCGACGGTTTCGGCCTGCCGCTGCGCAATCCCTTGGCGATTGCCAGGGAAGAAGAGATCGAAATCCGCCAATTGTAGGGGATGTGCCGCCTTCGTGCGGGACGGGACAGACAGGAGGCCTTGCCCATGACGCTCCACCAGAACCTGATTGCCGGCGAATGGGTCGGCACGGACGCGATCCGGAACATCAACCCGTCGAACACGGACGAAGTGGTGGGCGAATATGCCCGCGCCTCCGCCGAGGACACCAGGGCGGCGATCGGAGCGGCCAAGGCCGCGTTTCCGGCCTGGTCGCGCTCCGGCATCCTGGAGCGCCATGCGATCCTCAGGAAGACCGCCGACGAGATTTTGGCCCGCAAGGACGAGCTCGGCCGGCTGCTCTCGCGCGAGGAGGGCAAGACGCTGGCCGAAGGCATCGGCGAGACGGTGCGCGCCGGCCAGATCTTCGATTTCTTCGCGGGCGAAACCTTGCGCCTTGCCGGCGAGACGCTGCCTTCGGTGCGCCCGAATATCGGCGTCGAGATCACCCGCGAGCCGGTCGGCGTCGTCGGCATCATCACGCCCTGGAACTTCCCGATCGCCATCCCGGCCTGGAAGATCGCGCCGGCGCTCGCCTATGGCAACACGGTTGTCTTCAAGCCCGCCGAACTTGTGCCCGGCTGTTCCTGGGCCATTGTCGATATCCTCGTGCGTGCCGGCCTGCCGAAGGGCGTGCTCAACCTCGTCATGGGCAAGGGCTCCGTCGTCGGCCAGACCATGCTCGACAGTCCCGACGTCAACGCCATCACCTTCACGGGGTCCACCGGCACCGGAAAACGCGTCGCGCTCGCCTCCGTCGAGCATAACCGCAAGTACCAGCTGGAGATGGGCGGAAAGAACCCCTTCGTCGTGCTCGACGACGCGGACCTTTCCGTCGCCGTGGAAGCCGCCGTCAACTCGGCCTTCTTCTCCACCGGCCAGCGCTGCACGGCCTCCTCGCGCGTCATCGTGACGGAAGGCATCCATGACAGATTCGTCGCCGCCGTCGGCGAGCGGCTGAAGAGCGTCGTCGTCGATGATGCCCTGAAGGCCGGCACGCATATCGGCCCGGTCGTCGACGAGAGCCAGCTCAAGCAGGACACGGACTATATCGAGATCGGCCAAAAGGAAGGCGCGAAGCTTGCCTTCGGCGGCGAGCGCCTGAAGCGGGACACGCCCGGCTTCTACCTCGCGCCGGCGCTCTTCACCGAGGCGACGAACGACATGCGCATTTCGCGCGAGGAGATCTTCGGCCCGGTCGCCGCGGTCATCCGCGTCAAGGACTATGAGGAAGCGCTCGCCGTCGCCAACGACACGCCGTTCGGCCTCTCCTCCGGCATCGCCACGACCAGCCTCAAGCATGCCACGCATTTCAAGCGCAATGCGGAGGCCGGCATGGTCATGGTCAACCTGCCGACGGCGGGCGTCGATTTCCATGTGCCCTTCGGCGGGCGCAAGGGCTCGTCCCATGGCCCGCGCGAGCAGGGCCGCTATGCCAGCGAATTCTACACAACCGTCAAGACCGCCTACACCCTGGCGTGAGACAAAGGCCGGCCGGTGCCCTGCGCCGGACGGCCCCTTCAAGGACTGGAAAGATGAAGAAGAAAGCCGAATGGCCGCGCAGGCTGAGATCGCAGGAATGGTACGGCGGCACCAGCCGCGACGTGATCTACCATCGCGGCTGGATGAAGAACCAGGGCTACCCGCACGACCTGTTCGACGGTCGCCCCGTCATCGGCATCCTCAACACCTGGTCGGACATGACGCCGTGCAACGGCCACCTGCGCGAGCTCGCCGAGAAGGTGAAGGCCGGCGTCTGGGAGGCGGGCGGCTTCCCGCTCGAAGTGCCGGTGTTCTCGGCCTCGGAAAACACCTTCCGTCCCACGGCGATGATGTACCGCAACCTCGCCGCGCTCGCGGTGGAGGAGGCGATCCGCGGCCAGCCGATGGACGGCTGCGTGCTGATGGTCGGCTGCGACAAGACCACGCCGTCCCTCCTGATGGGCGCGGCCTCGGTGGACCTGCCGTCGATCGTCGTCACCGGCGGTCCCATGCTGAACGGTTATTTCCGCGGCGAGCGCGTCGGCTCGGGCACGCATCTGTGGAAATTCTCCGAGATGGTGAAGGCCGGCGAGATGACGCAGGCCGAGTTCCTCGAGGCCGAGGCGTCGATGAGCCGTTCGTCGGGCACCTGCAACACGATGGGCACGGCCTCCACCATGGCCTCCATGGCCGAGGCGCTGGGCATGGCGCTGTCCGGCAATGCCGCGATCCCGGCGGTCGATTCGCGTCGCAGGGTGATGGCGCAGCTTACCGGCCGGCGCATCGTCCAGATGGTCAAGGACGACCTGAAGCCGTCGGACGTCCTGACGAAGGACGCCTTCGAGAACGCCATCCGCACCAATGCGGCCATCGGCGGCTCGACCAATGCGGTGATCCATCTGCTCGCCATCGCCGGCCGGGTCGGCGTCGACCTGACGCTGGACGACTGGGACCGCTGCGGCCGCGACGTGCCGACCGTCGTCAACCTGATGCCCTCTGGCAAGTACCTGATGGAGGAGTTCTTCTATGCCGGCGGCCTGCCGGTGGTGCTGAAGCGCCTCGGCGAGGCCGGCCTTCTGCACAAGGACGCGCTGACGGTATCGGGCGAGGCGATGTGGGACGAGGTCAAGGACGTCGTCAACTGGAACGAGGACGTGATCCTGCCGGCGGAGAAGGCGCTGACGCAATCGGGCGGTATCGTCGTGCTGCGCGGCAATCTCGCGCCGAAGGGGGCGGTGCTGAAACCCTCGGCCGCCTCGCCGCATCTTCTGACGCACCGGGGCAGGGCGGTCGTGTTCGAGGACATCGACGACTACAAGGCCAAGATCAACGATGACGCTCTCGACATTGACGAGACCTGCGTCATGGTCATGAAGAACTGTGGGCCGAAGGGCTATCCGGGCATGGCCGAGGTGGGCAATATGGGCCTGCCGCCGAAGGTGCTGAAAAAGGGCATCACTGACATGGTGCGCATCTCCGACGCGCGCATGTCGGGCACGGCCTATGGCACCGTCGTCCTGCACACCTCCCCGGAAGCGGCCGTCGGCGGGCCGCTTGCGGTCGTCAGGAACGGCGACATGATCGAGCTCGACGTGCCGAACCGGCGCCTGCATCTCGACATTTCCGAGGAGGAACTGGCGCGCCGGCTTGCTGCATGGACGCCGAACCACGACCTGCCCACCTCCGGCTACGCCTGGCTGCACCAGCAGCACGTCCAGGGTGCCGATACCGGCGCCGACCTCGATTTCCTCAAGGGCTGCCGCGGCAGCGCGGTCGGCAAGGACAGCCATTGAGTTTTCGGGCGCGGTCCTCGGATCGCGCCCTTTGTCTCATTTCGGCACGCTTGTGCGCGTTTTCCCGCCTGTCGCAAGGTTTCCTTTCCCTTTGCACCGCGTCGGTTGCATCCGTGCGGAACTGCGCGCGGTCGTTCGACCTTCGTTTCGCAAGGCCGGTCCACTCCCGGGCCGGTCACGAAAGGGAGGTTCCCATGTCTGGAACGTCAAATCGCAAATCGCTTCTCCGCCTCTCGGCCGGTGTGCTGGTCGCGGCGGTTCTTGCCCTGCCGGCGCAGGCGGCCGATCGCGGCAAGCGGGATGGCCTCGGGCTCGGCGTCGGTGTCAGCGTCGGCGGCATAAAGGCCGGTGCGGATGCCCGGGTCGGAGGCAGCAGAGGGCTCGTCGACGCGGATGTCCGGGCGCGGGCCGGCGGCCGGGATGGCCTCAAGGCCGATGCCAAGGCGAATGTCGGCGGCAGCCGGGGGCTTGCCGATGCAGATGTGAAAGCGGGCGTTGGCGGGCGGGACGGCGTGAATGCGCGTGCCAAGGCCAATGTCGGCGGCTCGGACAGCCTTGCCGATGCGGATATCCGGGCAACGGTCGGCGGGCATGACGGTCTTGCGGCCGGGGTCGGTGCGACGGTGGGCGGGCGCGGCCTCGTCGATGCGGATGTCGATGTCAGCCTCGGCGACGACGACGCGTTCACCCGGCCGGATCGCCGCGACCCGCGCACGCCCGGCGACGACGACCGGTGGCGCACCGATCCGGATGACCGCACCGTCGTGCGCGAATTCTCGCGGCTTTCCGGCGGCGAGCGTATGCAGCTCATCAAGCGCTGCCGCGGCGTCACCAGCGATGGTTACGATGCGGCGCTGGTGAAACTCTGCCGCCTGCTCGAAACGGCAGCGCGTTAAAGCATCGGCACAGGCCCTTAAAGCGATTTCGATTTAAGGGCCTGTGATTCGATTCAGGGATTTACGGCGCGTTTTGCGCATCCTGATTCAAGTCCGGCCGGTCAGCTCTGGCTCTGCGACTGGCTCTGTCCGGCGGGCGCCACCGTGATGGCGACGCTCATCGTTTCGGCCGAGTGCCCGAGCACCATGCCGGAAACGGGAGCGGCGTCCTTGTAGTCGAGGCCGGTCGACAGGCGCACATAGCGTGCATCCGGGCAGATCTTGTTGGCTGCATCGAAGCCGACCCAGCCGAGGCCCTGCAGGTGCACCTCCGCCCAGGCATGGCTTGCCGTCTGCTCGGGCGTTTCCATCAGCAGGTAGCCCGAGACATAGCGGGCCGGCAGGCCGAGATGGCGCGCGGCGGAAAGGAAGACATGGGCGTGGTCCTGGCAGACGCCCTGCTTCTTCTCCAGGGCCTGCTCGGCCGTAGTGTCGGAGGCGGTTTCGCCCGGCTTGTAGGCGACGGTCTCGTGGATGGCGGCCATCAGCGCATGCATGTGCGCGAGCTCATTCTCGCCGCTGGCAGATTTGGCAAGGTCGCGGACCAGCTTGCCGGGCCTGGTCAGCGGCGTTTCGCGCAGATAGAGCCAGAGCGGCACGAAGCCCTGGTGCGGTCCGAAGACGCCGGCGCGGTCTTCCGTCTCCACCTCGCCTTCCGCGACGATGCGGATCGCCACCTGCTCGGCATTGGTGCTGACGAGATCGACATGATTGCCGAAGTGATCGGTATAGCCGGCCTCCAGCCGCGCGCCGTGCACGGTGGTCGCCCATGCGCGAACGATCTGGCCCGGCTGCGTCTTCGGCGTCAGGCGAAGCCGCTGCAGGGAATACTGCACCGGATCTTCATAGTGATATTCGGTCGTGTGGCTGATCTTCAGTCGCATCGCTCGCCAGCCCTATCGATAGAAGCGGTAGCCTTCGGAGATTTCCTCTCCGAGGCGGTTGTTGTGCACGATGAACTCTTCGATGAACTCATGGAGCCCCTGTTCCATGATGTCGTCGATGGTGCGGCTTCTCAGCAGCATCAGCGTGGCGGAGGCCGTTTCGTGCGCCGCGTGGTTGTCGCCGTAGAGCTTTGCGAGATAGCCGAGATTGCTGACGATCTTGTCGTAGCTGTAGGCGAGCGAGCGCGGCATGCGGTCGTTGAGGATCAGGAAGTCGGAAATGTTGGTCGAGGAATAGTCGCCGTCATAGACCCAGCTGTAGGAGCGGTGCGCGGAGACCGAGCGCAGGATCGATTCCCATTGCATGTTGTCGAGCGAGGAGCCGACCTTCGCGATCGCCGGCAGGAGAACGTAATATTTGACGTCGAGGATACGCGCGGTGTTGTCCGCCCGCTCGATGAAGGTGCCGATGCGCGAGAAATTATAGATGTCGTCGCGCAGCATGGTGCCGTGGAAGGCGCCGCGGATGAGGCCGGTGCGCCGCTTGATCGCGTCGATCACCTCCGGCATTTCCGCCGGACGGACGCGCTTGGCGAGCATGTCCTTGAACTCGATCCAGCACTCGTTGGTGGCTTCCCAGGTCTCCCGGGTCAGCGCCGTGCGCACCATGCGGGCGTTGTTGCGCGCCGATTCGATGCAGGACATCACGCTCGACGGGTTCGAGCGGTCGCGCAGGAGGTAGTCGATCGCGTCGGCGCTCGTCAGCTTGCCGTGCACGGTGTCGAAATCCTCGCGCACGCCGGCGCTTTGCAGGACGCCGTCCCAGTCCTCGTCGGAGGAGCCGGTGCGCGTCAGCGCCATGCGCAGGCCCGCATCGATGAGGCGGGCGATGTTCTCGCCCCGCTCGATATAGCGGAACATCCAGTAGAGGCCGTTTGCAGTTCGTCCCAGCATCGGCTCAGTCCTCCAGTACCCAGGTGTCCTTCGTGCCGCCGCCCTGGCTGGAGTTGACCACCAGCGAGCCTTCCTTCAGCGCCACGCGGGTGAGCCCGCCGGGAATGATCTGCACCTTGTCGGAAACGAGCACATAGGGCCGGAGGTCGACGTGCCGCGGCGCGATGCCCTTGTTGACAAGGATCGGGACTGTGGAGAGCGACAGCGTCGGCTGGGCGATATAGTTCGCCGGCCGGGCCTTCAGCTTTTCGGCGAAGGCCGCGCACTCCTTCTTCGAGGCGGTGGGGCCGACGAGCATGCCGTAGCCGCCCGAGCCATGCACCTCCTTCACCACCAGTTCGCTCAGGTGCTCGAGCACGTATTTCAGGCTGTCCTCTTCCGAGCAGCGCCAGGTCGGCACGTTCTCAAGCATCGCCTTGCGGCCCGTATAGAACTCGACGATCTCGGGCATGTAGGAATAGATCGCCTTGTCGTCGGAAATGCCGGTGCCGGGGGCGTTGGCGATGGTGATGTTGCCGGCCTTGTAGACATCCATGATGCCGGGAATGCCAAGGGCGGAATCCGGCCGGAAGGTGAGGGGATCGAGGAAATCGTCGTCGACGCGGCGGTAGAGCACGTCGATCGCCTCGTAGCCGCGGGTGGTGCGCATCTTCACCTTGCCGTCGACGACGCGCAGGTCCGAGCCCTCGACCAGTTCCACGCCCATCATGTCGGCGAGGAAGGCGTGTTCATAATAGGCCGAGTTGAAGATGCCGGGGGTCAGCACCGCGACACGCGGCTTGCCCGAACAGCCGGGCGGGGCGAGCGAGGCGAGGCTCTGGCGCAGGAGCTTCGGATAGTCCTCGACCGGCCGCACCTTGTTGATGTGGAACAGCTCCGGGAACATCTGCATCATGGTTTCCCGGTTCTCCAGCATGTAGCTGACACCGGATGGGGTGCGGGCATTGTCCTCAAGCACGTAGAACTGGTCTTCGCCGGTGCGCACGATATCGGTGCCGACGATGTGGGTATAGACGCCGCCCGGCGGCTTGAAGCCGATCATCTGCGGCAGGAAGGCTTCGTTGCGCTCGATCAGTTCGCGCGGCACGCGGCCGGCCTTGATGATCTCCTGCTTGTGGTAGATGTCGTCGAGGAAGGCGTTGAGGGCGATGACCCGCTGTTCGATGCCCTGGGCGAGCCTGCGCCATTCTCGGCCGGAAATGATGCGGGGGATGATGTCGAAGGGGATGAGTTTCTCGGAACTGTCCTCGTGTCCGTAGACCGCGAAGGTGATGCCGGTCTTTCGAAAGAGGTTCTCGGCGTCCCTGGATTTGGCGATCAGGCGAGCCCGATCCTGTCCTTCGTACCAGTCATGGTAGTTTTCGTATGGCTGCCGCGGACCTTGGTCCGCATTCATCATTTCATCAAATGCCAAAGGCGTGTTCCCCATTTCTCGCCATTTGAGTACAACATCCCGGGCAATGCAAGAACCATGCTCAATTAGCAGGAAAGAATTCTCACACCGCTTTGAAGGCGGCTAAACCGGCCGGCAAGACGGTTTTTTCTGCAAGGGAAACATGCCGCTGCCCGCGCCGTGCCGATCCGCGGGACGCTGCCGGGGCCGGTCCTGCCGAAAACATGGGCAGATGCCGAAAAGCCGTTCCGCCCGATCTTTCGTTGAACCTAATCATCAAGGAAATTCCTTTGACCATCGCGGAGGCGGCGCCTATCGCTCGCGCACCGATTGTCCTTTCGCCGGAAGTCCCATGTCCCTCGATCGCCTGGCTCCGGCCATCTTCGTCCTGCTCTGGTCGACCGGCTGGGTCGTCGCGAAGTTCGGCGCCATCGTCTCCGAGCCGCTGACGTTTCTGAGCATCCGCTATGCCGCCGCCGCCATTCTGTTCGCCGGCCTGTGCCTTGCGTCCGGCGTCGCCTGGCCGCGCGACCGGCGCACGATCGCGCATGCCTTCGTCTCCGGCGCCTTCCTGCACGGCCTCTACCTCGGGGCGGTTTGGTGGGCGATCGGCGAGGGCGTGCCGGCGGCGCTCTCCTCCATCATCGCGGCGCTCCAGCCGCTGATGACGGCGCTGGCCGCCCCCTTCTTCATCGGCGAGCGGCTGAGCCCGACGCAGAAGGCCGGCCTCTGTCTCGGCTTCCTCGGCGTGCTGCTGGCGGTGCTGCCGAAATTCTTCGGCCAGGGGGCCGCGGCAATCCCGGCCTTCGCCATCGTCGTCAACATGCTCGGCATGGCCGCCGTCACCTACGGCACGATCTACCAGAAGCAGCACCTCCAGGCCGGCGACATCCGGGCCATCGCGACGCTGCAATATGTCGGGGCGCTCATCGTCACCGTGCCTTTCGCGCTTTGCCTGGAAAGCCTGCATGTCGATGTCGGCTTGGCCTTCGTCGCGCTGCTCGCCTGGTCGGTGCTCGGCATCTCCATGGGGGCGGTCCTGCTGCTGCTCTACCTCATCCGTCGCGGCCAGGTTTCCCGCGCGGCCTCCCTCATCTACCTCGTGCCGCCGATCGCCGCCCTCCAGGCCGCCGCCGTCTTCGGCGAGGAATTGACGGTGCCGATGATCCTCGGCACGGTGATCGTCGTTATCGGGGTCTATCTCACCAACCGCAAGGATGTCGCGCCGGCGGAGTAGGTGGCGGTCGCGTGGATCCTCGGCTCGGAGGTCGAGGACGACGGAGGGGGGTGAGGCTGCCCGCTCGTCAAACCGTGCGGTATGCGGCCTCGTTGCCTTGAGCCTGCAAACCTCTCTTCTTTCGTCATCCTCGGGCTTGACCCGAGGATCCACGCGACACCGCGACGCCGGTGGTTGGCCCAAACGAAAACGGCGGGCCGAAGCCCGCCGTTTGCTCATCTTCTGATCAACCTGCTTACGCCTGCTCGCGGCGCTGGCCTTCCGGCCGGCGCGGCTTGCCGTGGTGGTTCGGGCGGCCCTGGCCGTTGCCGCCACCGTGGTTGCGGTTCTGGCGCTCGCCCTGCTTCTGCTGTGGGCGGCCGCCATGGGCGCGCTTGCCGGCAGCCGGGGCGCCGCCCTCGGAAGCGGCCTGCGTGCCATCGCCGAAGGGCTTGCGCTGCGGGCGCTGGGCGGCGCGGCCGTTGCCGGAACGCTGGCCGCCGCCATTGTTGCGGCCCTTGCGCGACTTGCCGCCGGGGCCGGCCGTCACGATGGCCGGGGCCTCGCCGCTGGCGACCGTGATCTTGATGCCCATCAGCTTCTCGATGTCGCGCAGGAGATGCGCTTCGTCCGGCGCGCAGAAGGCGATGGCGATGCCGTCGCGGCCGTTGCGGGCCGTGCGGCCGATGCGGTGGACATAGGCGTCCGGCACTTCCGGCAGGTCGTAGTTGTAGACGTGGGTGACGCCCGGGATGTCGATGCCGCGGGCGGCGACGTCGGTGGCGACCAGCACGCGGATCTCGCCGTCACGGAAGGCCTTGAGGGCGCGCTCGCGCTGGCCCTGGCTCTTGTTGCCGTGGATGGAGGCGGCCTTGAAGCCGATATGGTCGAGATGCTTCATCAGCTTTTCCGCACCATGCTTGGTGCGCGAGAAGACGAGCGACAGGCCATCCGGATTGGCGGTGAGTGTCTGCTTGAGGATCTGCGTCTTCTGGTCCTTGCCGGGCACGAAGTGCACGTACTGCTCCACCTTGTCGGCAGCCTTGCCGGGCGGGGTGACCTCGACCTTCTTCGGGTTGACGAGGTATTCGCCGGCAAGCTCGGCGATCAGCTTGGGCATGGTGGCCGAGAAGAGCAGCGTCTGGCGGTTCTTCGGCACGAGCTTGGAGATCTTGCGCAGGTCGTGGATGAAGCCGAGGTCGAGCATCTGGTCGGCCTCGTCGAGCACGAGGTAGCGGGCCTGCGTCAGCGTCACGGCCTTGCGGGCGACAAGGTCGAGCAGGCGGCCGGGGGTGGCGACGAGAATGTCGGTGCCGCGCGAGAGCATTTCCGACTGCTTGTTGATGGAGGCGCCGCCGACGACGGTGACGACGCGCAGCGGCGTCTTCTTCACGAAGTCGCGCAGGTTGTCGGCGATCTGGTTCACCAGTTCGCGGGTCGGGGCGAGGATGAGGGCGCGGATGTTGCGCGGGTCGGGGCGACGGGCCTCGGCGAGAAGCTTTTCGATCATCGGCAGGCCGAAGGCGGCCGTCTTGCCGGTGCCGGTCTGGGCAAGGCCGATCAGGTCGCTGCCTTCGAGGACGAGCGGGATGGCCTTTTCCTGGATCGGCGTTGCCTTTTCAAAGCCGAGGGCGGAGAGCGTGGCGACGATGGTCTTCGAGAGGCCGAGGTCGTGGAACGTGGTCAAGTCTGATACCTTTCGGGGCGCCAGGCGACTGTCCCGACCGCAGTTCCGGAGGCAAGATCGCGTCACGCTTTTGCTTGAACTGCTTCGGGCCGGAACCGCACCATGCGCTTCCGGTTTCGTCTGGCGTCAAGAACCCCGCGTGAATTGGGAACTTGTGGGTTGGTTGGCAGTCGTCTGCGCAGTCATCCGCAAATGGGAGGCGGATCGTTCTCTTGCGCTTGTCCTTCTTCGTATCCCGTTGCGGGGAAATCTCAGGCTCGCTCACGCGGCGGCCGAAGGGCGACGCTGCGGCTCATGTCGTTGTTTTGTGGTGAAAAGTCAAGCCTTAGTTTTCGCAGGTGCGAAAAGAGTTGCCCCTACGCCATGTGCAGGTCGAAGTCGGCCGCGGCGCAGACCGTGCCGTTGATCAGGATCTCGATGCGGTGTTTTCCGGGATAGTAGCGCCGCGTGGTGATCGCCCGGATCGCATGATCCTTCCCGATCGTCTGGCTGGCGCCGGCCGACAGGTCGAGCTGCTTCCACTTGAAGACCTTGGGCGCCAGTGTGCCGTTCGCCTTCACATGGTGGATCGCATAGTCGATCATCAGCCGCTGTGGCGCCGCATCCGCGTTCGTCACCACGATGGAAAAGCCGAGCTTGTCGCCGAAGACGATAGCGGGGGCAGCAAGGGTGAGGGCCGCGCCGATGCCCCTGGCCGCCACAAAGCCGAAATTGGCGAGCGCCTTCGCATCACCCTTCTTCAGGAGCGTGCGCGAGGCATGGCGCAGCAACTGCCGGCGCTCGGCGGAGGCGCCCTCGATGTGCCGCTCGACGAAATCGGCGACGAGGGCCGGATGGTCCTTGGCGATGTCGTTGAGACTGTTGGCGACGGAGCGGCGCACATAGTCTTCCGGATCGTCGAGGAGCGCAACAAGGATCGGCAGGACCGGGGCCGGGTTCCTGACCAGCGCCGGCAGGCGCATCGCCCAGGGCAGGCGCGGGCGGGTGCCTTCGCTGGCAAGCCGGCGGACGTGATGATCGGGATCGGTCGTCCAGCCCGAGATTTCCGCAAGCGCCCGGTCCTGCTCGGCATGGATGAAGCGGCGGATGCCGAATTCCGCCGTGAAATGCGGCGTCAATGCCTTGAGGAGGGCGAGCGACAGGTCGAAATGCTGCAGGCCCTGTTGCGCGACGAACTGGTTGACCGGCAGCAGGGCCCAGCCGGAAAGCCCCGGGCCCTCCTCCTGCGGCAGTGCCCTTCGAAGGATTTTTGCAGCGGCCGCATAGTCGGCGGGCAGCGTCTGCACCAGCGCGTCCTTGATCCGTTCGGCGCGCTGCATCAGCTCCAGCGCCGCCATGCCGTCCGTGGCAAGCCGCGTGAAGCGGTCCGCGTCGAAATCCGGCGCGGCCCGGGAGACGTGCTCCGCCATCTCCTTCACCAGTCCGGGATGCAGCAGGTTCTTCAGCGGTTCGGCCACGGGGTTCTCCTGTCCTTTGCCGTACCCTAGCGAACCATGGCGGCGCGGGGATAGGGGACGGACACCGCTTTCCAACAGGTTCGTTATCGATGCCACCCGGAACATGCGCCCGGCCGTTGCGTTGGATCAACGCGCATCCTGCCACAATCCTGTTGGATGTTGCGCAGGGCGGATTCGTCTGCCTGTCCATGAACCTCGCTACGGGAGTGAAACATGACCGCTACGACTTGGATTCTCGCCGCTGACGGCAACCAGGCCCGCCTGCTCAAAGGGGTGAACCTGTTGAAGGATGGCCAGCAGAGCCCGGAGCAGGAGGTCTTTCGCTGGGAGCCGAAGAAGGCGCAGGACATCATGGCCGACAAGCCCGGCCGCAGCCATTCCTCGGTCGGTCCTGGCCGTTCCGCCATGGAATATTCGAGCGATCCCGTGCGGGAGGAACAGTTGAAGTTCACAGCGGAAGTCGCCGGCCGCATCGACGACTACGCCGCCGAAGGCGCCTTCGATCGGCTCGTGGTCTGCGCCGCGCCGCAGACGCTCGGCGACCTGCGCAACAAGCTCTCCGACAAGTCGCGCACGCTGACCATGGCCGAGATCGACAAGAACTTTTCCAACCTGCCGACGGAGAAGCTGATCTCCTCCGTCCGCTCCATCATGTTCGATGCCTGAGGTCGTAGGAGAAAACCCTTAGAAATCCGTGGGAACGCCGCCCTCTTCCTTGCGCTTGGCGACGAACGCTTCCAGTTCGTCCTCGATCGCCGGGTCGAGCGGCGGCTTCTCGTAGGCGTTGAGCTTTTCCTTGAAGACCCGGTTGGCATGATCGTAGGTGGTCGGCCGGCCGGCTTCCGTCCATGTCTCGAAATTGCGCCAGTCCGAGAGGATCGGGGCGTAGAACGCCGTCTCGTAGCGGGCGAGCGTGTGCGGCGTGCCGAAGAAGTGGCCGCCCGGGCCGACGTCCCGCACGGCCTCAATGCCCAGCGCGTCCGGGCTGACATCGAGCGGCGCCAGATATTCGGCCACCATCTGCAGCATGTCCACGTCGAGGATGAACTTCTCGAAGGAGGCCGTCAGGCCGCCCTCGCTCCAGCCGGCCGAATGCATGATGAAGTTGCCGCCGCCCTGCGTCAGCGCCCAGAGGGAAAAGGCGGATTCATAGGCGGCCTGTGCATCCAGCGTGTTGGAGGCATTGGTGTTCGAGGTGCGATAGGGGATGTTGTACTTGCGGGCGAGCTGGCCGCCGGCGATCACCGCCTTCATGTATTCCGGCGTGCCGAAGGCGGGCGCGCCCGTCTTCATGTCGACATTGGAGGTGAAGCCGCCATACATGACCGGCGCGCCGCGCCGCACCATCTGCGTGAAGGCGATGCCGGCCAGCGCCTCGGCATTCTGCTGCACGACGGCGCCCGCGATCGTCACCGGCGCCATGGCGCCGGCTAGCGTGAAGGGCGTCACCACCACGACCTGACCCCGCGACGACATCTCGATGATGCCCTGCAGCATCGGCCCGTCGAGCCGCAGCGGCGAGGAGGTGTTGATGATGGTGAAGAGCGAGGGCTCGCGCTCCATCTGCTCCATCGAGATGCCGCGGCCGATGCGGGCGATCTCGATGCCGTCGAGATTGCGCTGCCTACCGAGCGAATAGACGTGGAACACCTTGTCGGTCAGCGTCACCAGGTCCGACAGGCAGTCGAGATGGCGGACGGAGGCGTGGATGTCGACCGGCTCGACCGGATAGCCGCCCGTCGTGTGGATGACGTCGTAGGACTGGGCGAGCTTCACCAGCTTGCGGAAATCCTCCTGGTTGCCGGCGCGCCGGCCGCCGTCGCGGTCGGCGACGAAGGGGGCGGAGGCAACCTGCGCGAAGACGAGGTTGTTGCCGCCGATCTCGACATTGCGCAGGGGATTGCGCGCATGCATCGTGAAGGCGGGCGGGACGGAGGCCATCATGTCCAGGATGAGCCCGCGGTCGAAGCGCACGCGGTCCGTGCCGGGCGTCACCTCGGCGCCGGCCGCCTTCATGCGCTCGCGCGCCTCCGGCAGGATGATGTCCATGCCGATCTCTTCGAGGATGGTGAGCGATGCCTGATGCACGGCCTCCAGCGCATCCTCGGAAAGCACCGTGGAGGAAGCCGTCGTGTTAACGAGATTGAGGTATCTGGAGGTGGCCGTCGGCCGGCGGATGCGCTCTGCGCTGCGCCCGCCGCTGCGGCGCCGGCGCTCGACGGGCGTCTCGGACGCCTCCGGTTGTTCGAGGTGACTTTCGAGTTTGATCACGTCGCCCATGTGCAGCGCAGCCCCGGTCTGGTTTGCCTCGCGCTTTTGTCGCATGTCCTGCAACGGCATGCTCCGCCATTTGCGACAGCCAAATGCCCTGGTGGATAAGCGGTTTCGGGATGCGCCTTCCTAGATGCGTCACTTCCGGCAACGAAAGGTTAACCATCCGTTCAAGGATTAGTGGTACCCCCCGAGGGGTATGAATCTCTCCCTCCGTCCTGCTTCGGGGAGCGCGTGGCGTGGCTGAAACTCAAGACGAATTGCTGGTGGCGGCCTGTGCGCGCGTTCGCGAACACCCGTATCCGGCATATGTCAAAAGCAGCGAGTTGCGCTATCTGGCGGTGAACGAGGCCTATGCGCGCCTCTTCGGCCACGGTCCCGCGGAGATGATCGGCCTTACCAGCGACGAAAGCGGCGAGGCGCCGGGCCATGGCGACCGCGACGATCCGGAACGCCGCTGCCTGATCTTCGGAAACCCCGAGCGGGCCCGTTATCTGCACCCCTTCGGCGGCGGCAGCTTCGATATCGCCATGAAGCGCGAGCGGATCTCCCCGACCCTCTCGGTGCTCGTCGGCCTTTTCACGCCCTCGGTCGAGGGGACGGCCGCCACGATCTGTGCCGCCGCCAATCTGAATGGCGTTGCGGCGCGGCTGGCGGACGCAGCGGCCGGGGAGCGCGGCGATGCCGCGTCTGGCGAGCCTGTGGAGGATGCGCTCGATGCGCTCGGGGCGGGGGTCGCCGTCTTCGGTGCCGACAACCGGTTGCGATACACCAATCGCAGCATGCGGGAGTTCTACCGGCTGCTCGTCGGCACGCTTGCGGACGGCCCCGTCAGCCTCGCCGCGCTCACGCGCGCGCTGCACGATATCGAAGTGGGACACACGTCCGAGGACGAGCGCGAGCACTGGGTCGCCGCGCGGCTTGCCTGCTATGACCTGCCGCTGCACGAATGCGTCGTCCGCCTTGCCGGCGGCTGGATCCGCCTCGTCACGCAGCGCCGGCCGGATGGCACCTTCGTTGCGTTGCGCCTCGACGTGACGGCGCTGAAGGAGAGCGAAGGGCGGCTGAAGCAGCATTCGCAGGAGATCAGCCTCTACCGGGCGCTGCTCGACGAGCTTCCGGTCGCAAGCTTCATGCGCGACGAGAACCAGCGCATGATCTTCGCCAACCGCGCCTATGTCGCGCTGACGGGCCGCCAGCCGGAAGAACTGCTCGGCCTCACCACGCTCGACATGTTTCCGGGGCAGGGCGAGAAGTTCCACGCGCAGAACCAGCTCGTGCTCGATACCGGCGAGCTGCTTGAAGCCGAGATCGATCATGTCCGGCCGGACGGCTCGGTGCTGCCGACGATCTCGCGTCTCTGCCGCGTCACGACGCTGGACGAGAAGCGCTATCTCATCGGCTCGATCACCGACACCACGGTGCTGAAGAAGCGCGAAGGCCAGCTGATCGACGCCCAACGCGAGGCGGAGGGCGCCAAGGCGGACCTCGAAAGCATCGTCGAATCGTTGCCTGTCGGCATCGTCGTCGTCGATGTGGCCGGCAATATCGAACTGGTGAACGGCGCCTTCGAGGAGCTGTGGGATGGCGCGCTGCCGCCGATGAAAGGCCGCCCGCTGGGCGATCTCCTGCGCTTCCAGCAGGCGCAGGGCGGCGCCTACGGGGAAGAGGGGACGCTTGCCGAGGCCTACGAGGCGTGCATTTCCGGTATCCGGGCTGGCGAGACGCCGGCGCGCGAGGTCGCCTATGCCAGCGGCCGGACGGTGATCGAGGCCGGCTGTGCGATCTCCGGCGGCCGCTGCCTCCTGACCTATATCGACATCACCGAGCGGCGCGAGCGCGAGCGCGAGGTGCTGGAGACCCGCAGCGCCCTCGAGGAGGTCGGCAGCCTCGTGAAGGACGCGGTCTCCTCGATGAGCCAGGGCCTCCTCATCATCGAGGACGGCGTGGTGGTGCTTTCCAACGAGGCGCTGTCCGCGATGATCGCCATGCCGCGCGAGTTGCTGCAGCCGGGCGCGCTCGTCAAGGACGTGCTGCAAAGCTGCATCGACCGTGACATCGCCGGCTTCCTCGGCGAGGAGCCCGTCGATGCCAGCCGGTTCGGGGAAATCCTCTTCACCGGCAAGCCGGCGTCGCTGACGGTCTTCAGCGGCTACCAGCGCTGGCTGCGTCTCGACGTGACCCCGACGAGCCGCGGCCGCGACGTCATTGTCTTTTCCGACATCACGGACCTCAAGAGCCGCGAGGACGAGTTGCGCCGCCTCGTCACCCGCGCCGAGACGGCCGACAAGGCGAAGTCGGAGTTCCTCGCCAATATGAGCCATGAAATCCGCACGCCGATGAACGGCGTGCTCGGCATGGCGGAGCTGCTCGCCAAATCGAACCTCGATACGCGGCAGAAGACCTTCATCGACATCATGGTGAAGTCCGGCAATGCGCTGCTCACCATCATCAACGACATCCTCGACTTCTCGAAGATCGATGCCGGCCAGATGACGCTGCGTGCCACCGCCTTCAATCCGGTGGAGGCGATCGAGGATGTCGCGACGCTGCTGTCGGCTAAGGCGGCGGAGAAGGACATCGAGCTCGTCGTGCGCGGCGCTGCCAACATGCCGGCCGTGGTGATGGGCGACGCGGGCCGTTTCCGCCAGATCGTCACCAATCTCGTCGGCAACGCCGTCAAGTTCACCGACCGCGGGCATGTCCTCATCGATCTTTCCGCGCAGACAGGCGGGGATGGCGGCGTGGAGATCATCATCCGCGTCGAGGATACGGGGGCGGGCATTCCGGCCGAGAAGATGGAATCGATCTTCGAGAAGTTCTCGCAGGTCGACGCTTCCTCGACCCGCCGCCACGAGGGAACCGGGCTCGGCCTCGCCATCACCGACGGGCTGACGCGCCTGTTCGGCGGCACGCTCACGGCGACCAGCGAGGTCGGCAGCGGTTCGGCCTTCACCGTGCGCCTGCCGATGGCGCTCGCCGTCGCCGCCCTGCCGGCCCGCATCGTGCCGGCCAGGGCGCCGGGCGCGCGCATCCTCGTCGTCGACGGGCACGACCTCTCCCGCAAGGCCGCGCACGACATGCTGCTCGACTGGGGTTTCGACGCGACCGCCGTCGGCTCCGAGACGGAGGCGCTTGCCGTCCTCGCCGCGGCAGGCGACATGGGCGTCTCGGTGGATGCCGTCCTGCTCGACTACCACCCGGAGCGTGCCTTCGATTTCGTGCGGGCGTTGCGGGAAGGGCCTCGAACCGCCGGCATCGCTGTGATCATGCTCACATCCATGACCCTGCCGGCCGATGACAGGCTGCTCGCCTCGCCGGATATCCAGGCCCATCTCATGAAGCCCGTGCGGGCCGACCTGCTGCGCGAGACGGTGTCCGAGGTGCTGCGGGCGATGCGCGGAACGAAGGCTCCGGCGCAAGGCGCAGGCGAGGGCAAGGTCCTGCCGCTGCGCCCGCATGCGGCCACCTCCGGGGTCGCGGCCGCCGAAGGCGAAATCCTCGATGTCCTCGTGGCCGAGGACAACGAGGTCAACCAGATCCTCTTCACCCAGATGCTGATGGCCTCCGGCCTGCGCTTCCGGCTGGTGGAAAACGGGCAGGAGGCGGTGGAGGTTTTCCGCGCGTCCCGCCCCGGCATGATCCTGATGGACATCTCCATGCCGGTGATGGACGGTCTGCAGGCGAGCCGTGCGATCCGCGCGATCGAAAGCGGCTCCGGCCGCCGGGTGCCGATCGTCGCCGTCACCGCCCATGTGCTCGATGGCGATCGCGAGGACTGCCTGGCCGCGGGCATGGACGATTACCTGACGAAGCCGATCAGCATCGAGAAGCTCGAAGAAAAGCTCGACCGCTGGCTGAAGCGCAGCGGCAGGGACGCCGTGACCGGCACGCTGTCGTGAGCGTTCAGCCGACCGGTCTTTCCCCGCACAGCATTTCCCGCTTTCCCGCAAAACCCGGCCGGCGTTCCACGACGAAACCGGCGGCAGCAAGGTTGCGCCGCACGAAGCCGGCCGCCGCATAGGTGCCGAAGCGCCCGCCGGGAACGGTCAGCCGGAAGACCGCCGCCATCAGCTCGGCCGACCACATGTCCGGATTGCGCGCAGGCGCGAAACCGTCGAGAAACCAGGCGTCGAAGGGTGTCGTCTCGTTCCCGAGGCTTTCCAGCGCCGCGCCGCAGACCACGGTGAGGCGGACACCGGGCGCAAGGTCGATCTCGACGCGCCCGGCCGGTGCATCCGGCCATTTGTCGGCCAGGATCGTGCGTTCGTGCTCGATTTCCGGCCAGTGCGCGAGTGCCCGGGCGATATCGGCGCGCGCCATGGGGAAACGCTCGAAGGAGGTGAAGTGGAGGCTTGCGCCTTCCGGCGCGGTTCCGCGCCATTGCCGCCAGGTCTCGCAGAGGTTGAGGCCGGTGCCGAAGCCGAGTTCGGCGATGCGGAAAGGTGCTTTCCGTTGCCAGCGGTCCGGCAGCCCGTTGCCGGCGAGGAAGACATGGCCGCATTCCAGCCGGCCGTCGCTGCGGCAATAAAAGTGGTCGTCAAAGGCCCGGGAATAGGGCATATCGCCGTCGTGCCAATCGAGGACGGCTTCGGTCTGCGGCGTGTTTTCAGGATTGTGGTCAGCCATGGCGAATGCCGATAATCGCGGGAAGGCCGCCGGTCAACCGGCCGTGGACCTCATCGTCGCCGGCGGCGGGGTGATGGGCCTGTGGACCGCGCTTCTTGCCGCCCGGCAGGGCCTGTCCGTGCACCTTGCCGAGCGGCGGGCGATCGGCGCAGGCGCCAGCGGCGGCGTGCTCGGCGCGCTGATGCCGCATCTGCCGGATCGCTGGAACGCCAAGAAGGCCTTCCAGTTCGCCGCGCTGGTTTCGCTCGAGGCGGAGATCGCAGCGCTGGAGGCCGAAACCGGGCTTTCCGCGGGCTATCGCCGCTCCGGCCGCCTCATCCCCCTTCCGAAGCCCCACAACCGCGCCATCGCGCTCCGCCATGCGCAGGATGCGCTTTCCGTCTGGACGATGCCCGGCCGCACCTTCGCCTTCGAGGTACTGGACGCGTCCCCCGTCGCGGGATGGCCGGCGGAAACGGCGATGGCTTCGGGGCTCGTCCATGATCATCTCGCCGCCCGCCTTGCGCCCCGCGCGCTGCTCGCGGCCTTGCGGGCCGCGCTCGCGCGCCTGCCGAATGTCACGATCCGCGAAGGCGCGGGGCTTTCCGCGCTGGACCCGGCGAATGGCATCGCCCGGTTCGAGGATGGCGCCAGTCTGGCCTTCGGCCATTGCGTGCTGGCAGCCGGCATCGAGACCTTCGCCTTGCTCGCGCCGCTCGTTCCCCCGCTGGCAAGGCCGGTGGGGAGCGCGGTGAAGGGGCAGGCGGCGCTGCTTCGGGCGCCCGTCGATCCGGCATTGCCGGTGATCTTTGCCGACGGGCTCTACATCGTGCCGCATGAGGACGGCCTCATCGCTATCGGCAGCACCAGCGAAAACAGCTTTGCCGATCCCTCCGGCACTGACGGGCTTCTCGACGCGCTGATCGCCAGGGCACGGCAGATGGCGCCGGTTCTGGCGGAAGCGCCGGTCGTGGAGCGCTGGGCAGGGCTGCGGCCCAAGGCGATCGGCCGCGAGCCGATGGTCGGCCGCCATCCCGATCACCCGACCGTCAGCCTGATGACCGGCGGCTTCAAGGTGAGCTTCGGCCTGGCGCATGAACTGGCGCGCGCGGTGCTGGACGAAATCAAGGGCGGCACGCTTGGCGTACCGCCCTCCTTCACCGTCGCGGCCCACTTCGAGGAAGCCGGACGGATGTGACCCGTGCTTACATCCAGTAGGGCGGCACGCCGTAATAGTCGTGGATCACCTTGCCGTTGCGGCGGTTCCAGTCGTATTCGGCATCGCTTTCATAGTGCGGTGCGCGCTCGACCTGCTCCTTCGTCACGTCGACGCGATAGCCGCCGAGGCCTTCGTCATAGCTCAGCTTCGCCCAGGGCAGGGGGTAGTGGTCCTGGCCGAGGCCGAGGAAGCCGCCGAAGCTGAGCACCGCGTAGGAGACGTGACCGCTGCGCTTGTCGAGGATCAGACGCTCCACCGAGCCGATATGCTTGCCGTCGGCCCCGTAGACACTCGTGCCCTCCACCTTGTCGCTGGCGATCAGATCCTGGGTTTCGCGAATGTTTGCATCCTGCATGGCCATAGGTGTTTCTCCTTGCTTGTGATGGACAGGAAACGGGCCGAGGCGGTAATGGTTCCTTTCATGAGGGTATGCATCGGATTCAATTCGGCTTCCGGCCGTCCGCTGCACCGGTTCCGCCCATTGTCGAGGTGATCGAATGACTGAGAAGACCTATCCGCGCGACCTGATCGGCTACGGCCGCACGCCCCCCAAGGTGCGCTGGCCGGGCGATGCCAACATCGCCGTGCAGTTCGTCATCAACTATGAGGAGGGCGGCGAAAGCTGCATCCTCGACGGTGACGGCGCGTCGGAGTGCCTGCTCTCGGAAATCGTCGGCGCGCAGCCCTGGCCGGGACAGCGCAACCTCAACATGGAATCGATCTACGAATACGGCTCGCGTGCCGGCTTCTGGCGCCTGCATCGCCTGTTCACCAGCCGCAACGTCACGACCACCGTCTACGGCGTGACGCTCGCCATGGCGCGCAACCCGGAAGCCGTCGCCGCCATGAAGGAAGCCGGCTGGGAGATCGCCAGCCACGGCTACCGCTGGCTGGAATACAAGGACTTCTCGGAAGAAAAAGAGCGCGAGCACATCCGCGAGGCCGTGCGCCTGCACAAGGAGCTGACCGGCTCCCATCCGCTCGGCATGTACCAGGGCAAGCCCTCCGGCAACACGCTGCGCCTGGTCATGGAGGAGGGCGGCTTCGTCTATTCCTCCGATTCCTACGCGGACGACCTGCCCTTCTGGGTGCCGGGCCTCGACGGCGAGCCCTTCCTGATCATCCCCTATACGCTCGAAACCAACGACATGCGGTTTGCGACGCCCCAGGGCTTCAACACCGGCGACCAGTTCTTCACCTACCTGAAGGACGCCTTCGACGTGCTCTACCAGGAGGGCGCCGAAGGCAGCCCGAAGATGCTGAACATCGGCCTGCACTGCCGCCTCGTCGGCCGGCCCGGCCGCGCCGCCGCGCTCGCCCGCTTCGTCGATTACGTGCTCGGCCATGAGAAGATCTGGATCCCGCGGCGCATCGACATCGCGCGCCACTGGATCGAGAACCACCACCCGTCGAAGGGGAAGGGCGCATGATCGACCGGGCCGATTTCCTCGCCCGTTTCGGCGGCGTCTTCGAGCATTCGTCCTTCATCGCCGAGCGCGCGCTCGATGCCGGCGCCGTCGCCCTGCCGCTGACGGCAGCGGGCGTGCATGCCGCGCTCGTCGAGGCCTTCCGCACGGCGAGCGAGGCCGAGCAGCTTGGCGTGCTGCGTGCCCATCCGGATCTTGCCGGCAGGCTGGCGATCGCCGGCGAGCTGACGGAGGACAGCCGCAACGAGCAGGCCGGTGCCGGCCTCGACCGGCTCTCTCCGGCCGAGCACGCCCGCTTCACCGAGCTCAACACCGCCTATACGGAAAAGTTCGGCTTCCCCTTCATCATTGCGGTGAAAGGGCTTACCAAGGACGACATCCTCGCCGCCTTCGAGGCCCGCATCGGCAACACGGCGGCGGCGGAGTTCGAAACCGCCAAAACCCAGGTGGAGCGCATCGCGCTCCTCAGATTGACCGCTGCTCTCCCCGGAGAATGAACATGCCCGACCACCAAAGACCGCCCTTCCTCTTCCCGGGAGGGCTGTCTCATGGCTGAGAAACTGACGATCCGGCCCCTGACCCAGGAAGCCTTCGCCCCCTTCGGCACGGTGATCGAGGCCGATCCCGCCACGATGCGCCATATCAACGGCGGCAATACCGAGCGCTACCATGCGCTCGCCGAGGCCGAGGCCGTCGGCGAGGATGCGAAGGTCATCATCAACCTCTTCCGCGGCAGCCCAAGGGCCTTCCCCTATGCCGTCGGCATGATGGAGCGCCATCCCTTCGGCAGCCAGAGCTTCTCGCCGATCGACGACCGGCCCTGGCTGGTCGTGGTGGCGGCGGACGAGGGCGGCAGGCCGGGCCGGCCGCAGGTCTTCCGCGCCGGGGGGCGTCAGGGCGTCAACTATCGCCGCAACGTCTGGCACCATCCGCTGATGACCCTCGACGCGGTGAGCGATTTCCTCGTGGTCGACCGCCTCGGCGGCGGCGTCAACCTGGAAGAGTTCTTCTTCGACGAGCCCTTCATCATCGAGCATCCCTGAGGAACCCATGAACAAGCCCGGCCGCCTTACGACCCATGTCCTCGACACCGCGCTCGGCAAGCCCGCGGCCGGCCTGACGATCGATCTCTTCTGGATCGAGAACGGCGAGCACCAGCACATCGTGACCCGGGTGACGAACAGCGACGGGCGCGTCGACGCCCCGCTGGTCGAGGGCGTCGGCTTCATGGCCGGCACCTATGAGCTGGTGTTCCACGCCGGCGACTATCTGCGCGCGACGGGGGCGGTCACCACCGATCCCGCCTTCCTCGACCGCATACCCCTGCGCTTCGGCGTCGCAGATCCGTCGAGCCACTACCACGTCCCGCTGCTGCTCTCGGCCTACGGCTACTCCACCTATCGCGGCAGTTAGAGCACCGCCTTCACGGGCTTGCCGGCTACGTAGGTCTCGCGCACGGCCCGGTCGTCGCCGAGCGTCTGGAGCAGGAAGAGTTCGTCCGCCAGCGAGCGCACCACTTCCATCTTCAGCGCCATGGCAGGTGTGGCGGCGGCATCCAGCACCACGAAGTCGGCGTCCGTGCCGGCGTCCAGCGTGCCGATGCGGTCCTCGAGCGACAGCGCCTCGGCATTGCCGAGCGTCATGTGGTAGAAGCTCTCGAACGGGTTCAGCCGCTCGCCGAGCAGCTGCTGGATCTTGTAGGCCTCGTCCATCGTCTTCAGCATCGAATAGCTCGTGCCGCCGCCGACATCCGTCGCGACGGCGATGCGCACCGGCCTCTCCCGGCGCGACAGCGCCTTGAGGGGGAAGAGGCCGGAGCCGAGGAAGAGGTTGGAGGTGGGACAGTGCACCGCGACGGCGCCCGCCTCGCTCATCGCATCCGCTTCCCGCTCGGAGAGGTGGATGCAATGGCCGAACAGGCTTTTCGGGCCCAGCAGGCCGTGTTTCGCATAGACATCCGTATAGTCGAGCGCATCGGGATAGAGCTCGCGGGTGAAGCGGATCTCGTCGTGGTTTTCGGAAAGGTGTGTCTGGATGTGGAGGTCCGGGAATTCGCGGGCGAGCGCGGCCGCCATTTCCATCTGCGCCGGTGTCGAGGTGATGGCGAAGCGCGGGGTGATGGCGACATGGTTGCGGCCCTTGCCGTGCCATTCGGCGATCACGGCGCGCGTCTCGTCATAGCCCGTTTCGGGCGTGTCCAGCAGGCCTTGCGGCGCGTTGCGATCCATCATCACCTTGCCGCCCACCATGCACATGCCGCGCTTCAGCGCCTCGGCGAAATAGGCGTCGGCGGAGGTCTTGTGCACGGAGCAATAGGCGACCGCGGTCGTCGTGCCGTGGCGGATCATCTCGTCGTAGAAGTGGCGGGCGATGCGGGCGGCATGCTCGCTCTCCACGAAGCGGCATTCCTCCGGGAAGGTATAGGTGTTCAGCCATTCCAAGAGGTTGGCGGCATAGGAGCCGATCACCTGCATCTGCGGGAAATGCAGATGCGTGTCGATGAGGCCGGGCAGGATGAGATGCGGGCGATGGTCGATCTCCTCCACCTCGGCGGGCGCAGCCGCGCGCATGTCCGCATAGGGGCCGACGGCGGCGATCTTCCCGTCCTCCACCAGCAGGCCGCCGTCCTCCTCGTAGCGATAGCTTGCCGTATCGTCGATCGCGACCGGGCGGCGGAGGAAGGAGAGCAGGCGTCCGCGGATGAGGGTTGTCGTCATGGCGGTCAGCGTCCTTCTGCTGCGGTTTCGAACCAGGCGGTGATCAGGGCGCGCTCTTGCCTCGTCATGCCGGTGACATTGCCCGGCGGCATGGCATGGCTGCGCCCGGCCTGCAGATAGATCTCGCGGGCATGGAGGGCAATCGCCGTTTCGCTTTCGAGCACCACGTCCTTCGGCGCCGCGCGAAGCCCCTCCCAGACGGGTTCGGCGGCATGGCACATCGAACAGCGGGTGGAGACGAGATCGCGCACCGCCGGGAAATGGCCGTTCGATGCGAACCGCTGCGCGGAGGGGGGAAGACCGGCATTCGCGCTTTCGCCGGTCAGCACCTTCGGCACGGTGGAAAGCCACATGATGAGGAGGAAGAGGAGCGCGGTGACGAGCCAGGTCCATGTGGGCTTGCCCTTGCGGGCATGGGTCGTGTTGAACCAGTGCCGGATCGTCACGCCCATCAGGAAGACCAGCGCGGCGATGATCCAGTTGAAGGCCGTCGCGAAGGCGAGGGGATAGTGGTTCGACAGCATGAAGAAGATGACGGGCAGCGTCAGGTAGTTGTTGTGCGTGGAACGCTGCTTGGCGATGACGCCGTATTTCGGATCGGGCGTGCGGCCGGCGATGAGGTCGGCGACGACGACGCGCTGGTTCGGCATGATGATGAAGAAGACGTTGGCCGACATGATCGTCGCCGTGAAGGCGCCGAGATGGAGGAACGCGGCCCGGCCGGTGAAGACCTGCGTGTAGCCCCAGGCCATGGCGACGAGGATGCAATAGAGGACGAGCATCAGCCCCCAGGTGTTCCTGCCGAGCGGCGACTTGCAGAGAAGGTCGTAGAGGATCCAGCCGAGTGCCAGCGAGGCGAGCGAGATGAGGACGGCGACCGGCGTCGAGACGTCGAGCACCGAGCGGTCGATCAGGAAGAGGTCGGCGCCGCCGTAATAGACGAGACAGAGCAGTGCGAAGCCGGAAAGCCAGGTCATGTAGCTTTCCCATTTGAACCAGGTGAGGTGCTCGGGCATCGAGGCCGGCGCCACCAGGTATTTCTGGATGTGGTAGAAGCCGCCGCCGTGGACCTGCCACTCCTCGCCATAGGCGCCGGCCGGCAGATGCGGCCGCTTCACGAGGCCGAGATCGAGCGCGATGAAATAGAAGGACGAGCCGATCCAGGCGATGGCGGTGATGACATGCAGCCAGCGGACCGCAAAGGTCAGCCATTCCCAGGCGATGGCATATTCATACATCGGCGCGTCCCCTCATGCTCTTTCCGCACCGCGCACATTGCGCAATAATCGGCGGCGAGGGAAGGGCGGTCCAAACGGCTATCCCGCTGATTTCGATTGCGGTGCGCCCGAAAATTCGCCCCGGGCGGAACCGCCGCCCGGCCAAGGGTGTTTTGCGCCATGACCTACGAACTGTACTATTGGACCGGCATCCAGGGGCGCGGAGAATATATCCGCCTCGCGCTGGAGGCGGCCGGTGCGCCCTATCGCGACGTCGCGCGCGAGGAGGGCGACGGCATCCTGTCGAAGGTAAGCCGGGAGGTGGCCACGCCTTCCTTTGCGCCGCCCTTCCTGAGGGACGGCGACGTGGTCGTCGGGCAGGTGGCGGCCATCCTGCTCTATCTCGGCGACAAGCTCGACCTTGCGCCCCGCGAGCCGCGGCTGCGGCTCTGGACGCATCAGATCCAGCTGACCATCGCCGACTTCGTCCTGGAGGGCCATGACGTCCACCATCCCATCGGGGCGGGGGAGTACTACGAGAACCAGAAGCCCGAATCGCTGCGGCGGGCGGCGGAATTCCGCGCGCAGCGCGTTCCGAAATTCCTCGACTGGTTCGAGGGCATCCTTGCGCGAAACCCGGAGGGTCAAACGCATCTCGTCGGCGACAGGCTCAGCTATGCGGATCTCTCGCTGTTCCAGGTCATGGACGGCCTCGCCTACGCCTTCCCTGTGCTGATGGACGGGCTCTATCCGCGCTATCCGAAGATCAAGGCGCTCTGCGCCGCGGTCGCCGGGCACTCGCGGATCAGCGCCTATCTCGCCAGCGATCGCAGGCTTCCCGGCAACGAAAGCGACCTCTTCCGCCACTATCCCGAACTGGACGCCAGGGCGTAGCGGTCAGACCGCTGCCGGCATCGTCGCGAGGATCCAGTCGCGAAAGGCACGGATCTTCAGGATGTTGCGGCGGTTTTCCGGATAGGCGAGCCAGTAGTCGCGGCCATCGTTGCAGGTCAGCTCGAAGGGCTGGTAGAGCTGGCCGGCGGCGACCTCCGCCCGGAAGTGGCCGGGATTGAGGATCGCGACGCCCTGGCCGGCCATCGCCACCTGGGCGTCGATCGTCTGCACGCCGAGTTCGTTCGGGGGAAACCGTTCGAGGCCCGGATCGTCGATGCCCGCGGCGGAAAACCAGGTGCGCCACCAGATGTCCAGCGGGCTGATGATCGGCAGTTTCAGGAGGTCCGCCGGCTCCCCTATGCCGCCGATCGTCTCGGCCAGCGCCGGGCTCAGCATGGGGGCGAAGTCCATGCGCATGACGCGGTGGCAGGTGAGGCCCGGCCAGTCGCCCTTGCCCCAGCGGATCGAAACATCCGCCTCTTCCCGGGCAAAGTCGATCAGCTCCTGCGAGGTGGAAAGCCGGACGGCGATGGTCGGGTGCTTGAGCTGGAAGTCGCCGAGCGTGCGGCTCAGCCATTGCGTGGCGAAGGTGGGCGTCGAATGGATGTGCAGCTTCTGCTCGGCCGCCCCGCGCAGGTCCGCCACCGCTTCGGCCAGTTTCGTCAGCCCCTCGGCCACCTTGGGGGCCAGCCGCTCGCCGGCCTCGCTCAGCATCACCTGCCGCGGCTGGCGCAGGAACAGCGTCTCGCCGAGCGTCTCCTCCAGAAGCTTGATCTGGTAGCTGACGGCGGTCTGCGTCATGCCGAGCTCGTCGCCGGCGCGGGTGAAGCTGGCATGCCGCGCGGCCGCCTCGAAGACGCGAAGCGCATTGAGCGGGAAGTTGCGCGACATCTTCAAGGCCAAGTTCTCTTTATGGATACAGACGAAGCTTCGATTGGAATTCCATCATCTTTCGGCGCATCCTGCAAGCCAATGAATGGAATTTACGAGGTTTTACCATGACATGTATCGTCGATCAGGCGCCGGCGGCCCGCCTGCCGTTTCGCAAGGAAAGCCTTTGGCATAAGCTCTCCCGCGTCTTCTTGAGGCGGCAGCGCAAGCGCGTCCCCCGCCTCGATCCGAGCGAGCTTTCCGACTACATGAAGCGCGATCTCGGCTTTCTCGACGGTCGCGGCTAGCCTGCCGCCGTGGGGGCGTCCCCCTTCTGCCGCCAGGCGGCGAAGGCGAGCAGCACTTCCGACGCGGTCATCGCGGCGATGACCGCCGGGCGCTTGTCGTCCACCGCCGTGCCGCCGATCGGCAGGACCAGCCGGTCGGCCGCGCTGCGGTCGATGCCCTGCCGTTCCAGATGGTGCAGGAAGGAGGCGCGTTTCGACGTCGAGCCGACCATGCCGACATAGGCAAGGTCGGTACGGGCAAGCGCTTCCTGCCCGATCAGGAAATCCAGCGCATGGTCGTGGGTGACGATGACGACGGCAGAGCCCGGCGGAATGTCGGCGACCAGCGCCTCCGGCAGGGCGGCAAGGCGATGGTGCACCTCGGAGGTGAGCTGGTCGAGCTCGCTCTGGCGCGCCTCCACCACGAAGATGTTGAGCGGCAGCATGGTCAGCGCATCCGCCAGCGCCCGGCCAACATGGCCGGCGCCGAAGACCCAGACCTGCGGCTTGCGCCGTTCCTCTTCGGCAAGGCGTGCCTCAAGCGCCTCGCGGGCCTGCGCGTCGGCAAAGGTGAAGGTGAGCTCGACGCGCCCGCCGCAACACTGGCCGATCTCGGGGCCGAGCGGAATGTCGAGCCTCGCCTCGCCGCCGGCATCCGCCAGCATCTTTCGCGCATTCTCGATGGCGTCGTATTCGAGCTGGCCGCCGCCGACGGTGCCGTGGATTTCCGTCGGCGCCACCAGCATGAACGTGCCTTCGTCGCGCGGGGTCGAACCTTTGGCGGCGGTGACCTCGACGATGACGACGCGGTGTTCCCGGGCGAGAAAGCCCTCCAGACTGTCCTGCAGAAAGTTCATGTCATCCTTCTTTGACGGCCCTCAGCCGTCCGATGGCCGATACGCGCCTGGGCGTGGGGCGGTTTGGCCGCCGCCGGGAAGGGGCGGCCTGTGGCGGAGCACGGTGCCCCGCCATCGCGAACACGCGGATACACAGGGTGCCCGCGCTTCCGTTTCTACTGGGCGGTCCAGCCGCCATCCACCGATATATGGGTGCCGTTGATCGACTTTGCCGCATCGGAGGCGAGGAAAAGCGCGATGGCCGCGACCTCGTCGACCCCGACGAACTCCTTGGTCGGCTGGAACTTCAGCATGACGTCGGACTTCACCTCAGCCTCGCTGATGCCGCGGGCCCTGGCCGTGTCGGGGATCTGCTTTTCGACGAGCGGCGTCAGCACGTAGCCGGGGCAGATGGCGTTGACGGTGATGCCGTTCTCGGCGACTTCCAGCGCGACGGTCTTTGTCAGGCCCATGATGCCGTGTTTCGCGGCCACATAGGCGGACTTGAATGGCGAGGCGACGAGGCCGTGCGCCGAGGCGACGTTGATGACGCGGCCCCAGCCCTTGCGCTTCATGTGCGGAATGGCGGCGCGGATCGTGTGGAAGGAGCTGGAGAGGTTGATCGCGATGATCTGGTCCCACTTCTCCACCGGGAAATCCTCGATCTTCTCGACGTGCTGGATGCCGGCATTGTTGACGAGGATGTCGACGCCGTCGAATGTCTCCACCGCCGTCTCGACGAGGTCGGAAATCTCGTGCGGCTTCGTCATGTCGGCGGGATGATAGAGCACGCGTCCCTTGCCGAGGCCGTCGAGCCTTGCGCGGATCGCCTCGATCTCGTCCGCCGCGCCGAACCCGTTGATGACGACATTGGCGCCGCTTTCGGCGAAGGCCGTGGCGATGGCAAGGCCGATGCCGCTGGTGGAGCCCGTTACGACGACGCTTTTCATGCTTGCTGTCTCCCGATCATGCTGCGTTGCGGTAGCCTACGCCCAAAACTCGCGCGATGACAATTGCGTTTTCCGCGCGGTACAGTCCCGCTGAGGGCAGAGCGCGACTTGCGTTTTATTTTCCTTTGACATTCGTTTTAGTATCGTATTGAAGATTCCGAAGGGTCTGGGAGCGACCCGCAGCTGGGAGGAAGAGATGGGCGGATATGTTCTCGCGATCGATCAGGGCACCACATCGAGCCGGGCGATCGTCTTCGACGGCAAGCAGAAGGTCGTCGGTTCCGGCCAGAAGGAATTCACGCAGCATTTTCCGCAGTCCGGCTG
Organism: Shinella yambaruensis; assembly: GCF_022899355.1. Lineage (GTDB taxonomy): Bacteria > Pseudomonadota > Alphaproteobacteria > Rhizobiales > Rhizobiaceae > Shinella > Shinella yambaruensis. Next base: position 530,478 of record NZ_JALJCK010000003.1, on the reverse strand, counting down.
GGTCGAGCACGATCCGGAGGAAATCTGGGACAGCGTCGTCTGGTCCGTCAAGGCCGCTCTGAAGAAGGCGGGCCTTGCCGCCTCCGACATTTCCGCCATCGGCATCACCAACCAGCGCGAGACGGTCGTCGTCTGGGAGCGCGAGAGCGGCAGGCCGATCCACAATGCCATCGTCTGGCAGGACCGCCGCACCGCCTCCTATTGCGAGAAGCTGAAGAAGCAGGACCTCGAAAAGACCTTCACCAGGAAGACGGGCCTGCTGCTCGATCCCTATTTCTCGGGCACCAAGCTCTCCTGGATGCTCTCCAACGTGAAGGGCGCCCGCGCGCGGGCTGCCCACGGGCACCTATGCTTCGGCACGATCGACACGTTCCTGATCTGGCGGCTGACGGGGGGCAAGTCCCATGTCACCGATGCCACCAATGCCAGCCGCACGCTGATGTACAACATCGCGTCCAACGCCTGGGACGACGAGCTGCTCGACATCCTGCGCGTGCCGAAGGCGATGCTGCCCGACGTGCTCGACTGCGCCGCCGATTTCGGCGTGACGGAAAAGGGCCTGTTCGGCGCGGAAATCCCGATCCTCGGCGTTGCCGGCGACCAGCAGGCGGCGACCATCGGCCAGGCCTGCTTCGAACCCGGCATGATGAAGTCCACCTACGGCACCGGCTGCTTCGCGCTGCTCAACACCGGCACCGACATGGTGCGCTCGAAGAACCGGCTGCTCACCACCATCGCCTACCGGCTCGACGGCGAGACGACCTATGCGCTGGAAGGCTCGATCTTCATCGCCGGGGCGGCCGTGCAATGGCTGCGCGACGGGCTGAAGGTCATCAAGGCCGCGCCCGACACCGGCGACCTTGCCGCCAAGGCCGATCCGACGCAGAACGTCTACCTCGTGCCCGCCTTCACCGGCCTCGGCGCGCCGCACTGGGACCCCGACGCCCGCGCCGCCATCTACGGCATGACGCGCAATACGGGGCCGGCGGAATTCGCCCGCGCCGCGCTGGAGGCCGTCTGCTACCAGACGCGCGACCTGCTCGACGCCATGCACAAGGACTGGAAGGCGAACGGCAAGAAAACGGTGCTGCGCGTCGACGGCGGCATGGTCGCCTCCGACTGGACCATGCAGCGCCTTTCCGACATCCTCGACGCGCCCGTCGACCGTCCGACCATCCTGGAAACGACCGCGCTGGGCGCCGCATGGCTCGCCGGCCAGCGCGCGGGCGTGTGGCCGGACCGCAAGGGGTTCGCCAAGTCCTGGGCGCGGGATACGCGCTTCGAGCCCAAGATGGACGAGAAGACCCGTGCGGTGAAGATCAAGGGCTGGAAGGACGCGGTGCGGCGTACGCTGAGCAACGGATAGGCTACCGGCAACTGCCTGTGCGGCTGATGGTGACGGGGAGAGCGTGATGCCTGAAGCGGCGGTGATTTTCGATTGCGAGTTTCTCTCGGCCGAAGGCGCTCAGCGGCGGCTCTGGTGCGGGCCTTACGATCCTGATCCGCTGGTGGTGCAGATCGGGGCGGTCAAGCTTCGGCTGGCCGGTGATTTCGAAATCGAAGACGCGTTCAACGTTTATGTGGAGCCGCGCGACAGGTATGGCCGCCGCTGCGCGATCGATCCCTTCCTCACGGCGCTGACAGGTATTGGCGACGGCATGATCGATGCTTCCGGAATCGACCTGAAAACGGCGCTCGCACGGTTCGCCGACTATGCGCGCGGCCTGGTGCTCTGGTCGTGGGGCAAGGACGAACTCGGCATGTTGGCGACGAGTTGCTATGTCGCCGGGATTACGCCGCCCATCGCCGCGAACCGATTCGACAATGCGTGCAAGTTGCTGCTGCGCGGCGGCATGGCGTATGAGGATATGCAGAAGACACCCAGCAGCGGGCTCATGTCGTTATACGGTCTCGACCAGGGTTCGCTCCGCGCCCACGATGCCGTCGACGATGCCCGATCGGTCGCTTTTGTCCTGCAGCACCTGCTGCGTTCCGGCCGGCTGACGCCCGCGGATTTCGATCTTTCCTAGGCTCTCATCACCCGCCTTCATCCCTATCATCAAAAATATTCCGGTGCGCCCTGTCGGCTGAGACGCTACTCCTACGTCTTTCAACCAACGGGAGTTCACCATGCTGTATGCCGTTCTTTGTTATGACGCCGAAAGTGAAGTCAACGCCTGGAGCAAGGAGCTCGACGCGAAGGTCATGGCCGATCTCGGGGCGGTCAACCAGCGTTATGCCGAGGCGGGCAAGCTCGGTCCGGTCGCGCGGCTGATGCCGACGACGGCGGCCGTCACCGTGCGCAAGGGCGCGACCGACGACATCATCATGGACGGCCCCTTCGCCGAAACCAAGGAACAGTTCCTCGGCTTCTTCGTGCTCGACGTGGAGACGCTGGAGGAGGCGATCACCTTTGCCCGTGAGCTTTCGGCGGTCAATCCGGCCAACGGCACCTATGAGGTCCGGCCGCTGCAGTATTTCAATCCGGGAGTACCCATTACATGACAGAGCTTGCCTGGATCGATCTGGCGCTGACCTCGGCGCGGCCGCAGGCCATGGGGGCGCTGTTGCGCTACTTCCGCGACCTCGACATGGCGGAGGAGGCCTATCAGGAGGCTTGCCTGCGTGCGCTGAAGACCTGGCCCGACAAGGGCCCGCCGCGCGATCCGGCAGCCTGGCTCATCTTCGTCGGCCGCAACAGCGGCATCGACCAGGTGCGCAAGCGCGCCAGGCACCAGCCGCTGCCGCCGGAGGAGGTGCTGTCCGACCTGGAGGACACGGAAAGCGACCTTGCGGACCGGCTGGACGGCGCGCATTACCGGGACGACATTCTCCGCCTGCTCTTCGTCTGCTGCCACAAGGACCTGCCGGCGACCCAGCAGATCGCGCTGGCGCTGCGCATCGTCTCGGGCCTGTCGGTTCGGCAGATCGCCCGTGCCTTCCTCGTCTCGGAGGCGGCGATGGAGCAGCGCATCACCCGTGCGAAGGCGAAGGTGGGCGCGGCCGGCATTCCCTTCGAGACGCCGGATGCGGTGGCCCGGGCCGAGCGGCTCGGCCTCGTCGCGGCGATGATCTATCTCGTCTTCAACGAGGGCTATTCGGCGGGCGTTCCCGACAAGGCGGATACGCCCTTCTGCGCGGAGGCGATCCGGCTGGCGCGGCTGCTCCTGAAGCTCTTTCCGGCCGAGCCGGAGATCATGGGCCTGACGGCGCTGCTGCTGCTCCAGCATTCGCGGCTTGCGGCCCGCTTCGACAAGGACGGGCAGATCGTGCTCCTGGAGGACCAGGACCGCTCGCTCTGGGACCGCAGCCTGATCGACGAGGCGCTGGTGCTGATCGACAAGGCGATCCGCCACCGCGCGCCCGGCGCCTTCCAGATCCAGGCGGCGATCGCCGCGCTGCATGCCCGCGCGAAAACGGCGGCGGAGACGGACTGGTTCGAGATCGACCTGCTCTACCAGACGCTGGAGCGCCTGCAGCCCTCGCCGGTGGTGCGGCTCAACCGCGCCGTCGCCGTCTCGAAGCGCGAAGGGCCGGAGGCGGCGCTGGCGCTGATCGAGCCGCTTGCCGACAAGCTGAACGGCTATTTCTATTTCCACGGGCTGCGCGGCGGCCTGCTCAAGCAGCTCGGCCGCTATGGCGAGGCGCACGAAGCCTTCGACCGCGCCATTGCGCTCGCCACGAGTTCGGCAGAGGCGGCCCATATCCGCCAGCATCTCGACAGCATGCAGCGCGAAAGGGCCGCAGCCGAAAAATAACCCCTTTTCGATGTCGGACTGGCTGTCCGCCGGGCGTCCTTGCAATGAACCGCCGAACATATCCAACGAGGAGACAGACATGACCGACGCCGAGATCAAGCCCGCCAACAGCCGCGAACTGGTGCTGACCCGCGTGCTGAACGCAACGCCCGCCCAGCTCTTCAAGGCCTGGACGACGCCGGAGCTGATGAAGGAATGGTTCGCGCCGAAACCCTACGAGACGCCGGTCATCGAGATCGAGCCGCGCGACGGCGGCAAGTTCCGCACGGTCATGACCGGCCCAGACGGTTTCCACATGGACAGCACCGGCATCTTCCTGAAGGTGGAAAAGGACAGGCGCATCATCACGACCGATGCCTTCGGCCCCGACTGGAAGCCCACCGAAAAGGCCTTCTTCAGCGCCGAGATTCTCTTCGACGACCTCGGCGACGGCAAGACCCGCTACACCGCCATCGCCCGCCACTGGACCGTCGAGGACTGCGAGATGCACGAGAAGATGGGTTTCCACGAGGGCTGGGGCCAGGTGGCGACGCAGCTGGAAGCAGTGGCTTCGCGGCTCTGATGAAGACGCTTTGCATTGCCCTCTATACGTAGTAATGTTGCTACACATGGAGGGCGCCATGACGGTCATGTCCAGCCGGGAATTCAATCAGGATACGGGCAAGGCCAAGAGGGCCGCTGAAAATGGCCCCGTCTTCATCACGGATCGTGGCCGGCCGGGCCACGTCCTGCTCTCCATCGACGATTACAGGCGGTTGATCAGCGGCGAGAAGACGCTTGCCGACCTGCTGGCCATGCCGTCCGGCGAGGACGTTGAGTTCGATCCACCGAAGCTCTCCGATATCGGCGTGAAGCCGGCGGATCTCGGCTGATGTATCTGCTCGACACGAATGTCGTGTCCGAACTGCGGAAAACCTCGTCCGGCCGTGTCGATGCCCATGTCTTGCGCTGGTCGCAATCTGTGCCGCCGCCGCTCTGCCATATCTCGGCAATGTCGATGCTCGAACTGGAGATCGGCGTGCGCCAGATGGAACGCCGGGACGAGCCGCAAGGACTGGCTCTCCGTCGCTGGCTGGACGAGGTGGTGCTGCCATTCTTCGCCGGGCGTGTCCTTCCGGTCGATCTTGCCGTGGCGCTGCGCTGCGCGGAACTGTCGGTTCCCGATCGGCGGCCGGAGCGGGATGGCTTGATCGGCGCGACGGCTCACGTTCACAACATGATTCTCGTTACGCGCAATGTGGCGGATTTCGCGGACATGGATATCCGCCTGCTGAACCCCTGGCTCGCCGGGTGAACACACTGTTTCCCGAACGGCCCTTTCAACCCGTCTGCGCCGGCCATATCTCTGGGTAAATCCCTCTTGCCTGGAATATCCCATGGAACTTGGCCTCTATACATTTGCCGACGTCGATCCCAATGCCGCCGACAAGGGGCGGGAAGGGGAGCGGCGGCTGAAGGACCTCCTGGAGGAGATCGCGCTTGCCGACCAGGTCGGGCTCGATGTCTTCGGGCTCGGCGAGCATCACCGGGCGGACTATGCCGCCTCGGCGCCGGCTGTCGTGCTGGCCGCCGCCGCCGCGCGGACCAGGACCATCCGGCTGACGAGCGCGGTGACGGTGCTTTCCTCGGACGATCCGGTGCGCGTCTTCCAGCAGTTCTCGACGGTCGACCTTCTTTCAGGCGGCCGGGCGGAGATCATGGCAGGGCGCGGCTCCTTCATCGAATCCTTCCCGCTCTTCGGCTATGCGCTCGATGATTACGACCGGCTCTTCGAGGAGAAGCTGGACCTGCTGCTGGCGCTCAACGAGAGCGAGACCGTGTCGTGGAACGGCACGATGCGCCCGCCGCTACCGGGGCTCGGCGTCTATCCGCGCCCCGCGCATGGCCGCCTTCCGATCTGGATCGCCGTCGGGGGCACGCCGCAATCGGTGGCGCGGGCGGGGGCCTACGGGCTGCCGCTGGCGCTTGCCATCATCGGCGGCACGCCGTCGCGCTATGCGCCGCTCTTCGATCTCTACCGCGAGGCCGCGCGCCGCGCCGGGCAGGATGCGGGCGGGCTGAAGACCAGCATCAACGTGCACGGTTTCATCGCCGACACCACCGCGGCCGCGGCCGACACCTTTTACGGCCCGCAGGCCGAGGTGATGAATCGCATCGGCCGCGAGCGCGGCTGGGGGCCGACGAGCCGGGCGCAGTTCGACCAGTCGATCGGGCCGACCGGCCATCTCTTCCTCGGCGATCCGGAAACGGTGGCGAAGAAGATCGTCGCCCACCACCGGATCTTCCGCAACGACCGCTTCCTGCTGCAGATGGCGATCGGCCCGATGCCGCATGAGGCGGTGCTGCGCGGCATCGAGCTCTACGGCACGAAGGTCGCCCCGCTGGTGCGCGAGATGCTGGCGGACGACGCGAAGGGCGGTGTGGCCGCTTCCGCCTGACAAGGGCGCGCAGGCATGGTAAGAGGCCCGCGAAAGAGAGACGCGATGACCCTGGAAAACGATGAAGACCTCAACGGCCTGAAGGCCATCGGCCGGATTTGCGCCAATGTGCTGCAGCACATGTCGACCGCCATCCGGCCGGGCATGACGACCGCCGAGCTCGACCTGATCGGCCGGCGCATGCTGGAGGCGGCAGGCGCGCGCTCGGCGCCGGAAAGCTGTTATGCCTTTCCGGGCGCGACCTGCATCAGCATCAACGAAGAGGTGGCGCACGGCATTCCGGGCGAGCGGGTGATCCGCGACGGCGACCTCGTCAATATCGATGTCTCCGCCGAGCTCGACGGCTATTTCGCCGATACCGGCGCCTCGTTCACGGTCGGGCGGTCGACGCCGGCCGTCGAGCGCCTGTGCCGCGACGGCAAGCGCGCGCTCTGGGTCGGGCTGAAATCGGTGCGGGCCGGCAGGCCGCTCGCCGAGGTCGGCAATGCCATCGGCGAATTCGCCCGCAAGAACCGCTATACGCTGATCGCCAACCTCGCCAGCCACGGCGTCGGCCGCTCGCTGCACGAGGAGCCGACGGAAATCGCCACCTGGCCGGACCCGCAGGAGAAGCGCCGCATGACGGAAGGCCTCGTCTTCACCGTCGAGCCGTTCCTCTCGCTCGGCGCCAACTGGGCGGAAGGCGGCAGCAACGACGAGTGGACGCTCTACAGCGAGCCGAGCGCGCCGACGGTGCAGTTCGAGCACACGGTCGTCGCCACCCGCAACGGGCCGCTCGTGGTGACGCTGCCGGGCTGAACCGGGAAGCCAGGGACCGTCTTTACCAGCCTTGTCGTTCAACGGGACCATCGCGGCTCGGGGTGTTACAGCGGTGCCCCGTTGTCCGGGCCGGCGTAAAGGGACATTCGCGTTGAACATCACCGTTCTTGGCGGCGCGCCTTCCATTAAATCTCGGTAATCCGGGCGCTTGGCGATTGTTGCGATGCGTAAACTCCTCTAGGTTCTGCGCGAACCGGCGGCGTTGCTGCCCCATGCAAACGAGAGTTTCGCACCTTGTTCCACTCCTTCTTCCCGCAGCCGAAGCTGTTCTTTTCCTCCCTTGTCGTCTGGACGCTGCTTTCGATCGCGGCCTGGTACACGGTCGGCGCCAACTTCGGTGCGCTGATCGGCCTGCCGCCGCTGCCGGCCGGCACGGAACCGCCGGTCGGCCTCGGTTACTTCGTGACGCCGGACAACATCTGGTTCTATCTCTATTTCCTGATCTGCACCGGCCTCTTCGGCCTGTTCTGGCAGATCCGGGCGAAGGATCACCCCTGGACCAACTGGTCGATATGGGGTTCGGCCTTCATCATCTTCTCGACCTATTTCAGCGTGCAGGTCTCGCTCGCCATCAACAACTGGCGCCGCCCCTTCGGCGATACCCTGCAGAACGCGCTGCAGGGCACGGGCGGTGTGACCACACAGAATTTCTTCGACCTGATGCTGATCTTCTGCCAGATCGCCTTCATCAGCGTCTTCGTCTACGTCATCACGCGCTTCTTCGTCAGCCACTATGTCTTCCGCTGGCGCACGGCGATGAACAACTACTACATGTCGCTCTGGCCGCGCGTGCGGCATATCGAAGGCGCCTCGCAGCGCGTGCAGGAAGACACGATGCGCTTCGCGACGATCACCGAAGGCCTCGGCGTCAGCCTGATCGACGCGGTGATGACGCTGATCGCGTTCCTGCCGGTGCTCTTCGCCCTCTCCGTGCATATCGGCCCGCTGCCGGTCATCGGCGAAGTGCCGCATGCGCTGTTCTGGGCGGCGATCCTCTGGTCGGCTTTCGGCACCTTCCTGCTCGCCTTCGTGGGGATCAAGCTGCCGGGCCTCGAGTTCCGCAACCAGCGTGTCGAGGCCGCCTACCGCAAGGAGCTGGTCTATGGCGAGGACGACGAGACCAAGGCCCAGCCCCCGACGGTGCGCGAGCTGTTCGACAACGTCCGGATGAACTATTTCCGGCTCTATTTCCACTATCTCTATTTCAACGTCGCCCGCATGTTCTATCTGCAGGCCGACAACCTCTTCGTCTACTTCATCCTCGTGCCGACCATCGTCACCGGCAAGATCACCTACGGCATCCTGCAGCAGATCCTGACGGCCTTCGGCCAGGTCTCCAGCTCGTTCCAGTATCTTGTGAACTCGTGGTCGACGATCATCGAGCTGCAGTCGATCCACAAGCGCCTCAAGGCTTTCGAAGCGGCGATCGATGGGCAGGAGCTGCCGAGCATCGACCAGCAGTTCATCGCGGCTGGCGGCAACGAGGAGCTGGCGCGGTAGGCTTGGCCGTCAGAGGGCGGCTCCGGCCGCCTTCTTTTCTTTCGCGAGAATGTCCATCGCCTCGGCATAGCTGACGCAGGCGACGTCCTGTTTGCCGCAGGTCTCCGTCAGGAATCGGTCGAGCGCGCGCCAGTAGGCGCCGGCGTTCATCTCCACGAAATGGAAGCCGAGCTGGAGGGGGATGCGCTCGCCGTCATATTGCTTCGTGAAGGCGTCTCGATAGGCCTGAAGCGTGCTTTCCTCGAAGGCGGCGCTCTTATCCGGCGCCTCCTTGCCCTTGGAATGGCGGACATAGAGGTTGTAGTCCATGGCGATGACCGGGCGCCGGGCGGCGCCTTCCGGCACGAGGGGCAGGGCGAAGCGGGCGATCTCGCCGCTTGCGACCGGCATGGCGGGTCCCTTCGAGACGAGGCTGGCATCATAGGTGAAGCCGTGTGCCTCCAGCGCCTTGATCAGCCCGCTGCCGGCGGAAAGATAGGGCGCGCGGAACCCCTTGATGTCCTCCTTGACGAAGCGCTGCCAGTCCGCCGGCTCCCGCTCGCCGACGCCGGCATTCTGCCAGGCGTTCTTCAGCGTCTCGTGGAAGAAGGTGAACTCGGCCTTCCAGTCCTCCGCGCTCCATTTGCCGCCGTCGAAATGGCCGCAGGCGTGGCTGCCGATATCGTGGCCCTCGAGCTTTGCCAGCCAGATCTCGCCGAGGCGCAGGATCGTGTCCTCCCGGTCCGGGGAGAAGCCGACATTGGAGCGTCCTCGCTTCTCGTGCGGCGCCTGGTAATTGGCGCGCTCGTCCTTCGGGAAGAGGAAGGTGCAGGAGAGGAAATAGGTGAAATGCGCACCGGTGCGTTTCGCCATGGCGCGGCTCTTCTCCCACAGGAGGTTGTCGTGTGCCCCGTCGAAGGAGACGATGACGAGCTGCTTGCGCTTAGCGGTCTCGATCGTGTCGTCCTTGGCAAGGGCCGGGCCGGCGGCGAGCGCGGCGGCGAGGGGAAGGAGGACGATCCGGAACGAGACTGAAGACGACATGGCTACCCGCGACAATTTGCAAAGGGGTTTTCATGGTTCGCGAATGCGGCAATCCTTTGATCGGGCTGGAATTGTCGCCGTGCGAGGGCTATTCCAGAGGAAACGGCCGCGGGCCGTCTTTTCTTCAAGGGGCATTTTCATGACGTTGCTCATCGCCGGTCTTGTTCTTTTCATCGTCACCCATCTTCTGCGCCCCTTCGCGCCGGGCCTGCGCAATGCGGGCATCGCCGCCCTCGGCAAGCCGGGCTGGATGGCGCTGCATGGCATCGTCTCGCTGCTCAGCCTCGCGCTCATCGCCTACGGTTTCGTCGATGCGCGCGAGAATGGCGGCGAGATGCTCTATTTCCCGCCGACCTTCCTGTCGCATATCGCGCTGACGCTGATGCTGATCGCCTCGATCTGTCTCGTCGCCGGCTTTCTGCCGGCCGGGCATATCCGCACGAAGCTGAAGTTCCCGCTGCTCGTCGCCATCAAGATCTGGGCGCTGGCCCATCTCCTGGCGAATGGCGAGAGCTATTCGGTGCTGCTCTTCGTGACGATCCTCGCCTGGGCGGTCATCCTGCGCATCACGCTGAAGAAGCGCATCGCGGCCGGGGAGACGAGGCTGCCGGTCTTCGTCTCGGCGAAATACGATCTGATTTCCGCCGTCGTCGGCCTTGCGCTCTATGCGGCGATCGTCCTCAAGCTTCACGAATGGGTGATCGGTGTTCCACCCCTGCCGTGATCATCGCCTGATCCCCGGCTTTTCGCGCCTGCCCCCTTACAACGCCGCCAAAATGGGGTAGAAGGCGCTAACTTTAAGCGTGAATTCGAGCCGGGCAGAACATGGCAAATCAGGACGACAGCTTTATCCGCGAGGTGAACGAGGAACTGCGCTCCGACCAGATGCGTCTGGTCTGGAAGCGTTTCGGTCGCATCTTCATCGCCGCCGCCGTCCTGGTCGTCCTCGGCACGATCGGCAAGGTGAGCTACGACTACTGGCGCGACAGCGAGGCCTCGGCCGCCGGCGACAGCTTCCTGGCCGCCCTGACGCTTGCCCGCGAGGGCAAGAACGAGGAGGCGCTCGCCGCTCTGACCGCACTGGAGAAGGACGGCTTCGGCTCCTATCCGGTGCTGGCGCGCATGCGCTCCGCCTCGCTGCTGGCGGCGACGGACGTGCAGGGCGCCGTCAATGCCTTCACGGCGATCGCCAAGGATGGTTCCGTGCCGCAGGCGCTGCGCGATGCCGCGCGCCTGCGCGCCGCCTATCTCCTCGTCGACACCGGCACCTATGACCAGGTTTCCGCCGAAGCCGAGCAGCTTGCCACGCCCCAGAGCGCGCTGCGCCATTCCGCGCGCGAGGTTCTCGGCCTCTCCGCCTACAAGCACGAGGACTATGCGCGCGCCAAGGAATGGTTCGACGCGATCCTTTCCGACAACGAGAGCCCGCGCAACGTCGCCAACCGGGCGCAGATGCTGCTTGACCTGATCGCCGCAAGCGGCAAGCTGTCCTCCTGATCTCGTATCGTTTTTGACGCAGTTCCGGATGAAAGACCGCTTCGCCCTTTTACCGGAATTGCTTTAGCCGGCCACCGAAACGGAACACATCCATGAGCTTCACCGTCGCCATTGTCGGACGCCCCAATGTCGGCAAGTCCACCCTGTTCAACAGGCTCGTGGGCAAGAAGCTCGCGCTTGTCGACGACACGCCGGGCGTCACCCGCGACCGCCGTCCCGGCGATGCGCGGCTCGTCGACCTGAAATTCCGCATCATCGACACGGCCGGCCTCGAGGAGGCCGCGCCCGATACCCTGCTGGGCCGCATGCGTGCCCAGACGGAGGCGGCGATCGACGAGGCGGACCTCTCGCTCTTCGTCGTCGATGCCAAGATGGGCCTGACGCCGGTCGACCAGGCGCTTGCCGACATGCTGCGCCGCAAGGGCAAGCCGGTGGTGCTCGTCGCCAACAAGTCGGAGGCCCGCGGCTCCGACGGCGGTTTCTACGATGCCTTCACGCTCGGCCTTGGCGAGCCGACGCCGATTTCCGCCGAGCACGGCCAGGGCATGCTGGACCTGCGCGACGCCATCGTCGCGGCGATTGGCGAGGACCGCGCCTTTCCCGAGGACGACGAGGCCGTCACCGATGTCGATGTGCGCGCCGAGGCGGCTGCCGAGGGCGCCGGAGAGGACGAGGATTTCGAGCCGGAATATGATGAGACGAAGCCGCTGCGCGTTGCCATCGTCGGCCGCCCGAATGCCGGCAAGTCCACGCTGATCAACCGCTTCCTCGGCGAGGACCGGCTCCTGACCGGCCCGGAGGCCGGCATCACGCGCGATTCGATCTCCGTCGAATGGGACTGGAGGGGCCGCACGATCAAGATGTTCGATACGGCCGGCATGCGGCGCAAGGCCAAGGTGCAGGAGAAGCTGGAAAAGCTCTCCGTCGCCGATGGCCTGCGCGCCATCCGTTTTGCCGAGACGGTCGTCATCGTCTTCGATTCGACCATCCCCTTCGAGAAGCAGGACCTCCAGATCGTCGACCTCGTGCTGCGTGAAGGCCGTGCCGCCGTGCTCGCCTTCAACAAGTGGGACCTGATCGATGACCCGCAGGCCGTTCTTGCGGATCTGCGCGAAAAGACCGATCGCCTCCTGCCGCAGGCGCGCGGCATCCGCGCCGTGCCGGTTTCCGGCCAGACGGGCCGCGGCCTCGACAAGCTGATGCAGGCCGTCATCGACACGGACCGCACCTGGAACCGCCGCATCTCCACCGCCAAGCTGAACCGCTGGCTGGACGCGCAGCAGACGCAGCATCCGCCGCCGGCCGTTTCCGGCCGCCGCCTCAAGCTGAAATACATGACGCAGGTGAAGGCCCGTCCGCCGGGCTTCATGATCTCCTGCACGCGCCCCGATGCGCTGCCGGAGTCCTATATCCGCTACCTGACGAACGGCCTGCGCAACGACTTCAACCTGCCCGGCGTGCCGATCCGCATCCACTTCCGCGCATCGGACAACCCGTTCGCGAACAAGGCGAAGAAGAGGCGCTGAGCGCCTTTTTGCCTTTCGGCGGATATGGCGTTTGCCCCTCACCCTAACCCTCTCCCCGCAAGCGGGGAGAGGGGACGTGCCGCGCTTGCGGGCATTGATTGGGGAAACCGGCACGGCATATCCCCTTCGCCCCGTTTACGGGGAGAAGGTGGCCGGCAGGCCGGATGAGGGGCTGGAGTCGTTGCCCGGGTGACCTCAGCACTCCGGCAGCTTGTCCTTCGCCACCAGCGCGCCGTGATGCTGGATCACGGCCGCGGCGACATCCGCGGCAAAGCGCGCCGCCGCCTCGGGGTTTGCCCCTGTCGCGAGGCGGGCGAGGAAGGCGCCGTTGAAGCTGTCACCGGCGCTGGTCGTGTCGACGATCTTCTCCACCCTGGCGGACGGCGCATGGCTGCGCTTCTCGCCGAAGACGAGGGTCGCGCCTTCCGCGCCGTCCTTCACGACAAGCCCGTCGACGCCGAGCGCGCGGTAGCGGGCAATGGTTTCCTCCAGCCCGGCATCGCCGAAATGCGTCGTCTCGTCGTCGAGGCTCGGCATGACCAGCGTCGCGGCGCGCGCGCCGGCGGTGATCGTCGCGTGCATGCGCTCGGCGTCGTCCCAAAGACGCGGGCGAATATTCGGGTCGAAGATGACGCGTTTTCCCGCGGCCTTGGCGCGGCGCAGCTCGGCGAGCAGCGTCTCGACATCCTCGGCCGGCAGGATCGCCAGCGTGATGCCGGAAAAGACCACGATGTCGGACGCGTCGATGGCCGCGCGCAGCCGGTCGCCGTCGCGTGCCAGCAGCTTTGCCGCCGAGACGGAGCGCCAGTAGGAGAAGCTGCGCTCGCCGTCCTTCAGGTGGATCATGTAAAGGCCCGGCGAGCGGCCCTCGATGCGCGCGACATATCCGGTGCCGATGCCGTGGCCATCCATGAAGGCAAGCATCTCGTCGGAGATCATGTCGGTGCCGACGGCCGAGAAATAGTCGACGTTCCAGTCGTCGGGCAGGTACTGGCGGGCATAATAGGCGGTGTTGAACGTGTCGCCGGCAAAGCTCTTGCGCAGGAGGCCGCCCTCGGCCTGCATCAGTTCCACCATGCATTCACCGATCGTGAGCAATCGTGCCGTCATGTTCCAAGGTCCTCCCGGCTAGTTCCGCCGGAAAGAGGAAATACTGTCAAAGAGTTGCTGCGGCAAGCGGATGCCTGCGCTTTCGGCCTCGCGCTGCCGTTTCACCCGGTCGAGGCCGGGAATGTGCACGTTGTGGTCTGTCGACAGCCTGTCCGCCTGCCGCGTCAGGCGGGCCGGGAAATTGTCGGCGAAGAGCTGCGGCGAGAGCGCCAGGACGAACAGCCCGACACCCGGCGAGGTGTCGCCGGCCTGGAAATCGGCGGCGTCCAGCGACCAGTTGCCGCCGGTAAGGCCCGCGGCCAGGACTTCGACCATGAGGGCAATGTTGGCGCCGCGGCTGCCGCCGAAGGCGGTCAGCGCGCCCTGCATGGCGGCGAAGGGATCGGTCGTCGGCCGCCCATCCTGATCGACCGCCCAGGTGTCCGGAATGGGCTCGCTGCGTGCGGCGGCGGCGCGGATATTGACCAGTGCGGTCGCGCTCGACGACTGGTCGATCAGCAGGATCCCGCCGTCATCGCGCGGCGCGGCGAAGGCGAGGGGATTGGTGCCGTAGACCGGATGGCGGCTGCCGGCGCCGGCCAGCACGGCATGGCTGTTGGTCGCGACGAGGGCGACGAGGCCTTCGCTCGCGAGGTTTGCCGCATACCAGCCGAGTTCCCCGGTCGTGTAACTGTTGCAAACGGTGAAGACGGCGATGCCGAAGGTCTTCGCCTTCGACGCAAGCTCTTCGCGCGCAATCGAGAAGCCGTGCTGCGCCACGCCGCCCATCGCGTCGCATTTCAGGATGGCCGGCACGGGCGAGGTGATGAGCGGTTCGGCCTTGCCGGCGATCCTGCCGTCCACGAGACTTCTGAGATAGTCCGTCAGATGGCTGAAGCCGACGGCCGGCTTGCCCGCCAGTTCCGCCTCCACGGTCGCCTCGGCGAGGGCCGCCGCCGCGGCCTCCACCATGCCGACGCGCATCAGCGCCGTTCGGGCAAGGTCGCGCGCTTCCTGCGGGGAAAGGGTGACGGCATCGGTCATGGGGTCAACCTTCTCTATGGAATTTGCCGGCATCATCCCGATCGACCGGCCCCGCGTCAACCTTCGAAAAATCGCGGTCCCGGCCGTTTACGCCCCGCCGGGGCCGCGTTACATCTTGCCGGTGACAACTGGAAACCGGAGCGAAAAAAGCATGGCGAAGCCCCGCAAGAAGGCTGATGACTGGTGGCGCGGGGCGGTGATCTATCAGGTCTATCCCCGCTCGTTCCAGGACACGACCGGCGACGGCATGGGCGACCTGCGGGGCATCACGAAGCGGCTCGGGCACATCGCTTCGCTCGGCGTCGACGCCATCTGGCTCTCGCCCTTCTTCAAGTCGCCGATGGCCGACATGGGCTACGACGTCTCGGACTATTGCGACGTCGATCCGATGTTCGGCACGCTCGCCGATTTCGACGCCATGCTGGCGGAGGCTCATCGCCTCGGCCTCAAGGTCATCATCGACCAGGTCATCTCGCATACGTCAGACCAGCATCCCTGGTTCGTCGAGAGCCGTTCCAGCCGGAACAATCCCAAGGCGGACTGGTATGTCTGGGCCGATCCCAAGCCCGACGGCACGGCGCCCAACAACTGGCTGTCAATCTTCGGCGGGCCGGGCTGGGAATGGGACGGCGTGCGCAAGCAATATTACATGCACAACTTCCTGATCTCGCAGCCCGACCTCAATTTCCACAATCCGGATGTGCAGGAGGCGCTTTTGAAGACCGTGCGCTTCTGGCTCGATCGCGGTGTGGACGGCTTCCGCCTCGATACGGTGAACTTCTACTTCCACGACAGGAAGCTGCGCGACAACCCGCCCCACGAGCCCGATCCCGAGGCGGTCGGCCTCGATGCGCCGGACGTCAATCCCTACGGCATGCAGACCCATCGCTACGACAAGACGCAGCCGGAGAACGTCGCTTTCCTCAAGCGGTTCCGCGCGTTGCTCGACGAATACGAGGGGCGCGCGACGGTGGGGGAGGTGGGCGACGGCGCCCGCTCGCTGAAGACCGTCGCCGACTATACGAGCGGCGGCGACAAGCTGCACATGTGCTACACGTTCGATCTTCTCGGGCCGGATTTCACCGCCGACCATGTGCGCAAATGCGTGCAGAGCTTCCAGCGTGCGGTGACGGACGGCTGGGTCTGCTGGGCCTTTTCCAACCACGACGTCAACCGCCATGTCAGCCGCTTCATCCGCGCGCCGGAGGAGCGCGAGCGCATCGCCAAGCTCGCCATCACCCTCTTGTCGACCCTGCGCGGCTCGATCTGCCTCTACCAGGGCGAGGAACTCGGCCTCACCGAAGCCGACCTCGCCTTCGAGGACCTGCGCGATCCCTACGGCATCCGCTTCTGGCCGGCCTTCAAGGGGCGCGACGGTTGCCGCACACCGATGCCCTGGCAGCACGGCGAGGCCCATGCCGGCTTCAGCACCGGCAAGCCCTGGCTGCCGGTGCCGCAGGACCACGCCCGGCTTGCCGTCGACGTGCAGGAGAAGATCGCCGGCTCGGTGTTCAACCACTACCGCGCCACGCTCGCCTTCCGCAGGGAACACGAGACGCTGCACGACGGCGACATGTCCTTCCTGCACTCCAACCACGACATCCTCGCCTTCACCCGCGAGAAGGGCGGCGAGAAACTGCTTTTCGTCTTCAACCTGACGCATGAAAAGGCCGAATTCGTGCCGGCCAAGTCGCTGAAACTCGGCGCCCCCCTGTCGGTGCCCGGCTTCGGGGCGAAGCTGAAGGACGGAACGATCGAGCTGGACGGGCTGGATATGGCCTGCGTGCGGCTGTAGGGGTTTCCGGCAATTCCTGACCTTGCGGAAGCACGGTCTGCCGGTATGTCCCCCTCTGGGAGCGTTCTACCGTTTTCGTCCGACGAGCCGGTCGTAGTCGGCATGGGAGCCGATCCAGAACCAGACGAGAGTGTCGGTCTCCGCATCCCTGACGGCAAGGGCGCGCCAGGAAAGGCCCACCCGGGCCGACCAAAAGCGGCCAACGGGTTTGAGCTGCAGGGATGGGTGTGCGGGGTTAGCTTTCAGGAGGGCGAAATTCCTGTCGGCCTGTTCGCGTATATGGGAAGGCAGCGCCGCGTAACACGTCCAGAACGTGTCCGTGGCGTGGTGCTTCAAAGCGGGCGTGTCCGATTGTTGCGGAATTCAGCCAAAGCGAGTTCGGCGAGCTCGTCCAGAGTGCCGTTTGCGGTGTCTTCGGCAAGGTCCCGATCCCACCGCTCCGCCTGAAGCGCTTCAAACCATGCGGAAAACCGGTCGAACTCTTCTGGGCTGAGTTCAGACACGCTTTTCTCAATCTGCTCCAGTTTCGTCATGTCGCGCTCCTTTCATGTCTATTCTATGCGAAGGAACCGAACGCGGAAAGGCAAACCTCACCCCATCAGCATGAACCGGTCCACGTCCACCATCCCCCGGTCGGAGATCTTCAGGTGCGGGATCACCGGCAGCGGCAGGAAGGCGAGCTGGAGGAAGGGTTCCTCCAGCGTGGCGCCCAGTGCGAAGGCGGCCTGGCGCAGGTGGTGCAGCGTGTCGCGGACGGTCTCGTAGGGTTCGAGGCTCATCAGGCCGGCGACGGGGAGCGCGATCTCGCCGGTCACCCTGCCGCCCTCCACCACGACGAAGCCGCCCTTGATCTCGCCGAGCCGATTGGCGGCGAGCGCCATGTCGTCCTCGTCGACGCCGACGACGCAGATATTGTGGCTGTCATGGCCGACCGTCGAGGCGATGGCGCCCTTCTTCAGCCCGAAGCCCTGCACGAAGCCGTTGGCATGGTTGCCGTTTCTGCCGTGACGCTCGATGACGGCGACCTTGACGATGTCCTGCGCGAGATCGACGGTCGTCTGGTTGCCCTTGGTGGGCAGCCGGTAGCGGCGGTGCTCGGTGATGATCTTGCCCGGCAGGACGCCGATGACCGGCGTTTCGTCATCGGTGACGGGCACGGCGAACTGGGCGGCGGCGACCGGGCGGGCCTTGACGCTGTCGAGTCCGACTGGTGCGACGGGCCGGCGCGTCTCAAAGAGCCCATCGCCCACCCTGCGGCCGGCGGAGAAGACCATCTCCGCCTTGCAGGTCTCCAGCGTGTCGACGACGACGAGGTCGGCGCGCCAGCCGGGCGCGACAAGGCCGCGGTCGCGCAGCCCGAAGGCCCTGGCCGCCGAGATCGAGGCGGCACGGTAGACGGCGAGCGGTGCGCGCCCATGGCTGATGGCGGTGCGGATCATGTAGTCGAGATGGCCCTGCTCGGCGATGTCGAGTGGATTGCGGTCGTCCGTGCACAGCGCGATGAAGGGCGAAAGGCGCTCGGTGATGATCGGCAGCAGCGCCAAGAGATCCTTGGAGACGGAGCCTTCGCGCACGAGGATGTGCATGCCCTTGCGAATCTTCTCCAGCGCTTCCTCGGCGGTGGTGCATTCGTGCTCGGTGCGGATGCCGGCGGCAAGATAGCCGTTGAGGTCCTTGCCCGAGAGCAGCGGTGCATGGCCGTCGATATGGCCGCCCTGGAAGGCCTCCAGCTTGGCAAGACAGACGGGATCCTTGTGGATGACGCCGGGGAAGTTCATGAATTCCGCAAGACCGATCACCTTGGGATGGTCGCGGAAGGGCAGCAGGCGCTCGATCGGCAGGTCCGCGCCCGACGTTTCCAGATGCGTCGCCGGCACGCAGCTCGACAGTTGCACGCGGATGTCCATGATCGTCTCCAGCGCGCTGTCGAGGAAGAACGCGATGCCCTCCGTGCCGAGCACGTTGGCGATCTCGTGCGGGTCGCAGATCGCTGTCGTCACGCCATAGGGCAGCACGCAGCGGTCGAATTCGTGCGGGGTGACGAGCGAGGATTCGATGTGCAGATGCGTGTCGATGAAGCCGGGCACGACGATGCGGCCGGAAATGTCGATCTCCTCGCGGCCCTCGTAGTCGCCGCAGGTGCCGACGATGCGATCGCCCGAGATGGCGATGTCGGAGGCGAGGAGGTCGCCTGTCACGAGATCGAAGAACTGCCCGCCCTTCAGCACGATGTCGGCAGGCTCCCGGCCGGTCCCCTGATCGATGAAGCGTTCCAAGTCGGTCATGGCGAAGTCTCCCGATTCCATTGGGGAGACTCTAGCGGTGCGGCGGGAAGAGGGAAGGGCCGGCGCGTCGAATTGCGCGTTCAGGCGGGGAAGGTGACGGTGAAGGCGAAGCGGGCGCGCGCTCCCGCGGCAAGCACGGTTGTGTAGGGGCGGTCTTTCAATTCGCGCGAGCCGCCGAGTTCTGCGGCTGTGCCGTGCCAGGGCTCGACGCAGAGGAAGGGCGCGCCGGGCTTGGTCCACAGCGCGAGGTTCGGCAGGTTCTCGAAGCGGAAGGCCAGCGCCGGCCCGCCTTCGGCGCCGTAGGCGAGGTCGTCGCCCGCGCCTTCGGGGAAGACGAGCGCGTCGTTCTCGAAAAGATCGGGGGAGAGGCGGAGCCGGCCCGCGGCAAAGGGTGAGGGCGTGCGGCCTTGCGACAGCAGGCCCTTCTCCAGCGGCTGGCGCCGCGGTTCCCCGGCATTGCCGAGCGTCACGGCATGCGGCCTTCCCGCCGCGCCGGGCAGGGGCCAGAGGAAGGCGGGGTGGAAGCCGAGACCGAAGGGCATGGCGGTCCTGCCGCGGTTTTCGACTTCGGCGGCGACGGTGAGGGTCGGGCCGTCCAGGCTGTGCTCGATGGAGAGCAGGAAGTCGAACGGATAGACGGCGCGGGTTTCGTCAGAGGCCTCCAGGCTGTAGCGGCACAGCGTGTCGCTTGCTGCGGCCAGCGAGAACTCCCGTCGCCTGGCGAAACCGTGCTGCGCCATCGCATGGGGCTTGCCGTCGATGAAGAGCGTATCGTCGGGCGCCTTGCCGACGATCGGGAAGAGCACCGGCGAGCGCCCCGTCCAGAAGGTGGCGTCGCCGTTCCACAGCCATTCCGCCCCGTCCCGGGTGGTGATCGACTGCATTTCGGCACCGAGCGAGGAGACATCGATCGACAGGAAGTCGTTCGCTATGCGGGTGGTGGTCGGCATGGGCTCGCCCTTAAGGTTTCTGGCGCGCAGAATAGCCCTCAAACGGGCCGGACTTGCAAGGCCCATCCGGCCACGTTTAAAGCATGCCGTGCGAAAGAACGCAGCGGACTTGCGACAATGGCACACGCTGAAAGATCGCGGCGTGCCAGTCAGGGAGAAGCGGATGCAGCCGGCATGGACCACGAGGACACCGGGACCGTCGGAAATCGCGGCGCTGGCGCGGCTCTGGTTTGACGGATGGCAGGATGCGCATGCGGCGGTGCTTCCAGCGGCGCTTGCCCGCCTGCGCACGCGGCAGAGTTTTGCCGATCGCCTGACGGCCATGCTGTCGGATGTGCGCGTGATCGGCGATCCGGACGCACCGCTCGGCTTCTGCGCCATCCGGCATGACGAGCTCGACCAGCTTTTCGTGGCGCCGGCAGGGCGCGGCAGGGGCGTTGCCGCCGCGCTCGTGGCGGATGCCGAAGGGCGCCTTGCCGCCCGTGGCGTGGCGACCGCCTGGCTCGCCTGCGCGATCGGCAACCACCGCGCCGCCCGCTTCTACGAGAAATGCGGCTGGCACCTTGCCGCGACCGTCGTCCACCGGCTGGACACGACGGAGGGGCCTTTCGATCTGGAGGTCTGGCGCTATGAAAAGCGGCTTTCTCCGGCGGTTGCGGATTGATGGCGCATCGCCGCCATCCTATGTTGAGGACATGACCCGGAACGACGCGGCAGGCCCGATCATCGTCTTCGATGCGGAGTGCATTCTCTGCTCGGCCAATGCGCAATTCGTGCTCCGGCACGATCGCGCCCGGCGGTTCCGTCTTGCCTCCATGCAGAATGCGGTCGGCGCAGCGCTCTACCGCCGCTTCGGCATCGATCCGGCCGATCCCGAATCGATGATCGTCGTGGATGGCGACCGGCTGCTCAAGGACAGTGATGCGGTGCTGGCGATCTATGCCGGGCTCGGCTGGCCGTGGAAGGCGCTGTCCGCGCTGCGGTTCATCCCGCGCTTCCTGCGCGATCCCGCCTATCGCTGGCTGGCGCGCAACCGCTACCGGGTGTTCGGGCGACGGGAGGCGTGCTGGATCCCCGCGCCGGAGGATGCGGACCGGGTGTTGTGAAGCGGGTCATCGTTCTCGGCGGATATGGCGGTTTCGGCGCCCGGCTGTCCCGGCGGCTGGCGGCGGATGGCTGGGCGGTGCTGGTCGCGGGCCGCGACAGGGCGGCGGCGGCGCGTCTCGCCGAAGATTTGCCCAATGCAGCGGCGCTTGCCGTCGATCGCAATGGCGATCTCGGCCCCGTCCTCGAGGCGCATCGTCCCTTCCTGCTGATCGATGCGGCCGGACCCTTTCAGGGCAGCGGCTACCATGTTGCGGAAGCCTGCATCGCGCGCGGGGTGCACTATGTCGACCTTGCGGATGCGCGGGACTTCGTCTGCGGTGTCGGACGGCTGGATGCGGCGGCGCGGGCGGCCGGTGTCGTGGTGGTCTCGGGCGGCTCCAGCGTGCCGGCGCTTTCGGGCGCGGTCATTGCCGAGCTGGCGCGGGACATGGAGCGGGTTTGCTCGGTCGAGATGTCGATCAGCGCCTCGAACCGCGCGACGGCCGGCGCTTCCGTGGCGGCCGCGATCCTCAGCTATGTCGGAAAGCCGGTGCGCCTCTGGCGCAGCGGGCGCTGGCGGCAGGAGACGGGCTGGCACCGGTTGCGCCGGCAGGACTACGCTGTTGCCGGCCGGCCGCCCATCCGGCGGCTGGTGGCGCTTGCGGACGTGCCGGATCACGATATCGTTCCGGCGTCGCTGCCCGGCCGGCCGGCGAGCATTTTTCGCGCGGGACCGGAATTCTCCTTTCAGCTCCTGACGCTCTGGCTCTTGAGCTGGCCGGTGAAATGGGGATGGCTGGGCTCGCTTTCGCGCTTCGCTCGATGGCTGCTGCCGCTGCAGAAGCTGAGCGCCCGTTTCGGCACGGATCGTTCCGCCATGGTGATCGAAGTGAAGGGATTTTTCGAGGGGGCGCCGGTCCTCCGCCGCTGGACGCTGATCGCGGAAAATGGCGACGGCCCGGAGATCCCGACGATCGCCGCCCATGTCGCGGCCGATGCCATCGCGGCGGGACGCCTTGCGCCGGGCGCGCGGCCGGCGGCGGGCGAGATGAGCCTTGCGCAATTCGCTCCCCACTTCGAACGGCTCGCCCTCCATAGCGCGATCGAGAGCCTGCCCTATGTGCCGCTTTACCACCGTGTCATCGGCGCGGCCTACGGCACGATGCCGCAGCCGGTGCGGGACATGCACGACCTTGTCGGCGATGCGGGGGCCGCGGGCTGGGGACGCGTGCGGCGGGGACGGTCGCGTCTGGCGCGGCTTGTCTGTGCCGTCATGCGCTTTCCGCCGGAGGGCGAGCACGACCTGCACGTTTCCTTCGAGGAGAGGGATGGCGTCGAGTGCTGGACGCGGGATTTTTCCGGCCATGTCTTTTCAAGCGAACTCAGCCAGAGCGGCGCACGCCTTGTCGAGCGGTTCGGGCCGATGCGCTTTTCCTTCGACCTGCCGGTGGATGCCTCCGGCCTGGCGATGGTGATGCGTGGATGGTCCGTCTTCGGCCTTCCGATGCCGCTGGCGCTGGCGCCGCGCAGCACGGCGCGCGAATGGGCCGAAGGCGAGGATTTCTGCTTCGACGTGCCGATCGGGCTGCCGGTCATTGGCGAGGTCGTGCACTATTCCGGCCGGCTGCGTCGGCTCTGACGCGAACGGAAATGGCGGCCGAAGCCGCCATCCCGCCGCCGGATCGTCCGGATCAGATGTTGTTCTGCAGAACCTCGCGCAGCTTGCCGAACAGTTCGTCGATCTCGCGCTTCTCGATGATGAGCGGCGGGGAGAGCGCGATGATGTCGCCCGTCGTGCGGATGAGAAGGCCCTTCTCATAGGCCTTGAGGAAGGCATTGAAGGCCCGCTTGGTCGGTTCGCCGGCGATGGAGGCGAGCTCGACGGCGCCGATCAGGCCGACATTCCGGATGTCGATGACGTTCGGGCAATCCTTCAGCGAATGCAGGCCTTCCTCCCAGTAGGAAGCGAGTTCCGCGGCGCGGGTCAGGAGACCCTCTTCCTTGTAGGTGTCGAGCGTGCCGAGCGCGGCGGCGCAGGCGATCGGGTTGCCGGAATAGGTGTAGCCGTGGAAGAACTCGATCATGTGCTCCGGGCCGTTCATGAAGGCGTCATGGATCTCGGAGGTCACGAAGACGGCGCCCATCGGGATCACGCCGTTGGTGAGGCCCTTCGCGGTGGTGATGATATCGGGCTTCACGTCGAAATACTGCGCGGCGAAGGGCGCGCCGAGGCGGCCGAAGCCGGTGATGACCTCGTCGAAGATCAGCAGGATGCCGTGCTGCGTGCAGATCTCGCGCAGCTTCTGGAGGTAGCCCTTCGGCGGGATGAGGACGCCGGTGGAGCCGGCGACCGGCTCGACGATGACCGCGGCGATGGTGGAGGCGTCATGCAGGGTGATGATGCGCTGCAATTCGCTGGCGATGTCGCCGCCGTGTTCCGGCTCGCCGCGCGAGAAGGCGTTCCTCTCGGGGAAATGGGTGTGCGGCATGTGGTCGACACCCGTCAGCAGGGTGCCGAACATCTTGCGGTTGGCGACGATGCCGCCGACGGAGATGCCGCCGAAATTGACGCCGTGGTAGCCGCGCTCGCGGCCGATCAGGCGGAAGCGCGCGCCGTCGCCCTTGGCACGGTGATAGGCGAGCGCCACCTTCAGCGCGGTCTCGACCGATTCGGAGCCGGAATTGGTGTAGAGGACATGGTCCATGCCCTCGGGCGCGATGTCGACGAGGCGGTTGGCGAGCTCGAAGGCCTTCGGATGGCCGAGCTGGAAGGCGGGCGCATAGTCCAGCTCGCCGGCCTGTTCGCGGATCGCCTCGGTGATCTTCGGGCGACAATGGCCGGCATTGACGCACCAAAGGCCCGCCGTGCCGTCGAGCACCTGGCGGCCGTCATGGGTGGTGTAATACATGTCCTTGGCGCCGACGAAGAGGCGCGGTTCCTTCTTGAACTGCCGGTTTGCCGTGAACGGCATCCAGAAGGCACGCAGGTCGTTGGGGGTGTTGAGGCGGTTGGACATGCGGTCTCTCCGTGATCCTTGAAATGCTGGGCCTTTAATGCGGGGGCCGTCCCGGCGGGCACTGCGGATGGAATTTTTACCCGCTGGTCAAAGTATCAAGGCGCCCGGGGCCGTCAAGCGGATGATTCCATGCAAAACGCCCCGGATTCCGGCCGGGGCGTTGCGATCGGGATAGGCGGGGAGGCGATCAGGCGATGCGAAGCTTCTTTTCCGACGCCCCGTTGCCGGGGGCCCTGTAGATGCGCTCGAGCGCGTCGAGAATGGTCAGCACGGCATCGGACTTGCTGGAATAATAGATGGTCTGGGCATCGCGGCGCGTGGTGACGAGATTCTGCGCCCGCAGCTTCGACAGGTGCTGCGACAGCGCCGACTGGCTGAGACCGACCTGGTTTGCGAGGGCGCCGACGGCGATTTCGCCTTCGACCAGGACCTTCAGGATGAGCAGGCGCTTCGGGTTGGCCATGGCGGACAGAAAGTCGGATGCAACCTCGGCCTGCGCGTGCTCTGCGTCTGAAATCTTGTCCATCTGAAACTCCTTTGGGCGTTTCCGCTTCAAATTAAGTAATTTTTTGAATCCGCTTGTTAGCATATAAACAAAATACCCCTCATCAAGTGCCAGAAATGGGGGTATCCTGCACGTATAGCGATAGGCGCCTTCCCTATCGAAAAAGGCGCGGCAAGCGGATTTCGCGCAAATGCAGACGGTTCAGCCCGCCGCCCTTGCTTCCCGAAGCAAACGCGCAAGCTCCCCGCGAAGTTCCGTGGCCTGATCAAGTTCGCGTGAAAATTCCAGCCGCTTCAGTTTGTCGCCGCTGGCAAGGTCGATGCCGGCGGCGTCGAGCCCCACGATGATCCAGTCGCCGTCCTTCGCGCCGCAATAGTGGCGGGCATAGATGCCGGCCGCTTCCGCATGGTCGCTGTTCATGTGCTCGACGGCGCCGGTTTCCATCTCGGCAAGCGCGCCGCGGGCCGGGGAGCGAATCATGAGGTCGTCCGCCGTCAGCACGAAGGCCTTGCCGAAGCCGCCGTTGAGATGGGCGCGCAGCGGCACGAGGCGGAAGAAGGCGAAATCGGGGAAATCGACATAGAGTTTCGCCTTGGGGTGGCGGCGGACGAAGCGTTCGCGCAGCGCGGCATGCACGGCGCTGTCGCGGGCCACTTCCTCTGCCTCGCAGAGCACCGTCAGGCGGGGATGGGCGAGGGGATCGCCCTTGCCGGGTTCGCCCGCCAGCAGCGAGGCGCGCGCATCGCGCCGGAGCGCCTGGGTGTGGACGGAAAGGGCGGAGACGAGGATGACCGGCGTGCCATCCGTGTCGGTGCCCGTCAGCGTGCGGCTGGCGAAGGGCGCGCCGCTTTCCGGCTCGATGACCGCAAGCGCGCAGCTCCGGGCGGAGCGCAGCAGCGTGCGGGCGAGGCGCCGCGCGTCATCATCGGTTTCGCGCAGGACGCTCGGCCTGTCCTTCTCGGTCATGGTCTTGCTCCCGTCCTTCCATGAAAAAGCAGCGCCCGTTGCGGGGCGCTGCTCTATCTAATCCGTTCGGGGCGAACCGTCACCCCCGCCGGCGGTGCCGCGTCAATCCGTTCACGATATCCTGCGCGTTGATCGTGCCGACGACCGTGCCGTTGTCGACGACGCCGACATTGCCCGGCGTGCGGGCCATGGCGTCGAGGATGTCTACGAGCGGGGTCTGCGGTGCCGCGGTCGCCGTCACGCCGCCATTGCTTGAAGCGCCGTGCTGCATCACGTCGCCGGCCGTCAGCATGTTGATCGGGTTCATGTTCTGCACGAAGTCCGCGACATACTGGTTGGCCGGGTTCTTGACGATCTCCTGCGGCGTGCCGCACTGGATGATGCGCCCGCCTTCCATGATGGCGATGCGGTTGCCGATGCGGAAGGCCTCGTCGAGGTCGTGGCTGACGAAGAGGATGGTCTTCTTCAGCCGGCGCTGGAACTCCAGCAGCTCGTCCTGCAGGCGCGTGCGGATCAGCGGGTCGAGCGCGGAGAACGGCTCGTCCATGAGCAGGATCGGCGCGCCGGTGGCGAAGGCGCGGGCAAGGCCGACGCGCTGCTGCATGCCGCCCGACAGCTCATTCACCTTGCGGTCCGCCCATTTGGCGAGGTTGACGAGCTCGAGCTGTTCGGCAACGCGCGCCTTGCGCTCGCGATCCGGCACGCCGGCAAGCTCCAGGCCGAAGCCGACATTGTCGGCAACGCTGCGCCAGGGCAGCAGCGCGAACTGCTGGAACACCATTGAGACGGTGTGCATGCGGAAATCGCGCAGCGCCTTGGGCGTTGCCGTATAGGGGTTCACCGAACCGCTTGCGGCCTTCACCTGCACGTCGCCGCGCACCACGGGCGCAAGCCCGTTGACGGCGCGCAGCAGCGTCGACTTGCCGGAGCCGGAAAGGCCCATCAGCACGAGGATCTCGCCCTCGGTGATCGACAGCGTGGCATCGGCCACGCCGAGCACCAGGCCGGTCTCCGCGCCGATCTCGTCGCGGGTCTTGCCCGCATCGACCATGGCGAGGGCCTTCTGCGGGCTGTCGCCGAAGATGATGGAGACATTCTTGAAGACGACGGTTTCGGTCATTTGGCGTCTCCCTCATCGGCGGCGCGGAAGAGACGGTCGAGGATGATCGCGAGGATCACGATGCACAGGCCCGCCTCGAAGCCCATGGAGATGTTCACGGTGTTGAGCGCGCGCACCACGGGAACGCCGAGGCCCTTGGCGCCGACGAGCGCGGCGATGACCACCATCGACAGCGAGAGCATGATGGTCTGCGTCAGGCCCGCCATGATCTGCGGCGTCGCATAGGGCAGCTCGACCTTGCGCAGCACCTGGCCGGGCGTCGCGCCGAAGGCCTGCGCGGCCTCCACCAGCGAGGGTGGCGTCGAGATGATGCCGAGCCGGGTGAGGCGGATCGGGGCGGGGATGGCGAAGATCACCGTGGCGATGAGGCCCGGCACCATGCCGAGGCCGAAGAGGATCAGCGCCGGGATGAGATAGACGAAGGTCGGGATCGTCTGCATGAGATCGAGGATCGGCCGGAGGATCGAATAGAACCACGGCCGGCGCGCGGCGGCGATGCCGAGCGGCACGCCGACCACCATGCTGACGCCGGTCGCCGCCAGCACGAGCGCCAGCGTCTCCGTCGTCTCCTTCCAGTAGCCCTGGTTCACGATGAGCAGGAGGCCGAGGAAGGTGAAGGCGGCGACGCCGATCGAGCGGCGGAACCACCAGCTGAGACCCGTCACGAGCACGATGAGGAACAGCGCATAGCCGAACCTGCCGCCGGCGCTGGAGAACGGACCCTGCAGCAGGAAGAGCACGGCGTCGATGCCGGCCTGCAGGAAGACCTTCAGGAAGTCGAACAGTCCCTTGCCGTTGGTCGTCAGCCAGTTGACGACTTCCTTGGCGATCGGGCCGATCGGAATTTTGGAGACGGTGAGCCAATCCACGGCAGCAAGCCTTAGTCTGGAGGTTGACGATGCAACGACTATCGGCGGGAAGTAAGGGCGGGAAAGTTTCCTTCTCGCCCACAGAGCGCTGACAAAGTTCCGAAAACCTCTCCGCCGTCATGCTCGGGCTTGACCCGAGCATCCATCGCCGTCGTGGTATGTGGATCCTCGGCTCAAGGCCGAGGATGACGGCAGCGGGAGAGGTGAGGTCTGTCAACAACCTGAGGAGGGGGGGAGGTCTTCTCCCCGCTCCTCTTCTTCCCTGTTAGAGACCGAGTGCCGTTTTCGCGGCCGGCAGGGCCTCGCCGCTGCCGTCCTTGGTCGTGACGCCGGCAAGCCATGGCTCGACGGCGGCCGGGTTGGCCTTCAGCCAGTCGGTCGCGGCGGTTTCCGGATCCTGGCCGTCGTTCAGGATCTTGCCCATGATCTGGTTTTCCATTTCCAGCGTGAACTTGAGGTTCTGCAGGAACTTGCCGACATTCGGGCATTCGGCGACATAGCCCTGGCGCACGTTCGTATAGACCGTCGCGCCGCCGAAATCCGGACCGAAGACGTCGTCGCCGCCGGTGAGATAAGTCAGCTTGAAGTTGGCGTTCATCGGGTGCGGCTCCCAGCCGAGGAAGACGACCGGGGTGCCTTCCTGCTCGGCGCGGGCGACTTCGGCCAGCATGCCCTGCTCGGAGGATTCGACCACTTCGAAGCCCGACAGATCGAACTTGTTGTTGGTGACCATGTCGATGATCAGGCGGTTGCCGTCATTGCCCGGCTCGATGCCGTAGATCTTGGCGCCGAGCGCATCCTTCTGCTTGGCGATGTCGGCGAAGTCCTTGATGCCGAGTTCGGCGCCCTTGGCATTGGTTGCGAGCGTGTATTTCGCGCCCTCCAGGTTCTCGCGCACGGTCTCGACCGAGCCGTCCTCGCGGAACGGCTTGATGTCGGCTTCCATGGTGGGCATCCAGTTGCCGAGGAAGACGTCGATGTCCTTGTTCTTCAGCGACGTATAGGTCACCGGAACGGACAGGACCGTCACTTCCGTCTCGTAGCCGAGGCTCTTCAGCAGAACGGTCGCGGTGGCGGTCGTGGCGGTGATGTCCGTCCAGCCAACGTCCGAGAAGCGAACCTTGCCACAGCTTTCGGCTTCGGCGGCCGAGACGTTGGCGGCGCCAAGCGCGAGGACGGAAACGGCTGCGGCAAGAAGGGTCTTGAATGGCGATGCAGACTTCATTTTATTGCTCCCCTTATAACTGATGGTTTAGCCAATCATCAAAACGATATGCTTTCAAGCATCTTGGCGTAGCCGGAAGCCCCTGAAACGTCCAATAAATTTCGGACCTGTTCGCAATTTTGCACATGGATGTCGCAGAAGGCGGGCCGCGCGGTTTTCTGTGGTTTTCCGGCCTTTTCGACTGGAAAATCGCGCGCTGCCGGGCCATGAGGCGGGGACGGAGAAAATCATGGCCAAACTCTATTTCAGTTACGCGACGATGAACGCGGGAAAGTCGACGCTGCTCCTGCAGGCGTCCTACAACTACCGCGAACGCGGCATGCGCACGGCGATCCTGATCGCCTCCTTCGACGATCGCGCGGGCCAGGGCCGCATCTCCTCGCGCATCGGCCTGACCTCGGAAGCCATCGCCTTCGACCATGCCGACGACCTCTACAAGCATGTCGAGGAACTGAACGGCGACGGCGGCGGCGAGATCGCCTGCGTCTTCGTCGACGAGGCGCAGTTCCTCTCCGAGGCGCAGGTCTGGCAGCTCGCCCGCGTCGCCGACCGGCTGCACATCCCCGTGATGGCCTACGGCCTGCGCACCGATTTCCAGGGCAAGCTCTTTCCCGGCTCGCAAGCGCTGCTAGCCATCGCCGACGAGCTGCGCGAGGTGCGCACCATCTGCCATTGCGGCCGCAAGGCGACGATGGTCGTCCGGCTCGGCGCGGACGGCAAGGTGGCGCGCGAAGGCGCGCAGGTGGAAATCGGCGGCAATGACAAGTACGTTTCCTATTGCCGCCGCCACTGGGACGACATCATGAACGCCGATTGACGGCCGTCGGGCGGCGAGGGGACAAATGATGAAACGACTTCCTGCCGCCGCCGCCGCGTTCCTCTGTCTCGCCGCCCCCGCCCTGGCGGAGGGCGATGCCGTCGCGGGAAAGACGGTCTTCAAGAAATGTGCGCCCTGCCATTCGACCGAGCCGGTCAACCGCGTCGGGCCGACGCTCGCCGGCATCGTCGGCCGGCCGGTCGCCTCCGTCGGCGACTACCGCTATTCCGCCGCCATGACGGCCTTCGCCGAGGGCGGCAAGATGTGGAACGAGGCCTTGATCGCCGAGTATCTGATGTCGCCCAAGGCCATGGTGCCGGGCACCGCCATGGCCTTCGCGGGACTGAGGAAGATCGAGGATATCGCCAACCTCATCGCCTATCTGAAAGCGCCGGCGGGCCATTAGCCGCCGCCGAAATTTTCGGCACCGCTCTTGTGGGCGGTCCGTGCCGTCCCACATCTTGTTCGGTAAAGGCGGCGGGCAGGTTCCTATCTGCCTGAAATCGTATAGTGTTGCCGCGATGGAATAAATCGGGCGGCGCAGACGTCTGCCGTGGAGAGTTTCAAGGGGACAAGCATGGCCACACTTCAGAACTTCGATGCGGAAATCGAGAAGACTCGCAGCGTCGTCAACCAGATGCGCAGCAAGCTGGAGCAGTCGAGCACCGTGCTCGACCAGTTCGCCAAGGCGGACACCAAGCTCGGCGATGTCAATTTCGACATCGAGAACGCCCGCATCCAGGACGTCATCGCCCAGCAGCGCGTGATGGAAGGCAATATCGCCGACCTCATCATCGGCCTCGAAGATGCGACGAACATCTTCGGCACCGAATTCGAGAGCATGAAGAGCTATACGGGCTACGAGAAGTTCATCGGCATCTTCTCCAAGCAGAAGATGCAGCGCATGCGCACCGACCGCGTGCGCAACATGTCGCTCGCCGGCAACCTGCAGGAACTTCTCTCCAAGTCCGACACGATCGTCGGCATCCTGAAGGAGCAGAAGTCGATCCTCGACCAGCGCTACAAGACCTCCGAGGCAAGCCTCGTGCAGGTGATCGAGCGGCGCAAGGGCACGATGACCAATCTCGAGGCCACCCAGAAGCGCATCGAGGAGCTGAACCCGCTGCTGATGGATCTCGAGAACCGCATCGCCGCTTCGACGGACCAGAAGACCCGCACGGACCTTGAAGGCGAGCGCTCGGCGCTGGCGACGGAATACAACCAGATGCAGGCGAAGGAGCAGGAGCTGCTTGCCGAGAGCCAGACGCTGGAACGCTACACCTCGATGTTCCAGACCTTCGTCGATTCGCTCAACAACCAGATCGCCGCGCAGAACACGCTGATCAACAAGCTGACCATCGATACCGAGCAGCGCATCGTGCTCTACAAGGCGCTGGAGGATTCGTTGAAGACCGCCGCGCAGCAGGATGTGGCGCACAAGATCAACACGCTCGGCTCGCAGGTCGACACGGCCGCGGAAGAGACCATGGCCGGCATCGGCTCGGCCGCCCAGCGCCATATCGGCGATCTCCTCGAAATGCACGAGAAGAACATGCTGGCGACGCAGGACATCCAGCGCCGCAAGAAGCTCGCCGACGACGCCTTCGCCCGGCGCTTCCAGGCTGTCATGGACAAGCACAACACCGCGAACTACGTGAAGCAGTGATGGTCGCAGGCATGCCATTGCCCCTCACCCTAACCCTCTCCCCGCAGGCGGGGAGAGGGGACTTGCCCCACGAATGGGTATTGGCTGAGGAAACCAGCGCGGCATATCTCCTTCGCCCCGTTCACGGGGAGAAGGTGGCCGGCAGGCCGGATGAGGGGCAGTCTTGGAGTGCCAGTGAGGATGCGCCATGAACGCCCCCGCCGACAGCGCCGTCGCACAATATTTCTCCACCATCCGCGCCGCCCTCGGCGGCCTTGAGATCTTCCTTGCCGACCGCAACTCGCCGCTCTACCGCAACAGCGTGGTGGGCGAGATCGTCGTGCCCTACCTTGCCCGGCTGAAGGCCTCCTTCGCCTGCTGGGAGAACCGCATCGGCTTCGTCCAGCAGTTCCGCGTCTCGCGCGCCGAGAGCGGCTTTCCGGTGTTCCAGAACGTGCTGGAACTGGAGAACGACCGGCAGAGCGCGGAAAAGCGGCTTGCCGCGATCCCGAATGCCGACCAGCTGCGCGGCGAGATGGCGGATTTCATCCTGCGTCACAAGGCGTTCCCGGGCGATCTCCAGGCGCGCATGGCCGAGCGGCTCTACCTGGAACAGATCGGCAAGGGCGACATCTTCTCGCCCTTCGTGTTGCCGGAGACGATCCGCGTCGCTGTCAACCCGAAGACCATGCGGCCCTATTACGTCGTGTGCTGGGGCGCCTTCGACGGCACGGCGACGCTGCCGATGGTCTACATGGCGACGATCGAGGATTCGAGCGAGAACGTCATCAAGATGCTGGTGACGAAGGACGGCAAGCTCAATCCGGAGGTGGACATCCCGCTGCCGGTCGGCGGCCTGCTCAATCCCGAGCTCGCCAGCCGCTTCGACGATTTCGCGCTGAAGAACAGCGCCTATTCGCTTACCCCCGCGACGATCGCCACCAATCTCGACCGGGATTTTCCGACGCTGCATCCCAAGCAGCTGCGCCGCATCGTGCTGGGGCCGTTCTATTCGGCCGGCATCACCGAGAACAACGAGCGGGTCAACGAGATCCTTTCCAAGGTGCGGAAGCCGGAAAACGCCTGGCTGCTGACCTGGACCGTGCAGGAGGTCTTCTCCAAGGCCGAGCGCCCGGCGAAGAAGGGTTTCTGGAGCTCCACCCCGGCGCAGGAGGAGTTCCATATCGAGACCGACGATCTCGAGGCCGCCCGCATGGGCGTCAGCGCCTATGAGAAACACGCGCTGGTGCCGCACGATGCCTATCAGGCGCTCTATGCCGCGGGCGAGACCGCCGGCATTTTCGGCGCCTACAAGGTGCATGTGATCTCGGGAAACCAGGTGATCAGCGAAGGGTGAACATCCCGGCCAGGCGGGCGACGATCCACCGGCCGCTTTCACGCTCCACCCGTCGCGTTCTCGCGGATGCTTCGGGGAGACCGGCGGCAAACCGCTCCTGACGGAGCCCAAATCCCTCGGTGGTTTCTGCCGCCGAGCCATCAGAAGGACTGAGACCGATGAGCCTCAATGCCGGACTGACGACGATCCACGAAGACGATATCGCCAAGCACCAGGCGACGGCGCAGAGCCTCGTCACCAAACTCGTCATCCTCGAAAGCGACGACGGCAGACAGGGCACCGCGCTTGCCGGCACCGGCCGGCGTTTCGTGTCGACGGTCTCGACCGCCGGCGCGCGGCGCACGCGCGAGGTGGAGCTGGCAAGGACCATCCAGTCCGTGCGCGCCGCCGACCCGCTGCTCTCGCCGCAGCAGCATGCCGTGCTCTTCCGCTCCCGCCGTGGTCTTCAGGTCGCCCTGGCGGTGACGGATGCCTTTTCCCGCCAGACCAATCTCGAAGGCCTGCAATCGCGCAATCTCGCCTCGCCCCTGGCGGGTGACGAGGCGAACCAGTTCAAGGCGCTGCTTTCCGCCTCCGCCTATATCGCCGCCTTCACCTTCGCCGCCTATCTCGGCGCGACGCTGCCGGGCGAGGGCGAACCGGTGGAGGACGGCGGCGAGCCGGACTATCTCTTCGACACGCCGCAGGACGCGCTGAAGAGCATGGTCGCCGGCCTCGACCGGACGATTGCCGGCGCGCCGGACGATGCGGCGCTCGTTTCCCGCGCCCGGGCCTTCGCCCGCGTCGCCATCGAGGGGCTGATCAGCCGCCGCGCGCGCTTCACCGGCCTTGCCGGCTTCGAGAATGCCCATATCCGCATCGAGCAGGACGATTTCACCCTCTCCGGCTTCGACGTCGCGCCCGGCCAGAAGCGCAAGCCGCTCACGATGACCTTCAAGAAGCCAGAAGAGATCATCGGCAACCACATCGCCAAATACCAGGCGATGAAGCTCGCCAAGATGCTCGTCGCCTATGATTTCGAGCGCCAGCTCAACCCCTTCGTCGAGCTCGGGGGCTTCCTCTTCACCTTCATCGGCGACGGTATGCCGGGCACCGGCAAGACGATCCTCATCCAGATGCTCGCCGGCCTCGTCAACGACTACTGCCAGACCGCCGGCTACGCCTTCCATTACGAGAATTTCGGCGTCGACCAGATTTCCTCCTACCAGGGCAAATCCGGCCAGAACTGCAAGGAATTCGTCAACAACGTCATCAACCCGAAGGCGATCGGCTTCGGCACGATCGACGACGTCGACCAGGTCGCCGCGAAACGTTCGGACGACCGGGCCTCGGCCGGCCAGCACGAGGTGACCGCGGTCCTCATGGAAAGCTTTGCCGGCGCCTCGACCGTGGTGCGCGGCAACTGCACCTTCGGCATGTTCTCCAACTATCCGGAAAATGTCGACGATGCATTGCGCCAGCGCGCCGGTGCCCGCTGGCTGGTCGACGGGCCGCAGACCGAGGACGACTATATCGACATCTTCGCCATGCTGGTCGGCAAGAACCACTCGATCCCGCTCGGCGCGCACACGCTCTTCGAGGGCCAGGAGATCAAGCGTGCCGTCTCCACCTCCTACGGACAACATGCAAAACCACAGGAAGAGGGCCTTCTCGCCGTGTGGGAAATGCACGAGAAGGAGCACGGCGCCATCAAGTCGCTCGCCGATGTCGGCGCCTATCTCCATCGCATTAAGATCGCCGAGCCCCGCTTCACCGGCCGCGCCATCAAGAACATCACCGACGCGATCAAGATGCGCGCCATGGACGTGGACCTGCCGGACGACTGGTTCGCCACTGCCGGCGCCTTCATGCACAAGGGCTACGACGAGAAGAAGGCGATGATCGAGGAACTGCGCGGCCCGATCACCATGGAAATGGTCCTCCAGGAGATCAACCGCTACGCCGACAGCGAATTCCGTTACACGGACAAATCCGACGACGCGGCGGTTTCCGACATCATCCGCCGCGAACGCCAGCGCGAGAAGGCGATCCGCGAGATCGAGACGATGAAGGCGGAGGGACGGTGGTAAAAATTAGCTGTTAGCGAATTTTATTGCCTGTTGCCCGGGTGAGGTTTAGTGTCCATGAAACAGGTCGTCTTTCATGCACCGGCTTTAAGGACGCTGGCCAGGATACCGAGAAACGAAGCCGACAAGATCAGACGGAAGATTTACCAATATGCTGCCGATCCTGCAGCGCAGAAAGCAAATGTCAAAAAGCTGCAGGGACGTGCGGGCTTTAGATTGCGGGTCGGTAACTGGCGTGTGATCTTCGATGAAAATGGCGACGTTCTTGATGTGCTTGAAGTCGATAGCCGCGGAAACATCTACTGAAGGAAGCGGGCGATGAACAAGGTGACCAGATTTACCACGCCGGGCGGCGAAGAGATGGTCGTGCTCGCGCGGGCCGAATACGAGGCGCTCGTCGAAATGGCGGAAATGCTGGAGGACGTCGCCGCCTACGACGAAGCCAAACGGCGCATCGCGGAGGGCGACGATCTCAAGGTTCCGTCCGAATTCGTCGACCGGCTGATCGACGGAGAGAGCCCGATCCGCGTCTGGCGCGATTTCCGCGGCATGACGAGCAAGGACCTGGCGAAGGCCATCGGCATCAGCGCGGCCTATCTTTCCGAGATCGAAACCGGCAAGAAGGAAGGCAGCATTTCGGTTTTCAGGAGCATCGCCAAGGCCTTGCGTGTTGATCTCGATGATCTTTTCTGGGGTGAAGACAATAAAAGGCCGGTAAGCGAGTGATTCAAGACGCATGAAACGCCTCCTCGAAGCCGAATTGATCTATGGCCGGCTGCTGCCGGTCGATGAGCCGCATCTGGTGGAGCGCTACAACAAGGCGCTCGACGGGTTCGGCATGCGCCGCACGGCGCTTCCCAGCTTCCGCATCGACATGACCGGCTTTTCGCCGGAGATCGCCGACGAGCTCGGCGATCGGGACTATCTCGATCCGAACCGCGTCAACCGTCGCTTCATCATCATGACGCCGGAGCAGGTGAACCTGCCGGTCGTGCATACGAGCTTTTCCAACACCGCGGCGCTGATGCACGAGTTCTTCTCGGCCAACGCCCGGGCGATCAACGCCATCACCATCCGCGATGCGCTCTATGGCGAGATCGAGGACTCCGTCTCCGTCGTCAACGACATC
This sequence comes from Shinella yambaruensis, assembly GCF_022899355.1. Taxonomy (GTDB): domain Bacteria; phylum Pseudomonadota; class Alphaproteobacteria; order Rhizobiales; family Rhizobiaceae; genus Shinella; species Shinella yambaruensis. The sequence continues at coordinate 494,952 of NZ_JALJCK010000003.1, read as the reverse complement.
GACGACCTGCTCTCGATCAACGAGGTGCGCTTCAAGGTCCTGTCGGCCGAGGACATGCTCGGCAAGGCGGGGGAGCTGCGCGGCCTCGTCGACCGGCTGAAGACCGTGCCGAATGCCTGGGCGGACGATGCCATGCTCAACCGCATGGTGGAATTGGCGAAACAGACCGGCGACATCCGCCAGAACGCGCTGGTGCCCGACCAGCTCGTCTTCCGCCACGAGGCCTACTGGGCGAACCATTTCGGCGGCGTCTACGTCTTCCTCGACGACAAGACGACGACGGTCATCTGCGACCCGACCGTGCCGGGCTTCCGCCGTTCCCGGCCCTGGCAGGTGAGCTATATCGCGCTCGACGACCACAAGCGTATCTTCGATTTCCTGGCCTCCACGAAGCGGCTGGAACTGCCGCGCGCCTCCTGGGTGGAGCCGTCGGGCCTCTTCCAGCACCGGGCGGAGATGACGGTGGTCGGCCTCGTCAACCGGGGTGATCCGACCGCCGATCTCGAAAAGGCAGACCGCATCTGGCTGCAGACCTGGATGCATCGCAATGCCGAGCTCATGGCGCGCGACGGCACCTATCCCTTCCTGCAGGAGGCGATCCGAACGCTCGCATCGACGGGGGAGATCAAGATCGCCGAAGTGCCGCCGCAGCGGCGCTTCATGCTGGTGCGCGCAGCGCCCGAGCATCCGGACCAGTGGCTGGTCAACCGCCTGATTTCACAGATGGTTCCTTATGATTTCGTCTCCCGCTTCGTCTTCGACAAGCAGGGGTTCTACGCCGCCTACGAACACTACAGCGAAAAGTTCCGCGCCTATGTTGTGGCGACGTTGACGCGGACCTATCTGCAGGACAAGGCTGCCTTCCGCAGGAAACTTTTCGGCATCAGAGAGGACGACCCTAATGCTTGACCCGATTGTCGCGTTTTTCCAACGCATCTTCGCGGCCATCGGCCGGGGCATCGGCCTCGTGATCGCCTGGATCCTCTGGCCGTTCATGACGGTGACGAACTGGTATCGGGCGCGCGGCTGGATCATCAAGGGGCCGATCGGCATCGGCCTGCTCCTGCTTGTCGGCTTCTACGCCTATTTCATCTGGCAGACCCAGATGTGGACCGGCTTCAGCCCGGACTACGTGAACGCCTACAATCTCGCCCAGCGCAAGCAGGATGCCGGCAGCGCATCGGGCGGGCAGGCGACCACGCCGGCAGCGGGCGAGGTCGCCGAGCCGGAGCCGAAGACCTGCGTGCGCTCGGCCATCGTCGATGTGACGGCCGACCTCATCGACTACAACGTCAACCAGAATGCCTGGATTTCGTCCATGCTGCTCTACAAGCTCGGCCTTTTCGGGCTCGACTGGGACCGTACGCCCTGGTTCGACAACAAGGCCTCGTTCCAGCGCGGCATCAACCAGGCGGTCCGCCGCACGGCGGTCGAGCTCGTCGATTCGCTCGGCCGCGTGCGCGGCACCTCTGGCATCAACGCCGACCTCCAGCGGGCCCGCGGCAATATCCAGTTCGATGAGGAGACCTGGTATTTCGGCTCGGATTCGCTGCTGCCGAAGACGCCGACGCCGACCTATTACCGCACGGCGATGGCGGACCTGCGCAAGTTCAACGCCGCGCTGGAATCCTGCGAGGCGATCTTCGACGGCCGTTCGGACAACCTGATCGAATTCCTCGACCGCATCGCCAACGACATCGGCTCGACCTCCGCGATCATTCGCGAACGGTCGGAGTTCCACAATGGCGGTTGGTTCGATACGCGTGCGGACGACCGCTACTGGTTCGCCTATGGCCAGCTCTACGGCTATTACGGCATCCTTTCGGCCGCCGGCGCGGATTTCGATGCGGTCATCAGGCTGCGCGGCATCGAGCCGCTCTGGACGGAAAGCATCAAGCAGCTGCGGTCCGCCCTCAACATCCAGCCGGCGATCATCTCCAACGGCCGCGAGGACGGCTGGATCATGCCAACGCATCTTGCCACGATGGGCTTCTATGTCCTGCGCGTGCGGTCCAATCTCGTCGAGATGCGCGACGTGCTGGCGCGGTAGGGAGCGAATAGGGAGTTGCGAATAGCGAATAGGGGCGCGATCTCTTTCGCTATTCGCTATTCGCTATTCGCTATTCGCCGCAAATTTATCCCCCCATGTCGTTTCTGGTCTAGCAAGCGGCAAAACCCGGTGTGGCATTGCCCCCGGCTTCACGATGAAATGGCGCGGCAGATAATGAAGGAAGCACCGCCGTCAGGGGAGGAGACCCGGTTGCGGTAGCTGTGCCGAGAGGGAGCGACACCGCATGGCCGACGTGAAATCCGATATCGAAATTGCCCGCGCCGCCAAGAAAAGACCGATCCTGGAGATCGGTGAGAAGCTCGGCATTCCGCCCGAGCACCTGCTGCCCTACGGCCATGACAAGGCGAAGATCAGTGCCGAATTCATCGCCGCGCAGAAAGGCAGGAAGAACGGCAAGCTGATCCTCGTCACCGCGATCAACCCGACGCCGGCAGGCGAGGGCAAGACGACGACGACGGTCGGCCTCGGCGACGGCCTCAATCGCATCGGCAGGAAGGCGATCACCTGTATCCGCGAAGCCTCGCTCGGGCCCTGCTTCGGCGTGAAGGGCGGGGCGGCCGGCGGCGGCTATGCGCAGGTCGTGCCGATGGAGGACATGAACCTCCACTTCACCGGCGATTTCCACGCCATCACCTCGGCGCACAACCTGCTTTCCGCGCTTATCGACAATCATATCTACTGGGGCAACGAGCAGAACATCGACATCCGCCGCATCGCCTGGCGGCGCGTCATGGACATGAACGACCGCGCGCTGCGCCACATCGTTGCCTCGCTCGGCGGCGTCGCCAACGGCTATCCGCGCGAAACGGGTTTCGATATCACGGTCGCCTCGGAGGTCATGGCGATCCTCTGCCTTGCGACCGACCTGAAGGACCTCGAAAAGCGCCTCGGCAGCATCATCGTCGGCTATCGCCGCGACAAGTCGCCGGTCTTCGCCCGCGACATCAAGGCGGACGGCGCGATGACCGTGCTCCTGAAGGACGCCATGCAGCCGAACCTCGTGCAGACGCTGGAGAACAATCCCGCCTTCGTGCATGGCGGTCCCTTTGCCAACATCGCCCATGGCTGCAACTCGGTCGTCGCCACCACGACGGCGCTGAGGCTTGCCGACTATGTGGTGACGGAGGCCGGCTTCGGCGCCGATCTCGGGGCGGAGAAGTTCTTCGACATCAAGTGCCGCAAGGCCGGGCTCAAGCCGGATGCGGCGGTCATCGTCGCCACCGTGCGCGCCATGAAGATGAACGGCGGGGTGAAGAAGGACGATCTCGGCCGGGAGAATATCGACGCGGTGAAGAAGGGCTGCGCCAACCTCGGCCGCCACGTGCAGAACGTCAAGAAGTTCGGCGTGCCCGTCGTGGTCGCCATCAACCATTTCATCTCGGACACGGATGCGGAAATCCAGGCGGTGAAGGACTATGTCGCGACGCTCGGAGCAGAGGCGATCCTCTGCCGTCACTGGGCGCGCGGCTCGGCCGGCATCGAGGACCTGGCACGCAAGGTGGTGGAGCTTGCCGAATCCGGCCTGTCGCAGTTCTCGCCGCTCTATCCGGACGAGATGCCGCTCTTCCAGAAGATCGAGACCATCGCCAAGGACATCTATCATGCCGGCGAGGTGATCGCGGACAAGTCGGTGCGCGACCAGCTGCGCATCTGGGAGGAGCAGGGCTACGGCAACCTGCCGGTCTGCATGGCCAAGACGCAATATTCCTTCTCGACCGATCCGAACCTGCGCGGTGCGCCCTCCGGTCATACGGTGCCGGTGCGCGAGGTGCGACTCTCGGCCGGCGCCGGCTTCGTCGTCGTCATCACCGGCGAGATCATGACCATGCCCGGCCTGCCGAAGGTACCGTCGTCGGAGAGGATCTTCCTCAACGAGGAGGGGTTCATCGAGGGGTTGTTCTGAGGCGAGGCAAGACCCTTCCGGGCGCTTGGTCGCTTCGTCGTATCGGCCCTTGGACACTCAAGCCGCGCCTTCTCCTTCGTCATCCTCGGGCTTGACCCGAGGATCCACCCGTCCAATCCAGGGCGTGCCGTGTGACATGGATCCTCGGGTCAAGCCCGAGGATGACGGTGGTGGTTGGGGGGAGGTTTTTGACAATGAGGTCCGAGGAACAGTACGCCGCTCGGCCCGTTCAGGTCCGGCCGAGATAATCCAGCTTGCCGACGGGAACGCCGTTGTGGCGCAGGATCGCGTAGGCGGTGGTCAGGTGGAAATAGAAGTTCGGCAGGGCGAAGGTGAGGAGATAGTCCTTGCCGGCATAGCTCGTCTCGCCGCCGCGCGTCTTCACCACGACGGTGCGTTCCGCCCCGCCCTTAAAGGCGGATTCCGGCACGGTGGCAAGATAGGACACGGTGTTCGCGATACGGACGCGCAGGTCGGCGAGCGTCGTCTCGTCGTCGGCAAAGCTTGGCGCCTCCGTGCCGGTCAGGCGGGCGGCCGCACCCTTGGCGGTGTCGCTCATGCGCTGGATCTGGCCGGCGAGCGGCAGCATGTCCGGCGCAAGGCGGGCGTTGACCAGGATCTCCGGCTTGATCTTCCTTTCCTCGGCGAAGGCCTCGGCCTTGTCGAGCAGCTTGGAAAGCACGGCGAAACCGCGCTGGAAGGCGGGGATGGAGAGGTCGTAGGGGGGGATGGACATGGCGGGAACCTTGTTGGGCGGGAATGGCGGATGGCCACAAGTGGCCATGCCTGACATAGGCGCTGCCGCCCGGCCTTTTCAGGAGCGGGGCGAAATATAATCGCATCTACCAGCAATAGCGGTAGCCGCCGCGCCGCTCCTTCACGTCGAGATGCAGGTGGTTCTGGTGCGCGGCGTCGCTGCCGGGGTCGAGCACCGTGGTGAAGTAGAGGCACGCCGCCTCCGTGATCGCGCGCTGGAAGGCGCCTTCCAGCGTCGGCTCCTTGTCCGCCGGGCGGATTGTGACGGTCTTGCCGCTCTTCAGTGCAAAGCCGGCAATGTCGACGGCATTGCCGAAGGCATGCTCGGAAATCCTGCCCTCGTCCGCACCATTGCGGTTGCGGCAGACATAGGCCGAGGCTTGGGAGAGTACGGTGATGGCCTCGCCCGGCATGGCGGCCTCAAGGGACGGTTTCACCGATCCCTCCATCCAGCGGGCAAGCTGCAGCGCGGTCTCGCAACGGATCGTCGCCGCGGGCTCGACCTTGATGCCGCCCGGCAGGCCCTTGAGCAGGACGGGCCTGTCGATGCCGCAGGCCTTGCCGTCGTCGACGGCGGGTGCCTCCTCGAAAAGGGCGCCGATGGCCTTCAGCGCCACCCGGCAGGCGGCCTCCTGCCCGTCGTCCTCCCGGGGGCGTTCCTTCGCCTTCTCCGCGTCGTCCTTCAGCTTCTGCCCGGATTCGATCGTTTCCGGCGGCGCCTTTTCGGCATCGTCGCCGGCCGTCTGCTCCGGCCTTGTGACGGGAAGTGGGCCTTCCTCCGGCAGGTCGGCAGCGCCGGCCAGGATGAGGGCGGCGGCGAAGAGGGCCAGGACAATCCCAGCGAAAATGCGCAGCGGTTTTGCATGAAAACCGGGAGCGGGCCTGTTTCCACGGGGCGAAGGAACGCGGAAGGGGTCTGGGCGAGGCAGCGTGGCGATGGTTCCGTCTCCCGGCTGACAAGATCAGCGAGGAAACGCCGGAAAACCGATTTGGTTGCCGGTTGAGCGGTCAGATGCCCGCGCCGTGGGTGATTTCCATTGCCGGCGGACAGCGGCCGGCGCAGTCGTTTATGATCGTGCGCACGCGCTGGATGAGATGGATGCTGTCGCCGCTGTCATTGTCCTCGATGATGTCGAGGAAGAAGCGCACCATGGTGCAGGCTTCGGCGGCATCGCGCGGGTCGTGCCGATAGATGGTGTCGAAGGCGCGGGCGATCCTGCCGTCCAGTCCCTTGAACTCCGGCGTTTCATAATCTGCGATCGTTTCCGCGAGCAGGACCTGCATTTCGCGGAACTGTTCCACCATGATGGAGACCATGGGTTTCATGCCTTGATGTCGATGTCTGGGGCGCTGCCATTAGCATGCGCTCACAAAAGGAGCAAACTTCCGAACATGGCGAAAATTCGCCATATTGACAGATTGTTTCACCGTGCCGTTTCCTCGCGCAGCAAGCGCAACGGCCGGTGATGCGGAGGCGCAACATCCGGAAAGTGGTATCGGGGCCGTCGCAATCGGTCTTGCGTACGCCCGCACTTCACGCTAACACTCCGCTCATGGAAAAGATGATCATCATCGCTGGCTGGTGGTGGGCTCGCTGAGGCGGCCTTGACCAGTCATGCGTGATTGAGACGACAAGCCGCCCGAAACCTTCGAGGCGGCTTTTTCTTTTGGGCCGTCTTGAGCGAAACGGGCCTGAAACGGAGTTGGGGAATGGCCACGAAAATCCTGGAAGACGGCGCCGAAGCCTACGAGACGAAGGGCGGGGTGACCGTCACGCGCCGCCGCCGCGCCGCCGATTATGCGCATGCGATTTCCGCCTATGTCGACAAGCTCGACGAACGGCGCGGCGCGGTCTTCTCGTCGAACTACGAATATCCCGGCCGCTATACCCGCTGGGACACCGCCGTCGTCGATCCGCCGCTCGCCATTTCCTCCTTCGGCCGCGCCGTCTGGATCGAGGCCTATAATGCCCGCGGCACGGTGCTGCTTTCCCTCATCGCCGACCGCCTGGCGGATGTGCCGGAACTCGCGCTCGGCGCCCGCACGGAAAACCGGCTCGATCTCGAGGTGAAGCTGCCCGACCGGGTCTTCACCGAGGAAGAGCGCTCCAAGATGCCGACGGTCTTCACGGTGCTGCGCGCCGTCACCGACCTCTTCCATTCGGACCAGGATGCCAGCCTCGGCCTCTACGGCGCCTTCGGCTACGACCTCGCCTTCCAGTTCGATGCGATCGACCTGAAGCTGACGCGGCCGGACGACCAGCGCGACATGGTGCTGTTCCTGCCGGACGAGATCCTCGTCGTCGACCACTACGCCGCCAAGGCCTGGATCGACCGCTACGATTTCGCCAAGGACGGGCTTTCGACGGAGGGCAGGGGCGAGGCGATCGCGCCGGAGCCGTTCCAGACCGTCGACGTGATCCCGCCGCATGGCGACCATCGTCCCGGCGAATATGCCGAGCTGGTGGTCAAGGCCAAGGAGAGTTTTCGCCGCGGCGACCTCTTCGAGGTGGTGCCCGGCCAGAAGTTTTTCGAGCGGTGCGAGAGCAAGCCGTCGGAAATCTCCCGCCGCCTCAAGGCGATCAACCCGTCGCCCTATTCCTTCTTCATCAATCTCGGCAACCAGGAATATCTCGTCGGCGCCTCGCCGGAAATGTTCGTGCGCGTCTCCGGCCGGCGCATCGAGACCTGCCCGATCTCCGGCACGATCAAGCGGGGCGACGATCCGATCGCCGATTCGGAACAGATCCTGAAGCTGCTCAACTCCAAGAAGGACGAATCCGAGCTCACCATGTGCTCGGACGTGGACCGCAACGACAAGAGCCGCGTCTGCGAGTCGGGGTCGGTCAAGGTCATCGGCCGCCGGCAGATCGAGATGTATTCGCGCCTCATCCACACGGTCGACCATATCGAGGGGCGCCTGCGCGACGACATGGACGCCTTCGACGGCTTCCTCTCGCATGCCTGGGCCGTCACGGTCACCGGCGCGCCGAAACTCTGGGCGATGCGCTTCATCGAGGCGCATGAGAAGAGTCCGCGCGCATGGTATGGTGGGGCGATCGGCATGGTCGGCTTCAACGGCGACATGAACACCGGCCTCACGCTGCGCACCATCCGTATCAAGGACGGCATTGCAGAGGTGCGCGCCGGGGCGACGCTGCTCTACGATTCCAATCCGCAGGAAGAAGAAGCCGAAACCGAACTGAAGGCCTCCGCCATGATCGCAGCCATCCGCGACGCCAAGTCCGGCAACTCCGCCAAGGTGCAGCGCGACGTCGCGGCCGTGGGCGCGGGCGTGAACATCCTGCTCGTCGACCACGAGGACAGTTTCGTCCACACGCTCGCCAACTATTTCCGCCAGACGGGCGCGAATGTGACGACCGTGCGCACGCCGGTTCCCGAAGAGGTGTTCGACCGCATCAAGCCGGATCTCGTCGTGCTCTCGCCCGGCCCGGGAAGCCCGAAGGATTTCGACTGCAAGGCGACGATCAAGAAGGCGCGGGCGCGCAGCCTGCCGATCTTCGGCGTCTGCCTCGGCCTGCAGGCGCTCGCCGAGGCCTATGGCGGGGAGCTGCGCCAGCTCGCCATTCCCATGCACGGCAAGCCCTCGCGCATCCGCGTGCTGGAGCCGGGCATCGTCTTCTCCGGCCTCGGCCGCGAGGTGACGGTCGGGCGCTACCACTCGATCTTCGCCGACCCCGCCACGCTGCCGCGCGATTTCATCATCACGGCGGAGAGCGAAGACGGCACGATCATGGGCATCGAGCATGCCAGCGAGCCGGTCGCCGCCGTGCAGTTCCATCCCGAATCGATCATGACGCTCGGCCAGGACGCCGGCATGCGGATGATCGAGAACGTGGTCGCCCACCTTTCCAAGAAAGCGAAGATAAAAGCCGCCTGAGGCTTTGACAAAACGGCCGAACTGGCCGATACCGACGCCAAGAGAAAACCGCGTGCACGTCCCCGTGCGCGCGGTTTTGCGTTGATGGACCAGGCTTTTTGCAACTCGGTTGCATGCGCATGGAGAATGGCATGGAAAATTCGGATCGGGTCAAGCGGCTGGCGCTCTGGGGCATTCCGCTCTCGCTTTTCGTGATGGGGCTGAAGCTCATCGCCTGGTGGGTGACGGGCTCCGTGGCGCTCCTCTCCGACGGGCTGGAATCGAGCGTCAACGTGGTCGCCGCCATCGTCGCCTTCGCGGCGATCACCTATGCGGCAAAACCCGCGGACAAGACTCATCCCTTCGGCCACCACAAGGCGGAATATCTCTCGGCGGTCCTGGAGGGCGTGCTGATCGTGGTCGCGGCGCTGCTGATCGTCGCGGAGGCGGCGCCGGCGGTGCTTGCGCCCGCGCCGATGGAGGCGCCGGCACTGGGTCTTGCCATCAACTTCCTTGCGGGCGTCATCAACGCGGCCTGGGCCTTCATCCTCATTCGCGCGGGAAAACGCTATCGCTCGCCGGCGCTTTCGGCGGATGGGCAGCATATCCTGTCGGATGTGGTCACGTCGGCGGGCGTGCTCGTCGGCCTCCTTCTCGCCATCGCCACCGGCTATGCGGTGCTCGATCCGCTGCTGGCCGTGCTCGTCGCGCTCAACATCCTCTACCAGGGCTGGAGGGTCATTGCCCATTCGGTCGATGGCCTGATGGACCATGCGGTCGAGCCGGAGGAGGCCGAGGCCATCCAGGCGGCGATCGCCGCGCATGGCGCGGGCTCCCTCGGCGTGCACGACCTGAAGACGCGCAGGGCCGGGGCGGCGACCTTCGTCGACTTCCATCTCGTCGTGCCGGCGCGAATGCCCGTGGGCGAGGCGCATGACATCTGCGACCGGCTCGAGGATGCCATCCGTGCCGTGCAGCCCGGCGCGCAGATCGCCATCCATGTCGAGCCGGAGACCGAAAAGGCGCATGGAATCAAGGTGAAGATCGAAGAGGTTCACAATGAGCAAGACTGACGTATCGGGACTGTCGCAGCTCGGCCAGGCGGTCGACCTGCCGTCCAACCCGGAGGCCGCCGTTCTGGAGAAGGTGCCGAGCAACCATGGAGGCACGGATTTCGTCGTGCGCTTCACGGCGCCGGAATTCACCTCGCTCTGCCCGATGACCGGCCAGCCGGATTTCGCGCATATCGTCATCGACTACATCCCGGACGGCTGGCTGGTCGAATCGAAATCGCTGAAGCTCTACCTGCACTCCTTCCGCAACCACGGTGCCTTCCACGAGGACTGCACCATCGACATCGCCAAGCGGCTCGTCGGGCTGCTGGAGCCGAAATGGCTGCGCATCGGCGCCTACTGGTATCCGCGCGGCGGCATTCCGATCGATGTGTTCTGGCAGACGGGCGATGCACCGAAGGGCGTGTGGATCCCCGAGCAGGGCGTGCAGCCCTATCGCGGGCGGGGGTGAAGGCGGCGGTTCTTCCGCCGCCCCCGGATGTCAGCCGAAGGCGAGCACGAGGCCGGCGAGCGCCGTGACGGCCCCGAGGATGCGCGCCGCTGCGCCGCCGCCCGAAAGGCGCGCGATGCCGAGGCCAAGGCCGATGCCGGCGACGTGCAGCAGCGCCGTCGCGACGACGAAGCCGGTGCCGAATTCGAGGGCGCCGGCGCTGCCGAGCTCGCCGCCATGGGCATGGCCGTGGAAGAGCGCGAAGACGGCGACGATCGCGGCCGAGGCCGCCGTGTCGAGTTTCACCGCCATGGCCACGAGCAGGCCGAGGGCGACGACCGAGGCGAGGATCGCCGGCTCGACGAAGGGCAGATCGACGCCCGCAAGCGCAAGGCCGAAGCCGATCGCCATGGTGGCGACGAAGGCGGCCGGCACACCCCAGAGCGCCTTGCCGCCGATCTGCGCCGCCCAGAGGCCGACGGCGACCATGACGAGGATATGGTCGAGGCCGAAGAGCGGATGCGAGAACCCGGCCATGAAGGAGCCGTGCTCTTCCGGATTGAGGTGGGCGAAGGCCGGTGCGGCCGTGACGGCGAGCGCGGCCAGCGCCAGCGGGATGCGTCTGATCATGATGTCCCCTGTTCCGCCGGCCTTGGGGAGCGGCCGGCGCCTTTGTCGATAAGGCCGCATCGTAGGAGCGGTGCCGGCGCCAAGTCCATACGCAAAGTGCGCAACGCGCCGGGCGCATTTACCCTGTTTTCCGGTGGCGCGGCGAGGCTCTATCGCCCCTTATCGGTTTTGTTGCATTGTCTTGGCCAGTGAGTCGCATTATCTGACAGCGACAGGACTATTGACGAGCAATCCGGAGACTTTGGATGAGCGACGAAGACGACAAGAAGACGGAACTGCCCCTGGGCAAGGAAACGGAGGCGAATCTTTTCAAGTCGCGTTCGATCTTCATCTACGGGCCGATCAACCAGGAACTGGCGCAGAAGGTCTGCTCGCAGCTCGTGGCGCTCGCCGCCGCCAGCGACGAGGACATCCGCATCTACGTGAATTCGCCCGGCGGCCATGTCGAATCGGGCGATTCGATCCACGACATGATCAAGTTCATCAAGCCGAAGGTCTGGATGATCGGCACGGGCTGGGTCGCCTCGGCCGGTGCACTGATCTATGTCGCCGCGCCGAAGGAACAGCGCCTTTGCCTGCCGAACACCCGCTTTCTCCTGCACCAACCGTCGGGCGGCACCCGCGGCATGGCGTCGGACATCGAGATCCAGGCCCGCGAGATCATCAAGATGAACGAGCGCCTGAACAAGATCTTCGCCGACGCCACCGGCCAGCCGATCGAGAAGATCGCCAAGGACACGGACCGTGACTATTGGCTCTCGGCAGAGGAAGCCAAGGGCTACGGCCTCGTTTCGCGCATCGTGACCTCGCAGGCGGATATCTGAGGTTTTCCAGCCGCTTGCCCCACCCTCTCCGTCATCCTCGGGCCTGACCCGAGGATCCACAAGGCGGGTGTGGTGTGGATGCTCGGGTCAGGCCCGAGCATGACGAAAGAGAGGTTTGCGGACCTCGCAGAAAAGCGAAGCCCTCCCGTTGCGGAGGGCTTTTTCTTTGGAGGTGCTTGCGCTTTCTCCCACCCGCCGGTATAGACGCCTCATGTTGAAGACCAGCGCACAGATCATCGAACGAGTTTCCCGCGGCAGCGCAGCTGTCCGCGAGCGTTCGCGCGGCTTCTCCTCGCTTCTTCTTCTCGGCCTTACGCGCGGTTGCCGGGTTCGCTGAGGAGCGCCCGGCGGCCGAAAAGCCCGTCCGGCGATAGCTCCTCGTTTCACCCTATGCATTAATTCCGGTTTGGCCGCCCACGGCCAGCATTCGCCGTCGCAAAATGCGCCCGCTTGCGCTAAGACGCTTTCGCGAATGCCGGGACGACGAAGAGACGAAGACGATGATTTTGAAGACCCATTCCCCCAAGCAGGGCATGCCCGAGGCGCCCGTCAAGTACCAGGCCTATCCGGCGATCAACATTCCGGACCGCACCTGGCCGGGCAAGACGATCACCCAAGCGCCGATCTGGTGTTCGGTGGACCTGCGCGACGGCAACCAGTCGCTGATCAACCCGATGGGCCACGACCGCAAGGCCCGCATGTTCCAGCTGCTGCTCGACATGGGGTTCAAGGAAATCGAGATCGGTTTTCCCTCCGCCTCGCAGACCGACTTCGACTTCGCCCGCTGGTGCGTCGAGGAGGGCAACGTGCCGCAGGACGTGTCCCTGCAGGTGCTGGTGCAGTGCCGGCCGGAGCTGATCACCCGCACCTTCGAGGCCCTGGAAGGTGCGCACAAGCCGATCATCCACTTCTATAACTCCACCAGCGAATTGCAGCGCCGCGTGGTGTTCGGCAAGGACGTCGCCGGCATCAAGCAGATCGCCACCGATGCCGCCAAGATGATCACCGACATGGCCGCCAAGGCCGGCGGCGGCTACCGTTTCGAATATTCGCCGGAGAGCTTCACCGGCACCGAGCTGGAAGTGGCGCTGGAGATCTGCAATGCGGTCGTGGAGATCGTCAGGCCGACGGCGGACAACAAGCTGATCCTCAACCTGCCGTCCACCGTCGAGATGGCGACGCCGAACATCTATGCCGACCAGATCGAATGGATGTGCCGCAACATCGACAACCGCGAGAACGTCATCATCTCGCTGCACCCGCACAATGACCGCGGCACCGGCATCGCCGCCACGGAACTGGCGCTGATGGCCGGCGCGGACCGCGTCGAGGGCACGCTATTCGGCAATGGCGAGCGCACGGGCAATGTCGACGTCGTGACGCTGGCCTTGAACATGTACACGCAGGGTGTCGATCCCAAGCTCGACTGCTCCGACATCGAGCGCATCAAGGCGGTCTACGAATATTCCAACGAGATGGCCATTCCCGAGCGCCACCCCTATGTCGGCGAACTTGTCTATACCGCCTTCTCCGGCTCGCACCAGGACGCCATCAACAAGGGCATGAAGGCCATCAGGCAAGCCAACAAGCCGATCTGGGAAGTGCCCTACCTGCCGATCGACCCGCAGGACGTCGGCCGCTCCTACGAGGCGATCATCCGCATCAACTCGCAGTCCGGCAAGGGCGGCATCGCCTATATCCTGCAGGAGGACTACGGCATCAACCTGCCGCGGAGCCTTCAGGTGGAGTTCCGCGAGGAGATCCAGCGCATCACCGACGAAGAGGGCGTGGAGCTGCCGTCGAAGCGCATCCATGAAAGCTTCATGCAGCGCTACGTCACGCAGCCCGGAACGCGCCTGCGCTTCGTCGACCACCACACCTATCCGGACGACGCAGGCCAGAAGGGCACGCGCATCGTTGCCGCCGAGATCACCGACGGCGGCGAGACGAAGCGCATCGAAGGCAAGGGGACCGGTCCGATCGACGGTTTCATCAATGCCCTGTCGATCTATCTCGGCATCCCGATGTCGGTGGCGGACTATTCCGAGCACTCGCTCCAGCACGGCTCCAACGCGGCGGCCATCGCCTATGTGGAAGTCGAGCATCCGGGCGGCAAGCTGTTCGGCGTCGGCATCAACACGAACATCGTGACGGCCTCGCTCGAAGCCATCGTCTCGGCCGCCAACCGCGTGCTCGCCGTCCGCGGCTGAGCCGCGACGATCCCGGAACAGAAAAAGCCCGGCAGCGATGCTGCCGGGCTTTTTGGTGTCCGTGATCTGCGGCGCCTGTTGCGCGGATGCTCAGATCGTCGAGGAAACCGTCTCGGCGATGCGCTCGAGGGCTGGATCGGCAGAGGGGCCGACCACGACATAGGACGCGCTGCCCTTCTGCCAGGAGACGAGGCCGATATCGTTGCGCATGCTTTCGGCAAGGGCCGTGACGGTTTCGACCGGATCGCTCTGGACGAAACAGATGGCGAAGACCTCGTTCTGCGCATTGCGGTAGAGAAGCTGGGCGGCCGGCTTGCCGCCGGCGACCAGCAGGCGCGCGCCCTCGAAGGTCAGGTTCTGGTCGGAAAGGTCGGGCAGCGTGAAGGGCACGCCCGTGCTGGCCGTCAGCCATTCGACGATATGCTCCTTCTCGCTTGCCGGCACTTCCACGAGATGGCGTGTCTGGCGGGCATAGATGCGATGGTAGTCGGCAATATCATCCAGCCAGGTGCGGGCAGGGGCGAACTGGTTGGAGGCGAGCCGGGACACGCCGTCCTGCCGTTCGCCGACGAGATAGCCGGCGGCACCGCCGGCAAGGAACAATACGAGCGAGGCGGCGAGTGCCTTCGGCCAGAAGGCCGAGGGACGGCGCGGGGCGGCAGCGGCGACCGGAATGGCGGCGAAACCCGCCGGCGACGGCTCGTCGTCCTTCTTGCCGGCCTCCTTGATGTTGCGCACCAGATCGAGCGGGATCGGCTCCTGCAGCAGCTTGTCGAAGGCGCGGGCGCCGAACTCGCTGCCGAGCTTCAGCTTCTCGAAGACCATGCGCGCATCGTCGTTCTCGGCGAGGATCGCGTTGATCTCGTCCATTTCCGATTCCGGCAGCTGGCCGTCGAGATAGGCCGACAGGCGGACTTCGAGCGGAAGACCCTGTGTGTTCTCCACCATCAGGCCCTCCTTTCCATCTGTTCGGAGATCATGGCCGCAAGGCGGATGCGGGCGGCCGAGAGCCGGCTCATCACGGTGCCGATCGGTATGCCCAGAATATCCGCCGCCTCCCGATAGCTGTGGCCTTCGACATTGACGAGGAGAAAGACGCTCGAAAGACCTTCCGGCATGGTCATGATCAACTTGTGCAACTGCTTGGCATAGACCGCCTTGTCGGCTGACGCTTCGATATGCAGGCTATCCTGCTCGGCGACATCTACCGTGCCGGACCCTGTGCGGACCTTTCGCTTGCGGATCTCGTCCACCCAGAGATTGCGCGTCATGGCATAAACCCAGCTTTCCAGCCGGCCTTCCCCGTTCCACAGATGGCTCCGCGTGATGGCCCTTTCGCATGCCTCCTGTACGAGGTCGTCGGCATCGCTGCCGTTGCGCGTCAGCGTCATGGCGAAACGGCGCAACTTTGGCAGCAAATTGACCAGTTCTCGCCGGAACTCATTCGATTCTGCCGTCGGACGCATTGCTTTTCCAAGGAAACGTTCGGGATCAAAACTCTATTCGCTGCCGGGCGGGCGGCGACCGTCTGATATGAAACATTCTTCCTAGTGTCTGCAAGCATGAACGGCATCCGGGAGCGCAGTTTCCCGCGTTCCCTCCAAGATTGATCCCCTGTTGGCCCGCGCCGTGCCGTTTTGGCACGGCGTCGCCAACCATGTGTCAGTAAGTGGTGCGCTCGCCGCCGAGCGACTGAAGCAGCGCGCGATAGGCCCAGGTATTCTCGCCGCCGCGGTCGCGGATCTCGACGAGCTGGACGCGGGCGCCTTCGACATCGCCCTGTTCGAGCAGGGCCTGGCCCATATAGGAGCGGGCGAGGATGTAGTTCTCGTCCTTCTGCAGCGCCCGCTCGTAGTAGGTCATGCCCAGCGCCATGTCGCCGAGCTTGCGGGTGTTGTAGCCCATATAGTTGAGGATGCGCGGGTCCTCCTGGTCATAGGCCGCGCGCAGCGCCCGCAGCGCGTTCTCATGCTGGCCCGCATAGGCGAATTCGCGCGCCGCCTCGTAGAGCTTGTCGTCGATCGTGCGCTCGGTCTTCTTCTGTTCTTCCTCCTTCGCCTCGTCCTCGGGCGCCGTGCCCTCGGCCGGCTTCAGGTCCTCCGGCGCGACGCATTCCTTCTTCTCGTCGTTCCAGATCTTGCCGTCGGTGCAGGTCGTCGTCGTCTCGGTCGCGACCGGTGGCGTCGTCGTGTCGGAATCGGCGGCGCGCGCGGCCGACAGCGCCGTCAGCGAGACGGCGGCGCAGAATGAAAGCAGCATGGTGTGGCGGAGCATGGTCATGGGTTCCCTCTCGATCGTTCGCCTGCCTGGCGCTGGCCGTCCGGGAGCGGGCCGGCCCTCTGGTGACCCTGGAGGGCGGGCCGCTCTAAGAAGATGATACGGGCGAAGGAGGGGTTTTATTCGCGCTTTTCAGAACCGCGTGGTTTCCGCGAGAGACAGGGCCAGGCCGTCCTGCGTCAGGGCGTATCGCTCGCGCATCACGTTCCAGTTCCCCGGCGCGCCGGAGATCGAGAACAGGTTGTAGCCGGCGGGCGGCTTGTGGCCGCCCGGCCCCTGCGAGGCGGAGGCGATGCCGACGACCGGGATCTGCTTTGCCTGTCCGGGCAGCCAGTGCACGGTGTTGAGGTGGGTGTGGCCGTGCAGCACGAGATCCGCCCCGCCGGTCGAGACGGTCGCGGCGAAGCGGCGGATGCCGATCATGCGCTTGTGGAACGAGGTCGCGCCGCGAATCGGCGGATGATGGATCAGCACGACGCGGAAGAGGCCGGCCTCCTCGGCTGCCCGCAGGAGATTGACGGTCTCGCGGGCCTGGCGGCTGCCGAAATAGCCGGAGGCGGCAAAGGGCGGCGTCGCGACCGCCGTCGAGCAGCCGATGATCGCCACCTGATCGCGCACCCGCATGTAGGGAAAGACGTGGAAGTCGTCATGCCATTCGGCCGGCCCGTTGTCGCCGCGCATGTAGGGATACCAGGCCCTGGTCGATTTTTCGTAGGCGCCCGGCACATAGGCGTCGTGGTTGCCCGGAACCACCGAGACGTTTTCCGGCGTGCCCGCCTCTGCCAGCCAGTGCTTGACGGCCGCGATTTCCAGCGAAGAGGCGAGGTTCACGAGGTCGCCGGTGATCGCCAGATGATCGGGATCGCGCCGCTCGATATCGTCGAGCACGATGTCCAGCGTGTTGGCGAAGAGGTGCCGGCGGCGGTTGCGGTGCCAGTTGACGAAGCCGGTGATGCGTTTGGAAAAAAGCTCCAGGAAGGTGAGGGCGGGGAGCGGGCCGAGATGGACGTCCGATATATGGGCAAGTCTGAACATATCCTTCCTTAGAGCATAAGATGCGCAAGGGGAACGCAAGGCGTGGATATTCCCTGGCCTTTGGCGCGGTGAGACTTGATTTGGCCGAACGCTTCCGGCGAAGTGCCGCCATGGACCAGGACAAGCCCGCCGCCCCGCCGACCCGCAGCCGCCTCACGCGGCTCGCGACGCGCGTGCTGCACGGCTATTTCGCGCTTTCCCGCGGCATGACGATGGGCGTGCGCGCCGCCTGTTTCGACGAGGCCGGCCGCCTCTTCCTCGTGCGCCACAGCTACGTGCCCGGCTGGCACCTGCCGGGCGGCGGCATCGAGCGCGGCGAGACGGCGCTGGAGGCGCTGGCCAAGGAGATGCGGGAGGAGGGCAACCTCGTCCTGGGGGCGCCGCCGCGGCTCGTGCACGTCTACTTCAACCGGCAGACCAGCAGGCGCGACCATGTCCTCCTCTATCGCTGCGAGGGCGTCACCCAGTCGGCGCCGCGCCTGAAGGACCGGGAGATCGTCGAGGCCGGCTTCTTCGCGCTCGACGCGCTGCCGGCCGACACGACCGCCGCCACCCGAAGGCGGCTGGAGGAGCTTGCCGGCCGGGCACTGTTTTCGGACGTCTGGTAGGTTCAGGCGGCTTTCAGCCGATCCCGGCCATGCGGCACGGTCAGGTCGAGCTCCGGGCCGACCGGCACGATGCCCGTCGGGTTGATGGTCGTGTGGCTGCGGTAATAATGCTCCTTGATGTGGCGCATGTTCACCGTGCCGGCGACGCCCGGCACCTGGTACAGGTCGCGCAGGTAGCCGGAAAGGTTCGGATAGTCGGCGATGCGGCGGATATTGCACTTGAAGTGGCCGACATAGACCGGATCGAAACGCACCAGCGTGGTGAAGAGCCGCCAGTCGGCCTCCGTCAGGCGGTCGCCGGTGAGATAGCGCCTCTTCGAAAGCCGTTCTTCGAGCTGGTCCAGCATCTCGAAGAGCCTTTGCACGGCGGCCTCGTAGGCCTCCTGCGTCGTCGCGAAGCCGGCCTTGTAGACGCCGTTGTTGACGCTGTCGTAGATCGCGTCGTTGAGGGCGTCGATCTCGGCGCGCAGCGGCTCGGGATAGTAGTCGTCGCGCGAGCCGGTGAGGCCGTCGAAGGCGGAATTGAACATGCGGATGATCTCGGCCGATTCGTTCGAGACCAGCCGGTTCTGCTTCTTGTCCCAGAGGACGGGCACGGTGACGCGGCCGGAATAGTGCGGATCGGCCTTCTGGTAGATTTCGTGGAGCGCGGCGGCGCCGAACAGCGGATCGAGCGTGCCGCCGTTCTCGCCCTTGAACTCCCAGCCCTTCGACAGCATCAGCGGATCGACGACGGAGACGGTGATCAGGTCCTCCAGCCTCTTCAGCCTGCGGAAGATCAGTGTGCGATGTGCCCAGGGACAGGCATAGGAGACATAGAGGTGGTAGCGTCCCGCCTCCGCGACAAAGCCGCCTTCGCCCGAAGGCCCCGGGGCGCCATCCGGCGTGATCCAGTTGCGGAACTGCGAGGCGGCGCGCTTGAAATGGCCCTTCGTCGATTTCGTGTCATACCAGACGTCATGCCAGACGCCGTCCACGAGCATGCCCATGATGGTCTCCTTCTGCGGCCCTTCGCGGCCAAAACGTGCGGTCATAGTGAGCGCATGGGCGGGACGTGGATAGGTGCATTTTGATGAACAGTGCGTTTTGCTCTTTGACAGACACGAAATTTCTGCTATCCGCGCAGACCAGCACCGGCGCTCACGCCGGCAGGGAAGACGAAACGCGCATGTTCTACACCGGAACCCCACGACGACGCTGATGCTCCTGCTGCGCCCCCTGGCGGTGGCGCGATCCCCCGCATCCCTCGTTTCGTCTCCGGTTCCCCGATCCATGAACATGCTCAAGCACGACCTCGTCTACCTGACGGAAGATGCCTCCCACGACGCGGCCATCGAACACATCAACGAAGAAGCCTTCGGCCCCGGCCGGCATGTCCGCGCGGCTGCGCGCATCCGCGAGCAGGGGCCGCACGACCTGTCGCTGTCCTTCATCTGTACCGATGATGGAGAGACGATCGCCTCGGTGCGCATGACGCCGGTCCTGGCGGGCGGCGTGAAGGGACATCTTCTCGGCCCGCTCGCCGTCAGGCCCTCGCACAAGAACCGGGGCATCGGCCGGGAGCTCCTGCGCATCGCCTGCGCCGCCGCAAAACGCAAGGGCTCGGAAGCCGTCGTGCTTGTCGGCGATCCGCCCTATTACGGCCCGCTCGGCTTCGAGAAGGTCGCCTGGAACGCGCTGACCTTCCCCGGCCCCGTCGATCCCGCCCGCGTGCTCGTCATGCCCTTTGCGGCCGATACGCATGAGCGGCTGAAGGGGGTGATTGCGTGGCGGTGTGACGAGGGGACTGCTGCCGGCATTTAAGAGGCGCCCCTCATCCGCCTGCCGGCACCTTCTCCCCGCAAGCGGGGAGAAGGAGAGGCTTGGCAACGTCTCCTGTCCATCGAGCTACCCTTTTCAGGAAAGCGGCGCGGCATTTTCCTTCTCCCCGCTTGCGGGGAGAAGGTGGCGGCAGCCGGATGAGGGGCTTTCTCAGTCCTTCAACTCCATGAAGCGGATGTGGTTGTTGAACGGGTCCGTCACCGTCACCTCCAGCCGCGAACCCTCGTCCTCCAGCCCCGGCTTCATGTAGCGGTAGTCCTTGCCGATCAGCTCCTTCTGGAAGGCGCGGATGCCGGTCATGTAGACGACCATGTTGCCGCCGGGCGTGGCATCGCCCGCATGTTCGGAAAGGTGCAGCCTGAGCCCGCCGCGCGAGATCTGCGTATAGAGCGGAAAGTTCTCGCCGTAGCGATGCTCCCAATCGACGGTAAAGCCGAGGAAGCCGAGATAGAATTCGTGCGCCTTCGGCACATCGAAGATGCGCACGATCGGCACCGCCTGCTCGAATTCGATACCGTTCGCCGGCTTCGCCTCGATCCTGGCGGACAGGATGTTCCATGTCTCGACGCCGAACTGGCGGGCGACGATTTCGAGGGCTTCGCTGTGGGTGATCTTGATGGCGCGGGCGGCGAGCGCCTCCCGCAGGGTTTTCGCCATGGTTTTTGCGTCGCGAAAATCGCGCATGTCCGTTCCTCGTCTCAAGGCGAAGTCTTCGTCAGTGCCCGCATTGCCGACGCCTTCGCCAACGATGAACGGTGGTGAAAGGTTTTCAGGGAGGCGTTCGCCATGCCTTCGGAAAAGGTGCGGGTCTGCCGGCCGCCTCCGGCCGTGCGGCGAGACTAGCCGAACGGCAGGCGCGACGCCAGAGGGCCTATCGCCCTTCGCGATACCACATGGCCGAGAAGGCGAGCAGCAGGAGGCCGACGCCGGCAAAACCGGCGAAGAGCGGCAGCGAGTTGATGCCCTTCAGCACCGTCTCGTCCGTCATGCGCAGCGACAGGCGGTTCTCGTCGACCGTGCGCACCTGGCCCGACACCGGCAGCAGCGGCGGCAGGGAAACCGTCTCGCCTTCCGCATCGACCAGCCGGCGCACCGTGCCCTTGGTGGCGTCGGCGAGCGGCTTCAGGCTTTCGGTGGTCGAGATCGTCGCCTTGAATTCCGGCGCATCGACGGCGCCGACATGCACCAGAGCGGAGAGATCGTCGTTGGTGATCTCGTAGAGGCCGGTCTCCGCCGTCGGCACCTCGGCGCGGTAGAGGCCGGGCTCGGCCTCGCTCAGCGTCACCTGCTGCGTCGCGCCGGAGGGCAGCTTCAGCGTCGCCTCGCCGGGTGCGTCGCCGATCGTCTGGCGGTTGATCTGGAGCGTGCGGCCGAAGGTGCGCGCGGTCAGCGCCTCCTCTTCCAGCGCCGGCTCCTGCATCAGCCAGTGGGCGGTGCGCCGGTAGAGCGAGACATGCGGGCCGCCGCCCTCGAAGCCGCGCGCCCAGAGCCAGCCCTGGTCGGAAAGCAGCATGGCGACGCGGCCCTTGCCGGCGCGGTTCAGCACGAGGAGGGGCTTGCCGTCATTGGCCTCCATCACGACATTGCCGTCCGGGCGCTGCACGTCGACGGTGCGGAACCAGCGGCCCCAATGGGGCGGTTCCTCGTTCGCGCCTTCGAGGCCTCGGGTGACGGGGTGCTTCTTGCCCTGGTCCGAGAGGCGGGGGTAGAAGGCCGCCTCGTTCATCGCGCCGGTCGGGTTCGCCGGCAGCACGACAGAGAGCGGCGTGCCGGCGATGGAATCGTTGCCCGCATGCTCCGGCCCCGCGGCGATCAGCAGCGCGCCGCCGTTTTCGACATATTGCGCGATGTTGTCGTAATAGAGGATCGGCAGCACGCCGCGGTGCTGGTAGCGGTCGAAGATGATGAGGTCGAACTCGTTGATCTTGTCGACGAACAGTTCGCGCGTCGGGAAGGCGATCAGCGAGAGTTCGTTGATCGGCGTGCCATCCTGCTTTTCCGGCGGGCGCAGGATGGTGAAGTGCACGAGGTCGATGGCGGTGTCGGACTTCAAAAGGTTGCGCCAGGCGCGCTCGCCGGCATGCGGCTCGCCGGAGACCAGCAGCACGCGCAGGTTCTCGCGGATACCCTCGATGACATGGACGGCGCGGTTGTTCGCCGTGGTGATCTCGCCTTCGACCGGCTCGACCTCGAATTCCAGGATGTTGTTGCCGCCGCGCGGCACGGTGAAGCGGAGCGGCTGCTCGGTGCCCGGCTGCGCGATTTCCGAGGCGATCTCGTTGCCGTTGAGGCGCACGGTCACGCGGGCGGTGTCGCCGGGCCCGGCGCCGTCGTCCACCACACGGAATTTCAGCTCCTGCGGCTCGCCGACGATGCCGAAGCGCGGCGCGCTGACGATCTCGATGCGGCGGTCGAACTCGTCCGGCCGGCCGGTGACGAGCGCGTGCACCGGCGCCTCGAAGCTGGAGAAGGCGGAAGCCTCCGGAATGTCATGCACCTGGCCGTCGGTGAGGAGGATCGCGCCGCCGACGCGCGAGCGCGGCACATCGGCGATCGCCGCGTTGAGGGCGTCGAAGAGACGGGTGGAGGGCGTGTCCGACGTGCCGTCGTCGCCCGCTTCGACGATGCGCGGCTCGATGCGGGGATAGCGGGCGAAGCGTTCTTTTAGGCCTTCCAGTGCGGCGTTGGTCTGGG
This sequence comes from Shinella yambaruensis, assembly GCF_022899355.1. GTDB lineage: Bacteria > Pseudomonadota > Alphaproteobacteria > Rhizobiales > Rhizobiaceae > Shinella > Shinella yambaruensis. Next base: position 472,741 of record NZ_JALJCK010000003.1, on the reverse strand, counting down.
CGGTGCGCTGCTCGTTGTCCTGGCTCTGGCTGCGGTCGACGATGACGGGCACGACGGTCGACAGCGCCTCGCGGTCCTCCTGCAGGAAGACCGGATTGGCGAGCGCGAAGACCAGGAGGGCGAGCGCCAGCGCGCGGATGACGGCGCCGCGCAGGCCGCGCCAGAAGCCGAGGGCGGCAAGCGCAAGGCCGACAAGGCCGATCGCGGCGATGGCGAGCCAGGGCAGGAAGGGGGAGAATTGCAGGGTCATGTCACTGCCCCAGCCGTTCGAGGAGGGCGGGTACGTGCACCTGGTCCGCCTTGTAGTTGCCGGTGAGCATGTACATCATGATGTTGACGCCGGCGCGGAAGGCGTGGTCGCGCTGGATCTCGTCCGGCGGCACGGTCGGCAGCAGCGCCATGCCGTTGGCGTCGACCGCCCACGCGCCGGCGAAATCGTTGCCGGTGATCATGATCGGCGAGACGCCGTCGCCCGCGCGGGCCGGGCGGCTCGGGTCCTCGGCACGGTCCAGCTCCGCCTCGATCCAGAGCGGGCTTCCGGCATAGCGGCCGGGGAAATTCGCGAGCAGGTAGAAGGCCTTGGTCAGGACGTGATCGGTGGGCACGGGCTCGAGCGGGGGAATGTCGAGGCTGGCGAGGATCGCCTGGAGGCGTTCGGTGTTCGGGCTCGTCGAACTGCCGTCGAGCGAGACGAACTGGTCGCGCGTGTCGAACAGCACCGTGCCGCCATTGCGCATATAGGCGTCGATGCGGCTGATCGCGGCGCTGGAGGGCATTTCGGCGCTGGCGCTCACCGGCCAGTAGATGATCGGGTAGAGCGACAGCTCGTCCCTGGAGATGTCGATGCCGACCGGCTCGCCGGGCTCCAGCGTGGTGCGGTAGGTGAGGAATTCCGTGAGGCCGGCTAGGCCGCGCTCGGAAATGCGGTCCACCTCGCCCTCGCCGGTGACGACATAGGCGAGGTGCGTGGTGTCGAGCCGCGACAGGATATTTTCGTCGCCCGGTTTTGCGTCATCCGCCCGGCTTTCGGACGGCAGCGCCGCCAGCGCGCCGGCCATGAGGGCCAGCAGCAGGGCGGCGGTGGCGCCGCGCTTCGGCATGCTTCGGGCAGCGGCGGCGAAGGCCCCGCCCATGAAGAGCACAATGGCGCAGTCGGCAAGCAGCAAGAGGGCGGCAAGCGTGAAGAGATGCGGCTTCAGCGACCAGGTCTCCTTGCCGGCGAGCGGCTGGCGGACGGCGGCGCCTTCGGCGACGGCGAGCGGGCGGATTTCATGACCCGGCGGGAAAAGGTTGTGGGCGACGTAGCCGTCCTCCGTGCCGTAGAGGCCGGGCGGGTTGTCGAAGCTGGCGATCGCCCTCGTGGCGTTGCCGGCGGCAAGGGGTTTGGCCTCGCCGGTGGCGGCGGCGAGCGTGCCGTTCGCCGTCATCAGCCGGTAGGGCGGCAGGCCCTGCGTCTCGGCGCCGTTGCCGGTGGAGACGCCGCCGCCGCGCGAAAGCTGCACGGTGCGGCGGAGCATTTCGACGAAATCGCCGGAGAGCGGCAGGTTGGACCAGCCGGTTTCCGCGCTGACATGGAAGAGCACGAGGCGGCCGGAGCCGAGCGGGCCGGTCGTCACCAGCGGCGTGCCGTCGGCAAGGCTCGCCCAGGTGCGCTCGGCAAGGTCCGGCGTCGGCTCGGCGAGCACCTGGCGCTTGACGAGGATGCCTTCAGGCGCGCGCATGCCGGCAAAGGGGCTGTTCGCCGGATAGGCGGAGAGCGGCTGCGGCTCGGACCACGAAAGAGCGCCGCCGAGCGCGCGTTCGCCCTTGCGCAGCATGACCGGCACGAGCGGATCGTCCGCCGGTGCGGCGGCAAGGCGCGGGCCGGCAAAGCGGATCAGCATGCCGCCTGCTTCGATCCAGCGCTGAACTTCGGCCTGTACGTCCTCCGGCAGGCGGCCGATATCGGCCATGATCAGCACGGAGGGGTTCTGTTCCAGCAGTTCGGGGATGGCGACGGAGAGGTCGGCGACGCTCGGCTCGATCAGGTCGGCATAGGGGGCGAGCGCGCGGTTGATGTAGTGCAGCGGCGAGAGGAGGGGCTGGCTGGCATCGACCACCTCGCCGGAGAGGAAGGCGACGCGGCGGCGGCGGAAGCCGTCGTCGAGCAGATACGTGCCGCCGGCATTGGCGAGGCCGTCGATGGTGATGCGGGCGAAGTCGTTGCGCAGCTCGAAGGGGGCGGTGATCGTGCCGGTCGTCATGGTGCTGCCTGCGGCGAAATCGGCGGTGCCCGTCGCGATGGGGCGGCCGCGCGAATCATGTGCCGTCAGCGGCAGGCTGCGCGCCGGGCCGCCGTCGAGGCGGGTGAGGGTGACGGACAGCGCGTCCGCGCCGTTGCTGGCCGCGGTGAAGGCGACGGCGGGGGCGCCGTCGCCGGCGATCAGGCGGAAATCGGCCGGTGAAAGTGCTTGCAGCGCGGAGACCGTCTCGTCCGTCTCGCCGCCCGCCATGCCGTCGCTGATGAAGGCGAGGGTGCCCGGCGCGGTTCCGTCGAGCGCGGTGCGCAGCGAGGCGACGGCCGACGCGCGGTCGGCCGGGAGCGGGCGGACTTCGGCGGCGGCGAGGCGGTTGCGCGCCGTCGCGGCATCGACCGGCACGGCGTCGTGCTGGCGGTCGGCGGTCAGCACCAATGAGATCGGCACGTCGCGGCTTTCCGCGTCGTCGATCAGCGTCGAGGCCGTGTCGATGCGCTGCTGCCAGTCGGTGGCCGAGGCCCAGCTGTTGTCGAGGACGAGGGCGAGGGGGCCGCTGCTTGCCAGCGTATTGGTGCGCGGGTTGAAGACCGGGTCGGCGATGGCGAAGATGATCGCGGCGGCCATCAGCATGCGCAGCAGCGTCAGCCACCAGGGGCTTTGCGCCGGGGTCTCCTCGCGCTTCATGATCGAGGCGAGGATGGCGAAGGGCGGGAAGACTTCGGTCAGCGGCTTCGGCGGCGTCAGGCGCAGCAGCCACCAGATGACCGGCAGCAGCACCAGCGCGGTGAGGACGGCGGGAAAGGCGAAGGCAAAGGCGCTCATCGGCCGCGACCCTCCGTCCTCATCGCCGGCATGCCGGAGAGATACATGTGCACGGCGACCAGCGCCTCGGAGGCGAGGCGGTCGGTGCGGTGGGGCACGAAGCTCCAGCCAAGATGGCGCAGATTGTCGGCCAGCGTCTCGCGCCGGGCGACATAGGCGCGGGCATAGTCGTCCTTCAGCGTCTCGGCGCGGCCGGCGGTGAGCTTCTGGCCGCTTTCGGGATCGGTGAACTCGGTGCGGCCGACATAGGGGAAGGTCTCTTCCGCCGGGTCGGCGATCTCCACCACATGGCCTCTGAGACCCCGGCGGGCGAGGGGGGCGAGGCGTTGCATGACATCCTCGACGGGATCGAGGAAGTCGCCGATCAGCACGATATCGCTGTTGCCGCGGATCATGCTCGTCTCCGGCAGGCCGCCGGTCATGCCGGCGTGCATCAGCGCGGTGGCGAGGCGTTCGGCGGCGTTGCGCGCGGCGATCGGCTCCATGATGCCGGGGCAGCCGATGCGCTCGCCGGAGCGGGCGAGGATTTCGGCGAGCGCCAGCATGAGCACGAGCGCGCGGCTTTCCTTCGAGACGCTGCCGAAGGTCGATTTGTACATCATCGACGGAGAAAGATCGGCCCAGACCCAGACGGTGTGCGCGGCCTCCCATTCGCGGTCGCGCACATAGGTATGGTCGTCGCGGGCCGAGCGCCGCCAGTCGATGCGCGACAGGCTCTCGCCGTCGACATAGGGGCGGAACTGCCAGAAGTTCTCGCCGATGCCGCGCTTGCGGCGACCATGCCAGCCGGCGATCACGGTGTTGGCGAGGCGCTGGGCCTCCACCATGCAATCGGGGATGAGGGCGGCGCGGGCCTGCGCCCGCGAGAGAACCTCGCGGGTCGGGGTCGGTTGGACGATCTGGCCGACGGTCGCCATGTGATCGGCCCCGCTCAGCCGCCGGCCTGGCGGACGAGGCCTGCAATGACGTCGCGAACCGACATGCCTTCGGCGCGCGCGCCGAAGGTGAGGGCCATGCGGTGCTGCAGCACGGGTTCGGCAAGGGCGAGAACATCGTCGACGGAAGGCGCGAGGCGGCCTTCATAGAGCGCGCGGGCTCTCGCGCACAGCATCATGGCCTGGCCGGCGCGCGGGCCGGGGCCCCAGGCGACGTGCTTGTCGGTGGAGGCGATGCCGTTGCCGGGGCGGGCGGAGCGCACGAGCGAGAGGATGGCGTCGAGCACCTTTTCGCTGACCGGCATCTGGCGGATGAGGTTCTGGATCTCCATCAGGCGCGCGGCCGAGATGGCGGCGCTCGCCTGTGCCTCGTGCACGCCGGTTGTTTCGAGCAGGATCTGGCGTTCGGCGGCAAGTTCCGGATAGTCGACGTCGACCTGCAGCAGGAAGCGGTCGAGCTGCGCCTCGGGCAGCGGATAGGTGCCTTCCTGCTCCAGCGGGTTCTGCGTCGCCAGCACATGGAAGGGCTTCGGCAGGTCGTTCGGCTGGCCGGCGACCGTGACGTGATATTCCTGCATGGCCTGCAGCAGGGCGGACTGGGTGCGCGGCGAGGCGCGGTTGATCTCGTCGGCCATCAGGAGCTGGGTGAAGATCGGGCCGGGCACGAAGCGGAAGGAGCGCTTGCCGTTCTCGTCCTGGTCCATCACCTCCGAGCCGAGGATGTCGGAGGGCATCAGGTCCGGCGTGAACTGGATGCGGCTGGAGGAAAGGCCGAGCACGGTGCCGAGGGTGACCACCAGCTTTGTCTTGGCAAGGCCGGGCACGCCGACGAGCAGGGCATGACCGCCCGAGAGCACCGCCAGCATCGTCTGCTCGACCACGCTTTCCTGGCCGAAGATGACCTTGGCGACCTCCTTGCGGATGATCGCGATGTCGGAGAGCGCCCGTTCCGCGGCGGCGATCACCGCCTTTTCGTCCAGGCCTGCCTCGGGGGAATTCTGAACGCCCATGGGTCTCTCCACTACCGGTCCTAAAATCTTCGGCGAATCGTGGTCTTGCCGCGTCCGCTTCATAGATAGAAAGCTTATTAGCTCACCCGTGGCTGACAAGCGGCCACGAAATGACTATCTCGTGAGTGTATCCACCCTTTCCTCTTCGTGAAGAAGGGCCTCTCGCGGAGATAGGGTTCAACCGGGACGGAACAATGGCAACGGGCGAAATTCGCGAAAGCAGCGATGCGGCAGGACTGGCCGCGCTGATCGCACGGGCCGGCGCGGAAACCGGCGGGCGCGGCCTGCCGCCGGTCGAGCGCTGGAATCCGCCATTCTGCGGCGACATCGACATGGAGATCCGCGCCGACGGCACCTGGTTCTACCTGGGAACGCCGATCGGCCGCGCGCCGCTGGTGCGGCTGTTCTCCACCGTCCTGCGCAAGGACGAGGACGGCAGGACCTATCTGGTGACGCCGGTCGAGAAGGTCGGCATCCGGGTCGTTGACGCGCCGTTCCTCGCCGTCGAGATGAATGCGTCGGGCGAGGGGGAGGCGCAAAAGCTCACCTTCCGCACCAATGTCGGCGATGTGGTGGAGGCGGGGCCGGAGCACCCGCTGCGTTTCGTCATTGCGGGCGGGAACAGCGAGCTGAAGCCCTATCTCCTCGTGCGCGGGCGGCTGGAGGCCCTGGTCTCGCGGGCGATGATGTACGAGCTGGTCGCGCTTGGCGAGACGGTCGAGATCGACGGGACGGACATGTTCGCGGTGCGCTCCGGCGGCGTGGTCTTCCCGATCATGCCGGCCGCCGAGCTGGATGCGCTCACCCGATGAGTTTTCCGCCCTACAGCGCCGCCGAGTTCCGCCGCCGGGCATTGGAACAGATGCTGACGCTCGGCGAGGGGACCTGGCGCGAGCATGGCGACAGCCTGCTCAATCCGGGCGTCATTCCGCATCTCGAAGACATGAAGCTGCGCGATGCGGCGGTGCTGATCCCCGTCGTCGACGATGGCGACGAGGCGCGGGTCATCTTCACCCAGCGCACCGCCACCATGCGGAAACATTCCGGCCAGATCGCCTTTCCGGGCGGCGCGGTCGATGACGAGGACGAGAACGTCGAGGCTGCGGCGATGCGCGAGGCGGAGGAGGAGATCAGCCTCGACCGCCGCTTCGTCGAGCCGGTCGGGCGTCTGCCGCAATACAAGGCGCTGTCGGGTTTTTCCATCACGCCCGTCCTTGCCGTGGTGCAGCCGGGGTTCGAGCTGACGCCCAATCCGGCGGAGGTCGAGAAGGTCTTCGACGTGCCGCTGTCGTTCCTGATGGATCCGCGCAACCACGAGCAGGGCAGCGGAATCTGGCTCGGCGGCGAGCGGCATTATTATCGCATGCCCTATGAGGGGCATAATATCTGGGGCATCACCGCCGGCATCGTGCGGGTGATCTATGAAAGGCTTTATGCATGACGTCTGTTTCGGGCGAGGCGTGGTTTGCCGATCCGGCGCTCGTTCGCGTGCTGGCGCTGCTCAACAGCGACGGCGGGGAGGCACGCATCGCCGGCGGGGCCGTGCGCAACAGCCTGATGGGCCTGCCGGTCGCGGATATCGACATCGCGACGACGTTGCGGCCGGAAGCGGTGGTCGAGCGGGCGAAGGCGGCCGGCATCAAGGCGGTGCCGACGGGCATCGAGCACGGCACGGTGACGCTGGTCCTCGACGGCAAGCCCTTCGAGGTGACGACGCTGCGCCGCGACGTCGCCACCGATGGCCGCCGCGCGGACGTCGCCTTCGGCACGGACTGGCGGGCGGATGCCGAGCGGCGCGACCTGACGATCAATGCGCTCTACGCCACCGACGACGGCACGGTCATCGATCTCGTGAACGGCCTGTCGGATATCGAGAGCCGCACGGTGCGCTTCATCGGCGATGCGGCGACGCGCATTGCGGAGGACCATCTGCGCATCCTGCGCTTCTTCCGTTTCTTCGCGCTTTACGGCAGCGGCCGGCCGGATGCGGAGGGGCTGAAGGCCTGCGCGCGGGCGAAGGATACGCTGGGAAAACTCTCGGCGGAACGGGTCTGGTCCGAGACGAAGAAGCTGCTGGCCGCGCCCGATCCCGGCCGGGCGCTGCTGTGGATGCGGCAGGCGGGCGTGCTCACCGCGATCCTGCCCGAAACGGAGAAATGGGGCATCGATGCGATCCCCGGCCTGGTCGATGCCGAGACGGCGTTCGGCTGGATGCCGGACGCGCTGCTGCGCCTTGCCGCCATGGTGCCGCCGGACCGCGCGCGCCTGAAGGCGCTTGCCGGGCGCCTGCGCCTTTCCAGGGCCGAGGCGGCCACTCTCGACCATTGGGCAGGCGCGCCGGAAATCGCGCAGAAACTCGCCGAGACGGCGTTCGAGCGGCTGCTCTACCGCAACGGCGCTGAGGGGCTGACCATGCGTTTGAAGCTGGCGCTCGCATCCGCCCGGGCCCGCGGGCTCGCCGATCCGCAGGCGCTCGCCTTTGCCGGGCTTTGCCAGCGGCTCCTCGCAAAGGCGGAGACATGGCACAAGCCGACCTTCCCGCTGAATGGCGCGGATGTGCTGGCCGCCGGCATTCCCGCCGGCCCGAAGGTCGGCGCGGTGCTCGGCGCGATCGAAGACGCGTGGGTGGCGGGCAATTTTCATGACGGCCGCACCAAGCTGCTTGCCCGCCTGGAAGCACTGGCCAGGCAGGAGGGAGAGCCTTCGAAGGCCTAGAAGCAGGAACGTCCAGTCACACCGACAATTTCCTTCTCCCCGGCGGGGAGAAGGTGGGGCAGATCGACAAGGGGCTTGCGGGGGCGCTGCCCGTCAGGCGGCGTCGGCCGCCTTCTCGTCGACGATGCGTTCCTTGATGTGGTCGACCATGCTTTCCCGGATGATCGCCTCACCATGGACGGCGCGCATGTGCTCGACCGCGCGGCGGACGACTTCGGCGTCGTCATTGGCCCGCGTATGCCAGTCGCATCCGGGGACGAGTGAACCGCATTCAAAAAGTCTCATGACCTATCTCCTGTCGTTTCAACGGAACCAGTGTAGCAGATGAGGGCCCGCCGGCCAAATCGCGGCCGGGCCGATGGCTCGGTTGGCCGTCCCGAGAAACGGCGAAAGCCGCCCGGGGTTCCGCCCCGGGCGCGGATTCATCGCCGCTTTTGCGGGCGGCCATTGTCAGGCCGCGTCGTCCTTCGCCCAGGCGTCGAAGCAGCAGGACGACTGGAACTGGGCCGGGGTCGTGTGGTGATCGACGAGGTGGTGAACCACGCCGCTGGCAAGCCGCAGCCGGGCTTCCTCGACGAAATAGGCGTGCGGCAGGTCGAGCCCGCTCTCGGCGCGGATGGTTTCGGCGAAACGATCGAGAAATTCGGGGGATTTCGGGTCGGGACCCGCCTGCATTGCCTCTTGTGCTGCAATCTTCATGACTGCTTCCTCCATGGACTCATGCAGGCGGCATCATACCATGGACGGCGCGGATCTGTAATCACAAGGCGGCGAGGGCCGGCCTTCAGGGCCAGCGCACCACCGGGGGCAGCGAGGAGAGGATCGATTCGACATTGCCGCCCGTCTTGAGGCCGAAGATCGTGCCGCGGTCGTAGAGCAGGTTGAACTCGACATAGCGGCCGCGCCGCACGAGCTGCTCGTCACGGTCCTCTTCCGTCCAGCCCTTGTTGAAGTTCGCGCGCACGATCTTCGGATAGACCATGGCGAAGGCCCGGCCGACATCCTGCGTGAACGCGAAGTCGGCGTCCCAGCCGCCGAGCTCTTCCGGCGAATGCAGCCAGTCGTAGAAGATGCCGCCGGTGCCGCGCGGTTCGCCCCGGTGCTTCAGGAAGAAGTAGTCGTCGCACCATTCCTTGAATTTCCGGTGGTCGGCGACGGGATGGCGGTTGCAGGCGATCTCCATCGCCTTGTGGAAGAGCGTGGTGTCCGGGTCGTCCATCACGCGGCGGCGGTCGAGCACCGGCGTCAGGTCCGCCCCGCCGCCGAACCAGCGGCTGGTGGTCACGACCATGCGCGTGTTCATGTGCACGGCGGGCACGTTGGGGTTCACCGGATGGGCGATGAGCGAGATGCCGGAGGCCCAGAAGCGCGGGTCCTCGCTGGCGCCGGGGATCTGGCCGCGGAACTCCGGCGAGAATTCGCCGTGGACGGTGGACGTGTGCACGCCGACCTTCTCGAAGACGCGGCCTTCCATCATCGACATGCGTCCGCCGCCGCCTTCGCCCCCCTCGCGCAGCCAGTCCTTGCCGGCGAAGCGGCCGGGCCGCATGTCGGAGAGCGGCCCCTGCAGGTCGTCCTCGATCGCCTCGAAGCTGGCGCAGATCGCGTCGCGCAGCCGCTCGAACCAGGCGCGGGCGGCATTCTTCTTCTCTTCGATGTCCTCGGGCAGGCCCTTCGGCAGGTCTGGTCGTTCCATGGTGCTTCCCGCTGGCGGGCAGCCCGCCGAATCGCATTTTCGCCACAGTCCAAAACTTTGCGCCGTTTGGCAACCGCGGGCGGGGCATCGGCTGGGGACGGCGGGACTCGCAAAATGCGCGGGGGCGGCTTATGTTTCTTCCGTCGAATGTGCTGCCAGGAGGAAATCTGCATGGCGCGTGTTCCCGGTCCACCCCCTCTCGAAGGGCTCCGGCGCCATATCGAGCGTCGCCGTCGCGAAAAACCCGCCGGCGAGGGCCATTTCGTCCGCGAGACCTTCTGCCTCGACCGGCAGGCGGCGCGGGAGAAGGCGCGCGAATGGTTCGACCTCTGGCCGAAGGCCGCCTACTGGACCGAGGTCGAGAGCTGGCGCGCCATGGAGGGCGACCGCATCGAGTTCACCATGCGCCGCCTGCCGAGCGCCGACTGACGCTTCATGCCGCAACGGCAACGCGCCGGCTTTCCTGCGTTTGGCCGCCATAGCCCCAGCTGTCCGTCGCGATATCGCGGATGACGACATAGGTCACCGGATTGAGATGCGCGCCCAGCGTTTCTTCCAGCAGGGCATAGGCGGCCGCGATGAAGCGGGCCTTCTCCTCCGCCGTGTTCGTGCCCTCGCTGATCAGGATCTCGAAATGGCCGGCCACCTTCTGCCGGCGCGCGCCGATGGTCCAGTCGGCGATCGGTGTTCCCTCGACCAGGGCCGCGGTCGCTTCGGCGCGCTTGCCGAGCAGCGTGACGGCAAGGCGGGTGGCCTCGTCCTGGAGGTGCAGGCGCTCGCCGTCGGTCAGGTTCCTGCCGGCGAGGCGGATATGGAGGAAGGGCATGGTCGTCTCCTGTCTCGTGTTGACGGGATGAGCCTATTGCGCGACTATCGTTTTTAAAATTGAGAAGCATTGCAGATATGGTTTTGGAAAACTGAATGGTTTCGCCCCGCAACTTCGACATGGACGTGCTGCGCACCTTCGTCACAGGGGTGCGGCTCGGCAGCTTTGCGAAAGCCGCGGAGGCGCTGGGGCGAACGCCGCCGGCCGTCAGCCTGCAACTGAAGAAGCTTGCCGATCTCAGCGGCCAGACGCTTTTCACCAAACAGGGCCGGGGCCTTGCGCTCACCGATGCCGGCGAGGCGCTGCATGACTATGCGGTGCGTATCCTCGACTTGAACGACGAGGCGATGATGATGCTCGGCTCCAGCCGGGCGCTCGACGGCTGGCTGCGGCTCGGCATTCCGCAGGACTTTGCCGAGACGTCGCTGCCGCCGGTGCTCGGCCGCTTTTCCCGGGCGCATCCGAAGCTGCGCGTCGAGGCGCGGGTCGATCGCGGCGCCAGGCTGGTGGCGGCGGTGGAGCGCGGCGACCTCGACATGGCCGTCACCTGGGGCGGGCAGAAAAGCGCGCATTGCCGGCACATCGCCACCCATCCGATCGTCTGGATCGCGGCGGCGGACTACGACGTCTCCGCCGGGGAACCGGTGCCGCTCATCGCCTTCGATCCGCCCTGTTCGTTCCGGGCCGCCGCCGTCGATGCGCTTTCGGCGGCCGGGCGGGAGTGGCGGCAGGTCTTTTCCAGCCCCGGCCTTGCCGGGCTCTGGGCGGCGGTGACGGCCGGGCTCGGCGTGACGATCCGCACCACCACCGGCATGCCCGCGCATCTGCGCGTGCTCGACCCGCAACGGGCCGGATTGCCGGCGCTCGGCAGCGTCGACCTGATGCTGCACACGGCCGAGGCGGCGCCGTCCGCGCCGGTCGGGCGGCTGCGCGACATCCTCCTCGAAATGCTCGTGATCCCCACCTGACGCGACCGTGATCGGCAAGTTCGATTGACGGCGGCCCGCCGCGCCCCTATCTTGCGGCCATCGTCATCAACAGAAAGGCGCCGTTGCGGTTCAGAAGCACGGCTCACAGTCCTTGTTCGAACTCGCGATTGCTGTCTTCCTCATCCTCTTCAACGGGGTCTTCGCCCTTTCCGAACTTTCCATCGTCTCCGCGCGAAAACCGCGCCTGAAGACCATGGCCGCGCAGGGCTCGCGCGGCGCCGCCGCCGCGCTGAAGCTGGCGGACCACCCCGGAAAGTTCCTCTCCACCGTCCAGATCGGCATCACCCTCATCGGCATTCTCGCCGGTGCCTTTTCGGGTGCCGCGCTCGGCGGGCGCCTGCGTGACATCCTCTATGCCGAGGGTGTGCCGGACTGGCTGGCCGATCCGCTCGGCTACGGTATCGTCATCTTCATCATCACCTATCTTTCGGTGGTGGTCGGCGAGCTGGTGCCCAAGCAGATCGCGCTGAAGAACCCGGAGCGCTTCGCCGCGCTCGTCGCGCCGGCCATGTCGCTGCTCTCCAAGATCGGCGCCCCGGCGGTCTGGATCCTCGACGCCTCGACGCGGCTGATCTTCCGCCTCACCGGCCAGCACGAGGTTGCCGAGAGCGTCGTCACCGACGAGGAAATCAAGACCATCGTCGCCGAAGCGGAGGCTGCCGGCGTCATCGAGGGCGGCGAAAAGCTGATGATCGCCGGCGTCATGCGCTTTTCCGACCGCGAGGCGCGCGGTCTCATGACGCCGCGCAACGATGTCGACTGGATCGATCTCGGCGACACGATGGAGGAAATCCACCAGACCCTCAACGAGAGCCAGCATTCCCGTCTGCCGGTCGCCGATGGCGGGCCGGAGACGATCGTCGGCATCGTGCAGAAGCGCGAGCTGCTCTCGGCCGTGCTGGCCGGCCAGCCGCTCGATATCCGCGCCTTCATCCGCCCCGCGCCGATCGTGCCGGACACGATGGACGCGATGCGCGTGCTCGACAAGCTGCGCACTTCCGAAGTGCCGATGATGCTGGTCCACGACGAATACGGCCACTTCGAGGGCGTCATCACGCCCGCCGACGTGCTGGAGGCGATTGCCGGCGTGTTCCGCGCCGATATCGAGGAAGGCGACGACGACTATGCCGTGCAGCGCGAGGACGGCTCCTGGCTGATCGCCGGCGCCATGCCGATCGACGAGATGGCCGATCGCCTCGGCCTGCAGCTGCCGGCCCGCCGCAGCTACCAGACCGCCGCCGGCCTCGTCATCGAATCGCTGCAGAAGCTGCCGAAGACCGGTGAGGTCACGGAAACGCAGGGCTGGCGCTTCGAGGTCGTCGACATGGACGGCCGCCGCGTCGACAAGCTGCTCGCCACGCGGCTGGACTGAGCCGATCCCATCAAGCCGCGGTCGCGCGTTCCTGAAGGTCAGGGCTCGAGCAGCCTCGGGCCCGGCCCTTCGGCGGCCAGTTCGTCCAGCGGGTTGCGCAGCGGGCATTCCTGCATCGACAGGCAGCCGCAGCCGATGCAGCCGTCGAGCTGGTTGCGCAGCTTCGTCAGGCGCGCGATGCGCTCGTCGAGCTGGCGGCGCCAGGTCTCCGAGAGCTTGCGCCAGTCGAGGCTCGTCAGCGGCCGGTCGTGCGGCAGGACCGACAGGGCGTCGGCGATCTCCGAAAGCGGAATGCCGGTGCGCTGCGCCACCTTGATCACCGCCACCCGGCGCAGGATGCTGCGCGGATAGCGCCGCTGGTTGCCGCGGTTGCGCTGGCTGTGGATGAGCCCCTTCGTCTCGTAGAAATGCAAGGTGGAGACCGCGATGCCGCTACGCTCGGCGACCTCGCCGACGCTGAGTTCCCGGGGCATGCCGGTCCTCGGACATTTTTCCGTCATGGCTGTTGACCTCAACTTAAGTTGAGGTTTTATACCAGCGGCTCCTCGCATTTCCAAGACGGAGCCGCCGCATGACTGACAGACTGACGATCGCCCTCATCTATGGCAGCGGCCGCGAAGGGCGCTTTGCCGATACGATCGCGGGATGGCTGGAGCCTGAACTCGCCGGTTTCGGCCAGTTCAACATCGTGCGCATCGACCCGATGGAGCTGGCCTTCACGCCCGGCGGCCTCGACGAGGCCTCGGCAGAGCTGGTCGAAAGCCGGACTTCGCAGGCGGATGCCTTCCTGATCGTCACGCCGGAATACAACCATGCCTATCCGGCGGCGTTGAAGGCGATCATCGACAGCTGCTTCCGCCCCTGGCATGCCAAGCCGATCGCCTTCATCGCCTATGGCGGCGTCTCCGGCGGCCTGCGCGCCGTCGAGCAGCTGCGGCTGGTCTTTGCCGAGCTACATGCGGTGGCGATCCGCGAGACGGTGAGCCTTGCCCATGCCTGGACGCATTTCGACCCGGTCGGCAACCCTTTCCGACAAGGCCAGCTCAACGGCCAGCTTGCCGTCCTGATGAAGCGCCTGACCTGGTGGGCGAACGCGCTGAAGGCGGCGCGCATCGCGACGCGCTATGACGAGGCCGCAGCATGAAGCCGGAACACTATGCGGCAGCGGAGGTCGCCCGCTCCCCGGCAGATCTCCGGCGCAACTCGACGCTGCTCTTCATCAGCACGCTCACCATCATGTCCGGCGCGACGATTTCCGCCTCGCTGCCGGGCATCGCGGCGCGGTTCGCCGATGTGGAGAATGTCGCGCTGCTCAGCCGGCTGGTGCTGACGCTGCCTGCGGTCTTCATCGCGCTGTTCTCTCCGGCGGCCGGCTTCCTGGTCGATCGTTTCGGCCGCAAGCCGCTGCTCACGGTCTCGCTTGCGCTGTTCGCCATTGCGGGGGCGTCCGGCCTCGTCCTCGATACGCTGCCCGGCCTCCTGGTCGGGCGCGCCGCGCTCGGCATTGCGGTCGGCGGCATCATGACGGCGACGACGGCGCTGGTCGGCGATTTCTTCCAGGGCGCGGCGCGTGATCGCTACATGGGCCTGCAGCAGGCCTTCGTCGGCGTCGGCGGCACGATTTTCCTCACCGGCGGCGGTTTCCTTGCGGAGGTCCACTGGCGCGGGCCGTTCCTCATCTACACGGTGGCGGTCCTGCTGGTGCCGGCGGCACTCGCCTTCCTGCCGGAGCCGCGCCGCGCGCGGCCGGCCGGCCCCGCCACCGGGGCGGACCGGCTCGGCGGTCGCGCCACCGCATTGCTCGCCTTGCTGTTCCTCGCCGCCGCGGTCAACATGATCGCCTTCTACATGATCCCGACGCAGCTTCCCTTCTACCTCGAAACGCTCGGCTTTGCCGCCCCGAGCCTTGCCGGCACGGCGATCGGCGCGGGCCAGTTCGTCGGCGTGGTGAGCGCGCTCGCCTTCGCGCCCTTCCGGCGCCTCGCCGGCATCATGGGCGTCTTCGGCCTCGGCTTCGTCTCGGCCGGCCTGTCGTTCCTGCTGCTCTCGGGGGCGGAAAGCTATGCTGGCGTGCTCGCGGCCATGGCCGTCTCCGGTGTCTGCATGGGCACGATCATGCCGAATTTCGCGGCCGCCGCGATGCTGCTCGCTCCGCCGGCCCGGCGTGGCCGCGTCTCGGGCCTCCTGGTGTCCAGCATCTTTGCCGGCCAGTTCCTCTCGCCCGTCGTCTCGCAGCCGCTGATCGCCGTATCGGGTTACGACGGCGCCTATGCTATTGTCGGCGCCATCGTGCTGGCCTTCGGCGTCGTGGCCTTCGCGTTGCGCTGGTTGTGGCCGGGTGATGGCTAGGGCGATTCCCGTAGCCGCGCGAAGCCGGAAGGGCGGAGCGCTTTTGCGATTCGGGACGGAGAGGAAATGCGTGCGGTCAGGCAAAACCCGTCTGGCGCAGGGCCTCGCCGCAGATCATCGCGGCGGCGAGCGCGACATTGATGGAGCGCTGCCCCTCGACCATGGGGATGAGCACCCGGCCGTCCGCCCTGTCATGCACGTGGTCCGGCACGCCGGCGCTTTCGCGGCCGAAGAGCAGGATGTCGGTCGGCCGGTAGGCGAAATCCGTGTAGCGTTGGGCGGCCTTGGTCGAGGCGAGCACAAGGCGGCGGCCGCTTTCCCGCCGCCACGCCTCGTATCGCTCCCAGTTGACATGTCGCGTCAGCGTCACGGCGGCAAGGTAATCCATGCCGGCCCGCTTGAGGCTGCGGTCGGAAATATCGAAGCCGGCCGGCTCGATGATGTCGACGGAAAGGCCGAGGCAGGCGGCGAAACGCAGGATCGTGCCGGTATTGCCGGCAATGTCGGGCTGGTAGAGGGCGATGCGAAGTGCGGACATGCGGCCTCGCCTACAGCAATTCCGGCCAAAGTGCGAAGCGGTTTCGTCTTCAAAATCGCGGAAAGACAAAAAGATGGTACCGACCCGCCTTTCGGCGAAAAGCGGCGGGATGCCATCGCGGATGTGGCGGCAGGGCAACAGAATTGGCCGGAAAGACGAAATTGCGACAAAGCGGCTGGCAAATTGCGTCGTTTCGCGCTAACCAAGGCGCATCTTCAACGCGAGAAAAGGGAGGATCATTATGGATACCATGTATCGACCGCGCCTCCCGGCTGGATTGACGCCTCTTCTCGCGTAGGCGTTTCGCCACCAAGATTCCCACCGTTTCTTCATTTTACTTCGTCGTGTGACGCTTTTCGTCGCCCCACGGCAATCCTGCCGGAACCCCGTTCCTGACCGCGCCCGTTTTGCGCCGTCCGTGCCGGTTCCGTCTTTCTATTACGGAGAAAGCCATGTTCGGCTGGTTCGAAAGACGCTTGAATCCCTATCCTTCCGAGGCGCCCTCGCTGCCCCCGAAGGGCCTTTTCGCCTTCCTGTGGCACTATACGCGCCCGGCCGCCCCTTGGCTGGCCCTGCTCGGTTTCTGCTCCATGGTGCTCGGCATCGCCGAGGTCGTGCTGTTCCAGTTCCTCGGCAGCATCGTCGACTGGCTTTCGGCCGGTGATCCCGGCACGTTCCTCGCCCGCGAGGGCGACACGCTCGTGTGGATGGCGGCGCTGCTGCTCTTGATCATCCCCGGTTTCGGCGCGCTGCACACCATGACCATGCACCAGGCGCTCGCGGGCAATTTCCCGATGATCGCCCGCTGGCAGATGCACCGCTACCTCATCCGCCAGAGCATGACCTTCTTCTCCAACGAGTTCGCCGGCCGCGTCTCGACGAAGGTGATGCAGACGGCGCTTGCCGTGCGCGAAGCGGTGATGAAGATCATCGACGTCTTCATCTACGTGGTGAGCTACTTCATCTCGATGATCGCGATCATCGCCTCGGCGGAGATGCGGCTCGTCGTGCCGCTGCTCGTCTGGCTGGTGATCTATCTCGGCATCCTGCGCTACTTCGTGCCCAAGCTCATGGTCATCTCCCGCGAGCAGGCCGATGCGCGCTCGATGATGACGGGCCGCATCGTCGACAGCTACACCAACATCGCGACGGTGAAGCTGTTCTCGCATGCCGGCCGGGAGGAGAGCTATGCCCGCGAAGGCATGGACGCGTTCCTGCAGACCGTGCACAAGCAGATGCGGCTCATCACCCTGTTCAACATCGTGATCGACATCAACAATGTCATCGCGCTATTCGGTACGACGGCGATCGGCATCTATTTCTGGATGTCCGGCGACGTGTCCGTCGGCGCCGTGGCGGTGGCGGTCGGCCTTGCCATGCGCATCAACGGCATGTCGCAATGGGTGATGTGGGAAGTGACCGCGCTCTTCGAGAACATCGGCACGGTCTATGACGGCATGGGCATGATGACCAAGCCGCACGATATCATGGATGCGCCGCAGGCACCGGCCCTGCCGGCCGCCAAGGGCGCGATCGACTTCGATCATGTCCGCTTCCACTACGGCAAGAACAAGGGCGTGATCGAGGACCTGTCGCTCAGGATCGGGGCAGGGGAGAAGGTCGGCCTCGTCGGCCGCTCCGGCGCCGGCAAGACGACGCTGATGAACGTGCTGCTCCGGTTCTACGACCTCGAATCCGGCAAGATCACCATCGACGGCAAGGATATCGCGACGGTGACGCAGGACAGCCTGCGCTCGCAGATCGGCGTGGTCACGCAGGACACCTCCCTGCTGCACCGCTCGATCCGCGACAACATCGCCTATGGCAAGCCGGAGGCGAGCGATGCGGAAATCATCGAGGCGGCGAAGCGCGCCAATGCCTGGGACTTCATCGAAGGTCTCGTCGACCAGCACGGTCGCACGGGCCTCGATGCCCAGGTCGGCGAGCGCGGCGTCAAGCTCTCCGGCGGCCAGCGCCAGCGCATCGCGATCGCCCGTGTCTTCCTCAAGGACGCGCCGATCCTGGTGCTGGACGAGGCGACCTCGGCGCTCGATTCGGAGGTCGAGGCGGCGATCCAGGAAAACCTCTTCGCCCTGATGCAGGGCAAGACGGTGATCGCGATCGCCCACCGCCTCTCGACGCTGACCGAGATGGACCGTCTCGTCGTTCTCGACAAGGGTCGTCTCCACGAGACCGGCACCCATGCCGAACTGGTCGCCAAAGGCGGCATCTACGCCGATCTCTGGACCCGCCAGTCCGGCGGCTTCATCGCCGACGACGCCGAGGCGGAAGCGGCGGCGGAGTAACAGGTCAGAGGGCGCCCTTTCCAGCGGAAGGGGCGCCTTCATAATTGTTCTTATCTATTGGGATTTTTGGGCGCTATGCTATCTTATGGCAATGCAAAGGAGCGTCCCATGGCGACCATCACCATTTCTCTGCCTGACACCTTGAAATCCTTCGTTGAAAGCCAGATCGAGGCGAAAGGCTATGGCAATGTCAGTGAATATTTCCGCAGCCTCTTGCGCGACGCGCAGGAAAAGGAAAAGGAGGCCCGGCTTGAAGCCCTCCTGCTCGAAGGGCTCGCCTCCGGCAAGGGAGATGTGCCTGACGCCGCCTTCTGGGCGGACTTGAAAACGGAAGCCACTCAACTTCTTGCCACGCGCTCGCGTAAAAGCAAAGCACGTTGAAAACGATCGTCCTTCCATCCGCCCGCGCCGATATTCTCCGGCAGATCGAATATTTCATCGAAATCGGGCAGGACCTTGCGGCCGATCGATTCCTTGCCGCCACGCGCGCCGCCATCGATCATATTTCCCATACGCCGCAGGCGGGAGCGCCGCGCTCGGTCAAAAATCGCCGGCTCGCTGGTCTGAGAACCTGGCCCATAGATGGTTTTGATGATCTGAAAGTCTACTATCTGGTCTCGCCGGATGAAGTGGCGATAGTCCGCATTCTCCATGGACGCCGGGATATCACGCGCATCTTGGAAGGCTAGCGTCCGGCCGATCCGAGAGGGGCCACCTTTCCAATCTTTAATTTGTCCCCCGTCAAAAACCGCCTATATCGGAGGCATGATCTTCCGCCCGCTCTTCTCCTGGTTCGAGAACTGGATTCAGCCCTTCGCGCGGCGGGATGACCTTCGCCCGCCGCAGGGTCTTTTCGCCTTCATCTGGTTCTATGTCGGGCAGGCGAAGGCGCCGTTTGCGGCGATGCTTGTGCTCGGCGGCGTCACGGCGGGCATCGAGGCGGCGACCTTCTGGTTCGTCGGGCGGCTGGTCGATATCCTGGCGACGGTCAAGCCTGCGGACGGGTGGAGCGGCCTCATGGCCGCCCACGGGCCGGAGCTTCTGATGATGCTGGGCCTGATCGGCCTCGTCCGCTTCCTCGTCACGTTTCTCACGGCGCTCGTCGACCAGCAGGTCATCACGCCCGGCTTCTACAATCTGGTGCGCTGGCAGTCCTATGTGCATGTCGCGCGCCAGTCGCTCTCCTTCTTCCAGAACGATTTCTCCGGCCGCATCGTCACGAAGGTCTGGTCGGCGGGGCAGGCGACGGGCGACGTCATCACCTCCTTCATGGAAAGCGTCTGGTTCGTGACGATCTACACGGCCTCGACGCTGGTATTGCTCGGCGGGCTCGACTGGCGGCTCGCCGCCGTGCTCGGCGTGTGGCTGGTGGTCTTCTCCGTGCTGGCGCGCTACTTCGTGCCGCGCATCCGCGAACATTCGCGCCAGACCGCCGAAGCCGCGTCCATGCTCAGCGGCCGCATGGTCGATGCCTATTCCAACATCCAGACGCTGAAGCTCTTCGGCCGCGACGAGGCGAACGACCGCTACATGCGCAGCGGCTTCGACATCTTCCAGAAGACCACGCTCGATTTCACCCGCTTCCTGACGGGCGTGCGCGCCTCCATGGCCTTCGTTTCCGGGCTGATGATCGTCGCCATGGCGGTGCTCTCCATCCATCTGTGGCTCGGCGGCATCGCCAGTTCCGGCGCGGTCGCCTTCACCATGGCGCTGGTGCTCAGGCTGAATTTCCTGCTCAACCGGCTGATGACGCAGCTCAACAGCATCATGCGCAACATCGGCACGATCCAGAATTCCGCCGACCTGATCTCCCAGCCGATCGGCCTCGTCGACACGCCGGACGCGGTCGAGATGAAGGTCGCCCGCCCCGAAATCCGCTTCGAAGCCATCCGCTTCCATTACGGCCGTCCGTCCGGCGTCATCGACGACCTGACGCTGTCGATCCGTCCCGGCGAGAAGGTCGGCATCGTCGGCCGCTCCGGCGCCGGCAAGTCGACGCTGGTCAACCTGCTGTTGCGTTTCTACGACCTCGAAGGCGGGCGGATTCTCGTCGGCGGGCAGGATATCGCCGCCGTCACGCAGGAGAGCCTGCGCGTCAATATCGGCATGGTCAGCCAGGATACCGCGCTGCTGCACCGCTCGATCCGCGACAACATCCTCTTCGGCAATCCGGACGCCAGCGAGGCCGAGATGATCGAGGCGGCGCGGAAGGCCGAGGCGCACGACTTCATCCTCGCCCTGGAGGACCAGCGCGGCCGGAAGGGCTATGACGCCCATGTCGGCGAGCGCGGGGTCAAGCTGTCGGGCGGCCAGCGCCAGCGCATCGCCATTGCCCGCGTCATGCTGAAGGACGCGCCGATCCTTGTGCTCGACGAGGCGACCTCGGCGCTCGATTCGGAGGTCGAGGCGGCGATCCAGTCGAACCTCGAGCGCCTGATGCGCGGCAAGACCGTGCTCGCCATCGCCCATCGCCTGTCCACCATCGCCGCGCTCGACCGGCTGATCGTCATGGATCGCGGCCATGTCGTGGAGGAGGGGACCCATGCGGAACTCGTCGCGCGCGGCGGGCTCTATGCGGATCTCTGGTCGCGCCAGTCGGGCGGGTTCCTCGGCCACGAGGAAGCGGCGCAATAGGGCCGCAAAGCGTCGTTTCCCACGCCCTTTCCAAGCCCGGAAGCGCTGGATGTTCAAGGCGATGCCTGCGCCTTGTCAAGATGCCCCGTTTTTCCCGCGACAATGTGCCCACCTCCCCTTGCCAAGGCTGGACATAATTTGCGATCAAGCATAGAACGCGCCGGATTGACGGGGAATCTATGGCCGTATTGTGTCCGGATCTTGCCGGTTTCCAAAGGGGCGTTGCGGTTTTCCGCAGACTTTGCGTGAGAGGATGGTTTAGCCGTGAGCGAACACGAGACAACAAGCGAATCCCTGGGCGAGCCCACTCGCCGCGATTTTCTTTACCTGACCACCGGTATGGCGGGCGTCGTGGGCGGCGTTGCGGTTGCCTGGCCGTTCATCGACCAGATGCGTCCGGACGCGTCCACGCTGGCGCTCGCCTCCATCGAGGTCGATGTCTCCAGCCTGCAGCCGGGCATGTCGCTGACCGCCAAGTGGCGCGGCAAGCCGGTCTTCATCCGCAACCGCACCGACAAGGAAGTCGAGGAGGCGAAGGCCGTCCAGCTTTCCGACCTCAAGGACCCGGTCGCCCGTAACGCCAACATCGCTTCCGACGCCCAGGCGACGGATCTCGACCGCTCCGCCGGCGAGGGCAAGGAGAACTGGATCGTCATGATCGGCTCCTGCACCCATCTCGGCTGTGTTCCGCTCGGCCAGGCCGGCGATTTCGGCGGATGGTTCTGTCCCTGCCATGGTTCTCACTACGATACCGCCGGTCGTATTCGTAAGGGTCCGGCCCCCGAGAACCTGCCCGTGCCGACCTTCTCGTTCGTATCCGACACAGTCATCAAGATCGGTTGAGGGGACTACTGATAATGAGTGCTGAACATTCAACCTACCAGCCGACGACTGGCATCGAAAAATGGGTCGATTCGCGGCTGCCTCTGCCGCGCATGATCCATGACAGCTTCGTGTCCTACCCGGTCCCGCGCAACCTGAACTATGCCTATACCTTCGGCGCCATGCTGTCGGTGATGCTGATCGTGCAGATCCTGACCGGCATCGTGCTGGCCATGCATTATGCCGCCGAAACCACCGTCGCGTTCAACTCGGTCGAGAAGATCATGCGCGACGTGAACCACGGCTGGCTCCTGCGCTACATGCACGCCAACGGCGCGTCCTTCTTCTTCATCGCGGTCTATCTCCACATCGCCCGCGGCCTCTACTACGGCTCCTACAAGGCGCCGCGTGAAATCCTCTGGATCCTCGGCGTCGTCATCTACCTCCTGATGATGGCGACGGGCTTCATGGGCTACGTTCTGCCCTGGGGCCAGATGTCCTTCTGGGGCGCGACCGTCATCACCGGCTTCTTCTCGGCCTTCCCGTGGGTCGGCGAGTGGATCCAGCAGTTCCTGCTCGGCGGCTTCGCGGTCGACAACCCGACGCTGAACCGCTTCTTCGCGCTGCACTACCTGCTGCCGTTCATGATCGCCGGCGTCGTCGTCCTGCACGTCTGGGCGCTGCACGTCACCGGCCAGACGAACCCGACGGGCGTCGAGGTGAAGTCCAAGACCGACACGGTCGCCTTCACGCCCTATGCGACGCTGAAGGACGCCCTCGGCGTCTCGGTCTTCCTGATCGTCTTCGCCTGGTTCATCTTCTACATGCCGAACTACCTCGGCCACCCGGACAACTATATCCCGGCCGACCCGCTGAAGACCCCCGCCCATATCGTTCCGGAATGGTACTACCTGCCCTTCTACGCGATGCTGCGCGCCATCACCTTCAACATCGGCCCGATCGACTCCAAGCTGGGCGGCGTTCTGGTGATGTTCGGCTCGATCATCATCCTCTTCTTCCTGCCGTGGCTCGACACCTCCAAGGTTCGCTCCGCCGTCTACCGTCCGTGGTACAAGCTGTTCTTCTGGATCTTCGTGGCCAATGCCATCATGCTCGGCTGGCTCGGCGCCATGCCCGCCGAAGGCATCTACGTCATCCTCTCGCAGCTCGGCACGGTCTACTACTTTGGCTTCTTCATCGTCCTCATGCCGATCCTCGGCCTGATCGAGACCCCGAAGCGCATTCCGAATTCGATCACGGAAGCGGTTCTGGAAAAGAAGAACGCCAAGGCGGCCAGAGCCTGATAGCGAGCGACGAAAGGAACCATGACAATGAAAAAGCTTGTTGCAGGCATTCTGTCGCTCGCCCTCTTCGCCGGTATCGGCGTCTCCTTCGCGACCGCGCAGGACGAGTATGCCGCCGGTGGCGCCGAAGCGGAGCACGCCACGCCCCACTACCCGATCCACAAGCCCAAGCAGCAGGACTGGAGCTTCGCCGGCCCGTTCGGCAAGTATGACAAGGGCCAGCTCCAGCGCGGCCTGAAGGTCTATACCGAAGTCTGTTCTGCCTGCCACTCGATGAGCCTCGTCTCCTTCCGCACGCTGGAAGGTCTCGGCTACTCGGAAGCCCAGGTGAAGGCATTCGCGGCGAACTACGAGGTCGAGGACGGCCCGAACAGCGATGGTGAGATGTTCACCCGCAAGGCCGTTCCGTCCGACTACTTCCCGTCGCCCTACGCCAACCACGAGGCGGCTGCCGCTTCGAACAATGGCGCGGCCCCGCCGGACTTCTCGCTGATCGCCAAGGCGCGCGGCATCACCCGCGGCTTCCCGCAATTCGTCTTCGACATCTTCACCCAGTACCAGGAAGGCGGCCCGGACTACATCTACTCGCTGCTGACCGGCTATGACGAAGAGCCGCCGGCGCATGTCGAGGTCGCCGAAGGCACGCACTACAACCCGTATTTCGCAAACGCCGCGGCGCTCGCCATGGCCAAGCCGATCTCCGACGACCAGGTCACCTATGACGACGGTTCGCCGCAGACGGTCGATCAGTATGCGCATGACGTTTCCGCCTTCCTGATGTGGGCCGCCGAGCCGCACCTGGAGGACCGCAAGCGCACCGGCTTCATGGTCATGGTCTTCCTGGTGATCTTCACCGGCCTGATCTACCTGACGAAGAAGTCGGTCTACGCGAACAAGGAACACTGAGCGGTCCTGCCGCTCTGTCGAAAGGCGGCCTTCGGGCCGCCTTTTTTGTTGTGGGGCGATGCCGCACCTGCAATAACCGGAAAAAGCCCTCCGCAGTCGGAATTCCCATGTCCACACTCGAAAATGAACTCGTCGCCGCGATCCGCAACATCCCGGATTACCCCAAGCCCGGCGTCATGTTCCGCGACATCACCACGCTGCTCGGCAATCCGCGCGCCTTCCGCCGCGCGGTGGACGAGCTGGTGCATCCCTATGCGGGCATCGGCGTTGCCAAGGTCGCCGGGATCGAGGCGCGCGGCTTCATCCTCGGCGGCGCCATGGCACACCAGCTGTCGACCGGCTTCGTGCCGATCCGCAAGAAGGGCAAGCTGCCGCACGAGACCGTGCGCATCGCCTATAGCCTGGAATACGGCGTGGACGAGATGGAGATGCACAAGGACGCCATCAGGCCGGGCGAGAAGGTCATCCTCGTCGACGACCTGATCGCCACCGGCGGCACGGCGGAGGCGGCGGTGAAGCTGTTGCGCCAGATGGGGGCGGATATCGTCGCGGCCTGTTTCGTCATCGACCTGCCGGAACTCGGCGGGCGGAAGAAGCTTGAAGCGCTCGACGTGGAAGTGCGCACGCTGGTGGCGTTCGACGGGCATTGAGCATAGCTGCCCGCGATCTGCCGTCTGCGGTGTCGCCCCTCATCCGGCCTGCCGGCCACCTTCTCCCCGCAAGCGGGGCGAAGGGATATGCCGCGCCGGTTTCCCCGGCCCATACTGTTCATGGGGCAAGTTCCCTCTCTCCGCTTGCGGGGAGTGGGTTGGGGTGAGGGGCAAACCGAACGTGCGGTTCAGACGAATTCCAGAACCGTGCTCTCGAACCGGATGACCGGCTCGCCATTCTGGTTCCTTCCCGCACACAAAATCGTATTGATCAGCCGGCCCGGCCGCGAGGCGAGTTCGCGCGAGGCCGTCAGCGTCACCGAATAGGTGATCGTGTCGCCGGCGAAGACCGGCTTCAGCCAGCGCAGGTTCGTGAAGCCCGGGGAGGGGCCGAGCTTCGGAGGCGCGATCCCCTCGGCGGCGAGCCGCCGGCATTCGCCCGTCCAGAAGGGCACGAAGCATTTCATCCACCCTGCGCTGGAATGCCAGCCGGAGGCGCAGAGGCCGCCGAACAGCGCGTGCCTGGCCAGTTCCGCATCGAGATGGAAGGGCTGCGGATCGAAATTCCTGGCGAAGCGGATGATGTCTTCGGCGGTGAAGGTGAGGCTGCCGATCTCGACGGCCTCGCCGAAGGCGTAGAGCTCAGCCATGCGCATGGTCGGCTCCCTTTTCGGCAAGGCGCATCATGTTGATATATTCGCAGAGCGCGACCGTTTCCCCGCGCTGGTTCGTCACCGTGGCGCGCATGCGCACGATGCCGATCTCAGGCCGCGAGCGCGAGACGCGCGCATCCAGCACCTCGCAATGGCCGCCGAGCGTGTCGCCGGCGAGCACCGGGCGCTTCCATTCCATGGCATCGACGCCCGGCGAGCCCTCCGAGGTGGAGCCGCGGATATAGGCCTCGTAGAGCATGCGCATCATGACGGCGCTGGTGTGCCAGCCGGACGCGGCGAGCCCGCCGAGGATGCTGGTGCGGCCGGCTTCCTCGTCGAGATGCATGGGCTGGGGATCGAATTCCCGCGCGAAGGCGATGATCTCGTCCGCCGTCAGCGTCCGCTCCGCGAAATCGAAGCGGCGGCCGGGCGTGAAATCCTCGAAGGTCAGCTGCGCGTCCGTCATGGGCGTTTACGTATTGAAGCGGAAGTGGATGACGTCGCCGTCCTGCACCACGTATTCCTTGCCTTCGTCGCGGCCCTTGCCGGCTTCCTTGGCGCCGACTTCGCCCTTGTAGGCGATGTAGTCGTCATAGGAGATGGTGAAGGCGCGGATGAAGCCGCGTTCGAAATCCGTGTGGATGACGCCGGCGGCCTGCGGGGCCTTGGTGCCGCGCACGATGGTCCAGGCGCGGGTCTCCTTCGGACCGACCGTGAAATAGGTGATGAGGTCGAGCAGGTGGTAGCCGGCGCGGATGAGCCGGTCGAGGCCCGCTTCCTCGAGGCCGAGCGCGGAGAGGAATTCGGCCGCTTCCTCTTCCGGAAGCTGGGCGACCTCGGATTCGATCGCCGCCGAGATGATGACGCATTCGGCGCCCTGTTCCTTCGCCATGGCGGCAACGGCCTCGGTGTGCTCGTTGCCGGTCGAGGCGTCGGCCTCCGCGACGTTGCAGACATAGAGGACCGGGTGCGAGGTCAGCAGGTTGAGGCCGCGCAGGACGTCGATCTCCTCGGGCGCCAGCGTCTTCAGGAGAAGGCGGGCCGGCTTGCCCTCGTTCAGCAGCTTCACCACGGCTTCCATGATCGGCAGCTGCGCGATGGACTCCTTGTCCTTGCCGGTGGCGCGTTTGCGCGTCTGCTCGACGCGGCGCTCCAGGCTTTCGAGGTCGGCGAGCATCAGCTCGGTCTCGATCGTGTCGGCATCGCCCACCGGGTTGATGCGGCCCTCGACATGGGTGATGTCATCGTCCTCGAAGCAGCGCAGCACATGCACGACCGCATCGACTTCGCGGATGTTGGCGAGGAACTTGTTGCCGAGGCCTTCGCCCTTCGAGGCGCCGCGCACGAGGCCGGCGATGTCGACGAAGGAGATGCGGGTCGGGATGATCTCCTTGGAGCCGGCGATGGCGGCGAGCGCCTTCATGCGCGGATCGGGAACCGCCACCTCGCCGGTGTTCGGCTCGATGGTGCAGAAGGGATAGTTGGCCGCTTGCGCCGCCGCCGTCTTGGTCAGCGCGTTGAAGAGGGTCGACTTGCCGACATTCGGCAGACCGACGATACCGCATTTGAAGCCCATGGAAGGTGATCCATTCGTCTTAGAAAATCGTTGCCATCGCTATGGGGGATGGCGGGGGCAGGGTCAAGGGCTTCGGGCCGCGCGGGCCTTGAAGTCGTCCCTCCTGCGGTGCACAATGGGCCGCACATCGCTCGAAGCCGGAATACGAGGAGCTTCCCATGAGCAATGGTGACACGACCCTGACCCCGAAAACGGTGACGAAGCCGAAGCTGGAGCGGCCGAGGCTCTACAAGGTCATTCTCGTCAACGACGATTATACGCCGCGCGAATTCGTCGTGCTGGTGCTGAAAGCCGTGTTCCGCATGGCGGAGGAGACGAGCTACCGGGTGATGATGACCGCGCACAAGATGGGCACGTCCGTCGTGGTCGTCTGCGCCCGCGACATCGCCGAGACCAAGGCGAAGGAGGCGACGGACCTGGCGAAGGAGGCGGGCTTCCCGCTGCTCTTCCAGACCGAGCCGGAGGAATAGGCTTCATCCGATATTAGCGGTCTTCGCCCATGCTGCGGCCATGATCGAAGAAGCCGCCACCTGGCACTATGCCGTTGCCTTCGTGTTCTTCCTTCTTGTAGGGGCGATCGGGCACGTCTGCCGCGCCGTCTTCAATGTCTTTCCCGACCGGCTTTTCGACCGGACGACGCTCGATCTCGTCGTCAGCGACGGCTACGACTGGAACGACCGGATCTTCGCGGGTTACTATCGGCTCGATTTCTGGCGGAATTTCCGGAACGCGACGGTCGGCTGCGGCCTTGCCGGCCTCGCCGTCATGCTGTTTTCCGACGGCGCCTCCGGCCTTGTCGCGCGGGGCATCGAGACGGCGCTTGCCTGGCTGTGGGACCTTTTCCTCTACCGGCTCGAAACGATCCGCTGGCTGTAGGTCCTACTCGCCCTTGTTGCCGAGCAGCTTTTTCAGCATCTCCGCCATCGGCCCCGTCGTCGGCAGGATTTTCGGTTGGGCGTGGTTGCGCGCCTGGCGGATGTGCGACTGGCCGGCCGGCTTCTGCGCGGGTGCCTTTTCCGCTTCCGGCTTGCTGCCGGTGGCGAGCGCCAGCTTGTTCATCAGCTGCGAATCCTCTCCCCGCACCAGCATGTCGGCATTGAGGGCGAGCTCGTCGAGCAGCGGATCGAGCCAGCCATGGTCGGCCTTGGCGAAATCGCCGAGCACATGGTGGGTGACGAGCTCCTTCACGCCCGGATGGCCGATGCCGAGGCGCAGGCGCCTGTAGTCCTTGCCGCAATGGGCGTCGATCGACTTGATGCCGTTGTGCCCGCCATGGCCGCCGCCGACCTTGATGCGCGCCTTGCCGGGGGCAAGGTCCAGCTCGTCGTAGATCGCGACGATGTCCTTGGGGGCGAGCTTGTGGAAGCGCATCGCCTCGCCGACGGATTCGCCCGAAAGGTTCATGAAGGTCTGCGGCTTAACGAGCAGCACCTTCTCGCCGGCAAGCTCGCCCTCGGAGATCTCCGCCTTGAACTTCTTCGACCAGGGCGAGAACGGGTTCTTGCGGTGGATCGCATCCAGCGCCATGAAGCCGATATTGTGGCGGTTGCCCGCATATTTTGCGCCCGGATTGCCGAGCCCCGCGATGATCTGCATGGAATGGTCCGCCAAAAGGATCTGTCCCGCCTTCACCACCGCGAAAGCGGCCGGAAGTCAACCGCCCGCGATCATTTCTTCGCGCCGCCATCGGCCGTGCGCGTGTTCGGCGGCAGGCCGTAGGCGGCGAAGATGCGATCCTGCTCGCCGCTGACGATGAGCTGGTCGAGCGCCGCCTGCAGCCGCGTGATGAGGTCGGGCGGCGTGTCCTTGTGGCAGGCGAGGCCGTAGATCTGGCCGGCCATCAGCATGGCCTTTTCGACCGGCTGGCCCTGGTTGACCAGGTTCTCATAGGTCTTGATCGAGGTCGGCATCAGGTCGATGCGGCCGGAGAGCAGCTTGCGCACCGAGATGTCGATGTCCACGGCAAGGTCGATATCCTTGAAGCCGAGATCCTCCAGCGCCTCGACGGCGAAGTCGCCGCGCTGCGAGCCGACCTTCATGGTGAGCGCCTCCTGCATGCTGTCCGGCCCCTTGCTGCCGTCCTTGCGCTTCAGGAGCACCATCTCGTCCTTCAGAAGGGGATTGACCCAGGCGAAGCGGCCGGCGCGTTCACGGTTGTAGCCGGCCGTGAAGACGCAGTTCATCGGCTGGTTCTCCGCCAAAGCGAAGGCGCGGGCCCACGGCATGATCTCGATCGTGTAGTCGACGCCCGCCGCTTTGGTGATCGCGGCGACCTGCTCGACGGCGATGCCGGTGATCCTACCGTCCCTGGAATAGTTGAACGGGGCGTATTCCTCCGTCACGAAATGCAGGGTTTCGGCAAGCGGCGCGGAAAGAGGGGCGAGCGACAGGCAAAGCGTCAAGAGCAGCGTCTTCATCGTCTCGTCCTTGTCCTTCGTCAGGAGGCGGCGGCCCGGCGTTCGGGTCTCTCCGTCACCGTGAATTCGTCCAGCTTCTCCAGCAATGCGTCAAGCGGCAGAGGGCGGCTCAGGAGGTAGCCTTGGCCGAATTCCACCTGCATGGCCTGCAGGATATCCCACTGTTCCGTCGTCTCGATGCCTTCCGCCACGACGGCGCAGCCCATCTGGTGCGAGATGGTGCGTATGCCTTCCACCAGCATGCGGCTCTTGCGGCGCACGTCCGGCTGGTCGGAGGAAAGCGAGCGGGTGAAGGACTGGTCGACCTTGACGATATCGACGGGGAAGCGGTTGAGATAGGACAGCGAGGAATAGCCGGTGCCGAAATCGTCGAGCGCGATGCGGCAGCCGAGGTCGGAGAGCGCGTCGAGCACTTCGCGCACGACGGGATTGTCGAGCATCAGCACCGCCTCGGTGATCTCCACCACGATGCGCGACGGCGTGATGCCGTGCTCCAGAAGCAGGGCGGCAAGGCGCGCGGGCAGGGCGGGCTCGAACTGCAGGGGCGAGAAGTTCACCGCGAGATAGGCGTCGGCAAGCCCGTCGAGCTTCGAGATGATCGAAAGGCTGGCGATCGACTTCGACAGGATGCAATCGCCGATGCGGCCGATCGAGCCGTTCTCCTCGGCAATGCCGATGATCTCGGCCGGCGGCAGCAGGCCGCGCTCGGGGTGGTTGAGCCGCATCAGCGCCTCGAAGCCGGCGACGCGCCCGTCGGCGAGCGACACGATCGGCTGGAGATGGGCGATGAACCAGTCCTCGCGCAGGCCCTGGTCGATGAACTGCTCGGTCTCCAGCCGCTTGCGGGCGATGTCCACCATGTTGCTGTCGAAGAGCTGCACGCCGTTCTTGCCGCTGCGCTTGCGCGCATACATGGCCATGTCCGACTTCTGCAGCAGGCAGGCCGCCGTCTCTGCATGGTCGGGATAGACGGCGACGCCGATGCTGGCGCTAACATGGAGATCGGCGCTGTTGACGGTGAGCGGGGTGCGCAGGCTGGCGACCAGCCTTTCGCTGACATCCATGGCGAGCTGGCACGCGTTCGGCGCGCAAAGCAGGATCGCGAATTCGTCGCCGCCGAGCCGGGCGATCCGGTCGCCCGCGCGCAACTGCCGGCGCAGGCGCGTCGCCACCTGGCAGAGCACGTCGTCGCCCGCCGCATGACCGAGATTGTCGTTGATCCACTTGAAGCGGTCGAGATCGACGAAGAGGCAGGCGAGCTGCTGGCCGAGCTTGTCGACGTCGCCGATCAGCTCGTCGAGCACGGATTCGAAACCTTGCCGGTTGAGCAGCCCCGTCAGATGGTCGGTGATCGCCTGGCGGTGGTTGCGGTTCTCCGCCTCCTTGAGGTCTGTGACATCGGTCATGACCGACAGCGACAGCGCCTGCCGGCTGCTGCTGGCCGCCACGCCGGTTTCGAGGATCAGCACGTCGATCATGCTGCCGTCGGCGCAGCGGAAGCGCACGGTCGCCTCGCAGATCCCGCCTTCCACGCTGTTTTCGTCGTGGCGCTTGCGGTAGGTGTCGCGCCAGTCCTCGGCGACGAAATCGGTGAATTCCTGGCCGATCACCGCGGCGCGGCGATAGCCGGTCGCCGTCAGCCAGTAGTCGCTGACGGCGGTGATGCGGTTGTCCGCATCGATGGAGAAGAGCATGGCCGGCGTGAGGTTGTAGATGTCGGTGGCGCGGGCATGGGCGAGCTTCAGCTCCTTCTCCTCGCGCTCCAGCTTGCTCTGCATCTCGTTGAAGTTATGGGCGAGCGCGCCCATTTCGTCGTTCGAGGTCCAGTCGACATGGTGGCGCGAACCGAGCCGGCGCGTCGCCTCGATGGCCGCCGTCAGCCGCATCAGGGGGCGGATGATGGTGATGCGGTTGCCGATGATGGCGGCGGTGAAGAGGGTGGCGACGGCGAAGAAGAAGATGGTGAAGATGCTCATCTCGTCCTTCGAGAAGCGCGAGAGCAGATGCGCCTTGCGGATCCAGATTTCCGCCGTGCCCACCTTCTTGATGCCGTCGTTCGCCTTGTAGAGGATGTCTGCCTTGACGATGGAACGCGTGTCGTCCGGATCGGGACGGGTGGCGGGCTTCCGGATGTCGATGAGATCGGACGTGTCGCGCACATGGACGAAGGCGATGTCGGCATCCGCCTGCAACGCACCGACGATCTGGTCGATGCTGTCCTTGTCGAAATCCCAGAGCGGCTTGCCGAGCGCCTGGACATTGGCCTGCAGCAGAACTTCGGTGTTCTGCAGGCGCTCGCGCGCCACGCGGTCGGACGAAAGGATCAGGAACAGCACGAAGAGCGGGGCGACGAAGATGAGCAGGGCGCCGATGACGATGGCGATGAAGCGGCTTTCCACCGAATGCATTTTCATGCCGGTTGCCCCCCTGCCATGATGCCAAGCCCGCCCATGATGCCCCTCGTTGGCTTTCGTCATTTTTGGAGGCTTAGATTTTCACCAAAGTCTTAAATGTTGCTGAAATGGCGATCCGGAAAAGTGCCGGTTGCTCAGGCTTCCCGCAACGGTAGTGCCTGGCGGCGGACAAAGAAAACCCCGCATCCGGTGGGATGCGGGGTTTTCAGGATCGTTTCTGAACGGAGCCGATTACTCGGACGCTTCCGTTGCTTCTTCTTCCTTCACGCCGGCAGCCGGGACGGCGATCGTGGCGATCGTGAAGTCGCGGTCGGTGATGACCGGGCTCGTGCCCTTCGGCAGCTTGATGTTGGAGATGTGGATGCCTTCGCCGACCTTGAGGCCCGTGAGGTCGGCCGTGAGGAATTCCGGAATGTCGCCGGCCAGCGCGTGCAGCTCGACAGCGTGGCGAACGATGTTCAGGACGCCGCCGGCCTTGATGCCCGGGGACTTCTCTTCGTTGATGAAGTGAACCGGAACTTCGACCACGACGTGGGTGTTGCCCGAAACGCGGAGGAAGTCGACATGCATCGTGAAGTCGCGGACCGGATCCAGCTGGTAGTCCTTCGGCAGGACCTTGATCTTCTCGCCGTTGACGTCGATCGTGGCGACGGTCGTCTTGAAGCCGCCGGCGTGGATGCGCTGGGTGACGTCCTTGGTCGAGATGGCGATGGAGAGCGGGGCCTGCTTGTCGCCATAGATGACTGCGGGAATAAGGCCGTTGCGGCGAAGTTCACGGGAGGACCCCTTACCAACCCGTTCGCGCGTCTCGGCCTTGAGCTCGTAAGTTTCGTGGCTCATGGCTTTACCTTTCATGTGTTACTGGAGAGCCCTTCGCACGCGGAGAAGCACTCCGCCGCGCAAAAAGCTTGAGGATTTCGTGAAAGCCTCATCCACGTTGCCTCCAAGGGTGTCTACGCGGACGGGGGCTCGATAAACGAGAATGCCCGGAAATGCAAGGCCCGTGGCCGGATTGACACGATGCGGTCATGATTGGATGTTCGCCTGCAAACCGGTTCGGCGAAGGAGGCCACGATGAGACGACAGATCCTGATGGCCTCGGCCGCATTCGCGCTGGCATCGGCAAGCCCGGCCCTCGCCCAGGCGGTTTCGCCGGCCGAAGCCGAGAGCATCCAGCAGAAGCTCACGCGCTACCTGCCGCAGGACATGATCGAGGCCGGCCTCGTCACCGTCAAGGCGGCGACCTCGTTCTACGAACTGCGCTTCAATCCGGCCGTGCTTGTCGAAAAGCACAAGTCCGGCGCGGTGACGGTCGAGGGGCTGAAGCCGACGACGGCCTATCTCCGGCCCATGCCAGAGGGCACCTACCGCGTCGAGGCCAGCGACAGCTTCGACATCAAGGGCTCGGTTGATGCCGCGCCCGGCAAGAACTCCTTCTCCTATATCATCGCCTCGATGAAGCTCGACGGCATCTACGATCCGGACATCCTCTACTTCACCTCCGCCGACTGGACGGCCGAGAGGATCGCCTTCACCAGCACTTCGCCGCAGGAGAGCATCACGGCGAGCTTCGGCGAGACGGCGATGCGCCTTGCCGCCGAGAAGAAGGGGGAGGGCATCCTCGACATATCCAGCACCGGCGTGATGAAGGCCTTTGCCGAGACGATCACCGGCGGGACGAACGGCCGGGTCGACATAAGCGCCGATACGGTCGACATCGATGTCAGCATGGACGGCGCGCGCAACAAGGTGGTCCAGGACCTTGTCTTCTTCGTGCTCGACAACATGCACAAGGACAGGCTGGAGGCAGCGGATGCGGCGCGGCTGAAGGAGATGCTGCGCTCCGCCCTGCCGGTCTTCGACAATCTCACCGAGACGATCAGGGCCTCCAATGTGACGGTCGGCACGGAGCGGGGCATATTCGGCGCCGAGAGCGTCAGCTATGTCATCGACATGAACGGCATCGCCCATTCCACCCGTGTCGGCTTCGGCTTCGGCGTGGAGAAGCCCAGGCCGCCGGCCGGCATCCTGCCCGCCACCTTCGCGGAGGCCGTGCCGGAGCGCGCGACCTTCAAGGCGGCGGTGACCGATCTCGACCTTGCGGGCGCCGTCAACTATCTCATCGACCATGCGGACTTCACCAAGTCCGAGCCGTTGACGGACGAGCAGAACAAGGAAATCGGCCGTATCGTCCTGCCGGATGGCGCGATGACCGTGGAGTTCGAGGACGTTTCCGCCGTTTCGCCGATCTATGACGTGCACCTTGCCGGCAAGATGCAGGTCTATCCCGAGCAGAAGGACCGGCACAGCGCCGAGGTGACGCTGACCATGCGCAACTTCGACAAGACGGTCGCCTATCTCCAGAAGAACGCCGCCACCGTGCCGCAATTCGGCCAGGCCGCCTTCGGCCTCCTGATGATGAAGGGCCTTGCGCGCGATGCCGGCGGCGGCGCGCAGGTCTGGGACGTCAAGGTCGGCGAGGACGGCAAGGTGCTGATCAACGGCCAGCCGCTGCCGTTCCAGCAGTAGGCATCAGGGTCTTGCGCGGCGCCTTGCCGTGAGACGGGCGAGCGCCAGCATCAGCCCGCCGGCGATCAGCCCCCAGAAGGCGCCGGAAATGCCGGCGAAGGAGACGCCTGAGGCGGTGACGAGGAAGGTCACCGCAGCCGCCTCGCGCCCTTCCACGGCGTGGAAGGCGTTGAGCGCCGAGCCGGCGAAGGCGCTGATCAGCGCGAGGCCGGCGACGGCCTGGATGAGGATCGGCGGGGCGAGGCTGACGAAGGCCGTGACGGCGCCCGCGGCAAGTCCGAAGATCACGTAGAAGACGCCGGCATTGATCGCCGCCCAGTAGCGCCTGGCCGGGTCGGGATGCGCGTCGCTGCCGGCGCACATGGCGGCGGTGATGGCGGCGAGGTTGACCGCATGGCCGCCGAAGGGCGCCGACAGCAGCGAGAAGAGACCGGTGACGGCGAAGAGCGGGCCGGGGCTGGGCTCGTAATGGTTGACCTTCAGCACGGCGATTCCCGGAATGTTCTGGGAGGCCATGGTGACGATGAAGAGCGGCAGCGCGATGCCGACGAGCCCGGCGACCGTGAAGACAGGCGCGACGATCTCGGGCTGCGGCAGCAGGGCATCGGTGAGCCCGGCAAAGGCGCCATCGGGAATGTCGATGCCAAAGGCGAGCACCGCGACGAAGGCGGCAAGCGCGGCGGGCACGGCATAAAGCCGGTTGATGCTGCCGACGACCACCCAGGCAAGAACGATCGGCAGGCCGAGCAGCGGATCGAAGGCGATGGCCTTCACGGGGGCGAAGCAGAGGCCGATCAGCACGCCCGAAAGCATGGCGTTGGCGAGCGTCGCCGGAATCGCGGCGACCATGCGGCCGAGCGGCTTCCAGAGGCCTGCTATGACGATCAGCACCGCGCAGACGAGGAACCCGCCGACAGCTGTCGCAAAGCCGCCCTCCACCGCGCCGGAACTGGCGAGCAGCGCCGCGCCCGGCGTCGACCAGGCGATGGAGACGGGAAGCCGCGTCGCGGCGCTGAGAACGATGGCGCACAGGCCCATCGACACGGACAGCGCCATCAGGCCGGAGGCCGCCTGGGCTTCCGTCGCGCCGACGCCCGTCAGCCCGTGCAGCACGACGGCGAAGGAACTGGCAAAACCGACGAAGGCGGTGAGCAGGCCCATGAACAGGGCTTGAGCGGAAAAATCACGAAACATGGCAGGATCGATGCTGAAAGGAATGTGCACTGGTAACAGGCGCCGGGCGGCTTGGGAACAGGCTTGTGGCGAGGGCAGGGGCAGTGTGCCTTGAATGAGCACCGTCATTCCGCCAGTCTCCGCGCCGACCAGGGCAACCGTATATCGTGCGAGGTCGCCCCTTTCCCCCCTTCTTCCCGGCGGGGAGAAGGGGCAGGAGGTGTCTGCCCTCCCAATTCCATGGGCGACCGTTCCTGTTCCCACAGCCAGGGAGAGGCGGAGGACTTTGCCCGTCTGCGCCACGGTCGGAGCCTTGTACCTTCGTCCCGCTGGACCCGCGGGCGCAAACATGGGTATAGTCGTTGGGCGTTGTATTCTGGTGCGACGATCGGTCGAAGCTTTCGGGGAGGAGAGCGGATGCCTCAGCGTTTCGATCACGCGGATCATGTGCAGACCGTGGCGGCCCATGCGTCGGCGGCGGCAAGTTCGCCTGTTGCCGCGTCCTGGCGCCGCTGCCTCACGCTGCATGGCCTTTCCCCGGAGGAGGCGCGGACGCCCTGGCGCCTGACCGAATCGGAATTCCGCCAGGCGCGGGCGCGCTCCAGCGTGCTGATCGAGGAGGCGCGGGGCGAGATCGACCGGCTCTTCGCCACCGTCGGCAAGGCCGGTTGCTGCCTGCTGCTGACGGACGAGCACGGCATCGCGCTCGAACGGCGCGGGGCGGCGAGCGACGATCGCGATTTCCGCGGCGTCGGGCTCTGGTCCGGCACGGTGTGGAGCGAGGCGAGCGTCGGCACCAACGGCATCGGCACGGCGCTGGCCGACGAGCGGCCCGTGCTCATTCTGCGCGACCAGCATTTCCTCTCGCAGAATACGGGCCTGTCCTGCACCACCGCGCCGATCCGTGACCATACGGGGCGCATCGCCGCCGCCATCGACATTTCCACCTGCCGCGACGATGCCGGCGAGATGACCATGTCGATCCTCTCCCAGGCCGTCCGCGATGCCGCCGCGCGCATCGAGGCGGGGCTCTTCCGCCGCGCCTTCTCCGCCGCCCGCATCCTGCTCGTGCCCGTCGAGGGCCGTGCTGCGCCGGCGCTGCTCGCCGTCGACCGCGACGACCTCGTGCTGGGCGCAACGCGCGCCGCGCGCCAGGTGCTCGGCCTCGACGACCGGCGCATCGCCACGGGCGTCGCCGCCTCCGATCTCCTGCACGAGGACAGGGCGGAGGACGGGCGCGACCTCGACGACGCGGAACGGGCCGCGCTGCGCCGCGTGCTGACGCGCGCCGGCGGCAATGTCAGCCAGGCCGCCGACCTGCTCGGCATCAGCCGGGCGACGCTGTACCGCAAGATGAAGAAGCTCTCGATCAACTGATATTGCAGCGCAGCACAGGCTGTCGCACCGGCCTGTCTCAATTCTGAAACAGTCGCGGCGACCATCGTCCTGCGGCCCCTACCGCAATCGGCCGAAGCGCAGCACCATCCTTCCCGACGGCCCATCCGGGCCCTTCATGGGAGGAATGACATGCTGCACCAGAAGATCGTCGAAAACCCGTACAAGGCAAAGTACGGCAACTTCATCGGTGGCGAGTGGAAGGAGCCGGTCGCGGGCCGCTACTTCGACAACATCACGCCGATCACCGGCGGCAAGCTCTGCGAGATCGCCCGCTCCGACGCCGCCGACATCGAGCTCGCCCTCGACGCCGCCCATGCCGCCAAGGACAAGTGGGGCCGCACCTCCGCCACCGAGCGTTCCAACATCCTGATGAAGATCGCCCAGCGCATGGAGGACAATCTCGAACTCCTCGCCAAGGCCGAGACCTGGGACAACGGCAAGCCGCTGCGCGAGACCATGGCGGCCGACATTCCGCTCGCCATCGACCACTTCCGCTATTTCGCCGCCTGCGTGCGGGCACAGGAGGGCACGATCGGCGAAGTCGACCACGACACGATCGCCTATCACTTCCACGAGCCGCTCGGCGTCGTCGGCCAGATCATCCCGTGGAACTTCCCGATCCTGATGGCCGCCTGGAAGCTCGCTCCCGCGCTAGCCGCCGGCAATTGCGTCGTGCTGAAGCCCGCCGAGCAGACGCCGTCCTCGATCCTTATCTGGGCCGAGCTCATCGGCGACCTCCTGCCGCCCGGCGTGCTCAACATCGTCAACGGCTTCGGCCTCGAAGCCGGCAAGCCGCTCGCCTCCAACCCGCGCATCGCCAAGATCGCGTTCACCGGCGAGACGACGACCGGCCGGCTGATCATGCAATATGCCAGCCAGAACCTCATTCCGGTGACGCTGGAGCTGGGCGGCAAGTCGCCGAACATCTTCTTCGCCGATGTGATGAACGAGGATGACGACTATCTCGACAAGGCGCTGGAAGGCTTCGCCATGTTCGCGCTGAACCAGGGCGAGGTCTGCACATGCCCGAGCCGCGCGCTGGTGCACGAGAAGATCTACGACCGCTTCATGGAACGCGCCGTCAAGCGCGTGGAGAAGATCGTGCAGGGCAACCCGCTCGACACGGCGACGATGATCGGCGCGCAGGCCTCGTCCGAGCAACTGGAGAAGATCCTCTCTTATATCGACATCGGCAAGCAGGAAGGTGCGGAAGTGCTGACCGGCGGCGGGCGCAACGAACTCGAAGGCGATCTGTCGGGCGGCTACTACGTCAAGCCGACCGTCTTCCGCGGCCACAACAAGATGCGCATCTTCCAGGAGGAGATCTTCGGGCCGGTCGTCTCGGTCACGACCTTCAAGGACGATGCGGAGGCGCTCGCCATCGCCAATGACACGCTCTACGGCCTCGGCGCCGGCGTCTGGAGCCGCGATGCGAACCGTTGCTACCATTTCGGCCGCGACATCCAGGCCGGCCGTGTCTGGACCAATTGCTACCACGCCTATCCGGCCCATGCGGCCTTCGGCGGCTACAAGCAGTCGGGTATCGGCCGCGAGACGCACAAGATGATGCTCGATCACTACCAGCAGACCAAGAACATGCTGGTCAGCTACTCTCCCAAGGCGCTCGGTTTCTTCTGAGCGACCGCCCCCTTCTCCTCCGGAGAAGGCGCGCAAAGGGTGCGGGAGCCCTGTCCGCCGTCGCTTTCCGCCCCATCCCTCTCCCCGTTCCCGGGGGGAGGGAAAATCGTTTGGAGGAAGAGCCGTCATGTCCGAAGTCTCGACCCAGCCGCGCGTGGTGGCGACCGATGCCGCGCTTGCGCTTATCCGGGAGATCCAGGCGGATCATCCGGAAATCCTGTTCCACCAGTCGGGCGGCTGCTGCGACGGGTCCTCGCCCATGTGCTATCCGGCGGACGATTACATCGTCGGCGACCGGGACGTGAAGCTTGGCGAGATCGGCGGCGTGCCGGTCTATATCAGCGAGAGCCAGTTCGACGTGTGGAAGCACACGCAGCTGATCATCGACGTGGTGCCCGGCCGCGGCGGCATGTTCTCGCTCGACAATGGCCGCGAGAAACGCTTCCTCACCCGCTCGCGCCTCTTTACCGGCGGCGAGGCCTGCCCGCTGCCGGGGCGTTGACGAAAGCCCGCGGCACGTGGCCCGGCATTTTCCGGAAACCCGGCCATCCGCGACGTCATCCTCGGCCCAAGGCCGAGGATCCATGGTTCTCAAGGGCTTGTCGATGGTCGGGTCAAGCCCGACCATGACGAAGGAGAGATCGGCGTGGTTGTCTGCGTGTCAGGATGGGCTCAGCGCACCGGGCACCGGCCCGCGCGATAGACACTGAAACCGGCCACCTGCGCCGAGCAGGCATTGCCGAATTCCTTGAAGTCGGTGCCGCGGCGCCCGCAGACCGGGTTGTACTCCATCGTGCAGACGCGCTGGTCGCGCGGGCGCTCGCGGTCTCCACGATCGCCCCGGTCGTCGCGGTCACGATCCCGGCGGTCCCTGTCGTTGCGATTGCGGTCCCTGTCCCTGTCCGGGCGATCGCGGCCGTCATTGCTCCAGCCGTCGCGGTCCTGGTCCTGCCAGCCGACCCGGTCGCGATCCGGGCGGCGGAACTGGCATTCGCCGCGGCCGATGATGCCGTAGCCGCTGGAGCGCGCCTCGCAGGCATTGGCGAAGGTCTGGCGGTCGCGGCCGCGCTCGCCG
This sequence comes from Shinella yambaruensis, assembly GCF_022899355.1. Lineage (GTDB taxonomy): Bacteria > Pseudomonadota > Alphaproteobacteria > Rhizobiales > Rhizobiaceae > Shinella > Shinella yambaruensis. The sequence goes on along the minus strand of NZ_JALJCK010000003.1, from coordinate 433,757 downwards.
CAGACCGGGGCATATTCACGGGTGCAGAATTGCGGCGGGCGCGGATTGTAGCCGCCTCCGCCCTGGTCGGCCTCGACCGAGCAGGCCGCCAAGGTGCCGGCCGCGAGAAGGATGGCGATAGGCCCTGCGAGCCGGGACAGAAATGGCATCGAGATCATGGATTTCCCCTGTCGAATCTAGGGGGAACTTAGCGCAGAAATCGCGGGGCCGATATCAGCCCCGGCAAAAATCCGTCAGTCGAACAGGCTCGACACCGATTCCTCGGCGCTGGTGCGGTTGATCGCCTCGCCGAGGAGGTTGGCCGTCGAGATGACGCGGATGTTGTGCGCCGACTGGACGGCCGTGGTCGGCTGGATCGTGTCGGTGATCACAAGCTCCTTGAGCTTGGACGAGGTGACGCGCGCGACGGCGCCGCCCGACAGAACGCCGTGCGTGATATAGGCGGTGACGCTGGTCGCGCCGTTCTTCAGCAGCGCTTCGGCCGCGTTGCAGAGCGTGCCGCCCGAATCGACGATATCGTCGATCAGCAGGCAGTCCTTGCCGGCGACGTCGCCGATGACGTTCATCACCTCGGACTCGCCCGGCCGGTCGCGGCGCTTGTCGACGATGGCAAGCAGACAGTCGAGGCGCTTGGCCAGCGCGCGGGCGCGCACCACGCCGCCGACGTCGGGCGAGACGACCATGACGTTTTCGAGATTGTAGTTTTCCTTCACGTCGCGCGCCAGGATCGGCACGGCGTAGAGGTTGTCGGTCGGGATGTCGAAGAAGCCCTGGATCTGGCCGGCATGCAGGTCCAGCGTCAGCACGCGGTCGGCGCCGGCCTCGGTGATGAGGTTGGCGACGAGCTTTGCCGAGATCGGCGTGCGCGGGCCGGGCTTGCGATCCTGGCGGGCATAGCCGAAATAGGGGATCACGGCCGTGATGCGGCGCGCCGAGGAGCGGCGCATGGCATCGATCATGATGAGCATTTCCATCAGGTGGTCGTTGGTCGGGAACGAGGTCGACTGGACGACGAAGACGTCCTCGCCGCGCACGTTCTCCTGGATTTCCACGAAGATTTCCTGGTCTGCGAAGCGTCTGACCGTGGCCCGGCCGAGCGGAACATTCAGATAATTGCAGATCGCTTCGGCCAGGAGCCGGTTCGAATTGCCCGCGAAAACCTTCATCTATGGTCCGCCTGTGGATTATGCTGATGGGGGGGCTTTAAGCGGCAAAATCCGCGAATGCAAGGGTCTTGCGCCGCGGAAAAGCGTTTCTTCGCATTTCGCTGTGATTAACAGTGCAACGCGCTTAACCACGGGTGGTGCCGCGCCAGTCGAGATACTGGCGGATGGTCGTGTCGGCGATGCCCTCCATCGTGCGCGCCGGCACGGCGGCCCACGGGTCGGAGGCCGTGCCCGAGACGCTTTCCTGGCCCTGGATGCGGTGCAGCCGCGCGCCGTTGCCGTCGAGCACGTCCCAGACATAGACGACGGTGGTCTTGCCGTTGTCGTTCATGGCGGAGAAGTAGCCCTTCAGGATGTACTTGCTGGAATTGTCCGAGGCGCTGCGGATCGTCAGCCCGCTTCCGCGCGCAGCCGCGCCGAGGCGCCTGGAGAGCGGTGTCACGGCCTCGACCGGTGCGCCGATGATCGGCAGGAAGCGGATCGTCTCGCCGGCTTGGGCGGCGGTCGGGACGGCGGCGATCTCTTCCGCGCCGGTCGATGTTTCCGCCGCGAGCGAGCGCTGGGCGGTGGTGCGGGCAAGCTCCGCATCTGCCGTCCGGCGTCCCGTGTTGCGGGCGAGCGCGTCGGCCTGGCCCTGCAGCGTGCCGGCGGTGTCCGCGCCGGTCGTGGCGCCGGTGCCGGATGACGGGGTGAAGGCGGTTTCCTGGCTGGTGCGCGTGACGGGCGTCGTCTGGGCGCTCATCTGGTCGAGGTCGTTCTGGGTGACCGGGGGCGAATTGAAGGTGCCGCCGCCGACATCGACCTGCGGCGTCAGCGCGTCGGTGCTGTTGCAGCCGGCAAGGGTGGCAATGAGGCCGATCAGTGCCAGCCGCTTCATCAGCTCTTGCATCGTCGTCGTCCGTGTCCTGCGGAAGGCTTTTCGCCTCCTCCGTTCCCCGCAACGATTTATGGGTGCCGCCTCAAGGCCTGTCAATCGCGGGATCTTGCGGGGCCTGCGGTTGACCCGTCAGACCTCGATGAAATCGAGCCCGTAGCGCGACAGCGCCTTCGGCGTGTCGGTCGTCGTCAGATAGGTCTGGCCGAGCGTCATGGCCGTGCCGCTTTCGGAATCGAGCACGATCGTGTGCACGAAGAGCGACATGTTCGGCTGGATTTCCTGCGGGTTGCCCATCAGGAACATCTGCTGGTCCATCCAGGAGGGCGCGAAGCGCGCGCCGACGGAATAGCCGCAGGTGTTCAGCCGGTGGCGGGCAAGGCCGCGCTCGTCGATGATGCGGGCGAAGGTCTCGAAGACGGTGCCGAAGGTGTTGCCGGGGCGCAGCACCATTTCCATCGCCTGCATGGCCTCGCGGCAGGCGCTGTAGAGCTCGCGGTGACGGTTGGTCGGCTCGCCGATGATGGCGGTACGCATCATCGGTGCGTGATAGCGCGCGCTGACGCCAGACCATTCGAGGGTGAGCTGGTCCTCGGCATCGAGCTTGCGCCGGCCGGACTTCGAGCGGCAGAGCAGGGCGTCGGCGCCCGACCCGATGACGAATTCATTGGCGGCATAGTCGCCGCCGGCGGCCAGCACCGCGTTCTGCATGGCCGCGAGGATCGCGGCCTCGTTGCCGCCCGGCACGATGAGGGGAAGGGCGGCGGCCAGCGCATCGTCGGAGAGGGCGGCGGCACGCTCGACATAGGCGATCTCGGCCGGGCTCTTGATGAGGCGCAGGCGGCTGACGAGGCCCGACGCATCGACGATCTGGCCGAAGCTCTGGAGCTGGTTGTCGAGGAGGCGCGCATTGCGGCCGGTCAGGCCGTGCGTGTCGTATTCGACGCCGATGCGGCAGCCGAGCAGATCGAGATCGGAGAGCAGGTTCTTCAGGTCCATCGTCGGATCCGCGTTGACGCGGTCGATCCAGATCTCGATCTTCTCGATGTTGGAGGTGTGGCGCGCCTGGCGCAGGTCCGCCGAGCGGGTGAGCAGCACCATCTCGCCGGTCGCGTTGACGACGAGCGTCTGGAAGAAGCAGTAGCCGAAGGTGTCGTAGCCGGTCAGCCAGTACATGCTCTCCTGTGCGAAGAGCAGCATGGCGTCGATCTTCTCCTCCCGCATGCGGGCGGTGAGGCGCTGGAGCCGGTTGGCGTATTCCTCGCTGTCGAAGTGAAGTGCCATGGCGGTGTCTCCCTCGTCCTGTGTCGTTTTGGGGGCCTCAGCCCCGTAGCATGATCGCCGAAATCTGGCGGCCGTAGTCGGGCTCCTGGCGGTGCGTGGTGCGCCGATAGGAGAAGAAGCGGTCTTCGTCCGGATAGGTGCAGATGTCGAGGTTTTCCGCCGTCACCCCGGCTTCGGCCAGCCGCTGCGTCGTCAGGCCCGGCAGGTCGAACAGGGCATGGCCCGGTTTTTCCGACGGCGTGAAATAGCGCTCGTATGCCTTGTCGACGCCGAGGAAACGCTCCACGAATTCCGGCCCGACCTCGTAGTTCCGCCGGCTGATCGAGGGGCCGAGGCTGGCGACGATGTTCCGCCTGTTGGCGCCGAGCCGTTCCATCGCCGTGACGGTGCTCTCGAGCACGCCGTAGAGCGCGCCCTTCCAGCCGGCATGGGCGGCGCCGACGACGCGGGCTTCGGGGTCGCAGAAGAGGATCGGGCCGCAATCGGCGGCGAGGACGCCGAGCACCATGCCGGGCGCGGCGCTGACCAGCGCGTCGGCCTGCGGCCGTGCACCGTCATAGTCGCCGTCGACCACGACGACGTCGGGCGAATGGACCTGGTGCACGGTGGCAAGCCGGTCGGGCGTTACGGAGAACCAGCGGGCGACGCGGGCGCGATTCTCCTCGACCTTCCCGCGCTCGTCCTTCGAGCCGAGGCCGACATTGAGGCCGCGGTAGATGCCGTCGGAAACCCCGCCGGCGCGCGTGAAGAAGCCGTGCTGCGCGGCCTTTCCGGCACGCTCCGTCAGAAGCGGGCTTTCGATCGGGGAGGGGAGCGCGTCGTCCTTCATCGGTCTCTCGGCTGGGCTTTGGGCGGCCCGTCGGGCCAAGGATTTCGGCCGGGGCATGCGGGGTGCAAATCGGGCCGGATGTTGTCCGGCCTGACGCCCGGTGTCAATCCGGCTGGCGGAAGGGAAAGAGCGCAAGCGGCGTGCTGCCGACGGCCAAGACCTTGAAAAGATCACCCATTTTGCCGACGCCTGCGCCGGCGAGCCGGTCGACATCGGCAAGAATCGATTGCTGCGTCGCTGCGTCGCGGTTTCGGCCGAGGGCGGAGGCCCGCTCGCCGATGCCGAGGCCGACGAGGAAATCGCCCTGGTGCAGCATGCCGTGCACATGCAGGCCCACGCTTGCCGCCGCACCGGCAAGGCGCTCGAAATCCACATGGCTCGTCAGGTCCGCCTCGCCGGGATGGGCGAGCGGCGGGTCGAAGTCGTGCTTCAGCACCGCCTGCAGCGTATCGCCGAAGCCGGTGACGAAATGGCCGTAGTCGATGATGAGCGCGGTGCCGCCGAAGCGGGCGATGCGCTCGCCGATCGTCGCCATGACGGCTTCGCGGGCCGGCGCGATCTCGAAGATCGTGCCGTTCGGCATCGCCTTGTGGTTTTCCGGCAGGAGCGCGGGATCGAGGCCCGCGACGCCGGCGGCAAAGGTCAGCGCGTCATTCGCATCGAGGCCGACGAGGCGCTCGCGGAAGCCGGACGCGGTCTTGATGAACTGGCGGATCGGGATGGCGTCGAAGAGCTCGTTGGCGGCGAGCAGCACGAAGCCGTCCGGCAGTTCCTCGAAACTGTCGTGCCAGGAGACGCGCGCGGCATGGGTGCCGAGCGTCTCGTGCTGGATGGTGCGCAGCTTCGGGCTGGTCTCGATCAGGTGGATCGTCGCGTTCTCGTAGAGCTGCGGGGCGATCCTTGCCACGACGCGCAGCATGTCGGCCATCATCGTGCCGCGGCCGGGGCCGATCTCGGCGATGCGCACGTCCGCCGGACCGCCGTGCTTCTGCCAGGCATGGACGAGGAAGACGCCGAGCATCTCGCCGAAGAGCTGGCTGACCTCGGGCGCGGTGACGAAGTCGCCGGCGGCGCCGAAGGGGTCGCGGGTGCGGTAGTAGCCGTGTTCGGGATCGGCAAGGCACAGGGCGAAATAATCGGTGACGCTGATCGGGCCGTTGGTGCGGATCAGCGCCTTGATCTTGCGGGCGAGGGGTGTGGGCATTGGCGCGTTCGCTCAGGCACTGACCGGGGTGGCCGGCCGGGCGCGGAAGATCGCCCAGAGGCCGAGGGCGAGCATCGGCAGCGAGAGCAGCATGCCCATGGTGAGCCAGCCGCCGAGGAGATAGCCGAGCTGGGGGTCCGGCTCGCGGAAGAACTCGACCGTGATGCGCGACAGGGCATAGCCCGCCACGAAGAGGCCGGTGACGAGGCCGGGCCGCTTCAGCGCGGCGAAGCGATAGATGGCGAGCGCGAGCACCACGAGCAGCACGACGCCTTCGAGACCCGCCTCGTAGAGCTGGCTCGGATGGCGGGCGAAGGGGCCGGCCTCCGGGAAGATCACGGCCCAGGGCGCGTCTGAGAGGCGGCCCCAGAGCTCGCCGTTGACGAAATTGGCGATGCGGCCGAAGAACAGGCCGATCGGCACGACGGCGGCGACGATGTCGAAGAGGCTCCAGACCGGAATGGCGTTGCGCCGGGCGAAGAGGATCATGGCGAGCGTCGTGCCGGCAAGGCCCCCGTGGAAGGACATGCCGCCGTTCCACACCTGCAGGGCGCGCAGCGGATCGGCCGCGACGTTCGGGAAATCGTAGAACAGGATATAGCCGATGCGGCCGCCGAGAATGATGCCGACGGCGGCCCAGACGAGGAAGTCGTCGAGCTGGGTGCGGCTCATCGGTGCCGCGCCCGCCCACAGGCGCGGCGTCTCGATCAGCCGGCGCGCATAGACCCAGCCCAGCAGGATGCCCACGACATAGGCGATGCCGTACCAGTGCACGGCGACCGGGCCGATGGAAAAGGCGATCGGATCGATCTGCGGATAGGGCATGATGGCGAGGAGTTGGGCAAGGTTCGTCAAGATGGGGCTCTTTTGCGTTTTCGGGCGGAAGATGGCGGCCCCTTGGGGCAGGGTCAAGGCGATAAATCGTGATCGGGGGCGGCGTGACGGCGTGAACCGGCGGCGATCCACCGGAATCCGCTTGCAAGCGGCGGCCTCAGACCCTACCTCAGGGACAAGACGCGGGCGCTGGCGCCCGAAAGGACCATCGACACCCGAGGAGGGCAGACCATGACCACCGGTGCGAACCGCATTCTCGACGACTTCGCCAAGCTGATGACCGATGCCGCCGGCGCCGCGCAGGGCGTGCGCAAGGAGGCCGAGACGATGTTCCGCGCCCAGGCCGAGCGCTTCATCAACGGCATGGACCTCGTCAAGCGCGAGGAATTCGAGGCGGTGCGCGAGATGGCGATCAAGGCGCGGGACGAAAACGATGCGCTCCTGAAGCGCATCGAGGCGCTGGAAGCCCGCCTCAACGCGGGCGGCTGAGCCGTTCCGGCACGGGTTTTGACCGACAGGACTCGGTTGGCGTGATTCACCCCGCGCCAACCGTTTTTTTTAATAAAATTTTTACCCCTGTGGACACTTGCGAAAAGCCCTTTTCGAAGAGTCTCTTAAGCCTTCGACCTGAATCTTTTTCACAACCTCTGTCCACAACCGGACGGAGAAAATGGCAAGCCAGGGGCTGGCGTCGTGACTCCGGCGTTATACACTGATTTTAAATGATGATTCGAGACGGGCAGCGCAAGCTTCGGGCAGGGTAAGTCGTCCAGATTGCGCAAAGTGCCGAGCAATCATTCAGTGTTGTATCCGGAGTACGGTTTGCCGCGTCGTGTGTGTGAGCACGATGTCGCATGCCTTCCGGCCTTGAAGGTGATGCATGAGCCTTATGGAATTGGATATCGGGCGTCAGTCCAACCCGGTCGACATGATCGAGTTCGTCGCAGCCAACAATGACTGGACGTTCGAGCGGTCCGGCGAAGACGAGATCGCGATGACGGTCGAAGGCAGGTGGACGGATTACCACGTGTCCTTCTCCTGGATGGAGGAGTTCGAGGCGCTGCACCTTGCCTGCGCCTTCGACATCAAGGTTCCCGAGAGCCGCGTCAACGAGGTGCATTGCCTGCTCTCGCATGTGAACGGCCAGGTGCTGATGGGCCATTTCGACCTGTGGCGCCGCGAGGATGTCGTGATCTTCCGCCAGTCGCTGCTGCTCGCCGGCGGGGCGGAGCCCACCAACAGGCAGGTCGAGGTGCTGCTGTCCAGCGCGCTCGAAGCCTGCGAGGCCTATTTCCAGGCCTTCCAGTTCGTCGTCTGGTCCGGCATGGACGCCCAGTCCGCCGTCGATGCCGTCCTGTTCGAGACGGTTGGGGAAGCGTAAGGATGACGGTTGCAGGTTCAGGCCCCATCATTCTCATCGGTGCCGGAAACATGGGCGGCGCCATGCTTGCCGGCTGGCTGAAGAGCGGCATTTCCGGCTCCTCGGTCATCGTCATCGATCCCGGCCCGCAGCCGGCCCTGGCGAAGCTGATCGCCGACAACGGCGTGCGCCATGAAACGTCGGCGCCCGAGGGCGTGACGGCCGGGGTGATCTTCGTCGCGGTCAAGCCGCAGGTGATCGACCAGGTACTGCCGCCGCTGAAGGGGCTTGTCGGGCCGGAGACGGTCATCGTTTCGGTCGCTGCCGGCAAGACGGTCGCCAATCTCGAAAGCCATCTCGGCGCGGCCGCCACGGTGCGCGCCATGCCGAACACGCCGGCCATGATCGGCCGCGGCGTGACGGGCGCCTATGCCAATGCCCGCGTTTCCGCGGGCCAGCGCGATTTCGTGCATGCCCTTCTCAAGGTGAGCGGCCCCGTCGAATGGGTCGCATCCGAGGGGGATATCGACGCCGTCACGGCAGTCTCGGGCAGCGGCCCGGCCTATGTCTTCTATCTCGTCGAGTGCATGGCGGAGGCAGGACGCAAAGCGGGCCTGCCGGCGGACCTCGCCATGCGGCTCGCACGGGAAACCGTCGCGGGGGCTGGTGAACTGCTTCACCAGTCCCCCGACGACGCCGCGCGCCTGCGCCAGAACGTCACCTCGCCCGGCGGCACAACCGCCGCGGCGCTTGCCGTCCTCATGGCCGAGGACGGCATGCAGCCGCTCTTCGACAAGGCGATCGCCGCCGCCCGCAAGCGCGCCGAGGAACTGGCGGGCTGATCTTTCCGGCCGTTCTCAATTTTTGCCCCTCACCCTAACCCTCTCCCCGTAAACGGGCAGAGGGGACTTGCCCCACGAGGGGTGAGTGATCTGGGAACGCGGTGCGGCATATCCCCTTCTCCCCGCTCGCGGGGAGAAGGTCGCGGCAGCGGGATGAGGGGCCAGGGCAAATGCTGTAACGCGAGGATTTCTCATGACCGAGACCATTAGCTACGCCGATTTCGAACGGGTCGACATCCGCGCTGGCACCATCATCGAGGCGTTGCCGTTCCCGGAGGCGCGCAAGCCCGCCTACAAGCTGACGATCGACTTCGGCCCCGAGATCGGCATCAAGAAATCCTCGGCGCAGATCACCGTGCATTACACGTTGGAAGACCTCGTCGGCCGACAGGTGCTGGCCGTCGTCAACTTCCCGCCGCGCCAGATCGGTCCGGTGCGCTCGGAAGTGCTGACGCTCGGCTTCGAGGACGAGACCGGCGCCATCGTCCTCGCCGGCGTCGAGCGGCCGGTGCCGAACGGCAGGAAGATGTGCTGATTCAGGGAATAGACGGCCTGCCTTGCCACATACGCAGCGTCATCCTCGGCCTCCGAGCCGAGGATTCATTCTCCCGGGTGTGGATGCTCGGGTCAGGCCCGAGCATGACGGAGGGGGGGTGGGGGCCCTTGTGTGAGAGAGGTGAGGGCGACTGTCTTGGAGAGAACGGACTTTTGTTCTAATGAATATCCCGCGACAGGGGCGGGCCTAGCCGGAACTCCGTGAATTCCGCCTCGAAACCCTCGCGCTGCGGCGAGCAGGCCATCAGGCCGACCGAAAGGTCCGAAAGCTCCGGCGGAAAGTAGGCAAGGCGCGCCATGCGCCAGTCCGTCATGGCATCCGTCCGGTACTGGATAAAGAGCGCATCGCCGTTGCGCGTCACGCGCACGGACATCGCCTTGAAATCATGATCGATGCGGAAGGCGGACCAGTCGGAATAGCCGCGCGTCACCACCACGCTGAAATGTTTCGCGCCGTCGGTGAACTCGATGCCGCATTTCATCCAGGTCGTCTCGTCGTGGCGGACCATCAGGCCGGCCTGGTCGTAGAGCGTCTCGTAGCGGCCGGAAAAAGTCGTCTCCAGCGTAAAGTCGCCGATCCAGGGGCGGTGTAGGAAATGGCCGCTGTCCGGCTGGAAGCCGTAATAGGTGCGCTGCCAGAAATCGCTCTCAAGACCGGTGCGGACATGGAGGCGGCCGTCGCGGATCGCGCTTTCGGCCGGCGGGTTGAGCCAGGTCAGGCCGTCGAAAGTGAATACGCTCATAGGCTCGGCCCCTTATCGGTTCCTGTTCTTGCCGCACTATCCGGCAACGAAGCGATGCCGGTTCGGCTGGAAATGCCCTATGCGGGAATGCGGATCGTCGCGCGAAGGCCGCCCATCGGGCTGTCCGACAGCGTGACATTGCCGCCGTGGCTGCGGGCGATGTCGCGGGCGATGGCAAGGCCGAGGCCGGTACCCGATGCATCGAGATTGCGCGCCTCGTCGAGCCGGAAGAACGGCTTGAACACATCGTCGCGCGAGCGCTCGGGAATGCCGGGGCCGTCGTCGTCGACGGTGATGGTCAGCCATTTCGAGCGGTGGCGCGCCTCGACATGCACGGTCTTGGCATAGCGCATGGAATTGGAGACGAGGTTTCCGACGAGGCGGCTGAAGGCGTTCGGCCGCACCATGACCTCGTCCTCGCCGTCGATCTCGCTGGAGAAGGCGCGTTCGTGCAACTCCGCCTCCATGGCGAACTTGTCGAAGAGGTCGGTGAGCCGCAGCCGGCCGACGTCCTCCTCCACGTCGCCGCGCGCGAAGGAGAGGTATCCCTCGAGCATGGTCTGCATGTCCGCGACATCCTTGTTGAGGCCCTGCAGGTCGGGATTGTCGCCGGCAAGCGCGAGCTGCAGCTTGAAGCGGGTGAGGATGGTGCGCAGGTCGTGGCTGACGCCGGTCAGCATGGCCGTGCGCTGCTCCATCTGCCGCTCGATGCGCTCGCGCATGAGGATGAAGGCAAGGCCGGCGCGGCGCACCTCGTCCGCCCCGCGCGGCGCGAAGTCCTCCGGCATCTTCTGGCCCTTGCCGAAGCTCTCCGCCGCCTGCGCCAGCGTCAGGATCGGCCGGATCTGGCCGCGCAGGAAGAGGATGGAGATGGTGATCAGCACCAGCGAGGTGCCGACCATCCAGAGCAGGAAGATATGCGTGTTCGAGGCATAGGCCTGGTTGCGCCGCGCATAGACGCGCAGGATCTTGTTGTCGAGCAGGATGCGGATTTCGACGAGATTGCTTTCGCCGACCGTGTCGATCCAGAACGGGCGGCGGATCTGCCGCACGATCTCCTCGCTCAGGATCTCGTCGAGGATGTTGAAGAAGGGTTTGGTGCGCGGGGCGGGCAGTTCCGTGCCGGGCTCGATGGCGATGTTGAGCTCCAGCCGCTCGCGCGCGATGCGCGTGATCTCGGAATAGTTGGCATCCTGCGGATAGGTGTCGATGAGATCGATGATGGCGGCGATGTCGCGGGTGACGGCCGTCGAAAGGCGCTGGGTGACGAGCTGCCAGTGGCGCTCCATGAAGACGAAGGCGACGACCGACTGGAGCAGCACCATCGGGATGATGATGATGAGCAGCGAGCGGGCATAGAGGCCCGTCGGCATCTGCCGGCGCAGCCAGCGGGCAAGGCGCTTCCAGCCGGCCGCCGGCGCGCGTTCGATATCCCGCTTGAAGCTCTCGAAGGTGGTCATGGGACCGGATTTTCCACGATGGTGCAGCGACGATTGTCTGAGTCGCGCCAAGACCTTGCCGCAAGGCCTTCATCATGCGGATGCGCGCGGAAAGCCGCGTTGAACCTCTTCTTGAATTGGACTCGGCAGCGCACGGTCAGCCTTGCTCCACGCTCAATCGATAGCCGATGCCGCGTACGGTCTGCAGCCACACCGGGTTGGACGGGTCGTCCTCGATCTTACGCCTCAAGCGATTGATCTGCACGTCGATTGTGCGTTCGCCCACTTCTGTTTCTTCGCCGATCAGCTCGTGGCGCGGAATGGTCTCGCCCGCGCGCAGCGAGAACAGCAGCATGATCTCCTGTTCGCGGTCGGTGAGGCGGATGGCGTCGCTGCCGCGCTTCAGCTCCTTGCGCACGATGGAGAAGGTGTAGGGGCCGAACATGACCTGTTCGATCTTCGGCGTCACCGGCGCGGCGTTGCGCTTCAGGATGTTGTTGATGCGCAGCACCAGTTCGCGCGGCTCGAAGGGCTTGGAGAGGTAGTCGTCGGCGCCGGCCTCGAGGCCCTCGATGCGGGCCTTCGATTCGGCGAGCGCCGTCAGCATCAGGATCGGCACGGGGCGGATTTCGCGCAGGCTCTTCGTCAGCGACAGGCCGCTTTCACCGGGCATCATCACGTCCATGATGATGAGGTCGAAGTCGAGCCCGCGCAGCTTGCGCCGCGCCTCGTCCGCATCGGCGGCGACGGTGACGCGAAAACCCTCGCCCATCAGGTAGCGGTTGAGCAGATCGCGGATGCGGGTGTCGTCGTCGACGACGAGGAGATGGGATGCATCGTCGGAAGGCGTGCCGGCAGCGGTCATCGTCTGTCCTGCCTTTTCTGCTTTTCAGTCGTTCATTCGCTCTTGGCGTTCTGCATGCCGGTGAGGAACTGGATCACCACCCGGCGCTCGTCCGCGCTCATCGCCTCAAATGCACGGGCGATGCGGCGGGATTGCGGCTCGGCGAGCGCCAGTGCCAGCTCCCGTCCGGCCCGCGTCGGATAGAGCTTGCGCTGGCGGCGGTCTTCGGGGCCGGCCACCTGCTGGATATAGCCGGAATCGATGAGCTGCTTCAAGACGCGCGCCAGGCTCTGCTTGGTGATCTTCAGCGTGTCGAGCAGGTCGGCGACCGTCATGCCGGGCTCGCGGTTGACGAAGTGCACGACCCGGTGATGGGCACGGCCGAAGCCGCTCTTTTCCAGGATCGCGTCGGGATCGGAAATGAAGTCGCGATAGGCGAAGAAGAAGCCCTCGATGATCTCGAAATCGATGCGGCCGCCGCCCGTCATGGCGTCGTGGTGCAGCTCGCTCACGCCGTTCTTGTCCGGCATCTGTCGCGCCACGTTGTCATTTCCTTTCATGCCTTGCCGTCTCCGCGTAATTTATAGCAAAATATGTCAGCTTTGTTGACATATTTTACCACCCTTGTTAGGGTCCCGCGCATCGTGCGGTTCCCGGGCGCCGAAGAAATCCGGTGTTTTTCCGATCCCCAATCTGGATTACGCTTATGATCGGGTAATCCAGGCCCGTTTCTGGTTAGACCGTAACGGGCGAAACAATCAACTTGAAAGAATGGCGCGGACGCGCCGGAGGATGAGACGATGGCAGTTCCTTTCGATCAACTGGACGGACAAATCTGGTTCAACGGCGAGTTCGTCGACTGGAAGGACGCGAAGATCCACGTGCTGACGCACGGCCTGCACTATGCGAGCGCGGTGTTCGAAGGCGAGCGCGCCTATGGCGGGCGCATCTTCAAGCTCACCGAGCATAACCAGCGCCTGCACACGTCCGCCGAGATCCTCGGCTTCAAGATTCCCTATTCCGTGGAAGAGCTGGACGCGGCGAGCATCGAGCTCCTGAAGCGCCAGGGCTTTTCCGAGGCCTATGCGCGGCCGATCGCCTGGCGCGGCTCGGAGATGATGGGCGTTTCGGCGCAGAACAACCGCATCAACGTCGCCATCGCCATCTGGCAGTGGGGCAGCTACTTCAACCCGGCCGAAAAGCTGAAGGGCATCCGCCTCGACATCGCCGAGTACCGTCGTCCCGACCCGAGGACCGCGCCCTCGAAGTCGAAGGCCGCCGGCCTCTACATGATCTGCACGATCTCCAAGCACGCCGCCGAAGCAAAGGGCTATGCGGATGCGATGATGCTCGACTATCGCGGCCAGGTGGCGGAGGCCACGGGTGCCAACATCTTCTTCGTCAAGGACGGCGTCATCCACACGCCGGTGCCGGACTGCTTCCTCGACGGCATCACGCGCCGCACGGTCATCGAGCTTGCCAAGCGCCGCGGCTACCAGGTGGTCGAGCGGGCGATCCTGCCGGAAGAGCTTTCGGACTTCTCCGAGTGCTTCCTCACGGGGTCGGCGGCGGAAGTGACGCCGGTTTCGGAAATCGGCCCCTACCGCTTCACGCCGGGCACGATCTGCGAAACGCTGATGAACGACTACATGAAGGAAGTGTATCCGGTCGCCGCCGCCGCGGAGTGAGCGGCTAATCCGGGTGATGAACCGGGCGGCCCTTTCGGGCCGCCTTTCGTTTGCTCAGGCCGGCTTCTTGCCCAGCACCGCGCCGACGATCGCCGTCAGCACGCCGCCGCCGACGAGGCCGCCGATGCCGTCGGCGACGAGGCCCGAGAGGCCGGCTTCCCCGCCCAGCATCTGCAGGAGAAAGCCGCCACCGACACCACCGATGGCGCCGACGATGGTGCGGACGATCGCGCTCACGGCCGCCTGTTTCAGGGCGGCGCCGGCCACGTTGCCGCCAATGGCACCGGCGATGAGCTGCGTGATGATGGGCATCAATGCTTCCATGACTTCCCCTCCGAAAGGTCCGCCCGGAATGGAGAGTGATCCGGACCGGACACTTGCCTCGCTACCGGGGCGCGGCCTGGAGCCCGCGCGCCCGTTGCCGAAAAATTCGGCACCGGCAACGTGCGGACAAAACTGGGATAAGTCAATTTGCCCGTGTGCTCCTGCACCGGAGTTTTTTTGAACGAAAAGAGGCGGCCGCTCAGCGGCCGCCTCTTCCTTCCCCGCAGTGGCTTGGTTGCCGCGGTTGTTATTCTGCTGCGATGACGCCCCGGCGGATCTGATCCTCTTCGATCGATTCGAAGAGCGCCCGGAAGTTGCCCTCGCCAAAGCCTTCGTCACCCTTGCGCTGGATGAATTCGAAGAAGATCGGGCCGATTACGGTCTTCGAGAAGATCTGGAGCAGGATCTTCGTCATGCCGCCGTCGATGACGCCTTCGCCGTCGATCAGGATGCCGTGCTTCTTCATGCGCTCGACCGGCTCTTCATGGCCGACGACGCGCACATAGGAGCGGTCGTAATAGTTGTCCGGCGGGCCGGGCATGAACTTCACGCCGTTGTCGGCCAGCCTGTCGGTGGCGTCGTAGATCGCGTCCGTGCCGACGGCGATGTGCTGGATGCCTTCGCCCTTGTACTTCTTCAGGTATTCGACGATCTGGCTCGTCTCGTCCTTCGATTCGTTGAGCGGAATGCGGATCTTGCCGCAGGGCGAGGTGATGGCGCGCGAGACGAGGCCGGTGATGCGGCCGTCAATGTCGAAGAAGTGGATCTGCTTGAAGCCGAACAGCTCGCGGTAGAAGTCCCACCACTTGTCCATGTTGCCGCGATAGACATTGTGGGTGAGGTGATCGAGATAGTAGAAGCCGACGCCGGCCGGTTTCGGGTCGCGCTCGCCCGTCCAGTCGAATTCCGCGTCATAGGCGGAGCCCTTGGCGCCGTATTTCTCGACGAAGTAGAGCAGCGAGCCGCCGATGCCGACGATGGCGGGCACGTCGAGCGCCTTGTCGTCGCCTTCATAGGGCGTCGCGCCCTTGGAGACGGCATGGGCGAAGGCGTGTTTCGCATCGACCACGCGCCAGGCCATGGAGGCGGCGCACGGGCCGTGCAGGCCGGCGAATGTCATGGCGTGCGAGCCGGGCTCGGCATTGATGACATAGTTGATGTCGCCCTGGCGCCAGACGGAGATCGCCTTGGTGCGGTGGGTCGCGACCTTGCTGTAGCCCATGCGGGCGAACAGCTCTTCCAGCTTTTCCGGCTCGGGATGGGCGAATTCGACGAACTCGAACCCGTCGGTCCCGGCCGGGTTGTCGGCGGTGATCAGCGCCGGCGGTGCGTCATGCGGGAAAGGGCCCATCCTTCGTCCTCCTCGATGGTGATGGCGGGAAGTATGGCGCGTCTTCCATGCAATGTGCATGCATAGTGCTTGCGCTTTGGCAATTTCATGCGATCTTCGTGCATCATATGGAGACTTGGAGGGAAATCCGTGCAACTGGACGACTTCGACCGTAAACTGCTCGCGCATCTGCAGGAGGATGCGCGCCTGACGAACAACGAACTGTCCGAGCGCATCCATCTTTCCCCCTCGCAATGTTCGCGCCGGCGCATCCGGCTGGAGGAGGAGGGCATCATCCGCGCCTACCGGGCGGAGCTCGACCGCGAGAAGCTCGATCTCGGCATCGTCATCGTCGTCACGGTGACGCTTTCGACGCACAACCGCGACAATGCGGTGCGCTTCGCGCGGCTGATCTCCAACCTGCCGGAAGTGCTGGAGGCTTTTTCGCTGACGGGGGAGATGGACTATATCATCAAGGTGGTCGTGCCGAACCTCAAGGCGCTGTCGGCCTTCGTCAATGATGTGCTGCTGCCGCACGAATCCGTTTCGCATGTGAAGACCGCCATCGTGCTCGATACGCTGAAGGAGACGATGGCGCTGCCGCTCTGAGCACTGTTGCCGGTGTGCAACAGTGATCCCCGTTGCCCTGTTCCCGCGGGAACACGCCCGACTCTGCCGCCGTTGTAGAAACCGATCACAACGAACGAGACAGCGCCGAGCACGGCCGACAGCCAGGGAACAGGATCATGCAGACGAACACCCCGAAACAGGACAACCCGGTCGCCAATCGCCTCCGTCCGGTCGTCTACCTCTATGCCGCGGTCAACATCGCCGTCGTGGCGCTGCTTTTCTCCACCGTCTCGCCGACGCTGGCGACCGGCCCCGCACAGGAGATCGCCAGCCTGCGCTGAGGGCGTCCGGTTTTCGCGTGGCTCGCCGCATGATCCCGGAGTCGGTTGAAGGGCTTATGCGCAAGACCTGACGTTCTGCAGCATGCTTTGCGCGCGGCGCCGTAATGGCTATATCAGGCGCAACGCGGCACTTTGAGCGAGGACCCCATGGGCATGCTTCAGGCGGGCATCATTCCCGTCACCCCCTTCCAGCAGAACTGCACCATTCTCTTCGACAGCGAGACCAAGGAGGGCGTGGTCGTCGATCCGGGCGGCGATGTCGACGTGATCCTCAACACGCTGAAGGAGAACGGCATCACGGTGAAGGCGATCTGGCTGACGCATGGCCATATCGATCATGCCGGCGGCGCGAAGGAACTGAAGGAGGCGCTCGGCGTCGATATCGTCGGGCCGCACAAGGACGACCTGTTGCTGCTGCAGCGGCTGGAGGCGCAGGCCTCGATGTTCGGCGTGCCGATGAAGGTGAGCAATGTCGTGCCGGACCGCTGGCTCGAGGACGGCGACACGGTATCCTTCGGCGACCACACGTTCGAGGTCTACCACACGCCCGGCCATGCGCCGGGCCACGTCATCTATTTCCACCGCGGCCAGGGCTTCGCCCATCTCGGCGACGTGCTCTTCCACGGCTCGATCGGCCGCACGGACCTGCCGGGCGGCAACCACCAGCAGCTCCTGGAGTCCATCCGCGACAAGGTGTTCCCGCTCGGCGACGAGGTCGGCTTCCTCTGCGGGCACGGGCCGGGCGGCAAGATCGGCGAGGAGCGGCGCAGCAATCCGTTCCTGCGCGGGCTTTAAAGACAAAGGCGCGTGCCGTTATGGTCAGGCCCGACGACCCATCCATGTTCCGGGCACCGCGGTAGATCCTCGGGTCGAGCCCGAGGATGACGCCGGGGGTGGGGTGAGGTCGCCAAAAAAATCAAGGCGGACGCTATGCCGCGCCTGTCGGGCCGTTGACGATTTCCGCCAAACCTCTCCTCCGTCGTGGTCGGGCTTGCCCCGGCCATCCATGCTCCGGGCACGCTGGCGGATCCTCGGGCCATGCCTAAGGATGACGTCGCGAGTGCGGTTGGGGTCGGCAAAAAACCAAGGCGGGCGCCGTGATGGCGCCCGCCTCTCGATGCCGGTCCGGTCCGGCCTCAGCCGGCGGTGCAGAAATGTTCCAGCCCGTCATAGCCGACGAAGGTGCCGGTGCGCGGGTTGAACGAGCGGTAGCGCTGGGCGCAGTAATCGTACCAGGATTGCGTCCACGGCTCGTAGGTCGGCACGACCACGCGCTCGCGGTAGATCACGCGCGGCTCGGGCTCGGGGTAATAATCCGGCTCGACATAGACGCGGCGTTCCTCGTAGCGCGGCTGGGAGGCGATCGCGCCGCCGATGATCAGGCCGGTGGCAAGGCCGAGCGCACCGCCGACGACAGCGTCGCGGCCATGGTCGCGGTCGCGGTGATGGCGGCGCGGCTTGCGGTATTCATAGGTATCGCCTTCGCGCCAGTAGCCATCGCGGTTGCGGTCACGCGCTTCAACGATGCCGGTCGTTGCGGTGAGGGTCGTCGCGGCGACGGCGGCGGACAGCACCAGGGTCTTGAGAAACTTGTTCATGACGTCTTTCCCTACGCTCCGGCCCAATGCCGGCTGATGGCGAGGAAACTAGACAAACGAGGCTGAATGGCGGCTGAACGAAAAAACCCGGCATCTCTGCCGGGCTTCAACTGAAATTCCTGAAAGCCGCTGGATCAGCCGGCGATCTGCAGGTTGACCGCCTTCGGGCCTTTGCCGCGGCGATCGGGTTCCGTGTCGAAGCTTACCTTCTGGTTCTCGGAAAGGCCGTTCAGGCCGGAGGCCTGCACAGCGGAAATGTGTACGAAGATATCCGCACCACCGTTGTCGGGCTTGATGAAGCCAAAGCCCTTCTCGGTGTTGAAGAATTTTACGGTGCCAGTCTCGGCCATGCGTCAGGTCCTTTTCTCTCTGCCCGTATATTTGGCGGCGGGCAGCATATCAGTTTTGCCCCAAGGGGCGTTAGGCAGGCAGTTCTCGAGGTTGAGGAAAGGGTCCTGTTTTCACCGCAGCCAGCCAGCCAGATAGTCCCGTGGACCGTCCGGATCTTGGCTGCCCGGAATTGTTTCGCGTCTCCGGCGCGCTTTTATTCAAGGTCTTCCCGTGTTCGCAAATTGCCCGAACGGCGCAAGAGTGATGTGTTTGCGTTAAATTGGCAAGCAAAAGTTTTGCCGCCGGTTTGCCGCGCCTCACTTTGGTCAAATTCCGGGCGATTGCCGAAAAAACCCGCAGGCTCTGCGGGGCTTTGCAGTTTTCGTATGATTTATATTGCGCTGCCGAAGGAAGGGCTGTGCATGTGCGGTGCCGCCATACTTGGGCGGACGCGGCCGGACAGGCCAAGGCCAGACGATGTCAGTCCGTCGTGGTCGAGCGCGAGACGCGCAGCAGCGCGCCGTTCGTATCGTCCGTCACGAGCAGCAGCGCGCCGTCGGGCGCCACGATGACATCGCGGATACGGCCGAATTCGCCGCCGAACATCCGCTCCTCCGCGACGATGGCGCCGCTTTCATCGCGCTCCAGCCGGGCGACGAGCTGGTATTTGAGGGCGGTGACGATCAGGTTGCCCTCCCATTCCGGGAACATCGCGCCGCGATAGACGGCGATGGCGCCCGGCGCGATGGACGGGTCCCAATAATAGAGAGGCGGCTCGAACCCTTCCGCCGCCGAGCCGAGATCGAACTCCGCGCCGGAATAGTGCCTGCCGTAGGAGACGAGGGGCCAGCCATAGTTGCGGCCGGGCTGCGGGGCGTTGATTTCGTCGCCGCCGCGCGCGCCGTGCTCGACGGTGAGCAGCGTGCCGTCCTTCGGGTCGATGGTCAGGCCCTGCGGGTTGCGGTGGCCCTTCGACCAGATCTCTGCCAGCCCCTCGGCACTGCCGAGGAACGGGTTGTCGGCATGCGGGCTGCCGTCCGGGTTGATGTGCAGGATGGCGCCGGCATGGTCGCGCGGGTCCTGCGCGCGAGGCCCTTGGCCTCGGTCGCCGATGCCGAAGAACAGGCTGCCGTCCCCGGCGATGGCGATGCGCGAGCCGAAATGCTGGCCGCGCGCGGTGAGGCGGTTCATCAGGAAGATGCGCGTCGTGTCCTCCAGCGCCGTGCCGTCGGCCGAAAGCCTCGCCCTGGCCACCGCCGTGCCGGAGCCGCCATTGCCGCGGGCGCTGTAGGTCAGGTAGAGCGTGCGGCTGCTGGCGAAATCCGGGGCGAGCGCGATGTCGAGCAGGCCACCCTGGCCGGTGGTCGAGACTTCGGGCACGCCGCGAAGCGGGGCGGAGACCTTTCCGTCGCGCACGAGGCGGAGCGTGCCGCCCTTTTCGGAAACGAGGTAGGCGCCGTCGGGCAGGACCTCGACGGACCAGGGCTGTTTCAGGCCCGTCGCCAGCGTCTCGACGACGAGCGCGGCCTTCTTGCTGGGGATTTCGCGGGTTTCGGCGGCGGATGCGGGGGAGGCCAGAAGCGTCGCGGTCAGGAGGAGCGTCGCGGCGGTGCCCGCCAAAATGCCTTTCAAGGGCCGATTGTCCTGTCGCATCGCCGTCTCCTGTCTTCTGCCGTTAACTGGCCCAGAGGCGAGCGGCTTTCAAGGGCGGGGCCGGGGCGGGCGGCTCACTTTTGCGTGGGCTCGACGTGAGGCTCCGTCTTTTCGATGCCGGAGGTCTTGATCGTGTCGAGCGCGACGGCCGGCGGCGACATCAGGCTGATCACCATCGCGACGCAGGCGGCAAGCGCCGTCATCGCGATCAGGAACATGGCGCGGGACTCGCGTGCCTTCGGCTTCCTGCCGATCTTGTCTTCATCCAGAAACATCGTTTTCCCCTCCTGTCCTTCGCTTGCCTTGGCATCGAAAAAGCCCGCCGAAATCGGCGCGACGACGACCGAATTGCGGCAAGGCCCGACATTTATTGTGGCGAAAAGGTGGCAGGGTAAAAAAGGCGGATTTTCAGTGCGTTCGACCGAATAGAGCGCGCGGCTCCGCCGTCCTAGATGCCTCTTCGGCCGAACTGGCGGACGGGGCGCGTGGCGCGGTTTTCCACCGGCGCGGAGCCTGCCGTGGCAGATGCGGCCGCGGGGGCCTGCGCCGGCGCGTCGTCGCCTTCGGGAAAGGTGAGGTTGAAGCTCGTCGGGGCCGGTTCCGGCCGGGCGAGCAGATAGCCCTGCATCAGCGGCCCGCCCATGTCGCGGCACAGCGCGATCATCTCCGGTTCCTCGATGCCGCCGACGATGGCACGGATGCCCTTGTGCGCGAACTGGCCGATGACGACGCGCAACAGGGCGAGGCCGGCGGAGTTTTCGGCAAAGCTGCGCAGCCAGGCGGTGTCGAAGGTGACGAATTGCGGCTTCAGGCGCTCCAGCCGCGCAAGATCGCGGTCCTCGCCCATATAGTTGTCGATGGCGATGGCAAAGCCGGCGCCGTGCAGGCGCGCAGCGAAGGACGCCAGCATGTCGAGTTCGTCCTGCGGGTGCTCGCGGATCTCGCAGGCGATGCGCGCCGGCGGCAGGCCCGCCTCGTGCGCGGCGAGCCGCAGCCATTCCACCTCCTGGCGGATCGCCTGGGGCGTCGTGTAGAGGCCGGCGTGGAAATTGATGATCAGCGCGGCCTCGCGCCGGCCGAGCGCGCCGGCGTTGAGGATGTGCAGGCTGCGGCAAAGCCCGTCCACCGCCGTGCGCTCCTCCTCCGGCACCCGCGCGAAGAATTCCGCCGGGGAGCAGGGCATGTCGCCCGCGCTGGCGCGGATCAGGCCCTTGAACGCGGCGATCTGCAGCCGGCCGTCCGGCCGCTCCGAAAAGATCGGCTGGAGGGCGGATTGCAGCAGGAACGGGCCGTAGGCTGCGCCGAAGGCGCCGTCCGGCTGCCGGACGAGATTGGAGAAGATGCTTCTTTCGCTCATGCAGCGCACCATCCGCTGGGACGTCCCGACCGCACGATCATAGGCGACACCCGTTAATGCCGGCTTAATCCTTCGCGTAAAAATCTCTTCTGTTGCACGTCATTTCAACCAATTGGTGTGTCGCTTTCCAGGCAGGCCCGCAATCCATTCCCTCCGTTGATGGGCTTCATGAATTTTTGCGGTAGAGCCCGCATTTCCCGCTTTTTTCGTCCTTCGTGCTTGCAAGACCCGCCCACATTCGACATAGACCTAACCGCTATGGAGCCGGCGCTCCGGGTCCATGGCGTCAAGCCGTCTTTGAACCCGATGAGGACATCTCCATCATGGCCTTTCTTGCCGACGCCCTTTCCCGTGTGAAGCCTTCCGCCACCATCGCCGTTTCCCAGAAAGCGCGTGAACTGAAAGCGAAAGGCCGTGACGTCATCGGGCTCGGTGCTGGCGAGCCGGATTTCGACACGCCCGACAACATCAAGCAGGCCGCCGTCGACGCGATCAACCGCGGCGAGACGAAGTACACGCCGGTCTCCGGCATTCCGGAACTGCGCGAAGCGATCGCCAGGAAGTTCAAGCGCGAGAACGGCCTCGACTACACCGCCGCGCAGACGATCGTCGGCACCGGCGGAAAACAGATTCTTTTCAACGCCTTCATGGCGACGCTGAATCCGGGCGATGAAGTCGTCATCCCGACGCCCTACTGGGTGTCCTACCCGGAAATGGTGTCGCTTTGCGGCGGCACGCCGGTCTTCGTTGCCACGACGCAGGAAAACAAGTTCAAGCTGAAGGCCGAGGACCTCGAAAAGGCGATCACGCCGAAGACTAAGTGGTTCATCTTCAACTCGCCGTCCAACCCCTCGGGCGCCGCCTACAGCCATGACGAGCTGAAGGCGCTGACGGACGTGCTGATGCGCCACCCGCATGTCTGGGTGCTAACGGACGACATGTACGAGCACCTGACCTACGGCGACTTCAAGTTCGCCACCCCGGTCGAGGTCGAGCCCGGCCTCTACGACCGCACGCTGACCATGAACGGCGTCTCCAAGGCCTATGCGATGACCGGCTGGCGTATCGGCTATGCGGCCGGTCCGCTCGCCCTCATCAAGGCCATGGACATGATCCAGGGCCAGCAGACGTCGGGTGCGTGCTCGATCGCCCAGTGGGCGGCCGTCGAGGCGCTCAACGGCACGCAGGATTTCATTCCGGCAAACAAGAAGATCTTCGAGGGCCGCCGCGACCTCGTCGTCTCGATGCTCAACCAGGCCAAGGGCATCGAGTGCCCCTCGCCGGAAGGCGCCTTCTACGTCTATCCGTCCTGCAAGGGACTGATCGGCAAGACCGCGCCGTCGGGCAAGGTCATCGAGACGGACGAGGACTTCGTCTCGGAGCTTCTGGAAGCCGAAGGCGTCGCCGTCGTGCATGGCTCGGCCTTCGGCCTCGGCCCGA
Source organism: Shinella yambaruensis (assembly GCF_022899355.1). Classification (GTDB taxonomy): domain Bacteria; phylum Pseudomonadota; class Alphaproteobacteria; order Rhizobiales; family Rhizobiaceae; genus Shinella; species Shinella yambaruensis. Next base: position 411,152 of record NZ_JALJCK010000003.1, on the reverse strand, counting down.
ACTTCCGCATCTCCTATGCGACCTCGGAAGCCCAGCTTGAAGAAGCCTGCAAGCGCATCCAGCGCTTCTGCGCGGCCTGCACGTAAGCGGCGAGCCAAGCCCGCCGGCAAGGGCCGGTGCGACAAACCCCGCCCGCCCGCTGCCGTCGTCCTCGGCCTTGAGCCGAGGACCAGCCACCGCATCCGGAGGGTGGACGGGAGGCTGGCGGATCTTCTCGACAATTCGGCCCGCCGGCGACGGCGGGTTTTTTATTGCCGTCCCCCCGTGAAATTTCCGCTTTCGTTGCCGATATTGAGGGAAAGCGAATCCTGGAGCAGGACCATGAAAATGAAGTCACTCGCCGTAACCGCCCTGGCGGCCCTTGCCGTCGCCGCGCCCGCCATTGCCGCGGACGGTTACGAGAACGGCGCCGAGCGGGCGCCGCGCGGCAGCGCAGTCAGCGAACGGGCGCAGTACATGTCGTTCTACGACTATTTCTTCAACAACCCGGGCAAGTCCCGCACGCTGCGCTACGATCCCGGCGAATATTACAAGGGCCTGACCCGGGAATACGACCGGCCGTAACGGCCCTTGCCCCTATCCCGGAGCATTTGCTCTTCACGCATTTCCGGACGCAAAGCTGCTGCGCACGTTTGCTGGAAATGCTTTAGAGCCCGATCATCGTCAGCATGACGAAGGTGGCGAAGAGGATGAAGTGCGTCATGCCCTCGATGGCGTTCGTCTCGCCGTCGTTGAGGTTGATGGCGGCGGCGATCAGCGTGATCATCACCATGACCGTCTGCACCGGCGTCATCGCCATGATGAAAGGCTGGCCGGTGTAGAGGGCGATCGCCTCCATGACGGGCACCGTGAGGATGACCGTTGAAAGCGAGGCGCCCATGGCGATGTTGACGACGGACTGCATGCGGTTGGCGAGCGCGGCGCGCAGCGCCGTCAGGATTTCCGGCGCGGCGGAGATCCCCGCGACGATGACGGCCATCAGCGCCGGCGGGGCGCCCGTGCCCTTGAGGCCGGTGGCGAGCAGCACCGACATGACTTCGGCCAGCGCGCCGATCAGCACCACGCCGAAGACGATGATGACGATCGAGACGCTCGCCGCCTCGCTGTCGTCCGGCGCCTTGCTCGGCAGGCCCTCCTTCCGTTCGGCGCGCGGATAGGCGTAGCTGAAGAAATAGCTGTGCGCGCCCACCTGCATGCGCAGGAAGAGGGCGTAGAGCGCGATCATCGCGCCGATGGTGAAGGCCGAATAGAGATGCCAGCTTTCGCGCGGCACGAATTCCGGCACGACCATGGAAATGCCCATGGCCGTCAGGATCATCACGCCATAGGTCTTTCCCGAATCGTCGTTGTAGGGCTGTTCGCCATGGCGGATGCCGCCGAGGAGGGCGGCGAGGCCGAGAATGCCGTTGATGTCGAGCATCACGGCGGCATAGATCGTGTCGCGCACCAGCGTCGGCGACGTCTCGCCCTGCATCATGATCGCCAGCACCACGACCTCCACCAGCACCGCCGCCAGAGTCAGGATCATCGTGCCGTAGGGATCGCCCACCTTCGAGGCGAGGATTTCCGCGTGATGGGCGATGCGGGTGGAGACGAGGATGATGGCGGAAACGAGCGCGAAGGCCGCGACGAGCACCGGCAGGCGGCCCATCTCCAGGAGACTGTGCTCCGTCGCATAGGCGAGGAGGGCGGCGGCAAGGCCGACGAACAGGAAACGTTCCTTCAGCAGGCTGGAGAGCATGGGCGGGCGGCCTTTCGACAGATGTGCTGGAATAGATGTAGCCGAGCCGCGCAAAAAGAAAACGCCCGCAGGGAGGAGACTGCGGGCGTTCTGTCCTCCCTCGGGGGAGGAGGCACCGGGGAGCTGGATTGCGCAGCATCCCGGTGAGAAATGTCAGGCGACGTTTTCGAGGATCGGATAGTCAGTGTAGCCCCTGGCGCCGCCGCCGTAGAAGGTATCCTTGTCCGGCGTGTTCAGCACCGTGTCGTTCTTCAGCCGCTCGACGAGGTCCGGGTTGGCGATGAAGAGCTTGCCGAAGGCGACGAGGTCGGCCCTGCCGCTTTCGACGGCGTCGATGGCGAGCGCCCGGTCGTAGCCGTTGTTGACCATCCAGGCCGCCTTGCCGCCGGCGGCCTTGTAGGCCGCGCGCAACGCCGCATAGTCGAAGGGTGCGTCGCCCTGCTGGTGGTCACGCGCCCCGCCCGTCGCGCCTTCGATGATGTGGATATAGGCAAGGCCATACCTGGCGAGGCCTTCGACCACATGGGTGAAGAGCGGCTGCGGGTTCGGGTCGAAGGCATCGTTGGCGGGTGTGACCGGCGAGATCCGGATCGCGGTGCGGCCGGCGCCGATTTCTGCGGTGATGGCGTCGACGACCTCGAAGAGCAGGCGGGCGCGGTTCTCGATCGAGCCGCCATAGTCGTCCGTGCGGGTGTTGCTGCCGGACCGCAGGAACTGGTCGATCAGGTAGCCGTTGGCGGCATGGATCTCGACGCCGTCGAAGCCGGCGTCGATGGCGGCGCGGGCGGCGCGGCGATAGTCCTCGATGATGCCGGGCAGCTCGGTTCTCTCCAGCGCGCGCGGCTCGGAGGTCTCGGCAAAGCTGCCGCTGCCGTCGGCATTGACGAGATAGGTCTTCGACTTGGCGCGGATCGCCGACGGGGCGACCGGCTTGCCGCCGTTCGGCTGCAGCGTGTCATGCGAGATACGGCCGACATGCCACATCTGCACGACGATCTTGCCGCCGGCCTTGTGCACGGCATCGGTGACTTCCTTCCAGCCTTCCAGCGCTTCCGGCTTGTAGAGGCCCGGCACGTCGGCATAGCCCTGGCCCTGGTGGCTGATGGCGGTCGCTTCGGTGATGAGCAGGCCGGCGCTGGCGCGCTGCTCGTAATAGGCGGCATTCAGCGTGTTCGGCACGGCGCCCGGCGAACGGTTGCGCGTCAGCGGCGCCATGACGATGCGGTTGGCAAGCTGGATGTCGCCGATCTTGAGGGGGTCGAAAAGCGAGGTCATGGTAGTCCTTCTTCTGGCTTGGGGAGAGCGCTCAAAGCGAGCGGTTGATGTGGTGGAGGAAGGCCGCGATCTTTTCCTCGTCGCGTTTGAAGAACACCCATTGGCCGACCTTGCGCGTCGTCACGAGGCCGGCGCGCTGGAGGGTGGCAAGATGGGCGGAGACGGTGGATTGCGAGAGCGCGCAGCGCTTTTCGATCTGGCCGGCGCAGACGCCGAAATCCAGCGGGTGCTCCTGGCCGGCGAAATGCCGCTGCGGCTCCTTCAGCCAGGCGAGGATTTCCAGCCGCTTGGGATGGGCGAGGGCCTTGAGGATTTCGTCGGCGTCGAGCTCGGTCATGTCGATCGTGGTTCAGCGATGAGTATATCGTATATCAACGATATTGGGTTCGCCGTTTTCCGATGCAAGAGGTCCAGGCAAAAAAAGAGGGCCACAAGCGAAGCTTGGGCCCTGCAGGTGTGAAGGTATTAGAACCTCCAGAGGGGAACAGCCAACGCGCGGCACTGGGAGGAGAAAGACCGCAAGTGCGTCGGCTGAATTGAATATGGGGGAGACAGGCCGCTTCTTCAAGGGAAACGCGTGCCAAGTTTTGCAGGAAGCGTGAAAATTCCGTCTTGGTTAACGGAAGGCAAAAAAAGAGGGCCGCAAGGTCAACTTGGGCCCTTTATAGTTTTGAAGGTAATAAAACCTCCAGAGGGGAACAGCTGGTGCGGTGGCACTGGGAGGAAAAAGCCACCAAAGTGCATCAGCTGCGTGCGATATGATGGTTTTATGGGCATACATCAATCATTTAATGTGCATGCCAGCCATGCATGGGACGCAGGCCTGCCGAATCCGCTCCCTCAGAAGTTCCAGTTGCGCGCCTTGGCGACGATGAAGTCTCTGAAAACCTTGAGCTTGGCGGAATTCTTCATCTCGCTCGGATAGCAGAAATAGGTATCGAAGGAGGGGATATCCGCGCTCAGCGGCAGCTGCAGCAGGCCGGGGTCGCGCCCCACGATGTAGTCGGGCAGCATGGCGACGCCGATGCCGAGCAGGCAGGCGCGCTTGATCGAGGTCTGGCTGTTGATCTGCAAGACGGAAGGGCGCGGATTGTCGGAATCGCGTCCGGCGATCTCCAGCCAGTTCACATCGAGCAGGTAGCTCGGCGCGGGCTCGCCGAAGGTGATGATCTTGTGGTTGTCGAGATCATCGATCGACTGCGGCTCGCCGTAGCGGTTGATGTAGGAGGGCGCGGCATAGATGTGCATGTGCACGGTGAAGAGCCGGCGCTGGATGAGGTCCGACTGCTGCGGTTCGCGCAGGCGGATGGCGCAGTCGGCATGGCGCATGTTCACGTCCAGCTCCTCGTTGTCGAGGATGAGCTGCACCTGCATGTCGGGGTAGAGCGCGAGGAATTCCTGCACCTTGTCGGTCAGCCAGCCCTGGCCGAGGCCGACCGTGGTGGTGATGCGCAGCTTGCCGCTCGGCTTCTCGGTGTTTTCCGTCAGCTGCACGCGCACGCTTTCGAGCTTCATCAGCACGTCGTGCGCGGTGCGGTAGAGGATCTCGCCCTGCTCGGTGAGGATGAGGCCGCGGGCATGGCGGTGGAAGAGCTTGATGCCGACATCCTGCTCCAGCGCGCTCACCTGGCGGCTGATGGCCGATTGAGAAAGATGCAGCTTGTCTGCGGCATGCGTGAACGAGCCCGCCTCGGCCGCGGCATGAAAGATCCGCAGCTTGTCCCAATCGAGCGGCATTCTGACCCCCATATGTCTTTGTGGCGGGGAGCGCGTGCTTCCCGCCCGGTCGCTGATTCAACTGTTCCCACGCGGGCGGTCGGACTATCCCGCCACCCTTTGTTGGCGGCTTCTACTCGGCCGCAATTGCGACAGGCATATGACCTGCAAGGTATTTTTCGGTTTCGAGGGCCGCCATGCAGCCCATGCCGGCCGCCGTCACCGCCTGGCGATAGATATCGTCGGTGACGTCGCCTGCGGCAAAAACGCCCGGCACGTCCGTCGCCGTGGAATCGGGCGCCGTCCACAGATAGCCGTTCGGCTTCTGGCGCAGCTTGCCCTTGAAGAGCTCGACCGCCGGCGCATGGCCGATCGCCACGAACACGCCGTCCGTCGCCATGTCGCGCGTCTCGCCGGTCTTGACGTTGCGCAGCTTCACGCCGTTGACGGAGGCGGGCATCGGCGGCTTGGGATCGGCGCCGAGATATTCCACGACCTCATGGTCCCAGACGATCTTGACGTTCTCCTTGGCGAACAGGCGCTCCTGAAGGATGCGTTCCGCGCGGAAACTGTCGCGGCGGTGCACGACCGTCACGGTCCTGGCGAGGTTGGAGAGGTAGAGCGCCTCTTCCACGGCCGAATTGCCGCCGCCCACGACGATGACGTCCTTGCCCCGATAGAAGAAGCCGTCGCAGGTGGCGCAGGCCGAGACGCCGAAGCCCATGAACTTGGGCTCCGTGTCGATGCCGAGCCACTTGGCCTTGGCGCCCGTCGCGATGATCAGCGCGTCGGCGGTCCATTCGGCGCCGCTGTCGGTGGAGATACGGAAGGGGCGCACGTCGAGGTCGACACGGGTCACGAGGTCGTTGACGATCTCGGCGCCGACATGGCTCGCCTGCTTGAGCATCTGTTCCATCATCCACGGCCCCTGCACCGGATCGGCGTAGCCCGGGTAGTTTTCCACATCCGTGGTGATCATCAGCTGGCCGCCCTGTTCCATGCCGGCGATCAGCACCGGCTCCAGCATGGCGCGGGCGGTATAGATGGCGGCGGTGTAGCCGGCGGGGCCGGAGCCGATGATCAGCACCTTGACGTGGCGGGTGGACATGGTCGTTCCTTCCGGGGCCTTCCGCCCCAATGGGCCAATCCGCGCGGGTGGCGCGCAGGCATTGGCCGGCGTGTCGTTTTTCGACCCTCATTTATGAAGGGAGTGCCGTGAGTTTCAAGTGCGCGCAAGGCTTTGCCAACAGGCAAGCGAAGGCGCGTGACATATTTGTGCCGCTTGCGGTAACAATGTTGCGCTGATGTGGGCGATTCGGGTCACTTCCGGTCGCCGCCCTGAAAGGTTTCAAAAACTCCCATGTTTCGTGCCGAACTCGACGCCATCGACATCCGTATCCTGAAGGAGCTTCAGGCCGATGGCCGGATGACCAATGTGGAGCTCGCCGCCCGTGCCGGCATCTCCGCGCCGCCCTGTCTGCGCCGCGTGCGCAAGCTGGAGGAGGCAGGCATCATCGAAGGTTATACCGCGATGCTGAACGCCCCGGCGCTCGGCTACGACCTCGTCGCCTTCTGCATGGTCGGGCTCAAGCACCAGTCGGAGGCGAACCTCAAGGCCTTTGCCGCCGCGACGGGCGAATGGCCGATGGTGCGTCAGGCCTGGATGGTCTCGGGCGACAGCGACTTCCTCTTGCACTGTGTCGCCGAAAACCTCACGCGCTTCCAGGATTTCGTCATCGAGGAACTGACCGCCAATGCGCAGGTCGATACCGTGCGCACCATGCTGACGATCCGCCAGGTCAAGAAGGTCGGGCTGGTCGAGCTTTAGCGCAATACCGGCAAAAGTGCGAAGCGGTTCTGCGTCCGGAATTGCGCCGGAACTCTAGCTCGCCCGCCAGCGCTTCAGGATTTCCTCCGCCAGCCCGGGCGTCGAATTGACCGGTTTGGCATGGCCGTGCGCGGGTTCCTCCGGAAACCGGCCGATGACGGCCTCCTGCGACAGGGCGGCGATGAGCCTGTCGATCTTCGCATGGCCGCCGGACGGGTGGAAGATCTGCACGGGCACGCTCAGCGCGGCCGCCTCGCCCACCATGTTGGTCGAATCGGCGGTGACGACGATCTCGTCCGCCCATGACAGGTAGGCAAGGAGCGGGTTCTCCCCCGTGCCGTCCCAGAAGCGCACCTGGGGCCGGTTGCCGAGGCCGGAGAGGGCGTTGGCGAGCGGTGCCGGCGTGCGGCGCGACGTGGTGATCATCAGTCCGCAGCCATCCTCCAGCCTTGCCTCAAGGCCGCGAAGGAACCGGTCGTTGTCGGCGTCCGTGAACCGATGGTGCCGGCTGTCGCCCCCGACGAGCACGGCGACCCTCGGTCGGGGCAGGGGGGCGAGCGCCTCCGCAAAGGCGGCATGCGCGTCTGCCAGCCGTTCCGGGGAAAGCCGGTTGGGCGCGGTGGTGACGACGAGGACATTTGCGCCGCGGGGCGCATCATGCTGCTGCACGATAAGAAGGTCCGCGCCGTGCCGCCGGGTCCGGGGATCCTTGAAGAGCACGCAGAAGGTCGCGGGCGCCAGCGCCTTCAGCCGGCGCAGATAGGGCACCGCGCGCCGGCCCGTGGCAAGGCAGATGTCCGGAAAGGGCGGGGCGAGCGGCGAGCCGCTCTTCGCGGGCGCATCCTTCGGGTCGATCGGGCCCCATGGCATCAGCCAGGTGAAAGCACGCCGCGGCGCCACGCGCCGCAGGACCGGTACCGACCCCATGGCCTCCGCAAGGCCGATCAGCGGCTGCTCGTCGCCGGCCTTGCCGTCGGTCAGAACCCAGACGACGGGAGGGGCGCCCTTCGCCATCTCAGCGCCGCGGCCCCGCCATCAGCCGCTCATAGGCGGAAAACTCCTTCTCCAGCATCTGCCGGGTGGTGAAGTTGGCGAGCACATGCGCCCGGCCGTTCGTGCCCACGGCCTTCAGGCGGTCCGGGTCGGCAAGCGCCTCTTCAAGGGCGTCGGCAAGCGCGGCGGCGTCGCCGGGCGGCACGAGCCAGCCGGTCCTGCCGGGCAGGACCGTCTCCCGGCTGCCCCCGTGATCGGTGGCGATCACGGGCGTGCCCATTGCCTGCGCCTCGATCGCCGCCCGGCCGAAGGCTTCCGGATCGGTCGAGGCCGAAACCGCAAGATCGGCGGCGGCGAGGATCGCGGGGATATCCCGCCGGCTGCCCGTGAAGGTGACGCGGCCGTCGAGGCCGAGCCGTGCAATGTCGCGCTGGAGCTCGGCGACCAGCGCGTCCGAGCCGCCGCCGACGAAGGCGAGGCGAAGACCGGGACGATCGAGCCGGGCGGCGGCCTCCAGCAGCACGGCATGGCCCTTCCACCGCGTGATGCGGCCGACCATCACCACCAGCGGGCCGTCAGCCGAGGCGCCGAGCTCGCTGCGCAGGGCCGCCCGTGTTTCGGCCGATATGGCGGCAGGATCGAAGAGCTCCGGCTCGACGCCGCGCGGTGCGACGACGACGCGCGCCTGCGGAAAACCGTAGACGGTGACGATGTGGTCACGAATGAACCCGGAATTCGCGATGACCAGCGGCGCGCGCAGCATGGCGCTGTTGTAGAAGCGCTTCAGGGCGTTGCCGTGGCTGTAGACACCGTGGAAGGTCGTGACGAAACGCACCGGCCGGCGCGCCAGGCGGCAGGCGAGAAGGCCGACCCAGGCCGGCACGCGGCTGCGGGCATGGATGATGTCGATGCCCTCGGCGTCGACCAGCCGTGCGACGGCCCGTGCGGCCGAAATGGCGGAAAAGGGCGACTTCTTTCCGACCGGCAGCGTGACGTGCCTGGCGCCCGCGGCCTCCGCGGCGGCGACGAGCGGGCCGCCTGCGCTGGCGATCCAGTTCGGCAGGCCGAGCGTGCCAAGATGGCCGGCCATTTCGACGGCGCTGCGTTCCACGCCGCCATCGCCGAGGGCCGGGAGGAGCTGGAGAACGCGCGGTCCGGTGGTCGTCTGTGCTTCCGGCGGAGGCATCAGGAAATCCTCGATCTTGTGCTGCCAGGTCTGTTCGCGGGCATGGCGGGCGGCATTCTCGCCGAGCCGGAGCCGGAAGTCACGGTCGCCGAGCAGCGCGTCCAGCGCCGCCGTCACCGAGGCCGGATCGGCGCCGTCGCACAAAAGCCCCGTCTCGCCGTCGTGCACGGCATCCGCCGCCCCGCCGTCGCGGCCGGCAAGAGCCGGCACGCCATACCAGGCCGCCTCCAGATAGACGAGGCCGAAGCCTTCGACGGAATTGCCCTCGCGGCGCGCGGGCATGGCAAAGACGTCGGCGCGTGCCAGGAGGGCGGCCTTTTCCGCGTCCGACACGCGGCCGTGGAAGATGACCGCGCCGGCGATGCCGGCGTCTTTCGCGAGGCCTTCGAGCCGGGCGCGGTCCGCGCCGTCGCCGGCGACGTGCAGGGTCAGGCCGGGATAGGCCGGATGCAGGGCCGCGACGGCCTCGATCAGCCGGTCCACACCCTTGCGCGGCTCCAGCCGGCAGAGCGTCACGACCTGCAAGCCGTCGCCATAGGCCCTCCGCAGCGCCTCCAGCCGGTCGGGATCGGCCGCCGCCTGCGCCGGCACGGTGGGGGTGACGGTGCGCACCCGGCCGGCCGCCACATAGGGCGCGGCAAGGCTGGCGGTGAAGCTGGAATTGGCGATGACGTCCTTCGCCTTGGCCATGGCCGTCAGGATGCGCTGCGCCTTGCGCCGCGACGGGGCCGCGGGGAACTCCATGCCATGGGCGAGCACGGTGACGGGAACGGTGTCTATCGTGAGATTCTCGGCGCTCTTCCAGGTGTCGGTGATGATCCGGTCGTAGGTGCCGGAGCGGACAAGCCTTGCGGCGTCCCGCGCCTTGCGCCAGCGCCGCAGCGGCTTCCAGCCGGAGAAGCGCTTGATGCGGTAGGGGCGGCTTCCATCCGCGGCGTCCGGATCGTCGTCGGCCAGCACGGTGACGGTGTGGCCGCCCTCCTGCAGGGCAAGCGCCATCGAGCCCATCATGTTCTCGATCCCGCCGACGACCGGCGGGAAGCATTGCGTGAGTATGAGGATGTTCATGGGATGTGGGGCTCGAAAATGCGGCGTGTTCGCGGAACTCCTACCACCGGCCGGCGATATGGTCTATGGAGGCGCCGGCGCTCAATCGGCGCGGTCCAGAGGAGATGATGCGGATGCAGACGATCGTATGCATGAAATGGGGCACGCGCTATCCGGCGGACTATGTCAACCGCCTGTGGTCCATGATCAAGCGTAACACCGTGCGTCCGACGCGGCTCGTCTGCTTCACGGAGGATGCCGACGGCATCGATCCCGCGGTCTCCGTCTTCCCGCTGCCGCCGATCACCATTCCCGAGCGCGTCGCCTGGAAGCCGTGGCGCAAGATCTCGCTTTGGCAGGCCCCGCTGGCAGACCTCGAAGGTGACGTGCTGTTCGTCGATCTCGACGTGGTCATCACCGGGCCGCTCGACGATTTCTTCGACTATGCGCCCGGCAAGTTCTGCATTGCCGAGAACTGGACGCAGCCCGGCCAGGGCATCGGCAACACCTCGGTCTATCGCTGGACGGTCGGCACCAACACGCATATCTACGACGATTTCGTCCGCGACCCGGACGCCAAGATCAACAAGCACACGATCTCGCAGCGTTACGTCTCCGCCGCGGTCGACACCATGACCTACTGGCCGGCGGAATGGTGCGTCAGCTTCAAGCACACGCTCCTGCCCCGCTGGCCGCTGAACTTCTTCAGGGACGTGCCGCTGCCCGCAGGCACCCGCATCGTCGCGTTCACCGGCAAGCCCGACCCCGACGAGGCCGTGATCGGCCAATGGCCGGTGAAGGCCTGGTGGAAGAAGGCCTACAAGCACGTCCGGCCGACGCGCTGGATCGACGAGAACTGGCGCTGAGGCGCGCCGGCCTCTAGAACATTTTCGGTGAATTCCGGTTCACCGAAAATGTTCTAGATTCTTGTTTTTGCCGCATTATCCGACGCCGAAGCGACTTCGCTTCAGCTGGAAATGCTCTGGCGGCCGAGCGTGTCGAGATACCAGCGATAGGCACGGTCGATGCCCTCGCGGAGCCCCGTGACGGGTTTCCAGCCCATCGCCGCCAGCTTAGCGTTCGACATCAGCTTGCGCGGCGTGCCGTCCGGCCTGGAGGGATCGGTCTCGATCCGCCCCTCAAAGCCGACGACCTCGGCGACGAGCGTCATGAGGTCGAGGATGGCGATGTCCTCGCCCGAGCCGACATTGACGTGCTCGTAGTCCTCGTAATGCTTGAGCAGGAAGACCAGCGCATCGGCGCAATCCTCGCTGAACAGGAATTCGCGGCGCGGCGAGCCGGTGCCCCAGATCGTCACATGGTCGAGGCCGGCAAGCTTCGCCTCGTGCGCCTTGCGGATCAGCGCCGGCAGCACATGGCTGGTCTGAAGGTCGAAATTGTCGTTCGGGCCATAGAGATTGGTCGGCATGGCCGAGATGAAGCGGGCGCCGTGCTGCTTCATATAGGCCTGGCAGAGCTTGATGCCGGCGATCTTGGCGATGGCGTACCATTCGTTGGTCGGCTCCAGCGCGCCGGTCAGGAGCGCGCTCTCGGTGATCGGCTGGTCCGCGAATTTCGGATAGATGCAGCTCGAGCCGAGGAAGAGCAGCTTCTCGACGCCGGCCTCGTGCGCCGCCTTGATGACGTTCATCTCCATGGCGAGATTGCGCTGGAGGAAGTCCACGGGCGCGCGGTCGTTGGCGAGGATGCCGCCGACCTTCGCCGCCGCCATCACCACCGCCTGCGGCCGCTCGGCCATAAAGAAGCGCTCGACATCCGCCTGGCGCTCCAGGTTCACCGCATCGCGCGGCGCGGTCAGCACCGTGCAGTTCTCGGCCGCCAGCCGCCTGGCGACGGCGCTGCCGACCATGCCGCGATGGCCGGCGACGAAGACGCGTTTTCCCGCAAGGTCGTACATTCAGGGACGGCCCTTTTCTGAAAACTCTTTCCGCATGAGCTTCAGGTCCTCCCGCACCATTTCGCGGGCAAGCTCGTGCGCGCCCGTTTCATGGCGCCAGCCGAGCACCCGTTCGGCCTTCGAGGGATCGCCGAGCAGGAGGTCGACCTCCGTCGGGCGGAAGTAGCGCGGGTCGATGGAAACGAGCTGCCTGCCCGTCGCCGCGTCGAAACCCTTCTCGTCGACGCCCTGGCCCTCCCAGCGGATGGTGATGCCGGCCTCGGCGAAGGACCATTCGGCGAACTGGCGCACGGTGGTCGTCTCGCCGGTCGCCAGCACGTAGTCGTCGGCCTCCGCCTGTTGCAGCATCAGCCACATGCCGCGCACATATTCCCTCGCATGGCCCCAGTCACGCTTGGCATCGAGATTGCCGAGGAAGAGTTGGTCCTGCTGACCGAGCGTGATGGCGGCGACAGCGCGGGTGATCTTGCGCGTCACGAAGGTCTCGCCGCGCAGCGGGCTTTCATGGTTGAAGAGGATGCCGTTCGAGGCATGCATGCCATAGGCTTCGCGGTAGTTGACGACGATCCAGTAGGCGTAGAGCTTCGCCGCCGCATAGGGCGAGCGGGGATAGAAGGGCGTCGTCTCGCTTTGCGGCACGTCCTGCACCTTGCCGTAGAGCTCGGACGTGGAGGCCTGGTAGAAGCGCGTCTTCTTTTCGAGGCCGAGGATGCGGATCGCCTCCAGCATGCGCAGCGTGCCGATGGCGTCGGCATTGGCTGTATATTCCGGCGTCTCGAAGCTCACCTGCACATGGCTCTGGGCGGCGAGGTTGTAGATCTCGTCCGGCTGGGTCTGCTGCACGATACGCACGAGGTTCGTCGCGTCCGTCATGTCGCCATAGTGCAGGAAAAGCTGCGGGTCCGGCTCGTGCGGATCCTCGTAGATGTGCTCGATGCGGCCCGTGTTGAAGGAGGAGGAGCGGCGCTTGATGCCGTGCACGATGTAGCCCTTGTCGAGCAGCAACTGCGCGAGATAGGCGCCGTCCTGGCCCGTCACACCCGTTATCAAAGCCACCGGTTTCTTGGACACGTCTGTTCTCCAGGATGAATGCGGGTTTTAGAGCAGGCCTTTGTCGGAGCCGTTCAGCGTGTCAGCAGGCCGGCAATGCGGTTTTTCAGGTGAAGCGCCTCGCGGAAGAGGAAATCGCCAGCCGTCAGCAGCGGGTGGCCCTGCCGCGCCGCGCGCTGGCTCTTCAGCACGGCCCTGCCGTCGCCTTTCGGCCTGGTACCGTTCTTCTCCACCACATCGGCGATCAGTGCGACGAGATTGTGATCCTCCAGCACGCGCCGGCGCGCCTCGCGGATGGCGGGCAGCCTCTTCTCATATTCGTTGTTGTCGATCGCCTCGCGCATAATCCGATACGCCTCGTCCGGCTTGCGGATGTCGATGGCGATGAAGCTGTCGGCCGGAAAATAATCGGCAGCGTTCGGCGCGCCGAAATAGAAGGGCAGGGACAGGCCGAGGAAGGGGTCGGCCAGCTTCTCCGTGAAGTGGTGTGGGGCGAGGTGGTTCTCGATGGCGATATGGTACTTGTAGGGATCGATCGATTCCGCCTTGTCGTCGACCGGCCGGTGGCCGCGGCCGAAGACGTCGAGGTCCGGCATGCGGGCGGCCATGGCCTGCGTGAAATCATACCGCAGGCGATGCAGCGTGTGGCCCTGCCGCTTCGTCGAGCAGACCGTGCCGATGACCCTGGTCTTTTCCGGAAAATGGCCGGCGATCTCGTCGGCGGTCATCAGGTGGCGGCTGCCTTCGCCGTAGAACCAGCGCAGGCCCGCCTGGCTCCAGATGCGGCCGGGATGGTGGAGCGCGAAGGGCTCCTGGCTCGTCACCACATGGCCGAACTGCCGCGTGAAGGCGCGGCCGTAGATCTTGATGCCCGACGGCTCCGTGGTGAAGAGGATGGTGTTCTCGGGCGCACAGGCGAGCTCTTCCACCCGCATCGAGCGGCGTTCGCTGCCGGCCGACGGCAGGTTCTCGTAGACCACCAGCCAGTCGTAGTCGCGCGCCTCGGGATCGAAGGTGAAGGCGAGGCCGCGCGTCGCGGAGAAGCCGGACGGCACCTGCCGGGCAAGGGGGCTTATGCCGTGGGTCCGGTTGACCCGGTCCATGACCTTGACCACCGTCGCGGCGGTGCCGTTCTTCCCTGTGGAAAGCATGGGGCTCGCCTTGTCCGTCACCCCCAGGTGACGGCGAGGATCTCGTAGGCCTTGGAGCCGCCCGGCGCGTTCACCTCGATCGAATCGCCGACTTCCTTGCCGATCAGCGCACGGGCGATCGGCGAGGAGATGGAGATGCGGCCCTGCTTCACGTCGGCTTCCTGGTCGCCGACGATCTGGTAGACCTTCTCTTCCTCGGTGTCCTCGTCGACGAGCTTCACCTTGGCGCCGAATTTGATCTTGGAGCCGGACATCTTGGAAAGGTCGATGACCTCGGCGCGCGCGACGAAGTCTTCCAGCTCCGTGATGCGGCCTTCATTGTGGCTCTGGGCTTCCTTGGCGGCGTGGTACTCGGCGTTTTCCGACAGGTCGCCATGGGCGCGTGCCTCGGCGATCGCTTCGATGATTCGCGGACGCTCTTCCTGCTGACGCCAGCGCAGTTCTTCCTGCAGCTTGACGAAACCGCCCTGAGTCATCGGTACCTTTTCAACCATTTTATCCCGTCCTTCAGCCCGCGCCGCCCAGGCTCCCGCCTGCGCGAACGCAAAAGAAAACGGTCTCCGGAGAGGAATCCCCGGAACCGTCGAAAGCGTTTGAACGGCCCTTATAGCAGATTGCGTCGTCCGAAAGCCAGTTTTTTCGCCGCAGGCGGATCTTCGCCCACAGAAGCGGGAACAATCACTCCGCGTTGCGGCCTGCCGCTTATCGCGGGAGGCGTGCAGGCCGCGGCGGTTGGGTGCGCACGACAAAGCCGGGCGAGGCCCGGCCGAAGCTTGATGACAAATCGCCCCACCCGCTGCCGTCATCCTCGGGTTCAACCAGAGGATCCGCGCGGCCGCCGAGCAGCCTGAAGCCGGGCCTTGCCTGGCTTGACGGCGCGTTTCAGTTTCAGAAATAGGCCTGTAGCGGCCGGACTTCCAGCTGGCCCTGCTTCAGGGCCTTGATCGCCTGGGCGGCGGCTTCGGCGCCGGCCATGGTCGTGTAATAGGGCACCTTCTGCATCAGCGCGGCGCGGCGCAGCGACTTCGAATCCGAGATCGCCTTGTTGCTGTCCGTCGTGTTGATGACGAGGCTGACCTGGCGGTTGCGGATGGCGTCCTCGACATGCGGGCGGCCTTCCTGCACCTTGTTGACCTTGGTCGCCTCGATGCCCTTTTCGGCGAGGAAGCGGGCGGTGCCCGAGGTCGCCATGACTTTGAAGCCGATTTCCGTCAGCAGGCGCACAGCCGTCAGCACGCGGTCCTTGTCCTCGTCGCGCACGGAGACGAAGACCGTGCCTTCGCGCGGCAGGTCGACGCCGGCGCCGAGCTGCGACTTGGCGAAGGCGAGCGCGAAATCGGTATCGAGGCCGATGACCTCGCCGGTCGAGCGCATTTCAGGCCCAAGCAGCGTATCGACGCCCGGGAAGCGGGCGAAGGGGAACACGGCCTCCTTGACGGCGATGTGCTTCAGGTTGCGCGGGTCGGGCTTCTCGCCATAGGCCGCAATCGCGGCATCGAGCGTCTCGCCGGCCATGACGCGGGCGGCGATCTTGGCGATCGGCGCGCCGATGGTCTTCGCCACGAAAGGCACCGTGCGCGAGGCGCGCGGGTTCACTTCGAGCACATAGATCGTGCCGTCCTTGATGGCGTATTGCACGTTCATCAGGCCGCCGACGTTCAGCGCCTTGGCCAGTGCCTTCGTCTGGCGTTCCAGCTCGTCGACGGTCTCGTTTGACAGCGTGTGGACCGGCAGCGAGCAGGCCGAGTCGCCCGAATGGATGCCGGCTTCCTCGATATGCTCCATGATGCCGGAGACGAAAACGTCCTTGCCGTCGCACAGCGCATCGACGTCGACTTCCACGGCATTCGACAGATAGCTGTCGAAGAGCAGCGGGTTCTTGCCGAGCAGGGTGTTGATCTGGCCGGTCTTGTCGTTCGGATAGCGCTGCTTGATGTCTTCCGGCACCAGTTCCGGCACCGTGTCGAGCAGGTAGGTCTGGAGCTGGCCTTCCGAATGGATGATCTGCATGGCGCGGCCGCCGAGCACGTAGGAGGGGCGCACGACGAGCGGGAAGCCGATCTCGCCGGCGACGAGGCGCGCCTGTTCGACCGAATAGGCGATGCCGTTGTTCGGCTGGGTAAGGTCGAGCTTCTGGAGGAGCTTCTGGAAGCGGTCGCGGTCTTCGGCAAGGTCGATCATGTCGGGCGCGGTGCCGAGGATCGGGATGCCGTTCTTCTCCAGCGCTTCGGCGAGCTTCAGCGGCGTCTGGCCGCCGAACTGCACGATGACGCCGACGACTTCGCCGTTGGTCTGTTCGGCCTTGAGGATCTCGATGACGTCCTCGGCGGTCAGCGGCTCGAAATAGAGCCGGTCGGACGTGTCGTAGTCGGTCGAGACGGTTTCCGGGTTGCAGTTGACCATGATCGCCTCATAGCCGGCATCCTTCAGCGCGAAGGCGGCGTGGCAGCAGCAATAGTCGAACTCGATGCCCTGGCCGATGCGGTTCGGGCCGCCGCCGAGGATGACGACCTTCTTGCGATCCGAAATGCCGGCTTCCGAGCGCGTGGCCCCGGCGAACGGGGTTTCGTAGGTCGAATACATATAGGCGGTGGGCGAAGCGAATTCGGCGGCGCAGGTGTCGATGCGCTTGAAGACCGGGCGCACATCGAGGCGGTTGCGCAGTTCCGCGATTTCCTTCGGGCGCTTGCCCGAGAGGGTGGCGAGGCGCGCATCGGAGAAGCCCATGGCCTTGAGCATGCGCAGGTTCTCGGCGTCCTCGGGCAGGCCGTGTTCGCGGATGCGGGCCTCCATGTCGACGATGGCCTTGAACTGCTCGAGGAACCACGGGTCGATCTTCGAGCCCTCGTGCACCTCTTCCAGCGAAAGGCCGAGGCGAAGCGCCTGGGCGACCATGCGCAGGCGGTCCGGCGTCGGCGTGGAGATGGCGGCGCGGATGGCGTTCCTGTCGTTGCCGTCGCCAAGGCCCGGGATTTCGATCTCGTCGAGGCCGGTCAGGCCGGTTTCGAGGCCGCGCAGTGCCTTCTGCAGCGATTCGGCGAAGGTGCGGCCGATCGCCATGACCTCGCCGACCGACTTCATGGCGGTGGTCAGCGTCGGTTCGGCGCCGGGGAATTTCTCGAAGGCGAAGCGCGGGATCTTCGTCACCACATAGTCGATGGAAGGTTCGAACGAGGCCGGGGTCGCGCCGCCGGTGATGTCGTTCTCCAGTTCGTCGAGCGTGTAGCCGATGGCGAGCTTCGCCGCGATCTTGGCGATCGGGAAGCCGGTCGCCTTGGAGGCGAGCGCCGAGGAGCGCGAGACGCGCGGATTCATCTCGATGACGACGAGGCGGCCATTGGCAGGATTGACGGCGAACTGCACGTTCGAGCCGCCGGTCTCAACCCCGATCTCGCGCAGCACCGCGATCGAGGCGTTGCGCATGATCTGGTATTCCTTGTCCGTCAGGGTGAGGGCAGGGGCAACCGTGATCGAATCGCCCGTGTGCACGCCCATCGGGTCGATGTTCTCGATGGAGCAGATGATGATGCAGTTGTCCGCCTTGTCGCGGACGACCTCCATCTCGTACTCCTTCCAGCCGAGCACCGACTCCTCGATCAGCACTTCCGTCGTCGGCGAGGCGTCGAGGCCGGAATTGACGATCTCGAAGAATTCCGAGCGGTTGTAGGCGATGCCGCCGCCGGTGCCGCCCAGCGTGAAGGACGGGCGGATGATGGCGGGCAGGCCGATTTCGTCGAGCGCCTGCGCGCCGATCGCCATGGCGTGGCTCATATAGCGCTGCTTGCGGTCGGTCTCGCCGAGGTTCCACTGGTTTTCCAGCTCGTCCAGCGCCTTGTCCAGCGCATCGCCGGAAAGCTCGGCCTTCAGCTTGGCGCGCTCGGCCTCATGAACCTTGCGGTCCTTGTCCTTGATCTCGGTGGCGTTCGCCAGCATCGATTTCGGCGTTTCGAGGCCGATCTTGGCCATGGCCTCGCGGAAGAGCGCGCGGTCCTCGGCCTTGTCGATGGCTTCCGGCTTGGCGCCGATCATCTCGACATTGTAGCGGTCGAGCACGCCCATGCGCTTGAGGGAGAGGGCGGTGTTGAGCGCCGTCTGGCCGCCCATGGTGGGCAGCAGGGCGTCGGGGCGCTCCTTGGCGATGATCTTGGCGACGACCTCGGGGGTGATCGGCTCGACGTAGGTGGCGTCGGCGAGGCCCGGATCGGTCATGATCGTCGCCGGGTTCGAGTTGACGAGGATGACGCGGTAGCCTTCCTCCTTCAGCGCCTTGCAGGCCTGGGTGCCGGAATAGTCGAATTCGCAGGCCTGCCCGATGACGATCGGCCCCGCGCCGATGATGAGGATCGATTTCAAATCTTGGCGCTTGGGCATCTCTCTATCCGTTCTCTTCGCTTCGGCCGCGTGCGCGAAAAAACCGGCATGGTGATGGGTTCACCGGCCGGGCGCGCAAAAAAGGTCTTTCAAGGCTAGAAGCGGCTTATAGGCAAATGCGGAGGCGAGCGGAACCCCGAAAATGGACCAATCGACAGGAAATATGCCGGCCCTCCGCGCCGGTTGCCTCAGGGCCGCGCGCCGTCGATATAGGCCTGGATCGAGCGGCCGACTTCCGCGACGAGGCGCTCGCGCGGCAGCGCCACGACGGGCGGCAGCTTGAGCACGTAGCGGGTGAAGGCAAGGCCGAGGATCTGCGTCGCCACGAGGCCGGCGACGGCGGGCGCATCCGGCCCGGCAAGCCGCGCGATGGCGGGGGCGACCTGGGTCGCGAAGATCTCCCGCAGCCGCGCGGCGGCAAGATCGTTCGAGGCGGCCGAGCGCAGGGCGATCGGCAAGGCGGTGGTGCCGCCGTCGCCTTCCCATACCGTGAGGAAGTGCCGCACCAGCGCCTCGCCCACCGCGTTGCGGGGAAGGGCGGTGAGGTCGGGCAGCCGCAGATCGAGATCCGCCGCGCGGGCGAACAGCGCGTCCTTGCCGCCGAAGTAGCGGATCACCATGGCCGGATCGATCGCGGCGGCGGCGGCGATGTCGCGCACCGTCGTGCCGTCATAACCCTTTTGCGCAAAGAGCAGCCGCGCGGCTTCGAGAATGGCCTCGCGGGTACGGTCGGACTTGGTTTTCTTCGTGGGAGAATCGGTCATGGTCAGAAAATGCCAACGCGTGTTGACAAATTCAAGCACCCGGCATAAAAGTCAACATATGTTGATTTTTTTGGAGTGCGAACCATGCTGCCGCAGGAAACCGATGTGCTGATCGTCGGGGCAGGGCCGACCGGCCTTGCGCTCGCCGTCACCCTGCAACAGGCGGGCGTGCGGCCCGTCATCGTCGACCGCCTTGCGGCCGGCCAGAACACCTCGCGCGCCGCGGTCATCCATGCCCATACGCTGGAGGCGCTGGAACGGCTCGGCGTCACGGACGACCTGGAGCGTCGCGGCTTGCCGCTCACCCGCTTTGCCTTGCGCGACCATGACCGGGCGCTGCTGGAGCTCGACTTCTCGACCTTGCCCTCGCGCTATGCCCAGATCCTGATGATCCCGCAGGACGAGACCGAGGCGATCCTTGCCGACCGGTTGGCAAGCCTCGGCGGCGCCGTCGCGCGGGGCGTCACGGCGACGCGGATCGAGCGCGATGCGGCGGGGGCGGTGGTCCATGTCGAGACGCCGGAGGGGCCGCAGGCCATCCGCGCCCGTTATGTCGTCGGCGGCGATGGCATGCACAGCGTCGTGCGCGAGGCCGCGGGCATCGCCTTCGACGGGGAGAGCCATGCCGGTTCCTTCGTGCTTGCCGATGTCCATATGGACTGGGCCCTGAGCACGGAGGTGACGCTGTTCTTCTCGCCGGAAGGCATGGGCGTCGTCGCGCCGCTGCCGGCAAATCGCTACCGCATCGTGGCGCCCGTCGAGGATGCCCCCGAAGCGCCGGACGCGGCCTTCGTGCAGGCGCTGCTCGATGCCCGCGGCCCGCGCAAGTCACCGGGCCGCGTGCGCGAGGTCCTCTGGAGTTCGCGTTTCCGCGTGCATCACCGCGTCGCCGCGCGCTATCGGTCAGGCCCGTTCTTCGTCATGGGCGATGCCGCCCATGTGCACAGCCCGGCCGGCGGGCAGGGCATGAATACGGGGCTTGTCGATGCCGTCGTGCTGGGACAGTTGCTGGCGGAGGTCATCGCCGGCAGGGCGCCGGACACGACGCTCGATCTTTATGAGGAGAAACGCCGTCCCGCCGCGGCGGAGGTGCTGGCGCTCGCCGACCGCCTGACGCGGATCGCAACCATGCGCAGCCTTGCCGGCCGTATCCTGCGCAACCTCGTCCTGCGCCTTCTCGGTGCATCGCCGGTCTTCCGCCGCAAGCTGGCGCTCAACCTCTCCGGCCTCGCCCGCAAGGGGCTCGGGATGGTTCCCCGACGCTAGGCTGCGTGCTTGCCCCTCATCCCCCTGCCGGGACCTTCTCCCCGCAGGCGGGGAGAAGGGGGAAAACGGCGAGCCCATCGCTCTTCTCCCCGCTTGCGGGGAGAGGATGCCGGCAGGCAGGTGAGGGGCCGTGCGCTGCTGCGCCTGCCCATTCACTCCGTCGCCAGAAGCCCCGGCAGCTCCTTCAGGATGCCGTCCCGTGCGCGCAGGCTCGTGCGCGGCTCCTGCTTCTTCTCGTCCTGGTTGAGGCGGGCGAAGACGACGGTGCGGTCGTCGCGGCGGGCCCAGCCGACATACCAGCCCCACGGCCGGGCATAGTCGAAATTGCCGTCGGCCTTGCGGGGATAGGCCATGCCGGTCTTGCCCTGCGCGCGCCAGCCGTCGGCAAGGTCGCGCCGCTCGAGGATTTCCATCGCCCGGTCCATCGCATCGGCGGAGACCGGCAGTTCGTGGTTCACCAGCTTCTTCAGGAAGGCCACCTGCTCGCGCGGCGAAATCTTCAGCGAGGAGGCGATCCAGGCGCGCTCCAGCCCGTTGTCCTTGCCCGGGTCGCCCGCCATGTCGGCGTTGCCGTAGCCGAAGGCATCGGCATAGTCGCGCAGCTGCTCGTAGCCGAGGAACGTGGTGATGCGCTGCGAATACCAGACGATGGAAAACTCCATCCAGCGCTTCGGCGTCGCCGGCTGGCGCCAGGCATCGCCGCCCCAGTCCGGATCGCCCTTCATGAAGGGCAGGACCGGTTCGTCCGCGTCTTCCAGGAAGCCGGAATCGTAGCCCATCACGGCGAGCGGTACCTTGAAGGTGGAGGCGGGCGTCACGCGGCTCTCGCAGTCTCCCTTTTCCAGGATGACCTCGTCACTCGCCGCATCGGCGACGATCGTACAAATAATGCGGGCTTCGGCCGGCGCGTTGAAGCCTGCGGCCAGCAGGATGCCGGCCGCGAAAAGACGCATGTCCATCACGTTTTCCTCGAAATTTGAATGGCTTGTGCATTCTGGATAGCAGTGCTTTGATGCGCTGGCAAAAGATCAATACTGGTCTCAGCCATTAGGAAAATTGGGGCTTTGCCATGGTTCGGCCATATCTGCCGCTGAACGCCTTCCGCGCTTTCGAGGCCTCCGCCCGCCATCTCAGCTTCACGCGGGCGGCGATCGAGCTGAATGTCACGCAGGCCGCCGTCAGCCACCAGGTCAAGAGCCTGGAGGAGCAGCTGAACGTCGTGCTCTTCAAGCGCCTGCCGCGCGGGCTGATGATCACGGCGGAGGGGGAGAGCCTGCTGCCGGTGCTGCGCGACAGTTTCGACCGCATGGCCGATGCGGTGGAGCGCTTTCGCGGCGGCCATGTGCGGGAAATCCTGGCGGTCGGCGCCGTCGGCACCTTTGCCGTCGGCTGGCTGCTGCCGCGGCTTGCCGCGTTCCGCGAGCGCCATCCCTTCGTGGAGGTGCGGCTGTCCACCAACAACAACCGCGTCGACCTTGCCGCCGAGGGGCTCGATTTCGCCATCCGCTTCGGCGCCGGCGCCTGGCACGGCACGGATGCGGTGCGCCTTTTCGATGCGCCGCTCTCCGTGCTTGCCATCCCCGCTGTCGCGCACGATCTCAGGGAGCCGGCGGACCTGCTCGGCCTGACGCTGCTGCGGTCCTACCGCCGCGACGAGTGGACCCGCTGGTTCGAGGCCGCCGGCCTGCCGCGCACGCAGCCGCCGCAGAATGCTATCGTCTTCGACACCTCGCTCGCCATGATGGAGGCCGTGCTGCAGGGCGCCGGCGTCGGCCTTGCCCCGCCGCTGATGTTCTCGCGCCTTCTGGCGGCCGGTGCCGTCGTCCAGCCGTTCGAGACGAGCCTTGCGCTCGGAAGCTACTGGCTGACCCGCCTGCAATCGCGTAGCCTTACCCCCGCCATGGCCGCCTTTTCGGCTTGGCTGGCCGAGGCGGTGGCGCAGGAGGGGCTGGGCTAGGTCTTCAGGCCCGGCATGACCAGGACCTTCACCTCGCCCGGCCGCGGCGGGTTGGCGACGGCGTCCGGCAGGTCGTCGAGGCCGATGCGGCGGGAGATAAGGCGATCGACCTTGATCGTGCCGGAGGCGATCAGCGCCGCGGCGCGGCCATGGGTGAAGGGGTTGAGGAAGGAGGTGAGGATTTTCACCTCGCGGAAGAGCAGGTCGAAGGGCTCGAATTCCACCGTCTGGCCCTGCGGCAGCACGCCCAGGATGACGACCGTGCCGCCGTTGCGGGCAAGCTTCGGCGCCTCGGTCACGGTCTCGGCAACGCCCGCGCATTCGATGACGACATCGGCGCCGCCGGGCAGCAGGCCAGCCTTGCCGGCTATGCCCTCGATGGTGGTGCCATTGCCCGGATCGAAGGAATGGGTGGCGCCGATCTCCTCGGCGAGTTTCCGGCGCACGGCCTGGCGGGTGACGAGGATGACGGTGGTCGCGCCGGCAAGGCGGGCGAGCTGCACGACCAGCATGCCGATCACCCCGCCGCCCAGCACCACGACGGTGCTGCCGGGTTTGATGCCGGCCATGTCGGTGCCGTGCAGGCAGCAGGCGAGCGGTTCGCAGAACGCGCCGTGCTCCGGCGGCAGCGAGAGCGGCAGTTGATAGGCCTGCTTCTGCGGCACCAGCACATAGTCGGCAAAGCCGCCGTCGCGGTGGATGCCGATCGCCTGCAGGTTCTCGCACAGATTGACGCGGCCGCGCCGGCATTGCGCGCAGCGGCCGCAATGGATGTTCGGATCGCCGGTGATGCGCATGCCGGGGCGGACATCGATGACGGCCTTGCCGACGGCCTCGACGATGCCGGAGAATTCATGGCCGAGCGTCACCGGCGGCCGGCAGGGAAACTCGCCGTGGAAGAGGTGGCGATCCGTGCCGCAGATGCCGGCCGCCTCGATCCGGACCAGAAGATCGTCCGGGCCGGGCTCCGGCTTTTCCACCGTGCGTACGAAGAATTCGCCGATCGCCTCCAGCCGCCCCGCTTTCATCCCGTCCTCCCGTTTCCCTCGGAGAGATAGGAGCCGCAACGGCGCGGCCGGTCAAGGCCGTTCCGTCTTCACGTCAGGTTGCGGCGACGCTCCAGCTCGGCATCCGTCGGCGTGTCGAACTCGAAGGAGCCCGTCGTCACCTCGCCGGCGCGGGCATATTTGCTGATGACGATGCCGTTCTCGCTGGCGCGCGAATTCACCAGCGTCAAGGCCCGCGGGAAGGATGCGTCGCCGAACAGCCGCTTGCCCTTGCCGAGAATGACCGGGAAGGTGAAGACGTTGATCTCGTCGACGAGATCATTCTCGAACAGCGCCTTGAGAAAGTCGGTCGATCCCTGTGTCAGGAGGTCCGGCCCGTCCTCGCTCTTCAGCGCCTTGACGGCGGCAAGCGCGTCCGGGCCGAGCACATGGCTGTTCTGCCAGGTGGTCCTGAAGGCCGGGTTTCGGGTCGCGACATATTTGTTGATGCGATCGAAGAGCGGTCCAATCGGGTCATCGGCGCCGGCATAGGGCCAGTGAGCGGCAAAGATGTCGTAGGTCTTGCGGCCGAGCAGCAGGTCGAAGGGTTTTGCGAAAAGTTCATCGATCGTCGCACCGGCCGTCTCGTCGAAGAACGGGGCGACCCAGCCGCCGAACCTGAAGCCGCCGACCGGGTCCTCCTCCGGTCCGCCCGGCGCCTGCATGACGCCGTCGAGGCTGACGAAGGCGCCGACAATGATCTTTCGCATGGATCTTCTCCCGATGGTTTGATGGCCTGATATCTAGAGACGCAGGACGGGACGGCGATCCGACAGACACGCGAAAATTTACCCCCAGCGGGCCCGCACCGCCTCGACGCGGCTGCGGCTGACCGGCACTTCCTGCCCGTCCTTCAGGAGGATCGCCAGCCGGCCCTCCGTGCGCAGCAGCCTGTCGACATGGGCGTCGGCCACGAAATGCGAGCGGTGCACCCTGAGGCCCGGCGTGTCGCCGCATTCGGCCAGCGCATCGGAAAAGCGCAGCAGGATCAGCTCGCGGCCGCGGCTCGTCGTCACCTGTGTATAGTGGTCGGCGACCGTCATGTGCAGGATGGGGCCGCGGTTCTCCGGCCTGAGGCGGCGCAGCAGGGGGATTTCCGCCCGGTCTTCCGGAGCCGCGGCCGGCGATGGCGCGGTGGACAGCGCCTCGGCCTGCTTGCTGCCCATCGTCATGAAGGTGAGCGCGCAGAACAGCGCCGAGAGGAGGAGCCCCGTGGCGATGCTTTCGGCGATCCCTGCCGGGGTGGGCGTGCCGCCGAAGGTCATCAGGCTGATCGCCTTCGTGGCCAGCCCCACCGGCACGCCGGCCACCAGCGTGCCGAGCGCCATGCGGGCGAGGAGGCCCGGCATCCTCTGCCGGAAAAGCGTGTTGACGGTGACGATGGCGAGAACGGCGATGGCCCAGGCGACGGCGTGCAGCACGAGCCAGAAGCCGAGCCGCGGCACGCTCGCCAGCCGTTCCGCCGTGCCATAGGGACCGGTCACCCAGAAGATCAGCACGACCGCGCCGAAGGTCGCCCAGAAGCGCGGGGCGCTGAGGAAGACCTGCAGTTCACGAAGCGCGGATTGCAGGAGGGGGCGTTCCACGAAGTTTTCCGTCCGTTCGGGCCAAAGCGTTTGAGGCGGCCCGATCAATGGCGGAAGACGATGGCGAATTCAACCGTCCCGGAGCCTGCCATGACCCTCGAGCCGCTTCTCGCCGCCCCTTTTGCCGTAAAGTTCCATGTCGCCACCGTCCTGCCGGCGGCGGTGCTGGGGGCCGTGCTGCTCGCCCGCCCCAAGGGCACGCCTGCCCATCGCCGCCTTGGCAAGGTCTGGCTGCTCCTGATGGTGCTGACGAGTTTTTCGACCTTCTTCATCCACGACCTGAAGACGGTCGGCGATTTCAGCCCGATCCACCTGCTCTCCGTCTATGTCATCGCCGGAAGCGCCCTTGCGATCCGCGCCGTGCGCCGCCGCGATATCCGCGCGCACCGCGCCCATGTCGCCGGCATGTATTTCGGCGGCATCGTCGTCGCCGGGCTTTTCACGCTGGTGCCGAACCGGGTGATGGGCGCGATGATCTTCGACGGCGCCTCGGGCTTTGCGAGCGTGCTTGCGGCGGCCGTCGTCAGCGCGCTTTTCGTTGCGGCCGGGGCCCTTGCGGCGCGCCAGGCCGGCTGGACGGAGCGTTTCGAGGCGGTTTTCCGGCGGCGCTGAGGCTCCGCTTTTCGTTTTGCATGGCGGCGCGGCAGGCCCTATAAGTCGTTGCTGAGGAACGAATTCATGCGGTGAGCGTTCGTCGGCAATCAATTCGGGGAAATGCGCCATGGAATGGAAAGGTCGTCGCCAGTCGAGCAATATCGAGGACCAGCGCGGAGCCGGTCGCTCGGCGGGAGGCAGCAACCCGTTCGGCCGCGGCAATGGCGGCTTCCGCATCCCGATGGGCACGGGACGCCGCGCCGGCGGCGGCATGAGCATCGGCACCATCATCTTCCTCGTCGTCATCTATTTCGTCTTCAAGGCGATGGGCATCGACCTCCTGCAGGTGATGGGCGAGGGCGGCGGGCAGGTCAGCATGCCGGGCTTCGAGCAGACCGAAAGCGCAAGCCGCCGCACCTCCCCGCAGGAGGAGGAGACCAAGGCCTTCATGGCGACCGTTCTTGCCGAGACGGAGGATACCTGGAACGGCATCTTCCAGTCGGCCGGCGAGCGCTACGAGGAGCCGAAGATGGTGCTCTTCTCGGGCTCCGTGCAGTCGGCCTGCGGCTTCGCATCGGCGGCCTCCGGCCCGTTCTACTGCCCGGGCGACCGCAAGGTCTATCTCGACATGAGCTTCTTCGACGAGCTGGCAGGCAAGTTCGACGCGTCCGGCGACTTCGCCCAGGCCTATGTCGTCGCCCACGAGGTCGGCCACCATGTGCAGAACCTCACCGGCGTCCTGCCGCGCTTCAACCAGCAGCGCCAGCGCATGAGCGAGGTGGAGGCCAACCAGATGTCGATCCGCGTCGAGCTTCAGGCCGATTGCTATGCCGGCATTTGGGGCAAGTACACCGAGCAGAAGGGCCTTCTGGAGCGCGGTGACCTGGAGGAGGCGCTGAACGCCGCCACCCAGATCGGCGACGACACGCTGCAGAAGCGCATGCAGGGCTATGTCGTGCCGGAAAGCTTCAACCACGGCACGTCCGAGCAGCGTCGCCGCTGGTTCAAGCGCGGCTTCGACACCGGCCGGGTCGATGCCTGCGACACGTTCAAGGGCGACGTATGATCGAAGCGCCGGCGGCATTGCCGCCGTCGGCGAGCTTCAGGTCTTCCTCGACGATCAGGGCATATTTGGTCGCGTGCGTCAGGGCGATGGCGAGCGCGACCGCGAGCATCGGCACGGCGATCGCGAGGTTGCCGCGCAGCTGCCAGAAGAACGGCCGGTGCACCACCTTCACCCAGAGGAGAAGGGCAGCCGGCAGGCCGCCGAAGACCAGCATGTGGACGGCAAGGGAGAGCGGCTGGACGGAGGCGTGCGGCCGGAAGACGCCGTCCTCGTCCATGAACCAGGCCGCCGCCGCCGCGAGAAGAAGGAGCGCCGCGAAGAGCGGCTTCATCACCCGTTTCCAGGAGACGGCGACGCAGGTGACGATGAAGAGGCAAAGGAAGCCGCCCGTCACCAGCACGAGCGTGCCGGGGCGGGCGCCGAGCAGGGCCCAGCTCTCCATCCAGAAATCGCGGCTGGTGACAAGGAAGAGATAGAGGCCGGTCGCAAGGCTGACCGTCAGGCTGCCGAAGGCGGGCCTTGCGGCGGGAAAGCGGCGCTGAGCTGAGCGGCCCTGAACTGAGCGGAATGACATTGCCGGTCCTCGAACGCTGACATGCGGAGGACATATCTCGCCCCGCGCCGTTACCGGCGAATGACAAGCGGCCCCCATCGCGCGCATTTCTCTCACGAGGAAGCTGACAATTCGCTGACGGCTCCCGCCCGTCGCGCCGAAGCGGGCAGGATTGGAGCGGGAACGGGCTGCCGGCCGCGGCCGCAGCCCGTCCCATGGCCTCAGGCCCGCTTTTCGCTGTCCATATGCGCCAGCATGGCGGCCGGGTAGCGCTCGCCCGCGGCGGCATCCTTCGGCATGGCGGCTTCGATCGCGGCGAGATCGGCCTCGGAGAGCGCGACCTGCTGCGCAGCCAGCGCCTCGGCCAGGCGATCGCGCCGCCGGGCGCCGACAAGCGGCACGATATCGGCGCCCTGCGCGGCGACCCAGGCGATGGCGAGCTGGGCGACGGTGGCGCCCTTCTCCTCCGCGACACGGCGCAGGGCCTCGACGAGCGCCAGGTTCCGGTCGATGTTGCCCTCCTGGAACCGCGGGCTCAGCGTGCGGAAATCGCCGCCTGCCGTTTCGCCCTTCTGCCAATGGCCGCTGATCAGGCCGCGCGACAGCACGCCATAGGCGGTGACCGCGATGCCGAGTGCCCGGCAGGTCGGCAGGATATCGTCCTCGATGCCGCGCGAGATCAGCGAATATTCGATCTGCAGATCGACGATCGGATGGATGGCCGCCGCCCGGCGGATCGTTTCCGAGCCCACTTCGGAAAGCCCGATATGGCGGATGTAGCCGGCCTTCACGAGGTCGGCGAGCGCGCCGATCGTCTCCTCGATCGGCACAGCCGGGTCGAGACGGGAGGGACGGTAGATGTCGATATGGTCGGTGCCGAGCCTTTGTAGGGAGTAGGCGAGGAAGTTGCGGATCGCTGCGGGGCGGGAATCGTAGCCGCTCCAGGCGCCGTCCGGCCCGCGCAGCGCGCCGAACTTCACGCTGAGCTGCACGTCCTCGCGGCGGCGCTCCTTCAGCGCTTCGGCGATCAGCATCTCGTTGTGGCCCATGCCGTAGAAATCGCCGGTGTCGAGAAGGGTGATGCCGGCGTCGAGCGCGGCATGGATGGTGGCGATGCTTTCCGCCCGGTCGGCGGGGCCATACATGCCGGACATGCCCATGCAGCCGAGCCCGATGGTGGAAACGACGGGGCCGGTCTTGCCGAGGGTGATGGTCTTCATGGGGTTTCTCCTGTTCGCTGCCTTTCGGTCGATGCTCTTTTACCGCCATCGCGGTTGTGCGATAATCCGATCCATCCCGAACAAGTCGTGCGGTTTTTCGAACAATGAGCCAGATTCCCCTTGCCGATCTCGATGCCTTCGTCACCATCGCCCGGGTGAAGAGCTTCCGCGCCGCCGCCAAGCTGCGCGGCGTCTCCGCCTCGGCGCTGTCGGAGGCGATGCGGCGGCTGGAGGGGCGGCTCGATCTTCGCCTCTTCAACCGCACGACGCGCAGCGTGACGCTGACGGATGCCGGTGCGCGCCTCCTGGAGCGGCTGGCGCCGGCGCTGGCCGAGGTCGAGGCGGCGATCGACGGGGTGAACAGCCTGCGCGACCGGCCGGTCGGCCGCCTCCGGCTGAACGTGCCCGGCATCGTCGCGCGCTTCGTGCTGCCGCCGATCGCCACGCCCTTCCTCAAGGCCTATCCCGGCATCACGCTGGAGGTCGCGTCCAACGATGCGCTGGTGGATGTGCTGGCGGAGGGTTTCGACGCCGGCATCCGCTATGAGGAGGCGCTGCACCAGGACATGATCGCCGTGCCGATCGGCCCGCGCCGGCAGCGCTTCGTCGTGGCCGCCGCGCCCGCCTATATCGAGGCGCACGGGGCACCGGAACATCCGCGCGACCTGATGCGGCACCGCTGCATCCTGCACCGTTTCGCCAGCGGTCATGTGCTGCCCTGGGCCTTCGAGCGGGGCGAGGAGAAGGTTTCGCTGATGCCGCCGGCCTGCCTGATCTCCGAATCGAACGAGGTGGAGCAGCATGCCGCCGCGGCGGGCCTCGGCATCGTCTGCACCTTCGAGGAATTCCTGGCGCCGGCCCTTGCCTCCGGCGCGCTGCAGGTCGTCATGCCCGACTGGATCCAGACCTTTTCCGGCCCCTTCCTCTACTATCCGAGCCGCACCCTGATGCCCGCGCCGCTGCGGGCCTTCGTCGATTTCGTGAAGGCGCATCCCTGGCCGGAATGAGGCCTTTCATCAGCGGATCGCGACTAATTCATCAAAAAAATTGCAATGTTCACGGATTGTTTCACGGCAAAAAGTGAAATAGAAGTCTTCGCCTGACATTTCGCCCGCGCGTGCCGGGCGCTATCCTTACCAAGGGTGAAGCCATGATCGATGCCAGGTCCACCCGGCGCGGGCTCCTTCTCGTCTTCATGATCATGTTCCTCGACGTGATCGGCATCGCCATCATCATGCCGGTGCTGCCGACCTATCTGCGCGAGCTGACGGGTGACGATATCAGCCAGGCGGCGATCGACGGCGGCTGGCTGCTGCTCGTCTATGCCGGCATGCAGTTCCTCTTCGCGCCCTTCATCGGCAATCTCTCCGATCGCTTCGGCCGGCGGCCGGTGCTGCTCGCCTGCATCCTCACCTTCGCCATCGACAACCTCATCTGCGCGCTGGCGACCAGCTACTGGATGCTGTTCGTCGGCCGGGTGCTGGCGGGCATCAGCGGCGCCAGCTTCGGCACGGCCGCCGCCTATATCGCCGATGTCTCCACGGACGAGACGCGGGCGAAGAATTTCGGGCTCATGGGCATCGCCTTCGGCACCGGCTTCGCGCTGGGGCCCGTCATCGGCGGGCTGCTCGGCGAGTTCGGCCCGCGCATCCCGTTCTACGGGGCGGCGGTGCTCGCCTTCCTCAATTTCGTCGCGGCCTGTTTCCTCCTGCCGGAAAGCCTGGAGACGGCCCACCGCCGCCGCTTCGAGCTTGCCCGCGCCAATCCGCTCGGCGCGCTCCTCCAGATGCGCAACTATCCGGGCGTCCTGTGGGTCGGCCTCGTCTTCTTCTGTTACTGGCTGGCGCATGCCGTCTATCCTTCCGTCTGGTCCTTCGTCTCGGCGCTGCGCTACGGCTGGAGCGAGGGGCAGATCGGCCTGTCGCTCGGCGTTTTCGGGGTCGGCGGGGCGATCGTCATGGCCTTCGTGCTGCCGCGCGTCGTGCCGAGGCTCGGCGAGTTCCGCACGGCCGTCGTCGGCCTCGCCTTCGCCGTGCTCGGCCTTGCCGGTTACGCCGCCTCCGTCCACGGCTGGATGATCTATGCGGTGATCGTGCTGACGGCGCTCGAAAGCCTGGCCGATCCGCCGCTGCGCTCCATCGCCTCGGCCCGCGTTCCGCCTTCCGCGCAGGGCGAATTGCAGGGGGCGCTGACGAGCGTTTCCAGCATCACGACGATCATCGGTCCATTGATCTTCACCCAGGTGTTCAGCCATTTCACGGGGCCGGCCGCGCCGGTCGTCTTTGCCGGCGCGCCTTTCGCGCTCGCGGCCGTGATGCTCTTCATCGGCCTCGTGATCTTCGTCGTGAAGCTGCGTGGTGCCGGAGCGGGTCCGAGCGGGAATCTGGCGGCGGAAAGGGCCTGAAGCGCTTTCAAAACGGGAAATCCGGACGAAAATTCCGCTCGCGAGCGCCGCACGGAGCCGGATTCCGGCGTTTTTGATGAAAGCATCAAATCTATTCGATTGATCGCGGCGGGAACTTATGATCCGAAGCGATGCGAAAGTGAGAAGTATCATGCACATGGCACCGCACCGCGAGGACAACCGCTGGGGCGCCCATTTCCGGGCGACCTTCACCCTCGGCGTGCCGTTGATCGGCGCGCAGCTCGCCCAGCTCGGCATTCACACGACGGACGTGGTCATCCTCGGCCGCCTCGGCGCCGCGCATCTGGCGGCGATCGTTCTGTCGAGCCAGTTCTTCTTCACGATCTTCATCCTCGGCTCGGGTTTTGCCAATGCCGTCATGCCCATGGTGGCGCAGGCCTATGGCCGCGGCGATGCGGTTTCCGTGCGCCGTGCGGTGCGCATGGGCATGTGGGTGGTGCTGCTCTATTCCATGCTGATGGTGCCGCTCTTCTACAATGCCGAACGCATCCTGCTCTATGCCGGCCAGAAGCCGGAAGTGGCGGCGCTGGCCGGCAGCTACCTGAAGATCGCCCAATGGGGCATGGCGCCGGGGCTGCTCTTCATGACGCTGCGCGGCCTCGTCAGCGCGCATGGCCGGGCCGGCATCGTGCTTTACGTCACGATCGTCATCCTGACCGTCAACGCCTTCTTCGCCTATGCGCTGGTGCTGGGCCGTTTCGGCTTCCCGGCCATGGGCATCGAGGGGGCGGCCATCGTCTCGCTCGGCGTCAACCTGCTGAGCTTCGTGCTGCTGACGGCCTATATCCAGTCACGCCCGGAAATGCGCCGCTACGAGCTCTTCGTGCGCTTCTGGCGGCCGGACTGGCCGGCCTTCCGCGAGGTCGTCCATCTCGGCCTGCCGATCGGCCTGACCATGCTGGCGGAAGTCAGCCTCTTCACCGGCGCCTCGCTGTTGATGGGCAATATCGGCACGCTGGAGCTGGCCGCCCACGGCATCGCGCTGCAGCTTGCCTCCATCGCCTTCATGATCCCGCTCGGCCTGGCGCAGGCCGGCACGGTGCGCGTCGGCGTGGCGCATGGGCGCGGCGATCATCTCGGCGTCGTGCGCGCCGCCTGGGCGGTGCTGATCATCGCCGCGATCATCGCGGTCGCCGGCGGCATCCTCTTCGCCCTCGTCCCGACGACGCTCGCCTCGATCTTCCTCGACAAGGCCGGCAAGGATTCCGCTGCCGTTCTGGCGATCGCCGGCCCCTTCGTGGTGATCGCCGGCATCTTCCAGCTCGTCGACGGCCTGCAGGCGATCGCCGCCGGCCTGCTGCGCGGCCTCAAGGACACGCGCATCCCGATGATCATGGCCGTCATCTCCTACTGGCCGATCGGTTTCCTTGCCGCCTGGTTCTTCGCCTTCCCGGCCGGCTTCGGCGGCATCGGCGTCTGGTTCGGCTTTCTCGCCGGCCTCGCTGCGGCGTCCGTGCTGCTCAACTGGCGATTCTACCGGCTGGTGAAGCAGCGCGGCGGCGATCGGCTCGCCTGAGCCTCCTGGTCGCTTGCTTCCGGGAGCGTGGATTGAAACGATTATGACGACCTGCTGCTCTACTGCGCACAGGATGCTTCCCCGACGGAATGGCTTCTTTCGGAAAAAGAAAAGCCCCGGACCATATCCGGGGCTTCAGTTTGGCGGCAAACATCGCTCCAAGCACTCCATCATCCTCGGGCTCGACCCGAGGAACCAAGCCGCGGGTGGGGCGTGGATGGTCGGGGTCAAGCCCGACCATGACGAAGGCGAGGTATCGGCGACGGCTTACGCCCGTTCGGGGATGGCCTCTTCGCCCTTCTTCTCGCGCACCAGGTTGATGAAGCGGCGGAAGAGGTAGTGGCTGTCCTGCGGACCTGGCGAGGCCTCCGGATGGTGCTGCACGGAGAAGACCGGCTTGCCGGCAAGGCGCAGGCCGCAATTCGTGCCGTCGAACAGCGAGATGTGGGTCTCTTCCACGCCGTCGGGCAGGGAGGCGGAGGCGACGGCGAAGCCGTGGTTCATCGAGACGATCTCCACCTTGCCGGTCGTGTGGTCCTTCACCGGGTGGTTGGCGCCGTGATGGCCCTGGTGCATCTTCTCGGTCGTGGCGCCGACGGCAAGGCCCAGCATCTGGTGGCCGAGGCAGATGCCGAAGATCGGGATGCCCGTGTCGATCAGCGTCCTGATGACCGGCACGGCATATTCGCCGGTCGCCGCCGGATCGCCCGGGCCGTTGGAGAGGAAGATGCCGTCCGGCTTCAGCGCCAGCACGTCGTCGGCGCTGGAGGTTGCCGGCATGACGGTGACCTTGCAGCCAAGGCCGCTGAAGAGGCGCAGGATGTTGCGCTTGATGCCGTAGTCGAGCGCGACGATGTGGTACTTCACGTCGCCCTCGGCGAGGTCCTCGTAGCCTTCGTTCCACACCCAGGGCTTCTCGCTCCAGCGCGAGGACTGGCCGGAGGAGGCGACCTTGGCGAGATCGAGGCCGACGAGGCCGCTCCAGGCCTTCGCCTCCGCCTTCAGCGTCTCGATGTCGAAGACGCCGTTCGGGTCGTGGGCGATCACCGCGTTCGGTGCGCCGTTCTCGCGGATCCACGCGGTGAGCGCGCGTGTGTCGATGCCGGAAAGGCCGATGATGCCGCGGGCCTTCAGCCAGCCGTCGAGATGCCTGGCGGCGCGGTAGTTGGAAGGATCGGTGATGTCGGCCTTGAAGATCGTGCCGACGGCGCCGTGGCGAGCGGCGGGCGTCAGGTCCTCGATGTCCTCGTCATTGGCGCCGATATTGCCGATATGCGGGAAGGTGAAGGTGACGATCTGGCCGAGATAGGACGGGTCGGTCAGGATTTCCTGGTAGCCGGTCAGCGCCGTGTTGAAGCAGACTTCTGCGGTCACCTTGCCGGTGGCGCCGATGCCCTTGCCTTCGATGACGGTGCCGTCGGCGAGAACGAGCAGGGCGGTCGGCTTTTCAGTGGTCCATGCGGGGGTCGAGGTCATGAGTATCCCGTTTCCGGCGCCTGGCCCCGGGCTTGAAAGCCGATGGACCGGGCACCATTTAAGATCGCAGGCAAAGGCGCGCGGAAGCCCGCGTTGGTTCGCCCTGATTGCCGATTTTCGTGCAGGTGCCGAAAAATAGACAAAGCGGATGACGGGGTCAACCGTTGCCTGTGGATTGCGTGGAATTATAAAGCGTTGAGATTCAATCGCTTGCGCAATCCGTTTGCCGGCAAGCCCTTTGCCGGTCTATGAGCATGCACAATCGAACGATGATCGAAGCCCAGCCGCGCATCCGGCGCCGGCGGCTTCCAATGGAGAAAATGATGCGCGATACGATCGCAAATGCCCTCAAGGATGCACTCAAGGCCAAGGATGCCTGCCGTGTCTCCACGCTGCGCCTGATCCAGGCCAAGCTGAAGGACTGCGACATCGCCAACCGCGGTGTCGGCAAGGGGCCGGTCGAGAACGACGAACTGCTGCAGATCCTTGCCAAGATGATCAAGCAGCGCGAGGAATCGGCCAAGATCTTCTCCGAGAACGGCCGGCCGGAACTCGCCGCGCAGGAGCGCGAGGAAATCAAGGTCATCGAGAGCTTCCTGCCCGAGCAGATCGCCGAGGACAAGATGAAGGACCTCATCGCCGCGGCCATCGCCGAAATCGGCGCGCAGGGCCTGCGCGACATGGGCAAGGTCATGGCCGTGCTCAAGGAGCGCTATCCCGGCCAGATGGATTTCGCCAAGGCCTCCGGCGTGGTGAAGGACCTCCTGAAGTAGGCCGGCAACGACATTATCCGGATGAGGGGCGGCTTCGGCCGCCCTTTCTGTTCGGTGGGTGGGTTTCGTCGCGGCACGCATGCCGGGCAATCGGCGGGAACCAAACGCGCCGAATGCCGTTGTATCGGTCAACAGGAGCCCGACGATGCGGCGGCGATCGCCCATCGGCTCGCCCCGGCGAAGTGCATGCGATGCCGCCGGATATGTTTTGCGTCGAATGCCCGGTGGCCGTCCAAGGAGGCCGAGCCGATGCGTCTGACGTTCCTTCTTTCCCTCGCGCCGCTCCTTGTTGCGGGGCCGGCCGTCGCGCATGACGCGGCGAGCGGCTGGCAGTACGAGGCCTTCTGCTGCAACGGCAACAGCCATAACGGTGACTGCCAGATGATTCCCGCCACCACCGTGCGCATCATCGCCGGCGGCTACCGGGTGACGCTGGCGCCCGGCGATCATCGCCTCGCCACCCGCAGCCACATCTTCCTCATGCCGCAGGACATGACGCGCCGCTCGCAGGACGGCGAGTACCATCTCTGTCTCTACCCGACCGAGGACACGCCGCGCTGCTTCTATGCGCCGGACATGGGTTTCTGACGGTGCCTGTGAATTGCTGTGGGCAGGCGACTATCGCTGGCGGTGGGCGCCGTGCATGGTTATATGGACCCCGACCGAGGGACCCATGCGCTTTTCCAATGCCTTCCTAGACGAGATCCGCGACCGCGTCTCCATTTCGGAGGTGATCGGCAAACGCGTGACCTGGGATCGTCGCAAGACCAATGTGTCGCGCGGCGACTACTGGGCCTGCTGCCCGTTCCATGGCGAAAAGTCGCCGAGCTTCCACTGCGAGGACCGCAGGGGCCTCTACCATTGTTTCGGCTGCGGCGTCTCCGGCGACCATTTCCGCTTTCTCACCGATCTCGACGGCCTGTCCTTCCCGGAGGCCGTGCAGCAGATCGCCGACATGGCGGGCGTCGCCATGCCGCAGCCCGACCGCGAGGCCGAGCAGCGCGAGAAGGAGCGCACCGGCCTCGTCGAGGTCATGGAGATGGCCGCCCGCTTCTTCGAGGACCAGCTCCAGACGCCGGCAGGCGCGAAGGCGCGCGCCTACCTGCGCGACCGCGGCCTGACGGGGCGCACCATCGAGACCTTCCGGCTCGGCTATGCGCCGGAAAGCCGCAATGCGCTGAAGGAGTTCCTTGCCGGCAAGGGCGTGCCGAAGGAGGCGATCGAGGCTTGCGGCCTCGTCGTGCACGGGCCGGACATCCCGGTCTCCTACGACCGCTTCCGCGACCGCATCATGTTCCCGATCCTCTCGGTGCGCGAGAAGGTCATCGCCTTCGGCGGGCGCGCCATGTCGCCGGATGCGCCGGCAAAATACCTCAATTCCAACGAGACCGAGCTCTTCCACAAGGGCAATGTGCTCTACAACCACGCCCGGGCCCGCAAGGCCGCGCAGGGCGCGAGCCGCGCCGGACAGGACGAGAAGACCGCTGGCACGGTGATCGCCGTCGAAGGCTATATGGACGTGATCGCGCTCCACCAGGCCGGCATCGAGAATGCCGTTGCGCCGCTCGGCACGGCGCTCACGGAAAACCAGCTCGACCTGTTGTGGAAGATGACGCCGGAGCCGGTGCTGTGCTTCGATGGCGATGGCGCGGGCATTCGCGCGGCGAACCGCGCCGCCGACCTCGCGCTGCCCTTCATCAAGCCGGAGCGCACCGTGCGCTTCGCGCTGCTGCCCGACGGCAAGGACCCGGACGACCTCGTGCGCCAGGAGGGCCGCGCGCCCTTCGACAAGGTGATGGCAGGCGCCCGGCCGCTCGCCGAGATGATCTGGAGCCGCGAGGTGCAGGGTGTGAGTTTCGAGACGCCGGAAAGCCGGGCGGCGCTCGAGGCGCGCCTGCGCCAGGTCACCGGCGTGATCGCCGACGAGGATGTGCGCCGCCACTACCAGCAGAACATGCGCGACCGGCTGAACGCCTTCTTCCGCCCCGCGCAACGGCAGGGCGGCTTTGTCGCCGGCAGAGGCCGTGCGGGGCAACGCCTCGGAAGCGGCGCGCAGCAGGGCACGTCCGTCTCCTCGGGCATTTCCGACCGGCTGGCGCGCTCGGCGCTGGTGCGTGGCGCGCAGGAGCTGCCGGCGCTGCGCGAAAGCGTGCTGGCGCTCACCGTCGTCAATCATCCCGGCCTGCTCTTCAGCGATTATGACGAGATCGCCATCATCGAATACGAGAACCGCGACCTGCAGCGGCTCTGGTCGGCGCTGCTCGGCATTGCCGGCTCCGTCGGCGCCCGGCTGGAACGCGACCGGCTGGTCGAGGAACTGGAGGCGGCAGGCTTCGACACGCTGCTGCGCGGGCTCGACCAGCAGATCCGCAACTCCCGCCTGTGGACCGCGACGGCGGAGGCCGCGCCCGAGGATGCCCGCGAGGGCTTCCTCCAGGCGCTCGCCCTGCACAAGCGCACCCGCGCCCTGCTCTGGCAGCGCCGCGAGCTGGAGCGCGAGCTTGCCGTTGCGACCGAGGAGGGCGACGGCGAACGGGTCCCCCAGATCCTTCGCGCGCTGCAGGAGGTGCAGATGGAGACCGTGCGCCTGGAGAACCAGGAAGCCATCATCGAGGGCTTCGGCGTGCTCTCCGGCCGCGTGAAGGGGCCGGCGGGCAAGTAGCCGCCGCCCCGGTCCTCATTCGTCGTAGACGATGGCAAGCTTGTTGCCGACCGGATCGCGGACATAGGCGGAATACCAGTTGGGGCCGTAATGCGGGCGCGGGCCGGGCGCGCCTTCGTCCGTTCCGCCATGGGCGAGGGCGGCCGCATGGAAGGCCCCCACCTCGTCATGCGAGGCGGCGGGAAAGCCGATCATGGTGCCGTTGCCGGGGCTTGCCGGCGCGCCGTCGAAGGGCGTGCACAGCCAGAGGATGAAGCCGTCGGGGCCGCCGCCTCGGGTGTAGCCGCGCAATCCCGGATAATCCGCCCGCACGGCCCAGCCGATCGTCGCGAGGACGGCGTCGTAAAAGGGCGTGGTGGCCGCGGCATCCGATGTGCCGAGGGTTGCATAGACATCCATTCCTGCCTCTCCCATGTCGATTTTTTGCAACCTTATCTTGAAATTGGAACAAATCAAGAACATTATTGAGCGGTGGACGTCGGCGCGCGGGCGGTTGCCGAACCACGCCCGCTTGGTCAGAATGGGGGGAACGAAAGTGCAGATGATGATCGAAGCCCGACCTTCCACCCCCCTTGCCGCCCTGTTCGATGCGCCGACGGACGATCCGCTCGACGTGCTCAAGCGCGTCTACGGCTATGATGCCTTCCGCGGCAAGCAGCAGGCGGTGGTCGAGCATGTGGTCGGCGGCGGCGATGCCGTCGTGCTGTTCCCGACCGGTGCCGGCAAGTCGCTCTGCTTCCAGATCCCGGCGCTCTGCCGCGAGGGCGTCGGCATCGTCATCTCGCCGCTGATCGCGCTGATGCGCGACCAGGTGGAGGCGCTGAAGCAACTCGGCGTCAGGGCTGCCGCGCTGAATTCCTCCCTGACGCGCGAGGAATTCTTCGCCGTGCGCGATGCCATGCGCGCGGGCGAGCTCGATCTCCTCTACGTCACGCCCGAGCGTATCGTCACGGAAGGCTTTGCCGAGCTCGTCGCCGATGCGCGCATCGCGCTCTTCGCCATCGACGAGGCGCATTGCGTCTCGCAATGGGGTCATGATTTCCGGCCGGAATACCGGGCGCTCGGCGTTCTCGGCGAGCGCTATCCCGGCGTTCCGCGCATCGCGCTGACGGCGACGGCCGATCCGCACACCCGCGGCGACATCATCGAGCGGCTCGGCCTTCAGGACGCGGCGGTCTTCACCACCAGCTTCGACCGGCCGAACATTTCCTACGAGATCGCCGAGCGCGACCAGGCGCGCCAGCAATTGCTGCGCTTCCTCTCGCGCCACCAGGGCGAGAGCGGCATCGTCTACTGCCTGTCGCGCGCCAAGGTGGAGGACACGGCCGACTGGCTGAACGCGCAGGGCGTTCGCGCGCTGCCCTACCATGCCGGCTTCGACCGCGCGGTGCGCGACGCCAACCAGGATGCCTTCCTGAAGGAGGAGAACCTCTGCCTCGTCGCGACGGTCGCCTTCGGCATGGGCATCGACAAGCCGGATGTGCGCTATGTCGCCCATCTCGACCTGCCGGGCTCGGTGGAGGCCTATTACCAGGAGACGGGGCGCGCCGGGCGCGACGGCCTGCCCTCCGAGGTCTGGATGGCCTATGGCATGGCCGACGTCGTGCAGCGCCGCAAGATGATCGACGAGGGCGGGGCGTCCGAGGAGGTCAAGCGCATCGAGCGCGCCAAGCTGACGGCGCTGCTCGCCATCTGCGAGACGGCCGGCTGCCGGCGCAAGGCCATCCTGGCGCATTTCGGCGAAAGCCATTCCGGCCATTGCGGCAATTGCGATACCTGCCGCAACCCGGTCGAGACCTGGGACGGCACGGAAGCGGCGATCAAGGCGCTCGCCGCCGTCTACCGCACCGGCGAGCGCTTCGGCGCCGCCCATGTCATCGACGTGCTGGTGGGCGCGGTCAACGAGAAGACCGAGCGCTTCGGCCACACCTCCATGCCGGTCTTCGGGGCGGGCAAGGACATTGCCGGGCGCGTCTGGCAGTCGATCTTCCGGCAGCTTCTGGCGGCCGGCCTCATCAGCGTCGACCACGCCGCCTATGGCGCGCTGAAGCTGGAGCCCGAGGCGCGCGCCGTCTTCCGACACGAGCGGCAGGTCCTCCTGCGCAAGGATCGCCCTCAGGCGGGGCGCAAGGGCAAGGCCGGCGGCTCTCCTGCCGCCCGCGAACGCTCCAACCTCGCGGGCTCCGACCGCGAGCTCTTCGAGCTGCTGCGCGCCGAGCGGCTGTCCATCGCCAAGGACCTCGACGTGCCGCCCTATGTCGTCTTCCCGGACACGACGCTGATCGCGCTTGCCAAGGAACGTCCGCGCGACCGGGAGGAGCTGCTGGACATTCCCGGCATCGGCGTTTCCAAGCGCGACCGGTTCGGCGACGCCTTCCTCGCCGTCATCGACGAATTCAGCGGCTGATTTTTTAACGCCGCTGTCGGAACGTTCCGGTCCTCCTCGTCCTTGTGTGGGTTCAAGCAAGGAGGACAGTCCGATGAAGGTTACGCAGCATCTCTGGTTCGAGAAGGACATGGAGGCCGCGATCGGCTTCTACACGTCGCTTGTTCCCGGTTCCTCGGTCCATTGGGTCTCGTCGCTTCCGGCCGAAACGCCGAGCGGACCGCCGGGCAGCGTGAAGATCGCCAGCTTCACGCTCGGCGACCAGCGCTACATGGCAATCGAGGCCGGCCCGCTCGACCCGTTCAACCACAGCTTCTCCATCATGGTCGAATGCGAGACGCAGGGCGACCTCGACCGGCTTTGGGATGCGCTGCGGGACGGCGGCTCGGTGGAGCAGTGCGGCTGGCTGAGGGACCGCTGGGGCCTTTCCTGGCAGATCGCGCCGACGCGGCTCGGCGAGCTGATGAGCGACCCGGACCAGGCGAAGGTCAAGCGCGTGACGGAGGCGATGCTCCAGATGGTCAAGCTCGACATCGCGCCGCTGGAGGCGGCTGCGGCGCGGCAAGCCGGATGAGGCGCAGACCCGGCCGCTACATGCGGACGGTCATGCCGCCGTCGACGACCAGCACATGGCCGTTGACGAAGGACGCCGCGTCGCTGGCGAGGAACAGGGCGGCGCCGGCGATCTCGTCGGCGCGGGCCCAGCGCTGGACGGGGATGCGCTGGCGCACGAAGGGCATCAGGCCCTCGTCGGCGGCAAGCGCCGCGTTGGTTTCCGTCGCGAACCAGCCGGGGGCGATGGCGTTGCTGGTAATGCCGTGCGGGGCGTATTCGACGGCCATGCTGCGCATGAGGCCGGTGAGGCCGTGCTTGGCGGCGGGGTAGATGCCGTCGTTCGGCATGGCCACATGGCCGCCGATCGAGGTGATGGCGATCAGCCGCCCGTGGCCGTTGCGCTTCATCAGCGCGGCGGCGTCACGCGAGAGGCTCGCGGCGGCGGAAAGGTCTGTGCGGATCAATTCGTCGATCGCCGCGTCGTCCATCTCCGACAGCGGCCGGCGGTCGCGGGCGCCGACATTGTTGACGAGCACGTCGAGCCGGCCGTGCGCCTGTTCGATCCCGGCGAGCACGGCGCGCTGGGCGGTCCGGTCGGCGATGTCGAAGGCTGCCGCGGCGGCGCTGCCGCCGGCTGCCGCGATCCTCTCGACCGCCCGGTCGAGCGTCGCGGCCGTGCGGCCCGTGACCACCACATGGGCGCCGGCCTCGGCCAGCGCCTTGGCGATCTCGAAACCCAGGCCGCGGCCGCCGCCGGTGACGAGCGCCACGCGGCCCTTCTGGGAGAATCTTTCCAGTATCGTCATGGCCCAAATCCTTTCGCGCCGCCACCGGACAGGGCAAGCACTGTCCTGTCAACCCTGCGGCCGCCAGGCCCGCGGCAATGCACGACTTTGTCCTTTCGCAAAAAGGCGCTATCTCCGGTGC
Organism: Shinella yambaruensis; assembly: GCF_022899355.1. Lineage (GTDB taxonomy): Bacteria > Pseudomonadota > Alphaproteobacteria > Rhizobiales > Rhizobiaceae > Shinella > Shinella yambaruensis. The sequence goes on along the minus strand of NZ_JALJCK010000003.1, from coordinate 370,104 downwards.
GAAAGGATCGCCATGGCCCAGAACATCTACGACCAGCCCGCCTTCTTCGAGGGCTATTCCAGTCTTCCCCGTTCGGTGCATGGCCTTGCGGGCGCGGCGGAGTGGGAGGCGGTGCGCGCGCTGCTGCCGGACCTGGCGGGCAAGCGCATCGTCGATCTCGGCTGCGGTTTTGGCTGGTTCGCGCGCCACGCGGCGGAGGCGGGGGCGGAAAGCGTGCTCGGCCTCGACCTCTCGGAGAACATGATCGCCCGCGCCCGGGCGGAGACGGCGTCTCCCGCCGTCCGCTACGAGATCGCCGATCTCGACCGGCTGGAATTGCCGGCCGGGGCCTTCGATTTCGCCTACAGCTCGCTCGCCTTCCACTATATTAAGGATTTCGGCCGGCTGGTGCGCACCGTCCATGCCGCGCTGGTACCGGGCGCCTCCTTCGTCTTCACCATCGAGCATCCGCTCTACATGGCGCCGTCCCGGCCGGATTGGTCGGAGATAGACGGCCGGACTGTCTGGCCGGTCGACGATTATCTCGTCGAAGGCCCGCGCACGACGGACTGGCTCGCCAAGGGCGTCGTCAAGCACCACCGTACGCTCGGCACGACCCTCAATGCGTTGATCGCCGCCGGCTTTTCCATCCGCCAGGTCGAGGAATGGCGGCCGAGCGAGGCGCAGCTTGCGGCACATCCGGAATGGCAGGTGGAGCTCAACCGGCCGATGTTCCTGCTGATCGCCTGCGAACGGTCCTGAAACGGCGAAAAGAGCGGCGCAACCCTTTACGTCGCTTTCCGCTGCGCTAGAACTATCGCAGTGGAGCAATTCGCCGGCACCATGATCAGAACGACAAGCCGGCGTCTAACGGAAGGGGAGCCGTGCCCATGAAAAGACCGGACCTGCCGCTCGACGGCGCCTGCCGTTGCGGGCGTGTGAAAATCCGCATCAGTGCACCGCCGATGCTCACCATGGCCTGCCATTGCACCGGCTGCCAGCACATGTCGGGCAGCGCCTATTCACTGAGCGCGGCGATCCCGGCGGAGGGCTTTGCCGTCATCGCGGGCGATCCCGTCGTCGCCGGGGCGAGCGCGGAGGCCGGCCATCATTTCTGCCCGGATTGCATGACCTGGATGTTCACCCGGCCCGCCGGGTTCGATTTCTTCGTCAATGTGCGGCCGACCATGCTGGACGAGACCGGCTGGTACAGCCCGTTCATCGAGACCTATACGAGCGAAAAGCTCGCCTGGGCGCAGACGCCGGCCGTGCACAGCTATGAAAAGTTCCCGCCGATGGAGGACTACGAGAAACTGATCGGCGCCTATGCGGCGAGCGCGGCCTGAGCCGTCGCCGCCTGAACCTTTCCACCATTTCCGCGAGTGCGTGCCCATGACCTCCGCCTTCATCGCCCATCTCCAGTCCGAAATCGACGGCCTCAAATCCGCGGGCCTCTACAAGTCGGAGCGCGTGATCACCTCCAAGCAGGCCGGCGAGATCGCCGTCGCCTCGGGCGAGCGCGTGCTGAACTTCTGCGCCAACAACTATCTCGGCCTTGCCGACAACGCGGACCTGGCCGAGGCCGGCAAGCAGGCGCTCGACCGCTACGGCTACGGCATGGCCTCGGTGCGCTTCATCTGCGGCACGCAGGAGGAGCACAAAGAGCTGGAGGCGCGCATCTCGTCCTTCCTCGGGCTGGAGGACACCATCCTCTATTCCTCCTGCTTCGACGCCAATGGCGGCCTCTTCGAGACCCTGCTCTCCGAGGAGGACGCCATCATCTCCGATGCGCTGAACCACGCCTCGATCATCGACGGCGTGCGGCTCTCCAAGGCGAAGCGCTTCCGCTATGCCAACAACGACATGGCGAGCCTGGAGGAGGAGCTGAAGAAGGCGGAAGGCGCGCGCTTCAAGATGATCGCCACGGACGGCGTCTTCTCGATGGACGGCATCATCGCCAACCTTCAGGGCGTCTGCGACCTTGCGGAAAAATACGGCGCGATGGTCATGGTGGACGACAGCCATGCCGTCGGCTTTGTGGGAAAACATGGCCGCGGCTCGGCCGAGCATTGCGGCGTCGAGGGGCGGGTGGACATCATCACCGGCACGCTCGGCAAGGCGCTGGGCGGTGCTTCCGGCGGCTATACGTCCGGCCGGCGGGAGGTCGTGGAGTGGCTGCGCCAGCGCTCGCGGCCCTACCTCTTCTCCAACACGCTGGCGCCGGTCATCGCGGCCGCTTCGCTCAAGGTGTTCGATCTCATCGACAATGGCGATGCGTTGCGCGAGCGCCTCTATGCCAATGCCGATCTCTTCCGCGCCGAGATGACGAAGCTCGGCTTCACGCTTGCGGGCGAGGGGCATCCGATCATCCCGGTCATGCTGGGCGATGCGAGCCTCGCGCAGGAAATGGCCTCGCGCATGCTGGCGAAGGGCGTCTACGTCATCGGCTTTTCCTTCCCTGTCGTGCCGCGCGGCCAGGCGCGCATCCGCACCCAGATGTCGGCGGCGCATGAGGAGGCGGATGTTCGCAAGGCGATCGAGGTCTTTGCCGAAGTCGGGCGTGAACTGGGCGTCATTTAGAGAATCGTCTGAATCCCTTGCGGAGATTTCGTCATGTCGAACATGATGCGTGCGCTGGTTAAAGCAAAACCTGAAGTCGGCCTGTGGATGGAAAATGTTCCGGTGCCGGAGGTCGGCCCGAACGACGTGCTGATCCGGGTGAAGAAATCGGCGATCTGCGGCACGGACGTGCATATCTGGAACTGGGACCATTGGGCGCAGAAGACGATCCCCGTGCCGATGGTCGTCGGCCACGAATTCGTCGGCGAGATCGCCGAGGTCGGCTCGGCCGTCACCAAGTACCATGTCGGCGAGCGGGTCTCGGGCGAGGGGCACATCGTCTGCGGCAAGTGCCGCAATTGCCGCGCCGGCCGCGGGCACCTCTGCCACTATACCAAGGGCGTCGGCGTCAACCGGCCGGGTTCGTTCGGAGAATTCGTCTGCATTCCCGAGCACAATGTGGTGCCGATCCCGGATGATGTTCCCGACGAGGTGGCGGCGATCTTCGACCCGTTCGGCAACGCCGTGCACACCGCGCTGTCCTTCGACCTCGTCGGCGAGGACGTGCTCGTCACCGGTGCCGGGCCGATCGGCATCATGGGGGCGATGGTGGCAAAGCGCTCCGGCGCGCGGAAGGTCGTGATCACCGATATCAATCCCGTCCGCCTCGATCTTGCCCGCAAGGTCGGCATCGATCATGTCGTCGACGCCTCGAAGGAGGACCTTTCGCAGGTGATGACCGAGATCGGCATGACCGAGGGCTTCGATGTCGGCCTAGAAATGTCCGGCGCGCCGCCGGCCTTCCGCTCGATGATCGACACGATGAACAATGGCGGCAAGATCGCCATCCTCGGCATCGCGCCCGACGGTTTCGGCATCGACTGGAACAAGGTGATCTTCAAGATGCTGACGCTGAAGGGCATCTATGGCCGCGAGATGTTCGAGACCTGGTACAAGATGATCGCCTTCGTGCAGGGCGGGCTCGATCTTGCGCCGATCATCACCCATCGCATCAGGATCGATGAATTCCGTGACGGCTTCGAGGCGATGCGCTCGGGCAATTCCGGCAAGGTCGTCATGGACTGGAATTAACAGGAGGTCTGGACATGAAATACGAGGGAAGCTGTCACTGCGGCAACGTCGCCTTCGAGGTGGAGGGCGAGTTCGATAGCGGGCTCGACTGCAATTGTTCGATGTGCCGCCGGCGCGGCGGCCTGCTCGCCTTCGTGCCCGCGGAGAACCTGCGCCTGACCACGCCGAAGGAGGATGTCTCGACCTACACCTTCAACCGTCATGTCATCCAGCATCATTTCTGCGCCAAGTGCGGCATCGCGCCCTATGGCGAGGGAAGCGACCCGAAAGGAAACAGGATGGCGGCGGTCAATCTGCGCTGCATTCCGGCGATCGATCTGGAGACCCTGACGATCAACAAGGTCGACGGGCGCTCCTTTTGACCGGGAGGGCGAATCGGTCGGCGCAAGACATTGATTTCCGGGCGATTGGCGGCCCTTGTCTTTTTCCGAAGGGCGCCTACATGAGGGATAATCGCCCGGATCCGCCGACTTTCCTGTCCGCGAACCCGAATCGGAACCTTTTCCGGCTTTTTTGCCGGAAAAGCTTGACGTAACCGAAAATTCTGGGAATCACCATTGTTGGCTGAGAAGGAATGGGTACGGCGGATCGGGAAGTCATGTCAATTGTGTTGCTTCGGCAACATCGCCACACGCCCGAGGGCCGGGATGTGGTTAATCGGGATTTAATTGTCAATCCGTTAGGTCAGGGACGCTGATTCGCGCTAACGACGCCGGAAGGCGATCGGCGCGGAGCCCCTAACCGCTTGGAAACTGATGCTCAGGAAAGCGACGAAATAAATGGCGACAAAGGTCAAAGAGAACGAGGAAGTCGAAAACGAACGCGAAGGCGCATCCGACGGCCCTCTTCTCGATCTTTCCGACGATGCCGTCAAGAAGATGATCAAGGCCGCCAAGAAGCGCGGCTATGTCACCATGGACGAGCTGAATTCGGTCCTGCCGTCCGAGGAAGTGACCTCGGAGCAGATCGAGGACACGATGGCCATGCTCTCCGACATGGGCATCAACGTCATCGAGGACGAGGACGCCGAAGAGGCGGCCCAGGGCGGCGAGGAAGACGGCGGCGACGACGACAACGAGGGCGAAGGCGGGGAGCTGGCCGCTTCCGGCGGCACCGCGCTTGCGACCGCCAAGAAGAAGGAGCCGACCGACCGCACGGACGACCCGGTGCGCATGTACCTGCGCGAGATGGGCTCCGTCGAGCTTCTGTCGCGCGAGGGCGAAATCGCCATCGCCAAGCGCATCGAGGCCGGCCGCGAGACGATGATCGCCGGCCTCTGTGAGAGCCCGCTGACGTTCCAGGCCATCATCATCTGGCGGGATGAACTCAACGAAGGCCAGACCCTCCTGCGCGAGATCATCGATCTCGAGACGACCTATTCCGGTCCCGAGGCGAAGGCTGCCCCGCAGTTCCAGTCGCCGGAGAAGATCGAGGCCGACCGCAAGGCGGCCGAGGAGAAGGAAAAGACCCGCAAGCCCCGTGCCGCCAACGACGACGACATCACCAATGTCGGCGGCGAAGGCCTGCCGCCGGAGGAGGAGGAAGAGGACGACGACGAGTCGAACCTCTCGCTCGCCGCCATGGAAGCGGAACTGCGCCCGCAGGTCATGGAGACCCTCGACACGATCGCCGAGACCTACAAGAAGCTGCGCAAGCTGCAGGACCAGCAGGTGGAAGCCCGCCTGCAGGCGACCGGCACGCTCTCGCCCGCCCAGGAGCGCCGCTACAAGGAGCTCAAGGACGAGCTGATCACCGCCGTCAAGTCGCTGTCGCTCAACCAGAACCGCGTCGACAGCCTCGTCGAGCAGCTCTACGACATCAACAAGCGCCTCGTGCAGAACGAGGGCCGCCTCTTGCGCCTTGCCGAGAGCTACGGGGTCAAGCGCGACTCGTTCCTCGAACAGTACAACGGCGCGGAGCTCGATCCGAACTGGATGAAGTCGATCGCCAACCTTGCGGCCCGCGGCTGGAAGGAATTCGCCAAGAGCGAGAACACGACGATCCGCGACATCCGCCAGGAGATCCAGAATCTCGCCACCGAGACCGGCATCTCCATCTCGGAATTCCGCCGCATCGTGCACATGGTGCAGAAGGGCGAGCGCGAGGCGCGCATCGCCAAGAAGGAGATGGTGGAAGCCAACCTCCGTCTCGTGATCTCGATCGCCAAGAAGTACACGAACCGCGGCCTGCAGTTCCTGGACCTCATCCAGGAAGGCAATATCGGCCTGATGAAGGCGGTGGACAAGTTCGAGTATCGCCGCGGCTACAAGTTCTCGACCTATGCGACGTGGTGGATCCGCCAGGCGATCACCCGCTCGATCGCCGACCAGGCCCGCACGATCCGCATTCCGGTGCACATGATCGAGACGATCAACAAGATCGTGCGCACCTCGCGCCAGATGCTGCACGAGATCGGCCGCGAGCCGACGCCGGAAGAGCTTGCCGAAAAGCTCGCCATGCCGCTTGAAAAGGTGCGCAAGGTGCTGAAGATCGCCAAGGAGCCGATCTCGCTCGAAACGCCCGTGGGCGACGAGGAAGACAGCCACCTCGGCGATTTCATCGAGGACAAGAACGCGCTGCTGCCGATCGACGCCGCCATCCAGGCGAACCTGCGCGAGACGACGACCCGCGTGCTCGCCTCGCTGACGCCGCGCGAGGAACGCGTGCTGCGCATGCGCTTCGGCATCGGCATGAACACCGACCATACGCTCGAAGAGGTCGGTCAGCAGTTCTCGGTGACGCGCGAACGTATCCGCCAGATCGAGGCGAAGGCGCTGCGCAAGCTGAAGCACCCGAGCCGCTCGCGCAAGCTGCGCTCGTTCCTCGACAGCTGAGGCGACGGTGAGATGAAACGAGCCCTGCGACCGAGAGGTCGCGGGGCTTTTTTGTTTATGGAATCAGGGCAAATATCTCTCCTCCGTCATCCTCGGGCTTGACCCGAGGGTTCACGCCCCGCGACATAGCTTGAGTTCGTAGCATGGATCCTCGGGTCAAGCCCGAGGATGACGGAGGAGAGATGGCGGTGCTACAAGACAGCTCGGAGAAGAGGGGCGGCCCACAACTCATCTGGAGCATTATCCGACGCTGAAGCGATTTCGCTTCGGCTGGAACTGTTCTAGGAACTCCTCGTCGGATCACCGATCTCGGCGTTCAAGCGAATGGCCTCACGAGCAAGCCGTTCGGCGACCGCCGTATCCACAGGACCTCCCTCGACGTAGACCATCGTCGCCATTTCGTATTTGCCGCCGGGTTTCAGCCGCGGCTCGATCTCGCGCAGCCGCTTGCCGCGCCAGAAGCCGAAGAGCACGCGGGCCGCCTCGGCGCGGATCAACAGCACCGGGCCGTTGGAAAAGCACACGATGTGACCCCACTTGATGCGCTCCTCCAGCGCTCCTGCGGCAAGGACGGCGGCGCGCAGCCTCTCGACGGTCTCGCGTCGCCAGCCGTCGAGGGCCACGACATAGGCATCCGGGCTGTCCGCCGGTTTTTCCTTGCGCATTCTGCTCTCCTCCCGAAACCGCCGGAGCTTACCGCGAACGGCCGGCAAGGGCGACGGTCTTGGCCTGTGGATGCGGGGGCTTTTGCCGAACACGAGCCGGCGTGCGGATTGCCTCGCTCCCGCCGCCGTGCAAGGCTTGCCCGCGCAAGGTGAATGGAACGACGGAAGGGTAGTCATGCGGGATCGGCTCTGGCGCTTCATCCTCTCCTTCTCCGCCACCGGGCTGATCCTGGGCACGCTGTGTTTTGCCGCCTCGCTGACGCCAAGCCTCCTGCCGCGCACCTATGTCACGCAGGGCGTGCTCTCGGGCGTCGCCATGGCCTGCGGCTACGGGCTCGGCGTGGCGCTTGCCGCGCTGTGGTTCTGGCTCGAGCTGCCGGAGGCGAAGGACCGGGTCCGTCTCTGGCTTGCCGCGGGCGCGGGGGGCCTTTGCGCCGTCGTGGCGCTGGTCTTCCTCTGGCGCACGGCGGAGTGGCAGAACTCCATCCGCACGCTGATGCAGCTGCCGCCGATCGAGACGGCGCATCCCTTCTATGTCGGGCTCATCGCGCTCGCCGTCTTCCTCGTGCTCTTCGGCCTCGGGCGGCTCTTCGCCTTTCTCGCCCGGCTGTTCGCGAGGACCTCGCGCCGGGCGGCGCCGCGGCGGCTCTCCTCCGTCATCGGCACGGCGCTGGCCGCGACGCTGTTCTGGACGCTGGCCGACGGCATTCTGGTGCGCTTCGTGCTGCATACGGCCGATTCCTCCTTCCGCCGGCTCGACCAGGTGATCGAGCCGGACACGGCCGAACCTTCCGATCCCAGAAAATCCGGCAGCACCGCCTCGCTGGTGCGTTGGGACGAGCTTGGCCGCATGGGCCGCTCCTTCGTGGCGAGCGGACCGACGGGAGAGGACATCGCCGTCTTCACGGGCAGGCCGGCGATGGAGCCTCTGCGCGTCTATGCCGGCCTCAACGCCGCCGAGACGCCGGAGGCGCGGGCAAAGGTCGCGCTCGACGAGCTGATCCGTGTCGGCGGCTTCGAGCGCGCGACGCTCGTCATCGTCATGCCGACCGGCACCGGCTGGATCGATCCGGAGGGCATCGACACGGTCGAGTACCTGCACCATGGCGACATCGCCAGCGTCGCCATCCAGTATTCCTATCTCGCCAGCTGGCTTTCGCTGCTCGCCGAGCCGGACTATGGCGCCGAGGCCGCGCGGGCGCTCTTCCGCGCGGTCTACGGCCACTGGACGAGCCTGCCGAAGGACAAGAGGCCGAAGCTCTATCTCTACGGCCTAAGCCTCGGCGCGCTGTCGTCGGAACAGTCGGCCGAACTCTTCGAGGTGATCGGCGATCCCTACCAGGGGGCGCTGTGGGCCGGCCCGCCGTTTCCGAGCCGCATCTGGCGCAAGATGACGGCGGACCGCAATCCCGGCACGCCCGCCTGGCTGCCGCGCTTCCGTGACGGTTCCTATGTGCGCTTCACCAGCCAGAAGAACGTGCTGCCTGCGGCGGGCGACCATTGGGGGCCGATGCGCATCGTCTATCTGCAATATGCCAGCGACCCGATCACCTTCTACGATCCCTATGCCTTCTACCGCCAGCCGGCCTGGATGGCCGTGCCGCGCGGGCCGGATGTCTCGCCGGATTTCGAATGGTATCCGGTCGTCACCTTCCTGCAGTTGACGCTCGACATGGCCATGGCGACCACGACGCCGATGGGGCTCGGCCATGTCTATGCAGGCGAGCATTATGTCGATCCGTGGATCGCCGTGACGGACGTGACGGACTGGAGTGCGGCGGACATCGCGAGACTCAAGGAGAGGTTCCGCGCGGGGCGGTGATCAGCCCTTGACGGCGATGATGAAGAGCCGCGGGAAGCGCAGCAGCCGGCGCCCGTCGGCCATCGGCGGGTAGGCGTTCGCGATCCGGTTCTCGTAGTCCGCGAGGAAGGCGTCGTGCTCTCCGGCCGGCAGGCGGTCGAGATAGGGACGCAGGCCCGTCGCCTTCACCCAGTCGACGATGGCGGCCGCATCCGCCATGGGATGGTTGTAGACGGTGTGCCAGACATCGACGCGGGCGGCCTTTGGACCGAGCGCGTCGAAACAGGCGGCCGGGTCGGGCATCGGGCCGCGCCGTGGCGTGCCCTCGGCAAAGGCGCCCCGCCAGGGGCCGGCAAGAGCACTTTCCTCCATCAGGAGATGGGAGGGTTCGTTGCAGTTGTCCGGCATCTGCACGGCCAGCACGCCGCCGGGCCGCAAGCCCTCCACCAGCCGCGCCATCAGCGCCACCGGATCGGGCAGCCACTGGAAGACGGCATTGGCGAAGAGCAGGGCAGCCGGCTCGTGCGGGCGCCATTTCAGAAGGTCGCATTCGACGAAATCGACGCCGGGCAGGCGCCGGCGCGCGGCCTTCAGCATGTCGCCGGCATTGTCCACGCCGCGCACGCCCCGGCCGGGAAAGCGCTCCACCAGCAGCTCCGTCGAGTTTCCCGGCCCGCAGCCGAGGTCGTAGACGGTTCCGGCGACAAGGTCGGCCGGCACCTGTGCCAGCAGGTCGCGGGCAGGGCGGGTGCGCTCGTCCTCGAATTTCAGGTATTGCGCGGCGGACCAGGCCATGGCGGCTCCGTTCAGAGGCTTTCGAGCGACGGCAGGATCAGCGCGGGGCCGAGGTCGAAATACTCGTCCGGCATGTCGCTGCGGTTGATCCAGACGGTGCGGAAGCCGAATTTCGTCGCGCCGGCAATGTCCCAGCGGTTGGAGGACTGGAAGGAGACGGCATTCGGATAGAGCCGGTAGTTCGTCGTCACGAGATCGTAGACGGCGGGGGCGGTCTTGTAGGTCTTCAGCGCATCGACCGAGAAGATGTCGTCGATGACGGTGTCGAGCGCGGCATTCTTCACCGCCGAGGCCAGCATGGCGGGCGAGCCGTTGGAGAGGATGGCGATATGCGCGCCACGCTGCTTCAGCGCCTTCAGCACGGCCGGCACTTCCGGGTAGCAGTCGAGCTTCCAGTAGGCGTCGAGCAGCTTCTGGCGCAGCGTCGGATCGACGCCGCCGATGCGCTTGAACGTATAGTCGAGCGCCTGCTCGGTGAGCTGCCAGAAATCGGCATAGGCGCCCATCAGCGCCCGCGTCCAGGAATATTCGAGTTGCTTGGCCCGCCAGATCTCGGAAAAGATCTGGTAGTTCGGCCCGACATCCCCCGCATGGCGGCGCACCGCCGCGTGCACGTCGAACAGCGTGCCATAGGCGTCGAAGACATAGGCGGCATGGGACATGGGCGGCGATTCCTTCTGGCATTGTCGACGGCGATTGGTCGCCATCGACGTGGGAATGTCAAATTATTTGGCGCCCGCCCCTCATCCCGCTGCCGCGACCTTCTCCCCGTAAACGGGGAGAAGGGAAGGAGGCATGCTCGTCCTTTTCTCGCGCGCGTACTGGTTGGGGAAAGCTTCGTCTCCCCCCTTCTCCCCGCAGGCGGGGAGAAGGTGCCGGCAGGCGGATGAGGGGCCTGGCGGCGAAGCCAGGCCGAACGGGCCTTCTTCAGAACCGCGTGATGACGCTGATGCCGAGGTCGGTTGCCTTGTCCATCGCCGTCAGGGCTGGCACGGCCTCCTCCAGGCTGACATGCCGGCCGATCAGCCGTTGCGGGGTGAGCTTGCCGCTTTCGATCATCGCCAGCATGGCGTCGTAGCGCCAGGCCTGCATGCCGTGGCTGCCGTAGATTTCCAGTTCGTGGCCGATGACCTGGGCCATGGGAATCTGGGGCGTCGCATGGTCGGCGAGCATCAGGCCGACCTGCACGTGCCGTCCGCGCCGGCGCAGGTTTTTTATCGAGTTGAAGCAGGTGACGGGCGAGCCGAGGGCGTCGACCGAGGCATGCGCCCCGCCGCCGGTGATCTCGCGCACGGCCTCCGCGACATCGGCGACCTCGCGTGCATTGATGGCGGCGACGGCGCCCATCTTCCGGGCGAAGTCCAGTTTCTCCGCGGAAATGTCGATGGCGATGGGATTGGCGCCGAGCGCGGCGGCGATCATGATCGCGGAGAGGCCTACCCCGCCGCAGCCGTGCACGGCCACCCATTCGCCGCCCGTCACGCGCGCCTGGTCGACGACGGCGCGGAAGGAGGTGGCGAAGCGGCAGCCGAGGCTGGCGGCCGTCGCATAGTCGATCGCGTCCGGCAGGTGCACGAGATTGTGGTCGGCAAAATCGATGGCGACGAGTTCGGCGAAGGAGCCCCAATGGGTGAAGCCGGGCTGGAACTGCTCTTCGCAAACCTGTTGGTTGCCCGAGCGGCATTCGCCGCAATGGCCGCAGCCGGAGACGAAGGGCACCGTCACCCGCTCGCCCTCGCGGAAACGGCGCACGTTCCTGCCGACGGCCACCACCTTGCCGGCGAGCTCGTGGCCCGGCACATGCGGCAGGCTTATATCCGGGTCATGGCCCATCCAGCCGTGCCAGTCGGAGCGGCAGAGCCCCGTCGCCTCCACCTTGATCACCACGCCGCCGGGCGTCGGCGTCGGGTCGGGCAGGGTGCGGATCTCGGGTGTCGCCTCGAAGGCTTCGTAATACATCGCGCGCATGGTGATCTCCCTTCCGCCTTTGTATCGCATGCGTCCCGAATGCCCTCAACGGCGCCACCCATGATAAGGCCTGATGCACCCATTCAACATCTTGAATGGACAAGCGCGACCGGCTGTCGGAAGGCATTTGTGACTTGACCGGTCCGGCCCGCCGGGCCTTGATGGGCGAAAAGGAGTTTACAAAATGCCAGTCGATACCTCACCACGCTCGACGACCTGGACCTTCGTGGACGGCGAATGGGTTTCAGGCAACCCGCCGCTCATCGGCCCCACCTCGCACGCCATGTGGCTCGGCTCGACCGTCTTCGACGGCGCACGCTGGTTCGACGGCATCGCGCCCGACCTCGACCTGCATTGCCAGCGCGTCAACCGCTCCGCCGAGGCGCTCGGCCTCAAGGCGGTGGTGAAGGCCGAGGAGATCGAGGCGCTGTCCTGGGAAGGCGTCAAGAAGTTCGACGGCAAGACGGCGATCTATGTCAAGCCGATGTACTGGGCCGAGCACGGCGCGTTCAGCGTGGTGGCGCCGGACGCGGAATCCACCCGCTTCGCGCTCTGCCTCTTCGAGGCGCCGATGGGCGACCCGAAGGCCGCATCCTCACTGACCCTCTCGCCCTTCCGCCGCCCGACGGTAGAATGCATGCCGACGGATGCCAAGGCCGGCTGCCTCTATCCGAACAATGCCCGCATGCTGGTGGAGGCCCGCAAGCGCGGCTTCGACAATGCGCTGGTGCGCGATATGCTGGGCAATGTCGCCGAAACCGCCTCGTCCAACATCTTCATGGTCAAGGACGGCGTCGTCTTCACGCCCGCCGCCAACCGTACCTTCCTTGCCGGCATCACGCGCATGCGCGTCATCGGCCTGCTGAAAGAAGCCGGTTTCGAGGTGGTCGAGACGACGCTGGCGGTCGCCGATTTCGAGAGCGCGGACGAGATCTTCACCTCGGGCAACTATTCCAAGGTGGTTCCGGTGACGCGCCTCGACGACCGCGACCTCCAGCCCGGCCCGATCACCGCCAAGGCGCGCGACCTCTATTTCGACTGGGCCCATTCCGACGGCGACGCGTGAGGGCAAACAAGATCGCCGGGGCTTTCGCCCCGGCGCCAGGTTTGCCAGTGAACCCCACCCTACCCACTGCCGTCAACCAGCGGCAAGCGCAGCGTTTGTTGCATGGATGGTCGGGTCAAGCCCGACCATGACGGAGGAGAGGCGAGGCGGACGTCGCCAAACAAAAACGCCGGGGCTCTCGCCCCAGCGTCAGATTCGCCGGTAAACCCAGCCCCACCCACTGCCGTCATCCTCGGGCCTGACCCGAGGATCCACGCGGCATGTGGGGCGTTTTCCGTTCCTGGCGTCTTTCGCTTTATTCGGCGGCGACGATCTTGCCGTCTTCCCACTTGAAGAGCGAGAAGCTCTGCGAGGTGAGGTCGCCGTTCTCGCCGTAGGTCAGCTTGCCGATGGCGGTCGGGATGGCTTCGCCGGACTTCAGCGCTGCCGCGACGGCGGCCGAATCCTCTGCGCTGCCGGCCTTCTCGATGCCGGCCTTGAGAACCTCGACAGCGGCATAGGCATTGAGCGTGAAGGCTTCCGGCGGGATGCCCTTTTCGTTGAGCACGGCGACGGCGGCCTGCGAATCGGGGCTCTTCAGCGCGTCGGAGGCATTGGTGAAGAGCGTGCCGGCAGCCGCTTCGTTGCCGATCGCCCAGTATTCGCTGTTCGACAGGCCTTCGCCGCCGATGATCGTGGCGTTGACCGCGAGATCCTTCAGCTGGCGGGCGAGCAGGCCGCCTTCCGGATGGTAGCCGCCGAAATAGATGACCTCGACGCCATCGGCCTTGAGGCGGGTGATCAGCGCGCTGAAATCCTTGTCGCCCGGGGTGACCGAGTCGTAGAGCGCCTCGGTGACGCCGCCCTTGTTGAGCGCGGCCTTGAAGGAATCGGCCAGCCCTTTGCCGTAGGCGCCCTTGTCATGGATCACGGCGACCTTCTTGTCCTTCAGGCTCGCCAGCACATAGGCGGCGGCAACCTCGGCCTGCTGGTCGTCGCGCCCGCAGGTGCGCAGCACGTTTTCGAGGCTGCGGGCCGTCAGGTCCGGCGCGGTCGCCGTCGGGGTGACCATCAGCACGCCGTTTTCAGCAAAGACGTCGGAGGCCGGGATGGCGACGCCCGAGGTCACCGGGCCGACGACAAAGCGGATGCCTTCGCCGACGATCTGGTTGGCGGCCGAAACGCCCTGCTTGGGCTCGCCCGCATCGTCGGCCAGCTTCAGGACGACCTGTTCGCCGAGAATGCCGCCGTTCTTGTTGATCTCGGCAACGGCCGCTTCCGCGCCGTTCTTCACCTGGTCGCCATAGGCGGCGACCGGGCCGGTCAGCGGGGCGACGAGGCCGATGACGATATCCGCATGGGCGAGCGGGGCAAAGGCGACGGATGCGGCGAGCAGGGCGCCGGCAAAAATCTGCTTCTTCATGGGAGTCTCCTCAACTGGGGCCATGGGGCGGCCCGGTCGCAGATGCTCACGCGTCCGGACGGCGCTTGCCGGATTCCGATGCGGAGCGGGTTCTTTCACGGTCCGGAACAATCGTTCACGAAAGGCCGGCGTGCTGCAGATTGATTAGGCCGGAAGGGGAAAAAGCGCAACAAAATAATGCATTTGCATATTTGATGGGCGGATCACCCGCGTGAATGGAAGGCGGTATGCGGCAATTGAATCAAAACGGATTGTTAAGATTTACGATTTATAAATATCCGGGAAATTCTGAGGAACTGCGATGCGTTGCGTCTTGATCGTCGTCCTCCTGTTGCTTGCCGGATGCGCGTCTGTTCCGCGGCAGACGCAGAATGCCTGCGCCATCTTCGAGCAACGTGACGGCCTGTTCGACAACTGGCGGCGCGCCGCCTACCGCGCCGAGCGGGAATATGGCGTGCCCGTTCCCGTGCTCATGGCGACGATCTACACGGAGTCCGGCTTCCGGCACAATGCGCGCCCGCCGCGCACGAAGCTCTTCGGCTTCATCCCCTGGAAGCGGCAATCGAGCGCGCTCGGCTTTTCGCAGGCGCTCGACGGCACCTGGGCGCAATACAAGCGCGTGACCGGCCGCTGGGCCGCCAACCGCACGGATTTCTCCGACGCGATCCGCTTCATCGCCTGGTATCACGCCGAGAGCAACCGCAGGAACGGCATCGCCCTCAACGACACCTACCGCCTCTACATCGCCTACTACCACGGCCATGCCGGCTATTCGCGCGGCAACTGGAGCGGCACGGCCAAGGCCGGCGCGAAGCGCGCGTCGAACATGGCGGTCAGCTATTCGCGACAGTTGAAGAATTGCGGGGCATGGTAGGCAGGGTGGATTGCCGCTACGATGTTCCGCGTTTCGGCCGTGCACGCTGGTATTTCCGCGCGCAGCTTCCATCGGGACAAGGAGATCGGCTTTGCCCACTCCCGTCGTCGTCGTCGGTTATGATGCGGCATGGCCGGATTTGTTCGCGGAGATTGCAAAGTCTCTTCGGGCGCTGCTCGGCGATGCCGTCAATGCAATCGATCATGTCGGAAGCACCGCCGTGCCGGGGCTTGCCGCCAAGCCAATCATCGATATCGATGTGACGCTTTGCGGCCGGGAACTGATCGAGCCTGCCTGCCAGCGCATTGTGCAGGCGGGCTACGGCGCGCGGGGAAACCGCTATGACGACGATATGTGGGCCTTTCTGGCAAAACGGGAGCCTGCCTGCCGTGTCTATCTGTGCCCACCGGGAAATGAGACGCATCGCAAGCGCTTGGTGTTTCGTGACAGGCTGCGTCAAGACGGGGCGCTTCGTGAAGCCTACGGCGCGTTGAAGCAGCAACTTTCCAGACGGTTCTTTCTGGATGGAGATGCCTACACCGCTGCAAAGCGGGATTTCATAGAGGCGGCGATCCGCAACGCTCCTCCGCCGCGCTGGTAGTTCATCCTTTTGCCCGCCTGTCATCGTATAAAAATCCACCCCCCTTGTCGGATCGCCCCCGCGCCACACGTCCTTGTCATGTCCAAACCCTGGAAGGAGACGATCATGACCTATGTCGATGGATTCCTGCTGGCCGTGCCGAAGGCCAATCTGGAGCGGTACAAGGCGATGGCGCGCATGGCGGGCGATATATGGAAGGAGTTCGGCGCGATCGACTATGTCGAGTGCATCGGCGAGGACGTGCCCTATGGCGAACTCACCTCGTTTCCCCGCGCCGTGCTGGCGAAGGACGACGAGGTGGTGGTCTTCTCCTGGATCACCTACGCCTCGCGCGCGCAGCGCGACGAGATCCTCGCCAAGGTGATGGCGGACGAGCGCCTGAAGGGCGAGGATTGCAAGGATGTCTTCGACGGCAAGCGCATGATCTACGGCGGCTTCGAGGCGGTCGTCGAGTTGTGAGCCGCCGGCAGGTACGCTAAACCCGCATCCGGACCGGAAGAAAGGAAACGCCATGACGAACCTCTACTACGCGATCGTCGGATCGACGACGGACACGAACATGGGCCTGGCGCGCTTCATGGGCGTCATCCTCGCCTTCATCGTGGTCGTCGGCACCCTGTTCTGGGCCATCGGCTGAGGCGACGCCGCATGCCGCAGACGATCGTGACGGTTCCGACCCGCGGGCAGGGGCTTTACGAATTCACCGGCGAGGCCGCCGCCTTCGTGCGGGGCGCCGGCATGGAGGAGGGGGTGCTGACGGTATTCGTCCGCCACACCTCCTGCTCGCTGCTCATCCAGGAGAATGCCGATCCGGATGTCCGGCGCGATCTCGACCAGTTTTTCCGCCGGCTCGTGCCGCCCTCGGACGATCCCGCCATGCGCTGGATCGTGCACACGCTGGAGGGGCCGGACGACATGCCGGCCCATATCAAGGCGGCGCTGACAGCCGTCTCGATCGGCATTCCGGTCGTCGGCGGCCGCCTCGCGCTCGGCACCTGGCAGGGCCTCTATCTCTTCGAGCACCGCGACCGGCCGCATCGGCGCGAAATCGTCCTGCATCTCGGCCCTTGACGGAACCGGCCGGCACGATGGAACGTTCCTGCGGCGATCCATCCCGGAGCGTGTCGCGATTGCGTTCCGGGTCCTGTTCTCGCCTGTCGCCGGCGAAGGCCCGGCGGGTGCCCGCGCGGCGGATTTCGAAGGAGATGTTCATGGCGAATACCGAAAGCATCAACCATGCCGTCATCGAGGCGTTGAACGCCCGCGACTTCGCCGCCCTTGCCGGCAAGGTTCACGAGGATGTTTCGATCTCCGGCATCGGCGAGGGCATGGACAATGGCCGCGCTGCGCTGCGCGATCGTCTCGCCCGGCATTTCGAGGCCTTCGACGAAAGCTATGGCGACGCGCTGGTGATGAGCGATGCGCTCGGCAACAATGTCGCGATCCGCCTGACGGCGCGCGGCAGGTCGGCGGCGGGCGATGCCTATTCGAAGGAGAAGATCCTGCTGCTCGAGCTCGAGGACGGGGCCATCACCCGCATCGCCTTCTTCACCGGTTCATGAAGTTGAACGGAGGCTGAACGGCGGCTTCGGCCTCCGTTCAGCCTCGCGCCTCTAAGGTCTCCTCAATCGCCGGACGAAACGGCCCGGCCGGTGTGAACAGGAGATCCCCCCGATGACCCGCTTTCTGAAAAAATCCCTTCTTGCCGCCGTTCTCGGCCTCGGCGCGCTGACGGCTACGATGCCGGCCGCCTCCGCCGCCAATATCGAGCTGTCGATCGAGCAGGTCGGCTATCGCAACGGCTTCTTCGAGATCCGCGACCATGACGGGCGCCGCGATCGCTGGGATCGCCGGAACGATCGCCGCCATGGAAACTGGGGCGGCCGCGGACGCTGCGATCCTCGCCTGGCCATGGTGAAGGCGCACGACCTCGGCCTGCGCCGCGCCCGCATCGCCGATGTCACGCCGCGCAAGGTCGTCGTCGAGGGCTTCCGCTACCAGGGCTACGGCCGCATCGTCTTTGCCAACGACCGCTATTGCCCGGTGCTCTGGCGCTGAGCGGAAAGATCGGTTCGCCGGCCTTTCCCTGAACGCCGCCCGCAAGGTCACCCCCGGCCGGCGAGCGGCCGCCCTCCCGGTTCCGCCGGGAGGGTTTTTGCGTTTTGCGCCTCACCATTCCCGGCAGGACCGTAGGACCGCAGGCCGTGGAACGAAGGGCGTGCGGCCTGCCCACGCTTCCGGCGGGTAGGGAAGGGAACGGCGATACCGTGCGATGGCGATTGCCCTGGGCGGGATGGAAGCATGCTGTTCACGGTGAAGGCGGCGCCGCGAAGAGGGGAAGGATACCCGCGCGCTTCCTACTGCAGGATACGGGAGCGAGGCCTTTCCCCGCCGATGATCGTCCGCATCCGTTTCACGGGTGATCGTCCGGGACGAAAAAGGGCCGGTTGCCCGGCCCTTTTGAGAACGCGTCGTTTCGCGCGGTTCAGCTGCCGAGCGCGAAGGTCACGTTGACGGTGACGGAATAGCTGTTCTCGCCGGTGGCGAGCGGCACGGCGCCGCCTTCGGCATAGTCCTTGGCCATGGCGCGCATCATCGGCATGGGTTCGGCCCGATAGGTGGTTTCGGAGATTTCCAGCACGCGGCCGAGGCCGACGCCGGCGGCATCCGTCAGTTCCTTGGCCTTGGCCATGGCGTTCTCGACGGCCTTCTTGCGCGCCGCGCTGACGGCGGCATCCGGCTTGTCGTTGACGAAGCGGATGCCGTTGCCCTGGTTGGCGCCGAGCGTCACGGCCTTGTCGAGGATCTCGCCGAGCTTGGAGAGATCGCGCACGCGCAGCGTCACCGTGTTGGTGACCTGGAAGCCGATCAGCACCGGCGGCGGGTTCTCGCCGGTCGAGCTCTGCGGATACTGGTATTGCGGGTTGATCATGAAGCCGGAGGTCTGCAGGTCGCGATCTTCGATGCCGGCTTCCTTCAGTGCGGCAAGGATGTCGGCCATCGCCTTGTTGTTGGCATCGAGCGCCTCGCGGGCCGTCTTGGCGTCCTTGACGACGCCGAGGTCGATCAGGGCCATGTCGGGCGCCATCTCCGCGCGGCCTTCGCCGGTGACGACGATGGTCGCCTCGCGCGGCTTGGCGCTGTCCTCAGCCCGCGCGGCGATCGGCATTGCAGCGGCAAGAGCAAGCGAAAGCGCGACAAGGCTGGCGCCCATGCGGCGGCCCAGGGTTCCGTAGAACATAAAGAAAATCTCCTGATGGTTGCGTCCCTTGCGCCGTTCTTCGCCCGTGATTGTGTAGAGAATACGGCGACGCTTGTGAGGTCCGCCGAATTCGTCTAGACGGTCTCTACGCGTCGGCCGCCATTGACCGACGCCCCCGGCCATCCGCCGGGACGGGCCTGTAGCTCAATGGTTAGAGCCGGCGGCTCATAACCGCTTGGTTGGGGGTTCGAGTCCCTCCGGGCCCACCATTTCTGCCGTGGCGGTTACATAGGCCTCTTCATCGATTTCAATGACCGTGGGGCACGTACGCCGGATGGCCGATCTCAAAAGCGCCGGCAGCTCGCCAGGATTTCTCAGGCGCTCGGCCTTACAGCCGAAGCCGCGGGCGATGGCCAGGAAATCCGGCGTATAGATGTCGACGCCGATCGGCGCGATGCCGCGTGCTTCCATGTAGGCCTTGATCTCGCCGTAGCCGTTGTTGTTCCACAGCAGCACGACGAGCGGCAGGCCGGCCTCGCGGGCGGCGGCGAGTTCGGGCAGGGTGAACTGGATGCCGCCGTCACCGGCAAGGCAGACGGTTGGTCGGCCGGTGCCGATCAGCGCTCCCGCGGCGGCGGGCAGTGCATAGCCGAGCGTGCCGTAGCCGGTTGCCGAGCAGAACCACGACCGCGGCCTGTTCGCGGCAAAGTCGATGCAGCCTGCATAGACGGGCTGCGCGGAGTCGCCGACAATAATGACGTCGGGCAGGGCTTCGCGCACGATCTCCATGAGATCGACGCCGGCGCGCAGAACCGGATTGAGCATTTCTCGAACAGCCTCTCTGGCGGCCCTTGCACGTGCAGCCCCGTCGTTCGCCGCGCGCGGCGGGATCCTCGCGGTCAGCGCGTCGAGCGCAAGGGCGCAGTCGGCTACCAGCGCGATATCGGCCGGCCGGCCGCGCATGGCCTGCTCGGGATCGATGTCGATGCGGATCAGTTTCCCGGTGATGCGCGCGCCGCCCGTCTCATAGAAATCGTAGTCGGTCGGCCCAAACTCGGTGCCCGCCGCAATCACCAGATCGGCCGCCTCGATGAGGTTGGTCGTCGCCGCCATGGCGGGGCTGCACGAAACGCCAAGGGGATGGCCCGGTGGCAGAACGCCGCGGCCGTTGACGGTCATGATCACCGGGGCGTCGAGCGTTTCGGCCAGCCGGAGCAAGGGGGACGCGGCATCGGCGGCACCGCCGCCGGCCAGGATGACCGGGCGCACGGCCTGCGAGCACAGGGCGGCGGCGGCCGTGATTGCCTGCGCTTCCGGCGCGGGGCGGCTAGGGGGCGGCCGCTTCTGCGGGGAGGGCAGTACGGAGGCATCCAGCGTCAGCAGATCGACAGGCAACTCGATATGCACCGGGCGCGGACGGGCCGAAGCGAAGACGGCAAAGGCGCGGGCGATGACCTGAGCCAGCTCCTCCGCCCGCAGCACGGTGTGGCTGAAGGCGGTGAACTGGCGAGCGAGCTGGCGCTGGTCGGGCAGTTCGTGCAGGTGTCCTTCGCCCGACCCCATGCGGCCAGGCGGGTTGACGCTGGTGATGACCAGCATCGGCACGGAATCTCCGTAGGCCTGCGCCATGGCGGTGGCGATGTTGGTGAGGCCGGGGCCGGAAATTACGAAGCAAACGCCAGGCCTGCCGGTGGCACGGGCATAGCCGTCGGCCATGAACCCGGCCCCCTGTTCGTGGCGCGGGGTCACGTGGCGGATGCCGCTGCCCGGCAGCCCGCGATACATTTCAACCGTATGGACGCCGGGGATGCCGAAAACGGTATCCACCCCATATGCGGCAAGCAGTTCGACCAGATAGGTTCCGACGGTCTTCATCTCAGGCAGATCCCTTCTTCCCGGAGCGGGCAAGAGCACCGCAACCGTTCAATTGCGCGAGCACCCCTTCAAACGGCAGATCCCGGCCGAAGCCGACGAGCACGAGCAGGCTTTGTCCGTCGAAGCCCTCGGGCAGATGCGCCGCCGGTTCGAAGGAGACCCGCGTGCCGACCACGTGAACGGCGAACAGTCGGCCATCGCTTGCCTGCACGAAACCCTTGGCCCGGTAGATGCGGGCAGGCAGCGCAGCGAGCACGCCATGCAGGCGCTTGGCGTCGATGGGGCCGTCATGCCGCCACGTAATGCTTTCGGCCTGCTCGTGAACCGGCACGGCCGTGAAGGGCGAGCTAGCGCCGCGGGAGGGAAAACCGCTGGCGAAGAGGAGGTCGAACGGCACGCGCGCGTTCGTCGTCTCGATGGTCCGCGTGTCGGGAAAGGCCCAGCGCGCATGCCAGGCGTCAAGGGTGTCGCGCGATACGAGATCGGTCTTGTTGAGGATCAGGAGATCGGCCGATCCGACCTGCGCTTCCGCAAGACCGGGCGCCGCGGCGATGGCGCCGTCGAAGCCAGCGGCATCGACCAGCACGACGATTGCATCGCCCCTCAGCCGCCCGGCAAAGCGGGCATAGCGTACCGTGTCCATGATCCGCGCGGGATCGGCGACGCCGCTTGCCTCGATGACGATATGGTCGATGTCGATGCGGGCGCTCAGCAGCTCTTCGAGCTGCTCGACGAGGCCCTGGTTCAACCCGCAGCAAACGCAGCCATTGGAGAGGCTGTAGAGGCCGCCTTCCGTCGAGGTGATGAGCGCGGCGTCGATGTTGATCGCGCCGAAATCGTTGACCATCACGGCGATCTTCAGTTCGTGGTCGCCGCCAAGAATATGGTTGACGAGCGTCGTCTTGCCCGCGCCGAGAAAGCCGCCGATCACGGTGACCGGTATTGGTCTGGCCTGCCTGGTCACCATAGTTTCGGGGCCTCGCCGTGCCAGATGGCTTCGGAAGCCGCGTCCAACCGGTCGTGCACGAGCTGCCCCTGCATGAAGGTGAGGTCCACCCTGGTGGAGTGGATGTTGCCCTGCGGCTCGATCTCGAAGAGGTTGCGGTCGAGCACGATGATGTCGGCGGACTTGCCGATCTCCAGCGTGCCGGCCTCGTGCTCGATGCCCATCGACCAGGCGCCGTTTCTGGTCATCACGTCGATGGCCTGGGTGAGGGAGATCGGCTCGCCGAACCGGCCCTCGGTTTCCCCCCAGGGATTGGCCCGGGTCACCATGGTTTCCAGCGCGATCCAGGGATCGAGTGGACTGACGGGCCAGTCGGTGCCGACGACGGCGACGCCGCCGGCCTCCAGCACGCCCTTGATGTTGTAGGCGCGCGACAGCCGCTCGGGACCGTAGCCGGAACGGGCGCCGGAGACGAATTTCGAGGGATACCATGAAACCGGCGAGAATTCGGCGGTGACGTTCAACTCGCGAAAACGCTTGAGGTTGCCGCCGTGCAGGATGGTGGAGTGCGCGCATTGATGGCGCACGCCCAGGCCGCCCGGGCGCCGGCGTGCCGCCTCGACGGCGTCCAGAAACGTGTCGGAGGCCGCATCGCCCGTGCAATGGGCGATCACGCGGATGCCTTGCCGGTCCATGTCCCAGACCATGTCGGCGAGATGTTCCGGCGTCAGGTTGAGCTTGCCGCGCCAGGCGCTGTTCGCGCCGTCCCAGGGCGTCATGAGATAGGACGAGCGCGGTTCGACGGTGCCGTCGAAGTGGAATTTCACGGCATTGGCGTTGAGCCGGGCTGAGCGGTAGTAGTGACGTTCGCCGGCGAGCAGCTCCCAGCGGCGGCGCACGGGGAAGATATCGTCCTGCCAGCTGATCGCGGCCTCGACCCTGAGCGTCAGTTCGCCGGCCTGGTCGAGGGTTTGCAGCGCCTCCAGCCGGTTCTCGCAGACATGCACGTATTTGGTGGCGACCACGCCGCGCGCGGACTGGTAGCGTACGCCGTCGCGATAGGCGGCGCGCAGCACCGGGACGGGCGTCGGCGGCATCGCGGCATGAATCAGGGCGTAGGCACCGTCGATGAGCAGGCCCGTCGGTTCGTGGCTGATCGGATCGCGTTCGAGATAGCCGTTGGGAGGGTCGGGCGTCTCAGCGCCGATGCCGGCACGGCGAAGCGCCTCGCTGTTGACCATCATGGTGCCCCACATGCGGTCGAGCAGGGCGACGGGGCGATCGGGCAGCACGTTGTCCAGCCAGTCCCGGCCGGGCACGAGGCCGGCCTGCCGGAAGGTGTAGCGGACGAAATATTGCCCGTAGATCCATTCGCGATCCGGGTGCCTGGCCGCATAGGCCAGCACGGCGTCGCGCACCTGATCGGGCGTCGGATCGACGATGCCGATGTCCAGATCCTCGGCATAGCGCGGTGCGAGCGCCAGGTCGGGATGGGTGTGCATGTCGTAGAGACCCGGCATGGCAAACCGGCCGCCGAGGTCCTTTATCCTGGTCTGCGGCCCGATGAGGTGCTCCACGTCCGCGCGCTCGCCACGCGCAACGATGCGCCCGCCCGAAACGGCCAGGGACTGGCACCACGGCAATCCGGGATCGCCGGTATAGATACGGCCGTTGGTCAGGACGAGGTCGGCGTGAGCGTCGCGGGCTGCGTGGCTGGGGCGATGGTCGTAGAGAGAGCGCATGATCGTCTACCTATGGAGAGGGGCGGCATCAATAGCCGGCGGTCGGGATCCACCATTCGCGGCCGCGCACCGTTGTGACATATTCGGGCCAGCGCAGGCCGATCGGCGCCTCGTAGTCGGCAAGCGGCGGAATCCATCCGGTGCCGCCGACACCGCCGCCGGTGCGCTCCTCGAATTCCCTGCGGGCAGCGGCCCGCACCCCGGCGTTCTGCAGCAGCTCCAGCATCGAATGAGCGATGGTCTTCGATGCGCAGATCACCATCGGGTCGATGGTTTCCGGAATGCCGCCCAGTGCGTTCATCACCCAGTCGGGATAGGAGAAACCGGCGGGCCCACTCAGCATGGGACGGGCGATGTAAAGGCGCGCCGTCGGCGCGTGCCAGCACATGTCGGTATAGTCGTCCGAGGTGTAGTTGACCTGTGAGGGCGGCAGGTCCTGCCGCAGGATGCGCTCGGCCTCCTGCGGGCTGATCAGCCTCTCGCAATCGGGCAGGAAGGGGTTCGACATCGGCTCCAGGCCGACACTGGACTGGATCTCGCGGGCGATCTCCTTCGCGCGGGCGGCCCATTTCGGCGCGCCGACGGCGGCGAGTTTGCCATAGACCAGATCGGCCATCACATGGTTGGCAAGGCCGGGGCGCGATTTCGAGACCCAGATCTTTTCGACGCGGCAATGGGTCAGCCGGGCGGCAGCCTCGGCGTTGCGGTCGAGGATCAGGGTCGCCTGTTCGGCCAGTTCCACGGTCGGCACGCGGATGATGTACTGGATTTCGGAAAGCCGCGCCGGCAGGTTGTCGGCGGTCGCCTGTCCCGCCGTCAGGATCGCCTCGCTGATCGACCAGCCGCCCATATGCGGCAGCATGGAATCGCGCAGCGCCTTGGAGGCGTTGTACATGGTGAAAAGCGCATCGTTGGCGCCGGGCGCACGCACGGCGCTGTGCGCCTGCGGGATCGGCAGGCCGTCGGCCCGTTTCAGCCATGTTTCCGGCTCGTCGCAGACGAAGCGGTACACCATCGCATAGGCTGCGCCGCAATGGGTGTCCCAGTTCACCGTGTTGCACAGCGGCAGCATGTAGCAGGGGTGGAAACTGATCATCGCGTCGAGGCCGTCATAATAGCCCTTGGCGGCGTGGATCGGCTTGGAGCCGCGCACCTTTTCGGCGGGCTCGCCGAAGAACTTCAGCGTGCCGGGAAGACCATGTGCCTGCATCGCCGCCTTGGTGGCGAGAAGGCCGCCGAAGGCGCTCATGCCAAGCGCCGAATGCGGATCGGTATGGCCGCCGGCATGCTCGTTGAGACCGGGACGGGGGCCTTTCTGCGTGCTTGCGGCCTGGCAGTTGCCCGGCACGGCGTCATATTCGGCATAGCTGGCGATGACCGGGCCGCCCTTGCCGTTTGTCCAGGAGGCGGCGAAGGCCGTCGGCATGCCGCCCGAGCCCTCCTCGACCGTGAATCCCTCGCTGCGCAGGCGCTCCACATACCAGGCGGCGGATTCGTACTCGCGCCAGGCCGTCTCTCCCTTGTGCCAGATAGTGCTCGTCCATTCCGACAGGGCGCCGGCGTGCGCATCGACCCAGTTCGTTGCGGTCTCCTCGGCAATGTTTGCGGTCATGTCGTGTCAAGCCCTCGCGTGTTGCACCTGCCATCAGAGGAAAGCAGTGAAAGGCTTGCGCAAAAAGTGATATGTTTTATCGTTTCGTGCAAATTCTGTTCACTTGACGGGGCGTTATGCGGATTCCATCGACACAGGCGCTGCGGGCGCTCGAAAGTTTCGCGCGCCACGGCAGCGTATGGCGGGCGGCGGACGAACTGCACCTGACCCGCAGCGCCGTCAGCCACCAGTTGCGGCTGCTGGAGCGCGATCTCGGCTTCGACCTGCTGGAGCGCGTCGGCAAGGGTGTCGCGCTCACCGCGCGCGGCCGGCGCTATGCCCATGACGTGCACAAGGCTTTGACGATGCTCGGTGATGCCGGGGCGCAATACCGGGACGGCGGCATCGGCGGTTCGTTCCGTATCAGTTGCACGCCGGGCTTCGCCTCGCTGTGGCTATGTACCCATATCGCGGAATTCCAGGAGATGTACCGGGATGTCTCCCTTTCCATTCTCACGCCGCGGCGCCTCGACGATGTGAGCAATCCCGATGTGGACGCGTTCATCGCCTTCGGTGACGGCAACTGGCCGAACCGCAGCGTGGAGCTTCTGTGCGATGTGCGCTTCACCCCGCTTTGCAGCCCGAGCCTGCTCAACCGGCTTGGCGGGTTCGCAAAGCCTGCCGACGTGCTGCGCACGAACCTGCTCCATCTTAACGACTTCGAGGACTGGTCGCGGTGGCTTTCGCTCAGCAAGGTCGAAAACGCCGATCCGGCGAGCGGCATCTTCTTTTCCGACATGAACCTGGTTTTCTCGGCCGCCATAGCGGGGCAGGGCATTGCCATGGGCGATGAGCTCACCGGACAGAAGGCGTTGAGCGAAGGCAGGCTGGTGCGCCCCTTCGACATCGCGGTTCGCGCCTCGCGCTCCTACTATCTGGTCGTCGATCCCGCCAAGTCGGATCATCCGGTCCTTCCGGCCTTCCGGGACTGGCTGCGATCCAGCCTGGCCAATGCGGCGGCCGACGCGCAAAGCGTGCGGGTATAGTCGATCCGGATAGGTGAATGGAATTTGCCAATAATGCGAAAATAATTCGGTTGCCGTGAGCCGATTGCGCGCATACGCTTTCCTCGACAGGTGAGGGAGAGCCTATGCAGCAGTCGAGACGTGCAGCGGAACTCAAGGCGGTCGGCATTGGAAAGAGCTACGGCGCGTTCCACGCGCTGAAGAATCTTTCACTCGATGTCGGCCGCGGCGAATTTCTCACGTTGCTCGGCCCGTCCGGTTCCGGCAAGACGACCTTCCTCATGATCCTTGCCGGGTTCGAACGTGCGAGCCGGGGACAGTTGTTCAGCGACGGCATCGACATCACCGACCAGCCGGCCGAACGCCGCTCTTCCGGCATGGTTTTCCAGGGTTATGCCCTCTTTCCGCATATGAGCGTCGCCGCCAACATCGCCTTTCCGCTGCGCGTGCGCCGCAAATCCGAGGCGGAGATCAAGCGCCGCGTCGGTGAAATGGTCGAGCGTGTCGGCTTGCAGGGCCATGAGCACAAATTGCCGGCGAAACTTTCCGGTGGCCAGCAGCAGCGCGTCGCACTGGCGCGCGCGCTCGCCTTTGAGCCCGGGGTTCTTCTTCTCGACGAGCCGTTTTCGGCTCTCGACAAGAGCCTGCGCGGCCAGATGCAGGCGGAAATGAAGCGCCTGCACGAGGAGACGGGAACGACCTTCGTCTTCGTCACCCATGACCAGAGCGAGGCGCTGGCGCTCTCCTCGCGCGTCGCCATCTTCAATCATGGCGAGCTTCTCCAGGTCGGCACGCCGCAGGAGGTCTACGAGCGCCCCGGCAACCGTTTCGTCGCGGAGTTCCTGGGCGAGATCAACATGCTGCCGCTGCGCGACATCCGGCCGGACGAGGGCGGCGCGAAGGGCCTGTGCGAGGATCGCGAGGTCGCCCTGCGCTTTGCTCCCGGCGAAGCGCGCGGCGAGGCCATCCTCGCGGTGCGCCCGGAGCATATGTCGATCGCACGGGAGCCGGCGATCGCCGAAAACAGCATCCCCGTCACGGCGGTATCCTCGACCTATCTCGGCTCCGCGGTGCGCCTCGACCTGATTACGCGCAGCGGGAGCAGGGCCAGCGTCTCTGTCCCGATGGAAGCCGCGCGCTTCGCGCTCGAGAAAGGCAACACCGTCTGGCTGACATGGCCCGCCGAGAGGGGACTTATCCTGCCGGAGACGGTTTGAGAGATTTTACAAGCAGAAGACTGATCCATTGAAGTCCGAAGATCCAAGAAAACAGGGGAACGACAATGAATGAAGCCTTTCAGAAAGACTGCCTCGAAATCCTCGCAGACAAGGTCAAGCGCGGCGAAATGAGCCGCCGGCGCTTTACGCAGCTGGCCGCCATGCTTCTTGCCGGCGCGCCGCTGGCGTTCAGGGCGGGCGGTGCGCTGGCGCAGGAAAAGCAGCTCGTGTTCGTGAACTGGGGCGGCGATGCCGTCACCGCCTATGACAAGGCCTATGGCCAGCCGTTCCAGCAGGAGGCCGGCGTCACCGTCAAGCAGGACGGTTCGGGCCCGACCGAAGGGGCCATCACCGCCCAGTTCAAAAGCGGCGCGCCGAGCTGGGACATCGTCGACGCCGACCCGTTCTCGGCGATCACGCTCGGCAAGCAGGACATGATGGAGAAAATCGACTACGCCGTCGTCGACAAGGGCAAGATGCGCCCCGGTTTCGGCTGGGACTATGCGGCTTCGAGCTACTTCTTCTCCTATGTCATCGCCTATGACTCGGAAAAATACGGCGACAATCCGCCCAAGAGCATGGCCGACTTCTTCGACGTGACGACGTTCCCGGGCAAGCGTTCGCTCTACAAATGGGGCAGCGCCATGTGGGAGGCGGCCCTCCTCGGTGACGGCGTGGCGCCGGAACAACTCTATCCGCTGGACCTGAAGCGCGCGCACGACAAGATCGCCGCCTTCAAGGAGAACGTCATAGCCTATTGGGGCGGCGGCTCGGAAAGCCAGTCGCTGCTTCTCGACGGTGAAGCCTCGATGGCCCTGGTCTGGTCGACGCGCGCCTCGCTGATCGAGCAGGATTCGGGCGGCCGCATCAAGTTCATCTGGGATCAGGGCCTGCTGTCCCCGGGTGCCATGGCCGTCATCAAGGGCAATCCCGGCGGCCGTGACACGGCGATGAAGTTCATCGCCAGCGCACAGGACCCGCAGAAGCAGCTCGTCATGTTCGACATGCTCGGGCAGGGTCCGGCGAACCCCGCTGCCGATGCGCTGATCCCCGAGGAGAAGAAGCGCCTCAATCCGGTCGATCCTGCAAATATGAGCAAGCAGATACCGCTCGATATGGAATGGTACGCCGAAAACTACGGGCCGGCGCTCGACGAATATACCAAGATCATCTCCGCCTGAGCCGCCTTATGTTCGCGCGCTCCCACAATCTCGGCGCGGCGCTCCTCCTGGCGCCGCTGCTCCTGCTCCTCGCGCTGGCCTACGGCATCCCGTTTCTTGGTGTGATGAAATGGAGCGTTACGCTGCCCGAGCCGGGGCTCGGGCAGTATCATGCGCTGCTCACCGACCCGCTGGTGCAATCGGTGTTCGTGCGTACAGCGCGCATCTGTGCGCTGGTGACGGTGACGGCAGTCGCTGCCGCCTATGCGATCGCCTATGTCTGGGTGCGCGGCACGCCGGGCCAGCGGCTTGCGGCGGAATATTGCATCCTCGTGCCGTTCTGGATTTCGGTCTTGACCCGTGCCTTCGGCTGGGTGGCGCTTTTGTCCAATCAGGGGCTCATCAATACCTGGCTGCGTGCGACAGGCATCCTCGATGAACCTCTCGCGCTCGTTCGCAACGAGTTCGGCGTCGTCGTCGGCATGACGCATTTCCTCATTCCCTTCGCGGTGTTTCCCATCGCCTCGGCCATGCGCGCGCTGGACGAGCGCGTCCTGCTTGCCGCGCGCGGCCTTGGGGCAAGCCGCACCCGCATCTTCTGGTCGATATTCGTGCCGATGACGATGTCGGGCATCATCGGGGCCGCGCTGATCGTCTTCGTCTTCGCGCTCGGCTTCTTCATAACGCCGGCAATCCTCGGCGGCGGCCGCAGCGTCATGGTGGCGGAGCTGGTCTACCTTCGCATCTTCCAGAGTCCCGACTGGGGTCTCGGCGCTGCGATCAGCATCACGCTTGTCCTGATCGTCGGCCTGTTGACCACAGCCCTGTTCCGCTTCCTGCGGCCCTCCCAAATGGCAGGTTGACATGAGCGGCTACCGTCCCGGTCCCATCGCCCTGTTCCTCGCCTTTCTGGTGGCGATCTTCCTGCTGATGCCGCTGCTTGCGGTCGTGCCGGTGTCCTTTACTCCGTCGCGCATGCTTTCGATGCCGACGGGAGAGCTGTCGATCAGGCACTATCGCGCGCTTGTCGACGACCCGCGCTGGCTGGACAGTATCCTGCTCAGCTTGCGCATCGGCATCGTCTCCAGCACGCTCGCGACGCTCCTGGCGCTCGTCTTCGGCCTCGGCATATGGATGTTCCGGCCGCGCTACACGGCGGTTCTGGTCGGTTTCGTCTTGTTGCCAATGATCGTCCCGCCGGTGGTTTCGGCGATCACCCTCTACTTCCTGCTCACGTCCATGTCGGGCATCGGGAGCGTCGTCGGCTACGATACGTGGCTCGGCGTGGCACTCGCGCATGTCGTCGTGACGGTACCGTTCGCCGTGGTGCTGATCCTCGTGTCGTTGAGCCAGGTGGACCGGCGCATCGATCTGGCCGCGCGCGGTCTCGGCGCGTCCACCTGGGAGCGAGCGACACAGGTCATCATACCCAACATCAAGTTCGGCATAGCGACGGCGTGGCTCTTGTCCTTCGTGCTGTCCTGGGAAGAGATCGGCGTCACGCTGTTCATCACCAGCGTCAATGCCATCACCCTCCCGCGGCTGATGTGGATGGGCCTGCGCGACAATATCGACCCCTCGATCGCGGCGATCTCGGTCATCCTGATCCTGATCACCGTGACGGTGATGACCGCCCGCGTGGTCTATCGCCGGGCGAGGGGCGCCGCGTGAAGCCGTCCTGCAACCCGTAACATGAGGACAACGATGAGCGTGCGGAGCGATCTTCTCTCCGAGTTGCGTAGCGCCCTGCCGGATGCGACGATTTGGGGGCGGGACGAGCTCGCCGTCCGCGATCCGGGATTCGACGGTCGCAATTTTGGAGCGGCCGCATTGGTCCGCCCGGCGGATGTTGGCAGCGTGTCGGCGCTGGTGCGCTTCTGTCTCGAAAGAGGGATCCCCTTGGTTCCGCAGGGCGGCCGAACGGGGCTCGCCGGTGGCGCGGCGACGGTTTCCGGGCAGATCATCTGCGATCTCGGCGCGATGAACCGGGTCGAAGAGATCGATCGTTTGGGCCGGGTCGCGATCGTTCAAGCCGGAACGCCTCTGGCCGTGCTTCAGGAGGCCGCAGCCGTCCATGGCCTTGATCCCGGCATCGACCTTGCATCGCGAGGCAGCTGCACCATCGGGGGCATGATCTCCACGAATGCCGGCGGCATAATGGCGTTTCGAAACGGCACGATGCGCCATCGTCTTCTCGGCCTCGAGGCGGTATTGCCGGACGGCCGCGTGTTCAGCGACCTGACGCGCGTTCTAAAGACCAGCGCAGGCTATGACCTCAAGCACCTGTTCGTCGGTGCCGAGGGCACGCTGGGCATCGTTACCCGCGCCGTGCTTCGGCTCGAGCCGCTCGGTGGCGCATCGGCCACGGCGCTCATCGGGACCAATGATGCGGCCAGCGCCCAACGGGTCGTCAGCCATTTGCTTGCCATGCCCGGCGCCAACCTGCGGGCCGCGGAAATCATGTGGCGGGACTTTGCCGTCGCAATGGCAGGGATGCTCGGATTGGATTCGGGACGGTTGCCGCTCGGTTCGCCGTGCCTGCTTGCCCTGGAGCTTGGCGCGGCAACCGTCGAGGAGGCGACCAGCGCGCTGGAGGAAGGGCTTTCGAGCATCTGGGAGGAGGCCGGCATTCTCGACGGGCTGGTGGCGGCTTCCATGGAGCAGGCGAGGACCATTTGGCGGCTGCGTGAGGAGACGGAACAGATCGAGCGCATGCACAGCCATCCGCCATCCTTTGACGTGTCTGTTCCCGCGGCTGCAATCGATGGCTATGTCGCGCGCATCACGGACGGTCTCCTGGCGATCGACAAGGGTTATGCGCCTTATGTCTTCGGCCATCTCGCTGACGGCAACCTGCACATTTCCGTCAACACCGACAATCCGTCGCCCGAACGTTATAGGGCGATCGAGGACGTGCTCTATACGGGCCTTGGAGAGATCGGCGGATCGTTCTCGGCTGAGCACGGGGTCGGCATCGACAAGCGTAGTGCGTATGAACGCTACGCCGATCCAGTGAAGCAGGATCTCGCGCGCGCGATCAAGGCATGTCTGGACCGGAAATGGGTATTGAACCCCGGTAAGATCGTCACGCCGGTTTAAGGTCGGCGGACGGTTGCGTCATGCTTCCAAGGACAGCCCGGATATCGAGCGGCCTCCCTAGCCGTCATTGCCGGCATAGCGGTTCATGCCGATGGCCTTTGACGTGGAACGCCGGTGGATTTCGGCCATCGTGGAGTGGAAGGCTGCGTTCAGCTTCTCCAGTTCCGCATGCGCGGCCAGATGCGCGGGGACACGCTCACGGATTTCCGCCAGTATCGCTGCCTCGTCGATCGTCTGAAGGCGGCCGTTCCGGACGACGACCTCTCCCGCGACCATCACCGTCTCGATCGAGGAACCGTTCTCGGCATAGACGAGATGCTTGGCAATGTCGTTGAGCGGGGTGAAGCTGAGGGTGGTGAGGTCGAGGATCAGAAGATCGGCGGCCTTTCCGACCTCCAGCGAACCGATGACGTCTTCCAGCATGGCGCTGCGGGCGCCGCCGATCGTCGCCATGGCGAGGATTTCGTCGGCGCGGATCCATCTGTCGTGGTCGGGGCCGGAAACGCTGTGGACCAGGCCGGCGACCCGCATGACGTCGAAGATGCGGGCGGTGTCGTTCGACGAGACGCCGTCCGTGCCGAGGCCGACCGCCACGCCGGCGTCGAGCAGCTGCCGGATCGGCGCGATGCCGGCCCCGAGCTTCTGGTTGGAGACGGCGTTGTGGGCGACCGAGCATCCGGCCTCGCCCATCATCGCGATATCGTCCTCGCTCACCCAGACGGCGTGGGCGATGGTGGTGTTGCGCGACAGCGCGCCGAGATCGCGCATATAGGCGATCAGGCTCTTGCCGAAGAAAGCCTGGCCGGTCACGGCCTGCGTCTTGGTTTCGAGAATATGCGTGTGCAGGGGCACGCCCATCTCGACGGCCAGGGCATGGCAGGCCTGGAGCATATCCGGCGTGCAGCGTTGCGGCGCCGAGGGCGCGATCATGAAACTGAGCCGTCCGGCCCGGCGGTGCAGCGTCGCGAAGGCCGAGCGGCAGTAGTCGATATAGGCCGCGGCCGGCATGGGCGGACCGAAATCGAGCTTCTCCTGAAGGTGGAGCGGCATCACCTGCCTGGCGTAGGGGAGGGCGTCCAGCGTGTGGACGTTCATGACGGCGCTGGAGACATTGGCACGGATGCCCGCGTCCGCATAGGCGCTGAACACGGCGGAGAGCCGGGAGAGGTCGTGCGCGGGCGGATCGAAGAAATCGTCGCACATCGTCGTGACGCCGTTGCGCAGCGATTCCATCGCCAGCAGGAGGCTGCGCAGGTAGAGAAGCCGTTCGTCGATGACCGGTCCCATCAGCAGCGGATAGGCGTAGAGAAGCCAGATTTCGAGAGGCATGCCTTCATACCGCCCCCGAAAGAAGGTCTCGCTCGAATGGGTGTGGGCGTTGACGAGGCCCGGCATCACCAGCCGGTCCCGGCCATCGATAATTGCGGCATCCGGGCGCGCTGCGAGGTTCGTTCCGATAGCGGCGATGCGGCCTCCCTCGATCAGGATGTCGCCGTTGAACGGCTTGCTTCCGTTCGCGGCATCCATGGTCAAAAGGGTCGCGTTCTTGATCAATGTCTGGGGCATGGCTTTCTCCTGCTCCTGTCGCGCTGCGTCGCGGGCCGGTGTCATTGGTCGCGCAGCTCGCCGAAGGCGTTGTTTGCCCTGGTGCCGCCGCGCAACTGCGTGCTCAGCCAGATGCCGAGGACGGTCGCGATGTAGGGCAGGGCCAGCAGCAGATCGTGCGGGATGCGATCGCCGAAGGTAAGCTGCGCCCTGATGCCGAGCGCGCCGACAACGGCAAAGAACACCGCGGCAAGGGTTGCCCCGATGGGATGGCCGGCGCCGAAGATGACGGCGGCAAAGCCCATGAACCCCCGGCCGGCCGTCATGTTCTGGGCGAAGATCTGGAGGCTTCCGGTGGCGAGCTCGGCGCCGGCAAGCGCGCAGAGCACGCCGCCGATCATCAGCGCGACAAGGCGCATCGCCGACGGGTTGACGCCAACGCCGCGCGCGGCGAAGGGATGCTCGCCCGACGCCGCAAGGCGCAGGCCGAAACGGGTTCGCCGCAACAGCACCCACATCGCGAACACGATCGCCGGCATGATGAAGACCAGGATGGAGAGCGAGCCGAAGACTCCGAATGCCGGGCCGATGCGCGGCAGGCCGAAGGGCGCGCTGACCGCCGCCTGTGTCCCGAATATCGACTGGACGGCGAGCGCCGTGCCGCCAAGCCCGAGGCCCGAAAGCCCGAGGCCGGCGATGATCTGGTTGGCTTTGAGCTTCTCCACCACGAACCAGAACAGGATCGAACCGAGGACGCAGGCCACGATCGCTCCGAGAAGGGCGAGCCAGATCGATTGCGTGAGCACGATGCCGAGAACCGTTGCGCAGGCGCCGGTGATCATCAGCCCCTCCAGGCCGAGATGCCAGATGCCGGCGCGCTGGGCGATGACGCCGGCAAGGGCCACATAGATCAGCGGCGTGCCGGAGCGCAGGATGGCGATTACGAAGTCTTCCATATCCGTCCCCCGAGTTTCGCGATCCGGTCGACGAGACTGGACTTTGCGGTGATGAAGAGCGCGATGGCCGCATTGATGATGTCGATCGCCGAGGACGGCAGGCCGGCCATGATCGGCAGGTACAGGGCGGCCGAGGCGAGGCCGCCGAAGAACAGCGAGACGAAGGCCGTCCCGACGACGGAGAAATTGGCGACGAGCGCGATGAGGATGGCCGTGAAGCCGTGACCCGGCAGGAAACCGCCGGTCAGCCGCCCGTTGGGTCCCATGAACTCGATGGTGCCGGCAAGACCGGCAAGGGCGCCGCTGAGGAGGAAGCTCGCAAGCCCGATGCGCCAGGTCCTTGCCCCCTGCCATTCGACCATCGTCGGGTTTCGGCCGGCAAGGCCCGACAAGACCCCTAAGGCCGTGCGGTTGACGAGAAGCCACAGGACCACGCCGACCACCACGGCAATGCCGATGATCGTCGGGGACAGGCCGAGCGAGTCGCTGATGCGGTAGGTGCCGTCGAGCGGCCGGCTGGAGGCCTGCTGCCCCGTGCCCGACGGGTCCTTCAGCGGCCCGGCCGTCACGTAGAGAAGCACCAGGCCGGCGATGAAGTTGCCCATCAGCGTGGTGATCACCTCGTCGGCGCCCGACTTCAGCCGGAGCAGGCCAGGCCAAAGCGCCCAAAGCGCGCCGCCCGTCATGCCGGCAAGAAAGCAGGCCGGTATCACGACGGGAGCCGGTGCGCCGTTCAGCCATTCCGCCATGAAGGCGGCCGCGATGGCTCCCATGTAGAACTGTCCCTGGGCGCCGATATTGAAATAGCCCGCCCGGAAGGAAACGGCCACGCCGACCGCCGTGATGAACAGCGGCAGGCCCCAGCGAAGCGCCTGCTGCAGGGCGCCGGTCCGCAGGAAGGCGCCATCGGCGATCGCGTGGAACATCAACGGCGCCGAGTAGCCGGCCGCCTGGAAGATCATGCCGCAAAGCGCAAGGCCGATCAGGATGAAGATCAGGGCACGGAAAACCGAGACAAGACGATCGATCATCTCAGCACTCCTGTCATGGCCGCGCCGACGGCGGTGATATCATAGGGGGGACGGAACTGCGCGACGATGCGTCCGGACAGCATGACGATCACCCGATCGGAGATGTCGAAGATCTCGTCGAGATCGGAGGAGATGAACAGCAGGCCGCAGCCGCGCGAGCGCGCGCTGCGCATCGATTCCCATACGAACGACGTCGCCCCGATGTCGAGGCCGCGCGTCGGCTGTGCGGCAAGGATGAGGCGGGCGCTTTCGTCCATTTCGCGCGACAGGATGACCTTCTGCGCGTTTCCGCCGGAGAGCGAGCCGGCCCGCTGGCCGACCTCGGAATAGCGCACGTCCCATTGCTTGAGCGCCGTATCGCACTCCCTGCGTATGGCGACGGGGCTGATGGCGGAAAGGAGCGGCATCTGGAGAAGGCTGCGGGCCGACCAGTTCTCCCAGAGCGAGCTGGTCAGGCTCAGTCCTTCGACATTGCGCTCGAAGGGGATGACGCGCAGCCCGGCCGCGCGCCGGGCCGCAAGCGGGGCGCGGGTCACGTCGCTGTCGCCGATGGCGATCTCGCCCTCGACGAGGTCCGCCAGCGCCGAGATCGCCCGCACGAGCGTCCGTTGCCCATTGCCTTCGACGCCCGCCACCCCGATGATTTCTCCCGGGCGGATGTCGAGGTCGACCTTTTCGAGCGCCGGGCCCTCGGGATCGGGCCGCGTGGAAACGGCGCGCATCCTGAGGATGGGCGTGGCGCCGGCGGGGGCGTCGTGCTGCCCGGCATGTGTCACCGCCGCCGCGCCGGTCAGCGCGGCCTTGTCCTCGGAATTCAGGGCGCGCGCGCCAGCCGGGCCGATGATGAGTTCCGCCAGGCGATCCGCGTCTATGCCGGCACAGGCCAGCGGTCCATCGACAAGCCGCCCG
Organism: Shinella yambaruensis; assembly: GCF_022899355.1. Classification (GTDB taxonomy): domain Bacteria; phylum Pseudomonadota; class Alphaproteobacteria; order Rhizobiales; family Rhizobiaceae; genus Shinella; species Shinella yambaruensis. The sequence goes on along the minus strand of NZ_JALJCK010000003.1, from coordinate 334,170 downwards.
CCGCGCAGGACCGTCACCGTGTCGGCGATGGCCAGGACTTCCCGGATCTTGTGCAGGATCAGGATGACCGTGACGCCGCGCTCCTTCAATCGGCGGACGCGCTCGAAGAGCTTTTCCGCGCCTTCCGGCGAGAGCACCGCCGTCGGCTCGTCGAGGATGAGCAGCTTGGCATCCGAGACGAGCGCGCGGGCGATTTCCACGCCCTGCTGCGTTTCCACCGGCAGGTCGCGGATGCGCTGCCGGGCCTGGACCTTGACATCGAGCGCGTCGAGATGGGGTTGCCACCGTTTTTCCAGGCGGCTCCTGCTGAACATCCCTCCGCCCGCGGCGCCGAACTGCATCGCCTCGGCAACGGTGAAGGAGGGCGGCAGGGCGAAACTCTGGTGGACGAGCTCGACGCCCGCCATGCGGGCATCGTTGACATTGCCGCCCGGAAGGGACCGCCCGTCGATCGCAAGTTCGCCGGATGCCGGGCGCACGAGACCGGCCAGGACGCGGGCAAAGGTCGTCTTGCCCGCGCCGTTCTGCCCGACCACGGCGTGGATCATGCCACGTTCGAAGACGGCTCCGACACCGCAGAGCGCGACGACGGGGCCGTAGCGCACCGTCACATCGCGGCATTCAAATATGGGGGATCTGTCTTCTTTCATCGCAGCATGATCCGATGGAAGGTCAGAGGTTCGTATTGAACGGCACCTTGAGCGACCCGTCCAGGATCGCCGCCCGCGCCGCGGCTATTTCGGGCTCGACTTCCTTTGCCCTGGTGATGATGTCCGCCGGCCCCTGCTCGGCGAAGAGGGGAGAGCGAATGAAGTCGATCACGCCCGTTCCGAGGCCGGTATGCTCATGGGTGCCACCGGCAAAACCGCTGCCGAGCGCTTTCGTGACTTCGTTGTAGAGCGAGGTGCCGAAGTCCAGGCCGACGATCGAAATGACGGACCTGGGTCCCTGCGGGAACTGTGCCGGATCGAGCACGCTGACCAGCCGGCCTTCCACCTCGTTCGCCGCGGCGATGATGCCGAAGTCGGTCGCGGCCGCGTCGGTCTGGATGTAGTCGATGCCGCTCGAATACATCTGGGTCGCGATCTCCTGTCCCTTGGCCGGGTCCTGGAAGGAGCCGGCGAAGGCGACCGTTACCGACACGTCCGGACGCACCGATTCCGCGCCTGCCTTGAACGCGTTGTAGTCGGCATTGATCGGCGGAATGGAGACGCCGCCGATGAAGCCCAGCTTGCCCGACTTGCTGACGCGCGCAGCGAAGATGCCGGAAAGGTAGCAACCGAGATAGTAGTCGTAGGCGACCGTCACGACGTTCGGGATCGCCGGCTCGAAGGGGTCGGCGAAAAGCTGGATCCACTTTGTGTCGGGGTACGACGGCGCAAGCGCCTTGAAGGGTTCCGCGACCTCGTTGAAGGTCGATACGATAACCGCCGCGCCGGCATCGCCCAGCGTGCGGAAGATGGTCTCGTAGGTCGCCGGGTCCTGAGCGTAGACCGCGCGATATTCGAAGCCCTGTTCCCCGGAGAGCTGCTTGAGCTTGGCGATCATCGAGTCCACCGGGCCGGCATCGCCTGCCGCCTGCGTGTGCACCAGCGCCACGAGGCCGCCCGACGCATGTGCCACGGCCGTCAAAAGACCGCCCGCCATGGTGAAGGCGGCCAATCCCGCCGACGTCCTGAGGAAGGAGCGGCGGCCGATCGCATGGCGCAGCACGTTGATTTCATTCGAGGTTCTGTTCGTCATTTTCCCATTCCCTTGCTCTGGAGGTTCGATGTCTGCGTCTTCTTGTCGTTGGGCAGGCGCAGCGCGCCAGCCGATTTCTTTCGTGATGCGGGGGTGCCCGCTTCCCGCTTCAGGCGCCCGGCGAGAATGGCGCCGGGTTCATGATCATCACGTCCTGGCGCTGGATCGCATCGAGGGACCAGACCCCGGAAATGAACGCCTGCCATTCGGGATCGGCATACATGGCGGTCCGCCGCGCCTCGCGGTCCGCGAGGTTGTCGTAGCCCCACATCAGCACCGTCGTGTGCAGGGAACCGATCTCGCTGACATAGAGCCCGAGAAACGTGTTCAGGTGCCGTTTCTGGATCGGCAGGCCCTCGGCCTCGTATTTCTTCAGCCAGCCGTCGACGGTTCCCGGCCGGAATGTGTAGGTGCGATGCTCGACGATCATCTGGATGTCTCCTTGAGAATGAAATCGGCGGCTCTTTCCCCGATCATGATCGCCGGGGCATTGGTGTTGCCGCTGGAAATGATCGGCATGATCGAGGCGTCGGCGACGCGCAGCCCCTTGATGCCGTGAACGTTCAGGCGGGAATCGACCACGGCCATCGGATCGCTGCCCATCTTGCAGGTGCCGACGGGGTGGAACGTCGTCATGGCATTGGCGCGCAGCCATGTGACCATTTCGGCATCGCTTTCGACGGCCGGCCCCGGCGCGAGTTCCTGGCCGCGATACTTGTCGAAAGCCTTCTGGCTGATGATCTCGCGCGTGATGCGGATGGCGTTGATCATCGTGCGGATGTCGAACTCGGTCTGCAGGTAGTTCGCGGTGATGCGCGGGCGATCCATCGGGTCGGCCGAGCGCAGCGTGATCTCGCCCCGGCTTTCGGGATTGACCGGGCCGACACGCAGCGAGAAGCCGTGATTGGCTTCCACCCGCTCCTTCCTGAACGGGTTCGGGAAATGCAGGTTTGCCGTCTTTTCGAGCGCCGGCATGAAGTGAAGCTGGATGTCCGGCGCCGCAAGGTCGGTGCGCGACTTGACGAAGGCCCCGGCCTCGTAGGGGAAGGTCGTGGCGATGCCTTCCCCGAACAGCATGCCCTGGACAACGGACCAGGTGAGCTTGTCGGCCCTGAGGTCCGAATAGAGCGTGACCGGTTCGCGGCACTCATAGGCCATGACGCAGTCGACATGGTCCTGAAGGTTCTTGCCGACGCCCGGAAGGTCCCGGACGACACGGATATCGTGTTCCGCAAGCTCGTCGGCCGCGCCGATTCCCGAAAGCATGAGAATCTGCGGCGAGTTGACCACGCCGGCCGAGAGGATCACGTCGCGGTCCGCATAGGCTTTCGACGTGTTGCCCCTTCGACTGAACTCGACGCCGACCGCGCGGCCGTTCTCGATGAGCACGCGCCTCGTATGGGCACGGGTCAGGATCGTCAGGTTCGGGCGGTCTCTTGCGGGCCGCAGGAAGGCATAGGCCGTGGAGCAGCGCTTGCCCTTGGTGATGGTGAAGTCATAGCGGCCGAAACCTTCCTGCTCCTCGCCGTTGAAGTCGTCATTGAGCGGGTATCCGGCCTCTCCGCCTGCCTGGTTGAAGACATCGAGAAGCCCGTTCCACCCGCGTGCCCGGCAGACGGTAAGTTCGCCCTCGGTGTTGTGGAAGGCGCCGTTGCGCTGGACGTGGGCCTCGGACCGCAGGAAGGCCGGCAGGACCTCGTCATAGGACCAGCCGGCAGCGCCCATCTGCGCCCATCGGTCATAGTCGTGACGGTTGCCGCGCACATAGATCATGCCGTTGATGGTGGACGTGCCGCCGAGCACCTTGCCGCGCGGCCAGTAGAGCGAGCGCCCGTTCAGGTGCGGCTCCGGCTCCGTATGATAATGCCAGTTGTAGATGCCCGAATGGAACAGCTTGCCCATCAGCATGGGCAGGCGGAACAGCGGATTAAGGTCCTTGCCGCCGGCTTCCAGCAAAAGCACCTTGTTGGCGGGATCGGCGGACAGGCGGTTGGCCAGCACGCAGCCGGCCGAGCCGGCGCCGATGATGATGAAATCGTATGTCTTCGTTGCCGCCATGGTCACCACGCGATGGGACGAGCGCCCATCTCCTCCAGGTAGTCGTTGCAGAGAATGAAAGGGTTGGGCCTTGAAAGGACGGCGTCGGCGCGGGCAGGGTGGTCGCGCAGGATGCAGCGGAAGGGGCCGCCGACCCGTTCGTCGATGCCGGCCTCGGCGAACGCCTCCGCCGCCGCGTCACCGAAACCCATGAACACGAGCGGTCTTCCCTGCGCCACGAGCCTGCGCAGGGTCTCCAGGATGATCGGGCGCCAGAGCCGCAAATGGCCCCTGGACTGGTGCGCATCGATCTCGACCTTGAAGCGGGTGAGCGTGAGCGAGGCGTTGAGCAGCAGAACGCCTTCGCCGACCCAGCGATCCGCTATGCGGGACGGGGCTTCCAGCGCGACGGTGCCGTTCTCGATGGCGGCATGCGTCCTTGGCCACTCGGCGAAACTGCGGGCGTAGGAGAGGTCCCCGGTCCGGGCCGCCACGATCAGCTGGGTCCAGGCGCGGATGCTCTTCGAGAACATCTTGTCCATCTCGCGCCATTCGGCGAGGTTTCCCGCCTCGAAGGCCCGGCCGGTCGCAAAGCCGGGTTCGGGGTAGGGGTCCTGGCCGAGGATGACGCAGCGAACGTCCTCAGGAGCGATCCCGTCGAAGGCCCGCAGGCAATGGGCGCCGGCGGGCATTCCCGGAAAGTGCTTTCCGCGGCGGACGGGAAAGATCGGTTCCCAGACCTCAAGCTCGAGCTCGGGCGCCACCGCATAGAAATCAGGGCCCGCATGCCCGATGAGCGCGCGCCAGGTCTCGTCCAGGTCGGTCGACCAGTCGGCCATGAATTCGGTCATGGCGGCCCGTAGCGACATGGCCATGCGCACCCTCCTCAAGGCAGTCGAATTGCGGCGGCTCCTCCAGAACCTGACCGTTTTGTCAGCTTTTCATGAAGAAAGTTGACCATCTTGTCAACTTCCTTTTTATTGGTGCTTCGAATCCGGGAGAGCCAGAACGCCCGCCCGGCAAGCTCCACCAGGAAGAATTGACCGTTGGAATGAGCGGCGGTCGCGCATAAAATCTAAATAAATTAACGGGATAGACGATGGCAGAGGAACCGAAAACCAACAATGTGACCTCTGGTCGAGGGGTTCCTTCGCACGCTGTTTCGGATGAGCGGATCAGGGCGCGGAACGTGCTCAAGATCCTGACTGCAGCCGTCGAGGTCTTTTCGAGGAAGGGACTGGATGGCGCCCGGATCGTCGAGATCGCAAAGGCATCGGGGCTGCCGAAGGGCAATGTCTACTACTACTTCTCGTCGAAGGAGGAGATCTACAACGCCACGATCGACCGCCTGATCCATAGTTGGGACGAAGCGTTCCGTCATATATCCGCAGACCGCGAGCCCGCGGAGGCAATCGAGGCTTATGTTCGGGCCAAGCTGGAGCATGCCCGCGGGAACGCGGCCGAAACGCGCTTGTTCGCCAACGAAATCCTGCAGGGGGCGGAGCACCTTTCGCTTGAAGCGCGCGAGCATATGCGCAGGGTCACCGCTGAAAAGGCCGGTGTACTCGATGGCTGGGCGGAGGCGAGAAAGATCGTCAGGGTGGATGCACGGCACCTCTTCATCCTGCTGTGGTCGGCTACCCAGTTCTACGTCGAGTTCGAGGCGCTCGCATGCGACGCGCTGGACGTCCGGCAGCTTCGAACCGCCGATTACGACCTGGCTGCGAAAACGATCACGAACACTGTCCTGAACGGGCTCCTCGTCCGTCCGGAGTGACGGGCAAGAAGTAAATCGCCCTCCTCATCTCGGCGATCGCGTTCCGGCGGCCGATAAACTTCCACAAGACGCTCTCGTCCATCGTCCTCCTGCCCAACGCGGCTCCCGAAGTCGTCGCCGGCTTCATGTGGATTTCCATGCGCGCCTGCGGTGCCGCCGAGAATATTCAGGCACGCAAGGGGAATGAAGAGCGGCTCGCCCTATGGCGAGGCACGACGCGTTGGCGGATCTCGGCAACCGTGCCCTGCTGCGCACCCGCCTGGAGAGCCGTCGCGCGGGAATACCTGCGTGATCGTTTTTGATCACTATCTACTGAATGATCTCCGTCCGTAGTCGATCCCGCCCGTCTTGTCGTTGATATCCTGCGATGCCTTCGTGATTGTAGTCGGAGAGGAGATCAAATGATCAAAGAGCAGCGACATGCGCGGATTCTTTCCCTGCTGCGCCAACAGGGCGTGGTGAGCATGGAGGAGTTGCAACGCTTCATGCCCGGTGTCGCCGCCGTGACGATCCGGCGCGACCTTGTCCATCTGGACGAGCTCGGTGCGCTCCGGCGACGCCACGGCGGGGCGGTGATGCCGGACGATGTGCTCGTGCGCGCCAAGGGGGTGCTGCCGGGCGCGGAGACGAACCCGCTCGCCTCCGATCTCGATTCGCTCAATGCCGTCATCCTGCCGCCGATCACCGGCCGGGGAAGCGAGGTGCTCAGGCGGGAAATCGTGCGCCGTGGCATCCCCTTCATCGCGGAAAGCGCGTCCCAGCCGGGCGGGGCCTATCTCGGCCCGGACAATTTCGCCGCAGGGGTGGAGCTCGGCCGGCTGGCGGCCCGCGAGGTCGGCGACAGGCCGCTCTCGATGCTCGTGATCGGCGTCGCCGAACTGCCCAACACGCGCGAGCGCGTGGCGGGTTTCGAGGCGGGCCTGGCCGAGGCGGGCGTCAAGCCTGCGGCCGTTCATCGGGTCAACGGGCAGGGCAGCTACCGGATCGGCCTGCGCGTCGCCCACGATGCCTTCGCGGCGGACGAGACGATCAACCTGGTCTTCGCGGTGAACGATCATGCCGCCATAGCCGGGATCGAGGCGGCGGAGCGCCTGGACAGGAAGGTCGCCGTCTATTCGATGGGGGGCGAAAGCGCCGCGTTCATGGCGCGGCTTCTCGAAAGCGGTCCGCTTCGGGCCGTCGGCGCCCTGTTCCCGGAGGTCGTCGGTCGCCTTGCCATCGACATGGCCGTTCTCGGCATTCTCGGACAGAACCCGCCGGATACCGTCACGCCGCATGCCATCGTCACGCCGCAAACCCTGTCCGACTATTTCGAGACGGGCGCCCAGGGCTGGCGCCTGAGGGAGGACGTCCTGGAACGGCTGGGCGACATTCGCCTAAGCTTCCAGGCGAAGCTTCTCCGCACGCGCCGGATCGGCTTCCTGCCGCATTATCCGGCGCACGACTGGTACCGCAGCATGGCGGCGGCCATGCAGGTGCGCTGCGCGCTCTATGGCGCCACGCTCGTCGTGTCGCCGCCGCATCACGGCATTTCCGCGGAGATCGCCCGGCTGCGCCGCGAAATCGCGCAAAGCGCGGCCCAGCTCGTTCGCCCGGGAATGGTCGTCGCCCTGAACGAGGGGCAGGCGAACACGTTCCTTGCAGAGGAACTGCGCAGCCTGGCGGTGCGCAAGCCGGAACAGCTCCAGGGCGTCACGGTCGTGACGAACGCGTTTGACGTGCTGCATGCGCTGGAGGACGTTTCGGCGATCAAGGTGATCCTGACCGCCGGGGAATACCAGAAGGCGGACCGCTGCCTCGTCGGCCCCAGCCTCGGGGCGATCTTCGAGCGGGTGCGCCCGCATCTTGCCTTCATTGCGGTCGACGGCGTGACGCCCGGCTTCGGCCTTTCCTCGCTCGACGAGCGCCGGGCGCTGGCGGCGCTGCGGTTCATCAATGCGGCGGAGGTGGGCATCGTGCTCGCCGACAGCGTCGCGCTCGGCTCGGACGCCAACCATCGCATCGCCGGCATCTCGCAGATCCGCTCCGTGCTCACCGACGACGGCGCCTTGCCCGAGGATCGCCAGCGCTTCCGTTCGGTCGGCATCGACGTGCTGATCGCGGGCGAAATCCATCCCGAGCCGACGGCAGAGGCGGACGGGAACTACAGAATTCAGTCCTGAGACAATCCAATCGCGAGGGAGGAAACCATGACGCGATCACTGATGACGACCGTATTTCTTGGAACGGCCCTGCTTTCGGCAGGCCCGGTGCTTGCCCAGCAGGTGACGCTTCAGTTCTGGGACAACCAGCAGACCGAAAGCGGCCTCTCCGATGTGCAGAAGGCGGCGGTCGAGCGGTTCATGACGGAAAACCCCGATATCAGGATCGAGGTCACGACCGTTCCCTATCCGGAATATCAGCAGCGGCTGCTGACGGCGGTGCAGGGCGGCAATGCGCCCGACATCGCGACGCTCGACCAGATCTGGGTCGGCGCCTTCGCCAAGGCGGGTGCGGTCTCCGATCTGACGGAAGAGGCCGCCGCGGCCGGTCTTTCCCGTGACGGCTTCTTCGGCGGCGCCTGGGATTCGGCCGTGCTGGACGGCAAGCTCTACGGCATTCCGTTCAATGTCGATGTCTGGCAGTTCAGCTACTACAACAAGGCGCTGCTCGATGCGGCCAAGGTCGATCCGGCCAGCCTCGGCACCTTCGAGGGCCTGAAGGCGGCGGCCGAGAAGCTTACGGCCGACGGCAAGTTCGGTGTCGGCCTGTTCGGCCACAAGGGCGAGGACACGGTCGTCGTCGGCGATTCCTTCATCTTCTCGAATGGCGGCCGGATCCTCAACGACGACGGAAGCTGCGCCCTGACCGAGGCGCCCGCCGTCGAGGCGCTCGCCTATCTCCAGGAGCTTTCGAAGTTCGCGCCCGGCGGCATCCTGAACGCTTCGTCGGGCGACATGCGCGAATTGTTCCTGAACGGCTCGCTGGCCATCGAGTTCTGGCCCGCGCTGGAGCAGCCGACCCTGCAGAAGAGCAGCCTCAGCTGGGGCTTCGTGAACGGCACGGCGCCCGAGGGCAAGACCCCGGTCGGCACCTTCGGCGGCTGGAACCTCGCCGTCTTCGAAACCTCCGCGCACAAGGACGCGGCCTGGAAATTCATCCAGTTCATGGTGCGCGAGGATGTCAACGGCGACGTCGTCGACCTCATCCCGGCCAACAAGAAGGCTGCCGAAGCCTTCCTGGCGAAGAACCGCCAGGAGCCGCAGACGATCATGACGCATCTCGACAATGCCAAGGCACGGCCGCTCTCGCCGCGCTATCTCGAGCTTGCCGATGCGCAGGTCGCCATGTTCCAGGACATCTATGCGGGCGGCAAGCCGGCCGATGCGGCGGCGAAGGCCTGCGACGCCATCAACGCCCTCGACTAATCCATCTTCCGCCGCATCCCGGAAACGGGGTGCGGCACAGGACAAGGCTTTTCCGATGCGCCAAGACCGCCGGCTTTACTGGCTGCTTCTTGCACCCGCCCTGCTTCTGATGGCGGTCATGCTGTACTATCCGATGGTCGGTACGGTCTATGAGAGCTTTCACGAGACGAGCTTTCTGAACCCGGATCCGAAGTTCGCGGGCCTCGCGCTCTACCGGCGCGTGCTCGCGGACGGCACCTTTGCGGAAGTGCTCGTCAACTCGATCGTCTGGACGCTCGGCGTGGTGCTGCTCCAGAACGTCTTCGGCTTCCTCGCCGCGCTGCTGCTGAACCAGAACCTGCCGATGCAGGGCGCCTTGCGCGCCATCGTGCTCCTGCCCTTCATCCTGCCGGGCGTCGTTGCCGCGATCCTGTGGCGCTTCATGTACGATCCGCAGCTCGGCCTCGTGAACTCGCTGCTTCTTTCGGCGGGGCTTATCGAGAACAGTGTCGCCTGGCTCGCCGACAGCCGCATGGCCATGGCCTCCGTGATCGTCGCGGCCGTCTGGAAGGGGTTTCCCTTCTCCATGCTGATCTATCTGGCGGCGCTTCAGAACGTCGACAGGAGCCAGATCGAGGCGGCGATGCTCGACGGGGCGGGACCGGTCCGCCGCCTGCTCGACGTCACGCTGCCGGCGATCCGGGACGTCATCGTGGTCAATATCGTGCTGACGCTGATCCTCACCTTCAACTATTTCGACATCATCTGGGTGCTGACCAAGGGCGGTCCGCAATCGGCGACCCACATCTTCCCGACCAAGATCTTCGAAACGGGCTTCGGCCAGTTCCGCTTCGGCGAGGCGGCGACCTACGGCGTGTTCTCGATCCTCGTGCTGTCCGTGCTCGTGGCGCTCTACGCCATCGTCCAGGGCGGGGCCAGCCGGCGGAGGGCCGCAGCATGAACCAGACCCGCGCGACGCGCCTCGGACTGATGCTGCTCCAGCTCCTGCTGGCGACCGTCGTCCTCCTGCCGTTCTTCTGGATGATCTCCGTCAGCCTCAAGCCGCCGACGGAACCCTTCGCGATCCCGGCGCGGCTCTGGCCCGACGACCCGACGATCGGCAACTACATCACGGCGTTCCGGCCCGAATTCCGGACCTACTTCCTCAACTCGCTCGTCGTGTCGCTTTCGACGGTCGCCATCACGGTCAGCCTCGGCCTTTTCGCCGCCTACAGCTTCACCCGCGGGCAGCTTGCCGCCATCTCGGCGCTGATCGGGCTGGTGGTCCTGGCCCAGATGTTTCCCCACTCGGCGATCATCATCCCGATCTACAAGATGATGCGCGGCGCCAATCTGCTCAACACCTACTGGTCGCTGATCCTTGCCTATGTGTCGGTGACGCTGCCGGTGGCGATCTGGATGCTGCGGGGGTTCCTGCTGAAGCTTCCGGCGGCGCTGGAGGAATCGGCGGCCGTGGACGGCGCGACGCCGATGCGGGTGTTCTGGGACATCGTCGTGCCGCTCTCCCGGCCGGGCCTCATCGCGACCTCGGTCTATGTGCTGATCGTGACCTGGCAGGAATTCCTCTTCGCGCTTTCCTTCACCTCGACGAAGGAGATGCGCACCCTGCCGGTCGGTCTCAACGACTTCATCGGCCAGTACGGTATCCGCTACGGCGAGCTCATGGCCTCCTCGGTCATGGTCTCGTTGCCCGTCATGGCCGTCTTCTTCTTCCTGCAACGCTACTTCGTCGCCGGCATCACCGCCGGTGCCGTGAAAGGTTAGGCCATGGCGCTGATCGAACCGACGGATCTTTCTCCCGGCATCCGCCAGCTTCTCTTCAACCGGCCGGAAAAGCTGAACGCGCTCTCGACGCCGCTGATGCGGGAATTCGAGACCGCACTGGATGCCGCCGCCGCCGATCCCGGCGTGCGCGTCATCGTGCTGCGCGGGGCGGGCGGCAAGGCCTTCGTCGCGGGCGCCGACATTGCCGAATACCAGGGCAACAAGCGGGCGGAATTCACCGCCTACCAGTTCAACTCCCGCCGCGTCTTCGACCGGCTCGAACGCATCGGCAAGCCGGTCATCTGCGCGGTCGACGGCTTTGCGCTCGGCGGCGGGTTCGAGATCGCACTCTGCTGCGACATCCTCATCCTCTCCGAGACGGCGCAGCTCGGCCTACCGGAAGGCCGGCTCGGCCTCTGCCCGGGCGGCGGGGGCACGCAGCGGCTGCTCCGGGCGGTCGGCAAATATGCGGCCTCCGATCTTCTCCTCGCAGGCTGGCGGCTTTCGGCGCAGCGCGCCTTGGAGCTCGGCATCGCCGCCGACGTGGTTCCCGCTGCGGGCATGGACGAGGCCATCCTGCGGCGCGCGCGCGCCTGCCTCAAGGTCGCCCCGCTGGCGGCGGCCGAGATGAAGCGGCTGCTGCGCGAAGGGCAGGATGCCGGCATCGAGGCGGCCAAGAGCCTCGAGCAGGAAGTGCTGTTCCGCCTCTATTCGACGGCCGACGGCCAGGAGGGGATCGATGCCTTCCTGGAAAAGCGCGATCCCCAGTTCAGGATGGAATAATCATGGAATTCAAGGGCAAGGTCATTGTCGTGACGGGCGGCGCCAAGGGCATCGGCCGCTCCTGCGTGGAGATTTTCGCGGCGCGGGGCGGGCAGGTCGTCTTTTCCGACATCGACGAGGCGAGCGGCGCGGCGCTGGCGGACAGGCTCGGGAACGACGTTGCGTTCCTTAGCGGCGACGTCCGCCGTCTTGCGGACATGGAGGCGATGGCGCGGCTTGCCGAAACGCGCTTCGGCGGCCTCGACATCATCGTGAACAATGCCGCCGTCGCCCTCAACGGCGTGATCGACGAGATCGACGAGGAACGCTGGACGACGGTGATCGACACCAACCTGACCGGCTTCTGGCGCACGATGAAGGCCTGCGTGCCCCTGCTCCGCAGGCGCGGCGGCGGGGCCGTGGTCAACCTCTCCTCGGTCCAGGGGCTGATCGGCTTTCAGGGCTGGCCGGCCTATGCCGCCGCCAAGGGGGCGATCATCGCGCTGACCCGCCAATGCGCGATCGACCTCGCCAAGGCGGGCATCCGTGTCAACGCGGTCGCGCCCGGCACCATCATGACGCCGATGAACGAGAAGATCTTCGAGGAGACCGAGGACGCGCAGGCCCTGATCGACAGCTGGAACCGGGCGCATCCGATCGGCCGCTTCGGCCAGCCCATGGAGGTCGCCGAACTCGTCGCCTTCCTGGCGTCGGACAAGGCGAGCTTCATCACCGGCGAGATCGTGCGCTGCGACGGCGGCCTCGCCATCCGGGGCGAATGATGCGGGATCTCGTGTCCATCGGCACGGCATGCGGTGCGCTGCAGTTCGACCCCGCGGTCGGCAACATTCCGCGGCTGTCCTTTCGCTGGGCCGGCCGGTCGTTCGAGCCGCTCTATGCCGCGCCCTGGCGGGAGGAGCCGGCGACCCGGGCGCTTCCCGGCCTTTCGCCCGCCGAATGCCGGCTCGCCGGAGACTTCTTCTGCGCCCCGTTCGCGGCCGCCGCCGATCCGGACGTTCCCGCCCATGGCTGGACCGCCAACAGCCCGTGGCGTGTGGAGGTGCACGAACCCCATGCCATCCGCTCCGTTCTCGCGCGCGACGTATCCGGCGCGCGGATCACGAAGCGCCTCGAAATCGCGAAGGACGCGCCGCTGCTCTACCAGGAGCATGGGATCGACGGGGGAGAGGGCGTGCTGCCCGTCGCCCATCACCCGATGCTGCACCTGTCGGGCCGGGGGCGTTTCTTCACGTCGCGCAAGCGCGCCGCACTCACCTTTGCCGAGGTTTTCGAATCGGGCCGTTCGTGCCTTGCCTATCCGGCGCGCGGCACCGACCTTCGCCGGATGGCCGGCGCCGAGGGTGAGACCGTCGATCTCTCGCGCTGGCCGATCGGCCGGCGCAACGAGGACTTCGTCACCCTCGTCGAGGCGCCGGATGCGGCGCTCGGCTGGTCCGCGGTGATCCGCGAGGATGAGGACGACATCGTCTTCTTCCTCAAGGATCCGTCCGTCCTGCCGGTCACCATGCTCTGGTTTTCGAACGGCGGGCGCGACCATGCGCCATGGAATGGCCGGGTCGTCGGCGTGACGGGCATCGAGGACGGCTGCTGCCCGGGGCCTGCCGGCGAAGCGGCGGCCGCGGCCGCCAATCCGGTCGCCGCCGAGGGCGTGGCGACGGGCCTGCCGCTTGCCGCGGGGCGCAGCCATGTCGTCCGCCATGTGATGGGCGCGTTGCCCCGTCCGGAGGGGTGGGCCGATATCGCGAACATTTCCGTCGACGGGGATCGGCTCACGATCTCGGACAGTGCCGGGCGGCGGATCGAGCTGCCCTGGCGCCGCGACTTCCTGAAAGGACACGAGTGACATGGCCGCAATCGAATTGCGCAAGCTGACCAAGAGTTTCGGCGCCTATACCGCCCTTGCGGGGCTGGATCTTTCCATCGGGGACGGGGAGTTCCTCGTCCTGCTCGGCCCCTCGGGCTGCGGCAAGTCGACGACGATGCGTATCGTCGCGGGGCTGGAGGAACCGACCTCGGGCGAGATCCGCATCGGCGGCCGGCGGGTCAACGACATGCCGGCACGCGACCGCGACCTTGCCATGGTCTTCCAGAACTACGCGCTCTACCCGCACATGACCGTCGGCGAGAACATCGCCTATCCGCTGAAGATCCGAAAGGTCGCGCGGCCCGAGCGGGAGGCGCTGGTGCGCGCCGCCGCCGAGCGGGTGGACATGGGCCATCTCCTGACCCGGCGCCCCGCCGAACTCTCCGGCGGCCAGCGCCAGCGCGTGGCGCTGGCGCGCGCCATCGTGCGCCGTCCGCAGGTCTTCCTGATGGACGAGCCGCTCTCCAATCTCGACGCGAAGCTGCGCACGGTGATGCGGGGCGAGCTGAAGAACCTTCAGCGCGACCTCGGCGTCACGACCATCTACGTGACCCACGACCAGGTCGAGGCCATGACACTGGCCGACCGGATCGTCGTGCTCAACAAGGCGACGATCCAGCAGATCGGCACGCCGGCCGAGATCTATGCGCGCCCGGCCAATACCTTCGTCGCCGGTTTCATCGGCTCGCCGCCGATGAACCTCCTGCCGGGCCGGCTTCTGGACGGCTGGTTCTCCAGCGAGGGCGGGCGTTTCCCGCTGGCGCATGCGGCCGGCGATGTCCTGCTGGGCGTGCGGCCCGAGCATGTGCGCATCGCGCCGGAGGGCGACGGCCATTTCTCCGGCACGGTCTTCTCGTCAGAGCTGCTCGGCGACTGCACGATCCTGACGGTGAAGGCCGGCGATGCCCTGATCGCCGCAAAGCTTGCGCCGGAGGCGGGGCTGGAGCGCGGCGCGCCCGTCACCCTGAACTTCGAGCCCGGGCGCATGCATCTCTTCGACGCGGCGACCGGCCTGCGCCGGGGGGAGGTATGATGCCGGCGCCTCTCCTCGCGCAGGATCGCCTGCGGGTGTTCTTCGACGGGATCTGGAGCGAGCCGCGGCTCAGCCATCCCGAAGGCGTTGCCATCGGCCCGGACGGCTGGGTCTGGTGCGGCAACCAGGACGGCGAGATCTGCCGCATCGCGCCGGACGGCAGCCGCATCGAGCGGGTCGCGGGGACGGGCGGCTTCATCCTCGGCCTTGCCTTCGATGGCGACAGGGCGCTCTATGCCTGCGACCTCAAGCACGCCGCCGTCTTCCGGCTGGACCTTGCCGCCGGCTCCCTCCGGCAGCTTGCCGCGCCGGGCCTGCGCATTCCCAACTATCCGGTGGTCGATCGGCGGCGGGGCCGCCTTCTCGTCTCGGACAGCCATGATCCCGGCCGGCCGGGGCCGGGCATCTGGTCCTTCGATCTTGCGGGCGGGCCCGGAAGCCTCTGGTGCGACGCCGGCTTCGCCTTCGCCAACGGGCTGGCCATGCGGCCGGGGGAGGAGGCGCTCTATGTCTGCGAGACCTTCGCCCGGCGCGTGTCGCGCATCGCGATCGGGGCGGATGGCGGCGCGGGCGCGATCACTCCGTTCGCCACGGACCTGCCCGGCTATCCGGACGGGCTTGCCTTCGACGGGGCCGGCAATCTGCTGGTCGCGCTCTACGAGCCTTCCCGTATCCTGCGCGTCGATGCGCAAGGCGCCGTCGCCACGCTGGCGGAGGATCCGACGGCCCATGTGCTCTGCCATCCCACCAACATCGCCTTCGACGGCATGCGGCTTTTCGCGGCCAATCTCGGCCGCTGGCATATCGCGGCGATCGACTGCGATATCGGGGCGCCGCCGCTGTGGAGGGCCACGGCATGACCTTCGTCGGCCTCACATGGGACCATCCCCGCGGCTACGACGCCCTGGCCGAAACCGCGCGCCGGGTGAATGCGGGCCTTGCGCAGCCGCTGATCCACTGGAACAGGCAGCCGCTCGAAGGCTTCGAAAGCGCGCCCATCCGCGCGCTTGCCGAACGCAACGACCTCCTGGTCATGGACCACCCGCATATCGGGGAGGCGGTCGCGGAGGACTGCTTCATACCGCTCGAAGAGCTCTATTCCGCCGAACAGCTTGCGACCTGGCGGCGGGACAGCATAGGCCCTTCCGCCGAGAGCTACGGCTGGGACGGCAGGACCTGGGCGCTGCCGCTGGACGTCGCCACCCAGGTCATGGCCCGCCGCGCGGACCTCATCGCCGAACCGCCCCGTGACTGGGACGAGGTTTCGGCACTGGCAGCGCGCCTGCCGGTGGCACAGTCGCTCGCCGGCCCCCATGCGGTGCTGACCCTGATGTCGATGGTGGCGGGCGCGGGCGGCCGCGTGGGTGGCGGGGACTTCCTGCCCGATGCGGAAGGCGCGGCCGCGCTGGAGGTCATGCACCGCCTCTATGCCCGCCGACCCCCGGCAAGCGAAAGGCTCAATCCGATCGGCCTTCTGGAGGCCATGGCGCGCGGCCGGGACATCGCGCTCGTGCCGCTGGTCTTCGGCTACGTCACCTATGCCGCGCCGGGCCATGCGCCCAACGTGGTCCGTTTTTCGGACACGCTGCGCCGGGCGGGCGGTGCGGGCGGCGTCATCGGCGGCACGGGCATTGCGTTTTCCCGCCGCTGCAAGCCGACGCCGGCGCTGCTGGCGCATATCGCCTCGCTGCTCGCGGCGCCGACGCAGGTCGAGGTCTTTCCTGCCTTCGGCGGCCAGCCCTCGGCGCGGGCCGCCTGGCAGGATGCGGGGACGAACGGCGCGTGGGGCGATTTCTATCGCAACACGCTCGCAACAGCGGAAAGGGCACTGCTGCGCCCCCGCTTCGACGGATACATCGCCTTCCAGACGGCCGCGGCGGAACGCATTCGCCTGGCGCTGGAGCGGCGGGAGGAACCGGAAACCACCCTTGCCGTCCTGCGCACCCTTTGGCTCCGCGCGCGCCATGGTGCGAGGGGCCATCTCGACGACCGAAAAGGCTGACACCATGACCGAGACCCAGACGTCCACCCCCGCCGCCCTCGCAGGCATCCGCATCCTCGATTTCTCGCACCTCCTGCAAGGCCCCTTCGCCACGCAGCTTCTGGCCGACATGGGAGCGGACGTCATCAAGGTCGAGCGTCCCGGCAAGGGCGATCTCTTCCGCTCGCTGACCTTCCGCAACAAATGGGTGGGCGGCAGCGAGAGCCCGAACTTTCTTGCCTGGAACCGCAACAAGCGTTCGATCGCCCTGAACCTCAAATCCCCGGACGTGCACGGGGTCCTCATGGAGATGGCGAAGAGCGCCGATATCGTGGTCCAGAACTTCCGGCCCGGCGTCATGAAGGCGATGGGCTACGGATACGAGGACTTCCGGGCGGTCAATCCGCGGATCATCTATTGCTCCGGTTCCGGCTACGGCGAGGAGGGCCCCTATGTCGACCGGCCGGGCCAGGACATGCTCGTGCAGGGGCTGACCGGCATCATGGCGGCGACCGGGCAGGCCGACGCGCCGCCGACGCCCGTCGGCGCCGGCTTTTCCGACCAGATCGGCGCGATGAACATGGTCTACGGCATCCTCTCGGCGCTTTACTGGCGCGAGAGGTCCGGGCAGGGGCAGGAGGTCAAGGTGAACCTGCTTGCCGGCATGCTCGCGCACCAGAACCAGGAAATGGTGACGGCGCTGAACTTCAACGAGGATTTCCAGCGGCCGCGTTCGGGCATCGGCCATCCGGGCATGGATGCGCCGTTCGGCACCTATCCGACCCGGGACGGCTGGGTGACGATCGCCATGAGCCCCTACCGCACGCTCGTCGGCGTGCTCGGCAACGACGACCTTCTCGTCTACGACGATCCCGAAAAGCTCTTTGCGCAACGCGACGAGATCTGGCGCCGGCTGGCGGCGGAGACCGGGAAATGGACGACGGCGGCGCTGCTGGAGGCCTTGCTCAAGGCGGACATCTGGTGCGGCGAGGTGAAGTCCCATCTCCAGGCCGCGGAAGATCCGCAGGTGCGCCACATGGGACTGGTGACGAGCTACGAGCATCCACGGGCCGGCACGGTCAAGGTCGTCGCGCCCGCAGTGCGCCATTCGGAAACGCCTGCGACGATCCGCCGGCCTGCGCCCCTGGTCGGCCAGCACACGCGCGAGATCCTGCGCGAATTCGGCTATGCGGATGAACAGGTCGATGCCTGGCTCGCCTCCGGGATCGCGTATTCCGACCCTGTTTCCGGATAGGGACGGCAAGCGTCGGCCCACGCGCGCTGCCGAGCGTCCTGGCGATGCGCCCAGCTCCGTGACCGGATCGGCCCGCCTGGTCGGATCCGGTGCCGCTTTCTCTATGGCTCCGGATACCCGATGTCGTCGCGGATGCAGGCCTTGACGTGGCCCGGCGCGACTTCCCGCAATTGCGGCACCGCCGCGGCGCAGGCGTCGAGTGCCTTGGGACAGCGGGTGCGGAAGACGCAGCCGCTCGGCGGATTGGCGGGGCTGGGAATGTCGCCTTTCAGGATTTCGCGCTTGCGTGCCAGATCCGGATCCGGCGAGGGGATCGCGGACATCAGCGCCTGCGTGTAGGGATGCTGCGGGCGGGCATAGAGGTCCTCGCTCGTGGCGATCTCCATGATGCGGCCGAGATAGAGCACGATGACGCGGTCGCAGATATATTCGACGACGGCAAGGTCGTGCGAGATGAACAGCATGGTCAGGCCGAGGCGCTGCTGCAGGTCGCGCATGAGGTTCACCACCTGCGCCTGGATCGACACGTCGAGCGCCGATACCGGCTCGTCGGCGACGATGAAGTCCGGCGCGAGCGTCAGTGCCCGCGCGATCCCGATGCGCTGGCGCTGGCCGCCGGAGAATTCGTGGGCGTAGCGGTTGATGGCGTCCGGCGGCAGTTCCACCTGTTCGAGCGCCTTCCTTGCCCGCTCCAGCCGCTCCGCCCGCGAACCGATGCCCTGAATCTTCAGGCCTTCCGTCAGGATCTCGCCAATGGTCATGCGCGGCGACAGGGAGGCGTAGGGATCCTGGAAGATATATTGCATGCGCGGGCGCCGGCGGCGCAACTCGCCGCCCGAAAGCGTCGTCAGGTCGTCGCCGTCGAAGACGACCGCGCCGGCCGAAGGCTCGATCAATCTCAGGACCGAGCGGCCGATGGTGGTCTTGCCGCTGCCCGATTCGCCCACCAGCCCCACCACTTCGCCCTTTGCGATGTCGAAGGAGATGTCCTGAAGGATCTTCAGGGTGGCGCCGCGCGTCTGGTAGTGCTTGGCAAGGCCGCGGACGGAGAGGAGGGGCGCTTCGGTCATGCGGAAATCTCCTGCCAGCGGATGCAGCGGCTGCCGTGATGGTCGTTGACGGGGGAAAGGGCCGGCATGGCCTGCCGACAGGCATCGCGCGCGAAGGCGCAGCGCGGCGCGAAGGCACAGCCGGCCGGAAGGTCGGCAAGGCTCGGCACCATGCCGGGAATGGCCGGCAGCTTTGCGCCGCTCCGTTTCATCTCGCTCGCCGTGCCGAGGCGCGGCATCGATTTCAAGAGCCCCATCGTATAGGGATGGCGCGGGGTCCTGAACACCTCGGAGACGGGGCCGGTCTCCACGATGCGGCCGGCATACATCACCGCGACCCGGTGGGCGATCTCGGCGACCACGCCGAGATTGTGCGTGACGAACAGCATGCCCATGCCGCGCTCGCGCTGCAGCGACTGCATGAGGTCGAGGATCTGCGCCTGGATGGTCACGTCGAGCGCCGTGGTCGGCTCGTCGGCGATCAGCAGCGTCGGATCGCAGGCGAGCGCCATGGCGATGGTGGCGCGCTGGCGCATGCCGCCGGACAGTTCGTGCGGATACTGGCCCAGCCGGCGGCGCGCATCGGGAATGCCGACCTTGTCGAGCAGGCCGACGGCCGCCTCGATGCCCTCACGCCGGCCGAGGCGCCGGTGGACGCGCAGCGATTCGGAGATCTGGTCGCCGACGGTGTAGACGGGGTTGAGGCTCGTCATCGGCTCTTGGAAGACCATGCCGATGTCGTTGCCGCGGATCTGCCGCATCTCCTCCTCGCCGAGCGTGACGAGGTCCTTCGTCCTGCCGTCCTTGCCGCGGAAGCGGATCGAACCGTCGTCGATCACGCCGATCCTGCGGGCAAGCAGCCGCATGACGGAGAGGCTCGTCACCGATTTGCCCGAACCCGATTCCCCGACCAGCGCCACCGTCTCGCCGGGGCGGATGGCAAGATCGATGCCGTTGACGGCGGCGATCTCCCGGCCGCGCAAGCGGAAGACGGTCCTGAGGTTGCTGATCTCAAGAATGGGTTCGGACGTCATCGGCGACCTCAGGCGAGGAGGCCGACGGAGCGCAGGATCTCGTCGATCCTGCGCGTTTCGGCCTCGTTGAGCGGGGCGCGCGGACGCGCCATGACATTGGTGGAAATGATGCCGAGGCTGCGCATCGCGGTCTTGAAGCCGCCGACGCCGGTCGCACCCCCGCTGACGCGGCCGGCGGCGACCCAGACGATCTCGAACAGGCGGCAGAGCCGCTCCTGTTCCGTGCGGGCGGCCGCCCAGTCGCCGCGCTTTGCGGCGTCCCAGAGGCGGACATAGCCTGCTGGATCGACATTGGCGAGGCCCGGCACGACCCCGTGCGCGCCCATGGCGAGCACGCTGTCGACGACGATCTCGGACCCGGTCATCAGGAAGACGTCCTTGTTGCCCGCGAGATCGCTGAGGGCATAGCGGAAATTGCCGTCGTCGCCGGAGGAATCCTTCAGGCCGATGATCGTGCCTTCCTGCGCCAGCGTCACGACGGTCTGGCGGGTGAGCTTGGTGTGGACGCAGACCGGGATGTCATAGGCGATCAGCGGGATATCGACGGCGTCGCGGATCATGCGGAAGTGATCCAGCGTCTCGGCCTGGCTGGTGATGGTGTAGAAGGGCGCGGTGACGACGACGGCATCGGCCCCCACTTCCCTGGCGGTGCGGGCATGGCGGATGACGCGGTCGGTCGCCGGATCGATGGCGCCGGCGATGACGGGCACGCGGCCGTTGGCGACCTTCACCGTGTGCTCGAGGATCCTGCGGCGCTCGGCCTCGTCGTAGAACACCACCTCGCTGGTCGAGCCGAGCGGGAACAGGCCGTGGCAGCCATTGTCGATCAGATGTTCGAGGACGCGCGTATAGGAGGTGTAGTCGACGGAGAAATCGTCGTTGAGGGGGGTGACGACGGGAGGAACGACACCGAAGAACTTGGACATTTGCTTCTCTTTCCGGGGTTTCAATTGAGGTCTACGCGGGGGTCGAAGGCGTCCCTCAGACCGTCGCCGATGAAGTTGATGGCCAGCACGGCAAGCACCAGCGCGCCGCCGGGAAACAGCCATTGCCAGGGATACTGTTCGAGCACGGCGGTGGAGCGCGCGGCATTCAGCATGTTGCCCCAGCTCGCCGCCGGCGGCGGCACGCCGAGGCCGAGGAACGAGAGGCCCGCCTCCAGCAGGATGGCGTTGGCGACCTGCAGCGTGGCGTAGACGACGAGGATGTCGATCGAATTGGGCAGGCCGTGGCGGAAGAGGAGGTGCCCGATGCCCGCGCCCATGCCGCGCGAGGCCATGACGAACTCCCGCTCCCGCAGTTCCAGCAGGCGCGCGCGGATCATGCGCGACAGGACCGGCCAGGACAAAAGCGCGATGACGACGACGGTCGACCAGATGCCGGAGCCGACGATGGAGGCGAGGACCAGAAGGAAGATCACCGGCGGCAGCGTCATGGCAAGGTCGACGGAACGCATGGCGAGCGCATCGGCGAAGCGCCCGCCGAAGGCCGAGACCGCACCGACGAGAAAGCCGATGGCCGTCGACAGGACGACGGAGGAGACGGCGACCAGCAGCGAGATCCGCCCGCCTTCCAGCGTTCTTGCAAGCACGTCGCGCCCGACGCCGTCGGTGCCGAACCAGTGCGCCGCCGATGGGGCGGCATTCATCGCCAGGAGGTCGATGTCGTTGGGCCTGTAGGGCATCCAGAGGGGATAGGTCAGCACCGCGGCGAGCAGCGGAAGCAGCAGCGCCACGCCGACGAGGGCCGCCCGGTTGAGGAGGAAGCGGCCGGTTGCCCGCGCCAGCGGACCGGAGGAGGAAGGGGAGGCGGGCATTGTCATCTCAGGCTACCTTGATGCGCGGATCGATGACCGCATAGGCGAGGTCGGTCAGGATGTTGACGACGATGACGCAAGCGCCGATGACGAGGGTGGCCCCCATGATGACCGGATAGTCGCGCGTCTCCACCGCGCTGATCAGAAGCAGGCCCATGCCCGGCCAGTTGAAGACGCTTTCGACGAAGATGGCGCCGCCGACGGCGAGGCCTATGGTCGAGCCGATCAGCGTGACGACGGGCAGGAGCGCGTTGCGCAGGGCATGCTTGGTGACGACCCAGAACTCCCGGACGCCCTTGGCGCGCGCCGTGCGGACATAGTCCTGGTTCAGCACTTCGAGCATCGAGGCGCGCATGTAGCGCATGATCAGCGCCGCATGGCCGATGGACAGCACGGTCGCCGGCAGGATGAGGTGGTGCAGGAGATCGCCCACCGAAAAATCGGTCGCCGGGGTGAGCATGCCGCCCGACGGCGTCCATTTCAGCCGGACGGAAAAGACGTAGAGGCCGAGCAGGGCGGTGAGGAAGGCCGGGCTGGAAATGCCGAGCAGCGCCAGCACCGAAAGCGAGTAATCGGGCACGGTGTTGCGGCGCACCGCGCTGAGGATGCCGCTGGCAATGCCGATCACGATGGCGATGGAGAGGCCGGCGCCCATCAAGAGGAGGGTGGGGCCGATGCGCGAGAGGATGAGGCCGGATACCGTCTCGTTGAAGCGCTGCAGCGAATGGCCGAGATTGCCCTGCGCGGCTTGCGACAGCCAGGCGAGATACTGCACGGGCAGTGGCTGGTCGAGGCCGAGCCGCGCGCGCAGCGCGTCCATCGCCTCCTTCGTCATGGCGACGTTGGGATCGATATAGGCATCGATCGGATCACCCGGCGTCAGCTGCAGCAGCGTGAAGATCAGCACCGTCAGCGCAAGCAGCATGGCGAGCCCGACGAGCAGGCGATGGAGACAATAGCGTAACATGCGGGTTCAACACCTGATCGCGTGACTGGCCGAGGGTGGCTTGTGGAAGGGCGCGGGGCAAGCCGTGCCCTCACTGTCGACAAAGTCCGCAAACCTCTCCTCCGTCATGGTCGGGCTTGACCCGACCATCCATAACCCCTGGAGGCAATCGGATCCTCGGGTCGAGCCCGAGGATGACGGAGTGCTTGGAGCGATGTTTGTCATCAAACCGAGGGTGCGGGGCAGCCCGCGCCCTCTTGTCTTCGCCTATTCGGCGATCGACCACTTTTCCGCATGGGCCTGGTACGGGCCGCCGGCCGGCGCCGGGGTCCATACGAAGTCCTTGAGCTTCGAGGACACGACACCATAACGGTTGGCGACCCACATCGTCGCCCAGGGCAGCTCGGCATTGGTCGCCTTGCAGACGTCCTGGTAGCGGGCGTCGCGCTTGGCGTCATCCGTCTCGGCCAGGGCGGCGTCCAGCGCCTCCGTCACCGCCGCCATGCGGATGCGCATGATGTTGGCGCCGGCCGGCGGGATCTGCTTCTCGTTGAGGCCGATATTGATGTTCGAGGCATCCGGGCCGTTCTGCAGGCCGGCATAGATCAGCGGGTAGTCGCCGGAATTGCCCGACTGCTGGTAGACGATCGAGTTGTAGGTCGGCGTGTCGACGGCGCGCGGCACGATGTTGATGCCGACCTGCGCGAGCATGGCCTGCATGGCGGCGAGCACGTTGGTCGCCAGCGGCGAGGTGTAATAGGTCAGGATCGTGACCGGCTTGTCGCCGTTGATCTTGTCCCAGCCCGCCTCGGCGAGAAGCTGCTTGGCCTTTTCCGGGTCGTAGCCATAGCTCTCGATGCCCTGCGGCACGAGCTGGTCGGCGACATAGACGCAGTTGGCAGGCTTGGCCGCCCCGCCATAAAGGCTCTGGATGATGGCGTCGCGGTTGATCGCGTACATGAAGGCCTGCCGGATGCGCAGGTCCTGCCAGAGCGGCACCTCCTGGTTGAAGCCGACATAGTTGACGACGTAGGAATCGCCCTCGATCACCCGGAAGGCGCTGTCGCCGCTGAAGGTCGACACATCGTTGGAATCGACATAGGTGAACTGGATCTCGCCCGACCGGAGGGCCGCGATGGCGGCGGCGGGGTCGGCGAAGTAGCGGTTGATCAGCTTGTCGGCCGCCGGCTTGCCGCCGTGGTAGTCCTGATTGGCGGCGAGTTCGACATACTGGTCGGCGACATATTTGGTGAACTTGAACGGGCCGGTGCCGATCGGCGTTGTGGACCACCAGGCGTGTTTTGCGATCTGCTCGGGAGGGATCGGGGCAAGGGCGTGTTCCGGCAGCATCATCACCTTGGTCAGGGTGTCGAGCATGCTCGGCGACGGCGCCGACAGGGTGATCACGACCGTGCGGTCGTCCGGCGCCTCGACGGACTGGACGACGCCGAGGCGCGCGGCGAAGACCGAGCCGGCCTTGTCGTTGCGGGCGAGATCGAGCGTGAAGCGGACGTCCCTTGCGGTGAACGGCTGGCCGTCATGCCATTTGGCCTCGGTAAGCTTGAAGGTGTAGGTCTTCTGGTCGGCGCTGACCTCGTAGCTGTCGGCCAGCGCGCCGATGACCTTCGTCAGCTTGTCGTCGTAGATGACCAGCGGCTCGAAATAGGTGACGAGCCAGGTGAAGCCGCTCGTCGCCGCCAGCGGATTGAAATTGCCCTGGAAGCCGCCCGGGCCGACGTCGAAGCCGCCGGAGATCGTGCCGCCTTCGGCGCGTGCCTGGCCCGGCGCCAGGGGCAGGGCGCCGAGCAGCGCCGCCGAAAGGGCAAGCGCCGACAATGTGGTCTTCAGATTCATGTCATCCTCCCTGATGAAACGGTGGTCTTGTTGTCGGCGATCACGCGGGTGATGCCGGCATAGTGCTTGTCGAGCCGGTCCCGGGCGCCGGCGTGGTCGCGCGCCTCCACGGCATCGACGATGGCGGCGTGGTCGCGCCAGGTCTGCATGGGGTCCGTATTGTTGAGGTTGACGAAGTCGGATGCCTTGTAGAAGGCCAGCCAGAACACCTCGATCAGCCGCAGCAGAACCTCGTTCTGCTGGCAACGGAAGAGCAGCTGGTGGAAATGCCGGTCCTCCTCGGGAAAGCTCTCGCCGCGCTCCGCCCGGACCCGCATCCGCTCGACGGTCTCGCGCAGCTCGCGGATATCGTCGGCGCCGATGACCTCCAGCGTCCGCCCGATCAGGCCGACCTCGAGCGTGCGGCGGATGGTGATGACCTCCTCGATCTGCTTCAGCGCGCCGCCGAGGCCATAGGCGAGGTTTTCCAGCAGCGGTTCGAAGGAGAACGCCTTGACGAAGACGCCGATGCCGCGGCGCGATTCCAGCACGCCGACGGATTCCAGGGCCTTGATGCCCTCGCGCACCGAATTGCGGCTCACCCCGAGCTGGGTGGCAAGCTCGCCTTCGGGCGGCAGGGGCGCGCCCGCATCGAGGTGGTTGTCCTCGATATAGCTGCGCAGGCTTTCCTGCACCGAGACATGCAGGAGGGGCGCGCGCTTCAGGGGCTTGATCGACTTCACGTTCATCTTCGTCTCCGGTTGCCTTTTTGACTCCGAAAAGACAGTGGCCCTACATTTATCCACTTGTAGGATATCTGTCAATTGGATATTGAAATTGCCAATAAGCGGTTCACTTCACGGATACTTCAATTCGGTCTCCCGGCGAAGCGCAAACCGCACCGGCCACGCCGCATGGCCCCTCCGACGCGCCTTCAACGACACGGCCCAGCGGGGGCCGCACGGGACAGGGAAGACCCTCGATGCACGACCTCAAGTCCATTCTCGCGCAGTTGAAGGGGAGGCTGATCGTCTCCTGCCAGCCGGTTCCCGCCGGCCCGTTCGACACCGTGGCATCGGTGGTGGCCTATGCGCGGGCCGCCGAAAGCGCCGGCGCGGCCGGATTGCGCATCGAAGGCCGTGCCAATGTGGCGGGCGTCGCCGGGGCGAGCCGGCTGCCGGTCATCGGTCTCGTCAAGCGCGATCTCGACGGCAGCCCCGTGCGCATCACGCCGCTCCTGCCGGATGTCGCGGCGCTTGCCGAGGCGGGTGCCGCCATCATCGCGGTCGATGCGACGGACCGTCCGCGCCCGGTCTCCGTGCCGGCGCTGATCGCCGAGATCAAGCGGCACGGCCGTCTCGCCATGGCCGATATCGCCACGGAGGACGAGGCGCGCGCGGCCCTTGCGGCCGGTGCCGATATCGTCGGCACCACCATGTCGGGCTATGCCGGCCCCGGCCCCGTGCCGAAGGAACCCGACCTCGGTCTCGTGGCCCGCTGCGCCCGGCTCGGCGCGCCGGTCTTCGCCGAAGGGCGCTACAACACACCGGAAGCGGCGGGCGCGGCCATCCGCGCCGGTGCCGATGCCGTGGTGGTCGGATCGGCGATCACGCGGCCGGAACATGTGACGGCATGGTTCCGGCAGGCGGTCGAGACGGCGGCGCGCCCGCCCGCGCCCGTGCTTGCCTTCGACATCGGCGGCACCAAGACGCTTGCCGCCCTCGTCGCGGGCAGGGCGATCCTCGACCGCCGCGTGATGCCGACGCCTGCCGTCGTCGGAGGGGACGCCTGGAGCGATGCCATGGCCGGGCTCGTGGCAGGTTGGGGCGGCCGATACGCCCGTGCCGCCGCCGCCGTCACCGGCCTTGTCGCCGGCGGCGCCTGGTCGGCGCTCAACCGGGAGACGCTGGATATCCCGCGGGAGTTTCCGCTTGCCGGCAAACTTGCCGCAATCCTCGGCATGCCCGTCGAGATCCTCAACGACGCCCAGGCCGCGACCTGGGGCGAATATCGCTTCGGTGCGGGGCAGGGGCGCGACATGGCTTTCCTGACCGTGTCGAGCGGCATCGGCGGCGGGCTCGTCCTTGACGGCCGGCTGCGCCGCGGCGCGCGCGGGCTCGCCGGCAGTCTGGGCCAGCTTCCGGTTGTCCTTCCGGGCGAAAGCGTTCGCCTGGAAACCCTGGCATCGGGCTTCGGCATGGCCCGGGCGGCGCGCGCGGCCGGCCGCAACGGCGATGCGCGAACGGTTCTGGCGGCCGCCGGCGCGGCCGAGGCCTGGGCTGAGGACATTCTCCATACCGCGACGAAGCGGCTCGCCGCCGCCATTGCGGGCCTCCAGGCCATCGTCGATCCCGAGCGGATCGTCATCGGCGGCGGCGTCGGGCTTGCCGACGGTTTCCTCGACGGGCTTCTCGAAGCCCTGCGCGCCCATCCCGAGGTCATGGTGCCCGAACTCGCCCTGGCGGAACTGGGGGCGGATGCCGGCATCATCGGCGCCGCCGATATCGCGGCGTCGGCGCCGTGAGCGGCAACGGTCTTTGAAGGAGAGGAGAAATGCATGCCTGTTTCCATGCCGACACGATCGCTCCGGGCGGGCTTGGCCGTCCTGGCCCTGTCGACGGGGGCGGCCATGGCCGCTGAAACCTGGCCGGACCTGCCCGCCCCGGTGAAGAACGGCGTTGCCGCCCGCGTCGGCGACATGGCCTTTGTCGGTCTCGGCTCGGCCGGAACCGACCTCTACGCCCTCGATCTCTCCGCCCCGGCCGCGGGCTGGCAGAAACGCGCGCCCTTTATCGGCCCCGTGACCAACGGCGCGGCCGTCGCCGTTTCCGCGACGACGATCTACCTGTTCAGCGGCAATGGGAAAGCGGCCGAGAACGCCCGGTCCCCGATCATCTTCGACACGGTCTATGCCTATGACACGCAATCGGACCGCTGGTCGAAGCGCGACACGAAGACGCCGGTCGGGCTTTCCGGCGCAAAGGCCGTTTCGCTCGGCGACGGCCGCATCGTCCTTGTCGGCGGCTACAACAAGGCGCTCTTCGACACCTACCTCGCCGAGACCGGGGCCATCGACAAGGAGGCGGATCCGGAAGGCTTCCGGGCACTCGTCGCGTCCTATATGGGTATGGAGCCGAAGGCGTACCGGTGGAACGACAAGCTGCTGGTCTACGACCCTGCCGCCAACCGTTGGGGTTCGCTCGGCGACAATCCGTACCTGCCGAACTGCGACCCCGCTTTGGTGGCGGAGGGCGATGGCCGGTTCCTGGTGATGAGCGGGGAAATCAAGCCCGGCCTGCGCACGCCGGAGGTGAAGCGCGTCGAGATCAAGGGAGCGTCCGCCGTCTGGACGAAGCTGGCCGATCTCCCGCCGGTCCTGTCCGGGCAGCGGCAGGAAGGGGTGGCCGGTGCCTATGCGGGCATCGTCGGCGGCGATGTCCTTCTTGCCGGCGGCACGAATTTCCCGGGTGCCAGGGCGAATGCGCAGGCCGGCCGCTGGTTCGCGCATGACGGCCTGAAGAAGGGCTGGCGCGACGAGGTCTATGTGCTTGGCGGGACGAGCTGGAAGCTTGCCGGACGGCTGCCGCGCGGTCTTGCCTATGGCGCCTCCTTCGCCGTGCCCGGCGGCCTCCTGATCGCCGGCGGCGAGGACGGCGATGGCATGCCGCGGGCGGACGTCTTCCTGCTCAGGTGGGACGGGCGGGGCACGTCGATCGAAAACTGACGGCTCCTCGGAGAAGCGGACGGATCGCAGAACGGCCTTGCCCTCGACCGCGGCTGTTGCAGCGCCGCCGCCGACGAATGTCCCCTCGCGATGCGGCGTGCATGGCGGATTTTTCCCGATGGTGTGTTCTGGTAAGGTATGCATCCCTACGGAGAGGTTTCGTGAAGATGCTCGAAACGCGCTATGCCAGAAGCGGGAACCTCCACATCGCCTATCAGGTCGTCGGCCAGGGCGCACTCGATCTCGTCCTCGTGCCGGGCTTCATCTCCAACCTCGAACTGAACTGGGAAGATCCCGGCTACAGCCGCCTGCTGAAGCGGCTCTCGGCATTTTCACGCGTGATCCAGTTCGACAAGCGCGGCACCGGCCTCTCCGACCCGGTCGATGCCGCGGCGCTGCCCGATATCGAGGCTCGGATGGATGACGTGCGCGCCGTGATGGACGCCGCCGGGAGCGGCCGGGCCGCGATCCTCGGCGTCTCCGAGGGGGTGCCGATGGCGATCCTCTTCGCCGCCGCCTGCCCGGAGCGCACGCGCGCCCTTATCCTCTATGGCGGCTATGCGCATTTCAAGAGCTCGGTGATGGACGAGACGGCGCTCGAGCAATTCATGGGGGTGCTGGATGCAGGCTGGGGCAGTGGCGCCACGCTGAAGAGTTTTGCGCCGCGACTGGTGAACGATAAGCGTTTCGCCCCGTGGTGGGCACGCTTCGAACGCCTGTCGGCAAGCCCTGCCGCCGCGATCTCGCTGGCGCGCATGAATGCCGCGATCGACGTGCGTGGCGCCTTGCCGGCCGTGAACGTTCCGACACTGCTTATCCATCGCTGCAACGACGCCCATGTCAGCCCCGATGGCAGCCGTTACCTCAAGGCGCGGATCGCCGGTGCCCGGCTGGTCGAGATACCCGGCAGCGACCATCCGGTCTGGACCGGCGACGTTGACCGCATCGCGGACGAGGTCGAGGAGTTCCTGACCGGCGCGCGGCCGGTAACGGAGGCCGACCGCGTGCTTGCCGCCCTTCTGGTGGCGCGTATCGACGGCGCGGAGCGGCTTGCCTCCCGTCTTGGGGATCGGGCATGGTCGAAGTGTACCGAGGATTTTCAGGCCGCGGCCTTCACCGCGGCGGAGCGGCTGGGGGCGCGGTGTCTGCGCTGGGACGGCGACCGGCTCGTCGCGCGCTTCGACGGCCCGGCCCGCGCTGCCCGCACGGCGCTCGCGCTGAGGGATGCCGGTGCGGCGCTCGGGCTTGCCCTGGCGCAGGGCGTGCATGTCGGCGAAATCGAGATCGGCGGCGAGACGATGACGGGGCTTGCAGTGCAGGTCACCGAGCGTATCGCGGGCCTGGCCGGATCCGGCGAGATCATGGCCTCCTCGCTTGTGGGGGAACTGAGCGCCGGCTCGGGCCTGCATTTCGCCGCGCGCGGCGTGATGGAGGTCGAAGGCCGGAGCCATCCGCTGGAGATCGTCCTGGTGGTCGCCGAGCAGCACCTGGAACCCGCAGTGCCGAAGAAAGGCCCCGGACCGTCGCTCGCCGTGCTGACCGCGCGCGAGCGCGAAATCCTCGCCCGCGTCGCCGATGGCATGAGCAACCCCGCGATCGCCGCCATGCTGGCGCTGAGCGAGCACACCGTGAAGCGCCACGTCGCCAACATCCTCACCAAGCTCGACCTTGGCTCGCGCGCCGCGGCGGCGGCATTTTCCGCCGGCCAGAAAGACCGCTGACCGCTGGCCCGGCAGAGCCATGCGCGGCATGGCGCTTTCGGGCGAAGCGGCGCGAACGGCAAGATCCTAGGGTGGCGGCATGCATTCCCCGTGGCGGCGGTCGCCGGAGGGAAGAGCCGAGGGAGACAGGAAAATGACACCGATCAGGACATGCTTGATCTTTGCCGCCGCGTTGACGGCGGGTATCGCGCTTGCCGCGCCGCTGCACGCCGACGACGGCTCGGCGGCCGCCTACAAGGACATCGAGGCGACGCTCGGCCAGGTGCCCGTCATGTTCAAGGCTTTCCCGGCGGTCGGCATTGCCGGCGCCTGGACCGAGTTCAAGTCGCTGCAGCTCAATCCCGATACGGCGCTGGACGGCAAGACGAAGGAGCTGCTCGGGCTCGCCGTGTCGTCGCAGATCCCCTGCCAGTATTGCGTCTACTTCCACACGGCGGCGGCAAAGCTGAACGGCGCGACGGATGAGGAGATCCGCGAGGCGGTGGCGATGGCCTCGATCGTGCGGCACTGGTCGACGGTGCTGAACGGCCTGCAGGTCGATCCGGCGACATTCCGGCAGGAGACGGACGATATCCTCGCCCGCGCCGCCCGGATGGCGAAGACGGCGCCCTAGGCGGCGCTGCAATTCCCGTCGCCGCGACAGGCGGCCAAAGGAGGACGACATGCTTCGGACCAAGGCCGTGGATGGCGCGGCGATCAAGCAAGCCATCGAAGGACGCGACGGCAAGATGCTGGCGAGCTTCTATGCCGACGACGCGGTCGTGCGCGTCATCGACCGGAACAACCCGCCGAGCAAGCCGCGCGACGTGCGCGGCAGGCAGGCGATCGCCACCTTCTGGGACGACATCTGCAGCCGGGCAATGACCCACCAGGTCGATACGACGATCGCCGAGGGCAGCCGGCTCGCCTTCACGCAGGCCTGTGCCTATCCGGACGGCACGCGCGTTTTCTGCGCGGCGATCCTCGAGCTTTCCGACGGGCTCATCGTCCGCCAGACGGTCGTGCAGGCCTGGGACGAGTAAGCGTGGTGCAAAGGGCGCCCGGGCGACAATGCCCGTGGCGCCCGAATTGCGCCCTGCCTGCGGCCGTCAGCCGGGCGTCGGCGGCGCGCCAAGGTTCCTCGAAAAAATTCGCATGTATCGCGGCGTGCCGCGTCGGAAAGGGCGGCTGACAGGCGGTGCGAAGCGGCTATAGTCGCCGTTGGTTCGCGAGGCCGGGGACGGCGCGGCGACAGGACATGGAGACGAGAGATGAAGCCCACGCCCATCACGGCGGCGCCCGGCGACGCCGCGGCCCGCAAGGCGGTCAAGCCGGTGATCTGCTACCCGGTCGAGACCCTGCCGCGCCCCGACCTTGCCGCCTATCGTGCGCTCCGCGACGATCTGGCGCTCGTCGAGACGGTCGTCGTGCCGCCGCGCGAGGCGGCGACCTGGTCGGTGCCGGCGGGACATTTCTGCCGCATCGTCTGCAGCGAGGGGCCGCAGGTGGGAGACCTCAACCTCTTCAATGCCAATGACCTGAAGGAGCGGCTCTATACGGGCAAGACGCGGGCGCTCGCCGGCACCCATGTCGGCCTCGGCGACCAGCTCTTCTCCAATTTCCCCTATCTGCGCCCCATCGCGACCATCACGCACGATACGCTCGACTGGTACGGCTTCGACGCGTTCGGCGGCGCGGTGCATGACGTGATCGGCACGCGGTGCGATCCCTATACGCACAACCTGCTCAGCCACGGCGGGCAGTATCACCATTGCTGCCACTCGAACCTCACCCGCGCTTTCGCGGCGAAGACCGGCATGGCGCCGCGCGAGGCGGAGACCTATGTGCACGACGTGCTGAACGTCTTCATGTGCACCGGCTTCACGCGCGATACGGGCCAGTATTTCATGAAGGCGAGCCCGGTGCGGCCGGACGATTATCTGGAGTTCTTCGCCGAGATCGACCTTCTCGGCTGCATGTCGGCCTGCCCGGGCGGGGATTGCTCGGCGCAGCATTCCTCCGACACGGCGGCGTGTTATCCGATGGTCGTGGAGATCTACAAGCCGAAGGCTTTGCCGGAAGGCTGGGCGCCGCCGCCGGTCAACGGCTACGACGGCACCCACGGGCTCTAGCCGAAGCGGCATCGCTTCGGCGCCGGACAATGCGGCGGTAGCAAGACGCTCAGCGCGGGCGGCGGATGGCGCGGATCTTTCCGCTGTTGCCGCCGCCGCAGAAGAAGCGGTCGGCACCGTCGGATTCGAGGCCCGATACGCCGGTGCCCGCCGGCATGACGATGGTGTCGAGCACGGCGCCGGTCTTCGGGTCGAGGTGGCGCAGGTCGCTTTCCTCGCCCTCCCAGGTGCCGTGCCACAGTTCGCCATCCACCCAGGTGACGCCCGTCACCATGCGGTTGCTCTGGATGGTGCGCAGGACGGCGCCGGTTTCCGGGTCGATCTCGTGGATCTGCCGGCTGCGGTATTCGCCGACCCAGAGCGAGCCTTCCGCCCAGGTGAGACCGGAATCGCCGCCATTGCCGGGCGCGGGGATGGTGGAAACGATCGCGCCGGAGGCGGGATCGATCTTGTGGATGCGATCTTCCGCGATCTGGAAGAGGTGGCGGCCGTCATAGGCGGTGCCGGCATGGGCCGAAAGGTCGATCGTGCGCAGCACGCGGCCGTCGTCCGGGTCCAGGGCATTGACCTTGTCGCCGGAGGCGAACCAGACGGCCTTGCCGTCGAAGGTGACGCCGTGGACCTGCTCCACGCCGGGGAAGGGGCCGTATTCGCGCAGGATGTCTGCCTTGGAAGTGGTCATCTCAATCTCCTTTGGATCGTTGATGGGACGATCCTAATCGCCCGGCAGCGGACCCGGGAGTAACAAGAGTGTCGAGAAAGCGCCGGGCGTCGGCGTCAGCCAGCGCCGGCTGCGGCCGCGGCCGATCGCCTGCACCCTGCCGTCCGCGCAGAGCTGTTCGAGGGCGCGCTGCACGGTGCGCGCGCTGGTGCCGAGCGCGATGGCGAGCGCCGAGCTCGACCAGGCCTCTCCATCGGCAAAGAGCGCCAGCACGTCGGCATGGGGTTCGTCACGCGGTGGCGCCAGCACGGCGACGGTCCGTCCGTCACGCGGCACCAGCAGGAAACCGTCCCGCGTGGCGGTGATCTCGGCGAGGGCTTCCAGTTCGGCCCGCAGCCGGCCCATCTCCACGCGCAGCCGGGCGCGGTGGGACTCGTCCGCCTGCCGGGCGCGGAAGGCGCGCAGCAGCAGGCTTTCCCGGCTGGCATCACCGGGAAAGGCCTCGGCGAGCGTGCGCAGAAGCGCGAACAGGATCGGCCGCGTGGCCAGCGAGACGGTGGTCTCGCCGCAGCGCACGACGTGGCGGCAGGCATCGACCACCAGCCTGTCGGTCGCCAGCAGCGTCTCGACCTCATGGGGAAGGAGAGGACGCTCCCCGCCATCCGCGATCGCGCGGGCAGCCGGCCTTTGCAGGATCGTCGCGGCGTCCTCCACCTCCTGGATCAGGGCGGGGATGCCGGCCTGCCGGGCGGCCGCGGCGGCGCGCGTGAAGGCCTCGCGGGCCGTCGCCGTGTGCAGCCGGCGGACCGCGATGCCGGCGGCGGCGAGCGCGTGCGCGGCCCGAAGCGGCGGGGGCAGGGGGACGGGATCGATCGCGGCCAGGAGCGCGGCGGCCTCGGCGAGCCTGCCGATCAGCAGCAGGCGACGGACGGCGAGCATCCGGGCATGGGCGGCGTTCAGCCGGTCGCCATGGGCGGCGAGCGTCGCCTCGGCGGCGGAAAGCGCCTTCACCGGCCAGGTGAGATCACGCGAGACGAGGGCGATTTCCGCCTCGGCGACGACGCAGCGTGCCCGCGCCACCGCCTCGCGCGGGCCGAAGGCGCGGGCGGCGCTCTTCAGCAGCGCCTTCGCGCGGTCGAGATCGCCGAGCTGCGCCATGGCGATGCCGCGCAGCGCAAGTGCCGGCGCGTCGTCGCGCAGCGCCACGCGGTTCAGCGCGCCGAGCGGATCGCCGGTGGCGAGCGCCCGGGCGGCGGCGGTGATCATCGAGTCCATTGAATTCCCGTCACACTTGTAACTCCCGCTTTTCCGCGGCTGCCGCTTAGTCTCGGTGCATCGATAGAGAAGAAAGGCGTTTCACGATGCGCAATCAAGTCGTTTCCCATGAGGACTGGCTGAAAGCCCGCCTGGAGCTGCTGGCCGCGGAAAAGGCCTTCACCCGCCAGCGCGAGGCGCTGACCCGCCGCCGCATGGCGATGCCCTGGGAACGGGTGGAGAAGGCCTACCGTTTCGAGGGGCCGGATGGCGGCCTGACGCTGGAGGATCTTTTCGCCGGGCGCTCGCAGCTCCTCGTCTATCACTTCATGCTCGGGCCCGACTGGCAGGAAGGCTGCAAGTCCTGTTCCTTCTGGGCCGACAACTTCAACGGCATTCCGGTCCATCTTGGCCAGCGCGACGTGACCTTCACGGCGGTCTCGCGCGCGCCGCTGGAAAAGATCGAATCCTACCGGCGGCGCATGGGCTGGAGCTTTCCGTGGGTGTCCTCGGGCGGCAGCGACTTCAACTTCGACTACCAGGCCTCCGCGACACCGGAGGAACTGGCGGCGGGGCGCGCCTACTACAATTTCGCGATTTGTTCGAACACGGTGTCGGAAATGGTCGGCGTCAGCGTCTTTTACAGGAGCGGGCCGGGCGAGGTGTACCACACCTATTCCTGCTACGCGCGCGGCGTCGAGATGGTGAACGGTGCCTATCACTTCCTCGACCTCGTGCCGAAGGGCCGCGACGAGGACGGCCTTCGCCATCCTATGGAATGGGTAAGGCGGCACGATCAGTATTGATTTGGGCGCGGCCCCGGCCAGCCGGCGGCCGCAGAGGAGATGACAATGATCCATACGCATTATCGCTGGGTGATCGTGGCCGCGGGCGGCCTCCTCGGCTGCATCGCCATCGGCGCGATGTTCTCGCTGCCGGTCTTCCTGTTGCCGATCGCCAGGGATACCGGCTGGTCGGTGACCGGCATTTCCACCGCCATGACCGTCGGCTTTCTCGCCATGGCCTTCGCCAGCATGGTCTGGGGCGGCCTTTCGGACCGTTGGGGGCCGCGGCCGGTCGTGCTGTCGGGCTCGGTGCTCCTGGCGGCGAGCCTGCTTGCGGCGAGCCTTGCGCCGTCGCTCCTTGCCTTCCAGTTCGTCTTCGGCCTGGTGGCGGGGGTGGCGGTCGCCGCGGTCTTCGCGCCGATGATGGCCTGTGTGACGGGATGGTTCGACACGCACAGGAGCCTTGCCGTCTCGCTCGTCTCGGCCGGCATGGGCATGGCGCCGATGACCATGTCGCCCTTCGCCGCCTGGCTCGTCACCTTCAACGACTGGCGCAGCGCGATGCAGATCATCGCGCTCCTCGTCGCCGTCGTGATGATCCCGGCATCCCTGCTGGTGCGGCGCGCACCGGCGCTGGAGGCGGGCGGCGAGGGCCTTGCCGCGTCCGACGAGCCACAGGCCGGCATGACGACGCGCGATATCCTGAAGACGCCGCAGTTCATCATCCTGTGCCTGACGAACTTCTTCTGCTGCGCCACCCATTCCGGGCCGATCTTCCACACGGTGAGCTATGCCATCACCTGCGGCATTCCGATGATCGCCGCCGTCTCGATCTACAGCATCGAGGGGCTCGCGGGCATGGGTGGCCGGGTCGTCTTCGGCCTTCTCGGCGACCGGTTCGGCGCCAAGCACATCCTGGTGCTCGGCCTTTTCGCGCAGGCCTTCGGCGCGCTCGCCTATGTCTTCACCGGCGGGCTTGCCTCCTTCTACGTCGTGGCGGGCCTGTTCGGCTTCATCTATGCCGGCGTCATGCCGCTCTATGCGGTGATCGCGCGGGAAAACTTCCCGCTGCGCATGATGGGCACCGTCATCGGCGGCACGGCCATGGCCAGCAGCCTCGGCATGGCGCTGGGGCCGGTAGCCGGCGGGCTGATCTACGACACCTTCGCCAGCTATACCTGGCTCTATGTCGGCTCGTGGGGCATCGGCCTCGGCGCCTTCCTGATCGCCATGACGTTCAAGCCGGTGCCGAAGGCGCGCGAGGCGCTGGCGGC
The DNA here is from genome assembly GCF_022899355.1 of Shinella yambaruensis. Lineage (GTDB taxonomy): Bacteria > Pseudomonadota > Alphaproteobacteria > Rhizobiales > Rhizobiaceae > Shinella > Shinella yambaruensis. Next base: position 298,318 of record NZ_JALJCK010000003.1, on the reverse strand, counting down.
GGCCTGAACGGTCGGGGTGCATCGTACGCTCGGTTCCCAGGGTGCAACCCCGGGAAATGGACGAAAACCTTTGCCCATCCCTTCTCCTCGCCGGGGAGAAGGGGTGGGCGGCGATGCAGACGTGGTGCGGACAGCTTTGCCCTATGCCGCTCCGGACGGGTCGCCGATCGGCATCAGGGCGGGGTTCGTCGCCTGCTTGCGCTCGATCCTTTCTTCCTCGGTCTTAGCGGCATCGTCCGGCGGGTCGTCGCGGGTCTTGCCGGCATCGCGCAGTTTCTCCCGGGACGGGTCGGCATTGTTTTCCCCATGGGCGTCCCGGTCGCGATCCGGATCGTCCTTGGCGGGAAGGTAGCCCCGCGGACGCGTCGCCTCGGGGCCTTCCCAGCGGGGGGATTGCTCGGTGGTGCCGGGGGCACCGCTCTGCGGCTTTCCAATGGTCATGGTCGGCTCCTTTATTACTCCGGGGCTTATTCCGGGCTTGTTCCGGCGCGTCTCAGAAATTCAGGAACTGCGCCGGGTTCTCGCGGGCGCGCATGAGCAGGTCCAGCTCCCGTTTCGAGGGACCGAACTTGTCGTAGAGGCGCTTGGCCTCCTGCGCCGGCAGGTCATAGGCCGCGCGAAAGGTTTCTATCGTGTAGCGCTCCCCCGACAGCCTGCGGTGGTCGGGAAACAGCTTGGATTGGTCCGGCATGGGCGATCACGCTCAATCGTCTTCGACCCTGCTCCAACCGGCAAGGGGAGCGATTGTTCCGGTGGAAAGAGGAAAAAATCGGGTGCATCCGGGAGCGTGGCGGAAGGGGCTTTCGCGATAGCGTAAGCCCCGCCTGCGGGGAGTGGAGATGCGTGTTGCGGAAAGCTGCCGCGCCGACGCGAAACAGCGACGAGGCCGGAACATTCGCGTTCCGGCCTCGTCGTCCGGGAGAAATCCAGGCGGGAGATCCGACCACGGATGTCCGACGAAGATTGTATAATTAAATATCCGGAAAACTGTATCGTCTGACAGCTTTGTCGGTACGCCCTGACCCTTCTGCGGCGTGAGATGCGCCCCTGGAAGCGTGCGAAACGGCAGTTAATGTCCAACGTAAATGGCTTCATACCCAAAGTACATGGCCGATTTCACGGGATTGTCGACATTCTATATCGGGAACTGTTGATGATGTGTTTTTTGCATTGTACACAATAATTGCGATCCGGAAGATCGCGATGGGGCGGTGCCGCTGGAGGGCGACGCCGGCCGCATCCAACGACACCCAATGGGAGGGGAAGCATGAAGCAGGCACTTCTTTCGATCTGCGCGGCCGCGCTCGGACTGACCATGGCCGGCCAGGCCTCGGCCGCCGGCACGCTCGAAACCGTCAAGGCGCGCGGCAAGCTGGTCTGCGGCGTCTCGCTGGCGACGCCGGGTTTCGCGGCACCCGATGACAAGGGCCGCATGCAGGGCTTCGACGCCGATATCTGCCGCTCGATCGCCGCCGCGGTCTTCGGCGACGGCGACAAGGTCGAGTTCGTCCCGACCAACATCAACACGCGCTTCCAGGCGCTGCAGTCCGGCGAGATCGACGTCCTGTCGCGCCAGACGACCCACACCTTCTCGCGCGATGCCTCGCTCGGCCTCGATTTCGGCCCGACGGTCTTCTATGACGGCCAGGGCCTGATGGTGGCGAAGTCGCTCGGCGTTGCCAGCGCCAAGGAGCTGACGGAAGCGGCGATCTGCACCCTGCCGGGCACCACGACGGCGCAGAACATTTCCGACTTCTTCCGCGCGATCAACGGCAAGTTCGAACTGGTCGTCTTCGAAAGCCCGGACGAGAACCGTGCGGCCTTCTATTCCGGCCGCTGCGAGGCGATCACCTCCGACCGGTCCGACCTTGCCTCGATCCGCGCCGTCGCCAACAACCCGGACGACTATGTGGTCCTGCCGGAGACCATCTCCAAGGAGCCGCTGGCGCCGGCCTTCCGCCAGAACGATTCCAACTGGGGCGACATCGTCTCCTGGTCGGTCTGGCTGCTGATGGCCGCCGAGGAGAAGGGCATCACCCAGGCGAATGTCGACGAGATGCTGAAGAGCGAGGACCCGGACGTGCAGCGCATGCTCGGCGCCACGGAAGAGCTCGGCAAGATGCTCGGCCTCGACAACAACTGGGGCCACAGCATCATCAAGAGCGTCGGCAACTATGGAGAAGTGTTCGAGCGCAATGTCGGCGAGGGCACCAGGCTCGGCCTGACGCGCGGCCCCAATGCGCTGTGGAACGCCGGCGGCCTGATCTATTCGCCGCCGATCCGCTGATCGCTTGAAGCATACCCCCTCTCTGCCCTGCCGGGCATCTCCCCCTCGATGGGGGAGATCGGCAAGGGGTGAGGGGGTGCCACAATCAATCTCAGGGGGAGATGCCCGCAGGGCTGAGGGGGCACATCCTTCTCCTGCCGAACCTGTACATGCATCCCTGATCATGGCGGCGAGGTTTCATGGCTTTCCTGCACGACATGCGCTTTCGCGCCTATTTCTACCAGGTCGTCGCGATCGGCGTCGTGATCCTCGTCGGCTGGACGATGTTTTCGACGGCCAGTGGCAACCTCGCCAAGCAGAACATCGCGACCGGCTTCGACTTCCTCTCGCGGCCTGCCGGCTTCGTCATCACCGAGGCCGCCATCGCCTTCGAGGCGACCGATACGGTCGGCCGGGCCATCCTCGTCGGCATCGCCAACACGGTGAAGGTGTCGCTGCTCGCCGCCATCTTCGGCACGCTCCTCGGCCTTGCGGTAGGCATTGCGCGCATGTCGCGCAATCCGCTGCTGGCGCGTCTTGCGCTCGTCTATGTCGAGCTTCTGCGCAATGTGCCGCTGCTCCTCTATCTCTTCCTCTGGTATTCGCTGATCATCCTCATCCTGCCGCCGGTCAGGCAGGCGCTGAACCTCCTGCCGGGCGTCTATCTCTCCAACAGCGGCCTTGTCGTGCCGGCGGCCCTGGTCGAAAGCGGCGGCAGCGCGCTGCTCGCCTGCCTCCTCGGCGGCGCGGTGGCGGCGTTCGCCATCCGCCGGGTTTCCATGCGCAAGCGTGTCGCGACGGGCCGGTCGAACCATGGCGGGCTCATCGCCACGGCCGCCTTCGTGCTGCCGGCCCTGCTGCTCTGGCTTGCGGGCGGCGTCGGCATAAGCTGGGATTTCCCGACGGCCGGAAAATTCCGCCTGACGGGCGGGCTGCATGTGCGACCGGAATTCGTGGCGCTGCTCTTCGGCCTTGCGCTCAGCGTCTCGGCCAATGTCGCGGAGATCGTGCGCGCCGGCATCCAGGCGGTCAATAAGGGCCAATGGGAGGCCGCGGCCGCGCTCGGCCTTGCCCGCGGCAAGACCATGCGGCTCGTCGTGCTGCCGCAGGCGCTGCGCATCATCATCCCGCCGCTCACCAACACCTATCTCACCGTTTTCAAGAACAGCTCGCTCGCCATCGCCATCGGCTATCCGGACCTCGTCATGGTCTCCAACACGGTGATGAACCAGACCGGCCAGGCGATCGAGACGATCGCGATCTTCATGGGCGTCTACCTTGCCCTGTCGATCGCCATCTCGCTGCTGATGAACTGGTACAATGCGCATGTCGCGCTGAAGGAGCGCTGAGATGGCCGACGTCCAGACTCTTGCTTTGGCGCCGCCGCAGCCGGCACCGGCGGCCCCGCGCCTCGGCAGGCTTTCCGCCTATTTCGGCACGCCCGGCAACACGCTCGTCAGCGTGCTGTCCATCGCCGCCATCGTCTTCATCGCCAAGCTCGCCTTCGGCTGGCTGGTGGTCGATGCGGTGTTCTCCGGCAACGGCGAGACCTGCAAGGCGGCAAGCGGCGCCTGCTGGCCGTTCGTCGCGCAAAAACTGCGCTACATGCTGTTCGGCTTCTACCCCTATGACGAACAGTGGCGGCCGATGCTGGCGCTGCTGCTGCTCTTCGCCGCTTTCCTCCTTTCCATGATGCCGCGCTTCTGGAGCCGGGGCCTGCTTTTCGCCTGGATCCTCGTCGTCCTGCCGGTGCTCTACATCCTGATGGCCGGCGGCGTCTTCGGCCTGACGCCCGTCGCGACGACGAGCTGGGGCGGCCTGCCGCTCTCCTTCATGCTCTCCTTCGTCGGGCTGACGCTCGCCATGCCGCTCGGCATCGTGCTGGCGCTGGCGCGCGCCTCCAACCTGCCGGCGATCCGGGTCCTCGCCGTCGGCTTCATCGAGATCGTGCGCGGCGTGCCGCTGATCAGCATCCTCTTCATGGCGACGGTCATGCTGCCGCTGTTCATGCCCGAGGGCGTCACCATCGACAAATTGCTGCGCGCGCAGGTGGCGATCATCCTCTTCGCCTCCGCCTATATCGCCGAGATCGTGCGCGGCGGCCTGCAGGACGTGCCCGCCGGACAATACGAGGCGGGATCCTCGCTCGGGCTGCACTACTGGCAGGTCATGCGCAAGATCGTGCTGCCGCAGGCGCTCAAGAAGGTCATTCCGCCGATGGTCGGCCTGTTCATCGGCTTCTTTCAGGACACGACGCTCGTCACCATCGTCGGCCTCGTCGATTTCCTCGATACGGTGCGCTCGGCCATCCGCGATCCGCAATGGCAGGGCATCGCCGTGCTCGAAGGCTATCTCGTCGCCGCCGCCGTCTACTTCACCTTCAGTGCCCTGATGGGCGCCTATAGCCGCTTCCTCGAAAAGCATTTCCGGACGACCCATGCCTGATACGATCACCGTCATCCGCAACGCCCATACCGTCATCGCCTATGATGCGGCCCGCGGCGGCCATGCCTATCTCCGCGATGCGGACGTCGCCTTCGATGCGGCCGGCTTCGTCCATGTCGGCGGGCGCTACGAGGGGCCGTTCACGGCGGAAATCTCCGGCCGCGACCGCATGGTCATGCCGGGCTTCGTCAACGTGCACTGCCATTCCGGCGAGGAGCCGGTCTCCAAGAGCCTGTTCGAGGATGCCGGCACGGCGGCCCTCTGGGGTCAGGCGATGTACGAATATTCGACGCTGATCGAAATAAGCGACGACGCGGTCGAGGCCGCGCTCACCGTCATGCTCGGCGATCTCCTGCGCAGCGGCGTCACCACCTTCGTCGACATTGCCGGCCCGCATGCCTGCTGGCTGCCGACGCTCGCAAGGAGCGGCGCGCGCGCCTATGTCGCCCCGGGTTTCCGCGAGGCGGCCTGGCATGTCGAAGGCAGCCACCGGCTCGATTTCCGCTGGGACGCCGCGCGCGGCCGCGACGCCTTCGCCCGGGCGCTGGAGACCGTCGATGCCGCCCGCGCGCATCCCTCGGGCCGGCTCGGCGGAATCGTCGCCCCGGCGCAGGTCGAGACCTGCTCGCCGGACCTGTTGCAGGCGGCGGCGGAGGCGGCGCGCAGCCGCGGCGTGCCGATCACCGTGCATGCCGCGCAGACCATGGCCGAGCACGAGGAGCTCATGCGCCGCCACGGCCTCACCGCCGTCGCCTATCTCGAAAGCCTCGGCCTTCTCGGGCCGGACCTCATCCTCGGGCACTGCATCTTCATCGACAGCCATGCCTGGACGCGCCAGCGCACGGCGGCCGACCTCGACCGGCTCGCCGCCAGCGGGACGAGCGTCGCCCATTGCCCGATCACCTTCTCGCGCAGCGGCATGGTGCTGCAATCGCTCGGCCGCTACCGGCAGGCGGGCGTCAACGTGGCGATCGGCACGGACAGCTATCCGTTCAACATGCTGGAGGAGATGCGCATGGCGATGATCTGCGCCCGCATCGCCGGCGGCTCGGTCTTCGATGTCGATACCGCCGCGGTCTTCGAGGCCGCTACGCTGTCGGGTGCCAGGGCCTTGGGACGCAGCGACATCGGCCGCATCGCCCGCGGCGCGAAGGCGGATTTTTCGCTGGTCGACCTCAGGCACCCCGGCATGCAGCCGCTCTACGATCCGCTGCGCAACCTCCTGCATTGCGCCGCCGAACGCGCCGTCGACGCCGTCTATGTCGACGGCGCCTGCGTCATGTGGGAGGATCGCCCGACGCTGGTCGATTACGACGGTGCGCTGGCCGAGCTGCAGGCGGTGCAGGATTTCGCGGTGCGCCGCCTTCCGGCGCACGATCCGCGCGGCCGGCCCGCCACGACGCTCGCACCGCTGTCGCTGCCGGTCCTGTCCTGACGCGATCCCGACCGCCTATCCGTGGTGCTGCGGATCGCCAAGGCGCGGGCGAGGCCCTATGATGGTCCTCCCGATCCCTGACGCGGCTTCATCCCGGATGCGTGCACGCCCGACCTTTCTCCGTTCCTCGGCCGCCCTTGCCGGCGGATGGCTGCTGCTTGTCGCCGCCTTCGGCCTCTATTCGGCCGAAAGCCACCGGCAGGCGCTGGAGCTGGACGTCTCCGAGAGCGGCCGTGCGCTGCAAAGGGCGGTCTCGCAGCGCGTCGCCCAGCACGATGCCCACCTGACGAGCCTCAGTGCCCTCGGGCTTGCGCAGGCGCAGCCGTCGGAGGATTTCGATCTCGTCGCAAAATCCATCCTGCGCTTCTATCCGCGCATCGTCGCGATCGACCTCATCCGCCTGACGCCGGGCGAGGGGGCGAGCGTCGTGAGTTCGGCGACATCCGCCGACGGCGCGACGGCGAGCCCCGAAGAGGTCTCGAAGGCCGTGGCGGCGCTGACGGCCGGCAAGGCCGTCTACGGCGCGGACGCGCGGCCCGGCCACTATCGCCTGATGAAGCGCATGAACGACACGATGGCCGTCAGCCTCGATATCGACGGGGCAAGGCTCGTCGAGGACGAGGAACTGCCGCGCTGGGCCCTGCTCCGGCTGGCGACGGGGGAGGGCACGCTGCTGGAGTTGGGGGCGGCGCAGCCCGCGGGTTCGGGCTTCCTCGCCCGCACCATCCGCTTCGAGGCGCCGATCGCCAGCGCCACGCAGCCGCTGCGCCTTTCGCTGCAACGCCATGTCACGCTGGCGGCGCTTCTTCCGCCGCTGCCGCTTGCCCTCTTCGCCGCAATCTCGCTCGCCGGGCTTGTGCTCGTGCGCTCGCTGCTGCGCCACCGGCAGGAGGCGGCGCTGGCGCGGGAGGCGGCGGAGGCGGCCGCGCGGCGAGAGGCGCTGCGCCAGCACGAGACGAAGCTTGCCCATGCGCTGCGCATCAACAGCATGGGCGAGATGGCCTCGGGCATCGCCCATGAACTGACCCAGCCGCTGACGGCGCTGCTCAGCCAGAGCCAGGCGGGCCGGCGCATCGCGGCGGCGGCCGGCCTCAAGGATACGCCGATCGACGGCGTGCTTGCCGCCAATGTGCTGCAGGCCAAACGCGCGGCCGATATCCTGGTGCGCCTGCGCGCCTATGTCGGCAAGAGCGCGCCGGAGGCCGGCGTGCACGACCTTTCGCGCCACGTCGCCGATATCGTCGCGCTGTCGCGCATCGACCTCGACCGGCGCGGCATCGCGCTCGACGTCGACCTGCCGGAGGCCCCGGCGCTGGCGCGGGTCGATCCGGTGGAGATCGAGCAGGTCATCCACAACCTCATCCGCAATGCCGCCGACGCGGTGGGCGAGGCGGGGCGGACGGACGGGCGGGTGCGCGTGGCGCTCACGCCCGATGCGGCAGGCTATGCGATCCACGTTCGCGACAACGGCGCCGGCATTGCGCCGGATATCCTGCCGCGGCTGTTCGAGCCGTTCTTCTCCGGCAAGCCGGACGGCATGGGGCTCGGGCTCAGCCTGTGCGAAAGCATCGTCGAGCGTTTCGACGGCAGCATTTCGGCGGAAAACGCGGCGGCGGGCGGCGCGGTCTTCACCGTGCGGCTGCCGGCGGCGGACGGCATCGAGGAACGGGAAGAGGCAGCGGAATGACGATGGCGCCGGTCTATCTGGTCGATGACGACGAGGGGGTGCGCAGCGCGCTGTCGCTGCTGCTCGGCACCTACGGCATCCGCATCGAGACCTTCGGCGATCCCACCGCGTTCCTCGCCCGCGCGCCGAAGCTCAAGCCCGGCGTGCTGTTGCTCGACCTGCGCATGCCGGCGATCACGGGCCTGCAACTGCACGAGAAGCTCGCCGCCATCGGCTGCGACTGGCCGACGATCATCTGCACCGGCCATGGCGACGTGCATGCCTGCCGCCGCGCCTTCAAGGCCGGCGTCGTCGATTTCCTCACCAAGCCCATCGACGAGCAGGTGCTGGTCGAGGCGCTGCAGCAGGCCTCGGGCGCGCTGGACGTGCATGCGGAGCGGGCCGAGGCGGCGAAACTGGTGGCGCAGCTCACCGACCGCGAGCGCGAGGTGCTGGACATGGTGGGGCGCGGCTGGTCGACGAAGGAGATTGCCGAAGCCCTGCAGCTCTCGCCCCGCACGGTCGATACGCACCGGGCCAATATCGCCCAGAAGCTCGGCACGACCTCGGTCGCGGAATTCGCGCGCCTTTCGCTGATCGGGCAGGCTCCGTAGTCCTACCGACCCCGCTCCGTCCGTCCACCGATACCGCGAAAGCCGGAAATCTCCGAAAAGAGGGCCGTCGCCGCCAACGAGACCGAGCGGCCCAGATGGAGATAGACATGAAGACCTTCGTTGCCGCCGCCTTCGCCGCCCTCACGCTTGCCGGCGCCGCCCGGGCTGAAATCCTCACCGAGCGCAACATGCCGCTCGACATCGCCGTCGAGGCGGCCGACGCTGCCGTGAAGGCTTGCGCTGCCAAGAAGTTCAACGTATCGGTCGCCGTCGTCGACCGCGCCGGCGTCACCCGCGCGGTCCTGCGTGCCGACCGCGCCGGCCCGCACACGCTCGACAGCGCCGTCCGCAAGGCCTACACCGCCGCGTCCATGCGCACGCCGACCCAGACGATCGCCGAAAATGTCGGCAAGAACCCGGCCGCTGCCCAGCTCGTTTCGATCGAGGGCCTGCTGGTGCTTGCCGGCGGCGTGCCGGTCAAGGCCGGTGAAGAGACGATCGGCGGCATCGGCGTCGGCGGCGCGCCGAGCGGCGATATCGACGACGAATGCGCCCGCGCCGGCATCGAGGCCGTCAGCGGCAAGCTGAAGTAAGACGCCGTCGAGGTGACGGAAAAGCCCCGGCATCGTGCGGATGCCGGGGCTTCTTGCCGTTCGCGCGGCCAAAGGCGCCGCTTGCCCGAAGCTGATGCGGGCAGGGCGATGGCTGGATATGGGGGATTCCTATTCGCGCCCGGGCGAAATATGAGTGCTGCATGGATGATTCGGCGGCGATTCGTTTTTCCGGTCGTGGCGGCAGGGTGTTTCAGAGGAGCCTCCTGCTTGCGGCCTGCACGGCAGCAGCGCTGGCTGCCGGCTGCGCGGCGCGACCGGGCGCCGGTATCGCGACGCTTTCCACCACCGTTCCGGCGTCGAGCGCGCTGGTGCTGCCCGGTCCGGGCACGCTGTCGATCGTCAGCGTGATCCAGCGGCAATATACCAATGCGGTCGAGCAGCAGATCGCGCTGTCCACCTCGGCGGCGACGCCCGGCCAGAACTTCATCAGCATCCAGGCCTTCGGCCCGGTGGAGACGACGGCGATGCCCGGCGGCACGCTGGCCTTCAAGCCGGTGCAGCATTCGGCGATCCGAAGCGAGATCCGCGCCGCGCTGCCCGGCCGCGCGCTGGCGATCTCGCCGAATTTCGTGCGCAACAGCTACGGGCCGTTCGGCTACGCCTACGGGCGCGGCGCGGGCGACGACGGCTGCCTCTATGGCTGGCAGCAGATCCGCGCGGACGAGGCGGACCGCGACAAGCTCAACAGCTACGGCTCCATCCAGATCCGCCTGCGCGTCTGCCAGTCCGGTGCGGGCGAGAAGGAACTGGTCGAGATGATGTACGGCTACACCATCGTCGGCGGCTTTTCCGGCGCGACCTGGAACCCCTACGGCACGCCGGCTGCGGTCGACAGCGGGATTGGCGGCGGCGAGCCGCTGCGGGTCGCGATCGAGGAGCGCAAGGCGCCGATCACGACCGTCGTGGAGACCGGTACGCGCGTGCCGGCTGCCCGCCGCCAGACGGACAGGAAACCTGTCGAACGGCGCACCGAGACGCTCGACAGGGGCGATGCCGTCATCGTGCCGTCGCCGACCGGCGGCACCGTCTCAGGAACGGAAGGGGAGGCCGTCGTGGTGCCGTCACCCGTTTGCATTACATCGTCCTCCGGGTCGACAACCTGCAATTGAAGTCCGGCGCCTAATTTTTCCTTAACATAATGGGGCGTAAGGTCCCGGGTTGGAACACGCTATGACGGCGAAGGACGGCGTATGAGACATATCGGCACGATCATCCTGTGGGCACTGGTCTCCGCCCTGGTGATCCTCGTGATCACGCTGCCCATCAACCTGCAGACCCAGCTCATCGCCAGCATCGCGGTGGTCACCTTCATGGCGGTGATCAAGGTGCTGCGCGCCGAGGGCATCTGGCGGCTGATCGCGCTCGCCTTCGGCACCGCCGTCGTGCTGCGCTACGTCTACTGGCGCACCACCAGCACGCTGCCACCGCTGAACCAGCTGGAGAACTTCATACCCGGCTTCCTGCTCTATCTCGCCGAGATGTACAGTGTGATGATGCTGGCGCTCAGCCTCTTCGTCGTCGCCATGCCGCTGCCGCCGCGCAAGAGCCGCGTTGCCGAGGAGGGCCGGCTGCCGACGGTCGACGTCTTCGTGCCGAGCTACAACGAGGACACCGGCCTCCTCGCCAACACGCTCGCCGCCGCCAAGGCGATGGACTATCCGGCGGACAAGCTCACGGTCTGGCTGCTCGACGACGGCGGCACGGAGCAGAAGCGCAATGCGGCGGCGGTGATCGAGGCGCAGGTGGCCGAAGCCCGCCACCGCGAGCTCCAGGCGCTCTGCCGCGACCTCGGCGTCAACTACCTGACCCGCGCCCGCAACGAGCATGCCAAGGCCGGCAACATGAACAACGGCATGCAGCACTCGACCGGCGAGCTGATCGCCGTCTTCGACGCGGACCATGCGCCGGCCCGCGATTTCCTGCGCGAGACGGTGGGCTACTTCGCCGACGACCAGAAGCTCTTCCTCGTCCAGACGCCGCATTTCTTCCTCAACCCGGATCCGCTGGAGCGGAACCTGCGCACCTTCGAGACGATGCCGAGCGAGAACGAGATGTTCTACGGCATCATCCAGCGCGGCCTCGACAAATGGAACGCCGCCTTCTTCTGCGGCTCGGCCGCCGTGCTGCGGCGCACCGCGCTCAACGAGGCGGGCGGCTTTTCCGGCCTCTCGATCACCGAGGACTGCGAGACGGCGCTGGCGCTGCATTCGCGCGGCTGGAACAGCGTCTATGTCGACAAGCCGCTGATTGCCGGCCTGCAGCCCGCCACCTTCGCCAGCTTCATCGGCCAGCGCAGCCGCTGGGCGCAGGGCATGATGCAGATCCTGCGCTTCCGCTTCCCGCTGTTCAAGCGCGGCCTCTCGCTGCCGCAGCGGCTCTGCTACATGTCGTCGATGCTGTTCTGGCTGTTTCCCTTCCCGCGCACGATCTTCCTCTTCGCGCCGCTGTTCTACCTGTTCTTCGACCTGGAAATCTTCACGGCCTCCGGCGGCGAGTTCCTCGGCTACACGCTCGCCTACATGCTCGTGAACCTGATGATGCAGAACTATCTCTACGGTTCGTTCCGCTGGCCCTGGATCTCCGAGCTCTACGAATATGTGCAGAGCGTGCATCTCCTGCCCGCCGTCGTCTCGGTCATGCTGAACCCGACCAAGCCGACCTTCAAGGTGACCGCGAAGGACGAGTCGATCCGCGAATCGCGGCTTTCGGAGATCAGCCGGCCGTTCTTCGTCATCTTCGCCGTGCTGTTCGTCGCCTTCCTGATGAGCATCTACCGCTTCTATTCCGAGCCCTACAAGGCCGACGTCACCTTCGTCGTCGGCGGCTGGAACCTGCTCAACCTCATCATCGCGGGCTGCGCGCTCGGCGTCGTCTCGGAGCGCAGCGAAAGGGCGGCGAGCCGGCGCGTGACGGTCAAGCGCCGCTGCACCTTCATCGTCGACGGGCGGGAATATCCCTCGACCCTGGAGAATGTCTCGGCCAACGGCGCGCGCGTGCAGGTCTTCGGGCTGGAGCCGGACCTGGCGAAGGATGCGCGCTGCGCGTTGCGCTTCACGCCCTACGGCGCCGGGCAGGAGGAAGTCCTGCCGGTCGATGTGCGCAATGTCGAAAACCTCGGCAGCGTGATCGCCGTCGGCTGCCGCTTCATGCCGGAAGTGGCGCGGCACCATTCGCTCGTCGCCGACCTGATCTTCGCGAACTCCAACCAGTGGAGTGATTTCCAGGTCTCGCGCCGCTACAATCCGGGCCTGTTCCGCGGCTCGCTGTGGTTCCTCGGCATCGCCGTCTACCAGACCAGCCGCGGGCTGCTCTATCTCGCGCGCAGCCTTGGCGGCGGACGCAAGAAGGAGGCTGCCTCGTGATGCTCCCGCCCGTCAGGGCCGCGCTTTGCGGCCTCGTCTTCTCGCTCTCCGCGTCCGTCGCCTTCGCGCAGGATACGTCCGTGCCCTTCGACATGTCCGGCGAACGCGATCCGGCCGTCGAGAAGACGCCGGCGGTGGAGGAGACCACCCCCGCGGTGCGGGAAACCAGGCAGCCGGAGAAGAAGGCGGCGACCCCCGACCTTTCCACGCGGCGCTACATCGTTCCCGCGAAGTCGCTGCTTCTGGAAGGAGAGGTCGCAAGCCAGTCCTTCCCGCTCTTCCTCACCCCGCAGCAGGCGGGCAGCGCGACCACGATCAATCTCGGCTATTCCAACGCCGTCGTCGTGGCGCCGGAATCCTCCCGGCTCACCGTCGTCGTCAACGACGTGGTGGTGGGCGAGGTGCCGGTCCAGTCCGCGGAAGGCATCAAGGACGTGCGCTTCGACCTGCCGGCGGGCCTCCTGCGCCCCGGCGTCAACCGGGTGACCTTCAATGCCGCGCATCGCCACCGCACCGACTGCACGATCCGCTCGACCTATGACCTGTGGACGTCGCTCGACCCGGCCCGCACCTACCTGACGGTGCCGCGCGACACGAGCGGCCGCCTCCTGACGACCGACGACATCGCGGCCATCGGCCTCGGGCCGACGGGGCAGACGAAGTTCGTCATGGTCGTGCCGGAAATGGGCCAGCCCGTCGCCACCAATGCGCTGATGCGGCTGAGCCAGGGGCTGGCGCTGATGGCGAAGATGCCGAACCAGACCTTCGACCTTACGGATGCGCTGCCGCCGACGGCGGGGGCCGGGGAACTGACGGTGCTGGTCGGCACGGCCGGCAATCTGGCGGCGCTGCTGCCGGGCCTGCCCGCGACGGCGCGCTCCTCGGCCGTCGCCACCTTCGTCGATGCGCCGGACGGCGACCGCAAGGTCTTCGTCGTCAGCGGGCCGGACTGGCCGTCGATCGAAGGCGCGGTGGAAGGCATGGTCTCGCCCATCGACCGGCCGCTCAGCGTGACACGCGAAGCCCTCAGCGTGCGCCAGCGCAACGGCGCGGACATGCCGCTCATCCTGGGAGAGACGTCGCCGACCTTCGCCTCGCTCGGTGTGCGCACCGGCGAATTCAGCGGCCGGCGCTATCGGACCGGCTTCGACATCGGCATTCCCTCGGATTTCTATGCGGATGCCTATGGCGAGGCGACGCTGCTGCTCGATGCGGCCTATTCGCCGGAGGTGCTGCCGGGCAGCCATATCGACATCTATGTGAACGGCAACATCGCGACGACGGTGCCGATCACCAGCCGCAACGGCGGCGTCTTCCGCCATCTGCCGATCCGCGTGACCATGCGGCATTTCCGGCCCGGGCCGAACCGCATCGACATCGAGACCGCGCTCCTGACCGAGGCGGACAAGATCTGCGCGCCGGGCTCAAGCGCAAGCGAGGAGCCGCGCTTCGCGCTGTTCGATTCCTCCGAGTTCCGCATGCCGCGTTTTGCCCGCGTCGCGCAGCTCCCCAGCCTTGCCGCCCTGTCGGGCACGGGCTTCCCCTACAATCGCCAGGTCGATCCGGTAGCGCTCTATCTCGACCGCCTCGACGCGGACACCCTGTCGACCAGCGCGACCTTCCTCGGCAAGATGGCGGTCTCGAGCGGGCGCGCGCTGCAGGTGCGCCCGGAATCCTCGGCGCTCGCCATCGGCGAACGCAATGCCATCCTGGTGGGCACGATCTCGCAGCTGCCCCCGCTCGTGCTCGGCCAGACGCATATCGCCGCCGAAAGCGCGTCCGCCTGGGGCGGGCCGGCCGATGGCGGCGCGCAGCACGGCGCGACGCAGGACGCCATAGACGAGTGGCAGTCGCGCGTGCGCGGCGGCTCCTGGCGCGGGCAGATTTCCGCGCTGGAAGCCTGGCTGCAGGAGACCTTCGACATCCCGCTCTCCTCGCTGCGCCTGCTGCCCGGCGAAGAGCCGCTCGTGGCACCGGGCGACACGGCGCGCTTCCTCGTCGCGCAGGGCGACAGCCCCGACGAAGGCGCGACCTGGACCGTGCTCTCCGCGCCGACCGGGGCCGACCTCAAGGCCGGCATGGTGGCGGTCGCGCAGGACGAACGCTGGCAGCAGCTCGACGGCTATGTCAGCCTGGACAGCAAGGACGCGGACGCGCTCGACACGCGCCCGGTCAGCCGAACCCGCTTCGTTGCGACGCAGCCCTGGACCTTTTCCAACATGCGGCTCGTCGCGGCGAACTGGCTGTCCTCCAACATCCTCGCCTATGCGGTGGTGTTCTGCATCCTGTCGATCCTGCTCGGCATCGCCACGTCCGGCCTCCTGCGCCGCTTCGGCAGGGAAGTCTGATCGCGCCTGTTTACCGACGGTTAACCCTATCGGGGTTTTATCACGACTGGTTGGCTCTTCCCGGGGAAAGGACGACATGTTCCATCGTTCATGGCGCATGGTGTCGCTGTAAACCGGGCCGGGGTCGATTGGAAGTTGAGTGTTGCAGCGTCCGTTGTGCGTCATGACCGACGCGTGGTGCTGTGGTGGCAGTGATGGACCGAAGGAAGTTCGGGATGAAGTCGATCCTCGTGGCGTTCGTCCTCGTCTCCGCCGGCGCAGCCAGCGTCGCAGGCGTATCCTTCGGCGTGCCCGATGGCCTGATGAAGGGCCTGCCGCGTCTTGGCGCGGGAACCGACGACGTCACCACCAGCAGCACGGACGACGCGCCTCCCTCCCTGACGAAGCGGTCGCGCGTCGTGGAAATCGCGCAGGCGCAGCAGACCGGGCAGGCGGCCGGCACCGGCACGGAGACGACGCCCGTCGTGGAAGCCGCCGAGACCAGGCCGGTGGTCGATGAAAGCGCGCTGCGCTACTTCGCCGCCCGTGGCGATACCGCCCGGCTGAATGCGGAGATCGCCCGGCTGCGCACGCTCTACCCCACTTGGACGCCGCCGGAGAACCCGCTCGCCGTGCCGGTCAACGAAGACAGGCAGCTCGAGGAGATGTGGGCGCTCTACGCCCAGTCGCGCTATGCGGACGTGCGCGCGGCGATCGCCAGGCGCCAGCAGGACGACCCGCAATGGACGCCGCCCGCCGACCTCGTCGACCGCCTCGACGTGGCGGAGAAACGCGCCGAGCTGGTGGCCGCCTCCAATGCAGGGCGCAGCGAGGATGTCGTGCGCCTCGGCGCGGAGACGCCGAGCCTGCTCACCTGCTCGGATGCAGATGTGCTCTGGCGCGTCGCCGAGGCCTTCGTGAAGACCGAGCGCGTGCAGCGCGCCAAGGATGCCTACGGCTACATGCTCGACAATTGCTCGGACGGGCCGATCCGCGTCGCCACCGTGCAGAAGGCCTCGACCCTGCTCGGCTATGCCGACATGCAGGATCTGATGGCCCGCGAGCGCACCGGCGCCGATGGCGTCAAGGAATTCGACACGATCCGCAACGATCTCGCCCGCCGCTTCGTGGGCGAGGGTGACGAGGATGCGGCGATCACGGTCGCGCCGGCCTATCTGAAGCTCGTCGAGAAGCTGGTGACGGACGAGGGGCTCGCCTCCGATGCGCTGCTGCTCGGCTGGTATCACCTGCGGCGCGACCAGAACGCGCTGGCCGAACCCTTCTTCCGCAAGGCGCGTGCCGTCGAGGATTCCGCCTCGGCCTCGCAGGGGCTTGCCCTCATCCTCCTCGCGCGCAAGATGCCGGGCGAGGCGGAGGAGGTGATGTATGCCTGGCGCACGACCTCCGACCAGGCGATGCAGACCTATCTCGCCGCCACCGCCAACCTCCTGGCGCTCGATCCGCCGCCGAAGCTCGATGCCAAGGTGCTCGGCCGCATCGCGCAGGTGACGCTGGAGGAGAAGCATCCGCAGACCGGCGAACAGTTCGGCTGGTATGCGCTGGCCATGGACCAGCCGGGAACGGCCGAGGAATGGTTTTCGCAGGTGCTGGCGTGGAAGGCGGACTATGAGCCGGCCGCCTACGGGCTCGGCGTCGCGCGGCTGAGGCTGGAGGACCGCGCGGGCCTTGCCGCCGTCAAGCGGGCCTGGGCGGGCCGGTCCGAGCGCATCGCGCTGCTCGGCGAGCGGGACACCAGCGACGACGCCGCGCCGGCGCTGCGCGAACGGCAGGCGCGGATCGTCCGGACCGATCGCCGCGTGCCGGCGCGCACGGTGGTCGAGGAGGTTGCCCTGAAGCCGCAGCACGGCGCCCGCACGGCGCGCCGGACGGACGGCACCGTCGATTGCCGCAGCACGCGTGATCCCGGCGGCCTGTCGGCGGCGAGCGCGCTCTCGCTCGGCTGGTGCCTGATGGAGATCAACCGGCCGTTGGAGGCCGCGCAGGCCTTCGAGGCGGCGCTTGCCGGCGAGGGCCGCACCCGCAGCGATGCCGCCTATGGCCAGAGCCTTGCCTATCTGCGCGCGGGGCTGACGAGCGATGCCGCGGTCTCCGCCACCAAGGCGCGGCTCGAGCAGGGGCGCGTCGCCGAACTGCAGACGGCGATCCTCGGCGACCGCGCCGTCAGCAGTTTTCGCGCGCAACGCTATCGTGAAACCCTGATGTTTCTCGACCAGCGCCGCCAGTTCCATGCCGAACCGGCGGACCTGATGGTGCTGCGCGCCTATGCCTACAAGAATCTCGGCCGGCGCATGGATGCCATGCGGCTGTTCGAAGCGCTGGGCGAGACCGGCCGGCAGGACGCCATCCGCGCGCTTGCCGAAATGCGCCGCGAGCGGGATGGCCGCAAGTAACGCGATTTGGCCGCAATCCTTGCGGAGGATGATGCATGCGCTTTCGAACCCTTGCCCTTGCCGCCGTGCTGCCCCTGTTCGCGTCTCCGCTCGCTGCCGCGCAGGATCGCTATGTCGTCTGCGACAACGGCCTTCGCTGCGTGACGGCGCCGTGCCCGTCCTCCGCCATCCGCAATCTCGACAGCGGTGCGGAATCACGCGGCGTCTCCCCTGATATCGACGGGCTTGCCGAGGCGGACCGGCAGCGCATCCTCGAGACGGATGCGCTCTATTACGGCCGGCTTGTCCTGCGCGGCCATGTCGAGGATCGCGACCAGGAGATTGCCGGCAGGCGGCAGAGCCTGCCGGTCCTCGTCATAACCGGCATCGAGCGCGAGGCCACGGCCGATGAACGGCGGCACTGCCGCGCCGGCTAGCCGTTGGGTCTCTAGTCGCGGTCGGGCGCCCCGAGCGGGAAGAACTTCCGGAAGGGCCGCGCTTCGTCCACGGCGCGGGCGAAGGAGGGGCGGGCGAGCAGGCGCCGGCGATAGGCATGCACATTGGCGAAGGCCGGATCGATGGCGTGCGTCCAGTCCGCATAGAACAGGAAGGGAGCGGCGCCGCAGTCGGCCAGCGTGAAGGTGTCGCCCGTGGCCCAGATCCGGCCGTCCATGTGGGTGTCGAGCCAGGCATAGGCCCGCTCCAGCATGTCGCGCGCATCCTTCTCGCCGTAAGGATCGCGGTTCTCTTCCGGCCGGATGGCGTTGAAGACGATCCTCTGCTGCGGTGTCGAGACATAGTTGTCGAAGAAACGGTCGAGCATGCGCACCTCGATCGCGGCCTTCGGATCGTCGGGAATGAGCTTTACCGGTCCCGGGTAATGAAGCCCGAGATATTCGATGACGATGCTCGCTTCCACGATCGTCCGGTCGCCGTCGACCAGGATCGGGAAACGCTTGATCGGCCAGCGCCTCTCGAAATCGGCGATCGTCTCCGGATCGTTGTGGTCGAGCATGCGGTAGTCGAAACCGGTGCCGTTTTCGTAGAGCGCCGTCAGTGCCTTCTGGCAGTAGCTGGAAAAGGGATGGGCATAGAGAACGGGTTTCATGGCAACCTCCGCGTCTGCGGGATTTGTCGCAAATCTGATTGCATTTTGCAATCGGATTTTTCAACCCGCCCGCAGCATCAGCGCCTGTCTCAGGTCCTGGCCGTGGGGCCTTGGAAATTGCATCTGGGCGAGGGGGATCGACAGGACCAGGAAAACCAGGGCCGTCACGAACAGCGTTCCCGGATGCAGCAGTCTCGATCTCACGCGTCACCTCATATTCGAACAGCCGTCTTGTCCGCCGCCAACCTGACGCCGCGCTGAACGTCGCCCCCGGGTTCGTTCAGGCGGCTGTCAGTTTCGCGGGGCAGGGAGGGGCGGGATGGTGGCCCGCGGGCTGCCGGAGACGCTTTCGAAAGGACATCCGATGCGCGAGACAACCGGCAAGGCCGGCTCCCCCGCCTTCTGGCGGCCGCAGCTCGGCAGCATTGCCGTCAGCATCCTGACGGCGC
Source organism: Shinella yambaruensis (assembly GCF_022899355.1). Classification (GTDB taxonomy): domain Bacteria; phylum Pseudomonadota; class Alphaproteobacteria; order Rhizobiales; family Rhizobiaceae; genus Shinella; species Shinella yambaruensis. The sequence continues at coordinate 279,642 of NZ_JALJCK010000003.1, read as the reverse complement.
TCTACCTGCTGGCCTTGACCAACCGCAGCTTCTGGTCGAAGGGCTGGCTCTATCTCGATGGCCGGCCGACGACGTTCTTCTCCATCGCTATCGGCATCGCCTGCCTCTATATCGCGCTCTGCGTCGCGGTCTCGCTGAAATATGTGATGAAGCCGATCTTCATCCTGCTCATCCTGGCAAGTGCCGCCGGCGCCTGGTTCATGGACCGCTACGGCGTGATCATCGACATGGAGATGATCCGCAACGCGGCCGAGACGAACAGCGCGGAGGCCGGGCACCTGATCACGCCGGGTTTCGTCCTCCACATGCTGGTCTATGGCGTGCTGCCCACAGCGCTTCTCCTGTGGGTCAGGGTCCGTCACCACACCTTCTTCTGGAAGCTGCGCGCCAATCTCGCGGTCATCCTGCCCGCGCTGGTCATCGCGCTGGTCGCCGGCCTTTCCCATGCCCGCGTCTATGCCGCCACCGTCCGGGCACATCACGACTGGTTCGAGACGCTGAACCCCATCGTTCCCCTCGCCACGGCCGTGCAGTTCGCCGCCGGCCAGTCGGCCGATCGAAACGTCGTTGCCGGCCCGCTCGGCACGGATGCCCGTGTCAGCGATGGTCCCGTCACCGGGCGCAAGCCGCGGCTGATGGTCGTCGTTGCCGGCGAGACGGCGCGCGCCGCCAATTTTTCGCTCGGCGGCTATGGGCGGGAGACCAATCCGGAACTGAAGACGAAGGATATTTTCTATTTCGGCGACACGACGAGCTGCGGCACGGCGACCGCCGTCTCGCTGCCGTGCATGTTCTCCGTCTATACCCGCGCCGACTATTCGCACCGCAGGGGGCTGGAGACCGAGAACCTGCTCGACGTGCTCGCCCATGCGGGCATCGCCGTCGAATGGTGGGACAACAATACCGGCAGCAAGAAGATCGCCGCCCGCGTGCGGGAGCGCTCGCTGGTCGAGGGCGGCAACCCGCGCGACTGCTCGGGCGGCGAGTGCCGGGATCAGGTGCTGCTCGATGCCCTCGATGCCTGGATCGGATCGGTGAAGGCGGACACCGTGCTGGTGCTGCACCAGATCGGCAGCCACGGCCCGTCCTATTGGCTGCGGTATCCGGAGGCATTCCGCCGCTTCAGGCCGGACTGCCGCAGCGCGGAGTTTTCCGATTGCACGCGCGAGGAGATCGTGAATGCCTATGACAACACGATCGCCTATACCGATCATATCCTCGCCGGCGTGATCGACCGGCTGCAGAAGGCCGAGGAAAGCCTCGACGTCTCGATGCTCTACATGTCCGACCACGGCGAATCGCTCGGCGAATTCGGCCTCTACCTGCACGGCGCGCCCTATATGATCGCGCCGGGCGAGCAGACCCATGTGCCCTTCGTGCTCTGGCTCGGCAAGGATGCGAAGGCCGCCTATTCCGGCGCCTGCCTCGATGCGGAGACGGCGAAGCCGCAATCGCACGACACGCTCTTCCACACCGTGCTCGGCATGATGCGGGTGGAAACCAGGGTGCGCGACCCCGCGCTCGACCTCCTGTCCGCCTGCCGGCGCGGCGCCGTGTCCTGATCGGGACGGACGATGGCAAGCCTGGCTTCCCCCGTGTATTCTCCGGTTTCGGAAGGTGACGCGCGGGCGCATGGGCGGGCCGTCGCATGGTGCGGAGAGACGGGCGCGTGAGGGTTCTGCTGATCGAGGACGATGCCGTTCTGGGCGAGGCGGTGCGCGACTACGTGGCCGGGCTCGGCCATGCGGTCGACTGGATGCAGACGCTCGAGGACGGCCGCACGGCGACGGATGCGGTCGGCTACGAGCTGATCCTGCTCGACCTGCGCCTGCCCGACGGCAGCGGGCTCTCGCTGCTGAAGGACCTGCGCCGCGCCGGCACGGCCGTGCCGGTCATCATCCTCACCGCGCATGACCAGATTTCCGACCGTATCGAGGGCCTCAACAGCGGGGCGGACGACTATCTCGTCAAGCCGTTCAATCTCGGCGAGCTCGGTGCGCGCATGCTCGCCGTCGCGCGGCGCTATGCGGCCTCCTCGCTGCCGGTGCTGGAAGCCGGCTCGATGGCGATCGCGCTGGCCGACCGCCGGGTCCTGCGCAACGGCGCGCCGGTCGATCTGTCCGGCCGCGAATGGGCCGTGCTGGCGCGGCTTGCCACGCGGCCGAATGCGGTCGTCTCCAAGGGCGAGATCGAGGAGGCGCTCTATGCCTTCGGCGCGGAGATCGAGAGCAACACGGTCGAGGTCTATGTCAGCCGGCTGCGCAAGAAGCTGGGCAAGGGCTGCGTCGAGACGCTGCGGGGCATCGGCTACAGGCTCGGCCGATGACGGGGCCGGCACCGCAGAGCGATGAGCGGCGCGCAAGCGCCTTCCGGCCGAAGAGCCTTGCCGGCCAGCTCATGCTGTGGATCACCGTCATCACCACCTGCCTCTGGCTCCTCGCCGTCGGCTTCGGCGCGCTCGTCATGCAGGACGAGTTCGGCGAGATATTCGACAGCGCCCTGCAGGAGACGGCCGAGCGCCTGGTGCCGCTCGTCGTCGACGACCTCAACCGTCGCGACGACCTGAATGTCCCCCGGCGCATCGAGCGCTCGCCCGCGCAGCCCGGCGAGGAATACCTGACTTATCAGGTCCGCGACCGTGCGGGCCGCGTGCTGCTGCATTCGCACACCGCCTCGGCGGAGCCGTTCGACGTGCCGCTGAAGGTCGGCTTCCGGGATGGCGCGCGGGGGCGGGTCTACACCGCCGCGACGGCGGACGGGGCCATCTTCGTGCAGGTGGAGGATTCCGCCGAGGAACGGCGGGAGGCGATGGTCGAGGGCGCGCTGGCGCTGCTCCTGCCGGTGCTGCTCATCGTGCCGGCCACGGTGCTGGCCGTCTGGTTCGTCGTGCGCCGCGTGCTCCTGCCGGTCGAGACGCTGCGGGCGGCGATCGGCGAAAAGGACGGCGGCAATCTCGCGGCGATCGCGGCGGAGAACCTGCCGCGGGAGCTGCAGCCGATCCTGCGCTCCGTCAACCTCCTGCTCGCGCGCCTGCGCGCCGTGCTGGCGGCGGAGCGGGAGTTCACCGCCAACAGCGCGCACGAGCTGCGCACGCCGGTTGCCGGCGCGCTCGCGCAGACGCAGCTGCTCATGGCCGAGCTCAAGGACGCCCCGACCCACGCCCGCGCCCGGCAGATCGAGGCCTCCCTGCAGAAGCTGACGAAGCTCACCGAGAAGCTGCTCCAGCTCGCCCGCGCCGAGGCCGGGATCGGCGTCAGCGAGACGGCCTTCGACCTCGTGGACGTGCTCGGCGTCGTCGTCACGGATTTCCAGCGCGCATCGGGCACCGCAAGCCGCATCCGCTTCCGGAGCGATCTTGCAGGACCGGCCCTTCGCGAGGGCACGGCCGACGCCTTCGCCATCGTGCTGCGCAACCTCATCGAAAATGCGCTGCTGCACGGGCGGGCGGACGAGCCGGTCGAAATCCGCCTGACCGAAACGGGCAATGTGTGCATCCGCAACGGCGCGGCGGCCATGTCCGAGGCGGAGCTGGCCGCGGTGCGCAAGCGCTTTTCCCGCGGCAGGACGCTCGCCGCAGGCTCGGGTCTCGGGCTTTCCATCGCCGACCGGCTCCTGGCGCAGATGCGCGCCAGCCTCGTCCTCACATCGCCCGTTGCCGGGCGTGTTGACGGTTTCCAGGCAGACATCGTGTTTCCCGCGGCGCGATGACGCCCGGCGGGCATGTCCGCGCCTCATTTCCGAACAGTCTCGTTTTGCAGCATTCGCGCGCGGGCAGCCCCGTCGTGATGCTCGCAATTTTTTCCATCGGCATGTGAGAAATATGTGGCTTTTTGCATTATTGTGTGGTTTTCTGTGGCTCTAATCAAAAAAGGTGGGGAACATGGGTCGCAAACCGGAAGACTATGCGCGGCTGCTTGCCAGCGCGCTTTGCAAACTGCATGCAGCGGAATGCCACGAGGCATCGCCGCTCATCTCGGAAGACAGCATCCGCGTGATCAGCGAAACCATTGCCGTGGCGATGGAGGATGCTCGGAAAGTTCATGTCGAACAGGAGCTTGCGGCGATGCGTGAACGCCGTGAGCGCATTCATCTGCACTCCTGACATCTCGTCCCGCTCCGCCGCCATGCCTGCCTTGTGCTGGCGGCGGCGGCTTTCTATGGTAGGTGTTCAAGCCGTCCGGGCAAAAGCGTGCAGCGCTGCCGCATTCGGGCGTGCAAACCTGACGCGCCTGACCATCGGGAGGAGATGAGGTGCCGACTGAAGCCGCGCGCGTGCTGCGCGACACGTCCGCCGACCCGGAATTCGGGCCGTGGCTGGCGCAGGCCTCGATCCTCGTCGTCGACGACGAGCCGGGCATGCGCAACTTCCTGATGCGCACGCTCGGGCCGCGCTGCCGTCAGCTGGAGTTGGCGGCCGATACGGACGAGGCCTCGCGCAAGCTCGACCAGAACCATTTCGACGTGGTCATCCTCGACAACATCATGCCGAAGAAGAACGGCGTGGAATGGCTGGCCGAACAGCGCGCCATCGGCTTCTTCGCCGATGCCATCCTGATGACCGCCTATGCCGATCTCGAAACCGCGATCCAGGCGCTGAGGGCTGGTGCGGTCGATTTCATCCTGAAACCCTTCCGCTCCAACCAGTTGCTCAATGCCGTCGCGCGCTGCCTCGACCGCATCCGCCTGCAGCGCGAAAACTACGTGCTGCGCTACGAGTTGAAGGCGACGTCGGACCATATCCTCCTGCGCGACCGGCTGATCGGCGAATCGGCCGCCATCGCCGGCGTGCGCGAAACCATCGCCCGCGTCGCGCCGCTGCCGACCTCGGTCCTGCTCACCGGCCAGTCGGGCACCGGCAAGGAAGTGGCGGCGCGCTCGCTGCACGCGCTGTCCGACCGCGCGGCGAAACCCTTCGTGCCGGTCAATTGCGGGGCGATCCCGGCGGACATGATCGAAAGCGAGCTGTTCGGCCACCTGAAGGGCGCCTTCACCGGCGCCGAACGGGCGCGTGAGGGGCTGTTCCTGCATGCGCAGGGCGGCACGCTCTTCCTCGACGAGATTAGCGAGATGCCGCCGGCCACGCAAAGCAAGCTGCTGCGCGTGCTGGAGGATCGCAAGGTGCGGCCCGTCGGCTCCGAACGCGAGGTGCCGGTCGACCTGCGCTTCGTCTTCGCCACCAATGCGGAGCTGGAAAAGGAGGTGCAGGCCGGGCGCTTCCGGGCCGATCTCTTCTTCCGCATCAATGTCATGCAGATCCACCTGCCGCCGCTGAAGGACCGCGACGGCGATGCGGTGGAGCTGGCCGTCCTCTTCATGAAGAAGCTCTCGGCGCAGCTCGCCATGCCCGCCGTGCCCATCGACGAGGCGGCCCGCCGGGCGCTGTCGGCCTATGACTGGCCGGGCAATGTGCGCGAGCTGCGCAATCTCATCGAGCGCACGCTGATCCTCGGCCGCTTTCCGGACGGGTTCGGGCAGGCGGCGGCCGCCGGAAGGGAGGGCGGCTCGCTTGCCGATGTCGAGCGGCGCCACATCCTCTCGGTGCTCACCGCCTGCAGCGGCCAGCGCGACGAGGCGGCGCGCCAGCTCGGCATTTCCCGCAAGACGATCGACCGCAAGCTGGCGGCTTGGGATGGCTGACGGCAGGCAGGGCGTCATCCGGCCGGCGCGCTCGGTGCGCTACCGGCTGCTGGCCATCGCGCTCCTGCCGATGCTGGTGATCCTGCCGCTCCTGCTCGGCATCACCGTCTACCGCTGGAACGAGAAGTTCGACGCGACGCTGATCTCCAAGGTCAACGGCGACCTCACCATCGCGCACCAGTATCTCGCCCATATCCTCGACAATACCGGCGAGCACGTCACCGCGCTCGGCGGCTCCGTGCGCTTCCGCGACAGCGCCGGCGACACCGGCGCGCTGAAAGCCCTGCTCGACGAGGCGCGGGCGCGGCTGGAACTCGATTTCCTCTATGTCGTCGCGCCCGACGGCCGACTCGTCGTCTCCGTGACCGCGACCACGGCGGAAACGCTGCGCACCGACTGGCCGGTCATCCGCGATGCGCTGGCCGGCAAGCCGGCGACGGGGGTGGATATCTTCGAGAACGCCGATCTCGAACGGCTCTCGCCCGACCTTGCCGCCCGCGCGCGGCTGCCGCTCGTCTCGACCCCGAATGCGGTGCCGACCGAGCGCACAGAGGAGACGCGCGGCATGGTCGTGCAGAGCGCCAGCCCCGTGACGCTCGGCGACGGGCGCAAGGCGGTGCTCGTCGGCGGCATTCTGCTCAACCAGAACCTCGTCTTCATCGACACGATCAACGACCTCGTCTATCGCGAGGCGAGCCTGCCGGAGGGCAGCCAGGGCACGGCGACGCTGTTCCTCGACGACGTGCGCATCAGCACGAATGTGCGGCTGTTCGAAGGGCGCCGCGCGCTCGGCACGCGCGTCTCCGCCGCCGTGCGCTCGGCCGTGCTGGGCGAGGGGCGCACCTGGCTCGACAGCGCCTTCGTCGTCAACGACTGGTACATTTCCGCCTACGAGCCGATCACCGACAGCCGCGGCGAGCGCGTCGGCATGCTCTATGTCGGCTTCCTCGAGGCGCCGTTCACGGCGGCGAAGTACCAGACGGTGCTCACCATCGTCGCCGCCTTCCTCGCCATCACGGCGGCCAGCGTGCCGATCTTCCTGCGCTGGGCGCGCGGCATCTTCGAGCCGCTGGAGCGGGTGGACGCCACCATCGCGCGGGTGGAGAGCGGCGATCTCGGCGCGCGCACCGGCCCGGTCGACAGCCAGGACGAGATCGGCCGCGTCGCCGTGCATCTCGACGACCTCCTGAACCAGCTCGAGCAGAACGACCTGGAGCTGCGCCGCTGGAACGAGGAGCTGAATGCGCGCGTGGACGAGCGCACCCGCGAGCTGCAGCTCGCCAACCGCCGGCTGGAGGCGACGACCAAGCAGCTCATCCTGTCGGAAAAGCTGGCCGCCATCGGCGAGATCACCGCCGGGGTCGCCCATGAGATCAACAACCCGATCGCCGTCATGCAGGGCAATCTGGAGGTCATCCGCTCCGTCGTCGGCGACCGGGCGGCGCTGGCCAAGGTCGAGTTCCAGCTGCTCGACGATCAGATCCAGCGCATCAGCCAGATCGTCACGAAGCTCCTGCAATTCGCCAAGCCCGAGGAATTCGCCGGTTTCGTCGATCGCCATGCGCCCGGCACGGCCGTGGCCGATTGCTTGCCGCTCGTCCAGCACCTGCTCGCCAAGGCGGCGATCGAGGTGCGGCTGGAGGACACGGCCGAACGGCTGGTGCTGATGAACCGCACCGAGCTGCAGCAGGTCGTCGTCAACCTCGTCGTCAACGCCATCCACGCCATGCCGGATGGCGGCGCGCTCACCATCGTCACCCGCGACAGCGACCGCGGCGGGCGCCCGGGCGTCGAGATCGTCGTCAGCGATACCGGGATCGGCATGGAGCCGGATCTCGTTGCAAAGGTCTTCGACCCGTTCTTCACGACGAAGCGGCAGGAGGGCACGGGCCTCGGCCTTTCCATCAGCCAGACGCTGGTGACGCGGCAGGGCGGCGCCATCTCGGTGGCGAGCCGGCCGGGCGAGGGGGCGACCTTCACCATCTGGCTGCCCGAGGCGGCCTGACCGGACACTTTGTCCGCCCTTCGGACAAAGTGTCCGTTTTCCTTCCGTTTTTTCTTCCAACCGCCTGATTCCAAAGGGCATCCATTCTGGCATGGGCCTTGCTTCGGTCCGCGCGGGAGGTTCGGCCTCCGGCCGCCTGCGAGAGGGATGCAGGCATCCGGGCGTTGAAGGGCGGTTTTCGCCGGCTCCCCATCACGAAAATCTTCGCACCGAGGGGTGCGTCGCGGAGGAGACCCAATGACTGCATCGACCGAGACCTATGCCGGCGACTATTCCGGCAGCATCCTCGACCGGGAGCGCATCATCGCCAAACCCGGCTTCAACCGCTGGCTCGTTCCGCCGGCCGCGCTTGCCATCCATCTTTGCATCGGCATGGCCTACGGCTTCAGCGTGTTCTGGCTGCCGCTGTCCAAGGCGATTCCGGGCGCCGCCGACGCGGCCTGCGCCGACCTTAACCTCGTCTCCGCGCTCTTCACCACGAGCTGCAACTGGCGCGTCGCCGATCTCGGCTGGATCTATACGCTGTTCTTCGTGCTGCTCGGCTGCTCGGCGGCCATCTGGGGCGGCTGGCTGGAGCGCGTCGGCCCGCGCAAGGCGGGCTTCGTCTCGGCCTGCTGCTGGTGCGGCGGCATCGTCGTCGCGGCGATCGGCGTCATGACCCATCAATTGTGGCTGATGTGGCTCGGCGCGGGCGTCATCGGCGGCATCGGCCTCGGCCTCGGCTACATCTCCCCGGTCTCCACGCTGATCAAATGGTTCCCGGACCGGCGCGGCATGGCGACCGGCATGGCGATCATGGGGTTCGGCGGCGGCGCGATGATCGGCGCCCCGCTCGCCAACCTCCTGATGAACGCCTTCAAGACCGACACGACGGCCGGCGTCTGGCAGACCTTCCTCGTCATGGCCGCCATCTATTTCTGCTTCATGATGGGCGGCGCCTTCGGCTACCGCATTCCGCCGGCCGGCTGGCGGCCGGAAGGCTGGACGCCGCCGGCCTCCAAGTCGACGATGATCACCACCAGGCACGTGCACCTGCGCGACGCGCACAAGACGACGCAGTTCTGGCTGATCTGGCTGGTGCTCTGCCTCAACGTCTCGGCCGGCATCGGCGTCATCGGCATGGCCTCGCCGATGCTGCAGGAAATCTTCGGCGGCCGCCTCATCGGCCAGCCCGAGCTGAGTTTCGGCCAGCTCGATACCGACCAGAAGGCCGCCATCGCGGCGATCGCCGCGGGCTTCACCGGCCTGCTCTCGCTGTTCAACATCGGCGGGCGCTTCGTCTGGGCCTCGCTCTCCGACAAGATCGGCCGCAAGAACACCTATTATACCTTCTTCATCCTCGGCATCGTGCTCTACGCGCTGGCGCCGACGCTGGCCGACATGGGCAGCAAGGCGCTCTTCGTGCTCGCCTTCGGCATCATCCTGTCGATGTACGGCGGGGGCTTCGCCACCGTTCCGGCCTATCTCGCCGATATCTTCGGCACGCAGTTCGTCGGTGCGATCCACGGCCGCCTGCTGACCGCCTGGGCGACCGCCGGCATCGTCGGTCCGGTCGTGGTCAACTATATCCGCGAGGCGCAGATCGCCGCCGGCGTGGCGCCGGGGCCGGCGCTCTATACCGGCACCATGTACATCCTCGCCGGCATGCTGGCGCTCGGCCTCGTCGCCAACATGCTGGTGCGGCCGCTTGCCGACAAATGGTTCATGTCGGACGAGGAGGTCGCCTCCCTGCAGGCGAAGACCGCGGCTGCCAATGCCGGCCCGACCGGTTCCTTCGGCATCGGCAAGGGCGGGCTCGACGCCAAGGCGGTGCTCGCCTGGGCGGTCGTTGGCCTTCCGCTCCTCTGGGGCATCTGGGTGACGCTGAAGAGCACCGCCGCGCTGTTCTGAGATCCTCCCGCAGACGCCCTCTCCTCCGTCATCCTCGGCTTGAACCCGAGGATGACGATGGTGGAGGGCGATGCTTGTCGGAAAGCCAGGTCCCCGGCCGGTGCCGGGGACTTTTTTATGACCGCTTGCAGCGGATGCGCTTTTCGAGCAAACCGGAAGGACGCGTCAAAGGAGGAGGACGACATGACCGAATGGGGCCGGACCGGCATGGGCAAGATCGCGCTGGTGACGGGCGGCGGCACGGGCATCGGCCTTGCCATCGCCCGGGGCCTCAGCGCCGAGGGGTATGCGGTCGTCGTCACCGGCCGCCGGGCCGCGGTGCTGGAGGAGGCCGCCGCCGCCATCACCGGTGAAACGGGCAATCCGGTCCGCGCGATTGCCTGCAATGTCGGCGATCCGGGCGAGGTCGCCGCGGTCTTTGCCGAGATCAGGCGTGCTTTCGGCCGGCTCGATGTGCTGGTCAACAATGCCGGCTCCAACGTCTCCCCGGCGCTGCTGGAGGACATTCCCTTCGAGGAGTGGAGCAATATCCTCGCCGCGAACCTGACGGGTGCCTTCCTCTGCACCCAGCAGGCCTTCAGGCTGATGAAGGACCAGAGCCCGCGCGGCGGGCGCATCATCAACAACGGCTCGATCTCCGCGACCGCGCCGCGGCCGAACTCCGCGCCCTATACGGCGACGAAGCACGCCATCACCGGCCTCACAAAATCGACCGCCCTCGACGGGCGCAAATACGACATCGCCTGCGGCCAGATCGATATCGGCAATGCGGCGACGGACATGACGAAGCGCATGAGCACCGGTGTGCTCCAGCCGAACGGCGATGTGGTCGCCGAGCCGACCATGTCGGTCAAGCACGTCGCCGACGCGGTGGTCTACATGGCCAGCCTGCCGCTCGATGCCAATGTGCTGAACATGACGGTCATGGCGACGACCATGCCCTTCGTCGGGCGCGGGTAGGGGCGGCCGCATCGGTTCTCTGCCATGCCTTGTGCGGCTTACCCCCCTCTGCCCTGCCGGGCATCTCCCCGTTGAGGGCAGGCGAATTGCATATGGAATGAGGCGACGCGTCTTTCCCCTTCTCCCCCGCGGGGAGAAGGTCGCGGCAGCGGGATGAGGGGGTGGCGCAGATGTCGGACGGTGTGCAAGCCCCCTCATCCAGCCCTTCGGGCCACCTTCTCCCCGCGGGGGAGAAGGGGAAAGCAGCAGCGTTCTGCCTATGCAATTCGCCTGCCGCTTGCCGGGGAGATGCCCGGCAGGGCAGAGGAGGGCCGGGATGCCGCAAAACTACCGCCGCGGCTCGCCGCCCTCGGCGTAGACGGTCTTCTGCTGGAACTTGAAGACATGGCCGCAGCGGCAGCGCAGCATGTGCTTGTCCGGATATTTCGAGGCGCGCTCCGTGAGGAAGCCGCGCGGCAGCGAATCGATGGTGAAATCCGGGTGCTTGCGGCTCGGCATGTCGTCTTCCGAGACCTCGGCATAACCGGAATTGCCGCACATGGCGCATTCGAGCTTGCGCGAATAGCGGTCACGGGCGGCCATGGAAACTCCTTCGTCAAATGTCGGCGGACCGTTCATAGGCGCAGCGGCGGGCCGTTTCAATGGCCGCATGTCACGCGGCGAGCAAGGCCTGCATGATGGCGACGATGCGCCGGTGCTGGTGGGCATGGCGCGTGCGCACATTGGTGGCGGCATAGACGGCCTGCGCGATCGGCTCGGCGCCGGTAACGCGGCTTGCCGCGCCGGAGCGCAGCAGCCGCTTCGCATCGGGCGTCATCACGAAGGCGGAGCCGCCGAGCTTCTGCAGCAGGGCGAGGATCGCCGTCGTCTCGCCGCTGGCGATCGGCGCGGTCGAGAGGGTCGGATGCGCCTCGCGGTGCAGCCGGTCGAAGGCGGGGGAATAGACGGCCTGGATATAGTCCTCCGGCCGGACGTCCTCGATCCGCGCCACCCTGTTGCTCACCATCTCGTAGTGCACCTCGCCGATGCGCTCATAGGCAAGGTCCGGCAGGTAGTGCGGGGTGAAGAGGATCGCAAGGTCGAGATCGCCCGCGCCGAGGTCGCGGTTCATCTGGTTGGAATAGTCGACCTCCACATAGATCGAGGTGGCCGGCAGCTCCCTGCGCACCGCCGCCAGCCAGTCGCCGGCGAAGTGGGCGGCAAGGTCATGCTGCAGGCCGATGCGCATGGAGCGCTCGTAGGCGCCGGCCGTTTCCACCGCGCGCGCCGCCTCGTGCCACTGGTGCTGCAGCGCCTTGGCGTGATCGAGGAAGCGCAGGCCCGCCGCGGTCGGCTGGGTGCCGCCCTTGTTGCGCGCGAAGAGCTTTCGCGCGAACATCGCTTCCAGCGCGTTGATGCGGTGCGTGACCGTCGACTGCGTGATGTTCAGCCGCTCCGCCGTGCGGTTGAAATTGCGCGTTTCCATCAGGTCGAGGAATGTCTCAATCAGGACAATTTGCATGAATGCGCCGATTTTTCCCAGTGTTCGGCGGAAGTGTAATCGAGAAAGTCGATTAATAAAGCAAAATCCAACCGCTTGCTGCGCGTCGCTTTGGTTGCCACAAATCCGGGGCAAAGAAGGGGAACGAGAATGTCCGCACTGCCAAGCCATGCCCGTGTCGTCATCATCGGCGGAGGCGCCGTCGGGGCGTCGGCGCTCTACCATCTGGCGAAGGCCGGGTGGACGGATTGCGTGCTTCTGGAAAAGAACGAGCTGACCGCCGGCTCCACCTGGCATGCCGCCGGCAACGTGCCGACCTTCTCCTCCTCCTGGTCGATCATGAACATGCAGCGCTATTCCGCCGCGCTCTACCGGGAGCTCGGCGCGCTGGTCGACTATCCGATGAACTACCACGTCACCGGCTCGATCCGCCTCGGCCATTCGAAGGAGCGGTTGCAGGAGTTCAAGCGCGTCGTCGGCATGGGCCGCTACCAGGGCATGGACCTCGACATCCTCTCGCCCGACGAGATGCGCGGCAAATACCCGTTTCTCGAAACGCACGACCTCACCGGCGCGCTCTACGATCCCTATGACGGCGACATCGACCCGGCGCAGCTCACGCAGGCGCTCGCCAAGGGCGCGCGCGACATGGGCGCGAAGATCTTCCGCTTCTGTCCGGCGACCGGCGCGCGGCGCGAGGGCGAGGAATGGGTGATCTCGACGCCTCAGGGCGAGATCCGCTGCGAGAAGGTCGTCAACGCCGCCGGCTATTATGCGCGGGAAGTCGGCAAATGGTTCGGCCGCGACGTGCCGATGATGGTGATGAGCCATCAATACATGCTGTTCGAGGAAATCCCGGAGCTCGCCGCCTGGTCGAAGGAGGCCGGCCACAAGCTGCCGCTGCTGCGCGACGTGGATTCGTCCTATTATCTCCGCCAGGAGAAGACGGGCATGAATCTCGGCCCCTACGAGCGGAACTGCAAGGCGCACTGGACGGCGCCCGACGATCCGATGCCGGACGATTTCTCCTTCCAGCTCTTCCCGGACGATCTCGACCGGCTGGAATGGTATCTCAACGACGCCGTCGAGCGCGTGCCGATCCTCGGCACCGCGGGCCTCTCGCGCATGATCAACGGCCCGATCCCCTATGCGCCGGACGGCAACCCATTGCTCGGCCCGATGCCCGGCGTGCCGAACGCCTATGAGGCCTGCGTCTTCACCTTCGGCATCTGCCAGGCCGGTGGGGCCGGCAAGGTGCTGGCCGAATGGGTGACGGAGGGCGAGACGGAATGGGACATGTGGTCCTGCGACCCGCGCCGCTACACGAGCTTCGCCGCCGACAAGGACTATTGCGTGGCCAAGGGCATGGAGGTCTACGGCCACGAATATGCCATGCATTTTCCAAAGCACGCCTGGCCGGCCGGGCGGAACCAAAAGCTTTCGCCGATCCACGATCGTATCGCGGCGCTCGGCGCGCAGTTCAAGCCCTATAACGGCTGGGAGCGCGCCAGCTGGTATGTGCAGGACGGCGACGACACGTCGGAGGCCGCGACCCAGACCTGGAACCGCGAGGGCCCGTGGCGGCCGCGCATCGAGGCGGAGTGCCGCGCCGTCACCGAGGCCGCCGGCATCCTCGACCTTCCCGGCTTCTCGCGCTTCCGCGTGAAGGGGGAGGGCGCGACGGCCTGGCTCTCCTCGCTGATCACCGGCCGCGTGTCGAAACCTGGCCGCATCGGGCTTGCCTATTTTTCCGACGACAAGGGCCGCATCGTCACGGAAATGTCGGTCATGATGCTGGCGGAGGATTTCTTCTTCCTCATCACCGCCGCGACGGCGCAGTGGCACGATTTCGAGTGGCTGCAAAAGCACCTGCCGGAAAATCCCGTCTTCACGCTGGAGGACGTCACCGAAAACTTTTCCTGCCAGATCCTCTCCGGCCCGAATTCCCGCGCCATCCTTGCCGATGTCTGCAAGGCGGACCTCACCATGCCCTGGCTCACCCACCAGCCGGTGGAGATCGCCGGCCGCTGGTGCCAGCTGGTGCGCGTCTCCTTCGCCGGCGAACTCGGCTGGGAAATCCACACCAAGGTCGACGACACGGCCGTCATCTTCGATACCGTCTGGGCGGCGGGGCAGAAGCATGGCTTGAAACCCTTCGGCATGGAGGCGCTCGACAGCCTGCGCATCGAGAAGGGCTATCGCGCCTGGAAGGGCGATCTTTCGACCGATTACACCATCCTGCAGGGCGGCCTTGAACGCTTCGTCGACTGGACCAAGCCCGCCTTCAAGGGCAAGGCGGCGCTGGAGCGGGAGAAGCAGCAGGGCGTCACCAAGCGCTTCGTGCTGCTGACCGTCGAGGCCGGCGATTGCGATGCGCCCTACATGTCGACGCTCTGGCACGGCGGCAGGGTGGTCGGCGAGACGACCTCCGGCAACTGGGGCTATCGCACCGGCAGGTCCATTGCGCTCGGCATGCTGCGGGCCGATCTCGCTCAGGCCGGCACGGAGATCGAGGTGGAAATCTACGGCGAGCGCTTCAAGGCGACCGTTGAGCCCGACGGCCCGCTCTTCGACCCCAACAATGAAAGACTGCGCGCATGACGAAGCCCATCCCTTCCAAGGCAAGAGCCGTCATCATCGGCGGCGGCGTCTCCGGCTGCTCGGTCGCCTATCACCTGGCAAAACTCGGCTGGACGGATGTGGTGCTGCTGGAGCGCAAGCAGCTCACCTCCGGCACCACCTGGCATGCCGCCGGCCTCATCGGCCAGCTTCGCGCCTCGCAGAACATGACGCGGCTCGCCAAATATTCCGCCGACCTCTACGTCAAGCTCGAGGCCGAGACGGGCATCGGCACCGGCATGCGCCAGTGCGGTTCGATGACGGTGGCGCTGACGGAGGAGCGCAAGGAGGAGATCTACCGCCAGGCCTCGCTCGCCCGCGCCTTCGACATCGACGTGCGCGAGATCACCGTCGAGGAGGTGAAGGCGCTCTATCCGCATCTCAACACGGCGGATGTCAAGGCCGCCGTGCATCTGCCGCTCGACGGCCAGTGCGACCCGGCGAACATCGCCATGGCGCTCGCCAAGGGCGCGCGGCAGAACGGCGCGACCGTCCTCGAAGGCGTCAAGGTGACGTCGGTGCTGACGAAGGACGGCCGCGTGACGGGCGTCACCTGCGAGCAGAACGGCGAGACCTTCACCATCGAGACCGATAATGTCGTCAATGCCGCCGGCATGTGGGGCCGCACGCTGGCAGATATGTCCGGCGTCACCCTGCCGCTGCATGCCTGCGAGCATTTCTACATCGTCACCGAGCCGATCCCGAACCTGCAACGGCTCCCCGTGCTGCGCGTGCCGGACGAGTGCACCTATTACAAGGAAGACGCCGGCAAGATGCTGATCGGCGCCTTCGAACTGAAGGCCAAGCCCTGGGGCATGGACGGCATTTCGGAGGACTTCTGCTTCGACCAGCTTCCGGAGGATTTCGACCACTTCCAGCCGATCCTCGAAAACGCGATCCACCGCATGCCGATGCTGGAGACGGCCGGCATCCACACCTTCTTCAACGGCCCGGAGAGCTTTACGCCCGACGACCGCTATTATCTCGGCGAAGCGCCGGAATTGAAGGGTTATTGGGTCGCCGCCGGCTACAATTCCATCGGCATCGTCTCCTCCGGCGGGGCCGGCATGGCGCTCGCCCAGTGGATGAACGACGGCGAAGCGCCGTTCGATCTCTGGGAGGTGGATATCCGCCGCGCCCAACCGTTCCAGAAGAACCGCGCCTATCTGAAGGACCGCGTCTCCGAAACGCTCGGCCTGCTCTATGCCGATCACTTCCCCTATCGCCAGATGGCGACGGCGCGCGGCGTGCGCCGCTCGCCGCTGCATGAGCACCTGAAGGCCCGCGGCGCGGTCTTCGGCGAGGTCGCCGGCTGGGAGCGCGCCAACTGGTTCGCGAAGGACGGGCAGGAGCGGGAATACCGCTATTCCTGGAAGCGGCAGAACTGGTTCGAGAACCAGAGGGAAGAGCATCTTGCCGTGCGGAGCGGCGTCGGCCTGTTCGACATGACCTCCTTCGGCAAGATCCGCGTCGAGGGCCGCGATGCGCTGGCCTTCCTGCAAAGGCTCTGCGCCAACCAGATGGACGTCGCCCCCGGCCGGATCGTCTACACGCAGATGCTCAACGCGCGCGGCGGCATCGAGAGCGACCTGACGGTGACGCGCCTTTCCGAGACCGCGTTCTTCCTCGTCGTGCCCGGCGCGACGCTGCAGCGCGACCTTGCCTGGCTGCGCAAGCACCTTGCGGACGAGTTCGTCGTCATCACCGATGTGACGGCGGCCGAAAGCGTGCTCTGCGTCATGGGGCCGAAGGCGCGCGAGCTGATGCGGAAGGTAAGCCCGAACGACTTTTCCAATGCGGCGCATCCCTTCGCCACGGCGCGGCAGATCGAGGTGGGCATGGGGCTCGCCCGGGCGCACCGCGTCACCTATGTCGGCGAACTCGGCTGGGAGCTTTACGTTTCCACCGACCAGGCGGCCCATGTCTTCGAGGCGCTGGAGGCGGCGGGGGCGGATGTAGGCCTGAAACTCTGCGGCCTGCACACGCTCGACAGCTGCCGCATCGAGAAGGCCTTCCGCCATTTCGGCCATGACATCACCGACGAGGACCATGTGCTGGAAGCCGGCCTCGGCTTTGCCGTGCGCACGAAAAAGGGCGATTTCATCGGCCGCGATGCGGTGCTGCGCAAGGAGGAAGCGGGGCTGAAGCGCCGCATGGTGCAGTTCAGGCTGACCGATCCCGAGCCGCTGCTCTTCCACAACGAGGCGCTGGTGCGTGACGGCAGGATCGTCTCGACCGTCACCTCGGGCAATTATGGCCATTATCTCGGTGGCGCGATCGGCATGGGCTATGTGCCGTGCGCCGGCGAGAGCGAGGCGGATGTGCTGGCCTCGACCTACGAAATCGAGATCGCCGGCGTGCGGGTGAAGGCCGAGGCCTCGCTCGTGCCCATGTACGATCCGAAAGCCGAGAGGGTCCGCGCGTGACAAACCTTGCCGAACGCCACCGGCGTTTTCATGCCCTGCACCAGTCGAGCTGCTTCGTCATCCCCAATCCGTGGGACATGGGCTCCGCCCGCATGATGGCGGCGTCGGGCGCCGTGGCGCTCGCCACCACCTCCGCCGGCTTCGCCTTCACGCTCGGCCGGCCCGACATGGGCCGCGTGACGCGCGAGGAGGCGCTGCGGCATGCGGAGGATATCGTGCGCGCCACGCCGCTGCCGGTCTCGGGCGATTTCGAGAACGGTTTCGCCGATGCGCCGGACGCCGTGGCCGAAACGATCCGGCTCGCCGCCGAGGTCGGGCTTTCCGGCTGCTCGATCGAGGACACGCGGATGGTCGAGGGCAACCCGGCCTATGCCTTCGATCTTGCCGTGGAGCGCATCCGTGCCGCCGCCGATGCCGCCCGTTCGCTCGGCCATCCCTTCATTCTCTGCGCCAGGGCCGATGGCGTGATGAACGGTGTCTACGACCTCGACGAGGCGATCCGGCGCATCCAGGCCTTCGAGAAGGCGGGCGCGGACCTCGTCTATGTGCCGGTGCCGCCGGGGCCGGAGGAGCTCAGGCGCGTCGTGCAATCGGTCGGGGTGCCGGTGAACGGGCTTGCCGCGGGGCCGCTGCGCCAACTCACCGTGCCGGACTTCGCCGCGCTCGGCGTGCGGCGCATCTCGCTCGGCTCGATGATCGCCCGCGTCACCCACGCCGCGATCGCGGAGCAGATGGACGCCATCCTGAAGGATGGCAGTTTCGCGAAATTGTCCGCCGCGGCGTCGGGGGACCTCATCAACAGAATGCTTGCCGCCGGTGCGGGGGAGACGGGTCATGAGTGAACAGGCAGTTTTGTCCCGGCGGTCCGGCGGGCGTGCGGCACGGGTCGCCATGCGCGCCGCACCCTTGGCGGAAAACGTCCGGCCGGTGCGGCCGGGCCTTCCCGGCGGCCAGTACAAGCCGCTGACGGAGGCGGGCGTGCGCCGCATCCACGAGGCGGCGCTGGATGCGCTGGAGAATATCGGCCTCGCCAATGCGCCGAAATCCGGCGTCGAGATCATGACCGGGGCCGGCGCCATCCTCGGCGAGGACGGGCGCCTGCGCTTTCCGCGCGCGCTGGTGGAGGACATGCTGGCGCTTGCCGCGCGCGATATCACGCTCCATGGCCGCGATCCGAAATACGACCTCGAGCTCACCGGCACCCGCGTCTATTACGGCACGGCGGGCGCGGCGGTGCATATCGTCGATGTCGAGAAGCGGGAATATAGGGAATCGACGGCGAAGGACCTCTTCAACGCCGCCCAGCTCGTCCATCACCTCGACAATGTGCATTTCTTCCAGCGGGCGATGGTCTGCCGCGATGTCGCGGACAATTTCCTGATGGATATCAACACGCTCTACGGCTGCTGCGCCGGCACGTCGAAACATGTCGGCACCAGCTTCTCCGACCCCTCGCATGTCGCCGGCTGCTTCGACCTCATCCACATGATGGCGGGCGGCGAGGACAAGTGGCGGGCACGACCCTTCGTGTCGAATTCCAACTGTTTCGTCGTGCCGCCGATGAAGTTCGCGGAGGAAAGCTGCATCACCATGGAGGCCTGCATCCGGGCCGGCATGCCGATCCTGCTGCTCTCGGCCGGGCAGGCGGGGGCGACGGCGCCGGCGCCGCTTGCCACCGCCATCGTGCAGGCCGTCGCCGAGTGCCTTGCGGGCGTCGTCTATGTCAATGCCATGGCGCCCGGCCACCCGGCGATCTTCGGCACCTGGCCCTTCGTGTCGGACCTCAGGACGGGCGCCATGTCGGGCGGTTCGGGCGAGCAGGCGTTGCTGACGGCGGGCTGCGCGCAGATGCACCAGTTCTACCGGCTTCCCGGCGGCGCGGCGGCGGGCATCGCCGATGCCAAGCTGCCGGACATGCAGGCCGGCTGGGAACAGGCGATCTCCAACGTCATGGCGGGCCTTTCCGGCCTCAACATGGTCTATGAGGCAGTCGGCATGCATGCCTCGCTGCTCGGCTTCTGCCTGGAAAGCCTCGTTCTCGGCGATGATCTTCTCGGCCAGGTGCAGCGCTGCGTGCGCGGCATCGACGTCACGGAGGATTCCGTCTCGCTGGAGACCATGCGCTCCGTCTGCCTCGATGGGCCGGGCCACTATCTCGGCGACCCGCAGACCCTGTCGCTGATGCAGACGGAGTATGTCTACCCCGCCGTCGCCGACCGCACGAGCCCGAAGGAATGGGCCGAGATCGGCCGGCCGGACCTCGTGCAGAAGGCGATCGAGCGCAAGAACCGCATTCTTTCCGAAGCCGGCGGCCCGCTCTTCGATTTTACGACGGACCAGGCGGTGCGGGAGAAGTTCAAGATCTACTTCTGACGCCTTTCGGCTGAAAGTCAGCTCCGCCGATCGAAATGGGTGCGCAGCGACACATGCGTCTGCACGGTCGCGATGCCCGGCGTCGTGGCGATCTGGCGGCGCACGGTGTCGAGCTCGCCGTTCGAGGCGCATTCGACCAGCAGCATCAGGTCCGTCGGCCCGGCGAGCGACCAGCAGGTCACGACGTTCGGAATGCCGGTGAGATGCGGCACGATGTGATCGCAGTTGCGGCCCTGCTGGAAGCCGACGGCGATCAGCGCCTCGACGCCCGGCCGCTCCCGGTCGATGCCGAGCTTGACCGTATAACCCGCGATCACGCCTCTCGCCTCCAGCCGCCGGATGCGCTCGTGCACGGCGCTCCGCGACAGCCCCGCATGGCGCGCAAGCTCCACCAGGCTCTGCCGGGCATCGGCGCGGAGCGCAGCGAGCAGCAGCCTGTCCTTGTCATCCAGTTCGTTCATCCGGAAAATCTCCCCGTTGCCGGATGATCGTCCGGCGCGCCGCCTTCTTCCTGCGCGAAACCGGACGGAAAAGCAACTATTCGTCGGCCATCGCTTCAAGGAGAGACCGATGCCGACCCTGCCGGAAAACGCCGTCCTGATCCCGATCGACATGCAGCAGGCCTTCGACGCCGCGCCCTGGCCGCGACGCTGGAACGAAAGGCTGGACGAGAACGGCCTTGCGCTCCTCGCCGCCTGGCGGGCCGCGCGGCGGCCGATCATCCATGTGCGGCACGACAGCGTCGAGCCCGGCTCCACCCTGCGGCCGGAGGTGCCGGGCAACGCGTTCCGCCCGGGTTTTGCGCCGCGGGAAGGCGAGCCGCTGGTGGCAAAGAGCGTCAACGCCGCCTTCATCGGCACGGATCTCGACCTGCGCCTGCGCCGCCTTGGGGCCGATACGGTCGTGCTGTTCGGCGTGTCCACGGATATGTGCGTGTCGACCAGCGTGCGTGTCGGGGCGAACCTCGGCTACAGGGTGGTCCTCATCGAGGACGCCTGCGACTGCTTCGACCTGCCGGACGGGGAGGGCGGGACGATCGCCGCCCGCGACGTGCACCGCGCCCATGTCGCGACGCTGCGCCACGAATTCGCGACGGTGCTGCGAACGGCAGAGATCGTGGCTGGCCTCTAAAGTAACTCCAGCAAAAGTGCGTAGCGGTTTTGCGTCCGGAATTGCGTAAACAAACAGCTAGAGCGTCTTCGCGATTCGAAGAAAAGCGGAAATGCTTTAGCGGGTCGCGGCCCTCACCTCGCGCACGCCGAAATCCCATTCGGGGGTGGTGACGGGGTTGAAGTCTATGCCGGGGAAGACGGCGAAGGTGGAGAAGGGCTGGCTTTCGCCGGGCAGCACGCGCAGCACGATCAGCGCGCTGTCGCGGCCGACCTCGCGGCAGGTGCCGCCGGGGCAATCGGACAGCACGACATCGAGGCGGAAGGACTGCATCGGCTGGCTGCCCTTGTTGACGATGCGACCGGTCACGCGAAAGCTCGTCTTCGTCTGGCCGGCGCCGGCCTGCATCTCGGATAGTTCCACCCCGTCCGCCGAGAGCGCCTGGACGGTGGCGTTCGGTGTGGCGGCGGTGCCGGAGGGCGTTCGGTCCTCGACGAACCAGATGAGAAGCGCGCTTGCAAGGCCGATGGCCACCACGATGGTGAGGACGGGTTCGACCCAGCTTTGGAAGCGCCGGAAGCGCAGTGCGAGATAGAGTATGGCCGCTGCCGCGACTGCGAATGCCCAGATCATTCAGGTCCTCCTGGGCATGGTATAGCCTGCGGAAGAAGGGACCGGAAGGCCGGTCCCCTCACTTTGCCTTGAGACTGATCCAATAGGCGCCGTCGAAGGGCACGGCGGCGAAGCGCGCGTTGATTTCCTTCAGCGTCGCGTCCGGGTCGATGTCGGCGAAAATGTCGGGGCGCAGCCAATGGGCGAAGGCTTCGGCGGCAAGGATGTTCAGCGGCACGGCGTTGAAGAAGTTCCACAGGCCGTGCACGCGCTCCTCCTTCACCGCCTTGAGGTTCTTGAGGAACGGGCCGGAAACGGCGCGCGCCAATGTCTCGCGTGCCTCCTCCGGCGCAACGCCGGGGCCGACCGAGAATGTGCTGTAGGTGCCGCCCGGCGAGGCGGTTGCGATATAGACGTCTGGATCGGCCGCCACGATGAATTCCGAGCTGACGATGCCGCCCTGCGCCGGCAGGCTTTCGGCGATGTTGCGGCTGCCGGTGATGGCGATGAAGGCGCCGAGCCCGCCGGTGCCGTAGGCGTAGCAGCATTTTTCCGGGTTCGGGAAGGCATCCATCAGCACGGTCGGGCCGGGCTCCTTGTGCGCGGCCACCCGGTCGCGGATGCGCTTGACCCGTTCCTCGTAGAAATCGGCGAAGGCGTTCGCCTGCTCCTCCCGGTTCAGCACCTTGCCGAGGAGGCGCATGTTGTCCGCGGTGTTGTTCAGCGCGTCGCTGTTGAAATCGACCACGACGACGGGGACGCCGCTTCTCTCCAGATAGTCGATCGCCTGCTTGCCGAGATCCGTGTCGGCCTGCCAGTTGGCGAGGATGGCGAGGTCCGCCTGCAGCGAGAGCGCGGCCTCGAACGAGACGGTGATGCCGTCGCCGATGATCGGCACGTCCTCGATCTTCGGGAACCTGTCCTTGAAGCGGGCATAGATCTCCGGATTGTCGCCCTTCATGTCGCTCGCCCAGCCGGCAAGGATGCCGACCGGGTCGGGATGGACCAGCGAGAGCGCGACCAGGTTGAAGCCGCTGCCGAGCAGCACCGCCTTCGGTTCGGCGGGAATGGTGATCTCGCGGCCCAAGGCGTCCTTGACGGTCAGCGGATAGGCCACCTCGGCGCGGGCGGCGAGGGCGCCCAGGAGGAGGAAGGCGGCGGCGATGAGGGCGGAAAGGCGCAGGGTCATTGTTTTCTCAGCTCCGGCAGGGCGCACAGCTCGCCGCAGCCCGGAATGCCGGGCAGCATGTAGCGCAGGCAGCAGACCTTGCGGCGACAGTGGACGGCGCCCGCTTCCAGCTCGTGGCGCAGGCATCCATGGAAGGGATTGCGGCTGCCATCGGCCAGCCGCGGGCAATCGAAGAGGGGGCGGGACGGCCAGTGGTCGTCGCCCGCGGGCGGCGAACGGTCCGTCGCGTTGAAGGCATAGTCGATATAGACGGCGGCGTTGTTCCAGGCGAGTTTCGGCGCGATGCCGGTCTTCTCCCTGAACAGGGCGACGACGCGGGAGAGGTGGCAGTCCACCAGCGGCGTGACGAAGTCGACGAGGTCGTCGCCCTCGCTCCAGTCGCCCTCGTGCGGCAGGCCGAAGGCACGCGGCAGGCCGTCCTCGCCGATGGCGATGGTCATCTCCTCGAAGGCGACGGGCAGCGTCATTTCGGCCCGGCGGGCCACGACATAGGGGATGGTCAGCGCGGAGAAATAGTAGAGCGACCAGAAGGAGGCGGCGGCGCGGCGGTCGACCGCGCCATGGCCTGCCGCATAGCGGTCGAGCGTCTCGGCAAAACCGTTCCCGGCGAGGAAGTCGGCGAGCGGCACGGCGCCGTCGAGATCCGACGACAGCATCATCTTCTCGCCGCACCAGGCGTGCTCACCGGTAAAGACCGCCTTCAGGCCGTCCGGCCGGAAAGCGGTCTCGCCATCGTGGGTGGACGGCGCCGTCAAGCGCTTACCAGGAATATTTCAGGCTGCCGATGACCGTACGGCCCTGGTCTCGGTAGCAGAAGCCGGCCGAGCAGACGGCATCCTGGCGGTCGAAGAGGTTCGTCGCGTTGACCTGCAGCTTCAGGCCGGCGAAGTCCTTGTCGATGGCGGCGAAGTCGTAGTCGATCGACGCATCGACGAAGGCGCGCGCCTTGTTCTTCATGCTGTTGGCGTCGTCGCCGTAGCTTTCGCCGGTGAAGCGGACGCCCGCGCCGAAGCCGAGACCGGCCAGCGCGCCGTCTTCCGGCATGGTGTAGTGCGCCCAGAGCGAGGCCATGTGGCGCGGCACGGAGGAGACGTCGTTGTTGACGGTGCCGGCCGGGCCGTCGATGATCTTCGCCTGGGTATAGGTATAGGAGGCGATCAGCGACAGGCCGTTGTCGAGGCTGGTGGAGGCTTCAAGCTCGACGCCGCGCGAGCGCAGCTTGCCGCGCTGGACCTGGATGTTGGCCGGGCCGGTCGGCAGGTCGACGACCTCGTAGTAGAGGCCGTTGGTCTGGTCGATGTTGAAGAGCGCGGCGGTCAGCAGCGTGTTGCTGTCGGGCAGCAGGTACTTCACGCCCACTTCCTGCTGTTCGCTCTCGGTCGGCTTGAACGGGTTGCCGGTGGCAAGGTTCACGCCGGCATTCGGCGAGAACGCGGTCGAGTAGCTGGCATAGGGGGTGATGCCCCATTCCGTCTCGTAGGTCACGCCGGCGCGCCAGGTGAAGGCGCGGTCGCTCTGGTTGATCGTGTCGAGCGCGCCGGAGGCGAGGTCCGTGTTGTCGGTGTCGGTCGAGACCCAGTCGTAGCGGCCGCCGAGCGTGAAGGTCAGCGCGTCGTAGCGGATCTGGTCCTGCAGGTAGATGCCGGTGATGAACTGGTCCTGCACGCTCTTGGTCTGGAAGCCGATCGGGTCCGTCGGGCGGCCGCGCGTCGGGTCGGTGGTGTCGAGCGGCGGCGTCACGCCGTAGCCGTTCAGCGACTTCCAGTAGATCTTGGTGAAGTCGATGCCGGTCAGAAGCGTGTGTTCCAGCGCGCCGGTCTCGAACTTCGCTTCGAGCTGGTTGTCGATCGTATAGGTGTTCATCCACTCTTCGAACGAGCCGGCGCTGCTGTCGAGCAACGTCGGGTCGGCGGCGTTCGGCTGGTAGGCGAAGGCCCAGTCGGCGTCGATGTTGAGCCAGGAGGCGCGGGCGTTCTGGCGGAAGGTGAAGACCTCGTTCAGGCGATGCTCGAACTCGTAGCCGATGCGGCCCTGGTTCTGCACGGAATCGTTGAAGGCCGGGTTGCCGGCGAAGAAGTCGCTCACTTTGCCGGTGATCGGATCGTAGTAGTAGGCCGCCGTGCCGCCCGTCTTGGTGCGGGAATATTCGCCGAGGATGGTCAGCTTGGTGTCCTCGTCCGGCTTCCAGGTGAAGGCCGGCGCGATGTAGGCGCGGTCGTCGGGAACGCCGACCTGCTCGGTATCGGCGCTGCGCAGCAGGCCGGTCAGGCGATAGTAGACCGGATCTTCCTCGTTGATCGGGCCGGAAAGGTCGAACTGGCCCTGGTAGCGGTCGTGGCTGCCATATTGCAGCTGGATCTCGCGCAGCGCCTCTTCCGTCGGGCGCTTGCTGATGAGGTTGTAGAGGCCGCCGGCGCCGGAGGCGCCGTAGAGCGCGGAAGACGGGCCGCGCAGGATCGAGACGCCTTCCAGGCCATAGGGTTCCGTCTTGAACAGCGAGGAGCCGGCGCCTGGCTGGCGCAGGTTGTCGCGGAAGACGCCCGTATAGGTCACGTCGAAGCCGCGCACGGTGAACGAGTCGAAGCGCGGGTCGAAGCCGTAGCCGCCGATGCGGGTGCCGGGCGTATAGGCGAGCGTGTCGAGCAGGGTCTGCGGGTTGCGGTCTTCCAGCTGCTGCTGCGTGACCGAGGAGATCGACTGCGGCGTCTGGATGAAGGGCGTGTCGACCTTGGCGCCCGTCGCGCTGCTCTTGCCGACATAGCCGTCCGCCGTGATGACGCCGCCGCTGCCGCCGTCGACGACGATGTCCTCGAGCACGGTCGCGCCGCCCGCCGTCGTCGTCCCTTGGTCCTGCGCAAGGGCGACCGAGGCGAGCGTGAGGAGGGACGTGCCGGCGAGCGCCAGGCGGAACATCGTGCGGGAGGACGTGTGCATGCAGGTGACTTTCTGAGGAAGCGGATCGATAACGTGACCGTTTTTATCAGGATTTCATCTGCTGCAACGAATTATATGACTAGAAACATCAGGATTTAGCCTGTGTTGCCGGGAAGCAACACAGGCTGTGGACGGTCTGCACTCAGAAGGCGAGGCTACCGGCCATCAGTGCAAGCACAAGGAAAATCAGGAAGATGACGAGGGCGATGGCGAAGAGCACCTTGGCGATCGTCGCTGTCGCGGCGGAGACGCCGGAGAAGCCGAGAAAGCCGGCGATCAGCGATATGACGAGGAAGATGAGTGCCCATTTCAGCATGGCGATGCCTCCGATTGTGTCGGAGTAAAGACGCGTTAGGGCTGAAAATGTTCCCGGAAGGAGCCGGCGCCCGTCCGTACCCAAAAGGGCGGGCGCCCCCCTCTGCCCTGCCAGGCATCTCCCCACGAAGGCCGGGCAATCGCCTATGGGGCAGGACGATGCCGCATCCCCTTCTCCCCCGCGGGGAGAAGGTGGCCCGAAGGGTCGGATGAGGGGGTGGCTCTGACGGATCGTTTACGCCTCCGATCCTCCCCCTCATCCGCCTGCCGGCACCTTCTCCCCGCGGGGGAGAAGGGAGTCGCGGCGACGATTGCAGTCTATCTGCGATTGCCCGGCCCTCGTTGGGGGAGATGCCGGGCAAGCAGAGGGGGCAGCCCCATGGTCAGCCGTGGCTGACCATCACATGGCGCACGGCGGTATAATCCTCCAGCGCATAGATCGACATGTCCTTGCCGTAGCCCGACTGCTTGACGCCGCCATGCGGCATTTCCGTCGTCAGCATGAAGTGCGTGTTGATCCAGGTGCAGCCATATTGCAGGCGGGCGGCGGCCTTCATCGCCTTGCCGATGTCCTTCGTCCAGACGGAGGAGGCGAGGCCGTAGTCGCTGTCGTTGGCCCAGGCGATGGCCTGGTCCGCCTCGGAGAAGCGGGTGACGGAGACGACGGGGCCGAACACTTCGCGGCGCACGATCTCGTCGTCCTGCGTGGCGCCGGCCACCACCGTCGGCTGGAAGAAGTAGCCGTCGTCGCTGCCGGCCCGGCCGCCCGTGGTGATCTCGATGTGCTTCACCTCGGCGGCGCGCTCGACGAAGCTCGCCACCCGGTCGCGCTGGCGCTTGGAGATCAGCGGGCCGATCTCGTTCAGCGTGTCGTCGGGGTCGTTGTACTTGATGGTGGAGACGGCGGCCGAGAGGTCGGCGACCAGCTTCTCGTAGATGCCGTCCTCGGCGTAGATGCGGCAGGCGGCCGTGCAGTCCTGGCCGGCATTGTAGTAGCCGAAGGCGCGGATGCCCGAGACGACGGCGTCCAGATCCGCATCGTCGAAGACGACGACCGGGGCCTTGCCGCCGAGTTCCAGATGGGTGCGCTTGACGGTCTTGGCCGCCGCCGCCAGCACTTTCTTGCCGGTCGCCACATCGCCGGTGATCGAGACCATGTTGATTTTCGGATGGTTGATCAGCGCATTGCCGACCGTCTCGCCGCGGCCGAGCACGATGTTGACCACGCCTTCCGGCAGGATGTCGGCCAAAAGCTTCGCCATCTTCAGCGCCGTCAGCGGCGTCTGCTCGGAGGGCTTGAAGACGACGGTGTTGCCCCCGGCAATCGCCGGCGCCAGCTTCCAGGCCATCATCATCAGCGGATAGTTCCACGGCGCGATCGAGCCGACGATGCCGATGGGATCGCGCCGCACCATCGAGGTGAAGCCGGGCAGGTATTCGGCGGCGACCGGGGCGCTCAGCGAGCGGATGGCGCCGGCGAAGAAGCGCCAGCAGTCGATGATGGCCGGCAGCTCGTCATTGCGGGCGGCGTTGATCGGCTTGCCGCAATTGAGCGCTTCGAGGGCCGCGAAGGCATCGGCGTCCTTCTCGATCGCGTCGGCGATCCTCAGGAGATAGCCGGAGCGTTCCGCGGGCGTGGTGGTCGCCCAGGAGACGAAGGCCTTTTCGGCGGCGTCGACGGCCGCGTCGATCTGCGCATGGGAGGCCTCCGGCAGGTCGACGATCTTCGCGCCGGTCTTCGGGTTCAGGATGTGCTCCTCGGCCTCGGTGCCGGCTTCGAAGCGCGAGCCGATCAGCATCTGGGTGTCCATGGCGTGTTCTCCGTTGTTGAGGAGCGAATGGCGAATAGCGAGTAGCGAATAGTTTTGGGCCGGCTGGCCGTCATTTTCCTCTATTCGCTACTCGCTACTCCCTGTTCGCTCATGTTCATTTTCCGGCGCCTGCGACCTGGTCGCCGTCGCGGGTGAGGTAGTAGGCGCCGAGGATCGGCAGGAAGGTGACAAGCACCACGACCATGGCGACGACGTTGGTCACCGGGCGCTGGCGCGGGCGCACCAGTTCCTCCAGCATCCAGATCGGCAGGGTCGATTGCTGGCCGGCGGTGAAGGTGGTCACGATCACCTCGTCGAAGGACAGCGCGAAGGCGAGCATGCCGCCGGCAAGCAGGGCCGTGCCGATGTTCGGCAGGATGACATAGCGGAAGGTCTGGAAGCTGTCGGCGCCGAGGTCCATCGAGGCCTCGATCAGCGAGCCCGAGACGCGGCGGAAGCGGGCGACGGCATTGTTGTAGACGACCACGACGCAGAAGGTGGCGTGGCCGAGCACGATCGTCCAGAAGGAGAAGGGGATTTCCGCGAACGAGAAGGCCGAGCGTAGCGCGATGCCGGTGATGATGCCGGGAAGGGCGATCGGCAGGATGACGAGCAGCGAGATCGTCTCCCGGCCGAAGAATTTCGTACGGGAAACGGCAGCGGCGCACAGTGTGCCGAGCACGAGGGCGACGGCGGTGGAGATGGACGCGACGCGCACGGAAAGCCCCATCGCCTCCCAGACGTCCGGCCGGTTCCAGGTGACCGCGAACCATTTGAGCGTATAGCCCGGCGGCGGGAACTGGTAGCTCTTCTCTTCCGTCGTGAAGGCGTAGAGGAAGATGAGCAGGATCGGCAGGTGCAGGAAGGCGAGGCCGAGGCCTGCGGCGATCTTGAGGCCGAGCGGGGCGGAGGTGTTTCTGTCAGAGCGCATCGAAGGCCCCCTGTCGCTTGGCCATCCACAGATAGAGGCCCATGATGACGATCGGCACGACGGAGAAGGCGGCGGCGAGCGGGATGTTGCCGGCCGTGCCCTGCTGGGCATAGACCGCCTGGCCGATGAAGAGCCGCGACGAGCCGATGATCTGCGGGATGATGTAGTCGCCCAGCGTCAGCGAGAAGGTGAAGATCGAGCCTGCGATGATGCCGGGCAGGGCGAGCGGGAAGAGCACGTGGCGGAAGGTCTGCGCCGGGTGGCCGCCGAGATCGGCGGAGGCCTCGATCAGGTTGCCGGGCACGCGCTCCAGCGCCGCCTGGATCGGCAGGATCATGAAGGGCATCCAGACATAGATGAAGACGATGAAGGTACCGGTATAGCTGATCGACAGCGACGAGCCGCCGACGACGGGCAGCGAAAGCCAGGCATCGAGCAGCCAGGAAAGGTGGAGCTTGGCGAAGAACCAGGTGACGATGCCTTCCTTGGCGAGGATCAGCTTCCAGGCATAGACCTTGACGAGATAGCTCGACCACAGCGGCAGCATGACGCCGAGATAGAAGACGACCTTCCATTTTCCCTTCGCATAGCGCGCCGCGTAATAGGCGATGGGAAAGGCGATGGCGGCGGAGGCGAGCGTCACCAGCGCGGCCATCAGCACGGTGCGCAGGATGATGTCGAAATTCGAGGGTATGAGCAGCTGCCGGTAGGTGGCGAGCGTGAACTCGTAGTTGATCAGCCCGGAAAAGTCGTCGATCGAGAAGAAGCTCTGCAGCAAGAGCGCGAAGAGCGAGCCGAGATAGATGATGCCGAGCCAGAGCAGCGGCGGCGTCAGCATCAGGAGCAGCAGGATCTTCGGGTTGCGCCAGAAGAAATCGGAAAGCCGCCCGGAGGTGCCTTCGCGGCGCGCGAGGATGGAGGTGTCGGCGACGATGCTCATCGGGCACCGTCCATCGGGTGCAGGTCCTGCGGCAGGAAGGAGAGGGTGACCGTCTCGCCGAGCGCCGGCGGGGCGGTGGAGGCCGGTGTCATGGCCGCAACGCGCGCGCCCGCGGCCTCGACCGTCACGCGGTTCGCCGCGCCGAGGAAACTGGTCGCGACGACGCGGCCGGCGAAATTCTTGCGGCCCGGGCCATCCCCGAGCGTGATCGCCTCCGGCCTCAGGCTGGCATAGCTGTCGCCGAAGCCGAGAGTACGGACGAAATCCGGCGGCAGCACGTTGGACGAGCCGACGAAATCGGCGACGAAGCGCGTCTTCGGCCGCTTGTAGACCTCTTCCGGCGTGCCGAGCTGCTGGATCCTGCCATCGCTGAACACGGCGATGCGGTCGGCCATCGACAGCGCCTCGCCCTGGTCGTGGGTGACGAAGACGAAGGTGATGCCGAGCGATTTCTGCAGGGATTTCAGTTCCTCCTGCATCTGCTCGCGCAGCTTGAGGTCGAGCGCGCCGAGCGGTTCGTCCAGCAGCAGCACGCGGGGCCGGTTGACCAGCGCCCGGGCGAGCGCCACGCGCTGGCGCTGGCCGCCGGAGAGCTGGCCGGGCCGGCGCGCGCCGTAGCCGGGCAGCTTCACCATGGCAAGCGCCTCCTCGGCCGCCTTCAGCCGCTCGGCCTTGCCGACGCCCTTGACCATCAGCCCGTAGGCGACGTTCTCGAGGATCGAGAGATGCGGGAAGAGGGCGTAGTCCTGGAACACCGTGTTGACGTTGCGCCGGTAGGGCGGCACGCCCTCCGCCGTCTCGCCGAAGATCTCGATATGGCCCGACGTCGGCTGCTCGAAGCCGGCCATCAGGCGCAGGCACGTCGTCTTGCCGGAGCCGGACGGTCCCAGCATCGCGAAGAATTCGCCCTCGGCGATGGCGAGATCCACGCTGTCGACGGCACGCACGGCGCCGAAATGGCGGGAGACTTGCTGGAACAGGACGGCGGTCATGGGGGACTCCGGTTTGTCTTGGGCGATGGGCGCTGTACTGCGCCGATCGCAGAAAGTGGCGTGGGAGGAGGACGGCGCGTCTATCCGATCTCCCCCCTTGTGGGGGAGATGCCCGGCAGGGCAGAGGGGGGTAGTCCCGCCCGCTCCGTAACATTTGCCGCTTCGCGGCCACCCCCCTCTGTCGCCTTCGGCGACATCTCCCCCTCAAGGGGGGAGATCGGGGAGTATGCCGCGCCGTTTTACCTCAACGCCCGCCGATCACGCCGATATAGTCGGAGACCCAGCGGTGATACGGCACGCATTCCCCCTGGCTTTCGCACTTGGTCACCGGCGTGCGCCAGAAGCGGATCTTCTCGAAATTGTCGAAACCGTTGGTCGAGCACCCCTCGTCGGTCAAGAGCGCATTGCCCTTGCAGGCCGCCGGGACCGAGGGAACCGCGCCGAACCAGGCGGCGGCATCGCCCTGCACCTTGGCGGAAAGCGAATGCTCCATCCACATATAGGCGCAGTTCGGATGCTGGCTTTCGGCATGCAGCATGGTCGTGTCCGACCAGCCCGTCACGCCCTCTTCCGGGAAGGTCGAGGCGATCGGCTGCTTTTCCGCCTGCATCAGGTTCACCTGGAACGGCCAGGAGCCGGAGGCGACGACGCCCTCGTTCTTGAAGTCGTCGATCTGGATCATCGCGTCGTGCCAGTAGCGGCCGACCAGCGTGCGCTGGACGCGAAGCAGGTCGAGCGCGGCCTTGTACTGGTCCTCGTTGAGTTCGTAGGGGTCCTTGATGCCGAGGTCCGGCTTGTGCGCCATCAGGTAGGTCGCGGCGTCGGCGATGTGGATCGGGCCGTCATAGGCCTGCACGCGGCCCTTGTTCGACTTGCCGTCCGGCAGCGTCATCTCTTCGAAGACGACCTTCCAGCTCGTCGGCGCCGCGTCCTTGAAGGCCTCGGTGTTGTACATCAGCACGTTCGGCCCCCAGAGATAGGGCGTGCCGTAGTGCACGCCGTTCACCGTGTGCCAGGGCGCGTTCTGCAGGCGCTCGTCGACGGTCTTCCAGCTCGGGATGAGGTCGGTGTTGATCGGCTGCACGCGCTTGCCCGCGACGAGGCGGAGCGAAGCATCGCCCGAGGCGGTGACGAGGTCGAAGCCGCCCTCGTTCATCAGCGCCACCATTTCATCCGAGGTGGCGGCGGTCTTCACCGTCACCTTGCAGCTCGTCTTCTTCTCGAATTCGGTGACCCAGTCATAGTTCTTGTCCGTCTCGCCGCGCTCGATATAGCCGGCCCAGGCGACGATGGAGACTTCGCCCTCGCCGGGCCCGAGCTCCTTCAGCGGCTCCTGGGCGATGGCGGCGGTGGCGAAGGCGAGCGAAAGGGTAAGCGCGGTGCAGGAATGCAGAAGTCGCTTCATGACAGTCTCCCGGTTTGGTCCGCTTGTCTGCGGTATTGTTCCCGGATGAGAAGGTGCCGCGCTTTCGCCGCTTTCGCAAATTCATTAATCAGAATGCCGGTATCGGAAATTCCGAAAGCGGCGAGGGCGTACCGCGTCTTGTGGATCCTCGGGTCAAGCCCGAGGATGACGAAAGAAGAGAGGATTAGGGCTGAAGCAAGGGAGCCGGATGCCGCACCGGCAAAGGGGCTGGCAACCTCTCCTCCTCTCCGTCATCCTCGGGCTTGACCCGAGGACCCACGCCCCACGGCACGCCCTCGCCGCCAAAAAACACGCCCCGCATTTTCCCCACCCCTCAACCCCGTGCCTACAATCCTCCCATCCCGCCGCGGATACACCGCAAGGCGTTGCGGCGAGGCGGGGTCGGCGCGGGGCGTGAGGGGGCGACGCACACCTTGACGCACCGGGCGCGCGGAAAATGGTCTCCCTCCGGCGAAACGGGGGAAATGGCGGGGCGTCGGACCGGACCGCCGTTTTGCCCCGATCACGTCGCCGGGCGTGCCTGTGTGGCACACAACATGGCGGCTGCACCATGCGGCGTCCGGGGGCTTCCCCCCCGCTCGCATGGCGCAGTGGAAGACGGTGCCGACCGGCAGTCGTGGCTGCGGCACCGTGAACCCTGAGGGCGTGCATGACCCCTTCTTCGGAAGGGCGCGCCACCGTTCCCACGTACCCCGCCATCGCAGAGAGGCCGAAGTCGCGGGCAAAAACCGCCGAACGGGGCGCTGGACGGTGCCGCATACAAACATTCAGTCGAGGCAGCCTCCAGCGCCCCGTCCGAATGCTCCCGCAAAACCCCGGCGCGCTGGCGTGCGGGGATGAAGCCGCAGGAAGAGGTTCGATGCCGCCGCTACCGTCCCCGACCGCTCCGCAGCGCCTCGGCCAGCCCGACGAAATCCCTTGCCGCCTGCGGCAGGCTGGAGCCCTTGCGCCAGACCATGCCGACCTGCACGACGGGAAGCGCCCCCGACACGTCGCGGCTTTCGATGCGGTCGCCTTCCAGCGACCAGGGGCGATAGACGAGGTCGGGCAGGAGCGCGATGCCGGCGCCTGTCGCGACGAGGCTGCGCACCGCCTCCACCGAGCGGGTGCGGAAGGCGACATGCGGGCGGGCGCCGAGCGCGGTCAGCAGCTTGCCGGTGTTCTCCTCGATTTCGTCGACCGTCAGCATGATCAGCGGCTCCTTGGCGATGTCGCTGACGGAGATGATGTCGGCCGAGACGAGCGGATGGCCGATCGGCAGCCAGAGGCGGTAGGGCGAGGTTTCGAGGATCTCCGCCTGCAGCGCCATGCGGTCGCGCAGGTTCGAGATGACCATGACGGCGACGTCCAGCTCGCCGCCGACCAGGAGATGCTCCAGATAGGAGCCGTTGTCCTCGATGGCGCTCACCTCGATGCCGGGAAAGGCGCGGCGATAGCGCGAGAGCAGGTCCGACAGCACGTAGCCGGCGACGAGGGAGGTGACGCCGAGATTGAGCTGGCCCTTTTCCGCCGTGCGGTTGTCGGAGAAGGAGCGGCGGGCATCCGAGACGTTCGCGAGGATCTTCGTGGCGTGGCGCAGGAACTGGTGGCCGTTGTGCGTCGTCGTGAGGCCGCGCGGATGGCGCTCGAACAGCTCGACGCCGAGGTCGGATTCGAGCTCCTTGATCGCCTCGGTGATCGAGGATTGCGAGATCGAGAGGTTTTGCGCCGCGCGCGTCACGGAACCCTGCTCCGCGACGGCGACGAAATATTGCAGTTGCCGGAAGGTGAACGCCATGGCGACAGTTAATATGCCCGGCGCGGGCGAGGCAAGCGCCGAAAATTCCTTGGGAAAGCCGCGGACGGGACAGGCGCGCGGGGCGCGCGCTGCTATGATCCCCGCCATTTCCAGCCGGGGCAGCGCCGCTCCGGCACCGGACAATGCGACAGGACACGCCCCGGCGCCCATTCCGTCACGCCGGAACGGCGCCGGCAACGAGGAGCCGCCATGACCGAACGCCCCATGCCGACCGAGGAGGGCATCCTGGCCTTCCACAAGCGCTGCGAGGATTTTTATCCAGCCGATGCCGTCGACGCGGATATCGGGCAGCAGCGCGGCTGGTACGATGCGCTCTGCGCCGCCTTCGACGCGCCGCCGCCGGCGGGCATGATCAAGCAGGACGGTGTCATCGCGGGGCGCATCCCGGTGCGCCGTTATCGCCCGGCGGCGGTGACGAGCGCGACGCGGCTTTTCTACATCCACGGCGGCGGCTTCGTCGTCGGCTCGCTCGACAGCCATGATGCGATCTGTGCCGAGCTTTCCGAGGCCGCGGGCGCCGAGCTCGTGTCCGTCGATTACCGCCTGTCGCCGGAGCATGTCTGGCCCGCCGCTTTCGACGATTGCTGGGCCGTGCTGATCGAGCTTCTCCTGGAAAGCCACCCGGTCGTGGTGGTCGGCGACAGCGCGGGCGGCAACCTTGCCGCCGGCATCGTGCTGAAGGCGCGCGACGAGGGGCTGACGGGCATTGCCGGGCAGGCGCTGGTCTATCCGGGCCTCGGCGGCGACCTCGCCTCCGGCTCCTATCTGGAGATGGCCGAGGCGCCGGGTCTTTCGACCGCCGACGTCGCCTATTACCGCGAGGTCTACAAGGCGCCGGAGGAGGCCGTGCATGCCTTCCCGTTGCGGGCGGAAAACCTTGCCGGCCTGCCGCCCGCCTTCATCACCGGCGCCCATTTCGATCCGTTGCGCGACG
Organism: Shinella yambaruensis; assembly: GCF_022899355.1. Taxonomy (GTDB): domain Bacteria; phylum Pseudomonadota; class Alphaproteobacteria; order Rhizobiales; family Rhizobiaceae; genus Shinella; species Shinella yambaruensis. The sequence goes on along the minus strand of NZ_JALJCK010000003.1, from coordinate 245,260 downwards.
ATGCGCGGGCCTATGCGGCGCGGCTGGCGCTTGCCGGTGTTCCGGTGGAGTTTCGCGAGGAGAAGCAGATGATCCACGCCTGGCTGCGCGCGCGATTCATGAGCGCGGGAGCGAAGGCCGGTTTTGCGGCGCTGTGCGATGCCGTGCGCCGGATGGCGAATCCATGAGCGGGATCACCGATCTCGACGCATTGCTGGCGACGATGGAGCCGGCGCTGGCGGACGGGGCCTTCGTCTATGCCTGCGTGCCGGCCGGGGATCTGGAAGACCATCTTTCTCGCGGGCCGGTCGGTCTCTTCCGCGAGGCGGAGGGCGTGACGCTGATCCTGCCGGCCGAGGCGGCGGAAGGGCTGGCGGCAAGCCCGCCGATGCGGATGATCACGCTCACCGTGCACTCCTCGCTGGAGGCGGTGGGGCTGACGGCGGCCTTCGCGACGGCGCTGACGGGGCAGGGGATCAGCGCCAACGTGGTTGCCGGCTACCATCACGACCATATATTCGTGCCGGAGCGGGATGGCGAACGGGCATTGGAAACGTTGCGTGCGCTGTCGCGTGCGGCGCGTGAAAAGGGAGACAGATGATGAAATCTTTGCGGTTTGCGGGTGCCTTTCTGGGCTTCGCTCTCGGGGCGGCGGGGCCGTCCGTTTCCGTGGCCGAGGATGCGCCGCAGCCCATTCCATCCTGCGCCATGTCCGGTTCGAAGAGCGTCTTCATCGGCGGTGCGCCGGCGCTGCGCCTCTCCGACGTGGTGAACTGCCCGCCGGAACTCTACGAGATCGTGCCGAGCATCATGATCGAGGGCCAGCCCATGGTGAAATTCCGCACGGGCGTCGGCGAGAAGGGCAATTGCACGGCGCGTGGCGAGGAGACGGTAATGGCCGAAGGCGAATCGGCCAGCCGGCTGGGGGATGTGGCCTGCACGCAGAATTGAGTGGAGCTATGCAGTTCATGGAGCTGTCTTGTTTTGCTAAACCTCGCTCCATTCTCCATCGTCATCCGCGGGCTTGACCCGAGGATCCACCATCCGCAGGTACCGGGATGGTCGTCTGTAAGCGCCGGGACTGCCGCGTGGATCCTCGGGTCAAGCCCGAGGATGACGAGTGGAGAGGCTTGAGCGAGCTCTCAAAAGTCAGACGGGCGGCCTTGGCCGCCCGCTTCCGTCAGTTGCCGGCGCTTTCCATGCGGCGTGTCGTCAGCACCTTCTCCAGCCAGCCGATCTCCATTTCGGGGACCGATTTCAAAAGCAGGTCGGTGTAGTCGTCGAAGGGCGGCGAGAGCACCTTCGATTTCGGGCCGAAGCGCACGAGGCGGCCGCGGTGCATCACGGCCACCGAATCGGCGATGGCGCGCACGATGGCGATGTCGTGGGTGATGAACATGTAGGAGACGTGGGTCTCGTCCTGGAGTTTCAGGAGAAGCTTCAGGATGCCTTCGGCCACCAGCGGGTCGAGCGCGGAGGTCGGCTCGTCGCAGAGGATGAGCTCCGGCTGGGCCGCCAGCGCCCGTGCGATGGCGACGCGCTGCTTCTGGCCGCCGGAGAGCTCCGCCGGATAACGGTCGGCGAAGCGGCCGCCCATCTCGATCTGCTCCAGCAGTTCCTTCACCCGCTCGGTCTTCCTGGCCCCGCGAAGGCCGTAGTAGAAGGTGAGCGGCCGGCCGATGATGTCGCGCACCGTCTGGCGCGGATTCATCGCGGTATCGGCCATCTGGTAGATCATCTGGATGCGGCGGAGCTGGTCGTTCGTCCGGCCCTTCAGCGCCCGCGGCAGAGGCGTGCCGTCGAAGCTGATCGTGCCCTCCTGCGGCGGCAGCAGGCCGGTGATGACGCGGGCGAGGGTGGACTTGCCGGAACCGGATTCGCCGACGACCGCGAGCGTCTGGCCCTTCGGCAGGTGCAGCGAGACGTTCTGCAGCACCTTGAAGCCGTTGGAATAGCCGGCGGTGATGTTGTCGACCTTGAGGAGCGTGTCCGACTGGTCGGGCGCCTCCTCGCGCTTGGTGCCGCGCACGTTGACCAGCGCCCGGGTATAGTCCTGCGTCGGCGCCTCGATGATCTGCTTCACCGAGCCGTATTCCACCATCTTGCCGTGCCGGAGCACGAGGATGTCGTCCGTGATCTGCGCGACGACCGCAAGGTCGTGGGTGATGTAGAGCGCGGCGGTGTGGGTCTCCTCGATGGCGTGCTTGATGGCGGCGAGCACGTCGATCTGCGTCGTCACGTCGAGCGCGGTGGTCGGCTCGTCGAAGACGATGAGTTCAGGGTTCGGGCAGAGCGCCATGGCGGTCATGGCGCGCTGGAGCTGGCCGCCGGAGACCTGGTGTGGATAGCGCTGGCCGAAGGTTTCCGGGCTTGGCAGGCCGAGCACCTTGAAGAGGTAGAGCGCGCGCTTTTCCGCCTCCGCACGGCCCATGACGCCGTGCTTCAGCGAGGCCTCGATCACCTGCTCGCCGAGCCGGTGGGCAGGGTTGAAAGCCGCTGCCGCGGACTGCGCGACGTAGCAGACCTTGCAGCCGCGCACCTTGCGGATGCCGGCCGGACCGAGCTTCAACAGGTCCTCGCCGTTGAGCTTGACCTCGCCGCCGGTGATGCGCACGCCGCCGCGGCCATAGGCGAGCGCGGTGAGGCCGATGGTCGACTTGCCGGCGCCCGATTCGCCGATGAGGCCGAGCACCTTGCCCTTTTGCACGTCGAAGTTCACGCCTTCGACGAGCGTCACGGTCTTCGGCGGTTCGCCCGGCGGATAGCTGGTCGCCTCGATCTTGAGGTTGCGGACGGAAAGAAGATCAGGCATCGCCGCGCCCTCCCTTGAGGCTGGAGGTTCGTTTCATCAGCCAGTCGACGACGAGGTTGACGCAGATGGCGAGCCCGGCGATCGCCCCGCCCGGAATGAGGGCTGCGGAAATGCCGAAGATGATGCCGTCCTTGTTGTCCTTCACCATGCCGCCCCAGTCCGCCGCCGGCGGCTGGATGCCGAGGCCGAGGAAGGAGAGGGTGGAGAGGAAGAGGATCGAGAAGGCGAAGCGCAGGCCGAATTCGGCGAGCAGCGGCGAGAGCGTGTTGGGCAGGATCTCCCGGAAGATGATCCAGCCCGTGCCTTCGCCGCGCAGCCTTGCCGCCTCCACGAATTCCATGACCGCCACGTCGAGCGCGACGGCGCGGCCGATGCGGTAGACGCGGGTACTGTCGAGGACCGCCATCACGAGGATGAGGATCCAGAGCTGCTGCGGCAGCACGGCGAGCACGACGAGGGCGAAGATCAGCGTCGGGATCGCCATCATCAGATCGTTGAAGCGCGAGAAGGCCTGGTCGACGAACCCGCCCGTCACCGCCGCCGTGAAGGAGAGCAGCATGCCGAGCGAGAAGGAGAGCACGGTCGCCGCCAGCGCTACGAAGATCGTGGTGCGCGCGCCGAAGATCAGCCGCGAGAAGAGGTCGCGGCCGAGATTGTCGGTGCCGAGCAGATGGTCGCCGCCCATCGGCTGCCAGACGGCGCCGACGATCTGGCTTTCGCCATAGGGGGCGATGAGCGGGGCGAAGAGGGCGCAGAAGACGGCGAGCAGGATGCCCAGGATGCCGACCCATGCGCTGATAGGGATGGTGGAAAGTCTCATCGCGGGTGCCTCAATCTGGGGTTCGCGACGATCGCGAGGATGTCGGCGAACATGTTGAGGAAGATATAGAAGGCGGCGAAGATCAGGCCGCAGGCCTGCACCACCGGCATGTCGCGCACCGTCACGGCGTCGACCATGTACTGGCCCATGCCGGGATAGACGAAGACCACCTCGACGACGACCACGCCGACCACGAGATAGGCGAGGTTGAGCGCGATGACATTGATGACCGGCGCGACGGCGTTCGGCGCCGCGTGCCTGGCGATGATGCGCAGGCTCGAAAGCCCCTTCAGCTCCGCCGTCTCGACATAGGCCGAGGACATGACGTTGAGGATCGCCGCCCGCGTCATGCGCATCATGTGGGCGAGCACGACGAGGACGAGGGTGGCGGTCGGCAGGGCGATGGCCGACAGGCGCTGGCCGATCGTCATCGAATCGTAGACCGTCGCCGGGAAGGTCGCGACGCCCATCTGCACGGCGAAGAACAGGATCAGGAGGTAGCCGACGAAGAATTCCGGCAGCGAGATCGCCGCCAGCGAGATGACGTTGATGATCTTGTCGGGCATGCGGTTGCGGTATTGCACCGCGAGCATGCCGAGGCCGACCGCGAGCGGCACCGAGATGATCGCCGCGAAGAAGGCGAGGAACAGCGAATTGCCGAGGCGCTTGCCGATCTGCTCGCTGACCGAGTTCTTGGACGCCCAGGAATTGCCGAAATCGCCCTGGATCGCGCCGCCGAGCCACTTGAAGTAGCGTGTGGTGGCCGGCTGGTCGAGGCCGAGGTCCTTGCGGATGTTCTCGATGGCCTGGGGCGTTGCGGACTGGCCGAGATAGGTCGTCGCGAAATCGCCCGGCAAGGCTTCCACGCCCCCGAAGATCATCAGGGACACGGCGAAGAGCAAGGCCACGCTGAGCGCGAGGCGTTGCAGGATGAGCGCAACCAGGGGGCTGCTCTTGCTGAGTTTCGCCCAGAACGAAGGCGTGCCTTCGTCGACGGGGGCTCCAGTGGACGCAACCGACCCGGCAACGCCGGCAGACTGCGGGGCTTCGCCCGCAGCCGCCGTTGCTGTCAGCTCCGGACCGTGCGCCGGTCCGTTGCCGGTCATCAGGCGTCGAGCCACACGCGGGTTGCGACATATCCGTTCGACATGTCGTTGCCGATGTCGTGGACGTAGCCCTTCACGTTCTTGCCGCAGGCGTTCACGAAGTCGTTGAACATCGGCAGGATCAGGCCGCCCTCGTCACGCACCATCATGGCCATGGTGCGGTACATGTCCTTGCGCTTGGCCTCGTCGAGTTCCGAGCGGGCCTCGAGCAGCAGCTTGTCGAAGTCCTCGCGCAGGAAGCGGGTGTCGTTCCAGTCCGCCGTCGAGAGATAGGCGGTGGAATACATCTGGTCCTGCGTCGGGCGGCCGCCCCAGTAGGAGGTGGAGAAGGGCTGGACGTTCCAGACGTTCGACCAGTAGCCGTCGCCGGGCTCGCGCTTCACCTCGATCTCGATGCCGGCCTTCTTGGCGCTTTCCTGGTAGAGGACCGCGGCGTCGACGGCGCCCGGGAAGGCGACGTCCGACGTGCGCAGGAGGACCGAGCCGCTGTGACCGGACTTCTTGTAGTGGAAGGACGCCTTGTCCGGGTCGTAGGCGCGCTGCTCGATGCCTTCGGGGAAGAGGGCATAGGTCTCGTTGATCGGGAAGTCGTTGCCGACCTTGCCGTAGCCGCCGAGCACCTTCTCCAGCATGGTCTCGCGGTCCATCGCATATTTCAGCGCCAGGCGCAGATCGACATTGTCGAACGGCGCCGTGTTGCAATGCATGATGAAGACGTAGTGCCCGCGGCCGGAGGTGGAGAGGATTTCCACGGTCGGCGCGCGCTTCAGGAGATCGACCGTCTTCGGATCGACGCGGTTGATATAGTGCACCTGGCCGGAGGAGAGCGCGGCGATGCGGGCCGTCGCGTCGTTCATCGCGATCATCTCGATCGTGTCGACGAAGCCGCGGTCCTGGCGCCAGTCGTCCGTGTTGCGCTCGAAGGTGGCGCGCACGCCCGCCTCGAAGCTCGTCACCTTGTAGGGGCCGGTGCCGATCATGGCGTTCGGATCGTCGAGGCCGCCGTTCGGCTGGATGACGAGATGGTAGTCGGTGAGCAGCAGCGGCAGGTCGGCATTGCCTTCCGTCAGCACCAGCACCAGCTTGTCGCCGTCGGCCTTGATTTCCTTGATCGACTTCATGACGCCGAGCGCGCCCGATTCCGACTTCTCGTCGGTGTGTCGCTGCAGCGTCTTGATGACATCATCGACGGTCAGTTCCTTGCCGTCGTGGAATTTCACGCCCTTGCGGATGTTGAACGTCCAGGTCGAGGCGTCGGCGGAAGGTTCCCAGGATTCGGCGAGCGCCGGCACGGGCTGGCCGGTCAGCGGCTCGGATTCGACGAGCATGTCGCCCCAGTTCCGGCCGACGACGAACATGAACTGGGAGAGCGCCTTGGCCGGATCCTTGGAGTCCGTCGCGGCGGCGCCTTCCAGGCCCAGTTTCAGATTGCCGCCGCGCTTGGGTTCCTGCGCCTTGGCCGCGGTGTCGAAGAGGGTGCCGGCGGCGGCGAGCGTGATGCCGAACGCGGCGGCGCGACCCATGAATTCGCGGCGGTTCATCCTGCCGAGCGTGACCTGGCTGGTGAGATATCTGGTGTAATCAGTCATTCCCCTGTTCCCTTTCGCTGGCCCATTCGTGGGCATTTGTCGTTATGATTGGCAGGATTTCTGTTTTTGTCCTCAAAGGCAACCTTGCAACCGGCTTTTTATGGCGGTGGCAATGCATTTCCGTCTCCCGAAAGCCTCCTCTTTCTGCCGTGGATGCGGCGCTTTGTTCATAAGCTACCCACGCAGAAGCCGCGTGTAACGTCCTAAATTATCTATTCCTGCCACAAGCTGAGCTTATGGAGGAACGCGGATCGCGCCCGATGCAGGGGCGCTTCTCCTATCGCCCCTTCCAGACGGGATCGCGCTTTTCCGCGAAGGCGCGGGCGCCTTCGAGCTGGTCCTCGCTGGAATAGAGGATATCGACCGTCCGGAATTGCCGGCGGGTGATCTTGTTCATCGTCGCCTGGAAGGTCTCGCCCTCGGCGGCGCGCACCACTTCCTTGATCGCGGCATAGACGAGCGGCGGGCCGCTTTCGAGCAGGCGCGCGAGCTCCCAGGCCCGGTCGAGCAGCTTTTCCGCGGGCAGGATCTCGTTCACGAAACCCCAGCGATGCGCCTCCTGAACATCCAGCCAGCGACCGGTCAGCAGCATGTCCATGGCGATGTGGTAGGGGATGCGCTTCGGCAGCTTGATCGAGGCGGCGTCGGCCACCGTGCCGGAGCGGATTTCCGGCAGGGCGAAGGTCGCGTGCTCGGCCGCGAGGATGAGGTCGGTGGAGAGCGCGATTTCAAGCCCACCGCCGCAGCAGATGCCGTTGACGGCGGCGATGATCGGCTTGTTGAGGTCGCGCAGTTCCTGCATGCCGCCGAAGCCGCCGACGCCATAGTCGCCATCGACCGCGTCGCCCGCGGCGGCGGCCTTCAGGTCCCATCCCGGACAGAAGAATTTCTCTCCCGCGCCGGTGACGATGGCGACCCGCAGGCTCTCGTCGTCGCGAAAGTCGGCGAAGATCTTTCCCATGATGCGGCTGGTCGCAAGGTCGATGGCGTTCGCCTTTGGACGATCGATCGTCACTTCCAGGATGCCGCCCTCGCGGCGCTGTCTTATCGGTCCGGTCATGGGTTTTTCCTCAGACGGATCAGCGCATCGGCCGCGACGACACCGTCGCATTCCGGCAGCACCATTATTGGATTAATGTCCAGTTCTTCGATTATTGAAGCGTTTGAAACGACATAGGATGCCGCTGATGCGACGGCGGCGACAAGGGCGTCGATATCGCCCTTCGGCGCGCCGCGATAGCCGCCGAGCAGCTTTGCGACCTTGAGGCCGGATATGGCGTCTCGGATGGCCGTTTCGCTCGTCGGCAGCGTCAGGATCGCCGAATCCTCGAGCAGTTCGACGAGAATTCCGCCCGCGCCGATCGTCAGGACGGGGCCTGCCACCGGATCGCGCATCGCGCCGACGATGAGTTCGGCGACGGGCTTGCCCACCATCTTCTCGATGAGGAAGCCGGAGGCGACGCCGGCCATGGCCTTCGCGGCCTCCAGCACGGCCTCGCGGCTCGCAAGGTTCAGCTTGACGGCCCCGGCCTCGGTCTTGTGCGCGACGCCGAGGCCCTTCAGCACGACGGGGAAGCCGAGCGTTTCGGCGGCGTCGGCGGCCGTGTCCGCCGTCTCGGCGACAAGACCCTTCGGCACCGGCAGGCCATGGGCAGCAAGCGCCTGCTTGGCCTCATGCTCGGTGAAGGTGACGGGCTCGCCTTCGCCGGCCGGCGCCTTGAGGAGCGGCCGAGACTGCGGACCGGCCCAGGCTTCGCCGATGCCGGCGGCGGCGTCGGCGGCGGCAAGCGCCTCCTCGATGCCGTAGAAGGGCACGACGCCGTTCCGCATCAGCATCTCGGCCGTTTCCTCCGGCATGTTCTCGCCCATGCTGGCGACGATGCCGGCATTCGCGCCCGCGGCTTTCGAGGCGTCGATGACGGCGTGGCAGGTGGTGACCCAGTCGGCCGCATCGCAGCGGTCGAGGCGGGGGAAATCGAGCACGACGAGGTTCAGGCCGTAGCCGCCCCGCATCATCGTCGTGAAGGCGGCGGTCTGCTTCTCGCGGTTGCCCCAGACGAAGGTATGGTAGTCGAGCGGGTTGGAGATCGTCACCATCTGGCCGAGCGTTTCGCGCAGCGGCTGGCGCTGGAAATCTTCGAGCGCGCGATAGTTCACCTTTCGCTTCACCCCGGCATCGGCCATCAGCGAGGCCTCGCCTCCCGAGCAGCTCATCGAGGAGATGTCGTGGTTCGGCAGGGGGCCGGCGACATGCAGCAGCTTCAGCGTTTCCAGAAGCTCCGGCAGCGTCTCGACGCGGCCGATGCCGAGACGGGCGAGGAGGGCCGAGGAGACCGCGTCGTTGCCGGCGAGGGAGGCGGTGTGCGAGACGGTGGCGAGCTGCGCCTGTTCCGACTTGCCGACCTTCAGCGTGACGACCGGCTTCTTCAGGTCGCGGGCGCGCTGGCCGAGGCGTTCCAGCGCTTCGAGGCTGTCGAAGCCCTCGATATGCAGGCCGACGGCGGTGACGCGCGGGTCTTCGAGGACCGCGCAGGCGAGATCGGCAAGGCCGGTCTGGGCCTGGTTGCCGGCGGTCAGGATATAGGCGAGCGGCAGGCCGCGCTGCTGCATGGAAATGTTGCAGGCGATGTTGGACGACTGGGTGAGGACGGCGACGCCCTTGTCGATGCGCAGCATGCCGTGCTGGTCGGGCCAGAGCAGCGCGCCGTCCAGCATGTTGATGAAGCCGTAGCAGTTCGGCCCGAGGATCGGCATGCTACCTGCGGCCGCAACCAGCGCCTTCTGCAGGTCGTCGCCATCGGCAAGCTCGCTGACGGCCTCGCGGAAACCGGAGGCGTAGCAGACGGCCCCGCCCGCGCGGCGGGCCGCAAGGTCGCGGATGATGCCGATGGTCAGCTCACGGTTGACGCCGACGAAGGAGGCGTCCGGCGCGCCGGGCAGGTCGGCGACCGAGCGGTAGCATTTGCGGCCGAGGATCTCCTCCTCGCGCGGATGCACCGGCCAGATTTCGCCGGAGAAGCCCATCTTGTCGCACTGGTAGATGACGCGGCGGGCTTCCTTGCCGCCGAAGACGGCGATGGATTTCGGGCGGATGAGGCGGTCGAGGGGGCGGGTCACGGCTTTACCCCCCTCTGCCCTGCCGGGCATCTCCCCCTCAAGGGGGGAGATTGGATGGGGGACCGTTTAACCCACCGCCGGCGTTGCCGATCAAGCGGAGTTTTCGCCTCCTGCCGATCTCCCCCCTTGAGGGGGAGATGCCCGGCAGGGCAGAGGGGGGTGTTGCGGGCCACGCCTGCCATGCTCACGCCCCCAGCGGCCGGAGCAGGTCGCGGCTGATGATGTGCCGCTGGATTTCCGACGTGCCGTCCCAGATGCGCTCGACGCGGGCGTCGCGCCAGAAGCGGGCGAGCGGCAGGTCGTCCATCAGGCCCATGCCGCCGAAGATCTGGATCGCCTCGTCGGTGACGCGGGCAAGCATTTCCGTGGCGTAGACCTTCGCCGAGGCGATCTCCCGGTTCGACGGCAGGCCCTGGTCGAGCCGCCAGGCGGCCGACAGCGTCAGGAGGTCGGCGGCATCGATCTCGGTGATCATGTCGGCGAGCTTGAAGGAGACGCCCTGGTTGGCGCCGATCGGCTTGCCGAACTGCTTTCGCTCGGCGGCGTAGTTGAGGGCGTAGTCGAAGGCGCGGCGGGCGCGGCCGACGGAGGTGGCGGCGACCGTCAGGCGCGTCGCGTAGAGCCAGTCGTTGGCGATGTCGAAACCCTTGTGCACCTCGCCGAGGATCTGGGCGGAGGGCAGGCGGCATTCGTCGAAATTGAGGATGCAGTTCTTGTAGCCGCGGTGCGAGACGGAATTGTAGCCGTCGCGGATCTCGAAGCCCGGCGTGCCGCGGTCGACGAGGAAGCAGGTGATCAGCTTCTTCTTGCCGCGCGGCGTATCCTCCTCGCCGGTGGCGATGAAGACGATGACGAAATCGGCGATGTTGGCGTGGCTGATGAAGTGTTTCGTGCCGTTGACGATCCAGTCGTCGCCGTCCTTGCGGGCAAAGCACTTCATGCCGCGCACGTCCGAGCCGGCGTCCGGTTCGGTCATGGCGAGGGCGTCGAATTTCTCGCCGCTGACGGCGGGCAGCAGGTATTTTTCGCGCTGCGCGTCGTTGCAGGCCATCAGGATGCCGGAGGGGCGGCCGAAGAAGACGGTCAGCGCCATGGAGCCGCGGCCGAGCTCGCGCTCGACGAGCGTGAAGGAGGTGTGGTCGAGGCCGGCGCCGCCCACTTCCTCCGGCATGTTGCAGCCGAAGAAGCCGATCTCCTTGCACTTGCGGGCGATCTCCCGGCCGAGCTCCGGCGGCACATGGCCGGTGCGCTCGACCTCGTTTTCGTGCGGATAGATTTCCGTTTCGACGAAGGCGCGGACCGTATCCACGATCATCTGCTGTTCGTCGGTCAATGCGAAGTTCATGGAAAAGTCCTCCCCATACTCTTTTCGTGAGAGGTGCCATTTGTGGCCACCCCCCTCTGCCCTGCCGGGCATCTCCCCCTCAAGGGGGGAGATTGATTGTGGCACCGCCTTGCCCCTTGCCGATCTCCCCCCTTGAGGGGGAGATGCCCGGCAGGGCAGAGGGGGGGCGGCTCGCGTCGTCAGTTCTTTCTTTGCCCGACGCTGCGGCCTGCGCCGTCCGGCTTCGGCAGCCCGGCATGGGCTTCGGCGATCGGCGCGATCTTCGCCAGCACCTCGGCGGGCGCGTCGACGCTCCTGCCGGCCTTTGAGTCGACATGCAGCACCATCTGCTCGGCCGTCGCGATGACGTCGCCCGTCGCCGCGTCGTGGATGCGGGTGAAGTAGTGCATGCGCTTGTTGTCGAAGGAGAGCAGTTGCAGCGTCGTGTAGAGCGCCTGGCCGAGCTTGGCCTCGCCGAGATGGCGGATATGGGTCTCCACCGTGTAGTAGCTGTGGCCGGCCTCGACATAGGCGAAGTCGACGCCGACCAGCCGCAGCAGCGCGTCGGTCGTGTCGCCGAAGAGCTGGAGATAGCGGTGCTCCGTCATATGGCCGTTGTAGTCGACCCAGGCGGCGTTGACCTTGGTGTCGACGAGGCGCAGCGGTTCGCTTGCGGAAACCTCGACCTTCGCCTTGCCGGCCTTGGCCCAGAGATGCGCCTCGAACTCGGCGAGCAGCTTGCCCGAACCCCAGCCGCGGCCTTCGTCGCCCGCCTTCAGTGCGTGCATGATGCCGACGAGATTCTGGTCGCGGATGCGTTCCAGCTCGCGGATGCCGCGCGCGCCGGACTGGGCGTCCGACTGGCCGGCGATCTTTTCGACGAGCGCGTCGTCGAGGTCGACGACGTCGGTCAGCTTCGTCCAGGGCCAGGAGAGGCAGGGGCCGAACTGGGCGAGGAAGTGGCGCATGCCCGCTTCGCCGCCGGCGATGCGGTAGGTCTCGAACATGCCCATCTGCGCCCAGCGCATGCCGAACGAATAGCGGATCACGTCGTCGAGCGTCTCGGTGTCGCAGATGTCGTCCTTGATGAGCCAGAGGCCTTCGCGCCAGACGGCTTCCAGCAGGCGGTCGCCGACGAAAGCCTCGATCTCCTTGTTGATGATCACGCCCTTCATGCCGATCGGCGCGAGCTTTGCCTTGGCGTCTTCCAAGACGGCGCGCGACGTCTTCTGGCCGCCGACGAGTTCGGCGAGCGGCAGCAGGTAGACGGGATTGTAGGGATGCGCGACGAACAGGCGTTCGGGATGCTTCATGTCGCGCTGGAGGTCCGTCGGCATCAGGCCCGACGTGGAGGAGCCGATGAGGGCGTCGGGCTTTGCCGCCGCGTCGATCTTCGTCAGCACGCCGCGCTTCAGCTCCAGCCGCTCGGGCACGCTTTCCTGAATCCAGTCAGCGTCTTCCACGGCTTCTTCCAGGCTCTTGCAGAAGGTGATCTTCCCCTTCGGCGGCAGCGGGGCCATGGTGAGCATGCCATAGGCGCGCTCGGCATTGGCCATCACCTCGCCGATGATGCGCTCGGCTTCCGGATGCGGATCGAAGATGTTCACGTCGATGCCGGCCAGCGCGAAGCGGGCGACCCATGCGCCGCCGATGACGCCGCCGCCGACACAGGCTGCCTTGGTGATGGTGGTCATAGAGATGCTGCCTTCATAACTCTTGGTGTCTAGATGCGGCACCCCCCTCTGCCCTGCCGGGCATCTCCCCCTCAAAGGGGGAGATCGGATGGGGAGATGCCTTGCCCTCTACAGACGTTGCGGTTGAGACAAGGAACTTGCTTCTTGCCGATCTCCCCCCTTGAGGGGGAGATGCCCGGCAGGGCAGAGGGGGGATAAACGCGTTGCGCCCTCGTGCCTCGTTCCCGTCAGCCCCGCGGTGCCCGCTTCGTAAGCTTCAGCTTCTCGCGCACGTCGGCCGGGCCGATGACCCGGGCACCCATGCTCTCGATGATGTTGACGGCCTTGTCGACGAGCTGCGCATTGGTGGCGAGCTGGCCCTTGCCGACATAGAGGTTGTCCTCCAGGCCGACACGGACATTGCCGCCGGCAAGCACCGCCGCGGCCGGATAGGCCATGGCGTTGCGGCCGATGGAGAAGGCCGAGAAAGTCCAGTTCGAGGGCACGTTGTTGACCATCGCCATGAAGGTGTTGAGGTCGTCGGGCGCGCCCCACGGAATGCCCATGCAGAGCTGGATGAGCACCGGATCCTCGATGACGCCTTCCTCGACGAGCTGCTTGGCGAACCAGAGATGGCCGGTGTCGAAGGCCTCGATCTCCGGGCGCACGCCGAGATCGGTCATCATCCGGCCCATGGCGCGCAGCATGGACGGCGTGTTGGTCATCACGTAGTCGCCGAGCGAGAAGTTCATCGTGCCGCAATCGAGCGTACAGATTTCCGGCAGGCATTCGGCGACGTGGGAAACGCGCTCCGTCGCGCCGGCCATGTCGGTGCCGTTGGGATTGAGCGGCAGCGGCTGCTCGGTGTTGCCGAAGATCATGTCGCCGCCCATGCCGGCGGTGAGGTTCAGCACCACGTCGACTTCCGCGTCGCGGATGCGCTCGGTCACCTCGCGGTAGAGGTCGTTGCGGCGGCTCGGCGCGCCGGTTTCCGGATCGCGCACATGGCAGTGCACGACGGCGGCACCGGCCTTGGCGGCCTCGATCGCCGATTCGGCGATCTCTCTCGGCGAGCGCGGCACATGGGGGGATTTGCCGGCGGTGTCGCCGGAGCCGGTGACGGCGCAGGTGATGAAAACGTCGCGGTTCATCGCTAGGGGCATTGTCGTTCTCCCAGTATTCTCGTTGAAGCCATTACGAGCCAAGAGAAGGCGCAGTGCTTTCACTTTTCGGATCCATCCTTGACAATTCGGGAGACGGAGCCGCAGGATCGCCGCATGCTGGATCCCTCCTCGGAAACGCTCGACATCGATATTCTCGTCCTGCCCGAGACGAACCTCATCCTCGTCGCCTCGGTCATCGAGCCCCTGCGCGCCGCCAACCGCATCTCCGGCCAGGACCTTTACCGCTGGCGGATTTTCTCGCCCGACGGCTTGCCGGTCGAAACGCGCAGCCGCATCCCCGTGCCCGTGGACGGTCCGTTCCGGCCGGAGCGGGAGACCCAGCCGCTTTTCGTGCTGTCGAGCTATCAATGGCAGATGAGTGCGACGCCTTTGTTGCGCCGCCAGCTCTCGCAGACCGCCCGCCACCGCATCGCCATGGCCGGCATCGAATCGGGCAGCTGGCTGCTTGCCGAGGCGAGCCTGCTCGACGGCCATTCCGTAACGATCCACTGGGAGGACATGGAGGAATTCGCCTCCGCCTATCCGCAGATCGACGTCGAGCGGCAGCGCTACGTCATCGACGGCAAGCGCATCACCACCGGCGGCTCGCTGCCGACGCTCGACCTGATGCTGGAGATCATCCGCCGCCGGCAGGGCTATTCGCTGGCGCTCGAAGTCTCGCGGCTCTTCATCTACGAGCACGAGCGCACCGGCGGCCTGTTGCAGGTGCCGGCGCTCGGCAACATGCGCGTCGCCGACCAGCGCGTCAGCCAGGCGGTGCGGCTGATGGAGGAGACGGTGGACGCGCCGCTCACCCTGACGCGGCTTGCAAAGCGCGTCGGCGTCAGCGCGCGCCATCTCCAGGACCTGTTCCAGGAGACGATGGGCGTCGCGCCGCACCAGCACTATCTCGCGCTCCGCCTCAATGCCGCCCGGCGCAAGGTCATCGAGACGAGGGCCGAGTTTGCCGATATCGCGGCGCTCACCGGCTTCAACTCCTCCTCCGCCTTCTCGCGCAGCTACCGGGCGCACTATCACGAGAGCCCGACGGAGACCCGTCGCCGGCTGAGGGCCGGGGCGAAGGGCTAGGCCTTTGTCAGCAACGCGAGCATCGTCTCGGCGGCCTTGCGGGAAAGCGCGTCGCGCGGCCAGACGAGGCTCAGCGATTGCTGGTAGGCGTCATCGAGCGGCAGCAGCGCCGGCGGCGGCTTGATGTTGGCGACGGAGTGCTCCGGCAGCACCGAGAGATGGCCGTGGCCGAGCACGAGATTGATGATGACGGGGATCGAATCCACCTCCACCAGCGTCAGGCGGGTGCGCTCGGCGGGGGAAAGCGTCGCTTCGAGGAAGCGGTCGGTCATCTGCCGCAGGCCGCTGCGCGGGCTCGGCACGGCGATCGGGTAATGGCACAGCAGCGTTGCGAAATCCTGCTTCTCGGCGCTGTCCAGCCTGCGCGGGCCGGCAAGCGCCAGCCGGGAGCGGCCGATCAGGCTGCCTTCGAATTCGGCGGGGTAGCGGTCGGTGTCGAGCAGGATCAGGTCGAAGCGGCGGTTTTTCAGGCCCGAGACCAGTTCGTCCGCCGTGGTGGAGGAGAGGAAGAGCGGCTGGCGGGGCCGCACCGCGCGCCACGCCACGGCGAGGCGGGCGAGCATGGCGGCGATCTCGCTTTCATGGCCGAAGGGGATGATCGCGCCGAGCCGCCAGGTGGCGGCGCTGCGGCGGAACCGTTCGGCCGATGCGGTGGAGAGGGACTCCCAGGCCGCGCCGATGCGTTCTGCGAGCGCCAGCGCTTCCAGGCCCGCGGGCGTGCAGGTGATGCCCGTCGCCGAACGCGCGAGGAGCTTGCAGCCGATCGCCGCCTCCAGATGGCTGAGCTGGCGGGTGAGCTGCGGCTGGCCGAGGCCGAGGGACTTGGCGGCGCCGTTGATGCTGCCGGCGCGGGCCGTCGCGGAAAAGCGGGAAAGGGCGGCGAGCGAGACGGCCGGCCTCGTTTCCCCGCCTTTGCCGAGGGCGGCGAGCGCGGCGGCCGCTTCGGCGATTTCGGCGAAGCGCGGCAGGCGGGCCTCGGCGTCGAGCGTCGGCACGAGCGCCTGCCCGTCGCGGCGCACCAGCGGCACCGACAGCACGGCCTCCATCCGGCGCAGCGCCGCGCTGGCGCTGGAGGCGGGGCGTCCTTCCGCGGCCGCCGCCCTGCGGATGCCGCGTTCTTCGAGAATGCTGTGCACAAGGCGAAGCGTGGATAGATCCACGGGCGGCTCCTTCGGGTTTTCCGTCTGTTCGGTTCATAGCATGAACCGTACGGATTTTGGGATATGGGTTCGGGCCGCGTTCCGCATAACATCCGCATTCGGTTTTACGCATTCCGGACGGGCGCTTTTGCCGGGATTGCCGTTCGAGACAGGCTTTTTGAAAATGCTCGCTTCCGCCGACACGCTCTATCTGACCGGCCAGCCGCTCGATTTCGCGACGCTGGAGGCGATCGGCACGGCCGCGCGTCGGCCGGTGGCCTGCGAGATCGGCATGGGGCGTGTCGGCACGTCGCGCCGCGTCATCACCGATCGCCTCGCCACGGGCCTGCCGATCTACGGCGCGAATACCGGCGTCGGCTCGATGAAGGACAAGCTCTGGACGGCCGACGACCTCATCGAGTTCAACAACAGCCTGGTGAGGGCCCACCATTTCGGCACCGGCGAGCCGTTCACGCTGCCGATCGTGCGCAAGGCAATGGGCATTCGCGTCAACACCGCGCTCGGCGGCTATTCCGGCTGCAGCCCGGAGCTGATCGACGCCCTGCTCGGGCTGCTCGAACGGGATGTCGTGCCCGTCGTGCGCCGGCATGGCTCGATGGGCTGCGCCGATATCGGCCTGATGGGCCAGATCGCGGCGGTCCTGACCGGCGAGGGCGAGGCGTGGTACGGCGGCGAACGCCTGCCGGCCCTGGAGGCACTGAAGCGCGCCGGCCTCCAACCCTATCGCATGCAGCCGCGCGATGCGCTGGCCGCCCTCAGCGTCAATGCCATCTCGCATGCCGCGGCGGCCAATGTGGTGCGCGAGGCGGCGATGGCGATCCGCAACCTCATGGTGACGGGCGTTCTCTCCTCGCTGGCGCTCGGCGCCTCGGCCGATCCCTGGCGCGTGGCGGCAAGGCTCTCGGCCCATGGCGAGGCGCTTGCCGGCACCTGGTTCGAGGCGCAGGCCGCCTCCGGCCATTGGCCGAAGCCGTCGGCGATCCACGATCCGCTCAGCCTGCGCATGACCGCGCAGGTCTTCGGCGCCTGCCTCGATACGCTGATGAACGCCGCCGAGCGCATCGTCGAGGCAACGGCGCAGTCCGACGACAATCCGGTCGTGCTCGACAACCACGTCATGGCCTCCGGCGGCTCGCTGCCGCTCTCGACGACGCTCTATGTCGAGGCGGCGCAGACGGGGTTCGCCCATCTTGCGCGCAACGTGCTGAACCGCTGCGTGCTGCTTGCCAACGGCGTGCGCCGCAACCTGCCGGTCAACCTCGTGGCGCCCGGCGAGACGGCGACGGGCTTCGGGCCGCTCCTGAAGCTCGCGGTGGAGCTCTACATGCGCATCCAGTCGCTGGCGGTGCCGATCTCGGCGCAGTCCATCGTCGTCGCCGGCGGGCTGGAGGAGGAGGCTACCTTCCTGCCGCTGATCGTCGAGCGCATGGAGAGCCAGGTGCGGGACCTGCGCCAGCTCGCCGCCCTCGAAGCCATGCTCTCCGCCCAGGCGATCGACCTTGCCGGCGACAATGTCGCCGGCGTCGTCGCCATCGCCTACCAGCGCACGCGGGCGATCAGCCCGTTCTACCGCAAGGACCGGCCGCTTTCCGCCGAGATCGAGGCGCTCGACCGCGACCTTGCCAGCCCCGAGGCGCTTGCCGCCTTCGTGGAGGCCGCGCCCATGGCGCAATTCGACGCCTTCTTCGCCCTCAAGCCCTGACGGAGACAGACCATGGCCGATTTCGATCTCGTCCTGAAAGGCACCGTGGTCCTGGCGGATCGCATCGTCGACGGCGGCCATGTCGCCGTGCGTGACGGCAAGGTGGCGCATATCGGCCAGGGGGCCATGCCGGCGGCGAGGGAGCGGCACGACCTTTCGGGCGCGCTGATCCTTCCCGGCGCGATCGACGCGCAGGTGCATTCGCTGTCGCAGAAGAACCAGGAGGATTTCATCTGGTCGACGCGCTCGGCGGCGGCGGGCGGCGTCACCACCATCGTCGACATGCCCTATGACGAGGGCAACCTCGTGTGCTCGGCCGAGGCCGTGCGGCGCAAGGTGGACCATGCCGGGCCGCAGGCGCGCGTCGATTTCGCGCTCTACGGCACGGTCGATCCGCAGGAGGGGCCGGCGCGGATCGGGGAAATGGTCGAGGCGGGTGTCGCGGCCTTCAAGTTCTCCACCTTCGGCACGGACCCGAAGCGCTTTCCGCGCATCCCGGCGGCGCTGCTGGAGGATTGCTTCCGCGCCATCGCCCCGACCGGTCTGACGGCCGGCGTGCACAACGAGGACGACGAGGCGGTGCGCGCCGCGATCGCCAGGGTGAAGGCGGCCGGCATCACGGATTACCGCGCCCATGGCCTGTCGCGCCCGCCGCTGACGGAACTCATCGCCTCCAACCAGATCTACGAGACCGGCGCGGCAACCGGCTGCCCGGCCCATGTGGTGCATTGCTCGCTCGGCCGGGGCTACGAGATCGCCAGCGCCTATCGCGCGCAGGGTTTTCGGGCGACCATCGAGTGCTGCATCCACTATCTCACGCTCGACGAGGAGAACGACGTCGCCCGGCTCGGTGGCAAGGCGAAGATCAACCCGCCGATCCGCCCGCGCGCCGAGGTCGAAAAGCTCTGGCGGCATGTCGCCGCGGGCAATGTGACGCTCGTTTCCACCGACCATGTGAGCTGGTCGGAGGACCGCAAGACCAATCCGGACATGCTGGCCAACGCTTCCGGCGTGCCGGGGCTGGAGGTCATGGTGCCGCTCTTCGTCAAGGGCGCGCTGGAGCGCGGCATTCCGCTGACGCGGGCGGCCGAGCTGATGGCCCTGAACCCCGCTCGGCATTTCCGGCTCGATCATGTGAAGGGCGCGCTCGAAGCCGGCAAGGACGCGGACATCACCGTGCTGACGCCCGAGCCTTACAGCTATGACGCGGCGGCGAGCGGCCACAACGTCGTCGGCTGGTCGCCCTATAACGGCATCCGCCTGCCGTGGCGCGTCTCGGCGACCTGGCTGCGCGGCAAGCTCGCCTTCGACGGCAAACGGGTGCTCGCCGAACCCGGGTCCGGCGCCTTCGTGCGCCCGTTGCCGACGCTCGTTTCCGCAGGTGCCCCCTGATGGCGGCGCCGCGAACCAATCTGCCGGTCGATCCCGCCCGCATAGAGGATGTGATCGACGGGCTTGCCCGGCTCACCGAGCCCGGCCGGCCCTACACACGGCGTGCCTTTACCGCTCTGTTCCCGGCGGGGCGGGATTTTCTTGACCAGAGGTTTCGGGCGGCCGGGCTCGAAACGCGCATCGACGCCGCGGGCAATCTCATCGCCCGCCGGCCGGGCAGGAAACCGGGCCTCGGCACGATCATGCTCGGCTCCCATTCCGACACGGTGCCGGACGGCGGGCGTTACGACGGCATCGCCGGCGTGGCGGTGGCGCTGGAAGTCGCCTGCGCCCTTGCGTACCAGGGGATCGAACTCGACCATGACCTGGAGGTCGTCGATTTCCTTGCCGAGGAAGTGTCGATCTTCGGCGTCTCCTGCATCGGCAGCCGCGGCATGGCCGGCGTCCTGCCGGCGGACTGGCTGGCGCGCGAGAGCAGCGGCCTGACGCTGGAGCAGGGCATTCGCGATGTCGGCGGCGACCCGGCGCGCCTGCAGGCGCAGGCCCGCAAGGACATCGCGGCCTTCCTCGAACTGCATATCGAGCAGGGGCCGGTGCTGGAAACGGAAAAACTGGATATCGGCGTGGTGACGGCGATCGCCGGCATCACGCGCATCGAGATCATCGTCGAGGGCCGGGCGGACCATGCCGGCACGACGCCGATGGGCGCGCGCGCCGATGCGCTTGCGGCCGCGGCACGGCTGGTAACGGGCATCGAGGCGCTGGCGAAGTCGCTCTCGGAAGGACCGGGGCATTTCACGGCGACCGTCGGCGAATTCTCCATCGCGCCGAACGCGGCCAATGTCGTGCCGTCGCGCGCGCGCCTGTTGATCGACGCGCGGGCCGAGCACCGCACCACGATGGATGTTTTTGCCGCCTCCGTCGAGCAGATGGCGGAGCAGCTCGCACGGGAGACCGGCACGCTCATCGCGCCGCCGCGCCGCCTCTCCGACAACATGCCGACGCCCGGCGATCCGCTGCTGCTCGATGTGCTGGATGCGGCCTGCGAGATGGCCGGCGCAAGCCATCGCCGCATGGCCTCCGGTGCCGGGCATGACACGGCCTTCCTGGCGAAGGTGACGCGGGCGGCGATGATCTTCGTGCCCTGCCTTGGCGGGCGCAGCCATGCGCCGGAGGAGTTCGCCGAGACGGACGATATCGCGCTCGGCGCGGCGGTGCTTTTTAACGCGGTGATTCAACTGGATAAGACATTGAGTCAGGAGGACGTCCGATGGGCCGGATCTTAAAGGAAAAAGACGTCGAGGCGGCGGTCAAGGGCGGCTCGGTCTATGCCGCCGGCGGCGGTGGCTGGGCGGACCATGGCCGCATGCTCGGCTATGCCGCCGTCTCGATCGGCAAGCCGGAGCTGGTCTCCATCGATGAATTGTCCGATGACGACTGGGTGGCGACCGCCGCCGCCATCGGCGCGCCGGCCTCCACCACGCCCTGGGAAATGCGCGGCGTCGACTATGTGAAGGCGGTGGAGCTTCTGCAGGACGCGCTCGGCGAGAAGGTCGCGGCGCTGATGGTCGGGCAGAACGGCAAGTCCTCGACGCTCAACGGCTGGCTGCCCGCGGCGATCCTCGGCACGAAGGTGCTCGACGCCGTCGGCGACATGCGGGCGCATCCGACCGGGGACATGGGGTCGATCGGCATGGCGGGCTCGCCCGAGCAGATGATCCAGACCGCCGTGGGGGGAAACCGCGACGAGAACCGCTATATCGAGCTCGTCGTGCGCGGCGCGACCGCGAAGGTCTCGCCGATCCTGCGCACGGCCTCCGACATGTCCGGCGGCTTCATCGCTTCCTGCCGCAATCCCTTGCGCGCCTCCTATGTGCGCAGGAACGCGGCGCTCGGCGGCATCTCGCTGGCCCTGAAGCTCGGCGAGGCGATCATCGCCGCCGAGGGCAAGGGCGGTGCGGCGATCATCGACGCCATCGTCAGGACGACGGGCGGTTCGATCCTCGCAGAGGGTGTCATCACGGACAAGTCGGTTGTCTACACGAAGGAAGCCTTCGACATCGGCACGGTGACGGTCGGCAGGGGGGACGATGCCTCCGTGCTGCATGTGATGAACGAATACATGGCGGTGGAATCGGCGGGCGGCAAACGCCTTGCCACGTTCCCCGACGTCATCACCACGCTCTCGCCCGAGGGCGAGCCGCTCAGCGTCGGCCAGCTCGAGGCCGGCATGACGGTGTTCGTGCTGCACGTGCCGAAGACGATCATCCCGCTCGCCTCCAGCGTGCTGGATCCGACCGTCTATCCGTCGGTGGAGAAGGCGATGGGGATCGAGCTGGCGCGGTATGCGCTGGAGACGACGGTTTAAGCGGATGGGTGCGGCTGCACCCCCCTCTGCCCTGCCGGGCATCTCCCCCACAAGGGGGGAGATTGGAGAGGCAACGTCTAGCCTCAGGCTGCCGTTGCAAATGAAGAGATGCCATCGCGTCCAGCCGATCTCTCCCCTTGTGGGGGAGATGCCCGGCAGGGCAGAGGGGGGTGAACCTCCCCATGAACGCTGAGGAGACGACCATGCCCAAGCCCAATCCGCGCCATCCGAACTATCCGATCCCGAGCGGCGACGTTTTGCGCGCCAGGGGCTGGCGGCAGGAGGGGCTTTTGCGGCTCCTCGAGAACGTTCTGTCGGTCGGCGAGGATCCGGACAATCTCATCGTCTATGCCGCGCTCGGCAAGGCGGCGCGCAACTGGGCGGCGCACAGGGCCATCGTCAAGGCGCTGACGGAGATGGACGAGGACCAGACGCTCATTATCCAGTCCGGCAAGCCGGTCGGCCTGCTGAAGACCCATGCCAAGGCGCCGCTCGTCATCATGGCGAACTGCAACATCGTCGGGCAATGGGCGAAGGCCGAGGTTTTCTACGAGCTCCAGCGCAAGGGGCTGATCTGCTGGGGCGGGCTGACGGCCGGGGCCTGGCAGTATATCGGCAGCCAGGGCGTCATCCAGGGTACCTACGAGATCTTCATGCGCATCGCGGAAAAGCGCTTCGGCGGCAGCCTCGCCGGCCGCTTCATCCTGACGGCCGGCCTCGGCGGCATGGGCGGCGCACAGCCGCTTGCCGGCCGTATGGCGGGGGCGGCCATCCTCTGCGTCGATATCGATCCGGCGCGCGCGGCGGCGCGCAAGGCCGTCGGCTATCTGGAGCATGTCGCGCCGGATCTCGATACGGCGCTTTCGGTGATCGACGAAGCCGTGAAGGAGAAGCGCGCGACCTCGATCGGGCTCGTCGGCAATGCGGCGGAAATCTACCCGGAGATCGCCCGGCGCGGCATCGTGCCCGACATCGTCACCGACCAGACCTCGGCGCACGATCTCGTCTACGGCTATGTGCCGAAGGGCATGAGCCTCGACCAGGTGAAGGGCCTGCGCGACGACGGGCAGGGGCAGTTGATGGCGGCAAGCCGCGCCTCCATCGTCGAGCATGTCTCGGCCATGCTGGAATTCCAGAGGCAGGGCGCCGAGGTGTTCGACAACGGCAACCTGATCCGCACGCAGGCGCGGGAAGGGGGCGTCGCCAATGCCTTCGACATCCCGATCTTCACCGAGGCCTATCTGCGGCCGCTCTTCGCGCGGGCCATCGGGCCGTTCCGCTGGATGGCGCTGTCCGGCGCGGAGAGCGACATCGCGCGGATCGACGATCTCGTCCTGGAGATGTTCCCGGACAACGGGATCGTCACCAACTGGATCCGGCTGGCGCGGGACAACGTGCCCTTCGAGGGCCTGCCGGCGCGCATCGCCTGGCTCGGCCACGGCGAGCGCACGGCGCTGGCGCTGGCGGTCAACCGGCTGGTTGCGGCCGGCGAACTGAAGGGGCCGGTCGCCTTTTCGCGCGACCATCTCGATGCCGGGGCCATGGCGCACCCGAACATCATGACCGAGCGCATGAAGGACGGCTCGGACGCCATTGCCGACTGGCCGCTGCTCGACGCCATGCTGCTCTCCTCCTCCATGGCCGATCTCGTCGTCATTCATTCGGGCGGCGGCGGTTATGCGGGCTATATGACGAGCTGCGGCGTGACGCTCGTCGCCGACGGCACGGCGGACGGTGCGGAACGGCTGGAGCATGCCTTGACGAACGACACGTCGCTCGGCGTCATCCGCTATGCCGATGCCGGTTATGACGAATCGCTCGACGAGATCGCGAAGAAGGGCATCGGCTACGTGACGGTGGGTTGATGCCGGCGAGGGGCGATGCTGTTCAAGGCGGACATGCTTGAAAGGATCGGCAGGGGCGAGGTGACGCTCGCCTTCCGCCGCTGGTCGAGGCCGACGGTGCGCGCCGGCGGAACGCTGCGCACCGCCGCGGGCGTGCTCGCCATCGACAGTGTCGCGGCCGTGGATATTCACACCGTTCCCGACGCGGATGTGCGGGCGGCCGGTTATGCCGCGCGTGCCGACCTGCTCGGCGACCTCCGGCCGGAGGGGCAGCTTTACCGGATCGCCTTCCATGTCGCGGGCAAGGACCCGCGGGAAAGCCTGCGTGAAAACGATACGGTCGGTCCGTCCGATATCGCCGCGCTGGACGCCCGGCTGGACGCGCTCGACCGTGCGGCACCGTGGACACGCGCGGTGCTCGCCATGATCGCGGAAAGGGACGGGCGCACCGCCGCGGAGATGGCCGAACGGCTCGGCGTGGAAAAGCTGGCGCTCAAGCGGAAGATCCGGCAGCTCAAGGAACTGGGGCTGACGGAGAGCCTTGCCGTCGGCTACCGGCTTTCGCCGCGCGGACACGCATTTGTGAAGGGCAGCCGGCGGGGATCGTGATGCGGGCGGGGCTAACTCCCTGAAATGTCGCGATGGCCGTAAACGTTGCATTTAATATTTCGCGGTAATCTTCCGTTAGTAATTCCGTCCATGTGTCGAAAGGGCGGGGCTTCGGTTTGTTTTGCGTGCGGGTGCCTATGCGTCTTTCGGTCCTTACAACGGTCCTCCTTGCCTGTGCCGCCATGACGGGGTGTGCGTCGAGCTCCAACCCCATGTCGGCGCTCGCCATCAAGCCGTCCTCGGAGACCACCGCCTCGGTTTCGAAGGCGAGCGGCCCCGTGCCGGAGGTCGCCGTCGGCGAGAGCAAGGTGACGGCGGAGGGGGCGGAGATGCTCGCCTGGGCCGGTCCGGCGGCGGGGACCCACGTCTTCGAGAGCGTCACCCAGCAATCGGCCATTCCCGCCGAACGGCCGGCGGAGGCCGTGACGGCCGAGGAGCCCGCATCCGAAGGCGGCTCGCGGAAACGCTCCCGCGTCTACAGCCAGCAGTTCCGCGACGCCCATCCGATCAATTTCGGCAAGCGTGCGCCCAAGCATTATCAGGTACACGGCGTCGACGTTTCGCGCTGGCAGGGCGATATCGACTGGGTGAAGCTGCGCATGCAGGGCGCTAACTTCGCCTTCATCAAGGCGACGGATGGCGGCGACCATCTCGATCCGATGTTCCAGAAGAACTGGCGCAAGGCCAAGGAAGCCGGCATCAAGCGCGGCGCCTACCACTTCTTCTACTGGTGCCGCGTCGCAAGCTCGCAGGCCGAATGGTTCATCCGCAACGTGCCGAAGGATCCCGATGCGCTGCCGCCGGTCATCGATGCGGAATACAACGGTGAATCGCGCTGCAAGAAGCGTCTCACGCGCGCCCAGTACGTCGAGAAGATCCGCGTCTTCTCCGAGATGCTGGAACGCCACTACGGCAAGCGGCCGATCATCTATACGGCGCCGGATTTCTACGAGGACAATCTTTCGGGCGAGCTGACGAACCATCCGTTCTGGCTGCGCTCCGTCGCCGCCCATCCGTCCAAGCGCTATCCGAACCGCCGCTGGGTGTTCTGGCAGTATTCCGGCTCGGGCCTGTCGCACGGCGTCACCGGCAAGATCGACCTCAACGTCTTCTACGGCAGCGTGAACGACTGGCACAACTGGCTTGCCGGCCAGCGCTCGGCCAGCCGCGACTGACTGTCGACGACGGCAGGCGGATGAGCCGGACGATCTACCTCCGCTTCTGCGGATAGATCGTCTCGCCGCGCTTCAGCATCTCCACGAAGGTCTCGATCTTCCGCCTGCGGCCGGCCTCGGTCTTCATCGTGTGGACGCGGAAGGCGAGGGCGAAGCGGTTCTGCTCGGTGAGCCTGCCGAGCATCGCCCTTGCGGCCGGCTCGGCGTCGATCGCCGCCTGCAGGTCCGGCGGGATCTTCATGTCCTTGCCGCTGCCATAGGCCTTGTCCCAGCGGCCGTCCGCCTTGGCGGCCTCCACATGTTTCAGGCCGTGTCCGGTCATTCGCCCGTCCTTAATCAGCCGGCCCACCGTCTCGACGTTCTTCCTGCTCCACACGCTCTTCCTGCCCCGCGGGCAGTAGCGCTGGAAAAAGCTCTTCTCGTCGAGCCCCTTGCGGATGCCGTCGATCCAGCCCCAGCAGAGCACAACCTCGATCGCCTCCTCGGGATCGATGGAGGCAAGGCCGGAGGCGCGCTTGTGGATCTTGATCCAGACCTCGGGCGCCGTGGCGTGGTTTTCCGCCAGCCAGCGATGGAACGCTTCCTGCCCTGGAAATTCGCGGACATGGGCAGGGTCGATTTCCACAGGCGCCATCGTGTTTCCCCCGTTTTCCGGTGAGCCGTGTCCTTCGTGCACTGGCCGCCCGGCCGGGCAGGCACTAATGCCGAAGAAGTGATCCCGATGTTTCTTGCCAGCCCGCCCGCGGTTTGGCTAGCCATCTGACAAACCTCCCTTTTCTTCCCAAGGAGATCGTAAAGAGAATGCCTACGGTGTGCACATTGTCGCGCAGAGCCTTTTTCATGGGCGCCGCCGCGACGCTTGCGGGATGCGCAACCACGGAAACGTCGGTCAGGAATGCCCCGGTTCCGCAGAAGGTCAGCTACCCGATCGTGCCGGCGAGCGACGAGGAGCTCGCCGCGCGCTACGCCGCCGTCGAGGATGGCGGCCATCTCATCCCTGCCATTCCCTACCGGGAAATCGATCCGAAATATTATCGCCAGCGCGTGAAGGACCCGACCGGCGAGACGCCGGGCACGGTGGTCGTCGATACGCCCGGCCGCTTCCTCTATGTGGTGGAGCCGGGCGGCACGGCGATGCGCTACGGCGTCGGCATCGGCCGCGAGGGCTTCGCCTGGGAAGGCGAGGGCATCATCCACTGGCGCCAGCCCTGGCCGCGCTGGAAGGTGCCGGCCGACATGATCGCGCGCACGCCGAGCCTTGCCCGATATTCCGTCGAGAACGGCGGCATGGAGCCGGGCATCAAGAACCCGCTCGGCGCGCGGGCGCTCTACATCTTCCAGAACGGCAAGGACACGCTCTACCGCCTGCACGGCTCGCCGGAATGGAAATCGATCGGCAAGGCGACGTCGTCCGGCTGCGTGCGACTGATCAACCAGGATGTGCTCGACCTCTACAAGCGCGTACCCTATCACGCCCGCATCGTCGTGCATCAGGGACCGATGGGCGCGGCGGTCGGCGCTTAGAGCATTTCCAGCCGAAGCGAGATCGCTTCGGTGTCGGATAATGCGGTAAAAACAAGAATCTAGAGCATTTCCGGCGAACCGGAGTTCGCCGGAAATGCTCTAGGTCACGGTCTCGCCGCCGTCGACCACGAGAATCTGGCCGGTCATGTAGCTTGACCGGTCGGAGACGAGGAAGAGGATCGGCTCGGCGATCTCCTCGACATCCGCCCAGCGGCCCATCGGCACCTTCTCCCTGATATAGCCTTCGATCGCCTCGCGCCCGCCCATCTGCGCGATGAAGGGGGCATTGAAGGGCGTGTCCACCCAGCCCGGGCAGAGCGCGTTGACGCGGATGCCGTGGCGGGCATAGTCGCCGGCCATCTGCCTGGTCATGGCGATGACGGCGTGTTTCGTCGTCGTATAGGCGATCATCTCGCGGTCGTAGAGCACGCCGGAGGAGGAGGCCGTGTTGAGGATGACGCCCTTGCCCTGCGCCCTCATGGCCGGCATGACGAGGCGGGCGGCGATCAGGTGCGCGCGCACGTTGAGGTTCCAGGAGAGGTCGAGCCCGTCGAGCGGTACGCTCTCCAGATCGCCGGCGACCTGCGCGCCGGCATGGTTGTGCAGGATGTCGATGCGGCCGTGGCGCGACAGCACGGACGCGACCGCCATCTTCAGCTCCACGTCGTCGGTGACGTCGACGATGACCGCCTCGGCCTTGCCGCCGTCGGCACGGATGAAATCGACGGTCTCGGCCGCGCGCGCCTCGTCGCGGTCGGCGACGCAGACCGTGGCGCCCTCGCGCGCCATGATGCGCGCGCCGGCCCGGCCGATGCCGGAGCCCGCTCCGGTGACGATGGCGACACGGTTCTTCAGGATCATCGGTCTTACTCTCCGGCAGGCGATTTTCGGGTTTTCTCCCGCATCAGCAGGCGGGCGATGAGGATCAGGAGCAGCGAGGCGACCAGCACCATCGTCGCGATGGCGTTCACCTCCGGCGTCACGCCGCGGCGGATCGAGGCGAAGACGTAGATCGGCAGCGTCGTCTTGGAGCCCGCGACGAAGAAAGCCACGATGAAATCGTCGAAGGAGAAGGTGAAGGCGAGCAGGAAGCCGGCGAGCACCGAGGGCAGGATCTGCGGCAGCACGATGTCGCGGAAGGTGGTGAGCGGCGTCGCATAGAGATCGGCCGAGGCCTCGACGATGTCGCGCCCGAGCGTCGCGATGCGCGCCTTCACGATCATGGTGACGAGCGCCATGGTGAAGAGGCCGTGTGCGGCGATGATCGAGCCGTAGCCGAGGCCGAGCTGCGGCGGCCTCTCGCCGGGCCAGATGGCGGCGATCGCCGGGTTGATCGCGCCGAAGACGGCGACGAGGGCGACGAGCGTCGCGATGCCGATGACGACGCCCGGCACGACGATGGCGGCGGCGAGCAGGCCGTCGAAGACCGCGCGGGCGCGGCTGCCCAGCCGTTCGAGGCCGAGCGCGGCCATGGTGCCGAAGACGGCGGCGAGCGTGGCGCTGACGAGGGCGATGATCAGGCTGTTCTGCAAGGCCGTGATGAGGAACGGATTGGCGAGCGCCTTGCCGTACCATTCGACGGAAAATCCGGTGAACTCGCTCGCATTGCGCCCCGCATTGAAGGAGAACAGCACGACGAGCGCGATCGGCGCGTAGAGGAAGAGATAGACGGCGGTGATCAGCGCGCGCATCAGACGAGGTCCACCTGTCTCGTGCCGGAAATCCGCCAGGCGATGCGCATGGCGACCATCAGCACCACCACGACGATGGCGACCAGCGTGACGGCGATGGCCGAGCCGAAGGGCCAGTTGCGCGATTGCAGGAAGAGATCGACCAGCGCGTTGCCGATGAAGAAGACCTTGCCGCCGCCGAGGAGCTGCGGGATGAGATATTCGCCGAGAAGCAGGATGGTGACGAGCGCGACGCCCGTCATGACGCCCGGCAGCGACAGCGGCAGGGTGACGGAGAAGAAGGTCGACAGGGGTTTCGCGCCGAGGTCGGCGGAGGCTTCGAGCAGGCGGCGGTCGAGCTTTTCGAGGCTGACATAGATCGGCATGATCATCAGCGGCAGGTAGCCGTAGACGATGCCGAGCAGCACGGCGCCGGGCGTATTGAGCAGGCGCACGTCCGCAATGCCGATCATGTCGAGCAGATTGGGAATGCCGCGCGAGCCGAGGATGTACATCCAGGCATAGGTGCGCACGAGCAGGCTCGTCCAGAACGGCACGACGACCAGCGAGACGAGCAGCAGCCGGTGGCGCGGGCTCGCCTTGACGGCGAGGTAATAGGCCGTCGGATAGGCGACGAGGAGGCACAGGAAGGCGCCGGCGGGCGCCAGCATGAGCGTGTTCCAGTAGGCGGCGGAACGCGCCGGCAGGTTGGCATATTGCGCGAAGGTGAATGCCGCCTGATAGCCGCCCGCCGGTCCGCGCTCGCCGACGGAGAAGACCACCATGGCGATGAAGGGCAGCACGAGGAAGACGAACAGCCAGGCGGAGGCCGGCGCCAGCAGCGCCGCCGTCACCAGCCGTCTTTTCGTCGTCATCGTCAGGGGCATTGCGGTTGATCCTGTTTGAGAAATGCGTCCGGTTCGTTGGCGGCTTCTCCCCGCAAGGCAGGGGAGGGCGGAACCTTGCGGCTTGCTCCGATCAATCTCCCCCTTGTGGGGGAGATGTCGGCGAAGCCGACAGAGGGGGGTAGCGACGGCGCGGCGGAGTGGGTGATGAAGGGGCTGCTTGGTGTTGCACCCCCCTCTGCCCTGCCGGGCATCTCCCCCACAAGGGGGGAGATTGACCAGCCGAAAAGGTTTCCCTTCGCCTTTCGCGCCGCTTCCGCTACGCCGACTTGAACCGCGCCATCAGCTCTGCCCGCGCCGGGTCCGTCAGCGTCACGGCGGCGCCGAATTCGAGCGGGGTCAGGGCGGCCTCGTCGGGATAGACAATCCTGTTGCCGGTGATTTCGGCCGGCAGCAGCGAGAGCACGCGGCTGTCCGTCGTCGGCGCGCCGTTGGCGATGTGCTCCTTCACCGCGTTCTGCGGGTCCATCAGGAAGTTGAGCAGGGCGTAGCCGGCCGGCTTGTTGGCCGCGCTTGTCGGCACCGCGTAGAAATCCGACCAGATCTCGCCGCCGTCGGAGCCGAGCGCGAACTGGATTTCCGGGATGTCGCGGTTGAGCTGTGCGCCGTCGTTCGTCCAGCACATGGTCATCCAGGCGTCGGAGGCGCGCATGGAGGGCTGGTAGTCGCTGTTGATGGCGTAGAGGTGTGGCTTGACCCTGATCAGCAGTTCCTCGGCCTTGGCCAGTTCCTCGGGCTTGACCGAATTGAAGGAGAAGCCGAGCGAGACGAGGGCGTTGCCGATCGTGGTGAGCTGGTAGTCGTGCACCATGGCACGGCCGTCCGCCTCGGTCATGGCGACCTCGAAGAACTCCTTCCAGCTCGTCACCTTCGACTTCACCTTGTCGGCATTGACGGCGATGCCCGTCGTGCCCCAGTTCTTCGGCAGGGCATAGACCTTGCCGTCGACCGTGCCCTCGTTGGTGAAGCGGGTGTTCTGGGTGCCGGGGTCGAAGTTCGGCACCTTGGCAAGGTCGAGCGGGTCGATCAGGCCGAGGCCGGCATAGGTGGAGATCGTGTAGTTGGTGGGCACGAAGAGGTCCCAGCCGGTGCCGCCGGCCTGGAGCTTGGCCAGCATCTCCTCGTTCGAGCCGAAGACGTTGACCTCGACGGCGACGCCCGTCGCGGCGGTGAAGGCCTCGAAGGTCGCCGGGTCGTGGTAGTTCGGCCAGGTGGCGAGCGACATGGCGGAGCCGAGGTCTTCCTGCGCGTGCGCCTCGCCGGTGAAGAGCCCGGGCTGGCGCGCCAGCACGGCGGCGGCGAAGCCGAGGCCGGTGACGGCCAGGAAGTGGCGGC
Source organism: Shinella yambaruensis (assembly GCF_022899355.1). Taxonomy (GTDB): domain Bacteria; phylum Pseudomonadota; class Alphaproteobacteria; order Rhizobiales; family Rhizobiaceae; genus Shinella; species Shinella yambaruensis. Next base: position 214,904 of record NZ_JALJCK010000003.1, on the reverse strand, counting down.
GCGTGACGGAGCCGCGTTTCAGCCGCATGAACTCGTCCGTCAGTTCCCGAGCGCTGATCGGGGCATTCTCTCTGAACCATTTCGACATGATGCTGTTCCCCTGTTGGGCCTGTTTCCCTCAGGCCGGAAAGATATGCGTCTGGCCGGGATCGAAGCTTATGGCGACCCGTTCGCCCGGCGCGACGAGGTCGTTTTGCGATTGGCTGTGGCGTTCGGCGGTGACGAGCAGGTCGCCGAGCCCGTCGACGGCGACGGAATACTCGGCGGCCGAGCCGAGGAAGATGCGATGCGTGACCGTGCCTTCCAGCGTGGTCGCGCCGGCCGTGCCGCGCGAAAGGCGGATCGCCTCCGGGCGAAGCGCGACCGTGACCGCGCCCGGCGCAAGATCGGCGCGCGCTGCGGGCAGGGCCGCGCCATTGCCGAGGCGCACGGTGCCGCCGGCTTCCAGCGTGCCGGCAAATCGGTTCGTCTTGCCGACGAAATCGGCCACGAAGAGATCGGCGGGCCGGTCGTAGACCTCCTGCGGCGTCGCGAGCTGGCGGATGCGGCCGGCGCTCATCACGCAGACGAGGTCGCTCATCGACAGCGCCTCCTCCTGGTCGTGCGTGACGAGCACGAAGGTGATGCCGAGATCGCGCTGCAGCGTCTGCAACTCGATCTGCATGGCGGTGCGCAGCTTCTTGTCGAGCGCGGCGAGCGGCTCGTCGAGCAGTAGCACGGAGGGCTTGTTGACGAGCGCGCGGGCGAGCGCCACGCGCTGCTGCTGGCCGCCGGACATTTCGTGGATGCGGCGCCCGGCGAAACCGGTGAGGCGCACCATCTCCAGCGCCTCGCCGACACGGCGGGCGATCTCCGCCGCCGGCAGCTTCGGGCGCAGCTGCCGCAGCCCGTAGGCGACGTTCCGCTCAACGTCGAAATGCGGGAAGAGGGCATAGTGCTGGAAGACCATGTTGACCGGGCGGCGATAGGCCGGAACGCCGTTGGCGACCTTTCCGGCGATCAGCACCTCGCCCTCGCTCGGCTGCTCGAAGCCGCCGATCATGCGAAGACAGGTGGTCTTGCCGCAGCCGGACGGACCGAGAAGTGCGACGAAGGCACCCTTCGGCACGGAAAGATTGATGTCGGAGACCGCGGTCACCGCGCCATAGCGCTTGGTCACCGAACGGAACTCGATGTCGTTCGTTGGGGCGGATGTCACGTCTGTTCCCTGCGGTTGTTGGTCTCTTGGCGATCTCTGCCGCCTTGGCCACCGTCGAGGGGGATGCTAGTCAGCGGCCGATGGGTGGTATATACCCCGAGAGAGGTATTTTATCCGTAAATCGGCTGTGGAAGGAGTATATCCGGCGGCAGTCCATTCCGGCTGCCGCAGGGGAAATCGGGGAGCAGCGGCGCCATGCGGGTCGATTTCACGGCACTTTTTCGCACCCTGGCCGACTGGGCCGGCGCGCCGGAGAGCTCCGACCGGCAGACCGGAGAGACCCTGCTTGCGATGATGCGGGCGCTGGTGCGCTTCGACGACATCGTCATCTTCGCCTATCACGAGAAGGCGCGGCCGATCGACCTCTTCAGCACCTTCGATGCGGACGACCACCACGTCTTCGTGACGCTCTACCAGGCCGGACCCTACCTGCTCGATCCGTTCTACCGCACGACGCGCGCCGGCCGCGCCGGCGTCTTCCGCATGCGGGAGCTGGCGCCGGACCGGTTCTTCTCCAGCGAATATTTCCGCACCTACTATTCGCAGACCCGGCTTGCCGAGGAGATCGGTTTCTTCGTGCCGGTGGACGACGGCGTGACGGTGGTGGTCTCGCTGATGCGGCGCGAGAAGACCGGCGTCTTCCCCGCGCCGGAATTCGCCCTGCTCAGCGATGCAGAACCCTTCGTCGCCGCCGTGGTGCGGCGCGCCTGGAGCGGGCTTGCCGGGCGCTTCGCGGAGACGGGCCAGGGGCGGGGGCGGCGGAGCGAGCCCTTGAGCGCGGCCGACAGGGTGTGGCGCAAGCTGAACCTGACGGACCGCGAGGCCTCGATCATCGAGCTCGTCCTGCAGGGACATTCGTCGGAATCGATCGGCCTGAAGCTCGACATCTCCACCGGCACGGTGAAGGTCCATCGCCGCAACGTCTACCGCAAGCTCGGCATCTCCTCGCAGATCCAGCTGCTGTCGATCTATCTGAAGAACCTTCAGGGGTAGGCGGGGCGACAGGGGTGTCGTTAGCGAAGGCGGGACCATTCCCCTTCTTCCTCCGTCATCCTCGGGCTTGACCCGAGGATCCATGCGCCACGGCACACACGGTCACGAGCGGCTGTGGATCCTCGGGTCAAGCCCGAGGATGACGGAGGAGAGGGAGGTGCAAAGGAAAAGCCCGGCATCGCTGCCGGGCTTCATCGAGCCTTTTCAAAGGCTTGCGGGCCTATCCTGACGGATCGATTCCGCGTCTTCAAATCGTGATTCAAGCGACCGTCGCCAGCGCCACCTGCGCCCGCGCGTCGATGATCTGGCGGGCGGCGTTGGCGGCTTCCTTGCCCTTGATGACGAAATGGTCGCGGAAGAAGGCGATGTGGGCGTCCGATTCCTGGAAATTGTGCGGCGTCAGCACGGCCGAGAGCACCGGCACGCCGGTGTCGAGGCCGACGCGCACGATGGCGTCCACCACGGTGCCGGCGACGAAATCGTGGCGGTAGATGCCGCCGTCGACCACGAGGGCGACGCCGAGAATGGCAGAATAGCGGCCGGTGCGGGCGAGAAGCTGGGCATGCAGCGGGATTTCGAGGGCGCCGGGCACGTCGACGATGTCGACCTCTTCGGCGCGGCCGCCGAGCGCGGTCCATTCGGCGACGAAGGAATCGACCGCCTGGTCGACGATGCCGGCGTGCCAGCGGGCACGGATGACGGCGATGCGGGCGGCGGGGGTGGCATTCACATTCATGTCGAGGCCTTTCAAGGGTTGAGCCATTTTGCAACGGTCCCCTTGGGCGAACACGCAGGACGCGGCCCCGCCGCTGCGGGCGGGTGGCTCCTGCTTGCTCTCTTCCATCCGGACTGTGACCGTCGGCTCCGGCATCGCACCGGATCTGCTGACCCTTGCCTTTGGGGCAAGGCGCTCGCGGGCTCCGGGTTTTGACGCCCGATACCGCCGGTGGGGAGTTTCACCCCGCCCTGAGAACGATGGGAGACTAGCCGGCGAAAGCCCGCAGATCAAATCCGCGGGCGACGCAAAAGGCGCAATTCACGACAGATTTTTCCAAAGCACGGCCGAAACCTGGAAAACCGCTTCGCGGCCGTGCCGGCACGCTCAGTCGCGGATGACCAGGAGATCGCCGGCCGTGAAGCGCAGCGTGACCGTCTCGCCGACCGTCGGCGGCACGAGGCCGGGGCTGTTGAACATGTCGAAGGAGATGATGCTGTCGCCGACCTTCATGCGGGTGCGGATGACCGAGCCGAGGAAGTTCGAGGAGACGACCTCGCCCGTCAGCGCCGTGTCGCCCCTGGCGTCGGGGGCGGTCGAGCCGGCTTCCGGGCGCAGCGCCAGCGAGACGGTGTCGCCGGCCTTCGCATTGCCGAGCGGCTCGCGCAGCGTCACGCCCTGGTCGCCGATCGAGACGCGGTTGGCGGCGGGATCGACGACCTTCGCCTCGATGAGGTTCAGCGTGCCGACGAAGTTGGCGACGAAACGGGTGGCGGGACGGTTGTAGATGTCCGCGGGCTTGCCGATCTGGTCCGCCTTGCCGGCATTCATCACGACGATGCGGTCGGAGATCGACAGGGCCTCTTCCTGGTCGTGAGTGACGAAGACCGTGGTGATGCCGAGCTGCTGCTGGATCTGCCGGATTTCCTCGCGCAGCGACACGCGGATCTTGGCGTCGAGGGCGGAGAGCGGTTCGTCGAGCAGGAGGACCTGGGGCTTGGGCGCGAGTGCGCGGGCGAGCGCCACACGCTGCTGCTGGCCGCCCGACATCTGGTAGGGGTAGCGGTCGGCGAGGTGGTCGAGCTTGATGAGGCCGAGCATCTCCTTGACGCGCGCGTCGATCTCGGCCTTCGGCCGGCCGGCGACCTTGAGGCCGAAGGCGACGTTTTCGGCAACGTTCATGTTCGGGAAGAGGGCGTAGGCCTGGAACACCATGCCGATATTGCGCTGGTTGGGGCGCAGGTTCTGCTGGCTCCTGCCGTCGATGGTGATCGCGCCGCCCGAGGGCGTCTCGAAGCCGGCGATCATGCGCAGCACGGTGGTCTTGCCGCAGCCCGACGGGCCGAGGAACGAGATGAACTCGCCCTTTTCGATCGACATGTTGAAATCCTTGACCACCTGGACGGGGCCGAAGGACTTCTGGAGGCTGGTGAGGGTGAGAAAGCTCATGGAAAGTCCTTAAGTCGCGCTCTGCGCGCCCTTCTGGAAACGGGAAACAAGCTGGATCAGGCCGAGGCAGCCCCAGGTCAGCGCGAAGGACATGACCGCAAGCGCGGCCGGCTCGTAGGCGCGGTTGGCGCCGAGCAGCTGCATGTAGGGACCGAAGGCCGGACGGTTGAGCAGGGCGGCCATGGTGAACTCGCCGATGACGATGGCGAAGGTGAGGAACGCGCCCGACAGCACCGCGACCAGCACGTTCGGCAGGATGATCCTGGCGAGGATCGTCGTCCAGCCGGCACCGAGGCTCTGAGCCGCTTCCGTCAGCGTCGCGATGTCGATCGAGCGCAGGCCCGTATCGACGGAGCGGTACATGTAGGGCAGCGCCAGCGTTGCATAGCCGAACATCAGGAGGATGTTCGTGCCGGTGATCGAGCCGGTCAGCGGCAGCCAGCTCGAGGTGTTGTAGAGCCGGATATAGCCGAAGACGATGACGATGGCCGGGATGACCAGCGGCAGCAGCGTGACGAATTCGATATAGGGACGAAGGCCCGGCAGCTTCAGCCGCACCCAGTAGGCGGTCGGCACGACGAGCAGCACGCCGAAGACGATGGTCGCGAGCGCCATCAGGATCGAATAGGTGAAGGTCGCCTGGAAGCGCGGATCGCCGAGCACGACGGCATAGGCATCCAGCGAATAGACGCCGCGGCGCATTTTCAGGGAGAAGTTGGTCATGCCGAGCAGCGGCAGGATGAAATAGAGCATTCCGAAGATGAGGGCGCCCCAGGCCCAGAACTTTCTCATTTCAGCCACCTTTCGCTGCGGGCGCGCAGCCAGATGTAGATCGTGTTGGCGATGCCCGTCACGACGATCATGCCGAAGGCGAGCGCATAGCCGAGATGCGGGTTGCCCAAGACGTCGCCGCGGATCTGCGCGAAGAGCAGGATCGGCACGATGGAGAGCGAGGAACCGGTGAGCGCGATGGCGGTGGCGACGGCCCCGAAGGCGTTCGCGAAGAGCAGCGCCAGCGTGCCGAGGAAGGAGGGCAGCAGGATCGGGAAGGCGACCATGCGCCAGTATTGCGCGTTCGTGGCGCCGAGGATCTGCGCCGCTTCCCGCCATTCGCGCTTCAGGCCGTCGAGCGCGGGCGTGATGATGAGGATCATCAGCGGGATCTGGAAGAACAGATAGGTGATCGTCAGGCCCCAGAAGGACAGGATGTTGAAGCCGAGCGCGCGCAGGTCGATGCCGAGCTGGGACTTCAGGAACACCGTGATGAGGCCGACCGGGCCGAGTGTCGCAAGGAAGGCGAAGGCGAGCGGCACGCCGGCGAAGTTGGAGGCGACGCCGGAAAAGGTCAGGAGCGGGCCGCGGATCCATTTCGGCAGGCCGCCGAGCACCACGGCGGATGCGACGGAAAAGCCGATCAGGCAGCCGAGCAGGGCGGAGGCGATGGAGATCTTGATCGATATCCAGTAGGCCGAGAGGATGGAGGTGGTGAACAGGCCCCGGATATTGTCGAGCGTGAAGCTTCCGTCCGGCGTCTGGAAGGCGCCGACGACGATGCGCATCGTCGGCATGATCAGGAACAACAGGACGAAGATCGCGAACGGCGCCGCGCCGAGCCAGTGCAGCGGGAGGCGGAAGGGCGCCCGCGCGGGGGGCGGTGCTGCTGAGCTGTCTGATGACATTAAGTTGGCCTCATGGGGTTGCCGTCATTGGCATACCGCAATCGTCGCCCCGGCGACGGGCCGGGGCGACGGGGGATGTTGTCGTTACTGCACGTTCGCGCCGACGACCGAGTCCCAGGCGCCGGTCACGGCGGCGTTGTTGGCGTCCACTTCCTCGAGCGTCGGGAAGTAGGCCTTCTCATAGGATTCGGCCGGCGGCAGCGCGTCGATCAGGTCCTGCGGGATCTTGCCGGCCTTGACCATGGCGTTGAAGCGTGCCGGATGGCAATAGCCCTTCAGCCAGCCGAGCTGGCCCTCGTCGGAATAGAGGTGCTCCATCCACAGCTTGGCGGCGTTCGGATGCGGCGCATAGGCCGAGATCGCCTGGACGTAGACGCCGGCAAGGACGCCCTTTTCCGGAACGACGACTTCCGTCGGCGGGTTGCCGTTGAGGGTCTTGGCCCAGCCGAGCGCGTTGTAGTCCCAGGCGATGATGATCGGGGTGGAGCCCTGCGCCAGCGTGCCGGACTTGCCGATGACCGGAACGAAGTTGCCGGCCTTGTTCATTTCGGCAAAGTAGGCAAGGCCCGCTTCGCCGGCTTCCTTGCCGGCCTTCGCATCCTTGCCGAGGCCGGCGGCCAGAACGCCGAGGATGGCCTGGTTGGAGGCGCGCGGATCGCCGGCAAGCGCGACCTGTCCGGAATATTCCGGCTTCAGCAGGTCGGCCCAGTCCTTTGGCGTGTTCTCGACGAGGTCCTTGTTCACGAAGAAGGACATCACGCCGTAGTAGTCGCCGTACCAGTAGCCTTCCGGATCCTTGATGGTGTCCGGGATCTCGTCCCAGGTGGAGACCTTGTAGGGCTGCAGCAGGCCTTCGGCCTTTGCCGACGGACCGAAGGACAGGCCGACGTCGATCACGTCGGGCGACTGCGGGCCCTTGTTGTCCTTGTTGGCCTTGATGGCTTCGATCTCGTCGGCCGAGCCGGCATCCGGGTTCAGTTCGTTGACCTGGATTTCCGGGTACTTGGCCTTGAAGGAGGCGATGACCTCGCCATAGCCGCACCAGTCGTGCGGCAGCGCGATCGTCGTCAGCATGCCTTCCTTCTTTGCGGCCTCGATGAGCTCGGCGCTCGGCTCGGCGAAGGCGAGCGAGGGAACGGCGATCGCCAGCGCGGTGGAGAGCGAAAGCAGACGTTTCGTATGTGACATCACGGGTGTTCTCCTTTTGTGAGTCAGTCAACTTCGGCGAAGCTGATACTGGCGGCAGATGAAGCTTATGTGACAGTTTTATTTCGTTTTTTTCGGATGTCGATCAGGGCTTTCCGGGAACCTCCGGTTTTGGTTTGCGAAACAGCCGGCTGGCCTCGAAGAGGCCCTCCAGCGTCTTCATTCGGCCGCTGGTTTCCTCCCAGCCCGAACTCTGGACGGCCTCGATCAGCGCCTCCACGATGAACAGCGTCACGACGGACGAGTCCCAGGCCGACGGCGCCTCGATATGCACGCGAAAGACCTTCGCCGCGACCTTGGCGACGGGCGAGGCCCACTGGTCGGTAAAGAGCACGATCTCGACGCCGCGCTCGCGGGCGACGCGGCCGAGCGTCTCCATCTCCTGCTCGTAGCGGCGGATATCGAAGATCACGAGCACGTCGCCGGCCTTCATGTTCAGGACGTAGTGCGGCCAGGAGCTGGGATTGGCGGCGATCTGCGTGACGTTCGGGCGGATGACCTGGAGATGGGTGAAGAGGTAGTCGGCCAGCGCCTTCGTGATGCGCCCGCCGATGATGTAGATGCTGCGCTGGCGGTCGGCGAGGAGGGCGCTGGCGCTGTCGAAGTCGGCGGTCTCCACCTGCGAGAGCGTCTGGCGCAGGTTGGTCATGATCGCGTCGGCGAAGCGGTTGAGGATATGCGTGCCGGGCGCCCTGGCCGCCCAGCGGTCGTGCTTGCTGATCGGGCTCGACAGGGTGGCTTCCAGCTCATGGTGCAGGCGGGCCTGGAAATCCGGGAAACCGCGAAATCCCAGCTTCTGCACCATGCGGGCGACCGTGGGCGTCGACACGCCGGCGTTTTCCGCCACCGTCGTGATGCTGCCGAGGCCGGAGACGGGATAGTTGTCGAGCAATGACGTGGCCAGCTGCTTTTCGGCGCGCGTCAACGCGTCGAAATGGGCACTGATCACATCCGACACCGTCATGGATGCTTGGTTGAGTGTCAAATTGTTCCCCTGCGCTCCGGTCTTCGCCGGAGTTCGGGAAATTAAACATCGCTGTCACAATTCGAGTCAAATGTTTTTTTGAAGAGATTTTTTCACTACCCCGTTGACAGCGGCAAGGCTGTGAAGAATTCTCTTCATAAATGATAAGAGCCGGTCGAGGGGATCAGGCTGATGGGAATTCTGACTGGAGAGGAGGGCGACCCCGTCGCCCTGGAGAATGGTGTTGCCCGCGGTCCGGTCGTCCTGGTCTGCGAGCATGCATCCCGGCTGCTGCCGAAGGCGCTCGGCACGCTCGGCCTCACCGAGGAAGCGCTCGAAAGCCATATCGCCTGGGATCCGGGCGCGCTCGCCGTCTCGCGCCTCATGGCGCAAAGCCTTGACGCGACACTGGTTTTCCAGCGATTCTCCCGCCTCGTCTACGATTGCAACCGTCCGCCGGAATCGCCGGCCGCCATGCCGGAAAAGAGCGAGGTCTTCGCCGTTCCGGGCAATGCCGGGCTCGACCAGGCGGCGCGCGATGCGCGCACGCAAGCGCTCTACCTGCCGTTCCGCGACAGGCTGTCCGGCCTTGTGAAGAGCCGGATCGCTGAGGGCAGGGCGCCGGTCATCGTCACCATGCACAGTTTCACGCCGGTCTATTTCGGCAAGCCGCGCGCCGTCGAGATCGGCATCCTGCACGATGCCGACACGCGCCTTGCCGATGCCATGCTGGCGGCGGCCGGCAGCGCCGGGCCCTTCGATATCCGCCGCAACGAACCGTATGGACCGGAGGACGGGGTGACGCATACGCTGAGGGAGCACGGCCTTGCCAACGGCCTTGCCAATGTGATGATCGAGGTCCGCAACGACCTCGTGAAGGACGAAGCCGGCCAAAGGGTCGTGGCCGATTATCTGGCGGGACTGCTCAAAAAGAGCCTTTCCGCAATCCAATAACAAAGACCCGGGGAACGACATCCGTGGAGACGGAGAAGAACACAAACAGGAGAGGCCAAGCGGATGCTTGCGTTGTCATATCGGAGGCCCGGCCCGACTGAGATTGCCGTCGTCCGGAACGGGGGCAGGGGCCATGCCTGATTTCATCAAGACCTATGTTCGCTTTGTCGACACGTTCAACCGGCGTGTCGGCCTTTTCGCGATGTACCTGATCTTCGCGATGTTCGCGATTCTGCTGTATTCCTCCGTCTCGAAGGCCTTCCACCTGCCGGCGAACTGGACGCTGGAATCGGCGCAGTTCACCATGGCGGCCTACTACATGCTCGGCGGCGCCTTCGCCATGCAGACCGGCGACCATGTGCGGATGGACCTGTTCTACGGCACCTGGTCGGCGAAGAAGCGGGCGGCCTTCGACACCGTCACGGCGATCGCGCTGATCGTCTTCCTCGGCTTCATGCTCTATGGCGGCATCACCAGCACGACCTATGCCATCCAGTTCAAGGAAAAGAGTTTTACCGCCTGGGCGCCCTATATGGCGCCGATCAAGATCGTCATGACCTTCGGTGTCGTGATGATGCTCGCGCAGGCCACCGCTTCGCTCTTCAAGGATATCGCCGAGTTGCGGGGAAGGCCCATCGCATGAGCTACGAATTCATCGCAATCACGATGTTCGCCGGCATGATGGTGCTGCTGCTCACCGGGCAGCGGGTCTTTGCCGTCATCGGTTTCGTGGGCGTCGTCGCGGCCTTCCTGCTATGGGGCACGGGCGGCTCCGAAATGGGCTTCGCCTCGGTGATGAAGCTCGTCAAATGGTATCCGATGCTGACGGTGCCGATGTTCGTCTTCATGGGCTACATGCTGTCGGAATCGGGCATCGCCGAGGACATGTACAAGGCGATCCACGTCTGGATGGGGCCGATCAACGGCGGCCTTGCGCTCGGCACGGTCGGCCTCATGGTCGTCATCTCCGCCATGAACGGCCTTTCGGTCGCCGGCATGGCGATCGGCGCCACCATCGCGCTGCCGGAGCTGCTGCGCCGCGGCTACGACAAGGTCATGATGACGGGCGTCGTGCAGGGCGGTTCGACGCTCGGCATCCTCCTGCCGCCGAGCGTCGTGCTCGTGCTCTACGGCATGATCGCCCGCGTGCCGGTCGGCCAGCTCTGGCTCGCTGGCGTGCTGCCGGGCCTGATGATGGCGGCGCTGATGGCGATCTACGTCTATGTGCGCTGCCGCGTGAACCCGGCGCTCGGCCCCGCCCTGCCGCCGTCGGAACGCAACGTGCCTTTCCGCGAGAAAGTGGCGCTCCTGTCTGCCGGCATCGTGCCGCTCGGCATCTTCGCGCTGATGATGTGGCTGTTCCTCAGCGGCATTTCGAGCCTGGTGGAAAGCTCCGCCGTCGGCGCCATCTGCTCGGCGCTGGTCGCCTGGTGGCGCGGGCGCCTCAGCGTGCGCCTGTGGAACGACGTCCTGCAGAAGACGCTCGGCATCACCTGCATGTTCATGTGGATCCTGATCGCCTCGCTCTGCTTCGGCGCCGTCTTCGACGGTCTCGGCGCGGTCAAGTCGATCGAGCGCTTCTTCCTCGGCGACCTTGGCCTGGAACCCTGGCAGGTCCTGGTGCTGATGCAGGTCTCGTTCCTCGTCATGGGCATGTTCCTCGACGACACGGCCATGCTCGTCATCGTCGCGCCGCTCTACATCCCGCTGGTGCAGAAGCTCGGCTTCGACCTCGTGTGGTACGGCGTGCTCTACACGATCACCTGCCAGATCGCCTACATCACCCCGCCCTTCGGCTACAACCTGTTCATGATGCGGGCGATGGCGCCGCCCGAGATCGGCATGCGGGACATCTACCGCTCGATCTGGCCCTTCGTCGGCATCATGCTGGCGAGCCTGATCATCATCGGCGTGTTCCCGGAGATCGCGACGTGGCTGCCGAACCACTATTACGCCAAATGACCGGTTCGCCGGCGGCGGCAGCCGCCGGCCTGCAAGGGAGAATGAGGCCGAGAGAAGAAAAGACGATTGACCGACCGGGATGAACGGCCGTTCCCGGCAAAAGCGAGACGTTTAACCAGAGGGATAGAGATATGACCAACAGACGGCAATTTCTGACACGGGCCGGGGCAGTCACAATCGGCGCGGCCGGCGCCGCCACGCTTTCCGCCCCCGCCATCGTGAAGGCGCAGACCGCCATCAAGTGGCGTTTCCAGACCTATGCGGGCGCTGCGCTCGGCGAGCACGTCACCAAGCCGATCATCGACGCAATCAACGCCGCCGCCAAGGGCGAGCTGGAGATCGAGCTCTACTTCGCCGACCAGATCGTGCCGACGGGTGAACTGTTCCGCGCGCTTCAGGCCGGCACGATCGATGCCGTGCATTCGGACGACGATTCCATGGCGTCCCCGGCGGACGTCGCCACCTTCGGCGGCTACTTCCCGCTCGCCACCAAGCAGATCCTCGACGTGCCGGTGCTCTTCAAGCAATACGGCCTCGCCGACATCTGGAAGTCGTCCTACGAGAAGGTCGGCGGCGTCGTCTGGCTCTCCTCCTCGGGCCAGGATCCCTGCCACTTCAACACCAAGAAGGCGATCACCTCCGTCAAGGACCTCGAGGGCCTGCGCCTCTATACCTTCCCGACGGCCGGCCGCTTCCTCAGCCAGTTCGGCGTCGTGCCGGTGACGATCCCCTATGAAGACGCGCAGGTCGCCGTGCAGACCGGCGAGCTCGACGGCATGGCCTGGTCGGGCATCACCGAGGACTACACGGTCGGCTGGGCCGACGTGACGGACCACTTCCTGACCAACAACATCTCGGGCGCCTGGATCGGCTCCTTCTTCGTCAACGAGCAGAAGTGGGCGGAACTGCCGGACCACCTGAAGAAGCTGGTCCTGACGGCGATCGAGGCCGGCAACAACTACCGCGACCAGTGGTACTGGGGCGGCGAGGCGAAGCTGCGCGCCGAAGGCACGAAGCTGAAGCTCACCAGCATTCCGGCCGAGGAGTGGAAGGTCGTGGAAGATGCGGCCAAGGTGTTCTGGAAGGAGATCGCCGGCCAGAGCGAGACGGCCGCCAAGGTGGTGAAGATCTTCGAGGACTACAACGCCATCATCAACAAGGCCGGTCCGCCCTACGTCAACGGCTGATCGCATCCAATCCCTCCGGGCCGGGCCGGCAAAGCCCGGTCCGGCATGAAGCAGCAACCGCCAGGACCGCCACCGATGACCATGACCTATAGTTTTGACGACCTGAAGAAGGATGTGGCCGAGGGCCGCGTCGATACCGTTCTGGCATGCCTCGTCGACATGCAGGGGCGCCTGATGGGCAAGCGTTTCCACGCGCAGTATTTCATCGACAGCGCTCATGAAGAGACGCACAGCTGCAACTACCTCCTGGCGACCGACATGGAGATGGAGACCGTTCCCGGCTACCGGTCGACGAGCTGGGCCGCCGGCTACGGCGACTACACGATGAAGCCGGACCTTGCGACGCTGCGCAAATTGCCGTGGCTCGAAGGCACCGCGCTCGTGCTCTGCGACGTGCTCGACCACCACACCCATGCCGAGGTCCCGCACTCGCCGCGCGCCGTGCTGAAGAAGCAGGTCAAGCGGCTGGAGGCCATGGGCCTGAAGCCCTTCATGGCGAGCGAGCTCGAATTCTACCTGTTCGACCAGACCTTCGACGATGCGCGCGAGAGCGGCTACCGCGACCTGCGCACGGCGTCCGGCTACAACGAGGACTACCATATCTTCCAGACCACCAAGGAAGAGGATGTCATGCGGGCGCTGCGCAACGGCCTGCAGGGCGCCGGCATTCCGGTCGAGAACTCCAAGGGCGAGGCCTCGCCCGGCCAGGAGGAGATCAACGTGCGGTATGCCGAGGCGCTGACCATGGCCGACCGGCATTCGATCATCAAGAACGCCACCAAGGAGATCGCCTGGCAGCGCGGCAAGGCCGTCACCTTCCTCGCCAAGTGGAACTACAACCTGGCCGGCTCCTCCTCGCACATCCACCAGTCGCTGTGGAGCCTCGACGGCAAGGAGCCGAAGTTCTTCGACAAGGACGGCAAATACGGCATGTCGGAGCTGATGCGCATGTATGTGGCGGGCCTGCTCGCCCATGCCAGCGAGATCACCTATTTCCTCGCGCCCTACATCAATTCCTACAAGCGCTTCGTCGCCGGCACCTTCGCGCCCACCAAGGCGATCTGGAGCAAGGACAACCGCACCGCCGGCTATCGCCTGTGCGGCGAGGGCACCAAGGGCATCCGCATCGAATGCCGCGTCGGCGGATCGGACCTCAACCCCTATCTCGCCATGGCGGCGCTGCTGGCGGCCGGCATGGCCGGCATCGAGCAGAAGCTGGAGCTGGAGGCACCCTTCGAGGGCGACGCCTATGGCGGCAAGGACATCCGCGAGATCCCCAAGACCCTGCGCGGCGCGGCCGCCGCGCTGAAGGAATCCGACATGCTGCGCGAGGCCTTCGGCGACGACGTCGTCGACCACTATGTGCGCGCAGCCGAATGGGAGCAGGAAGAATACGACCGCCGCATCACCGACTGGGAGGTGGCGCGCGGCTTCGAGAGGGCGTAGAAGCGTTTCGGGAATTGCCCCTCACCCTAGCCCTCTCCCCGCAAGCGGGGAGAGGGGACCTGCCCTGCGAAAGGGTGTTGGTCTGGGAAAACGGCACGGCATATTTCCTTCTCCCTGCTTGCGGGGAGAAGGTGGCCGGCAGGCCGGATGAGGGGCAACCGGAACGCCAGAACTGAAATTCCGAATAGAACCAACAGGAAGTCGATCATGACTGTGATCAAATGCATATCCCCCGTCGACGGCTCGGTCTATGCCGAGCGCGAGGCGATGCCGCTGGCGGCCGCGCAAGAGGCTGTCGCCCGCGCGAAGAAGGCGCAGAAGGCCTGGGCCAGGCGCCCGCTCGAAGAGCGCGTCCAGCTCGTCCTCAAGGGCGTTGCCCGCGTCAACGAGATGGCCGACGAGATCGTGCCGGAAATCGCCTGGCAGATGGGCCGCCCGGTCCGCTACGGCGGCGAGTTCAAGGGCTTCAACGAGCGCTCCAACTACGTCGCCGAGATCGCCGGCTCCTCGCTGGCGCCGATCGTCATCGAGAACAGCGAGCGTTTCGAGCGCCGCATCGAGCGCGAGCCGCATGGCGTCGTCTTCGTCATCGCGCCGTGGAACTACCCTTACATGACCGCGATCAACACGGTCGCGCCGGCGCTGATGGCCGGCAATGTCGTCATCATCAAGCACGCCGCCCAGACGCTGCTCGTCGGCGAGCGGCTGGTGCGCGCCTTCAACGAGGCGGGCGTGCCGGAGGATGTCTTCCAGAACGTCTTCCTCGACCATGACACGACCTCGGCGCTGATCGCCGGCAACGCGTTCGACTTCGTCAACTTCACCGGTTCGGTCGAAGGCGGCCGGTCGATCGAGCGCGCGGCGGCCGGCACCTTCACGCCGGTCGGCCTCGAACTCGGCGGCAAGGATCCGGGTTACGTCATGGAAGACGCCGACCTCGACGCCGCCGTCGACACGCTGATGGACGGCGCGACCTACAATTCCGGCCAGTGCTGCTGCGGCATCGAGCGCATCTACGTCAACGAGAAGCTCTACGACGCCTTCGTGGAAAAATCCGTCGCCTGGGTGTCCAATTACAAGCTCGGCAACCCGCTCGATCCGGAAACCACCCTCGGCCCGATGGCACACAAGCGCTTCGCCGCCACCGTGCGCTCGCAGATCGCCGATGCGGTCGCGAAGGGCGCGAAGGCTCTGGTCGATCCAAAACTCTTCCCGGCCGATGACGGCGGCGCGTATGTCGCCCCGCAGATCCTCGTCGATGTCGACCATTCGATGGAATTCATGACGGAAGAGACGTTCGGCCCGGCCGTTGGCATCATGAAGGTCAAGAGCGATGAAGAAGCGCTCGCCCTGATGAACGACTGCAAGTATGGCCTCACCGTCTCGCTCTGGACGAAGGACGCCGATCGCGCCGCAAACATCGCCCGGGACCTTGAGACCGGCACCGTCTTCATGAACCGTGCCGACTATCTCGACCCGGCGCTCTGCTGGACCGGCGTCAAGGAAACGGGCCGCGGCGGCTCGCTCTCCGTCATCGGCTTCCACAACCTCACGAGACCGAAATCCTACCATTTCAGGAAAGCTTGAAGAGCATGACCATCACCGCCAACTGGAGCTACCCGACCGCGATCAAGTTCGGGGCCGGCCGCATCAAGGAACTCGCCGACCACTGCAAGGCCGTGGGCATGAAGAAGCCGCTGCTCGTCACCGACCGCGGCCTTTCGACCATGGCGATCACGAAGGAAGCGCTCGACATTCTCGACGCCGCCGGCCTCGGCCGGGCGATGTTCGCCGAGGTCGATCCGAACCCGACCGACAGGAACCTCGAAGCCGGCGTCAAGGCGTTCCGCGACGGCGGCCATGACGGGGTCGTCGCCTTCGGCGGCGGCTCCGGCCTCGACCTCGGCAAGGCCGTCGCCTTCATGTCCGGCCAGACGCGGCCGGTCTGGGATTTCGAGGATATCGGCGACTGGTGGACCCGCGCCAATTCCGACGGCATCGCGCCGATCGTCGCCGTGCCGACGACGGCCGGCACCGGCTCGGAAGTCGGCCGCGCCTCTGTCATCACCAATTCCGAGACGCACACCAAGAAGGTGATCTTCCATCCGAAGTTCCTGCCCTCGGTGACGATCTGCGATCCGGAGCTGACGGTGGGCATGCCGAAGGTCATCACCTCGGGCACTGGCATGGACGCCTTCGCCCATTGCCTCGAAGCCTATTCGTCGCCGTTCTACCACCCGATGAGCCAGGGCATCGCGCTGGAGGGCATGCGCCTCGTCAAGGAATTCCTGCCGCGCGCCTACAAGGACGGGACCGATATCGAGGCCCGTGCCAACATGATGTCGGCGGCCGCCATGGGCGCCGTCGCCTTCCAGAAGGGCCTCGGCGCGATCCATTCGCTGTCGCATCCGGTCGGCGCCATCTACAACACGCACCACGGCATGACCAATGCCGTCGTCATGCCGCCGGTCCTGACCTTCAACCGCCCGGCCATCGAGGCGAAGATCGCCGGCGCCGCCGCCTATCTCGGCATATCCGGCGGCTTCGACGGTTTCTTCGACTATGTGCTGCGCCTGCGCGAGGAGCTCGGCGTGCCGGACAAGCTGTCGGCGCTCGGCGTCGGCACGGACCGGATCGACGAGATGGCCGCCATGGCGATCGTCGATCCGACGGCCGGCGGCAACCCGGTGGAGCTGACGCTGGACGCGGCCAAGCGCCTCTTCGTCGAGTGCATCTGAATTCTTGCCGTTAACAAATGACAGGGGCCTGGAAAACCACGGTTTTCCGGGCCTTTTGCCTGAGAAGGTGAAAGTCCGGCGCCGTTCTCGTTAATCTTCGCCATGCGCATGTTTCCATTTCGTTAACCATGTTTTGAAAGGTTTGAGCAAGCGGGCGCCATTCTCACCGGGCCGCCTGACGAGAGCGATGAGAAAGCTCGCAGCATTCATGAGGAAAGACATGCCAGTCATCACATTTGCCAATGCCAAGGGCGGCGCGGGCAAGACCACTGCGGCGCTGATCCTTGCCACCGAGCTTGCAAGCCGGGGCCATCGCATCACCATCCTCGATGCGGACCCGCAGCGCTGGATCAGCCACTGGCACGAGGTTTCCGGCCGCCAGTGCAACATCGCCGTCATCTCGGAAGTCACCATGGCTTCCATCCAGTGCCATATCCGGGAGAACCGCGATACGACCGACTATTTCATCATCGACCTCGCCGGCGCGCGCGACGCGCTGGTCGCCACGGCTATCGGCCTGTCCGACCATGTGATGATCCCGGTGCAGGGCTGTGCCATGGATGCGCGCGGGGCGGCGCATATCCTCGAGCTCCTGAAGCAGCTCGACGAGAAGGCGGGCATCCGCATCAACCATTCGGTCGTGCTCACCCGCATGAATTCGCTGGTGACGACCCGCGCGATGAGCGCCATCAAGGCGCTGCTCGCCGCCCGCGGCGTTGCGGTGCTCGACACGCCGATCGGCGAGCGCACCGCCTTCCGCGACATCTTCGATTGCGGCGGCACGCTCTATACGATGGATGCGGCCAGGGTGAGCAATCTCGACAAGGCCTGCGAGAATGCGCGCCTTTTTGCCGACGAGGTCCTGCGCCTGCTGCCGGTGCGCAAGCGCATCGCCACCGAACGCGGCTTCTTCCGCACGCTGCAGCGGGCGGCCTGAGCCTTCCGGATTGACGATTGACAAGAACGGCTGCGACAAAGGGCGCAGCCGTTTTTCGCGCCGCAACGCCATGCCGGTAATGAACAATTTACCACGCTTAACCTAATGATATCGCGTTAGAAAGCGACCTCGCCGGCGATGCGCCGCCGCGGGGACCCATGAAGGGTTACGGGCAAGACGCGGTGCCGCCCGGCGCCGTTGCCCCGATTTTCCGCTGCTTTCCCCGTTTTCTCGAGTTGCCAGGATACCCCCGGAATGAAGCCAGCCCCGCAGACCGCCAGCCAGAACCACGACATCGCGCGCCGTCTGGACTATCTCGGCCTCGACGAGGCAGCGCTGAGGCGGCTCCGCACGCTCAAACCCTTCATCGAGAAGGAGCTCGGCCCGGCGCTGGACAAGTTCTATGCGATCGTGCGCAAGAGCCCGGAGGTGAACCACCTCTTCTCCAACGACGCCCACATGAATCGGGCGAAGAATGCCCAGCTCGGGCACTGGGCGAACATCGCGGCCGGCGATTTCACCGGCGACTACGCGTCCAAGGTGCAGACGATCGGCCATGTGCATGCGCGCATCGGCCTGGAGCCGCGCTGGTATATTGGCGGCTATGCGCTGATCGTCGAGCATCTCCTGACGGAGGCGGTGAAATCGCTCTGGCCGAAGCAGGGGCTCTTTGCCCGCCAGGAAATCGGGCCGGAGGAGTTTGCGGCGCGCTTCTCCAGCCTGCTCAAGGCCATGTTCCTCGACATGGACCTCTCCATCTCCGTCTACAACGACATGTCGGATCTCGCCAAGCAGCAGGCGGTGCAGGCGCAGGTCGTCGCCGAGGAGCGCAAGATCGTCAGCGACAGTTTCGGCGCCGCGCTGAAGCGCATTTCCGACGGCGACCTCACCGCGCGCATCACCGGCCCGCTGCCGGAGGCCTACGAGGCGCTGCGCGAGGATTTCAACCACGCCATTTCCACGCTCTCGCAGGCGATCGGCAATATCGGCGCCGGCGCGGGCTCCATCCATCTCAGCGCGCAGGAGATCGCGGCGGCCTCCGACGACCTCGCCAAGCGCACGGAGCGGCAGGCCGCGAACCTGGAGGAGACCGCCGCCGCCGTCGAGCAGGTGACCACCACCGTGCGCCAGACCGCCCAGAACGCCGACGAGGCGAACGCCCTCGTCATGGCGGCGCGCGACAATGCGCAGCGCGGCGGCGAAATCGTGGAGCACGCGATCCTCGCCATGGGCGAGATCCAGGCCTCCTCCTCGGCCATCGCCAACATCATCGAGGTGATCGACGAGATCGCCTTCCAGACCAATCTGCTGGCGCTCAACGCCGGCATCGAGGCGGCGCGGGCCGGCGAGGCGGGGCGCGGCTTTGCCGTCGTCGCCTCGGAAGTGCGGGCGCTCGCCCAGCGCTGCGCCGATGCGGCGAAGGACATCCAGAACCTCATCGCCAGGTCGCATGGCCAGGTCGAGGACGGCGTGCGCTCGGTGGGCGAGGTCGCCCAGTCGCTGCGCCAGATCGTCACCCAGGTCGTGGAGGTCAGCGCCGTCTTCAACACCATCCGTGCCAGCACGGCGGAACAGGCGACGGGCCTGCAGGCGGTCAACCAGGCGGTCAATGCCATGGACCAGATCACCCAGCAGAACGCCGCGATGGTCGAGCAGGCCAATGCTGCCAGCCAGGCGCTGACGCAGGAGGCCGCCTCCATCGCCGCCCAGCTCAGCGCCTTCCGCACTAGCGGCGCGGCCCGCCCGGCCCAGGGATCGGGGTATGTGCGGGCGGCTTGACCGCTGGCCTTCTCTGCCGGCGGGCTGCCCCTCATCCGCCTGCCGGCACCTTCTCCCCGCAAGCGGGGAGAAGGGGATGGAGCAACGGTTCATTCATATCCGATTACTGGCAAGCGGGAGAGGCTTACCTACAAGCGGTCATTGAGCGAGGAAGCCGGCGCGGCATATCCCTTCTCCCCGCTTGCGGGGAGAAGGTGGCGGCAGCCGGATGAGGGGCTACCCCCATTCGTCAGTCGACGAATTCGACCGTCACGCCGGCGCTGGTCATCTTGGCGAGCTCCGTTGCGTCCCAGTTGGTCAGGCGAATGCAGCCGTGGCTCTGGGTCTTGCCGATCTTCGAGGGTTCCGGCGTGCCGTGGATGCCGTAGGTCGGCTTCGACAGCGCGATCCAGACCGTGCCGACCGGACCGTTCGGGCCGGGCTGCAGGGTCAGCACCTTGTTGTTGTTGCCCTGCTGGAAATTGATCTTCGGATTGTAGGTATAGCCCGGATTGAGCGCGATGCGCTCGACCGTGACCGTGCCGGACGGCGAGGGCGTGTCGGCCGAACCGATGCTGGCCGGATAGGCGGCGATCAGCGTGCCGTTCTCGTCATAGGCGAGCACCTGCTTGCGGCCCTTGTCGGCGAGGATCTTGGCGACCTTGCCGGTCTTCCTCTCGCCCGTGTCGACGACCTTGATGATCGTGCCGGGAATGGTGAAATCGACGCCTGGATTGATCTCCTTCAGATAGGCCTCGTCCATGTGGAACTTCTCGGCCAGCATCTCGGTGGTCGAGGTGAAGGAGAGATGCGGCAGCGCCGCCTTCTGGGCATAGTCGTCGGGGATGGCGGCGACATAGGGGCCGGCCGCGTCGGCGGCGGTGATCTCGTAGGTGGTGAAGGCAAGGCCGCCGGACAGGCGCAGCCGCTCCAGGATGTCGTCGGCATTGTTCGGGTCGAGCGTCTCGCCCGTCGCCTGCTGCCAGGCCTCGATCGCCTTGGTGACGTTCGAGCCCTTCTTGCCGTCGATCACGCCCGGCGAAAAGCCCTCGCGGTCGAGGAAGACCTGAAGCGCGGTGATCTCGGCGGACGACACCTTGCCGATCGCGATCGCCGGGTCGAATTTCGGGCCGGGCACGAACTCCGCATCGGGATCGGTGCCGTTTTCCGGCAGGGCCGCACTGTCGTCGGAGAAATCGGGCAGGGCCTGCGAGCCGCCGAAATCGGCATCCGGCAGGGGCTGGCGCTCGATGCTGCCCGGCAGGCCTTCGCGCATTTCCGGTACGGAACTCGTCGTCAGTTCATCGCCATAGTCGGCCTCGGGCGCCGGCGGGAAATAGTCGGGGTTCGCTTCCGGATAGCCGCGCATCTCGCGGTAGCGGTCACGGCGCGGGCGATAATCGTCGCCGCGGGCGAAGTAGCGGTCGGCCTGCATGGCGGTGGCGACGATGTTGCCCCAGCCGTCGACATAGACGGTGCGGCCGCGGTCGTCGCGCATCGCGCGCACGCTGCCGTCGTCCGGAACATAGTCGAGGATATCGCCTTCCGGCGAGACCAGGACCGTGTCGCGCGCGGAGAAACGCTGCTGGGCATGTGCCGGCAGGGCGGCGATTCCCAGGACGGAAGCCGCTGCAAGGAGCGAAAGGCTTGTTTTAAAAATAGAATTCACGGCTCTTGACCTGCCTGCTTGCACATATCGCGCGGACGGAACACTTCAATTCAGACCTTAATATGAAAAAACTGAATCGATGGTGAACGTAAGGTCAACGCGTATTGCAAAAACTTGTGACCTGCCGTGATGGTTCCCTTGGAGCGATGAGAGACGAGCCTTGCCAGGCGTAATGTTCCGCCGCCCTGCCGTGGAGCGTTTCGCGTTTTCCGCCGGTTTGCAAAAAACACGCTATCCTTTTGTTTTTCTGCGGTTCCGGACGCAAAACCGCGTCGCACTTCTGCGGGAATTGCTCTAGCATGCCGCCGTTCGATTGCCCCTTGCCGGAGTCCCGGATGACCTTTTCCCTTACCGCCCAAACGCCCGACCAGTCCTTCCGCCTCGACCTGACGCCGCAATCGGTGCTCGATGTCGCCGGCGCCGTCTTCCATGGCGTCGATCTCGCGCCGGGGGCGGCTGTGCCGTCGGATGGCGATCCGCGCATCGACAAGGCGCTGCCCGGCTTCCTGTTCACCTGCGGGCCGGATCACATCCGCCATCCGGTGCCGGTCGAGGGCGCGGCCGACGGGCGGCTCTATCCGCTGCACGGCTCGTTCTCCTCCTCGCCGGCACGGGACGTGCTGATCGAGGAGGACGAGGGGGAGGTGGTCTGCGAGGGGCGCGTCGCCGTTTCGCTCGCCCATGGCGGCAAGGCCGACCTCGCGCGCCGCTGGCGGGCCGACCGACGCACGGGCCACATCACGCTCGACGACCGCGTCACCAATACGGGCGACACGTCCTGGCCGCCCTTCGGCATGTATCACATCAATTTCGGCACCGGCCTCTTCGATGCGGATACGCGGCTGACCGGGGCGATGCTGCCCGGCGGCAGCCTGCCGTGGCGCTTCGGCGAGGGCGACCGCGAGATCTTCTGCGTGCCGGCGGCCGAAACGGCGACGCACGGCTGGGCAGAGATCGCCATCGGCCCGATCGCGGCGCTCGGCGGTCGCAGCGTCCATATCCGCTTTCGCACGGATACGCTGCCGCATCTCCAGGTCTGGCGGAACCTGTCGCCCGGCTCGGCGGTGCTCGGCATCGAGCCCGTCTCGCACCGGCTCGTGCCGCGCGCCGAGCTGATCGCCGCCGGCGAGGCCGCCGATTTCGCGCCCGGCGAAAGCGTCGGCTACGGCCTTGCCTTCGAGGTCCGCTAGGATACTTGTGCGCTTTCGAACGAAGAGGCGGCGTTCTTTCGTCCCGGGGGCGGCACGCTTCGCGCCTTTTCGGGAATTGCTATAGATTTTGCGTGATTGACGCTCCCGCGGCGCGGGCTTAAACGGTGAGCACCCCTGTTTTCTAGAAGGAACCGCCCATGGATATCCGCGAGATCAACGACGAATATTCCGTCTCCGGCCAGATCGCCGTCGAGGATCTCGACGCCATCGCCGCCCTGGGCTTCAAATCCATCGTCTGCCACCGCCCGGACCACGAGCAGCCCGACCAGCCGGAATTCTCCGTCATCGCGGCGCGCGCGAAGGAGCTCGGCATCGAGGTCGCCCATGTGCCGGTCGGCCCGATGGGCGTGACGGCCGAGGCCGTGCACGGCATGGTCGACGCGCTCGACGAACTGCCGCGTCCGATGCTCGGCTATTGCCGCTCCGGCATGCGCTCGACGAAGATCTACGAGCAGACGCAGCATATCCGCGGCTGAGGGCCTGGCCCCTCATCCGCCCGCCGGCACCTTCTCCCCGCAAGCGGGGCGAAGGGGAATGCCGCAACGGTTTCCCAAAGCATCGGCGGTATTTTGGAAGGCGAGGCATCGCCCCATCCGCCTTCTCCCCGCTTGCGGGGAGAAGGTCGCGGCAGCGGGATGAGGGGCTTTCACGCCCTTAAAAACATCACGTCCCGCTGCGGATATCCGAGAGCGTGCGCGTCGGGGTAATCGCTTCCGGGTCGAGCTTCACCTCGATGATCGCCGGCTTGCCGCTCAAGCGGGCGCGCAGGAAGGCGGGCGCGAAGTCCTCCGTCACCTCCACCGTCTCGCCATGGCCGCCATAGGCGCGGGCGAGCGCGGCGAAATCCGGGTTGGTGAGGTCCGTGGCGCTGACGCGGCCGGGATATTCCCGCTCCTGGTGCATGCGGATCGTGCCGTAGATGCCATTGTTGACGACGACGGTGATGATCGGAAGGTTGTAGCGCACGGCGGTGGCGAATTCCTGGCCGTGCATCATGAAGCAGCCGTCGCCGGCAAAGCAGATGACCTCACGCCCCGGGAAGAGCTGCTTGGCGGCAACCGCGGCCGGCAGGCCGTAGCCCATCGAGCCGGAGGTGGGGGCGGCCTGCGTCGCAAAGCGGCGGAAGCGGTGGAAGCGATGCACCCAGGTGGCATAGTTGCCGGCGCCGTTGGTGAAGATCGTGTCCTCCGGCGTGTTTTCCTCCAGCCAGGCCATGATCGGGCCCATCTGCACGCCGCCCGGGCCGGTTTCCGGCGGGGTCGACCATTTCAGGTAGGATTCGTGCATGGCGGCGGTGCGCGCGGCCCAGCGCGGGGCTGCCTTCGGCGCGAGGCCGTCGAGCGCGGCGACGAAATCCTCCGGCGCGGCGCAGATCGCAAGGTCAGGCCGGTAGACGCGGCCGAGCTCGGACGGATCCGGATAGACATGCACCAGCGTCTGCTGCGGGTAGGGCACCTTGAGCAGGCTGTAGGTCGAGGACGGCATTTCCGAATAGCGCCCGCCGAGGAGGACGACGAGGTCCGCCTCGCGGATCTCCCTGCCGAGCGCCGGGTTGACGCCGATGCCGCTGTCGCCGGCATAGTTCGGGTGCCGGTGATCGAACAGCATCTGGCGGCGGAAGGAACAGGCGACCGGCAGCGACCAGCGCTCCGCGAAGGCCGTGAAGCCGGCGACGCTCTCCTCCGACCAGCGCGTGCCGCCGAGGATGACGAGCGGGCGCTCGGCGGCTTCAAGGCGGCCTGCCAGCTCCTCCACCTGCCTGCGGCCGGGATGGGCCTCGACCGGCGCATAGGCCTTCGCCTCGACCGTCTCGACCGTGTCCGTCAGCATGTCCTCGGGCAGCGCCAGCACCACCGGGCCCGGACGGCCGGAGGTGGCGACGGCAAAGGCGCGGGTGACGAATTCGGGAATGCGGCGGGCGTCGTCGATTTCCGCCACCCATTTGGCGACCTCGGTGAAGGCGCGGCGGTATTCCACCTCCTGGAAGGCCTCGCGCTCGCGCGCATCGCGCTGCACCTGGCCGATGAAGAGGATCATCGGGATCGAATCCTGCCGCGCGATGTGCAGGCCCGCCGAGGCATTGGTGGCGCCGGGCCCGCGCGTGACCATGCAGATGCCGGGCCCGCCCGTCAGCCGGCCCCAGCAATCCGCCATCATCGCCGCGCCGCCTTCCTGGCGGCAGACGAGCACGTCGATATCGGTATCGTGCAGCGCATCGAGCACCGCGAGGTAGCTTTCGCCCGGCACGCAGGCGACGCGCCTGACGCCGTTGGCAACGAGAGCATCGACGATCAACTGGCCACCGGTCTTCATGCGCTTTTCTTTCCTGCTTCGAGGACATCGAGTTCCGCCATCACGGCGTCGGTATGTTCGCCAAGCCGCGGGCTCGGCCGGTCATAGACAAGGGGCGTGCCCGAATAGACGATCGGCGTGCGCACGCCGGGAATGCGGTTGCCGTCGGCATCCGGCAGGTCGATGCGCAGGCCCCGCGCCTTCACCTGCGGGTCCGCGAAGGTCTCGGCGATGGAATTGATCGGCCCGGCCGGCACGCCCTCGCGCTCGCAGGCGGCGAGAAGCTCGGCCTTGCTGACACCGGCGGTCGCCCCGGTGACGAGGCGGCGCACCTCGCCGCGATGGGCGACGCGCGCCCGGTTGGTGGCAAAGCGCTCGTCGTCGGCGACGCCCTCGAGCTTCAGGATGCCGCAGAGCTTGCGGAACTGTCCGTCATTGCCGACGGCGAGGATGATGTGCCCGTCGGACGTCGGCACCACCTCGTAGGGCGAGATGTTCGGATGCGCGTTGCCGAGCCGCGTCGGCGCATTGCCGGAGGCAAGGAAGTTCATGTTCTGGTTCGCCATGACGGCCGACTGCACGTCGAGCAGCGCCATGTCGACATGCTGGCCCCGGCCGGTCTTCATGACATGGATGAGCGCGCCCTGGATGGCGGCGACGGCATAGATGCCGGTGAAGATATCGGCGATGGCGACGCCCGCCTTCATCGGCTCGCCGTCCGGCGCGCCCGTCACCGACATGAAGCCGGACATGCCCTGCACGATATAGTCGTAGCCGGCGCGGGCGGCATAGGGGCCGTCCTGGCCGAAGCCGGTGATCGAGCAGTAGACGAGTTTCGGATGCGCCTTGGCGAGGCTCTGGTAATCGAGCCCGTACTTGACGAGGCCGCCGACCTTGAAGTTCTCGATGACCACGTCGGCCGTCGCGATGAGGCGGTGGACGACGGCGCGGCCTTCCTCGGTCTTGAGGTCGACGGTAATCGAGCGCTTGCCGCGGTTGGTGGAGTGGTAATAGGCGGCCGAGAGGTTCTCGCCGTCCTTGCCGGTCACGAAGGGCGGGCCCCAGGCGCGGGTGTCGTCGCCGCCGTCGGGATTCTCGATCTTGATGACGTCGGCGCCCATGTCGGCCAGCATCTGCCCGGCCCAGGGCCCGGCGAGGACCCGCGCCAGCTCGATGACCCTTATGCCGGATAGCGGCAGGTTCGACTTCTCCATCGTGCACTCCCTTCCCGGCGGCGCCGGAACGCGGCCGGACGCCGGGCCTTTCGCCCGTTTCCCTTTGGATAACAAAAAGCTGCCGGGCACGATAGCCGGCGCCCGCGGGGAGATCATGACGGCTCAGACTGACATGATGCCTGCCGCGCCGTTTTGCGCGGCCGGGCGGCGTCAGATCGGCGTGGAGACGGGCGGTATCGTCGCCGTCTTGTTGAGCTTGCGTTCGCGCCAGATGACATAGAGGCCGGAGGCGATGATGATGGCGATGCCGAGCCATTTCACGGCATCCGGCAGATGGCCGAACACGAACCAGCCGAGGATCGTCGCCGAGACGATCTCCAGATATTGCAGCGGGGCGAGCGTGGAGGCGGGCGCCGAGCGATAGGCATAGACGCCGAGCACGCCGGCAATGGTGGCGGCGACGGCGGCGCCGGCGATGTAGAGCGTGTTCGCCATGTCCGGCACGACGGGCGTGAGCATGGCGATGCCGAGCCTGCCGCCGGCTAGAAGCAGCAGGCCGGAGAACAGCGCGCCCCAGAGGCCGGCATAGAACTGCATGGACCAGGGATCCTCCTTCTGGGCGACGAGCCGGGTGAGGAGGAAGAACAGCGCGAGCGAGAAGGCCGCCACGACCGGCAGCAGCGCGATGGGGCCGACCTCCTGCAGGCTCGGCTGGATGACCAGCAGCGAGCCGAGGAAACCGACGCCGCAGGCCGTGTAGCGCCGCCAGCCGATGGTCTCCTTCAGGAAGATCGAGCCGAGGATGGTCAGGATGATCGGCTCGACGAAGAAGATGGCGATGGCATCGGCCACTTCCATGACGGCGAGCGGCGTGACGAAGGTGATCATGGTGATGGCCATCAGCAGGCCGCGGGCGGCATGCAGGCCCATCTTCCGGAAGGTCACGTCCAAAAGCGTGCCGCGCAGGAGACAGATCGGCCCCAGCACGGTCATCTGGAAGAGCAGGCGCACGAAGGTGATCTCGGTCGCGGGGACCGACGTGACCGCGAGCTTGGCGAAGATATCGATGATCGGCGAGATGAGCACCGAGAGCACCATGAGCAGGAGCCCGAGGCCGACCTCGTTGCGCAGCGGGGCGATGGTGGCGGATGTGGTCATGCGTGTTCCGGGGCGCGGGTCCATGCGTCGGCCACCCGCCGGCACCAGCCGGCAAAGGCGTCGACAGCGGGATCGCGGAGCGGCCGGCTCTCCTTGAGCGTTTCGTGACGCATGCCGCGATAGACGGTTGTCGTGACGTCCTCAAGCCGCGATTTTTTCAGTCGCCCGGCAAAGGCGTGCACCGCGCGGCCGAAATCCGTCGCCGGGTCCTCCTCGCCGCCGACGAGATGGATCGGCAGCCGCCTCGGCAGGCGCGCAAGCCCTTGTGCCGAGGCATTGGCGAAGGTGACGGCGAAGATGTCGATCCACATCGCGACATTGACGTCGAAGCCGCAGCGGGGATCGGCGATATAGGCGTCCACCTCGGCCGGGTCGTGCGACAGCCAGTCGAAATCCGTGCGGCGGTTCGCGATGGAGCGGCCCCAGGCCCCGAAGGTCAGGCGCGGCAGCACGCCGCTCGGCACGTCCGATCCCTTCAGCATGCGTTCTACCGCCAGCACGGCCTGCGCCACGCGCCCGGCAAGCCCGGGTTCGAGATTGGAATTCCACACGGCGAGCGCGTCGATATCGCCGGGGTGTGCCTCGGCAAAGGCGAGCGCCATGAGCCCGCCCATCGAGTGGCCGAAGAGCACGACCGGAAGGCCGGAATGCCGTGCCGCCGCATGGTCGCGCACGGCGCGCATGTCCGCGATCACCCGGCCGATGCCGCCCTTCGGCGAGAACTGGCCGCGCGGGGCATCCGGCGCGCTGGTGAAGCCGTGGCCGCGATGGTCGTGGGCATAGACATGGAACCCCTCTGCCGCCAGGCGCGCGGCGAAGGCCGCATATCGCGCGCTGTGCTCGGCAAGGCCGTGGCTGATCAGCAGGATGCCGCGGGGAACGCCCCGGGCAGCCTCGTGCCGCAGCGCAAGGCTCGCCCCGCTCGGGCTTTGCAGCGTCGAAACCTGTGAAAACACCGGTCCATCCTCCCGTTTCGGCCCTCCCGTTCTGGCAAGGTCAACGCGATTTGCGGTTGAAAGACAATGGGATGCGGCGTGTATTTTTCGATTTCCTCGCGCATGTCGCGTTTTTTCCGATTCATGGTTGCATTTTCCGGATCTTTGGTTGTAAATGATCTCGTTTTGTTCTCGTTGGGGGAGCCGGTCATGACGACCAATGCCGCACTGATTTTCAAAGCCGTCCTTTTCCTTGCCGTCCTGCCGTTGCTTCTCGCGTGTCTCACGCTGGCTGCCGGTTCGCGTCCCGCCGCCGCGCAGACGGCGCCGGCGGGCGGCGGCGCGCGCGAGGTCCTATCCGTCGGCTGGCAGGCGGGCTACTGCGCCGCCCGGCCGAAAAGCCGCGGCTGCGCGGATTTCTCCGTGGACGCGCCGGCCGCAAGGCAGTTCTCGCTGCTCAGCCGCTTCCAGCTGCGCAAGAGCTATTGCGGCGTCGAGGCGGGCCTCAAGCAGCAGGCGCGCAAGGGCAAGTGGACGGAGCTGCCGGATATCGTGCTCGCTTCCGGCACGAAGGCGCGCCTGATGGTCGCGATGCCCGCCGCGCGCCTCGGCCTCGACCGCCAGCAATGGCTGCGCAGCGGCAGCTGCGTCGCCGCCTCGCCGGAGGTCTACTACAGCCGTTCGCTCGACCTGCTCGACGCGCTCAACGCCTCGCCGGTGCGCGCGCTCTTCACGCAGAAGGCGGGGGCGGCGATCACCCTTGCCGAAGTCCGCGCCGCCTTCGACGCCGCCTTCGGGGCGGGGGCCGGCGAGCGGGTGCGCCTCATCTGCCGCAAGACGGACGGCGGGCCTGTCGTGACCGGCCTCACCATCGGCCTTGCCGGCGACGCGCCGACGCTCGCGGACCGCATCGCCGCGGCCTCGCCGACGAAGTCCCGCTGCACCGAGGGGGCAACGGGCGCGGGGCAGGCGGGGTAGGGGCGACGGACGGGCGATGCCGCGCCGACCTGGACTGCTCTGCTGCCGCGGAGGGTGTCACGGCGATGCGGGGCGGTGTTTCCGCCCCGGGGCGCGATGCGGCTTTCTCAGATTGCCGCGGGCGGAGAATTCGCCTACATAGCGGGCAAATTTGTCCGATCCGGAGCGCGTTTTCATGGCACGTCAGTTCATCTACCACATGTCTGGGCTCAACAAGGCCTATGGCAACAAGAAGATCCTCGAGAACATCCATCTGTCGTTCTATCCGGACGCCAAGATCGGCATTCTCGGCCCGAACGGCGCCGGCAAGTCGACCGTGCTGCGCATCATGGCCGGCCTCGACAAGGAGTTCACCGGCGAGGCCTGGCTTGCCGACGGCGCGACCCTCGGCTACCTGCCGCAGGAGCCGCAGCTCGATGCGTCCAAGACCGTGCTCGAGAACGTCATGGAGGGCGTCGCCCCGAAGAAGGCGATCCTCGACCGCTACAACGAACTGATGATGAACTATTCCGACGAGACGGCGGAAGAGGGCGCGAAGCTCCAGGACATCATCGACAGCCAGAACCTCTGGGACCTCGAAAGCCAGGTCGAGATGGCGATGGACGCGCTGCGCTGCCCGCCGGGCGACGCCTCGGTCGACAATCTCTCGGGCGGTGAAAAGCGTCGCGTCGCGCTCTGCAAGCTGCTGCTCGCCCAGCCGGACCTGCTGCTGCTCGACGAACCGACCAACCACCTCGACGCCGAGACGATCGCCTGGCTCGAAAAGCACCTGCGCGAATATCCGGGCTCCGTGCTGATGATCACGCACGACCGCTACTTCCTCGACAATGTCACCGGCTGGATCCTCGAGCTCGACCGCGGCCGCGGCATCCCCTACGAGGGCAACTATTCCGCCTACCTGCAGGCCAAGGCCAAGCGCATGCAGCAGGAAGGCCGCGAAGAGGCGACCCGCCAGAAGGCGCTCGCCCGCGAGCAGGAATGGATCGCCTCCTCGCCGAAGGCCCGCCAGGCCAAGTCCAAGGCCCGTATCCGCGCCTATGACGAACTGGTGCAGGCCGCGGCCGAGCGCCGCCCCGGCGACGCGCAGATCGTCATCCCGGTCGGCGAGCGCCTCGGCAACGTGGTCATCGAGGCGGAGAACCTCACCAAGTCCTATGGCGACCGCGTGCTGATCGAGAACCTGACCTTCAAGCTGCCGCCCGGCGGCATCGTCGGCGTCATCGGCCCGAACGGCGCCGGCAAGACGACGCTCTTCCGCATGATCACCGGCCAGGAGCAGCCGGATTCGGGCTCGATCACCGTCGGCGAGACGGTCGATCTCGGTTATGTCGACCAGAGCCGCGATGCGCTCGCCGGCGACAAGACCGTCTGGGAGGAGATCTCCGGCGGCAACGACATCATCAAGCTCGGCAAGCACGAGATGAACAGCCGCGCCTATTGCGGCGCCTTCAACTTCAAGGGCGGCGACCAGCAGCAGAAGGTCGGCACGCTCTCGGGCGGCCAGCGCAACCGCGTGCACCTCGCCAAGATGCTGAAGGCCGGCGGCAATGTCATCCTGCTCGACGAACCGACCAACGACCTCGACACCGAAACGCTGGGGGCGCTGGAAGACGCGCTGGAAAACTTCGCCGGCTGCGCCGTCATCATCTCGCACGACCGCATGTTCCTCGACCGCCTGGCGACCCACATCCTCGCCTTCGAGGGCGACAGCCACGTCGAATGGTTCGAGGGCAACTTCGAGGACTACGAGAAGGACAAGATCCGCCGCCTCGGCGCGGATGCCGTCAACCCGAAGCGGGTGACCTACAAGCGCCTGACGCGCTGATCGGCGCCGCGTCCCGCCCTTTGAGAAACCCCGGTTCGCCGGGGTTTTTCTTTGGGCGTATCGGTGGGAAGATCGGCGACACGGATTTGCCCTTGCGCGACACGGGTTAATCACATAAACATATCTTTATGTCTTGATTGGATAAGCCATGGGCGACACGCAGAAACTCGGACTGGACGACATCGTGGAGATCCTGAAGGCGGCGGGCGAGCCGACGCGCCTTCGCCTTCTCGCGCTGCTTTCGCATGGTGACCTGACCGTGACCGACCTGACCGATATCCTCGGCCAGTCCCAGCCGCGCATCTCGCGCCACCTGAAGCTGCTCGCCGAGGCCGCGCTGGTCGATCGCTACCAGGAGGGCGCCTGGGCCTTCTTCCGGCTGAGCCAGGGCGGATCGGCCGTGGCGCTCGTCCGCCAGCTCCTCGAGGCCGCCGATCCGGCGGATGCGGTTTTCGCGCGTGATGACGAGCGGCTGCGGGTGCTGAAGAAGATCCGCGCCGACAAGGCGCAGGCCTATTTCAGCCGCAACGCCGCGGAATGGGACGCGGTGCGCCGGCTGCATGTCAGCGAGGCGGAGGTGGAGGCGAAGCTCGCCGCGATGATCGGCGCGGAGCCGGTGGACGCCTTCCTCGATCTCGGCACGGGCACGGGGCGCATCCTGCAGCTGTTCGAAGGGCTCTACAGGCGCGGCGTCGGCGTCGATGCCAGCCGAGACATGCTGGCGGTCGCGCGCGCCAATCTCGACCGGGCCGGCGTCACCAAGGCGTCGATCCGCCACGGCGATATCTTCAACCTGCCGCTGGAGCGCGACGAGTTCGACGTCGTGACGATCCATCAGGTGCTGCACTTCCTAGACGAGCCGGAGGCCGCGGTGGCGGAGGCCGCGCGCATGCTCGCCCCCGGCGGGCGCCTTGCCATCATCGACCTTGCCCCGCACGCGCTCGAACATCTGCGCGACGAGCATGCCCATATCCGCCTCGGCTTCTCGCACCAGACGCTCGCCGAATGGCTGGAGAAGGCAGGGCTTGCCGTCGAGGAGATCGTCGACCTCAAGCCCGCGCATTCGGCCGCCGATGCGCTGACCGTCACCATCTGGCTTGCCCGCGACCAGCGCGAACGGGCGGCCGACACCATTGCCATCCGCAGGAGGAGTTGACATGAAACCGGCGACCGCCAGCCCAGCCCGCAAGGACATCCGCCTGTCTTTCGAATTCTTCCCGCCGAAATCGGCGGAGGCCGAAGGCCAGCTGTGGGAGACGGCCGCCGCGCTCTCGGCCTATGAGCCGGGTTTCATGTCGGTGACCTACGGCGCCGGCGGCTCCACCAAGGCGCCGACGCTCGCCACCGTCCGCCATCTCCTCTCGATGGGCCTGCCGGCGGCCTCGCACCTGACCTGCGTGGGCGCGACGAAGGAGGAGGTGCACGCCGTCGTCGCCGAGTTCCAGGCGGTCGGCGTCAGGCATTTCGTGGCGCTGCGCGGCGACCCGCCGGGCGGCGTCGGCACGCCCTACCAGCCGCATCCTGGCGGCTATGCCAATGCGGCGGAGCTGACCGCCGGCCTGCGCGGCCTTGCCGATTTTGAGATCTCCGTGTCCGCCTATCCGGAAAAACATCCGCAGAGCCCGGATGTTGCCGCCGACATCGACATGCTCAAGCGCAAGGTGGATGCCGGCGCGACGCGCGCGCTCACCCAGTTCTTCTTCGAGAACGACGATTTCGAGCGCTACCTGGAGCGCGTGCGCAAGGCCGGCATCGCGATCCCGGTCGTGCCGGGCATCCTGCCGGTGCACAACCTCGCCCAGGTGCAGAAATTCGCCGGCCTCTGCGGGGCATCCGTGCCGGGCTGGCTGGCCGACCGGCTGGCGCCCATCGACGACCGGCCGCAGGAGCGCGCGGCCGTGGCGATCGACCTCGCCGCCCGCCAGGTGGAGGACCTCATCGCCCGGGGTGTCGGCGAGTTCCATTTCTATACGATGAACCGCGCCACGCTCGTCTCGGCGGTCTGCGACCGCGCCGGCTTTGCCCGGAACGCGCGCCATGCGGCCGGGGCGGCGGCCTGACCGCCGGTCCCGCCCGACAGAACCGATCGCTGAAATGAAAATGCATGGCGCCGTCTCCGGGCCATGCATCCTTCTTGAATTCGTTTCGGCAGGGTCTTTTTGGTTTTTTCGTCCCTGGCCTCCCGGACTGCGCTTTGATCGCCTCAGATGAAGATCATCGTTGCGATGAAGAGGAACGCTGCACTGATCATCAGAACATTCAAGGAATGTGTGAGTCCCATGGCTACCTCCTTGCGTTTGCGGATCGATATTACGACCTAAAAAAGCGTATTGGAAAGGCGTTTTGTTGCTGCGTTGCAACATCCGGCATTCGCCGAGCCCTTATTCACAATGCTAACCTGCTGAATTTTCTCCTTTATCGTGGCCGCCACAAAAAATTCACAATCCCTACCGGATGACGAATGCCGACATTGTGCATTTACCAATGTGGCGCAAGTCGGGCGGCCGTTCCGGCGGATTGCCATGAAACGGCCGGGAATGCGCTTTGTTCCCGCAGTTTTCAGGCGGTGCGGAAACGGGCGAAAAGGCGTCCGTCGAGCACCACGAGGCCGAGGAGCACCAGGGCCATGCCGAGCATGCCGAGCGGCGTCAGGGTCTCGCCGAGGAAGAGCATGCCGGCGAGGATGGCGCTCGGCGGCACGAGCAGCGTGACGAGCGAGGTATTGGTCGCGCCGGCGGCCGCCATGATTCGGAAGAACAGGATGTAGCCGTAGGCCGTCGAGACCAGCGCCAGCGCCAGGACGGCGAGGATGGCCGGCAGCGGGGGCAGGGGAATCTGCCAGGGCGTATCGAGGGCGAAGGAGACGGGCAGCATCAGCAGCGTCGAGGCGGTGAGCTGGCCGGCGGCGGTGACGGGCGCCGCGACGTCGCGGAAGCGCTTGCCGTAGGTTGCCGCAAGGCCATAGGAGGCGGCGGCAAGCACGGGCAGGACGACGGACCAGAGCGGCGGGCCGCTGTCGCCGGTGAAGGGCGCGAGCGCGCGCGGGCCGATCAGCACCGCCGTGCCGACGAGGCCGATCAGGCAGCCGGCGATCTTTTGCGAGGAGAGCTTTTCGTCCAGCGTGAACCGGTTGGCGATGAGCACGGTGAAGATCGGCGTCGTCGCGTTGAGGATGGAGGCAAGGCCGGCGCCGATCTGCGTCTGGCCGAGGAAGATCAGCATGTGCGGCACGGCATTGTTGATGAGGCCGAGCAGCAGGAACGCTCGCCAGCGGGCGCGCAGCGTCGCGTAGATATCGAACCGGCCGGCAATATAGACATGCAGCGCAAGCGCGGCGATGCCGACGCGCAGGAGCACGAGGGTGGCCGGAGGAACATGGGCGACGGCGACGCGGGCAAAGAAGAAGGAACCGCCCCAGATCATGCCGAGCAGGGCGAGCAGGCCCCAGGTGCGTGCGCTCATGCGCGTTGCTGATACCGATACCGGCTGTTCCATTGCTCTCTCCCTGGCACGCTGCCGTCTGCCGGCCTGGCGCACGGGCAGAAAGACAGAGCGGCAGCCCGGCCGAAACCGGGCTGCCGCTCTGGGTCTCTTCATGCCTATAGCACCGCGTTTGCGCGGCGCCACCCGATTTCCGTCACAGGGCGGACAGCAGGGCCTGGGTCGCCCAGCCGTCGGCGGGCAGGCCGAGGCGCAGCTGTTCCTTCTGGATCGCGGCGCGCGTGCCGGAGCCGAGGATGCCGTCGATCTTGCCGACGTCGTGGCCGAGGCCCTGCAGCTTGGTCTGCAGCTGCTTCATGCTGTCCTCGGAAAGGCCTTCCTCCGGGGTGCCGCGCTCATAGGGCGGGGCGCCGGCAAGGCGGGTCGCGAAATAGGCCGCCGACGTCGTGTAGATGAACGACTGGTTCCATTCGAGATAGATCTTGAAGTTGGGGTAGGTGATGAAGGCCGGGCCCTTGCGGCCCTGCGGCAGCACCAGCGAGGCTTCCAGGTTGCCGAAGGAGGTGTCGCCGTCGCGCGGCTTGACGCCGAGGGCGAACCAGTCGGCCGCCTTCATGCCCGGCTGCAGGCCGGTCTTCTCGAAGGGCAGCACATCGGGCACGGAGACTTCCTGGATCCAGGGCTGGCCCTTCACGAAGCCGAGGTGCTGGATGAACTTGGCGGCCG
This sequence comes from Shinella yambaruensis, assembly GCF_022899355.1. Lineage (GTDB taxonomy): Bacteria > Pseudomonadota > Alphaproteobacteria > Rhizobiales > Rhizobiaceae > Shinella > Shinella yambaruensis. The sequence goes on along the minus strand of NZ_JALJCK010000003.1, from coordinate 180,308 downwards.
TCAGGATGGCGTCCGGCGAGGACTGCTTGACGTTGATATGGTTGTCGCCGTCGCCGTCGACGCCGAATTCGATGATGTCCTTCGGCAGCATCTGCACCTGGCCGATCTCGCCGGCCCAGGCGCCCGTGGTGCCGTTCGGGTCGAGGTCGCCATGGCCGACCATCTCGATGGCGGCGAGAAGCTGCGGGCGGAAGAGCTCCGGCCGGCGGCAGTCGTGCGAGAGCGTCACCAGCGCGTTGCGGGTGTTGAAATCGCCCTGCACGGCGCCGAAATCGGTTTCCATCGCCCAGAAGGCGGCGATGATCGGTCCCGGCACGCCGAATTCCTGCTCGGCGCGCTGGAAGACCGGAGCGAGGTCCTTCAGCTTCTTGCGGCCGATATCGAGGCGCGACTGGCTGACCGTGCGCTTGGAGAATTCGAGGAAGGTCTGGCGGAAGACGCCCTGGGCGCGGTCGCGCGACAGCACCTTCTGGTCGATGGCGGCGCCGGCAAGCGCCCGGTCGGCGACATCGGCCGGAACGCCGCGTGCCAGCGCCTCGGCCTTCACGCCCTGAAGGAAGGCATTGAAGTCGCCGCCGCAGGCCGCCGTCGATTGGGCGTGCGCGCTGCCGGCGAGAAGAAGGGCCGCGAGGCCTGCTGCAAGTTTCGTCTTCAGGTTTAGCCGCATCTCGAATGCTCCTTGGTCCGTTGCTGGCCCGGCTGTCTCAGATGAATGTGACGGAAGCAAGAAGAAAACGGCGGCCGCGGCGCGCCGTCGCCCTTTTCACGCGATTGTGCCTTCACGGCGCCGCGAGGCGCCGAGGTCGCCACGGAACCATGGTGCGGTCAGCGGGAAACCGTCTTCATCCAGCTGTTCCAGTTCTTCGCGGAGCCGGCGAAGACGTTGATGTCCGTATTGCCGGAAATGCCCGGCACGACGCCTGTCGAAGTATATTGCCAGAATGCCCACTTGCGCGCCGAATAGATGTTCTCCGGATGGTTCGCCACCGAGCGCAGCCAGAAGGGATAGGCCTCGAAATGGCCAACGAGGTTGTCGCGGTGGAAATCGACCGTCGTGTAGATGATCGGGCGCTTGCCGTAGTGCTTTTCGATACGGTCCATGAAGCGTTGCAGGGCGGTGCGCACCTCGTCCGGAGGCGGGCGCAGCTTGCAGGTCGGCGAGACGGGGTTCCATTCGGCGTCCAGCACCGGCGGAAGCTGAACGGCCTCCTTCGGCACGTTGGCGATGAACCAGTCGGCCTGGGCGTCCGCCGTCGAGCAGAAATAGTAGAAATGGTAGGGCGCGTGGGCGACGCCGGCCGCGCGCGCGCCGCGCCAGTATTCGGCAAAGCGGCTGTCGAGACGGTCGGTGCCCTCGGTCGCCTTCAGGAAGGCGAAGGAGACGCCGCTCTTCTTCACTGCCGGCCAGTCGATGTCTCCGTTCCATTTGGAAACGTCGATGCCGTGAACCTCGTGGCGATGCGGATTGCGCGCGCCGAAATCCTGCGGGTCCTTGTCGTCGAAGCGCGGCGGCACGGAGGCGGTCGACACGAGGTCGTAGTCGGTGGTGGAACAGGACGAAGCAAGAAGGGCGAGGGGCAGCAGAGCCAGAATGAGCCGACGCATGGGGGTCCCGTTGTTGCGCGTTTCCTAATCCTGCCTCGAACGGGGCGGGTCGTAAAGGGCGGACGCGCGAGACGGATCGAACACCACTCGCATGTTTCCGTAAAATTATGGTTAGCAGGCCGTTAAGCCGCGCGCGAAAGCCCCTCACCGTTCAGCACGGGGAGGGGTTTTGGCGGCTGAATACCGCTTGCGTCAGAACTTCATGCTCACGCCGAGCATGATCGAATGCGAATCGAGGTCGCCCCGCCGGCCGGCGGCATCGAAGATGTCGGACTTGCCGTAGTCCGTGTAGCGGTACTCGATGCGGCCCGCCACCGTTTCGGTGAAGGCCTGCTCGACGCCCGCGCCGATCGTCCAGCCATGGACCGTGTCCTTCTCCTTCACGCCGGTGTCGCTGTTTTCAAGCTCCGCGCGGGTAAAGGCCCAGCCGCCCGTGCCGTAGATCAGGGTGCGGTCGAAGGCGTAGCCGAGGCGGGCGCGCACCGAGCCGCCCCAGTTCGTCTCCGCCTCGTAGCGCGTGCCGCCCGAGGCGAAGCGCTCGTTGTTGAAGTCGTGCTTGATGTCGGCTTCAAGACCGTAGACCCAGCCGTCGTTGAAGAAGTTGTAGCCGGCATAGGCGCCGAGCGCGAAATCGTCGAGGCTTCTGTCTATGGCGGGGGCCGGGCCGCCGGAATTGAGATTCGTCCAGGCATAGCCGGCGTTCACGCCGACATAGAAGCCACCCCAATCATAGACGCCGGCCGCCGTCTCGACGATCGGCGTTTCCGCCGGCGGTTCGGCAATGGTCATGTCCGCCGCAAAGGCCGGGAGCGCACCGGCGCTGACGAGGATGCCGGCGGCACCGAAAATCATGGATTTCATCTGATGGTCCTTCCCACTCGGATACTCGCACGAAGCCCCACGCACGAATGACAACAAGGTCTCCAACGCGGAAAGGGCGCGATGGTTCCGAAGAAAAATACCCCCTTGAATCTTGGGGGGCGGATGCCAACGCTCCCTTAACACTCTGTCATTCTTTGTTCGCTAGAAACATCCGTGGGGCCGGCATTGGCCCGACGCACCCTGTTGTCATGATAACAACGGTTTAGGGTTACATGATGTTGAAAACCTTGTTGCCGAGGATCGAGCAGCGCTATGCGCTGACGGGGTCGATTTTCGGAGCCTTCCTTCCGACCCTCTGCTTTGCCGCCGACCAACTCCTGCGGGATACCGCGCAGGAGAGCCTCTTCGGCTTTTCCGCGCCCACCGCCACGGCGCTTGCGCTCATGCCCGTCTTCTTCGGCGTCGGCTTCTACCAGATCGGCCGCTCGAAGGCGCTGCTCATCGCCGAGCTCAGCCAGCGCCGGCAGACCGAGCAGCGGCTGACGCACGATGCCCATCACGACCGGCTGACGGGGCTTGCCAACCGGTTCTGCCTCGAGCGCGACATCCAGGCTGTCGTCGAGAAGAGCGAGGAGGCGGACCGGCCGGCTCTGCTGCTGCTCGACCTCGATCGCTTCAAGTTCGTCAACGACAGCCTCGGCCACGATGCGGGCGACGCGCTGCTGGCCGCCATCGCCGGGCGGCTGCGGCGCGCGCTCTGCGCGACGACGGGCATCTACCGGCTCGGCGGCGACGAATTCGTCGTGACGATCGCGGGACGGCCCTCGGCGGGCAAGATCGAGGATGTCTGCCGCACCATCTGCGACCTCTTCGCAGAGCCGTTCGAACTGAAGCGCCACCGGGTCACGAGCGGCTGCAGCATCGGCGTGACCTTCATGGAAGCGGGCGACACGTCGATGTCCGAGCTTCTGAAACGCGCCGATCTCGCGCTCTACGAGGCGAAGGCGATGCCCGGCAGCGGCTTCCGCTTCTTCGATGCGGCGCTGGCCGCGGACGTGCAGGCCCGTTCCGCCATCGAGCACGACCTTGCCCGGGCGATCCGTGCCGACGAGTTCTTCCTGGAATACCAGCCGATCGTCGGCGTGGAGAGCCGCACGGTGCGCGCCTTCGAGGCGCTGCTGCGCTGGCAGCATCCCGAAAAGGGGCGGATCATGCCCGACATGTTCATTCCGGCGGCGGAAAAGACCGGGCTCATCCTGCCGCTCGGCAACTGGGTGGTGCGCGAGGCCTGCCGCGAGGCGGCGACCTGGCCGGCACCGGCGGGCGTCGCCATCAATGTCGTCGGCGACCAGTTCAAGGACCGCGCCTTCGTCGGCTATGTCAAGCAATGCCTCATGGAGACCGGGCTTGCCCCGGGACGCCTGACGATCGAGGTGACGGAATCCGTCTTCTCGGTCGACGAGACGGTGATCCGGGAAAGCCTTTCGGAGCTGCGCAGCCATGGCGTGCGCGTGGCGCTCGACGATTTCGGCATCGGCTTCTCCTCGATCAACAACCTGCGCGCCTTCCCGATCGACCAGCTGAAGATCGACCGCTCCTTCGCGCGGGCCATGATGGAGAGCAAGCGGGATGCAGACCTCGTCGACATCATCCTGAAGCTCGGCCGCACGTTCCAGGTGACGACGACGGTGGAGGGCATCGAATCCGAGGGCCAGCTCGACTTCATCCGCCAGCGCGGCGCCTCCGAGGCGCAGGGCTATCTGATCTCGGGGCCGGTGGCCGGGCCGGACGTGATGCGCTTCCTGGCGCAAACCGACAACCGGCTTTCGGCGTGACCGCGAAAAGCCTTTTCATGACAGGCAAATCCTGATTGTCTTCGAGGCTGGAAGGAGAGGCCGGTATGAGACGATTCTACAGGCTTGCCGCCTGGACGCTTTCCCTCCTTGCCCTCTTCGTGCTGGTGGGGGCGAGCTGGCTCATCGTATCGCCGCCCGCGCTGCTCAGCGTCGGTTCGGGCTATGCCGCCAAGATCGTCTGCTCCAGCGTCTTCATTTCCGGTCGCGACCCGCAACAGGTGCTTGCCGAGGACGTGCAGGCGCCCGGCCATCCGCTCCTGAAGCTCATGCGGCAGGATGTCGATCTTGCCGGCAAGACGGTGACGACGCACCTCCTCGGCCTCTTCGCCCCGGGTTACGCCGCCTGGCACGAGGGGTTCGGCTGCTCCGGCGTGCCGGACGGCGATTTCGAGGCGGCGCGGCAGGCGGTTTCCGATGTCGCCCTGCCGAAGGTGCCGCCGGCGGACCCGGCCGCCGCCTGGCCCGATGGCGAGGCGGTGACACAGGACGCGCGCATCGCCGCGCTTCTTGCCGATCCCGCGCTTGCCGGTCCCGGCATGCGTGCGATCGTCGTCGTGCATGGCGGGCGCATCGTCGCGGAAGCCTATGCGGACGGTTTCTCGCAGGCGGTGCCGCTGCTCGGCTGGTCGATGACGAAGTCGGTCAACGCGGCGCTGGTCGGCCGGCTGATGCAGGCCGGCGCCCTGACGCCGGCCATGGACAATCTCTTCCCGGAATGGCGCGGCGACGGCCGCTCGAAGATCACCCTCGGCCAGCTCCTGGCCATGGAAAGCGGGCTCGCCTTCAACGAGAGCTACGGCAGCGTGGCGGATGTGACGCGCATGCTGTTCCTCGAGCCGGACATGTCGCGTTTCGTGCTGTCGCTGCCGCTCGATGCCAATCCGGGCGAGCGCTTCACCTATTCCAGCGGCACGGCGGTGCTGTTGTCACGCATCTGGATGGGCGCGCTCGGCGGCCGGAGCCAGGCGCTGTCCTTCCCGGCGCGGGCGCTGTTCGCACCGCTCGGCATGGCGAGCGCGGTCATGGAAACGGACGAGACCGGCATTTTCGTCGGCTCGTCCTACATGTATGCCACCGCGCGCGACTGGGCGCGCTTCTCGTTCTTCCTGCTCAACGACGGGGTGTGGAAGGGCAACCGGCTGCTGCCGGCCGGTTTCGTCGGGGCCATGGCGATGCCGACGAGAGCCTCGGGCGGGGCCTACAGCCATATGCAGACCTGGACGAAAGGCCCGGGCGATCGGAGCGATGCGGATTACGGCCTGCCGGACGGGACCTTCTGGATGCTGGGGCACGACGGACAGTCAGCCGCCATCATCCCGTCCAAGGGGCTTGCGGTGATCCGGCTGGGGCTGACGCCGTCGAAACTCGGCTACCGGCCCCAGCCGCTGGTGAAACGCGTCCTCGACATCCTGGACGCGGCGGACCTCGAGGCCGGTCAGGCGCCGACCTGAGCGATCCAGTCGTTGAGGTTGTAGGTGTTGGAGATGCGCGCGACCTTGCCGTCACGGATCTCGAAGAAGGCGCCGGCGGGCAGCACATAGGTCTGGCCGTTGGCCTCCGGCAGGCCCTCGTCGGTGGCGAGATACTGGCCGTTGACCGTGAATTCGGCCGCCCCGCGCGTGCCGTCGTCGTTCGACATGATGACGATGTCCGTCAGCGTCTCGCGGTAGCTGCGGTTCATGTGCGCCATGAAATCGCGGAAGGCGTCCTTGCCGACCTGGCGGCCGCCCTGGTTGATGTCGTGGATGACGTCCTCGTGCAGGAGGTCGAAGAAGGCCTCCATGTCCTGCCTGTTGAAAGCATCGTAGTAGGCGCGGATCGTCTCTTTTGCCGGCATGTCATCCCTCATATCGTTGCTCCGGATCGCTTCCGCTTTTCTCCGAATCGCGAAAACGCTCCATCTCCTTGTCCTCTAGCATCTCCGGACGCAAAACCGCTCCGCAGTTTTGCCGGAAATGCTTTCGGGCGAAGCCCGACCGCCTTATAGCATTGTTCAAACCGCTGGGAATATTCACGGATCATGCAGATCAAGATTGTCCATGGCACGGCCGTGACGCCGCATATCGCCGACCTCGCGCGCCTGCGCATCGAGGTCTTTCGCGCCTTCCCCTACCTCTACGAAGGCAGCGAGGACTACGAGGCCTCCTATCTTGCGACCTATGCGCAATCGCCCGAAAGCCTCTTCGTTCTGGCGCTGGACGGCGAGCGCATCGTCGGCGCCTCGACGGGCGTGCCGATGACGGACGCTTCGCAGGTTTTCCGCGTGCCGTTCGTTGCCGCGGGCATCGATCCGGCGAAGGTCTTCTATTTCGGCGAATCCGTGCTGCTTTCCGCCTATCGGGGCAGGGGGCTCGGCGTGCGGTTCTTCGAGGAGCGCGAGGCCTATGCCCGCCGCCTCGGCCGCTTCGACTGGTGCGCCTTCTGCGCCGTCGACCGTCCGGCGGATCACCCGCTGCGGCCGGCGGACTATGTTCCGCTCGATGAATTCTGGGGAAAGCGCGGCTATGAACGGCGCGCGGATTTGCGCACCCTGCTCGCCTGGCAGGATATCGGCGAGGCGGAGGAGACGGAAAAGTCGATGACGTTCTGGCTTAAGGACGCGCGCTGAGCGGTTGCCCTTCTCCCTGCCTGCCGGCACCTTCTTCCCGCAGGCAGGGAGAAGGCCTATGCCGACCCGGCTTCCCGCAAATCGTACGGACACCGATACTCAGGCAACAATGGGGAGGAAACCCGCTCCGCGATCCCCTTCGCCCCGCTTGCGGGGAGAAGGTGGCGGCAGCCGGATGAGGGGCAAGTCCTTACCTCAGGCCGGTCTCGTCGAGCAGACCCTTGCGCTTGGCATGGTAGTAATAGCCGGCCGCATAGAGGCGCACGGCGCCGTCATTCTTGTCGTCGGCCACCATCCAGGCGCCGCGCAGGTATTTTCCGGCATATTTGATGTTCGTCTCGGCGTCGAACAGGCCTTCGGCCGGGCCTTCGTAGCCCATGCTCTTGGCGGTGGCGTACTTGATCTGCATCAGCCCGTAGTGGCCGCGGTTGTAGGCCTTGGGATTGTAGGTGCTTTCGCGCTTGACGACGCGGTGCAGGAGCGATTCCGGTATGCCGTAGAGCGCGGCATATTTGCTGATGAGCGCGTCGATCGGCGTGCCCGACTTCTTGAACGGCTGCTCGGCCTGCGGAACGAGGAGGCGGGTCTCCGTCGTCAGCACGGCGTTGCTGACCAGCGCGGGTTTTGCCATCGGCACGATCTTGCGGCTGGCGACGAGCTGTTCGAGGCCTTCCGGCTCGCCGCTGTCGAAGCCCGGTTCCATGACGGAAACGCCGATGACGGTGTCGAAGCCCTGCTGCGTCGCGGTCGCGACGCCTGCGGCCTCGTTGCCGGCAAGCGCGGCAGTGGCCGCGGCTGCGCCCGTCACGGGCCTGGCTTCCGCAAGGGCCGAGACCGGAACGGCGGTATCCGCGGTGTCGGCCGCGACGGCGATCGGCGTCGGCAGGGCGTCCGGCGTGTTTTCCGTGCCCGGCTTGGCGTCGGGCAGGGCGGCATAGGAGACTTCCGTCGTCGTCCCGTCGGCGGCGGCGATATCCGTGGTCTCCGCCGATGCGGGCGTCACGGTCCGCGCCGAGGTCGCGTCGTCGGCGACGCTGGCGCAGCCGGCAAGCGTCGCAAGAAGGCCTGCGCAGGCAAGCGTGGCAATGCGTGCCGGACGGGAAACGGGGGTATCAGCCATGGTCGTCGCTCTCGGTTTGCCGGGGTGCGCGGGCGCCGGAGCGCCCCCGTCTTTGCAAATCAATCGGCCGTGGCCGTGCCCCGTCCATAGCCGATCGGGCGCGAAGCGGCAACCCGTAGGCTTGGCCATGCGTCAGGCGGTCGCCCGCTTGAGGCCGGCGGTGAGCAGTCCGGCGCCGATCAGCAGCGTGCCGCCGGTGCGGTTGACGGCCTTCTGGACCGAGGGTTTGCGGATGGTCTTGCGGGCTGCGGCGGCGAGCAGGGCGTAGGAAAAGGCGTTCAGCGTCGCGAGCACGAGGAAGGTGACCTCGAAGATCACCATCTGCGGCAGGACGGGCTGCGAGAGGTCGAGGAACTGCGGCAGGAAGGCGACGAAGAAGACGATGCTCTTGGGGTTCAGCGCGGTCACCACATAGGCATGGGCGAAGATGCGGAGGGGTTTTTCCTCCGCCGGGGCCGCGCCCTCGGCGCCGGCCGCCACGGGCGCGCGCCACAGCTTGACGCCAAGCCAGACGAGATAGGCCGCGCCCACCCATTTCAGCACGGTGAAGATCGTCGCCGAGGTGGCGAGCAGCGCGCCGAGGCCGAGCATCGAGGCGGTCATGGCGGTAAAGTCGCCGAGCGCGACGCCGGCGACGGTGGCGCCCGCCGTGCGGCGGCCGTGGCCGAGCGCATAGGAGATCACGAGGAGGATGGTCGGGCCGGGAATGGCCAGCATGACGGCGGAGGCGGCGGCGAAGGCAAGCCAATGTTCGAAGGACATGAAAACTCCCCGGATCGAGTGCGATCCGGGGAGCAAGCCACTACGGATTTTCGCCGTCAAGCAGCGTTTTCGCGGGAAGGCGTTATGCCGCCGGCTTCCACTTCTGGCCGATGGTGTCCATCACTTCGCCGAACCATTTTGCCGAGGTGTCGAAGTGCTTGCCGCCCTTGATGCGCGGGAACTCGATGGTGCGCAGCTTGCCGCCCTGGCCCTCGTCATGGCCGGTGACGCCGGAGACCTTGTTGAGCGCGCTTTCGACGGCAAGGTCGGTCATGCTCTGGATGAGGCGGAGGTCGTCGCGGTTGGCGGGGGCGGAGCGGGCATAGTAGCCGGACTTCTGCACCATGGAGCGCTCGGCGCCGAGAAGGGCGGCGAACTGCTTGGAGAACCAGTTGCCGACATTGATCGTGTCGATCTTCACATGGCCGAAGGCGTCGCGCTTGACGGTTTCGCCGGCGGCTTCCCGCTCGGCGACGATGGCATCGAGGCAGGCGCCTTCCGAGACGAACAGCGTGACGAAGCCGGCGCGGTCCATGATGCCCTTGAGGCGCTCGGCCTCGGCTTCCAGGTTGAAGTCCAGCTCCGGCAGGTAGAGGCCGTCGATGTTCTTGAGCTGCTTGTTCATCATGAAGCCGTCGACATAGTCGTTGCCGCCGGTCTTCTGGATATAGGCGCGCGCCGTGGCGGCGGTGAGCCAGCCGCAATGGCGGCCCATCACCTCGTGCACGACGAGGGTCTTCGGCGCTGCGCTCTGCTCGTTGCTGACATGGTCGAAGAAACCCGCGCCGACTTCGGCGGCCGTCCAGGCGCCCAGCGACTGGCGGATCGGCACGACGTCGTTGTCGACCGTCTTCGGCAGGCCGACGACGGTGAGGTTGTAGCCGTTGGCGCCGAGATAGGCGGCAAGGTCGGCCGCCGTCGTGTTGGTGTCGTCGCCGCCGATCGTGTGCAGGATGGTGATGCCGTCCTTGGCGAGCCGTTCGGCCGCCACGCGCAGCGGGTTCTCGCCTTCCTTGACGAGGCCGCGCTTCACGCAGTCGGCAGCGTTGGTCAGCTTGACGCGGCTGTTGCCGATCGGCGAGCCGCCATAGCGGTGGAGGAGGGGCGCCTTCTCGCGCATCTCCCGGGTGATCTCGATGCGGTCGGCAAGCAGGAGGCCCTGGTAGCCCGAGCGATAGGCGACGAGCTCGATGTCGGGTGCGATGTCGCTGTAGCGTTCGATGAGGCCTCCGACGGCGGATGACAGACAGGGGGCGAGCCCGCCCGCGGTCAGCATTGCGACTTTCTGCTTGGCCATAATTCCTCCTCGGCGTCAGCCCGTCTCGATGGTGCAGTTGCTCTAGCGCAGAATCCCCGACAGGGGAACGGCGCGGCAAACTTATCCGCACTCCATGACGGATATCTCTCATGCTCCACAGGCGAAAACCGGGCGCCCGGAAAATTTGATGCCTCCACTTATTGAGGGGCATCAAAATTTTGTCATCCAGCCATTTCCTGCCTTGCTTTCCCTGCAATTGTCTGATCAAGATCACCTTATGTTCCAGAATTCGCCCAGTTGCTTCATCAGTGCCGTATGGGATCGCCTCGTCGGCATGGTCTCGGACGCCGCCAGCAATGTGCTGTCGGGCGTGGTCGAGGCCGTGCGCACGCTGTTCGAGGGCGACCCGGAAACCCGCAAGCAGGTCGCCTTCTCGGTGGCGATGATCGCGCTTTCCGCCAAGATGGCGAAGGCGGACGGCATCGTGACGACCGCCGAGGTCGATGCCTTCAAGGACATCTTCAAATATCCCGACAACCAGGCGGCCAATGTCGCCCGGCTCTACAACCTCGCGCGCCAGGATGTTGCTGGCTACGAGGCCTATGCGGAGAAGATGAAGGCGCTCTGCGTCTCCTGCGAGAAGAATTGCCCGATCCTCGAGGACATCGTCGACGGCCTGTTCCATATCGCGAAGGCCGACGGCCTGATCCACGAGAAGGAGATGGCCTTCCTCGGCCGCGTCGCCGAGATCTTCGGCATGGCGGACGAGCGCTTCGAGCAGATCACGGCGCGGCACGTCCATGTCAGCGGCCGCGACCCCTACAAGGTGCTGGGTGTCAAGCCGAGCGACGACTTCGCGGAAATCCGCAAGCGTTACCGGGTACTTGCCTCGGAGCACCATCCTGATAGGCTGGTGGCGCGTGGCGTGCCGGCCGAGTTCCGTCAGATTGCGAACGACCGCATGGCCGCGCTCAACGCTGCCTATGAGGCGATCGAGAAGGAACGCTGCGCTGCATGAGCGCATTCACATGTGACTACCCTGGTGCGACCGCCGCGCCGTCGCCGAACTTTGGCGCGCGGGCGGGCGGGCGCACGCCGGATATCATCCTCCTGCATTATACCGGCATGGAAACCGCGGACGGTGCGCTGAAATGGCTCTGCGCGCCGGAAAGCCAGGTCTCCTGTCACTACTTCGTGCACGAGGACGGGCGCGTCGAGCAGCTCGTGCGCGAGGCGGACCGCGCCTGGCATGCGGGGAAAAGCTTCTGGAAGGGCGAGACCGATATCAATTCGGCTTCCATTGGCATCGAGATCGCCAATGCCGGGCATCCCGGCGGGCTGCCGGAGTTTCCCGACGCGCAGGTCGATGCGGTCGTCGAACTGTGTCTCGATTGTGGCAGGAGATGGGGGATCGCTCCCGAACGGGTGCTCGCGCACTCAGACGTGGCCCCCGTCCGCAAGGTCGATCCGGGTGAAAAATTCCCCTGGGACCGTCTCCATGCCGGAGGGGTCGGGCACTGGGTGGCGCCGTCGCCGATCGCCGGCGGGCGGTTCTTCCAGAAGGGGGATGCCGGCCAGCCGGTCGAAGCCCTCCAGACCATGCTGTCGCTTTACGGCTATGGCACTGAAATCGATGGGGTTTACTCGGAAAAAACGGAAGGCGCCGTCGCCGCTTTCCAGCGCCATTTCCGGCCGGAACGCGTCGATGGCATTGCCGATTTTTCGACCATCGACACGCTGCACCGTCTGCTTTCCGCGCTGCCGCGGCTGGCCGCCTGACAGCCTATCCGAATATTCGAATATTACGGCCTGTAACAGAAGTTTACCGTTTCGCCACATCCTGACCCGATTGGGCATGTTCTTTCCGCCTGCGTTCATTGCAGCGCAGCATGCGGTCAGGGCCTGATCGCAATCAATGAGGATCGAGACGTTTGCGCGGGCTGCGCGGCTTGAGATGCCGCGGGCCGGGGCTCTGCCTTTGCGCCTTTTGGAGACGATGACTAGATGAGAAGACTTCTTGCCGCCTTCGGTGCGGCCTGCTTTTGTGTGTCCGTTCTTTCCGCCGCCACGGCGCATGCCGAACCTTCCCGGGGCCCGGCCAAGAAACAGTATCTGTTCCAGACCTCCGAAAAACAGGAGGCCGCCGGCAAGGAAAAGCCGCGCAAGGTTTCCAGCAAGCGCAGCACCAAGCGCAAGACCGTCATCGACAAGGACGGCGTGGTCGTCGGCAGGCTGAAGACCTACAAGAGCACGACCGGCTATCCCAAGGCGGAGAACCCGCTGTCGGCGGAGCGCAAGACGGCCGGCTATTCCGGCCTGATCCAGACCTATGCCAAGGCCTATGGCGTGCCCGTCGACCTCGCCCATGCGGTGGTGCGCGTCGAGAGCAACTTCAACCCGCGCGCCCGCGGCAGCGCAGGCGAGATCGGCCTCATGCAGATCAAGCCGGCGACGGCGCGCATGATGGGCTACCGCGGCGGCGCCAAGGGCCTCTACGATCCCGAGACCAACATCAAGTTCGGCATGAAGTACCTCGCCATGGCGCACGACCTTTCCGGCGGCACGACCTGCGGCACGATCCTGCGCTACAATGCCGGCCATGGCGCCAAGCGCATGAACCCGGTCTCCAAGCGCTATTGCGGCAAGGTGCAGAGCATCATCGACTGACCGGCGCGACGTTTCGCGGGCTGGAATCGGCCCGCGGCCATGCTATGCCACCGGTGAAAAGCGAGGGTAGGGCATGGATCGGCATTTCGATTTCGTCGTCGTGGGCAGAGGCATGATGGGGGCGGCGGCGGCGCGCCACCTCACGGCGACGGGCGCTTCCGTTGCGCTCGTCGGTCGGGGAGAGCCGGCCGACTGGCAGAAGCACGACGGCGTCTTCGCCAGCCACTATGACAGCGGCCGCATCACCCGCACGATCGACCAGGACCCGGACTGGGCGCTGCTCGCCAAGCGGTCGATCGCCCGCTACCGCGCCATCGAGGCGGAGAGCGGCATAGGCTTCTACGGCGAGACGGGCTGCCTGATCAGCGGCCCCGCCGGCGGCGATTTCCTCAATGCGGTCGAGGCGGTGGTGAAGCGCCATGCGCTGGAGGCGCCGCTTTTCGACCGGGCGGCGCTGCGGGCGCGGTTCCCCTGGTTCGACCTGCCGGAAAGTTCCGCCGGCGTCTTCGAGATGGAGGGCGCCGGCTATATCGACCCGCGCAAGCTCGTCGCGGCGCAGGTCGCCTGCATGGAAAGGGCCGGCGGCGTCTCCATTTCCGACGATGCCCTGTCGGTGACGGATGCCGGCGACCGCGCTTCGGTGGCGTTGAAGGCGGGCGGCACGGTCACCGGCGGGCGCGTGCTGGTGGCGACCGGCGGTTTCTCCCGCGCACCGGGGCTCCTGCCGAAGGTACCGGCGCTTGCCATCAAGGCGCGCACCGTCGTGCTGGCGCAGCTGTCGCCCGAGCAGGCGGAGGCCTATCGCACCATGCCGTCCTGGATCGACGAGAGCGCCGGCCCTGCCGATCATTTCTACTTCCTGCCGCCGATCGTCTATCCGGACGGCCATTCCTACCTGAAGATCGGCGGCGATCCGACCGAGGTGGAGATCGAGGAGGAAGAGGCGATTCGCGACTGGTTCCGCGGCGAGGGGCGCCCGGAGGCGATCGTGCATCTGAAGCGCCTGCTTGCACGCTCCATTCCCGACCTCGATCCGGTCCGCCTTGTCTCCGCGCCCTGCGTCACGACCTATACGGTGCATGGCTATCCCTATGCCGGCTTCGTGGGGAGCGACCGCATCGCGCTCCTGACCGGCGGCAACGGGGCGGCGGCGAAGAGTTCCGACGAGATCGGCCGCATCGGCGCGGACCTGGTGATTCGCGGGAAGATGGACGAACCGGACTACATGACGGATTTCGCGGTTCATTTCCGCTAAGACACTGGTCTTTCCCTTCCGTATCGGTTAGTCAGCGCCTGCCAGTTGGCCGGGCAGCCGCGCCTTGCAAGGGCCGAAAGGCCGCAGGGTGAGGAAAGTCCGGGCTCCACGGAAACACGGTGCCGGATAACGTCCGGCGGGGGCGACCCCAGGGAAAGTGCCACAGAAAGCAAACCGCCTTCCCCGGAAGGTAAGGGTGAAAGGGTGGGGTAAGAGCCCACCGCGGCCATGGCGACATGGTCGGCACGGTAAACCCCACCGGGAGCAAAACCGAATAGGGATGACGCGAAGCGCGCAAGCGCTTCAGCCCGTTTCCGGGCCGGTCATCCGGGTGGGTTGCAAGAGGCCGGGCGCAAGTCCGGTCCCAGATGAATGGCTGCCACGTTCCGGCGCAAGCCGGAGCCATACAGAACCCGGCTTACAGGCCAACTGGCAAAAATCTCTCCCCTGAAGAACGATTTTTCATGACGCGTTAATGCGCTGAATTCCTTGGGGTTCGCGCATGGCTTGCCGCGTGCCGAAACGCACGCCTGCGGTGTTCCGACCCACGCAAATACAAGGCGTTGGCAGGGCTTTCCTAACCATTTGTTAAACTTAACGCCTTATAAACATTTGACGGTCTCATCACGGGGAACGAGGTCACTTCCCATTGACGCCCATATGGTCCCATGATATCCCAAACTCACACTGCACGAGGACGCATGAGCGTCCGATCATCGCAAAGCTTTGAGGCTAACCGGCTGGGGACGGTGCGGCGCGTAGGCGACGCATCAGGGCTGGCTTGCGTGCGCGGTGTTGTGTTGGGTCGGCCGGGGCGGATGCACAGCGCCTGGGCTCTGGAAGCGGCTGTATCGCGTCATGAACCGGTTCCTGTCGAATGCGACAAACAGGATCGATGCCAAGGGGCGGGTCTCCGTTCCGTCGGCCTTTCGCTCCGTCCTGTCGCAGCGCGACATCCGGGAGCTGTACTGCTTCCAGGATTTCTTGTTTCCGGCGATCAGCGTCGGCGGGCTGGATCTGCTCGATCGTTTCGAGCGCCAGATCGCCAGCGAGGACGTTCTTTCGCCGCAAGCCAACCGGATGTCGCTCCTGGTCCACGGGGGCGGGGTCTTCATGAAGCTCGATTCGGAAGGGCGCCTGCCGGTCACGGATTTCATCCGCGACTATACGGGCATCACCGCGGAGGTGACCTTTGTCGGTCGGGCGGATCATTTTCAGCTCTGGGCACCGCAGACATTCCTAGCCACGCAGGCGGCTGCCCGGGAAGAGTTCAGGACGCGAGGTCTGGGCTTGGGGTAAGACGGAGAATCGGAATGGCGGCGGATCTTGGCGGAGGTTTTTCTGATGCCGATGGCGGACCGGTCCGTCACATTCCGGTTCTTCTCTCCGAGGTCCTCGCGGCGCTTTCGCCCAAACCCGGCCAGGTCATCCTCGACGGCACGTTCGGCGCGGGTGGCTATACGTCCGCCATCCTTGCCGAGGGGGCAGACGTCATCGCGCTCGACCGCGATCCCAACGCCATTGCCGGCGGCAAGGCGCTGGTCGAAGCATCCGGCGGCCGGCTGACCCTCATCCATTCGCGCTTTTCCGAGCTTGCCGAGCACGCGCCCGCGGGCGGGCTCGACGGCGTCGTGCTCGATATCGGCGTCTCCTCCATGCAGATCGACGAGGCGGAGCGCGGCTTCTCGTTCCAGAAGAACGGCCCGCTCGACATGCGCATGTCGGCCGCCGGCGTTTCGGCCGCCGACGTGGTGAACCGTGCAAAGGTTTCCGATCTCATCCGCATCTTCGGCTTCCTCGGCGAGGAGAAGCAGGCCGGGCGCATCGCCCGCGCCATCGAGAAGGCGCGCGAGAAGGAACCCTTCACCACGACGCGCCAGCTCGCCAACCTCATCGAGCTGACGACGCCGCGCAAGGCGAAGGACAAGATCCACCCGGCGACGCGCGTCTTCCAGGCGCTGCGTGTCTTCGTCAACGACGAGCTCGGCGAACTTGCCGAAGCCCTCTTCGCCGCCGAGCGTGTGTTGAAGCCGGGCGGGCGGCTGGTCGTCGTCTCCTTCCACTCGCTGGAGGACCGGATCGTCAAGAAATTCTTCCAGGATCGCGCCGGCAAGGCGGCGGGCTCCAGGCATCTGCCGCAAGTCCACGACAAGGCCGCAACCTTCGCACCAGTCGGGCGCCCTATGGTGGCGGCCGGCGACGAGGAGAGTGCGGTCAATCCGCGCGCCCGATCCGCGAAGCTGCGGGCAGGCGAGCGCACGAGCGCCCCCGCCGGGACGGATGATCTGTCCATTTTCAACCTGCCGAACCTTGCCGACCTTGCGAAGATGGGAAGCTGAGTGATGTTCCGTACCCTTGATGTCGTGATGATCGCCGTCATGACGGCAGCCGCCACCGTCACCTATTCGATCAAGCACCAGGCCGAGAACAAGCTGGAAGAGGTGCGCAAGCTCGACGCCGAGATCAAGCTGGAGGAGGACACGATCGACCTCCTCAAGGCCGACTGGGCTCTCCTGACCCAGCCGAACCGCCTGAACCGCCTGGTGAAGACCTTCGAGGCCGACCTGAAGCTCGTGCCGACCGAATCGACCCAGCTCGCCCAGCCGAACGAATTGCCCATGCCGACGGCCGAACTGCCGGCGCTGGCGCCGGAGAAGGACGAGAAGGTCGCCCAGAAGAACAAGAAGAAAGCCAAAGGCACGGACGCAATCCAAACCGGATCGGTGGCAAACTGATGTCGTTTCTCTCCCGCATCATGGACCTCAAGAGCAAGGCGCATTTCAGCGCCGGCGGCAACAACAACCGCGCGGCCGGCAATGGCGGCCATGCCTTCGAGGGAACGCGCAAGCGCTCCGGCTCGCAGGCCCGCAGCCGCGTCGCCGTCATCATCTGCTGCTTCGGCATGGTCTATGCGGTCATCGGCGGCCGCCTCGTGCAATATGGCATGGCCTCGCCCGAAACCGTGTCCTCGATCGGCCCCGCCGACCACCTGATGGCCTCGCGCCCCGACATCGTCGACCGCAACGGCGAGATCCTCGCCACCGACATCCGCACCGTCTCGCTCTATGCCGAGCCGCACAAGATCGTCGATGCGGACGAGGCGGTGGAAATGCTCGCCACCGTCATGCCCGACCTCGACCGGCGCGGCATCTACCGCAAGCTCACCTCGAAATCCCGCTTCCAGTGGCTGAAACGCCAGCTGACGCCCAAGCAGCAGAGCCGCATCCTGGCGCTCGGCATTCCCGGCGTCGGCTTCCGGCCGGAAAAGCGCCGCTTCTATCCGGGTGGCGTCACCGCCTCGCACATCGTCGGCCATGTCAACATCGACAACCGCGGCATTGCCGGCATGGAGCGCTATATCGACAACCAGGGGCTCGCCGACCTCGCCGCGATCGGCATGACGAGCGATGCCAAGCTGGAGCCGGTGCGCCTGTCCATCGACCTGCGCGTCCAGGCCATCGTGCGCGACGTCGTGGCGACGGGCATGGAGAAATACAAGGCGATCGCCGCCGGCGCCGTCGTGATGGATGTGCATACGGGCGAGATCCTCGCCATGGCCTCGGTGCCGGACTACGATCCCAACAACCCGGCCGAAGGCGCCAAGGAAGGCTGGATGAACCGCATGTCGAACGGCACGTTCGAGATGGGCTCCACCTTCAAGAGCTTCACGACGGCGATGGCGCTCGATTCGGGCAAGGTGAAGATCACCGACAGCTTCGACGCCCGCGCGCCGATCCGCATCGGCGGCTTCACCATCAAGGACTTCCACGGCAAGCACCGCGTGCTGACCGTGCCGGAGATCTTCCAGTACTCCTCCAACATCGGCACGGCCAAGATGGCCGACGTCGTCGGCATTGCCGGCCACAAGGAGTTCCTGACGCGGCTCGGCCTTCTGACCCGGCTCGAAACCGAGCTGCCGGAGGTGAAGACCCCGACGCAGCCGCGCGAATGGAAGAAGATCAACTCGATCACCATCTCCTTCGGCCACGGCGTCTCGACGACGCCGCTGCAGACGGCGGTGGCCGCCGCGGCGCTGATGAACGGCGGCCTCCTGATCAACCCGACCTTCCTGCCGCGCACGGTGGAGGAGGCCAACGAGGTGGCCAGGGTCGTCGTCAAGCCGGAGACCGGCGACAAGATGCGCTACCTCTTCAAGCTCAACGCGAACGACGGTTCCGGCCGCCGCGCGCTCGTTCCGGGCTTCAATGTCGGCGGCAAGACGGGCACGGCCAACAAGGTCGTCGGCGGCCGTTATTCCAACACCCAGAACTTCAACGCCTTCCTCTCCGCCTTCCCGATCGACGACCCGAAATATGTGGTCCTCACCTTCATCGACGCGCCGCAGACGGGCGAGGGCGGGGGGCGCACCGCCGGCCTCAACGCCGCGCCGATGGTCGGCGAGATCATCCGCCGCTCGGCCGCCCTTCTCGGTGTAAAGCCGAAATTTGGTGAGGACGGGTCTGCCTTGCTTGTGTCTTATTGAATGGAGAAGACGGGAGGCCGATTCGAATGGAAACGGCTTCCACTGGAAAGCAGCAGAGCGGACAATGAAGATCAGTGACCTCGCCGGACCCGAAACCAACGACCTTTCCGCCGCAGCCGCGATAGACATCGGCGGCATAACCAGCGACAGCCGGAAGGTGAAGCCGGGCGATCTCTTCGTTGCACTCTCGGGCACCAGGGCCGATGGCAGCGCCTTCATCGCCGATGCCGTCTCGCGCGGCGCCGCCGCGGTTGCCGTTGCCGCCGGCAGCACGGCCGAAGCCTCCGTCCCGGTCATCCCCGTCGCCGAGCCGCGCCGGTTCCTGGCGCTTGCCGCCGCCCGCTTCTACGGCCGCCAGCCGGAAACCATGGTCGCCGTGACCGGCACGGCCGGAAAGACCTCCGTCGCCTCCTTCACCCGCCAGATCTGGGCCCATGCCGGCCACGCCGCCGCGATGATCGGCACGACCGGCGTCGTCGCGCCCGGCCGCAACGACTACGGCTCGCTGACGACGCCCGATCCGGTGTCGCTGCACGAACTGCTCGCCGAGCTTGCCGATGCCGGCGTCACCCACGCCGCGATGGAAGCGTCCAGCCACGGCCTCGACCAGGCGCGTCTCGACGGCGTGAAGCTTGCCGCCGCCGCCTTCACCAATCTCGGCCGCGACCACATGGATTACCACCCGACGGTCGAGCACTACATGGCCTCGAAGATGCGGCTGTTCGATACGCTGCTCGCCAAGGGCGCGCCCGCCGTCATCTATGCCGATGACGAATGGTCGGGCGTTGCGATCGAGGCGGCGCGGAAGGCCGGGCTCGACGTGCGCACGGTCGGCCGCAAGGGCGAATACCTGACGCTGAAGCGCGTCGAGCATTTCCGCCACAAGCAGACCGCCGAAGTGCATGTCGGCGACGACATCTATGAAGTGCATATCCCGCTCGCCGGCGATTTCCAGGTGGCGAACGCCCTGGTGGCGGCAGGCCTTGCCATGTCGACCGGCGTTCCCGCCGCCGTCGCCATGGCCGCGCTCGAAAAGCTGATCGGCGCCTCCGGCCGGCTCGAACTGGTGGGCCACGCCAGGAACGGCGCGCTCGCCTATGTCGACTATGCCCACAAGCCGGATGCGCTGGAAAACGTGCTGACCTCCGTGCGCCCCTTCACGACGGGCCGCGTCATCGTGGTCTTCGGCTGCGGCGGGGACCGCGACAGGGGCAAGCGGCCGATCATGGGCGAGATCGCAACGCGCCTTGCCGACGTGGTGGTCGTCACCGACGACAATCCGCGCTCCGAGGTGCCCGAAGTCATCCGCTCCGAAATCATGGCGGCGGCCAGGGGCGCGACCGAGATCGGCGATCGTGCCGAGGCGATCCGCAGCGCCGTCCGCATGCTGCAATCCGGCGACACGCTGATCGTCGCCGGCAAGGGGCATGAGGAGGGGCAGACCGTCGGCACCGTCACGCTGCCGTTCTCCGACCACGCGGAATTGCGCAAGGCCCTGGAGGAATTCGACCGTTGAAATGGCTCTGGACCACGCCTGATCTTGTCGCCGCCCTGAATGGCCGCCCCATCGGCAACCTGCCGCAGGGCGTCACCGGCATTTCCATCGACAGCCGCAACATCGCGCCGGGCGAAGCCTTCTTCGCCATCAAGGGCGACCGCGTCGACGGCCATGATTTCGCAAGCTTCGCGGTCGCGAACGGCGCGGCGCTGCTCGTCGTCAGCGAAGGCAAGCTGCCGGCGCTCGGCCGGCTCGTCACGCCGATGATCGTGGTGCCGGACGTGCTCCAGGCGCTCGTCGACCTCGGCTGCGCGGCGCGCGACCGCACGGCGGCCCGCATCATCGCCGTCACCGGCTCCGTCGGCAAGACGACGACCAAGGAGATGCTGCGCCAGGCGCTCGGCCCCTCCGGCAGCGTGCACGCCTCCGTCGCCTCCTTCAACAACCATTGGGGCGTGCCGCTGACGCTCGCCCGCATGCCGGAGACCACCGATTACGGCGTCTTCGAGATCGGCATGAACCATCCCGGCGAGATCCGCCCGCTGGTCGCCATGGTGCGCCCGCATGTGGCGATGGTCACGACGATCGCCCCGGCCCATCTCGGCAACTTCCGCGATCTCGAGGAGATCGCCGCCGCCAAGGCGGAGATTTTCGAGGGTGTCGTGCCGGGGGGACACGCCCTTCTCAACCGCGACAACGAGCAGTTCGCCTTCCTCGAAAAGGCGGCTGAGGCGGCCGGCGTCTCGCATGTCCACAGCTTCGGCGCCGATGCCAAGGCGGAGTTCCGCCTGCTCGATTTCATCCCGAGCGCCGAGGGCGGGCTTTTGCGCGCCGCGGTCGGCGGGCAGACGCTGGAAGTGCCGATGGGCGCGCCCGGGCGGCACATCGCCGAAAACGCCGTCGCCGTGCTCGGCGCGGTGCATCTTGCCGGCGGCGATATCGAGAAGGCGATGGCGGGGCTTGCCACCATGCAGGCGGAGAAGGGGCGGGGACGCCGCTACCGGCTCGCCAAGGGCGGCGGCTGGTTCACGCTGATCGACGAGAGCTACAATGCCAACCCGGCCTCGATGCGCGCGGCGATCGCGCTGTTGCGCGATGCCGAGCCGCATGGCCGGGGCCGGCGCATCGCCGTGCTCGGCGACATGCTGGAAATGGGCGAGCATTCGCCTCTCGTCCATGCCGGCCTTGCCGAACCGCTTCTGGAGGCGGGCATCGGCGACGTCTGGCTCGGCGGACCGGACATGGCGGCGCTGCGGGATGTACTGCCGGAGGGCGTGGCGACGGAATACCGCGACACGGCGGACGCGCTTGCCGCCCATGCGCTCGATGCGGTGCAGCCGGGCGACGTCCTGGTCGTGAAATCGTCGAAGGGCACGGGATTCAGCCGTATCGTGGCGGCCCTGCTTGACAAATATCCGACGTTCCCGGAGAGGGAACGCGAGCTTTGAGGGAGGTTCGGCCGGGCAGATGCCCGCCGGGCCTTCTTTTTTATGGAATCGACATCTCCGTCCGCGGTCGGTCACGCCGCGGATGATGCGGGGAACCTTTTGGGGAAAGGGTGACAATGCTGCTTTGGCTCGTCGAGCTGGCTGACACCGTGCAGGTGTTCAACCTGTTCCGCTACATTACCTTTAGGACGGGCGCTGCGCTGTTCACTTCGGCCACCATCGTCTTCCTCTTCGGACCGATGATCATCTCCTCGCTGCGCATCCGCCAGGGCAAGGGCCAGCCGATCCGTGCCGACGGACCGCAGACGCATTTCAAGAAGGCCGGCACGCCCACCATGGGCGGCCTAATGATCCTTGCCGGCATCGTCGGCAGCGCGCTGCTCTGGGCCGATCTTTCCAACGTCTATGTGGTCGCGACCCTGCTCGTGACGCTCGGCTTCGGCGCGATCGGCTTCTACGACGACTATCTCAAGGTCACCAAGCAGACGGAGAAGGGCTTTTCCGGCAAGGCGCGCCTCGGCCTCGAGTTCATCATCGCGGGCGTGGCGACCTACTTCATGATGCGCGCCTCGCTTGCGACGGGGGCGGCTGGTTCGACCTTCGGCTCCTCCATCGCCTTTCCCTTCGCCAAGGATTTCCTGATCAATCTCGGCATCTTCTTCGTGCTGTTCGGCGGCTTCGTCATCGTTGCTGCCGGCAATGCGGTGAACCTGACGGACGGGCTCGACGGCCTTGCCACGGTTCCGGTGATGATCTCGGCCGCCTCGTTCGGCGTCATCGCCTATCTCGCCGGCAACGCCGTCTTCGCGAACTACCTGCAGATCCATTTCGTGCCCGGCACGGGCGAGCTCGCCGTCGTGCTCGGCGCGGTCATCGGCGCCGGCCTCGGCTTCCTGTGGTTCAACGCCCCGCCGGCCGCCATCTTCATGGGCGATACCGGTTCGCTGGCCCTCGGCGGCCTCATCGGCACGGTCGCCGTCGCCACCAAGCACGAGATCGTCATGGCGATCATCGGCGGCCTCTTCGTCATGGAGACGCTGTCGGTCATCATCCAGGTCGCCTCCTTCAAGCTCACGGGCCGGCGCGTCTTCCTGATGGCGCCGATCCATCACCATTTCGAAAAGAAGGGCTGGACGGAAAGCCAGGTCGTCGTGCGCTTCTGGATCATCGCCGTGGTGCTGGCGCTGGTCGGCCTTTCCACGCTCAAGCTGCGGTGAGCCGGTCATGATCCCCGTCACCACCTTCAAGGGAAAGACGGTCGCGCTCTTCGGGCTCGGCGGCTCCGGCCTTGCGACGGCACTGGCGCTTGCTGCGGGCGGCGCCGAGGTCATCGCCTGGGACGACAGCGCGTCGAGCGTCGAGAACGCGTCGTCCGCCGGCATCCGGACGGGCGACCTGCGCAGGCTCGACTGGAAGGCCGTGGACGCGCTGGTGCTTTCGCCCGGCGTGCCGCTCACCCATCCCAAACCCCATTGGAGCGCGGAACTTGCCCGCGCCGCCGGCGTCGAGATCATCGGCGATGTCGAGCTCTTCGTGCGCGAGCGCCGGGCGCATGCGCCCGACTGCGCCTTCGTCGCCATCACCGGCACGAACGGCAAGTCGACCACGACGGCGCTGATCGCCCATATCCTCAAGGCGAGCGGGCGCGATACCCAGCTCGGCGGCAATATCGGCACGGCGGTGCTGACGCTCGATCCGCCGAAGGCCGGCCGCTTCTACGTGGTCGAGTGCTCCTCCTACCAGATCGACCTGGCGCCGACGCTGAACCCGTCCGCCGGCATCCTTCTCAACCTGACGCCCGACCATCTCGACCGCCACGGCTCGATGGAGCACTATGCCGATGTCAAGGAACGCCTTGTCGCCGGCAGCCGGACGGCGATCGTCGGCGTCGACGACAGTTTCTGCGAGCGCATCGCCGATCGCGTCGAGCGGGCCGGCACGAAGGTCGTGCGCATCTCCAAGCGCAACGTGCTGGCCGACGGCATCTATGCCGATGGCCCGCGCCTCATCCTGGCGCAGGGCGGGGCGACCCGCGTGATCGCGGACCTTTCCCCGATCGAGACCCTGCGCGGCGCCCACAATGCGCAGAACGCCGCCGCGGCCGTCGCGGCCTGCCTTGCGGTCGGCCTCAGTGAGGACGAGATCCGCGCCGGCCTTGCCTCCTTCCCGGGCCTCAGGCACCGCATGCAGCCGGTCGGCCGCAAGGGCGACACGCTGTTCGTCAACGATTCGAAGGCGACGAATGCCGATGCGGCCGCGCCGGCGCTGTCGAGCTTTGAGCGCATCTACTGGATCGCCGGCGGCGTGCCGAAGGAGGGCGGGATTTCCTCGCTCGGTGCCTTCTTTCCGAAGATCGCCAAGGCCTATCTCATCGGCGAGGCGGCGCCCGCCTTCGCGGCGACGCTCGGCGAGGCCGTGCCCTTCGACATGTCGGGCACGCTGGAACGGGCGGTCCAGGACGCGGCGGCGGATGCCGAGCGGGAAGGAAACGGCCCGGTTGCCGTTCTGCTCTCCCCGGCTTGCGCAAGCTTCGACCAGTACAAGAACTTTGAAGTCAGGGGTGATGCCTTCGTGAAACACGTTTCGGCGCTGCCGGGCGTGTCCATGCTGGTCGAGGTTTAGGATGGTATCGGGATTTGCGACCTTGCTCCCTGCCTCTCCGTCATCCTCGGGCTTGACCCGAGGATCCATTTGCGCCGTGCGTGCCGCGTGGATCCTCGGGTCAAGCCCGAGGATGACGGAGGAGAGGGAGTGGACGCGGGGGAATCCGAACCGCTTAGTGAGAGGAACGAGACATGGTTAGTCGTGCCGAACGTGGTGCATTGGCGGACTGGTTCTGGACGATAGACCGGTTCTTCCTGGCGGCCTTCATCCTGTTGATGGGCCTTGGCTTCATGCTGTCCTTCGCGGCCAGCCCGCCGGTTGCCGAGCGCCTCGGGCTCGACAGCTTCCACTTCGTCAAGCGCCACGCCGTGTTCCTGATTCCGGCCATCGCGGTGATGTTCGGCATTTCCTTCATGTCGCCCCGCCAGGTGCGGCGCGCGGCGATGATCCTGCTCGTCGTCTCGCTTGCGGCCATGGTGCTGGCGCTGTTCTTCGGCGTCGAGGTCAAGGGCTCGCGGCGCTGGATCTCGATCGGCAGCTTCTCCATCCAGCCGTCCGAATTCATGAAGCCGGCCTTCGTCGTCATCTGCGCCTGGCTTTTTGCCGAGCATGCCCGCCAGCCGGAAATCCCCGGCAACCTCTTCGCCATCATCCTCTTCGGCATCGTCGCGGCGCTGCTCGTCGCCCAGCCAGACCTTGGCCAGACCATCCTGACAGCCGCCGTCTGGGGCGGCATGTTCTTCATGGCCGGCATGCCGTGGCTGTGGATCATAGTGCTCGGCGGCGCGGCCGTCGGCGGCCTCCTGACGGCCTACACCTTCCTGCCGCATGTGGCTGGCCGTATCGACAAGTTCCTGACCGGCGAGGGCGACACGTTCCAGATGGACACGGCGCGGGAAGCCATCATCCGCGGCGACTGGTTCGGCCAGGGGCCGGGCGAGGGCACCGTCAAGCGCATCATCCCGGACAGCCATACCGACTTCATCTTCTCCGTCGCGGCGGAGGAGTTCGGCATCCTCTTCTGCATGGTCATCGTCATGATCTTCGCCTTCGTGGTGATGCGCGGCCTCAACCATGCCTTCAAGGAGCGCAACGATTTCACGCGTTTCGCTGTTGCCGGCCTCGTGCTGCAGATCGGTACGCAGTCGATGATCAATATCGGCGTGAACCTCGAGCTGCTGCCGGCCAAGGGCATGACGCTGCCGCTGATCTCCTATGGCGGCTCGTCGATGATCGCGATCTGCGTGACGGCCGGCTTCATCCTGGCGCTGACCCGCCACCGCCCGGAAAAGCGCGCCTCCGAGCGCAGCCTCTTCCGCGGCGGCATCGTGGCGCCTGCGGAGTGATCGGTTCGATGGCGCATGTGGGTTTCACCCCCCTCTGCCCTGCCGGGCATCTCCCCCTCAGGGCGGGAGATCGGCTGGAAGCAAGGCGGTGCCACGATTCAATCTCCCCCCTTGAGGGGGAGATGCCCGGCAGGGCAGAGGGGGGTAATGCCTCCGCAACGCACAAGGCATGCACCTCATGAGCAAAGGCATCGTTCTCCTCGCCGCCGGTGGCACCGGCGGCCATCTCTTTCCCGCAGAGGCGCTCGCCCATGAGCTGAAGGCCGGCGGCTGGTCGGTGCATCTCGTCACCGACAGCCGCGCCGAGCGTTTTGCCGGGAAATTTCCGGCGGACGAGATCCATGTCGTTCCCTCCGCGACGATCGGCTCGAAGAACCCGGTCAGCGTCGTGAAATCGCTCTTCACGCTGTGGAAGGGCATTCGCGTCGCGCGCAGACTGATGGCGCGCCTGCGGCCGAAGGTGGTCGTCGGCTTCGGCGGTTACCCCACCGTTCCGCCGCTTCTCGCCGCGACGGGCATGGGCATCCCCTCGATGATCCACGAGCAGAACGCGGTGATGGGCCGCGCCAACAAGGCGCTGGCGAACCGCGTGAAGGCGATCGCCGGCGGCTTCCTGCCGGAGACGGGCGGGCAATATGCGGCAAAGACGGTGACGACGGGCAATCCGGTCCGCCCCGCCGTGCTCGAAGCCGCAGACATTCCCTACCAGGCCTCGGCGGAGGGCGAATTCCGCCTCGTCGTCTTCGGCGGCAGCCAGGGCGCGCAGTTCTTCTCCAAGGCCATCCCCTCGGCGATCGCGGCGCTGGAACCCGCCGACCGGGCGCGGCTCCGAATCACCCAGCAGGCGCGGCCGGAAGACCGCGACGAGGTCGTGCGCACCTATGGCGAGCTCGGCATTCCGGCCGATGTCTCGCCCTTCTTCACCGACATGGCGTCGCGCATCGGCAACGCCCATCTCGTCATCAGCCGCTCCGGCGCCTCGACGGTCTCCGAAGTCTCGGTCATCGGCCGTCCCGCCATCCTCGTGCCCTATCCCTATGCGCTTGATCACGACCAGGCGGCGAATGCCGCGGCGCTGGCTTCGGGCGGCGGGGCGAAGGTGATCGCGCAAGGAGAGCTTTCGACGGAGCGCCTGGCGGGCATCGTCTCCAAGGCGATGCATGATCCGGCGGGCATGACGGCCATGGCCGCAAACGCCAGAAAGGCGGGCAAACCGGATGCCGCGCGCTTGCTCGCCTCGATGGTTGAGGCTATTGCGGGCGGCAGGCCCATTGCACAGTTCAAGGGCGCACAATTCAAGGGAGAACGGCCATGAAGATGCCGCAGAGCATAGGGCTCGTTCATTTCATCGGCATTGGCGGCATCGGCATGAGCGGCATTGCCGAGGTGCTGCACAATCTCGGCCACAAGGTGCAGGGCTCCGACCAGGCGGACAGCGCCAATGTGCAGCGCCTGCGCGAGAAGGGCATCGATGTCTTCGTCGGCCACAAGGCGGAAAACCTCGGCGACGCCGAAGTGGTCGTCGTCTCCACCGCCATCAAGAAGAACAACCCGGAACTCGTCGCGGCGCGCGAAAAGCTGCTGCCGGTCGTGCGCCGGGCGGAAATGCTCGCCGAGCTGATGCGCTTCCGCAATGCCATCGCCATCGGCGGCACGCATGGCAAGACGACGACGACCTCGATGGTCGCGACGCTTCTGGAGGCCGGCGGGCTCGACCCGACCGTCATCAATGGCGGCATCATCAACGCCTATGGTACGAACGCGCGCATGGGCGAGGGCGAGTGGATGGTGGTGGAGGCGGACGAATCGGACGGCACCTTCCTGAAGCTGCCCGCCGACATTGCCGTCGTCACCAACATCGACCCGGAACATCTCGACCACTACGGCAATTTCGACGCCGTGCGCGCGGCCTTCCGCCAGTTCGTCGAGAACGTGCCGTTCTACGGCTTCGGCGTCATGTGCCTCGACCATCCGGAGGTGCAGGCCATGGTCAGCCGCATCGAGGACCGCAAGGTCATCACCTACGGCGAGAACCCGCAGGCCGACGTGCGCTTTTCCAATATCCGCATGGACGGCGCGATCTCCGTCTTCGACGTGGAGATCCGCCGCCGCCGCACCGGCCAGGTCATCGCGCTGAAGGACCTGCGCCTGCCGATGCCGGGCCGCCACAACGTTTCCAACGCCACCGCGGCCATCGCCGTTGCCCAGCGTCTCGGCATGTCGCCGGAGGCGATCGCCCGGGGGCTTGCCGGCTTCGGCGGCGTCAAGCGCCGCTTCACGCTGACCGGCAGCTGGAACGGCGTGAACGTCTACGACGACTACGGCCACCACCCGGTCGAGATCAAGGCCGTGCTGCGCGCGGCGCGCGAGGCCTGCGCGGGCCGCGTCATCGCCGTTCACCAGCCGCACCGCTACAGCCGCGTCGCGAGCCTGTTCGAGGAGTTCGCCGGCTGCTTCAACGAGGCCGACACGGTGATGATCGCGCCGATCTATGCGGCGGGCGAGGACCCGATCGACGGCGTCACCGCGGAGGAGATGGTTTCCCGCATCAAATCCGCCGGCCACCGGGATGCGCGCTTCCTGCCGTCGCCGGAAGCTTTGGCGCCCGTCGTCGCCGGCATTGCAAAGCCCGGTGACTTTGTGGTTCTCTTGGGGGCTGGCAGCATCACGTATTGGGCGCAGGCGCTGCCGAAGGAATTGGCAGGCATTTCGGGGCAGGTGGCATGAAGCAGGTGGATGGTGCGAAACTTCTGGCGTCGTTGGGCGAGGGGATCAAGGAGGTCCGCGGCCGTCTGACGCCCGATGCACCGATGGACCGCGTCACCTGGTTCCGCGCCGGCGGCCTTGCCGAGCTGATGTTCCATCCGCACGACAGCGAGGACCTCGCCACCTTCCTCAAGCTCGTGCCGGAGGAGGTGCCGGTCACCGTGACCGGCGTCGGCTCGAACCTCCTTGTGCGCGACGGCGGCATTCCGGGGGTCGTCATCCGCCTCTCGGCCAAGGGTTTCGGCGATGTCGAGCTTGCGGGCGAGAACCGGATCAAGGCCGGCGCGATCTGCCCGGACAAGAACATCGCCGCCATGGCGCTCGACCACGGCATTGCCGGCTTCGAGTTCTATTACGGCATTCCCGGCTCGATCGGCGGTGCGCTGCGCATGAATGCCGGCGCCAATGGCGGCGAGACCAAGGATCTTGTCGTGGAGGTGTACGCGATCGACCGCAAGGGCAATCCGCATGTGCTGTCCAATGCGGACATGGGCTATACCTATCGCCATTCCGCCGCGCCGTCCGACCTGATCTTCACCCACGCCGTCTTCCAAGGCGCGGCGGGCGACAAGACGGATATCCGCGGCAGGATGGATGCGGTGCGCCAGCACCGCGAGACCGTGCAGCCGATCCGCGAGAAGACCGGCGGCTCGACCTTCAAGAACCCCGAGGGGCATTCGGCCTGGAAGCTGATCGACGAGGCGGGCTGCCGCGGCATTATGATCGGCGGCGCACAGATGTCGCCGATGCACTGCAATTTCATGATCAACACGGGCCAGGCCACCGGCTACGAGCTGGAATATCTCGGCGAGACCGTGCGCAGCCGCGTGCTGGAGCATTCCGGCATCATGCTGCAATGGGAAATCAAGCGCCTCGGCAATTTCATGCCGGGCTACGAGGTCAAGGAGTTCCTGGGCCGCGCAACGGCCTGATCCGACACGATTCTTGCTGGGGCGTTCGAGAAACGCCCTCTCCCCCACAGGCAAGTTCACCGAAACGAAACCGTGTGACGTCGCGCCTCCGGCGCGCGACGGCCCTGCATGCCAGGGTCCTGATGGGGATATTCATGAACAGGAAACTTGCCGCCGAGTTCATCGGCACGTTCTGGCTCGTCTTCTGCGGCTGTGGCAGCGGGATATTGACTGCTGCCTTTCCGCAGGTCGGCATCGGCCTTGCCGGCGTCTCCCTTGCCGCCGGCATCGCGCTGATGGCGATGATCTACACGATCGGCGGCATTTCCGGCGGGCACATGAACCCGGCCGTTTCCGTGGGCCTCGCCGTCGCCGGCCGGTTTCCGGCGGGCCATATCCTGCCCTACATGGTGGCGCAGGTCGCGGGTGCGACGGCGGCGGGCGCCGTTCTCTATCTCATCGCCTCCGGCAAGGCGGGCTTCCGGCCGGGCGGTTTTGCCGCGAACGGCTATGGCGATCTCTCCCCGGGCGGCTATTCGCTGACGGCCGGCCTGGTGAGCGAAGTGGTGCTGATGGCGCTGTTCCTCTTCATCATCCTCGGCTCGACCCATCGCCGCGCGCCGGTGGATGTCGCGCCCGTCGTCATCGGCCTCAGCCTGACGGCGATCAACCTCGTTTCGATCCCGGTCACGAACACCTCCCTCAACCCGGCCCGCTCGACGGGCGTTGCCTTCTTTGCCGAGACGGCGGCCCTCTCGCAGCTCTGGCTGTTCTGGCTCGCCCCGATGCTCGGCGCCGTCGTCGGCGCGGCGGCCTGGAGGCTGGTCGGCGAAAGCGGCGCGGCGCAGGCCGACCCCACCCTTGCATTGAAGGCGAATCTGCGTGCTTGATTAGCAGGCGCGCAGATTCATTTTCTTCGTTCAGCCCCTGTTCATGCGGGTTTAGCGAAGGCTATGCTCGGTCGCGCGTTGGTTGCGCGATGAAGCCCCGCTCCAGCGGGGTTTTGACCAGGGGGCATTCATGTTCAAGAAACTCTCAGCCGAATTCCTCGGCACGTTCTGGCTCGTCTTCGGCGGTTGCGGCAGCGCGGTGCTGGCCGCCGCCTTCCCGGAGGTCGGCATCGGCCATCTCGGTGTCGCCTTCGCCTTCGGCCTTACGGTGCTCACCATGGCCTATACGGTCGGCGGCATCTCCGGCGGGCACTTCAATCCGGCCGTCTCCGTGGGCCTGACGGTGGCCGGCAAGTTCCCGGCGTCCAGCCTTGTGCCCTATATCGTGGCGCAGGTCGTGGGCGCGGTCGTCGCGGCGGTGGTGCTTTATCTCATCGCTTCCGGTAAGACGGGCTTCCAGGCGGGCGGATTCGCCTCGAACGGGTATGGCGACCTGTCGCCCGGCGGCTATTCGCTGACGGCGGCGCTGGTTGCCGAGGTGGTGCTGACGGCCTTCTTCCTCATCATAATCCTCGGTTCGACCCATGGCCGTGCGCCGGTCGGCTTCGCACCGATCGCCATCGGCCTCGGCCTGACGCTGATCCATCTCATCTCGATCCCGGTGACGAACACCTCGGTCAATCCGGCCCGCTCGACCGGCGTCGCGCTCTTTGCCGATACGGCGGCGCTTTCGCAGCTTTGGCTGTTCTGGCTTGCTCCGGTCCTCGGCGCGGTGATCGGCGCGGTGATCTGGAAGGTTGTCGGCGAGGACGACTGATCGCGGACAAAAAGAACCCGCCGCGTCGCCGCGGCGGGTTTTCTCTCGAAGGTCCCGAAGGGCTCAGACCTCTTCCTTGCCCGAAAGCAGGATGCAGGCCAGCGTGATCACGGCCGATATGCCGAGATAGTAGCCGACATAGGTCATGCCGTAGTTCGCCTGCAGCCACGTCGCGATATAGGGCGCGAGCGAGGCGCCGAAGATGCCGGCGAAGTTGAAGGTGATCGACGAACCCGTATAGCGCACCTTGGTGGGGAAGGGCGCGGCGAGCGCCGTGCCGATGAGACCGTAGGTCATGCCCATCAGCGCCATGGCGAGAATGACGAAGACGAAGATGCCGCTCTCGCCGCTCGTCATCAGTCCCGGCAGGAGGAACGAGAAGGCGCCGATCAGCACGGTCGTGAGGATCAGCACCTCCCGGCGGCCGAACCTTTCGGCGAGCTTGCCGGCGAAGGGAATGAAGAGGCCGAACAGCACAGAGCCGAGCAGTTGGACTTCCAGCGCCTCGACGAAGGGCAGCTTCAGGACCTTGACATTGTAGGAGAGCAGGTAGGCCGAGCCGATATAGAACAGCACGAAGGTGGCGAGCGCCACGAAGGTGCCGAGCACGAGGCTGCGCTTGTGGTTGCGGAAGAGCTCCACGACCGGGACCTCGACACGCTCCTGCTTTTCGATGGCCTTCTGGAAGGCCGGCGTCTCGGTGATCGACAGGCGAACCCAGAGGCCGACGGCGATCAGCACGATCGAGGCGACGAAGGGGATGCGCCAGCCCCAGGCGAGCAGCGATTCCTGCGACATGACATGCAGCAGCAGCCAGAAGACGCCGGAGGAGAGGAAGAGCCCGACGGGTGCGCCGAGCTGCGGGAACATGCCGTACCAGCTGCGCTTGCCGGGCGGGGCATTTTCCGTCGCCAGCAGCACCGCGCCGCCCCATTCGCCGCCAAGGCCGAAGCCCTGGCCGAAGCGGCAAAGCGCCAGGAGCAGCGGCGCGAGAACGCCGATCGTCTCGTAGGAGGGCAGCAGGCCGATGATCACGGTCGAGACGCCCATGGTCAGAAGCGCCGCCACCAGCGTCGTCTTGCGGCCAATGCGGTCGCCATAGTGGCCAAAGACGATCGCGCCGAGCGGGCGGGCGAAGAAGGCGATCGAGAAGGTCGCGAAAGAGGCGAGCAGGGCCGTCGTCGGATCGCTGTTCGGGAAGAACAGCGTCGGGAAGACCAGCACGGCGGCCGTGGCATAGACGTAGAAATCGAAGAATTCGATGGTCGTTCCGACCAGGCTTGCAAAAAGAACGCGCGCCGGGGAGTTGAGCCCAGCGCGGTTGGAATGCGTTGCGGTCGGCGACCCGGAAGCGAGCGTGTCACTCATCATGGGTGCCTTTTCTTGGTTTTTGAAGCTGTCTTGGGAGGCAGCGGCGGTTTATTACGCCAACCGGGCGGTCAGCGAAACAACAAAAGTACGCAGGCCGGCGAAAAATCGTACTTTTCGTGCGCTGGAGGCGTTGCCCGCGTTTACCAGGGGTTTGCGGCCATGGGCCCGGCTTCCGGTTCCGCTTTAGAGAATTCTAAATTCTTCTTTTTCTTGCGTCGGCCACAACTCTCTGATTCCAGAGAGAGAATCGAAGCGCGACTTGATTCGGGACAGGAAAATTCGCCTCCGGGCGGCTCCGGTTAACGAAAGTAAACGCTTCATTAACCTTAATGACGTTCTAGTGATCCTACCTCGCTGCCCGAGTCGGATCGCAAGCAAATCAGGTCCGCGCAAGGGACGAGCACCAGAGTACGGAATTCAGTTGGGGGTTCTATGAGCGTGAAGCATGTCGCGATGCTGATGGGTGGTTTTTCGTCGGAACGGCCGGTGAGCCTTTCGTCGGGCAACGCCTGCGCCGACGCGCTTGAGGCCGAGGGCTACAAGGTCACCCGCGTCGATGTCGGCCACGACGTCGCGAGCGTGCTTGCCGAACTGAAGCCGGACGTCGCCTTCAATGCGCTGCACGGGCCCTTCGGCGAGGACGGCACCATCCAGGGCATCCTCGAATATCTCCAGATCCCCTATACCCATTCCGGCGTGCTCGCCTCGGCGCTCGCCATGGACAAGGCGCAGGCGAAGATCATCGCCAAGGCCGCCGGCATTCCGATCGCCGAGCAGCGGCTGATGGATCGCTTCGATTTCACCTCGGCGCATCCGATGAAGCCGCCATACGTGGTCAAGCCGGTGCGCGAAGGCTCGTCCTTCGGCGTCGTCATGGTCAAGGAAGACCAGTCGCATCCCCCGCAGATCATCACCTCGTCCGAATGGCGCTATGGCGACAGCGTCATGGTCGAGCGCTACATCTACGGCCGGGAGCTGACCTGCGGCGTCATGGGCGACGTCGCGCTCGGCGTGACGGAAGTGGTGCCGCAGGGCCACGCTTTCTACGACTATGATTCCAAATATGTGAAAGGCGGCTCGAAACACGTCATCCCGGCGCAAATTTCACCGAATATTTACCAAAAAGTTCAAACACTCTCCCTCAAGGCGCATCAAGCGATCGGGTGCCGTGGCGTCAGCCGTTCCGACTTCCGTTACGACGACCGATTCTCCGAGAATGGCGAGCTTATCTGGCTGGAGATCAACACCCAGCCCGGCATGACCCCGACCTCCCTGGTGCCCGAAATGGCCGTTCATGCCGGCCATTCCTTTGGTGAATTCTTGCGGTGGATGGTGGAGGACGCGTCGTGTTTGCGTTGAGCGTCAAGAAGAGCAGGGTGCGCCCCGTCGGGTTGCCGGATACGGAAGCCGGTCGCGTGCTGCCGCGCCCGCTGCGCCGGATTGTCCGGTTCCTGGTCAGCCTCGCGGCCGGCCGCATCCATATTCCGCGCCACACCGGCAGCGTCGCCACCGTGCTGTTCATCGGCGCGACGGGCCTTTACGGCATGTCGCTGGGCGGCCATTCGCAGGATGTCGCCCAGGCCTCGACGACGGCGATCGGCTTTGCCATCGAGGACGTCAAGGTCTCCGGCAACCGCGAGACCTCGGAAATCGACATTCTGGAGCGCCTCGGCCTCGACGGCACGACCTCGCTGGTCGCCCTCGACGTCAAGGAAGCCCGCAAGCAGCTCACCGAGCTGCCCTGGGTCGAGGACGCATCCGTGCGGAAAGTCTATCCGGGCACGATCGAGATCGCACTGAAGGAGCGGGAAGCCTTCGCCATCTGGCAGCACGGCTCCGACCTGTCGCTGATTGAGAAGAACGGCAGCGTCATCGCGCCGCTGCGCGACAACAAGTTCTCGACGCTGCCGCTGTTCGTCGGCCGCGACGCGGAGACGGCCGCGGCCGGCTTTGCCGACGAGTTCGACAACTGGCCGGAAATCAAGGCGCGGGTGAAGGCCTATATCCGGGTCGCCGGCCGTCGCTGGGACTTGAGGCTCGACAACGGCATCGTCGTCAAGCTGCCGGAGCACAACGTGCCGCGCGCCATGGACACGCTGGCGACGCTGGAAGCGGAGCAGGGGATCCTGGAGCGCGACATCGCGGCCGTCGATCTCCGGCTCGAAGACCGTACGACGGTCCGTTTGACGGAAGGGGCGCTGGAACGCCGCAATGCGGCGGTCGAGCAGAGAACGAAGGACCTGAAGAAGGCAGCGAAGCGCACATGAGCATTTTCGGTTCGTCCCATTTTGGCCTGCCGCGCTTGAAGCCGCTTTCCTCCAAGCGGGCGCATGTCGTTTCGGTCCTCGACATCGGCTCCACCAAGGTCGTCTGCATGATCGGCCGGCTGACGCCGCGCGCCGAAAGCGAGATCCTTCCCGGCCGCACGCACAATGTCGAGGTCATCGGCATCGGCCACCAGAAATCGCGCGGCGTGAAGAACGGTGTCATCACCGATCTGGATGCCGCCGAAAGCGTCGTGCGCCTTGCCGTCGATGCCGCCGAGCGCATGGCCGGCCTCACCATCGAGAGCCTGATCGTCAACGTCTCGGCCGGCCGCCTGCAGAGCGACGTCTACACCGCGACCATCGATCTCGGAGGCCAGGAGGTCGATGCCAACGACCTGCGCAAGGTGCTCGCCGTCGCCGGCCAGCAGTCGCTGCGCCAGGACCGCGCCATCCTCCATTCGCTGCCGACGGGCTTCTCGCTTGACGGCGAGCGCGGCATCCGCGATCCGCTCTCCATGTTCGGCGACGTGCTCGGCGTCGACATGCATGTGCTGACGGCCGAACGGGCCGCGCTGAAGAACCTCGAACTCTGCATCAACCGTGCGCACCTCTCCGTCGAGGGCATGGTGGCGACGCCCTATGCGAGCGGCCTTTCGGCCCTCGTCGACGACGAGGTCGAACTCGGCTGCGCCTCGATCGACATGGGTGGCGGCACGACGACGATCTCCGTCTTCGCCGAAGGCAAGCTGGTGCACTCCGATGCCGTCTCGCTCGGCGGCCACCACGTCACGACGGACCTCGCGCGTGGCCTGTCGACCCGCATCGAGGATGCCGAACGCCTGAAGGTCGTGCACGGCTCGGCCCTGCCGAACGCCAGCGACGAGCGCGACATCGTCACCGTCCCGCCGATCGGCGAGGACGACCGCGACCAGCCGACCCATGTGCCGCGCGCGCTGCTGTCCCGCATCGTCAGGGCACGCATCGAAGAGACGCTCGAACTCATCCGCGACCGCATCCAGCGCTCCGGCTTCTCGCCGATCGTCGGGAAAAGGATCGTGCTGACGGGCGGCGCCAGCCAGCTCACCGGCCTGCCGGAAGCGGCCCGCCGCATCCTTGCCCGTAATGTCCGCATCGGCCGCCCGCTCGGCGTCTCCGGCCTGCCGACGGCGGCCAAGGGGCCCGCCTTTTCGACGGCGGTGGGGCTGATGATCTATCCGCAGGTCGCGGAACTGGAAGAACACGCTGTGCAGGGCGGCATGCTCTCGCAGCTGACGGGTGGCAACGGCCGCATCGCCCGCATGGGCCAGTGGCTGAAGGAGAGTTTCTGACGGGTTTCCCGGCGGCGTTACGGCCGGGAAAGACCGACACTAGAGTTTTGGGAATAGACCGGCTGGGCGAAGCAGCCGGAAACGAAAGGAACACTGCAATGACTATCAAGCTCCAGAAGCCGGACATCACCGAGCTGAAGCCCCGCATCACCGTCTTCGGTGTCGGCGGGGGCGGTGGCAATGCTGTCAACAACATGATCACCGCGGGCCTGGAAGGCGTCGATTTCGTCGTCGCCAACACCGATGCCCAGGCGCTGACCATGACCAAGGCTTCGCGGATCATCCAGATGGGCGTCGCCGTCACGGAAGGCCTCGGCGCCGGCTCGCAGCCGGAGGTCGGCCGCGCCGCCGCGGAAGAGTGCATCGACGAGATCATCGATCACCTGAACGGCACCCACATGTGCTTCGTCACCGCCGGCATGGGCGGCGGCACGGGCACGGGCGCAGCGCCGGTCGTCGCGCAGGCGGCCCGCAACAAGGGCATCCTGACCGTCGGCGTCGTCACCAAGCCGTTCCACTTCGAGGGCGGCCGCCGCATGCGTCTTGCCGAAGAGGGCATCCAGGAACTGCAGAAGTCGGTCGACACGCTGATCGTCATCCCGAACCAGAACCTCTTCCGCATCGCCAACGACAAGACCACCTTTGCCGACGCCTTCGCGATGGCCGACCAGGTGCTCTATTCGGGCGTCGCCTGCATCACCGACCTCATGGTCAAGGAAGGCCTCATCAACCTCGACTTCGCCGACGTCCGCTCGGTGATGCGCGAGATGGGCCGCGCCATGATGGGCACGGGCGAAGCTTCGGGCGAAGGCCGCGCCATGGCCGCCGCGGAAGCGGCTATCGCCAACCCGCTGCTCGACGAAACCTCGATGAAGGGCGCGCAGGGCCTGCTGATCTCGATCACCGGCGGCCGTGACCTCACCCTCTTCGAAGTCGACGAAGCCGCGACCCGTATCCGCGAGGAAGTCGATCCGGACGCAAACATCATTCTCGGCGCAACCTTCGACGAAGAGCTCGAAGGCCTGATCCGCGTCTCCGTTGTTGCAACCGGCATCGACCGCGCGGCCTCGGAGGTGGCTGCACGTCATGCTGACTTTCGCAGCCACAGCAAGCCGGTAGTCCGCCCCGCCGCCGTTCCGGCCCAGCCGCAGGTCCAGGCCGCAGCGCCGCAGCCCCAGCCGGTCCCGCAGCCCGTCATGCAGCAGCCGGTCGCCCAGCAGCTGGTCGTCGATCCGATCGCCGAGGCCATCCGCGCCTCGGAGGAGAACCTCGAGCGGGAACTCGCCATTCCGGTGAACCGTCCGGCTCCGGTGCAGCAGCCGGTGGCTTCCGTCCAGGAAGAGCCGCGCCTGCAGAACCGCCTGTTCGCCGCCCCGGCCGAGACGCCGGTGCAGCGCCCGGTCCAGCAGCAGCCGATGCAGCAGGCCCCGGTCATGCAGCAGCGCGTCGAGCCGTCCGCTCCGATCATCCGTCAGGAGCCGCAGACGATGCGCATGCCGAAGATCGAGGATTTCCCGCCCGTCGTGCAGGCCGAGATCGACCACCGCGCCGCCCAGCAGCCGGTCGCCTCGCACAGCGAAGAGCGCGGCCCGATGGGCCTCCTCAAGCGCCTGACGTCCTCGCTCGGCCGTCACGAGGAGCCGCAGGCCGCCCAGGAGCCGGCGCCGCAGGCCCAGCAGCAGCGCCGTCCGCTGTCGGCCGAAGCCAGCCTCTACGCCCCGCGCCGCGGTCAGCTCGACGATCATGGCCGCGCCAATCCGCAGCCGCGTTCGCTCGGTGAGGACGACCAGCTCGAAATCCCGGCGTTCCTGCGCCGCCAGTCGAACTGAGGCCTTCCCCGGAGCCCGTTGACAGAATGCCCGGACCGTGGTCCGGGCATTTTTGATTCTTGTCTAAATTCAAGAGTTTGCCGTTGATGTGGAGCGTAACAAAACGAAAGAAACAGTGATTTGTGTAACCCTGAGGGACCTACTACATTCACACTAGGCACAGGGGCCAGTCAGGGATCGGATGCCGGCATCACGCCGGAGGCATCAAATCACTCCAGACGTTGAGGCGGACTTGTCGGTGGGCGCAACGCGCCCGGCCAAGGGTTTCCTTGGGCCAATGAAATACCGGGGCTCCCGCGAGCCCGTGAAATAAGAATGTCGGCGAAGAATGAGCCGACAGTAAGACGAGGCGAATGCACATGACGATCGGTATGCTCGGTTTCCAGACGACGATTGCGAGCCCGGTGACGATTGCCGGCACGGGCGTCCATTCCGGCGCGGCCGTATCGATCACCTTCAACCCGGCCGAAGCCGACAGCGGTATCCTCTTCCAGCGCCTGCACGACGACGGCACCGTGAGCGAGTACCGCGCGGTCTCCGCGCAGGTCGGTAACACGGACCTGTGCACCGTGCTCGGCTTCACGCCCGCGACGTCGATCGCCACCGTCGAGCACGTCATGGCCGCGCTCTATGCGCTCGGTCTCGACAATGTCCTCATCGAGGTCCACGGCGCCGAAATGCCGATCATGGACGGCAGCTCGGCCCCCTTCATCGATGCGATCGACCAGGTCGGCCTCATCCCGCTCGCCGTCAAGCGCCGCTATATCCGCATCGTCAAGCCGGTGCGCGTCGAGGCCGGCGCTTCCTGGGCCGAGTTCTCGCCCTATGACGGCACGCGATTCGAGGTCGAGATCGATTTCGATTGCCCGCTGATCGGCCGCCAGGCCTGGAAGGGCGACCTGACGCCGATGACCTTCCGCAGCGAATTGTCGCGCGCCCGCACCTTCGGTTTCATGCGCGATGTGGAAAAGCTCTGGGCCTCCGGCCATGCGCTCGGCTCGTCGCTGGAAAATTCCGTCGTCATCTCCGACGACAACACCGTGATCAATGTCGAGGGCCTGCGCTACGCGAAGGACGAGTTCGTGCGTCACAAGACGCTCGATGCCGTGGGCGACCTTGCGCTTGCCGGCGCGCAGTTCATCGGCTGCTACCGCTCCTATCGCGGCGGCCACAGGATGAACGCCCATGCGCTGAAGGCGCTGCTCAGCGACCGCACGGCCTACGAGGTCGTCGAAGCCTCCGCGCCGCGCTCGCGCGCCGGCCAGCGCGAGCTGATCGCCGTCAACGCCCCCGAGTTTGCGCCCTGGTCCCTGTAAGGCGTGCGCTTCCAGACAGCCTTGCCATAAAAATGCGTTAATGCGCCGGCATGGCGTTGCGGTCTTCACGCATTTGGAGATACAACGCGGGGCGCGCGCGGCGGGTTACCGCACCGCGTCCGTTGAACTGGGATTGTCACATGGTTGTTGCAGGGTCTGTTGGTGTGAAGAAGACGGCGCGCATTGTCTATCTTACGCTTTTTGCGGCGGCTTCGCCTGTCGTCCTTTCCGCGTGCCAGTCGGATCCGGACATCGACATCACCAAGCTGACCGGCGAGACCGAACCGGCCGACAAGCTCTACAACCAGGGCCTTGCCAACCTCAATGCCGGCAAGGTGGGCGAGGCGAGCCGCAAGTTCGAGGCCGTCGACCGCCAGCATCCGTTCTCCGAGGAAGCGCGCAAGGCGCTCGTCATGTCGGCCTTCACGAATTACCGTCAGGGCCGCAACGAGGAAGCGATCGCCGCCGGCAAACGCTATCTCAACCTCTATCCGGGTTCGGAAGACGCGGCCTATGCGCAATACATCGTCGGCCTTGCCTACTGGAAGCAGATCCCGAGCGTGACGCAGGACCAGCGCGCCTCGGCGCAGACGCTGGAAGCCATGCAGGCCGTCGTCGAGAACTATCCCGATTCGGAATATGTCGAGGACGCGCAGACCAAGATGCGCTTTGCCCGCGACCAGCTCGCCGGCAAGGAAATGCAGGTCGGCCGCTACTATCTCGAGCGCAAGGAATATATCGCGGCCGCCAGCCGCTTCCGTGTCGTCGTCGAGAAATATCCGATGACCAACCAGATCGAGGAAGCGCTCGCCCGTCTCGTCGAGACCTATTACGCCATGGGCGTGGATACGGAAGCGCAGACGGCGGCGGCGGTGCTCGGCCATAACTATCCCGACAGCCAGTGGTATGCCGACAGCTACAAGCTGCTTCAATCGAAGGGGCTGGAGCCGCGCGAAAATACCGGATCCTGGATTTCCCGCGCCGGCAAGAACCTGCTCGGCGTCTGACCGAAGAGCAAACACCGCATGCTGGCGCAGCTTTCGATCCGCGATATCGTCCTGATCGAACGGCTCGACCTCGCTTTCGAGCCGGGCCTTTCCGTGCTGACGGGCGAGACGGGCGCCGGCAAGTCCATTCTTCTCGACAGTCTTTCGCTGGCGCTCGGCGGGCGGGGCGACGGCTCGCTGGTGCGTCACGGCCTGGAGCGCGGCCAGGTGACGGCCGTCTTCGACGTGCCGCACGGCCATGCCGCCCGCGCGCTGCTGCGCGACAACGGCATCGATGACGACGGCGACCTGATCTTCCGCCGCCAGCAATCCGCCGACGGACGCACCAAGGCCTTCGTCAACGACCAGCCGGTCTCCGTGCAGCTGATGCGCCAGGCCGGCCAGCGTCTCGTCGAGATCCACGGCCAGCACGACGACCGCGCGCTCGTCGACACCGATGCGCACCGCCTGCTGCTCGATGCCTTCGGCGGCCTTGGCGAGGCGGCTGCTGACGTCGGCACGCTCTATCATCAGTGGAAGGAAGCCGAGCGCACGCTGCGCCGCCACCGCGAGAAGGTGGAGGCGGCGGCCCGCGAGGCCGATTACCTGCGCTCCTCCGTCGAGGAGCTCGAAATCCTCTCGCCCCAGGACGGGGAGGAGGATGTGCTGGCGGAAACCCGCGCGCGCATGATGAAGGCCGAGCGCATTGCCGGCGACATCAACGAGGCAAGCGAGTTCCTGAACGGCAATGCCTCGCCCGTGCCGCTCATCGCCGCGCTCGTGCGCCGGCTGGAGCGCAAGAGCCACGAGGCGCCGGGCCTGCTGGAGGAAACGGTCGAACTGCTCGACCAGGCGCTGAACCAGCTTTCCGATGCGCAGATGGCCGTCGAGGTGGCGTTGCGCAAGACCGAATACGACCCCAAGGAGCTGGAGCGCACGGAAGAGCGCCTCTTCGCCCTGCGCGCGGCCGCCCGCAAATATTCCGTGCCCGTCACCGGCCTTCCGGCGCTCGCCGCCAAGATGATCGCCGATCTTGCCGATCTCGATGCGGGCGAGGAGAAGCTGGTGCGCCTTCAGGCCCATCTTGCCGAGACGCGCGCCGCCTTCGAACTTGCCGCCCGCGCGCTTTCGGACAAGCGCCACCATGCGGCAGAGGCGCTCGCCGCCGCCGTGATGGCCGAGCTGCCGGCGCTGAAGCTGGAGCGTGCGCGCTTCACCGTCGAGATCACCACCGACCCGGAAGGCGGCGCGGAGGAGGGGATCGACACGGTCGAATTCCACGTCCAGACCAATCCCGGTACGCGCCCCGGCCCGATCATGAAGGTCGCCTCCGGCGGCGAGCTCTCGCGTTTCCTGCTGGCGCTGAAGGTGGCGCTCGCCGATCGCGGCTCCGCGCCGACCCTCGTCTTCGACGAAATCGACACCGGAGTCGGCGGCGCGGTGGCCGATGCCATCGGCCAGCGGCTGAAGCGGCTCTCTTCGACCGTGCAAGTGCTCTCCGTCACCCACGCCCCGCAGGTCGCGGCCCGCGCGGCGACGCATCTGCTCATCTCCAAGGGGCCGGTCGAAGGCAGCGAGACGGTCGCCACCCGCGTCGCCCGGATGGATGACGGCGCCCGCACCGAGGAGATCGCCCGCATGCTGGCCGGTGCCTCGGTGACGGACGAGGCGAGGGCGGCCGCGGCGCGGCTGCTGTCGGGCGGGGTGTAGCGGGCTGCCCCTCATCCGCCTGCCGGCACCTTCTCCCCGCAAGCGGGGCGAAGGGCGATGTGGCTCCGTTTTCCCCAAACAGCCGGCGGAGAAAATCTGGGAAGCCCGGGCGGCGTTCCCCTTCTCCCCGCTTGCGGGGAGAAGGTCGCGGCAGCGGGATGAGGGGCTGTTCCATCTTTCCTTTCGTCAGCTTTTCTCTAAAACCGGTGGCCTAATCCGGAGCAGGCCATGGCAAATGTGAAAACCCCCGTCGAGCATCTCACCGAAGAAGAGGCAGCAGCCGAGCTTGCCTATCTGGCGGCGGAAATCGCGCGCCATGACGAACTTTATCACGGCCAGGACGCGCCGGAGATCTCGGACGCCGACTACGACGCGCTGAAGCGGCGCAACGA
The DNA here is from genome assembly GCF_022899355.1 of Shinella yambaruensis. Taxonomy (GTDB): domain Bacteria; phylum Pseudomonadota; class Alphaproteobacteria; order Rhizobiales; family Rhizobiaceae; genus Shinella; species Shinella yambaruensis. Next base: position 138,393 of record NZ_JALJCK010000003.1, on the reverse strand, counting down.
GGCGATCGAGGCGCGGTTCCCGGCGCTCGTCCGCGACGACAGTCCGTCGCGCCGGGTGGGCTCCGCGCCGCTGCCGACCTTCGCGCCGATCACCCATTCGCGCCCGATGCTCTCGCTCGACAACACGTTCTCCGACGAGGATGTCCGGGATTTCGTCGCCTCCGTCTACCGCTTCCTCGGCCGCCTGCCGGACGATTCGATCGCCTTTACCGCCGAGCCGAAGATCGACGGCCTTTCCATGTCGATCCGCTACGAGAACGGGCGCCTCACGACGGCGGCGACGCGCGGCGACGGCACGACGGGCGAGAACGTCACCGCCAACGTGCTCACCATCGCAGAAATCCCGAACCGCCTGCCGACCGGTGCGCCGGACGTCGTGGAGGTACGCGGCGAGGTCTACATGGCCAAGAGCGACTTCCTGGCGCTCAACGAGAAGATGGCGGCGGAGGGCAAGCAGACCTATGTCAACCCGCGCAACACGGCGGCGGGTTCGCTGCGCCAGCTCGACGCGAGCGTCACGGCGAGCCGCAGGCTGCGTTTCTTCGCCTACGCCTGGGGCGAGATGTCGGCGATGCCGGCGGATACGCAATACGGCATGATCGAGACCCTGAAGAGCTGGGGTTTCCCCGTCAACCCGCTGACCAGGCGGCTTTCCCGCGTCGACGACATCATCGCGCATTACCGGGAGATCGGCCTTGCCCGCCCGGACCTTGACTACGACATCGACGGTGTCGTCTACAAGGTGGACGAGCTGGCGCTGCAGGAGCGCCTCGGTTTCCGCTCCCGCTCGCCGCGCTGGGCGACGGCGCACAAGTTCCCGGCCGAGCAGGCCTTCACCACCGTCGAGAAGATCGATATCCAGGTCGGCCGCACCGGCGCGCTGACGCCCGTCGCGCGGCTGACGCCCGTCACGGTCGGCGGCGTGGTCGTCACCAATGCGACGCTGCACAATGCCGACTATATCGAGGGCATCGGCAACAGCGGCGAGCGCATCCGCGCGGAGGATCATGACATCCGCATCGGCGACACGGTCATCGTGCAGCGCGCGGGCGACGTGATTCCGCAGGTGCTGGACGTGGTGATGGAAAAGCGGCCGGCGGAGGCGCAGCGCTACGAATTCCCGAAGACCTGCCCGGTCTGCGGCAGCCATGCCGTGCGCGAGCGCAACGAGAAGACGGGCCGGCTCGATTCCGTCACGCGCTGCACGGGCGGTTTCGTCTGCCGCGCGCAGGCGGTGGAGCACCTGAAGCATTTCGTTTCGCGTAATGCCTTCGACATCGAGGGGCTGGGCGCCAAGCAGATCGATTTCTTCTTCGCGGCTGAAGATCCGTCGCTGACGATCCGCACCGCGCCGGACATCTTCACGCTGGAGAAGCGGCAGGCCGATTCGCTCACCAAGCTCGAAAACATCGACGGTTTCGGCAAGGTCAGTGTGCGCAAGCTCTATGACGCCATCGATGCCCGCCGGTCGATCGCGCTCAACCGCTTCATCTATGCGCTCGGCATCCGCCATGTCGGCGAGACCAATGCCAAGCTCCTGGCGCGTGCCTACGGAACCTATGCGGCCTTCGAGGAGGGCATGAAGGCCTCCGTCTCGCTGTCCGGCGAGGCGTGGAACGAGCTCAACAGCATCGACGGCATCGGCGAGGTCGTCGCCCGGGCGATGGTCGAGTTCTACAAGGAGCCGCGCAATCTCGACGTGATCGACCGGCTGTTGCAGGAGGTGACGCCGGAGGCGGCCGAGGTGGTCGTGGCAAGCTCGAGCCCGGTCGCCGGCAAGACGGTGGTGTTTACCGGCTCGCTGGAAAAGATGACGCGCGACGAGGCGAAGGCCATGGCCGAGCGGCTGGGCGCCAAGGTGGCGGGCTCGGTCTCCAAGAAGACGGATCTCGTGGTGGCGGGGCCGGGCGCCGGCTCCAAGCTCGACAAGGCACGGGAATTCAACGTCGAGGTGATCGACGAAGAGGGCTGGTTCGAGCGGATCAAGGCACCGTGACGGTCGAGCCGCGCACGAGGAAGCGGCCATCGAAGGTCATCGGCACGCCCTGGCCTTCATTGTAGTCGCGCGTGCCGCCGAGATAGGCATGCATGTGCAGGTGCGGCTCGGAGGAATTGCCCGAATTGCCGACGCGCCCGAGCGTCTCGCCCTTCGTGACGATCGCGCCGTCGGCGACCACGATGGAGCCCTTGCGGAAATGGGCAAGCAGGATGCGCGCCGTGCCGCAGGCGAGGATGACGTGGTTGCCCGCCGGCGCCTCGGTGTTCGTCTCGGAAATGCGGTTGTCGTCGATCCCGTCATGGGTGGATATGGCGATGCCGTTGCAGGGGCTCTTCACCTCGCGGTCGTAGATCGCGTAGTCCGAAAGGTTCTCCGGCATCAGCCCTGCCGCGCGCATGCCGAAGCCGTTGAGGGCGACGATGTCGAGGGCGAAGCGCTGGCTCTGGCTGCCGTGGTGATGGTTGATCGACGCCGTGCCGCCGCCCTGGCCGACATAGTAGGTGCCGGCGCCAAAGGGAAAGGCGAGATCGACCGCCGTCTCCTGATAGCCGTAGCCGGAGAGCGCCCGCGCCGTCAGCGCCAGGAAGAACACGGCCATGGCCGCGGTGAAACCATGCGTGCGCAGCACCGAGGATGAAGCGTTCCAGCGGCGGCGACGCACACGCAGATAGGAAAGGCCGGTCGCCGCGACGAAGGCGACCGGCAGCAGGAAGGTCAGCGCCGTGCCCAGGAAATCCCAGCGCCCGATGACCGTGACGAAGGCGAAATAGGCCGCGCCGTAGACCACGCGCGTGAGCCAGCCGAGCCGGTCGGCCGGGCTCGGCAGCCAGAGCCAGAGCAGAAAGAAGGCTGGAAGAAGGATCTGGGTGATCAGCAGAATGAGAATGGGCCATTCCATGGGGAAGAACCTTGTGGGATCGGCCATGTCCTTTCATCTGCGGACACGGATACTTGTGCTCTGTTCAATCCCCGGCGATGAAATTGGTTCCCGGTTTCAAGGCCGCCGGCGGTCAGGGATCGGTGTAGCCGGCGGCGCGGATATCCACCTGCCGCCCCGCCGGATCGGTTTCGAACAGGAGGGCGCCGGTCGATTTCGATTCCGCGGCGACATAGTCGAAGATCACATGGTTCTCCTCGATGATCTTGTCGCCGTCCATCAGCCGGCCGATGACGGTGACCGCGGCGGCGGTCGTGGTCGCGGAATTGGCGATGTCGAAGGTGATGCGGTATCCGGCCTTCGCCTTCTGCGTGGCGAGAATGGTGACGGAGAGGTCCGGCGGCATCGCTTCCCGCGTGAAGGCTTCCCAGCCGACCCAGCCGAGCATGCCGGCGATCAGCAGGGCGGAAACGAGGCCTGTCAGCCACTCGATCCAGTGCGGATCATGGCGTTCCCTGTGGCGACCCTGTTCTGAACGGGTCATGTCGGCCTCACAGGATCAGCCGCGCGGCGGCGGCGCCGAGCGCGGCGGGAAAGCCGAGCACGATGACGGACAGCATGATCTCGACCGGCGAACTGTCGCCAAGGCGCTCGAAGATCCACAGCGCGAAGATGCTGATCGCCAGCGCGATGACATAGCCGGGCAGGGTGAAGCGCACGAAGGCGTGCCACCAGGGCGTTTGCGGCGAAAGCTCGTGGCCGCCGGTGAAGGACACCGCATAGACGAAGCCGTGCATGAGGGCGATGGAGAGGACGGCGACGACGAGGGCGTGCCAGGTCGTCATCTTGTAGGCGAGCACCATCATCTCGTCGGTCGGCGCGATGTTGAGCGAGAGGAACAGCGCACCGGCCGCCATTAGCAGCAGTTCGCCGGGATAGCTCGTCTCCTTCGTATCGGCGTCGCCTTCGTCATGGCCGAGCTGGCTGCGGCCGAGCATGGCGCCGATGCTGGCGGGGACCGATTGCAGGGCGACCTTGCCGACAAGCTCGCTCGCCGGCATGCCGCCGCGCAGGAGGCCGAGCGCCGTCAGCACCACCAGGCTGGTCACGATGCCGATACCATAGGCGATCGCCGCGTCGCGTGTCGCCTCGCGCCAGCTGAAGGTCTTCTCGAAGCCGATGCGGTGGGCGAGCAGGATGAGCAGGGGGATGTTGAGCAGCAGCAGCAGGAACAGGCGCTCGCGCGCCATGTAGAAGCCGAGATACCACATTTCCATGGTCATCAGCATGGGCAGCGCCAGGAGGAGGGCGCCGGCGACGCCCCGGCCGAGCCCGGTCACGAAGCGGCTGAATTCGTCCTTGTCGCCCTCGGCGCGTGTCATGAATATCCCCTCGCAAAAGCGCGAGGGTAATGCGGCGCGGTGATGAAAGTTCCGCGCTGGATCGACAGGCCTGTTGGCCTTGGCTCCTGCTACACTCTCCTCCGTCATGCTCGGGCTTGACCCGAGCATCCATCCCACCGGCACGCGGTGGATTTGGATCCTCGGGTCAAGCCCGAGGATGACGTTGAGAATGGCGCGCGGTGTGTCGCCAAGCCACGGCCAAACGCGCCGGCCGCGTCAGAAGCGGTCCGGCTTCTTGCCCTTCGGCTTGCGCGCGGCGCCTTCGGGCTTGGCGAATTTTTCATCGCGCTTGCCCTTGAAGGGTTTTGTGCCGGCAAACGGCTTTGCCGGCTTCTTGCCGCCGTCCTCGCGGTCCTTCCAGTGCGGCTTGGCGGCAGCGCCTTCCGGCTTGTCGAAATCGCGCTTCTTCTCGAAACGCGGCTTCTTGTCGAAGTCACCCTTCGGCTTCCAGTCGGCGCGGCGTTCCGGCCGGTCGTAGCGCTGCGTCTTCTCGCCGGGCGTGCGCGTATAGGGCTGCGGCGTCAGGTCGGGCTGGCCTTCCAGCACGGTGACGCGGATGCCGCGCTCCAGCATGCTGTTCGGGCCGAGATGGCCGAGGAAGCCGTCGGCGGCATCGGCAGAGAGCTCGATATAGGTCTCCTCCGGCTGCATCTTGATCGCGCCAATCTCGTTCTTGGTGATGCTGCCGTTGCGGCAGAGCATGGGGATCAGCCAGCGCGGTTCGGCGCGCTGCTTGCGGCCGACCGAGACGGAGATCCACACGCTCGATCCGAAACCCTCGCGCGGGCGCTTGGTTTCGGCCGGGATGAAGTCGTTGCCGCGCTCGCGCGGCTTGCGCTGCTCGAGCGACACCTCGACCAGGTCTTCCGGCGCGGAGCGGCCGGCCTTGAAGAAGCGGGCGACGGCGGCGGCAAGCTGGCGGGCATCGAAGCGTGCGGCCAGGGCGTCGATCGTCTCGACCTCGTCTTCGCCGATCGCGTCGGTCAGCATCGGGTCGGCGAGCAGGCGCTCGTCGTCGCGGCGCAGGATGTCCTCGGCGGACGGCGGGGTCGCCCAGTTGGCCTTGAGGTTCGCCGCCTGCAGCAGGCGCTCGGCCTTGCGGCGGGCGCTGAGCGGCACGATGAGCGCGCTGACGCCCTTGCGGCCGGCACGGCCGGTGCGGCCCGAGCGGTGCAGCAGGGTTTCCGGGTTGGTCGGCAGGTCGGCATGCACGACGAGCTCGAGGTTCGGCAGGTCGATGCCGCGCGCGGCGACGTCGGTGGCGATGCAGACGCGGGCGCGGCCGTCGCGCATGGCCTGCAGCGCGTGGGTCCGTTCGTTCTGGCTGAGTTCGCCGGAGAGGGCGACGACCGAGAAGCCGCGGTTGTTGAAGCGGGCGGTCAGGTGGTTCACCGCCGCGCGCGTCGAACAGAAGACGATGGCGTTCTGCGCATCGTAGTAGCGCAGAACGTTGATGATGGCGTTCTCGCGGTCGGCCGGCACGACCAGCAGCGCGCGATAGTCGATGTCGACATGCTGTTCGCGCTCGGCGGCGGTCGAGATGCGCAGCGCCTCGCGCTGGTAGTTCTTGGCGAGCGCGGCGATCTCCTTCGGCACCGTGGCCGAGAACATCAGCGTGCGGCGGTCTTCCGGCGCCGCTTCCAGGATGAATTCGAGGTCTTCGCGGAAGCCGAGGTCGAGCATCTCGTCGGCCTCGTCGAGCACGACGGCGCGGATATCGGACAGATCGAGATTGCCGCGGGTGATGTGGTCGCGCAGGCGGCCCGGCGTGCCGACGATGATATGGGCGCCGCGCTCCAGCGCGCGCCGTTCGTTGCGCACGTCCATGCCGCCGACGCAGGAGGCGATGACGGCGCCAGTCATCTCGTAGAGCCATTCCAGCTCGCGCTTGACCTGCATGGCGAGTTCGCGGGTCGGGGCGATGACGAGGGCAAGCGGGTTCCCGGCGCGGGCAAAACGCTCTTCGCCCTGAAGCAGCGTCGGAGCGAGCGCGAGGCCGAAGGCGACGGTCTTGCCGGAGCCGGTCTGGGCGGAGACCAGCGCATCCGCATCGCCGATCTTCGGGTCGGAGACGGCGACCTGCACCGGCGTCAAAGTGGTATAGCCGCGTTTTTCCAACGCCTTTGCCATCGCCGGAGCGAGGCCTTCAAAACTTGTCATCGAGGGTCTTTCGGAATTCGGGTTCCGCAACGATCATGCGTCGCGCTCTCAGCCCGTCCGCGACGAGCTTGCTGGTGCGCTCTCTACTGGCCCTTGCACGAAAAGTACAGTGCGCAAAACGCAACCCTGCCCAGCGGCGAGGCCTATCGCCGCCAAAGGTGTTTGCCGATTGTCTTTTTGCGCTGCACAAGATAGAAAACGGCGCCTCCTCAAACGATCCGCAGAGATCGAGCGGGGGCATCGCCCGCGGGAGAGGGCGAGAGCAAGGAGGAACCGCCGATGCAGACCTTCACCACCATCGCGGACCTGCGCGCGGCGCTGGCCCCGCACCGGCTGGACGGCCGCACGATCGGCCTCGTGCCCACCATGGGCTACCTGCATGTCGGCCATATGGAGCTTGCCCGCCGCGCCCGTGCCGGCAACGACATCGTCGTCGCCACCATTTTCGTCAATCCCCTGCAGTTCGGCGCCAACGAGGATCTGGCGCGCTATCCGCGCGATCTTGTCCGCGACCAGTCGATGCTGGAGGCGGAAGGTGTGCACTATCTCTTCGCGCCCGGCGTCGCGGACATGTATCCGCGGCCGATGGAGACCGTCGTCGACGTGCCGACGCTCGGCAGCGAGCTGGAAGGCTCGGTGCGTCCGGGTCATTTCGCGGGCGTCGCGACGGTGGTGACGAAACTCTTCAACATCGCCCAGCCGGACCGCGCCTATTTCGGCGAGAAGGATTTCCAGCAGCTCGCCATCATCCGCCGCATGGCCGAGGACCTGGCGCAGCCGGTCGAGGTGATCGGCGTGCCGACGGTGCGGGAGGCGGACGGGCTCGCCTGTTCCTCCCGCAATGTCTACCTTTCGGCCGAGGAGCGCGCCGCTGCGGTCATCGTGCCGCGCGCGCTGGAGGAGGCCGAGCGGCTGATCATGGCCGGCGAGACCGATGCGAAACGGCTGGAGGCGGGCGTTGCCGCCTTCCTTGCCAGCGAGCCGCTGGCAAGGCCCGAAGTGGTCGCGATCCGCGATCCGCAGACGCTCGCCAAGATCGACACGGTCGGCGACAGGCCGGTTCTTTTGTTGCTTTTCGTGCGCTTTGGGAGCACGAAACTCCTCGATAACCGGGTTCTTGGCCCGAAAAACGCGAAAAAGGTAGCGTGACATGAGCGTACACACCGCCAAGCGCCGACTGGCGCCCGCCGATATCAGGGCCCTCAAGGGCGAGCGCCCGATCGTCAGCCTCACCGCCTATACGACCCCGGTCGCCAAGCTCATGGATCCGCATGTCGATTTCATGCTGGTCGGCGACAGCCTCGGCATGGTGCTCTACGGCCTCGATTCCACCGTCGGCGTGACGATCGAGATGATGATCGCCCATGGCCAGGCCGTCATGCGCGGCTCGTCCAATGCCTGCGTCGTCGTCGACCTGCCCTTCGGCTCCTACCAGCAGTCGAAGGAACAGGCCTTTGCGACGGCCGCCCGGGTGCTCAAGGAAACCGGCTGTTCGGCGATCAAGCTGGAGGGCGGCGCGGAAATGGCCGAGACGGTGCATTTCCTCACCCAGCGCGGCATCCCGGTGCTCGGCCATGTCGGCCTGATGCCGCAGCTCATCAACACGACCGGCGGCTACCGCTCGCTCGGCCGCAACGACAAGGAAGTCGAGAAGATCCGCCGGGACGCCGCGGCCATCGACGAAGCCGGCGCCTTCGCCATCGTCATCGAGGGCACGGTCGAGCCGCTGGCGCGCGAGATCACCGGCAAGGTCAAGGTGCCGACCATCGGCATCGGCGCCTCGCCGGCCTGCGATGGGCAGGTGCTGGTCGTCGACGACGTGCTCGGCATCTTCACGGATTTCAAGCCGCGCTTCGTCAAGCATTTCGCCAATCTCGCGCCCGTCATGAGCGAGGCCTTCGCGACCTATGCCGAAGAGGTGAAGGCGCGCAGTTTCCCGGGGCCCGAGCACACGTTCCAGCTCAAGAAGGGGTGATTTTCGGCACCGCCAGGCGCCACTCTTCCGTCTGGGCGCCACCTCTCTATTCGTCTGGCGCCATATCCATGGCTCCACCTCTCTTCCGCCCGGCGCCATCTCTCTTTCGCTTGGCTCTACCTCTCTTTCGTCATGGTCGGGCTTGACCCGACCATCCACGCGGCACCCGGGGTTGTGGATGGTCGGGTCAAGCCCGACCATGACGGAGGAGAGGGGGCTACATCCATCAGCATCAGGCGAAATTCGACGCTGATCGATCAACGGCGCTGAACGATGCATCAGCCATATTGGTTTGCAGGTGGACCCTTGCTGCTCTATGGCTGTACGATCCCGAGATAGAGCAGACCCATGACCCCCGCCACGAAAGATGAAATCCGCGATGCCTTCCGGCGTGGCAGCGCCGTGGCGATCGCCGCGGCGCCGTTTGCCGTCCTGTTCGGTGCCGTCGCCATCGACAACGGCCTGACGATCGCGGAGGCGGCGCTGATGAGCGCGACGCTCTATGCCGGCGCCAGCCAGCTCGTCGGCGTCGAGCTCTTCGATCACAATGTCGCGCCCTGGCTGGTGGTGCTGTCGATCTTCGCCGTGAATTTCCGGCATGTGCTCTATTCGGCGGCGATCGCCGCCCATATCCGGCATCTCACCTTCTGGCAGAAGGCGACGTCGCTGTTCTTCCTCACCGATCCGCAGTTCGCCGAAACCGAACGCCGCGCCGATGCGGGCATCCGCGTCAGCTATATCTGGTCCCTGGTGCTCGGCCTCAGCGTCTATGTACCCTGGCTCTGCCTGACGGTCGTCGGCGGCCTGCTCGGCAACCTGATCAGCGACCCCAAGGCGATCGGCATCGACGTGCTGCTGCCGATCTACTTCATGGGCCTCGTGCTCGGCTTCCGCAGCCGGGCGAACTGGCTGCCGGTGGTGCTGGCCTCCTCGGCGGGCTCGATCCTGGCGCTGCATTTCGTCGGTTCGCCCTGGCATGTCAGCCTGGGTGCGCTGGCCGGCATCCTCGTTGCCGCGCTCATGCCGCTCGACGGCGACGAGGCCGCGGTCGGCGATGTCGTGGAAGGGGAGGCGTGAGCATGGATACGCTGTTCCATATGCAGACGCTTCTGATCATCGCCGCCGGCGCGATCGCGACCTATCTCACGCGCGTCGGCGGCTACGTCTTCATCACGCGCATGAAGCGCATCCCGCCGCGCGCCGAAGCGGCGCTGAACGCCGTTCCGGCCGCCGTGCTCACCACGCTGGTGGCGCCGGCAGCCGTGACGGGCGGGCTGGATGTCAGCCTGACGATGGCGGTCGCCCTCCTCGTTGGCCTGCGTCTTTCGCTGCTGCCGGTGCTGGCCATCGGCTGGGTCGTCGTGATGGTCCTGCGTCAGGTCATCGGCTGACCGGCGCCGTCGCCTTTTCCAGCCAGCGCTTCGTCGCGTCGTCCGCCAGCAGCGGCGTGATCTTCTCGCGCACATCCGCGTGGTAGGCGTTGAGCCAGGCAAGCTCCTCGTCCGTCATCAGCGCCGGCACGACGAGCCGGCGGTCGATCGGGCAGAAGGTCAGCGTCTCGAAGCCGAGCATGTCCATGTCGCCGCCCTCGACCGGGGCCGCCGGCAGGACGTGGATCAGGTTCTCGATGCGGATGCCGAAGGCGCCGGGGCGGTAGTAGCCGGGCTCGTTGGACAGGATCATGCCGGCAAGCAGCTCCTGCGTCGAAAGCCGCGAAATGCGCTGCGGGCCCTCGTGCACCGAAAGATAGGAGCCGACGCCGTGGCCGGTGCCATGGGCGAAGTCGGCGCCGGCCTTCCACAGCGCGATGCGGGCGAGCGGATCGAGGTCGCAGCCGCGCGTGCCCTTCGGGAAGCGCGCGGTGCTGATCGCGATCATGCCCTTCAGCACCAGGGTGAAGAAGCGCTTCTGCTCGTCCGGCACCGCGCCGATCGCCACCGTGCGGGTGATGTCCGTCGTGCCGTTGATGTATTGCGCGCCGGAATCGATGAGGAAGAGCGTGCCGGGCTCGATGACGGTGTCCGACGCGGTGGTGACGCGATAGTGCATGATGGCGGCATGGGCGCCGGCGCCGGCAATCGTGTCGAAGGACACGTCCTTCAGCGGGTTCTGGTGGCGCTCGCCGACGCTGGCGCGCACGGCCTCCAGCTTCTTCGTGACGGCCATCTCGGTCTGCGTGCCGGGCGTCGTCCCGTCGAGCCAGGCGAGGAATTCCACCATGGCCGCGCCGTCCTGAAGGTGGGCGCGTGCGGAGCCCTGCAGCTCCACGGCATTCTTGCAGGCGCGGGGCAGGCGGGCCGGGTCGGCGGCCTCGACAAGCGTGCCGCCCTTGCGGCGCACGATCTCGGCAAGCGCGAAGGGCGCCTGGTCGGGATCGATCAGGATGCGCTTGCCCTCGGCGGCGAGCGCCGCGATGCGCTCGTCGAACTGCGACGGCGGCACGAGGTCGGCGAGCTGGGTGAGGTAGGCCTCGGGCTCGATGCCGGTCTTTCGCTTGTCGAGGAAGAGCTGGGGGCGACCCTCTGCCGGAATGATGGCGCGGGCCAGCGGATGCGGCGTGTGCGGCACGTCGCTGCCGCGGATGTTGAAGATCCAGGCGATGGAGGAGGGATCGGTGACGGCGAGGGCATCGGCGCCGGCCCCGGCGGTCGCCTCCGCCATCTTGGCGAGCTTGTCCCTGGCCAGTTCCCCGGCCTGGTCGATCGCCTGGATCGTCACGCGGCCGAGCGGTTCGCCCGGACGGTCGGTCCAGGCCTTGTCGAGCGGGTTGTGGGGCAGGAAGACGAGGGCGCCGCCAAGGCCGGCAAGCGCCTTTTCCAGCCGGCGCACCTCCGCGCCGGTGTGCAGCCACGGGTCGATGCCGAGGCGGAAGCCCTTCGGCGCGTGGTTCTGCAGCCAGAGATGCGGCGGTTCGCCGACGAGGTCGCCGCCGGTGAAGACGCTGCCGTCCACCTGCTCGGCGAGCTGCGTGACATAGCGGCCGTCGACGAAGACCACGGCCGCACCACGCATGACGAGCGCTACGCCGGCCGAGCCGGTGAAGCCCGTCAGCCAGGAGAGGCGCTCGGCCGAGGCCGGCACGTATTCGCCCTGGTATTCGTCGGCGCGCGGCACGAGAAAGCCGTCGATGCCGAGCGCATCGAAGGTGGCGCGCAGCGCCTCGGCGCGTTCGCGGCCGAACTGGGGCGTGGAGGTGACGTCGAAACTCTGGAACATGGAAGACTTCCGGTATGGCGATGAATCGTGCCGGCAATCTAAAGCATGTCGCGCAAAAGTGTGCAGCGGTTTTGCGCCAACGACATGCGAAAAACCAGAGAGCTAAGGCGCAAGGAGCGAATCTGAAAGATCGCGATGCGCTTTAGCCCATCGGCCGGCCGCGTCAAAGGCGGGCGAGATAGCGCTCCAGCACAGCGCGGGTCAGGCGCTGGTTGTTGCGATACCAGTCGTCCTCGGTGAAGAAGGCGGGTTCGCCGGCATCCCAGCCGCTCATCGAGAAATCCGACTGGCGGGCGAGGAAGGCGACGAAGTCCTCCTCGGTCTTCCACTCCGCGATGGGCGGGCCGAAATAGATCCCGCCGTCCTGCACGTCGGCCAGCATGACGCCGTCTTCGGTGCGGATGAGGCCATGGCCGCAGAAATCCCGGTGATGGTCGTAGATCACGCCGTTGCCGGGCATCTCGTTCGTCAGCTTGCGCCAGAGCCGTTCGGCCAGCGCCGCGCCGAGCGGCTTGCGGCTGAGGGCATCGCGCAGGGATTCGGCGATGCGGCGGCGCTCCGCCTCGGTGCGGGTGGTGCTTTCGACCCGGTAGGGGGTCTTGCGCGCCTCGATATTGGCGCGAATCGCGACCCACAGCACGAAGACGATGACCGCAAGCGCGATGAGCGGGATGACGATGGCGGCCATGCTCAGGAAAACCCTGCGGCATCGGGAAGAGGCCTGCAATTGGACTTATGCATTCCGTGCATGGCACCCATGTTCCAAAGGCCCTGTCGCAAATTTTCGAATCCAGTATAAGCGGCGCCAACGAAGCGAAACAAAACGCGCTTTAAGCGAAACGAAGTGAAAGCTCCTCCAGTCCTTCGGATCGCAAAATGAACTGCCGAAAGGCAAAAGACTAGGTGTTCCGATCAGGCGTCTTGCCGGTCACTCCTCCTCCCTCCTCCGGGAAGGCGCTCGGAACACATAGGCCCGCTTGAGCACTCCTCCTCCTCAAGCTCGCGGGCAGGTCGGTTCGCCGGCCCATAGGCGGTGCCTCTGGCACCGCCTTTTCTTTTGCCTGCAATTCTCTGATGTTGAAGCGGGATGTTGCCACCCCGCTTCAAGCCGGTGCGTTACCGGCGATTGTCGAGATGGATCGTCACCCAGCCTTCGCGCCAGATCGTGCGCACATGGCGCAGGCCCGCGCCGTTATAGGCGGCAAGCACCTTCCAGCGCTGCGAGGCGAGGATGCCGGACAGGATGACGTCGCCCTGCGGCGCCAACTGGGCGGCGAGCTGCGGCGCCATGCGCATCAGCGGCCGGGCGAGGATGTTGGCGATGATGAGGTCGAAGGGGCCGTGGCGGCCGAAGGCGGTGGAGTGGAAGCCCGGCGCCGTCTCCAGCGTGATGCCGGAGGCGATGCCGTTGAGGCGGACGTTCTCGCGCGCGACGCGGGTGGCGACCGGGTCGATATCCGTCGCCAGCACCGTGACCGGGGCAAGCTTGCGCGCGGCGATCGCCAGCACGCCGCTGCCGGTGCCAAGGTCGAGCACGCGCCTGACCTTGCGCGCGCGCATCACGTCGGAGATCACCTCCAGGCAGCCCGCCGTCGTGCCGTGATGGCCGGTGCCGAAGGCCTGGCCCGCGTCGATCTCGATGGCGATCTCGCCGGCCCGCACCTTGCCGCGATCATGCGAGCCATGAACGACGAAACGGGCGGCGCGCACGGGCTTCAGGCCCTCCAGCGACTTGGCGATCCAGTCGATGTCGGGAAGCTCCTCGCGCTCGATCGTCGCATCGGGAAACTCGCCGGCAAGCAGCGCGGCGAAACGCGCGTGGATCTCCGCCTCGTCCTTGCGGAACATGTAGACGGAGGCTTCCCAGATGTCCTTCTTCTCGTCGATCTCCATCGTCGCGATGGCATAGCCTTCGTCCTCGAAGACGTCGGTCATCAGCGAGAGGGCGATCTCGGCCCGCTTCTCGGTCGTGGTGATGTAGAGGCGGATTTCGCTCACGGCTCGGGGTTCCTGTTGTTTCAGGCCCGCCTAGCATGTCCGAAAGCCGAGGGCAAAGGCGGATCGCCCGCCGGCAGCCTTATCCCTTGATCAGGTTGGCGAGCTTCTGCTCGGCGACCTCGGGGTTCTCGCCGTAGGCGATGGTGCCGACGAAGCGTCCGGTCGCGTCGAGCAGGAAGACGGAGGCCGTGTGGTCCATCGTGTAGTCCCCGTCGGGCTTCTCTTCGTCGAGCGGCACCTTGCGATAGTAGACGCGGTAGCCCTTGACCATGTCCAGCACCTTGTCCACCGGGCCGGAAATGCCGGTGATGCGCTTGGAGACGTTGCCGACATACTGGCCGATCAGCTCCGGCGTGTCGCGCTCGGGATCGACGGTGACGAAATAGGCCTGCAGCTTCGAGCCGTCGGGATCGACCTTGGTGAGCCAGCCGTTCATCTCGAACAGCGTCGTCGGGCAGACTTCCGGGCAATGGGTGAAGCCGAAGAAGAGGGCGGTGGGCTTGCCGGTGAAGGCCTTTTCGGTGATCGGCTTGCCATCCTGCGCGACGAGCTCGAAGGGCACGCCGAACGGGCCGCCCGCGACCTCTTCCTTCGTTTTGGTCATTTCCAGCGTCAGCCAGCCGAGCAGGGCCGCGACGAGCGCGACGGCGATCCACAGTACGAGGCGCAGGGTCTTCATGGCAGTCCTTCGATAAGCAAGGTCCGAGGTCTGCCGGTGTCATAGTCCTTCGGCCGGACGCGCGCAAACGGGCCAATTGCCGCAATGCGAAGCGGGATCGGCGTCTCGCGGAATTGTGATCAGAAGCACCAGGCCATGCCGGATTCGGCAAGGCTGAGGAAGATCGCCGTGCCATGCTCCACCCAGCCGGCAAAGGCGGCGGTGGCGGCCATCACGCCGAGGCCGAGCATGATGAGCGCGGCGGGCAGGGCGGTGTATCGGCGGGCGGTCTTGTCCATGGGGCAAGTATAGACCGGAATGGCGGGATTTCAAACCGGGCCGGACTGCCGTAACGGAAGGTGTTCCGGTGCCCGGTATTTCATCAAAAGTTGCTGAAATACCAGTTTCCGGTGCCGTTCCTTAGCCATTGTTTAATCTCTCTTTGCCACTTTCGGACAACGCGCAAAGGGCCGGTCAGACCCGCTGGACATGATGTCCGCCGTGCGCCGGAGACGGCGTGCAGCGCATTCCAACAAGTCCATCGTCGATTGGAAAGAGCCTCACCATGTCCAACGCCCTGAAGCAGTCCGGCGCCTATCTCGAAATCGTCTCCTTCCATCTCGGGGAGCAGGAATTCTGCATCGACATCATGGCCATCCGCGAAATCCGCGGCTGGGCGCCGGTGACGCCGATGCCGCACACGCCGCCCTATGTGCTTGGGCTCATCAACCTGCGCGGCGCGGTGATCCCGGTCATCGACATGGCCTGCCGCCTCGGCATGAAGATGACGGAGCCGTCCGAGCGCTCGGCGATCATCGTCACGGACATTGCCGGCAAGCTCGTCGGCCTGCTCGTCGAGCAGGTCTCCGACATGATGACCATCAAGAGCGAAGCCCTCCAGCCGGCGCCGGAAATCATCCCGGAAGCCCAGCGCGCCTTCTGCCGCGGCATCGTCGCGCTGGAGAAGTCGATGGTCTGCTTCCTCAACCTCGATACCGTCATCGCCGACGAGCTCGCCCAGGCCGCCTGATCGCGGCGCGAACCTTCGGATTTCAGGCGCCCGGCCGGTTTGCGGCGGGGTGCCTTCTGCCGTTTGACGTCATCTGCAGTATAGTATCCTAAATTAACATTTAATAATGCGCGGTTTCGCGGCGATTTATCAGGAACCATGCGAAGCCCGCATCGTTTCCTCCATGCTTCCCATAGAGAAAACATGGAGAATTCTTATGAAGAAGACCGTTACCATTGCCCTTGCTTCGCTTCTTGTCGCCGCGCCGGCGGCGGGCATCGCCTATGCCCAGGATGCCACGGTGCCCATGACCTCGGACAGCATGTCCACGGGCTCGATCAGCGCGGACAATGTGAATGTCGTCACGCTGTCCTCGCTGGAGGCTGACGACAGCAAGCGCGGCGAAGCCGAGCGCCTGAGCCTCAAGGCCAACGACCCGATCACGATGGAAAAGGTCCAGGCCGAGCTGCAGGGCGAGCCGGGCCTTGCCGAAGCACTGGCGTCCAAGAACGTCCAGCTGCAGAACGTCATCGAGATCCAGACATCGGGTGATGGCGGCAAGGTTGTCTACGTCAAGTAAACCGCTGCCCCATCAATGGAAACGCCCCGGACCTCTTCAGGTGCCGGGGCGTTTTTCAGGGCTTGCCGTTGGTCCAGGTGACCGTCTCGCCATAGAGCGGCACGGTGGAGATCGACATCTTCGCCGATCCTTCCGTCAGTTCGCGCGAATGGGCGAGATAGATCAGCGTGTCGTTCTTCCTGTCGTAGATGCGCGTGACGATCAGCGACTTCCAGATCAGCGACAGGCCGGACTTGAAGACCTCCTCGCCGCTGCGGTCGAGGTCGATGTCGCCGATGGTGATGGGACCGGTCTGCTGGCAGGAGATGGCGTTGTTCGAGGGGTCCTCGAACCAGTTGCCCTTCTTCAGCCGGTCGATGACGCTGCGGTCGAAATAGGTGACGTGGCAGGTGACGCCGGACACCTCCGGATCGGTCACCGCGTCGACATAGATGTCGTTGCCGATCCAGTCGACGCCGACCTTGCCGACCGTCTCGGCGGCGGCGGGCAGGGCGGCAAGCGCCATCAGGCCGGCGGCGATGGCCGTGCGGAGGCGGGGGGCGGCAGAAATCGTCAGCGGCATGGCAGGTCTCCTTGTTCCGTCTTCAACGTAAGGAGGAGCGGCCCGCTTGCAAGCCGGCGCTGAAGCATTTTCGCTTTTGCCGCACTTGTTCTCACGA
The DNA here is from genome assembly GCF_022899355.1 of Shinella yambaruensis. GTDB lineage: Bacteria > Pseudomonadota > Alphaproteobacteria > Rhizobiales > Rhizobiaceae > Shinella > Shinella yambaruensis. The sequence continues at coordinate 121,859 of NZ_JALJCK010000003.1, read as the reverse complement.
TTTTGCCGCGGCGATGGCGGCGCGCACCGCGTCCCCGTCGGTCAGCGTCACCTCGTATTCCCGGTCCTTCTCGGTGCCGCCCATGCCGACATGCGGGTTGCGGAAGGCCATGCCGCTTGGCACGGTCTTCAGCGCAGCGAAGTGCAGTTCGGTGAGATTGGCGCCGTCGCGGACCTTTCGGATGTTGTCCGCATCGAGCGCGCCGCAGCCCATGATGACGATGCGGCCGGCGGCCTGCTCGTTGGCGGCCTTGAGGATGGCGAGGCCCTCCAGCGCGGTGTCGCGCTGGCCGGAGGTCAGCACGCGGTCGACGCCGCAGCGGATGAGCGCCTCCAGCGCCTCGCCGGCATCGGCCGTCATGTCGAAGGCGCGGTGGCAGGTGACGGACATCGGCCGGGCGGCCTCGACCAGCCGCTTCGTGCGCGCCTCGTCGATCCTGCCGTCGGGCGTCAGGCAGCCGATGACGACGCCGGAAACGCCTTCGTGCCTAAGGGCGATGACGTCCTCCACCATCGTCTCGAATTCCGTCTGCGAATAGAGGAAGTCGCCGCCGCGCGGGCGGATGATGACATGGACGGGGATCCTGGCCGCCTTCACCGCGGCGCGGATCGTCGCAAGGCTCGGCGTCAGGCCGCCCTCCACCAGGCTGGCGCAGAGTTCCACGCGGTCGGCGCCGGCGTCCTGGGCGGCGATGAAACCGTCGATGCCTTCGACGCAGAGTTCGATGAGGGGCTTGGCCATGATGTCCTTCCGGTTGTTCTGGTCAGGCTTCGCGCCAGACGGTCCTGAGGAGCCGCAGCCAGTTTTCCCGGCAAAGCTTTGCGAGGTCGTCCTCGCTGTAGCCGGTCTGGCGCAGCGCCTCGACGAGCGCCTGGCTGCCGGCGGCGTCGTGGATCGCGCCGGGAATGGTCGCGCCGTCGAAATCCGAGCCGAGCGCCACGCAGTCGATGCTCATGCGCTCCACCATGTGGTCGATGTGGCGCACCATGTCGGAAAGCGGCGTTTCGGGGTTTTCGAGGCCGTCGGCCCTCAGCATGGTCGTGGCGTAGTTGAGGCCGGCAATGCCCTTGCGCTCGCGGATCGCGTCGAGCTGGCGGTCGGTGAGGTTGCGCGAGATCGGCGTCAGGGCGTGGGCGTTGGAATGGGTGGCGACGAGCGGCTGCGTGCTTTCGCGCGCCACGTCCCAAAAACCCTGTTCGGTGATGTGGGCGAGGTCGATCATGATGCCGAGCCGGTCGCAGGCCTTCACCAGTTCGACGCCGGCCGCCGTCAGGCCCGGCCCGGTATCGGGCGAGGAGGGATAGGCGAAGGGCACGCCATGGCCGAACAGGTTGTGGCGGCTCCAGACGGGGCCGAGCGAGCGCAGGCCTTTGTCATGGAAGCTTTCGAGGTTCGACAGGTCCTCGGCGATCGGCTCGCAGCCCTCGATATGGAGCACGGCGGCGAAGCGGCCGGCATCCATGGCCGCGCGGATCGCCGCCGTGGAGCGGCAGATCGAAAGGCCGCCGGCCTGTTCCAGCCGGGCGGCGATATCAGCCATGTCGAGCGCGATCTTCAGCGCGTCGGCATGCTCGCGCGGCCCGACCATCTGGATGTTGTAGTGGCCGTTCTCGTCGACCTCGCGCGGCGGATAGTCCTCCACTGGCGGGATGAACATGGCGCAGAAGCCGCCGGCAAGGCCGCCCTTCTTCGCGCGCGGCGCGTCGATATGGCCCTGGTCCGTTCCGTCGATGAATTCAGCGATCGGGTCGGCGCCCTTGCGGGCATTCTCCCACAGGCGAAGCAGGACGTCGTTGTGGCCGTCGAAGATCAATTGCATGGGGCGCTCCCGGATCGATACGTCAGATCATCCGACGGGGTAGAGCCGATTCCGCCGCGGCCCGCAAGAACCGCGGCGGAGGCATCAGGCGGCGAAGACCGGCGTGCCGGCGATCCAGGTGGAGAGGACGTTGATATTGCCGTCGATGACGGCGATGTCGGCGTCATGGCCGTGGGTGAGACGGCCCTTGCGGCCGGTCATGCCGATCGCCTCGGCCGGGTAGAGCGAGGCCATGCGCAGCGCCTCCTCCAGGTCGAGGCCGACGTGGTCGCGCATGAAGCGGATGCAGGAGGCCATGTCGATATCGGCGCCGGCGAGCGTGCCGTCGGCTAGCGTCAGGCGCCCGCCTTCGCGAAAAATCTCGCGGCCGTTGAGGAAGAAGCTCGTCATGTCGGTGCCGATGGTCGACATCGCGTCGGTGACGAGGAAGATCCGGCCGGGGCCGCGCTTGGCCCTCAGGGCCACGCCGATGGAGGCCGGATCGACATGGAAGCCGTCGGCGATCAGGCCGGCATTGAGATGGCCGAGATCGAGCGCCGCGCCCACCATGCCGGGCTCGCGGTGGCCGAGCGGGCTCATGGCGTTGAAGAGATGGGTCATCATGCCGGCGCCGGCCTCGACGGCGGCGGCGGCGGTCCTGTAGCTGCAATCCGAATGGCCGAGGCTGACGGTGACGCCCGCCGCATGGAGCGCGGCGATCTGGTCGTTGGTGGCGTTTTCCGGTGCCAGTGTCATCAGGAGGGCATCGAGGCCCTTTCGCGCCGCGATGGTGCGGGCGAGGTCGTCGTCTTCCATCGGGCGGATGAGGTTCGGGTCATGCGCGCCCTTGCGGGCGACCGAAAGATGCGGGCCTTCGAGATGGAGGCCGAGAAAGCCCGGCACCTTCGCCTGCTGCGCCGCAAGGCCGGCGGCGATGGTTTCCGTCGTCACCTGAACATTGTCGGTGATCAGCGTCGGCAGGAGGGCCGTCGTGCCGAAGCGGGCATGGGCGGCGCAGATCGTGCGGATGCCTTCGAGGTCCGGCCGCTCGTTGAGCAGAACGCCGCCGCCGCCATTGACCTGCAGGTCGATGAAGCCGGGGACGAGGGACAGCCCGTCCATCGGCACGGCGCGGGCGTCGGCCGGCACATCGCGAAGGGGCGCGATGGCCGTGACCTTGCCATCCGCGATCAGCAGCGCGCTGTCCTCGTGCCACAGATCGCCGTCGAAAATGCGGGCGCCGGTAAGGGCGGTGAGCGCTGTCATCGGGTTTCCGTCACTTTCTTCAGGTTGACCGGCTTGTCGGGATCGAGGCCCTTGCCGCGCGACCAGGCCTCCACGAAGCCGTAGAACGGCACGATGAGGGCGAGCGCATCGGTGATCGGATGGCCGGTGGCGACGAAGGGGAGCTTTCGCGCGCTTTTTGCGCCGGCGGCGGTGACGCAGGCATAGGCGCCGCGGTCGGCGAGGCTGTCGGCCATGCCGGTGACCGAGGCTTCCGCCGCGTCGCGTGCGGCAAGCGCGATGACCGGGAAGGACGGGCCGACGAGGGCGACCGGGCCGTGCAGCACTTCGGCGGAGGAATAGGCCTCTGCGTGCATGCCGGAAGTTTCCTTGAACTTCAGCGCCGCCTCGCTGGCGATCGCAAGGCCCGGGCCGCGGCCGAGCACGTAGAGCGACTGGGCGTCCTTGAGGTCACCGGCAAGGTCGGACCAGTCGAGCGCCACGGCCTTCGCGAACTGTTCCGGCAGGGTCTTCACGGCGCGGTCGAGGTCGGAATCGCCCGTCCATTCGGCGAGCACGGCAAGGCCGGCGACGATGGAGTTGACGTAGGATTTCGTCGCGGCGACGGAAAGTTCCGGGCCGGCGGAAAGATCGAGCGAGTGCGAGCAGGCATCCGCCAGCGGCGAGGGCAGGGTGTTGGTGAGCGCGATGGAGATCGCGCCGCCCTTGGTCGCGCCCTCGGCCATGGCGACGATGTCGGGGCTCTTGCCGGACTGGGAGATGGCGATGGCGGCCGCGCCGCCGAGCTTCAGCTTCGCGCCGTAGATGGAGGCGAGCGACGGGCCGAGCGAGGCGACGGGCCGGCCGGCGGTGAGCTCGATCGCATATTTCAGGAAGAGCGCGGCATGATCGGAGGAGCCGCGGGCGACGGTGACGAAGAACTGCGGATCACGCTCCCGCAGTGCCTTGCCGGCCGCCGTGACGGCGCTGGCGGAATTTTCGAGCAGCCGCGCCGCCGCTTCCGGGATTTCGTTGATCTCTTTGCGCATGTTGGTCTGCATGGAATTGCCTTTGCGGTTGGTCACGTCTCGGAAAGCGTCAGTTCGGCGACGAAATCGTAGGCATCGCCGCGATAGATGGAGCGGGTGAACTCGACCACCCGGCCGGAGCGCAGATAGGACACCCGCTCGATGGAAAGCCCGGCGGAGCCGGCGGGCACGCCAAGCATGGCCGCGTCCGGATCCTTCATGTTGTAGGCGGAGATGCGCTGCACGGCGCGCACCGGCCGGCAGCCGCGTTTTTCCAGCGCGGCATAGAGCGAGGTCGTGACCTGCATCGGATCCGGCAGGAATTCCGCCGAGATGCAGGCGCGCTCGATGGCGAGCGGCATGTCGTCGGCGACGCGCAGGCGCCCGAGCCGCGCAACGAGGGCGTCGGCAGGAAGGCCGAGCATCATCATTTCGTCCGGCGAGGGGTGGAACAGGCCGCGGTCCAGCCATTCGGCGCGGGTGACGAGGCCGCGCCGGGCCATGTCCTCGGTAAAGGAGGTGAGGCGGGAGAGCGACTGCTGCACCTTGGCGACGGGCTTGGCGACGAAGGTGCCGGAGCCGTGGCGGCGTACCAGCAGGCCGTCCTTGACGAGGTCGTCGACGGCCTTGCGCACGGTGACGCGGCTGACATTGGCGTGGTCGGCAAGGTCGCGCTCGGCGGGCAGGGCGTCGCCGTAGTTCAGCTTGCCCGAGGTGATCGCCTCCTCCAGCATCTGGCGCAGCTTGACATAGAGCGGGCCGGGCACGCCCGACTGCAGGCTTTCCGGCGTGAGGATCGCGGCAAGGGGCGTGGTCATGCGGCAGCTCCCGTTCGCTCTCTGTAACCCTTGGCGGCAAGCGCCACGGCGCCGGTCAGGGCGTCCGCTTCAGCCTCCACCAGGATCGCGCGGTGATGTTCGGAGAGCCATTGCGGATAGAGCGGGGCAAGGCCGCCGAGCAGGCAGAGGCGCGGCGCGCCGGCCAGCGCCATGATGGCGTCGAGGGATTCGTTGACGCTTGCCGCCCCCGCCGTGACGATGGCGATCGCCTGCGGGTCGCCCTCCTTCGCGCGGGTGAAGACGAGGGGGGCATAGCGGCCGAAATCGCCGGGCTTGGAGAGGCGGGCGAATTCGACGATGCCGCGCGGATCGTGCTTGAACTCGTCGAGAATGGCATCCGTGAGGCCCGAGCGCGGATGCACGCCGTCATGGGCGAGCAGCGCTTCCTGGAGCGCCGCGTGGCCGATGCGCGCGCCGCCGCCGAGATCGCCGACGGTAAAGCCCCAGCCGCCGACATAGCGGACCACGTCGTTCTTGCGCCCCATATAGATGGAGCCGGTGCCGAGGATCGCGACGGCCCCGTCGGTATCGCCGATCGCGCCCTGCAGGGCGATCAGGCCGTCGGAATCGATGTCCGTATGGCGGAAGGGCAGGCGGTCGTGCACGTAGCGGGTGAGATCGCCGACATTGGTGCCGGCAAGGCCGAGGAAGGCGGAGGCGCCGTCGACGCCGGCCTCGTCGAGCCCGGCGTCGCGATAGGCGGCCCTGGCCGCTTCCGCGATGGAGATGATCGCATTGTTGGGATCGGTGAGGATATTGGCCGCGCCGCTCTTGCCGCGCCCCAGGATGGAGCCGTCCGGGCGTGCGACCGCCGCGCGGCAACTCGTCCCCCCGCCGTCGATACCGAGAATAAGATCTGTCATGGGCACCTCCGAGCACAACGATACCAAAAAAATACCATTAACCAAGGGGTATGGTGATGCCGAAAATAAGCTTTCGTTCAAACTGCTGTTTTTAAATGATAAAAATATTTGAGATCAAAAAAGTGGTCTCAAAAATTAATTTCCTATGGACAATTGGTATTTTTTTGGCATTAATTCCGGCCAGAGGAGACACGGCGATGGCTGCAGGCAGGACAGAAGGCAGACACGATCAGGCAAGCGGGCTGGACGAGCGTCAGCCCGTGGATGTGCTGAAAGTGCTTGCGGATGCCCAGAAGGTCGCGGCCGGCGCCGTCGATACGGCGCTTGCCGATATCGCCACTGCCGCCCGTCTTGCGGCCGATGCGCTTCTGTCCGGCGGACGCCTGGTCTATGTGGGCGCCGGCAGCTCCGGCCTGATGGCCATGGCCGACGCGCTCGAACTTCCCGGCACCTACGGCATTTCCCGCGATCGCATCGTCATCCTGCTCGCCGGCGGGGCTGCGAGCCTCGAAGACCTGGCGGGCGGCTACGAAGACGACCGTGCGCTCGCCGTCGGCGACGCCGCGGCGGCAGGCATCGGCGCGCGCGACTGCGTGGTCGCCGTTTCGGCGAGCGGCAACACGCCCTATGCGCTGGCGATCGCATCCCATGCGAAGGAGAAGGGCGCCCGGGTCGTGGCGCTCGCCAACAATCCCGGCGCCGCGCTGTTCGAGGGGGCCGATGTGGCGATCCTGCTCGAAACGCCGCCGGAGGTCATTTCAGGTTCGACGCGCATGGGCGCCGGCACGGCGCAGAAGATCGCCTTCAACATGTTTTCCACGCTCGTCGGCGTGCATCTCGGCCATGTGCACGATGGCCACATGGTCAATCTCAAGGCCGACAACATCAAACTGAGAGGACGTGCCTGCCGCATCGTCTCCGACATTTCCGGTGTCGGGCTCGACGAGGCGGAACGCCTCCTTCAGCGCTCCGAAGGCTCGGTCAAGACGGCCGTGCTGCTCGCTGCGGGGGCGCGGGATGCCGGCGCGGCCGAGGCGGCGCTGGACCGCGCGGGGCAGAGCCTCCGGCGCGCCCTGAAAACCCTTGGATAAACTGGTCTCAAAACGCGCCGCGGCGCATAAAAGGGGAGAATGAAATGACACGCACCGCAATCAAAGGCCTGTTGCTCGCCACGAGCATCCTCGGCACGGCCGGGCTTGCCCAGGCGCAGGACGTCACGCTGACGGTCGAAAGCTGGCGCAACGACGACCTGTCCATCTGGCAGGAAAAGATCATCCCGGCCTTCGAAGCCAAGAATCCCGGCATCAAGGTCGTCTTCTCGCCGACCGCGCCGACCGAATACAACGCCGCGCTGAACGCCAAGCTCGACGCCGGCTCGGCCGGCGACCTGATCACCTGCCGTCCGTTCGACGCCTCGCTCGAACTCTTCAACAAGGGGCACCTTGCCGGCCTGAACGACCTGCCGGGCATGGAGAACTTCTCCGACGTCGCCAAGTCCGCCTGGACGACGGACGACGGCGCGACGACCTTCTGCGTGCCGATGGCCTCGGTCATCCACGGCTTCATCTACAACAAAGACGCCTTCGACCAGCTCGGCATCGCCGTTCCGGCAACGGAAGCCGAATTCTTCGCCGCGCTCGACAAGATCAAGGAAGAGGGCAGCTACATCCCGATGGCCATGGGCACGAAGGACCTCTGGGAGGCCGCGACCATGGGCTACCAGAACATCGGCCCGACTTACTGGAAGGGCGAGGAAGGCCGCAAGGCGCTGATCGCCGGCACGCAGAAGCTGACCGACGACGCCTGGGTCGAGCCTTACCGCGTTCTCGCCAAGTGGAAGGACTATCTCGGCGACGGTTTCGAAGCCCAGACCTATCCGGACAGCCAGAACCTCTTCACGCTCGGCCGCGCTGCCATCTACCCGGCCGGCTCGTGGGAAATCGGCCTGTTCAACACGCAGGCGCAGTTCAAGATGGGCGCGTTCCCGCCGCCGGTGAAGAATGCCGGCGACACCTGCTACATCTCGGACCACAACGACATCGGCATCGGCCTCAACGCCAAGAGCGGCAATGCGGAGGCCGCCAAGACGTTCCTGAGCTTCGTCGCCTCGCCGGAATTCGCCGACATCTACGCCAACTCGCTGCCGGGCTTCTTCAGCCTGAACTCGACGGCCGTGAAGATGAACGACCCGCTGGCGCAGGAATTCGTCTCCTGGCGCGAGAAGTGCCAGCCGACGATCCGCTCGACCTACCAGATCCTGTCGCGCGGCACGCCGAACCTCGAAAACGAGACCTGGACCGAATCGGCCAACGTCATCAACGGCACGGACACGCCTGAGGTGGCCGGCGAGAAGCTCCAGAAGGGCCTCGACAGCTGGTACAAGCCGGCCAACTAAGACCGGGACAAATTAATGTGCGGGGAGGGGAATGCCCCTCACCCCAGCCCTCTCCCCGCAAGCGGGGAGAGGGGACCGAGACGTTGCGGCAAGTCTCCTTCTCCCCGCTTGCGGGGAGAAGGTGGCCGGCAGGCCGGATGAGGGGCTGGGTGCCCCCGATCTTTCCGAAGATGGAGAGGTCAGGACGCCGCAAGGCAAAATCGGGGAGCGACCCCGGCACTATCGTGTATGCTGAATTTGTCATGTGCGGCACAACCGGCCGCGCAACGCGTCCGTGCATGCGGACCTAACCAACAACAACCGGACGGGGCACGCTGGGCCATGAGCGACATACCTTCTTCCCATGAGGCAACGGGGCCGATCAGGCGGCCAAGGCGCTGGCATATCGGCGTTTTCCTGCTGCCGGCCTTCATCGTTTATTCGGCGGTCATGATCCTGCCGCTCATAGAGACGCTGCGCCTGTCGCTGTTCAACACGGTGGACGGCCAGCCGGCCTTCGTTGGCCTCGGCAACTTCAAGGTGCTGTTCGGCGACGAGCGCTGGGCGGCCGATTTCTGGAACGCGCTGAAGAACAACGTCATCTTCTTCATCATCCACATGCTGGTGCAGAACCCGATCGGGGTGGCGCTCGCGGCCATGCTGTCGATCCCGAAGCTGCGCTTTGCCGCCTTCTACCGCACGGCGATCTTCCTGCCGACGCTGCTGTCCTTCGTGATCGTCGGCTTCATCTGGAAGCTGATCCTCTCGCCGATCTGGGGCGTCTCGCCCTACCTGATGGATCTGGTCGGCCTGAAGTCCTTCTTCTCGCCCTGGCTCGGTAAGCCGGGTTCGGCGCTGATCGCCGTGTCGCTGATCTCGGTCTGGCAATATGTCGGCATTCCGATGATGCTGATCTATGCGGCGCTGCTCAACATCCCTGAAGAGGTGATCGAGGCGGCCGAATGCGACGGCGTCACCGGCTGGAGCCAGTTCTGGAAGATCAAGCTGCCGCTGATCCTGCCCGCCATCGGCATCATCTCGATCCTCACCTTCGTCGGCAACTTCAACGCCTTCGACCTCATCTACACCGTGCAGGGCGCATTGGCGGGGCCTGACAAGTCCACCGACATCCTCGGCACGCTGCTCTACCGCACCTTCTTCGGCTTCCAGCTCCAGCTCGGTGACCGCTCGATGGGTGCGACGATCGCGACGGTCATGTTCCTCATCATCCTCGCCGGCGTCTCGCTCTATCTCTTCGCCATCCAGCGGCGCATGCGTCGCTACCAGTTCTGATCGGGAGGGCCGGACATGTCCAAAGCACGCACTTCGCTGACCCGCACGTCGCTCGTCCACCTGGCGCTGATCGGCTACGCGATCATCTCGGTCTTCCCGGTGTTCCTGACGCTCATCAACTCGATGAAGGATCGCAACGCCATCTTCCGCAACCCGATGCAGCTTCCGACGCCGGAGACCTTCGACCTCGTCGGCTATACGACGGTGCTGGGGCAGGGGGATTTCGCGACCTACTTCCAGAACAGCTTCATCGTCACGGTGGCCTCCATCGCGCTGGTGCTGCTGTTCGGCGCCATGGCTGCCTTCGCGCTCTCGGAATACCGCTTCCGCGGCAACACGCTGATGGGCCTCTACCTTGCCATCGGCATCATGATCCCGATCCGTCTCGGCACGGTGGCGATCCTGCAGGGCATGGTGGCGACGGGGCTCGTCAACACGCTGACGGCGCTGGTCCTCGTCTATACCGCGCAGGGCATCCCGCTCGCCGTCTTCATCCTCTCCGAGTTCATGCGGACCGTCTCCGACGACCTCAAGAATGCCGGACGCATCGATGGCCTTTCGGAATATGCGATCTTCTTCCGCCTCGTCCTGCCGCTCGTCAGGCCGGCCATGGCAACGGTCGCGGTCTTCACCATGATCCCGATCTGGAACGACCTGTGGTTTCCGCTGATCCTGGCGCCGAGCGAGGCGACCAAGACGGTGACGCTGGGCTCGCAGATCTTCATCGGCCAGTTCGTCACCAACTGGAATGCAGTGCTCGCCGCGCTCTCGCTCGCGATCCTGCCCGTTCTCATCCTCTACTTCATCTTCTCGCGGCAGCTGATCCGCGGCATCACTTCGGGAGCAGTCAAGTGAGTTCTGCCACATCCCCCATTCGCGTCCTGTCCGCCGGCCTCGGCAATATGGGCCGCAGCCATGCGCTCGCCTACCATGAGAATCCGGGCTTTGAGATCATCGGCCTCGTCAACCGCTCGAAGGTTCCCGTCCCGGCGGGGCTGGAGGGCTACGAGATCCATCCGTCCTTCCCCGACGCGTTGCGCGAATTGAAGCCGGAGCTCTGCTCGATCAACACCTATTCGGACAGCCATGCCGAATATGCGATCGCCGCGATGGAAGCGGGCGCCCATGTCTTCCTCGAAAAGCCGCTGGCGACGACCGTGGCGGATGCCGAGCGGGTGGTGGCCTGCGCGAAGGCGAACGGCCGCAAGCTCGTCGTCGGCTACATCCTGCGCCACCATCCTTCCTGGATGCGGCTCATCGAGGAGGCGCGCAAGCTCGGCGGGCCCTATGTCTTCCGCATGAACCTGAACCAGCAGTCGAGCGGGCCGACCTGGGCGACCCACAAGGCGCTGATGCAGACGACGCCGCCGATCGTCGACTGCGGCGTGCACTATGTCGACGTGATGTGCCAGATCACCGACGCCAAACCGGTCGAGGTGCGCGGCATGGGCCTGCGCCTCTCCGACGAGATCGCGCCGGACATGTACAATTACGGCCATCTCCAGGTGCTTTTCGACGACGGTTCGCTCGGCTGGTACGAGGCGGGCTGGGGGCCGATGATCTCGGAAACGGCCTTCTTCGTGAAGGACGTCATGTCGCCGAACGGCTCCGTCTCTATCGTCATGGACCCGAACGCCAAGTCGGACGACATCGACACCCACACCAAGACGGCGGTCATCCGCCTGCACAACGCGGCCACCGGCCCGGACGGCAGGTTCCTGTCGCCGGACGAGGACCTGAAGATGGCCGGCGAGCCCTGCCACCAGGAACTGTGCGACCGCGAGCAGGCCTATGTGCTGAAGGCGATCCGCGAGGACATCGACCTCACGCGGCACATGGACGACGCGGTGCAGTCGCTGAGGATCTGCCTGGCGGCCGATGAAAGTGTCAGAACCGGCCAACCGGTCAAGTTTTAAGGGGATATCAGTGGGCTCTCTTCAACTCAAATCCGTACGCAAGTCCTTCGGCAATGTCGACGTGATCAAGGGCATCGACCTCGACGTGAAGGACGGCGAATTCGTCATCTTCGTCGGCCCCTCGGGCTGCGGCAAGTCCACGCTGCTGCGCATCATCGCCGGCCTCGAGGATGCGACCTCCGGCTCGATCACCATCAATGGCACGGAAGTCGTGACCGTGCCGCCGGCAAAACGCGGCATCGCCATGGTGTTCCAGTCCTACGCGCTCTATCCGCACTTGACGGTCAAGGACAATATGGGCCTCGGCCTCAAGCAGGCGGGCGCCCCGAAGGACGAAATCGAAAAGCGCGTCGCCAAGGCCTCGGGCATGCTGTCGCTGGAAAAGTACCTCGCCCGCCGTCCGGCGGAACTGTCCGGGGGCCAGCGCCAGCGCGTCGCCATCGGCCGCGCCATCGTGCGCGAGCCGAAGCTGTTCCTGTTCGACGAGCCGCTGTCCAACCTGGATGCGGCGCTTCGCGTCAACACCCGCCTCGAGATCGCCCGGCTGCACCGCGAGTTGAAGGCCACCATGATCTACGTCACGCACGACCAGGTCGAGGCGATGACGCTGGCGGACAAGATCGTGGTGCTGGATGCGGGCGTCATCCAGCAGGTCGGCTCGCCGATGGAGCTCTACAATCGGCCGGCCAACCTCTTCGTCGCCGGCTTCATCGGCTCCCCGGGCATGAACTTCATCGACGCGGGGCGCCTCGGCGCCTCCGACGCCAAGACCATCGGCGTGCGCCCGGAGCACATCACGCTGTCGCGCGAGAGCGGCGACTGGCAGGCGAAAGCCGTGCATGTCGAGCATCTCGGCGCCGACACCATCGTCTACCTGGAATCGGAGAAGGTCGGGGCCTTCACCGTCCGCCTGTTCGGGGAGCACCACTATCAACCGGACGATGTGGTCTTCGCCACGCCGGCGGAAAATCAGCTGCATCGCTTCGATGCAAATGGTCGTGCCATACGATGAGGACCCTCATCACAAGTCCGTGATTGGCGCCGCGGCAGTGATTGTCAAACGTCAGAAACTAACATACAGCGTTGTTTGTATGTTGCGATGCGGTGGTCCTGCGATCACCGCATCTTCACGTTTTCAGGACCCTGCCGCGCTTCGGGCGGCACCGCTTATGGAAGAACCCATGCGTTTCACGAGACCGATTTCGATTGCGACCTTCGGCGCCCTTCTGATTCTCGCCGGCTGTCAGGACGAGCAGGCGCCGCAGGGCGGCTTTGCGTTTCCGCCGCCGCAGGTGGCCGTCGTCGCCGTGAAGACGGAAGACGTGCCGATCACCAATGACCTTCCCGGCCGTATCGCGGCGACGCGCACGGCCGAGGTCCGCCCGCGGGCGACCGGCATCGTCATCGAGCGCATCTTCGAGCAGGGCTCGCAGGTCAAGGAAGGCGACGTGCTCTACCGCATCGACCCCGCGCCGTTCCAGGTGCAGGTCGACAGCGCCGAGGCGACGCTGCGCCGTGCCAAGGCCGTCCAGGCCCAGGCGCGGAACACGGCCGAGCGTCAGGAGCAGCTGCGCAAGTCGAACGTCGCCTCCGCGCAGACCTATGACGACGCCGTCGCCCAGCTGGCGCAGGCGGATGCGGATGTCGCGATCGCCGAGGCGAGCCTTGCGACCGCGAAGCTCAATCTCGAATATACCGAGGTCAAGGCGCCGATCAGCGGCCGCATCGGCCGCGCGCTCATCACCGAGGGCGCTCTGGTGTCGGCGAACGGCACGGAGAACCTCGCGACGATCCAGCAGCTCGATCCGGTCTATGCCGACTTCACCCAGTCGGCGACCGATCTCATGCGCCTGCGCAAGGCGCTGGAGGACGGCGACCTGATGGCCGACAACAATTCCGCCGACGTCAAGCTGGTGCTGGACGACGGCTCGGCCTATCCGCATCCGGGCAAGCTCTTGTTCTCCGAGGCCGCCGTCGACGAGACGACCGGCCAGGTGACGCTGCGCGGCGAATTCCCGAACCCGGACGGCGACCTGCTGCCGGGCATGTATGTGCGCGTGCAGATCGAGCAGGGCATCGAGAAGAATGCCGTGCTCGTGCCGCAGCAGGCCGTCCAGCGCGACTCGTCGGGCAGCGCGCTCGTCTATGTCGTCTCCGCCGACAACAAGGCCGGCACCCGCAGCGTCCGCGTCGGCCGCGCGGCCGGCACGCGCTGGGTCATCACCGATGGCCTGAAGGATGGCGAGAAGATCATCGTCGAAGGCTTCCAGAAGGTTCAGCCGGGCGGTGAAGTCGTTCCGGCGGAATGGAACCCGGGCGCGGTCGCCGGCGCCCAGCAGCCGGCTGCCGAAGGCGGCGCGGCCCAGGCGGGCGACGCCGCCACCACGGAGGGCGCTGCCCAGACCGGCGAGACCGGCAAGGCCGAAGGCGGCGACGACGCCGCCAAGGCCGAGCAGGCAAAGTAAGGATCCGGACGATGCCCAGCTTTTTCATCGACAGGCCGATTTTCGCCTGGGTCGTGGCGATCTTCATCATGATCGCCGGCGCCATCTCCATCCCGCTTCTGCCGATCGCGCAATATCCGGACGTGGCGCCGCCGCAGATCTCGGTCTCGACCACCTATTCCGGCGCCTCCTCGCAGGACACCTATCAGAGCGTCACCAAGCTCATCGAGGATGAGCTGAACGGCGTCGAGGGCATGCTCTATTTCGAATCGACCTCGAGCGCCGCGGGCTCGGCCGAGATCAACATCACCTTCGCGCCCGGCACCGATCCGAGCCAGGCTTCGGTCGACGTGCAGAACCGCATCAGCCGCGTCGAGCCGCGCCTTCCCGATTCCGTGCGCCGCCAGGGCGTGCAGGTGGAGGAGGCGGGCTCCGGCTTCCTCCTGATCGTCTCGCTGACCTCCACCGACGGCTCGATGGACGCCATCAGCCTCGGCGACTATCTCAACCGCAACATCCTTTCCGAAATCCAGCGCGTGCCGGGCGTCGGCCGTGCACAGCTCTTCGCCACGCAGCGCTCCATGCGCATCTGGCTGGACCCCGACAAGATGCTCGGGCTCAACCTGACGGCGGCCGACATCACCGCCGCCGTGCAGGCGCAGAACGCGCAGATCGCCGCCGGTTCCATCGGCGCCCAGCCGAACCCGATCACCCAGCAGATCGCAGCGCCCGTCAACATCAAGGGGCAGCTGACGACGCCGGAAGAATTCGGCTCCATCGTGCTGCGTGCCAATGCGGACGGCTCGGCCGTGCGCTTGCGTGACGTTGCCCGCGTCGAGGTGGGCGGCGAAACCTATTCCTTCTCGACCCGTCTCAACGGCCAGCCTTCGGCGGCGATCGGCGTGCAGCTCTCGCCGACCGGCAATGCCATGCAGACATCGGAGGCGATCAAGGCGCGCATGGACGAACTGGCGCAGTTCTTCCCGCCGGGCCTCGAATATTCGATTCCCTACGATACCTCGCCCTTCGTGAAGGTCTCGATCGAGAAGGTGCTGCACACGCTGCTCGAGGCCGTCGGCCTGGTGTTCCTCGTGATGTTCCTGTTTCTGCAGAACATCCGCTACACGATCATCCCGACGCTCGTCGTTCCGGTGGCGCTGCTCGGCACCTGCGCCGTCATGCTTGCCATGGGCTTCTCGATCAACGTTCTGACCATGTTCGCCATGGTGCTTGCCATCGGTATCCTCGTCGACGATGCGATCATCGTCGTGGAGAACGTCGAGCGCATCATGTCGGAAGAAGGCCTGCCGCCGAAGGAGGCGACCCGCAAGGCGATGAAGCAGATCACCGGCGCCGTCATCGGCATCACGCTTGTGCTCGCCTCGGTGTTCATCCCGATGGGCTTCTTCCCGGGCGCGGTCGGCGTCATCTACCAGCAGTTCTCGCTGACGATGGTCGTCTCGATCCTGTTCTCGGCGTTCCTGGCGCTCTCGCTGACGCCGGCGCTGGCCGGCAGCTTCCTCAAGCAGGTGCCGAAGGGGCATCACCATGCCAAGCGCGGCTTCTTCGGCTGGTTCAACCGCAGCTTCGACAGGACGTCGAGGAGCTATAGCGGCAGCGTCGGCTGGCTGATCCGCCGTGCCGGCCGGTTCATGGTGATCTACCTCGCCATCCTCGCGGGCCTCGGCTACATGTTCATGAAGCTGCCGTCCTCGTTCCTGCCGGATGAGGACCAGGGCTTCGTCATCGTCATGATGCAGCTGCCCTCGGAAGCGACCGGCCACCGCACGGACGAGGTGCTGTCCCAGACCGAGAAGATCTTCGGCCAGGAAACGGCGGTCGACACCATCGTCGGCATCAACGGCTTCTCCTTCTTCGGTGCGGGCCAGAATGCCGGCCTAGCCTTCGTGACGCTGAAGGACTGGAGCGAGCGCGGACCGGAAAACGCCGCGCAGGCGATCGCCGGCCGGGCGACCGTCGCGATGAGCCAGATCAAGGACGCGATCAGCTTCGCGCTGTCGCCGCCGCCGATCCAGGGTCTCGGCACGACGGGCGGCTTCTCCTTCCGCCTGCAGGACCGCGGCGGCCTCGGCCAGGAGGCGCTCTCGGCGGCCCGCGACCAGCTTCTCGGCCTTGCCGCGCAGAGCAATGTCGTGGCGGGCGTGCGCGTCGAAGGCATGCCGGATGCCGCGCAGGTCAACGTCATGATCGATCGCGAGAAGGCCAACACCTTCGGTGTGACCTTCGCCGACATCAACTCGACGATCTCGACAAACCTCGGCTCGACCTATGTCAACGACTTCCCGAATGCCGGGCGCATGCAGCGCGTGACGGTGCAGGCGGACCAGGGCGAGCGCATGCAGGTGGCCGACCTCCTGAACCTCAACGTGCGCAATTCGAACGGCGGCATGGTGCCGATCTCGGCCTTTGCGAGCGTGGAATGGGTGAAGGCGCCGACGCAGACGGTCGGCTACAACGGCTATCCGTCCGTCCGCTTCAGCGGCGACACCAAGCCGGGCTTCTCCTCGGGCGATGCCATCGCCGAGATGGAGCGGCTTGCCGCCCAGCTTCCGCCGGGCTTCGGCTATGAGTGGACGGGCCAGTCCCTGCAGGAAATCCAGTCCGGTTCGCAGGCGCCGATCCTCGTCGGCCTTTCGATCCTCCTGGTGTTCCTGTGCCTTGCGGCACTCTATGAAAGCTGGTCGATCCCGTTCGCGGTCATCCTCGTCGTGCCGCTCGGCGTCATCGGCGCGGTCATCGCGGTCACGCTGCGCGACATGTCGAACGACGTGTACTTCAAGGTCGGCCTGATCGCGATCATCGGCCTTTCGGCGAAGAACGCCATCCTGATCATCGAGTTCGCCAAGGACCTGATGGCGGAGGGCAGGTCGCTGATCGACGCGACGATCGAGGCCTGCCACCTGCGCTTCCGGCCGATCCTGATGACCTCGCTGGCCTTCACGCTCGGCGTCCTGCCGCTGGCGATCGCGACGGGCGCAAGCTCGGGCAGCCAGCGCGCCATCGGCACGGGCGTGATGGGCGGCATGATCACCGCCACCGTGCTCGCCATCTTCTTCGTGCCGGTCTTCTTCGTCTTCGTGATGAAGCTGTTCGGCTACGGCAGGAAGAAAAAGGAGGAGCCGGCACCGGCGGCAAGCCCGGCGGAGTAAGCCGCCATGCGCCGGACCAAGGCAGAGGCCAAGGAAACCCGCCAGCAGATCCTGCTGGCGGCAGAAAAGGTCTTCTACGAAAAAGGTGTCGCCCATGCCTCCATGGAGGATGTGGCGCGTGCCGCGGGGGTCACCCGCGGCGCCATCTACTGGCACTTCGCCAACCGGGCGGATCTCGTGCTGGAGCTCTACAATTCGCTGCCCATGCCGCAGGAGGACCTGATCGCCCGCGAGCTGGAAGCCGAAAACGCCGATGTCTTCGCGGTGCTCGAACGGGTCGGCCGCGAATGGCTCGAACTGCTCGCCACCGACGAGCACCGCCAGCGCATCCTGTCGATCCTCCTGCGCTGCGATACGTCCGGCGAATTTTCCGCGATCTCCGAGCGGCAGAACGATCTCGACGACGAGCACATGCAGGCGCTGGAAGCCGCCTTCGCCAAGGCGGAGAAACAGGGAAAACTCTGCGCCTGCTGGACGCCGCGCTCGGCGGCCTCCATGCTGCGCTGGGTCATCAAGGGCCTGTGCTCGGAATGGCTGCTGTTCGGCCGCAGGTTCGATATCGCCAGCGAAGGCAGGGATGCCCTCCGCCGCCTGTTCGCGACCTATTCCTCGCACGCCCCCTCGGCGCGATAGGCCTCGAGCCGTTCGATCCACTCGCCGCCGATCTTCCAGCGCCGCAGCACGGAAACCGGGTCCTCCGCATCGAGCCGCGAACAGATGCGGTAGACCTCCAGCACCTCCGGCGCCATCTCGCCGCGCTGGCAGAAATACATGGCCGCCGCATAGCGCGCGCGCCCGGACCATTCGGCGCCGGGCGGCATGGCGATGATCTCCCAGTTGCGGCGGGTCTCCTCGTCCATGTCAGGTGAGGCCCGGCGGGCTTGCTGTGCGTCGGGCGAGCCTGACGAAGGGGCGCGGCACGATCTTCGCCCGTTTCATCAGCTTCTGGTATTTCAGCTCCCGCATCGCATAGATCTCCACCCAAAGGTCCTCCGTGAACTTCGATCCGTAGGGCCGTTCGAGGCTGGCGATGGCGATGTTGCGCTTGGCCGTCGGCGACCAGATCGCGGCGGTGACGAGGCCCGCCTCGTGCTTTTGCCGATGATAGACGATGGCATGCTCGGCGGGAATATTCCCTTCGATTTCAAGGCCGACGAGGATGTGCTTGAGAGATTGATTCCGCCGCGCGTCGAGGATCGCCCGGCGCCCGTTGAAATTCGGCTTGTCCGGATCGACCAGCCAGTCGAGGCCGATCTCGTCCGGCATGCGCACCCGGTCGGCGCGCAGCGCCCCCTCGGCGGTGACGAAATCCGTATTGGCGACGATGAAGCCGGCCTCGATGCGCGCCTGGTTGAGCGCGCCGTAGCCGATGGCGCGGATCGTGTGCGGCGCGCCGGCGCGCCACACCCGGTCCCACAAGGAAAGCGCCCTGGCGCGGGGCACGAAGAGTTCGTAGCCGAGATCGCCGGTGAAGCCGGTGCGCGATATGGTCACGTCGCCGTCCTCATGCGGGAAGGCGCCTATATGGAAGGGTTTCAATTGCTCAACACCGGCAAACCCGGCATCGCGCAGCACCGCGTAGCTCGTCGGCCCCTGCAGGGCGAGGCCGGCGATCTCCTCCGTCTCCTCGTGGATGTCGACCGCAAAGCCGAAGGCGCTGTCGAGGAGCCAGGGCAGGTGGCGTTCCTGGCAGCAGAGGCGGAATTCGTTCTTGCCGAGGCGGAAGAGCGTGCCGTCGTCCAGCACATGGCCGTGGTCGTCGCACCAGGCGGTGTAGTGCACGCGGTTCACGCCGAGCTTGCGCACGTCGCGTAGGGTCAGCCGGTTGAGGTAGCGCTCGGCGTCCGGGCCGGCGATGCGGTACTTCACCATCGGCGAGATGTCGAAGAGGGCGGCGGTGGAGCGGATGGCGAAATATTCGAGTTCGCCGTCGAACAGCGCATGCGGCGCCTTGTAGCCCGCCCAGTTGTACCAGTCGTTGACCTCGCTCAGCGCCATCAGACGATCATGGAACGGGCTTTCGAGCCGCGGCGCGAGGATATGGTTGCGGGCGGCGCGGCGCAGCTCCGCGGCGGATTTCGTCATGGCGTTCATGCGCTCGCTCCCGAAAGGATGTGGCGGGCCGCGTTCCAGCCCGGCAGGCCGGAAATGCCGCCGCCCGGATGCGCCCCGGCGCTCGCGAGATAAAGGCCTTCGATGGGCGTGCGGTAACCGGAGGCGGCGCCGGTCGGCCGGTTGACGAGCAGCTGGTCGGCCTGCAATTCGCCGTGATGCCAATGGCCGCCCGGCAGGTTGTATTCCGTCTCGATATCGACCGGCGTCATCAGGCTGGCCGCGACCACGGACTTTCCGAGGCCAGGCGCATGGCGTTCCAGCGTGTCGAGCACGATCCTGAGGAAGGCCGGCTTGCCGCTCTCCCAGCCCGCCTTGAGGCGGTAGGGCGCATATTGCACGAGTGCCGACACTGTGCAGCCGCCGCTGGGCGCCAATGACGGGTCGGCAAGGCTCGGCAATGTCACCTCCATGACGGGGTCGCTGGAGAATTCGCCGTACTTCGCCGGGTTGAAGGCCTCCTCGACCTGCTCCATCGAGCGCACCAGCACGATGCGCCCGCCGCGGGCTTCCGCCGGCAGGCCGGTGAAGTTCGGGATGCGGTCGAGCGCGAGGTCGAGCTTGGCGACATTGCCGTGGCTGCGCACGTTCTTCACCGAGCGCACGAAACCGGTGCCGCTTTCGGCGGGATCGACGAGGCGGAGGAAGGTCGTCTGCGGGTGGATAGCCGAGACGATGACGGGGGCAACGATCTCCGTGCCGTCGCCGAGAACCACGCCGCTCGCCCGGCCGCGATCGGCGAGGATGCGGCCGACGGACGTGCCGCAGCGCAGGGTGACGCCGGCCTTTTCGGCGGCGCGCAGGAAGGCGGGCGCGACGCGCGCCATGCCGCCTGCCGGCACGAACTGGCCGCCGGCCTTGCCCGCGACCTCGCCGGTCAGGCGATAGTAGAGGCCGAGCAGGGAGGTCGGCGAGCGGGGGCCGAGATGGATGCCGAGCGTCGCATCGAAGGCGAGGAGGCCCTTCAGCCGGTCGTCCGAAAGATATTCGTCGGCGACGTCGGCGACGTTCATCAGCAGCATGCGCAGGAAATCGCGGCCCTCGCCGCGCCCCTTGCGGATGAGGCCGAAGCCGGTAGCGGCGAAGGTGGAGAGGTCGCCGAGCGAGAGCGCGCCGATCTGCGGCGGCGGGCGGCGGAGGAACCGCTTCAGGATGCCCGCCTGGAAGACCAGCTTCCTGCGCAGGGCCGCGAAGGCGTCCGCTTCCCCGGGTGAGACGCCGTCGATGCGCTCGCCATAGGCGCCGTGCAGCACGGCGGCCTTTCCCGAGCCGTCGAGAACCGTGGTCGGCAGCAAGGTATCGGCGCCGGCAAGGTCGAGGCCGATGTCGCGCGCCACGTCCGCATCGAGCCGGTTGACGAGATGGGCGAGGCCGGCGGAGCGGAAGCCGGGCGCGAACTCGCGGCCGCGCGTCGCCCCGCCCGGCTCGTTCGCCGCTTCCAGCACCAGGACCCTGCGGCCGCCCCTGGCGAGGCGGGTGGCGGCGGCAAGGCCGTTGTGGCCGGCGCCGATCACGATGGCATCAAATGACGTCATGGGCTTTGCTCATCTGTTCGGGGGAACGCTTCAGGTCGCGCAGGATCTCGGCGGCGGCGTTGCGGCCGGGCGCGCCCATCACCCCGCCGCCCGGATGGGTGGAGGAGCCGCACATGTAGAGGCCGGATATCGGGCTGCGGTACTGGGCGTAGCCGGGCACCGGCCGGTTGAAGAGCAACTGGTCGAAGGTGAGCTCGCCCTGGAAAATGTTGCCCTCCGTCAGGCCCACCTCGTTCTCGATCTCGCGCGGCGTGCGCACCTCCATATGCACGATGCGTTCGCGGAAGCCCGGCGAATAATCGGCGATCTGGCCGATCACCGTCTCGGCGAAGGCGTCGCGGTCGGCATCCGTCCAGTCGCGGCCCTGAAGCTTCGGCGGGCAGTACTGCACGAAGCAGCTCATGAAGTGCTTTCCCGGCGAGGCCATGGTCGGGTCGAGCGTCGTCGGGATCACCATGTCGAGGAAGGGATCGGCCGACCAGCGGCCCGCCTTCCAGTCGTCATAGGCGCGTTCCATGCGCTCGATCGAATCGGTGAAATGCATGTCGCCGCGTATGCAGGAGGAGCCTTCCGGCAAAGCCGGGAACGCCGGCAGGCTGTCGAGCGCGATGTTCACCTTGCCGGAGGAGCCGCGCATCTTGAAATGCCTGACCCGGTGGACGAAGTCGCCGGGCAGCGTGTCCTCGTCGACGAGCTTGAGGAAGGTGCGCTTCACGTCGGCATTCGAGACGACGAGGCGGGCGCTGACTTCGTCGCCATTGGCGAGCACGACGCCGGTGGTCCTGCCGCCGCGGGTGAGGATTTTCGAGACCTCGGCATCGGTGCGGATGGTGCCGCCGGAAGCCTCGAAGGAGCGGGCGAGCGCCTGCGTCACCGCGCCCATGCCGCCGCGCGCATAGCCCCAGGCGCCGACGGAGCCGTCTACCTCGCCCATATAGTGGTGCAGCAGGACATAGGCGGTGCCGGGCGACATGGGGCCGAGCGCGGTGCCGATGATGCCCGAGAGCGCGAGATAGGCCTTGATGACGTCGGTCTCGAAATATTCGTCGAGGAAATCGGAGATCGACATGGTCCAGAAGCGCAGCGTCTCGGCCATTTCCTGCGGGCTGAATTCGCCGAACTTTCTGGCGAGATAGAGGAATTCGGAGAGGTCGCGCGGGCGAAAACCGAAGGGGTCGGGCGCCGTGCGCATCAGGAGCGGCTGGATGAAGCGGCACTGGCGCGTCACGTCGCGGGCGTAGCGCTCGTAGGCCTCGGCGTCGCGCTTCGAATAGCGCGCGAATTCGCGGCGGTGGCTGTCGTGGTCGCGGTAGGAGGCGAGGTAGTCGCCGTCGCGGGTGAAGACCGCGCCGCCCTCGTAGGCGATGACCTGGAGGCCGTGTTTCGGCAGTTCCAGGTCGCGCATGATCTCCGGCCGGAAGAGGGAGCAGACATAGGAACAGTTGGAGTAGAGGAAGCCCGGGGTCAGCTCGCGGCTCGTCGCCGCCCCGCCGACCCAGCCGTTCTTTTCGAGCACCGCGACGTTCAGGCCGGAGCGCTGGAGATAGCAGGCGGCGACGAGCCCGTTATGGCCGCCGCCGACGATCAGGGCATCGTACTTTTGCATTTTTGATGTCTCCCTTGTTTCTAAAAGCTGCATCAAAAGCAAAATGTTGTCCAGATATTCTGAATGATCATTCAGCAAGTATCTTGCAATCGCCTGATTATGCGCTAGAATTTCGGCCAGGGAAAAAGCGCGCCGGCCATGCGGCCGAAGGGTGACGGAGGCCATGACGGCAACGGGCAGGGACGGTGCGGCGGCGGAGCCGGAATATGACGAGGCTGCGATCCGCTTCCTCGCGGTCCTGTGGGGCGACGGCTATCTTTCGCCGGGCGGACCGGCGGAGGTCGATCGCGTCCTTGCGGGCGTCGACTTGAAGGGCAGGCGCGTCCTCGATTTCGGCTGCGGGGCAGGCGGCATCACGCTGCATATCGCAAGGACCCACGGCCCGGCCGAGATCGTCGGCTACGACGTGGAGCAGCCGGTCATCGACCGGGCGCGGGCGGCTGCGGCAAGTGCGGGGCTTTGCGCGGTGGCGCGCTTCGTCTCCAGCCCGCCGGGCCGCCTGCCGTTCGACGATAGTGAGTTCGACGTCGTCTTCTCCAAGGATGCGATGATCCACGTGCCGGACAAGGAGGCGCTGTTCGCCGAGCTTTTCCGCGTGCTGAAGCCGGGCGGCGTTCTGGCCGCGTCCGACTGGCTGATCGGCCATGACGGCGCGCCGAGCCCGGACATGCAGGACTACATCGCCGCCGAAGGGCTGAGCTTCGGCATGGCCTCGCCGCGCCGCTACCTTGAGGCGATGGCGGCGGCGGGATTTGCCGACGGCACGGTGGAGAGCCGCAATGCCTGGTATCGCGAGGTGGCGCGCGGCGAGCTGGCGCGGCTGCAAGGGCCGCTCCATGCCGAGGCGGTGGCGGCGGTGGGCGAGGCCTATGTCGCCAAAAACATCCGCACCTGGACGGCCATGCAGAAGGTTCTTGACAGCGGGGAGCATTGTCCGGCTCATCTGCGCGGCGTCAGGCCGGCCGCGGGAGTGCGCCCGTGACCGTGACGATGCGCAATCCCAAAGGCAAGGTGGCGGTGAAGATGCGGGCAGGCGGGGCTGAACAGGGCTCGGGCGACGGCGAGAAGCGGGGGCGCAAGGCCTCCAAGGAGACGCGGCGGCAGCAGCTCGTCGAGGCGACGATCGATTCGCTTGCAAGGCGCGGCTATTCCGACACGACGCTCGCGGATGTCGCGGACGGCGCCGGCCTTTCGCGCGGCATCGTCAACTTCCATTTCGAGAGCAAGGAAAACCTGCTTATCGCCACGCTGCAGTTCATGTCCGAGGAATATGCGGACCATTGGAACGCGGCGCTGGAAAAGGCCGGCCCGAATGCGGCGAGCCGCGTCTGGGCACTGGTTCATGCGGATTTCGACCGCAAGATCTGCACCAAGCGCAAGCTTGCCGCCTGGTGCGCCTTCTGGGGCGAGGCCAAGTCCCGGCCGACCTACCAGGCGCTGTGCGGCGCGCGCGACGTGAAATACCAGGAGACCGTGATCTCGCTCTGCGCCGCGCTGAAGGCGGAGGGCGATTACGCCTACGAGCCGGAGCCGATGGCGCTCTCGCTCTGCGCCATGCTGGAGGGCCTGTGGCTGCGCCTGATGATGGGCGACGGCACCACGCGGGAAAAGGCGCTGGAGGCGGCGATCGCCTTCGTCGTCGCGATCTTCCCGAAGCATCTCACCTTGCAAGGACCACAATCACAATAGGGAACCCGAAACGGGGAAGGAGTACGGCATGAAGACCAAAGACAAGGCCAAACGCACCACGATAGCGGCATTGGCCGCCTTCCTCGCCCTCGGAACCGCCCTTCCAGCCCTTGCCGCCGATACGCTCACCGTCTTCGACTGGTCCGGCTACGAGGACCCCGCCTTCCACCCCGCCTACACGGAAAAGCACGGCGGCTCGCCGGATTTCTCGTTCTTCGGCGACGAGGAGGAGGCCTTCCAGAAACTGCGCTCCGGCTTCAAGGCCGATCTTGCGCATCCCTGCGCGCAGAGCATCGTGAAATGGCGCGAGGCCGGGCTGCTCGAGCCGCTCGACACGTCCAGGCTGGCCGCGTGGAACGATATCCTGCCGGCCTTCAAGGGCATGAAGAACCTGATGACCTCGGACGACGGCACGGCCTGGTTCCTGCCGTTCGAATGGGGCAACACGGTGCTGACCTACCGTACCGACACGGTGAAGCCGGAAGAAATCGCCTCGCTCAGGGCCTTCGCCGATCCGAAGTTCAAGGACCGTGTCTCGATCGGCGACAATGTGGACGATGCCTATGCGCTGGCGAGCCTTGCCATCGGCGTCAAGGACTGGGCGAGCCTGACGGACGCGCAGTTCGAGGAGGCTTCCGCCTTCCTGCGCGAGGTGCACAAGAACGTGCGGCTCTACTGGACGGACAATACCGACCTCAGCCAGGCGCTGGCGAGCGGCGAGGTCGATCTCGCCTGGGCCTGGAACGAGACGGCGACGACGCTGCAGGCCGAAAGCCAGCCGGTCGCCATCAAGAAGGACACCAAGGAGGGGCTGTCCACCTGGGTCTGCGGCTATTCGCGGCTGAAGGGCGGCGAAGGCAGCGCAGATCTTGCCTATGACTACCTCAACGCCGTCACCGATCCGGGCATTGCGGCCTATATGGTCGAGAGCTGGGGCTACGGCCATTCCAACGCCAAGGGCATGGCCGCCGTCGATCCGAAGATCCTCGCCGACAAGGGCTATGCGGACGTCGACGCCTTCGTCGCCAACACCCTGTTCCAGGCGCCGATCCCGACGGAGTTGCGGCAGAAGATGATCGCGGAGTTCGAGAAGATCAAATCGGGGTATTGAGAGGGGGCGGCGGCCCCTCATCCGGCCTGCCGGCCACCTTCTCCCCGCAAGCGGGGAGAAGGGACATTGCCGCAGGGTTTCCTTCGATCATCGCAAAAGCGTCACCACCAGCTTCCTTCTCCCCGCTTGCGGGGAGAAGGTCGCGGCAGCGGGATGAGGGGCCACTCACACGCGCGTAACCGGCGGATCCTCCGCCAGCAACACGAACGCCTCCGGATCATAGGCCAGCCGGATCTCAGCGCCGACCGGCAGGTCGTCGGCGCCGAAACTGTTCGTCTCGACCAGCGAGAGCGGCTGTTCCAGACCGTCGACGCCGACCGTCAGATGTGTGACCTCGCCGAAATAGGCGCGGTTCTCGATGCGGCCGGCAAGCTCATGCGGGGCGCGGTCGTCGTCCCACAGGAGCCGCAGCCGTTCCGGGCGGATGCCGACGGTGACGTGGCCGTTGGTGGCGGCAAAACCCTGCGGCTTGTCGAGATTGACGGCGCCGAAGCGCGCGGCGTCGACGGAGACGGCGTTGCCCTGTTCTCCCAGCACCTTCGCCTTCAGGAAATTCATGCCGCCGAGGAAATCGGCGACCTTGCGGGTGCGCGGGCGCTGGTAGATCTCCTTCGGGCTGGCGATCTGCGCGATGCGGCCGCCGAACATCACGGCGATGCGGTCGGAGAGCGCCAGCGCCTCGTACTGGTCGTGCGTGACGAGGATGAAGGTGATGCCGACGGCCTTCTGCAGCGTGCGCAGCTCCACCTGCATCTCCTCGCGCAGCTTCTTGTCGAGGGCGGAGAGCGGTTCGTCGAGCAGCAGCACCTTCGGCCGCATGACGAGGGCGCGGGCGAGCGCCACGCGCTGGCGCTGGCCGCCGGAGAGTTCGTGCGCCTTGCGCTGGCCGAGGCCGGAAAGGCGCACCTGGTCGAGCGCGTCGCCCACCCGCTTCCTCTCGTCCTGCGCGGAAAGCCTCAGCCGTTTCAGGCCGTAGGCGACGTTTTCGGCGACGTCGAGATGGGGGAAGATGGCGTAGTTCTGGAAGACCATGTTGGTCGGGCGCCGGTTCGGCGGCAGCGCGAGGGAGGGCACGCCGTCGATGAAGATCTCGCCCGCCGTCGGTGTCTCGAAGCCGGCGATGGAGCGCAAGAGCGTGGTCTTGCCGCAGCCGGAGGGCCCGAGCAGCGAGAAGAACTCGCCTTCGCCGATGGTGAGCGAGACATCGTCGAGCGCCTTGTAGATGCCGTAGAACTTCGACACGTTGGCGATCTCGATCATCGGGCGGTCGGCCATGTCCGGCTCCTGTTTCTAAGGCAGCGTGAATGCCATCTGCGTGCGGCGCTCGGCCCGGCGGCGCAGGATCTCGGCAAGGGTGAGCATCAGGATGGAGGCGACGAGCATGACGCTGCCGAGCGCCAGCACGCCCGGCAGCTTCGCCGCGAAGCGCAACTGCCCCCAGATATAGACCGGCAGCGTCGGCTCGGTGCCGGAAAGGAAGAAGGCGAGGATGAACTCGTCGAGCGAGATGGTGAAGGTGACGAGCAGGCTGGAGACGATGGCCGGCGCGACGACCGGCAGCGTGACGCGCCGGAAGGTGCCGATCGCGGTCTCGCCGAGATCGTAGGAGGCTTCCTCCAGGCTGCGGTCGAAGCCCTCGAAGCCGGAGACCAGCACCGACATGGCATAGGGCACGCAGAACACCGTCTGGCCGAGGATGACCGTGATCAGCGACAGTTCGACGCCCATCGCGAGCACGATCATCAAGAGCGACACGGCGACGATGATCTCCGGCAGGAAGAGCGGCGCCATGATGAGGCCGGCCGCCGCCCTCTGGCCGCGGAAGCGGTAGCGCGTGATGGCGCGGGCGGCGCAGATGCCGAGCACGGTGGAGAGCAGCGAGACGGCGACGCCGACGACGAGACTGTTCCAGGCCGCTTGCAGCATGACCGAATTGCCGGCGAGCGAGGCGTACCACTTGGTGGTGAAGCCGGCGAGGGGGAAGGTGGTCGTCGCCGCATCGTTGAAGGAGAAGACCGGCAGAAGCAGGATCGGCAGGTAGAGGAAGAGGAAATAGAGCGCGACATAGGCCGGCAGGAACGGAAGGACGCGCAGGCGCTGCGTGAGGAGGCTCATCTGATCCTCCTGACGGTGAACTTCAGTGCCAGCACGACGGCCGCCGCCGTCAGCGAAACGAGCACCATGGTCGTGACGGAGAGGGCAGCGCCGAGCGGCCAGTTGGCGGCCTTGCCGAACTGCGCCTGGATGGCGGTCGCGATCATCACGCCGTCCTTGCCGCCGACGAGGCGCGGCGTGACATAGTCGCCGACGGTCGGGATCATCACGATCAGGAAGGCGGAGATGATGCCGGGCAGCGAGACCGGCAGGGTGATGCGCAGGAAGGCCTTCAGGCGGCTGTCGCCGAGATCGCGCGCCGCCTCGATCAGCGTGCGGTCGATCTTCTGCAGCGAGACGTAGATCGGCAGGATGGCGAAGGCCGCCCAGCTGTGCACCAGCGTGATGACGACGGCGTTGGAATTGTAGAGCAGCGAGGTCAGCGGCTTGTCGATGAGGCCCATCGAGATGAGGCCGGTGTTCATGACGCCGCCATAGCCGAGGATGACCTTCCACGACATGACGCGCAGAAGATAGCTCGTCCAGCAGGGCACGGTGACGAGGAAGAGCCAGAGGTTCTTGTGCACCCCGCCGTGGAAGGAGATGAACCAGGCGACCGGATAGGAGAAGACGACGGTGACGATGCTGACCGTCAGCGAGATCCACAGCGAGCGGACGAACAGGTCACGGTAGATCGGCTCGGTGAGGGCCTGCCGGTAGTTCTCCAGCGTGAAGGTGCGGTCGATGTCGAGATAGTCCTGGGTCCAGAAACTGTAGGCGATGACGATGAGGACCGGGAGGAAGAGCAGCGCCAGTGCATAGAGGAAGGTCGGCGAGATCAGGGCGAGGCCGCGGGCCTCCTCGCTGCGCATCCAGGCCTTGCGCCTCCCGGAGGAGGGCGTATCGGCAAGCGCGCCGAACGCCGCCGCCGTCATCGGCCGCAACTCCCGCCGCGACAACTCTCGTAGAGCGTGAGATTTCCCGTTCCCATGCGCCTGCGCCTTTTCGGCCTCTGCGTGCTCCTTCTCGGGCACGCTGCTGTTCCCTGGTGGACAGCATGCGCCGAAATCCCCGTTGAAATCAAGCCCTGTTTCTGCAATATTGATTGAACGAACATTCAATATGATTGGGAAAACCAAAATCTTTCATATCGTTGTTCCGAGATTTTTTCTGGCAAATAATCGATGGAGAGGGACATGGCGGCAATTCCGAAGACGGCGAACGAGGACCGGCGTGCCGACGAGGCGGCCGGCGACGAACTCACCCGGCTGGCCGAGCGCCATCTGGTGCAGCCCTGGCCGGTTTCCGGCTCCATCGGCGCGGAGGCGCGCGGGCGCATCGAGGCGGGCGAGGGCATCTATGTGACCGATGCCGCCGGCCGGCGCCTGATCGACGGGCCTGCCGGCATGTGGTGCGTCAATGCCGGCCATCGCAACAGGCAACTGGCCGACGTCATGGCCGCGCAGGCGATGGAGCTCTCCTACAATTCGCCCTGGTACACGACCAACGCGCCGTCCGCCGTGCTCTCCGCCCGCCTTGCCGAACATGCGCCCGACGGGATCGACCATGTCTTCTACACGACCGGCGGCTCGTCGGCGGTCGAGACGGCGCTGCGCTTCATGCAGTTCGCCAACAATGTGAAGGGCCGGCCGGAGAAGAAGCTGATCGTCTCGCGCCAGGGCGGCTATCACGGCTCGACGTACCTCTCCGCCTCGCTCAACGGCCGGCCGCGCGACCATGACTGGATGGACAGCGCCGCCGATCTCGTCGTCAAGCTGTCCTGCCCCGATCCGTTCCGCCGGCCGGAGGGCATGAGCGTCGAGGCCTTCTGCGATTTCCTCGTGGAGGAGTTCCGCGCGGTGATCGAGGAGAGGGGGGCGGAACATATCGGCGCCTTCATCGCCGAGCCGGTCATGGCATCCGGCGGCGTCATCGTGCCGCCCGCCGGTTACCTGAAGCGCATGCACGCGCTCTGCCGCGCCAACGACATCCTCTTCATCGCCGACGAGGTGGTGACCGCCTTCGGCCGTCTCGGCCACGTCTTCGCCTCGCAGGACGTCTTCGGCATCGACCCGGACATGATCACCTTCGCCAAGGGCGTGACGTCGGGCTATTTCCCGCTCGGCGGCGTGATGATCGCCGGGCGCCTCTTCGAGGAACTGCGCCGCTCGAACCATTCGGAGGCGATGTTCGCGCATGGGCTGACCTATTCCAGCCATCCGGTCGGCTGCGCGGTGGCGCTGAAGAACCTCGACATCCTGGAGGACGGGCTGCTCGACCATGCGCGTGCCATTACCGATCATTTCCAGGCGAGCCTGAAGGCGCTGGAGGACCTGCCGCTGGTCGGCGAGGTGCGCGGCCTCGGGCTGATGGCCTGCGTGGAATGCGTCGCCGACCGGGTCAGCAAGAACCCGCTGACGCTCGACCTGGAGGTCGGCAAGCGCATCGACCGGCATTGCCAGGAACTCGGCCTCCTGGTGCGCCCGCTCATCAACATGTGCGTGATGTCGCCGCCGCTCACCATCACTTCCGCCCAGATCGACGACATGGCGGCGATCCTGCGCAAGGGGATCGAACTGACGATGGACGACCTGGCGCGCGAAGGGCTCTGGAAGGGCTGAGGCTCTTCGCGTTGGGCCTGCGGTGTGATGCGGATCCTCGGGTCAAGCCCGAGGATGACGGTGGGGAGGAGGAGGCTCCCACCTGTCAAGCGGTGCGGCATGCGGCCATGTCGCTTTTGCCCGCCGTGCTTCTCTCCTATCGTCATCCTCGGGCTTGACCCGAGGACCCACGCGGCACCCACGGCCTATCGGAGAAACCTAGCCTTGCCGCAGCCCGGCATTGGCCTCCGCCATCGCCTTCTCCTCCGGCGCCTCCTTCATCGTCACCACCGGCAGCACTTTGCGCAGATGGTCGTGATGGGTGCGCACGCCGTATTCGAGGTCGGAGAGGTAGAAGCCGGCGAAGGCGTTGGAGGTCATCGCCTCGTTCGACCAGACGGTGAGCTGCACGTCCTCGGCCTGGGTGTCGCGGTCGATGCGCAAGGCGAGGTAGCGGGCGAGGCGCTGGGCGCGCTCCTCCTGCCGGTAGCGATAGATGCCGCCGCGCAGCAGCGTCCGGCCGACACCGAGCGGGAATTCCTGGTAGAACTGCACGGTCTCCGGCGTGACGGCGATGACGGCGTTCGGGAACAGGCCGAAATAGATCCAGGCCTTGCGCAGCCGCTCGGGCAGCGCATGGTTTTCCGGCGAGATCTTCACGTAGTTGCGCACGCTCCAGCGCCGGCCGGCATGCGGGTTGTAGGTGGCGAAGGAGCGGCAGAGGCCGTCGACGAAGGGTTCGTCGTAGTAAGTCGAGCCGTAGAGGTCCTGCAGGGCGGGATGGGCCATGGCGACGTGGTAGCCCTCGTTGTCGACGTCGCGCACGGACTTCCAGTTGACGGGCGTCTCCTGGGTCCAGATGTCGCCCGCCGGGATCATCTCCTCGGTGCGGTAGTGCGCCAGCTCCGCCTCGAAGGGCTTCATCAGCTCGGCGACGGAAGGCTGCGGGCCGGGCGCGAAGCGGATGAAGACGAAGCCCTGCCAGACCTCGCATTCCAGCGCCTTCAGCGCGAACTCGTTCTTGTCGAGCGGCGGGAAGCTGCGGGGGCGCGCGGCGCCGCGCAGCGTGCCGTCGAGATTGTAGACCCAGCCGTGGAAGGGACAGACCAGCGCGTTGCGGCAGCTGCCCTTCTCGTCGGCGACGAGGCGCGAGCCGCGATGGCGGCAGATGTTGTGGAAGGCGCGCACCGCGCCGTCCTGCCCGCGCAGGATGAGCGCGCGCTCGCCGACGACGTCCATGGCGAGGTAGTTGCCGGGCTCGGGAATATCGGAGACGTGGCAGGCGATCTGCCAGTGCTCGCGGAAGACATGCTGCTTCTCCAGTTCGAGGAGGGCGGGGCTGTGATAACACCAGCCGGGAAGTCCGCTCCTGTCCCAGTCGTTCGGAACGCTGATATTGCGGATCATCTCGTTCATGTCGCTCCCCTGTATTTTGCTGAACGTTCATTCAATATAAGCACGATTTCCGTTCAAAAGGAATAGGTTGCGAACGCCGTGTGTTTTCGTAACGGAAAAATCCCGGCCGCGAGGCGGCCGGGGCAGGGCGGATTCTGCGCGGAAAACCGCGCCGGTGCCGGTGTTTAACGGCAGACCTTCACGCGCTTGTAGACGACGTGTCCCCACTTGTTGTAGCGCTTGATCTTCTTCCAGAAGCAATGGCGGTGATGGCCATGGTAGTGGCTGACATAGCCGTGGTGATGGCCGCCCCAGCCATGGCCGAAGCCGATGTAGAAGCCGCCGGCCTGCGAGGGGGCGGCGAAGGACACCGCTGCGACGGTCGCGACAACGGCGGACATGATGAACTTGCGCATTTCAGTCTCCTCTCTACCAGTCAATGGACGAACCATTCATCCAGTAGGGTGACTGTCGCATGGGGGACCGGGCGGCGCTGTTTCGGGTGGAACAGGGCTCAGCGGTCGAGTTCCGGGTAGAAGCGCTCCATGTAGCTGGGCCTCAGCTTTTCGCCGATCAGGCAATCGGCCGGTTCTCCGGCGGCCGGAATGATGCGGGCGGGCGGCTCGGCGCCGCTGACTTCGAGGATCAGCTTGCGGCGGATGGCGATGGCGAAATCCTCCGGCTCCTGCACCGGCAGCACGAAGGCGCCGGGGCCGCCGATGACGCAGTTGGCATAGTAGTTGTCGAGCGAGCCGTAGGCGGCGGAGGGGCGGATCATGATGGCAAGACCGTTGATGATGATGCCGAGCGCGGTCGCCGCGTCGCGCGCCGGCGTCACCGGCGGTCCGAAATTGTTCGGGCCGTCGCCGGAAACATCGATGACGCGGCGCAGGCCGGTATAGCCGTTGGCATCGAAGAGTTGCGCGCCATAGGCGATGGCGCCGGAGATCGACGTGCCGCGGCGCGTGGCGATCGGGCGGGCTTCGAGCTGGGCGGCGAAGGCGTCGGCGTCCTCCGGGCCGGAGATGATCTGCCAGGGCACCAGGGAATTGTCGCGGATCGTGCCGGCCCATTCGAAATAGCTGATGGCGATGCGGCCGGTCAGCCCGTCGCGCACGGCATTGATGAAGTCGGGGTGGCGCAGGGCATCGACGTAGCCGGCGCGCTGCACCTGCGCCTCCTCGAGGTCCATGGAGCCGGAGACGTCGACCGCCAGCACCAGCTCCACATCCACCTCCTGGTCCGCGGCGGCGAGTTCCGCGCCGGGCATCAGGCTCATCAGCAAGGCAAGCGTTGTCAGCATGGCCGTCACCTATCCGTGCATCCGGGGTTTGGAAATGTATCACGACCGGCGGAGGGAAAGGGCATGCGCTCTTCAAAAATCGGTGATGACAGGCGAATAGCCGCCCGGCTGCAACCGTCTTCCGCTGGTTCCCGCCGCATGCGGGCGGAATGCAGGCATGCCGGGGCTGAGAAAGCGGATCGACATGGTTTTCAAGGATATTCTTGCCGCTCTGCGCACCAGGATGCTCGGTCGGGCGAGCGCCGCGCCGCAGGAACTGCTGTCCCCGGAAGAGCGGCTGGTGCGCGACTACGACCTCTATCTCGTCGATCTCCACGACGAGATACCGGCCCTCGTGCCGCAGCGCGACGCCATGCGCTCCGCCTGGCGCAACGGCGATTTCGAGGCCTACCAGCGGGCCTTCGAGGCGGCGCGGGCGAGCGGCGTCATCACGGAAAGCGGCCGGCCGCTCTATTCGCTGGTGAAGGAATGGTTCGTCGAACCGTTCCTGGAACTGCCGGAAGACGAGGCGCCGGCGCATGTCGCCATGCTGGAGCCTTTCCGGGCCTTCTTCCAACGCAGCCCGTCGGCCTTTTCCGCCGCGACCTATGCCGATGCGCTGCGCGTGGCGGCCTTCGTTCAGCGCGGCACCGCCTATGGGCACCTCGTCCAGGCGGAGCAGCGGCAGAGCTGCGAGGCGCTGCTGGAGACGGCGGACGCCGTGCTCGACAGCCAGGCCGACCCGGACAATTTCAGCTGGCGGATGAGCGACTACCGCCGCTCGGCCAATGACGGCGATTTCGAGACATTCACGGCGCGCTTCGAACAGGCCTGGCAGCTCGATCGCTACAATATCGATCTCTGCCGATCGCATGCCCGCATGATCATGCCGCGCTGGCTGGGGCGCGATGCGCAGGACCTCGAGGATTTTGCCCGCCGGGCGGTGGCGCTGACGCAGGATCGTTTCGGCCTCGGCTTCTACGCGCTGATCCAGCAGGCCAACACCGATGTCGGCGACCACGCGCTTGCCGATACGCTCTGCGATCCGGACATGGCGAAACAGGGCTTCGAGGACCTCCTGTCGCGCTTTCCCGCGCCGAGCGTGATGAACCTCTATGCCGACATGCTGGAGTGGATGGGCGACACCGAGGCGCTGGCCGATCTGCTCCAAACGCGCTTCCGCGTGATGGTGCCGCAGATCTGGTACGGCGATACGCGCAGCGACAAGATCGCCTATCTCTTCGCCACGCTGCTGGAGGCGGCCGAGGTGCTGGAGGCGCGGCGCGCCCGATAGGCTACAGCGCCGTCAGCTCCCGGATCGCCATGCGCTTGTAGGCCGCGACCAGCCTGTCGCCTTCCGCCCGGTCGACCGAGACGGCAAGGCGCATCGTCGCCTCGCCGAGATGCATGACGAGGAGGGCGGCCGCCTCGATCCGGGCGGCATCGGCCGTGGGGCGCAGCATCCGCAGCCGGGCGGCGAGCAGGGCGCCGTTGCGGCGGCTCTCCTCCACCTCCATGGCCCGCAGCGCCCCGTCCGCCTGCACGGCGGACCAGATGTCGCGGATGACCGGCTCGGCGAGGAAGATCGCGTAATAGGTGTCGATCAGGCTGCCGAAGGCGTCGGCAAGCGCCTCCATGCTGCCGACGGCGGCAAGGCCTTCGGCGATGCAGGCGCGGCTTTCCGCGTTGCAGCGTTCGGCAAGCGCGTGCACCACCGCGCTCTTGTCGGGAAAATACTGGTAGAGCGAGCCGATCGAGATGCCCGTGCGCTGGGCGAGCTCGCTCATGCGCAGGGCGTCGCTGCCCGCCTGCGCGATCATGTCCGTTGCATTGGCGAGGATGGCGTCCACCCGTTCGCGGCTGCGCTTCTGGGTCGGTGCACGGCGCGTCTGCGGTTCGGCCATCGGTCTTTCCAAGAGGACGTTCGATTGGTCTTGACAAATACGAGCATTCCTCACATTTTGCAAATATGAGGATTACTCATATTTTCGGGCGGCGATGCCGCGCGCGGGGCCGACCGACCGCCACGCGATTTTTTAACGCGCCCGTGATGCGGACGAAACGGCTTCTGGAGGACCCGACCATGGCAAGCGCCTTTCCCATCCTGACCTTCCTTTCCATTCTCGCCGCGGCGCTGAATGCCGGGCTGTTCTTCATCTTCTCGGTCTGCATCATGGCGGCCTTCACCCGCCTTTCGCCGGCGGAAGGGGCAGCGGCGATGAACGCCATCAATGCCGTCATTCAGAACCCCTGGTTCTTCTCGGCCTTCTTCGGCGGGGCGTTGCTGTCGCTGGTGCTGGCGGTCTTCGGCTTCCTGCAGGGCGGAGCCGGCGGCCTGCTGGCTGCGGCGGGTGGCGTCGTCTTCCTCCTCGCCGTCATCGGCGTGACGA
This sequence comes from Shinella yambaruensis, assembly GCF_022899355.1. Lineage (GTDB taxonomy): Bacteria > Pseudomonadota > Alphaproteobacteria > Rhizobiales > Rhizobiaceae > Shinella > Shinella yambaruensis. The sequence goes on along the minus strand of NZ_JALJCK010000003.1, from coordinate 87,096 downwards.
TCGTCTTCAACGTGCCGCTCAACGAGGCGCTCGCCGCCGCACCCGTCGGCAGCCCTGAACAGGCGGCCCTCTGGCAGCGCTATCTCGGCGTCTGGACGATGTGGAACCACGTGCGCACGGTCGGCTCGCTCGCCGCCGTCGGTTTCTTCGCGCTCGCCTTCCGTCAGGGCGTCCCGCCCGGCTAGGACCGGGCTGGCGCTCCTTCCTTCCGCCTGCTAGCTCTGTTCCAGACGAATGCCGGAGCCGACCTTGCAGGACATCACCGACCTTTCCGCCCTTGCCCTTTCCGCCGCCATCGCCGAGCGCCGGCTCGACTGCCGCAGCGTCATGGCGGCCTATCTTTCCCGCATCGAGGCGATCAACCCGCGCCTCAACGCCCTTGTCAGCCTGCGCCCGGCCGATGTGCTGCTGGCCGAGGCGGAGGCGGCGGACCGGGCGCTTGCGGCGGGGGACCATCGCGGCTGGCTGCACGGCATGCCTTTCGCGGTGAAGGACCTTTCCGAGGCGAAGGGCATCCTCTGCTCCTTCGGTTCGGCCAACTATGCGGATTTCGTGCCCGACTACGACGACATCCATGTCGAGCGCATCCGGGCGGCCGGCGCCATCGTCATCGGCAAGACCAATGCGCCGGAAATGGGCCTCGGCTCGCACACCTACAATCCGGTCTTCGGCGTCACGCGCAATCCCTACGATACCGGCAGGAGTGCCGGCGGCTCCTCGGGCGGCGCGGCGGCGGGGCTGGCGGCCCGGCTGCTGCCGGTCGCCGACGGCAGCGACATGATGGGCTCGCTGCGCAATCCCGCCGGCTTCAACAATGTCGTCGGCTTCCGCCCGTCCTTCGGCCGGGTGCCCTCGCTCAACACCGAGCTCTTCCTCGGCCAGCTCGCGGTCAACGGCCCGATGGGGCGCAGCGTCGCCGATGTCGCCGCCCTCCTGGCGACGCAATCCGGCCACGATCCGCGCGACCCGCTGTCGCTTCCCGACGATGACCTCGCGTTCGATGCCGACCACGATCTCTCCGGCGCCCGCATCGGCTGGCTCGGCGATTTCGACGGCTACCTTCCCTTCGAGCCCGGCGTGCTGGAGCTTTGCCGCGCCTCGCTCGACGTCTTCCGGCGGCTTGGATGCCGCGTGGAGGAGGTGCCGCCGGGCTTCGACATGGCGCGGCTCTGGCAGACCTGGCGCACGCTGCGCCATTTCCTCGTCGCCAACGGCCAGGCGGCCGACTATGCCGATCCGGACCGGCGCGCACGCATGAAGCCGGAGATGATCTGGGAAATCGAGAACGGCCGGAACCTCTCGGCGGCGGAGGTCTATGCCGCCTCGCTCGGCCGCAGCGACTGGCAGCGCCACATCTCCGGCCTCTTCGAACGCTACGATTTCCTGATCCTGCCCTCCGCCCAGGTCTTCCCCTTCGAGGCCGGGCTCGACTGGCCGAAGGCGATCGCGGGGCGGGCGATGGATACCTATCATCGCTGGATGGAGGTGGTCATAGGCCCGACGCTGGCCGGCCTTCCCGTCGCCGCCATGCCGGCCGGTTTCGGCGCGAACGGATTGCCCGCCGGCATCCAGATCATCGGCCGCCCGCGGGCCGACCGCGACGTGCTGGCCGCCGCCGCGCGCTACGAGGCGGCCACCGACTGGCTTTCCCGGCATCCCCAGTTCTAGGGATACGCGGACTTTCGACACGCCCGCGCCGCATTCTCGTGAAAGGCAGCTTTGCCGGATGTTGAGGACCGTCCGGCAGACTCCTTCAAAAACGCGAGGCGCCGTTTAGGAATTGCTTACCATATTTCGCCATTCTTTGCTCGTTCGGCAGAAGCCCGGGACGCGTGATCCCGCCGCCTGCCGCAAGCGTAACGGCTTCCGGAGCGTGTTTTCCGCGGCCGCGTCGAGTAACGAGTATCGGGTAACGAGTATCATGGCGTCTGTATACAGTTCCGCGCGTTCCGCGTCGAAATCCCGCCGGGGGGGTATCCTTCTCAGCACGTTCCTGGCTTGCGGCGTCGTCGCCGGTTCCGCCTGGGCTGTCGTCTCGACGCTCGGCGCAATGCAGGACGCGGCTTCCCTGCTTTCCGAGGGCAAGAAGACAATGGCCGCTTCCCTTCACGGCAAACCCGTTTCAACGGAGAAGAACCACACCGAGCGCATGGTGAAGGTCGCGAAGTTTTCGCGGCTCTCGTCGCCGTCGGAAAGCGAGCTGCGCCAGAAGCAATTGACCGCGGAGGCCATCCAGGTCGCCCATCAGCGCCGGATTTCCATTCAGCTCGCCGCCGCCGTCAAGCGGGAGAAGGCGAAGGCGGCGATGATCGAGGCGGCCATCGCCCGCGCCGAGCGTTCCGTGGAAGACGAAAAGCGGATCACCGGCCAGCCGACCATGGTGACGGCGCTCGTCGAGGACGTTTCCGCCCGCAAGGACATCCAGCCCTTCGGCCTCGTCATGCAGAAGCCGGAGGCGGAGGAGGAAAACCTTCTCGGCCAGATCCCGCTGCCGGAGGCAAAGCCCGCGCTGGAGACGGTCACCATCGAAAAGCCGGTGGTGGAGGAAAAGCCCGTCGCGCGCACCAGGCGCGAGGATGCGAAGACCAGGGACAGGGAAGACGTCGCCCTCGTCAAGCCCGAGCGCTCGCTGTTCGGCGACCTCTTCAAGAGCAAGGGCGGCAGCGGTACCGGCTGGCCGGGCCGCGGCACGAAGGTCGCGATCTACGATGTCTCCAACGCGACGGTCTACATGCCCGACGGCACGAAGCTGCGTGCCCATTCCGGCATCGGCAAGATGCGCGACAATCCGCGTTATGAGCATGTCAAGATGAACGGGCCGACGCCGGCCGGCATCTATCGCCTGAAGATGCGCGAGCGGCGCTTCCACGGCGTCGAGGCGATCCGCATGACGTCGATCGACGGTCGCGATCCGAAGAACCGCACGGGTCTTCTGACGCACACCAACCTGCTGCGCGGCCAGAAGGGCTCGCATGGCTGTGTCGCCTTCCAGAACTACGAGCCGTTCCTTAACGCCTTCAAGCGCGGCCATGTGACCATGCTGGTCGTGGTCCCGGAACTGCCGTCCTCCCGCACGCAGCTCGCCGCGCTCTATCGCAAGGCCGGCGCCTGATTGCTCTCATGGGCGGCGGTGGCACCCCCCTCTGCCCTGCCGGGCATCTCCCCCTCAAGGGGGGAGATCGGCAAGAGGCGAAAACCTTGCTTGGTCAGCAACGTCGTAATTTGGCGGCACGGTCCTCCATCCAATCTCCCCCCTTGAGGGGGAGATGCCCGGCAGGGCAGAGGGGGGTGAGACCGGATACGATAATAATCAGATGCCGCCGATCAGGCCTTTTCGACAAAGCCGTCCAGCACGCGCTTCTGGCCCGCGCGGTCGAAATTGATCGTCAGCTTGTTGCCCTCGATCGCCGCCACGTTGCCGTTGCCGAACTTCATGTGGAAGACGCGGTCGCCGATCGCAAATTTCGACGGCTCGCTCACGGTCGATTTCGCCACGAGCTCGCCGTCGATGGTGCGTGCGCGCGGCCCGCTCTCGCCATAGCCGATGCGCTCGACCGCATGGCCGGAGCGTGAGCCCCAGTTGTCGCGCGTCGCATCGGTGCGGTTCGCCTGGGCACGCCGCCAGCCGGGCGTCGAATAGGCGTTCTGGAAAGGCTCCTGCTTGTCGAAGCGCGACTGGCCATAGCCGCCGCGGCCGTAGCCGCCGTAGGATTGTTCGACCTCGGCCACCTCGACATGGGCTTCCGGCAGTTCGTCGAGGAAGCGCGAGGGCAGGGTCGTCTGCCAGAGGCCGTGGATGCGGCGGTTGGAGACGAACCAGATATGGCAGCGGCGCTTGGCGCGCGTGATGCCGACATAGGCGAGGCGGCGTTCCTCCTCGAGCCCCGAGCGGCCGCCCTCGTCGAGCGAGCGCTGGTGCGGGAAGAGGCCTTCCTCCCAGCCGGGCAGGAAGACGGTCTCGAATTCGAGGCCCTTGGCCGAGTGCAGCGTCATGATCGAGACGGCATCGAGGTTCTCGTTCTGCTCGGCATCCATGACGAGCGAGACATGTTCGAGGAAGCCGCGCATCGATTCGAAGGCCTCCATCGAACGGATGAGTTCCTTGAGGTTTTCGAGGCGGCCCGGCGCCTCGGCCGACTTGTCGGCCTGCCACATGGCGGTGTAGCCGCTCTCGTCGAGGATCTGCTCGGCAAGCTCGGTGTGCGGCATGGTCTCCAGCAGCGACTGCCAGCGGCGGAAATCGGTGACGACGTCGAAGAGGGCCTTGCGCGCCTTCGGCTTCAGCTCGTCCGTCTCGATGATGTCGGCGGCGGCGGCGAGCATGGGGATGTCGCGGGCGCGCGCATAGTCGTGCAGGTTGCGGATCGTCGTATCGCCGAGGCCGCGCTTGGGCGTGTTGACGATGCGCTCGAAGGCGAGGTCGTCGGCCGGCTGGCTGACCAGGCGGAAATAGGCGAGCGCGTCGCGGATCTCGAGCCGCTCGTAGAAGCGCGGGCCGCCGATGACGCGGTAGTTGAGGCCGAGCGTGACGAAACGGTCTTCGAATTCGCGCATCTGGAAGGAGGCGCGCACGAGGATCGCCATGTCGTTCAGCTTGTGCTCCTTGCGCTGGAGCTGTTCGATCTCCTCGCCGACGGCGCGGGCCTCTTCCTCCGAATCCCAGGCGGCGTGCACGACGACCTTGTCGTCGTCGGGATCGCGCCGGTCGGTGAAGAGCGTCTTGCCGAGGCGGTCCTCGTTATGGGCGATGAGATGGCCGGCGGCGCCGAGGATATGGGCGGTGGAGCGGTAGTTGCGCTCCAGCTTGATGACCTTCGCGCCCGGGAAATCCTTCTCGAAGCGCAGGATGTTGTCCACTTCCGCGCCGCGCCAGCCGTAGATCGACTGGTCGTCGTCGCCGACGCAGCAGACGTTCTGCGGCGTGCCCTTCGGCCGCTGGGCGAGAAGGCGCAGCCACATGTACTGCGCGGTGTTGGTGTCCTGGTACTCATCGACGAGGATGTAGCGGAATTTCTGGTGGTATTCGGCCAACACATCCGGATTGGCGCGGAACAGGCGGATCGGGTGCAGCAGGAGGTCGCCGAAGTCGCAGGCGTTCAGCGTCTTCAGGCGGTTCTGGTAGGCGACGTAGAGTTCGCGGCCCTTGCCGTTGGCGAAGGCACGCGCGTCGCCCTCGGGGATCTGCGCCGGATCGAGGCCCTTGTTCTTCCAGGTGTCGATCATGCCGGCGAACTGCTTGGCCGGCCAGCGCTTGTCGTCGATGCCTTCTGCCTGGATGATCTGCTTGATCAGCCGCACCACGTCGTCGGTGTCGAGAATGGAGAAATCCGACCGGAGGCCGACGAGTTCGGCATGGCGGCGCAGCAGCTTGACGCCGATCGAGTGGAAGGTGCCGAGCCAGGGCATGCCCTCGACGGCGCCGCCGACGAGGAGGCCGATGCGCTCCTTCATCTCGCGCGCGGCCTTGTTGGTGAAGGTCACGGCCAGCATCTGGCTGGGAAAGGCCCGGCCGGTGGCGAGGATATGGGCGATGCGGGTGGTGAGCACGCGCGTCTTGCCGGTGCCGGCGCCGGCGAGCACCAGGACGGGGCCGTCGAGCGTTTCCACCGCCTCGCGCTGTTCGGGGTTGAGGCCGGAGAGATAATCCGGCGCCCGGTGCGCATCGCGCGCCGCCATGGCGCGCGCGGCGATGCCGCCCGTCGGCTTGGCCGGTGCCGCGGGCTTGCCGGCGAGCTGCGGGTCCTCGTCGAAGAAGGGAATGTCGTCGTAACCGCTGATCATGCGGCTCAATGTAGTGATTCGGCCCCGAAAGGCCAGTTTTCCGTTCTGCTTTTATTCCGCGGGGAAGAAGAATGGCCGCAAGATTGTGGAAAGCGGCGGCCTTCAGGCCCTTGCGCGGTCCGCGTCGAAGACGTCGTCCACGGGCACCTGGAGGGCCGTTGCGAGCTGGTTCGTCTTGCCGGCGAGCGAGACGATGGACAGCAGCTCGGCATATTGCCCGTCCGTCATGCCCTTGGCTTTCGCGGCGGCGGTGTGGGAATGGACGCAGTAGCTGCAGCCGTTCGTCACCGAGACGGCGATGTAGAGCATTTCCTTGACCAGCGGATCGAGCGTCGAGGGCGTCGCCATGACGGCCTTCACCTCCGCCCAGGTGCGCTCCAGCAGCGCCGGGTCGAAGGCGAGGTAGCGCCACATATTGTTGACGAAGTCCGATTTGCGGGTGGCGCGGATATCGTCGAACACCGCCTTGACGCGCGGGTCGGCTTCCAGATCGTCGGCGGGCTTGACGGTGCTCATGGTTCCTCCGGGTGAATGGGCCGGCGGCGGAACCGCCGGCCGGATGGGGATCAGGCCAGCGCGATGACGCGGGTCGGGCCGCCTGTGCCGCCGCGCACCTTGGGCGCGCCGACGATGAGGGTCGCGCCCCTGGCCGGAAGCTCTCCCAGATTGGCGGCCGCCTCAAGCCCCCAGTGGCCCGAGGCGAGCCAGGAATAGTGCGTCGCGAAATCCGGCGAGATGCCGTAGTCGAGCGAGAGCGTATCGACGGCGATGCCGACCGCGCTCGAATTTTCCGCGAGATACTGCACCGCTTCGACATGGAAGCCGGGGAAGTGCATCTTTCCCTCGCCATCGGCATTGCGGAACTTGTCGGTGCCGAGATGCTTGTCCCAGCCGGAAAGCAGCGCGACGCAGGCCTTTTCCGGCAGCTCGCCATTGGCCGCGATCCAGGCCTTGATGTCGTCCGGCGTCAGCTGCGCATCGGCATTGGCGGCGGCCTTCTCCCGGATGTCGATGACGGCGAGCGGCACCACGAGATCGGAGACCGGGATTTCCGCCACCGACTTGCCGTCCTCGGAGAAATGCAGCGGCGCGTCGAGATGGGTGCCGGTATGCTCGTTCACGCGCAGTTCGAAGAGATTGAACTTGTGTTCCTTGTAATTGAACTTCTGCTCGCGCCAGAACTGCTGCTCCCCGAAAAAGGTCGGAAATTCCTCGTAGAGCTCATGGGTGAGGTCCGTTGCCTTCGTCGGCGCCTGGGCGAGCGCCGGGCTGAGCGCCCCGGAACTTGCGGCCGCGACCGTGGCAGCGCCCGCGGCAGCGGCGCGGAAAAAGCTCCTCCTCGAAAGCATGCGGTTCTTGACGGTATCGATGACGCAGGCGTCACACATGGAATTCCCCCTGTCGTTCAATGCGTTGATGAAAGAATACTGAAATAGGGCTTGGCCGCCGGGGTCGGGAAAAAGCTACCACAAGCGCAGGAGGCGTCCAGTCATGTGCGTGCTCGCAGAAGGGGCGGGACGGGAAGATTTCTCCGCCTTTTCTTACATTTCGGTAACAGAGCAGCCTGCCAATCTTACATTTCGGTAATGATCACATTCTTTCATTGCCCGTTCATTTTCAAAGCGGGATACTTGGCCTATGTCGCGCCGCAACAGGTGACGGTTCGCTTCCTTCGGAGACAGATTGCATGCGGGTTTGGAAACAGCTCCTCATAAGCCTCGGCGTCCTTTCGGCCGGGGTCTTGCTCTGGGGTCGCTTCGTGCCCGGGGCGAATGCCACGCTGGAGGCTACGGGCCTGCCCGGCACGCTCGTTGCGGCCATCGCGCCGGCCGGCGAAGGCGAGGCGCAGGGCGGCCGCGAAGGTGGCCGCCGCGGCGGCTTCGGCGGCGGCCCGGCGCTTGTCGCCACCAAGCCTGTGGCCATGTCCGTCGTCAACGACCGGCTCAACGCCATCGGCGACGGCGAGGCGATCCGCACGGTGACCGTCACGCCTTATGCCACCGGGAACCTCACGGAAGTACTGGTGAAATCCGGCGACCGGGTGGAGCAGGGGCAGGTGATCGCCCGCCTCGACAGCGACGAGCAGCGCATCACCGCCGACCAGGCGCGCGTGGCGCGCGACAGCGCCCGGCAGAAGCTGACGCGCATCGAGAACCTGAAATCCACCATGAGTACCGCCGAGCTGCAGGACGCCCAGACGGCGCTGCAGGCTGCGGAACTCGCCTTGCAGAACGCGGAGCTGACGCTGCGCCGCCGCGACATCACCGCGCCCTATGGCGGCGTCGTCGGCATCATCTCCGTCAATCCCGGCGATTACGTCACCACGTCGTCGGCAATCGCCCGCATCGACGACCGTTCGGAAATCCTTGTCGATTTCTGGGTGCCGGAGCGGTTTGCGACGAGCGTGCGTGTCGGCGGCGCCGTGACGGCGACGGCGGTCGCGCGGCCGGGCGAAACCTTCACCGGCGAGGTGCAGGCCATCGACAACCGCATCGACCAGGAGAGCCGGACGCTTCGCGTGCGGGCCCAGATCGACAATCCCGAGGACCTCCTGCGCGCGGGCATGTCCTTCCAGGTGACCATGCGCTTTGCCGGCGACCTCTATCCGAGCGTCGATCCGCTTTCCGTGCTGTGGAGCGCCGAAGGCTCCTATGTCTGGCGGGTGAAGGGCGAGACGGTCGAGCGCGTGCCGGTCCATATCGTGCAGCGCAATCCGGACAAGGTTCTCGTGAAGGCCGAGATCGCCGAGGGCGACCAGATCGTCACCGAAGGCGTGCAGACGCTGAGGCCGGGCGGCGCGGTGCGCACCGTGGCCGAGCAGGACGGCCAGGTGACGTCCTCCGTGTCGGAGGGCTCGTAATGTCGGGCGGGGCAAGCGGACTGGATACATCCGGCAAGGCGGGGTTCACCGCGCTCTTCATCCGCCGGCCGATCTTCGCCCTCGTGCTCAACACGCTGATCGTCGTCGCCGGACTTGCGGCGTTCAACGGTGTGGAGATCCGCGAGCTGCCCTCCGTCGACCAGCCGGTGATCAGCGTCTCCACGACGTTCGACGGTGCCTCGCCGGAAACCGTCGACCGCGAGCTGACCGATGTGATCGAGGGCGCCGTCTCGCGCGTCCAGGGCATCAAGGACATTTCCTCGTCCTCTTCCTTCGGCCGCAGCCGCGTCACCCTGCAATTCTCCGACACGACCGACGTCAACCAGGCCGCCAACGACGTGCGCGACGCGCTCGGCCGCGTGGCGAACCAGATCCCCGACGGGGCCGACGAACCGCGCGTCGTCAAGGCGGATGCGGACAGCCAGCCGATCATGCGCCTGGCGCTCACCTCGGACACGCTCTCGCTCGAGGACCTGACGCTTCTTGCCGAAAACGAGATCACCGACCGGCTCGCCTCCGTGGAGGGCGTTGCCGATGTCGCCGTCTATGGCGACCAGGAGAAGATCTTCCGCGTCGACGTCGACCAGTCGAAGCTCGCCGCGCGCGGCCTTACGGTCGCGGACCTGCGCAACGCGCTGGCGACGGCCGCCTTCGACGTGCCCGCCGGCTCGCTGAAGAGCCAGAGCCAGGACATCACCGTGCGCGCGACGGCGGATCTGGAAACGCCTGCCGACTTCGAAAACCTGATCCTGAAGAACCGCGTGCGTCTCGGCGACGTCTCCCTGGTGACGCTGGGGCCGGACGAGGGCTCCACCGCGCTGCGCTCCAACGGCCGGCAAGGCATCGGCCTCGGCATCATCCGCCAGGCGCAGTCCAACACGCTCGATATCTCCGCCGGCGTGAAGCAGATGGTGGCGCAGTTCGCCAACATCCTGCCGGAGGGCACCGAGATCAAGATCACCAGCGACGACGCCGTCTTCATCGACGGCGCGATCCACGAAGTGGAGATCGCGCTCATCGTCGCGGTGTCGATCGTCACGCTCGTCATCTATCTTTTCCTGCTCGACTGGCGCGCGACGCTGATCCCGACGATCAGCATGCCGATCGCGCTGATCGGCACGATCGCGGCCATCTACATGGCCGGCTTCTCCGTCAACATCCTCACGCTGCTTGCGATCGTGCTGGCGACGGGTCTCGTGGTGGACGACGCGATCGTCGTCCTCGAAAACATCGTGCGCCGCCGGGCCGAAGGCCTGAAGCCGCGCGCGGCCGCCATCCTCGGCACGCTGGAGGTGTTCTTCGCCGTCATCGCCACGACGGCGACGCTCGCCGCCGTGTTCATCCCGCTTTCCTTCCTGCCCGGGCAGGCGGGGCGTCTCTTCCGCGAATTCGGCTTCGTGCTCGCCTTCGCCATCCTGCTCTCCTCCTTCGTGGCGCTGACGCTGTGCCCGATGCTGGCCTCGCGCATGCTGACCAAGGACATGACGCACGCGCATACGGGCCTTCTCGCCCGCATCGGCGGCGCGGCCTCGCGCCTCTACCGCTCGACGCTGCATGCCTGCCTCGGCGCGCCCTTCATCGTCTTCGTCGTGGCGCTCATCTTCACCGCGGCGGGCGCCACCTCCTTCTTCACCATCAAGTCCGAGCTGACGCCGAGCGAGGACCGGTCCATGGTCATGCTGCGCGTGAACGCGCCGCAGGGCGTGTCGCTGGAATATGCGCAGGACCAGATGAAGCTGATCGAGAACAAGCTGCGCCCGCTCTACAACAGCGGCGAGATCGTCAACATCTTCTCGATCTCCGGCCAGGGCGGCTCGACGAACAGCGGCTTCATGGTGCTGACGCTGGCGCCCTGGGGCGAGCGCGAGCGCACGCAGCAGCAGATCGTGCAGGACATCAACGCGGCGGTCGGCGCCGTGCCCTCGGTGCGCGCCTTCGCCATGCAGCCGAACAGCCTCGGCATCCGCGGCGCCGGCAACGGCCTGCAGGTCGCGCTGGTCGGCAACGACTACACCAAGCTCGGCAATGCGGCCGCCGAACTCGTGCGCCAGATCGAGGACAGCGGGCGCTTCCAGAACGTGCGGCTGAACTACGAGGCCAACCAGGCGCAGCTTTCCGTGACCGTCAACCGCGAGCGCGCCGCCGATCTCGGCATCGACATCACCGGTCTTTCCGCGGCCTTGCAGGCCATGCTGGAAGGCACGAGCGTCGTCGACATCTATGTCGAGGGGCAGGCCTATCCCGTCAAGCTGTCCTCGACGACGCAGCCGATCAACGACCCGATGGACCTGGAGAACATCTTCCTGAAGACCGGCGACGGCAAGATCGTGCCCATGTCGTCCATCGCCTCGCTGGAGGAGAAGGCCGTCGCCCCGCAGCTTTCGCGCGAACAGCAGCTGCGCGCCGTCTCGCTTTCCGCCGGCCTGAAGGACGGTCTGGCGCTCGGCGAGGCGCTTTCCATGGTTCAGGAGATGGCCGCGCCGCTGCTGCCGGAAGGTTCCCGCGTGCTGCCCATGGCGGAAGCGGCGACGCTGCAGGAGAATTCGAACGGGCTCTTCATCACCTTCGGCTTCGCGCTCGCCATCATCTTCCTCGTGCTCGCCGCGCAGTTCGAGAGCTTCGTCAGCGCGATCATCATCATGGTGACGGTGCCGCTGGGGCTTGCCTGCGCCGTCTTCGCGATGATCATGACGGGAACGACGCTGAACATCTACAGCCAGATCGGGCTCGTGCTGCTCGTCGGCATCATGGCGAAGAACGGCATCCTGATCGTCGAGTTCGCCAACCAGCTGCGCGACCGCGGGCAGGATATCCGCAGCGCCATCGAAGACGCCTCGAACATCCGCCTGCGCCCGGTCCTGATGACAATGATCGCCACCGTCGTCGGCGCCCTGCCGCTGATCCTCGCCAGCGGGGCGGGCGCGGAGGCGCGCATCTCGCTCGGCTGGGTGCTGGTCGGCGGCCTCGGCCTTGCCACCGTCGTCACGCTCTACCTGACGCCCGTCGCCTATCTCGTCATCGCCGGCTTCACCAGCCCGCATGCCGACGAGGAAAAGCGCCTCGCCGCCGAGCTTGCCCATGCCGAGACGCTCGGCAAGCGCAAGGACGAGGCGTTGCCGCCGCCGGCGGAAGCCCTGCCGCAGGCGGCGGAGTGAAGCCTCACGGCGCTATCCGCCCTGTGGCGAGTTGCCCCTCACCATAACCCTCTCCCCGCAAGCGGGGAGAGGGGACTTGCCTGACGAACGGGTATTTGTTGGGGAAATCGGTGCAGCATATCCCTTCGCCCCGCTTGCGGGGAGAAGGTGGCCGGCAGGCCGGATGAGGGGCTACCAAGACTTGCATCCTGCGCGCAATTGCGGCTGGACAGCCGCCCGCCAATTTGCTGAGTAAATCCTCACGGAATTGAGGACCTTACGATGGCTTTGGCGGATATCACGGGCGGCACGCGCAACGAGGAGGGCATCGCCGCGGCGCTGCCGCGTCTTGCCGGGCGATTCGGGGCGCGGTTCCAGACGGGCGCGGCGATCCGTGCCCAGCATGCGCACACCACCACCTATATTCCCGCCCAGCTGCCGGACGGCGTCGTCTTCGTCGAGAATGCCGACGAGGTGAAGGCCGTCGTCTCCCTTTGCGCCGAACTGAAGGTGCCGGTCATCCCCTTCGGCACGGGCTCCTCGCTGGAGGGGCAGGTGAACGCGCCGAACGGCGGCATCTCCATTGATTTCAGCAACATGAAGCGGGTGCTGGAGGTCAATGCCGAAGACCTCGACTGCACCGTCGAGCCCGGCATCACGCGCGAGGAGCTGAACGTCTACCTGCGCGATACCGGCCTGTTCTTCCCGATCGATCCCGGCGCGAATGCCTCGATCGGCGGCATGACCTCGACGCGCGCCTCGGGCACCAATGCGGTGCGCTACGGTACGATGAAGGACAATGTGCTCGCCGTGACCGCCGTCACGGCCACCGGCGAGGAGATCCGCACCGCCCGCCGCGCACGAAAATCCTCCGCCGGCTACGACCTGACGCGGCTCTTCGTCGGCGCCGAGGGCACGCTCGGCGTGCTCACCTCGATCACGCTGCGCCTCCAGGGTATCCCCTCGGTCATCGCCGGCGGCATCTGCGGCTTCCCGACGCTGAAGGACGCCTGCAATGCCGTCATCATGACCATCCAGCTCGGCATTCCCGTCGCCCGCATCGAGCTCGTCAACACGCTGCAGATCAAGGCCTGCAACGCCTATTCCGGCCTGACGCTGCCGGAGCAGCCGACGCTTTTCGTCGAGTTCCACGGCAACGAGGACAGCGTGCGCCTGCAGTCGGAGGAGTTCGGCGCGATCGCCGCCGAATGCGGCGGCGGGACGTTCCAGTGGAGCGCGGACGCCGAGGAGCGCGCGAAGCTCTGGAAGGCGCGGCACAATGTCTACTGGTCGGCCAAGGCGCTGCGACCCGGCTGGGAGGCGATCGCGACCGATGTCTGCGTGCCGATCTCGCGCCTTGCCGACTGCGTGGCCGAAACGGAGGTCGACATCGAGGAGCACGGGCTCCTGGCGCCGATCGTCGGCCATGCCGGCGACGGCAATTTCCATGTCAGCCTCGTCTTCGACGACAAGGACCCGGCGCATGTCACCGAGGTGGAGGCCTTCGTCGGCCGGCTCAATGCCCGGGCGCTCGCCATGGACGGCACCTGCACCGGCGAACACGGCATCGGCCAGGGCAAGCAGGCCTTCCTGCCGGGCGAGCTCGGCGGCACGGTCCAGCTGATGCGGCAGATCAAGCAGGCGCTCGATCCGGACAACATTCTGAACCCCGGCAAGATTTTTTCGACCCTCTCGGGCAATTAGTCGTTATCCTGAGGCGGTGAAACGAAATTCAAGGCAGGCGGCGTGCTTTCGAGAATCATGCTCTTCGTTGGCGGCTTGGTGGTCGTGGCGCTCTTTGCGGCGCTGCTCGCGCCGCTCTTCGTCGACTGGACCAGCTTCCGCCAGGATTTCGAGCGCGAGGCGAGCCGCATCATGGGCCGCACCGTCGTGGTGCATGGCAGCGTCGATGCCCGCCTGATCCCGTTCCCCTCCGTGACGCTCAACGACGTGCGTGTCGGGGCGCCCGAGGACGGGCAGCCGCTGGTCGAGGTGGCGCGCTTCTCCATGGATGCGGAACTGGCGCCGTTCCTCTCCGGCGAGGCGCTGATCTTCGACATGCGCATCGAGGAGCCGAAGGCGCGCATCAGGCTTTTCGAGGACGGCACGCTGGACTGGGCGCGTGGCCGCAAGTCCGATATCCCGGCCCGCACTGTCATCCTCGAAAATGTCGCGATCACCGGCGGCGAGATCGAATTCGTCGATGCGCAGACCGGTCGCACCCGCCATGTCACCGGCCTTGATGCGCAGGTCTCGGCAAAGTCGCTCGCCGGCCCGTGGCGCATCGACGGGCGCGCGGCGCTCGATGGCGAGAGCGGGGCCTTCCAGCTTTCGAGCGGCCAGGCGGAGAACGGCGCGCTTTCCCTGCGCGCCCGCATCGTGCCCGACCGGCTCGCCTTCACCGCCGATCTCGACGGTGCGCTGAAGGTCGTCGATTTCCGCCCGCAATATCACGGCGACTTCACCATCGCGGAAAAGCCGCGGCCGAAGGGTGAGGGGCCGGCCGATCCGATCCGCGTCGCCGGAAAATTCGAGCTTTCCAACGAGCGCATCCGCGTTCCGGACTATCGCCTCGAGGCCGGCCCGCACGAGGACCCCTATGTGGTGACGGGCGAGGCGACGCTCGACACCGGCCGCGCACCGGAGTTCCTCCTGATCGCCGACGGCCAGCAGATCGACGTCTCGCGCATCGGCAACAACGGCGAGGGGGGCAAGACCGGCCGCAACCCGCAGGTTTCCGCCCGCCAGCGGCTCCAGGCGCTGCTGGCGATCGCCGCCGACATCCCGATCCCGCAGGTGCCCGGCCGCGCCAGCCTGTTCCTGCCGGCCGTGGTGGTCGGCGACACGACGGTGCGCGAGGTGCGTCTCGACGTGAAGCCGGACGGCGAGGGCTGGCGGATCGACCGGGCGGATGCGCTTCTGCCCGGCCGCACCACGCTGGAGGCCAAGGGCCGGCTGACGCTCAGGCAGAACCGCGGCTTCGTCGGCGACCTGCTGGTCGCCTCGAACCAGCCGTCGGGGCTGGCGACATGGCTTGCCGGATCCGTGGATCCGGAAATCCGCAAGCTCAAGACGGCGGGCTTTTCCGCCGAAGTGAGCCTCACCGACGAACTGCAGCGCTTCGAAAACCTCGAAATCGCCATCGGCGGCGCCTCGCTGCTCGGGCGTATCGAGCGGGAATCGCGCGCGGACGCCGCGCCCACCCTGTCGCTGCAATTGCGCGGCAACGAAGTCGCGCTGGAATCGCTCCAGGCGCTTGTCGGCCTTGTCGCGGGCGATGCCTCGCTTTCGACCGTGCTGGATCATTCGATCGCGCTTGACGTCAAGGCCGATCGTTTCCTCGCCTTCGGCGAAAGCGCCTCCGGCGTCAACGCGGCGCTGTCCGTCAAGGATGGCCTTCTGACGCTGAGCCGCCTCAACATCGCCTCGCTGGACGGCGCGGCCGTCTCGGCCAGCGGCACGCTCGGGGGCTCGCTTCTTGCGCCGAGCGCCGGGCTCGACGTGAGGGTGAAGGCGGCCGCGATGCGTCCGGTGGCCGAGCTGCTGGCGCGGCACTTGCCGGCCCATCCCGTGCTCGCCCGTTTCCTTGCCAATTCCGGCTATTACGACAATGCGGACCTCGCCGTCCGCCTGGCCGTCTCAGGGGCGGAGAATCCGGCGACGCTGACGCTCAGCGGCCCGGTCAATGACGGGCGGGTCGAGATGAGATTCTCCGCCGCGACACCCGCCGACCTGCTGGTGGGACGCAATTTCGAGCTTGAAGGCAGCATCTTCAATCCGCAGTCGGTCGTGCTGGCCGGGCAGGTCGGGCTCGACCCATTGCCCTTCGATGCGGACCCCGACGGCAGCGTCACCTTCCGCGTGACGCAGCCGGAGGACGGTCCGGCCGATGTCTCTGCGGCCTTCAACGCGGGCAGCACGACGATCTCCATCAAGGGCACGGCCGCGCTCTCCGCCGCCGGTTTCCCGGCCGGTGCGCTCGCGCTTTCGGTGAAAAGCGACGACATCGAGCCCTATCTGATGATGAACGGCATCGCCGTGCCGCAGGCCGGCGCCGGCCTGCCGCTTGCCCTGCAGGCGTCCGTCGCCACGAGCGCCGAGGCCATCACGATCACCGACATTGCCGGGGAGGCCGACCGCAATGCCTTTTCCGGCCGCCTGACGCTCGACCGCACGGCGGCGACGCTCAAGGGAACGGGCGCGCTGCGCTTCGATACGGTCGATTTCGCCTTCCTCGCCGAGGCTGTCGCCGGGCCGGTGACGGATCCCCTTGACGGCGGGCTGAACACCGCGCCGCTCGTGCAGCCGCTTCAGGATGCCGCCGATGTGTCCGTCGCGCTGCAGGCCGGGGCGTTCTGGCCGGGGCTCTACGGCGCGGTGGAGGGATTTTCGGGCAACCTCGTCTGGAAGGGGGGCGAACTGGCGCTGACCGACATGGCGGGCGACTGGCTGGGCGGCCGGCTTGCCGGACGGCTCAAGGTCGCCAATGCGGAGGAGAACGGCCTGTTCGAGGCACGGGCGGAGCTTTCCGGCGCCGATTTGGCAAGGATCGTCTGGAGCGGCCCGCAGGGCGCCGTCGCCATGGGCAAGGCGGATGTGACACTGGCCGTCGACGCCTCCGGCAAAAGCGTGCGCGCCATGGTTGAGGGCGCCAGCGGCTCGGGCGAGGCGCGGCTCTCTGATCTCACCTTGCGCGGGCTCGATACCGGCGCGCTGCCGGCGCTGCTGACGGCGGCCGACGGTATCGAGGGTGATATCACGCCCGAGCGCGTCGCCGGGTTCGCGGCGGATGCGATCCTCAAGGGCGAGGCGGCGCTGGGCACGGTGCGCATGCCCTTCGCGCTTGCCGGCGGCAAGCTGCGCGTCCAGAGCGTGACGGTAGGAGATGGCAGGGCCGGTTTCTCCGGCGATGCGGATATTGACCTTGCCGGCGATGCGATGGCGGGCCGGCTGTCCGTCACCTACGCGGCCGGCGAGGAGGCACTGGCGGGCGCGGAGCCCGAAGTGGTGCTTGACTATCGCGGCCTCGTGGAGGCGCCGGGTGTTGCGCTCGACGTGCAGCCGCTCGCCAATTACCTCTCGCTGCGGCGCTTCGAGACGGAACGCCGCCGGGTGGAGACCCTGCAGGCCAACGTGCTGGAAAAGCAGCGGCTCAGGCGCGAGGCGGCCCTCTATCGTTCGCGCGCCGAGGCGCGGGCCGCACTGGCCGAGGCGATGCGCCTGCAGATGGAGGAAGAGCAGCGTCGTCGTGCGGAGGCGCGCGCGCGCGCCGAGCAGGAACTGACCGCGCGGGAAGCGGCGGAAGCGGCCGAAAGCGCTCGCCGCAAGGCCGCGGACGACGCACGCCGCCTGCTGGAGGTCGAGGAACAGGCCCGCCGCCGCGCCGAGCAGCGCGCGGCGGATGAGGCCCGCCGGGCGGAGGAAGAGGCGGAACGCCGCCGCCTTCCGGTTTCGCCGGAGGAGGGCGTGGAGCGGGGCGGCGAACTGCCGCCCGTCGACAGCGGGCAGAACCTGAATTTCGACGCACTGCCGGGTGTCAACTGAGCCGTTCCGCGTTTCGGGAACAGCGAATTGTGGTCCATGCCGCCGCGGACGTGGCCCGCCGGGAAGCCGGCAAGGCCTCTTGCGGGCCGTGCGCTACGTTGCGCCGTCTGCCTTGCGTTTCAGCCAGTCCAGCACATGGAGGCGCAGCGCCGAGGACAGGTTGCCCTCGACGCCGCGGGCATCGTCGATTTCACGAATGAGGGCGGCGACCGGCAGGTCGCGCTCGTCGGCGATAGCCCTTAGCGCGTCATGAAAGGCGGGCTCGAGCGAGAAGCTCGTGCGGTGGCCGTGCAGGGTCGTCGAATATTTGCGGATCATGCCCATTCCTGCGCCCCGGCGCCGTCCGGTTGGAGCGTTCCGGCAGAGCGCGGCGGTCCTTGCTTGCCCGAAGGCGCGAGGAGCTGCCCGCTCTGCCTTGAGCCGCCGGAACGTTCTCCGGTATCGAGTCCGGTCCCGACGGCAAGGGCTTGAAAGATCAGCCTTCGCCATCCTCGGGGTCGCGGCCGGGCCGTTCCAGATGGCCCTGTTCGAACGTCTTCTGCGCCTTGTCGTTCAGCGCGCGCGTCAGCGCCTTTTCGGCCTTGGTGCGGCCGAAGCTGATGCGATTCTGCTCGGCCTGCCTTTCCTTTTCGGAGCGGGCCTTCTGCTTGCGGACCTGGCGGAGATTGACGACGTCGCCGCTCATCGCGCGACCTCAGTTCTTCTTGCGGAAGGAATCGAGCGAGACGACGGAGCCGCCCTTGTTGTTGTCGTCGCCACCGGTCGGCGGCGTCGGCTCCTCGATGGCTTCCTCCGCCTTTTCCGCGAAGGCGGGGTAGGCCGTGATCTCGGCGGAGTGTCCGTCTTCCTCGACGGCCGGCACGTCGAATTCCAGTTCGAAGCTTACCGACGGGTCATAGAAGCCGCGGATGGCGTTGAACGGGATGACGAGCTTTTCCGGCGTGTCGGAGAAGGAAAGGCCGATCTCGAACAGGCTCTCGGTGACCTTAAGGTCCCAGAACTGGTGCTGGATGACGATGGTCATCTGCTCGGCATATTTCGCCTTCAGGTGCTGCGAGATGCGCACGCCGGGGGCGTTGGTGAGGAACGTGATGAAGAAGTGGTGCTCGCCCGGCAGGTGCCCGGTGACGGCGACCTCGGACAAAACCTTGCGGATGACGCTGCGCAGCGCGTCCTGGGCGAGAATGTCATAGCGAATATGGTCTTGCGCCATCCGTTCCTGTCTTTCTTCCAGCCTTTGTGTTCAGGCATTGCATGAGAGCATTTGTGCTTTTCTTCGAAACGCAGAAATGCTCCGTCCCTTGTTTCGACGCAATTCCGGACGCAAAACCGCTTCACGCTTTTTGCTGGAACTGCTCCGGCCTCATACCTGTCGGCACGAGTCATCTGGCACAGCTATAGACCATTTCAAGAGATTGGAGAAGGTGAAGGCTTCTGTTGCCAGGTGCCTTCGGACCCCGCCTGCCGGTGCGACCCGTCAGGACTTTGAGTGAAGTGTCACACCGCCATTAGGCAGCGAGACGAGCTTCCGCATAGTTGTCGTTTGCAACTACAAGTTTAGCCCGATAACGGTGGTACAATGCCGAGCAAAAAGTCGATCTTTACGCCCTTGTCGATCCTATTTCGCCCCCATCAAAAGCCGGTCCGCTTGGAAAGACCGGTTTTTGGTGGAGGCGCCGGGTACCGCCCCCGGGTCCAATGGGTTTATTACACCGCCCGTTTATTGCCATAGCTGCCGAGGCAGCACCCTTCATATAGGCGCTCTCGGCCCCCAAGAAAAGGGCTTTGTGACAGGGATCTGGCAAAGTTTTCGGGCTCGGGCGGTTTCGGCGAACGGAGGGCGGGGTTTCCGCGGGCCTCGGCCCTGGAAGCCGGCGAGCGGGACGGGATGGCCGGGCTTTATTAGCACTTGACTTGCCGCGACCGCATGAAAAACATGGCACGCGGCAGGTCCGTCATGATGGCGGCGGCCGAGAGATCGTAGAGGAGCTACCATGACCGACTATCTCGCAGATGTCCGCAAGTATGACAGCGGTGCGGACGAGGCCATCGTCAAGAAGATCGTGAGCCATCTCGGCATCGCGCTGCGCAACCGCGACTCCTCGCTCGTCTCCTGCTCCGACCCGGAAGAGCTGAACCGCGTCAAGGAAAAGTGGTGCGCCAAGAAGTTCGGCATCACGGGCGAGGCGGCCGACAAGGCCGTGGAGACCGTCTGCAAGACCATGGCCGACGACCGCACCAAATCGCGCGTCACCTTCTACTATCTCACCGCCAAGGAGCTCGGCACGCTCGGCGCGCTCGCCTGAGGAAAACCGGGACAACCCGATTTCACGCTTTGGACGCCGCCGTTCCCGCTCTAGTATCTCACGCTGGACAACGAATCGGCGGCGACCATGCAGCAATATCTCGACCTTCTCGCCCATGTGATGGAAAACGGCACCGACCGCGCCGACCGGACCGGCACGGGCACGCGCGGCGTCTTCGGCTACCAGATGCGCTTCGACCTTTCGGAAGGTTTTCCGGTGCTGACGACCAAGAAGCTGCACCTGCGCTCGATCATCCATGAACTCCTGTGGTTCCTGAAGGGCGATACCAACATCGCCTATCTCAACGAGAACGGCGTGACCATCTGGGACGAATGGGCCGATGCCGAGGGCGAGCTCGGCCCGGTCTACGGCTACCAGTGGCGCTCCTGGCCGACCCATGACGGGCGCCATCTCGACCAGATCGTCGCCGTCCTCGACAGCATCAGGCGCAATCCGAACTCGCGCCGCCACATCGTCTCGGCGTGGAACCCGGCGCTGGTCGACGAGATGGCGCTGCCGCCCTGCCATTGCCTGTTCCAGTTCTACGTGGCGGACGGAAAGCTCTCCTGCCAGCTCTACCAGCGCTCCGCCGACATCTTCCTCGGCGTGCCCTTCAACATCGCCTCCTATGCGCTGCTGACCATGATGGTGGCGCAGGCGACCGGCCTGCAGCCGGGCGACTTCGTGCACACGCTGGGCGACGCGCACATCTACTCCAACCATTTCGAGCAGGTGCGCACCCAGTTGACGCGCCGCCCGAAGCCCTTGCCCTTCATGAAGCTCAACCCCGATGTGAAGGACCTTTTCTCCTTCAAATTCGAGGACTTCACCCTGATCGGCTATGAAGCCGATTCAACCATCAAGGCGCCCATTGCCGTCTGATTTCCAGGTGTCCGCATGACTGAAGCCAAGATCGTCCTCGTTGTGGCCGTCGCCAGGAACGGCGTCATCGGCCGCGACGGCGACCTGCCGTGGCGCCTGCCGTCGGACCTCAAGCGCTTCAAGCAGCTGACGCTCGGCAAGCCGGTGCTGATGGGCCGCAAGACCTGGGAATCGATCGGCCGGCCGCTGCCGGGCCGGCCGAATATCGTCATCACCCGCGACGCGGCCTTTTCCGCGCCCGGCGCCGAGGTCGTCTCCTCGCTCGAGGAGGGGCTGGCCGCCGCACGCCGGGAGGCGGGAAGACTGGGCGTCGACGAGGTCTGCGTCATCGGCGGCGGGCAGATCTACGCCCAGGCCTTCGACCGGGCGGATATCCTGCATGTCACCCATGTCAAGGCGGATGTGGAGGGCGATGCGCGCTTTCCCGACATCGACCCGGCCGTCTTCGAAAAGGCGGTGGAAGAGCCGATTCCGCAGGGCGAGAAGGACAGTCACGCCATGCGTTTTGTCACCTGGCGCCGAAAAGCGGCCGCATAAGCCCCCGATCACGAACTATTTTGCCGCACAGGCCCGCAAGCCCACGCGGATTTGTTGAAAGGTGCCGGAGGGATACCTATAACGGGTTCACCTCGCGTTTCGCGGTGAAACACTCCGCGAAATGCGGCACGTAGGGATATAAAGAAAGAGGTATTGATGCCCTGGAGCAATCAGAACGGCGGCGGCGGCCCTTGGGGCGGCGGCGGCGGAAACAATCAGGGGCCATGGGGGCAGGGACCGAACCGCCCCCGCGGCGGCGGCGGAAGCGGCAATGGCGGCCCGCCCGACCTTGAGGACATCATCCGGCGCGGCCAGGACCAATTGAAGAACGTCATGCCCGGCGGCATCAACGGCGGCGTCGTGGTCATCGCGCTGCTGCTCGTCGGCGTCTTCTGGCTGATGAGTTCCATCTACACCGTCCAGCCGGACGAGCGCGGCGTCGAGCTGCGCTTCGGCAAGCCGAAGCAGGAAGTCTCCATGCCCGGCCTGCACTTCCACCTCTGGCCGCTGGAAACCGTCGAACTCGTGAAGATCACCGAGCAGCAGCAGAATATCGGCCGCCGCACGGCCTCCTCGAATTCCGACAGCTCCGGCCTGATGCTGACGGGCGACCAGAACATCGTCAACGTGCAGTTCTCGGTGCTCTATTCGGTCACCGATCCGCAGTCCTACCTCTTCAACCTCGAATACCCGGCCGAGACGCTGCAGCAGGTTGCCGAAAGCGCCATGCGCGAAGTCGTCGGCCGCCGTCCCGCCCAGGACATCTTCCGCGACAACCGCCAGGCGATCGCGGAAGGCGTGAAGACGACGATCCAGGCGACCATGGACGCCTACGGCTCCGGTATCTCGATCAACACGGTCGCCATCGAGGACGCGGCCCCGCCGCGCGAGGTGGCCGATGCCTTCGACGAGGTGCAACGCGCCGAGCAGGACGAGGACCGCTTCGTCGAGGAAGCCAACCAGTACGCCAACCAGAAGCTGGGTCTTGCCCGCGGCCAGTCCGCGCAGATCCGCGAAGAGGCGGCCGCCTACAAGGACCGCGTCGTCAAGGAAGCGGAAGGTGAGGCGGCACGCTTCCTGTCCATCTACGAACAGTACAAGGCAGCGCCGGACGTCACCCGCAAGCGCCTCTTCCTTGAAACCATGGAAGGCGTGATGCAGAATTCCAAGAAGGTCATCATCGACGAGAAGCAGGGCGGCCAGGGCGTCGTTCCGTTCCTTCCCCTCAACGAACTTGGCCGGTCGACCAGCCAGCAGCAGGCGGGAGGCACGCAGTAATGGGCAATCGTGTACCGGCAATCCTGATCGCCATCGGCGTTCTCCTCTTCATCGCCTATTCCTCTGTGTTCGTCGTCAACGAGCGCCAGCAGGCGATCGTCATCCGCTTCGGCCAGATCCAGGACGTCAAGGCCGAGCCCGGCCTCTACTTCAAGCTGCCCTTCGGCTTCATGGACGCCGACAGCGTGCAGTATATCCAGGACCAGGCGCTGCGCTTCGACCTCGACGACATCCGCGTCCAGGTCTCGGGCGGCAAGTTCTACGAGGTCGATGCGTTCGTGGTCTACAAGATCACCGATGCCCGCCGCTTCCGCGAAGCGGTCTCGGGCGACCGGGAATCGGCGGAAGCGCGCCTGCGCACCCGTCTCGATGCGGCATTGCGCCGGGTCTACGGTCTGCGCGGCTTCGAATCCGCGCTTTCCGAAGAGCGCGCCTCGATGATGCGTGAAGTGCGCGGCGAACTGACGAACGACGCCTCGAACCTCGGCCTCACGATCTCCGACGTGCGCATCCGCCGCACGGACCTGACGCAGGAAGTCTCGCAGCAGACCTACGATCGCATGAAGGCCGAGCGTCTGGCGGAAGCCGAACTCATCCGCGCCCGCGGTAACGAAGAGGGCCAGCGACGCCGTGCCATCGCCGACCGCCAGGTCGTCGAGTTCATCGCGGCCGCGCAGCGCGATTCGGAAATCCTCAGAGGTGAGGGCGAAGGCGAGCGCAACCGCGTCTTCGGCGAAGCCTTCTCGCAGGACCCGGACTTCTTCGACTTCTACCGGTCGATGAGCGCCTACCGGACCTCGATGACCTCGTCCGACACCACGCTGGTTCTGTCGCCGCAGTCGGAGTTCTTCCGCTACTTCGAGGACGCTGCGGGCATGAGGCCTGCGACCTCGGGTGCGGCGACGGGCACCGGCAACGGCACGGCGACGACGCCGTCGACCGCAAACTGAGAACGGCATGTCCGATTTCCTGACGGGGATCGCGTTCTTCCTGATCATCGAGGGGCTGGTGTACGCACTGGCCCCTTCGGTTTTGAAGCTCATGGCGGAAATGCTGCCGCAGATTCCGGAAAGCCAGCTGCGCATGTCGGGGCTCGCCGCCGTGGCGCTGGGCGTCGCCATGGTCTGGTTCATCCGCGGCGCGTGAACGCGGCCCTTGCGGCTGCCCGCGAAGACGGGCAAGACTTCACATGATTTCAGCGCGGCGGACTGATTTTTGCCGTATCCGGGGCAAACACTCGCTGCGACAATCCAGACGAAAGAGGATGCCGACCATGGCTTTGAAGATGAGGTCCAGCGTTGCCCATGCGGTACTCGCGCTCGCGGTGAGTTTTTCGCTGGTCGCGGGGGGACCGCTTGCCGTTCCGGCGGCCGCGCAGGTCCAGCCGAACGGCCCGGAATCTGTCGCCGACCTCGCCGAAAGCCTGCTTGATGCCGTGGTGAACATCTCCACCTCGCAGAACGTCAAGAGCGACGACAAGGCGCCCGTTCCCCAGGTGCCGGAAGGCTCGCCCTTCCAGGACTTCTTCGACGAGTTCTTCAAGGGGGAAGGCGGCGAGGAGGGCAACCAGGGCCAGACCGTCAATTCGCTCGGCTCCGGCTTCGTCATCGATCCCTCGGGCTTCATCGCCACGAACAACCACGTCATCGAGGGCGCGGACGATATCGAGGTGAACTTCGCCAACGGCTCCAAGCTGAAGGCCAAGCTCGTCGGCACCGACCCGAAGACCGACCTTGCGCTCCTGAAGGTCGAGCCGAAAGCGCCGCTGAAGGCGGTGCCCTTCGGCGATTCCCGCACCATGCGCATCGGCGACTGGGTGATGGCGATCGGCAACCCGTTCGGCCTCGGCGGTTCGGTGACGGTCGGCATCATCTCGGCGCGCGGGCGCAACATCAATGCCGGTCCCTACGACAACTTCATCCAGACGGACGCCGCCATCAACCGCGGCAATTCCGGCGGCCCGCTGTTCAACATGAAGGGCGAGGTCATCGGCATCAACACGGCGATCATCTCGCCCTCCGGCGGCTCGATCGGCATCGGCTTCTCCGTGCCGACGGAGCTTGCGCAGAACATCTTCCTGCAGCTGCGCGACTTCGGCGAGACACGGCGCGGCTGGCTCGGCGTGCGCATCCAGCCGGTTACCGACGACATCGCCGAAAGCATCGGCATGAGCGAGGCCAAGGGCGCGCTCGTCGCCGGCATCATCAAGGGCGGGCCGGTCGACAACGGCTCGATCATGACCGGCGACGTCATCATCCGCTTCGACGGCAAGGATGTCGACGAGATGCGCGACCTGCCGCGCGTCGTCGCCGAAAGCCCGGTCGGCAAGGCCGTCGATGTCGTGCTGCTGCGCGACGGCAAGGAAATGACCGTCAAGGTCACGCTCGGCCGCCTCGAGGACGGCGAGAAGCAGGCCGGCGAGGACGAGGTGACGGAGGGCGAGGGCACCACGGAGGAAGGCATGGCGCCCGAGACCGGCGAGGCCCAGCCCAGCAAGGCCGACACGGTGCTCGGCATGGGCATCAGCGACCTTGGCGAGGAGGCGCGCAAGACCTTCGAGATCGTCGAAAGCGTCAAGGGCGTCGTCATCACCGAGGTGGCGCCCGATTCGGCCGCCGCCGAGCGCGGCATCGTGCCCGGCGACGTGATCGTCGAGATCGGCCAGGAGGCGGTGACGACGGCGGAAGAGGTCAAGACCCGCATCGCCAAGCTGAAGTCGGAAGACCGC
This sequence comes from Shinella yambaruensis, assembly GCF_022899355.1. GTDB lineage: Bacteria > Pseudomonadota > Alphaproteobacteria > Rhizobiales > Rhizobiaceae > Shinella > Shinella yambaruensis. The sequence continues at coordinate 62,025 of NZ_JALJCK010000003.1, read as the reverse complement.
CGCAACGCGCTGATGATGATCGCCAACCGCACCGGAGCGCTGCGCTACATCACCGTGCGCATCGATTAAGGGCGAGTCCCTTCAGGGGCTTGCGGGCGAAAGCTGCGAGATGGAATTAGGCCGCTGGAGTGTTGCTTCAGCGGCCGTTTTACGGGGGCTCTCAGCGGCTCTGCCAGCCCGCGCGATCCAGCGTGTAGAGGACATGCGGGCGAAGGGTGGGGTCGTCGAGGTCGGGCATGTCGAAATTCCGCTCCGGCGCGGTGCGCATGCCGATGCGCCGCATGACCGCGATGGAGCGCGTGTTGCCGGCGACGGCGAAGGAGACGATCTCGGCAAGGCCTTTCTCCTCGAAGCCGTAGGCGAGCAGCCGTTCGGCGGCTTCGGTGACGTAGCCCCGGCCCCAGTGGCGTCGCGCCAGCCGCCAGCCGATCTCCACCGTGCCGGCCGGCAGGTGCGGTTCCAGCCGGTCCGTCGTGCGGGAAAGGCCGCAGAAGCCGAGGGCGGCGTCGCTTTCCCGCTCGGCGAGCGCGTAGAAGCCGAGGCCCGTTTCGGCGATGATGCCGCGGATGCGCTCGAAGAGCTCGTCGGACTGCGCGCGTGTGCGCAGGAACGGGAAGAATTCCATCACCACGGGATCGGAATTGATCTCGTGGAAAAGGTCCCGGTCCTTTTCCTCCCAGTTCCTGAGCACCAGGCGCCTGGTCGTGGCGATGGGCATCAGCCGGTCACGAAGTCGGATTTGCGGTAGCCCTGGAGGTAAAGCAGGGCGGTGAGGTCGCCGTGGTCGATGCGGATCCTCGCCTCGGCCGCGACGGCCGGCTTGGCGTGCAGCGCGACGCCGGCACCCGACAGGTGCAGCATGCCGAGGTCGTTCGCGCCGTCGCCGACGGCCATGGCTTCGTCCGGCGAGATGCCGAGCCGTTCGGAAACCTCGATGAGGGCGTCGACCTTGGCCTGCTTGCCGAGGATCGGCTCCGCCACCGCGCCGGTGAGCTTGCCGTCGGCGTCGAGCAGCAGGTTGGCGCGGTTCTCGTCGAAGCCGAGCATGGCGGCGATGCGGCTCGTGAAGACGGTGAAGCCGCCGGAGACGAGGGCGGTATAATACCCCTTGGCCTTCATCGTCGCGATCAGTTCGCGTCCGCCCGGCGTCAGCGTGATGCGTTTTTCGATGACCTCGTCGATAACGGAGACCGGGAGCCCCTTGAGAAGGGCGACGCGCTCGCGAAGCGCGGGCTCGAAGGCGATCTCGCCGTTCATGGCACGGGCGGTGATCGCCGCGACCTTGTCCTTGAGGCCGACTTCGGCGGCGAGCTCGTCGATGCATTCCTGGCCGATCATCGTCGAATCCATGTCGGCGATCAGCAGTTTCTTGCGCCGCGTTTCCGCTTCCTGGATGGCAAGATCGACCGGCTCGGCCCCAATGACGGCGCGGATTGCGGCCTCCGCGGCGCCAAGGTCGCCGCCGTCGCGCAGCGCGATGTCGCAGGCGATGCCGTCGGCAAGCCAGTAGAGCCCGGACGCCTTGACCACATCGGCGGCCTTTTCGGCAAGGGCCGGCGTCAGGACGGGGTTTGACGGATTGGCGACAAGCGTGGCAACGAAAGCCATGATGAGAAACCTTGATCGAAAGCGGGACGCGATCCTGATAACGGGCCCGACGGCCAGCGGCAAGTCCGCGCTCGCCGTGCGGCTGGCCACCGAGCACGATGGCGTGGTGGTGAATGCCGACAGCATGCAGGTCTACGACACGCTGAACGTGCTCACCGCCCGCCCGCAGCCGGCGGACATGGCCGGCATCGAGCACCGGCTCTACGGCCATGTGCCGGCCGGTGCGGCCTATTCGACCGGCGACTGGCTGCGCGAGGCGGCGACGGTCGTTGCGGAACTGCGGCGGCGGGAGAAACTGCCGGTCTTCGTCGGCGGCACCGGCCTTTATTTTCGCGCGCTGACGGGCGGGCTCTCCGACATGCCCGCGATTCCCGAGGCCGTCCGCACGCATCTGCGCGGCCGGCTTGCGGAAGAGGGGGCCGAGGCCTTGCACCGTGTGCTTGAGGCGCATGATCCGCAAACGGCGGCGCGCCTGAAGCCGGGCGACGGGCAGCGGATCGTGCGGGCGCTGGAGGTGCTGGAGGCGACGGGGCAGTCGATCTCGGCCTTCCAGGCGGCGACGGGGCCGGCCGTCATCGATGCGGACCGGGCGGAGAAGCTGGTCGTCCTGCCGGACCGCGCGGTGCTGGCCGCCCGCATCGACCGGCGCTTCGCAGACATGCTGGCATCCGGCGCGGTGGAGGAGGTGCAGGCGCTGCTGGCGCTTGACCTTTCCCCCGCCATGCCCGTCATGAAGGCGATCGGCGTGCCGCAGATCGCGGCGATGCTGGCCGGGACGATGAGTGCGGCGGAGGTCGTCGCGCGCGGCGCGGCGGCGACGCGGCAATATGCCAAGCGCCAGATGACCTGGTTCCGCAACCAGCTCGACGAGAGCTGGCAGCGCATCGACCCGCTGGCCGCCGCGGGCACGACCAATGAGGGTCCGTAGCGGCTTTCCGCGACGGGCGTAAACCAGGCCTCAAGGCGCAGGAGGCGGAAGGGTCCGCCCGCCCTAGCGCCGGATCAGGCTGCTCAGCGGCTTCTTGAGAAGCTGTTCGCGGATGGAGCCCTCGCGCCGCGGCTCCTGCTGCTCGCCGAAGGCGGGCGCGGGGCGTGCCGCCGGCTGGCGGTAGGGATCGGCAGCGGGGCGTTGCGGCTCGGAGGCCAATTCCCGGCGGATCGCCTCGAAACGCTCCTGGGGCGAGGGGTCGTAGGCGCCCTGGGCGCCCGGCAGCATGTCGGGCCGGTACGGCTCGTGCTGGGACGGCTGGGCGGCGGGACGCGCGGCCTGCAGCGTCTCGATGTAATCCTCCTCGTCCTCGTAGGGCGCATCCTCGTAGCCGGTCGGCAAGGAGCCATTCTGGCCCTGGGCGGCGAGATAGGCGTTCTGGAAGCCGGAAATGTCGGGTCCGGTGATGGCGCGCATGCGGGCGACGATGGAGCGCAGGTCGACGCTTTGCGGCGTCTCGTCGCTGATCTTGACGCCGGTGCCGTTCGCCTTCGGCAGGCGATTGGCGTCGACGCGCGAAAAGCGCATGCGCATCGGCACGGCCACGGCCTCGCCGAAGGCGATCGCCTCGCCATTGCCGATCGAGGAGATGAAGCTGGTCGTCGAGGACGAGGAATTGGGGATCGCCGAGCGGATGATCTCCTGGTCGTGCTCGTTGGCAAGGCGCATGGCGAAGATCGTCGAGCACTGGGAGAGGATCGTCGGGTCGAGCTCGCCGGGGCGCTGGGTGATGATGCCGAGCGAGACGCCGTATTTGCGGCCTTCCTTGGCGATGCGGGCGATGGCCTGGCGCGTCGGCATGAAGCCCAGCTTCATGTCGGCCGGCACGTAGCGGTGCGCCTCTTCGCAGACGACCAGCATGTGCACGCCGCCATTGCTCCACAGGCCGATTTCGAAGGCCATGCGGCAGAGCACGGAGGCGACCGAATTGACGACTTCGGACGGGATGCCGGCGAGCTGGAAGGTGGTCACCGGCTTGCCGTCGCCGGGAATGCGGAAGATTCGGGCGATCGTGTCGAGGATCGTATCGGTGATCGTGTTCGAGGAGAACATGAAATGGTAGCGCGGGTCGTTGATCGCCGACATGATCTTGACCTTGAGCGAGCGCAGGTGCGGCTTTTCCGCCCGGCCTTCGAGGCGCCCGATGCGCTCGTCGATGAGGGCGAGCAGGTCGGCGATGCGGAAGGGCACCGGCGTATCGGCCGTCACCGAGCTTTTCTCGCTCGTGCGGCGCATCAGGCCGTTGTCGCTCGATCCGCGGAAGGCGCGCTTGGCCTCCGGGATCAGGTCGCGCAGGATGTCCATCTCCTCCGGCACCGGCGGGCGGCCGCGGAAGACGACTTCGGCGAATTCCTCCAGGCGGAACAGCCAGAAGGGCAGGTCCAGCGTATCGGTATCGATGATGACCGCAAGCTCGCCGAAGGCGGAGGCGAATTCGTTGTGCGGGTCGAGGATGAGCACGCGCAGGCGCGGATCGGCCTGGATCGCCTTGTGCAGCAGCAGCGTGACGGAGGTGGACTTGCCGACGCCGGTCGTGCCGACGATGGCGAAGTGCTTCTCCAGCATCGACGGCACATGGATCGTCGCGTCGAGCGTCTCGTCCTGCGTCAGCTTGCCGATGGCGCAGACGTCGTTCTTGCCGGTGTCGTAGACCTTGGCGAGATCCGAGGCGCGGATGCGGTGGGCGATGGCGCCGAGATGCGGGTAATCGGTGATGCCGGCGGAAAATTCCTCGCGGCCGTCGGCGCTGACATGCACCTCGCCGAGCAGTTCCACCTCGATGCGGAAGACCGTGTCGTGGTTCTCCACCCAGCTCTGCTGGTCGGTGGACATGGAATAGACGAGCGCGACGACGCGGTTGCGGCCGACGGAAATGGAGATGAGGCGGCCGACGGCCCACAGTTCCGTGAGTGCGGTTTCCCCGCTCTCGGCGACGGCGCTGATGGTGGCGTGCGACCCATTGCAGGCGACGACGCGGCCGAGCAGCCGGTTGCCCGTCGACAGGCCATTCCGGCGATCCTGCTCGCCGGCTACAATGGAATTCTGAAAATCACTGTTCAGCAATCACGGCACTCCTTGCCATCAAAGGCGAAGTCTAATGATTGCCGCTTAATAAGACGTTTCGTCCTGATACATCCTTTGGTTGTAATTTGACGCTCACACCAGAATCCGTGCCATTGCGAAACAGACGGAAAGGCGTTGACGCGCGGGGGCTTTGCCGTTAACACTTCGCCCCATGAAAAATCTGACCTCTATCATTCTTGTGGTGGGAACGCGCATGGGCAGGGTGGTGTAACCACCCGGCGAAAGCACCCATGCGCGGTAAACAGGCTCCTCCAAGGGGCCTTTTTTTATGCCCAGAAATTCGATAATCACCCGAAATACGAAAGAGACGGACGGAAATCCGATGAGCGGAACAGAAAATCAGATGACGGGCGCCGAAATTGTCTTGCAGGCCCTGAAAGACAATGGCGTGGAACATATCTTCGGCTATCCGGGCGGTGCCGTCCTGCCGATCTATGACGAGATCTTCCAGCAGGACGACATCGAGCATATCCTCGTGCGCCACGAGCAGGGCGCCGGCCACATGGCCGAAGGCTATGCCCGCTCCACCGGCAAGGTCGGCGTCATGCTCGTCACCTCGGGCCCGGGCGCGACCAATGCCGTCACGCCGCTGCAGGATGCGCTGATGGATTCCATCCCGCTCGTCTGCCTCACCGGCCAGGTTCCGACCACGCTCATCGGATCGGATGCCTTCCAGGAATGCGATACGGTCGGCATCACGCGCCCCTGCACCAAGCACAACTGGCTGGTCAAGGACGTCAACGATCTCGCCCGCATCATCCACGAGGCCTTCCGCATCGCGCAGTCCGGCCGTCCCGGTCCCGTCGTCGTCGATATCCCGAAGGACGTCCAGTTCGCGACCGGCACCTATACGCCGCCCTCCGCCGCGCCCATCCAGAAGAGCTACCAGCCGAAGCTCACGGGCGACGCGAACCAGATCGCGGCCGCCGTCAGCCTGATGCGCTCGGCCCGCCGGCCGGTCATCTATTCCGGCGGCGGCGTCGTGAATTCCGGACCGGAAGCCTCGCGCCTGCTGCGCGAGCTGGTCGAGATCACCGGCTTCCCGATCACCTCGACGCTGATGGGCCTCGGCGCCTATCCGGCCTCCGGCAAGAACTGGCTGGGCATGCTGGGCATGCACGGCTCCTACGAGGCGAACATGGCGATGCACGACTGCGACGTCATGGTCTGCATCGGCGCGCGCTTCGACGACCGCATCACCGGCCGCCTCAACGCCTTCTCGCCGAACTCGAAGAAGATCCATATCGACATCGACCCGTCCTCGATCAACAAGAACGTCCGCGTCGACGTTCCGATCCTCGGCGATGTCGGCGCGATCCTGGAGGACATGGTCCGCCAGTGGCGCGCTGCCGCGAAGGATTACGACAAGGCGGTCCAGGCGGACTGGTGGACGTCGATTGCCAGGTGGCGCGCGCGCAACTCGTTCGCCTACAAGGCGAGCGACGACGTGATCATGCCGCAATACGCGATCCAGCGCCTCTACGAGCTGACCAAGGACCGCGACACCTACATCACGACGGAAGTCGGCCAGCACCAGATGTGGGCGGCGCAGTTCTACGGCTTCGAGCAGCCGAACCGCTGGATGACCTCGGGCGGCCTCGGCACGATGGGCTACGGCTTCCCGGCGGCGATCGGCGTGCAGGTCGCGCACCGCGACAGCCTCGTCATCGACATCGCGGGCGATGCCTCGATCCAGATGTGCATCCAGGAGATGAGCTGTGCCGTGCAGTATAACCTGCCGGTCAAGATCTTCATCCTGAACAACCAGTACATGGGCATGGTGCGCCAGTGGCAGCAGCTGCTGCACGGCAACCGCCTTTCGAACTCATACACGGAGGCGATGCCTGACTTCGTCAAGCTCGCGGAAGCCTATGGCGGCGTCGGCATCGCTTGCGACAAGCCCGGCGATCTCGACGGCGCGATCCAGGAGATGATCGACGTCAAGCGCCCGGTCATCTTCGATTGCCGCGTGGCGAACCTCGCCAACTGCTTCCCGATGATCCCCTCGGGCAAGGCGCACAACGAAATGCTGCTGCCCGACGAGGCCACGGACGAAGCGGTCGCCAATGCGATCGACGCCAAGGGCCGCCAGCTCGTTTGATGGAAAGGAGAGCAATTCCAGCAAAAGCGTGAAGCGGTTTTGCGTTTGGAATTGCGTGAGGAAAGAACATCATGAACGCACACCTTCAGCCCACCGGCTCTGCCTATTTCATCGCCAAGGAAACCCAGGTCGCGGAGAGCCACACGCTCTCCGTGCTCGTCGACAATGAGCCGGGCGTGCTTGCCCGCGTCATCGGCCTGTTCTCCGGCCGCGGCTACAACATCGAGAGCCTCACGGTTTCCGAGACCGAGCACGAGGCGCATCTTTCGCGCATCACCATCGTGACGCGCGGCACGCCCAGCGTTCTCGAACAGATCAAGTCGCAGCTCGAACGCATCGTGCCGGTGCACCGGGTCGTCGATCTCACCGTTCGTGCAAAGGTGCTCGGCCAGGAACGGCCGATCGAACGCGAGGTGGCGCTGGTCAAGGTCACGGGCTCCGGCGAGATGCGCGCGGAAACCCTGCGCCTTGCCGACGCCTTCCACGCCAAGGTCGTCGATGCGACCACGGACCACTTCATCTTCGAGATCACGGGGAAATCGTCCAAGGTCGACCAGTTCGTCGCGATCATGAAGCCGCTCGGCCTCAGCGAAGTGTGTCGCACGGGCATCGCCGCGATGAACCGCGGCCCGCAGGGCATGTGAGCGGGTAGAGGGGCGAGTGCTTTCAACCTGTCGGACGAAGCTTCCGCGTTGGACGTCTTGGCAGAGCCTCAAGCCTCTCCTCCGTCATCCTCGGGCTTGACCCGAGGATCCACGTGACACGGCGCGCCTTGAGTTTGTGGGTGGGTCCTCGGGTCAAGCCCGAGGATGACGTCGCGGGTGGGGGAGGGCTTTTCAGGAAAAGGAAAAGCCCTTTTCTTTTCAGAAGGATCAGATCATCTCCAGCGGCCGCTTGCGCGTCGGCGGCGGGAAGGCTTCGTCGAGGAGGCGGAGGTCCTCCGAGGTCAGGCGGATCTCGGCGGCGTGGAAGTTTTCGCGCACCCGGTCCGGCGAGCCGGACTTCGGGATGGCGATGACGCCGGGTCTGGTCAGGAGGAAGGCGAGGGCGACCTGGGCGGAGCTCGCCTTGTGGATGCGGCCGATCTCCTCCAGCACCGGATGGCCGACGAGGCGGCCCTCGTCGAGCGGCGAATAGGCCATGATCGGGATGCCCTGCACCTGGCTCCAGCGCAGGAGATCGAACTCGATGCCGCGGCGGGACAGGTTGTAGAGCACCTGGTTGGCGGCGGGGCGGGCGGGCTCGGCGGCGTCGAGCAGTTCCAGCATGTCGTCCTTGTCGAAATTGGAGACGCCCCAGGCGCCGATCTTGCCCTCAGCCTTCAGCGCCTCGAAGGCCTCGACCGTCTCGGCGAGCGGATGGCGGCCGCGCCAGTGCAGGAGGTAGAGGTCGACATGGTCGGTGCCGAGGCGCTTCAGGCTCGCCTCGCAGGCGGCAATCGTGCCGCTGCGGCTCGCATTGTAGGGCAGCACCTTGCTGACGAGGTACACCGCATCGCGCCGGCCCCGGATCGCCTCGCCGACCACGGTCTCGGCGCCGCCGTCGGCATACATTTCCGCCGTGTCGATCAGCGTCATGCCGAGGTCGATGCCGGCGCGAAGGCTGTTTACCTCCGCGGCCATCGAGGCATCGCCTTCGCCCATGTGCCAGGTGCCGAGGCCGAGGGCCGGCACCTGCCGACCGCCGGGGAGGGTGACTGCCGGTAGTTCCGCTTTCATGTTGCGCTCCGCTTGCATGGGCCATGCATCAGCCATCCAAATTGCATGCATGACAAGAATTGGCTGGTCGTTGCAAGGAGATGGACTATCAATCGGAAAAAACAACCGGGATATTCAGGACCTCCCATGCAGATCGAGATTTTTCTGGCGCTTCTGGTCTTCGCCTTCACCACCTCCATCACCCCCGGCCCGAACAATATGATGCTCTTCGCCTCCGGCGTGAACTTCGGTTTCGTGCGCACGATCCCGCATATGTGCGGCATCGGCGTCGGTTTCCTCGTGCTGCTGCTTGCCGTCGGCTTCGGGCTTGGCGCGCTCCTGGAGGCCGTGCCGCTGGTCTATACGCTGCTGAAGTTCGCGGGCGGCGCCTACCTCATCTGGATCGCCTGGAAGATCGGCACGTCGCGCTCGCTTGGCGAAGGCAAGACGGGGGCGCGGCCGATGAGCTTCCTTGAAGCCGCCGCCTTCCAGTGGGTCAATCCGAAGGCCTGGGTCATGGCCGTCTCCGCCATGGCGACCTATACGAACGCGGCGAACTACACGATGAGCGTGCTGATCGTCGGCATCGCCTTCGCCATCGTCAACTTCCCCAGCGTCTCCACCTGGGCCGGCTTCGGCTCGGCGCTGCGCCAGTGGCTCTCCGATCCGGTGCGGTTGAAATGGTTCAATATCACCATGGCCCTGCTGCTCGTCGCAAGCCTCTGGCCGATGCTGCGCTAGACGCGTAAAAGGAAGGCCGGACCGGAGCGCAGGGACTGCCATGCACATGCATGACCACGACGACGACCATCATCACGACAACCATTTCTCGCCGATGGAAGCGCGCGTGCGCGCGCTCGAAACCATCCTGACGGAGAAGGGCCTGATCGATCCGGAGGCCATCGACGTCATCGTGGAGACCTACGAGACGAAGATCGGCCCGCGCAACGGCGCGCGCGTCGTCGCCAAGGCCTGGGCGGAGCCGGATTTTGCCGCCTGGCTGAAGCAGGATGCGACGGCCGCGATCGCCAGCCTCGGTTATACCGGCCGGCAGGGCGAGCATATGCGGGCGGTGTTCAACGACGGCGAGACGCACAATCTCGTCGTCTGCACGCTCTGCTCCTGTTATCCTTGGTCTGTGCTCGGCCTGCCGCCCGTCTGGTACAAGGCGCCGGCCTATCGCGCGCGCGCCGTGATGGACCCGCGCGGCGTGCTGGAGGAATTCGGCGTCACGCTGCCGGCCGACCGGAAGATTCGCGTGTGGGATTCGACGGCGGAGCTGCGTTATCTCGTCGTGCCGGAGCGGCCGGCGGGCAGCGAGGGGCTTGACCAGGAAGCGCTTGCCGATCTCGTGACGCGCGATGCCATGATCGGCACCGGGCTGGCGCTTTCTCCCGAGGCGCGGGCATGAACGGGCCGCACGATCTCGGCGGCCTGCACGGTTTCGGCCCCGTCGCGCCGGAGGTTAACGAGCCGTATTTCCATGCCGAGTGGGAAAAGCGGGCGCTCGGCGTGACGCTTTCCTGCGGCGCCTTCGGCGCCTGGACCATCGACGAAAGCCGCCATGCGCGGGAAAACATCCCGCCGGCCACCTATCTTGCCGCAAGCTATTACGAGATCTGGATCCGGGCGCTGGAAACGCTTCTGCAGCGCCACGGCTTCGTCAGCGGGGCGGAGCTTGCCGAGGGCCGGATGCTGGAGAAGGGCGCGACGCCGAAGCGCGTGCTGACGGCGCAGATGGTGCCGGCCGTTCTTGCGAGGGGCGGGCCGTGCGACCGGCCGGTCGACACGGCGCCGCGGTTTGCCGCCGGCGCGCGCGTGCGCACCCGCAATGTCAATCCGGCGACGCATACCCGCCTGCCGCGTTACGCCCGCGGCAAGGTCGGCGTGGTCGAGACCGTGCAGGGCTCCTTCGTCTTTCCGGACGACAGCGCGCACGGCAGGGGCGAGAACCCGCAATGGGTCTATACCGTCGTCTTCGACGGGGCGGAGATCTGGGGCGAGGGGGCTGCGCCCGGCCTCACCGTCTCGATCGACGCCTGGGAGAGCTATCTTGAGCCGGTGTGAGACGCCGGCCGATTCGCCCGGCCTGCCGAAATCCCGGGAAGGCGATCCGGTCTTCGCCGAACCCTGGCAGGCGCAGGCCTTCGCGATGACGGTGCGCCTCCACGAACGGGGCGTCTTCACCTGGGGCGAGTGGGCCGAGGCCCTGTCGCGCGAGGTTCACCGGCCCGCAAGGGCGGCCGATGGTGCCGATTATTTCGACTGCTGGGTTGCCGCGCTGTCCTCGCTACTTGCTGAAAGGGGCATTACGAGCGAGGCGGAGCAGGCCGCGCTGTCCGACCGCTGGGCGCGCGCCGCCGAGGCGACGCCGCATGGAAAACCCATCCGTCTTGAAAACGCGATGGACCAGGACCAATCGCCTTTCAGTTCATGCCGGCCTGGGCTGGATGTCGATCGATCCTAAGCCCGATCGGCGACGAATCGCGCAAGCCACGGGCCGAACAGGGTCACCAGGATGAGCCGGGCCGTCTGCAGCGTCATGACGAAGGCGACGTCGACCTTGCTGGAGGCGGCGATGACGGCGATGGAATCGAGGCCGCCGGGGCTGGTCGAGAGATAGGCCGTCAGCGGATCGATGCCGAGGAGAAGGATCAGCAGGCCGGCAAGCAGGCCGGAAAAGCTGATCAGCGCGAGGATGGAGAGCACCGTCGGCAGGAGCGCCCGGCGCGCATGCAGGAGGATGGCGCGGGTGAAGCCGAGGCCGATGTTCCAGCCGAGCAGCGTGAAGGCGACGACGAGCAGCCATTGCGGCAGCTCGATGCTGATGGCGCCGGAGGCATTGAGCACGGCGGCGAGGGCGAAGGGCACCAGGAAGGCACCGGCCGGGATGCGCAGCTTCTGGCCGGCGAGGCCGCTGACGATGCCGACCGCCAGCATCAGGACGAGCGGCGGCAGCGGCACCGGCTCGAACCAGGCATGCGGCGGCACCGCCGCGCCGTCGTGCCCGCCGAAATGGGCGACGAGCGTGGCAAGGCTGGCAACGAAGACGACGCGCAGATATTGCATGAAGGCGACAAGCCGGGCATCGGCGCCGTAGGCTTCCGCCATCATCATCATGGTCGAGGCGGCGCCGGCGGAGGAGCCCCAGATCGCCGTCGTGCCGGGCAGGATGCCGGTGCGCGTGATCAGCCAGCCGCACAGCGTGCTCATGCTGATGACGGAGACCACGACGAACAGCATCAGCGGCCAGTTGCGCTGGAAGGTGCCGAGGAAATCCTCGGAGACCGTGGTGGCGATCATCAGGGCCAGCACGACCTGGACGAAGAAGAAGAAGATGCGCGGCAGGCGGATCGTTCCCCCGCCCAGCGCCACGGCGATGCCGGCCAGCATCGGTCCCATCAGCAGGGCGGCGGGAAAGCCCCCGAATTCCAGCGGCACCGTGATGACGACCGAGAGCGCGCCGACCGCAAACCATTGCAGGAGGGCGGGCAGCCTGCCGAATCCCGCGGGCGGGACGGTGCTCTTCGAGGGAGGGGAGGCGCGGGACAAGGATCGCTCCGGAAAACTGCGCCCTCAATAGCGCGGCAGGGCGTCGGCGAACAGGGGAAAATCGCCCGGGCGACGAATCCGCCCGCCAGCCCGCGAAACGGCCACGTCCCCCTTGCCTCGCGGCGCCGAATCCTGCCAAGTCCGGTCATGGAATTTGCACCCCAACAGGATGACGCGCTGAAGGCCGTCGCGCGGTGGCTGAAGGACGGGCGCGAGCCGTTGTTCCGCCTGTTCGGCTATGCCGGCACGGGCAAGACGACGCTTGCCCGCCACTTTGCGGAGAATGTCGACGGCGAGGTGCTGTTCGCCGCCTTCACCGGCAAGGCCGCCCAGGTGCTGCGCTCCAAGGGCGCGACCAACGCCAAGACGATCCACTCGCTGATCTACCGTCCGCGCGGGGAAGAGGAGGTGGCGGACGAGGAGACGGGCAAGACCTCGGTCTCGCCGATGTTCTCCATCAACCGCCAGAGCCCGGTCGCCAAGGCCGCCCTCGTCGTCGTCGACGAATGCTCGATGGTCGACGAGGCGCTCGGCAAGGACCTGATGAGCTTCGGCACGCCGATCCTCGTGCTCGGCGATCCCGGCCAGCTGCCGCCCGTTTCCGGCGGCGGCTATTTCACCAACCAGGAGCCGGACTATCTGTTGACGGACATCCACCGGCAGGCGCGCGACAATCCGATCATCCAGCTCGCCATGCAGGTGCGCGAGGGCAGCGACATCGCCTATGGCGACTATGGCGCCGCGCGCGTCATCGGTCGCAACGAGGTGGACCAGACGCTCGTGCTCGATGCCGACCAGGTGCTCGTCGGCACGAACCGGACGCGGCGGCGCTACAACCAGCGCCTGCGCGAGCTGAAGGGCTTTACCACCGACTATCCGCAATCCGGCGACAAGCTGGTGTGCCTGCGCAATGACCCGGCCAAGGGCCTGCTCAACGGCTCGCTCTGGCAGGTGATGAGCTCGTCCAAGGAGACGGTGAAGCCCGGCATCAACCTGATGATCCGGCCGGAGGACGACGACATGGATCGCGGCGCGGCCAAGATCAAGCTCCTGAAGGCCGCCTTCGAGAACCTCGACGAGGAAATCCCCTGGTCGACGCGCAAGCGCTATGACGAGTTCGATTTCGGCTATGCGCTGACCGTGCACAAGGCGCAGGGCTCGCAGTGGAACAATGTCGTGCTGTTCGATGAAAGTTTTGCTTTCCGCGACACGCGCGAACGCTGGCTCTACACCGCCATTACGCGCGCCGCGGAAACGCTCACCGTCGTGCGATAGACAGGACCCGCGCGACGGACCGCTTTTCAGGAAGCGGATGGAAGGGGCCGGTCGTCATGTCCGGCCCGTCTCGCCGGTTTCAGTGACCGACGATGCCGAGCATGACCGCCTTGGCGACGGCCTGGAAACGGTTGTTGCTGTCGAACTTGGCAATGATGTTCTTTTCCATCACCTGCACTTCGCCGGGCTCGATCTCGAGCGCGCGGGCAATGCGGCTCGTCGGGTAGCCTTCCGCCATCAGGGCAAGGCAGCGCAGTTCGGCCGGTGTCAGGTGGGCGCGGGGCGTGTTGTCGTTCGTCTCCGGCTCGTGGGCGGAGCTGAAGTCGAGCAGTTCGCTGATCTGCTGCATCTGCCGGCGGATCGTCGACTGCTGCGCCACCAGTTCGCGCTTGCGGGCGGTCATGGCGTTGCGGAAGACGCCGTCGGCCTCCTCCTGGCTTTCGGCGGCGGAAAGGCGCTCCAGCAGTTCCTGGATCACCGCGACCGGCATGCCCGTCTCGCGACAGGTGTTGACCACCGCCATCTGCTGGATCTCATCCGGGCCGTAGACCCGCATGGGGCCGACGCGGGCCGCGGTCAAAAGGCCCTTCTCCTCGTAGAAATGCAGCGTGCGATGGGTCACGCCGAAGGCGTTGGCCATGTCCGCAATCGCAAGGCGTCCTTCGGGCAGGTTCTCCGGCAGGGGCGCGATTGGCAGAAAACGGATGGATTTGCGCGCGCCCGAGCGGCTGTCGGCCTTCTTCGACTCATTGGTCATCATGAAAGCAGCCCGCAAGAAGTAGATTGGTCATGTGCTTAACCCCCGGTCGCCGGCCCATGACCAGCCTCCCTGCGAAGGCTGGATGACGCGCCGGCGGACAATGCCCTTCACCGTTTCACCGGCTGTGCATGCCGATGAAACTGTATGCGATCGTGCAGGGATTCCAGATTCCGTTCGCGACTCGATTGTGCGGAATCCTGAATCCGAGCGGCACACACTACCAATCCGCCCTGCATCATAAAATAAACCCAAGGGAGGGGCGTGCCTATCGTTATATCTAGGGATGTATTTTCTGGCGCCGCCTGCCGGTTGGATGCGGGAGCCTCAGCGCGTCAGGGTGGTGACGGGGCTCTCCGTCGGCGAGACCCCGGCCAGCGTCGCCGGCGCCAGGTTGCAGGCGATCGGCTCACCGGCACCGGGTGTTCCGCGCGGCGGGTCCTGCTCCGCCTGTGCGAGACATTCCATGAGGCTGCTGGCCGTTCCCGTGCGCATGGCATGGCGATAGAGCGGGCCGGTGGCGGTGAGGGCGCGGGCGGCGAAAGCGACCGCCTCATAGGCAAGGCCGCCTTCGCTGCGGAGCTGTTCGTGCGAAAAGTGGCGAGTGAAAACCGTGGTCCCGGACGGTTCGTGGATCAGCCGGGCGTAGACGCCGTGTCCGTTCGGGCGGTTCTCGATGCGGAGGGCGTAGGAGAGCGCGTGCGGTTCCGGCGCTTCGCGCAAATCGACGAGGTGCACGGTCCTGTGGTAGCCGGCGGAGCCGGCGATGGCGCGGGCCAGCGCATTGCATTCGCCGCCCGATGGCCAGCATTGCAGGATGTGGAGGCTCGGCAGCGCCTGGGCGAGGCCGGCAAGCTTGTTCTGCACCGACAGCGCCAGCTGCGCCTTGGCGATCGCCGCGCTGGAGGCGTCCGGATAGATGGAAGGGGCAAGGAAGAACAGCGGCAGCAGCGAGAAAAGGGCGAGCGGCGAGGAGACCGGCGCGGGGAGCCAGGAGCGACGCACTTCCGGCTTCTGCCGCGCGGCCCGCACCGTGGGGGGCGGCATGGCGGAGGCGTCGTCCACCGCTTCCGGCTCGTCCTCGGCAGCGCTGTATTCCGGAACGTAGCTGCCGAGCGGCACGCGGATACGCAGGCGGTCGCCTGCGCCTTCCGTCTCGTAGTACTGCTCCAGCAGTTTCCTGAGCTTGCCGGCCTGGACGCGTACGAGCGGGTCGTTGCCGGCGTCGAAACCCGGCGGCCGGCCGAAGACGTCGATGCCGATGCTGTAGCCCTTGAGCTGGGCGGCTTTGCCGGAGAGCTCGCTTTCGACGATATAGGAAAGGAACGAGCGCAACCGCCCGGAGCGGGCAAAGGCCTCGCTCGTGATGATGGCATCAAGCGCACGCCGCACACGTTCGCACGCCGGCCTGTCGGTCCTGCTCATGGTGTCGCCACAGAGGAGACCATCGCTGCTGCCCGATTTCCTTCCCGTTCCCCAAGACGGGACGCCGGCCCGGCATCCCCTAAAATCATCGGGATTCTACCGGTGATTCTTGCGCAACGGCAAGGGGGCATGCACAGGCTCCCGCCACAAAGCCGCAAGGCCCCGGTCTGCGGCCGCCTTGCGGCGATTGCCCTTGTGGAAACAACAGGCTAGACCTTGTGGCCTGCAAGAGGAGTTTGCGTCGCCATGCCTGCGAAACTGTCGGTCAATCTCAATGCCATTGCCATGCTGCGCAACCGGCGGGACCTGCCCTGGCCGAGCGTCACCGGCCTTGGCCGGATCGCCCTTCAGGCAGGCGCGAGCGGCCTCACCGTGCATCCGCGGCCGGACCAGCGCCATATCCGCTTTTCCGATCTCGCACCGATCCGCAACCTCATCGACACGGAGTTCTCGGATACGGAATTCAACATCGAGGGCTTTCCGGAAGAGGGCTTCATGCGGCTCGTCGAGGAACATCGCCCCGAGCAGGTGACGCTCGTGCCCGACGATCCCTCCCAGGCGACCTCCGACCACGGCTGGGACTTCCGCAAGAACCATAATCTCCTCGGCAACATCGTCGGCCGGCTGAAGAAGCTGGGGCTGCGCGTCTCGGTCTTTGCCGATGGCGATCCCGACCGTGAGGCGCTGACCATCGCGAAGGAGGTCGGCGCGGACCGGATCGAGCTCTACACCGGCCCCTATGGCGGCTGCTACGACGATCCGGCCGAGGCGGCGCGGATCGTCGAACGGCTTGGCGAGACGGCGGATATCGCTTTCGAGCTCGGCCTCGACGTCAATGCCGGCCATGACCTGACGGTTGCCAACCTGCCGGCGCTCGTCGCGCGCATCCCGCGTCTTGCCGAAGTGTCGATCGGGCATGGCCTGACCGCCGACGCGCTGGAACATGGCATGGCGGAGACCGTGCGGCGCTTCTGCCGCGCCTGCGGCCAGGACGTCTGACAGGCCTTGCGGCGCCCGTTCGAGCGCCGCACCTTGAATGGCATCAACCGAGAAACGCGGCCTTGTTCGCGGCGACGAAGTCCTCGAAGGCTGTCGGCGCACGGCCGGAAAGCGCCTCGGCGTCTTCCGTTATCATCGCGATCCTGCCTTCGCGCGTGTTGGCGTCGAAGGAGACGATGGTCGGCACGAAGCCTTCCGGCAGGCCTGCGGCCTTCAGCCCCTCGGCAAGCTGGGCATCCGTGACATGCACGACGGCAAGCGGCTTGCCGGTCGCCGCGGAGACGATGGCGGCGATCTCCTCGGCCGTGTGCGTCTTCGGGCCGGTCAGCGTGTAGGTGCGGCTCTCGTTGCCGGCCTTCAGCACGGCGCCGGCAAGGGCGGCGGCGGTGTCGGCGCGGGTGATGTGGGCGATCCTGCCCGCACCGGACGAGGTGTACCAGGAGCCCGTCTGCAGCGCATGCGGCAGCGACATGAAGAGGTTTTCCGCATACCAGCCGTCGCGCAGGATGGTGTAGGGGATGCCGGTCGCCTTGATCGCCTCTTCGCTGCCGAGATGGTCGGGGGCGAAGGTGACGAGCGAATCGTCCGGCTGCGGCATCGACGTATAGAGGATGTGCTTCGCACCCGCCCTGGCGGCGGCGGCGATGGCGGCCTTGTGCTGGGCGAGGCGCTTGCCGGGCGTGTCGAGCGCGTCGGTGGAGATGATCAGCACCTTGCCGGCGCCGGCAAAGGCCGCGTCGAGCGAGGCCGGATCGTCGAAATCGGCGGCGCGCACGGTGACGCCCTTGTCGGCATAGGCGGCGAGCTTGGAGACGTCGCGGGTCGTGGCGATGATGTTGGCGGGCGCGAGCTTGCCGGAGGCGAGGAGCGCGTCGATGACGAGGCGGCCGAGCTGGCCGGAGGCGCCGGTAACGAGAACTGTGTCGGTCATGTCTTTGCCTTTCTAGGCCCTTGCGGACCGTTCCTGCAGGCGTGGCGGGGAGGCGCCCTGGTCCTGCTGCGCGTTGGTCTCTAATTGAGACTTGCTCTTATCTGGTAATCTGATAGGAGCTGTAAAGAAGGCAGTTTTTTCTGCGGTGGTTACCTGGAGGGAACCGGCCATGAATAGGATCGTCGACCGTGCCGAGGGCGAGCGCGTCATTCTCATCGACGGTGTCGCCATGTCGATGGACGATTGTCCGGTGCGCGACGTGCTGGACAGCGTCGGCGGCAAGTGGACGTCGCTGATGATTCTCGGCCTTGCCGATGGGCCGCGCCGCTTTTCGCAGCTGCGCCGCTTCATCCCCGATATTTCGCAGCGCATGCTGACCCAGACGCTGCGCGACCTGCAGCGCGACGGCTATCTGACGCGCACCGTCTATCCCACCCAGCCGCCGAGCGTCGAATATTGCCTGACGCCGCTCGGCCATTCCTTCCTTGCGCTTCTGCGCTCCCTCGTGCAGTGGTCTACCGAGAACCATGCCGCGATCCGGGCCGCCCGACAGGCCTACGACGCGGTAAAGGACTGACGCTCCGGCCGCTGAGCTCCGGAGCCGCATGCAGGGAAGGCGGCCATGAAGCCACTCGATATCGGTATCGCCGGCGCCGGGCCCGCGGGGCTTGCGGCGGCACTGTTCCTGTCGCGCGCCGGTCACCGGGTGGAGCTGATCGAACGCTTCGAGCAGCCGTCCCCCGTCGGTTCCGGCCTGCTGATGCAGCCGACCGGGCTCACCGTGCTCGATGCGCTCGGCCTTTCCCCGGCCATTCATGCGCTCGGCAACCGCATCGACCGGCTGCATGGGGCCGACGCGCGGAGCGGGCGGACGGTGCTCGACGTGCGCTACGATGCGCTGGCCGGCGGCCGCTATGGCCTTGCCGTGCATCGGGCGGCGCTCTTTGCCACCCTGCATGATGCGGTGGCGGCCGCGGGCCTGCCCATCCGCACCGGCATCACGCTCGCCAAGGCCGAGACGCGGCAGGCGCGCACCGCCCTTCACGATCCAGAGGGCGGGATCGTCGGCGACTACGACCTGGTGGTCGACGCGACGGGCGCCCGTTCCCAGCTTGCCGCCGCGTCCGTCGTCGCGCCCGCTGTGCGCGAACTGCCCTGGGGCGCCTTCTGGGCGACGCTCGATTGCGACGGCATACCGCACGATGCGCGGGCGCTCGCGCAACGCTATGACGCGGCGAAGGTGATGATCGGCGTGCTGCCGGTCGGCCGGGCCCATGCGGGCGAGGGGCGCAAGGTCGCCTTCTTCTGGAGTCTCAGGGCGGCGGATGCGGACGCGGTGCGGCAGGCCGGCCTCCAGCGCTGGAAGGGACGCATCCTCGACTACTGGCCCGAGACCGCGCCCTTCCTCGACCAGATCACGGACTGGGACCAGCTGACGCTCGCGCGCTATGCCCACCGCACCACGCTGCCGCCCGTGGCGGACGGCATCGCCTTCATCGGTGACAGCGCCCATTCGACCAGCCCGCAGCTAGGGCAGGGGGCGAACATGGCGCTGCTCGATGCGGCGGCGCTGGCGCATGCCCTGGCCACGGCCGCCTCCCTGGAGGAGGGGCTGGCGGCCTATGCGGCCGCCCGGCGCAACCATGTCCGGCTGTTCCAGCTGCTCTCCTACGTCTTCACGCCCTTCTACCAGTCGGATTCGCGGGCGATCGCCTGGCTGCGCGACCGGCTTGTGGCGACCGTCGCGAAAATCCCGCCGGCACCGCAGGTCCTTGCGGCGATCGTCTCCGGCACGCTTGTCGATCCGTTCATACGGGCCGGGCTTCAGGAGTGCCGCTGGCTGGAACGCGCGCTGCAGGAGGCGTGAGCGGTTCCTGCCAGCCGGCAAGGTCGAGCGCCCAGGTCTGCCCCACGAGGTCCTGGCCGAAGCTGTGGTGCGTCTCCTCCTTCTCCAGCGTGAAGCCGGCGGCCTGGTAGATGCGGCGGGCGGCGGCCAGGATGTCGTTCGTCCAGAGCTCCAGCCGCCTGTAGCCGGCGTCTTGCGCAAAGCGGATGCACGCCGTCACCAGGCGGGTGCCGAGGCCATGGCCGCGCGCGGCCTCGGCGACATGCAGCAGGCGCAGCCTGGCCGTCGTCTCGCTGGCCTTCACCAGGAAGATGCTGCCGACGAGCGTGCCGTTCTGCTCGGCGATCCAGCAGTGCTCGCGGGCCGGATCGAAGTCGCGCAGGAATTTCGCGCAGATCTCGGCGACGAGCGCCTCGTATTCCTCGTTCCAGCCGTAGCTTTCCGCATAGCTTTGGGCCTGGCTGGCGATCACCCTGCCCATGTCGCCGACCCGGTGGGGGCGGATCCGGATCGGGCTTGAAGGCTCCTGCCCGGCAAGGAGGGCCGTGACGTCGCTGAGCGCCGCCGTCAGCCTGTGTCGCGCCACCTCGTCGAGCGGCTCGATGAGGGTCGCGATGCTTGCCCGCGACCGCGTGGCGAGGTCGGCGGCGACCGCCCGGCCGCTCTCCGTCAGGCTCAGCAGCCGTCCGCGACCATCGGCCGGGTCCTGGCGGATGTCGACCATGCCCGCCCCCGCGAAACGTTTCAGCATGCGGCTGACATAGGCGGGGTCGAGCGACAGTTCCGTCGTCAGCTGCGAGGCGGCGGTGGCGCCGCCATTGGCGAGTTCGTAGATGACGCGCGCTTCGGTCAGCGTATAGGGCGTGTCGAGATAGGCGCGGTCGAGCACGCCGATGCGGTTGGTGTAGAAGCGGTTGAAGGCGCGGACCGCTTCGATCGTGTCCGCACCGGGTTCCTCAGTGGCAATGGCCGTCATGATGATCTCCTTCGATCACCATCGTCGCCATTTATTTGACTGAGTCAAGTAATTTGCGTTGTTGCCGTTGCATGGCCAAGTGTGCAAGGGGGCGGACGCAAAAAAGGCCGGATCGCTCCGGCCTTTCCGATTTCAATGCTGTCGCGGCCGATCAGGCTGCGACGAGCTGGTCAGCCGACATCTTGCCGGACTTGCGGTCGCGGACCAGCTCGAAGCTGACCTTCTGACCTTCGTTGAGCGCTGCGAGGCCAGCGCGCTGAACGGCGGAGATGTGGACGAAAACGTCCGGCTCACCGCTGTCCTGCTGAATGAAGCCGTAACCCTTGGTCGTGTTGAACCACTTTACGGTACCAGTTGCCATGACGAAACCTTTCCTAAGCCGTCAAATCAATCTTCGGTCGCCGGGACGGCAACCATGGGAGGTCGAATTTGAAGGGTAGGTTCGTAACTGCAGGCGCAAGCGCCTGCAAATGCAGAAGTCAACGTTCAAATCTCGATGCGGGAGAAATAAGTGGTTCGGTGCTCCGGGTCAAGATGTGCGCGGCCCGGATCGCCTACGGTTTTCATTCGACCGCCGGCAGCGCCGTATCGTTCGCGCATTGCGAGATCGGCAGTTGCCGGACGCTGTGAATGGCGGTGATCCGGCCCTCCGCGGCATCGGTCTCCACCTTCATGCAGGCGCAGGCATAGCCGTAATTGCCGTTGGTGCGCACATAGTCGCCGGCGGAAATGTCGGGAATCCGGTCGAAGCCGGCGGGCTCCTCGCCGGCGCCCTGCGTCATCAGTGTCCAGCTCCCCTCGCTGTCGTCGAGCCACCAGTTGGCGGGTGTCGGGTTCTGCAGCCAGCCGCAGCGGGTTTCGGCTGCCTCGGCCATGGCGACGGTGGCCGCCAGGGCGAGCAGGGCAAAGAGGATCGGCTTCCTCATCGTCGCGCCCTCAGTTCCCGATCTTCTTGCAGTGGAACGTGTCGCCGCTGGCCTCGGAGGCCCAGTCCATCCCGCTGTCGGTGATGTTGGCAAGGCCGATGCGATAGTCGTCGGCGAAGGTCAGGATGTAGGCGCCACCGTCCTGCTCGCTTTTCAGGATGGGCATCGGCCCTTCGCCCGAATCATAGGTGTCGGCGGTGAAGGTGAAGGTCGAGACCTCGCAATCCCAGGTGCCGACATAGGGCGGCTCCCCGGCGGCGTGGACGGGCAGGGCGGAAAGAAGCAGGATGGACGCAAGGAGACGAAGCATGGCGGGATCCGTCGCAGGAGGGCAGGCGAAGCTGTAACACGCAGCGCCTGCCCCTTATTCGCGGGGCCGTCGGGCCATGCAAGAAAGGTCCCGCCCTGGACGGGACCCCTTGAGAATCAGGCCGGGCGGCGCTTGTCGACCCGGTGATGATCGAGGAAGGCGGCGATGGCGGCCTCGCCGCACAGGCGACGCTGCTCGACAAGGGCGCCGGCAAGATGGGCGGCATCGCCGAAGGTGCCGATTTCCGTCTCGGCCGTCGCCGGATTGCGGGCAAGCGTGTCGGAAACGATGTCCGCCAGGGTACGCGGCAGGATATCGGTGCACGCCCGCATGCTTTCGAAAACGATGCTTATCGGGATGATCTGGTCCTCGTAGATCACCATCGGTTCGGCGCGTTCGTCTTCCCACGCGTCGAGCGCCTCGAGGGCGGCGCCGAACAGCTGCTGCAGAGTGATGGGCGCATGTCCTTCGTGAAGGTCTGGCAGGAAATTCATCATCTTCTGTCTCCTTGGCGTAAGGGCGATTGGCTTCATACTCCTGACTGAGAGCCCCGATGCCGGCGTGCCGACGCGCGATGCGAACGGCCTGCTGCACCGCAGGTCTCACAAATCTTAACAAGCGGAAACGGATTGGGAAGCGAAAAATTTTGTGCCGCGCAGGCCTTCTGTCGGTTTGGCGTAGAGTTATGTTTCAAATCAGCGACATAGCGGAAAGAAAATTTCCGTCTCATTGTGCATTGCAGCGATTATTGCATGTCGCATGGCCCGGCCTGGAAAGAGATTCGGCACGGCAAATCACTTCTCTTTCATTCGTTGGAAGAAGGCTGTTGACCGGCCATGCGGAGATCGCTAGAAGGTTGCCGAACCGTACGGTACGGTACGCAAACGGATGGATGATCATCTTGCAGGTGTTCGAACAGGCAAAAGCGGGGGCTGCGGCCGCGGGACTGACGGAACGTCAGGGCGCGGTGCTGGAGCGTGCGCTCGGCCTGCTCGTGGAGGGCGGCGAGCGTGCGCTGACAACGGCCGGCGTGGCGCGCGCGGCGAACTGTTCGAAGGAAAGCCTCTACAAGTGGTTCGGCGACCGCGACGGGCTGATCTCGGCGATGATCACCTACCAGGCCGGCAAGGTGCGCACGGTCGAGGTGAGCGCGGGCGCACTGACGGCCGAGACGCTGCGCAAGCATCTCCTCGCTTTTGCCCGCGACCTGATCGACGTGCTTTCCGGCGATGTGTCGCTGGCGCTGAACCGCCTTGCCATCGGCCAGGCGAGCCGCGAGGGCGCCGGTCTCGGCCGCCTCTTGCAGGAGCGCGGCCGCCGGCAGATCAGCAGACGCGCCGCGGCCCTCCTGGAGGCGGGCCGCAAGGCGAAGCTGCTTGCTTTCGACGGTGCGGACGAGGCATACGGCACGCTCTACGGCCTGATCGTCTCCGACATGCACCTGCGCATGCTGCTCGGCGAGAATGCCGCAGCGCTCAAGAATGAATTCTCGCCCCGCGCGGAGAAGGCGGTCGATGCCTTCCTGACGCTTTACGGCGCGAAAGGATAAGCCGGCAGGCAGGCCCGCCGGTTCAACGCAAACAGACTAGCGAAGGGAAGGAACCATCGATGCGCGTCTATTACGATCGTGATGCCGATCTCAACCTCATCAAGGCGAAGAACGTCGCCGTCGTCGGCTACGGCTCGCAGGGCCGTGCCCACGCCCTCAACCTCAAGGATTCCGGCGCCAAGAACCTCGTGATCGCCCTCAAGGCCGGCTCGCCGACCATCAAGAAGGCCGAAGCCGACGGCTTCAAGGTCATGACCGTTGCGGACGCCGCCAAGTGGGCTGACCTCCTGATGATGGCGACGCCGGACGAACTCCAGGCCGACATCTACAAGAACGAGATCGCCGGCAATATCCGCGACGGCGCGGCCATCGCGTTCGCGCACGGCCTCAACGTCCATTTCGGCCTCATCGAGCCGAAGGCCTCGGTCGACGTCGTCATGATCGCGCCGAAGGGCCCGGGCCACACGGTTCGCGGCGAATACCAGAAGGGCGGCGGCGTTCCCTGCCTCGTCGCCGTTCACCAGAACGCATCCGGCAACGCGCTCGATCTCGCGCTCTCCTACGCCTGCGGCGTCGGCGGCGGCCGTTCGGGCATCATCGAGACCAACTTCAAGGAAGAGTGCGAAACCGACCTCTTCGGCGAGCAGGTCGTCCTGTGCGGCGGTCTCGTCGAGCTGATCCGCGCCGGCTTCGAAACGCTGGTCGAGGCCGGTTATGCGCCGGAAATGGCCTATTTCGAGTGCCTGCACGAAGTCAAGCTGATCGTCGACCTGATCTATGAAGGTGGTATCGCCAACATGAACTACTCGATCTCCAACACGGCCGAGTGGGGCGAATACGTCACGGGTCCGCGCATCATCACCGCCGAGACCAAGGCCGAGATGAAGCGCGTCCTCCACGACATCCAGACCGGCAAGTTCACCTCCGAATGGATGCAGGAATGGAAGGCCGGCGGCGCCCGCTTCAAGGGTATCCGCCGCAACAACGACTCGCACCAGATCGAGGAAGTCGGCGCGAAACTCCGCGGCATGATGCCGTGGATCGGCAAGAACAAGCTGGTCGACAAGGCCGTCAACTAAGGGGTCTGCCGATCCCGCGTCCTGTCGGCATGCCTGCCGGCAATGCGGGGATCGGCAATCGTTTCTGCTTTGCGCAGGACGACGGGCCGGGCGGGTTTTCCGCCCGGTCTTCTATTTCAGGCCTCCTGAAATAATGCAGTGCATCTTCCGCCTCTTTGCAGTGCAGCAAGTAATAAACTTGCTCCGGAGGGCGAACAGGAACAAAATACAGGCGTGTTTCGTTCCGTCTCCGGGAGGAAAATGCGATGTCCACGATTGTCCAATACTTCGCCTGGTTCGATCTCTTTATCCTGGGCAGTATAGCCACGCTCGTGCTGCTCAGCCTTTACAGCGACCGCGCCACCTGAGCGCCGCCTGCGGCTGAAACCGCCGCCGGGGCACGGGCGCTCCGGCGAGATTAGTCCCGTACGAAATCTTGGGGTGCGGGCATGTTTTGTTGTTGCGATTATTTAGGTCAGTATTATTGACATAAAAACCGCACCGTGATGAGGTGCGTTCAAACAACAAGCCCGAGGAAACCCCCTATGTTCAAATGGGAACAAGCCTTCGCCACGCGCGCGTCGCGCATGAAGGCATCCGAAATCCGCGAATTGCTGAAGCTCCTGGAACGGCCCGATATCATCTCGTTCGCAGGCGGCATCCCGGATCCGGCGCTGTTTCCGAAGGAAGCCTTCTCGGCCGCCTATACCGATGTGCTGGCCGGCGAGAGTGCGGCGGCGGGCCTGCAATATTCCGTCAGCGAGGGCTACAAGCCGCTGCGCGACTGGCTCGCCGGCGAGATGGGTAAGATCGGCATCCCCTGTACGGCGGAAAACGTCTTCATCGTTTCCGGCTCGCAGCAGGGCCTCGATTATCTCGGAAAGCTTTTCCTCTCGCCCAAGGACACCGCGCTCGTCACCTGGCCGACCTATCTCGGCGCGTTGCAGGCCTTCAACGCCTATGAGCCGACCTACGACAGGCTGAACCTTTCCGGCAACCGCACGCCGGATGCCTATCGCGCGACGGCGGCGGAGGCCGGTGGCCGCGTCAAGTTCGCCTATCTTTCCGCCGATTTCGCCAACCCGACCGGCGAGACGGTCGACCGGGCGGGCCGCGAAAAGCTGCTCGACCTCGCCGAAGAGCTGGAAATCCCCGTCATCGAGGATGCCGCCTACCAGTCGCTGCGCTATGACGGCGAGGCCATCCCGCCGATCCTGGCGCTGGAGATCGCCCGCAAGGGCAGCATCGACGCGGCGCGCACGATCTACTGCGGCAGCTTCTCCAAGACGCTCGCGCCGGGCCTGCGCGTCGGCTACATCGTCGCGGCCGCGCCCGTCATCCGCAAGCTCGTGCTGATGAAGCAGGCGGCAGACCTGCATTCCTCGACCATCAACCAGATGGCCATCGCCCATGTCGCCGAGCGCGGTTTCGACGCGCAGGTGGCGAAGATCAGGGCCGCCTACAGCGCGCGCCGCAACGCCATGCTCGCCGCCCTGCAGAAATACATGCCCGAGGGCGTCAGCTGGACGAAACCGGAGGGCGGCATGTTCGTCTGGGTTACGCTGCCGGCCGGCATGGACGGGGCAAAGCTGCTCGCCCGCTCCATCGAGACGGAAAAGGTCGCCTTCGTGCCCGGCCAGGCCTTCCATGCGGACGGCAGCGGTGCGAACACGCTGCGCCTCAGCTTCTCCTGCGCCGACGATGCGACCATCGAGGAAGGCATTTCCCGCCTCGGCCGGCTGCTCGCCAGCGAGCGGCTTGCGGCCTGAATGGCGTTCGACGCGGGTGGGGTTTGCCCCTCACCCTAGCCCTCTCCCCGCAGGCGGGGAGAGGGGACGTGCCCTGCGAGCGGTCATTGGTTGGGGAAGCGGGTGCGCCCTATCCCCTTCGCCCCGCTTGCGGGGAGAAGGTGGCCGGCAGGCCGGATGAGGGGCCGAAGTCCCGACTGCGTCATTCCTCCAGGCAGGCCAGTGCCGATGCGAACACCAGGTCCGGCAAGACGCCGAACGTATAGGGCGCATGCACGCGCTCCCATTTCTGGTGGTAGTCGCGACCCCAGGGGCCGATATTGACCGTCGGGAAGGAGAGCAGGCCGTCCGGCGCGTCGTCGGTGAAGGCCGCGGACGGCGTGTTGGCGGTCAGCAGGCCCGTCTCGCCGGCCTCCGGTCGATGGCCGAAGAAGCTCATGTCGGAAATGCCGGCGAAGATCTGCTTGAACTTGATCGAGGTGCCGTGCCGGGCTGCGGCCTCTTCCATCACGGGCTGAAGCCGTGCCTGCATCCGGCGGCCGGCCTCGGACTGGTCGAGATGCACCAGCGGATAATGCAGGCTGCCGAAGCCGATGATCACCGCCGGCCCTTCGATGCCGGCCTCGGTCGCCGCGGCGGAGACGATCTCGCGGCTGACCTTCAGGGGGTCGGTGCTGCCGGCAAGCGCGCGGTCGAGGGCCTCGAGCCGGCCGCGCGCCGCATGGCCGCCGCGCGCGGCGGCCCGCTCCAGCAGTTCCGCATAGTCGAGCACGATCCCTGCCGTCTTCCCGGTGTCGCGCCCGCGATAGCGGGCGGCGTGGTCGTCCTGCGCTCGAAGTGCGGTCTCCAGCGCATTAGAAACGATGGTCTGGAATTCGCCGACGATGTCGCTGGCGCTGCGCCGGTGCGTCAGCCAGTTGAAGGAGAGCCAGACGCGGTCCGGCGTGGTCACGTCGTAACCATCGCGGATGTCGCGCGCCTCAAGGCAGACGGGCGGCGGAGAATGCTCGCCGAAGGCCGCGTCGCTCAGCTCCGGCACCGTGTCCATGGCCCGGACGATCTCGGCGCTGATGCGGTGGGCGCTCGTGCCGTTGAACGGATAGCCGGCATGGGTCGGCCGGCCGATGACGAAGGCGAAGGGCGCGAACTTGCCGATGGAGCCGAGATAGACCGCGCGGCCTTCCGCGCCGTCGCGCTCGCAGCTCGAGGCATCGAGGTTGATGCCGCCGACAATGTCGAGGTCGAAGCGCCGGGCGATGTCCGGCAGGGCATTGCGCAGGCTGCGCATGCCGCGCGAACGGTTCTCCTCGTCGGGCGTCGCCACGAAGAGGATGTTGCCTTCTCTGGTCTCCAGTCCGGCAAAACGCTCCAGCGCCGCGATGCCGGCGGCAAGGCCGCTCTTCATGTCGAGCAGGCCGCGCCCGGCAATGAAATCGCCGCTTTCGAAATCCTTCAGCGCCCTGGCTTCCGCGGCATTCAGCGGCCGGCTTCTCAGCTCCTTCAGAAGCGCCTCGGTCAGCGGTTCCGGATCGCAGGCGAGCGGCGCGAGCGTGCCGTAATTGGCGATCGAGACGGTGTCGAAATGGCCGGCCAGCACCACCGTGCGCCGCCCGCTGCCGCGCACCAGCGCCGCGACGCTCCGCGTCAGCGGTTCGCCATGGCTGTCCACGGTGAAGAGCTGGTCGGGATGGCGGGTGAAATAGGGCGTTTCGGCAAGATGCGCCCGCAGCTTGTGCGAAAAATGCGCCTCGTCCGGCGAGCCCGTCACGCTCGGCCAGCGGGTCATCAGGAGGGAGAGGTCGCGGGTTCGCGCGGTTGCGATGGCATGTGCGGTGTCGTTCGTCATGGGGCCTGCCGAAAGCGGTTGCATTGAGGGACGCACAAGGCTAACCAAGGACGACGGCAGGCGAAACGGCAATTTTTTGGAAAAATTGCAGGCGTTATTGCCGTTTCGCCAGTAAAGACTGACAATCCGGCAGGTGTGATGGATACGATCGACCGCAAGCTCCTCGCCCTCCTGCGCAAGGACGGCCGCGCCTCGCTCTCGGCTCTCGCGGAGGAGCTGAAGGTCTCGCGCGGCACGGTGCAGAACCGGATAGAGCGCCTGACGCGCGACGGCGTCATCGCCGGCTTTTCCGTGCGCGTGACGCAGGCCGACGATCCGCACGCCGTGCGCGCCATCATGATGATCGAGATCACCGGCCAGAAGACGCTGGCCGCCATCCAGGCGCTGCGCGGCCTTCCAGAAGTGCGCGCCCTGCACACGACGAACGGCGCCTGGGACCTCGTGGCGGAAATCCACGCGGACAATCTCGTGGAATTCGAGCGCGTGCTGCGCGGCATCCGCGCCATGGACGGCGTCTCGAAATCGGAAACCAGCCTGCTGCTGACGACCTTGTAACGGGTCGCAGGCCCTACGGCATCACGATGTCGATTTCCTCGCCGGTCGAGGAATAGGTGATGCGCCCGCCCTTCCAGCCGTCGGCGGCCTCCAGCCGGATTTCGAGCGTCACCTTGCCGTCCGGCGAGGGCACCATGAAGCTGCCGTCCGGCGCCATCAGCTGGCCGACGGAGAAGGTGTAGCGCGTCACCGCCATCTCCATGCCGACCTGCAGGCGGGTGAAGGTCCGCGCCGTCAGCTCGCCGAGCTTTTCGGCGGAGAAGAAGGCGAGGTCCTCCAGGCGGAAGAGCCGTTCGGGCCGGAATTCCGCATCCCAGGGCATCATCATGCTCGATGCGGTGATGCCGCGGTCGTTGGCGTTGTAGTCGCGCATGGTGCCGGGCGTGTCGGGCACTTCGGCAAGCAGGCTCATCGAATCCTTGCTGACCGTGATCTCGGCGAAGCGGGCGTTCTTGCCGAACTGCTCGCCGATCGTGCCGAGCGTCTGCCAGGTCATGGCGGGGTCGAGCCAGTTGCGCTTCGGCTTGCGGGCATCGGGCAGGTTGGCGGCGCGCACCGTGCCGTCCGTCGTCACCTCCACCGTGCCGCTGGCGGTAAACAGCGTCATTTCCCCCGGCTGGCCGAGATCGGTGAAATGCACCACCCAGCGCAGTTCCGGCTTGCCGGGCCCGTCGGTCGAGAGCTTCAGCATCATGTAGCTCATCGTCGACTTGTCGTTCTGCCAGGCCGCCTTCGCCTTGTCGCGGATCATCGTGAGCCTGGAGAGGTCGACATCGCCGATCGAGAAGCCGGGCAGGGCCGATGTGCCGGGGAACATCGGCGAGGTGATGGGCGAGCGCGTGACGCCGGAAATGTCCCAGGAATAGCCGACCGTGGTTTCCGGCAGGCTGGGATGGTCGGCCTTCACCTGCACGGATTTCGGGTAGATCGTCAGGTCGCGGACGACAGGCTTGTTGCCGATGACGGAGGCGAGGCTTTCCAGCGCGGCCTCCTTCGGCCAGTCCTCGTCCTTGAAGAAATCCATCTGGCGGGCGCGGTTGGTGTTGGAAAGGTCCCCGCCGATGATCGTGCCTCCGGCATCCGCGTAGACGGTGGCGCTTTCGCGCGGCGAGGCGACGTAGACCGCCCAGCGGATATCGCCGTAGGAGGGCGTCGGCAGGAGGTTCACGCGCCGGGAGATCTCGATCGACTGCACCGCGCCGCCGCTCTCGAGCTTCGCATAGCTTATGGCGCGGGTGGCGACCTGGTCGGCCTTGGCAAGGGGAATCGCGTCGAGCGGGAAGAGGCCGCTGGCAAGATCGGCCACCATCGCCGGTGCGGACCGCGCCGAAGGGCCGCCGACGGTCTCGGCTTCGAAGAAGAGAAGGCGGGTCGCCTGCCGCACGCGCCATTCGTCCACGTTGCCCGTTCCGGCCCCCTCTATGACGAGGTTCACCTCCTTTTCGGTGATTCGGATCGTGTGCACCTGCGGCGTCCTGCCAAGCGCTTCGGTGACGCGTCCTGCCGCGCGGGCGGCCTCGCCGGGACCGGTGATGTAGCTTTCCGCGGCGCGGGCGGGCAGGCAGGTGAGAAGCAGCAGCGCGAGCCATGCGGCCAGGAACGCCCGTGCTGTGCTGGATACAGTCCCCATGAGCGATCCTCCGCCCGCAACCGGATGCGCATCATCCGCACTGGGTAACGGCGCGGCAGGCCGGTTTATTCCGGGAAGGACAGGCGCCGGTGCGAAAAGCGGCTTTCCATTGCCGGTCAGCCGGTTACACTTGCCCGGCATTGCCCGAAGGACCCTTGAAAGCCCCCATGTCGCTACGCATCGCCACCTTCAATATCGAAAACCTCATGACCCGTTTCGATTTCACGGGCTTTCGCAACCAGCTTCGCCAGGACCGCGTGCTGCGCCTCTTCGATATCCGCAACGAGGCGGAATACCAGCGGCTGGAGGAGGCGCGCACCATCGCGCACACCGACGATGCCCGCCAGCATTCGGCGCTGGCCATCGCCGATGCGGATGCCGACATCCTCTGCCTGCAGGAAACCGACAACATGGCGGCCCTCCAGGCGTTCGAATACGGCTATCTCTTCCGCATGGTCGGCAACGGCTACCGGCAGAAATACCTGATCGAGGGCAATGACAGCCGCGGCATCGACGTTTCCGTGCTGATGCGCGAGGAGACGCGCGACGGCCAGCGCATCGAATGCGTCGATATCCGCAGCCATGCCGCGGTCACCTATCGCGATTTCGATCTCCATACGCCGGATCTCGGGCAGGGGCTCAATCCGGACGACAAGATCTTCAAGCGCGATTGCCTGGAGATGGACCTGCGCATCGGCGGCCGGCCGCTGACGCTCTACGTGGTGCATTTCAAGTCGATGGGGCCGGGCAGGGAGGGCATGGACGGGCGCCAGTCGACCATGCCGGTGCGCATGGCCGAGGCGAAGGCGGTGCGCCGGATCATCGAGGACCGCTTCGGCGCCGGCCATACGGCGGGCAAGGCCTTCGCCATATGCGGCGACATGAACGACTATCAGGAGAAGCTGGCGATCGAGGGCGACAAGCGCAACGGCTACCGCTTCATCCCGCGCAAGGAGGCGGTGAGCGCGCTCGATGCCTTCAGCGCGGACGGTTTCGCCGTGAACCCGATGCTGCGCCGGCCGGTGGACGACCGCTGGACGCTCTATCACAGCCGGGGGCCGGAGGAGCGCCATCTCTGCCAGCTCGACTATATCTGGCTCTCGCCCTCGCTTGCCGAGCGCAACGCGCAGCGCGTTCCCGAAATCATCCGCGCCGGCCAGCCCTTCCGCACGCCCTTCCCGCCGGGGCAGGAGGTGGAGCGGTATCCCCGCGTCGGCTGGGACCGGCCGAAGGCCTCCGACCATTGCCCGGTGGTGATGACGCTCGACCTTTGACCCGTTCTCCGGCCTGCCGGTCCCGGAAACGCCCATTGGCGCACGGTGTGGTTTTCCCTTGCCCGCAGGAAGCGCCTCGGGCAATTCTAGCAGGATGCTTTCGGGCAAAAAACGAACAGGGAGAATGCCTTGCCCCGTCGCTACGCCATCTATGACGTCTTCACCGACACGCGGCTCGCCGGCAATCCGCTGGCCGTCGTCTTCGATGCCGATGATCTCGACGACGGCACGATGCAGCGCATTGCCGGCGAGTTCAATCTTTCCGAGACCGTCTTCGTGAGGACGCCGGAGAACCCGGCGCACAGCGCGCGCCTGCGCATCTTCACGCCCGGCCGGGAGCTGCCGTTCGCCGGCCACCCGACGGTCGGCGCGGCGATCGCCATCGCCGAGGCGGGCGAGGGCGGCGAGGCGGGCCCGCGCGATCTCGTCAGCGTTCTGGAGGAAAATGTCGGTCCTGTGCGCTGCGCGGTCAGGCTCGGCGCGCGCAAGGCCGCCTTCGCCGAATTCGACGTGCCGCGCAAGGCGGCGCGCCTGGAGGCCGCGTTCGACCGGCAGGCGCTCGCCGATGCCTTCAGCCTGAAGCCCGGCCAGATCGGCTTCGAGAATCACGTACCCTCGTTGTGGAGCGCCGGCGTCGCCTTCGTGATGATCCCGGTGCACGACCTCGCGGCGGCCGCTGCGGTGGAATTCGACCCGACGCTCTGGGAGCGCTGCGCGCCCTTCGCCGAGGGACGGCTCGCCTCGGCCTATCTCTATTGCCGCGGCGGGGTCAATCACGTCGCCCGCTTCCACACCCGCATGTTCGCGCCCGACATGGGCATTGCCGAGGACCCGGCGACGGGGGCCGCGGTCGCGGCCATGTCCGGCGCCATCCACTTCTTCGACAAGCTGGTGGACGGCCACCATCCGTTGCTGATCGAGCAGGGCGTCGAAATGGGGCGCCCGTCGCTCATCCACCTCCATCTCGATATCGCGGGCGGGACGATCGCCGGTGCGCGCATCGGCGGCGAGGCGGTCCGCATCGCGTCGGGAACGTTGGATTTGTGACGGTTTTTTGCGCTGCGGAAGAAATTTATCCGCGGACGCATCTTTTTTCCGGATGGCTATGGACAAGCTCCACGAAGGCCTTTATACGCCCCGTCAGACCGCTGGAGCGGTCAAGTGGGTGATTAGCTCAGTTGGTAGAGCAGCTGACTCTTAATCAGCGGGTCCACGGTTCGAGCCCGTGATCACCCACCATTATTCCAAGAATAATGGTTTACGCTGATTACCTTAATCAATCTATAGATCACAAAAGCTTTCCCAGATCACGATTAAGTCACAAAGCTCAATCACAGAGCGCGTCTGACGGCCTCAAAATCGTCTATGAACGTTCCTGTGGATAACTTCCAGATCACAGCCAAATCACCGTCAGATCACATGTGCAGCACGAACGCCTATGCAGGAAGGATTCGTCGCGAAGCATGTCGGAAAAATCATGACGCCTTCCGAAGAGGGCCTTCCCGATCTCAACACCTGCACGCCGTCGAGAGGCTGCGCAGGTTTGCGCCCGCTGCAGAGACATGGGTGCGCACGACGGTGCTATCGAACATCTGGATCAGATGCGCCGGGGATAACAGCGCCGCGAGATGATCGAAGAAGGTTTCGAACACGCCTACCTTGCTCAATCTGTCGAAGCGTTTCCAGACGCTGTTCCATTTGCCGAACCGCTCCGGCTGCGCCCGCCAAGAGATGTTGTGGAGCGAGTGCATCGCTTCCAGAAACAGCCGGTCGTCACGACCCTTGTCGCCTCGACGCGGCAGCGAGGCCCGGAACACGTCCAGCACCACCGCCCAATCCTTGTCCGTCATCTTCGTGGACATCGCCGACCTCCAAATCAGTCGGCTCTCCATGAAACAGGCAAATCCTTTCAGAGGAGTCCTCGCCTCTCTTCATGCGGCAATCCGTCTACACTGCCTAACTGGGTAGGAGTAATGTTGGCACTATGACTGTCACCACCCATAAGATGCAGGTCCTTTCTGGGCCTGAACGGCGGCGCTGGAGCGCGGCAGAGAAGCTGGCCATCATCCAGGAAACCTACGAGTCGGACGCGACGGTGAGCATCGTCGCGCGTCGCCGCGATCGAGATGAAGCTGCCCGCTTTCGGTAACATCGAGACTGCATGCTCTCGAATAACGATCAGCTCGTCCCTCCGCTTCGTCCTGAAATTGTGATGCCGCTGTCAGCGGTATGAAGTCGCGTCGGCTGGATTCCAACCTGAAAGTAACGTTGCGGAGACATTAAGATCGATCGTCTGAGAGATGAGGCGGAGTTGTTTATAACTGTCTGTGCCGGCTGGAAGAAATAGAAGAGAAAATGAAAATAATCTGAAAAGGCCTTGTCAGGCATCGTTTTTCGGACAAGCCTTTCTATAGGGTACGCGAACGCGAGCCTCTTTCATAAGCCAGGCTGCGGCTTTTGCCCTTGGTCATGCTCCGCATGGCCAGGACAAATACGCGCGCCCATAAGGAGCCAGGATGAACGATCACAAGAACCTGTACTGCATGACGAACTTTCATCAGGACAGGACCAATGAAGCGCCCGCCACGAACGAACGTGATTATGAGGGGCAGTTGGTCTTCTCCGGTCCTGACGTCGCTATCGAAGTGATCGACGATCAGATTCAAGGCTATGTGAATGGCCGTATGTCGCATCCGAACGGCTAGCTCTTGGATATGATTGAGAACTACCGTTGCTCGATCCTCGACGGGGCACGGTCTTTGAAACGGGAGGATACCGAGCGCGTGATCATCTTGGGACGACGGCGTCATGTTGAATTCGACATGAGGCCGCGTTTCGAGCCATATCTGGTCCACCTCATCAACCGCTTGGGCGACATCACCACGCTACGCTATGAAATTGAGATCTTCGACTGGGACGATCCAGAGCTGAATAATGGCGGTGGATTTGGCTTCACCTTAACTGGATCGGCTGAAGATGACGTCGAAAGCCTTAAATGGTGTGTCCAACAAAAGCTCGTTAGAAGTAAGGAATGGTACGACAGCTCAAGTGGGCTCGCCGCTGTCGATGCTATTCTTTGGTATCCTGCCGACGGTCAGAGTCTACCTATTGTCGTTTCTTCAGTCAGCGAGAAAACCGCTGCAGGGGAAGGCGGACTTAACTCCGCGCCGGGTGAGGGGAGTTCACCGGATGTGCTGAGCCCGCTTTTGGCGGCCATTCGAAAGAAGCAAGCCGAAACTCTTGCCGAGCCATCCGGGAAGTTCCATGGAGCCGCCGTCGACCGCAAGACGAACCGACCTCAGGAGATGATCTTGAGCGAAGCTCTCGCGTCCACTGATGCCATCGGATTTTGGTTCCAGACAAGGAACGGTGAGGATAAGCCGTATTCCTCTTTTGTGTTTGCGTACGAGAATCTGGAAAGAGGTGAGAGCATCCTGAAGCGGCTCGATGAAAATGCCGATCGCGATCACGCCTTCGGGAACATGTACGCAAGTGACTGGGAGGGTATCAGGTGCTCTTCTGATTTACACATCCGTCACCTCGTGATTGGCCCGCGTCCTGAAGTGGACGAGCGACCCATTTAAAATCGCTCGCACGTATATCTGGTTCGATCGCCATCAGGCTGAAATCTGATGGTGGTCGTGAACCTTAACGCGGCTTGCTGCCTTCAGTCTTTCTTTTGGCGTTTTGTGATAATGGCTATTGTGCCGGAGGGACGAGCAGCGTTTGGGCTTGTCCGTTGTATAGCTGATAAGGCAACGCTGTTATGCTGCGGTTTGATCGCGGCGCCAAGGGTATGCTCTGGTGCAGTCAGGTGGCGCCTAGCCACGAGAATGGCCTGCGGATCCGTGTCTACGGTTCCAAGGGGGGGCTCGAATGAGCCCAGGCAGATCCAAGCTATCTTTGGTTCACGCCCTTTGGTGAAGCAAAGCGCTTGATCACCCGTAACGGGGCTGGCTCGGGCGCCGCCAGCGCCCGCGTCTCTCGTGTTCCGTCCGGCCATCCGGAAGGTTATCTAGAAGCATTTGCGACAATTTACACGGAGGCCGCCAACGCAATAAACGCCGCTAAGCTGGGCGTTGCGGTGGAACCGGCCGTTCTCTATCCGACCGTTAACGATGGTGTGAAGGGCGTCGTGTTCGTCGAGGCCTGCGTGGCTTCTTCTAAGAAAAATGGCGCCTGGATCCGCGTGTAAAGCCAAATTCAGACTATCGACTTTTTTACCGCCTAGAATTAGGCGATCGACTTATGCGCTTGACGGGGTCGACTCTGTCCAGCCGTAGTTCGGCGCGGGGCCGCCTCGGGTTAGGCTAAACGGTTCCAAAGCTGGTTCCTGTAACATTGCGAGGGTAAATCAACAGCTTAGAGACTGGCTGGCCGGCCGGCGGTTCGATTCTCTTCAAGAGCATTCGCTCTTCAGGCGCAACACTTCGAGCTAATCATTGCCGGACCACAGCAGGAATTTGCGGCTGCGCTCTTCTCTGTCAGCCAGCGATCACGGGGTTTGCAGCTTGCCGGCCTTGCGGCCAGTATCACCTCGATTCTGCCTTCGGCCAAGCGCGGCGACGACGCATAGTAGAGGGCCATCGCCCGGCTTCCGTCGCTGACCTCGAAGGTGAGCTTGGCCGCAGGATCGAGCCGGACGTGATCGGAAACCTTGCGGATGATCGCGGAGAACTTCCCCGCCGGCATGTGACCCCTGCCGCCCTCGTCGATATCCCAGAGCTGGACGAACATCTCCGACCAGGTTTCCGGGTTGGCCCCGCAGTCGAGTGCCGAGAACGCGCCCGCCTTGACCTCGGTGACATGATAGCCAGCCTTCACCGGACGTCCGTCATAGACGAACACCAGCGGGGCCTTCGGCGCCGCCGCCAGCCCATCGAGAAGCTGGCCCAGCGTGATGTCGGATGAAACGGTCTTGTCGATCGCGGTCATGTGCGCTACTCCTGTTTTTCAATGATTAAAGGATTATTGAAATATGGACGAGCGTCAAGCCCTCGCATCATTTGCAGCCCTATCGCAGGAGACTCGCCTTGCTATCGTGCGCACGCTGGTCGTCGCTGGACCGGACGGGCTGGCCGCCGGGCTGATCGCCGAGCGCATGGGCGTCTCGCCGTCGAACGTCTCCTTCCACCTGAAGGAGTTGGAGCGATCGGGCCTGATCGCGATGCGGCGGGAATCCCGCTCGATCGTCTACAGCGCCAGCTACGATGCTCTTGCCGATCTCGTGAAATTCCTGATGGAAGATTGCTGTGCCGGGCATCCCACCATCCGCGAGAGCGTCGAGCGATCCGACGGCTGCTGCGGGACGGATGCTGCCTGCGGCGAGATCGACGTCGTTGCGTGACCCGAAAGCACCCGTCGGCATCGTCGCCGCGCTCGGCCTGACCCAGATCATCGGCTACGGCACCCTCTATTACAGCTTCAGCATCCTGGCGCCCGGCATGGCGGCCGATCTCGGCGTCACCGTCGCGCAGGTCTTTGCCGTGTTTTCCGCGTCGCTCTTCGTCGGCGGTTTGTCGGCGCCCTATGTCGGCCGGCAGATGGACCGCGTCGGTGCGGCGACGGTGATGGCGATCGGCTCGTTGCTGTCTGCCTTAACCCTGATGCTGTGCGCCTGGTCGCCGTCCGTGGCGATTTTTGCCCTCGCCATCGTCCTTCTGGAAATAGCGTCCGGCATGGTCCAGTACCAGGCCGCTTTCGCGGCGCTGGTGGAAGCCGATCCCCGGTCCGCATCGCGAAGCATCACCTATCTCACGCTGATCGCCGGCTTCGCCTCCACGATCTTCTGGCCGATCACCACGGTGCTGCTCGGCCATCTCTCCTGGCGCGAGATCTACCTCGTCTATGCCGGGCTCAACATCGCCGTCTGCATGCCGTTCCACGTCTGGATCATGCGGAAGGGAAAGGTTGCGGCGGCCGGCGGGCAGAGACCGATGCGCGAGCCTGTCGTCGGGGCTGTTCCGCCAGAGCGCCGGCGCGGTGCGGTGCTTATCGTGTCGGCGGGATTCGCGCTGCTGAGCTTCACCCTCGGCGCCATGCTCGCCCATATGGTGCCGATGCTCGGAACGCTCGGCTTCGGAAGCGCCGCGGTCGTCATCGGCTCGCTGTTCGGCCCGGCGCAGGTTCTCAGCCGCCTGGTCAACATGGTTTTCGGCACGCGCCTTGCGCCGCCGGGCCTTGCCGTCGTCTCCGCGAGCTTGATGGTCCTCAGCGTCGTCATCCTGGCGTTGTCCGGCAATTGGCTTCCCGGGGCGGTCGCCTTCTCGATCTGCCTCGGCCTCGGATCCGGCATCAACAGCACCGCCCAGGGCAGCTTGCCGCTCTATCTGTTCGGCTCGGATGGCTATGGCGCACTGACCGGAAAGATGGCAGCCGCCAGGCTGGCTGCGGGCGCTGCGGCCCCGTTCGCCTTTGCGGCGACGATGGGACAGTTTGGTATCGGCGCCTCGCTCGCGTTGAGCGCCGTGCTCGGCTCTGTCGGCATCGCCGCCTTCGTCGCGGTCGCGATGGCGGCGAAGCGGAGCCCCATCGCCACGCCGAACCCGTCAGGCTGAGCGCAACGGCACGCGCTTCTCAAGCTTCGTCGTCTGCTCATGCGTCGCGCTTGGTCGAGCGGAACGTGTCAGGCAATGCGCTTTCCCTCCTCGTCGAGAACCTGTTCGCCGTCCTCCTTGAAGAACGGCCCCTTGAAGGTATCGGGCAGGATGTCGAGCACCGCCTCGGACGGGCGGGCGAGCCTGGTGCCGAGCGGTGTCACGACGAAGGGACGGTTGATGAGGATCGGCGTTTCGATCATCGCGTCGAGCAACTGGCCGTCGGTCAGGTCCGGGTTGTCGAGACCGAGTTCGGCATAGGGCGTGCCTTTTTCGCGGATGGCTTCCCGGACCGTCAGCCCGGCATCCGAAATCATCGTCGCAAGCTGCTCGCGCGTCGGTGGATCCTGCACATATTCGATGACAACAGGCTCGATCCCGGCCGCGCGGATCAGCGCCAGCGTGTTGCGGGACGTTCCGCATGCGGGGTTGTGATAGATGGTTGCGTCCATGGTCAGTGCCGTTCGGTGACGGTGGTTCGGGAAACGGCGGGGGCGGCCTCATACCAATCCTTCGAGCGGTTCACGATCCACACGACCGACAGCATCACCGGGACCTCGGTGAGAACGCCGACGACGGCGGCGAGCGCCGCACCGGACTGGAAGCCGAAGAGGCTGATGGCGGCTGCGACCGCGAGTTCGAAGAAGTTGCTGGCGCCGATGAGCGCAGACGGGCCGGCAACGCAGTGCCGTTCGCCAGCGACCCGGTTGAGTAGATAAGCAAGTCCGGAGTTGAGATAGACCTGGATCAGGATCGGGACGGCAAGCAAGCCGATGACGGCCGGCTGGGCGATGATCTGCTCGCCCTGAAAGGCGAAGAGAAGAACCAGCGTTGCGAGCAGCGCCACCAGCGAGATCGGTTGCAGCTTGGCAAGCACGCCATCCAGTACCCGCGTCGTTCCGTCAACCGTGAGCCGGTGGCGGATGACCTGCGCGATGACGACCGGTACGACGATGTAGAGGGCGACTGACAGGGCAAGCGTGTCCCACGGCACGGTGATGGCGGAAAGGCCCAGCAGCAGGCCGACGATCGGTGCGAAGGCGACGACCATGATCGCATCGTTCAGCGCGACCTGGGAGAGGGTGAACAGCGGTTCGCCGCGCGTGAGATTGCTCCAGACGAAGACCATGGCCGTGCAGGGGGCGGCGGCGAGGATGATGAGCCCGGCGATGTAGGAATCGATCTGGTCGGCAGGCAGGTAGGGGCGGAACAGCCAGTCAATGAAGAGCCAGCCAAGGAGAGCCATCGAGAACGGCTTGACGGCCCAGTTGATGATCAGGGTCACGCCGATGCCGCGCCAGAAGGTGCCGACCTGCGCGAGGGACCGGAAATCGATCTTCAGCAGCATCGGGATGATCATCAGCCAGATCAGGATCGCGACGGGAATGTTCACCTTGGCGACCTCAACCGCGCCGATGATCTGGAAGAGGCCGGGCATGAGATGGCCGAGCGCCACGCCGACGATGATGCAGAGGAACACCCAGATGGTCAGGTAGCGTTCGAACGTGGACATCAGGCGGACTTTCGCTGCGGTGAAGTCGAACCTTCCATCGCGCCGATCTGGCGAAGCTTCGTCCCGCGCGCCATGCGGTCGATGGATTCCAACGGCAGGCTGACGAAGGCCGCGATCCGGTTCTTGAGGAAACGGGCCGCCTGGGCGAAGGTGCGCT
Organism: Shinella yambaruensis; assembly: GCF_022899355.1. GTDB lineage: Bacteria > Pseudomonadota > Alphaproteobacteria > Rhizobiales > Rhizobiaceae > Shinella > Shinella yambaruensis. The sequence goes on along the minus strand of NZ_JALJCK010000003.1, from coordinate 22,623 downwards.
GGATCTCCATCTCGGTTCCGACGACGGCGGCCGGGTCCTCGACGCCCCAATGGGCGGTCATCGGATGGCCGATCCAGACCGGGCAGGCTTCACCGGCGGCGCTGTCGCAGACGGTGAAGATGAAATCCATTCGCGAGGCGCCGGGCTTTGCGAACACGTCCCAGCTCTTCGACGAGAAGCCCGTCGACGGATAGCCGAGCGCTTCCAGCTCCTTCAGCGCGTGCGGATTGACCTCGCCCTTCGGCTGGCTGCCGGCGGAAAAGGCTTTGAACCGTCCGCCGCCCTCCTTGTTGAGGATGGATTCGGCGAGAATAGAGCGCGCGAAATTGCCCGTGCAGAGGAACAGCACGGTGTAGGTCTTGTCGGTCATGGTCGTGGTCCGTGGTTAGGTTGGCGGCCTGGTGCGCTTCATGATGGTCGCCGATGATGGACAGATGGAGGAAAGCTGGCGCGTCGCCAGCACCGATGCGGGCACGCTGTCCCGCGGCACTTCGGAAAATCCGATGCGCGCGAAGAACGGCGCTGCGTTCGTCGTCGCGAGGAAGACGTCGCCGCGGTCGAGACGCGCCAATGTCTGTTCGACGACGGCACGGCCCAGACTTTGCCCTCGATGCTCGGAAAGCACGACGACGGATCGGAGGAGATAATCGACACCGCATAGCTCGACACCGGAGAAGCCGACGATCCGACCATCTGCGACTATGGCCTTGAAGAAGGTCCGGCCGTCATCCTCGATGTCGTCGGTCGGTAAATGTGCGTTCGCCAAGGCCGCCTTGAGGCTGGCGTCGGTGCCGGCAACCTGCTCCAGCCGGACCGTGCTCATGACAGCGTCGCCTCCGGTACACAGCAAGGCGCCAACTCGGCAATCAGCGGAGCACAAAGCTCCGTCGATCCGCCACAGCAATCCTTGAGCAGGAACAGGGTCAGCTCGCACAGGCCATTAAGATCGGCGCGATAGATGATCGACCGGCTCTGCCGCTCGCTCGTGACGAGGCCCGCCCGCGACAGCGTCGCAAGATGCGCCGACATGGTGTTCTGCGGCACGTCGATGAGGCGGGCCAGCTCTCCAGCCGGAATGCCGTTGGGTTCGTGCCGCACGAGAAGACGGAATGTCTCCAGCCGCGTGGCCTGGGCCAAGGCGCCGAGCGCCGCTATCGCTGTGTTGTCATCCATATATCCAGAATAATGGATATTATAGACCTGTCAACCAAAGTTGACACTCATAACCTCGCAGCGGCAATGGCAGGAAGTTCCCCGAGAACCTGGAGTCTTCAAACTCGTTGCTTTTTGTGAAGCAATCTCAGAAGCAGACCTGTCGTCGGCGGTCCCAAGCCAGTCATCCGAGTCAAGGCCGAGTTTCATTTCCAGGCTGCTCGCCCGACATATCGGTCGGTTTCGATCAAGCAGGCTTATCACAACTATCCCTCAGCGACCTCGAATGACACGTTTGCGCATCATAGGGCCGCTCGTTTCGGTTATCGCGGTACAGCGTCCTTCCGTCTCGCCATCGCGTTGGAAATGAACAATCACCCAGTCACGGGTTTTCCGCAGTTCATGCGCCAGTCGGCTGTTTGAGAAATGCACCGTAAAATGCCAGCCCGCCCGCCGCATATGCATAATCGGCAGCCACGCTTCGCCGTTCGGGTTGAACCGCCGCGGCGCAATCTTTCGCAGTTTATCAGCAGCCGCGCGCTCGCGATATGTTCGATCGACATCGAGAAGCAGGGTCACCGATGGCACTGATTTCCTTGCGATGAGGATTTGCGACGGCTGTCCGAGCCGTTCGGAGAGCGCATCGGCGATCATCCGTTTGCGGCGTTTCCCGATTCCCTTGATGCTGAGGTCATTGAGGTGCAGAGCATATTCGAGATCCGCAAGATTCTCCAAATGACCGTCTTCCGCCAATCGCCGGGCCAGCCGGGGTCCGATACCGGGGATCGTCTGAAAAAGTGTCTCGGGTGCGAATTCGCCTTGGAGCCGATCCAACTGACTCCAGCGCCCGGTTGCCAGCATCTCCGCGATCGCCGCTGCAATCCCGTATCCAATGGTCGGCAGGGCGACCAGACCTGCTCGGCCTTCAGCCGCAAGGATTTCGTCTACGCCACGTGGTAGGGCCTCAACGGCGTTTCCGGCCTTTTGGAAGGCCCGCGAGCGAAAACCACCTTCGCCCTGTTGGACGAGAAGATCGGCATACTCCCGGAGTTTTCCGGCCACGGTCCGGTTGATACCTGCCATGTCGGGAGTCGACAGTTGATGTCGCGGTTTTTCCGCACTCTTCGATCGGAAGTCGCGGCTCGCTGTCGTCATGGCATCCTCGATGCCAGGCTGATCGCTTGGCCGTCTACGACGAAGGAGCCATAACCTTGATGGTGAAAGGTCTTGCAAGTCTTCCGTTCGGGGTCGCGCCATGCCGCTACGACCTCTAGAACAAGCAGATCGTAATCTTCGATGAGCCGCGGATCCTTGATTTTGCACTCAAGGTTCACAAAACATTCCTTGATCAAGGGAACTGCCACTTTTTTCGGCGCTGAAGGCGTCAAACCGTACCGAGCGAATTTGTCGACGTCGCGACCGGAACAGTTGCCGATGTCCACCACCTTTTGCGCCAGTTCGACGCCAGGAATACCGATGACGCATTGGCCGGACTGTCGCAGTGCGGTGAAGGAAAGGTTTCTGCGCGACACGACACACGCAGCCAATGGTGGGACGAAGTCGACCATCATATGCCATGACATGGTCATGACATTGGGTTGGCCTTCGTTGCAAGTGATGAGCAGCACGACCGGACCCGGCTCCATGAGCTGGTAGACGTCTTCAAGAGCGATTTCTTGCATGAGAAATATACTCCTCACTGGCGAGCGATTGTACTTAAAGAGAACTTATCCATTATCGGGGTTTATCTGAATAAAATCGAGTCCAGGGCAAGCCAATCAAAGGACGGTACGGGAAACAGGGCAAATATACTCCGTCTTGAAGCCATCTTTACGAGCGTTTCGAAGAAAATCATTTTCTCGTGTGAGATCGAATGTGATGCCGGCCTCGCACAAGTGCAAGTGATTTGCATGAAGCCAATAAGGCGCGCGTGCACTCATGACATGAAGCCTCCACCCACCTTCCTGCAGGCGGACTAACCGAAAATCGACGAGGTGGGTGGACTGAGCAGATTCAGGTTCTTCCTGGCAGGTTGTTTCGGAATTTGCGCTGGTGTGGATGGTATTCAACATTTCTACTGCCCTTCATCCATTGCTAATTTCCCAGCCGGCTCCCTTTTGGCTCAGAGCCCAAAGGGATAGGTCTCGCGTCCTCTCCGGTGACTACTTTCGTCGGCAGAGGGATGACCGCATTCGTCTCGTCGAACCAGACGAAAGCATCGTACTGGGCGGCTAGCGACACATGGCTATAATGGCTCCATCGCTCCGTTTCAGGCCGATAGATGACGCCGATGTAGCGCTCGAGCCGCGGCTCGGCCATGGCGCGGCGGAGGTCATCGTGTCCGGCGCGAAAGTCCAGCAGGAAACGGTCAACACCGACGTCGTGGCACAAAGCCTCGTAACTGTCCGGCCGAGACGGCCGTATAGCCTTGACCTCCATCGGTGCATCCCATTCCGAGGCCGCCGCAACGGTGCCCGAATGCGTGCCAAAGCCGATAAGGACAGCGTTGTGTCCATAAGCCTGTCTGCACAACTGGCCAATGTTCAGTTCACTTCGTTCCAAGCCCATCTCTGTGAATCGCGCATCGCCAATATGGGAATTGTGTGCCCAGACGACGGCCTTCGAGCTAGGGCCCGCCTGCTCGAGGATATTCTGCAAGGTGTCGAACATGTGCCGGTCACGTTGGTTCTACGATTCGTGCGCGCCAAAATACATGGTCCGATAGTAGCGTTCGGCATCGGCCACCAGACGGGCGTTTTGCGTTGCGTCGAAGAAGTCGGCGCCATTCTGGCGTGCATACTGAAGTTCCTTTTGCAGGAGGTCGACGAGGATGCGCGTTACCGGCCGCTCGCATAGTGCATAGCCTCGGGTCAGCGAAGCGCGTCCATAAGCGGCCGGCTCGCGCGACCAAGGCGAAAAGGCAGGCATAGCGCTCGCGCGCCACAGTCGCGGCTTGGGGATCTATGCGGTCGAGATAGGCAAGCACTGCGGCAATCGATGCCGTCATGTTGTAAAGGTCGAGTCCATAGAAGCCGACCCTTTGGTCAGGCAGCCGGGCGGCGTTGTGATCGCGCAGAAAGCGGACGAAGGCGTCGACGTCCTTGTTGCGCCACATCCACGTCGGAAACCGGGAGAAGGGCGCCGACGTCACGGCTCGGTGCGGGCGTTGCCGCACATAGCGGTCAATCGATGCGGCATCGGGCCAATCTGCCTCGACGGCAACGATCGTGAAGCCATGCCGCTCGATCAGCCGTCGCGTGATGGCAGCGCGGGCGCGGTAGAATTCCGACGTGCCGTGAGAGGCTTCGCCGAGCAGTACGACGCGTGCTTCAGCAAACCGATCGAAGGTGGCGGAGAATTCGGGGTTCTCCAGCGAAGGCAGCGGTTCGGCGGCTGCCCGCAGGGCGGCGGCCGTGGATATGGACGCCGCCGCTTGCCGCTCTACTGGTGCCGGCGTACGGACTTGCGCCGGCGGCGGCAAATGATGCTGGAACCAGGCGCTCGCCAACTCGGTCACCGCCTCCAGCGCACCGGGCTCCTCGAACAGGTTAGTGGCGTTGGGGACGACCCTCAGCAGCTTGTCGCATTGGAGGGAAGCCAACGCCTTGCGATTCAGCGCGCGAACCTCCTGGTCGTCGCCACCGACGATGAACAGGGTCGGCGCTTTGACTTCGGCCAGGCGCGGACCGGCCAGATCGGGGCGACCGCCGCGCGAGACCACCGCTGCCACGCGGCCTTGGAGTTCCGCTGCCGCCAGCATTGCGGCCCCGGCACCGGTGCTCGCGCCGAACAGGCCCAGCGGCAGATCTGCGATATCCGGCTCCGCTCCGATCCAGATTGCGGCCTCGAGCCGGCGCTCGTCAAGCAGGGGAATATCGAAGATATTGCGGCGGTCGTTCGCCTCATCCGCTGTCAGCAAATCTAGAAGAAGCGTTGCAAATCCCTCGGAATTCAGCCGGTCGGCAACGGCGATATTGCGAGGGCTCAGCCGGCTCGACCCGCTGCCGTGGGCAAACAGGATGATGCCGCGCGGGTCCGGCGGCACGCACAGATCGCCGACCAGCCCGAGCGGGGGAACCGCAATCCGGCGCCGGTCGGGATCGGACGCCGTGCTGCCGGCCTCCGCCCATTCTTGCCGCAGCAGCCCGATGGTTTCTTCATCGGTAAGCTGGTGGAAATCGCTATAAAATGCACCGACCCTCGTAAAATTCGTCGCCGGATGCAGGCACACGACGATATCGGCATGCCGGCGCAGTTCCGCCAGCGTTTCTTCCGGTGCGACGGGGATGGCGAGGATGATCTTCTCTGCGCCCTGGCGCTTGATCGCGATGAGCGCGGCTTTCGCCGTCGCCCCTGTGGCAAGGCCGTCATCGACGACAATGGCGGTGTGTCCGGTCGGCTCCAGGCGCGTGCGGCTTCCAAGATATTGTGCGCGGCGCCGCTCCAGTTCGATGAGTTCGTGCTGGCGCGCGCGTTCGAGATAGGCATCATCAACGCCTGTGGCTTTGCGAACATCTTCATTGATGACCGTCTCCGGGCTTTTGCCTTCCACCACAGCGCCAAGCGCCACCTCGGCTGCACCGGGCGCACCGATCTTGCGCACAAGAATGAGGTCGAGCGGCGCGCGCAGCGCACGTGCGATTTCCACAGCCACCGGCACGCCGCCGCGGGGCAAGGCATAAACGAGCGGACGATCGGGGGCGAGTGCGGCCAACTTGGCCGCCAACTGACGGCCCGCATCTGCTCTATCCAGGAATGGGATGGGTGACCTGATCATGGAAACAAAATAGACGACTTACGATTTGCCTCATTGACGCCGGTCAAACCGTGACGAGGCGGCGTCCAGTGGACGTGTCGAACGCCGGAACGCCTTGCGCCTTGTCCTCGTGGTGGAGACCTGCTCTCCGTGCCGCTGCTTCGTGGCGTCGGTGCCGTCCATATTGATCTGGAGCAATGACTGCCTTCCTTCACGCGGAAACTATTGAGGCGTGAAATCGCCTTCATTGGTGTTCGGCAATGGCCAAGAGAAAGAGCGGTAAATTCCTCCTCGATCCGTCGTTCCATTCTCATTGCGCAATGGCGTCAGCGCTCGATGGTGTGGAATGGCTTTCACGCGGGCTTGGATGTACCAGGCGATTTGCGCGCGGCGCGAGCGTGTCTCTATGCGGCGATCATGGCTTTACCATGGGCGTGGTGAACCCCCTTCGACAAGCTCAGATACTACCTTTTGCGCCTGATATATCGGCCGTTCGACACGGACCGGACGGTCGTCTCCATCCGGCACCATCCCATTACGACGGTGACGATCAATCGGATCGCGTTGGCCGCCTATCTCGGCACGTCGACCACGAAGCTCGCACGCATGTTGCGGGCGCTTGAGGGCGACGGCGTCATCCGTTTGTTGACGCCTCGCCACGTCGAAATCCTCGAACAGGCGAAATTGCTGGGATAGGCGGCAGGGGTTCTCCAGAGGATGGAGCCCGCGAGGAGGTGTTCGCTTCTTCGATTTCAGGGGCGGATTGATCCACGGCAAAGCGTCTTCGCGTGCTGAATCTTAGAAGGTTGTTTTTATTCTATCATGGAGGCTGTCATGAACAGGAATGCGAAGATCGCCGTATATATCGCTATCGTGATCATCCTGGCTTTGGTCGGCTATTCGTTTTTCACGTCGCCGGCGTCTGCGCCAGTTGACTCGGCCCAGCCCACAAATGCGCAACCGGCCACACAATAGACGGACGCTTCTTTCTAAGGAAACTTGGAATGGAAACGACGAGACAGGCTCGATTTGGCAGACCTTGTTGGCAAAAACGACTGATCAACGCCGTGCAATCGGCGGTGATCGTGCTTGGCCTTGCGCTCGTCGTGGTCTTGTCCGCCTACGGACTGATGGGCTGGAGCGGGATGCTCGCTGCCTTCCTCACCGTTGCGCTGGGGGCGACGATCGCATCGTTCTTGCCGCCTCGATTGGTTCTTTACGCCTATGGCGCTCGCGCGCTCTCCCCTCGCGAACTACGCGATCTTCAGGCAGCGACGAGAGCCCTTGCTGAACGCGCCGGTCTGCTCGCGACCCCGCGTATCTGGTATCTGCCGAACCTCGCGCCACAGGCACTGACTGTCGGCATACCCTCCGATGCGGCCATTATGGTTTCCAGAGGATTGCTGGCGCTACTCACGCCGCGCGAGCAGGCCGCCGTCATGGCGCATGAGATCGCGCATATTTGCAACAACGACCTGCGCATCATGGCGCTGGCGGATGCGTTCTCGCGGGTGGCTGGCATCTTCGCCAATGCCGGCATTCTCCTGCTGCTCCTCAACATTCCGCTGACCGCTCTCGAGCACGATCCGGCTTCCTGGATGACCATCGTTCTGCTGATCGTTTCGCCGACGATCGCAAGCTTGTTGCAACTCGCGCTGTCGCGCACGCGGGAATTTCAGGCCGACGCGACCGCGGCCGAGCTGACGGGCGATCCGGAGGCGCTTGTTGCCGCCCTCTGGAAGCTGGAAGGCGCGGAAAGAAATCTCTGGGAGTCGATGTTCCCCGGCCGGCGCATGCCCGATCTCCGCCTCCTGCGCACGCATCCTCTGACGCGCGAGCGTGTACGGCGGTTGCGCGGCCGGGGAGATCGCGGTTCGGTTCACGGCCCTTTGTCGGGCTTGTCGAACAGGCCGTGAAGGCATTGGCCTGGATTGACGGGAATCAACGCGGTTTGCCGCCGTATTGTCAAAATGGAGACGGTGTCTGGCGGCGGTTTCATGCGCCGTGACCGTTTACAAGCTAGGGCAAAGCCGATGAGAACGAACAGGACCTGGATACTGATAGCCGATGGATCGCGCGGCCGGATCATCCGCCAGCTGCGGCCCGATGCGGAAACGGGCAACCGGCTGGACGATCTGATTTTCGAGATCGATCACAAGAAGCTGGGTGAAATCATGACGGATCGGCCGGGTCGAAGCATCACCGCGAAGGGTACGCGGCGCTCCGCCATGGAGTATCACTCCCAGCCCGTTCAGGAGCAGGAGGCACGATTTGCCGGCATGATGCTGGATACGCTGATGCGGGCGTATGGCGCGCAGGAATTCGACCGTGTCGTCGTCGTGGCCGAGCCACGCATGCTCGGCGCCATCCGTCTCAGGCTTCCGCCGATGCTCCGTCGGGCTGTCGTCAAGGAGATCGCCAAGGATCTGACGAAACTGCCGCCTCAGGACTTGTATCGAGCGCTTGAGGCCGATGTCGGTCGGCACGGTGCTGGCTAAGCATTTCCCGCCGTTTCACGATCCATCCGGCGCTTCAGCTTGGAGTGGCCGGCGTTCCCTTCTCGGTGTAGATGCGATCGGCCGCCATCGAGAGAATGTCGGAGACGATTGTCGTCGGCTTGCGCGCGGCATCGATCCGGCGCCAGCCGACCTTGCCCAAATCCTTCTGCAACTGTCGTGACAGGATGTCGACGGTGGCGTCGGATGGACCGCCGCGGCGTTGTTCGACCCGTCGCCACAGCACATCGGGAGAGACGTCAAGCCAGATGCCGAGGAAGGGACGGTTGCGCTCGTGTGCAACTTGTTCGATGCGTTGGCGATCCGCCGGGCGGTCGAACACGGCATCGGCGATGACCGCTCCGCCTTCGGCCAGGATGAGACCGCTCCGCCAGGCGATCTCCCGGTAGACAAGCTCGGAAATTTCCGGTCGATAGGCTTTCTCAGGCAGGCGCGTCTCGGCCGACACGCCATGCATGGCCTTGCGAATGCGGTCGCTTTCGACGATGCGGGCGCCCGGCGCGCCGCCGACGCCGGCGGCCAGCGCCTCCGCGATCGTGGTCTTGCCCGACCCGCTTAGCCCGCCGATGGCGATCAGCTGCGCAGGCTGCTCGCGAAGCAGGTGCCTGGCGAGGTCGAAATAGGACCGGGCTTGTGCCGACAGGTCGCCCGACGGATCCCCGTCCTCTTCGACTTGCGTCGCGGTCACATGCGCCCGGACAGCCGCCCTTACGGCCATCAGGAAAGACAGGAGAACGAAGCCATCCTCGTTCTCCGTTTCGTCCAGATACCGGTTCGCCGCCAGATTGGCGAGGTGCGGGAGGCCGCGATGCCACAAGTCCATGAGCAGGAAGGACAGATCGTACAGCACATCCACGGTCGCGATCCGGTCGTTGAACTCGATGCAGTCGAACAGGCGCGGCTGGCCGTCGAAGAGGCAGATATTGCGCAAGTGCAGATCGCCGTGACAGCGGCGTATCTTGCCGATGGTCTCGCGCTCGTTCAACGTCTCGGCATGGCGTGCCAGCGCCCGGCGGAAGGAGGCGTCTAGTGAATTCACCTCCTCCCGGCTGAAAACATGGCTCGTCGCGAAACCTGCCTTGTTGATGTCGAGGACGGCGGCAAGGTTTGCCGCACCCTCGCCGGCATGTACGACGGGCGCCTGATTGTGGAAATGGGCGATCATGCATGCGGTCTGCGTCATCAGTCCGGGCGTCAGCGCGCCCGCGTCCGCCATGCGGTCGAGCAGAAGCGACTGGTCGAAACGCGTCATCTCCACGACCGCGTCGACCAGCATCCCGCTCCCGTCGAAGACGATCCGACCGTCAGTATCGCGCGTGATGCGCCGCACGCCGATGTAGAGCCCCGGAGCGGTCGGCGCGTTGAATTCGACCTCCTTCCGGCAGGCGGCGAGCCGCAGTTCGGGTGTCGAGAAATCGAGATAGGGCAGCTTCACCGCGCGTTTCATCTTGAATGCACGATCGCCGGTGAGGAATATCCGGGAAATATGCGTTTCGAGGATTTCCGTCTTGGCGGCAGGATCGCCGCCGCGCGCCAGAAATGCGATGGCGTCCGCCTGGCTGCAAGGGAGCATCGACACGTCTCCTGAACTCACGTTTGTTGGGTGCCGCCGCGTCGGTGGGTCGATGTGTCATCAGGACGGGCAGCGGCGGCTCTACGGACTTATTGCCATCTCAACAGCTGCACTTGCCAAGAGGAAGGAAGTGCGAGCCGCCACCCGGAAAGAATTGGGCAATTTGCGATCCAAAGCTTTGACGCATGTCAAACCGGCCATCGACGATGTCGACCGGACGCGGCGGTGGTCGCCGAACGGACGGCGATTGATCCGCGTCAATATGAAGTATCCCGCTCGATGGCAGGATGCGTCGAGCGGTTGGTCGTCGCAAACGGCGACCGGCGATATCCGAAGAGGGCAAAGTGATGGCTCACAAACAGGTGCTGTTCCGCTCGGAGGCCCGCGAGAAGATCCTGCGAGGCGCCACACAGCTTGCCGATGCCGTGCGGGTTACGCTCGGGCCGCGCTCCAAATCCGTCCTCATCGAGAAGAAGTGGCGCGCGCCCCTTGTCTGCAATGACGGCGTTACCATCGCGAAGGAGTTCGACCTGAAGGACGCCGAGGAAAATCTCGGCGCGCGCATGTTGCGGCAGGCCGCGGAGAAGACCGGGGAAATGGTTGGCGACGGCACCAGCACATCGACCATCCTCGCCCACGCCATCCTTGCGGACGGTATCCGCAACGTCGTGGCGGGTGCCAGCGCGATCGACATAAAGCGCGGTCTCGATCGGGCGACACGGTGCGCGATCGACGCAATGAGGGAGATTTCCAAGCCGGTTCAGACCCGGCGGGAAAAGGAGCAGGTCGCGGCGATCTCGGCCCACAACGATACGGCGATCGGCGAGTTGATCGGCGCGGCGCTGGAGAAAGTCGGCGATGAGGGCGTCATCACCGTCGAGGAGGCCAAGACCACCGAGACGGTGCTCGATGTCGTCGAAGGCATGCAATTCGACCGAGGCTTCCTGTCGCCCTATTTCGTCAGCGATCCGGACAAGATGGAGGCGGTGCTGGAGGATGCGCTCGTGCTGGTCGTCGACCGCAGGATCGGTTCGCTCAACGACCTGGTCAAGCTTCTCGAGGAGGTTGCCAAATCGGGTTCCCCGCTGCTCGTGGTGGCGGAGGAGGTGGAGGGGGACGCGCTTGCCACCCTCATCCTCAACCACATCCGGGGCACCTTGAAGAGCTGCGCGATCAAGGCCCCCGGCTTTGGCGACCGGCGCAATGCCATGCTCCAGGACATCGCCATCCTGACGGGCGCGCAGGTCATTTCCGAGGAACTGGGGCTCAAGCTGGAGAACGTGACGATCGGGCAGGTCGGGCGCGCTCGCCGTATTGTCTGCGACAAGGAGACCACGACGATCGTTGGTGGCAGCGGAGACAGCAAGGCGATCAAGGCACGGATCGAGCAGATAAGACGGGAGATCGACAACACGACCAGCGACTACGACCGCGAGAAGCTGCAGGAGCGGCTGGCGAAGCTGGCCGGAGGCGTGGCGGTCATCAAGGTCGGCGCACCGACCGAGTCGGAGATGAAATCGCGCAAGGACGCGCTGGACGATGCGATCAGCGCCACCAAGGCGGCCGTTGCGGAAGGCATCGTGCCCGGCGGCGGCCTGGCGCTGTTGCGCTGCATCGCGGCTATCGAGGAGGAGGAGAAGCGCGTCGACGGCGACGAGCGCACCGGCGTTCAAATCCTGAAGCGGGCGCTCGAGGCCCCCGTTCGCCAGATCGCGGAAAATTCCGCCGCCGATGGTGGCGTCGTGGTCGCGAAAATGCTCGAGGGCGAGAAGAACTTCGGGTTCGACGCCGGGCGCAAGCAATATGTCGATCTTGTCGAGGCCGGCATCATCGACCCGACCAAAGTCGTGCGCGTGGCCCTGGAGAACGCGGTTTCCGTCGCGAGCACCTTGTTATTGACCGAGGCGACGATGACGGAAATTCCCGAGGAGAAACCGGCGCAATCCGGAGTGCCCGACATGGGGCTCTGAGGAGTGCCGTCAAGCCTGAGCGGCTCGGCAGAATTTTTGACGCAGATCATCGCGTCACCAAGGTGTTGAGGGCTAGGCTTTCCTACATTGCCTGACCATTCTGGTGAAGGAGCTCAGAAATGTCTTTCAAGACCATACTCTCGCTCATCGGCACGACAAACACCGAGGCGGATATCGACAAAGCCGTAACGCTGACAGCAGAAGTCGAGGGGCATCTCTCCGTCATGGCGTTGCGAGCCGCAATATCGCCGTTCGGCGCCGACTACCCGGCCGCGGCCGCCTGGCTGAATGAGCGCCAAAGGGAAATCGACGAGGTAGTCGACGTTCGACGCATCGCTGACGAGCGCTGCAGGAAAGGTGGTGTGTCGTTCGAAGTCAATCATATCTACGATGATCGCTTCATCATCGAAAGCAATATCGGCACGCGGGCGATGTACGCCGATTTGGTCGTTGCCGGGGAGGGGATTCGTTCAGATGTCGAGCTTCGCAAGGCTGCAATCGCGGCGGCAGCGTTCAATGTCGGTACACCTCTACTCTTGATGCCGAAGGCAGGCCGCGTCACCCTGAAGCCAAAAAGCGTTCTTTTAGCTTGGAACTCGCGCCCGCAAGCGGCCGGCGCCGTAAAGGCGGCTATTGGTATGCTGAAAGACGCCGATACTGTCCGCCTCATCATCGTCGATCCAGATTCTTCTTACTTCGAGAATGGTGGAGAGCCGGGCGCCGACATGGCGACCTTCCTGTCCCGTCATGGTGCAAATGTCGTGGTTGAGCAGATCGCGAGCGGCCAAAGACCGACGGAAGACGTGATCCGCCAACATGCGCTCGAACTCGGCTGCGATATGATCGTCATGGGGGCCTACGGTCATTCGCGCCTGCGAGAACGTATTTTTGGCGGCGTCACCGCCTCGATCCTGGAGAAATGCGACGTGCCTGTCTTCATGGTGCGGTAAATGCCCCGATGGATATCCTGCGTCGGGGCACTCATCCTGAGTTCTCGGTGCTTTTCGGTATCGTTCAGGCATCTGTCAGCATGGCGACTTATTCCCAAGCGCAGCTCCAGCAAAGAGGAAGCCGACATGAACATCCGTCGCAATATCTTCGCCGCGCTTGCTATCGTCGCAATCACCTCGCCGGCATGGGCAGCGAACACCGTCAAGGTCATCGAAAGTGGGGAAGGCGGCGGCCCGATGAATCTCACGCTCGACCATCCCACGATAAAGGCCGGGGAGACGACCTTTGTGGTGCACAACGATGCGCTCACGGAAGAGCACGAAATGGTCCTGGTCAAGCTGAAGTCGGTCGATCAGAAGATCGGTGTCGTCGCCTCCAAACATCGGGTGGACGAGAAACATTTGAAAAGTCTCGGCGAAGTATCGGATCTGAAACCGGGCACGGATGGCAAGCTGAAGGCGAAACTTGCTCCGGGCTCCCACCTCCTGCTCTGCAACATCAAGGGCCACTACGAGGCGGGGATGCACGCCGTGCTGACGGTGACGAAGTGACCGCACCCTCCTAGAGCCGCCACACGAAAGAAGGCGAACCACGTCCATGGCTACGACCCCATCGCTCTCGTTTTCCCTCCCGCAGCGCGTCTTGCACTGGCTCACCGCAGGGCTCGTCTTCTTCAACCTGTTGTTTCCGGACGGCATGAATGCGTGGAATAGAAGCATGAAGCAAACCGGTGCGGCGAGCGCCGAACAGGTGGCAAGTGCCAACATCCACGCCTATGCCGGCATCGCGATCCTCGTTCTCGTGGCGGTTCGCCTTTTGCTTCGGCAGGTCCAGGGCGTGCCGGCTGCGCCATCAGGGGAACCGCCGATGTTCAAGTTGGTTGCGAAGGTTTCCGAATGGACCCTTTACCTTCTTCTTATCGCAATGCCGGTTACTGGCGCCGCTGCCTACTACTTCGGCATGGAGGGTGCAGGCGACCTCCATGCCGATGTTCTCAAGGCCGTCCTGTGGGTTGTTGTCGGCCTCCATGTCCTCGGTGCGCTGGCGCATCAGTTTTATTGGAAGACGAATGTGCTTTGGCGGATGACGGTCGGCTGATCATCCCTTCCTGTGCTCGGCGGCAATGCCGCTGAGCGCGCTTGTTACATGACGGCGATGATGGTGTGAGCGGCAAACGCTGACGCGCCAGCGATGATCGTGAGGCCGGCAAACGGTGCGCTGAAAGACGAAGGTCCAAGCACGGTTGCGATGCCTGCACGGCACAAGGCGTTTGTTGCCATGGCGATGAGGATTGCCTTTCCAACTACATCGATCGGTATGACGTCCCGGCCCACTTGCAGAGCCGTCAGCACGGCAACGTCGACATCGACAGCGCCTGTCAATGCGGTTGTGGCCAAAAGTCCGGAGCTACCGAAATGCGAGACGAGAACAGCGCTGGCGATGGCGGCCGCCGCAAAAATCGTCGCGAAGATCAGGAGTGGACCGATCTCGAAGGGATTACTGGCCGATACGTCCGCGAACGGCTTGTCCTGCCGCCAGTAGAAAATTGCAAGCCCAGATCCGGTAAAAACGACCGCGGCCGTGGCGGCGGTCGGGCCGACGGCAATGATCGCTGCCGGGTCGATCAGCAGGATCAGCCCCATCACGCGCAGGATGGACACGGCCGCACCGAGCGCCGCAGCGCCGGCAAGCGGAAGTGGATCGGCGGAGCGTTTTGCGGTTCGCGCCAGAACCATGGTGACCGCGGTGGACGAGACGAGGGAGCCGGCAATCGCGCTCAGCATGAAGCCCTTGCTCGCTCTGAAGATCCTGACGGCGACGTAGCCGAGGAACGAAAGACTTGCGGTCAGGACGGTGAAGAACCATACCTTCCAAGGATTGAGCCCTCCCCATGGGTCGATGGCCTCGTCCGGCAGGATCGGAAGGATCACCGCCGTCATGACGGCAAGCATCAATGCAGAGCGTAGTTCCATCCAGGTCAGGCGCTTCAGGAAGCCATGCAGGACGTTCCGACTTGCAAGCGTGGCCGCAAGGGCTGCACCTCCGGCAGCCGCTGCTTGCGCATCGCCAGCAACAGCCAGGCCCCCGAGCGCCAGAACGCCAAGTCCCGCCATGACGGTGGTGACACTATAATCGGAATCCGAGTGCGCCTCGCGCAGCTTGAACACGCCCAGCGTCACGGCGAAGCCCAGGAAACCGATTGCAAACACCATTGGATAGCCGAGTGTCTGAGCGATGGCCGCCAGCACGCCGCCAAGAAGTCCCGATATCCCGAACGTGCGCATGCCGGCGGTTCTGCTGCCTTCGGGAGCCTCCCGCTCCTGCCAGCCGCGTTCGAGCCCGACCAGAAGACCGATCGATAACGCGAGACCCAATCTGGCTATGAGCATATCCATTTGCAGAGCCGTCAAGAATGAACCAGCCGGCCAAGTCGCGGCGGGCGCTTATTGATCTTCATTGTAGAGAAATCGCCGCTCCCGGAATTGATCTTGCGCAAGGTGAGTGCTCCCGTTTGTGGGCTTACTCACTTCGCATTCTGCCGATAGGAGCAGAGAACGTGCCACAAGCGGACAAAGGCCTCTGGCAACGATATTCGAGCGTGATCCTGGTCGCAATCGCCGCCGGTGGGTTGGTGACCGGGTTGGTCTTATCGTGGCAGGCCGCTCGCTACGCTCATCTTGTCTGGAGCGCAGCGACGCTGGCCGTCCTTGCCAGTCTGCTCCTCCAGGTTTTCAGTGCATTGCGCCGGGGAGATGCCGGGCTCGATATCGTTGCGGCGCTTTCCATGTCTGCGGCGATCGCGTTCGGCGAGCCGCTTGCCGGAAACGTCGTTGGCTTGATGTACGCGGGCGGCCAGTTGCTGGAATCCTTCGCAGAAGGGCGCGCGCGCCGCGAAATGACGGCCCTGATGGGCCGCATCTCGCATTTTGCCATGCGTCATGGCCCGTCCGGGCTCGAGAAGGTCGCCATCTCTCAGATACGGCCCGGAGACCGGCTGCTCATCCGGCAGGGTGAAGTGCTGCCGGTGGACGGGATCGTCTCCGGCGATGGCGCGGCACTGGACATGGCGGCCTTGACCGGAGAGCCTCTGCCACAGCCCGCTCCACCTGGAACCGAGGCGCTCAGCGGCTCGACCTGCGTGGGCGCGGCCTTCGATCTGGTCGCCAACCGGACGGCCGCCGAAAGCACCTATGCCGGGATCGTCCGGTTGGTCGAGGCCGCGCAGGCTAGCAAGGCGCCCATGGTCCGCATGGCCGACCGTTTCGCGATGGGCTTCCTGGTTCTGACCCTCGTCATCGCGGGCGGCGCTTGGTATTTTTCGGAGGATCCGATCCGCGCGCTTGCCGTCCTTGTCGTCGCAACACCCTGTCCCCTGATCCTCGCGGTCCCGGTTGCCATTATTTCCGGCATGTCGAAGGCGGCTGGCATCGGCGTTCTCGTGAAGAACGGCGGCATGCTTGAAATGCTGGGGCGCGTGCAGACTGCGGTTCTCGACAAGACCGGCACGCTCACCCATGGTCAGGCGGCGGTAGTCGACATCAGGACGGTATCGTCCTTTACAGCGGAAGCGGTGCTAGGGGCGGCTGCGAGCCTGGATCAGGCTTCCGGCCATGTCGTTGCCGCTGCCCTGATCCGTGCGGCCGCCGAAAGGGGCCTGTCTCTGTCGAAGCCGGAGAGTGTGCGGGAAGTGCCCGGCACCGGCATAGAGGGCTATGTCGAGGGACGACGGATTGTTGTCGGCGGGAGTGGATTTGTGCAGCGCGTATCCGGCTGCGAGGATCCGCATGACCTGATCACGCCCGAGATGCGGTCCTCGATGACTGTGGCAGTCGCTATAGATGGAGCGCTCGCGGGCATGATCGTTCTCAAGGACCAGGTCCGCGCAGATGCGTTGTCGGTTTTGGCGGATCTTCGGACGGCAGGCATCCGGAGGCTCGTGCTGGCGTCCGGCGATCGCACGGAGATCGCGCATGTTGTCGGCAACGCACTTGGCATGGATGCCGTCCTCGGCGATCTGACGCCGGAAGCCAAGGTCGACGCAGTCAGAAAGGAGACCGGAAACGGTCCGGTGATGATGGTGGGAGACGGCGTCAACGACGCGCCGGCGCTCGCGGCGGCCGACATCGGCGTTGCCATGGGCGCCCGCGGCACGGCCTCGTCTTCGGAAGCGGCGGGCGTCGTGCTCCTTGTCGACGAGCTTGCGCCATTCGCGAAGGCCATTGCAATTGCGCGCCGAAGCCGCCGGATCGCCCTTCAGAGTGTGTCCGTAGGCCTTACGCTGTCGATCGTGGCGATGATCGCAGCGGCATGCGGATATCTTCAGCCCGTCGAAGGTGCGATCCTCCAGGAGGCGATCGACGTGGCCGTTATCCTCAATGCCTTGAGGGCGCTCCGCTAGATGCCGCTCATCCTGTTTCCGCCGAAGCCTCACGGCCGCTGATCTCGACGATTTCGAACTCGAAGAAGACGTGAGGCGATGCAGCGACCGTTGCTTGCGGTTGGAGCTTGAGCGCCCCTGGCTCCCACCAGTCAAAATCCTCCGCAAGAAGCGACCAGGATTTCAGCCGTTCGTCGTGAAATTCATTGGTATCCGGAAGCTCGCGAAAGGCGACGTCGATCACCACGCTTTTCCAGTGCTGCTTGCTTTCGAAAGACTCGATAAGCAGGCAGGCGCGGGGATTGGCATGAAGGATGTCGAGTTTCTTTCCAGGCATTGAGAAGGCATAGAGACGGTTCCCCGAATGCGCGTAGGAAATCGGGACGACATAAGGGATGCCGTTTTCCGCGCAGGCCAATCTCGCCACGCGGTTTTCGGCAACCATTGCCGTGCATTGGTTGTGCGTCATTTCCCGGATCATCATTACGAAACCTCCCTTGTGGCGCCGCCGGCGACGGGCTTGCGGAACTGCAGGTCCTGGCCGAGATAGATCGTACCCGGCCCCGGCAACCGCGTGCCGAGCACGGCCGAGACGAGGGCCGTCGTCCACATGCCATGGGCGATGACATGGCCGAAGAGCCGGTTTTCGCGAAGGCGGCGTCGAGATGCGCCGGTTCTGATCGCCGGAGATGGCGGCGAACAGGTCGATGTCGTCGCGCCCGACGAGCCTGACGATCGACGCGGTGTCGCCGGGCTGCAGTTCATCGAAGGTCCGGTTGCGGAGGAATTCGTCCATCAGCGGTTCACCTCTGGAAAACATAGGTACCGGGAGCATCGGCGACGGGCCTGCAGCCCTCCGTCGCGGGCGCATACTGGATCAGCTCGATCAGGTGGTTGCGGTAGACCACCTTGCCCGGGGTCACGTCGACGTTCTTGCCGACGACGAAATTCTCGGTGCCGACCGACTGCTGCCCGGTCGCGAGGCGGCTCACATCCTCCATCCAGTTGCGGAAACCGTCGAGGAAGTTCATCCCGGCGGTCCGGATCGTCCTGTCCATCACCTCCGGATTGGCGAAAGGCATGTTGGAGGGGGAAAAGACGTCGAGGATCTGGCGGGCGGCGAAGGGCACCACGTCCTCGTGGTGCGGCGCGACACCCGGCACTTCCTTTGCCGCGTTGTGCCACCATTGCTGCTGGAGAAGGAAAGCCTGAGCCCAGATGCTGAAGGGCGGCTTCCTCCAGCGTTCGTCGGAGAAGCGGTAGTCGCCGGGTAGGGGCTCGATGCACGGCGGCACATCCGGTGCTGCCGCCACGGCCGCAAGGTGGCAGAGCAGGCGGACCGCCTTGCGGTTCGCCTTGTCGACGAGCTCCATCCGCTTCCCGGGGGCCGAGGCGAGGTGGACCGACCAGTCGAACAGGGCAAGTGCGAAGGCAGCAGGCGACATGCCGGCGCTGAACTGGCCGGCGATCGCTTCCCGCATGCGGTCGATCGCGCGAAAGGCTTCGCTTCCCAGTTCCTCCACCCAGGGGGACGGGCGGCAGATCCGTCATCCGCCGGGAGGCCAACATCTCGCTCGCCGGAGCATTCATGGGTGTCTCCTTCGGCAGGAGTGGGTTTCCGCTGAAGACAACCTCATGAACGGGTAGCGGATCGAATATTACCCTACACAGGGCAGTCTTTATCTCCGTTGACGTAGATCAAGTTTCATTGCGCGAAACCGCCTAGAATGCGATCTAATCGAAACGGGAGTTCGTCATGTCCGCGAAGAATGCGGCAGATGCGGAGCGAATTGCGGTAACCTTTTCCCCCATGGCTGCCGATCCACTTCTTATGGCGCCTTTCGAGATCGCAATGGCGATGTACAGGCACTGGCTCGGGGCGACGTCCCGCCTGCTTCGGGACCAGTGTGCCCATCTGCAGAACCTTGCGGAGTGCGACGATCCTTTGAATATGCTGGTCTGCCAGACCGAATTTGCCGAGAAATCCGTCTTGGCGGGGCTGGATGAATTACGCCGGGGTGTCGATACGATCACCGACACGGCCTGCGGGCATTTCGCCGCTGGTGGGTCGCTGCCGCAGTAGAGCCTCGCTCTTTCCGGAGCAAACCGGATTGCATGGACGTGGGCAAGGCGGTCCGCGAGGGGGAGGGAACCATGCTGTCATTGAAATCGCTCGGTGGAGCCGGAACCGTCACCGGCTCGAAGCATCTGCTCTGCCTCGGCGACTATCGCATCCTGATCGATTGCGGTCTCTTCCAGGGCCTGAAAAACCTGCGCGACCTTAATTGGACGCCCCTGCCGGTCTCATCACGCGATATCGACGCGGTGATCCTGACGCATGCGCATCTTGATCATAGCGGGTATTTGCCGCGTCTGGTGCGCGAGGGCTACCAGGGCAAGGTCTATGCGACGCGCGCCACCCGCGATGTGGCGGAGCTGATCCTCATGGACAGCGGCCATCTGCAGGAAAAGGACGCGGAATTCCTCAATCGACACAAGCTCTCCCGCCATAAGCCGGCTCTCCCACTCTACACCGTCCATGACGCGCAAAATGCCGTGGAGCACTTCTCGACCGCCGAATTCGGCCGGACGGTGCGGCTTTCCAATGGAGCATGGTTCCGTTTCCACCGCGCCGGTCATATACTTGGCGCGGCATGGGTGGAGTTGGAATGGGGTGGCAAGCGGATCGTCTTTTCCGGCGATATCGGCCGTTACGGCGATCCGCTGATGCCGGACCCCGCTCGCCCGGTAGAGGCGGACTATATCCTGATCGAATCCACATAAGGCGACCGCATCCACGACAAGACCGATCCGGCCGATGCCTTGCGGGCAATCGTCGAGCGGACGATCAGACGCGGCGGCACGGTTGTCGTGCCGGCCTTCGCCGTCGGCCGGGCGCAGGAATTGCTCTACTATTTCTGGAAACTGAAACAGGCGGGGTTTCTTGGCGACGTTCCCCTGTTCCTCGACAGCCCATGGCCATCAATGCGACGGGGCTGATGGACGAGCACCTCAAAGACCATCGGCTCGATCTTGAAACCTGCAAAGCGGTGTGTGGCATCGCGCGCTACACCGACGACGTCGAGGCCTCGAAGGCGATCAGCACGAGCCCTATTCCGAAGATCGTGATCTCCGCATCCGGGATGGCGACGGGCGGCCGTGTGCTGCATCATCTGAAAGCCTTTGCCCCTGACGCGCGCAACACGATCCTGCTTGCCGGCTTCCAGGCCGCCGGCACGAGGGGCGCTCGCTTCAGGCCGGCGCCAAGGAGCTGAAGATCCATGGGGCCTGGGTGCCGGTCAACGCGGAGGTGGCGCATCTCGACATGCTCTCGGCCCATGCCGATGCCGACGAACTGATGCGCTGGCTCTCCGCCTGCCCGCGCCCGCCGCGCAACATCTTCATCGTCCATGGCGAGCCGGAAGCGTCGGAGGCGTTGCGCATCCGCATTGGGCGCGAGCTTGGATGGCCGAGCGTCGTGCCGCGCCTCGATCAGGAGTTCGTGCTTTGACGAGGCGCGGACAGTAGCAACGATATCAGGTTGAGCGAAGATCCTTGCGGATGAGGACCAAGGTCGGATCGTCGGGGTAGGGAACCGCCACGAACCCTTGCT
The DNA here is from genome assembly GCF_022899355.1 of Shinella yambaruensis. Taxonomy (GTDB): domain Bacteria; phylum Pseudomonadota; class Alphaproteobacteria; order Rhizobiales; family Rhizobiaceae; genus Shinella; species Shinella yambaruensis. Next base: position 1,714 of record NZ_JALJCK010000003.1, on the reverse strand, counting down.
CCTGTTCGAGTTCGATGGCTTCGTGGTTCTCTCGGCTTTCCAGCGATTCCAGCGTCTTGACGCCATGGGCCTGCGCGTAGCGGGCGACATGGCGCAGCATTTCCCAGCCGACGCCCTTGTGTTTGTCGTCGGCGCGCACGGAGATCGCCACCTCTGCCTTCGTCATCGACGGGTCGCAGGCCACGAGCGCCGCTGCGATAATCGCGTCGCTGCCGCCGGAGAAGGCGAGGAAGTGCTCCGTGGTGACATGGTCTACCTTCGTCATGGCAAGCAAGCGCTCGTGGCTCACTTCACGGACACCGCCAAGAAACCGGAAGCGCAGGTCCCCGGGCGTTACATGTCGGAAGAATTCCGCCAGAAGCGGCTCGTCCTCCGGCTTGACCGCGCGCACATGCAACATGAGCCCCGTATGGGTCATGAGAGCGGTGTCCAGAAAGTCGTTTGCCATCGCCTCGGCCGGGATCGTCAGCGCGCTGCCGGTTTCTATGATGACCTTGAGGGCATGCGTATCGGCCGCGCGGGAGAAGGTCTCGTAGGCTTCGCCGATCCGATCGAGGCTGAACCGATGGGTGATCAGCTTCTTCGGGTCGATCTTGCCCGCCTGCACGGTCTTCAGCAGCATCGGCGTCGTGACCGTGTCCACCAGCCGCGTGGTGATGGCGATGTTCTGCGACCACAGTTTCTCCAGATGCAGATCGGCCTTGACGCCATGCACGCCGATATTGGCGATGACGCCGCCAGGCGCGACGATCTCCTGGCAAAGCTCGAAGGTGATCGGGATGCCGACGGCCTCGATCGCGGTGTCGACGCCCTTGCCGCCGGTCAAGGCCAGGAGCTGGCGTGCCGCGTCGCCGCCGCTCGCCCGGACCGTTTGCGTCGCACCGAAGCGGCTGGCCACGCAAGCCGGTTGTCGTCGAGGTCGATCATGATGATCTCGGCGGGGGAGTAGAACTGTGCCGTCAGCAGCGCCGCAAGCCCGATCGGGCCGGCGCCGACGATGGCCACCGTGCTTCCGGGCTGCACCTTCCCGTTCAGCACGCCGCATTCGAAGCCGGTGGGCAGGATGTCGCTCAGCATGACCAGCGCTTCCTCGTCCGCGCCGTCGGGGATCGGATAGAGGCTGGTGTCGGCATGAGGGATGCGGACATATTCGGCCTGTGTCCCGTCGATCGTATTGCCGAGAATCCAGCCGCCGGTCGTGCAATGGGAATACATGCCGCGCCGGCAATATTCACACTTGCCGCAGGAGGAAATGCAGGAGATCAGGACGCGGTCGCCTTTGGCGAACTGGGTCACGCCGGCGCCCGTCTCTTCAACGATGCCCACGCCTTCGTGACCCAGGATACGGCCGGGCGTACAGGTCGGCACGTCGCCCTTGAGGATGTGCAGGTCGGTTCCGCAGATCGTTGTGCGCGTCACCTTTACGATGGCGTCGGTCGCCGCCGCGATCGTGGGCAGCGGCCGTTCCATGAGGGATTTCCGTCCCGGACCTTCGTAAACGAGAGCCTTCATCTCAATCTCCTTTGCGGGGTTCGAAGTTTTGAACGCAGGAGAGAATGAGCCTTGCATTCGTGATGGGCTTTGACGCCGGTCAAGGCGAAGAGCGGCAATGGCGCGCAGTCTTTTTCAATGTTTAAGAACTCCGGGAGACGTAGCCATGACTGCCGCAGATGTTCATTCCACTTCCCCGACGTCCGCCTCGACGGCCAGGCAG
>NZ_JALJCK010000035.1 GCF_022899355.1 Shinella yambaruensis | reverse complement strand
GGCGACGGCTCGGTCGTGATGATTGGCGGTTTTGGCGGCTCGGGCGCGCCGATCGAGCTGATCCACGCCCTGATCGACAGGGGTCCGAAGGACCTCACCGTCATCAACAACAATGCCGGCAACGGCCGCATCGGCATTGCCGCGATGATCGACGCCGGCATGGTCAGGAAGATGATCTGCTCCTTCCCGCGCTCGACCGATCCGCGCGCCTTCACCGACCGGTATCTCGCCGGAAAGATCGAGCTGGAGCTGGTGCCGCAGGGCACGCTCGCCGAGCGCATCCGCGCCGGCGGCGCCGGCATCCCCGCCTTCTACACGCCGACCAGCTACGGGACGGAGCTCGCTAAGGGCAAGCCGGTCGCCGAATTCGACGGCCGCATGTATGTGCAGGAGCGCTGGCTGAAGGCGGACGTCGCGCTGATCAAGGCCGAGCTGGGCGACACCCACGGCAACCTCACCTACAACAAGGCCGCCCGCAACTTCAGCCCGCTGATGTGCATGGCGGCGGCGAGAACCGTCGTGCAGGTGAGCCGGCTGGTGCAGCCCGGCGGCATCGATCCCGAGCATGTCGTCACGCCCGGCATCTTCGTCGACGGTCTCGTCGAAGTTGCCGATGCGAAGCAGGAAGAAGACCTCATCCGCGCAGGAGTGGCCTACGCATGACCATCGATACGCACCCCATGAACACCCGCGAGGACATAAAACTCTCCAACGCCCAGATCGCCTGGCGCGCCGCGCAGGACATTTTCGACGGCGCCTATGTCAACCTCGGCATCGGCTTTCCGGAAATGGTGGCACGCTACCAGCCCGAGGGACGCTCGGCGATCTTCCACACGGAGAACGGCATCCTCGACTTCGGCGAGGCGCCGCCGGAAGGCGCGGAGGACTGGGACCTGATCAATGCCGGCAAGAAGGCCGTGACGCTGAAGCCGGGCTCGGCCTTCTTCCACCATGCCGACAGTTTTGCCATGGTGCGCGGCGGCCATCTCGACGTCGCCATCCTCGGCGCCTACCAGGTGGCCGAGAACGGCGACCTCGCCAACTGGCGCGTCGGCTCCAAGGGCGTGCCGGCCGTCGGCGGGGCGATGGACCTCGTGCACGGCGCAAAACAGGTCGTCGTCATCACCGAGCACGTCACCAGGAACGGCGAACCCAAGCTCGTCGAGCGCTGCACCTTCCCGCTCACCGGCGTCGGCTGCATCACCCGCATCTATACCAGCCATGCCGTCGTCGACGTCTCCGGCGGCCGCTTCGTGCTGCGCGAGAAACTGCCGGGCATGACGGTCGAGGAATTGCAGGCGATGACCGGCGCCAGGTTGCATGTCGACGGCGATGTCGCCGATCTCGTCGTGCCGGAACTCTAGAACAGTGTTGTACGCACTTCCGGCCGCAAAGCCGCTGCGCACGTCTGCTGGAACTGCTTGAGGGGAACACCATGTCCGAAGCCTATATCTGCGACTACATCCGCACGCCCATCGGCCGCTTCGGCGGTGCGCTTTCCTCCGTGCGCGCCGACGATCTCGGCGCCGTGCCGCTGAAGGCGCTGATGGCAAGGAATGCCGGCATCGACTGGGAGGCCGTCGACGACGTCATCTTCGGCTGCGCCAACCAGGCGGGCGAGGACAACCGCAATGTCGCCCGCATGTCCGCGCTCCTGGCCGGGCTTCCCGTCTCCGTCTCCGGCACGACGATCAATCGGCTCTGCGGCTCCGGCATGGACGCGGTCATCGCCGCCGCCCGGGCCATCAAGGCCGGCGAGGCGGAGCTGATCGTCGCCGGCGGCGTGGAGAGCATGAGCCGCGCGCCTTTCGTCATGCCCAAGGCGGAGACGGCTTTCTCGCGCAACGCCGAGATCTACGACACGACCATCGGCTGGCGCTTCGTCAATCCGCTGATGAAGAAGCAGTACGGCGTCGATTCCATGCCCGAGACCGGCGAGAACGTCGCCGAGGATTTTTCCATCTCGCGTGAGGATCAGGACGCCTTCGCCGTGCGCTCGCAGGCGAAAGCTGCCGCCGCGCAGGCGAACGGACGGCTGGCGAAGGAGATCACGCCCGTCACCATTCCGCAGAGGAAGGGCGATCCGGTCATGGTGGAGAAGGACGAGCATCCGCGCGCGACGACCATCGAGGCGCTCGCCAGGCTCGGCACGCCCTTCAGGAAGGAGGGCGGCACGGTGACGGCCGGCAATGCGTCGGGTGTCAACGACGGGGCGGCGGCGCTGGTCATCGCCTCGGAGACGGCGCTCAAGAAGTACGGCCTCACCCCCATCGCCCGCATCCTCGGCGGCGCCATGGCCGGCGTTCCGCCGCGCATCATGGGCATCGGCCCGGTCGCGGCCACCGAACGCCTCTGCGCCCGCCTCGGCCTCACGCCCGCCGACTTCGACGTGATCGAGCTCAACGAAGCCTTCGCCTCCCAGGGCCTGGCGACGCTGCGCCAGCTCGCCATCGCCGACGACGCCGGCCACGTCAATCCGAACGGCGGCGCCATCGCGCT
>NZ_JALJCK010000034.1 GCF_022899355.1 Shinella yambaruensis | reverse complement strand
AGCCGTTTCATCGGCTGGCGTTCCCGTTTTGGTCGAAGCGATGGATTCGCGTTTCGTCTGGCGTTAGGAAGACGGTGTCGCCGTGTGTTACGGGGAAGTCGCCGCCGGCGCGCACGGTGACCATGCCGATGGCCTCGGCATTGACGTGCAGGAAGGTGTCGGAGCCGAGATGCTCGGCGACGCCGACGACGCCCTTCCAGGTGCCGCCCTCCTTGGACAGGCGGATATGCTCCGGCCTTATGCCGACGGTCGGGGCGTTCCAGGGCCTGGCCGCCTCGCCCTTGACGAAGTTCATGCGCGGCGAGCCGATGAAGCCGGCGACGAACAGGTTGTCCGGCTTGTTGTAGAGATCGAGCGGCGAGCCGACCTGCTCGATGTTGCCGGCGTTCAGCACGACGATCTTGTCGGCCATGGTCATGGCCTCCACCTGGTCGTGGGTGACGTAGATCATCGTCGTCTTCAGCTGGTGGTGCAGCTCGGAGATCTCCAGCCGCATCGTGCCGCGCAGCGCCGCGTCGAGGTTGGAGAGCGGCTCGTCGAACAGGAAGGCCGATGGCTCGCGCACGATCGCCCGGCCGATCGCCACGCGCTGGCGCTGGCCGCCGGACAGCTGGCCCGGGCGGCGTTCGAGATAGTTGGTCAGGTTGAGCACGCGCGCGGCCTCCGCCACCTTCTTCTCGATCACCTCGGGGCTCACCTTCGCCATCTTCAGGGGGAAGGCGATGTTGTTCTTCACCGTCATGTGCGGGTAGAGCGCATAGGACTGGAACACCATGGCGAGCCCGCGCCTGGCGGGCGCGGCCGATGTCACGTCCTTGCCGTCGATCTCGATCGTGCCGCTCGTCGTGTCCTCCAGGCCCGCGATGAGGCGCAGCAGCGTGGACTTGCCGCAGCCCGACGGGCCGACGAAGACGACGAACTCGCCGTCCTCGATCGTCAGGTCGATGCCCGGAATGACCTGCGTGGCGCCAAAGCTCTTGTTGACCTTTTTAAGGATGATCTTGCCCATGATGGTCCCTCCCGTCTGTTTCGTTACTTCACGGCGCCGAAGGTGAGGCCGCGGACAAGCTGTTTCTGGCTGAACCAGCCCATGATCAGGATCGGGGCGATGGCGAGCGTCGAGGCCGCCGAGAGCTTGGCCCAGAACAGACCCTGCGGGCTGGAGAACGAGGCGATGAAGGCGGTCAGCGGCGCGGCGTTCGTCGTCGTCAGCCGGATCGTCCAGAAGGCCTCGTTCCAGGCGAGGATGATGTTGAGCAGCATGGTGGACGCAATGCCCGGCACCGCCATCGGGGTCAGCACGTAGACGATCTCGCCCCACAGCGACGCCCCGTCCATGCGCGCGGCCTCCAGGATCTCGCCGGGGATCTCGCGGAAATAGGTGTAGAGCATCCAGATGACGATCGGCAGGTTGATCAGCGTCAGCATGACGGTGAGCCCCACGCGGCTGTCGAGCAGGCCCGTGTCGCGGAAGATCAGGTAGATCGGCACCAGCACGGCGACGGCCGGCATCATCTTGGTCGACAGCATCCACATCAGGATGTCCTTGGTCCTTCTCGTCGGCGAGAAGGCCATCGACCAGGCGGCCGGCACGGCGATCAAGAGCGCCAGCAGCGTCGAGCCGACCGAGATGATCACCGAGTTCAGGAAGAACTTGAAGTAGTTGCTCTGCGCCTGCACGGCCGCATAACTCTCCACCGTGCCCGACGGCAGGATGTCGAAGCCCTGGATCGCCTCGGTCTCGGACTTGAACGAGGTGATGATCGTATAGAGGATCGGGAAGAAGAGGATCAGCGCGATGATCCAGGCGGCGATGGTGAAGACGGCGGTTCGTCTTGTCGAGACGGCTCTGGCCATGGTCTTGTCCTCCCTAAAGGCTGTTCCGGGACCGTGCGGAGCGGTGTTCCGTCCGGAACGGCGGTAAACTACTTGTCCAGGTTCTTGCCGACGGCGCGCATCAGGAAGAAGGCGACGATGTTGGCGAGGATGACGGCGATGATGCCGCCGGCCGAGGCGCCGCCGACGTCGTAGCCGAGCAGCGCCGTGCGGTAGATCAGGAACGGCAGGTTGGTCGAGGCATAGCCCGGCCCGCCATTGGTGGTGACGAGGATCTCCGCATAGACGCCGAGCAGGAAGATCGTCTGGATCAGGATGACGACGGTGATCGAGCGGGAAAGGTGCGGCAGCGTCAGGTAGACGAAGCGGGAGACGAAGCCGGCCCCGTCCATCTCCGCCGCCTCCTTCTGCTCGCCGTCGAGCGATTGCAGCGCGGTCAAGAGGATGAGGGTGGCAAACGGCAGCCATTGCCAGGCGACGATGATGATGATCGAGAACAGCGGATACTGCGCGAACCAGTCGACCGGCTGCAGCCCGAGCGCCCGGTTGATGTCCGCCAGCACGCCGTAGCCCGGATGCATGATCATGTTCTTCCACACCAGCGCGGCCACCGGCGGCATGACGAAGAAGGGCGAGATGATCATGATGCGCACGATGCCCTGACCCCACATCGGCTGGTCGAGCAGGAGCGCGATGGCGATGCCGCCGACGACGGTGATCAGCAGCACCCCGCCGACGATCAGGAGCGTGTTCCAGATCGACTGGAAGAAGGCCGGGTCGGTGTAGAAATACTGATAGTTGAACAGCCCCGCCCAGCTGACATTGGCCGGGTTCAACAGGTTGTAGTTCTGGAACGAGAACCACAGCGTCATCGCCAGCGGCACGATCATCCACACAAGAAGCAGCCCGACTGAGGGCGCCAACATCAACCGCGCCAAACCACGCGTGTTCTCCGTCGCCATG
>NZ_JALJCK010000033.1 GCF_022899355.1 Shinella yambaruensis | reverse complement strand
GAAATTATCTATAACGCGGTCGCCACGCCAGCGGTCGGCGTGAATTTGATGTTCAGCGCCGAACACGGGGAGTGATTTCCGGGTACGGACAGCGGAAATGGCCGCACCCGCATCCCGCAGGCGCTTTGGCGCGAGGGCGTTCGTACGTCAGTTTCTGGCGACCAGACGGAACGGGGTATAACGTGTCCAGATCCCTAGACAGTTTCCATTGTCGTTCGACCTTGACGGTGAACGGCACCGACTATGTGTATTACAGCCTGCCGAAGGCCGAGGCGAACGGGCTTGCCGGGGTCTCCAAGCTGCCCTATTCGATGAAGGTGCTGCTGGAGAACCTGCTGCGCTTCGAGGACGGCCGCTCGGTGACGAAGGAGCACATCCTGTCGGTCGCCGAATGGCTTTCCAACAAGGGCACGGTCGAGAACGAGATCGCCTACCGCCCGGCGCGCGTCCTGATGCAGGATTTTACCGGCGTTCCGGCGGTGGTGGACCTTGCGGCGATGCGCGATGCGATGGTCTCGCTCGGCGGCGATCCGGAGAAGATCAACCCGCTGGTGCCGGTCGATCTCGTCATCGACCATTCGGTCATCGTCGACGAGTTCGGCACGCCGACCGCCTTTGCCCGCAACGTGGAGCTGGAATACGAGCGCAACGGCGAGCGCTACCGCTTCCTCAAATGGGGCCAGCAGGCGTTCAAGAACTTCCGCGTCGTGCCGCCCGGCACGGGCATCTGTCATCAGGTCAATCTGGAATATCTGGGCCAGACGGTTTGGACCAAGGACGAAGACGGCGAGACCATCGCCTACCCGGATACGTGCGTGGGCACGGACAGCCATACGACGATGATCAACGGCCTCGGCGTGCTCGGCTGGGGCGTCGGCGGCATCGAGGCGGAGGCGGCCATGCTGGGCCAGCCGGTCTCCATGCTGCTGCCCGAGGTCATCGGCTTCAAGCTGACGGGCAAATTGAAGGAAGGCGTGACGGCGACCGACCTGGTGCTGATGGTCGTGCAGATGCTGCGCAAGAAGGGCGTGGTGTCGAAGTTCGTCGAGTTCTTCGGCCCCGGCCTCGACAACATGACGCTGGCCGACCGCGCGACGATCGGCAATATGGGTCCGGAATACGGCGCGACCTGCGGCTTCTTCCCGGTCGATGCCGAGACGGTCAACTACCTCACCATGTCGGGCCGCGAAGAACAGCGCATCGCGCTGGTCGAGGCCTATTCGAAGGCTCAAGGGATGTGGCGTGACGGCGATGGCTCCGACCTCGTCTTCACCGACACGCTGGAGCTGGACCTAGGCGACGTGGTTCCGGCCATGGCCGGCCCGAAGCGCCCCGAGGGCCGCATCCCGCTGGAGAACATCGCCTCGGGCTTTGCGAGCGCGATGGAGAACGACTACAAGAAGCCGGGCCAGCTTGAGAACCGCTATCCGGTCGAGGGCACGGACTACGATCTCGGCCATGGCGACGTGGCGATCGCCGCCATCACGTCCTGCACCAACACGTCGAACCCGTCGGTGCTGATCGCCGCCGGGCTTCTCGCCCGCAACGCGGTCGCGAAGGGCCTGAAGACCAAGCCGTGGGTGAAGACGTCGCTGGCGCCGGGATCGCAGGTGGTCGGCGAATACCTTGCCAAGTCCGGCCTGCAGGCCGATCTCGACGCGCTCGGCTTCAACCTCGTCGGCTTCGGCTGCACGACCTGCATCGGCAATTCCGGCCCGCTGCCGGCGCCGATCTCCAGGACGATCAACGACAAGGGGCTGATCGCCGCGGGCGTCCTGTCGGGCAACCGCAACTTCGAGGGCCGCATCTCGCCGGATGTGCAGGCGAACTACCTCGCCTCCCCGCCGCTCGTCGTGGCCTATGCGCTGGCCGGCTCCGTGCAGAAGGACCTGACGACGGAACCGCTCGGCGAGGACAAGGACGGCAAGCCGGTCTACCTCAAGGACATCTGGCCCTCCTCCAAGGAGATCCAGGCCTTCATCATGAAGTATGTCACGCGCGAGCTCTACGCCACGAAATATGCCGACGTGTTCAAGGGCGACGCCAACTGGCAGGACGTGCAGGTGCCGGCGGGCCAGACCTATGCCTGGGACGACCAGTCGACCTATGTGCAGAACCCGCCCTACTTCGTCGGCATGGGCAGGACCGGCTCGGGCCTTTCCGACATCAAGGGCGCGCGGGTGCTGGGCCTGTTCGGCGACAAGATCACCACCGACCACATCTCGCCGGCCGGCTCGATCAAGGCGGCCTCGCCGGCCGGTGCCTACCTGATCGGCCATGGCGTCGGCGTCGCCGACTTCAACCAGTACGGCACGCGGCGCGGCAACCATGAGGTGATGATGCGCGGCACCTTCGCCAATATCCGCATCCGCAACCACATGCTCGGGCCGAACGGCAAGGAGGGCGGCTACACGATCCACTATCCCTCCAAGGAGGAGATGTCGATCTACGACGCGGCGATGAAGTACAAGGAGGAGGGCGTTCCGCTCGTCATCTTCGCGGGCGTCGAATACGGCAACGGCTCCTCGCGCGACTGGGCGGCCAAGGGCACCAACCTTCTCGGCGTCAAGGCCGTGATCGCCCAGTCCTTCGAGCGCATCCACCGTTCCAACCTCGTCGGCATGGGCGTCGTGCCCTTCGTCTTCGAGGACGGCACGACCTGGGCGTCCCTCGACCTCAAGGGCGACGAGACCGTCACCATCGAGGGCCTGGAAGGCGACATCAAGCCGCGCGAGAAGAAGATCGCGAAGATCACCTATGCCGACGGAACCGTCCGCGACATCCCCCTGCTGTGCCGCATCGACACCCTCGACGAGGTCACATACATGAACAACGGCGGCATCCTACAAACCGTCCTCAGAGACCTCGCTGCCTGA
>NZ_JALJCK010000031.1 GCF_022899355.1 Shinella yambaruensis | reverse complement strand
CGTCACAAACGGCGGCCTGGATCCTCTCGGCCTCCTTCCCGCAACCATCTTACATCAGACCAAACACACAGGATCCTTCGCGCGCCGGCTATCAGCGAAAGCAGGCTGGACTTGCCCACGCCGTCGGACCCGATGAGGTCCACCATGCAGCCGGCCGGTATGTCCAGCGTGACGGCGTCGAGCGCCCGCGCCTTGCCGTAGGAAAGGCCGGCATTTTCCAGCCGGGCCACCGGGCACGGGGTCATTGCAGCAGAGTTCCCTGCAAGGGCGGCCGGCCATTCGGCCTGCGGATCGAGCCGGATATAGGCGACGCCGGGCAGCCCCGTCTTCACCTGCTGGATATATTTGCACAGCAACTGCGCCTCCGCCTGCCGGCGGCGGCCGGCGAGCTCGGCCGTATCCATGCGGGCGAGCACGTCGCCCGCCTTCACGAGGTCGCTGTCATTGACGAGGATGTTCTTGATCCGCCCGGCGATTTCGCCGAGACATCGATTTCGACGGCCTCGATGCGTCCGTTGCCGCTTGCCAGCCCTTCCGGCAGCGCTCCATTTCCGACGTGCCGCCAAGCATAGAACCCGCCGACAGTAAGGACCGCAATCAGGAGAACGCCAAGCCAGAGGCGTCTAGCGGTGATCATGATGATACCCCTGTCTTGGCCGGCGGGCCGGCGAGAGATCCGTTACATTCATTGCCCGTCTCCGGTGATGCGGTCACAGCCGTCATTTCCTTCCGTCCTGAAGTCCTAAAATGAAAATCAGAACTCGGCCGCGACGACCTTGATCCGCGTCAATGCGACAGGGCGACGGGCGGCGTTTTCTGGGATGCCTGCCGGATCGAGCCGATCAGGCGAAGCAAGGCCGGGCGCGGCAGCGCGCCGACGAGCGACTTTTCGGCGGGAAGCACCGCCGCCCCTCCGCCCCGCCGTTCTGGGCGCGCGAGGAAGACCGGGGCGACGGCAATGAGGACGATTATTCAACGCACAGGAGATCAATCATGGCCGAAGCTGCCACCAAAATGCCCGTCACGAAGACGACCGCCCCTGCCAAGCGCGACGAGCGCCGTCCACTGGAAAGCCTGCGGCGTGACATCGACCAGCTTTTCGAGAGCTTCCGTCCCTTCGACTGGCGCCTGCCGTCGAGCGTCTTCGGCTTCGAATTGCCGCGCATGTCCCGCGAGGAATGGCAGGTGCTGCCCGCCATGGACCTCGTAGAGAAGAACGATGCCTACGAGATCACGGCCGAGCTTCCCGGCATCGACGAGAAGAACGTGGAGATCAAGCTCTCCAATCACACGCTGACGATCAAGGGCGAAAAGCAGGAGGAAAAAGAAGAAAAGCAGAAGGACTACTATCTCTCCGAGCGCCGCTACGGCTCGTTCCAGCGCAGTTTCCAGCTTCCCGACGGGGTGGACACCGACAAGATCGACGCCGCCTTCGCCAAGGGCGTGCTGACCGTCAAGCTGCCCAAGACCGCCGAGGCAAAGCAGGCGGAAAAGACCATCGCAGTCAAAGCTGCATAATCATTGCGACCATCACCGGTGCGCCCGGCCGGCGCACCGGGATTTACCAGGAGACCCCCATGAGCGGCACATCGATCACCAATTTCACCCAGGCCGCGCAACAGGCGCAGCAATGGGTCAACGAACTCGCCGAGGATCTCGGCTGGACGCAGCCGCGGGCCTATCACCTGCTGCGGTGCGTGCTGCATACCCTGCGCGACTGGCTGTCGCCGGAGGAGATGACGGACCTCTCCTCGCAACTGCCCGTTCTGGTGCGGGGCATCTATTTCGAGAACTGGAAACCCCTCGATACGCCCGTATGGGAGCGCAAGAAAGAGGATTTCATCGCCCGCGTCGAGGACGCCTTTTCCGGCGACATGCTCAACGACCCGGACGAGGCCGTGCGTGCCGTTTTCCGCCTGCTCGACAGGCACATTTCCCATGGCGAGATCGTGCAGGTCAGGAACTCGATGAAGAAACCGCTGCGCGATCTCTGGCCGGCGGCATGATCTTGCTTTCGGAAGCCCGCCGAAGCGGCGGAAAATCGTCAGGCGTGATCGTCTCGCGCTCGATAAGCAGGCGGGCGCCCGCCCGCAGATCGTCAATGCGGGCGTGCAGCAGATCCCGCGCCGCGGCGGCCGCCTCATCCAGCATGCCGCGCACGGCAAGATCGACTTCCCGGGCCGTCGCCTCGGCATAGTCCCTCGGCTGCAGCCGTGCGCCGTCGCCCAGCCATTGCTGCCTTTCCTCCTCCAGCACCGCCGGGCCGAGCGCGGGACTCATGCCGAAACGGGTGACACTCTGACGCGCGACGTCGGTCGCCTTGGACAGATCGTCGGCCGCTCCCGTCGATATCTCCTCATAGATGACCTCTTCCGCCGCGCGGCCGGCCAGCAGCACGACCATCCGTTCCTTCAGTTCGCTGGCGGTGATAAGGAAGCGGTCGTCGGTGGGCCGTTGCAGCGTATTGCCGAGAGCACCGATCGAGCGCGGAATGATCGAGACCTTGTGCACGGGATCGGTCTTCGCCAGCGATGCGGCGGCGAGCGCATGGCCCATCTCGTGATAGGCGACGCGCTCGCGCTCCTCGGCCCTGAGCAGCCGGCCGCGCCGCTCGACGCCGGCGACGATGCGCTCCACCGCTTCGGTGAAATCGGCCATGGTCACCTGGTCCGCGTCGCGACGGGTGGCGAAGATGGCCGCCTCGTTGACGAGATTGGCAAGGTCGGCACCGGTGAAGCCGGGTGTGATCCCGGCAATATCGCCCACATTCACTCCCGGCGCGGTCCTCACCGCCTTCATGTGAACCCTGAGGATGGCTTCGCGGCCCTTGCGGTCAGGCCGGTCGAGCACGACCTGGCGGTCGAAGCGCCCGGCGCGCGTGAGCGCCGGATCGAGGATTTCCGGCCGGTTGGTCGCGGCCAGCAGGACGATGCCGACGCGCGGATCGAATCCGTCGAGTTCGGAGAGCAACTGGTTGAGCGTCTGCTCCTTCTCGTCGCCGCCGCCATAGCCGCCAAACGGCGTGCGCGCCCGGCCGAGCGCATCGAGTTCGTCAATGAAGATGATACAGGGAGCCGCCTTGCGCGCCTGCTCGAACAGATCGCGCACGCGGGCCGCGCCGACGCCGACGAACATCTCGACGAATTCGGACCCGGAGATCGAGAAGAACGGCACGCCGGCCTCGCCCGCGACCGCGCGGGCCATCAGGGTCTTGCCGGTGCCGGGCGGGCCGACGAGCAGGATGCCCTTGGGAATGCGCGCGCCGAGGCGGCCGTATTTGTCCTTGTCCTTCAGAAAGGACACGATCTCCATCAGCTCAAGCTTTGCCTCGTCGACACCGGCGACATCCTCGAAGCTCACGCCGGTCTCTCGCTCGACAAAAACCTTCGCCTTGGACTTGCCGATATTGATGAGCCCGCCCATGCCCTGCCGCTCGGCGAAACCGCGAAAGAGGAACATCCACACAGCGAAGAAGAGTAGCATCGGCACAACCCAGGAAAGGATCGTCGAGAGCCAGTTGCTGTCGGTGCCGCCCGTCACCTCGACGCCCGCCTTCTAGAAGGCCGCCGCCGCGTCCGGATCGACGCGGGCGGACAGGAACAGACTCTTGCCGTCCACCGGCGCCTTGAAGCGGCCCTGGACGGCGGTTTCCGTGATGGTGACCGACGCCACCTTGCCCTCACCCACCATCTGCATCAGCTCGGTATGGGAAAGCTGGGCGACGTCTCGCCAGGCAAGCCATGTCTGGAATGCACCGAGCAGAAATAGCGCCAAAAGGAAGTAACCGACATTGAGCGTGTGTTTCTGGTCCATATCGCGCCGCTCCTGTTCGAATATCGCCTGTCTTACTTCCTTTCATGTCCGGGCGGCTGTATCCTTGACGCTGGTCAAATCTCCCCTCCCGATGGCGCCCGGGCTGGCGTCCCGATAGGAAAACCATGCCGGCGCGCGATCTACCCGGATTGCAAGGGCGCGTCCTCCAGGCGATCTTTTCACGCCGCTTCGAGGGAGTCGTCGGATATGGGTTGGCGCTGGTGTTGGTGGCATCGGTTTTCGCTTTTCGCTGGCTGCTTCAGGGCATATTCGGGAATACTGCGACATTCATCCTTTTCATTCCCGTCATCCTCGTTGCTGCCATCGCCGGCGGCATGGGGCCTGGCCTTTTGGCACTGGCCCTTTCCCTTGTCAGCGCGACCTATGTGGCCGGCCCCAACGGAACAATCTGGCTGCAGGTCACAGTCTTCGCGCTCGTCGGGCTGGCGATTACGTGGATGGGCGAGATGCTGCACCACGCGCGCAGGGCCATAGACAGAACCGAAAGCGCGCTCAGGGCGCGGGAGGCGCATCTCCGCTCGATCCTCGACACCGTGCCCGACGCGACGGTCGTCATCGACGAACAGGCGCGCATCACCTCTTTCAGCGCCGCCGCCGTGCGGCAGTTCGGCTATACCGAGGCTGAGGTGCTCGGCCGAAACGTCGATATCCTCATGCCGGAACCCTATCATCGCGAGCACGACGGATATATCGAGCGCTACGTCAGAACGGGCGAGAAGCGCATCATCGGGGTGGACCGCGTGGTCGTGGGCCTTCGTCGGGACGGCTCGACCTTTCCGATGAAGCTCGCGGTCGGGGAGGTGCAATCTTCGAATGGCCGTTTCTTCACGGGCTTCATTCGCGACCTGACCGAACGCGAGGAGTCCGAGGCGCGGCTGCAGGAAATCCAGAACGAACTGGCGCGTCTCGCGCGGCTCAACGAACTGGGAGAAATGGCCTCCACGCTCGCGCACGAACTCAACCAGCCGCTGGCGGCCATCGCAAACTATTCCCAGGGCTGTGTCCGGCTGCTGGACGGCATGACGGAGGAACCGGCCGCCCAGATGCGGGAGGCGCTGGAAGAGACCGCAAAGCAATCATTGCGCGCCGGTGAAATCATCCGCCACCTTCGCGAGTTCGTCACGCGCGGTGAGACGGAAAAAGCGCCGCATGACATGCGCAAGCTGATCGAGGAAGCCGGTGCGCTCGCCCTTGTCGGGTCAAGGGAACTCGGCGTCCGGTCGGTTTTCGCCTTTTCGCCGAATACCAAAGCGGTGCTTGTCGACCGCGTCCAGATTCAGCAGGTTCTCATTAATCTGATGCGCAACGCCATGGAAGCCATGCGGGACGCCGGGCGCCGGGAACTGATCGTGCGCACCCTGCCGGATGGCCCCGATCAGGTGGTCGTTGAAGTCGAAGATACGGGGCCAGGCATTTCCGACGAGATCGCTGCCCGCCTGTTCCAGCCTTTCGTCACCAGCAAGGCGAGCGGCATGGGTATAGGGCTGTCCATATCCAAGCGTATCGTGGAGGCCCATCGGGGCGAGATATCGGCGCGGCGCAACGAGAGCGGCGGAACGACGTTCCGGTTCTCCTTGCCGGTTGCCGGACAGGGGGCGGACTATGAAACCTGATAGCTATGTCGTGCATATTGTCGACGACGAAGAGCCGGTGCGCAAATCGCTGGCCTTCCTTCTCACCATGTCGGGTTTTACAGTGCGCGTGCACGAATCCGCCACCCATTTCCTCGCCGTCGCGCCGACACTCGCCCATGCCTGTCTGGTGACTGACCTGCGTATGCCGGATATGAGCGGCATCGAGTTGCTGGAGAGGCTCGGCGCGATCAGAGCCCTCCCCCCGGCAATCGTGATCACTGGGCACGGCGACGTGCCGATGGCAGTGTCAGCCATGAAGGCAGGCGCGATCGACTTCATCGAGAAGCCGTTTGAGGATCAAACCCTGATCGACGCAATCATTCGGGCCGCCAGCCGATTGGAAGACACGGTCGAGGTTTCCGGCGATACCGGGGCGTTGCGGACGCGCCTGGACAGCCTTTCGGATCGAGAGCGCGAAGTTCTCTCCGCCGTCGTCTCCGGCCTGCCCAACAAGACGATCGCTTACGATCTCGACATCAGCCCGCGCACGGTGGAGGTCCACCGTGCCAACATCATGTCGAAGATGCAGGCAAAAAGCCTTGCCGAACTCGTCCGAATGGCCATCGCCCTCAAGGTCGCCAGCATCTGTCATTGAGGCCCCCGCCAACGGCGCGGGCAAGCCGCTACGCATTTTCCCCTACGGACATGACCGAATTTCGTTTCGCAGGATTTGCGCGATGATCTCCCATCGACTTCGGGGAGAAGATCATGACCGTTCATGACGAGATTCTGACATCGTTTCATCGCAGGGCCGCATTCGATCCGGGGATGGCCGATCGCCGGCAGGCCGGCGACGCGCCGACATTCTTTGCCGCCGGCGCGGAAATCTATGCGCAGGGCGAAAAGTGCGGCAGCCTCTATACCGTGGAGTTCGGCGCCGTGCGGGTCTATCGGCTGCTGGCGGACGGACGCCGCCAGATTTCCGCCTTTCACCTCGTCGGCGAGATGTTCGGGTTCGAGACGGACGCCACGCATCATTTCTTTGCCGAGGCCATAAGCGCGACCGGCATAAGGATACAACGCACCACGCTCCTCCACGGCGACTTTGCCAGCGCGCTGCTGCCCATGGCCCTGCAGAGCCTTGTGCGGGCGCAGGAGCACCTGCTCGTACTCGGCCGGCAGAACGCGACGGAACGCGTCGCGGCCTTCCTGCTCGACATGTCGGAGCGCCAGGGCGGCCTGCGGCGCATCGATCTGCAGATGGCCCGCGCCGATATCGGCGACTATCTCGGGCTCAGTATCGAGACCGTCTCCCGCGTGTTCTCCCGGCTTCGCCAGAAGGGCATCATCCGATTGCCGAACCTGCGCGGCGTCGAGATCGTCAGACCGCAGGCACTGGAGGACCTCGCCGCCTGACCCGGCGACGCAAAGCAGTTCATTCAACGGCCGGTCCCGACATCGAAGGGCGACGGCCAGCAAGGAGAACCACGATGATCCTACCGAATGGCGCAATGGTTGCCGTCGTCGACGGGCATAATTTGCTTCTCTTCAGGAACATGACCCACGAACCCGGCATTGAGCTCTCCGCGCTGCCTGCCCCCGCGCTGACGAAGGGACATAGCGGCTCCGGCGTGCGTCACAGGAACAGCATCGCGAACCCCGACAAGGCGCATCTTCTGGAAGACGATTTCGCCGCCACGGTTTGCGCCGTGCTCAACCGGGCGGCTGTCGCCAGCGAGATCACCGAGCTACTCATCATCGCGGACGCACGAACCCTTGGGGAAATGCGACAGCACTTTCACCGGAGCCTGAAGGAACGACTGCTTGGCGAAATCGTCAAGGACATGACCGGACGCTCCAGAACGGAGATCGAGGCTGCTATTCGAACGGCGTGAGCGCCTTCGAGCCCGGCTCCTCGTAGACATCGCTCAATGTGGCAACCGGTTTCCATAGCCCCCTACAATCAGGATCTCGAACTCGCGGTCATCGACCGCGACGGAACGCATACGCTGGTCTTTCCCTGCCGACGCACGTTGGTCGGATGGGTGAAATCGGGTACGCGCGAACGCGTTGACGTGTCCCCCACCCATTGGCGCCCCTGGGACGCCGAGAAGCCTCCTGGCGTCAGGTAGGCGAGAGAGGGCCAAAAACATGCCGCTTTTGACGCGGGTCAACGCCTCCCGATCTTTCGCATCAGAGAACAGGCTCAGGGCGGGGATGGTGCCCGCCGGAAGAACGAGGTGAAAGTCATGAATGACAGCACATTGAGACAGGATATCCTGGACGAACTCAACTTCGAACCCAGCATCGACGCCGCCGATATCGGCGTGGCGGTGGAGAACGGCATCATCACGCTGAGCGGCAGGGTCGACTGGCAATATCAGCGGATCGCGGCCGCCGATGCGGTGCGTGATCTCGCAGGCGTCGTCGGCGTGACGAACAAGATCGAGATCGAGCATCACGTCTCGGCGCTCGACGTCAAGAAGCGGATCGAGGATGCGCTGAAACGCAATGCGGAGGTCGAAGCGCAGGCAATCAAAGTCGCCGTTCTCGATGGCGGCAAGGTGCGCCTGGACGGCTGGGTCCATGCGTGGTCCGAACGGCGTGCCGCCGAACAGGCTGCCTGGGCCGCCGCCGGCGTCCATGCGGTCGAGGACCACATTTCCGTCGGATGATGTGACACGATTGACGACAGCCGACGAGGCGGAAGCAATGCTTCCGCCTCACATTTTGCTGGAGGTCAGCGATGAAGGCGATGATCCTGGAAAGACCGAGAACAAGGCTTGTCCTGGTTGAACGTCCCGATCCGATCCCTGGGTCGGGCGAAATAAGGCTGAGGGTCGAGGCCTGCGCGGTGTGCCGCACGGATCTCCACGTCGTCGACGGCGAGCTGGAACATCCGAAGCTGCCGCTTGTGCCGGGACACGAGATCGTCGGCATCGTCGAGGCCGTCGGCCCCGGTGTCGATGCCTCGCGGCTCGGCCGGCGCGTCGGCGTGCCCTGGCTCGGTCATACATGCGGCGCCTGTCCCTATTGCCGTTCCGGTGCGGAGAACCTTTGCGACGCACCGCTCTTCACCGGCTACACGCGTGACGGCGGCTTCGCCTCGCATGTGGTGGCGGATGCCGGCTTCGCCTTCGATCTCGACCCCGACGCCGATCCGGTTGCGCTGGCCCCGCTCCTCTGCGCCGGGCTGATCGGCTGGCGGGCCTTGACGAAAGCGGGCGAGGGAAAGCGCATCGGGCTCTATGGCTTCGGCGCGGCGGCCCATATCATCGCGCAGGTCTGCGTCTGGCAGGGGCGCGAGGTCTATGCCTTCACCCGGCCGGGCGACGGGGATGCGCAGCAATTTGCGCTCGGTCTCGGCGCCGTCTGGGCCGGCGGTTCGCAGGAGGTGCCGCCCGCCCCGCTCGATGCCGCCCTCATCTTCGCGCCCGTCGGCGAACTCGTGCCGGCGGCGTTGCGCGCGGTCCGCAAGGCGGGCCGTGTCGTTTGCGGCGGCATTCACATGAGCGACATCCCGCCCATGCCCTATGCGGTCCTGTGGGAGGAACGGGAGCTTGTCTCCGTGGCCAACCTGACGCGACGCGATGCGGAGACGTTCTTTCCGGTGGCACGCGCCGCGGGCGTACGCACGCACACCACGGCCTATCCCCTCGCCGCGGCGAACGAGGCCCTCGCCGACCTCCGGGCAGGCCGCCTCAACGGCGCGGCCGTGCTGGTTCCCTGAGGCGGCGGCCCGGTCAGGCGGCGCGGGCGCCGAGCGCTCGCATCCTCGCGAGCCATTTTTTGCGCGTGGCGCCGCTTGCGCCTTCCACCATGCCGAACAGCGTCTCCCGAACCGGGCTGATGCCGACGAAGTTCAGGATGTTGCGGCGCATGCCCGCGACGCCGTGGCCGAGATACCAGAGCCGGTAGAAGAAGGCGGGCATGCCCATGGTCACGACCACGCGCGCGGACCGGTCGTCGAGCAACGTCGTGGCGAAGCCGCCCTTGCCCGCCTCGGGATAGGCGAAAGCCACGCCGGGGCGCATCACGTGTTCGAGAAAACCTTTCAGCAGGGCGGGCATGGTGCCGAGCCAGAGCGGAAAGACGAAGACGATATGCTCGGCGTCCCGGATCGCCTGCGCGGCATCCTCCAGCGTCACCGGCATCGGCCGTTTCGTGAACTCCTCCGTCGTGCGCAGCAAGGGGAAGTCGAGCGTCGCGATATCGATAAGCCGGACCTCGTGCCCGGCGGAACGGGCGCCCTCGGCATAGCTCGCGGCAAGCGCCCTGCACAGCCGTTCCGGTTTGGGATCGGGATGGCCGACGATGATGAGGATACGACGCGGCATGGGCGATCTCCTAGTGAACCACCATCAAACCCTTTTGCCGCACCGGTGCCTTGACGCGGGTCAAACGCGACGCCTTCCTCGCCTGCGGCGGCGCTCGCGCGCGAAGAACCAGTGTTTTGCCGCTTCCGAGGCTGCCAGATAGGCAAGCGTGATCGCGATCAGGCCGCCGACGACCGGCAGCGGCAGGGCGATGAAACCGAACCAGTTCGCGCCCGGCAGATAGGGGATCGCAACGGCGAACACGGCGACGGCCAGCGTCAGCCAGGAAAGCAGCGCGCTCGGATGGCTGCGCCAGAAGGCCGCGCGCGTCCGCACGACGAGCACGATGGCCAACTCCGTGATGAGGGATTCGACGAACCACCCCGTCTGGAATGCCGAGGCGGTCGCTCCGGCGACAAGGAGCAGGAAGGCGAAAGTCATCACGTCGAAGAATGAGCTGACCAACCCGAACGTCACCATGAAGCGGCGTACGAAGGCGATGTCCCATCGGCGCGGCGTTCGGACCTGGTCAGCGTCGACATTGTCGGTGGCGATGGCCAGCGAGGGCACGTCCGACAGGAAGTTGTTGAGCAATATCTGTGGCGCCAGCAATGGCAGGAAGGGCAAGGCCAACGAGGCTAAGGCCATCGAGATCATGTTTCCGAAATTCGCGCTGGTGGTGATGGAAATGTATTTCATCGTGTTGGCGAAGGTTTTCCGTCCGTCGTCGATCCCGCGCAGCAGCACGCCGAGGTCGCGCTGGAGCAGGATCATGTCGGCCGCCTCGCGCGCCACGTCCACCGCACCCTCAACGGAAATGCCGACATCGGCCTCGTGCAGCGCCGGCGCATCGTTGATGCCGTCGCCGAGATAGCCGACGACATGGCCGTGCTTGCGCAGCGCCGCGATAATGCGCTCCTTCTGGTTCGGGTCGATCTCCGCGAAGATGTCGTTCTGCGTAACGCGGCGCACGAGCGCCTCCTTCGTCAGTCGGCTCACCTCGGTTCCTGTGAGGACGCGGCGGTGCGGCAGGTCCACGGTTTCGGCAAGATGGGCAGCGACATAACGATTATCGCCCGTGATGATCTTCACCTTGATGCCGCGGGATGCCAGCGCCTTCAGCGTTTCCGCCATGCCCGCCTTGGGCGGATCGAAGAACAACAGGAAGCCGGCAAGGACAAGTTCGGCCTCGTCCTCGCGGCGATAGCTGTCCTGCCGCGCGAAGTAGCGCACGGCGAGTCCTAGGACGCGATACCCCTGTCCGCTCCAGGCCTGCACCTTCTCGTCTATCTTCGCGGCCGCCGCCGCATCGAGCGGCGCCGGTGCACCATCTTCGGCAAGGACGGAGGAACAGGCCGCAACCACAGTCTGCACCGCGCCCTTGCAGATCATCAGGTCCTCCCGTTCGCCCGCCCGGCGGACGACCACCGAGAGCCGCTTGCGGATGAAGTCGTAGGGTATCTCGTCCACCTTGGCATAGGCGGCAATGTCGTCCCGCTCGTCCCTTCCGGAGGCGATGGCCTCGTCAAGTGGGTTCGCCATGCCGGTCTGCAGCGTGGCGTTGAGAAACGCCCAGAGCTGCACCTGCGGCGCATCGGTCCCGGCGACGTCGAGGCAGGCATCGAGGTGGATGACACCCTCGGTCAGGGTGCCGGTCTTGTCCGTGCACAGGAGGTCCATGCTGCCGAGGTTCTCGATGGCGTCGAGCCGGCGCACGATGACACCGTTCGCGGCCATGGTGCGGGCGCCGCGCGCCAGCGTCACGCTGATGATCGCCGGCAGCAGCTCCGGCGTCAGCCCCACGGCGAGCGCCAGGGAAAACAACAGCGAATCCACCGCCGGGCGATGCAGCAGGAGATTGGCGAAGAAGACGAGGATGACGATGACCAGCATGATCTCCGTCATGAGATAGCCGAAGCGGCGGATGCCGCGCGCAAAGTCCGTTTCCGGCGCGACGTGGGCGATGGTCGCGGCGATGGAGGCGAACTCGGTCGCGCCGCCCGTTTTCACGACCGCCATCGTCGCCGTGCCGCTGCGCACGGAGGTGCCGGTGAAGGCCGTATTTGTCCGCTGGCTAAGGCGGGCCTCCGGCGTGCAGATGCCCGCCGTCTTGATCACCGGGAAGGTCTCGCCGGTCAGCGCCGCCTCGCTGACGTTGAAGTCGCGCGTCTCCAGGAGGATACCGTCGGCCGGGACGAGGTTTCCCGCCGAAAGCCGAACGATATCACCCGGCACGATCTCCTCGACGGGAAGCAGGGTTTCCCGCCCATCGCGCAGCACGAGGGCCTTGCGGGCGATGCGGGCGGTGAGCGCCTGCATTGCGCGGGAGGCGCCATATTCCTGCGTGAAGGAGAGAACGCAGCTCGCCAGCACGATGACGCCGATGATGACCGCCTCGCTGCCCTCGCCAACGATCCCCGAGACGATGGCAGCGAAGATGAGGATAAGGACGAGCGGGCTGCGGAACTGCCGCGCGAAGGCCGCAAGCGCCGAACCATCGTGCCCCGCCCGGATCGTATTGGCCCCGACGCGGGCGAGGCGGGCCCGCGCGGCCTTGCTCGAAAGCCCGGTTGTGCGGGTATCCAGCCGGGCAAGGAGAGCCGCGGCAGGAATGGACCAATAGGCCGGCACAGAATCCACGGCCTGCGGCGACGACATTTCCGGCTGCATTTTCGTGTCTCCACCCGCGCCCGCCCGTTCCAGATCCGTCAGTTGGACATGAAGCGATTGAGCCGGATCGCGTCGAGCAGCGATCGGGTCATGCCGCCGAACGCCCACTCCCTGAGGCGGCTGTGCCCATAGGCGCCGGATACGACGAGATCGGCGTCGTGCCGATCGACGAGTTCGATCAGGCTGTCGTTTTCCCGACCGCTTTCAACGGTTTCACTGCGTGCGGTCACCCCGTGAGCAGCCAGGAAGGATACCACGTCGCCCAAGCTCTCGCGCGCCCACTGATCGATGGTTGGAGCCACCGTCGCAACCACGACGTCATCGGCAGCCTGCAACAACGGCATGGCGTCGGCGACCGCCCGCCGTGCCTCCCGCGTGTCTTTCCAGGCGACAACGATCTTCCGGCCAACGCGGTGGTCCGTATCGTTCCCGACGACCAGGAGAGGCCGGCCCAGTTGCAGCACCGCGCTGCCCGGATCGACCCAGCGCGCCGTATCCTTCGTCACCGCGCCGTCGGCAGCCCCGGTGACGACAATGTCGGCGATCCTTGCCGTTTGGGCCAGCGCATAGGTCGGTCTTTCCTGCGCGACGCGCCAGTCGGTCGCGACAGCACCGGCAACCAGCGCCTCAAACTCCTTGCGCAGGTCCTTGAAACGACGCTCGTCGTCATCGCGCATCTGCCGCCACACCTCCGCGGCCAGCTCCGCGCCTTCCGGCCCCGTGACCGGAAGGTAGGCATCGGCCGCGCAGAAGCCGGTCAGCCTGGCGTTCCACCGTTGAGCCAACTCGCTTGCTGCCCTCACGATCGGAACGATCGGCCCTTCGATATCCAGATTAACAAGAATGGATTTGTAGCTCACTGGACTGTCCTCCTTGTTGAGAAGATAGTCGTTTGGGTGGAAGACACCTTGACGCGGGGCAAACGCGACCGTGCCGATGGCTTATGCATGCGCCGGCTCTATCCACCTCCCGCGCAGTCCCGCGACGATCTCCACGGCATCTTCGAGCCGTCCGATCGCCGCCGGCTTACCGGCAGCGCGGGCGATGCCGCCCACCAGCAGCGATGCGAGTTGTTCGGCCGGCATCTCGTCCAGCCAGCCGCGCAGCTCGCCCACCATGTCGTAGCCGACGATCGAGGCGTCGACACGCCGGTCGAGCAGCCAGTCGCGCCCCTCCGGCAGGGCCAGGGTCTCGGCCAGCAACTCGCCGAAGAGATGCACGGTGACGCCGCGCTCGCGCAGCGCATCGACGAAGACGTCGTGCTCCTGCCGGGCGCGCTTGACCCAGAGCACGTCGTCGAACAGCAGCGCCTTGCAATTTTCGGGGGTGAGGCGGCG
>NZ_JALJCK010000030.1 GCF_022899355.1 Shinella yambaruensis | reverse complement strand
TCTGCAAGGTCTGGACTTCAGAGCCCGGCAGATTCATCCTCGATCCAATCCACCAGATGCCGGGACTGAACAACTAGGCCCAAGGCCGCCCCAGACAGCTTTTATGGACGAAAAGAGGCCCGCCACTGGGGCGGGCCAAGTCGCTCGGGGAGTAACCGAGCGGGGGATTGAACTTATCGAACGGTCATGCCGCCGGGGAGTTGGCATGCTTATTGGAAGCCGCGAGTACGAGACCGGCAAGAACAAGGGTCACGCCTGCGGCGAACAGCAGTCCCAACTCGTCACCAAACAAAAAGGCGCTGGCGCCGATGCCGAATACAGGCTGTAGGTATTGCACGCTAGCAGCGATGCGGGCAGGAACGACCTTCAGAAGGTAGAGCCACAGGATCAGCCCGATCACGGTGACCACGACGCCGAGATAGATGATGGCTGCCAGAGCCTGCGCCGTGACATCGACAGGCTGTCTGGACATTTCCCAGCCTGCGAGCGGCAGTACCGTCAGGAGCCCGACGAGCATGTTCCATGCCGCGACAGGCATCAGGCCATACTTCTCCGTCAGCTCGGCGCTCCAGATGTAATAGATCGCAATGCCGACCGACGAGATCAGCATCAGGGCAACTCCGGAGACTGTCGTCCTCGACATGTCGTCGACACCCGGTCCGCTACCGATTGCTACAAGGGCGATCCCGAAGAAGGCGGCCAGGAGGCCGCTCCATTGCAGCGATGTTACCGGCTGCCTGAAGCGGATGGCGGCCAGAATGACGATGAACAGCGGGATGGTTGCCGAAAGAATGGTCGCGGCGGAGGCCGACGTGCCCTGCACGCCGAAGGACTGCGCGACGTTGCCGAGCGTGATGCCCATGACGCCGAGGCCGACGATGGGAAGAACTGCCTTTGCCGGAACCCGCAGCTCCCGTCGAGCCAGGAACATCATGAGCGGCACGGCGACCATGAAGCGGAGCGCCGTCAGCGTCATGGGAGGAATGCTGCCGAGGCCGAGCTTCGTGATCGGGATCGACAGCCCCCACATCAGCGCCAGCAGCAGCATGGCTCCAAGACTCTTCATCGACAGGGGGCCTGTCGAGGTGAGCGATTGCGGTGCGACGGTCACGGAATTCTGGGACACTTCTGGGACCTATGGAATTGGCACTGGCTTGCGGCTGTGTCATGTGTAGGCCGGGATTTACCCGCCCGACAAACCATTTGTTCTCACAGGATGCGTGATGCCAGATCACGCGTAAGCCTATGGCCGACCAGCTTCCACCGCTCCAGACACTCCGGGCCTTCGAGGCGACGGGCCGCCGCCTGAGCATGACGCTCGCGGCACAGGAACTTCACCTGACCCATGGCGCCGTGAGCCGACAGATCAAGGCGCTGGAAGATTATCTCGGCGTGCCGCTCTTTCGCCGCCTGACCCGGAGGATCGAACTGACCGACGCGGGCCAAGCCTTCTTCAGCACCGTGACTCGACTGCTGTCGGAACTGGCGCGCGAGGCGGAGGAACTGCGCCGGAAGAACGACACGTCCCGTCTGGTCGTGAATTGCAGCGTCTCCTTTGCCAGCAAGTGGTTGACGCAGCGTCTTCACCGCCTGATGGCGACCTCCCCGGACCTCGACATCCATCTCGAAGTGACCGATACGCTGGTGGATTTCGCGGCAGGCCATGTCGACGTGGCGCTGCGCTACGGAGACGGCGAGTATGCCTTCGCGGCAGCCGAGCGCATCATGAACGAGACGGTCTCGCCGGTCTGCTCCCCCGATTATCGCGACAGGATGGGCGGGCTCCATGCGATGGACGATCTGGCGAAATGCCAGCTCATCCACGAAATCGGGATGAACACGACATGGGAGCGGTGGTTTGCGATGATGGGGTTGCCGTATCCGGGCGGGCGCGGCCCCGGATACAGCCATGGCAGCATGTCCATCGATGCTGCCGTCCGCGGGGCCGGTGTCGCGCTCGGCCGGAGCGTCCTTGTCGCGGAGGACCTTGCCGCCGGCCGCCTGATATCGCTCTTCCCGCAGGCGAAGCTTGAAGTCGCATGGGGCTACGACCTGATTTACAAGATCGGCAATCAGGATCACCCGAAGGTCCGCGCTTTCCGGGACTGGATCTTGCGGGAGGCACGGGATTTTACGCGAAGCATACAAGGCTGACGCACCAGCGCAGTTCTGCCGCCGCGCGATTCCGACGAGGATTGGTGGCAGGAAAGCGGGATGCGGCTAAGAGGGCCCGCGATGAGGTCGGAGGCTGCCCGTCCACGTCAAGCAGTCGTCAGGCACCACCAGCAGCGTGTTTCCCGAGCTAGCCGCGGTGCCCATGCCCGAGGGCACAGGCACCGCCGACAGCTTATGCGGCGAGGTGCTGATTGAAGAAGCCGGCAATCTTGTCGAATGGGATCACGTCCATCCTGTCGTAGAGATCGACGTGGTTGGCGCCGGGGATGATCACCAGTTCCTTCGGCTCAGCCGCGGCCTCAAAGGCCGTTTCGCTGAAATAACGCGAATGCGCCTTCTCGCCGTGGATCAGCAGGACCGGCCGCGGCGAGATCTCCTTGATGTAGCTCAGGATGGGCATGTTCATGAACGACATCGGCGTCGTGATCGTCCAGGCATTGCCGGAGTTGACCGCACGCTTATGGTAGCCGCGCGGCGTCATGTAATAGTCGTGGTAATCGACCAGGAACTGCGCCTCGCCACCCTTCAGCTCGTTGTAGGGCGGCTGGTAGGCCGGAGTGCCTTTTTCGGCATCCACCCAGCGCTGGCGGCTCAGTTGCTCCAGTGCCTGCGTGCGCTGCTCCAGGGTCACGCTGTCGTTGTAGCCCTTCGACATGACGCGGGTCATGTCGTACATGGTGCTGGCGACGACGGCCTTGACGCGCTTGTCGGCGGCGACGGCATTCAACGCCATGCCGCCCCAGCCACAGATGCCGATGACGCCGATCCGCTCGCGGTCGACGGAAGCCTGCAGGCCGAGATAATCGACCCCCGCCATGAAATCCTCTGTGTTGATGTCGGGCGAAGCGACATTGCGCGGTTCACCGCCGCTTTCGCCGGTATAGGAAGGGTCGAACGCCAGCGTGACGAAGCCGCGCTCCGCCATGGTCTGCGCATAGAGACCCGACGACTGTTCCTTGACGGCGCCGAACGGGCCGCTGACGACGATGGCCGGAAGGCGGTCATTCGCCCGGTCCTTCGGCAGGTAGAGATCGCCTGCAAGGGTGATGCCGTAACGGTTCTTGAACGTGACCTTCTCGTGGTCGACCTTTTCGCTCTTGGGGAAAACCTTGTCCCAGTCCTGTGACATATTCTGAGCCTTTGCGTTGGGAGTTTTGAGAAATGATGCTGCACCGAAGGCGGCAGCACCCGCGCCGGTCAGCTTGAGCAAATTGCGACGGCCGGCGTCGGGGGTGTTTTGGTGGAGTTCGATTCCAGAGTCGGTGTTCCGGTTCATGGCAGGGTCTCCTTGCGGTTGGGAAAGGGGTCGCGCCGTGCGTCAGGTCAGCGCTTCGATGCGGAGCGGAAATTCGCCGCGCACCAGCAGAGGCTTTGCGCCCTGATCCAGCCGGCCGAGCCGGACCAGACCGCGCGACCAGCGGTAGGGGCCGTGGAACATCGCCAGATTGCCCCAGGGCGCGTAGTAGCAGAGGTCGCCGATGGCCTCGTTCTCGAAGCGTGTACTGCCGTCATCGCTGAGCTTGCGCGGCAGGTAGGCGATCTTTTCGTTGGTCGAATAGTCGTCGATTATGAGATCCAGCGGCAGCATGGCGAAGAGCTCGCGCGCCGCGGCATTGTCTTCCAGCGTCGCCGTGAACTGTTGATCGGCGAAAGTCAGTTTAAGGCGCATGATCGCTCCTTCCTGGGCTTGCGTCCTGGTCGAGGGCAGAAAGATCGGCATGGCAAGGCCGGCGGCGCTTGTCGCCAGCAATCGACGCCGGGAGATCGGTGCGGACTGATTCATGTCAGATCGCCTCCGGCTTCAGCAGGCGCTGGCCATTGCCGATCAGGGCGATTGCAAGCACCGCCAGCACGACGCTGCCGATGAACGTCGCCTCGATGGAAATGCCGTCGAGCAGCAGCCCGCCGATGACCGCGCCGAGCAGAATCGAGGCCTGGATCGCCGCGACCATCAGGCTGCCTGCGGCTTCGGGCGCGTCGTCGGCGTTCTGCGACATCCATGTCATCCAGATGACCGAGAACATGGTGTTCATCGCGCCCCAGATGGCCATGAAGAAGCCGACGGCGGCGACCGAGAAACCGAAAAGCAGCAGCCCGATGGTCGCACCGCCCATGACGAGCGCTGGCAGCTTCAGAAAGGGGGCGACGTTCCCTTTCAGGAATCGGCCTGCCGCCCATGTGCCGATGAACCCCGCGCAACCGAGAAGCAGCAGCAGGACCGACAGTGTCGTCACGTCCACACCCGTCACCTGCTCCAGAAACGGCCGCAGATAGGTGAACATGGTGAAGGCCGAGCCCCAGGACAGCATGCAGGCCAAAAGCCCACGCTGGAAATAGGGCTGCTTCAGCAGGCCGAGCATCGCCCGGAAGTCCTGCTTCCGATGCGCGGGCAGCGAGGGAAGCGCGACCGCATGCCAGACGAGGTTGATCGCAACGATGGGCGTCAGGGCCCAAAAGACCTCACGCCAGCCGAACAGGCCGCCGAGATAGCTGCCGACGGGAGCTGCGAAGGCGGCGGCAATCGCCTGCCCGCCATACATCAGCGCTAGCGCACGCGGCACATCCTCTGTCGGAACCAGCCGCATGATGACGGCGGTCGCCAGAGCCCAGAAACCGCCGATGCAGACGCCGAGCAACGCGCGGCCGGCCATCAGCACGAGGAAGTTCGGCGCGGCGGCGACCAGAACCAGCGACAGCAGCATGAAGGCCGTCATCGCGATCAGCACCCATTTCCGGTTCAGCCATCCGGCGGCGGTGGTGACGAGCATGCTGGCCGCGACGGCGAACAGCCCGCTGATCGAGATCGCCTGCCCCGTCTGCCCTTCCGTCGCATGCAAGCCTTCGGCCATCGGCGTCAGCAGGCTGACCGGCATGAATTCCGAGGCGATCAGCATCGCCACGCACAGCGCCATCGAAAGGACGGCGCCCCAGGCGGCAGGCTTGCTGCCGGTATTTTCCACGGCGGAAACCATTGTCCGCATTCTCCTGTTCATCGGGTTCGATGCGGATATAGCTCGCCGACACTGAGACGATTAGTCGTCGCAATTTGATTGGATCAATCGATGTCATCGATTAATCTCCGAGCATCGAACACCGCGAGGACACATGGGGAAGACGGATTTCAACCAGTTGATCTGGTTCAGGATCGTCGCCGAAGAGAAGAGCTTCACCAAGGCGGCGGCGAGGATCGGCGTGGCGCAGTCTACCCTCAGCTACGCCATCCGGCAGCTTGAGACGAACATGGGCATTCGCCTTCTGACGCGCACGACGCGCAACGTCGCCACGACGCCGGCGGGGGAGAGGCTTCTTCAGACAATCACCCCGCGCATGGCTGAGATCGAGGATGAGATCGCCGCGCTATCGGCGTTCCGCGACACGCCGACGGGCACGATCCGGCTGACGCTCTCCGACCACGCGCTCGAAAGCGTTGTCTGGCCGAAGCTGAAGCCGGTGCTCAAGGCTTACCCCGATATCAACGTCGAGCTGATCCTCGACAGCACGTTCCGCAACATCGTCGAGGAGGGTTTCGACGCGGGCGTGCGGCTTGGGGAAAGTGTCGAAAAGGATATGATCGCCATGCGCATCGGACCGGACTGGCGTCTGGTCGCGGTGGCCTCGCCGGACTATCTTGCCGAACACGGTATCCCTGAGCATCCGCAGGATCTCGTCCGGCACTGCTGCATCAACATGCGCCATGAGAGTGCCGGTGGCCTTTACGCATGGGAGTTCGAGAAGGATAGGCAGGAACTGCGGGTGCGCGTCAGCGGCCAGCTCACCTTCAACAACTCCTACGCCATGATCGACGCCGCGATGAACGGCTACGGCATTGCCTATGTGCCGGAGAACATCGTCGAGCGGCACATCGCTTCGGGCAAACTGGTGCAGGTGCTGGACGACTGGTCGCCCTTCTTCGACGGCTATTTCCTCTATTATCCAAGCCGCCGGCAACACCTGCCCGCGTTCAAGGTCATCGTCGATGCGTTGCGGCATCGTGGGTAGAAAGGTACATCGTCACGCTTTTGGAGTGGAGACCGAACTGGCAGGTTTTGGACAGCAGAGTGTCATGCTCGGCATGGCCCTCTACGTGGTCGTCGCCAACATCACCGAGGTGCCGCTGTGCTTGCGCTGATCGTCAAGAGCGCCTTCGGCATCGAGCAAGCGGCGGGCGGTATCGCCGGAGCCATGCTCAACGGCGTCAAGCGCGGCCTTTTCTCCAACGAGGCCGGCATGGGGTCGGCGCCGAACATCGCGGCGGTCGCCACCCCCTCCCCGCATCACCCGTCCAGCCAGGGTTTCGTACAGGCGCTCGGCGTCTTCATCGATACGATCCTGATCTGCACGGCGACAGGCGTCATGATCCTGCTCTCCGGCGTCATGACGCCCGGCTCGGAACTCACCGGAACGCCGCTAACGCAGGAGGCCATGGTCGCTCATATCGGTGAGGCCGGCCGCTACTTCATCGCCATCGCCATCTTCTTCTTCGCCTTCACCTCCATCATCGGCAACTACGCCTATTCGGAGAATGCGATGGTCTTCCTCAAGCTCGACAACAAGGGCGCGATCAGCGGTCTCAGGGTCGCCGTCCTGCTCATGGTGATCTGGGGCGCGTATACGACAGTGGCCGTCGTGTTCAACATGGCCGACGCGGCGATGGGCCTGATGGCGTCGGTCAACCTGATCGCCATCCTGCTGCTTTCCGGCACCGTCGCCAAGCTGACGAAGGACTATTTCGACCAGAAGAAGACGGGCGAGCCGCGCTTCGATCCCGAAGCCTATCCGGAACTGAAGGGCAAGATCGAGCATTCGATCTGGTCCCGGACATGACACCGGGCCGCGCTGGCCGATCAGACAAAGTGGGCGACGAGCGGGAAGATGAGAAGAAGCGCGATGATGACGCAGGCGATGTTCGCCGCGATCGTTGCCAGGCGCTCCGCTCTCGCTAGCTGCTTATCCATTAGATTTTCCACATATAAAGAAGTCCCATGGAAGGGCGACGCCGTGTCCGCCCGGTGAACGACGGGTCAGGGATATCCCGCCAGATTGCCGCGGCCGGCCACGTCTTTCTGTGATATGCCCCGGGCGTAGAGGACGCCCCATCCGAGCCCCAGCAGCGCCGAAACGAAGGAGCCCGCAAGAACGCCGAGTTTCGCGGCGGCAAGCATATCCTCGTCGGTGAAGGCCAGCATCGAGACGAAGATGGACATGGTGAAGCCGATGCCGGCCAGCAACCCGATGAGCCAGACACTGCCCCAACCCATGCCGGGCGGCAGGCGGCACAGGCCGAGGCGCACCAGCAGCCAGCTTACGGAAGCGACGCCCAGCGGCTTGCCCGCGATCAGGGCAATGCCGACGCCAATCATCACCCATAACGGAGCGCCGCCCGAGAGATTGACACCGGCGAAGCTGACCCCGGCATTCGCCAGTGCGAACAGCGGCATCACCCCGTAGGCCACCCAGGGATGCAGGGCCGCCTGCACGCGCACGACGGGCGGAAGGAGTTCCGCTGGGCGCGGCGCAGTTCCTTGAGCGGGCCGCTCATATGGTCGGTTTTTCCATTCTGCTCCAGCCCGAGGAGCTCGGTGGCGATGCGCGACAGGGCATCCAGCGGGTTTTCACGCAGGCGCACGGACGTAACCGGCGTCATCAACCCCAGTACGACCCCTGCCAGCGTCGGATGTGCGCCGGTCATCAGCAGGCCGGACCAGATGATCGCTCCCGGCAACACATAGACATAAGCCGACCCAACGCCCATTCCCTGGAGAGCGAACACCATGACGATGCCGAGGGCGGCTACGGCAAAGCCGCCATATTCCAAACCGCCGGAATAGAAGAAGGCAATGATGAGGACGGCAATGACGTCGTCGATGATCGCCAGCGTCAGCAGGAACACACGCACATTGCCCGGTATGGATTTGCCGAGCAGCGCCAGCACGCCGACGGCGAAGGCAATGTCCGTGGCCGTCGGAATGGCCCAGCCTTGCGCCTGCGGGCCGGAACCGTTCAGGGCCAGATAGACCAACGCCGGCACGACTACACCGCCTATGGCTGCCGCGATGGGCAGAGACGCCTGCCGCAGATCGCTCAGCGCGCCCTCGTGGATCTCCCGCCGGATCTCCATGCCAACCACGAGGAAGAACACGGTCATCAGCGCGTCGTTGATCCAGAAATGGAGAGGGCGATCGAAAACCAGCTCGCTCACGCCAACCGAAAGGGACATGTGCCAGAGGTGGTGATAGCTTTCCGATAGCGGCGAGTTTGCCCAGATGAGGGCTACCGCCGCCGCGACCAGCAAGACAGCTCCGCTGACCGCCTCGATATGCAGGAAGCGTTCAAGGGACGCGAGTGCACGTTCGGTGAGAATCTGGGCACGGGGGCGCTTCTGCGCAGGCGTGGTGCGTTTCATGGGTACGGTCTCTCCGCGTGGCGGCCCGACCAACGCAAGAAACCTGCCTTCCCGCACCATGCGAGAGACACCCATGCGCCTTCTAACAAACCGGAAGTGATTTTCCAACCGTCGGTGTAGTCCGGCTGTAGATTTCAGACTTGGACAGCGGATTTGTAATTTGCGAAGTCTGATGTTGACGACATCACCGCCTCAGGCGCTTCGCGGCTCAGCCGGCCCGTCCCGCCGCCTCCCCTGCCGTCAGGGGCGTTTCTTCGGGCGAGCGCGTGTTCTTGAAGAATTCCCACATGCGGCCCGTCGCATCGCGCTCCGAGGTCACCTTGCCGTTCGCGTCGAAGGTTCGGAACAGCACGCTGCTCGACGGCCAGGCATGGGTGTTATCCTTGAGCAGATAGGACGTAATGCGCGCGCCACCGGCGCAGGCCTTGAATGACAAGGCCGTCATCGCCGCGTCATTGACGAGGTTGCCCTTGCCTTCGCATTTGTCGAGTTCCGCCCAGCGCTTCAGCGCCGCCTCGCCGCCATATTGCCAATAGGATTTGCCGCCGCCCAGGAAAGGATTGGTGACATCCTTCATGCCCGAGAACGCGATGATCGAGATCGGGTTGCCGGGCTTGCAGCTTGCGATATCCGGCTGCCAGACACCATCGCGCTCGACGGGATAGCCGGCACGCAAGCCCATGACGAAGCCGGCGGCGGCAAATTCCGGATGGCCGTTGCAGATGTACTGGGACAGCATGCGCCCGCCGCCCGAATAGCCGGAGGCGTAGATGCGGGTCGGGTCGACACAGAACGTCTCCTTGACCGTCTTGACCGCATCCTTGATGTAGCGCTCGTCATCAAGGTTTCCGCCATGCGTTACGCCCGGCACATTCCAGGCATGGGTACCCTCGTACTCACCTTTGAGGCTGCCCTGCAACGCGATCGCGACGACCCCCTCATGCTCGGCGACGGTGTTCCAGCCACTCCGGCGGAACTGGCCTGCCGGGCCGGAATTGCTGCCGTGAAAGTCGAAGACGACCGCAAGCCTCGTCTTGCCGTCATAGGCGGTCGGAATGTACGCCAGCGCCGGCCGTTCGAAGCCGCCGGTCTTCACCGTGAATTCCATCCGGCCGGGTTCCAATGGCTGGCCGCATCCCGCGGCGAAACCAGGCCCCGCCAGGCCGAGAAAGAGGAACAGTCCCATCGCAGTCACGCGAACAGACCCTTCAGGCCGCAAGCGGCCACGCAGACGAGTTTCCATCAAAACGCCTTGTGATTTCCGGTGTGTTTCGGCGGGCGCTGCGGTCCATATCGCCGGACCGAATCACGCATGACATCAAGCTTGCTGCCGATACGGAATCCAATGCCGTGGTGCTTCCGGCAAGTCAAGCGCTTCGGCCGTATCCTCGCGAGCGAATACGTCCCCTCACCACCAGCAACTACGACAGCGGCCTATCCGAGTGATAACCTTTTCCCTTCCCGCTTGCCCAGCGAGGCGACGAGGTCGCTGAAACGGTCTCCCTGCACGGCGACATGGCCGCGCAGCAGCGCACGAGCAGCCTCCGCGTCCCCTGCGAGAATCGCGGCAACGATCTCGCCATGCTCCTTCAGCGACATCTTCATCCGGTTCCGCACGCGCAACTGAAGGCGCCGATATGGCCTCAGCCGGCGATGAAGGGCGACGCATTGCTCCTCCAGAAAACCGGAATGGCTTGCCGCATAGATCGCCCGGTGGAACGTCTCGTTCTCGTAGTAGTAGCGATCGGTATCCTCGCTGGTGGCCGCCTCCTCGCATTGCGCATGGGCCTGGACCAATGCAACATGGTCGTCCTCCGTATGCCGGCGCGCGGCCAGCGCGCCTGCCATGCCCTCCATCTCCGCCATGACCTCGAACATCTCGAAGACGCGATCCGGCGCGGGATCGACCACCACCGCGCCGCGCCGCGGGCGGATCTCGACGAGGCCGATCGCGCCAAGCTGCATCAACGCCTCGCGTATGGGCGTGCGCGATACGCCATAGCGCGTCGCAAGCTGCACCTCGTCAAGCCGTTCACCAGGCTCGAACTCCCCCGTGACGATGCCGTTCTCGATTTCGTCACGCAGCTTGTGAAACGTGTTGCCGGCCATTTTCATCCCTCATGCAGGGCGAGATATGCAAACTCGCCTATCTTGTATACAAAAATATTGACATGGTGTGCAATACCAAGGCACACTCTATACCAATCCGGCGGGAGGGCCGGAATATCAGGGAGGTTAAAATGAGAAGATTCGCACATATGCTGTGCGTGTCGGCCGCGCTTCTGGCCGGCTCGGCATCCGCGCAGACGATCCTGAAGGCATCCCACCAGTTTCCCGGCGGCAAGGGCGACATCCGCGACGAGATGGTGCAGATGATCGCCCGCGATGTGGCGGCCGCAAATGTCGACCTTGAGATCCAGGTGTTTCCCGGCTCTTCGCTCTACAAGCCGAACGACCAGTGGAACGCCGTGACGCGCGGCCTGCTCGACATGACATCCTTCCCGCTGGACTATGCGTCCGGCCGGCATCCGGAATTCTCGGCGACGCTGATGCCGGGTCTCGTCGGCAACTTCGACCGCGCGATGCGCCTCAACGATTCCGACTTCATGAAGGACATCAAGGCGATCATCGAAAATGCCGGTGCGATGGTGATCGCCGATGCGTGGCTGTCCGGCGCCTTCGCTTCCAAGCAAGGCTGCATCACGACGCCCGAGACGATCAAGGGGCAGGTCATCCGCGCTGCCGGCCCCGCCTTCGAGGAGATGCTGGTGGCGGCTGGCGCCTCGATCTCGTCCATGCCCTCGTCCGAAATCTATACCGGCATGCAGACAGGCGTGCTCGACGCGGCAAATACCTCGTCGGCGAGCTTCGTTTCCTACCGCCTGTTCGAGCATGCCAAATGCCTGACGGCGCCCGGCGAAAACGCGCTCTGGTTCATGTACGAGCCGGTGCTCATCTCCAAGCGGGTCTTAGAGGGCCTGACGGAGGCACAGCAGAAGGCGATCCTTGCGGCGGGAGAAAAGGCGGAGGCCTATTTCAACGAGGAGGTCCGCAAGGGCGACCAGATCATGATCGACGCCTACAAGAAGGCGGGCGTCGAGGTGGTCGAGATGTCGAAGGCGGATTACGATGCCTGGCTCGAAGTCGCCAGACAGTCCTCGTACAAGAACTTTGCCGCCAATGTGCCGAACGGCGACAAGCTGATCGAGAAGGCACTGGCCGTCGAATAGGCCGGATTTGTCAACGGGCGGCAGGTCAGACACCTGCTGCCCGTTCCTCAGGCCAACAAGGGGATCTCAGATGGTCAACGCCTATATACGGGCGGTCGGCGCGTTGTCGCGCGGGCTGGCCCTCATCGCCACGCTCCTCATCGTCGCGGCCATGCTGGTAGTCTGCCAGATGATCCTGCTGCGCTACATCTTCCGCATGCCGACGATCTGGCAGACCGACTTCGTCGTATTCTCCGCCACGGCCGCGATGTTCCTCGGCGCACCCTATGTGCTGATGAAGGGCGGCCATGTCGGCGTCGACGTCGTGGAAATGATAGTCAGCGAGCGCACCCGCGCCGGCATGCGCCTGACGGCGAGCGTTCTGGGGCTTGCCTTCTGCATCATCATGCTCGCGGCGACCTGGGTCCAGTTCCACGAGGCCTGGCTCGGCAACTGGCGCCATTCGAGCGTCTGGGCGCCGCCGCTCTGGATACCGCTCTCGGCATTGCCGGCCGGCTTCGTGGTGCTTTGCCTGCAATATGTGGCGCAGATCCTCATCCTGCTGACCACGGGGGCGGCGCCGGCCGGCACCCATGCCCCGATTGCCGGGCAACAGGCGGCCGGCACCGGCGACGACCTGCCCCTTCCCAAGGAGTTCCCGCGATGAGCCCTACCCTCGCCGGCCTGATGATCATCGTCTGCCTTTTCGTGCTGCTCGCAACCGGCATGCCGATCGCCTTCGCGCTGGGGCTCGCCGCCTTCCTCGCGCTCTACCTGCAGAGCGGCGCCGCCATCTTCTACGTGTTGGGCGACACGATGTTCTCGGGTATCGCCAACCTTGCCTATGTTTCCATACCGATGTTCGTGCTGATGGGGGCAGCGGTCGCCTCCTCGCCGGCCGGCTCGGATCTCTATACGGCGCTCGACCGTTGGCTGAACCGCATTCCGGGCGGGCTGGTGCTGTCGAACATCGGCGCCTGCGCCATCTTTTCCGGCATGACCGGCTCGTCGCCGGCCACCTGCGCGGCCATCGGCAAGATGGGCATTCCGGAAATGCTCCGGCGCGGCTACCCGACCTCGGTCGCTACAGGTTCCATCGCCGCCGGCGGAACGCTGGGCATCCTGATTCCGCCCTCCGTCACGCTCATCGTCTATGGCATCGCGACGGAGACATCGATCGGACGTCTGTTCATGGCGGGCGTCATTCCCGGCATCATGCTCACCGTCATGTTCATGATCTGGGCCGTCATCGACTGCAAGCGGAAAGGCTACGAATTCGACGCCCGTGCGATCCGCTACACGATGCAGGAGCGTCTTTCCCGCCTGCCGCGCATCCTGCCTTTCCTCCTGATCATCGCCGGCACGCTCTACGTGCTCTACGGCGGCATCGCGACACCGTCCGAGGCGGCCGGAGCGGGTGCGTTCCTCACGCTGGCCGTCGTGATCGTCGCCTATCGCCTGTTCCGGGTAAAACCCGTCGCCGGCATCTTCGGCTCGGCCATGCGCGAAAGCGTGATGATCATGATGATCATGGCGGCGGCGGAGCTCTTCGCCTTCGCCCTGTCCTCCCTCTTCATCACCCAGACGGTCGCGGCCGCCATCGCCGACCTTGAGGTCAACCGCTGGGTGCTGATGTTCATCATCAACATCTTCCTCTTGGTCTGCGGCATGTTCCTGCCGCCCGTCGCCGTCATCGTCATGACCGCGCCGATGCTCTTTCCCATCGTCACCCAGGCCGGTTTCGACCCCTACTGGTTCGCGATCGTGCTGACGATCAACATGGAGGTCGGCCTCATCACCCCGCCGATCGGGCTCAACCTCTTCGTTATCAACGCAATCGCCCCGACCATTCCGACCAAGGACATCCTCTGGGGCTCGCTTCCATACGTACTGGTCATGTTCTTGGCGATCGTCATTCTCTGCATCTTCCCCGACATCGCCACCTGGCTGCCGAACCAGATGCTGGGGGCCGTCCAATGAACACCGCATCCCTGTTCAGCGACATGCTGCAGACGATCACCGAGCGGGGACGGCGCTTCCTGTCCTTCGGCGCGCGCGAGGACACGCTCGATCCGCTCGCCGCGATCGAGGCGCACTGCGAGACGCTGCTGTCGAGCCGCGGCGAGGCCTCCGGCATGGCGCTCGCCAAGGACATCCTCGACCGCTGGCGGACCTTCGACACCGAAAAGCAGCGCGAGTTCATGCGAATGCTGCTTGCCCGCTTCGGACCGAAGACCGAGCGGCTGGAGGCGGCGATCGACACCTACCGGGCGAGCCAGAGCCCGAAAGCGCTGCTGGAGCTCCATGTCGCCGCCGAACCGCGGCGCCAGGAACTGATCCGGCGGCTGAACCTTGCGCCGAACGGCATCGCGACGCTCGTCGCGATGCGCGAGGTGCTCCTCAAGCTCAAGGAGGAGGATCGCGACCTCGAGGCCGTCGATGCCGATTTCGCCCACCTCTTCGGCTCCTGGTTCAACCGCGGGTTCCTCGTGCTCCGCCCGATAAGCTGGTCGACGCCGGCGGACATCCTGGAGAAGATCATCCGCTATGAAGCGGTGCACCATATCGGCGGGTGGGACGAGCTGAGGCGACGTCTCGC
Organism: Shinella yambaruensis; assembly: GCF_022899355.1. Taxonomy (GTDB): domain Bacteria; phylum Pseudomonadota; class Alphaproteobacteria; order Rhizobiales; family Rhizobiaceae; genus Shinella; species Shinella yambaruensis. The sequence goes on along the minus strand of NZ_JALJCK010000030.1, from coordinate 1,254 downwards.
GCCGGAGGACCGGCGCTGCTTCGCCTTCTTCCACCCGCAATTGCCGGACGAGCCGCTGATCTTCGTGGAAGTGGCGCTGACGCGGGATATGCCTTCGCGCATCGACGAACTCCTGCGCGAAGATCGGGCTCCCATCAGGGCCGCCGATGCCACGACGGCCGTTTTCTATTCCATCTCGAATTGCCAGGAGGGCCTGCGGGGCATCTCCTTCGGCAACTTCCTCATCAAGCAGGTGGTGGAGGATCTGCGCCGCGACCTGCCGAAACTCGACACGTTCGTCACGCTTTCCCCGGTACCTGGCTTCGCTGCGTGGCTCGCGCGTGAACGGCGCGCGGAGGCGTCGGACGCGTTCGGCGATGCGGAAAAGGCCAGGCTTGCCGTGCTCGACACCGAGGGCTGGGCCGACGACGAGGAAATCGGGGCAACCGTCCAGCCGACCATGACCGCCGCGGCCGCGTGGTACTTTCTCAGGGCACGCGATGCAAAAGGACGCATCGTCGATCCCGTCGCCCGCTTCCATCTCGGCAACGGCGCCCGGCTGGAGCGCATCAATTTCCTCGCCGACCGCTCCGGTCGCGCGATGCGCCAGGCGCACGGGCTGATGGTGAACTACCTTTACAAGCTCGATGACATCGAGACCAACCACGAAGCCTTCGCCGGCCGCAACGAGGTGGTGACGACCCCCGCCATCCGGCGTCTCGTGCCGACCGACCGCGGCGGCCGCAGTCTCGTACCGCTGGTCGGCGGCGGCACGGAGGACCGCGACGAGAAGAAGAAGGGGAGAAGGGAGTTGAGCGCATGAGCAATCATCTTTTCGACGCGATCCGGGCAGCGGCACGGCCGGAGGCGATCTTCATCGAGACGGGCGACGGGCGGCGGTGGACCTATGGCGACATGCTGACGCTATCGGGACGGCTGGCGGGCGCTCTCGATACGCTCGGCGTACGCCCCGGCGACAGGGTCGCCGTGCAGGTGGAAAAGAGCCCCGAGGCGCTGATGCTCTATCTCGCCTGCCTGCGCGCCGGTGCCGTCTACCTGCCGCTGAATACCGCCTATACGCTGGCCGAACTCGACTATTTCATCGGCGACGCCGAACCCCGCCTCGTCGTTTGCACTCCGAAGTCGGCTGATGGCGTCGTCAACATCGCTACCCGCCGCGGCGCCCATGTCGAAACATTGGACGAGGCGGGCGGCGGCTCGCTGCTGGAGCTTGCGGCGGACGAGGAGACCGATTTCCTCGACGCGGAGCGCGGC
>NZ_JALJCK010000002.1 GCF_022899355.1 Shinella yambaruensis | reverse complement strand
AGGAGTTACCATGCAGCGTTTCATCAACGACCCTGACCTTGTTGTCGAGGATACCGTCAAGGGTTTTGTGAAGGCGCATTCGGATATCGTGCGCCTTGCGGAGAACCCGCGCGTCGTCGTCGCCCGGGACGCCCCGTTTGCCGGCAAGGTCGGCGTTGTGACGGGCGGCGGCTCGGGCCATGAGCCGGCCTTCATCGGCTATGCCGGCAGGAACATGCTCGATGCGGTCGCCGTCGGCGAGCTCTTCTCCTCGCCGACCGCCAAGAGCTTCCACGACGCCATCCGCGCGGCCGACGGCGGCAAGGGCGTCGTCGTGCTCTACGGCAACTATGCCGGCGACAACATGAACGTGAAGATGGCGACGAAGCTCGCCGCCAAGGACGGCATCGAGGTCGCGACGGTGGTCGCCAACGACGACGTCTGCTCGGCCCCGATCGCGGAACGCGAGAAGCGCCGCGGCGTTGCCGGCGAGATCTTCATGTGGAAGATCGGCGGCGCCAAGGCGGCGACCGGCGCGAGCCTCGAGGAGGTGCGGGCCGCCGCGCAGAAGGCGATCGACAACTGCCGCTCGATCGGCGTCGGCCTCGGCCCCTGCACGCTGCCGGCCGTCGGCCATCCGAACTTCCAGATCGAGCCGGGCACGATGGAGGTCGGCATCGGCCATCACGGCGAGCCGGGCGTGCGCGTCGAGACGCTGAAGACGGCCGAGGCGGTCGCCAGGGACATGGTGAAGATCGTGCTCGACGATCACGACCTTCCCGAAGGCACCGAGGTCGCCGTGCTGGTCTCGGGCCTCGGCGCGACGCCGCTCAACGAGCTCTACATCCTCAACGACACGATCGAGAGCGAGATCTCGGCGCGCGGGCTGAATATCCGCAAGACCTGGATCGGCAACTACTTCACCTCGCTGGAAATGGTCGGCGCGACGCTGACCGTCATGGCGCTCGACGACGACCTGAAGACGCTGCTCGATGTCGAGACGCGTTGCACGATCATCCTGTGACGGGAGGAAGCCCCATGCAGACCTTCGACAATGCGTCTTCCGGCGCGATCGTCCTCTCGATGGCCGAGCGGATCGTCGAGAACCGGGCCTATCTCAGCGAGATCGACGGCAGGATCGGCGACGGCGACCACGGCGTGAACATGGCCAAGGGCTTCGGCATGGCCGCCGAGCGGCTGAAGGGCAAGGACGCGTCGCTCGCCCAGTCCCTCGACACGCTCGGCACGGTGCTGATGACGGAGATCGGCGGCTCGATGGGCCCGCTCTACGGCGTCATGTTCACGGAATTCGCCGAGACGATCCAAGGCGTGGAGACGATCGACGCGGCGGCCTTCAGCAAAATGCTGCATGCCGGCCTTTCCGGCATCCGATCGATCGGCTCGGCCAAGGTCGGCGACAAGACGCTGCTCGACACGTTCGTTCCGGCGGTCGAGGCCTTCGACGCGGCGACGGCGGCGGGCAAATCCTTCGGCGAGGCGCTGGAAGCGCTCGTTGCGGCCGCCGAGGCCGGGCGCGATTCGACGATCGGCCTGGTGGCGAAGATCGGCCGCGCCAGCCGGCTCGGCGAGCGCTCGCTCGGCGTGCTGGATGCCGGCGCGACCTCCTGCGCCATCATCCTGAAGGAACTGTCCGACGGCGCACACGCCCGCCTCGGCTGAGGCAACCCCAACGGTCCTCCCAGGACGCGCGGCCCGCCCCCGCAACGGGCCGCGCAACGCTTTTTTGTCAAACCATGTTGCAAAGCGGCGGCGTTGCTTCCATGGTCGCCGCCTGAAGGGAGACCCGCAAAACCGATGGCTTTGAAGACTTCCGCACCGCGCAAGGGCGGTATCAGCCGGGTGAACGGGCCCGAAGGCATCGATTCCATCCCGCTGCGCTATGGCGACGACCCCTATGTCTGGGCCTGCTGGCTCTATTATGAAGACGGCATGACGCAGGGCGAGATCGCCGAGGCGATGGGCGTCTCGCGCGCCACCGTCAACAGCTACCTCGCCGACGCCCGCGAAAAGGGCATCGTCAACATCTCGATCGAGCCCGCCCGTCTCGCCTCGCTCACCATCGCGCAGGAACTGAAGCGCCATTTCGGCCTCTCGGATTGCCTCGTCGTGCCGAACGACGACGACACGCGCCCGCTGATCGGACGACTGGGCGCGGCCGGCGCGCAGGCGCTCGCCAAGATGATCAAGTCCGGCGATACGCTCGCCGTCGCCTGGGGCCGCACCATCCTGTCGGTCGGCGAACATCTGGAAATGGCTTCCTTGCAGGACGTCACCGTCGTGCAGGCGACAGGCGGCACCACCGCCAGCTTCGCCTATACGCCGGAACTGACCACGGCCGCCGTCGCCCGCGCAATCTCCGCCCGCTGCGTCAACATCACCGCCCCCGCCATCGTCGCTTCCGCACAGATGCACGACATGCTGCTCACCGAGCCGCTGATCCGCGAACAGTTCGACACGCTCGCCCGCGCCAACCGCGTCGTCTTCGGCATCGCCTCGCTACGCCCCAATTCGACGATCCACACCAGCGGCTTCTTCGAATCCGTGCCCCTCCAGCACTACCTCGCCAAGGGTGCGGCGGGCGTGCTTGCGGGACGCTTCATAGACGAGCGCGGCCGCCCCGTCGCCGGCCCGCTCGACGACCGCACGATCGGCATTTCGCTGGAGATGCTGCGCGGCATCGGCACCCGCGTCGCCGTCGCTGGTGGCTTCGACAAGGTGCCGGCCCTGCTGGCGGCACTGCGCGGCGGCTATGTCAACGTGCTGGTGACGGACGCGGCGACCGGCGCGGGCATCCTGCGCGCCGACGGCGTGACGAGCCTTGACGGAAAACTCTCGCAGCGCCAGAAGAGCACGCCGGTCGCCAACGCCTACCGCACGCACGTCAAGAAATTCCTCAACAATCCCAATGACGTTGTCGAGGAGATGCTGGATGGCCTGATCGCGGCGCACAAGCCCTATCTCCAGCCGATCGGCAATTCGCGCCGCGCCCTCGTCGCCCGCAACGGTCCGCGGCCCGGCAAGGTCGGCCTCGTCATTGGCGGCGGTACGGGGCACGAGCCCTGCTTCGTCGGCTATGTCGGCAAGGGGCTCGCCGATGCGGTGGCGATCGGCAACATCTTCTCCTCGCCGCCGCCGGACCCGATCGCCAAATGCGCCGTCGCGGCCTCCGGCGGCGCGGGCGTGCTCTTCGTCTACGGCAACTATGCCGGCGACGTGATGAACTTCGAGATGGCGGCCGAGATCGCCGAGGAGAAGGGCATCCCGATCCGCACGGTGCTGACCACCGACGACATCGTCTCCTCCCCGGTCGAGGACAAGGAGGGACGGCGCGGCGTCGCCGGCAATTTCTTCGTCTTCAAGGTGGCGGGCGCGGCCTGCGACCGCGGCATGACGCTCGACGAGTGCGAGGCCGTCACCCGCAAGGCGAACGACCGCACCTATACGGTCGGCGTCGCGCTCGAATCCTGCTCCATGCCGCAGACGCGGCGGCACAATTTCGAGATCGGCCCCGACGACATGGAGCTTGGCATGGGCATCCATGGCGAGCCAGGCGTCTCGCGCGAGCGCATCCGCACCGCCGACGAAATCGTCGATACGATCATGGACAACATCTTCAAGGAAATGAAGGCCGAACCCGGCGACCGGGTGGCGGTGCTCGTCAACTCCTTCGGCGCGACACCGCAAATGGAGCTCTACATCCTGTTCCGCCGGGTGGAGCAGCGGCTTGCCGCCAAGAACATCGCGATCGAGGCCAACTGGGTGGGGCACTACTGCACCTCGCTCGACATGGTGGGCGCCTCCATCTCGATCCTGCATCTCGACCGCCAGCTGACCGAGCTGCTGCACCACCCGTGCCAGACGGCGGTCCTGACCATCAACACGCCTGAAACGCCCTGACGGGGAGGAAGACATGTCGGAAAGCGCGGCGCGGGCTCTCGCGAAAATGTTCGAGCGGATGGCCGAGGCGATCGAGGCGGAGAAAGACCATCTCTCCGAACTCGACGGTGCGATCGGCGACGGCGATCACGGCATCACCATGTCGATCGGCTTCAAGGCCGTGAGCGCCGCCCTCTCCGCGCTCGACCTCGATGCGGCAAGCCCTTCCGAGGTGATGTCCACCGCCGCGACCGGCTTCCTCGATGCCGTCGGCGCCTCCACCGGCCCGCTCTATGCCACCGGTTTCCGCCGCGCCGCGCAAACGCTTGCCGGCCGCGAAAACCTCGACCTTCCCGCCTGCCGCGACATGCTCGCTGCCCTTTCCGAAGGGATCCGCGAGCGCGGCAAGGCGCAGCGCGGCGACAAGACCATGCTCGACGTCTGGCTGCCCGCGGCGCAGGCGGCCGCGACCGCTGTCGCCGAAGGCAGGTCGAAGCCGGATTTCTGGGCCGCCGTCACCTCCGCCGCCGACAACGGCGCGGCCGCGACCGCGACGATGGTCGCCGCCAAGGGCCGCGCCGCCCGCGTGCGCGAGCGTTCGCTCGGTCATCTCGACCCCGGCGCAACCTCCGCGGCGGCACTTGTCAGGGCGATGGCGGAGGCGCTTTAGCCCCTCATCCGCAAGGACTTGCAGGGCGTTTCTTTCAAATCAGATCAAAACCGTTGCGCAGATCCGCAGCACGGCACGAAGCGCATCCGAGGCGGTCGAGCGCCGTTGCGACGGTCTCGACGAGATCGGCGTTCGAGGCGGCAAGACTGCCGTCGGGCCGATGGAGGTTGTTCTCGAAGCCGACGCGGACATGGCCGCCGAGCAGGGCGCCGGCGGTGACGCAGGCCGCCTCGTGGCGTCCGAAGGCGCAGACGCTCCAGTTCGAAAAGCGCGGTGCCTCCGGTGCGAGGAAAGGCATGAGGTCGGCGGGCTGCGAGGTCTGGGACAGGGTATAGCGGCCGAGCACGTAGAGCACGGGGATATCCGGCCAGGGCACGAGGCCACGGCGGATCATGCCTTCAAGGCGCACCGCCTCCGCCGGCTCGTAGAGGATGATCTGCGGCAGGACGTTCTCCCGTTTCATCCAGAAGAGCGCCTCGGCGAAGGCGGGTTCGGCGGCCGCATCCGGCGCGAGTTCCCGCAGCGCCAGCGAGGCCGCCTCCGGCTTCACCGCCGTCAGCACGGCAATCTGCTCCGCCGGCGCGTAGAGGCCGAGCGCTTCCGTGGTGATCTGGATGACCAGGCGATCGCCCACCGCCGCGCGGATGGCCGCAATCGCCGCGCCATAGGCATCGGCATCGAGGAGATGACGGCCATCCGGTCGGCGCACATGGACGTGGATCATGGCGGCGCCCGCATCCAGGCATTCGGCTGCGGTGCGCGCCAATTCGCCCGGCGTCAGGGGGATGGCGGGATGGTCCGCCTTGGTGCGGCGGCCGCCGTTCGGGGCCACGGCGATGGCCACGCGGCGCGGTTCGCGAGAATCTGTCATCGTGCATCCAGGATATGATTCATATGGATCATATATCTACATTAATGAAACAACTGTTGCAAAGCAATTTGGAAAGGTGTATTCGATCGCCATGCAAAACGGCCCTCTCGCAGACCAGATCGTCCAGGCCTTCGACACGATGTCGGAGCAGCTCCGGGCCGCCGCGCGCTACGTGCTGAACCAGCCGCGCGAGGTCGCGCTGTTGTCCATGCGCGAGCAGGCACGGCAGGCGGGCGTGCAGCCCGCCACCATGACGCGGCTTGCCAAGCATCTCGGCCTTGCCGGCTACGAGGACATCCGCCAGCTCCATGCGGACGCCATGCGTGGCGACGTGACGGGCTTTGCCGGCCGTGTCGGCGCGCAGGCGAAGAGCCAGAAGCTGAAGGGCGACCAGGTGCTGGCAGCCGACATGCTGGGCGGCATCGCCGCGCAGGTCGGCCAGCTCTCGCAGCCCCAATCGCTGGAAATGCTGGTGGAAGCCGCCCGCCGGCTCGGCGCCGCGCGGCGCATCTATTGCCTCGGCCTGCGCTCCAGCCATTCGCCGGCCTGGCACCTGCACTACATCCTGTCGCTGGCGGGAAAACATTCGATCATGCTGGACGCCGTCGGCGGCATCGGCGCCGATGCTCTCGGCAGCGCGAGCGGCGAGGACGTGATGGTCGCGGTCAGCGTGCTGCCCTATACGCGCCAGACGATCGAGATCGCCGATTATGCCGGCGAGGTGGGCGTGCCGCTGATCGCCATCACCGACAGCCTCGTCGCCCCCCTCGCCCAGCTTGCCGCCTGCACGCTGGTCGTGCCGACCGAAAGCCCGTCGTTCCTGCACGCCATGTCGCCGGCCTTCGTCGTCGCCGAGGTGCTGGGCGCGCTGGTCGCCGGCCAGGCGGGGGATGCGGCAGGCGCCGCGCTTGCCGCCGTCGACCGCCAGTCGGCCGCCCTCAACACCCATCTCAAGACGAGGATGAAGCGTCCGTGACCCGCCTTCTGCATCGCGCCATCCATTCCCGCATGCCGGTCGCCGTGGGCGGCAGGGGCATCGAGCTGTTCGACGCCGAGGGCAAGGCCTATATCGACGCCTCGGGCGGCGCGGCCGTCTCCTGCCTCGGCCACGCCCATCCCGCCGTCCTTTCCGCCCTGCACGAGCAGCTCGACCGGCTCGCCTATGCCCATACGGGCTTCTTCACCTCCGAGGCTGCCGAGGCGCTGGCGGAACTGCTGATCGCGGACGCGCCGGCAGGGTTGAGCCATGCCTATCTCGTCAGCGGCGGCTCGGAAGCGGTCGAGGCGGCGCTGAAGATGGCGCGGCAATATTTCGTCGAGAAGGGCGAGCCGCAGCGCCGCCACATCATCGCGCGCCGGCAGAGCTATCACGGCAACACGCTCGGGGCGCTTGCCGCGGGCGGCAACGAGTGGCGGCGCGCGCAGTTCAAGCCACTTCTCGTCGAAACCCACCATATCGATCCGTGCTACGCCTATCGCCTGCAGGAAAGCGGCGAGAGCGACGAGGCCTATGCCGCTCGCGCCGCGCAGCAGCTCGAAGACAAGATCCTCGAACTCGGCGCGGACGAGGTCATCGCCTTCGTCGCCGAAACGGTCGTCGGCGCCACGGCCGGCGCGGTCCCGCCCGTCGCCGACTATCTGAAGCGTATCCGCGCCATCTGCGACCGCTACGGCGTGCTGCTCATCCTCGACGAGGTGATGTGCGGCATGGGCCGCACCGGGACGCTGCATGCCTGCGAGCAGGACGGCGTCGCGCCGGACCTGATGACCATCGCCAAGGGGCTTGGCGGCGGCTACCAGCCGGTCGGCGCCGTGCTGCTCTCGGAGAAGATCTTCGAGGCCTTCGCCAGCGGCTCCGGCTTCTTCCAGCACGGCCACACCTATATGGGCCACCCGATGGCCGCCGCCGCCGGCCTTGCCGTTCAGCAGGTCATCCGGCGCGAGAACCTCCTTGCCAATGTCGTTGCGATGGGCGCCGAGCTGGAAAGCCAGCTCGTCGAGCGCCTCGGCAACCACCACCATGTCGGCGACATCCGCGGGCGCGGCCTTTTCCGCGGGGTGGAACTGGTGGCCGATCGCGCCGGCAAGCAGCCCTTCGACCCGAAATTCAAGCTCAACGGCCTGATCAAGAAGGAAGCCATGGCGCGCGGCCTGATGGTCTATCCGATGGGCGGCACGATCGACGGCCGGCAGGGCGACCATGTGCTGATCGCCCCGCCCTTCATCGTCGAGCGCGCGGACATCACGCGCATCGTCGAGCGGCTGGGCGATGCGATCGATGCCGCCGTCGGCACACTTCCACACGCATAACCAAGCAAAAGGGGAACAACCATGAAACTGCGTACCATTCTATTTGCCGCCTTCGCATCGGTCCTCGCCTTCGGCCAGGCCGCGCGGGCCGAGGACCTTGTGGTCGCCACCGACACGGCCTTCGTGCCCTTCGAATTCAAGGAAGGCGACAAATATGTCGGCTTCGACATCGACATGTGGGATGCCATCGCCAAGGAGATCGGCGTCACCTACACGCTGCAGCCGATGGACTTCAACGGCATCATCCCCGCGCTCCAGACCAAGCAGGTGGATGTCGCGCTCGCCGGCATCACCATCAAGGACGAGCGCAAGAAGGCGATCGATTTCTCCGACGGCTATTATGACAGCGGCTTCCTGCTGATGGTGCCGGCGGACAGCACGGTCACGAGTGCCGAGGACCTGAAGGGCAAGATCCTCGCCACCAAGACCGGCACGTCGGCGACGGACTACGCCAAGGAGCACTTCAAGGAGACGGAACTGCGCCAGTTCCCGAACATCGACAATGCCTATCTGGAACTGCAGACCGGCCGAGTCGACGCCGCCATGCACGATACGCCGAACGTGCTCTACTACGTCAAGACCGCCGGCGGCGGCAAGGTGAAGGCCGTCGGCGAGCAGATGATGGCCCATCAATACGGCATCGGCTTCCCGAAGGGCAGCGAGCTCGTCGCCAAGGTCAACGCCGCGCTTGCCAACATGAAGAAGGACGGCCGCTACACCGAGATCTACAAGAAGTGGTTCGGCACCGAGCCGAAGCTCTGACGCCTCAGCCCCGGGCGTGCCGGCGAACCGGCGCGCCCTCCTCACGCCGGGGAGCCTCTCATGGAATTCGACTGGTCCGTCATCGGCGAGGCCATGCCCGCCCTGTTGAGCGGCGCACGCCTTACCATCCTCATCACCCTTGCCGGCCTCGTGGGCGGCCTTGCCGTCGGCTTCGTCGCGGGCCTGATGCGCGCCTATGGCAATGCATTCCTGAACGCCGTCGCCTTTGCCTATATCGAGCTCATCCGCGGCACGCCGATCGTCGTGCAGGTGATGTTCATCTATTTCGCGCTGCCGGTTCTCGCCGATATCCGCGTCAATCCGATGACCGCCGCCGTCACGGCGATCGTCGTCAACGCCGGCGCCTATATCGCGGAGATCGTGCGCGGCTCGTTCCTTTCCGTGCACCGGGGCCTGAAGGAGGCTGGCCTCGCGCTCGGCCTGCCGCTGTGGAAGGTGCTGGTCTACATCATCGGCCCCGTCGCCTTCCGGCGTATGATCCCGCCGCTCGGCAACCAGTTCATCGTCAGCCTCAAGGACACCTCGCTGTTCATCGTCATCGGCGTCGGCGAGCTCACCCGCCAGGGCCAGGAGATCATGGCCGCCAACTTCCGCGCGGTCGAGATCTGGAGCGCGGTGGCGATCCTCTACCTCCTGATGACCGGAACCCTGACGCTGATCCTGCGCGTCACCGAAAAGAGGATGCGAATCCTGTGAGCATCGTGGAATTTCGAAACGTCACCAAGACCTTCGGCCCCGTCGTGGTGCTGCGCGAGGTCGACCTCAACATCGACAAGGGCGAGGTGGTCGTGCTGATCGGCCCGTCCGGCTCGGGAAAGTCGACGCTGCTTCGCTGCATCAATGCGCTGGAGGAGATCAACGGTGGGGATCTCGTCGTCGACAATATCAGCGTCAAGGCCGGCCGCTCGCAGGTGCGGCTCATCCGCCAGGAGGCCGGCATGGTCTTCCAGCAGTTCAACCTCTTCCCGCAGATGACGGCGCTGGAGAATGTCGCCTTCGGCCCCCGGCGGGTGCGCGGCATCAGCCGTGCCGAGGCCGAGGAACAGGCCAGGGCGCTGCTCGCCAAGGTGGGCCTTGCCGAGCGCGGCCACCACTACCCGGCCGAGCTTTCCGGCGGCCAGCAGCAGCGCGTGGCGATCGCCCGGGCGCTGGCCGTCAAGCCGAAGCTGATGCTGTTCGACGAGCCGACCTCCGCGCTCGACCCGGAGCTGCGCCACGAGGTGCTGCGCGTCATGCAGGCGCTCGCCGAGGAGGGCATGACGATGATCGTCGTCACGCATGAAATGGCCTTTGCCCGCCAGGTCGGCACGCGGCTGATCTTCATGGAGGACGGCAAGATCTCCGTCGACGGCAAGCCGGCCGACCTGCTCGCCAATCCGGAAAATCCACGCCTGCGGGAGTTCTTGCAGCATGTCCACTGACAACCGGCTGGGTTTCATCGAGATCGCCGGCATGCCGCGGGAGGTCGGCCTCCAGCTCGGCCGTTTCGGCCGCGACATCGCCCATCGCCACCTCGTGCACGGCCATGCCTGGGCCTCGGTCCTCGCCTTTCGCGCGGATCCGCGCGTTGCCGCGATGCGCCGGATGGTGGAGGCCCGCTTCCCCGCCTGTTGGGCGGAACTGCAGGGCCTCGCCCTCGGCCTCGATCTTCCCTTCGACGACGTCTTCCTGTGGAACTGCCGCGGCGACCTCTGGGCCTTCGCGCCGGACGGCTGCACGACGGTGCAGATACCCGGCGCCGAACCGCTGCTCGCCCACAACGAGGACGGCGATCCCGGCTTTCGCGGCCATTGCGCGCTCGCCCATATCCGCCCCGGGGGCGGCACGGCCTTCACCAGCTTCGTCTACCCGGCCTCGATCCCCGGCCATACCTTTGCGGTGACGGCGACGGGTCTCGTTCAGACCGTCAACAATATCCGCTCGCGCGGTGTCGGCGCCGGCCTGCCGCGCATGGTGCTCGGTCGCGCCCTGCTGGATTGCCCGTCGATCGACGCGGCTATCCACCTGCTGGAGAGCTCGGAACGCGCCGGCGCGTTCCACATGACGCTCGGGCAAAGGGGCGATCCGCGGCTTGTCGGCGTGGAATTCACCCACAAGCACTGCTCCGCCGTCACGCTCGACCGCCCGCAATGCCACGCCAACCACCTCGTTCATGCCGGCATGGCCGGCGAACGACAGGTGATCACCGGCTCCTCCCGGTCCCGGCAGCAACGCGGGGACCAGCTCATCGCCGAGGGCGGAGAAGGCCTGCGGGATCCACGCGCCATCCTGTGGGACAAGGCCGTATCGCCGCTGCCCATCTACCGTGCGCAGCCGGACGATCCGGACCACGAGAACACGCTGGCGACCGCCGTGTTCCACATCGGCGCGAACGCCATCCGCTGGCAGGTCCATGATCGCCCGGAGGAGACGCCCCGCTTCGTGATGGACGGCACCCTCAAGCCTGTGTCCTGATATCCGCCTGTCGAAGGGGCGGCGGGGACAGCCGCTCCGCCCCTCGTCACCCGAACGTATAGGCCGCGATCGACTCCGGCTTCATCTCGATGGAGAAACCCGGCCGCGCGGGCGGCATATAGGCGGCGTTCTCGATGCGGCAGGGGTCGACGAAATGCTCGTGCAGGTGGTCGACATATTCGATCACCCTGCCCTCCTTCGTGCCCGAGACGGCGATGTAGTCGATCATCGAAAGATGCTGGACATATTCGCAAAGGCCGACACCGCCGGCGTGCGGCCAGACCGGCAGGCCGTATTTCGCCGCCATCAGAAGCACGGCGAGCACTTCGTTGAGGCCGCCCATGCGGCAGCTGTCGATCTGCACGATATCGATCGCGCCGCCGGCGATCATCTGCTTGAAGATGATGCGGTTCTGGCACATCTCGCCCGTCGCCACCTTGACCGGATGCACGGCCTGCCGGATCGCCTTGTGGCCGGCGATGTCGTCCGGGCTCGTCGGCTCCTCGATGAAGAAGGGCTTGTAGGGTTTCAGCTCCGACACCCAGTCGATCGCCTGCCCCACCTCCCAGATCTGGTTGGCGTCGATCATCATGGTGCGCTCGTCGCCGATCACCTCGCGGGCGATGCGCAGGCGCCGCTTGTCGTCTTCGAGGTCACGGCCGACCTTCATCTTGATATGGGTGAACCCCTGGTCGACGGCCTCCTGGCAGAGGCGGCGCAGCTTCTCGTCGTCATAGCCGAGCCAGCCGGCCGAGGTCGTGTAGCAGGGATAGCCTTCCTTCTCCAGCGTCGCGATGCGCTCCGCCTTGCCGGCTTCCGCCTTCTTCAGGATGGCCAGCGCCTCCTCCGGCGTCAGCGCATCCGTCAGGTAGCGGAAATCGACGATGGAGAGGATCTCCTCCGGGCTCATCTCGGCGACGAGCCGCCAGACGGGTTTGCCCGCCTGCTTGGCCAGGAGGTCCCAGACGGCATTCACCACGGCCCCGGTCGCCAGATGCATCGCGCCCTTGTCCGGGCCGATCCAGCGCAACTGGCTGTCGCTCGTGACGTGACGCCAGAAGCGGCCGGGATTTTCGCGCACCCAGGCAAGGTCGAGGCCGACCACCAGATGCTTCATCGCCTCGATCGCCAGGCAGCAGATCTCGTTGCCGCGGCCGATGGTGAAGGTGAGACCATGGCCTTCGAGGCCGGGCGCATCCGTGCCGAGCACCACATAGGCGGCCGAATAGTCCGGATCCGGGTTCATGGCGTCCGAGCCGTCGAGGCTTTGCGAGGTGGGAAAGCGCAGGTCGATCGAGCGAAGGCTGGTGATCTTGGTCATGGTGCGGCCCTTGCAATGGCCGGCGCTCTGCCGGCTAAAAAATGTCTCAGATGGTCCAGCCGCCGTCGATGGCGTAGGCCTGTCCGGTCGTGTAGGTGGCGCTCGCGAGGTAGACGGCGAGGTCGGCGATCTCTTCCGGCGTACCGATGCGGCCGATCGGCTGGCGGGCGATGAAGGCCGCGCGCGCCGTCTCGTAGTCGCCCTGCGCGCGCAGGCGATCCTGCAGCGAGGGGCTTTCCACCGTGCCGGGGCAGATGCAGTTGCAGCGGATGCCCTCAGCCACATAGTCGGCCGCCACCGACTTGGTGAGCCCGACGACCGCCGCCTTGGTGATGGTGTAGGCCGCCCGGTTCGGCACGCCCTTCATGCTGGAGGCGACCGAGGCCATGTTGATGATCGCGCCGTCCTTCTTCTCCAGCATCGCTGGCAGCACGGCGCGGATGGTGCGCACCATGGCGCGGACATTGAGGTCGAAGGCAAAATCGAGGTCCTTGTCCGGCATGTCGAGGATCGTGCCGGCATGCACGAAGCCGGCGCAGTTGAAGAGCACGTCGAACGGGCCGGTCGCCGAGACCACGCGGTTGACCGCCTCCTCGCTCAGGACGTCGAGCACATAGGTCTCGATGCCCGCCTCGCCGGCAAGGCTTTTCAGCGCATCGGCATTGATGTCGGTCGCGACGACCTTGGCGCCGGCGCGGGCGAAGGCGATGGCGCTCGCCTTGCCGATGCCCTGGCCTGCGGCGGTGATGAGGACGCGCTTGTCTTGAAGGGAAAGGCTCATGATGGCTCCTTGTGGTGCGTCAGGCGCCCGGACGGCGCTCGACGACGTAGATATGGTCTGCGGCGAGAACGACCTCGCCCTTCTGGTTGACGACTTCCGTGCGCTCGATCACCCGGCCGAAGCCGGCGCGTTTCGGATCATCCTCCTTACCTGATATCGTCACGCGGGTGTGGATCGTATCACCGATGAAGACGGGCCTGATGAAGCGCATGCGATCATAACCGTAGGAAAATGCAACAGGATTGATGACGCTCGCCGTCAGTCCGACTCCGATGGAAAACACCATCGTGCCATGGGCGATGCGCTGGCCGAAAGGCTGCGTCTTCATGAATTCGGCATCCATATGGTGCGGGAAGAAATCGCCCGTGTGCCCGGCATGCACGACGAAATCGGTCTCGGTGATGGTGCGCCCGCTCGTCTTGCGCCCCTCGCCGATTTCATAGTCTTCGAAATATTTGACCTGTTCCATAGCCTGTTCCTGTCTAGGGCCGTGCGGCGAGCGGCGTCGCGGGCGCGGCGCTGGAGGCATAGGCCGCCTCGACGAGCGCCATGGTCATCCATGCATCCTCGACCGAGGAGACGAGTTCCGCGTCCTCGCCCGACATGAAGCGCTGAAGGTTCGCCATGCGGCCGACGAAGGCGTCCGGGAACCACGTTCCTTCCAGCGGCACCGGCACCCAGCCCTCGCCGCCCTTGGGATGGATCTCCAGAATGTCCGGCTCGCCGCGCGGATAATCGAGATTGACGCCGAGCTGGAGATAGGCCGCGCCCTCGGTGCCCGAGACGCGGAATTCGCAGGCCTGATGCCTGCGGCCGAACCTGTGGTCGTGGTTGATCGAAAGGGCGCAGCGGACACGGTCGCCATAGTCGAGGATTGCCGTGGTGCGCGTTTGCGCCATCCCATGATTCGGGTGGCCGATCGACTTGGCGTGCACGCCCCCGGGATCACCCAGCACCTGGCGGATGACGTCGAGATAATGGATCGAGTGCATGGCGATCTCGATGCGCGGCAGGCCTTCGAGGAAGGACCAGAGCTGCCAGGGCGTATCGAGCGCCAGATGGACGTCGAAATCGACGACCTCGCCGAGCAGCCCCCTGGCGATGGCGTCCTTCAGCGCCAGCATCATCGGCGCGAAACGAAGCTGGAAATTGACGGCGGCCTTGAGCTTCCTGTCGCGGCAGATCGTCAGGATCTCCGTCGCAGCGGACAGGTCGGCCCCCATCGGCTTCTGGATCAGCGCCGCCGCCCCCTCCGGCAGCGCCGCCAGCACCTTCGCATGTGCGGCCGGGGGCGTTGCGAGATCGAAGATCGCATTCTCGACGGCAATGGCCTCCTCGACGGTGCGATAGGCCGTGACGCTCCACCTTTCGGCGAGCGCCTTCGCCTTGTCGTGGTCCGGATCATAGAGGCCCGCGATCGGGAAGCCGCCCTTGCGATAGGCCGGATAATGCGCGTCGCCGACGATAGAGCCGGCGCCGAAGGTGACGATGGGACGCGGGTTCGCCGGCAGCGGCCAGGATTGGGTGAGGGTTTCGGGGTCAAAGGTCATGGCACACCTCTTGATGATGAGGCGTGACCTTAGCCTTACCCCCCTCTGCCCTGCCGGGCATCTCCCCCTCAAGGGGGGAGATCGGATGGAGCACCGTCTCGCCTATCTCCAGCGTTTCCGATTGAGCACGGGTTTTGCCTCTTGCCGATCTCCCCCCTTGAGGGGGAGATGCCCGGCAGGGCAGAGGGGGGTGAACCACAACCTCACGCATGAAAGAACACCTCTTCCATGCCCGCCCACCACTCGCCATCCTTCCGCGTCCGGAGCGGCGACTGGCAGGGCATGCAGACGGCCCACCATTCCTGCGTCCTCGGGTCGGCGGCCATCTTCGCCATATCGGCGGCATAGTCGCTGCCGTGATATTCGAAGAAGGAGAACAGCAGGTTCTCCGGCTCCTTCAGGAAAATCGAATAGTTCCTGATATTGCAGGCGGAAATCATCGCCAGCACCTCCGGCCAGACGGCGGCGTGCAGGCGCTTGTAGTCTTCGATCTTCTCCGGCTTCACGCCGATCACCATGCCGATGCGCTGCATCTCCTAGACCCTTTTCCGGATTTCGCGCTCGAATTCGGCAATGGAGCGCGCACGGATCGCGTCCCAGTCCCAATCGATGCCGAGGCCCGGCGTCATGGGTGCGAGCGCCATGCCGTTCTCGATGGTCAAGCGTGAGGTGGTGATGTCGTCGAGTTGCGGGATGTATTCGACATATTTGCCGTTCTGCACCGCACAGGTCAGGCTGACATGCAGCTCCATCAGGAAATGCGGGCAGACGGGCATGTCGAAGGCCTCCGCCGCATGCGCCACCTTCAGCCAGGGCGTGATGCCGCCGATGCGGCCGGCATCGACCTGCACGATGGAGCAGGCACCCTTCTGCATGTATTCGCGGAAATGGCGGATCGAATAGAGCGATTCGCCGACGGCGATGGGTGTCGCCGTCGCGCGGTTGAGGCGGACATGGCCGTCGATGTCGTCCGCCGGCAACGGTTCCTCGATCCAACCGAGGTCGAGGTCGCGCAGGCGCCCGGACCGGCGGATCGCCTCGTCGACGGAAAAACCCTGGTTGGCGTCTGTCATGATCTCGTAGCCGTCGCCGACCGCCTTGCGCACGGCCGAGAGGCGCGCGAAATCCTCGGATCCGTGCGGCTTGCCGATCTTCACCTTGGAGCCGGAAAAACCCTTCGCCTTGGCATCCAGCGCATCCTCGACGAGCGCCTCCACCGGAATGTGCAGCCAGCCGCCCTCGGTCGTGTAGAGCGGGCAGCGGTCCTTCGCCCCGCCAGCGAGCTTCCAGAGCGGCAGGTTCTGTTTTCGCGCGCGCAAATCCCAGAGCGCGGTGTCGATGGCGGCGAGCGCGATCGAGGTGATCGCGCCGATGGTCGTCGCATGGGTCGTAAATTCCAGCTCGTGCCAGATCGCCTCGATCCGGTCGGCGTCGCGGCCGAGAAGGCGCGGCGCGAGATGATCGGCAAGAAGCCGCATGACGGAGGAGCCGCCGGTACCGATCGTGTAGCTGTAGCCGGTGCCGACCGCCCCGTCGCTGTCGGTAACGGTGACGAGCGGCGTTTCCTGGGAAACGAAGCTCTGGATGGCGTCCGTACGCTCGACCTTCGGGCGAAGGTCGACCATTTTCAGCTCGATGCGTTCGATCCTCGCCATGTCAGCCCCTGAGCGTCTTGCCGGTCTCACCGTCAAAGAGGTGAGCCTGGGAGAGGTCGAAGCAGAAGGGCAGCGCTTCGCCGGACACAAGTCGCCGTGGGTTCAGCATGCGGCCGACCCATTCCGCGCCGCCGAAATCGGAGAAGACGAGGGTCTCGTTGCCGAGCGGCTCGGTGAGGATGACATGCAGGTCGTGCCTGTATACATCAGCATCCTCGCCGGAATGAATGCCGTGGCCGGCGGGATAGAGATCGTCCGGGCGCAGGCCGAAAGTCACCCTCTGGCCAGCCGTCACCCGATCCCGGAAGCGGGACGGCAGCGGCAGGCGGTCGCCACTGGAAAAGACCACATGGCCGTCGGCGATCTCGGCGTCCTTGAGGTTCATCGGCGGCGAGCCGATAAAGCCGGCGACGAATTTCGAGTTCGGCCGCTGGAAGACGTCCTCCGGCGTGCCGACCTGCTCGATGTGACCGTCGCGCATGATGACGATGCGGTCGGCGAGCGTCATCGCCTCCACCTGGTCGTGCGTGACGTAGATCACCGTCGACTGCACCTTGGCGTGCAGCTTCTTGATCTCGACGCGCATCTGGGTCCTCAGCTTCGCATCGAGGTTCGACAGCGGCTCGTCGAAGAGGAAGACTTCCGGCTGGCGCACGATGGCGCGGCCCATGGCGACGCGCTGGCGCTGGCCGCCGGAAAGCTGCGAGGGCCGCCGGTCGAGGAGATGCGTGAGGTCGAGCGTTTTTGCCGCCTCCTCCACGCGCGGGGCGATCTCCTCCGGCGTCTGGCCGGCGATCTTCAGCGAGAAGCCCATGTTCTCGCGCACCGTCATATGCGGATAGAGCGCGTAGGACTGGAAGACCATGGCGAGGTTGCGCGAGCGCGGCGGCAGGTCGTTGACGATCTTGCCGCCGATCCTGAGATTGCCGCCGGAGATCGGTTCCAGCCCGGCGATCATGCGCAGCGTCGTCGACTTGCCGCAGCCGGAGGGGCCGACGAGGGCGATGAACTCGCGGTCTGCGACGTCGAGATCGATGCCATGGACCACTTCGACCGCGCCGTAGCGCTTGACCAGCTTTTCGAGGGAAACGGTTGCCATGGATTATCCTTTGACTGCGCCGGAGGTGAGGCCGGACACCAGATGCTTCTGCACGATGAAGGTCAGCACGAGGGCGGGAATGATCATGATCACCGCCAGCGCGCACATGCCGCGCCAGTCGATGGTGAACTCCGCCGTATAGTCGAGCAGGCCGACGGGCAGGGTCTTGGAATTGACGGAACGGGTGAGCTGCGAGGCGAGCGCGAACTCGTTCCAGGAGGTGAGGAAGGCGAAGATGCCGGCGGAGGCTATGCCGGGGCCGGCGAGCGGGAACTCCACCTGCCAGAAGGCCTGCCAGCGCGTGCAGCCGTCGATCTGCGCGGCCTCGGCGAGATCCTTCGGCACCTGGCGGAAGAAACCGTCGATCAGCCAGATGGTGAAGGGCACGTTGAGCGCCACATAGGCCATGATCAGCCCGAAATGCGTATCGATGACGCCGAGCTTCGAATAGACGAAGAACAGCGGCAGCGAGAGCGCGATGCCCGGCACCGTGCGCGTCAGCATCAGGCCGAGGAAGATCGAGGATTTCACCTTGAAGCGGAAACGCGCGAAGGCATAGCCGCCGGCCATGCCGATGGCGAGCGCGATCGCCGTGGAGGTGACGGAAACGATCAGCGAATTGCGGAAATACTCGATGACCGGAATACCGCCCTGCCCGACGCCGGAGAACATCGCGACATAGGCATCGAAGGACAGGTCCCCGGGGATCCAGACCGGCGGCTTCGCCATGATCTCGACGGTCGGGCGGAAGGAGGCGAGCACGATCCACAGGCCCGGCAGGCAGATGACGGCCATCGCCAGGAAGAGGCCGATCTTGTGCGCGGCGGAGAGGAGAAGGCCATTGAGGCGGGCTTTCGTGTTCTCGTTCATCTTTACCACTCCCCCTTACCATTCGGCTGCGATCTGGGTCCGCGCCGCCGCAAGCTTGCGGAAGAAATAGACGGTGAAGAGGATGGAAAGCAGGATCGCGACATAGGCCATGGCGTTGGCAAGACCCATACGGGCATCGGCATAGGCGGTGCGCGAGACGAGCGTCCAGATGAGTTCCGTGCGCTTGGCCGGCCCGCCGTCCGTCATGATCTTCACGATGTCATAGGCGCGCGCGACATCGAGCGAGCGGATGGTCATGGCGATATAGGCGAACGGCATGATGAAGGGCCAGGTGACGTAGCGGAAGGTCTGCCAGGGCGTGCAGCCGTCGACACGCGCCGCCTCGATCGGCTCCTTCGGCATGGCGAGCAGGCCCGCGAGGATGAGGATGGCGAAGACCGAGGTGGACGACCAGATCTCGGCGACGAGGATCGCGGTGAAGGCGAGCGAGCCGTCGATCAGCCACGGGATCGCCTGGTCCGTCAGGCCGAGCGATTGCAGGGCGTTGTTCACGAGGCCGATATTGTCGTTGAACATGAACTTGAACTGGAAGCCGACGAGGATCGGCGAGAACATCATGGGGAACATCATGATGGTTCTCAGCAGCCGCTGGCCGCTCGTCGCCTTCTCCACCAGCATGGCAAGGCCGAGGCCGAGCAGCATCTCAACATTCAGCGCGACGGTGAGCAGGAGCACGGTGCGGCCGAACGCCGTCCAGAATTCGCGATCCGCCAGGATGCGCGCATAGTTGCGAAAGCCGACGAAGGTATAGAGCGAGGCGGGCTGCGTCAGCCGGAAGGGCGTGAAGCTCGAATAGAGCGACAGGATGAGCGGAACGATGACGACGGCCGCGAGCACCACGATGGCGGGCAGCAGAAGCAGAAACGGCGCCGGTGGCCTCCAGCCTTTCATGAATGCCTCTTGGATATGCTCCGGTCGGCCGCCCTTTCAGGGCGCCGGCCGTATTTCGAGAAGCGGCCGCTACGGACGGCCGCCGGTTCGCTTGTTTCGGGCGGTGCCCCACCCCCCACTCATCGCGGACGCATGGATCCTCGGGTCAAGCCCGAGGATGACGGAGGAGAGGGTGCGGCCCTGCCGGTATCGTACTCCTTGCGGAGACACCTCAGTCCCTCGTCCGGCCTGCCGGCCGATCAGAAAACGGTCGCGGTGAGCGGTGGCCGGTCCGCTCGTCCAGGACAGTGCACGCCCCACCACCCACGTCATCCTCGGGCTTGACCCGAGAGTCCATGCGTCCGCAAAGCGGTGGGTGGTCGGGTCAGGCCCGATCATGACGGAGGCGAGGGTGCCAATAGGCGCTGCCCCTCATCCGGCCTGCCGGCCACCTTCTCCCCGCAAGCGGGGCGAAGGAGATATGCCGCGCCGGTTTCCTAAACCAATGCCCGTTCGTGGGGCACGTCCCCTCTCCCCGCTTGCGGGGAGAGGGTCAGGGTGAGGGGCAAGCTTGCCTCAGAGCGCGCCCGCATCCTCAAGGATCTGCGTCGCCTTCTCGGCCGCCGCGTCCAGCGCCTCCTTGGAGGTCTTGTCGCCGAGGATGGCGGCCTGCAGCTCCGGATAGACGGCGTTGGAGATCTCGATCCAGGCCGGCGTCTGCGGCACGGCGAAGGCGTGCTTCGCCGCCTCCTGGAAGGCGGTCAGGACTTCCTTGCGGTACGCGTCGCTTTCCGCCTGCTGGATATTGTAGTCCCAGACGGCCGTGCGCGTCGGCAGCGGGCCGGCGGAGGATTCCAGCTTCTGGCTGTCCTCGTTGGTGAGGAACCAGACGAGCGAGGCGGCGGCGTCCTTGCTGGCGCAGCTTTCCGTCACGGAAAAACCGTGATGGCCGGACCAGCCGGTGCGCTTGCCGGAGGAGCCGGCCGGCTGCACCTTCACGCCGACATTGCCGGCGACCTTCGAAGACTTCGGATCATTGAAGAAGCTCGCCCAGCCGGGCCAGTCGAGGTTGACGGCGATCGTGCCGGAAGCGAAACCCTGGCCGAGGTCGTCCCACAGATAGTTGGTCGTGCCGACCGGCACGGCCTTCGCCTTGTAGAGGTTGACGAACCAGTCGAGGGCGCGAACGCCCGCGTCCGAGTTGAAAGCCGGTTTGCCGTCGGCGTCGAGATAGTCGCCGCCCTCGGCGACCAGCATTTCATAGAAGCGGCCGTTGATCGCCTCCTCCTTGCCGGCATATTGCGTACCGTAGAAATCCGGCGGGTTCGCGAAGAAGACCGCCTGGTCGGCGACCTGCTGCCAGGTGTCCGGCGGGGCGAGATCGTAGCCGTATTTCTCCTTGAACGCCGCCTTCTTCGCGTCGCCCTCATAAAGGCTCTTCTGGTAGTAGAGCGCGGAAACGTCGAACTGCGCGCGCGGCAGCATCACCAGCTTGCCGTCGAGCGTCGAGGACGCGATGTTCGCCGGCACGAAGGCATCGATCTCCTCCTTCGGCAGGAGCGCCGAAAGATCGGTGTAGATGTCGGGATATTGCGGGGCAAAGGACGAATGGTTCGAGCCGACGCACCAGGTGATGTTGCCGGTCGCGATATCCGACTTGATCTCCTTGTCCAGCTCGAAATGGTTCTTCTTGGAAAGAACGTTCACCTTCGCGCCGGTCGCCTTCTCCCATTCGGCAATGCGCGCATAGAGCGCCTCATACTGCTGGCCGCCGATGAGCTTCGCATCGACGGTGACGCCCTCGAATTTTCCCGGCAGATCGGCGGCGAGCGCAGCGCCCGCCCACGCGCAGATCACGGCACCGGCGGCAACGCCGGCTAGAAATCTCGTCATCTTCTCCTCCCATTGGCTTCTCGCCAGCCCTTACCAACAAGAGCTTCATTCATATACAAACTTACTATTCACATATCGTCAAGCGCAAATCGGTATCCGGGATTGTCACGCCTTGTTTCTGCGTATATGAATCTACTCATTCACTGGAGGAATTCGGGTGTCGGACGAGGAAAACGATCGCTACAGGGCGCCGGCGCTCGACAAGGGCCTCGACATCCTGGAGCTCCTCGCCAGCGTCGACGGCGGCCTCACCCAGGCGGAGATCGCCAAGCGGCTCGATCGCAGCCCAAACGAATTCTACCGCATGCTCGACCGGCTGGTGAAACGCGGCTACGTCACCCGCATCGACGGCGACCGCTTCTCGCTGACCCTGAAACTCTTCGGCCTCGCGCAACTGCACGCGCCGGTGCGCCGGCTCGTCTCCTTCGCCGTGCCGCTGATGCGTGAACTGGCCGAAGCCTCGCGCCAGGCCAACCAGCTCGTCGTCTTCGACCGCGGCAACCCCGTCGTCATCGCCCAGCAGGAAGCGCCCGGCTACTGGGGCATCTCGATCCGCGTCGGCTCGCGCATCGGCCTGTTCGACACGGGCTCCGGCCACGCGCTGCTCGCCTTCCGCTCGCCGGAAGAGCGCCTGCGCATGATCGCCGAGCATGTCGGTGACGGCGGCACGGACATGCGCGTCACGCCGGAATTCCTGGCGCGGCTCGATCTCATCCGCTCGCGCGGCTACGAAATGATGCCGAGCGCCCAGACGGCGGGCGTCATCAACCTTTCGGCGCCCGTGCTCGGCGCGGACGGCAGGGCGATCGCCGCCCTGACGATCCCCTACATTACCCTGATCAACGCGCCGGTCGCACCGGATATCTCGACGACCATCCAGCTGCTCGGCGAGACAACGCGCAGGCTGTCGGAAATGGCAGGCGCCGGCTTCAACGCCGAGGAGCAACAGGCTTCGCATCTGAAGGCATGATTCGCCGGCGCGGCGAAGGCACGGCTCATCCGTCCCCCGCAAAACTCTTCAGGAAGAGCGCATTGAGGTCCGCAATGGCCTTTGCCGCCGGCACGCGGCCCGTCACGGCCTTGTTGATGCGCTGCGAGGCGGCCTCCTGGAAGGGCATGTAGCCGGCGTGCCGGGGGCGCAGCCAGGCGCCCTCCAGCGTCCGGCGCGTGTTGCGATAGAAGCCGAGCGTCGCGGCATTGGCCGCCTCGTCCTCCCAGCCCTCCGCATGGCCGGGCTGGCCGCCGGCCTGCCAGTAGCGGCCCGCCTGCTGCGGCCCGGCCGCAACCCAATAGGCGAAATCCACGGCCGCCTCGCGCTGTGACGAGAAGGCGGAAACGGCGATGCCCGTGCCGCCAAGCGCAGAACCGATCGACCCCGCATCGCCGGCAACCGGCATGTCGGCAAAGGCGATGCGGTTTGCCCGGAAGCCGGCGAGGGAGTAGCTGACATAACCGTAGATCAGCGGCGAGAGACTGTAGCGCGATCCCGCCTCGCCCATCCGGTCCAGCACGGCGATGGGGTCCATGCCGGTGCAGGCAGGGTCGGCGAGCGCGGCAAGCTCCCGGATCATCTCGATCGCCTGCACGCCGGTTTCGGCATCGACGAAGGGCCGGTCCCGTTCCATCGCGCAGGGCCGGCCGAGATTGCCGCAGAGCGTGAAGAGACACATCAGGGAATGCGGCGGGCGTAGCGGCAGCAGCATTTCGCCGGCCTTTGCCAGATCCAGCACCTCCGCCCATGTGCGCGGTGCCCTGCCCAGCCGATCCGGCCGGAAGGCGAGCACCTGGGTGGCCGCGTCGATCGGGAAGGCCCATTGGCGGCCCTGCCAGTTGTAGCTCGGGAACGAGAGGCCGACGCTGCCGCCCGCAAGCGCCGCGAAGGCCGCCTCGCGGCCGGGCAGGTCCAGCGGCGTGAGGCAGCCTTCCGCCGTGATCTGCCCGACATGCGGATGGTCGATGACGATGAGGTCGTAGCGGCGGGCGAGGTCCTCGACCGGAAAGCTCTCGAAATCCTGCAGCGAGCGCTTGTCCCATTCGATGGAGACGCCGGTCCTGGCGCGCCAGTCCTGCGCGCAGGCCACCATCGGGTCGTAGCCGCGCGGATGGCTCCAGGTCATGCCCCTCAGCGTGATCGCGTCCATCACGAAAACTCCGCGCGGATCGCCGCCGAATGCTCGCCGACGCGCGGCGCGGCGCGACGGCCGAGAGGACGCCGGCCGTCCACGCGCACGGGGCAGCGGGTCGTGCCGATCGAAACCGCATCCTCGCGCGTCACCGTCTGCAGCATGTCGAGGATGCGGAAACCGTCGCTGGCCAGAAGCTCCGGCCATTCCAGCACCTTCGAGCACCAGATGTCCGCCGGCTCCAGGATGGAGAGCCAATGCTCGACGGTCCCGGTCGCGATGCGGCCGGCGATGATCCGCTTGATCGCATCGCGCGCGGTGAACCAGGCCCTGCTGTCGTCGCGATAGGGCGCCAGCGCCTCGATCTGCAGCAGGTCCTGCAGGCGGCCGAGCGGCGTCATGGCGATCGCGAGATAACCGTCCTTCGCCGGATAGACGCCGTAGGGCGCGGAGAGATAGGCATGCGCGCTGCGGAAATCCGAGCGCTTCGGCTTGCGGCCGCCGTCGTTGAGATGGGTGGTCAGCACCTCGAACTGGAAATCGACAAGACTTTCGAGCAGGCTCGTCTGGATATGGGCGCCCTTGCCGGACATGCCGCGGCGCACGAGGGCGGCGAGGATGCCCTGGCAGGCATTGGCACCGGCGAGCATGTCGGCGACCGCAAGGCCGAAGGGCACCGGCCCCTGCGCCGCGTCGCCGTTCAGCCACATCAGGCCGGAGCGTGCCTGCGCCAGGAGATCCTGCCCCGGGCGCATGACCCAGGGGCCATCCTCGCCATAGCCGCTGATCGAGGCATAGACGATCGCCGGGTTGATCGCCCTGACGGCCGCATGATCGAGCCCGAGGCGTTCGATGACGCCCGGGCGGAAATTCTGGATGAGCACGTCGGCCTTGCCGAGAAGCCTGCGCAGGAAGGCGAGGTCGCCGGGGTCCTTCAGGTCGATGCCGAGACTTTCCTTGCCGCGGTTGATGGCGTGGAAGAGCGTCGAATCGCCACCGATCTCGGTGTCGCTGAGATAGAGCCGACGGGAGAGATCGCCGCCATCCGGCCGCTCGATCTTGATGACGCGGGCGCCGAGATCGGCAAGCCGCAACGAACAATAGGGGCCGGAGAGGAACTGGCTCATATCGACCACGGTCAGGCCGGCCAGAAGTCCCGTCTCATCCTGCATGCGCATGTCCTCCTGAGCTCCCGAAGGTTGCGTCACTGGAATTCTTATTTGAATTACTCTTTCATATATGGCTTGATACTTCAAGCCTCCAAGACTCGTCAGGATGCATGCTCCCCACCGCAGCCATGCGATCAGCCCCGGCAACCATATGGGCTGCCAGGGTGCAGGTCGGGATATATTGCGGGGTCAGGCCGCTTTGTGCGGCGAAACGGCGATGCGGGTCCAGATGTCCAGCGTCTCGCCGGGAGAAAGCGCCTTCAGGCCGTAAGCGTCCGGCCGGTCGGGCAGGTTGAAGGCATCGACGGGATGGCTCACCGGCTCGAAGCAGAAGAAGCCTGCATCCGCGGCGGGCGAGAAGACCACATATTGGCCCAGCGCCTCGTTTGCCTCGATCTCGGCCCGCAGCCCGCGCGTCGGCCAGTCGATACACGCCTTGCCGTCCCAGCCGTCGAACCAGTTGTTGATCCAACGCGGCGGCAGGGGCCGCGGAACGTTGAAATCCATATCCGGATGCGCTGCGACGGGCGCGTAGGCCTTCGGAAGATGGTCGTCGCGCTCCAGCCAGACGCCCTTCGACGGCGCGGCGAGCGTCGTATCCGCATCGCGCACGAACCAGGGATGGAAGCCGGCGCCGTAGGGCAGCCGCGTTTCAGCGCGGTTGACAAGGCTCAGTTCCATCACGAGGCCGGTGCCTTCAAGGCGATAGGACATCGTCGCCTCGTAGCGGAACGGCCCCGGCCCGTCCGATAATAAGGTCAGGGTGATGGAATCGTCGCTCCGGGAGACCTCCGTCCATGCGGCGGAAAAACCGTTGCCGTGGATCGGATAGGGCTCCGTCTCCATGTTGCGCGGCAGGGCGTGAAAGGCACCGCCGAAGGTAAAGCCGCCGCCGGAGACCCGGCTGGAAAACGGCACGAGAAGGATGTTGGACAGCGCGAAGGGATGGGCCGTGGCGGGATCCACCGTGCGGAAGACCGGCTGCCAGGCGCCGCCATGCCGGACATCGAAGCATGTCAGGCCGGCGCCGAGATCGGGCCGCACGCGGATGCGCGCCGCCCCGTTATCGAGTTCAACCGCCATCACCAGCCGCCGTCGATCGCGATGTTCTGGCCGGAAATCATGTCGGAGGCCGGCGAGACGAGGAAGTGCACGAGATCGGCGACATCCGCCGGCTGGATGCGCGCCTTCAGCGACTGGTTCTCGAGGATCCAGTCATTGTACTGCTGCAGGCGATCGGCGAAGACGCGGGCCTCCGCCTCGGACACCACCGCGCCCGGCGAGACCGCGTTGACGCGCACGCCATGCGGCCCGAGCTCGCGCGCCAGCGATTTCGTCAGGCCCAGCATCGCGCCCTTCGAGGCGACATAGGGCACATAACCATCCCAGCGCCCGTTCAGGGTGACCGAGCAGAAATTGACGATCTTGCCGTAGCGCTTTTCCTTCATCGCCGGCGCGACCGCCCGGGCAAGCGCGAAGGCGGCGGAGGAATTGACGCGGACCTGGTCCTCGTATTCCTCCAGCGAAAAATCCTCGAACGGCTTGTTGATGATCAGCGCCGCATTGTTGATGAGGATGTCGATGCCGCCATGCTCGCGCGAAAGCGATGCCGCCCGCCGTTCCGCCGCGGCAAGGTCGTTCAGGTCCTCGCCGACATAGGCTGCCTTCACATCATGTGTCGCGGCAATATCCGCCGCGAAGGTCGTGCCGCCCTCGGCCGCCGGCCGGTCGAGCAGCAGGAGGCTGGCGCCGGCCCGGGCGAGCCGCGCGGCCTGGGCGCGGCCGAGCGTGCCGAGCGCACCGGTGATGAGGACGGTCTTTCCCGAAAGCTCTGTCATGGTCTCCTCACAGAAGGGCGTGGACCTCGTCGATCGAGGTCGCGGCGGTCGGCTTGTCAAAGACGATCTCGCCGCGCGCCATGGCGACGATGCGGTCGCAGGACTGGAAGACGTGCTGCATGTTGTGCGAGATGAAGATGCCGGTGAGGCCCTGCGCCTTCAACCCGCGCACGAAGCCGATCACCTTGTCCGTCTCCTTGACGGAAAGATGGTTGGTCGGCTCGTCGAGGATCAGCACCTTCGACTTGAAATGCATGGCGCGGGCAATCGCCACGCCCTGCCGCTGGCCGCCGGACAGTTCGCCGACCAAGGCATCCGGCGAGCGCAGGTGCAGGTCGACATCGGCGATGGCCTGCACGCTTTCGGCGCGCATGCGCTTCTGGTCCATGAGGCCGAAGCCGAAGACCGACCATTTCAACGGCTCGCGGCCGATGAAGAGATTGCGGGCGATCGACATGGTCGGGACCATGGAATTGTACTGGTAGATCGTCTCCAGCCCGTGGCGCATCGCATCCTTCGGGCTGCGCAGGTCCACCTTCCTGCCCTCGATCATCACCTCACCGGAATCCTGGTGATGCACGCCGGAGAGGATCTTGATCAGCGTCGACTTGCCGGCGCCGTTATCGCCGACAAGGCCGACGGTCTCGCCGGGATGGATGATGAGGTTGACGTTCTTCAGCGCGTGTACGCCGCTGTACCATTTCTGCAGGTTGCGGCATTCGATGACCGGTGTCGTCACTTGTGCGCCTCCACCTTGATCTTGCGGGACATCTTCCCCATCCAGGCATTGGCGATCACCGCGAACATGGTGAGCACGCCGATGGCGAACTTGAACCAGTTGGCATCGACGCGCGACAGCACGAGGCCGTTGTCGATGGTGCGGATGAGCAGCGTGCCGATGATGGCGCCGAAGACCGTGCCGATGCCGCCGGCAAGCGCCGTGCCGCCGATGACGGCGGCGGCGACCGCCTGCAGCTCCAGCCCCTCACCGATCGAGGGCAGCGGCGAGCCGAGGCGCAGCACCTGGAGCAGACCCGCAAAGCCGGCAAGCACCGAGCAGAGCATGAAGCAGACGATCTTCACGCGCTTGACGGGAATGCCCATCGAGGCCGCCGCCTCGTTGAAGCCGCCGGTGGCGCGGATCCAGTTGCCGAAATTGGTGAGCGACAGGAGCGCCGCGGCAAGGACGGCGATGCCAACGAACCAGACGAAGGACATGCGGAAGAGCGCGCCCTGCCAGATATAGTCCGTGAAGAGCCAGGTCGGCAGGTCGGAGGGCAGGAGCGGCGGAAAGCCGCCGGATATGACGATGGTGAGCGAGCGGGCGATGAACAGCATGCCGAGCGTGGTGATGAAGCTCGGGATCGAGAATTGCAGCGTCACATAGCCGTTGATGAAGCCGATCACCGCGCAGATCGCAAGGCCGAGCAGCACGGCGGCAGTGAAGGGCACGCCGGAATTGAGGATCACCGCCATCGACATCGGCATCAGCGCGAAGACGGAGCCGACCGACAGGTCGAATTCGCCGCAGATCATCAGGATCGTCACGCCGATGGCGACGAGCGCCATTTCCGGCAGGAGGCCCATGACGCCGCGCACGTTCTCGAAGGAGAGAAGCACGCCGTTCGACTTCACCTGGAAGACGGCAAGGAGGACGATCAGGAGGGCAAGGCCCGCAAGCTCCGGCTTGTCGAGATAGATTTTCAGAAACCGCTTCATGGGCTCCACTCGTGCTTCGGTGCCCCGCCCGAGCGGCAAGGCACCGGTTTCCCATAGGAGCGCCGGATCAGCGCAGGCCCTGCTTTGCCATTTCGAGAATGGTCGGCACGTCCTTGGGCGTGACGATGCCCTGCCCCGTGTCGATGTCCGACGGCGTCAGGCCGGCAGTCTTCCACAGATAGGCCTGCATAACCGGCATGAAGCCCTGCATGTAGGGCTGCTGGTCGACCTGCACCTGCACATAGCCGGCCTCCATCTGCTGCAGGACCTCCGGCACGAGGTCGAAGCCGCCGAGCAGCACCTTGCCGGGCTCGATGCCACGGTCCTTCAGCACCTTGGCGACGCCGGCATGCCAGTAGCCGGTGTCGAAATAGGCCGTGGTTTCCGGGTTGGCATTGAGATAGGCGCCGATGCGGTCGGCGGTCAGCGCGAGATCGGTGGCCGAATCGATGCGCGTGATGGTGATCTCGCGGTCGGCATGCTCGGCCTTGTACTCTTCCAGGAACTTCATCACGCCGCCGGCGCGCTGCTCGGACCAGGTCTGGCCCGGCGCATTGACGCCGACCAGCAGGTTGAGCGGGCCTTCCTTGGGGAAATTCTCCGACTGCGCCTTGGCGAGCGAATAGCCGGCCGCGGTGAAGCCCTGGCCGATGAAGGCCTTGCGGGCATTGCCCTTGGCGCCTTCGCTGTCGTCCACATTGACGGCGAGCACGAGGATGCCGGAATCGACGGCTTCCTTGATCACATTGTCATAGGCGTTGTTGTCGACGATCGCGACGAAGATCGCATCCGGCCTGGAGGCGATGGCCGCCTGAAGATTGGCGACGGCCTGTTCGACCGAGCCTTCGGTCTGCGTGAGGATCAGCTGGCACGAGGCCCCGACCTTCCCGCAGGCGTCGTCATAACCCTTCTTGACCGATTGCCAGAAGGTGTTCGAGGCGGACGAGTGGCTGATGAAGGCGATGTTGAGGCCTTCCGCGCTGGCGCCCGAGGCCATCAGCCCCAGCCCGAGGGCCGTTCCTGCAAGAAATTTCCGGATCATCATGATGCGTACCTCCCGTTGAACATCAATCGTTGTCGTCCCGGCGTCACGCCACGCCGTCGAAGAATTCCGTGCGCGCCCGGGCGATCTCGGGCAGCGATTTGAGGATCTCGCGCAGATGCGTGCGCAATGCCGTCTCGGCCTTGCCGACGTCGCCGGCGGCGATCGCATCGACGATGCGTTCGTGCTGGTCGATCAGTCGGCCGATCTGGATGTCGTCGACGCTGAGGAAGCGGACGCGGTCCATCTGCGCCTTGACGCTTTCGATGACGCTCCAGGCATAGGCGCGGCCCGCGGCCGCCGCGAGCGTGTGGTGGAAGAGTTCGTCGAGCCGCAGGAAGGCGGCGCGGTCGTCCTGCGGCACCTGCTTCTGCCTTGCGATCTGGTCGCGCAGCTCCCGCACGGTCCCGGCCGTGTGCTCGCCGGCGACCTGGCGCACGATATCGGCCTCGATCGCCTCGCGCACGAAGCGCACGTCCATCACGGAGGCGGTGGAGATCCGCGTCACATAGGTGCCGCGCTGCGGCAGGACCTGAACAAGGCCCTCCTCCGACAGCTTGATGAAGGCTTCGCGCACCGGCTGGCGGCTGATCGACAGGCTTTTGGCGATCTCGGCCTCGGAGATGCGCTCGCCCGGCGTCAGCTCGGCCTGGATGATCTGCTCGCGCAGGATGCGGTAGACCTGAGGCCCGACGGCTTCGGCGGCCGAAAGAACGCGCTGCGGTTTGATGTTCTGCATTCCGGCCTCCTCCATCCCGTTACAGGCTACTAGCCTACTACCATACAAGTCAAGTGGTCAGCGTTACGAGATCACTCCAGTGCCGAAGTCCGGCGCGAGACGTCGAATTTCCGGTCGAGATCCGGCGCGAGATCGACGCCGTGGCCCGGCCCGGGGGGAACGGTGATCATGCCGTTCGCCACGGTCGGCAGCTGCGTCGTCAGCTCGGCGTACCAGGTCTTGTAATAGGCGCGGACGCTTTCCTGCACGAGCGCGTTCGGCGCGTTCAGCGACAGGTGCGTCGAGGCGGCGAGCACGACGGGACCGGTGCAGTCATGCGGGGCGACCGGCAGATGCCAGGCCTCCGCCATGGTGGCGATCTTCTTGGCCTCGGAAAGGCCGCCGCACCAGGAAAGGTCGAGCATGACGACACCGGCGGCATCCGTCTCCATCAGGTCGCGGAAGGCCCAGCGGGTGGCGAGCGTCTCCGAGGCGCAGAGCGGCGCGCGGCTCGCCGCCGCATAGCGCTTGAGGCTGGAGAGCGAATCCATCTTGATCGGGTCCTCGTGCCAGAAGGTGGCGTAGGGCTCGAGCGCCCGGGCGATCTGGATGGCCGGGGTGAGCTGCCACATGGAGTGGAACTCGACCATGATGTCCATGCGGTCGCCGACGCGCTTGCGGATCTTCTCGAAGGGTTCGAGCGCCTTGCGCAGGTCTGGCCCGGAAATGTACTGGCCGCCGCTCTTTTCCGCCGCGATGTCGAACGGCCAGATTTTCATGGCCGTGATGCCCTCCGACAGGAGGTCTTCGGCAAGCTCGTCCGCCCGCTCCAGGAAGCCGTTGAGGTCGTCATGGTCGCGCCGCGGGCCGCCGATGCCGTAATTGCCGGTCTGCTGGCCCTTCGCCTCGCGCATGTAGGTATTGCCGGCGCAGGTGTTGTAGGTGCGGATCTCGCGCCGCGAGAAACCGCCGAGCAACTGGGCGATCGGCAGGTTCGTCGCCTTGCCGAAAAGGTCCCACAGGCCGATATCCACGGCCGAATTGCCGCGCATCTCCGCCCCCGTCGAGCGGAAGCCGAGATAGCCCGTCAGGTCCTTCGAGATGCGGTCGATCTCCAGGGGATCGCGGCCGAGCAGCTTCGGCGCCACGACCTCGTGGATGTAGGCCTCCACCGTCGCGGCCATGAAGAAGGTCTCGCCGAGCCCGACAAGGCCCTCGTCGGTGTGGATGCGCACCCAGAGGATGTTGGGAAAGTCGCGGGCGCGGACGGTTTCGAACGCGGTGATCTTCATGCTCAATACACTCCCGCCGCCAGCAGCGCCTTCACCGTCAGATCGAAATGCTCGACCATCGCCTGCTCGCCCGTCGTCGGGTCGCCATTGGCGATGGCCCGGGCGATGGTCATGTGGCCGTCGATGCTTTCCTGCCGCGTCTCGTTGCTGGCGCGGCTTGCCCAGCCGATCGGCCAGGTCTGGCGCGTCACCACATGGAACGAGCCAACGATCAGCGAGAACATCGGATTGCGCGACGCCGCGCCGATCGCCTCGTGGAAGGCGATGTCGTGCTCCATCACCTTTTGCGGCGCATCGAAATCCCGCTGCATCGCCTCGGCCAGCGCGACGATCGCGGCCGCCTCGCGGTCCGTGCGGCGCATCGCGGCGAGCACGACCGTCCGGCGCTCCACCGTGCGGCGGACATCGAAAATCTGCTGGATCGTCACCTGGTCGGTGTGCACGGCATGGTCGGTGACCAGCGCCAGCACGTCCGCCCTCGGCGCTGCCACCCGCGGACGACGGCCGTTGCCGATATCGATCAACGTCAGCGCGGACAGCGAGCGATAGGCCTCGCGCACGATGCCGCGGGAAACGCCGAGCTTTTCCGCGAAGGCGCCCTCGCTCGGCAGCCAGTCGCCGACCTGCAGGCCGTTTTCGCGGATATGGATCCGGACGGCATCCATGACGCCGCCGAGCAGACCTTCGCCGCCCTTCTGCCCGCCGGCCGCATCCGGTTCCGACTTCGATTCCATCCCGTCGCCTCCTACCTATCATATAGGTACTTAGTGACCTTGAATTAGATTCACTCTCAGCTATTGTCAACGTGAATTTGGCGGATGCGGGAGGGCTGCGCGTGAAGGCAAGGATCGAATACGCCGCGGGCGACATCGTCGGCGAAAGCATCATCTGGTCCGGCGAGGAAGAGGCGCTCTACTGGGTGGATATCGGCGGCAAGCGCATCCACCGCCATGAGCCGCGCAGCGGCGAGCATGCCGACTGGCCGGCGCCGGACTTCCCGACGTCGATCGGCCTTCGCGCCTCCGGCGGCTTCATCGTCGGGCTGCGCCGCGAGGTCGCCTTCTGGCGGCCGGGCGAAGCCTTCGAGACCTTTGCTGTGCCAGAGCCGGACCTTGCCGACAACCGGCTGAACGAAGGCCGCGTCGCGCCCGACGGCTCCTTCTGGGTCGCCACCATGCAGAACAATCTCAACCCGGACGGCTCGCCCCGGGCGATGGACCGCAAGTCCGGCGCCGTCTATCGGATCGACCCCACCGGCACCGTCACGCAGCTCACGCCGCGCGAATACGGCATCACCAACACGATGGGCTGGACGCGCGACGGACGCTTCCTCTTCGCCGATACGCCGGAAAACGAAATCTACGCCTTCGCCTACGACCCCGCTGCAAGGACGATCAGCGACCGGCGCACCATCGTCAGCGGCTTCGAGCGCGGCCTGCCGGACGGCTCCTGCATGGATGCCGAGGACACGCTGTGGAACTGCCGCGTGGTCGGCGGCGCCTCGGTCGCACGCTTTACCGCCGATGGCGCGCTGCTGGCGCTGGCGGAACTGCCCGTCACCTGGCCGACGAGCTGCACCTTCGGCGGCCCGGACCTCTCCACCCTCTACGTCACCTCCGCCCGCTTCACGATGAGCGCCGAGCACCTTGCCGCAAACCTGGCGGAAGGCAGCCTCGTTGCGATCGACGGGGCCGGCGCCGGCATTCCCGAACCGAGATTCGCCGGCTGACACTCGTCGAGAAATCCCGGTTGACAGTCTGGTATGGTAGAATGTTAGTTAAGCCGAGCGGGAAGGAGAACGACCATGAGCGCGGATGAATTTTCCGGCAGGAGCATCATCGTGACCGGCGGCAGCCTCGGCATGGGCCGGGCCTGCGCGGAACGGTTCGCGGGTGCCGGCGGCAGGGTCCTCGTCGTCGCGAACGATGCCACATCGGTGGACGAGGCCGTCGCGGCGATCGGGCCGAACGCCTCCGGCTTCGTCGGCGACGTGCGCCGGGCGGACGACATGGAGCGCGCCGTCGCCACGGCCGTGGCGCGCCATGGCGGCCTCGACGTGCTCGCCTGCTGCGCCGGCATCCAGCGCTACGGCACGGTCGTCGACACGCCGGAAGATGTCTGGGACGACGTCTTCGACATCAACCTGAAGGGCATCTACCTCGCCTCTCGCTTCGCCATCCCCGAAATGCGCAAGCGCGGCGGCGGGGCGATCGTCGCGATCTCCTCCGTGCAGGCCTATGCCTCGCAGGCGGGCGTCGCGGCCTATACGGCCAGCAAGGGCGCGATCAACGCCCTGGTGCGCGCGATGGCGCTCGACCATGCGGCGGAGAACATCACGGTCAACGCCGTCTGCCCCGCCTCCGTCGACACGCCGATGCTGCGCTGGGCGGCGGACCTGTGGAAGGGCGAGCACAGCCAGGATGAGACGATCGCGCTGTGGGGCAAGGGCCATCCGGTCGGCCGGGTGGGAAAACCCTCCGAGATCGCCGATCTCGTCGCCTTCCTCGCCAGCGACAAGGCCCGCTTCATCACGGGCGCGGACATCAAGATCGATGGCGGCACGATGGCCAAGCTCGGCATCGTCCTGCCCGAATGAACGAGAACCGGAGACCTGCCATGAAACGGCCCGTCATCACCGACATCCGCGCCACCACCGTGACGGTGCCGCTTGAGGCGCCGCTGCGCCATTCCAACGGCGCCCATTGGGGACGCTTCGTGCGCACCATCGTGGAGGTCGAGACCGATGTCGGCCTCGTCGGGCTCGGCGAGATGGGCGGCGGCGGCGAAAGCGCCGAGGCCGCCTTCCGGGCGCTGAAACCCTATCTCGTCGGCCACGATCCGTTCGAGCTGGAACAGCTCCGCTTCAAGATCTGCAACCCGACCGCCAGCCTCTACAACAACCGCACGCAGATGCATGCGGCCATCGAATTCGCCTGCCTCGACATCATGGGCAAGTTCCTCGACGTGCCGGTCTACGATCTTCTCGGCGGCAGGATGCGCGATACGGTGGGCTTTGCCAGCTACCTGTTCTTCCGCCTGCCGAACAAGGAGACGGGCGCGGGCGAGATCCGCACCGCCGACCAGCTCATCGACCAGGCACTCAGCCTCAAGAAGACGCACGGCTTCACCGCCCACAAGCTGAAGAGCGGCGTCTTTCCGCCGGATTACGAGCTGGAGGTCTACCGGGCGCTGGCCAAGGCCGTCGGCACCGACAGCGTGCGCTACGACCCCAATGCCGCCTTCACGGTGGAGGAGGCGATCCGTTTCGCCAAGGGCATCGAAGACCTCAACAACGATTATTACGAGGACCCGACCTGGGGCCTCAACGGCATGCGCCGTGTGCGCGAGAACACGCATATGCCGCTCGCCACCAACACGATCGTCGTCAATTTCGAGCAGCTTGCCACCAATGTCCTGGCGCCGGCCTGCGACGTCATCCTGCTCGACACGACCTTCTGGGGCGGCATCCGGCCCTGCATCAAGGCGGCCGCCGTCTGCGAGACCTTCCAGCTCGGCATCGCCGTGCACTCCTCCGGCGAGCTCGGCATCCAGCTCGCCACCATGCTGCATCTCGGCGCGGTACTGCCGAACCTCGTCTTCACCGGCGATGCGCACTACCACCAGCTCGTCGATGACGTGATCGTCGGCGGCCCGATGCGCTATGTCGACGGCAAGATCCCCGTGCCCACCGCCCCCGGCCTCGGCATCACGCTCGACCGCGACAAGTTGGGCCAGTATTCCGATCTCTACAAGTCGCTGGGCGGCTACGCCTATGACCGCGACCCCGCCCGACCCGGCTGGTTCTCAACCGTGCCGAACACGCGCTGGGCCGACCCGGCCGACGACCGGATCGTGGATTACTGAGCCGGATCGTCCCCGAAACCGTCGAGCAGGTCGATATCGGTGGCATGCCGGGCCTGAGGAAGCCGACACTTGCCTCCGGTCCCATCGGCTCGGATTTGCCGTCGCCATCCTCAACGCGTCTTCGAGGGAGATGACCACCGCATCTGCCGGTCGCCCTCGGCGGCAGCTGCGGCAGGCGCGTCCGGAACGTATCGACGTCCCACAGGTCGGCCTTCTGGGACCTCAATGGAAGTCGCGGGATTTGACGCGGATGGTCTGCACCGCCTCGCGGGCTTGCGGCTGCACGGCATCGCCACGCCGGCCGATGGTGGCGAAGTCGGCCGAAAGATCGGTAAGGTGCTGCACGACGATATGCACCACCTCGCCCTCCCGCTGGATGTAACCTTTGACGCCGATCATCGGCGCGCCCATCACGATGGGGCGATAGGCGAGGAAGACCTTGCGCCAGACGACGAGGTTGGCGATGCCCGTCTCGTCCTCGATCGTCACGAAGATGACGCCCTTGGCCGAGCCCGGCTGCTGGCGGACGAGCACGATGCCGGCCGTCTCGACCTTCTGGCGATCGCGAAGCCGCGTCGCTTCGGCGCAGGAAAGCAGGCGGCGACGGGCGAGGCTCTCGCGCAGGAAGCTCACCGGATGGGCCCGGAGCGTCAGGCCGACGCGGCCATAGTCCTCCACCACCTCGCCGCCCGTCGCCATGGGTCGCAATGCCACCACCGGTTCCGTCAATTCCGGCAGGGCCGCGGCCTCCCGCTCGGCCGCCGCGGAAAACAGCGGCAGCGGCTCGTCCCGCAAGCCGCGGATCGTCCACAAGGCCTCGCGCCGGGAAAGCCCGAGCGACGGCCGGAAGGCATCCGCCTCGGCAAGCCGCACCAGCGTGTCGGATGCGAGTTCCGTGCGACGCCAGAGGTCATCGACCGAGGCAAACGGCGCCTCGCCCCTTGCTGCAAGAAAATCGCCCATCTCCTTGTTGTCGAGGCCCTTGACCATCCGCAGCCCGAGCCGCACGGCAAGCCGCCCCTCCTCGTCCGTCGGCTCCAGCGTGCAATCCCAGCGGCTGGCATTGACGCAGACCGGACGCACCTCCACCCCGTGCTCGCGCGCATCGCGCACGATCTGTGCCGGGGCGTAGAACCCCATCGGCTGGGAATTGAGCAGGGCGGCGCAGAAGACGTCCGGGTGATGGCATTTCATCCAGGCGGAGGCATAGGCGATGATCGCGAAACTGTAGGCGTGGCTTTCCGGGAAACCGTAGGAGCCGAACCCTTCGAGCTGGCGGCAGATACGTTCGGCGAAATCGCGGGCATAGTGATTCTTGACCATGCCTTCGATCAGTTCGTCGCGAAACTTGTCCACACCGCCGGTCTGCTTGAAGGTCGCCATCGCCCGGCGCAACTGGTCGGCTCGTCCTGGCTTGAAACCAGCACAGTCGATGGCGACCTGCATGGCCTGCTCCTGGAACAGCGGCACGCCAAGGGTGCGTTCGAGAACCTTCCGAAAGGCCGGGTTCGGATAATCGACATCCTCTAGTTTTTGCCGACGCTTCAGATAAGGATGCACCATGTCGCCTTGGATCGGCCCCGGCCGCACGATTGCCACCTGGATGACGATATCGTAGAACGTCTGCGGTTTCAGGCGTGGCAGCATGGACATCTGCGCCCGGCTCTCGATCTGGAACGTACCGATCGTATCGGCCTTCGAGATCATCTCGAACGTCGCCTTGTCCTTGGCAGGGATGGTGGTGAGGTCGTAGTCGATCCCCTTGTGCTCTCGAAGGAAATCCAGCGCACGGCGCATGCACGACAGCATGCCGAGCGCCAGTACGTCGACCTTCATGAAGTGCAGATATTCGATGTCGTCCTTGTCCCATTCGATCACCTGCCGCTTGTCCATCGCCGCCGGTTCGATCGGGACCAGATCGTCCAGCCGGTCACGCGTCAGCACGAAACCGCCCGGATGCTGCGAGAGGTGGCGCGGGGCGTTGATCAACTGACGCGCGAGATCGAACAGCAGCCGGATACGGCGGTCGTCCACATTGAGCCCGGCCGAAACCGCATGGCTCTGCGGCACATCGTTGGACCAGCCCCAGACCTGTGAGGACAACGCTTTCAGCACATCCTCCGGCATGCCGAGCGCCCGGCCGACATCACGCATCGCCGCCCGGGAGCGATAGCGGATGACCGTCGCGCAGAGCGCGGACCGATCCCATCCGTAGGTATCGTAGATCCAGCCGATCACCTCTTCCCGCCGCTCGTGCTCGAAATCCACATCGATATCGGGTGGCTCATCGCGCTCCTCGGAAACGAAGCGCTCGAAGAGAAGATGGCTCCGCTCCGGATCGATCGCGGTGATCCCGAGAACGAAGCAGACGGCGCTGTTGGCAGCCGAACCACGCCCCTGACAGAGTATGCCGATGGAGCGTGCATGGCGCACGATCGCGTTGACCGTCAGGAAATAGGGCGCGTATTGCTTCTTTTCGATCAACGCCAATTCATGGTCGAGCCTTTCCCGCAACGTCTCCGGCAAACCGGCCGGATAGCGCTCGATAACGGCCTGGCGAACGAAGGCCTCCAAGGTTTCCTGCGAGCTCGTGTCCGGATGGGACGTTTCGTCCGGATACTGATACATCAATTCGTCCAGCGAGAACCGGCAGCGCTCGACGATCTCCAGCGTCCGCCGCAGCGCCTCCGGGTAACGCGCGAAGAGACGGTGCATTTCCTCCGGGGGCTTGAGGTAGCGGTCGGCGTGGCGTTCGCGCAGGAAGCCGGCATTGTCGATGGCGACGTTGTGGCGGATGCAGGTGACGACGTCCTGCAGCATGCGCCGGGCGGGCGCGTGGTAGAGCACGTCGTTGGTGACGACGGTGGGCACGCCATGGCGGGCGGCGAGGTTGGAGAGGTCGAACAGCCGCAGCTGGTCGTTCGGCCGGCGGCGGAGCGTGAGGGCGAGATAGCAGCGCTCCTTGAAATGCGTGTGCAGGCGGCGCAGCTGGAAGGCGGCGGTCTCGTCCGCCTCGTCCGGCACCAGCACGGCGAGGAGACCCTCGCTCCAGTCGACGACATCGGACCAGTCGAGATGGCACTTGCCCTTGCCGGCCCTCTCCTTGCCGATGGTGAGCAGGCGGCAGAGACGGCCATAGGCGGCGCGATCGGTCGGATAGACGAGCAGCGACATGCCATCGACAAGGTCGAGCCGGCAGCCGACCACCAGCCGCACCGACGGGGCATCCTCCGGAAGCTCCCGCGACGCCTTGAAGGCCTGGACGACGCCGGCAAGGCTGTTGCGATCGACGACGGCAAGCGCCTCGATGCCAAGGGCGCTCGCCTGCGCGAACAGGTCCGCACAGCTGCTCGCCCCGCGCAGGAACGAGAAGTGGGACGTCACCTGAAGCTCGGCGTAGCGCGGATTCATGCGAAAATCCCGTGCAGGAACCAGCGACCGATGCCGCTTGCCACCTGCTCTTCGTTGCCGGAACGGAAGAGCCAGAAGCGCTCCCCCCCTGTGTCCTCGACCTGGAAATAATCCCGCACGGCCGCCAGCTCGGCATCGCGCTTCCACCATTCGCCGAAGATGCGCTCCGGCCCATCGGCCCGCTTGACCAGCCGCCGCACGCCGCGCCAGGTGAAGGAGGCGGGCGGATGGTCCGGCAGGAGCGCCATGACCTCCACCGGCTCCGGCCGGGCGAGGAGACGGGCGGGACGCGGCCAGCGGCTTGGCCAGGTCGTGCCCGTCTCGGGCGAAAGCGGCGGAATGCGGCGGAAGGAGCGTTCCGGCACGTCGCTTTCCACCGGGGCGATGCGGTAGAGGCGCGCGGCACCGATGCGGTTGACGATCACGTCGACGAGGCCGGCAAGGTCCGCTTCCTCCGCCTCGATCAGTGAGGAGACGGCCTGTTGCAGGACAAGCGGTTCGGCCAGCGTCGCGGTCAGGTCCATGATCTCGATGCCGAAGCCGGGATCGATCGTCTCGATGCGGTCTGTCAGGAGCCGGATGAGCTGTCTTTCGTCGCGCGCGGGCCGCGCCGTGCCGATGCGGATCGCCTGCAGGGAATTGTCGACACGATGGAAGAGGAGATCGAGCCGGCGGGCGCCGAGGCCGCGTTTTTCCAGCGCCGCGCAGAGATCGCGCACGAGACCGGCCGTGTAGCGCGCGATGGTCTCGGGGGCGCCGATCGGCTCGCCGAAAACCTTGCGGACCGTGACGAGGTCCGGATCGCGCAGCGGATCGACGGGTTCGGAAATCGTGCCCTGAAGCTGGTCGAGCCGGCGGCCGAGAAGCGGGCCGAAGCGCAGGACGAGCGGCGCGCGCGGCACGGTCAGCACATCCCCGATCGTGGAGAAGCCGAGCACATGAAGGCCCGCCACGGTTTCCGGCGGTATCCGCAATCCCGCGACCGGCAGGGGCGACACGGTCTCGCCGGCCTTGCCCGGCGGGAGGACGCATACGGGATCGGCGAGGAAGCGGGCGGCGGCATGGGCCGCACCCCAGCTGTCGGCGATGGCGGCACGGGCAAAGATGCCGGAGGCGGAGAGACGGTTGACGAGGCCGGTCAGCATGCGCGCCTCGCCGCCGTGCAGGTGATCGGCGCCGGTCGTGTCGATGACGAGGCCATCGGGCGGGTCCGGGGCGACGATGGGCGCATAGTGCTGCAGGGCCCAGAGCGCGAGGCGGCCCAGGGCGGCGGCATCGGCCGCGGGATCGGCCGGCATGGTGGTAACGCCCGGCAGCAGCGCATGGGCCTTGGTGAGCGGCATGCCGACGCGCAGGCCCGCCTGCTCGGCCGGCCGGCTCACCGCCGTCAGGATGCGGCGCGCGCCGTCGCGGCCGACGAGCACGAGCCGGCTATCCGGCGGCGGCGCCGATGCGCCGAGCGCCCGCCGCAGGCGATCGATCGGCCAGCCGGGAAGAAAAAGCGATACGACCCTCGGCATCGGTGGCCTCCACGTCAAAGTCCGCCGCCTCGCCGGCCCGGCAGCGGGCCAGTTCCAGCAGCCATTGCGCCCGGCCGATGCCGGGCACGGGAAGGGGTGCGGAGGGCCGCACATGGACCCGCCAGCGCGTCACCGCGGCGGAGGGCTGCGCAAGGGCATCCGCCTCCTTCCGGTGGCGGAAGCGGCGCAGGGCAAGGCCGAGCGTGCCGCCGGCCTCCGCGGCGAGCTGCAGGCGGCGCGAGGCGGTCATCGACAGGCGCGCCACCTCGGCGACGACGGCGCCGAGCCCGCCATGGCGCAACCCCTCCTCGAAACAGAGCAGCAGGCTCTTCTCGTCGCCCGCCTCCACATAGAGGACGCGGCCGGGCGCAAGCCCCGCCTGCGCCAGCGCCGGCGCGAAAAGATCGCACCGCGTGAGGCACCAGAGCACCTGCCCCTTCGTGCGCGCGGCGATGCCGGCGGCAAAGAGCATAGCGGCGCTGGCCTCGACGGCATCGTTGCCGCCGCCGCAGATCTCG
This sequence comes from Shinella yambaruensis, assembly GCF_022899355.1. Taxonomy (GTDB): domain Bacteria; phylum Pseudomonadota; class Alphaproteobacteria; order Rhizobiales; family Rhizobiaceae; genus Shinella; species Shinella yambaruensis. Next base: position 676,526 of record NZ_JALJCK010000002.1, on the reverse strand, counting down.
TGCAGGCTGGCCAGCGCCAGCCCGCCGCCCGGCAGCCGCGCGTCGATCTCCGGCACGCCGAAGGGCAGCACCGCCCGGTCGCGCTGGGCGCGGCCGTCGAACTGCCGGATGCGGTCGCGCAGATCGGCGACAACGGCATGGACGGAGGCGGACATCGGCTTGGCGGGCTCCCGGCTGAAAGACAATATGTTCTCTATTTGTTCTCAAAATCCGCAAGAGTCAATCGCCCGGTCATGCCGGAAAGATCACAGTTTGAATCATCGTCGGGAACCAAGTGGCGCGGCGAAAGTTCTCCTTTCGCCATTCCATCAAATCCAGGAGACATGTCCATGGCTGACGAAAAGAGCACCGGCAAACGCACGCTCGGCGTCGTTGAGGGGCGCGACAACATTTCGGAAGACGCCCGTGCTGCTGCGGCCGAAGCAACGGTGAACGAACAGATCGAGGCGCTGAAGACGGAAATCAGCCGGCTGAAGGAATCCGCGGGGCTGATCGCCGAAGGCACCGGCCAACTGGCGGTCGCCAAGGCGGAATCGCTGCGTGACGAGGTGCGCCAGACGATCCAGGCCAACCCGCTCGCCGCGCTGGCCGGCGCCGCCTTCATCGGCTATCTGTTCGGCCTTCGCCACCGGTGACATGCGTATCCCCGGCCAAGCCCGGGATACGTAGAAACCAAGGAAACCCGCGTCTTGCATCCGTTTCCTCACAGCATGAAAAAGCCCGGCGATGCCGGGCTTTCGTCTGTTCAGAACCAGCGCTGGCGGCGGGGCGGTTCGCTTTCGAGCGAGCCGAGCAGGTAACCGATGACGACGCCGGCAAGGCCTGCGGTCAGGACGACCGTCGAGAGCGCGGCCGGGTGTTCGCGCGCGGCCTGCGCGACGGCGGCGCCTTCGTTGCGTACATATTTCGTTGCCGAGCGGACGGCCGGTCGGGCAGCCTCCACGGCATTGCCGGCGCGATCGCGGATGGTCTCGTAGGCCTCGCTGCCGCGTTCGCCAAGGTCCTTCTGGAGCTGGGCGATCTCTGCGCGCAGGGCGGAAATCTGGGATTGGACGTCGTTGCTTGCCATTGCGGTCTCCTTGTCAGCAATGGAGACCGAACGGTTTTCGCACGGGTTGGTTCCCGGCGGCCGGGCGATTTGCCCTTCAGCCGGCCTGGCGGCGGCCGTCGCGGCGGATCTGCGAGGGCGTATCGCCGAAAGCGGCACGGAAGCGGCGGGTGAAGTGCGACAGGCTCTCGAAACCGGTCTCCAGCGCGATCTCGATCAGCGGCTTGTTGGTGCGCATCACCATGGTGAGCGCCGCGGCCATGCGGATCTTCATGTAGATCGCGCTCGGCGAGGCGCCCATGTCGCCCTCGAACAGCCGCTCGAGCTGGCGGCGGGAGACACCCGTCATGGTGGCGATGCTGTCGATCGACAGGAGGTCCTCGGTGTGCTGTTCCATCATCATGATGGCGAGGTGCACGCGGCGGTCGCGGGCCTCGAGGCCGAGCGGATTGCGCGGCTGCACGTCGGTCGCATCGCGCCGGTGGCGGATCTGCAGGATTTCCAGCGCGTTGCGCTCGGCCGCCTCGCCGACATGGTGGCGCACGAGCGTCGCGGCGAGATCGGCGACGCTGCTGCCGCCGGCACAGGTGGCAACCTTGCCGTCGAAACGGAAGATCTGTTCCGACGTCGCTTCGATATCGGGAAAACGGCCGCGGAAATCGCGGTGGTGCAGCCAGCTGACGCAGGCCGTGTGTCCCTTCAGAAGGCCCGCCTCGGCCAGGATGAAGCTGCCCGTACAGAGGCCGATCAGCCCGACGCCGGCCTGGGCGGCCTTGCGCAGATAGGCCTGGGCATAGCTGTCGATGGGCTCCTCCACCGACAGGAGGCCGCCGACGACGGCGATGTAGTCGAAACAGGCGGGATCGGCAAAGGGCGCGGTCGGGGCGACCTGGATGCCGCTCGACGAGGTGATGAAGTTGCGCGTGCTGCTCAGCACGTCCCAATCGCAGTGGACGCGGCGCGAGCGGTCCTCGCTGTCGCTGGCCAGCCGCAGCGTATCGACGAACAGCGCGAAGGCCGACAGCGTGAAACTTTTCGACAGGATGAAGCCGACCCGCAGCGCCTTCGGCGCCAGGGCACCGTTCATCTCTTTCGACGTGCGAACATCTGCCGCCATCCAGCTCTCCCAGGCCGTTCCGCCGGACACTATCGTCGAAGGCACGAACCGCTGGCAAGAGCCATAGCAGATTTCGCGCGCCGTCTCCATTCCCCGAACGCCGCCGGCTGCCGGTCCTGCGCAGGCCTGGCCGGAATTGCCTTACGCAAAACCGCTTCACACTTTTGCTGGAATTGCTTCAGCGGGCAAATTTGCGGGCGCCGGCCACGCAAAGCACGATGGCGAGCGTCGTGACCAGCATCAGCGGGCTCACGCGCTCATGCAGCAGGACGGCGGCGAGCAGCAGGCCGAAGAAGGGCTGGAGCAGTTGCAGCTGGCCCACCGCCGCGATGCCGCCGAGCGCCAGGCCCCGATACCAGAAGACGAAGCCGATCAGCATGCTGAAGACCGAGACATAGGCGAGCCCCGCCCAGGCGCTGCCGTCGATGCCGGCGAAGGTCTCGGGCAGCGAGACGAGCGCGATGATCGCCATCAGCGGCAGGGAGAGGATCAGCGCCCAGGAAATGACCTGCCAGCCGCCGAGCGTGCGCGAGAGCTTGGCGCCTTCCGCATAACCAAGGCCGCAGGCGACGATGGCCGCGACCATCAGGAGATCGCCGACGAGCGAGACTTCGCCGCCCGAATTCAGCGCGAAGCCCACCACCGTCGCGCTGCCGATGCCGGAGAACAGCCAGAACAGCGGCTTCGGCCGCTCCCCGCCGCGCAGCACGCCGAAGATGGCGGTCGCCAGCGGCAAAAGCCCGACGAAGACGATGGAATGCGCCGAGGTGATGTATTGCAGCGCCAGCGCCGTCAGCAGAGGAAAACCGACGACGACGCCGAGCGCGACGATTGCCAGCGAAAGGAGCGTATCGCGCGACGGCCTCGGCTGGCGCAGGGCAAGGAGCAGCGCCGCACCCAGCAGCGCGGCGATGACCGCGCGGGCCGATGTCAGGAACAGCGGCGAGAAATCCGCCACCGCCACGCGGGTCGCCGGCAGCGAGCCGCTGAAGATGATGACGCCGGCAAGCCCGCTGCCCCAGCCTTCCATGGATGTTTTCATTGGTCCTCGCATTCATCCTTCTTTACGGCGGCAGGGCTGGCGAAGACAGGGAAGGAGCGATACAATCTAAAAGAACTGTACTGGTTCAATTAGCAATACAGAGGCGGCAATCCCTATGGCAAGGCGGCCGCCCCTCACCCTAACCCTCTCCCCGCAAGCGGGGAGAGGGGACGTGCCCCACGCGACGATGATCGGTCGGGAAACCGGCGCGGGCATATCCCTTCGCCCCGCTTGCGGGGAGAAGGTGCCGGCAGGCGGATGAGGGGAGGACAAGCGCCTCATCCGCCTGCCGGCAAAGAAGAATCCTGGATGCGGAAAGAGAACATGACCGAAAGCACGAGCCGGATTTCCGAGGTCATGGCGACGATCAACGACCGCATCGCCAGCCGCGCGCTCGCGCCGGGCGACCGGCTGCCCTCGATCCGCCGGTTCGCCGCCAAGATGGGCGTTTCGCCCTCCACCGTCGTGGAGGCCTATGACCGGCTTGCGGCGGAGGGGCTGATCCGGGCGCAACGGGGCTCCGGCTTCTATGTCTCGCAAACCGCCCTGCCCCCGCTGAAGCTTGCCGCGGCGGAGACGCCGAAGGCGCGGGCGGTCGATCCGTTCTGGGTGTCGCGCCAGTCGCTCGACGCCGATGCCGCGGTGCTGAAACCCGGCTGCGGCTGGCTGCCGGCGGACTGGATGCCGGACGCGGCGCTGCGCCGCGCGATGCGCAGCCTGGCGAAGAGCGACGGCGACCTCCTGTCCTATTACGGCAGCACGCGCGGCTCCTCGTTCCTGCGGCGGCTGCTCATCGGCCGGCTCGCGGAGGAAGGCATTTCGGCCGGGCCGGAGCACCTGATGCTGACGAGCACGGGCACGCAGGCGCTCGACCTGATCGGCCGCTTCCTGCTGCGCCCCGGCGACACGGTGCTGGTGGACGATCCCTGCTACTTCAATTTCCAGGCGCTGCTGAAGGCGCATCAGGTGACGGTCGTCGGCGTGCCCTATACGCCGTCAGGCCCCGACATCGCGGCCTTCGAGGCCGTGCTCGCGGCGAAACGGCCGCGGCTCTACGTGACCAATTCGGCCATCCACAACCCGACGGGCGCGACCCTGTCGCCGCAGGTGGCGCACCGCCTGCTCAACGCGGCCGCCGGCAGCGAGACGATCATCGTCGAGGACGACATCTTTGCCGATTTCGAGCCGGAGCCCTCCACCCGGCTTGCCGCGCTCGACGGGCTCGACCGCGTCATCCGCATCGGCAGCTTCTCCAAGACGCTCTCCGCCTCCGCGCGCTGCGGCTATATCGCGGCGCGGCCGGATTGGATCGAGGGGCTGGTCGACCTGCAGATCGCCACCAATTTCGGCGGGCCGAGCCCGATCTCCAGCGAGATCATCGCCCATATGCTCGCCGGCGGCGGCTACCGCAAGCACATGGAAGAGCTGCGCCGCAAGCTGGTGCGCGCCCGGCGCGAGGTGGCGGAGCGGCTTTCGCGACTCGGCATCACGTCCTGGCTCCAGCCGCGCGGCGGCTTCAACCTCTGGTGCCGGCTGCCGGAGGGGCTCGATTCCGGCGAGGTCGCGCAGGCCGCCCTCGCCGAAGGCCTCGTGCTCGCCCCCGGCAACGTCTTCAGCGTGTCGCAGAGCGCCGCCGGCTTCATGCGCTTCAACGTGGCGCACATGCTGGAACCGCGCGTCTACCAGGTCCTCGCCGATGCGTTGAAACGAACGGCCTAGCGCCGCTTCGCCAGCATGGAGCGCGACAGCACCACGACGAGGCCGATCACGACGGTCGCGGCGATGAAGAGGAAGGCGGCGGCGGCGATGGCGGGGCTGATGTTCTCGCGGATGCTGGAGAACATCTGCCGGGCCAGCGTGCGCTGGTTGGGACCGGCGACGAAGAGCGTCAGCACAACCTCGTCGAGCGAGGTGGCGAAGGCGAGCACCGCACCCGAGAGTACGCCCGGCATGGCGAGCGGCAGCGTCACGCGCCGGAAGACCGTGGCGGGCGATGCGCCCAGGCTTTGGGCCGCAAGCTCCACCCGCTCGTCGATGCCGGCGAGCGCGCCGGTGACGCTGACCACCACGAAGGGCACGGCGACGACCGTATGGGCGATGATCACCCCGGCGTAGCTGTTCGTCAGGCCGAAGCCGGCGAGCAGCACCTGCATGCCAACGCCGAGCACGACCGCCGGCACCACCATCGGCAGCAGGAAGAGCGTGCGCATGGAGCCGCGGAAGAAGAGGAGCCGGTTGCGCAGACCCAGCGAGGCGGCCGTGCCGAGCACCGTGGCGAGCAGCGTCGTGCCGGTGCCGATGATCAGGCTGTTGACGATCGCCCGCCGCCAGGCATCGGCGGTGAACAGCTCCTCGAACCAGCGCAGCGACCAGGAGGGGACCGGATAGGTGAGGATGACGCTCGAGGTGAAGGCGAGCGGCAGGATGGCGATGAGCGGCGCGACGAGGAAGAGGATCGTCAGCGCGGCGAAGGCGGTCTTGGCGAGCTTCATCGGCATGGCCTATCGCCTCCCCGGTTCATCGGCGGAGAGCCGCGCATAGACGCTGTAGAGCAACAGCGTCGCGACGAGCAGCACGACGCCGAGTGCGCCGGCCATGCCCCAGTTAGCCGAGCCCGTGGCGTAGAAGGCGATGATGGACGAGATCATCTGGTCGCCCGGCCCGCCGATCAGCGCCGGCGTGATGTAGTAGCCGATCGCCGAGATGAAGACGAGCAGGCTGCCGGAGGCGACGCCGCGCAGGCTGAGCGGCAGAAGCACGCGCAGGAACGCCCGCCAGGGCGGCGCGCCGAGCGAGGCGGCGGCCGGCATCAGGTTCTTGGGAATGGTGATCAGCACGGAATAGATCGGCAGCACCATGAAGGGCAGCAGCACATGGGTCATGGCGATGATGACGCCGGTGCGGTTGAAGATCAGCGGCAGCGGCGCGTCGATGATACGCAGCCAGCGCAGGAGATCGTTGATGAGCCCCTGTTCCTGCAGGAGGATGAACCAGGCGGCGGTGCGCACCAGGAGCGAGGTCCAGAGCGGCAGCAGGACGGCGCCGAGCATCAGGTCGCGCTTCCAGCCGGTCAGCGAGGCGGCGATGATCGCATAGGGAAAGCCGATGCAGGCGCAGGCGAAGGTGACGAGCGCGGCGATCCAGAAGGTCCGCACGAGGATCACCCGGTTGACGGACTGGTCGGCCGGCAGGTGCTCGATGCTGCCCGCGGCATTGCGGCCGAGATCGACGGCGGCGAGCAGGTTGCGGTCGGTATAGGGCGAGAGCGCATCGGCGATCGCCAGCCAGAATTCCGGCCGTTCCCAGCGCTGGTCGATGGAGACGAGGTCGGCGGGCGGACTGACCGTGTCGTCCAGCGCGCTCGTCGTCTTCGCCATCAGCGTGCGGAAGCCGGAGCGGGCGCTGTTGAGGCGGCGCACCATGTCGCCGAGCGCCTGGTCGTCGTCGACGGCCTTGAGGTCTTCCATCAGCGCCGCCTGCATGGGCATGGTCGGCGGCGAGGCGCGATCCCAGTCGGCCAGCACCTCGGCGCTGCGCGGCAGGAGGCGCAGCACGGCCGGATCCGACACGGCCTGCGACATCATGCTGATCAGCGGCCAGACGAAGAAGCCGACGAGGAAGAGAAGCAGCGGCGCCAGCAGGAGGAGCGACCGGCCGGTCCGGGAGGAGCCCGCGCTCATGGCGCGATGACCCGGCAGTCACCGGCCGAAAAGCCCGCATAGACCCGCGTGCCCGGCGGGAATTCACGCGACCGGCGGCCGAGCTTGGCGATCAGCGGATGGGCGGCGTTCTGCAATTGCACGCGCAGGTGATCGCCCTGATAGACGCTGTCGGTGACCTCCGTCTCCAGGCAGTTGCGCGCATCGCCCCGCGTCTCGCTGAGATCGACCCGCTCCGGCCGGATGGAAAGGAAGACGGGCTGGCCGGAGGAGACGCTGCCGGAAACCGCCGAGACGATCTGCGCCCCGGACGGCAGGCGCACGGTCGCCTCCTCCCCCTCGACCGCCTCGACGACGCCCTCGACCAGGTTGGTCTCGCCGATGAATTCGGCGACGAAGCGCGTCGCCGGCTCGTCATAGACCTGCCGGGGCGTGCCGATCTGCTCGATCCTGCCCTTGTTGAAGACGGCGACGCGGTCCGACATGGTCAGCGCCTCCGACTGGTCGTGCGTGACGAAGACGATCGTCAGGCCGAGGCGGCGGTGCAGGTCGCGGATATCGAGCTGCATCTGCTCGCGCAATTGCTTGTCGAGCGCACCGAGCGGCTCGTCCATCAGCACGACGCGCGGCTCGAAGACCAGTGCGCGCGACAGCGCCACGCGCTGCTGCTGGCCGCCGGAAAGCTGCGAGGGGCGCCGGTCGGCGAAGGCCGAAAGCTGCACCATGTCCAGCGCCCGCTTGACGCGCCCCTCGATCTCCGCCCTGCCCATGCCGCGCATCTGCAGCGGAAAGGCGACGTTCTCGCCGACCGACATGTGCGGGAAGAGCGCGTAGCTCTGGAAGACGACGCCCATGTCCCGCCTGTGGGTCGGCACGTCGTTGATCGCGGTGCCGTCGAGCAGGATGTTGCCCGATGTCGGCTGCTCGAAACCGGCGAGCATCATCAGGAGCGTCGTCTTGCCGGAACCGGACGGGCCGAGCAGGCTGACGAACTCGCCCTTGTCGATGCCGAGATCGAGATTTTCGACCACGCAGAGCGGGCCGTAGAATTTGGTGATGCGGTCGAAACGGATGAATTCGGCCAAGGTCATTCTCCATCGGAACGGTCGCTGGCGGGCAAGCACCCCTCATCCGCCTGCCGCCACCCTCTCCCCGCAAGCGGGGAGAGGGGGATGTTGCGCCGTTTTCCTCAACATATGCCTGCGCGCCTGTTTAGGCCCGAGCCTTGCCGCAATTGCCTTCTCCCCGCCTGCGGGGAGAAGGTCGCGGCAGCGGGATGAGGGGCATTTCCGCCCCGCAAGCAGCAGCCTTACTGCGCCAGCCAGGCGTTGAAGCGCTGGGTCAGCGTCTCCGCATTGTCGATCCAGAAATCGACATCGAGGGCGATCGAGTCCGTCATGTTGGCCGGATCGGTCGGCAGGTCCTTGGCGAACTCGGCCGGAACCTTGGCCGCCGCTTCCTTGACCGGCAGGCCGTAGGCCACGAATTCCGGCAGCTTCGCCTGGTTGTCGGGCTCGCTGGCAAAGGCGATGAAGTCCTGCGCGGCGTCCTTGTTCTCCGCATCCTTCAGCACGACCCAGCTGTCGACGGCGTAGATGCTGCCCGGGAAGACGACCTTGAAGTTCTTGCCTTCCGTGCGGTTGATGCCGGTGATGCGGCCGTTATAGGCCGACGTCATCGCCACTTCGCCGGAGGCGAGGAACTGCAGCGGCTGGGCGCCCGATTCCCACCAGACGATGTTCGCCTTCAATTCGTCGAGCTTCTTGAAGGCGCGTTCGACGCCCTCCTCCGTGCCGAGCACGTCATAGAGCTCGTCCTTGGAGACGCCATCGGCGAGCAGCGCGAATTCGAGCGTGTATTTCGGCCCCTTGCGCAGCGAGCGCTTGCCGGGGAATTTTTCGACGTTCCAGAAGTCCGCCCAGGAGGTCGGGCCTTCCGCCAGCTTGTCGCCGTCATAGGCGATTGCCGTGGACCAGACGATCGCGCCGACGCCACAGTCATTGACCGCGCTGTCGAGGAACCTGTCCTTGCCGCCCATCTTGTCCCAGTCGATCTTCTCGTAGAGGCCGTCGGCACAGCCGAGCGCCAGTTCCTCCGCCTCCACCTGCACGGCATCCCAGTTCGGCGCGCCGGCCTTGACCTTCGACTGGATGACGCCGATGCCGCCATCCCAGGCTTCGTCGAGCACCGGCTTGCCGGACTTTTCGGCGAAGGGCTTGAAGTAGATGTCACGCTGCGCGTCCTGGTAGTTGCCGCCCCAGGAGACGATGGTGAGGTCGCGCGCGAGCGACGGCGCGGCAAGGCCTGCCGACAGCACGATGGCCGCGGCCGTGAGCATTCCGGATTGAAAGACAGTCTTCATTGCACTCCCCTTTTCTTCGTTTGTGAAGGAACCGGATGGCCCGGCCCTGATGACGATCCTTTGTCGGACTGCCGGCCCGCCCCGGCCTTTGGCCTGTCGGCGGCGCTTGCAGCCTCTCCGGTCGTCGCGCCCTTTCCCCTGGGCGTTACGGCCGATTGATGCATTCCGGGTCTTCCCGGTCAACGGGATATTTTCCCCGCTTGACAGTCGTCAGACGTGCTGCCCTCCGTTGATGTGGATTTCCGCGCCGTTGATGTAGGAGGACGGCTCGGTGCAGAGGAAATAGATGGTTTCCGCGACTTCCCGCGGCTCGCCGAGCCGCCGCATCGGCACTTCCGCCGCCACCAGCTCGTCGGTTCCCGGCGAGAGGATCGAGGTCTCGATCTCCCCTGGCGCAATCGCATTGGCCCGCACGCCGCGGCGGCCGAATTCATGCGCCATCTCGCGCGTCAGCGAAGCCAGCGCCGCCTTGGAGGCCGCATAGGCGACGCCCGCGAAGGGATGCACGCGGGAACCCGCGATCGACGTGACGTTGACGATCGAGCCCTTCGCCGCTTCCAGCTCCGGCATCAGCGCGCGGGCGATCAGCGCCGTCGAGACGAGGTTGACATTGAGCACCTGCGTCCAGACGTCTGCATCCGTATCGAGCACGCCGAGGCGGCTCCTGCCCGGCCCCTTCGGCGAAATGCCGGCATTGTTGACGAGCGCGTGCAGCCGGCCGTTCGGCAGCCGCTCGCGCACTGTGGCGGCCAGCCGGTCGATCTGCGAAAGGTCGGCAAGGTCCGCCTGGATATGGCTTTCACGGGCGGACGGCCAAGCGCATTCCTCGGAAAAGGGCTGGCGGGAGACGGTCAGGATACGCCAGCCCTTCGACTGGAAAAGCTTGACCGTCGCATGGCCGATGCCGCGGCTCGCTCCCGTCAGCAGCATGTAGCGGCGTTCTTCGGTCATAAGCGATCTCCATTGATGCTTGATACATCGTAATAGGCCAATTCCGAATTGCAAGCCCTCCCGCGCGAAAGGCTATGCCCGGCGCGCCTCCCGCTCCCCGACCCCTTCGATGCGCTCCAGGATCGGCTTGCCGCCGAGCAGGATATCGTCGACGATCGCCATCGAGGCCGCCGCCGGATCGTGGCGCTTCAGCGCTTCCACGACCGGATAGTGATGATCGATCATCGCCCGGCCGCCGGCGATGTAGGCGTCCGAAATGTGCGGCCCCATCTGCAGCCAGAGCCGCCGCAGGATGGTGGTCAGCACCGGAAGCCCGGCGATCTGCGGCAGCAGGAAGTGAAAGGCCTGGTTGAGTTGCGTGCCCTTCAACCGGTCCCCGGCCGCGATTGCCTGCTCGTTTTCCCGCAGGATCTGCTCCAGCGCCTGGATGTCCGCGCTGGTCGCCACCTGCGCGGCGGTTTCCGCCGCCAGCCCCTCCAGCCGGATGCGGATCGCCCGGATTTCCCGGTAGCGGCTTTCGTTGAGGCCCGGAATGCGGATGTCGCGCGGCGAGCGGAAGGTGATCGCCTCGTCATTGGCCAGCCGCAGGATGGCGTCGCGGATCGGCGTGACGCTGGTGCCGAACTGTTCTGCGAGGTCCCGGATCTTCAGCCGGTCGCCGGGCTGGAACCGGCCCTGCATCAGCGCGTCGCACAGCGCGCCATAGACGACGCTGTTGAGGTTTTCGTGTTCCAGTGTCGTGAATTCAGCCATGGCACTGATCCGCAAAATCGAGTAACAAGATACTTGATGCATCTTTTTTGACGTGTTTCAAGTATCACCTGCCGCGTGCATCATCCGCCAAACGCCGTATGGAGGCAATGTCACCGGTGCCGCCATCGGCAGGCGACGCGGAAGGAGCGGCGAAACCAGCGGGAAACCGCACCCGGAGCAATTCCAGCAAAAGTGCGAAGCGGTTTTGCGTCTGGAATTGCGTAGAACAAGCAGAGCGTTTTCGCGATTCGAAGAGAGGCGGAAATGCTCCAGGGAGCAAGCATGACGCAGCCAGCGCCGGCAACCAAGAAGACGGATTCGATGTCGGCGACCTGGAGCGCGACGGCGCTCCCCGATGCCGAGGCCGCCGTCGCCGCGGTCTATGGCCTCTCCGGCGCAGTGAAGCGGCTTTCCAGCGAACGGGACGAGACGTTCCTCTTCACAAGGTCGGACGGCACCGATTTCGTCCTGAAGATCGCCAACCCGGCGGAGGACCCCGCGGCGCTGGAATTCCAGGACGGCGCGCTGCTGCACCTTGCCGCCGCCGCCCCGGCCGTGCCCGTGCCGCGGCTCGTTCCGACGAAAGCGGGCGAGCCGAGCCATGCGCTTGCCACCGCCGACGGCCCGCGCATCATGCGCCTCCTCACCTTCCTCGACGGCGAATTGCAGTACCGCACGCCCGTCTCCGAGGCGCAGAGCCGCAATGTCGGCCGCGCGCTCGCCGAACTCGGCCTTGGCCTTGCGAACTACGACGGCCGCCCGCCGGCCGGAAAGCTGATGTGGGACATTTCCCACACGCTCGACCTTTGCGCGGTCGTCGACCATGTCGCGCCCGAGCGGCGGGCGCAGGTGGAAACCGTGCTCGCCGAATTCGAGCGCGCCCTTCCCGCCATCACCGGCCTCACGCGGCGGCAGATCATCCACAACGACTTCAACCCGCACAACATCCTGCTCGATCCGGCGGAGCCGACGCGGGTGGTGGGCATCATCGATTTCGGCGACATGGTGCATGCGCCGCTGGTCAACGACCTCGCCGTCGCCCTCTCCTACCATCTCGCGACGGACAACTGGGCGGCGCGCACCGGCGCCTTCCTCGCCGGCTTCCTGTCGGCGCGCGCGCTGGAGCCCGGCGAGATCGAGCTGCTGCCGCTCCTGACGCGCTGCCGGCTGGCCATGTCGGTCATCATCGCCGAATGGCGCTCCGCCCGCTTCCCGGAAAACCGGGACTACATCATGCGCAACCACGCCACCGCCTGGCGCGGCCTGCAGAACATAGGCGATCTCACCCCCGCCGGGCTGAAGAGGCTCGTGCCCAACCTTTCCGAGGCCTGATCATGTCGATGGTGAATGCATTTTCGCGCGAGGATTTCGAACGGCTCAGCGAGGCCGAACGGGCGCTGATCGCCCGCCGGGAAAAGGTGCTCGGCCCCGCCTATCGCCTGTTCTACGAAAAGCCGCTGCACCTCGTGCGCGGCGAAGGCGTCTTCCTCTATGACGCTGCGGGCGAAAGATACCTCGACGCCTACAACAACGTCGCCTCGGTCGGCCATTGCCATCCGCGCGTCGTGGAGGCGATCACCCGCCAGACCGCCGTACTCAACACCCATACGCGCTACCTGCACGAAGGCATCGTCGACTATGCCGAGGCACTGACCGCCACCTTCCCCGGCGACCTCAGCCAGGCCATGTTCACCTGCACCGGCAGCGAGGCCAACGACCTTGCCGTGCGCATCGCCCGCTTCGTCACCGGCGGCACCGGCATCATCGCGACGGAACTCGCCTATCACGGCCTGACGAGCGCGGTCGCAGAATTCTCCCCCTCGCTCGGCGAGGCCGTGACGCTCGGGGCCCATGTGCGCACCGTGCCGGCGCCGGACAGCTACCGCCATTCGCCGGAAGAGATGATGGAGAAATTCGGCCGCGACGTCAGCGCCGCCATTGCCGACCTGAAGCGCCACGGCATCAAGCCGGCCATGCTGATCACCGACACGATCTTTTCCAGCGACGGCATCTTCGCCGGTCCGAAAGGCTTTCTGAAGCCGGCGGTGGATGCGATCCATAGCGCGGGCGGCCTCTTCGTCGCCGACGAGGTGCAGCCCGGCTTCGGCCGTACCGGCGAGGCCATGTGGGGCTTCGAGCGCCACGGCGTCTCCCCCGACATGGTGACGATCGGCAAGCCGATGGGCAACGGCTACCCGATGGCCGGCATCGTGCTGCGCCCGGACGTGGTCGCCGAGTTCGGCCCCCGCGCCCGCTACTTCAACACCTTCGGCGGCAATCCGGTCGCCGCCGCCGCCGGCAAGGCCGTGCTCGACACGATCCGGACGGAAGGCCTGCAGCAGAACGCCCTGGAGGTCGGCCAGTACCTGATGGACGGCCTGAAAGGCCTTGCCCGCCTCCACCCGGCCCTCGGCGACATCCGCGGCTCCGGCCTCTTCATCGGCGTCGAGATCGTCGCCGACCCCGCGACGAAACAGCCCGACGCCGCCCTGACGACCCGCATCGTCAACGGCCTGCGCGCCCGCCGCGTCCTGATCAGCGCCTCCGGTCCCAACGCCAACATCCTGAAAATCCGCCCGCCCCTCGTCTTCTCCCGCGAGAACGCCGACATGCTGGTGGACGCGCTAGCCGACGTGCTGAAGCCGGCCTGACGGCCGACACGCCGGAGCGCGCATCCGCCCGCTCCGGCCTAAAGGGCAGCCGCCTTCATCGGCGCACATTTCCGGCTCCGCCGTTTCGGGCAGCACTCCAACATGGAGACGGCAGGAACCTCTACGCCAAATCCCGCTTCCTCGAGACGTTTCAATCCCTGCCCCTCCGCAAGGAGGCGATCCGTCGCTCGACGAGGCCTATCTCGACGTCACCCAGTTTCAATCCACACCTCCGCAGGGAGGTGCCCCCGGCGGCGTTCGCTATCGCGTGGCCTTCGTCGTTTCAATCCACACCTCCGCACGGAGGTGACCGCTGCGCTTCGGCACAGCGACCTTGACCCTTCGCGTTTCAATCCACACCTCCGCAGGGAGGTGACCTGGCCTTTTGTAAACCACGGATTTGTCTGAGCTGGAAGTCCTGGATGTGCGGGAAGGCTGATACCGGGGCGGGATTGTCCGGGCGTGCGTGGAGCATGGAGCGGAAGAGCGTGAAATTTCAACGCCAAAGGGGTCGTGCGAACGTGGCGGGCTTTCGTGGCACGCTTGGGGTTCGCACCCGTGGACCGGGACGCCTGCTGGAGAGCAGCGGGCGGTTGAGGTCGGTGGCGGGCCTGGCGCCGGTAGGGCGTAGCGTGGGTTGTCCACCGCCGGGGCGATGGTGCCCAGCCGCGCCTTCGGGCCAGCCCGTTGCCAGACCCCAGGTTGAAGAGCATCATCGAAATTGCAAGGGCCGCATGCGCGCGGCCCCGCGTCTTCACCCGCGAACGGGTCACCGCGCGGTTCAGACGAGCGCGGTGACCTGGATTTCGACCAGCAGTTCCGGCGCGGCGAGGCGGGCCTCGACCGTTGCGCGGACCGGCAGGTTATCCGCGTCGACCCACTGGTCCCAGACGTCGTTCATCTGGGCGAAATGGGCGATGTCGCGCAGCCAGATGTTGGCGCTGATCAGCTTGGCCTTGGAAGTACCGGCCTCGGCCAGAAGGCCCTCGATCGTGGCCAGGATGTCGCGGGTCTGGGCGGTCGTGTCGGCACCGCTGCCAGTGACGCCGGCCGTGGTGACGACGCCGTTGACGACGACGGCTTGGCAGAAGCGCTTGCCGGGCTTGATACGCTGGATCATGAAAAATCTCCCATGGTGTTGATCACAGATTGGTTTTGCCGAAAGCCGAGAGGATGAAACCGGCGCGTTCCGCGCCGATCGGCGATGGCAGCGCGGCATCAATGCCCGAAACGCCGAGCGAGCGCAACTTGCCGCCGAGCGCCGCCATTTCCACTGCCGGCCGGGGCTGGCGCGCCGTGCTGCCACCGATGCCGCCGGACATGTCGGTGGCCGCCGGCGCATGAAGGCTGCGCGTACCGGCCGAGCGCGGCGTTTTCCCGCGGCATCGGCGCCTCGGCCCGTCTCGGCAGGCTCCCGCCGATGGGCAGACGCCGCTGGTTACGTCCAGGCGTAGCGCACGATGTGAAAGAAGACGGGGGCGGCGAAGACGAGGCTGTCGGCGCGGTCGAGCATGCCGCCATGGCCCTCGATCATGTGGCCCCAGTCCTTCACCCCGCGGTCGCGCTTGATGGCGGAGGCGACGAGGCCGCCGAAGAAGCCCATGATGCAGGCGAGCGCCGCGAGCCCGCCGGCTTCGAACGGCGAGAACGGCGTCAGCCAGTAGAGCCCAGCACCGAGCAGCGAAGCGCTGGCAATGCCGCCGACCAGCCCTTCCCAGGTCTTCGACGGCGAAATGCTCGGCGCGACCTTGTGCCTGCCGAAGAGCTTTCCGAAAATGTACTGCAGCACGTCGCTGCCCTGCACGGTGGCGATGAGGAAGGCGATGAGCAGCAGGCCCCGCCCCTCGTTGCCGGGAATGGGCAGCGTGACCAGCGCCGGCACATGGCTGATGCAATAGACCGACAGCATGATGCCCCATTGCTGCTCGCTGACCCGTTCGAGGAAGCGGGACGTGTCGCCGCGCATGGCCGTCAGCGCCGGCATGGCGAGGAAGCAGTAGACGGGGATGAAGATCGAATAGAGCCCGTACCAGTCGATCCAGATCAGGTAGTATTGCACCGGCACGATGATCAGGAACATGCCGAGCAGCGTCCAGCGGTCGGCGTGGCGCGTGTTGGTGAGGGTGACGTATTCGCGCAGCGCCGCGAAGGAGACGAAAGCGAAAAGCAGGATCACGCCGCCCGTGCCGAACAGGAAGGCGACACTGATGCCTGCCACCATGATCCACCAGGCCTTGATGCGGGCATTGAGGTTTTCGAGCGTCGCCGGCAGCGGTTTCTCGCTGCGCCAGGAAAGCACGCCGGCAACGAGGCTCGCGATGACGAGCACCGAGACGAGGCCAAGGAAAAGACGCGTGTCGTCGCTCATCAGCGGGTTCCATCCTTTCGGGGCGCAAGGGCAAGAAGCGCCGCGCGGGCGCGCTCGAGGAAAGCCTTCCGCTCCTCCCCGGCCTGAAGCACCAGCGGGGCGCCGAAGACGACGCGGCAGAGCAGCGGGACCGGCAGGAGCGCACCCTTCGGCAGGACGCGCGACATGTTCTCGATCCAGCAGGGCACCAGCTCGACATCCGGGCGAAGCGCCGCGAGATTGTAGAGGCCGGAGCGGAAGCGCAGGAGCGGCTCCTCCGTCATGTTGCGCGTGCCCTCGGGAAAGAAGATCAGGGACTGGCCCGCATCGAGCGCGGCGAGCATCACCTGCATCGGATCGGCGGTGCGCTCCACCCAGTTGCGCTCGACGAGCACCGTGCGCAGCATCCTGCCGGAAATGAAGCGGCGGATCGGGCCGGCATTCCAATAGTCCGCCCCGGCGACGGCGGCCGTGCGGCGGCGTTCGGCAAAGGGCAGGCAGGTGGAGACCAGGATGAAATCGCCATGGCTCGCATGGTTGGCGAAATAGATGCGTTGCCGGCCGTAGGGCGCCGAGCCGGCCCAGATCGGCCGCACGCCGGTGACGGCGCGCGAAAGGCCGGCGAGCACCGCGCCGGATACCGTCTGCAACAGGGATGCGCCGTTCGCGCTCATGCCCCGCCTCCCTCCATCCCGTCGAGGAGCAGGATGAGGTAGAGCGCGACGGCGACCGCCAATGCGATCCGCTGCAGCCAGAGGAGCCGCCGGCATCCCCGGAGGCGCTCCGGCAGCGTTGCCGAAACGCCGCCCCGGGCACGAAGCCCCATGCGCGCCAGAACGTCGTCGATGGCCGCAAGCCCCGCCGCTTCCCCGTCATGGGAGGCGGCGAGCCGGAACAGCGCGGCATCGAACAGGAGATGCACCGAAAATGCCAGCGGCACGAGGCAGGAGGCAAGCAGCAGCCCCCAGGCGAGCGGCCCGGTGAAACCATGGGCGCCGGCCGTCGGCGGCGCGGCGGCGAGGATCAGCAGCGCCGCCGCGCCGCCGGCAAGGCCGTTGCGCCGGAGGCGCCGGATGGCATCCGCGACGATCGCCCGCCAGTCCGTCATCGCGCCGCCTCCTCGATCGCGGCATAGGTTTCCAGCGCAAGATGCACCGGCCGCCCCTTCGCCTTGATCTGGGCGACGGCCGCGACGGCGCTGGCCGCAAGCCCCGTCCGCATCAGGACGCAGGCGGCGACGAGCGCGCTGCGCTGGAAGCCGAGCGCGCAGCAGACGAGGACCGGCCCATGCCGCCCCGCTTCCTCGGCGGCGAGCGCCGCCTCGCGGATGCGGGCGGCGGAGAGGGGCAGCAGATCGAGCGCCGGGAAGGCGCGCCAGGAAAGGCCGGGAACGGCAAGGCCCGGCAGCTCCGCCGTCATGTCGATGACGGCGGCATAGGTCGAAAGGGCACGCCGCGTCGGCACCCGGCCGAGGAAGACGCCGTCAGCGATCTCGACGGCGGCCGGCAGGCGCCGCGTCCACCACCAGGCATTCACCCGCACACCGAGCCTGTAGGGCATCAGCAGCCAGCGGCTTGCGAGACTGATGCGGCCATCGCCCTCCTTCTGGAACACATCCGGCCCGGCACCGGCATAGGCGAGCGCGACGATGGCGAGGGCAAGCGCCGGCCAGAGCAGCAGCAACCCCGCCCCGGAGCCGAACGTCGTCCACACCGCAAGGAACAGGAAGACCAGCGCGCCGGCGCCATAACAGACGGCGAGCCGCCGCGCCTTCGGATCGACCGTCAGGCGAAACCCTGCCAGCGGCGACGGCCGGCCGGCCGGGAACAGCCAGAGGGCGGAGAGGCCGAGCAGCGCGCCGGTCGGGATATCGATGCTGTGATGCTGCCAGGTGGTGAGGACGGAGACGCCGATCAGAAAGCTCCAGGCATGCCAGACCGCCAGCGTCTTTCCCCGCAGCCGCATGCGCCAGTGATCCCAGATGATCACCAGCAGGGCGACATGCAGCGAAGGGGCCTGGTTGAACGGCTTGTCGAAGCCGCCGAGCACGTCGAACAGGAAGCCCGGCAGCCCCTGCGTCTCCGGCCGCACGAAGATCGCCTGCAGCGGAAAGGCGATGAAGCAGAGGACGGCGACGACCTGTGCCGTGAGGTAGCGCCGCGCCAGCCGGCCGACCTCCGCCGGCGTCTCGTTGACGAAGAGCGAGAGCGCATAGAAGGCGTTGATCGACCAGTAGGGCAGGATCGTCCAGGCGAGGAAGGGGATGTGCCGCTCCCAGCCGAACGCGAGATTCGGCACGTCCGCCCGCTGCGCAGCCAGCCAGTTGGAAAAGCCGTAGGTCAGGTAGAAGAACGGCGCCAGGACGGCGAGCCAGAGCGCTGCCGCGCGAAAAACCGCGCGGCGATCGACGGCAAGGACAGATGCGACGCCCTCCCCCATGGCCGCCTCAGATGCGCTCGGCCAGCGAGACGGTGAAGATGCCCCATTTGTCGATGCGCTGCTCGACCTTACGGAAGCCGGCGGCCGCCACGAGCTGGTCCATCTCCTGCTGGGTGCGTCGGCGCATGATCCAGGCCTCGCCGCCGCGATGCGAGGTCAGCGCGCGGGCGATCATCTCAAGCTGCGGATGCCAGGGCTGGCCGGTATAGAGGAGCAGCGCGCCCGGCTCCGTCGCCCGCGCGAGGCCGGCCAGCGAGGCCTCGATCAGGGCATTGTCCGGGAAGAGCTCGTAGAGGCCGGAAACGATCGCAAGCGTCGGCCGCGGGGCGATCGCGGCAAGCCCTTCCGTGTCGAAGGCGTCCGCCCGGTGGAACTCCGCCACGTCCGAGAGGCCGCGCTCGGTGATCAGCGCCGTGCCCTTCTCCACGTTGATCGGCGAATAGTCCTGCAGGCGGATGCTCTCCGGCTTTACCTCGGACGCCGCGACCGCATCGAGCACGTAGCGCCCGTGGCCGGCGGCGATGTCGAGCACGCGCAGCGGCCGCCCCTCGGCCTTCAGGCGCGCCAGCGCCGTGCCGATCAGCGCCTCCAGATGGACCTTGCGCTGGCGGATGCCGCGCCAGCCTATCGCGTCGAGGAACTGCCGGTCGATCAGCCGCCCGCCGGGGCCGAGGCCGCGGGCCTCGTCCTCATAGACATAGTCGAGCGTGGAGCCGGAATCGAAGCCGGTGCGCAAACCCGTCTCGATGCCCCTGGAGAAGAGGCCGCCGAGGCGGATCGAGGCGCGCGTCAGTGCCCAGTAGAGCCCGCGCGGGGAGAACAGCGACAGCGGCGTCGCCAGCCGGTCGGCCTCGTCGCGGGTGTAGCCGGAAAGATGGGCACGCCGCAGGTCGGCCACAACGGGCGGTTCGGCGAAACGCTGGAGGAGGAAGGTCCGCACCTTTTCGAGCGCCTTCGCCCGGTCCCGCTCGCCGAGCGTGTCGTGGTAGAAGCCGGGCAGCACATGGCGCTCCTTGATCGTGCTGCCGAGATTTTCGAAGAAGCGGTGCTGCGGCGCATGGCGCACGACGAAATCGCTGCCGGAGACGAGAAGCTGCGTCGGCACCGTGATGGCGCGCGCATCGGCGACCACCCGGTCTGCCGCCTCGTAGAGTTCCAGGAGGATGTTGGAGGCGATGGGGCGGGTGATCAGCGGATCGGCCTCGAAGGAGGCGATGCGCTGCGGATCATGCGTCAGGAAGCGGGCCTTGACGTAGGAATTGACGAAGAACGTGCCCTTGAGCTTCTGCCAGAGCGCGATGCCCTCCTTGGCGAAGGGCACGTAGAGCTTCACGTCGAAGGCCGGGGAAGCCAGCACCAGCGCGCGGATATCCGGCGCATAGTCATGCACCCAGGTGGAGGCCAGCACGGCGCCGACGCTCTGGGCGACGACGGCGACCTGGTCCATGGAAAAGCCGCCGGTCTCGCTTATATGGCGGACGAAGCAGTCGAGATCGCGTACCGAATGGGCGAAGGACGGCGAATGGCCGCGCTCGCCGGGCGACCGGCCATGGCCGCGTGCATCCCAGGCGTAGAAGGCGAAGTCGTCGAGCCCGAGCTCCTCGGCAATATGCGCCACCCGGCCGCTGTGCTCATGGCCGCGGTGCAGCAGAACGACCGCGCCCTTCGCCGCGCCGGAACGGGCGGGCCAGGCACGGTAGAAAAGCTCCACGCCGTCATGGCTCGCAAAGGCGGATTCGATCATGCTGTCATCTCTCCTGCGGAAACCTCAGCACCTATACGGATGAGGACGCATGTTTGCAGTTGATTTCATGTCGATTGCATCCTCTTTTATTGCACGCAATCGAGCGGATTCGAGCTGACATGTCGATCTATAAACTGAAATCATCCTTCCAGAACCTGCTTCGTCCCCTGGTGGGACGGCTTGCGGCCATGGGTGTCACGGCCAATCAGGTGACGCTGATCGCCGCGCTCGTCTCGGTGGGGATCGGCGCGCTCCTTCTCGTCAATCCGGCGTCCGCCCTTTTCGCGCTCGTTCCCGTCTGGATGCTGCTGCGCATGGGGCTCAACGCCATCGACGGCATGCTCGCCCGCGAACACGGCCAGAAGAGCCCGCTCGGCGGCTATCTCAACGAGATCACCGATGTCGTCTCCGATGCCGCGCTCTACCTGCCCTTCGCGCTGGTGGCGCCGTTTTCCCTGCCGTGGTTCACGGCCATCGTCTTCCTTTCGGCGCTGACGGAGTTCGCCGGCGTGCTCGGCGTCGCCCATGGCAACGGCCGCAGCTACGAGGGGCCGATGGGCAAGAGCGACCGGGCCTTCCTCTTCGGTGCGCTCGGCGCGCTCGTCGCCGGTTTCGGCACGTTGCCGGCCTGGACGTGGCACATCCAGCCGATGGCCTGCGTGCTGCTCGCCTGGACGGTGGTCAACCGGGTCCGGGTCGGCCTCACCGGACGTTAGCCTTCAGCGTTTCTCGCCGAAGCGGCGCGGCGTCGGCCGGCCGGTGATCTGGTCCCAGTGCTCGTCGGCCCGCCGCTCGAAGGTCCCCGCCTCGCGGGCGTCGCTCTGGTAGAAGGCGCCGCGCGGAACGTCCGGCGCGTAGACCTGCTCGCTCCAGCCCCGTCCGTCGTCATGCGGGAAGGCATAGCCGACATGGCCGAGCGCCGCCGCGCCCTTGTAATGCGCGTCGCGCAGATGCATCGGCACCGCCGAGGGCGCCTCTTTCGCCACATGGGCGAGAGCAAGCGAAATGCCGCGGCAGGCGGAGTTCGACTTCGGCGCCCGGGCGACGTGCAGGGCGGCATGGGCGAGGATGATCTGCGCCTCGGGATAGCCGATCTTCTCCACCGCATGCAGCGCGGCCACCGCCGTCTGCAGTGCCGTGTTGTCGGCAAGGCCGACATCCTCGGACGCGTGGATCATGATGCGGCGGGCGATGTAGCGCGGGTCCTCGCCGCCATGGATCAGCCGGGCAAGCCAGTAGAGCGTCGCATCGGGATCGGAGCCGCGCATCGATTTCACGAAGGCCGAGACCACATCGTAATGCGCATCGCCCGACCGGTCGTGGTTGACGGGCGCGGCGGCATAGGCCTCCTCGACCATCGCCTCGGTGATGACGACGGGTTTTCCCGGCGCGTGCCCGACGGCAAGGCTTTCAAGCACCGTCAGCGCGCGACGCGCATCGCCGCCGGAGCGGCCGGCGATGCGGCGCAGTTGGTCGGGTTCCAGCTCCACCGCGATGCCGCGCGCCGCAAGGTGGCGAAGCCCCCGCCGCACCACTTCCTCCATCTCCTCCAGCATCAGCGGCTCTAGCTTCAATATGGTGGAGCGGGAGATGAGCGCGGGCGTCAGCGTATGGTAGGGATTGCCGGTCGTCGCGCCGATGAAGTCGGCGACGCCCTCCTCGCAGAGCGCAAGGAGATGGTCCTGCTGCGTCGCGCTGAAGCGATGCACCTCGTCCGCGAAGAGCAGGGTCGGCCGCATGCGCGCCTCGTCGGCGATCTTGCGGATGTCGGCCACGTTGTTGTGCGCGGCATGCAGCGGGCGGAAGTTCTTGCCGAGCATGTTGCCGATGGCGCGCGCGATCGACGTCTTGCCAAGGCCGGGCGGGCCGTAGAGCACGATGCTGCCGAGCCTTCCGGCCGCGATGCGCCGGCGCAGCATGGTGCCCTCGCCGATGATCTTCTCCTGGCCGATCACGTCGTCCAGGCTCGCCGGGCGCAGCTCCGCGGCGAGCGGCATGGCGCCGGTGCGCGGTGCGGCGTCGAAAAGATCGGTCATGGCGTCCTCCGGTCTTAAACGGTCCTGTCCAACCCGGCGGCCTGACGCAAAAGCCCGCCTGCCCGGCCGGATGACGTTCGTCTATCGGCCGGAGCAGGCGGGGTCAAAGGCAATCGTACGCGGTCGCGGTCAGTGCAGGCCGAAGAGGGTCAGCAGTTCCTCGCGATGGCGCACGAATTCCGGCGCGCTGCGGTCGCGCGGGCGTGGCAGGTCGATCTCGATCAGCCGCGGCGCGGCATTCTTCTCGCGCGGCAGGATGAGGATGCGGTCGGCAAGGTAGATCGCCTCCTCCAGGTCGTGCGTCACGAGGATGGTCGTCACGTCCTCGTCGCGCCAGATGCGCGTCAGCTCCTGCTGCATGCCGATCTTCGTCATGGCGTCGAGCGCGCCGAGCGGTTCGTCGAGCAGCAGGATCTCCGGCTGGACGGCAAGCGCCCGGGCAATGCCGACGCGCTGCGCCATGCCGCCGGAAAGCTGGCGCGGATAGGCGTTCTCGAAGGATTGCAGGCCGACGAGCTGGACATAGCGCCGCGCGCGGGCTTTCGCCTCCTCGCGGGAAACACCGCGCGTATCGAGGCCGAAGGCGACGTTTTCGAGCACCGTCAGCCAGGGCAGCAGGCGCGGCTCCTGGAAGATGACCGCCCGTTCCGCGCCGACGCCCGAGACGGCCTTGCCGTCGATCAGCACCTCGCCGCCGTCGGCATCCTCCAGCCCGGCGAGGATGCGCAGCAGCGTCGTCTTGCCGGAGCCGCTGGCGCCGACGATGGCGAGGCTCTCGCCCGAGCGGATCTTCAGGTTGATGTTGTCGAGAACCGGCAGCGGCCGGCCATCGAGCGTGTAGGATTTCGAGAGGTGACGGATCGTCACCTCTCCACGGATCGCTGCGGGGGCAAGGCTCATGGCGGGCCTCAGTTCGTCGCCGCGTCGGGCGAATAGAGCACGTCCTTGGCCGCGAGCTGGCCTTGCTTCAGCTTGCCCTCGCGCACCAGCACGTCGATCCAGAACTGTACGTCCCGCTCGACCGGAAGGCCGCCGGCACGAACGCCGTAACCGCGGAAATACTGTGCGATGTCAGGGTTCTCGCCGCGTTCCTGCAAGGCCTTTGCGAGGATCTTGCGGGTTTCCTCGGGATGTTCGCGGGCATAGTCGAGCGCGCGGGCGGACTGTTCCACGAAGGTCTTCGCCGCCTCGGGATGCGCCTTGACGAAATCGCGGCGCAGCACCACGAAGCCGCCGGCGATCTCGCCGAGCACGTCCGTGTCGCCGAAGATCGCGCGCAGGCCGCCGTTCTTGCTGGCCGCGCCCTCGAAGGTCGTCTGCCAGTAGCCGAAGGCCGAGATGTCGACCTGGCCGGAGCGCAGCACCTGCTCGAGCTGCGGGCCGGGCACGACGACCTGGTTGGCCGCATCCGTCGGCAGGCCGACCGAATGCAGCGCCTCGCGGATCGTGTAGTCGAGATGGGCGCCGAGCGTGTTGACGGCGATGCTCTTGCCGGCAATGTCCTTGATCTCCCTGATCGGGCTGTCCTCCAGCACGTAGAAGATCGACTGGACCTCGGCATTGATGCCGTTCGAGGGATAGGCGGCGACGAAGTCGTTGCCGCTGATGATCGAGTTCAGCACGGCGGAGGTGGCCGCGCTGCCGAGCTCCACGTCGCCGGAGGCGAGCGCGATCAGCGAGGCCGGGCCGCCGGCGGCATAGCCGACATTCTCGATGGTGATGCCGGTTCCCTCGAAATAGCCGAGTTCGGCGGCAAGCTCATGGGCGGTCAGGCCGCCCTGGCTGGCGAGGTAACGCAGGTTGACGTCTTCCGCGGAAGCCGTGCCGGCAAGGCCGAGCACGAAGGCGGCGGAGAGGAGAAGCTTCTTCGAATGGAAGGTCATGACGGTGTCCTTTGACAAAGAGGATGAGGAATTCAGGCGTTCGGCTGCGACCAGCGGCAGAGTTTCTTCTGGAGGAGGACCAGCACCGCATTGGCGATGAGACCGAGCAGGGCGAGAAGCAGGATGGCGGCGAACATCAGCGGGATCTGGAAATTGTACTGGGCGTTCATCACCTGGAAGCCGATGCCCTTGTTGGCGCCGATCATCTCGGCGGCGATGAGCAGCAGCAGCGCCGTGGTGGCCGAGAGGCGCAGGCCCACGAAGATCGCGGGAACCGAGGCCGGCAGGATGACGCGGCGGAAGATCGTCAGGCGCCCTGCGCCATAGGTCCGCGCCATCTCGACAAGCTTGCCGTCGACCTCCTTCACGCCGCCGATCGTGGCGAGCAGGATCGGGAAGAGCGTCGCCCAGAAGATGACGAAGACCTTCGAGGTCTCGCCGAGCCCGAGCAGCAGGATGAAGACGGGATAGAGCGCGAGCGCCGAGGTCTGGCGGAAGAACTGCAGCAGCGGATCGAGCGCCTGCTCGACGATCTTCGCCTGTCCCATGACGAGGCCGAGCGGGATGCCGATCGCGACGGCGGCAGCAAAGGCGATGCCGGAGCGCTGGAGACTGATGGCGATGTCGTCGATGAGCGCGCCGCTGGCAAGGCTGTCCCAGAGGGCCGCGACGATGATGTGGAGCGGCGGGAAGACGGCGGGATTGACCCAGCCCTGCGTGCTCGAAATCTGCCAGAGCGCCAGGAAGGCCAGCACCAGGCCGTAGCGGGCGAGGAACGACGGCAAAAGCGCATTCAGCCGTGCTGTTACCCTTGGCGCCGCCGGTGGGCGGCTGGCCAGGCGAAAATCCGCGCCGAGGGTGGAGTTGACGTTCTCATAGGACATGGTCGTCTCCTATTCGGCGGCCTGGACGGCGGCGCGCGCGCCGGCCCAGCGGTTGACGGGGAAAGGCAGGCCGAGGTTTTCGCGCAGCGTCGTGCCCTCGTATTCGGTGCGGAACAGGCCGCGGCGCTGGAGCTCGGGGATGACCAGATCAACGAAATCGTCGAGCGCGGTGGGAAGCCACGGCGGCAGGATGTTAAAGCCGTCGGCGGCCTCGTTCTCGAACCATTCCTGCAGGGTGTCGACGATCGTCTCGGGCGTGCCGACGATGGTGTAGTGGCCGCGGGCGGAGGCGATCCACTGGTAGAGCTGGCGGATGGTGAAATTGTTCTCGTCGGCGATCTGGCGGATCAGCGCCTGGCGGCTCTTCATGCCCTCGGTCGGCGGGGCGGGCGGCAGCGGGCCGTCGAGGTCGTAGCCCCTGAGGTCCAGCGTGCCTCCGGTGAGCCCGTTGAGGAGACCGACGCCGTCCTCTTCGACGATCAGCGCGGTCAGGCGGTCGTATTTCTCCCGCGCCTCCTCCAGCGTCCGGCCGACGAAGGGAGAAACGCCGGGCATGACGAGGATATGGTCCGGATTGCGGCCGAGGCCGCGGGCGCGCGCCTTGATGTCGCGGTAGAATTCCTGCGCCGTCCCGATGTGCTGGTGGGCGGTGAAGATCACTTCCGCGGTGGCGGCGGCAAGCCCGCGGCCGTCATCCGACTGGCCGGCCTGCACGATGACGGGATGGCCCTGCGGCGAACGGGAGACGTTGAGCGGTCCGCGCACCTGGAAATGCTCGCCGCGGTGGTCGCTCTCGTGCAGCTTTTCCGGATCGTAGAAGACGCCGCGCTCCTTGTCGCGCAGGAAGGCGTCGTCCTCGAAACTGTCCCAGAGCTTCTTGACCACCTCGACATGCTCGGCGGCACGGCGGTAGCGCGCGGCGTGGGGCAGCTGGGTCTCGCGGTTGAAGTTCTGCGCGGTCGGATCGCCCGTCGTGGTGACGACGTTCCAGCCGGCGCGGCCGCCGGAAATGAGATCGAGCGAGGCGAACTTGCGCGCCGTGTTGTAGGGTTCCTCGTAGGTCGTCGAGGCGGTGGCGATGAAGCCGAGGTTCTTCGTGAAGGGCGCGAGCGCCGAAAACAGCGTCACCGGCTCGAAGCCGGCAACGCGGGCATTGCCCCCTTCCCGCGCACCACCGAAACCGATGGCGAGGTTATCCGCCAGGAAGTAGGCGTCGAACAGGCCGCGCTCGGCGGTCTGGGCAAGCTGCTTGTGGAATTCGAAGCTGGTGGCGCCGTCCGCCGGCTGGTCCGGGTGGCGCCAGGAAGCGACGTGCTGGCCGCCGCCGGGAAGGAAGGCGCCAAGCCTGATCTTGCGTGTCATCGTGTTTCCTTTCGTGTCGTCTGGAAAGGGCCGCGTCGGCCACGGGGTCTCGATCCCGCCCGCGGCGGGGGATGGCAGTGCATGGATGGGGATGCCGGTGCGGCGGCGCCGCTCAGCAGGTTTCAGGACAGGGCATGGTAGCGGCCGTCCTGGTAGAGCAGCGAATGGCCGGCGCCGAGGCGGATCGCCAGAACCTTGCCGATGACGATGACGTGGCTGTGCCGTTCGATGGCTTCCTCGACGACGCAGTCGATCGCCGCGACGGCATCGACCAGCAGCGGCGCGCCGCTGACGGCGGTGGTCCAGTCCGCCCCGCGATAGCGATCGGCGCCGCGCAGGCCGCCGCGGCCGGCGAACTGGTTGGCAAGGACCTCGTGAGTGCTGCCGACGATGTTGATGCCGAGATGGCCGTAGCGCTCGACGACGGGCCAGGTGGAGGAAGAGCGGTTGAGGGAAACCAGCATGCGTGCCGGCTCGACGGAAAGCGCCGTCGCCGAGGTGACGGTCGCGCCGGTGCGGGCCTCGCCCTCGCCGGCCGTGATGATGCTGACACCGCCGCCGAGCGTGCGCAGCGCCGCCTTCAACGCGTCGGCGTCGGCCGGCTGCTCGATCGCCGTGGTGCTGCGAATGTTGAAACGTGTGTTTTCGACATGGGCGTTCATCGTTCCCGCTCCGCTTGAGACCCCTGATGGTGATAGGGATAACAAGCGGAAGCCTGGGGCAGCAGGCACGCCATTTCTTATTTCACTATTTTTATAGAAAATATGAATTTCGACTACCCGACGCCTGCGGGAGCGTTTGCCGCCGGGGGAAAGGGGGGGACCGAACGCGCCAGGACCCAAGGCCGACGCATCCGGCACGACCTCAGGCGCGCCCGCGCCGCGCCGCCATCGCCGTCACCTCGACACGCATGCCGGGATCGGCGAGCGCGGCGACGCCCACGGCGCAGCGCACCGGATAGGGCTTCTTGAAATAGGCGCAGTAGACCTCGTTGAAGGCCGGGCGCTCGGTGATGTCGGTGAGGTAGATCGTCAAATGGATCACGTCGGCAAGGCTGCTGCCGGCCTTTTCCAGCGAGGCCTTCAGGCTTTCCAGCGTCGCCACGCTCTGCGTCTTGATATCGCCGGTCTCCAGCGATCCGTCGGCGCGCAGCGGGATATGCGTGGTGACGAGGAGGTTGCCGAGGCCGGCGGTGTCCGACGAGATCTCCGTCTCGTCGGTGTCCTCGATGAAGAAGGGGGCATCGTTTTCAGCCATGGCCGATTCTCCTTGAATGCGTTTGCCGGTCAGCACGAGCGGCTTTGCCGCGTGCCGTCAACCGAAATCCGGGCTCACCAGACCGTGCCGCGCGCGGCGACCTCTTCAACCCTGGTGACGATGCCGCCGCGATGGAAGACCATGCGGTCGAACAGGTTGCTGACGACGCAGGTGTGGTTCGGCACGATGTGCACCACGCTGCCGATGGCGGGAAACGCGCCCCGGCAATCCTTGAGATCGACGACCGCATGCTCCTCCGAGAGGGAGACGATGCGGGCGCCCTCGTGGCCTTCGATCTCGCCGTAGTCGGCAAAGCCGAGCAGGTCGGAGGTGAGCGCCTTGGAACCGGCATCCAGCACCGCGCGGTCCTCCGCCGGGCGCGAGACGACGGTCGCAAGGATGTGCATGGCAAGGTCCTGCCGCTTGCAATGGCCGGCGCGCACCATGCTGCGGTCGTTGTAGACATAGGTTCCCGCACGGTGTTCCGTGGCGGAGGGCACGAGATGGGCCTTCCAAAGGTCTGGCGAACCGCCGCTGGAGCGCACCGGGCAATCGAGGCCGCGGGCCGCAAGCAAGGTCATGGTTCCGGCGATGAAAGCCTCCACCGCGCTCGCCCCGCCGGTCGCCGGATAGGTGAGGATGCCGCCGAAGCGGAGGGCGGGCGCCGCGGCGATCCGGGCCGCGAGGTCCGTCGCCGCCTCCGGCGTCTGCACGCCGCACCGGCGCCCGCCCGTATCGCATTCCACGAGCACGGTCAGCGGACGGGCGGCATCGAAAGCGCCGGCAAGGCCGTCCACGGTCGTGGCGCTGTCGGCGACCACTGCAAGGCGCGGCACCCGTTCGTGCAGCGCGCGCAGGCGCCTGAGCTTCGCCGCGCCGAGAATGTTGTAGGTGATCAGGATGTCCTCAAAGCCGGCATCGGCGAAAACCTCGGCCTCGCTGATCTTCTGGCAGTTGAGCCCGACGGCGCCGGCCGCCCGCTGCGCCTCGGCGACCGCGATGATCTTGTGGGTCTTGATATGCGGGCGGAAAGCCATACCGTGCCCGTCGAAATAGGCCTGCGCGCGGGCGATGTTCGCCGCCAGCCGGTCCTCGTCGATGACGGGCATGGGGGTGGGGACATCTTCGAGCGGCGTGCCGGCGTCGGGCCAGGGATAGGTCATGGAAAGCCTTCCGGTCTTGGCGTCCGCGGCGCCCGTTGGGTTGCGGTCACTATGGTATGAATGGCTTCGGGACGAAACAGAAATCCTCGCCCCCGTCTTGGGCGGGATTCAGGCCTTGCGCTCCTGGAGGATGTTGCCGCCATCGACCACCAGCACGGCGCCGTTGATATAGCTCGCCTTCGGAGAGGCGAGGAAGGCGACGGCGGCGGCCACCTCGTCCGGCCGGCCCGCGCGGCCGCAGGGCGTCGCCATGGCGGCGCGGCGCTCCTCCTCCGTGGAGGCGCCCGTGTCGATCCAGCCGGGCGCCACGGCATTGATCGTGACGCCGTGCGGGCCGGCCTCGAGGGCGAGCGCATGCGTCAGGCCCACCATGCCGGCCTTGGCGGCGGAATAGGCCGTCTCGCCGGGATTGGCGACATAGGGTCCCGTCACCGATGCCACGTTGACGATGCGGCCGTAACCGTCCGCCAGCATGTCCGGCAGGTAGAGGCGGGTCGAAAGGAACGTCGTCTTGAGGGTGACGGAGATGCCGCGGTCCCAGTCCGCCTCCTCCAGCATGGCGAAATCCCGCTGCAGCGCCGGCTGTGCGAGGCTGCCCATGCCGGCATTGTTGACGAGCACCGCGGCCGGTCCCGTCGCCCGCCGCAGCGTTTCGACCTCGGCCCTGACGGTGAGGTCGCAGACATGGCCGGTCGCGGAAAACCCGTCGCGCCGCAATTCCTCGGCGCGGGTCAAAATCCGCGCGCTGGTCGCCACGAGGTGGACGGCATAGCCCTCCTCCGCCAAGCTCCGCGCACAGGCGAAGCCGATGCCGTCCTCCGCCCCTGCCCCGGTGATGATCGCCGTCCTGCGCTGCATCCGCCCCTCCTCAGTACCCGGCCGTCACGCCGAAATCGATGGAGAGCGCCGCCCCGGTGATGGGCGCGGCGTCCGGCTCGCAGAGATAGGCGACCATGCGGGCGATCTCCTCCGGCCGGATGAAGCGCGCCGCCGCCTGCTGGGGGTAGTTGGACAGGAGCTTCGCCTTGTAGCCGTCCGGGTCGCCGCCGCCATAGCGGTCCGCCTGGAACTCGATCATCGGCGTCGCGACGTCGCCGGGGCAGACGGCATTGACGCGGATCCGGCGCGGCGCGAGTTCCAGCGCCAGCGCCTTGGTCAGCAGCACCAGCCCGCCCTTCGAGGCGCAGTAGATCGAAGCGCCGTTGTTGCCGACGAGACCGGCATCCGAGGCGATGTTGACGATGGAGGCACCGGCCCCGAGATGCGGGATCGCCGCCTGGATGAGGAAGAACGCCCCCTTGAGGTTGACGTCGAGGACGATGTCCCAGTCCTCTTCCGTCATCGTCCCGGCTGCGCCCTCGCGCCAGACGCCGGCGGCATTGACGACGGCGTCGAGGCGTCCATGCCAGGCGAGCGCCGTCTCAACGGCGGAAGCGCAGGAGGCGACCTTGCGCATGTCGAGCGGCACCGCAAGCACCGCACCGCCCCCGGCTCGTACCGCCTCCACCGCCGTCGTCAGGCGCTCGGATTCAAGGTCGGCAAGGACGACGGCATAACCATCGGCGGAAAGCCGCGCGGCGATCGCCGTCCCCATGCCGCCGGCCCCGCCGGCAATGAGCGCTACTCGGGTCTGGTCGGTCATGGTTTCCCCTGCCTCGATGCGATGTCCTTTCATGAAAAGGAAGGGGAGCGACGGCGATAGTCAACACCGCAGTTCGGGCAACCCACCGCTCAGTGGCGGCCGGCCGTCTCAGGCGGCACGCTCGCGCCACCGGTCCTGTGCCTGCAGCTTCCAATAGGTCAATTGCGCCACAGCCAGCCCCGCGAGGCCGCCGGCCCAGGCCAGGCCGAAGGGCGCAAAGAGCCTGTAGCGCTCGCTTTCCCCCAGGATGCCCTCGGCGACAACCTTGCCGCCGATCGCCGTCGTGTTGAGGCCGTGGCCGCCGAAGGCGGTGCAGTGCCAGACGCCGGAGGCCATGCGTCCGATCTGGGGCATCAGGTGGCGGGCATAGGACATCAGGCCCGACCAGGCGAGCTCCGTCCCGAGGCCGGCAAGCTGCGGGTAGGTGCCGACCATCTCGGCGCGCAGTTCGCGCACCAGCCCCTCGGCCGAGGCGGCGCGGGTGGTGATGCGCCCGCCCCAGAGCAGCCTCCGGCCATCATCGACGAGGCGGTAATAGTCGCCCGCCCGGCGGTTGTCGCCGATGGCGTCGCCGGTGGCAATCGCTGTGGCGAGAAGGTCAGGCGCCTCCTCGCTGATCATCACATAGGTGGCGATCGGCAGGAAGGCGCGTCGGAGCCGCGCATTCAGCGCCCCGGTGTACCCGCCGGTGGCGAAGACGACGTCCCGCGCCGTCACCGTGCCGCCTGCCGTCTTCACCCGCTTCTCCGCGCCCTCCAGATCCGTCCCCGTTGTCGCGGACTGCTCGAAGATGCGCCCGCCGAGGCGCTCGATTTCCCGGGCGATGCCGCGCAGATAATTCAAGGGGTGCATGTGGAAGGCATCCCCATGGCGCACCGCCTGATGGTAACGATCCGATTTCAGCACCGCGCGCACCGCATCGCGGTCCATGTAGCTGGCGTCTTCGCCATAGCGCCGGCGCGCGTCCTCCACGTCGGCCTTGAGGCGCGCGCCGTCATCGTAGCGCAGCACGCTCATCAGGCCCGGTCGGAGTTTTGCATCCTGCAGGCCAAGGGTCCGGATGTTGTCGCGGACGAATTCGACGCCCTCCATCGACAGGAGATGCAACTCGTGCGCCGACGCCGGGCCGGCCATGCGGGCGATATTGCCCTCTCCCGTCGCATAACCGGCGCTGACGAAGCCGCCATTGCGCCCGGAGGCGCCGAAGCCGATGCTCTCCGTTTCCAGCACCACCACGCTCCGGCCAGCCCGCGCAAGCTGAAGGGCCGTCGAGAGGCCGGCAAGGCCGCCGCCGATGATCACCGCGTCGCAGTCGACGGTGCCGGCGAGCGCGGGGCGCGCCGCCGGATCCGTCATGGTGCGGCGGTAATAGGTATCCGGATAGGCCATGCTGCTCCCCCTCGGCATGCGATGGGTGGACTGATGCGCATCCGCCCCCGTTCGTCAATCGGCCCTAAAGCTGATGCAGCACGAAGGGCTTGCCCTCGATCGTCTCCACCCGCATGTTAAAGCCGAAGACGGCCTCCAGCGTTTCCGGCGTCAGGATCTCCGTCGGCGTTCCGTCCGCGACGATACGACCGCCCTTCATTGCGACGATGCGGTCGGCGTGAGCGCTTGCCTGGTTGATGTCGTGCAGCACGATGACGACCGTCTTGCCCTTGCCGTCGGCGATGCTGCGCAGCGAGCGCATCAGTTCGCGGGCGTAATACATGTCGAGATTGTTCAGCGGCTCGTCGAGCAAGAGGTAATCCGTGCCCTGCGCAAAGGCCATGGCGACAAGCGCGCGCTGGCGCTGGCCGCCGGAGAGCGTCTCGATGAAGCGATCGGCAAGGTCGGCGAGATCGAACCGGGCGATGGCCGCATCGATAATGGCGTGGTCGGCCGCGGTGAGGCGGCCGCGGCCATGGGGAAACCGGCCGAAGCCGACGAGCTCGCGCACCTTGAGGCGGCTTGCCACCGTCGTGTCCTGCCGCAGGATGGCGATGACGCGGGCGAGTTCCCGGCCAGGCGTACTATCCACCGGCAGCCCGTCGATATCGATGGCGCCCGTCTGGAGCGGCTGCAGCCGCGCGACGAGCGAAAGAAGCGAGGACTTTCCCGCGCCGTTCGGCCCGATCAGCGCCACGACGCCACCCTTCGGGATCGTCAGGCTGACATCCGTGAGGATCGGCGTCGTCCGGTGCTTGAAGGAGACGTTTTCTATCCGGATCATTTGCGGCTCCCGAGGACCAGCAGCAGGAGGAAGACGAGCCCGCCGACGAATTCGATGACGACGCCGAGCGCCGTCGCGTTGCCGAGCGCATGCTGGAACAGCGTCTGCCCGCCGACGAGCACGACGATGCCGGCAAGGGCGGCCGCCGGCAGCAGCACGCCGTGGCGGCGGGTATCGACGATGCGCTCGGCCAGCGCCGCCACCAGAAGCCCGAAGAAGGCGACCGGCCCGACGAGCGCCGTGGAGACGGCCACCAGCGCTGAGACGAGCAGCAGCAGGCCCGTCACCGTGCCCGCCCAGCCGACGCCGAGGCCCGTTGCCGTATCCGGCCCGAGCGAGATGATGTCGAGCACGTGGCGCGCCCGCCAGGCGATCACGGCGGCGATGACCGTGACGATGGCGGCGAAGACCAGGAGGTCGGTGCGCACAGCATTGAAATTGGCGAAGCTCGCCGATTGCACGACGGAGAACTCGTTGGGGTCGATGAGGCGGGCGAGCAGCGAATGCAGGCTGCGGAACAGGACGCCGAAGACCACGCCGGCCAGCAGCATCAGGCCCATGTCGAGGCGGCTCTTCAGCATGGGCAGCAGCAGCGCCGAGGCGAGCGCCATCAGCACCAGCACCTCCAGGCCGAACTTCATCTGCGGATCGAGCGTGACATAGCCGACCCCGCCGAGCAGGAAGACCATCAGCATCTGGCCGAAGAGATAGAGCGCATCGAGCCCCATGATCGACGGCGTCAGGATGCGGTTGCCGGTGACGGTCTGGAAGATCACAGTGGAAATGGCGATCGCCACGCCCACCTGCACCAGCGCCGCAAGCTTCACGAGGCGCAGTTCCAGCACGAAGGCGATGTTGCCCTTGAGGCCGATCGCCAGGAACGCGACGGCAGCGGCAAGGGCCGCGGCGGCAAGGCCGAGAAGACGACGGTCAGGCATGGGCGCCACGCCGGAAGAGCAGCCAGAGGAAGATCGCCCCGCCGACCACGCCCATCACCGTGCCGACGGGGATCTCGTAAGGATAGCGGATGAGGCGCCCGGCGATGTCGCAGGCGAGCACCAGCCCCGCCCCGCCGGCGGCGACCCAGCCCAGCGTGCCGCGCACATTGTCGCCCATCAGGCGCGAGACGATGTTGGGCACGGCAAGGCCGACGAAGGGGATCATGCCGACGACGGCGACGGCCAGCGCCGTGATGACGGAGACGAGGACGAGGCCGATCTGCACCATGCGGGCATAGTCGATGCCGAGCCCGATGCTCGCCTCGCGCCCGAGCGCCATGATGGTCAGCCGGTCGGCAACGAACCAGGCGATGGCGACCATCACGGCGGCGATCCACAAGAGTTCGTAGCGCCCGCGCAGCACGCCGGAGAAGTCGCCGTTGGTCCAGACGGCGAGGAACTGCAGGAGATCCGCCTGCCAGGCCGCATAGGTCGCGGCCGCGCCGATGACCCCGCCATAGACGATGCCGAAGAGCGGCACGAGGAACGGCTGGGCGGGCGGCAGGCGATGGGCGGTCGCCAGGAAGATCGAGGTGCCGAGCAGAGCCGCGCCGCCGGCGACGAGCGTCTTCACCGGCAGGGCGGCGGCGGGAAAGAGCAGCGTGACGAGGAGGATGCCGAGTTCGGCGCTCTGCGCCGTGCCGGCGGTCGCGGGCTCGACGAAGCGGTTGCGGGCCAGCGTCTGCATGATGAGGCCGGCGATCGCCAGCCCGGCGCCGCTGAGGATCGCGGCAAGCGTGCGCGGCAGGCGGCTGACGAGGAGCAGCTGCAGCGCTTCGGGATCGCTCAGCACCCGGCCGAGCGGCATCGGGCTGACGCCGACGGCAAGGCTCAGCACAAAAAGGACCGCGAGCCCGAGGCCCGCGATCGTTCCGGTCCGCAAGGAGGGTTGCAGGGCGCGGGCGCTCATTTCGCGGCGGCGAAGGCCTCCGTGATCGTCGCCAGCACGCGTTCGAGCGACTGCACGCCGCCGGCGGCGATGTAGAAATCCGGCGCCGGCAGGTAGACGACCTGGCCCTTCTTCCACGCCGTCGTTTCCGCCACGAGCTCGTTGTCGAGCGTCACCCTGGCGGCCTGCTCGTTGGAGCCGACGGCAGCGGCGCGGTCGAGCACCAGAAGCCAGTCCGGGTTCGCCTCGCGGATGAATTCGAAGGACACCGCCTCGCCATGCGTCGCCGTCTCGATCTCGGCGATCGCCGGCGGCAGGTCGAGCGCCGCATGCACCCAGCCGAAGCGCGAGCCGGGGCCATAGGTGGAGACCTTCGGCCCGTTGGTCATGACGATCAGCGCCTTGCCCTTGCCGGCAACGGCGGCCCTCGCGGCCGCAAGCTTCGCGTCCAGCTCGCCGGCAATCGCCTTTGCCTCCGCCGCCTTGCCGAACAGCTCGCCATAGGTCTCAAGACGCAGCTTGGCCTGGCCGAAGAGATCGTCGCCATCGATCGTCATGTCGATGGTCGGCGCCACCTTGGCGGTGACGTCCGCCTTGGCGGCGGACCGGCTGCCGACGATGACGAGATCGGGGCCGAGCGCGCTCAGCGCCTCGAGGTCGGGCTCGAAGAGCGTGCCGACCGCCGTCGCGCCCGCCTTGATCGGCTCCAGCGCGGGAACGTAGAGCTTGTCCGGCACGCCCGCCGGGCGGATGCCGAGGCGGTCGAGCGTGTCGAGCGCGGCCATGTCGTAGACGGCGATGGTTTTCGGCACGCCGTCGACCGCGACCGTTCCCCGCGCCGTCGGCACGTCCATGGCGCCGGCGGGCAGGATGGAAAGGGCAAGGGCGGCGAAGGCCGCGAGCGGGCGGAACTGTTTCATGGTCTACCTGTCATTCTGGATGGATGCGAACGCTCAGCCGGCCTTGTTCTGCCACTGCCAGTCGAGCGGCTGAAGCTCCTCACGGAAGGCGAAGCGCGCGAGATGCGATTCGATCACCGACTGGGTCTGGGCGAGGTCCTCGCCGTTTTCGGCCCGGGCGGTCATGCGCAGGCCATAGTCATCGGCATCGAGAATGCCGAGGCCGCAGGCGAAGTGACATTCGCCGTGGTTTTCCGAAGCGGCGACCTCGATCTTGTGCGCGAAATGCTTGCACAGCTGCGCCAGGTATTTCCGGCCGTGGGCGGTCTCCAGATAGGCGACGGATTCGAGCATGGCCTTCCCTTTCATCCTTGTCCGGCGGCCGGCTTGCCTGCCGGCAGCGCCGAAAACATAACGTCCTTACTCATGTTTTCCCGACAAGGGAAGCCGGCCGTCAGGGCCGATCCCCACCGAACAGCGCGATCAGCCCGTCCGAGACGACGCCCTGCCAGACGAGATAGTCGTGGCCGCCGGCATAGTCGCGATAGGTGACGGGAATGCCCTTGGCCTGCAGCACGTCCCGCAAATGCCGGCTGGTTTCGAGGATGCCGGCCGTGCCCTGCGCGCCCGTTTCGAAGAGGCCGGCCGAGAGGAAGAAGCGCAGCGGCAGCGCCGGGCCTGCGGCAATCAGCCCCGCCACATGCTCCTGCCGGTCCTCCGGCGTGCCCGGCGGGCTCCACCAGAAGGAGCCGGACATGGAGAGCACGTTGCCGAAGACCTCCGGATGCCGCATGGCGACGGTGGCCGAGGCGAGGCCGCCATAGCTGGAGCCGGCCAGCACCGTGCGCGTGGCCGGGATCGCCAGCCCCGTTTCCCTTGCGACAAGCGGATAAAGCTCCGTGGCCATGAAATCCGCGAAGGCCGGATTGGCCGGAAGTTCGCGCGCCCGCGCCGCCCGGTCGGGATTGGCGACGAAGACGGCCACCACCGGTGGCACCGCGCCGGCGGCGATCATGTTATCGAGGATGCGCGGCACCGGCACGCGGTCGAGATACTGGTCGGCGTCGAAGACGAAGAGCAGGACCGTGTCCTTGCGCGCCGGGTCGAAACCGGGCGGGTAGTAGAGCGTGATGTCGCGGCGGTTGCCGAGCAGGCGGCTTTCGACCGACAGCCGGCTCAACCGGCCCTGGGGATTGCCTTTCTCCGCCAGAAACGGCTGCGGCGGCGCACCGGCCAGTTCTAGCACGGACTCCTGATTGTAGGCGTCCACCGCCTCCATCGGCCAGCGGTGCCGGTTGAGCGGATCGGCCCTGGCCGTCGAAAGGATGGCGACGCGCCGGTCGCGCGCGGTGCCGGGCACGTCGGGCACGTCGAAGGCCAGCTGATAGGACAGCCGCGTGCCTTCCGGCACCTGAAAGCTCCTGAACCAGATGTCCGAATCGCCGAGACGCTGCAATTCCTCGTGGTCGCCGCTCGGCGCGCCGAACAGGCGGATGTTGCGCTTCGCGCCGCGCCCCAGGAAGGTGACGATCCTGTGCCCCTCCGGCCCGTCTTCGACGAGCGGCGTGCCGCGGTCCGCGACCATCGCCCAGAAGGCCTCCGTCGTTCCGCCCGCCGCGACTGCGGCGGCGATCCCGGCGATGGCGGGGCTCAGATAGGCGGTCGGCGCCGGCCGCTGCTCGGCAAGGCCGACCTTGCGCTCGATGCCGAGCACATAGGCGCCCTCGCGTGCGGCCGTGACGACCAGCCGCTCGCCGGAGCCTTCGGCAACGAACTGGAACTCCGCGACGCCCCCCGCCCCTTCGGCGAGCCGGCGCAGGTGCCGGCCCTCGCTGTCCACGAGATCGAGATCGAAGGTGCCGGCCTCGACGCGAAGCGCCCCCTTGAAATAGTCGCCGACGGCCGTCCGGGGATCGAAGGCCTCCCTTGCCCCGGCCGTCGCAGCCTTCCCCGCCACCGCCGTGCCGGCGGCGAGCGGCACGGCTTGCGTCGCCTCCGCCGCAGGCGCCGGCGTCATCGAGAGGATCAAGGCCATGACGCCCGATCCGATCATCCTGCGCATCACCATTCCTTCTTCAGCGTCGCGACGATGCTGCGGCCTTCGCCATAGAAGCAGGCATAGGCGCTGGCGCAGGAGGCGACGTAGCGCTCGTCGCCGATATTCTTGACGTTGAGCTGCAGGGACAGGCCCTTCAGCTCCGGGCTCTTCGCGCCGAAATCGTAGGAGGCCATGGCGTCGAACAGCGTGACGGCGCCGACCTTGAACGAATTGCCGCCATCGCCCCAGCTCGTGCCGATATAACGCAGGCCCCCGCCGACGGTCAGCCCCTCCAGCGCGCCCTCATCGGCCGTGTAGGTCGCCCAGAGCGAGGCCTGATGCTGCGGAATGCGGGCCGGCATCTTGCCGACTTCGCCCGTATTGACGGATTCCTTGACGATCGAGTCGATATAGCTGTAGCCGGCGATCAGCGAGAGGTTGTTCGTCACCTCCGCCCGGGCGGAAAGCTCGATGCCGCGGTTGTGGATCTTGCCGACCTGCGAATAAACCACCTGGCCGAGATCCGGGTCCCAGGCGCCGGCCACCACGTCCTTCTGCCTCAGGTCGTAATAGGCGGCCGTCAGCAGCAGGCCAGAGCCTTCCGGGGCATATTTGACGCCGACCTCGAACTGCCCGGCCGTCGTGGGCGAGAAGGCCGAGCTGCCGGCCGGCGGCAGGTAGAGCGCCGGCTCGAAGGAGGTCGCATAGCTGACATAGGGCGAGAGGCCGTTGTCGAAGGCATAGAGCGCCCCGGCGCGCCAGGTGAAGGCGCCGTCGTCATAGGACTGGTCGTTGGTGCCCAGCCGGTCGTCGATCTCGGTCTTGGCCCGGTCGTAGCGGATACCGGCGAGAAGGTTCAAGGCGCCGATCTCCACCTGGTCCTGCAGGTAGACACCCACCTGACGGGCCGTCAGGTCCTGAAGGTCGGTGGTTGCGAGTACCAGCGACGAGAAGTCGAAGTCGCCGTAGCGCGGGTCGGCAAGGTCGATGCTCGGCCCGGCGGCGCGGCCCCATTTGTAATCACGCGTGCGGTACTGGTAGTCCACGCCGCCGAGCAGCGTGTGCTCGGCCGCGCCCGTCGAGAATGTCGCCTCGATCTGGTTGTCGATGGTGAACTGGTTCCAGGTGTCCGTGCCGCCGCTCGCCGAGCGGCTGACGATCGTGTTGTTCCCGGTCACCGGATCGGGGCTGGCGCTGCCATAGACCAGCGTATGGTGCAGCCAATCGACATGGTGGTAGCGGGCATTCTGGCGGAAGGTGAGATTGTCGTTGAATTCATGCTTGAACTCGTAGCCGATCCAGGCCTGCTTGCGTTCCGAACGCTCGAAATCCGGATCGGACACGAAGAAGTCACGCGGCACGAAGCCGAAGCCCGGGATCGGCGTGACGGTGCCGGCCGCATCGAGGAAGTTGCGGTAGCCTGCATCCGGTTCGTTCTGGTAGCCGCCGAGGATGGTCAGCGAGGTGCCCTCGTCCGGCGACCAGGTGAAGGACGGCGCGACGGCGAAGGAGCGGTTCTTCGCATGGTCCTCCTGCAGGTCGCGCCGGAGGCCCTTCGCCGCGATGCGGTAGCTGAAGACGTCGTCGAACGTGTCGGAGATGTCGAAGCCGGCGGAGAGGTACTTGTCCGTGCCGACCGAAAGCTCCACCGCGCGCAGCGGCGTATCGGTCGGCTTCTTGCTGACCATGTTGACGATGCCGCCGGGATTGGCCTGGCCATAAAGGACCGAGGCGGGGCCCGAGATCAGCTCCACGCGCTCCAAGAGATAGGGATCGATCTTCGCATAGGAGAGGTCGCCGCCGAGGAACAGGCCGTCGAGATATTTCGGCACGTAGTAGAAGCCGCGCACGAAAAGCTCGTCGCGCAGGTTGGAGGCGCCGCGGTACTCGGTAAGGACGCCAGGCGTATAGCGCAGCGCCTCGGCGACGGACTGGGCGCTCTGGTCCTCGATCTGTTCCCTGGAGACGACGCTGACGGTCTGCGGCGTCCGGGAAACGGGCGTATCCGTCTTGGTGCCGGCAAGGCTCTTCTTCGCGACGTAGCCGTCAACCGGCCCGTCGCCCCGCTCGCCGGCGCCGCCCTCGATGACCACCGCCTCCAGCACCGTGTTGCCCTGGCCTGTCGCCTGGCCGGTCCCTTGTTCCTGCGCGACGGCCGCGTTCAGCGCCAGGACGCTGGCCGCGGCAAGCAGCATGATACGACGTTGTCCGATCGACGGCGAAAGAGTGCCCCACATTTCCTGAACCCACATACGACAAGGCCGGCGCGACGGCCGGCGATTAAACTTGATTAACGAAGTCAACTATGCCAGTAGCTTGGATCGGCTGTCGACCGCAAAGACTTTCGCGGAGACCGCAGAAAACTTTGCGGAAGCGGCAGCCGGGGTCAGTTCGCGCGGAAAAAGGCGATGCAAGAGGGCGGCGTCTTGAACATCAGGATCAAACCGGAAGTTCCCCAGCACCTGTTCGTCGGCGCCATGGATGGCCCGGCAAGCTGCACGCCGGACGACAATCTCTACGACGTCTGGCCGAAATTCCTGATCATGGTCCTCCTGCAGGGCCGGCAGCATTTCGTGATGGACGGGGAACATTTCCGCATCGATGCGGGCGATGCGGCAAACCCGGAGCCGACCGTCTTCATGCTGAATGTCGGGCGGGACTGCAAGCTGCAGTTCGTCAACGAAAGCACGACGCCGCTGCGCAAGGTGATGATCTCCGCGCCGCTGCCGTGGGTCGACCGGCTGATACGTTCGCAACCGACGAGCATGCCGAAGCTGCGCGCCTTCTTCGCCCGGCATCTCGCCGAGTTCAGCTTCGCCCCGAACCGCCACCTCATCCAGATCGCCGAGCACATCCTCAAGCCACCGGGCACGATGGCGGGCGAACTCCTGACGCTCTACCGCAATTCGCACGCCTTCGACATCATGTGTCAGGCCTGCTCGGTTCTCGTCGAGGCCGATGCGACAGAACCGCACCAGCCGACGGCGCTCAGTCGCCGGCAGGGCGAGAAGGTGCGCGACTATATCCTCGCCCATGTCTGCGAGGACCTGACGCTCGACCGCATCGCGCGGGATGTCGGCATCAGCACCTCCTCCATCCAGCGCCATTTCAAGGAGCATTTCGGCACGACCGTGTCGGACTTCATCCGCCAGGAGCGGCTGGAAACGGCACGCGCCGCGCTGGAGCGGGACGGCATTCCGATCTCGCAGGCCGCCTACCTTGCCGGCTACCGCAACCCATCGAGCTTCACCACGGCCTTCAAGAAGGCCTATGGCGTGACGCCCAAGCACCGGCGGGCGTGACGGGCGGCCGCTTGCCGGCGATAAACTTGACCTGATAAATCAAGTTAAGCTATGTCTCATGGACACACGGCCGCCGCCCGGGGCGCGGCGATTCTGAAGGGTTGGCAATGGCGGCGACGCGCGGCGATGCCGGAAGGCGGACGGGAGAGGTTCTGGCGCGCAGCGTGACGCGCCGGGGCGGCGTTCCGCCCACCGCCTCCCGCTGGAGCCGCATCGAAGAGGCCGCACCGTGAAGGAGGGAGATGCCACCTCGCTGCTCTACGCCGCCCACCGCCCTGCCCTCGTCCGTTATGCGACGCGGATCCTCGGTTCGCGCGAGGCGGCGGAGGATATCGTGCAGGATGCCTTCCTGCGCTTTTCGCCGGCCAACACCTATGGCGCCTCCGCCGGCCAGACGCTCGCCTATCTCTACCGCATCGTGCGCAATCTCTGCCTCGACCTCATCAAGCGGCGCAGGATCGAGATGAGGGAACAGGACAGCGAGCCGCCGTTCTGGTCCATGCCCCGCGCTGTCGAGACACCGGAGGAGACCGTGCTCGTCTCCGACGAGGTGCGGGCGATCGCCGAGGTGCTCGACCGGTTTCCGCTGGACGTGCGCGTGGCGCTCGAGATGCACCGTTTCGGGGGCTATACGCTGGAGGAAGTCGCCGCCCATCTCGGCATCTCCGTCGCCACCGCCCACCGCCATGTCCGCGCCGCGCTGGTGGAGATCGCGCTTCGGCTCGGCAATGGCGCCCCGTGAAAAAAATCCGCGCGCAAATCGTCCCTACGCAGCAATCTGATATTCGGCTAGAACGCCATGCGCGGCATGGGGAGCCGGGGCACGGGTAAGAACTTGATTCAGGACGACAGCGAAAAGCGCCGCGCGATCGAAGAGGCCATGGACTGGCTGCTGCGGCTGAAGGCCGATCCCGATTGTCCGCAGGCCGCCCGGGACGTGGAGGACTGGCTCGCGCGCGCGGAGATCAACCGCGCCGCCTGGCGCGACGCGCTGAAGGCATGGGACGCCCTCGGCGAGGTGCGGCCGCGCCATGCCGACCTGTGGCCGGCCCGCCCGGTCGCGACCCTGCCCCGCCGCAGCCGCAAGCCCCTTGCGGCGGGCATCGCCCTCGCCCTTGCCGCCGCGCTCCTCTTCGTGCTCGCCGCCCCTGCCCTGATGATCTGGCTGCAGGCCGATTTCCGCACCGGCACCGGCGAAAGCCGGATGGTGACGCTCGCCGACGGCAGCGCCGTGAACCTGTCCGCCGACAGTGCCATCGACGTCGAGCTGACGCCGGAGGGTCGCCATGTGCGCCTCCTTGCCGGTCAGGCCTTCTTCGACGTGGCGCATGACGGCAGGCGCCCCTTCACCGTGGAGGCCGGCAATGCCCGGGTCGTCGTGCTCGGCACGGCCTTCGACGTGGCGCTCGACGACGCCGCGACGACGGTGCAGCTCGCCCGCGGCGTGGTCGGCATTTCCGGCGAGGGCGAAACGCATGCCGTTGCCGAAATGGCGCCGGGCGACATGGCGACGGTCGATGGCGCGACCGGCGCGATCACCCGCGCGACGGTTCCGCTGGAGGAGATCGGCGCCTGGCGGAGCGGCCTGCTCTTCGTCAACGACGTCACCGTCGACAGCGTCGTCGCGCGCCTGCAA
This sequence comes from Shinella yambaruensis, assembly GCF_022899355.1. Lineage (GTDB taxonomy): Bacteria > Pseudomonadota > Alphaproteobacteria > Rhizobiales > Rhizobiaceae > Shinella > Shinella yambaruensis. Next base: position 634,212 of record NZ_JALJCK010000002.1, on the reverse strand, counting down.
CGCTACCATTCCGCCTGGATCAGCGTGCCGGACCGCACGCTCGGCCGCCAGCGCGTCACCGGCCTCTACGACCTCCGTGATCCCGACCGGGCGCTGAAGGCGCTGGTAAAACCCCATGGCGGCAAGGTGCGTTCCATCTCCTCCTATACCCGGATCGTCTCGCGCTACTGAGCCTTTCGGAAAGTTTTCCGAAAAATTCAGGAAATTTGCCGGAAGCGTGAAAAAGATTCCCGAGGCGATCGTCTCTGCACCGGGAATGCGCGCTTCAGGGGCGGCGCATCCCGAGGATATACCGGGGGTAAAATGCGTTTGCATATCGATCGATCGACCACGTCGCGCGCCGGGGCGCGCACGCGCACCGTCTTCATGGCCAGGCTGATGGTCTCCACCGCCGCCGCGCTCGTCTTCAGCCTGCCGCAGGCGGTCCTGCAGCCGGCGGCCGCCCAGGCGAAATCCGCCCGCGTCGGCACCATGGCATTCGATATTCCCGCCCAGCCGCTGGCGGGCGCGCTCAACGCTTTCGGCCGGCAATCCGGCCTGCAGGTCTCGCTTGCCGCCGCCACCTCGCGCGGGCTGACATCCCGGCCGGTCAAGGGCGCGTTTACGCCGCAGGAGGCGCTTGCCCGCCTTCTCGAAGGCACAGACACGCGCCATTCGGTCACCACCGACGGCACGGCGATCGTCACCGCCGCGCATCTCTCCCCGCTCGTCACCGGTTCCGTGGAAGACGGATCGACGACGCTCGACCGGATCACGGTGGAGGGCGAAAAGGTCGGCGAGGGCGACGTCAGCGAGCTGAACATTTCCGCCAGGGACCTCGAACGCAAGAACCCCGCCACCATCCAGGACGTCTTCCGCGAGGAGCCGAGCGTCAAGGTCGGCTCCTCGCTGCCCATGTCGCAGAAGGTCTATGTCAACGGCATAGAGGAAACCAACCTTGCGATCTCCATCGACGGCAGCCGCCAGAACAACAAGGTCTTCCACCACAATGCAACGACGCTGATCGACCCGACGCTGCTGAAGGCCGTCAGCGTCGACGAGGGCGTGGCACCGGCCGATGCCGGCCCGGGCGCGCTTGCGGGCTCCATCGTCTACGAGACCAAGGATGTCGGCGATTTCCTCCAGGGCAACGGTTACGGCGGCTTCGTCCACTCCGGCTTCAACACCAACGGCAACATCTTCACCACAGGCCTTTCGACCTTCGGCAAGCAGGACGGTTTCGAATATCTCGGCTATTTCAACATCGGCCGCGGCCAGGAGTTTTCCGCCGGCAATGGCGACGAGGTGCTCGGCACGCGCACCCATTTCCAGAGCGGCATCGGCAAAATCGCCTATGAATTCGAAAGCGGCGACCGCGTCGAGCTCAGCCATGAGGCGATCAAGGACGAGGCGCCGCGCCCGTTCCGCGCCAATATGGGCACGACAACCGGGGCGAAGCCCTGGGAACCGCTGGTGCGCGACTACGAGCTCAACCGCACCAACACGGTCTTCACCTATACGGACACGACGCCCGAGGGCTGGTGGGATCCCAAGCTGGTGCTCGCCTATGGCCGGACGAAGGTCGGCACGACGGTTTTCCTGAGGCCGGGAACCAATCCGGAAACCTATCCGGTGGCCGGCGCGACGGACACGTTCAACGGCAAGTTCGAGAACCGCTTCCATTTCGATCTCGGCACCGTCACGGCGGGCGTCGACTTCTATCGCGACAGGGCGGAGCTCGAGGACATTTTCGAGCCGGCGACGGAAAAGGCGAGCAATCTCGGCGCCTATGTCCAGGCACGGCTGGAGCCCTTCGAACGTGCGCGCCTCTCCTTCGGCGGGCGGGCGGATCACCAGTGGTTCACCGGCACGGGCGGCCAGGAATTCGACAATTCCGGCCTCAGCGGCAATATTTCCGGTGAATACGACCTCATTGCGGACTTCCTGACGGCAAAAGCCGGCTATTCCCATGTCTGGGCCGGCATTCCGCTGGCGGAAAACTTCATCATGAACCCGGCCTGGACCTATCTCCCGGAGCCGGAGCCGACCACATCCGACAACTATACGGTCGGCCTTCTCGCGAAATATCAGGGCTTCAGCATCGAAGGCTCCATCTTCCGCACGGAAATGGAGAATGCGCGCGCCGCCCGATACGCCTATGCCTATGCGGCACGGCAGGTCGAATCCGAGGGTTTCTCCATCGGTGCCGGCTATGACTGGACGGACGGCTACATCCGCGTGAAATATGCCAATATCGACACGCTGATCGACGGCAAGCCGGCCGATTCCGATACCGGCACCTACCTCACGACGCCGGTCGGCGAGATCATCACGGTCTCCGCCGCCCACACCTTCGCCGACTGGGGCCTCACCGTCGGCGGCGATATCGAGATCGCGCCGAAATACGACAAGGTTCCGGACGGCAGCCCGGCCTTCAAGGCCTACCAGGTCGTCAACAGCTTCGTCGAATACAAGCCGCCGAGCCACCAGAACCTGACGCTGCGCGCCGAGGTGAAGAACATCTTCAACGAGACCTATGCCGACCGCGCGACCTATGGCCAGGAATTCGGCGAGGTGAAGCCGCTCTACCAGCCGGGACGCGCGTTCCTCGTCAGCCTGCGCGCCACGTTCTGATGACATGGCCCCGGCCGACCGCCGGGGCCTTATCGGAGACAGACATGAAACGCCTGAAATCCCTTGCCCTCGCGGCCGTCCTGCTTGCCGCCGGCGTTGCCGGCGCCGCCGATGTGGAAATCGACACGGCCGCCGGCCGCAAGACCGTGGCAACGCCCGTCACCACCGTCGCCGTCTTCGACATCGCGGCCATCGACACGCTGGACAAGCTCGGCGTGAAGCCGGCGGGCCTGCCGTCCAATCTCTACCTGAGGGAGCTGTCGCACCTGAAGGACGGCGCGAGCGCGGTCGGCGACATCTTCGAGCCGGACCTCGAGGCGCTGAGCGCGCTTGCCCCCGATCTCATCATCCTCGGCGGCCGTTCCTCCACCAAGGTGGAGGCCGCGGCCAAGGTGGCCCCGGCCATCGACATGACGATGGACGGCGACGACCTCGTCGACCAGGCGCGTGCGCGCATCGCCACCTACGGCCACCTGTTCGGCAAGGAGGCCGAAGCCGAGGCCGCCCGCAAGGACCTGGACAGCGCCATCGAAACGGCCCGCGCCGCGGTTGCCGGCAAGGGCAAGGCGCTGATCGTCATGACCAACGGGCCGAAGGTCACCGCCTACGGCCCCGGCTCGCGCTTCGGCTGGCTGCACCGCTCGCTCGACCTCCCGCCGGCGATCACCGAGGTGGAGGCGGCGACGCATGGCGAGGCGGTGTCGTTCGAGTTCATCCGCGAGGCGAACCCGGACTGGCTGATCGTGCTCGATCGCGCCGCCGCGATCGGCTCCAACGAGCAGAATGCCAGGATCACGCTCGACAACGAGCTGGTCGCCGAGACGGCGGCGTGGAAGAAGGACCAGGTCGTCTACCTGCCGTCCGGCGACTTCTACATCGCCGCCGGCGGCGCGCAGGCGATGATCCGCGTCTATTCCGCCATCGCAGAGGCCTTTAGCGCGGCGAAATAACGGTCAGTTCAGGCGCTGCTCCGTCTCCGCGTCGAAGACGTGGAAGGCGGCGGGCGCAACGGCAAGGGCGATCTCGTCGCCAGCCGCGACGCGGGCGGTCGCCGGCAGGGCGGCCACGAGGCGCTGGTTGCCCATCGCCGCCGTGACGACCAGCTCCGGCCCGGTCAGCTCCGCGACCTCGCAGCGCGCCGTGAGCGGCACGCCCGCGCCCGACCGTTCGATCGCCTCCGGCCGGATGCCGAGGACGAGCCGGCGCCCCGGCGCGACACTTTCCAGGTGAGGCACGGGCACGGTGATATCCGTGCCGTCGATCCGCAAGCCGCCCTCGCCTGCCGTCGCGGCCAGAAGGTTCATCGGCGGTGCGCCGACGAAGGTCGCGACATAGAGCGTCGCCGGCCGGTTGTAGATGTTCTCCGGCGTGTCGAGCTGTTCGATCCGCCCGCCGCGCATGACGGCGATGCGGGTGGCGAGCGTCATCGCCTCGATCTGGTCATGCGTGACATAGACGACGGTCGTCCTCGTCATCTGGTGCAGGCGCTTCAGCTCGGTTCGCATCTCCATGCGCAGCTTCGCATCGAGGTTGGACAGCGGCTCGTCGAACAGGAAGATCTTCGGGTTGCGCACCAGCGCCCGGCCGATCGCCACGCGCTGGCGCTGGCCGCCGGAAAGCTGGCCGGGCTTGCGCTCCAGCAGGTTTTCGATCTGCAGCAGCTTCGCCGTCTCGCGCACGGCCCGGTCGCGTTCCGCCCTGGCCACCTTGCGCATTTCGAGGCCGAAACCGATGTTCCGGTGCACGGTGAGATTGGGATAGAGCGCGTAGGACTGGAACACCATGGCAATGTCCCTGTCCTTCGGATGCACGCCGACAATGGAGCGCTCGTCGATGCGGATATCACCGCTCGACGGCTCGGCAAGGCCGGCGATGATGTTGAGCAGCGTGGACTTGCCGCAGCCGGAGGCGCCGAGCAGCACGAGGAATTCCCCGCTCTCGAGCGCGATGTCGATGCCCTTCAGCGTCTCGACGGCGCCGTAGCTCTTGCGGATGGCGTCAATGGTCAGCGTGCTCATGCCGGAACGTCCTGCGCGGTCGGTGCGTAGCTTCGGGGATGGGTGGAAATGGCGCGCGAGGCCACCGCCGTGCCGGCGGCAAGGCTCGCCTGCAGCGCCTCCCCGGCCGCATGCGCGGCGAGGAAGGCGGCGTTGAAGACGTCGCCCGCGCCGATCGTATCGACGACCCGCACGGAAGGCGCCGCAGCGCGGACAACCCGGTCGTCGGCATCCACGGCGATCGCCCCCTTCGGGCCGCACTTGACGACGACGATGCCCCCGTCCGGCATGCCCTGCCGCAGGATGCGCCCGGCCTCGGCGGGATCGGCAACGCCGGCAAGGCTGGTGGTCTCCACCTCGTTGAACAGCGCGATCCGGCAGCGCGACAGCCAGCCTTTCGCCGCCCGTCTGTTCGTCTCCGTCCAGCCCTCCAGCGGCCAGCCGGTATCGAGGGCGACGGCGATGGCGTGGCGATCCGCCCAGTCGAAGAACCGGTCGTAATCCTCCACCAGCTTCTCCGTCAGGAAGGAGCCGCACAGGAGCACGATGCCGCCGGCAAGCCGCGGCCCGTCGAGCACCGCGAAGACATCCTCCAGGCTGAACAGCGGCAGGTGCCCGCGCGTCGTGAAGAAGGTGCGCTCGCCGTCCGGATGGGTGATGCCGACGGAGAGCGTCGTGCTGTCGTCATGCACCGGCCAGTTCTTCGCATGCGCGCCGAACCCGTTCGCAAGCCACACGCCGAACTGGTCGCGGCCAATGCTGGCGGAGATCTCGAAGGGCGTGCCGAGCGCCATCCAGGCGAGCGCGGCATTGCCCGCCGAGCCGCCGACGCGCAGCTCGTCATGATCGACGATGCTTTCCGTGCCCGGCTGCGGCCAGGGCGCGGCCGGCCCCATGATCAGGTCGACATTGACGTTTCCGACGACGGCAAGCGGCTTCACTCATTCACTCCGGGTAATCTTCGTCGAGCGCACCGGTGTGCCGGCATCGGCAACGCGCGCAGCGGCGAAGGCGATCATCAGCCGCTGCGCCGTCGGCAGCATGGCGAAGACGGCGGCAAGCCCGGTCAGCGGCGGGAAGGCGATCGTCGCCGCGCCCTCGACCGGCGGGCGGCCGGACGCGTCGAACATGACGAGCTTCGCCCCCGCCTCGACCACGGAAGTCGCCATCGCCGTCACGAGGTCCGTCGTCGCGTCGTCGCTGCGGAAGAGAACAATGCCCACATCGGGCGAGAGCATTTCCATCGGCCCGTGGCGCAACTGGCCGCCTTCCAGCGAGAAGCACGGCAGGCGCGACAGTTCCGTGAAGCCGAGCGCGATGGCCTCGGCGAGCCCCTGCAGCCGCCGCCCGGACGTCACGACGGAGCGCACGCCGGACAGTTCGGCCAGCGCCGCGTCGATGGCTGGCTCCTGCGGGTTCTCCAGGGCATGGACCGCCTGCGCGACGTCTTCGCCGAGGGCGGCGAGGATCGCCAGATGCAGCGAGAAGCTCACCGTCAGGCTGCGTGTCGCGGCGAAGGCCTGCTCCGTGCCGCCATGGCCGACGAGGCAGGGCGCGGTGCGGGCGAGGAAGGAGCCGCCTTCGAGCGTGAAGCCGAAGGTTTCGTCATTGCCGCCGGTCTCCTCGAACCAGCGCAGCACCTCGGCGCTTTCCCCGGACTGCGAGGTGACGAAGACCGTGCGCCCGTCGATGGCGAGCGGCGCGCCGAGCTGCTCGGAAAGCGGCAGGGCGATCGCGTCGATGCCGAGGCGGCGGTAGAGCGGCTCGACGGCGCGGCCGACGGCCTGCGAGCCGCCCATGCCGAGAAGCAGCAGCCGGCCGGTGCGTTTCAGGCTGGCGGCGGCCCTTTCGGCCATCGCACCGTTGTTGCGGAAGGAGGCGAGCGCATCGGCATGCTGGCGCGCCATTTCCCGATCGATCGCCTTGAGGCCTTCCGGCCGGGATGCAGTCGTGTTCATCGTCATCCTTTCACACCGCCGCTGGTAAGGCCCGAGATCAGGGCCCGTTGCATGATGAGGCCGACCAGGACCGGCGGCAGCGCGGCCAGGACGCCGGCCGTCGCGATCAGCCCGTAGTCGGAAACCCGGCCGCCCGCGAGGTCGGCGATTGCGACCGTCAGCGTGCGGGCGCGCTGGTCCGAGGTGAAGAGCAGCGCATAGAAGAACTCGTCCCAGCCGAGCAGGAAGGCGAAGAGCGCCGCGGTGGCGACGATCGGCATGGCGAGCGGCAGGGTGATGATGCGCAGCGTCGCAAGAAGGCTCGCCCCGTCCATCATCGCCGCCTGCTCGATCTCGCGCGGAATGCCGTCGAAGCCGGACTTCATCAGCCAGGTGGTGAAGGGCGCGAGGATGGTGAGGTAGACGAGCGCCAGGCCGAAGACCGAATTGAGCAGCCCGAAGGCGGCGAGCGCCATGTAGAGCGGCACGGCAAGCGCGACGGGCGGCAGCATGTAGGTGGCGATGACCAGCGAGAGCGACCAGCCGACCGAGGGCGTGCGCGAGACCGCCCAGCCGGCCGGCACGGCAAGCACGACGGCGGCGACCGTCGCCATGCCCGCCACGAGGATGCTGTTGACAAGCGAGGCGACGAAATTGGCGCCCGCGCTGTTCGGGATGGTCGACAGCAGCGTGGCGTAACGCGAGAAGTCCATCGTGCCCGGCCACCAGCGCAGCGGGCGCGCCACGAGATCGGCGGCCGGCGAGATGCTCATCACGAAGAGCCAGAAGATCGGCGCGACGATGACGGCGGCGAGCAGCAGCGCGGCGGCATGGATGAGGATCGAGGCGAGGAGGCTGCGGCGTTCCATCAGGCGGCGCTCCCCGCCGTGCGCCGCACGAGCATGCCATAGCCGACCGCCAGCACCGTCACGATGAGGGTGACGACGAGGGCGAGCGAGGCGCCGGAGCCGGCGCGCTGGAAGGAGAAGGCCTCCTGGTAGACGAGGATCGACAGGGTGCGCGTCGAATTGGCCGGGCCGCCGCGCGTCATCACCCAGATAATGTCGAACACCTTGAAGGCCTCGATGGTGCGAAGCACCAGCGCCACCATCAGCGGGCCGGCAAGATAGGGCAAGATGACGAAACGGAAGCGCGCGAAGGGGCCGGCACCGTCAACGAGCGAGGCGGAGGTGATGTCGCGCGGCACGGCCTGGAGGGCGGCGAGCGCGATGAGGGCGACGAGCGGAAAATTCTTCCAACAGTCGGCGACGATCAGCGCCGTCATGGCGGTGCCGGGCTCGCCGAGCCAGGAGCGGTAGCCGTCGATGAGGCCGACCTGCGTCAGCGCCGCGTTCAGCACGCCGTATTCCGGATTGTAGATGAGCCGCCAGAGCGTCGCGTTGACCACCGTCGGCAGCGCCCAGGGCAGAATCAGCAGCGCGCGCAGCACGGTGCGGCCATAGAACCGCTGGTTCAGCAGCAGAGCGGCCAGAATGCCGATCACCATCTCCGCCGTCACGGAGACGACGGCAAACCAGGTCGTGGCGTAGAGCGCCCGCTGGAAATTGCTGTTCGACAGCATTTTCAGGTAGTTGTCGAAGCCGACGAAAGCGCCGCCGGAACCGATCAGCTTGGCGTCCGTAAAGGAAAGCCGCACGGTATCGACCATCGGCCAGCCGATCACGGCGAGCATGACCGCCAGCAGCGGCAGCATGAGAAGCCATGCCCGGGTCGTCATCCAGGTGCTGGACATAGCGTCCTCTTCGTCGATTTCAGGAAGGGCGAGTGTGCGGGCGGCTGGCGCCGCCCGCAAGGCCGAACCTCAAAGGCCGCTGTTGTCCGCCGCCGACTTCAGCGCGTCTTCCGGCGATGCCTGGTCGAGCAGGGCTTCCTGAATGGCCTGCTGGAGAGCGGTGGAGAGCTCCTGGTATTTCGGCGTGGTCGGCCGCGGATACATGGCGGCAAGGCCGAGCTTGGCGGCGGCGATCAGCTCTTCCTGGCCGGCGGTGACGGCGGCATCCTCGTAGGACGACGCCCAGATCGGCAGGCTGAGCTTGGCATAGGCGTTCTGCGTCTCCTGCGAGGTCATGTGCACGATGTACTTCCAGGCCTCGTCCGGGCTCTTGCTGGTCGTGGTGATGCCGAGGCCCATCGAGCCGTTGACAGCCGAGACCTCGCTCTTGCCCTCAACGCCCGGCGCGGGCACGACGCCGACCTTGCCGGCGACCTTGCTGTCTTCCCCGCCATTGGCCATGTTGTACATGTAGGTCCAGTTGAGCGCGAAGGCCGCCTCGCCGTTCTGGAAGACGTTGCGCACGTCCTCTTCGAGGAACTCCTTGGAGTTCGGATTGGTGAGGCCGGACTTGTAGCTGTCGACCATGTATGTCAGCGCATCGAGACCGCCGCCCTCGGCAAAGGCCGGCTTGCCGTCCTTCAGGAATTCGCCGCCATAGGCGCTGACGAGCGTGGTGTAGTCGCAGATCGCCGCCTCGGCCTGCGACCAGCTCCAGGCGATCGGGGTGGCGAGCAGGCCCTTGTCCTTGATGATCCTGGCCTGCTCGTTCAGTTCGGCCCAGGTCTTCGGCGGAGCCTGAATGCCGGCCTTCTCGAGGATTTCCTTGTTGTAGAACAGGTATTTGGTGTCGAGGATCCACGGCATGCCGTAGGACTTGCCGTCATAGTCGACGGTCGTCCAAGCGCCCGGCAGCACGCCCTTCTTCATCTCGTCGGTGATGCGGGAGGAAACGTCGACCAGCACGTTGTTCGTCGCATATTCGGCGGGCCAGATCACGTCGAAGAGCACGACGTCATAGCCGCTGCCGGAGCCCTGGGCGAGCACGGTCTTGTCGTGCAGGCCCTCGTAGGGAACGAATTCCAGGTTCACCTTGATGTCCGGGTTCGCCTTGGTGAAGGCGTCCGTCATGGCGCGCACGTCCGCCTCGCTATAGGCGGCCTGCGCCATGAAGAGCGCGTTGAGCGTCGTCTCCGCGAAGGCATGCGGGGCGGAAACGCCGGCAACCAGCGCCGCGCCGAGCAAGGTCTTCTTCATCGATTTCAACATGATTGCGTCCTCCTGTTTGGTTCATGCATCCGAAAGCGCCCTGCAGGCACCCCCGGTCGTTGCGGGTTCATCGCCGGATCATGGCGGGAGACCCGCCGCCGTTCCCCGGAGCTCTCCGGCTCCTTATTAAGTCAAACTTCTTGACTTAAATGTTCTGTATTATTCAAATGGTGTCAAGAGGGGATGTCGATGAACGAACTGCGGACGATCCGCGCCAAGAGCGGGACCAACCAGGAAGGCACCAGCGCCCATAACCGGCGCGTCATCATCGAGGCCATCCGGCTGAACGGACCGCTGTCGCGCGCCGATCTCGCCCGCGCCACGCGGCTGACCAAGCAGACCATTTCCAACCTTGTCGAAAACCTCGAGGTGGACGGTCTCGTCGCCTCGGAGGAGGTGGTGCGCGGCGGGCGGGGCCAGCCCTCGACCCCCTACCGGCTCGTGCCGGAGGGCGCCTTCGCGCTCGGCGTGCAGATCGACCGGCACCTGACGCGTCTCGTCGCCGTCGATCTGATGGGACAGGAGGTCGCCCGCGCGGTGGCCAACCTTCCGCCGGGCGGGCCGGTGGAGGGCTGCAAACTGATCCTTCGCCTCATCGAGGCCATGCGCGCCGACCTCACGCGGCGCATTCCCGAATCGGCGCACCGGCTGGCCGGGCTGGGCCTTGCGATGCCCGGGCCTTTCGGCCTCGCGCCCTCCGACGACGAGACCTGGATGATGGCCGAGTGGCAGGCCTTTCCGCTCGTCGAAACGCTGGCCGCCGGCACGGGGCTGGCCACCAGCCTGCAGAACGACGCGACCGCCTGCGCGGCGGCGGAGCGCATGAACGGCTCGGCCGACGGCCTCGACCACGCCGTCTGCATCTATTTCGGCTACGGCATCGGCGCCGGCCTCATCCTCGGCGGGGAGCTTTATACCGGCAGCAACCGCAATGCCGGGGAGATCGGCATGGTGCTGTTCTCGCGCGGCGGCACCCCGTCGCCGCTGGAGCACCGGTCGTCGCTCGCCTCGCTGTTCCAGCATCTCGGCCTCGATTCGGCGACCACGGAAGCCTATGCCGAGGTCGAGCGGCGAACGCTTGCGGACGATCCGCGCATCCTCGCCTGGCTGGCGGATGCGGCGGCAGACATGCGCCAGGCCGTGCACATGGTCGAGACCATCTTCGACCCGCAGACCGTCATCCTCTCCGGCAGCGCGCCGGAGCCGCTGGCCAAGCGGCTGTTCGACGCGATGTTCCCGCTCATCCCCTCCAATGCCGACCGGCCCGGCCGCACGCTGCCGCGCCTGCAGCTCGGCATGATCGGTCCCTGGGCCGTCGCGCTGGGCGCGGCGGCCGAGCCGATCCGCCGCGCCTTCGACCCGCGCTTTTCCGCGATCCTGAAAACGGCGTCCTGAAGCCTGCCTGTTTCGCAGGCATTTTCCGGCCGCGCCGCGGCCAAAACGGCTGCATCTGCAGTTTATTTGCACGAGCGTACCGGAATCGCCGAATCAGACCTTCCCTGCGCTCCGGCAAAACCCTACTGGGATATCACTCGCGCAACCCGCGAGCTTCCCCGCGTCATTGGGAGCCAACCGTGGCGCTCGCTGCCCCGCTTCGTGCGGGGCCTCTTTTTTTCAGCTACCGAAAAATCCGCCCGCTCAGGGGTGATGCAGCACGCTCATCCCGCCATCCACCGTCAGGCAGGTGGCGTTCATGAAGGGGCATTCGTCCGAGATCATGAAGAGCGCGGCCTTGGCGATCTCCTCCGGCGAGGCGATGCGCCCGCCGGGATGCAGCGCCATCGTCTCCGCCTCGGCGGCGACCGGATCGGGAAAGCTGTTCCAGTATTCCACGGCCTTCTGCGTGCGCACATAGCCGGGCGCCAGCGCGTTCACGCGCACGCCCTGCCCCGCATATTCGAGGCCGAGCGCCTTGGTCATGCCGAGCAGCGCATGTTTGGCGACGGGATAGGGAAAGGTGTGCGGGATGATGGTGAAGGCATGGGTCGAGGCGATGTTGAGGATCACCCCGCCGCCCTCTTCGATCATGCCCGGCAGCACGGCCTTGCTGCAGTTCCACGCGCCCTTGAGGTTGATGTCGAAGCAGCGCTGCCAGTCGGCATCCGAAAGCGTCAGCGGCTCGAAGAAGACGTTGACGCCGGCATTGTTGACGAGCGCGTTCGGCCGGCCGATCTCGGCCGCCGCTGCGGCCACCGCCCGCGCGATGGCGTCGGCATCGGTGATATCGGCCGCGGCATGGCCGACCCGGCCGCCGCCGGCACGAAGCCGCCCGGCTTCGGCGGCGAGCAGGCCGCCGTCCCGGTCGATGAGGAAGAGGCTCGCCCCTTCGGCAAGGAAGCACTCGGCCATGGCAAGGCCGATGCCCTGCGCCGCGCCGGTGACGACGATCCGTTTTCCGTCAAGGCGTCCGCCCATCGCCGCTCTCCTCACCACTCTGCCACGCTGCCGTCTTCATGGCGCCAGACGGGGTTGCGCCAGCGGTGGCCCTCCTTCGCCCGCTCGATGACGTATTGCTCGTCCACCTCCACCCCAAGGCCCGGACCCTGCGGGATCGACACGAAGCCGTCGGCATAGTGGAACACCGCCTTGTTGGAGATGTAGTCGAGGATGTCGTTGCCCGTGTTGTAGTGGATGCCGAGGCTCTGCTCCTGGATGAAGGCATTGTGCGACACCGCGTCCACCTGCAGGCAGGCCGCAAGCGCGATCGGACCCAGCGGGCAATGCGGCGCCAGCGCCACGTCATAGGCCTCCGCCATCGCCGCGATCTTGCGGCATTCCGTGATGCCGCCCGCATGCGAAAGGTCCGGCTGGAGAATGTCGACATAACCGTCCGACAGCACCGACTTGAAGTCCCAGCGCGAATAGAGCCGCTCGCCGAGCGCGATCGGCGTCGCGCAATGGTTGGCGATCTCCTTCAGCGCCTCGCGGTTCTCCGACAGCACCGGCTCCTCGATGAACATCAGGTTGTAGGGCTGCAATTCCTTCGCCAGGACCTTGGCCATCGGCCGGTGCACGCGGCCGTGGAAGTCGACGCCGATGCCGACATGCGGGCCGATCGCCTCGCGGATGACGGCGACGGTCTCCACCGCCTTCTCCACCTTGTCCCAGCTGTCGACGATCTGCATCTCCTCGCAACCGTTGAGCTTGATCGCCTTGAAGCCGCGGGAAACGACTTCGCGGGCATTGTTGGCGACGTCCGAGGGCCGGTCACCGCCGATCCAGGAATAGACCTTGATCCTGTCGCGCACCTGGCCGCCGAGCAGGGCATGGACGGGCTGGCCATAGGCCTTGCCCTTGATGTCCCAGAGCGCCTGGTCGATGCCGGCGAGCGCCGACATGTGCACGGCGCCGCCGCGATAGAAGCCGGCGCGGTACATAACCTGCCAATGATCCTCGATCAAAAGCGGATCCTTGCCGATGAGATAGTCCGCAAGCTCGTGCACGGCCGCCTCCACCGTCAGCGCGCGGCCCTCCACCACCGGCTCGCCCCAGCCGACGATGCCCTCGTCCGTCTCAACCTTCAGGAACAGCCAGCGCGGCGGAACAATATAGGTCGTGAGCTTCGTGATCTTCATGGGACACTCGTCTGGGAACAGGAAAGGGGATGAGGTCAGGCGCCGGCCGGCGCCGGGTGGTTCTTGACGGCGATGGCAAGATCGCGCGCGGCAAGATCGAGCATGCGGTGCGAACATTCGCGCGCCGCCGCCTTGTCGCGCATGCGCAGCGCGTCCACGAGGCGCTTGTGGATTTCCAGCGCCTCGTCCCGGGCATCCGCGGCTTCGGCGGAGGCATGCAGCGAGAATTCGAGCGCTGCCTGGATGATGCTGGCGAGCTGCATGAAGACCTGGTTGTGGCTGGCCTTCAGCAGGGCGGCATGGAAGGCGAAGTCCGCCTGCGAGAAGGCATCGAGATCGCTCTCCGCGTCGCGCATGCGCTCCCAGGCCCGCTCGATTTCCGCCACGTCCTGCACGGTCGCGCGCTCGGCGGCGAATTCGGCGGCAAAGGGCTCGATGGCGCGGCGCGCATCGAGCACGCAGGTGAGAAGATCGAACTCGAAGATGCGCGGGCCGATCCATTCCAGCACCTGCTGGTCGAGGATGTTCCACTCCTCCTTGGGGCAGACAAGCGTGCCCACCCGGGAGCGCCCGCGCACCAGACCCTTGGATTCGAGAATCTTCAGCGATTCGCGGATGACGGTGCGGCTGACGCCGTAGCGCAGGCACAGCTCGTTTTCCGTCGGCAGGAAACCGCCGATGGGGAAGACGTCGGCGCAGATATCCGAGGCGATCGCCCGCGTGACGTTCTTCTGTACCCGGGGGCGCCGTACGCCGCCCTCGCCATCGACCACGCCCGCGCGCCCGTCCTGTCCCTGCACGATCATTCTCCACCCATTCCGTCCGCGATGCATAGCCCGTTTCGCGCCCGATGGCGACGGCCCGCTTCGCATCGTCCCGACGCTACTATCATACACTGATATTTCATTCATCATACAAAGACAATTGACGGATATGATGAAAGACACTACACCAAACCACACTGCAGGCGCAGTTAACTTGGGAGAGAGACATGGGCTTTATCAAAGCAGCCATCCTGGCTGGCACCGTCGCCGTATTCGCCGCAACCTCCGCCTTCGCCGCCGACGTGAAGATCGGCTTCATCGTGAAGCAGCCGGAAGAGCCGTGGTTCCAGGACGAATGGAAGTTCGCCGACGTCGCCGCCAAGGAGAAGGGCTTCACCCTCGTCAAGATCGGCGCCGAGGACGGCGAGAAGGTCCAGTCGGCCATCGACAATCTCGGCGCGCAGGGTGCCCAGGGCTTCATCATCTGCACGCCCGACGTGAAGCTCGGCCCGGGCATCGTCGCCAAGGCGGCCGCCAACGACCTCAAGCTGATGACCGTCGACGACCGCCTGGTCAACGCCGATGGCAGCCCGATCGAAGACGTGCCGCATATGGGCATCTCGGCCACCAAGATCGGCGAGGCCGTCGGCGAGACCATCGTCGCGGAGATCAAGAAGCGCGGCTGGGACATGAAGGATGTCGGCGCGATCCGCGTGTCCTACGACCAGCTGCCGACCGCCGTCGACCGCGTCGAAGGCGCGCTCTCCGTGCTGAAGGCCGCCGGCTTCCCGGAAGCCAACATCTTCGACGCCCCGCAGGCCAAGACCGACACGGAAGCGGCGCTCAACGCCTCCACCGTCGTGCTCAACAAGAATGCCGGCATCAAGCACTGGGTCGCCGTCGGCCTCAATGACGAAGCCGTGCTCGGCGCGGTGCGCGCCACCGAAAGCGTCGGCATTGCCGCCGACAGCATGATCGGCGTCGGCATCGGCGGTGCGGATTCGGCGATCAACGAGTTCAAGAAGCCCGCGGCAACCGGCTTCTTCGGCACCGTGATCATCTCGCCGAAGCGTCATGGCTACGAGACCGCGCTCAACATGTTCGAGTGGGTCGCCAACGGCAAGGAACCGGAAAAGCTCATCCTGACGGCCGGCCAGGTCGCCCTGCGCGACAATTACGAGCAGGTACGCAAGGACCTCGGCATCGAATAATCATCCTCCCAGGATGACGTCAGCCCGGCGGCGCAGTTGAAGGCTTTGGGCCGCCGGGCCTTCTTTCGGGGTGGAGAGATGCAGGACTTTCTTCAATTCAACGCGATATCCAAGGGATATCCCGGCGTGCAGGCGCTGGCCGACGTTTCCTTCTGCGTGAAGAAGGGCGCCGTGCACGGCCTGATGGGCGAAAACGGCGCCGGCAAGTCGACCCTCATCCGCGTGCTCTCGGGCGACCAGTCCGCCGACACCGGCGAGATCCTGATCGACGGCAAGGCGCAGCACTATCGCTCGGTGCGCGACGCCTTCGAGGCGGGCGTCATCGTCATCCACCAGGAACTGCAGCTCGTGCCCGAGCTGACGGTCGCCGAGAACCTTTGGCTCGGCCGCTTCCCCGGCAAGGCCGGCATCATCGACCGCACGCGTCTCGTCGGCGTGGTGAAGCAAAAGCTTGATGATATCGGCATCGACATCGATCCGGCCGCCAAGGTCGCCTCGCTGTCGATCGGCGAGCGCCAGATGGTCGAGATCGCCAAGGCCGTGATGGCCGATGCGCGCGTCATCGCGCTCGACGAGCCGACCTCCTCGCTATCCTCGCGCGAAAGCGAGATCCTTTTCGCGCTGATCGATCGCCTGCGCGCCGAAGGCAAGATCATCCTTTACGTCTCGCACCGCCTCGACGAGATTTTTCGCCTGTGCGACAGCCTCACCGTATTGCGCGACGGCAAGCTAGCCGCCCACCATCCTGACATATCCAAGGTGACGCGCGACCAGATCATTTCCGAAATGGTCGGCCGCGAGATCGCCAATATCTGGGGTTTCCGCCCCCGCGAGCGCGGCGCCGTGCGGCTGGAGGTGAAGGACCTCGCCGGCCGCAAGCTGCGCACGCCGATCAGCTTTTCCGTACGCCGGGGCGAAATCCTCGGCTTCTTCGGCCTCATCGGCGCCGGCCGCAGCGAGATGGCGCGCCTCGTCTACGGCGCGGACAGCCGCTCGCAGGGCACGGTGAGCGTCGACGGCAAGGCCGTCGCCCCGGACAGCCCGCCGCAATCGATCCGCTCCGGTATCGTGCTCTGCCCGGAGGACCGCAAGTTCGACGGCATCGTGCAGGGCCGCAACATCGAGGAGAACATGGCGATCTCCTCGCGCCGGCATTTCTCCCCCTTCGGCATCCTCCAGCCGAAGAAGGAGGCCGAGCTTGCCGACCGCTTCATCGCCAGGCTGCGCGTGCGCACGCCCTCCCGCAAGCAGGAGATCGTCAACCTTTCCGGCGGCAACCAGCAGAAGGTCATTCTCGGCCGCTGGCTGTCCGAGCAGGGCGTCAAGGTCCTCATCATCGACGAGCCGACGCGCGGCATCGATGTCGGCGCCAAGTCGGAAATCTACGAGATCCTCTATGAACTCGCCGGACAGGGCATGGCGATCGTCGTCATCTCCAGCGAACTGCCCGAGGTGATGGGCATCACCGACCGCATCATGGTCATGTGCGAGGGCCGCGTCGCCGCGGATATCGAGCGGGCCGATTTCGACGAGCGCCGCATCCTCGCCGCCGCCCTTCCCGACGTTCCCAACCAGCAGGTCAAGTCCCGATGACGTCCTTGAAAAAACTCCTCCTCGGCGAACAGGGTCTGGTCGTCATCTTCGCCGTCGCCTTCGCCATCGTGGCCCTGACGGTGCCCAACTTCCTGACCGAGCGCAACATGCTCGGCCTCCTGCAGTCGGTCGTCACCATCGGCATCGTCGCCTGCACGATGATGTTCTGCCTCGCCTCGCGCGACTTCGACCTGTCGGTCGGCTCCACCGTCGCCTTTTCCGGCATGGTCGCCGTCATGGCCTCGAACGCCTCGGGCTCGATCCTCGTCGGCCTCATCGCGGCGCTGGTCTGCGGCGGCGCCGTCGGCCTCGTCAACGGCGTGGTGATCGCCCGCTTCCGCATCAACGCGCTGATCACGACGCTCGCCACCATGCAGATCGTGCGCGGCTTCGCGCTGATCGCCTCGGACGGCCGCGCCGTCGGCATCAACGACCCGGGCTTCTATCAGCTCGCCTTGTCGAAATTCCTCGGCATCCCGACGCCGATCTGGGTCATGGCCGTCTTCTTCATCATCTTCGGCTTCGTGCTGAACCGCACCGTCTTCGGCAAGAACACGCTGGCGATCGGCGGCAATCCGGAAGCCTCGCGCCTTGCCGGCGTCAACGTCTCCAACATGCGCATCTGGATCTTCGCGCTGCAAGGCCTCGTCTGCGCCGTCGCCGGCGTGCTGCTGGCCTCGCGCATCACCTCCGGCCAGCCGAATGCCGCGACGGGCCTCGAGCTCTCGGTCATCTCGGCCTGCGTGCTCGGCGGCGTGTCGCTGGCCGGCGGGCGGGCGGCGATGACGGGCGTCATCGTCGGGGTGCTGATCATGGGCATCGCGGAGAACGTCATGAACCTCCTCAACATCCAGGCCTTCTACCAATATGTTGTGCGCGGCCTGATCCTGCTGCTCGCCGTGCTGCTCGACAACCTGCGCTCGGCCGCCGCCGGCCGGCGCGCCTAGTCCGGGCAGGCCGCTGCCCGGGCGATTCGCGCGCCGGAGGGCGGCTTTGCGAACCGCAAACAAGCAAAACATCCGATCGAATGCTCGGCCGGACCGGCTTTGCCTGCCGACACGCCACATGGCCGTGCGAAAGACCCTGTTTTGGGCAGAGGAGATATTGACTTTGCCCGGCTTGTCGCTTTCCATGCAGACTTGCTAATTTCGGGTGGACACGGCCATGACCAGGTTCGTAGTAGCAAAGTGGACTTCCCTCGCGGCTCTCCTGTCGGCGGCTGTGTTACTGAGTGGCTGCGAGACGAGTTCAGGCAAGCCCACGGTCTGTACTGTCAAGGGCAAGCAAGTGCCCTGCAAGGTCGCCAAGAAGACGCAGATCGATACGTCGAGCGCCACGCGCGGGGCCAGGAACAGGAACTATTGATCCTATCCCTGGATGCGGGACAGATCCGGTCTTCGGCCCGGTCCTCCGCTGCCGGAAGTCGCTATGCCGAGGCGGTCCTGCGGGTCGCCGGGGACATCCATGCCTCTCCCCTGCTTGAACTGGAGCGGGAAGACGGACGCGACGTCATCCTTCCGACGAGCCGCAAGCTGTTCGACCGCGTCGCGACGCTGGCCGTTGCCGATTGCCTGGTCGGCGGCAGTGCCTTTCGCCGGCGGGCGATCCGCGAGCTTCTGAACGTCGCCGCCTTTGCCGATTGGAACCCCCCGCATTTCCTCGACACCGCCGAGATGACGACCGGCATGGCGCTCGGCCTTTGCTGGACCCGCCCGCTGCTCGCCCGCACGGAGCACGACACGATCGCCGCGGCGATCGTCGAGAAGGGGCTTTCCCCCGGCCTTGCCGCCGCCGCGACCGGCGTGCCCTGGATGACGGCCAACAACAACTGGAACATCGTCTGCTGCACCGGCATGATCGCCGGCGCCGCCGCGATGGCCGGCACCGGCCATCCTCTCGCGCGCGACGCCCTGGCCTGTTTTATACCCGCGCTGCGGCACGGGCTTTCCGCCTTCGGCGCCGATGGCGGCTATGACGAGGGCCCGGACTACTGGGAATATGCCGTCCGCTACGCGGTGCTCGCCCACGCCCTTCTCGATGATACCGGGCCTGGGTCGGAGGTGCCCGCCGCGCTCGCGCGCACCTGGCGATACGGCCGCGACCTCACCGGCCCGAGCGGCCGCGTGTTCAATTTCGGCGATGCGACGGAACGGCCGCGCCGCGCGCCCGTGCTCGGCTGGCTCGCCGGCCGCGCGGGCGAGGCGGCGGCCATGGCCTGGCAGCACGCCGCGCCCGGCGACCCGCACCCTTTCGACCTCCTGTGGTGCGCGCCGGAGACGGAGCCGCCGACGCCCGACGACGCACCGTCCGCCTATGAGCCGGCAGGCCTTGCCGTGCTGCGCGCGGGCACGACCTGGCTGGTGCTGAAGGGCGGGCGCAACGACGTCAACCACGCCCATCTCGACCTCGGCACCTTCGTGCTGGAAATGGCCGGCCGGCGTTTCGTCAGCGAGCTCGGCCGGGAAAACTACGCCCTCCCCGGCTATTTCGAGCCCGAGCGGCGGTTCGGCTACTTCCGCACGCAGGCCGCGGCCCACAGCACCCTGCTGATCGATGGCGCGCCGCAATCGACCGCGGCCTTTGCGAGGCTCCTCGGCACGGGACGGGAAGGCGACCGCCGTTTTGCCGCCTACGCGGTCAGCGATGACGGATGGCCGGTCGGCTGGCGCCGGGGCGCCGTTCTGGAGGGCACCGACACGGTCTTCATCGTCGACGAGCTGGGAGACGAGGACACTGCCACCCCGGCGAGCACCTGGCAGCTCTACACCGAAGCCGCGGCGGCGCTCGACGGCCCCGGCGCCCTCCTCACCCTCGACGGCGCGGCGGTGACGGCGGAGATCCTGGCGCCGGACGGCCTCGCCTGGTCGTTCGAGCCCGCCTCCTCCCCCGCCGGCGAAAGCAGCAACGCCGCCTTCGGCCGGCTGTTCTTCTGCGTGCCCGCGGCCACCGGAAAGCAATCCGTCATCGTCCGGTTCGCCGCCGGCCGGCCTTCGCGATGGCGCCCCGCCGCCATCGCCGACTGGCCGCTCGACGCCTGATCCCTCGCCTCCCGCATTTTCCGCCCGCCCCTTCGTTGACAGTCCCCGATCCCGGCAATAGCCTTGATCCAAAGGCGCTTTCAGGCCCGCCCGGGGGATCGAGAGGGGAGGCGAAATGGGGATTTTCGGCTGGTTGCCGCAACGCGGCCCTAAGCCCGCCGCACCGGACGATGCGCCGGAGCAAACCCTCGCCATCTACGCTTCGCAACCCGCGCTTACCACGGTCATCGTCACGCTCATCGGCATCGAGGCCGAGCAGATCGACGAGATCATCGACGTGACCGCCCGCCGCTTCGGCAAGAAGCACAGGATCGTCTATCTCACCGACAGCCTCGACTTCATGCGGTTCCGCGACAGGAACGCCATCTTCGAATACCTGCCCTCCGCCCTCGAGCAGAAGCTGCATGCCGCCGAGATCTCCTGGAACGCCTATCTCGCCAGGCGCTGGCGCCTCCTCGTGTCGAAATGGCAGCCGGTGCATGTCATCGGCTACGGCCAGAACATCGACGTCTTCCTTGCCGCAGCGCCCCCGATGACGGCGCGGACCGATCGATGAGCACGGCCCTCGACGTCCTCTTCGTCGCGGATGTGCGCTTCGAGGGAGGAACCTCGACGGCGCTCGCCGTGGAAATCCGCACGGCGGCGCGGGCGGGCCTGCGCACCGGGCTGCTCGCCATCAAGGGGCCGCTGCTCGGCCTGCCCTTCCCCATGCATCCGGACCTGCGGCGCCTGATCGACGAGGGGCTGATCGAGCGCATCGACCCCGACATGCGCCTTCATGCCCGCCTCGTGCTGATCCACCATCCGACGATCATCGAGAACCGCCCGACGCGCCCGCTGTCGATCACCGCCGACAGGCTGCTGGTCGTGCTGCACCACCCGATGTATGACGGATACGGCCGCCGGCAATACGATCTCGACCGCGTCGTCGCCCATGCCTGCGACGCCTTCGGCAGCGACGTGTTCCTGGCGCCGGTCAGCACCGTCGTGCGCGACAGCCTTCCACGCCGCCTGCCGCCCTATGCGCACATGCTGGAAGAGGACTGGGGCAATCTCATCGACCTCGACGACTGGGCGGCGAAACCGGCCCGCCAGCCCGCCTATCCCGTCGTCATCGGGCGGCATTCACGCCCCGACCCGCTGAAATGGCCGACCGCCGAGGAGGTGCTGCTCGCCTATCCGGCAGACGGCGCGCGGTTTCGCGTGCGCGCGCTCGGCGCCGATGCCTTCCTTGCGGAAAAATACGGCACGATCCCGCCCAACTGGGAGCTGGTGCCCTTCACCTGGGACGATGTCCCGGCCTTCCTCGGCACGCTCGATTTCTACGTCTATTTCCACGATCCGGCCTGGTCGGAGGCCTTCGGACGGACGATCCTCGAAGCGCTCGCGACCGGCCTCGTCGTCATCCTGCCCCCGCATTTCGCGCTGCTGTTCGGCAGGGCCGCGGTCTATGGCGAGCCGGCCGATGTCGAGCGCCTCATCGACGGCTTCGTGAGCGACCCGGAACGCTACCGGTCACAAAGCGAACAGGCCCGCCGCTTCGTCGAGAACAACCACGACGCGGCGATCTACGCCGATCGCCTCGCCCGCATCATGGCGGCACCGGACGAGGCGGTAGCGCCGCAGGGCGGGCTTTTCCCCGCCCTGCCGCAACGCAACGTGCTCTTCGCCTCCAGCAACGGCATCGGCGTCGGGCACCTCGCCCAGCAGCTCGCCATTGCGCAGCGGCTGCCGCCAGGCCTGACGCCGGTCTTCGCCACCATGTCCTATTCCATGAAGGCCGCCGTGCAGCAGGGCTACCAGGCGCATTTCCTGCCGCACCACCGCATCCTCGACGCCGACCCCGAGGACTGGAACACCTGCCTTGCCGAGGAGCTGTTCGAGCTCATCGCCCATCTGCGCCCCGCGGTCTTCGCCTATGATGCGACGGCGGTCTTCGAGGGTGTCACCCGGGCGCTCGGCGCGTTTCCCGATATCTTCAAGATCTGGGTGAGGCGGCCGCTCTGGCGGGAATGCCACCGGGTGTTCCTCGACTTCTCCGACCGCTTCGATGCGGTGATCGAACCCGGCGAATTGGCGGAGACCTTCGACCATGGCCCGACAGCGGCCTGCCGCAAGGAAACCTTCCTTGTGCCGCCCGTCCTGCATCTCGATCCGGCCGAGCGCATGGCGCGCGAAAGCGCGCGCGCCGCCCTCGACCTGCCCGAGGGCATGACCGTCGTCGCCTTCCAGCTCGGCTCGGGCGCCAATTTCGACATGCGGGAGGTGCGCGGCGCGCTGCTTGCCGAAGTGCTGCGCCGCCCCGACACGATAGCGCTCGAAATCCGCTCGCCGATCACGCCCGAGGCCGCCGGCCTCGAAAGGCTGGGCGAGCGGCACCGGGTCGTCGAGCTCTTCCCGAGCTTCCGCTTCAGCAACGCCTTCGACGCGGCGATCACGGCGGCGGGTTACAATACGTTCCACGAACAGGTGCTCGGCGCGATCCCGACGCTGTTCGTGCCAAACGAGGCCGACGAGATGGACCTGCAGGCGAGCCGCGCCCGCTGGGCGGAACTCACCGGCCGCGGCTGGCTGATGCGCCGCGACTACGACCTCGGCTTCGTCGCGGCCCATGTGGAGCGCCTGCTG
The DNA here is from genome assembly GCF_022899355.1 of Shinella yambaruensis. Lineage (GTDB taxonomy): Bacteria > Pseudomonadota > Alphaproteobacteria > Rhizobiales > Rhizobiaceae > Shinella > Shinella yambaruensis. Next base: position 611,795 of record NZ_JALJCK010000002.1, on the reverse strand, counting down.
GACCCCGTCGAGCGGGAGAGCGTCGTGCGCCGCTGCCGGTCGATCGCCTGGACCAATGGCGCGCGGGATATCGCCCGCTATGTCGAGGACCATGCCCGCATCGTCCGGACCGACTGGGACATCACCAAACTCGGCAGCCTGTGAGGACGACGGTGGCCCGGCCAACCTGCAACATCTGCGGCAGTTCGGTCTTCGGGGATACCTATGGCGAGAAGGACAGCGCCTTCCTGCGCCAGAACGTACGCTGCGAGGGGTGCGGCTCGCTGGAGCGTCACCGGCTGATCTTCGAGGTGCTGCGCCTGCGGGGCCTCCTGTCGGGAAACCGCCGCATCCTGCACCTCGCCCCCGAGGAGTGCCTCGCCACCCTTTTCCGAAGCCGCTTCGGCAGCCGCTATCTCGGCGCCGACATCGACCCGGGCCAGTTCCCCTTCGCCGTCGCCCGCCTCGATCTCTGCCGCGATCTTCCGACCCTCGCGCCGGCCTCCTTCGACATCGTCCTGCACAACCATGTGCTCGAACATGTCGCCTGCGACTACCGCGCCGTCGCCGCCGGTCTCCACCGGCTGGTGAAGCCCGGCGGCCTGCACATCTTCAGCATTCCCTTCCTCGAAGGCGGCTTCCGCGAGGCGCTGGACGAACACATCGGCACCGAGCGGACGGCGCGCTTCGGCCAGTCGGATCACATGCGCATCTTCTCGCCGGGGGATCTGGCCGCCACGCTCGGCTCGGTCCTGCCGCTGCCGGCGGACTATGACGCGACCCGCCTCGTTCCGGCAGAGCGGCTCCTGGCCATCAACGTGCCGGAAGCGGCCTGGCGCGGCTTCAACAACAATGCCGTCTTCCTCATCGAAAGGCAGGAGGACGGGCGAGCCCTGGAGGCCCCGACCCCGGCGGTGCAACCTGCAAGCCCCGCCCCCCGTCCTCCTCGCCCCGACGGCGTGCTGTTCGTCTCGGCAAACGGCATCGGCCAGGGCCACCTCACGCGCCAGCTCGCCGTCGCGCGCCGGCTGAAGCACCGCCCGTCCGCCTTCCTGACCATGAGCTACAGTGCCGCAATCGTGCGCGATCTCGGCTTTCCCGTGCATTTCGTGCCGCACCACGGCCTGACGGGCGAGGAACCCGCCGCCTGGAACGACCGTCTCGCCGCGGAAATCGGCCTGCTGCTCGAAGCCTATCACGCGACCACCCTCGTCTACGACGTCAACTTCGTCTTCGACGGGGTGATCAAGGCCCTTGGCGAGCATAGCGGCGTGCAGGCCGTCTGGATCCGGCGCGGCATGTGGCCGGCCCACCATGCCGGCTATATCGGCGCCGGGGCACATTTCCCCATCGTCATCGAGCCGGGCGACTATGCCGGCGAATGCGACGGCGGGCCGACCGTGGCCGACCGGGCGAAGACCCGTCTGGTGCCGCCGATGCTGCTGATCGACCCGTCCGAGCGCACGGAACGGGCGGCGGCCCGCCAGGCGCTCGGCCTGCCGCAGGAGGCGACCGTCATCCTCCTCGACCTCTCCCGCTCCGCCAATCCCGACCTCATGCGCTTTCACGCCCGCCTGCTGGACGACCTCCTCGCCCGGCCGGACCTGCATGTGGTGGAGCTGCAGTCGCCGCTGACCGGCAGCGCCGCCCCTCGCCATCCCGCCCGGCACCACCGGGTCACGCTCCATCCGGCCTATGCCGCAAGCCTTGCCTGGGACGCGGCGATCGTGCGCGCGAGCTACAATACTTTCCACGAGACCATCGCCGGCGGCATCCCGACCCTCTTCGTGCCGGACGAAAGCCCGGACATGGACCGGCAGGTCGACCGGGCGCGCTGGGCACAGGCGCGCGGCGCCGCCCTGTTGCACCGGGTCGAAGACGGTGAGACGCAGCGCGCCGCCGCCCTCGACCGTTTGCTCCGCCCCGACATCCGCGCGGGCCTTACCGCCGCATGTGCCGCCATCGCCGGCGCCGATGGCGGCTGGCGGAACGGCGCGGAAACGCTGGCACGCATGCTGGAAGGCAGTTTTGACGAAGGCGGCGCAGAATAACACCGGGCTATATCCCGTCTTGTCCAGGATCGGGCCGCGGGACTATGCTAGCGTCCCGCCGGGATCTTCATGGGGTGGCGATGCTCATGCAAAGATTGTTTCTCTTTCTCGCGCTTCTTCTGTCGATGACAGCCGCGGCACTTGCCGCCGGCAACAATCGCGTCGCGCTGGTGATCGGCAACGGCAAATATGCCGACCTGCCGCACCTGCCCAATGCGCAGAGCGATGCGAAGCTGATGGAGAAGGCGCTCTCCGCGGCAGGCTTCAAGATCGTCTCGGTCATCGACGGCGACCGCCAGCAGATGGTCCGCGCGATGAAGAGCCTGGCCGAGGCGCTGACGCCGGACACCAATGTCGTCGTCTATTATGCCGGCCACGGCATCCAGTTCGCCGACGAGAACTATCTGATCCCGACGGACAGCCAGCTCACCTCCTCCTCCGACCTGCCGCTCGAAGCCTTCAGCCTGAAGATGATCACCGAGCAGATCGAGCGCGCGCGCCCGCGCATCGCCGTGTTCATCGTCGATGCCTGCCGCAACAACCCCCTGGAAACGAACCGTTCGGCCGGTGCGGCGGCCAATGACGGCGCCTCGCGCGGCCTTGCGCGCGCCACCGGCCCGCTCGGCACCTTCATCGCCTTCGCCACTGCGCCGGGAAAGGTCGCGACGGACGGCACGAAGGGCAACAGCCCCTTCACGCGGGCGCTTGCCGACTTCATCACCGCGCCGGGTCTGCCCATCGAGCAGGTCTTCAAGCGGGTGCGCGAGCGGGTGGTCGAGGAGACCGGCGGCGAGCAGGTGCCGTGGGACAATTCCTCGCTGACCAAGGACTTCTTCTTCACCGACGCCCTGCCGGAAGTGCCGAAATTCTCCGCGGAAGCGACGAAGGACGCGGAAGCCTGGCAGGCCGCCTCGGATGGCGACACGACCGAAAGCTACCGGTCCTACCTTGCTTCCTTCCCGCAGGGCCTCTTCGCCGACATCGCCGAAATGCGCGTCGAGGCGCTGGCCGAGGCGAGCAGGCCGAAGGAGGAGAAGGAACAGGAGGTGGCGGCCCTGCCGGTCGACCGCAGCATCAATGCCGCCGAGGACCTCCTGATGTGGAACGGCATCCAGGCGAACGGCACCGCCGACCAGTATCGCGGCTATCTCGAAAAATTCCCCGAGGGCGTCTTCGCCAAGCTCGCCCGGTTGCGGCTGGAAGATGCGACGAAGGGCTCCGACGAGACCGTGCCGGCGATCTCCGGCCGCGTGACGGCGAACTACGAGGAGTTCGCCCAGAACCCGCTCTACCCCGAGATCACCGATTGCGACCGCGAGGCCGGCCATGTGCAGGAGATCGCCGACCCCGCGGTCGGCGTCTATTTCAAGCAGATCAGGCCGGAGACCGCGGTCCCGGCCTGCATGACGGCACTGAAGCAGTTTCCCGACAGCCTGCGCATCCTGATGAACTACGGCCGCGCCATCGATGCCGCCGGCCGGCATGACGAGGCGCGGGAAATCTACCGCACCGGCGCCAGCGCCGGCTTTCCGATCGCCTACCGCTCGCTGGGCGACGTCTATCGCGACGGCCGCGGCATCGAGAAGAACCTGACGGAAGCCCGCTACTGGTATGTGCTGGGGGCGGCGAAGAAGAACGTCTTTGCCGAGTTCAACCTCGCACTGATCTACGAGAACGGCCTCGGCGTGACGGCCGATCCGCAGAAGGCGGCCTACTGGCTCTGGCGAGCGGCCAAGCAGGGATTCGCGCCGGCCATGGAGAAGCTTTCGGCCTATTACCTCGAAGGCAAGGCCATGCCGAAGGATGTCGCCCAGGCGGAGATCCTGCTGACGGGCGCAGCGGAGATGGGCCATATCTATGCCGAGCTCCGGCTCGGCGACCTCTATCTCGACGGCAGCGCCCTGAAGAAGGACCCCGCCACGGGCGCGCAGTGGATATCGAAGGCCGCCCGGCAGGGCTACAACGAGGCGCAGTTCCGCCTTGCCACGCTCTATCTCGACGGTATCGGCCTCAAGAAGGATGCCGGGCAGGCGCTCAACTGGTTCATGCTGGCAAAGGCCAACGGCGTCGAGCGGGCGGGCGAGATGGTGGCGACGCTCGGCGAAAAGCTCGGCGGCAAGGCCGTCAGGAACGCTGAAAAATTCGCTGCCGACTTCCAGCCCATCGCCGTCAAATAGGTGCCGGGCCAGGCGGGGCGAGACAGGACTGTCGCATGTGGAATTCGACGTTGCCTCCTTCCCCTTCTCCCCCGCGGGGAGAAGGGGAAGAACGGTAATGCCGAATTCCATAAGCGGTTGCCCTGCCCTTGTGGGGGAGATGCCGCCAGGCAGAGAGGATCTTCAGGGGCGCTTGCCCTACGAGGCGAGGGAGTAGCGGGTGCGCATCGTGCGCGCGTCCCGGCCGTCGATGCGGATCGCGCCTTGTTCGGCCAGCGCGTTCAGCTCCCGCAGCACGAGGGCATGGGCAAGGCCGAGGCGGCGGGCGAAGGTGCGGCTGTCGCTTGCGACGCCCGTGCGCACCGCCGCGACGAGCGCGGCCTGGATGCCCGTCAGCCGCAGATCCTCGCCTTGCAACCGGGCGACGAGCTCCAGGAAATCCCCGGCCTCCTCCGTTTCGCCGCTCACGCGGCCTCGCGCTTGCGGAACGAGACCATGATCGACTTGGAGGTCGGCGTGTCGCTTTGCTCGCCGGCGCTGGAAAGCGGCACCAGCACGTTCAGTTCCGGATAGTAGCCGGCGATGCTGCCGCGCGGGACATCGTAGGGCACGAAACGGAAGTCGCGCGCCACGCGCTCGATTCCGTCGCCATGGGCGCCGACGACGTCCACCCGGTCGCCGGCCTCCGCCTCCATCGCCTTCAGGTCCTCGGGATGAATGAAGATGACCTGCCGTTCGCCGTAGACGCCGCGGTAGCGATCGTCGAGGCCGTAGACCGTCGTGTTGTACTGGTCGTGCGAGCGGAACGTCTGCAGCGCGAAACGCCCGCCGGCCTTGCGCGCCCGCTGGTGCACGGTCTCCTCCGGCAGCGGGCCGGAGAAGAAGGAGGCCTTGCCGGCCGGCGTATCCCATTCCCGGTGCGCGGCCGCATTGCGCAGGAGGAAGCCCCGCGGCTTGCGCAGCCGCGTGTTGTAATCCGCAAAGCCCGGAATAGTCGCCTCGATATGGTCGCGGATGCGGTCGTAGTCTTCCGCAAGCGCGCTCCAGCTGACGATGCCGCTGCCGACCGTCGCCTCGGCGATGCCGGCGATGATCGCCACTTCCGACCGCAGATGCGGCGAGGCGGGCCGGTTGATGCCGGCAGAGCCATGCACCATGCTCATCGAATCCTCGACGCTGATCAGCTGCGAATTGCCGTTGGGCGCAAGGTCCATCTCCGTGCGGCCGAGGCAGGGCAGGATGAAGGACACTTCCCCCGGCATCAGGTGCGAGTGGTTGGGCTTCGTGGCGATGTTCACCGTCAGCTTGAGGCGGCGCAGCGCCGTTTCCACCAGCGCGCTGTCCGGGGTCGCGCGGGCGAAATTGCCGCCGAGGCCGATGAAGGCTTCCGCCGAACCGTCCAGCATGGCGCCGATGGCCGACAGTACATTGTGCCCGTGCCTGCGCGGCGGGGAAAAGCCGAACTCGCGCTCCAGCGCATCGAGGAAGGCTTTCGGCGGCTTCTCGTTGATGCCGACCGTGCGGTCGCCCTGCACGTTGGAATGGCCGCGCACCGGGCAGAGGCCCGCCCCCGGCCGGCCGATATTGCCGCGCAGGAACATGAAGCTGGCGATCTCGCGGATCGTCGCGACGGAATGCACATGCTGCGTCACGCCCATCGCCCAGGTGCAGATGACGCGCTCGGCCTGCATGTAGACCGCCGCCGCGCGCTCGATCTCGGCCCGCGTCAGGCCGGACTGGTCCTCGATCTCGGCCCAGCCGGTCGCCTCGACCGCGGCACGGTAGGCGGCGAAATCCACGCAATGTTCGGCAAGGAAGGCATGGTCGAGCACCGGCGGCAGGCCCGCCGCGACCGCCGCATCCTCCGCCGCGAGTACCGCCTTCGCCATGCCGCGCACGGCCGCCATGTCGCCGCCGAGCTGCGGCTGGAAATAGTGGCTGGCAATGTCGGTCGAGCCGCCGCGCAGCATCTCGATCTTGTCCTGCGGGTCGGAGAACCGCTCCAGGCCGCGCTCGCGGATCGGATTGAAGACGACGATGCGCGCGCCGCGCAATGCCGCCCGGCGCAGGTCCCCCAGCATGCGCGGGTGGTTGGTGCCGGGGTTCTGGCCGATCACGAAGATCGCATCCGCCGCCTCGAAGTCCTCGAGCAGCACCGTGCCCTTGCCGACGCCGATCGCCTGGCGCAGCGCAACGCCGCTCGCCTCGTGGCACATGTTCGAGCAATCGGGAAAATTGTTCGTGCCGTAGAGGCGCACGAAGAGCTGGTAGAGATAGGCCGCCTCGTTGCTGGCGCGGCCGGACGTGTAGAATTCGGCGCGGTCGGGATTGTCGAGGCTCTTCAGGATGTTGCCGATTTCCCTGAAAGCATCGTCCCAGGCGACGGGCAGGTAGCGGTCGCTCGCCGCGTCATAGCGCATCGGATGGGTGAGACGGCCATGGAGCTCCAGCTCGTAGTCGCTCAGCTCGCGCAGCTCCGAGACGGTATGCGCGGCGAAGAAGGCGGGCGAGGCGCGCTTTTCGGTCGCCTCCCAGGCGACCGCCTTCACGCCGTTCTCGCAGAATTCGAAGGAGGAGCCGTGCTCGGGATCACCCCAGGCGCAGCCCGGGCAATCGAACCCGTCCGGCTGGTTCGCCTTCAGCATGGTCATGGCGCCCGACAGCGGCGTGCCGCTCTCCAGAAGCCGTTTGCCACAACTCTTCAACGCCCCCCAGCCACCGGCCGCGGAGGATTTCTTTCCGATAAAACGAGTATCCATAGGTCAGGTATTTGCCATTCGTCAGGATTGATCAAGAGGCCAGTTCGAATGGCTTGATAGGGAATATCTATCACCGCGGTCGTGCGGAAATTGGCGGTTTGCCTGAATCGCGGCGATTGACTACCAATCTGGTATGCGGAGCATCGAACCGGAGGGCCGGTCTTGGATTATCTCGTCAATCTCTCGCGTCTTTCCCCCGACGCAGCGCTCGATGCCCGGATGGCGGAGGCCGGCGTGACGATCCGCAGGGCGCTTGCCCCGGAAGCCCGGCTCGTCACCGACTGGGTGGCGGACACGTTCGGCAATGGCTGGGCCAGCGAGACCGCGATCGCGCTGACGCGCCAGCCGCCCACCGTCTTCATCGCGACGCGCGCGCGCCGGCTCGTCGGCTTCGCCTGCCATGAATCGATCGCCCGCGGCTTCTTCGGGCCAACGGGGGTGGAAGCGCAATCGCGCAGGCTCGGCATCGGCCACGCCCTGCTGCTCGCCTGCCTCTTCGATCTGAAGGCGATGGGCTACGGCTATGCGATCATCGGCGATGTCGGCCCCTCTGCCTTCTACGAGAAGACAGTCGGCGCCATGCCGATCCCCGGATCGGCGCCCGGCATCTATGCCGGCATGCTGGCCGTCCAGGGATAGCCGCCATGCCGGTGCAGGACCTTCACGCCCCCACGCTCGAAACCGTCTGGATCCCGGCCACGGACGCGCACCCGATGGCCTACAGGCTCACGCTGCGCAACGACGGGACGGCCCCCTTCCGCGATTTTCGCCTGTGCTTCAGCGGCCCCTGCCAGGTCGATGCCACGGCGACCGCCGAGGGCGGCCGTATCGGCCGGCGGCTTTCCACCTTCACCGAACTGCTGCCGCCGGACGGGCTGGACCTTGCCCTCGGCGCAAGCTGGACCGTCACCATCCACGGCCTGAGCTGGCCGTTCCGGCACTGGACGGACGGCGCGCGGGGCGCCTATCTCCTCTTTCCCGATGGCAGCACGCGCAGGGTCGCCACCACGCCGACGAGGCGCATGGGCGACAACGCCGCGCCGAAGCGGGGCGTGGACCCCTATCCCGTGCCCACCAACCCGCCGGCGCCGGTTTCGATCATCCCCTGGCCGAACCATGTCGCGCTCACCCGCCTCGGCCCCGCCCCTGCCGGCCTGACGCTCCTTGCGGAGGACGCCGCGGCAAAGGGAGCAACGGAGGCGTTCCGGCGGCTGGCCGAGGCGCTTTTCGCCGTCGAGGGCATCGTGCGGCCCGGCGAGGAAGGCGGGCTGCCGGTATATTTCCATGTCAGCGAGGATCTTGCGGCCGAGGCCCATGAACTCGTCTTCACGCCCGATTCCGTCTCCATCCGCGCCTGCGGGCAGGCCGGCTTCTTCTACGGGCTCGTCACGCTCGGCCAGATCTGGCGCGGCGCGCACCATTTTCCGCACGCCTACGGCTTTCCCACGGAGGGGCGGATCGCCGATGCGCCGACGATGGGCTGGCGCGGGCTGCATCTCGACGTGGCGCGCCGGTTCTACGGCGCGGCGGAAATCCGGCGGCTGCTCGCGATCCTCGCCTGGAACAAGCTCAACCGCTTCCACTGGCACCTCTGCGACGACGAGGCCTGGCGGGTCGAGATCGATGCCTATCCGGCGCTGACGGAGATCGGCGCCTGGCGCGGCGAGGGCCTTGCCATCCCGCCCCTCCTGGGCTCCGGCGCGGAACGGAGCGGCGGCTACTACAGCAAGGCCGCCATCCGCGACATCGTCCGGCAGGCCCGGGATTTCGGCATCGAGATCGTGCCGGAGATCGACATGCCCGGCCACTGCCACGCCCTGCAAATGGCCATTCCCGAACTGCGCGATCCGCAGGAGCGGGGCAGCTATCATTCGGTCCAGGGGTTTGCCGACAATTGCCTCAACCCGGCACGCGAGGCGACCTACCGTGTGGTAGAGACGATCCTTGCCGAACTGATCGCGCTGTTTCCCTTCCGCACCATCCATATCGGTGCCGACGAGGTCCCGCTCGGCGCCTGGTCCGGCTCGCCGGAGGCGCTCGAAAAACTGTCCGAAATCGCCGGCAAGGACGCGGCCGAAGCCCATGCGAAGCGGCTCAACGTGATCACCAACACGCACGGCGCCGACGCCATCGAGGGCTCCGGCGCGGCGGCGCTGCAGGCGGTCTTCCTCAAGCGCGTCCAGGCATTCCTCGCCGCGCAGGGCTGCGTCACCGGCGGCTGGCAGGAAGCCGCACACGGCAACGTCATCGACAAGGACAAGGCCTATCTCTGCGGCTGGCGGGACGTTGCGGCCTCAGCGGCGCTTGCCGGCGAAGGCTACACCATGGTCGTCTGCCCCGGCCAGGCCTATTATCTCGACATGGCGCATACGGCCGACTGGGACGAGCCGGGGGCAAGCTGGGCCGGCGCCTCGACGCCCGAGATGACCTATGCCTTCGATCCCGTCGCCGGCTGGAGCGCGGCGCAGAAGGCAAAGCTGCTCGGCGTGCAGGCCTGCATCTGGTCCGAGCCTATGCTCGACCGCGCCGTCTTCGATCGCCTCGTCTTTCCCCGCCTTTCGGCCGTCGCCGAAACCGGCTGGACCCACCCGGAACACAAATCCTGGGCGCGGTTCAAGGCCTGCGCCGGCCTCATGCCCGTGCTCTACGCCGCCCCGTAGAACCGCGCGCGGCGGAGGCTCGCTCCTTCGCCTTCCACCCGTGGAAAAACCGCGCAACCCGCGGGAATTCCAGCCTTCGGGCGGGCAACCTTCAGGTACAGGTTCAGGCAAGCTCGTCGCTGTATCGAAATTCAGCAGAATGGTGCGTTTGCTGTTCTTTCGATTCCATATTTCAGGACTTTAATCCATGACGTCGATCGTACCCTCCCTGAGCATCGCCCAGATCAAGCAGTTATCCGCTTCGGCGATTTCGGCCTGGACGACGGAGGACGTCGCCTCGCTTTCCACCAGCCAGCTCAACGCCTTTTCATCCAGGCAGCTCGCCGCACTGGAAGTGGAGGACATCGAGGTTCTCAACACCCGGCAGCTGAGCGCCATTTCACAAAGCGCCATCATCGGCCTGTCGCTCGACCAGCTCGGCGCGCTCGACAAATACGCCATCCAGAACCTGACGCCCTCCCAGGTCGGCGCCCTCACCGCGACCCAGGTGAAAGGCCTGTCGTCGGACCAGGCGGAGGCGCTGACGGCCTCGCAGGTCCGCATGCTGAGCGCCGCCCAGCTCGCCGCCCTCGACCCGGAGGATCTTGCGACCTTTTCCACCGAGGACATGGCGGCCATCAGCTACAAGGCCGTGCAGCGCCTCGGCACCGCAGCCATCGCCGCCCTTTCCCCCGAACAGGTCGGCGCGCTGACGCCGCTCGCCGTCGCCGGCTTCACGCCCGCGCAGACGGCCGCGCTGACCCCGGAGCAGATCGAAGCACTGACCCCGGCGCAGGTCGCCCTCCTCAAGCCGGCACAGATCGCCGCACTCAGCGCGGCCGCGATCGCCGCCTTCAGCGAGCCCCAGATCGCCGCGCTCAGCACCAGCGCCCTGACGGGCCTCAAGCCGACGCAGATCCAGGCCATGAGCACGGCGCAGATGGAAGCGCTGACCCCGGCGCAGGTGCGCGCGCTGAGCGGCCAGCAGCTCACCGCGATGGGATCGACCGGCCTTGCCACCTTCTCCAGCCAGGACATCGCCGCAATCTCCAGCCGCGCGATCCCGGCCCTCGGCATCGGCATCATCACCACGCTCTCCGCCGAGCAGATCGAGGCGCTCAGCCCGGTCGCCGTCCAGGCCCTGACGGTGGCCCAGGTCAACGCCCTCAGCCCTGGCCAGATCGCGCTCTTCTCCCCCGCCCAGATGCGCGGGATGAACATGGCGCAGATCGCAGCGCTTGGGGGCGACGACATCGCGGCGCTCTCCAGCGACAGCCTTGCCGCCATCAACAACGCCGCGCTGAAGGGGCTCAACACCGCCGCCATCGCCGCGCTTTCGCAAGAGCAGATCGAGGCGCTGTCGACCGGCCAGATCAATACGCTGTCGGCACGGCAGATCACCGCCCTCGGTGCCGCGGGCATCGCGCTGTTCTCCACGCTGCAGATCGCCGCCGTCAACAGCAGCGCCATCCCCGGCCTGACGACCGCCCAGATCGCCGCGCTCGACCTCGACCAGGTCGAAGCGTTCTCGCCGTTGCAGGCCAAGGCGCTCACCGCGGCACAGATCGCAGCCCTCGATGCCGACGACATCGCGGTCTTCTCGACCGCCGACATCGCCGCCCTCTCGGTAAGCGCGGTGGCCGGCCTTACCACCGATACCGTCGCCAGCCTGTCCACCGACCAGATCGCCGCCTTCAACGTGAAGTCGATCCCCGGCCTCACGTCCCAGCAGATCGCCACCCTCGACGCCGCGCAGGCCGAGGCCCTCACCGCCGCGCAGGTCAAGGCGCTGACCGCCCGGCAGGTCGGCGCCCTCGGCCCCGAGGCTCTGGAAACCTTCTCGACCGCCGATATCGCCGCCCTTTCGGTCGGCGCGCTTTCCGGCCTTAGCAGCAGCGCCATCGCCAGCCTTTCGCCCGAGCAGATCGCGGTGCTCACCACCGCCCAGATCGCGGCCCTCAAGCCGGCGCAGCTTGCGGCGCTCACCACCGAGCAGGTCGAGGCCTTCATCCCCAACCAGGTCCGCTATTTCAGCGCCGCCCAGCTCGCGGCGCTGGCGCCCGACACGGTCGCGACCTTCTCGACCGAGGACATGGCCGCCATCAGCAACCGGGGTGCGGCCGGCCTCAGCACCGCGGCGATCGCAAGCCTTTCCACCGAGCAGATCGCCGCCCTCAGCGGCGGTGCGCTCGGCGGCCTGACGGGCGCGCAGATCCGCGCCCTCGGCACGGAGCAGATCGAGGCGCTGTCCACCACCCAGATCGCCGCGCTGGGCGTGGCGCAGCTCGCCGCGCTCGGTTCAGAGGACATGGCGGTGCTCACCGAGGCGCATATCGCGGCGATCAACGCCAAGGCCATAGCGGGCCTCAGCAGCGACGCCATCGCCGCCCTTTCCACCGACCAGATCGCGGCCCTCGGCACCAACGCCATCGCGAGCCTGACATCCGTGCAGATCGCCGCCCTCTCCCCCGACCAGGTCGAGGCGCTTTCACCCGCGCAGGTCCGTGTGCTCAGCGCCCAGCAGATCGCGGCCCTCGGCGCGGACGATCTTGCCACCTTCTCCGCCGAGGACATGGCGGCGATCAACGCCAAGGCCATGCAGGGCATCACCTCCGATGCCTTTACCGGGCTTTCGGACGAGCAGGTCGGCGTGCTTTCCACCGCCCAGATCGCCGGTCTCACCGCCAAGCAGTTCGCCAGCATGGACGCCGCATTCCTCGCCTCGCTGACCACCGGTCAGGTCGCAGCCCTCGGCGCCAGCGTCATCGCCGGCTTCACGCCCGACCAGATCGACGCGCTGAGCACGGAGCAGATCGAGGCTCTGACCCCGGCGCAGATCAGGGCAATGACCTTTTCCCAGCTTTCCGCGCTGACCGCGGAAGACATCGCGACCTTCTCCACCGCAGACCTTGCGGCCATCAGCAGCAGGGCCATCGGGGGGCTTGACGCCGATGTGCTGACCAGCCTTTCGCCGAGCCAGATCGCCGCCCTCGACCGCTATGCGATCGCCGGCATGAATGCCGGGCAGATCGAGACCCTCTCGTCCGCCCAGATCGCCGCGTTCACCACCGCGCAGATCGCCAGCCTCACCCCCGCGCAGGCCGGCGCCTTGGAGGCGGAAGACATCCGTGCGCTTTCCACCGCGCAGATCGCGGCCCTTCCTCTACGGGCGATCTCCGGCCTTGGCGCAGCAGCCATCGCGGCCCTGTCCTCCGACCAGCTCGCGGCCCTCAGCCCGAACAGCATGACCGGCTTCACCAGCAGCCAGCTCGACGCGCTGACCTCCCAGCAGGTGAGCCAGCTTTCCGCCGCGCAGCTCCGGGCCCTCAGCGCGGCGCAGCTCGGCGGCCTTTCCGACGATATCGAGGCGCTCTCCACCGCGCAGATCGCGAGCCTCAACCCGACGGCCATCGGCGGCCTCACCACCGGCCAGATGGCGGCGCTGTCGTCCGACCAGATCGCGGCCCTGACGACGGCGCATATCGCGGCGCTCAGTGCCGGACAGGTCGGCGCCCTCAGCACCGCCGACATCGCCGCCTTGACGACCGCGCAGATCAACGCCCTGAGCGGGACCGGCATTTCCGGCCTGACCGCAAGCCAGGTCGCGGCGCTCACCAACGCCCAGATCAACGCCCTCAACAACCGCCAGATGGCGGCCCTCTCCTCCGCGCAGATCGCCGCGCTCGGCACCGACAAGGTCGCGGCGCTCAACACGGCGCAGATCGCCGCCCTCAATGCCGGCAGCATCGCGGGCTTCACGTCCCAGCAGCTCGCCGCCCTCAGCACCGCGCAGGCCGAAGCGCTGACAAGCGCCCAGGTGGGCGTCCTCAACTCCGACCAGATCCACCAGCTCGGCACCGACGACATCGCCACCTTCTCGCCGAAGGATATCGGCATGATCAGCGCCAGCGCCGTCGCGGGTCTCTCGCCGGCGGCGCTTGCCGCGCTCTCGACGGCACAGATCGCCGCCTTCAGCACGGCCGCCATCGGCGCGATGAGCGCCCAGCAGCTCTCGGCCCTTTCCACCGCCCAGGCCGAGGCCTTGACCAGCCAGCAGGTCGCCGCGCTGAGCTCGGCTCAGCTCGCGGCCTTCGGGGCCGATGACCTGGCGACCTTCTCCACCCGGGATATCGCCGCCATCGGTTCGGGCGCCATTGCCGGCATCGCCACCGATACGCTCGCAGCCCTTTCGACCGCCCAGATCGCCGCGCTCAGCGCAGCCGGCATCGGCGGCATGACGGCGCGGCAGTTCGAGGCGCTCAGCGTCGCCCAGGCCGAGGCGCTCACCAGCGCCCAGATCGGCGCGATGAACTCGGCACAGCTTGCCGCCCTCGGGACCGACGACATCGCCACCTTCTCGACGCGCGAGATCGCCGCCATCGGCGCGGGTGCCATCTCCGGACTTTCGTCGGCCGCGGTCGCCGCCCTCTCCACCGCGCAGGTCGCCGCCCTCTCCACCGCCGCCATCGGCGGCCTGGCGACGCGCCAGATCCAGGCCCTTACCAACGCCCAGCTCGACGCCCTGTCGCCCGCCCAGGTCCGGGCGCTCGACGCCCGGCAGATCGCGACGCTCGGCACGGACTATATCGCCGCGCTTTCGACGGAACAGGTCGCCGCCCTCAGCACGGCCGCCATTGCCGGCCTTTCCACCGACCAGATCGCGGCGCTCTCCACCGCCCAGGCCGAAGCGCTCACCAGCAAGCAGGTCGCCGCCTTCACCTCGCGCCAGGTCGCCGCCCTCGGCCTCGACGACCTCGACACGTTCTCCGTCGCCGACATGGCGGCGATCAACTCCGGTGCCATGCCGGGCCTTTCGACCGACATGCTCGCCTCGCTGACCACGAGCCAGATCGCCGCCCTCAGCCCGGCCGGCCTGTCCGGCTTGACGAGCAGCCAGATCGCCGCGCTCACCAGCGACCAGGTCGGTGCGCTCACCACGGCGCAGATCGTCGCCCTCGGCTCCAGGCAGACCGCGGCGCTCGGCACGGACGATATCGCCGCCCTGTCGCCGGCGCAGATCGCCGCCCTCGGCTCGGCCGGCGTCTCCGGTCTCACCACCGAACAGATCGCCGCGTTTTCCACCGGCCAGGCCGAGGCGCTGACCAGCGCCCAGATCGCCGCACTGAGCTCCACGCAGGTCGCCGCCTTCAGCGCCGACGCGATGGAGACCTTCACCACCGCCGAGATAGCCGCGATCGCATCCGGCGCGGTCTCCGGCCTGTCGCCGGCAACCATCGCCGCCCTGACGACGGGGCAGATCGCCGCGCTCAACGGTGCGGGCCTGACATCCGCGCAGGTCAACGCCCTCGGCAGCGGCCAGCTGGAGGCGCTGACCAAGACCCAGCTCGCCGCCTTCGGCTCGGCGCAGATCGGCGCGCTCGGCACGGATGACATCGCCGTTCTCTCGCCCGAGCAGATCGCCGCCCTCGGCACCGCCGGCATCGCCGCCCTCTCCACCGCACAGGTCGCGGCGTTGTCCAGCAGCCAGGCCGAGGCCCTGACCAGCAGGCAGGTCGCCGCGTTGAACTCGCACCAGATCGCGGCGCTCGAGGCCGAAGACCTCGAACTGTTCTCGACCGCCGATCTCGCCGCGATCAATTCGCGGGCCATTTCGGGCCTGTCGACGGCGATGCTCGCCGCACTCGGCCCCGGGCAGATCGCCGCCTTCAGCCCCTCCGGCATTTCCGGCCTGTCGAGCGCGCAGATCGGGGCGCTGACCGCCGACCAGGTCGAGGCCCTGACGAGCGCGCAGGTCGGCGCCCTGACATCGCAGCAGATCGCAGCGTTCGATGCGGACGATATCGCGCTGTTCTCGACGGCCGACATGGCGGCGATCGGTTCGAGCGCCATTGCCGGCCTGCCGCCGGCGGTGCTCGCCGGCTTCTCGGCCAGCCAGATCGCCGCACTCAGCGCCGCGGGGATCGGCGGGCTCACCACCAGCCAGGTCGCCGCCCTGACATCCGCGCAGGTCGCCGGGCTCTCCACCCAGCAGCTCGGCGCGCTCAACTCGAAGCAGGTGGCCGCCCTCGATGCCATCGACGTCGGCGCGCTGACACCCGCCCAGATCGCCGCGCTCAGCACGAGCGGCGTTGCCGGGCTCACCGGCACGCAGACCGCGGGCCTTTCGCTGGAACAGGTCGAAGCCCTCACCACGAGCCAGATCGCGGCCCTCGGCTCGGCCGCCCTTTCCGGCCTTTCGACCGAAGCGCTCGACACGTTCTCGCCCGGCAAGCTCGCCGCCATCAGCGCCAGCGCGATCAAGGGCCTGCCGCCGGGCTACATGGCGACGCTCTCCGAGAGCGAGATCGCCGCCCTTGGCACCGCTGCGATCTCCGGCCTCAGCAGCGCCCAGATCGCCGCACTCAGCACCGCGCAGGTGGAAGCCTTCTCGCTTGCCCAGATCGCCGCGCTGAGCCTGCCGGGCATTGCCGGCCTCACCTCCGCGCAGATGCAGACCATCTCCGCCGAGGAGCTGGCGGCCATCGGCACGGCAGCCATCCGCGGGCTTTCGAGCGGCACGATCGGTGCGCTGTCCACGGATTCGATCGCCGCATTGTCGACGGCCCAGGTCGCCGCCCTCACCTATGGCCAGATGTCGGCGCTCGGCCCCCAGCAGGTCGGCGCGCTCTCGTCCGACCAGATCGGCGCCCTGACGGCGACGCAGGCCGCGGCCCTCGGTGCCGACGACCTCGCCTCCTTCTCGACCGAGGACATCCTCTCGCTGAGCTCGAGCGCGATTTCCGGCCTCAGCACGGCAACGCTCGCCGGCCTTTCCAGCGAGCAGGCCGCCGCCTTCACGCCCGGCCAGCTCGCCGCCATGACCTCGTCGCAGATCAACGCCCTGCCGCAGGCCGGCGGCGCGGGCGCGCAGAGCTTCACCTTCTTCGCCATGAGCGACGAGCCCGGGGTGGAAGACGCCGGCACCGGAACAGGCGAGCCGCAGGCCGAGAGCGACCCGCAATCCGAGATCGCGTCGATCATCTCGTCCTACCTCGCGGTCTGACCGGCGTCAGGAGCCTGAAAACGCTTTCGCCCCGGCAAGCCGGGGCGAAATGCATTTCGATCGTTTCCGCTTGGGCGACTACGGGTTGCCGTCTTCTCTCAGGGCCGCATCGGTGATCGTGTTGTCGAGATCGAGCGCGCGGTCCGGCTTCAGGCCGAGCCGCTGCAGGTCGCCGTGATAGCCGCGCACGGCTTCCGCCGGCGTCACGTTTCGGTCCGCGACGGCGCGCATCCATGTCGTCAGCGACAGCTGGTGTTCGGCAAGGTTGATCTTGCGGCCGAAGATGGCAAGGCGGGCGCCGCTCGCCTCGGCGCGGGCGACCATTTCCATTGCATCGCGATGCGTGCCGCTCGCCCCGCCCATCACGCCGACGACGACCGTGTCGTCATGGGCGACCAGTTCCTCCAGCGCCCGGCGGCCGTTATAGACGATCTTCAGGAATTCCGGCCGCTCGGCGCGCGTGAGGCTCGCCAGCGCCCGCACGATGCAGTCGTTGACGAAGGTGCCGGTCTCCGCGACCCCGAAGCCGGTCGCCACATTCGGGTTGAACACTTCGAGGAAATGCCGCTTTCCGGCAGCGCGCGCCTCGACGCGGAAGGCGCGGTAGGCCTCCAGCATGGCGACGTCCGAGGCGGCATCGTTGTTGAAGGTCATCGAGAACAGGCAGAGGTCGGCCCGCGCGCGCAGAAGATCGGCGCCGCGATAGGGCTGGGCCGGTGTCTCGCGGTAGCGGCCGCCGCGGATGTTGAGCCAGACGTCGGTCGTCTCGTTGGCGCGGAAGGCCGGCGTCACGGTGCTTTCCGCGAAAATGCCGCCCTCGACCAGCCGCTCGATGTTGGCTGCCGATCCCAGCATGACGTCGACGGCCCTTTCCGCCACGAGGGTTTCCATCTCGGCCAGGAATTCCCGGCGCGTGCGGCTGCCGGCGGCCGACCCGTCGGCGCCGCGGCGAAAACCCGTCGTCAGGATGCCGCCGGAAATGTCGGCATCCTTGGCGTCGACGAGGATGAAGTCACCCGATCGGTAGGCGCCGGCACGGATGCGCGCCATCTTCTCGTCGTAGCTCTTGGGGATCATGTCAGGTCGACTCCATGGAAGGTCTTCAGCCGCTCGCGGACAGCGGCGATTTCGGAGGCACTGCGGGCCGCATCCCAGCCGAGCGTCTCGCCCGCCTGGAGGGCGAGCGCCTCGACCAGCCGGGCCGTCAGGCGGCCGGTCACGGCCAGCGTCGTGCGGCGGAAGGCAAGGTCCGCGAGGGAACCGACCTGCTCGTGGCGCAGCACGTAGTCCATCTCGCCGGTGCTGTAGTCCGCAGCGTCGGGAAGCGGCGCGTCGGCCGGAAACGCCGCGACATGCGCCGCAACGACCCGCGCCGTCGTGCCGTAATGGGCGAAGAGCTCGCCGATGCGCTTTTCCGCAAGCCCGGTTTCCCGTGCGAGACCGGCAATCCACGTCTGCCTTGCCGCCTCGGTCTTCGGATAATCGCGCCCGCCGCCGATGGCGAGGTCGCGCGTGGAGACCTTGCGGCTTGCGGACAGGCGCTTCAGCAGCATGTCCGCCACCTCTTCCGCATAGCCGCGGAAGGTCGTCCACTTGCCGCCGACGAGCGAATAGACCGGATAGGGCCGGCCGGCGACGGGTTCGAGGACCGGCGTCGCATGGTCGCGGGTGATGAGGCCCGGGTCCTTCGCATCGGAGGCCGGCAACGGGCGGATGCCGCTGTAGACATAGACGATCTGGTCGCGGGAGAAGCGAAGCTTCGGCAGGAGCCTGCGCAGGCTTTCGAGAAGGTATTCCACCTCGTCGGGCTCGCAACGCACCGTGTCGGGATTGGCCGCCTTGATATCGGTGGAGCCGGCAAGGGCGCGGCCGAGATATTCGAAGACAAGGCAGATGCGCCCGTCATCCGCCTCGAAATAGATCATCCGGCCCTTCAATTCCTTCAGCAGGTCCGGATGGTCGAGCAGGATATGCGAGCCCTTGGTGCCGCCGATCATGCGCGAGGGCGCGCCAAGGATGGCATTCACCTCGTCGATCCAGGGGCCGGCCGCATTGACGACGATCTTCGGCCGCACGGTCGCAGCCGCCTCGCCGGCAAGGCTTCTCACCATCAAAGCACCGCCATCAGCGCGTTCCAGCCGGACATGGTTGAGGGCGGCGGATCGCGGGCTGTCGGCAAGGCCGTCGCGCACGAGTTCGAGGATCAGGCGCTCGGGATGGGTGACGGTGGCGTCGTAATAGGTGCCCGTCGCCACGATGTCGGGCGTCAGCGCCGGCAGGTCGCGCAGCGAGGCGGCCCGGCTCGCCGTCGAATGCCGCGGCATGACGCGGTGGCGCGCACCGTAGAAGTCGTAGAGCATCAGGCCGATCTTGACGAGCAGCGCGCCGCGGCTGCGCGGGGCGCTCTTCGAGCCGAACAGCGTGCGCAGCGCAGCGCCGATGCCCTTCGTCCAGGAGAAGATCGGGATCAGCGTCGGCAGCGGCTTGACGTAATGCGGCGCGTTGGCGAGCAGCAGGTTGCGCTCCAGCGTCGACTGCGCGACGAGGCGGAATTCGCCCGTCTCGAGATATTTCAGCCCGCCATGGATGAGGCGGGAAGGCGCGGCGCTGGTGCCGGCTGCGTAATCGTTCTTCTCGATCAGCAGGCAGTCGAGCCCCTGGGCCGTCAGGTCGCGGAAAAGGCCCGCGCCGTTGACGCCCGCCCCGACGATGAGCACGTCGAGCGTGCCGCGCGCCTCCATCGCCGCCATTCGTTCGCCCATGCCGCCGGGAAAGGCGGCGGCGCCTGCCGCGTTCGCATTCATGTACTCTTGCCCATTTTCACGATTTCGAGATTGACGCCGGCTTCCTTCAGGCGTGCCCTGTCCGCTTCGCCGACCCGGTCCGTCGTCAGAACGACGTCGAAGGCGGTGAGGTCGCTCAGGACGTTGAGGGCGACCTTGCCGAATTTCGAGGAATCGACGAGCAGGATCTTGCGGCTCGACGAGGCCATCATCGCCTGCTTGACCTTGGTGACCTGCGCGTCCTGGATGAAGGCCGTCACGCCGTCGATCGCGGAGGCGGAACAGAAGAGGACGGTCGCCCGAAGGCTTGCCACCGCCTTCTCGCAGATGATGCCGATATAGGCGTTGTAGTTGCGATGGTACTTGCCGCCGAGGCTGATCAGGTCCACCTCCTCGGCCTCGATCAGCTTGCCGGCCGAGATGTAGCTGTTGGTGATGACGGTGAGCGGACGGGCTTCCGGCAGGAGGTCCGCGAGCGCGCAGGCCGTCGAGGAATCATCCAGCATAACCGCCTGCCCGGCCTCGACATAGGCCATGGCGGCGCGGGCGAGCGCCTCCTTCTCCGCCTTGCCGACCGTCTCGCGGTAGCGGAACGTGCTCTCGTAGAGGCCGGAAGGCTGGACGGTGACCATGCCGTGCAGCTTGCGCAGCACGCCCTGCTGGGCGAGCGCGTCGATATGCCGGTGGATGGTCATGCGCGACACGCCGAAATGCTCGACGAGATCCTCGATGCGCGCCTGGCCGGCCCGCGTGATGTAGTCGGCAATCTCCTCGCGCCGTGCGTCCGCCTTCATCCGTCCACTCCCCTTGACCGTCTTGCGAGATCCTCGATGGCCCGCCAGTGCGGCGCCATCCCGTCCGCAAGCTGTCTATAGAGATTGTAGCGCTCGGCAAGCCGGGCGCTGCGCGCCGCATCCGGCCGGTAGGAACGCAGGATGCGGGTCGTCGCGGCCGCGCCGGCTTCCGGGCTCGCATAGAGCCCGACCGCGGCGCCGGCGACGAGCGCCGCCCCCCAGGCAGCAGCTTCGTCGGCAGAGGAGACATCGACGGCGAGCCCCGTCGCATCGGCGAACATCTGCGCCAGAACCGGGCTGCGCGCGCCGCCGCCGCTGATGCGCATGCGCTCCACCGGCACGCGGGACAGGAGGTCGTCGATATGGAGCTTGTGGTTGAAGACGATGCCTTCCAGCACGGCCTTCAGGAGGTCGCCGCGCTCGTGCCAGCCGTGCACGCCGAAGAAGCCGGCGCTCGCGCCGCTGCCGAAGGGCGAGCCGAAGAGGAAGGGATGGAAGACGATGTCCGAGGGCTTTTCCAGCGCCCGGTCGAGTTCCGGCCGCAGCAGCGCGTGAATGTCGCTCGCCTCGCTTTCGGCCTTCTCCGCCAGGTCGCGGCAGAAATTGTCGAGGAACCAGTCATAGTTCGCGGTGGAGGCCGGGGAGATCGCCATGGCGTTCCACCAGCCCTTGCGGATGCCGTTGCGGCAGAACCAGCGCGGATCGGCCATCGGCTCCTCGGTGACCAGCTCGTTGATCGAATAGGTGCCGGCAACGACGGCAAGCAGGCCCGGCGCGTGGCCGCCGATGCCGAGGGCCGAGGCCGTCACGTCGTGCAGGCCCGCGGCTACGGGCGTACCCTCGACGAGGCCCGTCGCTGCCGCCGCGTCACGCGTCACCGTGCCGATGATCTCGTCCGGCCGGGCGACGGGCGGAAGGGCCGGCCAGAGGTCGCCGAGGCCGAAGACCTCCAGCGCCGCCTTGTCGAAGGCCTGCGTGCGCACATTGGTGAAGCTCGTGCTCGCCTCGGTCAGATCCGTGCCGACGACGCCGGTCAGGCAGAAGCGCAGCCAGTCCTTGCAGGTGAAGACATGGCCGATGGCGCCGTAGCGCTCCGGCTCGTGCTGCCGGATATGGGCGAGCAGGGCCGAGGGCGCGGAGGCGTGGGCGGTCTGGCCGGTCAGGTCCAGAGCGCGCTGCGCCACGCCGTCCTTCTCCCATGCGTCGACGATCGCGCCGGCGCGGCTGTCGAGCGAGAGGATGCCGGCACCGAGCGGACGCTTGTCGCGGTCGAGCAGGTAGAGGCCGTCGCCATGGGCGGTCGCCGCGACGGCCTTGATGTCAGCCGCCGGCCGGCCGCTCCTTTCGATCGCCTCGCGGATCGCCTCGGCGGTTGCGGTCCACAGGCCCGCCATGTCGCGCTCGACATGGCGCGGCTCGGGGAAGGACTGCGGCACCCGCCGCCGCGCGACGGCGATCGGCGTGCCGTCCTGCTCGAAAATCACCGCCTTGGTGACCGTCAGGCCGTTATCGATGCCCAGAAGCAGCGCCATGGTTCTCTCTCCCGTCAGTTCCGGCTTGCACGCAGGGCGAAACGGTCCTGCAGGCTGGCAAGATAGATCGCGACGAGCAGCACGCAACCGAAGACCATCTGGCGGATCGAGGGCTCGATGCCGGTGAGGTTCATCAGGTTCTCGATGATGGCGATGACGATGACCGCGCCGAACACGCCGGAAAGCCGCCCGATCCCGCCATTGAGGCTGGTACCGCCGAGAATGGTGCCGGCGAAGACCATGAGGATATCCCCCTCGCCGAGATCGGCGACGACCGATTGCAGGCGGCCGACTTCCAGGAGACCGCCGATCGCGGCGGCAAGACCGGCAATGCCGAAGCAGAGGATCTTGGTGCGGTGCACCTTCACGCCGGCGAGGAAGGCGGCTTCCTCGTTGTTGCCGATGGCGTAGATCTCCTTGCCGATGCGATGGCGCTCCATGAAGATATAGGCGACGCCGTAGAGCACGAGCCAGACGAAGATCGCCACGGGAATGCCGAACCAGCGGGCCTCGCCGAGATAGGTGTATTCGGCCGGCAGGTAATAGACGCCCTCGGGAATGAGGAAGACAACGGCGCCGCGCATGACAAGCAGCGTCGCGAGCGTCACGAGGAAGGCATTGACACGCAGGTTCACCGCGAAGGCACCGGCCGCGAGGCCGACCAGCAGGCCGACGACAGGCGTCAGGATGACGGCGAGAACGGGATGGACCACATCCGGCGCCCAGACCGTCATCGCCACGATGGCGACGGCCGGCGCGAAGGCGAAGCTCGATTCCAGCGAGAGATCGACCTCCTTGATGAGCAGGACAAGGAAGAGGCCGAGCACCATGCAGCCGAGGGGAGCGGCCGCCCAGAGCACGTTGGTGATGTTCTGCAGCGAGGCGAAGCCGGGAACGGTGAGCCCGACGGCGACGAGAACGGCGAGCAGCACCCAGATGAGGTGGCGCTCCATCAGACGGGAGAACAGCCGGACTGTGCTGGACATCGTTCAAACTCCTTGGATGGTCTTGTAGAGCGCGGAGACGGTGAAATTCTCCTTGCCGCGGTTGAGGACGGCGATGATGCGGCCGCGGAAGAAGACATAGATGCGGTCACAGACCGTGATCATCTCCTCCTCGCTCTCCGTCAGCACGATCACCGCGCTGTCGCGCGACAGGTCGGTGCGGACCGCCTTGAGGATTTCGGGTTTCGTCGCAAGGTCGACGCCGCGCGTCGGCTCGTTGAGGATGAGAAGGCGCGGCGCGTTCAGCGTCAGGCGCGCGATCAGCACCTTCTGCTTGTTGCCGCCGGAAAGGCCGCTCATGCCAATCTCCGGCCCCTTGGCCTTGACCTTGAACTCCACGATCTTGTCGGCCGTCACCTGGCGGGCGCGGCGGCTGTCGATCAGGCCGAGCGCCGTGGAGAACTGGCGATAGCTGGAGATCAGCGTGTTCTCGGCAATCGAGCGGCCCTGGATGACGGCCTGGCGCTCGCGGTGTTTCGGCAGAAGCGCGATGCGGTGCTTCATCGCCTCGCCGGGCGA
Organism: Shinella yambaruensis; assembly: GCF_022899355.1. Classification (GTDB taxonomy): domain Bacteria; phylum Pseudomonadota; class Alphaproteobacteria; order Rhizobiales; family Rhizobiaceae; genus Shinella; species Shinella yambaruensis. The sequence goes on along the minus strand of NZ_JALJCK010000002.1, from coordinate 588,576 downwards.
TGCGAGATGCAGGACCTTGCCCTCCATCTCGAAGGTGCCGGCGTCGAGCTTGCCGAGGCCGAACAGGGCTTCGGCCGCCTCGTCCTTGCCAGAACCGTCGAGCCCGGCAAAACCGACGACATCGCCCGTGCCGAGCGACAGCGTGACGTCCTCGAAGACGCCGCGGCGGGTGAGGCCGGAAATGCGGGCGATCGGGCGGGATTGTCCTTCCGGCACGGCGCGCGACAGGCCGTCGAGGCTCATCACGGGAATGTCGCCGACGATCCAGTTGGCAAGCTCCGCGCCGGTGGTCGCGGCGACGTCGAGCGTGGCGACGGCGCGGGCATCGCGCATGACGGTGACGCGGTCGCAGAATTCCATGATCTCGGAAACGTGGTGCGAGATCAGCGTGTAGGACCGGTCGGGATGGCGGTGCACGAGATCGCGCAGCAGCGACAGCAGCATGGTCTTGCGCTCGCGCGACAGCGACGCGGTGATCTCGTCGAGCAGGATGACCTTCGCCTCGTCGATGAACTGCGCCTTGCCGAAGGCGAGCAATTGCTGGCTTTCGATGGGCAGCGTCAGCATCAGCGCGTCCGGGTCGACGATGAGCCCGACCGCCTCGGCGACCTCGACGGCCTTGCGCCGCATGTCGGCACGGCGAAGGAAGCCGAAGCTGCGGGTCAGCGGCTGGCCCATGAACATATTGTCGACGACGGACAGGCGCGGCGCGAATTTCGGCTCCTGCGGCACCAGCGAGACGCCGAGCCCGTGGGCGCGCACGGGATCGTAGTCGGCAATGGCGACGCTCTCGCCGCCGATTTCGATTGTGCCCGACGTCGCCTGCTGCGCGCCGGAAATCAGGCTCATCAGCACCGACTTGCCGGCGCCGTTGCGGCCGATGATGCCGTGGATCTCCCCGCGGCGCACGGAAAGATCGACATCCGCGACGGCGGTAAGGCCCGGGAAGGTCTTGGTCAGCCCGGCAAGGCGATAGGACGGCGCCTCGGTCGCCGGAAGGGCGGCGGATTGGATCATGGTCTTGCTCACGGCGGGAAAGAAGGCGGCGGCAGATATGCCGCCGCCCGTCGATCAGTTGGCGGCCTTCATCTGGTTCGCCCAGTTGCGGGCGTCGGCCGCCGGCACGTCCTCCGGCACGGAATAGGCCTGGATCTTGTACCAGTCGCCGTCGAAGGCGTCGGACGGCACGATCTCGACCGGCGCCCAGAGTTCCTCGCCCTCGATGGGGAAGGTACCGGCGGAAGCCGACTTGTCGAGGAGCTTGCCGCTCTTCATCATGTCGTAGAGCAGGCGCATGGAGACGATGCCCTCGCCCGTCGCCGGCTGCACGGAGACGTGGGTGAGATCGCCCTTCTCCACGGCGGCGAGTTCCGGCTGGGTGCCGTCGATCGTCGCGACCGGGATATGCGCCGGGTCGTCCGACTTCTTCAGCATGCCCTGCGCCCCGAAGGCCGGGATGGCGCCGCCGATGCCCATCGTGCCATCGATGCTGGCGACCGCGAGGATCTTGTCCTTGCCATAGCGCGAGATCATGTCGTCGACGACCTTGCGGGCCTTGGAGCCGTCGCAGCCCGCCTCGTGGGATTCGACCTTGATGTTCGGGTTGTCCTTGACGATCGGATCGAAGGCCGCGTGATAGCCGGCGCTGCGGCCGATATCGAAGGACGCGGTGATGATGCAGCGCAGCTCGATGATCACGCCGTCCTGCTTGCGCCAGTCCTCACCCCGGTTCTTGTCGAGCCAGTTCACGATCGCCTCGCCGCCCTTGCGGCCGGCCGTCTCGTTGTCGAAGGCGACGAAGGTCGACTTGGACTTCGGCACGAAGGCGTTCGTCACGACGACCGGGACGTTCTTGGCGGCCAGGTCCTCGACGACCTTGATCATCGCCTCGCCGCGCCAGGGAACCAGGAGCACGCCATCGACGCCGCGGGCGATCTGCGCGTCGAGCGCATTGCGCTGCGCGCTCACGTCATTGGCGCCGAACACCGTGAATTCGATCTTCACACCGTCCTTTTCCTCGATGCGCTTCTTCTCGATCTCCTGACCGAGCTGCACGCCGTTGAAATAGATGTCGTTGGGCTCCCAGCGGATCACGGCGACACGGTAGCTGTCCTTCGCCACGGCAGCCGTCGACAGGGAAAGGGCAAGCGTCATCGCTGACAGGCCCGTCAGCAAAGTCCTGGTTTTCATGGATTCTCCTCCGAATGCGCCGCTTCGTCCAGCGCTATTTGTAACGTATACATACGTTATAATATCGTCAATAGATGTTACAAATTATCCAGGCGCCCATTTTCGGGCAAAGGAGTGCGTGCCCCGCTGAAGCCGCCGCCGGCAAGAGAAAGTCGAGGAAAAACAATAGGGAAATACCACCGAGCGGACGGCGGAAGGCCGCGATCGAGCCGATGGGCCGTGCGGCCGGCTGCTCAGGCCTTGAAGGATTTCAGGATGGGACAGGGGCCGGTCTTGCCGACCGCGCATTCCGAAACGAGCCTTTGCAGCGACAGGCGCGCCTCCTGCAGCTCCGCCATCCGGGCCTCGAGCTCGGCCAGCCGTTTCGTCGCCAGAAGACGCACCGCCGCCCGGTCCTCGCCGGAATCGAGCGCGAGAAGCTGGCGGATCTCCTCCAGCGTGAAGCCGGCGGCCTGCGCCTGGCGGATGAACCGCAGGCGGCTGACGTCGGCCGGCCCGTACCGGCGGATGCCGTCGAGGCGCCTTGGCGTCGCGAGCAATCCCCTGCGCTGGTAGAAGCGCACGGTCTCCACGCCGACATTGCCCGCCGCCGCGAGTTTTCCGATCGTCAGGTCGTCGGGCGCTTGACTCCGTACCATGGTACGGAACTTATAGTCCCGCCAACGATTTCACAAGACAGGAGACGTGAGATGTTGGACAGAAACAATCAGGCCGGCCGCACGGCCATCCTCTACCGCATGGTGATGCCGGGCCACATCTGCCCCTACGGGCTGAAGGCGAAGGACCTGCTCCGCCGCTCGGGCTACGCGGTCGACGACCGTCACCTGACGAGCCGCGCGGAGACCGACGCCTTCAAGGCGAAACACGACGTTCCCACCACCCCGCAGGTCTTCATCGACGGCGTGCGCGTCGGCGGCTACGACGACCTGAGGCGTTATCTGGGCAAGCCCGTCGCGGACCCGAAGGCGACCACGTACCGTCCGGTCGTCGTGCTCTTCGCGCTCACGGCGCTGATGGCGATGGCCGCAAGCCATGCCGTCAGCGGCACGCCCTTCACCGTCAGGGCGGCGGAATGGTTCATCGCCTTCTCGATGGTCGCGCTCGCCATGCTGAAGCTGCAGAATGTCGAGAGCTTCGCGACCATGTTCCTCAACTACGACCTGCTTGCCAGGCGCTGGGTGCCCTACAGCTACATCTATCCCTATGCCGAGGGCCTTGCCGGCATCCTCATGGTGGCGGGCGTGCTCAACGGGCTGTCGATCCCGATCGCCCTCTTCATCGGCACGATCGGCGCCGTCTCGGTCTTCAAGGCGGTCTATATCGAGAAGCGCGCGCTGAAATGCGCCTGCGTCGGCGGCTCCAGCAACGTCCCCCTCGGCTTCATCTCGCTGACGGAGAACCTGATGATGATCGCCATGGCCGTCTGGATGGCGGCGGTCAGCCTCGGCTATGCCGGCGGACACACCATGTAGCCACGCCATGGAGGGTCCGCTTCGTCTCGCGGCCCCTCCCCGCCCCACGCCGTCGCGCCGCAAGGCCTTCTTGACCTTTTCTTCACGCTCCTCGCGTAAGCAAAGCGGGGGCGAGGCCCGGAATGGGACAGGGGCCGGATAGGTGTCGATGTCGAGCGTGCGTTCATTTGAAGCGGGGGATGTGGATGCGGTCGCGGACCTGTTCCAGCGCCTTCTGCGAAAGAGCGCCCAGCCGCCAAGCGACGACCTGAAAACCTATCTCCGCACCCTCTTCATCGATTTTCCCGCCGCCGAACCGGATTTGCGCTCGCGCGTGCATGTCCGCGCGGATGGCAGCGTTTCGGGCTTTCTCGGCGTGCTGCCGGTGGAGATGGAATTCGAGGGGCGGCGCCTGAAGGCCGCCAATTGCGGCACCTTCGCCTGTGACGACCGCGATGGCGACCCCTTCGCCGGTGCGCGCCTGCTGCGCGACGTGCTCTCCGGCCCGCAGGACCTCTCCTTCACCGAGACCTCGAACGATGTTTCGACGGACATGTGGAGAACGACGCGCGCCACCGTCCTCGGCCCCTACAGCCTCGAATGGCTGCGTGTGATAAGACCCTCCGCCTTCGCGCTGGAAGCCGCCGCCGGGCGCCTGTCCGCCTTGAGGCTGCTCAGCCCCATGACCCGGCCCATCGACGCGCTTTTCTGCCGACGCGGCGAAAAGCAGAGCTGGTCGCACTACGCGCCGCTTGCCGGCAAGGCCGACGCCTTCGTCATCGACGCGGTCAGCGACACGGAATTTGCCCATCTGTGCCGCCAGTTCGTACGCCATTTCCCGCTGCGCCCCGCTTGGGAAACGCCGATGCTGGAGACCATGCTCGGGCACGCCACCCGCAAGGCGCTGCACGGCGAGCGCATCCAGCATGCCGTCAAGACGCGGTCCGGCAAGGCGATCGGCCTCTACCTCTACTACGGCGATCCCGGCGGCATCGGCCGCACGGTGCAGATCATGGCCGAGCCCGGCCAGGAGGCCATCGTCATCGACTGCCTGATACGCAACGCCCATGCCCGCGGTCTCGTCGGCATTCGCGGGCGCACGCAACCCGCCCTGCTGCAGGCGATGATCGGCAAGAAATGCGCCTTCCTGCATACGTCCTCGACCATCGTGCACTCGCGCAACCCCGCGCTGCTCGAGGCGCTGACCAGCGGCCGGGCATTCCTCAACGGTCTTGCCGGCGAAGGCTGGACCCGCCTCATCGGCGATCGGTTCGGGTAAGGCCATGTGCGGGATCGCCGGATATTGCGGGGGAAACATCGCACCGGAACGGGCGGCGGACCATCTGCGCCGCATGGTCGACGCGCTCCGCCATCGCGGACCGGACGGCGAAGGCATCCTGGTGCGCGGCGATGCGGGCCTTGCCCATACCCGCCTCTCCATCGTCGGCCTTGCCGACGGCGCCCAGCCGATGGCGACGGCGGACGGGGCGCTCGCTCTCACCTTCAACGGCGAGATCTTCAACTATGTCGAGCTGCGCAACGACCTGGCGGCCCGCGGCCACAGGTTCCGCACCACGTCGGACACCGAGGTGCTGCTTGCGGCCTTTACGGAGAAGGGCGCCGCCTGCCTGACGGATTTCAACGGCGACTTCGCCTTTGCCCTGCACGATGCCAGGAACCGCCGGCTGGTGCTTGCCCGCGACCGGATGGGCGTGCGCCCGCTGTTCTACACCCAGCACGAGGGCGCCCTGTTCTTCGCCTCCGAGATCGGCGCGCTGCTGGCCCTGCCCGGCATGGTGGCCGAGATCGACCCCGTCGCGCTCGACCAGATCTTCACGCTCTGGTGCCCGATCCCGCCGCGCACCGCCTACCGCAACATCTTCGAACTGCCGGCGGGCCACCTTATGACCGTCGAGGACGGTCGCCGGACGGTCCGTCCCTGGTGGCAGCTCTCCTTCCCCGACCGGGGCGACGCCGAGCCGGCCGGCCGGTTCGAGAGCCGGGTCGAGGAACTGCGCGCGCTGCTCGCCGATGCGACCCGCCTTCGCCTGCGCGCGGACGTGCCCGTCGGCGCCTATCTCTCCGGCGGCATCGATTCCTCGATCATCGCCGCGCTTGCCGCACGCACGGTGACGCGCGGCCTGCGGACCTTCTCCCTGACTTTCCGCAGCGAGGAGCATGACGAAAGCGCCTGGCAGCGGCAGATGGCGGCAACGCTCGATGCGCAGGCCGACAGCGTCGAATGCACGACGGAGGCGATCGCCCGCCACCTGCCCGCGGTGATGGGCCATATCGAGCGGCCGATCCTGCGCACCGCGCCCGTGCCGCTGCACCTGCTCGCCGGAAGGGTGCGCGCGCGCGGCATGAAGGTGGTGCTGACCGGCGAGGGCGCAGACGAGATCTTTGCCGGCTACGACCTTTTCCGCGAGGCACGCGTCCGGCGCTTCTGCGGCCGGCAGCCGGGCTCCGCCCGGCGCCCTCGCCTCTTCCAGCGGCTTTATCCCTATCTTCCCGGCCTCAAGCAGCAGACGCCGGAATATCTCGCGCGTTTCTTCGCCTTCGGCTCGGAAACCCTTGACGATCCGCTCTATTCCCACCGCCCGCGCTTCCGCTCCACGGCGGCGGCAAAACTGTTCTTCTGCGCCGGCCTCAAGGAGGCGCTCGGCGACTACGACGCCGCCGAGGACCTTGCAGCGCAATTGCCGGCCGATTTCCGCCGCTGGCATCCGCTGCACCAGGCGCAATATCTCGAAACCGCCTTCCTGCTGCCGGGCTACATCCTCTCCAGCCAAGGCGACCGGGTGATGATGGCCAATGCCGTGGAGGGGCGCTTCCCGTTCCTCGACCACCGGGTCGTCTCCTTCGCCGCCGGCCTTGCTCCGGATGCCAAGCTGCTCGGCCTTAGAGAGAAGCACGTCCTCAAGGAAGCCGCCCGCGGCCTCGTGCCGGCGGCCATCATCGAGCGCCCGAAGCAGCCCTACCGCGCGCCGGACAGCGAGAGCTTCGCCGCCCCGCAGACGCCCGCCTATCTCGACACGGTGCTGTCGCCGGACCGGCTCGCCGGGAGCGGACTGTTCAACGTCCAGGCCGTCGACAAGCTGAAGGAGAAGGTCATCAGGGGGCAGGTCTCCGGCTTCCGCGACAACGCGGCCTTCATCGGCATCCTGTCGACCCAGCTCCTGCGCGGCACCGGCGCCGCACGATCCACAGAACCTGCATCCAGCATCGGGATAAGCTGACCATGTCCGACGAGACCAAAGCCGCCATTCGTACCTTCATCGTGGAAAACTTCCTGTTCGGCGACAACAGCCACCCGCTGCCCGCCGACCTGTCACTGATCGACAACGACCTCGTCGATTCCACCGGCATCCTCGAACTCGTCGGCTTCCTTGAAGAACGCTTCGGCGTCCAGGTCGCCGACGCGGACATCGTGCCGGCCAATCTCGACACGATCGAACGCATCGCCGGCTTCATCACCCGCAAGCAGGCGGCCTGACGGCGGGCCGGCCATGCGGATCGAGCGATATCTTGAGGACAGCACAGCCCGCGACGGCGCCCGGACGGCGATCGTCTCGGGCGAGGTGCGGCTGAGCTACGCGCGCTTCCTCGACCTCGCCGCCCGCATGGCAACCACGCTGCGCATGCGCGGCGTCAGGCGCGGCGTCAGGCGCGGCGACCGCGTTCTCGTCTTCCTCGACAATGGCTGGCAGGCCGCCGTCGCCGTCTTCGCCGCCTGGATCGCCGGCGCCGTCATCTGCCCCGTCAACCCGGCGACCAGGAGCACGCGGCTCGCGCAGATCGTGCGCGACTGCACCCCTGCGCTGGTCTTCGTGGAGAGCCGCCTCGAACGGCTGCTCGATGAGGTGCCCGAGCTCGCCACCACACCACGCATCGTGACAGGCGACAGCTTCGAGGCCGCGCTCGATGCAGCACCGCTCAAAGCCGGGCCCCTGCCCGACACCGACCTTGCCGCGCTGATCTACACGTCGGGCTCGACGGGCGAGCCGAAGGGCGTGATGCTCGCCCATGAGAACGTGGACGCCGCCGCCCGCGCGATCACCGGCTATCTCGAAAACACCGAAGCCGACACGATCCTCGTCGTGCTGCCCATGTCCTTCGGCTACGGGCTCAACCAGCTCGTCACCGCCATGCGCTGCGGTGCGACGCTGGTCATCGAAAAGTCCTTCGCCTTTCCGCAGGCGATCTTCGAGAAGATCCGCGACGAGCGTGTCACCGGCTTTCCGCTCGTGCCGGCCATGGCGGCCATGATGATGCAGGCGCGCGACCTCGACGCCGCGCTCTTCGCGAGCCTGCGCTACATCACCAGCGCCGCCGCGCCCCTGCCGCTTCCCCATCTCGACTGGCTGCGCGCCTTCCTGCCGCAGGTAAAGCTCTATTCCATGTACGGCCAGACCGAATGCACCCGCGCCAGCTGGCTGCCGCCGGGCGAGGTGGACACCCGGCGCGGTTCGGTCGGCATAAGCATACCGGGCGGGCGGGCCGAGGTCGTCGACGAGGCGGGCGAGCCGGTGGCGCCCGGCATGACCGGCGAATTGGTGATCAGCGGGCCGCATGTCATGCGCGGCTACTGGCAGAACGAGGCCGCGACGCGCCGCGCGCTGCGGCCCGATCCGCACACGGGGGGCCTGCGCCTCCATACCGGCGATCTCTTCACCGCGGATGCGGACGGCTATCTCACCTTCGTCTCCCGCATGGACGACATCATCAAGTCGCGCGGCGAGAAGGTCGCGCCCAAGGCCGTGGAGGACGTGCTCTGCCGCATGCCGGGCGTGGCGGAAGCGCTCGTCGCCGGCGTTCCCCATGAAGTGCTCGGACAGGCCGTCAAGGCCGTGATCGTCGCCTCGGACCCGGCCCTTACCGAACGGGACGTGCTGCGTTTCTGCGCCCGCCATCTGGAGGACCATATGGTCCCCAAGCAGGTCGAATTCCGGGATTTTCTCCCCAGGACCGATTCCGGCAAGGCAAGCCGCCGGCTTGCCGCCGACCCCGCCGGCACGACCGGCCAAGATACAGGATCGCCCGAATGACCACGCCGAAGCCCCACACGCCCTCCTTCGCCCCGCTCGTGCTCGATCCCGCCGCGGAGGTGGAGCGCATCACCGGCTGGATGCGCGACCGGCTGCGCCTCGACCTGCGCAAGCGCGGCCTGGTGCTCGGCCTTTCCGGCGGCATCGATTCCAGCCTCTGCGCGGCGCTCGCCGTCAAGGCACTCGGCGCGAAGAACGTCTTCGCCCTCTTCATGCCGGAAAACGATTCCGACCCGGAAAGCCTGCGCCTCGGGCGCAGCGTCGCCGAGACCTTCGGCATCGAGGCCATCGTGGAGGATATCGGCCCGTCGCTCGCCGCCATGGGCTGCTACGAGCGCCGCGACGCCTTCATCCGCGAGGCCGTGCCGGAATACGAGGCCGGCTGGGCCTCCAAGATCGTCTTCGACAACCCGATGACGACGGGCGGCTACAACATTTCCTCGCTCGTCGTGCGTTCGCCGGACGGCGCGATGCGCAAGGTGCGGCTTTCGGCCGGAGCCTATCTCGGCATCGTCGCGGCGACCAACATGAAGCAGCGCACCCGCAAGCAGCTCGAATACTACCATGCCGACCGGCTGAACTTCGCCGTGCTCGGCACGCCGAACCGGCTGGAATACGACCAGGGCTTCTTCGTCAAGAACGGCGACGGCGCCGCCGACATCAAGCCGATCGCCCATCTCTACAAGTCGCAGGTCTTCCAGCTTGCCGCCCATCTCGGCGTGCCGGCCGACATCCTCTCGCGCCCGCCCACCACCGACACCTATTCCCTGCCGCAGACGCAGGAGGAATTCTACTTCGCCCTGCCCTACGACAAGATGGACATCTGCCTCTACGGGCTGGAGAACGCCGTGCCGTCGGCGGAGATCGCCGCGGCGACGGGCCTCGAGGCAAGCGACGTCGAGCTGGTCTGGGCCGATATCGCCGCCAAGCGCAAGGTCGCCCGCTACCTGCACTGCCCGCCGCTCATCTTCGACGGAGCGAAGTAGCGCGTTCCCAGCCGAAACGGCACCGGATAACGCAGTAGAAACAAGGATCAAGAGCAATTCCGGGATTTCACCGGGCCTGCCCTAGGTCCCGCAAAGCGCACGGGCGTTGAGCAGCCCCCAGCCGTAGACCGCATCCTTGCCGGGCTTGCCGATGTCCTCGGCGGATCTCATCAGCTCCGCCTTGAGCGCATCCGGCGAAAGGTCGGGCCTGGCGGAGAGGAGCACGGACACGGCGGCCGTGACGAAGGGGGCGGCGAACGAGGTGCCGGTCTTCTGCCGTGCACCGGAAATCGACGCCGCCGTCCACACGCCGACACCGGGCGCGGCGATGTCGATGTGATCACCCCGCACCGCGCGGCGATAGGGATTGCGGGCCTTGTCGACCGCCGTCACGGCGATCACGTCGTCATAGGCGGCGGGATAGACCGGCTCGGCATTCGGTCCGTCATTGCCGGCAGCCGCGACCAGGATCGTTCCCCGCCCAGCGGCGGCCGCCACGGCCCGCTCCAGCACCGCGTTGGCCGGGCCCGTGAGGCTCAGGTTGACGACCCGGATATCGCGCCGGATCAGGAGGTCGAGTGCGCGGACGAGGTCGTAGACATTGGCGATGTCGGCGGTCTTGCGGAAACGCTGGAAGGCATCGACGGCGACGACCTCCGCCTCCGGCAAGAGGCCGGGCACGCGGCTGCCGGGCGCGCCGACCAGAAGGGCGGCGACCGCCGTGCCGTGCTGCTCGCCCGATGCCGCGTCCTTCTCGTCGCCGAGGCTCAGCACCTCCAGCCGTGCCCGTGCCAGAACCGCATGGTCGGCGTTGATCGCCGTGTCGATGAGGCCGATACGCTGCGGCTTCAGGCAGGCCATGCCGCTGCCGTCGCCCCCGGTCGGCCAGCCGACCATATGGCGCACCAGGGTGCAGCTTTCGCCCCTGCAGACGGCCTTGTCCGCGGCCTGCGGCTGGTAGAAATGGTTGAAATCCACCGTCGCCGAGGCGCTGCGGGCCGAAACGGCCGCGCGTGCCGCCTCGAGCGTCAGGCCCTGCGGCACGATGAGGCGGACCATTTCGCCGCCGACGAGCGCGATCTCGACGCGACCGTCGATGACGAAGCCGTCCTGCGTCAGGCCGGCAAGGGCGTTTTCGTCAAGGCCAGCGGCGACGATCTCGTTCGGCGCCTGCTCCGGCACCGCGACCGCACGGCGCACGGGCGCACGGCGCACCGCGCGGGTCGACTGGCGGAACAGCGGGCGCAGGATGCGCTGCGGGTCTGCACGGCGATCGTCTCCGCCCCGCCCGCGACTGCCGCCGCGGTCGTCGTCGTCATCGTCATCGCCTCCGTCATCGTCATCGGCGAGGGCCACGGCCATGCCGGGCGACAAACCACCCTGCGGCGCGGGCAACGCGACGAGCCCCGCCATGGCGAGGGCAAGGAGGAGGGAAAGGCGCTTGGTTCTGTCTGCAAGGCGGCTCGGCATGGTCCGTCTCCCGTGGCGGCGGCCGTCCGTCGGGTGCGGCCTTCCGTTGATTGTCCTTCCTGGCATACGTTCGACTCGACAGCTTATTCCATGGCATGCCAAAGAAATCCCATGACGAACACCATGCCGACGGTGCCGGAACGGCTTGTGGCCTTCCTGCCGAACCTCAGACGCTTCGCGATCTCGCTCTGCCGGTCGCGGGAGCTGGCCGACGACCTGGTGCAGGCGGCCTGCGAGCGGGCGATCCTCGCGGCAGACAGCTTTGCGCCCGACAGCCGCTTCGACGCCTGGATGTTCCGCATCCTGCGCAATCTGTGGATCGACCACCTGCGCCGCCAGAAGACCGCCGGCCCGCACGACGACATCGAGGAGGCGCGCGACGTCTCCGTGCCGTCGGGCGAGGCGGCCGCCCATGCGCGGATGGATCTCGCCGGGGTGGCCGCCGCCCTGCAGAAGCTGCCGGCCGAGCAGCGTGAAGTGCTGGTCCTGGTCTGCGTCGAGGACATGAGCTACCGCGATGCCGCCGAGGTGCTGGCCATTCCGATCGGCACGGTGATGAGCCGCCTTGCCCGCGCCCGGAAAAATTTGATGGAGCTCACGGGAATAAGTTTCGGCGAAGGGCGTTCGTCCGATACGAAAGGCGGCGTTCTATGAGCAAACAGGCATTCGACGACGAAACATTGATGGCCTTCGCCGACGGCGAACTGGACGAGGCGCGGAGCCTCGCGCTGGAAGAAGCGCTGGCCGAAGACGAGGCCCTCGCCGAACGGCTCGCCGTCTTCCTCGACAGCCGCCGGCTGGTCGGCGATGCCCTCAAGCCGCTGATCGACGAACCGGTGCCCGAAGCGCTCGCCGCCTCGGTGCGCCGCATGGTGCAGGAGGCCGGGGAGAAGACGGCGCCGCCGCAGGACAATGTCGTCTCCTTCCCCGCAAGGCCGCAGCCGGAGGCCGGCCGGGCGGCGGCACGGCGCTGGCTCATGCCGATCGCGGCAAGCCTCGTGGCATTGGTCACCGGCGTCGTCGGCTTCACGCTCGGACGCATGGGGCCATCCGTCCCCGATGCCGGCGCGGAAATCGCCGCCGCCCTCGACCGCGAGGCGTCCGGCCGGGATGTGACGCTCGGCACCGCCGTGCTGCATGTCGTCGCCACCTTCCGCGACGAGCGGGGCGAGCTCTGCCGGGAATACAGGCTGACGCAGCCGGCAAGCAGCACGCAGACCGTCGCCTGCCGCCAGGACGGCGCCTGGACGACGCGGCTCGCGCTGACGACGCCGCTGGCCGAAGGCTATGTGCCCGCCTCCGCGCAGGAGACCGTCGACGCCTACCTCGCCTCCATCCAGGCCGGCGCGCCGCTGTCCGCCGAAGAGGAGCGCAAGGCGCTTTCCCCCTGAAACGAGGGACCTGCTGACGTCCCTTTCGGGCCGGGTATGCAGAAGGCCATCGCCCTTCCCGTCCCCTATGGCAAGAGAATTCGACGTTGCCGTTCTCCCTTCTCCCCACGGGGAGAAGGTGGCCCGAAGGGTCGGATGAGGGGGTGGCTCCGCCGGGTCGTCTGCGCTTCCGACCTCCCCCTCATCCGCCTGCTGGCACCTTCTCCCCGCGGGGGAGAAGGAAGATGAGGCAACGATTTCCTATCTCGATGGCCTGCTCCCATGAGGAGGGCTCAGCCTGCGGGGCATCCTTGACGCCAAAAGACTGACGGATAGCCGCACCGCTGGCGGAGGAGACGCCCGCAGGCAGAGGGCGGCTTCCCATGTGATTGCGCGCCATTCGAAAAGGGCGTGCGGAACATCACATGGGTTGATATCAATCCATTATTGACACATACCGACCGTATGGTATGTTAACGACATGTCCAGACCAACCAAACACGCACCCGAACGCGGCAACGCACGAACCCGGCTCCTGGAGGCGGCGCGCGACATCATCCGTGAGAAGGGTTTTGCCGCAACCAGCGTCGAGGATCTCTGCAAGGCCGCCGATGTCACCAAGGGTGCCTTCTTCCATCACTTCGCCAGCAAGGAGGCGCTCGGCGTGGCGGTGGCCGAGTTCTGGGCGGAGACGACGACGGCCTACTTCGCCGCCGCGCCCTATCATGCACCGGACGACGCGCTGGCCCGGATCCTTGCCTATGTCGCCTTCCGCAAGGCGATCATCACGGGCGCGCTGAAGGATTTCACCTGCCTCGTCGGGACGATGGCGCAGGAAGTCCATGCGAGCGCGCCCGACATTCGCGATGCCTGCGGCCGCAGCATCTTCGGCCATACGGCGACGCTGGAGGCCGATATCGAGACGGCACGGCGGGAACGCGGCATCACGGCGGACTGGTCGGCCGAGAGCCTGGCGCGGCACATGCAGGCCGTTCTGCAGGGCGGTTTCGTCCTCGCCAAGGCCGGCAACGACCCTGTGCTCGCGCGCGAAAGCCTCGATCACCTGGAGCGATACATACGACACCTGTTCAACGCCATGGAGGATGACGCACATGATGAGAACGACCCGGATCGGCTGCGCCTGCGGACAGACGCGCCTTGAACTGCGGGGAAGCCCGATCCTCGTTTCCGAATGCCTGTGCAACAGTTGCCGGGCCGCCGCCGGCAGGCTCGCCGTCCTTCCCGGCGCAAGGAACACCCTGACCGCCTATCAGGCGACGCCCACGGCGGAGTACCGCAAGGACCGGGTGGAAATCCTCTCCGGCGCGGAAAACCTCCGGGAATTCCGCCTCTCCCGCACCGCCGGCTCGCGCCGGGTGATCGCGGCCTGCTGCAACACGCCGGTCTTCCTGGAGATGAAGGGCGCGCACTGGCTGAGCCTCTACCTGCATCTGTGGCCGGAGGAGATACGGCCGAAGGCGGCGTTCCGCACGATGACCGGCGACCTTGCCGACCCCTCCGGCCTGCCGGCCGACATGCCGAACCTCAAGACCCATACCGTCGCCTTCTATGCCAGGCTTCTGGCGGCATGGATCGCCATGGGCTTCCGCAATCCGAAAATCACCGTGGGAGGAACCATCGATGCCTGAGAAGATCGAAATCGAGAACGTCAACATTCCCGGCCGCACGGAGCGGGTGGACCGCACGAAATACACGGCGATGCGCAAGGCGCTGCTCGCCGCCCTGCCGCACACTGCGCCCGGCATGACCGTGGCCGAGGCCCAGGCGGCCCTCCTGCCCTTCCTCTCGGAAACGGACTTTCCGGAACGGCAGAAGGCGGGCTGGTGGATGAAGGCCGTGCAGCTCGACCTCGAGGCGAAGGGCCTCATCCGACGCGCGCCGCACAAGCCGGTCCATCTCTACCGGATCGCTCCCGCCACCGCCGACTGAAGGCCGCGGCCGGGCGACGGCATGTCCCGACATTTTTTCGAGATGCCGGGAATAGACCGCGCCCGGCGCCGTTCCTCCCCCATCGAACGATGAGGAGAACAGCGATGGCACTCGCCCTTCTGAAGAAGCCGCAGCCCCGGTTGACCTTCCTCTGCCGCAAGGAGGACGAGGGCGTCATCCCCGCCCCCGTGCGCGCCAAGACGGCCCTGCCCGACTGGTTCCGCAAGCTGCCGCCCGTCGATGCCGCCCATGTCTCGCCGAACAACAGCGGCCTGACGGTGAAACGCTGCATGCCCTTCCTCGACGCCATGGCGGCAGGCTGGGTCATCGGGCTTGCCGGCACCGTGCGCATGGAGATCTCCGACGGCGGGAGGACCGTGGATTGCGGCTGGGATTTCGATCGCACGCTGGTCAGCAACCATGCCAGCCACCAGGTCGCCGGCAATCCGCGCGAGCCCCTGCCGCCCTGCAAGTTCCACAACTACTGGACCATCCGCACGCCGCCCGGCTGGAGCTGCCTCTTCGTGCCGCCGCTCAACCGGCCGAACGGCGTCTTCGAGGTCGTTTCGGGCGTCGTCGATACCGACACCTACCAGTCGGAAATCCACTTTCCGTTCTTCGCCACCGGCGAAGACGGCCTGCATGTGCTGGAGCGCGGCACGCCCCTCGTGCAGGTCATCCCCTTCCGCCGCGAGACGTCAGACCTCGACGCCGACATCCGCGCCGAACGCGAGGCAGAAGGGGTCGTCCGCAAGACGATCCTGCGCAAGACGCTCGCCGCCGACGGCTGGTACCGCAAGTTCGCGCGCGCCCAGCGATAGGACCGAAGAGACAACCGCTCTTCCCACCGCCGCTGCCGCACGCAGCAGCGGCGAAGCCGCATGGGGTGGAATGGTGCGCTATAGCATTGAAAAATAACTCATTTTTCATGGAATAGATGTCCTGGCCCACCGTTCCTCCTGTGCAGCCGGCAAGGCTGCCATTCAAAGGAGACATGCCATGAAGAAACTCATCGCAATCCTCGGCGCCCTGCTCGTGGCCGGTGCCGCCGCGCCGGCGCCGGCCGTCGCCGACGACCCGGTCCACCGCTTCCTGCAGAAGATGGTGCGCAGCAGCAAGGCGAGCCATGTCCGCTCCGGCCGCGACCGGGACGACGACCGCCGGGGCAGCTGGAATTCCAACCGCAACTCCAACAGCTCGTCGAATTCCTCGCGGAATTCCAACTCGAATTCGAGCTCCAACTCGTCGAGCAATTCCAACTCGAACAGCTCGTCGAACTCTTCCAGCAATTCGAGTTCGAACTCGTCGTCGAACTCCTCCTCCAACTCCTCGTCGAACTCGTCTTCCGACGACGATTGAGCACCAGTCTGAAGGACCGAAGGGAGGGCGGAGCCTGTGCTTCCGCAATCCCCCTTCCCGCACCCCACGCCGGCCGGCCGGCGTGGGGGACTTTTCCACCCCCGAAGCGTACCCGCCGGGCAGATCGCCGGCACGGTGGAAAGGGGTCGCCACGCGCCTGCGCAGCCAGCTCGCTCCGTTATCCACCATCGCCGTCCAAAGGACCTTTCGCCCGCTTTACTTTACCGACCAGACGGTATAGTAATTTTTCGTGCTCAACGCAGTGTGGGAGGAAACACGGTGCAGCTGGATGGATTTCTGAGAACGACGGCGCTGGTCGGCGCCGTCCTGTGGGGTGGCTCTGCAACAGCGGCGGAAGTGTCGATCTTCTGCAGCTCGGCCGGCGCCGAGCTCGAGCTTTGCCAGTCGGCCTCCGAGGCCTGGGCGAAGGAGACCGGCAACACGGTCAAGATCAACAAGATGCCGGCGAACTGGGGCGAGGCCCTGCCGCTCTACCAGCAGCTTCTCGCCGGCAAGTCGGGCGACATCGACGTGCTGACGCTCGACAACATCTGGGTCGGCGCGCTCGCCGCCCACCTCGTCGACCTCAAGGAGAAGGTCCCGGCGGAGGAGCTTTCGGCGCATTTCGAGGCGGCGCTCGCCGACAGCACCATCGAGGGCAAGCTGCTCGCCATGCCCTGGTTCGTCGATGCCGGCCTGATGTTCTACCGCAAGGACCTGCTTGAAAAATACGGCAAGGCCGAACCGAAGACCTGGGCGGAACTGACCGAGACGGCAAAGTCCATCCAGGAACAGGAACGCGCCGACGGCAACAAGGACATGTGGGGCTATGTCTGGCAGGGCCGCGCCTATGAGGGGCTGACCTGCGATGCGCTCGAATGGGTCGCCTCCTATGGCGGCGGCACCTTCATCTCGCCGGACGGCGAGATCACCGCGAACAATCCGAAGGCCGTCGAGGCGCTGGAACTCGCCCGCACCTGGATCGGCGGCATCAGCCCGGAAGGCGTGCTCAACTATGACGAGGAAGGCTCGCGCGGCGTCTTCGAGGCCGGCAACTCCATCTTCCACCGCAACTGGGGTTATGTCTGGGGCACCAGCCAGGCGGAGGGCTCCTCGCTGCTCGGCAAGGTCGGCGTGATGGCGCTGCCGGTTGGCGCGGAAGGCGAGAAATCGAGCGGCTGCTACGGCGCCGGCCTTCTCGGCGTATCGAAATATGCCGACGACGTCGATGCCGCCGTCAGCCTCGTGCAGTACCTCACCAGCGCCAGCGAGCAGAAACGCCGCGCTTTGCAGGGCTACAGCCCGACGCTGAAGGCGCTCTACCAGGACGCGGAGATCATCGAGAAGAATCCCTCGCTGCGTTTTGCCGAGAAGGCCTATGCGGAAAGCGCCTCGCGGCCGTCGCAGGTCACGGGCGCCTCCTACAACCGCGTCTCGCAGCGCATCTTCAACGGCGTGCACAACGTGCTGAGCGGCAAGGAAAGCGCCGCCGACGCGCTCGCCAAGGTGAGCAGCGATCTGGAACGGCTGAAGAAGCGCGGCTGGTAACGGTCCGGACGCCTTTCCGGGGAAAGCCGGGAAGGCGCCGTCTTTCTGTTTTATGCGGTTCCGGAAGCGAGATCGCCGCCGGGGCCGTTCTGGAAACCCAAGGAAAAGACAGTGAATATCGCGATCGCACCGTGCTGCTGGGGCGTCTACTGGCCCACCGGCAACGACCTCGGCTGGACCGATTACCTCGACCGCATCGTCGCGGCCGGATACCGGCATACCGAACTCGGCCCCTACGGCTACTTCTCCACCGATCCCGAGGTGCTTTCGCACGAACTGAACCGCCGTGGCCTCTCCGTGGTCGCGGCGGCCCATGTCCATACGCTGGCCGATGCCGCCACCGCGGACGCCCTCACGGAACGGACGCACCAGATCTGCACGCTGCTTTCGGCCGTCGGCGGCACGCATTTCATCCTGATGGACGAGTCGGAATTCTACCCGAAGGACCGGATGGGCATCGTCGGCGAGGACGGCTGGCGCGCCGTCGTCGAGCAGACCCTGCTTTCAGCCCGGATCGTGCGCGACTACGGCCTGCACTTCAGTTTCCACCCGCATGTCGGCACCTGCGTGGAGCATGAGGACCAGATCGAGCGACTTCTCGCGGAGACCGATCCCGGTCTCGTCGGCCTCTGCCTCGATACCGGCCACCACGCCTATTGGAAGGCCGATCCGAAGGCGTTCTTCCTGCGCCACAAGGCGCGCATCAACGCCATCCATCTCAAGAACGTCGACGGCGCCTTCCGCGATAAGGTTCTGGCGCAGAACATCCATTGCGACCGTGCCTTCGAGGACGGCATCATGACCGATCTCGACCGCGGTGCGGTCGAGATCGCCGATTTCATGCGGACGCTGCTGGCGAGCGGCTATGACGGCCCGCTGGTCGTCGAACAGGACCTTGCGCCGAACCATCCCGAGACGCCGGAGGCGATCGCCGCGCGGAACTTCGCCTTCGTCTCGGCTTTGCTTGCGGAGCGGACCGGCCGATGAAGACCATGATCCACGACACGCCCGAGGCGATCGGCGCGCATCTTTCGGCCCGCATCCTCGCGGAAATCGGCGCCGCCAATGCCGCCGGCCGGCCCTATGTGCTCGGCTGCCCGGGCGGGCGCAGCCCGACGCCGGTCTATCAGGCGCTGGAGCGCCAGCTGACCGCCGCCCCCGTCGACTGCTCCCGTCTCGTGATCGCGATGATGGACGAATACCTGCTGCCGGACGGCGATGGCTTCAGTCCGCCCGCCGCCTCCGCGCATTATTCCTGCCGCGGCTTCGGAGCGCGCGAGATCGTCGGGCGTATCAACCGGGCACTGCCGGACGCCCTGCGCATGCCCGAGACGAATTTCCGCATGCCCTCCCTCACCGATCCCGCGGCCTATGACGGCGAGCTCGCGACCCTTGGCGGCATCGACCTGTTCCTGCTCGCGTCCGGCGCCGGCGACGGCCATATCGCCTTCAACCCGCCGGGTTCCGCACGCGACAGCCGCACGCGCATCGTCACGCTCGCCGAGCAGACACGGCGCGACAACCTTGCGACCTTCCCGGACTTCCGCGGGATCGAAGAGGTGCCGACCCACGGCCTCACCATCGGCATCGGCTCCATCGCCACGCTTTCGAAGGCCGTCGCGATGATCGTCTGGGGCGACGGCAAGCGCGAGGCCTTCTGCCGTCTTTCGGCCGCGACGGCCTACGATCCATCCTGGCCGGCGACCATCCTTGCCGAATGCCGGAACGGCGAGCTCCATGCCGACGCGGCCGCCGGGGCGCGGCCATGACACGGCACGCGATCGGCATCGATGTCGGCGGCACCAAGACGAAGGCCTGCATCGTCCGGCTTTCGGACGGCGCGGTCGTCGCCGAGCGCACGGAGGCGACGCTTTGCCAGAACGGCGGCGCCGCCGTGCTCGACCTCGTCTGCGATCTCGTGGCGGCCATGCAGGATCGCGCGGACGCGCAAGACCTCGACATCGCAGCCCTCGGCATCTGCCTGCCGGAACTCGTGACGCGGGACGGCGAGCCGGCCTCGGCCTGGAATTTCGACTGGCGCGGCCTCGACTACCGTGCCCGCCTTGGCGCCTTCGCCCCCTTGCACATCGACAGCGACGTGCGCGCCGCCGCCTTCGCCGAGGGCTGGATGGGTGCCGGCAGGGGCGTCGATCCCTTCGTCTACGCCACCATCTCCACCGGCCTTTCCCATTCGCTGGTCATCGGCGGCGCGCCCTATGAAGGCGCCCGCGGCTTCGCCATCCATTTCTCCGGCAGCGATATCGTCGCCTTCGACGGTGAGGGCCGCGCGGTGCGGCACAATCTCGAGCTCTTTGCCGGCGGCAAGGCGCTCGGCGAGCGCTACGGCGCGCTCACCGGCCGCCCCGACGCCTCGGCGCGCGCGCTGTTCGAGGCGGAGGCGACGGACCCGCGGGCGGCAGCGATGGTCGCCGATGCGCTCCTTTCGCTTTCCTCCTATCTCGGCCAGCTCGTCAACACGCTCGACCCCGCCATGCTCGTCCTCGGCGGCGGCATCGGCAGCGACCCCAAGGTGACCCCGCGGCTTGCGGCGCTGACGCGCGGCTTCATCTGGGCGGAGGGAGCGCGGGACATGCCGATCGTGCCGAGCCTCATCGGTGACACGGCCTGCGCCATCGGCGTTGCGGCACTCGCGGCCCGGGCGAGCGGCACGATCGCGGAAAAGACAATCAGCAAGATGGAACGGCCATGAGCGGTATAGATCTCATCAATGTCGTCAAACGGTTCGGCGCGCTGACGGTCATCGACGGCGTGGACCTTGCGATTGCCGAGGGCGAGTTCGTCGTCTTCGTCGGCCCTTCGGGCTGCGGCAAGTCCACGCTGCTGCGCATGATCGCGGGGCTGGAGGAGATCTCCGACGGCGAGCTGCGCATCGCCGGCAGCCGCATGAACGAGACGCCGCCGGCAAAACGCAACATCGCCATGGTCTTCCAGTCCTACGCGCTCTATCCGCACATGAATGTCGAGCGCAATCTCGGCTTCGCGCTGGAGACCGCCCGGCTTCCCGCCGCCGAAATCCGCGAGCGCGTGACGAAGGCGGCGAAATTCCTCAAGATCGACCACCTGCTCGACCGCCGCCCGGCGCAGCTTTCCGGCGGCCAGCAGCAGCGCGTCGCCATCGGCCGCGCCCTCGTGCGCCAGCAGAAGCTCTTCCTGTTCGACGAGCCGCTGTCCAACCTCGATGCGGACCTGCGCATGGAGATGCGCGTGGAGATCGCCCGCATCCACCGCGAGGTGAAGGCCACCACCGTCTACGTCACGCACGACCAGATGGAGGCGATGACACTCGCCGACCGCATCGTCGTGCTGAAGGACGGCCGCATCGCGCAGGTCGGCACGCCGATGGAACTCTACGAGCGCCCGGCAAACCGCTTCGTCGCGGGCTTCATCGGCTCGCCGCGCATGAATTTCCTGCCGGGCATGCTGGTGCGCGAGGGCGAGGAGAGCGTGCTGTCGCTTGCCGGCGGTCGCCATCGCCTCTCCGCCCACGACTATGCGGGCGATGTCAGCCTCGGCATCCGGCCGGAAGACCTGATCCTCGGCGGGGGCGATGCAACGCTGGAGGCCGAGGTCCTGCTCGTCGAGCCGCTGGGCGGCGAATCCCTCGTCCATCTCAATGTCGGCGACGGCCGCTCGATCGTCGCCAAGGCGCAGGGCAGGCCGGAGATCCGGCCGGGCGCCACCACGGTCGTCGGCTGGAACCACACGCGCGCGCATCTCTTCGACAAGGACGAGCGCGCTCTCAACCCGAGGGGTGCATGACATGGCCACGGGAGCGATACGCATCGGCCTCAATGCCAAGCGGGCGCGCACGGCCTGGCTGTTCCTCGCGCCGAGCCTTCTCGTGCTCTTCGCCGTGGCGCTCTGGCCGCTCGGGCGGACCTTCCTCTTCTCCTTCACCGACGCCTTCCTCACCGAGCCCGACATCTACGCCTATATCGGCCTCGAGAACTATTTCACGCTGTTCGAGGATGCGCTGTGGTGGCAGTCGGTCCGCAACACGCTCTATTTCACGGTCGTGTCGGTCTCCATCGAGACGGCGCTGGGGCTTGCCATCGCGCTGCTGCTGAACGCCCACATGTCCGGCCGCGGTTTCATGCGCGCGGTCATTCTCATTCCCTGGTCCATTCCCGTCGTCGTCAGCGCGCGCATGTGGCAGTGGATGCTGCACGACCAGTTCGGCATCCTCAACCATGTGCTGAAGCTCATGGGCGTCATCGACCACGGCATCGCCTGGACGGCCAATCCCGATCTCGTCATGCCCGTCATCATCGCCGTCGACGTCTGGATCACCACGCCCTTCATGGTGCTGCTCATCCTCGCCGGCCTGCAGATGCTGCCGAAGAGCATCTACGAGGCCGCCTCGATCGACGGCGTGTCGGAATGGCGGCAATTCACCGCGCTCACCCTGCCGCTGCTTGCGCCCAGCATCGCCGTCGCCGTGCTTTTCCGGCTGCTCGATGCGCTGCGCATGTTCGACCTCAGCTTCGTGCTGTCCTCGAACAGCGACGACACGAAGACCGTGTCGATCTATGCCCGCGAGGTGCTGGTCAATTTCCAGGACATGGGCGTCGGCTCGGCGGCGAGCGCCGCGATCTTCCTGATGATCGCCGTGGTGACGGCGATCTACGTGACCGTCTTCCGGCTCAACCGCAAGCTCCTGGGGGTGTGACATGGTGCGCAGTGCAACGGGCAGGCGCCTTCACCGCATCGCGATCTACGGGCTCTTCGCCGTGGTCGCGCTCTACACGCTGTTTCCCTTCTACTGGATGATCGCCTCCTCGCTGAAATCCGGCCAGGCGATCTTCGACGTCACCTTCCTGCCGGACCTGAAGTTCAACAATTACGAGGCGATCCTGTCGGACGGCGTGTTCCTGCGCAGCCTCCTGAACTCCCTCATCGTTGCGGCTTCCGTCGTGGCGCTCTCGCTGGGGCTGGCGATCGCGGCGGCCTATGCGCTCGGCCGCATCGATTTCCGGGGCCGCTCGCCGATCATGTTCCTCTTCCTCGCCGTCTCGATGTTCCCGCAGATCGCGCTGCTCTCCGGCCTCTTCGAGATGATCCGCTGGCTCGGCCTCTACAACACGCTCGGCTCGCTGATCTTCGCCTACATGATCTTCACGCTGCCCTTCAACATCTGGGTGCTGACCACCTTCATGCGCAGCCTGCCGCGGCAGATCGAGGAAGCGGCGATCATGGACGGCTGCTCGCCGCTGCGCATCGTGCGCTGCATCTTCCTGCCGATGATGGGGCCGGCGCTGATCTCGACGGGCCTGCTCGCCTTCATCGCCTCGTGGAACGAGTTCCTCTTCGCGCTCACCTTCATCCTGACGGACGAGAACCGCACGGTGCCGGTCGCGATCGCCCTCATCTCCGGCTCCAGCCGCTACGAGTTCCCCTATGGCGCGATCATGGCCGCATCGACCATCGTCACCGTGCCGCTGATCGTGATGGCGCTGCTCTTCCAGAAATACATCGTCTCCGGCCTCACCGCCGGAGCGGTCAAGGGTTAGGCCCCTTGCGGGGCAGAAAGGTCTTTTCCATGCGTATCGTCCGTGTCGGCCTCATCGGCCTTGGCGAGGTGAGCCAGCTCATGCACCTGCCGATCCTTGCCGATCACCGCCATCTCTTCGAGGTCGCCGGCGTCTTCGACGTCTCGCCGAGCCTCACCGCCCATTGTGCCGGCCGCTATCCCGGGGCGCGCGCCTATGAGAGCGCCGAAGCGCTGCTCGCGGCGTCCGACATCGACGCCGTCTTCATCCTGACGCCCGACCAGACGCACCGTCACTATCTCGACCTGGCGCTGAAGGCCGGCAAGGACGTCTTCCTCGAAAAGCCCGCCTGCCTGACGCTCGGCGAGATCGACGACGTCCGGCCGCTTGCCGAAAAATCCGGCCGCCTCGTCTTCGTCGCCTATATGCGGCGCTATTCGGCAAGCTTCCTGAAGGCCAAGGAGATGATGCCGGCACAGGAGGCGCTGCGCTATGTGCGCGTGCGCGACCTCATCTGCGAAGGCCCGTTCTTCATCCGCCAGACGCGCAACATCTTCTATCCTGATGATCTCGACGGCGCCTTCCTCGCAAAGTCCCGCGCCGAGACCGGGGCGCTGCTGCGCGACGTCGCCGGCAAGGACGCCTCGCCCAGCCTGATGCGCGCCTACCAGGTGCTGACCGGCCTCTCCTCGCACAGCCTCTCGGCCATGCGCGAGCTGATCGGCCTGCCGCAGCGGGTCATCGCCGCCCACCACAAGCAGAACGGCGAGCAGATCGTCGCGCTCTTCGACTACGGCCATTTCACCGCGATCTACGAGGCGCTGATCGACAATGTCGCGCGCTTCGATGCCCGCATCGAGGTCTACTCCGACCGCCGCCGCCTCAGCTTCGGCTACGACACGCCTTACATCCGCAACCTGCCGACCACGCTGGAAGTCACGGACTCGACCGACACCGAGACCGAGACCCGCACTTTCGGCCCGAACTACACCGATCCCTTCGCCATCGAGCTGCGCGCCTTCCACGACCATCTGGTGAACGGCACGACGCCCAAGACGACGCTCGACGACTCCCGCCAGGACCTCGCCCTGATGGCCGAAATCGTCGGTCGCCTGCGCGAAAGTTCGTCGCTATAGCGGGAAGACCAGCAACAGCATCGGGGTTCGACATGGCAAGACGTGGCACCGCACGGGAACGCATCCTCAGCGCCGCCGAGGAGATCGTCGTCAACGAGGGCGTCTCCTCGCTCACCTTCGACAAGGTGGCGGAGGTGACGGGGCTCTCCAAGGGCGGCATCCTCTACCACTTCGCCAGCAAGGATGCGCTGGTGCGCGCCATGGTCGAGCGCTTCGTCTATCGCTTCGAGACCGGTCTTTCCGGCATCGAGGGCGAGGACGAGGAGCCGCATGGCCGCTACACCCGCGCCTATGTGAAGGCGACGATGGGCGGGGCCGCCAGCACCGGCGACCAGTACGACCGGCTCGGCGCCAGCATCACGGCGGCGCTGTCGAACTTTCCCGACCTGCTCGAAATCGTCCACCAGCAGAACATCCGCTGCCAGGCCGCCGTCGAGACGGACGGCCTCGATCCCGTCGAAGCGACGATCATCCGCCTCGCCATCGAGGGCATGTGGATGGCCGAGGTGTTCAACGTCATGCATCTCGATCCCGCCATGAAGCAGGCCGTCATCGACCGGCTCATCGCGCGCACCCGTCCAGTGGGCGCCGCCCCCTAGCTTGCCACTATCTGAAAAGGAGTTTTCCATGGGCTACAAGCCGTCCCCCCGCCCCGTCTTCGACCGGCCGAGCCACATTCCCTATGCCGGCGTGACGCGCCATCTGTGGGGCGAGGAGAATGCCGGCCTCGTCGACGACTGGATCTATGCCTCCACGGAAAACATCCACCAGATCGTCTTCGGCATGCAGCCGGGCGGCTGCTTCAAGCACACCGATGCCTTCCGCACCATCTTCGGCGCGGACGAGCTGCTTTACGTGATCAGCGGCACGCTCGGCCTTGCCAATCCGGAAACGGGCGAGGTCTGCATCGCCAAGCCCGGCGAGGCGCTGTTCTTCCGCAAGGACACCTGGCATCACGGCTTCAACCTCAGCGAGGAGCAGGTGCGCGTGCTCGAATTCTTCGCCCCGCCGCCGGCCAAGGGCACATCCGGCCCCTACGCCCGCACCAAGCCGCTGCTTTCGGAAAACCGCTACATCCAGGACGAATTCCTCGGCCGCTGGCCGATGGAGGCGGCGGCACAGGAGAAGTCCCGCACCATCCATCCCAAGCGCGATGCGGACATGCTCTGGAGCCTCGATGCGGAGACGCAGGGCGCCTATACCGGCTTCTACTGCGCGACGGACCAGCTGACGGTCGGCAAGACGACGGTGCTCGGCGGCAAGCGCACCCGCATCGAGCGCCACAAGGGCGACGAATGCCTCTATGTCGTCTCCGGCGTGCTCAACATCCACATCCCGGATGCCGAAGGCCAGGCCTGGTTCGAGCTCAATCCGCGCGACGGCTTCTACATCCCCGCCGGCTTCGACCACCAGTATTTCAACATGTCGCACACGCCCTGCGAATTCGTCTTCGGCGTGGCGCCGGATTTTTGATTGGAAAGTGGGCTCTCGAAGACCGAGAGCCGTCAACTCGATGATAAGCATCACCCCAAGCACTCCGTCATCCTCGGGCGCGCCCCGAGGATCCACGCGGCACCCGCGGCTGTGGATGGTCGGGTCAAGCCCGACCACGACGGAGGAGAGGTATGCGGGTTTCGTCCCTGACAGGCTGCCGAAAACCGGGAGCCGGCATCCAATCAGCCTTCGAACACCATCAGCACGTCGCCGGCCTGGAGGTAGTCGCCTTCCTTCACGCGCAGCCTGAGCCGCCCAGCCTTCGGCGCGAGAACCTGCGTTTCCATCTTCATCGCCTCCATGACCGCCACGAGGTCGCCTTCCGCGACGGTGGCGCCGTCGGCGATCTTGAAGGCCTGCAGCGTGCCGGAAACCGGGGCCGTTATGCCATCCTCGGCGGGCCGTCCGCCCTTGCCCGCGGCCGATGCGCTGCCCTGCCCCGTCGCGCCGAGGCCGGCGAGCAGAAGGCTCGGCAGGGCGATCGACACGCGCCTGCCGTCGATTTCGATATGGGTGCGGACCAGCGTCGGATCGTCGGCCGGCTCGGGCCGGGCCATGGCCTCGGGCATGGCGGCGAAATCGGTCTCGATCCAGCGGGTATGCACCTTGAAGCCGTCCGTGCCGATGAAATCCGCCGTGTCGATGGCAGCGCGGTGGAACGGCAGGACCGTCGCGACGCCCTCTATGCGGAACTCCTTCAGCGCGCGTCGGGCGCGGCGCAGGGCCTCCTCGCGCGTCGCGCCGGTCACGATCAGCTTGGCGACCAGCGAATCGAAGACGCCGGGCACGGTGGAACCTGTAACGACGCCGCTGTCGAGGCGCACGCCCGGGCCGGAGGGCGGATCGAACACGGTGATGGCGCCGGGCGTCGGCAGGAAGCCGCGGCCGGGGTCTTCCGCATTGATGCGGAACTCGATGGAATGGCCGCGCGGCTCCGGCGTTTCCAGCACACGCAGCGGCAGGCCCTCGGCGATGCGGAACTGCTCGATGACGAGGTCTATGCCGGTCGTCTCCTCCGTGACGGGATGCTCGACCTGGAGGCGGGTGTTCACCTCGAGGAAGGAGATCGTGCCGTCGACGCCGAGCAGGAACTCCACCGTGCCGGCGCCCGAATAGCCGGCAGCCGCGCAGATGGCCTTGGCAGCGGCGTGGATCTTCCGGCGCTGCTCGTCGGAGAGGAAGGGCGCCGGGGCCTCCTCGATGAGCTTCTGGTTGCGGCGCTGGGCCGAGCAGTCGCGGGTGCCGAGCACCAGCACGTTGCCATGCTTGTCGGCAATGACCTGCGCCTCGATATGGCGCGGCCGGTCGAGGAAGCGTTCCAAGAAACATTCGCCGCGGCCGAAGGCCGCCGTCGCCTCGCGCACGGCGGATTCGTAGAGGTCGGCGACCTCCTCCATCTTCCAGGCCACCTTGAGGCCGCGCCCGCCGCCGCCATGCGCCGCCTTGATGGCGACCGGCAGGCCGTGCCGTTCCGCAAACGCGACGACCTCGGTCGCCGAGGACACCGGGCCGTCGCTGCCCGCGACCAGCGGCGCGCCGACGCCCTGCGCGATGCGCCGTGCCTCGACCTTGTCGCCGAGCGCCTCGATGACGTCCGGATCGGGGCCGATCCAGATGAGGCCGGCGCCCTGCACGGCGCGCGCGAATTCGGCACGCTCGGAAAGGAAGCCGTAGCCCGGATGCACCGCATCTGCGCCGGCGCGCCTTGCGACTGCGATCAGCTTCTCGATATCGAGATAGGTTTCCGCCGGGCGCACGCCGCCAAGGCCGCAGGCTTCGTCGGCAAGGCGCACAAACAGCGCGTCCGCATCCGGATCCGCATAGACGGCGACCGACTGGAGTCCGTAATCACGGCAGGCGCGCACGATGCGCACGGCGATCTCGCCACGATTGGCAATCAGCACTTTCTTCATGGCAGTCCTCCTAGCGGGTCGCGGCGATGTCGGCGAAGGAGCCGATCGGGCGGAAACGGATTTTTGCGTTGATCGGGATCTGGCCGGCAAGGTCCAGATGGTATTCGGCGACGGCGCCGATGACGGGATAGCCGCCGGTCAGCGGATGGTCGGCAAGGAAGAGCACCGGCTGGCCGCTGTGCGGCACCTGGATGGCGCCCGTCGCCGTGCCTTCGCTCGGCAGTTCCGCGCTGTCCTTGCGCTCCAGCGGCACCTCGCCGGCAAGGCGGATGCCGACGCGGCTCGATTGCGGCGTGACCTGCCAGAGCTGGCTCGTCAGCGTCTCGATGCCCTTCTGCGTGAACCAGTCCGTGCGGGGGCCGAGCACCACGTCGAGCGTCACCACGTCGCCGGCCGAGGGCAGGTCGAAGGCGGGGAGTTCATCCGGCGAGACGCTCGCCAGCCCCTCCTTGCGGCCGCTCAGCGCCAGCACCGTCCCGGCCGTGACCGGCTCGGGACCGACGACGGCCAGCGTATCGGTCGCCGCGCTGCCGAGGACCGGCGCGACATCGAAGCCGCCGCGCACGGCAAGATAGGTGCGCATGCCCGCCTTCGGATGGCCGATCGTCACGACGTCGCCGGGCTCCAGCGCGATGGGCTGCAGAATCGAAAAGTCGTGGGCACGGCCGTCCGCATCGCGGACCGTCACGGGACAGGCGGCGCCGGCAAGGCCGATCACGGCGCGCACGTTGCTTTCGAAGGAGAAGCCGCCGAGCGTGAGTTCCAGCGCCGGCGTGTTGGCCGGATTGCCGACGATGCGGCCCGCGGAATTGAAGGCAGCGCGATCGAGCGCGCCGGAGGCGGAAACGCCCTGCCCCGTCTGGCCGAAACGGCCGAGATCCTGGAAGACCGCCGGCATGGGCGCGGCCAGCACCCTGAACTGCGGCGCATCCGCCGCGACGGTGCGGTCCGGCTTGACGGCCGGCTCGGGAATGCTGACGGTCCGGCCCGCGGCCTCCATGTCGAAGAAGCGCACGCGATAGCCGGGCTGGAACAGCGCGCCAGGCTCGCGGTCGATATCCCACATCCGGACCGGCGTCGTGCCGATGATCTGCCAGCCGCCGGGGCTCGCCTGCGGGTAGACGCCGCTGAAGGCGCCCGCAAGGGCCACCGAGCCGGCCGGAATGCGGGTGCGCGGGCTCTTGCGCCGCGGCACATGCAAGGCCGGATCGCCGCCGACGAGATAGCCGAAGCCCGGCGCAAAGCCGCAGAAGGCCACGGTGAATTCGCTTTCCGTATGCCGGCGCACGACCTCCTCGACGCTGAGGCGGGTCAGCTCGGCGACATCGCGCAGGTCCTCGCCGTCATAGCGCACGGGAATTTCGACCAGATGCTCCGACGGGGCGATCTTCGCCGAAAGGTCGCGGGTGCTGATCCGGGCCGAAAGATCCGCGGCCGTCACCTTTTCGGGATGGAAGCGGATCATCAGCGTGCGCGCGGCCGGCACCATCTCCTCGATGCCGTCGACGAGATCGGCCGTGAGCGCGGCGAAGAGGGCGAGCGTCTCGTCGAGATCGGCAAGCTCGACGAGGATGGTGGTCAGGCTGACGGGAAGAAAGCGCATCGAACCCTCACGCGTGATAGGCGGAATCGGGGATATCCGTGATGAACATGTGGCCCGGCGCATGGGTGATGGCGAAGGGCACGCCAGACGCCATCACGGCCGCCTGCGGGGTGACGCCGCAGGCCCAGAAGACCGGCACTTCGCCGGGCTCGATGCGCACCGCATCGCCGAAATCAGGCTTCGCAAGGTCGGCGATGCCGATTTCCTCGGGCGCCCCGACATGGACCGGTGCACCATGCACGGCCGGAAAGCGGCCGGAAATGGTTGCGGCGTCGGCGACGCGCGAGGCCGGGATCGGCCGCATGGAGACGACCATGTTGCCCTTGAGCCGGCCGGCGGGCCGGCAGGCCCTGTTGGTCAGGTACATCGGCACATTGGTCTTGTCCGTCATGTGGCGGATCTCGATGCCAGCCTCGACCATCGGCGTCTCGAAGGTGAAGGAGCAGCCGATGAGAAAGGCGACGAGATCGTCGCGCTCCGCCCAGGCGGCTGACGCGTCCGGCGTCTCCTCCGCGAGCCTGCCATCGCGCCAGATGCGGTAGAGCGGCAGGTCGGTGCGCAGGTCCGCGCCGGGCGCAAGCAGCGTCGTCGGCGAACCCGGATCGGAGACGTCGAGCACCGGGCAGGGCTTCGGGTTGCGCTGCGCATAGAGCAGGAAATCGAAGGCCCAGTCGCGCGGCAGCACGATCATGTTGGCCTGGGTGAAGCCCGGCGCGATGCCGGAGGTGGGCGCGACGAGCCCGCCTCGATAATCGGCCCGCGCCTTGCGGGCGGCCGTGGCGTCGGCATGGTCCAGGAAGGCGATGGGGATCGTCATGGCCGCTCCTTACGACTTGTCGGCGAAGGAGCGGATGGCGATGCCTTCCGCCTCGAAGCGGCGGCGGATTCCCTCTGCGATGGCGACCGCGCCGGGACTGTCGCCGTGCACGCAGATCGACTGTGCATCGATGCAGATCGTGCTGCCGTCGATGGCTTCGAGCGTCCCCTCGCGGGCGAGCTGCACCATGCGGTCGGCGATCTTCGCCGCGTCGTGCAGCACCGCGCCGGGCTCGCGGCGCGAGACGAGCTCGCCCTTCGGCGTATAGGCGCGGTCGGCGAAGGCCTCGGCGACGACGGCAAGGCCGGCCTTGCGGGCGAGGTCGAGGATCGGCGCATTGGCAAGGCCCATCAGGACCAGCGAAGGATCGACCGCCTTGATGCCGTCGATGACGGCCTGGCCCTGCCTGGCGTCATAGGCGATGCGATTGTAGAGCGCGCCGTGCGGCTTGACATAGCGCACCGTCGTTCCCGCCGCGGCGGCGACGCCCTTGATCGCACCGATCTGGTAGATCACGTCGGCGATCAGCTCCTCGGACGTCGCGTCTAGGTCGCGCCGGCCGAAGCCGACGCGGTCCGGATAGGAGACATGGGCGCCGATGACGACGCCGTTCTTCGCGGCCGCCTGCACCGTGCGGTAGATGCCGGCCGGATCGCCCGCATGGAAGCCGCAGGCGATGTTGGCGGAGGAGACGACGGCGAGCATCGCCGCATCGTCGCCCATGCGCCAGGCGCCGTAGCTTTCACCGAGATCGCTGTTGAGATCGATCGCTGCCATTGTTCCCTCCCCTTTTCCTTAGAGACCGAGCAGGCCGAAGATCGTGCCCGCCGACTTGTAGCCCATATACCATGTCAGCGCGCAGACCAGGACGCCAAGGGCGAGCAGCCAGCGCGGATAGCGATAGCCACCCATCAGGTCCTCGCGCTTCCAGGCGGCGAAGAGGAAGATGCTGAGGCCGATCGGCAGGATGAGGCCGTTGAGGCCGCCGACGAAGACCAGCATGGCGGCGGGCGGCGTGGTGATCAGCAGGTAGGAGACCAGCGAGATGGCGATGAAGACGACCGTCGCCATGTTGCGGGCGTGTTCGCTGATGTCCTGTTTGAAGACGGTGATGAAGGAGATCGAGGTATAGGCCGCGCCGATGACGCTGGTGATGGCCGCCGCCCAGAAGATGATGCCGAAGAGGCGCAGACCGACATCGCCGGCAGCGGCCTGGAAGGCCTGGGCGGCCGGGTTCGCCGCCTGGCTCGCCGTGTCGATGACGACGCCGCTGGCAACAACGCCGAGGATGGCGAGGAAGAGCACGTAGCGCATCAGGCCGGTCACGGCGATGCCGGTGAGCGCCGCGCGGGTGACGGCCGACAGGTGCTCCTGGCCGACCATGCCGCGGTCGAGCAGGCGGTGCGCGCCGGAATAGGTGATGTAACCGCCGACCGTGCCGCCGACGATGGTGGTGATCGTGGCGAAGTCGATCGTATCGGGCAGGACGGTCTGGAACAGCGCGTCACCCACCGGCGGGCCGGACACGAAGGCGACGTAAAGCGTCAGCACGATCATCAGGATGCCGGCGAAGACGATGAAGCGGTCGACCGCAAGGCCGGCACGCTTCGACAGGAAGATGCCGATCGAGAACACCGCGCTGATCGCCCCGCCGATCTTCGGATCGAGGCCGAAGACCGCATTGAGGCCGAGGCCGGTGCCGCCGATATTGCCGATGTTGAAGAACAGGCCGCCGACGATGACAAGAATGGCCAGAAGATAGCCCGAGCCGGGAATGGCGGCATTGGCGACATCGGAAGCGCGCATGCGCGTCAGCGTGACGATGCGCCAGATGTTCAGCTGAACGACGAAGTCGATTAGGATGGAGGCGAGGATGCCGAAGGCGAAGGCGGCGCCGAGCTTGGTGGTGAAGGTCGCCGTCTGCGTGATGAAGCCGGGGCCGATGGCGGAGGTCGCCATCAGGAAGATCGCGGCGACCAGCGCCGAACGACGGGACTTGACGGTGTGGATGCCCTGCGCGATCACACCCGCGCCGGCAGGCGCAGCTGCATTCTGTTCCATGAGATTTCTCCGCTCTCACACACCCGCCCCTCGCGAGTGATGCATCGTCAAATGATGAACCGTCACACAAAAATGTCAATATTGTTCAACAATATTTCTATATCGTTCCTTATTATTGCCGTTTTACCAATCACATAGC
Source organism: Shinella yambaruensis (assembly GCF_022899355.1). Classification (GTDB taxonomy): domain Bacteria; phylum Pseudomonadota; class Alphaproteobacteria; order Rhizobiales; family Rhizobiaceae; genus Shinella; species Shinella yambaruensis. The sequence continues at coordinate 556,531 of NZ_JALJCK010000002.1, read as the reverse complement.
ACGGGATTCGCCGCACTTTTCAGCCCCATTGCTCACCCATTCGTGCTATGGCCAGCTCGGAAAGAGGGCGCCCGAGGAAACGGAATCGGGCCGGGGAGACGACGATGACGGATGACGGAGAAGGCCTGCCGCTGGCGGATCGATTGGCGCGGCGCATTCGCACGCTGCTGATCTCGGGGGAACTCTCCCCCGGCCAGCGCCTGTCGGAAGCCGCCTTCAGCGACCGCTTCGACGTCTCGCGCAACTCGCTGCGCGAGGCCTTCCGCCTGCTCACCAAGGACGGGCTGCTGCGCCACGAGGCCAACCGCGGCGTCTTCGTCGCCGTGCCCTCCATGGCCTCGATCATCGACATCTACCGCGTGCGGCGCATGCTCGAATGCGGCTCACTGCGCCAGGCCTGGCAGCAGCACCCGGCGATCCGGGCGATGCGCGCGGCGGTGGAGATGGCGCGCGAGCGGCGTGCCGAAGGCGACTGGATCGGCGTCGGCAGCGCCAACATGATGTTCCATACCGCCGTCATCGACCTTTCCGACAGCGCGCGGCTCAACGAATTCTACGAGCGCATCTCGGCGGAACTACGCCTCTGCTTCGGGCTGCTCAACGACCCGGAGCACCTGCACTCCCCCTTCGTCGACATGAACGACGCCATCACGACGCTCGTCGAGACCAACCGGCCGCAGGAGGCCGCGGCGCAGATGGAGACCTATCTCAACCTTGCCGAACGCACGATGCTGAAGGCGCTGGAGCGGGCCTCCGAACTGGCCTGACGAGATCCGGTCCACGCGACGACAGCACGGCGCTTCCTTGCGATCCACGTCGGTCGTCAGAATGCCCAGGGATCGACGAGTTCGACGCCGGTGCCGGTAAAGTCCCGGATGTTGCGCGTCGCAAGCCGGCCGCCGTTGACGCGGGCGATCGCGGCGATCATGCCGTCGGGCGCCGTCATCGGGCGGCCTTCCCGTGCCGCCTGTCCCATGATCTCGCCATAGGCAAGGGCCGCCGCCTCCGTCAGGCCGAAGATCCGCCCGGCAAAGCGACGGCGCCATTCGGCCAGCCCCTGCTCCAGCCGGTCTGCCCGCTCGTCCGGCCTGATCTTCCGGATGCCGAAGGCGATCTCGGCAACCGTCACCGTCGACAACGCCAGTTCGGCGTCGAAACGCACGAGCCAGGCGAGCACGCTTTCCGATGGCGCCTTCTTCAAGGTCTCGGACACCACGTTCGTGTCGAGGAAGATCACAGGTCGAGCCCCTCGTGAGGCGTGCGATGTTCGCGGATCGCGGCTTCCAGATCGACCTCCGCGCCGAAATCGGCGGCAAGCCGCCGGTAGAAGCGGGCCGCCGGCTCGCTGCCGGTCTCCCGCACCGCATAGGCCTCCAGCGCCCGCTCGACGATATCGGCGATCGTGCGGTTTTCCCGCCGCGCGAGGCGGTGGGCGAGGTCGCGGGCGCGGGCGCTGCGGACGGAAAGCTGCGGTTCTGCCATGATGGCCTCCTTCGGCGGAAACATAGTGCCGCACCGCCTTGCCATCAAGATGGCAAGCGATGGCAAACCATCACCTCGTTGCCAGGATCGCTTCCGCCGCCTTTTCCGCGATCATGATCACCGGCGAATTGGTGTTGCCGGAGACGATGCTCGGCATGATCGAGGCGTCGACGACGCGCAGCCGGTTCAGGCCGTGCACGGCGAGATTCGTGTCCACCACCGCCATCGGGTCGCTGCCCATCTTGCAGGTGCCGACCGGGTGGAAGATGGTGGTGGCGATGTCGCCGGCCCGGCGGATCAGGTCCTCCTCGCTCTCGTATTCCCGGCCGGGCAGCATTTCCTGCGGGCGAAAGGGCGCGATGGCCCTGGTCTGCATGAGGCTGCGGGCATGGCGGATGGATTTCGCCGCAAGAAGCCGGTCGCCGGCCGTCGAAAGGTAGTTCGGGCGGATTTCCGGCGCCTCGGCAAGGGCGCGGGTCGTCACATGCACCGTGCCGCGGCTTTCCGGCCGGAGGTTGCAGACCGAAACGGTGACCGCCGGGTAGCGGTGCAGCGGCTCGCCGAGCCGGTCGGTGCTGAGCGGCTGGACGTGATATTCGAGGTCGGGCGTCGCGACGGCGGGATCGCTCCTGGCGAAGATGCCGAGCTGGCTCGGCGCCATGGAGAGCGGGCCGGAACGGGAAAACGCATATTGCAGCCCCATGCCGGCACGGCTGAAGAGGTTGTGGTAGAGCTGGTTCAGCGTGCGCGCGCCCTCGATCCGGAAGACCGTGCGGATCTGCAGGTGGTCCTGCAGGTTCTCGCCGACGCCGTTCAGTTCATGGCGCACGGGAATGCCGAGGGCGGAAAGCAGGCCCGGCCGGCCGATGCCCGACAGTTCCAGGATTTTCGGCGAATTGATCGCGCCGGCCGACAGCACCACCTCGCGCGTGGCGCGGGCAAGGCAGATGCGGCCCCGCAGGCGAAAGCGCACGCCGGTCGCCGTCCTGCCGTCGAATTCCACCCGCTCGGTCTCCGCCCCGGTCAGGACACGCAGGTTCGGCCGTTTCATCGCCGGCCGCAGGAAGGCCTTCGTGGTGTTCCAGCGCAGGCCGCCGCGCTGGTTGACCTCGAAATAGCCGGAGCCCTCGTTGTCGCCGTCGTTGAAATCGTCGGTCTTCGGAATGCCGAGTTCCTCGGCCGCATCGCGGAAGGCGTCGAGGATCGGCCAGGAGAGCCGCTGGCGTTCGACGCGCCATTCGCCGCCGGCCCCGTGCAGGGCGGATTTTCCACGGTAGTTGTCCTCCGACTTCAGGAAATAGGGCAGCACGTCGTCCCAGCCCCAGCCGGCATTGCCCGCCTGCCGCCAGCCGTCATAGTCGGCGGCCTGGCCGCGCATGTAGATCATGCCGTTGATCGACGAGCAGCCGCCGAGCACCTTTCCGCGCGGGTAGTTGAGCATACGGCCATTGAGGCCGGCCTCCGCGGCCGTCTTCATCATCCAGTCCGTGCGCGGATTGCCCATGCAATAGAGGTAGCCGATCGGCACATGGACCCAATGGTAGCGGTCCGAGCCGCCGGCCTCGATGAGCAGCACCCGGTTCTTCGGATCAGCCGAAAGCCGGTTCGCCAGAACGCAGCCGGCCGAGCCGGCGCCGACGACGATGAAGTCGTAGCTGCCCTCGTCCACCGGCATTTCCTCTCCATGGATGGTCACGTTGCAACTCCTGCTGCCATGTCCCGGGACGCCGTGAGCCGCCGCCACAGCGGCGTCATGGCCTCGCCGATGTCCCTGTAGAGGGCGTAGCGCCGGTCGTAATGGGCCGACAGCGCGCCGTTCGGCCTGTAGTGCCGGTCGGTCCGCACCATGGCATTGGCGCCGTCCGTGAAATCGGAAAAGAGGCCGACCCCGGTGCCTGCCGCGATCGCCGCGCCGAGCGCGCCCGTCTCGTGCGAGACGGCGACGGAGACTGGCACGCCGAGCACGTCGGCGAAGATCTGCGGCCAGAACCTGCTGCGCGCGCCGCCGCCGGAAAGGACCGCCTCCTCGAAGGTCGCGCCGGCCTTGCGGATCGCCTCGACATGCTGGCGGTGGCCGAAGGCGACGCCTTCGAGCAGCGCGCGGACCAGATGCCCCCTGGTGTGCCAGCCGGCAATGCCGTAGAAGCCCGCCCGCGCATGGCCGTCCTGCTGGGCGCCGTAGAGATAGGGGTGGTAGAGCGGATCGTCCGCCGCGGGCTCCACCGCCGCGGCATGCGCGCAGCACGCGTCGAAGGGCGAGATGTCCGCCGCGTGGTCACCCTCGAAGAACTCCCGCACCAGCCATTCGAGATTGGCCGCCGAGGTGGCGCTGTTTTCCATCGCCATGTAGCGGGTCCGGTCGAAGGTCGAGGACATGAAGACGGGACCGTCGAGATCCGGGCCTTCGATGACGACCTGGTTGATGCTCCAGGTGCCGGCGATGATCGAGGCGCTGCCGGTGCGCGAGACGCCCGAACCGAGCGCCGAGGCGACGACGTCGAAGAGCCCGCCGATGACGGGCGTGCCGGCGGCAAGGCCGGTCTCCTCCGCCACCGCCGCCGTCACCCGCCCGGCAATGTCGGCGCTTTCGATGAGCGGCGGCAGGAGATCCATGCAGTCGCCGAGGCCATAGGCCTCCATCAGCGCCCGGTCGTAGCGGCGGGCCGCAAGGTCGATGAGGCCGGCGCCGGACATGTCGGAGACCTCGCTGACGCGCTGGCCCGTCAGGCGGTTGACGACGAAATCCTTGGAGAAGAACACCGTGCCGATGCGCTGGAAGAGCTCCGGCCTGTAACGCTTCAGCCAGGCGAGCAGGGTCGGCGTCTGCGACGGCCAGGGGCGCTGGCGGGCGATCGGATAGGTCCGTTCGCCGACGCCCTCGGCCAGCCACGCCTCGACGAGGCCGGTCGCCCGCGTGTCGAGCGACTGGATGCCGATGAGCGGCTCGCCCGCCCGGTCGAGCGCATAGAGCCCGTTGCCGTGGCCGGCGCAGCCGATGGCGGCGATGTCGCCGGCCGCAATGCCCGCCTTGTCGAGGCAGGTGCGGATGACGTGCCGCGCATTGGCCCAGAGTTCGCCGAGATCGCGCTCGACATGGCCGGGGCTCGGCATGCGGCTATGGCCCTCCTCGCCCGCATGCGCCAGCTCCCGGCCCGTCCGGTCGAAGATCACCGCCTTGATCACGGTGTTTCCGGCATCGAGCCCCAACAGATAATCCGTCATGCTGAACCCCTCCCAAGGTTCGTTTCACCCTATCCCTGCCGGTAGAGCGCGAAAGCCTCTTCGCCGCTCGCATCCGCATGGATGATCGCCATCAGGCCCCGCACCACGGCGCTCGGATTGGCGTGCTGGTAGATGTTGCGTCCATAGACCATGCCCACGGCACCCTGCCGCATCAAGGCCGCGGACTTGTCGAAGACCGCGCGAAGGTCCTCCTTGCCGCCGCCGCGCACGAGGACCGGGCAGCGCGCCGCCTCGACGACGCGGTGGAAATCCTCCGCATTGGTGGTCGGGTCCGCCTTGACGATATCGGCGCCCATCTCGCGGGCAAGCCGCGTCAGGGTGACGATCTTCTCCGCATCGCCATCGACCATGTAGCCGCCGCGCTCCGTGACGGGCTGCATGACGAGCGGCTCGATCATCAGCGGCATGCCGTATTTCTCGCAATCCGCCCGGACGCGCGCGATGTTCTGCACGCACTGGCGGAAGAGGTCGGGCTCGTCCGGCAGCATGAAGAGGTTCACCACCACGCAGGCCGCATCCATCTCCAGCGCGCCGATGAGCGGTTCCGCCTCATTCTGCAGCACGGCCCACATGTCGCGATGGCGGATGCGGTTATAGGGATTGCCCATGTCGATGCGCATGACGAGGGCGGGCTTGTCCTTGCCGGGAAGCCCCTGCAACAGGTCGGCCTGACCGTAGTTCATCTGGATCGCGTCGGGCCTCGCCTCGACCAGCGCCTTCACCACGGCCGGCATGTCCTCCAGCCCGTCGAGGAAGGACGGCTCATTGCATACGCCGTGATCGATCGCCACGTCCAGGCAACGACCGTTGCCGAACAGCCGGTTCATCCGGACCTTGCGGTTGTCTCGCATACATCACTCCTTTGTTCGTTCCGTGCGGAAAGGGTTTCCTCCGCGACGCCGTGGCGCTCGCGCAGGAGGGTCAGAAAACGGCATCGCTCCTCGGCCCTGCGCGCCGCGGGCCAGCCTTTTTCGGCAGCCAGCACGTCGAGTGCGGCCTCCATCATGGCGAGCGAGAGCTCGCCGGTAATGGCAAGCGCGGTGCGGCGCAGGAGCAAATCGTCCAGATGCTCGACCGCTTCGCAGCGGATAAGGCAGAGAAGTTCGCGGGCGCTGTAGGCCGGATGGGGCATGGCGTGATCCGGCCCGGCGGCGATGAAAAGGGCGATGTCGCGCGCATCCGTGCCGTAGCGGGCAAACAGCGTCGCGGCCCGTTCCAGGGAAAGGCCCGTCGAGGCCGAGAGCGCCCGTGCCCAGCCGTCGCCGTCCTCCGGATAGTCCCGCCCGCCGCCGAGCGGGCGGTCCGCCGTGTCGATGCGACGCGGCAGGCCGAGCCGGTCGAGCGCCATGTCGGCGGACAGTTCGCCGAAGGAGCGGAACGTCGTCCATTTGCCGCCGATCATGCACAGCACCGGCGGCCCGCCGTCGCGCCCTTCGAGAACAGTGCAGAAATGGTCGCGCGGAATGCGGCCGGTAAAACTGTCCTTGCTCGCCGGCAACGGCCGCACGCCGGAAAACTGGAAGACGATCTCCTCCGGGCGGATGCGGATGCCGGGCAGCACAAAGGCGAGCGATTGCAGGATGTAGTCCCGCTCGTCCGCCTCGCAGCGCACCGTGCCGGGATCGTCGACGCGGATATCCGTCGAGCCGACCAGCACCTTGCCGAGATAGGGGAAGAGGATGCAGATGCGCCCGTCCTCGTTCTCGTAATAGATCATGTGGCCGTCGAGCATGTCGCGCAGCGCGGGATTGTCGATGATGAGATGCGAGCCCTTGGTGCCGCCCATCAGCGGTTCGGGCCTGCTGTCCGCAGGAAAGAGGCTGGCATTGGCGATGTCGACCCAGCCGCCGGTCGCGTTGACGATGAGCCGCGGCTGAAGAGCGAGCGCCTCGCCGGTGAGGCCGTCGTGCAGCCTGTAGCGCCCGCCGCCGGCCGCCTCGATCGTCGCATAGTTGAGCGCCCGGGCCTGCTTTCCGCCGGAAAGGCCGTCACGCAGCACCTCGATGCCGAGGCGCTCGGGATGGCTGACCCAGGCGTCGTAATAGGTCGCCGAATTGCGGATCGCCGGGTTGAGCGCCGGCCATTTTTCGAGTGTCGCGCTACGGCTGCGGAAATGGTGCTTCGGCATCAGCGCTCGCTTGCGCGTCAGGAAATCATAGATGCCGAGCCCCGCCTTGATGGCGATCGCGCCGCGGCGGCTGGGGCGGCGGGTGAGGCCGAGGAAGCGGACGACGCCGTTGGCAAGGCCGGAGAAGATGTCGAAGATCGGCACCGCGGTCGGCAGCGGCGCGACATAGTGCGGCGCATTGCGCAAGAGACGGTCGCGTTCGACGAGGGATTCCCTGACGAGGCTGAACTCGCCGTTTTCGAGATAGCGCAGACCCCCGTGCACCATGCGCGAAAGGGCGGCGCTCGCACCGGAACAATAGTCGGCCTTCTCGACGAGGAGCACGTCGACGCCCTGCAGCGCCAGCTCGCGGAAGACGCTGAGCCCGTTGATGCCGCCGCCGAGGACGCATACGTCCACCTTCGGGCTCCGGCGCAGCCCGTCCAATGTCTGTTTCCGGTTCATGATGGCAGTCCGTTATCCGTCCATGGAGACGAGGTGCGCCGTAATGGCGGTGTCGATGGCCGCCAGATCGTCCGTCGCAAGCCGCAGCGTGCCGGCCCGCGCATTGTCGAGCGCCTGCGCCGGGTTCCTCGCGCCGCAGAGCGCGAAGGTCACGCCTTCCTGCGCCAGCGTCCAGGCGATCACGACCTGGGCGATGCTCGCGCCATGGCGCTCGGCGACGGGGCGGATCGCGTCGGAAAAGGCCTTCGCCTTCTGCCGGTTGGCGACGGAGAAGCGCGGATTGTCCTTGCGCTGGTCGTCGCCGGAGAACACGCGATCCGGGCCGATCGTGCCGGAGAGCAGGCCGAGCGCCAGCGAGGAATAGCTGAGCGTCGCCACGCCGTTTCGAACGGTGAGCGGCAGCAGGTCCGCCTCGATCTTGCGATCGATCATGCTGAACCGCTCCTGGATCGCGTCGAGCGATCCGGTCTCAATGTACTGTTCGAGCTCCGACCGGTTGACATTGCTCGCGCCGATGGCGCGGATCTTGCCGGCCGTCTTCAGCTCTTCCAGCGCCGCGACCGTCTCGGCGATCGGCGTCGTCGCGTCTGGCCAGTGGGTGATGTAGAGGTCGATATAGTCCGTGCCGAGCCGGCGCAGGCTCTCCTCCACCTCGTGGACGATCGCGTCCCGGCCGAGATAGCGATGGACCGGCCTGCCGTCCTGGTCGAAGAAGTGGCTGCCCTTCTGCGTGTGCCAGACGAGGCCGCATTTCGTGGCGATGATGGCCTTGTCGCGGCGCCCGGCGATGGCCTTGCCGACGATCTCCTCCGCGCGGCCGAGGCCATAGGCGGGCGCCGTGTCGATGAGTGTCACGCCGGCGTCGAGCGAGGCCTCTATGGCGGCGATGGATTGCGCCTCGTCCGTGCCGCCCCACATCCAGCCGCCGATCGCCCAGGTGCCGAGGCCGACGGCCGCGGCCTTGACGCCGGAGCGCCCGACGTCGCGGATCAATTGTTCGCCGCTCATGCGGAAATCCCTTCTTCGGATGCCAGTTCAAGAATGCGCGCGCCGGTCGCCTCGTCGGTGACGAGCGTGTCGAGATGATCGCCGCGCAGGACGCTGAGGATGGAGCCGGCCTTGTTGAAGCCGCTCGCGACGCCGATCTTCGTCGGGATCGAGGCGAATTCCGGAAGCGTCAGCGAGACCAGCGCACGGTTGAGGCTGTAGTCGCAGAGCCTGCCTTCGCCATCCAGAAGATGGGCGAGAAGCTCCGAACTCGCGCCGGAACGCTCGATGGCCTTGCGGTCCTCGCTCGACGAGGGGTGCAGGTCGTAATAGGTCGAGTCCGGGCTGAGGATCGAGCCGATGCCGACGACGGCCACCTTCGCCTCGCGCGCCCTCTGGAAGACGTCGGCGACGGAACGCATGTTCATCAGCATCTCCCGCTGCTCGGCATCGTCGGCGAAGAGCGGCGCGTGGATCTGGTAGGAGCGTCCGCCGAGCCGTTCGGCCATCAGCGTCGAGACATGGTTGACGTCCGTATAGTGTTTTCCCTGCACGCAGCCCGTCGCGGGGATGACCTCGACATCAAAGCGGCGCGGCGCCTGCAGGCCGGCGACGACGGCGCTGACCCCCTTGCCGCCGGTGATGCAGATCGTGTCCCCGTCGGCAATCTCTTCGAGCAGCAGGCGGGCGGCGGCCTCCCCCACCGCCTGCAAGGCGGTCTGCGGATTGTCGGAGACGGTCGGCACCACGACGGCGCGGCTGATGCCGCCGAGCGCCAGAAGCCGCTCCTCCATGTCGACCAGCGGCTCGACCGGCGACTTGATCTTGATCTCGACGAGGCCGAGCTGGCGGCCGCGCTTGATGAGGCGGTTGACGGTGGCGTGCGACAGGCCGAGCCGGTCGGCTATCTGCGCCTGCGTCAGGCCTTCCAGGAAGTGCAGCACGAGCGCCTGGTGCATCTGGCGGGCGATGACGATCTCTTCGCGCGGCGCCGTGGTCTTGGGTTTCAACTTGGCGATCGGCATGTCAGGCGGCCTTCCGCTTGTGCAGGAAATGATCGATCGAGACGGCGGCGAGCAGGATGCAGCCCTTGATCATGTCCTGCCAGTAGACCGAGACATTGAGCAGGATCAGCGAAGAGGTGACGACCGAGAGCAGCGCGATGCCGAGGATGGCGCCGAGGATGGTGCCCGAACCGCCATTGAGCGAGGCCCCGCCGATCACCGCTGCCGCGATGATGTTGAGCTCCATGCCGACGCCGAAGGTGGGGGTCGCCGCGCCAAAGCGGGACATGTAGATGACGCCTGCGACACCGGCGAGCGTCGAGCACAGCACCGTCACCCAGAACTTCACCTGGTTGGTCTTGATACCGGAATAGAGCGCGGCCTTCTCGTTGCTGCCGGTGTAGAAGACCTTGCGGAAGGCGGTCGCCCGGCGCAGCAGGAAATCGAACAGGATGACGACGGCGACGAAGATCAGGATGACATAGGGCACGCCGTAAAAGGTGCCCTGCCCCACCGCCTTGAAGCCGGCCGGCAGCGTGAAGAGCGAGAGCGGCGTGCCCTTGGTGATGATGAGGCAGAGGCCGCGCACGATCACCATGGCTGCCAGCGACGTGATGAAGTGGTTGAGGCCGACGACCGTCACGAAAAAGCCCATGGCGGCGCCGATGGCGCTCGAGGCGAGGATGCCGACCAGCGAGGCCGTCCACGGATCGAGCCCGGCCAGGAACAGCGAGCCGGACAGCACCATCGCGAAGCAGACGACGGAGCCGACCGCAAGGTCGATGCCGCCGACGATCAGGAGGATCGTCATGCCGACGACGACGATGCCTTCCACCGAGAAGCTCATCAGCATGGCGCGGAAATTGCCGAGCGTCAGGAAGTGCGGCGAGGCGAAGCTCATGATCACGCAGAGCGCGAGGATGATCGCGATCAGCCCGGCCTCGCGCATGGTGCCGATGCGCCTGAAGGACGATGTCTTCGGCGTGCCCGCCGCCATCGTGTCGATTGCCATTCCCGTCTCTCCCAGTTTCTTCTCACGCGGCATGGTTTGCCGCCCTTGCCGTGCCCAGGCCCGAAGCGAGCCGGATCACGGCCTCCTCCGTCATCTCCTTTGCGCCGAGTTCCCCCGCGATGCGTCCCTCCCGGACGACGAGCACGCGGTCGCAGAGCCCGAGCAGCTCCGGCATTTCCGAGGATATGACGACGATGCCGATGCCCGCGCGCGCAAGCTCGCGCAGCAGGCGGTGAATTTCGGTCTTCGCGCCGACATCGATGCCGCGCGTCGGCTCGTCCATCAGGATGACCTTCGGCTTGACCGCGAGCTGCTTGGCGATGGCCACCTTCTGCTGGTTGCCGCCGGAGAGCGATTTTACCGGCGCGTCGATGCCGCCCATGCGCACGGCGAGGCGCTTCGCAAAGTCCTCCGCCAGCGCCGCCTCGGCGCGGCGGTCGAGCAGGCCGAGCGGACCCGTCAGCGATTTCAGGTCCAGGACGGAGATGTTCTGCGCGATGGAAAGGTCGAGGAAAACGCCCGATCCCTTGCGGTCCTCGGAGAGGTAAACGATGCCGGCCTTCACCGCATCCGCATAGGCGCGGATCGCCTGCGCCGCGCCATGCAGGCGCACCGTGCCGGCGGTGTGCGGCCGCAGCCCGCAGATACCCTCGGCGATCTCCGTACGGCCGGAGCCGATGAGGCCGCCGATGCCGAGGATCTCGCCCTTGCGCAGGGTGAAACCGACGGCGTGGAAACGGTCGCCGTCACCGAGGTCATCGACTTCGAGGATGGTCGCGCCCGGCTCCGTATCGAGCTTGTCCGGATAGAGCTGGGTGATCTCGCGTCCCACCATGCGGCGCACGACGTCATCCGGCGTGATGTCGGCGATGCGGTCGGTACAGACATAGCGCCCGTCGCGGAAAACGGTCACGCGGTCGCAGAGCGAGAAAATCTCGGCCATGCGGTGGCTGATATAGATGATCGAGATACCGTTCGCCTTGAGGTCGCGGATGATGGAGAAGAGCTGCTGCGCCTCGGTTTCGGTGAGCGCGGCAGTGGGCTCGTCGAGGATCAGCACGCGGCAGTCGAGCGTCAGCGCCTTGGCGATCTCGACGAGCTGCTGGCTGGAAATCGGCAGGTCCGCCACCTTGCGGCGGACGTCGATGGCGGCAAGGCGGTTCATCACGGCCTGCGCGTCGCGCTCCAGGGCGCGGTAATTCATGAAGGGCGAGCGACGACGGTTGGTGGCGGCCATGAACATGTTTTCCGCCACGCTCGCATCCGGGCAGAGCGCGATTTCCTGGTGGACGAGGCCGATGCCGAGCGCCTGGGCGGCGGCAGGGGATGCGATGCGCACGGCCTTGCCGTCGACGCGGATCTCGCCCTCGGTCGGCTGCAGGACGCCGGCGATGATGTTCATCAGCGTCGACTTGCCGGCACCGTTCTCGCCGCAGAGCGCATGGACCTCGCCGCGTTCCAGCGTGAAGTCGACCTCGGTCAACGCCTTCACCGCCCCGAAATGCTTGGTCACGCCATGAATGGTGAGCACCGGCTCCGCCATCGTCTTTCCTTCCAGATCGTCGTCCATAGCTTCCCCCCTCTGCCCTGCCGGGCATCTCCCCCTCAAGGGGGGAGATCAGATGGGGGGAAGCACTTCGCCCATCGTCGGCCGTTTCGATATGGGCACCGCCCTCCGTCTTGCCGATCTCCCCCCTTGAGGGGGAGATGCCCGGCAGGGCAGAGGGGGGCCACGGTGGAAGCGGCCAAAGGCATGAGCCGCCGATACTACTCCTCGATGCCCTTGGTGCCGCGACGCTTCAGGTACTTGTCCCAATAGAAATCGTCGGCGTTTTCCGCCGTCACGATGGACAGGCCGTTGTCGACGACCGGGATGCTCATCGGGTTGAAGCCCGAGCGCTTGGCGTCGTTCATCGGGTCGATCAGTTCCGGATGCTTGGCGAGCCACAGCAGCATGAAGCCCATATAGCCCTGCATGCCCTGGTTCGGGTTGATCGAGCCGAACACCTCGCCGGCCTTGATCATGTCGAGGATGTTGGCGTTGACGTCCGCGCACATGACGAGAACCTTGCCGCCGGCTTCCTTGTTGGCCTGCGCCGCGCCGATGGCGGAATTGGCTTCCGGCATGAAGACCGCGCCGAGATTCGGATTGGCCTGGATGATGCTGGAAAGACCCTGATAGGCCTTGGTCGGATCCTGGTTGGAGGCGGCGCGGCCGACCAGCTTCATGTCCGGCCACTTCTCCTCCATCCGGGCGATGAAGGCGGCGATGCGCTTGTCGTGGTTGTCCTGGCCCGGGTTCTCTAGGACCGCATATTCGCCCTTGCCGCCCATCTTCTCGGCGATCGCGTCGGCCGCATAGGTGCCTTCGCGGGTGTTGTCGGAGGTGATGAAGGACACGCGCTTGGAAAGCGGCGAGTCGGCGGCGAAGGTCACGACCGCCGTGCCCTGGTCGATGGCGCGGTTGATCGGCTCGATGAACGGGTCGGAGTTCATCGGGTGGACGAGAATGCCGGCCGGGTTCTGTGCCAGCGCCTGGTCGAAGGTGGCGATCTGCTTGTTGACGTCATATTCCGGCGTGCCGGTATATTCCGTCTCGCAGCCGAGCTGCTGGCCGGCCTGCTTGAACATCTCATAGACCGGGAACCAGTATTCGACGCCCGAGACCATGACATTCATGACGTATTTCTCGCCCGGCTTGCAGCGGAACGGGTTCTCCGTCTCAGCCGCCGCGGAACCGGCAAAAAGCGTCGTCGCAAGGACCGCCAACGCGGTCGTCGTCAGAAAAGTGCGCAAGTATCCTCCTCCGGGGCGAAAGCCCCTCCCAAAAGCCCGTGGGCGTCGTTCCGACGCCGCTATCTCGTGAAGACCGGAATTCCTCCTCGAAGTCCGGTATGGGCAGCTAATCGCAAAGCAAAGGAAGTGTCAATATAATTCAGACGATGAAATATATTTCATGCCTAAATCATGAAATCAAGCCCGACGGCTGAAATATCTTTCATCCCTTCGCGACGGCCGCCACCGACGCGGCAAAGACCGGATCGGCCATCAACGTCCGGCAGCGGGCAAAGCGCCCGTCCGCATAGGCCCGGAAATCGGCGGCCGGGTTGCCGTTCGCAAGCTGGATCAGCCCCCAGAGCGTCCAGAGCAGATCGCACATCGCCTTGTAGATGACGATCCGGCCACGCTCGGCCGGTTTCGGCTCGCCGCCGAAATAGGCGCGGATCATCGCCTCCTCCTGCTGCCGGTCGAACTCCGCCTCGACAGAGAGATCGCCGAGGTCCCACATCGGGTCGTTCATGCCGGAATATTCCCAGTCGACGATCCACATGCGATCCCCCGTATCGAGGAAGTTCTCGCAGAGCGGATCGCAATGGCAGGCGACGACGGGCAGCGGGTGGGCGGCGAGCGCGGCGTGCACCGTTTCCGCCTCGCGCAGCCCCTCGTGATAGCCTTCCGGCAGGGCGACATCCTTGGTGGAGAGCACGGCAAGGTACTCGTCGATCATGGCGAAGAGCTCGAAGCGCGCAGGGAAGATCGCGCCGCTGTCGTGCAGGCGCCGGAAGGCCTCGCCCGCCCGCGCCGGCGCGCCGGAAACGGCCTTGAAGCCCTCCGGCGTCATCGTCGTCGCGCCGGGAATGAAACGGGTGACCATCAATCCGGTCGCCGCATCCGCGTGAAAGACCTCCGGCCCCACGCCGACGCGCGCCGCTTCCCGCGCCGCAACGGCCTCGTTACCGCGGTCGATATATTCCTCCGTGCCTCTGCCGGGCACGCGCAGGCACCAGTCGCGGACGCGGAAGACGAGATTGGTGAGGCCGCCGAGCCGTTCCACCGGGCCGTCATAGCCTTCCAGAAGGGGAATTTTCGCGATTGCATCCAAGGCCTGCCGCTCTTCGCTCATGAACACCTCCTTTTGGCCGTCCGCGACGGTTTCACAGATTTCAGCCTTTCGCTATCATCATCAAAACATGAGGGAAGGCCATGGCAAACGGACATCATGAGGGTGCACTCGGCGCGGTCTACAATGCAAGCGGCACGGAGGAGGTCGCGGCCCTCTACGACGGCTGGGCGGAGACCTACGACGCCGACATGGCGAGCGCCGGCTACCGCCATCCATCGATCTGCCTCGCGCTCCTCGCGCGCCACCTGCCGCGCGGCGCCGCGCCCCTGCTCGATGCGGGCGCCGGCACCGGTCTCATCGGCGAATGGCTGGCGATCCTCGGCTATGCCCATGTCGAGGGCCTCGACATTTCCGACGGCATGCTCCAGCGGGCGGCGGCGAAGGCCGTCTATGCCGCCCTGCACCGCGCCGCCCTCGGCAATCCCCTGCCCTTCCCCGACGGGCACTTCGCCGGCATCGTCTCGGCCGGCGTGTTCACGTCGGGCCATGTCGGCGTCGAGGGCCTGCCGGAACTCATCCGCATCACGCGGCCGGGCGGCGTCCTCGTCCTGACGGTGAAGAACACGCTGTGGAACGACGGTTTTTCCGACCGGCTGGCGGCCCTGGAGCGCGAGGGCATCCTCGCGCGGACAGAGGAGACCGCGCCCTATGTCTCGATGCCCGGCGAGACGGGCACCGTGCCGAGCCGCGGCGTGGTGCTGAAGGTGCTGCGCCACGCCTGAGGCAGGGCCCCGGTCAGGCCGGCTGCACCTCGACCGTCACATGCGACAGCCCGCCGAGATGGGCAAGCCGCGCCTTGTAGTCGGACGGCGCCTGCGGGTGCGGGGACGAGAGCGAGACGATGGCCGCGTGATGGCCGGGGCCGACCTGCCAGACATGCAGGTCGGTGATGTGCTCGTCGCCGCGTTCCAGCACCGTGCGGATATCCTCCGCCAGCGCCCCGCCCTCCGGCACCGCGTCGATCAGCACGCCGCCCGCCTCGCGGATGAGGCTCCACGACCAGCGGACGATGACCAGTGCCCCGACGACGCCCATCACCGGATCGGCCCAGAGCCAGCCGTAGCTCCGGCCGAGCAGCAGTGCGACGATGGCAAGGATGGAGGTCAGCGCATCCGCCAGCACATGCAGGTAGGCGGCGCGAAGATTGTTGTCGCGCGCCGAATGCGGGTGGTCGTGCGCATGGTGGTGATCGTGGTCGTGGTGATGATCGTCATGGTGGTCATGATGATGGCCGCCATGGCCGTGACCGTGATGGCCGTGGTGGTGATGTGCGTGGTCGTCCCGCAGCAGCCAGGCGCTGGCAAGGTTGACCGCAAGGCCGGCGACGGCCACGGCGATCGCCTGGCCGAAATGGATCTCGACCGGATCGGCAAGGCGCAGGACGCTTTCCCAGCCGATGAGCAGGGCGATGAAGGCGAGGACGATGGCGCTGGCAAAGCCCGCGAGATCGCCGAGCTTGCCGGTGCCGAAGGTGAAGCGCGGATCGCGCGCATGGCGCCGCGCATAGGAATAGGCGAGCGCCGCGATCAGCATGGCGCCGGCATGGGTGGACATGTGCCAGCCGTCCGCCACCAGCGCCATCGAGCCGTAGATCGTGCCCGCGACGATTTCCGCCACCATCATGCCGGCGGTCAGCGCGATGACGAGCCAGACCCTGCGCTCGTTGCGGCTGTGGTCGGCGCCGAGGAAGACGTGGTCGTGGGTTGGCCTTGCCGTCGTATCGTTTGCCATTGGACTCCCTTTCGTTGCGGCAGGCGGGGCCGAATACCCCCGGCAGCGCCCACGGCAAGGCTGCTTCGCCCTGCTGCGGGACCTGCGCTATTTCATGTAGGTCCGGATGACCCCGATCAGCTCCTCGCCGCCCTGAAGACAGTCCGCCTTCGTCTCGGCTTCCATCACGTGATGGCGCAGATGGTCCTCCATCACTTCCGCCGTCAGGCCGCCGAGCGCGCCGCGCACGGAGGCGAGCTGGCGCATGATCTCGGCACAGCCCGCCTCGCCTTCCAGCGCGCGTTCGATGCCCTCGATCTGGCCGCGGATGCGGCGCACCCGGGCGATCAGCTTGTCCTTCTGCTGGATGGTGTGGCTCATGCGGGATCGCCTTTCGAATCCATAATATAGGGGGGTATACTATGGATTCTCCGATCCGGAAAGGCCCGGAGGCCTTCCCTGCCGCAGGATCAGGCTTTCACGCGCGCACCGGCCGGGTCGTAGAGCGGTTCGAGGTGGATCTTCGCCGGCGTGCGTTCCATGGCGACGACGAGCTCGTAGTCGCCGCCCGTCAGGAAATCGTCGTCCACACCCTCGGCGCGGCGCACATAGCCGTAGCCGACATTCTTGCCGAGCGTATAGCCGTAGCCGCCGCTGGTGAGGTAGCCGACGGGCTCACCGTTGCGCAGGATCGTCTCGCGGCCGACGAGCACGATGTCCGGATTGTCGACCGTGAAACCGGCCAGCGCCTTCTTGCGCTTTTCGCCCTGCAGGGCCTCCAGCGCCCGGCGGCCGAGGAAATCGGTGTTCTTGCGCAGCTTCACCGCCCAGCCGAGGCCGGCATCGAAGGGCGTGTCGTTCGGCGTGATGTCCGAACCCCAGGCGCGATAACCCTTTTCGAGGCGCAGCGATTCCAGCGCGCGATAACCGACCGGGCGGATACCGAACGGGGCACCGGCCGTCATCAGCGCATCGAAGACCGTGCCGATGGCCTCGATCGGCACATGCAGCTCCCAGCCGAGCTCGCCGACATAGGTAACGCGCAGCGCCCGCACGACATGGCCGGCAAGCACGATTTCCCGCACATGGCCGAAGGGGAAGCCGGCATTGGAGACATCGGCATCGGCAAGCGCGGCCAGAACGTCGCGCGCCTTCGGCCCCATCAGCGACAGCGTGCCGAAATCCTCGGTTACATCGCGGAGCGTCACGTCGAGGCCACCGGGAAGATGATCCGTGATCCAGCCGAGGTCATGGGTTCGGAAGCCCGTGCCGGTCACGATGTAGAATTTCTCCTCGGCGAGCCGCGCCACCGTCAGGTCCGCCTCGATGCCGCCGCGGCTGTTGAGAAGCTGCGTATAGGTCAGCCGCCCCACCGGCTTGCCGACATCGTTGGCGCAGATCCAGTCGAGCGCCTTCAGCGCGTCCGGCCCCGTCATCTCGTATTTGGCGAAGGAGGACTGGTCGAAGATACCGACGGCCTCGCGCACATGGCGGTGCTCGTCGCCGACCGTCGAGAACCAGTTCTGCCTTCCCATCGAATAGACGTCCCGCGCCTCCATGCCCTTCGGCGCGAACCAGTTCGGCCGCTCCCAGCCAAGCTTGGAGCCGAACACCGCGCCATGCGCCTTCAGCCGCTCGTAGAGCGGCGAGACAACGCGCGGGCGGCCGCTCTCATATTCCTCGTGCGGAAAGCCAATCGTGTAGTGCTTGCCGTAGGCTTCCAGCGTGCGGTCGAGCACCCATTGCCGGTCGCGATGCATGCCGGCAAAGCGGCGGATATCGACCACCCAGAGATCGAGCGGCGCCTCGCCGTCGATCACCCATTGCGCCAGAACCCAGCCCGCCCCGCCACCCGAGGCGATGCCGAAGGCGTTGAAGCCCGCGCCGACGAACATGTTGCTGCATTCCGGCGCCACGCCGAGGATGAAGTTGCCGTCGGGCGTAAAGCTCTCCGGCCCGTTGATCATCTGCTTGACGCCGACCTTCTCCAGCGCCGGCACGCGGGCGATCGCCTCCACCATATGCTGCTCGAAATGGTCGAAATCGTCGTCGAAGAGCCGGTAGGCCCACTCGTCCGGCACGTCGCCGGTCGTCCAGGGCTGCGGGTTCGGCTCGTAGCCGCCCATGACGAGCCCGCCGACCTCCTCCTTGAAATAGGTACGGCGATCGGGATCGCGGATCGTCGGCGCGTCGGTGGCGAGCCCCGGCACGGTTTCCGTGATGATATACTGGTGCTTGACCGGCTGCAGCGGCACGTTGATGCCGGCCATCGCGCCCACTTGCCGCGCCCACTGGCCGGCGCAGTTGACCACCTTTTCGCAGGCGATGTCGCCGCGCGTCGTGCGCACGCGGCGAATGCGCCCGTCCTCGATGTCGAAGCCCGTGACGCGCACGTTCTCGACAATCTTCGCGCCGTGCATGCGCGCGCCCCTTGCGAGCGACTGGGTGATGTCCGAAGGGCTCGCCTGGCCGTCCGTCGGCAGCCAGCTTGCGCCGACGAGGTCGCCGACCTCCATCAGCGGCCACATGGCCTTGACCTCCTGCGGCGTCAGGAGGTGCATTTCCATGCCGAAGCTCTTGGCCGTGGTGGCGAGGCGGCGGAACTCCGTCCAGCGGTCCTGGTTGGTGGCAAGCCGCAGGCATCCCGTCATCTTCCAGCCGGTCGCAAGGCCCGTCTCGGCTTCGAGGCCCTTGTAGAGATCGACGGAATATTTCAGCACCCGGGTGATCGACGCCGAGGAGCGGAGCTGGCCGACGAGGCCGGCCGCATGCCAGGTCGAACCCGAGGTCAGCGTGCCCTGCTCCAGGAGGATCACGTTCGCCTTGTGGTCGCGGGCGAGATGATAGGCCGTCGAGCAGCCGATGATGCCGCCGCCGATGACAACGATCTCAGCATGGGATGGCAGGGTCATTTGGCGTGTTTCCCGTATTTTGTTCTGTAATGGTCGAGCGCCCTATCGAGACGATCGAGATTTTCGGCGGTGTAGCCGACATAGTCGGCGCCGGGGGCTGTCAGGTGGAGTTCGGAGACCATGCTCCACATCGCCTCGCGCAGCAGCGAGGCGCATTGCATGGCGGCATGCGAGCGAAGGATCGCCGGGTCGGGGGCGCCGGCGAAATAGGCGGCGAGGAAATCCTCCGCCTCGTCGGGCGAAAGCCCGGCATTGGAGGTGGCGCCGGCAAGGTCGAACATGGCGGTGGAGAAGCCGGCATATTCGAAGTCGATCAGCCAGAGCCGCGCGCCGTCGTCGAGAATATTGGCCGGCAAGAGGTCGTTGTGCGCGAAGACGATGGGCAGCGGCGCCTGTGCCGCCTCCAGTTCCTCGGCAAGCGCCAGATAGCCCGGAAGGTGCGGCTTCATGCGGCTGCCGCCCTCCCGCAGCGTGCGGGCATAGTCGCGCACCACATGGAAGGGCCAGAAGAGGAAGGCGGCGCCGCTCACCTCCTGCGGCATCTCGTCGTGGAACCGGCGCAGCAGGTCCGCCACGCGCCGCCGCTCGGCGGCGACATCCGCGGCGCCGAATGTCTTCGCGCCGAGGAAGGCCGAGACCATGACGCCGGGCTCGGCGTAGCGCACCTCCGGGCCGAAGCCGGCCGCATGGGCCGCCCGCGCCGTCATCAGCTCCCGCTCACGGAAGACATGGTGGAAAGGGTAATCCCGGCCGAAGCGCACGACATGACGCCCCGCCGCATCGCTGACGAGATAGCTCTCGTTGCTGATGCCGCCCTTCAAGGGCGCGATCTCGATGCGGCCCGCCCAGCAGGGCAGAGCGCGGACGCGGTCCTCGACGGCGCGGCTGAGCTCGACATGGCCCTCCATCAGCTCATCCTCTCGCGGATGCGGTTCGCGCCGGCGGAGATCAGCCGGTCGGCGATGATGGCGATGAAGGCGATCGAGAGGCCGGCGACGATACCGCGGCCCGTATCGGCCTTGGTGAGCGCGATATAGACCTCCTGCCCGAGATCGCGCGTGCCAACCAGTGCGGTGATGACCAGCATGGAGAGGGCGAACATGATCGTCTGGTTGAGGCCGAGCAGGATTTCCGGCAGCGCCAGCTTCAGCTTGATCTTGGCGAGGATCTGCCCGGACGTGCAGCCCATGGCGCGGCCCGCCTCCACCACGCGCGGATCGACGCGCTGGAGACCCAGCACCGTGTAGCGGATCGCCGGCACGACGGCATAGGCGACGACAGCGATCATCGCGGTGAAATCGCCGACGCGGAAGAGCATGACGACGGGCATGAGATAGACGAAGGACGGCAGCGTCTGCAGCGTGTCGATGACGAGCTGGAGCCAGCGCCACAGCCGTTCGCGCTCGGCCGCCAGGATGCCGAGCGGCACGCCGATGAGGCAGGCGAAGACGACGGAGATGCCGCACAGATAGACGGTGATCATCGCCTTCTCCCATTGCCCGGTCGCGGCGATCAGGAAGGAAAGCACGCCGACCAGCGCGGCAAGGCGCAGGCCGCCCAGCCGGTAGCCCGCCAATGCCAGCAGCGCGACGACACCGGCCCAGGGAAGGTCGCCGAGCAGCCGCTTCAGCGGCACGAGGATGTTCAGGAGGATGACGTTGCGGATCGCCTCCAGCGCGTCGAAGAAATTGACGTTGATCCAGCGCACCACTTCGGACCAGAAGGTGCCGGTGGAGACCTGCCAGCGTTCCGGGAAGCTCTGCAGTGCCGGCATGGCAAGCCCGGCGAGGAAGGTCGCGACGACGATCGTCAGTGCGGCGACGAGATAGGGGTGGCGGGAGACGAAGCCGCCGCCCGCCGCGATGCCGGCTGCCGGCCGGCCGGCCTTTTCCGCATAGGCCTGGCTCAACCGGTCGAGCGCCACGGCGAGCGCGACGATCGCCAGCCCCGCTTCGAGGCCTGCGCCGATATCGAGGCGGCGGAGCGCGGCGAGCACGTCGAAGCCGAGGCCGCCGGCGCCGATCATCGAGGCGATGATGACCATGTTCAGCGAAAGCATGATGACCTGGTTGACGCCGACCATCAGGCTGTCCTTGGCAGACGGCACCATGACCTTCCAGGTCATCTGCCGCCGGCTGCAGCCGACCATGTTGCCGAGGTCGCGGATCTCCGCCGGCACGGAGCGCATGGCGAGGATGGTGACGCGCGCCATCGGCGGCAGGGCATAGATCAGCGTCGCGACGATCGCCGCCGTCGGGCCGAAGCCGAAGAAGACGAGCACGGGCACGAGATAGGCGAAGACCGGGATCGTCTGCATGAGGTCGAGAACGGGAACCAGCATCCGCTCGAAGAACGGCCAGCGCCAGGCGGCAAGGCCGAGCAGGAGGCCGGCCAGCACGCCGATCGGCACGGCGACGACGATGGAGGCGAGCGTCACCATGGCGCTCGTCCACTGGCCGAAGATGACAAGGAAGCCGAAGCAGGCCGTGACGAGCGCGGCGAGCCGCGCACCGCCGGCATGGTGGCCGATCAGCGCGACGATGGCGAGCACCGCAAGCCAGGAGAGCGGCGGCAGGTGCTGCACGGCGCTCGAGCCCTGCCCCGACAGGAGGCCGCTCGACAGGAGGCCGAGCGCCACCCGGTAGGGAACGTCGATGATATCGGCGAGGAAGCGGGTAAGGTCCGTAAAGGTGAAGAGGCCGAAGCTCGCCTCGTCCACCAGCCATTTCGCCGCCCTGCCGATCCAGCGCGCCGCCGGGATCTCGAGGGCGCGCGGATAGGAGAAGGCCCATTTCGCAAAGCCCTCGCCGAACTGCCAGAAGAGGACGAAGAGGGCGAGCGCGAGCGGCCACAGCCAGCGCGCCCGCGCCGCACCGCGCGAGGCCGGGTTTTCCGGGATCGGCTCGGAGACGGGCTGGAGGACGGGGAAGGACGCGCCCATGCCGTCAGCCCCGCATCATCACGTCGACGACCGCCGCACGGTCGATGAGGCCGACGGGCGTTCCCGCCCCGTCGACCGCGGCAAGCGTCTCCGCGCCGCGCGAAAAGAGCGGCGCGGCCTCGGCCACCGGCGCATTCGCACGGATCGAGGCCGGCGGCAGCGTGCCGTTCAGCGGCCGCATCAGGGCGGCCACCTTGACGACCTTGGCCCGGGCGACGCTGCGGGTGAACTCCGCCACATAGGGCGTCGCCGGGTTCAGCACGAGATCCTCGGGCGTGCCCGCCTGCACGATCTCGCCGTCCTTCATGATGGCGATGCGGTCGGCAAGGCGGATCGCCTCGTCGAAATCGTGGGTGATGAAGACGATGGTCTTCTTCAGCACCGATTGCAGGCGCAGGAACTCGTCCTGCATCTCGCGGCGGATCAGCGGGTCGAGCGCGGAAAAGGGCTCGTCGAGGAACCAGAGCTCCGGTTCGGCGGCGAGCGAGCGGGCAATGCCGACGCGCTGCTGCTGGCCGCCGGACAGCTCGCGCGGGAAGGCGTTCTCGCGGCCGGAAAGACCGACGAGGTCGATCATGCGCCGCGCCCGCTCCTCGCGCGCTGCCCGCTCGATGCCCTGGATCTCCAGCGGAAAGGCGACATTCGCCAGTACGGTGAGGTGCGGCAGCAGGGCGAAATGCTGGAAGACCATGCCCATCTGGTGGCGGCGGATCTCGATCATCCGCGCCTCGCTTGCCGCAAGCAGGTTCTCGCCGTTGAAGAGGATGTCGCCGGAGGTCGGCTCGATGAGGCGCGAGAGGCAGCGCACCAGCGTCGACTTGCCCGAGCCGGATAGGCCCATGATGACGAAGATCTCGCCCTCGCGTACCTCGATATTGACGTCGCGCACCGCGCCGACGGCGCCGGCCGCGCGCAGGTCCGCGCTCGTCAGCCGCGCGGCCGAAGGGCCGGCCAAGGATCTGCCGCCTGCGCCAAAGATCTTCCAGACGCCGCGGCAGACAAGTTTCGGTTCGCTAGAGGCCATCGTCATTCCGGTCGCGTGATCGAAACGCGGTCCCTAAGGGACCGCACGAAAGGCGCCCGGCCTCCCCTGCTGGCGGAGGGCCGGGCCTTGCGCGCTACTTCTTGATCCAGCCGGACCAGCGCGCTTCGTTCGCCGCCATCCATTCGGCGACCACCTCGGAGACCTTCTTGCCGTCGAGGTCCACCTTGGTGATCATCGCCCCCATCTCGTCATTGTTGACGTTGAACGCCTTGATGGCGGCATAGGCGCCCGGCCACTTGTCCTTGACGCCGGACCAGCCGACCTTCCAGATCGGGCCGAAGGGCTTGCCGCAGTCATAGGCGGCATCGGGGTTCACGCCGGCCGCCGGGTCCTCGTAACATTCCTTCGAATAGGGCGGGAACTCGACCCACTCGCCCTGGTATTTGGCCGGCGCCCAGTGCGGCGCGTAGATCCACAGCAGGATCGGCGCCTGGCGCTGGTAAGCGCTTTCCAGCTCTGCGAAGAGCGCGGCGTCCGTGCCGGCATGGATCACCTCGAAGGGCAGGTCCAGCGCCTCGACGCGCTCGTCGTCGAAACCGCCCCAGGTGACGGGGCCGCCGAGATAACGGCCCTTCGGCGCGGTCTCGGGGATCGAGAAGGCTTCCGCGCAGGCCTCGCTCTTCAGCGCCTCCCAGTTCGGCAGGCCGGGGCATTTCTCCTTCATATAGGCCGGATACCACCACTCTTCCTTGGCCTGCATGCCGGTCTCGCCGAAATTCTCGACCTTGCCGGTGGCCGTCGCGGCGTCCATCGCGTCGCGGCCGGTGGTTTCCCACATCTCCATGGCGACATGCAGGTCGCCGGTCTCCAGGCCTGCGAACTGCGCGAGATAGTCGGCCTGGACATATTCGACGGAATAGCCGGCCTTCTTCAGCACCTCGCCCATGATTTCCGTGGTGATGAGCTGGCCCGTCCAGTCGTGCAGCGTCAGCTTGATCGGATCGGTGGATTCCTGCGCCGCCGCGGGCGCAATCGTGAAGGCCGCGGACAGGCAAAGCGTCGCGGCGAACAGTCCTGGCAGGCGAATAGGTTGAAACATGCGTGATCTCCCGGTCGCACTTTGAAGTCGATGCTTTCTGATGCGCCGGATGCCGTTCCCCGTACTTTTGTATCTGTCGGCCTGCGCATAGTGTAGATCACACGCTGGATGAAAGCGGCTGTCAATCCTGAAATGTGGCTTTTTCTGCCTTTGTGACCGAATCTGCGGCTTTCTTGCCAGATGATCCGTCTAGGATTATGAAGCAGGAGAACGCATGCGGACATGACGACGATGAACCACTCCAAACGCCACAACGACATTCTGAGGCTGCTCCAGCAGGACGGCACGGTGACGATCGCCGACCTCGCCAGGAAACTCGACGTTTCGCTGGAAACCGTGCGGCGGGACATCAAACCGCTGACGACGAACGGCACCGTGGTGAAGATGCACGGCGCCGTGGCGCTGCCCTCCGTGGTCGGCGAAGCGCCCTTCGAAAAGCGCATGCGCGAGAACAGCGAGGCAAAGAAGGCGATCGCCGTCGCCATGGCCGCGACGATCCGCGACGGTGATTCGATCATGCTCGATACGGGCACGACGACGAGCTACCTCGCCCGCGAGCTGCTGGGCCACCGGCGGCTGACGGTCGTGACCAACTCCTCCGACATCGCGCGCACGCTTTCGACGGTCAACGACAACCGGGTCTACATGGCGGGCGGCGAGCTGCGCAGCGACAATGGCGCGGCCTTCGGCGTCTCGGCGATCGAGTTCATCAACCATTTCACCGTCGGCCATGCGGTCATTTCCACGGGCGCGATCGATGCCGCGATCGGCGTGATGGACTACGACCTGGAGGAAGCGGAATTCGCACGTGCCGTGGTCGCGCGCGGCAAGCGGGCCGTCGTCGTCACCGACCATACGAAATTCGGCCGGCAGGGGCTGGTGCGCGTCTGCGAATTCAGCATGCTGACCGATCTCTTCACCGACAAGGCGCCGCCCCGCGATGTCTCCGCCGCCCTGAAGGCGGCCGGCGTCAACGTCGCGCTGGCGCGCTGACGAAAAAGCGGCCCGGCGAATATTTCGCCGAACCGCTTTGGATCCTGCCGAGAGGCGGGACGATCAGTTCATCGCCGACCACTGGCGCTCGACTTCCTGTGCGTCCTTGTTCAGATGCACATGGGCATCGACATGGTCGACCCAATCGAGGGGGATCAGGTGGTGCTGGCCGTCCTTCGAATCGCTCTTGGTGAGCTTGATGCGGCTGTCGCCTTCCATGTGGTCGACGGTGCCGACATGGCGGCCATCGGCGGCGCGGACTTCCATATGTTCACGAATTTCGCTTGCAGCGACCATGGAAATTCTCCTTTCAGGTCAAATTCACCCGAAAGGAACGCGGGGAGCCTTGCGTGGTTCCCCGCGCCGCAAAGCCTTGTGGCTAGTAGGCGCTTTCGTAGGCGGCGCAGATCTCGGCCTGCGTCTTGCCGGCAAGATAGGCGATCTCGCCTTCCTTGTGCTTGACGTAGACGTCGGCAAACCCTTCCGGAAACCAGCCGCAGACCGTCGCATTGCCGCGAAACCGCTGGAGCGCGGCCTCCAGCGTCTGCGGCAGGCGCACGTAACCGCGCGCGGCCAGCGCCTCGACGCCCAGCAGCGAAAGGTCCTCCTGCGTCGCCTCCGGCACGGCCAGCCCCTCCTCGATGCCCTGTACGCCGGCATGCACGATGGCGGCGAGCGCCAGATGCGGGTTGGCCGCACCGTCGGCGGCGCGGAACTCGAAGTTGAACTGGGCCGCGCGGGCGATGTCGCTGATGTCGGAAACCGGGCAGATGCGCACCGAGGCCTCGCGATCGCGGAAACCGAGATTGTTGAAGGCGGCGCTCCAGCGATGCGGGGTGAGGCGCAGGTACGAGACGACGCTCGGCGCGGTGATGGCGACGATCGAATCGAGATATTTCAGGATTCCGGCGACGAATTTTCCGGCGACGCCGGAGAGCTCGTGCTTGCCGGCCGGATCGTGGGTGACGGGATTGCCGGCCGCATCCAGCATGCTCATATGCACATGCACGCCGTTGCCGACGCCCGCCGGATCGCGGATCGGCGTGAAGGTCGGGTCGTAGCCGAGTTCGCGGGCGACGAGGCCGACGAGTTCGCGGGTGATCAGCGAGTGGTCGGCGATGGTCACGCCCTTCTGCGGGCCCATCGTCACCTCGAACTGGCCGGCGCCGAATTCCTTTAGGATGGTGTCGGGCGTCACGCCCGCCTCCCGCATCGCCGCGATGATCGCCTCGCAGAAGTGCCGCTCCTCCTGGAACCCGCCGAGCGTGAAGGCCTTGCCGATATCGGAGACGAGGTGCTTGATCTGGAACTCGTGCTCGAAGGCGCCGTAGAGCGTGACGCCCGCCACCCTTTGCAGACGATCGAGCGCCGCCTCGAGGATCGAACGCGTGCAGAACTCCCACGGCCGGCCATCGGTATAGCGGATGTTGCCGATGACGAAATTCTCGTTCGGCGCCCCCTCCTCGCTCTCGATGCTGACGCGCGTCGCGGGATCGGGAATGAGCACGAGGTCGCCGAGCGAGCCGAACGGGCTTTCGGCGATGTTGTCGAAGCAGGTGATCTGCACGTTGGTCGGCGTCCAGCCGACGCCGCGCTTCAGGCGTTTGTCCATCTGCGCCAGCGGAAAGGCCTTGCCGCGCACCTTGCCCGAAAGGTCGCCGCAGCAGGCGACCATCATTTCCTCACGTTTCATCGGCGTCCCCGTTGATCTGGTCATAACCCGGCATCGAAAAGCGGATGCCGTCCCAATCCTTGATGCGTTTTTGCGTCGCCTCCCAGTCGGCCTCCGAGACGCGCACGATCAGCGCCTCGACGAGCGCCATGGCGGCGGCCACCGTATCCCAGGCCGTGCCGGCATCGATCGGCAGCGCGACGATATGGTCGGCGCTGCGCGCGGCCGGCGACATCCACTTGTCGGTGACGACGACGATGGTCGCGCCACGCTTCTTGGCGATCGTCTCGGCAAGGCGCGCGAGGCTGAGCTGGTAGCGCCGGAAATCGAACAGCAGCACGACGTCCTTCCGGCGCATGCGCAAGACGTGCTCCGGCCACATTTCCGGATTGTCGGACATGTGATAGATGCCGCTGCGGATCTGGCGCAGGTGGATCGACAGGAACGCCGCGACATTGTCGCTGACGCGCCCGCCGAGCAGGAAGATGTTGCGCGCCGGATCGGCGAGCAGGTCGGCGAGAATGTCGAACTGCGCCTGCGACACCGTCGCCGTCATCTCCTGCATGACCGCCGAGACGCGCGCCACATATTCCGACAGGAATTCCGAATGGCCGACCGGCTTCTGGCTCGATTTCAGGTCGAGCGGCGAGCGCTGCCCTTCCTTCAGCTCGGTGATCAGCTGGCGCTGCAGGTCCTGGAAGCCGCCGCAGCCGATCTTGCTGACGAAGCGGGTGATCGAGGGCGCGCTGACACCGGTCTTGGCCGCCAGCTCCTGGATGCTTTCGAGGCCCGTGAAGGGATAATCGGCAAGAATGGCATTGGCGATCTTGCGCTCGCTGGCGGTCAGCTGCGCTGCCGCATCGCGGATCCTCGTGCGGATCGTCGTCGACGACTTCCCATCGCTCATTGGCGTTCGTTCCCCTGGTTGGCCCGAATATTCGCGCCATGAAAAAAATTAGTCAAATGGAAAAACTAGATTGACTATGATCTAAAAATTTCCTTGACTGCCCAACATGGAAGCCCGCATCGGCGGGCGCATGGCGGATCCCATCTCATGCTCAGGTTCGCAGACCGCGATACGACCAGATTGCTGCAGGCGGGCGACCCGGAACCCGTGGAGTGGATCAATTCCGCCGGCGCCTCGTCGATCTTCCTGACCTGCGAACATGCCGGCCGCGTCATTCCGGCTACCCTCGGCGACCTTGGCATTCCTCCCGCGGAGATGGACCGCCACATCGCCTATGACGTCGGCGCGGAGGGCGTCGCCCGCGGCCTTGTCGATCGCCTCGACGCCGCGCTCATCCTGCAGCGCTACAGCCGTCTCGTCATCGACTGCAACCGTCCCTTCGAGGCGAAGGATTGCGTCGTCGGGGAGAGCGACGGCACACCGGTGCCGGCGAACGCCGATGTCACGGATCTCGACCGCCGCCGCCGCTATGTGGAAATCCACCAGCCGCTGCACGAGGCGATCGCCGTGGCGCTCGACCAGCGGCAGGCGACGGGAAAGCCGCTCGTCCTCGTCTCGGTGCACAGTTTCACGCCGATCATGCGCGCGACGGGCGCGACGCGGGACTTCGAACTCGGCCTGCTCTACAACCGCGATGCCCGCCTTGCCGAGCGGCTTGCGCAGACGTTCCGCGCCGCCAATCCGGACGTCACCGTCAAGCTCAACGCACCTTATCACGTCGACGACATCTCCGACTACACGATCCCGGTGCACGGCGAGCGGCGCGGCATAGCGCATGTGCTTCTGGAAGTGCGCAACGACCTCATCAACGATGCCCGCGGGCAGGAGGAATGGGCAGGCCGCCTCGCCGGCCCCCTCCGCCTTGCGGCAGACAGCCTCGAAGGAAACGCCTGATGGCCGCTGACCATCTGACCACCCGCGACGTGCCGCTCGATCCGGCCGCCTCCGCCATCCTCTTCATCGACGTGCAGAACTTTTCCGTGCGCCGCGAGGGCGGCGAGTTCAAGGACGTGTCCGAGGCCGATATCGCGGGAAAATACGGCTATTATTTCAAGCGCATCCACGAGGTCGCGATCCCGAACATGCAGCGCCTGCTGGGAGGCTTCCGCAAGGCCGGCATCGAGGTGCTGCACACCACGATCGAAAGCCTCACCAGGGATGGCCGCGACCGCAGCCTCGACTACAAGATCACCGGCTTCAACGTGCCGAAGGGCTCGTGGGACGGCAAGGTCATCGACGAGCTGGAGCCGCTGGAGGACGAGATCGTCTTCCCGAAGAGCTCGTCCAGCGTCTTCGTCTCCACCCATATCGACTACATACTGCGCAACCTCGGCGTAAAACAACTCGTGCTGTGTGGACTTCTGACCGACCAGTGCGTGGAATCGGCCGTGCGCGATGCCTGCGACCTCAACTATCTCGTGACGCTGGTGCCCGATGCCTGCGGCACCTATTCGCAGGAGCGCCACGACACCTCGCTGAGCGCCATCAAGGGCTATTGCCGGCAGGTCTCTACCGATGCGTTGCTGAAGGAGATCGGGCAGTAGGGCCCACAGACGAACCGACGGGACGGAAACGAGGAGCATCCGAAAGCGGGCCGCAGAACACAACAAAAGACCGGGCCGCGCGACACTTCACTGCCGAAAGGCATCAAAAAGGGGAACGACCATGATGAAGACTTCCAAACTGCTTCTGGCGGCCGCAAGCCTTGCGCTCGCCGCCTCCGCGGCCTTTGCCGAGGACGACAAGATCGTCATCGGCGGCGCGCTCTCGATGACGGGCATCCAGGCGCCGCTCGACACGCCCGGCTACAACGGCGCGCAGGTCGCGGTGAAATATCTCAACGACAATGGCGGCGTGCTCGGCAAGCAGGTCGAGTTCATCAACATCGACGGCAAATCCGATCCGGTGACAGTCGGCAACGTCGCCGTCGAGCTGATCGACAAGGGCGCCCAGGTCATCGTCGCGCCCTGCGATTTCGACTTCGGTTCGCCGGCGAGCCGCGAGGCGCAGTCGGCCGGCCTCGTCGGCATCTCGACCTGCGCCTCCGATCCGCTCTACTCTTCCTGGTCGCTCGGCGACAAGCAGTTCACGCTCTCCATGTGGAACACCACGATGGGCGCGACGGCAGCCGATTTCGCCTTCAAGGAGAAGGGCTGGAAGACGGCCTATGTCGTCACCGACCAGTTCATCGCCTACACCAAGTCGCTGTCGAAGTATTTCGTCGAGCAGTTCAAGGCCGATGGCGGCGAGATCATCCTCGAAGACACCTACACGAACGGCGACAACAACTTTTCCGCCCAGCTCGCGCGTCTCCAGGCGCTCGGCAAGAAGCCGGACGTGATCTTCGTCTCGTCCTACGGCACGGATATCGGCGTGATCATCCGCGCGCTGCGCGAAGTCGGCTATGACGCGCCGATCCTCGGCGGCGACGCCTATGACGACCCGGCCATGCACGAGGCGCTCGGCGAAAAGTTCGGCAACGACGTCTACTTCGTCACCCATACCTGGATGGGAACGGGAGCCGATCCGGAAATGGAGAAGTTCATCGGGCTCTACAAGGAGATGTTCGGCAAGGACCCGGACACGTCCTTCGTCTCGACGGGCTGGGACACGATCATGATGATCGCCGAGGCGATCAAGGCCGCCGGCACGACGGAAGGCGCCGCGCTCGCCAAGGCGCTGGAGGACGGCCAGTTCAAGCTCCTGACCGGCGACCTCGACTACGGCACGGCCGAAGAGGGCCACGTTCCGAACAAGGCGGCGGCGCTCATCGAGCTGAAGGGCGGCAAGCCGACCTTTGTGGGCTGGCGCAAGCCGGAATCCCTGCCGAAGCCCTGATCGTACTTTACGGGCCGGCTGCCAAAGCCGGCCCATCACCTTCGGAAAAGCCATGTCTGAAACGCGCCTCGCGGTAAACGACGTGTCGGTGGAATTCACCGGCCTCCGCGCCCTCGACCATGTGTCGCTCTCCGTCCTCACCGGCGAGGTCGTCGGCCTGATCGGTCCGAACGGCTCGGGCAAGACGACGCTCATCAATGCCATCACCGGCCAGGTGAAGCTGGCGGGCGGCACGATCACCGCCGGCGACACGACCCTTTCCGGCCTCTCGCCGCGCCAGATCGCCCTTGCCGGCGTCAGCCGCTCCTTCCAGATCGTGCGCCTTTTCAACACGATGACGGTGCTGGAGAATGTCGAGGCCGCAGCACTGGCGAAGGGCGCCTCCCGCGCCGTCGCCACCGAGCGCGCGAAAAACCTTCTCGACGAACTCGGCCTATCGGCGAAGGCGGACGAGCTGGGCGAAAGCCTCAGCTACGGCGACAAGCGCCGCGTCGAGATCGCACGGGCGCTCGCCGCCGAGCCGCGCTTCCTGCTGCTCGACGAGCCCGCCGCCGGCATGAACGACGCGGAGACGGAAACCCTGCTGCATACCCTCTCCGAACTGCCGAAGAAACGCGGCCTCGGCCTTCTCATCATCGATCACGACATGGGCCTGATCATGCGCCTCTGCCACCGGCTGCACGTGCTCGCCTCCGGCCGCACCATCGCGGAAGGGGACGCCGCCCATGTCCGCAGCCATCCGGCCGTCATCGAGGCCTATCTCGGCAAGGGGGCGGCCCATGCTTGAGATCACCGGCCTCTCCGTCAATTACGGCACGATCCGCGCGGTGCGCGGCATCAGCCTCACCGTCGCCAGGGGCGAGCTGGTCAGCCTGCTCGGCGCGAACGGCGCGGGCAAATCCTCGACCATCAAATGCATCGCCGGTGCGCTGAAGGCGGCGGGCGGTACGATCACGCTCGAAGGCCGGGACATCACCGCCGCCAATCCCGAACAGGTCATCCGCGCCGGCCTTGCCACCGTGCCGGAAACCCGCGACGTCTTCCCGGACCTGACGGTCGCCGAAAACCTCATGCTCGGCGCCTATATCCACCGCCGCGACCAGGCCGGCAACCGGCAGAACCTCGAAAGGCTGCACACGCTCTTCCCGCGCCTCGCGGAGCGGTCGAACCAGCCGGCCGGGACGCTTTCGGGCGGCGAGCAGCAGATGCTCGTCATCGCCCGCGCGCTGATGGCCCGGCCGCGCGTCCTCCTCCTCGACGAGCCCTCGCTGGGTCTTGCGCCCGCCATCGTCGAGCGCATCTTCGAGATGATCGAGACGCTGAAGAAATCCGGCCTCACCATCCTTCTCGTGGAGCAGAACGTGAACCAGGCGCTCTCCATCGCCGACCGCGCCTATGTCATGCGGCTCGGCGCCATCGTCGCCTCCGGCACTGCCGAGGAGATCCGCTCGGGCAGCGATCTCAGCGCACATTATCTGGGAGGCTGATTGCGATGGCTTTCACGATCCAGTTCGTCATCGACGTCCTCAGCCTCGGCGGGGCCTATGCCCTCATGGCGCTCGGCCTCGTCATCATCTACGGCATCCTGCGGCTGGTGAACTTCGCCTATGGCGAACTCATCATGGTCGCCGGCTACACCATGTATCTTTCCAGCGGCTCGGGCCTGCCCTGGCTCGTCATGGCGGCGCTCGCCGTCGCCATGGCGGTGCTCTTCGGCATCCTCACCGACTATGCCGCCTTCCGCCCGGTGCGCGCCAAATCGGTGACGGCGGTGCTGATCACCTCCTTCGCCTTCTCCAACCTATTGCAGAACGCCGCCCTCCTCTTCATCTCGCCGCGCCCGCGCAACGTGCCCCTGCCGGACATCTTCTCCCAGACCGTCTCGATCGGCGGCGCGATCACGCCGGTGCGCAACCTCATCACCATCGCCGCCTCCATCGTGCTGCTCGCCGCCGTCGCCTTCCTGATGCGCAGGACGACGCTCGGCATCGCCATGCGCGCGGCCGCCACCAACTTCACCATGGCCCGCATGCTCGGCGTACCGGCGAACCTCATCATTTCCTCGGCCTTCGCCCTCTCCGGCTTCCTTGCCGGCGTCGTCGGCATCCTGTGGATCGGACGCATCGGCACGGTCGTGCCGGGCGTCGGCCTCGAACCGCTGCTCGTCGCCTTCATCGCCACCGTGATCGGCGGCATGCGCAGCCTTCCGGGCGCCGTCGTCGGCGGCTTCCTCCTGGCGCTGATCGATACGACGCTCAACTACACCCTGTCGCAGGATCTCCTGAAGTTCCGCGACGCCTTCACCTTCAGCCTCGTCATCCTGATCCTGCTCTGGCGCCCGCAGGGCCTCATCAAGGGCCCGGCGAGCGGACAGCGAACCTGAGGAGCGGAGACCATGAAACATTCCTATCTCACCGCCCTCGTCCTCATCGCCGTCATCGCCGCCATCGCCATCGGCAGCCAGCTCATCGGCATCCGCCTCTACGACCGGATCGCCACCAACCTCCTGATCTCGCTGGTCCTCGTCGTCGGCCTGCAGACCTTCATGGGCAATTCGGGCCTGCTCTCCTTCGCCCATATCGGCTTCATGGGCCTCGGCGCCTACACCTCCGCCGTTCTGACCA
The DNA here is from genome assembly GCF_022899355.1 of Shinella yambaruensis. GTDB lineage: Bacteria > Pseudomonadota > Alphaproteobacteria > Rhizobiales > Rhizobiaceae > Shinella > Shinella yambaruensis. Next base: position 523,586 of record NZ_JALJCK010000002.1, on the reverse strand, counting down.
TACCTGCCCAGATGAAGGGCATGGCGCTGCCGGACCTCTACGACTTCATGAAGGTGGTGGAGATCTCGCCGCTGCTGGCCATGCTGGCTGCGGGCGTGCTCGCCGCGGTCGTGGCGGCCGTCGTCGCCTATCCGCTGATGCGGCTTTCGGATGCGGCCTCCGTCATCACCTCCTTCGCGCTGCTCGTGGTGCTCTACACCGTCATGAACAACTGGAGCGCCTTCACCAACGGCCCGCGCACGCTCTTCGGCCTGCCGAAGACGACGGACCTGCCGATCGCCGCCATCGTCGCGGCCGTCGTGGTGGTCGTCGCGCTGCTCTTCAAGGAATCGCGCACCGGCAAGCTGCTCCGCGCCTCCCGAGAGGACGAGGTCGCCGCCGCCGCGCTCGGCGCGAATATCCCGCACCTGCGCTGGCGGGCCTTCATCCTCGCCGCCTTCATCGCCGGCATCGGCGGCGCGCTCTGGGGCCACTTCATCACGTCGTTCGCGCCGAAGGCCTTCTACCTGAAGGAGACCTTCCTCATCATCACCATGCTGGTGATCGGCGGGGCGAACACGGTGACCGGTGCCGTCGCCGGCACCATCCTCATCACGTTTGCCTATGAGGGCCTGCGCGGCACCGAGGGCGCGCTGAACGCCACCGCCATCGGCGCGGGCCAGGTCGTCGGCCTCACCGAGATCGTGCTGGCGCTCGCCATGATCGCCGTGATGATCGTCAAGCCCGGCGGCCTCTTCCCGAACCGCGAGATCGGCCACATCCTCACCCGCGCCCGCCGCAAGAAGGAGACAGTTGCATGAGCTGGAAGACCGCCTACCGTTCCTTCTACTACGCCAATGCCGAGGCGCCGGACGACATCATGCTCGATCCGCAGACGACCGCGCTGCTCGTCATCGACATCCAGAACACCTATCTCGACCCGAAGGACACGCCGGAAGAGACCGCCCGCTGGCAGCCCTTCTACGATCGTATGCGCAAAACGGTGATCCCGAACACCGCACGCCTCATCGAAGAGTGCCGCAAGCGCAAGGTGGAGGTCATCTTCGCCCGCATCGCCTGCCTGAAACCGGACGGCCGCGACCGCTCGCTCAGCCAGAAGAAACCCGGCTTCAACTACCTGCTTCTGCCGAAGGACCTGCCCGAAGGCCAGGTCGTGCCGGAGCTCGAACCGCGTCCCGACGAGATCGTCATCACCAAGACGACCGACAGCGCGCTGACCGGCACGAACCTCCGCCTGATCCTGCACAATATGGGCATCAAGGACGTCATCTGCTGCGGCATCTTCACCGACCAGTGCGTCTCCTCCACCGTGCGCAGCCTCGCGGATGAGAGCTTCGGCGTGGTCGTCGTCGACGATTGCGGCGCGGCGGCGACGGACGAGCTGCACCGGCGGGAGCTGGAGATCATCAACATGATCTATTGCCACGTCGTCCAGCTCGACGAGGTCCTGACCTTCTTCAAGTAACGAGGAGAGCGACATGTCCGGCCTCTACGCCCGCGAAAGCCGATCGGTCTCGACGATGGCGCATCTGCGGTTCTTTCCGCAGGCGGTGGTCGGCGGAAGCGGCGCGTACCTCACCGGCGACGACGGCCGCAAACTCCTCGATTTCGCCGCCTCCTGGGGCGCGGCGAGCCTCGGCCATTCGCATCCCGCCCTCCGCGAGGCGGTGAACCGCGCGCTTTCCGACCAGGCGGGTGCAAGCTATCTCTCCACCGCCAACGAGCCCTCGGTGCTGCTCGCCGAAAAGCTGCTCTCCCTCGTGCCGGAACGCGCCCGCGGCCGCGTCTGGTTCGGCCATTCCGGCTCGGACGCCAACGAGACGGTCGCCCGCATGGTCGTCGCCGCCACCGGCCGGCCGCGCATCCTCGCCTTCAACGGCGCCTATCACGGCGGCACCGTCGGCTCCATGGCCGTCTCCGGCCATCCCGCCCAGCAGGGCGCGCGGGCGAAGGGCCTGACGCTCGTGCCCTACCCCAACAGCTACGCCGCCGGCAGCCCCGAAGCCGCGAAGGACGCCGCCCTCGCCCATCTCGAAACCCTTTTCGCCACCGAGATCCCGCCGCAAGAGGTCGCCGCCTTCTTCATAGAGCCGATCCAGTCGGACGGCGGCATGCTGGTGCCGCCGGACGGGTTTTTCAAGCACGTGGAAGCGCTCTGCCGCACACACGGCATCCTCATCGTCTCCGACGAGGTGAAGGTCGGCCTCGGCCGCAGCGGTCGCTTCAACGCCTTCGAGCATTGCGACATCGAGCCCGACATCGTCGTCTTCGGCAAGGGCCTCGGCGGCGGGCTGCCGGTCTCGGCGGTGGTCGGCCCGGAGGCGATCCTGAACCACGCCGTCGCCTTCTCGCTGCAGACCGTGCACGGCAATCCGGTCTGCGCCGCCGCGGCGCTCGCCGTGCTGCAGACCATCGAGCGTGACCATCTCGTCGCCAATGCGGGACGGACAGGACGCATGCTGCGCGAGGCGCTCGACCGCCTCGCCGCCCGCCATCCTCTGATCGGCGACGTGCGCGGCCGGGGCCTCGCCCTCGGCGTCGAGCTTGTGGCGGATGGCGCACCGGCCGCGCGGCAGACGGCGCTGACGGTCTACCGCGCTTTCCAGCTCGGCCTCGTGCTCTACTATGTCGGCGTCAACTCCAACGTGCTGGAATTCACGCCGCCGCTGACCTTGACGAAGGCGGAAGCCCAGGAGGGCGTCGCGATCCTCGACCAGGCGCTCGCCGATGTCGCGGCGGGCCGGGTCGATGAAGCACTGCTCGCGGATTTCGCCGGCTGGTAGGTTTCAGGCGGCCGAAAGACGAAGCGCGACGCCCAGCAGGGTTTGCGCGCCGGCGATGATATGCGCGTCGGAAACGAACTCCGCCTCGTTGTGGCTGATGCCGTTGCGGCAGGGCACGAAGATCATCGCCGCCGGGGCGACCCGGCCCACGAAGAGCGCATCGTGAAAGGCACCCGACACCATCGGCCGGCAGCGGATGGCGAGCGCCCGGCACGTTTCCTCGATCGCCGCCGTCACCTGAGGGTCGAAGCGGCCGGGGGCCATGTCGACGCGCAGTTCTATGACCGTTCCGCAGTCCCATCGCGCGCCCGCGGCCTCGCATTCCTCGTGCACACGCCGTTCCATGGCGGCGAGCGCGACCGCGTCCGGATGGCGGATGTCGACGGTGAAGGAGACGCGGCTCGGGATGACGTTGATGGAGCCCGGCTCGGCGGCGATGCGGCCGACCGTCAGCCGCGCTGCGGGATCGGCCGGCATGATATCGCCCTGGATGCACGCGATGGCGGCGGCCGCCGCGCCCATCGGGTCCTTGCGGAACTCCAGCGGCGTGGTGCCGGCATGGGCCGCCTCGCCGGAAAAGGCGATCTCCAGCCATTTCGTGCCCTGAACGGCGGTGACCACGCCGATCGGCACGTCCTCGCGTTCGAGGACGGGACCTTGCTCGATATGCAGCTCGACGAAGGCGGAGACGGCGTGCCCGATGGGCCGCATGCGGGCTTCCGGCAGCGCTTGCAGCGTCGCCGCCAGTTCGTCGGCAAGCAACGCGCCGTCCGTCGCCCGTGCCCGACGCCAATCCGACAGGTTGCCCGCGCCGGCAAAGGCCATGGAGCCCATGCAGCCCGGCGAGAAGCGGCTTCCCTCCTCGTTGGTGAAGGCGACGACCTCGATGGCGCGGCCGGTCTCGACGCCCGCATCGGCGAGCGCTTCCAGCACCTCGAAGGCGCTGAGCGTGCCGAGCGCGCCGTCGAAGCGGCCTCCGGTCGGCTGGCTGTCGAGATGGCTGCCGATGAGGAGCGGCGGCAGCGTCGCATCCCGGCCGTCGCGGCGGAGGAAAAGATTGGCCGCCTCGTCCTGGAAGACGGTGAAGCCGCGGGCGAGCGCGCGCTCGGCCAGCAAGCGGCGGGCGGCACGGTCTTCGACACTCAGGGCCTGCCGGTTGACGCCGCCGGCGGGCGTCGCGCCGATGGCCGCGAAATCGGCGAGGGATGTAAGGAGGCGCGCGGGATTGACCTCCGGCATTCTGCTCATCGGCCGAGGCCTGCGATGAAGCGCTTCACCCGGTCCGGATCGACCGCGTTCCACCAGACGCCGTCATATTTGAGGGCACTGGCGATGATCACGCCGTCGGCGACGGCAAGGATGTCGTTGGCATTGTCATGGGTGACGCCGCTGCCGACCAGCGTCGGCAGCGAGGCGGCCTGCTTGATCATGCGGATATAGCCGAGATCGGCCGTATGGCCGGTGCGCTGGCCGGTAGCGATGACGACGTCGGCGTCGAAGAAGACGAGGTCCTTGACCTGCTCCTCGACCGGCCGGTCGGCGACGATGGCATGCGCGCCGTGCTTGACATGGGCGTCGGCGAAGATGCGGATGCCCCTGGCACGCAGCTGCGCCCGGTAGCGCATGGCGCGGGCGGATTCGCCCTCTACGAAGCCCTCGTTGGCGACATAGGCATTGGCCCACTGGTTGACGCGGATGAACGAGGCCGAGGAGGCCGAGGCGATGGCCAGCGCCGGGATCGCCGCATTGGCGAGCACGTTGATGCCGATCGGGCGGCCGAGCTCGCGGCGGATGCGGTCGGCGATGACGGCCATGTGGGCGGAGGTCTCGTGGCCGATCTGGTCCGGCTTCGAGAACGGCACGTCGCCGTGGTTCTCGACGATCAGCGCATCGCAGCCGCCGGAAAGATAGGCGCGCGCATCCGAAAGGCCGCGCTCGTAGATCGCCTCCACGCCCTCGTCGTCATAACGCGGCGCGCCCGGCAGCGGGAGCAGGTGCACCACGCCGATCACCGGCTTGTCACGCCCGAAAAGCGTCTTCAGCGTATCCTTGTCCTGCCGTCCGATGGGGTTGCTCATGGCGATCACACGTTTTCCAGTTTCAGTGTCTTGGTGAGGGCGGCGATTTCCGCCGGCGTGGGGAAGGAGGCGAGCGTGCCGGGACGGCCGACGGCGATGGCAGCCGCCCGGGTTGCCAGCCGCGCGGCATCCCGGAGCGGTGCCCCCTGCGCCAGCAGGCCGGCAAGCGTGCCGGCAAAACAATCGCCCGCACCGCTGGCATCGACGGCCTCCACATCCGAGGGTGGGAGACGAAGGACGGACGAAGCCCCTGCCTCAAGAAGCAGGGCACCCGCGCTGCCGAGCGTGACGATGGCGCTATCTGCACCCATCGCCAGCAGGCGGCGCGCTGCGCGCTCGGCATCGGCCTCGCCGGTCAGGGCCTCCGCCTCCGGCCGGTTGACGACGATGAGCGACACGGCCGCAAGGTCGAGCGGATCGGCGGAGAGCGGGCTCGGATTGAGCACCGTGACGAGGCCCGCCGCGCGCGCCGCCGTCAGGCAGGCCATCGTCGCGGCCGTCGGGAGGTTCCCCTGCATCAGCAGCATGTCGCCGGCGGCCCACGTGTCGCCGAGGGCGGTCATGGCGAGCGGGTCGAAGGCCTCCGCGCAGGCCGCGGCGGTGATGATGACATTCTCGCCGGAGCGGTCGATCATGATCACCGAACGGTCGCAGGGCAGGTCGAGATGCACGAGGCGGAGATCCGGGATCTCGGCGGCGATCGCCCCCTCAACCCAGTCGCTCGCCGCATCCCGGCCGACCGGCGCCCAGAGCGCCACGGCCGCCCTCGTACGGGCCGCGGCCACCGCCTGGTTGGCGCCCTTTCCGCCCGGACCGTCGCCGGCAGCGGCCGCATTCAGCGTTTCACCGGGCAGCGGCAGCCGCTCCAGGCGAAAGCTCGTATCGACGCAGACATTGCCGACGACATGGATGGTCATGGGGCTGTTTCCTGGAACCTCCGGCTCAGTCCGTCGCCCAGGCGAGCATCTGCTCGAACAGCGTCTTGTAGCCGGGCCAGGCGATGAATTCCGGCGGCAGCCAGTGCGGGCCGACATCCGACGTCCAGACCACCGTGCGGCCTTCGCCATAGGTGCCGGTGACGAGCAGCGGCAGCGAGCCATATTCGGAGGAGACCGTCATCAGCTGGTTGGCGCCGTCCTTCAGCGTCACCTCGTTGAAGCCGAGCAGGTAGGGGAATTCGCCGGAAATACCCGACAGGATCGGGTGCGACGCGTCGCCCGAGACGACAGGCGTAAAGCCTTCCGGCACTTCCACGCGGTCGTCGACCGAGAGGCAGGCGACGGGCAGGACCTCTTCCACGGCCGTGTTGCGGAAACGCGCGCCGCCGTTGATGCCCTGGAAGGAGTAGTAGCCGCCGAACATCAGGAGCGCGCCGCCCTTGGCGACATAGTCGCGCAGCAGCTTCAGGCGGTTCGGCGTGCGGCGGGAGTGGATCCAGGTGTCGGGATGCAGCAGCAGCGTGTTGGCGCCGATATCCGAGAGCACGATGGCGTCATAGGCCTGGAGGCCTTCCAGCGTGTTCGGAAACTCCTTCTGCGCCTCGTGCGCCGGCATGAAGGTGACGTCGAAGGGGCTGTCCTTCAGCGCCTTCAGGAGTTCGTCAGCGCCGGTGTGGTAGGTGACGGTCGGGAACTGGTCGAAACCCTTGATGTGGGTCGCGGTCGAAACCCAGGATTCGCCGGCCAGCAGCACTTTCTTCTTGGTCATGGTAACTCCTTGAACGGTTGGCCGGCGCTCAGTGCGCGGCGGAGAAGACGGATTTCGGATTGTCGATCAGCATGCGGTCGATGGCCGCCTGCTCGACGCCGTGCCGCTTCAGGCGCGGCAGGAAATGCTTGAGGATGTAGCCGTAGCCGAAGCCGCCATAGCGGGTGAGCATGATCTTGAGGAACACGTCCTGCGACAGCAGCAGCCGATCGACGAAACCCTTGTCGACAAGGGCCGCGATGGCGCGGGCGTTCTCCTCGTCGGACGGCGACTGGGCGTCCTGGTCGGCATAGTAATAGTCCATGCCGATCATGTCGTACTCCAGGAAGGCGCCGCGCCTTGCGAGCGCCATCTGGTAGTCGGGATCGCTGTGGCTCGGGTTCATGTGGCAGAGCACAGTGTGCGCCGGATCGGCGCCCTCCTCCTCCACCACGTCGAGCACGCGGTGGGCGAGGCGTTCCCAGCCCGGCAGATGGATGGAGAGCGGCAGGCCGGTGATGCGCGCCGCCCGCGCCGAAGCGCGCAGCGACTTTTCCTCTTCAGTGGTGAAGTTGCGGCTGACGCCGACCTCGCCGATGATACCCGCCATGATCTCCGGCTGGCTCTCGCCGCCGCCGACATCCTCGACGATGAACTGCGTCACCTCTTCCACATCCATCGCCTTCAGCCAGTCGGGATGGGTATGTTCAAGATAGAAGCCCGTGCCCATGATGATCCGGAGCCCCGACATGCGGGCGATGCGGGCAAGGCCGGCCGCATCGCGGCCGATGCCGAAATTCGTCGTCTCCACCACGGTGCAGCCGCCCAGCGCCTGGAAGCGCTTCAACTCGCTGAGCGCCAAGTCCCCATCGTCGAGCGAGACGTTGTCCCGGTTCATGTAGGGGTTCATCCGCAGCTCGCCGACGATCTCGATATTGACCTTCTGCTCGGCGATCGCCTTCTCGTCGGGATGGCAGGGGCAGATCCAGCTGCGCGCACCATCGAGGAAGATGTGCTCGTGCATCAGCGTCACGCCGAGGTCTTCGACCGGGACCGGTCCCGTCACGGTCATCGCGGTGCCGGACGTCACGCCGATCGGATGGCGTTTCCGCGGCTCCTCGGCAAAGAGGTGGTCGAGCATGTCAGCGCCCCCTCGCCCCGTCCTTGAAGAGGCGGAAGTTGAGCCAGATCGCGACCAGGATGATGAACCCGGTGACGATGGGCGTGAAGAAGGGCGAGAGATGCGACAGGATGAGGCCGTTCGCCAGCACCGCGACCGTCAGCGCCCCGAGGATCGTGCCGACGAGCGAGCCGCGCCCGCCGAAGAGACTGGTGCCGCCGAGCACCACGGCCGCGATGACGTCGAGCTCGAACCCCTGCCCCGCATTCGAGGAGCCGGAACCGAGGCGGGCGGACAGGATGACGCCGGCCGCCGCCGAGGCCGTGCCCGAAAGGATGTAGACCCACAGGATGATGCGCCGCGTGTTGACGCCTGCCCGGCGCGTGGCCTCCGCATTGGCGCCGACGCCGGTGACGTAGCGGCCGAAATGGGTCTCGTTGAAGGCGATGTAGGCGACGATCAGCACGACGATGGCGATGAGCGCCGGGGCCGGAATGCCGAGGACCCAGGCCCGGCCGATCGTGACGAACGGGCTCGTCGGCTCGATCGGGATCGAATAGCCGCCGGTTATCAGAAGCGCGAAGCCGCGGATGACGGAAAGGCCGGCCAGCGTGACGATGAAGGCGGGAATGCGCTCATAGGCGATGAAATAGCCCTGGACCAGTCCCACCACGCCGCCGAGCGCGAGCATCAGCAGGATGGCGAGCGGCCAGGGAACACCGGCCTGCAGGGCGGCTGCGGAGAGCGTCGCGGTCAGCGCCAGGACGGAGCCGACGGAAAGGTCGATGCCGCCCGTCGTGATGACGAAGGTCATGGCGGCCGCGACGATCAAGAGCGGCGCGGACTGGCGGATGATGTTCAGGAGGTTCGGCGCCGTGAGGAAGGCATCCGTCGTCACCGCGAAAAACAGGCAGCAGACGATGAAGAACAGCGCGATCGACATGACGCCGCCATTGGCGACGACCTTGTCGAGGATGGTCGCATCCCGCAGGCGCGGCGGATGGCTGGAATAGGCGTTGGGCTCGGAGCTCATGCGGGTGCGCCTCGTTCCTGATGGTTGTGGCCGGCGGAACGGGCGGTGAATTTCCGCCCGACGATGAGATTGACGACGTCCTCGATATTGGTGTCCTCGATGCGCCGCTCGGCGACGTTGCGGCCCTCGTACATCACCTGGATGCGATCGCAGACGAGGAAGAGGTCCTGCAGCCGGTGCGTGATGAGGATGACGGAGACCCCGCGCTTCGAGACAGTGCGGATGAGTTCGAGCACGGCCTCTACCTCGGCGACCGCAAGGGCGGCCGTCGGCTCGTCCATGATCAGAACGGAGGGATTGAAGGACGCGGCGCGGCCGATCGCGATCGACTGGCGCTGGCCGCCGGAAAGGTTCTCCACCTTCATGCGCGTATCGGGAATGACGATGCCGAGATTGGAGAGCATGTCGCGCGCCCGCTCGTGCATCGTCTTCTTGTCGAGCATCGGCACGCCGGCGATGCGCCGCTTCGGCTCGCGGCCGAGGAAGAGGTTGCCGGCGACGTCGATCGTGTCGCAGAGGGCGAGGTCCTGGTAGACCATCTCGATGCGCGCGGCGCGCGCCTCGGCGGGCGAAGTGAAGGACACCGGCCGGCCGTCGATCTCGATCGTGCCGGCGTCGGGGATGACGGCGCCCGAGAGCACCTTGCTGATGGTGGATTTTCCCGCGCCGTTGTCGCCCACCAGCCCGAGCACTTCGCCCGGCATGAGGTTGAGCGAGGCGTTGTCGAGCGATTGCAGAGCGCCATAGCGCTTGGATATGCCGGTCATCCGGACGCGGCTGACGTCAGTGTCGGTCATGTTCGATGGCCCCTGGAGGAGGTTCCGGCTGCCCGACCCGCTTGCGTGGACCGGGCAGCGGCGGTTCGGCTTACTTGAACATGTCGCGATACTGGTCGACGTTCTCCTTGGTGACGATCGTCACCGGCACGTTGATGATCGGCTCGATCGTCTCGCCCTTCTTCACCTTGACGAGCGCCTCGACGGCGGCCTTGCCTTCACCGGCCGGGTCCTGCTGGATGACGGCGGTGACAAAACCCTGGTCGATGCCGTCTATGGCGGATTTCGTCAGGTCCCAGCCAAAGACCTTGATGCTGTCGCCGCGACCCTGGCTGGCGACGGCCGAGACCGCGCCGAGCAGTGCCGGTTCGCCGGTGGCGTAGAGCGCCGTCATGTCCGGATTGGCGGTCATCAGGTTTTCCGCCGCGGCAAGCGCGACGTCCTGCACGTTCTGGCCGTCGACGGTGTTGAGGAATTCGACGTTCTGGCCGCCCTCGGCAACCGCCGCCTTGAAGCCGTCGAGGCGCTGGTTCTGGATGAAGGAGTTGAGCGCGCCGACGACGCCGACCTTGGCGGTGCCGCCCATGTCGCTCTTCACATAGTCGGAGAAGAACTTGCCGATCTCGCCGCCCGCCGCCGTGTTGTCGACGCCGACGAAGGCGATGTTGTCGCCGTCCGGGATCTGCGCGTCGATGGCGATGACGGGAATGCCGGCATTCTTGGCGGCGGTGATGGCGGGCTTCACGCCGTTGACATCGATGGCGACCAGAATGATGCCGTCGACCTTCTGGGTGATGTAGGTCTCGATCGCGTCGTTCTGGGCAGAGGGCACGTTGTTGGCGTTGAAGATGACGAGCTCGGCGCCGGCCTCCTTGGCCGCCGCGTTGGCGCCGTCATTGATCTGGTTGAAGAAGAGCGCCTGTTGGTTGATGGTGACGAGCGCGAACGTATCGGCAAAGGCGTTTGCGGCGCCCATGGACAGCGTCATGGCAACGGCTGCTGCGCAGCCGAGGAGATATTTGGTCCGACCCATTTTGATGTTCCCCTTGTTTGATGCCGTTGGCGGCAACCGGAATTTACGGAAGGCATTATTCAAGTAGCTTGAATTCTTGTCAAGATACTTGAATGGCGCGTCCGCCGAATCCGCTGGGAAGGCTTTTCAAGAAAGATGTCAGAAGGTTGGCGGCGTATTCACCCAGAAGATGGAGGCGCGCTCGGTCCCGACATTGCGATACCAGTGTGCAAGCTCGGAATTGAACACGAAAGTGTCGCCGGCCGAAAGCCGGAAGGTCTTGTCGTCGATCATCAGCTCGATCTCCCCGACCAGCACATAGCCCACCTCTTCGCCGACATGCTGGATCGGCCCGGCGCTCTGGCCGCCGGCATCGATGTGGTGGATGTTGCACTGGAGAAGGTGGCCTGCCGAATAGGGAATGACGCGTTCGAGCGAGATGCCCTCGCCTCGCCGGAGAGGATCGAGCGTGATGAGCGGACGGGTTCCGGCGCGGAACACCACGCCTTCCTCGCCGTCGGTCTCCTCGAACATCCAGCCGATATTGGAATCGAGCGCCCGCACCAGCCGATGCAGCATGGGCAGCGAGGGCGAGGCCTTGCCGTTCTCGATCTTGGAAAGCAGGCTTTCGGAACATTCCGCCGCCTGCGCCAGCGCCTTCAGGGTCAACCCGCGTGTCTGGCGGGCAAGCTTCAGGCGTGCGCCGAGCCGCACCGGATTCGAGTGGATCCTGTCCTCCCGGCTGCTGTCAGACGGCGAAGGCGGCTTGAGCATGTTCATGATATGAGTATCGCATTGATCGAGACCGCAATCATAAATCCTTCAAACGACGGCTGTCCAGAGACCACCGCAAGCCCATCCGACACCACTTACGCGACGAAGGCGGCGCGGACACGGCCATGATGTCATCAAGCCCAATCGTCAGCAGTCTTCCAGCCAATCGGCAATGCTCTGTGCGAAAGTACGAGGCACGACGAGTGTCCCGTGCTCCGTCGATCCGCGGGTAAACATCACCGGAACGCGATGCAGCGGCGCAAACACCGCTCGGTCCTGCGTTCGGTCCCAGTCGACGGCGAGGCATCGGGCCAGCACGTCGCGCAATGCGGGTGTCCGTATGTCGATGCGCTCCCGGCCTTCGCCAAGATCCAGTTCGGCGCCGAGAGTCCCCGGAAGGCCGCGCGGCACTGTGTCAGGATCGCTCGCCAGCAGCCAGAAGCGGCGGGGCGCGATCTTCACGGCCGTCACACCATCCGATTTGACGATCTGTCCCACCTCTGCCGGCAAGGAGGCCCCCAGGCGTCCCGCGGCGAAACGGGCAAAACCATCGTCGTCATCGCCCCACGCCTGCCATTGAACCAGCGGGCAGCGGGACCGCGTGATCGTGATCCCTTGGATTGCTGTCGGATCAGCCATGCATGCGTTCTCCCATGGGATCGAGGAAGACCGGCGAAACGACCCGCGCGCGGACCACCTCGTTCTTCATCGGATAGACGGCCACGACCTCGTCGCCGGCAAAGTCGGCGGCCAGCAGCCCGAGCCCGATGGACTTGCCGATATCGGGGCTGAAGGTGGTGGACGTGACGCGGCCGCGGCCGTGTCCCTGCCATGCCTCGTCGGGCGCGAAGAGGATCGCACCGCCCCGCAGCCGCTTGCCGCTCTCCGCGCATTCGAGCCCCACCACCCGCTGGCGGTCAGGCGCGAGGAATGCCGGCCGCTGCCCGAGGACCGCGCCGATATAGCCGGAGCGTTTCGCCACCATGCGCGCCATGCCGAGATCGGCGAGCGTGGTGCGGCCATCGATCTCCGGCCCGGCGACATGGCCCTTCTCGATACGCAGCGCGCCCAGCGCCTCGACGCCATAGGGCCGCAGATCGGAATCCTTGCCCATCGCCAGCAGGTGTTCCCAGGCGGCAAGTCCCTGAGAGGCGCCGACATAGATTTCGTAGGCCCGTTCGCCGGAATAGCTGAGGCGGACGATCCGCAGCCGGCTGCCCCGGAAGGTTCCCTCGACGAGGCCCATATGCGGCAGCGCCTCGTTCGAGACGTCGATTGCCGGGAAAGCCGCGGCCAGCACGGCGCGGCTCTTCGGCCCCGCGACCGACATGCCCGCCCATTCGTCGGTTACAGACGTCACGGATACGCGCAGCTCCGGCCAGGCGACATCGAGCAGGAACTCCAGCCAGGACATCACATCAGCCGCCTTGGCCGTCGACGTGGTCATGAAATAGCTGTTCTCGGCGATCCGTGTCGTCGTGCCGTCGTCCAGCACGATCCCGTCGTCGCGCAGCATGACGCCGTAGCGCGCGCGACCGACCTTCAGGCTGGCAAAGCCGTTCGCATAGACGCGGTCGAGGAAGGTCGCGGCATCCGGTCCTTCGACGGCGATCTTGCCCAGCGTGGAAATGTCCATGAGGCCGGCGGCCGAGCGGACATGCCGCATCTCGGCGACATAGGCTTCGTCGACATCCGCGCCGAAGGACCGGAAGTACCACGGCCGCATCCAAAGCCCGACCTCCAGCATGTCCGCGCCGTTGGCGACATGCCAGTCGTGCATCGGCGTCCGCCGGAAGGGGCGGAAGTGGTGCCCCTTCGCCCGGCCTGCAATGGCGCCGACGGCGACGGGCGCATAGGGCGGGCGAAACGTCGTGGTGCCGGCCGCCTCCATCGGCGTGCCCCGCAGCGCCGCCATGGCGCGGACGGCGTTGACGTTGCTCGTCTTGCCCTGGTCGGTGCCCATGCCGAGCGTCGTATAACGCTTGAGGTGCTCGACGGATTCATAGCCCTCGCGCTGCGCAAGCGCGATATCGTCGAGGCTCACGTCCATCTGGAAATCGACGAACGCCTTCTTCCGGCCGAAGGGAAGCGCCTGCACGGCATGAGGCAGGCCGGATTCCTCGAAGGCGGGCAGCACGGCGGCGTCCACCTTCCGATCGTATCCCGCGGCGGCGGCTGCGGCAGAGCCGGCCCGATGCCCCTGCCGCACAGCCTCGGCAGCCGTTGCCGCACCGGTCACCGCTCCGGCCGCAAACTGGCCGGTTGGCAGACCGCCCGGGATGAAAGCGTCGATATCCTGCCGGTACTGCGGCTTGACGCCGAGATGCGAGGTGAGATGCAGGACGGGCGTCCAGCCGCCGGCCATGCCGACGAGATCGCATTGACGCCGGAAAGGTCCGGACCGGCCTTCCAGCTCGACGGCGCGCACGCCGCGCGCGCCTGTGGCCTTTACGATCAGCGTCCCGGCATGCACCTCGACGCCGCTCCGGACCGCCTGTCCGAGAAGCTGCGGGTCGATCTCGGCACGGCTGTCGGCCAGCACGACCTCTGCGCCGTTCGCCGCAAGGTCGAAGGCCGTGCGGTAGGCGCTGTCCGCCGCTGCGCCGATCACGACCTTGCGCCCCGGCAGCACCGCGAAGCGATTGAGATAGGTGCGGATCGCCGATGCGAGCATGACGCCCGGCCGGTCGTTGTTCGAAAAGACCATCGGCCGCTCGACGGCGCCGGTGGCGAACACGATGCCGCCGGCCCGAAGCAGGGTGAAGACCTGGCGTGCCGCCGCCTTCGCGCCGGGATCGGCATGGCTGAGCAGCCCCAGTGTGTTACCGTCATAGAGGCCGAAAGCGGTCGTGCGCCGCATCAACCGCAACCCGGGCATAGAGCCGAGCTCGGCCAGCATGCCGGCAAGCCAGTCCTGTCCCCGCGGCTCGGCCAGCATCTGGCCGCCCAGCTCGAAATCCTGCTCGACCAGCAGAACGCGCGCACCCGCCTGCGCGGCAGCCCGCGCCGCTGCAAGCCCCGCCGGCCCGGCGCCGACCACGACGACATCGGCAAAGTCGTGCCGCGTCTCATAGCGGTCCGGATCCGCCTCCATCGCAGCCATGCCGAGACCGGCGGCCTTGCGGATGAAATGCTCGTAGACCATCCATGCCCTGCGGCCCGGCCCCATGAAGGTCTTGTAGTAGAAGCCGGAGGCGAGCAGCGGCGCGAACAGCCCGTTGATGCCCTGCAGGTCGAAGCCGAGCGACGGCCAGCGGTTCTGGCTCTCGGCCGTAAGGCCCGGCGAGAGTTCGACCATCGTCGCCGGAACATTGGGCTCGCGCCGGCCGCCGGCGCCGAGCGTTACCAGGGCATTGGGCTCCTCGATGCCGGCAGAGATAATGCCGCGCGGCCGGTGATACTTGAAGCTGCGGCCAACGAGCGTCACGCCGTTCGCCAGGAGCGCCGAGGCGAGCGTATCGCCCTTGAAGCCGGCATAGCTGCGACCGTCGAAGCGGAAGTCCACCGGCAGCGACCGGTCTATGCGGCCGCCGGAGGGAAGGCGGTTGTCTGTCATGATGCCTGCTGCCCTGCAAAATGGACCGAATGAATGGTGTGCGTGGCCGTGTCGCGTTCCACCACCAGCCATTGCCGGCAGCCGTGGACGTGTTGCCAATATTCGCGATGCAGCCCCTTGGGGTTGGCGCGCACATAGACGTAGCGATACCAGGCCTCGAAATCCGGATCGTCATGCGCCGGACGGACGACCGACGCATCGCCGGCATAGCGGAACTCGTCATGATCGCGCGGGCCGCAGCAGGGGCAATGGATACGCAGCATGTTCCGCCTCCTATTGCAGCCAGGCAAAGGGACCGGCCCCCGCCTCGTCGAGAGTGTGACCGGTGCGGAAACGGTCGAGCCCGTAGCCGCGCGTCAGCGGGTGAACCTCGCCCGTCGCCAGCATGTGCGCGAAGCACCAGCCCGATGCGGGCGTCGCCTTGAAGCCGCCGTAGCACCAGCCCCCGTTGAGATAGAGGCCCGGGACGGGCGTGAGCGAAATGATCGGGCTTGCATCCGGGGTCATGTCCATGATGCCGCCCCAATGGCGCAGGAGCCTCAGCCGGGAAATGTTCGGCATCAGGGCGACGGCGGCCTCGCAGACCTCCTGCAGCACGCCGGCATTGCCGCGCTGGGCATAGGAATTGTAGCCGTCGAGATTCCCGCCGAAGACGAGGCCGCCCTTGTCGGACTGGCTGACATAGAAATGGTCCGCACCATAGGCGACGACATGGTCGACCAGCGGTTTCACCGGCTCGGTCACGAAGGCTTGCAGGACATGGCTTTCGATCGGCAGCTCCAGCCCGGCCTTCCGGCTGAGAACGGACGTATGCCCGGCGACCGCAAGCCCGACCCGCTCCGCGCCTATGCGCCCACGCGTCGTCTCCACGCCAACGATCCTGTCGCCCTTGCGCAGGAAATCGATCACCTCGCAATTCTCGATGATGTCGACGCCATGGCCGCTCGCTGCCCGCGCATAACCCCACGCGACCGCATCATGCCGGGCCGTGCCGGCGCGCCCCTGCAGGATGGCGCCGTGAATGGGAAAGCGGGCCGTATCGGAGAAATCGAGATAGGGCACCAGCCGGCGCACCTCGTCCCGGCCGAGGATCTCGGCATCGATGCCGTTGAGGCGCATGATGTTGGCGCGATGGCTGAAGGCGTCCATCTGGTCCGCCGAATGCGCCGTGACGATCTGCCCGCGCTGGGAGAACATGACGTTGAAGTTCAGCGCGGCCGACAGGCCTTCCCAGAGCTTCATCGAGAATTCGTAGAACTGGGTGTTGCCGTCGAGCAGGTAGTTGGACCGGATGACCGTGGTGTTGCGCCCCACATTGCCGCCACCGATATAGCCCTTCTCGATCACCGCGACATTGCGGATACCGTGGTTCTCCGCAAGGTAGAACGCCGTGGCCAGCCCGTGGCCGCCGCCGCCGACGACAATGACATCGTAGGAGGGCTTCGGCGAAGCGGCGCGCCAATGACGCTGCCAGTGACGGTTTCCGCCGATGGCATGCCGGAGGAGGGAGAATGCGGAAAAGCTGCCCATCACGAATTCACCGAAGGATCGGCCCCATTGGTGTGCGTGTCAGGACTTCCGGACCGTCGTCCGTCAGCAACACGGTGTTGGAAATGAAATCGTCGCCCCGGCCGGTGCCCATCAGCCAGGAGAGGATGTGGAAGCTCATGCCGGTGCGGATCGCGAGATCGGAATCGTGTCGAAGGCCGGTGACGGAATTCCCGCCGGTCCAGGACGGGGGTTGGCCGATGCCGACGCAATAGCCGCAATGATGCCGGCGATAGTGCGAAAGCCCCCGTTCGTCGGCGACGTTCTGCCAGGCGGCATAGACGTCACGGGCACGCGCGCCGGGCCTCAGCGCATCGACCACCGCGCGGAAGGCCTCGGCGGCAATCTCCGCCATGCGCGCATCCGCATCGCTGATCCCGCCAAGGCGCACCAGCCTGCCGAGCGGGGCGTGATAGCGCGAAACGCAGCCGGACAGCTCGATGAACACCGGCTCGCCCTTGCGATACCGTGCCGAGCCCCACGTCGTGTGCTCCTCGCCCAGCCGCGAGAACGGCCGGATGAAGGGGCCGAAGCCGGGGACATGGCCGCCGGCGCGCGTCATCGCCGCGAGGCATTCGGCCGCGACGTCACGCTCCGCCGCACCGTCATGGACGGCGTCGATCGCGGCCTGCGCGGCGATGTTGGTGATCGCGGCCGCCTTGCGCATGAGCGCCTGTTCTTCGAGGCTCTTCACCAGCCGCAGCCGGTCGACGAGGTTGGAGACGTCCGTCCATTCGGCCTCCACCAGCGCCTCCAGCCGCCGGGCAAGGCCGTGGCTGAGGCCCGCGGTCCAGAATTCCAGCCCGAGCCGCCGTGACGAAAGCCCTCGCTCGGCAAGGATGCGCGCGGCGAGATCGGCAGCGGTTTCGCTGTCGGAATGACCACGGAACTCGGCGGAGCGGACATGATTCTCGATCGTCACGCGCTCCATGGCCCGTGTGACGAGCACCGGCCGGCCTTCGACGGGCACGATCAGCAGATGCGGCGCGAAATAGCCCCAGTGATCGAGGCCCGTCAGATAGAAGACGTTTTCCGGCGACGCGAAGACGGCGGCGTCGAGCCCGCAAACGGCGATCTCATGCCGCACGATATCGAGCCGCCGCGCGATCTCCTCTGCGCTGAAGGGATTGCCATCCATAGTTCATGCCTCGTGAATTTCGGGGGTTTCTGTCAGTCGACGACGATGAGCTGCCGGGGCGCGGCGCAGAGCTTCTCGCCGCCCGTGTCGGTCACGACGAAGGATTCGGATATCGCCAGGCCGAAGTCCTCAAGCCAGACGCCGGCCATCATGTGGAAGCACATGCCGGGCTCCAGTTCGGTCCTGTCGCCGGGGCGCAGGCTGGCGGTGCGCTCGCCCCAATCCGGCGGATAGGCAAGCCCGATGGGATATCCGACGCGGCTTTCCTTCTTCAGGCCGTTGCGGCGCAACTCCGCCTGCCATGCCGCCTCCACCTCCTCCGCCACATTGCCGGACCGCGCCTTTTCGAGCCCGGCATCGACGGCATCCACGATCACCCTGGCAATGTCCTGATACCGTTGCAGCGGCTTGCCGAAATGGACGGTCCGCGTCAGCGCGACATGGTAGCGGGAGCGGACACCGGCAATCTCGAGGATCGCAAGTCCGCTGTCCGGCAGCGGGTCGTCGTTCCACGTCAGGTGGGGCGTCGCCGTCCCCTCCCCGACCGGCATCAGCGGGCAGATGGCCGCGTAATCGCCGCCCATGCCGTCCACCCCCATGATCTGGGCGTGATACAGTTCCGCGATCACCGCGTTCTGCGGCACGCCGGGTCGCATGCGCTCGACGGCGCGGCTCATGGCATGCGTGCAGATCCGGCCCGCCTGGCGCATCAGCGTGAGCTCCGGCTCGGACTTCACGAGCCTGGCCCAGTTCACGAGGTCGCGATTGTTGGAGAAAGCCGCGTCCGGCAGGCCGGCGACGAGGTGTGCGTGGCAGCGCGCCGTATAGTAGTGCGCGTCCATCTCGACCCCGATGCGGGCGCCCGCCCATCCGCGCGAGCGGATGAGATCGGCCAGTTCGTCATAGGGGTGCCCGTCCGGGTTCTGAACGAGATGTTCGGAAAAGGCGACGACGTTTGCCTCCGGCAAGCCGGTCGTCATGAGCGCGCTCTTGCGATCCTGGGCACGGCCGAACCAGATCGGCAGATCCTCGTCCAAATGCACGAGCACGCATTGCGGCACGTAGAACGACCAGCCGTCATAGCCGGTCAGCCAGTTCATGTTGGCCGGATCCTGGCAGACGACGAGGTCCAGCCCGGCGGCGGCCATACGGTGCTTCACCTCCCGCAGCCGGCGCGAATATTCCTCGCCCGTGAAGATCTGCTGTCGCGACATCCCGCCCTCCAACACTGAACCACCGATGACAAGATGTGTACATCAATTCTCAGTCCGTGCAATATATCGCCTGAAAACTTTTTATTTATCCGAAACCTTGCAAATTTTATCAACAAGACGTATACATCTTTAGGTGCTCGGCCACGGGCGCCGCTCTTTGAGACTCCTGACAAAAACACAAGGGGAACCCATGTCTCGATTTCTCTTCTCTCGCCGAAATGCCATGAAAACCGCCGCGCTGGCATTTGCCGCCTTCTCGGTCGCAGGCCCTTCCCTCGCCGAGACCACCCTCGAAAAGGCGAAGGCCGCCGGCTACATCCGCATCGGCTTCGCCAACGAAGCCCCCTTCGGTTTCGCCACGCCCGACGGCAAGCTGACGGGCGAAGCGCCCGAGGTCGCCAAGGCGGTGCTCGCGAAAATGGGCATTCCGGAGGTCGACGGCGTGCTGACCGAATTCGGCTCGCTGATCCCCGGCCTCAAGGCCGGACGTTTCGACATCATCGCCGCCGGCATGTTCATCAACCCGAAGCGCTGCGCCGAGATCGGCTTCTCGGAGCCGTCATACGGCATCGGCCAGGCCATGCTGGTGCCGGCCGGCAATGCCAAGAAGATCGCCGATTATTCCAGCTTCGCCGACAACAAGGATCTCAAGCTCGCCGTGATGGCCGGCGCCGTCGAGGCGGGCTATGCGAGGGAGGCCGGCGTTGCCGAGGAGCAGATCGTGACCTTGCCGGACCAGTCGAGCCTCGTTGCCGCCGTCCAGTCGGGCCGCGCCGACGGCGCGGCGCTGACCGCCCTTTCCATCGCGGACATGGCGAAGAAGGCGGAAGGCGTGGAATCGACCACGCCCTTCGGCGAAGTCGCCGGCAAGTCGGTCAAGGGTCACGGCGGGTTCGGCTTCCGCAAGGAAGACACGGACCTGCAGGAGGCCTTCAACAAGGAACTGGCTGCCTTCCTCGGCTCGCCGGAGCATCTCGCCCTTGTCGAGCCCCTCGGTTTCGGCAAGGATTACCTTCCGAACAAGACGACCGCCGAACTCTGCCAAGGCGAATAAGCTTTTCGCGCGGGCGGCGATGCCAAGGCCGTCCGCGTCTTCGTCTATGACGGGGGATTTCCGATGTGGATACGCGTGCTCGCCGCCATGCTGGCGGCTACCCTGACGGCCATCGTCATCCTGTCCTTCCAGGACGGTTTCAAGGTCTTCGTGCCCGGCCTGCTCCAGGGTGCCTGGCTGACGGTCCAGATCGCCGTTCTCGGCGCCTTGCTGGCCGTCGTCATGGCGCTGACGGCAGCGCTCGCCAAGCTCTATGGCCCGCTGCCGTTGCGATGGCTGGCGGTCGCCTACATCGAGATATTCCGCGGCACGTCCGCGCTCGTGCAGCTCTTCTGGCTGTATTTCGTGTTGCCGCAGTTCGGGATCTTCATGGATGCGTTTCCCGTCGCCGTGCTGGCGCTCGGGCTGAACATCGGTGCCTACGGTGCCGAGGTCGTGCGCGGCGCCATCCGGGCCGTCCCGAAAGGCCAGTGGGAAGCCTCCACGGCGCTCAACATGACGCGGGCGCAAATGCTCCGGCGCATCATCCTGCCGCAGGCTTTCGTGGCGATGATCCCGCCCTGGGGCAACCTTTTCATCGAGCTCGTCAAGTCGACCTCGCTCGTCTCCCTGATCACGCTCGCCGATCTCACCTTCAAGGCACAGCAGATGAACCAGGCAACGCTGCAGACCGTACCGATCTTCACCCTCGTCCTGCTCCTCTATCTCGCGATCTCGCTGACGATCACGATCTGCATGCGCTTCACCGAGGGATGGGCGGCCAAGGGCGTGCTGCACGGAAAGGCCTCGTGATGTGGGACTGGGCCTTCACCATCGACATCCTGCCCGTGCTGGCGCGGGCCGCGGTCATCACCGTCCAGGCAACGGCGATCGGCTTCGTCATTGCCGCACTCCTCGGCCTTGTCCTGGCATCGATACGGCTCTCCTCCCCGGCGGCGGGCCTCGTCGTCGCGATCCTGGTCGAGCTCGTCCGCTCCACGCCGCTCCTCATCCAGATCTTCTTCCTGTTCTTCGTCCTGCCCAAGGTCGGCATCGTACTGGATGCCTTCACGGCGGGCGTGCTCGCGATCGGCCTGCACTACGCGGCCTATTGCTCGGAGGTCTACAGGGCCGGCTTCGAGAACGTTCCCCGCGGCCAGTGGGAGGCATCGATCGCGCTCAACCTCTCCCCCTGGACCACCTTCAAGGACATCATCCTGCCGCAGGCGCTGCCGCCGGTGGTGCCGGCGCTCGGCAACTATCTGATAGCGCTGTTCAAGGAGACACCCCTGCTTTCGGCGATCGCCGTCGTCGAACTCATGCAACGCGCCAAGATCATCGGCTCGGAGACCTTCCGCTACACCGAACCGGTGACGCTCGTCGGGCTTTTCTTTCTGGTGATGAGCCTCCTGTCCGCGGGACTGGTCCGCGTCTTGGACGGCTGGCTTTCAAGGAGATACGGATGACCGAAATGCCCATGGTCCGCTATGAGAACGTGTCCAAGCGTTACGGCGCCTTCACCGTTCTCGACAATCTCAACCTCGACGTCGCGCGCGGCGAGAAGGTCTCGATCATCGGCCCGTCCGGATCCGGCAAGACGACCGTGCTGCGCATGCTGATGACGCTGGAAAGCATCAACGGCGGCACGCTGTGGGTCGATGGCGAGCCGATGACCCACATGTCGAAGAACGGACGGCTGGTGCCCGCGGATGCTCGGCATATCCGCCGCATCCGCGCGAAGATCGGCATGGTGTTCCAGTCCTTCAACCTCTTCCCGCACATGACCGCCCTCGGCAACTGCATAGAGGCGCCGATCACCGTCCTTGGAATGGGAAGGAAGGAAGCGGAGGAGCGCGCCGCCGAGCTGCTCGACATGGTCGGCCTGTCGGCCAAGAAGGATCACTATCCGGGCCAGCTTTCCGGAGGCCAGCAGCAGCGCGTGGCGATCGCCCGGGCCCTGGCCATGCGGCCGAAGATCATGCTTTTCGACGAGGTCACCTCCGCGCTCGACCCGGAACTCGTGGGCGAGGTGCTTCAGGTCATCCGCAGGATCGGCGCCGAGCACGATCTGACGATGCTCATGGTGACCCACCAGATGGGGTTCGCCAAGGAATTCTCCGATAGGGTTTGCTTTTTCTATCAGGGGAAAATATGCGAACAGGGACCGCCCGCGCAGATCTTCGGCAACCCGCAGAACGAGCGGACGCGGCAATTCCTGAACGCTGTCCTGGAAGCTGGTTGATGGCACAGACCGACAATTCCGGTGCAAAGGAGCAATCCGCCCCTCTCGTCGGCGCGAAAGAGCGTTTCGACCGCATCTACAACACGATCCGCGACCAGATCTGCCTCCTGGAATACGCCCCGGGCACCCGGCTTTCGGAGGAGGAACTGGCAAAGCAGTTCGATACGAGCCGGACCCCCGTTCGCCGCGTCCTTGCACGGCTGGAAGCGGAAGGGCTCGTCGCCTCCGTGCACGGGGTCGGCACGATCGTCACGGATCCCGATCTCGACGAGATCTTCCAGATCTACCGTCTCCGGCTGGAACTTGCCGAACTGGTCGGCAAGCTCGATCCGCTCCCGCGCACCCCGGACGATCTGGACAGGATCCGCGCGCTCATCAAACGCTGCGACGACGAGATGCAGGAACCGTCCCAGCGCGCCTTCCTGCGCCTCAACATGGACTTCTACTGGGAGATATCGGCATTCACCGGCAATGCGGCGCTGCGCGAGGTGAATGAACGGCTGTATCTCAAGATCGTCCGCGTCGTCCTGAAGATGATGCCCAAGCTCGGGCTTGTCGAGGAATACCGGGCATTCCGCGACGAAATGCAGGCCGTCTTGAACGCCGCCGAGATCGGGGATTGGGAAGCCATCGGCTACATCCGCCGGGCCCATCTCTCGATGAGCTACAATCGCATCAAGAATTATGCGAGATGATTTTGACATCGAAGGGCAAGGACTGGCGATCCCGCTCGACGGATGCGGCAAACGCGTCTATGCGGCCCTCGGCCTGCCCCTTCCGGCCACGATCACGAAGAGCAGCGGCACGAAGAAGACACCGAGCACGGTCGCTGCGATCATGCCGCCCATCACGCCGATGCCGATGGCGTTCTGCGCGGCCGAGCTTGCCCCCGTCGCGAAGGCGAGCGGCAGGACGCCGAGGATGAAGGCGAGCGAGGTCATGACGATCGGCCTGAGGCGCATGCGGGCAGCCTCCAGCACGGCGTCGACGACGCTTTTGCCCTGATCGCGCAGGTCCTTGGCGAATTCGACGATCAGGATGGCGTTCTTGGCGGTAAGGCCGATCGTCGTCAGCAGGCCGACCTTGAAATAGACATCGTTCGATTGACCGAATATCCAGGCGGCGACGAGCGCGCCAAGCACGCCGACCGGCACGGCAAGGATGACGGAAAGCGGGATGGACCAGCTTTCGTAGAGCGCGGCAAGGCAGAGGAAGACGACGAGCAGGGAGACGGCGTAGAGCATCGCCTCCTGCGAACCGGCAAGCCGCTCCTGGTAGGACAGACCGGACCAGGCCGCGCTGTAGCCGCCGTCGAGACCGGCGACGAGCGCCTCCATGCGGTCCATTGCATCGCCGGAGCTGGCGCCGGCCTGTGCCGCACCGTTCATGGAGATGGCCGCCGTGCCGTTGAAGCGGGCGAGCGAGGGCGAGCCCTGGATCCATGTCGTCGTCGCGAAGGCGGAGAACGGCACCATCTCGCCATCGCCATTGCGCGCGTACCAGCGGTTGACGTCCTCCGGCTGCATGCGGAAGGGCGCGTCCGCCTGCACATAGACGGGCTTGATCTCGCCGTTATAGACGAAGTCGTTGACGTTGCTGCCGGCAAAGGCCGTGGAGATCAGCCCGTTGATGCCGCTGAGATCGACGCCGAGCGCACCTGCCTTCTCCTGGTCGATCTCGATCTTCAGCTGGCTTTCCAAGGTGCGGGTATTGCCGCGTACATTGCCGACCGTGTCGTCCTGCTGGGCGAGGTCGGCAAGCTGGTTGCTGGCCGCCGTCAGCGCGTCGCGGCCGCGGTTGCCGGTGTCTTCCAGATACATGGAAAAGCCGTTGCTCTGCCCCAGCCCCTGGATGGCGGGCGGCGCCAGCACGAAGACCTCCGCGTCGCGGATCTTGCGGAAATGCGCCGAGGCACGCTGCGAGATGGCGGAAGCCGAAAGCGACGTATCCGTGCGCGCGTCGAAATCCTTGAGACGCACGAAGGCCATGGCGGCGTTTTCGCCGCTGCCGCCGAAGCCGAAGCCGAGCGTCATGAAGACGCTCTGCACGGCGTCCTTCTCCTCCGTGAGGAAATAGTTCTCGACCATGTCGATGACGGCCTGCGTACGGGCGGCATTGGCGCCGGCCGGCAGGGTGATCTGCGTCATCAGCACGCCCTGGTCCTCCTCCGGCAGGAAGGAGGTCGGCAGCTGCGTATAGACCCACCAGGCGCCGCCGAGGAGCGCGGCGAAGAGCACGAGCATGCGCAGCGGCCGCACAAGCATGCCGCCGACGGTGCTCACATAACCGCGCGTCGTCTTCTCGAAACCGCGGTTGAAGCCACCGAAGATGCGCGCCGCCAGCCCGCCATGCGTGGGCTTCAGCAGCATGGCGCAGAGCGCCGGCGTCAGGATGACCGCGACGAGGACGGAGAGCAGCATGGCGCTGGCGATGGTGACGGAGAACTGCCGGTAGATGACGCCGACCGAGCCCGAGAAGAAGGCCATGGGAATGAAGACGGCAGTGAGGACGAGCGCGACGCCGATGAGCGCGCCGGTGATCTCGCCCATCGACTTCTCCGTCGCCTCGCGGGCGGAGAGCCCCTCCTCCGACATGACGCGCTCGACATTCTCCACCACGACGATCGCATCATCGACGAGAAGACCGATGGCGAGCACCATGGCGAACATGGTCAGCATGTTGATGGAATAGCCGAGCGCCGCAAGCACGCCGAACGTTCCAAGCAGCACGACGGGCACGGCGATCATCGGGATGATCGTCGCGCGCAGGTTCTGCAGGAAGAGCAGCAGCACGAGGAAGACCAGCACGATCGCCTCGATCAGGGTCTCCACGACCTTCTCGATGGACAGTTCGACGAAGGGCGTCGTCTCGTAGGAATAGGCGATCTCGACGCCCTCGGGCAGCGAACCGGCGAGGCTGTCGAGTTCGGCATGCACGGCCTCGGCCGTCGTGATGGCATTCGCGCCGCTCGCCAGCTGCACGCCGAAGCCGGCGGCCGGCATGCCGTTGAAGGTCGAGCTCTGGCCGTAGCTTTCAAGCCCGATCTCGACGCGCGCGACATCGCCCAGGCGCACGACGGAACCGTCCGTCGCCGTCTTGAGGATGATCTTCTTGAACTCGTCGGCCGAGGTCATCTGCGTCTGCGCGACGATGCTCGCCTTCAGCTGCTGGCCGCGCACGACGGGCGTCGCGCCGATGGAGCCGGCGGCGACCTGGGCATTCTGCGCCTGAATGGCCGCGGTGACGTCGGAGGGAACCAGCTGGTACTTCTGCATCTGATCGGGATCGAGCCAGATGCGCATGGCATAGCCGCTGCCGAAGGCCTGCACGGAACCGACGCCGTCGAGCCGTTCGATGCGCTCCTCGATGCTGCTCGACATGATGTCGGAAAGCTCCGAGGAGGTGTAGCGGCCGTCGCGCGAGATGATGTTGCCGATCATCAGGATGCCGGAGGGCGAGCGGGAGACGGTGACGCCGGCGTCCTGCACGGCCTCGGGAAGCTGGGATTCGACGCGCGACAGCTTGTTCTGCACCTCGACCTGCGCCAGTTCCGGATCCGTGCCGCTGGCGAAGGTGAGCGAGATGGAGGCCGAGCCGGTGTTCGACGTGGATTCCATGTAGAGCAGGCCATCGAGGCCGGTCATCGCGCCCTCGATCTTCGTCGTGACCGAGTTCTCGACCGCTTCCGCCGTGGCACCGGAATAGGTCGCGCCGATACGGACCGTGACGGGCGCGACATCGGGATATTGCGAGATCGACAGCGAGTAGATGCCCATGACGCCGGAAAGCAGCGTGGCGATCGCGAGCACGATGGCAAAGACGGGGCGGGCGATGAAGAAGCTCGCCAGGGCATTGCGCCGGAAGGCTTCGGTCATTGGGCGGCCTCCGACGCTTCGCCCGCACCGGCGGGGCTGGCGAGGGACTGCTTGACCACGCCGTCCTCATCGATCGTCGCTTCCACGGCCGTCACGGCAGCGCCCGCGGAAATCTTCTGGAAGCCATCGACGATCAGGTGCTCGCCGTCCTTCAGGCCGTCGGTCACGATCCAGTTGTTGCCGCTCGTGCCCTCGGTCGCAAGCTTGCGCTGCTCCACCTTGCTGTCGGGCGAGACGACATAGGCGATGGGATCGCCCGTGCCGCTGCGCTGGACGGCGCGCTGCGGGACGAGGAAGGCGTTCGGCATGGTGCCGAGATCGACGGAGGCGCGCACGAACATGCCCGGCAGCAGGATGCGCTCCGGATTGGGGAAGCTTGCGCGCAGGGTGAAGGTGCCCGTGCTCTCGCTGACATTGACCGTCGCCAGCGAGATCGTGCCGATGGTCTTGTAGTCCTCGCCGTTCTCGAGCGTCAGCCTGACGCTCGGCGCCCCCGCGCCGTCGCGGCCGAGGCGCCCCGCCTCGACATCCTGCCGGATCCGCAAAAGGTTGGCGCTGGTATCGACGAGGTCGACATTGACGGGATCGATCTGGCGGATCGTCGCCAGCGCATCCGTCTGGTTCTGCGTGACCAGCGAGCCGACGCTGACGCCGGCCGTGCCGATGATGCCCGATATCGGCGCCTTGATCGTGGTGTTGTCGAGATCGATGCGCGCCGTCTCAAGGCTGGCCTTGGCCGATTCCACATCCGCCTTCGCCTGCAGCAGCGCTGCCGTCGCCTCGTCCAGCGCCTGCTGGCTCACGGCGCTCTGCGATTGCAGCCGCTGGTTCCGGTCGAAAGCCGACTGCGCCGACTGCTGCGTCGCCTCGGCGCGCGACAGCGTGGCCGCCGCCGCCGCATAGGCCGCGCTGAACTTCGCATCGCGCACCTTGAAGAGGATGTCACCGGCCTTCACCTGCCGGCCCTCGCGAAAATCGATGCTTTCGATGATGCCGTCGATCTGCGGGCGGATCTCCGCCGTGGCGTGCGCCACCACGCGGCCGGAGAGCTGGGTATAACGCGGAACGGACTGCGCCTTCAGCACCACGAAGCCCACCTCGGCCGCGGGCAAGGCCCCTGCGCCGGGCGGAGCGTTTCCACCGCTCTGGTCCGAGCAGGCGGCCAGGAAGAGGCCGGCGGCAACGAGGCCGATCCGCAGGGTTTTCTCGCGCATCATGCACCTTTTCTTCGGAGTGGCGGATCATGCCGCACGCTTGCCATATTTACAAAACTCATGAGTACCATTAATATCCGGATATCGGCATTGTCAATGGCCCGCCTCTGGATAACCTCCATGACCGAAACAACCGCCACAACTCTCCCGGCCAAGCGCCGGAAACGCGGCCGTCCCAGACTCGCGACGCCTGCCGAACAGAGGGCCAAGATCGTCGAGGCGACGCGCAAGCTGTTCCTGGCCGAAGGCTACGGCAGGACGACGATGAGCGAGGTTGCCGCCCATTGCCATATCTCCAAGCGCACGCTCTACGAACTCTTCCCCTCCAAGACCGATCTGCTCGCCGCGATCATCGAGCAGCACCGCACCAGCATGCTTGCGCTTCCTGGCGACTATACGGGCCTGAGCCTCTCGGACGCCCTCGAACGCATCTTCCAGATCGATATCAGCGCGGAAGAGGATAGCGCGCGCGCGGCCTTCCTCAACCTCACCATCGTGGAAGCCGCGCGCTATCCAGAAGTCGGCGAGATGATGAAGAGGCTCGGCGGCCAGCGGGCCCATGCGCTGCTTGCCGAATGGATGGAAGGGGAAAAGCGGGCCGGAAGGCTCTTCGTCGACGATACGACGAGCGCCGCGACGATCCTCATGGACATGATGTTCGGCGCCGTCGTCACGAAGACGGGCGCGGGCGCCGAATGGCCGGGCTTCGACGCACGCAAGGACTACATGCGGCGCTGCATCCGCATCTTCGTCCACGGCACCGGAAAATCGCCCGCTATCTAGAGCATTTCCAGAAAAAGTGCGACGCGGTTCTGCGTCCGGAAACGCGCAAAGACAATTGAACCTGCTCAGACGTATATTTCCCGCTCGCCAAAGGGATCGCCATCCTCGAAATTGCGCGTGCCGATGCGCGAGGTGCTTTCGCCTTCGGCGGTCTGCCGCTGTGCCGAACCCGCCTCCTTCGCCTTCAGCGCAGCGATCTCGGCCTTGAGGCTGGCGATCGCTTCCTTGAGTTCGGCCTGGGCCTCCTCGTCCATCGCTTCGGCAAGCTCGCTCTCCTTGGCCGAGAGCTGCGCTTGAAGCGCGGAAAGGCTGGTGCCGCCGGACGAGGACGTGAGTGTCACGGTTGCCGATGTCGTCGAGGAGACTGCTCCGACCATGTCTATCCACCAGATCGCTTTCGATAGGCCGGAGCGTAGCTGGAACTTATTGAGGTACTCTCAGCGCGCGTTTTGTACCTCCGCGTCCCGCCTCCTCTACCCAGCGATGTCGTGATCGCCGTGATAGCTCGACTGCCGAGAGCGAAAGGTCGCCGTGGCGTTCATCTGGCGCACGATGTCTTCCGCCACGAAGACCGCATGGTCCGTCACCTGGGGCAGGCCCATCAACTCACCGAACGTGCCGCGGGCCAACGGGCCGGCGATGTAGAGGCTATTCAGCGCCTGCCCATCGGTTCCGATGGCGCGGCTTCGCTCGTCGACCGCGATGCCAAGTCCGACGGCATCCGGTTGCAGATCGCCCGCGGTGGCGAGACCCGCGAGGAATGGCTGGCTTGAAAGCACCGACGCATGCCCCGGGCCTGTCGTCACGATCAGGCTGCCATACGTTTCCTGGAACGGCTCCCGCCCATGGCGCGGGCGAAAATCCACGGCAATCCCGCCCTCTGCGGGGCAGGTTACACCGGCGATGGCCGCAGCATGAAAGGAAAGCGTGCCAGCGGCCAGGCGCCGGTCGATGACCGCTTCCACCTGGGGCGCGATACGGAAACGGTGCACGTCCCAATAGGGTCGCAGGAAGCGCGCGACGCGCCGGCGCTCGGCGACTGGCAGAGAGCGCCAGATATCGCCGCCCTGGCCGCGAACCCGGTCGAAAACCGCATGCCAGCTGAGCCCCGCAGCATCGGCCTGGACAAGGCCCTCCCGGATCCGCCGCAGCAAGGCCCGCGCCGAGCGGGATGGCGGATCGGCAAACTCGCCGAACGGCTCCTGAGCGGAAAGGTTGTGCCCGCGCGCGCGAAGGCCGCGGCGCGAGACGGCCGTGATCCTGCCGCGATGCCCCGCGGCATCGAGTGTCGCGATGACGTCCGCTGCGGTGAGCCCCGTGCCCACGACCAGCACCCGGTCGTCCGGGGCGATGCCGGAGAGGGCGCCGGGCACCGTGGCATCCGGGATGTAGCCGGCACGGCCGGAAAGGGCGCGGTGGAGGGTTGCGGGCGGCTGCGGGCTTGGATGCGTCGTCGCGACGACCACGATATCGGCCTCCAGCGCCGGGCCGTCCCCGGTCTCGACATGCCAGCGCCCCGAGCGCGCCGCCGTCAACGCACGGACGCGGCTGCGGCGATGCTCGATCGCTCCGCTCGCGACCAAGGGGGCAAGGTTGTCGGAAACATAACGGCCAAAGGCGGAACGGCGCGCGAAGGCGTGTCCCTCCGGCGTGACGGCCTCCGGATCGTCCGCAAGGGTCCCGCTGCGGACGAGCCAGCGCTGGAAATGATCGCCGTCGTCGGGAAGGAGCGACATGCGCGTCGCGGGCACATTGATGCGGTGCGTCGTCTCGTCCGTATCATAGGCAAGGCCGCCCCCGAGCATCGCCCGGGGCTCGAAGACGACGATCCTCGCGGCGCCGACGGGAAGCCGCCGCACGAGATGATAGGCGCAGGCGGCACCGGTGAAGCCGCCCCCGATGATCGCCACGACTGGCCTTGCCGGCATCCGTTTCACCTCCGCGCCACGCAGCGGCATCGCCGCGTCACGCGCCGACCGATTTCAGCGCCGGGAGCTCGGCGTCGCGCCGCTTCACGGCCTCGATATCCCTGTAGCCGTCGGCCGGATGGGTTTTCGGCAGGTATGGTCCCTCGCCGAACAGCTTCTCCCGCAAGGTACCCTCCCTGTAGGCCGTCGGATAGGCGCCGCGCTTCTGCAGCTCCGGCACGATATGGGCGACGACATCCTCGAAGCTGTCGGGCGTCACCGCATAGGCGAGGTTGAAGCCGTCGACATCCGTATCGGCCACCCATTCCTGAAGGATGTCGGCAATGCGCTCCGGCGAGCCGACGAAGACCGGTCCCATGCCGCCGATGCCGCCGAACCGGGCAAGCTCGTCGATGGTCCACGACTTGTCGCCGCCGGCAATGTGCTCGACGAAGGAGTGGATGGCGTTGGTCTCGATCTTCTCCACCACATCCGTCGGCGCATACTGGCCGAAATCGATGCCGCTCCAGCCGGACATGAAGGTCAGCGAGCCGTCATAGGAAACATAGCTCTTGTAATCCTCGAATTTCTTCTGCGCCTTCTCCTCGGTCTCGTCGGTGATGACGGTGACGAGCGTGTAGATATAGACCTTTCTGGGGTCGCGGCCGGCAGCGGCGATGCGCTGGCGGATATCGGCGACATAGGCCTTGAGCACCGACTTCGTCGGCGCGGCGACGAAGATGCACTCGGCGTGCGCGGCGGCGAACGCCTTGCCCGGCCCGGAGGCGCCGGCCTGGTAGAGAACCGGCGTGCGCTGCGGCGAGGGCTCGGTGAGGCCGTAACCCGGCACCTCGAAATACTTGCCCTTGTGGCCGATCTCGTGGACCTTTTCCGGATGGGTGAAGATGCGCCTGTTGCCGTCGCGCACCACCGCGCCCTCCTCCCAGGAGCCTTCCAGCAGCTTGTAGAGCACTTCCACATATTCGGCGGCGACCTCGTAGCGGTTGTCGTGCCGGCGAAGGCCGCCCTGCCCGACATTCTTCGCGCCGCTCTCCAGATAGGAGGTGACGATGTTCCAGCCGACGCGGCCCTTGGAATGATGGTCGGCCGTCGCGAGGCGGCGGGCGAAGGTATAGGGATGCTCGAAGGAGGTGGACGCCGTGATGCCGATGCCGAGATGCTCGGTGGCGAGCGCGATGGGGGCTGCAAGTTGCAGCGGATCGTTCACCGGAATCTGCGCGGCCTGGTGGATGGCATGATAGTTCGAGCCCTTGTAGACATCGTAGTAGCCGATGACGTCGGCGATGAAGATGCCGTCGAAGACGC
The DNA here is from genome assembly GCF_022899355.1 of Shinella yambaruensis. GTDB lineage: Bacteria > Pseudomonadota > Alphaproteobacteria > Rhizobiales > Rhizobiaceae > Shinella > Shinella yambaruensis. Next base: position 492,488 of record NZ_JALJCK010000002.1, on the reverse strand, counting down.
CGCGTTCCAGCGTGCGGGCGAGATCCTGCCAATAGTCCAGGTCCTTGTATTTCCAGGACCTGTCGCGCGGATGCGCCCACAGGCCGGGGGACTGGTGGCCCACGCAGTTCATGTCGAAGGCATTGAAGCGGATATGGCGTGCCATGGGTCTCTCCAGGGTATCGGGCCAGGGTATCGGGCCAGGGTATCGAGAATGCCTGGCGGCATTGGCCGGGGCGAAGATAGCGCCTTCTTCCATTAAATACAGAAATTCTATCTTTTATATGTATTAATTTCGGAAACGGCTTTTCTGGCTGCCGTCCGGGGACTCTGGGAAGATGCGCGCAGCGGCGGAAAACCGTGCGCACCCTTTCACCCACCCCGACCGTGGCGACCTGCCCGGGATCGGCCGGAGAGCAGGAGACCGACCATGACCGCCCTACACCTTGTCAAGGAGTCCGACCTTCAGGACGATCGGGCCCGCCTCTTCGCGAAGGCCGAGGAGATTTCCGCCGACCTTGCCCGCCGCGGGGCGCAGCTCGATGCCGACGGCAAGCCGCCGTTCGCGGAAATCGAGCGGCTGAAGACGGAGGGCCTCCTGACCGCGCTGCACCCGGTCGAGATCGGCGGCGGCGGTCTCGACTGGGTGGACGGGCTGCGGCTCGTGCGCATCCTGGCGCGCGGCGAAAGCTCGATCGGCCAGTTGCTCGGCTATCATTTCGTCAACAGCCAGTACGTCTACTGGGCGGCCGACGACCCGGACAAGGCCTGGGACCTCGGCGTCGAGACTGTCGCAAAGAGGCTCTACTGGGGTGCCGCCGTCAACCCGCGCGATCCCGGCCTCACGCTGACCCGCAGCGGCAACCACTACCTGCTCAACGGCCGCAAGACGTTCTCGACCGGCGCGCATGTCTCCGACCGCATCAATGCCAATGCGGCCTTCGGCGACGAGATCGCCAATATCGTGCTGCCGACCGACCGGCCCGGCTACATCGCCAATGACGACTGGGACAATATCGGCCAGCGGCTCTCCGACAGCGGCAGCGTGGAATTCCGGGATTTCCCGGTCTACGAAAGCGACTTCCTGCTGCCGCTTGCGAGGAAGGATGACGCCCCGCCCGTGCAGGCGACGTTCAACACGCCGCTGATCCAGCTCGTCTTCGTCAACTTCTACCTCGGCACGGCGGAAGGCGCGCTGGCGGCAGCCACCGACTATGTGCGCACCACGACGCGCCCCTGGGTCACGTCCGGCCTCGAAAAGGCGAGCGAGGATCCATATATCCTGGAACGCATCGGCGAGTTCCGCGCAGCGCTGAAGGCATCCGCCGCGCTCGCCGATGCGGCCGCCGCCGTCGTCCAGTCGTCGCTTGCGCGCGGCAGGGGCGTCACCGCCCGCGAACGCGGCGAAGCGGCGATCGAGGCCTACGCCGCAAAGGTCAACGCCACCCATGTGGCGCTCGACGTCACCTCGCGCATCTTCGAGCTGACCGGCGCCCGCTCGACGGCCTCTCACCACCGTTTCGACCGCTACTGGAGGAACGTGCGCACCCACACATTGCACGACCCGGTCTTCTACAAGGCCCGCGAAGTCGGCGACTTCGCCCTCAACGGCCGCGTGCCGGAGCCGAGCCTCTATAGCTGAGGCGAGGATCGGCTGACGAAACGAAGGCGGCCGATGGCCGCTTCTTGTTTTTTGGCAGGCACCGTTCCTGCAAGCTTCGCCGCCCTTGGGCAAAAAAAGACCGCAACCCCGAAGGATTGCGGCCAGGTGACCACCCCCACCACGAGGGTTGGATTTCAGAGCGCGCCGTTCTTCGGCGGCGTGACGCCGTTGAGGTGATAGTTGCCGACGACGTGGTACTTCCAGCGCACCGGATCGTGCAGCGTATGGGTGCGGGCATTGCGCCAATGGCGTTCGAGGTTCAGGCCGCGCCTGGTGGCGGACGTGCCGGCCAGCTCGAAGAGCACGTTGGTCGCGTCGATGGCGAGCTCCGTCGTCAGCACCTTGGCGGCGGCCACCGCCAGCGTCGCGGCCACGGCATTCTCCGCATTGAGGTTGACCTGCGCCTGGTCGACCTTGCGCCCGGCCCGCTCCAGCGTCGCCTCGGCCGCCTCGACGCGGATGGCGAGCTCGCCGATGCGGGCGATGGTCAGCGGATCGTCCGCGGCACGCTCGACGCCGCTGTCCGTCCAGGGCCGCGCGGTGTCGCGCACGTAGCCGATCGTCTCCTTCAGCGCCGCGCGGGCGATGCCGAGATCGACGCCGGCATGGATGATCTGGCCGACCGAGCCGATCGTGCCGGGGCGCTCGAACCCCTTCTGGTGCGGCACGACGGCCTCGGCCGGCACGTAGACGTCGCGCAGGATCGTCGTGCCGCTGCCCGTCGTGCGCTGGCCGAAGCCATCCCAGTCATCGACGATCTCGATGCCTTCCGTCTCGCGCGGGGCAAACGACATGGTGAGGCGGTCCTCGTCGTCGAGCGCGAAGATCGCCACCCAGTGGGCGAAGAGCACACCCGTCGAATAGAACTTCCGCCCGTTGATACGGAAACCCGCGCCATCGGGCGTAATCCGCGTGTTGTAGTCACCGACCGTCTTGGTGCCGACCTCGGAAAGGGCGTTGCCGAAGCGGTCGCCGGCGAGAGCCCGGCTGAAGTAGAAGCGCTTCTGCGCCTCGCTGCCGTCGTGACGGAGCGCCTCGAGAATGTAGAAATGGTTCTGCGGGATCTGGCCGATCGAGCTGTCGGCCTCGGAGAGGATCGCCGTGACCTCGGCGAGCACCGCATTGGAGACGTCGATGCCGCCATATTCGGCAGGAACGGTGATGGCGAGGAGGCCGGAGGCGGAAAGCCGGTCCAGCTCCTCGTACGGCAGCGCCCGCTCGTAATCCCGCCGGCTCGCGCCGCCGGCGAATTCGCCGGCAAGCGTGCGGGCGACGGCAAGCGCCTCGTCCTCGCTGGCGATACGATGGGCGGTGTCCTGGGGGTTGGCGAGCCGGGTGACGCTGCTCATGAGAAATCCTTTCGAGATATCCGGGTTCAGGCCCGGGCAGCCGCCTTGCGATTGGCGAAGCCGATGGCGAGGACGGAGAAGATGAGCAGGCCGGTGCCGACCTGCTGCCAGTAGAAATTGAGACCCGACAGCAGGAGGCCATTGGCGACGACGCCGAGCAGCAGCACGCCAAGCACGGTGCCCGGCACGTTCGGCCGGCCGTGCGGGTCGAAGGTGGTGCCGATGAAGGTCGCGCCGATGGCGTTCAGGAGGAACGCGTTGCCCGAGGACGGAATGTAAACCGTGACCGTCGAGGTGAGGATGAGCCCGACCACGGCGGCAATCGTCGAGACGAGCACATAGGTCAGGGCGGTGATGCGCGACAGGCGCAGGCCCGAATAGCGCACGACACTCGCCTGGATGCCGGCGGCGAGCGTCACCCGGCCGAAGCGGGTGTGCGAGAGCACGAGCCAGGCACCGGCGACGACGAGCGCGGTGACGAGGAGCGGCACGGGAATGCCGGCGACCGTGCCATGGCCGAGGAAGCGGAAGGCTTCCGGCACGCCGGCCGGCGGCAGGTAGACCGGATTGCCGCCATTCGTCAGCAATTGCTGCGCGCTGCGGCCGACGAAGAGCGTGCCGAGCGTGGCGAGAAAGGGCGAGATGCCGATGCCGGCGATGAGCACGGCATTGAAGACGCCGACAAGCGCCCCGCCGGCAAGCCCGCCAAGGGCGGCAAGCGCGATCGGCTGTCCGGCGAGCACGAGGGAAACGAAGGCGAAGCTCGCGAAATCGACCGCCGTGCCGACCGAGAGATCGATGCCGCCCGCCGAGACGGCGAAGGTCATGGCGATGGCGACGATGGCGAGCAGGGCGAAATTGTTCACAAGCACGCTGAGGAGGTTCGCACCCGAGAGGAAGCCCGGCGCGAGCGCTGCGAAGAGGGCGAAGACGGCGGCGAGCGCCGCGACCAGCGCATAGCGGGCGACGCCGCGGGTGAAGGAGGAAAGAGCGGTCGTCGCCATGTCAGGCGTTCTCCTTGCGGCCGAGCAGCGTGGTGGCGGAAACGACGAGCAGGATCAGCAGCCCCTGCACGCCGCTCACCAGCGTGCTGGAAATGTTGAGGAGCTGGAAGCCGTTGATGAGGAAGCCGACGAAGAGCGCCGACAGCAGCGTGCCGGTCACGGTCGGCACCAGCCGGCGGGAGAAGACCGTGCCCAGCAGGGCGGTGACGACGACCGGCAGCAGCATGTCGCCGGCCCCGGTGGTGCTGCCCGAGAGGTAGGAGACCGACAGGATGCCGGCGAGCCCGCCGCACAGGCCGCTCGTCAGGAACGAGCCGGCGACGAAGGACTTGACGGGAAGGCCCGCCGCCCGCGCCGCATCCGGAAACGCGCCGACCGCATAGAGGCGAAGGCCCAGCGGCGTATATTGCACGATGGCCGCGACGACCAGCGTGAAACCGAGCAGGACATAGGCGAGAACCGGGATGCCGAAGGGACCGCCGGCGGAAAGCGCGGAGAGGAATTCGCTCGAGGCCGGGACGACGGTGTTCTGCGTCAGCACCAGCTCAAGGCCGGCGACGACATTCATGACGGCGAGCGTCGCGAGCAGCGGCACGATGCCGGCGAGCGTGACGGCGGCGGCGTTGACCGCGCCGATGGCGAGCCCCGTGCCGAGCGCGCCTGCAATGGCGACGCCGTCGCCATGCCCCGCCTGTGCCAGCGAGGCGTAGACGGCGGCGCTGAGCCCCATATTCGCGGCGAGCGACAGGTCGATCCCGCCCGTCACCACGTTCGAGCCGCCCGCGATGATGACGATGGTGAGCCCGATCGCCAGAACGCCGGCAATGGCCGACTGGCCGAGCACGTTGCCGATATTGCCGATGGTGAGGAAGAAGGGTGCGGTGACGGAGAAGACGACAAGGACGCCGACGAAGACGGCAAGCGCGCCGCCCCGCAGCGCCAGCGTGGCGAGGCGGCGGCCGAAGGCGGGGCCGGGCCTTCCCGGCTCGACAGCCTTCTGCGCCTCGATTTCGAGAGCGGAGGCCGGAATATAGGGGGCGTCAACCAGCATGGCGAAGCGTCTCGTAGGCACCCGTCACATCCGCAAGGACCTGGTCCGGGCTCGTTTCGGAGGAGATGAACTGCCGCGTCACACGGCCACGGAAAAAGACGAGAAGGCGATCGGTGACGCCGAGCAGTTCCTCGATGTCGGAGGAGAGCACGAGCACAGCCGCACCGCGTTCGGCAAGCTCGCCGATCAGCCGGTAGATCTCCACCTTGGCGGCGATGTCGACGCCGACCGTGGGCTCGTCGAGCAGGTAGATTTCCGACTGGCGGCTCAGCCATTTGGCGATCGCCACCTTCTGCTGGTTACCACCCGAGAGCGTCTTCACCAGCGCATCGACGCCGTCGGTCTTGATCTGCAGCCGTTTGACAAGGTCTTCCGTCTGGCGCCGTTCCGCGCCGCGGTCGATGAGGCCGCGGGAGAAACGGCCGAGGCTGGCGAGCGTGGTGTTTTCGGTGACCGAGAGGTCAAGCGCGACGCCGTCGCGGCGGCGGTCCTCCGGCACCAGCGCCAGGCGGCGGTCGGTGGCCGCGGCGGGATCGGCGGAGAACACGGCCTCGCCCTTGACGGAGACCGTACCGCCGGTCGGCCGGTCGAGGCCGAAGAGCGTGCGCACCACCTCCTTGGCGCCCGAGCCGACGAGACCGGTAAGACCCAGGACCTCGCCCCTGCGCAGCGTGAAGGAAACGGCATCGAAGCGGCCGGCAAGCGCCAGGTTTTCCACCTCCAGCACCACCTCGCCGGGCGCGACGTCGGGCTTGGGATAGAGCTCGCCGATATCGCGGTTGACCATCAGGGCGCCGATCTCCGCCGCCGAGGTTCCGGCGACCGGCAGGGTTGCGACGTCGCGGCCGTTGCGCAGCACCGTCACCGTATCGCAGAGGTCGACGATCTCGCCGAGATAGTGCGAGATGTAGAGGATGGTGACGCCCTCCGCACTGAGGCGGCGGATGAGCTGGAAGAGCAGGTCCGCCTCGCGCCGGACGAGCGCCGCGGTCGGCTCGTCGAAGACCAGCACCTTGGGACTGGCGATGAGCGCGCGGGTAATCTGCACGATCTGCTTTTCCGCCGCCGAAAGATCGGCGATCAGCGCGGAATGGGGCAGCGCGAGACCGAAATAGCGCTCGAGAATCTCGGCGGACCTCCGCCGCATCGCCGCGCGGTCGAGGAAGGGCGTTCCGGGAAACCGCAGCTCGCGGCCGAGGAACAGCGCCTCGCCCACCGTGAAGGTCGGGACGAGCAGGCGATCCTGGTGGATGAAATGGATGCCGAGCTCTTCCGCGAGATGCGGCGTCAGCCGGTCATAGACCTTGCCGTCGATCTCGACCGTGCCTTCGTCCGCCCGGTGAAGCCCGGCGATGAGCTTGATCAGCGTCGACTTGCCGGCGCCGTTCTGGCCGACGAGGCCATGCACCGAACCGCGCTCGACGGTGAGCGACGCACCCGAAAGCGCCTCGGCGCCGCCGAAGCGCTTGACGATGTTTTCGAGCCGGACGATCGCCGCGCCGCGCCCTGCCGTGTCCGCCATGGCCGCATTCCCCGTTGACAGAAAGAGACCGCGGCGAGGCCGCCGCGGTCCGCGCCGGATTTCAGCCGATGCCGAGCTTCCTGGAGACCTCGCCGACATTCTGCTTGTTGGCGAGCAGCGCCGGCACATAGGTCTCGCGCGGCAGCGTCTCGCCGGCGAGGTAGCGGGCGACGTTCCGGATCGCGACGCGGCCGAGCTCGGCGGGCTGCTGGGCAACGTCGGCGGCGGCCGGCGAATTCGGATCGGCGACGAGCTGGAGCACTTCCGGGCTGCCGTCGACGCCATAGGTCCTGATCTCCGTGCGGCCGGCGGCGGCGAGCGCCTGCGTCGCGCCGAGCTGCGGGATGTCCCAGGCCGACCAGATGGCCTTGATCGATCCCTTTTCCGGATATTTGGCGAGGATCGCGGTGATCTGGGTGAAGGCATCCTGAACGGTGTTCGGGATCACGTCGCGCAGCTCCGGCTGCACGATCTGCACCTTCGGGAAATATTTGACCACGTTGACGAGCTGGTCGTAGCGGATGGCGCAGGGCGTGACGCCGTAAAAGCCGTTGAAGACGACGATATTGCCCTCGCCGCCGATGTCGGAGACGAGCTGGAGGGCGAGATCCTTGCCGATGCCCCAGTTGTCCGAGGTGGAATTGTTGATCGAGTTGACCGAGCCGACATCGATGGTGAAGACCGGAATATCTGCCTCGCGCGCCTTCTTCAGCCAGGGATCGATGACGCTGAGCGTGCCGAGAAGCTGGACGATGGCGTCCGGCTTCTGGGCGATGAGCGTCTGGAGCTGGGAGACCAGCTTGCCGTCATTGCGGCTGGCATCCACGGCGATCGGCTCGCCGCCGAGACGCTTCACCTCCTCGATCTGGGCGTTGTAGGCCTGGAGATCGAAGAAATGATCGGTGCCGGCGGTGCTGATGCCGATGCGCTTGCCCTTGAGCGAAAGCCCGTCCTCGGCCGCGGCGGTGCGCGCCGCAAGAAGGCCCGTTCCCGCCACCACGCCGGCCACTGCGGTGAGCTTGAGGAGATTGCGGCGGTTGACGCCGGAGCGGATGTCGTCGGTCATGATGTCCCCGTCAGATCAATAATGATATAATCTATAAATTAAATATACTAACGAGCGGCGACAGGCAGGAATTTCCAAAATACGGGCGCCTTGGGAAAAGATTCGGCGCGGCGGACCGGAGGGACGCCGGCGCCATATCCGTCCCATGCCCGCCCCTCACTCCGCGCCCTCCGCCTGCGCGCGAAACGCACCGGCAGGATGGCGGTCCGGCAGGCGGTCGCCTTCGCCGAAAAGGCGGTTGCGAAGGCTGCCCGCGCCGTAGGCTGTCTTGTAGCGCCCCCGCTCCTGCAGAATCGGAATGACGAGATCGATGAAGTCCTCGTAGCTTTCCGGCGCGACGGTGCGGGCGAGATTGAAGCCATCCACCTCGCCCTCGGCGATCCACACCTCCAGTGCATCGGCAACCTGAGCGGGATCGCCCACGATCAGCGGATAACGCCCGCCGAGCGCCATACCGGAGAGGATGGAGCGCTTCGTCCAGCCGCGCGCGCGGGCAAGGTCGACCGAGGTCTGCACGAAATTGCCCTTGCCGTAGGCGATCGGCTCGTCGAGATCGTATTGCGAGAAATCGATGCCCGTGCCGGCGGAGAAATGCGCAAGGCCCGCCTCGGGGCTGGCATAGCGGGCATAATCCTCGAACTTCTCCTTCGCCTTCTTTTCCGTACGATCGACGACGACGGTGAGGCCGGCGAAGATGCGCACGTCCTCCGCCCGCCGGCCCGCTTCCACCGCGCCCTGGCGGATGGCGCGCGACGCCGCGCGGGCGACGCCGGTGTCGGGCGGCGAGATGAAGACGCATTCAGCGTGGCGGGCGGCGAACATCCGGCCGCGACCGGAGGTGCCGGCCTGGTAGAGCACCGGCGTGCGCTGGCGCGAGGGCTCGCTCAGATGATAGGCCTCGGCGCGGTAGAATTTTCCCTCGTGCCGGATTTTGCGCACCCGGGCCGGGTCCGAATAGACGCGGGCGCGGCGATCGCGGATGACGGCGTCGTCGTCCCAGCTTCCTTCCCAGAGCCGGTAGAGGAGATCGAGGAATTCGTCGGCCCGGTCGTAGCGCTGGTCGTGTTCGCCGAGCGCGGTTTCGCCCATCGCCCGCGCCGCGCTGTCGAGATAGCCGGTGACGATATTCCAGCCGATGCGGCCTTCCGTCAGGTGGTCGAGCGTCGAGATACGGCGCGCGAAGATGGCGGGCGCCTCCGCATTGACGTTGACCGTGACGCCGAAGCCGAGCCCCTTCGTCACCGCCGCCATGGCGGAGACCAGCATCAGCGGATCATTGACCGGAAGCTGGATGGATTCGCGCAAGGTCAGGTCGACGGACTGCTGATAGACATCGTAGACCCCGACGATATCGGCGAGGAACACGCCGTCGAACAGGCCGCGCTCCAACGTCGCCGCCAGGTCCGTCCAGTAGCCGAGCCTGGTATAGCGGTGAGACTGGTCGCGCGGATGAGTCCAAAGCCCATGGTTGATATGGCCGGCGCAGTTCATCGTGAAGGCGTTGAGAAGGATTTCTTTTCGCATGTCTTCTTGCGGAGGGCGGCACGCGCCCTCCCCGTTCAAATCCACGAATGCAGCGGCGGCTGCACGCCGTTGAGGTAATACTGGCCGACCGCATGGAACTTCCAGCGCACCGGATCGTGCAGCGTGTGGGTGCGTGCGTCGCGCCAGAAACGGTCGAGATTGTGCGTGCCGAGCGTGGAACGCGTGCCGGCAAGCTCGAAGAGCTTGTTGGATGCGGCGAGCGCCACTTCCGTCGTCAGCACCTTGGCTTCCGCGACGGCGATCTTCGCCCTGCCGATCGTCTCCTCGGTGACGTCGGCGATGGTCTCGTCGAGCTGGCGGCCGGCCCGCTCCAAGAGCGCCTCGGCGGCGTGAAGGCGGATCTTGAGGTCGCCGATCGCCGCGATCGTGTAGGGATCGTCCGACGCCGTGTCGGAACCGCTGTCGATCCATGGGCGGGCGTGGTTACGCACGAGGTCGATTGTCGCCTCGATGGCCCCGCGCGCGATGCCGGCGTCGATCGCCGCATGGATGAGCTGGCTCTGCGGGCCGACGGCGCTCTGGTTCTCGTAGACGATATGGGCGGGCAGAACGCGGGCTTCCGGGATCGCCACCTCGTCGAGGATCACCGTGCCGCTTGCCGTGGTGCGCTGGCCGAAGGCCGACCAGTCGTTGACGACCTCCAGCCCCGCCGCGCCCCGATCGGCGACGGCGACGACGACATGGCCGGCCTCATCCAGCGCGACGATGGGCACGAGATGGGCGAAGAGCGCGCCGGTGGCGTAGAACTTCCGGCCCGAGACCACGAAATGATCGCCCTTGCGGACAAGCTTCGTCTCGAAGGCCTCGACGTTCTTGCCGCCGAATTCGGAAAACGCGTTGCCGAGCCGCTTGCCGGCCAGCACCGCGCCGAACAGCTCGTGCTTCTGCGCCTCGCTCCCCGTCTGGCGGATGACATCGATGATCTCGAAACTGTTCTGGGCGATCTGGGTCAGCGAGGGATCGCCCGCCGCAAGCGTCGCGAAAACTTTTGCAAGCGTGACCTGCGAGACGCCGGCCCCGCCATATTCCTTCGGGATGGTGATGCCCCACAGGCCGCTTTCGGAGAAGAGGTCGACCTCCGCGAAGGGGAGACGCCGCTCCCGGTCGCGTTCCTTCGCCTCGGCGGCGAACAGCGGCTTCAGCCGTCCCGCGACGGCGATCGCCTCCGCGTCGTCGCGGATGACATGGGCAGGCCTTTCCGGCGGGGCGGGCAGCCAGCCGGGGTTGCCGGGCGCGGGATCGGCGGGGGTTTGTCGGGCGGTGGCTTGGGTCGGGGTCATCGGTCTCGGCCGTCATTTCAGAAAGGGATTGCCGGGCTGCGATAGGGCGCAGCCCGGCGGCGAGGGACGAAAAATCAGAAGGCGGCGACCACCTGTCCCTTGTAGCGCTCCTCGATGAATTTCCGCGTCTCCTCGCTGTTCAGCGCCTTGGCGAGCTTGGCGACGCGCGCGTCGTCCTTGGTCTCGGGGCGGGTGACGAGATATTCGCTCCAGACATTGTGGCCGTCCTGGCCGCGGTCGATCAGCAGCGCCTTGGAGATGTCGAGCTTGGCCTCGAAGACGTAGTTGCCGTTGAGCGCGGCGAGATCGACCTCGCCGAGCGCGCGCGGCAGGAGTGCGGATTCCAGCTCGACGATCTTGAGGTTCTTCGGATTCTCGACCACGTCCTTGATGGTCGGCAGCGGGTCTTCCGGCGATGTCAGCTCCGGCTTGCCGGAGACCTTGATGAGGCCGAGCTTCTGGAGCAGCAGCAAGCCGCGCCCGCCATTGACCGGATCGTTCGGGATCGCGACGGTCGCGCCGTCCTCGATCTTCTCAACCGAATCGATCTTCGTCGAATAGGCGACGAAGGGCTCGATATGCACAGGCACGATGGGCACCAGCTCCGTGCCGCGCTCCCGGTTGTAGTCGTTTAGGAACGGCCGGTACTGGTAGTAGTTGGCATCGAGTTCGCCGGAGACGAGCTGGGCGTTCGGCTGGATGTAGTCCGTGAAGACGCGGATATCGAGGTCGAGGCCGTCCCTGGCGAGGATCGGCTTGACGAATTCGAGGATCTCGGCGTGCGGAATGGCGGTGGCGCCGACGACGAGCGTCTCGTTCGCCCTGGCGGAGCCGAAGACGGCGAAGGCGAGGCTGGCGGCGATGGTGAGCGATTTCAGGATGCGCATGTGGGTCCTCCTGGCGCGGGTCATTTACGGGAGAAGTGGGCGACGAGACGGTTGCCGCTCGCCTGGATGAGCTGGACGAAGACGATGAGGATCGCCACGCAGACCAGCATGATTTCAGTCTGGAACCGGTGGTAGCCGTAGCGGATGGCGAGGTCGCCGAGCCCTCCGCCGCCGATCGCGCCGGACATCGCCGTATAGTCGACGAGCACGATCGCCGTGACGGTGACGGCCGCCAGCAGGCTCGGCAGCGCTTCGGGCAGCACGGCGCGCAGGATCGTCTGGCGCGTCGAGGCGCCCATGGCCAGGCTCGCCTCGATGACGCCGCGATCCACCTCGCGCAGCGCCGTCTCCACCAGCCGCGCGAAGAAGGGCGCGGTGCCGACGACGAGCGGGAAGATGACGCCGCGGATGCCGAGCGACGTGCCCGTGACGATGACGGTGACCGGCATCAGCACGATGAGCAGGATGATGAAGGGCACCGAGCGGATGATGTTCAGAACGAAGGAGAGCCCGCCATAGGCGACCGGCGCCTGGAAGAGCTGCTGCCGCCCGGTGAGGAACAGCAGGATGCCGAGCGGCAGGCCGACGATGACGGTGAGCAGCAGCGCACCGCCGACCATGGCGAGCGTCTGGCCGAGCGCCGCACCGATATCGCCCCAGTAGATGTTCTCAAACGACATGGCGGGGCCTTTCCTCGGGCGGCGCGAGCGGCGCGCCGCCCTGCAGCTCCACGTCGACGCCGCTCGCCCGAAGGCCCGCGATCGCCCCTGCCACGTCCCGCCCGGAGAGCGAGACGATGAACTGCGCATAGGGCGTCTCGCGGATATGGCCGACCCGGCCGGCGAGGATGGCGTAGTCGACGAGGTTTTCCCGGGCGATGCGGCCGAGGATGGGCTTGTGCGCGGCAGGCCCCGTGAAGGTGAGGCGCACCGTGCGCCCGCCAAGATCGGCCCCTGCGACGGCGTCGAGCGAGCCGCCGTCCGGCTCGGCCTCGCGCACCAGCCGCAGCGTCGCGGGGTGGCGCGGGTGCAGGAAGACGTCCGTCACCGGTCCCTCCTCCACCACGCGGCCGCGATCGAGCACGGCAACGCGGTCGCAGGTGCGGCGGATCACGTCCATCTCATGGGTGATGAGCACGATGGTGACGCCGAGGTCGCGGTTGATCTGGCGCAGGAGATCGAGCACCGCGCCCGTCGTCTGCGGATCGAGCGCGCTCGTCGCCTCGTCGCAGAGAAGGACCGAGGGTTCGCAGGCGAGCGCCCGTGCGATGCCGACGCGCTGTTTCTGCCCGCCCGAAAGCTGGCGCGGATATTTCCCGGCGTGTTCGGAAAGGCCGACGCGGGCAAGCAGCGCGGCGACCCGCCCGGAAATCTCGGCCTTGCCGTATTCGCCGGTCAGCTCCAGCGGATAGGCGACATTGCCGGCGACCGTGCGGGCGCTGAGCAGGTTGAAATGCTGGAAGACCATGCCGATCGACCGGCGCAGCGCGCGCAGACGCTCGCCGCGGGCCTCCGTCACCCGCTCGCCGGCGACGAAGACGTCACCGCCGCTCGGGCGCTCCAGGAGGTTGATGAGCCGCACAAGCGTCGACTTCCCCGCGCCGGAGGAGCCGATGACGCCGAAAATCTCGCCCTTGGCGACGGAGAGATCGACGCCGTCGAGCGCGGCGGCCGCGCCTTCCTTGCCGGCAAAACTCTTCGTGACGCGTTCAAGCCTTATCATCGCCGTCAGCCCGCGCTTGCGCCGATGCGCCACTGATAGGGCGGCGGCGTGCCATTGACGGCGAAATCGCCGATGATGCGGTGCTTGTAGATGCGCGGATTGTGCGAGGCGAGCGTGCGGGCGTTGCGCCAGTGCCGGTCGAGGCCGGCGGACTTCTTCGTCGCGGAGGCGCCGAGCGCATCGAAGAGCAGCGTCGCGGCTTCGAGGATGAGGTCGGAGACGACCGTCTGGGCCTGCGCGGCTTCAAGCTCGGCGATGGCATTGGCCTTTTCCTCCGCCTCCGCATCGTCGACGAAATGCGCTTCGAAGGCGCGCTGGAGGCCGTTGGCCGCCTGGAGGGTGATCGCGCCCGCCGCATAGGCCGCGGCGCGGATGCGCCCGACGACCTGCAGGACCTGCGGATCCTCGCTGGGGCGCGCGGCCGCGGCGTGGGTATAGGTGCGCCGGCGCTCCACCACGGCTTTCGCGACGTCGGCAGCGATCGCCCGGCCGATGCCGGCGAGCGTGGCGAGGTGCACGAGCTGGTAGAAGGCGGCCGAATATTTGAAGCGCTCGTCGTCGACGACGATGTCCCCGGGCTCGACCACGACGTCGCGGAAGATGGCCGTGCCGCTCGCCGTCAGCGTCTGGCCGAAACCGTCCCAGTCGTCAATGACCGCGACGCCGGCGGCCTCGCGCCGCACCGCGACGGCGATCCCCTCGCCCGCCGCGTCGCTCGCGCCGACATCGATCCAGTCGGCGAAGAGCGAGCCGGTCGTGTAGTATTTCTCGCCGTTGAGGACGAGCCGGCCGTCCTTCTCCGCGACGGTCGTGGAGAAGCGGTCGAGCGCCGCGCCTGCGCCGATCTCGCTCCAGGCGCTGCCGGCGGTCTCGCCCCGCGCGATGCGGGCGAGCCACAGGGCGCGGCGTGCGGCATCCTTCGTGTTCAGGATATCCTCGGTGAAGCCGAAATGGGCGCGCAGGGCCTGCGTGACATTGGAATCGGCTGCGGAAAGCTCGATCAGCAGATTGAAGAACTGCGGCAGGCTCGCCCCCTTGCCGCCCGCCTCCACCGGCAGGCGGACCGCGCCGAAACCGGCCTCCTTCAAGCGGCGGATCGCCTCGTATGGCAGATCGCGCCCCAGGTCGCGCGCGGTCGCCTGCGCGGCGATCTCCGCGAAAATCGGCCGGAACGGCGCGGCCAGCGCCTCATATCGTTCACCGGGGCCGGCGCCCCAGGCATTGTCGATCTGCGTCATGCATCCTGCTCATCGTCGCTGCCGTGCCGGCCTTCGGACCGGTCACGCTTGGAATTGACGAGGAGGGTAGCCTTCGCTGCGGATAAATACAGAAATTCTATCTTTTTTATATATTACAAAGCGAAACGCTGTTCCCCTCGCTGCCGGAGCGCACGCAGCGCAAGGAAAACCCGGCGCGAGGAGGAAGCGCCGGGTCACACGCCGATCGGGGTGGCCGGCCTCAGGCCAGCGCGATGGCTCGTTCCAGATCGGCGATCAGGTCGTCGGGATGTTCGAGGCCGATGGAAAGGCGCACATAGCCGGGCGTGACGCCGGTCGCGAGCTGGTCTTCCAGCGAGAGCTGCGAATGGGTCGTCGTCGACGGGTGGATCGCCAGCGACCGGGCGTCGCCGATATTGGCGAGGTGATAGAAAAGCTGGAGGCTGTCGATGAAGCGGCGCCCCGCCTCGCGCCCGCCCTTCAGCTCGAAGCCCACCAGCGCGCCGAAATAACCCGGCTTGAAATATGTGTCCGCCCGCGCCTTCGCCTCGCCGTCCTGGAATTTCGGGAAGATGACACGTTTCACCTTGTCATGGCCCTTGAGATATTCGGCGACCTTCACCGCGTTCTCGTTGTGCTGGCGAAGGCGAAGCGGCAGGGTCTCGAGGCCCTGGATGAACTGGAAGGCGTTCTGCGGGCTGATCGCCGCGCCGAGATCGCGCAGCAGTACGGCGCGGGCGCGCAGGATATAGGGATGGAAGGCGATGGCCTCGGCCTTCTCGATCCACGTCTTGCCCTGGTAGCTTGCATCCGGCTCGGTGAGGTTCGGCTGGCGCGCGGCATGCTCCGCCCAGGGGAAATTGCCGCCGTCGACGATCGCGCCGCCGATGGAGGTGCCGTGGCCACCGATATATTTCGTGGTCGAGTAGACGACGACCGCCGCGCCGTGCTCCAGCGGCCGGATGATCAAGGGCGCTGCCGTGTTGTCGACGATCAGCGGAATGCCGTGCCGGCGGCCGATGGCCGCGACCTCGGATATCGGGAAGACTTCCAGCTTCGGGTTCGGCAGGGATTCGGCGTAGTAGGCGCGTGTACGCTCGTCGGTCGCCGCCTCGAAGGCCTGCGGGTCCGACGCATCGACGAAACGGGTCTCGATGCCGAAGCTTTTCAGGGTGGCGGCGAAGAGCGCCCAGGTGCCGCCGTAGAGACCAGCGGCGCTGACGATGTTGTCGCCGGCCCGGGCGACGTTGAGGATCGCGAAAGCCAAGGCCGCCTGGCCGGAGGAGAGCGCCAGCGCGGCCGCGCCGCCTTCAAGCTCGGCAAGGCGCTGCTCGAAGGCGTCCTGTGTCGGGTTGGAGACGCGGGTGTAGAGATGGCCGGGCGCTTCGAGGGCGAAGAGCCTGTCGGCGCCGTCCGTGCCGGGCAGCTGGAAGGACGTCGTCTGGTAGATCGGCACGGCGACCGCACCGCTTGCCGGATCGAAGCGGAAGCTGCCGCCGTGCAGCGCGATCGTCTCGGGATGGCGGCTCTTGAAGGTCGCGGCTCCGGCCGGGACCTCGACGATATCCTGTTCGGCGACCTCGGGGGCTTGATGGATCGTCATGGCACTTCTCCTTTGCTGCGGCGCATTCAGGCGCGCGAGGGACGGACGGACAGGATGGCGCCCGCGACGAGAATGCTCGCCGCGGCCCAGAAGGCTTCCGGCGCATACCAG
Source organism: Shinella yambaruensis (assembly GCF_022899355.1). Classification (GTDB taxonomy): domain Bacteria; phylum Pseudomonadota; class Alphaproteobacteria; order Rhizobiales; family Rhizobiaceae; genus Shinella; species Shinella yambaruensis. Next base: position 476,489 of record NZ_JALJCK010000002.1, on the reverse strand, counting down.
CGGATGCCGTAGAGATGATCGTTGGTGCACAGTGCCTGGGCGAGCGTGCAGAGGTCGCTCGCGCCGGCAAGGCACGTGACGGCCTGGCGGACGGTGAGGTAGTCGTTCTCGACGACCTTGCTGAAGATCAGCCACCACCAGCCGACGGCAAGGACAGCGAGGACACCGCCGGCAAGCGCGACGGCGTGGTGGGCGAGCCGCGCGCTAGACGTCATGGGAGATCCCCAGCTTTTCGAGCAGCGACCGGCGCAGCGCGACGAGGTTCGGATCGTCCCGGCGGCGCGGATGCGGCTGGCCGACGCGCACCTCCGCGACGATGGAAGCGGGCCGGTCGGAGAGCACGATGACGCAGTCGGCGAGCAGCAGGGCCTCCTCGACATCGTGCGTGACGAGCAGCGCGGTGAAGCCGGCGCTCTTCCACAGATCGAGGAGCTCGTTCTGCATCCTGAGCCGCGTCAGCGAATCGAGCTTGCCGAAGGGCTCGTCGAGCAGCAGCAGCTTGGGATCGTTGACGAGCGCGCGGGCGAGCGCGGCGCGCTGCGCCATGCCGCCGGAAAGCTGGTGCGGGTAGAAATCGGAAAAGCCTTCCAGCTTCACCAGCGTCAGCACCTCGTCGATGCGGTGTTTCCGCTCGCGGACAAGGCCGCGCGCCTCAAGGCCCGTCGCGACGTTGCCGCGCACGGTGCGCCAGGGAAACAGCGTCGCATCCTGGAAGACGAGGATGCGGTCGGGATTCGGCGTGGTGATCGGCCGGCCGTTTTCAAGCACCTTGCCGGCGGTCGGCGTCTCCAGCCCGGCGGCAAGACGCAGCAGCGTGGACTTGCCGCAGCCGGACGGTCCCAGCAGGGCGACGAATTCGCCCGGCGCGATCGCAAGGCTCACATCGTCGAGAACCTGCAGGTCCTTGCCGTCGAGCTCGTAGCGGTGGGAAACGCCTTCCACGTCGAGCGCGATGCTGTCGGCAGCGGTTTCTGCGAGAGCGAGCGCCATCATAGAATCCCCTTCTGCCAGCCGAGCAGGCGGTCGCGCACGACGAACAGGAGGCGCACGAGCCCGGCGCAGATCAGCGCCATGACGATGAGGGCGGCATAGACATTGGCATAGGCCGAATAGGCCGTGTTGAACTGGAGATACCAGCCGAGGCCGAACTTGGCGCCGAGCATTTCGGCGACAACCAGCACGGCGAAGGAATAGTAGAGCCCCATGAAGAGGCCGACGAAGACGTTCGGCAGCGAAGCGGGGATCGCGACCTTGAAGATGAGGAAGCGGTTGTCCGCGCCGAGCGTGCGGGCGACGTCGTAGAAGGACCGGTTGACCTGGCTGACGCCCGCCGCCGTGAGGATCGCGACCGGGATGCCCGAAGCGAGCGCCACGAGGAAGATCGAGGCGTGGAAGGTGGATGGGAAGATGAAGAAGGTGCAGGGAATCCAGGCGCTTGCCGGCACAGGTCCGATCAGCTTGAGAAGCGGCATGCCCCAATAGGCGAAACGCTTCGACCAGCCGAGCGCGACGCCGCCGGCAAAGCCGACGAGGACGCCGGAAAAGAAGCCGAGCCCCCAGAGCCGGCCGGTATAGGCGACGCAGATCAGCAGGCGGTCCCAGTCCGTGACATAGACATGCAGCAGGCCCTGCGGCGGCGAGAAGAACGGCTTCGGCAGCCAGCCGAGCTTGGCGGTCAGCACTTCCCAGACCGCAAGCCAAAGGCCGAGCACGATGAACCAGGGCCCGTAATGGACGAGCGTGCGGCCAAGGCCGCCGAGCCGGTGGACCGTGACCGACAGCGCAAGGAAAATCCCCGCCCCGGCCAGCGCGAGGACGGCGAAGAGCTGCGTCGCACCCCAGGTGATGACATCGGGCAGAGCATAGGTCAGCGCCGCGGCGAGAAACCACGTGCCGGCCGCAAACAGCCCGTTGCGCCAGATGCCGGGAAGAGAGGGGGCGAAGGTGCGCCGCCCTGCCCCGCCGAATGTGTCCTCGACCGCCGTGCTCATGGCATCATGCGAAGATGTCGATGGTGATGCGGCTTGCGATCTCCTCGGGATCGGTGGAAGCGTCGATGACACCGGTCAGCTTCAGGTCCTCGTAGCCGATCCGCACCTCCTTCAGCAGGTCCTTGCCGAACCAGTGGTCGTGGTAGGTGAAGGCGGCAAGCACCTCCGTCAGGTCCTCCAGCGAGAGGCCCGGCTTCAAGGTGTCGAAATACCACTTGGCCACCTCGTCCGGGTGCTTGGCCGTGTACTGGTGGATTTCGAGGTTGGCGGCGGCGACGCGCTTGATGGCGTCCCTGTTGGCCTCGTAGTAGTCGCCATTGACGCCGAGCACGCAGCAGACGCGGTCCTTGAAGCTGCCGGTCTGCGTGTCGGCGACGCGGCGGAAGCCGTGCAGCTTCTCATAGGAATAGGCCCAGGGGTCCATGTGCGCGACGGCATCTGCCTCCCCCTTCAGCACGCCCTCGGCCACGAGGTCGAAGGGGAAGACCTTCCAGGTGACGTCGGTTTCCGGATTAAGCCCCGCCTTGGCGAGCGCGACCGAGAAGGCGACGCGCGAGGGCGACATGACGTCGAACGTGCCGATCGTCTTGCCCTTGAGGTCCGTCAGCGTCGTGATATCGCTCTCCGGCTTGACGAGGATGCTCTGGCAGCCGCCGTGCGAGCCGGCGAAGAGCCGCACATCGAAGCCCTGTTCGATCGGCTTCAGCCAGTCGTAGAGCAGGCCGGGGCCGGCCTCGGCCTTGCGGGTGGCGAGCGCCTGGATGAGCGTCTGGCCGCTCGCCCCCTGGTAGAACAGTTCCACATCGAGGCCGTGCTTGGCATAGATGCCCTTGGCAAGGCCGAAGCCGACGGGAGAATGGCAGGCGGCGACCTCGGTCCATTCCAGCTTGATCGGAATGAGGTTGCCGGCAATGGCATAGCGCGTCGAGCGCGCGCCGATGACGCCTGCGGTGGCGGCAATGGCCGTGACGCCGGCTGCCTTGATCAGGCCGCGGCGCGACAGGCCCCTGGAAAGCATGGTTTCGGATTGCTGGCTCATCGGATGTCCCCTCGCGAAGTGATGCGGCCAGCGTAGCAAAATCATATTTAGTTTATAGATTTTATAGATTATTTCGAAAGGCTATCGGGGAATATTCTTTTGCCGTTCGCCCGCGCGACGGATTTGCCGTTCCTTCGCGCAAAGGCAACAGGCGCCTCCTTGGGACTGCATGTCACCGCAAGCGGCCTGGCCCGGGCACACCGTCCGCGGGTTCTCCGGCCGGCCCCTTCGAGAAACACCCAAGCCTCCCAGGTTACAGGCAGCCCCACGCTTCGCAGATCGAAACCGGCCATCAAGCGCTGTCCCCGGAAAGCTGTAGCGCGCGGCAGGACGAGATCCGGCTCCACCAACGGTGCGGCGCCGGCGCCGCGCAAGGATTAATTCGCGGGCGGGCGGTACAAGAGAATATAATTTCTTACTCAAACTATAGAATTTATTATCTTACGAGGCATCCCGTTCCTCAATCCGGAAGACAGCGCATGAGCAAATCCGACCAGCCCCTCGATTTCCTCTGGTTCATCCCCAGTTCCGGCGACGGTTCCTATCTCGGCTCGGACGAGCTCAGCCGACCGCCGGATCCGGGCTATTTCCGGGAGATCGCGGTTGCGGCCGACCGGCTGGGCTATTCCGGCGTGCTCATTCCCGTCGGCGCGGCGTGCGAGGAATCCTTCGTGCTCGCCGCCGATCTCGCCGCCCGGACCGAGAAGCTGAAATTCCTCGTGGCCATCCGCCCCGGCACGGCGACGCCCGCCTACTACGCCCGCCTCGCCTCCACGCTCGACCGCGTGTCGAACGGCCGCCTGCTGCTCAACATCGTGGTCGGCGGCAGCGCGCAAGAGCTTGCCGGCGACGGCATCTTCCTGCCGCATGACGAGCGCTACGACCACGCGGCCGAATTCATCCAGGTCTTCAACGAGCTGATCGAGACCGGCCGTTCCACCCTCGACGGCAAGTATATCAAGGCAATCGACGCGAAGCTCGGCCTGCCACCGGTGCAGCAGCCGCGCCCGCCGATCTATTTCGGCGGGTCGTCCGATGCGGCGATCGATTTCGCCGGCGGCATCGTCGACAAATACCTCACCTGGGGCGAGCCGCCGGCGCAAGTCGCCGAGAAGATCGCCCATGCCCGCAAGGCCGCCGCCGCGAAAGGCCGCGAGGCGACCTTCGGCATCCGCCTGCATTTCATCGTCCGCGAGACGGACGAAGAGGCATGGGAGGCCGCCGACCGGCTGATCTCCAAGCTCTCGGACGAGGCCATCGCCTCGGCTCAGGCGGTGCTGACGAAGAATTCCGATTCCGTCGGCCAGGCCCGCATGGTGGCCCTGCACAACGGCCGGCGCGACAAGCTGGAGGTCTCGCCGAACCTGTGGGCCGGCATCGGCCTCGTGCGCTCGGGCGCCGGCACCGCCCTCGTCGGCTCGCCGAAAACCGTCGCCGCCCGGCTTCGCGAATACCAGGCGCTCGGCATCGACACGGTCATCGCCTCGGGCTATCCGCATGTCGAGGAGGCCTATCGCGTCTCCGAGCTCCTCTTCCCCGAACTCGGCCTGCCCGGCCCCCGGGGCCAGCTGCGCTCGTCCTTCGGCGGCCATCAGGTCTTCGGCGGCGGCGGCCACGGCGGCAACGTCAAGCTGACGTCGGCATCCTAGCCGCAATCCAGCCTCCCCGGGTGGCATCCGCCACCCGGCGGCAAACACGAGCCTTCTCAGATCATGTATTCCGGCTCGCTGAGGCTCTGGTCCATGGTCACGCCCGGCAGGACCGTATGGGGCCTGCCCACCGGTCGCGCCGGAACGCCGACGACAGACGTGTAGGGCGCGACCGGCCCGACGACGACGCTGCCGGCCCCGATCTTCGCGCCGATACCCACCTCGATGTTCCCGAGGATCTTCGCGCCCGCGCCGATCAGCACGCCGCGGCGCACCTTCGGATGCCGGTCGCCCGTTTCCTTGCCGGTCCCGCCGAGCGTCACGTTCTGCAGGATGGAGACGTCATCCTCCACCACCGCCGTCTCGCCGATGACGAGGCCGCTGCCGTGATCCAGCATGATGCCGCGTCCCATCACCGCGGCCGGGTGGATGTCGATCGCGAAGGTCTCCGAAATCCGGCTCTGGATGTGGCGGGCAAGGTGCCGCCGGCCCGTCGCCCAGAGCCAATGGCCGACACGGTAGGCCTGCAATGCGGAAAAGCCCTTGAAATAGAGGAAGGGCGTCAGTGCCTCGCTGTTCGAGGGGTCGCGGTCCTTCACCGCCTGGAGGTCCGCTGCCGCCGCCCCGAGCAGGCCCGGCCTGTCGGTATAGGCGCCGTAAATGAGCGCGAGCAGCTCGTCGCGGTCGACGTCGTGATCGGCCAGCTTGATCGCCAGCCGGTGCGAGAGCGCATGGCCGAAACTCGCATGCATCAGCACGGCCGAGTTCATCGCCCGCGCCAGCGCCTGGTCGCGCTGGGCTGCCGCGGCTGCTTCCTCCCGCAGGGTTTGCCAAAGCGTGGCGACCACGCCGCGGGCCGCGTCCTCGACGGGAAGGAAAACGACGTTGCTCTCGTGTCCGGGCATGGCCCGATCTCCTCGGACTGGGACGGGAAAGGACTTCACGCCTTTGCCGGCTTCTCCAACAGATGCAGCAGGTCCGGATGGTGCTTTGCCGCGACATCCGGATGGGACCTGAGGCGGCTTTTCAGGTGGTTGATGCCGACCTCGCGGAATATCGGGTTGAGCGGATCGACCGTCACGCCGCGCTCGCCGCGCTTCAACGCCTCCGCGAGGGGAATGACGGGGATGGTCGCGTCGTAGCGCGCGCCGAGGAAGAAGGCGACGGAGAAGCGCTCCGTGCCGGCGGGCGGCGTGACGACATCGTGCACGTCGGCGCGCACGAAACCGTTGGTCGCAAGCTCCAGGAGCTCGCCGCTGTTGATGACGAAGGTGCCCGGCACCGGCGGCGCCTCGATCCAGACGCCCTCCTCCGTGCGGATACGCAGACCCGGCGTCGTATCCTGCAGCAGCACCGTGACGAAGCCGCCGTCCTTGTGCGCGCCGACGCCCTGGTCGCTGCCGGCGGCCTCGCGGCCGGGATAGCGGATGATCTTCAGAAGCTGCGAGGGCGACGGCTCGTAGATTTCGGCAAAGGCGTTTTCCGGCTGGCCGAGCGAAAGTGCGATGGCTTTCAGCACATCGATGCCGATGCGGGTGACCTCGGCTTGGTAGCGCAGCAGCAGCGGCCTCAGCTCCGGCAGGGCTTCAGGCCACTGGTTGGGGCCGTAGAGGCGGTTCCAGGGCGTGCCCGGCCCATCCTCGACCGGCTTGCCTTCCGTGTTGATGTCGAGCTGCTCGCGCCAGTCCTGCTCGCCGCGGGTGCGCTCGTAGCCGGCCCGGTTGTAGCCGCGGAAATGCGGCGACTTCACCATCTCGATCGACAGCTTGTCCGCCTCCGGCAGGGCGAAGAACCGCTTTGATGCGGCCAGCACGTCATCGATCAGGCTCTGCGGCACGCCATGGCCGGTGAGATAGAAAAAGCCGTGATCGTGCAGGATGCGCGTCATTTCCCGGATGAAACCCGTGCGCTCTTCGGGGCTGCCGTAGAAGCGGGAAAAGTCGATGGTCGGCAGGTGGACGGGTTTGGCGTGGATGGTCATGGGGGCCTCATAAGGATGACTTCCGGCCGGCGCCGCGGCCGGATGGTTCTACACGGCGTCCAGGATCTGCCTTTGCAGATCGACGGCCCGCGGGTCGGCAAGTTCCTGCCGGGGACGGTCGAGATCGATGTCGATATCGAGGGCGATGGCGCCATCGCGCAGCACGACTACGCGATCGGCCAGTGCCACGGCTTCCGCGACGTCATGGGTGATCAGCACACTGGTGAAGCGGCGATCCGTCCAGATCCGCTCCAGCAGGCGGTGCATCTCGATGCGCGTCAGCGCGTCCAGCGCGCCGAAGGGCTCGTCGAGCAGCAGGATCTGCGGCTCGCTGACCAGCGCCCGGGCGAGCGCCACGCGCTGCCGCTGGCCGCCGGAAAGCACGCTCGGCCAGTCGTTCTCGCGGCCTTCGAGCCCGACATCGACAAGCGTGCGCCTCGCCTTCTCCTGCCAGTTCGCACCGCGGGCGATGCCGACATTCTCGACGACGCGCTGCCACGGCACCAGGCGCGCCTCCTGGAAGAGAAGGCGGACGGAGGGATGCAGGCGCTCGACCCTGCCCCCGCCGATGCCGACGCGGCCGCTGTCAGGCGTGTCGAGGCCGGCGACAAGACGCATCAGCGTCGACTTCCCGCCGCCCGACCGGCCGACGACGGCAAGGAACTGGCCCGCCGGAATCTCTAGGTTGAAGTTCGCGAGCACATTCAGCTTGCCGAAGGACTTCTCCACCCGCGACAGCGAGATCGGCAGGCCCGCCGCGGCATCCGGCACATGGAAAGCGGCGATGCTCATCGCTCTCCTCCCTGCCGTGCCTGATAGGCGGGGTGCCAGACCAGCACGCGCTTTTCGATCGCGCGGGTCGCCACATCCGCAAGCTTGCCGAGAAGGGCGTAGACGATGATGCCGAGCAGGACGATGTCCGTCTGCAGGAATTCCCGCGCGTTCATCGTCATGTAGCCGATGCCGCTGGTGGCGGAGATCGTCTCGGCGACGATGAGCGTCAGCCACATGAAGCCGAGGGCATAGCGCAGGCCGACGAGAATGGAGGGCAATGCGCCGGGCAGGATGATGCGCGTGATCAGCGCCTTGCGGTCGAGCCCGTAGACGGAGGCCATCTCGACGAGCTGCGGATCGATGGTACGCACGCCGTAGAAGGTGTTGATGTAGATCGGGAAGAAGACGCCGATCGAGACGAGGAAGATCTTCGCCGTCTCGTCGATGCCGAACCAGAGGATGACGAGGGGGATGAGCGCCAGATGCGGGATGTTGCGCACCATCTGCAGCGTGCTGTCGAATGCCGTCTCGGCCGGCTTCCACAATCCGTTGACGACACCCGCGACGAAGCCGAGCCCGCCGCCGATGGCAAGGCCGATCAGCGCGCGCTGCGTGGAGGCGAGCGTGTGGACGAGAAGCGAACCGTCCAGCAGCGACCGCCAGAAGGCGGCGGCGACGGTCGTGGGCGCCGGCATAAGGCGGGCGGTCACAAGGCCCGTCCGCGCCGCGATCTCCCAGACGATGAGGAGAACGATGGGAAGGGCCCAGGGCGCCAGCGCGCTCCCCAGGCCCTTGAGGTTGAGCTTGCGGGTTTCGCCGGCAGCATAACCGGCCACCGACGTCTCCGCCATCAGGCACCACCCTTGCGCACGACATCCGCGATCGAGATCTTCTCGGGGATCAGCCCGAGGTCGAAGAAGGTGTCGGCGATCGACTGCTGCTGCCTGACGACGCTCTCGTCGATCGCCTTGACGCCATAGGACTGGCGCTCGAGCGCGATGGCGAGCACATCCTGCGGAATGCCGACGGAGGGCGCGAGCTCCGCCGCGGCCGCCGCGGTATTGGCCTTCGCCCATTCGTCGATCTCGGCAACGGCCTCGATGACCACGTCGACCGCCTCGGGATTGTTCTCCACGAAGCTCTTCGCACCGAGATAGAACTGGTGGTTCGGCACGATGCCTTCGCCGTTGCGCAGCTCGCGTGCCTCGATCGCCACTTCCGCGGCCGCCTGGAAGGGATCCCAGATCACCCAGGCATCGACCGCACCCTGCTCGAAGGCGGCGCGGGCATCGGCCGGCGGCAGGAAGGAGGTCTTGATGTCGCTATATTTCAGGCCCGCCTCCTCCAGCGCCTTGACGAGCAGGTAGTGCACATTCGATCCCTTGTTGAGCGTGACCGTCTTGCCCTTGAGGTCCGCCACCGTCTTGATGGGGCTGTCCTTGGGCACGAGGATCGCCTCGCCGCGCGCGGCCGGCGGTTCGTGGGCGATGTAGATGAGCGGCGCGCCGGCGGCCTGTGCGAAGATCGGCGGCGTTTCGCCGGTCGTGCCGAAATCGACGGCGCCGACATTGAGCGCCTCCAGCAGCTGCGGGCCGGCGGGGAACTCCGTCCAGGTCACCGTATAGCCGATCTTCTCCAGCTTTTCCTCGAGGAGGCCCTTGCCCTTGAGCAGAACGAGCGTACCGTATTTCTGGTAGCCGATGCGGACCGTCTTGTCGGAAGCGTATGCCGGCCCACCGCCGAGAAGCGGCAGGGCGAGCAGGGCAGCAAGAGCCGTCGAGAAAAAGCGGCGTGAAATCTTCATGGCGTTCCCCTGGGTCAAGATCATGTAGATTATATAATCTATAGAATATAATTGATTTCGAGGGCACCCATTCCAACCTTTCCCGGGCCTCGTAGTTTTTTCTCCTATGCCGCCCCCTTTCGCCGGGCATCGGCGCCGCAGCCATGGCAGAAAAATGCCCGGCCGCTTGGCCGGCCCGGCATCGCAGAACCACCCTGGCGCCTCGCCTCCCGTTTCGCGCCGAGCCCGGCAAAGGAAAAACTTTTCCTGCCACGCCACCCCTTTTGAGTGGGCCTGCCTTTCATGCCGGCGAGAAACACATAATTCTTATAGACAATCACGCCGGGGGACATTCATGGCAGCCGAAAGTGCGAAAATCGTTGATTTCCAGGCCTATCGCGACGCACGCCGCAAGGCCTCCGCGCCGTCTCTTCCAGCGCAGGCCGCAATACAGCCGACCGGCATGCAGCCGATGATGATGTGGGTTCCTGTCTGGACGTTCTTCCCGGTCGTTACGAGCCCGTGGGCCTATGCGCGGTGAAGTCGCCGTGCTCGACCGGGAAACCGCTCCGGCGCCGTCGGACGCGATCTGCATACGGACCGGCCAGCACCTGCGCCGGCTGAGAACGCGGCGCGGCTATTCGCTCGACCGGCTCGCCAAGGTCTCCGGCGTCAGCCGGGCCATGCTGGGGCAGATCGAAACCGGCAAGAGCAGCCCGACGCTCAGCATCCTCGCCAAGATCGCCGCGGCCCTCGACGTCACCTGCGGCTCGCTGATCATCGAGGCGGAAGAGCCGGCGACGGTGCTGCTCACCCGCTCGGCCTCCAAGACTCTGTCGTCGAGCGACGGGAAATTCGAGACCCGCGCGCTCTTTCCCTATGACGGTGACCGCACCGTGGAATTCTACGAATTGCGGCTGGCGCCGCACCATGCCGAGCGGGCCGAAGCCCACCGCAACGGCACCGTGGAAAACCTCGTCGTCGCGCAAGGCACGGTCGAAGTGATCGTCGGCAAGCAGCCCTATATTCTCGGTGAAGGCGACGCCCTCGTCTTCGAGGCGGACGTGCCGCACGTCTACCGCAACATGACCGGCAGCCCCGCGACCGTCTATCTCGTCTCGACATACCGGGACGTCATCCACATATGAGGGGCCTCCCCAAGGGAGGCCCGGCCATATGAAAAGGCCTCCCGGAGGGGAGGCCTTATAGCTTTGCGGTGCGATGCGCCTCAGGCGGCCATCGAGCAGCACATCATCATGCCGCCGCACATCATCATCATCGGCATGCCGCCGTTCATCATGGCCATCATGCGCTTGCAGCATTCCATGAACATCGCCGGGTCCATGCCGTCCATCGGCTTCATCTCGCAGACCATGCCGGCGTCGGTCATCTTGCAGGACATCGTGCTCATCATCATCGGCATGGGCATCGGCATCATCATGGGCATGCCGCCCATCATCGGCATCATGCCGTTCATCATCATCGGCGACATCATCGGCTGGCCCATGCCACCCATCATGGCGTTCATCATCGGCATCATGTTCATCGCAGTGTTCATCGAAGTCTCCCGGCCCGCGGCCCGTGTTTCGCGTTTCAATGACCGGATGGGTAATAAATGCGCGAAACACGCTCAAGGAGAAAATTCTTTCCAAGAATCTTTCCTCCAATGGAACGAACGCCCCATCCGCTGCGAATGCAAAACCGTTCGATATCACGGAAAATCCTCCGTTATCTGAGAGACGGGAAGGCTCCGGAAAAGCAGGAGCGGCGCGCGATACGCCCGCCGGGGCCTAGGAGGCCACCGGATGCGTGGGCGATCTTTCCTCCAGACGAGCCGAAAATAGCGTGCTTTTCCTTTAATCTATAATTTTTATAGAGAATCATAGATTAAAATGGAGAACGCCATGTCGATACCGAGGCTCGTCAGCATAACAGGCAGCTACAACAGACCGTCGAAAACCCAGGCGCTTACCGGGCACATCGCCTCGCTGATCCAGGCCCGCTACGCGGTGGAGACATCGTCCTACGACCTCAATGACGTCGGCCCTTCGCTCGGCCGCGCGCTCTGGCGCAAGGACCTCGACCATCAGGCCCGGCAAGTCTTCGCCGATATCGTCACGGCAGACCTGCTGCTGGTCGGCTCGCCCACCTACAAGGGCTCCTATCCCGGCCTCTTCAAGCACCTGTTCGACCTGATCGACCCTCTCGAACTGCGCGGGAAACCCGTCATCCTCACGGCGACCGGCGGCGGCGACCGGCATGCGCTGGTGGTCGAGCATCAGCTGCGTCCCCTCTTCGGCTTCTTCAGCGCCCGGACACTCCCGACGGCGATCTATGCATCCGATGTCGATTTCAAGGACCACAGGGTTGCATCGGCCCGCCTTGCGGCGCGCTTCGACGACCTCCTGTCGGATCTGTCCGGCCTTCTTCCGGCTGTCGACAAGGATGTCCATCATGCGGCGTGACATCGGCCGCCGGCCGGTCTTGAGGCCTTCGAGCGAACTGAGCTGGTTTTTCGTCGGGGTGGCGGCAGCCGTGGCGCTCGTTGCCGCCGCCCTGTGGCTCAGCGTGTCTGTGCGGCCCCTGGGCTTTTCCTGAAGCCCGAAAGACAACACGCCTTCGCCAGAACGACAAAGGAAGGACAGGCATGGACATCCGCAAGATCAACGAGGACTACTCGGTTTCACCGCAGATCGAGGCTGAAGATGTCGACATCGTCAGCCTGCTGGGGTTCCGCTCCATCGTCTGCCACCGGCCCGACCGGGAGCAAGCCGACCAGCCCGCATTCTCGTCGATTGCCGGCCGCGCGGCCCAGCTCGGCATCGAGGTCCGGCATATCCCCGTGCTTTCCACGGGACTGACGGACGAGGCCGTGGGCAGCATGATCCAGGCTCTGGACGATCTTCCCCGGCCGATCCTGGCTTATTGCCGTTCCGGCGCCCGTTCGACGAAGATCTACGAACAGGCGCTGCTGCCCCGCTGATCCGCACCTGTCGCGGCCTCTCGCGACTGGTCTGACCCGGCTGCCGGCCGGGCCGGCGTCTTTCTAGCGCGTGCGAGACTCCGCGGCTTTGCTGCTCGCGGTTTCCGCAAGCCAAGCCCCGAGGGCGTCGGCTGCCGCGTGAGCCTGAACGACGATCTGCGGCACGAGGTCGATATCCGGCAGGCTTCCAAGACCCAGCGGCCCCATCGCGAAGAGCCCCTCGAATGCCCCCGTTTGCGAAAAGACCCGGCCGTCACCGTCGACGAGGATGCCGAGGTCGAGCTCGTCCCGCCGCGCAAGCTGCGCCGACAGGAGCGAGCGGAAGAGCGGGGAATCGAGATCGGTCGGGCGGACACGACAATCGATCGTCCGGTCCGCCGGCAGAACCTGCAGTCCCCCCGCGCCCGAGAGCAGCACGCCATTGGTCGCGATGCGCTCGATCTTGCCCTTGCGCACCGTGATCGCCCCGCTGTCGATTGCCCGGCGCAGCCGCTCATAGTGGCCGAGCGGAAGACGGTTGCGGTGGCTGTCGTAGATCGGCTTGACATGGCGCTTGAAGCGACGCCGCTCCTCCGGCGTCAGGCCCTGCCAGAGCTCGCGGGCGCGCAGGCGGAAATCGTTCATGATGCCCTGCCAGCCAGTCCCCTCCAGTGCCGCCCGGTTCGCGGCCTCGCGCAGATGGCGGAAGGCGCCGCGGAGCGTGTTCGGGAACGGACGATCGGAGGATACGGCGCCGACGGCCGACGGCGCATGCGGCTGCGGCAGGAAACCGGACGCGGAAATGAGCGTGACATGGGACGCCTCCCCTGCCGCAAGCAGGCGCAGCGCACGGTCGACGGCATGAACGCCGCCGCCGATGACCTGCACCTCCCTTGCGCCGGTCGGGCCGGCATTGCCTTCGGCGATCTCGCGCAGGCCATAGCCCGTCGCCAGGAAGACGGCATCGAAGCGCGCCTGATCGCCCTCGCCCGAAAGAACGGAAAGACCGCCCCGCGAGTGGCGCCCGATGGCCGCGACACTCTCGGCACGCACCTGAACCATCACATCGGCCCGTTCGCGCAGCGCTTCGGAGAAACGCTGATAGGCATAGGCGCTGAACACCTCCCCGGGCACGAAGGCATGATCGACATTGCCGGGCACCGCCTGGTCGCGGTCACGCCAGCCGTCATTGGCCTCCAGCCAATGACGAAAATCGTCGCGGGCCGCCGGATCGACCGAGAGATCGCGGACGCGGCTGTTCAGGAGCCCGGACGCCGGGCGGCCGATGCTCTCCCCGCCGTCGATTTTCGGATAGGGGTCGAACATCACGAGATGGAACGGCCTGTGGACGGCCTTCAAGAGCGCGATTGCCGTCATGAGGCCGGTGAAGCCACGACCGATGATGGCGATCCGTGCGAGGGTATCGGCGTCCTGCGATTGCGGAAGGAGTTGGGCGGGCGCAAGCGTCATCGATGGGTTCCTTTCCTGCACGGCGTGAGGCGGTTTCCAGGAACTCGTCCTGTCCGACGAGTGGGTGACACGGCATTCCCTACTAAAACAATAGAATACTGCCCGTAAAATCAAGCCCTCCCGAGCGCGCCCGCACTCACCCAGCGGCAGGGGTGCCACGGGACAACGCGCCGCCGGTCCGCGCCGGATCTTCATCCGTGCGCAGATTCCGGGGATGAGCGAGTGTAATGAATCGCTCGGGCTTACGCCCGCCTGACAGCAGGGCGCCTCGCCGGGCCACCCAATCGGCGTCAGGCTTTACGGCGCCCTCTCGATGTCGAGCCCCTAGTAATGGACGGACAGGGAATCGATCGGAGCGACTTTCGGCGGAGCGAACTTTGTCAGGTCTATTCCGTCGACGGCAGCCCGGTACTCTTCCATGCTCGGCGTGCGGCCGAGGATCGCCGACAACACCACGACCGGGGTCGAGGCCAGCAGCGATTCACCCTTCTTCTCGGTGGTGTCTTCCACGACGCGGCCCTGGAACAGGCGGGTCGAGGTCGCCAGGACGGTATCGCCCTTCTCCGCCTTTTCCTGGTTGCCCATGCACAGGTTGCAGCCCGGACGCTCGAGATAGAGGATGTTCTCGTATTCGGTCCGCGCTTTGCTCTTCGGCATCAGGTCGTCGAACTCGAAGCCCGAATACTTCTGCAGGATTTCCCAATCCCCTTCGGCCTTCAGCTCGTCGATGATGTTGTAGGTCGGGGCGGCGACGACGAGCGGCGCCTTGAACTCGACCTTACCCTCGGCCTTCTCGATGTTCTTCAGCATCTGGGCGACGATCTTCATGTCGCCCTTGTGCACCATGCACGAGCCCACGAAGCCAAGATCGACCTTCTTGGCGCCGCCGTAATAGGACACCGGGCGGATCGTGTCGTGGGTATAGCGCTTGGACACATCGGCATTGTTCACGTCGGGGTCGGCAATCATCGGCTCGTCGATCACGTCCAGGTCGACGACGACTTCGGCGAAGTATTTCGCATTGTCATCGGGCGCGAGCGCAGGCTTTTCGCCCGAGCGGATCTCGGCAATGCGCCTGTCCGCCTTGGCGATCAAGCCGTGCAGGGTCCGTGCCGCGTTTTCCATGCCCTTGTCGATCATGATCTGGATGCGCGACTTGGCGATTTCCAGCGACTCGATCAGCGTCTCGTCCTGCGAGATGCAGATCGACGCCTTGGCCTTCATCTCGGCCGTCCAGTCGGTGAAGGTGAAGGCCTGGTCGGCCAGAAGCGTGCCGATATGGACCTCGATCACCCGGCCCTGGAACACGTTGTCCCCACACTGCTTGAGCATCTGCGATTGGGTCGCATGCACCACGTCGCGGAAGTCCATATAGGGCTTCATCGTTCCCTTGAAGGTCACCTTGACCGACTGCGGGATCGGCATGGTCGCCTCGCCGGTGGCCAGCGCCAGCGCCACGGTGCCCGAATCGGCGCCGAAGGCCACGCCCTTGGACATGCGGGTGTGGCTGTCGCCGCCGATGATGATCGCCCAGTCATCCACGGTGATGTCGTTCAGCACCTTGTGGATCACGTCCGTCATCGAATGATAGACGCCCTTCGGGTCGCGGGCGGTGATCAGGCCGAAGTTGTTCATGAAGGCCATGAGTTTCGGAATGTTCGCCTGCGCCTTCTTGTCCCAGACGGATGCCGTGTGACAACCCGACTGGTAGGCGCCGTCCACGAGCGGCGAGATGACGGTGGCCGCCATCGCCTCGAGTTCCTGCGCGGTCATCAGGCCGGTGGTGTCCTGCGAGCCGACGATGTTCACCTTGACCCGCACGTCCGAGCCCGCGTGCAGCACCTTGCCCGGCGTCACGCCGACGGCGTTGCGGTTGAAGATCTTCTCGACCGCGGTCAGGCCCTGGCCCTCGACGGTGATTTCCTTGTTCGGGGCGAAGACCGGGGTCGGCTCGACCCCGAGCGTCTGGGCGGCAAAGGTCTGGAGCTTCTTGCCGAAGACGATAGCATAGGAGCTGCCGGCCTTCATGAACTCCATCTTCTGGGGTGTGAAAGCGGCGGCGACGTCGACCAGCTCCTTGCCGTTCTCGTCGCGGAGCTTCTTGTTCTTCGTGTCGATCTTCAGGACTGTCCCGGTCTCGACCGAGAATTGCTGCTCGAGGACCGGGTTGCCGTCGTTGTTGAGGATCGGCTTGCCGTCCTCGCCGGTTTTCCTAGTCCAGTTCTTCAGGTTGATTCCGATGCCGCCGGTCACGTCGACGGTGGTCGCGAAGATCGGCGAGATGCCGTTGGTGCCCGCGACGACCGGCGCGTAATTGACGAAGGGCACATAGGGGCTGGCCTGCTTACCGGTCCAGAGCGCCACATTGTTCACGCCGGACATCCGCGACGAGCCCACGCCCATCGTGCCCTTTTCGGCGATCATCATCACGCGCTTGTCCGGGTGCTGCTTCTTCAGCGCCACGATTTCCTGCTGCGCCTCGGGCGTGATCATGCACTGGCCGTGCAGCTCGCGGTCCGAGCGCGAATGCGCCTGGTTGCCGGGCGACAGCAGGTCGGTCGATATATCGCCTTCGGCGGCGATGAAGGTCACGACCTTGATCTCGTCCTCGACATCCGGGAGCTTGGTGAAGAATTCGGCCTTGGCATAGCTCTCCAGAACGCCCTTCGCGATGGCATTGCCCGCCTTGAAGGCATCGCGCAGCCGGAACATGTCGGCATCGTAGAGGAAGACCTGCGTCTTCAGCACCTCGCCGGCCTGCCCGGCGATCGCGGCGTCATCGCCAAGCGCGATGTCGAGCAGCACGTCGATCGAAGGGCCTCCTTTCATATGCGACAACAGTTCGAGGGCGAATTCGGGGGTGATCTCCGGGACGATCGTTTCGCCGAGGATGATCTTCTTCAGGAAAGCGGCCTTGACGCCAGCCGCGCTGGTCGTGCCCGGCAGCGTATTGTAGATGAAGAAATTCAGGGCATCGGCCCGATGCTCGTTACCGGCATCCTGGATGATTGCAATGATTTCGCCGGTCAATCCGCCGTCGTCGATCGGCTTGGGGGCGAGCCCTTGTGCTTCTCTGCTTTTGATCTCAGCCAGGTAATCCAGGTAAAGGTTCATCGCTATCCCACGTCATGAACTGCATGGCGCGGAAACGTAGCGCCACCGAGCGGTTTGTTGCTTGGCCCACAGGGCTCTGTGGGTTTCGAGTACGTCAACCAGGACCGCGTGACAAGATACCGCATTTCATTAAAAAGTGGTGTTTCGAAATCAACTTTAATCGTCTAAAGAAGGCCTCCGCGTGCCGCTCGGACTGGATTTATGGAAACCATCAATTTTACCCCGCTTGGCTTTTCCGATCTGACCAGTGACGAAGCATTCGTCGTTTCGGTTTTCCGGCACTGGCAATCTTGTGGCTCGACATGCAAGGAGGCCGAAGGCAGCCTGACCGAAATGCTGAAGAATGACCGCCTGCGAGAGGGCCTCCTGTCGCTGTTTGACCTTTTTGGAACGCTTCCGGACCAGAATAGGCGACGAACAAAAAATGACAGTTCCGTTCTGACCTCGGTTGAGGAGGCGCTGCTCGACGAGATCGGCTCGCTCGACACCATGCCAAGAGGCTGCGTCAAAGCGTTCCAGCAGGTTCTGGAAGAAGCAGGCACGACAATTCGCCCTGCATCGGAGATCCCTCGGTCCGGTTACGATCACCTTGCGGAGGCGGTTGACCGGAAAACCGCGAAGGTATTCGACGTGCTTTACCCTGGATTCTCGGGGTCGCTCAGTTACCAAAGCTGATCGCCGGTCATTGTCGTTACGCGCTGATCTCTGCCGTTATTCTCCCAAAACGCTCGACGAAGGCAATCGACACGCCGTGTGCCTTCGAGCGGATTGCCAAATCCTCGATCATCCTCGCTGCCAGCCCTTCCGGGGCAGGGACCGGAACGATCCGTTCGTGATAATTGTCAGCGTCCAGATTCTCGCCGCCGATGACGACAGGATGAAGGTCGATCGACCGGAGCCTGGCGTCGGCATCAAAGCGGCATGTCGCCACGACGCTTTTCCAGACGTCCGGTGCGCTCCATACGACCTCCCCCTCATCGAGATGGAAGAGAAAATTGCCGAGCCCGAAGAAGATCGGCGCGCCGCGATAGATTTCGATGGGCTGCAGGACCGGCGCGCCATGACTGACGAACATCCCCGCGCCGGCATCGATACAAGCCCGTGCGAACGCCTGAACCCAGGAAGGCACCTCCCGCCAGTTCGGCTCCCAATGATGATGGTGGAGGTAGGCGATGACGAAGGCGCCTTCCGCGGCAGCGCGGCGGATCGCCGACAGATGACGCTGCAGGCTCGCCTCGTCCACCAGGATCCGGCGCCGGTTCTCCGGGGCGCGGCAAAAGACCGTTCCGTAAAAATCGATCTCATCGGCCGATTGCAGGTCCGGCGGATCGTGCGGCTGGGCGTAGTTGCCCCGTTCCATCGGACTGCTCTGGAAGATGTCCTGAATGCCGGAGAGGCTCGCGAATACCGCGGGCTCGACCGCAAAACGCCTCGACACGTCGAGCCCATTCACGCCCGGCCTTGCCGGACGCCGGTCCGTCGCGTCGGCCGCATACATGGTCGCCGGGCCGGGGCCGGCGTCCATGGCAACGAGCGCCACCCGTCTTGTGCCGAAGGTTTTCATTCCCGGCCGGCCCGCGTCTGTGGCATCGACACCGATACCGGCGTGAAGGAACCCCCTCTCCGCCACTTCCTCCAGCGTCGACAGAACGCCCGGAGGGCCGAGGTCGAAGGCGTGGTTGTTGGAGAGCGCCAGGGTGTTGAAGCCGATGTCCTTCAGCGCATCCAGCACAAACGGCGCCGAACATCCGAAATAGGAACCTTTCATCGGCCACCCGCCATGCCGGCCGAACACCGTCGTCTCGAAATTCGTAAAAGCGATATCGGCCTGCTTGATCAGTGCCTTGATTGCGGCAAATCCATCGTCCCGGACCTGCCGGACATCATGATGAATGAGAGATTGCCCGGTGACGGCGAGCGTGAACGGTGAAGACATGGCGATGTACCTTGGAGAAGAATTCAGGAGGCGGCGGCCCTAGGGCCGCCGATAGTCGCAGGGGGACAGTCAGTTCGCGAGCTGCGGAGCAATATCCACGCCGAACCATTTTTGGCTGATCTTCCCGAGCGTGCCGTCCCGGGTGCTCGCTTCGATGGCCTTGTCGAAGGCCTCGGCAAGATCGGCATCCTCCTTGCGAAGACCGACACCGACGCCGGGGCCCCAGGTGCCTCCCGAAAGTTCAGGGCCGAAGAACTCCACCGCCTTGCCCTCCGGCGTGTCGAGGAACTGCTTCCAGACCAGGCGATCGCCGAGGCCACCGTCGATACGCTCCGATGTCAGGTCGAGCTTCAGGTTTTCCTGGCTGTCATAGCTGCGCACCTCCGCAATGTCGCCGAAGAGTTCCTGCACGACCGCCTCCGAGTTGGAGGAGCGAAGGACACCGAGGGTCCTGCCCTTCAGGCTTTCCCTCAGCTTGTCGATGGTCTCCTTCTTCGCCGCGTCGATATCCGTGAGGTTCAGCTTCGCCTCGCTATCCCCGGGCGGCAGGCCGAGCGCCCGGCGCATGACGATCTGGTTCGGCGCCACCGCATAGGGAACGGAGAAGGCGATTGATTTCTTGCGCTTTTCGGTGATCGACATGCCGGCCATGATCGCATCGTACTTCTTCACCAGAAGGCCGGGGATGATGCCGTCCCAGTCCTGCGCGACGAAGGTGCATTGCAGCTTCATCCGGGTGCAGAGCTCGTTGCCGACGTCGATGTCGAAACCGACGAGCGCGCCGTTCTCGTCGATATAGTCCCACGGCGGCGAGGCGCCTTCCGAGGCGATGGTGATGGCCGTGCGCTCCGCGCCATGGGCAAGGCCGGCAGCCAGCAGGAGCGCCGCGAGGGCGCAGGTCAGTTGTCGTTTCATGTCATTCCCCTTCTTCTTGGTTCGGTTTCGATCGTGGTGCGGCGTCTATCCGCCGCAGGCTCTCCCTGAGGCCGCAGCCGACGCCTGTTTCATCGGTGTTCCAGGCTTCGGCGAGTTGCGGCAGCGTGATGCGGTCCGCACCGGAAGAGCCGAGCAGGACCGCCTCATCCCCGAGCACCGCTTCGGGAATATCCGTGACGTCGATGCGAAGATGTTCGAGATGGACGGGCGGCACGACGGGCGCACGCCGCCCCCGGACGAGCACCGAGGCCGAGGAGCCGAGGTCTCGCGGCACCCCGTGCCCCCAGCCGATCCCCAGCACGGCAAGGCGCATCGCCGGGTGGTAGCCCGGCAGGCCCGGCGGCCTTCCCATGCTGTCGTGGCACGTCTTGAGCGCTACGATGCGCGCCTTGATCGCCGACAGGGCCGGCCGGATGGAGAGGGTCCGACGCCCGGCCCCGGAACGGGCCAATCCGAAGAGGAGGGCACCGGGATCGACCGCGTCCATGTCGAATTCCGGGTGCTGAAGCAGGCTTTCGCTGCTTGAAACCATGACGGTCGAGGGAAGCCGCCCCTCCGCCTTCAGCGCGTCAAGAAGCGGCGTCAGGCGTGCGACCTGCGCCGGCGCAGAAGACCCGGCGTCGCCGAACTCACTGAGATGGGCATAAAGGCCGTCAACGGCGAGATTGCTTTGCGAGGCGCACAGTTTCACCAGGCCCCGGAGGCTGGCGGGCACCACGCCGGCGCGCCAAAAGCCGAGATCCACCTTCACGAAAACCTTGAGCGGCACGCCGGTCGCAAGCCAGCCCTGCAGGTCCTCCTCGCCGGAAACTGAAATCGTCAGGTCGAGGTCCCTGACAAGGTCGACGGCATCCGGGCCGATGCCCGGATACATGAGGATCGGCGTTCCGGGCGCTGCCCGCCGCACGGCGATCGCATCGGCGATGGACACGACGCCGAAGGCATCGGTGCCGGCCGCGGACAGGAGAGAGGCAACTTTACCCGCCCCGCATCCATAGGCGTCCTGCTTCAGGCAGGCGAAGATCTTTGTCCCGGGACCGATCGCCGCCCGTATGGCGCGGTAGTTGGAAACAATCGCCGACGGATCGATCTCGCGCCACGCGCTCTCCCAGAGCGGCAGCAGGTCTTGACGGGCGTTACTGTTCATGGGGCACCTGCCGCAGGATGACCCGGCGCGGATGTGTCCTTGCCTGGGGCGCCGCGTTCAACCGGGCCTCCAGCACGTTGAAGAAGCCGGTCAGGAGGAAGGTAAGGCCGAGATAGAGCACGCCCGCGGCGATGAAGATCTCGTAGGGTGCGAAGGTCTCCGACACCAGTTTTCGCGAAAGGCCGGTGATCTCCAGCAAGGTCACGGTGCTGGCGAGCGACGTCGCCTTCACCAGGCTGATGACCTCGTTGGCATAGGACGGAAGCACGCTTCTGAAGGCGATCGGAAAGATGATCCGGCGCTTGATCTGCAACGGCGACATGCCGACCGCCTGCGCCGCCTCGATCATGCCGGTCGCCACGGCCTGGATCCCGCCGCGAAAGATCTCCGTCGTGTAGGCGGCGCCGTTCAGGGAGAACGCCAGCAGGCAGCACCAGAAGGGATCGCGCAGCAGGACCCAGAGCACGCTCGAGCGAATGGCGCCGACCTGACCGAGGCCGTAATAGATGATGAAAAGCTGGACGAGCAGCGGCGTGCCGCGAAACACGTATGTATAGGCGAGCACTGGTAGGGAAAGCCACTTGCGCGGCGACGCCCGCATGAAGGCAAGGGGCACGGCGAGGACGAAACCCGCCAGGAGCGATGCGAATGTCAGGAGAAGCGTCAGCGGAATGCCGCCGGTAAGCGTGACCGTGCTGGTGAGGAGGAGCATGATATCCATGGCGCGGCACCTCACCGCCCGGGAACGGCGAAACGCCGTTCGAGGAGATTGAAGATCACCAGCGCCAGGCTGGTCAGCGCGAGATAGAGCGCCGATGCCGCAAGATAGAATGTCAGCGGCGCCCGCAGCGACCCCGCGCCGATGGCGGCGACCCGCATGATATCGGTCAGCCCGACGATCGAGATCAGCGACGTTTCCTTGACAAGGGAGATCCACTGGTTCGCAAGCGCCGGCAGGGCGATGCGCAGCATTTGCGGAAGGATGACGAGCAGCCAGGTCTGCCAGGGATGCAGCCCGAGCGAGCGGGCCGCCTCGATCTGCCCTGCCGGTATGCTGAGCACCGCCCCTCGGAAGATTTCCGCCGTATAGGCGCCGAAGACGACGGTGAGGGAAACGACCCCGGCGAGGAACGCGTTGACCTCGACATAGCGTCCGAAGAAGGCACTGATGGCGACCGTTCCGCCGAAATAGATCAGCAGGATGATGATGAGTTCGGGCACGCCCCGAATGATCGTCGTGTAGAAGCCGACCGCGGCGCTTACCGCCCTCCACCGCGACAGCCGCCCCGCCGCGGCAAGCAATCCGAGCGCCATGCCGAGCGCGCCGCTGACAAGCGCCAGCAGTACCGTCGTCTTCAGTCCGTTGACGAACTGCACCACGAAACCGTCCATGCGCGAGGTCCTCCTATCGATGGGAAGCGAGAAAGCCGCGAAGACGGCCTGAGACGGGAGAGGAGAAGAATTCCTGCGGCGGGCTTTCCTCTTCGATCAGCCCGCCGTGCATGAAGGCGGCCCGCGTCGAGACCTCGCGCGCGAAAGCAAGTTCGTGGGTGACGATCACCATGGTCCGCCCCTCCCCGGCAAGCGCCGCCATGACACGCAGCACTTCGCCCACCAGTTCCGGGTCCAGCGCCGAGGTCGGCTCGTCGAAAAGCAGCACCTGCGGCTCCATCGCCAGCGCCCGGGCGATCGCCACGCGCTGCTGCTGGCCGCCGGACAAATGGCGCGGATAGGCGTCCGCCTTGTCCGAGAGCCCTACCTTGGCGAGGTAGTGACGGCCGAGCTCGGCGGCGGCGCCGCGCCGGATCCCCTTGACGAGAACCGGCCCCTCCGTGACGTTCTCGAGGGCCGTCTTGTGCGGCCAGAGATTGAAGTTCTGGAAAACCATGCCCATGGAAGCCCGCACCCTTCGGACCTGCCGGTGATCGAGGATGCCGGCAGGTCCGCCGTGCTGCGATGCGGCGCGGATCGCCAGCTTCTCGCCGTGCACCCAGATGTCTCCGCGATCGGGAATGGTCAGGAGATTGAGGCACCTGAGCAGCGTGCTCTTGCCCGAACCGCTGCTGCCGAGGATCGAGAGGATCTCGCCGGGACGGACGATAAGCTCGACACCCCGCAGGACATCGTTGCCGCCGAGCCGCTTTTCGATCCGCTCGGCGCGGATACCGGGTTCCGCGGCCGGTTCACCGACGCCGAATGCAGGATACGACAAAGCCTTTGCTGCGCGCATGAAGCGGCACCACCCTTTCGCTTTCGATTTTCGATGTAGCGGAACCCCTTGTGTTCCTTCGGCGCCGGCTGTCCGTCACGGCGGCGTTACGGACATAGAATTGCCTGTCGCGCCCATAGGGTCAATTTATAAGCAGGATTATTTTTAGATAAGCCTAGCTTATATGAAGAAGAGCCATTCGGCTCGGAGGTGGCGGTTCCGCGCGAGAGGGTATAAGTTGATCTTTGCATTTGCAGAGCTACGAACCGCGCGCGCAGGAACGCATCATCATGGTCGAAATCGCAGGGACGGGCGTCACGCTTCGCCAGCTTCAGATTCTGCGCGAGGTCGTCAGGACCGGTTCCGAAAGGGCGGCGGCAAAGGCCCTCGACATCACCCAACCCGCCGTCAGCCAGCAGATCAAGCAGCTGGAAACCCTGCTCGGCGTGCAGCTGTTCATGCGCGACAAGGGGCGGCTCGTTCCAACGGCGCAGACGATGACCCTCTTTCGCGACGCCGATGCGACCTTCGTGCAGATGGAAAGGATCGCCCGCACCGTCTCCTCGCTGAAGGGCATCGACAGCGACACGATCGGCATCGCCGCGCCGCACGTCTTCTCGCTCCGGCTACTTCCCGATGCCATCCGCATGCTGCGGTCGCGCCAGCCGGTCGCGGCGGTCCACATCAAATCCGGCACCTACCGGGAGGTAACGGACCATGTGCTCGAAGGGCGGGCGGATCTCGGACTTGGCCGCCTGCCGCTCGACGAAAACGTCTTCGACTGGCGCCCGATGACGACGGCGACCAATGTATGCATCTTCCATCCGGAGCACCGGTTTGCCCGGAAGGACTTGATCCGGCCGGAGGATCTGGTCGGCGAGCCGCTTGCGGATATCGAACCGCAGATGCAATCCCACCTCATGAGCGAGAATGCCATTCGCTACATGGGAGCGGAGCCGCACCTCGCCATCCAGGTGGATGTCATCGGCCAGGAGGTCAGTTTCGTCGCCGCCGGCCTCGGCATTTCAAGCAGCAATACCTTCGCCGCCCGGCAGGCTGCGTGCTTCAACGTCGAGATCCGCCCCTTCGAGCCAAGCGCGCTCTATCACTACGTCGTGTTCTGGCAGAAAGGCCGATATCTGGGCCCCATGTTGCAGGAAGCCGTGAACGTACTCGTCGCGTGCGCGCAAGACACCGATCTGCCAGCGGGCGCAAAAGCACCCGATGGCTAGGGATCTTGAAGGACGCCAGCCGGCGGCCCGGCACGCGAATGTCCGTCGGCGCCCTCCTCCTGCTTCTTCACAAAACTTAATATGACGCGTGGATGGGAGAAACACGCGGACATCATCTTCTCCTTGTCGCGGCGATGAGAGGCCGTGCAAGACGAGGAGAAGCAACATGGAAGACAGCAGCAAGAAAGGCCGCCTGCGCAAGTATCTGGTAGGCGGGATGACCGCGGTTCTGGCGCTCGGCGCGCTCGCAGTCACCGGCGTGGTTCAGGCGAACGGCTTTCGCGGCCATGGATTCGGCGACCCCTTCGGCGGCTTCGGCCTGGAACGCGCGCTGAAATCGGTGGACACGACCAAAGAGCAGCGCCAGAGAATCTGGGCCATCGTCGATGCCGCCCGGACGGAAATCCGCCCCATGATCAGCGATCTGGACGACCGGCGCGACCGCCTGGCCGCCCTCGTGAGGGCCGAGACGCTGGACCGCGCCGCGATCGAAACCCTGCGGAAGGAAGTCCTTGCCACCGCCGACGCCGTCTCAGCCCGGGCGCTCGACGCCTTCATCCAGGCAGCCGAGGTCCTGACGCCCGAACAGCGGACGGAACTGCTGGAGAAGCGCCGCTCTTTCGGTCCCGGCTTCAGGCCGGGCCGTGAATGAAGGCGCATGGTTCGGCCGGGGCGGCCACGCCCCGGCTCCCCGACCCGATATCCAATCAGGAGTTCCGATCATGATGAAGAGCAGCGCAGATCGCTACGGCAGCGTTGCCGTGACAATCCACTGGCTCAGCGCCGCCGCGATTCTCGTCCTCCTGGGAACCGGCTTTCGAGCCGCCGCCTCGAGCGATCCGGCGATGTTCCTGCGCGTGCATGTGCCGCTCGGCATCGCCACCCTTGCGCTGACGATCCTGCGCGTGGCGTGGTGGCTGGTCTTCGACCGCAAGCCGGCGCCCATGGCAAATACGCCGCCCTGGCAGAAACGGCTGGCGCGAGGGGTTCATGCCGCCTTCTATATCGTCCTCTTCGGCATGTTCGGCAGCGGCATCGCGCTGATGGCGATGAGCGGGGCCGGAGCCATCCTGTTCGGCGGGACCGGGTCGTTGCCGGATTTCGCGGCCTATGCGCCGCGCGGCCCGCACGGGACCGGCGCGATGGCTCTTGTCGGCCTCCTGGTTGCCCATGTCGGGGCCGCGCTCTATCACGCCTTCGTCCGGCGTGAGGCGATCTTCACGCGTTTGTGGTATGGCAAGGACAGCGCGGTGCGCTGAGGAACGGGCATGGCGGAACATCTCCTGATCATCGACGACGACACGAGGCTTTCCGCCATGCTGAACGACTACCTGTCCGCCAATGGCTATCGGGTGCGATCGGCGCCCACGGCCGCGGCGGGACTGGCCGATCTCAGCCGCAGTCCTGCCGAGGCGGTGATCCTCGACGTCATGCTGCCCGACCTCGACGGCTTCGAGGTACTGAAGCGCATCCGCGCCGGATCGGACGTCCCGGTCCTGATGCTGACCGCCAGGGGAGACGAGACCGATCGCATCGTCGGGCTCGAGATCGGCGCCGACGACTATCTGCCCAAACCCTTCAGCCCCCGCGAGCTGCTGGCCCGGCTGCGCGCGATCCTGCGCCGCCGCAGCGCCTCTCCGGTGGCGGGCATCCTTCGCTTCGGGCGGCTGGAGATCGACCCCGGCTCCCGCAGCGCGCGGCTCGACGGGCAGGTCTGCGACATGACCGGCCACCAGTTCGACATCCTTCTAGCCCTTGCCGAAAGCGCCGGGCGGATTCTCACGCGCGAGCAGCTGCTTGATCGCGTGAAGGGGATCGAAGCCGATGCGTTCGACCGGTCGGTCGATGTCCATGTCTCCCGTATCCGGGCGGCGATCGAGGACGATCCCCGGCACCCTCGCCGCATCGTCACCGTGCGCGGCGCGGGCTATGTCTTCGCACGACGCCAGGACGACAAGGACTGACATGCGCGGGCGGCTGTTTCTCAAGATCTATCTGACGGTCCTGGCCGGCATCGCGATCCTCGCGATTGCGGGGATCGTCATGGTGGCGCTGTTCGTCGATCGCGAGGATCGCGGCTGGGTCAACCAGCGTGCCGAACTGCTGGCGGCCATGCTGTCCGGTCCCGAGGAGCCGCAGGCCGTGCTGAACCGCATCGGCCCGGCAAGCCATGCGGAGATCGAACTGCGCGATGCGGCGGGAACCGTCGTCGCGGCCTATCGACCCGCCGAACGGGATGGCATCACCGCCTTCGCTCCCGTCACCGTTGCGGTGCGGGACGGCGGAACATTGACCGCGCGTTTCACCCTGCCGTTCCGGCCGCGCGGCAATCCGTTGCTGCTTCTGGCGCTCGTTGCCGGCTTGACGGCGCTCGCGGCCTGGCCGGTCGTGCGCAACCTTACGCGCCGGCTGGAGCGCCTGCGCCACGGTGTCGAGAGCTGGGGGAAGGGCAACCTGTCCCTGCGCGTCGCCATCGAGGGGCGCGACGAAGTCGCGAGCGTCGCCGACAGTTTCAACCGGGCCGCTGCGCAGGTCGAGGCGCTGGTCAATTCGAACCGTTCGCTCCTGGCCAATGCCAGCCACGAGCTACGCTCCCCGCTTGCCCGCCTGCGCATGGCCGTGCATCTCCATGAGGACAACCCCACACAGACGCAGCGCGAGGAGATCGCGCGGAACCTGGGCGAACTGGACGACCTTGTCGGCGAAATCCTGCTTTCCAGCCGGCTGACCCATGGCGAGCGGACCGAAGCGTTCCAGCCGCTCGACCTTCTGGCGCTTGCCGCGGAAGAGGCCGCGCGGGCGGGGCTGGACGCCTCCGGAACGCCGGCGGAGGTCATGGGCGATGCGCGGCTCCTGTCCCGGGCGATCCGCAACCTGATACAGAACGCGGTTCGTCATGGCGCGGCGCCCATCACGATCAGCGTCGGGTCCACGGGTGCCATGACCGAACTGTCGGTCCGCGACCATGGTGCCGGTATCCCCGCGGGAGAAGGCGAACGTGTCTTCGAACCCTTTTACCGCCCGGGCGGCCACGGCGAGGCTGCCGGAGGATGGGGCCTCGGCCTTTCCCTCGTGCGCCAGATCGCACAGCTGCATGGAGGAACGGTGCTGCACGACCCGCCCAGGGATGGGGGGACACGGTTTATACTGCGGCTGCCACGATTGGATACGCCCTGAGCCCCGCGGCCGCCATACATGCATGCCGAGCAGAACGCCATCGGGCGCGCGGCAAGGCAGCCCCGCACAATGTCAGGACGAGCAGAGAACAGGGCGTCTCTGCCTCCATGGGGTTGAAGTTTCAAGGAGCGTGGCGACCTGGAAAAGCGTGGCCTCGCCGAAGGGTCGGCCGCCGATCTGCACGGAGAGCGGCAGGCCTTTCGGCCCAAACCCCATGCAGACCGCGATGGCAGGATAGCCGGTCAAATTCCAAGGCAATGCAAAGCTCGGCTTTTCAAGGCCGTCCCAGAAAGGGACGTCCTCGATGAGCGGCGCCTCGGAAGCCGAAGCTGCGGTTATGAGGACATCGACCGTTTCCATAGCCTGCGCGAACTCGTCACACAGTTCGCGCCTGCGCCGTTGCGCCTGGATGTAGTCGTTGCTCGTCATGAAGGATGCCAGCAGCAACCTGTGCCGTAAACGCTCACCGAAATCGCGAAAGCGGCTCCTCAGCGTCTGCTCGTGGTACGCGGCGGCCTCCGCGTTCATTATCACGCGGTTTGCCGAGGAATATTCCGCCAGGGACGACAGCTTGACGTCGGAAACGACAGCGCCGCCGTCCCGCAGGATCTCGATGGCCTGCGATACCGCGACTGCCGTCTCCTCGCTGACGGGATTGTCTCTTTCATGGAAGTGAGCGACAACGCCAACTTTCAAACCCCGCAGGCTCTTGCCGATCTCACCTGAAAAATCGGGAACGGGAACGTCGGCGCTCGCCCGATCCGAGGGGTCGAAGCCGGCCATCTCCTGAAGCAGGAGGGCACAATCCTGCGCCGTCCACGCCATGGGCCCGATGTGGTCGAGCGTATGGGCAAGGGGAATCACGCCGGATCGGCTGCAGCGGCCGAATGTGGGTTTGATGCCGGAAACACCGCACATGGCGGCCGGTCCCCTGATGGAGCCGCCGGTATCGGTGGCGGTCCCGCCAAGAGCCATGCCGCAAGCCACCGCCGCGGCCGTTCCACTGCTTGAGCCCGAGGTGAAGTAATCGGGATTCCAGGGGTTCCGGGCGGGAGGCCAGGGCAAATCGAACGAAGGCCCGGCAAGAGCGAATTCCAGCGTGGCGAGCTTACCGAGCATGACGGTCCCCGCGTCCGCCAGGCGGCGTACAACGGTGGCATCGGACGAAGGAACATTATCCTGCAAGATCCGGGAATGCGCAGACGTCAGAATTCCCGCCGTTTCAAAAAGATCCTTGTGGGCGATGGGAATGCCGTCCAGCGGCGTTCGCCTCTGGTCCTTCATCATCCGCTCTTCAGCCGCCCGGGCATCGGCAAGCGCTCGTTCGCCCGTCACCGTGATGAACGCTGCGAGCGTCGGATTGAGAGCCTCGATCCGATCGAGGCATTCGCGGGTAAGCTCGACAGGCGACACTGTTTTTGCGGCAAGCTTCCTGCCCGCTTCAGCGATCGTCAACGGGCTCATTCGACGGGTTCCGGCTGAAAGCCGACGGCAAGGCCGGTCGTGAGGTCCGACGGCCGGCGGAGGGAGGCGATCATGCCTTGAAGCTTGAGATAACCATCAAACAGCAGCTCAAGGTCGACGTCGTCATGAGGCAGTCCGCTCCGACGGACAAGGACGATGAAATCTTCAAAAGTTGTCTCAGCCATAACACGCCCTTCGAGAGGCCCCTTGCGCTATTCCCCGCGGAATGCCGCGGACCGTTTTTCGATAAAGGCAGCGCGCCCTTCAGCGACGTCAACCGAGTTGCGCTGAAGCAGATTGTTCAGCAGCTGCTCGATCCGCAGCCCGTCCTGGAGGCTCATGTCACGCGCGCGCATTGCCAATTCCTTCGTCGCCTGAACGGCGAGCGGTGCATTGCGGGCCATGGTGTCCGCATAGCGCCTCGCCACGGCCATCAATTCGCCCGCAGGCGCGACACGATTTATGAGGCCGCGCCGTTCCGCCGTTTCCGCATCGATGGTGTCTCCGGTCAAGAGCATTTCCATCGCGTGCGCATGGGCCAGTTGCCGCACCAGCCGTTGGGTTCCGCCGAGACCGGCAACGATGCCGCGCTTGACTTCCGCGACGCCGAATGCGGCATTCGGCGAGGCGACCCTGATATCGGTGGCGAGAAGCAACGTCATGCCCCCTCCGAGACAATGGCCGTTGACCGCCGCGATCACCGGCTTCCACAGTTCAAGGCCACGGTTCAGCAACGGCATTTCCTGGGTCTGCCAGAGGTTCCGCAGTTCTTCCCTCGCGCCGATGACATCCTTGATGTCCGCGCCCGCGCAGAACGATTTCTCGCCCGCCCCCGTCACGATGGCGCACCGGATTTTCGGGTCGTCCCGCACCTCCACCCACGCCCTGGAAAGCTCGGCGTAGTGAGCGCGGTCGAGGGCATTCAAGCGTTCCGGCCGATTGATCGTGATCGTGGCAATTCCATTCTCATCAGCGAGAAAATCTATCGACATCAGGTTTCCTCAAACAGCCTGCTCCTGCAGGTAAATGCGGTTGATCGCGTTTGCCTCAAGGATCGTGAGACCCTCGGACGTTTCGAGACGGTGCGCGTAAACGACATGGATCGTCCCCGGTTCGAGCAGCTTCACGTCGATGATCCTAAGGAAAAGGCGGATCATGACGGGCGCCGGCACCGGATCGGAAAAGCGAACGTCGTCGAAGCCGTAGAGGAGGTTCATCCGGCTGGGAAACTCGAAACGCAGATCCTCGATGCTCGCCCGCAATCGCCCGAGAAGGGAGAGAAGCAATGCCCCGTCAACAAGCGCCGGCCTGGATTTCGTGCATCTCCTCCCGGTGTCGTGCGGTCCGGCACGCCGAGCCGCCTCGAAGCGTCGAGCTTGTTCTTCGCTGATCTGCGACCATGCGCCTGGGCCAAGGTCCTTCGCGAGGAGGGCTTGGAGGTCGGCGCAGGTCGAAATGACGCGCAAGCGCATGGTCGGCCTCCGGGTCGAAGGCCGGCCCGATGGAATCGGGCCGGTCCCGTCTGCGCTCCAGGTCAGCGCACGATCTCGGGCTCGATGGCAAGCTGCGGGTCGATCCCATATTTCTCAAGGATCTTCGCAACCGTGCCGTTCCGATAGATCTCCTGCATCCCGTTCAGATAGGCGTCGAGAATCTCGTTGTTGTCATTCTTGGCGGCAAAGCCGACCTTCACGTCACGCGCCTGGGTAAAGGCGATCTCCAGCGTCTCCGGATCGTCCTTCACCCGCACGACGGCGGCGCCCGCATTGTCGAGCAGAAAGTCGATGCGCTTGTTCAAGATCCCGCGCACGGCCGCATCCGTTTCGGTCGCGACCACGATATTGATCGCGGACTTGCCCGCCGCCTCGCACGCCTTCGACTGCTCCTCCAGCGCCTTCTGCGAGAAGGTGCCGATAACCGCACTTGTCGTAAGGCCGCAGAGGTCGTCCATCGACTTGATATCGTGCTCGTTCCCTTTCGGCACCACCAAGGCGCTGCCGGCCTTCATGTAGACGACAAAATCGACGTTCTGCGCACGCTCCTCGTTGTAGAAGAGGTTTGCGTTCATGATGTCGGTCTGGCCGTTCAGCACGGTCGGAAGCAAGCTGGTGAAGACGCCCTTCACATATTCCGGTTTGAGGCCGACGCATTCCAGGGCCGCTTCGCCGATCTCGACGTCACTCCCGATGAGCTTGTCGGAGCCCTCCTCGTTATAGGCGAACGGCGCGTAAAGCGGCGATATGGCGATCTTCACGGGCTTTCCGGCGAAGGTCGGGTATTTCTCGGCGGCCTTGTCGGGCTCACATGCCGCGCTCGCCGCGGCAGTCATGAAGCCAAGCCCGGCGATGGCAACCAGAAAACGCATTGCTCGTCTGCTCATTTGAATTCCCCTGATTATGACCTGAAAGGACGCACCCGGCTTGCCTTGTCCGGCCGCGATAAAAGAGTGCACCAGTACACTGTGCGACTATTTTACTTTTTCGTCAATTGCCGGATGTGTGTTTTTCTCGTGCCGATATGGGCAGCGGAATCTGCCAGAATCCGCGAAGATCGGTTGACAAGCAAAAGCGATATTAGGTATACCGGGCAAATAGTATACTTATTTGTGCAGGAGGCACGCATGTTCATAAGGTCTGTCGGCAGCGACAACCGCTTGAATGCATTCCGCGAGGAGGTCCGCCAATTCTGCCGCGAAAAGATCCCTGCGGAAATCCGGCGAAAGCAGGAGAAGTCACAGCACCTCGATAAAGCGGAATATGATGCCTGGCTGAAGCTGCTCGGAGAAAAAGGCTGGCTCACCGGCAAGTGGCCGAAGGAGTATGGCGGCCTCGGATGGGAGCCCGAACAGTTCCTCGTGTTCGAGGAAGAGCTCGGCAAGGCGGGGGCACCGCCCCTGATCAATTTCGGCATCAATCTGGCCGGTCCCGTCATCTTCACCTTCGGAAACGACGAGCAGAAGAAGAAGTACCTCGCCGATATCGCCAAGAACAACACCTGGTGGTGTCAGGGCTATTCGGAACCGGGCGCCGGCTCCGATCTCGCAAGCCTCAAGTCCCGCGCTGTCCGCGACGGGGATCATTACGTCGTCAACGGCCAGAAGACCTGGACCTCGTGGGCTCACTGGGCCGACATGATCTTCGTCCTGGTGCGGACGGATGCGACCGTCAAGAAGCAGGCCGGGATCTCGTTCCTGTTGATCGATATGAACACCCCGGGCATCACCGTCCGCCCCATCATCGGCATCACACGGCACCACCACCTCAACGAAGTCTTCTTCGACAATGTCCGCGTGCCTGTCGAGAACCGCATCGGCGAAGAGAACCAGGGGTGGACCTATGCCAAGTTCCTCCTTGCCAACGAGCGGCTGCACAGTCTGAGCTTCGCGAAGTTCGAAGCCTATCTGGCGAAGATCCGCAAAGCGCTCGACGTCGTCAAGGATGGCGGGCGCCCCCTGTCGGAAGATCCCACCTATCGGCGGAAGCTCGCGGAACTCGACGTCAGGATGGCGACGGCAAAAGCGCTGATGGCCGACCAGCTGGCCGCCGCTCGGACGACCGGCTCTCCGCCGATGATGGGCGCCGCGGCGTTGAAGCTTCGCGGGACCGAACTCCAGCAAAGCATTCTCCAGATGGGACTGGAAGTGCTCGGCCGGAACGGGCCCGTTTATCAGGACCTGGCGCTGGAACAGAACTGGGACGGCGAATTTGTCGGCCCGGACGTCTCCGCGGGCCTGATCTACGAGCACCTCTACCGCCGGGCGGCGACGATCTACAGCGGCTCGAACGAGGTGCAACGGAACATCATCGCCAAGGGCGCCTTGGGGCTTTGAGGATCGACCCATGACCAGTTTCTCCGCTGACGAACGCCAGCTTCTCGACGAAAGCCTGCAGAACTTCCTCTCGGAAAAATACGGCTTTGAACGGTGGCAGCAGCGTTCGGGTCCGTCCGGCGATCAATACGGTTCAAATGAATGGCGTCAGTTTGCGGATCTCGGATGGCTCGGCGTTGCGATACCCGAGGAATTCGGAGGCACCGGCGGAGGGCTGACGGAACTTGCCATCGTCATGGCGGCGGCCGGCCGGCACATGGTTCTCGAAGGGCTGCTCGGCACCGTCGTTCTTGGAGCCGGCGCCATCGAACTGGCCGGTACGCAAGCGCAAAAGGGCGACCTGCTTCCGAAAATCGCTGCCGGAGAGCTGCGTCTCGCCTTCTGTCATTCCGAACAGGACGCCGGATATGCGCGCGACTACGTCACCACGATCGCCCGTCCGGTCGACGGCGGCTACGCCCTGGAAGGCCGCAAGGCCTTCACGCTCGGCGCACAGGCGGCAGACTTGCTGGTCGTTTCGGCGCGCGTGGGCGCGGCCGATGGCCCTGTCGGCCTGTTCCTCGTACCGCGCGAAACGGACGGCGTTTCTCTCAACATAGCCCCTGCCCTCGATGCGCGGCTTGGCGCTGAAGTCCGCCTGTCGGCCCGGGTTCCGGGTTCCACGCTGCTCGGCCGTGCCGATGTCGACCGGACCGCCTCGATCGACCATCTCATCGACCGGGCCGCGATCGCGGTTTGTGCCGAGGCCTGCGGGGCCATGGCCGAGGCCACGCAAAACACGATCGAATACCTGAAGGTCCGCGAGCAGTTCGGCCAGCCTCTTGCCAAATTCCAGGTTCTCCAGCACCGCCTGGTGGATATGAGCCTTGCCTGCGAGGAGGCGCGCGCGATCGTTCATGCCGCGCTTGAAGCGCTCGACGTCGGCGCAGCGTCGGCGCAGCGCACCGTTTGGCAGGCGAAGGTACAGACCGCCCAGTCCGCGCGCTTCGTCGGGACCCAGAGCCTTCAGCTCCATGGCGGCATCGGCATGACGGACGAGTTGAAAGCCGGCCATCTCTACAAGCGGCTGTGCGTCTGCGAAGCGATGTTCGGCGATGCCGACTGGTACCTGAAGAAACTCAGTCAGACTTTGCCCGAACATATCCGCGCGCGGACGCAGGACGATCGGATGAAACCGCCCGAGGTGGCATAGCCGACACGCCCGAGGACTTGGGCACGCAGGAACGACAGGAAAGGGAACGGAAATGAAGTTGCTGGACGGAAAAGTCGCGCTCGTCACCGGCGGAGGACGCGGGATCGGTCGCGGGATCGCGCTGTCCCTGGCGGCCAATGGTGCGAAAGTCGTCATCAACGATCTGGGTGCGGGACTGGCAGGAGACGGCACCGACGCCGGACCGGCGCAAGAAACGCAAGCCGCCATCGAGGCGCTCGGCGGTAAAGCCGTCATCAACGGCAGTTCGGTCGCCGACCATGCCGCCGCCCAGGGAATGGTTGAACAGGCGGTCGACACCTTCGGTCGCCTTGATATCGTCGTCCACGCGGCGGGCGTCCTGCGCGATCGGATGATCTTCAACATGACGGAGGAGGAATGGGACGTCGTGGTCGCCGTTCACCTCAAGGGGCTGTTCAACGTTCTGCGCCCGGCAACGGCCCTGATGCGGCAGCAGAAGGGCGGCCGCATCATTTCGCTGGCGTCGGGCTCGGCCTATGGCGACGCGGGACAGCCGAACTACTCCGCCGCCAAGGCCGGCATCATCGGGCTCAGCTATTCCACGGCCAATGCGATGGCAAAATACGGCGTCACCTCGAACGTCGTCCTGCCGACCGGTACGACGCGCATGATCGACTCGAAGCCGGAATCGCGGAAGATCTTCGAGGAAACCGGCAAATGGCCGAGCGAGCACGCCAGAGGCACGCCCAAGGATCCCGATAATGTCGCGCCGCTGGTCTCCTTCCTTGCTTCCGATCGCGCCGCGAACGTCAACGGCCAGGTCTTCCATTCCTACGGTTTCGGCTACACGCTCATTGAACCTCCGCGCACGCTGGCGCGGCTGGAAGGCGATCATGCCTGGACGGCCGAGAGCCTGGCAGATGCCTTCGACACATATATGGAACCCGACATGAAGCCCCGTCCCGCAATGCCGTTCGGCCGCGACGTCGACAACCTGGGCGACGATGACTGGCACGCGATCGGCGAGGGACGCCGCTATTGGGTGCGCAAAGAGGAGAGCAGGTAATGCCAACCAGACAGGCCGCCGTCGTCGGCGTTGCCGAATCCGACGAGATCGGCGTTGTTCCGAACAAATCCACGCTTCAACTCCAGGGTGAAGCCGTGCTCAATGCGCTCGACGATGCCGGCCTTGCGCTCCGCGACGTGGATGGACTGTTCACGGCGGGGTTCCGCACGACCGAGGTGGCCGAATATCTGGGCATCCACCCCCGCTATTACGACGGAACGCATGTCGGCGGCTCGTCCTTCGTCGTGCATCTCGGCCATGCCGCAGCGGCAATCGCCTCGGGGAGGATCGAGGTGGCCCTGATCGTCCACGGCGAAAGCGGCAGGTCTCGTGTCGGCCTGCCCGCTTCGGCCAGCAGCGCGCAGGGAATGGAAGGCCAGTTCGAAAATCCCTACGGCATGCCCGGCGCGCCGGGCGCGTATTCCATGGCCTGCGCGCGCCATATGCACCAGTACGGCACGACAGACCGCCAGCTTGCGGAAATCGCCGTTGCCGCGCGCCAATGGGCGCGACTGAACCCCAGGGCGTTCAAGCGCGATCCGCTGACGATCGAGGAGGTCCTCGCCTCCCCCTATGTCAGCTGGCCGTTCCGCAAGCTGGACTGCTGCCTCGTGACCGATGCAGCAGGCGCCGTCGTCGTCACCAGCGTCGAACGCGCAAGGGACTTGAAGAAGGCACCGGTGCGCGTGCTCGGTTGGGGCGAAGGCCACGATCACCAGATCATCAGCCAGATGCCGGACGTCACATCAGGCCCCGGCCGGATTTCGGGCCCTGACGCTTTCGCGATGGCTGGCGTCAAGCACGCGGATGTCGATGTTGCCGAGGTCTACGACTCCTTCACCTACACGGTTCTGACATCGCTGGAAGATCTCGGCTTCTGCAGGAAGGGCGAAGGCGGCGATTTCGTCTCGGGCGGCCGGATCGCGCCCGGTGGCGATTTCCCGCTGAATACGAGCGGCGGCGGCCTCTCCTATACCCATCCCGGGATGTTCGGCATCTTCACCATCATCGAATGCATCCGCCAGCTTCGTGGAGATTTCCGCGGACAGGGCCTGCGCCAGGTCGCCGACGCGAAGATCGGCCTGGTCCATGGCACGGGCGGCAAGCTTTCAGCAACGGGGACCGCCATTCTGGCGGCAGATTGAACCATGACCGAATACACGAAGCCGCTTCCGAAAGCCGACCCCGTCACGGCGCCGTTCTGGGAAAGCCTCAAGCGGGAGAAAATCGAGGTTCAGCGTTGCGACGATTGCGAAGCCCACATTTTCTATCCCCGCGCGCTCTGCCCCCATTGCAGTTCGCGCCGGCTGAAATGGACCCCGGTCTCCGGGCGCGGCCGGATCTACACGCTCACGATCGTCCACAAGGCGCCGGGGCCGGCCTTCAAGGCCGATGCGCCCTACGTCGTCGCGCTCGTCGAACTCGACGAAGGCTGCCGCATGATGACGAACATCGTCGACGCCCCTGCGGATCCCGATCATGTCAGGATCGGCATGCCCGTCGAGATCGTCTACCACCATGTCACGGACGACGTGACGCTGCCGAAGTTCCGTCCGGTCGTGCGTGCCGAGGCTTAGGCCCGGCACACACCAAAAAAGCGTACCTCCTCAACCCAGGAGAAAACCAATGAACACCCCGGCTCTCC
This sequence comes from Shinella yambaruensis, assembly GCF_022899355.1. GTDB lineage: Bacteria > Pseudomonadota > Alphaproteobacteria > Rhizobiales > Rhizobiaceae > Shinella > Shinella yambaruensis. Next base: position 439,914 of record NZ_JALJCK010000002.1, on the reverse strand, counting down.
GCCAGTCGAGCGACGACGGTCGAACCAACGGCCATTCCGCCGGCCTCTCCCTGAACGGCTTTTTCTCACCGCGCAGCATCGCGGTCGTCGGCGCGTCCGAAACGTCCTATTGGGGCCGGAATATCTTCCGCAACCTCAAAGCGCAGGGCTTCGAAGGCCGCATCGTGCCGGTCAATCCCAAGCGCCGGACGATCTTCGGCATTCCCTGCCTCGCCAGCCTCCGCGATCTCAAGGAGCCGGTGGACCTCGTCTATATCGCGACTCCGACCGATTTCGTGGGGTCGGTCCTAGACGATGCTTCCAGCGTCGGGATCCGCAACGCGGTGATCATCGCCGCAGGCTTCGGCGAATCCGGCGCGCATGATCGCCAGCGCGAGCTGCAGGACAAGGCCGCCGCGCACGGCATCACGATCCTTGGACCGAACTGCCCGGGCTTCGTGAACATCGCGGAGGGTGTTTCCGCCTATGGCCAGGAAATCCCGGCCGGGATGAAAAGCGGCAACGTTTCCATCGTCCTTCAGAGCGGCGCGCTTGCCACCGTCATCATGAGGCTCGCCCGGACCCATGGCATCGGCGTTTCCAAGCTCATCTGCATGGGCAACGAAGCCATCGTCGATACGGCGGACGTGATCGAGCATTTGATCGCCGATGGCGAGACCCGGGTGATCGCGATCTTCGCCGAGCAATTCCGCAACGGGCGCCGCTTCCTCGATCTCGCGCGCCAGGCTCTCGTCGCAGGCAAGGCGATCGTCGTGCTCAAGGCCGGGCGCACGCCGGAAGGTCAGAAAGCCGCGCTTGCCCATACCGGCGCGGTCGCCGGCGACGAAGCCGTGGTCGATGCAGCCCTTCGCCAGGTGGGCGTTGCGCGCGTGCGCAGCCTGGAGGAATTGCTGATCACCGCCGGCCTCTTCGCGAGCGGCGTGCACATCAAGGGCGCACGCATGGGCGCCGTCACCGCGTCGGGCGGCGCCTGCGACATCATTGCCGACCGCGCATCCGACGAAGGCCTGGAGCTTCCCGGCTTCAGCCCGGAGACAAGGAAGGCGCTCGCGGACTATCTCCCCTCATTCGCCACGGTGCAGAATCCCCTGGACACGGCTGCCGTCGATACCCTGCGCGAAACGGGCACGCCCGCCGTTCCGATGGATGTCGTTGCGGAAATCGTCAGCCGTGACCCGAACATCGACTTCGTCCTCTATCTCGGTTTCAACGTGGTTCCGCAGACCCGTCCCGACGATGCCGCGGCGGAAAAGGAAGCGGCCCGAATGGCCTATGTTCGGGACATGCTGGACAAATCCCCTGTCGCGATCGTTCCGGTCAGCCTGAGTTGCATGGAAGTGGGTCCGTTTGCGCGGGAGCTCTACGATGCAAACCGCATCTTCATGCTCGGCGGCATCGAGTTCGGCATGACGGCCCTCGGGCATTGCGTCCGGTGGCAAAAGGCCCGCAGCGCGGCCCTCGCCGCAGGCAAAGCCGAAACCCCGGCGCCGGCGATCACGCTTCACGATTCCCGCAAAGGCCCCTGGTCGGAATATGCCGGCCGCGAGCTTCTCGAAGCGAGCGGCGTGCCGCTTGTTCCGGCGGAACTGGTGAACGACGCGCAGGAAGCCGTCATCGCCGCGGAAAAGCTCGGATATCCGGTCGTCCTGAAGATCTGCGCCGCCGAGATCGCGCACAAGTCCGACGTCGGTGGCGTAGCCCTCGATCTCCAGACGGCCGAGGCGGTGCGCGACGCCTACGAGCGCGTCGCCGCGGCGGGGCGCCGTGTCGCGGGCGCCAATGTCGAGGGTGTCCTTGTGAGCCCGATGCGCCCTCGTGGGGTGGAACTTTTCGCCGGCGTCACGATCGATCCTTCCTTCGGCCCCACGCTCGCGGTCGGACTTGGGGGCATCTGGATCGAAACCCTGAAGGACGTGAGCCTGCGCGTCCTTCCTGTGACGCAGGACGATATCCAGACGATGCTTCGCTCTCTGCGCGCAAGCCCGCTGTTGAACGGCGCTCGGGGCGGCCCAAAAGTGGATATCGCAAAGGCCGCGGCGGCGATCCACCGGATCACGCAGGCGAGCCTGTCGCTCGGCGATCAGGTGCAGGCGTTCGAAATCAACCCCCTATGGTGCCTTGAGGACAAGGTCGAGGCACTCGACGTCCTCATCGTCACCGAGGGATGATCGGACCATCCAGCGGAATGGGCGCCTCGACCGGCGAAAGCACGATCGAGGCGCCCTGATTTTTCCGCCAGGCGGCACCGGGAACGAACGCCGGCCATGCCGGATCGGAAGTCTCCCCTCGCACGGCAAGCGGAAGACCGCCTAGAGCATTTCCGGTGAACTCCGGTTCACCGGAAATGCTCTAGGTTCTTGTTTTTACCGCATTATCCGACGCCGAAGCGATCCCGCTCCGGCTGGAAATGCTCTAGTTTGACCATCCCTCGCCCAGCCGGATGCAGAGTTCGCCGTCGGGGAGCGGGCGTCCGGACAGAAACAGCTCGATATTCGCCAGGCCGCGTTCATAGATCTTCACGAAATTCTCCAGTGTCGCGCCCGCCAGATGGGGCGTCACCACAACATCGTCGCGCGTAAACAGCGGCGATTCGTGCAGAGGTTCGACGTCGAACGTATCGAGACCCGCCGCGAAGATCCCCTTGCGATCGAGTGCGAGTGCCAATGCCGCTTCGTCTATCAAGCCCCCTCGGGCGCAATTGACGATCGTGGCGCCCGGCTTCAGCATCCTGATGCGTCTTTCATCGAGCATGTTCCGGGTCTGCGCCGTGAGCGGGACATGCAGGCTGACCACGTCGCAGCAGGTGAGCAGCTCCTCGTATTCGCAAAAGCGGACCGCCAGTCTTGCCTCGGTATCCTCGTCCGGCCGTCTGATATCGTAATAGACGACATCGACGTCAAAACCGGCAAGAAGGCGCGCAACCTCGCGCCCTATCGCGCCGAGACCGACGATCCCGACCGTCTTGCCGGCTAATTGCCGCTGAGTCGCCCGACCTTCCGCCCGCAACCACTGTCCGGCCCGTGTCCGACGATCGAAATAGGGTAACCGGCGGAGTGCCGCCAGCATCAACAGGACGGTATGCTCGGCGACCTGCCCCGCATTCCCGGCCTGAAGACGCGCGAGCCCTACATTGTGCCGCTGGCACGCCTGGGGGTCCACATTGTCGACACCCGCACCGAGCTTCTGGACAAACTTCAGATTCGGCGCTGCCTCCAGGAGCGCAGCATCGATCCCCGTTCCGATTATCATCGCCACGTCAGCACCTGCGACAGCCGCCTGCCGGTCGCGCCTATCGTTGGAAAGGGTGCACGATACCTGCCAGCCGGAGGGAAGAAGCCTGCCGATCTCTTCCCGAATCCTCGGATCCACGGCATCCAGAAACGCCAAATGCACCATGACGGTTTCACCTCCCTCAGCACGATTATATGATACCAGTACACCTAATAATGCAGTTTCGCAACGGAACCGCCTAGGTCCGCTACCATCGACGGAGAACGGGTTCCTGCCGCCTCGAATGTTTGTTCCGTTCACTGGACTTACCCTTCATGGCAGGATATATAGTATACTAGTTTTATGAATGTGAGGTCAAAATGATTGATCTACGCGTCGCCCCCGTAAAGCGCGGACAACCGTTCGACATTTCCGTGAATGGAATGCCGGTCCGCGCATATCCCGGCGAGACGGTGGCCGGTGTCCTCCTCGCTGCGGGCATGAACGTTTTCAGGAAAACTCGCGAAACCGGCCGCGAACGCGGCCAGTTCTGCGGGATGGGCGTCTGCTACGACTGTCTTGTCGACGTGGACGGCCAGCGGTCCCAGCGAGCGTGCATGACGGCCTGCAAGCCCGGCATGACAATCGAGGTTCCCGCCTTGTCGAAGGATCGTGCGGAATGACGACGCAGCAGCGCCCTCCAGCCAGCACGGACGTCCTGGTCATCGGTGCCGGCCCGGCCGGCCTTTCGGCCGCCGCGCTCCTCAGCGATGCGGGTGTGAACGTCGTCGTTCTCGACGAGAATGCGCGTCCCGGCGGCCAGTATTATCGTCAGAGCAGGCTGGCCGGCTCCCTGCCCGAAACGATCGTCGGCCCCTCGCAGGAGGCGGGTCGCGACCTGATTGGCAAGATCAAGGCCGATCACGCAACCATCTCCACCGACACCCTCGTTTGGGGCGTCGAGGACAGCAAGACCATCCTTTATACGCAGGGCGGACATTCGGGGCGCATATCGGCGGGAGCGATCATTCTGGCCACCGGCGCCCATGAACGGGTTATCCCGTTTCCCGGATGGACTCTGCCCGGTGTCATGACGGCCGGGGCCGCCCAGACCCTCTTGAAAGCCCAGGGGATTCTTCCCGGAAAACAGGTCGTGATTGCCGGCACAGGCCCCTTTCTGTATCCGGTATCGACCCAGCTGGCGGCTGCAGGCGCCGAACTGGCGGCAATCTGCGAACTGTCGCGTGATCGCTTCTGGCCTCTCCGCGTCAAGCAGCCCTACAGGCATTTTCATATCTATCGGGAAGCGCTCGGGTACCTGGCCAGGATGCGGCGACTGGGCCTTCACGTCTCCATGGGCACCAGCGTCGTGGAAGCTGTTGGCGATGTCGCTCTGCGTGCGGTCGTGGTCGCCGAATTCGACGCTGCGCACAGCGAGATTCCCGGAACGCGCCGAACGATACCCGCCGATACGTTGCTGACCAGTTTCAGCTTCGTGCCGAATGTTCAGATAGCCCGGCTTCTGGGATGCGAGCTGCGCTGGGATCCGGTTCAGCAGGCACACTTCGTCAAAGCCGACGGTCAGCTCCAAACCTCGCGTGAAGGCGTTTATCTTGCCGGTGAAATCGCCGGAATTGGCGGGCACCGCGTGGCGAAGGCCGAGGGCATCCTTGCCGCCGCAAGCGTTCTCGAGCACCTGGGCCACAGGCTTGCTCCGGAAGCGGTCCAAAAACGGGAGGCAGCGTCGCGAACCAGGTCGGCCGGCCGGCAGTTCGCTCACCACATGCTGAAGTCCTTCGCGCTGAAGCCGAAGATCTTCGATCTCACGAAGCCGGATACGATCGTCTGCCGATGCGAGTCCGTCCCTCGCAGGGAAATCGACTACCATGCCGAGATGTGGGACGGGGCCCAGCGAGCGGTGAAGCAATGCACGCGTGCCGGCATGGGAAGATGCCAGGGGCGGATGTGCGGTTTTGCCGTCGCGCAACTCGTCCGCCGGTATTGCGCTGCCGCCGACAGCATCCCGGCGCCCGACACGGCGCGAATGCCCGTCAAACCCTTGGCCCTGCGTGAAGTCGCGCCATGGCTCGATCCGACGCAAGGAGGGCTGCGACCGACAGATCAAACGCCCTGAGGGCGTATGATAGACATGCAAAGACGGATTGGGTATGAGTAGAATAGTAACCCCGATAGACAGATATCGAGAAACAGCGCGAGGCCTTAGTCTGGTGGATACTCAGCAAGACACATCGCAGGCGGCGACCAGGAAGATGTTTGATTCAGCCAATCCCGGAAAAGCGTCTCAGGTGATCGTCTCTCAGATTCGAGAGGCGGTCGATGCCGGCAAGCTGCGCGTCGGCGACCGCCTGCCGCAGGAGAAGGATCTGATCGAGCAGTTCGGCTTCAGCCGCGCGGTCATCCGCGAGGCCTTGCGAACGCTGGAAGCGGAAGGCCTCATCCGCCTGGTCTCCGGCCGAAACGGCGGCGCGGAGATCTGCGAGCCTGATCCGCTGAAGTTCGTGCCGGCGATCACAACGCTCATGCGGCTGCAGAACACCTCGATCGACCAGGTCCACGAGACGCTCGAACACATCGAGCCGATCATAGCCGAGTTGGCGACACAGCGGCACACGAAGGAAGACATCGACGCCCTCCAGGAATCGATCGACATCATGCTCGCCAACACCACGGACCGCGTGCTTTGCCAAACCCAGGCAAACCGCTTCCATGTGTTGCTGGCGCGCGCCACCAAGAACCAGATGCTGATCTTCCTCAGCACGATGATCCGGCAGGTGATCGTCCGCCTGGACTATCAGGGCGTGGGCGAACGGCCGCTGAAAGTCGCGGAAGAACACCAGCGTATCGTCGATGCGATCAAGAAGGGCGATGCCGAAGCGGCTCGTGAGGCAACGCTCGATCACGCGCATCAGTGCGAGTTCGCGGTCCGGTCCTCGCAAACCGGCTACAAGCTCCGAAACGACGCCACGAGCGAGCAGATGACGAGAAACCTGCTTCGATAGGTCGAAGCAGATCACGAGGCGTTCCGGCCTTCTCAGTCCAGGAACTTGCGGTTGATGGCCTCGACGATGAGCGCCGGGCGCTCCTTGCCCTCGACCTCGACGGTCTCCTTGAACTGCATTTCGAAAACCCCCGGCTTGACCAGTTTTGCATCGGCCAGGGTCTGCCGCAGGCGGATCCTCGACCCCACGGGGACGGGCGAGACAAAACGCACTTTGTTGTACCCGTAGAGCACGCCCATCTTCGCGTTCAGCTCGATCCGCGTTCCGCGCAGGTCTTCGCGCAGGGTCGAGACCAGCGACAATGTGAGGGCGCCATGGGCGATCGTACCGCCGAACGCACTCTCCTTCGCGGCCCGTGCAGGGTCGCAATGGATCCATTGGAAATCTCCGACGACAGCCGCGAAGGCGTCGACGCGCGACTGCTCAATCAGCAGCCATTCGCTTACGCCGATTTCCCTGCCGATCGCGGCGAGAACCGCATCGACCGTCGACAAGATCCGTGTATCCATCGCGCCCTCCTCGTCCATACCGCCTGTCATACCGCCGTCAGCCACGCGTGATCCGGGTTCGAGCGACCGAACGCGAGATCGAAATACGTGGCCTGCAGTGCCCTGGTCAGCTCGCCGGGCGTGCCGGCGCCGATAGCGTCGCCGTCGACATCGATGATCGGCGTGATCTCGGCCCCGGTCCCGCAGAAAAACGCCTCGCTCGCATCGAAGAATTCGCTGCGATCGACGTCCCGTTCCTGCACCTCGATACCTTTCTCGCGAAGCAGGCGAATGACGGTATCACGCGTGATGCTCTCGAGGATGTCGCTCGTTGCCGAGGGCGTCACCGCAACGCCGTTGCGAACGAGGAAGAGGCACATTGCCTGACCTTCCGACAGCTTGCCACGGCTGTTGAGGAAAATCGCCGCATCATAGCCGTCCTTGGCGGCCTGCAGGCCGGCATAACGGGAATTGTTATAATTGCCGTTCGCCTTGGCGCGCGCCGGCATGACGTTATCCGAGATGCGCTGCCAGGACGAGATTTGAGCGCGCACGCCACGTTCCACCTTCTTGGGCGTATCGCGCGCGATTGCCGTTATGAACGTGCCGATCGGGGTCTGCGCATTGCTCTCGCCGGCGCCGGCGACATAGACCGTCGGGCGAATGTGGACCGCCGCACGGAACGCATTCCTGCGAATGAGATCGACAGTCGCCTCCATCATGGTTTCAGCCGGGACGATCCGGCCGAAGCGCATGATCCGCTGGCTGAGCTCCAGGCGTCGCATATGCTCTTCGAGCCGGAAGAGATACATCTTTTCCGTGTCGGCATTCCAATATCCACGAATGCCCTCGAACACGGCGGCGCCGTATTTGACCGCCGGAGTGAAAACGTGGATCCTGGCGTCGTTCCACGCGACGAATTCTCCGTCGAGATAGACCAGAAGATTTGAGTAGTCGGACATGACGGATGGTTCCTATTTCTCTTCGACGGGAAGGGTGTAGTTGAGACCGGACCGGCCGCCGTCGATGTAGAGGGTCTCGCCGGTGATGTAGCCGGCGTCGTCACTGGCCAGGAACAGCACGACGTTGGCGACGTCGCGTCCCTCGCCAAAACGCATCAGCGGGATGCGCGACAGGACTTCCCGGCGCTTCTCCACATCCTTGAGGAGATTGTCCTTGTTGAGCTCGGTGTAGATCGTGCCCGGACCGACGGCGTTCACACGGATGCCGTGCGGAGCCAGCGACAGCGACATGGCCGTCGTGAGCGCCGAAATACCCCCTTTCGACGCGGCATAGGGTGCAATCGTCGGCATGGTCATCCTGACCGAGGAGGACGACATATTGACGATCGCCCCCCCTCCGCCGCGCTCGACCATATGCCTGGCGACCTTCTGGCCGACCAGATACATCGACTTCAGATTGATCCGGATGACATCGTCCCAGTCTTCCTCGGTGAGCTCGAGGAAGTCGGCACGGCGCGTGATGCCGGCATTGGAAAAAAGGATGTCGATGGCGCCCAAGTCCCCGATGACCCGGTCGATGGTGCTGTCCACCGACGATTTCGTGCCGACGTCGCATTCATAGAAACGGCAATCGACGCCGTATTGCCTGGCGATCTCCGCCGCGGTTGTCCCGCCCCGGTCGGCAAGAACATCGAGGATGGCGACATCCGCGCCTTCCTCGGCGAAGCGTTCGGCGCAGGCGCGTCCGATCGAACGCGCGCCTCCCGTGACGACAACACGTTTTCCCTTCATACGCATTTCGATGCCCCTTAAAGCTCACGCAGAGCGTTGAACTGATCCACGTAGCACGAGCCATCGATGCGAACGGCGATGACGGTCGTATTGCCGGACTTCACCGCTGCCTGAAGGGCGTCGGTCAGCTGGCCTTCCGTCTCGACGACGACGCCATCGGCACCAAAGCCCTGCGCGAGACTGACCCAGTCCAAACCGCCCAGTTCGATGCCGAACCGCTTGATCTTCTTCAGTTCCTGCTTGATGCGGATCAGGGCGATCTCGCGGTCGTCGAAGACCATGACGATGATCGGAAGCTTTTCCTTCACCGCCGTGTGCAGATCGCCGACAGCCATGAGGAAACCGCCGTCGCCGGCGAAAGCAATGACAGGGCGGCCCGGATGGGCAAGGCGCGCGGCAAGCGCGCCCGGGATCGCGTAGCCCATCGTACCGAGGCCGTTCGACGTCAGGAACTCGCGGGGACCGTAGGATTCCCACTTCTGCACGACGAGCAGTCGGCTTGCACCGGCATCGCACGTCGCGATCGTGTCGCGCGGAAGCGCTGCGCGCGCGACTTCCATCGCGCGGTGAGGCGAAAGCCCCTTGGTCGGCACGTTCAGGGCGTCGATGACCGCGGTGCGGAACGTGGCGGCGGCCTTCTCGCCCCATTCCCCCTGGCCGCCGATGCCGGCGCGCAGCCCCTTGAGGAGACCATTGATCTCACCGAGGATTTCGAGCGTCGCGGGGACGAGCGCATCGAGCGTCGGGGTATTCGCAAGGCTCAGGAGCGGCGTGCCGTAGGGCCACGCCTTCGGCTGAAGCTCGACGGCGTCAAGGCCGACGGTGATGATGAGATCCGCCTGGCTGACGAGATCGCGCTCGATCAGGCCGCCGATGATGCAGCCGGCGCGGAGCGGATGGTCCTCGGAAATGACGCCCTTGCACTTCGACGTCGTCAGAACCGGTGCGCCAAGTGCCTCGGCGAAGCCGACGAGCTCGGCCGATGCCCGGTCCCACAGCACGCCGAGACCCGCAAGAAGGATCGGCCGCTTCGCCCGGCGGATCATGTCGAGCGCCGGCGTCAGCGTTTCCTCGACGGGGATCGTCGACAGCGTGTTTTGCCGCAGATCCGGCGGAAACTTCATCTCCGGGGCTTCGGCAGTCGTTTCCCCCGCCGGAACGTCGATATGAACGGGCCCCGGTGTCGGAGCGGTGGCAGTCCTCAGAGCACGGCGGATCTGCTGCTGCGCGCTCTTCGCATAGAGCGTCGTGCTCCATTTGGTGATCGGATCGTAGATCGCCCGATGATTGATCACCTGGCGCTGGCCGGTTTCCAGGGTCGCGCCCGGATACTGATCGGTGAGGGCGATGAGCGGTGCGCGGTCGAGCCAGGCATAGGCGACCCCGTTGACCATGTTCGTGGCGCCCGGCCCGCGGGTCGACGTGCAGACGCCCGGACTGCCGGTGATCTCGCCCCATGTCGCGGCGAGGATCGCGCCGGCCGTCTCCTGCTTCATCAGGATATAGCGCATGTCGCGCTGGCTGGCCGCATCCATCAGCTCGACGGTCTCGCCGCCCGGATGGCCGACGATAAAGGGCGTGCCGCTTTCCTTGATGGCGTCGGCCAAAACTTCGACTGTGCTAGCCATTAGACGAGATCTCCTCTGGTATCTTGAATGTCGACGATCAGGTTCAGGTGCTGATCGACGCTGACCGTGGCGTCGGGGCCGACAACGGCGGTGGACTCGCGCTCCTCGATCACCGCCGGTCCCTTGAAGGTCGTCCCGGCCGTCAGGCCGTAGCGGTTGTAGACCTGCGCCTCGACGAAGCCGGACTGGCCGAAATGCACGCGGCGCGTTCCCTTGCGGGCTTCGCGCCGGTCGATCTGCCGGCCCTCGAACTGCAGTTTGATTTCCGGGCGCGGGCAGCTCGCCGTGAGGCGCCAGGAGACGATCTCGATCGGCACATCGGTGATGTGGCGGCCGAACAGGAGCTCGTACTTTTCTTCGAACCGTGCCTTCAGCCCCGCGCGGAAGTCCGCTTCGAGGAAATCGCCCGGAAGCTCCACTTCGATATCGAAGCCCTGCCCCCGATAGCGAATGTCGACGGACGACTTCATCGTCACCTCGTGCCGGTTCGCACCAGCCGCCGTCAGCTGCGCGACTGCGTTTTCCCGCATCTGTCCGTAGAGACCCGCCGCGACCTCCGGCGTTGCCTGATCGAGCAGGACGATCTGGCTGCGGACGTCATTGACCGCCGGGGCTGCAAGCAGGAAACCAAGGGCCGAGCTGACGCCGGCACCGAACGGGATGATCAGGCGGCTGATCTTGAGTTCCTTGGCGAGCCCGTATGCATGGACCGGTCCGGCGCCGCCCGTCGCGATCAGCGTATATTTGCGGGGATCGCGGCCCTTCTCGGCGATGTAGCGCCGCGTGGCGGCCGCCATGTTGTTGTTGACGACGGCATGGATGCCGGCGGCGCTTTCGATCGTCTCCAGCCCGGCATCGTCCGCGAGCTTCCTTTTCAGGGCGGCCTCGACGGCGCCGGTGTCGAGTTCCAGCTCCCCGCCCAGGAAGTATTCGGGCGAGAGATAGCCGAGCATGAGGTCCGCATCGGTAACGGTCGGGTTTTCTCCCCCCTTGCGATAGCAGACCGGCCCCGGCTCGGAACTCGCGCTGTCCGGGCCGACCTTCAGGAGGCCCATCCGGTCGAGCCGCGCGATCGAGCCGCCGCCGGCGCCGATCTCGATGAGATCGATGACCGGGACCTTCAGCGGGATGCCGGAGCCCTGTCGGAAACGGCGAACGCGGCCGGCTTCGAAGGTCTGCGAATGTTCGGGCTGGCCCTTCTCGATCAGACACATCTTCGCTGTCGTGCCGCCCATGTCGAAGGCGACCGCATGATCGGTGTCGCTGAGGCCAGCGTAGTGGGCGCCCGATATCGCGCCGGCGGCGGGACCGGACTCGATCATCTGGATCGGCGCATCCTCGGCAACGCCGAGCGCGGCCGTGCCGCCGTTGGAAAGCATCACGCTCAATGTTCCGCGGAAGCCGAGGTCCTGAAGCTTCTGGCGCAGGACCTTGATGTAGCGGCGCATCTGCGGGAGCACGTAGGCATTGGCAGCGGCCGTGCAGGTCCGCTCGTATTCCCGGATTTCCGGGGCGACGCCGACGGACGTCGTGACGGGGATGTCCGGATAAGCCCCCGCGATCAGTTCCGCGGCCCGCGTTTCATGCGAGGGGTTGGCGAAGGCATTGAGGAAGCTGACGGCGATCGCATCGACCCCGGCCTCGACCAGCTGCCTCGCCGCCGCCAGGACCTCCTCTTCGTCGAGGGGTTCGAGAACCTCGCCCTTTGCCGACATGCGTTCGGTCACGGTCAGGCGAAGCGGCCGAGGGACGAGCGGCTCCGGCTTTTCCATGAAGAGGTCGTAGAGGTCGTAGCGCATCTCGTGGCCGACCTCCAGGACATCGCGGAACCCCTTCGTGGTCACAAGACCGACGCGCGATCCGTTCCGTTCGATCAGGGTGTTCGTCACCAGCGTCGTGCCGTGGACGATGCCATCGACCTGATCGATCGTGAGCCCCGATTCCCGCACGATCCGCGCGATGCCTTCGCAGATCGCCTGCGAGGGGTCCTGGTGCGTGGTGAGCTGCTTTCCGGTGTAGATCACACCACGACGGTCATCGACGAGAACGAGATCGGTAAATGTCCCGCCGACGTCGACACCGATCCTGACACGGAGATTAGCGGTCATTTCGCACCCCATAGAGCTTCTCGGCCGCATCCTGCGACACGTATCCAAATTCGATGTCCCGCTTGATCGCGGCGGGGTCTCTGTCGGCCGGCGGGCCGAAGCCACCGCCGCCCGGAAAATGAATGTGCAGGGTTTCGCCCGGCTGCAGGACGCTGCGCGACTTGGGGTGCAGGCGCGTCCCGTCCGACAGGGCCACGATCGATTTCGAGCCGGGTCGGCCGCCGAGCAGACCTTGCGGCGGGTATTTGTGGCGGTCCGAAAGGAGCGAGATATTGACCGGGCTGTCGGACTGGATGTCCAGCACGACGTCCTGGCCCAGGCCGCCCCGGAACCTGCCCGCGCCGCCGGAATCCTGCGCCAGCTCCTTGTGGCGCACGAGCAAGGGCGAGACGCTTTCCAGCACCTCGATACTGCCGGCGCCGGTGTTCGAGGGGAAGGCCGTGCAGCCGTAGCCATCCATCCTGCTGCTGGCGCCGAGGCCACCCGAGGCGAACAGAACCTGGTTGAAGGCCTGGCCATCCCGCGTGCGGCCACCGAAGACGGTACGCAGCGTCGGGGCGCTGCCGGATTCCGCGACGACCAGCTCGGGAACGACCTGCGCCAGGCATCCATAGATCGCGCCGGTAAGAAGGTGCCCTGTCAGCTGGCGCGCGGCGACAGGTGCCGGGAAGATCGGATTGAGGATGGAACCGACCGGCGCCTTCACCGAAACCGGCTGGAACGAGCCTTCGTTGCGGGGGCTTTCCGGGTCGAGGGCGCATTTGATGGGATAGGTGGCGTATGCCGTCGTGTATTTGAGCACCGAGTTGATGCCGCGATTGATCTGCGGCGAGGTTCCTTCGAAATCGATCTCGAGATCCGAACCACGAATGGTCAGCCGGCAGTTGATGAAGGTCTCGTCGGCGTCGAAGCCGTCGGCGCGCACGCTCGATGTCCAGGAGCCGTCAGGCAGCGCCACGATCGCCTTGCGCATGGCGGCTTCCGCGCGGGCGCGAAGTTCGGCGGACAGCAGGACGAGATCGTCCATGCCGGTGTCTTCCAGAAACTGCCGGACGCCGGCGGCGCAGACCCGCTGCGCGGAGACCTGGGCGTAGATGTCGCCGATGACCTGGTCGGGAGCGCGGACATTGTGACGGAGAAGCTGGGTCACATAGGTGTTTTCGCGCCCCTCGCTGATGAACTTCACCGGCATGAGGCGAAGTCCTTCCTCGACCAGCTCGCGGCAGTCCCCCGCCCAGCCGGCGCCGCCGATGTCAGGCAGGTGCGCGATCGAACCCGAGAAGCCGACCAGGCGATCCTTGTAGAAGATCGGCGCGGCCATCGTGATGTCCGGCAGGTGCCCCGAGCCGATTTCCGGATCATTGGTGATGATGCAGTCGCCGGGCCGCCATTCCTCGCGCGGAATATGCTGAAGGAACGAGCGGACCGCGCTCGGCAACATGCCGACGAAGGACGGGATGCCCGCGGTGTTTTCCGAGAGGCAGTTGCAATCGGCGTCCATGAGAACGGTGGTGAAGTCATTGGATTCACGGACCACCGTCGAGAACGCCGTACGCAGCAGGGCAGCCGCGGACTCGTCGGCGATCGAGATCAATCGAGACCAATAAATCTCAAGGGAAATGGGGTCGAACACATCGCTCATGAACCGCTCCTGGGGACCGCCACAGCCGTTGGCCGGCTTAAAGGCTTTTCAAATTACTAGTATACTGATATAAGTAATGTCAACGGAATTTTGGAACTTGCCAGCGATTAATGAGTGCACTAGTATCATATACAAAGTCGGAATGACAGGCCCACCGGCGACCTCCAGAGGAAATCACTTCATGGCAACTCGACCATTCTTCTCAGCAGGCGTCTGGACCGAGGGCCGCGGCATGCCGCTCGAAAGCAGGAACCCGGCAACGGGAGATGTCATCGAGGTCCTGTCATCCGCTTCGGCGGAAGACCTCGACGAAGCGGTACGGGCGGCCCGCCAGGCTGTCGCCGCACCGTCCTGGGCGGACCTGGCACCGCATTTGCGCGCCCGCATGCTGCACAAGATGGGTGAGCTCATCGATCGTGATCGCGAGCGGCTTGCCCATGTTCAGATGGTGGACAACGGCAAGACGCTCGCGGAATGTCGCGCCCTTCTGGAAAGTGCCGCGAACACCTTTCGCTATTACGCGGCCGCCTGCGAGACCATGGAGGGCACGGTTCCTCCTTCCCGGGGCGCCTATCTCAATATCGCGGTCGATGTTCCCGTCGGTGTGGTCGGCGCCATAACGCCCTGGAATTCGCCGGCCACCCTGGAGGCGCAGAAACTGGCTCCGATCCTGGCTGCCGGCAATGCCGTCATACTGAAGCCGTCGGAGGTGACGCCGCTCATCGGGCTGGAATATGCGTCCCTGGCCAGGGAGGCCGGTTTCCCCGGCGGTATCGTATCGGTCCTGACCGGCGGGATCGAGCTCGGCCGCGCGATGGTGTCCCATCCCGGTATCGACATGATCAGCTTCACCGGCGGCACGGCCGGCGGGCGGCACATCGCAGCGGAGGCCGCACGCCAGCTCAAGCCCGTCGTTCTCGAACTCGGCGGCAAGTCCCCGCATATCGTCTGTGCCGACGCGGATCTGGAAAAGGCGGCCAACGCCGTCGCGATGGGCATCTTTTCCGGCGCGGGCCAGAGCTGTGTCGCGGGATCGCGGATCTTCATCGAAAAGCGGATCGCGAGCGCGTTCACCGCAACGCTCGTGGGCATCGCCCGATCCCTACGGCTCGGATCCCCCGCGGACCCCGGCACGCATCTCGGCCCCTTGGTGAGCTTCGCCCATCGAGACACCGTTCACGCCCATGTCAGCCGTGCCGTGGCCGCCGGCGCAAATCTGCTGACCGGCGGCGCCCTGCCGACCGACGAGAAACTCGCCGCCGGCGCCTATTATCCCCCGACCCTCCTGAACGGGCTTTCGAACCGTTCGGACATTGCGCAACAGGAGGTTTTCGGGCCTGTCGGCGTCATTCTCACCTTCGAGAACGACGAGGACTTGATCGCGCAGGCCAATGACAGCGCGTTCGGACTGGCAGCCGGCCTGTGGACACGCGACATCGAACGCGCCTGGAAGATCGCCACCAGGCTTCAAACCGGCACGCTCTGGCTCAACTCCTACAAGAACCTTTCGATTTCCACGCCGTTCCAAGGCCACAAGCAAAGCGGCCTCGGGCGTGAAAAGGGCTTGGACGGCCTGCGTCAGTATCTCCAGTCAAAGGCGATCTTCTGGCCTGCGTGACCGTCGCGGGCACGGCGTTCTTAACACTATTCTCGCAAACAGGCGCATGACTTGAATGGCGCGCCGACGGAGACCGAGAAGGAAATGTCGAACTCACCCAATCTCAAGAGCGCTGACCTCGTGGTCATAGGGGGTGGCATCATCGGCTGCTGGACCGCCCTGCACCTCGCCCGTGCAGGCAAACAGGTTTGCGTCGTCGAAAAGGCCGAGATCGCGCATAACGGCTCAGGCCGAAACCGCGGAAACGTGCGTGTGCAGCTGCGTGAGGCCGTCGAGCGCGATCTCATCAACCGGTCGCTTGTCCTTTGGCAGGGCTTCGAAGAAAGCGCCCGGACGACGGTCGAGTACAGAGTGACCGGCAATCTGCTGGTGAGTTATGACGAGACCCTCACCGCCGATTTCCAGATCGAAGTCGACCGCCACAGGGCGATCGGTCTCGATGCGCATATCGTCGAGGGCGCCGCCCTTCGCGAACTCGTTCCCCATATTTCGCCGGACATCGTCGCCGGTTTCCTGACGACACAGGACGGGCACGTCAACGGGCAGCTGGCCACATGGGAGGCCGCCCGGCAAGCCAAGCTCGCCGGTGTCCGCTTCCTTCGCGGAACTGCCGCGGACCTGATCGAGCACGACCACGGCAAGGTTACGGCCGTTCAAACCAGTGCCGGCCGGATAGCGACGGAGAGCGTCCTCGTCGCGGCGGCCGGCGACAGTGTCCGCCTCCTCGAACCGCTTGGAATCAAGACGCCGATCAGCCTCGCGCTCCACCAGATCCTGGTGACGGAGAAGCTGCCCTTCGTAACCGGCCCCTACCTTCGCTGCGCCTCGCCACGAATAAGCTTCTGTCAAACCGCCAGCGGAACGCTGCTGCTCGGCCTCGGCCCGGCCAGCGACATCGCTCCGGATGCGCCGCAACGCGTCGAACCGAGCAAGATCGAAGCGATCGCCAGGGAGACGATCCGGCTGGTGCCGGCCCTCAAGGACGCGCATATCGTGCGCAGCTGGAGCGGTCTCTTCGACCTCACGCCCGACGGCCGCGCCATGATCGGACCGGCCGAGCATGTCTCCGGTCTGTGGATTGCGACTGGTTTCAACGGCCACGGCATGGCGATCGCGCCGTCGGTAACCGAGAGCCTGGCGCAGGCGATCCTCGGCGAAACCCCGACGGTCAGCCTCGATCCATTCGCGCCCGTCCGGTTTGAACGGCCACTCGACATCGAAGCGTCCGACGAGCCGGTGAGCCGTGTCGGCCATCTTGGCAATCTCGTGGCGCCACCCATTCAATAGGAGATCAAATGGTACTGATTTTGGACAAGGCCGCCACGCTCGATTGCCTTGAGCTGGACAAGCTGGTCGACGAGATTGGCGACGGGATGGCCGCGTTGAGCAGGGGCGAGGCGGTGCAGCCGCTGAGGACCCGGGTTTTTTCCAGCAGGACAGGCGGCCTTCTGGCGAGCCTGCCCTGCTATCTCTCCGGTGAGGAACTGTTCAGTGCAAAGCTCGGTTTCAGTCATCCCACGCTCCGGGACGTGGATGGCACCCGTCACCTGACGCAGATCATCGCCCTCGGCGACACGGAAGGGCGGCTCCTGGCGGTCATGCACGGAACCCTGCTCGGGATGTATCGTACCGCTGCCTGCTCCGCGCTCGCCGCGAGATTCCTTTCCTTGCCGGAGGCTTCGCACCTTGCGGTGCTCGGCTGCGGACCGATGGGTCAGGCGGAAGCGGAAGTCATGGCCGCAGTCCGTCCGTTGTCGCGGATCACGGTCCACGATCCGAACCGGGAAGCTGCGGAAAGGTTTCGCGGGGTCGTGGAGCGGAAAACCGGCATCACCGTGACGATCTGCGCATCGAACGAAGAGGCGGTAAGCGGCGCGAACCTCGTGTCGCTGGCAACCACGTCCCACGATCCGGTGATCAAACGCGAATGGCTGACCGCAAACTGTCATGTTTCCGCGCTCGGAGCGCATCGCAAGGATCAGCGAGAGGTAGACAGCGCGACCATGGCCGCGGCCGCGATCTTCATCGAGAGCAAGGACGCGCTTATGGCCGAAGCCGGCGACTATCTCATTCCCATTTCCGAGGGCCTCTACGATGCCGATCACTTTGTCGCCGAGATCGGCGACCTTGCGGACGGCAAGCTCGACCAAAGGACCTTTGCAGACAGGTTGACCGTGTTCAAGTCAACGGGCGTGGGCGTGCAGGATCTGGTCATCGCCCGCCATGTCTACCGGCGGGCCCTGGAAAAGGGCGCGGGCGTGGTTGTCGACTTCTAGACCTGCGGGGTCTCGATCGCTCATCCGGGTTGCGCATGCCCGGCACCTCGCAATGTCTCGATCATAATCCCGATTGACAAGGAAATTAGTTATACTAGTATCCTTAATAACGATAAGGGAACATGTCATGGAAATCGTGAAATACCTCACAAGCGTGAACCTGCTGACGGGCCTTTGGATCGCTATCCAGATTACCGCGCTTGCCATGGTGTGCGGCCTGGCGCTGGGCCTGGCCCTCGCATTGATGAGGATGTCGAAGAATCCGGCCATCAGCGGCGTGGCGTGGGTGTATATCTGGATCATGCGCGGTACGCCGATCCTGCTGCAGCTGATCTTCATCTTCGATGCGTTGCCCCGGCTGGGAATCCGGCTGGATCCGTTCACGACGGCGGTCATCGGTTTTGCCCTGAACGAAGCGGCCTTTGCGGCGGAGTTTATCCGTGGCGGTCTCCTGTCGGTGAAGCGAAACCAGTCCGTGGCTGCCTCGGCGCTCGGCATGGGCCCATTCATAACGCTGCGCAGGATCATCATTCCCCAGGCGCTCCGGTCGATCACCCCGCAGATATCCAACGCGACGATATCGATGCTGAAGGGAACATCGCTCGCCTCGGTCGTCTTCGTGAACGAGCTGACGTTCCGCGCACAGCAGATCGTCGCGACAAACTTCGACTTCTTCACGGTTTTCATCGCTGCCGCATCGCTCTATCTCTTCACGACGACGCTGATATCGCTCGGCCAGCTCGTCATCGAGCGCCGGCTCGATCCGGAGCTGCGCAGCCTCAGCAAACAGCCGTCCATCTGGGAGCGCTGGGTCACCGGTGTGCGCACCCAGCACTACGAGGTCGTCGATGCAGACGACGGCGGAGCGGCAGGCGGCGCCGGAACCACGGCCGCCGACAGTTCGAAACCCGCGCCCGCCAAACCCGACGACAACTCCATCATCAAGGTGCTCGCGGCCAGTGCGTCAAGGAGCGCACGCGAGACGGCCGATACGCCCTTCGTCATCTGCAAGAACGTGCACAAGGCGTATCACCTGCGCGGAAGGGGTGACCTCGAAGTTCTCAAAGGCGTCGACTTCGAGGTCCATCCGGGCGAGGTCGTCGCCATCCTCGGCGCCAGCGGCTCCGGCAAGAGCACGCTTCTGCGCCTGATCAATCACCTCGAAGTCCTGAACGACGGCGAGATCCTGGTCGAAGGCAAGCATGTCGGCTACGAGCGCAAACGCGGCAAGCTCGTGCCCACCAAGCACCTGGCCAAGGCCCGGGCGGATGCGAAGATCGGCATGGTTTTCCAGAGCTTCGATCTCTTCGACCACAAGACGGCGCTGGAGAACATCATGGAAGCGCCGATCCAGGTCTACGGGATGAAGCCCCAGGCGGCCCGCGAACGCGCGATGCAGTTGCTGAAGGGCGTCGGCCTCGAAGAGCATGCGGACCACTTGCCGATGCGCCTTTCCGGCGGCCAGCAGCAACGCGTTGCGATTGCCCGCGCGCTCGCCACGGAACCCAAGCTCATGCTGTTCGACGAACCGACCTCGGCACTCGATCCGGAGCTTGTCGGCGAGGTCCTTGCCGTCATGCGCAGCCTTGCCGAAGCAGGAATGACGATGATCGTCGTGACCCATGAAATCAACTTTGCCCGTGACGTCGCCGATCGGGTGGTCTTCATGGACAAGGGCGTGATCGTCGAGGACGGCCCGGCCCGCGAGGTGCTGACCAACCCGAAAGAGGAACGCACGAAGCAGTTCCTGCGCATGGTCGACCGGCGCGACTGACGCGGGACCGCCGGGCAGACGGCCCGCTCCGCCGTGCGGGGAGCAGGCACGTCCCAGGGAAGGGCCCTCTCAAACTGCCGACTGTGAATGGTCTCGTTCCTTGGACATCCGGGGCGGCCGATGACCCGTGCCCTCGAATGGGAGGTTCCGGGTGACCCGAAGTGAGGATTTCATCGTGATTGACGTATTGGTCATCGGAGGCGGCAATGCGGCATTGTGCGCGGCGCTGATGGCGCGCGAGGCGGGCGCGTCGGTGCTGATGCTCGAAGCCTCGCCGAAGGAGTGGCGCGGCGGCAACTCCCAGCATACCCGCAACCTGCGTTGCATGCACGACGCGCCGCAGGACGTCCTTGTCGAGGCATATCCGGAAGAGGAATACTGGCAGGACCTGCTGAAGGTGACGGGAGGCGAGACCAGCGAGCATCTCGCCCGTCTCGTTATCCGCGCCTCCTCGAATTGCCGGGACTGGATGCGCCGCCACGGCGTGCGCTTTCAGCCGCCGCTATCGGGCGCGCTGCATGTTGCCCGGACGAACGCATTTTTCATGGGCGGCGGCAAGGCGCTCGTCAATGCCTATTATCGAAGTGCCCAGACCCTTGGTGTCCGTGTTCGCTACGAAACGCCGGTGGCCGGGATCGTGCTCGACGGCGATCGCTTCGTCGGCGCTCGCACGGAAAGCGGAGAACTGATCACCGCCAGGGCCTGCGTGCTGGCCGCCGGCGGCTTCGAGTCGAACCGGGAATGGCTGCGGGAGGCCTGGGGCCGCAACGATCGCGGCGAATGGCCGGCCGACAATTTCCTGATCCGCGGGACCCGCTTCAATCAGGGGGTCCTCCTCAAAGACATGATGCGGGCCGGAGCCGACATGATCGGCGATCCGTCGCAGGGCCATTGCGTCGCGATCGATGCGCGCGCGCCACTCTATGACGGAGGCATCTGCACCCGCATCGACTGCGTCTCGCTCGGAGTGGTCGTCAATCGCGATGGTGAACGCTTCTACGATGAAGGCGAGGACTTCTGGCCAAAACGATACGCCATCTGGGGACGTCTCGTTGCCCAGCAACCGGGCCAGATCGGCTATTCGATCATCGACAGGAAGGTGATCGGACGCTTCATGCCTCCGGTATTCCCGGGGATCACAGCCAATAGCCTGCCTGAACTGGCGACCAGACTCGGCGTGCCGGTCGAGGTCTTCATGCGCACGCTGGACAGCTACAATGCAGCCTGCCGGCCGGGCACGTTCAATCACACGATCCTCGACGACTGCCGGACGGAGGGCGTCGTACCCGCAAAGACCCACTGGGCTCTGCCGATCGATACGCCACCCTTCTACGGGTATGCCCTGAGGCCGGGGATCACCTTCACCTACCTTTCGCTGAAAGTGGATGACACGGCCGCGGTGCGGTTCGGCAACAAGCCGAGCTCCAACCTCTTCGTCGCCGGCGAGATGATGGCCGGCAATGTGCTCGGAAAAGGCTACACCGCCGGGGTCGGCATGAGCATAGGCACGGCCTTCGGGCGGATCGCCGGAACCCGGGCCGCGGCCGCCGCGCTCGGCAGGCCGGCATAATGGAGGGCGTTCGAAATGGCCGCAATTGAAGACCTGACAAGGCTCGCATTGGATGCCGAGCGCGAACTCGAGACGAACGCCGCGGAGGTCGACCGCATCCTGCATATCTGCAATGCCTGCCGCTACTGCGAAAGCTTCTGCGCAGTGTTTCCAGCCATGACACGCCGGCTCGACTTCAACGTGGCCGATGCGCACTACCTGGCCAATCTATGCCACAACTGCTCCGCCTGCCTCTATGCATGCCAGTACGCGCCTCCGCATGAGTTCGGCGTCAACGTGCCGAAGACACTGGCGCAGGTACGGCGCGACACCTATGTCGAATATGCCTTCCCGAAATCCCTCGGCGTGCTCTACCGCCGCAACGGACTGACCGTCGCCATGGCTGTCAGCCTCGGCGTCGCGGCGTTCCTTATCGGTGCGATCCTGATGCAGGGCAGCCTGTTCGTGCATGGCCTCGAGGGGCAATTCTACGTGATCTTCCCCCACAACCTCCTCGCCGTCCTCTTTGGTGCCGCCTTCGGCTTTTCTGTTCTGGCGCTGGCGATCGGGGTCATCCGGTTCTGGAGGCAGGTATCCGAGCCGGGAAAGCCCGTGCCCCTTCCAAACGCTGCAGGAGAAGCGGCCCGGGCTGTCCTGACGCTTCAGTATCTCGACGGAGGCCACCGTGACGGCTGCAACAATGAAGACGACGCGTTCACGCTCTGGCGGCGCCGCTTTCACCATTTTACGTTCTACGGGTTCATGCTCTGCTTTGCCTCGACGTCGGTCGCGACCCTGTACCACTACCTGTTCGCCATGGAGGCACCCTACCCGATCCTCAGCCTGCCGGTCCTCCTCGGCACCGCCGGCGGCATCGGCCTCCTGATCGGCCCCGCGGGGCTGTTCTGGCTCAATATCCGGCGTAATCCGATGCAGGCCGATGAGACGCAGAAAACGATGGATCGAGGTTTCATAGCGCTTCTGTTCTTCGTGAGCCTGACAGGGCTCGCGCTGCTGGCATGGAGAGACACTGCCGCAATGCCGCTGCTTCTCGCCGTCCATCTCGGGTTCGTCATGGGCTTCTTCCTCACATTGCCCTACGGCAAGTTCGCCCACGGCATCTTCCGCAGCGCGGCTCTCTTGAAATACGCGATCGAGAAGCGTCGGCCCAATCCGGTTCAGGCAGGCGGCGAGTGATCCGCCGCAGCGGCTTTTCCGTTCGCAACTGCCGAAAATCACTTTCCGCGGCCGCCTCGCTTGACATCGCGCTACTATTAAACCAGTATACTAGTTATAAAAAATAAAGAGGGAGAATGTCATGAAACGTATGTTGTTGCCATTTGCATGCCTAGCATTCTTCGGCACCGCGATCTCCTCTGCGAGTGCCGCTCAGTGCGAACCCGGGAAGGTCGCTGAAAAGTATCCCGGTTTTGCGGGCAAAGTCGTGAAAATCGCCGCGTCGCCGGCGCAGCCGCCGTTCGCCTATTCCGACCCCGACAATCCGGACGAGATGATCGGCTTCGAAGCCGAACTGATCCAGAACGTCATGGACTGTGCCGGCCTCAAGTATGAATATTACAAAGGCGCATGGTCCGGCCTGCTCCCGACGCTGTTTGCCGGCTCGACCGATCTTATGATCGGCTCGGTCAACTACCGCCCCGAGCGCGCCGAGAAGGCTGACTTCGTTCTCTACGCGCGTGCCGGCCAAAGCGTGATCGTGCCGAAAGGCAATCCGAAAAAGATCGCGAAGCTCGACGATGTGTGCGGCCTCGTCGGTTCGGCAAACATGAGCGGTTCCTCCGCGCAATCCCTTCAGCGCCAAAGCCAGAAATGCGTCGAGAATGGATTGACCGCAATCGACTACCGGCCCGCCGATTCCGCTGAATCCGCCTATCGCCAGATCCTGACCGGCCGCATGGACTTCGTGATGGATGACGCGGTCGCGGCAAACGCACGAATCCAGAAGGAAGCGTCGATGGAAATCGTCCAAACCGTCATTACGGACATCTATACCGGGATGGTCGTCGCCAAGGGCAACAAGGAAATGCTCCAGGTCATCGCCGACGGGTTGGCGGTCCAGCAACAGGACGGCCGCTTCAAGGCATTGGCCGAGAAATATGGGCTGCCTGCCGAAATCCTCATTCCCATCGAGACACGACAATAAAGAAGTCGATCCAGGACGAATGATGACGAGCCATCAGCATAGCGCCGATGGCTCGTCGGTCAGCGTGTCCGTAACTGCCGATGCGCAGTCGCCCGCTCAATACCTGCCACCGCGATAGCCAACGTCATCCAGGACGCGCCGGATGTGATATAGTGCTCGCGCTCGACCCCGAGCTGGTCTGGCTCGCGCACGGGCGCGAGCCGTGGCGACACCGCACCGGCGAAAGTCAGCCGGACACCGAAACATAGGGGCAGGAAAGATGATCCTCAGAAAATGGTCGGCTCGCATCCGCACCGCGCAGGCGGAAGAATACGTCCAGTACGTGGAGAAGACGGGCGCCGGTCATTATGCCGAGACCGAGGGCAACCTTGGCTACCAGATCGTGTTGCGCGAGCTCGGCGATGGCACCAGCGAGATTTCGACCATCAGCTGGTGGACGGATCTCGACGCCGTCCGCCGCTTTGCCGGCCATGACTATGGCGTCGCGCGTTACTATCCCGAGGATGACCAATATCTGCTCGATCGGCCGGAATTCGTCGAGCATCATGAGGTGCGGGTTTCCGATCTGACCCGGCTCACCGGCTAGTGGAGAAGGCCGTGAACGGCAACCTCATCGAGCCGAACCTGAAATCGACCGCATGACACGCGAACCGAGGGATGATGCAGGCTTTACACCAAGACTTCTGCAGGAGCTCCACGACGGGACAGGCAGGTTCGCGCTCGACGGCGCTCCCTATCTGTCCGACAAAAAACGGCTATTCTCCGCAAGGTGATCCCACGGGAGCCGTCACGATGGTTGTTCTGTTGCGCATGGCGCTGATCGCGCTGGCGATCTCATGGACGCCGGCTGATCGCGCGTTCGCCGAACCGGCGTCGTTTCCCGATCTCGCGGATTCGGTCGCCGGCAGGAAGGATGTGACCTTTGCCGATCTCATCCGGCTCGTCGCGCCCCGGATCGCCGCAAACGGCGAGGCGTCTTCCGGCGACGGGGCAATCGACGTCCGCCATATTGGTGGCGAAGCGTGGAGCAGCCCTGCACCAGAGGCGATGAAACTTCTGAAGCTTGCGGCTCTTCCGGCGCGCTCCGGTGGTCTGGATCGGATGGTGCTGCTTCTGGATTTCGGCCAGGCGCGGGACAGCGCCTCCGGTTTTGCCGTACTTGCCCTCTTCGACGTCACGGGCGAGCCGAGGCTTCTCGACGCGACCGATGTCGCCTTCGACCGCTGGACATCCTTTGCCGAACCGGGTCGGCTTGCAATCGGCGAAGGTGACGATCTGCTGGTCACCCGCAGCACCCATTCCAATTCCAGCCAGGGCTATGCGACCACGGCCCTGGTACTTCTGCGCGAAGATCGCTTCGAACTTGTCGACAGGATTTCCACGCTGGACGACAGGGCATGCGCCTTCGAGCGCACGCAGCGGCTCGACATCCGGCAGGGGACGGGAGCGCCGTTCGCGGATATAGAGGCCACCGTAACCGAACGCACAGCAGGCTCCGGGGAGCAATGCGGCGATGCAACCGCTCCAGAACCGGGAACACGCACCATCGCCGTGACCTATCGCTGGGACGCCGCCGGGCAGCGCTACATTGCCGATTCGGATGCATTCGCAGCACTGGCGCGCGAGAACGAGGAGCGGTTCTGACGGTCGCAGGAAATGTTCGACGGCTGCCTTTGTCCAGGGAAAGCCGCTGACGCAGGACCACCCCGGACGTCGCCGCAAAATGGTTTGCGGCGACGATATTAGGGTTTCACGCGACGACGGCGGCGAGGACGCTGACGCAGTCGCCGGACTTGACGAGGCCGGGGAAATGGCGGGCGGCGAGGATGCCGTCCATCCTTGCCTTCACCTCCAGCGGCTCCACGCCGGTACGGCCGACGGGATGGATGCGGGCGACGACGGCGCCAGTCTTTACCATGTCGCCAAGGTCGTAAAGCGGCTCGATGAGGCCGCCGTCCTCGGCGAAGGAGAAGCAGTTGCCGTCCGGCATGTCGAGCCAGGTCGTCCCGGACGCCTCGACGGCGCCCTTGAGGATGCCCGCCGCCTTCAGCACGTTCGCCACACCCTTCTTGGCGATGCCGGCGCTTCTCGCCGTCGCCGTGCCGCCGCCGCCGAGTTCCGTGGTGATGAAGACCTTGCCCATCTCCTCGGCCGCCGTGTCGTACATCCCGACCGCATCGATCTCCAGCATCTTCATCGACCAGGGCGCACCGAAGGCACGCACCAGCTCGAAGGCCTTCGCCTCCTGCGCCTTGTCCGGCAGGATGTGGGCGGCGCAGAAGGGCAGGAAGTCGAGCGTCTTGCCGCCGGAATGGAAGTCCAGCACGATATCAGCGAGCGGCAACAGCATGCGCTGGAAGTAGTCGGCGATCTTCGGCGTGACCGTGCCGTCCGGCGCGCCCGGAAAGCTGCGGTTCATGTTGCCCTTGTCGATCGGCGAGGTGCGCGTGCCAGCCAGGAAGGCCGGGTAGTTCATCGCCGGCACGATGATCACGCGGCCGGTCACATCCTCCGCCTTCAGCGTGCGGGCAAGGTCGAAGAGCGCGATCGGGCCCTCGTATTCGTCGCCATGGTTGCCGCCGGTGAGGAGCGCCGTCGGCCCCTCCCCGTTCTTGACTGTCGTCACCGGGATCATCACCGAGCCCCAGGCGGAATCGTCCCGGCTGTAGGGCAGGCGCAGGAAACCGTGCTGCACGCCCTCGGCCGAGAAATCGACGGTGGGGCTGATCGGCGACGGACGAAGCGTGCGGTCCGCCATGGTTCAGTCCTTCACGAGAAGCTTGCGCGGCACGTCGGCGAGGCACTCGACGCCGGTCTCGGTGATGAGGATGCTCTCCGTCGTCTCGAAGCCCATGTCCTCGAGCCAGAGGCCCGTCATGAAGTGGAAGGTCATGCCGGGTTTGAGTTCGCTCCGGTCACCGGGACGCAGGCTCATGGTGCGCTCGCCCCAGTCCGGCGGATAGGAGACGCCGATGCCGTAGCCGGTGCGGTTGTCCTTGACGATGCCGTATTTCTTGAGCACCGCGAAGAAGGCATTGGCGATATCCTCGCAGGTATTGCCGGGTTTCGCCACCGCAAGGCCCGCCTCCATGCCCTCCAGCGTCGCCTTCTCCGCATCGAGGAAGGCCTGCGTCGGCTTGCCGAGGAAGACGGTGCGCGAGAGCGGCACATGGTAGCGGTTGTAGCAGCCGGCGATCTCGAAGAAGGTGCCCTCGCCCGATTTCATCGGCCGGTCGTCCCAGGTGAGATGCGGCGCGGAGGCCTCGACGCCCGAAGGCAGCAGCGGCACGATGGCAGGATAATCGCCGCCGATGCCGTCCGTGCCGCGGATGCCGGCGTCGTAGATCTCGGCCACGAGATCGCATTTGCGCATGCCGACCTCGATCCTGTCGAAGATGCGCTGGTGCATCTTTTCCACGATGCGCGCGGCATTGCGCATGTACTTGATTTCCGTCTCGCTCTTCACCGCGCGCTGCCAGTTGACGAGCGCGGTGGCATCGACGAAGCGGGCATTCGGCAGGTGTTTTTGCAGCGAGGCGAAGGCGGCGGCGGAGAACCAGTAATTGTCCATCTCGACGCCGATGGTCAGTTTGTCGAGGCCGCGCTCGGCGAGCCTGGCCGAGAGATAGTCCATCGGGTGGCGCTCGGTGGACTGCACGTAGTTGTCGGGATAGCCGATGATGTTCTCGTGCTTCAGATAGGCGGTGAACTTCGCCCCGTTGGCATCCTGTCCGCGGCCGTACCAGATCGGCTCGCCCGTCGGCGGCACGACGACGCACTGGTGCACGTAGAAGGACCAGCCATCATAGCCCGTCAGCCAGTTCATGTTGGAGGGATCGCTGCAGATCAGGACGTCGATGCCCTTGGCTTCCATGGCCCTGCGCGTTTTCTCAAGGCGCGCCTCATACTCCGGAAGTGAGAACTTCAGGTTCGCTTGTTTCATCGGTTTTTCCTCTATACCCGGCGAGAAGCCGGTCTCAACTCTCGAAGGTCGTGCCGGCGCCCGCCGCTGCCGCGCGGGCGGCAGCAAGCGTTGCGATGGCCGTGTCCTGAATGCCCGTGCCGGTCAGGTCCGCCACGGTGATCTCTTCGGGGCCGCTGCGGCCCGGTTTGCGCCCGGCGACGATCTCGCCGAGTTCGGGGAAGCCCGCGCCCTCCGTCACGAGCCCCGCCGCGATGGCGTGGTGCAGTTCGCCGAGCCGGCGCGTCTGCTTGAGGCTGTCGGCGACATAGAGGCCGGCGCCCGTGATGACGGCCGGCTCGATCTCGTTCTTGTGCTCGGCATCCGAGCCCATGGCCGTGACATGCTGGCCGGGCTGGAGCCATTCGGCCTTGAGGACAGGGGTTTCCGAGGGCGTGGTGGTGACGATGATATCCGCACCATCGACCGCCGCCCGGCCATCGGCCTCGACGCGGACGGGAAGGCCGAGCCTTGCCGTCAGTTCCAACGCAGCCGCCCCCGCCTTCCTTCCGTCGCGCGCCCAGAGGCGGGCCTCCCGGATCGGCCGGACGAGGCACAAGGCCTCCAGTTGCAGCTTCGCCTGCATGCCGGCACCGAAGATGGCGGCGACCGTCGCATCCGGACGCGAGAGGTGCCGGGCGGCGACGGCACCGGCCGCGGCGGTACGCACATCCGTCAGGTAGCCGTTGTCGAGCAGCACCGCCTCGACGAGGCCGGTCGTCGCCGAGAACAGCACCATCAGGCCGTTGGTGCTCGGCAGGCCGATCTTCGGATTGTCGAAGAAGCCGGGGCTGATCTTGATGGCGAACCCGGAGAGACCGGGCACATAGGCGGTCTTCACGTCCACCTCGCCGCGGTGCTCGGGAATGTCGAGCCGAAGGATCGGCGGCATGGCGACGGCCTTGGTGGCGAGCGCATGGAAGGCGTCCTCCACGCAGGCGATGGCTTCAAGGTCGAGCGGAACGATGCGCCGCAGCTCCGCTTCCGTCAGTATCTTCATCCGCGTCACGTTCTGTCCTCCGCAAAGGGATCGGCCACGCCGTCAAGGACCCGCTTGTGCAGGCCCATGTCCACGTTCCGACCGGAAAGGATGACGGCCACCGGGCCATCCAGCCGGCCAAGTCGGCCGGAAAGCAGTGCCGCGATGCCGACCGCCGCCGCCCCTTCGATCACCTCGCGCTCCTCGCCATAGGCATGGCGCATGCCGGCCGCGATCTCCGCTTCCGACAGGAGGATCACCTCGTCGAGCAGCGCGCGGCACATTTGAAAGGTCACGGCATTGTCGAGGCCGATGCCGCCGCCGAGCGAATCGGCAAGGCTCGCCACCTCCTCGACCGCGACCGGCCGCCCCGCATCGAGGCTCGCCTTCATCGCCGCGCCGCGCTCCATGGTGAGGCCGATGACACGCGCCTTCGGCACGCGCCCCTTCACCGCCGCGGCAACGCCCGCCGCCAGCCCGCCGCCCGACAGCGGCACGAGAACGGTCGCGACATCCGGCATCGCCTCGACGATCTCGAGGCCGAGTGTGCCCTGCCCCGCCACGACCGTCGCATTGTCGAAAGGCGGCACCATGACCAGGCCGGCCTCGGTGACCAGCCGGTCCACCTCGACCTGCGCCTCGTCCTGCGACCGGCCGACAATGCGCACGTCCGCGCCGAGCCGGCGGATCTCCGCGACCTTGTTCTCCGGCACGAGCCGCGACATGCAGATCGTCGCGACCGATCCCTCGGCCTTCGCCGCATAGGCAAGCGCCCGCCCATGATTGCCCGTCGAGGCGGCCACGACGCCGCGTGCCCGCTGGTCCGCCGAAAGCGACAGCACGGCATTCGTCGCCCCGCGCAGCTTGAAGCTGCCCGTCGTCTGATGGTGTTCGAGCTTCAGGCCGACCGGCACGCCGCAGCGTTCGGTCAGCGACGCCGACGGGACGAAGGGCGTGCGCAGCACGCGGCCGTCGATACGCCGGGCAGCCAGTTCGATATCCGCCAATGTCACGGGAAGGTCTGTCTTCGTCATGCGTCACCGTCCCGGATAGGCGCGCGTCATCAGCCGGCCGAGCGCCGGCCGAGCCGTTTCGTCGCCGCAAAGGCGAAGGCATGCCCAGGCGGTAGCAAGGTTGCTGGTGACGACCGGCTTGCCGATGGCGGCCTCAATCTGCGCCGCCACGCCCGCCGCGCGCACGGCGGTGCAGGAGATGAAGAGCGCGTCGCACTCCGGCGCCGTCGCCTCCTTCGCGAAGGCGACGATCTCTTCTGGGGAAATCCGCGCCATGTCCCGATCGTCGGAAAGGCCGAGGCAGGTGAAGCGGGCGATATCGAAGCCGAGCGCCAGGAAATAGTCGGCCATCGGCCGGCTGGTTTCGAGCGTATAGGGCGTCAGGACGGAAATCCGCTTCGCGCCGAGCGCCTTCAGGCCGGAAACCGCGGCAGCGGTCGGCGTCACCACCGTGGCGGTGGGCTTGGCCGCCTTGATCGCCGCCTTCACTGCCGCGTCGCCGATGACGACCGAGGCCGAGGTGCAGGAATACATCACGACATCCAGCGGTTCATCCGGCAGGATGAGCGCCGCGCCCGCCGTCAGCGAGGGCTGCATGGCGGCGAGGTTCTCCGGCGTCACCGGGTTGGCGTAGGGAATGCGGGTGGCATAGACGCCGATCCGTCCGTTCGCCACCATGCGCTGGAAATCCACCTCCGTCGTGTGGTCGGTCGCCAGGATGATCAGGCCGACGCGTTTTTCCAGCGGGCGATCGTCGAGTTTCGGCGCGCGGGAGGCCAGCGAGAGATCAAGGGTCTGCATCAGCGTTCCTCCACCCGGGCGTAGCGCTCTTCCAGCCAGCGCAGGAAGACGACGGAGATCAGGCTCATGATCAGGAAGAACACGCCGACCAGCGTCATCGGCTCGATGTAGCGATAGCTGCTGTTGGCGACGCTCTTGGCCTGGTTCATCAGTTCGAGCACCGTGATGGCGGAGAGCAGCGGCGTCTCCTTGAACATGGCGATCAGGTAGTTGGCAAGCGCCGGGATCATCGGCGGGATTGCCTGCGGCAGGACGACGTGGATCCAGGTCTGGCGGCCGGTGAGGTTCGTCGCCTTCGCCGCCTCCCACTGCCCGCGCGGCACGTTCTCGATGCCGGCGCGATAGACCTCCGCCGCATAGGTGCCGTAGTGCAGGCCGAGGCCGATGACGCCGGCGAGCAGCGCCGGCAGGCGGATGCCGATATCGGGCAGCACGTAGAAGATGAAATAGAGCTGCACAAGCAGCGGCGTGCCGCGGATGAACTCCACGACGAAACCCGTGGCCCTGGCGATCGGCTTCGGCGCCGTCATGCGCAGGATCGCGAAGACGAGGCCGATCACGGTGGCGACGGCGGCGCCAAGCACGGTCGCCAACAGGGTGATCTTCAGGCCCTGAAGCAGGGTCGGCATGATCTCCCAGACGAAATTCCAGTCCCATTCCATCGTCAGGTCCTCACACCATCGAGGCCGCGGGTGACGCGCCGTTCCAGCCAGCGCATGGCGGTGGAGATGGCGAGCGCCATCAGGAAGTAGAGCACGAGGATGGTGGCGAAGGGGATCAGCGTGTTGCCGGTCTGCGCGCGCACCACCTGGGCCTGGAAGGTCATGTCGGTGAGCGAGATCAGCGAGACGACGGCCGTGCCCTTCAGGAGCTCGATCGCATTGTTGCAGAAGGTCGGCAGCATCAGGGGCAGCGCCTGCGGCAGGATGACGTGGCGCATCGCCTGGCCGCGCGTCAGGTTGAGCGCGATGCAGGCCTCGCGCTGCTCGCGCCCGATCGCCTTGACCGCGCCGCGCACCACCTCCGCCCCGTAGGCCCCGACATTGAGGCCGAGCGCCAGGACGCCCGCCTGCAGCGGCGAGAGCGTGACGCCGGCAAAGGGCAGCACGAAATAGACCCAGAAGAGCTGCACGAAGATCGATGTGCCGCGGAAGAACTCGATATAGGTGGTGGCGAGCGCCCGGACCGCGATGAAGCGGCTGACGCGCCCGAGCCCGGCGACGAAGGCCATGACGAGGGCGAGCGCCGAGCCCATCACGGTGAGCTGAAGCGTCACCAGCGCGCCTTGCAGGATCAAGCCTATATAGCCGGACCAGTCGGTCATGGTGTGTTCCACGTTAACGTCAACGGAGCATCGCCCCTCATCCGCCTGCCGGCACCTTCTCCCCGCAAGCGGGGAGAAGGCAGAACAGGAGCCGGCTTCCCGCCCACCAAAGCACGCGGTGACGGGAAAGCCTGGCCACCAGCCCCTTCTCCCCGTCTACGGGGAGAAGGTCGCGGCAGCGGGATGAGGGGCAGATCCACCATTCTACTGCGCCGCGCAGAGCTTTTCGCGCGTCGTCGACATGGCCGCTGCGGCGGAGAAGCCGTAGGGCTCGATGATCTTGGCGAATTCACCGGATTCCTTCAGCTTGGCGAGCTCGACGTCGAAGGCATCGCGCAGCGCCTCGTCGCCCTTGCGGAAGGCCGCGCCGTCGCAATAGACCGGGGCGCCCTCGACCGGTGCGACGACCTCGATGTTCGGATCGTTCGCCTTGGAGACGAGGTCGTTGATGGACAGGACCGGCAGCGAATAGACGTCGATGCGGCCGTCCTGCAGCATCTTCAGGCCGCTCTGGCCATCCGGCACGACGATGACACGGTCACGCGGCACGCCGGCTTCGAGCGCCAGCTTCTCTTCCGTGCCGCCGCCCGGCGCGCCGATCTTGGCATCCGGATTGTCGGCGATATCCTTATAGCTCTTGAGGCCGAGCGGATTGCCCTTCTTCAGCGCGAAGGCCTCGGCATCGCACAGGATCGGCTCGGAATAGGCGACGGCGGCGCAACGCTCCGGCTTCATGAAGAGGCCGGCGGTGATGACGTCGTGGCGGCCGGCCTGCAGGCCGGGGATCATCGCGCCATATTCCGAGATCGAGGCGACGATGTCGCCGACGCCGAGGCGCTTGAAGACCTCGCGGGCGACGTCGGGCGCCGCACCCGAAACCTTGCCGTCGGCGGCGACCGCCGTGAACGGCGGCTCGTTGGCGATGGCAACGCGGGCAAAGCCCTGTCCTTTAAGCTCCTCCAGCTTGCCGTCATCGGCCGTAGCGGGGGAAGCGACGGCGATGGCGACGAGCGCGCTCGCGCCGGCGGCCATGGTCAAAAACGTCCTGATGCTCATTGTTCCGAACTCCTCTGGCTGTCTCTGGTTGTTGCTTGGAGCATTGTTTCCGAGGAAGATCCTCAGACGCGGTGCCCTGCCGCGATGATCTTGCGCAGGAAGGTCTGCGTGCGTTCCTGCCTGGGATTGCGGAAAATCTCGTCCGGCTTGCCCTCCTCGACGATCCTGCCGCGATCGAAGAAGAGGATACGGTCGGCGAAATCGTGGGCAAAGCCCATCTCGTGGGTGACGAGCAGCATGGTCATGTCGGTCTCGGAGGCGAGCTTGCGCATGACGTTCAGCACCTCCTCGACCAGTTCCGGGTCGAGCGCCGAGGTCACCTCGTCGAACAGCATGATCTTCGGCGAGAGCGCCAGGGCGCGGGCGATGGCGACACGCTGCTTCTGTCCGCCGGACAACTGGGCGGGCATGTTCTTCGCCTTGTCGGCAAGGCCCACCATGTCGAGAAGCTCCATCGCCCGCTTCTCGGCCGCGGCCTTCGCCACGCCCTTGGTCAGCATCGGCGCCAGCGTGACATTGTCGAGCACGCATTTGTGCGGGAAGAGGTTGAAGTGCTGGAAGACCATGCCGATCTTCTCGCGCATCCTGTGCAGGTGCCGGTCGTCCGCCGGCACGAGGCCGCCGTTCTTCGGCATGTGGTAGAGCTGGTCGCCGTCGACCTCGATATGGCCGTCGCTGATCGTCTCCAGCGTCATCAGGATGCGCAGGATCGTCGTCTTGCCGGAGCCGGAGGGGCCGATGAGGGCGAGCTTCTCGCCCGGCAGCACCTCCATCGACAACCCGTCGAGCACGGTCAAGGGACCGTAGCGCTTCACGATATTGTCGATGCGGATGATGGGTGCGGCCATGCATGTCTCTCCCTGTCGAGACCGTGTTGGCCTAACGATGCGCGGCGATCGAAATCATGTCAATGTAGATAATAATCTCATGACAATTATTGTTTCACCGCCCATTTCGCGGGCATCCGCACTCAAATCGCGAGCAGCAGCGCCTCCGGGTTCCCGCTGGCCAGCGAAGCCAGGATGCCGAGGCCCGTGCGAAGTTCCTGCTCCGTCGTCGAGCCGAGGGAGATGCGCACGGCGGGCTGCCAGCCCTGGTCGGCGGTGCGGAAGGAGGAGCCGGGCGCGATGGCGACGCCGCGCAGGCGGGCCTGCGAGACGAAGCCCTCCTCCGTATGCCCTTCCGGCAGCGGCAGCCAGACATGCAGGCTCTGGGGATGCGAGCGATAGGGCAGGCCCGCGAAGATCTCCTCCGCGATGGCATGGCGCGCCGCCAGCGCCCGGCGCTGCCAGGTGACGAGCTCCATCGCCGTGCCGTCGCCGACCCAGCGCGTGGCGATCTCGGCGATCGAGGGCGTCGCCATCCAGTTCGAGACGAGGTGCCGGTTGGCGACGGCCGCGACATAGCGGTCGGGCGCGGCGAGATAGCCGATGCGCAGGCCCGGCACCGTGATCTTGGTGAAGCTCGTCACGTAGAGCGTGCGCTCCGGCGCATAGGCGGCGAGCGGCGGCGCCCGCTCCTCGACGAGCGGCCCCAGAATGTCGTTCTCGATGATCGCGATATCGTGGCGCCGCGCCACCTCGGCCAGCGCCTGCCGGCGCTCTCCGCTCATCAGCGTCGCGGTCGGGTTGATGACGGAGGGCTGCAGGAACACGGCACGAATGACGCCCTTGCGGCAGGCCTCGTCCAGCGCCTCCGGGATCATGCCGTCGCGGTCGATCGGCAGGCCCTCCAGATGGAGGCCGAGATAGGTGGAGAGCGGCACCAGCGTGTGGTGGCTGATCGCCTCCGTGGCAACGGTCGCGCCGGGCGGGGCGACGCTCATCAGCGCCACCGTCATGCCGGACGTCGCGCCGTTGGTGAGGCTGATGTTGAGCGGCGAAATGTCGAGCCCGCAGCGCGCCAGCCATTCGGCCGCGACGGTCCGGTGGCGCGGGAAAACCATGTTGGGGCGGAAGGAGAGCGCCGAGCTCGACGGCAGGTTTTCCGCGAGCCACCCGAAGGCCTCGCGCATGCGCTCCAGGTGGATCTGCTCGCAGACGGGCTTCAGGATCGACAGGTCGACCAGCTCGCCGAGCCGCTCGGGCAGGTAGGGCGGTTCCGGCTCCTTCGGCCGCGTCTGCACGAAGGAGCCGCGGCCGATCTCGCCGGAAATCAGGCCGCGGCGGATCAGTTCGTCATAGGCGCGGCTGACGGTCTGCACGGAAAGTTTCAGGTCGTCGGCAAGCTTGCGGTGTGGCAGAAGGCGTGTACCGTTGGGCAGCAGCCCTTCCTGGATGGCGCGGGCGATCTGCTCGGCGAGAGAAAGGTAGGCCGGCCGGCGCAATTGGGATATATCGGGTCGCCAATTTGTCATGATTTCAACAGTGCTCAAATTCAGTTCAATTGACAACGCCAAAATGCCTTTCCATTGTCTTTTTCCTCGCTTTGACATGATATCCGCCCGGAGGGCGACCGCATGAAACTCGACGCCATCGACCTGCGCATCCTGGAGGCGATCCAGGAGAACGGGCGCATCACCAAGCTGGCGCTGGCGGAGAAGGTTGGCCTTTCCCCGACGCCCTGCTGGCTGCGGCTGCGCAAGCTGGAAAAGGCGGGCATCGTTACGGGCTATCATGCGCGCGTCGCGGTGCGGCGCCTGGCGCCGGTCGCCAGCGTCATGATGGAGGTGACGCTGGCCAACCATCGGCAGGCCGATTTCGACCGCTTCGAGCGCGCGGTGGCGGCAACGCCGGAGATCGTCGCCTGCTGGTCCGTCGGCGGCGGCGTCGACTACATCCTGAAGATCATGGCCCCCGACATCGACGCCTACCAGCGGCTGGTGGACGACCTGCTCGACCGCGAACTCGGCATCGACCGCTACTTCACCTACATCGTCACCAAGACGGTGAAGGAGGAGACCGTGTTGCCGCTGACGACGCTGCTGCCGGCCCCGGACTGATATCGACGTAGAGAGATTGTCTATGGCCGGCGGCAGGTTTGGCCAAAGTCTCTACGGCCGAGCCCGGCAATAGACAATCTGTCGCCGCGCCTCTGGCAGACTTACCGTCGACACAGCCAGAGGAGGCCGACATGACCGCCCTATTCGCCCGGACCGTTTTCCACGAAGCGCTCGCCCGCCTGGGCGATCCTCACCTGCTGCGCGAACTCTCCTATGTCGGCGGCCGCTGGGTGGCCGGCCGCGATGGCGACAGCTTCGCCGTGACGGACCCCGCCTCCGGCGCGACGCTCGCCTGGGTCGCCGCGCTCGATGCCGGCCAGACGGCGGAGGCGGTCTCGGCCGCGGCGCAGGCCTTCCCCGCCTGGCGGGACCTGCTGGCGCAGCAGCGCGCCGCGATCCTGCGCAAATGGCACGGGCTGATCCTCGAAGCGCGCGAGGACCTCGCGCTGCTGATGACGCTGGAACAGGGCAAGCCACTCGCCGAATCCCGCGGCGAGATCGACTATGCCGCCTCCTTCATCGAGTGGTATGCCGAGGAAGGCAAGCGCCTCAATGCCGAGAGCGTGACGAGCCACCTGCCCGGCGCCGAGATGATCGTGCGCCGCGAGGCGCTCGGCGTCGTCGGCATCGTGACGCCGTGGAACTTCCCCTCCGCCATGATCACCCGCAAGGCCGCCGCCGCGCTTGCCGCCGGCTGCACCTTGGTCGCCCATCCCTCCAGCGAAACGCCGCTTTCCGCCCTCGCGCTTGCCGAACTCGGCGAGCGGGCCGGCCTTCCGGCAGGCGTCTTCAATGTCGTGACGGGCGATGCCGCCACCATCGTCGGCTGCATGAACGCCGACGCCCGCGTGCGCGCCATGAGCTTCACCGGTTCGACGGAGATCGGCAGGCTGATCGCCGGCCAGTGCGCGCCGACCATGAAGCGCCTCGTGATGGAGCTCGGCGGCCATGCGCCCCTGATCGTCTTTGCCGACGCCGATATAGAGAAGGCGGCCGACATTGCCGTCAACGCCAAGTTCGCCACATCGGGACAGGATTGCCTTGCCGCCAACCGCATCTATGTCGAGCGCCCCGTCCTTGCCGCCTTCACCAAGGCCTTCAAGGCCCGCATCGCGGCGCTGAAGGTCGGTGCCGGGCTGGATGCGGATGTCGAGATCGGCCCGCTGATGCACGAGCGCGCCATCGCCAAGGTGGAGGAGCAGGTGGCCGACGCCGTGAAACGCGGGGCGAAAGTCCTCACCGGCGGCAGGCGCCACAAGGCTGGCCCGCTGTTCTACGAACCGACGCTTCTGACCGAGGTTTCCGACGATGCGCTGATCATGCGCGAGGAAACCTTCGGCCCCGTCGCCGCCGTCACGGCCTTCGACAGCGAGGCGGAAGTGATCGCCCGCGCCAACGACACCGAATACGGCCTCGTCGCCTATGTCGTCACCGAGAACGGCGCGCGCCAGATGCGGCTTGCCCGCGCGCTGGAATACGGCATGGTGGCGGTCAACCGCGTGAAGATCACCGGCGGGCCGATCCCCTTCGGCGGCTGGAAACAATCCGGCCTCGGCCGCGAAGGTTCGCGCCACGGCATGGAGGCCTTCACGGAACTGAAATATCTCTGCATCGACACCGCTGCTTGAGCGCGGGCGCGCCTCCACCGGCTTGATTCCGGGCACCTGCTCCGGGCGCCCGACCCCGGGGTGCCCAACCTCTCGAACGTCGTCCTCGGGCTTGACCCGAGGATCCATGTGCCACCGAGATTGTGGATCCTCGGGTCAAGCCCGAGGATGACGGAGGGAGAGTGAGGATGACGATGGGAAAAAGGGAATGACGGTGAAAATATCGGACAACCGCGCCCCAGAACTCTAAAAACAACCGACTTCGAAAGGAAAAGACCATGCTCGACCGACGCAACGAACTCACCGCCTGGGACCGCGACCACTTCTTCCACCCCTCCACCCATATGGGCATGCACGCCCGCGGCGAGACGCCGACGCGCGTGATCGGCGGCGGCGAAGGCGTCTACATCACCGACACGAACGGCAAGACGAGCCTCGACGCCTTTGCCGGCCTCTATTGCGTCAATGTCGGCTACGGCCGCACGAAGATCGCCGACGCCATCGCAGAGCAGGCGAAGAACCTCGCCTACTACCACGCCTATGTCGGCCACGGCACGGAAGCCTCGATCACGCTGTCCAAGATGATCATCGACCGTGCGCCCGAGGGCATGAGCCGCGTCTATTTCGGCCTGTCCGGCTCGGATGCAAACGAGACCAACATCAAGCTCGTCTGGTACTACAACAACATCCTCGGCCGGCCGGAGAAGAAGAAGATCATCTCGCGCTGGCGCGGCTACCACGGCTCCGGCGTCATGACCGGCTCGCTGACCGGCCTCCATCTCTTCCACAACGCCTTCGACCTGCCGCGCGCGCCGATCCTGCACACGGAGGCCCCCTATTTCTTCCGCCGGCCGGACCGGTCGATGGACGAGGAACAGTTCGCGCAATATTGCGCCGACAAGCTGGAGGAGATGATCCTTGCCGAAGGCCCGGACACCGTCGCCGCCTTCATCGGCGAGCCGATCCTCGGCACCGGCGGCATCGTGCCGCCGCCGAAGGGTTACTGGCAGAAGATCCAGGCCGTGCTCGACAAGTACGACATCCTGCTGATCGCCGACGAGGTCGTCACCGGCTTCGGCCGCCTCGGCACGATGTTCGGCTCCGACCACTACGGCATGAAGCCCGCCCTCATCACCATCGCCAAGGGCCTCACCTCGGCCTATGCGCCGCTCTCCGGCACCATCGTCTCGGACAAGGTCTGGGAGGTGCTGGTGAAGGGCTCGGATGAACTCGGCCCCATCGGCCACGGCTGGACCTATTCCTCGCACCCGATCTGCGCCGCCGCCGGCGTCGCCAATCTGGAACTCATCGACGAGCTCGGCCTCGTGGAAAATGCCGGCTCCACCGGCGCCTATTTCCGCAGCGAACTCGCCAAGGCCGTCGGCGACCACAAGCATGTCGGCGAGGTGCGCGGCGACGGCCTGATGGCGGCGGTCGAATTCGTCGAGGACAAGGACGACCGCGCCTTCTTCGATCCGGGCAGAAAGATCGGCCCGCAGGTCTCCGCCGCCCTCCTGGAACGCGGCGTCATCGGCCGCGCCATGCCGCAGGGCGACATTCTGGGCTTCGCCCCGCCGCTGTGCCTGACCAGGGAAGAAGCGGACATCGTCGTGAAGGCGACGGCCGATGCGGTGAAGGCGGCTCTCGGCTAAGCCGGCCGGCAATCCATACCGGCACGACCCCATCGAGGGCGGGTGGCGCAGCGCCGCCCGCCCTCGGCGCGCCGGCCTACTTCCGGTGATGCACCGGTTGGAGGGCGTAGACCGGCGTCGGGATGCCTTCCATGCGCGCCTTCAGCTGCAGGGCGAGATATTGCGAATAGTGGCGCGACTGGTGCAGGTTGCCGCCATGGAACCACAGCGCCTCCTGCTGTGTCGGCTTCCACATGTTGCGCTGCTCCCCCTCCCAGGGTCCCGGATCCTTCGGCGTATCCGAACCGAGACCCCAGACCTTGCCGACCTTGTCGGCGGTCTCCTGGTCGATGAGATCGGCGACCCAGCCGTTCATCGAGCCGTAGCCCGTGGCATAGACGATGACGTCGGCGGGGATTTCCTTGCCATCGGAAAGCCTGATGGCGTTTTCCGTGATCTCCTCCACCTGCCCCGCGGCAAGCTTCACCTTGCCGTCGATGATGAGCTGTGAGGCGCCGATGTCGATATAGTAGCCGGAGCCGCGGCGCAGGTACTTCATGAAGAGGCCCGAGCCGTCCGCGCCCCAGTCGAGCTGGAACCCGGCCTTTTCCAGCGCCGCGTAGAAATCGGCGTCGCGCTCGCGCATCTTGTCGTAGAGCGGGATCTGGAACTCGTGCATGATGCGGTAGGGCAGCGAGGCGAAGATGAGGTCGGCTTTCGCCGTCGTCACGCCGTTCGCCAGCGCCTGCTCCGAATAGAGCGAACCGAGGCCGATATCCATCAGCGTGTCGGAGCGCACGATATGGGTCGTCGAGCGCTGGATCATGGTGACGTCGACGCCGGCCTCGTAGAGCGCGGCACAGATGTCATGCGCCGAATTGTTCGATCCGATGACCACGACCTTCCTGCCCCTGTAACCGTCCGGACCCGGATGCTGCGAGGAATGGTGCTGCTCGCCCTTGAACCGCTCGCGGCCCTTGAAATCCGGGATGTTCGCCTTGCCGGACATGCCGGTCGCAAAGACCAGCTGCTTCGGCCGCAGCACCACCTCCTCGCCGTCGCGGTCGACGACGACGGTCCATTCCCCGGCGGCCTCGTCCCATTTGGCGGATTTGGCGGCGGAGCGCGTCCAGTAGTTCAGCTCCATGACCTTGGTGTAGAATTCCAGCCAGTCGCCGATCTTGTCCTTCGGCGCGAAGACCGGCCAGTTCTTCGGGAAATCGATATAGGGCAGGTGGTCGTACCAGACGGGATCGTGCAGGCAGAGCGACTTGTAGCGCTTGCGCCAGCTGTCACCGGGCCGGTCGTTCTTTTCCAGGATGATCGTTGGCACGCCGAGCTGGCGCAGCCGCGCGCCGAGCGCGATGCCGCCCTGCCCGCCGCCGATGATGACGGTATAGGGCTGCTTTTCGTAGCCGAGCGTGCGTTCCTCCTCCTCGCGCTCCTCCTTCCAGGTCTTGGCGCCGACATTCTGGCCATGCCTGGCACCGAGCGGGCGCGTGAAGCCGGATTTCTCCTCGTGGCCCTTCAGTTCGGACAGCACCGTCAGCAGCGTCCAGATGAGGCCGCTCTTGAAGCGCACGAGGCCATAACCGCGCCCGACCGCCGTCTCGAACGAGATCCAGCTTTCCAGGACGCCATCCGCCTCCGTCGCCGCCTCGCCGTCGGCGACGCGCCAGTTGGAAGGCCTGGCGGTGGAGAGCTGCGATTGCAGCATGTCGCGCACCTGATCGCGCCCCTCGACGGTCTTGAGGTTCCAGGTGAAGGCGACGAGGTCGCGCCAGTAGCATTCCTCGGCGAAGAGGGCGACGGCATCGTCGATCCGGTCGGCCTCGAGGGCCGCGCCGAGCGTATCGAGAAGCGTCTGGACGCGGGTGGTGGGGGTTTTGTCGAGCATATGTTTCTCCTCCTGCTCAGGTGAAAGACGGGGCGGCTCCTCAACCGCCCCGCAAGACGGACCGGCCTAGCGGGACAGGTCGATCAGGATCTTCAGGTGCTTGCCGGCCGGGTCGAGCAACTGGTCGAACCCTTCCGAAACGGCCTCGCGGAGCGAGACATATTTCGTGACGATGCGGCTTGCCGGGATTTGGCCGCTGGCGATCAGCCGGGCGACGCGCGGCCAATAGTGGGTCGGATAGGCCCAGGAGCCGCGGATATCGATGTCCTTGAAGGTGACGTCGAACCAGTTCAGCGGGTTCTCGCCGGGGTGAAGCCCGGTCTGCACGACGACGCCCTGCTTGCGCACCGCATCGGCGCAGTTCTTCAGCGCATGCTCGTTGCCGACGCATTCGATGGCGACATCGCAGCCGACGCCGCCCTCCGTCTCGGCGCGGATGACGTCGCCCACCTTTTCCGTCTTCGGATTGATGGTGCGCACCGTGCCCAGCGCCTCGCGCGCCAGCGCCAGCCGCGTATCGTTGAGATCGGAGAGGAAAATCTGCGAGGCGCCTGCGGCACGCGCCGCCATGGCGACGAGAATGCCGATCGGACCGGCGCCGGTGACGAGCACGCTGTTGCCGGCCGTCACGCCGCCGCGATCGCAGGCATAGACGGCGACCGCCGTCGGCTCGATGAGCGCGGCCTCCTCATCGCTCAGGGCGTCCGGAATGGGCTGGACATTGTAGTCGTTGAGAAGGGCGGCCTCGGCCATGCCGCCGGAATGCCAGGAAAGGCCGGCAAGAGCGAGGTTGCTGCTGAGATGAAAGAGGCCGCGATCGGCATAGTAGTCGCCCTGGCGGGGCATGATGAGCGGCTGGATCGACACCCGGTCGCCGGGCTTCACATGCACGACGCCCGCGCCGACCGCCTTGACGACGCCACCGAATTCGTGGCCGAGGATCTGCGGCCCGTGCGCGCCGGTGAAGGGATGCGGCTCCTTCGGCACGAAGATCGGGCCATAGGCATATTCATGCAGGTCCGTGCCGCAGATGCCGCAGAAGCGATTCTCGACCAGCACCTCGCCCGGGCCGGGCGGCGGCGGGGCATCAACCTCCTCGATGCGCAGATCCTTGGCGGCGTGAAAGCGCAGAGCTTTCATTGTGTTTCCTCCTGTTGTTCTTGCACAGGAAGGTCAGCAAGCGCCGTGCCAGACTGGCGGAGCGCCCGATTTCAATGCCTTTTCAAACGATTGCGAGGAAGAGGATTCCGCCGCCGGGCGAAATGCAACAGGTGGCGTGCAACAGGTGTTGCAGGCGCCGCGTCAGTTGAGACGCTTCAGGCGACGGTGGATGGTCGAGCGGTTGACGCCGAGTTTGCGGGCGAGCGCGGAGACATTGTTGCCGCAATCGCTGAGGGCCTGGCGCAGTTCGCCGTCATCGTCGGACGGGGCGGCCACGGCCCCGGCGAAGAGATGGTCCGGAAGGCAGTCGACATCGATGACGCCGCCCTCGGAGAGCGCCGCGGCGACGCGCAGCGCATTGGAAAGCTCGCGCAGATTGCCCGGCCAGGCATGGGCCAGCAGGGCGGCCTGCGCCGCCTTGTCGATGCGGTAGGTCTCGCCGTTCTCCTTTTCGATGCGGGCGAGAAGCTGGTCGATCAGCCAGCCGAGGTCCTGCCGCTCGCGCAGGGCCGGCAGGCTGAGCGTCGCCGCATTCAGGCGATAGTAGAGATCCTGCCGGAAGCGGCCCTCCTTCACCAGGTCGGCAAGGTCTCGGTGCGAGGCGGAGAGCACGCGCAGGCGCACCGGGCGCGCCTTCAGCGCGCCGACCGGCTGCACCTCGTTTTCCGAAAGCACGCGCAGCAGCCGGCTTTGCAGCGTGAGCGGCATGTCGCCGATCTCGTCGAGGAAGAGCGTTCCGCCGTTCGCCTCCTCGATCAGGCCGCGCTTGCCCTTCTGGCTGGCGCCGGTGAAGGCGCCGGGCGTGTAGCCGAACAGCTCCGACTCGATAAGATGTTCGGGGATCGCCGCGCAATTGACGGCGACGAAGTTGCCGCTGCCGCCGCAGCTGTCATGGATCGCGCGGGCGAGGAACTCCTTGCCGCTGCCGGTCTCGCCCTGGATGAGGATCGGGATGTCGCGCGCCGCAAGCTTCGCCGCCCGCGCCTGCACCCGCTCCATCGCCGTATCGCCCTGGCTGAGGTCGCGCAACGCCCGCGGCAGACGCGGCGCCGGAATGTTCGGCGCGCGCAGGCTGACGGCGGGCGCGATGGCACTGGCGAAGAGCACGAGGCCGTTTTTCGCGCGCAGCAGGCGTTCGCCGTTCGGCCGGCCGCGCATGAAACGCGGCAGGTCGTCCACATCCATGTCGAAGACCTCGGAGATCCGCAGGCCGAGGAAATCGCGCGTCGCCAGGCCGCGCATGTTCATCGAGCGGGCGAGCGCGCCGAAACCGCCATGGGTCATGCCGGTGATGCGGCCGGAACCGTCGAGCGCGATGGCGGCGTCCGGATCGACGTCCAGGAATTCCGGCGAGCGGGCAAGGCGCAGCACCCAGTCGTTGCGGGTGCGGGTCATGAGGTTGGCAAGCTCGATGCGCCGCGCGGTGGAGGTGGCAAGATGCAGCGCCAGCTGCTGGCTGGCCTTGGCGGTCGGCGAGCGGAGCTGGGAAATGTCGAGCACGGCGGTGAGGTCGCCCAGCGTGTCGAAGACCGGCGCGGCCGTGCAGGTCAGCCCGATATGGCTGGCATCGAAATGATCGTCCTGGTGGATGATGACCGGCTCGCCGGAGACGATGCAGGCACCGACGGCGCAGGTGCCCGCGCGGTTTTCCGACCATTCCGAGCCGAGATAGAGCCCCGCCTTGCGCAGCTGGTTGTCGAAGGTCGGATCGCCCATGAAATCGACGGTGACGCCACGCGCATCGGACAGCAGCAGCACATAGTTCTGCCCGGCGACCTGGTTGAACAGGCCTTCGAGGCCGGAGCGGCCGATGCGGATCAGTTCCTCCGCCTGCTCGCGATGCTCGCGCAGCTTCAGTTCGGGAACGATATAGGCTTCCTGCGCGATGGTCGGGTCGAGCTTGTAGTCGTTGAGGCAGCGCAGCC
This sequence comes from Shinella yambaruensis, assembly GCF_022899355.1. GTDB lineage: Bacteria > Pseudomonadota > Alphaproteobacteria > Rhizobiales > Rhizobiaceae > Shinella > Shinella yambaruensis. Next base: position 396,387 of record NZ_JALJCK010000002.1, on the reverse strand, counting down.
AGGATTTGACGACGGGCGCATCGCGCGGGCTGACGGCGCCCATGCCGACGCGTTCGATCTCCCGTATGTGCGACAGCGTCGACACCATAAGACATCCTCCCGCCCGCATGGTGGCACAGGAGCCGCCGCGGGACAATCACCCATAGGTCGGATGCGAAATGCCCTCGCGGGCGGTCAAGCCGTCGATGCCAGCCGCACGCGATGGCCGGGGGCGATCTCGGTGAGCGCGGAGGGCACCGGCGGCGTGAAGACATCCGGCGCCGCGCTGCCGTCGGACACGAAGCGGCGCCCATCGGGCAGGGGCGCATCCGCCGCGAAAGCGGCCGCGCCCGGGTTCAGCGCCGCATCCGGATCGGGAATGGCGGCGATCAGCCGGCGAGTATAGGGGTGGGTCGGCGTCTCGAAGATCTGCCGCCAGCCGCCCTCCTCCACCACCTCGCCGAAGAACATCACCAGCACCCGGTCGCTCATGTGCTCGACGACGCTGAGGTCGTGGCTGATCATGATATAGGAAAGGCCGAGCTTTTCCTGCAGGTCGAGCAGCAGGTTGATGATCTGGGCGCGGATCGAGACGTCGAGGGCGGAGACCGGCTCGTCGAGCACGACGATCTCCGGCTCCAGGATCAGCGCGCGGGCGATGCCGATGCGCTGGCGCTGTCCGCCGGAGAACTCGTGCGGATAGCGGCGCGCCTGCTCGGGCGTCAGGCCGACATTCTTCAGCATGGCCTCGATTCGGCCCTCGATTTCCGACGCCGCGGTGACGCCGTGCAGCTTCAACGGCGCGGCAAGCGAGGTGCGCACGGACTGGCGCGGGTTCAGCGAGGCATAGGGGTCCTGGAAGACCATCTGCACCGCTTTGGCGCGCTGCATGCGGCCCGGCGCGCCGGGACCGGCAAGCGGCTGGCCGCGATAGCGGATCGTGCCTTCCGTCGGCTCCTGAAGGCCGAGGATGGAGAGGGCCGTGGTGGATTTGCCGCAGCCGGATTCGCCGACGATCGACAGGCATTCGCCCTTGGCGAGCTCGAAGCTGATGCCGTTGACGGCGTGCAGCATGCGCCGTCCCGTACCGAACAGGCCGCCGCCGGAAATCGGGAAGCGGACATGAAGATCGTCCACCTGCAGCAGGGGCGCTGTCATGGCTGGCCCCTTTCCGCCCCGCGCGGCGCGATGAAGCGGGTTTCCGTCAGTTTCGAGCGGTCGGCGATGATGCTGTCGATATCGACGAGACGCTGGCGGCCGTGCGCGCTGCGGCTGCCGAGGCGCGGCAGGGCGCCGAGCAGGCCGCGCGTATAGGCGTGGCGGGGATTTTCGAAAAGCGCCCGCGTCTCGTTCTCCTCGACGAGGCAGCCGGCATACATCACGCCGACACGCTGGCAGATGCTGGCGATGACGCCGAGATCGTGGCTGATGAAGAGCACGGCCGTACCGCGCGCGGCGCAGAGCTCCTTGATCAGCCGCAGCACCTCGGCCTGCACGGTGACGTCGAGCGCCGTGGTCGGCTCGTCGGCGATGAGGAGATCCGGATTGCAGGCGAGCGCCATGGCGATCATCACGCGCTGGCGCAGTCCGCCGGACATCTGATGCGGATAGTTCTTCGCGCGGCGGTCGGGATTGGGCACGCGCACATTGCCCAGCGCCTCGACGGCAAGCTTTTCCGCCTCGCCCCAGCTCTTGCCCTGGTGCAGCACGAACATCTCGGCGATCTGCCGGCCGACCGTGGACAGCGGGTTCAGCGCCGTCATCGGCTCCTGGAAGATCATGGCGATGCGGTTGCCGCGCAGGCGCCGCATCTCGCGCTTCGGCAGGGAAAGCAGGTTCTGGCCCTTGAACAGGATCTCGCCGCCGAAGACGGCGAGCGGTTTCTTCAAAAGCCCCATGACGGCCAGCGAGGTGATCGACTTGCCGGAGCCGGATTCGCCGACGAGCCCATAGGCCTCGCCCGGCATGATCTGGAAGGTGACGTCCTTCAGCAGCGGATGGTGGACGGAGCGGCCGAGCGCGACGCCGAGGCGAAGGTTCCGGATGTCGAGAAGCGGCGCGGTCATGGCTTGCGCGTCCTCATATGCGGGTCGAGGCTGTCGCGCAGACCGTCACCCAGAAGGTTGAAGCCGAGCACGGAGAGGAAGATGGCAAGGCCCGGGAAGATCGCCACCCAGGGCGCGAGCTGGATGAGCTGGCGCGCATCCGTCAGCATCGAGCCCCAGCTGGGGAACGGCGGCTGGATGCCGAGGCCGAGGAAGGAGAGCGCGGCTTCGGAGAGCACGGCCGAGCCCATGCCGAGCGTCGCCATGACGAGGATCGGCCCCATCATGTTGGGCAATATCTGCGTGAACATGATGCGCAGGTCCCCGTAGCCGAGCGTCTGCGCCGCCTGCACGTAGCCCTGCGATTTCAAGGAGAGCGTCGAGGAGCGGGCGATGCGGCAGGTCCAACTCCAGTTGGTGAGGCCGAGCGCGATCAAGAGCGACGGCAGGCCGGGGCCGAGCACCGCCATGACGGCGAGCGCGAAGATCAGCGAGGGGATGGCGAGCATGACGTTGGTGAGGCCGTTCACCAGGTCGTCCCACCAGCCGCCCCAGTAGCCGGCGGTCATGCCGAGCGTGATGCCGATGACCGAGTTGATCACCTGCGAGACGATGCCCACCGTCAGCGAGATCTGCGCGCCGTAGAGGATGCGGGTATAAACGTCACGCCCCTGCCCGTCCGTGCCGAACCAGAAGGTGGCGTCGGGCGGCAGTTCCGAGCTCATCAGGTCCGCGTCGAGCACCGGATCGAAGGGCGCGATCCACGGGGCGAGCACGCCGGCGAGGATGACCAGCGCCGTCAGGCTCGCGCCGAGCCAGAAGTTGAAGCCGAGGCGCATTCCCGTCACTCCTGCTTGATGCGCGGATCGATCGCGGCATAGATCAGATCGACGGCCGTATTGATGACGAGGAACCACAGCACGATGACGAGGATCGTGCCCTGCACCACGGGAATGTCGCGGATGGCGACGCTGTCGACCAGCAGCGAGCCGATGCCGGGCCAGGCGAACAGCTTCTCGATGACGACAGCCTGGCCGATCAGCGAGCCGAATTGCAGGCCGACCGTGGTGACGATCAGCACCAGGACGTTCCGCGCCACATGCCAGCGCACGACCTTCGCCTCGCTCATGCCCTTGGAATGGGCGGTGCGGATGAAATCGGCGTTGAGCACATCGAGCACGCCCGCCCGCGTGGTGCGCGCGAGAAGCGCCAGCGGCGTGACGCCGAGGGTGACGGCGGGCAGGATGAGGTTGCGGAACGAGCCGTCGCCATAGCCGAAGCTCGGCAGCCAGTTCAGTTGCAGGGCGAAGAGATACATCATCAGGAGGCCCAGCCAGAACTGCGGCATGGAGAGCCCCGAGACCGCGCCGATCATCGTCACCGTGTCGAGCACGGAGCCGGGCCGGAGCGCGGCGAGGAAACCGAGCGGCACGCCGACGACGAGGGCGAAGACCATGGCGGCGATGGCAAGCTGCAGCGAGGCCCACATGCGGTCGTTGATGAGGTCGATCACCGGCTGGCGCGTGCGGAAACTGGTGCCGAGGTCGAACTGCGCAAGATCCGTGACATAGGTCGTAAAGCGCTCGATCAGCGGCTTGTTGAGGCCGAACTCCTCGTTGAGGCGGGCGATCATCTGCGGATCGGCGGCGCGCTTGCCATCGGCGAAGAGGCTGGCGGCGAAGGTTCCGGGCACGACGGAGAAGATGACGAAGATTAGCAGCGCCACCACGACGACCGTCGGAATGATCTGGAAGATGCGGCGCAGGGTGAAGCGAAGCATGAGCGGTTCCGTTTTGGCCGCCCGGACGGGCGCGACAATCGATGCGGGGGCGACATCGATGCCGCCCCCGAACCCCTCAAGGCTTTACTTGCGCGAGTCCGGCGCGGTCTCGTCGATCCAGATCTCGTCATAGGGCTGGACCGCCAGTTCCGTGGCGTTGGGAACGAGGCCGTGGATCCACGGCTGGTAGGCCATGACCGCCTTGTTGTAGTTGAAGAACCAGACCGGCGCGTCGTCCTGCACGATGTTGTTGGCCTGGCGCAGGAGGTCGTTCTGCTTGGCGGGGTCACGCTCCTGCTGGGCCGCGTCGTAGAGCTTGTCGAATTCGGCGCTCGCATAGCTCGTATAGTTGCAGGCCGATTGCGCCGTCTTGGAGTGGTAGCAGCGCAGCGCGTTCAGCGGGTCGGGGCCGGAGAGGTTCGACCAGATGAAGGCCTGGAAGTTGTTGGTCGTCACCGCCTCGCCGAGCGCCGAGCTTTCCACCGGCTTCGGCTTCACGGTGATGCCGACCTTCTTCAGCATCGGCAGGATGGCCTCGACAATCGGCACGCCCCAGCTTTCGTTCGGGCTCGCCGTTACCTCGAATTCGAAGCCGTCGGCATAACCGGCCTCCGCCAGCAGGGCCTTGGCCTTTTCCGGATCGAAGGCATAGGCCGGCTTGTCCTTGTCGAAGGCCGGCGAGGAGATCGGCAGCCAGCCGGAAGCCGGATAGGCCTTGTTCTTGACGAGGCGCTCGATGATCAGCGGCGCGTTGATGGCGTGGTTGATCGCCTGGCGCACCCGCTTGTCCTTGAAGGGCTCGAAGGCCGGGTTGAAGCCGATGTTGCGGGTATAGACCTCGGCGACCTCCAGCAACTGCCCCTTCAGCGCGTCCTCGCCCTGATAGGCCTGGTACTGCGTCGGGCCGAGGATGGAGACGTCGATCTCCTTGTTGCGGAAGGCGACGTCGCGCGCGGCATCCTCGGCCATCAGCACGATGTTGATGCGGTCGAGATAGGGCTTGCCCTCCTCGTAATACTTGTCGAACTTCTCAACGACGACCTGCGAGCCCGGCACATGCTCCTTGAAGGTGAAGGCGCCGAGGCCGACGGGGGACTTGCCGAAGCTCGATTCGTCCTCGACATTCGACGGATAGATGACCGTCGTGTTCTGCATCAGCGGGAAACCGGGATTGATCGGGCCGGTATAGGTGATCTCCAGCGTGTTGTCGTCGATCTTCTTCAGGCCGGAAATCTCGTCCGCCTTGCCAACGATATAGTCGTCCGCACCCTTGATATTGGCGATGAAACTCGCCCCCGGGAAGGCATTCTTCGGATTGGCGATGCGCTTGTAGCTGTAGATGAAGTCGTCGGCCGTCAGCGGCTTGCCGTTGTGGAAGACGGCATTCTTGCGCAGGTGATAGGTATGGACCGTGCCGTCCTCGGAAACGTCCTCGGAATCCGCCAGTTCCAGCACCGGCTTGTTCTGGATCGAGTCCCAGCTGTAGAGCGCGCGGTGGATCGCCTGGGTGATGAACTCTTCCTGCGTGTTGGGGCTCGCCTGCACGTCGAGCGTGGCGAAGCTCGATCCGTAGGGTGCGGTGAAGACGAGCGTCCCGCCCTGGCGTTCACCCGCGGCGAGCGCCCCGGAAGCCACGCCGAGGCTGAGCATTGCGGCCAGTGTCAGTGTCTTGAGCATGTCGTTCTCCCTCTCGTGCCGTTTTCGGCATCGTTTCAGTTCAGTCCGGCAGGCGTTTACCGCGCATCATGCACGACACGGCCTGCAAGCAGGGTCAGCAGGCAGCGCGTGCCTGAGAGAATGGTTTTCGACTCCACTGTCAGAAGATCGTTGTCGAAGACCGCGATATCGGCCCATTGGCCGGGTATGAGCCGGCCCTTTACGCCCTCGGCCTTCTGGGAATAGGCGCCGTGTTCCGTATAGGCCTGCAGCGCCTCCTCCGGGCTCAGCCGCTCGGACGCGTCCATCACCGTGCCCTTGCCGGTCTGGCGCGTGATCATCGCGTGAAGGTTCGGGAAGGGATCGGGCGAGCAGACCGGCGAATCCGAACCGGTCGAGGGGTTGAGGCCCATGCGCATCCAAGTGCCGATCGGATAGGACGGCTTGCCGCGCGCCTCGCCGAGCACGGAAATGTAGCTGTCGCCGAAATCGTGGATGAAGGCCATCTGCGGCGCGGGCAGGATGCCGGCGGCCTGCATGCGCGCATGCTGTTCTGGCGTGGAGAAGCCGCAATGCTCGATGCGGTGGCGGCGGTCGGGATCCGGGTTGGCGGCGAGCGCCTTCTCATAGGCCGTGATCAGCTGTTCGATCGCCCCGTCGCCGATGGCATGGCAGACCATCTGGTAGCCGCGGTCGTGGCAATCGCGAACGACCGCCTCGACCGTCTCGTCCGGCAGCATCTGCACGCCGATATTGTCGGGCTCGCCCTCATAGGGCTTCGTCATCCAGGCGGTGCGCCCGCCGGCCGAGCCGTCGAGGAAGACCTTCACGCCGCCGACGCGCAGCATGTCGTCGCCGGCACCCGACAGCAGCCCGGCGCGCCAGGCGTCCTCGACGATGGAGACGCCGGGATCGCCGAGCAGCGTCAGCCAGACGCGCACCGGCAGGCGGCCGGACAGTTTTGCCATCTCATAGGCCTGGATCTCGGAGAACCCGGCGACATGGCCGACCGCCGCATCCATGCAGCTGGTGATGCCGAAGGAAAGCAGATGCCGGCCGGCCCGCTCGATGCCGTCGATCAGCTCCTCGGTGGTCGCCGGCGGCATGACGGCCTTGACGAGGTTCTGGGCGTTCTCCGCGAGAAAGCCGTTGAGCTTCCCGTCGGTGACGCCGATCACGCCGCCATCGGGCACCGGCGTCGCTTCGCTGATGCCGGCAAGTTCCAGCGCGCGGGAATTGGCGATGGAGACATGGCCGCAGGCGCGCGTCAGCAGGACCGGGTGATCCGGCGCGGCGCGGTCGAGATCGTCCCGCGTCGGGTGGCGGCCGGTGTCGAGCTTGACCTGATCATAGCCGCGGGCGCGCACCCAGCCGCCCTTCGGCGTCGAAGCCGCGCGCTCGGCAATGCCCTTCATCAGGGTTGCAAGCGTCGGCGCGGCTGCGGGCGTCGCATCGACGAAGCCCATGGCGATGCCGGTCGCGATGAGATGCAGGTGGTTGTCGATGAGGCCGGGCGTCGCAAAACGGTCCTCGAGGTCGATCACCTCGGTCGCCGCCCCCTTCAGGCTCAGCATGTCGGCCGTGCTGCCGGTTGCCAGAACCTTGCCCTGCCAGACGGCCAGGGCCTCGCAGATGCCTTCCTCCCGTCCCCGCCAGATGCGGCCATTGATGAGGACAAGATCGGCTTCAATTCCGAATGCCATGCACAGCTCCCCCTGTCGGCACCGGCGAACCAGCGCCCATTTCCTCCACGCGCAAACTGAAAGGTTGCGGCGGGCTTGGCCAATTCGCTTTTGGCACGATCCTATGCGAAATCGGCATACCCATTTCGATTGAATGACTTATGATCGCTTTCGCCGCGCAGAAGGCACCGGGGGACGCGCAAATGGAGATCAAGTGGCTGGAGGACTTCGTGACGCTGGCCGACACGTCCAGCTTTTCGCGCGCCGCCGAATTGCGCAATGTCACCCAGCCGGCCTTCAGCCGCCGCATCAAGCAGCTGGAAGGCTGGCTCGGCGCCACGCTGATCAGCCGCGCCACCATGCCGGCCGAGCTGACGCCCGCGGGGCGCAATTTCCTGCCCGTCGCACAGGAGGCGATCCGCACCTTCTATGCGGCACGGGAAGCCTTGCGCCCCGCGCATGAGCCTGGCCTCATCCGCTTTGCCGCCCTGCACACGCTGACGGTCACCTTCTTCCCGCGCTGGCTGAAGACGCTGGAAGGCGCGGGCGGCGCCTTCAGCACCTCGCTCATCCCCGATCGCGGCGGCATCGAGGCCAATCTCGACGCACTCGTCGGCGACGAGGCGGATTTCTTCCTCACCTATGCCCATCCGGAAGTGCCGTTCCATCTCGACCGCGGCCAGTTCGCCTCGCTGACGGTCGGGCGCGACCGGCTGATGCCGCTGGTATCGGCGGAGATCGCGATTTCGGGCCAGCTGCAGCCCGGGCGCAATCTCCTCGACCGCGCCGTCGCGCAGCCGCGGCTCGCCATTCCCTATCTCAGCTACGGCTTCAATTCGTTCTTCGGCGTCGCCCTGTCGCGCCTCCTCCTGCGCCGCCCGCCCTTCCGCCGGCGCACGACGCATGAAAACACCATCAGCGCCGGGCTGATGAACATGGCGGTGACGGGCGCGGGCGTCTGCTGGCTACCGGAGAGCCTGGCGCGCGAGGAGATGGAGGCGGGCCGCCTCGTGCCGGCCTCCGTGGACGAGGGCTGGAACCTCGACCTCGAAGTCCGCCTCTACCGCCATGCGGCGAGCCGAACCGGCAAGGTCGAGGATTTCTGGCGCACGGCGCGGCAGCTTCTCGAACGCGGGCCGCCGGACATCAGACCTTCAGGAAGAGCAGCGCCCTGAGGATTTCGGAGAAATCCCTGTGCTCGAAGGCGACGGCACGGGGACCATGTGCCTTCGCACCGGGATACCACGCGGCCCGGTAGGCCTCGGTCGGCGTGCTGAACTCGATCACCACTTCGTAGTGATCCGCCTTTGCGGGCAGCGCCTGCGCGAAGTCGCCCGACAGCGCCGCCGCCACGCCTTCGCGGATAAGGCGGCGCGACCAGGCCGGCGAGATGGATGTCGAGGCGCGGCCCCTGCCATCCAGCGTTTCCACCGTCGCAAGGCCGGGCACCATGGCCCGCGCCTCCGCGCAGATGCCCACGTCCCCGGCGAGGAAGACGGACGGTACGCCGTAGCCGGCCGCGCAGAGCGCGTTGAAGGTGAACTCGGACGCCACCTCGCCGTTCAGCAGGAGCCGAGAGATGCGCAGGTTGGAGGTGTGCGCGAGCGGATTGCCCTCCGTGCCGGCCTTGGAATGGTAGCCCGTATAGATCGCGGCGGCAAAGCCGGCGTCGATGCCGAACATCATCTCGTCCGGATGGCCGGACCAGCCGCGCACGATGCGGGCGTAGTCGGGCAGGCGGTCGAGGATGAGGTTGCGGCCGCTGTCATGGGCATCCTTGATCACCACTTCCGTGACGCCGGCGGCGCGCGCGCCTTCGCAGGCGGCGACCACCTCGCCCGTCATCAGCGCGCGGAATTCGGCCCAGTCCGGGTGGGTGCGCTCCGCCTCGTTCCAATGGGCGATGCCGGCCGTGCCTTCGATGTCGGCGGAGATGAAGACTTTCATGCGGCGGAGCTCTCCTTCAGCCAGTCCGTGAGGGCGGGATAGATGCGGCCGCTGCGCGCCGGCGTGGCGGGAGCCGCACAGAGCGCGTTCAGCACCGCCTCCTGCGTGGTTTCCGCGGCGGCGCGGAAGGCGATGTCGATATAGCTGTCGGACAGCCGCTGCTGCATGGCGACGGGCGCCGCCGGATCGTGCTCCACCGGATCGGCTGTGGTGAAACAGAGGACGACATCGCCGCTGCCATGGCCCCAGAAGGCGCCAAGCCTTGCAAGCCCCGCGCCGCCACGCCGGGCGACGCGCTGCAATTGCCGGTCCCCCAGCGGCAGGTCCGTCGCCATGACGACGATGACCGAGCCGCGCTCGGGGCTTGCCGGCACCCGCGGATCGGGCCGGCGGCCGTCCGGCAGGACGAGATCGCCCGCGGCACCGAAATTGGCGAGCACCAGCGTACCGAGCATGAAGTCGCGCTTGCCGATGCGCATCAGCCGCGAGGCGGTGCCGATGCCGGCCTTGAAGCCGAAGGCGGTCATGCCGGATCCGGCACCGACCGCGCCCTGCTCGACCGGCCCCGGCCGCGCGGCATCGAGGGCCGCCTCTGCATCCGCGGGCGTCACGCCGAGCGCCTGGATATCGTTGATGCTGCCGTCGTTGCATTCGCAGACCAGCGCGTTGACCGTCGAGGTCTTGCGGCCGATCGCCGGATTGGCGGCGATGGCGCGGCGGATCAGCGCCTCGGTGCAGGCGGCGACGCCGAACGTGTTGGTGAGCAGGATCGGCGTCTCGATCGTGCCGAGCTCGGCCACCTGCATCAGCCCGGCCGACTTGCCGAAACCGTTGACGACCTCGACCGCCGCCCGCGGCTTGACGCGGAAGAGATCGCCGGGATGCGCCACGATGGCCGTCACGCCGGTGAAGAGGCCTTCGCCGCGCAGCGAGCGATGGCCGACGGCGACCCCGGCAACATCGGTAATGGCATTGCCCGGCCCCGGCTCCAGCCGCCCCTCAGGGATCAGCCCCAGTTCACGCGCCGTCTTCATGTCCGCCCCTTCCGGCCTTCCAATCCTTGAAAGGATGACTTTTCCCGAGCGAGCCGCCTCGCCGGAAATGCTCTGGATTCCTGCTTTTACCGCATTATCCGACGCCGAAGCGACTTCGCTTCGGTGGGAAATGCTCTAGACCGAAACGCCGGCCGCTTCCAGATAGAGCGCCTGCAGTGCCCGCGTCCGCGGCCCGGGTCTTCCGTCACCGATCACCCGGTCGCCGATGCGCACGACGGGCGTGACCAGGCTGGAAGCGGAGGTCTGGAAGGCCTCCGCGGCATCCTGTGCTTCGGCGGGCGTAAAGGCGCGCTCCTCGATGTGCAGGCCCTCGGCGGCACAGAGTCGCGCAAGGGCGCGCTGGGTGCAGCCCGGCAGCGTGGCCTGCGAGGCGGCGCGGGTGAGGATGCTGCCATCGGCGGTGATGACGTGGGCGGTCGAGGAGGCCCCCTCCGTCACCAACCCGTCCTCCACCAGCCAGACATCGTCGAAACCGCGGGCGCGCGCCGCCTGCTTGGCCATCACCTGGCCGAGCAGCATGGCCGTCTTGATGTCGCGCCGCTGCCAGCGCGGATCGGCGGCAAGATCGACCGCAATGCCGTTCTGCTGCGCCTTGGTGCCGGTGAGGGTCTTGGCCTGCGTGAAGCCGACGAGCCGCGGCGCCAGCGTCGCGGGGTAGAAGAAGTCGCGGTCCGCCTCGCCGCGCGAGACCTGCAGATAGACCGTGCCGTCCTGCAGGGCGTTGCGGGCGATAAGTTCCGTCTGGACGGCCACGATGTCCGGCCGGGCCAGCGCCAGGGGGATGCCCAGCTCCTTCAGCGAACGTTCGAGCCGGGCGAGATGCAGGTCGTTGTCGATCATCCGCCCGGCGATCACCGCCGTCACCTCGTAGACGGCATCGCCGAACAGGAAGCCACGATCGAACAGCCCGATCCTGGCCTCCTCCTCCGGCACGAATTGACCGTGGACGTAGACGATCCTGCCCATCTGTTCCCCTTGCTGCGCCTGTGGCTCTTTGCGCCGAACATTGGTGCGACTTGCCGCGGCTGACCAATTCAATTTGGGCAGCATCCTATGCAAAAATCGCCTGAGCCATTGTTTCGCAATGACTTAGGTATTGTCACGTGCATCGGGTATAGCGGATTCCTCGGGCCAGCCAGCAGCCGAGCGTCAGGCCGGTGATGTGTCCGGCCGCATCGCGCTCGGCCAACAGCGTCCAGTCCCCCGGAGCGGGCGCGTCCATCGAGCGGCGCGTCACGACGATCCAGATATCGGGCCCGGCCGGCTGGACGATCTCGGGCCGGCCCGCGCCGAGGAAACCCTCCGCCCAGAGATAGGTCCCCCCGTCGCGGCATTCGATGACGATATCCGCCTCCAGCTCGGTGGAGCGGTAGCGGCCCGCAAGGCGCCCGTCTCCGAACGCCGGCACCGGGGCGACCGGCGCCAGCCTCTCGGCGTAATTTTCCTGCGCGCGCTGCATCAGGAGGTCCTCGCCCGCGCGGGCGACCGTGACGGACGAGGAGGCAAGGCCGCCGTCCTCCGTCTGCGAAAGGCTTTCCGGCGACGTGCCGAACCGCAGGGTCGCCGCGTCGAGGCCCGGCTCCAGCCGCGCGAGAAGACCGGTCTCGCGGCTCATCCACTGCCCACCCCAGCGCTCGCCGAGCGGCTGGGGGACGGGGTGCGGCAGGCCGAGCGCGGTGCGCAGCAGCCGGTGCGCCGCCCCATGCGCATCGCCGTGATGGTTGAACATCACCACGACTGAGAGCCGCGCTTCGGCCGAATGAGCCCGGTAGGCCCGGAAGCCGCGCAGGGCGCCGCTATGGCCGGTGAAGGCGACATCACCGACACGCGAATGCTGCAGGCCGAAACCATAGGCCGCGGCCGCACCGTCACGGAAGGTCTGCGGCACCGCGATCTGCCGGTAGAGGCTGTCCGGATCCCCGCGCGTAGCATCGATCCAGCGCTCATAGGCGATCATGTCGTCGAGCGAGGCGGAAATGCCGGCATCGCCCCGCCAGTAGATGCCGTTGTCCGCCGGCAGGTAGCCGGTGGCGTCGCTGCCCTCGTAGCCCACCATGCCGTCCTCCGGCTGGCGGGTATCGGCGGTCAGCACCGCGCCGGCCATGCCGGCCGGCTCCCAGATGTGCCGCGCATAGAGCGCCTCGAGCGTTTCGCCGGAGAACTCCTCGAGAAGATCGGAGACGAGGCGGAAATTGCCGTTGCTGTAGGAATAGCGCGTGCCGGGCGCAAAGTGCCCGCTGCGCGTGCGCTCGAACACCGCTGCCGCGTCATCGCGCGAAAAACGCTGCTCGGCCCTGGCGCCGTGCAGCACGGTTAGCGCCCAGTAGTCGCGCAGGCCCGACTGGTTGTTGCAGAGATCGCGCACGCGCGGCAGCGGGCCTTCGAAATTCGGCAGGTGCGCGGCAAGCCGTCCATCGAGTGCCTCCGGCGCCCCACAGGCGGCGAGCATGGCCGCGCAGGTGAACTGCTTGGAGACCGAGCAGATCGGCAGCCGCGTCCCCGTCGTCATGGCCCGAGGCGTGTCGAGATCGGAGAACCCCCAGGCACGAAGGGCGACGACCCGCCCTTCGCTGACCACGCTGGCGACGCCGCCCGGCCCGGGGAACCGCAGGGGAAGCGCATCCATCTCCGCTTCGAGCCGCTTGCCGTCGATCATGCCCTGCCTGCCTTCCATTCTTGCCCCGCCCGGCGCCTGACCTGCGGGGATCGCTGCGAATCTCACGGGCGGCCATTGTTGCCATCCGTGGCCGCTTCGCAACTCGGCAAATCTGGCCGGCAGGGCATGCGCCGGTCAGTCGATACCGTTTGCCCGCTGCAGCTCGCGCACATAGGCGATGACGTTCCGGAGGTCAGCCCATGTCATCGCCGGCTGGGGCGGCATGTCGCCAAATGTCCAGTGATGCGCGCACACCGTTGGCGACGGCCACCGCAAAGGCTGGGTCGCCGTGGTGCGAGGGCTCGTAGATCTCATGCACCAGCGGGGGCCCGGCCTCGGTTCCCGCGGCATTGGCGCCGTGGCAGGCGGCACAGACGGCGTTGAACGCCTTCTCCCCCATCTTCGCCGCCTCCGAGAGGGTGGCGGGAACGGTGACCGCGACCATGGCATCTTTGCCGGTCGCTGCTCCGGTCACCGGCGCCTCCGCGCCCCGACGCGTCCAGAGGGCGGCAGTGGCAATGCCCACCGCGACAATGGCGATGACGGCAATCTTCCCCTTGTTCATGCTGCCGGCCGACGCCGGCTTTTCCGGTGCGCCGGGCGCAGTCTTCGAATGCCCGGGCTGTTGATCGTTTCGTGTCATGGTTCCTGTCCTGATAGGAAGCCGGTCGCGGCGATCGCGCCCGGCAAGGAGCGGTTTCCAGAAAGGGCCGCGGGACAGGCGGGGCGGCCACCGGGGCCGCCCCGCCCGCAATGCACGCCGCCTTCACGCCTCGACCCGGAACTCGGTCATCATGCCGGTCGCAAGATGCGGCATGTGATGGCAATGCAGCATCCAGCGGGCGGCCTCCCCCGCATCCAGCGCCACCGTGACCATGGACATCGGCGGCACGTAGAGCGTGTCGCGCCGCGCGCCGGCAAAGCGGCGGGCATTGATCCCGACCACCTGGAAGGCATGACCGTGCAGGTGCATCGGATGCCCCATCATCGACATGTTGTGGAAGGCGAGTTCCACCCGCTCGCCGCTTTTTGCGACGATGGGGCGATGGTTGCCCCAGACCGCCCCGTCGATGGTCCAGGCATAGGGCTGCATCGCGCCGCCCAGCATGATCATGTGGCGGCGCTCCACCGGCCTTTCGGGCAAGGCGTCGATGCCGACAAGGCTCGCCTCCTGCGCAAGGTCGGTATCGAAGGCCGGCGCTGCCCTCTCGGCGAGGGCGTCGAGCCTGGCGACCACCGCACCGGGCGTGGCAAGGACGATGCCGGTCCGCTCGCGGGCACCCTCGCGAAGGGCGAGCATGGGCCATGCGCCGCCCTCGTTCGGCAGGTCGATCTCGATGTCGAGGCGCTGCCCCATGGCGACCCCGAAACGCGAACCCGCAAGCGGGCGCACCGGGTGCCCATCCACCGCGACGAGCTGCCCTACCACCGTGCCGGTATCGATCCAGAAGACCGTCGCGGCGGCGGCATTGATGACACGCAGCCGGACCCGCCCACCGCGCTCGACCGGCACGACCTCGGGATCGGAGAGCGTGCGGTCATTGGCGAGATAGGCATCCCAATCGTAGTCGTTGAGGTCCATGGCCATGCCGCCCATGGTGCCCATGTCCATCGGCGTCGCCATCGATCCCTCGGTTCCGGCGCCGCCATGCATGCCGCCGTGGCCCATGCCCGGCATCGCGCCGGAAGCCGTGGCGCCGTGTCCGCCGGTGATCTCCGCCAGCACCTCTTCCGCCGCCTTGAAGGAGAAATCATGCAGGAAGAGCACAACCTCCTGCCGGTCGGCGGCGACGTCCTCCGGCCGGCGCACGATCAGCGGGGCGGCAAGCAGTTGCATTTCCTGGATGGGAACGTGGCTGTGCATCCAGTGCGTGCCGGAAAGCGGGGCGAAATCGAAGCTGCGCGTCTCGCCGGGCGCAAGCAGCGGCTGCGGCATGTCGGGCACGCCGTCCTGCGCGTTCGGCGGGATCTGGCCGTGCCAGTGCACGATGGTCGGAACGGGCAGGTCGTTGTCGAGGTCGACCCGGAAACGCTGGCCGGGATCGAGCACGAGGCCTTGCCCGCCGGGGCCGGCAAGGCCGAAGACGGTGGCGGCGCGGCCGTCGATATCGAGCGTGCGGCGCGTGGCGGCAAGCCGTAGCGGCGCGGCCGCCTGGCCGAAGGCGCGGATGGGGAACTGGGTTGCAGCGAGCGTCGCTGCGCCGGCGGCCAGGAAGCCGCGTCGGGAAAAGGATCTCATGGCATCACCTCGGGACGGACGTCCCGCTCAAAAAATCTGGAGGAATACGGCAGGCGTGGCCTGCCGCGGCTTCAGAGGCGATGCGCTATGGGAGGCCGGTCGGTAAGGGCCGGCGGGGTCGAGACAAGGACCGCATCGGGATGGCGGCGATAGGTTTCACGCGGCATGGCGAGGCCTGCGGACAGCCGCCCCGCCGGCAGGAACACGCCGACGCCCATGCAGACGAGATCGCACAGGCCGGGATCCATCTTGCAGGTCCCGTCGTCGCTACAGGACGCCTTTGCCATGGAAGCATGGTCCATCGGCTGCATGCGGCCGGCCAGTTCCGTCGAGACGATCATGCCGGTTTCGTGCGCCGCGGCCGTAAAGGACACGACCGCGAACAGACACGCCGAAACGATGAGCATCAGGAACCGCAGCATGGAGCGAAAGTAGGAGCCCGGCCCGGCTTTGTCCATCGGACGGCCATGGGCAAAGTGCCGCGCGGCCTCCGATCCGGCCACGGCGATGGATTTACAGGCAAAAGGCCTTTAATCCTCGCAGGCGACGGCCCGAGGCCGTGCGTTCCGACAGCCGCGCCTTGCCGCTCGTCCGGATCGAGAATGGACCTATCGAGGCCGGGGCAGGGAGTGCGCAGATGCTCGTCGGAATTACGATCTTGCTTGTTTTCCAGTTGATCGGCGAAGTGACCGCCTATTTTCTCGGCGGCTTCGTGCCGGGACCGGTCATCGGCATGGCGATGATCGCCGTGGTCCTCACGCTGACCGGCGGCAAACCGCTCCTCGAATCCGCCCACCGGCAGACGCTCGACACCTCCAGGGCGATCCTCGCCAATCTCGGCATCCTCTTCGTGCCGGCCGGGGTCGGCATCATCCAGCACCTCGACCTCATCCGCGACCGCGGCCTGGCGCTGCTTGCCATCGTGCTGCTCTCGACCGTCATCACGCTCGCCGTCACCGTCTGGGTCTTCATCCTGGTGAAGCGGCTTTCCGGAGGCTATGCCGATGACTGAAGGGCTCTGGGTCTATCTCGCCACCTCGCCCCTGCTCTGGCTCGCCGCCACGCTGGCCGTCTGGCTGGCCGCCACCGGCCTTGCCGGGCTCAGCCCGGGAAATCCCCTGCTGAACCCGATCCTCTTCTCCATCGCCGCGATCGCGACGGTGCTCTGCGTCAGCGGGATCGACTACGCCGCCTATTTCGAGGGCGCGCAGTTCATCCACTTCCTGCTAGGCCCGGCGACCGTGGCGCTC
Organism: Shinella yambaruensis; assembly: GCF_022899355.1. GTDB lineage: Bacteria > Pseudomonadota > Alphaproteobacteria > Rhizobiales > Rhizobiaceae > Shinella > Shinella yambaruensis. The sequence goes on along the minus strand of NZ_JALJCK010000002.1, from coordinate 380,098 downwards.
GGCATCCCGCTCTACGAGAAACTGTCGCTGGTGAAGAGCAACCTCCTGCCGCTGCTCGCCGCCCTCTTTGCCGGCAGCCTTGCGGCGGTCGGCTCGACGGTGGTCTTCAGCCGGCTGTTCGGCTTCACGCCCGAGGTCGTCGCCTCGCTCGCCCCGAAATCCACGACCGCGGCGGTCGCCATGGCCATTTCGTCGGGCCTTGCGGGTGATCCGGCCCTTACCGCGGCCGTCGTCGTCCTCACCGGCATCTGCGGCGCGATCGTCGTGACGCCGATGATGAACGCCATGCGCATCAAGGACTACAGCGCCCGCGGCTTTGCCGTCGGCCTCGCCTCGCACGGCATCGGCACGGCGCGCGCCTATTCCGTGGATCCGGTCGCAGGCCTGTTTTCGGGAATCGCGATGGGGCTGAACGCGGTACTCACGTCGCTCATCGTGCATCTCTTCCTGTGACCGCTCACGCGATGGCGATGATCTCGAGCTCCTGCGCGCCGACGGTCACGAGATCGCCGACGGCCTTGCCCATGAGAATGCGGGCCACCGGCGCCACATAGGAGATCGAGCCGGCCTTGGGGTCGGCCTCGTCCTCGCCGACGATGCGGTAGGTCTGCACCCGACCGTCGTCGCGGCTGAAAGTGACGGTGCTGCCGAAGGAAACGACATCGTTCGAGGCCGGGGCGGCAACGAGCTCGGCGGTGCGGACCCTCTCGGCGAGATAACGCAGGTCCCGCCCGGGGCCGGCCGCCTGCCGCCGGCGCTCGTTGACGTCCTCGATGGCATTCGCCGCCGCATAGGCCTCGCGGGCCTCCTGAAGCTGCGCCTCCAGCGCCTTCAGCCCGGCCTCCGTGACGAGGTTCGGGTGCGGGGAAATCGCCCGTTCGGGCAGCAGGGTTTCCGCTGCCGTCTCGGCGCTTTCTTCCTTCATGAAGGCAACGCTCACGCTCGAACTCCATTCCTGTCGCGGCGGGCCATGGCCCGCGGGAACAGGAACCGTATCCCATCGCGAAAGGACGGGTCAATTCCTCGGCGGCGGAGCGCCGGCGGTCAGGCGTTCGGCGCCGGCATCGCGACGCCCAGCCGCTCCGCATCCCGGGCGAGCTTCGCCCAGACCGCATCGCCGACGGGAACGCCGCCCGACAGCGCCGCCTGCCGCTTGCGGGCCGCACTGTCGCCGGGCATGCGCACGGGACCGTTGTTCCAGGGGGCCGGCGGATTGTCCCGGCAGGCGGCGGCCGTCCAGTCCGCCTGGGTGGTGAAGGCGTCGAGCCCGGCGAAGAAGGCCGGATCCATCACCTGCAGGAAGGCGCTCTGCGCGAAGGTGCCGGGCGCGGTATTGGCGCGACCCTTTCCGGAAAGGCCCTGCCCCATGAGGTCGACCATGAGGGCGAGGCCGAAGCCCTTGTGCCCCTTGGCCACGCCGCCGAGCGGCATCATGGAGCCGCCGCGCTCGGTGATGTCGCGCGGGTCGCGGGTCGGCTCACCCGCCGCCGTGAGGCCCCAGTCTTCCGGAAAGTCCTCGCCGCGCTTGACGAGCGTCTGCGTCATCGTGGTCGTCGTGATCGAGCAGGAGACGTCGATCAGAATCGGATCGCCGAACGTCGGATAGCCCGCCGCCGTCGGATTGGGCGTCAGCAGCGGCCGGGTGCCGCCATAGGGCGCGACGCGCGCCGCGCCCGGATTGGAAACGGAGATCTGCACGATATAGCCGCGTTCGGTCACGCGGCGCATGAAGGCCGACAGCGCACAGGTATGGTGGCAGTTGCGGATGGCCGCCGCGACGATGCCATGATCGGCGACGCGTTCGCAGGCCTGGTCGAGCGCCCTGGTCAGCAGCCAGGCGCCCGGCAGCAGATTGCCGTCCCAGACGAAGGTGCTGCCCCGGTCGGCTACCACGTCGTAGCGGCCGGCCTTGGCCAGCGATCCGTCCTCGAGCGCCTCGAGATACCAGTGCAGCAAGCCCACCCCGTGCGTGTCATGGCCGATCATGTCGCCTTCGACGAGGATGGCGGCGGTGGCTTCAGCCTTGTCGGCCTCCATGCCGGCCTTGGCCAGCATGCGTTCGACGAAAGCGGTCAGGGCACGGTGGTCGACATGGGGCATCGGGCTATCCATCCATCGCTTGGCAGACGATGCGGGCCGGTCGGACCGGCCCGCACGACAGGCTTACTTGAACTTGATCTGGGAGAGCTGGAGCTCGGAATTCGTCGCGATCGTCGGCTTGAAATCCAGCCGGGGCGAGACGCGGGTGAAGCCGACCATGTGGAACATCGGGATATCGGCGATGATCTCCGCGTTCACCTTGGCGAACAGCTCCTTCCACAGCTTTGTGCGCTCGTCGCCCGTCGCCGTCGTCGCCTTTTCGATCAGCGCATCGACGGCCGGATCCCGCACCATCGAATGCGCGCCCGTCGAGGCATATTTGACGAAGGCGGTGAAGACCGGGTCGCCGGTGGCGTTGTCATGCTGCGACTGGGTCAGCGTCGGGCCGGAATCGGCCACATAGGGCGAGACGAAGTAGTTGTTCCACACCGACACGTCGTACATGTCGAGCTTCACGTTGAGGCCGACCTCCTGGAGCATCGCCATGATGGCTTCCATCGCCTCGGTGGCGTTCGGATACTGGCCATTGCGGCCGATGATGCGGACCACCTTGTCGACCGGTACGCCGTCGGCCTTCGCCTCCTCGACCAGCTTCCTGGCCTTTTCGGGATCATAAGGCCAGACGGGAATGTCGGCATTGTAGCCGATGGTCGTCGGCACGACGAGCTGGGTGGCGATCTGCGCCTGCTCGGGGAACAGCGTTCCGAGCATGGCCTGCCGGTCGATGGCAAGGTTCATCGCCTCGCGGATGCGCCGGTCGTCAAGCGGCGCCTCGCGCGTGTCGATGCGCAGGGACGTCGTCTCGGAATTCGGATAGGCGAAGTCCGTTTCCTTGTTCGTGGCATCCTGCAAGGCGACGGACGGCACGATATCCGCCTCGCCGGCCTCGACCATGGCCGCCGCCACGGCGCTGTCCGAGCGGAACAGATAGGTGGCCTGCTCCACGGCGGGCTGCTCGCCCCAATAGTTCGGGTTGCGCTTGAGGACGATCGACTGGCCGACCTCCCACTTGTCGAAGACATAGGCGCCGGTGCCGACGGGGTTGCGGGTGAATTCGTCGGCCGGCGTCGCCTCGGCGGATTCGACCGGCATGACGGTCATCAGCAGCGGAAGGATCGGCTGCGCCGGCTTGGTGGTGATGCGGATCGTATGCGCGTCGGGGCTCTCGAAGCTGAATTCGGTGCCGCCGAAATACTTGCCGCCCACCTCGCAGCTGAATTTGGGATTCTTGTTGCGCTCGATGGTGAACTGCACGTCCTTGGCCGTGAAGTCCTTGCCGTCGTGCCACTTGACGCCCGGCCGAAGCTTGAATTCCCAGGTATCGGCGTCGACCTGCGACCATTCCGTGGCAAGGCGCGGCTTCAGCCCGCCATTCACATAGTCGAACTCGACGAGCATCTCGTTGACATTCTCGGAAATGACGCGGCCGACATCCTGGCGGGCCGCCATGCAGGGCTCGACCACATCGACGGTTTCGGCAAGCACGATCGTCACGTTCCTGTTCGCGTCCTGCGCGGTGGCGTGGCCGGCGCCCAGCGCCAGCATCGTGGTGGAAAAACAGACAGTTGTCATGCGGCGTTTCATTTCGGTCTCCTCCCTCGGCATCCGGCAGGACGCCTCTTTTCTTTGATGAAATCCAGACCTGTGGGTCGCGATGGTGATCCGGGCAATTCCCCTCCGAATTGCGGATCAACTAATGCACATGCACACTAATATTCCAGTTCACCTCCTATTTCAAGCTTGGATGAGTCGGTTTGCGACGAGGAACTGCCGCAGGATGGCCTGCTGGTCGGACGAAAGCGGCCAGGCCGCGGGCGGGCGCGTCGAGCCGCAGTCGCAGCCCATCGCCGCAAGCGCCGCCTTCACGCCGGTGACATTGGCCCCGTTCAGTTCCATGGCGCGAACCGCTTCGAAAGGCGCCATATCCGCGATCAGGCCGCGCGCGGCGGCATAGTCGCCGGTTTCGAGCGCCGCATGGATGGCGATGGAGCGCTCCGGCCAGATGTTGATGAGGCCGGAGGTGAAGCCCCGCGCGCCGACGGCATAGAGCGCCGGCGCCCAGACCTCGGCGAGCCCGCCCACCCAGAGGATGCCGGGATCGCAGGCCGCGATCGCCTCGGCGAGCTTCAGCGGGTTCGGCGTCGCCCATTTCACCCCGATGACGCCGGGAATGGCGCAGAGCCGGGCGATGGCCGCGGTGCCGATGGCGTCGTTGCGCAGATATAGCACCAGGGGCAGTCCCGCGCCGGCCTCCGCCACCCGCTCGACATAGTCCACGACGCCGCGCGGGGCGGCGAAGGGATCGGGCGGCTGGTGCACCATGAGGCCCGCCGCGCCGGCGCGGCGGGCCGCGGCCGCCAGCCGGCAGGCGTCCTTCACCGACCGTCCCACGCCGGCGACAACAGGCGCGCGGCCGTCGACGAGCGCGCAGACCGCAGCGGCCATCGCCTCGGCCTCCTCGACGGTCAACGCATAGAACTCGCCGGTATTGCCGTTCACCACGGGCACATGCAGGCCCGCGGCGAGCGCCCGGTCGAGGATCGGGCGCAAGCGATCCGGCGCAACCCGGTCCTCGGCATCTAACGGGGTGACGAGGATGCCGGAAATGCCGCCCAGCGCCTTTCTCAGATCGCCCGCCATCATTTTGCCGACGCGATGAGGTCGCGCATCATCGCGATCTCCTCCTCGGAAAGGTCCGTCAGCGGCGCGCGCACCGGGCCGGCATCGAAGCCGCGCAGGCGCACGCCCGCCTTGACGGCGGAGACGGCATAGCCGCTCTTGCGGTCCCGGATCCGGGCGAAGGGATAGTAGAAGCCGCGCAGCATCTGCTCGCAGGTCGCATCGTCGCCGGCAAGAAAGGCCCCGTGGAACCTCAGGGCCGTCTCGGGAACGAAATTGAAGACCGCCGAGGAATAGGTCGGCATGCCGGCGCCGCGATAGGCCTGGGCGAAGAGCTCGTGCGTCGGCATGCCGCCGATATAGGACAGGCGATCGCCGAGCATCACCGTCACCCGCCGGACGGTGTCTATGTCGCCCGTGCCGTCCTTGAAGCCGATGAGGTTGGGGCATTCCTCGGCCAGTTTCGCCAGTTGCTCGGCGGAAACGCGGGCCTGGCCGCGGTTGTAGACGATGACGGCCATGCGAGTGGCCTTGCATACCGCGCGGATGCGGGCGGCAATGCCCTCCGGCGGCGCTTCGGTGAGGTAGTGCGGCAAAAGCAGGATGCCGTCGCCGCCGGCCGCCTCGATCTCGCGCGCCATGTCGCAGGCGATCCGCGTGCCGTAGCCGCAGCCGGCGATGACGGGCGCATCCCCCGCCACCATGCGTGCCGTCTTCACGACCTCGACCACCTCGCCCGGCGCCAGCGAGAAGAGCTCGCCCGTGCCGCCCGCGACGATGAGGCCCGCCACCGGATAGGACGAAAGCCATTCGAGATGCGCGGCAAAAGGTTTTGCCGCAAAATTGTCCTCGGCATCGAAGGGCGTGACCGGGAAGGACAGGAGGCCGTTGCGAATGATCTCGCGCAGGTCGGTCGGGTGGATCATGCTATTCTCCTTGGTTCGGTTGCGCCGCTCTTGCGGAAAAGCGGCGGGAAATTCCGATGGCCGTGCCGGGCGCGCGCGTCCTCTCGGCCGGAACGGACGCCCCGGCCTTGCAATGCTGTCGTGCCTTGAGGGCGGAGGGCCTAGCGGCCGTTCGCCGCCCGCCAATCGGCAAAGAGCGCGAGATTGGCCTCGTCGGTCGCCGGGTAGAGCCCGATGATCGTGTGCCCCGCCTTCACCCGCTCGACGACGAAGTCCTCGTAGGCGGTCATCTCGACAGCCTCGTCGGCGATCTCGTCGGCGATCTCCGCCGGGATGACGATGACGCTGTCGTCATCGCCGACCACCACGTCGCCGGGGAAGACCGCGACATCGCCGCAGCCGATCGGCACGTTGATGTCGATCGCCTCGTGCAGCGTCAGGTTCGTCGGGCTGGAGGGCCGGTTGTGGTAGGCGGGGATGTCGAGCGCGCCGATCACCATGGAATCGCGAAAGCCGCCGTCGGTCACCACCCCTGCCCCGCCGCGCGCCATCAGCCGCGTGATCAGGATGTCGCCGGCCGAGGCCGCGCGCGGATCCTTGCGGCTGTCCATGACGAGCACATGCCCTTCGGGGCAGGTCTCGATGGCGAGGCGCTGGGGATGTTTGGGATCGCGGAAGACGGACATCGGATTGCGATCCTCGCGGGCCGGCATGTAGCGCAGCGTGAAGGCCGGCCCGACCATGTTGCGCCCCTTGGCGCGGACAGGGCGCACATCCTGGATCGTCTGGTTCCGGAGGCCGCGCTTGTAGAGCGCCGAGCACAGGGTCGCGACGGAAACGCCCTGCAGCTTCTCACGGGTTTCGGGTTTCATCTGTCCTCCTCAATCGCCGAAGCGGCGGGTTTCAACGGTCCAGTCGCGCGCCCTGCCGGCAAGGCCGCAGCCCACCGGGCATGGCGCGCCTCGTCAGTTGATGACCGGTTCCGGCGTCTTGCCGCCGAATTCGGTGCGCAGGAAATCGAAGTCGCAGCCCTTGTCGGCCTGCTCGATATGCCGGGTGAACATGAAGCCGTAGCCGCGCTCGTAACGGGGCTCCGGCGGTCGCCAGGCCGCGCGGCGCGCGGCAAGCTCCGCCTCGGGAACGAGCATGTTGAGGCTGCGCGCCGGGATGTCGAGCTCGACGATGTCGCCGGTCCTCAGCAGGGCGAGCGGACCGCCGACGAAGGCCTCGGGCGAGACATGCAGCACGCAGGCGCCGAAACTCGTGCCCGACATGCGCGCATCCGACAGGCGCACCATGTCGCGCAGGCCGAGCTTCAGGAGCGCCTTGGGCATCGGGATCATGCCCCATTCCGGCATGCCGGGCCCGCCCTGCGGCCCGGCATTGCGCAGGACGAGCACCGTCTCCGGCGTCAGCGGGTAGTCCGGATCGTCGATGATCGCCTTCAGGTCGGGGTAACTGTCGGCCACGAGCGCCGGGCCGCGGTGACGGTGGAACCTGGGATCGCAGGCCGCCGGCTTGATGACCGCGCCATCGGGCGCGAGATTGCCCTTCAACACGGCCAGCGACCCCTCGTGGTAGACCGGATCGGAGAGCGGCCGGATCACGTCGTCGTTCCAGACCTTGACGGCATCGAGCCCCTCGACCAGCGGCCGGCCGGTCACGGTGATCGCGGTCGGGTCGAGCTTGTCGCCGAGCTGCTTCATCAGCGCGCGCAGGCCCCCGGCATAGAAGAAATCCTCCATGAGATAGGTCGAGCCCGACGGGCGGATATTGGCGATCACCGGCGTCGTGCGGCCGATGCGGTCGAGATCGTCCAGCTCCAGCGGAACGCCCGCGCGGCGGGCCATGGCGATGAGGTGGATGATGGCATTGGTCGAACAGCCCGTCGCCATCGCCACCGTGACGGCATTGTTCACCGCAGCCGGCGTGATAATCCGGTCCGGCGTCAGATCCTCCCAGACCATGTCGACGATGCGCCGGCCGCAGGCGGCCGACATGCGCTGATGGTTGGCATCGGCGGCCGGGATCGAGGAGGCGCCCGGCAGCGTCAGCCCCATCGCCTCGGCGATCGCCGTCATGGTGGAGGCCGTGCCCATGGTCATGCAATGGCCGTAGCTGCGGGCGATGCCGCCCTCGATGCCCTGCCATTCCTCCCTGGAGATCGTGCCGGCCCGGCGCTCGTCCCAGTATTTGAAGCCGTCCGTGCCGGAGCCCAGCGTCTTGCCGGCATAATTGCCGCGCAGCATGGGGCCGGCCGGCAGGTAGATGAAGGGGACGCCCATGGAGACCGCACCCATGACCAAAGCGGGCGTGGTCTTGTCGCAGCCGCCCATCAGCACCGCGCCGTCGATCGGATGGGAGCGCAGCAGCTCCTCGGTCTCCATGGCAAGGAGGTTGCGGTAGAGCATGGTCGTCGGCTTGACGAAATTCTCCGAGAGCGACAATGCCGGCAGCTCCATCGGAAAACCGCCCGCCTGCAGGATGCCGCGCTTCACCCATTCGGCCCGCTCGCGGAAATGCATGTGGCAGGGCTGGGCGTCCGACCAGGTGTTGATGATCGCGATGATCGGCTTGCCCTGCCAGTCCTCCGGCGCGTAGCCCATCTGCATCGTCCGCGACCGGTGCCCGAACGACCGCTGGTCGTCCGGCATCATCCAGCGGGCCGAACGCAGCTCTTCGTAGGTCTTCCTCCCGGCCATTTCCGTCTCCTTCCGCAGCCGCCTCCCGGCTGCGCCTCAACATCGATACTAATATTTTAGTTTTACATCTATATCAACATCTATATTTCTATTCTTGTGTATGAGCGGCACGCCGGATAACACTGCGGGAAAAAGGACCACCACGATGACCACATCGCTTGCCCAGACGTTCGGCCTTTCGTCACCCGGCTTCCCCGCCATCGCGGGAAGCACCGTGCAGCGCGTCTACGACGACCTGCGCAAACGCATCATCACGATCCAGCTGCCGCCGGACACCACGCTGTCGCGCACCGAGCTGACCGAGACCTACGAGGTCAGCCAGACCCCCATCCGCGAGGCGATGCAGCTCCTCAAGCAGGAGGGCCTCGTGCGCATCTATCCGCAGTCGCGCACCGTCGTGACGCGCATTGACGTGCCGCAGATCTACGAGGCGCATTTCCTGCGCGTGGCGCTGGAGACCGAGGTCTGCCGCCGCCTGGCGCAGGAGCCGGATCCCTCCACCGTCACGCGGGCCCGCTCCATCATCAAGATGCAGGAGGCCGTCGCCGACGATCCCGAGCAGATGGTCATCTTCCAGGAGCTGGACGAGCTGTTCCACCAGACGCTGTTTGCCGGCGTCAAGCGCAGCGGCCTGCACCAGTTGATCCGCGAGCGCTCTGGGCATCTGGAGCGCATCCGCCGCCTGCACCTTCCGGAGAAGGGCAAGGTGGTGAACATCCTCGAGGGCCACCGAGCGATCGTCGAGGCGATCGCGGCCGGCGACGAGCATGCCGCCATCGCCGCCATCCGCGATCATCTCAGCCGCACCGTCGCCAAGGTCGAGGAGCTGCGCAACGAGTTTCCGCACTACTTCGCCTGACGCACCGCCCCTGCTCCGTTCACCGGCGTCAGGAGCGGCTTTCCGGCGAAGAAGGCCGCAAGGTTGTCGATGACGAGCTGTGCCATGCGGTCGCGCGTCTCTTCCGTGCCGCTGGCGTGATGCGGGTAGAGCACGACATTGTCGAGCGCGGCGAAGGCCGGGTCCGGATGGGGCTCGTTGTAATAGACATCCAGCCCGGCCGAGGCGATCCTCCCCTCGCTGAGCGCACGGATCAGCGCCGGCTCGTCCACCACCGAGCCGCGCGCGATGTTGACGAGGCTGCCGGCCGGGCCGAGGGCGTCGAGCACGGCGGCGGAGATCAGCCCCTCGGTTTCCGCCCCGCCGGGCGTTGCGACCAGCAGGATGTCGGCCCATTCGGCCAGCTTCACCGGATCGTCGAAATAGGCATAGTCGTTGCCGGTTTTCCGCGACCGGCCGTAGTAGCCGATGGTCAGCCCGACGGCCTCGCAGCGCCGGGCGATGGCAAGGCCGATCCGGCCGAGCCCGACGATGCCCGCCCTCTTCCCGGCGGTCGACGTCGTCAGCGGCATCATGCCCTGCCGCCCCCAGTCGCCCGAGCGGACGTAGCGGTCGCCGACGACGAGCCGGCGCCGGGCGGCCAGCATCAGGAGCAGCGCCATGTCGGCGACATCGTCGAGCAGCACGTCGGAGGTGTTGGTGAGGGTGATGCCGCGCCGGGTCATCGCCGCGACGTCCATCTGGTCGTAGCCGGCCGAGGAGCAGGCGGCGAGCTTCAGGGCCGGCAGCCGCGCCAGGAACGCGTCGTCGATCGCCACATGGCCGTTGACCACCATGGCGGTGCAGCGCGGGCCGGCTTCCGCCAGCATCGCCTCGCGGTCATCGCCCTTCAGGAGATCGAGGCGGTGCACCGTATAGGCCTCTTCGAGCAGGGCCATCTGGCGCGGGCGGAGCGGATAGGCAACCAGAACATCGGATTTCATGCGGTGACACGTCCTTCTTCGAGGTTTCGGGCGGCGCGACGGGCGGCCTGGATATCGGGATCCGGATCGAGGCTCGCGGCGAGCAGCGCACGCGTATAGGGATGCTGCGGGGCATCGAAGATCTGCCGCACCGGGCCTTCCTCGACGATCTCGCCGGCCTTCATGACGATGACGCGGTCGGCGAAATCGCGCACGACCGGCAGGTCATGGGCGATGAACAGGTAGGAGAGGCCGAATTCGCGCCGGAGCCCGTCGAGCAGCGCGATGACCTGCGCCTGGATCGACACGTCGAGGGCGGACACCGCCTCGTCGCAGACGATCAGCTTCGGCTCCATCGCCAGCGCCCGGGCAATGGCGATGCGCTGCCGCTGGCCGCCGGAGAACTGGTGCGGATAGCGGCCGGCCATGTCCGGCTTCAGCCCGACCTTGACCAGCAGCTCGGCCACCTTCTCCCTCCAGCGCGCCTTGGGCAGGATATCCGGATGGATCACCCAGGCCTCGGAGATGAGCTGGAACACCGTCATGCGCGGATTGAGCGATTGCGTGGGATCCTGGAACACCATCTGCAGGTCGCGCCGCAGCCCGAACAGCTCCCGCGGGGTCATCGCCAGAAGGTCCCTGCCCCGATAGAGGATCTCTCCCCCGTCGGGATCGTCGAGCCGCAGCATGGCGCGGGCGAGTGTCGACTTGCCCGAACCGCTCTCCCCCACCACGGCGACCGTCTCGCCGGGCATGATCGCAAGGTCGATGCCCTTGAGCGCATGGAAGAGGCCGTAGTGCTTGTGCAGGCCGACCGCCTTGACGAGCGGTTCGCCCCGGCGCTCGCGCCCCTCGGGCATCGCCCCCTTCCCGGGCGCCGCGTCGATCAGCTTGCGCGTATAGGGATGCTGCGGGTTCCGGTAGACGGCCGCGGCCTTGCCGGTCTCCACGATGGAGCCGCCGTTCATCACCACGACCCGGTCGGCGATCTCGGCCACGACGCCGAGGTCATGCGTGATGAGGAGGAGGCCCATGCCGGTCTCCTGCTGCAACGCCTTCAGAAGCTCCAGCACCTGGGCCTGCACCGTCACGTCGAGGGCCGTGGTCGGCTCGTCTGCGATGAGGATGTCCGGCTTGCAGGCGAGCGCCATGGCGATCATCAGCCGCTGCCGCTGGCCGCCGGAGAACTGGAACGGATATTTGCGCATGGCCGCTTCCGGCTGCGGGATGCCGACACGCTCGAGGAGGTCCAGCGCGCGCCGTCGCGCCTCCGCCCCGGGGGTACCGTGCGTCGTCATCATCTCGCAGATCTGCCAGCCGACGGCATAGACGGGATTGAGATGGGCGAGCGGATCCTGGAAGATCATGGCGATCTTCGCGCCGTTGATCGCCCGGCGCTCTTCGGCATCCATGGCCAGCATGTCCCTTCCGTTGAAGAGAATGGCGCCGGCGGTGATCCTGCCGGGCGGCATGTCGATGAGGTTCATGATCGCCGAGGCGGAGACGGACTTGCCCGAGCCGCTTTCGCCGAGGATGGCCAGCGTCTCGCCGCGATCGAGATGCCAGCTGACGTCCTGCACGGCATTGACCGTGCCGGCAGCGGTATGGAACTCGACCGACAGGCCGCGGACCTCCAGCAGGTGTTCAGCCATTCCTGCGGCCTCCCATTTCAAGGCGCCAGCGCTGCGTCGGATCGAGCGCGATGCGCATCCAGTTCGAAAGAAGATTGAGCGACAGGGTCGTCAGGATGATCGCAAGGCCCGGCCAGAAGGACAGCCACCAGGCATTGGTGAGATAGGGCCGACCCTGGCTGACCATGAGACCCCAGGTGATCTCCGGCGCCTGGATGCCGATGCCGAGGAAGGAGAGCGAGGATTCGGCCAGCATGACGAAGGCGAAATCCAGCGTCGCGATCGTCACCAGCGTCGGCAGGATCACCGGCAGGATATGACGGAAGACGATGCGCCGGTGCGAGGCGCCCATCACGGTCGCGGCCTGCACGAACATGCGCTCGCGCACCTCCAGCACCTCGGCGCGCGTCGTGCGCAGGTAGATCGGGATGCGCGTGACGGCGAGCACCAGCACGATGTTGGCGACGGAGGGCTCGAGCATGTAGAGCACGATGACGGCGAGCAGCAGCGAGGGGAAGGACATGATGACGTCGCCGAGCCGCATGATCCACTGGCTGGCGGATCGCCGGCTGTAGCCGGCCACCAGCCCCAGCGTGCCGCCGACGAGCGACGAGGCCAGCACCGCCGCGCCCGCGACGAGCATCGTGTTCTGCGCCGCCACGACGATGCGGGCCAGCAGCGGCCGGCCGAGCGCGTCGGCGCCGAGAATGTAGATCCAGCCGCGCGCAAGATCGAAGGGCGGCGCGTTGCGGCCGCGCAGGTTCTGCTTCGTGGCGACCGCCTCCAGAAGGAGGGGGCCGAAGAGCGCACAGAGCAGTGCCAGCAGCAGGAAGAGCGCCGCGAAGAAGGCGAACTTGTCCGCCCACAGCATGGAGAACCAGCGGGCCAGCGCACCGCCCGGCTTTCGTCCGGAGAGAGTTTGCGTGTCGGTCATGGTCATCGCTCAATACCGGATACGGGGATCGAGCAGCGCATAGGCGAGGTCGATCAGGAGGTTCATGAGGAAGATCGCCAGCGCGGAGACCATGATCACGGCGAGCACAACGGCGAAATCGCGCAGCAGGATGGAATCGATCATCAGCTTGCCGATGCCCGGAAAGCCAAAGACCGTCTCGACCACGACGGCGCCGTTGAGGATCGCCGCGGCCTGGTCGCCGATCACGGTGATGACCGGCAGCATGGCGTTGCGCAGGCCGTGCACGAAGATGATGCGCGGCGTGCGCACGCCCTTCGCCCGCGCCGTCTTCACATAGGCGGAGGAGAGCACGTTGATCATCGAGCCGCGCACCACCTGCAGGATCAGGCCGAAGGGGCGGATGAAGAGCACGCTGACCGGCAGGATCCAGTGCAGCGCCGTCCCCGTTCCCGAGGTCGGCAGCCAGTGCAGGTTGACTGCGAAGATGACGATGGCGACGATGGCGAGCCAGAAATCCGGGGCGGAGGCGCCGATCAGCGAGAAGAAGGTGGCGATCCGGTCGAAGATGCCGCCGACGCGGAAGGCGGCGAGCGACCCGATGACGATCGCCGCCACCGTCACGCAGCTCATGGTGATGACGGCGAGCCGGAATGTCCAGGAGAAGGCCTCCAGCACCACCTCCATCGCCGGCCGCGCCTGGCGCAGCGAATGGCCGAAGTCAAGCTGCACGAGATCGGCGACATAGCGGCCGAACTGCACGATCAGCGGATCGTTGAAACCGTGCATCTGGCGGAACTGCTCGCGCATCTCCACGGACGCATCGAGCGGCAGGTAGAGGTCGGTCGGGTCTCCCGTCAGCCTCGACAGGAAGAACACAAGGACGACGAGCCCCACCAGCGAAACGCCGCTGGCAATGGCCCGCTTGCCGATGAATGATTTCATGCCACTCCTCCCGAGCGAGAATTTCATGGGTCCGGTCCTGCCGCGGCCGTCTTGCAGGAGGCCGCCCTCCCGGCTCCTGCAGGCCCCTGCGGACCAATCGACGGCACGTCGCCTGAACCCACCGTAAGTAATATATTAGTACATCTGAGATTTTTGTGAACCTGTTTTTTCACGTTTGGCGAAATCAGTCGCCGCCCTCGGCGCGGTGACGCCGCCACCGCGCGCCGCCGGCCGCCAGGAGCGCTGCGCCGAAGATGATCGCGGCACCGATCCAGGTCGTCACCGGCGCGACCTCGCCGAAGAACAGGAAGGCGAGCCCCGCCACGACCGGCAGGCGCAGGAAATCGAGCGGCGCGAGGAACGACGCGCTCGCCATGGCGAAGGCGCGCGTGATGAGCGCCATGTTGAGCGCCCCCAGCCCACCCTGCAACGCCAGCAGGCCGATCTGCGCCGGGCTCGGCGCCGCCCAGACCGGCAGAGCGGCGAGAAGGCCCAGCGGTGCCATCGCCAGCAGGTTCCAGGCGACGAGGCGATCGGTCGTGTCACGCAGCGCCATGCGCCGCAGGATTAGCTGGCTGATCGCCGTCAGGATCGCGCCGGCAAGGGCAAAGAGCAGCCAGGGATCGAACGCGCCGGCGCCGGGCCGTATGATGATGACGATGCCGATGAATCCGGCCAGCACGCCGAAGACCACGGACAGCGCGACCTTCTCCTTGAGGAAGATCCAGGCGCCGAGCGTGAGGAAGATCGGCATGGTGAAGTTGATCGCCGTGGCATCGGCGAGCGGGGCATGCCCGAAGGCGATGAACAGGGCGACGAGCGAGGCGAACTTCAGGCCCGCGCGCACGACGTGCAGCGCGCGATAGGGGGACGCCATGATCTCGACCCGCCGCAACAGGAATGGCAGCACGGCGAGAAGGCCGAACAACGCCCGGAAGAACCCGATGATCAGCGGATGGACGCCGCCCGCCAGCATGCGCACGATCACCGCATCGAGCCCCGCCAGCATGGCCGCACACACCATGATGAGCACTGCCGCGCCTGCCCGCGGCCCCGGCACCGCCGCCCTCACGCAAAACCGCCCGCGACCGGCCCGGATATGATGTGGAACGCCATGACCTTCCTCCGCGCACGCCCCTCTTCCTGCGCGCGAACTTACGGCATGGCGACGCGGCGATCCATACTAAAATATAAGAATATTAGTACCGAAGGTGGGAGATCACGCAATGGCATAGCCGGCTGCCACGGGCACCAGCGGCACGGTTGAGAAGTGAATGTAGCTTATCTACATTTTTTTTGACAAATGTAGATTTCTTCATTATACCCATGCTCACCCACGGCGGTGAGACGCGAGGACCCGACCGGTCTTTGCAGGAGGCCGTGGCGTCACCTGGAGGAAATCGATATGTCACGCCGTTTCGCGCTGGCCTCAGCGCTCGTAGTCCTGTGCTCGCACGTCTTTTCGGCCGGTAGCGCCGATGCTGCGGGAATGACCGTCTATTGCCCGATGTCGGAAGACGATTGCGGCGCCGTGCTGAAGGCCTTCAAGGACGATACCGGCATCGAGGCGCAGTTCGTGCGCATCGGCGCCGGCGAGATCCTCGCCCGCATCCGCGCCGAAAAGGCCAATCCGCAAGCCGGCCTCTGGCTGGCAGGCGCGGCGGACAACTTCATCCAGGCGGCCGGCGAAGGCCTGCTTGCCGCGCACAAGGCCGCTGGCATCGACAAGGTCGATCCGCGCTACACCGACAAGGAAGCCCGCTGGACGCCGATCTCGCTGTCGCCCATCGTCTTCGCCTACAGCCAGCAGGTGCTCGACGAAATCGGCGCCAAGCCGCCGACGAGCTGGGAGGCCTTCGCCGATCCGGCCTTCAAGGACAGCGTGGCGCTCGCCCATCCGGCCTCGTCCGGCACGGCCTATGTCGCGCTCGCCTCGACCGTCCAGCTGCTCGGCGAGGAGCCGGCCTTCACGCTGATGAAGGAGATCGACAAGAACGTCGTGCAGTACACCCGCTCCGGCATCGCCCCCTCCCGCATGGTCGCCAACAACGAGATCGCGCTCGCCATGGCCTATACGCAGGACATCGAGGCGGCGCTCGCCCAGGGTTATCCGGTCGGCTATTCCTTCCCGGAGGAAGGCACCGGCTTCGAGGTGAATGCCGCCGCTGCCATCGCCAATGCGCCGGAGGAGCAGGCCAAGGGCGCCAGCGCCTTCCTCGACTGGGTGCTGACGGAAAAGGGCCAAGCCGCCATCGGCGCCACCTTCCGCGGCCCGATCGTGCCTGGCTACAAGAACCCGGATGCCAGGATCGACCTGTCGAACGTCAAGATGATCGACTACGACTTCACCTGGGCCGGCGAGAACCGCGCGCGCCTGCTGGAGCGCTACGAGAACGACGTCCGCCACAAGGCCGACGCCAAGTAAGCCACTCCGACCACCGACCGGCCGCCGCCTCCCCTCTCCCAGCCGGCTGCCCTTTCTTCCCGGCGGGGAGAAAGGGCAGCCCCTGGCAAGGGGCTTGTCAGCAGGCGAAAGGCTCGCTCTCTTTGTCTTCATGCGGTTCCGCGCGGACCGCTCAAGGAGCCCCATCATGACCCTCGCCTCGCAAGCGACGCCGTCCGGGCGGACGGCGGCAGCGCCGGCCTTCCTGCGCAACATCGTCGTCGATCCCTGGCTGTTCGGCATTTTCGCCGTCACCACGCTTTCGGTGCTGGTCTTCGCCGCCCTGCCGATCTTCACCGTCCTGAAACAGGCGGTCGTCACCGAGCACGGCTTCGACATCGCCGTCCTCATCAGCACGCTGTCGCAGTCCTTCGTCTGGGAATCGCTCGCCAACACGCTGCTGCTCGGCGCCACCTCGGCGCTGATCGCCACGGCCGCCGGCTTCCTGCTCGCCTTCTCCGCGACACGCACCACGATGCCGGGCAAGATCTTCGTGCATGGCGTGGCGCTCCTGCCGATCATCTCGCCGCCCTTCGTCATGGCGCTGGCGGTGGTCATCCTGTTCGGCCGCTCGGGCCTCATCACCCGCGAACTGCTCGGCATCCGCAACGCCAATGTCTACGGCTTCCATAGCCTCGTGCTGATCCAGTCGCTTGCCTTCACGCCCATCGCCTATCTCAACATCCGCGGCATGCTGCAATCGATCGACAGCGCGCTGGAGGACGCCTCCGCCTCGCTCGGCGCCTCGCGCTGGACGACCTTCTCGCGGGTCACGCTGCCGCTGGTGACGCCGGCCATCCTCTCCTCCACGCTGCTCGTCTTCGTGAAGTCGGTCGAGGATTTCGGCAATCCGATGCTGATCGGCGGCAATTTCAACACGCTTGCCGTCGAGGCCTATTCGCAGATGGTGGGCTACTTCAACCTGCAGGCCGGCGCATTGCTCGCCAGCCTCATGCTGGTGCCCTCGATGACCGCCTTCCTCATCCACCGCTACTGGGTGAGCAAGCGCAGCTATGTCACGGTCACGGGCAAGCCCTCCGCCCAGACGATCCGCATTTCCGGCGCGGTCGTCGTGCCGCTCACCATCGCCTGCTACGCCATCGTGCTTGCCATCCTGCTCTTCTACCTGACGGTGATCTACGTCTCCTTCACCAGGCTGCCGGGCGTCGACAACACGCTGACGACGGCGCACTACGTCACCGTCTTCACCGCCGGCTTCCACACGCTCAGCAACTCGCTGCTGCTCGCGGGCATCGCAACGCCCGTCACCGCCATCGCCGGCATGCTGATCGCCTATCTCCTGATCCGCAAGGCCTTCCCGGGAAGCTTCCTGCTGCGCTGGGGCACGCTCCTCTCCTTCGCCGCGCCCGGCACCATTCTCGGCATCGGCTATGTCAGCACCTTCAACGCCCCGCCGCTGCTCCTGACCGGCACCGCCTTCATCGTCATTGCCGCCATGGTCGTGAAGAACCTGCAGGTCGGCATCGAGGCCGGCTCCAACCAGCTGCGCCAGATCGACAAGTCCATCGAGGAAGCCTCCACCATTCTCGGCGCCTCCAACACGCGGACCTTCTTCCAGATCACCCTGCCGCTCCTGAAGCCCGCGCTGTTCACCTCGCTCTCCTATGCCTTCACGCGCTCGCTGACGACGCTGTCGGCGGTGATCTTCCTCGTCTCGGCCAACTGGACGCTGATCACCGTCACCATCCTGTCGCAGGTGGAAACGCTGAAGCTCGGCGTGGCGGCCGCCTATTGCAGCATCCTCGTCTTCGTCGTGCTCGCCATCCTGGCGCTCATGCAGCTCGTTCTCAATTCGACATCGAAGAGGTAAGCCCCATGTCGAAAGTCATCTTCTCCAACATCACCAAGCGCTATCCCGGCGTTGCCGGCGCGACCGCCGTCGACCGGCTGAACCTCACCATCGAGGAAGGCACGCTCGTCACCCTGCTCGGCCCCTCCGGCTGCGGCAAGACGACGACGCTGCGCATGCTCGCCGGCTTCGAGACGCCGACGGACGGCACGATCACCATAGGCGGGCGCGATGTCACCAACGTGCCGGTCAACGCCCGCAATGTCGGCATGGTGTTCCAGAGCTACGCCCTCTTCCCGCACATGACGGTGCGCGAGAACGTCGAATACGGCGTGCGCCTTCTGCCCCTGGCCAAGGGCGAGATGAAGGACCGGGTCGATTCCATCCTCGAGACCATGGCGCTCGCGCAATATGCCGACCGCGCGCCCGCGCGGCTCTCCGGCGGCCAGCAGCAGCGCGTGGCGCTCGCCCGCGCCGTCGTCACCCAGCCGAAGGTGCTGCTCTTCGACGAGCCGCTTTCCAACCTCGACGCGCAGCTGCGTGAGCGCATGCGCGACGAGCTGCGCGCCATCCAGCTGCGCCTCGGCATCACCAGCCTCTACGTCACCCACGACCAGAGCGAGGCCATGGCGATCTCCGACCGCGTGGTGGTGATGCGCGGCGGCGTCATCGAGCAGGACGACACGCCGCTCAACGTCTATTCCCGCCCCGGCACCGGCTTCGTCGCCGAATTCATGGGCAAGGCAAACATTCTTCGCGGCACGGTCGAGACCGTGGACGAGACAACGGTGCGCGTGCGCATCAGCACGACGGTCGCCTTCACGCTGGCGCGCGGCCCCCGCGCCTTCAGGCCGGGCGAGGCGGTGCGCTGCGTCGTGCGGCCGGAGCATATCCGGGTCGATCCCGACGGTGCGATGGAGGCGAAGGTGCGCCGCGTCGTCTTCCAGGGCGCCCATGTCGAGTACCTTACCGAGATCGAAGGCCAGGAATGCGTCTTCCTCGACAGCGACTATTACCGGACGGGCGTTGCCGAGGTCGGCCAGACGCTGCGCCTTTCCATCGACAGCCGGCCGGTCTGGATCCTGCCGGAAACCGAAACAGCCAGCATGGGAAAAGCCGCATGACCCTCAACCAGCCCCTCACCACGGACCTTCATGACATGATCGCGACCGTGGCCTGCGAAGCCGCACTGGCCGCCGGCATCGTCGCGCACCGGGGCTTCGTCAATGCCAGCCCGGAAACCCTGCAGACCCAGCAGAAGGCCGGCTTCTTCGACATCGTGACCGCCTCGGACAAGGCGGCGGAACGGGCCGCGTGCGACACGATCTGGTCGCGCCTGCCGGCCTCGCGCATCCTCGGCGAGGAAGGCGGCTGGCAGGGCGAAGGCGAGACGACCTGGATCATCGACCCGATCGACGGCACCAGCAATTTCGCCTCGGGCCTGCCCTTCTTCTGTGTCTCGATCGCCGCCTATCACGCCGGCAAGGCGGTCTGCGGCGTCGTCTACGATCCGGTCCGCGAGGAGCTGTTCATGGCCGCGCACGGCCGGCTGACGCTGAACGGCGAGCCGACAAAACCCTTCCTGCGCGGACGCACGGACCGCGAGGTGGAAGTGCTGACGAATGCGCCCTACGAGGGCGAGCGCCCTTCCCGCGCCGCCCAGGAAGCCCATGCCGACCTCGTCAACGCGTTCCGCGCCGTGCGCCGGCTCGGCTCCTGCGCGCTGCATCTTGCCTATGTCGCCGTCGGCCGCGTGGCGGTCTGCTACGAATCGAAGTTCAATGCCTGGGACATCGCGGCCGGAATCCAGCTGGTCGAGGCGGCCGGCGGGCAGGTCGTCGCCGCGGACGCGGAGGGGCGGCGCATCGAGCCGCACGAGGATGCGCTGGCATCGGTCAAAAGGCTCGTTGTGGCGCAGGCCGGTTTTGACTATCAATCGTCCTGCCTGTCGGCGGTGATGGCCGGCAGCACACTGTGACCGTCACCCGCAAGACCATCGTCCCGCCGGCACAAAGGGTTCCATGCTCGACCTGATCAGGCAATCGCTGTCGCAGTTCACGCCCGCCGAGCGCAGGATCGCCGAGGCGATCCTCGACACGCCGAGCACGGCGATCACCTGGTCGATCACCGATGCCGCACGCATCGCCAAGGTCAGCGAGCCGTCGATCATCCGCTTCTGCCGCCGGCTCGACTGCGACGGCTTTCCGGATTTCCGGCTGAAGCTCGCCCAGCAGCTGGCCGTGCGCCAGGCGCCGGCGAGCACGGCGGAAAGCGGCGCGGATCCCTTCACCGGCCTCGTCGACGACGTCTTCAACCGCGCGGCGGAATCCCTGCGCGAGGCGCGGCACGATCTCGACCTCGACTCGCTCCGGCGCGCCGTGGACCTGCTCGCCGGCGCCCGCCGCATCGACGTCTACGGCTATGGCGGCTCCGGCTTCCTGGCGGGCGAGGCACAGCACCGCCTCGCCTCGCTCGGCATAGCGAGCGTCGCCTATGCCGACCCGACGCTGCAGATGGTCTCCGCCCCGCGGCTGACGGCGCAGGACGTGCTCTTCGTGCTCTCCTTCTCCGGCCGCACGAGCTACCTCATCGCCAATATGGAGATCGCCAAGAAGGCCGGCGCGCGCATCCTGTCGATCTCGCCCGGCGGCTCGGTCGTCGCCTCGCTCGCCGAGGAGAACATCAATCTCAACGCCTACCGTGCCTCCGGCCATCCGCTCATCGTGCCGACGGGCCGCGCGCCGATGTATGTGATGCTCGACGTGCTCTTTGCCCTGCTCGCCCGCAAGCGGGAGGCCGGGCCGCCTGCCTGATCCGGCCGCCTTGCGGTTTCAGGGCGCCTCAAACTTCACCATCGTGCCGCCGCCGGTCGCCTGGTCGGTCGGGAAGACCTCGACGCGGGCGACATCGACATGGGCGGGCAGAGCGATCACGTCGTGGACGATCTGCGCGATGTTTTCCGGCTGGATGGGCCGGTAGCCGTCATAGAGCGCGGCATTCGCCTGGTCGCCGGGAAGGGAGGTGCGGTAGAGCGCCGTCTGGACGCGGCCGGGCACGATCTCGCTCACCCGCACGCCGGTGCCGAGGAGGTCGCAGCGCAGGTTGTCGCAAAAGAGGCTGAGGCCTGCCTTCGAGGCACCATAGGCGCCCATGTTCGGATAGGGCGCCTGGCCGCCGCTGGAACCGACATAGAGGAGATGGCCGCGCTTGCGCGCCACCATGCCGGGCAGGAAGACCCGCGTCAGGTGCATCGGCGCCTTGAGATTGACATCGATCATCGCGTCGATCTCGGCGGGGTCGATGTCCTGGAAAGCCGCGCGGGTCGACAGGATGCCGGCATTGTTGACGAGGATGTCGACCGCGACGCCCGCCAGCGCCTCGGCGATACGCGCCGTATCGCGCACGTCCGCCTCGACGGGGATCGCCCCGCAGCGTTCCGCCAGCCCGGCAAGCGCCGCCGCGTTGCGGCCGACGGCGTAGACCGCCAGTCCCCGCCCCCGCAGCATCGGCACGATGGCCTCGCCGATGCCGCTGGTAGCCCCCGTGACGACGGCGACGCGGTTTGCGTCAGACATAGATGTAGCCCCCGCTGACCACGACGTTCTCGCCCGTCGCATAGGTGTTGCGGCTGGAAGCCATCATGACGATCCACTCGGCCATTTCCACCGGTTCAGCCGCCCGGCCGAGCGCGCTTGCCCTGGCAAGTTCCGGCAGGAAGCCGAGTTCCCTGGCGCGGTCCGTGGCAAAGCCGGCCGGCGCGACCGAGTTCACGAGGATCTGGTCCTTGGCACATTCCTGCGCGAAGGACTTGGTGAGGCTGACGACCGCGGCCTTGGTGGCGGCATAGTGGGCATTCTGCGGATGCGCCTTGAAGGCATCGACCGAGGTGACGTTGACGATGCGGCCGGTCACCTCCGGCAGGGTCACGAAACGGCGCATGTGGCGCACCGCCGCGACCATCATGTGATAGGTGCCCTTGATGTTGATGGCGTTCTCCAGGTCCCAGTCCTCGTCCGTGATGTCGAGGATCGGCTTGCGCGGATAGATGGCGGCGCTGTTGACGAGGGCATGGACGCGGCCGAGCTTTTCCGCAACCGCGGCGAACCCGCCATGGGCCGTCTCGGCCCGGGAAATGTCGGCAACGGCGGTCGCCACCTCGGCGCCCATCGCGGACAGCGCCGCCGCGGAGGAAGCGAGCAGCGCCTCGTTGCGGTCGATAAGGCCGATCTTCGCAGCGCCCCGTTCCACCATCAGCCGGGCCGTGACGAGACCGAGCCCCGAAGCGCCGCCGACGATGACAACAGACTGGTCCCGCATGCTCCATCTCCTCCGCGTTTTTCGCGGCAACGCCATATTGGTATGTTATCACTTATATGCTAACTTTGCCGAAAAGCAAGCTGCTTCCCGAAGACCGCCCGCCGGCGTCCTTCCTCTGGAGAAGCCGGCTGTGTATGATATGTGATAAATGAAAACCCGGGAAAGGCTGGATCGGCATGTCGATCATCACGCAGCGCGGCAACCTCGCGGAGATCGTCGTCGCCAGGCTCGCCGAGCGGATCGACTCGGGCCTCTATCCACCCGGCGAGAAGATCCCGTCGAGCGCCCAGCTGTGCGAGGAATTCGGCGTCTCCCGCACCGTCATCCGCGAGGCACTGGCCTCGCTCAAGGTTGCCGGCCGCGTCATCGCGCGGCAGGGCGCGGGCGTCTATGTCACGGAGAAGGATGCGCGGGCGCTGAACTTCGAGATCAGCCGCATCGACGACATCCGCTCGGCCATGCAGATCCTCGAACTGCGGCTCGGCGTCGAAATGCAGGCCGTGGCGCTGGCCGCCCAGCGCCGCACCCCGGAAGCCCTCGCCGAGATCGCCCGCGCCTTCGACCATATCGAGACGCTCGACACAAACAATGCCGAGATCGAGGCGCGCGCCGATTTCGAGTTCCACCTCGCCATCGCCAAGGCGACGCGCAACCCGCATTTCCCGCGCTTCCTCGAGGCCGTGATGGGCGAGATCAATCTCGACCTGGTTCTCAAGCACCGCCAGTCCGGCCCCGCCTCGAAGACGTACCTGAAGAAGATTAACCGCGAGCACGCCGCCATCCTCGCCGCCATCACCCAGGGCGACCCGAAGGCCGCCAAGCAGGCGCTGACCGCCCATCTGGAGGAAAGCCTCGACCGCTACCGCGCCCTCCTGGACGAGCCGGCAGGCAGCAAAGGGGACGATTGAGGGGCCGGCGCACGCGCCGTCAGATAACGGCGTCCTCCAGGAAGGGCCGGTTTGCGACAACACGCTCGTAGCCGAAGGGCGAGAGGTCGAGCGTGCGGAAGCCGCCATAGGTGATCAGTTCGCAAAGCCCGCGCCCCATGGCCGGCGACTGCTGCAGACCATGGCCGGAAAAGCCGTTGGCGAAGAGGAAATTCCTCACCTCGGCGTGCGGGCCGAGGATGACGTTGTGGTCGAGCGTGCAGTAGTCATAGTGCCCCGCCCAGCTGTTGACGACCTTGATCGCCTCGAAGGCCGGCACGCGATTTGCCAGCGTCGGCCAGATCTCCGTCTCGAATTCGTCGTGCATGACGGCAAAATCGGCCGGGTCGACCTCCGGATCATGCCTGGGGGAGGTGCCCATCAGGTAGAATTTGCCTTCCGGGCGGAAGAAGACGCCGGTCGGGTCGATGGTGAGGCCGACGCCGGGGCCGAGCGGCGTGCGGCAATCGACGACGAAGATCGACCGGCGGCGCGGCTCGACGGGAATGTCGAGGCCCGCCATGCGCGCCATGACCTTGCCGTTGGTGCCCGACGTGTTGACCAGCATGCCGCAGGCGATCACCTGCCCGCCCCCGGTCGTCACCGAGACGATGCGATCGCCTTCGCGATTGATCGCGACGACCTCGTCCTCGATATACTCGACGCCGAGCGAACGCGCCTTCTTGCGGAAACCCTGCAGGAGACCGACGCTGTCGAACCAACCCTCCCCGCGCTCACCCTTGCTGCCAAGCGTGAGGCCTTCCGTGTTCAGCCAGGGAAAGCGCTTTCCCAAACCATCCGGGTCGAGCAGCGAGACGTCCGCGCCGCAGGCGACCTGCGTTTCGTGGTTGCGGCGAAGCACGTCCGCCCCCCGCTCGTCGCCCGCCAGGAAGAGATAGCCGTTCTCGTGGAAGCCGATCTCCGGCGTGTCGGCGTCGACCGCGACATTCTCCTTGAAGTTGCGGATGAATTCCGTTCCGAACTGCGAGATCTTCACATTGATCGCGTTGGAGAACTGGTGGCGAATTGAGCTGGAGGAGAGCGCGGTCGCCGATCGCTGGTAGGTCCAGTCCTTCTCGATCACCAGCACGGAGCCGGCGAAATCCGGATTGGTCGCCAGGAAATAGGCCGTCGCGCTGCCGACCACCGCGCCGCCGACGATCACCACGTCGTAGGATGTCCGCGAAGCCTGCATCACTCGTCCTCGAAATGACCGGCAGCCGTGAAACTCCCGCCCTGGTAGCGTACCGCCGGATCGCTCGGGTCACCCTGCCTGGTCGCGGCGAAAACCTTGTCCGCATAGTCATCGGCGCTGTCTTGCGGCCTGTAGCCGAGCGAGGCCGCCGTGCGGTTGTCCCAGAAGGCGCGGCTGTTGTTCGACATGCCATAGGCGACCATGAAGCCGACGCGCTCGGCCGACAGGCATTTTTCGACGAGCTGGCGGCAATCGCGGTAGGAGAGCCAGGTGATGAGATGGCGCCGGTCGGTCGGCTCCGGGAAGCAGGAGCCGATGCGGATGCTGACACTCTCGATGCCGAACTTGTCGAAATAGTAGCGGCCGAGATTTTCGACAAAGGTCTTCGAAACCCCGTAGAGGCTGTCCGGCCGCGTCGGCACGTTGCCGTCGATCGTCTCCGTGCGCTCGTAATAGCCGATGGCATGCACGGAGCTGGCATAGACGATGCGCTTGACGCCGTGGCGGCGTGCGGCCTCGTAGATGTGGTAACCGCCTGAAATGTTGCTGTCGAGGATCGTCTTCCATTCGGCCTCGAGCGGCTGACCGCCGAGATGCACGATGGCATCGCAGCCGTTCACCGCCGCACAGACCGCATCGAAATCGGCAAGATCGAGCGTGAAATCCTCCTCGTGCGGCGCGAGGTTTTCGCAGGGCCGGCGGTCGGAAAGCCGCACGACCTTGCCGAGCCGCGTGCCCGACTGGCGCAGCGCCGTGCCGACGCCGCCGGCCGCCCCCGTCAACAGAACCCTTTGAAAATGCGACATGATCTTTCCTTCAGCAAAACCGGCCGGTCCACGGGCGATGCGCCCTATGGCCGGCATGAGCGTATCATACGAGGGAGGGCGCGTGTTGACGGCCCGTGGCCGGACGTCCGCGATTGTCTACGGGACGCACCGTCTCATGCTTTCCCTTCCGCCTTGCCGTAGAGCGCGGCCTGCTCGCCGGTGATATAGCCGTGCCGGACGTCATGGGCGACGGCATCGGCGGGGCGCCCGGACGGATCGCCATAGCCGCCGCCACCCGGCAGCGAGAGCACGAGGCGGCGCCCCTCCGGCACGAATTGCAGCCCCTTGCCCTTCAGCACCGTGCCGTCATCGAGCGCGACGCCGCCGGGCGCGCCGTCGAGCCCGCCGTCGCGGCCGCGGGCCGGATGGTTCAGGCGGTCGAACATGGCGGAGAAGCGGAAGGAATAGCCCTCGGCCGCTTCGATCTCGATCATCTGGCCGAGGCCGCCGCGCTGTGCACCGGCACCGCCGGATCCCTCGCGCAGCTCCTTGCGCCAGACGATGACCGGGCCGACATTTTCCGTCGCCTCGATCGGCATCGTGTGCACGCCGCTCGGGAAGGCCGTGGCATTGAGGCCGTCGAGACTGGCGCGCGCGCCAGTCCCGCCGGAGTTGAACATCAGGATTTCCGCGCCCTTGCCGCCGATCTGGTCGGAAACCGGGCGCACGCTCATATGCAGGTTCCAGAGCGCGCTCGCCCCTTCCGCCGGCACCTGGCCGGGCAGCGCCTGGTGCAGCGCGCCGAGCACGAGGTCCGGCACGAAATGGCCGAGCACATGGCGCACCGCGACGGGAGCAGGCCGCTTGGCATTGAGGATGCAGCCCTCCGGCGCGGCGACGTCGAACGGCGCAAGCGAGGCGGCATTGTTCGGGATCTCGGGGGCGACGACGCATTTGATGCCGTAGCAGGCATAGGCTTTCGCATAGACCAGCGGCACGTTGATGCCGAACTTGCTCATGCCCGAGGTGCCGTCGAAATCGACCAGCACGCCATCCGGCCCGATGCTCAGCGTTGCGGCGAGATGCACCGGCTCGTCATAGCCGTCGAGATCGAGGCTGTAGGACCAGCTGCCGTGCGGCAGGTTTTTGAGGCGCTCCAGCGTCGCCTCGCGGCTATGCTTGAGGATGAAGCCGCCGATCATCGACAGGTCTTCGAGGTTGAACTCCGTGAGCATGTCGACGAGACGGCGGTGGCCGGTCTCGTTGCAGGCGGCGAGCGCGTGGAAATCGCCGACCACCTTGTCGCTCTCGCGCACATTGTTGCGCACGATATGGATGAGCGTGCGGTTCAATTCGCCGCGCTCGAAGAACTTCATGATCGGGATGAAGAGGCCTTCTTCATAGACCTCGCGCGCATCCGGCCCGAAGCCGCGTCCGCCGATATCCACCACATGGGCGGTGGAGGCGAAATAGCCGACCAGCCTGCCATGGTGGAAGGAGGGCGTGACGACGGTGATGTCGTGCAGGTGCCCGGTGCCCTTCCACGGGTCGTTGGTGATGTAGACATCGCCTTCGAAGATGTTCTCCGGGCCGATGTCGCGGATGAAATGGGCGACGGATTCGGCCATGGCGTTGACATGGCCCGGCGTGCCGGTGACGGCCTGCGCCAGCATGCGGCCTTCGAGGTCGAAGACGCCGGCGGAAAGATCACCCGCCTCGCGCACCGAGGTGGAAAAGGCCGTGCGGATCAGCGTCTGTGCCTGCTCCTCGACGACGGAGATCAGGCGGTTCCACATGACCTGCATGTGAATATCGATCATCGACTGGTTCATGCCTTCGATCCTCGATCAGGTCCGGGTGACGAGCAGGCAGCCGTCGTTTTGCACGACGGCCCTGAATGCGGCGGTGAGCATGGTGGAGGTCTCGCGCTCGACGATGACGGCAGGGCCCTTGACGACATCACCGGGCCTCAGGCTGTCGCGCTCATGGATGCCGGCGTCGAGGAAAGCGCCTTGGGCGGCCTCGAACAGGCGGCGGGTTTTTGCGGGCGTCACCGCCGCGCCTTCCGCGATGGCGGCGACGCGCGCGACCGGCGGCAGCGGAGAGCTTGCCTTGACCGACCAGCTGACGATCTCGATGTCCAGCCCCTCGATGGCGCGGCCGAAAAAGCGCTCATATTCCATTTCGAACAGCGCGGCGATCTTCTGCGCGCTTCCCGCATCGAAGCGGCTGGCGGCGAGCGGCACGGGAATGTCCCAGCCCTGCCCGGCATAGCGCATGAAGAGCGTGCGTTCGATGACGGGTTCGCCGGTGTCCAACCCGCCCTCGACGAAGCCGAGCGCTTCCACCTCCATGGATTCCACCAGCCGGTTCGCCTCCGCTACGTCGAAGCCCGCGAGGCTGAAGACCGCGCTGCGTACGGATTCGTAACCGAACGGCGCGCGCAAGAAACCGATGGCGGAGCCGACGCCGGCGCCGGGCGGAACGAGGAAGGTGGAGATGCCCATCTTCTCGCAGAGCCGCGCGGCATGCAGCGGGCCGGCGCCGCCGAAGGTGATCATGGTGAAATCGGCGATGTTCTTGCCGTTCTCGACGGTGTGGACGCGGCCGGCATTGGCCATGTTCTCGTCCACCATCTCGCAGGTGCCGAAGGCGGCGGCCTCCGGATCAAGGCCGATGACGGCGCCGATGTCGTCGGCCATGGCCTGCCGGCTGGCCGCGATGGAAAGCGGAATGGCGCCGCCGGCGAAATTGTCGGGATCGAGCTTGCCGAGGATGAGGTCGGCATCCGTCACGGTCGGGTTCGTGCCGCCGCGCTGGTAACAGGCGGGGCCGGGCTCGGAGGCGGCGGAATGCGGCCCGACGCGGATCTGGCGCATGCCGTCGACCGAGGCTATGGAGCCCCCGCCTGCGCCGATCTCCACCATCTCGACCACCGGAATGGAGATCGGCATGCCGGAGCCCTTGCGGAACCGGTAGGTGCGCGCGACCTCGAAGGTCTTGGCGGTCTTCGGCACCTGGTTCTCGATCAGGCAGATTTTTGCTGTCGTGCCGCCCATGTCGAAGGAGAGCACCGTGTCGAGGCCATGGCGGCGGGCAATGTCGGCGGCGAAGATCGCCCCGCCCGCGGGGCCGGATTCGACGAGGCGGACGGGGAATTCCGCGGCGCTTTCGACCGAAACGATGCCGCCGCCGGAATGGATCATGAAGACCGGGCAGGAAACGCCGATCTCCTTCAGCGAGACGACGAGACGGTCGAGATAGGATTTGATCGCCGGCTTCACATAGGCATTGGCGCAGACCGTGTTGAAGCGCTCGAACTCTCGCATCTGCGGCGAGACCTCCGAGGAGATCGACACGGAAAGACGCGGCAGGTGCGCGAGGATCGCCGCGCGCACGGCCGCCTCATGCGCGCCGTTGGCATAGGCGTGGATGAAGCCGATGGCAACGCTCTCATAGCCGCCCGCAGCAAGCGCCTCGACGGCGGCGGAAACCGAGGCCTCGTCGAGCGGCAACAGAACCTTGCCGGCTGCGTTCATGCGCTCGCGCACCACGAAGCGATCGGCGCGGGGTATAAGGGCCGGCGGCAGGGTGATGTTGAGGTCGTATTGCTCGAAGCGGTTTTCCGTGCGCATTTCCAGCACGTCGCGAAAGCCTTCCGTCGTGACGAAGGCGGTCTTCGCGCCGCGCCGCTCGATTAGCGCATTGGTGGCGAGTGTCGTGCCGTGGATCAGCAGGCCGATCTCGGAAAGGGCGATGCCGGCAAGATCCGCGACGGCGGCGACCCCCTTCAGGATCACCCGCTCGGGTGCCGCATAATCGGTCAGCACCTTCGTCGAATGCAGGACGCCGTCGACATCGAGCGCGATGTCGGTGAACGTGCCGCCGATATCGACGCCGACCCGGCAGTTCCGCGACCTGTCCTTCATCATCGCATTCTCCACCGACGATATCCTCGCAACGCCGCCCTCGCCGCCGGCCGGCCTCCCCGGCCGCGCACGGGATCATTCCCAGGCAAAAATGGATATATCACTTATCATACATGTGTCAACTTGTAGAGACCTTGCTATCCCCGCCTCCTCTGCGCGGCAACCAGCGGCGATACAGGTGCAGGACCAGAGCGGGCCGCTTTCGTATCGAGCACGAGTCGTCGACTGCGGCAAGCCCGGCCGGCACCCGGCGCGGCGTGGTGCGACGCCCCGCGAAAAACGCATGCGGGACGGCGAAATCCCCGCTTCCCGACGCAGAGCGCGGGATTTCGTGCACGCCTCACGCTGCCGATGTGCTTTCGCGCTCGCTGGGCGGTGACTTGACGACCGCGAGCATGATGCCGCCTGCGGCGACGATTGCCGACCCTGCGACGACACCCAGTGTCGGCTGTTCGCCAAAAAACAGAAAGCCGATCAGGCCCGCGAAGATCAACCATGTATAGTCGACGGGACCGACGACCGACAGAGACGCAAGGCGGTAGCCCTGGACGATGCAATATTGCGCCGTCACCGCAAGCGGCCCGAGCAGCACGAATGGCAGAGCACCTTCGAGCGTGAGCGGCACCCACTGCATGGCAGCGGGAACGGCCATCAGCAGGAGGCCGAACGTATTGACATAGAGCAGCACCGTCATCGTGCGGTCGGCGTGCGAAAGCACCTTGATCATCAGCCCTTCGACGGCCAGCAGCGCCGCACCGAGAACCGCGATACAGGCCGGCAAGACATAAGCCGGCTGGAATTCGGTGAAGGCGCCGCGCGAGGCCATGATGATCGCCGCGCCGGCGCAGCATACCGTGATCGCGCCAAGCTGCTGCCGGCCAAGCCGTTCCTTCAGAACCAGCACCCCGAGAGGAACGACGAACACGACATAGAGAAGGCCGATGGCCGTGGCATCCACGATCGGCATGTTTGCCGATGCGTAGATCAGCGCGCCCCCGCCCGAAGCGCCGAAAACGGCCCGCATGAAATGGGAGAGCGGTTTCGGGCTTCGATAGGCGGACAGCCTTTCCCGCCGCGCCACCACGACCAGCAGCAGCGTTGCCAAGCCGCCGATGTAGCGGAGGAACAGGATCTGCAGCGGGGTTGCGCTTCCATCGGCGAATTTGCCCGATGCGAAGATCAAGGAAAATAATGCTGTCCCGACCGTGACCCATGCAATGGCTCTGGTGTTGGTGTAGAACTGGCGTGGGCGCATTGCACATCCATGAGGTTTTTGCCCTTGCCTTGTGCCGGATTTCCGTTTTCTGCTCAAACGAGGATTTTGAGGGGAGCCTGAGGAAAATTCATGCAGATCGGCCGCCGCGTCTCTCTCAATGCCATCCGGGTGTTCGTCACCGCCGCACGCACCGCGAGCCTGACGGCCGCAGGCACAGAGCTCGGCGTCACCTCCGGCGCGGTGAGCCACCAGATCAAGAAGCTCGAGGACGAGCTCGGCGTGAGCTTCTTCCGTCGCGGACACAATTCCGTTTCGCTGACCGATGCCGGCGAACGGTTCTATCAGGAGGTCGCGCCGGCAGTCGCGCTCATCGAGCGGTCGGCCGATGCGCTGTACAGAGACGAAAACGAGATCAGCGTTCTGGCGTCGATGTCGTTTGCCGTGCGGTGGCTCATTCCGTCGTTGGACCGTTTCCGCTCCCTATGCCCCGAAGCGCGCGTGCGGGTGGAAACAAGTGCCTATCTCACCTTCCCGGCCGCTCCGGCGTCCGACGTGAGCATCCGCTATGTCCGGGCCGGTGACGCGGTTGACGGCTGGGAGCACCTGTGCCGCGACTTCAGCCGCCCCGTCGTCTCGCCGGGCCTGCTGGCGAGGGGCGCCACGGGCCGGGAGATCAGCGTTTCGGATGTGCCCGCGCTTCGATGCGCAGCCGGCAACTGGGATTGGAAGCTCTGGTGCAAGACCTTCGATATTCCCATAACGGCCCTGACCTTCGCCCATGAATTCGACACGGACGACGCAGCTCTTCATGCCTGTGTTGCCGGCCTTGGCATGGTGCTCGCGCCCCCCATCCTCACAGCCAGGGAAACACGATCCGGCGCATTGGTGGCCCTGCCCGGATATGAGCCGGTCGAGATCGGGGCATATCGTTACCAGCGCCGCTCGGAATCGAGAGTGGTCCGGCAATTCTGCAACTGGATGAACGCCGAAATGCGGGGCCTTGAGTAGCGGATGGCGATTTCAGCGGCCGAACGGTGCCACGAAAGCGACAGGCCCGACTGGCCGGAAGCCCCCCCCCCCCGCGAGACTCGCACGCGGCGCACGCTCCACCTCGGTGGGCGGGCGGCCGCTTTACGATGCCAGCGGACGGGTGTAATCTGGCGGCCTATCATCTGGAGCCTCAGCCATGCGTCTTGGAGTGCTCGTACCCGGCCTCGCCGTGGCCCTGATTCCCACATTGGCGGATGCCCACAACTGCAAATGCCGCAATCGCGGCGTCATGTTCGAACTCGGCGAGACATCCTGCCTGAGGGTCGATGGCGGTTCCTATCTCGCGCGCTGCGAGATGAAGCTCAATGTCTCGTCCTGGACCAAGATCCAGGAAGGCTGCCCCGTGACGGAACGGATCCTGCCGCGGCCGACGCTCGTTAACTGACCACTTCGTCAAAGGGCGCCTAGCTAAGGCGTGGGAAGAAAACACCTAGTGCTTCAACACGCGTGCGAGGAAGGCGCGGGCGCGTTCGTTCTGCGGGTTGTCGAAGAATGCGTCCGGCTTGCCGACCTCCAGGATCGCGCCCTGGTCGATATAGACGATCCGGTCGGCCACTTCGCGGGCAAAGCCCATTTCGTGCGTCACGATCATCATCGTCATGCCGTCGGCGGCCAGTTCGCGCATCACGTCGAGCACCTCGCCGATCATTTCCGGATCGAGCGCCGAGGTCGGCTCGTCGAACAGCATCAGGTGCGGCTCCATCGCCAGCGAACGGGCGATCGCCACGCGCTGCTGCTGGCCGCCGGAGAGCTGGCCGGGATATTTGTGCGCATGCGCCTTCAGGCCGACGCGGTCTAGCAGCCTGAGCGCGGTCGCCTCGGCCTCGGCCTTCGACTTGCGGTGCACGCGCATCGGCGCGATGGTGATATTCTCCACCACCGTCTTGTGCGGGAAGAGGTTGAACTGCTGGAACACCATGCCGACGCCCTTGCGGATGGCGGCAAGCTCGCTTTCACCGCCGAGAAGGCGATCCTCCTCCACGGGCATCGGGTAGCCGTCCACCAGGAGGCTGCCGTTCTGGTACATTTCCAGCCCGTTGACGCAGCGGATGAGCGTCGACTTGCCCGAGCCGCTCGCGCCGATCACCACCACCACCTCGCCGCGCGCCACGGAAAGGTCGATGTTCTTCAGGACGTGATGGCTTCCGTAGAACTTGTTGAGGGTCTTCATTTCGACGATGGTGCTCATGGAGCGGCCTCCGGTGGTGTTCGCGTCGCTCATCGGCTGCCCCGCGCAAGGTGCTTTTCGAGCTTGCGGGCGACGAAGGTGATCAGGGATCCGACGAGGAAATAGGTCAGGAACAGGAACGAATAGACTTCATATGTGCGGTCGCCATATTGCGGGTTGGCGAGGATCATCTGACCGGCGCGCAGGAAATCGGTGAGGCCGATGATGAAGACCAGCGGGGCCGTGTTGAAGATGTCGAGCACGTTGCCGACGAGCGGCGGCACCACCACGCGAAGGGCCTGCGGCAGGACGATCGAACGGTTGATGTCGAACTCGCTCATGCCGAGCGACCGGGCGGCTTCCGTCTGCCCGCGCGGCACGGCCTGCAGGCCGCTGCGGACATATTCGGCGACATAGGCGGAATAGAACAGCGTGAAGCCGATCATGCCGCGCACCACATCGGCAAGGTTGAGCTGCGGCGTCAGCACGGGCATCAGGATCCAGATCCAGTAGACGACCATGATCAGCGGCACCGAGCGCATCACCTCGATATAGGCGGTGCAGATCCAGCGCACGCTGGAAAAGCGGCTGCGGCGGCCGAAAGCAAGCAGGATGCCGATCGGCAGGGTGACGACCGCGGTGACGAGCGTCAGGAGGATGCTGAGCAGCAGGCCGCCCCAAAGGCCGGCGCCGGGCGGCGCCATCACGGCGAAGATCGCGATCAGCCCGACGAAACTTGCCGGCACGAGCCCTTTGCGCACCGCCGGAACGCGGGAAATCAGCGCCCAGGACAGCCCGAAGAGAACGACCAGTGCCGCAACAAGCAGGATGTTCGCAAGGTCGTTCGTCCCCGTCAGGATCAGCGCAACCGCCACCACGAGGAGGAGGCCGCCGGCATGTCGCCCGCGGAACGCGAAGACGCAACCCAGCGCTGCGCCGAGCAGGGCGGCGATGATCATCGCCGCGACCCAGGTCCGCCACACCTGGTCCACCGGGAAGATGCCGATCATCAGGACGCGCAGGCTTTGCGGAATGATGTCCCATTGCGCCACCGTCAGCGCCCAGCCGGCGATCTGCCAGATGAGCCAGAGCACGCCGGGAATGACCGTGAGGGACAGGAGGATGTCGAACGGCTTGGCGAACAGGTTGTGCCGCGACCATTTCAGCGATCTGGCGATCATCGCGACGCTCCGTGTCTTGTCATGCGGCGGTCGGCCCAGCCGACGGCGGCGCTGATGGCCCAGCTGAGGATGAGGTAGGAGGCCATCACGATGACGATGCCTTCGAGGCTGTGGCCGGTCTGGTTCGCGATGGTGCCGTAGATGTTGAACAGTTCGGGATATCCGATGGCGATGCCGAGGGCGGTGTTCTTCGTCAGGCTGATATACTGGTTGCCGAAGGACGGGAGGACGACGCGGAAGACCTGCGGCAGGATGATGTCGTTGACGGTGTCGCGGCGCGTGAGGCCGAGGGAAGCGGCCGCCTCCCATTGCCCCTTCGGCAGCGCGTCGATGGCGCCGCGCACGATTTCCGCGATGTAGGACGCGCTGTTGACGACGATGGCAAGCAGCAGCGCGGCCATTTCCGGGCTCATGCTGGTTCCGCCGCGCGCCTGGAATTTCGAGGCGACGGGAACGTCGAGGCCGACGATGCCGGTTGCGAACATCATGCCGCCAAGCAGGAGGACGGCGCCGGCGCAGATCCACCGGACCGTGCCGTGACGATCGAAGAGCACGCCGAGGATGGCGACCCAGAGTGCCGTTGCGGCTCCGACGGCTAGGAGCGAGTCACCACCCTGCCAGGTGGGAACAGGAAAATAGAGGCCCTGCTGGCTGATCACGACGCCATAGAATTTCGCGGCCGCGGCGATCGGCGGAAAATGCAGGACGACGGCGAAATACCAGAAGACGAGCTGGATCAGGAGCGGCGTGTTGCGCACGAACTCCACGCACCAGAAGGAGAGGTTGCGCACCACCCAGTTGGTCGAGAGCCGGCCGACGCCGAGCAGCATTCCCAGCACGGTGCTGAGAAGGATGGCGAGGACGGCCACCTTGATCGTGTTGAAGATGCCGGTGACGAAGGCCTGGGCGATCAGGTGATCCGACGTGAAGTTCAGCAAGGCCGGCCAGACGCCGTCCTTAAGGGCGACCGTCTTGCCTTCGCTGATGTCGAAGCCCGCGGCATCCCAGAGGAAGGAGAAGCTGAACCTGATCCCGTGCCGGGCCAGCCCCTCCTTCACGGCGAAGGCGAAGAGGACCACGAGGACGATGGCAGCCGCGACGATGGCGGACTGGGTGGCGTTGTGCCGAATCCGGTTGCGGCGGCGGCGAGCCGGAAGGTCGTCGTCGGCCATGTTACCGGCCACGTTCGCTTGGGTTTGCACAGTCATGTCGAAATACCAGAACCGATGGGAGGCCCGGGGCGCGATGCCGCCCCGGGCCGGTCAGGAGGGGATCAGTTCCAGAGGGGCGAATAGATGGCGCCGCCCTCGGTCCACAGGGCATTCGGCGTGCCCTTGCGGTCAAGGAACATCCGGGTGTCCGGGCCGAGATTGCGCGCGTAGATCTCGCCGTAATTGCCGGTGGCCTTGATCACCTGCGCGACGAAATCGTCCGGCAGGCCGAAATCCTTGCCGTAGCCGCCGCCGACGCCGAGGAACTTCTGGACGAACGGATCCTCGCTCTTCTGCTTCTCTTCGAGATTGGCCTGCGTGATGCCGGATTCCTCCGCCTGGAACAGGCCGTAGGTGACCCAGCGCAGCGCGTTGCGCCACTTGGAATCATTGGCCGCGACGAAGCCGCCGAAGGGCGACTTGTCGAGCGTGTCGGGCAGGATCAGGTAGTCGGCCGGCTTGGGCGAGTTGCCGGCCCAGGCGGCAAGCGCGGACTTGTCCGTGCTCATCGCGTTGCAGCGGCCGGAATTGAGGGCCGCGAAGAGCTTTTCGAGGTTTTCGTAGGTCAGGACCTTGGAGCCTTCCCAGCCGCGCGCCTTGAAGGCGCTGGTGAGGACCGTCTCGGTCACCGAGCCCTGCGTCGTGCAGAAGGTGGCGCCGTCGAGGTCGGCGAATTCCTTCACGCCCGACTCCGTCTTCACCATGACGCCCGTGCCGTCGTAGAAATTGACCGGCAGGAAATCGATGGCGATGGAGGATTCGCGCGCCGGCTTGATGGTGGTGTGCGCGAAGACGACGTCGACCTGGTTGGTGAGGACCGCATCGAAGCGGCTCTTGTCGGTGACCGTGACGAACTTGACCTTCGACGCATCGCCGAGCACCGCGGCAGCGACCGCGCGGCAGAAGTCGACATCGAGGCCTTCCATCTGGCCCGTCGTCGTATTGAGGTAGCCGAAACCGGGCGCGGTGTTGTCCGTGCCGCAGTTCAGCGTGCCACGCTGCTTGACCGTGTCGAGGACGGAGGCCGACGCGTGACCTGCGGTAACGGCGAGGCCGGCAAACACGCCGGCCGTGAGAAGCTTGATCAGTTTCATTGCAGTCCCCTGTGAATATCGCGAGCGCCCTGCACGCTGGTGCAGAGCCCGGTTCTCATGCCGAGAGCTGATTTGGGCGATAGGGCAACAGCGGCTCTTGCCGTTCTGTAGCGATTGTTCCCGCCATTGGCCTAAGTCCGCCGTTTGG
This sequence comes from Shinella yambaruensis, assembly GCF_022899355.1. Classification (GTDB taxonomy): domain Bacteria; phylum Pseudomonadota; class Alphaproteobacteria; order Rhizobiales; family Rhizobiaceae; genus Shinella; species Shinella yambaruensis. Next base: position 344,028 of record NZ_JALJCK010000002.1, on the reverse strand, counting down.
TAGCCAAGCTGCGAACCCATATCAATCGACAGGGGGACGATAGGAACACGATTTGTTCAGGTCTACTTAATTCTGCTTTACGTACTATTTAGCAAAACTGTTTGATTTTAACCGCCGGCATTGCCTGCGGAAGTCGCATCGGGCGGGAGCCGCGCCTCGCCCTTGCCCGTGGGCAAGCGGCGGCGGGAGCCGATCCGCGCGTTGATCTGCGCGATGAAGGCCTGGACGGCGGGGCTGCGTTTTTCCCCCTTGCGGAAGGCCAGCGAGATCTTGCGGCGGATCTCCGGCTCGACCTTGCAGACCCAGACGTCCTCGAGGTCGTAGCTCGCCCGAAGACCCGGCAGGATCGAGATGCCATAGCCCTCCCGGATCAGCGCGATCGTCACCTCGAAGCCCTTGCAGCGGGCGACGATGTTGGGGGTGAAGCCGGCCTCCTGGCACGCATCGGTGATCATCCGGTTGTAGGTCGAGGAGGCGGTATCGAGCGCCCAGCGCTCGTCGCGCAGCTGATGCAGCATGACGGTCGGCTGCTCGGCCAGCGGATGGGTCTGGGACACCATCACATTGAAGACGTCCTCCATCAGCGGGATCGTCTCGATGTTCGGATCGACGGCACCGGCAGGCACGTTGAGGTCGTCGATGATCGCGATGTCCGTCTGCCAGCTGCGCAGGGCGGCAAGGCTTTCGGCGGGCTCCATCTCGTCGAACTGCACCGTGAGGTGCGGATGGAGGCGATAAAGGCTCTGGATCGCCCCCGCCACCACCGCCGCGGCAACGGAGGGAAAGGCCGCCACCCGCAGCTCGCCGGCAATGACCTTCTTCAATTCGGCGATGTCCGCGCGGGCCGATTCCAGTTCGATGAGGATCCGCTCCGCCCGCTCGACGAGCTGCTTTCCGGCCGGCGTCAGCTCGACGCCGCGGCCGCGCCGCTCGATGAGGTCGATGCCGACCTCCTGTTCCAGCAGCGCGATCTGCTGCGAGACGGCGGATGGGGAAACGTATAGCGCCTCGGCCACCGCGGCCATGGTCTTGCGGATCGACAGTTCGCGCAGCGCGCGCAAGCGGGCAAGGTCCATTCTTTCCTCCTGGAGCAGCACGAAGAATGATTAGCAAATCAGAACGCATGTGCAAATATTATTAACTTTTTCTGGATCGAAGCCGTGACTAGCCTTTCTCCACGCCCTCATACCCCTTGCGGAGACTGGTCATGACCGAACAGACGAAAGCCTATTTCAACGCCCCCGTTCACGAACGCGACCCGCTCGTCGCCGGCGCCATCGACAACGAGCGCAAGCGCCAGCAGGACCAGATCGAGCTCATCGCATCCGAGAACATCGTCAGCCGCGCCGTGCTCGACGCGCTCGGCCACGAGATGACCAACAAGACGCTGGAGGGCTATCCGGGCAACCGCTTCCACGGCGGCGGCCAGTTCGTCGACATCGTCGAGCAGGCGGCGATCGACCGCGCCAAGCAGCTCTTCGGCTGCGCCTATGCCAACGTCCAGCCCCATTCGGGCACACAGGCCAACCTCGCCGTCTTCTTCCTGCTGCTGAAGCCGGGCGACAAGGTCCTCTCGCTCGATCTGGCCGCCGGCGGCCACCTGTCGCATGGCATGAAGGGCAACCTGTCGGGCCGCTGGTTCGAATCGCACAACTACAATGTGGACCCGCAAACCGAGGTCATCGACTATGACGCGCTGGAGCGCATCGCCGAGGAGGTTCGCCCGACGCTGCTGATCACCGGCGGCTCGGCCTATCCGCGCGAGCTCGACTTCGAGCGCATGGGCAGGATCGCGAAGAAGGTCGGCGCCTGGTTCCTCGTCGACATGGCGCATATCGCCGGCCTCGTCGCGGGCGGCGCCCACCCCTCACCCTTCCCGCATGCCGACATCGTCACCTGCACCACGACCAAGACGCTGCGCGGGCCACGCGGCGGCCTGATCCTCACCAACAACGAGGCCTGGTTCAAGAAGCTGCAGGCCGCCGTCTTCCCCGGCGTCCAGGGCTCGCTGCACAGCAACGTGCTCGCCGCCAAGGCCGTCTGCCTCGGCGAAGCGCTGCAGGACGACTTCAAGGTCTACGCCGCGCAGGTCAAGGCCAATGCCCGCGCCCTTGCCGAGACCCTGATCGACCGCGGCGTGCGCATCGTCTCCGGCGGCACGGACACGCACATCGTGCTGGTCGACCTGTCGAGCAAGGGCCTGATCGGCAAGCAGGCGGAAGACCTTCTGGCGCGCGCCAACATCACCGCCAACAAGAACCCGATCCCGGGCGACAGCCCGCGCCCGCCCGAATGGGTCGGCATGCGCCTCGGCGTCTCCGCCGCCACCACGCGCGGCATGAAGGAAGAGGAGTTCCGCACGCTCGGCACCATCATCGCCGACCTCATCGAGGCGGAAGCCGCCGGCACGGCGGACGACGTCGTCGACGGCGCGAAGGCCAAGGTGGCCAGGCTGACGGCAGCTTTCCCGGTCTACGCGCACTGAGCGCGAGAGATCCGGACTGACAGAAGGGGGCGCGCCACGCGCCCCTCGTTCCGGCCCGAGCCGGGCCTTGGATGATGCGAAAGGGAACGTCATGGGAATGGACAGGGGCGCCGGCGGTGCGATCATCGACGGCAGGATGTTCGCGGCCGGCCTGCTGGACGACGTCGCGGTGAAGGTCGCACGGCTGAAGACCGCGACCGGCGCCGTGCCGGGCCTCGCCGTGGTCCTCGTCGGCAGCGATCCCGCCAGTGCCGTCTATGTCGGCTCGAAGCATCGCCAGACGGCCGCCGCCGGCATGAATTCCTTCAAGCACGAGCTTGCGTCAGACACGACGCAGGACGAACTGATGGCGCTGATCGGCCGGCTCAACGGCGATCCCGCGGTGCACGGCATCCTCGTCCAGCTGCCCCTGCCGCCTCATCTCGACGCCAGCGCCGTCATCCAGGGCATCGATCCCGACAAGGATGTCGACGGCTTCCATGTTTCCAATGCCGGGCGCCTTTCCACCGGCCAGCCGGCGCTGGTGCCCTGCACGCCGCTCGGCTGCCTGATGCTGCTGAAGCACCGGCTCGGCGGCGATCTTTCCGGCCTGAACGCCGTGGTGGTCGGCAAGTCGAACATCGTCGGCAAGCCGATGGCGCAACTGCTGCTTTCGGAAAACTGCACGGTGACCATCGCCCATTCGCGCACGCGCAACACGCCGGAACTCTGCCGCGCCGCCGATATTCTCGTCGTCGCGGTCGGGCGGCCAGGCCTCGTGCGTGGCGACTGGATCAAGCCGGGCGCCACCGTCATCGATGTCGGCATCAACCGGGTGGAGATCGACAGCAAGCCGCGCATCGTCGGCGACGTCGCCTTCGAGGAAGCCCGCCATGTGGCCGGCGCGATCACGCCCGTTCCGGGCGGCGTCGGTCCCATGACGATCGCCTGCCTGCTCTCCAACACGCTCACGGCCTTCGGCCGCCAGCATTCCGTCCCTGTCGACTGATCGACCCGAAAGGATCGCCAATGTCCGCCCTTTCCAACCGCTATGCCCTGCGCGTCGCCTGCCCCTCGATCCGGGGCGTCACGGCCGCGATCGCCACCTACCTCTCAGCCAACGGCTGCAACATCTCCGACAGCGCCCAGTTCGACGACAAGAGCACCGGCCGCTACTTCATGCGCGTCAGCTTCCAGTCCGAGGAGGGCCGCACGCTGGAAGCGCTGCGCGAGGGCTTTGCCGAGATCGCCGCGACCTATCAGGCGGATGCCGAATTCTTCGACGAGACGACCAAGCGCAAGGTCATCCTCATGGTCTCGCGCTTCGGCCATTGCCTCAACGACCTGCTCTATCGCTGGCGCATCGGCGCCCTGCCGATCGACATCGTCGGCGTGATCTCCAACCATTTCGATTACCAGAAGGTGGTCGTGAACCACGACATCCCCTTCCACCACATCAAAGTGACGAAGGAGAACAAGCCGGAGGCGGAGGCCGAGCAGATGCGCATCGTCGAGGAGACGGGCGCCGAGCTCATCGTGCTCGCCCGCTACATGCAGGTGCTCTCCGACGAGATGTGCCGGACGATGTCGGGCCGGATCATCAACATCCACCATTCCTTCCTGCCGTCCTTCAAGGGCGCCAATCCCTACAAGCAGGCCTTCGAGCGCGGCGTGAAACTGATCGGCGCGACCTCGCACTACGTGACCGCCGACCTCGACGAGGGCCCGATCATCGAGCAGGACACGGTGCGCGTGACGCACGCCCAGAGCGCCGAAGACTATGTCAGCCTCGGCCGCGACGTGGAGAGCCAGGTGCTCGCCCGCGCCATCCACGCCCATATCCACGGCCGCGTCTTCCTCAACGGCAACCGGACCATCGTCTTCCCGCCCTCGCCCGGCTCCTATGCCTCCGAGCGAATGGGATAGGCGCCGCCCGCCGCGGGCCCCGTAAAAGGCATCGCTGCCGGCACGCGCCTTGCCAGGTCGAGATCGCCGCGGCTATCGCTACCCCCCGAAGACCGGCACGCCGCCGCCAATGGCGCGGCGCGCGCCTCCCACCCGAAGCAGGATCACGACATGGCCATCCATCTCCCCGACAATCCCGCCCGCACCGATGTGCTGGCAGCGCGCCCGACGCTCTGGACGAACCCGCACTACACGGAAAACGCCATCGCGGACGCGACGCTTCCCGTGCGGCCGTCGGATGTGGACGAGGCGCAGGAGAACTGGCGGCATCTCGCGCCCCTGCTGGAAGCCTGCTTCCCCGAACTGCAAGCCACGAACGGCGAAATCCGCTCCGACCTCGTGCCGCTGGAGGCCATGCGCAAGGCGCTGGGCTATGACGGCGCCGAATTCGGCACCCTTCTCGTCAAGGCGGACAACGCCCTTCCTGTCGCCGGGTCGATCAAGGCGCGCGGCGGCGTCTACGAGGTCTTCCTGTTCGCCGAACGGCTGGCCCGGCGCGAGGGCCTGCTGAAGGCGGGCGAGGACATCCGGCGCCTCGCCGGATCGGACGCGAAAGCCTTCTTCTCCCGCTACACCATCGCCGTCGGCAGCACCGGCAATCTGGGGCTCAGCGTGGGCGTCGCGGCCCGCGCGCTCGGCTTCCGGGCGACGGTCCACATGTCCGCCGACGCCAAGGCGTGGAAGGTGGAGCGGCTGACGCGGCTCGGCGTCGCGGTCGTCAGGCACGACGCCGACTATACGACCGCGGTGGAAAATGCCCGCATCGCCGCCGAGAGCGACCCGACGATCTACTTCGTCGACGACGAGCAATCCCGGCAGCTTTTCCTCGGCTACAGCGTCGCCGCGCTGGAGCTTGCCGGGCAGCTCCGGGCCCGCGGCATCGTCGTCGATGCCGGACATCCGCTGTTCCTCTACCTGCCCTGCGGCATCGGCGGCGCGCCGGGCGGCGTCGCCTATGGCGCGAAGGCGGTCTTCGGCGACGATGTGCACTGCTTCTTCGTGGAGCCGGTTCAGTCGCCCTGTGCGCTGGTCCATCTCATGAGCGGTTCGGCGGATCTCGTCTCCGTCTACGATGTCGGCCTGACCAACCGCACGGAGGCGGACGGCATGGCCGTCGCCCGCATGTCGGCCTTCGTCGCCACCGTCATGCGCCGCATGCTGGCCGGCGTCTTCACCGTCGACGACCCGTCCCTCTTCCGCTGGCTCCTGAGCGCCCATCAGAGCCAGAACCTGCGCCTCGAACCCTCGGCCGCCGCCGGCTTCGCCGGACCGGACTTCCTCGTGAAGCACCCGGCGGGCAAGGAATTCTGCGCGCATCGGCAGATCGGCGACCGGCTCGCCCAGGCAACCCACGTCATCTGGACCACCGGTGGCGCCTTCGTGCCGGAGGACCAGTTCCAGGCCTTCCTGCGCACGGCGAGCGAGATCGGCGGGACGAACTGACGGTTGGCGACACGTCTTGCCTGGATCCACGCGGCCGTATCCCGGCGCCTATGCGCCGGGATACGGCCCCTGGCCGGACAACTACGCGGCCACCGCAGGCGTATCGTCGCGGCCGGCGGCGATGTAGGCGATGAGGTCCTCGATGCTGATCAGCGGCAGCCGATGGGTTGCCGCAAAGTCGATCAATTCGGGCAACCGGGCCATCGTGCCGTCATCGTTGGCGACCTCGCAGATCACGCCCGATGCGGTCCTGCCTGCAAGGCGCGCAAGATCGACGGCGGCTTCCGTATGGCCCGGGCGACCGCGCACGCCCCGCGGATGCGCACGCAGGGGGAAGATATGGCCCGGGCGGGCGAAGTCTTCCGGGCGGCTCGCGGGGTCCATGAGCGCCTTGACGGTTGCGGCGCGGTCGGCTGCGGAAATGCCGGTCGTCGTGCCGGGAAGGTAATCGACGGAGACGGTGAAGGCCGTATGGAGATATTCCGTGTTCTGCGGAACCATCAGCGGGATGTCGAGCGCATCGAGCCGCTCGCCTTCCATCGCCACGCAGATGAGGCCGCGGGCGTGTTTCATCATGAAGGCGATCGCCTCCGGCGTCACCGCATCCGAGGCCACGATGATATCGCCCTCGTTTTCCCGGTTTTCGTCGTCCACGACGACGATCATGCCACCGCGCGCAAGGGCAGCGATTGCGTCTTCAATTTTCGAGAGTGCCATTTCATTGCCTTTCAAGGGTTGCCGATGCCGGCGTTTCAATCCCTTGGGCGAACAGGCCCGCGACCGCCCGGGAAAGGGCGGTTTAGCAGACATGTCCTCTTCCATCCGGACTGTGACCGTCGGCTCCGGCATCGCACCGGATCTGCTGACCTTCCGCGTCAACGGAAGCGCTCGCGGGCTCCCGGATCGCTCCGGATACCGCCGGTGGGGAATTTCACCCCGCCCTGAGAACAGGCGTAAATAAGGAATTTTCGCCGGGGGATGCAAGAGGCCGCGTGCGGCCGGCCCCGGGAAAATCACCAGCAGCAGAAGCCGCCATCGACGAGAAGGTCGACGCCGGTGACGAAGCTCGCGGCATCCGAGAGCAGGAAGACGGCGGGGCCGACCATCTCGTCGACGCTGGCCATGCGCTGCATCGGCGTCTGCTCCTCGAAAAGCTTCGTCTGGTGCACCATTTCGGGCCGGGTGTTCATCGGCGTCGCGGTATAGCCGGGGCTGATCGTGTTGACGCGGATGCCGCGGCCGACCCACTCCATCGCCATCGACTTGGTCATGTGGATGACGCCCGCCTTGGAGGCGTTGTAGTGGCACTGGCTGAGGCCGCTGTTGACGATGACGCCGGACATGGAGGCAATGTTGACGATGGCGCCGCGGCCGGTCTTCAGCATGGCGCGCGCTTCGGCCTGGCAGGACAGGAAAACGCCCTTCAGGTTGATGTCCATCATCGTCTGGAACTGGCTTTCCTCCATCGTCTCCGCCGGATTGGCATTGGCGATGCCGGCCGCGTTGACGGCGAGCGAGAGGGCGCCGAGCTCCGCCTCGGTGCGGGCGACGGCCTCGGCGAGCGCCGCGCCGCTGGTGACGTCGGCGGCGACCTGGATGCTGCGGCGCCCGGCCCGCGCGATGAAATCGGCCGTCCGGGCAAGCCCGTCGTCCGTGCGCCGGTCGAGCAGCGCGACATCGGCGCCGCACTGGGCAAGGCCGATGGCGATGCGCTGGCCGATGCCACTGCCGGCGCCCGTGACGAAGGCGACATTGCCCGAGAGATCGAACAGTTTCGGCGCGTTGAGCGTGATGTCGGACATGATTTCTTCCTTGTTCAGATCGTTGCCAGTTCCATGACCGAGACGTCGTTGGCGTCCTCGCGGTTCAGGATGCCGGCCTGCTTGCCCTGGGCCATGACCATGATGCGGCTGGAGACGCCGAGCACCTCCTCGAGGTCGGAGCTGACCACGATGACGGCGACGCCCTGGCGCGCCAGGTCCATGATGAGATCGTAGATCGACGAGCGGGCACCGACGTCGATGCCGCGCGTCGGCTCGTCCAGCACCACGACCTGCGGCTTGCGCGCCAGCCATTTGGCAAGCACCACCTTCTGCTGGTTGCCGCCGGAGAGCTCGCCGGCATTCTGCCCGCCGCGGCCCTTCACGCCGAATTTCCTGATGTAGTCCTCGGCGAATTCGCGGATGCGGCGGGTGGAGAGCCAGCCGTTGCGGGCGATTTCCCCGAGATTGGCATAGCCGATGTTTTCCGCGATCGAATGGTCGAGCACCACGCCCTGGAGCTTGCGATCCTCGGGCACGAGGACGATGCCGTTGCGGATCGCATCGATCGGCGAACGCGGCGTGACGGGTTTTCCGTGCAAAAGCACCTCGCCGGCAGAAATCGGGTCCGCGCCGGTGATGGCGCGGACAAGCTCCGTGCGGCCGGCGCCCATCAGGCCGGCAATGCCGAAGACCTCGCCCTTGCGGACGGAGAAGTTGATGTCGCGAAACGCCTTCGACGGCGAGGAAAGGCCGCGCACCTCCAGCGCCACCTCCTGTGTCGGGACGGGGAGCGCGGGGAACATGCGTTCGAGCGAACGGCCGACCATGGCCTCGACGATGGTGCGGATCGGCACGTCGCCACGGTCGAATTCCTGCACCTTGGCGCCGTCGCGCATGACGACGATGCGGTCCGTGATCTGGCGGATCTCTTCCAGCCGGTGCGAGATGTAGATGATACCGACGCCTTCGGATTTCAGGCGCTCGATCTGGCGGAACAGCGCCTGCGTCTCCTCGCCGCCCAGCGCGGCGGTCGGCTCGTCGAGGATGAGCAGGCGCGCGTTGAGCGTCAGCGCCTTGGCGATTTCGATGAGCTGCTGCTTTCCCGTCGAAAGCCCTTCGACGGGGCGGTCGGGCGCGACGTCGAGCCCGAGGCGCTGGAGGCCGGCGCGTGCCTTGTCCTCCATCGTCTTGCGGTCGAGCCGGCCGGATTTCATGGGATAGCGGCCGACGAAGACGTTTTCGGCAATCGAAAGCTTCGGCAGCAGTTTGAGTTCCTGGTGGATCATGCCGACCCCCTCGTCCATGGCGGCGCGGGGATTGGCGGGGGCGTAGGGCTTGCCGAGCCAGGTCATTTCTCCGGCGGAGGGCTGGACGGTGCCGGAAATGATGTTCGACAGGGTCGATTTCCCGGCACCGTTTTCGCCGAGCAGCGCCACGACCTCTCCCGGATGGATGTCGAGATCGACACCGTGGAGGACCTTGATCGGTCCGTAGGATTTCTGGATCCCGCGGAGCGACAGGATGGGAGAGCGGTTCGTCATGGCGCTGCTGCCTTCGTGCTGTTACGGGTGGACCTTGACGAATTCCGGCGCGTTCTCGCAGGTCGTCAGCACGGCGTTCGGCGTCTGGCGCTCCTCGACCTTCTCGCCGGCAGCGACGGCGAGCGCGGATTCGACGGCGAGAACGCCCATCTTCTGTGTGCTCTGCGTCGCGGTGGCGATGAACGGGCCCGTGCACTTGGCGAGGTATTCGAGCGCCGAGACATCGCCGTCATAGCCGCCGATGATCACCTTGTCGGAGAGGTTGGCGACGTCGACCGCCTTGGCCGCGCCCATCGCGAGGCCGTCGGCCTGGCCGAAGATGATCGTGATGTCGGGATTCGCCTGCAGCATGTTCTGGGCGATCGTGAAACCTTCGTCAGCCGACCACATGTTGCTCCATTGCTGGTCGACCAGTTCGACGCCCTGGTTCTCGTCGATGGCGCGCTTGCAGCCGGTGAAGCGGTCGACTTCCGGCGTCGTGCCCTTCTGGCCGTGGATGATCGCCATCTTGCCCGAACCGCCCGCCTTGCCGATGATGTACTTGCAGACTTCATAGGCGGATTCGACGCTCTCGCCGGCGATGAACGTGTCGCCCGGGGCACCCTCGGGCGTGCGGTCGACGTTGATGACGGGAATGCCGGCCTCGCGGGCAAGGCGGGTCGGCACGGCAGCGGCGGCGGCGCCGGCCGGGATGTAGATGAAGGCGTCGATGTCCTGCGTCATCAGGTCCTGCACCTGGCTGACCTGGGTGTTGGTGTCGTTCTTGGCATCGACCACGACCACCTCGATGCCCTTTTCCTTGGCATGTTTCTCGACGCCGAGCTTGATCTGGTTGAAGAAGTCGGCCTGCAGGTTCGGCACCGCGAGGCCGATCTTCTTGACCTCGGCGGCGGATGCAGGAAGCGCGAGGACGGACGCGGCGCTTGCCGCGATCAGCAGTCTGGACAGTTTCATGGTTTCTCCTCCGGTTTGCCCGGCAGCCCCCGCCCCTGCAGGAAGCCACCTTCCTTTTGCCGGCCCGCACCATTGCGGGCCGTTTTCGCCACCCCGCCGGCGGCGGGGGTGAACGGGGTTACTTGCGCTTGCGGTAGGTCTCCGCCGTCACGGCGAGCACGATGACCGCGCCGATGATGACCTGCTGCATGAAGGGCGAGACGCTGAGCAGGTTGAGGCCGTTGCGCAGGACGCCGATGATGAGGACGCCGATGATCGTGCCGCCGATGCCGCCCGTGCCGCCCGAAAGCGAGGTGCCGCCGATGACGACCGCCGCGATGGCGTCGAGCTCGTAGGAGACGCCCGAGGACGGCTGGACGGAGTCGAGGCGGGCGGCGAGCACCATGCCGGAAAGGCCGGCAAGGAAGCTGCACACGACATAGACGAGCACGGTGGCGCGCTGGACGTTGATGCCGGCAAGGCGCGCGACCTCGGCATTGCCGCCGATGGCATAGAGCACGCGCCCGCCATGGCGGTAGCGCTGGTAGAGCAGGCCGACGATGAAGACGACGATCATCACGGCGACGGTCAGCGTCAGGAAGCCGCCGAAGCGCACGATGGCCATCATGTTGAACCAGGCCGGAAAGCCGATGATCTGCTGGCCGTCGGTGATCATGTTCGCAAGGCCGCGCGTGATCGACATCATGGCAAGCGTCGCGATGAAGGCCGGCACGTTGAAGCGCGTGATCAGAAGACCCGCGACGAGCCCGTTGAGGGCGGCGACGAAGAGGGCGAGCGGAATGGCGATCCCCATCGGCAAGCCGGCGACGACGTTGAGATAGCCCAGCACCATCATGGCCAGCGCCATGACCGAGCCGACCGCAAGGTCGATGCCGCCGATCAGGATGACCATCGTCATGCCCACAGCCATGACGCCGAGCACCGTGATCTGGTCGAGCACGTTGAGGAAGTTGCGCACCGACAGGAACTTGTCCGTCGCAAAGGTGAGAAAGAGGCACAGCACGATGAGGCCGATCAGCGGCCCCGTGGCGCCGCGCAGCGAGGGCAGCGCAATACCGGCCACCCCGCGTCTTTCCTTCACATCCGCCACCATGAGCACTCCTCCCGACCGGTCTCCGCCTCGCGTTTCGCTTAACGCATAAATATTCATTAGTGTGTGTAAATTCGTAACGCATCCAGGTGGAGCGTGTCAAGGCGCCGCTTCCGAATTCTTTAGCGGCTACTGATGGTATTTTCGCTTGACTTGTCCGGCGTCCATGCAAATATATGTATCACTGTATATTTATTCACAACGAGGGTTTCATGCAGCCGAACGATCTCGACCGCATCGCTCGCCAGATCCGCCTTCGCGATCTGCAAGCGGTTTTTGAAGCTGGCGCAGGCCATATCGGCGGGGAAATGTCCGCCATCGACATCCTGACGGCGCTCTACTTCCGCGTCCTCGACGTCTCGCCCGAGGCGCCGAGACGGCCGGATCGCGACCGCTTCGTGCTATCGAAGGGGCATGTGGCACTGGCGCTCTACGTGACGCTCGCCAGGCGCGGCTTCATTCCGGAAGAGGAGATCGCGACCTTCCTGAAGCCCCATTCGCGGCTCAACGGCCATCCGAACTGCAACAAGGTGCCGGGCGTCGAGACCAATACCGGCCCGCTCGGCCATGGCCTGCCGGTCGCGGTCGGCATGGCGAAGGCCGCCAAGCTGACCGGCGCGACCTACCGCGTCTACGTGCTGACGGGCGACGGCGAGATGCAGGAAGGCTCGAACTGGGAGGCGATCGCCTCGGCCGCGCAGTTCGGCCTCGACAACCTAACGCTGGTCATCGACCACAACCGCTTCCAGCAGGGTGCCTCGCTGAAGGACACCAACAACCTCGCGCCCTTCCCCGCCAAGCTTGAAGCCTTCGGCTGGGATGTCACCGAGATCAACGGCAATGCCATGGACGAGATCGTTCCGGCGCTGGAAAAGCGTGGGCGCCGCCCGCATTGCATCGTCGCCCACACCAACAAGGGCCACGGCATTTCCTTCATGCAGGACAAGGTCGACTGGCACCACAAGGTGCCCAATGCCGAACAATACGAAATTGCCGTGGCTGAGCTTTCGGAGGCCCTTTGATGAACGCCGTGACCCCTTCCGCCAAGCTTCACGATTGCCGCGACGCCTTCGTCGCCGTGCTGGAGCGCCTCGGCGCCGACAATCCCAAGGTCGTGGCCGTCTGCAACGATTCTGTCGGCTCCTCCAAGCTCGGGGGCTTTAAGGCCAGGTGGCCCGAACGCCTCGTCAATGTCGGCATCGCCGAGCAGAACCTCGTCGGCGTCGGCGCCGGCCTTGCCAATGGCGGGCTGCTGCCTTTCGTCTGCGCCGCCGCCTGCTTCCTGACCGGCCGGTCGCTGGAGCAGATCAAGGCCGACATCGCCTATTCCAACGCCAATGTGAAACTCGTCGGTATCTCATCCGGCATGGCCTATGGCGAGCTTGGCCCGACGCACCATTCCATCGAGGATTTCGCCTGGACGCGCGTCCTGCCGAACCTGCCGGTCATCGCGCCCTGCGATTCCATCGAGACGGCCGCCGCCGTGGAATGGGCCGCCAGGTATGACGGCCCGGTCTTCCTGCGCCTCTCGCGCGTCGGCGTGCCGGACCTTCTGCCGGCCGGCCACACCTTCGCTCTGGGCAAGGCCAACCTGCTGCGCGACGGCGATGCCGTCACCCTCATCGCCAACGGCACCCTGACCCACCGCATGGTGAAGGCCGCAGCCATCCTCGCCGAGAAGGGCATCGAGGCGCGTGTCCTCAACATGGCGACCGTCCGGCCGATCGACGTCGAGGCCGTGGTGGCCGCGGCACGCGAGACCGGCGCCATCCTGACGGCGGAGGAGCATTCCACCTTCGGCGGCCTCGGCTCCGCCATCGCGGAGGTCGTCGTGGCGGAAGCCCCCGTGCCGATGAAGATCCTTGGCGTGCCCGGCATTTTCGCCCCCACCGGCTCGGCCGAATTCCTGCTCGACGAGTTCGGCATGTCGCCCGCTGCCATCGCCGAGGCGGCCATCGCCCTGATCGCGCGAAAATCTTCCCGCACGTGATTGTGCGGGGCTAGATTTCGTGCCGGGGCGCGGCAAGACCTCCCTTTCGCCGCGCCTTCCAACTCCTGCTTACCGGAGCCGCCATGACGACCGCCATCCTCGCCATCGACCAGGGCACCACGAATTCGAAGGCCGTGCTCGTCTCCACGGACGGCGCGATCCTGGCCCGCGGCGCATCTCCCGTCGGCATCGAGCATCCGCAGCCGGGCTGGGTGGAGCAAAGCCCGCAACGCCTTTGGGAATCCGTACAGGAGGCCATCGCCGCCTGCCTTGCGGCAGGTCCTGCGGTAAATATCCTCGGCATCGCCATCTCCAACCAGCGCGAATCCGTCACCGTCTGGGATGCCGAGACCGGAAAACCGCTCGGCCCGGTCGTGAGCTGGCAGTGCCGCCGCAGCGCGCCGGCCTGCGCCGACCTGATCGCGGCGGGCCATGCGCCGCGCGTCCAGGCGCTGACCGGCCTTCCCATCGATCCGATGTTCCCCGGCCCCAAGATGAAATGGCTGCTCGACCGCGTGCCCGGGGAACGTCCCGTCCGGCTCGGCACGATCGACGCCTGGCTCATCCACTGCTTCACGGACGGCGCGGTCCATGCCTGCGACGCCGCCAACGCCGCGCGCAGCCAGCTCTACGACCTCAACCGGCGGGAATGGAGCGACGAGCTCTGCGCCCTCTTCGGCGTCGAAAAGGCCGCCCTGCCCGAGGTGCGCGACAGCGCGTCCCGTTTCGGCGTGACGAGGAACGTGCCGGGCCTTGCCGACGGCATCCCGATCGCCTCGGCCATCGGCGACAGCCATGCCGCCCTCTTCGGCCACGGCGCCTTCAATCCCGGCGACGGCAAGGTGACCTTCGGCACCGGCTCGTCTATCATGACCACACTGCCGCGCTTCATCGCGCCGGAACAGGGCATCACCACGACCATCGCCTGGTCGATCGGCGGCAAGCCGACCTACGCCTTCGAGGGCAATATCCTGGTCTCGGCCGCCTCGCTGCCCTGGATGGCCGAGATGCTCGGCCTGCCGGACGTGCAGGCCCTGACCGAGCTTGCCGCCACCGCCGAGCCCGGCGGCCCCGGCTTCGTGCCCGCCTTCGTCGGCCTCGGCGCACCCTATTGGCACTCCGACGCGCGGGCACTGTTCTGCGGCATCACCTTCAACACCAGCCGCGCCCAGATGGCCCGCGCGGTGACCGACAGCATCGCCTTCCAGGTGCACGACGTCTTCAAGGCGATGTCCGCGCAATCGCCGACACCGCTCGGCCGGCTCCATGCCGATGGCGGCCCGAGCAGGAACACCTTCCTCATGCAATGCGTCGCCGATACGCTGGGCCACGCCGTCATCCAGTGCGATGCGCCCGAGGCCTCCGCGCTCGGCGCGGCCTATCTCGCCGGCCTCTCGCTCGGCGTCTGGCCGGATCTCGCCGCCATCGCCGCCCTGCCGCGCACCGCCAATGCCATCGCCCCGCGTGCTTCCGACGCCACACGACGACTTGCGGTCTGGAAAGACGCGATCTGCCGCTCGACCCTAACGGGTCCATCCACTATGAGTGAATAAAAATTCACTCATGGAGAACCCTATGGGAAGGCTCAACGAGCTGCGACTGATCGCCCGCGTAGCCCAGATGTACCATATCGAAGGCAAGCGGCAGGCGGAGATCGCCGAGATCATGCACATGTCGCAGGCGACCGTCTCGCGCATGCTGAAGCGCGCGGAGCAGGAAGACATCGTGCGAACGACGGTCATCCCGCCCGCCGGCACCTTCGCCGAACTCGAATTGGCCCTGCGCGAGCGCTACAGCCTGACCGAAGCCATCGTCATCGACTGTTCGGAGGACCGCGACGGCGCGATCATGGCCCGCGTCGGCGAGGCTGCCGCCCATTTCCTCGAAGTCACCCTGCAGCAGGACGAGATCATCGGCGTCTCGAGCTGGAGCCAGACCATCCTGCGCATGGTGGACAACATCCACCCGCTGAAGAACGCCAAGGCAAAGTACATCGTGCAGATCCTTGGCGGCATGGGCGATGCCTCGGTGCAGATGCACGCCACGCAGCTGACGGCGCGGCTTGCCAAGCTCACCGGCGGCGAGCCGCGGCTCCTGCTCGTCCAGGGCATCACCTCCTCGCGCGAGGCGAAACTCGTCATGCTCGCCGACCCGGCCGTGCGCGAGACGATGGACCTCTTCGGCCGCCTCAGCCTCGCCATCGTCGGCATCGGCGCGGTGGAGCCGTCCGAAATGCTGGCCCGGTCCGGCAACACCTTCTCCCGCCAGGAAATGGCGATGCTGCACGAGGCCGGCGCCGTCGGCGAGATTTCCTACCGTTTCTACGACCGGGACGGAAAACCGGTGGAAACCCCGCTCAACGACCGCGTCATCGGCATCTCGCTGGAGGACCTGCGCAGGACCAACCGCGTCATGGCCCTTGCGGGCGGAGAATCGAAGACCGAGGCCATCGCCGGCGCCCTGAAGCTGGGCGTCATCGATGTGCTCGTCACCGACAAGTTCACTGCGGCACGGCTCACGGCCTGATCCATCCCGGACCAGTCCACGGCCTGCTGCGCATTATGGAGAGAAGACCATGAGACGTTTCGCAGGCCAGACGGTATTCGTCACCGGGGGCAACAAGGGCATCGGCCGCGGCATCGCCAAGCGCTTTGCCGAGGAAGGCGCGAAGGTCGCCATCGCGGCGATCGAGAAGGACACGGCCGCGGCCGCCGAGGCGCTGGCCGCGGAAACCGGCGCCGAGGTGATCGGCCTTGCGCTCGACGTGACCGACGCGAAAGCCGTGCAGGACGCCTATGGCGAGGCCGAGGGGAAGCTCGGCGCGATCTCCGTTTCCGTGCAGAATGCCGGCGTCATCACCATCGCCAAGGTGGAGAACCTCACCGAGCGCGAATGGGACCTCAACCTCGACGTCAACACCAAGGGCGTGTTCCTGTGCTGCCAGGAGGCGATCCGCCGCTTCCGCGCCAGCGGCATGAAGGGCCGCCTGGTCAACACCGCCTCCGGCCAGGCCCGCCAGGGCTTCATCTACACCCCGCACTATGCCGCCTCGAAATTCGGCGTCGTCGGCCTGACCCAGAGCCTCGCCAAGGAGCTGGCGCGGGAAGGCATCACAGCCAACGCCATCTGCCCCGGCATCATCCACACCGAGATGTGGGACTACAACGACCGTGTCTGGGGCAAGATGCTCGGCGAATACGGCCCGGGCGAGCTGATGGCCGAATGGGTCGAGGGCATCCCGATGGGCCGCGCCGGCACCCCCGCCGAAGTCGCCGCCCTCGTCGCCTTCCTCGCCTCCGAGGACGCCGCCTATATCACCGGCCAGACGATCAATGTCGACGGCGGACTGATCATGTCGTGAAGCCGCAGCCGATTGGAGCATTTCCGCTTTTCCTCTGATCGCGGAAATGCTCCGTCGCCGTCCCCCCTCTGCAGGTCCAGCGTCGGTCTATGGCCGCTGGATCTTGAACGTCTTGACTTCATTGCCCCGCTCGATCGAGCGGTTGGCGATGAAGCGTTCCGATTTTGCCGCGTCCGTCTTCCTGTCCTCCAGATGCTGCAGCATGGCTGCGAGCCGCTTGACCGCCAGCGCCTTGTTGCGATGCTGGGATCGCTCGTTGCGGGCGATGACGCGCAGCCCGGTTGGAATGTGAATGGCCCGGACGGCGCTGTCCGTGGTGTTCTGGTGCTGGCCGCCGGGTCCGCCGGCCCGCAGGGTTTCGAACCGGATGTCACGCGGATCGATCGCCACGCCCTCACCGCCGGAAAGGTCGACGCGCTGTACGGAGACGAACCAGTTCTGCCGCTTGTGGCCGGGACGCACCGGGCTCTTGAACAGGAACTTCACGGTGCCGCAGAACTCCGCGGCCATGCACGGTGCCGCTTCGCCCTCCAGGCTGACGAGGGCGGATTTCGGGCCGTGACAGTCCGGCATAGGCCCCGTGCTGACCTCGAAGAGGTAGCCACGCGCCGCCGCTTCCTTTTCCAGGATATCGAGACACGCCCTGACGGCGATGCGGCATTCGGCAGGACCGTTGCCGGCGGTGATCAGCAGATCAATAGCGGTCATGCTTGCGCCTCCCCGTCTGGCGGTGATCCGGCTTGTCCGGACGGCGGGCACGCCCCTCCTCGTCGACCGCCTTCTTGTAGGTGACGAGCGGCCGCATGGCGGCCAGGCTTTCGACGAGGCCCGCCGCCACGAGATCGGCAACCACCCGCCCTGCATCCTTGTAGGCGGAGGGCGCCTCTTCGATGACGAGCGCGCGGTCGTCGCATATGGCGATGCCGCCCCAGGCATTGCGCAGGAGGTCGTCCCGCTCGGAGCGGGTCCGGCCGACGCGGCCGTGCATGGTGGCACGGTCGTATTTGCGCCCCGCACCGTGCGATATGCCGCCCAGCGAACCGGCAACCTTTTCCGTGGCCCGCACGATGTAGCTCAGCGTCGCGCGCGACCCTGCGAGCGGGGCGATCGTGCCGGGATCGACGGCCGCCGCGCCCTTGTGGTGGACATAGCCCTTCTCGCTCCGGCGAACGAGATTATGCGGCACGTCGGTCACCAGGCGGCAATCGGCGCCAAGCGCCGAGGCCGCCTTCTCGGCGATGAGGATGCGGTTGAGCGAGGCCCAGGCAACACATTGATCATGCCTGCCGAGCCAATGGAGGCCGGCCGGAGACGAGGCATCGAGCCCCGACATCAGGTCCGGTTCGGCCGAGAGACTGTCGGACAGGACAGCTGCTCCGAAGCCGCGGGAACCGGAATGGACGAGCAGGTAAAGGCCCTGACGGCCGATGCCGGATACCGGCGAGGAAAGGCTCTCCACCGCCTGCAGCTCGCAGAAGTGATTGCCGCCGCCGATCGTTCCCAGCGCATCCGCGAAGAGATCGCCCGGAAGGCCGACACCGTCGAGGCGCCCGGCAGCATCGTCGACCGCAAGCGCATCGAACCGCCGGAGGCGGCTTGCCGCCCTGTCGAGCTTCAGCTTCCGCAATGGAAGATCGAGCTCGAACAGGGACATGCCGCAGCCGATGTCGTTGCCGACGAGCAGCGGATGCAGCCGGTCCGACAGGAGCGCGACACCTGTCGCACCGTATTTGCCCGGATGGAGATCCGGGAAGGCCGCGATGCTTCTGACGCCCGGAAGGCGCGCCATCCTGTCGAGTTGGTCGAGCGCGGCGCCCTCGATCCAGCTTTCGGCCGAGAAATAGTGATGGATAGTCGCCGGCGTGCATGCCGGCTGGGTGGAGACAGACGTGTCCCCGAAAAAAGTGCCCATGATAGAACTCTGGATAGGTGCTCGTGTCCGCCGTCGAAGACGGCGGGTCGAACGATCCTCCTCAGCCAGGCTGAGTCAGACCGGAACCCCGATGGGGCGTGAGGAGATGTTCTGCATCGATCCGCTCCCTTTCCAGAAACACATTGACGGCGCTTATACGCGAATTCTGTCCCGTTTCAACCGTCATCGCGCCGGCCGCCGCCACAAGGGCGACGGCCGGCCCGTCGTCACTCAACGCCTTTCCCGCCTCTTCCGCCACGGCGCGTCCCTTTGCCAGTCCCCGGCCATGATGCTCCCGAAGGGCACGACCTCGTCGACCACCTCGGCGAGGCCATAGTGCTCGATCTGGGCGCGCACATTGGCGGCGGACTTGTAGGCGCTCGGCAGCTCCGAAGCATCCGCAAAGCCGGAGAAGAAGCGGACGTCGAGCCCCGCCGTCTCCTTTTTCAGGACATCCGCCAGGTTGTTAGGGCTCAGGCCGCGGGCATCGGCGCCGTATTCCTCCGCAAGGCGCCGCATATGGGCGCTGCGGGAAAAATTGCGGCCGGCGCCATGCGGCGAGAATCCGAGGCCATGGGCGGCATTGGAACCGCGAACGATCAGGATCGGCTCCGCCATGTTGAGCGGAATGATCGTCAGGTCTGTCGCATCCTCCGCCCACTTGTCGAAGGCGGGCGTCGCCCCCTTGCCGTGGTAGAAGAGCCCGTCGGACTTGCGGAAGACGAAGTTGTGCTCGTTCCAGAAACGGTCGGCCACCTTGGCCGAGAGCCGTGCCGCAGCCATGTCGTGCAGGACGTAATGGTTCTCCTTCGTCCACTGGCGGATCGTCTGGAGTGCCGACCAGTAGAGGTCGCCCTCCTCGGTATCGGCGGGAATCCAGGCGTTTTCCCGATGCGTCTGCGGCGACAGCTGCTCGCGGAAGCGATTGGCGACCTTCATGCCCTTGTCGTAGAGGCGCGCGCCCGGTGCCCGCGACCCGTGATGGGTGACGAGCGCCGTTTCACCCGTCGATTTCATCGTCCCGACATAGGCGAAGTGGTTGCCGTCGCCCTGCGTCGCGAAGTGCTCGATACCGGCGCTGAGCGCGCCGTCCCGCAGGTAGGGGTTCTGCTGGAAGGCGGACAGCGTCGCCTGCGAGGGCTTGAACTGCGCACCGCGCGGGCGCCCGCCCGGACCGAAATGCGTCACCGCATGAACAGCATCGAGCAGGGCCTTCGGATCGACATCGGGGAAGATGGAGATCGCCATCGAGCAGCAGATATCGGCCGAATGCATGCCGGGGTGGATCGCCTCGGATGCGACGACACCGCCGACCGGGATCGTCCCGATCGGGCCTGCCGGGCAGGCATCGGGCATGATCGCCGCCGAGCGCACCACGGGCGTGCGCACCAGCGCCCGCATCGTCGCATTGACCTTCTCCACATTGTCCTGCTCGAAGGCGTTTTCCGCGCGGATGTTGGAATAGATCTCGATATCGTTGTCCGCCCTCAGCGCAAGCGTCGGGCCCGGCTGGAAGGCGCGTGCCGCTTCCAGCGCGCCCTCCATCGAACCGCCTTCGCTCAAGACCGTGTTGGCGGCGTCCAGCGCATCGCGGAACCACTTGCCCTGGGGCATGCCCGCATCGATCAGATCCTGCCCGCTTACTACCTGTTTCATCGTTTCTTCTGCTTCTGCAGTCCTTCTATCCATCGAGTTTCCTGTCCCCGGGCGACAAATTCAGGCGGAAGACGTTTCCGCACGCATTCCATTTGCATGGCGCGATGCGGCCCATGTAGTCCTCCGCAGCATTCGCCCGGGGCCTCTTGCCATCCCGGCGACGAACCTTGGCGGGACGGTTTCTGAGCTACGCACATCCTGACGAACATGCGGGATGGATCGAACATCCGACCTGCACGCCGGATATCCGGCGAGCCGCTCTTACCTGTAGTCCCACCGGCATTCGCCGGGCATTCCCTATGCAAGCCCTTGCAGCGGCGACGAGGATGAACGAAACCGGATGGCCCCGCTCGTGCCAGAGAGCGTATGCCCAGGAGGAGTCGAACCTGCCAGACCATCCAACGGTGGTGGCTGTAGTTCCGTCCGGCATTCGTCGCTGCAAGTCTTCCATGGGCAATAGCCTTCTTGCCCATGTCGTTCGTCCGTGACGACGAGGTGTGGTGAAACGACCCGCTCTATCCGCTGAGCTACGGGTCCATGGTTGGGGGACCCGGCGGGATTCGAACCCGCGACCTGGAGGTTAACAGCCTGTAGTTTCATCCGGCATTCGTCACGGTCCCCGTGCCGTTCACGGGCGGCACGGGGGTATTGCTTCATGTCAGAGCTCGATCGCCTCGATTGCCCTCACCCAGCCGTCGGCGCCCTTGCTGTCGGCGGCGAAAGCGGTGATGACCCCATAGACGGCATCCGAGAAGCCGCCGATGTTGAGCACGTCGTTCCGGGTCGGCGCCTGCGTGGTGGCGTGGGGCTGGAGATCGAGGCAGACCAGCTTTGCAGCCGGGTTGACCCGCTTGATCCGTGCCCATTCCGTCATCACGCCCGTCGGCTGACCGGCCTTGCGCGCATCCACCCAGGATTCGTTGTCCGAGATGAACACGACGAGATCGACCCTGGCCTTCTCGTCCGCGAGCTTGCGCAGCGGTGCGGAGCAGTTCGTTCCCCCGCCGCCGATGGCCGCCAGCTTGCCGGCATTGGTCATCACCGAATCCCGCCGGTTGAGCGCGACGCTCACCACGCCGGTCTCGAACGGCAGCACCCGTGCCTTCGGGTTGCGCTGCAGGAAGGCCGCCGTCATCAGGCCGGCGACATCGATGCAGCGGACCGCCGACGTCGCCCCCTTGCGGTATCCGGTCACCGGCGAAGCCATGGATCCGGAAACGTCGGGGCACAGCACCACATTGCCACCGAACGACGGCACGTTGGCGATCGCGATATCCATCGCGTCCTGCAAGGCATCGCGCACGACATCCGGAACCTGGCCGTCGACCATCTTCCACGCCATCATCAGCTGATAGGGGAAGACCCTGGCCTTGCGGACCTCGTCCGGATCGGCCAGCCGCGCAGCCAGCGCCTCGGCAAAACCCTCGACCTCGAACACGCCGTTGCGCGCGAAGGTGTTGAGGTTCTGCCGCACCATCTGCCAGCCGCCCTTACGGGCGATCTCGACCCAGTGCTCGCGCGTCAGCGGCAGCGAGGTCAGCATCTGGAACGGCACGTCCGGCACCGACCGCGTCTGGTCACGCCGGAAGGCTTCCAGCGCCTTGACGAGGTCCGGCAGCGCCGCAACGTCGTGCGGCTTGCCGATCGCCCAGGCATAGAGCGCCCTGCGTTCCTCCGACACCGGCTTAGGATGCACCATGCGGATGACGTCGGCCAGCGACGGGTCGTTGCCGACCATGGCGCGCAGGATCTGCTCGGTGCTTGCCCGTTCCAGCCATGCCTGCACGGCCTTCTTCGGCCGCGTGCCGAGCGACTTGCGCCCCGTCGCGCCGGAGCGCATCACCTGGACGAAGCCGCGCAGCATCTTGCCGCTCTTGACGACGCGCGGAAAGGCGCGGGCGAAAGCATCGCTCTCAAGGCTGGACAGCATGGCCAGCAGGGTGACCGGCATGTCCTTCATGTGCCCCTTCCCGGCCGCGTGGATGGCCACCTTGGCAAGGAATTCCGGCTCGACCTCGAGGGCCAGCGCCTTCACCGCCTCCAGCTGCTCGGCACCGTCGGCGTAGAACGTACCGTTGAACGTGCCGGTCACGGCATACTGCGCCAGCGCCTCGCGCGGCGTCAGCCTGTAGGCCGGCGCGGCTTCGTGGTTTTTCGTGTCCGTGCCCGCAAGCAGCTTTCCGAGATAGGTTTTGAAGATCGCCTTGTTGACCATGACGGCACCTCTTGTTGTTTGGTTCGTGCCAGATACGTTTCAAGCGGCGTGCCAGTTTGACGAAATAGTCTCTCAGAAGCAGAAATTTTCTTCTAACCAGCTGTAATCAATACTTAAAAATTATACCCGTTCAGAGGCCGGCCTAAATTGCCAAATTTCGACGCTCCCATTATCCTATCTAAAAATATCCATCCTTATAAAATTGGATAAGACATGAAGCGGCGTGTCGCCATCAGCATCCTGGGAACCACCCTCGACATGGGGAGGGACAATCGCTGGAGCCGCTGGCGGCCCAATGTCGGGCTCTGCCAGCAAGCCGGCCTGTTTATCGACCGGCTGGAACTCATCCATGACAACCACGCGAGCGCCCTCGCCACGCGGATCATCGCCGACATCGAGACCGTGTCACCGGCCACGGAGGTACGCAGCAATGTCATCAATTTCCGTGACCCGTGGGATTTTTCGGAGGTTTACACGAACCTCCGGGACTTTGCGCGCGGCTACCCGTTCGACCCCGATACCGAGGATTATCTCGTCAACATCACCACCGGAACGCATGTCGCGCAGATCTGCTGGTTCCTGCTGACCGAGGCCCGCATCATCCCCGGCCGGCTGCTGCAGCTCTCGCCGCCGCGCGATCGCGATCCGGGCGCGGACTTCGCCGGCACGCACCGGATCATCGACCTCGACCTCTCCCGCTACGACGAGATCGCCAAGCGCTTCGCCTCCGAACGCGAAGAGGCCGCCTCCTTCCTGAAATCGGGGATCTCCACGCGCAACACCGCCTTCAACCGGATGATCGACGAGATCGAGCGCGTGGTGATACGCTCGGCGGCGCCGGTCCTCCTGACGGGGCCGACCGGCGCCGGCAAATCCCAGCTCGCCAGGCGCATCTACGAACTCAAGAATGCGCAGCGGAAGGTCAGCGGTCCCTTCGTCGAGGTCAACTGCGCGACATTGCGGGGAGACCAGGCGATGTCGGCGCTGTTCGGCCATGTCAAGGGCGCCTTCACGGGGGCGGCCGGCGAGCGCGCGGGCCTCCTGCGCTCTGCGGACAAGGGCGTGCTCTTCCTGGACGAGATCGGCGAGCTCGGCCTCGATGAACAGGCCATGTGCCTGCGCGCCATCGAGGAGAAACGCTTCCTCCCGGTGGGCGCCGACACCGAGGCCTCCGCCGATTTCCAGCTTCTCGCCGGCACCAACCGCGACCTCGCCGAGGCCGTGCGCCTCGGAAGGTTCCGCGAGGACCTCTTCGCCCGCCTGAACCTCTGGACGTTCCGGCTGCCGGCACTTCGCGAACGCGCGGAGGACATCGAACCCAACCTCGATTTCGAGCTGCGCCGCTTCCTGGAGCGCGAGGGCCAGAACGTGACCTTCAACAAGGAGGCGCGCGAACGCTATCTCGCCTTCGCCACCGGCCCTGACGCCGCTTGGAGCGCCAATTTCCGCGACCTTTCCGCATCCGTCACCCGCATGGCCACGCTCGCCCCGCTCGGCCGCATCACCATCGAGGTCGTCTACGACGAGATCCGGCGGCTGAACACGGCCTGGCACGGCGCTTCACGGCAGACGGCGTCCGACGACATCCTTGTCGAGCATCTGGGCGAGGATGCTGCAGCGCAGCTGGACCGGTTCGACGCCGTGCAGCTCGCCGCCGTGCTGCAGACTTGCCGCAAACATGCCAGCGCCAGCGCGGCGGGCCGGGCGCTGTTCGCAAGCTCGCGCCTGGAAAAGAAAAGCAGCAACGACGCCGACCGCCTGTCGAAATATCTCGCGCGATTTGGCCTGAGGTTCAATGATGTGAGCATGCTGCGCTAGGCTGCCGATCTCCATCGAGACACCGGCTGGATTCGAATCTGCGGCGTAGCGTCATGCCGGGCCGCGTCAGCTTGCCCTCTTTCCGGCGCCTCGCATGAACAGCTCCCAAGCCTGCTCGAAATAGGCATCGCGCGCTTCGGTGGAGGCGAAGGCGGTGCTTCCGAGCATGGCATAGGTGATCGGCTTCACCGTCAGCGAATAGATGAGTTGATCGGCGATGAAGGCCGCCTCTCCTTTCGCAAGGTCACCGCTTGCCTGCGCGGCCTCGATCAGCTCGATCAGACAGCGGACGGTCGGATCGCTGCTCGCCCCGTCGGCAAGGCTCTGCCTGAACATCGCGGCTTCGCTCAGGGTGATGCGCTTCATGGCGATTTGCTGCGGCTCGAGATGGGCGGTCAGGAACCAGTGGCCGGCCACCTTGAGCCGCTCCAGCGGCGCGCCCGCGGGTGGAACGGTCATTTCGAGGCTGCGCAATGCGCTTGCGCGGATGCGCTCTATAACACCGCGGAACAGCACTTCCTTCGATGGGAAACGCCTGTAGACCGTGTCCTTGCCGGCACCGCAAGCGGCCGCGATCTTCTCCATCGAGGTGCCCGCATAGCCCTGCGCCGCGAACATGCCGGTCGCGACATCGAGGATCCTGGCCGTCAGCTCTTCGGATTTCTGCCGCGACGGCCGGCCGGTTTTCGAAACACGGGCCTGTTCGTCAGGGCCTGGCGCACCTTCGACACTGATTTCCGCGGCCGATCGCCGAACGCCATCCGTCATGCCCCGCTCCGACATCGCTGAATTTCCCATCATGCTCGTTTACGCCTTTCCTTAGCAGACTCCACCGCTCCCGCCCAACCCTTGGCCGACCGCGGCGTCGGGCAAGGCGACGTCAAAAAATATGAGTTCCAAGCTCATATAATTAACTGGACACTACCGTCCCGTTTGATTAATAGACGACTCCGACCGGCGGGGCAAATGCCTGCCGCCGTGATGGTGTCCGAGGGTCGGACAAGGGGCTGGGGATACACAATGGGACGCAAGCTGACCTACCTTCTCGCAACTGCCAGTCTCCTGCCCTTGCAGGTTGCCGGCGCTCAAGCTCAGGACGCCGCGACCCGGCTCGAGACGATCGTCGTCGAGGGTGAAAGCGAAACCCCGCGGAAGGGCGATCGTTATGTCGTCAATCGGACGACCACCGCGACCAAGGGCGCGACGCCGGTCGAGAACACGCCCCAATCGACGACGACCGTCAACCGCAAGCAGATGGATGACCAGAACGCCCAGACGGTGCAGAGCGCACTGAACTATACGGCAGGCGTTCTTTCGAACGTCGATGAGAACAGCCGCTTCGACAGCCTCTCGATTCGCGGTTTCGGCGGCTTCTTCAGCGCCATGCGCACGG
This sequence comes from Shinella yambaruensis, assembly GCF_022899355.1. Classification (GTDB taxonomy): domain Bacteria; phylum Pseudomonadota; class Alphaproteobacteria; order Rhizobiales; family Rhizobiaceae; genus Shinella; species Shinella yambaruensis. The sequence continues at coordinate 318,463 of NZ_JALJCK010000002.1, read as the reverse complement.
TCGACTATCTCGATGGCTTGAAGCTTCCGCGCGGCCAGGCATGGGGCATACCGCAGATCGACCCCTTCCTGCTCGACCAGATCGACGTGCTCAAGGGTCCGTCGGCGGTTCTCTACGGCCAGGGAAGCCCCGGCGGGCTCGTCAACCAGATCAGCAACATGCCGAGTGCCGACCCGTCCCACGAGCTGCGCCTTGAGACCGGCAGCCATGGCCGGGTCCAGGCCGGCGTCAGGAGCCGCGGCGCGCTGAGCGAGGACGGCGTCCTGCAATATTCGTTCAGCGGGATCGGCCGCCAGTCCGGCACGCGCCATGACGACGTGGATGAACGGCGCCTTGCGGTCGCGCCGGCGCTGACATGGCAGCCGGACGAGGACACGAGCCTGACGCTGCTCGGCTTCTACCAGAAGGACCCCGAAGGCGGCTACTTCAACCACATCTATCCGCGCTTTCTGGCGCCGGCCTCATACCGTCCCTACCTGACCGGCGGCCTCAATGTGGGCGACCCTTCGTACGACAGCTATGACCGCGACCAGTTCGGCATCGGCTACATCTTCGAACACCGCTTCAACGATATGGTGAAAGTGGGCTCGCGCCTGCGCTATGGCGGTCTCGATTCGACATTCCGGACCCTTCAGATCTCAGGGCCGCTCACTCCCGACGGTCTGCTACCGCGCTGGGCGGCGCACTCGGCGGAAAGCGTGCGCGGCGTGAGTGCCGACAACAACGTGGAACTGAGCTTCGCGACAGCGGCCCTGGAGCACAAGGTCCTCGTCGGCATCGATGTCCAGCGCTCGACAAGCGACTTCCTGTTCCTGCTCGGCGGTGCCCAGCCGCTCGACGTGACAAATCCGCAGTACGGCCTACCCGTCGGGCCGTTCACCACCTTCACGGATGCAAAGCAGGATTTGCGGCAGACGGGGATATACCTCCAGGATCAGATGACCCTCGGCAATCTGCATATCCTGCTGGGCGGCCGCTACGACTGGTCCCGGGAAGGCTCTCTCAACCGTCTCACGGGCGTTGAGCGCAACCAGACGGAACGCGCGGCCAGCTACCGGGCGGGCCTGCTCTACGAGTTCGACAACGGCATCGCCCCCTATCTCAGCTATTCGACATCCTTCGAGCCCGTCGTCGGCGTCGGATCGGACGGCCGGCCTTTCGTCCCCACGGAGGCCGAGCAGTTCGAGATAGGCGTCAAATATTCACCCGAAAGCCTCGATGCCATCTTCACCCTCGCCGCCTTCGACATCAAGCAGAAGAATGTCCTCACGCCCGGCCCCGTGCCCGGCTTCAGCATCCAGCAGGGCGGGGTCCGTTCCCGCGGCATCGAGTTCGAAGCGCGTGGGAACGTGACCGACAATCTCGAACTGATCACAGCCGTCACGCTGCTCGAAACCGAGATCTCCCGATCGAACGTCGTTCCGTCGATCGTCGGCAACCGGCCGCAGGGCGTGCCGCGGTATTTCGGCTCACTCTGGGCGAACTACACCTTCGATGACGACGTGTTCGACGGCCTTTCGGTCGGGGCCGGGGTGCGGATCGTCGGCAGCAGCTACGCGGACGATGCAAACGCCGTCCGCACGCCGGGTTACGCCCTGGTGGACGCGGCCCTGCGCTATGATCTCGGCGCGGCCAATCCGGCCTTCAAGGGGGCGGAGGCGACCCTCAACGTCACGAACCTTTTCGACAGGGACTACTATTCGGGCTGCAGCAACGGTTTCTACTGCCAGGTCGGAAAGGGCCGCGAAGTCGTGGCCGGCCTTCGCTATCGCTGGTGACGGGCATGCGGATGAACCGAAGACGCTTCCTGACGCTTGCCGCCGCAACACTCTCCGGCCCGGCTCTCGGTGCCGGTCCGCAGGTGATCACAGTAACGGACATGGCAGGACGCACGGTGGAGCTTGCGGCGCCACCGCAACGCATCGTGCTTCTGGAGGCGCGCGACATCCTCACCATGTCCATGCTGCATCCCGACCCGGCACGGCTCGTCGTCGGCTGGGCCGCGGTCGAGCGCATGGACAGTGACGATCTCCATTCCGCCTACAGCACGGGTTTCGACATAGCCCTGGTCGGCCGGCAGACGCCGGAAACCGTCTCGCTGGAGGGCCTGATATCCCTGCAACCCGATCTCGTCGTCGCCACCGCCTACATGGCGCCCGGAAACGGCGCCGACGCCCTGTCCGAACGGCTTGCGGAGCTTGGCATTCCCGTCCTGTTCAGCAGCAGCTTCAGCAATGACGCGGCAGGTGAGGCGCCCTCGCCGCTCGCGGAACTGCCACGCCTGATGCACATGTGGGGCGCGATCCTGGATCGCCGCCGGGAGGCCGCGGCCTTCCGGACCTTCCATGAGCAGAAAATCGAGCGGCTGAAACGACGTCTGGCGGGCGTCGCGCCGCGCAAGACCTATTTCGAAATCGGCTCGCTCTACGATGATTGTTGCTGGGCCGTCGGCCGGGACATCTGGGGCACGCTTCTTGAAGCGGCCGGCGGCCGCGGGCTTGATGCCGCGTCCTCCCCGTGGGCCGCCAAGATCCAGCTCGAACAGCTGCTCGCGGAAGGCGCCGACGTCTACATCGCGACGGGTGGCGGCTATGCGAACGCCACGAGACCCGCGATCGGCCCCGGCCTTCCCGAAGCCGAAGCGCGCGCCGGGCTGGAGCGCCTCACCGGACGGCCCGGCTTTCACCTCTTGAAGGCTGTAGAGCACAAGCAGGTGCATGGCATCTGGACGGGGCTGATCACCGCCCAGCCGCTCAACCTCCTCTTCCTGGAAGTCGCCGCCAAATGGCTGCATCCCGACCGCTGCCACGATATCGATCCGCACGAAACATTGGCGGAATTGAACCGGCGCTTCCTGGCAAGACCGATCGCCGGCCCGTGCTGGGTCAGCCTCTGACAGCCCCGGAAATCCCAGGAATTTGGCCATGCCGAGCCTAAAGGCGCACACCACGATCACATTTTCCGACCTGACGCGATATCTGGACAATATCCTCATCTTGCTCGGCGATCACGACATGCAGGTTCGTTTTGCGGACGGCATCCATGTCGCGACGTCGCCCTATGGCACCGTTCGCGTGCGGCCCGCCGGCCAGATGCTCCACATCGCGGTGGAAGCCGAGAATGGCGCATCCCTCAACCGCCTGAAGAACGCCCTCACCGGCCTGGTCGATTTCGTCGCACGAGCCGAGGATCCCGACATCGTCTGGACCGGCGACAAGGCCGGCGACACATGGCCGCCGGACTTTCGGGTCCTGACGGTTCGCGCCGTGCGCGACCTGACACCGCGGATGCGCCGCATCCGCTTCGCCGGGGAAAATCTCGCTCACTACGATGTGCCCGATCAGATCCATTGTCGCCTGCTGTTCCAGCCGCATGGCGAGCCCAATCCCGAATGGCCGAGGCTCGGCGACAACGGGCGGCTGGTCTGGCCGAAGGGCGGGCAACAGCTCGCGTCGCGCATCTACACGATGCGGACCGTCGATGCGGCAACGGGAATGCTGGAGGTCGATTTCTATCTGCACGATGCCGGCGGTGCCGGCGTCGAATGGGCCCGCAAGGCGGCACCGGGCGCGCTCGTCGGCCTGCTCGGCCCGGGCGCTCACGGGCCCAAGCCCGCGAGATGGAACGTCTATGTCGGCGACGAGACGGGCCTGCCGGGCATAGCCCGCATGATCGAGGCGTTGCCGCGGGATGCGAAGGGCGTCGCTCTCATCGAGGTGGCCGAACAGGCCGAGGAACAACCGATCGCCGCGCCAGGCGGCGTCGACATACGCTGGTTTCACCGGCACGGCCGGCCGCCGGGCACTCCGGATCCCTTGGCGCAGGCGGTTCGATCCCTCGACTGGCCCGCGGACAAGGAAGACACCTTCTTCTGGTGTGGCTGCGAATACTCGACCTTCCGGGAAATCCGTCAGTTCCTGCGCGAGACGGTCAAGCTGCCGAACCACCGGCAGGTCGCCTTCTCCCATTGGCGTCGCGGCCTGAGCAATGATGAAATCATCGAGGCCGGCGGCGATGTCGTCGCCGGTTGATGCCCGCACACTATGCGCCCCCCGCGCTTACTGCGCCGCTGGCGGCTGGCGCGCGATACGGATAAGGTATGACGCTCACGGTTCGACGGTTGCGGCGCGAAACCAGGAGGCCGACGGATGCCTGTCACCGAACCCGACCCCATGTCACGAACGAAGACCAGCGCCTATGCGATAGGCCTGCCTGCGGCGCTGCTGGCTTTGGTCTTCCTGCCGGCCGGGCGCCTCGACTGGATGCCCGGCTGGATCTTCATCGGCTTCCTCGTCGCCGCCTTCGCGGTCTCGGCCCTGATCCTGCAGCGCGTGAACCCGGCGATCTATCGGGCTCGCAGCCGCTTCCAGCCAGGAACGGAACGCTGGGACCGGATCTTGCTGTTGCTGATGCTGCCGGCGATGGTGGCCGAAGTGCCGCTCGCCACGCTGGATGCCGGCAGGATGTCCTGGTCGAGCGTGCCCCCGGCCTTTATCGTCCTCGGCTACGCGCTTCTCGCCGCCGGCATCGCGATCACCACCTGGGCGCAGGGGGTCAACCGCTTCTTCGAGCCCGGCGTGCGTCTTCAACGCGAACGCGGCCAGCGCGTCATCACCTTCGGCCCCTATGCCTTCGTCCGTCATCCCGGCTATGTCGGCGCGCTGATGATGTTCGCCGGCCTGCCGCCGGCGCTCGGTTCCTGGTGGGCGCTCGTGCCGGCGGCGGTTGCCGGCGCGGTGCTTGTCCTGCGCACGCATTGGGAGGACGCCCTTCTCCAATCCGGGCTGGAGGGCTATGCCGACTATGCGCGCCGCGTCCGGTTCCGGCTCGTTCCGGGCCTCTGGTAGCTCTGCACCGGCGGAGGCGGACGGCGCGTCATGCGCGCGCCGGAACGGCCCCCAGGATCACGGGCGCGATCAGGGAGACGCCGGACAGCAAGAGCAGCACGAAGGCTGCGAAGCGGAGCGTGCGCGCCGAAAGCGCCGGGGGCCAGCGGCGCGCCAGATAGGTCGAAACCAGGACGGCCGGCAGGCCGGCAAGCGCCCATAAAAGCGCGTGATGCTGCCAGTCGCCGGCTGCCGCGACGAGGCCGAGACGGAACACCGAGTTGAGCGCGAAGATCGCCACGAGCGTCTCGCGGACGACCCGATGCGGCAGGGGCTGGCGGTAGAACTGGAAGACCAGCGGCGGCCCGGCGGTGGAGAAGAGCCCGCCCATCAGGCCGCCAAGCGCGCCGAAGAACAGGAAGGCAGGCCCGCCCGACTGCTGCGCCAGCGGCGACGGCCGCCGGATCAGCTGGAGGCTCGACACGATGATGGCGAACCCGAGGATGAGGCGCAGCGCCGACAGCGACGAGGCCGCCAGAAGCGTCAGCACCCCGTAGCCGGCGGCGACCATGGGCAGGGCGCCGGCAAGCGACAGAAGGAACGGTTTCACGACGATATCCCGCCAGCCCCGCGCCAGCACCATCACGGCATTGGCGAGCGTCAGCAGGCTGACGACGATGGCGGCCTCCGGCAGCGGGACAAGGCCCGTCAGCGCCAGGGCGCCCATCAGCAACAGGCCAAAGGCGAAACCCGTCAGGGTCTGCACATAGGCCGCCACGAAGGCGAGCGCGGCGAAGAGGGCAAGTTCGCTCGTGCCGATCATGCCGTGGAACCGGCCGCCAGGGCGAGGGTGCGGAAGGGTTCGAGCCGGTCGAGGTCCGGCACCGTTCCGAGGCCCGGCCCTTGCGGCAGCACGACGACGCCCTTCTCCACCACGGGCCATGCGGGCGCGACCGCGTCGCGCAGCGGATTCGGATTGACGTCGATTTCGAGCAGCCCGTCCCCGCCGGCTGCCGCCAGGACATGCGCCGAGGCGGCAAGGCCGATGCCGGCGCCGAGGAAATGCGGGCAGTAGCGCCGGCCGGCGGCGATTGCGGCCCGGGCCACAGCGCGGCAGCCTGTCGGTCCGCCCCATTTTGCCGCATCGGGCTGGATGACGGAGAGGTGGCCGGCGCCGATTGCCGACCGGAAGGCCCGCAGGCCGGCAAGGTTCTCCCCTCCGGCCAGCGGCGTTGCGGTCAGCCGCGCAAGCTCGCCCCAGACGGCCGGGCCGGCATCCACACGCACGGGCTCCTCCACCCAGCCGAGCCCGAGATCGGCCGTCGCCGACAGGAAGTCTCGCGCCGCTTCCGGAGAAAACGCCTGGTTGGCGTCCGCATGCAGCGTTTCCCCGGGCTGCAGGCTCCCGGCGAGCGCCCGGATCAGCACCAGGTCGCGATCGAAGTCGAAACCGACCTTGACCTTGAAGTCGCGGTAGCCGGCCGCGCGGGATTGCGCCACGACCTTTTCGGCGTCGCGGATATGAATGCCGCTGGCATAGGCGCGCACCGCGCCCGCCGCATCGGGCGACAGCGCCACGGCAAGCGGCACGCCGCGGCGGCGGGCGGCAAGGTCCCAATAGGCCATGTCGAAGCCGGCGATCACCTGCGCATAGGGGCCGGCCTCCCCGGTCTGCAGCACGAGTATGTGCGTTGCCGCGGTCAATTCCTTCCAAAGGTCCGCCGGATCGGGCAGCGGCCTGTCGAGGATGCGCGGCGCGATATCCGAGACGAGCAGGCGGGCGCGATGCTCCGCGCCGCAGGCCGGCCAGTTGCACCAGATCTCCCCCCAGCCGACCAGGCCCGCATCATCCTCCAGCCGCACCAGCACGGCCGGCCGGTCCCTCATCGTGCCGAAGGACGTCGAGACAGGCTTTTCGAGCGGCATACGGAAGACATGCGCCTCAACGGACCTGATCACAGGGGAACGGGTGGACCCTGTCTTGCTCATGGCATCCTCACCCCGCAAGGAAGCCGCCGTCGACGGCATAGACCGTACCGGTGGCATAGCGTGCAGCCGGCATGGTGAGGAAAACCACGGCGCCCGCCACCTCCTCCGGCTGGCCCCAGCGCTTCAGCGCCGTGCGCGCGGCTATCCGGTCGCGATGCGCGATGTCCTTGCGCCCCTCGCTGTTGATCGCCGTCTCGATATAGCCGGGCGCGACGGCGTTGACCCGGATCCCTTCCTCCGCCCAGGCGAGCGCGAGGGCCTTGGTCAGCATCACGACGCCGCCCTTGCTGGCACAATAGGCCGGAAGGCGGGGCAAGGCGGCAAAGGCGTTCATGGAGGCGATGTTGACGATCGAGCCGCGGCTTGCGGCAAGATGCGGGCGAAAGGCCGTGGAGGTCCGGAAGGTGCCGGTCAGGTTGACGTCGAGCACGCGTTGGAAGGTCTCTATCCGGAACTCCTCGTCGCGGGCGAGGATGCCCGCGCAATTGACGAGCGCATCGACCCGCTCGAAGCGGGCGGCGAACGCCGCCACGGCCTCGTCGGAGGTGACGTCCAGGACGTCGAGATCGACGGCCGGAAGGCGCGACAGGGCGGAGCGGTCGAGCGCGGCGCGGTCGTGGCCGGTCGCCACGACCTTCGCGCCGCGGGCGTGGAACAGCGCGGCAATCGCCGAGCCGATATCCCCCGCGCCGCCGACAACGACGACCTGGAAGCCGGGCGGAAAGGCAAAAGGATCCGTGGTCTCGCCCATCAGATGCCTGCCACGGCGACATATTTCAGTTCGAGGAAACCCTCGATGCCATAGGAGGAGCCTTCCCGCCCCATGCCCGACTGCTTGACGCCGCCGAACGGTGCCATCTCGTTGGCCAGCATGCCGGTGTTGACGCCGACCATGCCCGCCTCCAGCGCTTCGGCGACCCGCCAGACGCGGCCGAGGTCACGCGCGTAGAAATAGGAGGCGAGACCGAACTCGCTGTCGTTCGCCATGGCGATGACCTCGTCCTCGTCGCGGAAGGTGATGATGGGGGCGAGCGGCGCGAAGGTCTCCTCCTTCGCCACCTTCATGTCCTGCGTGATGCCGCTCATGACGGTCGGCTCGAAGAAGGTGCCGCCGAGCGCGCTGCGCTTGCCGCCGGCGAGAATCCTGCCGCCCTTGGCGAGCGCGTCGCTGACATGCTCCTCCATCTTGGCGACGGCCCTGTCGTCGATCAGCGGCCCCTGGCTAACGCCCGCCTGCGTGCCGCGGCCGAGCGTGATCGCCGAGACCTTTTCCAGGAGCCTGGCGGTGAACGCCTCCGCGACGGTCTCCTGGACATAGATGCGGTTCGCGCACACGCAGGTCTGGCCGGCATTGCGGAACTTGGAGATCATCGCCCCCTCGACCGCCGCGTCTATGTCGGCGTCGTCGAACACGATGAAGGGCGCGTTGCCGCCAAGCTCCAGCGACAGGCGCTTGATGCCGTCCGCCGCCTCCTTCATCAGCCAGCGCCCGACGCCGGTCGAGCCTGTGAAGGTGATCTTCGCGACCTTCGGATTGTGGCAGAACTCCATGCCGATCGGCCTTGCCTCGCCGGTAATGACGGAAAAAACCCCCGCCGGCACGCCGGCACGCTCCGCCAGAACGGCGAGCGCGAAGGCCGAGAGCGGCGTCTGAGCGGCGGGCTTCAGGATCATGGAGCATCCGGCGGCAAGAGCGGGCCCTGCCTTGCGCGTGATCATCCCGTTCGGGAAGTTCCAGGGCGTGATGGCCGCGCAGACGCCCACGGGCTGCTTGAGCACCATGATGCGCTGGTTGCGGTTCGGGCCGGGAATGATGTCGCCGTCGATGCGCTTGGCCTCTTCCCCGAACCATTCGAGATAAGCGGCATTGGAAAGGATCTCGCCTTTCGCCTCGCCGAGGGGCTTGCCCTGCTCGGCGGTGAGGATCTGGGCGAGGTCTTCCGCATTCTCGACGATGAGCTCGTACCAGCGCCGCAGGACGGCGGCCCGCTCCTTGGCGGACCGCCGTGCCCATTCGGCCTGCGCGAGGGCCGCCGCGTCGATCGCCTGGCGAACCACCTCCACGCCGAGATCCGGGACACGGGCGATGACCGATCCGTCGAACGGGTCCGTGACCGTGATGGTCCTGTCGTCCACCGCGCCCAGCCAGCGGCCGGCCACATAGGCCTTGTCGGTCAGGAGGGACCGGTCCTTCAGGGCCGGCACCGGCTGCGTCGATCGATCGTCCATGGTCGTTCCTTCCGTCAATGGCCCGTGTCAGGCAGCGGCATAGCTCTTGGCGAAGTCGCCTTCATTGTGAATCTCCTGGAAGGCGGGCGCCGGGGGGGTCCAGCGCGGGGCCTTGGCGGCGGTGAGTGCGCTCAGGCGCTCCACCACGGACACGCCTTCCTCCGTAAGCGCTTTGGCGACGGCAGCGGTATCCGGGAAATGCGAGCGGATCGCATTGAGCCAGATGGTGCGGCCCGCCAGGAAACCGCCGGCGCCGGCGGCATAGGCGTAGTCGAGCACGCGTTCGAACTTTTCCGTCGCCGCGCCGCCCGACAGCAGCACCCACGGAATGCCCGCATCGGCGCAGATCCTGCCGATCGCATCGAATTCCCGCTGGGCGGCAAGGGCAGCCGCGCTGCCGTCGCGCGGCGGCAGGCTGTTTGCGGCAAGCGGGCTTTCGAGCTTCAGGAGATCGACGCCGTATTCAGGCTTTGCGAATTCGCGCACGCTCTCGATCACGAGTTCCGGCAGCTTGGTCGGCGATTCGACATAATCCGCCGTATGGCCCGCGGTGCCGAGGAACGGGAACACGAGCAGTTCGAGCACATAGGCGATGTCGTGGCGACGGCAATCCTCGCCGATCTTGCGCACAAACGCCTTCTGGTGCGCGAGAACGTCGGCCGAGGCATCCGGCCGGTACCATGCGAGCACCTTGACCGCATCGCCGCCGAGACGGCGGATCTTCTCGACGCTCCAGTCGGCGATGACCTTGGACTTGCGGCCGCCCTCGGTCTCCTCGGTGCGGTGATCCTCCAGGGTGACGATCAGGCCGCAGTCCGGCGGCAGCACGTCGATGGCGGCGGGAATGGCATAGTTCGGATCGAACAGCATGGAGCTGCAATGCGGGGCGAGATTTTCGACCAGAAGCCGCTTTGCCGTGATCATGTCGGAGAAGGTGACGTCCGACTTGTCGATGCCGCGCGCCGCCGCGAGCGCTTCGAAGAGCGGCGGACGCTGGTCGAGCGCCACCATGCAGAAGTGGCCGTCCTTGTTGGCGAGACGGGCAAGGCCGCGGGTTTTTCCGAGTGTGAGCATGACGTTTCCTTTCAGGATGACTTCAGATCGTCGAGGGAGGGAATGGCGGCACGGCCGCCGGGCCGTGTGCATTTCAGGGCAGCGACCGCGCTGGCGAAGCCGAGTGCATCGGCAATGCCGAGGTTCGCCCCGATCGCAAAGGCATAGGCGCCGTGGAAGACATCGCCGGCGGCCGTGGTGTCGACGGCTTGGACGGCCGGTGCGGGCATGTCGTGCCTGCCGGAACCGTCCTGCCAGACGAGGCCGTCGCCACCGCGGGTGACCGCGACCATGCGGCAGCCGAAGCCCGCCGCCAGCGCCAGCGCCGCGTCCAGGTCCTCTCCGCCGAAGCCGCGCAGGCCCGGCTCGGAGAACACGGCGTGGTCGGTCAACGGAAGCAGGCGTTCGAAGATATCGGCGTCGGCGACGTCACCGTCGAGAACCGTCGGGATGCCGCGGCGCCGCGCCTCGGTGAAAAGCGCCTCCGCCCCCTCCGGCCAGCGCGGATCCGCCAGCACGCAATCGGCAGACAGGCCGGCAAGCGGGAGCCAGGCGGGATCGGCCGGATAGCGGCCGCGGAAATTGACGATCTGCCGCTCGCCGCGCGCATCGACGATGACGCCCGAGACGGACGATGCCCCGCCCTCGAAGAGCCGGAACTGGCCGATATCGACACCTTCGGCCGCAAAGGCCTCCGCCATGAGGCGGCCTGCATCGTCGTCGCCCGCCCTGCCCCAGAAGGAAGCCCGGCCACCAAGCCTTGCGACGGTCACCGCGGCATTCGCCGCCATGCCGCCCGCTTCTGTCAGGTGCTCGCCCGCGCGGATCTTCTCGCTACCGCCGGTGAACGGCGTCTCCACCCGCCAGATGCGGTCGAGCGCGGACAGCCCGAGGCAGACGACCGCCGGGGCGGCCCCTGCCGGCATGATCGGCGGGCGGTTCATCGGATGGCCTTTCCGTCCACGCTGTCGAAGAGATGCGCCTTGCCGGCCTGCGCGACGAGGCCCAGCCTGTCGCCGACCTTCGGCCTGAGCTCGGGATCGACGCGGGCGACGGTCCTCACCCCGGCAAGGTCGAAATGCGTCAGCGTGTCGGAACCGAGCGGCTCCACCAGGTCGATCACGACGGGAAGCACGCCTTCCTCACCGCCGACGGGAACGAAATGCTCCGGCCGGATGCCGAGCACCGCCTCGCTCCTGCCGCCGAGCGCCGCTTTCAGCGCGTCCGGCACGGGGGCGGCCAGATGCGGGGCGCCTTCGAAGACGAAGGCATCGCCCGCGCGCCGGATCGGGAAGAAGTTCATCGCCGGGGAGCCGATGAAGCCGGCGACGAACTGGTTCGCAGGCGTCTCGTAGACCTCCTCCGGCCGGCCGAACTGCTGGATCTCGCCGCCTTTCAGGACCACGATGCGATCCGCCATCGTCATCGCCTCCACCTGGTCGTGGGTGACGAAGATCATCGTGGTCTTCAGCTCCTGCGACAGCGCCTTGATCTCGGTGCGCACCTGGCCGCGCAGCTTGGCGTCGAGATTGGAGAGCGGCTCATCGAACAGGAAGACCTTCGGGTCGCGGACGATCGCCCGCCCCATGGCGACACGCTGGCGCTGGCCGCCGGACAGCGCCTTCGGCTTGCGCTCCAGGAAGGGCTCGATATGCAGGAGGCCCGCCGCACGGCGCACGCGCTGGTCAATCTCCGCCTTGCTCATGCCGCGCAGCTCGAGCGCGAAGGCCATGTTGTCGTAGACGGTCATGTGCGGATAGAGCGCGTAGTCCTGGAAGACCATGGCGATGTCACGCTTGGAGGCCGGCACGTCGTTGACCTTCGTCTCGCCGATGAAGAGCTCGCCCGAGGTGCACGGTTCGAGCCCGGCGATGATGCGCAGGAGCGTGGACTTGCCGCAGCCGGACGGCCCGACGAAGACGACGAACTCCTCGTCGGCGATCTCCAGGTCGAGGCCGGGGATGATGGTGAGCTCGCCGAACTTCTTGGCGATGTTCCTGATCGTGATCGAGGCCATGGTGTCACCCAAACGAGAGGACGGGCTTGATGAGCTTGCCTTCGGCGAAGCGGGCGAAATTCTCCGGCAGGTCGTCGAGACCGAAAGCGGCGTCGACGAGCCGGCGATAGCGCTCCTTGTTGGCGCGCAGCAGTTCGACATTCGGCGCGAAGTCGCCGACCGGGAAATAGAAGGTGCGGATCATGTAGAAGTCCTTGCGGCGGAAGATCTTGCCTTCCTCGATGGTCCAGGGCGCGGCGTTCTCCCCGACCAGCATCAGGGCCCCGCGCGGCAGGACCAGCTCTATGCCGAGATTGCGCGCCACATGCGCGCCGGAGCATTCGAAGATCAGCTTGAAGCGCTTTTCGCGCGCGCCGACGGGATGGGCCTTCGCACCGAAGGAAACGGCGATCGCCAGCCGCTCCTCGTTCGGATCGCTGACATGGATGTCCTCATAGCCAAGGCTCGATAGCGCCAGCACCACGCCGAGCCCGACCGGGCCTGCACCGGTCACGAGGACCGGCACAGACCCTTCGGGAGGAACCAGCGGCATGGCGAAGCGAACGGCGTGGGCGGACGTCCCGATCGTATCGAGCAGCAGCGGCGCGAGGTCGTCCTCGATGTCGTCGGGGACGGGCAACAGGCAGTTTTCCGGAACTGGCACATATTCCGCATAGCCGCCCGGCCGGTTCCAACCGATCAGGCTCGATACTTCCAGGCACATCTGCGTGTCGCCCGCACGGCAGGCATCGCAATGGCCGCAATGCACCGGGATATAGACTGCGCAGCGCTGTCCGTGGCGCGGATGGCCCGGCTGTTCGACGACGCCGAAGATCTCGTGGCCGGCGGTGAACTCCGCCCCCTTGTACCAGAGCTTGAAGTCCGAGCCGCAAAGCGCGGTGCGCAGCACCTTGACCAGTACCTCGCCCTGCCCGACGGGCGGCAGGTCCCGGGTTTCGATGGTGATCCTGCGGTCGCCGTGGAAGACGGAGGCGCGCATGCGGGCATTCTTTCTGTCTGTCATCCTGATCATCCCTTGACGGCACCGAGGGTCAGCCCTGCGACGAGCCAACGCTGGACGAGGATCGCGAGCGCGAGCGGCGGCAGCGCGATGAGCGTGGCGGCCGCCATCAGCGAGCCCCACTGGGTGGAACCTTCGCCGACGAAGTTGAAGGCAGCGGCAATCAGCGTCTTCGTGTCGGAATTCGACAGGATCAGCGAGAAGAGGAAGAAGTTCCACGAGAAGACGAAGGCGAGGATCGAGGCGACCGCGACGCCGGAGCCGACGAGCGGCAGGGCGATCCGCCAAAGAATGCGGGTCACCGAGCAGCCGTCCATCTGCGCCGCCTCGAAGACGCTGCGCGGAATGTTGTCGAAGAAGGGAAGCAGCACCCAGATGACGATCGGCATGGTGATCACCGCGTGGCTGAGGATCAGCGCCGTGTAGGAGCCGATCAGCCCGACCTCGCGGAACATGATGTACCAGGGCAGCAGGAACAGCGTGCCCGGCGCCATCCGCGCGGCAAGCGTCAGGACGGCCGGCCAGGTGATGCGCGACCAGGAGACGGCGAAGGCGGCCGGGATGCCGAAGGCAAGGCCAAGCAGCGTCGAGCCGATGGTCACCACGAAGCTGTTGACCGCATAGGACAGAAACGGCGTCGTCTGCCACAGCGTGACGTAGTTCTCGAAGGTCGGCTGGAAGAACAGCGTCGGCGGATAGGCCGTCACCTCGAAGGACGGCTTGAAGGAGGAAAGCACCATCCAGACGGTCGGCGCCAGGATAAGGATGCCCGCGACGGTCAGCTGCAGCGTGTTCAGCCAGTGGACCCAGCGGGGGCTCGAATGGTCGTTCATCGTCGTCTCCTTACCAGGCGACCGCGTTGCGCAGACGGTTGAGCACGAGCACGGCGGCCAGCACGATGGCCGAGAGCGTGATCATGAGCGCGCTGGCATAGCCGATGTTGAAGAACTCGAAACCGACCCGGAACCCGTAGATGTTGAGCGTGTTCGAGGCATTGCCCGGCCCGCCCTGGGTGGTGATGTAGATGATGTCGAAGAAGCGCAGCAGATCGACGCTCCGCAGCACGGCGGCCGTGACGATGGTCGGCAGCAGCAGCGGCAGGGTGATGCGCCGGAAGATGCGGAACGGAGAGGCGCCGTCGATCTGGGCGGCCTCGTAGACGCTGGGCGGCAAGGACTGCAGCCCGCCGAGAACGATCAGCGCGACATAGGGCGCCCATTGCCAGGTATCGATCAGGGCGATGGTCGGGATCACCCAGGTCGGAGAGGCCAGCCATTCGGAGGCCGGAAGACCGAGCGACACCAGGATGTAGTTGGCCGCGCCCAGCGACGGATCGAGAATGACGAGCCACATCATGCCGGCCACCACGGGCGGCATCATGAAGGGCGAGATCAGGAGCGAACGCAAGAGGCCGGACAAGCGCTTGGAATGAAACAGCAGCATGGCGAGATAGATGCCGGCGACGAGCTGCAGGACCATGGACAGGGCATAGAGCGCGAAGGTGACGTAGAGGCCGTTCCAGAACTCGCCGTCGGCAACGAGCGCCGCATAGTTGGCTCCGCCTGCAAAGCTTGCCTCCCCCGTCGACGAGAACGCGTGGAAGCCGAGCCAGATCGTGTAGACAACCGGAAAGGCGATCATGGCGACGGTGAAGAGGACCGCCGGTGCGGAGAGCGCGGCAAGCTGCCGTCCCTGGCTGTTGGTCGAGCCTGGAATCATTGTCCGGTCCTTCCAGTGGGCGATTGTGTCGGATACCGGGTCCCGCCGAGGCAGGACCCGGCAGATGCGCTACTTGCGGGCGATCAGGCCGTCGAGCGCGCTGTCGGCGGCGGCGCACGCCTCCTCGACCGACCGCTGCCCGAGAAGCACGTCCTGCACGGCCTGGCCGATATAGTCCCGCGATTCCGGATTGGCGATGATGGGGTAGCCGACTTCGGAAGACCCGTCGGACGCCAGCACGCCCAGCGCCGCCTGCCAGCTCGCCCGCACGGGCGCCTCGGCGATCCAGGCCTTGTACTCCTCATCGGCGGCGACGGAGGCGCGCGGCGAGGCGACGCCCTGAAGCGCCAGGCGTTTCTGCATTTCCGGGCTGGAGGCCCACTGCACGAAGTACCAGGCCGCATCCTTCCTGGCGCTGCGGCTGGAAATCGCAAGGCCCCAGCCGATCGCCGTCGGGACGGTTCCCGCCTCGCCGGCCGGCAACGGAATCACATCCGTATCGTTCAGGCGCTCGCCGCCCTCCATGATGGTGCGCAGTTCGTTGGAGGATTCGAAGGCCATCGCCGCGCGGCCGCTGCGATAGAGCGCGGAAATCTGGTAGAAGCTGTAGTTCGCCGCGCCGGGCGGCCCGTATTCGCGCATCAGGTCGCCGTACCAGGCGATGGCCTTCTGGCCCGCCGGGGCGCAGAGCGCCGACTTGCCGTCGACGATGTAGGTGCCGCCCATATTGTGCAGGACGTTGCTGAACGTGTAGGCGATTGCCGGCTTCAGGCCGCGCGAGGCGAAGGGCGTGACGCTGGCGTCGCATGCCTTGATCTTCTCGGCCGCGGCCCGCACGTCGTCGAGCGAAGCCGGCTTGGCAAGGCCGCATTTCTCGAAGATATCCGTCCGGTAGTAGAGCAGCGGGCCTTCGAGGTTGAGCGGGATGCTGGTCAGCTTGCCATCGAATGTCGCAGCCTTCACGAGAGCGGGGCTCACGCCTGAAAAATCGTATTCCGGAGCCACCGAGCCCTGCGTATAGGCCGAAAGGTCGGCATACCAGCCGGAGGCCGCGAACTGCTGCCCTTCGCGGGAGGCGAGGGTCATGAACACATCGATCTCGTCGCTGCCGGAGTTGAGCACGGTGACGAGGCGCTGGCGCATCTGCTGCTCCTGGTAGGAGTCGACCCGCAGGTTGATCCCGGTCAGCGCGGTGAATTCATCCTTGTAGGACAAGACCGCCTGGGACCAGGGATTGTTGTTGGCCAGGAATGAAACCGTTTCACCTTCATGCGCCTTCCAGTCGAAGGCAAAGGCGGAGGTCGCCGTTCCGGCCAGGAGCACGGACAGGACAACAGCAGGGATAGAACGATTTTTCAGCATATCTTCCTCCACAAGGCCGCTCTCCGGCGGCAGACCGAGCGCTTCTCCCGAGCGCAATTTCTATGTAACCGGTTACATATTATGTTGCGGGCATGGCTGTCAACACTCGGCGGGCATGAAAATAATGCTGCATTGCAAGGCTATTTCCGTTTGACATTCACGAGCTGATCGTCACACAACAATGTAACGTTACATGATCCAGGCGGCTGCATGACCAGTGAAAAGGAAAAGACAGGCATCCGGGCGGTCGCGAAGCTTTCGGGCGTCTCGACGGCAACGGTCTCGCGCGCCCTCAACAATCCGCAGAGCGTGAGCGAAGACCTGCGCGCCCGCATCCAGCGGGTGATAGACGAGACCGGCTACGTGCCGCACGGCATGGCACGGGCTTTGTCCAGCAACAGGACGCGCACGATCGGCGCCATCATCCCCACCATCGACAATGCCATGTTCGCCCGCGGGATCGAGTCGCTGCAGAAGTTCCTCTCCTCGCGCGGCTACATGCTCATTCTGTCGACGAACGGCTACGACATCGATGTGGAGCTGGAGCAGGCACGCAACCTGATCAGCCGCGGCGTCGACGGGCTCATCCTGCGCGGCGACTGTCACCATCAGGCGCTGCGCGACCTGCTGGCGGCCCGCGACGTGCCCTTCATCAATGTCGGCATCTACAATCCGAGCCAGCCGCATCCGAGCATCGGCGTCGACAACGAGGCGGCCGCGCACCGCGCCATGATGCATCTCATCGAGATCGGCCACCGCCGCATCGGCGTGGTCAGCGCGCTCCAGCGCAACAACGACCGCGCCAGCGCGCGAATAAGGGGGTTCCGCCGTGCCCTTGCCGAACACGGGCTGGACCTGCCGGAGGCGTGGCACGTCGAGGTGCGCTACACGCTGGACGATGCGCGGGAAGCCGCGCGGCAGATCCTCATGGGATCGAGCGTCCCGACGGCCATCGCCTGCGGCAATGACGTACTCGCTTACGGCGTCATGCTGGAAGCGGAGCGTAGAGGCCTGAAGATCCCCGCCGACCTTTCGGTCGTCGGCTTCGACGACCTCGAATGGAGCCGCCACCTGCGTCCCGCCCTGACGACGCTCCACGTTCCGACGGACCTGACCTGGAAGGGCGCCGGCGAATATATCCTCGCCCGCCTCGACGGCCACAAGGTTCCCACGCACTACGAGGTCGACTACGCGCTTGTCGTGCGCGAATCGACCGCCCCGCCGGCGAGCACCGCATAGGATTGCTGGCGGGAGCCTCCCGTATCCGGCATGTTCCAGAACGCGCGGAAATGTATCGAAACGTAGCGGCCCGACGTCGCCGTGCTTTTCAGGGCAGCACGATCTCGGCGGCAAGCCCGCCGCCTGGACGGTTGGAGAGAGCCGGCAGGACCATATGGCGTGAGGTGGAAAGCCCAGCACATGGCCGGGCTTTCCGTTTTCGCCTCTTACTTCGCGATCGGCGCGTAGCTGCCGTTGCTCCAGCGGTTGATGTCGTAGCTGGCGTCCTTCAGGTCGCCCTTCTCGTCGAAGGTAACGGTTCCGACGACCGTGTCGATCGGCTGGCCGTTCTTCAGCGCTTCGGCAACCTTGGCCGGATCATCCGAGCCGGCGCGCTCGATGCCCTGCGCGAAGGCCTGGATGACGGCATAGGAGAAGAGCGTGAAGCCTTCCGGCTTGAAGCCGCCGGCCTGGATCTTCTCGACGGCCTCCTTCGCCTCGGGCTTGGCCTGCGGATCGGACGGGAAGACGAACATCGTGCCTTCACCGGCGGGACCGGCGACCTGCCAGAATTCCGGCGAGGCGATGGAATCGGGCATGATCAGCTGGAACTTGTAGTCCTGCTCGGCGGCCTGGCGCAGGATGAGGCCCGCCTCCGGGTGATAGCCGCCGAAATAGACGACATCCACCTTGGCATCCTTCAACTTCGTCACAAGCGCGTTATAGTCCTTCTCGCCGGCATTGATGCCTTCGGAAAGCACCTCGTTGAGGCCGTTTGCGTTCATCGTCGTGCGCACCGCGTCGGCGACGCCCTGGCCGTAGGCCGTCTTGTCATGCAGCACCGCGACATTCTTGCCGGCATATTCCTTGGCGATCCAAGGGCCGATGAAAGCGCCCTGTGCGTCGTCACGCGTGTAGAGGCGCATGATGTTCGTCCAGCCCTTGGCGGCGGCATCGTCCGTCATGACCGGGTTCGACGAGGCCGGGCTCATCATCAGCGTGCCGTTTTCGGCATAGACCGCCGAGGCCGGTATGCTGGAGCCGGAGCAGGCATGGCCATCGACGAACCGGATGCCGCTTGCGGCAATGCGGTTGGCGACGGAGACGGCCTGCTTCGGATCGCACTGGTCGTCCTCGAACTGCAGCTTGATCTGGCGTCCCATCACGCCGCCCTTGGCGTTGATGGCATCGGCCGCCGCCTGCGCGCCCTGCTTGAACTGGTCGCCGATCGTGGCGAGCGGACCGGTCAATGGACCGGCGACGGCGAAGGTGAGGTCTTCCGCCTGCGCGGCGGTGCCCATGAGCAGGCCGAGCGCCGTGCCGAGGATCAGGATTTTTCGCATTGTCTCAACTCCCTTTTGTGCCCGCACCAGCGCGGGTCGCTCCTTCCAGAAATGAAGTTTTATGCTTGCAGAAAGAGTGGCTGGCATTCGAACCACTCCCAGAGGTAGGCGGCAAGCCCCCTGTCGACATGGATGCGCAGCGTTTCGGCGTCGGCGTGCCGGTATACCGTGCCCATCACCCCGCCGAACGGCATCGCAGCACAGGGTCCCGGATTGTCCGGATCGATCGTCGTCGCCCGGGCGAGGAGATCGCGGATGCCCTCTCCCTTCGCCTCGAAGACACGCAAGGCGGAATCGACGGTCGAGACCGCATAGCCCTCCTCATGCCATCCGTCGGGCAGATCGGCGAATGAAAGCCCGATGACGAGCAGCCGGTCGCGGGCAACACGCACCGCATAGCGCGCGCCGAGGGCAAGCCCAAGCGCGCCGACGTCCTTACCGAGGCCGTAGCGGGCGAGAAAGCGCCCGGCATCGCCGCTGACGAGACGCTGCGTCACCCCCATGATCGCCCCGACCTCGATGGTCCGGCCCTTCAGGCGGGCGTTCGCCCAATCCGGCTCGGGCCGCCATTTGCACGCGACATCAAGCATGGAGACGCGCTCCTTCCTCGTCGAAAGCACAGGACGGGACGATGCGCGCTTGCCTCACGTCTCTGAGGTGCTGCAGCTCGATGATGTCGCCCATGCGGGAAAGGCCACGTTCAATCAGCCCGAGCGCGATCGGCTTTCGCAGCGCCGGGCTGAAATAGCTGGACGTGACATAGCCGAGGCTGCGCGTGGCACCGGCCTTGCGCTCGATGCCGTGCGCCCCCGTCGGCAGCACGCCCTTGCCGTCAACCGCTTCGAGCCCGACGAACTGGCGGCGGTCCGGTCCGGCCGCATCCTCCGTGATCAGCGAGCGACGGCCGATAAACGCGACCTTCTTGCGCTCCAGCGGCGCGGTCAGGCCGAAATCGATCGGGCGGCTCGTGCCGTCCGTATCCTTGCCGATGACAATGTAACCCTTTTCCGCGCGAAGGATCATCAGGGCCTCAAGGCCGAGCAGCGTCGCGCCGCACGCCTCGCCCGCCTGCCGCAGCCGTGCCCAGAGCGCCCGGGCCCGGTCGGCCGGTACGGAGATTTCGTAGGAGCGCTCGCCGGTGAAGCTGACGCGGGCGATCCGCACCGCAATGCCGTCGAACAGGCCGGACACCACGGCCATATGCGGCAATGCCGCATCGTCGAGCGCGATGGAAAGGCCAACGCTTTCGACAAGCGCCCGCGCCCTCGGGCCTGTGACGGTCAGCGTTGCCATCCCGGCCGTCACATTGTGGATGAAGACGCGCCGCTTGTCGAAACGGTCCTGCCGCCATTCCTCCAGAAGACCGTGCACGCCCGCCACATGCGAAGACGAGCAGGAGACGACGAAGCGGTTCTCGTCGAGCCGCATCAGCACGCCGTCGTCATAGATGTTGCCCGCCTCCGTGAGGATGAAGCCGTAGCGGCAGCGTCCAGGCGCCAGCGTCGACATGGTGTTGTAATAGATGAAATCGAGGAATGGCGCGGCATCCGGACCCATCACATCGATCTTGCCGAGCGGGGAACCGTCGAAGAGCGCGACGCCCTCGCGCGCGGCCTGCGCTTCCGCCTGGATGCGCTCCTCCGGTGCACCGGCGCCATAGAAGGCCGGGCGCAACCAGCCGCCATATTCACGGAACATCGCGCCATCGGCCCGGTGCTGTGCTTCCAGCGGCAGGCGGCGGATCGGGTTCATGCGCGTGCCGGAGCGGGCACCGGCGAAAGAGGCGAGCGGCACCGGCGTGAAGGGCGGGCGATAGGTCGTCGTACCGACCTCGGGAATGCGGCGCCCGGTGAGCTCTGCCATCAGCGCAAGTCCGTTGACGTTCGAGGTCTTGCCCTGATCGGTCGCCATGCCGAGCGTGGTGTAGCGCTTGAGATGTTCGACGGAGACAAAGTTCTCCCGCACGGCCAGTTCCACGTCCTTGGCCGTGACATCGTTCTGGAGGTCGATCCAGACCCGCTCCCTTGCACCGGGCTTCGGCCAGGCTGCAACGATGCGGAAGTCCCGCTCCGACCCTCCCGCAAGCTCGGCCGGAAGGCCGAAATTGCCCGCGGCAGCGCCGACCACCTCCACGCCGTCGACCGACCGGCCGGGAACGAAGGCGAGGATATCGTCGCGCCAGTCGAGCTTGCCCTGCGCCTGGCAATAGAGATGCACTGTCGGCGTGAAGCCGCCGGAGGCGAGCAGCGCGTCTGCTTCCAGCACCGTGCCGTCGGAAAGCTTGACGGCGGTCACGGCGCTGCGGCCGACCGCGGTCGCGACGGCTAGGCCCTTCAGCACGCGCAGCCCGGCGGGCGATGCGGCATCGGCGCGATAGTCGACGACGGTGACATCCGCACCGGCCGCCGCCAAGGCTTCCGCCGTCTCATAGGCAAGCCCGTTGTTCGCCGCGATGACGACCTTGCGGCCCGCGGCAACGCCAAAGCGGCGGAGGTAGACCAACGCGGCCTCGGCGGACATGACACCCGGCAGGTCGTTGTTGCCGAAGGGCAGCGGCCGTTCGATGGCACCGGCGGCAAGGACGATCGACCTGGCACGGATGCGCCACAACCGGTCCGGCGCGCCGTCCGCGGCTTTCTGGTGGAGGCCGACGAGACGGTGGTCGTAGATGCCGAAAGCCGTGGTCCCGGTCAGGACACGCAAGCCGGCCCGTTCCAGCTCCGCGGCGACGTCCGCCGCCCATTCGGCGCCGGGTTTTCCCTCAATGACTGCCGCCCGGAAAAGCAGGCTGCCGCCGACCTGCCGGCCATCGTCGCAGAGCACGACACGTTTGCCGGCGCGGGCCGCCTTGCGCGCGGCAAGCAGGCCGGAAGGCCCTGCGCCGACCACCAGCACATCACAATGCTGGTTCACCTGCTCCGCGAAGGCAGGTCCTTTCGTCGCCTCATCCAATGTTCCGAGGCCGGCCATCTCCCGGATCCGCGGCTCGAAGAGATGCCAGTCCGGGAACATGAAGGTCTTGTAGTAGAAGGCGGCCGGGATGAAGCGCGAAAAGGCGTCGAGGAAGGCATGGCGATCCTTCTCCGCGTTCGGCTCGGCATTGACGCTGCGCACGACAAGGCCGTCGGCTGCAGGCACCTGCGTGGCGCGCGTGTTCGGCAGGCCGCCGGCAATGTCGACCAGCGCGTTCGGCTCCTCGACGCCCGCGCCCCAGAGGCCCCGCGGCCGATGATACTTGAAGCTGCGGGCGAGTACGGAAACGCCGCCGGCAAGCAGCGCCGAGGCGACCGTGTCGCCGGCAAAACCGTCGATCGCCTTGCCGTCGAAGGTGAAGGCGAGAGGACGTGACCGGTCGATGGCCGTGCCGCCTTCAGTGCGCCATGCCGTCATTGCCGCCTCCTTTCCCGAGCGCGACGGACTGCGCCACGCGGTGGTTCACGGTGTCGCGCTCCATGCGGAAGACCTCGCCGCAGGCCATATGCATCCAGATTTCGCTTGCCGCCCCGCGCCGGTTGTTACGCTCGTAGAGATAAGCCGCCCATACGCCGTCCGTCACATCGCGAAATCCTTCCGGGCGATGGTTGCCGGCGTCACCCCCGAAATGGAACTCGCTCTCGCTTCTCGGACCGCAGAAGGGGCATGGGAAAAGCTGCATGGAGACCTCCTAGTGGGCGATGCCGGAGCCGGCGGTCTCGTCGATCAACCGCCCGCGCGCAAAACGGTCGAGATCGAAGGGGCGGCTGATATCGTGGTGCTTGCCGGTCGCCAGCAGATGGGCGAGCAGCGTGCCGCCGGCGGGAATGGCCTTGAAGCCGCCCGTTCCCCAGCCGCAGTTGAGGAAAAGGCCCGGCAGCGGGCTTTCCCCGAGGATCGGCGAGGAGTCCGGTGTCACGTCGACGATGCCGGCCCATTGCCGCATCAGCCGAAGCTGGCGGAAGGACGGGAACATTTCGAGAAGGCCGGCGACGACGCCTTCCAGCACCGGCAGGTTGCCGCGCTGGCCATAGGAGGGAACGCGGTCGAGCGCTCCGCCGATGACGAGCTCACCCTTGTCCGACTGGCTGGCATAGGTGCCCGTGCCGGGCGACAGCACGACAGTATCGAGCACCGGCTTGATCGGCTCGGAAACGCAGGCCTGCAGGGCGTAGGAGGTGATCGGCAGGCGGAAGCCGGCCTTGGCGGCGAGATGGGAGGAATGGCCGGCGACGACCATGCCCGTCCGCTCGGCGCGGATCTCGCCGCGGCTGGTCTTCACGCCGCGGCAGCGTCCGCCCTCGATCAGGAAGTCCTCCACCTCGCAGGACTGGATGATATCGACGCCCAGCCGGTCGGCAGCGCGGGCATAGCCCCAGGCGACCGCATCGTGCCGTGCCGTGCCGGCCCTTCCCTGCCAGACGCCACCGAACACCGGATACCGCGCCTCCGGCGAGACATTGAGGAGCGGCAGGACGCGGCGAACATCCTCGGGGCCGAAGAGTTCGGCATCCGTGCCGTTGATCTGCATGGCATTGACGGTCCGCGCCGCCATTTCCATCTCGGCCTCGCTGTGGGCGAGCGTGACGATGCCGCGCTGGGAGAGCATGATGTTGTAGTTGAGGTCCCGGCCGAGCGTCTCGTAGAGGCGGAGCGCCAGATCGTAGAGCGCCGTGCTCTCGGGGAAGAAGTAGTTGGAACGCACGACGGTCGTGTTGCGCCCGGTATTGCCGCCCCCGAGCCAGCCCTTCTCGATGACCGCGATGTTGCGGATATCGTGCACCTTGGCAAGGTAGTAGGCCGTCGCCAGGCCATGGCCGCCGCCGCCGATGACGAGGATGTCGTAGCGCGGCTTCGGCTCGGGCGAGCGCCAGGCGGGCTGCCAGCCCTTCTGGCCCCTGAGGCCCTCCTTGAGAAGGGAGAAGGCGGAATAGTGCCGCGTCATCGCGCCGTCCTCCTGCGCGTGCCCGCGCCGCGGTGAAATGGCAAAGCTGAATGCTGCTTCATGCGCCGCCCATGAATGGAGGAACCCGCCGAACAGTCACATTGCGCCCGTTCGGGACCATCCGTATTCCTTCTGGACATTAATGTCCAGAAAATTGCATGGAAACACACTGAATGTTGGAGAACCTGCGAGGTTACCCTTTAAATTTCAGGAATTCCAGAACGTACAGATATGCCCATTACTCAGCCATCCGGCTGAACACGCCGCATCAATGTCTCGAATGCCTCGACCTCGTCGTCGGTGGCGTGACGGCCGGTGAAGCCGAGGAGATAGGGGCGCAGGAGGCGCAGCCGCATTTCCCGGTCGTCGCGCATGCCGAGCGTGAAGTGGCCGATCTGCGTGAAATAGAGAATCCGCGCGCGGATGAAGGCCTCCGCCTCCGGATAGTCGTAGCGCAGGAACATGCGCGTGATCGCATCGACGCGCTGGTCATCCGCCTGGTCGACAACGCCGCGCACGGCAGCGTCCACCTGCCCCCAGGACCGCACCGCCGCATCGAGACGCGGATCGAACAGGGCCGGATCCACCCAGCATTCGAAGATGTGGCATACGGCCTTCGTCACGGTCGGTGCGGGACGAAGGGCGCGCTCGATGATCGGGCTCGTATTCTTGCAAAGCCAATGGTCGAGCAGCTCGCGGTGCAGGTCCTGAAGGTCGGCAAAGAACCAGTAGAAACTGGAGCGCGACACCGCGAGCGCCTTGGCCATGACCTGGATCTTCACATTGGCGATGCCCTCTTCGACAAGCGCGGCGATGCCCGCCTCGATCCAGGCCTCCCGCGTCATGCGACCCGTGGGCTGCCTTGAAGAACCGTGTTTCGCCCGAAGGGGTTTCATCGCACTCACTTGCGCTCCAAAGGCGGACTTGCTCGTCACCGATCTTGAAAATGATCATGTGGCTGAAAGAGAGGCCGATCGCAAGCGCCGCAACGACGCGAGGCGAGGCCGCGGCCCGCGAGAGCCACCGGCGCCTGCCTTCGAGCGGACGGAATTCAGGCGTCCCTCCGCGACCACGCGTCGCGAACAGCCCACTTTCCTTCCTCACCAGCGATACGTCAAAGTCGCCGTGACGGAGCGATCCGGCCCGTAGTAGCAAACCTCGCCCGCGCAGTTCGAGACGAATTCCTTGCCGAGAAGATTGCTGGCATTCACGTTGAGGACCCACGATCCTGCCCATGGAACCCCCTCTACGCTGCAAATACGTGGGAGCGTCGCGCCCGCCGCCACCGGCGGGGCCCGCATCCCCTCACAGCCAAGGACGTCGCGGCATTTCCGATCTTGCAGCGGGACGCTCAAAAAAGATGACTTGCCGGCTCGATTGAAGCCGGCGCCCATCGGAGGATCGTAACAAGCGGCAGACGAATGGCGCGGACCGGCAGCCCGGCCTTGCCGAAAGCGGGTGCTCTATCGGGAGATTCCGGAAAGGAAGGCGGCCAGCGTTCCGGCGAGGAATGGCGAGACATAACCCCCTTCCTGAACGATGACGGTCGGGATCCGTAGATCCGCAATGTCCTCCGCGATGCGGGCGAAGTCCTCGTCGTTCACCGTCATGCAGGCGAAAGGATCGTTCACGGACGCATCGAGGCCGAGGGCAAGGACCAGGAAGTCGGCGCCGAACCGTCGGACTTCGTCACAGGCCGCCCGCACCGCCACCCGGTACGCCGCGCCGTCGCTGCCGAGCGGAAGGAGGAAATTGCGGTTCCTTCCCACCCCCGCGCCGGTCCCGGCCTCGTCGGCATAGCCGGCATAGTAGGGATAGAGATATGCAGGATCGCCATGCACCGACAGCGTCAGCACGTCACCGCGATCGTAGAACATCGTCTGCGTCCCGTTGCCGTGGTGCACATCGATGTCGAGGATCGCGACGCGCCGCCCCGCCAGGACCGCCCGTTCGGCGGCAAGGGCGGAATTGTTGAGGTAGCAGAAGCCGCCGGCCTTGTCGCGATAGGCATGGTGGCCAGGCGGCCGGCACAGGGCGTAGATCATGCCTTCGCCTTCAAGCACGCGCGCCGCGGCATCGAGCGCCGTCAGCGCGCTCGCCCGGGCGGCCTGCCAGGTTCCTTCCACCAGAACGCAGCCCGCATCGGCCTGGTAGAAGCCGGCGCGGCCGAGAAGATCGTCGGGACGCCGGTTCATGTAGATGTTCGGATGGATGCTGGACCGCAGCTCCGGGCCATTGCCCGGGATTGCGCGCCAGGCGGCAAAGCCGTTCTCGAGGAAATCGAGGTAGCCGACATCATGCAACGCACGGATCAGGCCCTCATCGTCGCCGGCGGGCGCGACGACATCGATACCGGCCAGCGCCAACCCCTCGCGCAGCAGCGCTATGCGCTCGGGAACCTCGAGATTGGGTTTCAGCACGCCGCCCGCAATGCGCGTCAGCGGCCGGTGCAGCGCCTGCCGTTCGTCATGGATCGCCAGCACGATGGCCTCCCCTCATTCGCCGAGCCGGCCGCCGCCGGCAAGGTAGGCGTCGAGAGACCTGTCGAGAGCGTCGCGGAACCGCGAGACGATCGCGTCGATCTGCTCCGGCGTGCTGATGAGCGGCGGCGCGAAGGCGATCGCCGTGCCGAGCGAACGGCAGACCAGCCCGTTCTCGAAGGCGCGGTTCTGGATGCCGATGCCGAACTGCATGTCGGCGGGGAAGGCTTCGCGCGTCCGCTTGTCGCGGACGATCTCGACGCCCCACATCAGGCCGACGCCGCGCACCTCGCCGACGAGCGGATGCTCGGCAAGCGGCATCATGCCCTCGGCCATGCGCTCCCCGAGCGCTGCGACACCGTCGATGATACCGTCCTCCTCGTAGATCCTCAGCGCCTCGACACCGACGGCGCAGGCAACGGGATGCGCGCCGTAGGTATAACCATGGCCGAAGACGCCGATCTTCTCGCTTTGCGCCTTCATGCCGGCATAAAGCCGTTCGGAAAGCAGCACCGCCGACAGCGGCATATAGGCGGCGGTCAGCGCCTTGGCGCAGGTGATCATGTCCGGCTCCAGCCCGAAGGTCTGGCTTCCCCACCAGGCGCCGGTGCGCCCGAAGCCGGTGATGACCTCGTCGGCCACGAGCAGGACGTCGTGCTTCTTCAGAACCTTCTGGATCTTCTCGAAATAGGTTTTCGGCGGAATGACGACGCCGCCCGTCCCCATGGCCGGCTCGGCGAAGAAGGCCGCAACCGTATCCGGCCCCTCCGCCAAGATCAGCGCATCCAGCTCCTCCGCAAGACGCGTGGCAAAATCCTCCTCCGTCTCCCCCGGCCTGCCCTCGCGATAGAAATGCGGGCATGTGACGTGCAGGAAGCCCGGCAGCGGCAGGTTGAACTCCCGGTGCAGGTGCGGCAGGCCGGTGATGCTGGCCGAACCGATCGAGGTTCCATGATAGCCGCGGTTGCGCGCGATGATCTTCTTCTTTTCCGGCTTGCCCTGAGCGTGGAAATAGTACCAGGCGAGCTTGACGGCGGTGTCGTTCGCCTCCGAGCCGGAGCTCTGGAAGAGCACCTTGGACATCGGCACCGGCGCGATCTTCAGGAGGCGCTCCGAAAGCTCGATCGCCGGCTCCGTCGCGCGATGGGCGAAGTTCTGGTAGTAGGGCAAGGTATTGAGCTGGCGCGTCGCCGCATCGACCAGCCGCTTCTCGCTCATACCGAGCGCCGCGCACCAGAGGCCGGACATGCCCTCGATATATTGCTTGCCGTCGTCGTCATAGACATAGGCACCCTCGCCGCGGGCCATGATCGTCGGCCCGACAGTCTCGTGGGCGGCAAGATTGGTCTGCGGGTGGATCTGGGACGCGATGTCGCGCATGCGCAGCGAATTGTACATGGTTTCCTCCTGAAATGGGATGCGGGGCGTATCGGACGGCCGTCACGCGTCCTTGCGCTTCACGAACTGGGCGGCGATCAGCACGACGATCGACAGGGCCACCAGCATGGACGAGATGGCGGCGACGGTCGGATCGACCTGGTCGCGGATATTGGCGAACATGCGCTTGGTCAGCGTGGAGTTCGCGCCGCTCGACACGAACAGCGAGACGACGACCTCGTCGAAGGACGTGACGAAGGCGAACAGCATGCCGGAGAAGACCGAGATGCGGATCTGCGGCAGCGTGACGGTGAGAAAGGCCGTCACGGGCGAGGCCCCGAGGCTGCGGGCGGCACGTTCGAGGTTGGGGTCGAAACTCTTCAGCCCGTTGCCGACGGCGATCATGACGAAGGGGATGGCGAGCGTGGTATGCGCCAGGACGAGGCCGGTGATGGTGTTGTTGAGCCCGAAGCGGGCGTAGACGAAGAACACGCCGATGGCGACGAAGATCAGCGGGATCATCATCGGCAGCATCAAGAGGCCCCGGGTAATCGGCGTGAAGAGGCTGGTCGCCTTGTAGAGCCCGTAGGAGGCCAGCGTGCCGAGCACGGTGGCCAGCACCGTCGTAAGGCCCGCCACCTTGAGCGAGACCACCGCGGACTGGATCCATTCCGGCGAGGTGAAGAAGGCTTCGTACCAGCGCAGGCTGAGGCTGCGCGGCGGAAACTCGAGATATTGCGAGTCCGAGAACGACATGGGGATGACGAGGATGCAGGGAATGACCAGGAAGGTCATGACGAGCGCAACCGTCGCATAGAGCCAGAGGCGCTGGCCATGCGTGACCTGGGTGGAGGTGGCAGGCGTGTTCAGCATCATGGTTTCCCCGCGGAAAAGCTCAAGGCGTCGGTCAGCCTGCGCACGCCCCACAGAACGACGGCCGTCACCACCAGCAGCGCCACGCTGAGGGCGCTCGCCGCGCCCCAGTTGGAGAATTTCGAAACGGCATCGGCGATCTGCGTGGACCACATGGCGACACGGCCGCCGCCGAGAAGGGCCGGCGTCAGGTAGAAACCGAGGCAAAGCACGAAGGTCAGCGCAATACCCGAGGCAAGGCCGGGCATCGACAAAGGCAGGAAGACCTGTCGGAACGCCTGGCTCGGCGAGGCGCCGCAATTGGCCGCCGCGCGCAAAAGCACCGGGTCGATCGCCTTCATGGACGCATAGAGCGGCAGGATCAGGAAGGGCAGCATGACATGCACCATGCCGATGATCGTGCCCGTCAGATTGTGCACCAGCGCAAGCGGCTCGTCGATCACGCCCATCGAAAGCAGCCAGTCGTTGATGACGCCGTTGCGCTGCAACAGGACCAACCAAGCATAGGTGCGCACCAGCACCGACGTCCAGAACGGCAGGATGACGAACACCAGGAGGATCTGCGCGGCACGCGCGGAAAGCTGCGACAGGAGATAGGCGACCGGATAGCCGAAGACCACGCACAGCGCCGTCACCAGGCCGGCGACCTTGAAGGTGGTGAGGAAGCTGCCGACATAGGCGGGCCGCAGCAGCCGGGCATAGTTCTGGGCCGAGAGATTGCCGGCGGCGTCGAACAGCGACAGCCAGGCAAGCCAGGCAAAGGGGATGAGAAGAATGCAGGCGACGAGGACCAGCGCCGGCAGGGCAAGCCCGCTGAAAATGCGCCGTTCCCGGCGCCTGGCGCTCTTGAGCATGGCGCGATTGAGCGGCATGCCCGGGGCTCCGTCCATGGCGAGCGTCATGGCGCGGCGCTCCCGATGACGAGGCTCGCTTCCGCCGGCAGCCACAGGGCAAGGGTATCGCCAGGCTGCGGCAAAGGTTGCCGTTCCGCCCCGGAATGGCGGATAGCGACCTCATGGCCACCGGGCAGCGAGACGGAAACCTGGTTGCAATCCCCCCGATAGACGACATCGAGCACCCTGCCCTCGATGCGGTTGTCGCGGTCGGCATCGCCCTGCCAGCGCAGCCGCTCCGGGCGGACCATGAGCCAGGCCTCCCCCGTCGATGAGGCGGCCCTCGTATCGGCAAGCCGGAGCGGTCGTCCGTCGAGGACATAGGTCTGATCGCGGCGCTCGACGGGCAGGAAGCGGGTCTCGCCCATGAAGCCCGCGACGAACTTGCAGTTCGGGCGGTCGTAGACCGTCGCGGGCACGTCGAGCTGGATGATCCTTCCCTTGTCGAGAACCGCGATGCGGTCCGACATGGTCAGGGCCTCCTGCTGGTCGTGCGTGACATAGATCGTCGTCATGCCGAGCTGCCTGTGCAGCCGCTTGAGCTCAATCTGCATGTGTTCGCGCAGGTTCTTGTCGAGTGCGGAGAGCGGCTCGTCCATCAGCAGCAGGCGCGGCTCGAAGACGAAGGCGCGCGCCAGCGCCACACGCTGGCGCTGGCCGCCCGACAGCGCGGTGATGCGCCGGTCGGCAAGGTGCTGCATGTGCACGATCTCCAGCGCGTCCATCACTCGCCTGCGGATGGAGGGCCTGTCCACCTTCCGCAGCTTCAGCGGATAGGCAACGTTCGAGAAGACGTCCATGTGAGGGAACAGCGCATAGTTCTGGAACACCATGCCAAGGTCGCGCTTGTGCGGCGGACGCGTGATGAACTCGACGTCATCGACCAGCAAGCTGCCGAGATCGGGCCGCTCGAAGCCGGCGATGACGTTGAGAAGCGTGGTCTTTCCCGAGCCGGAAGGGCCGAGAAGCGTCAGGAACTCCCCCGCCTTGATATCCAGGGAAACGCCGTCGAGCGCCCTGAAGCTGCCATAGGCCTTGTGGACCTCGCGAAGGTTGACTCTGCCCGAGCGCATCCTGTCCTCCCGGCTCGTTCGATCAGTTCGACATCAGCAGGCTGTAGTCCTCGCGAACCAGCTCGTTGTTGTCGCGCCACCAGTTGGCGTCGAGGAAGGTCTGCTTCTTGACGTTTTCCGGCGACATGTTGGATTGCGCCAGCACCTCCGGCGAAAACGCCTTCACCTCGAAGGCCAGGCTGTTGGTCGGGCCATAATAGGGCATCATTTCCGGAATGCGCGCCTGCACGTCGGGCGACACGACGCCGGCGATGAACTTCTGGGCGCTCGCCGCGTGCGGCGCGCCCTTGAGGATCGCCAGGCAGCCGTAGCCGAGGATCGCATCCTGGTAGGTGAACTTGACGGGTGCCCCGTCCGTGATCACCGACGCGACGCGGCTGCCCCAGATCGCCATCATGTCGACCTCGCCATCCTTGAGGAGCTGGGCGGATTGCGCTCCGGACGACCACCAGACGCCGACATTGGCCTTGATCTTCTCGAGCGCCGCGAGCGCCCGCTCGGTGTCGAGCGGATAGAGGCTGTCCTTGTCGACGCCGTCGGCGATGAGCGCGATCTCCATCATTTCCTGCGGATAGGTGCTGAGCGCGCGACGGCCGGGAAAGGCCTCCACGTTCCAGAAATCCTGCCAGCTTGCCGGCGCCTTGTCCTTGTAGACATCGGTGCGCCAGGCCAGAACGACGGAATAGGTGTTCGTCGCGATCCAATGCTCGCCGTATCCGCGCGCGTCAAAACCCTTCGTGCTGATCGTGCCGTAGTCGAGCGGCTCGAAAAGCCCTTCCTTGCCGCCGACCGCGCATTCGTCAGCGCCGAGATGCACGACATCCCAGGTCGGGGAGCCGGACTGGACCTGCACCCGCACGGCGGCGAGCCCGTCATGGGTTTCCTCGCGCAGTTCGACGCCTGCGGCATCGGCCGCGGGCTGCCAGATCGTCTTGCGCAGGTCTGTCTGAAGGTTGCCGCCGAAGCCGGCGACGGTGAGGACGTCCTGCGCCGCGGCGACGCCGGCGAAGGAGAGCACGCCCGCTGTCGCGGCGATGGTCAAGAATGCGCGATTACACGATGCCATTACCAAGTTCCTCCTCTGGTGATGCCCGGCCGGAGCCATCCTCCACGGCCCGAATGCATGATCGACATTCCGTTCCCTGCGTGCCAATCTAGTTAATGAGATGAACTATATTGTTCACCTTGTCAACTAAATTTCTGCGCATAAAATGACCCGGCGGGAACCGTGAGGAGCAACCATTTGAATAAGAAAGTCGAAAACATGACGGACCGCTCCGACGGCAGTTTCTTTCGCGGACACCTGGCGCCCCAGAAGAGCGAACCGGACATACGGGACCTGTTCTCCTTCGAGCTGCAGCGGCTGGCCGGCCTTTCCACCCGCATCGCGGCCCTTTCGATCCGGCCGAAATACGGCATCACCGCGCGCGAATGGCGCGCGCTCGCCGTTCTCAAATATCTCGGCGAAGTACCGCTCCAGGAACTGGCGAAACACAGCGGACTGCTGAAAAGCCAGATGAGCCGGACGGTTTCGTCGATGATCGAGCGCGGCTACATCCTGAAGACCGCCAATCCCGAGGACGGGCGCAGCATCCTGCTCAAGCTCAGCCCGGAGGGGCTGGACCTGTCGCAGGCGATCCTGGCCGACGCCTTCGAGCGCAACGAAAACATGCTCTCGACCCTCAGCCACGCCGAACGACAGATCCTGATCGAACTGCTGCAGCGGGTGGGACGCAACAGCGCACATTATTTCCACGACCTGAAAACCAGGGCATCCCAGGAGGATCTGCGCGAACTGGACGAGGAGTGAACATGCAACGCCAGAATTATAGTTGACAATATGAACTAAATTTCGCATCACTACCTCCAAGGAAACCGGGAGGATCGAGATGTCGGAGGCGCTGACAATCTGCGAGTGCTTTGCAAGGGACGGCTTGCAGCACGAAACGACGGACCTTTCCACGCAAACCAAGATCGCCCTGATCGACGCCATTTCCGAAGCCGGCTTCCCGCGCGTGGAAGCGACGAGCTACAGCAGCCCCCGCCAAGTGCCGGTCTTCGCCGATGCCAGCGACGTGCTGGCCGGCATCCGCCGCCGGCCCGGCACGGCCTACAAGGCGACCTGCCCCAACCTTCATGCCGTCAGACGAGCAATCGAGGATCGAGAAGCCGGCCATGGACCGGAGGAGATAAGCCTGCTCGTGTCGGCGACACAGGCGCACACCGAGAAGAACCTGCGCACGACGCGCGAGCAGCAATGGCGCAACATTGCCGAGATGGTCGCGCTGGCGGATGGCGGGTTCCGCCTGATCGGCGTGATCTCCATGGCGCTCGGCTGCCCCTTCGAGGGCCGGGTCGACCCGGCATCCGTCATCGGCGACCTGAAGGCCTTCTCCGACCTCGGCGTGCGCCACGTCTCCATCTGCGACACGACCGGCCACGGCACGCCCGGCAGCGTGCGCCGCCTCTTTGCCCGCGCCATGGCCGAGGTGCCCGACGTCACGCCCATCGCCCATTTCCACGACACGCGCGGCACCGGCATCGCCAATTGCATGGCCGCCTACGAGGTCGGCTGCCGCTGGTTCGACAGCGCGATCGGCGGCGTCGGCGGCCACCCCGCCCAGATCCGCTATGGCGGCGGCTATACCGGCAATGTGGCGACGGAAGATCTCGTCAATCTCTTCGAGGCCGAGGGCATTGCGACCGGCATCGACATCGACAGGCTCCAGGCCGCCTCGCTGCAATGCGAGCAGGCGCTTGGGCGCGAGTTGCAGAGCAAGGTGGCGCGCACCGGTTTCGGCCATCTGGCAGCGTAGGATTTCTCATGACACAGACTGACGCTTCACCGATCCTCATCAGCGAAGACCGCGGCCCGGTCCGCATCCTCTCGCTCAACCGGCCCGACAAGCTGAACGCCCTCGACACGGCCCTGACGCAGGCGCTGCACGATGCGATGCTGGCCGCGGACGCCGACGAGGCCGTGCGGGCGATCGTACTGACGGGGACGGGACGGGCCTTTTGCGCGGGAGCGGACCTTGCGGAGTTCTCCACCCTGACGCCGGCCAACCAGGACCTCGTGGAAAAGCGCGCCGACCTCACCTGCCGGACCCAGGCGATGATGCAGCGCCTTTCCAAACCGGTCGTTTCGGCCGTGCGCGGCGCGGCCGTCGGCGGCGGCGCTGGACTGGCGATCGGTTGCGACATGATGGTGGCCGGCACCGACCTGAAATTCGGCTATCCCGAGCTGAAGCATTCCATCGTGCCGGCATTGGTGATGACCGGCCTGCAACGCTCGCTCGGCCGCAAGGCGGCCTTCGAGATGGTCAGCCTCGGCCGCCTCATCGGGGCCGAGGAGGCGCGTGCCCTCGGCCTCGTCAACCGGGTCGTCGCGCCGGAGGCGGTCGTCGAGGCGGCCCTCGATATCGCCGGTCAATGGGCCGCCGCGCATCCGAAGGCGATGGCCGCCGTCAAGTCGCTGTACTATCGCGTCGCCGACCTCCCCCATGACGAGGCGATGGCCGCCGGACGCACCGTCAACGCGCAGATGCGCAGCTTCCGGGAGGAGTGCTGATGAAGCCGCTGGAAGGCATCCGCATCCTCGACTTTTCCCGCGTGCTCGCCGGCCCCATGGCGACGCAGATCCTCGCCGAGCTCGGCGCGGAGGTGACGAAGGTCGAGCGGCCGGGCACGGGCGATGAATCCCGCCTGTTCGAGCCCCGGCTGCCCCGCGGCGAAAGCGCCTATTTCTTCGCGTTCAACCGCGCCAAGCGCTCCATGACGCTGAACCTGAAATCTCCGGAAGGACAGGAGATCGCCGCCAGGCTGGCGGAGACGCACGACGTCGTTCTGGAGAACTTCCTGCCCGGCGAGATGGACCGCTTCAATCTCGGCTACGACGCGCTCTCCCGCCGCAATCCCGGCCTCGTCTATGTCTCCAATACCGGCTTCGGGCAGACCGGGCCCTATCGCCTGCGCAATGGTTACGACACGATCTTCCAGGCGCTCTCCGGTATCATGCATCTCACCGGCCATCCCGACGCGCCGCCCGCCAAGGCCGGCATTCCGGTCTCGGACATGACCTCCGGCCTGTGGATCGCGATCGCGATCCTGACGGGACTGGTCGGGCGCGGGCGCAGCGGCCGGGGATGCCATGTCGACCTGTCGATGATGGATGTCCAGACGAGCCTCCTGGCGCTTGCCGCCGCCCGCCTCTTCGCGCTGGGCGAGGATATCGGCCGCTCGGGAACGGAGCATCCGGGCCGCGTTCCCTCCGCGGCGTTCCAGTGCGCCGATGGCACATGGCTGCATATCAGCGGCAGCGACCAGCACTGGGACGATATCTGCGGGGTCCTCGGCCTCGACGATCTTGCCGCCGACGCGGCCTTGAGGAAGAACGCCGCCCGCGTCGCCGCCCGCGAACGGGTGATGGCGGACATGCGGCAGGCGATCGCGCAGCGCGAACGCGGACCGCTCGCCGAGGCGCTGCGAGACCGCGGCGTGCCGGCCGGCGAGGTGAACACGGTCCGCGAGATCCTGAGCGATCCCCACAGTGAGGCCCGCGGCGTGGTCGGCACGTTCGACCACCCGGAGGAGGGCACCGTCCGCGCCTTGCGCACGCCGCTGCGCTTTGCGGGCTACGAGGATCCCGTCATCGGCTGCCCGCCGCCGCTCGGTGCGGACACGGCGGCGCTGCTTGCCGGGGAGCTGGGCATGCCGGCCGAGACCATCGACCGGCTGAGGAATGAGGGAGTGATCTGATGAGCAAAGCAACCCCCCCGGTTCTCCTGCGGCGCGAGGAGAGTGTCGCCCATGTGGTCCTCGACCGCGCGGAAGCGCGCAACGCCCTCAATCTGCCGATGTGCCTTGCCCTGAAGGAGATTTTCGAGGCGCTCGATGCCGATGCCGATATCCGCGCCGTTGTGCTTTCGGCGAACGGTCCCGTCTTCTGCGCCGGAGCGGACCTGAAGGAGCGCAACGGCCGGGACGAGGCCTGGGTGATCGCCCGGCGGCGCGCCTCCTTCGCCGCCTACGACGCCATTGCCCGCTGCCGCAAGCCGGTGGTCGCGGCAACGCAAGGCCCCGTGGTCGGCTCCGGCGGCGAGATCCTGATGAGCTGCGACTTCGTCATCGCATCGGACAGGACGACCTTCCGCTTCCCCGAGCCGCAATGGGGCACGGTCGGCGCAACGCAGCGCCTGCAACGCACGATCGGCAAGATGCGGGCCAAGGAACTCCTGTTCACCGGCCGCACCATGCCGGTCGAGGAGGCCTACCAGCTTGGCCTCGTCGCCCGCATCGTGCCGGCGGAAGCCTTGGCCGAAACCATCGCCGGCATCGCCGAGGCGATCGCCGCCGCGCCACCGCTTGCCATGGCGCTGACCAAGCAGGCGGTGGATCTCGGCAGCGAAACCGACCTCAACAACGGCATCCGCGTCGAAATGGCCGCGATCGAGCGGTGCCTGGCGGACGGCGGCTGGCGCGATGGCCTGAACCGCTTCGCGAACAGCGTCGGAGGCAAGGAAAATCATGATCTCTGACCATGCCGCCCCCTTCGACATCGACGCGCTCTGCGCAACGACGATCTCCGCCGCACTGGCGCGGGCCGCAACGCTTGCCGGCGATGTCGAGGCCGTCGTGGCGACAGACGGGCGGCTGACCTATGCCGCGCTCGCCGCCGAGGTCGCACGCATCCGCGACGGACTGGCGGCGCAGGGCGTGAGGAAGGGCGAGCACATCGGCCTTTGCCTCGGCAATTCCACGCGCTGGGTGGCGATCTTTCTGGCGATCGGCTCGCTCGGCGCGGTGACCGTGCCGATCAACACCCGTTTCGTCGCCGCCGAGATGGCCTATGCGCTTTCCCAGTCGAAGGTTTCGCGCCTTATCCTGTGCGACCGGTTCCTCAAGATCGATTTCATCGGCCTGCTGCGGCAGATCGACCCCGCGCTCACCGACCGGCTGCCCGCCCTCGCCCTTCCGGATCTCAGGCAACTGATCGTCATCGGAGACAACGTGCCGCCTACGGCCCTCGCCTGGGAGGCCCTGCTCGCAAGCGGCGCCGCGCCCGCGCAGGCACGGGGCGAGGCCAACGACCCGCTGCTCATCCAGTATACGTCCGGCACCACATCCTTTCCGAAAGGCGTTCTCCTCACCCAGCGCAGCATGCTGGGCAACGCCTTCGTCTCCGGTCATCGCATGGGCCTTCGCGTCGGCGATCGGTTCCATAGCGCCCGGCCGTTCTTCCACGTCGCGGGCACGACGCTCTCCATCCTCTCCTGCCTCCAGCACATGGCGACGCTCGTCTCCATGGACCGGTTCGAACCGGGCGAGGCGCTGCGTCTCATGGAGGCCGAGCGCTGCACGCATTTCTCCGGCAACGACACGATGGCGCTGATGCTGCTCAGCCATCCCGAGCGCCCGGCGCGCCGCCTCGTCCTGCGCGGCGCCTGGCTCGCCGCCTCGCCGACCATCGTCGCCCGCGTCATCGACGAGCTCGGCGCAGGCGAATGCGTCGTCGGCTACGGGCTTTCGGAAGCCGCGCCCAACATCGCGCAATCCTCCTGGTGGGAGCCGGAGGCCGTCCGCATATCGGCCGCCATGCGGCCGCAACCGGGCATCGACGTCCGCATCCTGAAGGAAGATGGCGAGGATGCCGCCTGCGGCGAACCGGGGGAAATCCTCGTGCGCGGCTGGAGCGTCATGCGGGAATATTTCGACAAGCCCGCCGAAACGCGGGCCGCGCTCTCGGCCGACGGCTGGCTGTCCACCGGCGATCTCGGCGCGCTGGACGAGAACGGCAGGCTGACCTTCCTCGGCCGCGCCAAGGAGATCGTGCGCGTCGGCGGCGAGAACGTTTCGCCGGCCGACGTGGAGAACGTCCTGCATCGCCATGCGGCGATCCGCCAGGCGGCGGTGGTCGGCGTGCCGGACGAACGCCTCGTCGAGGTGACCGGCGCCTTCGTCATCCTGAAGGAGGGCGCCAAGGCCGAACCGGCGGAGATCATGGACTGGGCGAAGGCCAACATGGCCGG
This sequence comes from Shinella yambaruensis, assembly GCF_022899355.1. Taxonomy (GTDB): domain Bacteria; phylum Pseudomonadota; class Alphaproteobacteria; order Rhizobiales; family Rhizobiaceae; genus Shinella; species Shinella yambaruensis. The sequence continues at coordinate 281,065 of NZ_JALJCK010000002.1, read as the reverse complement.
CTTCAAGGTGCCGCGCCATGTCTGGATCGTCGAGAGCTTCGAAGCGATCGGCATGACGGCAAGCGCCAAGATCCAGAAGAAGCAGCTCGCCGAACACGCCCGCAAGCTGATCGGAGCGTGACCCCATGCGGATAGAAACCCCCATGCGGATCGAAACCGATGTGACGCAGCTTCTCGGCATCGACCTGCCGATCATCCAGGCCGGCATGTCGTGGGCATCGTCCAACGCGGCCCTGCCGCTTGCCGTTTCGGCCGCCGGCGGTCTCGGCGTGATCGCCGCAGGTCCCATGTATGCGCACGACCTCGCCGCGGCGATCGATGCGGTGCGGGCGGGCACGGACAGGCCGTTCGCCGTCAACCTGCCGCTCTATCGCAAGGGCGCCGACGAGATCATGGACCTCCTTGTCGAAAAGCGCGTGCCCGTGCTCATCGCCTCCCAGGGCGGGCCGAAGCGCTACCTCGAGCGCTTCAAGGCCATCGGCACCGTCTGCCTGCATGTGGTCGCCGGTGCGGAGCACGCGGCCAAGGCGGCGGCGGCCGGCGTCGACGGCCTCATCGCCGTCGGCGGGGAAGCCGGCGGCCATCCTCCGCCGGATCTCGTCTCCACGCTCGTTCTCGGCCGTGCGATCATAAGAGCCGTGCCCGGCGTGCCGCTCATCCTCAGCGGCGGCTTTGCCGATGGATACGGCCTTGCCGCCGCCCTGGCGCTGGGGGCCGGCGCGGCGCAGTTCGGCACGCGCTTCATGCTGTCCTGCGAGGCGCGCCTGCACGCCGCCTACAGCCAGCGCCTGCTGTCCGCCTCCGTCACCGACACGATGGTGGTCGGCCATGGCCTGGGCATGATCCGCATCCTGCGCAACGACTTTGGCGAACGGATGGGGGCGGCGGAAGCGGAAGGACGGCAATTGGAAGAGCGCAAGGCGCTCTTCGCCGCCGCCTCGCTCAAGGCCGCGGCCTTCGACGGCGATGTCGAGAACGGCAAGGTCGAGGCCGGCCAGAGCGCAGGCCTCGTCGACGACATCCTACCGGCGGCGGACATCGTCGCCGCCATCGCGCGGGACTATGCGGCGGCGCTCGCCGCCCTGCCCCGCCCCATGACACGCTCTCGTGAAGGACTGAGCCATGCTGGATAAACCGCTTCTCATCAACGGCGAATGGCGCGCGCCCGCCGGCAACCGATCGGCCGGGGTTCACAATCCGGCAACCGGCGAGGTGACCGCGCAACTGGCCTTGTGCGAACGCGCCGACCTCGACGCGGCGCTGGAAGCGGCGCAGCAGGGTTTCGAAACCTGGCGCAGGACCACCGCCCTCGACCGCGCGAAGATCCTGCACAAGGCGGCCGCCCTTGTGCGAGAGCGTGCCGAAACCATGGCGCAGCTCATGTCGCGGGAACAGGGAAAGCCGATCGCGGAGGCGCGAGGCGAGGCGAATGCCGCCGCCGAGCACATCGAATGGCATGCCGAGGAGGGCCGGCGTGCCTATGGCCGCGTCATCCCCGCGCGCGTGCCGGGCGCACGCCAGGTTGTCCTGCGCGAGCCCGTAGGCCCCGTCGCCGCGTTCACCCCCTGGAACTTCCCGATCAACCAGCTCGTGCGCAAAATCTCCGCCGCGCTCGCCAGCGGGTGCTCGATCATCGCCAAGCCGCCGGAGGAGGCGCCGTCCACCTGTATCGCGCTTGCCCGCGCCTTCCAGGATGCCGGCCTGCCGCCGGGCGTGCTCGGCATCGTCTTCGGCCCGGCCGCCGAGGTTTCCGAGCACCTCATCGCCTCGCCGGTCATCCGCAAGATCTCGTTCACCGGCTCCGTTCCGGTCGGCAAGAAGCTCGGGGCGATGGCCGCCGCCGGGGTCAAGCGCGCGACGATGGAGCTCGGCGGCCATGCGCCCTACATCGTCGCGAAGGACGCGGATGTCGAGGCCGCCGTCAAGCTCGGCCTGATGCTGAAATACCGCAATGCCGGCCAGGTCTGCGCAGCGCCCACCCGCTTCTATATCGAGGAAGACGTCTACGACGCCTTCCGGTCGGGCTTCGTGGCCGGTGCGCGCGCCATCAAGGTCGGCGACGGCCTGTCGGACGGCGTGCAGATGGGCCCGCTCACGCACGCCCGGCGGCTCGATGCGATGGCGCGCTTCGTGGACGACGCCGTCTCGCATGGCGCCCGGCTGGACTGCGGCGGCAAGCGTATCGGCAACAGCGGCTATTTCTTCGAGCCGACGGTGCTCGGCGACGTGCCGGAAGACGCAGCGGTCATGAATGACGAGCCGTTCGGCCCGCTTGCGGCGCTCGTGCCCGTCTCCGACATCGACGAGGCGATCCGGCGGTCCAACCGCCTGCCCTTCGGCCTCGCCGCCTTCGGCTTCACGCGCTCGCTGGCGACGGCCGACCGGTTTTCGACCGAGCTTGAAGCCGGCATGGTCTCGATCAACCATTTCGGCATCGCCGCCGCGGAAACGCCCTTCGGCGGCCTCAAGGAGAGCGGCTACGGCAGCGAGGGCGGCAGCGAAACGCTCGACGCCTACCTGACGACGAAGTTCGTCAGCCATATCGGCCTGTGAGCGCCCGATGAAAAGCTACGACTACATCATCGCCGGCGGCGGCTCGTCCGGCTGCGTTCTCGCAAACCGGCTCGTGACGGCAGGCAAGAGCGTCCTGCTTCTCGAAGCGGGGCCTGCCGACAACACGCCCTATATCCACATCCCCGCCACCTTCGTGAAGGTTCTCGGCACCCGGCGGACTTTTATGTACGCCACCGAGCCGGAGCCGGGCGCCAACAACCGGGTCCTGCTCGTGCCGCAAGGCAGGACGCTCGGCGGCGGCTCGTCCGTCAACGCGATGATCTACATTCGCGGCCAGGCCGAGGACTATGACACCTGGCGGGACCTCGGCTGCAAGGGCTGGGGATACGAGGACGTGCTGCCGGTCTTCCGCCGTTCGGAGGACAACGAGGTTCTCGCCGACGATTATCACGGCACCGGCGGTCCCCTGAAGGTCTCCGAGCCCCGCTTCCGCCATCCGATCAGCGCGGCCTTCGTGCGGGCCGCGCAGCAGGTCGGCCTTGCCTATTCGCACGATTTCAACGGCGCCCGGCAGGATGGCGTCGGCTTCTACCAGACGACGACAACGAATGCCCGGCGCGGTTCCACGGCGGTGACCTACCTGAAGGCGGTGCGCTGCTCCCCTCTCCTGGACATCAGCACGGAGAGCATCGCAACGAAGATCATCCTGGAGAACGGCGCGGCTGCCGGCCTTGCCTATCGCCGGCGGGACGGCGGCATTTTCGAGGCGCGGGCGAAAGAGGAGGTCATCCTTTGCGCCGGGGCGCTCGCCACGCCGAAAATCCTGATGCTGTCCGGCATCGGCCCGGGCGATATGCTCGCGCGGCATGGCATCCCGGTCATCCGCGACCTTCCCGGTGTCGGCGAAAACTTCCAGGACCATATCGCCGTCTCCGTCTACGGCATCACCGATCGGCCGATCTCGCTGAAGGACCAGGACAAGGGCCTCAAGGCCGTCGCAAACGGGCTTCGCTATCTGTTCGGGCGGTCCGGCCTCTTGTCGTCGAATGTGGTGGAAAGCGGCGGTTTCATCGACACGGGGAGCTGCGGGCGGCCCGATATCCAGATCCACGTCACGCCGACCCTCGTGGGCGATGCCACCCGCGGCCAGATGGAGGGCCATGGCGTCTCGATCAATCCCTGCATCCTGCGCCCTGTCTCGCGCGGCAAGGTTTCGCTGCGCAGCAACCGGGTCGAGGATCCGATCCATTTCGTCGGCAACAACCTGGTCGCCCGGGAAGACGTCGACACCCTGGTGCGCGGCATCAGGCTCTCGCGCGAAATTCTCGCCGCTCCCGCCATGAAGGCCCTCGGCTTCCGGGAACTGGCACCCGGAGACGAGAAGTCGTCCGATGCGGATTTCGAGGCGCATGCGCGGGCCAATGCCAAGACCGTCTACCACCCGGCCGGCACCTGCAGGATGGGCCGCGACCGGCTGTCGGTCGTCGACAACCGGCTGCGGGTGCAGGGTATCCCGCGCCTTCGCATCGCCGACGCCTCGATCATGCCGACACTCGTGAGCGGCAACACGAATGCGCCCTGCATCATGATCGCGGAGCGCTGCGCCGACTTCCTGCTTTCAACGTGAAGAAAGCCGCACCTATGGCAGCAGAAGACCACCGTCGACATGCATGCTTTGCCCGGTGATGTGGCGGGCGTGGGGGGACAGGAGGAATGCGACAAGCGCGGCGATATCGGCATGTTCGCCGAGCGTTCCGTTGGGTGTCACGGCGCGCGCGCTTTCCATGGAGGCGGGGGTGATGGCCCTGTGGCCGTCCCTCGCCTTGCGAACGAATCCCGGCACGACGCAGTTCACCGTCACGCCGTCCGGGGCGAGCTGCGCGGCCAGCGACTTGGCAAGCGCCTCCAGCGCCGCCTTCGCCGCGCCGGTGGCCGGAAAGTGCATGCCGTTGGTGCCGAAGGCATGGGCGACGAAGGAGCTGATCGCCACGACACGGCCTTGCGGCGAGGCGCGCAGGTCCGCAAGGCCGGCCTTCACGAGATGGAAGAACGCCATCGGCATGGTCGCGAAGGCGGCCTGCAGGTCGTCCGCCTCCAGCGTCTCGAAGCGCGCCTGATGCGCCCGTCCGGCGTTGGAGACGATCTGGTCGAGCCCGCCGAAGGCGCCGCGCGCGGCGTCCACCAGCCGCGCCGGCACGGCGGGATCACCGAGGTCGCCCGTCTCCACGGCCACCCTCGCGCCCCTGCCGCGCGCCTCCTCGGCCACGGCCTGCAATCCTTTCCTATTGGCGCCCGTGTGCAGCAGCAGCGCCACGCCCGGCCCGGCGATGTGCCGGACGATTTCCGCCCCGATACCGCCGGCCGCGCCCGTCACGAGGATTGTCGGTCCCTTTGCCATGGTGATCTCCCGTCGTTCGATTTTCGTCTCAGACGTAGCGGACGTCTTCCGCCTCGATGCTGAGCGGGTCCTTGCCGCGCTTGGCCAGCCACGAATAGACCGGCGGAACGCGGTCGGCGATGGATTCGACATGGATGTCGATCAGGCAGGGACCATCCTTATAGGCGAAGGCCTCCGCAAGTGCCGCGTCGAGTTCGCGCGAATTCGTCGCGGTCCAGGCCTTGACGTCGAAGGCCTCGGCGATCGCCTGGCCGCGCGGCGGCAGGAAGTCGACGCCGAAGCACTGGTTGTGCCCCCTGAGGCGATGAAGGCCCTTGATCCAGCCGAAGGTGCCGTTGTTGAACAGCAGCAGGATCGCCGGCACCTGGAGACGGACCAGCGTTTCCAGCTCGCCCACGGACATGCCGAAGGAGCCGTCGCCGAACATGCCGATCGGCCGGCGCTCCTTGTCGGCGAACCACGCGCCGATGGTGGCCGGCAGCGCCGAGCCGAGACCGCCGAAGGCGCGCGGAATGGCAAAGCGGGTGCGCCGGTCCTTCAACTTGAGGAAACGCGTCATATGCGGCGTCGGCGTGCCGGCGTCGGAATAGATGTGCGCCGGCTTGCCATAGGCCTCCAGCGCCTCGTTGAAGCAGCGCACGGCCCGTTCGGGGCGCAGCGGCGCGGCTTCCGAGCCGAGCAGGGTCTCGGCATTCTCCCAGAAGTTCGCCCGCAGCGCATTGAGTTCGTTCACCCAGTCCTGTGTGCGCGCCGCGTCGTTGTCGGCGGGCGCCATGTCGATCAGCCGTTGCAGGACGAACCGCGCGTCGCCCTGCACCGAGACGGCGTTCTCGTAGTTGTTCGCCATGATCTCCGGATCGATGTCGATCTGGGCGACGCGCTTGTTGAGCGTGATCTTCGGGAAGGTCCAGCCGATCGTCACGACCGAGCCCATGCGCGAGCCGACGAAGAGCACGAAATCCGCGTGTTCCAGCGCCCAGTTGGCATGGGGATGGAAACCGTTGTCGCCGATGACGCCGACCGCGAGGCGGTGATCGTCCGGCATCGTGCCCTGCCCCGTCATCGTCGTGCAGACGGGGATGTTGAGGCGCTCGGCAAGGGCGGTGACCTCCGGGCCGGCGCAGGAGCGGTTGACGCCGCCGCCGGACACGATGAGCGGACGCTTGCTGGTCGTGAGCAGCGACAGCACGCTGTCGAGCTTGTCGGCGGGCGGCAGGGTCGGATAGGCCGGGAAGGTCGCGCATTCGGTTTCCACATGCAGGGAAACGCGCGCCGGATCGACCTCGGCGAGCAGCATGTCTTCCGGGATCTGCAGATGCACCGCGCCGGGCTTGCCCGAGCAGGCGGCGCGGAAGGCGCGGCGGATGATCTCGGGCAGCTTTTCCGGCGACTTCACCTGCACGGACATCTTGGTGACCGGATCGAAGAGCCGGGCGCAATCCAGCTCCGTCAGCACGCCGCGCCCTTCGCCGGGCAGCGGAATGTCGATCGTCAGGAGGATGACCGGCACCGAGGACATGTTGGATTCGGCGACCGGGGGCAGGGAATACATGGCGCCCGCGCCCGACGGGCACTCGAAGACGCCCGGCCGGTTGGTGAAGCGCCCGTAGGCATCCGCCATGTAGCCGGCGGACCGCTCGTCGCGGGCCATGACATGGCGGATACTGCCCTCGCGCTGCTGCAACGCTTCGTAGAAGGGAACGTTGGTGTCTCCGGGCACGCCGAAGACGACCTCGACGCCATAGCCTATGAGCATGTCCACAAGGATGTCTGCTCCGCGCATTGCTTTCTCCTGTACTCGTCTGTTCGAAATCGTCGATCTAAGCCCGGCCGAAGCGCCGCGGCGAAAAGGGGGCGAGGTCTCGGCAGCAGGGCCTGCCGCCGATCTGGTCCGCAATCATGCGGCCGGTGACGGGGCCGCTGGCAAAGCCCACATGGCCGTGGCCGAAGGCATGAAGGACATCCGGCGAACGGGTGGACGGGCCGATCACCGGCAGGCCGTCCGGCGTGGAGGGCCGATGCCCCATCCACCGGTCGAGGACGACATCCTCGCGGCCCTTGAGGGACGGATAGGTATGGCGCGCATGCGCGACGAGAATGTCGACGCGGCTCCAGTTCGGCGGCGTGTCGAGCGCGGCAAGCTCCACCTGGCCGGACAGGCGCAACCCGGCGAGCGTCGGCGTGTTGGCCATCTTGCCATCGCTCGGCATGATCGGATGGCGCGGCCCCGCCTGGTCCGATGCGACGATGCCGTGATAGCCGCGCTCGGTCTCGAGCGGAACGCGGTCGCCCACCATGCGCGCAAGCGTTTTCGACCATGCCCCGCAGGCGATGACGGCGCGCTCGCAGGCGATCGCCCCGGCCTCCATCCGCACGGCAGCGAGCCGCCCGCCCACGACATCGAAGCCCGTCGCCTTCGCCCGGACGAGGCTTGCGCCGCGGCTCACGGCCAGCGCGACGATGGCGGCGACATAGGCGCCGGGATCGACGCAATGGGCCCCGTCTTCCGCCAGGACGCCGAACTGGTAATGAGGCGACAATCCGGGCTCGCGCGCTTCGAGTGCGCGCCGGTCGAGCTCCCGCCATGTGAGGCCCGTCATCCGGCGCAGGCGCCAGGCGAGCGCCTCGGCCTCGAAGGCTGCCCTGTCCGGATAGGCGTAGAGCAGGCCCTCCTGGAGAACGAGGTCGGGCCGGCCGATTTCGCCGGCCAGCGCACCGTGCCGCGAAGGGCTGTCCTTCAGGAGGGTTGCGAGCGCGCGCGCCGTGCGCTCCACCCGCGACACCGTCGCGCCGGCCAGCAGGAAGCGGGTGAGCCACGGCAGGAGCTTGAGGATGTACCGCCAGCGAATGACGAGCGGGCCGCACGGATTGAGGAGATAGCCGGGCACCTTCCTCCACAGGCCGGGCACCGACATCGGCACCACGGAGCCGGGGCTGATCCAGCATCCGTGGCCGTAGCTCGCCGCCTGTCGGCCGCCCGGCTCACCGGCATCGACGATCGTCACCCGATGGCCGTCGCGGACGAGTTCGAGCGCGCAGCAGGCACCGACGATGCCCGCCCCGATCACGACCACATGCTTGGCAACTCCGCTTGGCATTTCCCGTCCTCGACAATCTGCACGACGCTCCCGTCACCGGCGCGCGATGCCGCGCCGGAAAGGAACGTCTCCGAATGATGTTTCGTGTTGCCCGCTATCGCTCGCAGAGGATGCGCGCGTTCTCGCGCAGCGATGCCTGCGAGACGATGACGCCGAGGCCCGGCCCGTCCGGGACGACGACCTCGCCGTTGCGGTTCTCGATCTTCGCCTCCAGCACGTCCTCCGTCAGCACGTGATGGGGCATGTAGAATTCGCAGCCGAGCGAGACGCCGGGCGTGGCGGCGATGAACTGGGTTCCGGCGGCAAGCGCCACGCCCCCTTCCCAGAGCGTGCCGCCGTAGCCCGGCACATGCGCCAGGTCGGCGATCGCCATCAGGGCCTGTGCGTTGAACAGGCCACCGACCTTCATCAGCTTGACGGAAATCGCATCGGCGGCCTGCAGCCTGACGATCTCCATCAGGTCGCGGGCATCGAAGCAGCTCTCGTCGGCAAGGATCGGCGTGTCGAGATCGGCGGCGAAGGAGGCCATGGCCGCAAGGCATTCGCGCGGCACCGGCTGCTCGATGAAGGTGGGGCGGAACCGGTCGACGTCCCGCAGGATGGCGATGGCGCCGAAGGGTTCGAGCGCCTGGTTGTAGTCGAGGCGCAGGTCCACCGCGTCGCCGAAGGCGTTGCGGATCGCCTCCAGATGCCTGAGGTCGTCCCGGTGGGACTTCACCCCGGTCTTGACCTTGAAGAGCCGGTGCCCGTTCGGCACCATCTCCTTCATGCGCTCCATGTCCGCCTCGAAGCTCGGATCGGCGATCGAGAAGGAGAGCGGGATGGTGTCGCGCACGCGCCCGCCAAGGAGGTCGGCGATCGACAGGCCGCAGGACTTGCCGAGGATGTCGAACATCGCGGTCTCGATGGCAAGCTTGGCCTCGCCATGGCCGACCAGCGCCTTCTTCATCTTCAGGCCGAGGGCGCGGATGCGGTCGACCGGGGCGCCGATCACCAGCGGCCGGAGATAGACGTCGATGGCGGCGAAGGCGGCTTCGGCCGTGCCGGTGAAGACCTCCCACGGCGCCGCCTCGCCCCAGCCGACGATGCCGGACGAGGAGGTGAGCTCCACCAGGACGCGCTTGACCGTTCCCTTGACGTCGCCGACACCCTGCTGCCGGGCCATCTTGATCGGGCTTTCGATCAGGAAGACCCGAAGTGCGCTGATTGTTTCCATGACCTGTGCCTCGTGCGGGTTGCGCTAGATCGCACCCTTGTGGAAGTGGCTGAGGAAGGTTTTCGTCGCCTCCATCCTCGGTGTATTGATGACCTCGCCCGCCGGGCCCTCCTCGACCACGTAGCCGTCGCGCATGAAGACCACCCGGTCGGCGACGTCGCGGGCGAAGGCGATCTCATGGGTGACGATCACCATGGTCATGCCGTCGGCCGCCAGTTGCTGCATGGTCTGCAGCACCTCGCCGACGAGCTCGGGGTCGAGCGCGGAGGTGGCCTCGTCGAACAGCATGACGCTCGGCTCCATCGCCAGCGCCCGGGCGATCGCCACCCGCTGTTTCTGGCCGCCGGAAAGCGTCTGCGGGCGCTGGCTCGCCCGGTCGGCGAGGCCGACCTTCTCGAGCTGCGACATGCCGAGGTCGATCGCGGTCTTGCGGTCGAGCCTGCGTACATGGATGGGCGCTTCGATCACGTTCTCCAGAACCGTCATGTGCGGGAAGAGGTTGAAGTTCTGGAACACCATGCCGGTGCGCGAGCGGAAGGCGGCAAGCGGCTTCGTCCCGGGCCGTTCGGTCGACGCGCCGAACTGGAACGTGGTGTCCCCGACGCGGATGCGGCCGGCATCGGGCACGACCAGGAGGTTCATGCAGCGCAGCAGCGTCGATTTTCCCGATCCCGAGGGACCGAGGAGCGCGACCACGCCGCCCGCCTTCACCTGAAGATTGATGTCCTTCAGCACCTCCAGGGGGCCGAAGGATTTGCGCAGGCCCGTGATGTCGATCATGGCGGTTTGGGAGGTCGTCATGTCTCTTCGCTCCTGCGCTCGCGCCAGCGGACGAACAAGGTCAGCGGGAAAAGGATGGCGAAATAGGCCGCAGCCACCGCCGTATAGGTCTCCAGCGGCCGGAAGCTGTCATGCGCCGCCATCTGCCCCTGATAGACGAGATCGGGAACCGCCAGCACGGAGACGAGCGAGGTGTTCTTGAACTGGAGGATCGACTGGTTCATCAGCGGCGGCACCATGCGCCGCAGCGCCTGCGGCAGGATGATCCGCCGCATGGCGAGCGCCGGCGTCATGCCCAGCGCCGAGGCGGCCTCGGACTGTCCCGCATCTATGGAGACGATGCCGCCCCGGATGATCTCCGCATAGAAGGCGCCACCATAACACGACAGGGCGAGGAGCGAAGCCGTCACGGGCGTCATTTCGACACCCGCCAGCATCGGCAGGGCGTAGTAGCACCAGATCAGTTGCACGAGCACGGGCGTGCAGCGGAAGATTTCGATGAAGCCCAGCGAGACGCCGCGCAGCACGGCGAAGCGCGACAGGAGGCCGATCGCCGCCGCCAGGCCGACGACCAGGCCGCCGGCGATGATGGCGAGCGTGAAACTCACGGTGACGCCGAGACCCTGCAGGAAAATCCAGCGATAGTCCCACAGGATGGAAAAATCCCATTGATACATGATGCGAACCCGATCTTCGAAAATCCGATGCCGGCGAAGCCGAAGCTTCGCCGGATGAGGGAGGATCAGATCTCGAAATTGGGCGGGAAGTCGCTTTCCTTGACGCCGACGAGGCCCATGTTGCGCACGATCGCATCGCGGACGAAACCGCTCTCGCGGTTGGCGGTGATCCACTGGTCGACGAATTCCTTCCAGGAGCCGTCTTCTTCCCGGCGGAAGCCGGCATTGGAGGTGGTGAAGTCGGGCGGGGTCGGCATGACCAGATCACCGATCGCCGCATTTTTCGCACGCAGCGTCAGAGCCAGGATCAGGACGAGGCATTGCGCGTCGGCGCGGCCGGCCTGAAGGGCGGCCGTGGCGTCGCTCGCCGTCTTCAGCCGGGCGACCTCCGCCTTGGCAGCATGGCGCGAGACCGCCGCATCATGGGAGGAGCCGGCATCGACGGCGATGCGCATCTCGGGCTTGTCGAAGTCCTCCCAGGTCTTCGCCTCCAGCCCCTTGCGCGTGACCATGGTGAAGGCGTTGCGGAAGACGGGGCCGGAGAAATCGATCACCTTCTGGCGCTCGGGGGTAGGGTTCAGGCCGAAGAACACGTCCACCTTGTCCGCCTGCAGGTCGAGGACGGAGTTGCCCCAGGTGGTTTCGAGGATCGACAGCTTCAGGCCGAGGTCGTCCGCCAGCTTCTGGCAGATATCGACATAGAACCCGCGCCAGGAACCGTCCGCCAAACTCTTCTGGTAATAGGGCGCGCCGTCCGCGACGCCGCCGATGCGCAGGACGCCCGACGCCTTGACCCGCTCGAGCGAGGTGTTCGCGCTGGCGCGCAGCGCAGGCAGCGAGGCCGCCGCGGAAATCGCGGCCAGCCCCAGGAATTTGTTGAAGTGTCTTCTGTTGATCATGGCATTCCCCTTTTTATGGAGTTTCAGCCGGCCCGTCCGGTTCGCACGGGCCACCTTGAACTTCCTGTTTGGATTATTCTGGAAAGAACCTGACGCATCCCGGGTCGGATGAAAATCATGGAAAAATTCTCTCTTGCATGAGTTTTAGTCATGATTGATAAAACGGGGCATGCGACGCTACCTCCCCTCCCTCTCCGCGCTCCACGCCTTCGAGGCGGCCGCGCGCTACATGAGCTTCACGCGGGCGGCGGAGGATCTCGGGCTGACCCAGAGCGGGATCAGCCGGCAGATCAGGAACCTGGAGAATTTTCTCGGGGTGCCGCTTTTCCACCGCTCCGGGCCGCGGCTGGTCCTGACCGAGGTGGGGGCCACCTACTATCGCGACCTCGCGCTGTCGCTCGACAGGCTGCAGGAAATCTCGATCGACGCGGTGCGGGGACGCAGCGTGGATTCCTCGCTGATGATTGGCACGCACTATACCTTGGCGTCTCGCTGGCTTCCCGAACGGCTGGGCTCCTTCATCGCGGCCAATCCGGACATACCGCTCGAGATTGCCCCGGCCCTTCCGAGCGTCGATTTCGAAACGACACGGCTCGACATCGCCATATTGCGCGGCGCGGGCACGTGGCTTCATGCGCGCGCCATCGAGCTGTTCACGGAGAAGCTCGCCGTCGTTTCCTCTCCCGGCCTGATCCCGCCGGGGACACGGCTCGATCCGCTGGAATTCTCGAAATTCCCGATGCTGCAGAATGCCAGTCGACCCAGCCTTTGGCTGCACTGGCTGCGGGTCGCCGGGCTCAGCTATAGCGGACGAATCCAGGGAACGCGGTTTTCCCATAACGACATGCTCATCAATGCCGCCGTCCATGGTGTCGGGATCGCGGTGATCCCGATCTCGTTCATCGAGCCTGAACTTGCCCAGGGCAAGCTGCATATGCCTTTCGGCGACGCCATCCCCTCAGGCGACTCGTACTTCGTGGTCTACCCGGAACGCAAAGCCCACCAGCCGAGCATCATTCTGTTTCGGGACTGGCTGGTGCGGCAGACACGAAAGTATGACCGGTACGGAGCATCGCGGAAATAGGGCGTTGCGCGAAGCCGCCGATCCGTCCGCCCCCCATGGTCAGCCTGATGCTTGAGACCCGGTCCGGAACGAGAGCGGCAAGGTCTTACCCCGGATCCTCACCGGCATAGACCTGCGCCAGAGTGCCGACGATCTCCGCCATTTTGGCGCGAAGCTCCGGCGGCCCGATCACTTCTGCGTCCGCTCCAAAGCGCAGGATCTCCACCGCGGCGTGAGCGATGGAACCGACCGAAAGGATTACCCGTCGCCAGCCCCGCGCGTCGGCCTCCTCGGAAACAACGGCGCCGGTGCGGACATAGGGGGGCAGAAGCTCCTCCATCATGCCCATAGCCCAGGGCGACAGCCGGATTTCAGCGCGATTGGGATGAAGGTCCACCTCGTAACGCCTGATGCTCTCGGTCCAATATGCTTCGAGGTCGAACCCTTCCGGATAGTCAAAGCGTTCATCAAGCACCTCCATCTTCCCGACCCGGGAGAGGCGGAAGGTGCGGACAGCGTTGTCGGCGCGAGCGACCAGATACCAGGCGCCGCCTTTCAGGACGATTCCAAGAGGCTCGACGCGCCGCTCCCTGTCAGCCTTCCGGCTTTGGTAGCGCATGCGGATAGGACGCTGGTTCCACACGGCATCGGCAACGGCGGGCAGGTGGTCCAGGGCCTCGGCCTCGGCGAACCAGGCCGGCGCATCGAAGTGGAATCGCGCCCTCATCGCCCCGGATCGCATGCTCTCCGGCAAGGCGGCCAGAAGCTTTGTGCGCGCGCTCGCTGCAACGGCGCCCAACCCCAGATCAGCCGCCTGGCGCGTAAGGCCGGCCAGGAACAGCGCCTCGGCTTCGGTCGAGGACAAGCCGTTCAGGCGGACCCGGTAGCCCTCGAGCAGCCGATAGCCTCCGCTGCTGCCCTGCACGCTGTAGACCGGGATTCCCGCTGCGCTGAGCGCATCCACATCTCGATAGATCGTGCGCAGCGAAACCTCGCACTCGGCGGCCAGCGCCTGGGCGGTGACATGTCCCTTCGCTTGCAGGGTCGTCAGAATGGACAGAAGGCGGCTTGCACGCATCGAAAAAGCGTAATCCAACCTGACAGAAATTGACAGGTATGGCCGCTTAGAATGCGTCGTCGGCCACGAGCAGACGACACGCCGATGCTCGCTCCGACCTGTCTTAGACCCCAAGGACCAAAATCATGCCACGTGCAACCAAGCATCTGCTCATTGGAGGGCTCATCATCATGGCAACCGGAATCTCCGCTGCGGCGGCCGCGAACGAGCTGAGCATCGTCAACCCGCCGACCCTCGGCGACCCGACGCCGAACGGCTACAGCACGGCGGTCATCGTCCCTGCAGGCGCCAGGCTTGCCTATGTCTCCGGACAGGGCGGCCAGGACAGCACGGGGGCCTTGTCACCCGACTTCGCGGCCCAGGTGAAACAAGCCTACGCAAATTTGCGCGCTGCCCTGGATGCGCTCGGGGCAAGGCCGGATCAGGTCGCCAAGCTCACCGTATTCGTGGTCGATCACGACATGGCGAAGCTTGGGGTGCTGACCCAGAGCGTTAAGGAAATGTTCGGTGAAGCGCTGCCGGCGCAGACCCTCGTTCCCGTTCCCAGGCTTGCGATCGACCCCATGCTTTTCGAGGTGGAAGCCGTGGTCGTCATGAACTAGCGGTCCTGCCGCGGGGCCGCGCAAGCGGCCCAAGCAGGGGGTTGATCGTCGCCTTCATCACACGCCGGTGCTGGAAGAGAGGCCGTTCTCCAGCAGCGCGAGAGTCGAGCGGTCGGCGTCGCGGGCGGCAACGACCTGCAGGCTGCCACCTGCGGCCGGCAGAGCCGCGGCGGGGTGGCCCGTGTGGTCGAAGAGGCAGGTCAGCCGTACCAATCCATAGGTGAAATCCCGTTCCGTCCCCCCGACCGCAAGGCTTTGCGCGTCTTTCGGCGCACGCGCCACCGCGGTCGTCGGGCTCACGATCACCGTGCCGTCCGCAAGGATCGCATCGACGGCGGCCCGCATCTGCTGGCGATCGCGGCAGGCAGCCAGATAAGCCGCCATGGTGATCGAATCCGCATGGTTGACGGCACCTTGCCCCTCGCGCGGCAACTCGACGCCGGGCGCGACGAAGCTGCGATAGAAGGCGGCCGTCTCGACGCAGAAGATCGTGCCGTGCACCGCCGCCACCCGATCGAGCGCGGGCAGGCGCGCTTCGGACACCGCCACACCCTTGCGCGTCAGCGCCGTCAGCGTCTGCCCGAAGGCTGCCTGCACGTCGCCATCGCACTCGGCGACCCAGGCCGGGTCGAAAGCGACACGGCGCGCGGCCGGGCGCGCCGGCATGTCGGGGTCTAGGGCCTCTGCCAGGAGCAGCAGGTCCTCGCCCGTGCGCGCCATCGGTCCGACGTGGTCGAGCGAGGGCACGAGCGGCCATACGCCCGCAAGGGACCATCGGCCGGCGCTCGGCTTCAGGCCCGCCACGCCGCACAGCGCGGCCGGCACCCGGATGGAGCCTCCGGTATCGGTGCCGATCGCCGCATGGCAAAGCCCCGCCGCCAGCGCCGCACCCGAACCGCCCGAAGAACCGCCGACGGAGAGCGTCGTATCCCCAGGATGCACCACCTCGGCGGTCCGTACCCCGAAGGCGCCCGGATCGCTGATCGTCGTGCCGACGATCGTCGCGCCGAGCGCACGCAATCTCGCGGTGATCCAGCTGTCCTTTACCGCCCTCCGGTCGCGAAGGAATCGCATGCCGGCACTTGCCTGTGCCGGCACGGTATCGATGTTTTCCTTCACCGCCACGCAGAGCCCGGCAAGCGGCCCGGGATCGCGGCCCGCCATCCTGGCGGCATCCGCGGCACGCGCCTCGGCGAGCGCCGTGCTTTCCAGCACCTCGCGATAGGCATTGAGGCGGGGATTGTCCCGGGCGATGCCCGCCAGCATCGCCCGGGCCATCTCCTCGGCGCCTGCCGTGCCGAACAGGAAAGCGGCACGTGCCGCTTTCGCCGAGGTGAGGATGTCGTTCAAAGGGTGCATCCAGGCACGTCCGGGTCGATCTGGCCGAAGTTCTCGACGGTTTCCCAATGGCCGTCCGGCGTGCCGCGAGCGAGGATGGAGTTGGTGCGCAGGCAATTGTTGGCGGCGAAGTTGACCTTGCCCTGCGGCGCATCGAACTCCACCTCGCGCAATGCCTTGATGACCGCGTCGGTTTCCGTCGATCCGGCTTTCTCCACGGCGGCGGCATAGAGATGGACGCCGTCATAGGCCGCCTCGCCGATGGCGTTGATGGGCTTGTCCGCGCCGTACTTCTTCGCGAAGGCCTCCGTGAAGGTCTTGTTGCGCGGCGTGTCCAGCTTCATGAAGTAGGCCTGGTTGGACAGCGTGCCGGCCGTCAGTTCCGGATGGGCGAAGGAGAACAGCTCGTCCAGCGCATTTGAGAAGAGCTGCTGCTTGAAGCCGAAGGACTGGTACTGCTTCAGGGCCGTGATGACGTCGGCGCCCGCCACCATCATCCAGATGAAATCCGGATTGGCCGCCCTCGCACGGTCGAAGATCGGCGCGAAGTCCTGCGTGCCGAACGGGGCGAATTCCGCGCCGAGCAGCTTGCCGCCGAGCTTTTCGATCTCCGTTTTGATGACTTCCGTCGAGGCGCGCGGCCAGATGTAGTCGGAGCCGATGACGTAGACGGTCTTGCCGGTGTTCTTCGTCAACCAGCCGAGCGAGGGCACGATCTGCTGGTTCGGCACCTGCCCGGTCGAGAAGAAGCTCTTCTCGCAGACCCCGCCCTCGTAATAGGTCGAGTACATCAGGATATGGTTCGCCGGGCTGGTGACGGAGCGGGCGGCGACGTGCTCCAGCGAAGCGATCATGCCCATGGTCGCGACGACCTCGTCCTCGAACACCAGCTTGCGCGCCTTTTCGATGGCGCCGCGGGTGGTCGTCTGGTCGTCCTCGACGACATATTCGATCTTGCGGCCGCCGATACCGTTGGCCGCGTTCAGCTCTTCCACCGCAAGCTCGAAGCAGTGCAGTTGCGTTTCGCCGAGAATGGTTTCAAGGCCGGTGAGGCCCGACAGGAAGCCGAGCTTGATCGTGTCGGCTGCACGCAGGATGGACGGCGCGCCGAGCGCCGAGACGGCGGCAATGCCGGCAAGGCCCTGGAGCGTGCGGCGGCGGGTGATAAGCGTCATTTCAGTTCCCCTTTTGGTTCGCCTTGATGCAAGCCCGGCCATCCGGGCGTGTTCAGATGGCCAGGTACCGGTGAAGCGTCTCCTCCTCGAGCGTCCGGGGCGTGCTTTCGTGAACGATGCGCCCCTTCTCCATGAACAGCACCCGATCGGCCGCCGAGAGGCCGAGGTCGAGATTCTGTTCCACCAGGAGCACGCCCAGGCCCTTTTCGGCCGCGAGCTTGCGCAGGATGTCGCCGATCATCTGGACGATGTTCGGCTGGATGCCCTCGGAGGGCTCGTCGAGCAGCAGGAAATCCGGCGCCGAGGCGAGCGCCCGGCCAAGCGCCAGCTGCTGCTGCTGCCCGCCTGAAAGCGTTCCGCCCAGCTGGTGGCGACGCTCGGCAAGGATCGGGAACATTTCGAAGATCTCGGCTGGAACCGTCGCGCTGCCGTCGCGGCGCGCACGCGTGCCCATGGTCAGGTTCTCGATGACGGAGAGCTTGTGGAAGATGCCCCGTCCCTGCGGCACATAGGCAAGGCCCGCCCGCGCGATCCTTTCCGGCGGCAGGCCCGCGGCGGCCTTGCCGTTCAGCGCGACTTGCCCGGCCCAGGGCCTGATGAGGCCGATCAGCGCCTTCATCAGCGTCGTCTTTCCGACGCCGTTGCGGCCGAGGATCGACACGACCTCGCCCTTTCGGACCGACAGGGTGACGCCTTGCAGGACCTCGGTGCTGCCATAACCTGCGCGCAGATCGTTCACGTCCAGCATCACGCCCGCCCCAGATAGATGTCGCGCACCATCGGGTCGCGCTCGATGGCCGAAAAATCGCCTTCCGCAACGAGCCGGCCCTGGTGCATCACCACGGTGCGGGCCGACAGCGCCCGCACGAAATGCATGTCGTGGTCGATCACCACCACCGTGCATGTGCCGCGCAGCGACAGGAGGAGGTCGGCCACCGCCTGGGTCTCCTCCGGCGAGAGGCCGGCCGTCGGCTCGTCGAGCAGCAGGAGGCGTGGCCTGCGGATCAGTCCCATGGCGATTTCCAGCCATTGCTTCTTGCCGTGGGCGAGCACGTCGGCGCGGGTATCGCGCTCGGCCGCAAGCCCGGTGCGCGCCATCACCGCCTCCGCATCGCCACCGCCCGCCACCGCCAGGTTTTCCGCAACCGTCAGCGAACCGAAGACGGAGGGGACCTGGAACTTGCGGGCGATGCCGGCACGGGCGATCGCGTGGCGCGAGAGGCCTTCGACAGGCTTGCCGTCGAACAGGATCCGGCCGGCGCTCGGCGCTATGGCGCCGCAGATCATGTTGAGAAGCGTCGATTTGCCGGCGCCGTTCGGCCCGATCACGCAGGAGACCTCCCCCGCCGCAAAGGTCACGCTGACATCCTCGACGGCAACCAATCCGCCGAAACGACGGCCGAGGCCTTCCGTGCGCAGTTCGCCGCCCGTCATGCCGCGCCCCCTTCCTTCACGCCCTTCCAGCGCGTCCAGAGCTTCTGCGCGGCGGCCGGCAGGCCGTCAGGGAAGAAGAACACCATGGCGAGGAAGAAAGCGCCGATGAACAGCGGCCAGGCTGAAGCGCTGAGCGTGGAAACCTCCTGCTGCAGCCGCCAGACGATCATCGTGCCCGCGACCGCGCCGATGAGCGAGCCGCGCCCGCCGACCGCGACCCACATGATGACCTCGGTGGAGAGCAGGAGCGCGATCATGTCCGGCGCGACGAAACCCGTTCCGGTCACATAGAGCGCGCCGGCAAGCCCGGCGATCAGGCCCGAAAGCACGAAGACGGCGAGCAGGTGAAGCGGCGTGTTGTAGCCGAGCGTCTGGGCCTTGCGCTCGTCGTCCTCGATTGCCCGAAGGACGAGGCCACGCTGGCCGCGCAGGCCCGCCCAGAGCGCGAGCACGATGCCGAACAGCACGGCGACCACAAGATAATAGAAGACCTTGCCGGTGATCGAGAGGCCGAGCGTGAGCGGCGGAACGCCGATCAGGCCCGCATCCCCGCCGGTGACGGAGGACCAGCCGATGGCGATCTGCTGCGCGATCAGGGTCAAGGCCAGGGTGACGATGGTGAAATAGGCCCCGCGCACGCCGCCGAAGATCACGAAGTAGCCGACCGCAAGGGCGATCACGCCGGCAAGGCCGACACCGAAGGCAAGCCCCGCGAGGCTGCTCCAGGCGGCGCCCGGCGCCAGGTGGATCGTCATCACCGCCATGCCGTAGGCACCGGCACCGAAGAAGGTGGCGTGGCCGAAGGAGAGGATGCCGGTGCGTCCCCAGAAGAGATCGAGCGAGACGGCGAAGAGCGCGAAAAGCAGGATGTCGCGAAGGCCGGAGACGCCGGAATAGGAGCCGAAGGCCGGATAGAGGGCGAGCGCCGCCAGGATGGCGAGGGTGATGAAAAGCCAGGTCTTCTCCCGTTGCGTCATGCCGGCACCAGCCCCTGCGGACGGAACCGCACGATGACGACCGCGAGGATCAGCACGCTGGCCTGCGCCACGGTGATCGGCACGGTGGTGGAGAGCAACGATTCCAACCCGCCCACGAAGGCCGAGCCGGCGACGACACCGGGGATGGAACCCGCGCCGCCGACGAGGACGACGAAGAAGGAGCGCGCCAGATAGTTGACGCCCATCAGCGCCGTCACGGCGACGAGCGGCGCGATGAGGACGCCGGCGAGGGCGGCGAGCGCCGCGCCGCTGGCGAACGCCCGGCGATAGACCCTTTCGGCATTCACGCCGAGCGCCCGCGCCATGCCCGCATTCTGGATCACCGCCCTGACATCGAGCCCGAACGGCGTCTTGCGGAAGACCAGCACGCAGCCGGCCATCACGGCGAAGGCAAAGACGATCAGGAAGAGCCGGTAGGCCGGATATGTGATGCCGAGCACCTGGACAGACGCCTCGAACGGCGCCGTCACCGGCCGCGGCGCGGCGCCATAGGCCAGGATGATCGCTTGCTGCAGGATGAGGCTCAGCCCCCAGGTGGCGAGGATGGTGGAGATGGGCCTGTCGTAGAGGCGCCGGATCACCGTGATTTCAAGCACCGTGCCCAGGAGATAGCCGACGACCGGCGCCACCACGAGCGCCAGCCAGAACGAGCCGCCGGCCGCCTGTACCGTGAACAGCGTATAGGCGCCGATGGTCACGAACTCGCCATGGCTGAGATTGATGATGCCCATCAATCCGTAGATGATCGCAAGACCGAGCGCGACGAGCATGAGAATGCTCATCAGCGTCAGCGCGTTAAGGGAAAGGGAGACGATATCCGGCATCACGGTGCTCCCAGCAAGCGGTCGACCGCCTCGGCGGCATCAAGCACGAAGCCGTCTTCCCCACGCGGGCCGACGATCTGCAAGCCGACCGGCAAGCCGTCGGCCAGGCCGCAGAACAGGGTGCAGGCCGGCTGCTGTGACAGGTTGATCGGATAGCTGAACCCGGCCCATTCGGTCCAGCGCGACAGGCTGGAGTCCTCTGGCACCTCCCGTCCGGCCGCAAACGGCAGGCAGGCGGTGGCGGGAGAAAGAAGGAGATCATAGTCCGCAAGCAACTGGTCCATTGCGGCGCCGAAGCGGGCACGGGCCTGTTGCGCCGAGATATAGTCCATCAGGCTGAAGCGGCTCCCCTCCCCGGCCGCCTCGATGAAGCCGGGATCCATCGCTTCGCGTGCCGACGAGGGTACGGACGAAAGGCGGCTTGCGGCTCCGGTCATCCAGTGGGCGCAGAACAGGTCGTGCAGGCGTTCGCCGGGCAGCTGGATCGCTTCAACGCGCGCGCCCGCCGCCTCGGTCCGCCGGGCCGCATCCAACACCGCGCGCTCGATCGCCGGGTCGAGCGAACCCGTCGGCGGCGACATCCAGAGACCGACCTTGCGCCCCTTCCAGCCGAAGGGCTGCGCATCGAGCGCCGGCACCGCCCCCCATGGCTGGCTCCAGTCCCGAAGGCTCCGTCCGCCCATCGCGGCGAGCATCGCCCGTGCATCGGCCGGGCTGCGGGTCATCGGGCCGATATGGGCAACCGTGCCGAAGACGCTCGGCGGATCGGCCGGAACACGGCCGAAGGTCGGCTTCAGGCCGAAGGTCCCGGTGAAGGCGGCAGGGATCCGGATCGATCCGCCGCCATCGGTGCCGAGATGAAGAACGCCCGCGCCGGTGGCCGAGGCGACCGCCGCCCCGCCCGAGGAGCCGCCGGGCGTGCAGTCCGGGTTCCATGGATTGCGGGTGATGCCGAAGGCGGGGCTGTCCGTCACCGCCTTCCAGCCGAACTCCGGCGTCGTGGTCTGGCCGATGAAGACCGCGCCGGCAGCGCGAAGGCCCGCGACGGCGGGCGCGTCCTGCTTCATCGGCGCGGCATCGGTGACCCGGCTTCCGTAGCGCACGGTCCAGCCCTCGACATGCACGATGTCCTTGAGGGTCGCGGGCACGCCGTCGATCGCCGAGAGCGCCGAGCCCGCCCGCCAGCGCGCCTCGGCGGCGCGCGCCGCTTCCAGCGCGCCGGCGTGATCGATGAAGGTAAAGGCGTTGAAACGCGGCTGGACGGCCTCGGCGCGATCAAGTGCCGCCTGGACGGCCTCCACCGGAGAAAGCGCGCCGGACCGGAAGGCCGCGGTGAGGGCCGCGACATCCATGCGGCACAGGTCCGGCGCATCGGAGATTGGCGAGATGGACTGGCGGCTGTCGTTCACGGCGTCTTCCCACTGCTGAAAACCAGTGAAGACAGCATCGCGCAAACGTTGAATTATATAAAATGCAAAATATGATGCTGCTTGTTACATGGAATAGATGAATGAATCTGACCCTTCGCCAGCTTCGTTACCTCGTGCTCGTCGCAGAGACGGGATCGATATCGGCTGCGGCGGGCACCTGCCGCATCGCGCAATCCTCCATTCTGGCCGCGATGGGCCAGGCGGAAGGCGAAATGCGTTCCAGGCTCTTCGAGCGCCGGCCGTCCAAGGGCGTCACGCTTACGCCGGCAGGCGAGCGGTTCGTCGCGTCGGCCCGCCGCCTGCTCGCGGCGGAGGCCGAGTTCGAGCGCACGATGGACAAGTTCACCGCCGGCATGCCCCCGGTCCTGAAGATCGGCTGCTTCGAGCCGTTCGGCGCCCTGTTCATGCCGGAGCTCCTGCACCGGTTCGTTGCAGCGAGCGGCACCGAGATCCAGCTCTTCGAGGGCGAGCAACCGCAACTGCTGACATGGCTGGAATCGAACATGGTCGATGCGATCGTGGCCTATGACATCGGCCCGGGCCTTCCCTCGGACGCCGTGACCCTCGCCCATGTGCCGGCACATGCGCTGCTTCATGCGAACGATCCGCTTGCGCAAAAGCAATGCCTCAGCCTCGCGGAACTGGTGACGCGGCCGCTGGTGCTGCTCGACCTGCCGCAGACCTCGGGCTACCTGGTCACGCTTTTCGATCTCGCGGGCCAGCGACCGAAAATCTCGTTCCGGACGCGGGGCTACGATACCGTTCGCGCCGCAGTGGCTTGCGGCTTCGGCATGTCGATCCTCAACATGCGCCCCATCGGGCTTGGAAGCCCGGACAGCGATCGTCTGGTGCGCCGCCCCCTGCTCGAAATCCTGCCGACACCCCGCCTGATGATCGCCGACCGGTATGGAAGCGCAAAACCGGCCTTCCTGCGGCGTTTCATCGAGGTGGCGCGGGAATTTTTCGCGGAGATCGGGCCGGAGCGATTTGCGGTTGCCTTGCCGGAACGGCATGCAAGCCTGGTCGCCGTCTAGCCGGACGCAGATCCCAAGATGCTCAGACCTCGCTGAACGGGATGGAAATGGCGGGATTTTCGCTCGCGTCGAGGAATTCGCGCACCGTCGGGGGAAGCTGCCGCGAGCCTGGCGGCAACACGCCGCAGCGGGACAGCAGCTGGCGCCGGTCGGTATCCGTGCCGAGATGGCGCCAGATGACGCGCGAGGCATAGGGAAGGTTCTGCTTCCGCCAGGAAACACCCATCGTCATGCCCCTCAGATAGATGCGCTGGTGCGTTTCGAAGGGCGTCAGGATCGTCTGCGCGATCATCGGTTCAGGCCCGGTGCTCCGCTCGACGACGAAGATGCGGTTGCGGAGAAACGAGGCGAGGCCGAGATATTTCGAGAACTGGCGGATTTCATGCGGCCGGTCCTGGATGCGTTCGATGGATTTCACGCGCACCGCACCTTCGTGCTCGTCCAGCCGGGCACAGGAGCAGACGATCATGCCCGGCCACGAGAGCGAGACGTGGTAGGTCTGGTAATAGCCGAGATGCCGGCGAAGCGACGGCAGGTTGCCGGGAAAGCAGGTATGCAGCACGTCCGTGCCGAAGGCCCCGCCGGCCGCGCTCACGAGGCGCAGCTCGAACAGGGCCGGGTCGAGCGAGAAGTCGGCCGGCCTGACGCCGAAGAAGGCCGCGATCCGCGCCAGATTGTGCGGCGAGGGGATCGCCTCGCCGTTCACATAGCGGTTGAATTGCTGGCGGTTGACGCCGAGCTGGCGGCAGATTTCCGACACCGACCTGCGGGTGCTGCAGGCATGCCGGAGATTGATCGGGAAAGACGTCGGCTGCATGGTTCACTCCAGGGAACAAGAGCGTAAAGCAGCGTAAAAACGCGTCAAGTCGTGAAATTCTCTCCCGCCCCCATGTTCGCTACGATTTCCTCGAAAGCTCCGGTGGATGTCCGGAGCCCGCACAAATGGGGAACCGACGACATGACGCGCATCTGGAAGCCTGATGTAAATTCCACCGGCGGCCTCAAACGCCGCGAGTTCCTCGGCGGCGCAGCCGCCCTCGGCGTGCTCGCCGCAACGGCGACAGGCTTTGCGCCGGGGCGCGCGCTCGCGCAGGAACCGAAGCGCGGCGGGCACCTGAAGCTCGGCCTGAAGGGCGGCGCTGCGACGGATACGCTTGATCCGGCAGGCTACAGCGCCGGCGTTGCCTTCGTGACGGGCCGCTGCTGGGGAGATACGCTGGTCGAATCCCATCCCGATACCGGCGTCGCCGTCCCGGCCCTTGCCGAATCCTGGGAAGCCTCCGCCGATGCCGCGACCTGGACCTTCAAGATCCGCAAGGGCGTCACGTTCCACGACGGCAGCCCGATGACCATCGCCGACGTGCTCGCCACGCTGAAGCGGCACTCCGATGCCGGCTCCAAGTCGGGCGCGCTCGGGCTTCTCGGCTCGATCAGGTCCTTCGAGGACAAGGCCGGCGACCTGGTGATCACGCTCGCCGAAGGGAACGCGGACCTGCCGCTGATCCTCTCGGACTACCACCTGATCATCCAGCCGGGCGGCGGCGTGGAAAACCCCGATGCGGCGGTCGGCACCGGCCCCTACAAGCTGGTCTCCTTCGAGGCGGGCGTGCGCACGACCTTCGAGAAGAACGCGAACGACTGGCGCTCCGACCGCGGCTTCGTCGATAGCGTCGAGATCATCGTCATGAACGACACCACCGCGCGCATCGCGGCGCTGTCCTCCGGCCAGGTCCACTTCATCAGCGCGGTGGAGCCCAAGACCGTCGAACTCCTGAAGCGCGCGCCGATCGTCGAGATCCTCCAGACCGGCGGCAAGGGCTTCTACAGCTTCCTGATGCATTGCGACACGGCACCGTTCGACAACAACGATCTGCGCCTCGCGCTCAAATACGCCATCGACCGCCAGGAGATCCTCGACCGGGTGCTCAGCGGCTACGGCACCCTCGGCAACGACTATCCTGTCAACATGGCCTATGCCCTCGCCCCGGACGGTATCGAGCAGCGCGCCTTCGACCCGGACAAGGCCGCCTTCCACTACAAGAAATCCGGCCATTCCGGCCCGGTTCTCCTGCGCACTGCCGAAGCCGCCTTCCCCGGCGCGGTCGATGCCGCCGTGCTCTTCCAGGAGAGCGCCAAGAAGGCGGGCATCGCCATCGACGTCAAGCGCGAGCCGGATGACGGCTACTGGACGAACGTCTGGAACGTCCAGCCCTTCTCCGCATCCTACTGGGGCGGGCGCCCGACGCAGGATTCGCGCTATTCCACCTCCTATGTCTCCAACGCCGAATGGAACGACACGCGCTTCAAGCGGCCGGATTTCGACAAGCTGGTTCTCCAGGCAAGGGCCGAGCTCGACGAAACCAAGCGCCGCGCGCTCTACAAGACCATGGCGCTCATCGTGCGCGACGAGGGCGGCCTGATCCTGCCGGTCTTCAACGACTACCTCAATGCCTGCTCCAAGCAGGTGAAGGGCTATGTCCACGACATCGGCAACGACGTCTCCAACGGCTATGTCGCAAGCCGGGTCTGGCTCGACGCCTGACGTTATGCCTCTATATCCATGACCGGATGCAGCGCCACGCGCTGCATCCGGTCAGTCAAATCCGCCTCTCCCGCCAAACGGACGCCCGCCATGCCTCGCCCCTTCACCGTCATCGAAAACCAGTGGATCACGCTTGCCGACGGCACCCGGCTTGCCGCGCGCATCTGGATGCCGGACGGGGCCGAGGCGGACCCCGTGCCCGCCGTCTTCGAATTCCTGCCCTACCGCAAGCGCGACGGCACGTGCATGCGCGATGAATCGACCTATCCCGTCTTCGCCGCCGCCGGCATTGCCGGCGTGCGTGTCGATATCCGCGGCTCGGGCGAATCCGACGGCGTCATCGACGGGGAATATACGCCGCTGGAGCTGGCGAACGCCTGTGAGCTCATCGCCTGGATCGCGGCACAGCCCTGGTCGAACGGCGCGGTCGGCATGATGGGCATCTCCTGGGGCGGCTTCAACTGCCTGCAGGTCGCCGCGCTGAAGCCGCCGGCGCTGAAGGCCGTCATCTCCATCGCCTCCACCGTCGACCGGTACAACGACGACATCCACTACAAGAACGGCACCCATCTTTCCGCCCAGTTGTCCTGGGCCGCCACCATGCTCGCCTACCAGTCGCGCTCGCCCGACCCCGATATCGTCGGCGAGCGCTGGAAGGCGATGTGGCTGGAGCGGCTGGAAAACGAGCCCTTCTTCATGGAGGAATGGCTGCAGCACCAGCGCCGCGACGCCTTCTGGAAACACGGTTCCATCTGCGAGGATTTCGCCGGCTTCCCCGTCCCCGCCCTCGTCATCGCCGGCTGGGCGGACGGCTATCGCAGCACGCCGCTCAAGGCCGTCGAAGGCCTTGGCGACAAGGCGAAGGCGCTGATCGGCCCCTGGGTTCACAAATACCCGCATTTCGCCTGGCCGAAGCCGCGCATGGATTTCCACACGGAAGCCATCGCTTGGTGGAACCGCTGGCTGCGCGGTGAGGAGAATGGCGCGGAGAAGACGCCGCAGGTGCGCGCCTATATCCAGGACGCCGCCCGCCCGGCGCTGCGCCGCGAGGCCGATCCCGGCTTCTGGGTCGCCAAGGATCGCTGGGAGGCGCCCGACATGGCGACCTTCTACGTCGAGCAATACGGCACGCTGGCGCCCGGCATGCCGATTGCCGGCGCCACCGGGCACGACCGCACCCTGAAGTCGCCGCTCGACACCGGCATCATGGCCGGCGAGTGGTTCACGCTGAAGCCGGACGCGGAAATGGCGCTCGACCAGCGCCTCGACGATGCCGGCTCGCTTGTCGTCGAGACGCCGCCGCTCTCGGAAGCGCAGGACTTCCTCGGCCAGCCGGTGCTGGAGCTCGACCTCTCGACGGAGGCTGATATCGCCAATCTCTGTGCCCGCCTCGTCGATATCCATCCCGATGGCACGGCGACCCGCGTGACCTTCGGCGTCCTCAACCTCGCCCATCGCGACGGCAATGCCGAACCGAAGGCGATGCCCAGAGGGGAGAAGGTCCGTGTCCGCCTCGTGCTCGACGCCATGGGCTATCGCTTCCGCGCCGGCCACCGCATCCGTCTGTCGCTCTCGACATCCTACTGGCCGATCATCCTGCCGCCGCCGGTGGATGCCGGCGTGACGGTCGACCTCGCCTCGCTCGGCCTTTCCCTGCCGAAACTCGGCGCGCACCGGGTCGTCTCTCTTCCCGAGCCGGCCAATCCCGACCCGTTGCCGAAATATACGGAGCTCGCTCCGGGCGAAACGGCGCGCGGCGTGGAACGGAGCCTGACGAACGGCCTGACCGAATATTCGATCTACGAGGATACCGGCCTCAACGAGCATCCCGGCACGGGCCTCGCCACCCGCCAGGTCCGCGACGAACTCTGGTCGATCGCCGAAAACGACCCGCTCTCGATGACGGGCACGGCCGTCTGGACCTGCGACATGCAGCGCCCCGGCTGGTTCGTGCGCACCGTCTCGACCGCCACCATCGCCTGCACCGCGACGCACTGGCTGATCTCGGCCAATGTCCGCGCCTTCGAGGGCGAGGCGAAGATCTTCGAGAGGACGTTCGAAAAAGCGGTTCCGCGCGACTTCATGTAGCCTTCCATCCGCTTCCAACCACCCCGCAGGTCGCTTGGTTGCCTCTTTGCGGCTTTTCGGTTTGAATGAAACCAATTCTGGTGAACGGCGACGAACGGCGGGAATAGAACATCCGCGATGTTCAGGCGTGCAAGGCGGAGTTGAGGCATGCGGGCTGTTCCTGGAAGAAATGCAATCCGGCATTTTCTCGCCGCGCTCGTCTGCCTGCTTTTTCTTCCTGCCGGATCGCCGGCCATGGCACAGGTGTCAGCATCGCACGGTGCCTTCGACGGGGTTGCCCTGGTGATCGGAAACGCGGACTACCGGTCGGTGGCCCGGCTCGCCAATCCGGCGAACGATGCGCGGGCCATGGCGGAAAAACTGGGCGGCCTCGGCTTTCGCCTCCATGTCGCCATCGACCAGCCGACAAGCGCCTTGCAGGAGACGATCCGGCGGTTCGCCGGCGACGTGTCCGGTGCGGACGTGATCTTCGTCTTCTATGCAGGCCACGGCCTTCAACTCGACGGCCGCAACTTCCTCGTTCCGGTCGACCTCGCGAAAGGCGGGCAGCGGGACGACCTGATCGCGGTCGACCTGATCCTTTCGGCCATCGAGGAAAAGGCCAAGCCGGATGCCGCCAAGATCATCGTGCTCGATGCCTGCCGGAACAATCCGTTCAGCGACCTCTTCCACGGCGCGGACGGATCGCGCGGTCTTGCGCGCATCGACCTGCCCAAGCCGGCCGGCGCTGAGGCGAGTGCCGGTTATTATCGCCTGGTCGCCTTCGCCACGGCTGCCGGCCAAGTGGCATCCGATGGCGAAAGGGAGCACAGCCCCTATACGGAAAGCCTGCTGCGCTTCATCGATCAGCCCGGGCTCGAAGTGTCCGAAATGTTTCGCCTTGCGGCAGGCGACGTGCTTGCCAGCACGAACGGCATGCAGAAGCCCGAATATCTGGTTCAGACGAGCCGCACGCTCTTCTTTCGTCCACCCAACATAACCGAATGCGACCGGCTCGCCGTCGACGCGCGTAATTTCATCGGCGTGAAGGGCATCGCCTTCGAGGACATCGACGCCGTGAAGGCCGTGCCCGCCTGCCTTGATGCGGTCGCGGCCGAGCCGGAAAGCGCCCGGCTCAAGCACAACCTTGCCCGCAGCCTCGAAAAGGCCGAGCGGCTTTCCGAAGCGCTGGAACAATACCAGGCGGCGGCGGACAAAGGCCATCCGGCCGCTATCAATGCGCTCGGCATCATGTATCTGGCCGGATGCGGCATGGCCGGGCCCGATGTCGCCCGCGCGCTGCAGCTCATCTCGCGGGCGCGCGACCTCGGCGATCTCGAAGCGGCATCCACGCTTACCGCCCACGACTTGCTGCCCTACCTTTCGGACGGCGGCAAGGCAACGCTGGCCCAGGCACTTGGACAAGCGGGCGTGACCGTCCCCGGCCCGGACGGGCTTTCGGCCGCGGTCGGCGTGTTTCAGCAGCAGGCCCGGCTGAAGGCCGGCGGACTGACGCTCGAGACGGTCCATGCCCTGAAAATCTACGATACCGTGCCGGCGGGCTTCCGCTGCCACTGACGGCATCACGGGAAGGGAAGAGGATGAAACGCCTTTTTATCGCTGCGCTGCTGGGCATCCTGCCGGAAACGGCGGCTGCCGGCGGGATCGTCGAGAATTTCGAGACGCCGGCCGAATGCACGGACAGGGGTGACCTGAAGATCGAAGCCTGCCTCGCAGCCCTTGGCGGAGGGCTGGACGGCGAGGTGGAAAGCCGGCTTGCGGCCGTGCTGGCCGCCTCCGCGCAGCCTGATGCGGTGCGCGCCGCCCAGGACGCCTGGCTTTCCTATCGCAAGGCGACCTGCGATTATTTTGCCGGGCAGGAGGGCATCGTCGGCGTCATCCAGGGCCTTCAATGCCTGCGCTGGACATCGTGGCGCCGGATGAAGGAACTCGACGCGCTGCTGGGCGTCGCTCCATCGGAGGACGGCGACGAAAGCCAGGCCGAGGGCGGGCTCGAACCGGATTTCAACACGCTCGCCGATTCGCACTATTCCATGCGCGCCTTCGCCTTCGGCGATTACAGCTGGTACATCAAGAAACGCTATGGCGCCGCCCTGATCGAGAAGGCGCTGGCGGCACGCGGCTTCGAGGCGGAAACGGCAAAGGCCATTTCGGCGGATTGGGACGCCTGGCGATATCACCCGGAAAATGGCCAGCCCCTGCTGGAGAGCACGCCCATGAGCGCCAGCGATGCCGACATGCAGTTGCTTGCGGCCCGTTTTCCTGCCTGCATGCGCGATCTCGGCACGGCGAATTGCCGCATGGCCTATTCGATCGAGCTCGGCTGCCGGCTGGACCCGCCTGTCGCGAAGGCATGCCAGGGCGTCTTCGATATCAGCCGGTCCATCGCTGCCGGCTATCGGCGCGACGGCCGCACCGCCTCGCCCTTTTCCGGTTTCCAGGGCAATTCGGTATACACCATGGCCGGCTGCATCGCGGAAGGCGGCAAGGGGGCGGGCCTCGCGGTCTTCGCGCCGGACAATGCCGAGACCGTCACCAAGCTCACCTTCATCGCGCAGCCGGCAGGCGGCAGCGCCGTCGCCCAACCGGTCGATATCGAGACGCTTCCCGAGCGGCAGGCGGAGCTTTGCAGCGCGCTCATCGGCTGGACGTTCGACGAGAGCGGCAATCCGATCGCCGCGGGCGGCACGATCGAGCTTTATGCCGTTTCCCCCGAAAGCGTGCTCGCACAGTACCGGGAGGATGCGCAGACGACCGACCCGGCACGCGATCCCGACTACGCCGACCACCTGCGACGCGTGGCCAACGCACTCGATGAGGCCGCACAATGAGCCGTCTTGCATTAAGTCTCCTCTCCGTGGCCGTCTTGTCGGGCACCGCGACATTCGCCGAAGCGCAGGACCAAGCCGGCTGCGCGCGAAACGCGCTGACGCCCGGCCTCTGCCAGGCATGGCGGATCGCGGTGCAAACGGAATCGCTTTCGCAAACCCTCCGGCTGCTCGACGGCGAGATCGAGGCCCGCGCCGCAGCAGGCGGGATCGCGCAGGAGAAGGCGGCGGACCAGCGGGCACGGCTTGCCGCATCGCAAGCCGCCTGGGAGACCTTCCGCGATCGCCAATGCGCCCTTGCCGGCGCCCACCCGGACGGTACCGAGGCATGCCGCCAGTCGATGGCGGAGGAGCGGCTCGCCGAGCTGCAGAACCCCGATGTTGCGGAAGCCGGCGCGGAGGGCGAGAGCTGGTCCGAACGGCGGGTCCAGCAAAGCGCCTCCGAGACGGATGCCTGGGTCATGCTGCGGCTCGAGGGGCCGCCGATGCGCACCGTTGCCGACCGTGTGGCCCTCGCGACCGGGCCGCGCCAGGCGCAGGACTGGAGCTTTCGCAAATGGGTCAGCGATTTCCAGGCGAAGATCCGTGCGGCAAGCGGCTACGGCCCGCTGACCTCCGGCTTCGTCGCCGCCGAATGGGACATGCTGCGCTATGATCCCGAAAGCGGCGTGCGGCTGCATGCGGCGCCGGAAACGATTGCGGGCAGCCCCGCCGACAACAGCTGGGACAAGGACGAGGCCGGAGCCTTTGCCGCGCGCCTGCCCTCCTGCCTGAAGAACCTCGCGGATCCTCAATGCCGCGTGCAGTACTCCACCGAACTGGGTTGCCGCTATGACGCCGACATGGCGGCGTTCTGCCAGCAAAAACTCGATGGATTGCGCGGCGTCTTCCAATCCTATGCCCTGGACGATCCGCGGCACCGGGACGATTTCTACAAGGCGGTCGCCTGCCTGACGCCGGTTCCCATCGACACCACTTTCTCCCAGACCTTCCTTGCCGGCAAGAACCTGGCCTCGAACCCCGCAGGTGCCGAAGGCAGGCCCTGTTCGGAGCTGGGCTTTACGGC
Organism: Shinella yambaruensis; assembly: GCF_022899355.1. GTDB lineage: Bacteria > Pseudomonadota > Alphaproteobacteria > Rhizobiales > Rhizobiaceae > Shinella > Shinella yambaruensis. Next base: position 249,983 of record NZ_JALJCK010000002.1, on the reverse strand, counting down.
CGACGGCAAAGGCTGGTCCGCCCGGGACGTGCCGCTTTTCGGCACGAGGATGGATCTGGAAATTCGCTAGACATGTCGTTCCAGCGGCAACACCGCATCCATTATCCTGAACCTCGGGAAGATGATGCCCGGTCGGCCCTACCGCCTGCCGCCGGCGGCGCTCATGGTCATCGACCATCCTCCGCGCCGGCAGGCTGGGCGCCGATACGCATCGACGCATGCGCCGCCTCCTGTAGAGCACGCTCCAATCGTCCGACGGAGGGGCGTTGCGGCCTGTCCTGTGGCTGTTCGAGATAGTAGTTTCCCGGACCCGGCGTTCTCGGCACGAACGGGCAAACGACGAGGCCGAGGGCGGCGGCAATCGGGCCGCAAACCGGCAGGTGGCCGATCGCAAGGCCAAGCCCCTGGCTGACCATCATCAGGGACAGCGGCGTCGTGTCAACGGTTTCGAGCTTGAGGTGCCGGCCCGGCTGCGGGCCGAAATTGTGATTGAGAAGGGCAGTCCAGCCAATGGCGTGGGACGCCACGTCATAGAGGCGAAACGACAGCAGGTCCTCCAGGCTGCCGATGCGCGCCGTGTCCTCCTTCCGGCACATGACGACATGGGACATGCCCATCAGCCAGGTAGGGTGCCGCACGAGGTGCGGCTCCTCTCCGAACCGGATCACCAGGTCCGGATCCACCTTGCGCTGTGTGCCCTCCACCAGAAGGTCGACGCGGATCGCCGGGTTCGCCGCTTCGAAATCCGCCAGCACGCGCGGCAGCCAGCTCATCGCCATCAACTGGCTCGCCAACAGCGTAACGCGGTCGATCCGCTGCCGCGCGAAGAGGGACTCGGCCTTGCTTTCGATCGCCCCGAGGGACGCCTGGACCGTCGGAAGGAAATCGCCTCCTTCCGACGTCAGGTTGATCCGGTTTGCGGCGCGTTCGAACAGCGGACGTCCCAGATGTGTCTCGAGCGCAAGGATCTGCTGACTGACGGCGGCAGCGGACATGCTTAGTTCTTTTCCGGCCCGGGCGAAGCTCTGGTGCCGCGCGGCTGCCTCGAACACGCGGAGCCAGTTCAACGATGGGATTTTCGCGATACGCATTGCATCAGGCTAAGCTCAGCTTAGCCTCAGGTCAATTAGATACCGTATCCAAACATGCTTCGCTCTTTGGCATAGTCGCATGACGGGTTGCTCAAAACCCGATGAACAACACCAAGGGAACGAAGATATGCTCAGACGCCATATGCTGCTTGCTCTCGCCCTGACGCCGCTTCTGGCTGGCGCGGCGACCGCTCAGAACCTGCCCGACCACATCACCGTCGCGACCGAGGGCGCCTATCCTCCGTGGAATTTCAGCAATGCCGATGGTTCCCTGGGCGGCTACGAAATCGAGCTGACGCAGGCGCTCTGTGAGCGCATGAAGATCAAATGCGATCTCATCGCCCAGGAGTGGAACGGCATCATCCCGGGCCTCACGGTCGGCAAGTATGATGCCATCATCGCGTCGATGGGCGTGACTGAAGAGCGCAAGAAAGTCATCGGCTTCTCGAAGCCCTACGCGAAGGCGCCCAACGGGTTCCTCACGGCGGGCGACAACGCGCTCAAGGATCTTCCGGAAGCCGGCCGCTCCTTCGACCTCGCAAAGGCTCCGCAGGAGTCCGAGGCGGCGCTCGCAGCCCTGAAGGAAAAGCTCTCCGGCAAGACCATCGGCGTTCAGACCGGTTCCACCGCGGCCACCTTCGCCGGCGAATACTTCAAGGGTCTCGATATCCGCGAGTATCCCTCCTTCGAACAGCTCGGCCTGGAGCTCACCGCCGGGCGCATCGACCTCGCCGTGGCCAATGTGACGGCCTTCAAGGCGGTGATCGACGCGAACCCGGCAGGGACGCTGGTCTTTACCGGCCCCACCTTCGCCGGCGGCGTGCTTGGGCTCGGCACCATCAACGTCGCCCTGCGTCCGGGCGACGAGGCGCTGCGGGCAGCCTTTGACGCAGCCATCACGGACATCAACAAGGACGGGACCAACAAGGCCCTGACTGAAAAGTGGTTCGGCGTGGATATCTCCATCCATGAATAGCCCGCTCCCCCTCCCTCGTCGGGAGGGGGCAATCGCCGCGCGGCCCTCTTCCCGAACCAGCCGTTTCAACGATGCACAGGTAGCACCATGTTCGCGCCCATCGGCTCCACCGAGGCAACGATGACCATTTATCTGGATGGCCGGGCGATACCGGCGCGGGCCGGCGAAACCATCGCGGCCTGCCTTTTGCGCGCCGGTGTCGGCCACTTCCGCACGACCCCGGTCAGCGGCGCGAGACGACTGCCCTATTGCATGATCGGACACTGTTTCGACTGCCTGATCGAGATCGACGGCGTCGGAAGCCGCCAGGCCTGCCTGAGCGAGGTCGAGGATGGCATGAGGCTTCACACCCAGGATGGGCCTGCCGCCATCGCCGGCATGGAATTCCAATGACCCCGGCTCCCGATGCAGACGTGATCGTCATAGGGGCAGGTCCTGCCGGAATGTCGTCCGCAATCGAACTGGCGTCTGCGGGATGCAGGGTAATCGTGCTCGACATGCAGCCCTTACCCGGCGGGCAGATCTTTCGTTCGCTGGAAGCCAACATGCAGGCACGCCCCCGGACGGACGCGCTGCTCTCGGCCCTCGGGCCGGCCTACAGGGCCGGCCTTGCCCTGATCGAGCGGTTTCGGGCAGCGCCCGGCATCGATTTCCGGCCCGGTACCACGGTCTGGGATCTGCGGGCAGACGGTACGGTCGGCTGGCTCAGGGGCAACGCGGCCGGCTACCTGCGTGCGCCGCATGTCGTGCTCGCCAGCGGCGCGATGGAGCGCCCGACGCCGTTTCCGGGATGGACGCTGCCCGGCGTGATGACCGCCGGGGCGGTTCAGACCCTGATGAAGGCCGGACGCCTCAAGCCGGAGGGAAGGATCGTCCTGGCCGGAACCGGCCCGCTGATCTTTCTGCTCGCCGACCAGCTGCGGCGTCTCGGCGTCAAGCCGGCGCTGATTGCCCGCACGGACCGGCTCGGGGACAAGCTTGCCGCTCTCAAACGGGTTCGTCCGGCCGGGATCCCGGCCCTCGCCAAGGGGGTGGGCTGGCTTGCCCGGTTGCGGCTTGCGGGCATCCCGATGCGGACCGGCATATCCGGGCTTCAGGCGCTGGGCGGCGAGCATCTCGAATCCGTCCGCCTGCTTGCCGGCGGAAAAAACATGGATATTCCCTGCGACCTCCTCGTGGTGCACGACGGCATCGTACCGTCAACGGACCTGGCGCATGCCGCCGGGCTTGCTCTCGAGTGGAAACGGGACGATGCGAGCTGGCGCCCCAGGACGGCGCGCGATGGTCGGGCGCGGATGGCGCCCTGCCCATCGTTCACGACGGGTCCCTGCAGGATACGGATCACAGGCGACGCGCGCCGGATCGGCGGCGCCGACGCCGCGGCCGCGCACGGACGCCATGCCGCGCGAGCCATCCTCGCCGACCTCGGTCGCATCGCGCGGAAACAGGGGGGGCCGGATCGGACCGAAGCCGAGGTGCGGCGCACCCTGGCAGCACGCCCCTTCCTCGACGCAGCGTTTCCGCCCGGCCTGGCGGCACGGCTGCCCGATGACGCGACCATCGTCTGTCGCTGCGAAGAAATCACGGCGGGTTCGCTACGTGTCGCGATCCGGAACGGGGCTGCCGACATGAACCTGATCCGCGGGCTCCTGCGCTGCGGCATGGGGCCCTGCCAGGGCCGAAGCTGCGCGACGACGCTGGCCCGGCTTCTCGCGGAAGCAGAGCCCGGCCGACCGATGCCGCCGAGCCCGTTCCGCGCAAGGCCACCGCTGCGGCCCCTTCCGCTCGGCGCGCTGGCCGGCATGACGGGGCTCGATCCGGCGCTGGCGCAGGTCGAGTCGCTGGACGACAAGCCGGAAGAGATCGCCGGAGACGACGTCCATGCATAGGAACGGCTGCGATGCCCTCATTGTCGGCGGCGGCTTGCAGGGATGCTCGATTGCCCTGTTTCTCGCGCGTGCCGGTTGGCAGGTCACCCTGGTCGAGAAGAACCTGGCGGGGCGGCATGCCTCGGGTGTCAATGCGGGTGGCCTTCGGTCGCTGATGCGCGATGTCCGCGAATATCCGCTTTCCCTGCGGGCCATGGAGATGTGGGCCAATCTTGCGGACTTCGTGGGGCAGGACGCGGCCGAAGCCTGCGAGGTCCGGCTCGGCACATCGCAGATTGCGCTGGCGATGGATGCGGCCGAGCTGCAATGGTGCGGGGCACGGGCGCGGACGATGCGCGGCCGTGGAATAGAATCCGAAGAGCTGATCGCGCCTGACGAGCTTCACCGGCTCCTGCCCGGCCTTGCCGGCTCCGCACATGGTGGCCTGATTTCCCGGCGCGACGGGCACGCAAACCCCGCCAATTCCGCACGCGCTTTCCGCAAGGCTGCGGAAGGTGCCGGCGTCCGGATTCTTGAGCGGTGCACCGTGCGCGACCTCTCCGCCAAACCCCTCGGCGGATGGCGCGTCGACACGGATGCGGGCAGGATCGAGGCGGAATGGTTGCTCAACTGCGCCGGCGCCTGGGGGTCGGACATCGCGGCACGCCTCGGCGAGACGCTGCCGATCACGGTCCTGGCCCTTTCCATGATGGTGACGGCGCGGGTGAAACCATTCATCGCCCCTGTCGTCATCGGCATCGACCAGCCCCTCTCCTTCAAGCAGAGCGCGGTCGGCTCGCTGGTCATCGGCGGCGGGATACTCGGCAAGCCCTGCCTGAGCGAAGACACCTCGTTCACCGTCATGGACCGGATGGCATCGAGCGCCGCGGCCACGGTTGCGGCCTTTCCGGGCCTGGCGGGCGTGCCCGTCGTGCGGACCTGGACCGGCCTCGAAGGGGCAACCGACGACGGAATACCCTTCATCGGCCCCAGCCGCCTGCATCCCGGCCTCTGGCATGTGTTTGGCTTCTGCGGCCACGGTTTCCAGCTTGCCCCCGCGGTTGGGGAAGCGGTGGCGCGTTCGCTTGTCTCCGGAAGCCTGGAGGCGACGCTCGCTCCCTTCGCGGTCGACCGCGTGCACCGGCCGCAGCGCAAAGACGAGGCTGTTCCATGACGTCGGGCATGTTCGAATTGCTGGGATTCGGGCCGCAAGGCTGGGGATTGCCGCTGCTCAAGGCCGCAGGCGTCACGATCGCCGCCGCCCTTTGCGGCTTCCTGCTGGGAAGCATTTTCGGAATTGGCGGCGCGACCCTCAAGCTCGCCCGGCCGCGCGCCCTGCGCCTGATCGGCCAGGCCTATACCACGGTCTTCCGCGGCGTGCCCGAGATTCTCGTGGTGTATCTCTTCTATTTCGGCGGCAGCGTCATCCTGACGACGCTCATGAACACGGGAGGATTTCCCGGCTTCTATTCTCTGCCGTCCTTCGTCATCGGCGTCCTTGCGATCGGGATCGTATCCGGTGCCTACCAGACGGAAGCCTATCGGTCCGCATATCTTCGGCTGGACCGCGGCCAGATCGAGGCGGGCACCGCGTGCGGCATGTCGAAACTCCTGCTCCTGCGCCGCATCGTCGCTCCCCAGACGCTGCGTTTCGCCCTGCCTGCGCTCGGCAACATCTGGCAGTCCGCGCTCAAGGAAACATCGCTCCTGTCGGTCATCGGGCTGACGGAGCTGCTGCGCCAGGCCGGTACCGCCGCGGGTTCGACCCGCCAGCCTCTCCTGTTCTACGCCATTGCGGCCGCGGTGTTCCTGGTCATCGGGCGCGCCACGGGCGCCGGGCTGAACCGGATGGAAAGCCACCTCGCCAAACCCTGGAGACGCTGATGCTGGATTGGCCCTTTCTGACGGATGTCCTCGGCCAGCTGCTGTCGGGTTTGCCGCTGACGCTCCAGCTTGCGGCACTGTCCCTCTCGATCGGCTTCGCCCTCGCCGTCTTCGTCGCCGGCGCCGCCGGCAGCGCCTTCGCGCCGCTGCGATGGGCCGCGAAGGCCCATGTCGAACTCTTTCGTGGAACCCCTCTCCTGCTGCAGATCTTCCTGATCTACTACGGCCTGGGTCAGATCGCCCCGCTGCGCCACTCGGCCCTCTGGCCCTTCCTTCGCGAACCCTATTGGTGCGCCATCCTCGCCCTTGCGCTCAACACCTCGGCCTATACGGCCGAGATCATCCGCGGCGCGATCCAGGCCGTGCCGGCGCACGAGATCGAGGCGGGGCGCGCCTGCGGCATGTCGGGCCTCCTGCTGCGCCGTCGCATCATCTGGCCCATCGCCCTCCGCCAGGGCCTGGCCGTCTACGGCAGCGAAGCCATCCTGATGATCAAGGCGACCTCGCTGGCAAGCATCATCACCCTGACGGAGCTGACCGGCATCGCGCACAAGCTGATTTCCTCGACCTATCGCATCTTCGAGATCTTCATCGTCACCGGGGCGATCTATCTCGCCCTGACCTTCCTGATGAGCGCGGCCTTCGCGCTTCTCGAACGGCAACTCCAGGCCCACCACGCCCATCGTCGCGCCTGACCTCGTCCACACGGAGAAACCAGATGGCTTCCGCCTCCCGCCCGGCTGCTGCCGACAATGCTTCCACGGTTCCCGCCATCGCGGTCGATGGCCTCCACAAGCGCTATGGCGCGATCGAGGTGCTGAAAGGCATCGACTTCCGCGCCCATGAGGGCGAGGTCATCTCCATCCTGGGTGCATCCGGCTCGGGCAAGTCGACTTTCCTGCGCTGTCTCAACCTCCTGGAGCTTCCGTCAGCGGGGCGGCTGCAGATCTTCGGCGAACAGGTCGATCTGCGGCAAAGCGGCGACGCCCTCCATATCGGCAATCGCAGGCAGGTGGATCGCCTGCGAACCCAGGTGGCGATGGTGTTCCAGAATTTCTGCCTCTGGAGCCACATGACCGTGCTCGAAAACCTGATGGAGGCGCCCATCCATGTCCAACGGCGCGGTCGCGGCGAGGTGCGCGAGGAGGCGGAAGCCATGTTGCGGCGCGTCGGCTTGATCGATCGGGCAAAAGCCTATCCGGCCCAGCTGTCCGGCGGCCAGCAGCAGAGGGCGGCCATAGCGCGCGCCCTGGTCATGAAGCCCCGGGGCCTCCTCTTCGACGAACCCACCTCCGCGCTCGATCCCGAGCTCGTTGGCGAAGTGCTGAAAGTCATGCGGGATCTGGCGGCGGAAGGACGCACGATGCTGATCGTGACGCACGAAATGGCCTTCGCCCGAGACGTATCGAGCCGGATCGTGTTCCTGGAGCAGGGCCGGATCAAAGCCGAAGGCCTGCCGCTGGACTTGTTCCGCGGCGGCGTCAACGAGCGCTTTGACCAGTTCATCTCGCGGTTCAACCAGGCTTGAGGAATGCACGCGGCCGGGTATAGCCCGGCCTGCAGCCGCTCGATCCCGCTCACGCCTCGACGGTCAGGCCCTTGGCCTTCAGCACGGCTTCGAGCTTGCTGACCTCGATGACCGACTTGCCGGCCTTGTAGTCGGCGATGTATCCGGCTTCGGCGTCTTCGCGGGCCTGCGAGAGCCTTGCCACCTCAAGCGCCTCCCCGCGGCGCACGACGACCACGCCGTCGGCGTCGCCGACGATGATGTCGCCGGGATGAATGAGTTCGCCGCCGACGACGATCGGGTCGTTGGTGGAGGTCAGCGTCTCCTTGACGGTGCCCTTGATGCAGACGCTGAGCGAGAACACCGGGAAGCCCAGCTCACGCAGCTGCAGCGAGTCGCGCACGCCGCTGTCGGTCACAAGGCCGCCGATGCCCTTCGCGAGGCAGGCATTGGCGAGCACGTCGCCGAAGGAGCCGGCCTCCTCGTATTCGCCGCCCGAAACCACGATGACATCGCCGGGCTGAGCGTAGTTGATCGCGAGCTGCAGCATGATGTTGTCGCGCGGCGCACACCGCACGGTAAAGGCCGGGCCGCAAAGCTTCATGCGGTAGTCGACCGGCTTGATGCGCGAGGAAAGCGCCCCGCGGCGACCCTGCGCCTCGTGAATGGTCGCCGGCGAGAATTTCGCAAGCGCCTCGATCTCGGCGGCGCTCGGGCGAGCGGGCATTTTCTTGATATGCGTCATGATTTTTCCCATGGGTAATCGTTGCGGCGGGCGCGGCGCCCGCCGCCGGGTTGCTCGATTCATGCCGGAAAGGAGGCCGCTTGCGTGCGAACCCTTACGGGATCTGGTCGAACTTCAGTTCGGAAAGCGGCACGACCTTGTCGGTGCGGGTCATCTTGTATTCGGTGTCCGGGCCGAGCCACTTGTCCCAGATCTTGTTGAGCTCGCCGCTTTCGTCCAGCTTGCGCAGGACCTCGTTGATCTTGGCCGTCAATGCCGGCTGGTCCTGCTGCATGCCGATGCCGATCGGCTGGAACAGCATGGGCTCTTCGATCATGCGCATCTCGCGGCCCTTGGTCTTGGACTCGTTGACCAGTTTGGTCGTCGTCATGGTGTTGGCGACCATGCCGCGCGCCTTGCCCTGCTGGGCGGCGAGATAGGCGGATGCCGTGTCCTGGAACGTCAGCGGCTCGGACTTGTTGAGCTTGATCGACATTTCCGAGGTCGAGCCCTTGGTGGAGGCGATGCGCTGGCCGACATAGTCGGCTTTCGACGTGCCGGGATCATCGGCCGGAACGATCAGCATTTCCTTGGCGAGGTAATAGGGATCGCTGAACTGGATCTGCTCGGCACGGCTCTGGGTATAGGCGAGGTTCGCAACGGTGATGTCGACGCGGCCGAGCTTGACCTCCGGCACGCGGGCCTCCACCGAAACCGGCTTGATCTCGGCCTTCACGCCAAGTTCGCGGGCGATGGCGCCGCACAGGTCGACGTCGAAGCCGACCATTTCGCGGGTCTGCGTATCCGGCGCGGCAAAAGGCGGCACGTCGGCGAAGGTCGCGCAGCGCAGCGTCTTGTTGGCGAGGATGTCGTCGAGCTGATCGGCCCTGGCGGGGCCGGCAAGCGCGGCGGCCGCGACGGTCGCTGCGAGGATGAGATGCTGATACGTCATTGGCTGTTCTCCTTCGTTGCTTGGTATTAGTGGCGCAGGTCCGCGAGGAAGCGCTGCGCGCGGGGATGCTTCGGGTTCTTGAAGAATTCGTCCGGCGTCGCCGTCTCGATGATCCGGCCGCCGTCGATGAACCAGATGCGGTCGGCGACGTCGCGGGCAAAACCCATTTCGTGCGTCACGCACATCATGGTCATGCCCTCGGCCGCCAGCGACTTCATGACGCTCAGCACCTCGCCGACCATTTCCGGATCGAGCGCGCTGGTCGGCTCGTCGAAGAGCATGACGGGCGGCTCCATGGCGAGCGCCCGGGCGATGGCGACGCGCTGCTGCTGGCCGCCGGAAAGCTGCGCGGGATAGGAATTGGCCTTTTCGCGCAGGCCCACCCGGTCGAGCAGCTTCAACGCCTTCTCATGCGCCTCGGCCGCGGGCACGCCCTTCACCCGGATCGGCGACATGGCGACATTGTCGACCGCCGACAGATGCGGGAAGAGGTTGAAGCTCTGGAAGACGAAGCCGATACGGCTGCGCAGGCGGTTCAGCTCGCGGCCCTTGAGCGGCGCGTGGATATCCTGGCCCTCGAAGAAGATCGAGCCGCTGTTGATCTCCTCCAGCCGGTTGACGGTGCGGATGAGCGTCGATTTTCCCGAGCCGGAGGGGCCGCAGATGACGACCACCTCGCCGCGCGAGACCGTGGCGTCGATGCCCTTCAGCACGTCGAAGTCTCCATAGCTCTTGCGGACATCGGCAAGCCGGATCGTCTGATCCTTCGCGGGGGCGGATACTGAAGCGGTCATGGCTGCTCCGTGGCGTTGGTGATCAGGGAAAGCTGGCGCCGCGGGGCGGCGAGGCCGGCGCGGCGGCGGGTGATGCGCCGCTCCACGACATTGGTGAGCGCGGTCAGCGACCAGCAGATCACGTAGTAGGTGAGCGCGAGGATCAGGAAGACCTGGAAGGGCTGGGTGAGCAGCTGGTTATTGACCTGGCTGGCGGCGAAGGTGAGGTCCGGCACGTTGATGACATAGCCGAGCGTCGTGTCCTTGATGGTCGCGACGAAGGTCGACAGCATGCTCGGGATCATGTTGTAGAGCGCCTGCGGCAGGATGACGTAGCGCATGGCACCGAACCAGCCGTGGCCGAGGGCACGGGCCGCATCCATCTGCCCCGGTCCGAGCGCCACGATGCCGGCGCGGATGATCTCGCTGAGGAACGCCCCCTGGTAGACGACCAGCGTCGTCAGCATGGTCAGGAAGCTCGGCACGTCCGCGCCGGTCAGCAGCGGCACGAGGAAATAGCTCCACAGCACCAGCATCAGCAGCGGCACGCCGCGCGTCACATAGACCAGGACCGTGACCGGCCAGCGCAGCACGCGGTATTTCGAAAGCCGCGCGAAGGCGAGCAGGATGGCGAAGGGGAAGGCGATGACGATGCTGAGCGCCGAGAGGATCAGCGTGTTGGCAAGGCCGCCGAGCGGACCGTTCGGATATTGGCCGATGAGGAGCAGCAGCCAGTATTCGTCGATGATGGCTATGATGTCGTGGATCATCGTGCGGCTCCGTTCAGCGGGTCTGCGCGCCAGGTGAGCCAGGCTCCCCCGGCCATGATGATCAGGGAGAAGACGAGGTAGAGGACCGTGCCGACCAGGTAGATCTCGAAGGTGCGGAAGGAGAGGTTCTCGATCTCCTTGACCGCGTGGCTGAGCTCCGGCGCGCCGATGACGATGGCAAGGCTCGAATTCTTGAACAGCGAGACACTGTGGTTGACGAGCGCCGGCAGCGCGTTGCGCACCCCCTGCGGGATCAGCACGTTGCGCATGGCCGAGATATAGCCGTGGCCGAGCGCCCGGGCCGCTTCCATCTGGCCGGGGCTGATCGAGCGCAGGCCGGAGCGCAGGTCCTCGCTGAAATAGGCCGCCTGGCAGAGGCCGAGGCCGACGATCGCGAAGATCATTTCCGCCGAATGGGCCGTCAGCCAGTCTGACAAGGCCGAGGGCAGGATCGTGAAGATGCCGAAATACCAGAGCATGAGCTGCACCAGCGTCGGCACGTTGCGGTGATACGAAACGTAAGCCGCCACGATCGAATTGCCGATGCGGCCCGGCGAGAAGCGGATGGCGAGCAGCACGAGCGCAAGGCTCATCGCCAGCAGCCAGGAGCAGATCGCGATGATGAAGGTCATCTCGATGCCGTGCGCCAGCATGGCCATGTATTCGGGGTTGCCGAGGATGGCGGTGAGGTCGAAGCCCTTCACGGCTGGCGCTCCTGCGGGCGGGCCGTCTGGAGTCCCCCCATCACCTGGAGCGTCGGGGTGATTTCCATATGGCCGATATTGACGGCGACGGGGGCGGCGATGGCGAAGGCGATGGCATCGGCGATGTCGGAAGCCTGGGGCAGCTCGAAGCCGTCGATGAAGCGCTCGCGGATCGACGGATCATCGCCATGCACATGGTTGAAGATGTCGGTCGCCACACGGCCGGGGCAGATCTCCGTCACCCGCACGCGCTTGCCGAAGGTGTCGAGGCGCAGCTGGTTGGAGAGCATGGCGACGCCGGCCTTGGTGGCGTGATAGATGGAATTGCCGCCGAAATTGTAGTTGCCGGCGATCGAGGTGATGTTGACGACATGGCCGCGGTCGCGCGCCGCCATGCCGGGAGCGATCAGCCGGCAGAGGTGGAGGACGGCACGCAGGTTGACGTCGACGAGAAGGTCGATGTCGCCATCCTCCGCCTCCAGGAATTTCTTCGGCCGGTCGACGCCGGCATTGTTGACGAGGATGTCGAACTCGACCTCGCCGCAGAGCCTTGCGAGCGCCGCGCGGTCCGTGACGTCGATGGCATGGGAAATGCAGCCCGTGCGCGCGGCAAGGTCCTGCAGGGCACCCGCGCTGCGGGCGACGGCATGCACTTCGAGGCCCTCGCGACGGAGCCGTTCGACGACCGCAGCGCCGATCCCGGAGGAAGCACCGGTCACGAGCGCGGTTCTGTAGTCGGAAAAGGACATTGTGGTTCCCCTGTTGTTGAAAGCGAGAGTAGCGAAGCTTTCCGGCTCTGGATAAGACCGTTTGAATCTGGATGGATAAGGAAGCCTTATGGGCTTGCTCCCGCCCCTCGGGCCTGTAACATGCGGCACCATTCGTCACAGGCTCGGCATATGGATATCAGGCGTCTCAGATCCTTCATTGTCATCGTCGATACCGGCAGCATCACGCGCGCCGCCGACGTGCTGCACATCGCCCAACCCGCGCTCAGCCAGCAGCTTGCCGCGCTGGAGGATCATTTCCGCCAGAAGCTCCTGATCCGCAGCCAGCAGGGCGTCTCCATGACGGAGGCGGGCAAGGCGGTCTATCGCCATGCCCAGATCATCCTGCGCCAGATGGACCAGGCGCAGGCGGACGTGACGGCGGCCGGCTCCACATTGGTCGGGCGCGTCTCGGTCGGCCTGGTGCCGTTTTCGAGTGCGGCGACGCTCTCCGTCGATCTTCTCACCGAAACGCGCAAACGCCATCCCGGCATCCTCCTGCACCTTACCGAAAGCGTCGGCCAGACCTACAGCCAGATGATCATGAACGGCCGGCTGGAAATGGCGTTGATCCACGGCACCGGGCCGATCAAGGGCGTCCGTTTCGAGCCGGTCTTCACGGAGGAATTCCATCTCGTCGCCCACAGCGATTTCGGCATGGAACCGGGTGAAACGCCGCTGCCGGTGAGCGCGCTGAACGACCTCCCCCTCCTTCTGCCGCCGCCCTACAATTTCGTGCGCCGCGCCATCGACCTCGCCTTCACCCGCGGCCGCCTGTCGCTGAACGTCGTGGCGGAAGTGGAGATCGTGCGCACGCTGGGCCGTGCCGTCAGCCGGGGCGTCGGGGCAACGATCATGCCGCGCGCCATTGCCGAGCGCATCGTCGCCGAATCCTCCGAGCCGATCGTCTCGCGCGTGTTGACGCCGCGGATCGAGGAGACGCTTTCCCTGTGCGTTTCCGACCAGAGCGAACTCTCCGAGCCCGCCCTGGCGGTGCGGTCGATCCTCATGGAGCTGACCGCACGCCTCAAGAGCCAGGGTTAGCGCAGACCCCTGCAGAATTCCGCGATGCGCCCGCAGGCCTCGTCGAGCTGCTCCATGCCGGTGGCATAGGAGATGCGGAAGAACGGGCTCATGCCATAGGCCGCGCCCTGCACGGTCGTGACGTGGTGCTCGTCGAGCAGGGCCAGCACGAAATCCGTGTCCGTCTCGATCCTGCGCCCGCCCTTGCTCGTCCTGCCGATGAGTTCGGCGATGTTCGGGAAGACGTAGAAGGCCCCTTCCGGCTTGTGGCAGCGGATGCCCTCGATCTCGCCGAGCCGTTCCACGACGAAGTCGCGCCGTGTCTTGTAGATCGCCGCCCGCTCCTTCAGGAGATCCTGCGGCCCGTCGAGCACGGCCGCGACGGCAGCCTGCGTGATGGTCGAGGTGCCGCCGCTGTTCTGGCCGTTGACATTGCTGATCGCCCTGATGAGATCCTTCGGCCCGCCGCAGAAGCCGAGGCGCCAGCCGGTCATCGCATAGGCCTTGGACGCGCCGTTGACCGTCAGCACGCGATCCTTCAGCCGCGGCTCCACCTCGGCGATGGTGCAGAACTCGAAGCCGTCATAGATCAGGTGCTCGTACATGTCGTCGGTCATGATCCAGACATGCGGGTGCTTCAGCATCACCTCGGCAATGGCCTTCATTTCCGCCCGCGAGCAGGCGGCGCCCGTCGGATTGTTCGGGAAATTGAGGAACAGCCATTTGGTGCGCGGCGTGATCGCGGCGTCAAGGTCCTCGGCGCGCAGCTTGAAGCCGTTCTGCTGCGGGCAGTCGACCGGCACCGGCACGCCGCCGGAAAATTTCACGATATCCGCGTAGCTAATCCAGGAGGGCGACGGGATGACGACTTCGTCACCCGGATTGCAGGTGGCCATGACGGCATTGAAGATGATCTGCTTGCCGCCGCCGGCAACGACGATCTCCGAGGGGTCGTAGTCGAGATTGTTGTCCCGCTTGAACTTGCGTGAGATCGCCTGGCGCAGCGCCGGCGTGCCGTCGAGCGGCGGGTACTTCGTATCGCCGGCCAGCGCCGCAGCATGGCCCGCCTCGATGGCGTTGGCGGGGGTCGCGAAATCCGGCTCGCCGGAGGACAGGCTGATGACCCTGACACCCTTGGCCGCGAGGTCGCGGGCGCGCTGGGTCATGGCGGCGGAGGCGGAGACGGAAACGTTCTTCAGACGGTCGGCAATGGCGGGCATGGCAGTTGCTTTCGATGGAGCGGAGAAAAGATCAGCGCAGAAGCTTCGAGACGGGCGTTACAGTGCCGCCGGCCGCCTCGATTTCGCTGCGCACGGTGCGGGCAAGCTCGAGCGAGCCGGGCGTATCGCTGTGGACGAGGATGGACCGCGCCCGCATGGGAATGACGGTCCCGTCGATGGCCATGACGGTGCCATGAAGGAGGAATTGCCGCACGCGGGCGCGAACCGAAGCCTCGTCCTTGACGAGCGCGCCGGGCTGGCCTCGCGGCACGAGTGCGCCTTTCGCGTCATAGGCGCGGTCGGCGAGGAAGAGGGTCAGCGTCTTCAGCCCGGCCTCGATGGCCGCACCCTCGATCACGCTGCCCGCCGTGGCGAAGACGATGAGGTCGCCGTCGACCATGCGGATCGCCTGCATCATCGCGGCGGCGAGCGCCGGGTCGCGGTTGACCATGTTTCCCATGGCCGCATGGAAGCTGACATGGGAGACCGTAACGCCCTCGGCCTTGGCGATCGCGGTCAGCGCACCGAGCTGGTAGAGCATCTGCTGGCGCAGCTCGTCCGGCCCGAAGGGCAGTTCCCGGCGGCCGAATCCTTGACGATCCGGCAGGCCGGGATGGGCACCGACATCGACGCCCCTTTCCCGTGCCAGACGCACCATGCGCACCATCGTGTCGGGATCGCCGGCATGGAAGCCGCAGGCGATGTTGGCGGAGGTGACGACATCCATCATCGCCGCGTCGTCGCAGAGCCGGTAGGGGCCGAAGCCCTCGCCCATGTCGGAATTGAGGTCGACCTGCATGTTTATCTCCTAAGCCATGCCTGCAAGCGCCTGGCGCACCAGCCGGGCAGTCTTGTGCACATCCGCGATATAGGCCGCGAGCGCCTGTTCCGCGGCCCTTGCTTCCGCATGCGTCGCCGGGACGAAGCGCAGCAGCGAGCCGATGCGCGCCTGCCCGAGCCGCCACAGATCGGCTTCGATGACGCCCGCGATCTTGGGATAGCCGCCCGCCGTGTTGGCGTCGCTCATCTGGACGATGGGCTCGCCCGCCGGCGGCACCTGGATGACGCCGGGCACGACGCCGTGCGAGCGCATCTCCATCACCTCGGTGGGATGGATCGGGTCGCCGCTCAGCCGATAGCCGGTGCGGTCGCTGCGCGCGGAAATCTTCCACAGCTGGCTCCAGAAGCGCTGCGCGTCCGCGCCGAACAGATCATGCTCGCCGGCAGGCAACGCACGAATGAGCAATGCACCGCCCTCCGCGACGGGGAAGGCATCCTTCAGCGCCACTGCCGGCGGCACGACCCCGAAGCCGCCCTTGGGCAGGAAGCCATCGGCGGCCCTGTCCGTCGCGACATGGTCGCCCGTTGCAAGCACCCGGCCCTGAAGCCCGCCGAAGCCGCCGCGCAGCGACGTGCTGCGCGAGCCCATGACCGGTGCCACAGCCACCCCGCCGGCAAGGCAGAGATAGGCCCGCGCATCCTTCAGCGGCGGGAAGAGCTCCAGCATCTGGCCCGGCGCCGCCCCGGCCGTCCACCAGGGCGGCAGCGGCACGCCATCGAGCGTCGCGCGGCAGTCCGCGCCGGTGATGGCAAAGGCACCGCCCTCCGAAAAGCGCACCTGGAAGGGAAAGGTCTGCACTTCGATGCCGGCTGCGCCGGGCGCGTTGCCGAGAAGCACATTGCCGATCCTGAGCGCGAGCGGGTCCATTGCACCTGAGGCCGTGACGCCGATGTTGCGGTAACCGGGCCGGCCGAGGTCCTGGACCGTGTTCAACGGTCCCGTTGCGACGATCTCGATCACAGCTCGATCCTTTCGGGGCGGAAACGCACGGTATCGCCGGGGGCCATGACCGCCGGGGCCGCGGCCATGGGATCGAACATCTGGAGCTCGGCAAAGCCGATGGAATTCCAGCCGTTCGGCCCGGTCAGCACGGCAACGCCCGTCTGCATGCCGCCGATGGTCACCGAGCCGCGCGCCATGTGGAGCGACGGCACGGTCTTGCGCGGCATGTGGATGCGCGGATCGAGCCCGTGCAGGTAGCCGAAGCCCGGCGCGCTGCCGAGCGCGAAGACACGGTAGGTGCCCTCATGGTGGATGCGCACCACCTCCCGGTCGGAAAGGCCCGAAAGGTCGCACAAGGCCGGCAGGTCGCCCGCATGCTCGCCGCCATAGGTGACGGCGATCTCGATTTCGCGGCCCGCAAGATCGACGCCCCGCGCACGCCGCCATTCCTCCTGCAACGCATGGACGACCGCCTCCGGCGTTTCCGGCGTCTCCTTGAGGATGACCAGCAGGTTCGTCATGCCCGGCACGATCTCGGCTATCTCCGGACGGGTTTCGAGCGCATGGGAGAGCGCCCAGATGCGCCGCTGGGTCGGCAGGTCGAAGGCGCCGGGCGCCTCGATGAGGAAGGCGCGCGTGCCGATGAAGGAGATTCTTGCCAGTTCGTCCGTATCCGGCACGATGGACGCGGGTGCGGCTTGCTGAAAGCTCATCGGGAAGGCTCCATCGTCAGGACGGCGTCGCCGTAGCCGATCAGGCCTTCGGCACGGGCATGGATTTCGCCGACCATCCCGGCCTTGGAGGCGATCACCGGCAACAATACCGGGCCGACCTCGACAAAGCCGGCAATGGCGCCGGCTTCGAGCGCCCTGCCCGCACCGGCAAGCGGCCCGGTCTCCATGGCGGCCGGATGCCTGTCGCGGAAGAGGCCCGCCATCGGCGCCCTGACGGCATGGCCTTCCGGGCGAACCGCCGGCGCTTCGGGCACAGTTTCGGCAATACGCACGGCGCGCGCGCCGGCAGCAAGAACGATCTTCAGCCCGCCGCCATCCGGCGTGGTGATTTCCAGCGCGTTCGCGCCGGAGCCTTCCAGCCAGCCGGCCAGGGTGGAGATAAGGGCGGGATCGGAGAGATCGCCGATCGTGTTCCGACCCGTCGAGCGGTCACGCCTCGCCACGGGGTTCCTCCCTCAGCCGCTTTTCAAGATGATGGATATCGACGCAGCCGCGCACGAAATCGGGATCGGCAAAGATCCGTTCGTGCAGCGGAAGATTGGTCGCGATGCCTTCGATGCGGGTCTGGGACAGGGCCATCTGCATGCGGCGGACGGCATCTTCACGGGTCGGCGCATGGACGATCACCTTGGCGATCAGCGAATCGTAATAGGGCGAAACGCGATATCCTGCGGAGACATGCGTATCGACGCGGATGCCCGGACCGCTCGGGAAGCGCACCGCGGTGATGCGCCCCGGCGCGGCGAGGAAGGTTTCAGGGTCCTCGGCATTGACGCGGCACTCGAAGGCATGGCCGCGCGCCGTGCCGGCAAAGCGGCTTGCCTCCAGCACCGCGCCCTGTGCCACGCGCAGCTGCTCGTGCACGAGATCGACGCCCGCCGTCATCTCGGTGACGGGATGCTCGACCTGCAGGCGGGTGTTCATTTCGATGAAGTAGAATTCACCGTTCTCGTAGAGAAACTCGAAGGTGCCGACACCGCGATAGCCGATCTGCCGGCAGGCCTCCGCGCAGCGCGCACCGATCCGCTCGGCAAGCTCGGGCGCGATGCCCGGCGCCGGCGCTTCCTCCACCACCTTCTGGTGTCGGCGCTGGACGGAGCAGTCGCGATGGCCGACCCAGACGGCATTGCCGTGATTGTCGCAGAGCACCTGGAATTCGACGTGGCGCGGATGCTCCAGGAATTTCTCCATGTAGAGTTCGGGCCTGCCGAAGGCGCGCCGCGCTTCCTCGCGGGTGATGGCGACGGCATCGGCCACCTCGGCGCTCTCGCGCACGACACGCATGCCCCGCCCGCCTCCCCCGCCGGCAGCCTTGATGATGACCGGATAGCCGATCTCCCCGGCAATCGCCCGCACCGTCTCGACACGCTCCGGCAACGGCTCCCCCGGCCCGGGCACGCAGGGCACGCCGGCCGCCATCATCGCCCGCTTGGCGGCGATCTTGTCGCCCATGATGCGGATCGCGGAAGCCGGCGGGCCGACGAAGGTGAGCCCCGCCGCTTCCACCGCCTCGGCGAAGTCGGCATTCTCCGACAGGAACCCGTAGCCCGGATGGACCGCCTCGGCGCCCGTCACACGGGCTGCGAGCAGAATGGCCGCCTGGTTGAGATAGCTGCGCGACGGCGCGGAGGGCCCGATGGCCAGCGGCCCGCCCTCGTCCGGCCTGGCGCGGCCCGCCCTGTCCGCCTCGGAAGCGATGAGGACCGGCCGCAGCCCGAGTTCCAGGCAGGCGCGCTCGACGCGCACGGCGATCTCGCCGCGATTGGCGATGAGAACGGAGGTGAAGGGCGCGCCCATCAGACGATCTCCACGAGCGGATCGCCGAAGCCGACATCCTGCCCGTCTTCGAAAAAGATGCGCTTGACCTTTCCCCCGAAGGGCGCACTCACCGTGGTGAAGACCTTCATCGCCTCGACGATACAGAGCGGCTGGCCCGCCCCGACCGCGTCGCCGACGACGATCAGCGGCGCAGCACCGGGATTCGCGGCCTGATGGAGGACGCCGGCCATGGCCGAACGCACGATCCGCGCATCCTCCTCATCGTATTTCTCGGCCGGCTCTGCCGAGATGGAGGCGGACGATGCCTGCGGTTCCAGCACCCCAGGCACATGATCGGCCGCCGCCGTCTGCGAAGCGTTCCGAATGACGACCGTCGTGCCTGCCTCACTGACCGTCAGTTCCGAGATACGCGAGCGACCGACGAAATCGAGAAGCGTCTTGATCTTTTCAAGATCCATGGTTTTCCCCAGGGCACGGCAGAACCGGCACATGGCCACAGCGGCCAACCCTCCGGTCCGATTGGGAAAACCTTACACAGCATCGCGATTGATGGGGGCAGACAAACTTTCAATATCGATGCGAATGAACTCGACCGCCGCACCGGCATCCACAACCGGGCGCACAAGGCGCAAGGCAAGAAGGACAAATGGGCCAGCGTCATGGCCCACCTCAAATTTGCGCTGCCGTTGCGGATGGTTCACCGGGCCGGGCATCATCATTGCCCGCCCCTGCATTCTGCTCTAAGCATGTTTCAAGCGCGCAAACGGCTCTGGCAGCCCGACCGCTGCCTTGGCGTCTTGCCCTGCCCAAAAAACATGATAGTTTTAATCATCTTTTTTAAGGGGCACAGCGCGCCCAGCAGCGGGGTCGTCGCGCTCCGCCCGATCCAAACGCATGGAGACATGCGAGGACTGCTCGAACATGGGTGGCTTTGAACGGTGAACTACCAGCACGCGATGACTTGCCATACAGAGGGCATCAAGGTGCTCGCGCCGGTGAAATGGCGCAGCCTCGATGGGCTGGTGGGCGTCTTCTGGGATGCGGAGGGCTATTCCGGCGCGCGAGGCTACTACCTTTCGCCCGATCCGCGCATCGTGATCTTCTTCAACGACGTGTCGCCGCACATCAAGATGACCAACCGCGAAGGCGGCATGATCGAGCATTCCCGCCCGATGACCCGGGCCGTCTATGTGCCGGCCGGCGTGCCGCTCTGGACGAGCTTCACCTCCGCGCACCGCTTCTCCCATCTCGACCTGCACCTCCACAAGGACCGCATGCTGCGCTTCCTGTCGCCCGCGGTCGGCACGTCGGCGGCACTCGCCGCCTTGCGCCGCCCGGTGGAGATCCAGGATGTGGGGGCGATCGAGACGCTGGCGGGCCTCCTGGTCGACGAAGTGTCGAACCCGGCGAAACACGCGCTCTATGCCGAGAGCCTGGTCGGCACGATCGTCAGCGGCCTGCTCGATATCCAGGACCTCGGCGGCGAGCCGCAGAACGGCCGGCTCACCCAGGCGCAGATGAACCGGCTGGTCACCCGCGTCAACGCCCGCAGCGACGGCCGGCTGACCGTCGCGGAAATGGCCGAGACGGTCGGCCTCTCGGAGAGCTGGTTCGCCAATGTCTTCAAGCAGACGACCGGCAAGACGCCGCTGCAGTGGCAGCTCGGCAAGCGCATCGACCTTGCGCAGAAACTGCTGGTCGAAAGTGAGCTCACCATCGCCGACATCGCCGCCCAGCTCGGCTTTTCCGATCAGGCGCACCTCACCAAGGCTTTCCGGCAGATCGCCGGCGAGACACCCGCCGCCTGGCGGCGGGTGCAGCAGGGCCGCTGACCTGTTTCACCAGGTCTGGCGCAGCGTTGCCGAGATCGAGCGGCCCGGATTGTAGAAGTCTGCGCCGAAGCCGCCGTAATCGACATGCTTGCGGTCGAAGAGGTTGGAGACGTTCACTTCGAGGGAGGTGTTCTCGAACACCTTGTAGGTGAAGGCCGCGTCGACGACGAAGTTGCTGCCCGTCTTCACCGTGTTCGCGTCGTTGAAGTAGTAGGAGCCGGTATAGCGGCCGCCGAGGCCGAAGGTCATGTCGCCGCGCTTGCCGTCGCCTTCGAGCAGGTAGTTGACCCAGAGCGAGGCGGTATGCTTGGGCACATGATAAGGCCGGTTGCCCTCGTTGCCGGCCGTGCCGTTCTCGACGATCTCGGCGTCGAGATAGGAGTAGCCGGCCGTCAGGCTCCAGTTCGGCGTCAGCTCCGCCTTCGCCTCAAGATCGAAGCCCCGCACCCGCACCTCGCCGATCGTCTCCTGCAGGTTCGTCGCCCGGTTGGTGCGCGTGATGTTGTTCTTCGTCAGGTCGTAGATCGAGGCCGTGATGAGCGCCGGGAAGGCGTTCGGCTGGTATTTCACCCCAAGCTCGATCTGTTCGCCGCGCTCCGGCTCGATGCCGATGGAGGGCGCCGCGACGGATTCGGCATAGCTGACGAAGGGCGCGATCTCGTCGGTGACGCGATAGGTGAGGCCGATGCGCTTCGTCAGCTCGCTGAAGTCGCCCTCGCTCTCCACGCCCGTCAGCCTGTTCGTCTCGCTGAGATCGAGCCAGTCGTTTCGAAGGCCCGCCGTGACGATGAACTTGTCCCAGAAGGTCAGTTCCTGCTGGATATAGAGCGCCTTGCCCGTCTGGTCGCTGCGCGTGCTGGCGATCAGCGGCAGGTCGGTCGGCCGGCCCGTATAGGTCGGGTTCGTCCAGTCGATGCCGGGCGCCGGCCCCCACCAGGTGTCGTTGTCGCCCTTCATGTCGTTGTATTCGACGCCGACCAGGGTGCGGCTGTCCACCGCGTCGAAACTCGCCTCGTATTGCAGATGCGCGTCGATGATGAACTGCCGGTTCGTGGCCTCGTTGCCGAAGAAGGCGCGCGACGCCGTCGTCGAGCCGTCCGTCGGCGTCGCGGAAATATAGGCGTAGCCGAAATCGGTGTCGGACTTGCTGTAGCGTGCATTCGCGCCGAAGGTCAGGCCCGAGCCGAAATCATGATCGAACATCACGCTGACCGTGTCGCGGTTCGTGCCGCGATAATTGTAGTCCGGCTCGCCGAAGAAGCGGCTGCGGTCGAAATCCGTGCCGACCGGATGACCGCCGCTGCCGGGCACGCCGTCCTTGTTCAGATGATCGTAGACGATGGTGAGGCTGGTCGCGTCCGTCGGCCGCCAGGTGAGCCCGCCCATGAAGAACTTCTCGTCGTCCCGCGAGTGGTCGTATTCCGCGTCCGCATCGCGCAGCTTGCCGGTGAAGCGATAGGAAAGCGTGTCGTCGGCCGTTAGGTTGTCGCCGAAGTCGAAGCCCACTTCCTTGCGGTCGAACGAGCCGCCGGTGACATAGGCCTCGCCGAATTTCTCGCTTCTCGGACGCTTCGTCACATAGTTCACGGCGCCGCCGGGATCGGAGACGCCGAAGGTCGTGGAGTTCGCGCCCTTCAGCACCTCGACCCGTTCGAAGGCATAGGCCTCCTCCCGCACGCCGCCGAAGGGACGGCCGAGAATGAGCCCGTCGCGGTAGGTCGTCGCGTCGAAGCCGCGGATCTTGAAGAAATCGTAGCGGTCGTCCGAACCATAGAAGTCCGTGGTGACGCCGGCCGTATATTGCAGCACTTCCTCGACGGTCTCGGCGCCGCGCAGCTGGATTTCCTTGGCCGTGATGACGGAAACCGTCGCCGGCGTGTTCAGGATCTCCGTCGCCATCCGCCCGCCCGCGGTCGTCTTCTTCGCGACGATCGACTTGGCATCATTGTCGACGCCCGCCGCGGAGCCGTCGCCATCGACGGTGATCGTCTCGAGAACCGTGGTGGAGCCCGCCTCCGCCTGCTGGGCTAACGAAACGGAAGGCGCAAGGGCGACGAGCGCGGTGCAGCCAAGAAGGACCGCGGTCCTCAAGCGGGTGAGAGGCTGTCGATTGGCGGCGCCGGTCGTCTTGATGTCCATCATCGTGTTCCAGAAATTGAAGTTGCGCTCGCCGGCGCACGGCAGGTCATGCCGGACACCAGCCGGAACAAGGATAAACCCCGCGCATCCAGAACCCCCTCAGGTCGATGCGACTGTCCCTTGGAAAGCGGCAATAACTTGAGACGTATTATCCAGTATTGTAGATTTCCATGGTTTTGTACGAAACCCCGGAAACTTCGCCGCTCTCCCGCCGCAAGGTACGCGTTCGCCTTGACGCCGCCCGATGAACCTGAAACGGAAACTCCACTTTAAACGCCCTGGAGGGTTTCGCCAATGTCGCGGCTTTCGCGCTTTCCCCTGATCCTTCTCGCCGCCTGCCTCTGGATCGTGACGACAGTGCGGGCCGCGGACGAAACCACCTATCCGATCGTCATAGAACATGCCTTCGGAACGACGACGATCGCCAGGAAGCCGGAGCGCGTGGCGACCGTCGCCTGGGCGAACCATGAAGTGCCGCTGGCGCTCGGCGTCGTGCCCGTCGGCTTTGCCG
Source organism: Shinella yambaruensis (assembly GCF_022899355.1). GTDB lineage: Bacteria > Pseudomonadota > Alphaproteobacteria > Rhizobiales > Rhizobiaceae > Shinella > Shinella yambaruensis. The sequence goes on along the minus strand of NZ_JALJCK010000002.1, from coordinate 226,946 downwards.
CGGCCAATTTCGGCGACGACGACGGCGACGGCCTGCTGCCTTGGGTGGCGGAGAAGCTGAAGGAACTCGGCGGCGAAAAACCCGTCCTGTTCGACGAAGGCGACGGCATCGATTTCGAGGCTGTCGCCGCCACAAGGCCGGACGTCATCCTTGCCGCCTATTCCGGCCTCAGCCAGGCGGATTACGAGACGCTGAGCCAGATCGCCCCCGTCGTCGCCTATCCGCAATCGGCCTGGTCGACCGACTGGCGCGAGATGATCCGGCTCAACAGCACCGGGCTCGGCATGGCGAAGGACGGCGAGGCGCTGATCGCACGCATCGAGAAGGAGATCGCCGATACGGTCGCGGGCTACCCGGTCCTCAAGGGCAAGTCGGCGATCTTCGTCACCCATCTCGATGCGACCGACCTCAGCACCGTGAATTTCTACACCGCCAACGACACGCGCATAAAATTCTTCGGCGATCTCGGGCTCGTCTCCCCGAAAAGCGTGCTGGCTGCAACGAAGCCGGGGCAGTTCGCCGCCAGCGTCAGCGCCGAACAGGTCGACACCTTCGACGATGTCGATATCGTGGTGAGCTATGGCGGCATGCCGCTGCTCGACGCCGTGAAGGCCGATCTCCTGCTCTCGCGCATGCCGGCCGTCAGCAAGGATGCGCTCGTCATGCTCGGCCGCGACCCGGTCGGCACCGCGGCCAACCCGACGCCGCTGTCGATCTCCTGGGTGCTGAAGGACTATGTCGCGCTTCTTGCCGAAGCCGCCGGGAAGGCGAAATGAGGCCTGCCGCCGCCACGGCGCGCAGCGTGACGGCGCCCGCCGGGCGCCTCCGCCGACTGCGCGCCCTGTGGCTGCTGCTGGTCGCCGCCGCGCTCCTCGTGCTCGTCGCGCTGTCCGTCGCGATCGGCACGCGGGACGTTGGCCTCGGCGATATTACCTCGGCGCTCGGCGGCAAGGTCGAGACGATCGGCGAGGCGGCGGTGGCGATGCGCATTCCCCGCACGTTCCTGGCGCTTCTCGCCGGGGCGGCGCTCGGCCTCGCCGGCGCGATCATGCAGGGCGTCACGCGCAATCCGCTTGCCGATCCCGGTATCCTGGGCGTCAACATGGGCGCGTCGCTCGCGGTGGTGGTCGGCGTCGCGTGGTTCCACATCGAAACCGCCCATGCCTATATCGTCACCGCCATCCTAGGCGCGGGGGCGGCAGCGATCTTCGTCTACATCATCGGCTCGCTCGGGCGCGGCGGCGCAACGCCGCTGAAACTGGCGCTTGCCGGCGCCGCGACGTCCGTCGCCTTCTCCTCGCTGGTCATCGCGGTCGTGCTGCCGCGAGCCGACATCGCCGGCGGCGTGCGTGCCTGGCAGATCGGCGGCGTCGGCGGGGCGACCTTCGAGCGGATCTATCCGATCCTGCCGTTCCTTGCGGCCGGCTTCGTCATCAGCCTCCTCTCCGCCCGCAAGCTGAACGCGCTCGCGCTCGGCGACGAGCTCGCCGCCGGCCTCGGCGAACACGTCGCAACGACCCGCGCCGTCGCCGCCTTCGGCGCGATCCTACTGTGCGGCGCGACGACGGCGGTCTGCGGGCCGATCGGCTTCCTCGGCCTTGTCGTACCGCATCTCGCCCGGCTTCTGACCGGCAGCGACCATCGCTGGCTGCTGCCCTTTTCCGCCCTCGGCGGCGCCTGCCTGCTGATCGCCGCCGATATCGTCGGGCGCATCGTGGCGCGGCCGGCCGAACTCGACGTCGGCATCGTGACGGCCCTTCTCGGCGCGCCGTTCTTCATCTGGATCGTTCGCCGCCAGCGGGTGCGGGACCTTTGACCATGCTTGCGCCCCTCGTCGATTCCATCGTCCTGAACCGCCGCCGCCGCGCCCGCCGGCATCGGCTCGTCATCGGCCTTCTCCTTGTGCTGGTCGCCGCGACCTTCGTGCTGACCCTGCTGCTCGGCCAGTCCTTCACCCCGCCGCGGGACATTCTTCGCACGCTGATGGGCGAGGACGTGCCGGGCGTCGCCTTCACGGTCGGCCAGCTCCGGCTGCCGCGCGCCATCCTCACCATCCTCGCCGGCCTCAGCTTCGGCCTCGGCGGCGTCGCCTTCCAGATCATGCTGCGCAATCCGCTGGCCAGCCCCGACATCATCGGCATCAGCTGGGGCGCGAGCGCCGCGGCGGTGTTCGCGATCGTCGTGCTCGGCCTTTCGGGGCCGATCGTATCGATCCTCGCCGTTTCCGCCGGGCTCGGCGTGGCGCTCCTGGTCTACGCCCTTTCCTTCCGCAACGGCGTTGCCGGCACGCGGCTCATCCTCGTCGGCATCGGCGTCTCGGCCATGCTGGAGAGCGTCATCGCCTACATCCTCTCCACCGCCCCCGCCTGGACCCTGCAGGAAGCCCTGCGCTGGCTGACGGGCAGCGTCAACGGCGCGCAGCTCGGCCAGACGCTGCCGCTCCTCGTCGCGCTCGCCCTCTTCGGCGGCCTGCTGCTCTCCCGCGCCCGCGATCTCGAAGCCCTGCGGCTCGGCGACGACACGGCCGCCGCGCTCGGCGTCCGGGTCGGCCGCACCCGCGTGCTGATCATCATCGCCGCCGTCGGCATGATCGCAAGCGCCACCGCCATTTCGGGGCCGATCGCCTTCGTCGCCTTCCTCTCCGGGCCGATCGCCGCCCGTATCGTCGGCAACAACGGTTCGCTGCTCGTTCCCGCCGCGCTCACTGGTGCGGCGCTGGTGCTGGTCGGGGACTACTGCGGCCAGTTCCTGCTGCCGAGCCGCTATCCCGTCGGCGTCGTCACCGGCGCGCTCGGCGCGCCCTACCTGATTTTCCTGATCGTGCGCGTCAACCGGTCCGGAGGTTCCCTATGAAACCGCACACCCTGCTCGCCAACGGCCTTTCGGCCGGCTATGGCGAAACCCTCATCCTCGACGGGCTGGATCTTGCCGTGCCGCCGGGTAGGATCACCGTCATCGTCGGGGCGAACGCCTGCGGCAAGTCCACGCTGCTGCGCACCCTGTCGCGCCTGCTGCCGGCCAGGAAGGGCCAGGTGCTGCTCGACGGCAAGTCGATCCACCGCATCCCCTCCCGCGACCTTGCCCGCACGCTCGGCCTCCTGCCGCAATCGCCGATCGCGCCGGAGGGCATCACCGTCGCCGACCTCGTCAGCCGCGGGCGGCATCCGCACCAGGGCGTCTTCTCCCGCTGGACGCGCGAGGACGACGAGGCGGTGGCCGCCGCGCTTGCGGCAACGAAGACCGACGACCTTTCGGAACGGCCGATCGACGAGCTTTCCGGCGGCCAGCGCCAGCGCGTCTGGATCGCCATGGCGCTTGCCCAGCAGACGGACCTTCTACTGCTCGACGAACCCACCACCTTCCTCGACATCAGCCACCAGATCGAGGTGCTGGACCTTTTGACCGACCTCAACCAGACGCGCGGCACGACCATCGTCATGGTGCTGCACGACCTCAACCTCGCCGCCCGCTACGCCGACCATCTCGTCGCGATGACGAAGGGCCGGCTGCATGTCGCCGGCCCGCCGGAGGCCGTGCTGACCGAAGACCATGTGCGGCAGGTTTTCGGCCTTGAAAGCCGCATCATCACCGACCCGACCTCGGGCCGCCCGACCATGCTGCCGATCGGCCGTCACCGCATGATCGCCCCAGCCATCAAGGAGCCCCTATGAACGCCCTCCCGGAATTCAAGCTCACCGGTGTCGCGCTGCCGAAGGATGCGCCCAAGATGCTCGACGAGGTGTGCGAACATTTCGTCGAACATGCCGAGGTGCGACGCACGGAAAACGCCGCGACGCTGACAAGCGAGATCGGCGTCGCCCATATGCGCCTCGACGGCGGCCGGCTCTTCATCGACCTCGCCTGCCCGAGCGACGGGGCGCTCCAGATGAGCCGCACGGTCATCGCCGAGCATCTCTTCTATTTCGCCGGCGAGGACCCGCTGGAACTCACCTGGTCCGAGCCGGCGACGCGCACGCGGCTCGCCAATCTCCATGAGGTGACGGTCGTCTCCGCCGAGGACGTGACGCCGCATATGCGGCGCGTCGTGTTCGCCTGCGCGGACGTCAACCCCTTCATCGGCGGCGGCATGCATGTGCGCCTGCTCGTTCCGCCGAAAGGCCGGACGCCGGTCTGGCCGGGATTGCGCGACGACGGCCGCATCGCCTGGCCGGAAGGCGAGGACGCGCTTCTCGTGCGCGTCTACACGATCCGCGCCGTCGACGCCGAGCGCGGCGAACTCTGGATCGACTTTCTCCAGCATCCCCTGCCCAGCGTTCCGACGCCCGGCGCCGATTTTGCCCGCGATGCGCAGCCGGGGGACAGGCTCGCCCTGCTCGGCCCCGGCGGCGGTGACCTGCCGCAGGCCGGGACCATCTTCCTTGCCGGCGACGAAAGCGCCCTGCCCGCCATCGCCCGCATCGCCGCCGAAGTTCCGGCAGGCACCCGCATGCAGGCGATCATCGAGGTGGCGGATGCCGCGGAGGAACAGCCGCTGCCCACCGCCGGAACGCTCGACGTGCGCTGGCTGCATCGCACGACCTATGCCGCGGGCGCCAGAAACGTGCTCGCGCGGACGACGATAGAAGCACTCTCCGCCGTCGACGGCGACACCTTCGTCTGGGTCGCCTGCGAGCGGGAGGACGTCCGGCTCGTCCGCGCCTTCCTCAAGGGCCGCGAACACGACCGCAAGCGCATCTACGCCGCATGGTACTGGGAGCGCGACAACACCTGACGGCGGGCCTTCTTCCTGCCGGCCACGCTATTCGTCTTCCTCCTCCTCGTCGGAAGACAGCAGATCGACGAGCATGGCCACCCTGCCCGACGGCAGATGCCGGCCCTCTCCCATGAAGGCCTCGTCATTGTTGATCCACGCCCATGCCTCGGCAAGCTCGGCTTGCGTGGCTCCCGTCGCAACGACCTCGGTCACGAGCGTTTGATCGACCGGACCAAGGACGGCGGCGACGTCCTGCGAAGTCATCGTCATTTCCCGTTCTCCCTTGTCGCATCGCGATACCTGTCGAATATGGCGCCGCCAGCCCGAAAGTCCATTTTCTCGCGCCTGGAAATTCGGCCGCGATGCCGAGCGCTGCGGTCGGCTCGCCGAGGAAGATCAGCTTGATGGGCGACGCCCTGGCGCTGGGGCAAAAGCATCCGCCTAGCGCGTTACGGGCTGGAGCCGGCCTGCACCACCGTGACGGCGATCATGTGGAAGACGTCGTCGGTATTGCAGCCGCGCGAAAGGTCGTTGGCGGGCTTGGCAAGGCCCTGCAGGATCGGGCCGATGGCGGTGGCACCGCCGATGCGCTGGGCGATCTTGTAGCCGATATTGGCAGCATCGAGGTTCGGAAAGACGAAGACATTGGCCTCGCCGTTGAGCGCCGACCGCGGCGCCTTGGCGGCGCTGACGGCCTCGACGAAGGCGGTGTCGAACTGCAATTCGCCGTCGATGACGAGGCCCGGCGCGGTTTCCTGCGCGAGCCGCGTCGCCTCCACCACCTTGGAGACGCGCTCATGCGCGGCGCTGCCGGCCGTCGAGAAGGAAAGCATCGCCACCTTCGCCGGCTTGCCGGCCAGCGCCTCGAAGGAGCGCGCCGAGCTGACGGCGATATCGGCAAGGCCCGCGGCATCTGGATCGACCACGAGGCCGCAATCGGCAAAGACGAAAGCGCCCTTCTTCACATGGTGCGAGGCGCACAGCATCATCAGGAAGAAACTCGACACCAGACCGACACCGGGCGCACGCCCGATGGTCTGGAGCGCGGCACGCACCGTATCGGCGGTGGTCGCGACCGCCCCGCCCACCGTGCCGTCCGCCTCATCCTCGCGCACCATCATGGCGGCGAAGACGAGTGGCGTGCGCACCGCCGCGGCCGCCGCCGCTTCGTCCACGCCCTTGCTTCTGCGGAGCGCGTGATAGGCGGCGGCAAGACGCGGCGTGAGCGCGGACGATGCCGGGTCCTCGATACGGATCTCCTCCGTTCCGGCGCCGGCCGCCGCCAGCCGCTCTTCGACGGTTTTCCGATTGCCGACGAGCGTGATCGCGGCAATGCCGGCGCGCACGGCACGCCGGGCCGCCTCGACGACGCGCGGATCCTCCCCCTCGGCGAGCACGATGTGGCGCGGCGCGGCTTTCGCGGCTTCGAGAATGCGGTCGAGCGGTTTCATCAGGCGTGCCCCAGATAGTGAATGCCGACGAGGATGAAGAAGGCAATGAAGACGGTCTCGGCGACGATGAGCGCGACGGCATCGCCGCCGACATCCAGCACCCGGCGCAGCGACGTGCGCATGCCGACCGCCACGATGCCGGCGAGCAGCGCCCAGCGCGAGGTCTCCATGCCGGCCGTCGCGACCAGTTCGGGAACGAGGCCGAAGGAGTTGAGCGCGGCGAAGACCAGGAAGGCAACGACGAAGCCGGGCAAGAGCGGCGGGCGTTTTCCCGCCTCGCCCTCCGGCTGCGGCACGCCGCGCAGCGAGAGCGAATAGACCAGCACGACCGGCGCCAGCATGGTGACGCGGATCAGCTTGACCAGCGTCGCCGTCTCCCCCGCTTCCGGCGAGACGGAAAAGCCGGCACCGACGACCTGCGCCACGTCATGGATCGTGCCGCCGAAGAAGATGCCGGTCGCCCGCGCGTCGAGCCCCATGGTCTGGGCGATGATCGGATAGGCGATCATGGCGAGCGTCGAGAGCACGGTGACGGAGAGCACGGTGAAGATCAGGTTGCGCTCGGAGAACTCGTTCTTCGGCAGCACGGCGGCGATCGCCATCGCCGCGGAGGCGCCACAGATGGCGACGGATCCGCTGGTGAGCAAGGCAAGCCGCCAGCCGCGGCCGAGCAGTTTCGCCGCAAGCAGGCCGAAGCCGATGGTGGCGATGAGCGCCGAGACGAGCAGCAGGATGGTGCCGGCGCCGAGTCCGATCAGGAGATCGACGCTGATGCGCATGCCGAGCAGCGCGACGCCGATGCGCAGCACATGCTTGGCGCAAAAATCGATGCCGGCGACGCAGCGCCCCTCTTCCGAGAGGAAGTGAAAGGCGATGCCGAGCAGGAGCGCCATCAGCATGGCCGGCGCGCCGTAGTGATCGGAGAGGAACTGGGCGGCGACGGCCACGGCGGCGGTGACGGCAAAGCCCGGCCAGTAGGTGGCAAAGCCGGCGGGCATGCCGCGGAAACGGTCTTGGACGGAGGCGGCGAAGGTCATGGTGTCGTTCCGTTCGCTTGCGGAAACCTCACCCGCCCGGATTTCCCGGGCGGGACATGGATCATGGGGCGATCAGGCCCGCTTCTGCGGGCGCATGTCGGCGCGGTCGATGCCGGCGACCGGCACCGGCTTCTTCATGGCGTCGCGGCGGAAGGGTTCGCCGAGTTCCTGGTTGAGGATGACCTCGACGAAGGTCGTCACGCCGTTCTTCTGGTCGGCGATGGCATTCGCCAGCGCCTCGGTGAGGGCCGCCGGCGTATCGACGGCGACGCCCTTCAGCCCGCAGCCCTCGGCCACCTTGGCGTAGCTGAGATTGGGGTTGAGCTCCGTGCCGACGAAGTTGTTGGCGTACCACAGCGTCGTGTTGCGCTTTTCCGCACCCCACTGGTAGTTGCGGAAGATCACCATGGTGATCGCCGGCCAGCCCTCGCGGCCGATCGAGCCCATCTCGTTCATCGAGATGCCGAAGGCGCCGTCGCCGGCGAAGCCGACGACCGGCACGTCCGGGCAGCCGATCTTGGCGCCGACGATCGACGGGAAACCGTAGCCGCAGGGACCGAACATGCCGGGCGCGAGATATTTCCGTCCCTGTTCGAAGGTCGGGTAGGCATTGCCGATCGCGCAATTGTTGCCGATGTCGGTGGAGATGATCGCCTCCTTCGGCAGCGCCGCCTGGATCGCCCGCCAGGCCTGGCGCGGCGACATGCGGTTCGGCTCGCGGTTGCGGGCGCTCTCGTTCCATTCCGTGCCGACGTCGTCGTCCTCATGGTCCATCGAGGAGAGCTGCTGCTGCCAGGCCGAGCGGGTCTGATGGATCGCCGCCTTGCGCTCCTCGCGGCCGGCATCGCCGGCAGAGGGGGAGAGCTGTTCGAGGATCTGGCCGGCGACCTGTTTCGCGTCGCCGCAGATGCCGACCGTCACCTTCTTGGTGAGGCCGATGCGGTCGGCGTTGATGTCGACCTGGATGATCGCGGCATCCTTCGGCCAGTAGTCGATGCCGTAGCCCGGCAGGGTGGAGAAGGGATTGAGGCGCGTGCCGAGCGCCAGCACGACGTCGGCCTTCGAGATCAGCTCCATCGCCGCCTTCGAGCCGTTGTAGCCGAGCGGGCCGACCGCAAGGCGATGGCTGCCCGGGAAGGCGTCGTTGTGCTGGTAGCCGCAGCAGACCGGCGCATCGAGCCGTTCGGCAAGCTTCATCGACGCGCCGATCGCCCCGCCGATGACGACGCCGGCCCCATTGAGGATGACCGGGAACTTCGCCTCCGAAAGCAGCTTCGCCGCTTCGGCGATCGCCTGCGGGCCGCCGGCCGGGCGCTCGAAGCGCACGATGGCCGGCAGGTCGACATCGATCACCTGGGTCCAGTAGTCGCGCGGAATGTTGATCTGCGCCGGGGCACAGCCGCGCCAGGCCTTCTCGATGACGCGGTTCAGCACTTCGGGAATGCGCGAGGGGTCGCGCACCTCTTCCTGGTAGCAGACCATCTCCTTGAACATCGCCATCTGGTCGACCTCCTGGAAGCCGCCCTGGCCGATCGTCTTGTTTGCGGCCTGGGGCGTCACCATCAGCAGCGGCGTGTGGTTCCAGTAGGCGGTCTTGATGGCCGTGATGAAGCCGGTGACGCCGGGGCCGTTCTGGCCGATGGCGATCGACATCGTGCCCGTCGCACGGCTGAAGCCGTCGGCCATCATGCCGGCATTGGTCTCGTGCGCGCAGTCCCAGAATGTGATGCCGGCCTTGGGAAACAGGTCCGACACCGGCATCATGGCCGAGCCGATGATGCCGAAGGCATGTTCGAGCCCATGCATCTGGAGGACTTTGACGAAGGCTTCCTCGGTGGTCATTTTCATGGCTGCTTCCTTTCCTTCGGAATTGGTTTCAATGGGTTAGAGGATTTCGTCGCGCAGGTAGTACCAGCGGTACATGCCCCACTGGCCGAGCCGGCGGAACGGCGTCAGGAGCCCGTGGCTCGGCAGCGGCGAGGTGAAGATGGGAAGGTCGAGGCCGGCACCCTTGCCGGCGACCATTTGCGCCATGCGGCGTCCGGCCTGCGCCGAATACATGACGCCGTTGCCGCCATAGCCCATGGCGTAGAACAGTTTCTGCGCGGGGTCCGGCTGGAAGATGCGGGGCATCATGTCGTGGCTGACATCCACCCAGCCCCACCAGGAGTAATCGATCCCGATGCCGCGCAGGATCGGGAACTTGCGGTAGAGCCCCTCCAGCAGCAGCGCGAGGTGTTTCGGGTTTGCGGCGTCGCGCCCGGTGATGGCGCTGCGGCTGCCGATCTGCACCCGGCCGTCCGGCAGCATGCGGTAATAGTGGCGGAGCGTGCGCGTGTCGGTGAGCGGAATGCGCGCCCTGAAGTTCAGCGCCTGCTGCTCGCTCTCCGTCAGCGGCCGGGTGACGACCGAGTTCGACAGGATCGGCATCAGTCGGCGCCGGGTCAGCACGTTCATGCCGGGGGACGTGTAGCCGGCCGTGGCGATGCAGACGGCGCGGGCGCGCACCGTGCCGCCGGGCGTGCGGAGATAATGCACGCCGCCCTTCGCCGTGCAGTCGAGCACCGGGCTCGACGTGTGCACCCTCGCGCCGAGCCGCCGCGCCAGGCGGAGATAGCCGAAGGCCAGCTTTGCGGCGTGGATGCCCATGCCATCCGGCTCGTACATGGCGCCGCGCGCCTCCGCATCGCGCACGAAATCGCTGTGGATCTCCCCGCGCGAGACCATGCGGGCGCGGTAACCGAAGGTCTCGTTGAGGACGCGGACCTCGCTTTCCAGCGCCGGCAGCACCTTGTCGCGATGGGCGATATAGAGATGGCCGCCGTCCTGCGGGTCGCAGTCGATCCCGGGTTCACGGATCAGCGACCGGAACAGGTCGAACCCTTCGGCGATTTCCGCATGCATCCTGCGGGCGACATCGACGCCCCAGCGGGCGATCCATTGCGAGCGCTTCAGGCGGCCGGCGGAAATCTGCGCCTGCCCGCCATTGCGGGTGCTGCATCCCCAGGCAACCCCGTTGGCCTCCAGCACCGTCGCCTTGATGCCGTGCTCGCGGGCGAGATGGATGGCGCAGGAAAGGCCGGTATAGCCGGAGCCGATGATCGCGACGTCGACGTCCATGTCGCGCGTGACGGGGCCGTCGTCCTCCGGCTCGGGGCCAGCCGTGCCGATCCAGTAGGTCGGCGCGTAGTCCTTGCCGGTGCCCGGGGTCGGAGCCGTTTCCGGATCATAGGCGGGATCGAACGGCGCCCTGCCGGTCTTGGGAGGAATGGTGCGCAATTGCATGGCCGTGCTCCGAGCGTTCAGTACCGGGGTTGCAGGACCGGCCGGTTCTTCCGGAACGCCTGCTTGCGGACGATCTTGCCGTTCGCGAAGGTGAAGAGGTCGCAGCCTTCCGCCTCGATGCGGCTGCCGTCGGCCGCCGTGCCGCGGAAGGTCCACTCGGAGACACCCCGGTCGCCGGCCGTAAAATGGCTGTGACCGGCCCATTCGGCATCCGGCATCGCCGTCCAGACGCCGCTGAAGGCCTCGGCGATCGCCCTGGCGCCCTCGATGCGATTGCCGTGGACGTCCGGGCCACCGACCGCGTTGAACACGCAGTCCTCGGCGAAGAATTGCATGACCCCATCGATGTCATGCCGGTTGAAGGCGTCGAACAGGGTTTTGAGATCGGTTGCGCTGAGTGTCATCGTGCAGTCCTCTGGCTTGTCGCAAGGCATGGCTCCGCCGGAGACGGGAAAGGCCGTCTTCAAAGGCCGCCGGGGCCGGGTCGTTGGAGTGTCGGGCTGTCCGCCGCCGGTTAGATGCGCCCCTTCCAGGGGATCAGCGTCTTTTCGAGGTAGCGGATCAGGAGATCGAAGGCGAAGGCGAAGAGGCCGATGATGAAGATGCCCATGATCACCGTATCGCTTTCGAGGTTTTCGGCGGCGTTCAGCACCATGAAGCCGAGACCGCGGTTGGCGGCGACCATTTCGGCTGCCACCAGCGTCGTCCAGCCGACGCCGATGCCGATGCGCATGCCGGTGAAGATCTCCGGCAGGGCCGCCTTCATGATCACCTGGCCGATGACCTGGCCGCGGGTGGCGCCCATCGCATAGGCGGCGTGGATCTGCTCCGTCGAGACCGAACGCACGCCGGCCCTCGCGGCGATCGCCATCGGCGCGAAGATCGCCAGATAGATCAGGAACACCTTCGGGAACTCGCCGATGCCGAGCCAGATGATGACGAGCGGCAGGTAGGCGAGCGGCGGCAGCGGGCGGTAGAACTCGATGATGGGATCGAAAAGGCCCCGCACGAAACGGTTGACGCCCATCAGGATGCCGATCGGCACCGCCGTGACCAGGGCCAGCAGGAAGGCGCCGAAGACGCGGCCGATACTGGCGAGCGTGTGCTGCATCAGCGTGGAGTTCGAGACCCCTTCCGTCATCGCCAGCCAGAACTTCTCCCAGACCGAGAGCGGCGAGGGCAGGAAGAGCGGCTTGACCCAGCCGGATTCCGTCACGAGGAACCACAGTGCGACGAGCACGGCCGCCGTCACGAAGCTGATCAGGCCGCTGCTGCCATCGCCCGGGGCGCCGAAGATCTTGCCGGCCTTGGCGGGCTTGGCGCGTGTCACTCTGTCAAGCATGGGCCACCTCCGGGTTGCCGGACGCACGTTCGTCGCCATAGATGATGCCGAGCACTTCCTCGCGCATGCGGATGAATTCCGGGCTCGACTTGATCGCGCGGGCATTGCCTTCGGCAAGGAAGCGGCGGTTGAAGTCGAGTTCGTAGGTATGGGTGATGCGGCCGGGGCGCGGCGACATGACGATCAGCCGCGAGCCGAGGAACAGCGCCTCCTCGACGCTGTGCGTGATGAAGAAGAACATCTTGTTGGTGAGCTGCCAGACCTCCAGCAGGAGTTCCTGGATGGTTTCGCGCGTCAGCGCGTCGAGTGCCGCCATCGGCTCGTCCATCAGAAGCATGGCGGGGTCGCAGGTCAGCGCCCGCGCGATGCCGACGCGCTGTTGCATGCCGCCCGACAGGTGATAGATCATGTGGCGGTGGAAATCCTGCAGGCCGACGAGGGCAAGGTTCTTGGTCGCGATCTCCCGCCGCGTCGCCTTGTCGACGCCGCGCAGCTTCAGGCCGAATTCGGTGTTCTCGATGACGTTGAGCCAGGGCAGCAGCGCATGCTTCTGGAAGACCACGCCGCGCTCGGCGCCCGGCCCGTTGACCCGGTGGTTGCCGAGCGAGATATCGCCTTCCGAGGGGGCCATGAAGCCCGCCATGAGGTTGAGCAGCGTGGTCTTCCCGCAGCCCGAAGCGCCGAGCGCGACGACGAAATCCCCGCTCTTGATGGTAAGGTTGACGCCTTTCAGGGCGATCACCGCCTGGTCCGAGTACAAGCCCGGATAGGTCAGACTGATGTTCCTGACGCTGAGTGTTTCCATGAGAAATGCCTCCCTGCACCTCGGTCACGGGTCTGGTGGACACACCGGCCGCGAAAGGCGGCCGGTGCAAGCGGCAAGACTATGCTATTTCGCAGCCGCCCCGGCGAAGCTCCCATTCACGTAGGGCGCATAGTCGTCCAGCGACTTGCCGATCTGCTTCTGCTCGACGAGGAACTTCGCGCTCTCGGTAAGCGCGCGGGTCGCCCCGCCGCCGAGCCATGTGTCCGAGGCCTGCTCGTCCGCGTTCGGGAAGGAGAGCAGCTCCAGCGCCTCCACCGTGCTCGGACCGTCGCCGCCGATGAGCTTGACGATACCCTGCACCTGCGGCGAATCCACCGTCCAGGCGGCCTTGTTGGCATTGTAGTCGGCGTAGGATTCGGCAAGAACCCTGGTGAAGGCCTCCATCAGCTTGGGGTTCTCCGCGGCCCAGGCCTTATCGACCACCAGCCCGTCGAAGGTCGGCACGCTGGCAGCGCCGATGACCTCGGAATCGGAGATCACCTTGCCGGTCTTCAGGATTTCCGACAGGGCCGGCGGCCAGACATAGGCGGCGTCGATATCGCCGCGCTGCCAGGCCGCGACGATCTGCGGCGGCTTCAGGTTGAGGATCTCCACCTCGCGCGGATCGATGTTCCACACCTTGTTCATGCCGACGAGCAGGTGGAAATGCGAGGTCGAGACGAAGGGCACGGCGACCTTCTTGCCCTTGAGATCCGCCGGCGTCTCGATGCCCGAGCCGTCACGGGCGACCAGCGCCTCGGACTTGCCGATATTGTCGAGGATCCAGAAAAGCTGGAGCTCGACGCCGCGCGTGGCCGCCGCCGCCGTGCCGGTCGAGCCGATCACGCCGATCGGCACGTCGCCCGAGGCGAGCGCCGTCGTGATGTCACCGGCCGACGAGAACTGGCGCCAGTCGATCGTATAACCCGCCTCCTTGGCGGCCGCGTCGAAGCGGCCATCGGCGATGGCGGCGACGAACGGGCCGACGATCTGCTGATAGCCGACGACCAGACTGGTTTGTGCGTAAGCGGCGCCTGACGCAAGAAGGCCTGCCAGAAGGCCGGCAGTGGTGGCCAGGCGATTGAAATTCTTGAAAAGCATCATCGTTCTCCTCATCGATTGGTGCTTGAGCCGGCTGCCCCGGTCTTCTTGACAAAAGTGATAAATGCCGCACCCCGCTTGCGTTATATCCAGTTTGGAAGTTGAATAAATCCAGATTGCCTCCTCGCAGCACGGACGCCATGCGCACCAACGTTTCCGAGACGATCTTCTTCATCGACCGGGAGAGCGGGCTGGGCCTCCAGGCGCAGTTGCGGGAAACGGTGGTCTCCGCCGTGCTTGCGGGCCGCGTCCAGCCCGGCGCGCACCTGCCCTCGACCCGCAAGCTCGCCGACTACCTCCATATCTCGCGCATCACGATAACGCTCGCCTATCAGGAGCTGGTGTCGCAGGGTTATGTGGAGGCCGCCAACCGCAGCTCCTACCGCATCGCGAGCAATCCGCCGGGCAAGGGCCTGGAAAACGACCGCCCGTCGTCCGGTTCGTCCCCGGTGGACTGGGCGGGTAAGATGAAGATGGGTTTTGCAGTCGTACGCCAGGTGTCGAAACCGCTCGACTGGCGGCGCTACCCCTATCCTTTCCTCTATGGCCAGATGGACCCATCGCTGTTCGACCTCAACGCCTGGCGCGATTGCGCCCGCCGGGCGCTGGCGCGCGAGGATTTCATCCTGATGGCAAGCGATTTCGCCGCCGCCGACGATGTCAGGCTCGTCAACTACATCTGCTCGCGCACCCTGCCCCGGCGGGGCATCCATGCGAACCCGGACGAAGTCCTCATCACCGTCGGCGCGCAGAACGCCTTGTGGATCGTCACCCGCCTTATCCTGGACAAGGGGTCCAGGGCGGTCTGTGAAAACCCCTGCCATCCCGATATCAGCGCCTCGCTGCTGCTCAGCGGCGCCAGGGTCACGACCGTGGACGTCGACGGCGAGGGCCTGCCGCCGGACGACCTGCCGGAGGATACCGACGCGGTCTTCGTCACGCCGAGCCACCATTCGCCGACGGGCGCGACCATGCCGATCGACCGGCGCACGCGGCTGCTGCAGGCCGCGGCGGAAAAGGATTTCGTCATCGTCGAGGACGACTACGAGTTCGAGATCAGCTATCTTGCCCCGCCCTCGCCGGCGCTGAAGGCCTTCGATTCCACCGGGCGCGTGCTCTATATCGGCAGCTTCTCGAAATCGCTGTTTCCCGGCCTGCGGCTGGGCTACCTCGTCGCGCCCGCCTCGTTCATCCGCGAGGCGCGCGCGCTCCGCTCCCTGATGCTGCGCCACCCGCCCGGCCACCTGCAACGCACCAGCGCCTATTTCCTCGCGCTCGGCCATTACGACGCCGTGCTGCACCGCATGCGCACGGAATACCACAAGCGCCACGTCCTCATGGCCGAGGCGCTGCGGCGGGAGGGACTGACGATCGCCGGGTCCTCCGCCTTCGGCGGCACGTCCTTCTGGATGGAGGGGCCGGAAGGACTGGACGCCGACCGGCTGGTGCACGAACTGCGCCAGGACGGCGTGCTCGTCGAATCCGGCTCGCCGTTCTTTCCGGAGAGCGACAGGCCCTGCCGCTATTTCCGCATGGGCTATTCCTCGATCCCGCGCGCCAACATCGTCGAGGGCGTTTCGCGCGTGCGGGCCTGCATCGACCGCCTTGCAGGCGGGTAAGCCGCCGGCCCGGCAGACGCTTGCCCACCGGAGTTCCTATGAAAGCGCGGACTTGGCCGGCCCCGCGGCACCCTGCTGGCCGGCCCGGGCCTTCTCGCGGAATTCGCCCGGCGGCACGCCGAACTCGGCCTTGAAGACGCGGGAGAACTGCGTCTGGTCGCCGAAACCCCAGCGATAGGCGATCTCCGCCGCCGTCTGGAAATTGCCCGGATCTTCCAGCGCTTCCCGGCAAGCCATCAGCCTCTGGTCGCGGATCCAGCTGCGGACCGTCTGGCCCGTATCGCGGAACAGTTCGTGCAGGTAGCGGGTGGAAATGCCGCAGGCCCGCGCGATGCGCTCCGGGTCGAGGCGGAAATCCTGGAGATTGGCGCGCATATAGGCCTCGATGCGGGCGAGATGCGCGCCGCGCACGGTGGAATTGCCCGAGGTCAGCACCCGGTCGTCCGCCTTGATCGCCAGCACGAGCAGATCGACGAGCTGGCGGCCGACGGTCACGCGCGCCTCCTGCGTCATGCCGTCGAAACGGGCGGGCAGGAGATGCAGCATGTCGGTGAAGAGGCCGCCCGCCCCGTTGTTCGCCTCGAATTGCAGGGTGCAGAAACGGTCGGGCGCGCGCATGCGGCCGGCCAGCGCATCGGCCTCCACCTTCAGCACCCACATGTCCGCCGGCTCGGCATGGCTGAACTGGTAGGGCTCGCTGCTGCGCTCCAGGAAGAAGCCGCCGGGCGGGCACTTGATGTCCTTGCCGCACTGGGAAAAGAACACTTCCGCCTTGGCCGGCACCGTGACGAGAAATTCCTCGTCACGCGCGGCGCGGAAATGATGCGGCAGGCGATGATACTGCAAGGCGTCTGACGTGAGGCGCGAGATCGAGACGTCGCCGAACTGCCAGGTCGTCAGGTCGCCGGAAAACCGGTCAGCGTCGCGAAAGCGCAGGTCGAGCGGAAAATAGGCCGAGGCGATGGCCTCGTGCCAGTGGCGGCTACGGTCCGGCGCGCGTGTCGCGCTTGTGGTGATGCTCGTCTTCATGCGGCTTGCCCTCTTCGAACAAAGGTATGCACATGATTTTCGCCAGGCAACGAAAATGACAGCTTGTGCGCCCGCGCGCAATTCGTCGTTCCCGCGCTGCAAAGACCGGAGCGGAAAACTCTGCCTAGATTGACCCCGGCTTCAACGGTGCGACAGATACCGGCGGCTCAAGGGAACAGTCACATCAGCACTTCCAACGGTTTCCAGGCCGTCGATTCTCGCCCTCAACCAGCGTGAACACGATGAACCATACCCAGACTTCAAAGGTAGACCCGATCACCCTTTCGGTCGTGCGCGGCATGCTCGAGACCACCCAGCGCGAAATGACGCTCGCGCTCGAAAAGACGGCGCGCTCGTCGGTCTTCAACCTGGCGCACGATTATTCGACGGCGCTGTTCAACGCCCAGCCGGAGATGATCCTGCAGGGCCAGGACATCCCGATCCATCTCGGCTCGCTCATCCCCGCCATGAAGGCGGTGGCCGCCTTCTTCGGCGACGACATCCACGAGGGCGACCTGTTCCTGCACAACGACCCGGCCTTCGGCGGCAGCCACGCCATCGACACCTGCATGTACAAGCCGGTCTTCTACAAGGGCGAGCTGGTCTACTGGACCGTCTGCAAGGGGCATCTCACCGACATCGGCGGGCCCGTTCCCGCCGGCTACAACCCCAACGCCACCGAGATCTACGCCGAGTGCCTGCGCATTCCGCCGGTCAAGATCTGGGACCGCGGCATGCCACGCAACGACGTGCTCAACATGATCCTCACCAACATGCGCGCCCGCCGCGACCAGGAGGGCGACTTCCGGGCGCTGATCGGCGCCTGCCAGGTCGGCGAGCGCAACCTCATCGCCATGCTCGACAAATACGGCAAGGAGCAGGTCGACGCCTGCGTCGATACCTTGCTCGACATGGCCGACCGGCACATGCGCGCGTTGATCGCGACCGTGCCCGACGGCACCTACGAGGGCTCAGCCATCCTGGAGGATGCCGGCCACGGTTTCGGCGATTTCGAGATCAAGGCGACGGTGACGGTCACGGGCGATAGCTGCCACATCGCCATCGCCAGCCCGCCGCAGGTCCCCTATTTCATCAATTCCTACGAGGGCAATTCCCATTCCGGCGTCTATCTCGGCCTGATGATGTTCGCCGCCCTGCCGCCGCCCTACAACGAGGGCCTCTATCGCTGCGTCAGCCTCGATTTCGGGCCGAAGGGTACGCTCTGCAATGCTGAGGAACCCGCCCCGCACATGAACTGCACGACGACGCCGATGGAAACGCTGACCGACGCGGTGCGCCTCGCCTTCGAGAAGGCCATGCCGTCGAAGGTCTCCGCCTCCTGGGGCCACGCCAACGGCCTCAACATCGCCGGCCGCGATTCCCGCACCAACGAGGAATTCGTCACCATGGTGCTCGCCACCATCATCTCCGGCGGCGGCGCGACGCCCAAGCAGGACGGCTGGCATGCCGTCGGCCCGGAATGCTGCTTCGGCGCGCTCACCTCCGGCGACGTCGAGCTTCTGGAATATTCCTACCCTATCGTCATCCACCGCTATTCGCTGATGACCGATTCCGGCGGCGCCGGAAAATTCCGCGGCGGCTCCGGCACCGCCTGGGAGGTCGAGCCGCTCAACGGCGACATGCTGTGCATCGGTTTCGGCGAAGGCCGGCGCATTCCCGCCATGGGCGCGGCAGGCGCAAGATCGGCGATGGTCGACACCAAGGTCGGCCGCGTGGAGCTGCGCCGCGGCGGCAAGGTCGAGGTGGAGCGCAAGAACATCATTGAGACCATCAAGCCGGGCGAGACCATCACCAACCTCAATCCGGGCGGCGGCGGCTACGGCAATCCCTTCGAGCGGCCGGTTGAGAAGGTCGTGTGGGACGTGCGCAACGGCCTCGTCTCCATCGAAGGCGCGGCGTGCGCGAGCGCATCCTGTCCGACGGCTCGGTGCGCACCCCGCTGCACGAGGAGGACGTGCGCGAGGCCTGCCGCCTGTTCCTAAAGGAGGGTGTCGAGACCGTCGCCATTTCCTTCGTCTGGTCGGTGCTCGACCCGAGCCATGAGCGGCGCGCGGCGGAAATCGTGCGCGAGATGATGCCGGAGGCGATCCTCACCGTCGGCGGCGAGCTTTACCCGCAGGTGCGCGAATACACCCGCACCTCCACAGCCGTCACTAACGCCTATCTCGCCCCCGTCATGCGCCGCTACGTCGCCGCCGTCGACACCTATTTCCGCACGCTCGGCGCCAAGCAGCCGGTGCGCTACTTCCAGTCGAACGGAGGGCTCGCGGTCGGCCAGGTGATGACCGACCGCTCCGTCTACGCCATCAATTCCGGCCCGGCCTCCGCGCCGCAGGCGGGGCTCTATGCCGGCGCGCCCTTCGACCACAAGAACGTCATCACCGTCGACATGGGCGGCACCTCCTTCGACATCACGCTGACCCGCAACGGCCAGACCAACCTCAACAAGAACATCGATTTCCTGCGCTACCGCATCGGCGTGCCGATGATCCAGGTCGAGACGCTGGGCGCAGGCGGCGGCTCCATCGGCTGGATCGATCCGCTCGGCCTCTTGCAGGTCGGCCCGCAATCGGCGGGCTCCGAGCCCGGCCCCGCCTGCTACGGCCGCGGCGGCACGGAGCCGACGACCTCCGACGCCAATCTCGTGCTCGGCTACCTCAACCCGGAGGGCCTGCTCGGCGGCAAGCTGCCGCTCGATATCGAGAAGGCACGCGCGGCGGTGGCGCGCGTCGCCGAACCGCTCGGCATCTCCGTCGAGCAGGCGGCCTACGGCATGTTCGCCATCGTCAACAACAGCATGGTCAACGGCATCCGCCGCGTCTCCGTCGAGCGCGGCTATGATCCGCGCGATTTCGTGCTGGTCGGCGCGGGCGGAGCGACGGCGGCGCATATCACGGCGCTGGCGGGCGAGATGGGCATCGACACGATCATCCTGCCGAAACTTGCCTCCGGCCTCTGCGCCTTCGGCCAGATCATCTCCGACGTCAAATACAACTACATGGCTCCCGCCCCGGTGCGGCTCGACAATGCGAGAGCCTACCAGCGCATCGACAGCCTGTTCCGCGAGATCGAGGAGAAGGGCGTCGCGCATCTGAAGGCGGACGGTTTTGCCGACGACGCGATCGCCATCAAGCGCTCCATCGACATGCGCTATGTCGGCCAGGTGCATGAATGCACGGTCGATATCGGCACGTTCCCGATCGACGAGACGACCATCGAAAAGGTCAAGGACGCCTTCCACGCCCGCCACGAGGAACTCTACACCTATGCCGAACGCCACAGCGCGGTCGAAGTCGTGAACCTCGAATCCACCGTCTACGGCCTCATCGAGAAGGTCCGCCCGCCGAAACTCGCCGAAGGCGGCGATGCGAAGGCGGCGCTCAAGGGCTACCGCGAGGCGATCTTCGACCAGTCCGGCAAGGCGGTCTCCACGCCGATCTATGACGGCGCGAAACTTGGCGCGGGCGCCCGCATCGCGGGGCCGGCGATCATCGAGGAGGTGACGACGACCATCGTCATCGAGCCCGGCTGGACGAGCGTGCTGCATGAAAGCGGCAGCTACCTGCTGACGCGCACCTGAGCCAATGGCCCCGCCGCCACCGGCAGGGCCGCATCACCTGCAACAATCGAGGGGAACAAGATGGCAGGCAACCTATCGGCCACCGAAGCCGACAATTCGGATTTTTCCAACGTGGCGGTCCCGCCACATGCCCGCATGCCCAGGGGCGCCTTGACCATGGCCTGGTGGGCGGTGTGCAGCGCCGTCTTCTATATCGTCGTCGGCGCGGCGATGGCGCTGAATTTCGGCACGCGCAACGCCATCATCGGCATCGTGCTGTCGGTCATCGCCTATGGCGTTGTCAATGCGGTGCTGAGCCGCTTCGCCATCCGCACCGGACTTTCCGTGGCGCTGTTCTCGCGCGTCCTCTTCGGCAATGTCGGGGCGGGGCTGGCGACGCTGATCTTCTGCGCCACGGCGATCTACTACGCCGTCTTCGAGGGCTCGGTCATCGCCGTCGGCATCAACACCGTGCTGCCGTCGATCTCCTATCCGCTCGCAGCCCTGATCGTCGTGCTCTACAGCGTGCCCCTGATCTTCGGCAGCATCCAGACCTGGCTCGACAAGTTCAACGGCGTGCTGCTGCCCTTCTACATCCTCGGCCTGATCGTCGCCGTCGCGCTCGCCATCGGCGAATACGGCTACAGCGACAAGTGGCTGAACCTCGGCCCGGAAACCGGCGCGCCGGCCGGCGGCTGGTGGTCCTGCTTCGTCTATTACATGGGCGTCTGGGTGCTGATGATGTTCACCTTCGACTATGCCCGCTTCGGCCGGCAGGAGGACGCCGGCTATCACGCCTGGTTCAACTTCGGCACGCCCTTCTATGCCGTCGCCTTCCTGGTCAGCGGGCTTTTCGGCATGTTCATGATCGGCACCGTACCGGATCTCGGCGCGCTCTCGGAGGTCAGCGTGCTGCTGGCGCTCCTGAAGCTCATGGGCATCTGGGGCCTCGCCTTCGTCTGGGTCACCCAGACGCGCATCAACACGGCGAACTACTACCTTGCCGCCGTCAACCTCGAAGCGCTGGTGCAACTCTTCGGCCGCCTGCCCTTCGGACGCGTCGGCTGGGCGATCGCGGTCGGCGTCATCGTCTATCTCCTGATGCTGGCCGACGTCTTCGCCTACCTGCTCCAGGCCCTCGCCTACCAGGGCATCTTCGTCGTCGCCTGGGTCGCCGTCGCCATGGCGCACATCCTGATCGACCGCTACAGCACGCTGGTGGGGCCTGCCATCGAATACCGCTCCAGCCATGTGCCGGCCTTCAACCCGCTCGGCATCAGCGCCTGGTTCATCGCCGCAGCGGCCGGCATCGCGCTGCATGTCTGGGGTGGCACCTATGCGGAGCTCTCGGCGCCGGCGACCGCGGTCCTCGCCTTCTCCATCTATGCCGCGGGGCTGATGCAGGCGCGCCGCTCCTGGTTCCTGGTGGCGGGCTGAACCCAACGGCCGTGCCTCCTTCTTGCGGGGCACGGTCCCTTATTCGCCCGGCCGGCTGCCGGACGCTGCAGCGACCTGCTACCGGCCGCCCTGCGGCCCCAGCAGCCGCTGCGCAACGCCTGCGAACAGCGACACGCCGGTTTCCAGCGATGCCTCGTCGATATCGAAATCGGCGGCGTGGTGTACGGCGGGAATGTCGCTGCCGATGATGCAATAGGCGGCCGAACCGCCGTTCTCCCGCACGCGGCGGATCATCAGGCAGGCATCGTCGCCGCCGCCGATCGACCATTCCGGCAGCACCTCGGTGACGCCGGGCAGGCCCCGCGCGACCGCGGCGATGAGCTCGGCAGCGTCCCGGCTGTTCTCGTTTCCGGGCATATGGCTCTTGCGCACGATCTCCACGTCGCACTGCTGCATGGCGGCGGCACCCTCGATGACCGCGCGGAGCCGCTCGACCATGTAGTCATGCGCCGCGCGGTCGTCGGCCCGCACCTCCACCAGCATCTCGCAGGTATCGGCAACGATGTTGAAGGCCGTGCCGGCCGTAAGCATGCCGACATTGACGAAGGTCTCTGCACCGGCAAAACGCGAAACGCCGTGCAGGCCGAGCGCTGCCGCAGCGCCCGCCAGCAGCGCGTTGCGCCCCTCCTGCGGGCCCATCGCCGCATGGGCGACGGCGCCGCGGAACGTGACGACGAAGCGGCTCGAGAACAGGAAGCCGACGGCGCTGGCGCCGATCTTGCCGGAGGGCAGCAGGCAGCCGAGATGACCGACGAAGAGATGATCGACCCCTTCGACCGCGCCGCCCGCCACCATGGGCGCGGCGCCGCGCGCACTCTCCTCGGCCGGCTGGAAGATCAGGCGCAGGGTGCCGGAAAGCCCCTTTTCCCGGCTGAGCCGTCGGGCAAGGGCAAGGCCGATGCCGACATGCCCGTCATGGCCGCAGGCATGCATGCGCCCGGCAAAGCGGGAACGGTAGTCCTCCGCGTTCGGCCGGTGCTCCGCCGCCTCGGTCTCGCTGACCGGCAAGGCATCCATGTCGAAGCGGAAGGCGACGACAGGACCTTCGCCAAAACGGTAGTCGGCGACGATGCCCGTCAGGCCGTCCGGCATGCGCTCCATCCAGGCGGGGTCCCCGCCCGCGGCGAGCGCCGCCCGCCTCGCATCCGCCACCTGCCCGGCCGGCGGCGGATCGATGACGGCATCGTAGTCCATCACCTCGCGGCCGGTGCGCACGGCAAAACCGAGATGATCGAGATAGGCCGCGATGCGCGAGGCGGTGCGGTATTCGAGGAAGGCGGTTTCCGGATGGCGATGCAGGTCGCGGCGCACGAGCACGGCGGGCGCATTGCTGGCGGCGATCATCTCGGCAAGGGTCATGGTGGTTCCTGTCGGTTTAGCCGCGGCTGGCGAGGGAGACGCCGAGCGTCGCGATGGAAAGACCGGCGATCTGGACGATGGTCAGGCTTTCGCCGAAACCGATCCAGGCCATCAGGGCCGAGACGCCGGGCACGAGGAAGAAGAGCGAGGACACTTTCGACAGCGCCCCGCGGCGGATCATGTGCAGGAGCAGGAGGATCGCCCCGAGCGACATGCCGAAGACCGACCAGGCAAGGCCGATCCACAATGACACCGCCGCCGTATCGAAGCCCGGGCCGCCGACGAAGGGCACGAGGACGGCCGTCGGAACCAGCGCGCCGATATACTGCACGGCCGTGTTGGTCAGCGGATCGGCGGTGATCTTCGTGCGTTTCACCAGAATGGAGCCGGTGGTGATGGCAAGAACCCCGGCAAGGCAGACGAGAAGCGGCACGAGGGGGATGCCGCCGGCATCCGTCGCGCCGAGCTTCGGCGCCAGCGTGACCAGCGTGCCGACGGCGCCAATGACGACGCCGACGGCACCGCGCCGCGACATGCGCTCGCCGAGCACCCGCCCCGCAAGAAGCGTCACGAGCAGCGGCTGCATGCCCGCCATCAGCGCGGAGATCGCCGTCGGCAGGCCGTTCGCCACCGACCAGAAGACGCCGCCGAGATAGACGCCGTGGATCAGCACGCCGGCCAGCAGCGCCTGCCGCCATTCATGATGCGAGCGCGGCCAGGCCGCGCCCTTCCAGAGCGCGATGGCGGCAAGCGCCAGGAATGCGAGGAAGAAGCGCACGGCAAGGAAGGTCAACGGCTCCGCATGGGGCGCGACGAGCCGCGCCAGCACGAAGCCGCTCGACCAGAGCGGCACGAAGACCGCCGGCAGCAGCAGGCCGGTGCTGGCCGATGGGACGATGGCGTTGGCAGGCGTGCTCACGAGAGGCCCCGGATGCTCAGGACCGGGCTTTCGAGCAGCGCGCCGGTCGTGCCGTCGGCAATGCCGCGGTCGGTCTGGTGCGGGCCGGCATTGCAGGCGAGCGTCGCGCCGAAGACGGCCTTGAACACCAGATAGGGCGGCTGCCAGTCGACGATGCCGTCTGCCGCGGCGCGCAGCGCCGAGAAGGCGCCGGCCACATCCTCGAGCGGCGCATCCGAGATCAGGCCGGAAAGCGGCAGCGCGAGCAGCGCCAAAACCCTCCCATCGGCCGCGACGGCCATGCCGCCGCCAGCCGCGATCACCGCATTGGCGGCAACGGCCATGTCCCGCGCATTGCCGCCGAAGACCGTAAGGTTGTGGCTGTCATGCGAGACCGTGGTGGCAAGCGCGCCGCGCCATTCGCCCCAGCCCGAGAGGAAGCCGACACGCGGGCGCGCATCCGCCTTGCCGTGCCGGTGCGCCACGGCGATGAGCGTGGTGCCGACGGGGGGGACGACGAAACCGTTCTCGACCCGTGCGACGGCCTCGGCCCATTCGGTGAAGCGCGGTCTTGCGATGACGGCGACGGTCGCCTCGCTGCCCGCGCAGGGAATGCGGAAATCATTTTCCGCAAGCGGCGAGAGATGCATGGAGCCGCGGAGCGGCGCCGCATCGACTTCCTCCGCCGCTTCGATGAGCGCACCATCGCGGGCGACGAGACGGCCGCTGCAAAAGACCAGTTTCGCGTGGAAATCGGCAAGGTCCCGGAAAAGCACGATGTCGGCGCGGCGGCCGGGGGCGATGAGGCCGAGGTCGGTGCGGCCGATGCGGCGGGCGGCGTTCAGCGTTGCGGCCTGCAGAGCCGATTCCGGCTTCATTCCGTAGCGCACGAGGCGGCGCACCACGTCGTCGAGGCCGCCGGCATGGAAAAGATCGTCCGGGAAGACGTCGTCGGTGCACAGCGTCACCGTCTGCGGGAATTGCGGCAGCACATTGAGGGCGGCGACGCATTCGGGCAGCAGGTGATCGTGCGAGCCGCGCAGCTCGATGGTGAGGCCGGCACGCAGCTTCTGCAGGAGGTCCTCGCCCGAGACGATCTCGTGATCGGAGCTGATGCCCGACGTGACGAAGGCCTGCAGGTCGGCGCCTTCCAGGCTGCGGGCATGGCCGTGGATCGGCTTGCCGGAGCGGCGGCCGGCGGCGAGGATGGCGCTCATGCGCGCCCGCCCCTCGATGACGGCGCGCATGTCCATGACCTCGGCGATGCCGCCGATCTCCGGGCGGGCGAGCAGCGCGGCGATGGTTTCGGCCGGAAGATCGGCGCCGGCCAGTTCCAGGCCCGGCGCCGACGGCACGCAGGAGGGCGCGAGCAGCACATGGCGCTGCGCCAGCACGCGCGCCGCCTCCGCCGCCCAGTCGACGCCGGCGACGCCGTGCACATTGCCGAGCTCGTGCGGATCCCAGACGAGCATCGTGACGCCGCGCGGCAGGGTCGCCGCGGCATAGCGAGCGGGCGTGATCATCGAGCTTTCGACATGCATATGCGTGTCGATGAGGCCGGGCGAGACGAAAAGCCCGTCGGCATCGATCGTTTCCGCGGCATCCCGGCGGGCATCCGGCACATGGACGCTGGCGATCAGCGGGCCGACGAGGCCGATATCGGCGGGGCGCCGCTCGCCCGTCACCACGTCGACCAGCATGCCGCCGCGGATGAGGATGTCGAAGGCGCGGTCGCCGCGGGCGGCCGCGACGGCGTTTTTCCTCAAGGTTTCGTCGTCGAGATCGCGGGCGTCGGTCCGGCCGGTCATCGCCGCGCCTCCGCGATCAGCGCGCCGAGGATGACGGCACGGGCAGCGTCCACGTCGATATCGGAGGCGAAGGCGGCGTTGCGCCTTTCCTCGGGCGCGCGGACATCCACCACGGTGCGGCCCCGGGTCAGCGCGCCGGAAAGCTCGGCGTCGATGCGGGCCGCGGTGAAGGTCACGGTCTCCGGCCGCACGAAGGCGACAGCGGCGCACGGATCGTAGATCGCCATGCCGGCGCGGCCGCGGCTCGTCCCTATGGAGATGTAGCCGGCGAGAAGGTCGGCCAGCAGCTCGGCATTCCGGCCGCCCGCGGCACGGATGGGCGCGGCGTCGTCCGGATAGGCGATGACCTTGCGGCAGAGGTCGAGATCGACCATGCGGAGCGGCAGGCCATGGGCGAGCACGATAGCGAGCGCTTCCGGGTCGGCGAAGGCATTGAATTCGGCAGAGGCCGTGTGGTTGCCCGCGGTGACGCCGCCGCCCATCCAGGTGAGATCGCCGATCCTCCCCGCGAGGTCCGGCCGCGCGAGCGCCAGGGCGGCGATGTTGGTGAGCGGGCCGAGGGCGAGGATGCGGCGCGGGCTTTCCGCCGTCTCCAGCCAATGGCAGAGGGCGGTGAAGGCATCGCTTTCCGGCAACAACGGGGCGGCGGGCAGGCTGCGGCCGGCGGTCAGCATGCCGGCTTCGGAGAGAATGTTCTCCGCGGTTTCGAGACGGCCCAGGACAGGCAGGGCGCGGCCGTCGTGGATGGGAAAGGTCCAGCCGAAGGCGGCGGCAGCCGAGGCCGCGTTCTGGCGCACCCGCGCAAAACCGGAATTGCCGAAGACCAGCGAAACGCCGTCGATGGGCTCCTTCGCGTGCGCGACCACGAGGATGGCGGCGATGTCGTCGAAGCCCATATCCGTATCGATCCAGACGCCCATGGCGGTCACGCGAAGCGCTGGAGCGGAGCGGCCGCCTTCAGCGGCAGGTCGAAGGAAAGTTCCGTGCCGAGTTCATGGACCGGCAGCGCGGCGCTGACCTCGGCGGTGATGGGCCCGAGCGGCGTGTCGAGCAGGTATTCGCGCAGATTCCCGGTGAAGGAAACGCTCTTCACCCGGCCCTTGAACGGGCCCGTATCCAGCGCCACGCCGGCGGGACGCCAGGCGAAGCCGGCGGCGTTCCGGGGCAGGGTTTCGTGGAGGGCGACCGCGCCGGCGGGGGTGGCGAGCTTGCCCTCCTTCAGCGCGAAGACGTTCTCGAAGCCGACGAAATCGGCGACGAAGGAGGAGACGGGGTTGTTGTAGATCTCCTCCGGCGTGCCTATCTGCTCGATCAGGCCCTCGCGCATGACGACGATGCGGTCGGCGAGCGACAGGGCCTCGGCCTGGTCGTGGGTGACGAAGATCATGGTGACGCCGGTCTCCTTCTGCACGCGCTGCAGTTCGGCGCGCATTTCCACGCGCAGGCGCGCATCGAGATTGGAGAGCGGTTCGTCGAGCAAGAGCACCTTCGGCTCCATCACCATGGAGCGGGCGAGCGCCACGCGCTGCTGCTGGCCGCCGGAGAGTTCGGCGGGCTTGCGACCGGAGAAGGCGGAAAGGCCGACGGATTTCAAGCCGGCGGTGACGCGCGCCTCGATATCGGCGGCCGGCATGCGCTTCAACCGCAAGCCGAAGGCGACGTTCTCTAAGACCGTCAGATGCGGGAAGAGCGCGTAGGACTGGAAGACCAGCCCGACATTGCGCTTGTTGGCGGAGACGCGGGTGATGTCCGTGCCGTCGAGCGTGATGCGGCCGGAGGTCGGCGTGAGAAGGCCGGCGATCGAGCGCATGGTCGTCGTCTTGCCGCAGCCGGAGGGGCCGAGGAAGGCGACGAGCTCGCCCTTCCGGATATCCAGGTTGAATTTATCGACGGCGATCGAGCTGCCGTAGGAGAGCGTCAGGTTTTCAAGCGAGAGGAAGGCGCGATCAGACATAGCGGGAGAATCCAAGGAAGCGTTCTGCGAGGAAGACGATGCCGATCGACATCAGGGCGAGAAGCGCCGACAGCGCAGCAACGGAGGGATCGTAGGTGGTTTCCATGTAGGAGAGCATGTCGATGGGCAGCGTGCGAACGCCGGGACCCGAGAGGAACAGCGAGACGGGCACCTGGTTGAAGCTCGTCACGAAGCCGAGGATGAAGGCGGCGAGGATGCCCGCGCGGATATTCGGCAGCACGACCATGAAGAACGCGCCGAGGCGGGTGGCGCCGAGCAGCACCGCCGCCTCTTCCATGTCGGAGCGCAGGTTGTTGAAGGAAGAGGAGACGACGCGCACCGTATAGGGCAGCACGAGGGCCGTATGGGCAAGGAACAGCGCGACCCCGATCGAGAAGCTGAAGGGCACGACGAGGTAACGCAGGAGCGCGAGGCCCACGATGATGCCCGGCACGATGATCGGCAGGGTGACGACGGTGCTCACCGCCTCGCCGAAGGGCAGCTTGTAGCGCGACAGCGCATAGGCCGCCGGCACGCCGAGCAGGAGCGCGACGAAGGTTCCGCCGACCGCAAGGATCATCGACATGATGAAGCTGTCGCGGAAGCTCTCGACGGTGAAGACCTTGACGATCCATCGCAGCGACAGGCCCTGCGGCGGGAAGGCGAGCGTATCGCCGGCCGAAAGCGAGGCCGCCACGATGATCAGGAACGGGCCGATCAGGAAGACGATCAGCGCGGTGAGGATGGAGAAGGAAAGCGTGCGGTTCATCGCTTGTTCCTCGCGGTGGCGAGCCGTTTCAGGAGAAGGTTCGCGGCAAAGCACATGGCGATCAGGATGAAGGCGATGACGCTTGCGGAGACGAAATCGTTGGCGACGGTGACGCGCTGGAAGAGCAGCGTCTCCAGCATCAGCACCTTGGAGCCGCCGAGGATGGCAGGCGTGATATAGGCCGTCAGCGAGCCGGTGAAGACCAGCGTGCCGCCGACGACGAGGCCTTCGCGCGTCAAGGGCAGGATGACCTTCCAGAACACCTGGAACCAGTTGGCCCCGAGCACCCGGGCCGCGAGGATGGCATCCTTCGGCATGTTTTCCAGCGCGCTGATCAGCGACAGGATCATTAGCGGCAGGAAGAGCTGCAGGAGGCCGATGAAGACCGCCGTCTCGGTGAAGAGCAGGCGGATCGGCTCGTCGCTGAGGCCGACGGCCTGCAGCGCCTGGTTGACGATGCCGGTGCGGCCGAGGATAACGATCCAGGCATAGGTGCGCGCGACCGGCGAGATCATCAGCGGCAGCGAGATGAGGCCGATCATGCGGCCCTTGCCGGACGCGCTGAGATTGACGATGGCGAAGGCGGCGGCATAGCCGATGATGGCGGACACCACCGTCACGGCGATGCCGAGCTTGAACGTGCGCACCAGCACGAGCCGGTTCAGCGGCTCGGAGAAGAAGTTGGTGTAGGCGGAAAACGTCCAGCCGGCCGGGCTGCGGAAGCCCTCTGCCAGCACGATGACGACCGGCACCAGGAAGATGACGGTGGCGAAGACGGCGGCCGGCAAGGCCAGCGCCAGGGCTTCAGCGCGATTTTGAAACATGCGTGCTCCTGCCGAAAGGGGGCAGCGTTCGGGGTGGTGGGAAGCGCAGGAACGATCGCATGTGGAGATTGCCCCTCATCCGGCCTGCCGGCCACCTTCTCCCCGCAGGCGGGGCGAAGGAGATATGCCGTACCGGTTTCCCCAGTTCCTCAACGGTTCGTGGGACAAGTCCCCTCTTCCCGCTTGCGGGGAGAGGGTTGGGGTGAGGGGCAATTTAATGCGATCGCCTTCGGTTCAGGACGCCTTTACTGCGCGACCGCCGTGTTCCACTCGGCGAGCCACTTCTCGCGGTAGTCGAGGGTCGTCGCGGCCGGCAGGAAGGTCAGCTTGTTGGCGACGTCGGCGCCGTAGGTGAGCTTCTCGGCGATTTCCGGCGCGACCACGACTTCCTTGTTCGCCGGGCTGTCGATCAGCATTTCGGCGATCTTCGTCTGCATCGGCGTCGAGAGCCAGAAGTCCATGAACTTCAGCGCCAGTTCCTGGTTCTTCGAGCCCTTGACGAGCACCATGGCGTTCATGTCGCCCGCGTCGCCTTCCTTGGTGGCGGCCCAGCCGATCGGCAGGTCCAGCTTGGAAATGCCGGCCCAGGAGAAGTGGCCCATCGGCGCGGCCCAGATCTCTTCCTGCTGCATGAGCTGCACGAGCTGCGAGCTCTTGACGTAGAAGGTGACGAACGCGTCGCGCTTCTCGCCGACGGCGGCCATGGCGTCCTTGAGGTCGGGCGAATCCTTGCCGAGCGCCTTGCCGATCATGTTCAGCACCGGCCCGCCCTGGTTGGTGGTGATGTTCGGCAGGGCGACGTGATCGGCATACTCGTCCTTCAGCAGGTCCGCCCAGGATTCGACCGTCATCTTGTCGGTGCGATAGGCGATGCCGGTCTTGTAGATGGTGTAGCCGACGCTCATGCCGTCGCCGTTCGGGTCCTTGGCGAAATCGTAGAGCTTGTCGTAGTTGGAGAGCTTCGCCGTATCGATCTTGTCGGTCAGGCCCTTGCGCGCGGCGGAAAGCGCGTCGGCGAGCGAGAAGACGGCCATGTCGATGACCGGGGCATCCTTGTTGGCTTCGAGCTTGGCAAGGCGCTCGATGCTGTTGCCGGTCTCCACGACCAGCTTGCAGCCGCATTCCGCCTCGAAGGGCTTGTAGAGCGCTTCGGTGAATTCCTCCTGGACGAAGCCATAGACGGAAATGGTCAGCGTCTGCTCCTCGGCGGATGCGAGCGCACCGCTCATGAGCCAGAAGACGCTGGCGGCCAGTACTTTCTTATGCATGCTTGGACTCCTCCTGGGAAAAACCGGCAGATGGCGCGGGACCACTGGAACGGCGGATGACAAGCTCCATCGGCACGGCGGCCTTTCGAGCGGTGACGGGCGGGCTCGGCGTGTCGTCCGAGGTCTCGCGGGACTGGATCGCCTCGACCAGCGCATCGAGCGCCAGCGTCGCGATTTCCGGCATGTTCATCTTCAAGGTCGTCAGCGGCGGCGAGATGAAGGACGACCATTGCAGATTGTCGAATCCGGTGATGCTGGCCTCCGCCGGAATGGCGATGCCGGCCGATTGCAGCTCCGTGAGCGCGCGCAGCGCATGGGGATCGGAAACGCAGGCGAAGGCGGTAAAGCCCCGCTTCCGCCAGTCCGCGAGCCCGAGCGCGCAGCCCTTGCCGTGCCGGGCCTCGAGTTCGACGATCCAGATGGTTTCCGTCTCGACGCCCGACAGCTTCGAGCGCATGCCGCTGATGCGGGCGTTCTGCACATTCGAGCTCGGATCGTCGCCGATCAGAAGGACCCTGCCGTGCCCGAGCGCCGCAAGGTGGCCGGCGACCTCGGCGCCGCCGGCGAAATGGTCCGCCGAGACGGTGTTGCGCGGCGTCGTCGGCGTGTCGATGATGGCGATGGGGCAGCGCGTTTCCGGCACCGTCGTGCCGCGGCGGGGAACGATGACGATGCCGTCGACGCCGCGCTCGATGAGCTGGAAGATCGCCTTGTCCTGCGCGGCGATCTCGTCGCGCGAATTGGCGATCAGCACGCCGTAGCCCGCCCCCGTCGCCACGCGCTCGATCTCCTGTGCGATCTCCGGATAGAGCGGATTGCCGATATCGGGCAGGACGAGGCCGAGCACGCCGCTGCGGCCGGTGCGTAGCGCCCTGCCCGCCTGGCTCGGCACATAGCCGAGCTTATCCGCCGCATCGCGGATACGCCTTGCGAGTTCCGGCGACAGGCGCCCCTTGCCCGACAGCGCATTCGATACCGTCGCGATCGACACCCCGAGGTGGCGCGCCAGTTCCGAAAGGTTGGGTCGCGAAGGCTTCACGGCTGCTCATCGATATGATTAAACGTTTAATCACATTAGCACAGTTTAAAACATTGTCAATCGCCGCTGGTTTCCGCCGGTGGAAAACAGTCTTCGCTTGCGCCCCGTCCGACGCGGGCCACCGGCGGATGGCCGGGGCTCAGACTGCCCCCGTCACCGCAAGGCCTTCAGAATCCAGCGGAAAAACCGGGCGGCGAAGATGCGTATAGGTCCGGCGTGCAAGATCCGGCGAACTCAGCCCGCCGGCATCCGTCACGATCATGCGCTCGGCGATCGGCCCGAACGCGCCTTTGAAGTGCTGCATGGATTTCACCGCGAGGATCGCCCTTTCGGTCGGCTCGATGCCGACGGCGCGGAAGATGTTCTTGTCCAGCATCTGCATGCGCTCGGAAACGATCATGATGTCGAGCCCGCCAACGCGCAGGCAAACGCTCCTGCCGCAGGTGCCGGGCAGGCCGGTGAACATCGGCCCCTCGAAGACGAACCTGCCGTCGGTAACCGCCATCACCGTGCCGGTCACCGTCAGGGGACCGCCGCCGACCGCCGGATCCGTGCGCCCGCCGATCGTCACCGTGACCTCGGCCCCGATACCGGCCGCCGCGATCTCGCGCACCGCTTCCGGATCGAGCAGCGCCCCGGCCGCGGCATTGGTGAGCCGCGCCTCCAGCATGGCGGCGATCAGCGCCGTGCAGTCGCTGTAGGCGCCCGACCCGGGATTGTCGGAAAAATCCGCCACCACGACGATGCCGTCCCTGGGATCGGCGGCCTTCAGCGCCGCGATGCATTCGGCCAGCGGCACCGGCTGCATCCATTCGTTGCGGAAGGACCAGATGGCCGCGCAGAGCCTTTCGCCGACGCCCTCGGCCGCCGCAGCGGACACAATGGCGCTGTCATAGGTGACGACGACGCTCGGCCCGGCGGCCCAGACATCGGCATCGGTGAAGCCGGCATTGATCGAGACGGCGAGCATGCCCGGCGCGGCCGCTTCCGCCGCGGCCCTTTCCAGGAGGCGGCACATCGGCCCGTTGTCCGTCGTGCGCCCGTCGTCGCAGCCGAGCAGCATGGGCGGGCGGCGGATGGCGAGCTTCGGCGCGATCTCGCCGGCCATCGCCCGGTGCAGCAGGTCGCAGGCCTCGACGCCGACCTCCCGCATGTCGATATGCGGATAGGTGCGGAAGGAGACGGAGATCTGCGCGAGATCGGCCAGCTCGTCGAAGACATTGGCGTGCAGGTCCAGCGTGATGGCGACCGGCACCGCATACCCGACCACCGCACGGATTTCGCGCAGGAACTGGCAGTCGCCGTCCTCGTCCGTCTCCGTCACCATCGCACCGTGCAGCGCCACGAAGATCCCGTCGAACGGTCCGCTTTCCTTAAGCCGACGCAGGCATTCCTGCGTAATCTCGGTGCGCGCCGCTTCAAGGATGATGCCGTTCGGCTCGGCATGGGCGGCGACGATGTAGACCGGCGTCCAGCCCCTCGCACGCGCAACCTCGATCGCCCCGCCCACTTCCGATCCCGTACCCTCGAATTTCAGCGGGATCTCGCCGCCCTTGAAATAATGCGAGGCATGGAAATCGCCGATCCCGGTCCGCTTCCGCGTGAAGGTGTTGGATTCGTTGATGAACTCGATGATGGCGACACGATAGGACATGAATATCCTTCCCGCCCTCGCCGGGCGGGCAATGAAAGAGATAAGAGAGCGGATCATGCCCCGATCCGGGCAGGCAGCGACGGCAGACGAGGCCCGCTGGCGGACCTCGTCCCGTCAGAGCCGGTTATCCGCCGAAGAGCGCGCTCGCATTCTTCGGCTTCTCGCGGATGTCAAAGTCGAAATACGTCTTGCGGATCGTCTCATAGGTGCCGTTGCGCACCAGTTCGGCAAGGGCGGCATTCACCCGCTCGCGCAGGGCATCGTCGTCCTTGCGGAAAGCGAGGCCCGCGCCGAGCGTACCGTCCTGCAGGAACTCCTCCCCGACGAAGACACAGCAATCCTCGCCATCGGCCAGCCAGTCGGCGATGGCGATCTTCGATTCGACCAGGAGATCGAGGCGGCTGGTCTTCATGTCGAGGAAGGCTTCGCCGAGCGTCGGATAGAGTTTGACCTCGTTGTCCGGGAAGAAGTCCTTCAGCATGTCGGTGGCGATCGAGCCGGATTGCGTGCCGATCACCAGGTCCTTGACGGCATCGGGCTTGACCTCCTGGAGGTTCAGCTCCTTCAGAGCGACGAAACGCATGGCGTTGAAATAGTAGGGATCGGAAAAGCTCACCTGCTCCATGCGCGCCTTGGTGATCGCCATGGAGGAGGCGATGATATCGAACTTGCCGGCCTGGAGCGCCGGTATGATGCCGTCCCACTCGTTGGTGCTCCATTCGCATTCGGCCTTCAGCTCGGCGCAGATCGCATTGCCGATATCGATGTCGAAGCCCTTGAGTTGGCCATCCTCGGCGACGTAGTTGAAGGGCGGATAGGCCCCCTCCGCGCCCATGCGGATCGTCTCGGCCGCGGCCGACGCCACTCCCGACAGGATGATCGCGACCGCCGTGCACGCATGGAGCGCCATTTTTCTCATCATCGTTCCCTCATCGTGTTTGTGTCGCCGGCTTGCTTCGCCCACAGCCCCGCCCTCCGGCGCAAAACGCCAAGGCAAAAGAAACAACCTGAATTTCGTGGGTCTTGGCGAACGATGCATCCGGTCGGTTTCGTTCTGCCCGTGTAGGATTACCGTTGAGCCGGCGGCGCAACAATGCAAAAGATATATTCCAAATCATTAGTTTTCCTCATGGTTCGATGACAGACCGGCACCATCGGCGACACTTGGCCAATCTGCGCGCGCTGCGTGCCTTCGAGGCCGTGGGCCATCACCGGAGCTTCACGGCGGCGGCGAGCGAGCTCGCCGTCAGCCAGGGCGCCGTCAGCCATCAGGTCAAGCAGCTCGAGGAACGGCTCGGCCGGCGCCTCTTGGAGCGCAATTCGCGGGGCGTCAGCCTCACTGCGGAAGGCAGTCTGCTGCTCGACGCCTGCGCCCGCGCCTTCGATGATGTCGCCAATGTGCTCTCGCTCATCGGCCAGGAGACCGAGGCGAAGGTCCTGCGCATCCGCACCGGCCCCTTCTTCGCCATGGAGGTGCTGGTGCCCCGCATGGCCGGCTTCCTGGAGCAGAACCCCGGCATCCAGCTCCATCTCAGCAATCTGGAGGCGCGCAGCGGCGCGGTCGAGCGCGAGGACGCGCAGATCAAGTACTGCATCCATCCGCCGGCGGGAGACTACGCCGTCGAGGTGCTGCGCGAGCGCCTCGTCCCGGTATGCAGCCCGGCGCTGCTCGCCAGCGTGAAACAGGCCAGCGACCTGCTCTTCAGCCGCAGCGTCGCGCGCCTGCACTATCGCAATGCCGATGACTGGAAGAACTGGCTGGCCCACAACAACCTGCAGGAAACGCAGACGAACGCCAACCTGTTCTTCGACGACCAGCACACGCTGCTTGCCGCCGCGCGCTCCGGCCATGGCATCGGCTTCTCGCACCGCGCCTTCGTCGAGGCGGACATTGCGCGTGGCACCCTGTGCGTGCTTTCGGAAGAAACCTTCCAGCCGGAGGAATCCTACAAGTTCATCTGCCCGAAGGAGAGCATGGAGGCAAACCCCGCCCTCGCCCGCTTCCGCGACTGGCTGCTCCGGGAAATCGAAACCGTTCGCTGACGTCAGAAGCTGGGCGGGCTGATCGCCCAGAGCACGACGGCATCGCGGCTTCCCGGATTGCGATAGCGATGCGGCTCGCCGGCGGAGTAGGAGAAGCTGTCGCCCTCGCGCAGGTGGAAGTGCCGCGCGCCCACCCATATTTCCAGCTCGCCGGCCATGATGAACCCCACGGCATCGCCGGCATGGCTATAGCTCTCCGCGCTCTCGCTGCCCGGCGGCAGGCGCGTGTGGATCATCTCGACCTGAAGGCTCATCTTCGGCGTCAGCAGCTCGTCGACGATGCCGCCGTCATACTGGATACGCAGGCGATTGCCGTGGCGGATGACATAGCCCTGCTCGGCCTGCGGCACCGGCGCCGCGCCGCCGAAGAACCATTGCACGGTGACCCCGAGGCTGCGGGCGATGCCGACCAGCGCGGGAATGGACGGATAGGCAAGGTTGCGTTCGATCTGGCTGATATAGCCGGTCGAGAGGTCGCAGCTTTCGGCCAGCTGGGCGAGCGTCATCCCGCGCCGCTTGCGCAGGCCGCGGATGCGCTCGCCGAGCACCGGATCCTCGCCGGCCGCCGCCCCGCCGCCATGCGCCCCCGAAACGTTCTCGTCCACCATCGCCGCCTTCCTTCCCGCACCGCGCCGGCGCATCGGCTCACAAGGTTGTCCAGAATGCGCTTCATGGCAACATATTTTGCCTTCAGTAAAAAAATGCGTCGATTTTTTACTTTAAATAAAATATAAGCACCTCGTTTCGCTCGCTCGGGATGGGAGGACTGAATGATCGGGATCGTGCATACCATGCGCCGCTGTCGCAACACCGGGAGCGCCGCATGAGCGCGCCCGCCGCCTTCCCGCACCTGTTCCAGCCCCTCACGATCCGCGGCGTGCGGCTGAAGAACCGCATCATGTCGACCGGCCACGACACGACGCTGCCGACGGACGGGCGCGTCAACGAGGCCCTTGTCGCCTATCACGCGGCGCGGGCGAAGGGCGGCGTCGGCCTCATCGTCAGCCAGGTGGCCGGCGTGCACGAGACGGCCCGCTACACCTCGCACATGCTGATGGCGACGGACGACGGCTGCATCGACGGCTACCGCAGGCTGGCGGAGACCTGCCATGCCCATGGCTGTGCGCTCTTCTCGCAGCTCTTCCATCCGGGCCGGGAGATCATGGAGGGCGGCGACGGGCTGCTGACGGTCGCCTATGCGCCCTCCGTCACGCCCAACGAGCGGTTTCGCGTCATGCCGCGCGCGCTCGACCAGGCGATGATCGACGAGATCGTCGCCGGCTACGGCGCGGCGGCCCGGCGCATGCATGAAGCCGGTGTCGACGGCGTGGAGCTGGTGGCGAGCCACGGCTACCTTCCGGCCCAATTCCTGAACCCGCGCGTCAACCGGCGGACGGACGGCTATGGTGGATCGCTGGAGAACCGGCTGCGTTTTGCCGCGGAAGCGCTGAAGGCGATCCGTGCGGCGACATCGGAGGATTTCGTCGTCGGCCTGCGCATCAGCGCCGGGGACCGCGACGAGAACGGCCTGACGCCCGATGAGGCGCTGGAGGGCTGCCGCCTGCTCGAACCGCTGGTCGACTATGTCAACGTCACGGCCGGCACCTCCGCCTCGCTCGGCGGCGCGGTGCATATCGTGCCGCCCATGGCCTATCGCAACGCCTACCTTTCCAGCGACGCCGCCCGCTTCCGCCAAGCGCTGAAGGTTCCGGTCTTCGTCGCCGGCCGCATCAACCAGCCGCACGAGGCCGAGGCGGTCATCGCCGCGGGCGCGGCTGATGTCTGCGGCATGACGCGCGCGCTGATCTGCGATCCCGAGATGCCGGCAAAGGCCGAGGAAGGCCGCACCGACGATATCCGCGCCTGCATCGCCTGCAACCAGGCCTGCATCGGCCATTTTCACCGCGGCGTGCCGATCTCCTGCATCCAGCACCCGGAGACCGGCCGCGAGCTGGCCTTCGGCACGCTGGTGCCGGCGGCCGCGCCGAAAAAGATCATGGTGATCGGCGGCGGGCCGGGCGGCATGAAGGCGGCCGCGATCGCCGCCGCCCGCGGCCATCAGGTCACGCTCTATGAAGCCGCGAACCAGCTCGGCGGCCAGGCGCTGCTCGCCCAGCAATTGCCGCGCCGCGCCGAATTCGGCGGCATCATCACCAATCTTTCGCGTGAGCTGGAACTGGCGCAGGTGCGCGTGGTCAAGGGCGTTCGCGTCGATGCGGCCTTGGTCGAGCGCGAAAAGCCCGATGCCGTCGTGCTCGCGACCGGTGCCACGCCCTACATGCCCGAAATCCCCGCCGACGACAGCGTCCAGGTGGTCGATGCCTGGCAGGTGCTGCGCCGGGAGGTCAAGACCGGCGGCCGCGTCGTCGTCGCCGACTGGCGCTGCGACTGGATCGGCCCCGGCATCGCCGAGCTGCTCGTCGACAACGGCTGCAGCGTCGAGCTCACCGTCAACGGCACCCATCCCGGCGAGATGCTGCCGCTCTACGTGCGCGACAACATCGCCGCCGAACTGCACAGGAAGGGTGTCGGCATCACGCCCTATGCCCGGCTCTACGGCTGCGACAGCGGCACCGTCTACCTGCAGCACACCGTCAGCGAGCAGCCGATCGTCTTCGAAGGTATCGATACGCTCGTGCTCTGTCTCGGGCATACGCCGGCGGACGAACTGCGGGCGATGCTTGCCGGGCTGGTGCCGGAGGTTCATCTCATCGGCGACTGTCTGGCGCCACGCACCGCGGAAGAAGCGGTCTATGACGGGCTGAAGGTGGGCACCGCCCTGTAAGGCGCCGTTTTCACGATATTTCGCTATCCCTCGGCCTTCCGTCAGGCAAGTGCCTGACGGAGACGGATCCGGCGCGCCTACAGAAAAATCGTCGACCGTCGATTTTAGCGGTTGCCAAAATGTCGTTCACTTAATACCTTGTTAAGTGAGGAGCGAGGCCATGGACGACATCGCGGTTGCGACGAAGAATCAGGCTGCCGTCGGCGAGAAGGTGAAGGCCTTCCGCACCGCCCGCCGCATGTCTTTGCGCACGCTGGGCGAGGCCACCGGCACGACCGCGAGCTTTCTGAGCCAGCTGGAACGCGGGCTCAGCGGGGTCAATATCAGCACGCTGATGCGCATTGCCGGCGCGCTCGGCATCAGCCTGACGGACCTCTTCGAGGAAGCGGCCCCGCCCGTCGGCCGCGTGCTGCGCAAGCATGAACGCCCGGCGCTGCCGCCGGCCGAGGGCTATCGAAAGATGCTGTTGTCGCGGCGGCCGATCCGCGACATGGAAGTCTATATCGGCGAATTCGATCCGGGCGGCTCGACGGGGGAAAAACCCTACAGCCACGGGGATTCGCATGAACTCTTCTTCGTCCTGCGCGGTGAGGTGGAACTCACGCTCGGCGAGGAGCGCCATGTGCTGTCGGCCGGCGACAGCATCGAATATCCGACCTCGGTTCCGCACAAGACCGTGAATATCGGCGCGGAACCGGCCGAAGTCCTGTGGATGATCGCGCCGCCGACCAGCGTCGCCGACGACCTCGACAAATACCTGCCACGGGCGGGCTCGTAACCGCGGCAGGAACAACGCACGCGAGCGCTACTGGGAGTATCGATGATGAGAAAATTTGCGGGGGCTTTCGCCCTGACGATGACGTGCGCCCTGGCCTTGCCGGTATTCGCACAGGAAAAGCCGGTCGCCGGCGCGGTGGAGGAAGGCTCGCTCAAGGGCAAGACGCTGACCTTCGTCTCCTATGGCGGCATCTACCAGGACGGCCAGGTGGCCGCCCTCCAGGAATTCGTGGAGAAATCCGGCGTGACGCTGCTCAATGACGGCCCGACGGAGATCGCCAAGCTGAAGGCGCAGGTCGATGCCGGCAACGTCACCTGGGACGTGGTCGACACCGCCGACCTGCCGCCCTACGTCCATTGCGGCACGCTGTTCCAGAAGCTCGACTTCTCCAAGCTCGACGTCTCGAAGATCCCGCCCGGACAGGTCGGCGAGTGCTCGGTTCCGGCGATGAACTATGGCGTCATCTTCATGTACAAGACCGAGACCTACAAGGACAATCCGCCGCAGAACTGGGTGGACTTCTTCGATACGGAGAAATTCCCGGGCTCGCGCGCCATCGACGGCAGCGGCGATCCGACCGGCGGCCTGATCGAGCAGGCCTTCAGGGCGACGGGCGGCGACCCGAAGGCGATGACGCCGGACGACATCGAGAAGGGCATCCAGAAGCTGCGCGACCTCGGCCCCGACACGATCTACTGGAAGACCGGCGCCGAATCCCAGCAGCTCGCCGAATCCGGCGAGGCCGACATGATCATGATGTGGACCGGCCGCGCGATGACCGCCGCGAAGAACGGCGCGGCCTATACCCCCGTCTGGCAGGACTGGCTGGTCGTCATGGACCAGATGACCATCCCGGTCGGCGTCAAGGACACGGATGCGGCCTATGCGCTGCTCAACGCCTATCTCGGCCAGCGTTCGCAGGAGATCCTGACCGAAAAGACCTCCTACACGCCGATCCACATGGACGCCAAACCGCAGGTCGACGAGATCACCGCGTCGTTCCTCACCTCGACGCCCGAGCGCATTGCGCAGGGCTACCAGCAGAACATCCCGTTCTGGGTGAAGAATTTCGACCTCGCCGCCGAGAAGTGGAACGCGCTGCTTTCCGGCAATTGAGGCGTCTTCCGAAAGGGGGAAGGAAGGCAAGACGTCGCCTTCCTGTCCCTTTCCCCTCTGGTCTCCCGCCGGAGGCTAGGGCAACCGCATATGAAATTCGACGTCGCCGTTTCTCCCTTCTCCCCCGCGGGGAGAAGGTGGCCCGAAGGGTCGGATGAGGGGGTTGTGCGGATGGATCATTTCGATCTTTTGCGCCTTCGACCTCCCCCTCATCCGCCTGCCGGCACCTTCTCCCCGCGGGGGAGAAGGGAACGTGGCAACGGCGAATTCCAAATGCGACGCCCTGCGCAAATGCCAGAACCCAACCGAACCACAGGAGACGACCGTGACCGACATGCCTGACAGGCCCGCTCTCCTCACGCGATGGCGACCTCGCGGTGCGGTTTGGCTCGCCGCCCCCGCCGTGCTGGTGCTGCTCCTCGCGCTTGCCTATCCGCTGGCGATCGTCGTGGTGCGCAGCTTCACCGATCCCGCCCCCGGCCTCGACAACTACGTCTGGTTCTTCCAGTCCGCGGTAAACCGCACCGTCCTGCAACGCACCTTCGTCGTCGCCGCCTGGGTGACGCTCGTCTCGCTCATCTGCGCCTACCCCTACGCCTATGCCATGACCATCGTCGGCAGGAACCTGCGGCTGGCGCTCATCCTTTGCGTTCTCGTGCCCTTCTGGCTGAGCGGCGTGGTGCGCACGCTCGCCTGGGTCATCCTGCTGCAGGATTCCGGCGTTATCAACTCGTTCCTCCGCGGCCTCGGCCTCCCCCCGGTCAAGCTGATCCGCACGCTTCCCGGCGTCGTCATCGGCATGACGCAGGTGCTGCTGCCCTTCATGATCCTGCCGATCTATTCCGTGATGAAGGGCATCGACACGCGCCTGCTCCAGGCCGCCCGCAGCCTCGGCGCGAAACCCTGGAAAGCCTTCCTGCAGATCTACGTTCCGCTGTCGCTGCCCGGCGTCTATGCCGGCGCGATCATCGTCTTCATCCTGTCGCTCGGCTTCTACATCACGCCGGCCCTTCTCGGCGGCCCGCGCAGCATCCTGCTCTCCTCGCTGGTGCAGAACCAGGTGCTGAGCCTGCTCAACTGGGGGCGCGGCGGCGCGATGGGCGTCGTCCTCCTCGTCACCACCTTCGTGCTTCTCGCCATCGCCGCCCCGCTGATGCGCCAGAACCATTCCTCGACCCGCAGGGAGGCGTGAGCCGATGCCCTCCTTCCCCCGCGTCCTCCTCGGCCTGTTCTGCCTGCTCGTCGCGGTGCTGCTCCTGGCGCCGACGCTCGTCGTCATCCCGATGTCGTTCAACGGCAACAAGTCGCTCGCCTTCCCGCCGGTCGGCTTCTCCTGGCAATGGTACGACAACTTCTTCCGCAATCCGGACTGGACGACGAGCTTTTCCAATTCGCTGATCATCGCGCTGATCGTCGCGGTGGTGGCGACGGTGGTCGGCACGCTCGCCGCCTTCGGCGTCTCCCGCGCGGCGGCGCGCACCGGCGGCCTGCTGCGCGCCCTCCTCATCACGCCGATGGTCGTGCCGGGCGTGGTGCTGGCGATCGGCATCTACGCGGTCTACCTCGATACGCATCTGGTGGGCACGGTCACCGGCTTCGTGCTGGCGCACACCATGCTCGCCATTCCCTTCGTGCTGATCGCCGTGCAGGCAAGCCTCGAAGTCTTCGACCGGCGGCTCGAAACCGCCGCCGCCAGCCTCGGCGCCGGCCGGCTGACCGTCTTCCGCACCGTGACGCTGCCGCTCATCCTGCCCGGCATCCTCTCCGGCGCACTCTTCGCCTTCATCACCTCGTTCGACGAGATCATCGTCGCGCTGTTCATCACCAGCCCCTATCTCAAGACGCTGCCGGTGCAGATCTACACCTCGATCACCCGCGACGCCGACCCGACCGTCGCGGCCGTCGGCACGCTGCTCTTCCTCGCGACCTCGCTCATCATCATCGCCGGCCTGCTTCTCGGCATGCGCCGCGCAAGGACCTGACCCATGACCGCATCCGCTGGCGCCGCCATCGAAATCCGCAAGGCATCGAAACGCTACGGCGCGTTCACCGCCCTCAACGACATCGACCTCCATATCCGCCCCGGCGAATTCATGACGCTGCTCGGCCCCTCCGGCTCCGGCAAGACGACGACGCTGAACCTCATTGCGGGCTTCACCGACATCAGCTCCGGCACGCTTGAGATCGGCGGAAAAAGCGTCACCGGCCTGCCGTCGCACAAGCGCAACATCGGCGTCGTCTTCCAGCACTACGCCCTCTTCCCGCACATGACGGTCGGCAGGAACGTCGCCTATCCGCTGACGCTGCGCGGCATAAGGGGCGAGGAACGCGACCGCCGGGTGAAACGCGCCCTCGACATGGTGAAGATGGCCGATTTCGCCCATCGCTACCCGAACGAACTCTCCGGCGGCCAGCAGCAGCGCGTGGCGCTCGCCCGCGCCCTCGTCTTCGATCCGCCGCTGCTCCTGATGGACGAACCGCTCGGCGCGCTCGACAAGAAGCTGCGCGAATGGCTGCAACTCGAAATCAAGCGCATCCACCGCGAACTCGGCACCACCTTCGTCTACGTCACCCACGACCAGGAAGAGGCGCTCGTCCTCTCCGACCGCATCGCCGTCTTCAACGGCGGGCGCATCGAGCAGATCGGCACGGGCCGCGAACTCTACGATCATCCCGCGACGCTCTTCGTCGGCCGCTTCATCGGCGAATCCACCGTCCTGCGCGGCATGGCCGAAACCACCGGCGACGGCACGACGATGATCATCGGCGGCCAGAGGATCTTCGCCCAGGGCCGCCTTCCCGGCGAGGCCCGCCCGGTCATCCTGCTCCGGCCCGAGCGCGTGGGGCTGAAGCGCGCCGGCGCGGACGCCGTGACGGGCGAAAACCGCCTTTCCGGCACGGTCACCGAGGCGATCTATCTCGGCTCCGGCTCGAAATACGAGGTGCGGCTGGCGGACGGAACGGTCGCCGTGGTGCGCAGCCCCCTCGGCGCGGCCGATTTTGCCATCGGCGATACCGTCGACATCGCCTTCCTGCCCACCGACCTCACCCTTCTCCCCGATGATGCCAGCGCCGACGTGACGCTGACCTGAACCCCGAAAGCCTTTCCCATGGACGTCAAGACCAACGGTGACATTTCCTTCTGGTATGCCGATATCGGCGGCATCCCGCAAAAGCGCCCTCCCCTGCCCGGCGATCGCGAGGCCGATGTCTGCATCATCGGCGCTGGCTATACCGGCCTGTGGACGGCCTACTACCTGAAGAAGGCCGACCCCTCGCTCAACATCGTCGTGCTCGAACGGGAGTTCGCCGGCTTCGGCGCCTCCGGGCGCAACGGCGGCTGGCTTTCCGGCGGCTTCAGCTGGTCGCGGGAAAAATACGAGAAGACCTCCAGCCGCAGCGCGGTCGTCGATCTGCAGAACGCCATGGCGGGCACGGTCGACGAGGTCGAGCGCGTCACCAAGGCCGAAGGCATCGACGCGGACCTCATCCGCGTCGACAAACTCGTCGTCGCCACCAATGCGGCCCAACTCGAACGGGTGCGCGAGGAATACCGGTTCGGCCTCGACTGGCAGATCCCGCCGGAGCGCCTGCAACTGCTCTCGGCGGAGGATGCCGCAAAACGCATCCGCATCGCCGATCTCAAGGGCGCCGTGCTCTACCGCAACATGGCGCGCGTGCAGCCGGCCAAACTGGTGCGCGGCCTCGCCAAGGTGGTCGAAAGCCTCGGCGTGTCGATCTGCGAGGGCACGACCGTCACCC
This sequence comes from Shinella yambaruensis, assembly GCF_022899355.1. Taxonomy (GTDB): domain Bacteria; phylum Pseudomonadota; class Alphaproteobacteria; order Rhizobiales; family Rhizobiaceae; genus Shinella; species Shinella yambaruensis. The sequence continues at coordinate 183,468 of NZ_JALJCK010000002.1, read as the reverse complement.
GCTTCGAACAGGGCCGCGTTACGACCGACCGCGGCACGGTGCGTGCGCCCAAAATCATCCGCGCCACGGAGGGGTTTTCCGCCGGCCTGCCCGGCTTCGAGCGCACCTGGCTGGCGCTGAACAGCGCGCAGATCGTCACCGAGCCCGTGCCGGACGCATTGTGGAAGGAGATCGGCTGGGAAGGCCATGAACTGCTCGGCGATGCGGCGCATGCCTATTGCTACGCCCAGCGCACCCGCGAAGGCCGCATCACCATGGGCGGACGCGGCGTGCCCTATCGCTACGGCTCGGCGACCGACGTCAACGGCCAGACGCAGCAGGCGACCATCGACGCGTTGCACGGCATCCTGACCCGCCTCCTGCCGCAGACGAAAGCGCTGAAGATCGATCATGCCTGGTGCGGCGTGCTCGGCGTGCCGCGCGACTGGTGCACGACGGCGGGCTTCGACCGAACGACGGGCATCGGCTGGGCCGGCGGCTATGTCGGCCTCGGCGTCTCCAGCTCGAACCTTGCCGGCCGCACGCTCTGCGACTTGGTGCTGGACCGCAAGACGGAGCTGACCGGCCTGCCCTGGGTCAACCGCACGGTGCGCAAATGGGAGCCGGAGCCCTTCCGCTGGCTCGGCGTGCATTCGATGTACCAGCTCTACCGCATGGCGGACGACCGGGAGTTTTCCGGCCTGTCGCGCACCTCCAAACTCGCGGCGCTCGCCGACAGCATCACCGGCCACTGAGCCAGATACGGGACAGACCATGATCAGCTTCGAAAACTTCGGCGACCTCCTCCAGCGCGATATCGGCGCCTTCACGCCCAAGCCGACCTCCATCGAGGGCGAGCAGCAGGAGGCCACCCTGCCCCTCTGGACGAGCCCGGACGGCAAGATGGAAACCGGCATATGGGAATGCACGCCCGGCCGCTTCACCGCCGACCGCAGCGAGATCGCGGAGATCTGCCATATCCTTTCCGGCCGCGTGACGCTGCACAACGGCGACGGCACGAGCCGTCAGATCGGCCCGGGCGAGATGTTCGTCCTGCCGCTCGGCTGGCGCGGCGAATGGACGATCCACGAGCGGACCCGCAAGATCTATACGATGGTGGCAAGGGGCGTCTGAAGGCGCCTGCCCTGAATTTTCACTGTAGTATCCCCTTAGTACCCGCTCGCATGCCGTCCTTGCTAAACTCCTCCCATTGGTTTTGGGAGGAACAGATGCCAGCTTCGAAAATTCTGATGATCACCGGCGACTTCACCGAGGACTATGAAACCATGGTCCCGTTCCAGACGCTGCTTGCCTGCGGCTATACCGTGCATGCCGCCTGCCCCGGCAAGAATGCAGGCCAGACGGTCGCGACCGCCATCCATGATTTCGAGGGCGACCAGACCTATTCCGAAAAGCGCGGCCACAATTTCACGCTCAACGCCACCTTCTCCAGCATCCGCGCCGAGGACTACGACGCGCTTGTCATCCCCGGCGGCCGGGCGCCCGAATATCTGCGCCTCAACCCCGATGTCATCAAGGCCGTGCGGCACTTCTTCGAGGCCGGCAAGCCGGTGGCGGCCATCTGCCACGGCGCGCAGCTTCTCGCGGCGGCCGGCGTCCTCACGGGCCGCACCTGCTCGGCCTATCCCGCCTGCCGCCCGGAAGTGGAGCTTGCCGGCGGCATCTATGCGGATATCGCGATCGATGACGCGGTCTCGGACGGCAATCTCGTCACCGCGCCCGCATGGCCGGCGCACCCCTCCTGGCTGCGCCAGTTCATGGCTGTGCTGAACGCCGCGTCCCTGCTACAAACGGACGCCGCCTGAGGAGACGGGCAAGGGAGGCCGGGATGTGCGAACTGTTCATCAAGGCGGATGCGAGGCTCTGGGAGAGCACCACGCGTTCGCTGCGGATCGACGGCATGGTGACGAGCGTGCGGCTGGAGAATTTCTTCTGGTCGAAGCTTGAGGAGATCGCGCGCCGCGATCGCATGAACGTCACGCAGCTGATCACCAGGCTGCACCATGAATCGATCGACGCAGGCCACGACCTCGGCAACTTCACGTCCTTCCTGCGGGTGTGCTGCGCGCGTTATCTCGATCTCCAGCTGACCGGCGACATTCCGGCGGACGTCAACCAACCGATCGCCGGGCTGAACGCACCGGCGATCCTCGTGCGCGAGCGGGAAAAGTACCACTGACGCCCCTTCCCGTTCCCGCGGCAATTTCACCCGCCATGGCCTCGATTGCATCCGCCCGGCCGCGTGAAGAGAGCCGGGACATGGGGCGCCACAAGGAGCGGCTCCCAACCATCACGGATCCGCCAGCGTGCGGTTATATACCCATACGATCAAAAAACCGCACAGGGCGCAGAGAGTTTCTTTGGAACGTTGAGGGCAAGGCCATCCTTCCTGAAATGCAAATAACCATCCATGCAGACCACAGGGCATAGCGCGCCGCAGCCTCGACCGGCGTGAAAGCGCCAAACGGTGAACGCTGCGTTCTCGTTCCACACCTTTCCAAGCCCTGTCCGATACCCCATCTTCGCCGGCGACACCCATCCCAACGGACGCCCCGGCGTCGAGGTAAAGATCCATGAAGAAAATCGGTTTCCTTTCCTTCGGGCATTGGACCCCCTCCCCGCAATCGGAGACCCGCTCGGCCGGTGATACGCTGCTCCAGTCGATCGACCTTGCCGTCGCGGCAGAAGAGCTCGGCGCCGACGGCGCCTATTTCCGGGTGCATCATTTCGCCCGGCAGCTCGCCTCCCCCTTCCCGCTTCTCGCCGCCACCGGCGCCAGGACGAAGACGATCGAGATCGGCACGGCCGTCATCGACATGCGCTATGAGAACCCGCTCTACATGGCCGAGGATGCCGGCGCCGCGGACCTCATTTCCGGCGGACGCCTGCAGCTCGGCATCAGCCGCGGCTCGCCCGAGCAGGTCATCGACGGCTGGCGCTACTTCGGCTACCAGCCGCAGGAGGGCATGAACGACGCCGACATGGGCCGCCGGCATGCCGAGGTGTTCCTGGACATCCTGAAGGGCGAAGGCTTCGCGCAGCCGAACCCGCGACCGATGTTCCCCAACCCGCCCGGCCTCCTGCGCCTCGAACCCCATTCGGAGGGCCTGCGCGAGCGCATCTGGTGGGGCGCGAGCTCCAACGCCACGGCCGTCTGGGCCGCGAAGCTCGGCATGAACCTGCAGAGCTCGACGCTGAAGAACGACGAGACGGGCGAGCCGTTCCATATCCAGCAGGCCGCGCAGATCCGCGCCTACCGCGAGGCCTGGAAGGAGGCCGGCCACAGCCGCACGCCGCGTGTTTCGGTCAGCCGCAGCATCTTCGCGCTCGTCGACGATCGCGACCGGGCCTATTTCGGCCGCGGCGGCAAGGAAGCGGATTCGATCGGCTTCATCGATGACAGAACGCGGGCGATCTTCGGCCGTTCCTATGCCGACGAGCCGGACAAGCTCATCGAGCAGCTTGCCGCCGACGAGGCGATCCGGGAAGCCGATACGCTGCTTCTGACCGTACCGAACCAGTTGGGCGTCGAATACAACGCCCATGTCATCGAGGCGATTCTGAAACACGTCGCACCGGCCCTGGGCTGGCGCTAGGCGCGCTTTCCATTGTGAGCGCCAGGATACCGCTGAAAACGAAGAAAGCGCGCTAGGGACGCCCTGGCGCGCTTTTTTGTCTTTGCTCCTCAGGCAGGATCAAAAGGACGTGCTTGCTTTCAGCATGAACGTACGCCCGGCGCCGTAGCCGCAGGAGTTCGCGCCCTGGCAGGTCGCAACATATTCCTTGTCGAACAGGTTGGAGACGTTCAGCGCAACACCCCAGTTGTCCTTCTCGTAGCGGATGGCCGCATCGACCAGCGTGGCGGAAGGAACGCGGAGCGTGTTTTCGCGGTCCGCCCAGGACTTGCCGATATGGCGTACGCCCGCTGCAACGCTCACGCCCTGAAGCATATCGTTCTGGAACGAATAGTCCGCCCAGAGCGAAGCCGTCAGCTCCGGAACCTGGATCGGCGTGTTGCCGGCAGGCGTGCCGTCGAACGCGCCGCCGGTCGCCTTGGTGACTTCCATGTCGAGATAGGTCAGCGCACCGATGAGCTTCAGCCCCTCCGTGACATTTGCCTGGATCGACGTTTCGAAGCCGCGGGCCTCCACCTCGCCGATAGCGGCCGTCTGGGGAATGCCGTTGACCGTGATCGTGCTGGGCACGTTCTCGCGCGTTATGTCGAAATAGGCTGCCGTGATGAGGGCATCCATGAAGTCCGGCTGATACTTGACGCCGACTTCCCACTGCTTTGCCGTTTCCGACTTCAAGAGGTTGCCGTCATTGTCCGTCGAGGTCGTCGGGTTGAACGAGGTCGAGTAACTGACATAGGGCGTCAGGCCGTTTGCGAATTCATAGGCGAGCGCCGCGCGCCAGGTGAACTCGCCTTCGTCGCTCTCGGTGGAGTTGGCTGCATTGATATTGTCGTCAAGCTCGGTCTTCACGAAATCGTAACGGCCGTTGAGCGTGGCGATCCATCCGCCGCCGAACTTGATCTGGTCCTGCGCATAAATGCCGAGCTGGTCGCGGCGCAGGTTCTGATCCAGGTACGGATTTCCGAGCGCCGGAATATCGACACCGTAAACCGGGTTAAGCGGGTCCAGATCCAGGTTGCCGAAGCCGACGGCCTGGGCCTGGTCGATCGAGTAGTACCGGTAGTCCAATCCAAGAAGAAGATTGTGATCCAGCGCGCCTGTCGCAAATTCCCCTTCGAGCTGGTTGTCGACCGTGAAGATATCGACATCCGTGTCATGCGCGAAGCGATAACGGGCCAGCTTCGTGGGATCGGCCAGCGACCACCCGTTGGCATAGAGCGCGTCTTCCTTGAGCGAGACGCTCGCGTAGCGCAGGTTCTGGCGAACCGTCCAGTTGTTGTCGAACGTATGTTCGAACTCGTAGCCGATCATGGCTTGCTGGCGATCGTATTCGTCAAGGCTCTTGTCGCCGTAGAACAGGTCGGTCGGGATCCGTCCCACGCCGGGCGCATCGACCACCGTGCCGAGATACGGCAGGAAACCCGTGCTGGTGTGCGTCAGGTCGATATGCTGGTAGGAGCTGAGGAAGGTAAGGCTCGTTCCCTCATCCGGCTTCCATGTGAAGCTGGGCGCGATCGTGCCGCGGAAATCCTCCGACTTGTCCGTCTCCCAGCCGCCGCCGGAGATTTTCCCGGTCAGGCGGTAGCGCAGGACGTCGTCGCTGCCGAGCTTGTCGCTGAAATCCACGCCCAGATAGCCGTTGCCGAAGCTGTTGATGCCCGTCTCGACGTAACGCAGCGGCTCATCGGTGGGGCGCTTGCTGACGAAATTGACGAAGCCGCCCGGATTGGCGCCACCGTAGAGCGCGGAGCTCGGTCCCTTGATGACTTCGATGCGCTCCAGGAAGAACGGATCGACGAGGAACGTGCCGAAGCCGGTCTGGAACAGCGAAAGCCCGTCGAGGAAGACGCCGGTCTGCTCGGCCTGGAAGCCGCGGATGAAGAGCCAGTCGGTGTCGGAATCGGTTCCGTAGGTGGATGCATTCACCCCGGCGACGTAGCGCAGCGCCTCATCGATCTTCTGGGGGCTCTGATCGTCCATCTGCTCGCGCCCGACGACGGAGACCGACTGCGGGATCTCGTTGAGGTCCGTCGCCGCCTTGCTGCCGGTACGCGTCGATTTTGCGACGATGCCACGCACGGGTTCGACACCGGTGTCAGCAACCGCGTTGGGATCGCCCTGCTCGACCCGGACCTCTTCCAGCCGTGTCGTGCCTTCCGCGTCCTGTGCGAACGTGGAAAGCGGCGCCAACAGGCCGATTGCCGCCGTGCCGCACGCAAGCGTCAACCTCAGCCGCCGCTGGTTCTTCGACTTCATCATCATCTGCGCATACCCCACTCGTCCCGCTCGCCTGCCTGAGCGGCCTTCCAACAATAAGATGAGTGCTTAACTCAGTTTTAACGATCGGGCTTGTCGCATTCCGCGAAAATTGTACGTTCTTGGGCAATTTTCCGTACGATGAACAATCGCCCGTTCGCCGGCGTCAGGCGAGCTGCGCCTTCTGCCAATGGGCGGGCGTCGTGCCGAAATTCTTGCGGAAGACGCGGGTGAAATGCGCCTGGTCGGCAAATCCGGTCTCGGCGGCGATCTCGGTCAGAGGATGGTTGCCCTGCAAAAGCAATTGCTTGGCACGGCGCAGGCGGGCATTCACCTGCCATTGATGGGGCGCGACGCCGGTCGAGGCCTTGAAGGCGTGGCTGAAATGGGATTGCGACAGGCCGATAAGGTTGGCGAGCTCCTCGAGGCGGATGTTGCGCAAGCAGTTTTCTTCAATGAAATCGGTCGCGCGGCGCAACTGCCAGGCGGCCAGCTTGCCGCGCTTGCGGCCTGGCGCCTTGCCGAGCTTCATGACGTCGATGATCAGCGCCAGCGCCAGCCCGTCGCCATAGAGATCGTGCAGCGGCTGCGGATTGGTGCACTCGGCGGCGATCAGCTGCGCCAGCGAGAGCAGGCGGCTATCGGAGAAGAACAGCTGCGGGGTGGCAAGCCGCTCCGGGTCGAGGTCCTCCGCCAGCCGCCGGCTGACCGTCTCCACGTCGAAATGCAGATCGAGATGGCGCAGGAACTGATGATCGGCCAGGTCCGCCCAGAGCTCGAAATTCGCGGGGATATAGGCAATCGGGCAATGCCGCCAGTCCTCGACGGACTCCGCCCCGCCCGGTGCCAGGCGGATGCGGGAATCGCCCGGTCCCCGCTTGTCGAGCAGGATGAAGAGCCGCGGGTCCCGCCCGACATAATAACCGCCGGCACGGGCCGCGCATTCCACGTCCCAGACATCGGCGACAATGCCGTTCCAGTGCCGGCGGTTGAGACCGCCGACGACGGAGAAGCCCTCGATCCTGTTCTGCATGCGCGGCTGGAACGTCATCTTGCCCTGCGACTATTCCTTCTATTTTTTGTCAAGTTTTACCCCGGTTTCCGCCGCAATGCAATATCACTAAAATAAAGGGAGGAGCAGTTCGTCGCCGCTCCTCCCCTCCCCCGCAGGTTTTCCTGTTTTCAGTCTTCTTCTTGGAAAACCTCTTCACGCTTCTTCTTGACCGAAGGCAGGAAGACGATGATGAGGACCGCCAGCGCCAGTGCCAGCAGGAACGCGCTGATCGGACGCGTGATGAAGGTGCTCGGATCGCCGCGCGACAGGATCATGGCGCGGCGCAGGTTCTCCTCCAGCAGCGGCCCGAGCACGAAGCCGAGCAGTAGCGGCGCCGGCTCGCAGCGCAGCTTCACCAGCAGGTAACCGCCGAGGCCGAACAGCGCGACCGCATAGAGGTCGTAGACATTCGAGTTCACGCTGTAGACGCCGATCGAGCAGAAGGCCATGATGATCGGGAAGAGCACGTAATAGGGCACCGTCAGCAGCTTCACCCAGAGGCCGATCAGCGGCAGGTTCAGCACGACGAGCATCAGGTTGCCGATCCACATCGAGGCGATGATGCCCCAGAACAGCGTCGGCTGTTCGGTCGCGACATTCGGTCCGGGCACGATGCCCTGGATGATCATCGCCCCCACCATCAGCGCCATGACCGGATTGGCCGGGATGCCGAGCGTCAACAGCGGGATGAACGAGGTCTGCGCGCCCGCATTGTTGGCCGATTCCGGCCCCGCGACACCGGCGACCGCGCCCTGGCCGAACTCCCGGGGGTTATCCGAGACACGCTTCTCCACCGTGTAGGAGGCGAAGGCGGCAAGGATAGCCCCTCCCCCCGGCAGAATGCCGAGCGCCGAGCCGATGGCCGTACCGCGCAGCACCGGTCCCATCATGCGCCGGAAATCGTCCTTCGTCGGCCAGAGGCCGGAGACCTTGGCCATCAGCAGGCTGCGCGTCTTCTCGCCCTCGAGGTTGCGCAGGATCTCGGCGATGCCGAAGACGCCGACGGCGACAGCGACGAAGTTGAGCCCGTCGGCATATTCGCGGATGCCGAGGGTGAAGCGCGGCGTACCGGTATAGATATCCGTGCCGACGAGGCCGAGCAAGAGCCCCAGCGCCACCATGGCCAGTGCCTTGACGATCGAGCCATGCGCCAGCGCGATGGACGAGACGAGGCCGACGACCATCAGCGAGAAATATTCGGCGGCGCCGAATTCGAGCGCGATGGCCGTCAGGGGAATGGCGAAGATCGCGACGAGGAAGGTCGAGACCGTGCCGGCGAAGAAGGAGCCGAGCGCGGCAATGGAAAGCGCCGCCCCCGCCCTGCCCTTGCGCGCCATCTGGTAGCCGTCGATGGCGGTCACGGCGGACGAGGATTCGCCCGGCATGTTGATCAGGATCGCCGTGGTCGAGCCGCCATATTGCGCGCCGTAATAGATGCCGGCGAGCATGATCAGCGAGGAGACCGGCTCCAGCTTGAAGGTGATCGGCAGGAGCATGGCGATGGTCGCCGTCGCGCCGATACCGGGCAGAACGCCGATCAGCGTTCCGAGCAGCACGCCGATGAGGCAGAAGGCAAGGTTCTCCGGCGAAAGCGCCGTGGAGAAGCCGAGCGCTAGATTACTGACAAGATCCATGCGCGCCTCCTAAAGCCGGGTCCAGGGACCGAAGCGCTCGAACGGCAGCCCGAGGGCATAGCTGAACACCAGGACGGAAAAGAGCGTGATCGCCCCGGCCAGCAGCACCGCCAAGAACGGCTTCATGCGCGAGGAGGCGAAGGCGGCGATGAGCGCGGCGAAGAACAGCGACGGCACAAAGCCGAGGCCGCGCACCGTCAGCCCGAAGAAGACCGGAGCCGGCAGGATGAACAGCATGCCGCGCAGCGCCAGCGGCCCCATGGGCTCGCCCTGCACCCGCGTCGCCTGCACCAGCACGACGACGCCGAGCAGCGTCAGGATCGCGGCGAGGATCAGCGGGAAATAGCCCGGCCCCATGCGGAAAGCCGTGCCGAGGTCGAGGTCAAGGCATTGATAGATAAAGAAGCCGCCGAGCCCGATAAAGGTCAGGCCGCAGATCGCATTGGTGCTGTCGAACTGTAGTTGTTTCATGGGTTCCCCTCTTCCAGCGGCCGGAACGGCCGCGCGGGCGGTCAGGGCACATGGCGGCAGCCGATGCCGCCATGTGCCGGTCCGTGCGCCGGCAGGCCGTTTCCGCCATTATCGACGGAAACGCCGCGCGGCATTTGCGGGTTGACCTCAGTCAGCGTACTGGCCGGCGGCCTCGATGACGGGCTTCCAGCGCGTGATCTCGCCTTCGAGCTTCGCCTTGAGGGCGGTCGGCGTCGCCTCCTCTTCCGCTGACGGCGCCGTGCCGAGCTCGGCAAAGCGGGCAACGACGTTGGGATCCTTCAGGGCGACCTGCAGCGACTTGGAAAGCCGCTCCGTCACGTCTGCCGGCGTGCCCTTCGGCGCATAGATGCCATGCCAGATGCCGACCTGGAAGCCGGACAGGCCGGCTTCCTCCGCCGTCGGAACGTCCGGCAGGTTGTCGAGGCGGGCAGGGGACGTCACCGCATAGGCCTTGATCGTGCCGCCCTGGATCTGCTTCGTCGTATTGGTCGTCTGGTCGCACATGACGTCGACCTGTCCGCCGAGCAGGTCGGTCATCGCCGGGCCGGTGCCCTTGTAGGGAACGGTGACGAACTGCGTTTCCATGGCGCTCATCAAGAGCATGCCGCACAGATGCGAGGCCGCGCCGATGCCGGCATTGGCCACGGTCACCGTGTCCTTGTTCGCCTTCATGTAATCGATCAGGCCCTTGAGGTCCGTCGGCTCGAGGTCCTTGCGGGCGACGATGGTCATCGGCACGTCGGTGACGAGACCGACATATTCGAAGGCATTCAGCGTGTCATAGGCAAGCTTGCGGTAGAGCGTCGCGCTGGTCGCCATGCCGATATGGTGGAGCAGCAGCGTGTAGCCGTCCGGGTCGGCGCTCGCCACGCGGCCTGCGCCCAGCGTGCCGCCGGCGCCGCCGACATTCTCCACGACGATCTGCTGGCCGAGGTCCTTCGACATGGCTTCGGCGACGAGGCGGGTCACCGTATCGGTCGGGCCGCCGGCGGAGAAGGGCACCACCATGGTGATGGTACGCTCCGGATAGGTCTGGCCGAGCGCAGACGTGGCGAGCAGCGATACGGCGAGTGCGGCCGAAACGCCGAACAGGGCTTTCAAGGTCTTCATCAAATCCTCCCGATGAGATGCCCGGCCGGCGTGGCTCCTCCCGCGCCGGTCCTGGATGGCCTAGAAGGGCCTCCGCGGCGGCGAGTCGGCAAGCGGCGAGGGGACTTTCCGGGCGAGTTTACGGCGGTAAACTCGGTTCGATGGGTGGAGACGGGAACAAAGTGGCGCAGCGGTGGGTGGAATTCCACCCATCTGCCCCTCAAAAGTCGTCCTGAAGCAGGCCGGAACCCAGGTTTTTATCCAGTCCGTACTTCTGCATCTTCTCGTAAAGCGTCTTGCGGGAGACACCAAGCTGCTCGTAAACCGGCTTCAAGCTGCCGCCGTGGGCCGCCAGCGCCGAGGCAATCAGCCCCCGCTCATAGGCCGCAACCTTGTCCGCGAGGCGTTGCGGGCCGGCTTCAGGAGCGGCTTCATCCGGCGCGGTGTCCAGCCCCAGAACGAGGCGATCGGCGAAATTGCGCAGCTCCCGCACATTGCCCGGCCAGCTCCGGCCGGCAATGTCCGCCGTCAACTCCGGCGGCACGTCGATATCGCTGCGGCCGTAACGCGCCGCCGCCTCGCGCACGAGCTGGAGGAAGAGCAGGGGGATGTCGGCCCGGCGCTGCGCCAGCGAAGGCACATGCAGCGTCGCGACATTGAGCCGGTAGAGGAGGTCCGCCCGGAAGCGCCCGGCCGCCACCTCCGCCGCCAGGTCCACCTTGCTGGTTGCGATGAAGCGCACATCGAGCGGCACGGGCTCGTTGGAGCCGAGGCGGGTGATGACGCGCTCCTGCAGCACGCGCAGGAACTTCGCCTGCAGGTCGAAGGGCATGGAGCCGATCTCGTCCAGCAGGATCGTGCCGCCGCGCCCGTGCTCGAACTTGCCGAACCGCGGCCGCAGGGCGCCGGGAAACGCCCCCGCCTCGTGGCCGAAAAGCTCGCTCTCGATCAGGTTCTCCGGCAGGGCCGCACAGTTGATGGCGATGAAGGGACGGTTCGCCCGGGCGCTGATATCGTGCAGCGCGCGCGCCACCACCTCCTTGCCCACGCCGGTCTCGCCGATGATGAGCGTGTCGGCATCCGTCGCGCCGATCGCCCGCAGCCTGTAGCGCAGGTCCACCATGACCTGCGTCCGCCCCGGCAGCCGGGCCTCGATATCGTCCCGCTTGCCGGCGACCGCGCGCAGGCGGCGGTTCTCCAGCACCAGGCTGCGGCGGTCCATCGCACGGCGGATGATGCCGGCGAGATGCTGCGCCGTGAACGGTTTTTCCAGGAAGTCGTAGACGCCGGCCCGCATGGCGCTGACCGCAAGCTGCACATCCGCATGCCCGGTCACCAGAATGACCGGCACTTCCGGGTCCACCTCGCGGATGCGCTGCAGCAGCGTCATGCCGTCCATGCCCGGCATGCGGATATCGCTGACCACCACGCCATCGAAAGCATAGCCGATGAGCTCCAGCACCGGCTCCGCACTGGCGAAGGTATCCACCGTCAGGTCGAACAGCTCCAGGGCCTGCGCCGAGGACCGCCGCATCTCCTCTTCGTCGTCGATCAGCAGGATGCGCGGCCCGTTCATTCGGCCGCCTCCTGCGCACGGGCCGCCACGTCGAGCACGATGCGGAAGACGGCGCCACCGTCGGGATGGTTCGTGACGGAGAGATTTCCGCCGAAGTCCTTGATAATATTATAGGAAATCGAAAGGCCCAGGCCGAGTCCCTTGCCCACGCCCTTGGTCGTGAAGAAGGGATCGAAGATGCGGTCGGCGATTGCGGCCGGGACGCCCGGCCCGTGATCACGCACCTCGATGACGACCAGGTCGCCCTCCCGCCGCGCGGAAAGCCGGATCCGCCGATCATCCAGCCCCTCGACGGCGTCGGCCGCGTTGCTGATGATGTTGACAAGCACCTGCTGCAGGCGGACCGGTCCGGCGCGGACGATGAAGGCCTGTTCGTCGAGCTCGATCGCCAGATCCGCATCCGCCGCCTTCAGCCGCGGTGTGACGATCTCCATCGTGTCCGCGATGACGTCGGGCAGGGGGACCGCTCCGAGTTTCTCATTCGGCTTGCGGGCGAAATTGCGTAAGTGGCGGCTTATGAAAGCCATGCGGTCGACGAGGGCGGAGATGCGGCGCACATTGTCCTGCGCCTCCGGCACGCGGCCGCGATCGATCAGCAGGGCCGCGCTGTCCGCATAGGTTTTCGCCGCGGCGAGCGGCTGGTTGAACTCGTGGGAGAGGGCGGCCGACATCTGGCCGAGGCCGGCAAGCTTTCCGGCCTGGATGAGGTCGGCCTGGGTCTTGCGCAGTTCCTGTTCGGTCAGCCGCCGCTCGGCGATTTCGAGCTCGATCTGTTCATTGACACGGGCGAGGTCGGCGGTGCGCTCCGCGACACGATGCTCCAGCTCGTTGCGGGCTTCCTCCTGCAAGCGCAGCCGCTCCACGACGCGGGCGCGGCGCTGCCAGAGCACGGCAAGGCCCAGGCCGGCTAGGCAAATGAACAGCAGGATGGCGATGAGGGTGGTGCGGGCCTGCGCGCGCACCGAGGCCGTGTCGAGCAGCACGTTCACGGTCCAATCCGCCTCGGGCATGTAGTGCGAGAGCCGGAGATATTCCCGCGTCGTGCCTTCGCTAGCGATCCGCATCAGATGTTGACCGTAGTAAACACTCTCGGCAACGGGCAGCGGCTTCAATTCGGCCTCGGCATAGCGCCGAGAGGCCTGGGTGCGGGCGAGGCGAGGGGCATCGAGCGGGAGAATGCCGTTATAGAGCCATGTCTCGTTTCCCGTCATGAAGATGATGCCCTCGGGATCGGCGACGAAGATCTCGTATTCACCGCCGCGCCATGAGGCCTCGATGGTGTCGATGTCGACCTTGAAGACGATGACGCCAAGGATCGTGCCGCCGACTTCCACCGGCGAGGAGAAATAGTAGCCCCGCTTCAGCGATGTCGTGCCGAGCGCGTAGAACCGCGCCTGCTGGCCAGCGATCGCCTCCTGGAAATAGGGACGATAGTCGAAATTCTGGCCGATGAAGGTGCCGGGCGCTTCGTAATTGCTGGCAGCGATCGTATTGCCGTCCGGTGTCATGACATAGATGTCGGACGACTCCAGCAGACCATTGATTTCCTTAAGATATTGATTGGCAGTTCGGCGCAGGTCCGGGTCGGCCGGCGATTGGAGCAGGGCTTCGATGTCGTCGTGATCGGCGATCAGCGCGGGCAGGGGCTCGTAACGGCTGAGGTGCCCGCCGAGCGCTGCAACCGCAAGACGAAGCGTCGTGCCGGCCTGCAAGGAGGCTTCGTTCATATAGCTGCGGGTCAGCAGCGCGCCGCCTTGTAGGATGGTGAGCACCACGAGGATCGGCAGGATCACGAAGGCCAGGGCATGACGCAATTTCACGGAACGACGGCTCCTCTCCGCTTCCCTGCGGCCGAATGGCCGCGGCCCATCCTACTGAGCCGGGCGCGTCTTTCCTAGAGGGGAGGGGAGGGGAGGGGTCGCTAGTCCGGCAACCGGCTGTCGCCAAGGTCGATGTTCAGTAAGCCGGCGATCGCATCGGTGACGATGGAATGGTCGATGCGCTGCGGCACGCCGGAAACGGTGACCGCGCCGACGCAGCCGAGATCGGCGACGAAGATCGGAAAGCCGCCGCCATGCACCGCAAAGTCGGCGAGGGAAAGATTGTGCGCATCCCCCTGGTCCCGTCCGGACAGGGCCAGCCGCCGCCCGACGAGATAGGAGGAATGCCAGAGCCGCAGCACGGTGTTGCGCTTGCGGCGGATCCACTCGGCGTTATCTGTCGAGGTGCCGGGAAGGGCGCAATGGAACAGCGCCCGGTCACGCAGGGAAATGTCGATAGCGATGCCCGCGCCGCGCGCAAGCGCCGTTTCGCGCAGCCGGTTGCCGAGCGCCCAGGCGTCGTCCGGGCTGAACCGGCTGAATCGAAGAAGACGTTCCTGCTCCTCCAGCCGGCGAATGTCGTCCGCGATCGTCTCCGTCATCGTCCTCTCCCTCACATGGTTGCGGGACGATCCTTACCCGGACTTCGTCCGCCGGGAAAGATGTCCCGCTCTTGACGGAGATCAAGGCCACGGTGCAGGAAGACCCTAGGGTGGAACGACCAGACCATTCCTGCCCGTGGGATTCTCATGCCGGACAGCTTTTTCGTCTTCGCCATTCTCGCGCTCCTGCTCACGCCCGGGCCGACCAATACATTGCTGACGGTCGGCGCCGCCGCCCGGGGGTTCCGGTCAAGCCTTCCGCTGCTCGTCGGGGAGCTTGCGGGCTATCTCGTGGTCGTCGTGCCGCTGGCGACCATTGCCGCTTCGCTCCTGGAGGGAAGGCCGGCTCTTGCCAATGCTCTCCGCCTTGCGGCCGCTTTGTGGGTGCTGTTCCTCGCCGTCCGGCTTTGGCGCGTTTCGGCTGTTCAGGAGGACCGCAGTACGTCGTCACCGGTGACGGTCGGCCAGGTTTTCCTGACGACGGTTCTCAATCCGAAGGCGCCGATCATCGGTCTCGTCATCATGCCGCATGGTACGCTCGCGCAGATCGCGCCGGCCATCGGGCTGTTCAGCCTCCTGGTCGCCGGCGCCGGCACGAGCTTCCTCGTTCTCGGCAGTCTTATCGGCCGCGCGCCCGTCCTGTCGCCGCAGCTGGTCTACCGCGTTGCGGCGGTCTGCCTCGGCGTCTTCTCGCTCGGCCTTGCCGGAACCGCTTCCGGGCTTATCTAAAATCAGGCCTCGTCGGCCTGGTGCAGGCGCATGAGCTCCTGCTGCACCTCGTCCTGGAAGGCGAAGACGGCGGCCCGGGCCTGGTTTTCGCTCGATCCGAGCTTTTGCAGTTCGACCGCAAGTTCACGGCATACCTTCAGCCAGTAGAGCCGTGCCTCCTCGCCATGCAGGCCGTCCAGTTCTCCGGCGCAGCGGCGAACATGCGCCGTACGGCGTTCGACAGGAAACGGGACGACCGGTCCATTCTCATTGGCAACGGAACGGCGGCGCGGCTGGATCGCGGCAACTGGGGGCATTGATTCGGGCTTCCTTGTCTTCCCCCCATGATTAGGGAGGCCATGGTTAATGCCCGGTTTCCAAAGTGAATTTCCTGTGCCGCCATGACATCGTCACCCCGCCTGCCGCGCCGGTTTCTCATTTGCCCGGACGAGCGCCATCAGCATCGGCCCGAGGGAAAACTCGCCGCGTTCCGCCCGGCGGGTGAGGTCGCGCAGATAACCGCCCGCCGAGTTGATATGCCCGGCCCGCTCGAGAATGCAGGCGATGACCGTCGCCGCATTCTCCGGCCCGAGGATCGCGCAGGCATTCTCATAGGCCGAGGCGCTGACCGCCAGCATCGAGCGCACCACCACGGCCGCCGTCATCAGATCACGCCAGCTTGAAATCGCGCCGGCCGGGCCGAAAGCCACGATTTCCGGGCAGGCTTGCAGCACAAGGCCCAGCGGATAGGGTTTGAGCGCATCCGAAACATTCGCCGGCTGTGGATGAACCCCTTTTGCCGGGGTCGGCAGGTCCACGGGCCATTGCGAATAGCGCCCGTTCGTCTTTTCATCCCCACTGCCGTCGTCCCCAGCCAGCTCTTCCCGTTTAGCCTCGCCATCGCGACCCTGCTTCGTTTTGAAGCTAGGTTCAAAATCAGAGGATGAGTCGGGTTTTGAATTCTGTTTGTGCCGCTCAGTTTGGCCGGCATTGCCCACCGGTTTTTGCAGAATAATCTGTTGTTCCAGATGCTTGACGATTTCCGCACGCAGCGCTTCGAGGGAAGAAAGGGCCGGTGTCAGATTTTCCGGCGTCGGCACGCGCGGCAGGGCGGTGACAAGCGCGCGGAAATCCGCCTCATACCGCATCCAGTCGCCTGGAAGGCTGTCTTCCAGCGCAGTCTCGATCAGTTTGGCGATGTCCCGGCGCACGAGCGTCACGCGTTCGCGCAGCCGCTGCAGCAACAGGCGGTCGGCGACCACCTCGGCGGCAAGCTGCTCGAATTCCTCGGCACGGGCAAGCAGCGGGGCCAGCGAAAAGCCGAAGGCCTCGTCGATCGATCCCTGCTGGTCGCGCCGCACGTAGCGCTTGCCGTTCGGGCTGTCGCGCCGCGTGAGAAGACCGCTTTCCACGAGCGCGGCGAGATGCCGGCGCAGCGTCGTCTCCGCCATGCCATGCGTGCGCAGCGAGAGCTGGGCGTTGGAGGGGAACACCACCAGCCCGTCGCTGCCGAGGAGATCGGCCTTCGGGTAGAAGCTCATCAGCGCATTCAGCACCGAAAGCGCCCGGTCGCTGATGCCCAGCTTCGGCCGCGCTTCGCAAAGCCAGCGGTACAGTTTCCACTTGTCCACGCTCGCATCCGGCGGGACTGTCTTTGCGATCGCCTGGCTTGCGAGCATGCCAAGCGTCATCGCCCGCCGCCCGAAGGGCGTCGTTATGCCGTCCGTCTCCATGTCTCTTCACCTTTCAACAGGCAAAAGAGACCCCATCACCGGAACCGGCGCCAAAAAGGCTTGACTGTGATTCGGGGAAGTGCGATTCTCAGGCTGCTAAACGATGAGAAGGGCTTCCGCGACGGTAACGTTGAGGGGGCCTTTTTCTTTTGCGGATCAATCTCCTGATTTCTGTGCATTTTCCGTCCGGAACGCCTCGTAGAGACGGTCCAGGTTCTGGGTTATGTAGGCGCCGAATGCCGCGGCATCCGCGGATTTCAGCGCAATCGTGTACTGGCGGCCAGTGGTCTTGATGCTGGCGCGCACGGGGCCATCCTTGCGCACCCACTCGGCCGGCGCGGGCCTGGCAACGGCCTCAGGAGCCTCCTTGCGGGCAAGATGGCTGCTGACGAGGTTGAAGCGGTCCTCCGGCGCCCGGGTCTTCACCCGCTCGCGTGCCAGGAATTCCACCGCCTTGTCCTCGTTTTCGGGCGCGTCGAAGCGGGTAGCCAGCTCATGCCAGCGGTCGCGGCCGATGGCGAGCGCCGGGCCGATGCCGGCCCGAACCGCCTTGGGAATGCGGTTCACCACCGAGAGCATCTTGGACACGGTCGTCTTGTCGGCGCTCAGCGCCGCCATGATCGTCTCGCGGTCGAAGCCGCGCGCCTCCAGCTCGCCGGCAAAGGTCGCCCGTTCGAGGAAGGAGAGATCGGCGCGCGCACTGTTTTCCTGGCCCTGCGCGATGACATGGTCGCGGTCGGTGAGTGCCTTGACGACAGCGCGGACGGGCCGCCCGAGCAGGCGGGCGGCCTTGGCGCGGCGGTGGCCGAAGGCGATCTGGTAGATCCCGCTCTTCGTCGGGTGCGGACGCACGAGGATCGGCGAATCCTGCCCGCGCACGCGCATCGCCTCGACCAGTTCGCGGAACTGCTCGTCCGAATGAACGAGACGATCGGAGATGAAGGATTCCTCGATCTGGTCCGGCTCGAGCTCGATGACGACCTCGCCGGCCGTCAGCTTCGCCTCGATTTCCTTCGCCGCATCCGCCTTGGCGGCCAGCGCATCGATGCTGCGCGTGACGGCGCCGAGCGCGCCGATGCCTTTGTAGGTCACGTGCTGGCGCGGCTCGTCATTGACGGGGTTTACCGGCGTCAACTTTTCCGAGGCCGGCGACATCAGGTTGGAAAGAACGTTCTTGCGCGCCATGGTCAACGCCCCCATGCCTTGTGGATCAGTTCGACGATCTCCGCATTGACCGCCTCCAGCGATTCGAGCGCTCGGTCATAGGTGGCACGCGTGAACTGGCTCCGGTCGACCTCGTAGAGCGTCTGGTTGGTCAGCGCCGCATCGGCGATGGCGACGCTTCGCACCATCGGATTGGTCAGGACATGCTGCTTGAACAGCGAGCGCATGAAGGCGACCATCTGGGTCTGCGGTCCGTCGGCCGGGTCATAGCGGGTGACGAGGTAGCGCAGCCAGTCGAGGTTCATGTTGCCGCCCGCGCTCTTCAGCGTGTTCAGCACCTCGCCCAGCATCTGCAGGAACTGGCACATGGACATGACGTCCAGCATCTGCGGGTGCACCGTGATCAGGACCGCCGTCGCGCCGCAGATCGCGCTCATCGTCAGGAAGCCGAGCTGCGGCGGGCAGTCGATCACCACCACGTCATAGTCGTCGGCAACGGACGACAACGCCTCGTCGAGCCGTGCGAAGAAGATGCGGCCGTAGTCGCTCCGGTCACCCTGCGCCAGGACGCGCGGCGTATCGTGCTCGAACTCCATGAGCTCGAGATTGCCCGGCACGATGTCGAGCCCCGGAAAGTTCGTCTTGCGGATGATCTCTTTCAGCGGCCGCCGCTGGTCGTCGTAGCGGATGGCGCCGTAGAGCGTCTCGTTCTCGTTGACGTCGAATTCCGGCTGGAAGCCGTGCACCGCAGAAAGGCTCGCCTGCGGGTCGAGATCGACCGCGAGGACCCGGTGCCCGGTGAGCGCGAGATGCTGGGCAAGGTGCGCCGTCGTCGTCGTCTTGCCGGAGCCGCCCTTGAAGTTGACGACCGCAATGACCTGAAGGTGCTCGCCGCCGCGCCGGCGCGGCACGTAACGCTGGCCGCCGCGCCCGTTCTGCTCCAGATATTCGCGCATCTCCTGCAACTGCTCGGCCGAATAGGACCGGCGGCCGGAGGGCGTGACCTGCGGCAGAGGCCCCTTGGATTCCAGCGAGAGATTGCGCAGGTAGCCGCTGGTGACGCCCAGGAACCGGGCGGCCTCGCTCAGCTGGAACTGGCGCAGGCTCTTCTGTGCGACGGGAGGAAACATCTCCAGCCGGTGCTGCTTCAGCTTGTCTGACAGTTCGTGCGCCTGTCCGATGATCAGTTGATCGACCTCGGAAATTGCCCGTCCGAACGTTGCGGCCATATTCATATCGAGAATCTCAAAATGCGATTTTAAACCCATTTGCAGGTTTAAAACGCATTTAGACGCGATTCTGATTCGAGGGCAAGGCAAAAAGGGTTAACGCGCCGGCCGCGGGACGGGGCTGGCACCACATAAACCGGACTTTACCCTATTGACCATTTGCCGGCTATCGGCGTCACTCGATTCGGCTGGGGAAAACCCAAGAAAGTTCATTCTTTTGCGTGCTGCCTCGCCGAACCGTGCCGGTTACGCCTCGACATAGCCCCGCTTGCGCCGAAGCGCGACCTGTCGGGCAAGCATCGTCTCCGCCTCCACTAGGGTGGGATAGAGGCTCAGCGCCTGCCGGCCGCGGCTGCCGATGCGCCCCCAATGACGCAGCACCGCAACCTCCCCGAAAAGCGTCGGCTCCAGCGACAGCATGTAGAAGCGTGCCATGTTGCGCGCTGCATCGATGCGGCGAAAACGGTAGGTGGGCAGCAGGGCAGGGGGTGGCTTCGGCATGGAAGGAGTCTGCCGAAGCCGCGAATCCTCGTCCAACGAAAGATATGAATCGATCCCGCCCGATCGTTTCACGGGATTGATGGATCGTCAGTCCTTTGGCGCGCGGCGGCGTGCCGGTACCGCCAGCTTCGCCTCGATGGCCGCAAGGCCCGCCTCCAGTTGCCGCAGGCCGCCGGCTCCCAGAAGCCCGGCAAGGTCCCGCTCGTAGTCGTGCGCCAGCACGACCATCTCGCCATAGATGCGCCGTCCCGCCGGCGTCAGCTCCAGATGCTCGATCCGGCGGTCGTCCAGGTCCTCGCTGCGCTTCAGCCAGCGTTTTTCCTCCAGCGCCCGTACCGCCCGCGACACCTTCGTCTTGTGCATGCTGGAATTGGCGCCGATCTCCGTCGCCGTCATGCGCCCGTAGGAGCCGAGCGCGGCGAGCGCCCGCCATTCCGGCCGCGTCATGCGATAGCGCGCGCGGTATTGCGCGGCAAAGCGCTGGCTGACCAGCTCGGCCGCGAGGTTGAGCCGATAGGGCAGGAATGTTTCGAGCTTGAAGTCCATGGCATGCCTTGATGGTTACAAAATGGACAGTTACATCTGCAACCACTTGAGGACAAGCGCCTTGCAGGAGGAGGATTAGCCATGCCGGATCACGCCGCCAACAGCCTGAAATACATGCCGGGCTTCGGCAACGACTTCGAGACGGAAGCGCTCCCCGGTGCCCTGCCGCAGGGCCAGAACAGCCCCCAGAAATGCGAATACGGCCTTTATGCCGAGCAGCTTTCCGGTTCGCCCTTCACTGCCCCGCGCGGTACCAACGAACGCTCCTGGCTCTACCGCATCCGCCCGAGCGTGCGCCACACCCGTCGCTTCTCCAATGCCAGCTACCCGCACTGGAAGACGGCGCCCTGCCTAGACGACCATTCCCTGCCGCTCGGCCAGCTGCGCTGGAACCCGCTGCCGGCACCGGCCGAGACGCAGAACTTCCTACAGGGCATCCGCACCATGACGACGGCCGGCGACGTGCTGACCCAGGTCGGCATGGCCGCACACGCCTATACGTTCAATGCCGACATGGTGGACGACTACTTCTTCAATGCCGACGGCGAGCTCCTGGTCGTGCCGCAGCTCGGCGCCGTCCGCGTCTTCACCGAGATGGGCATCATGGATGTCGAGCCGCTGGAGACCTGCCTCATCCCGCGCGGCATGATGTTCAAGGTCTCGCGCATCGGCGCGGGCGATATGTGGCGCGGCTATGTCTGCGAGAACTACGGTGCGAAATTCACCCTGCCGGACCGCGGGCCGATCGGCGCCAACTGCCTTGCCAATCCGCGCGACTTCAAGACGCCCGTCGCCGCCTACGAGGACAAGGAGACGCCCTGCCGGGTCCACGTCAAATGGTGCGGCAAGTTCTATGTCACCGAGATCGGCCATTCCCCGCTCGACGTCGTCGCCTGGCACGGCAACTACACGCCGTTCAAATACGACCTCAGGACCTATTCGCCGGTCGGCGCGATCCTCTTCGACCATCCCGACCCGTCGATCTTCACCGTGCTGACGGCCCCGACCGAGGAGGCCGGCACGGCGAACATCGATTTCGTCATCTTCCCGCCGCGCTGGATGGTGGCCGAGCACACCTTCCGCCCGCCGTGGTATCACCGCAATATCATGAGCGAGTTCATGGGGTTGATCCATGGCCAGTACGACGCCAAGGAAGAGGGATTCGTGCCGGGCGGCATGAGCCTGCACAACATGATGCTGCCGCACGGGCCGGATGCGACGGGCTTCGAAAAGGCCTCGAACAGCGAGCTGAAGCCCGTGAAGCTCGACCACACCATGGCCTTCATGTTCGAGACGCGCTTTCCCCAGCAGCTCACGAAATTCGCGGCCGAGCTGGAGACCCTGCAGGACAACTATCTCGAATGCTGGGATGGGCTGGAGCGCAGGTTCGACGGCACGCCTGGCATCAAATGACGTCACCCGCCCTGCCAGGCCTTCACCGCCTCCAGCGGCCAGACGAGCATCAGGATGTTGAGCGCCAGGCCATCGCGGATGAGCCAGGTGGTTGTCGCCTCGAAGACGATGATGATCGCGACGCTGGCCCAGACGGGCAGGCGCGCGGCGAGGAAGAAGCCGACCACCATGGCGAGGATGTCCGCGCTCGAATTGATCACGCTGTCGCCGAAATAGTCGAGCGAGATCGTCGATTCGCGATAGCGATTGATGATCATGTCGGTGTTTTCGAGAATCTCCCAGGCGCATTCCAGCACCAGCGAAAGGGCAAGCCGGAGGTTGAGGCTCGCCTTCCTCAGGATCAGCGTGAAGAAGCCGAAGAACAGGATGCCGTGGATGATGTGGCTCGGCGTGTACCAGTCGGACAGATGCTGCGAGTTTTCCGAAGAAATCACCACGCCATGCCAGAGTTTGACATATCCGCACTTGCAGATGAGCGGCTGACCCATCGTATAAAGGATGATGGCCGTCGCGCCGATGAAGCCGGCGGCCAGCAGCAGGGAATTCAGCACCGTACGGTTCAAGACGGGATTTCCTCGGAAATGCGATGCGCCGGCACGACCGGCGCACGAGGGTGGAGACAGGCGGCCGGTAGATGACACGATCGCACGGCCGGAAACAAGATCGGGAGTAGGACGCATGAAGCTTGCGACACTGAAAAATTCCACCCGCGACGGCCGCCTGGTCGTCGTCTCGCGCGACCTGACGCGCTGCTCGGAAGTGGGGCACATCGCCTGCACCCTGCAGGATGCGCTCGATGACTGGGAACACGTCGCGCCGCGGCTGGAAAGGGTCGCCGAGGGGCTTGAGACCGGCTCGCAGCCGACCGCCCGCTTCCACGAGCACGACGCCGCCGCGCCGCTGCCGCGCGCCTACCAGTGGGCGGACGGCTCGGCCTATGTCAACCATGTCGAACTGGTGCGCAAGGCGCGCAATGCCGAGATGCCGGAAAGCTTCTGGACCGATCCGCTGATGTACCAGGGCGGCTCCGACAGCTTCCTCGGACCGCGAGACCCGATCCTTGCGGCGGACGAAGCCTTCGGCATCGACATGGAGGGCGAGATCGCCGTCATCGTCGACGACGTGCCGATGGGAGCGAGCGTCGAGGAGGCGCGGCAGGCGATCAAGCTCGTCATGCTCGTCAACGACGTCTCGCTGCGCGGCCTCATCCCGGGCGAGCTCGCCAAGGGCTTCGGCTTCTTCCAGTCCAAACCCTCCTCGGCCTTCTCACCGGTCGCGGTCACGCCCGACGAGCTGGGCGAGGCCTGGGACGGCGGCCGGCTGCACCTGCCGCTCCTCGTCTCGCTGAACGGCAAGCCTTTCGGCAGGGCCGATGCCGGCGTCGACATGACCTTCGATTTCGCCGAGCTCGTTGCCCATGCCGCCAGGACCCGGCCGCTCGTCGCCGGCTCGATCATCGGTTCCGGCACCGTTTCCAACAAGCTCGACGGCGGCCCCGGCAAGCCGGTCGCCGAAGGCGGGGCGGGCTATTCCTGCATTGCCGAAATCCGCACCATCGAGACGATCACGTCCGGCGCGCCCAAGACCCCCTTCATGAAGTTCGGCGACACCGTGCGCATCGAGATGAAGGACAAGGCGGGCCATTCGATCTTCGGCGCGATCGAGCAGACCGTCGAGCGGTACGAGAAGGACTGAGCCGGTGCAGGACGAGATCATCCTCTACGACTACTGGCGGTCCTCCGCCAGCTATCGCGTGCGCATCGCGCTGGAAAGCCTCGGTCTTGCCTATCGGCGCGAGTCCATCGACCTTCTGTCCGGACAGCAACGGTCGCCGGAGCACCGCGCCCGCAACCCGCAGGGCCTCGTGCCGGCGCTGTCGATCGACGGGCACACGCTGACGCAGTCGCTGGCGATCATCGAATACCTTGCCGAAACGCGCCCCGAGGCGCGTTTCCTGCCCGCCGATCCGCTCGGCCGGCAGCGGGTGCGCACGCTCTCCTATGCCATCGCCATGGAAATCCACGCCGTCTGCAACACGGGTGTCATCGGCCATGTCATGACGCTCACGGGGGGAGGGGAGGAGACCCGCATCGACTGGATGAAGAAATTCATCGGCGAGGGTCTTCTCGCCGTCGAAAAACTCCTCGACGCCCCGGCGACCGGCACCTTCTGCCATGGCGACACGCTCACCATGGCGGATTTCTGCCTCGTCCCGCAGGTCTACAATGCCGAGCGCTGGGGCGTCGACCTGTCGGGTCTCGAACGGGTGCGGCGCATCACCGAAACCTGCCGCGCCCTCCCGGCCTTCCAGGCCGCGCATCCTGACGCGGTGAAGCTAGCCTGATCTTTCAGGCAAGGTGCCGGCGTGGTATATATACCTTCGAACGAGGAAGGATATACCATGCCGCTCTACGTGAAGGACCAGGAGGTCGACCGGCTTGCCGAACGGCTGTCCACGCTGCGCAAGGTCAGCAAGACCGAGGCGGTGCGGCAGGCGCTGGTGCATGAATTGCAGCGCGCGGAAAGCGAGCCGACGCTGGTCGAGAAGGCCAAGGCCTTCGTTCGCGACCTGGATGCGAAATACCCCAAGAAAGGACCGCCTGCGGACAAGGCCTTCATCGACAGTCTCTATGAGGACAATTGATGTTCGTCGATGCGTCGGCGCTCGTTGCGATCCTGGCTTCAGAAGAGGGTGCCGATGCACTTCTAGCGCGGCTTCAACAGGCAGACATCCGGTACACATCACCCATGGCGGTTTGGGAGACGTCCCTCGCGCTGGCCCGTGAACGTCAGATAGCGCCGACCGACGCGCTTCAGCTCGTCACAGATTTCCTCACGCTGCTTTCCATCGCGGTCGAACCGATCGATCGACGCGTGGGGGATCTGGCGGTCATCGTCCATCAACGTTTCGGCAAGGGCCGCCATCCCGCAAGCCTCAACTTCGGCGACTGCTTTGCCTATGCCTGCGCAAGACAGTTCGACGTCCCGCTGCTCTACAAGGGCGACGACTTTTCGCAGACGGATATCGAGACCGCATGAGGACCGCCCCGCCAGAGCGCGGCGATCCCGTGTCATCAGGCGACGTCGCCCATGCAGACATATTTCAGTTCGAGATAATCGTCGGCGCCATGGGCGGAGCCCTCGCGGCCGAGACCGGACTGCTTGATGCCGCCGAAGGGCGCGGCCTCGGAGGAGATGAGGCCGGTATTGACGCCGACCATGCCGTATTCCAGCGCTTCCGCCACCTTCCAGACCTTCTTGAGGTCACCGGCGAAGAAGTAGGCGGCAAGGCCGAATTCGGTGTCGTTCGCCTGCTCGATCACGTCCTCGACGGTATCGAAGCGGAAGAGCGGGGCGACTGGACCGAAGGTCTCCTCGCGGGCGACCGTCATGCCGCGGGCGACGTTCTTCAACACGGTCGGCTGGAAGAATGTGCCCTTGCCCTCGACGCGCTTGCCGCCGGCCACCACCGAGGCGCCCTTGGAGACGGCGTCGGTGATGTGCGCCTCGACCTTGTCGATCGCGGCTTCCTCGATCAGCGGGCCGATGGTCGTGCCCTTGTCGAAGCCGTCGCCGACCGAAAGCTCGGCGACCTTCTTCGCCAGCTTCTCGGCAAAGACGTCATAAACGTTCGACTGCACGTAGAGACGGTTGGCGCACACGCAGGTCTGGCCGGCATTGCGATATTTCGAGGCCATGGCCCCTTCCACGGCCGCGTCGATATTCGCGTCGTCGAAGACGATGAAGGGCGCATTGCCGCCGAGTTCCAGGCTCACCTTCTTGATCTGGTCGGAGCACTGGCGCATCAGGATGCGGCCGACCTCCGTCGAGCCCGTGAAGGAGATTTTCCGGACCTTCGGATTGTAGCAGAGCTCCTTGCCGATCGCCGGGCCGTCCGTGCCGAGGATGACGTTGAAG
Source organism: Shinella yambaruensis (assembly GCF_022899355.1). Taxonomy (GTDB): domain Bacteria; phylum Pseudomonadota; class Alphaproteobacteria; order Rhizobiales; family Rhizobiaceae; genus Shinella; species Shinella yambaruensis. The sequence continues at coordinate 158,098 of NZ_JALJCK010000002.1, read as the reverse complement.
ACGCCCGCCGGAAGGCCGGCCTTTTCGGCGAGCACGGCAAGGGCGATGGCCGAAAGCGGCGTCTGCTCGGCCGGCTTGGAGACCACCGTGCAGCCGACGGCGAGCGCCGGCGCCACCTTGCGGGCGATCATCGCGGCCGGGAAGTTCCACGGCGTGATCGTGCCGACGACGCCGACCGGCTGCTTGATGACCAGCATGCGCTTGTCGACCGACGGGGCGGGGATCGTCTCGCCGTTGATGCGCTTGGCCTCTTCCGCATACCATTCGACATAGGAGGCGGCGTAGAGGATTTCGCCCTTGGCTTCCCGCAGCGGCTTACCCATTTCGGCGGTGAGGATCGCGGCCAGCTCGTCCGCGTTCGCGACGATCAGGTCGTTCCACTTGCGCAGGAGGGTGCTGCGGTCCTTGGCCGGGCGGGCGGCCCAGGCCTGCTGCGCCGCATGGGCGGCGTCGATGGCCGCGGCCGTTTCGCCGGCGCCCATTTCCGGCAGCGTCGCCAGTTTCTCGCCGGTGGCCGGGTTGAAGACGTCGAAGGTCGCGGCGCCGTTGCCGCCGATCCAGTTGCCGTTGACATAGCCGGCATCACGCAGGAATTCGGTCGACTTCAGGTGCCGGGTGAGAGCATCGTAAAAAGCCATGGTGTCCTTCCTTTCGGACATGAAAGGCCGTTCACCCGGAGCTGAGCTCCGGGTGTCGCCTTGGGAGGATGTGTATCGGTGTTGCGCGACGCCGGTCAGGCGGCGCGGGCTTCGATCATCGCGCTTTCGAGAATGTCGAGCGCTTCGGCGAACACCTCGTCCTGGATGGTGATCGGCGCGAGGAAGCGGATGACATTGCCGTGCACGCCGCAGGTCAAGAGGATCAGCCCCTTTTCGAGGGCCTTCAGGCGTACCTTGTTGGCAAACTCGGCGCTCGGCTGCTTCGTCGAAACGTCGTTGAACTCGACGGCGTTCATGAAGCCCGGGCCGCGGATGTCGACGATCTCGGGAACCTTGTCCTGCAGCGAGGCGAGGCGCTGCTTGAGGCGGGCGCCGAGGTTTTCGGCACGGTTGCAGAGGTCCTCGTCCTTGATGACGTCGAGAACGGCATGGGCCGCCGCAACGCCGATCGGGCTGCCGGCATAGGTGCCGCCGAGGCCGCCCGGGCCGGGCGCGTCCATGATCTCCGCGCGGCCGGTGACGGCCGCGATCGGGAAGCCGCCGCCTAGACCCTTGGCCATGGTCATGATGTCGGCCGCGATGCCGTAGTGCTCCATGGCGAACAGCTTGCCGGTGCGGGCAAAGCCGGTCTGCACCTCATCGGCGATGAGCAGGATGCCGTGCTGGTCGCAGATCTCGCGCAGCGCCTTCATGAAATTGACGGGAACCGGATAGAAGCCGCCTTCGCCCTGCACCGGCTCGACGATGATCGCCGCGACGCGGTTCGGATCGACATCGGCGGCAAAGAGCTTCTTCAGCACGCCGAGCGACTGCTCGACGGTCGTGCCGTGCATCTCGACCGGGAAGGGCGCATGGAAGACGTCGCCCGGCATGGAGCCGAAGCCGACCTTGTAGGGCACGACCTTGCCGGTCAGGGCCATGCCCATGAAGGTGCGGCCGTGGAAGCCGCCGGAAAAGGCGATGACGGCCTGCCGGCCGGTGGCGGCGCGGGCGATCTTCACGGCGTTCTCGACGGCTTCCGCGCCGGTCGTGACGAAGATCGTCTTCTTGGCGAAGTTGCCGGGGGTGATGGCGTTCAGGCGCTCGGCGAGCTCGACATAGTTCTCGTAGGGCACGACCTGGTGGCAGGTGTGGGTGAAACGGTCGAGCTGGTTCTTGACGGCCTCGATGACGCGCGGATGGCGGTGGCCGGTGTTGACGACGGCGATGCCGGCGGCAAAGTCGATATAGCGATTGCCTTCCTTGTCCCAGATCTCCGCATTCTCCGCACGGTCGGCGTAGATCTGCGTGGTCATGCCGACGCCGCGCGAGATGGCGGCGTTCTTGCGGTCTGTGAGGGGCGTTGCGGTCATGGCGCTATCCTGAATCTGGAGGCTTCTGATAATGGAGCTTTCACGCAGTTCCGGACGCTCGCACTTTTGCCGGAACCGCATTAACTTGCATTTTTTCTGCAAGTCTCAAGTGGAATTCCTACATTTTTTCTGCAAGAATGCAACGGGCATTTTACGGCGGCGACGCGACGGTTTTTCGGGCCGGCCACCGCCGCCGGAATGCTATAGAGAACACTACACAGAATCAGGGATTGGCGCGATGGGTTCGCAAGAACCGGTGCACTACAAGGTGGCGGAGGCCGCGCGGCTCGCCGGCGTTTCGGCCTCAACGCTCAGGCTTTGGGAAACGCAGGGCCTCGTCGTTCCGGGGCGCTCCGAAACCGGCCATCGCCAGTACAGCGCCGACGACGTCGCGCGGCTGAAGCGCATCGCCTGGTACAGGACCGAGCGCGGCCTCAACCCGGCCGCCATCCGCGAGGCGCTCGAGGCGGAGGAACCCGCCAACGATACTCCGTCCTCCGAGGGCGAGGCGCACCAGGGCGTCGGGCGCAAGCTGCGGAGCCTGCGCCATGCCGCCGGCAAGACGCTCGACCAGGTGGCGGGCGATATCGGCGTCGCGACGTCGGTGCTCTCCACCTTCGAGCGCACCTCGCAGGGCGTGACCTTTCGCGTGCTGCACGACCTTGCCGATTATTACGGCACGACCGTCTCGAAGCTTTCCGGCGAGGAGGAACAGGAAAACCGTTCGGTCGTGCGGGCAGGGGAGTGGAAGTTCTGGCCCGAGACCTCTCCCGGCGTCACCATCCAGGTGCTGGCCGACGGGCGCAACATGATGGACTGCCACCGCTTCGTGCTCGCGCCCGGCGCCTCCTCCGACGGAGCCTACAAGCATGAGGGCGAGGAATTCGTCCACGTCCTCTCCGGCCGCATCGAAATGGTCCTCGACGGCCACGAATTCCACGATCTCGGCCCGGGCGACAGCCTCTATTTCGAAAGCTGCCGCCGCCACGCCTGGCGCAACCGCCACGACGGCGAAACCGTGCTGATCTGGATCAACACGCCGCCGACCTTCTAGGCTGCGTTGGGCATCCGGCATAGTTCACAATTTCAGTAGAAAATATTTTCCGCCTCGCCTCGATTTCCCGGAGCGAAAATTTCCGTTTCCGCCTGCCCAACAAACCGCCATTCGTTGTCCACAAAAGCGGCATTTGCGATTTTACGGGCAGAAACAGCGATGTTTCGCAGCCGATCCTCCCAATCGCGAAAGCAGGCCAGCATGTCGAAAACCAACAAGAAACTTCTCGCAAGCACTCTCTTCACCCGCCGCGCCGCCCTTGCGGCCCTTGCGGTGGCAGCCGCCGCCGTCTCCACCTTCTCGCTTCCCGCACCCGGCCTTGCCGAGGACAGGAAGGAGCTGAAGGTCGGCATCATCTCCGGCGAGGACGAGGATGTCTGGCGCGTCGTGATCGCGGAAGCCGCCAAGAAGGGCCTCACCATCGAGGCGGTCGTCTTCAACGACTATACCCAGCCGAACGAGGCGCTTGCCCGCGGCGAGATCGACGCCAACGCCTTCCAGCATCTTCCCTATCTGGAAAACCAGGTCCAGCAGCACGGCTACAAGATCGTCCCGGTCGGCTACACGGCCGTCTGGCCGATCGGCCTCTATTCCAAGAAGCACGCCAAGGTCGCCGACCTTCCGGACGGCGCCGCCATCGGCGTGCCGAACGACCCGTCCAACGAGGGCCGGGCGCTGCGCGTTCTTCAGAACGAAGGCCTGATCAAGCTGAAGGACGGCACCGGCATCCTCGCCACGATCGCCGACATCGCCGAGAACCCGAAGAACCTCGAGATCAAGGAACTCGATGCCGGCATCGTCGGCCGCTCGGTCGATGACCTTGACGCGGCGATCGTCAACACCGACTGGGCGCTGAAGAGCGGTCTCACCCCGGAAAACCGCATCGCGCAGGAGCCGGTCGACGACAACCCGTACCGCAACTTCATCGCCGTGCGCGAGGAATCGAAGGACGAGCCCTGGGTCAAGCCGCTGGTCGAAGCCTACCAGAACGATGTCGTGAAGGCGGAGTTCGACCGGGTCTACAAGGGCACGGGCATCAGCGCCTACTAAGGTCGCCATCCAACCAGCAAGACAGCTCGCGATGCGCCTCCGGCCGCCGCGGGCTGTCTCGCCGTTTCCGGAAGGGAACCGCAAATGAACACCCATGTGACAAGACAGCTGGCCGAGGCCGCCGCGCGGGAAGACGATGTCGTCCGCCTTGCCGACGTGCGCCGCCGCTTCGGCGCGACCGCGGCGCTGGACGGCGTTTCGCTCACGGTGCGCCGCGGCGAGATCCTCGGCATCATCGGCCGCAGCGGCGCGGGCAAGTCGACGCTCATCCGCTGCCTCAACGGCCTCGAACGGCCGGACAGCGGCAGCATCGCGATCGAAGGCCGCGAGATCACCGGCCTTGGCGAGGCCGAGCTGCAGCCGCTGCGCCGCCGCATCGGCATGATCTTCCAGCATTTCAACCTGCTCTCGGCCAAGACCGTCGAGGAGAATGTCGCCCTGCCGCTGAAGATCGAGGGCTGGACGAAGGCGAAGCGTCTGGCGCGCGCGGCCGAACTCATCGACCTCGTCGGCCTCAAGGGCAAGGCGAAGGCCTATCCGTCGGAGCTATCCGGCGGCCAGAAGCAGCGCGTCGGCATTGCCCGGGCGCTCGCCGCCAGCCCGGCGCTGCTGCTTTCCGACGAGGCGACCTCTGCCCTCGACCCGGAAACGACCCGCGCCATCCTCACGCTGCTGAAGGACATCAACCGCAAGCTCGGCCTCACCATCCTGCTCATCACCCACGAGATGGAGGTGGTGCGCTCCATCGCCGACCGCGTGACGGTGCTCGATGCCGGCCGCATCGTCGAGGAGGGGCCGGTCTGGCAGGTCTTCGCGACGCCGCAGGCGCAGACGACGAAGAGCCTGCTCAGCGGCATTCGCCCGCAGCTGCCCACCCATATCACCCGGAAGCTTGTCGCGGACGTAACAGGCGAGGCCATCCTTGGCGTCGACATTGCCGGCCCCGCGGCCACCGGCCCGCTCTTCCAGCAGCTTTCCGCCGAATTTGCGGATGGCTACCGGCTGGTCCACGGCGGTGTCGACCATATTCAGGAACAGGCGGTCGGCCGTTTCTTCATCGCCGTGCCGGCCGAGGCCACCGCGCGTTTCACAACCCTGGCAGAGCGCTTCGGCGCGCAGGTGGAGGTCCTCGGCCATGTCGCCGGTCATGCTTGAACTTCTCGTCCGCTCGCTGTGGGAAACCGTCGTCATGACGGCCGCCTCCGGCGTCATCTCGCTCGTCTTCGGCCTGCCGCTCGGCCTTGCGCTGGTCGCCACCGCGCGCGGCGGCATCGCGGAAAACCTCTGGATCAACCGCGTGCTCGGCGCCGTCATCAACGGTTTCCGTTCCGTGCCCTTCATCATCCTGCTGGTGGCGCTCATTCCGGTCACGCGTTTCATCGTCGGTACGTCGATCGGCACCTGGGCGGCCATCGTGCCGCTCGCCATCGCCGCGACGCCCTACTATGCACGCATCGCCGAGGTTTCCCTGCGTGAAGTCGATCGCGGCCTGATCGAGGCGGTGCGGGCAATGGGCGGCAACCGCTGGACCATCGTGCGCGAGGTGCTGATCCCCGAAGCGCTGCCCGGTATCGTCGCGGGCTTCACCGTCACGCTCGTCACGCTGATCGGCGCCTCCGCCATGGCCGGCGCCATCGGCGCGGGCGGCCTCGGCGACCTTGCCATCCGCTACGGCTACCAGCGCTTCGAGACCTCGGTGATGGTGGCGGTGGTCGCCGTGCTGATCGTGCTCGTCTGCGGCATCCAGTGGCTGGGCGACCGCCTGACAGCCCGTCTCGATCATCGCGGATGAGGACAAACTGGCGGCCGCCTCTTCCGGGTCAAGAGGCGGCCGTCTCGATTTCGTGCCTCGCCCGCCCCCTCAGCGATGCGCCGCCCAGGGCACCAGGCGCCGCTCGATCTGCCGGGCGACATATTCCAGCAGGATGGCGATCAGCGCGATGACGACGATGCCGGCGATCACGATGTCGGTGACGAGGAACTGCGCCGCCGACTGGATCATGAAGCCGATGCCGCTCGTCGCGGCCACCAGTTCGGCCGCCACCAGCGTCGTCCAGCCGGCGCCGAGCGCGATGCGCACGCCGGTGAGGATCGACGGCACGGCGCTCGGCAGCACCACCTCGCGCAGCACCTGCCGACGGCTCGCCCCGAGCGATCGGGCGGCATTGACATGGTCCTTCGATACTCCCCGCACGCCGGCGGAGGTCGACAGGATGATCGAGGGCAGCATGGAAAGCGCGATCACCGTGATCTTCGAGGCTTCGCCGATGCCGACCCAGATGATGATGAGCGGCAGGTAGGCGAGGGGCGGCAGCGGCCGCAGGAATTCCACGATCGGATCGAGAATGCCGCGGCCGAGACGGCTCGTGCCGATGGCGATGCCGGCGGGAATGCCGATGAGGATGGAGGCGATGAGGGCGCCGAAGATGCGATAGAGGCTTGCGCCGACATGCTCGGCCAGCGTCGCATCGACGAAGCCCGTGACGACGAGATTGTAGAGGGCGAGCACGACCTGTCGCGGCGAGGGCAGGAAAACCGGCGAGACGAGGGCATAGGCGGAGGCGAGCCCCCAGGCGGGGATGATCACGCCGATGGTGATGGCCGAGATGACGGCGACCGGCAGCGGCCGCGCTTTCGGCGGGCGTTCCGCCTCCCCCTTTTCCGCCACCTGCGGCAGGGTCTCGATGTCGGTCGAAAGTGTCATGCGGCGATCTCCTCTTCCGCGGAGGCGTGGATAAGGCCGGTCAGGCCGGCATGCATGCGCTTGAAGATCGGCGAGGCCTTCACGGCGGCGACCGAGGCGCCGTTCAGCACTTCGGCATTGAAGCCCGCCTCGATCTCGGCGGTCAGGCGGCCCGGATTGGGCGACAGCACGACGATGCGCGTGCCGAGCAGCAGCGCCTCCTCGATGCTGTGCGTGATGAGCAGCGCGCCCGCCCCGCTTTCCGCCTTGATGCGCAGCAGGAACTCCTGCATGCGCGTGCGGGTGAGGGCGTCGAGCGCGCCAAGCGGCTCGTCGAGCAACAGGAAACGCGGTTCGGCGGCCAGCGCCCGCGCAATGCCGACCCGCTGGCGCATGCCACCGGAAAGCTCCCAGATCCGGCGGTCGCCGGCATCCGCGAGGCCGACGCGGGCAAGAAGCTGCTCCGCACGCGCGCGGCGCTCGGCAAGCGGCACGCCCTTCAGCTTGAAGGGAAGGGCGATATTGTCCCTGGCGTCGAGCCAGGGATAGAGCGCATCGTCCTGGAAGACGACCGCGCGGTCGGCGCTCGGCCCGTCGACGGGCACGCCGTCCACGGTGATGGTGCCGGCGGTCGGTTCCAGGAAACCGGCGGCGAGATTGAGCAGGCTCGTCTTGCCGGAGCCGGAGCGCCCGATGACGGCGACCAGCTCGTGCGAGGCGACCTGCAGGTTGATGCCGTCGAGAACCAGTTTTTCATCGGCGCCGGCGCGGCCCGCCCTCGGCGGATAACGCAGCGAAACATTGCGGAATGTCAGCGTGCTCATGAAACCTCCAGGAGCGTGGAGCCACTTGGAACGTTCCGCTTCCCGAAGCGCGAAAACACTCCAACCTTTTATTTTCCGCAATTCCGGGCGCAAAACCGCTTCGCACTTCTGCTGGAATTGCTCTGTCGGGCAATGGCCCGACAGCGCGGATCACGCTGCCGGGCCCTTCCGCCGCAGGATTGTTTCGCCCGATCAGTAGGCGAGCTTCGTCGCGTCCGTCACCCAGCGGGTGGAGACGTAGGGCGTGTAGTCGGAGAGCGCGGCCGGGATCTTGCCCTGCTCCAGCAGGAAGGCCGACGTATCGGCCACGGCCTTCACCGTGCCGCCGCCGAGCAGCGCCTCGCCGGCTTGCTCTTCCAGCGTCGGGAAGATGTAGCCCTTGAGGAGCGCCGGCACCTCGTCCTGCTTGGCCCCGGTCAGGCGCGCAATCTTCTCTGCTTCCGGCGAGGTGGCGTTCCAGGCCTCGGGATTGGCGCGATAGGCCGCCGTCGCATCGCCCGTCACTTTCACGAAGGCCGTCACGACATCCGGATGCGCCTCGGCGAATGTCTTGCTGACGATCCAGGCGTCGAAGGTCGGGCCGCCCCATTCGGCGACGTCCGCCGAGGTGGCGAGCACCGTGCCGCTCTTCTTCAGCTGCGCCAGCACCGGATCCCAGACATAGGCGCCGTCGATGTCGCCGCGTTCCCAGGCGGCCGCGATTTCCGGCGGACGCAGGTTGAGGATTTCCACCGACTTGGGATCGACCTTCCAGTGCTTCAGCGCCGTCAGCAGGCTGTAATGCGCGGTGGAGACGAAAGGCGTCGCGATCTTCTTACCGGCAAGATCCTCCGGCTTCTCGATGGATTTCACGGCAAGCGCCTCGGCCTCGCTGATGAGGCCGACGACGAAGATCGTCTCGATCGGCAGCTCGCGGCTGGAGGCGGCGGCCAGCGGCGAGGAGCCGACATAGCCGATATCCAGCGAGCCCGACGCGATGGCGGCGATCACGTCGGCGCCGCCGTCGAATTTCTGCCAGTTGATCTTGGCGCCCGTCACCTTCTCGTAGGTGCCGTCGGCCTGCGGCACGCGGGAGGGCTCTACGATCGGCTGGTAGCCGATGTTCAGCGTCACCTCCTCGGCAAAAGCGGTGGTGAAGGATGCGGCAAGGGCAAGGGCGGCCGTCGCGGCAAGCAGGGTTCTGCGGGTCGTGCTCATGGGTCTCTCCTCAAAAATCCGTCGCCCGGGATCTGCCGCGGGCCGATGATTCAAGGCTATATATTCAATAAATTTAGTAGAGAAATATTCGCCTCAATTTGGCGGCGTCTTTGCGATTGGTTTTGCGTTTTCCGGCAGTGTGATTGAAACGAGTCGCATGCCCGCCGAAAGTCAGCGCAAGGCTCCGCAAAACGAAGGACGGGCGGAAAAGGCCCATCGAAGCAAAAAATGGTGCCAAATGGGCACGCCCGGGCGGAAAAACCGCATAAGCGCTTGGCAAAAATACCCAATTTCCTTGCCGTAACGCTGATAAATAAATTACATTGTTTTTATATGTTTTTCGCACTTCGGTGCCAAGAATGAGCCAGAATCACCCGTCATGGGTGAACCGATCGATCTTCCCGAGGACGACGGACGGAAACCGAGCGGGACGCGATGCGCGTTCGCGCAGCCGGGCATATCCGGTGATGCACATATGCTGATGGAAAGCAGGCCGACATGCTGACGAAAAAGGGAAAATATGGACTGAAGGCCCTGGTGGACCTGGCCCGGCTGGCGCCTGGCCAAACCGCTTTCGTCAGCGAGATCGCGCTTCGCAACAACATTCCGAAGAAGTTCCTCGACACGATCCTCCTGGAACTGCGCAATGCCGGCATGCTTCGCTCCAAGAAGGGGCCGGGCGGCGGCTATTCGCTCTCGCATCCCGCGTCGGAGATCCGCATCGGCCACGCCATCCGCGTGCTCGACGGTCCCCTGGCGCCGATCCGCTGCGCGAGCCGCACGGCCTATGAAGCCTGCGAGGACTGCGCCGATCCGGAAGCCTGTCAGGTCCGCCGCGCCATGACCGACGTGCGCGACGCCATCGCCGCCATCCTCGACACGATGACCCTCGAACAGTTCGTCGCCGTGCCCGGTGCCAGCGCGATGATCGAAGAGGAAGAGCTGGAAAAGCGCGTCGGATAAACCGCGCGCTTTCACCGTCCACGACCGGACCGGGCTGCAGTGGCAGGGCGGGGAACTCTGTCCTCGCGGCGCTCGCATCGACGGTGAACCTCCGCCAGATCGTGCCAAGCCATCGGGCGCCCATTCAGACGATACCGAAACGATAACCTTCGTATCGCGCCGGCTCCGCCCCTCGATCCATGAGGGCAATCGCATATGGCGTTCGACGTTGCCGTTCTCTCCTTCTCCCCCGCGGGGAGAAGGTGGCCCGAAGGGTCGGATGAGGGGGTGGCTCGGATAGAGCCTTTGCGCCTTCGCCATCCCCCTCATCCGCCTGCCGGCACCTTCTCCCTCAGGGAAGAAGCGGATGGGGCAACGCTTTCCCTCCACAGGCAATGGACGTCTCGCGATTCATGAGAGCCGCAAGCACACGGAGGGCTGCTGCAAAACCGCCGCACGCCGCTCCGCAACGCGCCTCAGCCTTCCTGCTCCGGCGGATGCGGGTGCCCCTGGCGCCGCAGCCGGCCGCTTTCCCGCAGGGCCGCGGCCAGAGACGGCGGCAAGTCCGCCGGCTGCGCGTTCCGGTCCGCGGCCATGCGCACATGGCCCGCGGCCTCGTGCGCCACGGCGAGGGCGGCGGTGGCGGCGAGGAAGGCGTTCGTCCGGTGCTGGTCCGCAAGGCCGATCTGGGCCGCGTCGATGGCGCGGCCGGCTTCGGCCATCATGGCCTGCGCGGCCGCGAGACGGGCGGACAGCAGCCCGATATCGCGGGCATCGTCGTGGTCTGAGGCCAGCCGGCGCTCGAATGCACGCCGGCCGCCGCCGAGCTGCCGGGCGGCTTCGAGAAGAAGCTCGAGCGACTGCGGCACCGCCGCCTCGACGGGCGGATGCAGCACCGCGTCCGCATCGACGGCAACGTCCTTGAAGAGAACGTGCTCGGCGGAGGGCGCGGCCCTGTCCACCGGCTCGCAACTGTTGGCGACATAGTGCAGGCCCTCGATGCGCGTCGCCAGCAGGACGCCCGCCATCCGGCCGCCGTCGCTGCGCGCCGGCACGAGCAGCCAGTCCGCATGGCGGGTGCAGGGCGTACAGAGCGCTTCGCCGCTCAGACGCCAGGCAAGGCCGCTTGCGGCAAGCGGCAGGGCGTCGGCATCCTGCCCGTTGCGCCGGGCTGTCGCCCGGCAGAGCCGGGCGCCGGCAAGGGCGGCGGAAAACACCACGGAGTGGTGGCCGTCCGTGCCGTAGCTGCGCAGCTGCTCCAGCGCCACGAAGTGGGCGGCCAGGATATCGGCCAGCGTTGCCGACTGCGCGGCGGCGGCCGCACAGACATCCGCCAGCACGGTGTTGGAAACGTCGATGCCGCCGTGCTCGGTTGGCACGGAGATGCCGAACAGGCCGGAACGGGAGAGGAGATCGAGACGGGCCTGCGCCGTCTGCGCCGCATCCCCGTTCGCGAAAATGCCGGCAATCGTGCCGGCAACGGTCAACGCCTCGTCTTCGCTGCCGATGACGGCGGCGGTTCGCGACGGACGGTCGAGCGCTGATGAAATCATACCCATGTCGTCTGCTCCTCGCGGATTGGCGTTTCAGGGCGCACAGGCTTAACCGGTCAAAAAGATCACATTCTATAGAGATTGTATAGATTGATTTTCACGCGACGATCCCGTCGGCGGACCGTACGGTATCACGAACCAAGGCGATCGCCTCCCGAAAATTTCGCCGTGCCGCCGCACGCTTTCGGCAAGGACCGCGCCGTCGCTCAGCGATGAATGGCCGCCCCGAAAAAGCCGAGGGCGGCCTCCTTGACCGCCTCGCTGTGCGTCGGGTGGGCGTGGCAGGTATAGGCGATATCCTCCGCCGTCGCGCCGAACTCCATCGCCTGGGCGACCTCGGCGATCATCGTGCCGGCCATCGCCCCGACCATATGGGCGCCGAGCACGACGCCGCTCGCCTCCTCCGCCAGCAGCTTGACGAACCCCTCCGTGCCGCCGTTCGCCTTTGCCCGGCTGTTGGCGCTCATCGGGAAGGTCGAAGCGCGATAGGCGATCCCCTCCGCCGTCAGCATCTGCTCGGTCCGTCCGACGGAAGCCACCTCCGGATCGGTGTAGACGACCACCGGGACGATGGCGGGATTGACCAAGCCGGGCCGGCCGGCGAGCCGCTCGGCGACGGCGATGCCCTCGTCCTCCGCCCGGTGGGCCAGCATGGGCCCGCGCGTCACGTCGCCGATCGCGTGGATCCCGTCCGCTCCCGTCCGCCCCTGCCCATCGACCGGTATGAAACCGCCCGCATCCGGGGTGATACCGACCGTTTCCAGCCCGAGACCGCCCGTGTTCGGCCGCCGCCCCGTGGCGACCAGCACGACGTCGGCCGCCAGCGCCGACGCCTTGCCGTCCGCCCCCTTCAGCTGCAACGTGGCGCCATCCTTGCGGATATCGGCACCGGCAACGGCGGTCGAGGCGAGGATCGTCATGCCCTGGCGCGCCAGGAGCTGCGTCATCGTCGCGCGGATATCGGCATCCATGCCGGGCAGGATGCCGTCGCCTACTTCCACGACCGTCACTTGAGCGCCAAGACGCCGCCAGACCGAGCCCAGTTCGAGACCGATCACCCCGCCGCCGATGACGGCGAGCCGTTCGGGTATGCGGGGGAGGGACAGCGCGCCGGACGAATCGACCACGACCCCGGCGTGGTTGTCTACCGGCACGCCGGCCAGCGCCGCCGGCAGCGAGCCCGTGGCAATGACGATCGCCTTCGCGGCGAACATCCTGCCGTCGATATCGACGCGCCCCGGCCCGGCAAGGCGCGCCCGCCCCGGCAGGCGGGCGACGCCGTTCTTGCGGAACAGGAAATCGATGCCGCCCGCCAGCGAGGCGACGGTCGCCTCCTTGCGCGCCATCAGCCGTGCGAGGTCGATGGAAACCGGCCCGGTGTCGATGCCGAAGCCGGCCATATGGCCATCGCGGGCGAGCTCCAGCAGATGCGTCGCATGCAGCAGCGTCTTGGAGGGAATGCAACCGACATTGAGGCAGGTGCCGCCGAGCGTCGGCCGCGCCTCGACGCAGGCCGCCTTCAGGCCGAGTTGCGCGGCACGGATCGCACAGGCATAGCCGCCGGGACCGCCGCCGATCACCAGCACGTCATAGTCGCCGGAAACATTCATTGCGGCCAGCCTTCCAGCGCCGCGACGAAGCGGGTGAGCCATGTATTGGTCTGGTGGCCGTCGAGCGCGCGGTGGTCGATGGTCAGCGAGACATAGGCCATGGGCCGGATCTGGATCGTATCGACGCCGTCGACCTCGCGCACCACCACGCGCTTTTCCAGCTTGCCGACGCCGAGGATCGCCGATTGCGGCTGGTTGATGATGATGGGCGTGGCGAGAAGCGAGCCGGAGACACCGTGGTTGGAGATAGTGAAGGTGCCGCCGCGCATGTCGGCCGGCGTCAGCGTCTTCGCCCGGGCGCGGGCCGTGAGGTCCTGCAAGCGCGCCGCGATGCCTGAAAGCGAAAGGTCCTGCGCCGCGCGGATGACGGGCACCACCAGCCCGTCATTGCCGAGCGCCGTGCCGATGCCGATATTGACGTCGTCGAACACCTCAAGGCGGTCATCGAACCAGCGGCTGTTGGCCTCCGGCACCGCCTTCATCGCCGCCACGCAGGCCGAGACGATATAGGCGGTGTAGGAGAGCGGCACGCCGGACGCGGCGAAGGCCTGCCGGTTCATCTCGCGGTGCCGCATGACGGCGGTGAAATCCGCCTCGAACACCGCCGTGACATGCGGCGCGGTCGAGACGGACATCTGCATGTGTTCGGCGATGGCAAGCCGCATCGGCGAATGCCGGATCGCCCGCGAGCCTCCTTCGACAGGCGTCGTCTCCGGCCTGGATGGCGTGACGGGCTCCGGCGAAGGCCGCGCCCCGCGCGCCGCCTCGTGCGCGGCATCCATGTCGGCCCGCGTCACCCGCCCGCCCTTGCCGGAGCCGTCTACCGTCGCGGGGTCGATGCCGTATTCCTCCGCCGCGCGCCGCACGGCCGGTGAATAATGGTCCGCGGCCGCCGGCATTCTTCCGGGTTCCGGCCGGGCGGCAGCGACAACGGGCTCGGAGGCCGCAGCCTCTTCCTGCCGGATCCGGCCGAGCACGGCGCCGGGTTCGGCCTTTTCGCCGCCCTGCATCAGGATCTCGCTGAGGATGCCGGCGACGGGGGCGGGGATCTCCTGCGTCACCTTGTCGGTTTCGAGCTCCACGAGCGGATCGTCGGGCGCCACCCTCTCGCCCACCGCCTTCAGCCAGTTGCGCACGACCGCCTTGGTGCCCTCCTGCTCGACAGGCGCGAGAACGTCGATCATCACCCCCGCCATCGTTCAGAACTCCAGCAGGGCATCGATCTTGGCCCGGATCCGCCCCGCCGAGGGCACCGCCCAGTCGAGCAGGACCGGATTGTGCGGGCTCGGAATGTCGGGCATCGTCAGCCGCGAGACGGGCGCATCGAGATCCATGAAGGCCTCGTCGGCAACGACGGCGGCGATCTCCGCGCCGAAGCCGGCGGTGCCGAGATCCTCGTGCACGATGAGGCAGCGGCGCGTGCGCCGGACGGAGGACAGCACCGCCTCCCTGTCCCAAGGCATCAGGGTGCGCAGGTCGATGACATCGGCGGAAACACCCTCCGCCGCGTCCTCGCAGCGATGCACCATGGCGCCCCAGGTGACAAGCGTGATCGCCTCGCCGCGGCGCGTGAAACTCGCCTTGCCGAAGGGCAACGCGAAATCGTCGCCCGGATAGGGCCGCCGCGCCCAGGCATGATCCAGCATGGCGCGGTGCTCGAAGAAGATCACCGGATCGTTGCCGCGAAGGCCGGTGCGCAGCAGCCCGACCGCATCGGCGGCATTGGAGGGGACGGCCACCTTCCAGCCGGGCTGGTGCACGAAGGCCACCTCGTTCGTCTGGCTGTGCCAGGGGTCGCCGCATTTGAAATAGCCGCCGGGCATGCGCAGCACCATCGGCGCGGCAAAGCGGTTGTTGGTGCGCCAGCGGATCGTGCCGCAATCGTTGATCTGCTCGGTGGCAGGCTCGGCATATTTGCGGAACTGGATTTCCGGCACCGGCATCAGCCCCGCCAGCGCCATGCCCACCGCCCGGCCGACGATGCCTTCCTCCGAGAGCGACGTATCGAACACCCGCGCGCGGCCGAACTTTTCCTGGAGGCCGAGCGTGACCGCATGCACGCCCCCCTTGGGGCCGATATCCTCGCCGAACAGCACGACGCGCTCGTTGATCGAAAGCTCGTGGTCGAGCGTGCGGCGGATGGCGGTGACCATGTTGATGCGCTGGCCTTCCGATGCCGCCACCGTGGTGGTTTGCGGCGGGGTGTAGCCATGGCGCACCTGCCCGCCCATCACCTGCACGTCGCCCTCGAAGAAGACATGCCGCGTCACCGTCTCGGGAACGGCCGCCGGGCGGGCCTCGGCGGCAATGCGCGCGGTTTCCGCCGCCTTTCTTGCATCCGCATCGGCCGCCTCCCATTCCGCCTCGCTGAGCACGGCCGGCACGATATAGTCCTTCAGGCGCGGCAGCGGGTCCCGCGCCCATTCGCTGCGCACGACCGCCTCGCTCTTGTAGGCCTGCGTATCCTGGAAACTGTGGCCCTGAAGGCGCGGCACGGTAAGGCGCAGCAGCGCCGGCGCACGCGCCTCGCGCACATGCTCGACCGCAGCGGCGGTCAGCCGGGCGGCAGTGGCCGGATCGGTGCCGTCGCCCTCGAAGATCGTCAGGTTCTGCCAGCCGGACAGGTTGGCCGCGATATTGCCGCCGGGCGTCTGGATCGTCGAGGGAACGGAGATGCCGTAGCCGTTGTCCTCGATGTAGAACAGCATCGGCAGGGTCTGCGTGGTGGCGATGGTCAGCGCCGACCAGAAGCCGTTCGAGGCGACCGAGCCGTCACCGCCGAGCACCACGGCGATGCTCCGTTCGTAGTCCGCCTTGCCCAGCGTCTCGGCATAATATTTCACCGCCTGCGCCCAGCCCGCCGTCGGCGTATACTGCGCCCCGACGCCGCCGCACATCGGCAGGGCGGAGGCGCCGTCGCGGTTCGGATGGTTGAAGACGACGCCGATGTCGCGCCCGTCGGAATAGCCGCCGGCACGGCCCATGGCGGAACCGAGCGCATCCGCGGGATCGACGCCGAGCGAAAGCAGCAGCGGACGGGAGCGGTAATAGCCGCAGGTCGCGTCATGCCGGTCGGTCAAGAGACAGCCGAGCATGATCTGCGCCATGTCGTGGCCGCGCGCGGAAAACTGGTAGAGCACCTTCTTTTCCGGCACGAGACGGGTTTCCTCCATCTCGTCCAGCGCGCGCGACAGATGCACCAGATAGGCGATGCGCTTCCAGTCGACGGTATCGTCCGGCGCATTCCTGGCAGCGGACCTGACGACGGTTTTGAGTGCGACCTGCGCCATGGTTTCCTCCCGCAGATATACAGTGGTGGAAAGTATAGGCCGCTTCAGCCGAAAAATCGTTTCAAACAGGCGGTTCTTTGCGATAGAAATGAAACATACCCATCACATTCATGGGATTTCCGATGAGTTCCATTCAGCTTGACGCCATCGACAAGAAGATCCTGAAGGTGCTGCAGCGACGAGGCGACATCAGCCATGCGGCGCTCGCCGAACAGGTGGGCGCCTCCAGCGCCTCCTGCTGGCGGCGCATCAAGGCGCTGGAGGAAGCCGGCGTGCTCGGCCCGACCGTGCGGCTGCTCGATCCAGACCGCATCGGCCGCGGCCTCAACGTCTTCTGCCAGGTGCGCATGAAATCGCACGATCCGGGGGCTCGGCGCGATTTCGAGCGCTTCGTGCAGACCCATGAGGAGGTGCTGGAATGCTATTCCATGTCCGGCGAGTGGGATTACCTGATCCGCGTCGTGGTCAAGGACGTGCGCGACTACGAACAATTGCTGATGCAGGCGATCCTGACGCATGAGGCGGTGGCGAACTCCTCCTCGCATTTCGCGCTGAAGAGCGTGAAATACACCACGGAACTGCCGCTGTGACGGGCCGGCCGCTCAGGCGCGGCCGCGGCGCTTCAGATGCTGCTCGCGGAAGAAGATGAAGAGTCCCGAGGCGACGATGAAGCCGGCGCCGACCAGCATGGCCGGGCGCGGCGCGTCGCCGAAGAACATCCAGCCGAAGATGACGGCCCAGAGCAGCAGCGAATATTGCAGCGGCACGACGGTCGCCGCATCCGCCAGCTTCAGCGAGCGGTTGACCAGCATGTGCGCGCTCATCGCCACGATGCCGAGCAGGCTGAGGAGGCCGAAATCGACGCCGCTGACCGGCGCCCAGCCGGCCGGATCGGCAAGGCACCAGACGCCGGCGAAGATCGCCGCGCCCGCCACCTGCCAGAAGACCAGCGTCGTGTCCGGCGCCGCGCGCAGCGTGCGGCCGAGCACCATGGCGAAGCTGAAGGCGAGGCTGCCGGCAAGCGCGATGAGGGCCGGCAGGGTGAACGTGTCCTTCGACGGCTCGAGCGCGATCACCACGCCGACGAAGCCGACGATGATCGCCGTCCAGCGCCGCCAGCCCACCTTCTCGCCGAGCAGAAGCGGCGACATGGCGGCGACGTAGATCGGCGCGGCGAGCCAGTAGGTCATGGCGTCGGCAAGCGGCATGTAGGCGACGGCGAAGTAGAAGCCGGAGGCCTCGAAGGCGAAGAGGCCGGACCGCAGGAGATGCAGCTTCGGCCGCTCCACGTCGACCAGCCGGCGCCAGCCGACCTTCCAGAAGAACGGCGCGAGCACCACCATCGCGGCGAGGCTGCGGATCAGCATGAGCTGGCCGACGGAATAGGTCGCGACGAGCCATTTGCCGAGCACGTCGTTCAGCGAGAACATCACCATGCCGAGCAGCATCAGCAGCACGCCGAGGCGGGCGGTGCCCGTGGCGGGGGAGGAGGCGGTGATGTCGGTCATGACGGTAACCCGGGAACTGAGATGGAAGGGCTGTGACACATTCCGCCCGGCCGATCCAGTCAGCAATGTTGATAGCTGCATAAAGCAACGCACTGCATCGCCGGCCGGTTGATTGCACGAGACGGCGGTGGAAGAGTGCGGCTCGATATTCTTGACGAGGTTCATTTCATGACGGACGAAAAGACGGGCAAACGGCGGCTACGCTCTCAGGACTGGTTCGACAACCGCGAGCATGTCGACATGGCGGCACTCTATCTCGAGCGCTTCATGAACTACGGCATCACGCCGGAGGAGCTGCGGTCCGGCAAGCCGGTGATCGGCATCGCCCAGAGCGGCAGCGACCTGACCCCCTGCAACCGTCACCATGTCGAGCTCGCCCGGCGCGTACGCGACGGCATCCGCGATGCGGGCGGCATCCCGATCGAGTTCCCGACCCATCCGATCTTCGAGAACTGCAAGCGGCCGACGGCGGCGCTCGACCGCAACCTCGCCTATCTCGGCCTCGTCGAGATCCTCTACGGCTACCCGCTCGACGGCGTCGTCCTGACGACGGGCTGCGACAAGACCACGCCCTCGGCGCTGATGGCCGCCTCCACGGTCGATATTCCCGCGATCGTGCTCTCGGGCGGGCCGATGCTCGACGGCTGGCACGAGGGCGACCTCGTCGGCTCCGGCACGGTGATCTGGCGCGCGCGCCGCAAGCTCGCCGCCGGCACGATCGACGAGGAGGAATTCCTGCAGTCGGCAATGGACTCGGCACCCTCCATCGGCCATTGCAACACGATGGGCACCGCCTCGACGATGAACGCGCTCGCCGAGGCGCTCGGCATGTCGCTGACCGGCTGCGCGGCCATCCCCGCCGCGTACCGCGAACGCGGCCAGATGGCCTATCGCACCGGCCGGCGCGCGGTGGAGCTGGTGCTGGAGGACATCCGCCCCTCGTCGATCCTGACGCGGAAGGCCTTCCTCAACGCGATCCGCGTCAACTCGGCCATCGGCGGCTCGACCAACGCCCAGCCGCATCTGATGGCGATGGCGAAACATGCCGGCGTGGAGCTGGAGCCCGAGGACTGGCAGGTGCACGGCTACGACATTCCGCTGCTTGCCGACGTGCAGCCGGCCGGCCGTTTCCTCGGCGAACGCTTCCACCGGGCCGGCGGCGTGCCGGCGATCATGCGCGAGCTGCTCGATGCGGGAAAGCTCGACGGCGACTGTCCGACCGTGACAGGGCGCAGCATGGCGGAAAACCTCGAGGGGCGCGCGGCCAGCGACCGCGAGGTCATCCGCCCCTATGGCGAACCGCTGAGGGAGCGGGCGGGCTTCCTGGTCCTGAAGGGCAATCTCTTCGACTTCGCCATCATGAAGACCTCGGTCATCTCGCAGGAATTCCGCGCGCGCTACCTGAGCGAGCCGGGCCGCGAGGGCATCTTCGAGGGGAGGGCGGTCGTCTTCGACGGCTCGGAGGACTACCACAGGCGCATCAACGATCCGGCGCTCGGCATCAACGAGCGCACCATCCTCGTCATCCGCGGCGCGGGGCCGCTCGGCTGGCCGGGCTCGGCCGAGGTGGTCAACATGCAGCCGCCGGACCATCTGCTCAAGCGCGGCATCACCAGCCTGCCGACGATCGGCGACGGGCGCCAGTCCGGTACGGCGGACAGCCCGTCGATCCTCAACGCCTCGCCGGAAAGCGCCGCCGGCGGCGGTCTCGCCTTCCTGCGCACCGGCGACGTCATCCGCATCGACCTCACGCAGGGGCGGTGCGACATGCTGGTGGAGGCGGCGGAGATCGAACGGCGCAAGGGGGACGGCATTCCGCCGGTGCCGGCCGACGCGACGCCCTGGCAGCGGATCTACCGCAGGACCGTCACCCAGCTCTCGGACGGCGCGGTCATCGACGGCGCGGCCGATTTCCGCGGGATCGCCCAGACGCCGCCGCGGCACAATCACTAACCATGTCCGGTCGCCGGACAGGCCGGCGGCCGAACGCTATCCGCGGCGGGCGACGAGGATGCCGGCAAGCACGATCGCCCCGCCGACCGCCTGCATCGCGCCGACGGGTTCGGCGAGCACGATCCAGGCGAGGATGGCGGCGACGACCGGCTGCAGCAGCAGCGTCAGCGAGGAGAAGGCCGTCGGCAGATAGGCGAGCGCATAGGTGACGAGGCCCTGCCCGCCGACATGGCTGATGAAGGCAAGGCCGAGCAGCATGGCCCAGCCGAAGAGCGTGGCAGGCACCATGTCGACCTCGAAGAACACGGCGACAGGCAGGATGCAGATGACCGCGGAAAGGGTCGTCCAGACCATGATGCGCAGCGTGGAGAACCGCGAGCGGACATGGCCGAGCGACAGCATGTAGCAGGCGTAGAAGAAGGCCGCGACGATGGACGTCGCATCGCCGGCGAGCTGCCCGCCGCCGAGCGCCGACGGCCCGCCCTTCAGGACGAGCACGCCGACCAGCGCCAGCCCGAGGCCCGCCAGGAAGACCGGCGTGATGCGCGTGCGAAAGAGCAGCCAGGAGCCGAGCGTCACGAAGACCGGCGCCAGATTGGCCAGGAGCGTCGCATTGGCGACGGAGGTCATGTGCAGCGACAGGTGCCAGGCGGCAAGGTCGGCGGCGAGGAACACGCCCGGCAGCAGCAGGAAGAGGTGGTCGCGCGGCCCCGCCGGCCGCTCCTCACCCTGCTTCGTCGCCCGCCAGAGCAGCACGAACGGCAGCAGGGCCAGCGCGACGCGCCAGAAGGCCGTCGCCATCGGCCCGATTTCGGAGAGGCGCACGAAGATCGGCGAACCGCCGATCGCGACCCCGCCGGCGAGGAGGGCGATCAGGGCAAGGCGGCTTTTCGGGGAGGCGGTAATCGGCGACAAGGCGGCGGTCCGGATATCAGTCGTGGCAGCGAGCTATCAGACCGCCTCCGCTTCAACCAGACGGGCAGCGCTAATTTAGAGGAAAAGTTTGGGGCATGTGAAAAGACGGCGCCCTTTCGGCACCCCGCAATGCCAAAGCCCACCCGCTTTCTCCGCCGGCAATACTCACCCAGCCTCTCCTCCGTCATGGTCGGGCTTGACCCGACCATCCACGCTCCGGTCACGCCGGTGGATCCTCGGGTCAAACCCGAGGATGACGTCTTTCTTTGTGGGCGCCGCCTCGCGCCTCAGGCCGCGTCCGGCCGGTGCACGGTCTTCACCTCGAGGAAATCCTCCAGGCCGAAGAGACCGCCCTCGCGGCCATTGCCGGACTGCTTGTAGCCGCCGAACGGGCTGCCGTAGCGGTGCGGTCCCCCGTTGATGTGCACCATGCCGGCGCGAAGGCGGGCGGCGACGCGCTCGGCCCGTTCCGGATCGCCGGTCTGGAGATAGGCGGCAAGGCCGTAGGCGGTGTCGTTGGCGATCGCGATTGCCTCTTCTTCCGTGTCGAAGGGGATGATCGAGAGCACCGGACCGAACACTTCCTCGCGCGCGATGCGCATGTCGTTGTTGACGTCGGCGAAGATCGTCGGCTTGACGAAGTAGCCGGTCTCGAAGCCCTCCGGCTTGCCCGGGCCGCCGACCAGCACGCGCGCGCCCTCGGCAACGCCCGCCTCGATCAGCGCCTGCACGCGGCCGAACTGGATGTGCGAGACGAGCGGGCCGATATGCTCGCCTTCCTCCTCCGGATTGCCGACCTTGGCTTCCTTCCCCGTACGCTCGGCGATCTCGACCACCTTGTCATAGACCGAGCGCTCGACCAGCATGCGGGTCGGCGCATCGCAGGACTGGCCGGAATTGTTGAAGCACTCGCGCACGCTGCCGGCAACGCGGTCTTCGAGGTCCGCATCGGCGAAGACGAGGTTCGGCGACTTGCCGCCGAGCTCCAGCGTCACGCGCTTGACCGTATCGGCCGCGTCCTTGCTGACGGCGATGCCGGCACGGGTGGAGCCGGTAAAGGACATCATGTCGACGTCCCTGTGCCTGGAAAGCGCCGCGCCGCATTCGGGACCGTCGCCGTTGACGAGGTTGAACGTGCCGGCCGGGAAGCCCGCCTCATGCACCATCTCCGCATAGAGAAGGGCGTTGAGCGGGGTGAATTCGGACGGCTTCAGCACGCAGGTCGAGCCCGTCGCCAGCGCCGGAACCACCTTCAGCGCGATCTGGTTGATCGGCCAGTTCCAGGGCGTGATGAGGCCGCAGACGCCGATCGGCTCGCGGCGCACCACGTCGCCGTTCGCCAGCACCTCGCGGCTCTTCAGCCGCTTCAGCCCGTCGATGAAGCCCTGCAGGTGGCCGACGCCGACATCGGCCTGCTGCTCGGTGCTCATGGTGATCGGCGCGCCGAGCTCCAGCGTGATGGTGCGCGCCATCTCCTCATAGCGGCGCTTGTAGATCTCGAGCAGCTTTTCGAGCAGCGCCAGGCGCTCCTCGACGCTGGTCTGGCTGTAGGTCGCGAACGCCTTCTTGGCAGCGGCAACGGCGCGGTCGATATCGGCGGCGGTGCCCATGGAGATGACCGCGATCGGCTGTTCCGTCGCCGGGTTGATCACCGGAACGTCGTTGGGCTTCAGCGGGTCCACCCACTGGCCGTCGATGTAGAACTTGCGCTTGTCGAGCATGCTTTTCTCCCGTCACTTCTGTTTTTCATCGAGCCAGCCCTGGATGAGCTGGCGGTAGCGATCGCCACCGAAACTTGGAAAATGGCCGCCATGCACCAGCCGCACCGGCAGGGTCAGGAGGCGCTCCATCGAGGCGAGATAGTCCGCCGCGTCGGAATGGTAGGTATCCTCGATCAGCGGGCCATCGTAGACGATATCGCCCGAGAAGAGAATTTCGGTCGCCTTCTCGTGGAGCGCAATACCCCCCGGGGAGTGGCCCGGCGTGTGGATGACCTCAAACCGCCGGTCGCCGAGATCGATGACGTCGCCGTCCTCCAGGATGCGCGTCGCCGGCGCCTTCTTCACCGCATAGCACTTCGAGCAATAGGGCTCGGGCGGCAGCGCATCGAAGATTTCGTCGGTGACATAGGGGTCTGCGAGCGTGTTCTGTCGTGTCGGATTGGCGAGGAGATCGGCCTCGGCGGCGTGCACGGCCCGGCACTCGAATTCGTGATGGCAGCCGATATGGTCGAAATGCGTGTGGCTCGCCACGGCGATCAGGTCGCGCTCGGTGACGAGCGGCACCCATTCGCGCAAGGAGACGACGCCCATGCCGCTGTCGACCAGCATGTCCCGGTCGCGGCCGCGCACATGCCAGATATTGCAGCGGTAGAATTCCTGGATATAGGGCTCGCCTATCGCGGTCACGCCGTCGTCGAGGCGACGCACGCTGTACCAATCCTCCGGGCGGATGCGCTGCATGTGATCCTCAAACTCCCGCTCCGTCCTGAAGCACGACGATGCTATCCGCCTTCAGCCGAAGGTCAAGCTCCGTGCCGACCTCCGGATTGTCGGTCTGCGGCAGGTGGGCGGTGAGCACCGTGCCGTCCGCCGCGACATGGCAGCGATGATGCGTGCCGAAGAAGGCGCTGCCGGTAATGCGGCCGCGCCCGAGCGAGACGGTCGGCACCGACGCACCGGCACCGCGGAAATGTTCCGGGCGGATGCAGAGCGTGACGTCGCGGCCCGCAGCCGGCACGCCGGACACGAAGGCCGACGCGGGCAGGGCGACCCGGCCGAGGGCGGTTTCCACTTCCGCCTCGTTGGCCGCCGTACCGCGCATCTTGGCGGGCAGGAAATTCACCTCGCCCATGAAGCCGGCGGAAAACAGCGAGCGCGGCCGCATGTAGATCGAGGCCGGCGTACCGACATCCTCGATGCGGCCCTTGTTCATCACGACGATGCGGTCGGCGATCGCCATCGCCTCCTCCTGGTCGTGGGTGACATGCACGAAGGTCGTGCCGACGCGCTTCTGGATGGCCTTCAGTTCGTCCTGCATCTGCCGGCGCAGCTTCAGGTCGAGCGCCCCGAGCGGCTCGTCGAGCAGCAGCACGTCGGGATCGACCGCCAGCGCCCGGGCGAGCGCCACACGCTGCCGCTGGCCGCCCGACAGTTCGTGCGGCTTCTTCGCCGAGGAGGCCCTGAGACCGACGAGATCGAGATAGGAGAAGGCCTTCTCGTGCCGCTCGGCCCGCGCCATGCCGCGCATCCGCAGCCCGAAGCCGACATTGTCGCGCAGGCACATATGCGGGAAGAGCGCATAATCCTGGAACATGGTGGTCGTCGGGCGTTTCGCGGGGGAGACATGCGTCATGTCCCGCCCGCCGATCGCGATCGTGCCCGAGGTCGGCTCGACGAAGCCGCCGAGGATGGAGAGCAGGGTCGTCTTGCCGCAGCCGGAGGGGCCGAGCAGCACGATGAACTCGCCCGCGGCGATATCGAGCGAGACGTCGTCGAGCGCGCGGAAAGCACCGAAGACCTTCGTGGCATTGCGGATGGAGACGTCGGCGGTCATGAGGATTTCCCGGTTTTGCGGAAGACGGCGAGTTCCATGACGATGAGGAACGCGACCGAGATGAGGAAGACGACGGAGCCGATGGCATTGGTCCTGGGATCGAGGCCGGAGCGCAGCATGCTCCAGATCTCGACCGGCAGCGTCACGTCGAAGCGCGACAGGAGGAAGGCGACGATGAACTCGTCCCAACTGAAGGTGACGGAGAGGAAGAAGGCCGCAAGGATCGAGGGCAGCAGCATGGGGGCCGTGACGAGCAGCATGACCTGCCAGTCCCGCGCGCCGAGATCGCGCGCCGCCCGCTCGATGTTCACCTGGTGCCCGCCCATGGAGGCATAGATGATGGCAAAGCAGAGCGGCAGGTTGATCACCACATGGCCGATGCCGACCGTGACGAGCGAGAGGCGCAGGCCCGTGAGGTTCAGCACCGAAAGAAGGCCAAGACCGATGATCAGCGTGCTCACCGTCATCGGCGCGACGATGAGGCCGCGCAGGAGGGCGGAGGCGGGAAGCGTGTAGCGCGCGAAGGCATAGGCGGCAAGGAAGCCGAGCAGGCAGGCGATCGCCGAGGAGACGACGGCGACGGCGAGCGAGTTGCCGAGGGCGGCCATCAGCTTGCCGTCGGAAAAGACCGCCTCGTACCAGCGCAGCGTCAGGCCGTTCAGCGGCGGCACGGGCAGCGTGCCGTCCTGGAAAGAAAAGAGCACGAGCACGACGACGGGCAGGAAGATGAAAAGATAGAGAAGGCCGGCATAGAGCGCGGCAAGCGCGGTGGCGAGATGCCGCATGGTCAGGTCCTCTCCATCTTCAGCCAACGCGCGCAGGCGATGTAGGCGAGCGTGACGACGACCATCAGCACCAGCGAGAGCGCCGCGGCCATCGGGAAATCCGCCCGCCGGCCGAGCTGCAGCATGATGACCTGCGGCAGGACCAGCTCGTTGTTGCCGCCGAGGATCTGCGGCGTGATGTAGTCGCCGATGCACAGAACGAAGGTCAGGAACGCGCCGACCATGATGCCGGGCAGCGTCAGCGGCAGCACGACATGCCAGAACGTCTGGAAGGCGTTCGCGCCAAGGTCTGCCGCCGCGCGGCGATAGTTCGGCGAAAGCTGGATGAGGTTGGCATAGATCGTCAGCGTCAGCAGCATGACGAAGAAATGCACGAAGCCGATGATCGTGCCGGTGCGGTTGGCCGACAGTTCCAGCGGCTCGGCGATAATGCCGAGGGCGAGAAGCGCCTGGTTGACGACGCCGCCCTTGGAGAGCACCAGCAGCCAGGAATAGGAGCGCACGACATAGGAGGTCCAGAAGGGCAGGATCGCCATGACGAGGGCAAAACGCTGCCATTTCTTCGGCACCCGCTCGGCGATGATCCAGGCGAGCGGATAGGCGAACAGCACGGAGATGACGGTGACGGCCGCCGTGATCTCCAGCGAGACGACCAGCCCCTTGAAGAGATGCGCCTTCTTGAAGAAGGCGATGTAGTTGTCCAGCGTCCAAGTCGCGACGATCTCCCGCCCCTGCCGCGTCCAGAAGCTGATCGCGGCCATGTAGGCGAAGGGCACGAGGAAGAAGAAGCCCGTCCAGAGAAGCGCCGGCAGGGCAAAGACCCAGGCCTTGCGGCGCTCCGCGCGTTCGAGGGCAGTGGCGGTCATGGGCGTGGTTCCTCGTTCGGGTCGCGCCGTGTGGTCTGGATCCTCGGGTCGAGCCCGAGGAAGACGAAAGGAGAGGGTTTTGGCGGCGAGAGAAACAGCACGGCATGCCGCGCCGTTCGATGGGTAGGCGACACCCACCTCCCCACCGTCATCCTCGGGCTCGACCCGAGGATCCACCCATCCCCTCAACCTTTTACTGCTGCAGCATCTCCGTCCAGACATCCTGCATCGCCGCATCCATGTCGGCGTCCGCCACCGGATAGAGCTGCGAGTTCTTCAGGTAGTCCGGCTGCCGGTCCCAGCGCAGCGCCGTCTTCTGCTGTTCGGTCAGGTGCTCGCCCGCCTTGGCGTTCGCCGGCATCGCCCAGTAGCAGGAGGAGGTGGCAAGCCGGGCCTGCCCCTCGGGGCTGACGATGTACTGCACGAATTTCAGCGCGAGATCCTGCTTCTCGGAATCCTTGAAGACGCCGATCGACTGCGCCCAGCGCAGCGCGCCCTGCTTCGGGATCGTCCAGTCGAGGTTCGGCTTTTCCGCCGAAAGGCCGGCCGTCAGCCATTCGCCGCCCCCGACGACGATGTCCACCTCGCCGGTCGCCAGCGCCGTCTGCGAGGCGACGACGTCGCTCACCTGGCGGGCGACCTTCTTCATCTCGAACAGCTTTTCCTTGATCGCCGGCAGGTCGTCCTGCGTCAGCTCCGCCGTCTTCTTGCCGATGCCGACGCCGGTGAGGCCAACCATCGGCAGGTAGTAGTCATAGAGCGCGATGCGGCCCTTGTACTTTTCCGACCAGATGACCGAGAGATCGTCCATGTCGGCGGGGTCGACCTTCGTCTTGTCGTAGGAGATCGTGTTGTAGCCGAACTTTTCCGTGACGGCGTAGACCTTGCCGTCCTTGGTCGTCGTCTCCTCCATGCGCACTTCCGGGAAGAGGTCGCCGAGCGGCAATTGATCGGCCGGCATCTCGCCGAGGATCTCCATGTCGATGGCGCGCGGCACGTCGACGGCGTCGATGACCAGCACGTCCCAGTCGCCCGGGCGGGACTGCTCGATGATCGAGATCGCCGCGCCCGTGCCCTCGTATTCCTTGAGGTTGACCTTGACGTTGTTGGCCTTCTCGAACGGCTCGACCAGCGCGGGGTCGGTGTGGTCGCACCAGACGAGCGCGTTCAGCTCGTCCTGCGCCAGGGCGCCGGCCGGCGACAGCGTGATGGCGGCTGCGGTGGCAAGGAGCATGCGGCGGACGAGCCCGCCCGAAACGGTTGTCTTCATCGTCTTTCCCTCTGGCTGCAGGCTTTCGGCCTGGCGGATGACACTCATTGGCGGCGCCTTGAGAAAAAGATTGAACGAGTTCATTTTTTAAGTCAATATCATTTTTGAGGAGATTCCAACGGAGGTTCCATGGCCGGACTGCGCGCGAAACAGAAGGCGGACAGGACACGCCGCATCCTCGAAGCCGCGACCACGCTGTTCCGCCGCGAGGGCTATGACAGCGCGCGCATCGAGGACATCGCCGAGATGGCGGAGGTCTCCGTCGGCACACTCTACAACTATTACCAGAACAAGGGCGACATCCTCGTCGCCACCGTCGCCATGGAGGTGACGGAGGTGCTGGAAGGCGGCGCGCGCATCGTCGCCAATCCGCCGCTGAACGTGGCCGAGGCGCTGCGCACGCTGATCGAGCAGTATTACGACCACTCGCTCTACTATCTCTCCAAGGAGATGTGGCGCACCGCCATGGCGATCTCCATCCAGCAGCCCGACACGCCGCTCTCAAGGCGCTATACCGAGCTCGACGGCCAGCTTTGCGCGCAGGTCATCCGCCTGGTCGAGACATTGCAGGCCCGCGGCGTCGTCCAGGCCGGCGTCGACGCCAAGGCGATGGGCGAGGTGTTCTTCAACAATCTCAACATGATGTTCATCGAGTTCTGCAAGGTGGACGCCATGCCGCTGGAAGAGCTGAAGGCGCGCGTCAACGCCCAGCACGAGCCCATCGCCGCCCTCATCAGCAGCATCAAGATCGTCTGAGCGACAGGAAGCCTCCCGCATGACCGAACCGCAATCCGCCGTCCTTGCCGCCGCCGACGCGCTGGTCGCCGCCTTCGCGCGGCATGACCGCGCAGCCTATTTCGCCGCCTTCGCCAAGGAGGCGAGCTTCCTCTTCTATAATCTCGACCGCCGCCTCGAAAGCCGCGCCGCCTACGAGGCTGAATGGACGCTGTGGGAGGAGCGCGACGGTTTCCGCGTGCTCGCCTGCCGCTCGACGGATCGCAACGTGCAGTTCGCCGGCGACGCCGCGATCTTCACCCACGCCGTCGAGACCGACCTTTCGATCGGCGGCGAAACGGTGACGAACAACGAGCGCGAGACCATCGTCTTCTCCCGCGACCCCTCCGGCCGCTGGCTCGCCGTCCACGAGCACCTGTCGCCCGCGGCCTGATCGAACGTACACACTAAAGTATGTACAAAATGCCGCTCGGATGCTATCCTTCCGTTGAAGGAGTTGGCCCATGCACAAGACACGCGTTTTCAAGAACGGCAATTCGCAGGCGATCCGCATTCCCGCGGATCTCGCCTACGAGAGCACGGATATCGAGATGGAGATCGAGCGCCTTGGCGACGAACTGCGGATCCGCCCGGCGCGGCGCTCGCTCGCCGGTGTTCTCGAGCGTTTCGCCCGCTTCTCCCCCGATTTCCTGGCCGAAGGCCGGGGCGAGCAGGGCCAGTCGGAGCGCGACGCCCTCTGATGCCACGCTACATGCTTGACACCAACATGTGCATCTACCTGATGAAGAACCAGCCGGCGCAGGTCGCCGAACGGTTCGCGGCCTGCGCAATCGGCGATGTCGTGATGTCCGCGATCACCTATGCGGAGCTGCGCTATGGCGTCGCTCTTGCGAAAAATCCGGCGCGGGAAGCGCGCAATCTGGACGCCATCGTCGAGTTGATCCCGGTCCTGCCCTTCGACACCGCCGCGGGCATGGCCTATGGGCCGGTCCGGATGGCGACCCGGGAGCGCAAGAGCGACCACCTCGACAAACTGATCGCCGCGCAGGCGATCGCCGCCGATGCCGTGCTGGTCACCAACAATGTGCGCGACTTTGCCGCCTATCCCGGCCTCAGGATCGAGAACTGGCTCGAACCCTGATCCTCAGCAACATTTCTCCTCGGCCATGCCGGTCGCAAGCTGTTCGAGGATCGGGCAGTCCGGCCGGTCGTCGCCGTGGCAATGGGCGGAGAGGTGTTCCAGCGTGTGCACCATCTCCTGCAGCAGGCGCATCTTCTCCTTCATCTCCGCGACATGCTCGCTGGCGATGCGCTTGACGTCGCCGGAGGCGCGTGCGCGGTCCTGCCAGAGCGCCAGGAGGTCGCGGATCTGGGCGATGGAAAAGCCGAGATCGCGCGCCCGGCGGATGAAGGAGAGCGTCGAGAGGTCCTTCGGGCCATAGACGCGGTAGCCGGAGCCCGTGCGGCCGGCCGCGCGGATGAGGCCGATCTGCTCGTAGTGCCGGATCATCTTGGCGGTGACGCCCGTCGCCTCCGCCGCTTCGCCGATGTTCATGCGCGATCTCCCTTGCCGAACGCGGGACGGAAGCGCTTCAGCCGCAGCGCATTCGAGACGACGAACACGCTGGAAAGCGCCATGGCGCCGGCAGCGAGCGCCGGCGAAAGCTGGATGCCGAAGGCCGGATAGAGCAGGCCCGCGGCAACCGGAATGAGCGCGACATTGTAGCCGAAGGCCCAGAACAGGTTTTCGCGGATGTTGCGCATCGTCGCGCGCGAGATCGCGATGCCCGCCGCGACCCCGCGCATGTCGCCGGCCATCAGCACCACGTCGGCGCTTTCGATGGCGACATCCGTGCCCGTGCCGATCGCGATGCCCGTGTCGGCCGCGGCAAGGGCCGGCGCGTCGTTGATGCCGTCGCCGACGAAGGCGACCTTCCTGCCGCCGTCGGCCGAAAGCGCGCGCACGGCCGCCACCTTGCCGTCCGGCAGCACCTCGGCCATCACCCGGTCGATGCCGAGCTTTTCCGCCACGGCCTCGGCCGTGCGGCGGCTGTCGCCGGTGATCATCGCCACCTCGATGCCGAGCTGCTTCAGCGCGGCGATCGCCGCCTTCGTCGTCGGCTTGACCGGGTCGGTGACGGCGAAGAGCGCGGCCAGCCTGCCGTCGATGGCAGCGTAGAGCGGCGAGGCGCCGTCGGCGGCCAGCCGCTCGGCATGGGCGGCGAAGGGGGTGACGTCGAGCCCGAGCGAGCGCATGAAGCCGACGGAGCCCGCCTCCACCGTGCGGCCGGAGACCGTGGCGGAGATGCCCTGGCCGGAAATCGCCACGAAGCCGCTGGCCGCCGCAAGGTCGATGCCCTCGACCATCGCCCCCTCATGGATGGCCGCGGCGATGGGATGCTCCGAATGCACCTCCGCGGCCGCGACCAGGGCCAGCACCTCCTCGCGGACGAACCCGTCCGCCGGCACGATCTCCGTCAGCGTCGGATGGCCGAGCGTCAGCGTGCCGGTCTTGTCGACGGCGACGATGTCGGTGCCTTCGAGCGTCTGCAAGGCCGTGCCCTGGCGGAAGAGCACGCCGAGTTCGGCGGCACGTCCCGTGCCGGTGATGATGGAGGTTGGCGTCGCGAGCCCCATGGCGCAGGGGCAGGCGATGATCAGAACAGCGACGGCATTGACCAGCGCATGGGCGAGAACGGGGCTCGGGCCGAGGGCGAGCCAGAGGCCGAAGGTCAGGAGCGCGATGGCCATGACGGCCGGCACGAACCATTGCGTCACGCGGTCGACGAGCGCCTGGATCGGCAGTTTCGCCGCCTGCGCATCCTCGACCATGCGGATGATCTGCGAGAGCACCGTATCGGCACCGACGCGGGTGGCGCGGAAGGTCAGCGAACCGGTCGTGTTGACCGTGCCGCCGGTCACCGTGTCGCCGGTCGTGCGGGCGACGGGCATCGGCTCGCCGGTGATCATGGATTCGTCGATATAGGACAGGCCCTCCGTCACCTCGCCGTCGACCGGCACCTTCTCGCCCGGCCGCACCAGCACGATATCGCCGGGAACGACGTCCCCCAGCGGCACGTCCTCGGCCTTGCCGTCGCGCAGCACGCGCGCCGACGTGGCGCGCAGCCCTGCAAGGTGCCGGATGGCCTCGCCCGTGCGCCCCTTGGCCCGCGCTTCCAGATAGCGGCCGGCGAGGATGAGGGTCACGATGACGGCGGCGGCCTCGAAATAGACATTGGCCGTGCCGCCCGGCAGGAGGCCGGGGGCGAAGGTCGCGGCGGTGGAAAAGCTCCAGGCGGCGGCGGTGCCGATGACGACGAGCGAGTTCATGTCCGGCGCCAGGCGCAGGAGGCTCGGAATGCCCTTGCCGAAGAAGCGCAGCCCCGGCCCGGCAAGCACCAGCGTCGCCAGCACGAACTGGATGACGCGGCTCGTCTGCATGCCGAGCGTTTCGTGGATAGTGTGGCCGAAGGCGGGAATGGCGTGCGCGCCCATCTCCATGACGAAGAGCGGCGCCGTCAGGAGCGCGGCGATCACGAGGTCGCGCCGCAGGATTTTCGCCTCGGCGGCCCGGCGGTCTTCCTCCGCGGGCGTTTCGGCCGTTTCGCGCACCGCCTTGTAGCCCGCCCGGTCGATGGCGGCGGCAAGGTCCTCGAAGGCGACGGCCCCCTTGAGGAACCGGACGCGGACGCGCTCCTGCGCAAGGTTCGCCGTCGCCTCGACGACGCCCGGGACAGCCTTCAGCGCCCGTTCCACCCGGCCGATGCAGGAGGCGCAGGTCATGCCCTCGACGGGGAATTCCAGCACCTCTTCCGAAACGCCGTATCCCGCCTTGCGCACCGCCTCGGCCACCGCGGCCGCATCCGGCGGGCCGGTGAAGGTTACGTCGGCCTTCTCCGTCGCAAGGTTGACGGCGGCGCCGGACACGCCCGGCACCTTCTCGATGGCCTTTTCGACCCGGCGCACGCAGGACGCGCACGTCATGTCCGAGATGGAAAGCTTGATCGTCTGCCGGTCTGCCGTGGTGAGCATGGTGCACCTTTCATCCTATGTCGGACAGATCGTGCACCTTCCCATCATGTCAAGGTCAAGCGGCTTTTTGTCGCTCAGGCGGCATCGACCGGCGAATAGCCTTCCGCCGCGATGAGGGCGGCGACGGCGGCCCGGTCGCCGGCATTTTCCACCGAAACGCGCCTTGCACCGAGGTCGATCTCGACCTTGGCGGCCGGATAGGCCGCAAGGACGGCGCCGGTGATCGTCCGGACGCAGTGACCGCAGGTCATGTCCGAAACGGTGAAGGCGAGGGGGGTATTGTCATTCATGAAGGGTCTCCCGATTTGCCTTCGCATGCTGGGACGTTCCCACATGGCAAGGTCAAGCCGCATTTTTTGCGGGCGGTGCTCAACCTTAAAGGGGCGAAAGAGCGGGCCGCTCCTTCAATCCAGGGCGAATCGCGCCAGGCGGTCCTTCAGCAAGGCGATCGTCGCCACATCCGCATTGGCGAAGGCGAAGCGGAGATATCCGTCCTGCCCTGCGCCGAAATAGCTTCCGGGCAGGCAGAGGATGCCGGCCTCCTTGGCAAGCTTCTCCGCCACGCGGGCGGAAGGCGTATCGCCGAAGGGATGGCCGATGAAGGCGAAATAGGCGCCGACCGCGCCGACGCGCCAGGCCGGGACCGCGGCCATCGTGGAAAGCAGCCCCTCGACCCGCCGGGCGATTTCCCGGCGGTTCTCCTCGCGCCAGCCTGCCAGAAGCGGCAGGGCCGTGGCGACGGCGGCCTGGGCGGAGCGCGGCGGGCAGATCTGCAGGTTGTCCATGATCTTCGCCACCTGCTCGACCACGCCGGCACCCGCCGTGATCGCACCGAGGCGATGGCCGGGAATGCAGAAGGATTTCGAGAAGCTGTAGAGGCCGATCAGCGTGTCTTCCCAGCCCGGCCGGTCGAACAGGGCGTGCGGCCGCCCGGCGCCCAACGGCAGGAAGTCGCGATAGGTCTCGTCGAGGATGAGCCAGATGCCGCGCGCGGCACAGAGGTCGTAGATCTTCGCCAGCAGGTCCGCCGGATAGACCGCGCCGGTCGGGTTGTTCGGCGAGACGAGCGCGACGGCGCGCACGTCCGGCGTGATGGCGGAAGCCAGCGCCTCGACATCGGGCAGGAACCCGTTGGCGGGATCGCAGGCGGCAAACCGGGTCTTGATGCCCAGCATGGCGAGCGTCGTTTCCTGGTTGAAATAGTAGGGATCGGTCATCAGCACGGCATCGCCCGCGCCGGCGACCGCCATGGCCGCACAGATGAAGGCCTGGTTGCAGCCGGCGGTGACATGGATGTTGCCGGCGGTGATCGCGGCGCCGTAGGTTTCCGCCACATGCTGCGCATAGGCCTTCCGCAGGCTGTCCTCGCCCTCGATCGGCCCATAGCCCGTATAGGCGCGCGAGGCGGCATATTCGCCGAGCAGGCGCAGCATGTCGGGATGCGGCGGATAGCCGGGCACGGCCTGCGACAGGTCGATCATCGGGCCGCTGCGGCCGTCATAGGCATTGCCCCAGGCGAAGACGGACGGGATCGGCGGGGCGGCGAGGGTTTCGACGAGCGGGTTGAAGCGGGGCATGGTCTTTCCGTAGAGGTCAGGCGCGGGTCTTGCGCTGGGGGTTGGAGGCGGGGCGGCGCTTGGCCGGAGCCGCGATCGGGTGATGGAGGTCCGCCGCGCGGCCGCCACGGCCGCGCAGGATCATGCGGGCGGAGGTCTGCGGCTCGGGCAGGCTCTCCTCGAGCGAGGCGAAGAGCCAGTCGATGAACACCTTGACGATCGGCGCCTGGCGCACCGACTGCCGGCAGGCGACATAGAAGGCGTCGTTCGCCGGTACCGTCAGGTCGAAGGGCACGACGAGTTCGCCGCGGGCGATCAGGTTGCTGGCGGTGATCGTGTCGCCGAGGGCGACGCCCTGGCCGTGCAGCGCCGCCTCGGTGGAAAGGCGGGCATCGCTCATGAAATGCTGGCGCCCGCGCACCACGTCGACCGCATCCGCCGCCGCCAGCCAGGTGCTCCATTCGCGCCCGTCGTCGCCGTGGAATAGCGTGTGGTCGGAAAGGTCGCGCACCGAGCGCAACGGCCGGCTGTTGAGCAGGGTGGGGCTGGCGATGGGAAAGAGCTTGAGGTGCGACCAGAGCCGTGTCCAGCAGTCCGGCCAGTTGCCGTCGCCGTAAAGCACGCTGACATCCGTATCGAGCGAACGCAGATTGTCCGGATCGTTGGAGGCGATCAGCGTGACGCGCACGCCGGGAAACTGGTCGGTGAAGGTGTTGAGGCGCGGGATGAGCCAGAGCGAAAGCAAGGCCGGCACGCAGGTGACGGTGAGGTCGCCGCAGGTCTCCGGCTGCTTCATCAGGGCTGTCGCCGCGGCGATCTCGCCGAAGGCGTTGGTGACGGCCGGCAGCAGCAGCGCCCCCTGCGGCGTCAGCTTCAGCCGCTTGCCGCCGCGCTCGAAAAGGGCGGTGCCGAGCGAATCCTCCAGCGCCCGGATCTGGTGGCTGACCGCGCCATGGGTGACGTTCAGTTCCCGCGCGGCAGCCGAAACCGCGCCCCGGCGGGCGGTCGCCTCGAAGGCGCGGAGCGGATTGAGCGGCGGCAGGCGCGAGGCCATGGGGAGCGGTTCCGGTATGTGAGTTTTTCTCACGCAAACTGCTATAACAATGTCAATTGCTTTTCCAGTCGTTTTGTTACGATACTATGAAGAACGAGGGCAAAGCCCCGGGGGAACATCATTTGGCTCGCATCTGCTCCGGCCCCCCGGTCTGCCCGCATTTCCGAAAGGTGAGGTAGAGACCATGGCCGACAGCAAACTCGACGAACTCAAGGCAAAATACGGCGCAAGCCACGGCGGCGAACTGTTCGACCCCGCCTTCCGCAAGGTTGCCGACAAGATCTTCACCAAGAGCGGTTCGCGCCTTGCGCCCTATGCCGGCGTGCCGACCTTCCTCTCCGCGCCCTACATGCCGGTCGATGCGGAGAACCCGGATTTCGGCAACCTCCAGGTCGCCATCACCGGCGTGCCGATGGATCTCGGCGTCACCAACCGCCCCGGCTCGCGCTTCGGGCCGCGCGCCATGCGCGCCATCGAGCGCATCGGCCCCTACAACCATGTCCTCGACTGCGCCCCGGTGCAGGAGCTGCGCGTGGCCGATATCGGTGACGTGCCCTTCCAGAGCCGCTACCGCCTCGAACTCAGCCATGACGACATCGAGAAGCGCTTCAACCAGATCGTCGATGCCGGCGTGATCCCGCTCGCCGTCGGCGGCGACCACTCGATCACCCATCCGATCATGAAGGCCGTCGGGAAGAAGCAGCCGGTCGGCATGATCCATATCGACGCCCATTGCGACACGGGCGGCGCCTTCGACCAGACGAAGTTCCACCATGGCGGCCCGTTCCGCAACGCCGTGCTCGACGGCGTGCTCGACCCGACGCGCACGATCCAGATCGGCATCCGCGGCTCGTCGGAATATCTCTGGGAGTTCTCCTACGAATCCGGCATGACCGTCATCCATGCCGAAGAGGTGAGCGGCCTCGGCATCCCGGCCATCATCGAGAAGGCGAAGGAAATCGTCGGCGACGGGCCGACCTATCTCTCCTTCGACATCGACAGCCTCGACCCGAGCTTTGCGCCCGGCACCGGCACGCCGGAGATCGGCGGCCTGACGAGCCGCGAGGTGCTGGAGCTGATCCGCGGCCTCAAGGGCATCAACCTCGTCGGCGGCGACGTCGTGGAGGTCGCCCCGCAATACGACGCGACGACCAACACCGCCCATGCCGGCGCGCAGGTGCTGTTCGAAATTCTGAGCCTGATGGTTTTCAGCCCTTCCGTGGCCCGGACCGCCTGACATACAATAGCAACAACGGGAACGCACCGGCCCGATCGATCGGCCGGCCTAACAGGAGAAAGATGACGATGCGTGACATCCTCAAGACCAATGTCAGCCGCCGCGCGGTGCTGGGCGCCGGCGTCGCCGGCGCCTCGCTGCTCGCCATGCCGGCCGTGCTGCGCGCCCAGGACAAGTCGCTGAAGGTCGGCGTCTACGGCGGCTACTTCAAGGATTCCTTCGACAAGAACATCTTCGCCGATTTCACCAAGGAAACGGGCATCGCCATCGAATCGGTCGCCGAGCCGACCGGCGAGGCCTGGCTCGTGCAGCTCGAACAGGCCGCCAAGGCGGGCCAGGCGCCGGCCGACGTCTCGATGATGTCGCAGGTCGCCATGCTGAAGGGCCAGTCGACCGAGCTCTGGGCCGCCCTCGACACGGCCAAGATCCCGAACGCGACGAACCTCATCGACCATTTCGTCAACAAGTATCCGGATGGCCGCGTCGCCGGCATCGGCGCCGTCGCGTGGTACATCACGCTCGTCACCAACACGGACGTCTACAAGGAAGCCCCGACCTCCTGGAACGCGCTGTGGGATCCGGCGAACGCCGACAAGCTCGGCCTGCTCGCGCTCGTCTCCAACTCCTTCTTGCTCGAAGTGACGGCCAAGACCCATTTCGGCGGCACCAACGCGCTCGACACCGAGGAAGGCCTCGTCAAGGCCTTCGAGAAGCTCGCCGAGGTCAAGCCGAACGTGCGCCTGTGGTATCGCGACGAAGCGCAGTTCGAGCAGTCGCTGAAGTCGGGCGAGATTCCTATGGGCCAGTATTACCACGACGTGACGGGCCTTGCCGCCGCCGATGGCCAGCCGGTCCGCTCCACCTTCCCGCAGGAAGGCGGCATCATGGATTCCGGCTGCTGGGCGCTGTCGCGCGCCTCGGAAAAGGTCGAGGAAGCCCATACCTTCATCAACTACATGTGCCAACCGCAGATCCAGTCGCTGCTCTCGCGCAAGGTCGGCACCGCCCCGACCGTCAAGCGCGACCTTCTCGACCTGACGGCCGAGGAATTCGCCGCGGTCTCCTCGGACATCGATCCGATCATCCCGCGCTACGACCTCTACACATCCAAGTCCGACTGGCTGAACCAGAAGTGGACGGAGATGATCGCCGGCTGAGCCGCGCCGTCCACAATTCGACCGGCCGGCTGAAGCATCAGCCGGCCGGCCCCAAACCGTAAGCCGAGCGGAGCCCCAATGTCCGGATTGACCCTCCAGAATATCGTCAAGCAGTTCGGCACCTTCACCGCCGTCAGGAATGTCGAGCTGACCGTGCCGCACGGCACCTTCGTCTGCCTCCTCGGCCCCTCCGGCTGCGGCAAGACGACCTTGATGCGCATGGTGGCCGGCCTCGACCTTCCGACCAGCGGCGCGATCAGGCTCGACGGCAAGGACATCACCAATGTTCCCACCCACAAGCGCGATCTCGGCATGGTCTTCCAGTCGCTGGCGCTCTTCCCGCACCTGACGGTCGGCGAGAACATCGCCTATTCGCTGCGCATCCGCGGCATCGGCAAGGAGGCGCAGAAGAAGCGCGTCGACGAGCTGCTCGCGATGATCCACCTTGCGGGCTACGCCGACCGGCCGGTCGCAAAGCTCTCCGGCGGCCAGCGCCAGCGCGTCGCCATCGCCCGCGCGCTCGCCATCTCGCCGAAACTCTTCCTGCTCGACGAACCGCTTTCCGCGCTCGATGCGAAGCTGCGCGAGGCCATGCAGGTGGAGCTGCGCCAGCTCCAGCAGCGCCTCGGCATCACCACCATCGTCGTCACCCACGACCAGCGCGAGGCGATGACCATGGCCGACACGGTCGTCGTGATGAACGGCGGCGAGATCCGCCAGGCCGCCCCGCCGGTGGAGATCTACCGCCGTCCGGCCGACACCTTCGTCGCCGATTTCATCGGCATGACGAACCTCATCGATTTTTCCGCGGATGGCACCGGCGCCAGCGTGCTCGGCGCCTCGATCCCCGGTCTTGCCATCCCGGCGGGCCTTGAATCCGGCATCATCTCGGTGCGCCCGGAGGACGTGCACCTCACCGCGCCCGGCAATGCGCCGATCTCCGGCACCGTCACCTTCGTGCGCGATCTCGGCGGCACGATCGAGACCTTCGTGGAAGCGGCCGGCAAGCAGGTCGTCGCCGTCTCCATGCCGAATGCGCGGCCGGATGTCGCCGTCGGCCAGACCGTCGGTCTGAAGCTCAACCCGGCCGATTGCGTGGTGCTGAAGTCATGAGACGCGAGGCCCCGCAGAAGTTCTCCGACTACGGCCCGCTGTTCTTCCCCGCGGGCATGCTGATCGTCTTCTTCGTCGTGCCCTTCGCGACGATGATCGCCGTCTCCTTCTTCCGCCGCGATCCGGCGGGCTTCTATTCGCCCGATTTCGTCTTCGACAACTATGCCCGCTTCCTGAGCCTGTTCTTCGGCAAGGTGCTCGGCTTCTCGCTGTTCCTGGCGGTGATGGTCGCCATCTGCTGCGTCGTGCTCGCCGTGCCCTTCACCTATCTCCTCTCGCGCGCCAAGCGGAAGACCCAGGTGCTCTGGCTGGTGGCGCTGCTGTCCATCCTGTCGCTGTCGGAAGTCATCATCGGCTTTGCCTGGTCGACGCTGTTCTCGCGCACCGCCGGCATTACCAATCTCCTCGTCATGCTCGGCATCATGAACGAGGCGGTGGCGCTCAATCCGAGCTTCGGCGCGGTGCTGACGGCCATGGTCTACCAGGCGCTGCCCTATACGGTGCTGGTGCTCTATCCCGCCCTCGTGCGGCTCGACCCCACCCTGACGGAGGCCGCGCGCACGCTCGGCGCCTCGCCGATGAAATCCTTCTTCACCGTCGTCGTGCCGGCACTGCGCAACACCATCGTCGCCACGCTGATCATGGTCTTCATCTTCGCGCTCGGCTCCTACCTGCTGCCGCAGATCCTCGGCCGGCCGCAGCACTGGACGCTCTCGGTGCTGATCACCGACCAGGCGATCTACCAGTCAAACATGCCGTTCGCCGCCGCCATGGCCGTGTTCCTGGTGCTCGTCACGCTCGGCCTCGTCGCACTCACCGTCTATGCCGGCCGCAAGGGAGAAGCCGCATGAACGCGCTGCTGCAGAAGGTCTATTTCGGCCTCGTCGGCCTCTTCCTCTCGCTGCCGATCATCGTGGTCGCCGGCGTCTCGGTCAACGAGAAGCAAACGCTGGCCTTCCCGCCGCAGGGCTTTTCGCTCGGCTGGTACGGCGAGATCTTCACCAACAGCGAATGGCGCAGCGCCCTCTTCGCCTCGATCACGCTGGCCGCCCTCTCGGCGGCGGTGGCGCTTCTCATCGCCCTGCCGCTCGCCTGGTTTCTCTGGCGGCGCCATGCCCCCTGGGCGAACATCTTCCAGCTGCTCGGCATCGCGCCCTTCACGCTGCCGCCGGTCATCACGGCACTTGGCCTGCTCACCTTCTGGGCGACGACCGGCTTCTACGGCCAGCCGGCGACCGCGGTGATCAGCCATGCGATCTTCTTCGTGACGCTGCCGCTGGTGACGCTGTCGCTCGGCTTCTCTTCCATCGACCGCTCGCTGGTGGAAGCGGCCGCGACGATGGGCGCCGACGACCGTACGATCTTCCGCACGGTGGTCCTGCCGCTGATCCTGCCCTATCTGATCTCCGGCTATGCCTTCGCCTTCGTCCTGTCGCTCAACGAATATATCGTGGCCTACATGACGATCGGCTTCACGATGGAGACGCTGCCGATCAAAATCTTCAACGCCTTGCGCTACGGCTATACGCCGACCATGGCCTCGGTCACGATCCTCTTCGTCGCCATCGCCGCCACCATCTTCGGCCTCGTCGCGCGCTTCGGCGACCTGCCGAAGCTGCTCGGCGCCATGTCGTCGCGGGATTAGCAGCCGGTCCGGCGAAGGTGTACTATAGCCGAGCGGAACGGCACAGAAGCAGACAGGAGCCCGCATGCGGATCGCCGCCCTTCAGATGCACGCCATTGCCGGCGACGGCGAGGCCAATATCGAGCGCATCGCGGCGGCGGCCGCGGATGCGGCGGCGGGTGGCGCCAAGCTGCTCGTCGTGCCGGAGCTCGCCGTCACCGGCTACGGGGCAGGGGAGGCGGCCTTCGCCCGGCTGGCCTCGCCTGCGACGGGCGACGTGGCAAGGCGGCTCGGCGCCATCGCGCGGGACAACGGGCTGGCCATCGTCACGGGCTTTGCCGAACAGGAAGGAGCGCATGTCTACAACAGCGCGCTCTTCACCGATGGCATCGGCACCAATGCCGTCTATCGCAAGTCCCATCTCTATGGCGAGTATGAGCGCGGCGTCTTCCGCCCGGCCGCGCCGGCCTCCGTCATGGTGGAGCTCGGCGGCATCCGGCTCGGCATGCTGATCTGCTACGACGTCGAGTTTCCCGAGAACGTGCGGCGGCTCGCGCTGGCCGGCGCCGATCTCGTCATCGTGCCCACGGCGCTGCCGAAGGGCTCGTCCGGCACCTTCATCGCTAGCCACATGATCCAGGTGCGCGCCTTCGAGAACCAGGTCTTCGTCGCCTACATCAACCATTGCGGCGCCGACGACCGTTTCACCTATGCCGGCCTGTCGCGCATCGCGGCGCCCGACGGCAAGCTGCTCGCCGAAGCTTCGGCAGAGGGCGAAACCCTGCTCTTCGCGGAAATCCGCCCCGAGGATTACGCGAAGTCGCGGTCGGAAAACACCTATCTCGTGGATCTCGCCCGGCAGGGTTGACGGTGCCCGAGTGGATCCTCGGGTCAAGCCCGAGGATGACAACGGAAGAGAGGTTTAAGGCTGAAACGAGGGTGCCGAATGCCGCGCCATCAATGGCTGGGGCAACCTCTCCTCCCCACCGTCATCCTCGGGCTCGACCCGAGGATCCACCTTCACGGCACGCCTCACCAAAGTTCCAGGTACAAATCCCGCCAATCCGGATTCATCGCCTCGATCAATTCGACTTTCCATTGCCGATACCAGCGTTTCAGCGATTTCTCCCGCTGAATGGCCGTGCCGATGCTGTCATGCTCTTCATACCAGACCAGGCGAACGCAATCATATTTCGAGGAGAATCCAGGCGTGACCTTCTCCCGGTGTTCATGAATGCGCCGTTCAAGGTCGGCCGTCACGCCGATATAGAGCGTGCCGTTCCTTTGGTTTGTGACGATATAGACATATCCCGTCATACGGGAAATGTCGGCGATTATGGATCCTCGGGTCAAGCCCGAGGATGACGAAAGAAGAGAGGATTAGGGCTGAAGCAAGGGAGCCGGATGCCGCACCGGCCAAGGGGCTGGCAACCTCTCCTCCTCTCCGTCATCCTCGGGCTTGACCCGAGGACCCACGCCCCACCGCACGTCCTCGCCGCCAAAAAACACGTCCCGCATTTTCCCCACCCCTCAACCCCGTGCCTACAATCTCCCATCCCGCCGCGGATACACCGCAAGGCGTTGCGGCGAGGCGGGGTCGGCGCGGGGCGTGAGGGGGCGACGCACACCTTGACGCACCGGGCGCGCGGAAAATGGTCTCCCTCCGGCGAAACGGGGGAAATGGCGGGGCGTCGGGCCGGACCGCCGTTTTGCCCCGATCACGTCGCCGGGCGTGCCTGTGCGGCACACAACATGGCGGCTGCACCATGCGGCGTCCGGGGGCTTCCCCCGCTCGCATGGCGCAGTGGAAGACGGTGCCGACCGGCAGTCGTGGCTGCGGCACCGTGATCCTGAGGGCGTGCATGACCCTTTCTTCGGAAGGGCGCGCCACCGTTCCCACGCACCCCGCCATCGCAGAGAGGCCGAAGTCGCGGGCAAAAACCGCCGAACGGGGCGCTGGACGGTGCCGCATACAAACATTCAGTCGAGGCAGCCTCCAGCGCCACGTCCGAATGCTCTTTGACAAAGCCACGGGCGGAAATTCCGCCGCGTGGGCCGGACCGTTGCCCTTACGGCTGCCTTGGCCCGCCCGCCGTCACGCCTGATAGGTGATGCGGCCGTCGCACATAGTCGTGACGGGCCGGATCGCGGCGAGGTTCGCACGGTCCGCGGCCTCGACATTGCCGGACAGCACGACGATATCCGCGAGATACCCCGGCTTCAGCATGCCCTTGCGGTCTTCCATGAACTCGACCCAGGCACCGTTCCTCGTATAGGCGGCCAACGTCTCGGCAAGCGAAAGCCGCTGGTCCTTCAGGCCCTCCTTCCACAGGCCGCGCGTCATGGCGCATTCGATGCAGTGCATCGGATCGAGCGGGGAGACCGGCCAGTCCGTGGCGAAGACGATCTCAGCCCCGGCATCGACCAGCGTGCGCCAGGCAAAGGCATAGGGCCAGCGGTCCTCGCCGATATAGGAGAGGTAGGGCTCGACCGGCAGGCCGGCGCTGCCCGGCGGATGGGTCGGCTGCATCGAGGCGACGGTGCCCAGTTCCTTGAATCGGGGAATATCGTCGGGATGCACGACCTCGATATGCTCGATGCGGTTGCGGCTGTCGCGCTTGCCGTTCGCCTTGATGGCGGCCTCGTAGCCGTTCAGCACCATGCGCACCGCGCCGTCGCCGATGGCGTGCACCGCGACCGGCAGGCCGAGCCTGTCGGCGGCGATGGCGATGCTGTCGAAATGGTCCTGCGAGAACAGCGGCTCGCCCTTCCAGCCCGGCTGGTGCGCGTAGTCGTCGATGAAGACGGCAGTGCCCGATTCCGTCACGCCGTCCATGAAGAGCTTGACGAAATCGCAGCGCAGGCGGTCCGTGTTGAAACGCTCGCGCCAGGCGGCGGCCTTCGTCTCGAGGTCCGAGAGCGGCATGAAGTTCTTCATGTGGAAGGGCATGCGCACGCGCACCGGCAGGCCCACCGTGCGCTCGATCTCGTCGAGCATTTCGAGCTGGTAGAGGCTGCCGTCCATGTTCTGCAGCGAGGTGATGCCGAGCGAGGCGACATAGGCAAGGCCCCGCTTGATGACCTCGATGTCGCCCGCGCGCTCTTCCGCCGTCACGTGCTCCGGGTCGCCGCCGGTGCCGACGCCGAGCATTTCCCGCCCGCCGGTCTCGCCGAAGGCGGAAATGGGGCGGATGGCGTTGCTCTCGCGCAGCTCCCCGCTCGCAAGGCCGTCCTCGCCCATGACGATCTCGTTGCCGACGCCGACATCCCGGCCCTCCAGGATGCCGCCCATCGTGAGGGCCGTCGTGTTGGCCCAGGCCGTGTGGTGGTCGGGCGCGACGATCAGCAGCGCCCGATCCGGCAGGATGCGGTCGAGATGATGGCGCGTCATGCGCTCGTCGTCGGAGAGGATCGTGTAATCGGCCTGCTGCGCGATGAGGAGCCGGCGCTCGGGATATTCGGCCGCATAGGCCTTCACCGCCTTCTCCAGCGCGTCAAACCCCTTGACGCCGGCCAGCGACAGTTCGCTGAGTTCGGCCGAACCGCCGAAGATGTGCATATGCGCTTCGTTGAAGCCGGGCAGCACCGTGCCGCCCCCGGCGTCGATCACATGGGTGTCGGGTCCGGAAAAGGCGTCGATCTCGGCTTCCGGGCCGACGGCCAGGATGCGGTTTCCGGCAATGGCAACCGCGTTCGCCCGCGGGTTCGCCGCGTCCATCGTCAGCACCCGCGCGTTGCGGATGATGAAGCTCGCTTCCGTCTGCATGGCGTGTCCTCGAATCGCGTTCAGATTGCCCGGCGGCAGAGCGCCCGGAAGAAGGTGAAGATGTCCTGGTTCTCCTCGTCGCCCAGCGGTTCCGGCTGGGAGGAGAGCTTGACGATGACGGTCTCGGTGCTCGGATCGACATAGAGCCACTGGCCATGGATGCCGATCGCGCAGAAGGCGCCGTCGGCCTCGCCCGACTGGTACCATTGGCTGCGGTAGCGCCCGTTCGGCAGGTCGACATTGCGGCCCTCTCGCCAGGCTTCCCGGTCGCCGTTCTCCTGCATGTCGCGGATCCAGCCTTCCGGCACGATCTGCCGGCCGTTGCGCACGCCGTGGTTCCGCAGCAGTTCGCCGAGGCGGGCAAGGTCGCGCGCCGTCATGGAGACGCCGCCCGCGGTGCGCGGCGTGCCGATCGCGTCCACCGTGATATCGGCATTGCCCTTCGCACCCATCGGCTTCCAGAGGAGATCGGAGGCGAGGTCGGAAAAACGCGCGCGCGTGACGCGTTCGATGACGACGCCGAGCAGGTCGGCATTCGGCGAGGCATAGTAGAACGGCCCGCCATGCGGCCGCTCGGCCTTCTGCAGGGTGATGAGGAAAGAGGCGAGCGTCTCCGGCGCGATGTTCGGTTCCGGCGGGTTCCACAGCATGGCGCGGCGATAGCGCGCGAAGGCGCCGTGCGGGTCGAGATAGGCTTCCTCGAAATCGA
Source organism: Shinella yambaruensis (assembly GCF_022899355.1). GTDB lineage: Bacteria > Pseudomonadota > Alphaproteobacteria > Rhizobiales > Rhizobiaceae > Shinella > Shinella yambaruensis. The sequence continues at coordinate 114,049 of NZ_JALJCK010000002.1, read as the reverse complement.
GGCTGACGCGCATGTCGAGCACGTCGCGATAGGTGCAGTCGCCATAGACGCTGCCCTTGGCCTCCGGCAGATAGTCCGTCACCGGGCGGTCGGGATCGATCAGCCCCTCGGCCTCCAAAATGCCGGAGACGACGGCCGTCAACGACTTCGAGATGGAGAAGACGAGATGCGGCGCATCCGGGTCGGCATGGGGAGCATAATATTCCGCGACGATCTCGCCCCGGCGCATCATCACGAAGGCGTCCGTATGGGCGAAGTCGAGGAAGGCGCGGGCGCTCGGGGCGCCTGCAAGGCCGGTCTCCATCGCCGCATCGAGAAAGGCGTCGCTGGCGAGCGGCACTTCGGCGGCCGGCACCCCGGCCGCGATCACCGCCGTCGGCACGAGATCGCGGACATTCTGGAAGGTCCAGCGGCTATAGGGCGCGGTGCGCCAGTTGGCGAGCGTGATATCCGCACGGGCAAAGCCGTGCCTGTCCTTGAACGTCTTGATCATGGCATATCCGACCGAAGCGCGGGAAGGCGCCAGGTCCTCCCGCGTACGGCCGTCCTCGTTTCCTTGCGGCCTTGCCGCTTACTTCTGCAGTTCGGTCCAGATCCTGGTATAGAGCTGCTGCACGTCCGGCTCGCAGCTTGCGAGGAACTCGCCCGCGGGCTGGAATTCAGCCGGCACGACCAGTTCCGGCGCATCCTGCATTTCCGCCTGCAGGAACTTTTCCGAACCCTTGATGCCGTTGGAATACTTGGCGAAGGCGGAGATCAGGGCCGCATTCTCCGGATCCATGATGAAGTTCATGAACAGCTTGGCGTTCTCGGCGTTCTTCGCGTCCTTGAGGAGCGCGACGCTGTCCATGAAGTAGGGGAAACCCTCCTTCGGGTAGCCGAACTTGATGTCCGCGTTCTTGATGCGCGAGCGCATGATGGCGCCGTTCCAGTAGTAGACGGCGGCATAGTCGCCGGCCGGCAGCTTCTCCGTCACGCTGTAGTCCATGGCGAGCCATTTGGTCTTCGCCTCGACGAGCTTGTCGCGGACCTTGCGCAGGACGTCCTTGTCCGTCGTGCACCAGTCACCGCCGAAATACTTGATCGTGGCGAAGAGGACGTCGTTCATCTCCGGCGCCACGTTGATCTTGCCGGCCAGTTCCTCCGGCGGATCGAGGAAGATCGCCGAGGTGTTGATGTCGCCCTTGTAGACCGAGGTGTTGACGCCGATGCCGGTCAGGCCCCACTGCCACGGAACGGTGTAGTGACGGCCCGGATCCCACGGCACGTCGACCCAGCGCTCGTCGACATTCTTGAAGTTCTCCATCTGGTCCGGCCGGGCTTCCTGCAGCAGGCCTTCCTTGATCCAGATCTGCACGTAGTTCGCCGAGGGCACGACGACATCGAAACCGTGGCCGCCGGCGCGGACCTTGGCGAGCGCCGTGTCGTTCGAATCGTAGTCGGTGACCGTGACCTTGACGTCGAACTTCTCCTCGAACTTCTTGATCAGTTCCGGATTCGTGTAGTCGCCCCAGTTGTAGATGTTGAGCTGGCCGGCCGCCGAAGCGGCATTCGCCGCGAACAGCATGGCAATCGCCGCCGTCGCTGTCGTCGTCATCCAATTCGTTTTCATTCTCTGTTCCTCTCTGTCGTTGTTCGTCGAGATGATCACTGTTTTTTCCGGTTGATGAAGAAGAAAACCACGACGAGCGCCGTCGAAAGCGCCAGGAAGACCGTGGCGATGGCATTGATCTCGGGTGTCGTCTCGCGCCGGAGCTGTCCCAGCATATAGGTCGGCAGGGTGTCCTGTCCGCCGGATTTCACGAATTCCGTGATGACGACGTCATCCAGCGAGATGACGAAAGCCAGCATGAAGCCGGCGATGACCGCCGGGCGCAGCAGGGGCAGGGTCACGTGCCGGAAGGTCTGCCAGCGCGTGGCGTAGAGGTCGGCCGCCGCCCGTTCCAGCGTCAGGTCCATGCTCTCCAGCCGGGCGCGGATGGGCAGGTAGGCGAAGGGGATGCAGAAGGCGGTGTGCGCGACGACCAGGTAGCCGAGGCCCGAATAGCCGGTCCAGACCTTGATGCGCGAGAAGACGATGAGCAGCGCCACGGCCGTGACGATCTCCGGCACCATGAGCGGCTGGTTGATCAGCGCATATTTGAAGGTAAGGCCGCGATAGGGCGTCGTGCGTGTCGTCGCAAGGGCCGCCATGGTGGCGGCGATCGTGGCGAGGAAGGCCGCCCAGATCGCGATGATCAGCGACCGGATGGCCGCGTCCTGAACGGCCGCGTTCTGCCAGGCCGCAACGAACCAGCGCGCGGAGAACCCATCCCAGCGCGACAGGGATTCCGCGCCGTTGAAGGAGTAGATGACCAGCGCGGCGATCGGCAGGTAGAGCGCGAAGAAGGTGAAGAGGGTGATGAACCCGAAGCCGGGCTGCGAGCGGATGTCGAAATGCGACTTAAACATGGCTCGAACCTCCGCGCGAGGCATTGCGCACGTAGAAGATCAGCGCGACCATCACCAGGGCCATCAGGGTGATCGACATGGCGGCGCCGAGCGGCCAGTTGCGGCCCGATCCGAACTGCATCTCGATGAGGTTGCCGAGCATCATGTTCTTGCCGCCGCCAAGCACGCGCGGAATGACATAGGCGCCGAGCGACGGGATGAAGACGAGGATGGAGCCGGCGATGATGCCGGGCTTGACCAGCGGGATCACGATGCGGCGCAGGACCTGCAGGCGGCTCGCATAGAGATCGTATCCCGCCTCCACCAGCCGGAAGTCGAGCTTCTCGATCGAGGCATAGAGCGGCAGCACCATGAGCGGCAGGTAGACATAGGTCATGCCGAGCAGGTTGGCCGTGTCCGTATACATGATCTGCAGGGGCGAATCGATCACGCCGAGCCAGATCAGGGCATTGTTCAGGAGGCCCTCGTTGCGGATGACCTGCTGCATGGCGAAGGTGCGGATGAGGAGGTTGGTCCAGAACGGGATCGTGACGAGGAAGACCCAGATCTCGCGGGTGTGCGGCGGACGCGTCGCGATGAAGTAGGCGGTCGGAAAACCGAGGATCAGGGTGAGGAGCGTCGTGAAGAACGACAGCTGGAGCGAGCGCCAGATGATCGACAGATGCGCATCCGCAAGGCCGAGCGTGTCGTCGAATATGTCGCGCTGGAAGAAGACCGAGACCCAGCCCTCGAGCGAGAACTCCCCGAACCTGACGTCGCCGTAGTCGCCCTTCGCCATGAAGGAGTAGAGCAGCATCACGAGCAGCGGGCCGACGGCCGCAAAGAAGATGATGAGCAGGGCCGGCGCGCTGAGCAGCCAGCGAGAGCGGATATCCTGTTTCTGCGCCGCCAGAGCGGCTTCCTGTGCGCCGCTCATCGTCAGTCCCTCAGGATCTGGGCGACGTCGTCGCTGAGGTTGATGCCGACCGCTTCATCCTTGGAAAAGCCGCAGGACCCGCTGCGGGCATTCTGCTGGCGCACGGTGAAGGTCGTGCCGTCCTCGAGGCGGATGTGGAAATGCGTGTCCGTGCCGAGATAGACGATCTCGCGGATGATGCCGCGCAGCACCGAGGCGGGCGAGGGGGCTCCGACCTGGGCATGTTCGGGACGGATGACGACCGTCACCTTGCCGCCCGGCGTCACGTCCGCCGGGAAGGTCGCCGGGATCTCCGCGCCGGAGGAGAGCCGCACGCGCGCCCGGTCGCCGGAAACCGCGACGACCTCGGCCTCCAGAAAATTCGTCTCGCCGATGAAGTCGGCCACGAAACGCTCGGCCGGGCGGTCGTAGATGTCCCAGGGCGAGCCCACCTGGCGCACCGTGCCCGTCGACATGACGGCGATGCGGTCGGACATGGTGAGCGCTTCCTCCTGGTCGTGCGTGACGAAGACGAAGGTGATGCCGGTTTCGGTCTGGAGGCGCTTCAGCTCCATCTGCATGGACTTGCGCAATTTCAGGTCGAGCGCGGAAAGCGGCTCGTCGAGCAGGAGCACCTTCGGCCGCGGCGCCAGTGCCCTGGCGAGCGCCACGCGCTGCTGCTGGCCGCCGGAAAGCTGCGTGACCGGGTTGCCGCCGCGTCCTTCCAGATGAACAAGCTTCAGCATGTCATTGACGACGCTGTCGATTTCCGACCGGGGCTTGCCGAGCATCTTGAGGCCGAAGCCGATGTTCTCGGCCACCGTCAGGTGCGGGAAGAGGGCGTAGTTCTGGAAGACCGTGTTGACCGGCCGCTGGTTCGGCAGAAGGCTGGAAATGTCCACCCCGTCGAGCAGGACCTGCCCTTCGGTCGGCAGCTCGAAGCCGGCGATCATGCGCAGGAGCGTGGTCTTGCCGCAGCCGGACGGGCCGAGAAGGGTGAAGAACTCGTTCGACCGGATATCCAGCGTCACGTCGTCGACGGCCTGGAAATTGCCGAACCATTTCTTGATGCCATGCATGCCGATGGCGCCGCCATGGGCCGCGGTCGTTCGGGTCTCAGTCATCGGTTCCCCGTTTATCGTCCGGCGTCCCGAGCTTCCTCCGCCCAGAGCGCCGGCTGTCCTCTGTCCGGCCGCTGATCACGGCTCTTATGTGATAGGCTTGACTTGCTTATGATCACAACAAATCATAATTTGATCAAATCTGTAAAGGGCCATTTTGAGCTTTGCGACTTTATCCGCCCTGCGTGCAAGGGCCGCAAAATTCAGCCCGGAGACGATAAGCCGGCATAGACCGGGTCGACAGACGGGAGGGTTTCAGCATGCTGGTTGCAGCCGGTCGCGAAGCGTCCGAATCCGCCAAGCAATGGGTCTACCGCGTGCTGCGGCGGGCCGTGATGACGGGCCAGTTCGAACCGGGCGATCCGGTGACGATCAACGGGTTGGCCGAAACCCTCGGCGTCAGCGCCATGCCGGTGCGCGAGGCGCTGCACAGGCTGGTCGCCGACGGGGCGCTGGAACTGCTCGACAATCGCCGCGTCCGCGTGCCGGATCTCGACCCGCAGCGCTTCGAGGAGGTGCTGGAGGCGCGGATCGCGCTCGAAACCCGCGCCGCCGAACGCGCCATGCCCTTCATCGACGAGGCACGGCTCGCCCGCCTCCGCGCCTTCGACCAGCAGGCCGACGAGGCGCTGGCGCGGCGCGATTTCGGCCGCCTCGTAGAGGCGAATTTCGACTTCCACCGCTGCCTCTACGAGGCACGGCCCGGCACGGTGATGCTGCCGCTGATCGAATCCCTCTGGCTGCGCCTTGCCCCCTTCATGCGCCGGGCGGGCGAGACCCTGTCGACCACCTACCAGATCGACCGCCACGCCGAGGCGCTCGCCGCCATCGTCGCGCGCAACCCCGAGGCGCTCAAGGCCGCGATCGCCGCGGACATCCGCGACGGCACGGGCCATCTCGGCCACAAGCATTTCGAGCAGATGGGCGTCGGGGGAAGGGCGGTGTGACCCCGCCGGACAACCCCATCCATGATCTTCCTCGGGGGCGCTTGCCGAAAGGGGCAAATCGCCGGTAAAGCTCTCGGCGACCGCCACGCCTGCGCACCGGAGGATGCCATGAACGAGAACAATGTTCTGAAATTCGAACGCCGGAAGCCGCAGCAGGACGACAAGAACAAGCCGCAGGCACCGCCACCGAAGAAGGGCCTGATCTGGATCGCCGTCCTCGTCGTGGTTGCGCTCGTGTGGGCCTACTACCAGTTCATCGCCCCGCAGTCCGTCTAGCATTTCCGCTTTTTTCCACTCGGCCGCGCCATTCTCGATCCCGCCCGGCAGCATATGGAAGTTGCATAAGCTGAATTATGGAACCATCGGCGCATATCCTTAGCCTCCGCGGCAACATGACCGGACGCTTGAGGAAGAGAGGCGGCGAACGATGCCGCCAAGGCAATCGTTCGCTGCCCCCTCATGCCGCTAGAAGCTGGCGCCGACCAGCTTTTCCGTCAGCGCATTGCGATCCTCGATGGATTGCAGGCGCACCGTCAGGGCCGTGCTCTTCACCGGAACCTGCGGCGGCAGGGAGAAGGCGATGCCCGGCAGGTTCTCGGCCGCCCATTGCTTGAAACGGGGCAGCTTGTTCGGGCCACTGATGGGAAATGTATGGCTGTATCGAAAGCGCATGTCTGGCTCTTTCCGAATAGGAGCAGGCGGCGGCGCAGGGATGCGGCCGGCCTTGCTCGACAGGTTTTCATCATGGGTCGGGAGGCGATATCCTGGCGCCGCTCTTGCATTCGCAGTCAGCAGCGCCAGGCCGTCAGCAGTCGGCGGCGGTCCTGCGCAAAGGACGTCGCGCAACGCGGCGGGCCGGGCGTGGCGAAACCATCGCGCTACCTCACCGTCCACCGGCCCGCGGTTCGCAGGGCGAATCTTTCCGCCCGCCAAACGAGCCGAACGGCCGCAGCGCCTCCGGCGCGCCATCGAGCGTCCTCACGAAGGCGGCAAGCTCCGCGTCGCCGAGCCGGTCGGCCGCCGCGGCGAGGGAGAACCAGCGGCGCTGCCTTTGCCCCTTCTCGCGCCAATGGCTCAGCGTGCCGCGCACCTTCATGCCGAACACCGGGACGTGGCAGGGAACTTCCGAGCCGTCGTCCAGCGCCTTCATGTAGCGGTAGAAGGTCACGGGCGAAGGCGAGATATCGCCGATGACGCCGGCCTCCTCGAAGGCCTCCCGGGACGCCGCGGCGACCGCCGAACGCCCCCGCATCGGCCATCCCTTGGGCACGATCCATCGCCCTCGCCTGCGCGAGGTGATGAGCAATATCTTCGGCTCGCCGTCGCGCCGAAGGCGCCAGGGAAGCACCCCGACCTGCTGCAATTCGTCGGGACCGCCGGCCTGCGCGGCAGGGGCGCCGGTGCACGTTGCGCCGCTCATCATCCCCTCCCCCCGCCGGGCCGCAAGAACGCTGCCGTGCGGCGGACGCCGGAGGCGGCACGCACGAGAACGGGCGCCCTGCACCAGGGGCAGCGGCTGGCCGCGCGCGGGAGATGCCGGTCGCAGGTGAGGCAGATTCTGGGGGAATGAGGCAAGGACATGGATATGCTCCATCGGAACGCCGCAAGGGCGAGACGACATGAACCGCACTGTTGGATCGTGTGGGTTCCCGGAGCGGCGGGATCTGCGGCGGCGTTACAGGGTCAAGACAGCCGGCTCCGGGTCAGGGAGCGCGCTTGATCGCGAAGCCTCGAAATTCTGACGGACGTTTCCATGCACATGACCTGCAATTGGCCGTTCAATGCGGCAATTTCAAGAGGGTGCGTCCTTCTGCTGCATGGTGCCGTTCGAGGCGCGGACGCTCCTGTCACCATGACAAGAACGGACATTCTCAAGCGTGCGGCGGCATTCTATGAAACGGGTACCGCATCAGCCGAAAGCCTGCTCCATGACATCCATCGAAATGATCGTCGCCGCCAGATCCCGCCTGCAGGGCCATGCCCGGCGGACGCCGCTCTTGTCCTCGCCCTTCCTGGACGAGATGGCGGGGCGGCGCGTCTTCGCGAAGGCGGAATGCCTGCAGCACACCGGCTCCTTCAAGTTCCGCGGCGGCTGGTCCGCCCTTTCGGGGCTGGCGCCGGAGGTGCGCACGCGCGGCGTGATCGCCTTCTCGTCGGGGAATCATGCCCAGGGCGTCGCCCTCGCCGCCACGCGGCACGGCGTTCCATCCGTCATCATCATGCCCTCCGACGCGCCGAAGCTGAAGATCGAGAACACCCGCGCCTTCGGGGCCGAGGTCGTTCTCTACGACCGCGGCACGGAAGACCGGGACGCCATTGGCGCGCGGCTGTCCGAAGAGCGCGGCCTGACGCTGATCCGGCCCTTCGACGAGCCGCTGGTCATCGCCGGCCAGGCCACGACCGGCCTCGAAATAGCGGAGCAGGCGGAAGAGGAAGGCATAACGACAGCCGACGTGCTGGTGCCCTGCGGCGGCGGCGGGCTGAGCTCGGGCATCGCCCTGGCCCTCGAGGCCACCGCGCCGGGCTTCACCGTGCGCCCCTGCGAGCCGGAAGGTTTCGACGACACCACGCGCTCGCTGGCCGCCGGAAAGATCGTGCGGAACGCCACGATGACGGGCTCGATCTGCGACGCGATCGTCACGCCGGAACCGGGCAGGATCACCTTTCCCATTCTGCAACGTCTGGCCGGGTCCGGCATCGCCGTGACGGAGGAGGAGGTGCTGCGCGCCATGGCGCTCGCCTTCAAGCGGCTGAAGATCGTCGTGGAGCCCGGCGGGGCCGTCGCCCTTGCGGCGGCGCTGTTCCACGGTGCCGCGATCGAAGGCGATGCCGTGATTGCCGTGACCTCCGGCGGCAATGTCGATACGGACCTGTTCGCCGCGGCACTTCGGCGCTTCGGCTGAGGCCGCGGCCGTCCTTCGGCTATACGCCGTCAGGGCCAGCCCTATCCACCTCAGCAAGGGGACGAACCCCGCTCAGAAGCACCTCCGGCAGGGGGCGGGCCTCCCGTCGCGCGAGGTCGAAATAGACCGAGACGACGACAAGCTCGGCACAAAGCTGGTCGTCCGCCTTGTTCGTCAGCCGGTGGCGGGTGGTGAGCGAGGTGCGCCCGACCTTCACGACGGCGCTGCGGACCTCGAACAGGCTGCCGACCGGCAGCTCCCGGCGGAAATCGATCTCGTAGCGGCGGTCCGCCCAGCCCTCCTGCCGCTCGGCAATCCACGTCGCCGAATAGCCGGCCGCGGCGATGAGATGCCAGAATGCCTGGTCGAAGGCGGCGATGTAGTATTGCACGTTCATATGCCCCATCGCATCGCACTGCGCGGGATAGACGACGCCCTGATAGGTCAGAAGCGGCACGGCGGATCTCCTTTGTCCGGTTGAACCCTTTGACGCCCGATAGGCGCATGCAATAGTTGCCGCCCGAAGCATAATTCCGGGGAATGCACATGGCGCGGCAAAGACGGCGTTTCGTCTGGGAAATCGACTGGAACCTGCTCAGGACCTTCATGGTGATCGTGCAGGAGCGCGGACTGACGGCGGCGGGCGAAAAGCTCTCCCTGAAACAGCCGACCGTCAGCAATGCGCTGAAGCGGCTGGAAACCCATATGGGCTGCCGGCTCGTCGAGCGGAACGCCTCGCATTTCGCCGTCACGCCGGCCGGGCAGCGGCTGTTCAGCGAGTGCATCGCGCTGTTCGAGATCGTTTCCGGCCTGCCGCAGCAGATGGAGGAGCAGCCCGGCGACCTTACCGGCCATATCGAGATCGCGCTGGCAAGCCATGTCGTCTGCCCGTTCCTCGACGAGGTGCTGGCCGGCTTCCATACGACCTTTCCGCAGGTCACGCTGTCGCTCTCCGTCGCCTCCAGCCAGGAGGTGATGGCCGCCGTGCTCAACCGCGATGCCGGTTTCGGCGTCTGCCTGATGCAGGAGCGGCATCCGAAGCTCGAATACGACGTGCTCTACCGGGAGAGTTTCGGCTATTTCTGCGGCGCGCGGCATCCGCTGTTCGGCGTGGCGGACCTGCCGTTGCAGGCGCTGCGCCAGGAGCCCTACGTCTCCTTCAAGACGGACCAGATGTCCGGCGCGCTCTGGCCCGTCGCGCTGCTGCGCCAGCAGGAGGGGTTCGAGGGCCAGACCGTCGGCACTTCCTCGCATCTGGAGGAGGTCAAGCGGCTGATCATCGCCGGATTCGGCTTCGGGCCGCTGCCGATCCATGTGGTGGAGGAGGACGTGCGCGCCGGCCGCCTCTGGCGCCTGCCGCCCTATGAGGATCCGCCGGTCATCGACGTGCACCTCGTCTATGACGGCACGGCCCGCCGCAGCCGGGCCGAGACGATCCTGCTTGCCGAACTGCGCCAGGCGATCGCCACGATACCCTTCGCGCAAAGGACCTATCCCGCATAGAGCATTTCCGCTTTTCCCCGAATCGGGAAAACGCTCTATCTGTTTGTTTTCACGCAATTCCGGACGCAAAACCGCTTCGCACTTTTGCTGGAATTGCCCTAGCCGTTTCTCGCACCGAAACCGGCAAGGAAGGCCGTCAGGTTGTCGCCAAGCGCGTCGCAGAGATAACCGCCCTCCTGCACGATGACTGTCGGCAGGCGCAGCGCCCCGATCACTTCCGCGATGCGCGCAAAACCCGGCGTCGAGACCGAGAGGCCACCGAACGGATCCTTTTCGAAGGCATCGAGGCCGAGCGCCACGACGAGCGCGTCGGGCGAGAAGGCCTCGACCCGGCGGATGGCGGCGGCCAGCGCCTCCAGATAGACGTCGTCGCCGGACTTGCGCTGCAGCGGCAGGTTGAGATTGTAGCCGAGGCCGAGCCCCTCCCCCCGCTCGTCGGCATGGCCCCAGAAGAAGGGGTAGAAGCGCACCGGATCGGCATGGATCGAGACCGTCAGCACGTCGGCGCGCTCGTAGAACATGCCCTGCGTGCCGTTGCCGTGGTGCAGGTCGACATCGAGGATGGCGACGCGTTTTGCCTGCCGCAGCAGGTGCTGGGCGGCGATGCCGGAATTGTTGAAGAAGCAGAAGCCGCCGGCGACATCCCGGAAGGCGTGGTGGCCCGGCGGGCGGCAGAGGGCATAGGACCACCTCTCGCCGGCCATGACGGCCTCGGCGGCGGAAACGGCGGTGGAGGCGCTCCAGCGCGCGCTCTCGAAGGTATGCTCGGAGATCGGGCAGGACGTATCGGCCATGTGATAGCCGGCCTGTCCGACCGCCGAGGCGGGGTAGCTGCCGGTGCGGGCGATCGGGTGGATGTTGGGGATGACCTCGGCCGAGGCGCCCTCGATGCGCTGCCAGCGCTCGTGGATGCGGCCCAGGAAATCGATGTATTCCGGCGTGTGCACGGCGGAGACCGGCGCGAGGCCGTGGTCCTTCGGCCGCACGATCTCCATGCCCGCCGCCCGCGCGCCGGCCAGCAGGCGCTCGACGCGTTCCGGCTGCTCCGGGTTCGGCTGCGGCGCGCCGCTGGAGAGGAAGAAGCTCGGATCGTGGCGTTTCTGTTCTTCGGCAAAAAAGGTCTTCATGGCTCTCCCTCGGCGAATGCGTCGAAATCCGCGCCTTTGATCATGTGGATCTGCTCGCTGCGGGAATGGCGGATCCCGAGGCGATTGTAGAGGCCTTGCGCGCGGACATTGTCCACGTCGACCGACAGGCGCATGTAATGGGCGCCGCGCGCCCGGCCGCGCCGCGCGGTGGCGCGCAAAAGCCGCTCGGCGATCCGCCGTCCGCGAAAGGCATCGGCGACGAAGAGGTCCTGAACATAGAGACCGGGCTCGCCTATCCAGGTGGAAAAGCTCGGAAACGCCAGGCACAGGCCGGCAAACGCCGCCCCCGCCTCGGCGATCAGCACCTCGAAGGCCGGCGTTTCGCCAAAACCATGGCGGCGCACGTCCTCGACGGTGGAGACGAACTTCGCCTCCGCGCCCATGTCCACGGCCATCGTCTTCAGGGCCGTGTGGATGGTCTCCGCGTCATCCGCGACGGCCGGCCGGATCGTGATGTCGTCCTGCATGTCCCCTCCTCAGAATGCGACTCGATCGCCGCCCTTGAGGCCGAGCATGGCGCGCGCCTCGTCCGGCGTCGCGACCTCCAGCGAAAGGCCCTCGAGGATCGCACGGATGCGTCGTACCTGATCGGCATTCGAGGCCGCAAGCGCGCGGCCGTCGAAAAGGCTGTCCTCCAGGCCGACGCGCACGCTGCCGCCCATGGTCGCCGCCATTGTGATCATCGGCATCTGCCTGCGCCCGGCGGCAAGCACCGAGAAACGGTAGTCCTCGCCGAACAGCTTGTCGGCGATGCGCTTCATATGGACGAGGTTTTCCGGATCCGCGCCGATGCCGCCGAGCACGCCGAAGACGAACTGCATGAAGGGCGTGCCGGGAACGAGCCCGCGGTCGCGGAAATGGGCGAGCGTGTAGAGATGCCCGACATCGTAGCATTCGAACTCGAAACGCGTGCCGCAGCCTTCGCCGAGGCGTTTGAGGACCGTCTCGATATCGGCGAAGGTGTTGCGGAAGATCGTGCCGCGCGTCGCCTCCAGGAGCTCGGGCTCCCAGGCATGTTTCCATGCCCGCGGCCGGTCGAGCATCGGGTAGAGCCCGAAATTCATCGAGCCCATGTTGAGCGAGCACATTTCCGGCTCGGCGGCGAGCGCCGCCGCCAGCCGGTCCTCCAGCGTCATGACGGAGGAGCCGCCGGTGGTGATGTTGATCACCGCATCGCTCGCCTGCTTGATGACCGGCAGGAAGCGCATGAAAACCTTCGGGTCGGCCGTCGGGCGACCGTCTTCCGGGGCGCGGGCGTGCAGGTGCAGGATAGAGGCGCCCGCCTCCGCCGCCGCGATCGCCTCGGACGCGATGTCCTCGGGCTTGTAGGGCAGATGGGGCGACATGGAGGGCGTGTGCACCGAGCCCGTCACCGCGCAGGTGATGATGACCTTGTTCGATTTCATGGCCGGCTCCTATCTGCCGACCGGCAGCGAAAGCTCGCCGGCAAGCTGCGCCAGCGTCGCATCGAGGATCGTCACGATCTCGCCGACCTGAGCCTCGGTGGTGATCATCGGCGGGCAGACGAGGAAATGGTCGCCCTCGACGCCGCCGCGCGTGCGGCGCGAATAGATGATGAGGCCGCGCTCATAGGCGATGTCGACGACGCGCTGGTGCGCCTCCAATGCCTTGGGCAACGGCGCCATGGTCTTGCGGTCGGAGACGAATTCGGCCGCGAGCAACAGGCCCTTGCCGCGCACGTCGCCGATGAACGGGTAGCGTTCGGCAAGGCCCTCCAGTTCGGCCTTCAGAAGCGCGCCGATGCGGGTGGCGTTGCCGAGCAGATCCTGCCGCTCGATCTCGTCGAGCACGGCAAGGCCTGCAGCGCAGGCAAGCGGGTTGCCGGCATAGGTGTAGCCATGGGCGAAGCCGCCGCGGTCGAGCACCGGCTTCACCAGCCGCGAATGGGCGATCATCGCGCCGAGCGGGCAATAGCCGGCGCCGAGGCCCTTGGAGAGGGCGACGATATCGGGCCGGCAATTCCAATGGTCGCCGCCGAGATAGCGGCCGGTGCGGCCGGCCCCGCTCATCACCTCGTCGTGGATCAGCAGGATGCCGTACTTGTCACAGATCTCGCGGATGCGCGGATAGTAGCTGTCGGGCGCGACGAGCGCACCGGTGGAAGCGCCGCCGATCGGCTCCATGATGAAGGCGAGCACGCTTTCCGCCCCCTCCTCCAGGATCTTCTCCTCCAGCATGTCGGCATAGCGGATGCCGCGCTCCTCCATCGAGAAGTTGTCGCGGTCGAGATAGGCGGTGGGTGCCTTGATGTGCGGCATGTCGCGCAGCATCGGCAGGAAGGGTTTCTTCAGCGCGTCATAACCGGTGACGGCGAGCGCGCCGAGGGTCGAGCCGTGATAGGAGGGGAAGCGCGAGATCACCTTCCAGCGCTCCGGCTGGTCGGTGGCGAGCGCCCATTGCCGGGCGAGCTTCAGGCAGGATTCCACCGCCTCCGAGCCGCCGGAAACGAAGAACACCCGGTCGAGGCCCTCCGGCATGTAGCCGTAAAGGCGGCGCGCCAGGTCTTCCGCCGGCTGGTTCTCGAAATGCAGGCGGTAGGCGAAGGTCGCCCTGTCCATCTGGCGCTTCATGGCGTCGAGCACGTTCCGGTTGGAATGGCCGATATTGACGACCATCGCCCCGCTGGACCCGTCGATGACCTTCCGGCCATGTTCGTCCCAGATGTAGATGCCCTCCGCCCGGTCGGCGAGCGGCCGGCGCATGCGGGACTGGTAGAAGAGGTGGGATGCCGGGCGTTCGCCCGTTGCGGTCAGGTGCTGGCTCATGATCGATCCATGACAGGAGGATGCGGTTTTCAGCGGCCGGGAAATCCTAGCCGTTGAGGAATTTCTTCAGGAAGCTGCGGGTGCGCTCCTGCTTCGGATTGCGGAAGAGCTCGGCCGGGCTGCCCTCCTCCACCACGGCGCCGTCTGCCATGAAGATCACCCGGTCGGCGACTTCGGCGGCAAAACGCATCTCGTGCGTGACGATGACCATGGTCATGTGCTCGCTCGCCAGCTGCTTCATGACGAGGTTGACCTCGTCCACCAGCTCCGGATCGAGCGCCGAGGTCGCCTCGTCGAAAAGCATGACCTTCGGCTGCATGGCGAGCGCCCGCGCGATCGCAACGCGCTGCTTCTGCCCGCCCGAAAGGCGCGCCGGGAAGGCGTCGATCTTGTCGGCAAGGCCCACCTTGTCGAGCATCTTCAGGGCGAGCGCCCGCGCCTCGGCCTTCGCCATGCCCTTCAGCTTGATCGGGGCGATGGTGATGTTTTCCGCGACGCTCAGGTGCGGGAAGAGGTTGAAGTGCTGGAACACCATGCCCATCTGCTGGCGCACGCCGTTGATGTGCCGCTCGAAGGAACGGCGGTCAAGCTTTTGATTTACCTGCACACCATCGAGCCAGACCTCGCCACCGTCGAGCGTTTCGAGATGGTTGATCGAGCGCAGCAGCGTGCTCTTGCCCGAACCGCTCGGGCCGATGACGGCGACGATCTGGCCGCGCGCCACGCTGAAATCGATGCCCTTCAGCACCTCCAGCGGCCCGAAGAACTTTCTGGCGCCGCGCACCTCGATCATCGGACGGGTATCGTTCATCGCGAAAGCTCCACTTTCCGTTCGATCCCCCTGAGGACCGCTTCGAGGATGAGATTGAGACCATAATAGAGGGCGGCGGCCGTCAGGTAGAATTCGAAGGGCCGGTAGGTCTCGCTGATGACGAGCTGGGCGCTGTGCACCAGTTCGGCGATGCCGATCATCGAGACGATGGAGGATTCCTTCAGGAGCGCGATCATCATGTTGCCGACGGCGGGCACCGTACCCCGCACCGCCTGCGGCACGACGATGTAGATCCGCGTCCGCCAGGCGCCGAAGCCGAGCGAGCGCGCCGCCTCCGTCTGCCCCTTGTCGAGCGAGGCGATGCCGGCGCGAAAGATGTCGGCATTGTAGACGGCGAAATGCAGGCTGAGGGCGACGATGCCCGACCAGATGGCCGGAATGTCGATGCCGATCTGCACGAGGCCGAAATAGATGAGGAAGAGCTGCAGGAGCAGCGGCGTGCCCATGAAGAGCCACATGAAGAGGCGCACCGGATAGCGCACGACGGGCGGAGCATAGAGCACGAGAAGGGCAAAGCCGATGCCGGCGAGAACGCTGAGCACGGCGGAGGCGGTGGAGATGACGACGGTCCACCACAGGCCCTTGCCGATCAGCGGCCAGTATTCGGGGACGATGCTGAAATCGAGACCCTGCATCTTCACGCCTCCCCGGCATAGGCGCGGTCGAGACGGTCGACGAGGAGCGTCAGGCCGTAGACCATGATCATGTAGAGCACCGCCGTCACCGCGAAGATCTCGAACGGCTTGTAGGTGGAGCCGATGAAGCGCTGCGCCGTATAGGTGAGTTCCACCACCGAGATGGTGGCGACGAGGGCCGTGCCCTTGACCAGCGCCACGGCATTGACGCCGAGCGGGCGGATCATCAGCTTGGCGGCCTGCGGCAGCACGATCCAGCGCATGGACTGGCCCTCGCCGAAACCGAGCGAGCGCGCCGCCTCCATCTGCCCGCGATCGACCGAGAGCACGCCGCCGCGGATCGATTCGGCCATATAGGCTGCGATGTTGAGGCCGAGCGCGATGGCGCCCGCGGCGAAGGGGTCGAGCTGGATGCCGACCTGCGGCCCGCCGAAATAGAGCAGGAAGATCTGGATGAGCGCCGGCGTGCCGCGAAAGACGCTGACATAGGCCGCGCCGGCAAAGCGCAGGGCCGCGACATGCGAGAGGCGGAGCATCGCGACAAGCGCCGCCACGGCAAGGCCGAGGGCAAGCGACAGCAGGGAGAGCTCGACGGTCGTCCAGGCCGCCTGGACGAAGACTGGGACAATGCGGCCGATGAGAGCGATATCCATTGCCGGATCCTCGGCGATCGGTCAGCCGGCCGGCAGTCTCCCGCCGGGCCGGCCCTTTCATGGGCGGGGAGAGATCAGCGGATGTCCGCGCCGACCCACTTCATGGCAATGGCCTCGTAGGTGCCGTCGGCCATCATGTCGTCCAGCGCCTTCTGCATGGCGGCCTTCAGCTCCGGATTGCCCTTGCGGATGGCGATGCCGATCTGGTCCTCGGTCCCGGCGAATTCCGGCACGTCGAGCTTGGCGACCTTCTCGCCCGTCTCCTTGACGGCGATCGACACCGGCACGGCATCGACGATCATCGCCTGGATGCGGCCGGCCTTCAGCTCGAGGAAGAGTTCCGGCAGGCCCTTGTAGGTGCGGATTTCCCAGCCGCCGCGCTCGCGCGCCCATTTCTCGTGGGTCTCGCCGAGCGTCACGCCGATGGTCTTGTCCTTCAGGTCGTCGATCGACTTGATCTCGGATCCCTCGGTGACGAAGACGCCGCGGCCCGACTTGTAATAGGGACCGACGAAATCGACGGCCTTTTCGCGCTCCGGGGTGATGGTCATGCTGCCGATGACGGAATCGTACTTGCCGGCAAGCAGGCCGGCGATGATGCCGTCCCAGGCGGTGCTGACGCCGGCGCCCTTCACCCCGAGGCGCTTGGCGATCTCGTTGCCGATATCGACGTCGAAGCCGACCGTCTGATTGCTGTCGTCGACGAAGCTGAAGGGCGGATAGGCGCCGCTGTTGGCGAACTTGAATTCGCCCGCGGCCTTGATGGTCTCGAGATCGTCGGCGCTCGCGGCAAGCGGCGTCCCGAGAACGGAAAAGGCAAGGCCCGTGGCCACGGCATAGGACAGGATGGTCTTCAACATGATTGTTCCCCTTGTTGGTGCAGGATCACCGCCGGAGCAATGACGCCCTCAAGGAAAATATGCCGGCAAGCCGATGCATTTCGCAAATAGATATATGAAATGCATTTCATAGAAACCAAGAATGATTCGATCGACATGCCGGTCGCGATAGCCTTGGCGCGGGCGCGCAGCAGGAACGGCCGCCCGTTCTAAGGCTCAGATGGATATGACGGCCTCGGCGCCGATGCCGCGGACAGTGCCGTTCGGCCGCGCCAGGGGGTCGGTGCCGGCGCAAGGCAGAAGACGGACGCTTCTCACGCCGCCCGGCGCCAGATGGAACCAGTTGTCGGCCGGCAGGAAGCCGTCGATCTCGATGGCGACCGACTGGGCGAAGCGGTCGGCCGAAAGGTCGAGCAGCCAGCCTTCCGCATCCTGCCGGAGGACTGCCGTCAGGACGGCGGGAGAGATGGCCTCCGCGCGGCCGCGGGGAAAATGGAAGGCTTCCGCGACGGTGGTCCCGCCCGCATCGACGAGCCGTCCCACCGTCACGTCATGGGACGGCGGGCCGAAGCGGAAGGCATAGGTCGTGTCGAAGAAGGCGCCGAAGAGCGCGGTTGCCGGCAGCGTCTCGGCGGAATGCGGGGAAAGCGTCATCTCCCTGCGGCCGGAGACGACCGGCTGCCGGCCGTGGCGCAGGCAGGAAAGCTCCAGCACCAGATGCCGTTCGTCCGGCCCGTCGTTCAGCACGTGTATGTCGAGCCCGTTCGTGCCTTCGTCGCTGAGCGTGATCTGCAATGGCCGGAAGGCGCGGCGCAGCGCGTGCCAGGCGGATTTCGGCAAGCCCGTCGCATCGATGATGCCCCAGCCGGCGCCGGGCAGGAGATCCTGGAAAGTCCAGACCAGCGCGCCGTTGCATGGGCTTTCCGCGCGGCGCCATTCTGCAAAGGTCGCCTCCATCACCTCGCCGACGACGGCGCGCGAAAGGTCGAGGTAGCGGGCCGGATCCTCGCGGCGCAGCCGCGCCGGTTCAAGGCCGTAGAGCAGGCCGAGATAGTGATCGCGCACATCCTCGAAATCCCAGGAGGCGCCGCGATCTCTCGGCACACGGGCTTTCCAGCGCGGGTCATGCACGGCGGGCACCGGCAGGTGTGCGTCGAGCGTCGCCTGTTCCGGCACATTGGCGAAGGCGAGGCTTTCGGCGGAAAAACGGACCGCCGCGCGGCGCGCGTCCTCCAGAGGCCGGCAATAGGCGCCGACGCCGTAATAGTGCGTGACGCCGGCATTCGGCGAGAAGGGCATGGCGCCGCCGCCCGGGGAGTTCTCCACATAAGGCACATCGGGCCGACGGGCCGCGGCGACGGAGGGCAGGATCTCCCGGGTCAGCGGCCCGGCCCAGGCCGCTTCCGGCAGGCCGAGCATCGCCGCCTGCTGGTCGATCTCGCTGCCGCCGCACAGAACGGCAAGCGACGGCGAGGCGGCTGTCGCCTCGAGGAACTGGACGGCTTCCTTCCGCACCTTGTCGGCAAAGGCCGGGTCGCCTACCGGGTAATCGAAATTGGCGAACTGGAAATCCTGCCAGACCATCAGGCCGAGTTCGTCGCAAAGCGCGAAGAAATCCGGCGTCTCATAGGCCATGGTGCCGCCGATGCGCAGCATGTTCATGCCGGCCTCGGCCGCCAGCCGCAGCAGCGGAGCGTATCGTGCGCGATCGCCCGGCAGGTCGACGATGTCGGCACTGGTCCACACCGCACCGCGGCAGAAAATCTTCACGCCGTTGACGGAGAGCGCGAAATCCCGGCCATCCGCGCCACGATCGATCGTGATGCGGCGGAAGCCGGTGCGGCCGACCGCATGGCGCTGTCCGCCCGCAATCAAGGCCACCTCATGCAGCGCCGGCCGGCCATGGCTGCGCGGCCACCAGGCCTCGACACGGGGAATGGCAAGGCTTGCGCGGAACCGGCCCTCGCCGTCGGGCACGGCCACGGCGGTGACCCCGGCGCATTCGAGGATGGGCGGAGCCGTTCCGTCGAGAGAAAAACGCACATCGAGCCGGCCGGCGCCGTCTTCGTCGAGGCGGGCGGCCAGCTGGACGTCGCCCGGCAAGGCCGGCACGGGCCGCGAGAGGCGGACGGGCCGCCAGGGGCCGGCGGCGTGGACTTCGGGGCACCAGCCCGGCATGCGGCCGAGCAGGGTGGTGCGCACGAGGCGCAGGCCCTGCGGCGTGATCATCTGTGGCCGCCAGCGCGCACGCGGACCGCGCTTCTCCAGATGCGGCTTCAGCGCGCGGAAGCAGAGCGCGAGGCGGTCGTTGCCGGCGAGCATGACAGGAAGGTCGTGGCGCACGAACATGCTGTCGGAGGACAGGACGAGCGCGCCGTTCCACCAGACTTCGGCGATCGTGGCGAGACCGTCGAAATGCAGCACAGCGTCGCCCGGTGCCTCGCCGGCGAGGTCGAGCACGTACCAGGCATCGAGATGGTCGAGCGGGTCGGGCGCCGTGCGGTCGAAGCGGCCGGCGCGCTCCAGCGCCCCGGCGACCGTGCCCGGCACGGTCGCCTCGATGAAACCGGAAAGGCTTTCGAGCGCCGCCGGGTCCGCGGCGGCGGCGGCCGGCGTCAGCACCATGCGCCAGCCGCCGGAGAGGGGCTTTCCGATCGCAGGCATCCGGTCCTCCATCAGCCGATGCGGGCGGCGAGCGTTGCCATCAGCCGGTCCCAGGCCTCGACAGCCGGATCGAGCGCGCTCGCCAGAGGATCGAACCTGCGGCGCGTCACGGCGCGGGCGAGCTGGAACTGCACGGACTTCGCCGTCTCGGAGATTTTCCGGGCCGCATCGGCGGCCTCCTCAAGCCTGCCGTCCGGGGCGATCCAGTCGAGATGGGAGCCGGCAAGCTCGAAATTGGCGCCGAGCTGGCGCAGCGTGTTGAAGGCATATTTGTGGAAGAAACCGAAGGGACGATCGGCCACCGCTTCCACCTGGCTCGGAAAGAGCGTCGCGAAGGCGGCCACCGGGTTTTCCGCCGGGCGGCGGGCAAAATGCGCGGCAAGCAGCCGTTTCGCCTCGCGGCGCAGATGGGTTTCGTCCGGCCGCTTTACCGGGAACTTGGCGAATTCCGTATAGGGCAGGAAAGGCAGGTCGTCGGGGCCGTCATTCAGATGGAACAGGCCGTCGAAGTCTTTCCCCTCCAGCCGGAAGAAGCCGGCATTGTGGAAATAATCGAGCCGCTTTCCTTCAGGGTCCAGCCGGTTGATCGCCACCGTCGTCTTGCCATGCTCCTGGCCATAGGCGACGCCGCGGGTGTCCGGCATGTAAAAGCTGTCCATCTCGACGAGGCAGAGGCGGCCGCGCGCGATCTGCGTTGCGACATGGGTCTCAACCTTGTCGAAGATGGCGAGTTCCGTGCAGCGGATGCCGTACAGGCTTTCGAGGTCTTCCAGCGGGACCTTGAAGAAGGTGAACTGGTCGCCCTCGAAATCCTGGGTCAGGGAGAAGCCGAGCATCGCCTCGGGTGCGGCGCCGAAGGCGTTCAGCACCTCGATCCAGAGGTCGACGTAGCAATTCGTCTCCGGCCACATGCGCTCGGCGTCGTGCAGCGCGTGCGGCCGCCAGGTCTCGGGGTCGGCCCCGGGGAAGACGGCGGCCATGCTCAGTCCCGATATCCGAGCGTCTTGCGGACGGCTTCCGGCCAGGCGGCGATGTCGAGGCCGTGGCGGGCGAAGAGGGCGAGCGCGATGCGCTCCAGGCCGAAGCCGACGCAGGCGGTGTGCGCGACGTCGCCGTTCTCGAGATTGAGACCCCATTTCGCGCCGAAGGCGTCCTGATGGTAGTTGAAGCTCATGCAGGCGGTCGGCTTGGCGGCCGAGGTCACCGGAATGAGCAGCTCGAACTTGAGGTTCTGGTCGCGCTGGTTGTTGGCGAGCATGCGGCCGGCGCGGCCGAAGAACGGGTCGTTGGCCACGTCGATCGTGACATCGAGGCCGACCTTTTCCATCATTTCGAGGCCACGGTCCATCCAGGTCTGGCGGAAGGTCGTCACATGTTCCTGCGTGCCCATGCAGACATATTCGCGCATGCGGAAGAGCTGCTGGCGGGCCGGGTCGTTCGAGGGCTCATGGCGGAAGCAGTAGGACTGGAGATCGTAAAGCCCGCCCTTGGCCGGCAGGCGGCCGCGCTTGGCGATCGTCGGATAGAGCGGATAGCACGCGGCCGGCGTCAGCACGATGTCGGTCGCCTTCTGGTCCTTCGTCCAGTCGCCGCCGACCTCCATGCATTGCAGGAGGCTCATATGGTCGAGTTCGCCGCCGCAGAAGCTGTGCACGGTGCCGGCGAGCTGCGGAAAGCTCTTCATGTAGCCGGAGGTCTCGAAATGCGCACGGTTCATGCCCGGCGGGAAGCGCATCGCTTCCGCGCCGTCGGCGCCGCCATAGGCGTCGATCAGCCGCTCGAAGCGGGCGATGACGTCCTCGAAGGCGCCGCTGCGGCCATAGAGGCCTTCGACGCCGGTATCGATGAGCAGGCCCGAATCGAAGAGCCGGTCGAGAAGAGAAGTCTGCATATCCATGGTGTCACCCGATCAGGCTGGTGTCCTGCTTGTGCACAAGCAGGAGGTTCGACGTGTTGCCGAGGATGCGGTCGTTGGAGATCATCAGCTGGGCGGAATGCGCGTCGCGCAGGTGCCGGCCGAGGCTGAAGGGCGTGCCGTTCTTGTAGCCCATGATGCCGCAGATCAGCATGGCCTGGTTGATGATCGCGAGGATCGTCTCGGAGGAGGCGATCTTCACATTGTTCATCGCGACGGCGAAGCCCATGGAGGAGAGCCGGTCCGGATCCGCCTTGGCGGCTTCGTATTCCTTGAGGCCGGCGATCGTGTTGGATTTCACGAGCTGGAGAAGGTTGGAGGCCTCCGCAAGACGCAGCGCGCCGGGCGGCGTCACGCCGGGGCTCTTGCGGGCGGCGGCGCGGACGAAGGCCTGCGCGCGGGCGACGGCGTTGACGGCGATGCCGTACCAGACGGCGCTCCAGAGAAGGTGCGAGGTTGCGAGCATCGACTGCGCGGCGATCTCGGCGAACGGCTTGGGCAGGATCTGCGCCTTCGGCGCCTCCCCCTTGAAGAGCCAGCCGTCCGAGCAGGTGCCGCGCATGCCGAGCGTGTCCCAGACATGGGTCTGCTCCAGCGTGTACTGGTCCCTGGTGAAGACGGTCATGACCTGGTCGGTCGAGGCGGCGTCCGCATGAGCGCGCGAGGTGATGAGGATCGCGTCTGCATGCGCGCCATAGGAGATGACGGTCGCGTCCTTGGTGAGGCGGCAGGTGTCGCCGTCGATCTCGATGGCGCAGATGCTGTTGCGCAGGTTCCCGCCGATGCCGCCCTCGGTCGTCGCGGAGGCAAGGAGAAGCTGTTCGTCGCAAATGCGGCGCATGAAGGCGCTGTGCCAGGCATCGCCGGCGCCGTGCGAGACGAGGCTCGACAGCTTGATGTGGTGCATGGCGAAGACCATGGCGGCGGCCGAGCAGGCCTGGCCGAGCACCGAACAGACCTCGGCGATCTCCGAGATCGAAGCATCCTCGCCGCCGAGCGCGACGGGCACCTGGATGGAGAGCAGCCGTTCGGCGATCATCGCCTCGACGGCCTCCCGCGGGAAACGACCCTTGGCGTCCACGTCGTCGGCATGCGCTGCGGCCACGGCGGAGACGCGCTCGGCGCGCTCCGCGAGCCCCTTCCCGACGGTGACGGTCATTCGGCCGCCTCCGCATTGCCGACAAGGCCGGCCACCGCCCGCGTGATCGCGTCGATGCTCTGGAAGGACTTGCGGTTCAGCAGATTGTCGGGGAATTCGACGTCGAAGGCATCCTCGATGCCGAGCATCACCTGCACGGAGGCGAAGGAGGAGAGACCGGCCGCGTAGAGATCGGCATCATCCGCGAGCTGGTCGACCGGCGTCGGCAGGCCGCCGTGTTTCGTCAGGATATCACGAATCTTCTGCTTCATGGTCTTCTCCGTCGTTTTTCAATGCCGGCCGGACAGCGGGCTCTTGGCTTATCGTTCCGAAGAGGCATAACCGACGGTTGATAAGATCGACTGAAAGGACATGGATAAGATTTCGTGAAGCCGGCGAGATGCATGGATCGAGACGGGACGTGCCATTGCGGCGCTTCATGAACAAGGCGAGAATAAGCCCGGTTTCTCAAGGCATTGCGGACAAATCCGGGTGTTTCGAAATGATGCGTCCGGGCACCGTAAAAGCTCCGCTAACCATAAACGCAGAACGTGCAGCCAAGAATGCCGAAGGAACCGAAAACATGCCGGAAGCACAGCCCGACGCCGGGCGTTGCCGGCAGGATCGTGCGGATGCGATGATGCCAAACGTCTTCGGCAGCGCGTCCTCCGCTCGACATCGCGCAATCACGTTTTGGACCGCCCTATCAAGCACCAAGCACAAGATGCCCCGGCCACCAATCATGCGTTGCAGACGGGGTGTGATCCCCTCCCCGCACGACAGGCGCTTTCCGAGGAGGTCGCGGGTGGGCTATACCCGTGTCCAGCATCGTTCAGGAGGAGCCGGATGGCCGTCACCGATTTCGCGACCCGCACCTACGACCACAATTTCCGGCTCGATCCCATCGTACGCAGCCTGCTCGACACGGATTTCTACAAGCTGCTGATGCTGCAGATGATCCGCCACCTGCATCCGGATGTCGAGGCGACCTTCTCGCTGATCAACCGGACGAAGACCGTGCGGCTTGCCGAGATCATCGACGAGGAGGAACTGCGGGCGCAACTCGACCATGCCCGCAGCCTGCGTTTCACCAAGAAGGAACTGATCTGGCTGGCAGGCAACAGTTTTTACGGCAAGGCGCGCATGTTCGGGCCGGATTTCATCGCCTGGCTGGCCGCCTTCCGCCTGCCCGACTATGATCTGCGCAAGGTGGACGGGCAGTATGAGCTGCATTTCGAGGGACCGTGGACGCACACCACCATGTGGGAGATCCCGGCGCTCGTCATCATCAACGAGCTGAAATCGCGCGCGGCAATGCGCGACAAGGGGCTTTTTGCGCTCGACGTGCTCTATGCCCGCGCCAAGGCCCGGCTGTGGGAGAAGGTGGAGCGGCTGCGGCACCTGCCGGATCTCGTCATCTCCGATTTCGGCACCCGCCGCCGGCATGGTTTCCTCTGGCAGCGCTGGTGCGTGGAAGCGCTGAAGGAAGGGCTCGGCGAGCGCTTCATCGGCACCTCCAACGTGCTGCTCGCCATGGATGCCGATCTCGAGGCGATCGGCACCAACGCGCACGAGCTGCCGATGGTGGCCGCCGCGCTGGCCGAGGGCGATGCGGCGCTCGCCGCCGCGCCCTACCAGGTGCTGGAGGAATGGCGGCAGCATTATAACGGCAATCTCCTCATCGCCCTGCCCGACGCCTTCGGCACCACCGCCTTCCTCGCCGAGGCGCCGGACTGGGTGGCGGACTGGACCGGTTTCCGCCCGGACAGCGCGCCGCCGATCGCCGGCGGCGAGCAGATCATCCGCTGGTGGCAGGACAAGGGCCGCGATCCGCGGGAAAAGCTGCTGATCTTCTCCGACGGCATGGATGTCGACACGATCGAGGAAACGTACCGGCACTTCCACGGCCGCGTGCGCATGAGCTTCGGCTGGGGCACCAACCTCACCAACGACTTCCGCGGCTGCGATCCGGATGGCGGGACGGGGCTCGACCCGATCTCGCTCGTCTGCAAGGTGACGAGCGCCAATGGCCGGCCGGCGGTCAAGCTTTCGGACAATCCCCTGAAAGCAACCGGCGATCCCGCCGAAATCGAGCGGTATCGCCGGGTTTTCGGTACGAAGGCCGAGCATGCCCGGCCGGTCGAGGTCTAGGGTTCAACGCAATTCCGCACGCAAAACCGCTGTGCACTTTTGCCGGAATGGATTCAGCTTTCCATCGCCTGCGGCGCGTCGCCGGCCTTGCTGATGAGGCCGATGATGCGTTCCACCGCCGAGGGGATCGGCCCGAGCACGGGCTGGTCGAAGCGCGGACGGAGCTTTTCGGCCGCCTGGCCGAGCGGGCCGCCGCCGATGATGACGGCTTCGGCGCCGTCCTCCTCGATGCAGGCCCGCACCGCCCCGGCCAGCGCCTCGCTGAGAAGCGCCGGATCGGCGGCAAGGGCGACGGGGTCGCCCTCGGTGCAGCGGATGCCCCGGTAGAGATGGGCAAGGCCGAGATCGTGCGCCCGCTGGTCGATGGCCTCGACCAGGTCGGGCGTCGAAGTGGCGACGGCGAATTTGCGGCCGCCCTGCGAGGCCTCGATCATCGAGGCCTCGCAGATGCCGACCACGGGAACGGCGACCTTGCGGCGAAGCTCGGCAAGGCCGGGATCACCGAAGGCGCTGACGATGATCCCCGCACAATCCCGCCCGTGCGCGGTGCCGAGCTCCACCACTTCGGCGGCGGAGGCGGCCAGTTGCCCGGGAGTGACGATCATGCCCGGCGCGCGGCGCGCGGTGACGGTCTTCACCACCAGCCGCCCCGCCGCGGAGGCCAGCGCGATGGCGTGCATCATCTCGCTTGTGGCCTCGGAGCTGTTGGGATTGATCAACAGGATATGCGGGGTCATGCTCTCTTCAAGCTCCTGCTTTGGCGGGCTCTGCGACGAGGTTGTCGCTTGCCGTGGCGGCGTCCGCCCGCTGCGTGATGTCTTCCATCGACATGCCGTAGGTTTCCGGCCCGAGGCGGATGCAGATGGCGAAGATGGCGTACATGGCCGCGGCAAGGCCGAACACGCCGCCCATGCCGTAGCTGTCGAACAGGGCGCCCGAAATGGTCGGCACGAAGGACCCGGCGGCCGAACCCGTCGCCAGGATGAAGGCGACGCCGAAGGCGCGGATGCGGGTCGGGAAGAGTTCCGGCGCATAGATCCAGATCGACGTGTTCAAGAGAAGCACGAAGAACTGGAAGAGCGCGCCGAAGAACAGCACCAGATGGATGGTGGTGCCGAGATACATGATGGCGAGCGCGGCAAGGCAGGCGCAGATGGCACCGACGGTCAGGACGCGCTTGCGCGGGAAGTAGTAGCCGAACATCGAGGCCGCGATGGCGCCGAGCACGCTGCCGCTCTGGATGATCATGCTGTAGAGCAGGCTGCCCTGCAGCGTGTAGCCCATAGAGACGAAGATGACCGGCATCAGCGTCAGGACGGAAAGCTGCGCGCCGTAGCTCATCAGGATGGCGATGGACACCGGCACGATGCGGCCGAGGAACGGCGCGCGGAACAGCTCCTTCCAGGCGCCCTTGGCGCTGGGCGCATCCTGTTCGTTCTCCTTCGAGAGATATTCGCGCACCACGAGGTTCTTCGGCCGGAGCGAGCCGGATTCCAGCACCGAGAGCACCTTGTTCGCCTCGTCGATCCGGCCCTGCGCGGCAAGGAAACGCGGCGTTTCCGGCACGTAGCGACGATAGAAGACGACCAGCAGCGCCGGCAGCGCCAGTGAGGCGAAGAGCCAGCGCCAGCTGTCCTCACCCGGGAAGATGCTGAAGATCATCAGGCCATAAACGGGGGCAAGGAAGTTGCCGAAACCGCCCGCGCCGACATTGACGAGCCCGGCCGCCGTTCCGCGGAACTTCGGCGAGCAGAATTCCGACAGCATGGTGACGGCGGTGGAAATCTCGCCGCCGACGCCGAAGCCGACGATGGCGCGCGCGATGCACAGGAACATGAAGTCCGGCGCCAGCGCGCAGGCCGCCGAACCCAGCGAGAACAGCAGCAGGTTGACGGTCAGCATGACGCGGCGGCCGTAGCGGTCGCCGAGGATGCCCGAAAGCAGCCGGCCGATGGCCGCACTGCCGAACGTGATCGTGTTCAGGAGGCCGATATCCGTACCCGTCAGGCCCCAATGCTCCCTCAGGAGCGGGCCGGACACGCCGATCGTGTTCTGTTCGAAACTGTCGAACAGGCAGCCGATCAGCACCAGCGCGATGATCTGCTTGTGCGCGCGCGTCACCCCGATGCGGGTGAGCGCGCCCTCCAGTTGCCGGATGGCCGGCGATGACGTGCCGGACTGCACCATACCTTCTGCTGCCATAGTCTCCTCCTCTTGGCATCAGCATGAAAATCAATTTTCTTATAATACACATATGAAATCTGTTTTTCAAGAAACTTTGCGCCGCATCCCGCACGGCATTCTTGCGAAGTCCGGCAAGTGCGTTACAAGCTTGATTTCGAAGTGAAAGGAATGGCTCAGATGGGCTCTACGGATCGTTCGTTCCTGTTTCGCGTGCGTGACGCGCTCGATGGCCTGCACCCGGCCGAACGACGGCTCGGCGAATTCGTCTGCGATTTCCCCGGCGAGCTCGCCAGCTATTCCGCCTCGGAACTGGCCAAGCTCGCGCAGGTCTCCAATGCAACCGTGACGCGTTTCGTCCGCCGCCTCGGCTATGAGAGCTACGAGGAGGCCCGCCGCCATGCGCGCGACGAGCGGGAGACCGGCTCGCGCCTGTTCCTGTCCACCTCCTCGGATGCCGCCGGCGCCCAATCCGTCGGCGCCCATGTCGCGCAAGGCATCGCCAATCTCGAAGGCACGTTTTCCACGATCACCGACGCGCAGGTAGATGCGATCGCCGATGCGATCCTTGGCGCACGCAAGACCTGGGTGCTGGGCTTTCGCAGCAGCCACGCCTTTGCCGAATACCTGCAATGGCAGATGACGCAGGTGGTGGAGAACATCGTCGCCATCCCCGGCGCGGGCCAGACGCTCGGCGAACATCTCGTCAGCGTGACCGACCGTGACGTGGCGATCGTCTTCGGCCTGCGCCGCCGCGTGGCGCAGATGGAGACGATCCTGTCGGCGATCGAGAAGAGCGGCGCGAAGCTGCTCTACCTGACGGACGAAGGCGTCACCCACCGGGCGAGCGCCACCTGGCACTTCCGATGTCAGACGCTGGCGCCGGGACCGCTGTTCAACCACGTCTCGGTAATGGCGGTCTGCCACCTGATCACGACGCGTGCCATCGAACGCGCCGGCGCTGCCGGCCGCACGCGCCTGCGCGGCATCGAGCGCTTCGGCGATACGCTGGAAGAGCTATAGGCGGCTGGAGCGCGCCGCGCAAAAGTGCAGCGGTTTTGCGATAGCAGCCTGCGAAAAACAAAGAGCCGACGCGCGGGAAGCGAAGCCGGAAGATCGTAACGCTTCAGACCTTCAGCAGCACGCGTTCGGAATAGAGCTCATTGATGACCCGCTCGTCCCATTCGCCCTTGACCTGGTAACACAGGCCACGCTTCCAGACCCAGGCGTGCGGGATGTGCCTGTCCTTTTCCACCTGCAGCGCCAGCAAGGGCACGCCGCGCAGAACCAGCAGGCGCGCAAGCGCGGCCAGGTTGTTGGCGACGAGGTCCATGCTTTCGGCAAAGACGACGCGCGCGAGGGGAACGCGCTTGCGCACGGTCACGTCGAGGACCACCGGATGATAGCGTCCGCCCGCCTCGATCGTCGTCACGATGCAGCCGAGATCGCGGTGCTTGCGCATATCCGGCATCAACGCCTCGGCGATGGCGCCGGGCGGCACCGCCTCGAACGGGACGAGCCTGTCGCGCTTCCGGCCGACGATGGCAGTCCACGGCAGGGCAAGGAGAAGAACCTTGATATCGAACGAGCGAAAGCCGAGGCGAGCGTTGACATCGGCGGCCACGTCGGTCGGCGTCAGGTCCGTATAGATCGCCTGCTTGTCCGCGAGCGCCGCGACGATCAGGCGTACGGCGGACCAGCGGTGACTTTCCTCCACATACCAGCTCGAGAGATTGACGATCCGGCGCCCCGTCAGCGTATCGTGCCGGGGGATGGTCAGCAGAATGCCGACGGGCCTTTCCTCCGCCATCAGGAAGGTGCCGACCGAGGGCTGGCCCATGGTCCTGTTGTGGGCGGCCAGCCTGCGCAGCCCGTGCTGCCAGAAGGCGAGCGAACGGGAAGGAAACCCCTTCACCAGAAGTTTCGCGGCGGCCTCCAGCCGGCCCTCATCTATGGCGCGAAGCTTCAACATGTCCTGTATTGGCAACCGGTTCCATACAAGACGGTTCTAGAGGCGATACCTTCTGAAAGCGTAAACCCAGCCAGCACAGCCAGGGTTTATCCGGCTGATGACGACAATGTGAACGCGAATAGGGCAAGCCGGCTGGAGGGCCCGGGCTAACGCTTGGGATGGCCGGTCGATACCTTTGGAGAACCGGAATAGACGATGCGCCGCCTCGGGACCGCCTGGAACACGTCCGCAGGCTTGAGATCGTCCGCCGCCGCGCTTTCGCTCGCAGGAACCTCGCTGTCGACTACCGGGGCGGGCGCCGAATACCGGACGCGAATCTGGCGCCAGACTTCGGCGACCACGACCAGCAGGACGCCCAGCGCACAGCCGACGAATCCGGCCAGAGCGAGCAGGATCTTCTTTCGCGGCCAGGACGGATATTCGGGCGGCTGCGCCTGACTGATGATACGGGCGACAGGCATGGTGATCTGCTCCAGATTGGCCACCTCCTTCGCCCGGCCCAGCACGTTCTCATAGACCGCACGGGTGGATTTCGCCTCCGTCTCCAGCTCCCGCAGGACGATCAGGTCCTGATCGCTGACATTGGAGGATGTCCGCAGCGTTTCCATCTGGCGCTCGAGATTGGCGACGCGCTGGCGGGCGACGTCCAGCTCCACCTTCTTGCCCTCGCCGATCGCCTGGATCTCGCTGCGGACCAGCGACGAGATACGGGCCACCTCGGCCTTGGCCCGCAGCAGCGAGGGATGTTGCGGCAACAGCGCCGCGGCAAGCGACGCCTCGCTGCGCACGGCGCGGGAATATTCCTCGAGCAGCTGCGTGACACGCGGAGAGTTGACGACCTCGCCGAGGGCGGTCGGTGCCACCTCCCGCTTGAAGTAGCGCTGGATCTCCTCATTGGCCGCCGTGGCGCTGGCAAGCGCGCTGCGGGCCTCGACGAGCTGCGTGTTCAGGCCGCCGAGTTCCTGGCCGACGAGCAGGGTTCCGTCCACCGCGCTTTGCAGCCGCTTCTCGGCGCGAAACTGCTGCACCTTTTCCTCCGCCTCCCGCACGCGCTCGCGCAGGCCGATCAGGCGGCTGTCGATCTGCTCCGCAAGCTGCCGGGAGGAGTTCAACTGGAACTGCTGCTGTTCGCGCAGGTAGGATTTTGCCACGGCCTGCGAGAGGTCGGCGGATTTCTGCGCGCTTTGCGACTTGACCCCGATCGAGATGATGTAGGTCGCGCCCTCGCGCGAGACGGTCATGGCTTTTGCGAGCGCTTCCGTGACCTTGCCCACGCGCCGCTCGGGCGTGTCCGCAGCCGCCTCCTTCGCGAATTCGGGATCCTCGACGAGCTTGTACTCGGTCACCACGGGCTCCAGCACCGCGGCGGACGAGACGATCAGGAGCTGGGTGTCGAGGCCGAGCGCCTCGCTTCCGACCAGCGAGGGCGCGTTGGCGTCCTCGAAGGGCTTGCGGCTGCTCGGATCCACAACGATCCGCGTCCAGGCCGTGTAGATCGACGGGACGGTGAAGACATAGGCGGCCGTCAGCCCCACGGCGAGGAGCGCGACGAGCGCGATGACGGGCAGGCGCTGATACAGCTTGCGGGCAATCGCCCAGGGGTCGATCATCCCGTCGCCGTCTCGGTTTTCAATGGAGGCGTTCGTCATCGACCCGCTCGGTTGAGGTTATGCCGCACCACGCCGTTCCGGCGGCGCACGCGCGAATTCCTTCCTGACTTAATTCATTATGGTTAACGAAGCTTCAAAATCCGGACCGGCGGCTCCCCTCGCCCCGGCGGCCGGCCTGCGCCCAGGCGCCCACCAGCAGAAAAAGCATCCACACCACCGAATAGCCGCGAAACCAGCTGCTCTCCAGGAGGTTGTGGCACAGGGTGACGATCACGATCGACATGAAGAGCCAGGCTTCCGCGATACCGGAGCGCCGGTCGTTGGGCGCACGGCAGACATTGTAGAGAACGCAGGCAAGGAAGGCGACCAGCACCAGCAGCCCCGCCAGGCCGAGCTCCACCGTCACATCGACATAGCCGTTGTGCCCTTGCAACAGGACGGCGACGAAACCCGGGGCTTCGGTCAGAACGATCGATCCCGGGCCGATATCCCAGAACGAGCCGTAGCCCTGCCCGAGCACCGGCCTGCGGCTGATCACGTCGCCAAGGAAATCCCAGATGATGGTGCGTCCGGTGAAGGTCGTGTCGTCGAAGAGCAGCATGGAGAGATCGGCGAAGCTGAAATCCACCAGGTTGGTGACGAACAGGCCGACGAAGAGGCAGGCGAGCAGGCCGAAGAAAAGCGGGAACAGCGCGTTGATGCGCAGGAACCGGCTGGCCGCCACCACCGCGAAGGCAAGGAGCGGGATGAGGAGCGCAAGGCCGAGCGAGGTCTTGGACTTGCTGACGACGAGCTCCAGCACGGCGGCCGCCGCCAGGCCGGCCGCGACGAACCGGCCGAGGCCGCCGAGCCGCATCATGCCATAAAGGCAAAAGATGAACCCGTAGGCGACGATGAGGCCGAGTTCGTTCTTGTGCGTGTAGATGCCCTGATGGCCGAGCCTGCCCGCCGGCAGCAGCAGCACGGCGACGAGATTGAGGGCGATGGTGACGAAGAAGACCGCCATGAGGCGGTCGATCTGGGCCCTGCGATCCTCCACGAGGAAGGCCGGGAGCACGAGGGCGGCGACTACGATGAACTGCAGCGTGGCCCGGCGGAACGCGATGGATGGCACCGGCGACCAGAGGATGCTGGCGAAGGCGAGCACCATATAGAGGCCGACGATCACCACGAGCGGCTGCTTCAGGGCCTCCTCCAGCCGCGCGAGCCGGTGACGGAAGGCGACCGCGATCGAGCCGAGAAGGAGGAGCCAGAAGACCTGGTTCAGGAGGTTGGAGCTCGACGCCGCAGCCGTCGCCGGGTCATCGACGGCGGGCGCCGTGCGGAACACGAGAAGGGGCATGAGGATCGTTGCATAGCCGACCGCGATCGCCGGGACCCAGCCGAGCAGGCCATCGGAACGCGACTGCTCGCGCGTGACGGCTATCCCGTTTTCCACCACTTCGCTCAACCTGATCCTCGCGCGTTGCGGAGCGTGCCACCCGGACGCGAAAGTGCCGAACGCGCTTTTGCCGGAATGGCTCTAGTTGTGCAGTCCGCTTCGGTCGAGGCCGAGCGCCTGTATCACATCCGGATCGATCTTGCGTGATTCATTGTCAAAAACCAACCCGAAACCGGGATAGCCGTCGCCCGCGTTGTAGTCCCAAAGGGCCCAGCCGAAGCCGTTCGCTTCGGCGGCCTTGCGGACATGCTCCAGCCAGAGGATACGGCCCGGAATTTCCGGCAGCCCCTCCGGCTGGCGGGCGACCCCGAATTCGCCGATGATCAGCCGCGACGGCGCGATCTTCTGCGCGTCGACCCATTGCCGCATGGCGGCAAAATGGCCCTGGACATAGGCGTCGTCCACCAGCGGCGGATCGTCATAATAGTTCGCGATCACGCCCCTCGCCTGCTTGAGCGTGTCGCCCGGCACATCGACGCCGGCGCGCTGGCGCGCCGCGATGAGCTGTTTCGTGCGGGCAAGCGCAACGGCCTTGTCGGCGCCGACGCCGGGATAGGCGAGACCGGACATGTGGCGCAGCGGCGCATTGGCGAAGGGAAGGCCCTGGTGCGTGAAGGGATAGGGTCGATAATAGTGCACGTCGACCAGCGTATTGGCGTCATACGGCTCCATCTCCAGATGGGGCAGCGCGTCGGGCGAGGACCAGCATCCCGTCGTCAGGACCAGCGCGAGGTCCGGCGCGATCTCGCGAACGGCCGCATAGAGCAGCGGCTGCATCCGCGTCCATTCGTTGGCGGTCGTCAGCCGGCAGTCCTCCTGGGGCTCGTTCATCAGCCCGAGTGCCGTCTTGTCCGCCGGCAGGTCACGCAGATAGCGGGCGAGTTGCTTCAACCATTCGCCATAGGCGCGGAACGCTGCGCCGTCGGCATCCGCAAGGATCCTCGGCGCCGACCAGTTCGGATCGAAATGATTGGGATGCGCATCGACGAGGACGCCGAAACCGGCGGCCTGCAACCGCCGCACCGTATCGTAGAGCGCGTCGATGAGCAGGCGCCGCTCGGCTTCCGTCACGGCAAGGAAAGGGGCTGGTGCCACCGGCAGGCGGACGAAATCGAAACCGACGGCCCGCAGGCGATGGAGCTCCGCATCGTCGATCCGGGCAAGCGGCCCCTGGAAGGGCGGCCAGAGGAACGCCCCGGGAACCTCAGGATCGTCCATCGGCAGGCTGTGCAGCCGGGCGAGATTGATCCCCCGCCGAAAGGCCGGCGCATCCGCCGCCAGCGTCGCGGTTGCCGCACCGAAAAGCAGGACGGCCAGCAGGGCGAGAGAGCAAAGACGTTTCACAGCAGCCTCATTTCCGTGCGCATCGTTCCGCCGGGCGGGGCAGAACCGCGGAACACCAGTTGGGCGGAGGGCACCTTCACGCCGAAGCACGGCGAACGCCAGCCGAGCCGCCCGGCCTCCCGTCCACTCTCCAGCGTGGCCGCCCAGCCTTGCGGCCCGGCAAGCCGCATCAGCGGCAGGCCGTCGGCCACGAAGTCGAAGGTGCCGGGCCGGTCGGTCGCCCGGATGTCGACGCCCTCCCCCGACAGGAAGGAAATCGCGACGGTCTCGGTCGGCGCCGCCGCACCGTCGAGCCGGTCCTCGATATGGAACGTGTCGGCGGAGAGGCGCCGCAGCAGGCGGGCATGCGCGACGCCGAAGCGCGCGCGGTAGCCGTCATGGGCGGCGGCGCAGGAAAAGGCATCGAGGCGCTCATCCACCACAAGCCCGCGGGCCTGCGCCTTGGTCTTCCAGTTGAAGGCGCCCGAGACCAGGCTGGAGCTTTCGCCGCCGATCGACAGCGTGTTGTGCAGGGGCGTGCCCCGGAAGGCATCGCGCCAGGCGCCGCCGGCGTGATAAAGATAGGTTCCGGCATCCGCAAGCAGCGCCTTGCCGCCGTAGTCGAGCCAGACGGCGAGCGTATCGGCATGGCCGTGCGCGGCGATCGACAGGAAGCCGAGCGGCCCGTGATCCATGGCAAGAACCAGCTGCCGCCCGTGCACCCGGTCGCGCAGCACCGTGTAGCCGCCCTCCGGGAAGGTACGCACGCCCACGCCCTTCACCGGCGCCAGGCGGCGACCGAAGACGAGATCGCGCAGGTGCGGCGGCGCGGCCGGCGGGGCGATGTCCGGCCGATCGCAGACCGCCGCCGCCGCCGAGACGACGGAGGCGACATAGTGCCGGTCCGCGTCGGGATCGCTGACGATCACGCGGCCCTCGTCGTCGTCGCCGATGCGCGGCACCGCGCCGTTTTCGTCCATGAACCAGGTGAGCGCCTCGCCGACGGCGGCGAGCTTTTGCAGCACCGCCTGCGGCAGCGGGTCGCCCGCGGCCTGCCCCACGCGCGCGGCCGTCAGGTAGAGCTCCAGCGTGAAGGCGGTGTAGGTCGGCGATTGCTCGGCGCCGATGCCGTCGGCATGGAACTGGCGGTCGGCTTCCTCCGCCAGCACGCGGCGGGCATAGGCGCGCCAGCTCTTCGCCGCCGGCAGGTCGGGGCAGGCCGTGGCGATGACATAGAGGCCGACGGCCTCCGCGATCAGGTGGTTGTTTGCCGAGGAAAACCGGGACGGATAGCGCCGGAGCCAGGTGCCGGTCGCGGCGAGGAAGGCGCGGATGGAACGGCGGGCGGCCGGGGAGAAGGCGTCGTCACCGACCAGCCGCGTCGCGACAAGCACGCTGATGGCGCGCAGGGCCAGTTCGATGCCGGACGGCCAGTTGATGCCGTGGAAGGGCGGATTATCTGCGATCCAGCCCGCGATCTCATCCGACACGAACGCGCCGAGCTCCGCCCGGCCCGTGCGGGCGGCAAGCGCCGCGATCGGCTGCAGATATTGCAGCCGGTTGATCTCCCAGACATATTTCACATCGCCATAGACATCGCTATGCCGGTAGTTGATGTCGAAGCAATAGCGGTCCCTCGGCCATTCCCGGCGCGAGCACGGATCGAAATGCCAGAGCGAGGCTTCGCCTGCCGGCGGCCATTCCCGCCCGAGGAAATGGTGCCGCCGGGCCATCGCCAGCTCCGCGACACGGTCCCAGCGCGCAAGCAGGTCAGCATCGGCCAAGGCGGGATCGATGGCGACGGGAAAGACGGGAAGCGGTCCGTCCCCCACATCGAAGCGCGCCCAGCCCGGCTGCACCAGCCGGGCGGACCGTTTCCTCGCCAGCTCGCCGACCCGGTGCGCCACTTCCGCCGTGGACATGGCGGACAGGCGCCGGGCATACCAGGCAAGGCGGCTCGAAAGGCGGCCGGCCGTCATCGCCCGGCCTTCGCGCCGATCTTCTCGTACAGGCGCTCGTAGGCGGCGAGCAGCACCGGCGCCGAATGCTCCCAGGAGAAGGAGGTAAGGATGCGCTTGCGCCCGAGTTCGCCCATGGCCTCGCGCCGTTCGGGATCGTCGAGCAGCGCCACGATCCTTTCACCGAAGTCCCGCACGTCGTCAGGCTTCGCATAGAGCGAGGATTCGCCCGCCGACACCCGCCCTTCCCGCGTCTCGAACTGCACGATGGGCTTTTTCAGCGCCATGTATTCGAGGATCTTGTTCATGGTGGAAAGGTCGTTCATCGGCGTGACGCGGTCGGGGTTGATGCAGACGTCCGCGGTGTTCAGCATGTCGAGCATGATGTCGTCGGGGGCGCGGCCCGTGAAGGTGAAATAGCGCGACAGGCCGCGCTTCTCCACGGCCTCGATGATCGTCGGCAGCTCCGGACCGCCGCCGACGATGCCGAAATGGATGTCCGTGCGGTGCAGCGTGTTGACGATGTGGTCGACCGCCTCGACCAGCAGGTCCATGCCCTCCTGCTGCCCGATGACCCCGACATAGCCGACGAGAAAGGCAAAGCCCTTTTTCAGTTCCTCTTTCGGCGGACGGATCTGGAGCTTTTCCATCTTCGGCCCCGAGCGCACCACGAACACGTCGTCCGCCGCCATCCCGCCCCGCCGCATGGCGATCTCGCGGTAGGATTCGTTGGTGGCGATGGAGACCGTGGCCGAGCGGAAGGTCAGCCGTTCGAAAAAGCGCGTCACGCGGTGCAGGAAGCCGCGCTTGCCGAACTTCGCCTCGAAGAGTTCCGGGCAGATGTCGTGATGGTCGAACAGGAACTTCACGCCGAACGGCCGGAAGAGCCAGGCGATGAGGAAGATCAGGTCCGGCGGGTTGCAGCCGTGGATCACATGGAACCCGTGCCGGCGGCGGATCTTGAAGGCCAGTCGCGCTTCATGGAAAAGCGCGGAGGAATATTCCCGCAGGTAGCCGAGCGCGCCACGCGCGTCGATCGGCAGCGGGTGGCGATAGATGTGCACGCCCTCCCGCTCCTCGTAAAGCGCTTCGAAACCCTTGCCGGTGGGGCAGATGACCGAAACCGCATAGCCGGCGGCGCGAAGCGTCGTCGCCTCCGACCAGACGCGGCGGTCGAAGGGCACGGGCAGGTTTTCCACGATGATCAGCACGCGCCGGTCGAACGGCCGGTCGACCGCAGCCTCGACCTCCTTACCAGTTAACACCTTCATAGCGGTCCTCCAGCTCGTTCACATTCTTCAGTCGCACGAGGTCGTAGAGCCGCTGGTCGGGGCGCATTCGTGCAGGAAGGCTCTCGAATTCCGGATCGGCGTTGCCGACGATCAGCACGTCGCCGTGCGCCGCGACCCGGTCGAAATCATCGACGAGGATCGACGAGATATGCGGGATGACGTTCAGGATGTGATCGCGGTTGGCGCCGTAGAGCCGGGCGAAATTGACGAAGCGGTCGTAGATGAGGATATCCATCCCCTTGCCGAGCAGGCGCTCCACCAGCGTCACCAGCGGGCTTTCGCGCAGGTCGTCCGTGCCGGATTTGAAGCTGATGCCGAAGATGGAGATCTTGCGCCGGCCATGGGCCATGATCTCGTTGAAGGCGCGGGTGACCTGTTCGTCGTTCGAGCGCAGCAGGCTGTTGAGCAGCGGCAGCTCCAGGTCCAGCTCGCGGCCCTTGTAGGAGAGCGCCCTAACGTCCTTCGGCAGGCACGATCCGCCGAAGGCGAAGCCCGGCATCAGGTAGCGCGGCGAGATGTTGAGCTTCTCGTCCTTGCAGAAGATCTTCATGACCTCGTGGCTGTCGACGCCGACGGCCTTGCCGATATTGCCGATCTCGTTGCCGAAGGCCACCTTGACGGCGTGCCAGGCATTGTCGGCATATTTGACCAGCTCGGCCACGTCGACGGAGGTCAGGAAGCGGGGCGCCTCGATGCCGTCATAGATCGAGGCGATCGTTGCCGCCACGGCTTCGGTCTCGCCGCCGGCGACGATCTTCGGCGGGTTGTCGTAGTCGAAGACCGCGCTGGCCTCACGCAGGAATTCCGGGTTGTTGCCGATGGAGAGCGCGGCATCCTCGCCGGCATGCTGGCGCAGGGTCGGGATGATGAGGTTGCGCATCGTGCCCGGCAGGACCGTTGAGCGGATGACGACCGTATGCGGGCGCTTCTTGCGCGCGACGGCGGCGCCGATCTCCTGGCAGACGCGCACGACGATATCGGTGTCGAGCGAGCCGTTCTTGCGGCTCGGCGTGCCGACGCAGATCAGCGACATGTCCGTGGCGCGCACCGCCTCGTCGACATCGGTGGTCGCGCGCAGCCGGCCGTTCTCGATGCCGGCGCGGATCAGTTCGCCGACGCCCTCCTCGACGACGGGCGAGTTGCCGCTGTTGATGATATCCACCTTGAGCTGCTGGTTGTCGACGCCGATGACGTCATGTCCGTCCCGCGAAAGGCAGGCTGCCGTCACGGCTCCGACATAACCAAGGCCAAATAGCGAAATCTTCATGCGAACCTCTGCAATGGTGCCGTTTGCCGGCGTGATGACGAACGCCGCTGCCGGACCTGCGTCCTAGCGGCAAAACCTTTCGGATACCCTATCCCGGTGTGTGAAGGCCGGCTTCACGCACCACGAGCGGCATTTTCCCGCTTTTCTCCCGCGCGATCGCCTCGCAGAAGCGGATTTCCACCCGCATCGTCCCGGGCAGACGCGGCGCGAACTTCGCGGCGATCGCCGCCTTCAGCGTCTCGTCCGCAGGCCCCTCGGCAACGGCGAGCACCAGCACGCGGTCCGGGTCGGTCTGGCGCAGCTGCATCTGCACGAGGCCGTCGATGGAGCGCGGAATGTGGTTCATGCCGATCAGCCGGCTGCCGTCGGGGGCGATCAGATAGTCGCTTTCGCGCCCCTCGATGCGGGCGAAGGGCCGGATGCCGAGCGCCACCTCTTCGGCGCCCTGCGCGTCGGCGGCGTCAGCAGCGAGCGCGATGTCCCCGGTGTCGTAGCGCAGCAGCGGCTGCGCCTCGTTGCGCAGATTGGTCGCGACGATGCGAAAGCGTCCGCCGCCCTCGCCCTCCGGCTGCAGCTCCACACGGCCATAGGCCGGCATGAACCGGTAGGCCGACGCCTTCAACGCATAGGCGAAGCAGACCCGCTCGGCCTGGCCGTAATAATCGGCGACGCAGGCGCCGAAGAGCCGTTCCGCCCGCGCGCGCAGCTCGTCCGTCAGCACCTCGGAAGAGGTCAGCACGACCGGCACGTCGAGCCGCCAGCCCCGGCGCTCCATGCAGGCGGCAAGCATGTCGAGCGCCGAGGGATAGGCCCAGATGACGCCCGGCGAAAACTCCTTCAGCGCGGCAAAGAAGGTTTCCGCCGTGGCGGTGTTCAGATGGGCGACGGAGAAGTTCAGGATCCGCCCGCCGCGCTCCACGCGCCAGTAGGGCGGCGTCCGGTCGGACGGGTCCTTGATGGCCTCGCCGCGCAGCACGGCGATCCTGTCGCGCCGGAAGTCGCCGCCGGCGAGCGCAACCACATGGTCGATCGCCGCCTGCTCGAACACGACGGAGGCGAAACTGCGCTTGATGGCGAGCGGAATGCCGGACGAACCGCTGGTCGCCGCCGCCGTGGTTAGGAAACCGGACGAGGAGCGGTAGCGGTCGGGACCCGAGCGCAGCATCTCCTTCGTCAGGAGGGGATGGGCATCGAGGGATTTGCCCCGCCAGGCCGCATAACCGGGCAGGCCGGAGGCGGCCGCGAGGGTCCGCTCCACGAGGCGCTGCTGGAGCGCCCTGCGGCCGTCGATATCGCTGTCGTCGAAAGCGGCAAGCTCCCGCCGATAGGCGTGATAGAGCGGCGGGAAGCGGCGCACCAGCGCATCCCCGAGGGACGCCATCCTGAGCCGGGCGATCGCGTTCGTCATCGGCCGTTGTCCGCGTTCGCCACGACACGGCTTATGAAATCGTCATAGGCCTTGACCATGTAGTCCATCCTCAGGGTTTCGCGCCGGGCGGCGGCGTTTGCCGCAAGGCGCTGCTGTTCCTCCGGCGCAGCAAGGAAAGCCGCGAGCCCCTTGTGGAAATCGGCCTCGTCGCCGGCGATCAGCAGGCTGTCCTCCCCCTCCGTCAGATATTCGATCTCGGGGCTGTGGAAGTCGTGCTTGCGCGTGATGATGGGGCGGCCATGGGCGAAGGCGTGGTTGATGGCGAGGCCGAGATAACCGGGGATGACGACCGCGCGGCAGAGCTTCATGGCCTTGGCGATGCGCAGGTCGGACGGGTCGATCGCCCCGGCGAAGCGGATGTTGCGCGCCCCGCCGGCAAGCGCCTCGAGCCTGGCGCGCTCCTCGCCGTCGCCGATCACCAGCACGTCCACCGGCCGCCCGTCCACTTGGGGAGAGGCGACGGCGAAGCGCACTAGGCTGTCCACCTCCTTGCGTGGCACGAGACGGCCGACATAGAGCAGCACGTCGGAACCCGGCCGCAGGCCGAACTCGGCGCGGATCTCGGCGTCGTCGAACGCTGCGGCCTTGTCGGCGAGCACGATCTGCTCCTCGACGTCGATCGTGTTGCGCACGACCTGGATCCGGTCGGCGGGCACGCCGATCGACAGGAGATGCTCACGCCCCTTCTCGGTATAGGCGAGGTAGCCGTCGCCAAGCCGCGCGAGCCGGTCGGCGGCCCAGCGGGCGATCCGGTCCTTGAGCGGAGGCCGCGCGCCGCCCTCCTCCCACGAGCCGTAGGCCTTGCGGTAGCCGAAGCCCCACCAGAAGACCGGCCGCCTGCGCAGCTTGGCAAGCGCAAGGATGGCGAAGCTCGACAGGAACTTGAACTCGTGGCCGATGACGACGCCGTCGAACCGCCCCTTCACATAGCGCGAGACCGCCGCCTGCCAGATCAGCAGCGCCTTTTTCAGCCGCAGCTCCACGGTGCCGACTTCGACATTGGCGAAGGGAAAGGGCGGCTTGGCCACTTGCAGCGAGGTGTTGGACGGCGGCTTGCCGTGGAAGACGACATACTGGTTGCGGGAGGTCTCAGCCAGCCGCACGTAGAAGCCGCGCCGGTAGACCGGAACGCAGCCCTGGTGGAAGATCGCCACGCGATAGGGTTTTGCGGGTTTCTGCAGCATCACGTCCCCCCTCCGCTGCGGCCGTAATAGCCGGCCCTCTGCCAGAACGTCAGCTTGCCCAGCGCCGACATGACCTGCATGGCGTTGCGTGCATAGAACTGGCGGCTGAACGGATAGCTCGCCGCCGCGAGCGGCGAAAAGACGACGAGCTGGACGAGCGCCTTCACCGCCACCGCAAGGAAGGTCGACACCGGCCGCGGCGCCCAGGCGATCCTCACATGGGTCGTGTTGCGCGCGGTGACGAGCTTGCGGCGCAGGAAGGCCGGCAGCGACGCCTTCGACTGCGGCCAGAACTCGT
Organism: Shinella yambaruensis; assembly: GCF_022899355.1. GTDB lineage: Bacteria > Pseudomonadota > Alphaproteobacteria > Rhizobiales > Rhizobiaceae > Shinella > Shinella yambaruensis. Next base: position 73,513 of record NZ_JALJCK010000002.1, on the reverse strand, counting down.
GCACGGTCGCATCCGCCACCCAGATGATCTTGCGCCCCTTGCGGTAGAGGCCATGGGTGAATTCCGTGTCCTCACCGCCGGACCGGCCGAGGCGCGGGTCGAAGGGCGGGGTGCCGTCAAAGCAGGTGGCGACGCGCAGCATGATATTGCCCGTGCGCGCGGCCTGCAGCTGGCCGCCGGTCGCCATGGCCTCGCGCTTTCCGAAGAAGAAGGGCGTGGGGTCCCAGCCGAGCGCCGGCTTGTTCTCGAAGACCGGCAGGACGGGCCCGGTGCCCATGTCAGCCTCATGGGCGAGCAGCGCGCGGTGGAGGTTCGCCAGCCAGTCGGGCTCGGCGGTCTCGTCGTCGTCGATGAAGGCGATGAACTGGCCCTTCGCGGCGGCCACCCCGGCGTTTCGCGCATGGGAAATGCCGCTTCGTGCCTCGTGGACGTAGCGCAACGGCGGTTCGAGGCCCGACAGGCTCTCCACCCAGGCTCGCGCGTTCGCGTCCGGCGTGTTGTCGACGACAATCATCTCGAAGGCGTGCCCGTCGGCAAGGCGCTGGGCGTAGACGGATGCGATCGTCCGCCGCGCCATCACCTCCCTGTCAAAGGTGCACATGACTACCGAAATCAAGGTCAAGCGCTCCATCCTTCCTGCCGGCCCGTTGGGGCTGCGGTTTCCGGCGCCTTCGCAACCGACAATCGCATACGCCGTTCCCCAAGCTGATGACGGTTCGTGTCTAACACGGCGTTAATTTCGGCCGTCCAGTTCCCTTTCGGTGCAGGTTTCGTGGTTGCTTGGTTAATGTGCGCGAAACGAAAACGATCAAATGCGAAAGAGGTCGGCTACCAGCGATAGCGCAACCGACGCGCGATCCGATAGGCGAGGCCCCGGGCCTTCGCGCCGGGGCGCGCGAGCGGCAGGAGGCCACTCCGGGGATCGAAGGTTTCGGTCAGCGACCGGCGCGGGCAGAACCAGACGTCGCGATAGGCAAGGCCCGTGGAGCTCGTGAAGACGCGGTCGTAGCGCTCCGCCTTCAGCCGCCGCAAGACCGAGCGGTCGAACCCGCCGAAGGGGATCGAGGCATAGGCGACCGGCGCGCCGAGCACATCCTCGATCTTCCTACGGGCATCCACCAGTTCGCGCCGATATCCCGCCTCGTCGAGGGAACGCCAGTCGACGTGGTCGTGGCCGTGGCTGCCGATCGTCATGCCGGCCGCGGCGATATCGCGAATCTGGGCGGCGGAGAGATAGCCCTTCTGCCCGATCCGGCCGGCGAGAACGAAGAAGATGCCGCTCCGGCCATGATCCGCCAGCACCGGCAACGCGACGTCATAGTCGGAGAGATTGCCGTCGTCGAAGGTGACATGCGCCTCGATCCCGGTCTTCGCCTCCAGGTCGTCGAGGCCGGCGATCGTTTGGCGGAAGACCTCTTCCGTCACGAAATAGCGCAGCTCCCCTTCCGCGGGCGGCACGATCGGCGCGCCGATGCCGTGGAAGGTGAGGTAGAGCGTGTTCGCAAGCATGGCGTCTCCGGCGGCAACAGGGCGAGCGTCCTCCATCTACGCCGCAAAGCTCAAGAAACGGTTTACCGGCCCTGCCGCCATTGCGCGCAATCCGCCATTGTTCTAGACGTAGCGCCGTGATCGGGCGGCTGCCGGGCCGTTCCCGGGCGCCACGGGGGCAGAGCGCAGGGTGATTGGATGAAACGGATCGTGGCGCTTGCCGACAAAGTTCGCGGTTCGCTTCTCGCCCGGAACACGATCGTCTACACATTCAATTTCGGCATGCAGCTGGTCATCCAGTTCGGCTACTTCATGCTGCTGTCCCGCTATCTCGGCTCATCCGAATACGGTGTCTTCGTCGCGCTTTCGAGCATCAACGGCATCGGCGTGCTGCTGGTGGGGCTGGGCAGCGACCATGTGATGATCCAGCGCGTTGCCGTCGACCCGGCGAGCTTTTCGCGCTCTCTCGGCCACAGCGTCGCGATGTCCGCCCTGACGGTGCCGATCATCGCCGTCCTTGCCGCCGTCATCGGCCATTATCTCGTGGGCGACCATGTGCACGTCGCCTCGCTCCTCGCCTTCGTCGTGGCCCATCTCGTCTTCGGCCGCATCGTCGCCGTCTGCGCCAGCGCGTTCATGGCCTTCGACCGGGCAAAGCTGCAACTGCTCGTCAATGTCGGCCTTGCGGTGCTGCGCGCGCTCTTCCTGGTGGCGGCGATCCTCTACCAGAAGGACCTGACGCTCGACGACTGGGCCTGGTGGTATCTTGCGGCCTCGGCGCTGGGCGCCCTGGTGGCCATGGTGCTGGTGGCCGTCGTCTGCGGCCTGCCCTCCCCGGGCGTGATCCGCGCGGACATCTCGCTCGGCCTGCAATATTGCCTGGAGTTCGTGGCGATCGGCAGCGTCGCCGATATCGACAAGCCGGCCGTCGCCCAAACGCTCGGCCCCGACATCGCCGGCCAGTATGCCGCAGGCTTCAAGATCGTCGATGCGGCATCGGCGCCGATCCGCGCCCTGCTCTACGCGACCTATACGCGCCACTTCCGCAACGCGTCCGCCAGCGCCACCGAAAGCGTGCGCTTCGGCCTGCGTCTCGTTCCGTTTTCCCTGGTGATCTCGGTTCCGATCGCGATCTTCCTCTATTTCGTGGCTGACTACATCCCCTATCTCATCGGCCACGATTTCGACGGCACGCCGGAGATCATTCAACTGCTGGCGCTGTATCCGCTGCTGATGGGCCTGTCGGGCATCGGCGCCGATATCCTGCGGGCGGTGGGCAAGCAGAAGCTGCGCATCACCCTGCTCATCCTCACGGCCCTCATCATGGTGCCGGCGATCATGGCGGGCGCCTCGCTCGGCGGCCTGCTGGGCGCGGGGCTTGCCCGTCTCGCCGTGCAGGTCTCCCTCGTCGGCGCGACCTGGATGTTCCTGGCGAAGGACAGGACCGTCTAGAGCACCGCCGTCAGGCCCGCCATTACACCCGATCTTAAGCTTTGCCCGGCACAACGGATGGATGATGCATCTTTAAATCGTGCGCCGGAGGGACGGAATGTCCGCGCGCCCGGTCAAGCCGACATCCGCGATGGCACGGTCCCGCGGGTCGCCTTCGGCGCGACGCGGCGTTGCGCAGCGGTGGACTGGGGACGAGACACGCAATGTCGGCAAACGCCAACAACGGCGCGGCCACCGCCGCGGAAAGAACATCCGAAGCCGGCGAGGCCGCCTGCCCCGTCGCCTTTTCAGGCCTTCCGGGGCTCTTCAAGCCTGCATCGGGCGCATCGCCGGCACGCGATGTCGCGGTTCTCTTCCTCAGCCCCTGGGGAATTGACGAATTGTGCACCCGGCGCTTCTTCCGCATCACCGCCGAGGTGCTGGCCGAAGCCGGCGTCGCGAGCCTGCGCTTCGATTATCCCGGCACCGCCAATGCGCTTGATGCCCCCGATGCCGTCATCGACGTCGATTGCTGGGTGGAGGCCGCCCGTGCGGGGGTCGAGGCCGTACGCCGTTTCTCCGGCGCGGACAACGTCGTCCTGCTCGGCTTCGGCCTCGGTGCGGCGATCGCGCTCAAGGCAAGCCCCCATGTGGAAAACCTTGCCGGCCTCGCGCTGCTCGCACCCGTCGTCGCCGGCCGGCGTTACCTGCGGGAACTCTCCGTCTGGTCGGCCGTCGTCGACGAGGGGGTGGGCGTCGCCCCGCATATGCGCGATACCGCGCCCGGCACGATCGCCGGGCTGACGATGCCGCAGGGCATCGTCGACACGCTCGCGACGCTCAATGCCGACGCCTTCGACGACAACCCGGCCGGGCAGATCTTCTTCGCCGCGCGGCCCGACAACACGGCGGACCGCCAGTTGCGCGACCGGTTGGCGAAAGGCGAGGCGGCGATCCGGGACTTCACCTTCCGCGGCTATGACAAGCTGGTCTCCAATCCGCTCGGGCAGGAAATCCCGGCCGACTTTCTCGAAGCCTTCCCGGACTGGCTGAAAGGCCTTGCCGCCTTCGAAACGCCCGCCCGCCATCCCCCGAGGCTTCCGGCCGGCCCCGCCGTCCTCGCCGTCGGCGCGGTGCGCGAGACGGCCCTGCGCTTCGGGCCCGGTGGGCGGCTCATCGGAACGCTCACCGAGCCCATGCAGGGCGATACGGGCACGACGGCCGTGCTGCTGACCACCGGCTACGACCACCAGGGCGGCTGGGCGCGCTCGGGCGTCGACCTCGCCCGCCATCTCGCCCGGAAGGGCGTCGCCTCGTTCCGCTTCGACAGCGCCGGCGTCGGCGACAGCCCGCCCGTGCCCGGCCGCCGCGCGCAGGTTCTCTACGATGAACCGCAGATCGCCGACATGGCATCGGTGCGGCAATATCTCGACGGCATCGGCAGGACGGGCCCGGCCATTCTCTTCGGGCGTTGCAGCGGGGCCTATGTCGCCTTCCGCGCGGCGGCGCAGGACGAGCGGTGGGCCGCGTGCATCTCCGTCAATCCCTATGCGTTCCGCTGGTTGAAACCGCCGAGCGAGGCGATCGTCTCCAGCGCGCCCCGCGCCCTTGGCGACTATTCCCAGAAGGCGCTCCAGCTCGACACGTTCCGTCGCCTCGTCTCCGGCGACATCGACCTGCGCGCCGCCGCACGCAACATCGGCCAGCGCATCGCCCAGCGCCTGTCCAAGCGTCTCGCGCCGGTGCTCGGTCCGCTTCTGGCAACCGAGCGGCTCGAGCGGGCCGTCCACGGCGACTTTCGTGCCCTGTCGCAGCGGCCGGGCCGGACATGCCTCGTCTACAGCGTCGACGATCCGGGCCTCGACAATTTCCATGTCCATTTCGGCAGGCAGGCGGAGGGGCTGGCCGCCTACCCCAATATCGAGCTCCATATCCTGCCGGATACCGACCACAACGTGACCCCGCGGGCGAGCAGGGAACGGCTCTTCCACATCGTCGAACAGGCGGCGATATCGCTTTCGCGCGCCCGCTGAACGGTCGCATCGAAAGACCGGCCGGCAGCATGCGAACTGTTTACCTTGTTTGGCTTCAGGAGCCGCCGGCGCCCGGCGCGCGGGCTTCCGTTTAGCCTTTCTGAAGGAGTCGGGACTAGAGACTGGCATCACGGAACAGGATCGCCACGCAGGATATGCTCAAGCTACGCGCCATAGGCCATGACGGATTGGACGCCGCCTCGGACCTTCTCACGAAGGGCTTTCCGTCACGCACGCGCGACTTCTGGCGGCGGGGGCTGAAGCGGCTTCTCGACCATGAGGGCACGGCCGGCGCCGGGCCGATCGGCAACTTCCTGATGGCGGGCGAGACCCCCATCGGCATCCTCCTGACGATCACGAGAAGCGACAAAGGGACCGGGCGGAAGGTGATCAACCTTTCCAGCTGGTATGTCGAGGAAAGCCACCGCTGGTATGCGCCGCGCATGCTGCTGGCGGCCATGTCGGACAGCCGGGCGACCTACACGGACCTGACGCCCTCGAAGGCCGCGACCGAGCTGAACAACCGCCTCGGCTTCCGCACGATCGACTACGACCTGCCGCTGTTTGCCCTTCCCTGGCTGGCCATCGCCGGCCGCAGGCGGGGCAGGCTCGTGGCGCTCGACGCGGTGCCGGCGGGCGCCATTGCCGAGGCGCTGATGCGCGACCTCAGGGCGCACCGGGACCTCGGCTGCATCGTGACGGTGATCGAGAGCGGCGGGCGCCACCATCCCCTCGTCTTCGACGTCATCCGCAAGAAGCGCATTCCGCTCGCCCGGGTGATCTACGCCGAAAGCAGCGATCTCGTCACCGACAACCTGGCGATCCTGGCCCGCCTGCTGCTCCGGCATGGCGTGCCGCTGCTCTGCCTGCAATTGCCGCGCGGCCGGCATGTCCCCCATGCCTGGCGCTGGAAAAGCGGGCTGCGCTACCAGGTCAAGGGCGAATGGGACGAGCGGATCATCGATGAACTCTACTCCGAACGCGTGCTGCTCAAGGTTTAGCCGCGACCGGTCTTCACGAAGGGAAAAGCCATGCTGGACAATGTGACTGCCGCCCCGGACATCGAGGCAGAAATCTACGGCTACATCACCAAGCGCTTTCCCGCGCTTGCGCCGGTGACGCCGGATACGCCGCTGCTCGACGGGGCCATCGATTCCCTGGGCTTCCTCGAACTGATCATGTTCCTCGGCGAACGCTTCGGCATTTCGATGGAGGACGACGGTTTCGACTTCCAGGAACTGGGAACGCCGGCAAGCCTCGTCAACTTCGTTTCGCGGGCGCGGACGTGATCAAGGCCCCCGTCCTCCTCCATCACCTGCTCGCCCCCCACCGGCAAAGCGACAGGCCTGCGCTGATCGACGGCGACCGGCAGCTCGACTACCGCGCCTTTCATGGCGGGGTCGAGCGTTTCGCCTCGGCGCTGCGGCACGCCGGCCTGGAGCGCGGGGACCGCGCCGCCATCTTCCTGCCGCGCGGCCTCGAGGAATGCATCGCCATCTTCGCCGTCAGCCGGGCGATGGGCGTCTTCGTTCCGATCAACGCGCTGCTGCGCGGCCAGCAGATCAGCCATATCGTGGCCGATTGCGCGGCGCGTGTCGTGATCACCAACCGGGACCTCGCGCCGATGGTCGCCGCGAGCCTTGAGGGTGTTTTCGAGACGCGCATCCTTCTCGTCGAGGAGATGGCGGAGGCGGAGCCCGCCGCGTTGCGCGACGACAATATCGGGGAGGACCTTGCGGCGATCCTCTATACGTCCGGCTCCACCGGACGACCGAAAGGCGTGATGCTGTCGCATCGCAACCTCCTGGCGGGCGCCCGCATCGTTCGCACCTATCTCGCCATCACGCCGGACGAGCGCATCCTCTCCGTCCTGCCGTTCAGCTTCGACTACGGCCTGAACCAGCTTCTGACGGCAGTGGAGCAAGGCGCGCTGACGGTCATCCTGACCTTCCGCTTCGGCGACGAGATCGTGCGGGCGCTGCGCGACCACAGGATCACCGGCCTTGCCGGCGTGCCCACCATCTGGGCGATCCTGACCAAGGCCTCGCCGCTCCTGCACAAGACGGAGCTGCCGCATCTGCGCTACGTCACCAATTCCGGCGGTGCGGTCCCCTCGCAGACGGTCGCCAACCTGCGCAGGATGCTGCCGGCGACGAACGTCATCCTGATGTACGGCCTGACGGAGGCCTTCCGCTCGACCTACCTGCCGCCGGAAGAACTCGACCGCCGCCCCACCTCGATCGGCAAGGCTATCCCGGAATGCGAAATCTTCATCGTGACAGAGGACGGCCGCCGCGCGAAACCGGGCGAGCCCGGCATTCTCGTCCACCGCGGACCCACCGTCTCGCTCGGCTACTGGAACCGGCCGGAGGAAACCGCGCGGGTGCTGAAGCAGAACCCCTTCCGGTCCAGGGACCAGGGCGGCGACATCGTCTGCTATTCGGGCGATCTGGCGGTGGAGGACGAGGACGGCTTCTTCAGCTTCATCGGCCGCAACGATGCGATGATCAAGTCCTCGGGCTATCGCATCAGCCCTTCCGAGGTGGAAGAGGCGATCATGGCGACCGGGCGCTTCCGCCAGGTCGCCGTCATCGGCCTGCCGGACGACTTTGCCGGACAGAAGGTCCATGCGGTGGCCGTCGCGCTGGAATCGGATGTCGAGACCGCCCCCGTCTTGCAGGCGGTCGCCGGCACGCTCGCCGCCTACATGGTGCCGCGTGACCTGGAACTCGTCGAGACGCTGCCGGTGACGCCGAACGGCAAGGTGGACTACCGGCAACTCGTCAGGGAGCGCGCGAACAATGGCTGATCCGGCAGGCAAGGCGACAAACCACGGCTATGCGCTGGCAAGGCAGCTTTTCGACATCCGCGGCGACGACCTCCATGTCGGCGGCCTTGCGGTCCGCGAGATCGTCTCGCGCATCGGCTCGCCCGCCTACATCTATGACGGCGGCGGCATGCGGCGGGCCTATCGCCGGCTTGCCGCGGCGCTCGACGGCTTCGCCTCCATCTACTATTCGGTGAAGGCCAATCCGGCGCGCAGCGTCATCCGGCTCTTCGTCGAGGAGGGCGCCGGTGTCGAGATCGCCTCGCTCGGCGAATATCGCGCGGCGATCGCCGCAGGCGCGGCACCCGGGCGGATCCTCTTTGCCGGACCCGGCAAGCGCCGCGCGGAACTGGAAGCGGTGATCGAGGGCGGCATCGGCGAGATCCATATCGAGGGTCTCGACGAGATCGAGCGGATCCGCGCGATCGGCAAGCGCGTCCATGCCTCCATCCGCATCAATCCGGTTCCGGACGTGCAGGTCGGAGCCATGCGGATGGGCGGCAAGGCGACGGCCTTCGGCTTCGACGAGGAAGACCTCGACGCGGCGATCGCCGCGGTGACGGCCGCGCCGAACATCGACCTCGCCGGCATCCACGTCTACGGCGGCACGCAGATCCTCGATGCCGAGGCGCTCATCGGCGGCTGGCGGCACGCCATCGACCTTGCGTCGCGTGTCGCCCGCACGACCGGCAGGCCGTTGCGCACCGTCGACCTCGGCGGCGGCCTCGGCATCCCCTACTATGCCAACGACAAGCCGCTCGACCTCGACGCCGTGGCCGCGGCCGTTCCGGAGCTGACGGCGCGGATGCGCGCCGAGCCCCTGCTGGCCGATGCCCGCGCCATCGTCGAGCCCGGCCGCTTCCTCACCGGCGAAGCCGGCCTCTATGTCAGCGAGATCAACGCGCTCAAGACCTCCCGCGGCGTGCGCTTTCTCGTGCTGGATGGCGGGATGAACCACCATCTGGCAGCCTCCGGCAATCTCGGCCAGGTCATCAAGCGCAACTACCCCGTCGTCGCGCCGGCGCGCATGACGGCCGAGCCGGACCAGCCCGCAACCGTGGTCGGCCCGCTCTGCACGCCGCTCGACACGCTCGCCCGCGACACCGGCCTGCCGGAACTGCGCGCCGGGGACCTCGTCGCCGTCCTGCAATCCGGCGCCTACGGCCTGACGGCGAGCCCGGTGAATTTCCTCTCCCATCCGCAGCCTGCCGAAGCGCTCGTGGAAGAGGGAAAAATCGAAACAATAGACCGATTCCGCTCGATGGATGTTTTACCGAACCGCGAGGAGACGTAACATGATAACGAGGAATTATAAGCGCTTCAAAAGAATGCTGACCGAAGATTTCCAGGTCTATCTGAAGGCTTCGGACAAGAAACCAATTCCGCAGCAGGTTTCCGAGATCTATCAACTCTACACACTGTACGGCTACCTCCCCTATCAATACCTGAAACACAGCCTCTATCTCAGGCGGTTCGGCAAGGAAATCTACCGGTATTTCCCGACGGAGCTCCTGCACATCGCGCGCGACACGGCGAATGCGGCAGCGGACCCGACGATCGTCGAGGACAAGCTGCTCTTCGAGACCACTATCCGCGCGGCCGGTCTGGGAACGACCAACACCCTCTTCCGGCTGCGGCGCGATGCCATCAGCGACATGGCCGGCAAACCGGTTTCCCATGACGACTTCGTCCGGGCGATCGACGCCATGGACCTTCCCGACGGCATCATCGTCAAGCCGCTCACGGGCGGTTCGGGCAGCGCCGTGTTCAAGCTGCGTACCCGCGACGGCCGCCTGCTGCACAAGGACGAGGTGCTTGACCAGGCCCGGTTCAACCACCTCGTCTTCAACACCAACAACGGCTTCCACTGGACGGACTTCATCGTCCAGGAAACGATCGACCAGCATCCGGAGCTTTCCCGGTTCAACCCGACCTCCGTCAACACGGTGCGCATCGATACCTTCGTCGACGCGGCGGGAACCGTCCATTTCAATACCGCCGCGCTCAAGGTGGGCATGCCCGGCAGCATCATCGACAATTCCGGCATCGGCGGCTACATGATCGCCGTCGATATCGAAACCGGCCGCCTCATGACGGGCGCCAAGCGCGAGCCGAAATACGGCGGCCAGTATTACGATATCCGCTCGACCTTCGGCATCGACCCGGCGACATTCACCATGCCGTTCTGGCGCGACGTACGCGAGGCGGTGCAACGGGCCGCCCAGACGCTCGCGCCTTTCCGGTCGCTGGGTTGGGACATCGCCATCACGCCGTCCGGTCCCCTCATCATCGAAGCCAATGCCGACTACGGCATAGAAGTCCTGCAGGAGCTTGCAGGCGGGTATGTCGACAAGGCGCTCGGCCAGTCCTATCTCGACCGCCATCCGGCCAGAAAGGAACGCATCCTCGAAGCCCTGCAGTAGCACACCGGCAGAAACGGGGGATGTGAAGGAACAGGTTCAGATATTCTTTAGATCTCTCCCGGAGAATTCGGGAGCGCATTGGGGCAGCACGATTGCCGGGGGGCAGGACATGGTATTGAAGTTGATACTGGCGTCGATGGTGGGGGTGGCGATACGCACGCGCTATTCCGAGATCACGACGGCGAAGGGGATCGTCACCGCCGCGCTCGACGAACTTGAAATGGCGCCCGCGCCGATCGAGCCCTCATGGATCATCGCCGGCAACCCGGAGGCGCGCCTTTCTCTTCACTCGCGTTCCGCCGACCAGCAGGCGACGACCGCCATATGGGACTGTACGGCCGGCACCTTCCGCTGGTATTTCGGATGGGACGAAACGGTCCTCATCCTGGACGGCGAGGTGCGGGTCACCGGCGAGGACGGCGCCGAGCGCGTGCTGAAGGAGGGCGACATCGCCTATTTCCCGGCAGGGTCCTCGGCGATCTGGCACATCGACGACTATGTCCGCAAGATCGCATTCGGCCGCCGCGAATTTCCCGGCTCCGTCAACATGGCATTGAAACTGCGGGAGAAATTCCGCCGATAGACAGCAGGCCCTTCCCCATCGAAGCCGGCTGCGCCGTCCGTCCATCCGTTCAGAGGTATTCATGGTCGACATCACGGTTGCCGGCATCGGTTATGTCGGCCTTTCCAATGCCGTGCTTCTCGCACAGCACAACGACGTCCTTGCCTATGACATCAGCGAACAGCGCGTGGCCAAATTGAATGCGCGCGTCTCGCCGATCGTCGATGCGGAGATCGAGACCTATCTGCGCACGCAGCCCCTGCGGCTGAGGGCAACGGCGGACAAGGCCGAAGCCTTCGCCAAGGCCGATTTCGTGGTGGTGGCGACGCCGACGAACTACGATCCGCACAGCAACTATTTCGACACGAGCAGCGTCGAGGCCGTCATCGAGGACGTGCGGCGCGTCAACGCCGGCGCCACCATCGTCATCAAGTCGACCGTGCCCGTCGGCTATACCCAATCATTGCAGGCGGCGCGCGACGACCACCGCATCCTCTTCTCGCCCGAATTCCTGCGCGAGGGCAAGGCGCTCCACGACAACCTCCATCCCTCCCGCATCGTGATGGGGGGCGACACGCCCGAGGCCCGCCGGTTCGCGGGCCTGCTCCAGGAAGGAGCGATCAAAAAGGACATCCCCCTGCTGTTCACCGGCTCCGGGGAGGCCGAAGCGATCAAGCTTTTCGCCAACACCTATCTCGCCATGCGGGTCGCCTATTTCAACGAGCTCGATTCCTATGCCATGACGCATGGCATCGACACGCGCCAGGTCATCGAGGGGGTCGGGCTCGATCCGCGCATCGGCACGCACTACAACAACCCTTCGTTCGGCTATGGCGGCTATTGCCTGCCGAAAGACACGAAGCAGCTGCTTGCCAACTTCAGCGAAGTGCCGCAGAACCTCATCCGGGCCATCGTGGACGCCAATACGACGCGCAAGGATTTCCTGGCCGACGACATCGTCGCGCGCAACCCCGAGGTGGTGGGCGTCTACCGCCTTGCCATGAAGAAGGATTCGGACAATTTCCGCGCCTCCTCCATCCAGGGCATCATAAAGCGCATCAAGGCAAAGGGTATCCCGGTCATCGTCTACGAGCCGGATTTCGAGGGGGACACGTTCTTCCGCTCCGAAGTCGTGCGCGATCTCGCCGACCTCAAACGCCGCGCCGACCTCATCATCGCCAATCGCCTCGCCGAAGAACTCGAAGACGTCCGGGACAAAATCTACACGCGCGACGTGTTCGGAGCAGACTGAGGCAGTCCGCGATCATCGCATCTGGAACGGAAAAATCAGCCGACGAGGCCGAAGACCACGGCGCCGACGAAGAGAAAGGCACCGGTAATGACGATCTGGTTCACGAGGGCCTGCTGTCTGGCACGGCGGGCCCTGCGGTCGTTGGCGATGCCGAAGGGCAGATAACCGGGGCGGCCTTCGAGTTTGGCGTTGCTCATCCATCATCCCTTGTTGTGAAGGCTCTCTTCAGTCGGCCTTCGGGTGCGGACGATCATGTCCGTCCCGTTTTCTGAGGAGAGTTATATATTATCCCTATAAGATTGATAGAGTATATTTTCTCATTTTCGCCGCAATCGTAAATTCGCTTTTCCCCCTCCCGGGGCTGCGTCTTCCGCCGGGAACGGGGCCTTCGTTGCCGGGTTGCCGTCCCCTCGGTTCTGGGCCATAACTCCCCTCCCACCGATCCGGAGGCCAACCGTCATTGCGAGCGTTGCGGGCCGTGCGTGAACACCGCGCCACGGCAGATTCCCCCCGCGCCCGTGACGACCCCGGCACGGGAAACAACAATGCGGACCGATCAAAAAGGAGAACGCATCATGGGCGCAACGGGACATCCAGGCACAGCATGGCGCAAGCGCGACTACCATCGCCAGTGGCTTTGGCGCGAAGCGAACCGCCTCTTCGATTTCTTCCAGAACCGGGCCTTCAATCCGCTCGGCGGGTTTCATGAACTCGATGCCGAAGGCCGACCGCTCAACCCCGGAAACCCCGTGCGCGGTATTCATTCCACCGCACGCATGGTGCATTGCTTTGCCATCGGCAGCCTGCTCGGACGTCCCGGCTCCGACGATATCGTCGACCACGGCATGAAATACCTTTGGGAAAAGCACCGGGACGCGGAGCGCGGCGGCTATCACTGGTCGCTCGACAATGCCGGCCTGCTCGATGCCAGCAAGCAGGGTTACGGCCATGCCTTCGTGCTGCTGGCCGCCTCCAGCGCCAAGGTCGCCGGCCATCCGGATGCCGACCACATGATCGCCGACGTCACCGAGGTTCTGGAAAAGCGTTTCTGGGAAGGCAAGCACGGCGCGATCGCGGAGGAATTCGAGACGGACTGGACGGCGGTGCCCGGTTATCGCGGCCAGAATTCCAACATGCACCTGACGGAAGCCCTGATGGCCGCCTACGAGGCGACCGGCGAGAAGACCTATCTCGACAAGGCGGAAAGCGTCGCCGACCTCATCATCCGCCGCCGCGCCGGCGAAAACGGTTTCCGCGTGCCGGAACATTTCGACGAGAACTGGGTGCTGGACAAAGAGTATCGCGGCAACGAGATGTTCCGCCCCTCCGGCACCACGCCCGGCCATTGGCTGGAATGGGCGCGCCTCATCCTTCAACTCCACGCCCTCGGCGGCAGGAAACACGACTGGATGCCGGAGGCGGCGAAAGCCCTCTTCGCCCAGTCCATCGCGCTCGGCTGGGACAAGGAGAAGGGCGGCTTCTTCTATACGCTCGACTGGAACGACGAACCGGTCAACCGGAGCAAGCTATGGTGGCCGATGGCCGAGGGCGCGGGCGCGGCGGCATTCCTTTGCGAGCACCTGCCGGGCGACTTCCACGAGACCTGGTACCGGAAAATCTGGGACGCCATCGCGCGCCATTTCCTTGATCAGGACCGCGGCGGCTGGCATGAAGAGCTGACGGAAGATCTTGCGCCGAGCTATACCCTGTTCGCCGGCAAGGGAGACATCTATCATGCGCTCCAGGCCTGCCTGATCCCGCTCTATCCGGCGACAGGCAGCCTGACGAAGGGCATCGCCGAGGCTGGCGGCCGCTAGAGCAATTCCAGCAGAAGTGCACAGCGGCCTTGCGTCCGGAAATCGCGTAGAAGGGGCCGCCCACCCCTGCTTTACGGCGGCGGGCAGACGGGAGCCGAATGATCGACATACCGGACCAGATCTCGACCATATGGATCGCCGCCGCCATGGCGGCGTTCCTCGTCAAACACTTCCTGGCGGACTTCGTTTTCCAGACGGACTGGATCGCCATGGGCAAGGAGCGGCGAGAGGGCTGGTTGCTGCCGCTTGCCATCCATGCGGGCCTGCACGGCGCCATTACCGCCCTTCTGTTTCTCCTCGTTGCGCCGCCGCTCGCCTGGCTCGGCCTTGCCGACGCCCTCGTGCACGGTACGATCGACCGGATGAAAGGCGTCATGGCCCGCCGCCAGGCACTCACTCCAAAGCAGACGGGCTTCTGGTGGCTTCTCGGCGCGGACCAGACGCTGCATCACATGACGCACCTCGCCCTTGCCGTCGTTCTCGCCGCCGCCGGCTCCGCCGGATAGGACGCCGTCGTCAGGCCGCCGCGCTGGTGCGTCCGGCCGGCAGGGCCTCGCGCAACAGCAGGTCCGTCAGGGCGAACTTGTCCGCGAACCAGCGGTCCGCCGCATGCCACATGGCCGGCGTCAGCCGGATGTCGTGGCCGCCGCGCGCCGTGGTGGTCAGGAGGCCGGCATCGCGCGCCGCCTCGACGATGCGGCGGACATGGGTGCGCGACACGCCCGTCTGCATAGCAAGCCGCTGGTAGCCGGAGCCGATGACGGCATCGCCGCCGTCCCGGCCGCCCCGCAAGAGAAGCAGCAGGATCATATAGCCGCAATCATGGGCGAAGAACGGCGCCAGCGGCAGATGGCGGCGGATGAGCCGGCTGAGGCCCGGCAGATGCGGCAGCGTCGCCCGGCGCATGGCACGGTGCAGATCCGGCTCCAGCGGCCCGCTCCGCCCCTCCGTCGGCGAAAGCCCGAGCGCCGACAAACCATCGACGAGAAGACCGAGAATGCCGGCATCGCGCGCCAGAAGGGCCGCGCTCGGAACGAGCAGCCGCACGCGCCGGTCCGATGCATGCGGCTGCTGCGTGAGGAAACCGTATTTGCGCAGACAGGAAACCTGGGCCTCGACCCGGTTGCGGCTCGCCACGCCGAGTTCCGTGACCTCGCGCTGGAGCCGCCCGAGCGTCAGCCAGGTGGAGGATTGCCCCATGTCCTGGCCCGCATGCAGCGAAAGCGCGGCGAGATAACAGAGGAACCGGCCCTCCTCCAGGATAAGCCGGTTGAAGAGGTGGTTGCCCTCATAGAGGGCGAGCTTGCCGGCCACCAGCCGGTCCCGCGCCGCGGCAAAACCCGGCGCATTCAGGAATTCGAACGGCGGCACCTGGAAGACCAGCGCGCTGTCGGCAAAGGAAACCTGATCCATACCTCTTCCTCGATCCGGAACGATGCGCCCGCCGTCGTGTTTGCCGCAGCACCGCGGGCCCGAATGGACCCTTTATTTTCCATGGGGTTGCAGCCCGATGAAACTGTCAATTGTATTAGGAATGCCAATGGTCATTATGAGACAGGAGGCCAAAAGAATGAGACGCCGTGCCAAGCCTGCAAATCCGGCACGACGGCGAATTTCCGGGAACCTTCGCCCGTTCCGCCTCTTGGATAGGCAAGACCGCCCGTTACCGAACCGCCGCGAGAGAGAATGAGCCCCGCCGCCAAGTTGCCCTCCAACTCCGTCCTTGCCGAAGCCGGCGCGCACTGTCGCCGGGAAAGCCAGCTCTTTGCCGAAACGCTCGACCCCGTCTTCCGCACGACCATGACGACGCCGGAGCGGATCGACGATTTCCGCGCCAGCCTCTCCACCTACTTCATGGGCCCTGCCCTGTTCTTCGCCGCCGAAATGCTCGGCACGACCTATCGCTTCGCGCGCGACCCCGGCCGCATCGCCCGCAGCGGCCTCGACCTCATCTTCGTGCAGGTGACGCTCGATGGCTGCGACCGGCGCACGGTCGCCGGCGAGACGGTGCTGGTGGAGGCGGGCGACATCTCCCTCTTCGACCTGTCGCGTCCCATGCAGGCAGAGACGCAGCATTGCCGCAATCTCACGCTCGTGCTGCCGCGCCACCTGCTCTTCGCCAAGGAGGCGCAGAACGACGCCCTGCACGGCCTGCTCCTCAAGCGATCGACGAGCACGGCCCGGCTGGTCGGCAGCCATCTGCGCGCTCTTTTCGCGGACCTCACGGACATCACCCCGGCCGAGGCGCCGGCCATCGTCACCGCCACGGCCAATCTCGTCACCAATCTCGTCGGCCCGCAGGTCGCCGAGCGGAGCCAGCCCTCGCCCACGGTGCGCGGCGCCGTCATCATGGAAATCCGTCGCTACATCGAACAGAACATCGCCCTGCCGGATCTCGGGCCGGACCACCTGTGCAAGATGTTCGGCCTGTCGCGCGCCTCGCTCTACCGGCTGTTCGAGCCGATCGGCGGCGTCACCGACCATATCCGCACCCGGCGCCTGCGCGCCGCCTTCGACATGCTGGCGAACGAGCGCAAGCGCACGGTCGGCGAGATCGCCTATGCCTGCGGCTTCTCCGATACGTCCGCCTTTTCCCGCGCCTTCCGCCACCAGTTCGGCATGAGCCCGAGCGAGGTGCGCGAGATGGGCGACCGCAGCGCGCTGCCGAAGGGCTCCGCGGAAAAGCAGGCGGCCGCCTCCGTGCACGACTGGCTGCGCATCGTCAGCGCGCTGTAGCTTCTCCGGCAGGCATCTTGTCGTTTGACACTTGAAATCACATCAACCAATATGTGATCACATTTCTTGAGGACTTGCTGGAGAACGGGATGGAGAGGGCGAACCTGGAGGCGCGCGCCCGCGCGCTCATCGAGGCGGAGGCAGAGGTTTTTCGCGCGCGGCGGCCGCGTTCGGCGGCGGCGCATGACGAGGCGGCATCCGGTTTCTTCGACGGCGTGCCGCAGCACTGGATGCTCGACTGGCCGACGCCCTTCCCCCTCGTCGTCGATGAGGCCAGCGGGGCGGAGCTCGTCGATCTCGACGGCAACCGCATCGTCGACGTCTGCCTCGGCGACACCGGCGCCATGTTCGGCCACGGCCCCGCCCCGGTTCTCGAAGCCCTGAAGAATGCCGGCACGCGCGGCCTCACCACCATGCTGCCCTCCTCCGACGCCGCAGCGGTCGGTCGCCTGCTTGTGGAGCGCTTCGGCCTGCCGCGCTGGCAGCTCGGCGCTACCGCCAGCGACGCCAACCGCTTCGCCATCCGCGTCGCCCGCGCCGTCACCGGCCGGGCGAAACTCCTCGTCTTCGACGGCTGCTACCATGGCGCCGTGGACGACACGCTGGTGGATCTCGTCGACGGCAGGACCGTTTCCCGCCGCAACCTGCTCGGCCAGGTGCGCGATCTCGGCGAACTCACCGTCTCGATCCCCTTCAATGACGAGGCGGCGCTGGAAAAGGCGCTCGCCGGACACGACATCGCCTGCGTGCTCGCCGAGCCCGTCATGACGAACTGCGGCATGATCCCGCCCGCTCCCGGCTTCCATGCCGCGCTGCGGCGCCTGACGCGCGCGGCCGGCACGCTGCTGCTCATCGACGAGACGCACACCATCTCCACGGGCCTTGGCGGCTACAGCAAGGTGCACAGCCTCGAACCGGACCTCATGGTGATGGGCAAGCCGATCGGCGGCGGCGTGCCGGTCAGCGTCTGGGGCATGACCCAGGCGATCTCCGACAGGCTGCACGTCATCCGCCGCGAACAGAGCGGCCACGGCCATTCCGGCATCGGCACGACGCTGTCGGGCAGCGCGCTGCAGCTCGCCTGCCTGCGCGCCTGCCTCGAACAGGTGATGACCGAGGAGGCCTATCGCATCATGCAGGCGCGCGCCGACCGCATCGAGGCCGGCTTCAAGGCGGCCATCGCCGCCGCGGGCCTCGACTGGACCGTCGCGCGCGTCGGCGCGCGGCTGGAGGTCGTCTTCTCGCCGGTCCCCGTGCGCAACGCCGCGGAGGCGCGCGCCGCCGCGTCGGACACGATCGAGGCGGCCCTGCATCTTTCCATGCTGAACCTCGGCTACCTCCTGACGCCCTTCCACAACATGGTGCTCGTCAGCCCCGCCCTTTCGGAACAGCAGGCCGACGGTCTCGTCGCGGCCTTCGCGACCGTCACCGGACGCCTTGCGGAACGGAGGGCCGCCGCGTGAGCCGCGACATCGCCACCCGCCCGCCGGAGGCCGCCGACATTTCGGAAGCCGAAGCGTTCCTTGCCGCGCATCCCGAAATCACCGCCTTCGACCTCGTCCTGATCGACCTCAACGGCATCGCGCGCGGCAAGATCATCCGGCGGCACGAGCTGCTGGCGATCTTCCGCTCCGGCCGTCACCTGCCCGGCTCGATCCTCGGCCTCGACGTGACGGGCGAGGACGTGGAGGAAACCGGCCTCGTCTGGTCGGATGGCGATGCGGACCGGCGCGCCTGGCCGGTTGCCGGCTCGCTCGTTCCCCTGCCCTGGACTTCCCCGCCGCGCGGCGAACTGCGCCTCGCCCTCTTCGAGCTCGACGGCACGCCGATGGCGGCCGACCCGCGCCATGCGCTGGCCCGCCAGGTGAGGCATCTGGAGGCAGACGGTTTCCACCCCGTGCTCGCCTACGAGCTGGAATTCTACCTGCTCGACCGCGAGCGCGCGGCCGACGGCACCTTCCAGCCGCTGCGCCTGCCGCTTTCCGGCGAACGGCCGGATGGCATCCAGGTCTATGGCGTCACCGAGCTCGACCGGCTGGAGCCCTTCATCGACGCCGTCTATCGCGGCGCGGAGGCACAGGGCCTGCCCGTCGAGACGATGATCTCGGAATATGCGCAGGGCCAGTTCGAGCTGACGCTGCGCCACGGTGCGGCGCTGCGCGCCGCCGACGACCTTGCCATGCTGAAGCGCCTCCTGCGCGCCCTCGCCGTCCGACACGGCATGATGGCCTGCTTCATGGCAAAGCCTTTCGCCGGCCGTGCCGGCTCCGGCATGCATGTGCATGCGAGCCTTGCCGATGCCGGGGGCGTCAATCGTTTCGCCGACCAGGGCGACGCGCTCTCGCCCCTCCTGAAACAGGCCGTCGCCGGCCTGCTGGAAACGATGCACGAATCCATGCTCGTCTTCGCCCCGCATCTCAATTCCTGGCGCCGCTTCTCCGCCCAGAGCTATGCGCCGACGACGCCGACGTGGGGCACCAACAACCGCAGCGTCGCGGTGCGCATTCCGGCCGGCTCCCCCGCCGGGCGCCATCTGGAACAGCGCGCCGCCGGCATCGATTCCAACCCCTATCTCGTCGGCGCCGCCGTGCTTGCCGGCATGCGCAAGGGCATTGTCGACCGGGCCGACCCCGGCCCCGAAACGACGGCCTATGCGGAGAATGCCGGCGACGCGCTGCCGCCGGACTGGCGCAGCGCCATCGAGACGGCCGCCCGCTCCGCCTTCCTGAAGGAGGCGTTCGGCGAGCGGCTGCACCACGTCCTCCTCGCCCTCAAGCGCGCCGAATACCGCCGCTTCGCCGCGGAAGTCACCGCACTCGAACGCACGCTCTATGGTGAAGTCGTCTGATCATGAAAACCTTCTATACCGCCGATCATCACCTGCATCACAGCGGCATGGAACTGTCCTTCGGCCGCATCGTCGAGACCTTCGAGAAGCCGGAGCGTGCCGAAATCGTTCTCAGGCGCGTCAAGGAGGTCGGCCTCGGCCCGGTGATCGAGCCCCCCGCCTATGACCGCGCAGCCATCGAGCGTGTCCACACGCCGGACTATCTCGATTTCCTGCAGAACGTCTTTGCCGAATGGCGCGCCGCCGGCCGCGACGGCGAGGTCTGGCCCTATAGCTGGCGTCACCGCTCGATGCCGATGCTCGACGCCCCGCCGTCCGGCCTCGATGCGCGGCTTTCCTATTATTCCTTCGACATGGCGGGCTCGATCACCGAGACCACCTGGCAGGCCGCCAGGCGCGCCGCCGACACGGCGCTTGCCGGCACCGATGCCGTGCTGTCCGGCGAACGCGCCGCCTTCGCGCTCTGCCGCCCGCCCGGCCACCATGCCGGCCGCGATTTCTTCGGCGGCTACTGCTATCTCAACAATGCCGCCATCGCCGCCCAGCGCTTCCTCGACAACGGCCACGCCCGCGTCGCGATCTTCGACGTCGACTACCACCATGGCAACGGCACGCAGGAGATCTTCTACGACCGCGACGACGTTCTGCTGGCGAGCCTGCACGGCGACCCGGATTTCGAGTTTCCCTTCCACCTCGGCTATGCCCGCGAGCGCGGGGCCGGCCGGGGCGAGGGCTTCAACCTCAACTATCCCCTCCCCGCCGGCACCGGCTGGCTCGAATGGCAGGCCGCCTTCGAGGATGCGCATGCACGGATCGGCGCCTACGCCCCGACCGCCCTCGTCATCTCGCTCGGCGTCGATGCATTCAAGGAAGACCCGATCTCGCAGTTCAAGCTGGAAAGCGAGCATTTCCTCACCATCGGCCGCCGCATCGCCGACTTTGCCCTCCCGATACTCTTCGTCATGGAAGGCGGCTACGCGGTGGACGCCCTCGGCATCAACGCGGTGAATGTCCTGCAGGGGTTCGAGGGCGCCTGACGGTCAAAAGGTGTCTGGCCATTCCCCCGCGCCATGCTGCACGAAGAGAACGTCGATTCGGGTTTCCAGCACACGATAGGCGACGATATAGGGTGTCCCCGGCACGACGAGCTCTCGCGTTCCCGCGATCTCGCCGGGCCGCCCGATGAAGGGATTGTCGGTCAGTAGGCGCCGGGTGCGGCTGTGGATAGCCGTTACGGTGCGCGCTGCAGCGGCAGGATTGCGCTCGGCGATGTAGTCGCCTATCGCCTCAAGCTCCCGAAGATAACGGCGGGTCCAGACGACCTTCGCCATCGGCGATCAGCGCGCTGCATATTTGTTGAGGACGAGCGCGATCTCGTCCTCGCTCGCAAAGTCGCCGCGCTCCGCATCGGCAAGCCCTGCCTCGACGCCCTCGATCCATTTTTCCTGCCAGGCAAGCGAGCGGCCATGCGCCAGCGCATCCTCGATGATCTGCCCGCGGGTCAAGGACGACCGTGCCGCCAGCGCATCGATGCGGCGATCAAGGTCCTTGGAAATGTCGTCACGCTTGGCCATGCCGCATTCTCGCATGAACCCTGCTGCCCCGCCAGCCCCGCTCAAAGATCGGTGTGCAGGTTCTTCCGCGACAGGTTCTTCACGTCGCGTTCGCCGCAGAGCGCCAGGGTGACGTCGAGTTCCTTGCGGATGATCTCGAGCGCGCGGCGCACGCCCGCCTTGCCGCCGGCGCCGAGGCCGTAGAGGAAGGGGCGGCCGATATAGGTGCCCTTGGCGCCGTAGCAGAGCGCCTTGAGGACATCCTGGCCGGAGCGGATGCCGCCGTCGAGATGAACCTCCATCCTGTCGCCGACGGCATCGACGATGCGCGGCAGCATGCTGATCGAGGAAGCGGCGCCGTCGAGCTGGCGGCCGCCATGGTTGGAGACGATGATGGCGTCGGCGCCGCTGTCGAGCGACATGCGCGCGTCCTCCTCGTCGAGGATGCCCTTGAGGATGAGCTTGCCGCCCCAGCGGTCGCGGATCCATGCGATGTCCTTCCAGGACAGCTGCGGGTCGAACTGTTCCGAGGTCCAGGAGGAGAGCGAGGAGAGGTCCGTCACGCCCTTGGCGTGGCCGACGATGTTGCCGAAGGTGCGGCGCTTCGTGCCGAGCATGTCGAGGCACCAGAACGGCCGTGTCGCCATCTGCCAGACGTGTTTCGGCGTGAAGCGCGGCGGGGCGGAGAGGCCGTTGCGCAGGTCCTTGTGGCGCTGGCCGAGGATCTGCAGGTCGAGCGTCAGCACCAGCGCCGAGCAGCCGGCCGCCTTGGCCCGGTCGATGAGGTTATGGACGAAATCCTTGTCCTGCATCACGTAGAGCTGGAACCAGAAGGGTTTCGACGTGACGGAGCGCACGTCCTCGATCGAGCAGATGCTCATGGTGGACAGCGTGAAGGGCACGCCGGCCTCCTCCGCCGCCTGCGCGGCGAGCATCTCGCCATCGGCATGCTGCATGCCGGTGAGCCCGGTCGGTGCGAGCGCGACGGGCATCGACACCGGCTCGCCGATCATCTCGCTGGCCAGCGAGCGGTTGGTCATGTCGACGAGCACGCGCTGGCGCAGCTTGACCTTGTGGAAATCGTCCTCGTTGGCCCGGTAGGTGCCCTCCGTCCAGGCGCCGGAATCCGCGTAGTCGAAGAACATCTTCGGCACGCGGCGGCGCGCCCGGTCCTTGAGGTCCGCGATCGTCAGGGCCTGGTCTACGCTCATGCTGTCTGTCCTCGCATCATCCGGCTTTTCGGGATCGCATTCTTTTACGAGGGGGCGCACAGGCCTGCAACGGCTTCCTGCCGGTTTCGGCAGGAAAGATGCATCCTCATATGAATGAGATATTCAGGAATAAGGAATGGTGCGGCGGCGCTGTCAATGCGCATTTCCTGACCGGTAGCCGGAGCCGCAAGGAAAATCGCCCTACCGGCAGACCGGGAGGGCAATCGCATATGGAATGCAGTCATCGCCCCAGATCCCTTCTCCCCCGGGGGGGAGAAGGTGCCGGCAGGCGGATGAGGGGGAGGTCGAAGGCGTAAAGGATTTGTCCGAACCACCCCCCTCATCCGGCCCTTCGGGCCACCTTCTCCCCGCGGGGGAGAAGGGGTTACGGCATCGTCTTGCCCCACATGCGATTGCCCTGCGGTAGGCCAGGAGGCCGAAAGCTTACTTGGTGGCGTAGAACTTCGCCATGTCGGGCAGGCGCTTGATGCGGATGCCGGAGGCCTTGCCCGCGGTGCGGAAGGCTTCGAAGCGCTCCTTGCAGACGTCCGCCATCAGGGCGGTCGCCGGCTTCAGGTAGTTGCGCGGGTCGAAATTGTCCGGCTTCTCCTTGAAGTTCTTGCGGATGGTGCCGGTCATGGCAAGGCGCAGGTCCGTGTCGATATTGACCTTGCGCACGCCGAGCGGGATGGCCTTCTGGATCTCGGCGACCGGAACGCCCCAGGTCTGCTTCATCTCGCCGCCATAGGCGGTGAACAGATCCTGCAGGTCCTGCGGAACCGAGGAGGAGCCGTGCATGACGAGATGCGTGTTCGGCAGCTTCTTGTTGATCTTCGCGATCGTGTCGATCGACAGGATGTCGCCGTCCGGCGCGCGGGTGAACTTGTAGGCGCCGTGGCTGGTGCCGATGGCGACGGCCAGCGCGTCGACGCCGGTCCTGGAGACGAAGTCGAGCGCCTGGTCCGGGTCGGTCAGCAGTTCCTCGCGGGAAAGCTTGCCCTCGAAGCCGTGGCCGTCTTCCTTGTCGCCGGCACCCGTTTCCAGGTTGCCGAGACAGCCAAGCTCACCTTCGACCGAAACGCCGGCCGCGTGCGCGATCTTCACGACCTCCGCCGTCACGTCGACATTGTATTCGTAGCTGGCGACGGTCTTGCCATCGGCGAGCAGCGAACCGTCCATCATGACGGAGGTGAAGCCGTTGGTGATGGCCGAAATGCAGGTGGAGGGCTGGTCGCCGTGGTCGAGGTGAAGGCAGACCGGGATATGCGGATATTCCTCGGCCGCGCCGAGGATCAGGTGGCGCAGGAAAGCATCGCCCGCATAGGCGCGCGCACCGCGGCTCGCCTGCAGGATCACCGGAGAATCCGTCGCATCCGCCGCGCGCATGACCGCCTGGATATATTCCAGGTTATTGACGTTGAATGCGGGCAGTGCGTAGTCGTTCTCCGCTGCGTGATCGAGCAGTTGCCGCATGGTGATCAATGCCATTCCTGTCCTCCTTTGGATGCCGGTTTCTCGGGTCGGCGGCACTATTCACAGATCGTTCCGCCATATGCAACAGGCCGGAAAGACCCTATTCCAAGCCAAATCGATTAAATGTGACAGGCGCAACAAATTTCCCGTGGACATGACGAAAATCCGGCCCGCGCTGGCGGGCCGGATCAAGAAATGCGTTGCGATTCAAATAAGTAGGACAAATGCCCGGCGGCTGGGCAATCGCCGCCGGCGCAACTGTCACTCGTCGTCGCTCGGCTCTGGCGCCTGGAAGCTGCCGCGCTCGCCGGAGATGATCTCGCGCTTGCCGACATGGTTGGCGGGGCCGACGAGGCCTTCCTTCTCCATGCGCTCGACGAGGGAGGCGGCGCGGTTGTAACCGACGGCAAGGCGCCGCTGGATATAGGACGTCGAGCACTTGCGGTCGCGCATGACGACCTTGACGGCCTTCTCGTAGAGGTCGTCGCCGTCTTCCGCCGCGATATCGCCCTTGTCGAACACCGCGCCGCCGGCCGCCGGCTTCTCGTCCTCTTCTTCCTCTTCCTCGGCCGTCACGGTCTCCAGATATTCCGGGCGACCCTGGGCCTTCAGATGCAACACGACCTTTTCGACCTCCTCGTCTGAGACGAAAGGACCATGCACGCGGGAAATCCGCCCGCCGCCGGCCATGTGCAGCATGTCGCCCTGGCCGAGCAGCTGTTCGGCGCCCTGCTCGCCGAGGATGGTGCGGCTGTCGATCTTCGACGTCACCTGGAAGGAGATACGCGTCGGGAAGTTGGCCTTGATCGTGCCCGTGATGACGTCGACCGAGGGGCGCTGCGTCGCCATGATCAGGTGGATGCCGGCGGCACGCGCCATCTGGGCGAGCCGCTGGATCGCGCCTTCGATCTCCTTGCCGGCGACCATCATCAGGTCGGCCATCTCGTCGACGATGACGACGATATAGGGCATCGGATCGAGAGCGAGCTCCTGCTCCTCGTGGATCGCCTCGCCGGTTCCCTTGTCGAAGCCGGTCTGGACGCTGATCGAGATCGTCTCGCCCTTGTCGCGCGCGGCGGCGACGCGGTTGTTGTAACCGTCGATATTGCGCACGCCGAGGCGGGACATCTTCCGGTAACGGTCCTCCATCTCGCGCACCGCCCATTTCAGCGCCATGACGGCCTTCTTCGGATCGGTAACGACGGGGGTCAGCAGATGCGGGATGCCGTCATAGATCGACAGTTCCAGCATCTTGGGGTCGACCATGATCAGGCGGCATTCTTCCGGACGGAAGCGGTAGAGCAGCGACAGGATCATCGTGTTGATGGCAACGGACTTGCCCGAGCCGGTGGTGCCGGCGACGAGCAGATGCGGCATCTTGGCGAGTTCCGCGATGACGGGTTCGCCGCCGATGGTCTTGCCGAGGCAGATCGGCAGCTTGAAGCCGGTCTTGGCGAAATCCTGGCTCTCGATCATCTCGCGGAAATAGACGGTCTCGCGGGTCGCATTCGGCAGCTCGATGCCGATGACGTTGCGGCCGGGCACGACCGCGACACGCGCCGACAGCGCCGACATGGAGCGGGCGATATCGTCGGCAAGGCCGATGACGCGGGAGGATTTGACGCCGGGCGCGGGCTCGAATTCATAGAGCGTGACGACCGGACCCGGGCGGACATGGATGATCTCGCCGCGCACGCCGAAATCTTCCAGCACGCTTTCGAGGAGGCCGGCATTCTGCTCCAGCTGTTCCTGGGTCAGCACGTAGCCGACGGTGCCCGGAGGCTCCTGCAGGAGTTCGCGCGGCGGATATTCGTAGGCATCGCCGGCCGGCGTCGCCATCATGACCTGGAACGGCCGGGCGCGCGACAGCACCGAGGACGGGGTTTCGCGCACGGGCTCGACAGCAGCAACCGGGGTGACGGCCGGCGTGGCGGCAACCGGGCCGGGCTGGACCTCGGCGACGACCGGAACGGGTTCAGCGACCGTCTCGACGACCGGGGTCGCGACGACCGCCACGGGCTCCGCCTTCACCTCGGCAACAGGAGCAAGTTCGACCGCCGCAGTCCGGGCAACAGCCGGGCGGCATTCGACGACGCGGAAGAGCGAGGCGATGGAGGGGACTTCCTGACGCACCCCCGGAACCGCGACGGGCTTCGGCACGGCCACGGCGGCCGGCGCGGGAACGGGCATCGGCATGCGCACCACGGCGACGGCCGGCCTCGCCGGACGCTCGACCGCATCCTCGTCCGGCACCAGCGTCTCCCAGAAGGCGTGGTCGGAGAGATTGGCAAAACGGCTGATTGCGGTACGCACGTCGGTCTTCTCGGCTGGCTTCGTGGTGGAAATGGCCGGTTTGGCGACGGGGACGACCGCCGCTGCGGCAACGGGTGCCGGCAGCGGGCCGGCCGGCTTGAACACGACGGCGGCATCGGCAGGCGTTCCGCTCGTGCCCGCGGCGACCACGGCCTGCACCAGCGGCGGCACCGGCTCGACAACGGCTGCCGCTGCGGCAGCCTCGGCCTGCTGCGCCTCGGAGCGGCGGCGGCGCTCCTCCAGCGCCTCGCGCAGGCGCTGCAGCAGTTCCGTCTGGGAAAGCGGCGCCATCTCGGCGGGCTGAGCCGCCGGCTGGACGGCCTGCTCGACCGCCGGCTCGGCCTGCTGCATCTCTTCCGCGGCCGCCTCCTCGATCCTGGCGGCGACCTTGTCGGGGGTACGCGTGAAGCGGACATTCGGCGCCATGTAGAAATGGCTCTCCCAGCTTCCGTCGGCATACTGGCCGGGGTCGTAGCTCCGCAGCACCGGCGAGCGGAAACGCGGGCGATAGTCCTCGTCGTTGGCGACCGGCTCATCGGCCGCATGCCAATCGTCGGCCTGCGGGAGGGATTCCGGCAAGGCATTGTTTTCGCGGGAATAATACGGCGCTTGTTCGCCGGCTCCCTCTTCGGTTTCAAGGATGGGGTAGAAGTTTGTTCTGGAAATACGCATGAACCTGCAAACTCGACGATCATTGCCGATAGGGATGCGTAGATGGTTAGGAAATGAAGGTTAACATTGTCTTTGGACGGGACCGAAATCGTGTTCACGATCCCGTTTCATTCCACCCGCTGGCCCTGCGTCCCGAAGAGGTGAAGCCGCTCCTGCGGCAGGTCGACGCGGACCGCCGGGCCGGGATCCAGCATCGCCCGGTCGAGCGTAAAAATTTTCATCGGGACATCGTGGATGCTCACATGCATGATGATGCCGAAGCCCGTCGGCTCGATGAGGTCGACCTTCGCCTCCAGCGCGCCGTGCGCATCGAGCACCACATGCTCGGGGCGGATACCGAGCGTCGCCGTCGCGCCTGGTTCGATGCCGGCCCTTTGCGGGACGGGCAATGTCACCCCGTTCGCCAGCCGCAGCTCCGCCTGGTCGCCTGATACGAGATAGCAGCCCTCGAAGAAGTTCATGCCCGGCGAGCCGATGAAGCCCGCGACGAAGAGATTGGCCGGCCGGTCGTAAAGATCGAGCGGCGTACCGACCTGCTGGACGACGCCGGCATGCATGGCGACGATCCGGTCCGCCAGCGTCATGGCCTCGATCTGGTCGTGGGTGACGTAGATGGAGGTCGCATGAAGATCGCCGTGCAACTTCTTGATTTCGGCGCGCATCTGCTCGCGCAGGCGCGCATCGAGATTGGACAGCGGCTCGTCGAAGAGAAAGGCCTTCGGCTGGCGCACGATGGCGCGGCCCATGGCGACACGCTGGCGCTGGCCGCCGGAAAGCGCGCGCGGGCGGCGCTCCAGCAGCGGATCGAGGCCGAGTTTCGCAGCGGCCCCGCCGACGGCACTGGCGATCTTCTCCTTGGCGGTGCGGCGGAGCTTCAGGCTGTAGCTCATGTTGTCGGCGACGCTCATATGCGGGTAGAGCGCGTAGGACTGGAACACCATGGCGATGTCGCGATCCTTCGGGGCAAGGTCGTTGACCCGCCTGCCATCGATGCGGATGTCGCCGGACGTAACGTCCTCCAGCCCCGCGATCATGCGCAGCAGCGTGGATTTCCCGCAGCCCGAGGGGCCGACCAGCACGATGAACTCGCCGTCGCGGATGGTGAGATCGACGCCGTGCAGCACGGAAAAGGTGCCGAAGCTCTTGCGGATGTCCTGGATGTCGATGGAAGCCATGGAAGACCCTTTCAGCCTTTTACCGCGCCGGCCGTCAGGCCCTGCACGAGGTAGCGCTGGATGAGGAGGAAGAAGAGGCAGGCCGGAATGAGCGCGAGAATGCCCGCCGCCATCATCTGCCCGAAATCGACCGAGAATTTCGAGACGAAGGTGAGAAGGCCGACAGGGAAGGTCGCCGCGTCGTTGCCGGAGATCAGCATCAGCGCGAAGAGCAGTTCGCTCCAGGCGGCGGTGAAGACGAAGCCGAGCGTCGCGGCGATGCCGGGCAGCGTCAGCGGCAGGATGATCTGGCGGAAGGCGACGAACTGCGTCGCCCCGTCGATCATCGCCGCCTCCTCCAGGTCCCTCGGAATGCCGTCGAAGAAGGACTGCATGAGGAAGGTGGCGAAGGGCACGTTGAAGGCGGTGTAGACGATGACGAGGCCGGTCAGGCTGTTGGTGAGGCCGAGCGGCGAGAGCATCTTGAAGATCGGCGCGACCAGCATGACCAGCGGGAACATCTGCGTGACCAGCATCAAGGCGACGATCCAGTACTTCGCCCGGAAACGGAAGCGCGACAGGGCGTAGCCGGCGAGCGAGGCGAGGATCGTGACCGCCACGGCCGTCGAGCCGGCGACGATCAGGCTGTTCTTGAAGAAGGTCGGAAAGGCGCTATGGGCGATGACGAACGTATAGTGCTCAAAGGTGGCGCGCGAGGGCCACATGCGCACGCCCTCGCTGTAGAGCAGGTCGTTCGGCGTCACCGAGACCTTGAGCAGCCAGAACAGCGGGAAGAGCGCGACGACGATGTAGGCGAGGATCGCGAGCCGGTGCGCCACGGTGAGGAAAGGCTTGCTTCTCATGGTCTCACCCCTTGTTCAGCAGCGTCTGGCGCAGAAGCACGATCAGCATGGAATAGGCGAGCAGCAGGACCAGCAGCACGAGGGCGATGGCCGAGGCGTAGCCGAAATCGAGGCGCTTGAAGGCCTGCGTGAAGATGTAGCTGGCGACGATCTGCGTGCGGTCGGCCGGCCCGCCATTCGTCATGACGACGATGAGGTCGGCGAAATTCGAGATCCAGACGGTGCGCAGCAGGATGGTGATGGCGATTGTGGGCGCGAGGAACGGCAGGGTGATCGAGAGGAAGCGCTGGACCGGCCCTGCCCCGTCGATGCTGGCCGCCTCGTAGAGATCGCGCGGGATCGCCTGGAGCGCGGCAAGCAGGGTGATGGCGAAGAAGGGAATGCCCCACCAGACATTGGCGGCGATCGGTCCCCACATGGCGAGCTGCGGGTCGGAGAGGATGTTGTTCGGCGCATCGAGAATGCCGAGCGCATGCATCCAGTGCGGCAGCGGGCCGATGACCGGGTTGAACAGCCAGGCCCAGTTGAGGCCGGCAAGGAAGCTCGGCACGGCCCAGGGCAGGAAGACCAGCGCCTGCGCCAGGCCGCGGCCGGCAAAGGGCTTGTCCAGGAGCAGCGCGAGGATGAGGCCGAAGATGAACTGCAGGAAGACCGAGGCGCCCGTCCACCACAGCGTGTTGCGCAGCGCCCGGAAGAAGGCTTGGTCCTCACCCAGCGCGCGAAAATGATCGAGCCCGATGAAGCCGCCGGAAAACGGGTTCAGCAGCTGGATATCGCGGAACGCATAGGAAATGCCGAGCACCAGCGGCACCAGCATGACGGCGATGATGAGGATCAGCGCCGGCGCGCTGTAGAGATAGGGTTCCGATGCGTCGGCAATCCGCTTCCTGAGCGGCCGCACGGCGTGCGGATGGGCGGCAAGGGTCATCGTCTCGCTTCCGTTGAAGGTGGCGGGGCGTTCCAAACAGTGTCTCCGGGCGGAGCCTCGTGTCTCCGCCCGGAGCGCTCCTCAGCCTATTTCTTGGCGAGGAACTTTTGCTGGGCCTTGGTCAGGTAGTCCGCCCACTGGTTGGCAAGGTCCTCCGGCGTGATGTCGCCGAGAAGGGCTTCCTGCGAGGTCTTGATGACCAGCGAATCCTTGAAGAAGGCGAACTCTTCCAGATGCGTCGGCATCACGGTCGGCACGGCGTCCTTGTCCTCCAGCTCGGCGAACCAGCCCTTGAACTGCTCGCTGGCATAGAACGGGTCCTTCTCCGCGGACGTGTGCACCGGCAGCGCGCCCGTGCGCTTGTTCCACTCGATATTGCCTTCCGGCCCTTCGAGCGTCTCGATCAGCTTCCAGGCGAGATCCTTGTTGGCGCTGGAGGCGAACATCGACCAGCCGGCGAAACCGATCGTCGGGAAGGTCTTTCCGGCCGGTCCCTTCGGCATGGTCATGATGCCGTAGTCTTCCGCCTTCATGCGCTCGGCAATGGCGATGAGCGCGTCCGGATCCTGGTCGAGGAAGGCGCAGGTGCCCGAATAGAAGCCGGCGACGATCTCGTTGAAGCCCCAGTTGACGCTGTCCTTCGGGGCGTAACCGTTCTTGTAGAGGTCGATCAGGAAGGTCAGGCCCTTCACCCAGCCTTCGCTGTTGAAGGTGGAGGTGCCGTCCTCGTTGAAGAATTTATTGTCGCCGGCCATGGTGGCGCCGAACATCACCCAGCCGTTGAGCCCGCCCGGACCGCCGCGCAGGCAATAGCCGTATTTGCCGGGCAGCGCCGAAACCTTCTTGGAGGCCTCGGCGAATTCGTCCAGCGTCTTCGGCGGCTCGGAAACGCCGGCCTCTTCGAGCAGCTTCTTGTTGTAGAACATGGCGCGCAGGTAGAAGCCGTAGGGCAGCATATAGGCCGTGTCGTCGATGTCGCGGCCGAGCTCCAGGGCACGCGCCGTCAGGCCGGACGTGTGCTCCCATTTGGCAAGATACGGCTCCAGGCTCTCCAGCATGCCGTTGTTGGCATAGAGCGACAACCAGGTGTCGGGCATTTCCATGACGTCCGGCACCTCGCCGGCCGAGACCATCGTGGCGAACTTCTGGAAGGCCTCGCCCCAGGGCAGCGAGATGATCTCGACCTTGGTGCCGGGATTTTCCGCCTCGAATTTCCCGACGATGGATTTCAGCGTCTCGGTGCGCTCGGGGCTGGTGATCACCTCGACGAGTTTGAGCGTCGTATCGGCCAAGGCGCTCGACGCCATCAGGGTGGTGATGAGTGCTGCAGTCAAAAGTCTCTTCATGGTCGTTCCCTCTTTTCTGGTTCTGCTTCGAAGTTTGACGTCAGGTTTCGGTCGCGGCCGTTATCGCCGCGTCCAGATCACTCCACAGGGCCTCGGTTCCCTCCAGGCCGACATGGAGACGCACGGACCGCGCATCGATGCCGAAGGCATGCGCGGAATTCGGCTCGGCTTTCTGCTGAAGAACCACCTCGCCCGGCACGATCAGGCTCTCATGCCCGCCCCAGGAGACGCCGAGCTTGAAGAGCGTCAGGCGGTCGGCGAAGGCGCGGATGTCGATGCCTTCACGGAAGGTGAAGGAGAAGAGGCCCGACGTGCCGGTCAATCCCGGCGGCAGGCGGTTGGCGAGCGCGGGATGGAAGACCTTGTCGACGATGTCGAGCGCCTGCAGGCGCCTGGCGATTTCAAGCGCCGAGGCCTCGTGCGCCTTCATGCGGATCGGCAGGGTGCGCAGGCCCCGCACCAGCAGCCAGGCGTCGAAGGGCGAGAGCTTGCCGCCGAGATAGGGATAGGCCTCCGAGCGGATGCGGCCGACCAGCTCCTTCGAGCCGGCGACGACACCGGCGACGACGTCGCTGTGGCCGCCGAGATATTTAGAGGCCGAATGCAGCACGAGATCGACGCCGAGCGTCAGCGGCCGCTGGAAGACGGGGCTCGCCCAGCTGTTGTCGATGACGCTGACGATGCCGTGGCGCCGGGCAAGGGCGGCGAGCGCGCCGACATCGTGCGCCTCCATCACCCAGCTCGTCGGGCTTTCGAGATAGAGCAGCTTGGCGCCCGGCAGGGCTTTTGCCACCGCCTCCTCGTCGCGCCCGTCGACATAGGTCACCTCGATCTTCATGCGCTTGAGATGCGTGCCGAACAGGCGGAAGGCATCCGGATAGCAATGGCGCACGGCGACGATGCGGTCGCCCGGCTCGACGAAGGAAAGCACGGTGGAAGAGATCGCCGCCATGCCGCTCGCAAAGCCCAACGCGTCCTCGCCGCCTTCCAGCTTTGCCAGCATCTCCTCGAAGGCGCGCACCGTCGGGTTGAGGCCGCGCGTATAGATCGGCCGCACGATCTCGCCGCGATAGGCGGCCACCATCTCGTCATAGTCCTTGAAGGTAAAGAGCGAGGTCTGCACGATGGGCGGCACCACCGCGTCGAAGGCGTTCGCCTCGTCATGGGCCACGGTGAGGGCGGCAAAGTCGAACGGATCGGCGCCGTTGATCATCGGGACATGTCCTTGATGTCTTCCTCGACGACGGCGAGGATCTTCAGGGTTTCCGCCCGCGCCGCCTCGGGATCGCGGGCGGCGATGGCGTTGAAGAGCGTGCGGTGGAACGGGAAGGAACGGCGGGCGAAGTCCGGCCGGTTGAACGGCTTTTCCCAGAAACGCTCGAAGGCGCCGCGCATCTGTTCCAGAAGCTGCTTGAACAGCGGATTGTGCGTGGCATCGTAGATGGCGAGGTGGAAGGCGAGGTCTTCCGGCCCGGACGTGCCCTTGGAGAGATGCACCCGCTCCATCTCGTCGAGCTTCGCCTCGATGACGGCGACATCCTCCGCCGTGCGCCGCCGCGCGGCCACCATGCCGGCCTCGCATTCGATGCCGCGGCGCACCTCCAGCGTCTGGAGCAGCACGTCGCGCAGATGCGCCGCATCGAAGGAGAGCGGCATGTGCACCGTCGCCGTGGTGATCGGCTTCAGGAGATAGGTGCCGCTGCCCTTCCGGCTCTCGATGACGCCGAGCGCCTGGAAATGGCGGATCGCCTCGCGGATCGTCGAGCGGCCGACCGCCAGCGCCGCCATCAGCTCGCGTTCGGCCGGCAGCCGGTCACCGGCCGCAAGGCTGGCGCGGTCGATATAGGAGGCGAGCGCCTCCGTCACCTGCCGCGCCCGGTCGATGGGCGGCAACGGCTCGATCTGCGGCCTGTCGCTCGGTTCGCCTGGCATGATGCCAATTCCCCTGTTTCGCGTCAGCTTCTCAAATTGGTCTGACATCTTAGCATTATGCGGCGCGCCTCGGCTGTCAAGCGCCAATCATCCATGAGCAGCTTCATCGCCCATGAAAAACGGGCCGATCAGAGATCGGCCCGTCCGGGAATGACGATGGAATGGAAAGCCTCGCGGCTAATCGCCCGCGGCGGGCTGCCCCTCGGCCTCCCGTTCGAGCGGCGCCTCGGCCGGCACCTCCGGATTGCCCTCCGCCCGGTCGCGATGCAGGGCGGCGCGGGCGAGCAGCATCAGCGTGACGGGCGTCGTCACCGTCACGAAGATGCCGATCAGGATCTCGTGCACGACGGGACGGGTGGCGAGCACGGTGAAGAAGATCATCGAGGCCATGACGATGCCGCCCGTGCCCCAGCTCGTGCCGAGCGTCGGTGCGTGGATGCGCTCGTAGAAGGTCGGCAGGCGGGCAAAGCCGATCGTGCCGGTGAGCGTCAGGCCGGCGCCGACGACGAGGAAGAAGGAGACGGCCAGCGCCGCCCAGGCCGGCAGGTCGCCCGCATGTTCGATCACGTTCATTCGATCACCTCCCCGCGCATCAGGAACTTGGCAAGGGCGACGGTCGCCACGAAGCCGAGCATGCCGATGACGAGCGAAGCCTCGAAATAGATGACCTTGCCGGTGCGCATGCCGAAGACCATGAGCAGCAGCATGGAGTTCACATAGAGCGTATCGAGCGCCAGCACGCGGTCCTGCGCGCGCGGGCCGCGGAACATGCGCAACGCCGCAAGCGCCATGGCGATGGCGAGGAACACCTGCGCGATGGTGACCGACCAGGCGAGGATCGTGTGGCTCATTTGAAGATCTCCATCAGCAGCGCCTCGTAGCGGGTCTTGATCAGCGCCTGCCACTCCGCCTCGTCGACGAGGTCGAGGACGTGGATCAGCACCGTCTTGCTGAGCGAATTGTATTCCAGCCAGGCCGTGCCGGGCGTGCTCGTTATGACGACGGCAAGCACCGCCAGCGCCGTCGGGTTTTCAAGCTCGATCGGCACGGTGATGAAGCCGGACTTGTGCTTGCGCCGGCCGCCGGTCAGCAGGATCGAGGCGACGGCGAGGTTCGAGCGCAGGATATCGTAGAGCACGATGCCGACGAGCTTCGGCAGCAGATACCATTTCGGCAGGCGCGGCTTTACGGGGCGAAGCGCCGCCATGCCCCAGGAGGCGAAGACCGACACGATGCAGCCGAGGATGAAGTGGCCGGGCGTGAAGCCGTTGAGGGCGAGCCACATGATGACGAGCGAGGCGCTGAGCAACGGATAGGGCAGCATGTCAGATCCCTCCCCCGCCGTCCGGTCCGCTGGGTTCGGCAACCCCTGCGCGGCGTGCATTGATCACGGCGTCGATATAGACGGCCGGCTGCTGCAGGTTGCGGATGGTCTCCTCCATATAGCCCATCGCCGGACCGGCCTTGATGGTGAGCGCCAGCGTCAGCGCGATCAAGAGCATGACCGGCGCCATCTCCATGACGAGGACGCGCGGCACGGTGCCCTCCATCGAGGCCCAGAAGGTGCGGATGCCGGCGCGGGTCATCGAGATCAGCGCCGCCAGCCCCGACAGGATGAGCAGGCCGACGATCCACCACGCGGACGCGGCGATCGGCGCTTCGCTGTTCGCACCCGTTCCGATCATGCCCGACAGCATGGCGAATTTCGCGACGAAGCCGGAGAGCGGCGGCAGGCCGGAGAGCAGGATGCCGCAGGCGGCAAAGCAGATGCCGAGCACGGCGATCGTGCCGGGCATGGTGACGCCGACCTCGACCTCCTCGTCCTCCTCGTCCGCATCGCCGTAAGCCTCCATGGTCACGGCGAGAACCGAGGCGCCCGCATCCTGCCCGCGCTCGACGAGTTCGATCAGCATGAAGAAGGCGGCGATCGTCAGCGTGGAACTGACCATGTAGAACAGCGCGCCGGCCGTCACCTGGCCGTTGCTGAAGCCGAGGACGGCCAGCAGCGTGCCGGAGGAGACGAGCACGGAATAGCTCGCCAGCCGCCCGAGCGCCTGCGAGGCGAGAACCCCGATCGTGCCGAAGGCGATGGTCGCCATGCCGCCGTAGAGCAGCACGTTGAGGCCGAGGCCGGCCGAATCCCCCTGCCCGAAGACGAGCAGCGAGAGCCGGAGGATGACATAGATGCCGACCTTGCTCATGATGGCGAAGATGCCGGCGACGGGCGCCGTCGCGGCGCTGTAGGCGCCCGGCAGCCAGAAGTTCAGCGGCCACATGCCCGCCTTGATCAGGAAGACGATGCCGAGGATGCCGGCGCCGGCCTCCAGCAGCATGCGCCGCTCGCCCTCGATCTCGCCGATGCGCACGGCAAGGTCCGCCATGTTGAGCGTGCCGGCCGAGCCGTAGATGGCGCTGACGCCGATCAGGAAGCAGAGCGCGGCGGCAAGATTGACGGCGATATAGTGCATGCCGGCCTTGACGCGCATGGAGCCGGAGCCGTGCATCAGGAGGCCGTAGGACGCGGCGAGCATCACCTCGAAGAAGACGAAGAGGTTGAAGAGATCCCCCGTCAGGAAGGCGCCGTTGAGGCCCATCAGCAGGAACTGGAACAGCGAATGGA
Organism: Shinella yambaruensis; assembly: GCF_022899355.1. GTDB lineage: Bacteria > Pseudomonadota > Alphaproteobacteria > Rhizobiales > Rhizobiaceae > Shinella > Shinella yambaruensis. The sequence continues at coordinate 38,031 of NZ_JALJCK010000002.1, read as the reverse complement.
AATGCGCACCCGCCGCATGCCAGCGGGCAAGCGCGAAGACCAGCGCCGGGATGGCGAGGATCGAGGCGAGGACGAGCATCAGCGCCGAGAGCCGGTCGACGACGAGCACGATGCCGAAGGGCGCCGGCCAGTTGCCGAGCAGGTAGACGCCCTCGAAACTGTCCGGGCCGTTGTTCGCCAGGCGGAACAGGCTGATGGCGATCGCGGCGAGCGCAAGGCACGACACGACGCTGATCATCGCCTTCAGGACGCGGTCGCGCTCGTCGAAGAACAGGAGGAGCGCGCCCGCGACGAGCGGGATGACGATGGGCGCGATGATGAGGTGTTGCTGCCAGCCGCTCATTTCGGCTGCTCCCTGCCGTCGACATGGTCCGTGCCGGTGAGGCCGCGGGCGGCGAGCAGCACCACGAGGAAGAGCGCCGTCGTGGCAAAGCCGATGACGATGGCGGTGAGCACCAGGGCATGCGGCACCGGATCGGTCATCGTCGAGATGTCGACGCCCTCCTCCAGCAGCGGCGCGGCATTGGATTTCACCCCGCCGACGGCGAAGATGAAGAGGTTCACCGCATAGGACAGCAGCGAAAGGCCGATGATGACCTGGTAGGTGCGCGGGCGCAGGATGAGCCAGACGCCCGAGCCCGTCATGATGCCGATACCGATCGAAAGAACGAGTTCCATCAGGCCTCCTCCGCCTTGGGGGCTTCGAGATTGCGAACCCGATGCATGCGTATGGACTGGTGCGCGAGCGCGATGAGGATCAGCACCGTCGCGCCGACGACGAGCGAGAAGACCCCGAGGTCGAAGAACAGCGCGGTCGCCGCCGGCACCTTGCCGATGAAGGGTATCTCGACATATTGCGAATAGCTCGTCAGGAACGGATAGCCGAACGCCCACGCGCCCATGCCCGTGATCGCGGCCAGCAGCAGGCCGACGCCCATCCAGCGCAGCGGCAGGATGCGCAGCCTGTCCTCCGACCAGCGCACGCCGCCGCCCAGATATTGCAGCAGGAAGGCGATCGCCATGGTGACCCCGCCGGCAAAACCGCCGCCCGGCAGGTCATGGCCGCGCAGGAAGAGATAGATGGCGAAGGTGATGATGACCGGGAACATCCACTGCATGATGACCGAAGGCACCAGCAGGTAGTCGCGCACCGTGTCGCCCGCCGAGCGCTCGGGGCGTTCGGCGTCATAGGCGGCCTGGATAAGCTGCTGCTCCGGCTTCTCGATGCTGTCCGGCGCGGGCCGGAAACGGCGCAGGAGCGCGAAGACCGTCAGCGCCACGATGGCCAGAACCGCGATCTCGCCCATCGTGTCGAAGCCGCGGAAATCGACGAGGATGACGTTGACGACGTTTCGCCCGCCCCCTTCCGTATAGGCCTTTTCGAGGAAGTAGCTGGCAATGGCGTCCGGCACCGGCTGGTTCATGATCGCGTAGGAGAAGACGAACATGCCGAAGCCGCAGGAGACCGCGAGCAGGAAGTCGCGGAAGCGGCGGCTGCGGGCCGACAGGGTGACGGAGTTGTCGACCTTCTCCGAGCGCTTGGGCAGCCAGCGCAGGCCGAGCAGCAGCAGGACCGTCGTGACGATTTCCACGACGAGCTGCGTGATGGCAAGATCCGGCGCGGAGAGCCAGACGAAGGTGATGCAGGTCGTGATGCCCGCGCCGCCGAGCAGGACGAGCGCAGCAAGGCGATGGTATTTCGCCTGATAGGCCGCACCCAGCGCGCAGAAGGCGCCGATGCTCCAGATGGCGGCGAAGATGGGATCGATGTCGCCGAAGACCAGCGGCGTCGGCGCGAAGCCCGCCATGTAGAGCGGCACGACGCCCGCCAGCAAGCCGGCCGCCGCGACGAGGCGCAGCTGCGGCTGGAGATTGCGGGTGCTGAGGCGGCTCTCAAGCCAGCGCGCCCATTTCCAGGAGACCGTGACGAGCACGCGCTCGAAGATGCGCTGGCCGCCGAGATGGCGGAAGAGCGGCGGGCCGTCGTCGCATCTGGCAAGATAGTCCTTCAGCACCGCGTAGAGCGCGGCGCCGCCGATGAGCGCGATCATGCTCATGATGAGCGGGGTGTTGATGCCGTGCCAGACGGCGAGGCTATATTCCGGCGTGCGCGTGCCGAGCACCGAGACGACGGCCGAATGCAGGAACGGGCCGATCGAGAGCGACGGGATGATGCCGACGACGAGGCAGGCGAGCACCAGGAACTCGATGGGGAAGCGCATCCAGTGTGGCGGCTCGTGCGGCTTGGGCTTCGGCAGGTCGGTCGGCTCGGGGCCGAAGAAGACCATGTGGATGAAGCGGAGCGAATAGGCGACCGAGAAGGCGCCGGCAAGCGTGGCGACATAGGGCAGCATGCGGTCGAGCACGGAATCGGCATGCGTCTCAACCGCCTCGGCGAAGAACATTTCCTTGGAGATGAAGCCGTTGAGCAGCGGCACGCCGGCCATCGCCGCGCTCGCCACCATGGCGAGCGTGCCCGTTATCGGCAGGTACTTGAAGAGCCCGCTCAATCGTCGCATGTCGCGCGTGCCGGTCTCGTGGTCGATGATGCCGGCGGCCATGAAGAGCGAGGCCTTGAAGGTGGCGTGGTTCATCATGTGGAAGATCGCCGCGACGGCCGCAACCGGGCTGCCGAGGCTGAGCAGCGTGGTGATGAGACCGAGATGGCTGATCGTCGAATAGGCGAGCAGCCCCTTCAGGTCCTGCTGGAACATCGCGAAATAGGCGCCGAGGATCAGCGTGCTGACACCGGCGATGCCGACCAGCATGAACCATTCATAGGTGCCCGACAGCGCCGGCCAGAGCCGCACGAGCAGGAAGACGCCCGCCTTCACCATGGTCGCCGAATGCAGATAGGCCGAGACGGGCGTCGGCGCGGCCATCGCATTGGGCAGCCAGAAGTGGAACGGCACCTGCGCGCTCTTCGTCAGCGCGCCGATGAGGATCAGCACCAGCGCCGTCAGGTAGAGCGGATGCGCCTTGATCTGATCGCCGGACGAAAGCACAACGTCGAGATCGTAGCTGCCGACGATATGGCCGAGCACGAGGAGGCCGGCGAGCAGACAGAAGCCGCCGATGCCGGTGATCGTCAGCGCCATGCGCGCACCGTCGCGGGCGGCGGCATTGTTGTGCCAGTAGCTGATCAGGAGGAAGGAGAAGATGCTGGTCAGCTCCCAGAACACCGAGAGCAGGATGACGTTGCCCGATAGCACGATGCCGAGCATCGAACCCATGAAGGCAAGCAGGAAGGAGAAGAAGCGCGGGACCGGATCCTCCTCCGACATGTAGTAGCGCGCATAGAGCACGATGAGGCAGCCGATGCCGGTGATGAGCATCGCAAAGAGCCAGGCGAAGCCATCCATTCTAAGCGTGACGTTGAGCCCGAGCTGCGGCAGCCATTCGAGATCGAGCCGGACCCTGCCGCCGTCGCGCACCGCGGGATAGAGCGCGGCGGTCAGCACCAGGCTGACAAAGGCCACGGCACCGGACATGCGCGCGGCAAGGACCCTCGAATCGGTCCGCAGCAGAATGGTCGCCGCAAGGCTTCCCGCGAAGGGAAGGCAGACCAGCAGGACCAGAGTCATTTCACCTGTCATCGTTTGATCGATCGCTTTCGAACGTCAGAGCTTCTCATGCGCCGGCACGCCGGCGATATCGGGAAGACCGCGCGCGACCGACGGGACGATCGGAGCGGTCGTCAGGCGAGATTCAACGGAGGGGCACGCGCCCCGCGCATCTCCATGCGGCCGATGCCGGAGCCAGAAGGCGCGACGACGGCCATGGCGGCCATCACGCCCTTCGGGCCGAAAGCCTCCCCCGCCGGCAGGCAGGCGGGATCGGCACCTGCGCTGTCGAGCGGCGTCATTTTCCCGGCAACGATGCGTTTGCGGCATTCGGCATCGGGAAGCGCCGAAGGGTGGCCTGCAGTCTTCTGGATACCGTAACGAAGCATCTTCGAACCGGCACCGGTGGCAGAAGGCACCGAGAGCATGGATATCAACAGCAAAAGACAGGTAAGCGCCGTGCAGAAGAGGCAAAAAGCCCGACGAACAGGTCGATGCTGTTGCCCTGTCGCTGCCAAACGCCCTGCCTTTCGAATCCGTCGCCCGCATTGAATATTCTCTCATCCGGACAATACGTTGGCAGGATTGGCGCTGTCCACCCGCAAGCATGAAACTTTTCCGGAATTACGCCGATTTGCCGCGGCCGGCAGCATGTTTTTGCTTTCCCTGCCCGCAGGTCGTCATCCTGTCGCACCCCCGCGCGCTTGATGCCATGCCGCTTTGGGCGCATTCTAGATGAGCGAATCGCATGAAGCAGACCTGCTCCCATGGGCGATGCCCGGAGCGCACGGTGCGCCGAATATCTGGACCCGCCGGTCGATATCTTCCCGGCCGTCCAGCGAGTTCCGTGTCCCGATCCTGCCCCTCTCAGCGGCACATCGGCGGCACGGCGTCAGTTCACTCTCGAACGGGGATTAGCGATGACGGATGCGCGAAGGGAATGGATCAGCAAGCGGGCCTATACGCTCTGGGAAGAGGCGGGAAGGCCCCACGGCCATGACGCCGAGCATTGGGAACAGGCGGTGCACGAGCGCGACGAATTCGAACGCGTGGCGCTCACCCCGGAGACCAGGCAGGCCGGTGCCAGGAAGCCGCTGATCGAGATCTCCGAGAAGGCACAGGCGAAAAAATCCGAAGCGGCCAAGCCGCGGAAGAAGGCCGAAGCCGCGGCGGAAAAGCCGATCGCCGCCAAGGCCGTCGCAAAGGCGAAATCCGTCAAGGCCACGACGAACGGCAAGCAAGCCTGACCCTCGTCACGCGGCAGAAACGGCCATGCCGGTACAGCCGGCATGGCGTGTCGGTTTCATTTCCCGCGGACCTCCGGCCCCCATGGCATCCTCGGCAGTCGGCGATTGGATCGAGATATTCCTCCAGCCGAAGCGGCATCGTTTCAGCGCTGGACAATGCGGCAAAGACAAGAGACCGGATCGCGTCCGGTAAGCCGGCTTTCACCGGGCATGCTTCAGGTCTTGTCCGATCCGTACCCCACGCCCTCTCACGCTCCGGCCCTGCGCGCCGATCCTTTCCCGTGAGCCGTTCCCTCGCCGCTGCGGCATCGGCGCCCTTGGAGACGGCGCCGCGACGCTCTATGTGAACGGTCGATGCGGACTGAAACGAGGATTCCCGGTGCGATCGATCTATATGGCGGCAGGCCTGCTGATGACGGCGATCGGCATTGTCGGTGTGTTCCTGCCGCTCTTGCCGACAACACCGTTCCTGCTCGTTGCGGCCTGGTGCTTTTCCCGTTCCTCGCCACGCCTCGAACGGTGGCTGCTGAACCACGGCACCCTCGGCCCACCGCTGACGAACTGGCGGCGCGAGGGGGCGATCTCGGCGCGCGCAAAGACGATCGCCATCTGTCTCATCGTCGCAAGCTACGGTTTCTTCTATTATCGCACGGCGCCGTCGCCTCTTCTTGCGGTCGTGGTCGGTCTCGTGCTCTCGGCTAGCGCCCTTTTCATCCTGACCCGCCCCTTGCCGCAAAAGAGGTGACCGCCCGATGGCAACGCACCACGCTCCGGTCATCGTCTGGTTCCGCAAGGACCTGCGCATCGACGACAATGCGGCGCTGGCCGCCGCCGCCGAAACCGGTCGTCCCGTCATCCCGCTCTATATCCTGGAGCCTGCGGAGGCCGGAACCGGCCCGCTCGGCGCCGCCCAGCGCTGGTGGCTGCACCATGCCCTTGCCGCGCTTGCCGGCAACCTTTCCGGCCTCGGCGCGCCGCTCGTCCTGCGCAGCGGGCCGGCCGATGCGATCCTCGACGCGCTGATCGCCGAGACCGGTGCCGACACCATCCACTGGAACCGCCGGCACGATCCACCGGGCACGGCGATCGACCGTGCGATCAAGGCCTCATTCAAGGCGCGCGGCCTTGCCGCCATCAGCTTCGCCGGCCAGTTGCTGCATGACCCAACACGCCTGCTGACGGGAGACAAGAAGCCCTTCCGCGTCTACACGCCCTTCTGGAAGGCGCTGGAACGGGCCGGCGAACCCGATGAGCCGATCGACCCGCCGGCACGGCTGGTCGCCCTTTCCGAAGCCGCAGCGTCGGAGCGCCTGGAGGACTGGCGCCTCACGCCGGCAAGACCCGACTGGGCCGCGCGCTTCCGGGAGGTCTGGACGCCGGGCGAAGCGGCCGCGCGAGACCGTCTCGAAGCCTTCGTCAACGGCGCGATCGACGGCTACGGCACCAACCGCGACCGCCCCGCCCTCGACGCCACCTCGATGCTCTCGCCATATCTGGCGCTCGGAGAAATCTCCCCGGCCCGCATCTGGCACGCCACGCGCGGGCTTGACGCGCCGACCGGCGATCTCGTCCATTTCCGCAAGGAACTGGCCTGGCGGGAATTCTGCTACCACCTGCATTTCCACTTTCCCGCCCTTGCGGAGAAGAACTGGAACGACCGGTTCGATGCGTTCCCCTGGAAGGAACGCGGCGAGGCCTTCACGCTCTGGACGCGCGGACTGACCGGCTATCCGATCGTCGATGCCGGCATGCGGCAGCTCTGGCGGCACGGCTGGATGCACAACCGCGTGCGCATGATCGCGGCCTCCTTCCTGATCAAGCACCTGATGATCGACTGGCGGCACGGCGAGAAATGGTTCCGCGACACGCTGGTGGATGCCGATGCGGCGTCGAACGCGGCGAACTGGCAATGGGTCGCCGGCTCGGGCGCGGACGCCTCGCCCTTCTTCCGTATCTTCAACCCCATCCTTCAGGGCGAGAAATTCGATCCGGACGGCAGCTATGTGCGGCGCTTCGTGCCGGAACTGGAAAACCTGGATGCCGCCTGGATCCACAAGCCCTTCGCCGCACCGGAGGCCGCGCTGAAGAGCGCCGGCGTCGATCTCGGCAGGACCTATCCGAAGCCCATTGTCGACCATGGCCGCACCCGCGAACGGGCGCTTGCCGCCTTCAAGGCGCTGAAGGCGGACTGAGCCGGAGCCCAAAAGCATTTCCAGCAAAAGTGCGAAGCGGTTTTGCGTCCGGAAATGCGGCAAAACAAGGAGATAGAGCGTTTTCGCGATTCGGAGAAAAGCGGAAATGCCCTAATCGTTCCGTGCAAGGGCGGAGGCAAGCAGCCGCACGAAGGCATCGCCCGCCTCTTCCAGCGCGCCGCTGTTGTCGATGACGACCGTATCGGCAGCGGCGATCTCGGGCACGGCGCGATCGAGCCGGCGGGCGATGGCCTCGGCGCTTTCCCGGCCTCGGGCGGCGAGGCGCGCGGCGAGGATGTCGGCGCGGGCGGTGATCTGCACGATTTTCAGCCGCCCGTAGGCCGCGGCGAAGGCGGGCAGCGCCGACCGGCTGCCATTGGCGACCAGCGTCATGCCCTCCGAAAGTTGGTCGAGGGTTTCGCGCGGAATGCCGTAGGAAAGGCCGTGCGCATCCCAGGAGACCGCAAAGGCGCCGGCAGCCGCCCGCGCCTGGAAACCGGCCGCATCGACCGCCTCATGCGCCTCCCCGCCGGCATCCGGCGGGCGGGTGATGACGCGGCGCACGAAGCCGAGGCGCGGCTCGCCGGCAAAATGCCGGGCGGCATAGGACATGACGCTGTCCTTGCCCGCGCCGCTGGGGCCGACGACGACGACCATCGTGCCGGCCGCAACCGGCAGCGGCTGCGCTCCAGCAATTTCAGCCTTCCTGTTCACGCGACCCGCCTGCCCTGCCGCCAGACCGAGCGCACGACCGGAACGCCGGAGGGACGGCGCACGCGCACGAGATCGGCGCGCAGGCCCCTGGCGATGGCGCCGCGATCGTCGAGGCCGACGGTGCGGGCCGGCGTGGTGGAGACCATGGCGATCGCCCGCGGCAGGTCGATGCCCTCGACCTCGTCGGCGAGGATGAACGGCGCATGCATCAGGCTGAAGGGCACGTAGTCGGAGGAGAGCACGTCGAGCACGCCCATCGTGGCGAGGTCGCGGGCGGCGATATTGCCGGAATGCGACTTGCCGCGCACGATGTTCGGCGCGCCCATCAGGACGCTCATGCCGGCGCCGTGCGAGGCCTTGGCGGCATCAAAGCTGGTCGGGAACTCGGCAAGGCGGATGCCGTAGCCGATCGCCTCCTCGACATGTTCCAGCGTCGCGTCGTCATGGCTGGCGACCGAGATGTCGCGGGCCGCACAGGAGGCGGCGATGGCATCGCGGTGCGGCTTGGCATAGCGGGCGGAAAGGTCCTGCTGGCGCTTGCAGAAGGCGGCGAATTCGTCGTCGGTCAGGCCGCGCTTCTTCTTGTAGTAGAGGATGTACTGGTCCAGCGTCTGGAACTGGCGCTGGCCGGGTGCATGGTCCATCAGCGAGACGAGGCGGACCAGCGGGTCGTCCTCGAATTCCGCGTAGTGGTCGAGCACGTTGTCGGTCGAGACCTCGCAGCGCAGGTGGATGAGGTGCTGGGCGCGCAGGCGGTCCTCGTCCTGCGCGTCGGCAATGGCATCGGCCATGGCGCGCATTTCGCCCTGCTCGAAGCCGCCGTCCTCGTCCGAGCCCATGCGCAGGCAGTCGAAGACGGTGGTGATGCCCGAGGTGACGACCTGGGCGTCATGCGCCTGGATCGCCGCCGTCAGGCCCCAGCGCACGCCGGGGCGCGGCGAGTAGTGGGCTTCGAGATGGTCGGTGTGCAGTTCGACGAGGCCGGGCAGGAGGAAGTCGCCCTCCATGTCCTCGCCGGCGGTGGAGGGACCTTCGGAAATATCCGCGATCAGGCCATCGCGGAGCACCAGCGTGCCATCGAGGATCCGGTCCTCGAGCACGATGCGGGCATTGGAAAGAACGGTTTCGCGGGTCATGTCAGGCGGTCTTTCTGTTGGCTCCGGCTGTCAGCGGGAAGAGCGAATGGACGGTGAAATCAGCGCCGCGCGAGGGTTCGCGGAAGAGCGCCAAACCCTCGATCGCCAGCGGACGTTCGTGGAAATCGGAAAAATGCGCAAGCAGCGCGGCCTCGACGGCCGCGCGGCGCTCCACGGGGACGCGTCCTGTCAGCGTCATGTGGAAGCGGAACGTGTCGAAAACATAGGGATAACCCCATTGCACGAGGTTCTGGCGCTCTTCGGCGGTGAGTTCGTCCGGCTTGCGACGGGCGATGTCGGCGGAGGTGAGCGGGGCGCGAAAACGCTCGAAGCGGCGCACCACCTCGCCGGCAAAGGCCTGCAGCGGCTCGCAATCATCGCCGGGCACCAGCGCGAAGAAGGAGCCGAGGCGGCCGACGACGGCCTGCGGAATCTCGAAAGGCTCGACCTCGGCGGCGAAGCGGCCGATTTCGGCCAACAGTTCCGCTTCGCTGCGCCCCTCGGCAAGCGCGAAAGGCGCCTTCAGCGTGGCGTGGAAGCCATAGCGGCGCGGATCGGCCGTCAGGCCGGCAAGCGCGGCCGCATCGAAGCCGTTCACGGCCGGCTGCTCCAGCGCCGCCCCCGTAAATGCATTGCGCCCCAGCCAGCGCTGGGCGGCAAGGGTCAAGGGGTCGCTTGCGGGCGGGGTGAAATAGAGGGCGTAACGCAATGGCTCATTCCTGTGGCAGTCATTTGACGCCGCCGGACCGGCGGCGTCGGCACTTGAAGGGATTCGTGTGGCAGCATCATGCCGCCACGCCAGGTCTTTCGTCGCTCAATGCGCCGGCTTGCCCATCAGGCGCGAGCGCAGCGCGTTGGATATACCGTCGAAGACGAAGACGACGATGAGGATCAGCAGCACCATATAGGCGACATTCTCCCAGTCGGAATTCGTGCGCATCGCTTCCCAGAGCTTGAGGCCGATGCCGCCGGCGCCGACCGCGCCGATGATCGTGGCAGAACGGGTGTTCGATTCCCAGAAATAAAGCGCCTGGGAGGCAAAGAGCGGCATGACCTGCGGCAGCACGCCGAAGCGCTGCACCGCGGCCGGCGCCGCGCCGACCGACTTCACGCCTTCGCGCTGCTTGTCGTCGATATTCTCCAGCGCCTCGGAATAGAGTTTTCCGAGCGTGCCCGTATCCGTGAAGAAGATCGCCGACATGCCGGCGAGCGGCCCCGGGCCGAAGGCACGGGTGAAGAACAGCGCCCAGATCAGCATGTCGACCGAGCGCAGGAAATCGAAGAGGCGCTTCGTCACCTGGTTGGAGATCCAGCTGCGCGTGATGTTGCGCGCGGCGAGGAACGCCAGCGGGAAGGCGAGCAGCATCGCGAAGAGCGTGCCGACGAAGGCCATGACGATGGTCTGGAGCAGCTTCGTCCAGACATCGAGATGCTGCCATTCCGCATTGTAGAGGATGTTGCCCCAGGCAAGCGACAGGTTCGACTGCTTCGGGTCTATGCGCTCACCCGACGTCACCAGCGAGAAGACCTCCGATAGCGGCTTGCCGTGGAAGGGCGAGTTCGTGTCGAACAGGAAGTTCGCCCAGCCGAAGAAGCGCTTGCGGATCGAGATGTCGTCCGGCTCGATCTCGCCCCAGCCGGCGACACCGAAGGAAAGCGTGATCTTCTCGCCCGGCGCCTTCTGCGTCGCCCAGGCCGGCAGAGCGCCTTCCACCGTCATATCGGAGCCGGCGATATCGACGAGCAGGGTCTCGCCGGAATGCCGCACCGTTACCCGGTCCGGCACGACCTCGACGCTCGTCGAGGAATTGAGCGTGATCTTCGCGCGCCTGACCACCTCCTCCTCGCGGGTGGTCGCGGTCGCCATGGCATTGGCGGCGGCGGCCGAACCGCCGATGGTGCCGCCCGTTCCCATGAAGCCCATCGAGGCGGGCTTTTGGGCAGTGTCCGCCGCAGCGCCGGTCGAGGGCGTGGTGCGGATCATCGTGCCGCGCTCGATCTCGACCCAGTCGGGCTCGGCATTCGGCCCGAGCGGGGAAAAGCGCGGATAGGTCAGCTTCATCGCGCCGTCGGGATCGATGGTCACTTCCGGGCGCACCTCGTAAGAGACCCAGTCGGCGAGATAGGTGCCGGCAATGTTCCAGTTCGCCGTGCCGAGCACATGGCCGATGGCGAAGAACCACCAGCAGTAGAGCGCATAGAGCACGAAGCCGCCGGCGATGACGGCGACGCGGAAACGCTGCCAGAACGAGCGGTGGAAGACGGCCGGGTGGCGTGCCGCGATCTCATCCATCTGAGCGGGATTGAGGGTCGTCATGGCGCTCTCCTATTGGGCCAGCCGGAAGGCGTGGTCGCCGACGAGCCTGCGGCGCAGCCAGGCGGAAAACTGGTCGACGGCGACGATGGTGACGAGCAGCAGGAGCACGATGGCGAGCGTCTTGGCCTGGTGCCCCTGGCCGATGGACAGACGCAGCAATTCGCCAATGCCGCCGCCACCGACGGCGCCGATGATGGTCGAGGCGCGCACGTTGATCTCGAGGCGCAGCAGGAAGTAGCTCATGAAATTCGGCAGCACCTGCGGCACGATGCCGAACCAGACGCGCTCCACCCAGCTCGCACCGACCGCGCGAAGCCCCTCCTCCGCCTTCATGTCGGCATTCTCGACCACCTCGAAGAACAGTTTGCCGAGCGCCCCGACCGTGTGGATCGACACGGCGATGACGGCAGGCAGCGGGCCGAGCGAGAGGATGGCGAGGAAGAAACCGGCGAGCACGACTTCCGGGAAGGCGCGCAGGATCTCCATGAAGCGGCGCACGAAGCCGCGCAGCAGGCGATTGGCGACGAGGTTCTTCGCCGCGAGGAAGCAGAGCAGGAATCCGAAGACCATGCCGATGATGGTGGAGAACAGCGCGATGTTCAGCGTCTCCAGCATCTTGTGGAAATATTCCGGCACATAGAGGCTCCCGGTGATGTAGAGCCGCCCCTCCGGGTAGTTGTACTTGAAGCTGCCGTCGTCATAGGGCGACGGCAGGTCGAACAGCGCGCGAAAGACCTCCAGCCCGTCGCGCGGCACCATGTCGCCGACGAAATCGAAGAAATGCGGCAGCCGGTCGAAGAACTTTCCGGCATTGGTCTCGTTGGCGAACCAGAGCGAACCGGTGAGCGCCATGGCGAGGATGGCAAGGCCGAGCCAGGTATAGAGCCTGCGGCGGGCGTTCAGCTCCTGCCAGTGCCGCTCGATGAGCGCGCCCTTCTCGCTGAAGCCGTCGTGAAGCGTGTTCATGGCCATGGTCTGTCCGTCTCGGCAGAATTCTGTGTGCGCTCGTCTGATCGTCGATAAGTCCGCAACCTCTCCTCTGTCATGGTCGGGCTTGACCCGACCATCCACGCTCCGGATGCGGCGTGGATCCTCGGGTCAAGCCCGAGGATGACGTCGAGAGTGGGGTGACGACGTCAGCAAAAGGCGCCGGCCGGGTTGCGGCCGGCGCCGGATACTGTTTGGCGATCAGCCGCCGATCGTCGCCTTGCGGGCGTCGATGATCGGCTTGTAGAAGTCGACATTGACTTCCGTGAACGAGGTGAAGTCACCGCCCATGACGGCGGCAAAGCAGGCGGCGTCCTTCTTTGGCAGGTCGAGCATGAACTGCTTGAACTTCGCCTTGGTCTCGTCGGCCATCGAGGTGCGAACGACGATCGGGCCGTTCGGGATCAGCGGCGACTTCCAGAGTTCGACGAGCTCGTTCATGTCGAGAATGCCCTTCTCGACCATCTTGTGCAGGTTGCCGGAGGTGTAACCGTCCTTCCACTCGCCGACGCCCGAACCGAAGGTCGTGCCGGCATCGAAGGTGCCCTTCATGACTTCGAGGACGAGGTTCTCGTGGCCGCCGCCGAAGCCGGTTTCACCGAAATATTCCTTGACCGGGCCGCCGATGGCTTCCGGCAGCGTGACGAGCGGCACGAGGTAGCCGGAGGTGGAATCCGGATCGGCAAAGCCGAGCTTCTTGCCCTTCAGGTCTTCGAGCTTGGTGATGCCGGAATCCTTGCGGGCAACCATGATCGAGTGGTAGCCGGTCGAGCCGTCGGTCTGGACGGTCGTCAGGATCGGCTCGACGGCGTCGGCCTTGGCGAGGTAGATCTTGGCAAAGCCGGACGCGCCGAGTTCGGCATAGTCGAGCGTGCCGCCGAGCAGGCCCTGGATGACGCCGTCATAGTCGGCGGCCGGGAAGAACGAGACCTTCTCGAAGCCGAGCTCGGCCTTCAGGTGATCGCCGAGGCACTGGTAGTTGCGCAGGCGGTCGGCTTCGTTCTCGCCGCCGATGATGCCGACGCGGAATTCTTTGAGGTCTTCAGCCTGTACATGGCCGGCGAGCGCGATGAGCGCGACGGCGCCGAGAAGAGCTTTCTTCAGCATGGTCTTTCTCCTGTTTGACCGGCTTCGCCGGGCTCTTGAAAAATGATGGCCCTTCACGCGGGCCGATCGATCCCGGTCGGCTCAAAGGCCGGCCAGTGCCAGCGGTGTCGGGCCGGCGGATTCCTTGGTGTTGTCCTGGCGGGCCGGGTTGCGGATCGCCGTGGAGGTGACGCTCTCGTCGATCGCCGCCCCATCGGCGCCCGTGCCGTAGATCGTGCGCACCGCCTCGGCGTCGAGGTCGCGCGCCGGACCGTCGAAGACGACGCGGCCATGCGCCATGCCGATGATGCGCTCACAATAGGCGCGCGCTGTATCCAGCGTGTGCAGGTTGGTGATGACGGTGATGCCCTCGCGCTCGTTGATGTCGCGCAGCGCGTCCATAACGATCTTGGCGTTGAGCGGATCGAGCGAGGCGATCGGCTCGTCGGCGAGCAGCATCTTGGGGGCCTGCATCAGCGCCCTTGCGATCGCCACGCGCTGCTGCTGGCCGCCCGAAAGCGTGCCGGCCGGCTGGAGCGCGGTCTGCTCGATGCCGAGGCGCTCGAGCGCGGCGATCGCCATGATGCGCTCCTCGCGGGTGAAGAGATTGAGGATGCTCAGGACGGCCGAACGGTGGTTGAGGCGGCCGAGCAGGACGTTGGTGAGCACGTCGAGGCGCGGCACGAGGTTGAACTGCTGGAAGATCATCGCACAGTCGCGCTGCCAGTTGCGCAATGCCGCACCGCGCAGCGCGGAGACCTCGACGTCATTGAAGTGGATGGAGCCCTCGCTCGGATCGGCAAGGCGGTTGATCATGCGCAGCATGGTGGACTTGCCGGCGCCGGAGCGGCCGATGACGCCGACCATCTGGCCCTGCGGAATGTCGAAGGTCACATCGTCGACCGCAACGCGCTCGCCGAAGCGGCGGGTGACATTCTTCAGTCGAAACATGGTGGATCCCTTTTTTCCCGTGTCGGATCGAGGCCGGGCCAAGGGCCGGGTCTCGTCGTTTCCGGGACTGGCTCTAAACGCTGTTGATGAAGGGGCAATGTCAGTTTCATGTCGGAAAGATAACAGTCCACAGGCCTGGATTTCCGGCATCGGAAGGGCCTCCTCACCCGCCGTGACGGGCAAGAAAGGCTTCTGCGTCAAGTTTGCGAAAATCGTCGAGGGCGGTGCGCAGCCGGGCATGATCCCAGTCCCACCAGGCGAGTTTTTCCATGCGTTCCGCAATGCTTCGGGAGAAACGTTCGCGGATCGGTTTCGCCGCGACCCCGCCGACGATCATGTAGGGTTCGACGTCCTTCGTGACGACCGCGCCCGAGCCGATGACGGCGCCGTTGCCGATCGTGACACCCGGCAGGATGGTCGATCCATGGCCGATCCACACGTCATGGCCGATGGTGACGCGATGCGCGCGCCGCCATTCGAAGAAATCGCTCTCGTGGTCCGCGTCGGGCCAATAGTCGTTGGCCCGGTAGGTGAAATGGTGCAGCGTCGCCCGCCACACCGGATGGTTCGTCGCGTTGATGCGCACCGAGGCGGCGATGTTGGCAAACTTGCCGATCGTCGCGCACCAGACCGAGCCATCCTCCATGATATAGGAATAGTCGCCGATCTCGGCCTCGCTGATGCGGCAACGCTCGGCGATCTCGGTGTAACGGCCGAGCATGCTGCCGGCGACGTTCGCCGTCGGGTGGACCAGCGGCGTTTCGGACAGCCTCGTCATGCCGCGGACTTTCGCGGCGAGAAGGCGGAGACGTCGACGATGCGGTCGGCGACCTTTTCGCGCACATCCTCGTCGTGGAAGATGCCGAGAAGGGCCACGCCGGCGGCCTTCTTCTCCGCGATCATCTCGACGACCACGGCGCGGTTCGTCGCGTCGAGCGAGGCGGTCGGCTCGTCGAGCAGCAGGATGCGGTGATCGGTGATGAAGCCGCGGGCGATGTTGACGCGCTGCTGCTCGCCGCCGGAGAAGGTGGCGGGCGGCAGTTGCCAGAGTTCGCGTGGCAGGTTGAGCCGCGCGAGCATCGCTTCCGCCGTCGCCTTCGCCTCGGCCGCCGCGACGCCGCGGGCCGTGAGCGGCTCGGCGACGACATCGACGGCCGCGACGCGCGGCACGGTGCGCAGGAACTGGCTGACATAGCCGAGCGTCGCACGCCGGACGGCAAGGATCGTGCGCGGATCGGCCGTGGCGAGGTCGACCAGCCTGCCCTCGTGGTCGACGAGAATCTGGCCGCTGTCGACGGCATAGTTGCCGTAGACCATCTTCAACAGCGAACTCTTGCCGATGCCGGACGGGCCGCCCAGCACGACGCATTCGCCGGCCTTCACCGAGAAGGCGACGTTCGAGACCACCGGCAGGCGGATGCCGTCGCGAAGATGCATGGTGAAGCTCTTGGCCACTTCGGAGACAACGAGAGGGGTCGGCATGTCATTTTTCCTTTCGACGCATGGTCCTGTCCGAAAACCGGCGGCCACTTTCCGGGTCCATGCTCTCAGACCTGCAGGATCGAGGAGACGAGGAGCTGGGTATAGGCTTCGCGCGGATCGTCGAGCACGCGGTCGGTCAGCCCCTGCTCGATGACGACGCCGTCCTTCATCACCATCATGCGGTGCGAGAGCAGGCGCGCGACGGCAAGGTCGTGCGTGACGATGATCGCCGAGAGACCGAGGTCCTGCACGAGACCGCGCAGGAGATCGAGCAGGCGCGCCTGCACCGAGACGTCGAGGCCGCCCGTCGGCTCGTCCATGAAGACGAGGCGCGGTGCGGTGACGAGGTTGCGGGCGATCTGCAGACGCTGGCGCATGCCGCCGGAAAAGGCGCGCGGCTGGTCGTCGATGCGGTCGACGCTGATCTCGACGCGGCCGAGCCAGTTGCCTGCCGTCTCGCGGATGTTGCCGTAGTGGCGTTCCCCGACGGCCATCAGCCGCTCGCCGACATTGGCGCCGGCCGAAACCGCCATGCGCAGCCCGTCCGCCGGGTTCTGGTGCACGAAGCCCCAGTCCGTGCGCATCAGGAAGCGGCGCTCGGCCTCGCTCATGCGGGAGAGGTCGCGCATCTGCCCGTCACGCATGCGGTATTCGACGGAGCCGGAGGTCGGCATCAGGCGGGTGGCGAGGCAGTTGAGCAGCGTCGTCTTGCCCGAGCCGGATTCGCCGACGATCGCCAGCACCTCGCCCGGCCAGAGATCGAAGGAGACATTTTGGCAGCCGATGCGGGCGCCGTAGAATTTCGAGATGTCGCGGACTTTGAGAAGGGGGGCGTCGGTCATCGGGTGGCCTCCGTGGTGCTGGGGGCCGTGGCACCCCCCTCTGTCCTGCCGGACATCTCCCCCTCAAGGGGGGAGATTGGATGGAGTGACGTGCCGCCCATCTTCAGCGATTCGATTTGAGCAAAGTTCCGGCCGCTTGCCGATCTCCCCCCTTGAGGGGGAGATGTCCGGCAGGACAGAGGGGGGTGAGCGCTACTCATTCCGCAGCCTCCTTGTCATAGGCCAGGTGGCCGCGATGGCCGGCGGAGCACCGTTCCTCGCAATGGTCGGTGTCCGAGCAGACGAACATCCGGCCGCCCCTGTCGTCGAGCACCACCTCGTCGAGATAGACATTTTCGGCGCCGCATAGCGCACAGGGCTTGTCGAAGGTCTGGATCTCGAAGGGATGGTCCTCGAAATCGAGGCTGACGACCTCGGTATGGGGCGGCACGGCATAGATGCGCTTCTCACGCCCCGCGCCGAAAAGCTGGAGCGCCTCCGACATGTGCATCTTCGGATTGTCGAATTTCGGCGTCGGCGACGGGTCCATCACGTAGCGGCCCTCCACCTTCACCGGATAGGCATAGGTCGTCGCGATATGGCCGTTGCGGGCGATGTCCTCGTAGAGCTTGACATGCATCAGGCCGTATTCTTCCAGCGCGTGCATCTTGCGCGTCTCGGTCTCGCGCGGCTCGAGGAAGCGCAGCGGTTCGGGGATCGGCACCTGGTAGACCAGCGTCTGCCCGGCCGTCAGCCTCTCCTCGGGAATGCGGTGGCGCGTCTGGATGATCGTCGCCTCCCGCGTCTTCGTCGTCACCGCCACATTGGCGACCTTCTGGAAGAAGGCGCGGATGGAGACGGCGTTGGTCGTGTCGTCCGCCCCCTGGTCGATGACCTTCAGCACATCCTTCGGCCCGAGGATCGCCGCCGTCACCTGCACGCCGCCGGTGCCCCAGCCATAGGGCATCGGCATTTCGCGCGAGGCGAAGGGCACCTGGTAGCCGGGAATGGCGATCGCCTTCAGGATCGCCCGGCGGATCATGCGTTTCGTCTGTTCGTCGAGATAGGCGAAATTGTAGGTTGCGAGGTCTGCGGTGCTCATTCTGCGGCCTCCGGAAGATCGGTGTTCTGCGCGGCCTCGTATTCGCGCCGCATGCGGCGCACGAGATCGAGTTCGGCCTGGAAATCCACGTAATGCGGCAGCTTCAGGTGCTCGACGAAGCCGGTCGCCTGCACGTTGTCGGAATGGGAGATGACGAATTCCTCGTCCTGTGCCGGGGCGACGATATCCTCGCCGAATTCCTCCGCCCGCAGCGCCCTGTCGACCAGCGACATGGCCATGGCCTTGCGCTCGCTCTGGCCGAAGACGAGGCCGTAGCCACGGGTGAACTGCGGCGGGTTCTTCGCCGAACCCTTGAACTGGGCGATCATCTGGCACTCCGTCACCTGGATGCGGCCGAGCGAGACGGCAAAGCCGAGTTCCGGCATGTCCAGCTCCACCTCGACCGCGCCGATGCGCACCTCGCCGACGAAGGGATGGGTGCGGGCATAACCGCGCTGGGTGGAATAGCCGAGCGCCAGCAGGAAGCCCTCGTCGCCGCGGGCGAGCGCCTGCAGGCGCAGGTCCCGCGCCATCGGGAATTCCAGCGGCTCGCGCGTCAGGTCGCCGGCGATGTGGCCGTTAGGCAGGCTGCCGTCGTCCTCGACGAGGCCTTCACCGGCCAGGATGTCGGAGACGCGCATGACCGGCTCGCCGGCCTCCTCGCGCTCCAGCGGCGCCTCCACCGCTTCGTCCGTCAAAAGCGAGGGATCGAGCAGGCGGTGCGTATAGTCGAAGGTCGGCCCGAGGAGCTGGCCCCCCGGCAAATCCTTGTAGGTGGCCGAGACGCGGCGCTCGACGATCATATCGCCGGTCTCGACGGGTTTCGAATAACCGAAGCGCGGCAGCGTCGTGCGATAGGCGCGCAGGATGAAGATCGCCTCGATCATGTCGCCGCGGGCCTGGCGGACGGCGAGCGCCGCGAGCGCCCGGTCATAGAGCGATGCTTCCGCCATCACGCGGTCGACGGCAAGGCCGAGCTGGGCGACGATCTGCTCGATGCCGATGGCCGGCAGCGAGCGGTCGCCGCGACGGCGGTCGGCGAGAAGGCGGTGGGCGTTGGAGATGGCGGCTTCGCCACCCTTGACGGCAACGTACATGGTCTCACGCCTCCTTCACGCCAAGCGCGGTGGTGCGCGGCAGGCAGAGGAGCTCTCCGCCCGCGACCAGGATCAGGTCGACGCCCCGCGGAAAATTCTGTCGGTTCTCCGACCAGAAATGCGGGAACATGTCGGGAAGGCCCACCGGCGCGATCTCCATCTCGGTGCGGATGCCCGGGCCCTTCAGCACGAGCGGCCGCCCGCCCTCGAAGGAAGCGATCTCGACCACGAGCGTCGTCGAACGATCCGGATATTCCTGCGTGCCCTGGGCGAAGAGGCTGGGATTGGGCAGCATGGCGTCCTTTTCCACGAAGGCGAAGCGTGCGTTCTGCCGCTCTTCGGTCACCGGCGCGCCGGCATTGAAGGCGAGCCAGCCCGGCAGCGCCGACCGGGAAAGCGTCGGGGTGAGCCAGACGGCGGTATCGTGGTCGCAGAGCGTCAGCGCGATGGCGCCGGCCGTCGCATTCAGCGGCGCGGGTGGCACGACGGTCGCATCGATGCGGCCGATCGTGCCCGGCCGGGCCATGCAGTCCATCAGCGTGCGGAAGGCGGCCTGCGCCTCGAACACCGGCTCCTTGAAACCGCCGGCAAAGGCGAGCGTATCCAATGTCATCAGTCCTCTCCGCGAACCATGGTGAAGAAATCGACGCGCGTGGCGGCCGTCTGGCGTGCCTTTTCCGCATCCTCGCCGGCGATGCGCGCGGCGACGGCGTCAAGCAGCGCCGCCACCTCGGCCCTGCGGGCCGGCTGCTGGAAGAGCGCATCGAAGATCGCCGCGAGCCGCGCCTTCGCGCCATCCGTGCCGAGCGCCTGGCCGTGGCCGACCGTGCCGTCGTCGAGGCGGACGCTCGCGCGGGCCACCGTCGCCTCGCCGAGATTGAACGGCGCGCCACCGCCGCCGATGCGTCCGCGCACCATGACGAGCCCCGTTTCCGGGCCGCGCACGGGCTGGGCGGCCGGCTTGTCGTCGAGCGCGTCGAACGCGGCCTGCAATTCGGCCCGGCTCGCCTTCGCGAGCAGGCCCATCGCCCTCTGCCGGTCGCCGGTCGCGGCGGTCTCGGCGGATTTCTGAATGGATGCCATTGCCTCATCTCCAAATGTCTATTAATCTAGACAACCGAACATCTTGAGTTTCGTCTTAATCGGCGGGAATGACAAGGGTGTGACAGTGTGATGTGACAAGGGGTTTCGCGGGGGCGGAAATGGTGGAACGGCAATCGGGCGTGGCGCTCTGGCGGCAGATCGCGGATCGCATGCGCCTGGCGATCAACAATGGCGACTTCGACGAGACCGGCATGATGCCGCCGGAAATGGCGCTGGCCGCCCGCTTCGGCGTGAACCGGCACACGGTGCGCAGCGCCATGGCGGCGCTTGCGGAAGAGGGCATCGTCCGGCCGATCCAGGGCATCGGCACGCGCATCGAACGGCGCGACCGGCTGCGCTTCCCGATTTCCCGCCGCACCCGCTTCTCGCAGGGCCTCGGCAACCAGACGCGCAATCTGGAAGGCCGGCTGCTCGCGGCCGCAACGGAGGCCGCGCCCGCCGCCGTCGCCGCGGCGCTCGGCCTTGCGCCCGGCGCCCCCTGCGTGCGGCTTGAAACGGTGAACAGCGCCGACAGGCGCCCGGTCTCCTGCGGGACGCACTATTTCCCGGCCGATCGCTTTACCGGGATCGACGCGGCCTACAACAGGACGCGCTCCATCACCGCCTCCTTCCAGGAGCTCGGCGTGTCCGACTATGTGCGCCGATCGACCGAGATATCCGCCGTCCATGCCGAAGGCGACGACATCCGCCACCTGAAGCTCTCGCCCGGCGCGATCATCCTCGTGGCGACGGCGGTCAACACCGACCTCGACGGCGTTCCGATCCAGTTCTCGCGCACGCGCTTTGCCGCCGACCGGGTTAAGCTGACGGTGGAGCCGGAACCGGACGCGGCTGCTTCCGGCAGCAAAGGATGAAACGGCGGTAAAGCAGCGTGCGCAGCCTGTTGCGCAGGTCCGCCGTGCGGCGCTGGGCCTTTGCGATGGGCGCATGCGAGCCGATCGTCATGTCGCGGAATCCTGCCGCCGCCAGCAGCGGCAGCACGCGCTCGACGGTCAACCCCTCGCCGAAGGGCAGCCGCTCCATGATGTCGGCATGGCGCGCGCTCATCGCCCCGTCATAGTGGGGATCGGCGCCGACGACCTTGTCGATGACGGCGATGGCCCGGCTCGCCAGCCGGCCGAGCCGGGTCGGCGCGGCCCAGTCGCCGTCGAAGAACAGAAGCGTGCCGCCGGGCTTCAGCATGCGGTGCCATTCCGCAAAGGCCTCGGCTGGGGTCGTCAGCGTCCAGACGAGATGGCGGCAGACGATCGCATCGTAGCTCTCGTCCGGCTCCATCGGATTTTCCGCATCGGCGAGCAGGAAGCGAAGCCCTCTCGCCCCGGCATGTTTTTTCCGCGCCACCGCCAGCATCGCCTCGGAGAAATCGAGCGCCGTCACCTCATGGCCGAGGAAGAGGAGGAGACGCGTCACCTCCCCCGTGCCGCAGGCAAGCTCCAGCACGCGGCGCGGTTCGGGACCGAGGTTTTCGCGGATCGCCGCCGCCCAGGCGTCGAATTCCGGCCCTTCGGGAATACGATGGCCGAAGGCAAGGTCGAAGGTTTCGGAGCGGCGCGACCAGTAGTCGCGAATGTCCTCCTTGAGGTGGCTGTTGGCGCGCGGGCCGTGCATCACCGCCCCTCGCCGGCATCGATGCGGGCAAAGATATCGTCGAAGCGCGGCCGGGCGCGGGCCGGCACCTCGACCTTGCGGATCGCCTCCGTCAGCTCCGCTTCACCGACCTTGACCAGCATGACCATGCCCATGCCGAAATGCGGCGAGCATTTGATGCCGTAGTAACCCGGCTGGTCGAAGGTCACCTCAATCTCCTCGTTGATCTTGCCCTTGAAGCCCGCATAGCCCTCGGGAACCATGCCCTCGATGCTCGCGGCATTGTGGCTCTTGTGGGTGGCGATGAATTTGACGCTGTCGCCCGGCTTGATCGCCAGAAAATCAGGCTCGAAGACCATCGAACCCCGTTCGCCGCGATTGCGCATCTCGACGCGAAACGTTTCGGCGGCGGCGGGAGCGGCGTGGAGGAAAGCGGCGAAGGCCGCAGCTAGGAGGAAACGGGTTTTCATCATGCCTCTGCAACGAGCTTGAGTTTGGCCGGCCGCGGCTCCGGCCGGCGATAGCGGATGAAGCAGCCGCCGGCGCTGTCGCGCTCGACATCGACGGTGACACCGAAGACGTCGGCGAGGCGCTGCGGCTCCAGCACCTTGGCGGGCGTGCCGAGCGCGACGATGCGGCCGCCCTGCATGACGGCGATGCGATCGCAGAACATGGCGGCGTGGTTGAGATCGTGCAGCGCGGCGACGACGGTCAGGTCCTGCTCGCGCACCAGCTGGAGCAGGCTGATCTGATGGCCGATGTCGAGGTGGTTTGTCGGCTCGTCGAGAAGGAGGATCGGCGCCTGCTGGGCGAGCGCGCGGGCGATATGCAGCCGCTGGCGCTCGCCGCCGGAGAGCGTGTGCCAGAGCCGGCGGGAAAAGTGCGCCATGTCGACCTCCTCCAGCGCACGGTCGACGATGGCGTCGTCCGCCCGCGACCAGGGCGTCAGCGCGCCGAGATGGGGCGTGCGGCCGAGTTCGACCGCCTGGCGCGCGGTGATGCGCTCGGTGGTCTCGGCCTGCTGCTCGACGAAGGCGATGCGCCGGGCGATCGCCTGCCGGCCATGGGCGGAAAGCGGTTTGCCGTCGAGCGTCACCGCGCCGGCCTGCGGCCTGCGGATACCGGCCATCAGCGCCATCAGGCTGGTCTTGCCGGAGCCGTTCGGGCCGATGATGCCCAGGAACTCGCCGGGGTGCACGTCGAGCGAGACATCCGACAGGATGGTCGTGCCGCCGACCGACCAGCAAAGGCCTTTTGCCGAGAGCGTCACAGGGCCGATCTCCTCTGGCTGAGGATGAGCGCGAAGGCCGGCGCGCCGAACAGGGCGGTGATGACGCCGATAGGCAGCACCTGGCCGGGGATGATGATGCGCGACAGCACGTCCGCGGCGATCATGAAGATGGCGCCGATCAGCGCCGAGGCGGGCAGCAGCAGCCCGTGCCGGACGCCGACGAGCATGCGCGCGACATGGGGAATGACGAGGCCGACGAAGCCGATCGAGCCGACCATGCTGACCATGCTGGCGGTCATGACGGCGGAAACGGCGATCAGCACGACATAGACGCGGCGCACCGGAATGCCGAGCGAGGCCGCCGATTCCGTGCCGAACGTGAAGGCATCGAGCGCGCGGGCATGCCAGAGGCAGACGAGAAGGCCGAAAAGCGCGACCGGCACGGCCAGCCCGACATCCGGCCAGCGCACGCCGGAAAGGTTGCCGAGCAGCCAGAACATGATGGCGCGCGCCTGCTCGGCATTGGCCGCCTTGGTGACGATGAAGGAGGTGAGCGCGTTGAAGAGCTGCGACCCCGCGACGCCCGCCAGGATGATCGCGCCCGTGCCGCGGCCGGCGCGCACGGCGAGCGCGCTGACGAAGCCGAAGGCGATGAGCGCGCCGATGAAGGCCCCGATCGGCAGCGTCAGGAGACCGGCGCCGAAGCCGAGGATCGCGATGCTCACCGCCCCTGTCGAGGCGCCGGCGGAAATGCCGAGGATGTAGGGATCGGCCAGCGCGTTGCGCAGCAGCGATTGCAGGATGACGCCGGAAAGCGCCAAGGCCGAGCCGCAGCAAGCGGCGACGATCGCGCGGCTCAGCCGGTAGTTCCAGATGATGCCCTCGTCGATCGGCTCAAGCGCATAGCCCGCCTGCCACAGGCGGTTCGCCAGGGTCTTCGCCACGATATCGAGCGGAATGGCCGTCTCGCCCACCGCCGCGCCCACCCCGAGCGCGGCGACGAGCAGCACGAGCGCCGCGAAGGCGGCGCCCGCAAGAAGCAGGATGGGGCGATCGGCCGTCACTTTGCGAGGCCAGCCTTCTCGACGGCGTCGGCGAGCACCTCGATGCCTTCGATCGTGCGGATCGTCGGGTTCATCGCCTGGGCATCCATGTCGACGACATGGCCGTTCTTGACGGCCGGCATGAGGCTGGCGACCGGATCGGACTTCAGGAACTGGTGCTTGACGGCGACATCGTCGGCCGGAAAGCGGCGGCGCTCCATCTTGCCGGCGACGATGATCGTCGGATCGGCCTTGGCGATGGTTTCCCAGCCGACCGTCGGCCATTCCTCGTCGCTCTCGATGACATTCCGGATGCCGAGCGCCGACAGGATGTAGCCCGGCGCGCCATTGCGGCCGGCGACATAGGGATCGATGTCGAGTTCGGCGCTGGAGAACCAGAAGACGGCGGAGAGCTTGCCGTCCGCCGAGGCGATCTTCTGGCGCGCCGCCGCCTCGCGGGCCTTGAGGTCGGCGATGACCTTCTCACCTTGATCCTGAACATCGAAAATCTGCGCCAGCTCGCTGATTTCCTTGTAGATCAGGTCCATGGTGAAGACGGTCTTGCGCACGCCGTCGCCGCCGCCGGAATTGTCCTTGCCGACGCAATCGGCAGGCGAGGTATAGACCGGGATGTTCAGCTCCTCGAACTGTTCCGGCGTCGCGACGATGCCCTCCGGGCCGACATGCCACTGGAACTGCGCCGTGACGAGGTCCGGTTTCTTGGCAACGACGCTCTCGAAGCTCGGGTCGTTGTCGGCAAGGCGCTCGACCTTGGCATTGACCTCCTCGTAGCCGGCCAGAACCGGACCGATCCAGACGGCCGTGCCGACCATGCGCTCGCCGACGCCGAGCAGGTAGAGGATCTCCGTTGTGCTCTGGCCGAGCGAGACGGCGCGCTCCGGCGCCTTTTCGAACGTCACGCTGCGGCCGCAGTTCTCCAGCGTCAGCGGATATTGCGTCGCGGCCGCCTGCACGGCGCCCGAGGACAGGACGAGCACGGCGGCGCCGGCCAGCGCGGAAATGAAGGTTGCGGCGCGTGCGGCCGCAGGCAGAGTGGTCATGGGTGTCTCCCGGATGAGTGAAAGCGTGCGGGCTCAGCCGACGCGCCGACAAAGGCGGATCGATTGCGGTCGGGAGAAAACGAATGGGATTCCGCCGTCGCCGGCAGCCAGGGTCGTCATAGGGTCTCCTGTTCCGGGCATCCCCGCCCGTGACTTGGAAATTGGCTCGACGACGGCAGGTCTCCTGGCTCACGGATATCTGCTGCCTGTCTGCCTTCCCGCGGGAGAACCGCAGTGGCATGACGCGAAGACGCGTCCTAAGGACAGGCGGCAATCCGCCTACAGTTGCGGGGGCAGCCACGGAATGGGTCCCTGTTGGGTCGTCCGCACCGTGTTCCCTATTAATCCCCTGGGAGTCATCCTTCGGGGAACCGTCTCCCCATCCTTAGTCCGCCGTGCTCGGCAGCGTCAAGGCGCTCAGCTCTCGAAATCCCCGAAGACATCCTGGAGGTGGGTGAGCGTGTCGACGCGCTCGCTCACCTCGTCGCCCTTCAGGACGATGATGTTGCTGAGCATGAGGTCCATGACGGCGGTCATGGTGGCCGCGCCGTCCCAGAGCGGTCCGTGCGAACCGGGCACGATGAGGCAGATGTCGGAGACCTCCGGCCCCCAGGGGCAGAACTCGTCGGTAAGCAGAACGACCTTCACGCCGGCCCGCCGCGCCTCCAGCGCGAGCGGCCGCGCCTTGGCGGCAAAGCGGCGCACGTCATGCAAGAAGAGCAGCCGTCCCTCGACGGAGCCGTCGAGCAGTTCCGCATAGGTGCCGTTGAGGCCGTCGACGAACTGCACGCGCGGGCGCGTATAGGAAAGCTGGCTGGCGAAATACTGGGCGATGCCGCGCACGTTCTGATAGGCGGCGACATAGACTTCCGTTGCGCCGATCAGCGCGTCGATCGTCTGCTGCCATTCCGGCGCGCTGGTGATGGCGTAGATCTGGCCGAGATTGTCGATCTGCTGCTGGATGAGGCCGGCAAGAAGCTTTCCCTCCTTGCGGTCCTGCTCCAGCGAGGCGACCGGTCCCTTGACCTCCCAGGCCGGGTTGGAGCCGCCGCGACGCAGTTCGCTCTTCAGTTCGTCGAGCCCGTCGAAGCCCATCCGGCGGAGATAGCGCCCGATGGTCATCGGCGAGACCTGAAGGCGCTGGGCGATGGAGCGCGCCGTCTCGAAGGGCAATTCGGCGATGTTGCGCTCGATATAGTGGGCGATCAGCCTGTCGGATTTGGAGCGCCGGAGGTCGTCGGACCGAACGAGCTTCAGAATGCGTTTCGACACGTCGCCCCCTTCTCCAAACTCCCGCCCGCCGAAAGACGGGCGGGGATCGCGCGCGTTCACTGCGCCGTCTTGATGCGCGTCCAGACGCGGTCGAGCTGGCGCAGTGCCGGGCCCAGGTCCTCAAAGATCTGGAGACGCGCCATCGTCTCGGCCGGCGGGTTGATTTCCTTGCTATTCTTGATCTTTTCCGGGGTCAATTCCCGCGCCGGCACGTTGGCCGTGCCATTGGTCTGCTGCGCGACGTTGAGCGCGGCGATTTCCGGGCGGGTGTAGAACTGCAGGAACTTGATGGCGTTCTCCTTGTTGGGAGCCGTCTTCAAGACGCAGACGTCCTCCTGGTACATGGTCGCGCCCTCCTCGGGGATCACATAGCCGAGGTCCTTCTCGTCGCCGAAGACGTCGACCATCGCGCCGACGAAGAAGTGGCCGGCCGCGACGTCGCCGGATTGCACCATCGGCCGCGTGTCATAGGTGAAGGCCGCGACATGGGGCTTCATGGCGATGATCGTCTCGGCCGCCTGCTGCAATTCCGCCGGATCGGTGGAGTTGATCTTGTGGCCGTTCAGCATGAGGCCGACCGCCAGCACCTCGCGCATGTCGTCGAGCAGGGTGAATTTCAGCCCCTTGGCCTTCACCGTCTCGATCAGGTCCTTCCAGCCCGTGACGTCCTTGCCGAGGATCGTGCGGTTATAGAAGATGCCGACCGAGCCCCAGGCATAGGGCAGGCAATATTCGCCCTTCGGGTCGCTTTTCGCGCGCAGGAAGGCGGGATCGATGTTCTTGAAGCCCTCGAACGTGTTGATGTCGGTCTTTTCCAGAAGCTCGAGCTTGGCCATGATGTCGTGCATGTGCACGGAGGGGAAGACGATATCGTACCCTGTCGCGCCGCCCTGGATCTTCGCCAGCATTTCCTCGTTGGAGGAATAGGTCGAGAGGTTGACCTTGATCTGGGTCTCCTCCTCGAACTTCTTCAGAACCTCCGGATTGATGTATTCGCCCCAGTTGTAGATGTTGAGTTCGGCGGCGCTTGCCATGCCCGCCGTCGCCACGAGGGCGGCGAGCGAGAGGGCGGTGCGGCGCGTCCATGCCCCAAGGCCGGATGCGCCGGCGCGATAAGACTTCGTCATCGAATGATCTCCTCTGATGGTTTGGCCCGTCGTGGCCCCGGTGCTTTCCTTTGCACCGGATGTTCCCGTCCCGGCTTCTTTCGGCCGTTGACTTGGATGGCTAAATGGTATCCAACTATCTAAATCGCACAAGCGTTATTTTAATAACATTTTGGGGAACGACGATGCGAGATTCGATAGTCCGCCTGGAGAAGGCGGCGAAAGCCTTTGGCACGCCCGAAGGACAGACGGTGACGGCGCTCGACGCGATCGACCTTACCGTGCGCCGCAATGAATTCCTGACGCTGCTGGGCCCGTCCGGCTGCGGCAAGACCACCCTCCTCCAGGCGATCAGCGGCTTCGTGGAGCTCGATTCCGGCCGCATCCTGATCGACGGCGAGGACATGACGGACCGCCCGCCCTATCGCCGCCCGGTCAATACGGTGTTCCAGAACTACGCCCTCTTTCCCCATATGACCGTGGGCGAAAACACCGGCTATGCGCTGGAAGTGGCGGGGATCGCGCGGCCGGAGCGGGCCAAGCGCGTCGCCGAAGCGCTGCGCATGGTCGGCCTCGACGGCATGGAGGGCCGCAAGCCGCGCCAGCTTTCCGGCGGCCAGCAGCAGCGCGTGGCGCTCGCCCGCGCCATCATCGCCCGCCCGAAGCTGCTTTTGCTCGACGAACCGCTCTCCGCCCTCGACAAGAACCTGCGCCAGGCCATGCAGATCGAGCTGAAGACGCTCCAGCACGACCTCGGCATCTCCTTCATCTTCGTCACGCACGACCAGCAGGAGGCGCTGACCATGTCGGACCGCGTCGCCGTGCTGTCGGGCGGCCGCATCCAGCAGCTCGATACGCCCCGCGCCATCTACGACCAGCCGAAGAACAGTTTCGTCGCCACCTTCGTCGGCGCGAGCAATCTCTTCGAGGGCCGGGCGGAGGGCGCGCGGCTCGTGACCGGCGACGGCCTGTCCATCGCCCACGCGAAGGCGGGCGCAAGCGGCGCGGCGACCGCGCTCATCCGCCCCGAACAATTCTTCCTCGCGCAGCAGGGGGACACCGCCCCGAGCCTCGACGTCGACCTCGAACAGATCGTCTTCGTCGGCTCGACCTTCGAGCTTTTCGGCCGCACGGCGACCGGCCGGCGCGTCATCGCGGAAATCCCGGCGGCGCGCCGCAACCTCGTCGGCGAGATCGAGCAGTCGCGCCGCGCCCGCCTCGCCTATGATCCCGCGGCGGTCCACCTCATCCCGGCGGAGGCCGCCTGACATGTCGTCGATCGCCTTCCGTCGCCGCGCCCAGCTCGGCCTGCTGCTCGGGCCGGTCTCGCTGTTCCTCGCCGTCTTCTTCCTCGGCCCGCTCGCCATCATGATCGTGACGAGCTTTTTAGCCCCCGGCCTTTACGGCGGGGTGGAATGGACCTGGTATCCGCACAATTACGGCCGCATCCTCGGCTTCGCCGATCCGATGTTCGAGGATTTCGATCCGGTCTATATCGCCATCTTCCTGCGCTCGCTGAAGATCGCCGCGCTGACGGTGGTCGCCACGCTCCTCGTCTGCTATCCGGCCGCCTTCTGCATCAGCCGGCTTTCCGAGCGCTGGAAGAATTTCTGCCTGTTCCTCATCACCCTGCCCTTCTTCACCAGCCTCATCGTGCGGCTGTTCATCTGGGTGCTGATCCTGCGCCAGACCGGCCTCGTCAATTCCGTCCTGCTGAACACCGGCGTCGTCGCCCGGCCGCTGGAGCTGATCTATACGGACGGGGCGATCGTGCTCGGCATGGTCTATGTCTTCATCCCCTTCATGTTCATGCCGGTCTATGCCAGCGTCGAAAAGCTCGACTGGACACTGGTGCGCGCCTCGCTTGATCTCGGCGCGGGGCCGATCCGCACCTTCCTGCGCATCATCCTGCCGCTGACGGCGCCCGGCATTGCCGGCGGGGCGGTGATCGTCTTCATCCCGGCGCTCGGCAATTTCGTCGTGCCGGCCATTCTCGGCGGCGCCAAGGTGATGATGCTCGGCAATCTCATCGAGCAGCAGTTCCTCGCCGCGCGCAACTGGCCCTTCGGCTCGGCGCTCGCGATGATGGTGATGAGCGTGATGCTCGTCCTGCTCTGCGTCTATGTCATCGTGTCCGGCCGCCGCGGCATCGATGCCGCGACCGGGCGCTGAGGAGGTTTTTTGATGAAGATCTTCGCCTCCCTCGCCCGCGGCAGCCTGATCGCCTACACCGCCCTCTTCTTCGCCTTCATCTATATCCCGCTGGCGCTGATCGCGGTCTATTCGTTCAATTCCAACCCGATCAACATGATGACCTGGACCGGTTTCACCACCGAATGGTACGCCCAGGTCCTCGGCTTCAAGACGACGGTCTCGGAAAACGCGCTCTATATCGAATCCACCGACCAGCTCGTCCAGGCCGTCTGGAACAGCCTGATGATCGCCGCCTCCACCACGACCATCGCCACCATGCTCGGCACGGCGATCGCCATCGCCCTCTACCGCTTCGATTTCTTCGGGCGGCGCTTCTACCGCACCGTGATGTTCATGCCAATGCTGATGCCGGATATCGTGCTCGGCATCGCGCTCCTGATCTTCTTCGTCAATGCCGGCGTCAACCTCGGCCTGAAGACGATCATCATCGGCCAGTGCACCTTCCTGATCTCCTATGTCTTCATCGTCGTCTCCGCCCGGCTCGCCGGCATGGATCGCACGCTGGAACACGCCTCGGCCGATCTCGGCGCCAACGAATGGACGACCTTCCGCAAGGTGGTGTTCCCGCAACTCCTGCCGGGCATCGTCGGCGGCGCGCTGCTCGCCTTCATCATCTCGATGGACGATCTGGTGATCACCTATTTCATCGCCGGCGTCGACGTGACGACCCTGCCGATGTTCATCTTCGCCATGCTCCGGCGCGGCATCAAGCCGGAGATCAACGCCATCGCCGTGATGATGCTGACCTTCTCCTTCGTCGTCGCCTCGCTCGGCCTCTACCTTCGCTCCCGGCAGAAATGACCATGACCCATACCGCAAAACCCCGCGCCCGCGCCCTCGGCCTGCCCTTCACCGGCCGCACCGGCCCGTTCAACGCCATCACCGATGTGGAAGGCATCACCGTCGGCTTCCGCACCATTGTCGAGGAAACCCCACGCCCCGGCCGCAAGCTCCCGGTGCGCACCGGCGTCACCGCCATCCTGCCCCATAGCGAGAGCCCGACGCCCGTCCCCGTCTATGCCGGCGTGCACCGCTTCAACGGCAACGGCGAGATGACCGGCACGCACTGGATCGAGGACGGCGGCACGTTTCTGGGTCCCGTGATGATCACCAGCACCCACGGCGTCGGCATCACCCATCACGCGACGATCCGCTGGATGCTGGAGCGCTACGCCTCGACCTACGAGGTCGGCGACTTCCTCTGGCTGATGCCGGTCGTCGCCGAGACCTATGACGGCGTGCTGAGCGATATCAACGGCATGCCGGTGACGGAAGCGGATGCCCGGGCAGCTCTGGAAAACCTTTCCTCCGGTCCCGTCGCGGAGGGTAATTGCGGCGGCGGCACGGGCATGATCGCCTATGGCTTCAAGGGCGGCACCGGCACCGCCTCCCGCGTCGTCACGGTCGGAGACAAGGACTATACGATCGGCACGCTGGTGCAGGCCAACCATGGCCAGCGCGACTGGCTGACGGTCTGCGGCGTGCCGGTCGGAAAACATCTCCAGGACAACACGCCGCAAAGCCAGCTCAAGGAGCGCGGCTCGATCATCGTCGTCATCGCCACGGACCTGCCGATGGCCCCGCATCAGCTGAAGCGCCTCGCCCGCCGCGCCGCCATCGGCATCGGACGCAACGGCACGCCCGGCGGCAACAATTCCGGTGATATCTTCCTCGCCTTCTCCACCGCCAATCCGCAGCCGATGGCGCACCGCGCACCGGCCTTGCTCGCCCTCGACATGGTCAATGACGAACATCTCGATCCGGTCTATCTGGCGGCGGTGGAAAGCGTGGAGGAGGCCGTGGTCAATGCCATGCTGGCGGCAAAGGACAGCGGCGGCACGCCGCACGACCGTCTGCGCGTCGACGCCATCAGGCATGACGAACTGGTCGCGGTGATGAAGCGATATGGCCGGCACGCGGATGCGCCGGTCACCTGATCCTCGGCGCGGTCAGTTGCCCGTGCCGTCGGGCGTCACGCGCTGGCTGTCGCCGCCCGTTCCCGAATCCTGATTGGGATCGCGGTCCGTCGGAACGGTCTCCCCGCCGCCGGGAACGCTGTTGTCTATCGTATCCTGGGTCGGCGTCTGCGTGCCGCTGGAAGTGGAGGACGTCTGTTCCGTATCGACCGTCGGATCGGCGCTTTCACCCCAGATCTCCACCGCGCCCCAGACGAGGAAGGCGAGCGCCAGACTGATGCCAAGTACTTTCAGCATCGGCCGGCCAAGCCCGCCCTGGCGGGTTTCCCGCGCGGCGTAGCCCTTCCGGGCCGGCTCATGGGTGCGGGTCAGCGGATCGCCGCGTTCGTCTCGCTGGTGGGTCATGGCGGTCACTCCCTGAAGATCGTGTCAGGGAAGGAACTGGCGGTGGCGGCGAAAGTTCCCGGAACCGCCTCAGGCCTCCGCCGGCCCGTCCAGCCCGAGCCCTTCGAGAAGCCGCCGCTGGCGCAGGAACAGATGGGTCAGCGCGGTGACGTCGCCGGCCGCCGGCTGGTGCGTCATGCCGTCGTCCACCGCCTCGACGATGGCCTCCAGCGTGTCGAAGATTTCACGCGAGACGCCGTGCAGCTCGGAGAACCGCGGATCGGCGACGGCGGCGGCAAGCGTCGCGGCCGTCACGCGGCCGATGCCGCGCGGCACCTTCGCCCCGGCGTCGATATAGCCCTCCGGCAGGTCCCCTTTGAGATTGCGGACGCGACGATAGCGGATGACGTCGAGAATCTGGTCCACGGCCTGGCAGGCGCCGGCGACGCGCGAGGGGTGGTCGGTATCGGCCGCGGCGTGCGGCAGAAGTTCGAGCTTTCCGGGATGCCGGGCAGCGAGTGTCAGATAGGGCAGCATCGGCCCGCTGAGCGTGCCGCTTGACGCATCCTTGAAGAGGTCGGCGTCGATGGCGGCGTGGCGCACCTGGCCGGAGGCGAGCGCCCGGTCGAGCGCGCCGGCATCCACCACCTCGCCCCGGTCGTAGTTGACGACGACGGCGCCGCGGTTCATCGCCGAGAGCACGGCATCGTCGACGATGCCGGCATTGGCGTAGGCGCGCCGCACCGGATCGAGCCGCCCGAGGCCGACATGGACGGTGAGCACGTCCGATCCCGTCGCCGCCTCCGCCGGAGAGGCCGCATAGTCGAACCCTTCCGCCTCGATCCACTGGCGGTGTTTCGCGCGCGCATGGATCGCCACCCGCATGCCGAAGGCGCAGGCGAGCCTGGCCACCTCGCGGCCGATATTGCCGTAGCCGATGACCGCCATGCGGCGTCTCTCCAGCTTGGCGGTCGGATAGGACTTGAGGTCGCGGCCGGTATCGAAATCACCGCTCGCCACGCGCTCGTGCAGAAGATCGACGGGCAGGTCCGGCGTCACCTTCAAGAGCGCCTTCATCACCATCTGCGCCGTCGCGCGGCTGTTGATGCCGGGCGTATTCATGAGCGGCGCGATGCCGCCTTCGCCATTGCCGCCGCCCCAGGAGAGCGAGCCCATATTGCCGGTGCCGGCACCGATGCGCACGCTGCCGAGCGG
Organism: Shinella yambaruensis; assembly: GCF_022899355.1. Taxonomy (GTDB): domain Bacteria; phylum Pseudomonadota; class Alphaproteobacteria; order Rhizobiales; family Rhizobiaceae; genus Shinella; species Shinella yambaruensis. Next base: position 5,203 of record NZ_JALJCK010000002.1, on the reverse strand, counting down.
AAAGACCGCCAGCCGCGGAATGAAGGTCGCCGCGGCGATGAGCGCGTCATATTGCCCGCGATCCGTCTGCGCCAGGATATCCGCCTCGGTGCTGAGGTCGGGCTGGTAGAAGAAATGGATGCCCGGCGGCAGCGCCTCGCCCGCGAAGGCCGCGTCGTGGAAGACGCCGCCGCTTTGCGCGACATGCGTCGCGACCTCGCTGAAATCCGGACGTCCCTCGCCATCGAACCGCAGGCCGACGAGATCGGCGATCAGGACCCGGTAGGCACGTTCGGGATCGTCCAGCCGCGTCCCTTCCTGCAAAGCCGCGTTCCGATCCTGCATGGCGCCCTCCCCGCTCGTCTTTCTTCATTTCCGTAGAAGAGTTTTCCGGGGCCTGCAAGCGCCTGCACATACCCGCCCTGCCTGCGCACGGCAGACACTTTAAATCGATCACTTTAAATCGATTTTTTACAAATGACAGACCGATCCCATCCTTTGTCACTTTTCATACTTGACATATGTCGACACTAAGGTGTAATTTGTAAATACGCGATGGAGAGAGCATCGCTCCTGAAATGCCGGGAGGAAGACATGCAGCCACTCTTGAAGGTGGAGGGACTGAAGAAGTCCTTCGGCGGCGTCGCCGCACTCCGCGACGGCCGCTTCGAACTTGCGGGCGGCTCCGTGCATGCGCTGTGCGGCGGCAACGGCGCCGGCAAGTCGACCTTCCTCTCCATCCTCATGGGCATTCACAAGCGCGACGGCGGCACGATCCTGCATCGCGGCAAGCCCGTCGAATTCAACAGTCCCGCGGAAGCGCTCCACTCCGGCATCGCCATCATCGAGCAGGAACTGAGCCCGGTTCCGCATATGACGGTGGCCGAAAACATCTATCTCGGCCGCGAACCGTCCACCCGCTTCGGCGGCATCGATTTCAAGACGATGAACCGCAACGCCCAGGCGCTGCTGGACCGCCTGGAATTCAACATCTCCGCCAAAGAATACATGATGAACCTCTCGGTCGCGCAGATGCAGCTGGTCGAGATCGCCAAGGCGCTCAGCCACGAGGCGGATGTCATCTTCATGGACGAGCCGACCTCGGCGATCGGCGAGAAGGAGGCCCAGCACCTGTTTTCGGCGATCGAGCGCCTGAAGGCCGAGGGCAAGGGCATCGTCTACGTCTCGCACCGGCTTTCCGAAATCTTCCAGATCGCCGACAGCTACACGGTCTTTCGCGACGGCGGCTTCGTCGGCGCGGGCAAGCTCGCCGATATCGACCGCCCCGGCCTCATCCGCATGATCGTCGGCCGCGAGCTCGGCGAGGAGTATATCAAGACCAACACGCCGACCGAGACCGCCGGCCTCGAAGTCTCCGGCCTTTTCGCGCCCGGCAAGATCGAGGACATTTCCTTCACCGCGCGCAAGGGCGAGATCTTCGGCATCTACGGCCTGATGGGCTCTGGCCGCACGGAAATCTTCAATTGCCTCTTCGGCATGGACCGTCCGTCATCCGGCGAGATCCGCCTTGACGGCCAGGTCGTCAGCATCCGCCAGCCCTCCGACGCCATGGCCGAGGGCATCGCCTTCGTCACCGAGGACCGCAAGGTGACGGGCCTCAACCTGACGGACAGCGTGCGCAACAACATCTGCCTCGCCAGCCTGCCGGAAATGAGCCCGGCCTTCGTGATGCGCAGGAGCGAGGAACAGGCGGCCAGCGCCGACATGATCGCCCGCTTCGCCATCAAGGCCGCGCGCGACACGATGCCGGTCTCCGGCCTTTCCGGCGGCAACCAGCAGAAGGTGGTGCTCGGCAAATGGTTCCTGCGCCAGCCGCGCGTCCTGCTGCTCGACGAGCCGACCCGCGGCGTCGACGTCGGCGCCAAGCGCGAAATCTACCGCATCATCTGCGATTTTGCCGCGAGCGGCGGCACGGTCGTGATGATCTCCTCCGAAATCGACGAAATCCTGGGAATGTCCGACCGCATCCTCGTCATGCGGCAGGGACGATCCGCCGGCATTCATGACCGGCAGGAAACGGATGCCCAGTCCCTCGTGCACCTGTCGACCTGACCGGAACGAGACCCGACCGACGCATCCAACCCCGCATGGCAAGAGGTGACATCCGTGTCCAGTATCGAGAACAAGACCGCCAGCAGCTGGCTGAATTCCGATCGCCGCCGGCTGATCGTGCAGGAATACGGCATCTTCCTCGCCTTCCTGCTGCTCGTCGGCATCCTGTCGGTGTCCAACCAGTTCTTCCTGACGCCCGGCAACATTTCCAACGTGCTCCTGCAGACGTCGATCAACGGCGTGCTCGCCATCGGCATGACCTTCGTCATCCTGACACGCGGCATCGACCTTTCGGTCGGCTCGGTCGTCGCGTTGGCCGGCATGGTGAGCGCCAGCTTCGTGACGAGCTCGGCAACGGCCGGCATCGCCGGCGCGCCCTATCCGATGGTGGTGGCGCTCGCCGTCGGCATCCTTGTCGGCGTCGGCTGCGGCGCGCTGGTCGGCTTCATCGTCTCGCGCTTTTCCGTGCCCGCCTTCGTGGCGACGCTCGGCATGCTCTCGGCCGCCCGCGGCGCGACCCTCATCTATGGCGGCGGCAAGCCGGTGCCGGCGCTCTCCCCGGAATTCCGCTGGATCGGCACGGGCAACATCCTCGGCATTCCGATGCCGGTCATCCTGCTCGCCGTGGTCTTCCTCGTCTCCTGGTGGGTGCTGACCCGCACGCGCTTCGGCCGCTACATCTATGCCGTCGGCGGCAACCCGCATGCGGCCAAGACCTCCGGCCTCAACGTCACGCGCATCCGCTTCATGGTCTATGTGATCTCGGGCGCGCTGTCGGGCCTTGCCGGCATGATCCTCTCGGCCCGCACGGGCTCCGCCCTGCCGCAGGCCGGCATCGCCTACGAACTCGACGCCATCGCGGCGGTCGTCATCGGCGGCACCTCGCTTTCGGGCGGCGTCGGCCGGGTGACGGGAACACTGATCGGCGCGCTCATCATCGGCGTCATGAACAACGGCCTCGATCTGATGGGCATCCAGTCCTACTACCAGCAGGTCCTCAAGGGTGCCCTCATCGTCGGCGCCGTCATGCTCGACCAGAAGCGAAACCAGGGCGTCTAAAGCAGTTCCAGCAGAAGTGCGCAGCGGTTTTGCGTCCGGAATTGCATGAAAACAAAGCGCTAGAGCATTTCGATGCTCTAGCCCGACAGGAACCGGGCGCCCTACAGCGCCCGTGGACGAAACGGCACGCCGAAGTGCGGCCGGAATTCTCAAAGGAGGAGAATGACATGAAGAAACTGATGATCGCGCTCGCCTCGGCGACCGCCCTGCTCGCCTCGTCCGCCATGGCCCAGGAAAAGCTGAAGATCGGCGCGGCCCCCTACGGCCTCAACGCGGAATTCATGCAGATCTGGTCCGCCGCGCTCGAAGAGCACCCCGCCGTCAAGAGCGGCGAAGTCGAGCTCACCGTCTTCGACGGCCGCTATGACGCGCTGGTCCAGCAGGAACAGTTCAACACGATGATCACGCAGAAGTTCAATGCGATCATCTTCGTGCCGATCGACATCGAAGCCGGCGCGACGGCCGTGCAGGCCGCCAGCGACGCCGGCATTCCGGTCGTCGGCTCCAACACCCGCGTGAACTCCGACCTGCTCGCCGCCTATGTCGGCTCCGACGACACGATTTCCGGCTACATGGAAGCCAAGACCGTTCTCGACAAGATCGGCTGCAAGGGCAATGTCGTGATCATCGAGGGCCCGATCGGCCAGTCCGCGCAGATCTCGCGCCTCGAAGGCAACCAGAAGGCGCTCGCCGAGTGCCCGGACGTCAAGGTCCTCGAGCAGCAGACCGCCAACTGGTCGCGCGCCGAAGCCCAGACGCTGATGGAGAACTGGCTGACCTCCCATCCCGGCCAGATCAACGGCGTCATCGGCCAGAACGACGAGATGGCGCTCGGCGCGATCGAGGCGATCAAGTCGGCGGGCCTGAAGACCGACGATTTCGCGATCGCCGGCATCGACGGCATCACCGACGCGCTGACCGCCGTCAAGGAAGGCACGATGACCTCGATCCTCCAGGACGCCCGCGCACAGGCCCAGGGCGCGCTGGACCTCGCGATCTTCCATGCGAAGAAGGGCGACTACAAGCCGCAGTCCGACATCTGGGCGCAGTATCCGGACATGCCGTTCAACGACGGCAAGGACAAGGAATACAATGTTCCGTGGACGCCGGTCACGACCGAGAACGTCGACAAGCTGCTGGACATGCGCAAGTAACAGGCAAAACCGCGGGGCGGCCCCGCCGCCCCGCTCTCTCCAGGATACGAAGGCTGAACCGATGACCGACACACCTCCCAGGATCGACCTCAACTTCCCGCTCGACGGCAAGATCGCGCTCGTCACCGGCGGCGCATCCGGCATCGGCGCGGCCATCGCCACGGCCTTTGCGGCCAAGGGCGCGAAGGTCGCGGTGCTCGACATCAACGCCGACATCGCCAAGGCCAAGGCGGAAGAGCTCGGCGGTGCGGCGAAGCCCTTCGTCTGCGACGTCTCCGACCCGGCCTCGGTGGAAAAGGCCGTCACCGACGTGGCCGCAGCCTTCGGCGGCATCGATATCGCGGTCAACAGCGCCGGCATCGTCGCACTGGCCCCGGCCGAAGACCTGACGCTTTCCCAATGGGACAAGACGATCGACATCAACCTCAAGGGCAGCTTCCTCGTCACGCAGGCGGTCGGCCGCCGCATGATCGCCAACGGCAAGGGCGGCAAGATCGTCAACCTCGCCTCGCAGGCCGGCACGGTGGCGATCGAAGAGCACGTCGCCTATTGCGCCTCCAAGTTCGGCGTCATCGGCATGTCGAAGACCTTCGCCGCCGAATGGGGCAAACACGGCATCACCGTCAACACGATCTCGCCCACCATCGTGCTCACCGAACTCGGCAAGAAGGCCTGGGCCGGCGAGAAGGGCGACGCCGCCAGGAAGCGCATCCCGACCGGCCGTTTCGCCTTCCCGGAAGAGATCGCCGCCGCCGCCGTGTTCCTGGTCTCGCCGGGCGCGGACATGATCAACGGCGCCGATCTTCTGATCGACGGCGGCTACACCATTCTTTGAGCCCGGACCGGCTCTCGCAATTCTCAAGGAGTTACCATGCAGCGTTTCATCAACGACCCTGACCTTGTTGTCGAGGATACCGTCAAGGGTTTTGTGAAGGCGC
>NZ_JALJCK010000029.1 GCF_022899355.1 Shinella yambaruensis | reverse complement strand
CGGCCCTTCGGGCCACCTTCTCCCCGCGGGGGAGAAGGGGAAAGCAGCAGCGTGCTGTCATATGCAATTCGCCTGCCGCAAGCGGGGAGAGGGAACTCGCCCCACGAGCGGGAATTGCTCGGGAAAACCGACGCGGCATATCTCCTTCTCCCCGTTCACGGGGAGAAGGTGGCCGGCAGGCCGGATGAGGGGCATTCTGTCATTGAATGAAGAGGCTCGCCCTTTCGGTTGGCCCAAATGTAAGGAGCGGCCATGCTCGTCACGGCCTTGTTGTCCGGGCTCGTGCTCGGCGGAACCTATGCGCTGGTCGCGATGGGGCTGACGCTCCAGTACGGCATCGCGCGCATTATGAACCTTGCCTATGGCGAGACGATCATCGCGGCGGCCTTCCTCGCCTATGTGCTGTTCAGCGGCCTCGGCATCAATCCGGTGCTCGGCCTTCTTGCCGCCGTGCCGCTCGGCTTTGTCTTCGGCTATCTCGTCTACGGCCTGATGATGCGCCCGCTGGTGCGCCGCGCCAAGAGCCGGGAGACGCTGGAGATCGACTCCATCCTCGCCACCTTCGGCCTGCTCTTCGTCATCCAGGGCGTCATGCTCGTCTTCTTCGGCAGCAACTATACGAGCTACAGCTATCTCAATATCGGCGTCAGCGTACTCGGCACCACGATCGCGGCCAACCGCCTCCTCGCCTTCGCGCTCGCCATCGTCCTCGGCGGCGGGCTGTACCTGCTGCTTACCCGCACCCTCTGGGGCACGGCGCTGCGCGCCGTCGCCGTCTCGCCGACCTCCGCGCCGCTCGTCGGCATCGATGTCGAGCGCGCGGCCCGCACGGCCTTCGCCATCGGCGGGGCGCTGGCGGCCGCCGGCGGCGTCGTCATCTCCATGTACCAGACCTTCACCGCCACGGCCGGCGTCGTCTTCACCATGAAGGCGCTGATCGTCGTCATCATGGGCGGCGTCGGCAACATTCTCGGCGCGCTCTTCTCCGGCCTGCTGCTCGGCCTCGTCGAGACCTTCGTGGCGACCTATGTCGATCCCGGCCTGACGCTCGCCGCCACCTACCTCATCTTCCTCGCCATCCTGCTCTGGCGCCCCGCCGGCCTCTTCGGCAGGAGCGCGCGATGACGGCACGCACGCTTATCGGCCTCCTCGTCGCCGGCCTCGTTCTCGCCGCGCTCGCCGCCCTGCCCTTCTTCGCCGGACCCTATGCGGTGACGCTGATGATCGGCATGACCGGCTATGTGGTGCTCGCCACCGCCTGGGGCCTGTTCTCCGGCCCGACGCGCTATGTCTCGCTCGCCACCGTCGCCTTCTTCGGCATCGGCGCCTATACGGTCGGCGTCCTCAGCGAGACGCTGCCCTATCCGCTCGTCCTCCTCGTCGCGGCGCTGATCGGCCTTGCCGTGGCGCTGGTCGTCGGGCTCTCGACGCTCCGGCTTGCCGGCGTCTATTTCGTGATCTTCACCTTCGGGCTTGCCGAACTCATCCGCCAGCTCGTCACCTGGTACGAGGTCAACGTGACGGGCACGCTCGGCCGCTACATCTTCCTGCCCGTGACGCCGGAGGGCATCTACTGGCAGCTGCTGGCGCTCGCCGCCGCCACCTTCCTCTTTTCCTGGGGCATCGGCCGCACGCGCTGGGGCCTCGCGCTGAAGGTCATCGGCGACGACGAGGTGGTGGCGAGCCATTGCGGCATCGACATCACCCGGCTCAAGCTCGCGCTCTTTGCCGTCAGCGCCGTGATCATCACGCTCGTCGGGGCCATCCAGGCGCCGCGCTGGACCTATATCGAGCCGAGCATCGTCTTCAACCCGACCATCTCCTTCCTGACGCTGATCATGGCGCTGCTCGGCGGGGCGGACCGGCTGTGGGGCCCGCTGCTCGGCGCCATCCCGCTCTTCCTGCTCTTCGAGTGGCTTTCCGCCAACTTCCCGAACCACTATCCGATCATCCTCGGCCTCGTCTTCATCGCCATCGTCTTCCTTCTGCCGAAGGGCGTGCTGGCGGCCGTCGAAAGCCGGCTAAGGAAAGGCGGTGCGCGATGAGCGAGCTTCTTGCGCTGAGCGGCCTCACCAAGCGCTTCGGCGGGCTCACCGCCGTCAATGCGATCTCCTTCTCGCTGGAGCGCGGCGAGGTCGTCGGCCTGCTCGGCCCGAACGGCTCCGGCAAGACGACGGTGCTCAACATGATCTCCGGCTTCCTGCCGCCGACCGGCGGGCGGATCGCCCTCAACGGCGAGGCGATTTCCGGCCTCGGCCCCAATCGCATCGCCAGGAAAGGCGTCGCCCGCACCTTCCAGCTGGTGCGCGCCCTTCCCTCCCTGACGGTCGGCGAAAACGTCGTCACCGCGCTTGCCTTCGGCCGCCGGACGCTCTGGGGCAAGGCCGCCCACGAGGCCGCCCAGGCCCACCTTGCCGCCGTCGGCCTTGCCGGACGCGCCGACCAGCCGGCCGGCGCCCTCACCTATATCGACCAGAAGCGCATGGAGCTTGCCCGGGCGCTCGCCGCCGAGCCGGAGCTGCTTCTGCTCGACGAGTGGCTCGCCGGTCTCAACCCGGCGGAGCTTCGCACCGGCATCGACCTCATCCTGTCGCTCAAGGAGCGCGGCATCACCGTGCTCCTCGTCGAGCATGTCATGGACGCGATCCGGGCGCTCTGCGGGCGCGCCATCGTCATGAATGCCGGACGCAAGATCGCCGACGGCCCGACCGCCGAGACGCTGCGGGACCCGGAGGTCGTGCGCGCCTATCTCGGAGACGGCCATGCTTGAGATCCGCGACCTCTCCCTCCATTACGGCCCGCACCTTGCCCTCGACCGGATCTCCGTCGCCATCGGCAAGGGCGAGACCGTCGTCATGCTCGGCGCCAACGGTGCGGGCAAGTCTTCCCTGCTGAAGGCCGCCGCCGGCCTCGTCCGGCCCGATCCCGGCGCCGATATCCGCTTTGCCGGCGCCGACATTGCCGGCCGCCCCGCCCATCTCGTGCTCGAGGCCGGCATCGCGCTGGTGCCGGAGGGCCGCGGCGTCTTCGGCGACCTGACGGTGGAGGAGAATCTTGCCCTCGGCGCCTATGCCAGGCGCGCCCGCGCCCATGGCAAGGCGAGCCGCGAGCTGGTCTACGGCCTCTTCCCGAAACTCGCCGACCGGCGGCGGCAGTTCGTCAACACCATGTCGGGCGGCGAGCAGCAGATGGTGGCGATCGGCCGCGCGCTGATGTCGAAGCCCGACCTCTTGATGCTCGACGAGCCGAGCCTCGGCCTTGCCCCCGTCGTCGTCGGCGAGCTCTTCGCCGCGCTCGGCCGGGTGCGCGAGAGCGGGCTGGCGCTCCTGATCGTCGAGCAGAACGTCAAGATGAGCCTTTCGATCGCCGACCGCGGCTACCTCCTGGAGGCAGGCCGCATCGTCGGCGAGGATACCGCAGCAGGACTGATGAACGACGACGCGGTGAAGCGTGCGTTCCTCGGCGCAACCGTCTGAATGTCAAGCAGGGAGCAAACCATGTCCGTCCTTGGACTGAAGATCAACAACCTCGACCAGGCCGCCTCCGACGGGCGCACCTTCACCCGCATCAACCCGATTTCCGGCGAGGTCGCCTCGGAGGTCGCCGCCGCCTCGCTGGAGGATGCGCGCCAGGCCGTCAATGCCGCGGCGAAGGCCTTTCCCGCCTGGGCGGCGACCGGCCCCGGCCAGCGCCGCAAGCTGCTTCTTGCCGCCGCCGACAAGCTGCAGGCGAGAACCGCCGATTTCGTCGCCGCCATGGCCGCCGAGACGGGCGCGACGGCCGGCTGGGCGATGTTCAATGTCGGCCTTGCCGCCGACATGCTGCGCGAGGCCGCATCGCTGACGACGCAGATCACCGGCGAGATCATCCCCTCCAACCGCCCCGGCTCGCTCGCCATGGGCGTGCGCCAGCCGGCCGGCGTGGTCCTTTCCATGGCGCCGTGGAACGCGCCGGTCATCCTCGGCGTGCGCTCTCTCGCCACCCCGCTTGCCTGCGGCAACACGGTCGTCATGAAGACCTCGGAGATCTGCCCGCGCACCCACCGGCTGATCGTCGATGCGCTGCACGAGGCCGGCCTGCCGGAAGGCGTGCTCAACGCCGTCTCCAATGCGCCGGAGGACGCCGCCGCCATCGTCGAGGCGATGATCGCCCATCCCGCCGTGCGCCGCGTCAACTTCACCGGCTCCACCCGCGTCGGCCGCATCATCGCGGAGACCGCCGGGCGCTGCCTGAAGCCGGCGCTGCTGGAACTCGGCGGCAAGGCGCCCTTCGTGGTGCTCGACGATGCCGATATCGACGCGGCCGTCGCCGCCGCGGCCTTCGGCGCCTATATGAACCAGGGCCAGATCTGCATGTCGACCGAGCGCATCGTCGTCGACGAGACGATCGCCGACCGCTTCGTCGCTGCGCTCGCCGAGAAGGCGGCAACCCTCGTTGCCGGCGATCCGCGCGAGGGCAACACGCCGCTCGGCTCCGTCGTCGATGCCCATGCGGCCCAGAGGCTGGAGCAGCTCATCCGCGATGCCGTGGGCAAGGGCGCGGTGCTTGCCGCCGGCGGCAGCGTGCGGGGCACGATCGTCGACGCCACCCTGCTCGACCGGGTGACGCCCGCCATGCGCATCTACAGCGAGGAGAGCTTCGGCCCGGTCGTCAGCGTCATCCGCGTCGGCTCGATCGACGAGGCGGTGCGCGTTGCCAACGACACGGAATACGGCCTTTCCGCCGCCGTCTTCGGCCGGGACGTCAACCGCGCCATGCAGGTTGCCCGCCGCATCGAATCCGGCATCTGCCACATCAACGGCCCGACCGTGCACGACGAGGCGCAGATGCCCTTCGGCGGCGTCAAGGAATCCGGCTACGGACGTTTCGGCGGCAAGGCCGGCATCGCCGAATTCACCGAACTGCGCTGGATCACCGTGCAGGACGGCGCCATCCATTATCCGATCTGAACCATGGCGCTTCTCGACAGCAAGACCGCCATCGTGACGGGCGGGGCCGGCAGCATCGGCCTTGCCACCGCCCGGCTTTTCCTCGACGAGGGCGCCAGTGTCGTCCTCGTCGATCGCGACCGCGCGGGGCTCGAACGGGCCGCCGCCGGCCTGCCGCGGGAGCGCGTGGCGCTCGCGGCGGCGGATGTCACCGACAGCCTTTCGACGAAGGCCTATGTCAAGCTCGCCGTCGAGCGCTTCGGCGGCATCGACGTCCTGTTCTCCAATGCCGGCGTCTTCGGCACCGTCGCCCCGGTCGCCGATTATCCGCTGGACATCTTCGACATGGTGCAGGCGGTCCATGTGCGCGGCGCCTTCCTTGCCGCCAAGCATGCCGTGCCGCACATGCGCAGCGGCGGCAGCATCGTCATCACCTCCAGCGTGGCGGCGACGCGGGGCGATCCCGGCGTTTATGCCTATATCACCGCCAAGCACGCCCAGACCGGCCTGATGCGCTGCCTTGCCAAGGAGCTCGCCCCGCGCGGCATCCGCGTCAACACGGTCAATCCCGGCCCCGTCGACAACGGTTTCCAGCTTGCCGTGGAACAGGGTTTTGGCGCCGCGACCGGCATGGACGGCACGGCTTTCTTCAACGCGCTCATCCCCATGGGCCGCCATGCCAGCCCCGCGGAGATCGCCCGCTCGGTGCTCTACCTCGCCTCGGACCAGTCGAGCTTCGTCACCGGCACGATGCTGATGGTCGACGGCGGCATGAGCATCTGAAGCCGGAACGGCAGAAGACCCGGATGCAGGGGACATCCGGGCCTTCGGGGAGGTCAGCGGGAAAAGCGCTTACTTGCAGACCTTGACCGTCTTGAAGATCACATTGCCGTAGTAGTCGTAGGCCTTGACCTTCTTGATGAAGCAGTGCGGCTTGTAGCCGTAGCTGTAATAGCCGGCCTGCGAGGGGGCGGCGAAGCAAACGGCGGCAACGAGGGCGACGGTGGCGGAAACGATGATCTTGCGCATGGGGTCTCTCCTGATCTCTCTTTGGGGATGAGCCTCTCTCATCCGGTGATCAGAAGATCGCATAGCGCCCCGCCGCCCGCTGTTCCGCAGGAAACAAGCAAGAACTAACGGAACAGCCGCTCTACATGATCCCGCCCTAGCCCGATCTTCTCGTAGTGGTCGCGACAGAGAGCGATGTAGTTGTGCACGTCGAAGAAACCGTCCGGCTCGCCCTTGTCGTCGAGCCAGATGAGCGGGCCCTTGACCTGGAAGAACACCTTCATCGGCTGCTCGTGCTCGTAGGCGACGAGCGTGTGGCCCTCGCCGGGCGTCTCGTAGACGAAATCGCCGGCCGTCGCCGTCCAGTCGTGCTCCAGATAGCCCCACTTGCCGGAGATCGTGTAGGCGAAGACCTCGTGCGGGTGGTAGTGGCGGTTCACCAGCCCTGCCTTCTTCGCCATGAGGATGTCGCACCACTTGTTCTGCGTCGGCGAGATCCACAGCGGGCGGGAGGAGACGGTCTCGGTGAAGGGCACGTAGTAGCGCTCGTCGTCGGTCGGCGCGTTCTGAAGATAGACTTCCGGCAGGGCATCCGGCTGGAACACCTTGTCGATCGGCTTCAGGTCCTTCCAGAATTCGTTCGTGGCAAGCTCGGGCATGGCTTCTCCTCCTCGTGTGATGGTTCAGGCGCGGACCGCGATGTCGAGCAGCGCGAGCGTCCGCTTCGTCTCGATATGGTCGATCGCCTCGGCAAGCGCGCCGGCAAGGGCCGCGCCGTCGGTGACGCGCCTTGCATAGGCCCGGCTCGCCTCGGCGACCTTCACGAAATCCGGCACCGGCGAGAGCGCGGTCAGCGGCATGCGGTTGGTCTTCGCCGCATAGCCGTCCGGATAGAGGCCGAGCACCGACTGGCGCACCGCGCCCCATTCGGCATTGTTGACGATGAGGACGAGGATCGGCAGTTCCAGCGCCTCGGCGATCTGGTGGCAGGCGACGGGATTGGCGAACATGTAGGAGCCGTCGCCCATGGTGGCGACGACGAGCCGCCCGCGCCGCGCCAGCTGCATGCCGAGCGCGGCGGGAAAGCACCAGCCGAGCCCGCCGGAATGCGGCTCCTGATACCAGGCCTGGTGACGGGAGAGCGTCATCGGCGAAAGCGGGCAGCCGAGTTCGGAGAGCACGGTGGCATCCCGGCCGGCCAGTGCCTCGGAAAGCGTCAGGCTGACGAAATCCTTCGTCATCGGCGTGCCGCCCCCGCGCCGGGCCGCATCGAGCACGGCGGTGCGGGCTTTCGCGTTGCGTTCCGCCACCGCGGCGGCGCGGCTTTCCACCCGGGCGCGATGGGCGGGCAGCAATGGGTCCATCGCCGCCTTCAGGGCAATGAGGCCGGCATCGACATCGCCGGCGAGCGTCACGTCGGAGCGGAAGTAGCGCACCGGCTGGCGCTGGTAGAGCGGGTCCTGGGCGAGCTGGATGACCTTGCAGCCCGGCCGCAGCGCATGGGCATCCGGCGACCAGGGCGCCAGCGCATCGAGGACCAGCACCACGTCCGCCGCCGCCAGCAGCGGCCCGGGATCGGCCTGCGCGGCCATCGGATGGTCCGTCGCCATGGCAAGCTGCACCGCCCAGTACTGGCAGACGGGAATGCCCCATTCGCCCGCAAGCGCCGCAAGGGCGGCAAAACCCTCGGCCGAGCCGGCGCCGCGCTGCGCGAAGACCACCGGGTTCTCCGCCGCCGCCAGGAGGCGCGCGGCCTCCGCCACCGCTTCGGCCGGCGGCGCGGCGACGGCCGGCATCATCGTTGCGGGCGCTTCCAGGCCCTCCGTTGGGCAGGGCTGGCAGAGCACCTCGCGCGGCAGGCTCATATAGACGGGCCCGCGCGGCGTGGAGCAGGCGATGGCATGCGCCCGATCGACCATCTGCGGGATGTGTTCGGGAAAGCGCAGCTCGTCGTCCCACTTGCAGGCCTCGCGCACCAGCGCCGCCTGGTCGCGCATCTCCTGCCCCCAGCCGATCGGCACGGTGCGCGACCCCTTTCGTCCGCGCTCGGTGACCGGCGTGCGGCCGGAGAAGAGCAGGACCGGGACATGCTCCATCGCGGCGTTGATCGCGCCGATGGCGCAATTGGCAAGGCCGACATTGGTATGCGCCATCACCGCCTGAGCGCGGCCCGTCGCCAGATAATAACCGTGCGCCATGCCCATCGCCGCCGATTCGTGCGGCATGACAAGCGCCTGCGGCAGGGCGATTCCCTTCGCCTCCGCCTCGGCCAGGCCCTCGATGATCGGCGGGAAATCCGTGCCGGAATTGGCGAAGATATAGTCGATGCCGACCGCCTTCAGCCGGGCGAGCAGCGCACCGCCCGCCGTCATCGCCGGCGCCCCGGCAAGATCGTCTTCGCCCATCGGAACCTCCCCCGTCGTGCGGCAGCCTGCCCGCGGCCGCCGGTCTCCTCGAACCGGACGGCACAGGCCTCAGACCGCACTGTGACAGGCGGGACGGTGATGTAAAATGAAATGCCGGCCGCGACACATAACGAAAGCCGTATGAATTGCGCTTGGAGTTACGGAATTCCGGCCGCAAAACCGCTGCGCACTTTTGCTGGAATTCCTTTAGTGCAGCCCGCCGACGCCGAGCAGGGTTTCGACCGTGTGCCGGTCGGCGGAGAGCGCCGCCGGGGTGCCGGTCCAGGCGATGCGGCCCCGTTCGAGGATGATCACGTCGTCGGCGAAGTCGAGCGCGCTCTGGATGCGCTGCTCGACGAGGAGGATGGTCATTTCGCCAGCGGCCGCGAGCGTGCCGAATGCCGCCATCAGCTCCTCGCAGATGACCGGGGCAAGGCCCTCCAGCGGCTCGTCGAGCAGCAGCACGGAGGGTTGGCCGAGAATGGTGCGCGCCGTCGTCAGCATCTGCTGTTCGCCGCCGGAAAGCTGCGAGCCGAGGTTCCGGCGCCGCTCCTTGAGGCGGGGGAACATCTGGTAGGCCTCCTCGATGGCCGCGCGCGGACGGCCCTTCAGCCCGACGAACAGGTTCTCCTCCACCGTCAGCGTCGGGAAGACGTCGCGCGACTGCGGCACGTAGCCGAGGCCTTTCAGGGCGCGGGCGGAGCTGCCCATGCCCTCGATCGCCTCGCCGCCGAGGCGGATTGCGCCGCCATAGCGCTTCGTCTGGCCGGCAAGCGTGGCGAAGAGCGTGGACTTTCCCATGCCGTTGCGGCCGAGCACGGCGAGCCTGCGGCCGGCATCGGCGGCGAAGGAGATGTCCTCCAGCACCCGCGTCGGGCCGTAGCCGGCGGAAAGGCCGGATATTTCAAGCGACGCTGCGGGCATCGGCATAACTCCCGAGATAGGCCTGGCGGACGCGGGCATCCTTCGTCACCGCGTCCGGCGATCCGTCGAAGATGATCTCGCCCGCCGCCAGCACGACGACGCGCCTTGCGAAACGGAAAACGAGGTCCATGTCGTGCTCGATCATCAGCACGGCGAGGTCCGCCGGCAGGTCGGCGATCGCCTGCTCGATGCGCGCCGTATCGCTCTGCGGCACGCCGGCGGCGGGCTCGTCGAGCAGCAGGACCCGGGGCTTGAGCGCAAGGGCAAGCGCGAGCTCCAGGAGGCGTTGCTGGCCATAGGCGATCTCGCTGACGCGGTGGCGGGCAAGATGGGCGATGCCGAGCCGGGCAAGCAGCGCATGGACCTCGTCCATCACGTCGGGCATGGCGCGATGGCTGGCGAACATGCGGCCGGTCCGGCCCTCGCGCTGCAGGATGGCGAGCGCGACATGCTCCTCCGGCGTCATCTCGGAGAAGAGCCGCGTCACCTGGAAGGACCGCACGAGGCCGCGGCGCACGCGCTCCGTCGGCCCGAGGCGGGTGACGTCCTCGCCGCCGAGCGCGACGGAACCGGAATTCGGCAGCAGGTTGCCGGTGACGAGGTTGACGAAGGTCGTCTTGCCGGCACCGTTCGGGCCGATCAGCGCGACCCGGTCGCCCGGCGCCATCGAAAGGGAGACGTCATTGGTGACGGCAAGGCCGCCGAAGGTCCGCTTCAGGTTGCGGACGTCGAAGATCGCGCTCATCGGCCCTTCCTCCCGCGGCGCTCGATAAGGGCGGCGAGCGAGCCGTAGAGCCCCTTCGGCGCGAAGAGCACCACGGCGATCAGCAGCGCGCCGACGATGGTGAGCCAGTGGAACGGGTTGGCCGCCGAGACGACATCCTCGAACCACAGGAAGGAGAGCGTGCCGATCAGCGCACCGTAGAGCGAGCCGGTGCCGCCGAGCACCAGCATGACGAGGGCCTCGGCCGAGAGCGTGAAGGACAGGCTGTCGAGGCCGACGACCTGGGTCGAGATGGCGTTGAGCGCCCCGCCCGCCCCGGCGACGGCGCCCGATATGGCATACATGCGGATCAGCGTGCCGTGCACCGAGGCGCCCATGGCGCGCACGCGCAGCGGATCCTGCTTGATGCCGCGGCAGAGCATGCCGAAGGGCGAGCGCACGATCTGGCGCAGGACGACGAAGGCGGCAATGAGCAGCACGATGCCGAAGACATAGGCCGTGCGGCCCCACAGGTCGAATTGCCAGAGGCCGAAGACGGCATCCGGCATGATGCCGGCCAGGCCGTCGCTGCCGCCGGTCCAGCCGGACGCCTTGTTCGCCGCCTCGTGGGCGAGGTGAATGATGGCGATGGAGAGCACGAGCTGCGGCAGGCCATGCGCCCGAAGCACGACGGCGCCGGAGACGAGGCCGGCGAGCGCGCCCGCGACCACGCCGACGGCCAGCATGGCGATCGGATCGGTGATGCCGAAATGGGCCGCCGCGATGCCGGCCCCATAGGCCCCCGCGCCGAAGAGCGCGGCATGGCCGAGCGTCGCCACGCCGCAATAGCCGGTAACGAGGTCGAGCGAGAGGACCAGCAGCGCGATCGCCGTGATGCGCGTCAGCAGCGCGAGGTTGTTCGGGAAGAGGAGATAGCCGAGGACGGCGACCGCGAGGATGACGAGGACGCCGATCGCGTCGCGCGTCAGGCGGGCGCGGCGGTCCCGGGCGGTGGAGAGGGTTCCGGTGTTCATGGTGAGCGCCATCATTTCGCCCTTCCGGCAAGGCCGCGCGGGAAAATCCAGACGATGGCGATGACCGCGAGATAGAAGAAGAATTCGCCGAATTCCGGCATCAGGTAGCGTCCCGTCGTGTCGATGGCGCCGAGCAGCAGGCAGGCGGCAAGGGCGCCGGGAATGGACCCCGCCCCGCCGACCGAGACGACGACGAGGAAGGTCACCATGTAGCGCAGCGCATAATAGGGTTCGATCGGCAGCAGCTCGGCGCCGACGACGCCGCCGAAGGCGGCAAGGCCGACCGCGACGGCGAAGCTGACGGCATAGACCACTTCGGTCTTCACCCCGAGGGCGGCGGCCATGGCCGCATTGTCGACGCTCGCGCGCAGCTTCACGCCGAAGGCGGTGCGCTCGATGAAATACCAAAGGCCGAGCGCGACCGCAGTGCCGCAGGCGATGACGAAGAGACGGTGCGCCGAGACCGTACGGAAGCCGAGGCTGACCGGCTCGCGCAGGCTGTCCGGCGTCGGGATGGTCTTGAGCGTCGGACCGAAGACATAGTTGGCGATGCCGATGACGCAGAAGGTGATGCCGATGGTCATCAGCACCTGCGTCAGCTCCGGCTGGCCGTAGATGCGGTGGTAGAGCAGGCGCTCGACGGGGATGGCGATGAGGATGGTGCCGACGACGGCGAGCATGACGGCGACGGCATAGGCAAGGCCGAGGTCGCGCGCGGCATAGGAGGCGATGTAGCCGCCGATCATCGCGAAGGCGCCATGCGCCAGGTTGACGACCCGCATCAGCCCCATCGTCACCGAGAGGCCGATCGAGATGACGAAGAGCACCATGCCGTAGGCGAGCGCATCGACGCCGATGCTGAAAACCGTTTGCATCAAACTATCCTGCTGTGGGAGGAACAGCCCCTCATCCGGCCTGCCGGCCACCTTCTCCCCGCAAGCGGGGCGAAGGGATATGCCGCACCGTTTTCCTCAAATCTACACCGTCGTGCGGGGCACGTCCCCTCTCCCCGCCTGCGGGGAGAGGGTTAGGGTGAGGGGCTACCATTTGCCAGGCAGCAACGGTTGTTACTTCGCCGCCGCAAGGCCCGGGTCGCCCTGCTTCTCGAAGGTCTGGACCTCCTTGTTATAATAGGTCCCGTCGTCGGCCTTGGCCACTTCGCGCAGATAGATGTTCTGCGTGATATGGCGGCTTTCCGCATCGATCGTCACCGGCCCGCGCGGGCTTTCCCAGGAAAGGCCCTTGACGGCCTCGACCGCCTTGGCCGCGTCCTGCGCGCCGCCCGTCGCCTCGATCATCTTGTAGATGACATGCATGCCGTCATAGGCGCCGACCGCGGGGAAGGAGAGCTCCGCCGGATTGCCGATCGCCTTGCCGGCGGCCTCGACGAATTTCTTGTTCTCCGCCGAATCGTGCGAGACGGCATAGTGGAAGGTGGTCGTGAGACCCAGCGCCGCCTCGCCGAGCGCCGGCAGGTCGGATTCCTGCGTCAGGTCGCCGGGGGCGAAGAACTTGACGCCGCCGGCCTTGAGGCCGTTCTCGTTGAAGGCCTTGACGAAGCCGAGCGTCGTCGGGCCGGAGGGCAGGAAGGCGAAGACGCCCTCGGCGCCCGAATCCTTGATGCGCTGCATGATCGGCGAGAAATCGTTGGTCTGGAGTGGCATGCGGATCGCCTCGACGATCTCGCCGCCCGCCGCCTCGAAGCCCGCCTTGAAGGCGGCTTCCGCATCGACGCCCGGCCCGTAGTCGCTGACGACGGAGATGACCTTCCTGGTGCCGCCGTCGAAGGCGACCTTGGCGATCGGCGTCGAGGTCTGCCAGGTGGTGAAGGAGGTGCGCACCACATAGGGGCTCTTGGTGACGATGGCGGAGGTCGCCGCGTTCATCACCACCATGGGCACGTTCGCCTGTTCGAGCAGCGGGGTCGCGGCCATGGCGTCCGGCGTGAAGTAGAATCCGGCTAAGTACTGCACGCCCTCCTTGACGACGAGCTCCTGCGACAGCGCCTTGGACTGGGCCGGATCGGCGGTCGGGATGTCGCGGTAGATCACCTCGATCGTATCGTCGCCGACGGTGTTGCCGTTCAGCGCCATATAGGCGTCGATACCTGCCTTGAAGTTCTTGCCCTGGAGTGCGAAGGGGCCGGAGAACGGCCCGACGACGCCGACCTTGATCGTATCGGCATGGGCGACGCCGCCCATCAGCACAGCCGCCAGCGCGGCGATCGCGACATGTTTCATGTTTTCCTCCCTGAAAGGCCGGTCTCCCGCCGGTGCCCGATCCTGTCCCAAACTGGATTTTTGTCAGATTGACAGATGAAACGGTAATGTAAAATGAAAAGGTATGGCTATTTCATAACTTAGGAGTTATTAAAATACCTCAGGCGGCACCCAGTCGGCGAAGCGACGATAGCAGCGTGTCGGCAAGGCGGAGGGCAGCGCCGGCGGCGACCACCATCTGCGGCAGGATCAGCCATTCGAGCGTCCAGGCCGAGCCGGAACGCTCCTGCTCGTGCACCATCGCCTGCGCCAGGCCGCCGAGCTGCGCCGCGTTGAACCGGGCAAGCGTGACCAGAACTTCGGCGGCGACCGGGTTCTGCTTGTGCGGCATGGCGGAGGAACCGCCGCCGCCGGCGAGCGCGATCTCGTCGCCCCGGTCGGCCAGAAGGGCGACGTCCTGCCCGATCTTTCCGAGGCTGCCGGTGATGCCGGAAAGGAGAGCGCCCAGATCCAGGATGCGGTCACGCTGGCTATGCCATTGCGGGGCGTCGGCAAGGCCGAGGTTGCGGGCAAGCGCGGCGCGCACGGCCGGTGCCTTCTCGCCCAGTTTCTCCAGCGTGCCCGCCGCGCCGCCGAACTGCACGGCAAGCCCCTCCTCCATCAGGCCCGTCACGCGCGTGCGATGGCGCTCCAGCGGCGCGCGCCAGGCGCCGACGCGGTCCGCCACGGTGATGGGGATGGCGGCCTGCATGCGGGTGCGCCCCATCAGTTCCCGGTCGCCAAAGGTGGCGGCGAGGCCATCGAGCACGCCGGCCAGCCCTCCCAGCCGTTTCTCAAGGACGGGCAAGACGCGGGAGAGGCGCAGCATCAGCCCGCTGTCGACGACATCCTGGCTGGTCGCGCCGACATGCACATGCCGGCCATGCGGCTCGCCGACGGCGGCGCGGATCTGGCGAACGAAATCGGGCACCACCACGCCGTCACGGGCGGTGGCGGCCCTGAGACTGGCGACATCGGGCGAGAAGCGGTGCGCAACAGCCTCGATCGCCCCGGCCGCGTCCGCCGGGATGACGCCCGTCTCCGCCTCGGCCTTGGCCAGCGCCACCTCGAAGGCCAGCATGGCCTCGAGTTCCGCCGCGACGGAAAACAGCGCCGCCACCGCCTCGTCGCCGAGGAGGCCGGAGAGATAGGGGTGGTCGAAGGGCGAGACGGTCATGGGGCGCTCTTTTGCGATGGGAAGCGCGTGGATCCTCGGGTCGAGCCCGAGGATGACGGAGGGGAGGAGAGGCCACGGGCCTCATGAACGATGCGGCATGCGGCGCCGTCAATCTGACTGCAAACCTCTCTTCTTTCGTCATCCTCGGGCTCGACCCGAGGATCCACGCGGCAGGTGACGAGCTTAACACACAGCCTAGATATCGAAGAACACCGTTTCCTTCTCGCCCTGCAGGTGGATGTCGAAGCGGTAGCTGTCGCCGTCCGCCGCCGCGATCAGCGTCGGCACGCGCACGCGGTGCTCGATGCGGGCGAGCACCGGGTCCTCGGCGTTGGCCGCCGCCTCATCACCGAAATAGAGGCGCGTGTTGAGGCCGAGATTGATGCCGCGGGCGACGATCCAGAACGAGATGTGCGGCGCCATCAGGCGGCCGTCCCTGAAGGGCACGCGGCCGGGCTTGATGGTCTCGAAGCGGTATTCGCCGGTCTCTCCGTCAGTGGCCGAGCGGCCCCAGCCGGAAAAGTTGGGATCGGCGCTGCCGCGCAGCTCCGAGGGGCTGTTGTAGAGGCCGGCCGCATCCGCCTGCCAGATCTCGATCAGCGCGTCCTTCAGCGGCGTGCCGGTGCCGTCGAGCACCCGGCCGGTGATGGTGATGCGCCGCCCGAGCGTCCTGTCGTTCACAATGGTGGCGCCGAGATCGCTCTCGTAGACGCCGGTGATGCCGGAAAAATTCGGCGTGAGGCCGATATGGACATAGGGCCCCGCCGTCTGCGAGGCGCTTTCCTTGAGGGTACCGAGCGGCTGCACCATCAGTTGCCCTCCATCCGGTTCTCGAAAAGCGTCGAGCGGCGGCCGCGCAGCATGATGTCGAACTTGTAGGCGCGCGCATCCATGGGGATCGTGTTGCCCCAGTCGAGCGCGGCGACCAGCTGCTCGACCGCCGCCTTGTCCGGGATCGTCTGCACGATGGGACATTTCCAGATCATCGGGTCGCCCTCGAAATACATCTGCGTGATCAGCCGCTGGGCAAAGCCGTGGCCGAAGACGGAGAAATGGATATGTGCCGGTCGCCAGTCGTTGACGCCGTTCGGCCAGGGATAGGGCCCGGGCTTGACGGTGCGGAAGGCATAGTGGCCGTCCTCGTCGGTGATGGTGCGCCCGCAGCCGCCGAAATTCGGATCGAGCGGGGCGAGGTAGCTCTCCTTCTTGTGGCGGTAGCGCCCGCCGGCATTGGCCTGCCAGAATTCGAGCAGCGCGCCTGCCACCGGCCGCGCCCGCTCGTCAAGCACCCGGCCGTGCACGATGATGCGCTCGCCGATCGCGCTTTCGCCGGGTTTTGCGAAATTGTGGATCAGGTCGTTGTCGAGCTCGCCCAGGATGGAATGGCCGAAGACCGGGCCGGTGATTTCCGAGACCGTGCCGTCGAGCGACAGCAAGGCCTTCTGCGGCGAGCGCAGCACCGAGGTCTTGTAGCCCGGCGTCAGGCCCGGCGGGTGCCACAGGCGATCGCGGGAGAAGAAGGCGCCCGTCTCGGGCTTGCGATTGGAAAGGTCCGTCATGGTTCCCTCAGGCCGCCCTCTCGGCGTCCATGTCCTCGAAGACGTGCTTGGCGATCCTGATCGCCCGGTTGGCCGCCGGCACGCCGGCATAGATCGCCACGTGCAGAAGCGCCTCGGCGATATCCTCGCGGCTGGCGCCGGTATTGACGGTGGCGCGCACATGCATCGCCACCTCCTCGTCATGGCCGAGCGCGGCCAGCAGCGCGATCGTCACCATGGAGCGCTCGCGCATCGTCCAGCCGGGCCGCGACCAGACCGTGCCCCAGGCCGCTTCCGTGATCAGCTCCTGGAAGGGCTGGTCGAAGGCGGTGGCGCCGGAGGAGGCACGGTCGACATGGCTGTCGCCGAGCACCGCGCGCCGGGTCACCATGCCCTGGCGGTAGCGGTCGGAAAAGGTATGCGCATCAGCCATGTGGCTCGTCTCCGGCAGGTAGGGTGGCGATGAAGGCGCGGATCATCTCCGTCAGCATTTCCGGCTGCTCGACGCAGGGAATGTGCCCGGCGTCCTTGATGACCTCGTAGCGGGCGCCGGCAATCAGCTTTGCCATGGACAGCACGACATCCGGCGGCGTCGAGCCGTCCTGGTCGCCGACGACGCAGAGCGTCGGCACGGTGAGGCGTTCCGTCGAATGGGTGAGGTCGGCATCGCGCAGCGCCGCGCAGGTGGCGGCGTAGCCGACCGCGGACTGGCGGGTGAGCATGTTGCGGTAGCCGTGATAGGCCGCGTTTTCCGGACGGCGGAAGGCCGGCGTGAACCAGCGCTCCATGACGGCGTCGGCAAGGCTTTCGATGCCCTTCGCCTCGACGCTTTCGATGCGCGCGTTCCACATCTCGGCCGTGCCGATCTTGTGCGCGGTATCGCAGAGCACCAGCGCCCGCACGAGGTCCAGCCGCTTCGCCGCCAGCCCCTGCGCGATCATGCCGCCGACGGAGAGGCCGCAGATGACGGCGTCCTTCACGTCGAGCCGGTCGAGCAGCGCGGCGAGATCGAGGACGTGGTCGTCGATCGAATAGGGCACCTGGCCGAGATCGGACAGGCCATGGCCGCGCTTGTCGTAGGTGACGATGGGAAAGTCGCCGGCGAGGCGCACGACGACATCGCGCCAGATGCGGAAGTCGGTGCCGAGCGAATTGGCAAAGACGATCACCGGCCGGCCCGCCGGCCCGCCGATCAGCTGATGGTGCAAGATGACGTCGTTGACGGTTGCGAACTGCACTTCTGTCTCCTCCCGTTTCCGCAGATTGGCCCCTTGATCTGGTTAGGTAAAATGATATTTCATGCCGTTTCGTTAACTTGAGGGTTATGAGAGCCGTGATCGACAGCCGCGTCAAGTTCCGCCATCTGCAGACCTTTGTCGAGGTGGCCCGCCAGAGAAGCGTGATGAAGGCGGCGGAGATCCTGCATGTCAGCCAGCCCGCCGTGACGAAGACGATCCGCGAGCTGGAGGAGGTTCTCGGCGTCGCCGTCTTCGAGCGCGAGGGGCGCGGCATCAAGATCACCCGGCATGGCGAGGTCTTCCTCAAGCATGCCGGCGCGGTGCTGGCCGCACTCCGGCAGGGCTTCGATTCGGTCTCGCAGGCGCTTTCCGGCGATGCCCCGCCGATCCGCATCGGCGCCCTGCCCACCGTCTCCACGCGCATCATGCCGAAGGCGATGGCACTGTTCCTCGCAGAGGAGACGGGCGCGCGCATAAAGATCGTCACGGGCGAAAACGCGGTTCTGCTGGAACAGCTGCGCGTCGGCGACCTCGACCTCGTCGTCGGGCGCCTTGCCGCGCCGGAGAAGATGGCCGGCTTCTCCTTCGAACATCTCTATTCGGAAAAGGTGGTGTTCTGCGTGCGCGCCGGCCATCCGCTGCTTGCCGGCGGCTCGGCCTTTGCCGGGCTCGACGCCTATCCCGTGCTGATGCCGACGCGCGCCTCGATCATCCGCCCCTTCGTCGAAAGCTTCCTGATCGCCAACGGCATTGCCGGGCTGGCGAACCAGATCGAGACCGTGTCCGACGCCTTCGGCCGCGCCTTCGTGCGCGAGAGCGATGCGATCTGGATCATCTCCGAAGGGGTCGTGGCGGCCGATATCGCCGATGGCGCGCTCGCGGCCCTGCCGATCGACACGAGCGGCACGAAAGGCCCCGTCGGCCTCACCATGCGCACCGACGCCGTGCCGTCCATGCCGCTGTCGATCCTCATCCAGACCATCCGCGAGGTGGCGGGCAAGGTATCGCCCGCGGCTTGAGCCTCCTTCTCCCCGCGGCTAGGAGGGGTGCATGACAAGCGAACTCGCCCCTTTCCGCACCGCGATCGTCGCGCTTCATCCCGATCTGGCGGATGCCGCCTTCCGGCTGCTGCCGGGCGGCTGGCATTCGCGTGCGGTGGCGGTGGACGAGCGCCGCGTCTTCAAGTTCCCGCAGGGCGAGGCGGCGGAACGGGCGCTGCGCCGCGAGGCCTCCATCCTCGCCGCCATCCGCCCGCACCTTGCGATGCGCGTTCCGGACCTTCGCCTCCACGAGGGTGCGCCGCTCTTTTCCGAACACGCGATCATCCCCGGCGACCACCTGGAAACGGTACACTACGAGACGCTGCCGGAGCCGGCGCGAGGAGCGCTCGGCGAGACGCTCGCCCGCTTCTATGCGCAGCTGCACGCCCTCCCCCGCCCGCTGATGGAGGCGGCCGGCGCGCGGCCGGTCGAACGCTGGCTGGATGCCGATGCCATCGCGGCCAGGGCCCCGCCGCTGCTGCCGGAAGACCTCCTTGGCTTTGCGAACGAAACCCTTTCCGGCTGGCGCGCGCTCTCGCCGGATCCCCATGGCGAAACCTACGGCTTCTTCGACGGCCACGGCTGGAACATGGCCTTCGACCACGCCGCCGGAAGGCTCAACGGCATCTACGATTTCGCCGATTCCGGTTTCGGCCCGCTGCACCAGGACTTCATCTACACGAATTTCATCAGCCCCGACCTCACCGCCCGGATCGCGGACGGCTACGAGCGGCTGACGGGCCGGACGCTCGATCGTGGCCGCATCCACCTCCTGACCGGCGTGCACCGGCTCTGGGAACTCGCGGCTCTTGCCGAGGCACCGGAGCACCATGCGGCGATGATCGCCTCCGTCGCCGCCTGGGCGGCGCGTCAGTAAGGCAGGCCGACGTAGTTTTCCGCCAGCACCGTTTCGGCCGCGCGGGAATGGGTGAGATAGTCGAGCTCGGCCTCCTGGATCTTCTGGTCGAAATCGCCGGTCCCGGGAAAACGGTGCAGCATGCTTGTCATCCACCAGGAGAAGCGCACGGCCTTCCAGACCCGGGCGAGCGCCCTTGCCGAATAGGCGTCAAGGCCGGCCCCGGAGCGCTCCCGATAGTGCTCCAGGAGGCCCGAGAAGAGATAGTGCACGTCGCTTGCGGCAAGGTTCAGCCCCTTGGCGCCCGTCGGCGGCACGATATGGGCGGCGTCGCCGACGAGGAACAGCCGGCCGAACCGCATCGGCTCGGCGACGAAGGAGCGCAACGGCGCGATCGACGTCTCGAAGCTCGGCCCGGTGACGAGCGCCTCGCCGTGATGGGCGGGAAGGCGGCGGCGCAGCTCGTCCCAGAAGCGCGCATCGGACCAGGCCTCGATCTTCTCGTCGAGCGCGCACTGGAGATAGTAGCGGCTGCGGGTCGGCGAGCGCATGGAACAGAGGGCGAAGCCGCGCGGATGGTTGGCATAGACCAGCTCGTCGCTGACCGGCGGCACCTCGGCGAGAAGGCCGAGCCAGCCGAAGGGATAGACCTTCTCGAAGGTGCGGATCGCCTGTTCCGGCACGGCCTTGCGGCTGGCGCCGTGGAAGCCGTCGCAGCCGGCGATGAAGTCGCAGTCGATCCGGTGGGTGACGCCGTCCTTCTCGTAGGTGACGCAGGGCGCCACGCCGTCGAAGGCGTGCGGCGTGACATTCACCGCTTCGTGGATGGTCAACCGGCCGTCGGCTTCCCGCTGCTCGATGAGGTCGCGCGTCAGCTCGGTCTGGCCATAGACCATGACGCGCTTGCCGCCGGTGAGATCGAAAAGGTCGATGCGGTGGTCGCGGCCGTCGAAGGCGAGCGAGAAGCCGTCATGCGGCAGGCCCTCGGCATGCATGCGCGCCCCGACGCCGGCCTTGTCGAGCAGCGCGACCGTGCCCTCCTCCAGCACGCCGGCCCGCACGCGGCCGAGGATATGCGCGCGGCTCGACCGGTCGAGGATCGCCGTCTCGATGCCGGCATTGCCGAGCAGCTGGCCGAGCAACAGGCCCGACGGACCCGACCCGATGATGACGACCTGAACGCGCATAGTGTCCTCCCGAACTGGCATTTCGCAAATTGTCGGCGGGAAGGGCGGTGCCGGGCAATGGACGGATCGGCCATGAACTTGTACAAATCGAACATCACAAGACAGCGGCACCAGGATGAAGCGACCGGCCCCGACCTACGATCTCTATGGCGAAAAGGCCGGAAACGGGCCGGATTTCTGGTTGCACTGCGAAACGATCCCCTCGCGCAGCAGCCTGCATCGCTATGAGATCGGTCTTCATCGGCACGAGAGCTTCTTCCAGATCCTGTATATTTCCGCCGGTTCGGGCGATGCGCTGTTCGAGGACCGGCGCTTGACGCTGGCCCCGCCCGCCATCGCCACGGTGCCGCCGGCGCTCGACCACGGCTTCCGGTTTTCCCGCGATGTCGACGGCCATGTCTTCACCCTGCTCGCCTCGCATCTGCGCCTTGCCGGCGAGGCCGCACGCTTCGTTTCCGCGCCGCGCGTGACGCCGCTCGATCCCGGCGATCCGGACGGCGCCTTCGTGCTTTCGGCGCTCGGGCGGCTTGCCGCCGAATGGACGACGCGGCGAAGCGGGCGCACCGACCTGATGCAGGCCTATCTGGTCTCGGTGCTGACGCTTGCCGCACGGCTCTGGAGCCGGGGTGAGACGGCAGGCGACGCCGGCGAGGCGGCACGGCGCATGGAGCACCTCAACGGCCTGATCCAGCAGCATTTCCGCGGCCAGAAGACGGCCGGTTTCTATGCCGGCGAACTCGGCATCTCGCCGACGCATCTCAACCGCATCGTCAAGGCCGCGACGGGCCTGACGGCCCATGCCTATATCGGCCGCAAGCTGATCGACGAGGCGAAGCGCGAACTCGTCTTTACCGAGGCGCCGGCGCAGGAGATCGCGCTTGGCCTCGGTTTTGCCGACCCCGCCTATTTTTCCCGCTACTTCCTGCGCGAGACCGGCGAGACGCCGCGCGCCTGGCGGCTGCGGGAACGGGCGCGGCTTTCCGCTCAGGCGTCGGAATAGCGCTCCTCGGCCCAGGGGTCGCCGCGCATGTGATAGCCGTTGCGCTCCCAGAAACCCGCCTGGTCACCGGGCAGGAAATCGATGCGCGTCAGCCACTTGGCGCTCTTCCAGAAATAGAGATGCGGCACGACGAGGCGCATCGGCCCGCCATGCTCGACGGAGAGCGGCCGGCCCTCCCAATGGGTGGCGAGGATGGCGTCCTCGGCGGCGAAATCGGCGAGCGGCAGGTTTGTCGTATAGCCGTCATAGCTCGTCAGCATGACGAAATTCGCCTCCGGCCGCGGCATGACGCGGTCGAGCAGGTCGCGCGTGGCGACGCCCTCCCAGCGGTTGTCGTAGCGCGACCAGGTGGTCACGCAATGGATGTCGGAAAGCCTTTGGCTCTGCGGCAGCGCCAGGAACTCCGCCCAGCCGAAGGATTGCGGGTTTTCCGCGCCGCCCTTCACATCGAGCCGCCAGCTTTCCGGGCGGATCACCGGCTGCTGGCCGAGATCGAGCACCGGCCAGTTCGTCACGAGATGCTGGCCCGGCGGCAGGCGGTCGGTCCCGGGCCGGGAAACACGGCCCGTGAGGAACCTGCCCTCGTCCGCCCAGCGGCGTTTCGTGCGGGTGAGCTTGCTGTCGTCGTCGCTCATGGCGGCCTCCTGCTGCGGTGCAAAAGGTGGGGCCGCGACCTTGCTTCTGTCAAGATCGGCTCCCGGCAAGGCCGGTTGGCGCATCCGCGCAAGGACAGCCCCAGAACCGCTGCGCACGTTTGCCGGCATTGCTCCAGCTTCTTGCTTTTGCCGCATTATCCGACGCCGAAGCGACGTCGCTTCGGCTGGAAATGCTTTAGGCGAGCACCGGCCGCAGCGCTGCCTGCACCTCGCGCATTGCCGGCAGGTAGCGCGTCACCATGTCCTCCGCCGAGGCATGGGCCGCCGGGGCGCCGATATTGAGCGCGGCGACGACACGGCCGCGGGCATTTTCCAGCGGCACGGCGATGGAACGCAGCCCGATCTCCAGCTCCTGGTCGATCAGGGCAAAGCCGTTCTGCCGCACCCGGGCGAATTCCTCCATCAGCGCTTCCGGCTCCGTCTTCGTGTAGGGGGTGTTCGCCTTGCGGTCGGAGGCCTCCACGATCGCCCGCGCCTCGGCTTCCGGGAGCGCCGCCAGGAGCACGCGGCCCATCGAGGCGCAATAGGCCGGCAGGCGCGAGCCCGGCGTCAAGTTGATCGACATGACCCGCTTCTGCGCCGCGCGCGCCACATAGACGATCTCCACCCCGTCCAGCACGGAAACGGAGGCGCTCTGGCCGACCTTCTCCGAAAGCTGGTCGAGATAGGGCTGCACCAGCCGCGGCAGGGGCGTCGCCGAGAGATAGGCATGGCCGAGGCGCAGGATCTTCGGCGTCAGCTCGAAGAACTTGCCATCATAGGCGGCATAACCGAGCTCTGCCAGCGTCAAGAGGCACCGCCGCGCCGTCGCCCGGTCGAGGCCGGTCTCCTTCGAGACATCCGTGATGGTGAGGCGGGGCTTTGCCTCGCCGAAGGCCTCGATGACCGTCAGCCCCTTGGCGAACCCGCCGACGAAATCCGTTTCCCGCATTGTTGTCTCCTCATCGGCCAACCGGCCCGGCTTGTGCATGCTGCAGGGCGCCCCGCCTCCATTCTGTCTCCGGCCTCTCCTCCGTCATGCCCGGGCCTGACCGAGTATCCACGGCCACGGGTGCTGCGTGAATCCTCGGCTCAAGGCCGAGGGTGACGGCAGAGCGTGCAGTGAGCGACGCGCCGCATCCATAACGCTTCCATTTATTTTGTGCGATATATGAACAAAAGTCAATTATCGCACAAACCGGATTGTCGATTTCCCCGTTTGGATTTACCTCTGTTGCCGACAACGGGAGATTTTGCATGGACAAGACCCTCAGCAGTCTTGAGGCCGCCGTATCGTGCATCGGCGACGGCTCGGTCGTGATGATTGGCGGTTTTGGCGGCTCGGGCGCGCCGATCGAGCTGATCCACGCCCTGATCGA
>NZ_JALJCK010000028.1 GCF_022899355.1 Shinella yambaruensis | reverse complement strand
CACCGCGTCTTCATGAACGGCAACAAGACCATCGTCTTCCCGCCCAGCCCCGGTTCCTACGCCTCCGAGCGCATGGGCTGAGCCGAAAGACGACGAAAGGCCGGCGAAACGCCGGCCTTTTCATATTCGGGAACGTCTGCGATCGCCTCAGTGGCTTGCCGGCAGGCGCGGCAGGAAGATGGTGAGGATGCCGAGCAGCGGCATGTAGGAGCAGACCTGGTAGACGAAGTTGATGCCGTGGCTGTCGGCGAAGATGCCGAGCACCGCCGCGCCGAGGCCGCCCGCCCCGAAGGCGAAGCCGAAGAAGATGCCGGCGATCATGCCGACGCGGCCTGGGATCAGCTCCTGTGCGAAGACGACGATGGCGGAGAAGGCGGAGGAGAAGATCAGCCCGATCAGCACCGTCAGCACGCCCGTCCAGAACAGGTTTGCATAGGGCAGCATCAGCGCGAAGGGGATGACGCCGAGGATCGAGAACCAGATGACGAAGCGCGCGCCGAACCGGTCGCCGATCGGCCCGCCCATGAACACGCCGAGCGCCGAGGCGCCGAGGAAGAGGAACAGCATGAGCTGCGCGTCGCGCACGCCGAGGCCGAAATTCTCCATCGTGTAGAACGTGAAATAGCTCGATATGCTGGCGAGATAGGCGTTCTTCGTCGTCGTCAGCAGCACCAGGACGGCAAGCGCCCAGGCGACGCGGCCGCGCGGCAGCGGCAGCGCGCGGCTGACGGCGGGACGGCCGGCGGCAAGCCGCCGTTCGCCGGCATACCAGTTGCCGACCCAGGTGAGGATGACCATGCCGAGGAGCGCGACCGCCGAGAACCAGGCGACGCTCGTCTGACCGAAGGGCAGCACGATGAAGGCCGCGAGCAGCGGCCCGATCGCCGTGCCGGCATTGCCGCCGACCTGGAACATCGACTGTGCAAGCCCGTGGCGGCCGCCGGAGGCAAGGCGGGCGACGCGCGAGGATTCCGGGTGGAAGATCGCCGAGCCGAGGCCGATCAGGCAGGCGCCGAAGACCAGGACCGGGAAGCTGTGCGCATAGGCGAGCATGATGAGGCCGACGAAGGTGCTGCCCATGCCGACCGGCAGCGAGAAGGGCATCGGCCAGCGGTCCGTCACGATGCCGACGGCCGGCTGCAGCAGCGAGGCCGTCACCTGAAAGGCCATGGTCAGAAGGCCGATCTGCACGAAATCGAGCGCGTAGTTTTCCTTCAGCAGCGGATAGAGCGACGTCAGCAGCGACTGCATGATGTCGTTCAGCATGTGGCAGGCGCTGACGGCGACGATGATGGAATAGGTGGTGGTGGCGGCGCTGCGGGGCGCTGCGGGAACGACTGTCGACATGGTGGCCTCGAATGATACGCGCGAATTCCGCGTCATGGCTGCTTCCCATACAGGGATTGCCAGCGGCCTGCTTTCGTGCTGAGGTCCATTTCTTACGCAAGTGGGCCAAAGATGGAAAAACTGACCGATGCGCGCCGCAAGGCGCTCGATGACGACCACATCCGCAACCTTTCCCGCATGGAACAGGCGAATACGGATGTCCTGGTCCACAGTTCGGAGATTCCGGGCGGTTATACGGTGCCGCCGCACCGCCATCGCCGCACGCAGTTCCTGTGCGTCTTTGCCGGTGTGGTGCTGGTGGGGACGGAGCGCGGGCGCTGGATGATTCCGCCCGGCCATGCGCTGCTCATCCCGCGCGGTCTCGAACATTCCGTCGAGATGCTCAGCGATGTCAGCATGCGCTCGGTCTATATCTATTCGCCGGAGGGCCGGGCCGCCTCGCTGGTTCCCACCGTCCTGGAGGTCACCGACCTTGCCCGCCAGCTCATCACGGAAACCGTCCGGCAGGATGACCTGGCGGAGGACCGCGGGCGCAGCGAACTCGTTATGGCGCTGCTGCTCGACGAGATCGGCCGCCTGCCGGAGCGCCGGCTCGGCCTGCCCTTTCCGGCAAGCGGCCGGCTGGCCGAACTCTGCCGGGATTTCGTCGAACAGCCCTCGCCGGTGGCCAAGATCGACGATTGGGCACGGCGCTTGAACATGAGCCGGCGCACCTTCACGCGCTTCTTCCGGCAGGAGACGGGCGTCAGCTTCGTCACCTGGCGCCAGCAGGCCTGTCTTTTCGCCTGCCTGCCGCGCCTTGCCGCCGGCGAGCCGGTGACGCGCGTGGCGCTCGATGCCGGTTATGAGAGCGTGCCGGCCTTCACCACCATGTTCAAGCGCATGCTGGGGGCCTCGCCGCGCGCCTATCTGACCAGCCGCGCGGCCGCCTGAGTCTCAAAAAGACCGGCAAAGGACGCGATCCGGGGACTGTTTTCCGTCGGCTTTTGGGATTAGGAAGAGGTGCGGGACCCAATTCGGGCCGCGAACCGGGAGCGCGGGGTCGCACGGGAGACGGACTTTGAGAAAGATACTGGTCATCGGGATCGGCGCGGGCAATCCCGAGCACATGACCGTTCAGGCGGTGGGTGCGCTGAACCGGGCGGATGTGCTGCTCATTCCGACGAAGGGCGACGAGAAGGCCTTTCTGGCCGATGCACGCCGCGAGATCTGCGACCGGTTCCTCGAGAATGCGCGCTGCCGCATCCTCGATTATGCCGTGCCGGTGCGCCGCGCCGACGGCAGCTACGAGGACGGCGTCAACGACTGGCACCGCGCCATTGCCGCCATCTACGAACGCACCCTTCTTGACGACGTCGGCGAGGACGAGACGCTCGGCCTGCTCGTCTGGGGCGATCCGATGCTCTATGACAGCACATTGCGTATCATCGATCATGTGCGCACGGCCGGCCGCGTCGCCTTCGAGATCGAGGTCATTCCCGGCATCACCAGCGTCCAGGCGCTCTGCGCCGGCCATGCCATCACGCTCAACCGCATCGGCCTGCCCGTCGAGATCACCACCGGCCGCCGCCTCGCCGAGGCCTGGCCGGGCACCGCGCGCGATGCGCTCGTCATGCTCGACGGCGTCGAGGCCTTCCGCAGGGTGGAGGACCCGGAGGCGGACATCTGGTGGGGCGCCTATCTCGGCACGCCGCACGAGATCCTGTTGTCCGGCCGGCTTGCCGATATCGCCGACACCATCAGCGAGACCCGCCGCAAGGCGCGCGCGGCGCACGGCTGGATCATGGACACCTACCTGATCCGCCGCCCGGCACCCGAGGCGGAGGAGGGCGCGGCATGACGGCGACCTCAGCGATACTTCCGGGCGAAGCCGGTGCGTTGCGGCGCGGCGCGTGCCCCTCCATCGCCGCCCCGATGCGGACCGGCGACGGCCTTCTGGTGCGCCTGCGCCCCGTCGCGACGGCCCTGACGGCACAAGACCTCCTCGTCCTTGCCGATCTGGCGCGGGCGCACGGCAACGGCCTCATCGAGATCACCGCGCGCGGCAATCTCCAGCTTCGCGGCCTCACCGAAGCCTCCATTCCGCATCTTGCCGCCGGCCTTGCCGCGGCCGGCATTACCCCGCAGACGGGCGTCGCCATCGAGGTGCCGCCGCTTGCCGGCATCGACCCGGCCGAGCTTGCCGATGCCGCGCCGCTTGCCGATGCGCTGCGCGCGGCCCTTGCCGATGCCGCCCTTTCCCTGGCGCCCAAGCTTGCCGTCGTCGTCGATGGCGGGGGCGTGCTTTCCCTTGCCGACATGGTCGCTGATATCCGGCTCGACGCCGTCGCCGGCGCACAAGGCCTCGCCTGGCGGCTTTCCGTCGGTGGTGATCGCGCCACGGCGATGGCCGTCGCGCTGCTGCCCGGCGAAAGGGCCGTCGAAGGCGTGATGACGGTCGCCGCCGCCCTTGCCGCCATCGGGCCGGCGGCGCGGGGACGGGATCTCGATTCGGCGCTGCTGGCGGCCGTGCTCCGTGCGGATCCGGTACCGCCGCTTTCCGCCGCTTCATCCGTCCATCCGCTCGGCGTGCACCGGATCGGCGCCGAAACGGTGCTGGGGCTTGCCCCGGCCTATGGCCAGATCCATGCCGACCGACTTGCCGCGCTGGTGCGCGCGCTTGCCGGCTGCGGCGCGACGGAATTCCGCCTTGCGCCGCACCACACGCTGCTGGTGCGCGGGCTCCGTGCGGAAGCGCTTGCCGCCGCGCAGGCCTGTGCGATGCGGGAGCGCGTCTGGAGCACGCAGGATGCGCCCGGGCGGGCCGTCTCCGTCTGTGCCGGTGCCGCCGGCTGCGCCGCGGCCAGCTTCGATACCCATGCCGCCGCCGATGCCCTCGTGGCGGAGGCGGGCGATCTCCTGGACGGCTCCTTCGACGTGCATGTCTCCGGTTGCCCGAAGGGCTGCGCCCATCCGGCCGCCGCCGCCGTCACGCTGTGCGGCACTGCCGCCGGTGTCGGCCTTGTTCTTGATGGACGCGCGGGCGATGCCGCCGCGGCAATCCTGCCCGCCGATGCGCTGCGGCCCGCCCTGCACCGTCTCGGCGCCCTCCTGCGCGCGCGTCGTGCGGAGGACGAGACGGCCGGAAACCTCATCGACCGCACCGCGCCCGCCCTTCTTGCTTCCGCTTATCAAGGCCAACAATGACCGATTACGACTACATCAAGGATGGCACGGCCATCTATGAGAAATCCTTCGCGATCATCCGTGCGGAAGCCGATCTCTCGCGCTTTTCCGAAGAGGAGTCGGATGTCGCCGTGCGCATGGTCCATGCCGCCGGCCTCGTCGAGGCGGCGCCGCATTTCGTCTTCTCGCCCGGTTTCGTCACGGCGGCGCGCGGTGCGCTCCAGGCCGGCGCGCCGATCTTCTGCGATGCGGAGATGGTCGCGCGCGGCGTGACGGCAGCGCGCCTGCCGGCCGGCAACGACGTGCTCTGCATGCTGCGCGATCCGCGCACGCCCGACATTGCCCGGGACATCGGCAATACGCGCTCGGCCGCGGCCATCCGCCTCTGGCTCGATCGCCTCGCCGGCTCCGTCGTCGCCATCGGCAATGCGCCGACGGCGCTGTTCTACCTGCTCGAACTCCTGCGGGATGGCGCGCCGAAACCGGCGGCGATCCTCGGCATGCCGGTCGGCTTCGTCGGCGCCGCGGAATCCAAGGATGCGCTCGCCGAAAATTCCTATGGCGTGCCCTTCGCCATCGTGCGCGGCCGCCTGGGCGGCAGCGCCATGACGGCAGCGGCGCTCAATTCGCTGGCGAGGCCGGGACTGTGAACATGGTGGCGACGGTGACGGGACGACTTTACGGCGTGGGCACGGGACCGGGCGATCCGGAACTCCTGACGCTCAAGGCGGTGCGGGCGATCGGCGAGGCGGATGTGCTCGCCTATTTCGCCAAGGCCGGGCGTGCGGGCAATGGGCGGGCGATCGTCGAGGGCCTGTTGAGGCCCGGCATGGCGGAGCTGCCGCTCTACTATCCGGTGACGACGGAAATCGACAAGGACCACGACGACTACAAGCGCCAGATCACGGCCTTCTACGACGCCTCGGCCGCCGCCGTCGCGCAGCACCTTGCCGCCGGCCGCACGGTCGCCATCCTCTCGGAAGGCGATCCGATGTTCTACGGCTCCTACATGCACCTGCATGTGCGGCTCGCCGACCGTTTCCCGACCGAGGTCATTCCCGGCATCACGGCCATGTCCGGCTGCTGGTCGCTGTCGGGGCTGCCGATCGTGCAGGGCGACGACGTGCTCTCCGTGCTGCCGGGCACGATGGGCGAGGCGGAACTGTCGCGCCGCCTCGTCGACACCGAGGCCGCCGTCATCATGAAGGTCGGCCGCAACCTGCCGAAGATCCGCCGGGCGCTGGCGAGTGCCGGCCGGCTCGGCGAGGCGATCTATGTCGAGCGCGGCACCATGCCGACGAGCCGGTCCATGCGGCTTTCCGAAAAGCTCGACGACACCGCGCCCTATTTCTCGCTGGTCCTCGTGCCGGGCTGGAGCGGCCGCGCATGACGGGCCGGCTTTTCGTGATCGGCACCGGGCCGGGCAATCCGGACCAGATGACGCCGGAAGCACGGCAGGCGGTCGAGGCCTCGCGCGAATTCTTCGGCTATTTTCCCTATATCGACCGGCTGAACCTCCGGCCGGACCAGATCAAGGTCGCCTCCGACAACCGCGAGGAGCTGAACCGGGCCGAGGCTGCGCTGAGACGGGCGGCCGAGGGTGCCGATGTCTGCGTCGTCTCGGGTGGCGATCCCGGCGTTTTCGCCATGGCGGCCGCCGTCTGCGAGGCGATCGACGCGGGGCCGGACGAATGGAAGAGGGTGGATCTCACCATCGTGCCCGGCGTCACCGCCATGCTGGCGGTCGCCGCGCGCATCGGCGCGCCGCTTGGTCACGATTTCTGCGCCATCTCGCTGTCCGACAACCTGAAACCCTGGGAGGTCATCGAGACGCGGCTGCGCCTCGTGTCCGGGGCCGGCCTCGTGATCGCGCTCTACAACCCGATCAGCAAGGCGCGCCCCTGGCAGCTCGGCCGGGCCTTCGAGATCCTGCGCGAGACGCTGCCGGCCGCAACACCCGTCGTCTTCGGCCGCGCCGCGGGCCGGCCGGACGAGCGCATGCTGGTCATGCCGCTCGGCGAAGCCGAGGCGGAGCGCGCCGACATGGCGACCTGCGTCGTCATCGGCTCGCCGGAAACGCGCGTCATCTCCCGCCCCGGCCTGCCGGATCTCGTCTATACGCCGCGCTTCCTCGAAGAGCCGACGAGATGATCGGCGAGCCGCACCGTATCCTCGACGGTTCCCGCGTGGTGGCTATCGCGCGCTTCCGCCCGCTCGACCAGAACGACGGGCAGGCCGAGAATGCGCGCGGCGACGATCTTGCCATAGGTGGCGTCGCCGCCGGAATTCTTGCTGACGACGACATCGATGCGATGGTCGCGCAGAAGTTCGACCTCCGCTTCCACGGCAAACGGGCCGCGCGCGAGCAGGTAGGCGACGTCGGGGGCGGCAAGCGGCGGATCGACGGGATCGACGCTGCGCACGAGATAGTGGTGCTGCGGCGCGGCGTCGAAGGTCTTCGCCTCCTGGCGGCCGATGGCGAGGAACACGCGACGCGGCGCTTCGCCGAGCGCGCTGACGGCCTCGGCCATCGTGGCGACGCATGTCCAGCGGTCGCCCTCCACCGCATCCCAGCCGCGCCGCTCCAGCCGCAGCAGCGGGATGCCGGTCGCCGCGCTGGCGGCGCGGGCATTGGCGGAGATCTGCCGGGCGAAGGGATGCGTCGCGTCGATCAGGAGATCGATGGAATTCTCGCAAAGATAGGCCGAAAGCCCCTCGACGCCGCCGAAGCCGCCGGTGCGAACGGGCACGGGCTGCGGCGCGGGATCGAGCGTGCGGCCGGCGAGCGACAGCGTGACGGCAAGATCGGCCCTGCCGGCGAGCACACCGGCAAGGTCGCGCGCCTCCGCCGTGCCGCCCAAGATGAGGATGCGTCGCTTGTCCACGCCTGATCAGCCCCTTTCGACAGCCGCTCCCTGGCTTTCCATCGTCGGGATCGGCGAAGACGGTCTAGCCGGTCTCGGCGACGAGGCCAAGGCCGCAATCGGCTGCGCCGAAATCGTCTTCGGCGGCGCGCGGCATCTGGAGCTAGCCGATGCGGCGATCTGCGGCGTGCGCCACGGCTGGCTCAGCCCCTTCGAACGCTCGGTGGAGGCGGTTCTGGCCGCGCGGGGCCGGCCTGTCGTCGTGCTCGCCTCGGGCGATCCCTTCTTCTACGGCGTCGGCGTCACGCTTTCCCGGCGCATCGCGCGGGCGGAGATGCGCGTCTTCCCGGCGCCCTCCGCCTTCAGCCTTGCCGCATCGCGCATGGGCTGGGCCCTGCAGGACACGGTCTGCGTCTCGCTGCACGGCCGTCCCGTCGATCTCATCCGCCCGCACCTGCATCCCGGCTGCCGCATCCTGGCGCTGACCTCGGACAGCGACGGGCCGGCGGCGCTTGCCGCGCTGCTGGCGGAAAGCGGTTTCGGCGGCTCGGCGCTGACCGTGCTGGAAGCGCTCGGCGGCGCGCGGGAGCGGGTGAGCCACCATCAGGCCGAGCAGTTCGCCCTCGATGGGGCCGACATGCTGAATGTCTGCGCGGTGGAGGTTGTCGCCGGAGATGGCGCGCAGGTGCTCGCCTGTACGCCGGGCCTTGACGACGGACTGTTCGAGCATGACGGCCAGATCACCAAGCGCGAGGTGCGTGCGTTGACGCTCTCGGCCCTTGCGCCGCGCCGCGGCGAGCTTCTCTGGGATATCGGCGCCGGCTCGGGCTCGATCGGCATCGAATGGATGCTGGCCGATCCATCGCTCCGGGCCATCGCCATCGAGGGCCATGCGGAGCGGGCCGCCCGCATCCGCCGCAATGCCGGGCGCTTCGGCGTGCCGGGCCTTGCCGTGGTCGAGGGGGCGGCGCCGGAGGCGCTTGCGGGACTTGCCGCGCCGGACGCGATCTTCATCGGCGGCGGCGGCAGCGAGGCGGGCGTCATGCCGGCGGCGATCGACGGCCTGAAGCCGGGCGGCCGGCTTGTCGCCAATGCGGTGACGACGGAAATGGAAGCCGTGCTCCTCGCCCAGCATGCCCGGCTCGGCGGTTCGCTGATCCGGATCGACATCGCGCGCGCATCGCCCGTCGGGCAGATGACGGGCTGGCGGCCGGCCATGCCGGTCACGCAGTGGACGTGGGCGAAGCCGGCGCAACCTATCGAGGACGAGGAATGACCGTTCACTTCATCGGCGCCGGCCCCGGCGCTGCCGATCTCATCACCGTGCGCGGCCGCGATCTCATCGGCGCCTGCCCGGTCTGCCTCTATGCCGGCTCCATCGTGTCGCCGGAGCTCCTGCGATATTGCCCGCCGGGCGCGCGCATCGTCGATACGGCGCCGATGTCGCTCGACGAGATCGAGGCCGAATATCTGCGCGCCGCCGCGGCGGGCGAGGATGTGGCGCGGCTGCATTCCGGCGATCTCTCGGTCTGGAGCGCCGTCGCCGAGCAGATCCGCCGGCTGGAAAAGCACGGGCTCGCCTATACGCTGACGCCGGGCGTGCCCTCCTTTGCCGCCGCCGCCGCCGCGCTCGGCCGCGAGCTCACCATTCCCGCGGTCGCGCAGAGCCTCGTGCTCACCCGGGTCTCCGGCCGCGCCTCGCCGATGCCGAACCGCGAGACGCTTGAGAATTTCGGCGCGACGGGGGCGACGCTGGCGATCCATCTTGCCATCCACGCGCTGGACAAGGTCGTCCTGGACCTGACGCCGCTCTATGGCGCGGATTGCCCGGTGGCGATCGTGGTCAAGGCCTCCTGGCCCGATGAGCGCGTGGTGCGCGGCACGCTGGCCGATATCGTGGCGAGGGTCGCCGAGGAGCCGATCGAGCGCACGGCGCTGATCTTCGTCGGCCGCTCGCTCGGCGCGGAGGATTTTCGCGAAAGCTCGCTCTATGACCCCGCCTACCAGCGCCGGTTCCGGGGACGCGACGGGCTTTAGGCCAATAGGGTTTCGAAGGCGAGCGAGGCCCTCGAGCGGTAGCGTTCCCTGTGGCGCAGCAGACGGAAGGCGCGTTCCGGCAGGTCGAAGGCGATGCGGGCCATGCGGCCGGCGGCAAGGTCGTCCTCCACGACGAATTCGGAGACCGCCGTCAGCGCCTGGCCGGCGAGCACGGCGCTGCGCACGGCTTCGTTGGAAGGCAGGGAAAGCGCGATGTCCAGCGCCTCCTCGGGCAGCGCCGCCGTCAGGGCGCGTCGCGTGCCCGAGCCCGGCTCGCGCAGCACCCAGCGGACGGCGGCCAGATCCTCCGCATCGATGCCGGGCTTGCCGGCGAGCGGATGGTCCGATGGCGCGACGATAACCACCCGGTCGCGCGCAATGATGCGCTGGGCGAGGGCGGGATGGTCGATCTCGCCTTCGACGAAACCGAGCTCCGCCCGCCCGTCGATAACCGCCTCGGCGGCCTCGTCGGTATTGCCGCCGGTCAGGCGGATATCGATCGCCGGATAGGCGTCGCGGAAATGCATGAGACGCGGCGGCAGCCAGTAGCCGGCGACGGTCTGGCTGGCGGCGAGCGTCAGCGTGCCGCGTTTCAGGCCGCCGATCTCGGTGAGGAAGAGGTCCGCGCTGCCCGCCCGTGCCAGCGTGGCCCGCGCCTCCGGCAGGAAGGCCTCGCCCGTCTCGGTCAGCTCGATCCGCCGCCCCGTGCGGTGGAACAGCGCGATGCCGTAGCGCTCCTCCAGCACGCGGATCG
The DNA here is from genome assembly GCF_022899355.1 of Shinella yambaruensis. Lineage (GTDB taxonomy): Bacteria > Pseudomonadota > Alphaproteobacteria > Rhizobiales > Rhizobiaceae > Shinella > Shinella yambaruensis. The sequence continues at coordinate 24,827 of NZ_JALJCK010000028.1, read as the reverse complement.
CCGAGCTGACGGCCGAGGGGGTGAGGTTCAGCGCATCGGCGGCCTTGGTCAGGTGCTCCCGTTCCGCCACGGCGACGAAGATCCGGAGCTGTTCCAGCGTCATCATCTGTTCGATCCAGTCGAATGAAATGTCCGATATTTACCGATGGATCGAATAGGTTTTCAAGTGCATCGTTTGCGCATGGAAAATTCACCTAACAAACCAGCAATCCTTGGAATTCGCGTACTTCTGCCCGGCGTGCTCCTGTCCGGCTTCGTGTCGAGCCTTGCGGTGCTCGCCGAACGGCTGGAAATACGGCTTGCCGGCGGGGCGTGGATCGAGGCGCTCGTGCTGGCGATCCTCCTCGGCGCCGCCTGTCGGCTGCTGCTGAGGCGGCCGGCTGTGTTCGATCCCGGCATCGCCTTCTCCGCGAAATATTTCCTCGAGATCGCGATCGTGCTTCTCGGCGCCGGCGTCAGCGCCACGGCGATCGCCGGCATGGGCTGGCCGCTGATCGGGGCGATCGCGGCGGTGGTGGGCGTGGTGCTCCTGGCAAGCTATGCCATCGGGCGCGGCCTCGGCCTCTCCCGCACCGTCGCGCTGCTGGTCGCCTGCGGCAATTCGATCTGCGGCAATTCCGCGATCGCCGCGACGGCGCCGGTCATTCGCGCCGATGCGGAGGACGTCGCCTCCTCCATCGCCTTCACCGCCGTTCTCGGCATGGTCACGGTGCTGCTGCTGCCGGTGCTGGTGCCGCTGCTCGGCCTGTCGGCGACGGGCTACGGCGTGATGGCGGGCATGACGGTCTATGCGGTGCCGCAGGTGCTGGCGGCCACCGCCCCGGTCTCCGCGCTCAGCATCCAGATCGGCACCTTCGTCAAGCTCGTGCGCGTGCTGATGCTGGGGCCGGTGATCTTCCTCCTGTCGCTTGCCGCGGGAAAGGAGAGCGGTCGTCGCCCGGCGCTGCACCGGCTGGTGCCTTGGTTCATCCTCGGCTTCCTCGCCATGCTCGCCGCGCGCAGCTTCGGGCTGATCGATGCGGGGCTTGCCGAAGGCATGGCGCGTGCCGCGACCGTGCTGACGATCCTCTCCATGGCCGCCCTCGGCCTCGGCATCGACCTCAGGCGCGTGATGCGGGCAGGCCCGCGGGTGACGGCCGCGGTCGTCCTGTCGCTCGGCGTGCTGGTCGTCGTGAGCTACGGAATGGTCGTGCTTTTGAACCTTGCGACGGCCTGAGGAAGCTCAGGCCGCGTTTTCCCGCGCGGTCACCGGCACATAGTTGAGCACCGGGCCGAGCCAGCGCTCCACCTCCGTGACGGCCATGCCCTTGCGGCGGGCATAGTCCTCCACCTGGTCCCGCTCCACCTTGGCGACGCCGAAATAGTAGCTTTCCGGCGAGGCGATGTAGAGGCCGGAGACGGAGGAGCCGGGCCACATCGCATAGCTTTCGGTGAGCTCGACGCCGATTTCCCTCTCGGCATCGAGCAGGCGGAAGAGCGTCGTCTTTTCCGTATGATCCGGCTGGGCGGGGTAACCCGGCGCGGGGCGGATGCCGGCATAGGGCTCGCCGATGAGATCGGTGGGCGAGAAGGTCTCCTCCGCCGCATAGCCCCAGAGCTCCTTGCGCACATATTCGTGCATGCGCTCGGCGAAGGCCTCGGCGAAGCGGTCGGCGAGCGCCTTGACGAGGATCGAGTTGTAGTCGTCGTTCGCCCGCTCGAAGCGTTCGGCAATGGCGATCTCGCCGATGCCGGCCGTCACGACGAAACCGCCGAGATAGTCGTGCTTGCCGCTGTCGACCGGCGCGACGAAATCGGAGAGCGCCACGTTCGGCCGCCCGTCGCGCTTGGAAAGCTGCTGGCGCAGCGTGAAGAAGGTGGCAAGTTCCTTGCTCCGCGTCTCGTCGGTGAAGAGGCGGATGTCGTCGCCGACGGTGCCTGCCGGCCAGAAGCCGACGACGGCCTTCGGCGTGAACCATTTTTCCGAAATGATCTTCTCCAGCATCGCCTGGGCATCGGCAAAGAGCTGGCGGGCGGCAGGGCCCTGCTTCTCGTCGTCGAGGATCTTCGGATAGACGCCCTTCAGCTCCCAGGTCTGGAAGAACGGGGTCCAGTCGATATAGCGGGCAAGCTCCGCCAGGTCCCAGTCCTGGAAGACGCGGGTGCCGAGGAAGGAGGGCGTCTTCGGCTCATAGGCGGACCAGTCCGCCCTGAAGGCGTTGTCGCGGGCCCTGGCGATCGGCAGCCGCTGCTTTTCCGCCTCGCTGCGCGCATGCGCATCGGCGACCTTGCGATATTCGGCCTCCAGCGTCTCGACATAGCCGGACTTCATCTCCGGCGACAGCAGGGAGCCGACCACCCCGACGGCGCGGCTGGCGTCGGTGACGTAGACCGCCTGGCCGCGGTCGTAGCGTGGATGGATCTTCACCGCCGTGTGCACGCGGCTCGTCGTCGCCCCGCCGATGAGGAGCGGGATGTCGAAGCCTTCTCGCTCCATCTCCGCGGCGACATGCACCATCTCGTCGAGCGAGGGGGTGATGAGGCCGGAGAGGCCGATGATGTCGACCTTCTCCGCCCTCGCCGTCTCGAGGATCTTCGTCGCCGGCACCATGACGCCGAGGTCGATGATCTCGTAATTGTTGCAGGCGAGCACGACGCCGACGATGTTCTTGCCGATATCGTGCACGTCGCCCTTGACGGTCGCCATCAGGATCTTGCCCGCGCTCTGCCGTTCGCCGCCGCCGCCGCCATTGGCGAGCTTTTCGGCCTCCATGTAGGGCAGCAGCACGGCGACGGCCTGCTTCATCACGCGGGCGGATTTGACGACCTGCGGCAGGAACATCTTTCCGGCGCCGAAAAGGTCGCCGACGACGTTCATGCCGGCCATCAGCGGGCCTTCGATGACGTGCAGCGGGCGTTCGGCGTTCTGCCGTGCCTCCTCCGTGTCGATCTCGACGAATTCGGTGATGCCGTTGACGAGGGCGTGTTCGAGGCGCTTCTCGACGGGCCAGTCGCGCCAGGCGAGGTCGCGTTCCCTGGCTTCCTTGCCGGCCGCGCCCTTGAAGCGCTCGGCGATGTCGAGCATGCGCTCGGTGGCGGTGCCGCCGGCCTTCGGCACGCGGTTCAGCACCACGTCCTCGCAGGCCTCGCGCAGCTCCGGCTCGATCGTGTCGTAGACGGCGAGCTGGCCGGCATTGACGATGCCCATGTCCATGCCCGCCTGGATGGCGTGATAGAGGAAGACGGCGTGCATCGCCTCGCGCACCGGCTCGTTGCCGCGGAAGGAGAAGGAAAGGTTGGAGACGCCGCCGGACACATGGACATGCGGAAGCGTCGCGGTGATCTCGGCCGTCGCCTCGATGAAGTCGACGCCGTAATTGTCGTGCTCCTCGATGCCCGTCGCGATGGCGAAGATGTTGGGGTCGAAGACGATGTCCTCCGGCGCAAGGCCGGCGACCTCGGTGAGCAGCCTGTAGGCCCGGGTGCAGATCTCCACCTTGCGTGCCTTCGTGTCGGCCTGGCCCTTCTCGTCGAAGGCCATGACGACGACGGCGGCGCCATAGGCGCGCACGAGTTTCGCATGGTGCAGGAAGGCCTCTTCGCCCTCCTTCAGCGAGATGGAATTGACCAGCGGCTTGCCCTGCACGCATTTCAGGCCCGCCTCGATCACCTCCCATTTCGACGAATCGATCATCACCGGAACGCGCGCGATGTCGGGCTCGGCGGCGATGAGGTTGAGATATTCCACCATCGCCCTCGTGGAATCGATCAGGCCCTCGTCCATGTTGATGTCGATGACCTGCGCGCCGTTCGCCACCTGGTCGCGGGCGACATCGAGCGCCGCGGCATAGTCGCCCGCCGTGATCAGCTTGCGGAACTTCGCCGAGCCGGTGACGTTGGTGCGCTCGCCGACATTCACGAAGGGGATGGCCTCGGTCAGCGTGAAGGGTTCGAGGCCCGAGAGGCGCATGTGGCGCGGGATGTCGGGGATTTCGCGTGGCGCGTGGCGCGCGGCGGCCGCGGCGATGGCGCGGATATGGTCCGGCGTCGAGCCGCAGCAGCCGCCGACGATGTTGACGAGGCCATCGCGCATGAAGCCCTCGATCTGCGCGGCCATTTCCTCCGGCGTCTCGTCATACTTGCCGAAGGCGTTCGGCAGGCCGGCATTGGGATAGGCGCAGACGAAGGTCTGGGCGACGGACGAGATCTCTGCGAGATGGGCGCGCATGGCATTGGCGCCGAGCGCGCAGTTGAGGCCGATGGAGAAGGGCTCGGCGTGGCGCACCGAGTTCCAGAAGGCCTCGGGCGTCTGGCCGGAGAGCGTGCGGCCGGAAAGGTCGGTGATCGTGCCCGAGATCATGACGGGCAGTTCGATGCCCTTTTCCTCGAAGACCGCGCGGGTGGCGAAGATCGCCGCCTTGGCGTTCAGCGTGTCGAAGATCGTCTCGATGAGGATGATGTCGGTGCCGCCGTCGATGAGGCCGCGCACCTGGTCGGCATAGGCGATGCGCAGATCGTCGAAGGTGACGGCGCGGTAGCCGGGATTGTTGACGTCCGGCGAGATGGAGGCGGTACGGTTCGTCGGGCCGAGCGCGCCGGCGACGAACCGGCGGCGGCCGTCCTTCTCGGCGGCCCTGAGGCCGGCGCGGCGGGCAAGACGCGCGCCGTCGCGGTTGAGCTCGTAGACCATGTCCTCCATGCCGTAGTCGGCCTGGGCGATGGTCGTGGAGGAGAAGGTGTTGGTCTCGAGGATATCCGCGCCGGCGAGCGCATAGCGGTAGTGGATGTCCTCGATCGCCGCCGGCTGGGTCAGCGTCAGGAGATCGTTGTTGCCCTGCTGGTGGCACGCGCAGTCGCCGAAGCGGTCGCCGCGGAAATCCTCCTCCACCAGCTTGAGCGTCTGGATTTCCGTGCCCATGGCGCCGTCGAGCACGAGGATGCGCTCGCGCGCGGCGGCCTTGAGGGCGGCGAGGATCTCGCGCCCGTCGCGCGGCGGCAGTTCGGGGCCGAACAGGGTGTCCAGGTGCGATTTGGCCATGGCAAAGCCCTCCGGTGCAATAATCCTGCACCGGAGATCACATAAAGATATCTTTATGTCAATATGTCTTTATGCGACTGTGATCAGTGTACCAACCGATCCGACCCGGCCAGCGAGGCGAAAAGCGCCTTCAGGCGGGCGATATCCGGATCGACCTTTTCGTAGCGCGAAAGTTTCTGCACCTCCTTCAGCGCCTCGACGGCAAGGTCGGCACCGCGCGGCTGCCAGAGCAGCCAGGAGATGAAGATGGATTCCGGCTTTCCGGTGCCGGCAGGACCGTCATTGGTGATGGCAAGCATTTTCTTCCCCAATCGGAAAATTGGGGGATGACCGGACGCACGCTGCTGGAACGTCGCCGCGAGGCGACAAGCAAGCGCACCACTGGGACACCCCGCCCATGGACGTTACGACTGTCAGGGCAGGTCTCCTGGCTTGCGGGTCATCGCGTCTGTCTCGCCTTCCCGGTGACATCCACCAGTGGCCTGGGAGCGACAGCAGCTCGCCGTTCACAGTTGCGGGGGCAGCGCCGGTCTTGGCGCTCCTTTCGGAGCATCGCACCGGCTTCCCTCTTAGCCTCCGAGCCCAATCGACTCGGAAGACCCTGACGCCGGCAGACTGGCTTGGGCGGAGCGGCAAGTCAATGGCGGGATCGCTCATGCACAGGCCGGCACGGGCGCCCGGAACTTTTGTCGCCCTCGCGCATTTGGCATCAGCCCGTCCTATGCGCCCCTTCGCCCGATACGCGGAGCGCGCGATTCACCAAAACCGCAGATGAGGGTCAATGCTGCGCCATCCGGTCCTGTTGACATGTTGCAAGTCTCTGTCCTTACGGCTAAAAAATGCCGTTTTCATGCACCACGCGGCCAGGATGCCAACCAGCGTGTCGCTTGAGCCATGTCCACCCCAGCCGCGCCGTCCGGGCGCCGTTTGGTCCCATGGCTGATCGCGGCACCGAGATGAAGCCTGCCCGCAAAAAACCGTTCGGCACAAAGGCCGTTGCCGGATGGTTCAACATGGCCGGATCCAGAATCAGAAACATGCCCCTTCACAATACGCCGCAAGCCTCCTCGCGCGACGCTGACGCCAAGCAGATCGACTATAACGATTCGATCCGCGCCACCTATCTGACGCTGGAGGAGCTGGCCGATTGCGGCGAGGCCCTGGCGCGCGACAAGAGCGCGCCGCTGCCCGGTTTCCAGCCCTTCGAATTCCGCGCCCGGCACAAGGAAAACGAGAAGGAAATCTTCCGCGTCTATCGTGCCACGGCCAAGGATGTCGAGGCGGGTGCCCAGATCACCCCGGCGGCCGAATGGCTGCTCGACAACTACTATGTCGTCGAAGAGGCGATCCAGGAGGTTCGCCGCGACTTCCCGCGCCGCTTCTATCGCCAGCTTCCGACCATCGAGGTCGAAGGGCAGGTGATGCCGCGCACGCTGGCGCTCGCCTGGCTCTATGTCGCGCATACCCATAGCGGCGTCTCGCATGAGGGCCTCACCGCCTTCGTGCAGGGCTTCCAGAAGATCGACGCGCTGAAGATCGGCGAACTCTGGGCGCTGCCCTCCTTCATCCGCTTCGTGCTGCTGGAGAACCTGCGCCGCATTTCCAGCCGCGTCGAGCGCTCGCGCAAGATGCGCTTCAAGGCCAATGAGGTGGCCGACGAGCTGATCCGCCTCAACGATCCGGAAAAGTCCATCGCGCATCTCCAGACGCTGGAAAGCTTCATCGAGGACAACACCTTCGTCATCCAGCTGCTCTATCGCCTGCGTGACGGCCTGCAGGCCTCCGGCGCGGTGATCCAGTGGCTGGAGCGCAAGATCGAGAGCCGCGGCAGCGACCTCGAGGAGCTGATCGTCGCGGAGAACAACAGGCTTTCCTCCGGCAATGTCACGATGAGTTCGCTCATCAAGAGCCTTCGCGCGGTGGACGACACGGAATGGCCTGTCTGGTTCGAGAGCGTCAGCCGCCTCGACGAGGCACTGCGCCAGGGCTCCGACTACAGCGACCTCGATTTCGGCTCGCGCAACAAGTACCGCAACACGATCGAGCGTTTCGCCCGCCGCTCCGGCAAGTCCGAGCTGGAGGTGACCGAGACGGCGCTGGCGATGACGGCGGAAGACGCCGCGGCGCATGTCGAGGATCTCGACTACGAGGCCAATGTCGCCGCTTTCCTCGTCGGCAAGAAGCGCAAGCTGCTGGAAAAGCGCATCGGCTACCGGCCGTCGATCGTCCAGCGCATCGTGCGCTTCGGCCGCAAGCTCGACTGGTTCGCCATTGCCGGCCCCAACATCGTCCTGACGCTGCTGGCGATGATCGCGGTCTATTATTTCCTCGATCAGCTCGATATCCCGGACGGCGCCTGGCTGATCATGCTGGTGCTCTTCGCGCTGCCGGCCTCCGAGGGCGCGACGGGCCTCTTCAACACGCTCGTCACCTTCTTCGTCACGCCGTCCCGCCTTGTCGGCTACGAGTTCAAGGACGGCATTCCCGAGGATGCGCGCACGCTCGTCGTCGTGCCGTGTCTGATCTCCAAGCGCGACCATGTCGACGAGCTGGTCCGCAACCTCGAAGTCCACTACCTCGCCAATCCGCGCGGCGAGATCTATTTCGCCCTTCTCAGCGACTGGGCGGACAGCCAGGCGGAGGAATCCCCCGCCGACCTCGACGTGCTCGACTACGCCAAGCGCGAGATCGCGACGCTTTCGGCGCGTTATGCCTATGACGGCCGCACGCGCTTCTACTTCCTGCACCGCCGCCGCCTCTACAATCCGTCCGAAGGCTGCTGGATGGGCTGGGAGCGCAAGCGCGGCAAGCTGCACGAGCTGAACCTCCTCTTGCGCGGCGACGGCGACACGACCTTCCTGCCGGGCGCGAACATCGTGCCGGCGGACGTGAAATACGTCATGACGCTCGATTCCGACACGCGCCTGATGCGCGATGCGGTGACGAAGCTCGTCGGCAAGCTGCACCACCCGATCAACCGCCCGGTCATCGATGCGGAAAAGGGTGAGGTCACCGCCGGCTACAGCATCCTGCAGCCGCGCGTCACGCCGTCGCTGACGACGGGCAAGGAAGCCTCGACCTTCCAGCGAATCTTCTCCGCCGACCGCGGCATCGACCCCTATGTCTTCACCGTGTCCGACGTCTACCAGGATTTCGTCGGGGAAGGCACGTTCACCGGCAAGGGCCTCTACCATGTCGATGCCTTCGAGACGGCGGTGAAGGGCCGGATCGAGGAGAATTCCGTCCTCAGCCACGACCTGCTCGAAGGCTCGCTCGCCCATTGCGCGCTGGTGACGGATGTCGAGCTCGTCGAGGACTTCCCGACCCGCTACGGCACCGAGACCTCGCGGCAGCATCGCTGGGCGCGCGGCGACTGGCAGCTGCTGCCCTACATCTTCGGCCCGTCGAGCGGCATTTCCATGCTCGGCCGCTGGAAGATGTACGACAACCTGCGCCGCAGCCTCATCCCGATCGGCTGGCTCGTCGCCTCGGTCATGGGCTGGTACTACATGGAGCCGCGCCAGGCGCTGATCTGGCAGCTCGTGCTGATCTTCCTGCTCTTCGTCGCCCCGACGCTCTCGCTGATTTCCGGCGTCATGCCGCGCCGCAACGATATCGTCGCCCGGGCCCATGTGCATCGCGTGATCTCCGATATCCGTGCGGCGAACGCGCAGGTGGCGCTGCGCATCGCCTTCATCGCCCATTCGGCCGCGCTGATGGCCGACGCCATCGTGCGTTCGCTCTACCGCACCCTCGTCAGCCGCAAGCTGATGCTGGAATGGCGCACGGCCGCGCAGGCCGACAGCGCGGCGCGCGGCGGCATCCTCGCCCACTACAAGTCGATGTGGCAGGCCCCGGCGCTCGCGGCCTTGTCCGTGGCGCTCGCCATGGTTTCCGACACCGGCCTTCCCTTCATCGGCATTCCCTTCGCGCTCGTCTGGGCGCTCTCGCCGATGATCGCCTGGTATGTCAGCCAGACGGCCGAGACCGAGGACCAGCTCGTCGTCTCCGACTACGTCGCCAACGAGCTGCGCAAGATCGCGCGGCGCACCTGGCGCTACTTCGAGGAGTTCGTCACCGCCGAGCAGCACTACCTGCCGCCGGACAATTTCCAGGAAACGCCGCAGCCGGTGCTCGCCGAGCGCACCTCGCCGACCAATATCGGCGTCTACCTGCTCTCGGTCATCTCCGCCCGCGATTTCGGCTGGATCAGCTTCGAGGAGACGGTGCGCCGCCTCGAACAGACGATCGCCACCATCGACGGCATGCCGAAATATCGCGGCCATCTCTACAACTGGTATCGCACCAACACGCTGGAAACGCTGGGGCCGCGCTATGTCTCGGCGGTCGACAGCGGCAACCTCGCCGGCCACCTCATCGCCGTCTCCTCGATGTGCCGCGAATGGGCCGAAGCCCCCTCGGCGCATCTCCAGGGCAGCCTCGACGGCATCGGTGACGTCGCCTCGATCCTCTCCGAAACGCTGAAGGACCTGCCGGACGACCGGAAGACCGTGCGCCCGCTGCGCCGCCTCATCGAGGAGCGCATCGTCGGCTTCCACAATGCGCTCGCCGCCGTCAAGCGCGAGCACGAATTCGCCTCCATCCGCGTCATCAACCTCTCGGTGCTGGCGCGTGACGTCAACAAGCTGATCGTCAATCTCGACCACGAGATCAAGTCCGCCGAGAGCGGCGAGCTCGCCCGGTGGGCCGGCGCGCTGGTCTCCACCTGCGAAGCGCATATCGCCGACAGCGTCTTCGACCTCGGCAGCATCGAGGGCCTGCGCGAGCGCCTCGTCGTGCTGCGCGACCGCGCGCGCGACATTGCCTTCTCGATGGATTTCGGCTTCCTCTTCCGCCCGGAACGCCGGCTGCTGTCGATCGGCTACCGCGTCGAGACCAACGAGCTCGACGAGGCCTGCTACGACCTGCTCGCCTCCGAGGCGCGCCTCACCAGCCTCTTCGCCATCGCCAAGGGCGACCTTCCGACCGAGCACTGGTACAAGCTCGGCCGTCCGGTCGTGCCGGTCGGCTCGCGCGGCGCGCTGGTCTCCTGGTCCGGCTCGATGTTCGAATATCTGATGCCGCCGCTCGTCATGCAGGAGCGCCAGGGCGGCATCCTGAACCAGACCAACAACCTCGTCGTCGTCGAGCAGATGAACCATGGCCGCCGTCTCGGCACCCCCTGGGGCATCTCCGAAGCGGCCTTCAACGCCCGCGACCACGAGCTGACCTACCAGTACACCAATTTCGGCGTGCCGACGCTCGGCCTGAAACGCGGCCTCGGCCAGAATGCCGTCATCGCGCCCTATGCCTCGCTTCTGGCGACGCAATATGCGCCCAAGGCGGCGCTGGAAAACCTCGAGCGCCTCAGGAAGCTCGGCGCGCTCGGCGTCTACGGCTTCCACGATGCCGTCGATTTTACCCCGACCCGCGTGCCGGAGGGCAAGACCTGCGCCGTCGTGCGCAACTACATGGCGCACCATCACGGCATGTCGATCGCCGCCGTCGCCAATGTCGTTTTCAACGGCGCGCTGCGCGAGCGCTTCCACGCGGACCCCGTCATCGAGGCGGCCGAACTCCTGCTGCAGGAAAAGGCGCCGCGCGACATTCCGGTCATCAACGCCAAGCGCGAGCCGGAGACCGTCGGCAGCACGCAGGCCGACCTGCTGCGCCCGGAAATCCGCATCATCAAGGAGCCCTTCAGCAAGGAGCGCGAGACCGTCTTCCTGTCGAACGGCCACTATGCGGTGATGCTGACGGCGACCGGTGCCGGCTATTCGCGCTGGAACGGCCAGTCCGTCACCCGCTGGAAGCCCGACCCGACCGAGGATCGCTGGGGTTCCTTCCTCTTCTTGCGCGACACCGCGACGGGCGAGTGGTGGTCCGCCACCGCCGAGCCGAAACGAGCCGAGGGCGAGGTGACGAAGACCCAGTTCGGCGACGACAAGGCGGAGTTCATCAAGACCGTCGGCACGCTGACGAGCGAGGTCGAGTGCATCGTCGCCACCGAGCATGATGCCGAAGGCCGCCGCCTGACGCTGCTCAACACCGGGCCGGAGGATCGTTTCATCGAGGTGACCTCCTATATGGAGCCTGTCATCTCGACCGACGATGCCGACAACGCCCATCCGCTGTTCTCGAAGATGTTCATCAAGACGGAGATCGGCAAGCGCGGCGACGTCATCCGCGCCGAGCGCCAGAAGCGCAATCCGAACGAACCGGACATGTCCATCGCCCACCTCATCGTGGATAATGCCGGCCCCTCGCGCCGCACCGAGATCGAGACCGACCGCCGCCGCTTCATCGGCCGCGGCCGTTCGCTGGCGACCGCCGCCGCCTTCGATCCGGGCGCGCAGCTTTCCGGCACGGACGGCTTCACGCTCGATCCGGTCATGGCATTGCGCCGCGTCGTGCGCGTGCCGGCGGGCAAGAAGGTCAAGGTCATCTTCTGGACCATCGCCGCTCCGAGCCGTGCGGAGGTGGATGCGGCGATCGACCGCTACCGCCATCCGGACAGCTTCAACCACGAGATGATCCATGCCTGGACGCGCTCGCAGGTGCATATGCGCCATGTCGGCGTCACCTCGCAGGAGGCGGCGAGCTTCCAGATGCTCGGCCGCTACCTCACCTATCCGGACATGCACCTCAGAGCGGATACCGGCACGATCGTGAACGGCCTCACCGCCCAGTCGGCGCTCTGGCCGCTGGCGATCTCGGGCGATTTCCCGATCTTCGTGCTGCGCATCAATGACGAGATCGACGTGGAGGTCGCCCGCGAGGCGCTGCGCGCACAGGATTACCTGCGCCACCGCGGCGTCATCGCCGATCTCGTCATCCTCAACGAGCGCGCCGCCTCCTACGCGCAGGACATGCAGCACACGCTCGACCATATGTGCGAGAACCTGCGCATCCGCAGCCAGTCCGACGGCGCGCGCCAGCATGTCTTCACGGTGCGCCGCGACCTGATGGACGTCACCACCTGGCAGGCGCTGCTGGCGACGGCCCGCGCGGTCTTCCACGCCCGCAACGGCACGCTCTCCGACCAGATCGCCCGCACGGTCTCCCTCTTCGCGACGCCCCGCGGCGAGGAGGAGGCGAAGGCCGAGACGACGCCGGCACCCGTGCCGAAACTGCCGGCGTCCGCCGGCGAGCCGGTGGAGATCGACGGCAAGGGCCTCAGCTTCTGGAACGGTTTCGGCGGTTTCAACGAGGAGCGTCGGGAATATGCCGTGCGGCTTCGCGGCGGCGAGGCGACGCCTCAGCCGTGGATCAACGTCATCGCCAACCCGCATTTCGGCTTCCACGTCTCGGCGGAAGGCGCAAGCTATACCTGGAGCCGCAATTCGCGCGACTTCCAGCTCACCCACTGGACCAACGATCCCGTCGTCAACCGTCCGGGCGAAGCCTTCTATGTCAGGGACAAGGAGCGCGGCACGGTCATGGCGCCCTTCGCCGCCCTGTCGCGGAAGAATTCGGTCCGGTTCGAGACGTGGCACGGCCTCGGCTATTCCGCCTTCCGCAGCTGGGAGGACGGTATCGAGCTCGACCTCGTGCAGACGGTCGATCCCGAGGATCCGGTCAAATATTCCCGCCTCGTCCTCAAGAATACCGGCGAGACGGAACGCAGCCTGACGGTCTACGGCTATGTCGAATGGGTGCTGGGCAACAACCCGGCGAAAACCGCGCCTTTCGTCTTGACCAGCCATGACGAGGAGAGCGGTGCGCTCTTTGCGACTAATCCCTACAGCTTCGATTTTTCCGGCCGGACCAGCTTCTTCGCCGTCGATGCGCCGGTGGCGGGCTTTACCGCCAGGCGCCGCGAATTTATCGGCCGCGGCGGCGATATCGTGCTGCCGGGTGCCGTCGCCACGGGGCAGGCGCTGTCCGGCTCCGCCGAAGGCATCGGCGATCCCTGCGCGGCGCTGGCCGTCGATATCGTCCTGAAGCCGGGCGAGAAGCGCGAACTTCTCTTCGTGCTCGGCGATACCGCCGATGCGGAAAGTGCCCGGGCGCTCGCGGAAAAAAGCCGCGAGGCCGATTTCGACGATGTCATGGCCGCCGTCCGCGCCTATTGGAGCGATTTCACCGGCACGCTGCAGGTGAAGACGCCGGATGCGGCGCTGGACCGGATGGTCAATGACTGGCTGCCCTATCAGGCGCTCGGCTGCCGCATCCAGGCCCGCTCGGCCTTCTACCAGGCAAGCGGCGCCTACGGTTTCCGTGACCAGCTGCAGGACACATTGGCCTTCGTCCTGCACCGGCCGGACCTTGCCCGCCGCCAGATCCTCAATGCGGCCGCGCGCCAGTTCGTCGAGGGCGACGTGCAGCACTGGTGGCTGCCCGACAGCGGCGCGGGCGTGCGCACCATGATCTCCGACGACGTGGTGTGGCTCGCCCATGCGGTGGAATATTACTGCCGCACCACCGGCGACCGGGCGATCCTCGACGAGACGCTGGCCTTCATCGAGGGCGCGCCGCTTGCCGAGGGCCAGCACGACGCCTTCTACACGCCGGAGCGCTCGGCGGAAGAAGCGCCGCTCTACGAGCATTGCGCCCGCGCGCTCGACCTTGCGCTCCGCCGCACCGGGGAGAACGGCCTGCCGCTCATTCTCGGCGGCGACTGGAACGACGGCATGAACCGCGTCGGCGAGGCGGGCAGGGGCACCAGCGTCTGGCTCGGCTGGTTCCTGGCCGGCACGCTCGGCGGCTTCATCTCCGTCGCCCGCGAGCGCGGCGATCACCAGCGCGCGGACCGGTGGCAGGAACATCTCGGCCGCCTCAAGGTGGTGCTGGAAACGACGGGCTGGGACGGCGCCTATTACCGCCGGGGCTATTTCGACGACGGCACGCCGCTCGGTTCGGCCGAGAATGCCGAATGCCGGATCGATTCGATCGCGCAGAGCTGGAGCGTCTTGTCCGGTGTCGGCGATCCGGCGCGCTCGCGGCAGGCGATGGACGCGGTCATGGCCGAGCTGGTCAACCGGGAGAACGGCGTCATCCGCCTGTTCACCCCGCCCTTCGTCGAGACGCCGCAGGATCCGGGCTATATCAAGGCCTATCCGCCGGGCGTGCGGGAGAATGGCGGCCAGTACACCCATGCCTCGACCTGGGTCGTGCTGGCGCTTGCCCGCCTCGGCCGGGCGGAGGACGCCTGGACCTGCTTCAACATCCTCAACCCCGTCAACCACGCGCTGACGCCGGAAGCCGCCGAGCTTTACCGCGTCGAACCCTATGTCGTCGCCGCCGATGTCTATGGCGAGGGCGAGCGCACGGGGCGCGGCGGCTGGACCTGGTATACGGGTTCGGCGGGTTGGCTCTACCGCGCGGCGGTGGAGGGCATCCTGGGCATCCGCAAGGAAGGGGATCGCCTCTTCGTCAATCCGGTGCTGCCGGCGGCGTGGGACGGTTACGAGGCGACGCTCGACCTTGAGGGCAGGAAACTGTCGATCCGCGTCGAGCGCGCCGGCGACGGGGGATGGCAGGCAAGTGTGAACGGCTCTGTCATCAAATCTTCAAACGAGGGCTATTTGCTCTGATCCACGCCAAGTGGATCAGAGCACCATGACAGACAGACATGGACCGACGGGCGTCGTGCCGCGGCAACGCGACACGCGCCTCGACGTCTTCCGGGCGCTTGCCCTCCTGACGATCTTCGTCAACCACGTTCCGGGCCAGTATCTGGAGCACCTGACGCACAAGAATTTCGGCTTCTCCGATTCGGCGGAGGCCTTCGTGCTGATCTCGGGCATGTCGGTCGGCCTCGCCTACGGCGCGCGCTTCGCCATCGGCGAGCGTCTGGCGGTGACGCTGCGTATCCTGCGCCGGGCGCTGACGCTCTATGTCGCCCATATCATGACGAGCGTCATCACCTTCGCCATCTTCGCCGGTGGGGCGCTGTGGTTCGGCCGGCCGGACCTGTTGTCGGAAATCAACCTGCGTGCCGTCGTCGACCGCACGGAACAGGGCGTCGTCAGCATGGTGCTGCTCGGCCACCAGTTCGGCTACAACAACATCCTGTCCATGTATGCCGTGGTGCTCCTGATGCTGCCGGGCTTCCTCTGGCTCTACCAGCGCAGCGCCGTGCTGTTGCTCGCCGTTTCCGGTACGCTCTGGCTCTGTGCCGGCCTCTGGCGGATCGCGCCGTCGAATTTCCTCGATGACGGCTACTGGTTCCTCAATCCGCTCTCCTGGCAGTTCCTCTTCGTCATCGGCATGGTCGGCGTGCTGCGTGCCAGGAGGAAGGGGATTCCCCGTCATCCGATCCTGATGGTGCTATCGGCTGCCTACCTCGCCGTCTCGCTGGCCTGGGTCGTGTTCTCCTGGTGGAACATCGACCTCTCCTACGGCCTGCCGGCGGTGCTGACCGGCTTCGACAAGACGTTCCTCTCGACGACCCGTCTTCTCCATGTGCTGGCAGGGGCCTATCTGTTGGCGACGATCCCGGTTCTCTCCAGCTGGGCCGCCCTGCCGCTCTCCCATCCGCTGGTCGCGATCGGGCGGCATTCGCTGGCCGTCTTCATCTTCGGCACGATCCTCGCCATGGCGGGGCAGGTGATGATGTTCGTGACGGGCAAGAACCCGGTCCTCGGCACGCTCTATGCGCTTCTCGGCATCACGCTGCACGTCGCCTATGCGCGTTACCTCGACTGGCAGGCCGCCGTGATCGCCCAGAACGCAAAACGGCAGGGCCTTCAGGCCCTGCCGGTCAAAAGCGATACGCCGAAGCAGTGACGACGGTGCTCAGGCGGCGGTGTGGCTCTTGCGCACGTCGTCGTCGGTCAGGATGCCGCTGGCGCGCAGCAGGGCGGCGAAGCGGCCGTTGCTCTGGCTGAGATCGTTGAACGTGCCCATTTCGGCGATCCTGCCGTGATCCATGAAGACGACGAGGTCGGCCTCGCGGACCGTCGAGAGGCGGTGTGCGATGATGAAGGTCGTGCGGTTGCGGCGCAGCTGGTCGATCGCCGCCTTCACGCGTGCCTCCGTCTCCACGTCGAGCGCGCTGGTCGCCTCGTCGAGCACGAGGATTGGCGCGTTCTTCAGGATCGCGCGGGCAATCGCGATGCGCTGGCGCTCGCCGCCCGACAGGCGGTTGCCGCGCTCGCCGACATGGGTCTCGTAGCCGCCCTGGCGCGAGGCGATGAAGTCGCCCGCCGCGGCCGCCTCGGCCGCCGCCTCGATTTCCGCCTGCGTCGCGCCTTCGCGGCCAAGGCGGATATTGTCGGAGATCGAGCGGTTGAGCAGGCCCGCATCCTGGAAGACGGTGGCGATCGAGCGGCGCAGCGACTTGCGCGTCACCGTGGAGATGTCGACGCCGTCGATGAGGATCTGGCCCGACTTCGGCTCGTAGACGCGCTGCAGCAGGTTGACGAGCGTCGTCTTGCCGGCGCCCGTCGGGCCGACGATGGCAACGGTCTGGCCGGCCTCCACCGTGAAGGAGACGTCGCTGACGCCCTGGGTGGCATTGGCGAAGTCGAAGCTGACATTGCGGTATTCGACCTTGCCCTTGACCTCGCCGAGATCACCGGCGCCGGTCGGCTCCTCGCGGTCCTTGACGGCGTCTTCCAGCGTGAAGAAGTCCTCCAGCTTGGCGCGGGCCTCGAAGATCTGCGTGGCGAAGGCCTTCATCTGGTCGAGGCGCCCGATGAGGAGGCCGGCGAAGCCGATGAAGGCGATGACGTCGCCCACCTTGATCTCGCCCCGCTGCACCAGCACCGTGCCGATGACGAGGATGGTCATCATCGAGATCGTCGAGGCGATGCGGTTCAGCGCGCTCGCCAATGCCCACCAGTCGAGCACCGGATACTGTGCATTGATCAGCCGCTCGGCAAAGCGTTTCAGCTCCCGCGTTTCGGCTTCGATGCGGTTGTAGCTGTGCACGACCGAGACGTTGCTGATCGAGTCCGACACATGGGAGAAGACGGTGTGGTAGTGGTTTTCGACAGAGGCCTGGCCTTCGCGCGTGCGGTTCATCACCACCTTGCCGATGATGACATAGGCGACGCCGAGCACCACCAGCACCAGCGAAAGGCGATAGTCCATCGCAAACGCGGTGGGGATGAGCAGGACGAGCGCGACGGCGGTGGCAAGGTGCGTGCGCATGAATTCGAGCCACAGGCCGAACAGCGTCTCGCAGGCACGCAGCAGCGTGTGCAGCGCATTGGAGGTGCCGCGCTGGCTATGCCAGGCGAGCGGCATGGAGATGATGCGGCCGAAGGCTTCCGTCAGCAGGCTCGCCCGCCGGCCATGTGCCAGCCGGTCGGCCTCGCGCGCGACCAGAACGAAGGCGATCGTGTTGAACAGGCCGAAGCCCGCCCACAGGAGCAGCATGGGCGTCACGTCGCCCTTGGTGGAAATGGCATCGATGATGCGGCCGAACAGAACCGGCTCGGCAATGGTGATCACCGCGAGCACGATGTTGGCGACGACCACCGAGCCGACACGGAGCTTGTAGACCCCAAGATAGCTGAGGGCTCTTGCATAAACCTGAAACAAAGACACGAATGCGGGCCTTTCCGGCGATACCTGTTGTGCGGTGCAGCGTTGGCACCCTTTGTCCCTTGGCTCAGCGTATTAATCAGCGGAAGGGGCAAAAGTTCTTCGTGGTCAAGCAAATTTCATGACTCGACTGAAATCTTGCGTGATTATGCGATTTCATGCCCTCGATGCATGCAAAGCGATTGATTTTCGCGCCGCCTTCCTGCCATCTGTCAGACGGGGAAAATGAATGGGGCGCTTGGGCCGATTGCGGCCGGGTTCAGCTTTATCAGTTGGTTAACAAAGCTATTCAAGCGCGGGGCACATGAAGATCAACTTGCTGGTGCAGTTTCTTGCACTGATCGACGAGTTGCGCGGCCGGGAGGAAACCACGGCCGAGTTCGAGCGTCTCATCAAGTTGTACGGGTTCGACTACTACGGCCTTCTCCAGGCGCCGAGGCCGGTCGAGAGCCCGCCGAGCCTGCTGCTCGCGGGGCGTTGGCCCAAGGGCTGGCCGGAAACCTATCTGCGCAAGCGCTACATGCAGGTCGATCCGACGATGCGTTATCTCGGCCATGCGCAGGCGGGTTTCCGCTGGCGCGACACGCTCGGCGCCTTCCGTCTCAGTCCCCATCGCAAACGCATGGAGCGCATGATGGTGGACGCCCGCCAGAACGGGCTGGAGGACGGCTATGTCTTTCCCGTCCACGGCCGGCGGGGGCTTCTCGGCAGCCTCAGCCTCGGCGGCAAGCCGATCGACCTGGAAAGCGTGGAGATCGGGCTGTTCGACAGCATTGCGCGGCGGCTCTACTGGAAGCTCATCCATGCCGCCGATCCGGAGGCCGCCGCCCGCCTTTCCGCCGTGGTGGACGTGGAGCTGACGCGCCGCGAAATGGAGGCGCTCAGCCTCCTGGCCGAAGGCATGACCTCCCACGATATCGGCCGGGTGCTCGGCATTTCCAGCCATACGGTGGACTGGTACATGAACGGGATCCAGGAGAAGCTGGGCGCGCGCAACCGCCACCATGCCATCGCCCTCGCCTTCCGGCTGGGGCTCGTTTCCTGAGGCGCCGCGGCCCACCGCGCTTTGCGAAAACGTTTCATCCGTCCGGTTTTGCGCAATTCCGTTGCGCTGTGCCCCGGCGTGCCTTTGCGGAACATGCTCTCCACGCCGCAAATCTTTCGCCGGATGGCGACTCCAAAATTGAACTTTGAAAATTACCCGCTAATAATCCTCTTCGCGGGTGCAGCATTTCCCGCTTCCAAGTCATTGAGGAGTCCGACTTGCCCATTTCCAAGATCCTTGTCGCCAACCGTTCAGAAATCGCCATCCGCGTGTTCCGCGCGGCCAATGAACTGGGGCTCAAAACGGTCGCGATATGGGCGGAAGAGGACAAGCTGGCGCTGCACCGCTTCAAGGCGGACGAGAGCTACCAGATCGGCCGAGGCCCGCATCTGACGCGCGATCTCGGCCCCATCGAGAGCTATCTTTCCATCGACGAGGTGATCCGCGTCGCCAGGCTTTCGGGCGCCGATGCCATCCATCCCGGCTACGGCCTCCTGTCCGAAAGCCCGGAATTCGTCGATGCCTGCGATGCCGCCGGCATCACCTTCATCGGCCCGCGGCCGGATACGATGCGCCAGCTCGGCAACAAGGTCGCCGCCCGCAATCTTGCCATTTCCGTCGGCGTGCCGGTCGTGCCGGCCACCGATCCGCTGCCCGACGACGAGAAGGAAATCCATCGCCTTGCCGCCGAGATCGGCTATCCCGTCATGCTGAAGGCTTCCTGGGGCGGCGGCGGGCGCGGCATGCGCGCCATCCGCGATGCGAAGGACCTGATCCGCGAGGTGACGGAAGCCAAGCGCGAGGCCAAGGCCGCCTTCGGCAAGGACGAGGTCTATCTCGAAAAGCTCGTCGAGCGCGCCCGCCACGTCGAGAGCCAGATCCTCGGCGACACGCATGGCAATGTCGTGCATCTCTTCGAGCGCGACTGCTCCATCCAGCGCCGCAACCAGAAGGTCGTCGAGCGCGCGCCGGCGCCCTATCTTTCGCAGGCGCAGCGCCAGGAGCTTGCCGATTATTCGCTGAAGATCGCCCGCGCCACCAACTATGTCGGCGCCGGCACGGTCGAATACCTGATGGATGCCGATACCGGCAAATTCTACTTCATCGAGGTCAATCCGCGCATCCAGGTCGAGCATACGGTCACGGAAGTCGTCACCGGCATCGACATCGTCAAGGCTCAGATCCATATCCTCGACGGCGAGGCGATCGGCACGCCGCAATCGGGCGTGCCGAAGCAGGAGGATATCCGCCTCAACGGTCACGCCCTGCAGTGCCGCATCACCACGGAAGATCCGGAACAGAACTTCATCCCCGATTATGGCCGCATCACCGGCTACCGCTCGGCCTCGGGCTTCGGCATCCGCCTCGACGGCGGCACGGCTTATCCGGGCGCGGTCATCACCCGCTTCTACGATCCGCTGCTCGTCAAGGTCACGGCCTGGGCGCCGGGGCCGCTGGAGGCGATCACCCGCATGGACCGGGCGCTGCGCGAATTCCGCATCCGCGGCGTCGCCACCAACCTCACCTTCCTCGAGGCGATCATCGGCCACGAGAAGTTCCGCGACAACAGCTATACGACCCGCTTTATCGACACGACGCCGGAACTCTTCCAGCAGGTCAAGCGCCAGGACCGCGCGACGAAGCTGCTCACCTACCTCGCCGACGTCACCGTCAACGGTCACCCGGAGGCCAAGGGCCGTCCGAAGCCGCCGGCCGATGTCGCCAAGCCCGTCGTTCCCTTCATCGACGGGGACATTCCCGCCGGCACCAAGCAGAAGCTCGACGAACTCGGGCCGAAGAAGTTCGCCGAATGGGTGCGCGGTGAGAACCAGGTCTTCCTCACCGATACGACCATGCGCGACGGCCATCAGTCGCTGCTCGCCACCCGCATGCGCACCCACGATATCGCCCGCATCGCCGGCACCTATGCGCGGGCGCTGCCGCAGCTCTTCTCGCTGGAATGTTGGGGCGGCGCGACCTTCGACGTCTCCATGCGCTTCCTCACGGAAGATCCGTGGGACCGTCTTGCCCGCATCCGCGAGGATGCGCCGAACCTGCTGCTCCAGATGTTGCTGCGCGGCGCGAACGGCGTCGGCTACAAGAACTATCCCGACAATGTCGTGAAGTACTTCGTCCGCCAGGCGGCGAAGGGCGGCATCGACGTTTTCCGCGTCTTCGACTGCCTCAACTGGGTCGACAACATGCGCGTCTCGATGGACGCCGTCGCCGAGGAGAACAAGATCTGCGAGGCGGCGATCTGCTATACCGGCGATATCCTGAATTCGGCCCGCCCGAAATACGACCTGAAGTACTATACCGCGCTCGCCGGCGAGCTGGAAAAGGCCGGCGCGCACATGATCGCGGTCAAGGACATGGCGGGCCTTCTGAAGCCGGCGGCCGCGCGCGTGCTCTTCAAGGCCCTGCGCGAGGCGACCGACCTGCCGATCCACTTCCACACCCACGACACGTCCGGCATCGCCGCCGCGACCGTGCTCGCCGCCGTCGATGCCGGCGTCGACGTGGTGGATGCGGCGATGGACGCGCTGTCCGGCAACACGTCGCAGCCCTGCCTCGGCTCCATCGTCGAGGCGTTGAAGGGCTCGGAGCGCGATCCGGGCCTCGATCCGGAATGGATCCGCCGCATCTCCTTCTACTGGGAGGCCGTGCGCTTCCAGTATGCCGCCTTCGAAAGCGACCTCAAGGGGCCGGCCTCGGAGGTCTACCTGCATGAAATGCCGGGCGGCCAGTTCACCAATCTCAAGGAACAGGCCCGCTCGCTGGGCCTCGAGACCAAGTGGCACCGCGTCGCCCAGGCCTATGCCGACGCCAACCAGATGTTCGGCGACATCGTCAAGGTGACGCCGTCCTCCAAGGTGGTGGGCGACATGGCGCTGATGATGGTTTCGCAGGACCTTACAGTCGCCGACGTCGAGAACCCGGCCAAGGACATCGCCTTCCCGGAGTCCGTCGTCTCGATGCTGAAGGGCGATCTCGGCCAGCCTCCGGGTGGCTGGCCGGCGGGCCTGCAGAAGAAGGCGCTGAAGGGCGAGGCGGCCTATACGGCCGTGCCCGGCTCGCTGCTGCCGGCCGCCGATCTCGATGCCGAACGAAAGGCCATCGAGGACAAGCTGGAGCGCAAGGTCGACGACTTCGAGTTCGCCTCCTACCTGATGTATCCCAAGGTCTTCACCGACTATGCGCTGGCCGCCGACATGTACGGCCCGGTCAGCGTGCTGCCGACGCCGGCCTATTTCTACGGGCTTGCGCCGGGCGAGGAGCTCCAGCCGGAAATCGAGAAGGGCAAGTCGCTCGTCATCCTGCACCAGGCGAGGAGCGAGCCGGATGCGCAGGGCATGGTCAAGGTGTTCTTCGAGCTGAACGGCCAGCCGCGCCTCATCAAGGTGCCGGACCGCAACCGCGCCGCCACCTCGGCTGTCCGCCGCAAGGCCGATACCGCCAATGCCGCCCATCTCGGCGCGCCGATGCCGGGCGTCATCTCGACGGTCTCGGTCTCGGCCGGCCAGGAGGTCAAGGCCGGCGACGTGCTGCTCTCCATCGAAGCGATGAAGATGGAAACGGCGCTCCATGCCGAAAAGGACGGCACGATCTCCGAGGTCCTCGTCAAAGCGGGCGACCAGATCGACGCCAAGGACCTGCTGATCGTCTACGGTGCCTGACCTTCAAAAAAACCAGGAAAGGATGTGGGTTGGGCGCTCCATTCCGCATCCTTCCCTTGTTTTCGGATGATTTCGGACGCAAAACCGGCGCTCGCTTTTCCTGAAATCACCTTTGAGACCCTGAGGCTTCCATGAGCTTCATCATCCGCACCGCCGCCCTCGGCGACATCTCCGCCTTCACCGAAATCTACCGCGAATCCGTGCTGAACGGGGTGGCGAGCTACGAGATCGACCCGCCGTCGCTCGACGAGATGGAGGCGCGCTTCAAGGCGATCACCGGCAAGGGCTATCCCTATATCGTCGCGGTGGAGCAGACCGGCCTCATCCTCGGCTATGCCTATGCGTCGGCCTTCCGCACGCGGCCGGCCTATCGCTGGCTGGTCGAGGATTCGGTCTATCTGGCGCCGGAAGCGCGCGGCAAGGGCGTCGGCAGGGCCCTGCTGGCCGAACTCATCCGCCGCTGCACGGCGCTCGGCTTCCGGCAGATGGTGGCCGTCATCGGCGGGGCGCATCCGGCCTCCATCGCCGTGCACAGCGCGGCGGGCTTCGCGCATAGCGGCCACATGACGGCGACCGGCTTCAAGCACGGGCGCTGGCTCGATACGGTCTTCATGCAGCGCGCGCTCGGCGAGGGCGCGGAAACCGAGCCGTCCGCCACGGATTTTCCGGGAACGATGGTCTAAGGGTTCACGTCTCGACGAGACGGAGCACCTTGTCGAAGACCTTCAGCACCTGTTTCAGCTCGTGGCCGCGCTTCAGGATGGTGCCGTGCGTGTTGATCACGCTGTAGGCCCCCTGCTTGGCGGCGAGCTTCGGGTTCTTCTCGATTCGGTAGAGCGGCATTTCGCCGGAACGCTTGAAGACGGAGAACACCGCCCTGTCGCGCAGGTGGTCGATGGCGTAGTCGCGCCATTCCCCTTCGCCGACCATGCGGCCATAGACCCAGAGGATTGCGTCGAGCTCGCGTCGATGGAAGGTTACCGGCAGCGGATCCTTGCTGTTTCGGTAATCCAGCAGGTCGACCACGACGTTGGAAGCCTGCAAATCCGGCTGGTCGGTCATCGAATCTCCGCGCTTCGTCCATGACGGCTCGATGACAGTGTGCCTGAGCGGTGTCGAAATGCAAGGCGGATGGTCGGCGTGGGCGTTCTCGCAAAAATCCGTCTCGCCGCAATTCAGACAAACAGACGCCCAAATTACAGGAGAGAGTTCGCCGGTCGCAGCTCGTGCCGGCCCGCTGCCTTGTGCGGGAAGCGGCCGGTACGGGAAGCGTCTGTCGAAGTCGCCTTGTATTCCGTTGCCGGCGACTTCGTCCAGGTCCGGTCCGTCTTTCTTCGAACCCTCAAGCCCCAAGCCCCTCGAAGAAGCCGGACCGGACCTCCCCCGGAACGCTCGCGCGTCCCAGGGTGTTCGTTTTCTCCATGCTGTTTCCGCAAGGCCGCCGCAGGCGCTGCACGGGGTGCAGCTGTCCTACCGCGAGGCCTTGTGGCCCGTCAGCACCGTCGCGCCCAAGATGGCGCCGGGCGTATCGGCCGTGCGCATGCGCTGGAGCAGCACGGCGCAGCCGCCGGACTTCTTTTTCTTCTTCAGCATGTCGGCAGGCAGCACCAGGTTGGTCTCCTTGCCCTCCCACATGCCGATCGTCTCCATGTCGGTGACGGCGTGCCAATAGTTCACGGTCTTGCCGCGGTTCTCGCCCTTGTCGATGTTGATCGTACGCTCGCGCTCGAAATAGGCGATGACGATATTGGCCTTGCCTTCGCCAGGGCCGACGCGAATGCGCAATTCATCGTTCTTCACCTCGACATCGACCGGTACTTCGAGGCCCTTCCTCTCGCCGGGCATGGCGCTGATCCGCGAACGGATGCCGGCGATGTCGGCGCCGTTCAAGTGCTCGCGGCCGTTCAACACGGCCTGCGGCGTGTAGACGCCATTGCGGCCGAACATGCGGGCATAGGCATATTGCCGGTCGGTATTGTCCTTGGAAGCGAGCGTGTCGGCCCAGCCGAGATAGTTCCAGTAGTCGACGTGGTAGGAAAGCGCGACGACCTCGCCCTCGCGTGCCAGCGTCTCCAGCGCCTTGTCGGCGGGCGGACAGGACGAACAGCCCTGGCTGGTGAAAAGCTCGACCACGCCCTTGGGCCGAACGGTCTCCCCGGCATGGGCGGCGTCGATGCCGGCCCCCAGCATCAGCAGGATCGCCAGACAATGCGGTATGTGCGGTCTCGGCATGATCAATTCCAGTGGAGCGCCGGCAAATACCGGCCTTTTGAGCCCGTCATACGCGCTTGCCGCTTCAACAGGAAGTCACGATGGAGTGAGCTTCATAGCTGAGAAAAATGCTCTGGAAAATAGCAATGCCGGGGTTTGCAACCCCGGCATTGGACTGTTGATCACGTCCACCAACCTCCCCTCCGTCATGGTCGGGCTCGACCCGACCATCTACAGCCGCAGGTGCCGCATGGATCCTCGGGTCAAGCCTGAGGATGACGGCGATGGGTGGGCACTGAAACCGCTCAGGCAGCGAGGTCTCTGAGGACGGTTTGTAGGATGCCGCCGTTGTTCATGTATGTGACCTCGTCGAGGGTGTCGA
>NZ_JALJCK010000027.1 GCF_022899355.1 Shinella yambaruensis | reverse complement strand
GTAGCCGGTAATCGCGGCGACAATGCCGCGGGTCGATTGGCACGATACGGTCAGCACATAGGTCTTCATCGGTTCGTCTCTCGCGTTCGGCCGATGCGGAGGGCTGGCACCGGCGGATCCCCTTTCATACGCCGCATGGACGGCTTGGCGCATATTTCAGGCCGCTTGCCTTCGCGCAAGCCCCTGCAATGGCGAGAAGCTACCCCCGCTCTTGCAAGGAATCCCTCCGGTTCGCGACATTCAGTGCGTCGAAAATACCAACGGGGCCATTCCGGCGCGCGGCGGAAGCGCCCGGAGCATCCGGCCTGATGGACGCAACCGGCGGATTCTTTCAGCAATGCAAGCCGTGCGGCACCGAATCGAAAATCCTTCTGGACACTATTATGGACAGATGTTCTATAAAATGGACAGATTCGCCGGGAGCACGCCATGCATCTTTCCATGTGGACCTATCCCTGGGACATCCAGGACCAGGGATTGCAGGCGTTCGCCGCCGATCTTTCCGGCCGCGCCGGCCTCAACACGGTGAGCCTTGCGACCGCCTACCATGCCGGCCGCTTCCTCCAGCCGCGCAGCCCGCGGCAGAAGGCCTACTTCCCGGAAGACGGCACCGTCTATTTCCGGCCGGACGAAGCGCTGTGGCAGGGCAAGGAAATCCGACCCCTGATGGCGCAGAACGTCACTGACCGCGGCGACATGCTGGACGCGCTGGCAAAAGCGCGCGCGACGACCGGCCTTGCCGTCTCCTGCTGGACGGTCTGCCTGCACAATACCCGCCTCGGCATGCTGCATCCCGATCATGTGACCCGCAACGCCTTCGGCAATGCCAACCACTACAATCTCTGCCCCTCCAGCCTAGCGGCGCGCGACTATGTCGTGACGCTGGTGCGCGACATCACGGTGAACCACAGGCCGGACATGCTGGAGCTGGAAAGCCCCAACTTCATGGGCTTCGCCCACGAATACCACCATGAGAAGGACGGCGTCGGCCTCAATGCCGAGGACGACTTCCTCCTGTCGCTCTGCTTCTGCGACCATTGCACCGCCCGCGCCCGGAAGGCCGGCATACCGGTGGACGGCGCGCAGGAAACGGTGGCGCGTTTCATCGCCGAACTGTGCGAGCGTGCGGTGCCGGAAAAGCAGTTCCCCGATTTCCCCGCCGCCGGCATCGACGCCTTCCGCGATCACCCCGAACTGCACGCCTTCCTCGCCTGGCGCACCGAGCCGGTGACGAGCCTGATCGGCGAGATCAAGGCGGCCGCCGACCCGGCGACGCGCATCGTGCTGATCGACCTGAAGGACGGCTGGCTCGGCGGCGTCGACCTCGAAGCGGTCGGGAAGCTCTGCGACGGCGCAATCCTCTGCTGCTACGACATGGCGCCGGAGGCCGTCGGCGACGTCATCCGCACCGGCCGGGCGATGCTCGGCCCGGACAAGTTCCTGGGTCTGGGACTGCGCGTCTTCTATCCCGAGGTCGATGGCCCGGCCATCCTTGCCGCCCGCGCAAAGGCCGCCGTCGAGGCCGGCGCCGACGGCGTGAATTTCTACAATTACGGGCTCATTCCGGCAAAGCGCCTCGACTGGGTGAAGGAAGCCGTCGGCGCGATCACCTGAGAGCTCAGCCGTCGATCGGCTCGGCGACCTGGATCAGGCAGTCGCCGGCCTGGCTGTCGCAATGCAGCCGGTGCGAGATGACGATGCCGCTTTCGGCAAAGTGCAATTCCTCTTCCGGCTGCTCCAGCCGTTCGAGATCGTGATACCAGCCGGCAAGATCGCCCGCCGAGACGGTCGTGCCGAGCGGCACGGCGGGCTCGAACCAGCCGCGCCGGTCCGCATAGATGCCCTGGCTGTGCCGCGACAGCGACAGGAGCTGCAGGGCCGGCGGCGCCGCAAGAGGGGCTCGCGACAGCACCGGCTCTTCCGCAATGCCGAGTGCCATGAGCAGCCGATCGATCGCTGCCGCCGTGAACGCCATGCTCTCCGGCGTCACCGTGCCGCCGCCGCCGAATTCGCCGGAAAGGCCGATCGTGCCGGCCCGACCCGCCGCGCCCATCGAGGTCGGCGCCGCCGGTCCGTTGTCGGCGATGAAGGCATGCGCGGCGCCCATCGCCCGCATCAACGCGACCGAGCGCGCAAAGCGCGCGGCATCCGCCTGCCGCTCGATCAGCGTGCAGGGCAGATGCGCCATGGAGGTGCCGCCCGAATGCAAGTCGAGTACCGCGTCATGGCGCGGAAAGAGATCGTGTTCGAGGAAATGCGCCAGCCGCGCCGTCGGCGTGCCGGCCGGATCGCCGGGAAAGGCGCGGTTGAGATTGCCGCCGTCGAAGGGCGAGCAGCGCCGCGCCGCCATCACCGCCGGCAGGTTGGCCATCGGCAGGATGGTGACGGCGCCGCGGATTTTCTTGATGTCGAGCCGGCGCATCAGCCGCCCGAGCTGGAGCTCGCCCTCGTATTCGTCGCCATGATTGCCCGCCATCAGCAGCAGGCTCGGCCCCTCGCCGTTCTTCAGCCGCAGGATGGGGATGCGGATCTGGTAATAGGGCGAGCGGTCGATCGAATAGGGGATGGCGAGATGCCCGGCCTGCCGGCCGTCCCGGGAAAGATCGATCGGATTGACGAGGCCGCTGTGCATGGTGGCTCCAGTTCGGGCGGGGGTGTCAGAGCGCGGCGACGGCGGTCATTTCGACGCGCAGGTCCGGATCGGCAAGGCGGGCCTCGACGCAGGCGCGGGCCGGCGGGTTTTCGGGATCGATCCAGGCATCGTAGACGCCGTTCATCGCCTCGAAATCGACGATCGCCGGCAGGAAGACATTGACGGCGAGCAGTTTCGAGCGATCCGTGCCGGCTTCCTTCAAAAGGGCATCGATCTTGCCGAGCACGTCGCGCGTCTGGTCCTCGAGGCCGGCCTTGCGGTTCTCCGCGACCTGGCCGGCAATATAGACGAGCCCGCCATAGCTGACGGCCTGGCTCATGCGCGAACCCTTCTGGTAACGCTGGATCATGGGTATTTCCTTTCTTCTTGGGAGGATCAGCCGAAGCTGGTGGGATAGGCCGCCGTAACCGTGTGATCGGGGGCAAGGCCATAGAGGATCGCGTGCCGGTCGAGGCAGGTGCAGGGATGCGAGATGCCGAACTCGACCACGTCGCCGATACGCACATCGCTGCCGGCGGGAAGCGAAACAAAGGCATGCTGGTCGTTGAGGCGGAGCACGCCGGCCCCGGCAAGGCGGCCAAGCGGCGCGCCGTCGCGATAGAGCGCCAGCGGCCGCGGCAGGCCCTGGTCCATCGCGACATCGCGCAGGCCCATGCCGCAGATCGCGAGGCCCGGCTCGGGCAGCGAGAGCACTTCGGCCCAGACCCGCAGCGCCGGCCTGAAGCCGCTGCCGGCCGAGCGGACCTGCCCGCCGAAGCGGAAGCCCGCGCGGGCATCCAGCCCGGCAAGGCCGCGCTCGTAGACGCCGTGGTCATGGAAGAAGATCGCGCCGCTGCGCAATACGAGCCGGCTGTCGGGATCGGCGGCGACGGCGGCGGAGAGGCCGGCTACCACCCGGTCGAAGAAGACCGAGCCGCCCGCCGTGACGATCAGCGGGCGCGCATCGCCAACCCGGGTGCGGACCTCTGGCAGGAAGGCCGCCGTCATCGCCACCAGCCCGTCGATCCGGCGCAGGGTCTCTTCCGCGTCCGCCGTTGCGGCGGCGCCCTCATAGGTCGCGATGCCGGTGAGCCGGAAGGCGGGCGTTTCCGCGGCAAGGATGGCATCGAGGATCGCGCCCGCCGCTTCGGCGCTGCGTGTCCCGGCACGGCCGGCGCCGAGCTCGACGAGGAGGCCGAGCGGCGGGAGACCCTTGCGCCCCTGCCAGGCGGCCCGCAGGGCTTCGACCAGATCGACCGAATCGACGAAGACGTTCAGTTCCGCATCGGGATGGTTTGCGGCAAGCGCCGCGAGCCGGCGCGCGGCCGCCGCACCGCCGATCTCGTTGGCGAGGATCAGCCGGCGCTGGCCGGCCTTCAGTAGCACGGCGGCCTGGCGGATATCGGCCACCGTGGTGCCCCAAGCGCCGGCCGCGAGCAGCGCGCCGGCGAGCGCCGCCGACATCGGCGTCTTCGCATGGGGCGCGATGGCAATACCGTGATCGCGCACATAATCCATCATCAGCGCGACATTGCCGGCAAAAGCCTCCCGGTCGAGCGAGATCAGCGGCAGGGCCATCGCGCCGTCATAGGGCTTCCAGCCCTGCTCCCCGATAGCATCGAGCGGCAGGGCCGACTGGCCCGGCGGAAAGCCGCGGATACGGTCGTCGATCACCGGATTGTCCGGTCCGGTCACGGAAAGGTCAGGCATGGTTTCCTCCCTTGGCCGCGACGGGATCGGCGATCCCGAGGCGATAGGTGTCGTTGGCGGTCGTGAAGAAGAGGGCGCGCTGTTCATCGAGCGACAGCGGCCCGGCCGCGGCGCGAAAGACGGCGTAGATCGCGTCGAACGAGGCGTGCAGGCCGGCGACGGGAAAATCGCTGGCGAACATCGCCCGGCGAGGGCCGAAACAGGCGAGGCAATGCTCGATCACCGAATGCAGGCTTTCCGGCGTCCAGTCATTGTCATAGGCGACGAGGTCGGAAATCTTCAGCCGCACATTCGGCTCGCGGCCAAGCGCCGCAAGGCCATCACGCCAGAGCGCCATGCCCTCCGCGCTGCGATCGGCCGGGCTGCCGCCATGGTTCAGCACGAAGAGCGTCTGCGGAAAGGCGCGCACGAGATCGAGCGCCTCGCCCATCTGCCAGGGATAGAGCATGAGGTCGAAGACGAGATCGTGCCGGGCGAGATGGGACAAGCCGGCGCGCCAGGCGGGATCGGCCATGCGGTGGGCGCGGGAGGCGAAGCTCTTTGCCGGCTCCGGATGCCAGCTGACGATATCGCGGATGCCGGCGACATCGGGATTGGCCGCCTCCGCCTCGATCAGGCGGGCAGCGTCCGGGCTGTCGAGCGGAACGCGGGCAACGCAGCGCTTCGCGACGCCGGACGTCCGGTCGAGACCGGCGAGCCAGCGGCTTTCCTCCAGCGGATGGGCGTCGGACCAGCCGGCCTCGACATGCACGCTGGCCACCACGTTCTGGTTCGCCGCATCCCGGCGGTAGTCTTCCACGCCGTAGTCCTGCAGGATCGGCGCGAGGCTGCCATAGACCATTTCCCCGCCCTCCGTCCGCGCCTTTTCCAGCCAGGGGTGACGCTTCAGCGAAAGGTCCCAGAGGTGATGGTGCGGGTCGATCACCGGCCCGTCATAGCGCACCGTCATCGCCGCGCCTCGCGGCCGGAGATGAGCAGAAGCGCGAGGATCAGCGAACCGAACATGATGGAGCGCCAGCCCGGCGAGGCATTAACGACGGTGATCAGCGCCGTGGTGGTGACGAGCAGGATGGCGCCGGGAATGGTGCCGGCATAGGTGCCGCGCCCGCCGAGGATGGAGGTGCCGCCGAGAACGACGGCGGCGATCGACATCAGGAGATAGGGATCGCCGATGCCGACATAGCCCTGCCGGTTCATGCCGAGCACCAGGATGCCGGCAAGCCCGGCGAAGAAGCCGGACAGCGCATAGAGAAGCAATGTGTTCCTGGCCACGCTGACGCCGGAAAGCCGCGCGGCCAGCGGATTGGCCCCGAGCGCGAGGAAGCGCGCGCCGAGTGGCATGCGGTGGATGATGAGGAGCACGACGACCGAGACGACGATCCAGAGGAGGATGCCGGCGGGAATGCCGAGGGGACGGGCCTGGCCGAGCAGGATGACCGCCGGATTGCTGACGGTGACGGCGCTGCCGCCCGCGACGATGACGAGCAGCCCCTGGAGAAACGTCGCCATGGCGAGCGTCATGATGATCGGCGGCACGCGCAGATAGGCCGCGCCCGCCCCGTTGAGGAGGCCGATGCCGGTGGCGAGGGCAAGGGCGAGCACGATGCCGACGAGGCCGGTCGGGTCGGCGGCCGGCGAGATCAGCGGCAGCAGGATCGCCGTGACGGTGATGACCGCCCCGACGGAGAGGTCGATGCCGCCCATCAGGATGACCAGCGTCTGCCCGGCTGCGACGATGCCGATGACGGCGGCAAGCTCCAGCAGATAGCGCAGGTGCCCGTAGGCGCCGAAACCGCGCAGCGTGAGGCTGGCGACGAGCCAGACGAGGGCCACCAGGAGGAAGGTCAGGAGCGGCGGATTGCGGAACACGGCTTTCACGGCCTTCATCGCCTTGCCCTCCATTGCTTCAAGAGTTCCGGTACCGCCACGGCACCGACGATGATCAGGCCTTGCGCGACATATTGCGCGACCGGCGGGAAACCGAGGAAGAACATGACGTTGATCATGACCGAGAGCAGCAGGCTGCCGCAGATCGCGCCGCGCATCGTGCCCTTGCCGCCGAGAAAACCGACGCCGCCGAGCACGGCGGCCGCGATCGAATTCAGCGTGAAGGGCGTGCCGATGACCGGATCGCCCGAGCCCGTCTGCGCCGCGACGAAGAGGCCGGCCAGCGCCGCCAGCAGGCCGGACAGCGCGAAGGCGACGATCTTCACCCGCTCGACCGGAACGCCGGAGCGGAAGGCGCCGATCGGGTTGTCCCCGGCGGCATAGATGCCGATGCCGAGCGGCGTCGCCAGGAACGCCTTCCAGGCAAGGAGGATGGCGACGAGCAGCAGGAAGGCGACCGGCGTGTGGCCGGCCAGCGTCGTCGACAGCCAGTCCGGAATGAAGCCGCCCGGACGCGGCAGGAGGATCAGCGCGACGCCGGTGATGATGAAGGAGCCGGCCAGCGTGACGATGATGGCCGGCAGCCGCAGATGCGCCACGATGGCGCCGATGACGGCACCGATGGCAAGGCCGGCAAGCGCGACGGCGAGGATGCCGCCGGGAACGCCCAGCGCGCCGCCCATGGTCGTCGCCGCGATCACCGCGCCGAGGCTGACCAGCGGGCCAATGGCAAGCGTGATGCCGCCGTTCAGCATCAGGAGCGCCTGCGCCATGGTGACAAGTGCCAGCGGGAACCAGTTCTGCGTGAACTTGGAAAAGCCGCTGACGGAGAGGATGCCGGGAAACAGCACCGCATAGAGGACGAGGAAGGCGGCGACGACCAGGTAGAGGCCGCCGAGGCCGCGATTGCGGCCGCGCTGGATGGCCCCGTAAAGCCAGCCGGAGGACGGAATGGCACTCATGCGGCCTCTCCCTGTTCGTGGATGCCCATGGCGGCGCCGACGATGGCCTCCTCGCTGATCGCCGCGCCGGAAAGCCGGGCCGCGACGCGCCCCTCGCGCAAAACGACGACGCGATCGCACAGATGCACGAGTTCCGGCGTATCGGAGCTGGCGAGGATGACAAGCCGCCCTTCGGCAGCAAACGCGCGCAGCATGAGGTAGATCTCGCGCTTGGTCTCGATATCGACGCCGCGCGTCGGATCGTTGAGCAGCAGGATGGACGGATCGAGCGGCAGCCACTTGGCGAGCGCCACCTTCTGCTGGTTGCCGCCGGAGAGCGCCTGCACCGGCCGGGCGACGTCGCCCTTGATCGTCAGGCGCCGCGCCAGGTCGGCGATCAGCCCGGCCTCCGCCGCGCGGTCGCGAAAACCGCGGCGGGCGAGCCGGCCGAGCGAGGGCAGGATGAGATTGGCGGCGATGGAATGGGGCAGGACCAGCCCCTCATGTTTGCGGTCCGCCGGCACATAGACGATGCCCGCGGCATTCGCCTCGCCGACGTGGGCGGGCAGGCGGGGAAGGCCGGAGACCTCGGCATGGTCAGCCCTTGCGGGAATGGCGCCGTAAAGGCCGAGCAGCAGGTCTTCCTGCCCCTGCCCGACGAGGCCGCCGATGCCGACGATCTCGCCGGCGCGGGCGGAAAAGCCGATCTCGCGCACGAGGCCGGCCGAGAATTTTTCGACACTGATGCGCGTCGCGCCAGGCGCGGCGAGCGGGCGCGGCGGGAAGAGATCGCCCGTCTCGCGGCCCACCATGAGGCGCACGAGCCCCTCGCCGTCGATGCCGGCCAGCGACTGGTCCGCGGTGACGCCGCCGTCCTTCAGCACGGTGACATGGGCGCAGAGCGCCTGCACCTCGTTGAGCCGGTGGGAGATGTAGAGGAGCGCCGTGCCGCGGTCGCGCAGCGTCCCGATGAGGCGGGCGAGAATGCCGGCCTCATGCGCGGAAAGCGAGGAGGTCGGCTCGTCGAGGATCAGCACGCGCGGCTTGCGGAACAGCGCCTTGGCGATCTCCACCATCTGCCGGCGGCCGAGCGAAAGATCGGCGACCGGCATGTCGACCGGCTCGGTGAGCCCCACCATGGCGCAGACCTCCCGCACGCCCTTCTGAAGCGCGGCATAGTCGATGAGGCCGAAACGGCGCGGAAAGGCGCCGAGCCCGATATTCTCGGCGATCGACAGGTCGGCAGTCAGGCTCAGCTCCTGCTGCACCACGGCAATGCCCGCGGCGCGGGCGGCGGCCGGGCTGAAACGCCCGACCGGCCGGCCATCGACGAGGATGGCGCCGCTGTCCGGCTGGAGAGCGCCGGAAAGGAGATTGATCAGCGTGGATTTTCCCGCGCCGTTCTCCCCGAGCAGGGCATGGACCCTGCCCGGATGAAGGGCGATGTCGACGCCCTTCAGAACGGGGTTGCCGAAAAACCCCTTGAACACCTGCCGGGCCTCCAGCAGGGGCCTTGTTTCCGTCATGACGGCATCCTTCGCGGGATTACTGGCGCGGGATTACTGGGCGAGCAGCTTGTCGAACAGCGCCTTGTCGTAATCCGAGTAGATGTAGCCGTCGGCCGGGAACTGGTCCGCGCGGGCGAGGTAGGTGTCGATGGTGCTGTCGTCGATGACGGGCAGCGGCACCTTGACGAAGGCCGGCACGTCCTTGCCTTCCAGCGCCTGCACGGCCGTGTAGACCGAGAGCGCGCCGAGCCAGTTCGGCTGCATGGTGGCCCACCCCTTCAAGCCCTTTTCCTTCCACAGTTCGAGGAACTGGCGGGCATTCTCGCCGGTGATCGGCACCTGCTCGCGGCCCTGGCGGTCGAAGGCCATGACGGAACCGGCCGAGATCGCGCCGCCGAGCGAGAGCACGCCGTCGATTTCCGGATTGACGAAGAGCAGGCTGGTCATCGCCTCCTGCGCCGGCGCGACGTTGTATTCCGTGTTGGTTTCGGTGATGATTTCGAGGTCCGGATTGGCGTCGAGCACCGGCTGGGCGCCCTTGCGGCGGTCATCGCTGACGGAAATCCCGGCCGGGCCGTTCATGACGATGATCTTGCCCTTGCCGCCGAGCTGGTCGGCAAGCCACTTGGCAGCGCCCGCGCCCCATTCGCTGGAATCGGTGTTGATCTTCGCCGTCACCTTGTCCGTGTTGACGAGGCTGTCGAAGTTCACCACCGCGATACCCTTGTCGCAGGCATCCGAAATGACGCGGTCGAGCGCGTTGGAGGAGCCGGCGATGACCACGATCGCATCGACATTGGCGTCGATCATCGACTGGATGTGCTGGATCTGCGTCTGGGCGTTGCCCTGCGCGTCCGTGATCATCAGGTCCTTCACGAGTCCGGCCTTCTTCAGCTCCTCGACCTCGGCAGCAATCGTGCCTTCGGTCTGCTTCATCCAGGTCGGCACCGAATAGATGTTCGCCCAGCCGACCGTATAGGGCGCCTTGCGGTCGCCCTTGATGCAATTGGCGGCGGCCGAAGCGCTGCCGGCCGAAAGGGCAAGGATGGCCGCAGCGGCGGCGGCGCCCGCGAGAAGGCGGCTGCGCCGCGAAACGGTCGGGCTGTTTTCAAGCGTTTTCATGTCGTTCCCCTTTTTGCGGCAGCAGATACGGGCTTGCCATCCGTCAATGTCCAATATATTGAACATATGATCTTTATAATGGACGATGTGATCTTATGCCGAATTTTCCGCCCCGCAAGGGGAGGTCGAAAATTTCGCATGCGACGACGGCCGGACGCCGCGGATTGACAGATCGCGCGGGCGGCGGGAGAAGCGTGACGAGGACGAAGGCAGGAACGGACGAGATGGATGCTATTGCGGACGATGCAGGCGGCAAGCGGGCCCGGGGACTCGATCGCGCCTTCGAGATCCTCGATTTCCTGCGCCAGAAGCGGCAGGCGCTGAAGCCGAACGAGATCGCCGCGCAGATCGGCGCGCCGCGCTCATCGGTCTACGAGCTGGTGAACCTCCTCCTGCGCAACGGCATCCTGGAATTCACCGGCGGCGACGGCCGCGTCTATCTCGGGCGGAAACTCTATTTCCTCGGCGCGGCCTACGAGAACCATTTCGACTTCACCCGCGAATGCGAGGCGGCGCTGGAGCGGCTGGCCGGCGAAACGCGCGAGACCGCGCAGTTCTGCATGCTGGACGGCAACAAATACACCGTCGTGCACATGCGCGAGGGCGCAAGGCCCTTTCGCATCTCCACCGATATCGGCCAGTCGGTGCCGATCCCGTGGACCGCTTCCGGCCGCCTGCTCGTCGCCCACATGACGGACGAGGAGATCCTCGCCTTCATCCCGCCGCAGGATTTCCAGCTGCCGGGCGGCGAATGGCTCGACCCGCAGGCCTTCCTCACCGAGGTGCGCCAGGCCGGGCACGAAGGCTTCTTCACCTTCAACAGCATCGTCGACAGCTTCACCCATTGCTTCGCCGTGCCGGTCATGGACGAGGGGCATGCCGCCGCCACGCTGTGCCTCGTCACCCCGCGCGACGACGGACTGGCCAACCGCGATCGCTACCTCGCCTGCCTGAAGGATGCGGCCGCCAGCCTCGGCCAGGCGCCGACGCGGCCGAAGCGCAGCTGACCGTGTCGGCTCAATCCGCCCGATTGGATAGCCAGCGATCGATCCCCTCCGCTGCCGCCCGCCCGGTCGCAAGGCAGGCCGTCAGCAGATAACCGCCGGTCGGCGCCTCCCAGTCGAGCATTTCGCCGGCCACGAAGACGCCCGGCAGGGCCTTCAGCCCATAGTCCGCATCGATGGCATCGAACCGGATGCCGCCCGCCACGGAAATCGCCTCCGCGATCGGCCGCGGCCGGACGAGGGAGATGGCCAGGGCCTTGATCGCCGCGGCCAGCGCGTCCGGGGGTAAGATGTGGACATCCCGAACGCATTCCCGCAGCAGGGCCGCCTTGACCCCGTCGAGGCCCGCGCCCTTGCGGAGCCGGCTGGAAAAGCTCGCCTTGCCGCCCTGCCGGGCGAGGTCGGCCGCAAGCCGCGCGAGACTGCGCCCGGGTGCAAGATCGAGCGTGAGGGAGGCCGCGCCCGACGCCTCCAGCGCATCGCGCAGCGCCGCCGCATGGGCATAGACGAGGCTGCCCTCGATGCCCGTCTTCGAGACGACGAATTCGCCGGGGATCGTGCCCGCCGCGGACTGCGCCGTGACGCCCTTGACCGGCGCGCCGGCAAAGCGCTCGGCGAAGACCGGCGACCAGTCCACGTCGAAGCCGCAATTGGCCGGGCGGAAGGGCACGATGCCGACGCCCTGTTCCGCAAGGCCATCGATCCAGGCCGCATCCGAGCCGAGCCGCGGCCAGCTCGCGCCGCCGAGCGCCAGCAGGACCGCATCGAACGCCATCACGGCCACGCCGTCGGGCGTCTCGAAACGCAACCCTTCCGGCGCAAATCCCGTCCAGCGATGGCGCACGCGGATGGCGACGCCCTGCCCTTCCAGCCGCGCCCGCCAGGCCCGCAGCAACGGCGAGGCCTTCATGGCGACCGGAAACACCCGTCCGGAGGATCCGACAAAAGTCTTCGTGCCAAGCCCCTCCGCCCAGGCCCGCAGGTCCCCGGGCGTGAAGGCATCAAGCGCCGGCCGCAGATGCGCGCCCGCCGCGCCGAAGCGGGCGGCGAAACGGTCATAGGGCTCGGAATGGGTGATGTTGAGGCCCGACTTTCCGGCCAGCAGGAACTTTCGCCCGATGGTCGGCATGGCCTCCAGCACGCTCACCGCATGGCCGCGCGCCGCAAGCACCTCCGCCGCCATCAGCCCGGCCGGCCCGCCGCCGACGATCCCGATCCGCCGCTTGTCCATTCCACACCGCCTTGAAACCTTGCGTCGTTCTCATAAATCGTCTCCGGCGGCTCCGCCAGCACTCTTGCCGGTATAGGATCCGCACAGCAGAATCAGGAGACGGATATGGACATCAAGCGCAACGGCACCAGCCCCTCGACGCCAGGCCCGGCCAACTACTTCACCGGCAAGGTCCGCCTCGACACGCCTTTCAAGGCGGAAGCCCCCGGCCGCGCCGGCGGCGCCATCGTCACCTTCGAACCCGGCGCCCGCACCGCCTGGCACACCCACCCGCTTGGCCAGACCGTCATCGTCACCGCCGGCCTCGGCTGGGCGCAGCGCGAGGGCGGGCCGATCGAGGAGATCCGCCCGGGCGACGTCGTCTGGTTCCCGCCCGGCGAAAAACACTGGCACGGGGCGACGGACAGGACCGCGATGACCCATGTCGCCATCGCCGAAGCGCAGGACGGCTCGCCCGTGACCTGGCTGGAACAGGTGACGGACGAACAATATCTCGGCAAGGCGTGAGGCCTCCCCGCCCCACGCCGGACGGTCAGTTCGGAAGGCCGGGCGCCTCGTGGCCGGTCTGGGCGACGTATTCGGTATAGCCGCCCGGATATTGATGCACGTCGTCGCCGTTGAGCTCGAGCACGCGGTTCGACAGCGCGCCGAGGAAATGGCGGTCGTGCGACACGAAGAGCATGGTGCCCTCGTATTCGGAAAGCGCCTTGATCAGCATTTCCTTGGTGTCGAGGTCGAGATGGTTGGTCGGCTCGTCGAGGATCAGGAAGTTCGGCGGATCGAACAGCATCGCCGCCATCACAAGCCGCGCCTTCTCGCCGCCTGACAGCACCCGGCACTTCTTCTCCACGTCGTCGCCGGAAAAGCCGAAGCAGCCGGCCAGCGTGCGCAGCGGCCCCTGCCCCGCGCGCGGAAACTCCGCCTCCAGCCACTGGAAGACGGTCAGGTCCCCGTCGAGCAGATCCATAGCATGCTGTGCAAAATAGCCGACCTTGACGCTCGCCCCGATCGTCACGCTGCCCGTATCCGGGCTTGC
Organism: Shinella yambaruensis; assembly: GCF_022899355.1. Taxonomy (GTDB): domain Bacteria; phylum Pseudomonadota; class Alphaproteobacteria; order Rhizobiales; family Rhizobiaceae; genus Shinella; species Shinella yambaruensis. Next base: position 21,995 of record NZ_JALJCK010000027.1, on the reverse strand, counting down.
CGCCCCGGCGACGAGCTTCAGCAGCGTGGACTTGCCGGCCCCGTTGATGCCCATCACGCACCAGCGCTCCTTCCGGCGGATGAGAAAGCTGAAATCCCGGTAGATGGACCGGCTGCCATAGGCCTTGTCGACATTCCTGAGGCTGACGACGTCCTCGCCCGAGCGCGGCGCCGGCTGGAACTCAAACATGACGGCCTGGCGGCGGCGCGGCGGCTCGACCCGCTCGATCTTGTCGAGCTTCTTGACCCGGCTCTGCACCTGCGCGGCGTGGGAGGCGCGCGCCTTGAAGCGCTCGATGAACTTGATCTCCTTGGCGAGCATCGCCTGCTGGCGCTCGAACTGCGCCTGCTGCTGCTTCTCGTTCTGCGCCCGCTGCTGCTCGTAGAAGGCATAATCGCCCGAATAGGTGGTGAGCGAGCCGGCATCGATCTCGATGATCTTCGTCACGATGCGGTTCATGAACTCGCGGTCGTGCGAGGTCATCAAAAGCGCGCCGTCATAGCCCTTCAGGAACTGCTCCAGCCAGATCAGGCTTTCGAGATCGAGATGGTTGCTCGGCTCGTCGAGCAGCATGACGTCAGGCCGCATCAGCAGGATGCGCGCCAGCGCCACCCGCATCTTCCAGCCGCCGGAAAGCTTGCCGACGTCGCCGTCCATCATCTCCTGGCTGAAGCTCAGGCCCGCCAGCACCTCGCGCGCCCGGCTCTCCAATCCGTAGCCGTCGAGCTCCTCGTAGCGCGCCTGCACCTCGCCATACCGCTCGATGATCGCGTCCATCTCGTCAAGCCGGTCGGGATCGACCATCGCCGCTTCGAGCGCGCGCAGCTCCGCGGCGACCGAACTCACCGGCCCTGCCCCGTCCATCACCTCGGTGACGGCGCTGCGGCCTTCCATCTCGCCGACATCCTGGCTGAAATAGCCGATCGAAACCGCCTTCTCGACCGAGACCTGCCCCTCGTCCGGCGCCTCCTGCCCGGTGATCATGCGAAAGAGCGTCGTCTTGCCGGCCCCGTTCGGCCCGACAAGCCCGATCTTCTCCCCCCGGTTCAACGCGGCGGACGCCTCGATGAACAGGATGCGGTGGCTGTTGGACTTGCTGATGTTCTCGATGCGGATCATGAAAAACCGGGCCTCGTCGTGTCCCGCGCCCTATGCCATGAGGCGGCGCATCAAGTCCATGCCGCCGGCGCGCCCGACAGAAATGAAAAATTCCGCTTCGATGGAATAAGCCGCCACGCGCGCCGTTCCTCCCGCGCAACACGGCAATTCTGCCCGTCGACGAAGGAGTTTTCACATGGTTACGAAACGCGGAAATGACGACGACAACCGTATCGTCGGTACGAACCAGAAAGACCATCTCTATGGCCGCTCGGGCGATGACTTGCTTTTTGGCTATGGCGGTAACGATTTCCTCTATGGCGGGGAAGGCAACGATCGCATCGATGCGGGTAGTGGCCAAAATCACGTGTGGGGCGGCGAAGGCAACGACCGGATCGTATCGGGCGGCGGCGACGACAAACTATGGGGCGGGGACGGCAACGATGTCCTGCGCGCCGGCGACGGCGACAACCACCTCGTTCTCGGCGAGGGCAACGACCATGCCGTCGCGGGCAGGGGTCGCGATCAAATCAGCGGCGGCGAAGGCAATGACGTGATCTATGCCGGGGCCGGCAGCGATGTGATCTCTGGCGGCGAGGGCGACGACAGGATCTGGGGCCAGTCCGGCAACGACCGCATCGTCGCGCATGAGGGCAACGACGTTCTGAACGGCGGCGCCGGAAACGACAGGATGACCGGCGGCGAAGGCGCCGACGTCTTCGTCTTCAACGGCGGCCGCGACATTATCACCGACTTCGAAAACGGCGACGACCGCATCGACGTCTCACACTACGACCGGTTCGACAGCTATGCGGCCATCCGCGCGGCCGCCAGCCAGTCCGGCAACGACGTCATCATCCGCGCCGGCGACGACTATCTGGTCCTTGAGGACACGCGGCTCGGCGAACTCAGCCGTGACGACTTCAGCTGGTAAGGCCGATGGGCAGATAACGATGCACAAAACCAAACATGAGGTAGGGTGCCGCCGATCCGTTCGGCGGCGCTTGCCGGGAACCGAAATATCGGGCGATTATGGCGGAGAGGGTGTCTGCCAAATTACCGTTCGCATCCGTCCGCTAATGTCCGTCATCCTGTTGATAAAGCTCGTTTATCTGTCTTTCCTTATTCGTTGTTGCCCGCTATGATTCGCATGCATAACGCGATCAAAGGTAGGGCTGGCGGTGGGGCTGAGATGGTAGGGCGGAGACATAAACTTAAGGCCCTCCAAGTCGCGGCGGATCTTGCCCCCGGGCGCTATCCCGATGGCGATGGCCTCTACTTGCGCGTGACGCCGACCCGGACCAAATCTTGGATGTTTCTGTGGAAGCGGAGTGGCAAACGGTATGAGATGGGCATGGGGCGACTGCTCGATGTCAGCCTGAAGGAAGCTCGCCTCAAAGCTGACGAGGCTCGCGCCATCCTTCTTCGGGGTGGCAACCCGTTAACAGACATGGAGGAGCGTAAGGTGGCGAACGAGATGAAGACCTTCGCCGCCGTTGCCGACGACTTCATATCGATCATGAAGCCAAGCTGGTCCAATCCCAAACATGCCGCTCAGTGGACGATGACACTTGGTGACGCCTACTGCGAAAAGCTCCGCAAGGTGCCTGTGCAGGAAATTGACACAGAGCACGTACTACAGGTTTTGACGCCACATTGGCAGAGCAAGCCTGAGACAGCGTCTCGGATCCGCGGCCGGATCGAGAAGGTGCTCGACTTTGCAAAGACCAAGGGCTGGCGGTCTGGCGACAACCCGGCCAGATGGAACGGCCACCTGAAGAACGCCCTACCTACCCGGAAAAGGGAGACGGTGAAGCACCACAAGGCGCTGCCGTATCAAGAGGTGCCTGCGTTCTACCAGTTGCTCTCGGATGCCATGGCTGCCAGAGCCCTCCAGTTCCTCATCCTCACGGCTTCCCGCTCAGGTGAGGTGTTGGGCGCCACATGGCAAGAAATCGACTGGGAGGCCGCTGTGTGGACTGTGCCGGCAGTGCGGATGAAGGATCGAGAGGAGCATCGTGTACCGCTTGTCCCGACCGCTATCGCGATCCTCAAGGCGCTGTACGAGATCCGGAGCGGAGATTTCATTTTCTTTGGTCAGGCGGCCAAGAAGCCGCTGTCGGGCATGGCTATGGGAATGCTTCTCCGGCGCATGAAAGTTGATGTCACTGTGCATGGCTTCCGGTCGTCGTTCCGCGACTGGGCCGGTGATGCGACCAACTTCTCTAGAGATATCGCTGAGGCCGCGCTTGCCCATTCCGTTGGCAACAAAGTCGAATTGGCCTACCGCCGCTCTGATGCTTTGGAAAAACGCCGAAAGATGATGGCGGCTTGGGCGAATTATGTACGCAAAGCGTCCGGGAACACCATCATCAGCTTCCCTGAACAAAAAAAGATCAGATAACGAACAGAACGGCACCCGCTGCTGGTTGCAATTGCTCGCTGGTAACCGTATCTTTCTCTGTGAGATTGCAGCAATGCCCGCCCGGGAGTCCGCTAAGACGCATGGCCGGCAGAACCTGATTATCTCTACATAGCCATGCAGGCATCCTGAACTCGCATAAAAATAAAGTGGATTAGGGATGTCGATGTGACCACGGGGGAGCCCGATGGTCAGCGGCCGTACAGCAAACCTCTGCGTGAAAAGCAGAGCTTTGGTGTGCGGCCTTTTTTGTCTCGCGCGATCGAAGGAGAAATGGATGAGCGAGGATGTTGGAATGAGTGTCGGCCGAAAGGCTGCGTATAGCGTGAATGAGTTCTGCTCGATGTACAGCATCGGGCGGACCCTATTTTACGATGAGGTGGACGCCGGTCGTCTCCGCATCAAAAAGGCTGGCACAAAGACGCTCGTCCTTGCCTCAGATGCCGATAAGTGGGCGCAATCCCTTCCAGATGGTGGCGCCGCATGAGCCAACTCAGCCCTCCCGAGCATGAGCACGGCGAAGCCGTCACAGTCGCCGCTCAGTGGCTTGCCAACGAGAGAACGCCGCCCCGTCCCATCATTCCCGCCCTTCGCCAGCGTTTCGGGCTCAGCGCCCTTGAAGCAACAGAAGCGGCGGCGATGGCCGACACTTATAGGAGGGCAGGCAATTGACCGCCCCTCAGCGCTGCCCAGTCGCGTTTGCGTTCAAGGAGCCCTTCGCACTTTCTGGTCAACCAAGAAAGTTCCCTGAAGTCGAGGCTGTTCCCGTTCGTTGGCCTACTAAACGTACCCTAGCCAACGAGCTGGTAGACCATTGGTTTACCGATGCGAGAGCGGCTCTCGGCAAGCTTTCGAAAGAGACGCTGAACGTGATCAGGTCCAACATCTCTCGAAAAAACGGGACATTTCCGCTCTCCGATGTCGCATTAGCCGATCGCTCAGGAAGATCGCTATCGAGCACTGAGCGGGACGTTCAGCGCCTTAAGAGACTTGGGTATCTGATCGCCGAGCATCATCCGCTTGAAGGCCGGCAAGGCCGCAGGAGGGTGCTGAAATTGGCCTTCCCCGCCCCTGTTTTTGTCCCTCAACGTATCGCCCATGGAAAGTGGGATGATTGTCCCTCAACGTATCGCTCATACGTTGAGGGGATTAATATGGGAGAACGCCGCGATGTATGAGCAACTTTCCCTCCTCGACTGGAGGCTGCCGGCAGAGATCCTGCCCTTCCCCTTGCACCGTTCGCACGGTGCCACAATCGCCGTCGCTCGCTCTATCGTGAACCTCGAAACCGCAAAGCGATCTGGCCGGCTCAACAGCATTCGCGCGCAGACCCGTAAGCGCCTTGAACCTCTCATCGGGCTCGACCGTGCTGACAAGGCCGCAGACGACCTCGTCCGCATGATAAAGATCGGCTTCGCTTATTGCGAAAGCCCCTTTCTTCATAAGCAGGAACCAGCCTCGACGGTGATTTCCCTGCTGACGGTGAAGCAAATTCTATCCGACCCGCATGGTGACGGCGCTGGCGAAGCCAGTGCTTTGGGTCAAGGGGCGAAGCTCCTTGCGGGTTTGGGCGGAGCCCATGAAAGCACGGAGTATGACGTCGCGCGCGCGCCCACGCGCGAGGGAGGAGCCGCATGACCCCAGATCCAGAGCTGCTCATCGGCCCGAAGGCGATCAGCAACTTTCTCGGCATCACCGAGCGCCAGTTGAGGTGGCTCGACGGTAAGCACCGGCTGCCCACCTTCCGGCTCGATAGGCGCCTAGCAGCACGCCCAACGTCACTGCGCGACTGGTTGAGGGACGTGGAGGAGAAGGGTCGCAGAGATAGGAAGACGTGCCTGCCTGAGGTGTGATAGCGTTTCGCTGATCAACTCAAGGAGAGGTCCATGCAGGTAGTAGGCAACCGCACGATTAAAACAATCGGTGCTGGTGCACCGGGTGAACTTGTTCGCGTATCCAATGGGGAGGCGGGATCACTTGGAATCATCGCAGCCAAGCGGGAGGACGATGTGTTCGTTGCCCTTCTCGAGGATCCGTATGAAGGGCATCCTCGCCTCCTCCTGCTGGACAACGATGATAAGTGTTTGTCGTACGGTGTTGATTGGTGCCTCCACCCAGTCGAGGGAGCTGAGGCTTATCCGTATCACCACGAAGTCAACCGACGTTCTGGACTGCTAGCTCTCAAAGGAGAGCAGTGGTTCATGAGCGTGGCAAGCAGTGGCGTAGATGCCCTGGGTCGCTTCTCTATCGAGTGGGTCAACCTGACCAACCCTGGCCAAGGCAATGACGGACTGCGTGGTTCGGCCTTCTTTGCTAAGTGGAATATCTGGCTGAATGGAGAACGGGGAAATCCTCATGCCTCGCCTCTTTTCCAGTTTGAGGCAAAGCCTAGACAGCCCAGAACATAGCGTTTTAAGAGATTGAAAAAGCTATATTTTTCAGAGTTTTACGCTGTAAAAAGTGCTTGCGTTCCTTATCGTTTGCGGTACTGTCATCGAAGGTTGACATAAACGCTAAAGGATCAGGGCAATGGCAGACGGCAAGTTCATCAGCTATCTCCGTGTCTCGACAGAACGTCAGGGACGCTCCGGTCTTGGTCTTGAAGCGCAGCGGCAGTCAGTTGCCGATTATCTTAACGGCGGCAACTGGATGCTCCTGCAAGAGGTCGTAGAGATTGAGAGTGGCAGCAAGGATAACCGGCCCAAGCTTGCGGAGGCCATGGCTCTGTGCCGGCTTCACGGCGCCACGCTGGTCATTGCCAAGCTCGACCGTCTTTCCCGTGATGCAGCCTTCCTGCTGAGCCTGCAAAAGGCTGGTATCCGGTTTGTTGCGGCCGATATGCCAGAGGCGAATGAGATGGTCGTTGGTATCATGGCCGTCGTCGCACAGGCCGAACGGAAGATGATCAGCCAGCGCACGAAGGCAGCCCTTGCAGCCGCCAAGGCACGCGGTCAGAAGCTTGGTGGCTTCAGGGGTAGCGTCATATCGGCAGATGCTCGCAAGGCCAGCCAGGAGGCTCGTAAGGCCAAAGCGAGTGCCCGGGCGGCAGACCTCATGCCGGTCATTGAAGAGATCCGGGCATGCGGCGTCACAAGTGCAAACGGCATTGCAACAGCTCTCACGGCGAAGGGTATTCCCACCGCCCGAGGGAGCACTGTTTGGACCGCGTCACAGGTCCAGCGCGTCCTCTCCTCTGTATAATGCCCCGCTATTTCTGACATTTCATAACGTTTTCAGGCACTTCGATGCATCCCTGATTGAACTGCGCGCATTCTGGCGACAACTCTCAGGGCATGACCCAGACAAGCCGCCATATCACCCCATCTTCTCGCACCGCTCGCTCGGCGGTCTCGAATGGTTCGCGCCTTGTTCAAGGCGTGGACGGCAGGAGCGCCCCCGCTCGGCGCTTCCGTGACCTCGTTTGCCAGTTCACAGAAGAGCTCGGTGGCGATGCCATCATGTCCGAACCCATGCGTGCCATGGTTCGCCAGGCTGCGGCTGTTGCCATCGAGGCAGAGCGGATGCAGGCGGCAATCCTTCGCGAGGAGGCCGTAGATGCCGACGAACTGGTTCGGATCAGCAATGTCCTTCAGCGCTTGATGAACGGCCTGAAGGCCAAAGCGAAGACAGCGAGGGCCGGCCAGCGCACGCAGCTTGTCACCGACTACCTGCGCAACAAGGCGGCTGCATGATGAGCGCGCCCGCACCGCATGACGGTTTCCTCTTTGACACCTTCGGCTTTGGCACCATTCCCCCGCAGGAGGCTAAGGACGGCGTTGCAGACGTGTCCGCTGATCTCATGGCCCTGCGGGCGGAATTGCTGCCCTTGCGCACGGGGGAGGCGAAGACGGCAATGGCCATGAAGGCCGAGGCTTGGGACGATCTCCTCACCCGAATTGACGATCACCTTGCCCGCGCCTGGATCGCTTTGCAGGAGCGTGCATGAAGCCCCTGGTTACGATGCGCGAGGCGCTTGAAGACCCACAGCTATTGGGCGGGGCCATCCCCGGCGAGAGTTGGGCGCTTTGGCGTGTCTTGCTCATCGCTGCCATGGGTGAGGCCCTGACCGATGACGAACGCGTCCTGTTCCATAGCGTGACAGGACGCTCTAGCGAGCCACTGGAGCGCGTTGACGAGATTTGGGCCATTGTCGGGCGTCGTGGCGGCAAGACGCGCTCAGCCGGCACGTTCGCGGCCTACCTAGCTGCGCTTTGCGACTGGAGCGAATACCTCGCGCCCGGCGAACGTGGTGCGCTGCCGATCCTCGCCGCGGCCTCCTATCAGGCTGGAAAGGCGTTCGAGCACGTCAAGGGCATCCTGACCCACTCGCCAGTGCTCAACGGGATGCTTGAGGGCGAGCCGACAGCCGAGAAGATATCCCTGGACAACTCCACGGATATCACCATTGCCGTGGCGAACTTCCGAACTGTTCGCAGCATCACTGCCATAGGCGCGATTTGCGACGAACTCGCATTCTGGTCGCTTGAGGGCAGCAAGAACCCCGATCAGGAAATCCTCCGCGCTCTTCGCCCGGCGCTGGCCACCACCAGCGCGCCCATGATGGTGATCAGCAGCCCATACGCGCGCAAGGGCGAGCTGTTCCGTACCTTCCGGTCCGACTTCGGCCCGAACGGCGACAAGGCCGTACTGGTGGCCAATGGGCCGTCCAAGACGTTCAACAGCACGCTCAAACAATCGACGGTGGACAAGGCCTATCAGCGCGATCCCGGCGCAGCGAGTGCCGAATACGGCGGCTTGTTCCGTACCGACGTTGAAACGCTGCTGGTGCGCGAAGTGGTGGAAGCCCTGGTTGATGCCGGCATCACGGAACGCGCCCGCGAACCGGGCATCAGCTATTCGGCCTTCGTTGACCCTGCCGGCGGTTCCGGCACGGATTCAATGACGCTTTGCATCGCGCACCGCGACCGGCAGAACAATGCCGTTATCGACGTGCTGCGGGAGAAAAAGCCGCCGTTCAAGCCTTCCGTCGTCACGGCCGAGTTCTGCGAAACCTTGAAATCCTACGGGGTTACGAAGGTCACGGGCGACAATTTCGGCGGGGAATGGTGCAAAGAGCCATTCAGTCACCACGGCGTGACCTATGAGCGCTGCGACCAGCCGAAGAGCGCGCTTTATGGCGCGATGGTGCCGCACATCAACAGCGGTCACCTGACCTTGCTCGACAACACCCGAGCGATTGACCAACTGGTTGGCTTGGAGCGCCGCAGCGGGTCGTCCGGTCGCGACATAATCGACCATGCCCCCGGCGGGCACGACGACGTTGCCAACGCCATTGCCGGTGCCGTTGCGCCACTGCTGACCAAGCGCGGCCCGATGAAAATCAGCCCCGAAGCCCTTGTCGCCTCTGCCTCTCCCGCCAATCCGCGTGCCTTTCCGATGGGCGGCGGGTCCTACAGCCAACAGCTCATTCGTCACTGAAAGGAACCGCGATGAACGGCCATCCCGATAAACTGCTCTCCGACTTGGAACTGCATAACTTCGCAGTTTTCCTGAAGGCGAACCCGCATCTCACCCATCCCGCTCCCGAAGGCGCTTTTGACGGCGCGCCGAAGAACATGCGCCGCGTACCCGGCAAGTCCTTGCGGGTGCCGGTGTCGGATTTCTCGAAGGGCGGCAAGTTCGATGCTTCGCGATACGGCCTCACATTCGATGAAGGAGAGCCGGAGGCCCGAAAGCCGGCTCTCGATATAGGGGCGCTCCGGAAGCTCGCCGCATCGCTTTCTGAGGAAGGTTGGGCAGCGATCCGCAAAGCATGCGTTGAAGCCGACGCTGAAGACAGCGAAGAGGACGAGCGCGGTCCGGCCAAGGACAACCCGCCTGATCCTGAGATGATTGCCGGCAACAGCAGTGCAGACGTGCGCGCGTCTGATCGCGCCATGCCGGGGCGCTCAAGTTTCGCCGAGCGATTTCCGGACATCGCCCGCATCAAAAGCGATGCGCCGCTCGCCAAACCGAAAAAGCGCACGCCCGTATCCGCTGCCAGCGAGAAGAGCTTTGCCCAACGCTGGCCGGACGCCGCTCGCATCGCGGTAGAGGGGCGCTGAGATGGCACGTAAGCCCAAGCCAGCTGCAAAGCCGTTCGTGATCGGCGCTTCACCGATCGGTTCGGCGTCGGTCGGAGGTGCCGCGAAATGAGGAACATTCTCAAGATCGCAAGAACCGCGCCGGCACAAGACGACCCACTTCGCGTCGAGCTGCGCCGCGCTATTGATGCCCATGCCCAGGCAAAGGCCGAGCGTGATCGCATCGCAGCGGCTCATGAGCGTGCCGAAAGGCGCACTTGGGATCTCAACCATGAGATCGATCAGGCCACGGAAAACGTCTCCGAGCTTATCGACAGTCGCGCCCAGCGTTCGGCTCAGAGAGCCATTGATGGCACTGATCTGCTTGACACTGATCTGAAGGCAGCCCAGCAGCGTCTTGCCGACGCCGAGGAAATCATGTCGGCGGCCCAGCAGGCCCGCCTTAGCCTGGAAACGTCAGTCGAGAACGCAGAACGTGTTCTGGAATCGGCCGTCACCCGGGTTGAAAACGCCGCGTCGGCGCTGATGGTGACGAGGGCGGCTGAGATCGAGGCCCGCGTTCGTGACGCGTTGGAAAAGCTGGGTCCTGATCTCGCTGTTCTCGTGTTTCTTAACAGTCGCGACACCTCATGGCCTCCTTCCGAAGCGAAGCGCCGTCGCGAGCGCCTTCTGGACAATCCGCTTGAGGTGATCCCCGGAGCAGGGAAGTCGATCAATTCGCCCGAGGTCGCCCACATCATCGCCCCTTGGAAACAGGCATTTAACGCCCTGACCGCGGACGCAGACGCGCCGCTGCCGGAGGTGTGATCATGGTAGTCCCCATGCGTTTTCATCGCTTTCGCGTATGGGCGGACCAGCGGCCGGTGTCCGAGAGAACCGCCGCAGCTGGACAGTCTCCTATCGTCTCCTTCGCAGGAATGGAGCCGGGCCAGCAATATCGTCACCCTGCCGTTTCCGCTTCCTGGGGCGGTGGGGTGACGTTCTCAATTCGCGAGTTTCCCCGTGTCGTCCTCTTCACGGGCGCACCAGCCGCAGGTGTGCGCGACAACAGCGGCAGCCGGACAGCCTTTCGTGACGACCGGAAGCCGGGCCGGCAACCCATTCTCCGTACCGCTTCGCGGTTCCTTTCCCCAACTGTGGAGCGTAATCCATGAAGATCTCCGACCTCCCGGCTCGGTTCCCGATCCCGTTTGGCAACAGTGCAAGCGGCTCGTACATCCGAACCATCCCCGAAGCATCTCAAGTCGGTATTCAGGACGGCGCGGCCTCGCTCACGACGGGATTCCCGCCTCTCACCTTCCTGCCTGTCGGCGCTGGCGGCGTTCCTCCGTTCGGGCAGGACTTCAACGGCATCCTGCGCCAGATCACGCAGTGGTCGCGCTGGCAGGGCGCGGGCGGCGCCGTGCCCTACGATAGTGACTTCTCGACCGCCATCGGCGGCTACCCGCAGGGCGCAATCGTCATCGGCAATACGGCGGGCACGCTCTACCTCAACACGGTGGACGACAACACCACAAACCCGAACAGTGGTGGCGCAAACTGGGTGCCGTTGGTGGTTCAAACCTCGTCGCAATACGTCCTTGGCGCTCCCGTCTACATCACGACCAATCAGACCTATTCGACGCCGACCGGATGCCGAGCGCTGGATGTTATCGTTGTTGGGGCCGGGGGTGCTGGTGGGGGCGGCGCAACGCCTGGCGTCGGTGAAATCCGTATCGGCGGCGGGGGCGCAGCAGGCGGCATCGCGCGGAAACTGATTGTTGGGCCCAATTCGAGTTATGCCGTCACTATCGGTGCTGGCGGTGTCGGCGGTACGGGTGCCGGGCCAAATGGCGGTACGTCTAGCTTCGGCAGCGTGTGCTCCGCCACGGGCGGCGATGGTGGCGCCGTCGTTCTGTCCAACGGCTATGCCTTCACGACCTATGCAACTGGTGGCGACGGAACCGGCGGTGATCTGAACATCGAAGGCATGTCTGGTGGTCCCGGCAATGCTGGTATCAATTCTGTCGTTATCGGCCACGGTGGCCTCGGCGCGAGCGGACCTTACGGTGCGGGCGGCAATGGCTCGTCCAATACCAGTGCCGGATGGGGCAGCGGGTTCGGCGCTGGTGGCGGTGGATCGGCCAACAACCTTGATGCCGGCCCAAATCGTAATGGCGGCAACGGGTCCCCGGGCCTCGTCATCGTCACTCCTTTGTTCTGATTAGGTAGGTGACGCCATGGGTACTTCGCCTGGATGGTCGTACGCCTACGTACCGACGCCCGCACAATGGAATTTGGCCTTCTCCTCAAAGCAGGATGAGCTTGGCTATACGCCAGTAAATCGTGCCGGCGACACCATGTCGGGGCCGCTCATCACGACCGCCTCCACCTCCGCTAGAGCCGGATTCGCGATCAGTGTCGGCGTGGCGCCAAACAATCCCCAAGACGGCGATATCTGGTGCACGAATATCGGTCTTTATGCCCGCGTCAACGGTGCCACGATTGGACCGATCTCCACCGGCACGGTAGTGGGGCCAAGTTCGTCGGTCTTGGATAACATCGCCGTGTTCTCCGCGACAAATGGCCGAGCTATAGCGGATTCAGGCTTGGCCGTCGGCGACGTCATGACGATCACGACGGGCATTTATCGCATCCCGTCGTTCCGCGAGGCAGACCTTGCCCTCATCCCTGCCGATGTTGAACGCGTCTATGTCGAGGCCTACGACCCGATGCCCGGCGACCCCGCGACTGTGATCGGGGGGGCCTTTTACAAGGTCGTAGATAGCGAGCCGTCCTACGACCTGAAGTTCCAGAATGATGGACGTTGGTGGGCCGTGGATGAGCTGGCCGTCACGCCATACATGCAAGGAGCTGTCGGTGATGGAGCGGAGGACGACACAATTGCCGTTCAGAAGGTCGTCACATGGGCGGACGTGACCGGCGGTGAGGTAGCATGGCCGGACGCTGACTTTCTCACGACCGAGTCCATTGCGAATTTCCATAGCGTCAAGCATAGCGGTCCCGGCCGCGTCCTTCGCGGCAGCAACGTTTGGCACATCACGAACGAGCGCGCAGACACGAACGTCATCTATCTGGACCCGGCGGGCGACAATACGAATGATGGACTTGGAGACGGGGAGCCGAAGGCCACGCTCCAAAGCGCCCTTAACGATCTCGCCTTCTACGGGCCGGTGCTGCGCGGCAAGTGGATTGTCCAGTCAGCCGCTGGCACCTATACGGGTGCGTCGGCTGTTGTCGCTACCATCCCCTTCGGCCTTTCGAGCGAAAAGCTCATTGAAATCAAAGGGCCGGACGTTGGCGGCCATCCGAACGTGCCGACTGCGGTCATAGACGGCACGGCAGCAACCACCATCGGAATTCGCGGCGTCTCTGGGGCGAAATTCAAGGTGAAGGACGTTGCCTTTGTCAACTGGACGCGAACGCAGCTTGCGGCAGTGGAAGACTCCGTGCTTGCGACCGACAACGTGCATTTCGATTTTGCCGGCGCAAACGGTATCGATGCCCAGCGGCGGTGCAGCCTCTATGTGTCGGGCGGCATCTTCGACATGGGGGCGGGCGCAGGCTCCAATGCGTGCATTCAGGAATTGTTCAACGTCTATCATGCCATCGGCTACAAGATGGACGAGACCAATGGAAACCCAATTGCTGGCGATATGCCGATCCTGCGGGGCAGTGGAACCGGTCGCGGCATCGCCGTGCGGGAAGGCTGCACAGGTCATGTGAATGCCGACATCGATGATTTCTTCATCGGGCTTGAGATCGGGGCCAATGCGCGCGCGCATGTAGATTCGACGGCCATATTCTCGAATAATGAAACCGCCATCTGGGAGGCGCCCGGCGGCGATCTTCAGGACGATCCGGGCATCAACTACAACGACGGGACGGCGGACGCGAACACTCGCAATATCGTGCGGCGGGAGTCATCCACGGCGAGCCCGCGGTACGCAAAGGCGATCTCCACCATCACGGCAGATCGGACCATAGTTCCGGGAACGGTAGCCAATTCGAGCGGTGTCGAGACGTTCCTTGCGTCGTTCACGCTCAATGCCGGCGAATGGAAAGGTCCACCTTCGTCGAACTATGTTGGAAAAGCCCTGCATGTCCGGATCGCAGGAAGTACAACTGGGACAGGAGCGGACAAGATACTGCGTTTCCGCATCGGCAACACTAATTTGGATGCGGCTGGAACGAGTGTGTCGTCGGCAACAATCCCAAGTACATTTACCGGGCAATGGGCTGCAGATTTCTACCTGTATGTTCGCGGAGCCTCGTCCCAGCGCGTTGAGTTTGAAGTGCGTCTAAACGGTTCGACCGGTCACGTCTCTTCGGGAGACACGACTGTAGACATGACCGGCGCGGGAAATCTTTTCCTTAAGCTTACGGGGTTTGTTGCCGCTCCTGGAGATGCGATCACCCTCAGCAGCAGTTTTACGGCAGATGTACAGGGGTGAACAGTAATGCAAAACCCCGCCGAATGGGCGGGGTTGAAACAAGAATTCAATGAAGGTTATCGAGCGAATTCCGGCTCGCCGTGGTCTTCTTCACCTCTGTAGGCGAGGGCTTCGGCTTGCTGAGTAGGGGTGAGTAACACGAAAAAGCCCAAAGCAGGGCGATATCACTCAGCGGAGATGTCAAACCTCGAGACCATTCCGGCAGAGCTAGTGCAGACCAAGACCACTTCCGAAAATCCAAGTTGCTTGCGGTAAAACCATACAGTTCGACCTTTATCTTCGCACGCAGCCTGTGGTGTGCTCCGCCAATTGCCGTATATTTGGTCATCCGGCCCAATAGCGATAGTCTCCTCATCAACATAAATCTCCGCGGTGTGATCGCCCTTCCGCGCTCCAATGAGATTCATGTCCTCACGCGCCGCGGGAGCTTCTTCCAATGATCTAGGCATGAGGTTTCCTCTCGCTATTTTAAGTAGATGATTCTATAGTACGACTACGCGTGGCGTGCAACAGTTGTAGTTCGATTGACATTAGGGCGGAGACTGAAGCAATGAGTGTGACAATTGTTTACGGCGATCGTTGCGGTCAGCTCGGAGAAGAGGCTTACGTAAAGAATAATTTTGCGGATAGGAATGTTCTGGCAACCATAAAGATCACAAGGGGGGGCGCGGCCGGACCCGGTGTAACTAGAACAAAAAAGAGGGTAGGAGCTGGGCAACGTGTGTACGTTGGATGCACTACGTCGTCTGGTTCTGGCTCTCTCACCACGTATGCATTCAGTGTCGAAACATACGAGCATGCTCCTTGATCCCGTCTGGGATGCGGATCACGAGCTGGTCTTGGTAATCATTCTGGACATCGGGCAAAAGACCCAGGAGCGCCCTAATGCCCAACGGGTCCCCAGCTGACAATGGGAATTTCTTCAACCTATCTAATGGAAGGTCGAAGATTGATCACAGAAATTGAAGTCGATGGTGTCGGAACGATGCGCCACCTCAATAACTGGCAGATCGTGGCGATTCGAAAGATGGCAGATCCGAAGCGACGGGCCATCGCCGAACTGGCTTTCGGCCTCGGCATGACGGTGCGACAATTCCAGGGCCTCTCTATATCTCACCAGAACGCCGCCAGAGAGGCGCACAATCGCCTTTACAGCCCGGAGGCATTCCGTCTGCCCAATCCAAAGAACGCGCCTGTACGGCTTCCCCAGCGCTATGAGCGCGTATCTGATGAGAAGATGGCCACGATGGGCGCCGAACTCCTCGCGATCAAAGCCAAGCTGCCCCGCGGGCATTTCGGTGTATGGGTGGAGGAGAAGAGCGGGATCACCTATAGCCAGGCGCAACGGTTTATGAAAACTGCCGGAACTCGTAACCGTAGCCTACAGTCGCAAGCTAATTCCGTGTAGGGCCTCGGCTACATAGCATCGCGATTCCGTCTGACTTATTTGCAGCCCGCATTAATCTCCTCTACTCCTCAGGATACTTGCCTGTGACGCGATATGTGGTCCCATAGGCAGCACTTGCCCCCGCGAGAAGACAACTCGACTTCTCTAAGTTAGTGGTCTGCATGCACTCTTCAATGTATGCACTGAAGTCGTCGCTGCATTCTTCAATGAGCTTGAGTGATGACCGACCATCATTCCCATGGGTAAGACGATAAATCATGCATCCTTCCATCGCAGCGGCGGCCGGACCGGGTACATCTTGGGAGCGCCCTTCGACGGGGAATAAGATAAGGGAGAGCAGTAAAATGTACCGGTTCATTGTAGATCTCCATGGCTGATCAACAATGGCAACGCTGACGTGTAGTGTCCAGTCAACTTCTGCGAAAGAGATGTTCGCGACGCGGATGGCCTGCACCTGTTGGTGCTTGGACAATCCGGCCTTTTCACCTGCCACCTGCCGGCCCAATTCGGTATGGGCGCCCACACCTATCTCTGGTTTCGGCCCCGGCTTTGCCGGCTCGATCTGCTTGAGCAACTCACCTGCCCGACGAATTGCCCGGTCTCGGATGCGCGTGGATCGCATAGGGCACGGCATTTTTATGCCTTGGATCGAAGCCGAGTTCGGCATGAGCATGTCGGCCGCAACCCGGTTCATGAAGGTCGCGGATGTATACGGTGGCAAATCCAACATCGTGTTGAATTTGGACCCAACAGCTCTCTATGCCTTGGCTGCGCCGAAGACTCCTACTGAAGTCCGCGAGGAAATCGAGAAGATGATTGAGGCGGGCGAGGTCGTATTATCGCATAAATACTCTAGGTATTACTTCCTTTGGATTTTAGCCGCCGGAGCATCTGAGGTTTAAAGGCGTGCCATTTTGGTTCGTACTTCTGCCCCTCTTGATTAAACCATTCGCATATTACGTCGCCATCCTTGTTCACTCGGTTAACTGTCATAAGTGGTCCGCCAGACTTAAGGTCCACAACATCCCCAGTTTCAAACTGTTCTGCCATCTTCCACTCCCCAAATAGGCGATCAGGCTGGCATACTGCACGCTGGAGTCAAGGTGCTTGAGGCCACTCAGAAAGCGATCTATTAGCTTCGCCCATGATACGGTTCGCGTGCAGGGGGATACATGACAAGACCGCTAGTCATCACGTCAACGCAAATCACTGCCATCTGCAAAGGCGCTTCGAAGGCTGGTTTCATTGCCGAGCTTGAAATCGAGGGCGCTAAGATCAGGTTGATACCGGAGCATTTGGCCTCGGACGAAGTGAAAGTGCCAGTCTCCCGGAAGGCTCGTGGCTTCCTATAGGAGCACAACATGCGAAAGGCCGGGTGTACGCTCCCGGCCTTTGCAATTGGATGAGCCCGGTACATCCGCGGCGCTCAAAGGCTTACTACACTATGTCGTCGAGGTCCGACTTATCTGAATACATCCAGAAATGATCGATCCGACCAGGGCCTTGGTGGTTGTTTGCCCTCCTCCAGAATGCGCTCAGCATGTGACCAACATTTCCGCTCGTGAGGTGCATAGCCTCATAGGTCGCCGTATTCGCACCTCGAACAAGGCCTGCGCGAGTGAGCACGCCGGTCAACTTATTTCGCAATGCGCTGTTGTTCTCGTTATCGACTGAGAAGCGGATGATCACTCGCACAATTATCCCCCCGGCCACTTTCCTCATAAGGCGAGGAGATTGGCAGGATACACGCTAAAGTCAACCTGTGAAAAGCAGGGAAAACTTCACTTTTGATTCGCCGAACGCCTTTCGTTGCGCTCTCCTCTCCACTGCGGGAGGTGCAAATGTCGTTAGCTTATTTTGCTCGAAATGCCGCTTCCAGTGAGCGGTCACTAAGAAGGATGCAGCGCGAAGGTGTGAATATGAGGGGGCAGGCACTTTGGACTGATAAGGAACGCGCGGTGCTGATCAAATTCAAAGGCAACTACGATGCCATGTGCAAACGCCTACCTCATCGCACCCGCATCGCAATTTATGGTCAATGCGCAAAATTGGGCCTGAGACGAGCGTTTCACGTCTGGTCTGCAGCCGACATCTCGAAGCTAAGGCGAATCTATAGAACTGCATCTGTGGAAGACATTTGCGCAGCTTTTCCTCATTCCACTTGGGTTAACATACAGCAGGCCGCGCGTTACCGGGGTTTTCGGCGCCGTGGTCGGCAGCCCTACAAATTGACTGGAAACAGCGGTTTAGATGCGGTTCGGCAAAAGTGCTATGAAATTGGCTGGACTATGCCCGATCTCGATAGTGCCGCTCGAACTGGTACCTACTTCAAACGATGCGGCTGGATCGGAAAGAAGATAAATCACCGTGCCCTTGGTCGAGCGATTGAGGCTCTCGATGGCGTAGTCCAAGCTCAATGGAGAGCGTAGCATCTGGATGCTGACGCAAGCGTGCACCCTTTGGCGAGGGTGCGCTTGAATGTCTGGGGCAAATCAGGCAAGTTGTCCGTGGGCTTCGAAACCCGGACCGAGATATATGCAGCATGCGCTTGGCGGCGTCATGTTGCTGATTGCGTGAGACGCTTGGCGGCGTCAAAATCGCATGGCGCACTTTGGCGAGTGCTCCGAACCCGACCTTTGTAGGCCGGGGGAGCACGCCATGTCCAGATGGGAAACCATTAAAAGTGTGCTGCACGTCTCTCGGCGTGTTTCGAACCCCCGGCTGCCGGTCTGACACCGGCTTAGGATGCGATGCCTTCGAAAGCCTCACATCCCCCGCCTTCGAAAGCGGGTTTGAACCGAGAGAACCACCATGGAACACTACCCCGACATTCAGCGGCGTGACGGCACGCTGTTTTTCGTGCTGCCCGAAACCACACCCCGCGCCGCCATCGCTACCTCCATCGAGCGGCTTATCGATTTGCTCGACGCGTTGGAGGACGACCCCGACGTTGAGGACGGTGGCGACTTGGAGCCGACGCACGGTTGGCCGAACGCTGGTCAGCCGATCAATGAGGCCATGTGCCTTGACGATGACCGGGAACAAGACAACGCCGATTGGGAACCGATCCTCGGCGCTACCGAGCGCCATCCTGCGTCGAGCGGCCACAGCTACGGCGATCAGAAGCCAAGCCACACACAGACGCTCTGGAGCGCTGGCGTGGGGGATGACAGGGAAGATGATGGCGATGACCTGGAGCCCTCTCTCCTGAGCGCACAGTACCACAATGGCCGGATAGAGGTTGATCTGGAGGGCGACAGCTCAGATGACGAGTATTCGCACGGCTGGACCGGCCACATCGACCAGAACAAGGCCCTTATGGGGTGTGGCGGCGAATGGGCGGGTGAAGGCGAACAGGACGAGGATTCGGAACACAGCCTCGGATGGGCGAACCCTATGGGCTTGCGCATCCATGTACCGGAAGAGGCCGCGCAGTTCATGGGTGATCAAATCGATGGGTGGGAGGGCTGAATGGCGATCCAATTCGAACCCGGCCAGCTCGTAGAATGCATCAATGATCGGCTACGGGGCAAGCCTATCCCGAACGTAACTCTGGTATTGAACGGTCTCACGCGAGGGCGGATCTATACCGTCAGATGGTCCGGCAGTTATACGCACGAGGGTAAGACGTACAAAGCCATCAGGCTTCAGGAGATTTTCAGAGGCCGCGATAGCTACAGCGGCGTTGACGATCTTCCCTATGATGCTCGTCGTTTCCGACCAGTTTTGCCCGACCGGCTCGCCGCTTTCCGTGCCATGCTGGAACGCTTGCCGGTGGTCGCATGACGCCAACCCCTCCCGAGCGTTCCCACTCCGCCGCGGTCGCACATCAACCACCGGACCTGTTTCGTCGTGGTCGCTCGCGATTTTTGACAATAGTGCCCGGCTGCATGAGTGGTCGGGTGTTCTCTTACTGGAACAGATTGAGCCCGTACAAAGAACAAACTTGGTGGGGCTGTGGGTGGGGCTAACGATCCGCCTGTCTGAAATTTCCCAAATAAATCAAGTGCATAGACGGAATTTATGGCGGAGAGGGTGGGATTCGAACCCACGATACCCTTGCAGGTATGCCGCATTTCGAGTGCGGTGCATTCGACCTCTCTGCCACCTCTCCGCATCGGGTCGACGCTTTCCAGCGCGGGCGGTACATAGCGGGTGTCGGGCGGGGTTGCAAGGGGGCTGGCGCGCGGAAAGTTCATCTATTTGTCATGGTGACGGAAATCCCCTTGACAGTTTTCATGGCCTCACCTATTGCGCAAGGTGCAGTGGCATAGGTCCGACCTGTGCCGCTACTTGGTTCTTTGTGCCATGCCGAGAGGCTATCCCGCAAGGAACCGCTTGAGCCGGCGGTGCGCCAATGCATCGCCATTACCGACTGACAAAAAGACGGCCTTGCCTTCGGAGGCAAAGAGCCGGCACGAACATGAAAGGATAAAATATGTTCGCAGTCATCAAGACCGGCGGTAAGCAGTACCGCGTGGCCGCCAACGACGTCCTGACGATTGAAAAGCTGTCGGGTGACGCAGGCGCCAAGATCGAATTCACCGAAGTGCTGATGGTCGGCGTCGGCGCCGATGCCACGATCGGCGCGCCCTTCGTCGAAGGCGCCATCGTGACCGCCGAAGTCGTCGAGCATGGCCGTGGCAAGAAGGTCATCGCCTTCAAGAAGCGCCGCCGCCAGAACTCGAAGCGCTCGCGCGGCCATCGTCAGCACAACACGACCGTCCGCATTCTCGACATCGCCGCAGCCGGCAAGGCCAAGAAGGCTTCCAAGAAGTCCGAAGCCGCCGCTGAAGCCGCAGCCGAATAATCTGGACAGGTAAAGGAGAACTCCCATGGCACACAAAAAAGCTGGCGGCTCCTCGCGCAACGGTCGCGATTCCGAGTCCAAGCGCCTTGGCGTGAAGAAGTTCGGCGGCGAAGCCGTCGTCGCAGGCAACATTATCGTCCGTCAGCGTGGCACGCAGTGGCATCCCGGTGCCAATGTCGGCCTCGGCAAGGATCACACGATCTTCGCCCTTACGGCTGGCAATGTGAATTTCCGTACGAAGGCCAACGGTCGCGTCTACGTGTCTGTAGCCCCGAAAGCGGAAGCAGCGGAATAAGCCGGTAGCGCTCTAAAACAGCCGGCGTCTCATCGACCCGGCTGACGCTACAGGTTCAGGCCTGAAGAAAAAAGGGGAGATGGGGCAAGACCTTATCTCCCCTTTTTGCTCTGGAGGACTGAACCATGCAGACCGAATTGTTAAGGGAAGGCCAATCACGGTCTCCCAAGGAACGGCTGAGGCCTGAACGGTCGAGGACCGATTGCCCGATCTTGCTGTCGCAGAGGCTCGTCATGAGAGCCCCGCACGAAGACGACATCGACGCCCTTGCCCATCTCGCCAACAACGCCAATATCGCCAAAATGGTCGCCCGCATGCCGCACCCCTACACGGTCGCGGATGCTGCCGATTTCGTGCGACGCACACGCGCCGGCGCGATTGGCAAGTGCGTCTATGCCATTACGAAAGCCGACAACGGCGCCTTCCTCGGATGCTGCGGGATCGAACCGCACGAGGACGGGCGGACGGTCGAGCTCGGCTATTGGCTGGGCGAGCCCTACTGGAACCAGGGATATGTCACCGAGGCGGCCCACGCGCTGATCGACATGGCCTTCCGCACCCGCGACATCGAGCAGATCGATGCGCGCTGCCGGGTCATGAACATCCCCTCGCGGCGGGTCATCCAGAAGTGCGGCTTCCAGTTCCAGGCGACCGGCATGGTGCAGAGCCTTGCCGTCGGCGGCATGGTGCCCGTCGAATGGTACCGGCTGGACCGCAAGACCTGGGTCTCGCTGAAGAGCTGGGGAGGCATGCGATGAACGTCCTGCAGACCCAGACGGAAGGCGCGCGCATCGTCGGCCCCGGGCTCTGCCCGACCGTCGCGACGGCGCGCCTCGTCCTGCGCCCGCACCGCATGTCCGATGCGCAGGCGATCGCCCAGTCGCTGAACGACTTCCAGGTCTCGCGCATGCTGGCGCGGGTGCCCGCGCCCTATGACCGGCAGGATGCGGCCGAATGGCTTTCCGTCGCCACCACCGATCTCAACGAGGGCTGGGCCTTCGCCATCACCGCGGGAGACGACGTGCATATCGGCTGCGTCTCCTTCGAGCGCAGCCGCAGCGGATGGGAGCTCGGCTACTGGCTGAACCGTTTCTACTGGGGGCGGGGCTATATGAGCGAGGCCGTGCATGCGGCGACGGCGCGGTTCCTGATGCGGATGCCCGGCACGGACATCCGGTCCGGCATCTTCGCCGACAACGTCGCTTCGCTCAGGGTGCAGGAGAAGGCGGGCTTCCGCATCACCGGATGCAGCGATCTCTTCTGCGTCGCCCGCGGCGCGACGGTGCCGCATATCGAAACGCGGCTGGAGCCGGGCGATTTCCGCCCGGCGGCACCGCGGCACTGAAAAGGGACCGGGGCGGAGACATCCGCCCTGTCCCCCCACCGACGTCATCCTCGGGCTTGACCCGAGGATCCTGTGTGTTTGGTCTGATGTAAGATGGTTGCGGGAAGGAGGCCGAGAGG
>NZ_JALJCK010000026.1 GCF_022899355.1 Shinella yambaruensis | reverse complement strand
TGGCCTGGTGCTGCCACTCGTTTTCGCCGTCGGTGATGATAACGCAGAGGTAATCCTTCATTCCGCGCGCCCCTCCGTTGCTGGGGTGGTGGTGAAATTACCGGTTGACGACATACACTTTTCGTGTATATTGATAATCACAAACGCGGAGGGATTGGCCCACTGCAAGAGGTTAGGAGACCTGCAATGATCATCATCGCTTCCCATGGCTTTTCCTTCGGCGTCGAAACCGAGAACACCCACAACGGTCACTGGACCGACGAAGCTGCCGCGAAGGTCAAGGCTACGCTCGACAGCATGGGTTTTGACCGCGTTGCTGACGTCCATGCCAATCTCAAGGCCGTCGCAGCGGGCGCGGAAGATGAGCTTTCCGACGACTACAACGATGCCTGCAACGCAGGATGCCTCATCAACGAGTACCCTGACTTCATCGTCACGATGACGGCGTACTAAGATGGCGACCTTTAAATCCGCTATTTCGCTGTGCGGCCTCTCCCAACAAGGGGCCGCAGATTTCTTGCAGGTCAGCCTCGACACGATCAAGTCGTGGTGCTCGGGCAGGGCGAATCCATCGCGCGGCGTCTGGCTGCAACTGGCCAGCCTCTTCCGCCAGATCGAGGAAGCGGCTGACGGCGCTGCCGACATCATGGATCTCGAAGGCATTGATCCGCGTGCATGGAACAACCTTGAAGCCGACCTAACCGACGATGCCTTGCCCACTGAAGGAGCAATGCAAGCCGCTGGCGCCATGGCGTTGCTTATGGTCTTGGCGGAAGACATCTAAGCCCCCTTCGGTACTATGGCGATTGGCGGCTCGATCGGATTGCCCTCGGCATCGACAGTGTCGATGTAGAGTTCCGGCTCGGTCTCGATCGCCGCGCTACCGGGGTCAAAAGGTCCAAGTGTCGGCACAAAAGCATCTAATTCGCCGCTGGCCGCTAGTCGCTCGCTGCCTAAAGCCTGCATCGCCGCGGCGACCGCCTCATAAAGGCGCCATAAGCCCGGCAATCGCGGCATCGCTGCCCTTTGCTCATCGTCCAAACGGAGAATTTGCTCGATCAAGGCGCGGCCTGCATGTGTCAGGTTTTGCAGATGTTTTGAACCATCATCGTGTCGGGCATCAGCCTGACTTGTCGCAGTTTTGGAGCCTCGGGCTTCCATGGCCTTGATCACCTCGGCGGCGGCGTGCTCGCTCGGAGCTTTTGCGACGGCGCGCTTGGTGATTTCGTAGATCGTCCACATGCCGTCATCGAGCATGTAGAGCGTCTTATCGTAGGTCCTCACCACGTCGGCGAGCATCTTGGCGTTCGATCGCGGGCATGCCTCACTCATCGGCCTGACCTTTCGATTTTGAGGAGGTGGGTCCGGATGGAGGATCGTAGTCTGGATAATCGTAGCTCGGGTCGATCCAACCTTCGCCGCCGCAGTCCTCGCAGTCCTGATCGTCTAGGCCGCAGATGCAGTCGCCCGGCCAGCACTCGCAGTGGAAGTAGCCTCGGCCGCCGCAGGCCGTGCACCTCGTGAGCCGGTCAGCCATGGTCGGAACCTCCGGATGTTCCTGTGGGGGCGGCAAGCGCACGGATACCTTCGATGATCTCTTCGAGCTCGTAGACGTATTCCTCGCCGTTGCCGGGATATTCGACTGTGCCCGTGTCCGGATCGGTAGAGCCGTGTTCCGAGACGTAGTCATGCAGGCGCTTTTCGACGAAGCGAGCGGTTAGCTCGATACCCATGGCAATGGCGGTTTCCGAGAAGTTGCGCAGGATCTCGGCCAACTCCTCAGAGGTGATAAGCAGGTGCTCCGGGTAATCATCCGGCGACGTGCGATCATCCCATTCGTTCACGGACTGAACGACACAGGCAATCTCCTGCTCCAGCTTGTCACTGTGCATCGGACGATCCTTTCGTGTTCAGGGTGTCCATCAGCTCGCCCCCCGCGCAGAGAACGAATTTCGGAGTTTCGTCGGCAGGCTCGAAGCGGAACGGAATGGTGTCCTGCCAAGCCCAGCACTCGACCGTGTACGAGCCGGGCGGCAGAGGATTGTCGCCGTCAGAGAATATGTCCTCGCGGTTCCCGACCCGGATCAACTCCGAAAGTTCGTCAACAACGTCCTCATATTCCCAGTTTTCCAGTCGGAAACCTGGGTGACCGTCGAATTCAGGAAGGTCGGCGTAGTGGGTTCCGTCCTCGCGGATCGTCAGGACGAAATCGCCGTATGTGGTCAGACGTGCGAAATTGACGATCTGGCCCGGCTCAAGCGGCTCGTTGAAATAGACTGCCGCGTTAAAATCCTCATCAGGATCAACCAATCGCCAAGTCTCGCCATCGGTTCGCGCAAACGCTTCTGGCGTGTCGCCGAGCGGGTTCACCTCGTCGAGCCAAGCGGTCGGGCAATAGCGCGGGTTTGCGATTTCAGACATCGGCTGATCCTATTGAAGGTTTGGTGGAGACTGGCCGCTCCCAACTCCAGCGCTCGACGTCGCCGAGCTGGTCCCATGGCTTGCGCGGCGTGCCGTCGTGGTAAAGTGGAGCGGCAGCGATGGAGGCTTCATAGGCCACCCGGCCGCGCAGGGCGGGGTTTTGTCGAACATCCAGATCGCGATGCGAATTCTGGCGCTCGGAGACCAATGCATTCGACACGATTGCAATAATTGCGTCGGCTTCGCCTTCGCCCTCTGCGACCAGCGCGAAAAACTCGCATGACGCGGACCCGGCCTTGACCTTAATGTCGGCGGGTATCGCGTCACTCATCGGCCTGACCTTTCGATCCGATGGCGTCTTCGACGAACGCCACCACGTTGCTGATTGTCCGCCATTCGTCCGAGGAGCCAACCGGAACAAAGATCCCGAATTCCTCCTCCACCAGCAGCTCCAAGGCCACTTCGTCGAGGCTGTCGAAGCCGAGATCGTCGCGAAGATGGGCGGCGCGTGTGACCTTCGACATGTCGATGTCAATGCCCGGATAATCGGCAATGCCTGACTTCAAGCGGTCAAAAACGTCGCTCATGCGTGATCTCCGGACCTTGGCGTTGCGGTGGCGGGCGGTTCGAAGGCGTCCCAGTCCCTCGGGGCGGCGATCTTCTCGCCGGGCGCGGAGAGCCGTGCGGCCATGTCCGCCAGCTGGCGGGCCTCGCGTTCAAGGCGGCGGCCTTCCTTGACGCCCTTGCGGAACGCCGCCTGAAGGCGCTTGCGCTCGTATTTCGATTGCCCGTTCATGCGCGCGCTCCGGTCAGGATGCGCACCTTCGACACGATGCCCGGGTGGCGGCGGCGGGCCTTCTGCTCGGCCTTGAGGCTGTTGGGCGCCTTGGTGACGACGCTCAGGCCGCCGATGAACTCGACGCGGAACAGCGGTTCGGTTTTCCTGGCTGGGGCAGGGTGCATGGTGGCCTTCCTTCCGTTTGGGAAACCGCGCCACGCGGCGCGGAAACCGAAGCGGAAGGCTTTCAGGCGGCGAGGCGGTCGGCCCGGCGCGTGGCCTCGCGGGCGGCGGCGGCGCCGTAACGGTCGATCTGCTCGGGCGTGAAGCGCCGCAACAGCTCGTCGCGGGTGCAGCTGCCGTTGTCGATCATGAAGGCTGCCATTTCCGCCTGGATGTTGCGGGCGATGGCGGTAACGGCGGGGGTGGCGTGATGCGTCTGCATGGGGTGTCTCCGTTCAGGGTTGCCGGAGAGATCGGCCGATGCAACGGCCTCACCCGTCCGGGAGGAACGGGGCAAAGGTAGTTTTTACCTACGTAGGCGTCAAGGGGCTTTTGTAGGTGTGCCCTACATTAAATAGGACTCGACTCTGATTCGTTTTTGAGTCTAGATGAGAACAGAAAAAGAACAAAGGAGCGTTGCAAATGGTCACGTATTTCGTCGTTCAATCGTTCCAGCGCGGAAACAAAGGCATGCTCATTCCCGAGCCTCCGCGCGAGGCTCGCGACAAAGGTCACTGTGAGCGGATGGCCAGGGCACTTGCTGAGAGGAGTGCGTCCGTGATCGCGTTCAGCCGGTCAGGCGACCCGGATATAGGGGCTTGGGATGACGCCGTGATCATTGCGCAGTACGGCGAGGACCCGGCCGAACTCTTGGAGACTGTGAACTAGCGAGCGTCGTATTTGCCGACGACGCGATGACAAACAGGCCATTCATGCCTGTATTCTGTGAACTCACGCGGCGGATTGTACTGCTGAAGCTGCCACTGTCGTTCGCTCCAGCCGTTCAGCTGCTTGATGATGGCCTCGACATCCCCGCCATGCGGCGGGGTGTGATAAAGGATAACGTTTTTCTGTCGGGCAGGCGGCAAATGAGGGTTTATTAGGGCCATATCCCCCGGCCAGAATGCTGGGATCATGGATTCTCCCACAATCAGAAGGCCGTAACCGCCCTTCACGTTCTCAAGTTCAGCGGGCCGCTTAACGTAGTCGATCGCATCGAACGTGATGATGACGTGGCCGTCTCCGCCCATGGCGCCAGTATACAAGGGCATCTTCCCGGTTCCGAGCAACTGCCCTCCCGGAACAAGTGAGACTTTGGGGAGAGGGGCCGCGCTGGTTCCGGGGCTTTGCGGCGGCGGCTCACCAACTCCGTCCAGTAGCCAAGCCTCCGTCACACCATATAGGCGCGCCAAAGCCGGAAAACGGTCGACGCTAGGGCGCGTCTCTCCGCTCTCCCAAGTTGAGACGTTGTTGCGCTTGATGTCGAATTCGGCCGCCACCTGATCTTGCGTCAGGTTTCTTGCTTTGCGCGCGTAGCGGAGACGGGAGCCGAGCGTTGTCAATTTGTCCATAACAAAGTTGTAGCTAACGGCTACCATTTTGCACCTACGTAGGCTGTTGACATGCACCGTAGGCATAAACTACGTTATGCGCATGATTGAGATCGTTGAACTTGCCGCCGAAAAGGCTGGGGGGGCTGTAGCCCTCTCGCGGGAGTTGGGCATCAAGCACAGCTCGTTGCATTCATGGCGGCGTGTGCCGGCGGCGCGCGTTCTCGATTTTGAACGGATCACAGGAATTTCCCGTCACGTCATCCGCCCCGATGTTTTTGGACCACATGAGGACGGCGGCCAATGAGGTATTCCACTTTTGCAAATGACGCCCGCCAGCCCGCCGCTTGTGGCCGGTGCGCGCGTGGCCCTGCCGGCCCTGTCCGCTTCCTCCCAAGCCCGGCAGGGCCTTCCCATTCGCGCCGGGGTTTTTCCTCTCCCGTTGGCGCGGCCAGCCGGCCGGGGCGGTTTGCGGACCTGCCGTCCCGGCCGGTTCTTGCGATGTTGCGTGCATGCGGGCCTCCCTGACCTGATGCCCTGATCTTTCAACGATTTCGATATTTCCCGCCACGGGAAAACCCGACCGGATTTCCCGTGGCGGGAATGCTTTTTCTTTGCCTGGAGACTGGATATGCAGGACACGCTTACGAATGCCTGGTTCTATCAGCTGAAGGCCGGCAACCGGCTGCTCATCAAGAAAAACGGCGGCATCGAAAGCGCCGCCGATATCACGTCGCTTTCCAAGAGCCAGATCGGCCGTTGCCACAACGATACCGATCCCGAGCTTCTGCCGATCCCGGCCGTGCTGCGGCTGGAGGCGGAATGCGGCGAGCCGGTCATCACCCGCATCATGGCCGGGCTGCACGGCCGGAAGATCAGCGAGCCGGACAGCGCCGGCCCGGACGGCGAATGCCTGCTGCGCGCCAATGCCGAGCTGACAAAGCTCTTCGGCGAATACGGCGCGAATATCGGCATTGCCCTGTCCGACCTTCATGTCTCGCCCGCCGAGGGCGCGCGGGGCATCAAGGATTTGCAGGCGGTGCGTGATGCGATCGACGATGCCATTCGCATTCTCGCCGGCACGCGGGCGACGGGCGGCGCCTCGATCGTCCCGATCCGCATGGGCGGGGAGGGCTGAGGATGCGGGCGCACCGGGCATGGCCGGAATCGCCCATCGTGGCCGAGGCGATCAAGCCGATCAGCGATCCCGCGCGGGACTTCCTGCGCTCCGTCCGGATCGGCGGCGGGCGTATCACGATTGCGGCGGGCGCGGAGGGCCGCGCGCTGGAATGCCGGCAGGCCGGATATCTGCATATCAGCGAAGACGGCATGATCGGGCGGCTAACCGGGCTCGGGCAAGCCTATCTCGATCGCCTTATGCGGGCGCACTGACATGACGGCGCTGGCGATCCTCCCCGAACCGTCCGCCGTCGAAACCCTTCCCGCGCTGGCCGAGAAAATCGAGCTGGCGCGGCGGCTTTTCGAGGATGGCGACGTGAAGACCGCCTTCGCGCTTTCCGAGGCGACCTATGACGAGGCGAAAGCCGCCGCCGCCTTCGCCTCGCGCATGAAGCTGAGCGAGGCAATGCGCGACAAGGCGCGCACGATGGTCGGCCTTGCGCTGGAGATCTCCACGCATGCCGAGATCGGCATCGCCAACGAAATCGACCGGGCGAAAGAGGCGGGCGTCATGGTCGCGCGCGGCCGGCCGAAAAAGGGTGACACGAATAACCTTTTGCGGCTGGAGGATTTCGGCGTCTCGAAAGAACGTCTTTTCCACATCCGCAAGATGCGCGAGGCGGAGGCCGGCGATCCCGGCTTCATCAAGCGCACGATCTCGGCGGCGGTGAAGAACGGGTTCGAGCCGTCACGGGCGAACCTGCGCGCGGCGATCGGCACGGCGAGCGCCGGCAAGGACGCGCGCGGGGCGAATTTTTATCAGACGCCGCGCGTGGCCGTGCTGTCGCTGCTGGCGCATGAGAGCTTTACCGAAACCATCTGGGAACCGGCCTGCGGGCATGGCGCCATCTCCGCCGTGCTGGAGGAGAAGGGCTATTGCGTCGTGCTCTCCGATCTCGTCGACCGGGGCACGATCTCGGCGGCCGGCGCGGTCCAGTCGGTCGGGGATTTCCTGCACAGCCGGCCGGCATCGGCGGGCGAGGGGCCGGATATCGTCACCAATCCGCCCTATGGCGAATGCCTCAATGCCTTCGTCACGCATGCGCTGCGCGTGCACAAGCCGCGCAAGCTGGCGCTGCTGCT
Source organism: Shinella yambaruensis (assembly GCF_022899355.1). Lineage (GTDB taxonomy): Bacteria > Pseudomonadota > Alphaproteobacteria > Rhizobiales > Rhizobiaceae > Shinella > Shinella yambaruensis. The sequence continues at coordinate 31,661 of NZ_JALJCK010000026.1, read as the reverse complement.
CAACCTGAATTTCCAGTGCGGCTTTGCCGACGAGGACCGCAATTTCGTGATGGACCTCAACCCGCCCTCGCGGGTCTATGCCTTCAAGCGGCGCCTGCCGATGATGCACCGCGAAGGCTATGAGGGCGAAAAGGCCTCCAGCCGCATGAATACCGGGTGGTTCGTCTGGGAGCGCAACGCGGACGGCAGCTATGGCCGTTCGGACGGCTGGATGCTGGCGCGGCGGATCGACTGGGCCGAGCATGCCGGCGAGGACTGCCTTGAGCCGGGCGAGGGCGGGCAGGCCTGCGATATCGGTTTCGACGAATTCGCGCGCGAGACGCCGCGCCGCACGCTCGACGAGCGGCTTGACGAACGGCGCGACGAGGCGCGGGCATGGATACTGCAGCAAGCGCATTTCGACCGGCCGGCGCTGCGCCGCGCCATCGGCATTCGCGACGGCGATGCGGCCGCGCTGCTCGGCGAATTCCTTGCGGAAGGGCTGATCGCCGGGCCGGATGAGGGGGATCGTTACCGCCCGGTGACGGGCCGGGAGGCGGCGGCGGAAACGCGGGCAGACAGCGTGCTTGATGCTGTCCTTGCGTCTGGTCTGGTTCCGAACCAATTCCTGCTGGAGCTAAATTCCGGCCTCACGAATGACCGGCCGTGCGCGTTGCCATCGCGGCTATTTCGGTTTCCGGTGGAATTCATCCCGGCTCGCCGGCTGGACGGGGCGGAGAGCCGATTGGTGTTGCGGCACCCCGATCTCTGGGCCGTTGCCGATGTGGTCCCGTTCCTTGAGGACATTCATGCAAAAGCGGGAATTCGTGTTGAGTGGTTGGCTCCGGAGGTCATTGGCCGGGATGTCGGCGAGCGTTGGCGCTGGCTCCATGCCGTTGATCTGTGCACCGACAAGCATTGGAAGGGCCTGCTGGCGACCAAAAACTTTACCTATCCGGACTGTATCTTCCGCGCCGTGCGCATCGGCCTTTCAGGCAAGGACTTGTCCGTGAAGAACGCCCGGGCGATCATGGCGGAGCTGGGGAGCGAAGAGCCTGCCGGGCGCAGCGAGGAAGGATTGCTCGGGAAAGGGCTCTGGCCCTACCGCGCCGGGAAGAAAAAATACATTGCGCCGAATATCGGCCTAGATGGCGCCGCCTCGGCCTGGCTGACGATCCACGGCATAGAGGACGGTTGGCTTGCCTATGTCGGTGGCATGTTGAGCGTGACGGCCGAGGGCATGGCGCGGCGCGCGCGGGGTCCGGTCGCTGACGAGCAGGCCAGCCTGCCGATGATTGCCGGGGGTGCTGCATGACAACTCCGCTACTTATGTCGTTCATAAAACAGGCTTTAGATGATCGGGGCGGACTGACTGGCGCAGATCGACGGCTTTTCTCTCAGGCGGCCGATTGTCATTGCTTTGAGCTTTCCGAGGTATGGAATGCGGTAACGGAGATGGCCCATGATATTGAGGTGGGCGTGTATGATGTTGGCTTCGAGCAGACGTTTTTGCCGGCTCCAAGGACTTGGATAGAGTGCCGCTGGCACGGCTGCCGCTACGGGTTTATGCTTGAGGAAGGCGCTGATGGCATCAGATACACCTGTGTAATAAAAGGTCTTCCAGAGTATCTAAAATCCTTCGGAAAAGATGAGGGATACGATCTAGATAAATACGATGATGAAATCATCGTAAGCGAGGGGCGAGCGCTTGTTCCGCGCCTCTCGCTTGTCTCTTCTCTATCGATTGAGCGCACCAACGGCGCGGACAGCTTTGATGTCTTCCAAATTTACGTTGCTCTCTCTCTAATAAATACTCCTAAAATTATTGGCCGACGCCAGCACATGCCCCATAGGGCGCTCGAAAAAAGGCTCCTCAAAGAGCGAAAGAACATTGGGAAATTTCCCCTTCACGCTTGGACTGAAATAACGCTGCGAATTACTCCGCCTAAAGACTTGTCTGGCGTCGATAGCTGCGAGGCGCATCTAACCGGACAGAAGGCGCTGCATTTTTGCCGGGCGCATTTGCGTGTCCGTTGCGGCCGAGTAGAGATTGTTCGCGGTCATTGGCGCGGCGACCCCTCTTTGGGGGTGAAGCGCTCTCGCTATCGGGTGACGACATGACCCCCCTCCCGTCCCTGGAGCGCGACAAGGCCGCTTTCGCGCGCCTTGCCGATATCGCCGAGCGCATGCAGGGCCGCCAGTGGGGCATGTCCTCGGATGGCGAGCGCGTTCACCTGACGACGACACGCGGCGGCGGGGAGGAGGTGACGATAGGCACCTTCACCGCCGATGCCCTTTCCGATGAAATCGACCTGATCGCCGGCGCGCTCGACGATCTTCTCTGCTTCATCCGGTTGCGGGCGCGGGCCGTCGAGGAATTCCGCGAACTGCGCCGGCAGCTCGCGCCCGGCGACAGGGTGTTGCGGGACGGGGATTTCGCGGCCAATGCCGCGATGCTCTGCGCCGAGCGGCCGTTCCAGCGCTTCCTCGAGGAGAGGGGCGAGGGCGGGCCGGTGCGCGACAAGGACGCCGCCGACGCGCGGCTGAAGGTGCTTTTGAACATCGCCTCGAAACGGCAGCTCAATGACGAGCCGGAGGCGCAGGCGCGCTGGGTCTCGCTGCGCGGGGACTATCATATCTGGATGAGGGGCTAGGATGGGGAAGGGCGATCTTCTGCCGATCACGGAAATCTTTGCCGGGCTTTGCACGCATAAGGAGCGGGCGCGCTGGCTGCTGTCCACGCCGCTGGATGTCATCCTTCGCGATCATCGGGCGATTTCCGCGATCTGCAAGCGGGCGGATTTCCGCCTCGGCTCGGCTTACGTGTCCGTCGAGCTGGCCGCGCTCATGGCCGTGCGCCGGGGCGGGGACGTGCCGCTCTGGCATCGCAACATGGTGGCCACGGTTCGCTGTGTGCTGCGGCAGGAGGCGGGCTATCCGCTCGCCTCAAGGTACTGGCTTCGCAGGTGGAAATTCTGGTGAACGGCAAATCGAAAAAAGGATCCTCGCTCGCCTTGCGCTGGCGCAACGCGCTTGCCGATTCGGCGCTCGGCAGCAATGCAAAGCATGTGCTGAAGGAAATACACAGCTTCATGAATGCGGACGGCCGGCAGGCTTTCCCGACCATCGCCATGCTGGCCCGGCGCACGAGCCTTTCGGAAAAGACCGTCCGGACGCATCTCAAGGTAGCAGAGGATGCCGGGTGGATCGACGTGCAGGAAGGGCGCTTCCCGGGCAAGCGCTGGCGGCGGTTCACCTATTCGGCGCGGTTCCCCGACCAGGCTTCCGAGGTGGGGGAAATGGGGCAGGAAGGTGCGGTAAATGACGGATGAAGGTGCGGTAAATGGGGGCGCTAAGGTGCGGTACGGCTTACCGCAGCATAGAATCTCTCCAGAGAACTCTCCAAATAACTCTCCAACCACGCGCGCGCATGCCGGGGTGGACCGCAAGCGGATTCGGGCCAGCTTTCTGCGCTGGATATCCTCCTGGCCGCGATGGACCGACCGCGACGATCTTGCGGCGCGGAACATATGGTTCGACGAGCTGGCCGACGCCGACCGTGCCGACTGCATCGCCCTGACGCCTGCCTATCTGCGCATGACGCCTCGCCCGCCGGCGCCGCGCGTCTACCTCAAGCGGCGGCTGTGGCGGACGGTTCCGGCCTCGGCGCGCCGTGCGGCCGCCGTGCTGGAGCCGGCGCCCTATGGCGGAAAGCTCTGGATGGCATCCCTGTTCTGGCTGCTGCTGGAGCCTCCCGTCGAGCACATCCACGTCACGGCGTTTGAGCTGGAGTGGGTCAGGAGCGGGCGCGAGACCGAGGAGGAGCTTTTGTGCCGCAAGCGTGTCGATTTTGGCTGGCCGCGCGCCACGACGATGATCAACGCGGCGTGCTTGCAGCACCTCGACGCGGGGCTGTTGCCCGCCACGGACGGGTGGCGCGGGGCGGAATGGGGCGGCGCGCTCGCGCAGGCCTGGGAGCGGATGCACGCAAGGCGCTGCTGGCCCTGGCTGAGGGTCGCCCCGCCGCAAGGGTATATCTGGCTGCCGGCCTTGCCGGATGGCTGTGCCGACGACGACAGGGTTGAGGCGGCGCATGCTGCCTTTTCCGAGCGCGCATTCGAGCTGATGAACGGGGACACTGGTGCGGAAGAAAACTGATTATCGCGTGATCGCGGAGAATGAACTCTCTGCGGGCGAGCGGGATAGGCTTGACGGCCGGCAATCCTCGGCCGCTGCGGCCCGTGATCGGCATGCGGCGCTCGTTGCCTGGGCGAAGCGGGATCGACCGGGCTTTGAGACGCTGGCGCGCTGGGTGGTCGCGACATGCCGTGTCGGGCGTGAAGTTGAGGCGAGTGATTCTCTCACGGCGGCCGGCATTGAATGCTGGTGCCCGCGTGAACGCCTTCGTGCCCGGCCTCGCCGCCGCCTTCAGGCTGTGGATATTTTCCGGCCCGTCTTTCGCGGATACATCTTCGTCCGTGTGATCCCGGATCGATATTCCTATGCTGGTTTGCTGTCGGCAGCCCGCTTGCGCGGCCTGATGTGTGACGGTGGCCAGCCCTATCTGATGCCCCCGGCGCTGATGGAGCGGCTTATGCTGGCGGCGCTGGAACGCGAGCGTAAACAAGAGGATAGTGAAAACCTGCCGCCGCTGCCTGATCTGGTGGGGAAGCGCGTCACGATACGCTCCGGGCCGTTTGCCGAATTCGCCGTGACGGTTCGGCGGCTGCTGTCCAAGCGGCGGCAGGTGGTTGTCGAGATCCCGATCTTCGGAGCGATGAAGGAGGTTCCGCTCGATGTTGACTTAATCCACCTTTGAGGTTAGCCCTTGAGCCTGCGAGATGACCGGGGCGTCTGATGCTCCCTTGGGATTGATGTTCTCCCCCGGCCTCGCTCTGACCGTTCCACCTTCGGAACATCGATTCAGGGCCAGTGCGACAGCTATGCGAAGACGACAACAGGCGGCCGGATGGCCGCCTTTCCTGTTCTAAGGGTATGGGCGATCAACGTTCCGACGAGGCGCGCGAGTGGCGCGGCTGGTATTCGCTGGCGCGCTGGCGGAAACTCCGTAAGCATCAACTGTCGATCGAGCCGCTATGCCGGATGTGCAGGCTGCAAGGCCGCGTCACCCGCGCCACCGTCTGCGACCATATCGAGCGGCATAACGGAGACCCCGAAAAGTTCTGGGGCGGACCGTTCCAGTCCCTCTGCAAGACCCATCACGACGCCACCAAGCAGGCCGAGGAGCATCGGGGCTTCTCGACCGCGATAGGCGCCGATGGCTGGCCCATCGACCCCGGACACCCCGCGAACCGTTGAGCGGTTCATAACAGGTCAAGCACTATCCCGCCCGTTCCCGTGAAACATTCCGTGAAACATTCGCGAGTGTGGGAAACCCCGACCCAAAAATTTCCGAGTGTGGAAAAACCCGACCCAAAAAAATCGGTCCATGGGCCGAGGGGGAGGGTCAAAAATTTGCCCCGACGCAACCGCACACCGGCGCCACTCATTCTTGTGTGGGGAGTGGGAATTGGAGGCAAAAAGCCACTCTGTTCAAGGGGTTAGACCATGAAGGGGCGGAGGCCGAACAGTGAGAACGTGGTGCCGCTCAAGGATGAGGGGCAGGGTTCGAATTTCGAGGCGCGGGCGCGGGCGCGGGCCGAGGAGCTGAAGCCGGAAGGGCTGTCGTTCACGGTGCAGGCGATCTGGGATCGCCTCGCCCCGCCGCTCTGCGATCCGCGCAAGGGGCGGCTGAACGAGGGCAACGTGTTCATGTTCGTGTTGCTCTGCAAGACCATCGACCGGCACGAGCGCCTTTACATCGACGTGATGGACAACGGCGAGACCTACGAAAGCCAGACGCGCAACGGCCACCAGCTCAAGAGCCGGCCGGAAGTCGGGCAGCTCAACGAGACCTGGCGCCAGATACGGGCGCTGGCCAGTGACTTCGGGATGACACCTGCGGCCGAGCGCGGTTTGAACGCGGCCGGGCAGCTTGGATTTGATTTCGGCGGCGATGACGGTTTCGACTGATCTCGAAATTCCGGACGTGTCCTATGAGGACGATCCGGTGACGGCATGGGCGGCGGATGTCCTGCGCGGCGCGATCGTCGCGGGCCCGCATATCCGCAACACCTGCCGGCGCCACCTCCTCGACCTCAGGGACGGCCCGGCGCGCGGCCTCCTCTGGGACCTCGACGAGGCCAAGCGCCGCATTCGCTGGTTCCAGACGAAATTGCGGTTGAACGGCGGGCAGTTCGAAGGCCGGCCGTTCATGCTGCATCCGAGCCAGGCCTTTCGCGTCGGCTCCATCTTCGGCTGGAAGTGGAAGGATACCGGCCTTCGCCGGTTCCGCCGCGTCTATGACGAAGAGGGCAAGGGCAACGGCAAGTCGCCGTTCCTGGCCGGCGTCGGCCTGGTGATGCTTGTTGCGGACGGCGAACCGCGCGCCGAGGTCTATGCGGCGGCGGCGAAAAAGGACCAGGCGCAGGTGCTGTTCCGCGATGCCGTTGCGATGCGGGAGCAATCGCCGGAGCTGGCGAAGCGGATCTCGCCTTCGGGCGAAAACCCCGTCTGGCAGCTCACCTACCGCAGCAAGGGCGGAGACCGGCGATTCTTCAAGCCGATCTCCTCCGACAAGGCGCAATCGGGTCCGCGTCCGTCCTGCGCTCTTTGCGACGAGGTGCACGAGCATCCGAACCGCGACACGATCGACATGCTCGAACGCGGCTTCAAGTTCCGCGAACAGCCGCTTCTCGTCATGGCGACGAATTCGGGTTCGGATCGCACCTCGATCTGCTGGGAGGAGCATCAGCATGCGGTGAACGTCGCGGACGGCATCACCCAGGATGACACGACTTTTTCTTTCGTCTGCTCGCTCGACGAGGGCGACGACTGGGAAAACGACCCCTCCTGCTGGGTGAAGGCAAACCCCCTGCTCGGCGTGACGGTGACGACCGAATATCTGCAAGGCGTCGTCGACCAGGCGCGCATGATGCCCGGCAAACGAAACGGCATCGCCCGGCTGCACTTCTGCGAGTGGACGCAATCCGTCAACGCCGCCATCCGGCGCGAAGCCTGGGCCGCCTGCCAAAAGCCCGTCGATCTGGAAGCGATGATCGAGGGCGGCTATCCCTGCTATGGCGGCCTCGACCTGTCGCGGACGCGGGATTTCACGGCGCTGACGCTGACATGGGTGCTCGACGACACCAAGGATGCTGAAAAACTGGCATCGAAAACGTGGTTCTGGACGCCCGCCGACACGCTCGCCGATCGCGCGGGGACGGACCAGGCGCCCTATCTCGTCTGGGAGCGGCAGGGGCATATCGAAGCGGTGCCCGGCCAGCGCCTGAAATACGCCTGGCTGGCGGATGCGCTCATGAAGATTTGCGCACGGTTCGCGCCGCTCGAAATCGCGGCCGACCAGTACGGCCTTGAACGGCTCGCCGAGCACCTGACCGATATCGGTGCCGTGCTGCCGCTGACCGTTCACCCGCAGGGTTTCCAGAAGCGCGTGATCGACCGCGACAAAGGGGCGCCGGAGGGCGAGCAGGAAATCTACCTCTGGATGCCGCACTCCATCAACATGCTGGAAAATGCGCTCTACGAGCAGCGCATGCAGATCGACCCGAATCCGATGCTCGATTTCTGCGCCGCCAGCGTCGTCTATGCCGAGAACCGCACCGGCCATCGCATGTTCGACAAGGAAAACGCCTTCGGGCGCATCGACGGCATGGTCTCCAAGGCGATGTCGGTCGGCATCGCGCTTTGCCGGACGCCGGCCGCTGCGCCCGCCTCCCCCTGGGACGATCCGAACTTTAGCTTGGTGAACTGATGAACCTCTTCGGCTTGAAATTCGGTCGCGAACAGCGCTCGGGGAGCATCGAAAACCCGGCTGTTCCCGTGTCGCTGACGAATGAATTCATTGCGCATTTCGGGTTGTCCTCGGCAGACCTGCCGCCCGTCACCATCGACAGTGCGCTGACGGTTCCCGCCGTTCTGTCGGCCGTTGCGTTCCTGTCGCGCACGCTGGCTTCGGTGCCCTTGCACGCGTTCCGCAGCACGAAGGACGGTCCAGAGAAACTGACCGGCAAGACGGCGACGACCTTGCACGATGCGCCGAACGACCTGATGGGGTCCTTCAAGTTCCGGCAATATTTCTGGCAGCAGGTCTTTACCGGCGGGCGCGGCCTCGCGTGGATCGAGCGCAACGGTCAGGAAATCGAAGCTTTGTGGCTTCTGGATCCGCGCAAGACGACGGTCAAGCGATCCGGTTTCAGCATCGTGTATCGGCATGGCGGGCGGGAATACCCGGCGGCTGACGTGATCGACGTGCCGTTCATGCTGAAGCCGGACCAGCTGTCGCATTACGGTCCCGTCTCGCTGGCGGCGAAGGCCATCCAGCTTGCCCTTGCCATGAACGATTACGGGGCGAATTTCTTTGCCGGCGGCGGCGTTCCTCCCCTCGCGCTGTCCGGCACGCTTCCGGAAGGGGCTGCCGCTCTCCAGCGTGCCGCCAAGGATGTTGACCGGGCGATCCAGTTCGCAAAGGTTAACAAGCTGCCGATCATGCCGATCCCGGCCGGGCACACGCTGTCACCGGTCGGGTTCGACCCGCAAAAAGGCCAGATGACCGATGCGCGGCTCTTCCAGATCCAGGAGATCGCGCGCGCCTGGCAGATGCCGCCGGTCTTCCTGCAAGACCTTTCCAAGGGCACTTTCGCCAACGTGGAGCAACAGGACCTTCACCTCGTCAAGCACCTGATCGGGCAATGGGCGAAGGCCTTTGAGGATGAGCTCAACCTCAAGCTCTGGGGGCGTTTCGAGAGCGGGCGCTATGTCGAGCACAATCTCGATGGCCTGATGCGCGGCGATTTCAAGAGCCGGATCGAAGGCATCGCGCGGGCCATCCAGACGGGCCAGATCACGCCGAACGAAGGCCGGGCGCTGGAGAACAGGCCGAAACATCCCAATCCGAACGCGGACGAACTGCTGGTGCAGGGGGCGACGGTTGTGCTCGGGCAGCAACCGGAACGCGGCATAGGCGACAATGGCGGCCCGCCACTCGACGATGGAGAGAAGACGAATGACGCAGCAGCGTGAAAAGCGCGGCGGCATCCGCGCAGAGGTGCGGGCCGACGAAACCGGGGTCAAGGTTTCCGGCTATGCCGCCGTGTTCAACCAGGAAACCAATATCGGGGACTATTTCCGCGAGGTCATCCTCCCCGGTGCGTTCCGCAATGCGCTCGGCTCGACCGATGTCCCGTTCCTGATCAACCATTCCGGTCTGCCGCTCGCCCGTACGCGGTCGGGCACGCTGAAACTGACCGAGGACAGCCACGGGCTGCGGATCGAGACGGAACTCGACGGCGGCGATCCGGACGTGCAGCGCATCGTGCCGAAGATGCGGCGCGGCGATCTCGACAAGATGTCCTTTTCGTTCCGCGCCGTAAAGCAGCGTTGGGACGATACCCAGACGCCGCCGCTGCGCACCGTGGAGGAGGTGGAGCTCTACGACGTGTCGATCGTCACCGAGCCCGCCTATGAGGGAACCGATATCGGCCTTCGCAGCCTTGAGGCCTCGCGCACCGAGGCCCGCCGGCAGCACAACGCCGCCGCCTTCGCGCGGCGCAAGGCGGAAGCCGAAAACCGGTTCCGCAAGATTTCCTGATTTCACCCGGCCATTCGCCGGAGGGCGAGGAACGCATCCCGCTTCCCGTCTCCACCGCCCGCATGCGGGCTTTCGACATTGCTCTCAAGGAGACCATCATGAGCAAGGAACTGATTGAGAAGCGGGAAAAGCTCGTCGTCGACGCCCGCGCTGCGCTGGAAGAGATCAAGAAAAATACCGACGAAGCGCGCGCCGCCGAGCTGGAGCGCCGCCACGACGCCATCATGGCCGAATACGACAAGGTGGACGCGCAGCTCGCCCGCGAAATGCGCATGGCCGACGCCGAGAAGCGTCTTGAAGAGCGCGCGGCGGAAGAGCGGCGCCGCCAGCGCCCGAATCCCGGCGACGGCGAAGCGCGCGGTCAGGACCAGGGCGAGGCGGTTGATTACCGTTCCGCCTTCCATCGCTATGTGCAGGTGGCGGGCGACATGTCCGCCCTGTCGGCGGAAGAGCGCGCCGCCCTGCAGGCCGGCGTGGCACCGCGCGAGGCGCGCATGCAGACAACGAGCGGCGGCGGCGGCGCGGCCGGCGGCTATACGGTTCCGACCGAACTCAGCAACCAGATCATCAAGTCCATGAAGGCCTGGGGCCCGATGTATGACGAGGATATCTGCACGGTCATGACGACGAGCGGCGGCAACCCCATCGACCTTCCGACGATCGACGACACGGGCGTGCCGGTGGCCAAGCATACCGAAGGCGGTGCGGTGACGGACGATGGCGGTTCCGATGCCACCTTCGGCAAGAAAACGCTCAATGCGTTCACCTATGACACCGAATGGGTCAAGTTCTCCTGGGAGCTGGCGCAGGATTCGATTTTCAACTTCGAGAACCTGCTCGGCGACTTGCTCGGCCAGCGTCTCGGCCGCCGTGCCAATACCGAACTGACCATCGGCGACGGCAGCGACGATCCGAACGGCATCGTCACCGCGTCCTCGCTCGGCAAGACCGCCGCCGCCGCCGCCGCGATCACCTGGGATGAGATCATCGACCTTGAGCATTCGGTCGACCCCGCCTACCGGTCGTCGCCGAAGGCCCGCTACATGTTCAACGACGCGACCCTTGCCGCATGCCGCAAGCTGAAGGACGGACAGGGCAACTATCTGTGGCAGATGGGCGACGTGCAGAAGGGTGTTCCGGGCAGCTTCAACGGGCGGCCCTACAGCATCAACCAGGCGATGGATTCCCTCGGCGCCGCCAAGAAAGTCATGCTGTTCGGCGATTTCAGCAAGTATTTCGTCCGCAAGGTCGGCGGCACCGTCCTGTTCGTCGCCCGCGAACGCTTCGCGCCGGATATCGGCCTGCTCGGCCTTATCCGCCTTGATGGCGAGCTCGGCGATACCGCCGCCGTCAAGCACCTCATCACTGCCGCGTCCTAACGCTTCCGCTTTGCAAGGCGGGCCGCTTCGGTGGCCCGCTCTCAAAACGGAAGGAGACCTCCCATGAAGATCAAAATGCTTGTCAGCCTTGCGGGCACGGACTTCTGCCTGTCGCCGCAGGAGGAAACCGAGCGGTTCGACGCCACGGAAGCCGGACGCCTGATCGAGGCCGGCTTTGCTGTTCCGGTCGCCGAAAAGAAAGTCGAGCGCGCCGTCAAGCAGCCGGCGCCGGAAAAGCGCGGCTGACCATGTGGTATCCATCGACCGTCATCGAGGCGCCGACCGTCGAGCCGGTGACGCTGGTTGAGGCAAAGGACCATTGCGGCATCCTGACGGATGAGACGGACTTCGATGCGCAGCTCACCCGGTTGATCAAGACGGCGCGGGCGCATGTCGAGCAGTATTGCAATGCGCGCTGGGCCGAGCAGACGCTCGCCTGTGCTTGCGACGGGTTCGGGGATCTCGCCCGCCTGTCGGAAGGCCCGCTCAAGTCCGTGACTTCGATCGTCTATATCGACGCCGCAGGTGAGGAGCAGCCGCTCCCGGTGGAGGTCTACCAGGCCAACAAGGACGGGCTGGAGCCGTGCATCACGCTCAAGCATGGCCAGGCGTGGCCCGTCATCCAGCGCCGATCGCGCGTCACCGTTACCGCCGTCTTCGGCGGCGGCGCACCGGATGACGTGCGGCATGCCATGCTGCTGCACATCGAAGACAGTTTCATGATGCGCGAGAATGCCGAGCGGGGCGACTGGACAAGCCTTGACGCCCTCTTGTGCAACCATCGGCGGGGGGCGTGATGACCGCGCAGCGTTTCGGGGCCGGACGGCTTCACCATCGCGTCGGCTGGGACCGGCGGGAAAACGCGGCCGATGGGTATGGCGGCACGAAATCCCGTTATGCCGAGCAGTTCGAATGCCTCGCCAGTCTTGTTCCGCTGCGCGGCGGCGAGGGCGTGCTCGCGGCCCGGCTTGTCGGCCGCCAGCCCTTCATTGTGCAGGTGCGGGCCGACAGCCGTACGCGGCTGATTGCGCATGGCTGGCGCATGCGCGAGGTCCGCAAGGGGGAATGGATCGGGTCCGGCGCGGGTCGGCGCTGGTCCGGAACCACATATTTGGTGAAATCAATCACCTTTTCCAAAGACCACTCGCTGTTTCTGGACGTGCTGGTCGAAAGCGAAGGAGCCGTCTGATGCCGTGGGTTCGATTCACCGAGGATTTCGACTGGTGGCCCTCGCCGCAGGTCACGATTGCGTATCGCAAGGACACGGTGATGAACGTCACCCGGCGGTGCGTGGAGGCGGCGAAAGCGGCTGAAAAGGCTGTCGGCACCTCCCGTCCGCGCCCGGAAAAAGGCGAGGCGTCCGCATGAGACTGCAAAAACTCATTGGACTGGAGCGGCTGAAACGCAAGCTTTCGCGCATTCCGGAGGCCGTCAAGCAACGGGCGCAGGCCGATCTTATGGCGGCGGGCCGGGAGATCAACGTTTTGCAGCGCTCGCTTGCTCCCCAGGATGACGGGACGCTGCGCGGCTCGATCCGCACCGAGGCGTTGACGGACGGCACGATCGGGGCCGCCGTCGCCGCCGGCGGCGCGGCGACGACGCGGCCGGTGCGCAGGAGCGAGAAGGGCAATGCGCCCGAATACGATTATGCGCTGGCGCAGGAGCTGGGGACGGAGGAGATGGAGCCGAATCCGTTCTTCTATCCGGCGATCAAGGTGAAGCGGAAAGAGGTGCGCCGTCGCGTTCGGGCCGGCGTGCGGCGCGCTCTCAAGAAAGCGGTCAGCGGACAATGACCAGCCCCGGTCTTCTTCTCCAGGCGGCCTTTGTCGCCATCATCAAGGATCTCGGCACGGCGGCCGGCGATCGCGTCTTCAGCGAAATCTCGGAGAACGCCCACTATCCCTATGTGCAGGTGTGGGGCGGGATCGAGGTTCCGCTTGACGAGGATTGCTTCGACCGGACGGAAACGACCTTGCAGGTCGATGTCTGGGCCGCACCGGAAACCTACCTGGCCGCGAAGGAAATTCCCGGCCAGATCCGTGCCGCGATCCATGAGAAACCGCTCTCCATCCCCGGCCTTGTCGTCGACCGGGTGCGTGTCGAGACCATCGCATGCAGCTCCACGCCGCCCCGATACCGGGGCCGCCTGTCCATCGCCGTGGAAACGCAACCGGCGTAAGCGCCACTCTCCAGAAAGGAAAACGTCATGCCCACAACCAAGCAGCTGCTGATTCAGTTCTCGGACGGTGAGGAGCCCGCGACCTGGGCGCATAACTGCACCATCAACACGACGCGCGAATTCACGATCGAGGCGACGACGACGGACGCGACCGAGCCGAATTGCCCCAATCCGGACGCGCCGGGCTGGGTGCTGCGCGCGGTCGACACGCTTTCGGCCAGCATCAACGGCGCCGGCACGATGGACCCGGTTTCCTACGGCGTCCTGCGCGAAAAGATGCTGTCGGGTGAGGACTTCGACGTGCGGGTCACGCTCGCCGGCCTGACGGCCCTTCTCGGCGGCGGACATTTCGTCGGAAAGTACGTGATGACCTCGCTCGGCCTGGCAAAGGAAGGCAAGGGGCACGTCACCTCGACCGTTGCTTTGCAGAGCAATGGCGAGATCACCTGGGTTCCGGCCGCATGAGCCGGGTCCTCGACCTTCCTTTCGGCGGGGCGAAACGCAAGTTTCGCCTCGGCATCGGCGAATTGCGGGAATTGCAGGATGTCTGCAAGGCCGGGCCGGCGACGGTGCTCGCCCGTCTCGCCTCCTATCAGCCGCAGGCCGAATTCCTGCGGAGGCCCAACCCGGAGGACTTTCAGCTCGGGGCGGGAGACGCGGATTTCCTCGGCGCGCTCAACCTTTTCTCCATGGTGCGCCAGATCGGCGGAGACTGGCGGATCGACGATGTTCGCGAGACCCTGCGCCTCGGTCTCATCGGCGGGGGAATGTCTCCCTCGGAAGCGTATTTCTACATCACGAAATATGTCGACGAGGCGGGAGAGTGGACCGAGAACATCGCCCGCGCGGCGCAGGTCCTCGCGCATGCCTTGCTCGGCGAGCAGGACGATCCGCCAAAAAAAGCGAAAGCCGAGACGACGACGGCGGAGACGGCCGTATAGTCTTCTCGGCGCTCTATGGCTGGGGCGGCATCATGGGGTTTCAACCCTCGATCGTCGACCAAATGTCGCTTTGGGAATTCCGGGCGTGCCAGGCCGGATGGCTGAAGGCGAACGGCGCGGAGGACGAGGCCGAGCCGCCGAGCTGGGAAGAGCATCTTGAGATGGTGCGGAAGGTCAAGGCGATGGGTGAGGTCAGTTGACGCCAGGCCATGTCGGAGGCGTCAAGCTGGTGCCATTCCCCTCGCCTTCCTTCCATGTGATCAACGCTCGCGAATGCTCTTCAAGGCGTTTTACTTTATCGTAAAAGGCCCAAAGCTCGTCGGATTTTTGCTGGTCGCTCGCATCTGCTGCATGCGGGAATGCTTGAAGAAGGTTTTTTTGGAGACGTTCCAGCCTTTTCTGGATAGGGCGCAGTTCAGTCAGTTTGAACTTCTGCGATGCATGCATATCCGACAGTTGAGATTGCGCTTTGGTGAATGTTTCGGGCGCAGCCGAGATAACCTCGGCGGCCCGCACTGCCTCCCTTTCATCGCGTAACTGACGTGTTGATTTATGGGGAGAGTCGCGCCCCTCGATGTCAGCGAGCGCAGATTCAATAGCCTCGGCCTCGCTGCGGTAGCGATCAGAGAAAAACGGCTCATACCTATTCCCTTGATCGGCTAGGCAGTATTTCCAGCCGCCATCGGACGCAAAAATGGTTACGCGCGTGCCATCCACAATTCGCGTTTTGTTTCCGTTCTCCGAAACTTGCCACGTGCTCACGGCACGCGGCCTCCAGAAGAAGCCGATAATGCCGGCGATTATAGCGGCAATGATAACCCACATCATTTGTAGTGACCTTTAGAGCGCGTGAAGAGTGGTCAGTCTATGAGATTTCCAGAACTGCACGTAAGCGCCCGTACCAGGGCATGATGTCTTTCGTCAGTTGGGTGTAGATAAAGCCGCCTTTATCTATCGCCTGCTCATGAAACGCGACAATCTCCACAAAGGGCAATGACGTGTCCTTTGTCATGAGATTAATGGTTATTTTCGAAACCTTTTGCGTTGAAGTGGAGGAGCCGCTTAGTCCGCCGACAATTGCGCCAATCCCGCCAAACGCAATCGCGCCGATCGCGGCGCCGGCGAGCTGACTTCCTCGATTGCTCTTTGTAACCGTGGCCCCATCTTCCGAAATCTCGACTGAGATTAGGTCAGTAAATGGAATAATCTTCCGCTGACTCGACGTTTGAACCGCAATGCGGCTTCTGCCGTAGTCGATGCCTAAAGCATCTCCGGGTGAGAACACTATCGAGTGTTCCGTAAAGCCGTTGGCCCGCATCCATTCGCGTGCTCCGTCACGCATTGATTTCCTTGCGACGGCTCCGATTACCATCAGCAGTATCGTGACGCCCGCGACGACGACTGCTGTCGTGATCAAAATGTCAAAAAAGCTCAAGCGTTAAACCCTCCGCTCTCCGCAATCTCCGATAGCAGGAATTACCATGGCCGTCACCGTAGACGAATTGCGCTCCGTCATGCGTATGGAATTGGGGCCGTACACTCGCGACTTGCAAAGGCTTCACGGTATCAACGCCGCAACGGCGAAGCGCTTGGAGGATACGTGGCGCGGCGTCAATTCCCGGTTCAATCGCCTTGGCGAGAACATGGCGCGCAATATCACCGCGCCGCTCGCCGGAATCGCCACTGCGCTCACCACCAGAGAGGTTGCGCATTATGCGGATGCATGGACCTCGGCAAAGAACAGTCTCGCCGTGGCCGGTGTCACGGGGCAGCGGCAGGTGGCGGTGCTCGATGCGCTTTACGACGCGGCGCAGCGCAATGCCGCGCCGATCGGTGCGCTCGCGAACCTTTATGGCAAGGCCGCGCAGGCGGGCGACGTTCTCGGCGCCAGCCAGGAGGAAATCATCAAGTTTTCCGGCGGCGTTGCCACGGCCCTCCGGGTGGCCGGCACAGGGGCCGGCGCAGCTTCCGGGGCATTAACGCAGCTCGGTCAGTTGCTTGGTTCCACGCGGGTGCAGGCCGAGGAATTCAATTCGGTCAATGAGGGGGCGCGGCCGATCCTGATGGCGGTTGCCGCCGGGCTGGACGAGGCGGGCGGCTCGGTCAGCAAGCTGAAACAGCTCGTCAATGACGGCAAGGTTTCCGGTCGTCAGTTCTTCGACGCGTTCCTCAAGGGGCTGCCGGAAATCGAGAAGATGGCCGCCAATTCCACCCAGACGATCGAACAGGGATGGACGAAGGTTGACAACGCGCTGACGAAATACATCGGCTCGACGGATGAATCGCTCGGGGCCTCTGAGCGTCTGGTTGCCGGCCTCAATGCTCTTGCCGACAATTTCAAGACCGTCGCCGATGGCACGTTGATCCTGGCGGGCGTCATCGCGGGTGCGCTGGTCGGGCGCTCCATGGCGCAGATGCTGGTTTCCCTGGGACTGGGGTCGAAAGCGCTTCTAAATCTTGCAAAGGCAATTGCCGCAGCACGTACCATGGCATCACTCAGCGTTGCCATGGGCGGATTGAGCGCGGCGGCCGGCCCTGTGGGGCTCGTCATCGGCACGGTTCTCACGGGCGCGTTGATTGCCTTCGGCACGCGCTCCGGTGAAGCGAGCAGCGCCGCCGAGACCTATGCCCGCGCCTTGGAGAAGGTCAAGGTAGCGGCCGAAAAGGCCGGGGAGGCGGTGGAGCAGGCGGAGCCTAAATTTGTTGAACGGCAGAAGAACGACCTTTCACAGGGGATTGGTGTCGGGACCGACAAGATCGATGACGCCCGCCGTGCTGTTGTTGAATACCTTCGCGACGTTTCGGCCAACGCGCCCCGGCGGCTTATCTCAGACGCGCAACTCAAGCAGCTTGACGCGCTGGCAAAGGGGCTGGAGAACGGCTCCAAATCGGCGGAAGAGGCCGACGACGCCATTCATGCCCTTGCCAATTCGAACCCTAAATTTCAGACGCTGGCGAAGCAATTCAGGCCGCTAATCGACGAGTTGAAGCGGGCGTTGGGGGCGACGGAACTGCTGAAAAGCGAACTTGCCGACCTCGGCGGCATGGGTGGTGGGCGCGACTGGAACCGCCTCGGTACGGCGATCAGCGAACGCGACAAGAAACGCGACTTCCTCTCGCAGGAAGTCGCCGACGCGCAGCGGACGGAAAACCAGAAGAAGATTGACGCGGAAACCCTCGCCGTCATGAAGCGGGCGGAGGAGGCCGGCGTCAAGCTGACGGAGGCGGCGGCACGGCTCCAGGCGGTCAGCAACCTTGCCGATCGCGATGCCGTGGCGGCGCGCGAGAGAACGGCGTCCTCGGCGGCCGAGGTCATCAAGGGTTTCGAATCCTTCCGGTCCACGCCCTATTGGGATGTCAACGCCTACCGCGTCGGTTATGGCTCGGATACGGTGACGCTCGACGACGGGTCGATCCAGCGCGTCACGCAAGGGATTTCGGTCTCCGTCGCCGACGCGAACCGGGATCTTGAACGGCGCATCGGCGAATTCCAGACGGGAATCCGCCAGCGTATCGGCTCCAGCACATTCGAGGCGATGAGCAGCGATCAGCAGGCGGCCTTGACGTCCATCGCCTACAATTACGGCTCCCTGCCCGACCGGATCGTTGCCGCCATCAAGACCGGCAATGACCAGACGGTCTACCAGGCGATCAAGGGGCTTGGCGGCGACAATGCCGGCATCAACCGGAAGCGCCGCGATGCGGAGGCCGAGATGTATCTCGGCGGCACGTCGCCGATCACGCAAGCCGAGGTGAAGGGGCGGGAGGGCTTCGACGCCCGCTTGCAGGAACAGCGGGCCATGATCGCGGCCTTGCAGGCGGAGACGGCCATTCGTGCCAGCCTCAACCCGCTGGTCGACGACTACGGCCGCGCGATGTCCACCGTGCAGGCGGCGCAATATCTGCTCAATGCCGCCATGCAGGAGGGCACGGCCGCCGGCCGCGAGCTGAAGGACGTGCAGCAGCTGCTGTACGGCGACCTTTCCAGCCTGTCGCCGGCTGCGCGCGAGCAGGCGGAAGCCATGCGCCAGCTTGCGATGGAGACCGGCAATGCGGAAGCGGCCGGCACCCGGCTTTCGGCAGCGCAACAGGATATCCGCCGGTCCGCCGAGGAATGGGCCTCCGTCAGCCGGGATGTGACCAAGGGCTTCATCAAGGACCTGATGGACGGGAAGTCGGCGGCCGAAGCGCTGGCGGGCGCCTTGCAGAAGGTGGCGGACAAGCTGCTGGATGACGTGCTTGACGCGATTTTTCAGGTCAACAGCGCCGGCGGGGGTGGCGGCGGCTTCCTTTCCAGCATCTTCGGCGGGCTGTTCGGCGGGGGCTTCAATCCCATCGGAAAGGTCGGCCTCTTTTCGGCGGGCGGCTATACCGGGCATGGCGGCAAATATGCGCCGGCCGGCGTCGTGCACAAGGGCGAATACGTCTTCGACCAGGAATCCGTACGGGCGGCGGGCGGACCCTCCGCGCTCGACGACGTGCGGCGGCGCCTGCGCGGATATTCCGGCGGCGGGTCTGTCGGCGACATGATCAATCCGCGCATTCCCATGCCGAAGATGCCGGCGATCCCGCAGGTCGGGGCCGCGAGCGGCATGAAGGTCGAGTTTGTGTCCCGTTTCGACGCGGACGGCAACTTCGAAAGCAAGGTGGAGCGGATATCGACCGGCGTTGCGGATCGGCGCGCGGCCGCGCATGTCAAGCATTATGACCGGACACGCGCCGGGCAGACGGCTGTCGATGCGATGCACAGCTACCAGGAGCGGCGCGGATGAACTTCTCGGAAGCTGCCAAAATCCAGATGGCGGGCGGGACGGTGCGTGCCGCCCTGCTGCTCGAGCTCCAGTTCACCTCCGGCAATGAATGGCTTTGGGAGGGCGGGGGTCCTATCAAAACGCTCGACGGCCGGACGTGGGAGGGCACCGGCGGGCTTGGAAGCATTGAAGGCATTTCCCAGGCCGTCAACGGCGTGGCGCCGGAGGTTCGGTTCCGGCTTTCGGGCGTCGATGCCGATTTCGCGGCCAAGGCGAAGGGCGAGACGGAGGAATATCTCTATCGCCCGGCGCTCATCTACATCCAGTTCTTCGACGAGGCCTGGCAGCCGCTCGACAATCCGTATTCCCTCATGTTCGTTCGCATGACGGGGCTGGCGCCGAGTTTCGAAAGCACGGACGCGGGCCGGGTCTATGAGGTCGCTGTCACGGCCGAGACGCCCTTCGCGGTGCGCCGGCGGGCGCCTTACGGCTACCTGACCGACCGGGACCAGCAGCTCCGGCATCCTGGGGACAGGGGGCTGGAGCGGGTTGCCGGGATCGACAACAAGAACATCATCTGGCCCGCCGTCTGACCATGCCCGACATTGCCGCCTTTCTCGCCTCGCTCGCCCGCGAGCCGTTCTGCTATGGCCGGACCGATTGCGCGCTCGTGCTCGGGCGGTGGTGGGCGGAGAACCATGGATGCGACCCGGCGGCGCATCTCATCGCGACCTACCACGACGGGGACGCCTGCGGCGCGGTGCTGGCGAAGCACGGCGGCTTGCTGCGCCTGGTCCGTGATCTCTGCCGTACGGTCGGAGCCCGCCGGACTGCCAACCCCAAGCCCGGCGACATCGCCGTTGTCCGCTTCGGGAACGCGCATTTCGGCGCGATCCGCACGATCAGCGGCAAGTGGGCGATCAAGTGCACGGACGGCCTCACCATCACCACCAGGTGCCGTCCCCTGATGATCTGGAGTATCTGATGCCTCAAGCCATTGTCGGATTCCTGTTCACGCCGGCATTCGCGGCGAGCTTCGCCGGCTCGCTCCTCACGAGCGCCGTCGGCCTCGGCCTGTCCATGGGCCTGCAATTC
Source organism: Shinella yambaruensis (assembly GCF_022899355.1). GTDB lineage: Bacteria > Pseudomonadota > Alphaproteobacteria > Rhizobiales > Rhizobiaceae > Shinella > Shinella yambaruensis. The sequence continues at coordinate 11,667 of NZ_JALJCK010000026.1, read as the reverse complement.
ATCGCGCAGGAGCTTTTCGGGCAGAAGCAGCGGAAACCAGAGGATATTCAGGGGCTTTTCCGGCAAAGCGTCGGACCGCGCAGCCGGCATTACGGGCGCGTCAAGGTGGGCGGTTACGTCGTCTTTATCGAGACCAAGAACGGCAGCTTGTACCAGCTCATCGTGCACGGGCAGGGGCCGATTACCGGCTATCACGAGACCTATATCGATAATCGGCTCGTGGAGCTTCAGTCCGGCTATGCGGGCGGCGTCGTCACGCCGCCGTACAATCCCGGCAGTCAGATCATCGACACGCATTTCGGGTGGCCGGGGGTCTCGGGCTGGGGACGCCTGAACACGGACTTCCCATCGATCTGGAGCCCGGCCCACAAGCTTGAAGGGTTGGCCGCATCGCTGCTCTACACGGCGTCGGTGGACCAGGACGATATCACGAAGGTTTACCCGAACCGCATACCGCTCCTGCATCGCGTGATCGACGGCGCGGGGTGCTACGATCCGAGGTCCGGCACGTCGCCGTGGACGCGCAACGCGGCGCTCATCATGCGGGACTACCTGACGCATCCTGATGGGATGCAGATTCCTGGATGGCTGATCGACGAGGCATCCTTCGCGACGGCGGCGAATGTCTGTGACGAGGCGGTTCCGATCAAGGGCGGCGGGACCATACCGCGCTATGCCATCGGGTTGACCTACAGCTTTGACGAGGAACCGCGCGCCGTCCTCAGCCGTATCATCAATGCCTGCGACGGGCGGCTCTATATCACGTCGGCCGGCAAGGTCGGGTTCGATGCCGGCAAGTGGGTGGCGCCCGTCGTCACGATCTCCGACGCGGACGGCCATATCATTTCGGCCAGCCTGCGGGACAGCTCGGGGCCGTTCCGCGAAACCAACGAAGTCATCGTCAAATTCACTCACGTTGAGGTCGGTTACAAGGAAGCAACGTCCGACCCCTGGCGCGACGAGGCGTCAATCTCGCAGCTCGGCGAGGTTCGTTCGAACGTCCTGAATGCCTACGAGATCCAGCACCACAACCACGCGCGGCGGATTGCGAAGATCGTCCAGAAGCGCGCCTCGCCGCGCTGGCAAGGCTCGATCACCTGCACGCTCCATGCCCTCAATGCCTGGGACCAACGATGGATCAACCTTGTGCTGCCGGATTATGAGATCGACGGCACCTTTGAAATCCTCGGCACGCCCGCGCTCGATACCGAGAGCATGACGGTGACGCTGCAAGTCGCCTCTTTCGAGGCTTCCACCTACGATTTCAACGCGACCCTGGAAGAGGGAACGGGGCCGACCGTGCCGGAGGCCCTGGTGGAAGAGACGATACCGGTTCCCACCGGCGTCTGGACCAATACGCCGCAACGCGACCTGGGCGATATCGATTATGAGACGCCGGAAGGGTGGGAGAAGACGCCGATGCGCGTCTACGTCGCCGCCATCCATTGGGACCCGGCGCCACGCGGCGGGCTGCAAGCGGATGCTCAATATTCGTTGAACGGCGGCGTTGACTGGCTCGGCATGGCCGTGGCGGACGGCGGCCGAGATGCGGAGACCGGACCGATGAACCGGGGCGTCGTCATCAAGCAGCGCGTGCGCTGGAGAACCGTGGGCGGCGCGGTATCCGACTGGGTGAACGGCGCCGACGTAACGATTCCGGGCTGATGAGGGTAGCATGGTGGATGTGATTGCATTGGACCCGGTGCTCAAGCTGCGGCGCTGTGATCCAGAGTTGCGCAATTCGACACGCGGCGGCCCGACGACGCGATACGGTCGCGGGCAGCGCGTGTTCTCGGATGCGGGTTACTGGCACGTCAAGATCGAGATGGTGATCAATTCACCGGCGCGGTCGCGGGCCTACAGGGCGCTTGCGGCGCACCTGCGGGCCGGCGGGGCCGTCGATCTGCCGATTTGCGCGGGCTACCGGCCGGAGGGCGCGGACGAAAGCGTATCCTGGGTCAAGATCGGCGCCAATGCCGCCCTGCGCGCCACCGAGCTTGAACTTGACGTGGAAGGCGTGACGGTCGCGGCCGGCGATTACTACACGGTCAACAACAGCCTGTACCTCGTGCGCAAGGTGCTGGCCTCGCCGGCGATCGATCCGACGCTCAGCCCCTGGGTTCGCGACAGCCCGTGGAACGACACACGGCTGTGGACGGACGGCGAGGACCCGACCGCGAGCTATACCGTCTCCGTCCTGCCGCCGATCCGCGAGGCCATGCTCAATGGCTGGACCGTCGAGGCGCGCAATCCGCGCCTGCGCTGCGAGCTGGCCGACATCAGCGACGGCGACCTCTCTCTCAACTTGCTGCGCTTCGGCACCGCAACTCTGACTCTCCGCGAAACCCTCTAAAATTTCAGGAGCCAACCATGGCAATTGCACCTCTCGTCCTGAACGAGAGCGGCCCGTCGTCGCGCTCGAAGCTCAACACGGTCATCGATCGCGCGAATGAGGTCGAGACCGCGAGGCAGGGCGAATCGACGCTTGCCGCCAACCTGACGGCGATGAAGACGACGACGTCAGTGGCCATATCGGAATACGGATCGTCCGGCCTGGTGGTTGCACGCAACGGCACGAGCTGGAAGCTCGCGTGGTCGGGCGTCATTGGCGTAATGGCCGGGAACCTTGTCAGCGTGGCAGCGCTGCCGACCACGGTCCTGGCGCCGACCGAGGGCCTGTATGTGGATGTCACGGCTCCCGGTCCCTACAGCGCGGTCAAGGCGTTTTTCTCATCGATCATCCGCGCGGACATTGCCGCCGGCCGGAAGCTCAATCTGCTTTTCAACTCGTCGAACGGCACGCTCTCCGGCATGCTGGCCGACAACGTCCGCGCGGCATTCGACAGCAAGGCGACCAACTCCGGCAAGCCCTATCCGCTTGCCCAGCGGACACGAAACGGCATTACCTCGGCGTCGCCTGCCGGTGCGTGGCGGGATGCGCTGCTTGATGTTCGCGTCGAGGGCGCGATCGAGGGCGAGGTCTACCATATCGGATATTACGAGAACGGCGTCTCCGGCTCACCAGGCGAAGGCTGGATCATACAGGCGTTTCAGGCGAGCACCATGGCCGGCGCGAACTCGCCGATCAACCTCGTGACCCGATCCAATCAGCAAACGCCGATCGTGCGGGGCGCGGGTATTCAGACGATCCGGATTGTCCCGCCTGCCCGCCAGGACATGGCGTTCGTGCTCACCGTCAATCCCGATGCGTTGCCGGCCAGCGGCACGGCTGTGGATTCCTCGTCCTCCAGCGCCAACGACGGTTGGTCCTGGGTCATCGACCCTGCCTGCTACACGGCTACACCCGCCGATCCCGGATTGATCGCCGAGCTTGCGGCAACGGCCAACATCGTCCCCAATCCCCGCCTTGCAGTAGACGGTACGCCACCGGTCCTCACGTCCGCGGCGGTCATTGCGGCTGCGGAGACGCCGCTTGCGGATCACGGTATCGAGCGCGCTTACGAGATCGGGACCGGCGGCGCGGCGTTTTTCGAGCGCATCGGCATCCCCTTTGACGCGCTTGCGCGCGTGGCGCACGTCTCCGCCTACGTCTGGTCAGCCACCGGAACCGACTGGCCCTCGCTGGTGCAGCTGCACCGCTTCGCAGGCGGGGTGTCGCAGGGGGTCGTCAATCTGGCGACGGCCGAGCAGCTCTCCGCCAACCTACGGCGTCTCTTCGTCACGACGACGGTTCCTGCCGGCGTCGAAGACAACGAGTTTCGCCTCGGCGTGCCCGGAGGCGGCCTTGTCAGCGGTGCGCGGGCACAGGTCGGCGGGTTTCAGGGGCTGCTCGTCTCGCGGCCGGTCTCCGCTTCTCGTGTGCCTCGCGACCGTTGGTCGGACCAGTACAAGGGCAGTAACCTCGCCGCTGCACTGAAGCGGGCCAATCCGATGATTGGCAAACGTATCGCCATAATCGGTGACTCGATTGTCCAGAACTATGGCATTCCGGCGCTGATCGCCGAGCGCCTGGGTTGCGAGGTCGTCAATCTCGGCTTCGGGGGCGCGCGCATGGTGTGGGACAATCGCACATCCGGTACGCTCTATATGTACAAAAAGTGGTTTTCGGCGACCGCTCTGGCCGATGCCGTGGAAAGCGGCGACTGGTCCAATCAGATCGCGGCGGCGGAAGACCTCTACAATGATCCCGGACGTGGTTCGACCGACGATTTCCGGGCGGCGGCATTGCTCATGTCGACCATGGATTGGACCAAGATCGATGCCATCCTCGTCATGATGGGCACGAACGACTACGGCGGGGGAATCGTGATCGGTGATGATCTTGACACCGATCCGACCCATTTTCTGCCCGCCACGAAGAACGTCATCGCGAAATTCAGCGCCGCGCTGCCCAAAACGCGGCTGCTCTTCGCCCCGCCGATGTGGCGGGGTCCGCGCGCCAGCCATGGTGACAGCAACATCAACAACAACGGCACGCACTGGATGCACGAGTATCAGGACACGATCATCGATCGGGCCGCCTATTCGCAAATCCCGATCGTGCCGGTGCACAAAGAGGTCGGCATCAACGTCGACAACACGCTTGCCCTCATGACTGACGATCTGCACCCGGGCGCTGATGGCGCGCCCAGGATCGTCGCAACCTTGTCAGGCGGAATTCGGCGCCTGTTCTGACCGCCTCCTGTCGCGCGGCGTGCGACGATATTTGACCGCGCAGACGGTGTTTTTTCACGCATCCTGAAAGGAAACGAGCCATGGACAAGTACCATGTCTACCGGCCTATGCTTGACCTCATCGGCTTCACGGAGGGGACCGACAAGGGGGACGGCTATAATGAGACGCTGGCCTATGGCGCCTTCACCGATGGCAACGTCAATCTGGTGTCGATGACGCTCAAGGATCTCGACGCGCTCCAGACGAAGATGCTGCAGCATCCGAAGAACAAGCTTCGCTCCTCGGCGTGCGGTCGCTACCAGATCGTCCGCACCACGGCGCGGGACATAAGGGAAAGGCTCCCGGGCCGGTATCCGCTGTCCCGCCGGTTCGATGCGGCGTGCCAGGATGAGATGGCGTGCTATCTGCTCGGCGTTCGCGGCATCGACAAATATCTTGCCGGCCGCCTTTCGGAAGACGCGCTCATCGACAATCTTGCGCGGGAGTGGGCTTCGTTGCCGACCGTGGGCGGCAAGGGCTTCTACGATGGGCAGCATGCCGCCGTGCGGACGGCAAGGGTTCGCGACGTGCTCGCGGAGGTCCGGCGCCGGCACAAGGCGGGCCAGCCGGTCGAGCGGGTTGAGGTACCCGTTCCCGTCGACAAGCCTGTCGTTCCGGAGACGGTCGAGCAGAAGGTCAAGGAGAAATCGAACCGGTGGACCTGGCTGACGGGCGGCGGCGGTCTCGGCACGATCGGGCTCGGCTGGCTGTCGGGCATGGACTGGCGGGCCATCGCCGCCGGCGGCGTCGTGCTCGTCGTGGTGCTGCTCGTACTGATCCTTCTGCGCAGCCAGATCATCGCGGCCGTGCGCCAGATCAGGGCGGAGGTCGGGTCGTGATCGCCTGGCCCAAGGTCATCATGGGCGTTGCGATCGCGGGCGCCCTGATCTGGCTTTATGCCGAGATCCGGGCGGGCGGCGCGCGGGATATCACCTCGAAGTTCGAAAGGCGGAACAATGACGCACGCAACGCGGCTGACGATGCTCGCAGCGCTTATGACCGGTGCCTTGACGGCGGCGGGTTGTGGAACTTCGGCGCCGGCCGATGTGACGGGCCTGCGCCGCGTCGTGGGGACTGATCTCGTCGGGGCGCGCGGCGCAACGGCGGGAGATCAACGGAAGATCGATCGCACCGTGGTCGCTCTTTGCGCTGCCGGCGTGTGGAGCCGGCCGGATTGCGAACAGCATGGGGGCGCCGGTGGCTGACGCATCCTTGCATCAACAGATGGGCGAGTTGATCGCCTCACAGCGGGCCATTCTGGAGGACCTTCGCCGGATCGAGGACAAGATACAGCGATCCGACGACAAGTCCGATGAAAGCCGGGCGAAGATGCACCGGCGGATCGATGACGCCGTTGGCGCCGTTGGCGAGGTGAAGGCGACGGTTGCGGGGCTGGAAAAGGACGTGAAGGAAATGAAGCCTGTCACCGACGATGTGCGGCGCTGGAAGCTGATGGGGATCGGCGCCCTCGGCATGATGGGGATCGGCGGCGTTGCGCTCGGCGTTTCCTTCGCGGACGCCCTCAAAAGGATCGCCGGTCTGTTGATCGGACGGTAGCGCCAGGCTTTGGATGCGGGACAAGGGGCGGCTTTTGGCTGCCCCTTTTTTTATGCTCATTCGGCCGGCCATGGCCGTTCACCGCTTTACAATGGTACTGATATTTGGTACTAAAACCATATGAAAAAGCGCCACCACACCACGTTGATCTCCATCTTCTCCCGGCCTGTCAGCGGCTCGATCCGCTGGGCCGATATCGAAGCGCTCTTCGTGGCGCTCGGGGCGGAGATCAGCGAGCGGGAAGGCTCCCGCGTCGGCGTCTTCCTCTTCGGCGAGGTGCGGGTTTTCCACCGCCCGCATCCCTCGCCGGACACGGACAAGGGCGCGGTGGCGAGTATCCGCAAGTGGCTGGACGAACACGGGGTGAGACCATGAAGAACGTTATCGAAATCGCCGGGGAAAAGGCCGTCGTGACCTTCGATCCGGAAATCCAGATGCTGCGCGGCGAATTCCTCGGCCTGAACGGCGGCGCGGACTTTTATGCCGAAAGCGTGCAGGAACTGGTGGAGGAAGGGCGCAAGTCCCTCGCCGTCTTCCTTGAGATGTGCCGGGAAAAGGGTATCGAGCCGCGCCGGAGCTTTTCGGGCAAGTTCAATGTCCGGCTCGATCCTTCCGACCATGCGGCGGCCGTCATCGCGGCGGCGGCGGCCGGCAAGAGCCTTAATGAATGGGTGGCGGCTGCAATCAAGGATGCGGCGGCGTAGCGGGCCGGCGGGATTGCCGCCCCCTGCCCTACCAGCCGAACTTTGCGCCGCGCGCCTTGAGGTCTGCTATTCTCCGCGCGACGGCAGCGGGGCGCGGCCCGGTGGCTGCACAGCCCTCATCGTACCAGTTCTCCACCGCCCTGGCGGCTTGCCATGCCTCGTCTTCCCATCCGTATTGAGGCATCGGGCGTTTAAATTCCCACCAGCACGAGCATCCGCCGCTCCAGGAAAACTTGCCGGAGAAACGGCTTGTCCGGTCGCGCGAGACGCGGCCGATGAAGAGGCCGTCGTGATAGGCGGACCAGTCTTCCTTGTCCTGCTCAGGCCGGGTCAGCCGCCATTGATATTTGCGCTTCCAAGGGGTCTGAGACATGGCTCGATAGATGGTCCTCCGCTCTTCCGCGATCAAGGACCGACAGAAAAGGCGGCTCATCGGCCGCCTTTTTTTGCGTCATGGAATGACGTGCGTTAACGCGGATGCGTCAATCACACTTTCGCCCGGTCCATTAGTTCCTTCAGCGCCTCCGGATAGCTCAGGCGGTTCTCCATGGCGAAGGAGACGAACCGGTTATAGGTAGAGATCGGCGGGCGAATGTTGAGGTTCGCGGAGGGCTCCGCCTCCTTGCGGCGGACGATCTTCTGCACCGGCTCGCGAGAAACAAAGCCATGCCGGGCGGCCACCTCGTCGATCGCGCTGTCGGGGACTTTAGGCTCGGGCTCGGCATCCGGCTTGATGCTGGCAAGCTTGCTGGAAAATCCAAGGTTTTTCCCGGGGCTGCTCATGCTGCGATTTCCTTTTCGGTGACGAGATTTATCAGCTCTTCGGTGAGGCGAAAGGCATTGTCCCGCGCCTGCGGCAGGCCGTTGACATCGCCCGGATCCAGTTCCTGCAAGTCGAGCTGATGGTAAAACATGCTCTTGAAGGCCGCCCGTTCGTTCAAGGCCGTCGCAAAATGCGGGATATCGCCGCCCTTGAGCTGGGCGAGGATCGCCTTTTCGAGCTTGGTCGGGATCGCCTGCGAGGTGCGCGTGAACAGCACGCGGTACGGTATCGTCTTGTCGAAGGACTCGCCTTCATCCTTGATGAGATGGACGGCGCGGGCGGCCAGCTCGGCGTCTGTCGGGCTCGCCTGAATGGGGATGATGACGAGATGGGCGCGGAAGAGCGCGCGGGACATGAGGCGGCTTGCGGTCCCTTCCAGATCCACGAACACAAACTGTTGCTCGCGGCGGTGCCTGTCGAGCTTTTCCTTGAAGCTCTCCTCATCCGTGGCGCTGTCGACGACAAGCGGGTTTTTCGACCCCCCTGCCCTCCAGCCGGCGATGGGCTGGTTTCTGTCGCAGTCCAGGACGGTGACGCTGGCGCCCTGGCTGGCGAGCGTGGTGGCGAGCACGAGCGTCGTCGTCGACTTGCCCGCGCCGCCTTTGGGATTGGCAACGGCGATGACCGGCATGTTTGACCTCTTTCGGTTGCAAGGACGCAGTAGCGTCAAGATGCACGTCAATTCCTTATAATGCCTTAACATGCTTCATGCTGCGCGCAAAAGCACGCGCGTTAACGTTGACGCATTTGCGTTAACGCTGCAAGCGGAAAGATTGCCATGTTTGAATCCGCTCTTCACGAACGAATCCCTCAAGCGGGGCAGGCGGCCTGCCACACATCTTTTTCCAGAGCAAGAAAAGGTTTCCGCTTGCGCGATTTTTGCTGTTTTCATGGTGAGGGTGCCGCCGGCCCGCACTTAATGCGGGCCGGAACCGCCGCAGGGGCGCGTTAGCGACCCGAACAGCGGCGTCCGCTCTTCCTTATATATAGATTCAGGCCCGGATTCAGTCCGTTCAACGGACTCGCGTTTCTTCAACATGTTGAGGCGGAAACGGGTGAGGGAATCCCGCATGCGCGTGTCCTCGATCGACGACAATACGTCCTCGATCGAAAGCGATGCGCTGTAGGCTTCCAGGGCGGCGGCGCGCTCGGCCGTGGCCTGTTCGCGATCCTCCGGCAGGGGCGGGGCCTCGCCGTAGCGGCCGAGGCAGGCGCGGGCCTTCGCCGGCATGGCCAGCCGGTAGGCATTGCTCGCCTGGCGCACCTGGGGGCCTTTGCTGCCCTCGTTGTCGGTCGGGACGAACCGGCGGAGCCAATCGACAAAGCCATGGTCTCGCAGCGCCTTCAGGGCGCGCACCACGGCATCGCGCGAGCGCCGGAGCTTGCGCATCATCGTATCGAGTGACGGCTCCAGGCGGCCGGTGCGGTAGTCTACCAGGTTGGCCAGCAGCTCCAGCACTTCCAGCGCCACGGCACCGAGCGGACCGGTGCGCTTGCCGGGCGGTTTCATTGCGATCTCATAGCGCCTGGCCGCAAGCACGATCTGGCGCGTATCGCGCCGCGTCGTGCCGCGCCAGATGGTCGCCTCGCATTGGCCGGCCGGCTTGCTTTGGCGGTGGATGGGCGCGTGGGTGCGCCTGCCGGTGAGGCCTGTCATCACCGTGCCGAGTGCTGCAAACATGGTCCTTCGTCCCCTCTCAATGGGGAGGGCGTGACGAGAGGCAAAAAATCAGCGTTCCCGCGCAAGCATGCTCTTGCGGGTTCGCCGGCTCTGAACTATGTTGAGACCCAGTTTCTCGGTGGGTTGGTCTCAAAACAGCTTGCCAATCATCCAAAAACCCTGCCTCGCCAAAGGCGGGGTTTTTCGTTTTATGCCCTCGTTATCTCATTCATCCTCGCTGTGACCTCCGGCGCGCGCTGCGCCGAACGTCCTTTCTATCCTGATTCGCCGCCGCTGCGGCGATCCGGGCACGCTAGCACGATTCTCCGCCGTGCCGGTCCGGCGGCTCCCGGCTTCCCCTGTGGCGATTTCGCGGGGTTCGGGAGCCGTTCCGAGCGTGTTGTCACGACGCGCGATAAGGCAAGCTTATCCGTCGTTTCTGGCGGCGGATGCGGCGTGCGCTTTGCGGCTCCGCTGCCTTGCAATCCGCTCGGCCGTCATATGTCTGTCCGGTATTCGTAGTGGCTGAGCCGGTCGGCGACGACGCGCCCGGCGTTGGGATGGGCGCGGGCATAGACGCCGAGAAACACGGCGGAGCTGCGCCAGCCGCCCGCATGCATCACGGTCTTGATGTCCAGCCCGAGTTCCAGCGTGTTGTTCGCGAAGCTGTGACGGCCGCAGGTGTGGCTTGGCTTGTAGGAGATGCCGGCGCGCTCGCACGCCTTCCTGATCCTGGCATTGACGCTCTGCCGGCAGCGATAGCCGAAGACGCGATCGTCGAGCGCGGCGCCCTCCTGTAGCGCGGCAAGCCGGTCCACCATCTCGTCGGTCAGCGTGCGCGGGGAATTGGTGTCCGTCTTCGTCTTGACGAGAAGGATGCTCCGGCGGCGGAGATCGACCTCGCGCCAGCGCAGATTGATGGCCTCGGTCACGCGCGCGCCAGTCGTCGCCATGAGCAGGACAAGGGCGGCGAGCTGGGGCTTGCCCTCGATCATGCATTGCCGGGCGAAGGCGTGCAGCCATGTCGGGGAGGCGGGCTCCCGCCGCTTCGGCGTATCTTCCCGAAACCGGCGCAGGCGCATCGGGCCGCACCAGCCGCGCTCATAGGCGTGGATCATCACGGCGCGGGCCGGGGCGAGGGCTTGCCGGTTCAAGGTGGCGTTGGAGCGGCCGGGATAGAGCGCCTTCGCCATCTGGCGGAGATCGAAGGGGAAGACTTCGGCAAGGGGCCTGTCGCCGAAATACTCGACGATGCGGGGGAGATAGCGCGCCTCGCCGCCGTTCTCGATATGGCTGGCGGCCGCCTCGGCGAAGGTATGGGACTTATCGGCCATGTCTGCTCTCTCTCAATTCTTTTTCGACATGTCTGCTTGAGCGCCTAGGCGCTCTTCCGCCTTCTGGAAGTAGATTTCTTTCAGGCGGTCATTCGGGATGAATTCCGGGAGAAGATCTGCGCGGCCGCCAAGGGCTTCGAATTCCGCGAAGGGGAAGGGGACCCAGCTCAACGGGTCTTTTCCCTCGTGCCACTCTGGGTAGCCGAAGGCATAAGGCTTTTCGCATTCCTCGCAATGGTTCGGTCCAAAACGGACGATCGTCGCCAGGCCGCCGCACCACGGGCAACAGGCGCCGTTGGCGAAGCACGTGATCGGCAAAGGAAGCCGGCGCACAGCTTTCCAAAACTCTTCATCCCGTTTGTCGCGATCATTCATTCGGCTTGCGCGTTGCTATTCGTGGTTATGGAGGCGATATGCAGCCGGATCTCGTTGGGAAGGCCGCCCATGAACTCGATTGAGCACGTCGGCGCGATGAATGCGCCGTTGCCGATGGCCTCGGCCGCATCTGAGATGATCTGGCGGAGTGCCGCATTTTCTGCCGCCGCTTCCGCCACGCCTCGGTCATAGCCTTTTTGATAGGACGCGCGTGAGGCATCCCATGCCTGAGCCTTGTCGACGTGATCACTCATCGGCTTGGCCTTTCAAGAGTTTGGCGGATTTGGCATAGGACAAGGCAGCTTCTTCAGCGCTAATCTCCACCAGCCGCTCAAGCGAATAACCCGTCTCCTTCGAGGCGTGCTGCAGCCACATGACCGCATCGGCGCTGATGAGCGCATTCACAGACGCCTGACCTTTAAGCGGGCCGTCCTTGTAGATCTCGGTCACGATTGGCCTCCGCTCGTTTCTCTGGGGGACGGTTTCAACCAGACGGTGACTACCATCCCGGGGTGGCCGGCGCGGATCTCCCAGTGGACG
>NZ_JALJCK010000025.1 GCF_022899355.1 Shinella yambaruensis | reverse complement strand
GCCCGCTACGGAATCCATGCGCAGCAAGCGCCGGTCTCAGTGCCGGCGATCACCCCTCAATCGGCCGATACGGTCGTTTTTGTCCGCGAAAAGCAGGAGGCAACACCTATGTCCAATACCGATGTTCAAACCGTCGCCGTGGTCAGTCAGGATGCGGAAGATGGCAATACCCCTGGTGTCCAGATCGAGCACGACGCGCAGCAGGCCGAGGAAAACGGGGCCTTTGTCGAAGACGCGATCGACGAGGATGCCGCCTGGCAGTCGAACGCCGATCTTGCGCCCCAGGCCGACCCTCATGACACGGCCATCATCGTGTCCGGCAAGCCCTACAGCTCGGAGGGACAGACGCCATGAAGAAAGGATATGCCGAGGAAGTCGCCAATCGTATTATCGAGCAGTTGGAGCAGGGGAGCGCGCCATGGCAAAAGCCATGGGCACCCGGTGAGCTGTCGCTCCCCTTCAATCCCACCACCGGCAAACAGTACAAGGGGATCAATACCCTCTGGCTTTCCATGCAGGGGCGTGAGGATCCGCGATGGATGACCTACAACCAGGCCGCCGAGGCCGGCGCGCAGGTCAAACGTGGCGAAAAAGGCACCAGCATCGTCTACTGGAAATTTCAGGACCGCGAGCTGGTCAAAGATCAACAGGGCAAACCTGTCCTCAATGACAAGGGCGAGAAGCAGTACTTCACCGTGCAGTTGGAAAGACCGCGCTCGTTTCATGCGGTCGTATTCAATGCACAGCAGATCGATGGCCTCCCGCCACTGGAGCGCAAAGCGGAGCAGCCGGAGCATGAGCGCCATGAGCGGGCCGAATCCATCCTGGCGGCATCCGGCGCTGATATTCAGCATGTTGCAGGTGACAGAGCCTTTTACAGCCTGACAACCGATCGGATCACGTTGCCCGAGCTGGAGCAGTTCCACAGTGCCGATGGGTACTACGCCACGGCATTGCATGAGCTGGGGCATTGGACAGGGCACCCCTCGCGTCTTGACCGGGATCTGGCCCACCCATTTGGCAGCGAGGGTTACGCGAAGGAAGAGCTTAGAGCCGAAATCGCGTCTTTGATGCTGGGCGAACGCCTTGGAATTGGTCACGATCCAGGGCAGCACGTCGCGTATGTTGGGGGATGGATCAAGGCGCTTAAAGAGGATCCCCGCGAAATCTTCCGCGCTGCATCAGACGCCGAGCGCATCACTGGCTACGTCATGGGTCTGGAGCAGGAGCAAGCGCGGGAACAGAAGGTTGCCGGACATGAAGATCCAGCAACCGAACTGCGGGCACTATGGGATTCTCAAGGTGTTCCCAAAGAGCAGCAGGACGCTCTTATCGCTGAAATCATCGAAAAGGCGCGCCCAGGGGCAAGTGTCGGGCCTTTCATCATTCCCACAAATCAAGAGTCTTTGACCGAGCGTACCGTTTCGGCCGGAGAGGATAACCAATTGCCAGCCGGATGGGCCGAACAGCAGCCTGGTGGCATGGCGACCAATCCGGATCCTGATAAGGGCGGGATTCTCGACAAAAACATGGTGTCCGGCAAATGGTTCTATGTTGCCAATTCGGACAACGTAGATTCCAGCGAACCCGTTTTCTCGACGCGAGCGGAAGCCTTCACCGGCCTCCAGGGCGCACTAGCCGACGAGGCCGTGCAAGCCTTTCAGGCTTCGGAGGTTGTTTTTGAGCGCGAGCTGATCCGTGTCTATGGCGATGATGTTGGCGACGAGCGCTACAGAAGCCGGCATCAGGATCCTGTCCTTCAAAAGGCGAAAGAGGACTTTGTTGCCGCTGGTCAGGCATCTTACGAAGCAAGCAAGGCCGCCCGTGAAGCGCAGCAGGTCAGCAGTTCTCTGCCGCCTGAATCATCTCTACCCGAAGAAACCAAAGTGCGCCACCACGCGCCCGAGACCACTATGGCAGACCGTACCTATCTGGCCGTGCCCTATCGTGAGAAAGAGCAGGCCAAAGCCGCAGCAAAAGAGGCAGGGTTTACCCTGTCATGGGATAAGGGCGCGAAAAGCTGGTACGCACCAAAAGGGGCGGACCTGTCGAGCATGGGGCAATGGAAGGCCGACGCCGAGCGCGTTGAAAAGCCCTCAGCACCGGAACCCGTTGAGGCGCAGTTCGCCAAGGCATTGGCAGGGGCGGGCCTGAAACTGGATGGCTTGCCCATCATGGATGGGCAGATTCACCGCGTCCCGGTTGACGGCGATCGAGGCGGGCAGACAAGTGGTGCATATGCAGGCCATTTGGTGGGGCGAACCCCTGGCGGCTTTATCCAGAACTACAAGAGCGGCGAGGTTATCAACTGGAAGCCTGAAGGGGTGGTGCCCCGGTTGTCCGATGAGCAACGGGCGCAGCTCAATGCCGAGGCCGCGCAGCGCCAGCAGCAGCGGGAAACGGCTACCCTCGAAAAGCACACTCAGACCGCGAGTGCCGCCGCCGCGTTGTGGGCGGAGGCCCCGGCAGCAACAGCCGACAACGCCTATTGCAAGGCAAAAGGCATCACCGATCCCAAAGGGTTGCGGGTTGTTCCGGATCGCGTCAGTGCAGACGCAGCAGCCAAAGGGATCCGCATCGCCAAGACCGTCAAAGAGGCCAAGGCGCTGCGCAACGCGGATCCGGAGGCCCGCGTATTCAAGGCGGGCGATCTTCTGGTGCCGGGTCGGGATACTGAGGGGCGCTTGTGGACGCTGGAGAGCGTAAACCCGAGCTTCAAGAGCCTGATGAAGGGTGGCCGCAAACACGGCTTGTTCACCGTTGCCGGAACAGATCCGGACGGCAAGGCCCTCAAGGACTTACTTGCCGGTAAGCACCCTTTGGTGCTGACCGAAGGTTTCTCGACAGGTGACACCGTGGCCGGTTTGGCCGGGCATCCTGTCGTGGTGGCCTTTGGCAACGGCAACATGGATGCCGTCGCGGGTCAGTTGCGCGAGATCTATCCTGACCGCCCCATGATCCTTGCGGCCGACAACGACCATGAAGCCACTAAGAAAATGGGGCCGAATGGGAAGCCGCTGGAAAATGCGGGCCTGGTGCAGGCCGGAAAGGTTGCTGCCAAGCATGGTGCCGGTATTGCGGCCCCGCCGCTGAAAGACGGCGACAAAGGCAGTGACTGGAATGATCTGAGAGAGCAGCGGGGCGAAGCTGAAGCCAAAAAGCTGTTTGATGAACAAATGGCAGTGGCGCGCCGGGATGCACAGATCAATGCAGACAGGCTTCTGACCTTGGCGCGGACCAGGGACATGGAGGCGCGAAACGATCCGACGACAAGCGCGGATGACGCCCATGTTGCCCAGGAGAAGAGCAAGGCTGCCGAACTGATGACGCAAGCCACGACGCAGTTGAGTGAGGTCAGGGCCGCGACCGCCGATGCCAAGATCGGTGGCCGTGCGCTTTCACCGGCAGCAGCGAAAGCCGGCATTGATCATAAGAACGCGACCATGGCGGACGAGGTGAAGCAGGAGCGCCAGGAGGTTCAGAACGCCCCTCACGTCAACAATACCGCTGTTGAAGAGGCGAAGAAGGCCCAAGCCCCGAGCCGAGGTCAGCGTCCTCGATCCCGTGCGAAAGGCATGGACGCCGGCTTGTAATGGTTCGTGAGCCAGTTGCCCGGCTGTCTGTTTATTCGGGCGACAAATATATATTGATATATTGATAGCTATATATCAATATATCAACTCCCACATACAACAGGAGCGACGAAGATGACCACATTGGTTATCGTGGAATCGCCCGGCAAGGTGAAGAAGTTGAGCGCCTTGTTGGGTGCGAGCTACAAGGTCATGGCCAGTGTCGGCCATGTACGGGATCTGCCCCAGCGAGAGCTGGGTATCCAGCCCCCTGATTTCAAACCCGCCTATGAGCCTACCGAGCGTGGCAAAGGCGTCTTGTCGAAACTGCGCCAAGGGGTGACAGACGCCGACCGCGTTTTGCTGGCAACAGACCCCGATCGCGAGGGCGAGGCCATTGCCTGGCACCTGGCCGACGCCCTCAAGCTGCAAAAGCCCGAGCGGGTGACGTTCACCGCTATTACCAAAGAACAGGTTCTCGCCGCTGTCGCTTCGCCCCGACCCATCGACATGGAGCGGGTGCGGGCGCAGGAAGCGCGCCGGGTGCTCGACCGGATTGTCGGCTATCGCGTGAGCCCGGCCCTGTCAGAGCGTTCTGGCCAGAACCTTTCTGCAGGGCGGGTGCAATCGCCTGCCGTTCGCCTGGTCGTTGACCGTGAACGCGAGATCGCGGCCTTCAAGGTCACCGAGCACTATGGCGCAGAGCTGGTGTTCAACAACGGCGACGGGACGAGCTGGAAAGCGGCTTGGGATACGAAACCGCACCTTGCGGAGGGTCAGCAATACCTGCTCGACGATGCCTTAGCGCAGATTGTTGCCGGTGTCCGCGAAGTGACGGTGGCCACCTTCGCAGACAGCGAGAAGGGCAGAGCACCCGCCGCGCCGTTCACCACGTCAACCTTGCAGCAGGCCGCAGGGCAGCGCCTCAAGTTCAAGCCCAAAAAGACCATGGAGCTGGCTCAGAGGCTCTATGAGCAAGGTGTCATTACCTACCACCGAACCGACGCCCCGAACATGGATCTGGCCGGTATGGATGATATTGCCGCCTATGCTCAGGGGGCCGGTTTGCCCCTTGCGGAGAAGCCCCGGCGCTGGAAGGCCAAGGAGGGCGCTCAGGAAGGCCATGAGGCGATCAGGCCGACACACGCGGGGGATTTGGAGGCCGGCGAGACAACGGACGAGCAGGCGCTTTACAGGCTGATCTGGCAGCGGGCTGTTGCGTCTCAGTTGGCTGATGCCATGTATGCGGTACGCACCGTCACCCTGGCGGGAGAGATACCCGGCGATACCCAGGGGGTTGCCGTCACCTTTCTGGCCAACGGGCGTACCCTTCAATCCCAGGGCTGGCTGGCGGTCTATGCCGATGATGCTGCCGACGATGACGAGGAAAGCGCTTCCAGCAATCCGATACCGCACCTCGCTGAAGGCGCAGCACTGACCGCAGCCGAAGGGCGGTTGTTGACGAAATGCACCAAGCCGCCGACGCGCTTTACCGAAGCCACGCTAGTCAAGGAGTTGGAGCGCCTTGGCATCGGTCGGCCGAGCACCTATGCCGCCATCCTCGATAACATCACGTCCCGCGCTTACGTCACCGAGGGAGCAAAGGGCTATCTCATCCCCTCGCCTATCGGGGAATCGATCCGGGATGCCCTGGTCGGGCGGTTTGGTTTCGCGGATCTGGATTACACGCGAGAGCTTGAAAACCAGTTGGACCTGATCGCCGAGGCAAAGGCGGACTACCACATGGTAGTGTCGTCTGCCTGGAGCGGACTGGATGGCGAGCTGGCCGCCCTCGATGCCGTGGAGTTTGTTCCGGCAAACCCCTGCCCCGAGTGCGGGAAAGCGCTGCGCCGTATCAAGGGTAGCTATGGCTTTTTCTGGTCCTGCACCGGCTATCCGGATTGCAAGACCTCGCTTCCGGACGCCAAGGGCAAGCCCGGCGAGCGCAAAGCCCCCCCTGCCTTGTCAGGAATCCCCTGCCCGAAATGCGGGAAGGATCTGGCGCGACGGCAGGGCGTCAGCAAACCGAAAAAGCGCGGGCTGAAAGGACGGCCTTACGACTTCTACAGCTGCACCGGCTTTCCCAAGTGTGATGCCAAGTACGACACCGGAGCCGATGGCAAGCCCGCTTTCCCCCCGGAGGGTTCAGCATGAACGATATCAAGACGATCCAAGACCGGATCCGGCTACTTTGTGAAGAGATTGAGGCCAACGAGCTGGAAAACCGGCTCAATGAGCTGGAGCTTCAGGATCTTGAGGCGCGCCTGGATTATCTGCGTTCCTCATCCCCCAACCCCACCAACGAAGGTACTTTTGTATGAATATCCTGATCTTTTCGGGCCGCCTGGCGGCCACTCCGGAGCTGGAAACCCATGGTGATACGACGCTGACCCGGATTCGCCTGATCCGCAATGAATACGCGGGCAAAGACGACGCCGGCAACCGCAAGGAGCGACAGGTAACCCTGTCCGTGACCGCCTTTGGCGGTCAGGCAGAGCTATTGGCCCGCAGCGCCTTGAAGGGTGACCAGTTGTTTGTTCATGCATCGATCCGAAACAACAACTTCACGGACGGCAAGGGCATCGATCGCTACGAGTACAACTTCGAACTGGATGAGTTCGAGTTTGGCGCGCCTGGTCCGGAGAAGCGGCAGCAGCTTGCCGCCAAGGAAGCAGGCGGATCCTGATAGCGCTTCAGGCGCATTACTACGAACCTCGCCGGTTCGCATGAGCCGGCGCACGTGAGGCAACGACAATGGAGATGTTTGCAAACACCCAAGCCCGCCCCGCTGAAGAGCAGGTATTCGGCGAAACCCGACCGTCCCTGTGGCTGGCCGCGCCGCGTCTGGTGTCCGGCTTTATTCTCGCGATGGTCCTCAGCTACTACTGGCCCTCGATCCTGGCGGCGCTGCCCATCAACCAAGTACCTGTTTTCTGGTCATGGGCGTTGATCTGGATCCTCTGCACCGGCCCCGGAGCCTGGCAGGTTCTGGTACTGCTGACGACGCAGTATGAGTTCACCAGCCAGCGGATCGTGACCAAGCACGGGGTGTTCAACCGCAGCCGTGACCAGCTCGAAATCGTGCGGGTGCGGGATCTGTCCACCTATGAGCCGTTCTATCTTCGCATGATCGGCCTTGGATCACTTCAGCTCGACACCGTTGATCGCAGTCACCCGGTGCTTGTGATTCCCGGCCAGCACAACGTGATCAAGCTCAAGAACTTCATTCACGATCTGAATATCAAGGAACGCCAGCGGCTTGGTTACCGCGAATTCGAGAACACACAATGAGGCCACAAACTTGTGAAGCCCGTATTTCTTTAGAGTATGGGGTATATTCCCCTCACTGGATGCAGAGATAGATCAGCTCTGCATTCCCGGCGACTCGTCTCAGGGAGCGCTGGCGCGGTCGGCAACCGCGAGCAAAGAACTGTTGAAAGCCGTGATGGTGTGCCGCCTGAAAAGGAAGTGGCTGCGTAATACGGAGCCGGGTAACTGGGACCGGGGTATGATGCCCGGCTTTCAACGGGAGTTGTCTGGGATAGTGGTCTAAACAGGCCACCCGCCCCGCTAAGGGGAAGGAGGGAAAACGAAAGCGCAGCAGGTGCGCATGGGGAAGCTACATGGCGAGAGCCTGCAAACTCTTGCGACGTGTAGGGCTGTCTTGCAGGACTGTCGGATGCTGAAAGGCAACCCTATTACCCACGCTACAACCTGTACTTTCTGATTCCCCGCGCTTCCGTCTGCACGCGGACCAAAGGCGCGAAGACTGATGGCCGGTGCGGCGGCCAAAATTTTCATAGGCCGTGCCCGCCCGGTCCTATGAAAAGCCATTTTGCCCGATGTTCGTGCACGAACAACAAGGGTTAGGCGGGCCACCGGCTTTCCACCACCCGGCTTTGCCCTAAGCGCAGGCCGGGTTTTTTATGCCTAAGCATAAGCAGGGTGTTCTTAGATCGAAACGGTATCAGCCAGCACGGCGGATCCCCGAATATTGCCTATACTGATCCGGCGGTAAGTCTTTTGGATTAGCACTAAGGCAGTAGAACGGCTGCCTTTATTCCTTCCGCAACCAACAAATCATAATCATGAGAAGGAGTTCCACCATGGCTACAACCTATGCAATTTGCTACTGCATTTCCCCGGTGCGCCGCTGCAAGTCCCGTGGCGTTGACAAGCTGCATGAACATTTCGATGAAGCCCACTGGGCTGAAATCAAGAGCAATCTTGAAGCGTACATGCGCGATGATGTTTGTGTGCCTTATGCCAACCAGTCCGTTGAGGTCGATGCGGAGCTGGAGGCAACATTGCACACGTTCGTTTCCACGATCGCGGCCATGCGCGAAACGGACCCCACCAGCATCGAAAGCTTTTCGCCGGTGTTCACGGGCCTTCAGCGGACCAATGCCTACCTGCTCAACTACGGCCTTCGCGTGGTAGACACGAAGTCGTCGAAGGTCACCACCGGAAGCGGCCCCCGCTTCGATGACGTGCCGGCCAACAACCAGTATGTCGAGATGGCCAAGGTGCTGTCAGGTGCAACGCGAAGGGCTGCGCATGAACTTCGGGAAAGCGTTCGTGTCGACAATCCGCTGTATGTCCTGCACCACCAGGCCCTGCTGTATGACCTGGCCGCCGAAATGACCCGGCTTTCAGTCGAGTCCACGGCTGTTGTAACCGAAAAGCTGTTGGAGCCCGAGCACCCGCACCGGCAGTTGCTGGAAGAGAAATGGGAGCGTGACGGGATCTAGATCGTCTCCCCGATAGGTATTCACCTGTCATTCAGGGTGGTCATGGCTACGGTCATGATCACCCTTTTTGTTTCCGGCCTGGTGCCGTACTTTCAGTGCCTGAATCTTGCCCGATCCACCGTCTAGGATTCGTGCTCACACCATAATTCTACGGGAGAAACTATGAGAAACGCCTTTATCGCTCTGCTGTTCGCCAGCTTCGCCGCCCCTGCATTCGCCCAGGATGCGACCACCCAGGAGCCGATCGATGAAGCTGCATGGCAGGCTGAGTGGAGCGCGGCCGACAAAGATGGTGATGGCAAGTTGAGCCGGGAAGAGGCCAAGGCCGCCAATCAGAACATGACCGACGCGGTGTTTGATGAGATCGATGCTGATGGTGACGGCTTCCTGTCGCCTGAAGAAGACAAGGCCATGCTTCAGAAATCAGGCAGTGCCAAGAACAACTGACCGGCGCAAACCACCGAACTTCAGAGGGGCGAGAGCCCCTTTTTTGTTGCCTGCTTTCGGGCGTTCCAGGCTAGGGCCTGTCGGGCTTGCCCTGCTGCGCATCGAGCCGCCCGCGTCTCGCCCCTTCGGGGAGCATCCCTAACGTCTCCGCGCCACCGGCGCTGCGCGCTCCGCTTGCCCTTCCTTTTTGGTGCCATTCGTCCCTCAGTGGGTTCTCCCGTGGACGGCCGAGCAGTCCTTTGGCTCCTAGTTTGTCACGGGGCGGCCGACCGCAACGCTGCGCGTCCTCCACTACGTTTCGGCCCTTCGGGTGCTGTCAGCCTCATTCCCCGTGACCGCACGTCGCCGACGGCCAGCACGGCCTTAAACCACGGGAGAAAAACATGAAAAGCAATGAATGCACCAAATGGAAACTCGCCTCGGAGATCCAGAGAGGGGACATTGTGACCGCGTATTCGTTCAAAGCCATCGTGGTTGAGGTAGATCCCATCGAGTACGAGGGAGAGATTTTCTACATCCTGCGCACCGACTTCATCAGCGGTGACCTGAAACAGCACCGTTTTCTTGGCGGCGTCCTTCAGCAGGGCGGCCATATCAGCCTTCAGGTGGAGGGCTGACCATGGCTAAGCATGATCAGGTTCTGGCCGAGCTGGCCCGTGCACTCCCCGATGATCGCGAAGCGTTGCTCGATGCCGCCAAAGGAGCCGTTTGCCAGTTCCATGAAGCGGCAATAGTTGAAGATATGGCAGCTTTCGAGCAGGCCCGTTTGCTTCGCGAAGCCATCACATGGAAGCTGAACGGTGGTAGCAGTTTCGGCACCAATGCAGGAGAGAATTCACCGGGTTATGTCGTTGAGCGACACTGCGCGGCAACGCCAGGTGAAGTCCCCATGTGGGGCCAACGGGGCCAGTTTATCATCACCGTTCGCGGGATCCGCGCAATGATTGATAGTGGCGACAGCTTTGGTTTCGGAATGTGCCACTTCTCATTTCACGCGGTGGATCGCAGCAAGCCGTTCATTTCAGAGACCGGCTATCGCAGCCATTTTATGCCTTTCCCGTTTGGCTACACGGTGAAGGAAGCAGCGGAAGCGGTTCTCGAAGAGTTCATCGAGAGCCAAGGTCGCAAGGTGATCGAGCCGCGATATCGCGACCGGGAGATCCCGTCATGGATCGAGGCTAACGATATTGTTGCCCCAGCCACCTATCAGGAGACCAATGGACAGGGAGCCTTCGGCTTCTAACCAGATGGGGGGCTGTTCGGCTCCCCTCTCTTCCCTACCCTCAACCAGGCATAGACGATGACCAAGCAAGAGCTCTTATCCCGGATCGATGACCTGACGCGCATGGCAGATGCCCGTATCGCCAGTTGCGGCCTGCTGGAGCTGCATCCGGGGGACATGCTGGCACCGGATGAGCGCGCCGAAATGCACCGACTGAAGATGAGCTTGCCCACGTTTGCCGAGGAACGTCAGATGGCGCGTGACAGAATAGAGCAACGATTGGCGGCGCGGGGGCGTCAGCATAGGCGGTGAGCTGACTGCTCTCGTGTGAGTATTCATACCTTCAGCCCGGTTGCACCCTTGGTGTATACTTTTCCTCCTTTCATGATGACTATTTTGCTATGTACGAGGAAACGCAGCGTTACCACCGAATGCTGTTCGGGCGTAACCTTCGCCAGGCGCGCAAGAGAGGTAGAATTCCCCAACGGGAGCTGGCAGAACTGGCCGGCGTGTCTCAGAGTTTTATCAGTCATGCCGAAAATGGCCGCGCATCGGTCAGCATCACCAAGATGGCGCTTTTGTCCCGCGCTCTCGGGGTGCCGCTCCATGAGTTGTTAAAGCCATAGGCAGCGAGGCGGGTTAGTGGAACAACCGATGAGTTTGTGGACAACTAGAATTATGGACAAGTAAATGGACTAATCGCGGATGGAGGGTGCTTTGTGGATATTCGGACGATTTTGGATTCAAGGCTGTCGTGCGTTCATAACGTGCGGCTGATGGGGATCAGCAAGGATCACCATGGCGGGGAGATCCTGACGATCAAATGGTCACAGGGGACACAGGACCTGGCTACCGGGTTTCCCCACCGAAATTACAGCAATGTGCAGGCGCGCATTAACAGCGTCGGCTACATGGCCATGGCGGGCAGGCCGGGCAAGTTCTATTTCGCGCCCTACTACGACCAAAGCCTGATGCGCTTCCCAGATCTGGACGGGGTGGACCATCAGGATGGGCGTTCTTACTGGGGCTGGATATGCGCGGAGCGGCCAAGGGGTTTCCATGCGCCGTCAGGAGTCATCCCCGGCGAGCGTGGCAGGTTCATCCCTGACGAGACAATCCCGGTGACTATTGCCGTTCCTTCGGAGTTTGTCAGGCTTTGCCGGGCCTACAAAATGAACCCTGAGCAAATGCTACGAGGATTCATCGGCGATGCGGCGGGGCTTCACAATCTCCTGAGTTGCCCCAGGGCGGATGGCTACGGATCCAATGGAAGCGATGAACGGCAGTTTGCATCAGACTGGATCGACCGCGCCTATGGTCATTCAAGGATCGATTTGGAGGCCCGAGAGGCGGCAGAACAAAAGCAGCGTCTTAGGGACGCCGAGCTAGAAGACTTTGCAGGCATTTTGGATGATTTTATCGATGCGGGCGGTGACGCGGGATCCTTTGTGCAAGCTGTAGCATCGCTTGCAGAAACCATGGCCCCTGATCAACCTGGCGGGAGCCACTGATATGCGGGATCCGCTGGATAAAACGACCTTGGAAATGTCATTGCCGGGCGGTGATGCCAAAGAGAGCGCAAGACCTGATGAGCAAGGGCCTCTCAGTCAGGGACGTGGCAGCGACGCTCAGGGTCAGCAAGAGCACGATCTACAATGCTCTTCAGGCGCAGGAAACGAGAAGGTAGAGTTATGGCACCTACGCTCGGGATTTGCCTTCGAGTGGCAGTCTGGCGGCATCGCAGGAAGGCAACGCTTTCAGCGTCCGCCACGGTTTTTCGGCCCAAGGGTGCAGTCCTGCTTACTTGCCGCTTGAAAAGCGGCCACAGACAAATACGATCGAGGTAAGCGCCATGAAATACGTACTCCACCTACTCCACAGCATCCTGAGCCTAAGCCGTCGAGTTATTTACGGCGTGGCAATGCTGATAGCGGTCGTCTACCTGATGCAGTCCGTGGTCCTTTTCGGCCTCGCGATCTTCGCAGGCCAGCCACTTCCTTTCAGCAGCACCGCAGTGATTGTCCTCATCCAGGCATTCGCGGTTTTGGTCTTCGCCCCCATGCTCATTGATGCGGCACTGCGGTACATCGAGCGTCTTTACAGGAAGCTGGCCTAGCACCAGCAAGGGCGTTGCCGAGAGTATTGCTGAATAAGAAAGGGCCGGCGAACCGGCCCCAAGCGCATTGCAATCAGACACGCATCTATTCCGCCGTGCTGGCCAGCGGGTGTCCGGTCCATGATGGCAGGATAATGTCCTTGGTGATCATGATGTTGAACTTGTAACCGGGCCGGATTTCAAGTGTCGGCTGAATGTCCATATTCCGGCGCGACATTTCCATCCCAAGCTGCCCGAGCTGGCGGCCGAGTTCAGCGGCCATGATCTGCTGCGAGTCATAGGTGCCACCGTCGCGGGGGCCATCCGGTTGCGATAGCTGAATGCCGGCAGAGAACAACGAGAGCATGAAGGCGTTTCCGAAGATCCGCCAATAGTGGTTGTTCACCTTGTCCGCAAACCCTGCAAAACCGCTCTGATCCGCACCCGGCATCATATCGAGCGAGACTGACGAACCATCCGGATAAATTACCCGGTTCCATGCGACCAGGACCCGGCGCTGGCCCAGCGTCACAGTGCTGTCGTAGGTTCCGACCAGGCGCGCACCTGCCGGGATCAACAGATGTTGTCCCGACGCCGTGTCGTAGACGTTCTGCCGGACCTGGCCGACGATCTGCCCCGGAAGATCTGAGTTGATGCCACCTATCATGACGCCGGGGATGATCGTGCCCGCCTTGACTTCCTTGTCGGAAATGGCGGGTAGCCGGGTGTGCGGTAGATACGTTTGTGTCGGATCCAGTGACAGGAACGAACGCTTGTGATCCTGCCTGTTTGGATCGGCATTTCCTCCAGCTCCCGCCACACCCAGAGCGTCAAGGCCAAGTCCTGAAGGAATGCGGCCGCGAGCGCCTGTTCCCGCACCTGTCAGGCCAGCCAAGGCCATACCAGCCCCCGGCCCTGTTCCTGCATTTCCCGCGCCTGTGTTGCTGGAATTCCGGGTGCTACTGCTGCCGAACGCCACCGTTGGCTCAGCCGTAAGCGCCGCTTCCATCGCGGCAAACTTGTTCTCTTCAATCCGCTGAAGAAGACGCAAGCGGTCTTCGTTGACAGGATCAGGAGCAGGGCCGGTATCAGGCATGGGATCTGAAGGCGTAACCTCTACCGGGTCGCCTTCGTCGGGCGTTGGCGGCTCCAGCGGGCCAAAGTTTTCGGGACGCACGGCCGGCACTGCGGTAGTCGTTACGCTACCGGGTTGAATCTCTGCCGTAGAACCGCGAACACCACCTCCTTGGCGCTGGATAAACGTGTAGCTGACCGCTGCGAAGGCCAGTATTGCCAACCCGCCGATAATGAATAGCGGCACTCTGTTCAGGCGACGAACCCCCTTCCCCCTTTTTGGTGCCGCCAGAAAGTCAGGGCTGTCGTTGCCAATGATCGGATCAACCTTGTCGTTCTCATTCATTTTGGGATGCCTCCCTGACCGTGAACGGGGCGGCGCTATCTGGCGACAACTCGCCATTGGTTGCGCGAGGGTAGAAGCGCGCCGCTTCAGTGTTCTGATATTGCAGCCGCATCAACACGCCGGCATCGAGCGGAGATACCAGATAGCGCAATGCCGTTCCGGCCGCTTCCTGGCCGGTTGTGCTGCTGTTCTGGGGCTTTGTCGGTGCCATCACCACGCCGAATCCGGCATCACGGAGGGAAAGCGTCAGAGCCGGTGTCATGACCTCTTCCCGTCCGCTCGCCGGGCGAAGCAACAGCGTTGTATGGGCCGGTGCCAGTGGCTGGGCCAAATGCCTGGCTGCATCGGTCGCGAGTACGGTGGCGTCCCCGGCTGAAATTTCCGGCGCAACGTAAGACGCACCTGGGCCGGTAGTTGCGCAGCCGGCGAGCAGCGAGGCAGTCAAAAGGATCGGAGCTAGACGTTTCATGATTAGCGCCCCCTCTCGATGATCACACGGGTTTGCTGGCGGCCAACGCCGGTGATCAGTGCCACGCGATCGACGACCTGATCGATAATGTATCGGTCCCCGATCACTCGATAATTGATCATTTCCGTAGGGGGGGCCTTGAAGACGCCGCCCTTGCCTAGTGCCACCAGCGCCGGGGCTTCGGGCAAATTCGCATTGGGGAACTGGATGTAGGTTTTGGAACCGTCCGTATAAACCCGTTGCGGTACCCAGCTTGGCCGATCCCCGCTGATCCGGAAATCAAAGTTCAGATTCAAGAGCGATTGACCAGACGGCAATGTCGTCGCGTTCGTAAAGTTCTGTTGCGCATCACGATAGGCAGCCCACTCGCGCTGTACATCATCCGGATAGTCGAATGACAGCAGCGGGATCCATTCTTTTTGGGTCGATGCCAGCTTGATCGTGTAGGTGCGGCGATCCGTGCTGATGAAGAGGCTGGTCGTCAGGCCCGCGTCTGTCGGTTTTACCACAACGTGGGTTGTCGAGGTTGCCCCTGTTCCGCTGGTCGCCGGTGTTATGCGCCACCGAGCGGTATCACCCGCATGAACGTCATTGACGATTTCTCCAGGCTGAAGCCTGACCGCGCAAATCTCAAGCGGGGTGCACACCAAGGTGGGGAGGGTTGCGCCGAAGAGGTACTTCACGCTGCCGTCAGCACCCTTTCGGGGCTTGTCCGGGTTGGTTTTCCACTCGTTCGCAAGGTTGATACCGTGGGCCTCCTTTCCATCAAGCCAGATTTCGTTCGGCGAAATCAGCGCTTCAGTGGGCAAGCGGTTTGCTTCGAGAGCGGGCACCTGTTGTGCATAGGCAGCGGACGGCGGGAGCAAGATGGCAGCGGCCAGAAAGCCTGTTGCGGTTACGCTTTTACGCAGTTTCATACGTCATTTCCTCGGGCGGATTATTGGATTTGCAAGCGGTTGGTCCACGCGAACTGGCGGACATAAATGCCCATCGGGTTGACCATGATCTGTTGGGCGTCTTGGGGAGGCGATACGAGAATTGTGAAATTGCCCTGCCAGTTCTTCGTCTCGACAACTTTGCCAGAGGCGTTCTTGGCGGTTTCAGTCCACTCGATTTGCCACGTATCATCAGATACCGGGACAACGACATGAACATCGATGCCGACCGTTTCGCCCTTGTGTGCGCGCCGGTAGGGATTGTTGCTTCGATGGAAGGTGGCAAGCTCCTGATAGGCAGGGCTTTCCGGCAGGGTCATCGCATAAGTCGTATCGATCATATGCTTTAGAGCATCACGATCCGTGTATACCGATCGTGCGCCAATCAACCAGCTTCGCAACGATGCCCTCACCTGATTGCTGGTGGGTCGAGCTATAACGTCCGCCCGCTGGACGCGAACAACTTCACCATGGCCGTTCAGCTCGACCGCATACGGTACGACCTTCGTTTGCAGTGACACGGCGATGAGGCCACCGATAGCAAGTGCCGAGCACGCGACGGCTCCGAGAGCGACCAGTCGCCAGTTGTTCTTTGCCTTGATGAAGCCGCCATATCGTTCATTCCACTCGCGCCTGGCTGAAAGATAGGGGCTGTCCGGCAGACCGGATTTTTCCGGGGTTTCCTCTTTCCTTTTCTTCATCTCTATGACTCCCGTCAGAGGTAAAATATAGTCTAAACACTATCAAAGTGGGCGCACTTATCCTGTGAGGTTTGTGCCGCGGAGTTGGTGCTATCTAGCTGGGTGAGGGTTGAGTGGGCGGCTTGCCTGGATCTGCCGATCGGTCCATGCCCTGTACTTTGAGGTCCGCCATTGATGTTTCAGCATTGGCTGGACGAATGGTGTTTTCAGGCTTGTCCGCTTGCTGATTGTTGTTGGATGATGCGTGGTCGCCACCGTCCCAATCAGCGTCCTCGCCAGGAGGATTGGTTTGCAGGGGTGCCAAGCCTATCGACGTGCTGCCTTCCATGCCCGGTGTTGTAATTGCACCGACAACCCCAGTCATCTTTAACGCGCCGTCTGCGATGCCGTGGGCTGCTTTCGCTAACTTGGATCCGGAGCTGGGACCAGATCCCGATGGGGTCGCTGGTGAGCCTCCACCCGTAGGCGGCTTTGACGAAATCTGAGAACCGCCACCGACCCTTGGGCTGGAAGCTGTGCCAGCTTTCGTGCCGGTCTCGCCAGAGGACGTTCCCCCAGGCGTACTTGCTGCACTTCCAGTTGGCGCTGATGCGCCCCGCAGACTGCTACCAATCGCGTCCTGAAGACCTGATCCGCCAACAGCAGCGCCAGTTGATCCCCCGCCGCTACCGGACATTCCCTTAACGGCCTTTGAAAGGCCCTCAGTGGCAGCGCCGAGTTTGGATGCCGCCATGCCCAGTACGCCGACACCCGTTGCAGCGCCGGCAAGACCGGCAGCAGCTACAGCGCCGATCGCGCTACCGCCGCCAGGAGAAACGCCAGTGATCAACCCCTGAACCATGTCGGGAATTGTTTTGGTGAGGTAAGCGCACATCAAAGACAGCCCCACCAGGGTTAGAAGATCCGCACGTCCGCTATTCTCTTGATATGCGGCCCTCCATTCGATGGCTTGATCCTTGATCAGGCCAACGAGCAAGATCAGCACGAATATCTTGGCACCAACAGAAAAAGCATAGCGGATCATCGCCATGGCGTACTCACGTGTCCACTGGCTTGCTCCAAACCCCATAAAAAGTACGCTGGCGTTGATGACTATGTAAGATTCGACAAGCGCAACGAACATGAACGCAGCCATAAATGCATAGCAGGCGGCAATGATCAGCGCAGAAAATCCTATAACAATTGCTGCCCCGACACGCCACGCGCTCATGCCTTTGCTGACTTCTTCCGCAGTCATCAGGCCCTCAACCAGAATGTCGCCGGGCCACAAAAGATCGCCGAAACCTGACGCACTACCGCCAGCCTGTCTGAATGAATCGACAATAGCCGTGGCCCATTCGACAGAGAACTCAAGAAGAGCAGCGAAGAAACCTATAACGAGAATGAAGCGAACCAAATCCCCCACTATCTCGCCAAAGTCGGCTCCTTTCAGCACCATGGGTATGAAGGTAAAAACGAGCTGAATTAGCGCGAGCATCCAAAATAGTGTTCGCGCATACTCGCGGAGCGTATCAGCCCATCCATTCGCAGTGTCCTCAATCCGTTCTATCAAGCTGTTCGCCGATGTTGATGGTTCACTCAAGTCTTGGGCAAACAGGTCAGAGGGAAACAAAAACACGGCAAATAGGACTAAGGCCAATGGCCCTGCCCAATAGAGCTTTTTCATTAGAAGCCCCTCCGGTCACCGTCCTTTATCGGGCGGGATTCGAACTCAGATTCATCCCAGTCGGTACTGGTGGATGGCTCATCAGGGGCCTTGATAACAACCACTGTTACCCCGGCCGCAACACCCGTTGTCAAAATCAGTGCTAATGCCAGTTTCATCATGGGGGTCATCAGAAGCCCCTCCGTTGGCCGTCTTTCATTTCGTCCTCGGTGAAGTCGTCCAGAAATGCATCCTCGATGGTGCGCCGCTCAACTTCGTTGGACAGGTATTGGTTCTGAGATTGAATCATGTCGTTGTACATGAGCCGGAGCTTCTGGAGCTGCTGGACCTGCATGGCAGCAATTTCGTTGCCTGCCTGCACGGCTTGCATGCGCCCCTCGGCGGTTGCAGAGCGTTCAACCAAACGGGCAAGAACTGCCTCTTCATCATCGATCGCGGAAACGTTGATGCCGGCTGAACGCATCGACGTTCTCATGGAATCGAAGTTTGTCTTATTCCAGCGGTCATATTGCTGGACGGCAAAGTCCTTTTCCTCGCCTATCGAAGCCAGGTAGGTTTCATAGTCTTTGTAAACCGAGCGGAACTGTTCATCGAACTCGGGCAACTGGCCAGCGAGGCCCTGACTCTGCCCGTACAGGCCGGCCAGTTCCTGAATCAGCCCAACGATTTTGTCGAAGACAGAGGCATCGAAGATCCGTCCCTGTTTCAGCATATCCTCGTATTGCTTGATTTGGTTCTGTATCTGGGCGGCCGCGTCCGCTGCACGGGCCACTTCGGCGACGATGGTTTGCAGGGTGTGGGCGGGGTCCGTCACGACCCACTGGGCCTGGGCAACAGGGGTGATGCTGGTCGGGATGAAGCCCGCGAGGGAACCCGCAACAGCCATCGCCAGACCCAGTTTTTTTGCTTTACCGCTGAGCATATTGTTCATAGTTGACACCTCGATTTGTCATCCAAACGAGAGGCCATTCGGCCCCGTGAGCGCGTTGCAGCGACTTGATTTCGGCGATTGCCTCTTTGTCAGAGACCGCCACGAAACTGAGAGCCAGAGGCCCAAGCCCCAGCTCGAACAAACGCCGTCCCAGCGGCGATTTGTAATAGTAATGACGCTTGTACTGCGCTGACTTCAGCACCTGAATTTCCCGGTGGTTCAGGCCAAACGCCTTGTACAGATCCGCTGGACCAGGGTTTTCTTTGGTGCCTTCAAGATCGGCTTCCTTGTTCGGCAAGAAGATCTTTGTGGGGCATTGTTCTAGCAGTACATCGAGCAGTCCCGAATGGATGGCATCGGACAGGCTTTGTGTCGCAAGGATTACCAGGCAGTTTTTCTTACGCAGTTCCTTCAGCCATTCCCGCAGCTTCTCGCGGAACACCGGATGGCCAAGCATCACCCATGCTTCATCCAGGGACAGAATGGCGGGCTGGCCTTGCAACGATTTTTCGAAGCGGCGAAACAGATACAGAAGAACGGGGATCGCGTTCTTGTCGCCCAGCTTCATCAGCTCATCGATTTCAAAGACGGTTGTAGGCGTAATCTCAACGGAATCGGAGTTTCCATCGAGAAGGTGACCCATAGCGCCACTGATCGTGTAGTGGCTCAGCGCTGCCCGCAGATCCTCATCCTGAACCGTGGTGACAAAGTGTGTGAGTGAGCGAAAGCTAGCTGGTGCGCCCCGCAAAAGGCTCATCGCTTTGTGGATCTCGCTGCGCTGTTGAGGCGATGGGGGGCGGTTGGCCTGAAGTTCAAAGCAGGTTGCCAACCACTCTTCGGCCCAGAGCATGCCGCTGTCGCTATCGATATCGGTTAGCGGAGCGACGGCAATCTCACTGTCGTCAGCGCCAATATCATAGTGCGTCCCACCAGTGGCTGAAGCGAGGGCATAGAGCGAATGGCCTTTATCGAAAGCCGTGATGCTCATCGGCAGGCAACTGCCGTCTTGCCGGGGGCGGCTTTGATAGCGCCGAGCTTGGGCCTGGATCGTGGCGAGCAGCGTAGACTTGCCCGCCCCTGTCGGGCCGAGGATCAATGTGTGCCCCACATCACCTACATGGAGATTCAGCCGGAACGGGGTCGCCCCTCCGGTCACTGCCTGCATGAGCGGCGGTGAGCCTTCAGGGTAGAAGGGGCATGGGTTCTGTCGCTCACCTGGCCATACGCTTGTCAGTGGCAAAAGATCCGCAAGGTTCAAAGTGTGAACCAGGGGGCGGCGTACATTCGGATAGGTCTGGCCTGGCAGGGATCCCAGCCACGATTCCAGCGTGTTGACAGTTTCAATCCGGGCAGAAAATCCGCGACGTTCGATTTCCCGCGTGACGTACCTGGCTTGCTCTTCAAGGAACTTCCGGTTTTCGTGCATGAGCACGACCACCGGGGTGTAATAGCCAAATGCCACCAGGCCGGAGTTGGCTTCTGCGATGGCCTCTTCGGTCTCATTCATCATCGCGAGGGCATCCGTGTTGATCATGCCCTTTTCGCTTTTCATGACCTGACTGACGAAACCCCGGATCTTTTGTTGCCACTTGAGGCGGTACCGGTTGAGCGCGGCAATCGCTTCGTTCTGTTCCAAAAAGATAAATCGGCTTGACCACCGATAAGGCAGCGGCAATCCGTCCAGCATGTCGAGGATTCCGGGCGCTGTAGCGCCGGGAAAACCTTCAATCGCAACAGTGGAAATGAACTGTTCCCCGAGTTTTGGGGTGTCGCCGGGCCAAAGCTCCGAGTATCCAAGCCAGGCATCCAGATACATCGGGCAAGCTGGAACTCTCAGGGTGGCCGCTTTGCCGCTGACGCAATAATGTAAGTAGTTGATCAGCTCGTCCGTTTCGTAATCGTCGCCGTCTGGCGTCTGGGCAACCCTGCTACCCATACGCTCCATGTGAAGAAGATCGCCAATGCCATCCTCAAAATCGGACAGCCTTTTCTCAAACTCGGCGAGGTGACGATTGCCAAGAGCCGTGGTGTCACGGCCATCATCATCGTAGACCAGATCGCCAATTTTTGAATCTCGCTTCAGCGGCGGCAGATACTGCAAGAGCAGAGCGTATTCAGTTTCATAGTGGGACGATTCGCGCTCGAACATTGACCGCCGCTCAAGGTCGATCATTGCGGTGATGGGTTCAGGGAAGTGCGATGCTGACGGATCAGGATAGTCGGGCGAGGAAATGCGGATTGCATCTACCCACACCGCCCAGCCAGCGCCGAAACGTGACAGGTAGCTATTCACCAATGCGGTGAGGTGATTACGCTCCGACTCCGTGGCCATCGCGGCATCGTCGCCGCGAAAGAAGAACCCGGCCAGGAGGCTGCCGTCCTTGCCGAGAACCACGCCGCTGTCGATCAGCGCGGCATAGTTCAGCAGGTCGGGTAGCCCCGCAGCTTTGGTGCGAAACATTTTCAGTGCCAACATAAATGCTGCCTCAGTAGATGCGCGAGGATTTCGCGACCCGCCACGGTCGCGAGAAGGGCGCGTAGTAATCGGCGTAGCGGAGCTGCCTCAGATAAACTTTCGACATATTCGGATCGACCTTCGCCATGCGGCGAAGACCGTAGACACAGATCAGCCAGAGGATGATCCCGATCACGGACGCCAGAAAGTTCAGAGCTGAAACAATAATGCCGCCCGCAACCAGCATGGACGTGAGCATTAATTCGCGCTCACCACCCCACACCATTTGCGGGCGGTGCAGCGCCCGACGAGTCTTTGTTTGTCGTAGGTGCTGCGACTGGCTCATTTTGCGTGAACCTCCAGCGCCAGTGACAGCCCGTCAGGGATAACAGCGCCGGAAAACAGTGCGCCGGTCAGCAGCGTGTTGGCGAACATCAATATAGCGCCGACGAGCACGACATAGATAATGCGCCGCGTGAACTCCGAAATCTCACCGCCCCAGATCAGCATCGCACCACAGGCTACGATACCCAGCAGGGAAATGATGAAGGCCACAGGGCCTGTGATTGACCGTTGCAACGTGTCGAGTGGGGTTTCCCAAGGCAGTCCCGAGCCCCCGCCTGGGGTTGCGTCGGCAGCATGTACAGGATCGATGCCGGCAAAGAAAACCAAGGCTGCGAAAAGAGCAAACATCCACAGCTGGGTTTGGTGTTGGCCACGCAGTACGCGACTATTCATAGATCATTCCTCAATTGGCTTGGTTTGGTAGTGGTGGCCGTCATGTCCGTGGACACTGACAACCTCTTTCACGCGCCGCCCCTCGGCCGTCTTCTCAATGGAGACGATGAGATCGATGGCTTCGGTGATCAGCGTTTTCATCGGCGCTTGCGTAGCCTCAGCCACAAGTTGTTCCATGCGGACGAGACCGGCTGGCGCCGAGTTTGCGTGAACTGTTGCAACCCCACCGGGGTGGCCTGTATTCCATGCTTTGAGAAGGGCGAGCGCCGCGCCGTCGCGGACCTCGCCAACAATGATCCTGTCCGGACGTAGGCGCATGGTGGCCTTGAGCAGGCGTGTCATATCCACCTTATCGGTGGCGCGTAAAAGCACTGCGTTCTCGGCCGAGCATTGCAGCTCTCCGGTGTCTTCGAGAATGAGCAGTCGGTGTTCGGGCGAGGCAACCACCATGTGCTTGATGATTGCGTTTGTGAGCGTGGTTTTGCCGGTCCCCGTTCCGCCGACCACCAGGATGTTTTTCCGATGACGGATAGCTGCCTCTAGCGCAGCCTTTTGAACCGGATCCATGATGCCCTGAGAGACATAATCGGAGAGTGAAAACACTTGGAGTGCTTTCTTTCGGATCGTGAACGTGGGGGCGGCTACGATGGGTGGAACCAGGGCCTCAAATCGTGAACCATCGAGCGGCAATTCACATTCGAGAATTGGGTTGTCAGCGGTTATGAGGGTGTTGAGCGTTGAGGCTACAGTTGCCATCAGCGAGCGTGCCTGAAGCGCTGGCATCGAGCCACATGCCTCCATGGGCATTCCCATACGATCGACCCAAAGGACCCCGTTGGGGTTCAGCATAATCTCGTTGACCATGGGGTCATCGAGCAGATTCAGAATCTGTGGCCCCAGCTCTCGCCGGAGCTTTTCCTTCACTCTCCGCTCATGCTCGCCGGCTCTGTCGTGGGAGGGCGCTTGCATCAGTATCATCCTTGGCCGCGTCATGCGGTCCACTTGTCTTGTAATGGCTTCCTGTGATCGATAATACACTATCAAAGCCCGGATTGCATGATAGTGTCCCGGCTATCAAAATGATAGTGCAAACACTATCAAAATGCACAGCAAAAAGCCCCTGCGCGGCGAGCGTCAGGGGCTTCCATCGGTAAAACTCTAGCTATTTTAGTGGGTTAGCGTTAATCCTGATGCTTTCAGGCAACTTTTCGCCTATCGCTAAGGCTTTAACATGGTCCATAAAGGTACGTTCAGGACCTTTGCCAACACGGCCATGTTGTCGAGGCTGATGGAGCGCTTACCTGTCTCGATTTCGCTGATAAACGATTGAGAGTAGCCAGAAATTGTATGGATGTCCCGCTGTGAAAGCCGCGCAACCTTGCGCGCTTCACGCAGATTACGGCCGAAAAGTTCGCGCATCCGCTCGACGTGCTCTTCGACCTGGTGATCGTTACTTTGCGGCCCCATCGTTTTGGTGAGCCTCCGGGTTCTTAGTCTCACAGATGATAACAAGAAACGGCCTTTCCCACCCAGTTGGTTCCAAGGTCAGTTGCGACATAAGCCATTGAGAGCACCCTTGGTGCTTAAAATATGCAACCGACTTTTGCAACATTCACAGCAGGGAGTGAGAACAGGTATGTACAGGGTGAAACCCCCGACCCAGAGGCTTTTTGGCTATTCGACAGTATCAACACACGATGACACAGATGCGAAACAGCAAGAGCGAAAGCTGATCGCGGCGGGCTGCTCTGCGGTCTACCTCGACCTTTCGAAAGCTGCCCGGCAAGAAAGGCCGGAGCTGGACGAACTACTGGACGATCTTAGGCCAGGCGATACCGTTATCGTGTGCGCGTTGAACCGCATTGCGCGGGGCACCCGTGAGCTGCTGGATGTTATGGAGCGGTTGCGGTTGATGGGCGGGCATTTGGTCAGCCTGTCCGAGCCCTGGTTACACACAGCCCGCCATGGCGGCGTTCTCTTCGAGTTCTTTCAGGGGCTGTCCGCCTTCGAACGGTCGCTGATTCAGGAGATCACGCGCAATGGGCGCAGCCGAGCAAAGAAGCAAGGTATCCGCTTTGGCCGCCCCCCTACCCTATCGATCGCGGAGCTGAAGAAGGCGCGCCGCTTGCTTGACGCCGAGGGTTACACCGTAGCGCAGACAGCCGACCATCTGGGTGTGCACCGAACAACCCTTTATCGAGCGCTCACGCGAAACGGCAAAGCCGGCGAAGGGTAGCGAAAGAAAACCACAAATAGCTATATAGATATATTGCTATCTAGATATAAAGCTATCATACTGGACTCACTTCTCATCCATCATAGGAGATTCCCGCATGACGGTATACGCCGTAGTCAACACCAAAGGGGGCGTGGGTAAAACCACTATCGCGGTCCACCTCGCCACGATGCTTGCCCGAGCTGGTCAAGCGCTGCTGATTGACGGAGACCCGCAAGGCAGCGCGGCGAGCTGGGCGGCGTGGCGGCGTGATGGCGAGTTCTCGCCGAGCCCGACAACCACTGTCCTTTTAGGAAAGGCCGTTTTCAACGAGGGTAAGGCCCTGTCTCAGGGCTTCGATAATGTTGTCGTGGACGCCGGCGGCCGAGACAACGGGGGGCTGCGATCCGCCCTGCTCCTGGCACAGCGCGCCGTGATACCCGTTGGTGCATCGAACCTGGATGCCGCCGCCATGACGGACCTTTTGACCGTGGTGGAGCTGGCCAAGGACTACAACCCGGACCTCGATGTACGTGTGTTGCTCAATCGGGTGGATCCGCGCACGAAGGACACAGCCGAAATGCTGGAATGGCTGGCCGAGCAGAACCTGGCCGTCATGGATGCGCGGGTGTGCGAGCGGGTGGCATTCCGCCGAGCGATCGGCGAAGGGGCGACGGTTCAGGAGATCAACAAGAAGGATCAGGCCGCCGTCAGCGAGATCGAGGCGCTATTCAAGGAGATCACGCAATGAAGGCGAAACCCGACCTGACCCAGTTTCAGCCGAAGGGCAACAGAGCCAAGAAGGATCCCACGTCATTCCTCGACGGCGCAGATCCCGAAGTGCAGGCAGACGCCCCCAAGCGCGGACCCAAAGCGGTAACAGCGCCGACCGTGCAGAAGCTATTCCGGCTCGATGCGGAGCTGGCAATGGCCTTGAAGAGGCATGTGGCGGAAGAAACAATCAAGACTGGGAAGCGCATAACCGAGATAGAGATTGTGGACCAGGCGCTGCGGAATTATCTCAAGATATCATGATAGCTATATATCCAATATATCTTGATAGAAAGCTATATAGCTATCACAAAAATCAACGGGATGCGCGCAAAATTCAATCTTGCTTGCGCAATCTCATTCGATGAGGCATCATCCAGCATGAATCACGAGGTCACAGATTCGTTGCAAGTGGTCGAGCCGAAAGTTTTCCGCGAGCTTGTTGCTACCGGCGCTATCCAATCGGTTAGCGTCCGGGCGGTAGAACAGGGGTTGATCGTAGTAGTCACCATTGGAGACCAGCAGCGTGTGCTGGGTCTTCACCGGGGCGGTGCGAGATACTTCCAGAGCGTGGACGGCGCGGCGAGCGTCTTGCAGCAGAATGGCATAACGCAATTTGACGCGGACCTGGTGGGTTGGACGCCCAGGACGCAACCGAAAGGAAGCAGGATTCGAAGCGAGGGTGGGGTTAGTAGTTACTGATTGGCGTCGGTGACTTAGCCCCAGAAATGCAAAAGCCCCGTTGGCGCGGGGCTTTGCGATATAGGTTCTGAAGGCTGGTACAGGCTTGGCGGCCTGCCCATAGAACGCTGCATCCGATACGCAGTATTCTATGCCACCAGTCTCCAGAACGCAATGGCGTTCGTGCGAATTTTCGCGCGCCTCGCCGGCTGGAGGCTATGGGAACATCACAGCTCAGGTTGTTCGATCCGGATGAGGAAGCCGGCGCTTACCACGACCCTTCGCGGTCGGGGTTCTTCTCCATTTTGGTGCAATGCCCTGGAGAGGGTGACAAGCGTCAATCCAGTCACCGGCTGACGGACATGCCCCAAGTGCTACAGCTGCTCGATGCCAGCCGTGACACCTGGCTGACTCAAGCCGAATTCATCCGGCCGAACCGCCGTGTGGTGAATCTTGCCCGTATCGGCTTGCTATTCGCCGACCTCGATACGTACAGGCAACCTTGGGCAGCAGGGAGAACGCCGGAGCAACTGGCGGCTGCCGTACTCTTCCACTGCGCTGACGAGGGCCTGCCGCCCCCTTCCCTGCTGGTCTACAGCGGGCGCGGGATCCAGGCCAAATGGCTATTGGATGGCACCCTGCCCCGTCAGGCACTGCCGCGCTGGAATGCGTGTCAGAAATACCTTGTCGATCGGCTTGCGCCGATGGGTGGCGACACCAATGCAAAAGATGCGTCGCGGGTGCTGCGCGTCGTCAACACCACGAATTCAAAGAGCGGCGAGGTTTGCCGCGTCGTGCATGTGGAGGCCGACAGCGACGGCCAGCCGGTGCGGTATTCGTTCGAATACCTGGCCGAGCAGCTTTTGCCGGTTGCCCGCTGGACCATCGAGCAGCAAAAACGCGATCGAGCGGAGCGCCGGCAGCTCAAACTACTGCCGGGCGGCAAGGCTGACAATCTGCGTGGGTTCTCGGGCCGACAATTGGCATGGGACCGGCTGGAGGATCTGCGCAAGCTGGCCACGATCCGGGGCGGTGTCTCAGAGGGTGAGCGGATGCAGCACCTTTTCTGGCGCATGAACTTCCTTTTGCTATCCGGAGCGACCAACAGCCGGGCCATGTACCGCGAAGCTGTCGAGCTGGCGGCCGAGCTGGATCCGAGCTGGACGTATCGCAGCAAGGAGCTGATGACGCTCTACAGCAAGGCCAAGGCTTACGAGGCCGGCGAGAAGATCACGCTTGGCGGCAAGGAGTTCTCCCCGCTCTACACGCCGAAGAACGACACGCTCATCAGCCTTTTTCACATCACAGATGCCGAAATGCGCCTGCTGAAGACGATCATCAGCACGGATATGGCCGCAGAACGCCACAGGGAGCGCGAGGAAGCGCGTAGGCGCGCTGCTGGTGCCGTGGATAGGCAAACGTACCTGGCGGCCGCCAGCGCCAAGCAGGCGCAGGCTGTGGCGCTGAAGGCCGAGGGATTGAGTGTTCGAGGGATTGCAGCACGAATGGGCGTCTCAGTGGGGTCTGTTGCCGGGTATCTG
Organism: Shinella yambaruensis; assembly: GCF_022899355.1. Classification (GTDB taxonomy): domain Bacteria; phylum Pseudomonadota; class Alphaproteobacteria; order Rhizobiales; family Rhizobiaceae; genus Shinella; species Shinella yambaruensis. The sequence goes on along the minus strand of NZ_JALJCK010000025.1, from coordinate 13,710 downwards.
AAGGCGGCCGCCAGTGTTCAAAGTCCATGCGTATTACAGGCCGAGCCTACCCTGGAAACTGGGTGTTCAAAGTCCGTGCGTATTACTAATGGCGTAGCCTCGCGGCTGGGGGGTTCCGATGTTTGATTGTACTCGGATGGTGGTAGCCGCCATGGCCGAAGGCCAGAGTAGCCCCTGCAAGAAATATATTGCGAGTAGCCCGCAAAGCGGCGGTCAGCCGCTGCGCAGCGCCTTTATGGCGCGTAGGGGCCATCGGCCCGGAGTAGCCCTTTCAAGCGAAATCGGATCATCGTGATGGCAAGGAAAGCCTTTGCACCTGAATTGCTGGCCAGGCTTAGAGAAATGGCCGTTACTGAAGCGTTGGACCGGCTGGAGTTGTACTGGAAGGCAGATCCGTCCTTTCGGCCGGTGAAGGACAAGGACACCAAAAGGGTAAATGTGTCGGTGGGCGGCGGGGTGATCGAGCTGCTGGTGAACGGCCCAAAGTGGTACGACACAAGGCAAAAGCGCGGTGGTGGCGGTGCCATTGACCTGGCCATGCATGTTTTGAGGCTGGATTTTGTGTCAGCAGTAAAGCGGCTGGCTGCATCGTAATGATAGCATGATATATAGATATCTATATAGCAAAACGATCTAAGGGGAAAGGGCCGGAATTCTTTGAAATAGTCCCGATCAGGACTATAATTCTATACAGGGCAGCGGTGATCAACATCGCGCACTTCAACCGACAGAGAGGTCTGAACATGAGCGAGTTTATTGGCGGCACAATCGCACTGGAATGCTGGGTTAATGGGAAAGGATTGGTCTCTACAAAGGTCGAGTTTTGGTCCGATGAAAAGGGTATAAAGCTCCAGGCCGTGAGCGGTAAGAACCTGGCTGAATTTCCGCCAATGTTCTCGGCACGGATCAGTGCCGAAGAGTTCGAGGACCGTCCCCGCGACATTTACGATGACACAGTTGTGGCCATTTGGGCGCTGGCAAAGGTCGGCTTGGTTCCGGCGGTGCTGGATGAGGCGGATGAAGATGAATTCCATTAATGCACTACGATGGAACATCCTGTGCAGCGCGGTCCGGGAGGGCCGCGTGGTCAAGCTCGATGGGCACATGACGGTGGTTTCCGCGACGAAAGACGCTATCGTGACGCGGACAGGTCTAGGCGGTGAAGTTACATTTCATCGAAGTGGAAATATTGGCCCACGGTTTGATGCTTTCACACCGGAATATTTTTTTGCAAATGGGGAACGCATTAGCGGTCCCCCGCTTTGCGGGGGGAAGCCATGATCAATCCACGTCCCCTGCTCCAGTGGGCGCTGGAGACCATGCCGCCCGAGGATTACGATAAGCCAGCGGCGCGGAAACGCGCCCTGGTGGAAGAGCTGAACAGGTTCTTGGGTACCGCCTATGCGGTGCCCCATCTGAATAGCTGGCTGGCGGGCAGGAAGCCCCTGCCCGTTCGTGCTTGGCAGCACCTGGCAGCCGAGTACATTGAGCAGGAGCTGTTCGAGCAAGGAGATCTTGCCGAGCGAATGATTGCCCTGCTGGGGTTGAGAGATCGAACCGGATAGCCCCGCCCAGGCGGGGTTTTTTAATGCACCAAAAGGGACGCTTCAGATAGCATGATATATTGATATCTATATAGCAAAACGATCTAAGGGGAAAGGGGCGGAGTCATTGGAAATAGTCCCGATCAGGACTATAATTATTCACAGGGCAGCGGTGACCAACACCGCGCATAACCACCGACCGAGAGGTGATAAACATGAGCCGGATTAACAAAGAGGAAGCAATAGCGGCAGTTGGCGCTGAAACAATCGAGAAACTCCTTTGCGAGCGGGTGGATTTCACCAACCGCGTAATCGGGGACGGGACATGGGTCGAATTTTCCGCACGCCTGCGATGAGCTCGACCAAATCGACTGGGAAAAAGCATTGCAAGACGCAGAGTTTGAGATCCTCTGATCGGCCCGCAAGGCCCAACAAAAATCATACCCTGGAGAGTACCATGGGCAAGATCATCACCATCCAGGCCGCGATGTTCGCAGCCCTTGGAGAGAAAACCAAGCTCAGCCGGTCTGGGCTCAGCGTCATCTTCATCGAGCCCCAGTGCGGCCGCCACGACCTTTCTGGCATTGAGGATCTGGCCGTGAAGCAGGCCGAGGCGGCTGGCCTGGATATTAATGCCGTGACGCAAGAGCAGGTGGCGGCGTACACGGAATGGTGGGAGCGCGTTTCCTATGAGCGTCAGATTGGACAAGCCCGGATCCGGGTAACGCGGATCTACCCGGTGCAGTGTGGTCACAGCGAAATCCCTGGAAATCGCGTTGACTTGCTGGATGGCTGGGGCCGCAGCGTGGAGTCGCGTTTCGTTCACGCGAAAGAGATTTACGATCCAGATGCCATTAATCGGATTGGTGGTAAGGGCGCGTATTGCCACATTCCAGATGCTGCTGGCCTTGACAGGGCCATCGTTGCGCTGCGCAAGCGCCACCCCGAGTACTCCGGCGCGCCGGTGAAGGATAACAACCTCAGCCAGGCTGCTGGATAAAACGTGCCACTGCATCCATGGTATAGCCCCGCCCAGGCGGGGTTTTTTAATGCACCAAAAGGAACGCTTTCGGATATCATGATATATAGCTATCTATATAGCAAAATGATCTAAGGGAAAGGGGCGGAATCCTTTGCTATAGTCCCGAATAGGACTATAATTCTACACAGGGCAGCGGTGGTCAACACCGCGCACAACCACCGACCGAGAGGTGATCATCGTGAAAACAGTAACTATTAGGCAGTGCTACGGGGACCACACAGAATGGACCAGCACGCACCGCACGGACGACGACCAGGTCGCCATCGAGAGGGCCATCAAAAGGCGTTTCGGTGTCCGTGCAGCCTTCTATGAAGATAACGGCCTCTCGACCGAGAGTAAAAAATACGGCCAGATCGGCCACCCCACTAAATGGGGTAATGCCAGCATGGATACTGGGCGGGTCAGCATCAGGGTAGAGTGACGGAAGGCCCCGCCCAGGCGGGGTTTTTTAATGCACCAAAAGGAACGCCACCAGATATCATGATATATAGATAGCTATATAGCAAAACGATCTAAGGGAAAGGGGCGGAATCCTTTGGTATAGTCCCGATCAGGACTATAATTATTCACAGGGCAGCGGTGATCAACACCGCGCACAACCACCGACAGAGAGGTGATAGAAATGACAAAACAAGCCAAATTCGAACGTCTGAGCCCTGATCTAAGCAGGGCGAGACAGGTTGCAGCCATACGCCAAAGCGCGCTGGAGGAGATCGAGGCGATGACCTCATTCTCCCTGAGTGCCGAAGAAATGCGGGAGGAGATTGGGGTGATCCTATCAAGTTGCACACGGAGAGTTAAGGAGGTCAGGCAGGATAACAACCAGAGCCAGGCTGCTGGATAAAACGTGTCACTGCATCCACGGTATAGCCCCGCCCAGGCGGGGTTTTTTAATGCACCAAAAGAGGATCCCAAGGGGTATGATATATAGCTATCTTTATATCAAAAAAGCTAGATTTCCCTTGACGGGAATTCGCGTATAAGCGAAAATGGCGTATGTTCGATATCAAGCACTACATCACCGACGAAGGCCGCGATGTGTTCGCGGACTGGCGCGATAAGGTGAAGGACAGCAAGGCGAAAATCGCCATCGACCGGCGCATCTACCGCGCCGAGCTGGGCAACTTCGGCGATCACAAGCCATGCCGAGAAGGGGTGTGGGAGCTTCGTATCGATGTTGGGCCGGGTTATCGCGTCTACTACGCGCAGGCCGGCAAAGCCGTGGTTCTGTTGCTGTGCGGCGGTATCAAGCGTTCGCAGGACGCCGACATTTCGAAAGCATGCGAATACTGGAAGGACTGGCAGCGCAGCAATAACCTGAAACAGGAGAAACAGCGATGAAAGATCGAGCACATGACGACGCGATGGCCGAGGTTTTCCGCAAAGATCCAGCCTATGCGGTCGAGCTGCTGAATAGCATTCTTGAGGACGGCGACCAGGCCGAGCTACTAATCGCGCTTCGCCAGATGGCTAAGGCATTTGGCGGTGTGTCAAAGGTGGCCGAGAAGGCGCAAATGAACGGGACACATATCTACCGAACCCTCTCTGCAAAGGGTAATCCGGAGATCCGTAGCCTGTCGGCAATCCTCAAGACCATGGGGCTGCGCCTCGCGGTGCAGCCCATCCAGCAGCATGGATAGCATGATATATGGATAGCTATATATCATGCGTGTGGTGACTCGCGCCAGATCGCGCCCAGTCCCGCCAGGTCACAAAGGATTGCCCAGGCAGCGAAGGGGATAGGTGAGTCATCGCCAGTCCAGCGCCGGACTGTTCGACCACCCTGATGGCCAAGCCCGAGGATACGAGCTGCCTGGCTTCCGGAAAGCCCAGCCAGCGCCAGAACCTCGCGAATCTCATGGCCATTTGGCCGGAGCCAGTCTTCACCTGGCCGAAAGCATTCAGGGCGGATGTTCATGCGCTTTTCTCCTGTCGATTGTATCGAGGGCCATCATGCGGCCCTTAGAACGGTTTCTATGACGCGCTGCGCGGCGAGGGGCGGGACGGCATTGCCCGCCATGTGCACTGTCAGGCGGTGGTCCGTAGGGCGCTTAAAACCCTCTGGAAAGGACTGCGCCGCCAGAACTTCATCAGCGTTCAACATCCGCATTTTATTGCCTTTTACCAGCGCCCAGCGATCAATCGTCGTGATCGTGCCAATAGGACGCTCCACCGATCGGCCCGTCAGGCCGGATCCACTCCCATAGTAAGGGATCAGGAAACGGCCCTTGCCCAGTGCGCGCCATCCACGCCCTATACGGGCCTTGGTGGCGGCGCTGCGCCCCGCCTTGCGGATAGGAGACCACTTCCCGCTATCCCAGCGTATGAAGCTGCTGGCCGGGACGTGAGGATACTGGGGCAATTGCAGGAGCAGCGGATTCTTACTTTTGGTGCATACCAGAAAGAGCCGGACCCGGTTCTGGGGCACTCCGAGATCCGCGCAGTCTACGATATGCGGCGCGCACTGATAGCCCAATGCTCCCATGGCTTGAAGCCAGGCAGGGTAAAGCGCCCATCGGGTGAATTCCGGCACGTTCTCAACAATGAGCACGGGAGGCCGATGGTATTCAGCGGCGGAGACCACGGCCCAGGCCGTGGCTCGCGAGGTATCGTGCTGTGGGTTGCCGTTTGCGCGACCACGAGCGGGGCTGTGCCCCTGGCAGCAGGGAGAGGCTAGCAGCATATCGTGGGCCGGAGCGAGGCCCCAATTGGCTTGGTGAAGATCCTGACACACATGGATAGCGTCAGGATGGTTGACGGTGTGCCACTCGACGGCAGAGGGCCAATGATTGGCGGCCCAAAGAACGTGAACGCCGGCAGCCTTGGCACCAGCAGTAAAACCGCCGAATCCGGCGAAGAGGTCGATTGCAGTGGTATTCATAATCATCGTTTCCGGTAGGTGACCAGGGCACAAAGCCCGGCCTTAATGGCCCCGGCGTAAACCGGGGCCGGAGTGGTTCAGTCGATGGCTGCGAGGATGTTTTCACGCTCGGTGTGCTGCAAAGCGAACTCGCGAAGCTGATAGTAGTGATCGGCCAGGTGATCGCCCTGCCCAGTCTCCGCCAAGGCACAGCAAAGAGTGTTCAGCGCGAAAAGGGTTACCACAATCCCGCAAGCGTCGGCCGAAAGTTCCCCTTTGTGGCCGTTGCCTTCCACAACGATCCGCAGAGGGCCGGGCAGGGAAGGGGCGGCGTAGAACCCGCCATTGGACAGCTCGTAGAACTCCCAGAACGCGCCGCTATAGCCAGGGCAAAGGTTGCGCATCCAACTGAAAATCTGCCCTTCGCCGCTGAGCATCAGGTTTGAGCCGAAATATTTGGGGAGGAAGTTTAACCGCTGATCATCGGCGACGAGTGATGCGGCAATGGGGGAGGGGAGTTGCGTATTCATCGGAGTTCTCCGGTTGTGGACCTGAGCGAAGTGCCCGGCCTTGAATACGCATTATAGGGCATTGCGCCCTAGATATCTATATATCTTGATATAAATATATCAAATTCCGAGGGTGAGGCGGACTAGCTCAGCACCACCATGGCTAGGGCTGCAATGGATAGCAGCGCCGCAACCCCTGCAATACAGGCGGCTATGACCGCTCCGCTCTTTGCCGTATGGGCGTCATCGCCCGCCGTCAGGGCTTGTCGAGCGACACTTTGGGCTTCAGTCGTGTGCTGCCGGATTGTCGTCAGTGCTTCCTGAAGAGCGATCGTCGTGGAATGTTTCACCTGTTGGGCGATGTAATCGCCCGCGTCGGTGATGACCTTCCCGGCCGTTTGCTTGGATTGTTCCACCTGCTGCTGAAGGGTGATGGTCAGCGAGCGGTTGGCCTCATCGTATTGTTTTGCCGCCAGTTCCAGATAGCGGCTCAACACCATTTCATTGATTGTAACGGTGACAAGAATCGGATCGTCACGGCCCAACAGCACCCCGTGACGCAAAGAGACCTCTTTGCGGATTTCATCAAAGTCCAGATTCATGGTTCCCCCTTACAAGACCGGGACGGCCGCAAGACTGTCGAAAATCGTCTTGCGCACCTTTGCGAGCCTGGCTTTCGCCATCAGGCCGAAGGCTTCCGACTGCGCCACCTCGGCAAACGTCAGCTTCGATTCGAGCATTTGCTTTATGTCCTCGCCAAAGGTGCTTCCGGTCTGCCGTGGGATCCTCACGATCCCGCGAACCTTGTCCTTGTTCTGCTGGTAGGCTTTCATCTGTTCGAACGACTTGCCGTCAGCATCGATCTCGCCAAAGTACTCGTTCAGCCACACAACAATCTCTGGCCCTTCGGGCAGTTGTCGGGCCAGCTCGTTAAAGCCATGCACCGTGTCTGCCTGTGCCTGTCCACCTGTAATGACGCTGTGGATGATGACATGGCGGTCGTTCTCTTCGAGAACGGAGAACGCATCGTTCTCTGCCATGTAATAGCTCAGGGGGATGAAGGACGACGCGCCATTGTCCACCACGAAATGGCTTTCGTCTTCCAGGATCTGTTCGATCAGCTTGTCAAAGTTCCGCTCAATCAGCGTCCCGCCGTCCATCAGGTTCAGCCGCGTTGCCTTGAATGCCTCGAAGCCTGCCAGGGTCATGTTCACCGGGTCGGTGTCCACGACCCGTACCGGCTCCCCCTTCTCGATCAGGTATTGAGCCAACAGCGCCGAGACCAGGGATTTGCCCACGCCGCCCTTGCCTTGCAGGGTCATATGTACGTTTTTCATATCGCCACCTTATAGTGTATAGACTATCAAACAAGGCGGACTAATAGCGTCCACCCGAACCAAAACCAACCGTCTCGCGCTAGTACAACTCGCCCTTGTCGTAGCGGGGGTCGAACTCGAAAGGAGCTTTCTTCACCCTCGCGGGCGCGGGCGAAGTTGCCTTAGAGCCCACCGGATCCGTTTCGGCAGGGGAGGGGGCAGACTGCGCCGGAGCTGACTCAGCCCCCCCATTTTGGTGCCCAAACGGAAAAGATGGCGGCGTGATGAAGCGCCGGCAATAAAGAGAGAATTGCGGGTAACCGATCCCGATCCTCTCTTCCAGATCCTCATAAATGACGATCTGGGGCTCACCTTCGGCGAGCCGTCGCCGGATTTCATCGTAATGGGCGAGAAATGCCGCTCGCCCCATGCCTTTCCGCCTTTTCCTGTCAGTCGCCAAAATCAATAGCCCCAAGTCTTTGATGATAAAGGCGAAAGCCGCCCATAGGCTATTATAGCCTATGGAAAGCCAAAAAGCAGGAGAAATGCCACGTCATAGCCTACGATGCGCTATAATCGTGGGGAGAGAGATGGCAAGATGTGTGTTGTACCGGTACGGGCTAACGCCCCTCCCGATCCACCACCACCCCTTACTCGCCTGCGGCTCGACGGCATCTTGCTCTGCGAGGCACACGGTCGCTGCCGCGACTGAAGAAGGAACCAAAGAAGAGAGGCGCCGATGGCGGACGACAAAGCAGCGAAACCGAAGGGCAGGGGAACCCGCCCTCGGCGCGACAGGATCGAGGTCTGGGTGACCCCTGACGAGAAAGCCGACTTGAGCGACAAGGCGGCTCAGGCGGGACTTTCACTATCGGCGTACATGCGCGCCGTTGGCCTGCATGAACCGATCAGATCTGTGGCCGACCTTCAGGCCGTGGGCGAACTTGGCAAGGTCAACGGCGACCTTGGCCGTGTTGCCGGGCTTCTCAAGCTATGGTTGGCAGAGAAGCGGGGGGAGGGCGCTCACCCTATCGAGGTCGAAGGGCTGATGAAGGAATTTCGCCTTCTGCAAAGCCAGGTGCTCGACCTTATGGGGAGGGTAATGCGTGATCGCTAAGCGGATCCCTGCACGGACGCAGACCAGCAGCCCGGCGCGCCTTATCCGGTATGTTGTCAATGCCCAGGGCGGGCTGGATCCACGTAGTTGGGAGCGGACGGCCGATTACATCCTCGACATGAATGCCGGTAGCACGAACGACCGAGGCGAGAAGGTAGGCGGGATCCGGGTTTCTAACTGCGCCACCGAGGATCCAGCAGCGGCGACTTTGCTTATCGAGCAGGTCCAGGCGATGAACACCCGGTCGAAGAACGACAAAACCTATCACTTGGTGTTTTCATTTCCCCCCGGCGAGACGCCCGCCCTCGACGTGCTTAACCAGATCGAGGACGAGTTGTGCGCGTCGATCGGTTACGCCGATCATCAGCGAATTTCGGCGGTCCACGTCGATACCGATCACCTGCATGTGCACGTCGCCATCAACAAAGTCCACCCAACGGGTTTTCAGAACATCGAGCCGTATTTCGACAAGAGGCGGTTGATGGAAACCTGTGAGCGCCTGGAGGTCGAGCACGGCCTTCAGAGAACGAACCATGGCATACGAGACCACCAGCATGAACGACCTGATAGAGACGCAATCCGACTTGGACCCGAGCAGCGACCTGATGATCGAGACAGCCGATTCAGGCGCTATCTTCGAGAGTCCCACAATCTCCAGATTACCGATCGACCAGAGGCCGAAACCCTCAACGGTCTGCGAAACCTGTCCAGCAGCCATCTGGTACGTACTGCCTCGGGAGCTACGGTGCTACTGCCGGGCGATGCACGTTCTGGTGTACAGCGATCAGGAGAAGAACGTGCTGACGGCGTGCGACGGGCGAGAAATGGCCCTGGAGCAAATGATGGCGCAGCAGGCGGAATAGGGCGCGCCGCAAAAGGGGTGGAATCCTTCAGCGGTATTGAGACGCTGGCGACCTATGTTTCCCGTGAGATCGCGCCCAGCCTTCGCGAGGCAAAAACCTGGCAACAGGTTCATGACACCCTCGCCGAGCATGGTCTGTCGATAAAGCCCCGAGGGGCAGGGCTTGTCATTGGCGATGATGGGATCCCGCTATGGGTACGAGCCAGTCAGTGCAGCCGTGACCTATCAATGAAGCGGATGACGGATCGGCTTGGTCCGTTTGAAGCGCCAACGGGCGCAGCCGATAACGAGCCGAAGAGAGACAGACAGAAAAGCTACACGCAGCGGCCCGTTCATCAGCACCCGTCGAGCGCTCAGCTATTCGCTCAGTATCAACGCGAGCGCCAAGAGAAACAGTTAGCCCGCAAGCAGGGCATGGCGATCGTGCGGAAGCAGGATGCCGATTATTACGCCCGCCTTGGGAGCTGGCGGGCAAACCAGAGACTCGCCACCCGCACGGTCAAAGGCACCGCCCGCAAGCTGTTGCAGTTGTCCATCCGCAACCAGGCGGCAGCGGCAAAGCAAAAGCACAAGGCCGAAATGAAGAAGCGGCGCGAGCAGCTTTACAACCGCACGACCATGCCAAATTGGGCGGATTGGCTTATCCAGCAGGCTGAAGGCGGGAACGAAGATGCCCTCGCGGTGCTGCGCAGCAGAGCGGCAAAAGAAGAGCGTATCCGTGGTGACCTGATGACCGCTGAAAAGGCGGAACAAGCGCGAGATCGCGTTCTGGCCGCGTTGAAACCATCAGCGCGGCGTGATGGCGCGGTGACCTATCGAACCATCGACGGTGGCATGGTCATCGATCGTCGCACCCAGGTGCAAGCGCAAAAGGCCACAACTGGAGCCGCCTTTGTCGCGCTTACGCTGGCCGCCGAGAGGTTTACCGGGCAACCCCTCATCGTGGAGGGAACCGATCAATTCCGGTCCGAGGTTGCGAAGCTGGCGGCGCTGCACAAAGTAGCCGTGACCTTTGCAGATCCTGTCATGGAGAAAGCCAGACAGGAAGCGATGGCCGAGCAGAAAGAACGGCCAGAGGCTGGACAGAGCGCACCAAAAGGCGAGGCGGCGCAGCCGGAGCAGGGCGCGGGCAAAGCGGGATCTGTTGTGGAATGGATCGAGAGCCGTAACAAAGCGCGTGACAAAATATCTACAAAACACTATCAAGGCGACGACAAAATATCGACTATACACTATCATCGTTTGTGGCAATCGCCGGATGCAGGCTCATTTTCATACGAGGGCAGGCGGAAAATGAAGGATGGATCGGAGGTGCTGCTTTTGAAGGGCAAGGCCGAGGGTGAACTGCTGGTGAAGCCCGTAAGTTCCAGGGTCGCAGCCAAAGCCAGCAAGTGGAAGATCGGCAGTCGGGTTGAGATCGATGCGCGAGGCCGGTTTATCGATAAATCAAGAGCGATGGAGCGATGAACGACAAAAATTCAACAACAGGAAAAGCACGATTCAAGGGCCTGGTCCTTCTGGCCATTTACATCACCGGCGTGAATGCGGCCTGCACACAGTTCATTGCCTCAAAACTCGCCTATCACCCGGCCCTAGGGCCGCCTATTTGGGATCAGGTATATCAACCGTTCGCGTGGTGGCGCTGGATGCTGCGCTTCTACGATTCCTCTCCCACCGTTTACAACATTTCCGCGATTATCTTCCTGCTGGGCATGCTTGTCGGTGTCCTGGCTTTTGTCATCGGCGTCGGGCTGGCTACCCGCAGTTCACGGCAACATGCTGGCGTCCATGGCACGGCTCACTTCGCCACACTGGACGAGGTGAAGAATACGGGCCTTCTGCCCACCGGCAAAGGACGGGGGCAGGGCGTCTATTGCGGCGCTTTTGAAGATCCGAAGGGCGGCAGAACCTATTATCTTCGACACGATGGACCGGAGCACATTTGTGCGTTGGCACCTACCCGGTCGGGTAAGGGTGTCGGCTTGGTCGTCCCCACTCTTTTGAGCTGGCCCCATTCGGTTTTTGTTCTTGATCGAAAGGGTGAGAACTACGCGATGACAGCCGGATGGCGGAAAAGTCAGGCGAACAACGTCATTCTTCGCTTTGATCCCGCCGAGCCCGATGCCGGCTGTTCCTGGAATGCGCTGGCAGAGATCCGGTTCGAGACGCGCTATCAGGTCAGCGATACGCAAAACATTGCGCTGATGGTGATCGATGATGATGGGCGCGGGATCGCAGGAGACCATTTCCGCAGTGCAGCATATGAATTACTGGTCGGCCTGATCCTTCATGCGCTGTACAAAAGCCATGAGGTTGGCCGGCTACCTGGCCTTAATGACATTGCCAAGATGCTGACGGGCGTTGGGGAGTTTGCTGCGCCTGAAACCGAAAATGAACTGGTCGATGATCCAGACGGGGATCCCAAAGCCCTTTCCGGGCTCTTTGCTGAAATGCGGGATATCGCCGTGGGCACCGATGACGCGGCGGCAAAAGAGGCGAAACTTGTCATTGCCGGCGTTGGCCGGCGTATGCAGGGAACGCCTGCCCGTGAGCTGGGAAGCATCATATCCACGGCGAACAATGCCCTGTCGCTCTATCGGGATCCGATAGTCGGTAACAACACCACCCGCGTTGATTTCAAGGTATCCGATCTGATGGACCATGAGAGGCCGGTGTCTCTCTATTCGATCATGACCCCGCGCAACGCAGACCGCTTGCGCCCTCTCAATCGACTGTTGCTGACACAGATCGTGCTTAGCCTGGCCGACAAGATGGAGTTTGATGATGGCCGGTCGAAGACCGTGCACAAGCATCGCCTGTTGCTGATGCTTGACGAGTTTCCAACGCTTGGCCGGCTCGACGTATTCGAAAGCGCCCTGGCCTACATCGCGGGTTACGGGATCAAGGCATACATCATCACGCAGGACGTGCAGCAGCTCTACAAGTCTTATACGAACTACGAGAGCATCATTTCTAACTGCCATGTCAGGGTAGCTTACGCGCCAAACAAGCTGGAAACCGCCGAGTGGATGAGCCGGATGACCGGCACAGCCACTATCGTTAAAGAGCAGGTATCCGAATCTGGGCGGCGCTTCGGCGTCATGCTGGAAAACATTTCTCGCAGCTATCAGGAGATCCAGCGTCCCCTGATGACCGCTGACGAGATCATGAGGCTTCCGGGGCCGGAAAAAGATTCCAAGGGCGACATTCTGGAGCCGGGCGAAATGCTGGTTTTCGTCGCCGGGCAACCCGTGATCCGTGGCACTCAGATTCTCTATTTTCGGGATCCAGTGTTCTCAGAACGGTCAAAGATTCCGCCACCCAGGACCACGGATACCATTTCCCACCTTTTCGAGCAGGCACAGCAAGAAGGGGAACAACAGGCACCAAGGGAGGCATTCAGAATCCAATGAATAAGCGCACTTTTGGTATGGCGGGCCTCGCGGTCGCCGCAGCAATCGGGCTTGGCGCCATTGTCGCCGACGCTCAGGGCATCCGCCTGAATTTCACCGCCTCAGCCCCTTCCGGCGTCTGGCAGGTTAGCCAGAGTGCCGCGCTGGAGCGTGGTGCATTGATCGAGGTTTGCCCTCCCGATCACCCTATTGTCGATCTGATGGTCGAGCATCACTATCTGGATCCGGGCAGTTGTCCTGGCGAGGTTACCGCCCTGCTCAAGCCGGTTGCCGCCGTCGCCGGCGATACGGTGACGATACAGAGCGGAAGTCCCGCTCAGGTGAACGGACAGCCTCTTCCCAACACCTATGCCAATCCCGATATGCCCGCCTGGCCGGATGGCACCTACGAGGTGCGCGATAACGAGATTTGGCTGTTCTCGTCCTACAGCGAAAAGAGCTTCGACAGCCGCTATTTCGGGCCAGTGAGCACCGACAAGGTAATCGGTGTCGCTGCGCCCCTTCTGATTAAGGGCGACGTGGCCACCATGACCGTCATGGAGACGCGGCCATGATCGGGCTGGAGATCTTTATCGCGTGTGCGCCGAATGTGGCCCCTGCAACCATCGAGCAGATCATCACCGTTGAAAGTGCCGGCGATCCGTTGGCCATCAATGTCAATGGTGGTCGTCTGGAGCGCAAACCGGAGAGCCCGGCCGACGCGGCGAAGATGGTCTACCAGTACATAGCGAACGGCCATTCCGTCGATATGGGACTGATGCAGGTCAACAGCCGGAACCTGGCCGCGCTTGGCTATACCGTCGAGGAAATGTTCGAGCCGTGCACGAACATTTCGGCAGGATCCCGCGTCCTGACTCAATTCTACAGCGCTGCGCTTCGGGACTATCCCGATCAGCAACGAGCGCTGACGGCAGCACTGTCCGCCTACAACACCGGGAATTTCATCAAGGGTTTCGAGAACGGCTACCTGGCCCGCTACGGAATCCATGCGCAGCAAGCGCCGGTCTCAGTGCCGGCGATCACCCCTCAATCGGCCGATACGGTCGT
>NZ_JALJCK010000024.1 GCF_022899355.1 Shinella yambaruensis | reverse complement strand
CCTCTCGGCCTCCTTCCCGCAACCATCTTACATCAGACCAAACACACAGGATCCTCGGGTCAAGCCCGAGGATGACGAAAGAAGAGACGGAAGAGGACCGCAAAAAACGGTGCCGCATGCCGCACCGTTCGATGCCTCGGAAACTCCGCCTCCTCTCCGTCATCCTCGGCCTTGAGCCGAGGACCCACGCGGGCAGGCTCGACCAAAGATCAAAAAACCCGCCGTTTCCGGCGGGTTTTTCGTTTGCCCCATGCGGGTTACGTTACGGGGTTGTGGTGGTTGCACCACCCTCGGCACCGCCAGCGTCCGGCTGGCTTTCCAGCGGCTGCGTGCCGGTGGCACCGCCCGTCTGGCCATCCGTGGCCGTGCCGCCGGCCGGCGCCGTATCCGTCGTGCCGATGGCCGACGTGTTGGCGTTCGGGTCGACGCCGTCACCCGGCGTTCCGCTGCCGACGAAATAGAAGATGCCCACCGCGACGAGGACTGCGAGGATCACGGCGACGGCCCAGCCGCCCGTACCGCTTCCGCCGCTCTGGTTCACGACGGTCGGTCCGCGGTCATCCACCGGACGCGTCGCACGATCTTCCGGGGGACGATTGACAAGGTTCGGGTCTTGCATTTCGGTCACTCCATCTGGTTGGATCGGGATGAACAACGCGGCGTCTCGATTTTGGTTCCCGTCCTGTCGCAAAACGAGGCAGCGCGCATTTCCGGCCCGGAATCCTGTATTTGGCCCCGGGTCTTGCTTTCGGCCGGAAAATCCGTATAAGGCGCGCTGTTCAACACACCCGGTCAATCGGCTGGTGGCTGAACGGAGGGCCGGCGATCCGAAAGATTGCCGTTTGGAGCCAAGGGCTCCGGCCTCCCGTGTCTCCGCTCTCGACCGTCTGGATTAACGCTTTTCTTGCTTCGGCTTCTTGAAGCCCTTGAGAACTGTCGTTGAGGCTTGGCGCCGGTTTCGGGTGTAAACGCAAGAAAGGCAAAGCCACATGGCTCTTTACGAACATGTCTTCCTGGCCCGCCAGGACGTGTCCGCCCAGCAGGTCGACGCTCTCGTCGAACAGTACAAGGGTGTCATCGAATCGCTCGGCGGCAAGGTCGGCCGGGTCGAGAACTGGGGCCTCAAGTCCCTCACCTACCGCATCAAGAAGAACCGCAAGGCGCACTACGCGCTGATGGACATCGACGCTCCGGCCGCCGCCATCCACGAGATGGAACGCCAGATGCGCATCAACGAAGACGTTCTTCGTTACATGACCATCGCCGTGGAAGCCCACGAGGAAGGCCCGTCGGCCATGATGCAGAAGCGCGACCGCGACGACCGTCCGCGTCGTGATGGCGACGACCGCGGCCCGCGCCGCGATTTCGGCGACCGTCCGCGCCGCGACTTCGGCGACCGCCCGCCGCGTGGCGACCGTCCGGCCCGCGAAGACCGCGCATAATCGAAGCAGAAGGAGATTTTGACTATGGCTGATGTTTCTTCCGCTCCGGCACGCCGTCCGTTCCACCGCCGCCGCAAGACCTGCCCGTTCTCGGGCGCGAACGCTCCGAAGATCGACTACAAGGACGTCCGTCTCCTGTCGCGCTACATTTCCGAGCGCGGCAAGATCGTCCCGTCCCGCATCACGGCCGTTTCCCAGAAGAAGCAGCGCGAACTCGCCAAGGCGATCAAGCGCGCCCGCTTCCTCGGCCTGCTGCCCTACGTCGTAGCGTAAGGACGTGACTCTGCGGCCTGACTCGACGTCGGGCCGGGATGCTTGACTCAAGGGGAAGACGGTCCGCCGCCTTCCCCATTTCCCTTCCGCGTTGGGCGCGGATCGGAGCCGCCGACCTTGAAAGAGGTCAAAATCCCATGTTGGGGAGACGGTCCTGAACAGGTTTGTCAGGAAACTCCTCTAACTGTCTGACCGGACAGGACAGCGAAGCCGTGAAGACCCTGACGCCGACATCGATTGCGACCGGCCTGATTGCCGGTGTGACCGCCGCTCTGCTTTCGCTGAGCGCGAATGCGCAGTCGACTCTCGCGATCGTGCTTTACGCCGCGTCCGCCCTTCCCATTCTCATTGCCGGCCTCGGCTGGGGCAATGCCAGCGCGCTGATCGCCGTCCTTGCCGGCGGTGCGACCGCCTCCATGCTGGTCTCCTCGCATTTCGCGCTTCTGATCGTCATCATCACGCTGATCCCGGCCGGCTGGCTTTCCAACCTCGCGAACCTCGCCCGTCCCGCCTCCGAACTCGGCGGCCCGGAAGACGCGCTCGCCTGGTATCCGCTGTCCAACATCCTCGCGCATCTCGCCGTCATGGTCACGCTCGGCATGATCGCCGTCGGCGCGATCGTCGGCTACGACAGCGCCATGGCGAGCCAGCTCGTCGACATCGTCATCCAGACGCTGAAGGCGCAGGAGCCGCTCTACAACCCCGATGCCGCCGCCGTCGCGCAGCTGAAAGCCATCTTCGCGCTGGCCCTGCCGCTGGTGCAGGGCGCGCTCTGGGTCTTCCTGCTGTTTGCGGCCTATTACATCGCGACCTTCATCGTGCGCGTCTCCGGCCGGGGCCTTCGCCCGCGCGAGGACATGCCCTCGACGCTGCGCATGCACCGCAACGCGATCTTCTTCTTCCTCGCCGGCCTCGTCCTCGCCTTCATGGGCGGCGTGCCGGCGATCATCGGCGCGCTCGTCTGCGGCACCTTCGGGGCCGGTTTCGTGCTTGCCGGCTTCGCGAGCCTGCACTTCAGGACGCGCGGCAAGCCGTGGCGGCTGTTTGCCCTGTGGTTCGCCTATCTCTCCGTATTGCTCTTCACGATACCGGTCTTCGCCATCCTCATTCTGGGCCTGATGGACACGCGGCGCACCATCGCGCTGACGCCCGCCGGCCCGGCAGAGAAGAAAAACCAGAACACCTGACATTCAGAAAGGAACTCGAAATGGACGTCATTCTCCTCGAACGCATCGCCAAGCTCGGCCAGATGGGCGAAACCGTGAAGGTTCGCGACGGCTTTGCCCGTAACTACCTGCTGCCGCTCGGCAAGGCGCTGCGCGCCAACGAAGCCAACAAGAAGCGCTTCGAATCCGAGCGTGCGACGCTCGAAGCCCGCAACCTCGAGCGCAAATCGGAAGCCCAGTCGGTCGCCGAGAAGCTCGACGGCAAGTCCTTCGTCATCGTCCGCTCCGCCGGCGAAACCGGCCAGCTCTACGGCTCGGTCGCTGCCCGCGACATCATCGAGGCGCTGGCTGCCGAAGGCTTCAACGTCGGCCGCAACCAGGTCGAGCTCAACACCCCGATCAAGGCGATCGGCCTGCACAAGGTCGTCCTGCACCTGCATGCCGAAGTCGAGATCACCATCGAAATCAACGTCGCCCGCTCCGCCGACGAAGCCGAGCGCCAGGCAAAGGGCGAAAGCCTGACCTCCGCCGACGCCATCTACGGCGTGGACGAGGACGCCCTGAAGCCGGAAGACTTCTTCGATCCGGAAGCCGACGGCGAAGACGACGAAGCCTGATATCGGACGTGGGCCGGCCCTGCCGGCTCCCCAATTGACAGCCTGACGGGCCGGCTCTGCCGGCCCGTTGTTTTTTCGATGGCCAAAAAGCACGGCTTGAAATCCGGCTTTTCACATCAATATTTATAGATCGTTAGACTGGATTGGCGGTCGGGCCGCTTCCAGGCCGGTTTCCGACCAGACCCGTTCCGCCAGATTTTTTAAGCGCGACGGAGTTTAGCGAATGAAATTCATTGTACAGGCCCTCGTTTCCCGCCTCGTCGAGACTGGAAATCTGACGATCACCTATCCGGACGGCACCCGCCAGCGCTTCGGCGACGGCACCGGAAACCCCGTCCATATGCGTCTCAACACGAAGAAAGCGGTCTGGGGCCTTGCCTTCGACCCTGCCTATTATCTCGGGCACCATTATGGCACCGGCGATATCGACATCGTGGAGGGCGACATCTACGGCCTCCTGAAGACCGTCTTTACCGGCAATCCCGACTTCAAGTATTACGACAGCCGCTGGAACCGTCTCCTGGAGCGGGTGCGCTATCTCTTCCGCTGGGCGCGGGAGAAGAACAGCATCGTGCGCTCGCGCAGGAACGTCCAGCACCACTATGACCTCACCGGCGCGCTCTACGACCTCTTCCTCGATCAGGACCGGCAATATTCCTGCGCCTATTTCGAGCGGCCCGACCAGACGCTCGACGAGGCGCAGCTCGCCAAGAAGCGCCACATCGCGGCCAAGCTCAACATCAACCGCCCGGGCCAGAGCGTGCTCGACATCGGCAGCGGCTGGGGCGGCATGGCGCTCTACCTCGCCCGCCAGCTCGGCGCCAAGGTGACGGGCGTGACGCTCTCCGACGAGCAGCACGCCCTTTCGGAAAAGCGGGCGCGCGAGGCCGGATTGACGGGCGAGGTGAACTTCCTGCTGCAGGATTACCGCAACACGGAAGGTCCGTTCGACCGCATCGTCTCCGTCGGCATGTTCGAGCATGTCGGCCGGCCGAACTATCTCACCTTCTTCAGGAAGAGCGCCGCGCTCCTGAAGCGGGACGGCGTGATGCTGCTGCACACGATCGGCCGTACGGACCGCCCCTCGGCCAACAATCCGTTCATCGAGAAGTACATCTTCCCCGGCGGCTATATCCCGGCCCTCTCGGAGGTCATGCAGGCTGTGGAAAAGAGCGGCCTTGCCGTGACGGACGTGGAGATCCTGCGCCTGCACTATGCCGAAACGCTGCGCCATTGGCGGGAACGCTTCATGGCCCGGCGCGAGGAGGCAAAGGCGCTCTACGACGAGAAGTTCTGCCGGATCTGGGAGTTCTATCTCGCCGCCTCCGAAAGCGCCTTCCGCTGGCAGAACCTCGTCGTCTTCCAGCTCCAGCTGGCGCACGACCAGCAGGCCGTGCCGCTGACGCGCGAATATATCGGGCGCGGCGAGGATTGCCTCAAGGCGCATGAAGGCAATCCGAAGGGCGAACGGCGCGGCGCGCGGCAATTCCCCCAGGAGGCCTCGCTCTGAGATTCGGAAGCGGTGTCAACCGAAAGCCAGCAGGCCCGGCGGAATCCGGGCTTGCTGTGTCCCTGCCGCCTGTGGAAAAGTCTAAGACCGGGCTTAATGGACGGGGTGAGTCGGAAGCGCTTGACCCCCGGCGGCAAAGCAACCAAACCAGCGGCCTTCGCAAACAGGGATGGGGAGATTCGGGACGATGAACGACGCCGTGCGCAAGCTCAGCCAGGCCGGCCGCGACAATGCGGAGCTGCATCACCGCGAGGCGCCCAGCAACATCGAGGCGGAGCAGGCGCTGCTCGGCGCGATCCTCGTCAACAACGATGCCTATTACCGCGTCTCGGACTTCCTGAAGCCCATGCACTTCAACGAGCCGCTGCACCGCAAGATCTACGAGCTTGCCGGCGACACGATCCGCATGGGCAAGATCGCGACGACGATCACGCTGAAGACGCACCTGCCGGCCGACGGCAAGGTGGGGGATCTCACGATCCCGCAATATCTCGCGCGTCTTGCCGCCGAGGCCGTGACGATCATCAACGCGGAGGACTACGGCCGGGCGATCTACGACCTGGCGCTGCGCCGCTCGCTGATCAATATCGGCGAGGACATGGTCAACATCGCCTATGACGCGCCGCTCGACATGCCGCCGCAGACCCAGATCGAGGACGCCGAACGGCGCCTGTTCGAGCTGGCCGAGACGGGCCGCTACGACGGCGGCTTCCAGTCCTTCAACGATGCCGTCGCGCTGGCGATCGACATGGCCGGCGCCGCCTTCGAGCGCGACGGCTCGCTGTCGGGCATCTCGACCGGCATCCATTCGCTCGACGCCCGCATGGGCGGCCTGCAGCGTTCGGACCTCATCGTGCTTGCCGGCCGTCCCGGCATGGGCAAGACCTCGCTTGCCACCAACATCGCCTACAACATCGCCGCCGCCTATGAGCCGGAAGTCCAGGCGGACGGCTCGTTCAAGGCGAAGAACGGCGGCGTCGTCGGCTTCTACTCGCTCGAAATGTCCTCCGAGCAGCTCGCCACCCGCATCATCTCCGAGCAGACGGAAGTTTCGTCCTCGAAGATCCGCCGCGGCGACATTTCCGAGGCCGACTTCGAAAAGCTCGTCGCCTGCAGCCAAATGATGCAGAAGGTCCCGCTCTATATCGACCAGACCGGCGGCATCTCCATCGCCCAGCTTTCCGCCCGCGCGCGCCGCCTGAAGCGCCAGCGCGGCCTCGATTGCCTTGTGGTGGACTATATCCAGCTGATGACCGGCTCCGGCAAATCGAGCGACAACCGCGTGCAGGAGATCACCCAGATCACCACGGGCCTGAAAGCGCTCGGCAAGGAGCTGAACGTGCCGATCATCGCGCTCTCCCAGCTTTCCCGTCAGGTGGAAAGCCGCGAGGATAAGCGCCCGCAGCTCTCCGACCTTCGCGAATCGGGCTCGATCGAGCAGGACGCCGACGTGGTGCTCTTCGTGTTCCGCGAGGAATATTACGTGAAGAACCTCGAGCCGCGCGACGAGTTCGACCCGAAATACGAAGAATGGAAGATGCAGTTCGAGAAGGTGAAGGGCACGGCGGACGTCATCATCGCCAAGCAGCGCCACGGACCGACCGGCACGGTGAAACTCGCCTTCCAGTCGGAATACACTCGCTTCACCGACCTCGCCGACCCGTCTTTCAGCCAGTACGAGCACTGACGGACAGGGCGCTTGCCCCTCACCCTCAATCCTCTCCCCGCAAGCGGGGAGAGCGGACCTGCCCCACGAGCGGTCATTGATCGGGGAAACCGGCACAGGCACATCCTCTTCCCCGTTTACGGGGAGAAGGTGGCCGGCAGGCCGGATGAGGCGTTTCCCTGTCGCCCGTCACTTCCCTCCGAAGGCCGGGGCCTTGCAGAAGTCCGCCACGATGGCCAGCACCTGCCGGCCGCGCGCCTTCTGCTCCTCGTCCATCATCGGCAGGTCCAGCCTGTCCGTGCAGGTTTCGTCCGCGGCATCGCTCCTGCCGGAGAGCGACAGGCGGCTCGAACAGTAAAGTCCCGCTCCGGTCAGCACGACCTGCTCCGCTTCGGGCGAAGCGAGCGGAACGGGCCTGGCCTCCGCGATCATGTCGTCGACGGAGGCGTAGGCGATGGCCGTCGTCACGCGGCTGAGGTCGATGAGGCCGATCGTCAGCGTCGCCCATCTTTCCGGGAACTGCAGGGCGGAGATCGTGCGGGCGCGGCAGGGCGCGCCGGAGACTTCCAGCCGCGTCACCAGCCGCGGCGCGTTGGGATTGTCGACGATCGAATAGTAGATGTCCGCGCCGGCCTCGCGCACCGGCGCCACGCCGTCCTGGGCAAGGCCGAGCAGCACGGCATGCGCCTCGCGCATGCCGGCATCCGTGGGAGCGTCCTGCGCCGCCGCCGGGGCCTGGCCCGCAAGGACGGTCGCCATCGCTCCCAAGGCCGCCTTCATCCCTCCCCGCATGATGTTCTCCCTTTCGGCGCCGCACCATAGAGGCGGCCCCGCCCCGCGGCAATGCGGCAGGCGAGCGTATTGCCGCCATGGTCCACAGGCTGTATTTCAGGAAGATGAGCACGCACCACACGCACGCCCGATCCACCCTGCCCGTCGCCGGCGAGGACCATGCCCGCCTGACCATCGACCTTTCGGCCCTTGCCGACAACTGGCGCGCGATGGCGCGGCGCTCGGGCGCCGCCCGCACCGCCGCGGTGCTGAAGGCCGACGCCTACGGCATCGGGCTGGAGCCGGCCGCCAGGACCTTTCACATGGCGGGCGCGCGCGACTTCTTCGTCGCCACGCCCGCGGAAGGCGCGGCGCTGCGCGCCGTATTGCCGGATGTGCGCCTCTATGTGCTGTCGGGCATGTGGGCCGGCTCCGAGCGGCTGTTCTTCGAATTCGACCTCGTGCCCGTCATCGCCTCGGAGGAACAGCTCGCCGTCTTCATGGCCGCCGTTTCCGACGGACGCGACCATCCCTGCGTGCTGCATGTCGATACCGGCATGAGCCGGCTCGGCCTGCGTGTTGAGGATGCGCTGGCGCTTGCCGGCGACGTCGCGCGGCCGGCGAGCTTTTCGCCGATCATGCTGCTCAGCCACCTCGCCTGCGCGGATGACCCGAACCACCCGCTCAACCGCCAGCAGCTCCAGCGTTTCCGCACCGCCGTCGACGCCTTCGACGGCATCGATGCGACGCTCGCCAACTCGGCCGGCATCTTCCTCGGCGAGGACTATCACTTCACCCTCACCCGCCCCGGCATTTCGCTCTATGGCGGGGCGGCCGTCAACGACGTGCCAAACCCGATGAAACCCGTCGTCACCGCCGAGGCGCGCATCCTGCAGGTGCGCGAGGCGAAGGCCGGCGAAAGCGTCAGCTACGGCGCCACCACCGTCTTTTCCCGCGACACGCGCATCGCCGTCGCCGCGGTCGGCTATGCGGATGGCTACATGCGGGCGCTTTCCGGCTCCGGCGTGCCGCTGCGCAAGACGAATATCCCGGGCGCCAGCGGCGTGCTGCACGGCCGCATGGTGCCGCTGATCGGCCGCGTCACCATGGACCTCACGCATTTCGACGTGACGGACCTGCCGCAGGGCAGCGTCCGGGCCGGCGACTTCATCGAGCTCTTCGGCCGCAACATGCCCATCGAGGACGTGGCCCGCGCCGGCGGCACGATCGACTACGAACTCCTGACCAGCCTCGGCAGCCGCTACGAACGGCGCTACGAGGCCGCGAAAAAATAGGACATGTTCCTGTTTTGTGCTAATGGCTTGCGGAGCGATTCCCAAAGCAGTTCCAGGAAGAGGGCGAAGCGGTTTTCCGTCCGGGATTGCGTCAGACACAGCATTTCGCAAAGCGAGACCCGATGGCGAAAGCCCGCACCCAATTCGTCTGCCAGAACTGCGGCACCGCGCATTCCCGCTGGGTCGGGAAATGCGAGGGCTGCGGCGAGTGGAACACCGTCGTCGAGGAAGACCCGATGGGCGGCATCGGCTCCGGCCCCGGCAAGGTGCCGAAGAAGGGCCGGCCGGTCGCGCTGACGGCGCTTTCGGGCGAGATCGAGGAGGCGCCGCGCATCCACACCGGCATCGGCGAACTCGACCGGGCGACCGGCGGTGGTTTCGTGCGCGGCTCGGCCGTGCTGATCGGCGGCGATCCCGGCATCGGCAAGTCGACCCTCCTCATGCAGGCCGCCGCCGCCCTCTCCCGCCGCGGCCACCGCATCATCTACGTCTCGGGCGAGGAGGCGGTGGCGCAGGTGCGCCTGCGCGCCCAGCGCCTGCAGGCCGCCGAGACCGACGTGCTGCTTGCCGCCGAGACCAATGTCGAGGACATCCTCGCCACCGTCGGCGAAGGCAAGCGGCCGGACCTCGTCATCATCGATTCGATCCAGACGCTGTGGAGCGATACAGCCGAGGCCGCGCCCGGGACAGTGACGCAGGTGCGCACCGGCGTGCAGGCGATGATCCGCTTCGCCAAGCAGACCGGCGCCGCCATGGTGCTGGTCGGCCATGTCACCAAGGAAGGCCAGATCGCCGGCCCGCGCGTCGTCGAGCACATGGTCGACGCCGTCCTTTATTTCGAGGGCGACCGCGGCCACCACTACCGCATCCTTCGCACCGTCAAGAACCGCTTCGGCCCGACGGACGAGATCGGCGTCTTCGAAATGTCCGACAAGGGCCTGCGCGAGGTCTCCAACCCGTCGGAACTCTTCCTCGGCGAGCGCAATGCCAAATCGCCGGGCGCGGCGGTCTTCGCCGGCATGGAAGGCACGCGGCCGGTGCTGGTCGAGGTGCAGGCGCTCGTCGCCCCCACCTCCCTCGGCACGCCGCGCCGGGCGGTCGTCGGCTGGGATTCGGCGCGGCTCTCGATGATCCTCGCCGTGCTGGAGGCCCATTGCGGCGTCCGGCTCGGGCAGCACGACGTCTACCTCAACGTGGCGGGCGGCTATCGCATCTCGGAACCGGCGGCGGATCTTGCGGTCGCCTCGGCGCTGGTTTCCTCGCTTGCCGGTCTTGCCCTTCCGGCCGATTGCGTCTATTTCGGCGAAGTCAGCCTGTCGGGCGCCATTCGCCCGGTTGCGCACACCGCCCAGCGCCTCAAGGAGGCGGAAAAGCTGGGTTTTTCGCAGGCCGTGCTCCCTGCCGGCTCCGCCGATCTGCCCAAGGGCGCCGGCGGCCGCTGGAACGAGATAGACAGCCTGCCGGACCTGGTGGCGCGCATTGCCGGATCGAAAAGCGCCCTGAAGCGGGAGGACGAGGACGTTTGACGCCCCGGTGGTCGACAAAGCCTTGTGGGAAACATGGGGCGGCATCGTGCCGAACTGAGACGACGGACACGCCTTCCGCTAAGGTGCCCCCCGCTTGAGCGGTACGGGGCCCGACGACATTTCGGGTTTGGAGTAGGACGAACATGCCCATCACAATTCTCGACGGTATCGTCATCGGCGTCGCGCTGTTCTCCGCCGTGCTGGCGATGGTGCGCGGCTTCTCGCGCGAGGTGCTTTCCGTCGCCAGCTGGGTGGGTGCCGCGGCAGCCGCCTATTTCCTCTATCCGGTCCTCCTGCCCTATGCGAAGGACTATACGACGAGCGACACGGTCGCGATGGTCGGCTCGGCCGCCGCCGTCTTCCTCGTCGCGCTCATCGTGATCTCCTTCATCACCATGCGGATTGCCGATTTCATCATCGACAGCCGCATCGGCGCGCTCGACCGCACGCTCGGCTTCCTGTTCGGCGCGGCCCGCGGCATCCTGCTCGTCGTCGTCGCCATGCTGTTCTTCAACTGGCTGGTCGCCCCGCAGCAGCAGCCCTCCTGGGTCACCACGGCGAAGTCCAAGCCGCTGCTGGACAATCTCGGCTCGCGCCTCGTGGCGCTCCTGCCGGAGGACGCCGACGCGACGATCCTCGACCGCCTGCGCGGCAAGCCGGCCGAGGGCGAAGGCGGCACGGAGGACCCGGACGGCGCCACCGGCGGCACGAACCAGGCGCCCGCCGAAGAGACGCCCGCCACGAACGGATGACAAGCGATCAGGGGAGCCGACACTCGCGAGAAATGGCGAAGGCAGGCTCCCCGATTTTTTGGTAGGATAGATCATCAGCCACTGACGCTTCCGGGCCTCGGTGGCAAATGCTTTCGGCAATGCCCATATGGGCCTTGCCGAACGACCCAGAACCCCGTGCAACCTCTTACGGTCCCGAGCAAAGGCTTGCAGCAATGAGCGACTTCCAGTTTCCCGGCCGCCACGACGACGATCTCGACGGCGATACGCTTCACGAGGAGTGCGGCGTCTTCGGCATTCTCGGCCATCCGGAAGCCGCGACGCTGACGGCGCTCGGCCTGCACGCGCTGCAGCACCGTGGCCAGGAAGCCGCCGGCATCGTCTCCTTCGACGGCAAGCAGTTCCACACGGAAAAGCATATGGGCCTCGTCGGCGACCACTATACGAACCCGGTGACACTCGCAAAGCTCCCCGGCAACATGGCGATCGGCCACACCCGCTATTCCACCACCGGGGAAGTGGCGCTGCGCAACGTGCAGCCGCTCTTTGCGGAACTGGAAGTCGGCGGCATCGCCGTCGCCCATAACGGCAACTTCACCAACGGCCTGACGCTGCGCCGGCAGATCATCGCCGGCGGCGCGATCTGTCAGTCGACCTCGGACACGGAGGTCGTGCTCCACCTCATCGCCCGCTCGCGCTACACCTCCACGACGGACCGCTTCATCGACGCCATCCGCCAGATGGAAGGCGGCTATTCGATGCTCGGCATCACCCGCACCAAGCTGATCGCCGCGCGCGACCCCACGGGCATCCGCCCGCTCGTCATGGGCGAGCTCGACGGCAAGCCGATCTTCGCCTCGGAAACCTGCGCGCTCGACATCATCGGCGCGAAATATATCCGTGACGTCGAGAACGGCGAAATCATCGTCTGCGAGATCCAGCCGGACGGCTCGATCACCATCGAGGCCAAGAAATCGGGCAACCCGCAGCCGGAGCGCCTCTGCCTCTTCGAATATGTCTATTTCGCCCGCCCCGATTCCGTCGTCGGCGGCCGCTCGGTCTATGTGGCGCGCAAGAACATGGGCATGAACCTTGCCAAGGAGCACCCGGTCGAGGGCGACGTCGTCGTGCCGGTGCCGGACGGCGGCACGCCCGCCGCGCTCGGCTATGCGCAGGAGAGCGGCATCCCGTTCGAATACGGCATCATCCGCAACCACTATGTCGGCCGCACCTTCATCGAGCCGACACAGCAGATCCGCGCCTTCGGCGTCAAGCTGAAGCACTCGGCCAACCGCGCGATGATCGCCGGCAAGCGCGTCATCCTCGTCGACGATTCGATCGTGCGCGGCACGACGTCGCTGAAGATCGTGCAGATGATCCGCGATGCGGGCGCGAAGGAAGTGCATATCCGCGTCGCCAGCCCGATGATCTTCTACCCCGACTTCTACGGCATCGACACGCCCGACCGGGACAAGCTGCTCGCCAACCAGTACAACGACGTCAAGGCGATGGCGAAGTATATCGGCGCGGATTCGCTGGAATTCCTCTCCATCGACGGGCTCTACCGCGCCGTCGGCGGCGAGGACCGCAACCCGGCCCGTCCGCAGTTCACCGACCACTACTTCACCGGCGACTATCCGACGCGCCTCCTTGACAAGGAAGGTGAGACGATGGGACGGAAGGTCTCGGTTCTGGCAAGCAACGGATAATTGAAGACATCATGAGCATCGACCTGAAAGGCCGCCTCGCGCTGGTCACCGGCGCGTCGCGCGGCATCGGCTATTTCACCGCCCTCGAACTCGCGAAGGCCGGTGCGCATGTCATCGCCTGCGCCCGCACGGTCGGCGGCCTGGAAGAACTGGACGATGCGATCAAGGCCGCCGGCGGCGCGGCGACGCTGGTGCCCTTCGACCTCGCCGACATGCCGGCGATCGACAAGCTCGGCGGCTCGATCTTCGAGCGCTGGGGCAAGCTCGACATCCTCGTGGCGAATGCCGGCGTGCTCGGCACGATCTCGCCGATCGGCCATGTCGAGGCGAAGGTGTTCGAGAGGGTGATGACGATCAACGTCACGTCCACCTGGCGGCTCATCCGCTCGGTCGAGCCGCTGCTCTTGAAGTCGGACGCCGGCCGCGCCGTCATCCTCTCGTCCAGCGCCGCGCACAAGTGCAAGCCCTTCTGGGGGCCCTACTCGGCCTCCAAGGCCGCCGTCGAGGCGCTGGCGCGCACCTGGGCCGGCGAGACGCAGCGCACGGCGCTCCGCATCACCGCGCTCGATCCCGGCGCCACCCGCACCGCCATGCGCGCCCAGGCGATCCCCGGCGAGGACCCGTCGACCGTGCAGCATCCCTCGGAAGTCGCCAGGGCCATCCTGCCGCTGGTCGCGCCGGATTATGCCGAGACGGGGAAGTTGTTCGACATGCGCCAGGGGCGCCTGCTGGATTATCGTTTGCCGGAGTGATTCCGGGAATTGCTCCTCATCCGGCCTGCCGGCCACCTTCTCCCCGCAAGCGGGGAGAAGGAGATATGCCGCGCCGTTTCTTCAGACAATGACCGTTTGCGGGGCAAGTCCCCTCTCCCCGCTTGCGGGGAGAGGGTTAGGGTGAGGGGCAATCGCCGCAGAGCCCGGCGGCACGCGCTGAAATTTTCCTATTCCTCCACCACCGTCGTCACCACCACCGAAAGCCCCGGCGCGAGGTACTTCGCCAGGTCCTGCCCGTCGTCGATGGCGATGCGCACGGGCACGCGCTGGGCGACCTTCGTGAAATTGCCGGTGGCGTTGTCCGGCTTGATCACGCTGAACTCCGAGCCGGTGGCGGGCGAGAAGCGCTCGACACGGCCGGTCAGCGTGGCGTGCTTCAGCGCATCGACGCTGACCTCGACCTTCTGGCCCGGCTTGATATAGGCGAGCTGCGTTTCCTTGAAATTGGCGATGACCCAGGTGTCGTGTGGAACGACGGCCATGAGCTGCGTGCCGGCGGCGACATACTGGCCGAGCTTGACGCCGACCTCGCCCACCGCACCGTCGCGCGGAGCCGTGATGACGGTGTTGGAGAGGTCGATCTTGGCAAGCTCCACCGAGGCTTCCGCGCCCGCCACCGCGGCACGCAGGGAATCGCGGCCGACGATGATCGTCTGCAGGTCCTGCCGGGAGACCTCAAGGTTCGCCTGCGCCTGCGCGATGGCGGCCTCCGCCTGGTCGAGCGTGGTGCGGCTCTGCTCGCGGTCGCTCTGGGTGGCGATGCCCTTGTTCGACAGTTCCTCGATGCGGTTCCAGCTTTCCTCCGCCCGGCGCTTGGCGTAGGTCGCGCTGTCGAGCGCCGCCTCGCTCGCGCCGATGCGGGCCCTGGCGGCGTTCTCCTGCTGCTCGGAATTGGCGAGCGCCGCCTTCTGACTGGCGAGCGTGGCATTGGCCTGCTCGACCTTCTGGCGGAAGATGCGGTCGTCGAGACGGGCGAGCACGGCGCCGGCCTTGACCGTCTCGTAGTCCTTCACGGACACGTCCGTGACATAGCCGGCGAGCTGCGGGCTGATCAGCGTCACGTAGCCGCGCACATAGGCGTTGTCCGTCGTCTGGACCTCGCTGGCAAAGGGCGGCAGCTGCCAGGCGTAGAGCACCGCGCCGATGCCGGCCACGCCGAGGACGAGGGCGAGCGCGGTGGCGGTGTTGCGGATGTAAGTCTTCATTTCGGTCAACCTTCAACGGCCGCCGGCCCGCCGCTGCGGGCGCCGGCCTCTCTGATACGGATGTAAAGCATGTGGATGGCAAGCGCCGTCGCGGCACCGACGGCGAGCAGCGCGATGACGAGGAAGGCATCGTTGTGGGCGAGCACATTGGCCTCCCGCGTCACCTGCTGGCCGAGCAGCGCGACGCCCTCCGCCTTCAGCACGGCCGGATCGGTGATCGTGTGGCCATAGGCCGCGGAAAGCTGCGCCACACGGCCCGAGACCAGCGGATCGGCCAGTGTCATCGCCTCGGCGAGGATGTTCGAGTGGAATTTCTCGCGCAGCGTGATGAAGGAGCCGAACAGCGCCGAGCCGGCAAGGCCGCCGAGGCTCTGCGTCACCAGGAAGACAACGATGAAGCTGAGGATGTATTGCGGCCCCTTGCGCAGCGCCAGCGTGAAGCCCGAGGCGATGGCCGGCGGCAGGAACAGGCTGCCGCCGGCGGCGATCATCGCCTGGCTCAGATACATCTGCTCCGGCCGCGTCAGGTTCGTCGCCCGGCTGTCGAGAAAGGCGCCGACACCGATCAGGAGAAGCGCCGCCATGTGGATGCCGGGCTCCCGGCCGGGCTTCAGGATGGCCGCGCAGAGAAGGCCGCCCGCGGCGGTGGCGAGCGCCACCATGCCGTAGAGCCCGGTGAGCTGGTCGTTCTGCAGGCCGGTGATCTGGAAGAAATTGCCGGCGACGGCGGTCTGCTCGGCGAGCATCAGCCGGAACAGCACCAGCACGGCGGCGAAGTGCAGCATCTCGCGGCTGAACAGCCAGCGCAGGTCGATCAGCGGCCTCTCCCGGTTGAGCTCGATGACAGCGGCGATGGTGAGCGCGCCGATCATGACGACAAGCAGTTCGCCGATCCAGCGGGCCTCCAGCCACCAATATTGCCGGCCGAGCACGAGCACGACGGCGCCCGCGCCGAAGCCGACGGCGATGAACAGGTAGCTGACGATATCGATCTTCTCGATGACCTTCACCCGCGGCGGCGGCGTCAGCGGCAGGAGATAGATCGCCGCGAAGGAGAGCATGGCGAGCGCCAGCTCGAAATGCAGCAGCGCCCGCACGCCGCCGAGATCGATGAGCGCCGGCGAGACGAAGCGGGTGAGCGGGGCGGCGAGGCCGATATTGGTCAGCGCGAGCGAGATGCCGATCGTCAGCTTGCGCGCCGGGCTGAAGGCCTCCAGCATGTAGAGGAAGCCGAGCGAGGAGAGCGGCGCGGCCGCGATGCCGGCGAAGAAGCGCAGCACGAGGGCGGAATGCAGGTCCGTGATGAAGATATGCGCCACCGACACGAGGAGGAAGACGGCGATGCCGAGTTCGGCGAAGGGACGCAGGCCGTACTGGTTGCGGATCTTGATGAGCGCCAGCGAGAGCGAGGCGTTGGGAGCCATGTAGGCGGCCATCAGCCAGGTCGCCTCAGCGGTGGTGGCGCCGAACGGGCCCTGGAGCTGCGGGATGTTAGCGGCGACGAGGTTCATGCCGAAGCCCTGCGTCATGGCAAGCAGGGTGGAGGCGGCCATGTAGGCTGCGGCGCGCGGCGGCGCCATGGGCGGTGGCGGGGGCGGAGCGGCGGCAGGCGTCTCCCCGGCCGGTTTCTCGCCGGCCGGCTCCTCCGCGCCGGATTGCGGCGGTTCGCCCTCTCCCTCGCGCCCGCCTTGGGCGGGACCGGTGCTCATGCCTCGACGCTCTCCCGACAGCTCTTCGCGATATTGTCGGACATCGCGGCGAAGACCTTGACGGTGGTCGACATGTCATGGGCCGAGATGCTCCTCAGCACGTCGGCGCGCAGCGAGCGGGCAAGATCCAGCACCTCCTCGGCGACCTTGGCGCCGCGCGGCGTCATGACGATCTGCTTGGCACGGCGATCGCCTTCCACCGACTGGCGCTCGATGAAGCCCTGCTTCTCCATGCCGTCGAGCAGGCGCACGAGCGTCGGCGTCTCGATGTCGAGCTCGTCGGCCAGCTCGCGCTGGTTGAGATTGACGCCGCGGCCGAGGATCAGAAGCGCGCGGGCGCGCGGCAGCGTCAGCCCCCGCTCCTTCACGCGGGCATCGAACAGGGCGCGCATCTTGCGCTGCACGCGGGAAAGGTCGTCGAGGATACGCTCGTGCGGATCGGATATGCTCATCTCGGTAGCCCAAAAACAATTAGCTTGCTATCTATTTGAAGGCTAGTTAGTCGACCTACAGCAGGAAATCAAGCCCCGCCCGCGACGAGCGGACAGGGCTTGGGCAAGGCTCACGCGGATGTGACGGCCGGGCGAGGACTATTGCCCGTCGGGCTCCTCGGGGAACTCGCTGGCACCGTGCGTCACCGGCGCGGTCCAGCCGCCATATTTGCGCTGCCAGGAACGGGCGCCGAACGGCAGCGTCGCCAGGTAGGCGACGACCGTCACCACCATGGTCTCCCAGGTGAAGCTCATCAGGGTCGCGACATAGAGCACGACGAGCAGGATACCCGGCAGCACGAGATCACGGCGGATGCGGCTGCCTTCCGACTTGCCGGACCAGACCGGCAGGCGGCTGACCAGCAGGAAGCCGATCAGCACCGTGTAGCCGGAGGCGAGGTAGGCAAAGAGCGGGCTCGGCGCAAGGCCGAGGAAGCCGAGATAGACCGGCAGCAGCACCAGCATGCCGCCCGCGGGGGCCGGCACGCCGACGAAATATTCCGTCTGCCATTTGGCCTTGGTCTCGCGCTCGGCCATGACGTTGAAGCGCGCAAGGCGCAGGCCCGCGGCGATGGTGTAGATCAACGCCGCGATCCAGCCGAAGGAGCGCGCCTGGTCGAGGATGAAGACATAGAGCACGAGCGCCGGGGCAACGCCGAAATTGATGATGTCGGCGAGCGAATCCATCTGGCCGCCGAATTTCGAGGTGGCCTTCAGGAGGCGCGCGACGCGCCCGTCGATGCCATCGAGAAAGGCCGCGAGCAGCACCATGCCGACGGCGAGCTCATAGCGGTTCTCGAAGGCGAGCCTGATGCCCGTGAGGCCCGCGCAGATGGCAAGCACCGTGATGACGTTCGGAATGATGACGCGCAGCGGAATCTCCCGCAGGCGCGGCCCCCGCGCCTCGTCGTTCGGTCCATTCGGCTCATAAGGCGGAAAGGGTGTGTCCATCGCTTTTCGCTTCGCTGTTTTCAGACAGTAGGCAGTAGGCAGTAGGCAGTAGAAGATAGTTTTTCGAACCCTATTGGCTACTGCCTATATCCTCGTTTCCTCATCCCCTGCGGCTGACCACCGGCCCCTTGGCCGAGCCGAATTCCGCCAGCACCGTCTCGCCGGCGATCGCCGTCTGGCCGACGCTGACGCGCGGCTGGGCGCCGGCCGGCAGGAAGACGTCGAGGCGCGAGCCGAAGCGGATGAGGCCGAAACGCTCGCCGGCCTCAAGGCTGTCGTTCATGTTGGTCCAGCACAGGATGCGGCGGGCGACGAGACCGGCGATCTGCACGACGCCGATCGGCCCGTGCGCGCTCTCGATGACGAGGCCGTTGCGCTCGTTCTCCTGGCTCGCCTTGTCGAGGTCGGCATTCAGGAACTTGCCGGCGCGATAGGCGACGCGCGCAACGCGGCCGCGCATCGGCGCGCGGTTCACATGGCAGTTGAAGACGTTCATGAAGACCGAGATGCGCAGCATCGGCTGGTCGCCGAGCTCCAGCTCGGCCGGCGGCGTCACCATGGCGACGGCAGAGACGCGGCCATCGGCCGGGCTGATCACAAGATCGTCATCCTGCGGCGTCAGGCGCTCGGGATCGCGGAAGAAATAGGCGCACCAGGCGGTGAGCACGAAGCCGATCCACATCAGCGGTTCCCAGGCCGCGCCGAGCAGCAGCGAGGCGACGAAGAAGCCGGCCACGAACTTCCAGCCCTCCCGATGGATCGGCACCAGGGTGCTGCGTATCGTATCGACCAAACTCATCTTCCGACATCTCCTGATGATTTCACGCCATCGACCTAGCGTGAAATGGCGATGGGGGCAATGCGGCGTGGCGATTAGCCCCCAGCAGGCGGCCCTTCCCCGGGCTCAACCCAGCGGGCGCGGAAAAGGTTCCGCGGCAGCCCCGATGCCCGGTCCCCTGCCCTGCGGTTGACAAGCGCCAGCCGCTGCGGGCACACTTTCACCGTTGCTGTAGGGTCTGTACTCCATCAGGATAGGTGTTCTGCAAGCCGCATTTTGTGCCTGAGTAGGAGGAAAGGTGCAGGAAATGTGCTCCATTTTCAAACCTTTCCGACGCCCGCAGGCACAAAATGCGGCTTGCCCGAGGGGTTGTCATGGACGGGCCGCCTGATCGCAAACAATGCTCGACAAGGCCAAGGGGCCTTGCCTTGCGCTTGTTTGCTTCCATCCAATCCCGTCCATGACAACAGAACACCTATCCTGATGGAGTACAGACCCTAGGGCGCATCGGCGGGAGCCGAAGGGGCAATGCCCACCTACGACCGAAACCTTAGCCGCGCCCATGCCGAACCTCGAAAACCTCCGCAAGCAGGCCAAGCAATATCTGCGCTGGCATCGCGAGCGACACCATCCGGTGGCGGCGGTCATCCGCGCCACCCTGCCCCGCTTCCGGCATCTGACGGATCGGGAGGTACTGGATGCCTCGTTCTCGCTTGCCGATGCGCAGGCGCTCGTCGCCCGCCAGAACGGGTTTCCGGATTGGCCGGCGCTCAGGACAGGACCCCCCACCATGCGCAGCACGACTGAAAACATGCCGCAAGGCCCGATCCTCAGCGGAGCGGAGCCGGTGCTCTACGTGACCGATTTCGCCGCCTCCCTCGCCTTCTTCACGGAAAAACTCGGCTTTTCCGTCGATTTTACCTATGGCGATCCGCCGTTCTACGGGGTCGTCGCGCGCGACCGGGCACGGCTCTGCCTGCGGCTGGTGCGCGAGCCCGTCTTCCTCGGCGATGTCCGCCGACGGGAGGACCTGCTGTCAGCCTCGATCACGCTCGACAGCGCGGCGGCGATCAAGACGCTTTTCCTCGACTATCAGACGGCCGGCGTGACCTTCCACAGCACGCTGATGACGCAGCCCTGGGGCACGCGCACCTTCATCCTGATCGACCCCGACGGCAACCTGATCCTCTTTGCCGCGCCCGGGGAGTGATCACTCGGCCGCCGGCGCGCCGCGCAGGATGACGCCGAGCTCGTCGCTCTCGCGCACCTGCTTCAGGCGCTCCTCGGCCTGCACGGCCTCGCGCTGGCGGTTCCACATGGAGGCGTAGAGGCCGTCGTCGCGCTGCATCAGCTCGCTGTGCGTGCCCCGCTCGGCGATGCCGCCGTCCTTCAGCACGATGATCTCGTCCGCCGAAATGACGGTGGAGAGGCGGTGGGCGATGACGAGCGTGGTGCGGTTCTTCGACACGACGTCGAGCGCGGCCTGGATCTCCTGCTCCGTGCGGGTGTCGAGCGCCGAGGTCGCCTCGTCGAGGATGAGGATCGGCGGGCTCTTCAGGATGGTGCGGGCGATGGCGACGCGCTGCTTCTCGCCGCCGGAAAGCTTCAGCCCGCGCTCGCCGACCATCGCCTTGAAGCCTTCCGGCAGGTGGCGGATGAAGGGGCCGATCTGCGCCGCCTCGGCAGCGGCGGCCACGTCCGCATCGCTCGCGTCCGGCCGGCCGTAGCGGATGTTGTAGGCGATCGTGTCGTTGAACAGCACGGTATCCTGCGGCACCATGCCGATCACCGCGCGCAGGCTCTTCTGCGTGACGTCGCGCACGTCCTGCCCGTCGATGGTGATCGCGCCCTGCTGCACGTCGTAGAAGCGGTAGAGCAGCCGCGAGAGCGTCGATTTCCCTGCGCCGGACGGGCCGACGACGGCGACGGTCTTGCCAGCGGGCACGTCGAAGGAGACGCCCTTGAGGATCGGCCGGGCCGGATCATAGGCGAAGTGCACGTCCTTGAAGGAGATCGCGCCGTCGGCGACGACGAGGTCGGCGGCGCCGGGCTTGTCCTGCACTTCCTCCTCCACCTCGAGCAGGTCGAACATCTGCTCGATATCCGTCAGGCCCTGGCGGATTTCGCGGTAGACGAAGCCGATGAAGTTGAGCGGGATGGCGAGCTGGATCAGCATGGCGTTGATGAAGACGAAATCGCCGACCGTCTGCTCGCCGCGCTGCACGGCAAGCGCCGACATCGCCATCATCACCGCCATGCCGACGCCGAAGATCAGCGCCTGGCCGAAGTTGAGCCAGCCGAGCGAGGTCCAGACCTGCGTCGCCGCCTTCTCGTAGCGCGCCATGGACTGGTCGAAGCGGCGGGCCTCCATCTCCTCGTTGCCGAAATACTTGACCGTCTCGAAGTTCAGCAGCGAATCGATCGCCTTGGTGTTGGCCTCGGTGTCGCTGTCGTTCATCGAGCGGCGGATGGAGATGCGCCAGTCGCTCGCCCTGACCGTGAACCAGATGTAGAGCCAGACGGTGGCGGCGGTGACGAGGAGATATTGCAGACCGTAGCCCCACCAGAAGACGGCGGCGGTGAGCAGGAACTCGATGAAGGTCGGCACGCTGTTGAGGATCGTGAAGCGCACGATCGTCTCGATGCCCTTGGTGCCGCGCTCGATGACGCGCGAAAGCCCGCCGGTGCGCCGCTCCAGATGGAAGCGCAGCGACAGGCGGTGCAGGTGCACGAAGGTGCGGTAGGCGAGCTGGCGCACGGCATATTGCCCGACGCTTGCAAAGAGCGCGTCGCGCAACTGGTTGAGGCCGGCCTGCAGGATGCGCGCACCGTTATAGGCGAAGACCAGCATGACCGCGCCGAGCAGGAAGGCCGGCAGAAGCGAGACGGCATCCGCCCTGCCGTTCAGCGCATCGGTCGCCCATTTGAAGAAATAGGGCACCAGCAGCAGCACGATCTTGGAGAGAAGCAGGAAGACCGAGGCCCAGACGACGCGCATCTTCAGGTCCGGCCGGTCGGAGGGCCACATATAGGGCCAGAGGTTCACCAGCGTGTGGAGGGGATTGCTGCTGTCGGCCGAAACCGTCTTCTTTCTGGTCGTCGCCACGCTGGCCTCCGCCGGATCGCCGTCACGCCCCGGCCTTCGTTTTGTCCTGGACTGCCGAATGAAAATGCGGCGCCCGGTGGGGCGCCGCATGGGGGGAGATAGGTCCTTGCCGGCCGCTTCGCAACAGCCGGCCGGAAATTGTCCTTGCGCAATTCCGGCAAAACCGCTTCGGCGCCGGACTTGCCGAGGATCAATCGCCGCGAACGCGCTTGCGGTGCAGTTCCTCCGCCTCCGCGTCGCTTTCCACGGTCTTGTCCGGCACGCCGAAGACCTGGCCGGGGATGATGCGGTCCGGATCGGTGATCTGGTCCTCGTTGGCGAGGTAGATCGTCGTGTAGCGCACGCCCTTGCCGTAGATGCGGCGGGAGATCTGCCAGAGCGTATCGCCGCGGCGGATGATGACCGAGGTCTTGCTCTCTTGCAGCGGGGCCTGCTCCACCGTTTCCGGCTCCTCGGCCACCGCCTGGCCGCTGCCCGTCGCGGCGGCTTCGCCCGAGGCGGCGGTGCCGCTCTCGCCGCCGGTCGCCGCCGGCGTGCCTTCGGCGCTGGCCGTACCGTTGTCCGCTGTCGCGGTTTCGGCCGTCGATGCGGCCCCGGTCGCCGAGGCGGCGCCTTCGCCCGCAGCCGCCACGGCACTGGCCGCGGCGGTCAGCGAGGGCATGCCCTCAAGCGCCACGAGTGCCTGCTGGTAGGCCTCCTTGCCGGCGCCGGCCGGAACCGCGGCAAGGCGGTCGAGCGCGGTCGAGGCCCAGCCCTTCAGCTTCTCGATCGCCGCCGTCACATCCGCGGCCGTGCCGGCCGGCGGCGTGAAGCCGGTAATGCCCTTGAGGGCCCCTTCCAGCGCGGTGCGGGCAGTCTGGATCTCCGCCGTCGTCGCATTGCGGCCATCGGAGAACAGCGCAACGAACTGCTGCTGGAGCGCGGTCGCCTGGCCGGCCAGCGCCTCGATGGAGCTGTCCGCCGCAGCCGAGGCAGCGCCCACCACGGCCTCTGCCTTCTCGATGGCCGGTGCCAGCGCATCGGCGACGGCCGTCTCGATCGACGCGAGGGCACCGCCGACAGCGGCGGCATCCTTCGGCAGGGCCTGGAGACGGGCCAGCGCCGAAGCGGCGGCGGCCGACGCCCTGGCCGCCATGTCACGGGCCGCCTCGCCCTCTTCGAGGCCGGGCTTGAACTCGGCCAGCGATTTCAGCGCGATCTCGGTCGCGGAACGGGCAGCCGCCAGTTCCTCGGCGGTCGGCACGCGGCCGTCGGCATAAAGGCCCTTGAGCAGGGCCACCGCCTTGTCGGCCTCGGCACGCAGCTTGTCGAACGTGCCGCCGCCGATGAGGCCGAGCGCCGGGCCGGTATCGCCCGCGGCATCCTCCTGCGCCACCACGGCGACCTGCTCGCCTTCCGGCCGATCGAACGGAACGGAGGCGCGGAATTCGACCTTGCCGCCGTCGGGGCTCATCACATCGGCGCGGATCGTGTGGCGGCCGACCGAAAGATCGATCGTGCCGTCGGCCACGTAGCGGCCCTCGCCGTCCGCCTTCGCCTCGCCGACGAGCTGGTCGTCTGCATAGATGCGCACCAGCGCGCCCGGCTTGGCGGTGCCGGCGATGAACATGCGCTCGCCTTCCAGCTCGACGGCCGAAACGCGCGCCTGGGGCTTGGCCGCCGTTTCCGTCGCCGCGGTGCCGGCCGTGCCGTTCGCGGTCTCGGTCGCGGCTGCACCGGCGGTTGCGGCCTCGCCCGCGGTGGCGGCGGTCTCGCCGGCGGCTTCCGCCGTTTCGCTCGCGGCCGGCTTCTCGTCCGCCACGGCACCGGCGGCGCCCGTGTCACTGGCCGCCGCGGTCTCGCCGGCGGGCTGGTCGATCGTCTTTTCCGCCGCGCCGGCCGCCTTCTCCGCGGCTTCCGGCACCGTGATCAGGCGGCTCGCCTCGCCGGGCCTGGAGACCATGGCAAGGAGGTCGCCGCCGGCGTCCTTCGGCACGGAGACGGTCGCCACCTCTTCCGAGGTCTTCGAGGCGCCCTTGTCGTCCTTCGTGCTCAAGGTGAGCTGGTAGTCGCCGGCAGCAAGCGGCTGCTCGAAGACGGCGGCGAAATCGCCGGACGGGCCGATGTCGGCCGTTGCGACGACGGTCTCGCCGTTCCTGATCTCCAGTGTGGTGTTCGGCTGGCCGCGGCCGGCGATCACGGTGGAGCCGTCCGGCTCGACACGCAGCAGATCGAAGGCAGGCGTGACCCAGCCGGCGGCCGGATCGGCCGGCGTCGTTTCCGCCTTGGCGATCTCTTGGGTCGCCGTTGCCGCCTCGCCCGCCGTGGCGTCGGCCGGCTTCTCGCCCTCGGTGCCGGCGGCCGCATCGCCTGTCGCGCCGTCACCCGTCGCCGCCTCGCCGGTTGCAGTCGTCGAGCGGGCCTGCTTGCCGTCGGCCGTCGTGGTCTCGCCGCCGCCTTGCGTCGTCGTCGTGGTAAGGGTTGCGACCGGGGTTTCCGCCGGCTTGTCCTTGTTCATGTTGGGCAGCACGAAGAAGACCATGAGCAGCGTTGCCGCCGCCAGCACGATCAAGGCCACCAGACCGGTCTTGTTCTTCATCATCAACTCTCTCTCTGTCCCGGTTTCCCGGGGGTCCCCTCCTGAAATTGCTATCGATTCCCAATGTTCTGCACAAGGTTCCCGGGACGTTCCGGGGCGTGTGCCCCGTGCTTTTTCGTCATTATCCTTGACGGGCTGCCGGCCGGATGGCTGAATCCCGTCATGAGCGAACAAACCCTGCCGATTCGATCCGTCTGCGTCTACTGCGGCTCCCAGCCGGGCCGCGAAACCGCCTATGTCGCCGCCGGGCGCCGCCTAGGCCAGGCGATGGCGGAAAACCATCTCCGCCTCGTCTACGGCGGCGGCACGAAGGGCATCATGGGAGCGGTCGCCAGCGGCGTGCTTTCGCATGGCGGCCGCGTCACCGGCATCATACCGCAATTCCTCGTGGATATGGAGGCCACCCGCCATTCGCTCGGCCAGCTCAGCGAGCTGATCGTCACGCCCGACATGCACGAGCGCAAACACAAGATGTTCGAGCGCGCGGACGCCTTCGTGGCGCTGCCCGGCGGCATCGGCACGCTGGAGGAGATCGTCGAGGTGATGACCTGGGCGCAGCTCGGCCGCCACCGCAAGCCGATGATCTTCGCCAATATCGGCGGCTTCTGGGACCCGATGCTGAAACTCATCCGGCATATGGCGGACGAAGGCTTCATCCACACCGCCCATCTCGTCCAGCCGATGGTGATCGACGAGCCGGAGGAGATCGTCGCCGCGCTCGTCGACCATTGGGCGGGCCATGTCGATCGCGAGGGCGAAGCGGACATCATCGCCCGCCTCTGATTTATCGAGAGCCGTGAAAGCCCGCGCGACGGGCGGTCAGTCGCCGCGCTGTTGCGAGCCTTCGATCTCGTACCATACCTCGCCATGCTCGCTGCCCGGGATCGGATCGGGAAAGTCGCCGGAAACCGTTCGGGCGTGCCGCATGCCGATCTTTTCCATGACGCGGCGCGAGGCATGGTTCACCGCCATCGTGGTCGCCACGATCTTTTGATAGCCGGCATGGGCGAAGCCCCAGGAAACGAGCGCGGACGCCCCTTCCGAGGCCAGCCCCCGGCCCCATTCCGCCCGGCGCAGGCGATAGCCGAGCTCCGCCAGCGTCTCGCTTTCCGGCCACAGGCAGAACCACCCGACAAAGACGCCGTCAGCCGTCCGGCGCGCCGTCCAAACGTACGGTTCCGTGCCCGTCGGCATGAGGAAGGTCGCGTTCGGGTCGGCCGTCTTGCGATCGACGGCATATCCCCCGTTCAGAAAGCGCATGACCTGCGGATCACGCTCCAGATCGATGAAATCCGCGCGGTCGCCAGGGCGGCAGGGACTGAGCGTCAGGCGCGCCGTCTGCAAGACGGCCATCGTCTACTCCGCCGGCTTGAGCTCAGCCGCCGCAAGGCGCCTTGCCCGCGCCGTGCGCAGCATGGAGCTGGAATAGAGGATGAGCGCGGCCCAGATGAAGGCGAAGGCGATGAGCTTCGTCGTGCCGAAGGGTTCGTCGAAGGCGAAGACGGCGATGATGAAGATCATCGTCGGCGCGATGTACTGCATGATGCCGATGGTGGAAAGGCGCAGCAGTTTCGCGCCATTGGCATAGATCATCAGCGGGACGGCGGTGACGACCCCTGAGGCCAGAAGCCAGAGCACGTCCGCAACGCCCGTATCGCCGAAATGGCCCTGCCCCGAAGATTCGAGCCAGAGGATATAGCCGATCGCGGGGACGCTCAGCAGCAGCACCTCCAGGAAGAAACCCTGGTTCGGGCCGACCGGCAGCGTCTTGCGGAAGAAGGCGTAGAACCCCCAGGAGATGCAGAGACCGATGGACACCCACGGCAGGCCGCCGGCATCGAACGCGAGGATCGCCACCGCCAAGGCGGCAAGCCCGATCGCCACCATCTGCGCACGGTCGGGCTTCTCCTTCAGGAGGACGGCGCCGAGGAAGATCGAGAAGAGCGGGTTGATATAGTAGCCGAGCGCCGTCTCGATCGCGCGGCCGGCGCCGATGGCCCAGACGTAGATGCCCCAGTTGAAGGTGATGAGCGTCGCCGTCAGCGTCGCCATGGCCAGCATGCGCGGCGAGCGCAGCGCCGCCTTGATATCGGCGGTGCGGCCGAGCCAGACGAGCACCAGGCCGGCAAGCGGCACGGACCAGACGATGCGGTGCGCCACCACCTCGGAGGCGGGAATGTGGGCGACGGCCTTCATGAAGAAGGGCAGGAACCCCCAGAGCACATAGGCCGTCAAGGCGAAGGCGAAACCGCGCGGCGAATCGCCGGTCTCGAGGCCGCTGGTGGATTTTGCATCGGCCATGGTGTGGCATCCCGTTATTTTATGGATTTTCCGTCGGGATACTCCAAAGGACGGTTATGCACCAATTCATTCCGGTGAAGGGACGATGAGTGCCGCTGAACCTTGCCCCTACTCCGCCGCCGCACGCCCCGCTTCGCCGCGGTTCTTCATGAGCTTGTAGACGATGGAATCCATCAGCGCCTGGAAGGAGGCGTCGATGATGTTGTCGGAAACGCCGACCGTCCACCAGCGTGCACCCGTCGCATCGGTCGATTCGATCAGCACGCGGGTAATGGCCTCGGTGCCGCCATTGAGGATGCGCACCTTGTAGTCCGCAAGTTCCAGGTCGGCGATCTCGGCCTGGAACTTGCCGAGGTCCTTGCGCAGCGCAAGGTCGAGCGCGTTGACCGGGCCATGCCCTTCCGCGACCGACATCATCGTCTCGCCGTCGACGATGACGCGCACGACCGCCTCCGACACGGTCTTGAGCTGGCCGTTGGCGTCGTAGCGGCGCTCGACCATCACGCGGAAGCTCTCGACGTGGAAGAAATCCGGCACCGTGCCGAGCGTGCGGTAGGCGAGCAGCGCGAAGCTCGCATCCGCGCCCTCATAGGCATAGCCCGTCGCCTCGCGCTCCTTGACGATCTGGATGAGGCGGTCGAGCTTCGGATCGTCCTTGCCGACGGTGATGCCGCGCAGTTTCAGCGCATTGATGAAATTCGCCTTGCCGCCCTGGTCGGACACCATGACCTTGCGCAGGTTGCCGACGCTTTCCGGCGTCACATGCTCGTAGGTGCGCGGATCCTTCAGGAGCGCCGAGGCGTGGATGCCGGCCTTGGTGGCGAAGGCGGACGCTCCGACATAGGGCGCCTGATGGTCCGGCGAACGGTTCAGCAGCTCGTCGAAGGTATGCGCCAGCTTGGTGAGGCCGGTGAGGTCCTCCGTGTCGATGCCGATCGAAAAGCGCTCCGCATAGGCTTCCTTCAGCGCCAGCGTCGGGATCAGCGTCACCAGATTGGCATTGCCGCAGCGCTCGCCGATGCCGTTCAACGTGCCCTGGATCTGGCGCACGCCGGCCTCGACGGCGGCCAGCGAATTGGCGACGGCCTGTCCCGTGTCGTTGTGGGCGTGGATGCCGAGGTTCTCGCCCGGCACGCCGGCGGCGATCACAGCCCCGACGATCGCCTGCACCTCGGAGGGCTGCGTGCCGCCATTGGTGTCGCACAGCACCACCCAGCGGGCGCCGGAGGCATAGGCCGTGGTGGCACAGGCCAGCGCATAGTCCGGGTTGGCCTTGTAGCCGTCGAAGAAATGCTCGCAGTCGACCATGGCTTCGCGGCCGGAGGCGACGACGGCCTTCACCGATTCGGCGATGCTCGTCAGGTTCTCCTCGTTGGAACAGCCGAGCGCCACGCGCACATGATAGTCCCAGCTCTTGGCGACAAGACAGATCGCGTCGCTCTTCGAATCGAGGAGCGCGGCAAGGCCCGGATCGTTGGAGGCCGAGATACCGGCACGCTTCGTCATGCCGAAGGCGACGAATTTCGCGCGGCCGGTGCGCTTCTTGGCGAAGAAAGCCGTATCCGTCGGGTTGGCGCCCGGATAACCGCCCTCGACATAGTCCAGGCCGAACGCATCCAGCAGGCCGGCAATGGCGATCTTGTCCTCGACGGAAAAGTCGATGCCGGGCGTCTGCTGGCCGTCACGAAGCGTGGTGTCGAAAAGGTAGATACGGTCTTTTTTCATCTGTTCCCTCCCTGGGAACCCATTGAACATGTCAGGTCCGCCCCTCATCCGGCTGCCGCCACCTTCTCCCCGCAAGCGGGGAGAAGGGATATGCCGCACCGGTTTCCTCCAGCCCGAATCTCGCGTTCGGCACGTCCCCTCTCCCCGCCTGCGGGGAGAGGGTCAGGGTGAGGGGCAGCCTCTCAGATCTTCCCCGCGAACTTGTCCGTCGCGTAGATCAACCGGTCGAGGATGCCGGGCTCCGAATAGGCGTGGCCCGCCCCCTCGATGAGGTAGAACTCCGCCTCCGGCCAGGCCTTGTGCAAGGCCCAGGCCTGCTTTGCCGGGCACGGCATGTCATAGCGCCCGTGCACGATGAGGCCGGGAATGCCCTGCAGCCTGTGCGCATCGCGCAGGAGCTGCCCCTCCTCCAGCCAGCCGGCATTGACGAAGAAGTGGTTCTCGATGCGGGCGAAGGCATGGGCGAACTCGTCCTCGCCGAACTTGTCGCTCGTCGAAGGCTCCGGCAGCAGCGTGATGGTTTCGCCTTCCCACAGGCTCCAGGCCCTGGCGGCGGCGATGCGCGTCGCCTTGTCGTCGCTCGTCAGGCGGCGATGATAGGCATGCATCATCTCGCGCCGCTCTTCCGGCGGGATGGGCG
This sequence comes from Shinella yambaruensis, assembly GCF_022899355.1. Lineage (GTDB taxonomy): Bacteria > Pseudomonadota > Alphaproteobacteria > Rhizobiales > Rhizobiaceae > Shinella > Shinella yambaruensis. Next base: position 11,584 of record NZ_JALJCK010000024.1, on the reverse strand, counting down.
CGATGAAGCGCTCCCACTTGTCCGGGAACATCTCCGAGACGCCGAACTGGTAGTACCAGTCGAGCTCGGCCCTGGTGAGGGTATAGATGCCGCGCACCACGAGCTCGGACACCCGATCCGGATATTTTTCCGCATAGGCGAGCGCCAGCGTCGAGCCCCAGGAGCCGCCGAAGACCAGCCACTTCTCCGCCCCGGCCATGGCGCGCAGCCGCTCGATATCGGAAACGAGATGCCAGGTCGTGTTGGCCTCCAGTTCCGCATGCGGCGTGGACTTGCCGCAGCCGCGCTGGTCGAACAGCGTCACGTCGTAGAGCGTGGGATCGAACAGGCGGCGGTGGCTCGGCGAGATCGTGCCGCCCGGGCCGCCATGCAGGAAGACGGCCGGCTTGGCGCCGGGCGTTCCGACGCGTTCCCAGTAGATGCTGTGCCCGTCGCCGACATCGAGATGGCCGCAGGCATAGGGTTCGATTTCGGGATAGAGGCTACGCAGGGTCTCGTTCATAATTTCATTCCGTGGGCAGGCCAGTTTTCGGTTTCATGGTCGGGGTGCTGGAAGGAGATGATCTTCTCCTGCTGGCTGTAATAGTCCGGGTCCTGGTGAACGGGCGCGGAAAAGATCGTGTCGACCCAGGCAAGCCGTGCGTCGAAATTCACCTGGATCTGCGGGGCGAGGTCGTCGCGCTTGTCGAAGGCGCCGATGGCGATCTCCAGCCCGCCGGGATGCCTGTAGGTGAGCGGCGTGCCGCATTGCCTGCAGAAGCCGCGGTCGATGTTGATCGAGGACTGGAAATAGGCCGGCTCGTCGCGCGGCCACTCCACCTCGCCCTTGACGGTGACGAGCGGGCCGAAAAAGCCGCCGAACTGCTTCTGGCACATGCGGCAATGGCAGATCGACGGGCGGCCGAGCCCGCCCTTGATGCGGAAACGCACGGCGCCGCACTGGCAGCCCCCGGTTCTTGTCTCTTCCTGTTCGACGCTCATGACGGCTCCTTCAACGATAGGCGGAATAGACGACGACGGCGACCACCACGGCGGTGATCAGGATCAGCTTGCCGGCGATGAGATAGAGCCACTTGCGGGGAAAGCCGAGTTCCGGCCGGGGCGCGGTCATGGAATGTCCTCCGGCGGCCAATGGTCCGTGTCATAGTCCGGGTGTTGGCGGTTGGAGGCGCGGACCACGATATGGCGCGCCTCGCCGAACTCCCCTTCGTCGCTTTCGCTCTCGGGCAGCTTCGCCAGTTGCACGAACCAGACGAGCCGCGATTCGACGCCCGCCTGGGCAATCGGGCGCACATCGTCCGGATCGTCGAGCGAACCGAGCGTCACGTTGATATGGTCGGCGGCGAGCGCATCGTAGAACAGCGGCGTGCCGCAATCGCGACAGAAGCCGCGGCGCACGATTTCCGAGGACTGGAACCAGCCGGCTTCGCCGCGCGTCATGGAGAAACGGTCGCGCGGCGCATTGGCGAGTGGCAGGAAATAGTTGCCGGCCGCCTTCTGGCACATGCGGCAATGGCAAAGATGCGGGTCGCCGAGCGTGCCCTCGACCCGGTAGCGCACCGCGCCGCACTGGCAGCCGCCGGTATAGATGCGTGAAATGCTCATGGCTCGCGCTCCGGCGGCCATGCGTCCGTGTCATGGTCCGGGTGCTGGTAGGAGACGAGGTCGGCGAGGAAGGACGCCGCGTCCTGGTCCGCCATCGTCTCCTCGCCCGGCAGGCCGGAGATCGCGTCCACATAGGGCAGTTTCGCCTCGATGCCCCACTGGATGCGCGGGGCGATCCCGGCCGGATCGTCGAAGGCGGCGATGGTCAGCGCCACGCCGTCCGGCGCCTCGTAGGTCAGCGGCGTGCCGCAATCGCCGCAGAAGCCGCGATAGCCGTGGTTCGACGACCGGAACCGCTTCGGCGCCCCCCGCGTCCAGGTGAGCTTCGCCTGTCGCACCGAGACCAGCGGCAGATAGAAATTGCCGCTCGCCTTCTGGCACATGCGGCAATGGCAGACCGACGCATCACCAAGCGCCCCCTCGACATGAAAGCGCACGGCACCGCACTGGCAGCCGCCTGTGTAGAAGGGTGTGGTCATGATTGCCCCTCCCTTGCCCAACGGTCCTCTTCGAGCGTTGCGAGAATATGACGGCAGACACCGTCGATATCGTTCAAGATTTCGTCATTCCAGAATCGTAGAACAAGCCAGCCGTCCTCTTCGAGGCGCGTCGTCCGATTGGCATCATAGTCGAGCGAGGCACTCAGCGCGTGTTGAGAACCATCGACCTCGACGATGAGGCGGTGCGCCGGGCACGCAAAATCGACAATGTAGCCGGCAATCGGCATCTGTCGCCGAAAGCCGAGCCCCATCAGTCGATGGGCGCGAAGTTCGTTCCAAAGAGCAAGCTCGGCTTCGGTCAAAACCTTGCGCATGCGACGCGCGCGAACGCGATTGATGGTCGATACCTTCCCGTGTGGCACGATACCCCCCTCTGTCACTTCGTGACATCTCCCCCACAAGGGGGGAGATTGGGCGACATCATAAACCGGCCACGCAACCGCAACCAAGAATGGCTTTCCAACACCAACCCCGCGCACTTCCGATCTCCCCCCTTGTGGGGGAGATGTCACGAAGTGACAGAGGGGGGTGGTCTGGTTCACCGCCTCACCTCCCACGTCGTCACGCGCTCGCCCGTCCCGGGATCCTTGCCGTCCTTCAGCTGGATGCCCTTTTCGGCGAGGTCGTCGCGGATCTTGTCGGCTTCGGCGAAGTTCTTCGCCTTCAGCATTTCGAGGCGGAGCTGGATGAGCGTTTCGATACTGTCCTCGAGCGCCTTGGAAACCTCGGCCTTCTTCGGCAGGACGCCGAGCAGCTCGGCGCTGGCGGCGAAGACCGGCAGCATCAGCGGATCGGCATTGGCGCACTGGGCGAGCGCGTGCAGCGCCTGCACGGCCGCGACGGTGTTGAGATCGTCGAGGAGCGGCGCGCGCACGCTTTCGTCCACGCGGCCCTCGGCCGGATTGCCGCCGGCGGGCCATTTGGCGAGCAGGCGTTCGGCCTCCTCCAGCCGCTTGACGCTGAAGTCGATCGGCTCGCGGTAGTGCGTCATCAGCATGGCGAGGCGCAGCACCTCGCCGGGCCACTTGCGGCCACCGAACTTCTCCTCGTGCAGGAGTTCCGAGATCGTGAAGAAATTGCCCTCGGACTTCGACATCTTGCGGCCCTCGACCTGCAGGAAGCCGTTGTGCATCCAGACATTCGACATGACCGGCGTGCCGTGCGCGCAGCGCGACTGGGCGATCTCGTTCTCGTGATGCGGGAAGATGAGATCGAGGCCGCCGCCGTGGATGTCGAAGGTCTCGCCGAGATAGGCGGCGGACATGGCGGAGCACTCGATGTGCCAGCCCGGGCGGCCGCGGCCCCAGGGGCTTTCCCAGCCGGGCTCCTCCGGCGAGGAGAGCTTCCAGAGCACGAAATCGCCGGGATTCCTCTTGTGCGCGTCGACGGCGACGCGGGCGCCCGCCTGCTGTTCGTCGAGGTTGCGCTTGGAGAGCTGGCCGTAGTCGGCCATGGATTGCGTGTCGAACAGCACCTCGCCGCCCGCCTGGTAGGCGTGGCCGCGCTCGATGAGGCGCTCGATCAGCGTGATCATGTCCACCTTGCCGTCGCCGCGCGGCTGGACGAACTCGGTGGCGCGCGGCTCGTGCGTCGGCTGCATGGCGCCGAGCGCGGCGATGTCCGCGTGGAACTGGTTCGCCGTCTTCTCCGTCACCCGGCGGATCGCCTCGTTGAGCGAGAGCCTGCCGTCCTCGATCTCCTTTCCGAAATCGCGCAGCGCCCGGGCGTTGATCTTGTCGTCGACGTCGGTGATGTTGCGGGCATAGGTGACGTGGTCCTCGCCGTAGACATGGCGCAGGAGGCGGAACAGCACGTCGAAGACGATGACCGGCCGCGCATTGCCGATATGGGCGAAGTCGTAGACCGTCGGGCCGCAGACATACATGCGCACATTGTCGGGATCGATGGGAGCGAAGGGCTCCTTCGAGCGCGTGAGCGTGTTGTACAGCGTCAGGACCGGCTTTTCGGCCATGGAAATCTCCCCAAAGGCGTAGACCCGGCTGGCCGGGGCGTTGTCATCCGGGGATTTTGAGGGACGAAAACGGCCGGGCCAGCGCGTGCGCTAGCGAATAATGCTCCGGCGAATGCAGAGTACCGTTTTCATGGCCTGCTTTATCGCGCCGCGCGTGCGTCCGGTCAAGCGGGCGCGGCGCCTTCCGGGACGAAATTCTCGCCGAGGCTCCCCTGTTCCCGCGGTGACACACCCGCCCCTGCCGGCATGGGAAAAGAAGGACGAGGCCGGCAGAACCCGCCGGCGGACAGAAGGGACAGGACCATGAAGACCCGGAAGACAGACATGCGCCCCGAGACAGACCTTGCCACCCGCTACAATCCGATCGGCATCCGCGCCGTCGCCGCGGCCACACTGATGGCAAGGGGCCGGCCGGCCCCGAGGAAATGAATGTTTGCGACCGTCACAATATTTGATCGTGAAAACCTGTCTTTTCAGCCGCTTGCCGCAGAGCGATCAAAGTTTGAGCAGAATTTGGCCGAATGGGTCGCGTAAATGCATAGCCCATTGGGGGTAGCAACCGGGGGAAACAGACGGGGCTGCCTGACACTTCAGGAGAAAGACGATGTCGACCGTAAGGAAGCAGCCGCTGCAGAACCCTGCAGCAAACGAAAACCTGCAGGCGCGCTACAAGCCGCTCGGCCTGCCCGCCGTGGTGGCTGCCACGCGCTGCAAGCCCGAAGCGAAGACCGAGGTCAAGCGTCCCAAGCGCGATATCCCGGCCGTGCTTCAGCCGCTCTACGACTGAGGCGCTTCGAGACCACTTCGCCGGTATGAAATCAGAACAGCGAAAGCTGGTCGGATGACGATGGGGGCGCGTCCGCGCCCTTTTTCTTTTCCGCAGGCGCCTCTTCGGCCCGCTCCTCCACCGGCTCCAGGATATCCGGCCCCATATTGGCGACCTTGCCCACCTTGTCGGACACCGGGATCGCCTCGAAGAAGCCGTCGTCGATCGGCTTCATCAGGTCGGTCACGTCGCGCGGCTCCTGCGTCTTGCAGTCGAGCCAGCGCGAAAAATCCTCCCGGCGGATGACGACGGGCATGCGGTCGTGGATGCGGGCGATGTCGTTGTTCGCCGCCGTCGTCAGGATCGCGCCGGTATCGACCTCCGAGCCGTCGGCGGACGACCATGTCTCCACCAGCCCGGCAAAGGCGAGGATCTCGCCCTTCTTCGGGCGGATCCAGTAGGCCTGCGCCTTGGCGCCCTTGCCCTCCGGCCGGCGCCATTCGAAGAAGCCGGAGGCCGGCACGAGGACGCGTCGATGGCGCATGGCGGCGCGGAAGGAGGCCTTGCCGATCGCCGTCTCGGCACGCGCATTGATGAGCAGCGGAAAGTCGCGCGGGTCCTTCACCCAGCCGGGCATGAAGCCCCAGCGCACCAGCATGGCCTTGCGCTCCGGCAGGTTGCTGCCGGGCTGTTGCCGTTCGCCCGCGACGATGACCAGGATCGGCTGCGTCGGGGCGATGTTGTAGCGCTCCGGCAGGTCGTCCAGTTCGGCGAGGTCGAAATAGTCGCGCGCAAGATCCCGCTTGGCCAGCAATGCAAATCGTCCACACATGGCATCGTCATCGCACTTTGCCTATAAGGGGTCAATCGAGCGCAACCGGACCGGACCGCGATGAAGATATCCAAGACGCCCCAGCCCGCCTCCTCCGCCATCATCGAGCGCGACGGACGCTATCTCCTGGTCCTGCGCAGCAACCCGCCCTCGGCCGACATGTACGCCTTTCCCGGCGGACGCGGCGAAGAGGGCGAGACGCCGGCCGAGACGGCGCTGCGCGAACTCTTCGAGGAAACCGGCATCCGCGCCGAAAAACCCAAGCTTTTCGCGACCTACGACCTGCCCGGCCGCGAGGACGGCCCCGGCAGCCCGTCGTTCCGCCTCTCGGTCTTCAAGGTGAAGGCGGATGCGACGGCCATCGCCGTCGCCTCGGACGATGCGGCGGCGGTCGGCTGGTATACGGCCGAGGAAATAAGGACGCTGCCGGCGCCCGACAGCGTGCGCGAATGCATCCGGCGGCTCGAGGCGGAACGGACGGGGCAGGACGCATGACGGTGATTCGGCTCGCCCTCCTCCTCGGCCTGGCGCTTGCCGCGCCCGCCTTTGCCCAGCAGGCGAAGGGCGACGCGAAGGAAACGCCGTCGGCAGCGGCCGTCGAGGAAAAGCCGGCGCCCTATGACGAACGGCTGGAACGGCTCTCGGAAATCCTCGGCGCCGTGCACTACCTGCGCAATCTGTGCATGGACAAGCCGGAGGACGGCTGGCGGGCCTCCATGCAGCGCCTCATCGAGCTGGAAGCTGCCAACGAGCCGAAAAGACAGGAAAAACTGACCGCGGCATTCAACCGTGGATATCGTTCCTTCGCCGCCATCTATACCGCTTGCACCGACTCGGCTGTTGTCGCAGAAGAGAGATACCGTAACGAAGGTGCAACACTTGCCACAGAAATTACCGCGCGCTTCGGAAATTAGCGGTTAATTAACCTCTTTTTACAGGACCCAGTGCCGTTTTGGGAAAAGGCTGCTAAGGTCGTTAACAGTCAAGTAAGAACTGAATGCCTCGCATGGACCGATCAATGGAACCTACTCTCAACGATATCGACGAGATGATCGTGCACGAGAAGATGCAGGCCGCTCTGGAACACCAGAACGAGGCTTGGGCCGACGGCATGGCTGATGGCATCGAACCGGAAATCATCGCCGATGCCGCGATCGCGCTTGCCATGCGCGAAACGATCCGCATCCATGGCGAACGTGGCGCGGAGGCGATGCTCGAATCGCTGCGCGAGCGCATGCTGGCCGGAGAATTCTCCCCCGAGCGCATCCTGCAATAGGCTGGAAAGACAGGTCATGCAGACGTCGACTGGCGGCAAAACGCTGTTTCGCAGCAGCCTCATCGTATTGTCGGTACTTTTCACGACGACAGCGCTGGTGGCGCCCGCCCGCCCCGCCTTCGCCCTCAGCGAGCTGAAGAACGAGCAGGGCCAGGTGCAGCAGAAGCCGGCCGAGGGCAGCGAGACACCGCCCGTCGAGGAGGAGCAGGAAGAAACCGGCCCCCTCGAACTGCCGATGCCCGACCCGCTGATTCGCCGCAACGAAGCCGTGACCGAGCCCTCGGACGGCACGCCCGCCGCGGACGACAAGGCCGCCGACGAGCCCGAGGTTCCGGTCGAGTTCCTTTCCGACATCGCCAAGGCGCCGGAGCCCGTGCGCCGCATGCGCGAGCTCATCGTGGAGGCCGCCGCCTCCGGCGATATCGAGCGCCTGCGCCCCCTGCTCGGCAAGGGCATGACGGAAACGCAGGTCTCCATCGTCGAGACCGACGAAGGCCCCGTCGAGACCCTCAAGGGCCAGTCGGGCGACGACGAAGGCATCGAGGTGCTGGCGATCCTGCTCGACGTGCTGGCGACCGGCTTCGTGCATGTCGGCAAGGGCACGGCGGACGAGCTTTATGTCTGGCCCTACTTCGCCGAAAAGCCGCTCGCAACGCTGACGCCACCGGAAAAAGTGGATCTGCTGCGCATCGTGACGGCCGGCGATTTCGCCGACATGAAGGAATTCGGCAGCTACAATTTCTACCGCGTCGGCATCACGCCGGATGGCCAGTGGAAGTTCTTCGTCACCGGCGACTGAGCCTTACAGGGCCTTGCTCCAGGCATGATCGGGATGGGCCAGCGCGAGGCCGGCCTTCAGCCAGCGCCGCTCGGCCGCGTCAAGCCGCGGCAGCGCCCTTGCGAAATCCGCCTCGTCCTTGCCGCGCCGGTACTTTGCCTTGAAGAGCAGGATGATCTCGGGCGCGAGATAGGCGATGCCATCGGCGGTCCTGCGCACGGCCTCGGCGCGCGGCCGGCGGATCGACGGGTCGCGCTTGTAGACCCAGGTCTCCGGCCTGCCGTCCTCCAGCATCATGTCGACACGCCAGCAGCCCGCCGCCACATCCTCGCACCAGACCTGCGCGATGCCTGACGGCGGCACATCGTCCGGGCCGAGCGGCTCGACATGGCCATCGCCGGCCGCATGAAGGCGCAGGCCCGGCAAGGCCGCGCGGAAATGGATGAAGTCGGCGCGCAGGATGGTGAATTCGAGGTCCTCGTGCGGCCGCGTCTCCTCCCCGTGCCAGAGATCGAGCGCCCAGCCGCCCGCGACGCACCAGGGCCGCGCGACGCCGGCAAGCCGGCGGGCGAGCTCCCGCGGATGCCAGGCGGCCCATGCATCGTGGGGAAGTGTCGTTGCGGCGGTCATGGCGGAGCCCCTGTCCTCTCGTGGCCGTCCTTCTCCCCCATCCGGAAGCGGAGGGCAAGACGGCGCGACCTTGCGAAAGGCGCCCGGTCGTTCTACCTCTGTTTCAACGGGTGCGATCATGCACCGCCCGCTGCCGCATGGTGCCGGCGGGCGCAAAACCTGGATCGAATCATGCCTTCCGTCACGCTTTCCGGCCGCGCCTTCCTCCGCATTTCCGGTGCCGATGCCGAAACCTTCCTGCAATCGCTCATCACCACCAACCTGCCCGACCTCCCGGCCGGCGAGATCCGTCCCGGCGCCCTTTTGACGCCGCAGGGCAAGATCCTGTTCGACTTCCTGATAAGCCGCGACGGCGACGGCGCCTTCCTGATCGAGACGGCGGACGAGCAGCGCGATGCGCTGCTGAAGCGGCTGACCATGTACAAGCTGCGCGCCGCGCTCGATCTCGCCGCCGTCGAGGGGAACGCGGTGACGACAAGCTGGGACGCCGCCGAGGCGGACGCCCCGCAGGACGGCCGCTTCGCGAAGGCAGGCCTTGCCGTCTCCCGCCGCCCGGGCGCGGGCGGCAGCGACGACCCGGCGCTTTACGAAACCCTGCGCATCGGCGCCGGGCTCGTCGAAGCCGGCCGCGACTATGCGCTCGGCGATGCCTTCCCGCACGACGTGCTGCTTGACCTCACCGGCGGCCTTTCCTTCCGCCAGGGCTGCTATGTCGGCCAGGAGGTCGTCTCCCGCATGCAGCACCGCGGCACAGCGCGCCGCCGCCCCGTCATCGTCAGCGGCGAGACCGCCCTTCCCGCCACGGGCACCGAGCTTCTGGCCGGCGGCAAGCCGATCGGCACGCTCGGCAGCGTGTCCGGCACGCGCGGCCTTGCCATCGTGCGCATCGACCGCGCGGCCGACGCCATGCATGGCGGCACGCCGATCACCGCCGACGGCATGCCCGTCACCGTCGCCCTGCCGCAGTGGACGGGCCTTGCCTTCCCGCAGGAAACCGCCGAGGTGCCGGCGCAATGAGCGCAGCCGCCCGCGCCAAGACGGAGCCCCGGGCCTGGCAGCGCATGCTGTCCGGCCGCCGCCTCGACCTGCTCAATCCCTCGCCGCTCGACATCGAACTGTCCGACATCGCGCACGGGCTGGCCCGTGTCGCGCGCTGGAACGGCCAGACCAACGGCGACCATGCCTTTTCGGTCGCGCAGCATTCGCTGGTCGTCGAGGCGATCTTCCGCCAGCAGAACCGCTGCAATGCCGACGACTGCCTGATGGCGCTGCTGCACGACGCGCCGGAATACGTGATCGGCGACATGATCTCGCCCTTCAAGGCGGTGGTCGGCGGCGGCTACAAGACGGTGGAAAAGCGGCTGGAGGCGGCCGTGCACCTGCGCTTCGGCCTGCCGCCCGCCACCCCCGCGAGCCTGAAGGCCAAGATCAAGAAGGCCGACCAGGTCGCCGCCTTCTTCGAGGCGACGGAGCTTGCCGGCTTCTCCCATGCCGAGGCGGTCAAGTTCTTCGGCGCGCCGCGCGGCATCACGCTGGAGATGATCGAGATCGCGCCGTTGCCCGCCACCCTCGCGCAGCAGCGCTTCGCCGATCGCTTCGAAGCGCTGGAGCGGGAGCGCGGCCCGCTCGCCGCGGCGGTGTGACGCGATGGGTACGATCGTCGTCGCGCCGCTCGGAAAGATCGCGGAACTCGCCGTGTGCCACCGCTGCCGCGACATGCTGAGCCTTGTCGCGCCGAAGCAGAATTTCCACCGCCCGGCCATCATCGCCGCCGATCGCCACCTGATCGTCGGCGTCAACGACATCGCCTTTGCCGGCACCGGCAGCCTCGTCGCGCCCGGCGAGGAACATGTGGCCGCGATCATCGGCTTTGCGCACGGCTGGGACCGGCAGGCGCCGCTGCTCGTCCATTGCATGATGGGCGTTTCCCGTTCCCCCGCCGCCGCGCTGATCGCCGCGCTCGCCGTGGAACCGGACCAGGACGAGCACGACCTCGCAATGCGCCTTCGCCGCGCCTCCGTGCAGGCGACGCCGAATGCCCGGCTGGTCGAGATCGGCGATCATGTGCTGTCGCGCGGCGGGCGGCTCGTCGCCGCCGTCCGGGCCATCGGCCGCGGAGCCGACTATGTCGGCGACAGCCCCTTCGTCTTTTCCGCCGCGCCGCAGACGCTGCAGCCATGACGGAGAGCCGCGCCCGCCCGCCGGTCGAGATCGGCCTCAACGCGGCGGTCGTCGCGATTTCCGGCCGCAGCCCCTGCATCCTCGCCATCGGCGGGGGGGCGGGCGGCCGAGACGCCCTGCCCTTCGGCCCCTTCGACCCGCACCAGCACCGCACCTTCGAGACGAGCCTGCGCGCCAGCGTCGAGGCGCAGACGGCGCTGAAGCTCGGCTATATCGAGCAGCTCTACACCTTCGGCGACCGCGGCCGCCAGAAGCTGCCGGACGAGGCCGGCACGCACATGGTCTCCGTCGGCTATATCGCGCTTACCCGCACCGATGCGGAGGCGAACGAGCAGCTGGCGGAAGCCGGCGCCGCCTGGCGCGACTGGTACACCTACCTTCCCTGGGAGGACTGGCGGCAGGGACGGCCGGCGCTGATCGACCAGCTCATCCTGCCCGCCCTGAAGGCCTTTGCGGCCGACAACATGCGCGAGGAACGAGCAAGCGCCCTGCCCTCGATGCGCACGCGCCTGCGCCTCGCCTTCGGCCTCGACGATTTCCCCTGGGACGAGGAGCGTGTGCTGGAACGCTACGAGCTTCTCTACGAGGCCGGCCTTGCCGAGGAGGCGGTGACGGACGGGCGCACCGGATCGTGCCATCCCGCTCCCGGCATCGCCATGCGCCACGACCACCGCCGGATCCTTGCGACCGCGATGGCGCGGCTGCGCGGCAAGATCAAGTACCGCCCGGTGATCTTCGAGCTGATGGCGCCGGAATTCACGCTCACGGAGCTGCAGGCAACGGTGGAGGCGATCTCCGGACGGCACCTGCACAAGCAGAACTTCCGCCGGCTGGTCGAGGGCGCCGAACTGGTCGAGGCGACGGGCGGGTCCACCGCCGCCACCGGCGGGCGCCCCGCCGCGCTCTTCCGCTTCCGCCGCCGCATTCTCGAGGAGCGTCCCGCGCCGGGGCTCAAGGTCGGCATGCGCTAGGTGTTTGATCCCACGGTTTGATGGTGTGATCCTTTCTGCAGAATGGAAGGAAGCACTATGGGACAAGTTCGTC
>NZ_JALJCK010000023.1 GCF_022899355.1 Shinella yambaruensis | reverse complement strand
TCAGCGCGCCTGCGCGCCTTTCATCAGGCCGTCTCAGCCAGAACAGGCTCCGCAAAGGCCGGCATCATCGCCGTCGCGCGAAAGCTCATCACAATCCTCAATGCAATGCAGCGCGACAAAACTAACTTCGCTTGAACACAGTTGCCAGGCCACAAACTCCAGATTAGCGGTGATACGTGGATCCTCGGGTCGAGCCCGAGGATGACGGAGGAAAGGTGGGTGCCGAGCATTGGAGCCGAAACGCAGCGGTCCCTGCACCCTCACTCTCCCACCGCCCTCGCAGCGATGACATCGTGGTCCATCTCTGCCAGCGCCCGGTCGAGATGGCCCTCCAGCACCAGCGTCGCCTCCTCCGGCACGACGGAGATCGGCGGCGCGCCGAAGAGGCGGACATGCTGGGATTGCGCCAGCCCCTCCTCCAGGCCCCGCTGGATGAGGTCGAAATAGCGCGTGCCGGGGCCGGTGATGGCGATCGGCATGTTCTCGTAGAGGCTCACCACGCGCGAAAGCCCCTGCCCCAGCGCCAGCCCGGCCTGACGGAAGGCATATTCCGACATGCGGTGGCCCTGGCGGGCGCGCAGCGCGATCTTATCCATCTCCGCCAGCGGCACGAACTTCGCCGGGATCGTGTCCGGCGGCACCTCGAAGGCCGTGCGCAGGATGCCGTAGAAGCCGGCGGAGGCCTCGATGCAGCCCTGCGCGCCGCAGCGACACAGCTTGCCGTCCGAGGAGTTCAGCATGTGCCCGAAATTCGGCGCCGTGACCGAGAGTTCCCCCGACCGGTCGAACCGTGCGATGCCAAGACCGATGCTGTGGCCGAGCGACAGCGCGGCCACAGCCTGCAGGTCACGCACCCCCGCCTTCTCCATGCGCAGCGCCATGGCATGGGCGACGAGCAGCGTCTCGTTGCTGATGAGGATCTTCGCCCGCCAGGGCGGCTGGAGCAGCGCGGCGAAATCCACCTGCTGCGCGCCAAAAACCGGCGACCAGACGAGCCGTGCCGTCAGGGGATCGACAAGGCCCTTGCTGCTGATCGACACGACCAGCACCTGCCCGCGGTCGATCCGGGACCGGTCCGCCAGCCTGTCGAGCGCGGCGACGAAGGCTTCCGTGAAGGGCCGCGTCGCGGTATCGGCATGGTTGCGCGGCTCCTCGAAGCGATCGAGCAGCGTGCCGCCGTAATCGGCGAGCGAATATTGCACCATGTCGGAGGAGATGCGCACGGTGGCGAGATAGCCGGCATCGCGCCGCTGGCCGAAGATGACGCGCGGACGCCCGCGCGAGGCCGACGCCTGCTGTTCGCGCCGCTCGAGCACCTCGGCCTTCTCCAGCTCCGCCGTGATCACCGAGACGGTCGCCGAGGCGAGCCCCGTGTGATGGGAGATGTCGGTATGGGCGAGCGGCCCGTGCCGGCGCAGCGAGGCGAGCACCAGCGCGCTGTTCTGCTGACGCACAAGCTCCGTGCTCGACTTGGTCAGCATCGTCGGTTTCCGCTCGCTTTCACAGGATGCAACACATGCCCCTCCCAAAGCATCTGTCACGCCGTCGTTCAAGGCCTTTCAAGCCGTGTTGACAGCCTTCGAAACTTCTGACATTTATTTTCTCGACTGTCGAGAAAAAAGTCCCGGCACCGTCGGGAGGGACATCGAGACAGTAGATCGTGGCCGGTCGTTGATTGGACGGGAGGTTCGTCCAGGCGGCCGGTGTTCACTTGGGAGGATATTATGAAGTTCGTTCTGAAGCTGATGGCAGGGGCTGCCGTCATCGTTTCCCTGCATTCCGTTGCGCACGCCAAGGACCTCGTGGTCGGCGTTTCCTGGTCGAACTTCCAGGAAGAGCGCTGGAAAACCGACGAAGCCGCCATTAAGGCAGCACTCGAAGCCTCCGGCGACAAGTACATTTCGGCTGACGCCCAGTCGTCCGCCGCCAAGCAGCTGACCGACGTCGAATCGCTGATCGCCCAGGGCGCCAACGCCATCATCGTCCTCGCCCAGGATTCGGAAGCCATCGGCCCGGCCATCGAAAAGGCCGCGGCGGAAGGCATCCCGGTCGTCGGCTACGACCGCCTGATCGAGAACCCGTCCGCCTTCTACATCACCTTCGACAACAAGGAAGTCGGCCGCATGCAAGCCCGCGAAGTGTTCAAGGTGAAGCCGGAAGGCAACTATGTGTTCATCAAGGGCTCCTCATCCGACCCGAACGCTGACTTCCTCTTCGCAGGCCAGCAGGAAGTGCTGAAGGAAGCCGTCGACGCCGGCAAGATCAAGAATGTCGGCGAAGCCTATACCGACGGCTGGAAGCCGGAAAATGCCCAGAAGAACATGGAGCAGTTCCTGACGGCGAACGACAACAAGGTCGATGCGGTCGTCGCCTCGAACGACGGCACGGCGGGCGGCGCGATCGCCGCGCTCGCCGCGCAGGGCCTTGCCGGCTCCGTCCCGGTCTCCGGCCAGGACGCCGACCACGCCGCGCTCAACCGCGTCGCGCTCGGCACGCAGACCGTCTCGGTCTGGAAGGACTCGCGCGACCTCGGCAAGCGCGCCGCGGAAATCGCGGCTGAACTCGCCTCCGGCAAGACCATGGACGAGATCGAGGGCGTCACCACCTTCAACGGCGGCCCGAAGGGCGTCGAGATGAAGTCGGTCTTCCTCGCGCCGGTGCCGATCACCAAGGACAACCTGAACGTCGTCATCGAGGCCGGCTGGATCCCGAAGGAAACGGCCTGCCAGGGCGTTGCCGCCGGCTCGGTCGCGGCCTGCAACTGACGGGCAATGATCCGGTACTGACCTGACCATCACCAGGCGCCGCAACGGCTTCCGTTGCGGCGCTTGCGCAAGATGGACAGCGGGCGGAGGATGAGGCGGCGAAAATCCTCGAAGCGGAATGAGGAGCGGTGGGAAACGGTTTTCCGTTCCATCCCGCTGGAACCTCAAACCACGCCCGAACGACACGCTCAACAAAAGTGGGGGGACGGCAAAGCCATGGCCGACATCACGAATACCACGCATGCCAATCGCGCGCGATCGGCGAGCGAGAATCCGGTGAAGCGCTTCTTCCGCGCCACCGAGATCGACACGCGCCTGCTCGGCATGGTCGGCGCCATGCTGATCATCTGGATCGGCTTCAACATCCTGTCGGGCGGCCTGTTCCTGACGCCGCGCAACCTGTGGAACCTCTCGGTCCAGACCGCCTCCGTCGCCGTGATGGCGACCGGCATGGTGCTCGTCATCGTCACGCGCAACATCGACCTCTCCGTCGGCTCGATCCTCGGCTTCGTCGGCATGATCATGGGCGTGCTGCAGGCCGAGCTGCTGCCGCAGCTTCTCGGCTTCAACCACCCCGCCACCTGGATGATCACCCTCCTCGCCGGCCTCCTGCTCGGCGCGGGCATCGGCGCCCTGCACGGCGCGATCATCGCCTTCCTCAGCGTGCCCTCCTTCATCGTCACGCTCGGCGGCCTGCTCGTCTGGCGCGGCGCCACCTGGTTCGTGACGAGCGGCCGCACGGTCGCCCCGATGGACGCGACCTTCCGCCTGATGGGCGGCGGCACGGAAGGCTCGATCGGCGCCACCGCCAGCTGGATCGTCGGCGTCATCGCCTGCATCGCCATCGTCGCGACGATCGCCAACTCCCGCAAGCAGCGCAAGCGCTTCGGCTTTCCGCTGCGCCCCATGTGGGCCGAATATTTCCTGACCACCGTCGGCTGCGCCCTCGTGCTCGGCGCCATCGCGGTCGTCAACAGCTATCCCTGGCCCGTCGCCATCGCCCGCAGATATGCCGACGCCAACGGCATCGCCTGGCCGGAAGGCGGCCTTTTCATCCCGCATGGCATCGCCATTCCCGTGCTGATCGCCATCGTGGTCGGCATCGTCATGACCTTCATCTCGACGCGCCTGCGCTTTGGCCGCTACGTCTTCGCGCTCGGCGGCAACCCGGAGGCGGCGGAACTCGCCGGCATCAAGACCCGCTGGGTGACGGTCAAGATCTTCGCGCTGATGGGCATGCTCTGCGCCATTGCCGCGGCGATCTCCACCGCCCGCCTCAACGCCGCGACCAACGCGCAGGGCGAGCTCGACGAACTCTACACCATCGCCGCGGCCGTCATCGGCGGCACCTCGCTTGCCGGCGGCATGGGCACAATCGCAGGCGCCATGCTCGGCGCCCTCGTCATGCAATCGCTGCAATCGGGCATGGTGCTGGTCGGCATCGACACCCCGTTCCAGCGCATCGTGGTCGGCATGGTCCTTGTCGTCGCCGTCTGGCTCGACACGGTCTACCGCGCCCGCGCCAAGTAAGAGGAGCCCATAAAATGACGGACACCCGTACGCCCCTCGTGGAGATGAAGAACATCTCCATCTCCTTCGGCGGCATCCACGCCGTCGACAATGCCTCGGTCGATCTCTATCCCGGCGAGGTCGTCGCCCTGCTCGGCCACAACGGCGCCGGCAAGTCGACGCTGATCAAAATCCTCTCCGGCGCCTACAAGCGCGATGGCGGCGAGATCCTGATCAACGGCGAGCCCGCCGACATCAACAATCCGCGCGACGCCAAGAAATACGGCATCGAGACGATCTACCAGACGCTCGCCGTCGCCGACAATGTCGACGCCGCCGCCAACCTCTATCTCGGCCGCGAGCTCAGGACCCCCTGGGGCACGCTCGACGACGTGGCGATGGAGGCGAAGACCCGCGAGGTGATGGGCCGCCTCAATCCCAATTTCCAGCGCTTCAAGGAGCCGGTGAAGGCGCTTTCCGGCGGCCAGCGCCAGTCGGTGGCCATCGCAAGAGCGATCCTCTTCAACGCCCGCATCCTGATCATGGACGAACCCACCGCCGCCCTAGGCCCCCAGGAGACGGCGCAGGTCGGCGAACTGATCAAGCAGTTGAAGAAGGAAGGCATAGGCATCTTCCTGATCAGCCACGACATCCACGACGTCTTCGACCTCGCCGACCGCGTCTCGGTGATGAAGAACGGCCAGGTCGTCGGCCACGCCCGCACCGAGGACGTGACGAAGGACGAGGTGCTCGGCATGATCATCCTCGGCAAGGTCCCGGAAAAGGCCATCCCCGGCCCCGGCGCCATGCAGACCGCCTGACAAGGACGACCGAAAGCCGCCGGCCACCCGGCGGCTTCCTATCCCAGGCAGCCCAAAGCACACAGCCCGCCGGAACAGATTGCCCTTTCTGCATTTTCCCGATTGAAGCCCGCCCCCAGCTAGGCTAAGAACCCTCTCATCGGACAGGCGAGTCATCGCCTAGGCAAGCACCCGTAGCTCAGCTGGATAGAGTGTTGGATTCCGATTCCAAAGGTCACAGGTTCGAATCCTGTCGGGTGCGCCAATCTTTTTAGAGCGACATATATGAGCGGCTTTGTTCCGTTTAATCGAACGCTAGCGCTCACAAGAGCGGGTTCTTGGCGGCTTTCAAAGCATTTGTAGAAGCCAGAAGGCCTTGTATAGCGTTATTGCGATTTTACGCCGCAGAAGCGATCTCAGTATTGGCTTCCTATCTTCTCGTCATCTCACCCGCGTCAAAGCCTGCCGCGTGGAACGCCTAGTGGCGGCCGTACCGCGGAAGGATTCGAGGCGATTTGTCGGATCGATATCTAAGTAACTTGTGTTGCAGAATTACAGATTTTCGGCCTTTTCGGCCGCTCAATTAGAAAGGGATCGCGGTGAAAACTTTAAGTATTTTTTGAAAACTTACATTGAATTAATACATATAACTATAAAATTAATACAATTCTGGTCTTACGAAGCATGATCGCCAGATGGGTCTGCGAGAAGGACTCGAGGTTAGGCCGACAGGATTCGCGAGTCGCTCAACGAGAGATTGGGCAAATCCGCACAGGACGCCACTGTCAAAGTCTGCCACTACGACAACCTGGAAGCCTCAAAGCCCCCTCCTAAACTTCGCCATTACTTACAGATTCGCCAAACAACTCAAGGAATTACGAAAGCGAACGCTCTATCAGGCAATCTGCGATACTTGGAAAAAGGACCCATAAGTCTTCAAAATCAACCTATACTACCTCATTCCGAGACCACACACTAGCCTTTCGGTACACTTAGCAGGCCCCCCCAAGAACTGGTTGCGGTGGCCTGCGATTTCTGAACTGCTAGGCTATGCAAGCACGTCTACAGCAACCCGGCAAAGTTGCGGTTGGCCTGCGATTTCTGAACTGCTAGGTTCTTCTCGGAGATGATGCTTGATCTCGACAAGTTGCGGTTGGCCTGCGATTTCTGAACTGCTAGGCTGTCTGCGGCCGCGGCATCGCACCCTTCGTAGTTGCGGTTGGCCTGCGATTTCTGAACTGCTAGGCTATGCGGCGCAACGGCATCGACCTCTTCGCCGTTGCGGTTGGCCTGCGATTTCTGAACTGCTAGGCTTCGCCCGCGGCCGGTCGGGAGGGGCGAGCCGTTGCGGTTGGCCTGCGATTTCTGAACTGCTAGGCTACGTCAACAGCAACGGCACACACTTCCTCTGTTGCGGTTGGCCTGCGATTTCTGAACTGCTAGGCTCCGCATTCTCGTCGGGTGGAAGGCGCCGACGTTGCGGTTGGCCTGCGATTTCTGAACTGCTAGGCTAATGGGAAAAGCCTCAAGGCGATCTGCGCCGTTGCGGTTGGCCTGCGATTTCTGAACTGCTAGGCTCGACAAAGTCGGTGATGTACGGAAGGGCCGGTTGCGGTTGGCCTGCGATTTCTGAACTGCTAGGCTTGCGCGCCATGACGTTGTCGGCGTCATAGTGTTGCGGTTGGCCTGCGATTTCTGAACTGCTAGGCTCCCATACCGCACGTCCCATGCGGGTTTCCAGTTGCGGTTGGCCTGCGATTTCTGAACTGCTAGGCTTTGCGGAGTTCTCAGCCATCGTCGCGGCCTGTTGCGGTTGGCCTGCGATTTCTGAACTGCTAGGCTGTCGACCGCGACGGACCCGTTCTTGCCCCAGTTGCGGTTGGCCTGCGATTTCTGAACTGCTAGGCTCTGGGCGATCTAACCACCACCACAGAGGAGTTGCGGTTGGCCTGCGATTTCTGAACTGCTAGGCTTCCAAGTCGCGGTGCTTGACATAGAAGAAAGTTGCGGTTGGCCTGCGATTTCTGAACTGCTAGGCTTGCTGCTCGTCCTGATGGTCGCGCGCGGCGGTTGCGGTTGGCCTGCGATTTCTGAACTGCTAGGCTGTCGTCTCCACGCTGTCCGTTTCCGTGCGCAGGTTGCGGTTGGCCTGCGATTTCTGAACTGCTAGGCTCCAGCACCATAACCATGCCCGCCGGATCGCGTTGCGGTTGGCCTGCGATTTCTGAACTGCTAGGCTCCCTGGACGCGCAATGCGGCGCTGATCATGGTTGCGGTTGGCCTGCGATTTCTGAACTGCTAGGCTCGGCGAAATGAGCGTGGGCGGGCAGCTTTGGTTGCGGTTGGCCTGCGATTTCTGAACTGCTAGGCTGTCTACAAGGCACTCTCCAAGGCAGCGAAGGTTGCGGTTGGCCTGCGATTTCTGAACTGCTAGGCTTCCTTGATCAGGTAGTACGACCAGTCGCAGTTGCGGTTGGCCTGCGATTTCTGAACTGCTAGGCTCCAGCTGGAGCAGGGCACCTGACGCACTCTGTTGCGGTTGGCCTGCGATTTCTGAACTGCTAGGCTTATCCCCAGGTTAACCGCGCTATAAGGCTGGTTGCGGTTGGCCTGCGATTTCTGAACTGCTAGGCTCATCTCCGCAACTTCAAGACCGTTTGGGCCGTTGCGGTTGGCCTGCGATTTCTGAACTGCTAGGCTCGGCGGTGCTGGAGATGCCTTTCGTGACGCGTTGCGGTTGGCCTGCGATTTCTGAACTGCTAGGCTTGGATCGTGCGGGCGACGCCGTCGATGGTGTTGCGGTTGGCCTGCGATTTCTGAACTGCTAGGCTATGGGGGATACGCTGAAGCCGTTTGTGCGAGTTGCGGTTGGCCTGCGATTTCTGAACTGCTAGGCTGAAGATGAGTCTTATCAGACGCATGCTATTGTTGCGGTTGGCCTGCGATTTCTGAACTGCTAGGCTCGTCGCGCAGAAGCCTGGCGCAGTGTTGTCGTTGCGGTTGGCCTGCGATTTCTGAACTGCTAGGCTCGATACTGCCCCAAGCCCCTGTTTCGACAGGGGTTTTGGGGCTTTATCACGCTATGAAAGCGTCCATGGGCGCTAGAAAAGAGCAATCTGTTCGGGATTTTTCTTTCGGGCACGGCGGCTTTGATCGCTGAATCGGACGATATTTTCATACTGTCGATCTGTAAATTGAAAGATGAAAACATCGCCCCGCTCCGGGAGGTTGGATCCAATTCGTCGCGTGTAGGTTTCAAACTGTTCCTGCCCGTTCACCAATCGAAGATAATTCGAAAGCTGGCTCATCTCAAAGCCCTGATCAAGCAGGAACTGGCGAAATTTCGTGGCGTCGGCGCGGTGTCTTTTCGTATCCACCGGCAGATCGAACGTGACGAGCATCCACATCATCCGATAAGCGGACATATAGGATGGTTTGGTCCGCTCTCCCCGTTTTTCCGTATGAAGCGTTGTCATTGCGTCTCGCCCTGCCGTGCAAGGCCAGATAACGTCAGCGGGTCAAGTGGCGAAGGCAGATCCAGGCCCACGTCCTCCTTATCAAAAAGCGCCGCCAATTGCTGTGCAAGTCGCGTTGCATGTACATGCAGCGGGCTCATGCCCTGCGGTGCCGGCAGATCCAGCGCCGTTAATGTCACCAGTGCAGTTTTCGCTTTGGGCGAAACCTCTCGCAAGCCATCCTGCACGAGATTGTAGACGGCCCTGTCAACGATCGGTCGATAAGGTTCCATCAGGTCATCCGCCAGGGCAAAGGCATTGGCGCGGTTAGAGTGATGAAGCCCGATCGAGGGATGCAGACCGGCTGCACAAATGGCGCGGCTGATGATCGCGCGCAGCACCGTGTAGCCGTAATTCAAGAGCGCATTGACGCCTTCGCCGTCCTGATCGCGCCGGAAATCCGGCCCCATGAACGCTTGCCAGTAGCGCCGCGCCGCCTGCGCTTCCACATTGTCCGGATCGCCGGAGCGGACCTTGCGGGCGAGCGTGTCGAATGCACCGGCCTCCGCCCCGACCGATGCCAGCACCGCGCCCTGCATCCGGATCTTCGCGACCACGATGTCGCGCCAGATGCGCTTGGCCAAGGGCCGCGAGGCGTCCACCTGGGCGTTCAGCCGCCTGCCCTGCAGATGATTGCCCTGCAGCGGCCAGACACACGCCACCGGCGCATGGTTCGCCGCGCACAGCACAACCGGCACCGCCCGCTCCGAAAGGCGAACGAAGACCGTATTCGACCATGTCAGCCCGTGCGCATGGGCGATAACGCCGCCGATGTCATCGAGCGCTACGCGGCCCATCTCCTCCCGATCCTTCGACACGGTAAGGAAGCCACGATGAACGGCCACATGCAGGCCATCAGAGGAAAGATCAACCACACGCTGCATGACGGGAGACTAACTCAATCATGCCTCTTCGTCCGGCAAATCTTAATCTTTGGTTAACCGTCCTGCTTTTCCCACCACGGGCCGGGATCGAACACCTGACCGATCTCATCGATACGAACCTGCCTCGGCCTGTATTTTTTCAATGGGTTGGGCATCGGGCGAAGCGGCTTGTAGGTCTTCTCCTTTTCCCGCCTGTCGAGATTGCCCGCCTCGTTGTGCGGATCGAGATAAAGCTGCTTGTTGCGCTGGTCGAACTTGCGGACGATGGCGATGATACGTTTCCCGCTATCGGGGTCGTCATAGGCGACCATATCCCCCTTCTTCAAACTCATGATCTTGCGGGCATTGTGGTTTTCGAGCCGCATTCGGGGCACGAAGCCGGGCCGGTGCGCATCGAAGGTCGTCACCACCTCGGCATCCCATTTGCCGTCTGCCAGCTCCCAAACGTCGAAGCGATCGTTGCCGCCGGGCAGATAGCCCTTCCTGTACCGCCCGCCCCCATGCGTGATCCAGACGGGATTCGCCACCTCGGTGATGCGGACGTGGCGGATGCCCCTGAATTTCACATCGCCCTTGACGAAATCCAGCACCGCCTGTTCGAACGCCTTGCCCTCCAGCCCGCGTGTCGCCTCGTAAAGCCGGTCCCTGAGCTCCGAATGGCCATGCGCATTGGTCCTGATCTTCATGATATCGGCGGGGTTCCTGATATCGGTGATGGCAATGCGGCGCACGACGATATCGTTGCCGCTGGCGTCCTTTTCGCCGGTGTACCCGTAGGCGGTATCGTTATGCAGCTTGCCCGCCGTCTGCCCGCGACCCCTTGCATAGCCTTCCCGGCTCACCGTTCCGTGGTCCGGCTTGTGGCTGACGACGATGGCGCCCACCGCCGCACGGACATCCTCGCGGAAGCTGGACCAGGGCGGATCGATCCGCTCGACGACGCGCTCGGCCCCGCGCTCCTCGGCCGCCGCGGAAGCCGTCGCCAGCCGCTGGATGAGCGCACGCGATGTGCAGGCGATGACAATGGCATCGATCGCGTGGTGGCGATGATCCAGCCGGTTCTTCGGCTTGGCCACGTCGCCTCCGATGAGATTATGGTCATGCAGCAATTCGTTGAGACCCCACTGGCGGCGCAGCATCTCGGTCATCCGCCCGGGCAAGGCACGCACGCGGGCGTGGCGCTTGTAGATACCGTCAAGATCCACTTCCTCGTAGTCGTAGAGATGGGCGAGATAGGTCAGTGCCAGCCGGGAAATATACTGCATGTCGGTCAATTGCCGGGCGAGAAAGCCCTCCTCCTCGCCGAAGCGTGTCATCGCGTCTTCGCCAAAGCGCCATTGCTTGGGTTTCGGCAGTGTCGTGACGCGCGCCAGGATCTCGCCATAGCGACTGCGCCACTGCGGCACGCTCGACGGAGGCCGGTTCTTTTTCTCGCGATTGCAGGACGTGCAGCACAGGATCCGGTTTGCCTTGCTGTCATCCAATGTCTTCGAATAGGGCAGGA
Organism: Shinella yambaruensis; assembly: GCF_022899355.1. Classification (GTDB taxonomy): domain Bacteria; phylum Pseudomonadota; class Alphaproteobacteria; order Rhizobiales; family Rhizobiaceae; genus Shinella; species Shinella yambaruensis. The sequence continues at coordinate 29,954 of NZ_JALJCK010000023.1, read as the reverse complement.
TGTGATCGATATCCGTCTCGCCGTTGAAGAGCATGTGGCCGGCGATGGCCTTGCCGCAATAGATGCAGACGCGGTTTTCCGGCTTCTGGTTCAGGTCTTCCCACAATTCCAATCGAAGGCGGTTGTAACCGGTGTCCAACTGCCGGAAGGTCTCGGTCAGCTTGACGCCTCGTTCGATCGCCGCTTTCGTGTTCCGCGCGATCCGGCGATTGATCTCGTCGCGCTCCCGGTCGTTCATTTTCAGTTCGCGGCCGACCTCGATGGCGATCCGGTCCGGTTTGCCGTATGTCCGGATCAGCGCATTGACCACGCGGCGTAACTGATTGAGCGCGATATGAACCGTCGGGTTGGTGATGCGCCCCATGAAATCGTCATAGGGATCGTCGGGCTCGCCCGTTCCCGGAGGAATGTGGCGCGCCAGAACCTCCTGATATTTCGGCAGTTGGTCCACGCCCTTACGGTTCGGATCGGCTTCGGAATTGGTGCGGCCGTAAACCCGCTTCGCCGCCTCGGCCTCGGTGATGACGAAGCCGCCCTCGCCCACTTCGTTCTCCAGCGCGTCGATGAGCGCGGTCAGCGCGGATCGGCCCAACCTGCCGAAACCGTCCGGCACCGGTGTGTCGGCCACCGCCCGGGCATGCGCCTCGTCCAGCCCCGCCTCCGCTTTCAGCCAGTTCATGAGGGTGTTGTAGTCAGGCTCGGTCCTCAGTCTCTCGGTGATTGCTGCCTGCCTCTCGACCGGCAGGTCCGCCCAGCGGTTGCCGAAGCATTCCGGGCGCGACATGCGAAAATAGACCACGTCGCCTTCGAGATCGCTGCGGTTGTCGGTCTCCTTGTTGAAGCGCACCTCCCGTCCGAGCTTCAGCGTGCCCCGCAACTTCGAGAAAGGCACCTTTCCCTGTTTGGTAAGGCTCGTCCGCAGCTGCAGCGCCAAAGCATCGCGCTGCTCCGGCGTCAGCTTGATGTGCTTCTGGTCCTCCCCGACGATTTCCAGTTCGTTGAGTTCCTTGAGCAGCCGGAATTTCTGGAACAGCGGATGCGCCTTCGCCAATCGCTCCTCCAGCGGATTGTAGGAGCATTTCCCCGGCTTCACCGGTCTCAGCGGACGCTGGTGGAAGATCACTTCGCGCAGTTCCCGGATGACCGCATCGGTGAGCAGGTCGGGATGGAAAAGCGTCTGGCGGGCCATGATCCGGTCGAATTCGCGCTCAAGCGCGTCACGCGAGGGATAGAAGGCATAGCCTTCCCCGTCAGGCGCGATACGGGCACGGACCGGCAGGCCTTGCAGCCGGCGCATGTGCAGCCATTCGCCGATGGTCCGCGCGCCCGCCTCCGCCATCTTCTCATCGAGCGAGCGCATCCCCTCGGAGATCACGCCCTGTTCGGGGTCGTTGCTGTCGGCCTTGCGATTGCTCTTGAAGCCGCGGCGCTGGTTGAGGTGGAAAATCGCGCGGCCGATCTCATAGGGCGACAGCGCCTCGTCCAGCGCCCGCGCGCGCAATGCATAGACGGATGACGAGAGGTCGCCCGTCTTTCCATCGCCATGGTTCTTCACCAGTTCCGCGCGAGCAGCCTTGTCGGCGGGCATCAGCCCGAGATCGACCAGAAGGTCGACCAGGCGCTCCCGCCGCTTCAGATAGCGATCCCGCTGGCGCCTTGACCCACGCGCCTGACGCCGCGCCACGGCCAAGGAAGCCTTCGATTGCGGATCACGTCCCGCCATTTCGGATTGAGAGAAGATGCGCACGCCGCTGGCGACGATGCGTCCCTCGTCATTTTCGCCCGGTTCACCGCGCGTTTCGATGATCGCCCAGCCGAGCGAGTTAGTGCCGAGATCGAGTCCAAGCGTCTTGATATATCCAGCCATAGCCACCTCTCCGCGAATGCTTGCAGCATTGACAATCGGGGCGAGCTAGGCAATATGCATATCGTTCAGAAATCGCAGTCCAGCCGTTAACAAGCTGAGATATGCACCAGATAAGGCGTCCGCTCCGGCGGACGCTTTTTCATTTTCCCGGATAAAAACTCCCTTCATGGTTGGACCCTCACCCGGCCAGTAGACGTGGCACGCGCTGCCATGCTCAGTGAGAGCGAATTCCCGTCGAAAAATCAACTCTCACGAGTGAAAGGCCTTCTTCACGGTAAAAAACAACGCTAGTCTCCCAGTGGGGGAGGCACACCGATGCAGACTGAAAGCGAAAGTAATTCGGAAGAATTCGATCCGGATATCAGTAACACCCACGAAGGACCGGTGATCGTTGCCGATATCGCCGCGAGCTTCACTTACGCATCCTATCAGAATGCCATACCGGTTATTCGCTCCATTCTGATCGAGAACAGCAGCGACAGGCACTTTGCCAACTGCAAGCTGGAATTGACCTCTTCCCCCTCGTTCCTGAGGCCGAAAACATGGACGGTCGACCGGCTCGTGCCGGGCGACAGACTTGCGCTGAACGACAGGAAAGTGGAGCTCGACGCCGGCTATCTCGCCGGCCTCAACGAGGCGGAGCGCGGCGAGATCACGCTTCGTCTGTCATCGGCGGGAGACGTCCTTGACGAACGGCGCCTTCCCGTAAGGCTGCTCGCCCGGGACGAATGGGGCGGCGTCGCCGACATGGCGCAACTGCTTCCGGCCTTCGTCATGCCGAACGATCCGAGCGTGGCATCCATTCTGCGCAATGCGGCAGAGCGGCTGGCCGCACATGGACATCAAAGCGGCCTGGACGGCTACCAGTCCGGGAGCCCGCAGCGGGCCTACCTGCTCGCCGCCGCCATCTACTCGGCGATTGCCGGCATGGCGCTGCATTACGCGGAACCGCCCGCCAGTTTCGAAAGCCGCGGCCAGAAGATCAGGCGCCCGAGCACGATTTCCGAGGAGCGGCTGGCGACTTGCCTCGACACCACACTTCTTTTCGCCGCGGCCCTGGAAGCTGCCGGATTGTATCCTGTCCTTCTGATGTTCCAAGGGCATGCGGCAGCCGGTGCATGGCTGGCCAAGAGAACCTTCGCCAACGCGATCGAGACGGACCAGATGGAGGTCCGCAAGGCGCTCGCATCCCGCGAGTTGATCGTCTTCGAAACGACCGGCGTAACGCATCGCCCCGCCATGACGATGGAGAGCGCACAACAGGTTCTCGATCATCGTCTCGGCGAGACCGAAGCCCATGCCTTCGTGGCGGCAATCGATGTCCGGCGGTCACGGAGCGGCGGGATCATGCCGCTTGCCTCGCACGAGCCGATTCGCCGCACCGTTCTCGATGAAGAGGTTACGCCCGTTGCGGACCTGCCTCTGCCCGTGGCGCCATCCTTCGGCGAATTGCCGGCCGAAACCATCGAAGTGAAGCCGACCACCGCTGCCGGCCGCATCGACCGGTGGCAGAAGAAACTGCTCGACCTCACCCTTCGCAACCGGCTCCTCAATTTTCCGGATTCGAGGAAGACCATCCCGTTTCTCTGCACGGACGTCGCCTACCTCGAGGATCGGCTGGCGGGCGGTGGTGCAATCCGGATCATATCTCTTCCCGAGCAAAATCCGCTCGGCGAGCGCGATGCCGCGCTATATCGCGACGTTCACGGCAGAGACCTGCAACGCGGCTTCGCGGCCGAAGCGCTGCTCAGGGATGAACTCTCCTCGACGCTCGGTGCATCCGAGCTTGAGGCACGGCTGATCGACCTTCACCGGCAGGTCCGAAACGACTTTGCCGAGGGCGGCGCGAACACCCTGTTCCTCGCCGTCGGGTTTCTGCGCTGGAAGAAGAAGCCGGAGGATGATCGCAGCTACCGGGCTCCCCTTCTGCTGGTCCCCGTGAAGCTTGAGCGCCGCAGCGCCAGCTCGCGTTTCACGGTCCGTTTCCACGAGGACGAGCCGCGCTTCAACGCCACGCTCCTGCAGTTCCTGGAGCGCGATTTCGATCTGAAGCTTCCGCAATTTTCGGGAGACCTTCCGCTCGACGACAACGGCATCGACGTTCCACGCCTTCTTGCCATGATGCGCCAGGCGATCCGCGACGTTCCGGGGATGGAGGTCGTCGATGAAACCGCATTGTCGACCTTTTCCTTCGCAAAGTTTCTCATGTGGAAGGATCTGGTGGAGCGTACAGAGGCGCTCCGCGCGAACAAGGTTGTCCGCCACCTGATCGACACGCCTGAGCAAGCGTTCCAGGCGGGCGACGGGCAGCCACCGTTTCGCGAGGAACGCGAGCTCGATCGCGCCTATGCGCCGTCCGACCTCATCTGCCTTCTTCCATCGGATTCATCGCAGATGGCGGCGAGCCTTGCCGCCGCCGAAGGGCGGGACTTCGTCATCGTCGGCCCACCAGGCACCGGCAAGAGCCAAACCATCGCCAACATGATCGCAAGCTGCCTGGCTGTGGGAAAGACGGTCCTGTTCGTCGCCGAGAAGACGGCCGCGCTCGATGTCGTCTATCGCCGATTGCGCGAGCACGGCCTCGGCAATCACTGCATCGAGCTGCATTCGAACAAGGCCGACCGCCGCCATTTCCTAGGGCAGCTCAAGGCGGCCTGGGAACAGGGCGGCGGGATCGATGTATCCGAATGGGTGGCGGTCAACGAGCGCCTACGGCTGCGTCGCGACGAGCTGAATGCCTATGTCGAGGCTTTGCACAGGCGCTACCCGAATGGATGGACGCCCTATCTGGCGCTCGGAATCGCCCTCAAGGCTACGGACAGCCCGGCACCAGGCCTTGCGTGGCCGGAGCGGGATGCCCATGACGCACAAACGCTCCACGATCTGGAAGAGCTTGCCGGCCAGCTCGGCCTCGTTTTCGCTTCCGTCGAGCGGCAGCCGGCGCTGGATCTTGTCGATGTCGGTGACTGGAGCTCCGGCTGGCAGGAAAGCCTGCTTGCGGCGGCGCAATCCCTAAAAGATGCGATCGAGGCGGTGAGGATCGCTGTCGAGGCCTATCTCGCAAGCCTTGGCCTCGGGTCGCAAGGCCGATCTTCACAAGCCGAAATCCAAGGGCTGGCCAACCTCGCGAGGGTGATGCGGAAATGCCGGGGCCGCGATATCACCATCGTCTTCGATCGAGAGCTTCCGCAATGCGCCGGCGCACTGGAGACGCTCGCGAATTCCATCAAGAGCTACCGCGAGGCAGAGCGCGGACTTTCCGCCGCCTATGCCGTGACCGCAGTGCGCGACCTCGATCCCGATGCGCTGGACCGTAAGTGGCGGGAGGCGAACGCGTCGTTCTGGCCCACGTCTGCGCTCGGCAAGCGCAAGGTCCAGAAGTTGCTGCAAAGCTACGCTGATGGAGGAACAGCAGATCCGGGGCGGGATATCCCGCTGTTGCGCCACATGAAGGAATGCCTGTCGGCGATCGATCGGAATCAATTGGCGGGCAAACCTCTGCCGATCGAGGGTCTGGCGACCGACGTCGTCGCCGTCGCGGAAATCCTCGAACTCGCGTGGGAGTTTCGCGCCACCGTTCCAATTCCGGGGCGCAGCCAGGAAGAGACACGATCGATGCTCCGCTTCGTTGCCCCATGCCTGCGCGGGACGTCCGAGAATGACGGGGTCCGGCAGTCGGGAGACAGGCTTCTCACCGCGATCGAAGGTTTTCAGGCTGTACGTAAGCACTTCCGCGAGGTTTCCGGGCGAGAGATTTCATCAGAACCGGACGGACCCGACCTCGCGACACTGAGCGAGAATCTCGGTGCTCTCGTGAATGGGCGGCATCTTCTTCGCGACTGGTCGGCCTGGTGCCGCATCAGACGCCGGGCGATAGCCTCCAGCCTTGCCCCTCTTGTCGAGCAGATCGAGAAGGGGATGGTCCGTCCCGAAGACGCGCGATCGGCGTTTCGACTGGGATACGCCAGATGGTGGCTTCCGAAGGTTCTCGACAGCGATCCTGTTCTGCGGGATTTCCGGCGATTCCAGCACGAAAACGCTATCAAGGAATTTCGTGAGATCGACGATCTGGTGCGCTCGCACGCCACTCGCCGCGTGATCAGCGCAATTGCGCATGGACTGCCCGCCGTGCAGAGCGTTTCGCGCAATTCGGAGCTCGGGCTGCTGCGCCACCAGATGGAACTGCAGCGGCCGAGCCAGTCGATACGCGACATGATCGGCAAGATGCCGCAGAGCTTTCCCAAGCTAGCGCCCTGCATGCTGATGTCGCCGCTCTCCATCGCCCAGTACCTCCCGCCGGATCAGGCGCTATTCGATGTCGTGATTTTCGACGAGGCGTCCCAGATCACCACCTGGGATGCTGTCGGCGCCATCGCACGGGCACGCCAGACCGTCATCGTCGGCGACCCGAAACAATTGCCGCCGACGAACTTCTTCGGCCGCAACGAGGATGAGGATGAGATCGCCGATCACGAGAAGGATCTGGAGAGCATTCTGGACGAGGCGAAAGCGGCCGGCATTCCGGTACGGGATCTGAGGTGGCACTATCGCAGCCGAAGCGAGTCGCTGATCGCCTTCTCCAATCACCACTACTACCAGAATCGTCTGGTGACGTTCCCGTCGCCTCTGGTCGAAGACCGCGCGGTGCGCCTCCATAAAGTGCCCGACGGTGTTTACGATCGCGGCAAGAGCCGGACGAACAGGATCGAAGCGGAAGCCGTCACGCGCGAAGCGGTTTGCCGCATGAAGGGCTGGCTGAAGCTGCCGGAAAAGGATCGCCCGACGCTCGGCGTCATCACCTTCAACGCCCAGCAGCAGTCGCTGATCCTGGATCTGCTCGACGCGGCGCGCCGGAACGACCCCGAGCTTGAATGGTTCTTCGCTGAAGAACGGGTCGAACAGACGATCGTCAAGAATCTGGAGAACGTGCAGGGTGATGAACGTGACGTCATCTTTTTCTCGATCACGTTCTGGAAGGACGCCGCCGGCAAGCTGACGATGGATTTCGGTGCGCTAAACCGCGACGGCGGAGAGCGGCGCCTCAACGTCGCTGTGACCCGCGCGCGCCAGGAACTGGTCGTTTTCTCCGGCTTCACGGCCGATCAGATCGATCCGGCGCGGACGAAGGCGCTGGCGGTGCAGCACCTGAAGACGTTTCTCGACTATGCCGAGCGCGGCGCGGTCGCGTTGCCCGCCCAGGACATCGGATCGGTCGGTGGCTTCGACTCCCCCTTCGATGAGGCCGTCGCCCTGCAACTGGAGCGGCGCGGCTGGACGGTCCTGCCACAGGTCGGGATTTCCGGCTTCCGGATCGACCTCGGCATCCGCCACCCCGATCTTGCCGGCGCGTATCTCGCAGGTGTGGAATGCGACGGCGCCACCTATCACAGGTCGGCCACCGCACGGGATCGCGACAAGGTTCGCGAGCAGGTCCTGAAGGGGCTGGGCTGGAACATCCTCCGTGTCTGGTCGACGGACTGGTGGTTCGATGCCGCAGGCTGCGTCGAGAGGCTCCACGCCGGGCTGGAAAGTCTGCTGGAGGAAAGCAGGGCGCGCAGGGCCGCCGAAAACGAGGACGTTGCCACTCATTGGGATATGGGACATGAGGTGGAGGCGGTCGAGGAGATTCGCGACGACGGGGCTGCTCCCGCCGAGGAACCCGCGCCGCCGTCAGCGACCATTGAGGCGGAACTCGTCTCGGCGGACGCACCAATGGTTTCTCGCGCTATCGAAGGAGCAGCAATGCAGGCGGCTGCGTCGGCAACCCTGGCCGAGGTCGCTGGGAAGCAACGATATCATGTCACCGATCTTTCCGGTTTTCCGGCCGATCCCGAACAGTTCTTCGAATTCGGCTATCGGGATATCTTGCGGAGGATGATCGAAGCCATCATCGAGACCGAAAGTCCCTTGCGCACCGACATCCTTGCCCAGCGGCTGGCCCGCGCCCACGGCTGGCTGCGGACAGGGGGACGAATCCGTGAAAGGATAGGCCTTCACTTGCGCGATCTGGACAGGACCGTGGAATCGAGCGGCGAGTTCATCTGGAAGAAGGGGGCCGTGTCGGATATCCTTCCGTATCGGCAGCCTGCAAGCGAGGAGGCGCGCAGGCCGATCGGAGACATCCCGCTCGCCGAGCTCACTGCCGTCGTGCTCGATAATCCCGACCTGCTGGACGAGCCCGACCCCGCGCGCGACCTGGCACGTCTCCTGGGCGTCGAACGCCTCGCAGCCGTGTCTCGCGCCCGTCTCGACGAAGCGATCGCACGGGCCCGCAAGCATATCGTGAACATTCAACTGTCCGGATAAGCCATGTTCCGTGAAACCGAAGCACTCACCTTCGCGCCGGCAGGCGCCTGCCAATATACGGCATCTCCACCACGCAGTTGTTTTCATAACTTTTCTGTCTGTGCAGCTTGCGCATTACAATTTGAGCCTGCCGCACTCACGAAGTGGTGCCAATGCTCTAGTTTTCATCTTCGCCATGCCGGGTGCGCCATCTCTGCCTGATGCACAGACACGGCGAAGGACGCTCGGTTGTCTAGACGCCGATGGCGACTTGCATGCCTTCCGGGGCGGCATACATCGCCATGTTCTTGCGCGACAGATCGAGATGCGCGCGCACCAGCGCCTCGGCGCGGTCGGCATCGTGATGGGCGATGGCGTCGATAATGTCGTCGTGCTGGCGGCAGGCCTCTTCCAGATTGTCCTGCATCTGCGCATTGGCGGGACGGTAGAAGATCTTTCCGATCCGCGCGTGATCGATCAGCAGCCGGCGCAGGCTCGGCAGCAGGTAGGGATTGTTCGCGACCTCGCCGATGCGCAGATGGAACTGGTCGTTGTAGAAGACGCGGCCATCGATATCGTCACCTTCGACGGACTGGCGGAAACTGGCCTGGATTTCCCGAAGACCCGCAATATCCGCTTTCGTCGCGGTTTCCGCGGCAAGCCGCGTGGTCGCGGCATAGATGAGCGGCGCCACCAGGAAGAAGTCGCGCAGCGACTGATAGCTCATGGAGGTCACGCGCGCGGGACGATTGGCCTCAAGCTCGATGAAGCCCTCGCCGGCAAGCTGCCGCATGGCTTCGCGAACCGGCGGCCGTGAAAGGCCGAATTCCTCGCTGAGCGCGATCTCGTCCAGAACCGAGCCCGGCGCGATCTGCATCGTCAGGATGCGGTGGCGCAGGCTCGAACTGAGGGCGGTCTTGCGGTCGACCCCGGCGCCTGCCTCGGTCGGGATTTGCTCTGTGGCCATGTCGAACTCCTTTGAGCGGCAATCTGTCTACAATCGATAGGCGGGTCAATGCGGGCACCGCGGTTTTCGCCGGGCGCAAGCCGGCGCTACGGCCTCCTCCACAAGCCATTCGAAGCGAATTGCGCGGGCATGCTAGCATCATGCCTATTGACAGTCTATCAATTGTCTACTTATTGTCTTTCAAAGATAGCCCTGCATGACACCCGGAGCCATCGGTGCGTAATGCACCGATGGCCTCATCCGATCCCGTCGAACCGCGGACCTGCTGCCATGACCGACTTCCCCTTTGCGGGCCTGAACCTTGCCATTGCCACGCCCTTCGACGCCGGGGGCCGCATCGACCATGCGCGGCTGGAACAGAACCTCGAACGCTACCTGGCGCTGGGCGTGCCTGGCTTCGTCCTCAGCTCCGGCACCGGCATGCATGTCTATCTTTCGCGGGAAGAGTCGGACGAACTCGTGCGGCGCGGATCGAAGATCATCAACGGACGTGCAAAGCTCATCGTCCAGACCTCCGCCCTTCTGACGGACGACGTCGTCGCCCGGACGAAGCATGCGGCCGATTGCGGCGCTGACGGCGTCATGGTGCTTCCGCCCTTCTTCGAAGGGCCGACCGACGACCAGGGCATTATCGATTTCTACACGGAGGTCGCAGCCGCCGGACTGCCGGTCATCGGCTACAACGTTCCCCATGCTGTGGGCGTCACGGTCACGCCGTCGCTGCTTGCGGACTTGTGCGCGATCCCGAACTTCTGCGCCGTCAAGGACAGCAGCGGCGACCTCGGCAGGCAGGCATCCCTCATCCGCACCGGCCTGCCCGTCATGAACGGCGCCGACAATCTCGTGCCCTTCGCGCTCTGGTCCGGCGCGAGCGGCCTGATCTGGGGTGGTGCGAACTTCGCGCCGCGCACCGCACTTGCCCTCGTCACAGCCGCAATGGCCGGCGACTGGTCGAAGGCACGCGCGATCTGGACGGTCCTCGAGCCTGCCATGTCCCTGATCTGGGAAGGCGACTACGTGCAGTCCGTCTACGCCGCCGCCGAACTCACCGGCTATGGCGCGGGCGCGCCGCGCAAGCCGCTCAGGGCCCTGTCGCCCGAGCGGATCGACATTCTCCGCACGGCGCTCGGCACCCTCGTCGAACGCGAAGCCTGAGCCGTGAACCGTCCCGCGAAAAAGGTCTTTGCCGCATCGAGGCTCCCGACGAACACGGGCGTCTCCGGATGGGTGGCGATGCTCCCTCCCCGCCAGGCGAAGCCCCGGCTCGCGGGCCGCTCCACCGCCGATGTGGTGATCATCGGCGGCGGCTTCGCCGGCCTCTCCGCCGCGCGCAGGATAGGGGATATCGATCGGGCCCTGCGGGTCGCGGTGCTCGAGGCCGGCGTCATCGGGGACGCGGCCGCCGGTCGCAACTCCGGCTTCATCATCGACCTGCCGCACGACGTCTCTTCCGAGGACTATGGTGGCGACACGATCGCCAAGAACCGCGAGGCCATCGAGATCAGTCGCACCGCGATTGCGCTGGCAAGTGCCGTCGCCGAGGAACAGCGCTGGGGACGCACGATCTTCGATCCATGCGGACGCTACAGCGTCGCCATCAGCGACGAGGGCGATCGGCACCTGGTCAAATACGCGGAAGGCCTGGCGGCGCTCGGAGAAAGGCATCAGCTGCTCGATGCGCGCGGGATCGCCGATATAACGGGTGTCGAGACCTATACGTCCGGCCTCTTCATGCCGGGAACGGTGATGGTCCAGCCCGCTGCCTATATTCGCGGACTGGCCGACAGCCTGCGTGATCCGGTCACGGTCTATGAGAATTCGCCCGCGGTGCGGATCGAAGGCGACGGCGGCGGCGAATGGACCGTGACGACGCCGCACGGCGCCGTCAGCACGGGCAGGATCATCCTGGCAAACAACGGCCATGCGGAAAGCTTCGGCTTCTTCGAAAGCCGCCTTCTCCACGTGTTCACGTGGGCATCGATGACGCGCGCGTTCGATCCCGGCCACCTTCGCGGACAGAGGAACTGGGCGGCCACGCCGGCGCTGCCGATGGGAACGACGGTCCGCCGTATCGCGGGAGAGCGCGGCGACCGCATCCTCGTGCGCTCCCGCTACAGCTATCACGCGGGCATCGAGGCCGGAAACGGGACGCTTCGACGTGCCGGCGCGAAGCACGACCAGAAGTACAACGCACGCTTTCCCACGCTTGCAGACGTCCCGATGGAATATCGCTGGGGCGGGGCGATGGCGCTCACATGGAACGCCGTGCCCGCCTTCGGCGAGATCGAGCGCGGCATCTTCGCGGCATGCGGCTGCAACGGCGTGGGCGCGACGAAGGCGACCGCCAACGGCATCGCCGCGGCCGACCTGATGCTCGGCCGGAAATCGCGGCTCACGGAAATCTTCGCACGCTTCGAGGCGCCCAGGCCGCTCCCGATGCAGCCGTTCAGGACCATCGGCGCGAAGGCGAACCTAGCCTTCAAGGAATGGAGGGCCGGCGCGGAGTGATCCTGAAGCGCCTGCCGGGCGCGGCGCGATCCGTCGAAAAAGTTCACCATCAGGCCGGATGTCGCGGCGCTCCGGTTCATAGCTTCGCCGCTAACACAAAGGGAACGCAAATGAAAATTCTGCTTGCATCAACCGCATTGCTCCTGGGCACCGTCGCCGGCGCGTCGCTGGCCAGCGCCGCCGAATGCGGCGACATCACCATCGCCAGCATGAACTGGCAGAGCGCCGAAGTGCTCTCCAACCTCGACAAGATCATCCTCAACGAAGGCTACGGCTGCAATGCCGAGATCACCATCGGCGACACGGTCCCGACCATCACCTCCATGGCAGAGAAAGGCGAGCCGGATATCGCGCCGGAAGCCTGGATCGACCTCTTGCCCGACGTGGTCAAGAAGGGCACGGATGAAGGCCGCATCGTGCAGGTCGGCTCGCCGCTTCCCGACGGCGGCGTCCAGGGCTGGTTCATTCCGAAATATCTCGCCGACGCCCATCCCGACATCAAGACGATCCAGGATGTGCTGAAGCATCCCGAACTCTTCCCGGACCCGGAAGATTCCAGCAAGGGCGCGATCTACAACGGTCCGCAGGGCTGGGGCGGCACGGTCGTCACCGCACAGCTTTTCAAGGCCTATGACGCGGAGGCGGCGAACTTCACGCTGGTCGACACCGGCTCGGCCGCCGGCCTCGACGGCTCGATCGCCAAGGCCTATGAGCGCAAGGAAGGCTGGGCCGGCTATTACTGGGAGCCGACCGCCCTCCTTGGCAAATACGAGATGGTGAAGCTCGGCCATGGCGTGCCCTATGACGCGGCCGAGTGGAAGCGTTGCAACACCGTCGCCGATTGCCCGGATCCGAAGACCAACGACTGGCCGGCCGACAAGGTCGTGACGCTCGTGGCAAAATCCTTCTCCGAAACGGCCGGTCCCGAGGTCATGGACTATCTGGCGAAGCGCTCCTGGTCGAACGACACGGTCAACAAGCTGATGGCCTGGATGACCGACAACCAGGCGAGCGGCGAAGACGGCGCAAAGCACTTCCTCGAAGAGAACAAGGACATGTGGAAGGCCTGGGTCTCCCCGGAAGCCGCCGAAAAGATCGAGGCTGCGCTCTAGGCCATGCCTTTGGGGGCGAGCAACAGCCGCCCCCCGCGAAAATCGGTGCGATGCGGGCCTGCGCGTCGCACCAATCCTGCCGGCAGAACAAGAAGAACACACGAGGTCGGCTCTTTGGAAAAGGGGAACGGAATGGACTGGTTTTTCAAATTCCCGCACATGGACGACAATTCGCTGCGGGACCTGAAAAAGGCCATCGACGATGGCTTTCGCGGCTTCACCCGCAGCTATGGCGATATCATTGAGGGCTTCTTCTCGCCCCTTCAGCATTTCCTCATCGCCTCGGAGCGCTTCATGCTGAAGACGCCCTGGCCTATCATCACGCTGCTGATCCTCGCCATCGCCTATGCCGCGACGCGCAGCCTGCGCATCACCGCCGGTTGTCTCGCGACCCTCATGATCATCGGCTATTTCGACATGTGGGACGATACGATGCGGACGATCTCCATGATCTTCGTCTGCACGGTTCTTTCGATCGCCATCGGCATCCCGATCGGCATCCTCATGGCACGCTCCGACAGGATGCAGCGCGTCGTCAACCCGGTCCTCGACGTCATGCAGACCATGCCGAGCTTCGTCTATCTCATCCCCGTCGTCATGCTGCTCGGCATCGGCAAGGTGCCGGGGCTGATCGCCGTCGTCATCTACGCCATCCCGCCGATGATCCGCCTCACCGACCTCGGCATCCGCCTCGTCGACAAGGATGTTCTCGAAGCCGCCGACGCCTTCGGCGCGGACAACCGCCAGAAGCTCTTCAAGGTGCAACTGCCATTGGCCCTTCCCACCATCATGGCCGGCATCAACCAGACGATCATGATGGCGCTCGCCATGGTGGTCATCGCTTCCATGATCGGCGTGCAGGGCCTCGGCCAGCCGGTGCTGAAGGCCATCGCCAACCAGTACTTCACGCTCGGCATCTTCAACGGCCTCGCCATCGTCGGCATCGCCATCATGTTCGATCGCGTCAGCCAGGCCTATGGCAAGCGCCTGCAGAAGCACCGGGAGATCGTCCATGGCTGAACACGCCTTCGGCGGCATCAAGATCCGCAATCTCTACAAGATCTTCGGCCCCAATGCGGGCGCCCATATCGAGGCCGTCAAGAACGGCCTCACCAAGGCGGAACTCAACGCCAGATACGGCCATGTGCTCGGCCTCAGCGACATCAACATCGAAATGCCCTCGGGCTCGATCCAGGTCATCATGGGCCTCTCCGGCTCCGGCAAGTCGACGCTGATCCGCCACATCAACCGGCTGATCGATCCGACGGCCGGCGAGGTCCTGGTCGACGGCGTGGACGTGGTGACGATGCAGGAGGCCGAGCTCAGGGAGTTCCGCCGCCACCAGACGGCGATGGTGTTCCAGAAATTCGCGCTGCTGCCCCACCGCACCGTGCTCGACAACACGATCTTCGGGCTGGAGATCCAGGGCATGCCGCGCCAGAAGAGCCTCGACACAGCCATGCGCTGGCTTGAACGCGTCGGCCTCAGGGGGTTCGAGGAAAAATACCCCAACCAGCTCTCCGGCGGCATGCAGCAGCGCGTGGGCCTTGCCCGGGCGCTCGCCAACGATGCGCCGGTCCTTTTGATGGACGAGGCCTATTCGGCGCTCGATCCGCTGATCCGGACGGACATGCAGACCGTGTTGCTCGACCTGCAGAAGGAGATCAGGAAGACCATCGTGTTCATCACGCACGACCTCGACGAGGCGCTGCGCCTCGGCGACCAGATCGCCATCCTGCGCGACGGCGAGGTCATCCAGCAGGGCACCAGCCAGGATATCGTGCTGCGCCCCGCCGACGACTACGTCGCCAACTTCGTCAAGGAAGTGAACCGCGGACGGGTGGTGCATGTCGAAGCGGTGATGACGCCGGGTGCGGTACAGGCATCGGGCAAGCCGACGGTCATGACCGGAACGACGGTCGAAGATACCCTTCGGGTCCTCTCCCGCGAGGTTGCCGACGAGGGCGTCGTCGTCTCCTCGAGCGGCGAAACGCTCGGCGTGGTGACCGTCCGGCAGCTCGCCGGCGCCATGGTGAATGCGGCGCGCTGAACCGCAAAGGAGATGACCGCCCGCCGGGCGGTCATCATACGTTCGATCAGGCCACGCGAACCTCCTGCCCGCCCGATGCGGCAGAGGGGATCGCCATGCCGGCGCGCCGGCCCTCGTAGAAGGCGTAGGGCGCCTGGCGCGGCGCGACGCCGTCGCCGATCTCGATGAAGGGAATGCCCAGTTCCGCCAGTTCCAGCGCCAGCCAGTTCGCCGCGACATTCGTCGTGGAGAAGACGAGGCTGTCGGCCTCGATCGTCTCGTTCCTTCCGGTGAGGTGCGAGACGAGTGTCGCGGCGTTGCCCTGCCAGCTCTCGATGCTCGTCTCCGTGCGGAACTGAACGCCGAGCCGGCTCAGCGTGCGCCGCAGGGGAACGTCGGCGGCGGTGCGCTGGAGTTCCTTGCCGACCAGCGCATCGGGCGTCACGAACGTCACCGCGTGGCCCTGCTCGGCAAGCTTCCAGGCCGTACCGCAGCCCTTCCAGCCACCGGTCTCGTCCAGGACCACGACGCGGCGGCCGAGCCGAGCCTGGCGGGCCATGACGCTTTCGGCGGAGAACACGTTGCCGCGCTCGATACCCGCGAGCGACGGATGGTCCGGCCGGGCTTTCTGGAAGCCGCTCTCAAGCGGCAGGGAGCCGGTGGCGAGGATGACGACATCGGCGCCGATCGCCGAGACGTCTCCGCCTTCCAGATAGCTGTTCAGCCGGACTTCGACGCCGAGCTTTGCGAACCGGGTCTCGTACCAGCCGATGAGGTCGAGGATCTGCGCGCGCCGCGGCTGTTCGCCGGCGAGGCGGAAGGCGCCGCCGAGCCTGTCGGCGGCTTCCGCCAGCACGACGCGATGGCCCCTTTCCGCCGCGGCCCGCGCGGCCTCCAGCCCCGCCGGCCCGCCGCCGACGACCAGCACGGATTGCGGGTCCGCCACGCGCTCGAAGCGATCGCCGCCCCATTCGGCCTCCCGGCCGACCGAGGGGTTGATGAGACAGCTGATCCAGTAGTCCCGCGACCGCCGCCCCCAGCACATCTGGTTGCAGGAAAGACAGCCGCGGATATCTTCCGGCGTGCCGCTGCGCGCCTTGTTGGCGAGATGCGGATCGGCGATCTGGCCGCGCACGATGGAAACGAGGTCCGCCGATCCCTCGCCCAGCGTGATCTCCGCATTGTCAGGCGTGCGGATATGGCTCTCGGCCGTGACCAGGGCATGGCTGACGACCTTCTTCAGGCGTGCCGAAAGCTCGATCCCGAGCCGTTCGGGATAGAGGAAGGTCGGCATCAGGCTGCCATAGTCGAAATAGCCGCCGGACCCGCAGGTGACGTAATCAATCAGCCTGTCCGCATCCAGACCGGCGACGATCTCCGTGATCTGGTCGCGGGTAAGCGCCGTGGGACAGCCCGGCTCGTCGCTGACGGTCAGGCCGACGATGAAATCCGGGCCGCAGAGCCGCCGGATGCGGCTCAGGATCTCGCGCGAGAACCGCGTCCGGTTTTCCAGGCTGCCGCCCCATCTGTCCTCGCGCCTGTTGTAGAACGGCGTCCAGAACTGGTCGAGCAGGCCGCCATAGGCCGCCCAGACCTCCACGCCGTCGAAGCCCGCCGCCTGGCAGCGCCGCGCCGCACTGACGAAGGCCTCGATGGTCTCTTCGATCTCGGCCTCCGTCATCGCATGGGAGCCGTCGCTGTCGTGGTAGCTCGGCCCGCCGGAGGGCGACCAGTGCGCATGGAAGGACAGGTCGGAATCACCATGGCTGCCGACGTGATAGAGCTGCTGGAGCACGACCGCGCCATGCCGCTTCACGCTTTCCGTCAGCCTGCTGAAGGCGGGTATGACGGAATCGTCGCAGGTGCGGAAATTGCCGCGCGTCAGCACGGTCGCCGGATGCACAGGCATCGGCTCGACGACGATCATCGCCGCGCCGCCGATCGCCCGCTCGACATAGTAGGCGATCGTCTGTTCGCTCGGCAGTCCGTTGACGGACATGTTGGCCGTGTGCGCGCCGAAGACGATCCTGTTGCGCAGCGTATGGCCGGCGAGCTTGATCTCGGAAAAGGTCTTGGGAAAGGAGGGCGTCATCTTGGATCCTGGAAAGCTGCTGCGAGGCACAATGCAGTGGCGCGGGCCTCGAAAGACCCGCGCCGGAAGTTCAGAGGGCGGCGGCAATCTTGTCCGCGACGTCGGCGCCCAGCCAGGATTTCCAGAGGTCCGGGTGCTCCTTGAAGAAATGCGCCGCGCCATCCTCGCCGCTCGCCTGCGTATCGGTCATCCATGACATCACCGCGCTGACAGTCTGGTTGTCCCACGACCTCTTGCGAAGATAATCGATCACGCCGGCATTTCCACTATCGACGAGACGCTGCGAGACGAGTGTCACGACATTGTCCTTCGGCCATTCGTTCTTCTTCGGATCGGGACAATCAGCGACGGTGTTGCAGCGCTTCCATTCGGCCGCATCGTGGGCCACGCCGGCATCGAGGCGCACCATCTCGTATTTCCCGAGCAATGCCGTCGGCGACCAGTAATAGCCCATCCAGCCCTCCTTGCGCTCGTAGGCCTTGGCCATGGCACCGTCGAGACCGGCCTGCGTGCCGGGATCGACGAGGTCGAAGCCCTTCGCCTCGCCGCCATAGGCCTTGAAAAGCTGCGCGCTGACGACCGAGCCGCCGGAGCCCTGCGGGCCGTTGAACACCGCGCCCCGCGCGGCATTCTCCGGCGCCGGGAAAAGCTCGGGGCGGGCGAAGGCGTCGTCGACCGTCCTGATGTCGGGATGGGCATCGACGATGAACTTCGGAATGTACCAGCCCTGGATGCCGCCATCCGAAAGTGCTGGTCCGATATTTACAATCCTGCGCTCGTCGACGCCACGCTTGACGATTTCCGGAACGAGGTCCACCCAGGACTCGCCGGCAATGTCGGGCTGGCCTTTTTCGACCATGGAGGTGATCGTCGGCACGGTGTCGCCGGGCACGAATTCGACCTGACAGCCGAAGCCCTGCTCCAGGATGAATTTGTCGACATGTGCGAGAAGTTCACCGCTTTGCCAGTTCATGTTCGCCACCGTGACCGTGCCGCAGTCGGCATGGGCGCCGTGGGCGAAACCAACGGCCAGAACGACCGTCGAAAGTGCGAGAAGCTTGTTCATCCTGTTCCCCTGTTCGCATTTTTGATGGATCTGCTTGGCAGGGCGGGAACGGCCATTCCGGTGCTTCGGCACTGGACCTCCCCTTCCCTTACCAACGCAAATCAATGCTATTTGCCTTCATCGGCGCCGTATTGTACGTTTAGGACAATTTCGATGGCGCGGAGACCCGTCTTGCAGCGTGATTACGCCCCTCTGGGACCGAGCAAGCCGCCACCGGACATCACGGCGCCGCTCCGGATCGGCATCGTCGCCACCCCGAACTTCACGCTGATGCCGCTCGGCTGCTTCACCGATTTCCTGCGGCTGGCCGGGGACGAAAGCGACTACAGCCGACGGATCTATTGCGACTGGCATCTGTTGTCGCACACGCTCGATCCCGTGCGCGCGAGCTGCGGACTGGCCTTGACGCCCGGCCGGACCTATGGCGACCCGCGCGACTATGACGTCATCGTCGTGCATGGCGGCATCCTTCATGGCGACCACCGGATCCCGCCGGAACTCTACGACTTCGTGCTTTCCGCCGCACGAACGGGCGTTCCCGTTGCCGGCAACTGCTCGGGAAGCTTCGTGCTGGCGGAGGCAGGCCTTCTCTCCGGCAAACGGTGTGCGGTGCATTTCGCGCTGGCGGGCGTGCTGCGCCAGACCTTTCCGGATGTCATTCCCGTCACGGACCGGCCGGTCGTGGTCGACGGCGGCGTCATCACCTGCCCCGGCGGCCTGGCCTCGATCAGACTCGCCATGTATCTCGTCGCCAATGCCTGCGGCGAATCCCGCGCCCACAAGGCCTTTCATTATCTTCTCGGCGATCAGGGCTTCGAGAAGGACGCGGCGGTCGAGGAGCAGGATATCGGCCTCAAATGCGAGGATCGTCGCGTGGCCAACGCCATCGGCCTGATGCGCCAGAAAATGTACGAACTCTGTTCCGTCGCCGAGATCGCCGCAAGCGTCGGCACGTCGGAGCGCGAACTGTCCCGCCTGTTCCGGAAACATCTGCAGGTCGCGCCCAGCCAGTACTGGCGCCAGATGCGGCTGAAGGCGGCGAAATGGATGGTGCTGAACAGCGATCGCTCCATTGCCCAGATCGCCTATGAATGCGGCTTCACGGACTGCGCCCACCTCGTGAACTGGTTCCGGCGCACCTACCACATCACGCCGGCGAAGCTGCGCCGCTCGCATCGCGAACTCGGCCTGCGCTGACCGGTTTTCCCGAAAATCCAAAGCCTTGGCGCCGGAACGCACGCGTCCGCGCGGGTTCCGGAAGCATGCGCTCAAGCTGAGTATTTTTATTGTAGACATTATGTCTTCTATTGAGCTACAGTATGTCTACTTCGATGGGGCCGATGAAAACGGAAACTTCCGGCTCGGCTATCGAACCGACAATCCCAGGAGGACTTCATGAATTTCGACGGCATCTACACGCCGGTGATCACGCCGCATCGCGACGATGGGTCGATCGACCGGGACGCGTTTGCCCGCATGATCGAGCACCTGATCGCATCCGGCGTGCACGGCCTCATCAATGGCGGCTCGACGGGCGAGTATTACGCCCAGTCGATGGACGAGCGCGTGGAGATGGCCAGGTTCGCCAAAGAGGTGATCGGCGATCGCGTGCCGCTCGTGGTGGGCACCGTCGCCATCCGACTGGAGGATTCCATAACGATGGCCGAGACCGCGGCGAAGATCGGCGCGGCCGCCATCCTCGTCGGCTCGCCGCCCTACTCCGTGCCGACCGAGCGGGAAAACGCGTTGAACGCGCTCGCCATCGACCGCGCAGCGGATCTTCCGATCATGCTCTACAACTATCCCGGACGCATGGGCATCGACATGGGCGAGGAATTCCTCGACCGCGTCGGCCGCAGCCGGAATTTCCGTGCCATCAAGGAAAGCTCCGGCGACATCAATCGCGTGCACCTCATCGCCCGCGACTACCCGCATATCCAGATGTCCTGCGGCATGGACGACCAGGCACTGGAATTCTTCGCCTGGGGCGCGAGGAGCTGGGTCTGCGGCGGTTCCAACTTCCTGCCGGCGGAACATATCGCGCTCTACAGGGCCTGCGTCGTCGAAGGAAACTTCACCAAGGGGCGGCGCATCATGTCGGCGCTGATGCCGCTGATGCGCGTGCTCGAACAGGGCGGCAAGTTCATCCAGTGCATCAAATACGGCTGCGAGATGAACGGCTTTACCGCCGGCCCGCCGCGCCCGCCGCTGAAACCGCTGAACAAGGATGACATGCGGCAACTGGAACAGGTGGTGCGCGTCGTAAAGCGCACGATTGCACAGATCGAAGCGGAGGCATGAACATGGGCGATCTTCTGACACACGACGAATACAAGGCGATTGCCGCCGGCCTCGACTTCCCGACGCAGGCCTTCATCGACGGCAGCTTCCGGCCGGCGATCTCGGGAAAGACCTTCGAAACGACCAATCCGGCGACGGGCGCGGTGCTGGCCAGGGTCGCGTCCTGCGGCCCGGAGGATGTCGACTTCGCCGTCGCCAAGGCGCGCGACGCCTTCGAGGACGGCCGCTGGTCGCGCCTACATCCGACGGCGCGCAAGGAAATCCTCCTCCGTTTCACCAGGCTCCTGAAGCGCAATGCCCGCGAGCTTGCGGTGCTGGAAAGCCTCGACAGCGGCAAGACGATCTATGATTGCGAGAATGTCGACGTTCCGGAAACCATCCATTGCCTGACCTGGCATGCCGAACTCATCGACAAGATCTACGACCAGGTCTCGCCCGCCTCCGACAACCATATCGCCATGGTGGTGCGCGAGCCGGTCGGCGTGGTCGGCCTCGTGCTGCCCTGGAACTTCCCGCTCCTCATGCTCGCCTGGAAGATCGGCCCGGCGCTGGCGGCGGGCAACTCCGTCATCGTCAAGCCGGCCAAGGAAACGACGCTGACGGCGCTGCGGGTGGCGGAGCTCGCCATGGAGGCCGGCATCCCCGCCGGCGTGTTCAACGTGCTGCCCGGCGGCGGCGCCGATGTCGGCGAACCGCTCGGCAGGCACATGGACGTCGACATGGTGTCCTTCACCGGCTCCACCGAGACCGGCCGCCGCTTCCCCCGCTATTCGGCCGAGTCCAACCTCAAGGAAGTCACCCTCGAAATGGGCGGCAAGAACCCGGCCGTGGTGCTCGACGATGCGGAGAACCTCGACCGTGTCGCCGCCCATCTCGTCAACGGCGCCTTCTGGAACATGGGCGAGAACTGCTCGGCCTCCTCGCGCCTGATCGTCCAGCGCGGCATCAAGGACGAACTGCTGAAGCGCATGGTGGCGCACGCCCGGGAATGGCCGATGGGCGATCCGCTCGCCCCGGAAAACCGCGTCGGCGCGCTCGTCTCCAAGGCACATTTCGAGAAGGTCGCCTCCTATCTCGAAAAGGGCCAGAAGATTGTGCTCGGCGGCAAGGC
Organism: Shinella yambaruensis; assembly: GCF_022899355.1. Classification (GTDB taxonomy): domain Bacteria; phylum Pseudomonadota; class Alphaproteobacteria; order Rhizobiales; family Rhizobiaceae; genus Shinella; species Shinella yambaruensis. Next base: position 8,616 of record NZ_JALJCK010000023.1, on the reverse strand, counting down.
CAGGGACGGTTTCGTCGAGCCGACGATCATCGACGTCGCCGACCGCGAGGCGAAGGCTGTGCGCGAGGAGATCTTCGGGCCTATCCTGACGGTGCTGACCGTCGAGAGCTATGACGAGGCGATCGCGCTTGCCAACGACACCGAGTACGGCCTCGCCGCCTCGATCTACACCGCCAATGCCAAGCGGGCGATCCGCGGGGCACGCGCCATCCGCGCCGGCACGGTGACCGTCAACTGCTTCGGCGAAGGCGACATCACGACGCCGTTCGGCGGCTTCAAGTCGTCCGGCTTCGGCGGCCGCGACAACGGCATCCATGCACATGACCAGTACACGCGCATCAAGACGATCTGGATCGACCTCACCGACGACGTCGACGAGGCCGTGTCTTGATCAACCTTACGGCCGAAAGGCTGCCGGTCCATCGCGGGCCGGCAGCCTGGAGCGCGATCCTTCCCGACCGGCCGCCACCGGAAAGGCTCGAGGGTGACCTTGCCGTCGACGTCGCCATCGTCGGCAGCGGCTTTGCCGGCCTCTCCGCCGCACGGCGGCTGCGCCAGATCGATCCGAAAATCCGGATCGCCGTCCTCGATGCGGGACGGCTTGCGGAAGGCGCCTCGGGCCGCAATTCCGGCTTCATGATCGACCTGCCGCACGACGTCTCCTCGGAGGACTATTCGGGCAAGGAGATGAGCTCCGACCAGAAGACCATCGCGCTCAACCGCAGGGCCATCGCCTTTGCCCGCTCGGCCGTCGAGGAATACGGCATCGACCCGGCATTCTTCGATCCGGCCGGCAAGATCAACGGCGCGGCGAGCAGCAAGGCCCATGCGCTGAACGCCAGCTACGCCACCCATCTCAGGCACCTCGGCGAAGCGAGCGAGATGCTCGACGAGACGGCCATGCTGGAGGTGACCGGCAGCCGGCACTATCGCTCCGGCCTCTATACGCCGGGCACCGTCATGATCCAGCCGGCCGGCTACATCCGCGCCGTCGGCGCCGGCCTGCGCAAGGCCGGCGTCGGCGTTTTCGAGGGGTCCCCGGTGGCGCGCATCGCCCGAAGCGGGCAAGGCTGGGCGCTGACGACGCCCCGCGGCACGGTCTCCGCCGCCAGGGTCATCCTTGCCAACAACGGCCATCTCGAAAGCTTCGGCTTCAAGCGCGGCCGGCTGATGCATATCTTCCTCTACGCCTCGATGACCGCGGATCTCGACCGCAGCACGCTGGCCAGGCTCGGCGGCCAGCCGCGCTGGGGCATCACGCCCTCCGACCCGATGGGCACGACCACGCGCCGCATCGATACCGCGCAGGGCGGCAACCGCATCGTCACGCGCACCTGCGCCACATTCCTGCCCGGCATGGTCCCGTCCGAAGCCGCCCTCGCCCGCACGGCCCGCGTCCACCGCAAGAAGTTCGCCGACCGGTTCCCCGCCCTTGCCGGCGTGCCGATGGAATACAGCTGGGCCGGGCATCTGTGCCTGACGTGGAACGGCGTCTCCGTGATGGGCGAACACGAGCCGGGCCTCTATGCGGCCTGCGGCTGCAACGGCCTTGGAACGGTCCGCAGCACGCTGATGGGCATCGCCGTGGCCGACCTCGTTGCCGGCAGGCCTTCGGACATCTCGGCCCATTTCCTTGCCGAAGAAGAGCCGGCCAGGCTCGCCCCCCCGCCCTTCGCCGGGATCGGCGCAAACCTCTATCTCAAATGGCGGGAATGGCAGGCGCGCCGGGAATAGCACCGCCGCCGCGAAGGAAACGCAACGATGACCAAAGCCGCCCAGAACCCGCCGGCCTTGCGGATAGGCTTCATCCTTGCGAGGCGCTTCACCCTGTCGGCCATGGCGCTCTTCGTCGATACCTTGCGCCTGGCGGCCGACGACGAGGACGGCTCGCGCAAGATCCGTTGCAGCTGGGACGTGCTCTCGCATGCCCGCGGATTCGCAACATCGAGCTGCGGGGTGCAGGTCGCGTCTACCACCGAGCTGATCGATCCGCGCAAATACACCCATATCGTCGTTGTCGGCGGCCTGCTCGAGGTCGAGGAGCCGCTTGATGCCGCGGCGATCGCCTATCTCCGCAAGGCCGGACAGGCCGGCGTCGGCCTTGTCGGCCTGTGCACGGGGAGCTTCCTCCTGGCCGAAGCCGGGCTCTTGAAGAACCACACCAGCTGTGTCAGCTGGCTGCACCACAAGGCGTTCACGCAGCGCTTCCCGCATTTGAACGCGACGAGCGAGCAGATCTTCAATCTGGACGGCAGGATTGCGACATGCGCGGGGGGAAGCGCCTCGGCCGACCTCGCCGCCGCGCTCGTGCGGCGCCATGTCGGCGAGAGCGCCGAACGGAACGCCACGGAAATCCTGCAGATCTCCCACCGGCGCGAAGCGACCGAGGCCCAGGCGCGAAAACCGCTCGGCATCGAGATCGGCGACCGCCGCGTGCACCAGGTGCTCCGCCTGATGGAGCAGCATCTGGAGGACATTCTGCCGGTCAGCGCGCTTGCGACGCTCATCGGCCTTTCGCGGCGCCAGCTGGAACGGCTTTTTCTCGAATGCCTCGGCACGTCGCCCAGCGCCATCTACCTGCGCCTGCGCCTGGAGAGCGCCCGCCGCATGATGGCCGAGGACCCGAAGCGACCGCTGATCGACATCGCGCTCGCCACCGGCTTTTCCGGGCCGTCGCACTTCTCCATCCGCTTCCGCGCCCTCTTCGGCATCAGCCCGACGGAGGCGCGGCGCCTCGACGGCATGCGGAAGGCGGGTCAGGCCGGCTGAGCCTGTGCTTTTGCGCCCGCCCCGGCCAAAACACCAAAAAAGCCGGGCGAGGCGGTCCAAGGCCGACCTCGCCCGGCCGTCCGGGTAGGGCTAGTACGCGGACATTCTGATCAATTCAGTTCGCTTTTTACTTCGCGCCCTGCACATATCCCTGCCAGCGGGCCAGGAAATCGCTGCGCCCGGCGGCGGCTTCGGCCTCGTTGGTGGCGAAGATCTTGATCTTGTCGAGGGCCGGCAGGTCCACATGGTCGCTCACCACGATGTCGTTGCGGCTCGGGCGGCGGAAGGTGTTTTCGAGCAGCGCGATCTGCATGTCCTTGGAAAGCAGGGCGTCCATGGTGCGGCGGCCGAGATCGGCATTCGGCGCGCCCTTGATGAGGGCCATGAATTCCGGCGAGGTGAAGGTGCCTTCCTCCGGATAGACCAGCGCGATCTCGGCCTGGCCGCCGGCGACATAGGCATAGGCGTTCGCCTCGAAGGTAAGCCCGGCGACGAACTCGCCCTGTGCCACGCCACGCAGGATCGACGAGGCGGAGCTGTTGACCAGCACGTTGCCGGCGAGTTTCTCCAGGAATTCCTTGCCCATCAGCTGCTCGATGCCCCAGAGGATCGTGTAGGCGGTCGAGCTGTTGTTCGGATCGGCGATCGCCACCTTGCCCTTCCACTTCGGATCGAGGAAATCCTCCCAGCGCTTCGGCGCCGGGATATCGCCGAGGAGATTGCCGTTGACCATGGCGACCACGACATGGGTGATCGTCGCGCTCCACAGGTCCTCCTTCTGGTGCAGCGTCTCGGGGATCGCCGACAGTTCCTTCGAGCGGTAGGGCTCGAACAGCTGGCGGAAGGCACCGAGCGTGTTCTCGCTCGAGCTCCAGAACACGTCGGCCTGCGGGCTGGCCGCCTCGGCCTCGATACGCCGCAGAAGCTGCCCGCTGCCGCCGGTGATGGTGCTGAGCGAGATGCCCGGCTCGATCTGGCGCAGGCCCTCGGTGACGGCGTCCACCACCTGCGCCGGATTGGGCGTATAGACGACGACCGTGCCGGAGGCCGACTGGGAGAAGGCGATTTTCGGCAGCATCGCCGCTGCAAGGCCGGCAAGCACGCCGCGTCGGGAAATCGTGAAGGTCATGTCGTTCCATCCTCTTTCTGGCTGCCTTTAGGTTTGGTTCCGGCCGCGGGGCAGTCATCCACGGGCGCATGAATTCGGGTATGCGGGCGCGGGGCCGCGGCTCAGCCGGACGAGAACAGCTCCACCTTGAACACCTTCGTCGCGATGACGATCGGGATCAGGATCACCGCCAGAAGCAGCACGCCCATCGCCGAGGCCGAGGCCATCAGGTTGCTGTCGATCAGCTTGTAGATCTGGATCGGCATGGTCTCGCGGCCGCCGGAATAGACGATGATCGACGTCGAGAGTTCGGAGACCGTGACGGCCCAGGTCAGCACCATGGCCGAGGCGATGGCCGGCAGCATCAGCGGCAGCACCACCTTGAAGAAGCTCGGCACCGGCGGCACGCCGAGGCTGATCGACGCCTCCTCGATGGAATCGGGGATGTTGTAGAGCGTCGAGGAGGCGTTGCGCATGGCGAACGGCAGGCGGCGGATGACATAGGCGAGCACGATGATCGCGCCGGTCCCCGTCAGCGGCAGCCAGCCGCCGTTGAAGGACATGGCAAGGCCGATGCCGATCGCGGTGCCCGAAAGGGCCAGCGGCAAGGTGCCGAGATAGTCGAGCAGCGGCGTGAAGGTGTTGCGCTTCTTGACGATCATGTAGCTGATGATGGTGCTTGCCATCATGCCGATGACCGTTGCCGTGCCGGCATAGAGAAGCGTGTTGAGGATCGGCGCGGGATTGGTGAGAAGCAGGCGCTCGAAATTGGCGAAGGTCCATTCGCCCCAGGCCATGACCGGGCCGCGGGCCCGGGTGAAGGCGCCGGCGACCAGCATGACGAGCGGCATCAGCGAGATGACGACCACCGCCCCCGCCGCCCCGCCGAGCAGCAGGGCCTGCCCGCCGGCGAGCGGAACCGGCCGGGCGCTGCGGCCCTGTACCACCTGATAGCGGCCGCGTGACAGGATCCAGCGCTGGCAGAACAGCACGATGACGATGAGGCCGACGGCGACGCTCGCCAGCGTGCTCTGCATGACCGGGTCGCTGCCGCCTTCGGCGACGGCCGCCTGGTAAGTCATGACCGAGAGCAGCTTGACCGGCCCGCCGAGGATCGACGACGTGCCGAAATTGCCCATGACCATGGTGAAGACCAGGAGCGCGCCGGCCATGACCGAGGGCAGGATGACCGGCACCAGAACCTTGAGGCGCGACTTGACCGGCGAGGTGCCGAGGCTTTGCGCGGCCTCCTCGAGCTGCACGTCGAAGCCGCGCACGGCGGCGAGCGTGCTGATATAGACATAGGCGTAGTAGGTGAAGGTCAGCGAGACGATCAGCCCGTTCCAGCCGTAGAAGCTCGGCAGCGCGATGTCATAGGCGCGCAGCGCGCGGGTGATTACCCCGTTGTTGCCGAGCAGCATCAGCCAGGTCTGCGCCGTGATGACCTCCGGGATGACCAGCGTGATCAGCGGCAGCAGGGCAAGCGCCGATTTGCCCGGAAAGCTGTAGCGCGAGGCGAGATAGGCGAGCGGCACGCCGATGAGGACCGACAGCAGCGTCACCGCGGTGGCGAGGATGAGCGTATTGCCGATCGCCTCCAGATAGGTCGTGTCGGCAAGGAGCTGCGCCCAGCCGTTGCGCCCGCCGCTGCCGAAGCTGCCGGTCAGGATGTTGAGCAGCGGATAGAGCAGGAAGACGGCCATGACGACGAGCATGGCAAGCGACAGCCACCACCAGACCGCGCGGGTTCCGGACGCGCCGCTCATGATGCCAGCACCAGGGTCTTTTGCGGATCGAAGCCGAGGTCGACGGCCGCGCCCGGCACGTGGCGGTCGTGGCCGTCGCCGTGGGTCTCGACGGCAAGAGTGATGCCCTCGCCGATCTCGACCACATAGCTGGTCTTGCCGCCGAGATATTGCCGGCCGGTGACGGTGCCCGCCACGCGGTTGCCGCCGCCCTCGCCGCGCGGGGCGAGCGAAATATCCTCCGGCCGCGCGACGAACATCGCCTTCGGCCCGGTGAGCGGTGCGGGAACGCGCGCCGCCATGGCATGACCGGCAAGGCGGATGCTGGCGGTGCCTTGACCCGCGGTTCCGGCCGGCGCGTCGATCTCGATCGTGTTCGCCGCGCCGACGAAATCGGCAACATAGGCACTGACGGATTCGCGGTAGATCTGCGACGGCGTGCCGACCTGCTCCAGCTTCCCGCTCTTCATCACGCCGATCCGGTCGGACATGGCGAGCGCCTCCTCCTGGTCGTGGGTGACGAAGACGGTGGTGATGCCGGCCTCGCGCTGCAGTTCGGTGATCGTGCCGCGCACCTGCAGGCGCAGCTTGGCATCGAGGTTCGACAGCGGCTCGTCCATCAGCAGCACCTGCGGCTGGATGACCAGCGCCCGGGCAAGCGCCACGCGCTGGCGCTGGCCGCCGGAAAGGGCGGCCGGATGGCGCTCGCCAAGATGGCCGAGGCCGACCCGCTCCAGCGCCTCGCCGATCTTGCGCCGCATCGTGGCGCCCTCCTCGCCGCGGGCGCGCAGGCCATAGGCGACGTTGTCGTTGACGGTCTTGTCGGGAAACAGCGCGTAATCCTGGAAGACCATGCCGATGTTGCGACGATGGGCGGGAAGCCGCGTCACATCCGACCCGCCGAACAGTATCCTCCCGGTGGAAGCGTCGATGAAGCCGGCTATGGTGCGCAGGAGCGTGGTCTTGCCGCAGCCGGACGGGCCGAGCAGCGTGAAGAACGAGCCGGGCTCGATCGCCAGCGACAGCCCCTCGATGACCCGGTGATTTCCGTAGGTCACGCCGAGGTTCTCAATCTTGATTCCCATCTCGTCCTCCTCCCCTTTTCCGTCCGTCAGCCCATCGCGGCCTGAACGAGCGCCAGCGCATCGCGGTGGCGGGCCGGATCGCCGGCGGCCAGGATACGAGGGCCACTTTCAAGCGTGATCGGCTTTCCGTCCCAATCGGTGACGACACCGCCCGCACCCGCGATGATCGGCGTATAGGGCGCAAGGTCGTGGATCTTGAACTGGGTGTCGATGTGCACGTCGGTCCGGCCGGAGGCGAGCAGGCCGAAGCTGAGGCACGCGCCGCCATAGATGCGCCAGGCCGTCGCCTCGCGCAGCGCGTTGAGCGCCGGGTGCTCGGAAAGATGGAAGAAATCCGGGTTGCAGACGGAGAGCATCGCGCTGCCGAGGTCGGGGCAGCCGCGCGTCCTGCACGGCGCGCCGTTCAAAAGCGTCTGCCGCCCTTCGACGCCGACCCAGCGATTGCCGCCCGACGGTTGGTCGATGATGCCGATGACGGGACGGCCATTGTGCATCAGCGCGATCAGCGTGCCGAAGACCGGCATGCCGGCGATGAACGGCGCCGTGCCGTCGATCGGATCGAGCACCCAGACGAACTCGGAATCGACCGATGCGCCGCCCTGCTCCTCGCCGATTACGCCATGGTCGGGATAGGCCTCGGTGATCAGCTCGCGCAGCCGCCGCTCGATCGCCAGGTCCATATCGGTCACGAAGCTGCGGTCTGGCTTCATCTCGATGGCGCGCTGCTGCCCCATCACGTCGAGAAGCATCCGCCGGCTTTCGTCGGCGAGAACCCCGGCAAAGGCTGCCAAGCGATCGAGCACCGCATCGTTCAATGTATTCCCGCCCGTCGACATCCTGGCTCCTTCTCCCGATTTTCCAAACCGCGAACGTTCATTCGCTCTTCTAGCGGGGAATGTTGCATAATGTAGCAAATGCGTCAATCTGTAATTTGCGTGCGATGAGCGAAGGAGGATAATGGACAAAACGACAGGTCTGCACAGCAACGGGAAAAAACCATGTGGCAAGAGGAACGACACCAGAAGATCCGGGCTATGCTGACATCGTTCGGCCAGGTTTCGATCGATCGAATCGTGGAGAGTTTTGGCGTTTCGCGTCAAACTGTACGGCGTGACCTGATCGATATGGAACAATCTGGAATATTGCGCCGCATCCGCGGCGGCGCGGTTCCGGTCGATACCGAGGATATGGAATTCAGCGTCCGCATCACGCAGCGGCTGCATGAAAAGCGCGCGCTCTGCGTCGCCGCGCTCCGGCTATTGAAAAGCCACCAGACCATCTTCCTGGACGCCGGCTCGACGACGACGATCATGGCGGAGGTCCTGGCGGGCCCGACCGGCCTCACGGATCTCACGGTCGTCACCAACTCCCTTGAGGCGGCCACGCGACTTGCACAGGTGCCGAACAGCCAGGAGAACGGCATCCGCGTGCAGCTCCTGCGCGGACCGGTCAAGCGCGATCCGCTGGAAACCTGGGGCGGCGCCACGGTTGCCGATATCTACAGCTATCATGCGGACATGGCCCTGCTCTCGCCGCTCGGCATCGACGCCGCCTCCGGCGCGACCTACTATCAGCTTCACGGAGCCGAGATCGCGGAGGCGATGGCGCGCCAGGCGGCCAAGATCACCATCCTTGCCGATCATGCGAAAATCGGCGTGACCAGCCGGAAATGCGTCTGCCCGACGGGCGAGATCGACTACGTGGTCGTCGATTCCAAGGCGCGCGAACGTCCCGGCTTCGCCGCGCTCGAGAGCACCGTCGCCGAACTCGTCGTTGCCGAGGGCTGATCACGGCAGCGCCACGCCCTCGGCCTCTGAGCGAGCAAGCCGCGCAGCCGTTTCATCGGCTGGCGTTCCCGTTTTGGTCGAAGCGATGGATTCGCGTTTCGTCTGGCGTTAGGAAGACGGTG
>NZ_JALJCK010000022.1 GCF_022899355.1 Shinella yambaruensis | reverse complement strand
CGAGCGCTCGCTCGGCGTGCTGGATGCCGGCGCGACCTCCTGCGCCATCATCCTGAAGGAACTGTCCGACGGCGCACGCGCCCGCCTCGGCTAAGGCAGCCCCCAACGATCCTCCCAGGACGCGCGGCCCGCCCCTCGCAACGGGCCGCGCAACGCTTTTTTGTCAAACCTCCATCTGCCTCGGCCCGTTACGGAACGGGATCATCGGGCGAGGGGTAGACCACCGTCCCATCGGGTCTCGGCTCGGCGCCCGGTGTCAGGCGGGCCTCCTCAAGGCGGCCTTCGCCCATGATGTGGAAGACGGTTTCGCCCTGAGCGATCAGGTAATCGGCGACGATGCGGCGATGACACCGCCACCAGACCGCCTCCGAGCACATCATTGCACAACGCCGCCGGCGCCCTTCGACGCGCAGATGCTCGAGACCCTCCCGAAACTCGCCCGATAGCGCATAGTCGGCGTAGTTGTGGAAGCTCCTGTTCTTCCACAGGCCATTGATGTCGGGCGGCAAGGCCGGCTTGCGGCCGCGAAGCCCGCCGAGTGCCGCAATATGCTCGTAGGATATCTGCACGTCGGCAAGCGCGTCGGGCAGCGTGTCCCGGTTGAACTGCGGATTGGCCCGCGACATCGGCATCTTGCGGATATCGGCGAGGCGCTCGATCCTTGCGGACCGCAGCCGCGCGAGAAAGTCGGCAAGGTCGAGGTTGGAATGGCCGATGGTGAAGAACGGCTGCGCCATCGCGTCACGCGCGATCAGAGGAGCCGCGACTGGAAGCGGCGGCCTGCATGAGCTCGAGCGTGTGCGGATCGGGCTCGCCGGCAAAAAATCGTTCGAGGGCGAGCCGGAATCTTTGCCCCTCCGCCCCGGCAGCTTCGCCGAACAGGGTCATCGAAGAACGGAATTTCAGATCATCGGGCGAACCGAAGATCTCATGGACGGAGCGGCCGGACACGCCGAGCACCGCATCGACCGCGCGCGCCAGCCTGTCGGCAAGGACGGGATGTCGAAGATAGGCGCGGGCCTCCTCGATGGAGCCGATGCCGTAGAAATTCGCGGTGGGCGACCGCCCCAGCGCACGCAATTGCGGGAAGATGAACCACATCCAATGGGTTTCCTTGCGCCCCGCGCCGAGCTCGGCAAGGGCCGTGTCGAAGACGCGATCTTGCGCTGCAACGAAACGGGAAAGCTCGAACGGATCGTTCTGTGCCATCGCATCTTCTCCTGCGCCGCCTGCGCGACCGACCACATCGTTCCGGCTCATGCAGATAGTGCACCATTGGCGCGGGACAAGCGCCCTGTGTCCGGCCGCTCAACACGCATCTTTTCGGCGCATTGCGCGTTGAAGCGAAACCACGAGACGACAGGAGAGAGCGATGGTGGATGTGAGAACAAGCGGTTTCGACAGCCCGGCCCAGCTTCGGGAGTATCTTGCAGAGGTCGAGGAGGACGGCGATATGGTCGAGGCGCCCGAACGCGACGCTTCGCGCGGCCATATTCACCGCGAGCTCGCCGCGCTGCGAAAGGACGTCGCTGCTTTGAGAAGGCAAATAGACGCCATGCATCGGCATTCGCCCCGGGCCGGCCGCCCGCGCGAAGACCATTCCTGGCTGCGGATTGCGCTCACGGTCGCCGCGACCGCCCTGCTCGGCAATCTCGTTCAGCGCCTGCGCCTCGGAACCGCCGGCGCCGCGGCCGTGCCGATGATCGTTGCAAAGGCCGACCACCGCCTCTGGTGAGGATGTCAGATCGGAGCGGCCGCCAGCAGGACCGCGACGGGCACCGTTATTGCCGACGCGCTGATCGCTACCGCCGCCACCAGCCTGATCAAGCGTGCGCGCCGCGCGCGCCGGGGATCCCATTCATACGCCATACCTGTCCCTCCGGCCCCCAGAACAGCATGCGGCGCCGGGAGAGTCCATCCCCGGCGTGAAAGGCTCTTGGCTTGGCAAGGGATTGCCATTGCAAAGCGCCCTGCAGCTCTTATCTTTTGCTGCGGAGGTCAACGGAGAAACGGGCGATGAAGGAATTCGTCACCAATGCCGCATCGGACGATGCGATGGAAATCATGGTCCCGGCAAGAAGCAAGGGCCGCCTCCGATGCGCAGCCGTCTGCCTCTGTTGCGAGCGCGCGGACCAGCCGATGGACGATGATGGCTGCGGCATTTGCGATGTTTGCCTCGGATTGCCCGTTCGCACGATGGATGATCCGGACGGCCTTGAAATCCCGGCGCCCTCCCCCCATCTATCGTTCACCACCCGTAATCGATGACTGCCTGCAGCGATGGTGCTGCCTCGCGCGTTCGTAGTCGTCCGGGTCCAGAAGGGCGCTCCCCGAAAGGGTCGAGCGCCCTTCGTCTATCCGAGGGCGTGTCAATTCAGTTGCGATGCGTGGTTTCTCCACCCGGGATGATCTGGCTTGCCGTCCTGGCGTAGCGTCGAAATGCGCGGCCATTGCCCGGCGGCCGGCCCGGCTGGAAAGGCTCGGATCATGCACTGGCCAAGTGGTCGAACAGCGCTTGAACCGTTGGGGTCGGATCGCGTCCGGAGGCCACGCATACGGAGAGATTTCGCGTTGCCCATGCATCTGCCAGGGACGTCAGCGCCAACGGATAGGCTCGCTTGCACCGCCGCGCCACCGTATCCGGCACGATGGCGATCCCGACGCCGTCACTTGCCGCCGCACATATGGATTCAAACGTCCGCAGTCTCACCCGGTATCGGAGCCGTACGCCTATCCTGTCCGCTTGAGCGTCGATGTGATCCTGCAATGCGCCGCCCTCAAGGCCCACGAAATACTGCTCGGCAAGGCCGGCGAACCGGGTTTCCTTTTCCATTGCGAGCCGATGTGTCTTTGCCGAGACCACGACGAGCTTGCTCACCGCAAAGGGTTTGAGGAGCAATCCCTCATGAGCGGCCGCATCCGACAACACGCCGATATCGGCAAAGCCCGCGGCGATGCTTCGGGCTATTTCCTGGCTTTGGCGCTCCCGGAGTTCGACATCGACTTGAGGATGCGCGGCAAGCCATGGCGACAGGCGGCTTGGAAGAACCTCCACGATGGCCGCCGTATTTGCGACCACCCGGATATTCGTGCGCAGGCCCCTCGCGAAGCGCCCCATTTCCCCACGCATGAGGGTCGCCTGATTCAGGATTTCGCGCGCGTGGTGGGAAAGTGCCTCCCCCGCCTCCGTCAACGCAACGCCCCGGCGTCCCCTTTCGAGCAGGCGGACGTCTCCGGTGGCCTCCATTTCCCGCAGGCGATCACTGGCCGCTGCAAGCGAAAGACCGACCTGCGCCGCTCCGTGGGTGATGCTGCCAGCCTCAGCCACGGCGAGAAAGAGACGCAGGTCGATGAAGTCGAAGCGCATCCTTAAAACGTTACACGCGCCATAGCCTTCGGTCCAGACGAAGGCTGGATACGGAACTGCCGCATTGTGGATGACGGCGCGGCGGGTAAGAAAGCATCATGAATGATGCATCGATCTCATTGCTGCTTGTTGCCGGAGCGACGTTTTTCGTTGCCGGCATCGTCAAAGGCGTCACGGGAATGGGCCTCCCGACGGTCGCCATGGGTGTTCTCGGCGGGCTCCTGTCGCCTCTTGCGGCAGCGTCGTTGCTCATCGTCCCATCGTTCGTAACAAATGTCTGGCAACTCGTTTCCGGTCCGAGCCTTGTCGGCATCGTGCGGCGGCTCTGGACCATGATGGCCGGAGTTCTTGTCGGCACGCTCGGCAGTACCTCCATGCTGACGGGCGGCAACACCAGCCTGACCACCGCCCTGCTCGGCCTCGCGCTCGCGGTGTATGCGGTCTACACGCTGTTGGCGAAGCCCTATCATGTCAACCAGGCTCATGAAGGGTGGCTCTCGCCGGTGATCGGGCTTGCCACCGGCCTCATCGCCGGTGCAACCGGCGTGTTCGTCATTCCGGCCGTACCCTATGTCCAGGCCCTCGGCTTCGAGAAGGATGATCTCGTTCAGGCCCTCGGTCTTTCCTTTACCGTTTCCACCGTCGCGCTCGCCGCCGGACTTTCCTTGCAAGGGGCATTTCAGCTTGATGGAGCAGCGCTTTCGAGCCTCGCCGTCGTTCCGGCCTTGATCGGCATGTGGGCTGGCCAGCACGTCAGGAAAGCGGTCAGCCCGGCCATGTTCAAGCGCTGCTTCCTGATCGCCCTTGCGCTTCTCGGCGCGGAGATGATGCTGCGGGCCGTCTGGTGAGGCGATGGTCCGACGCGGCCGGCCCTTCGCGCCACAAATTCCTCGCAGCATAGATTTCGGGAGACAATCCGGGCGCGCGCTCTATGCTTGCATCGCAGATTCAGAATCCCGGTTGGAGGGCCGCATGTCAAAAATGCAGCGCTTCAAATCAACGGCAAACCCATTCCCACGCTCGCGGGCTTAAGGGGCGCTTTGGCTTTAGCGGCGCTCGTCCAAATCCACGTCGCGAGGTGTTTCATATACGGTTCCAGAAGAGGCCTGGCATGTCCATTCTCGATCAGCTCGACCTTTCGCTTCCCCTGATCCAAGCTCCCATGGCGGGTGTTTCGACGCCCGAACTGGCGGCTGCCGTCTCGGAAGCGGGCGCCCTCGGTTCCATCGGGGTGGGCGCGACGGACGCCGCCGGCGCGCGCTCGATGATTGCGGAAGTGCGCGAACGCACCGGACGGGCATTCAACGTCAACCTGTTCGTGCACGGGCCGGCGTCGACCAACCCGGCACGCGAGGCGGAATGGCTTGGATGGTTGCGCCCTCTGTTCGCCGAGTTCGGTGCGGAGCCGCCCGCAACGCTCCGCACGATCTACAAGAGCCTTGCGGAAGACGCCGACATGGCGGCGATGCTGCTGGAGACGGCCCCGCCGGTTCTCAGCTTCCATTTCGGGCTGCCGCCTGCCGATGTGCTGTCGGCGTTGCGTGAGCGCGGCATCTTCATGCTCGCCACAGCAACCAGCCTCGATGAGGCACGGGCAGTCGAAGCTGCGGGAATCGACGCGATCGTCGCGCAGGGGATCGAGGCCGGGGGGCATCGCGGCATGTTCGATCCCGCCGCACCCGACGATGCGCTCGGCACCATGGCGCTGACCCGGTTGCTGGTGAAGAACACCTCCCTGCCCGTCGTCGCAGCCGGGGGGATCATGGACGGCGCGGGCATCGCCGCAGCGCTCGACCTCGGTGCGGCCGCGGCACAGCTCGGCACGGCGTTCATCGCCTGTCCCGAGTCCGCTGCCGACGACGCGTACCGCGCCGCACTTGCCGGGCCGGCGGCCTACCACACCACGCTTACGCCGCTCATATCGGGCCGGCCGGCCCGTGCGCTTGCCAACCGCTTTACCGCACTTGCAAGGACGGTCGGAAACCGCCTCCCGCCGGATTATCCGATCGCCTACGACGCAGGCAAGGCTCTCCACGCCGCCGCCAAGGCAAAAGGGGAATACGGCTTCGGGGCACAATGGGCCGGACAAGGCGCGCCGCTCACGCGTACAATGCCGGCGGCCGAACTGGTCGACACGCTACGGCTCGAGCTGCAGGCCTGCCGAAACAATCTGTAGGCTTGCCCCCTCATGGCGCTCACGCCGGGTCTGGTGCCTGTTCGAAACACTCGATCAGCATTTCGGTGAGGACTCGCACCTTCCTTGCGGGATGCTGCCCCGGCGGGCGGACAATGAATATGCCGGCTGGTGGCGGTGGATGGCGCGTCATGACCGGAACAAGCGTTCCGGACGCCATGTAGTCCTGGATAAGGTAGTCGGGCAGCGCGGCGATGCCCAGCCCGGCTGCCGCGGCCACGGCAAGAGCCACTCCGCTGTCGGCCTTGAAGCGCCCCCGCGGGTTGACCGTCATGATCCTGTCGCCATCCATAAGCTGCCAGGTTTCCATGCCCTGCATGAGGGCCTGATGGGCGACGAGCTCTTCCGGCGTTTCCGGGGATCCATGCGTCCTTATATAATCCGGGCTCGCGACGAACTTCCCATGGAGCGGCCCGATGCGCCTGGCGATCAGGCTGGAATCCTGGAGAGTGCCGACCCGGATCGCACAATCGAAACCTTCGGCGACGAGATCGACGAAGCGGTCGCTGTAGGACGTGTGGATGTGGAGCTGCGGGTGGCGTCGCGCCATGTCCGCGAGCACCGGGGCGAAGTGGGTCGGGCCGAACGAAAGCGGCGCGGCAATCCGCAGGCGGCCGCACAGCTCACCGGCGGGCAGGATCGTTTCCCTGGCCACGTCGATCTCGGCGCAAACCCTGGCGGCATAATCCCGGAACGTGGCCCCGGCTTCCGTGAGAGCGGCGCCGCGGGTGGTTCGTGCGAGAAGCTGGGTGCCGAGCTCCGCCTCAAGCCGGATAAGCCGCCGGCTGACCATCGACTTGGAGATGCCGAGCCGGAGCGCCGCAGACGTAACGCCCCCCGCATCGGCAACCTCCACGAATGTCCGCAAGTCTTCTATGTCCATTCGGCGTTCCCCATATTGCGACACAGCTTAGCACGAAAGGGCGCTACCGCATCATGATGCGGGATGACAGAGTCCGTTTCGCAGGCAGCGCCGCATCCGGCGCCTGCCGATTGCCAGACCAATCCCACACAAAACGGCAACAGAGGATGTCTTCATGACCTTTCGTAATGGCCTTGCTTCGCTTCTTCGTCCGGAAGATTCGGTCCTCGTCCTGATCGACCATCAGCCCTATCAGCTCGCGAACCTGAACAGCCATGACCCCCACATCGTGGTCAACAATTCGACGGCGCTGGCAAAGGCCGCCAAGGTCTTCAACGTCCCGACGATCCTGACAAGCGTCATCGCCGATCGCGGCGGCCTCCTCTTTCGGCAGATCACCGATGTGTTCCCCGGCCAGGAGGTGATCGACCGGACGTTCATCAACACCTGGGAAGATCAGAAGGTGGTCGACGCGGTCAAGGCGACGAGACGCAAGCAGCTCATCATCGCCGGCCTGTGGACCGAGATCTGCGTCGCGATGCCGGCAATCCAGGCTGCGGGGGAAGGCTGGGATGTGACGGTCATCACCGATGCGTCGGGCGCGGTTTCGGTCGAGGCGCATGAGGTCGCCATCCAGCGCATGGCCGCGGCGGGCGTGAACTTGATGACCTGGCTGGCCCTGGCATCCGAGTGGCAGCGCGACTGGGCACGGGCCGAAACCGCCATCGCGCTGAACGACGTGGTCCTCCAGCACGCTGCCGGAAGCGGCATCGCCTATCTTTGGGAGCAGCAGCTGCTCAACACGCCGGCACCGGGCACCGCGGGCTGATCCGGGCGGGATTGCGAGGTCTCGAACGGGCATCGAGGAAAAGCCGGTCGCTGTCGGGCCTTGTCATCCCCTCTCTGCAAGAACGCCGCCCATGCCTGATGGACGTGGCCGGCCCGATGCGTGACCGTTACGGCATCGAATTTTCGCGGGCACCGCCGCCGATCATGATCGGCGGCAGCCAACAATGCCGGATCGCGGCCCGGGCACCCCACGGCCGTGTCCGGCTCGGAGTGGCCACAAGCGACTGCGGCGGAAAGGACAAGGCAATCCGCATCACCACCGACGCGATGGGCGAAACGGTCGCGATCGGATCCGGCAAGGAACCGCTCGCCACCACGGCGGCGGCACTGAGGGATCTCGAGCACATTCTGGCTGCAAGGGCACGCGCCGGTTTCAGTTCAGCAACGGTCCGCATGACAATCCTTCCGAGGACGTTGCAGACCGCGAAGCCGGGGAAACGGACAGGCCACGGCGCTGACGTACCGTGGCCTGGTGTCGTAGGTCGGTGCCAGCCTATCGCGCAGCCTCTTCGATCAGGTCGGCGACGACCTGCGGCTGCGAGACCATCACGACATGCGACGCGCCTTCCACGACGACCGTGCGCTTGGAGCCCGCGCGCTCGGCCATGAATCCCAGTGCTTTCGCCGGGATGTTCTTGTCGCCATCGCCATAGACGAAATACGACGGCAGCGCCTTCCAGGCCGGGTCGCCGGACTTTTCCGTCAACGCCGCCTCGGTGATCGGCCGCTGGCCGGCCGCCATCAGCGCCGTCGCTTCGGCCGGAACGTCGTGCGCGAACTGGTCGCGGAACTTCGTCTGGTCGATGTAGAGGTCGACGCCGCCCCCGGCGAGCTTGACCGGGGCAGCAAGCGCTTCGCCGAGTGTACCGCCAGGGAACCTGCCGGCCAGCTCGGCCGCGGCCTCGCCAGTGTCCGGCGCGAAGGCCGCCACATAGACCAGCGACTTGACGTTGTCGTGTCCCTTCGCGGCGTTCGAGATGACCTGGCCGCCATAGGAATGACCGACAAGGACCACCGGGCCCTCGATGCTGTCGACGACATCGGAAACGCGCCGTGCGTCATGCGAGACGCCGCGCAGCGGATTTGCGACGGCGACGGCCCTGTACCCATCCTTGTGAAGGCGGGTGATGACGCCGTTCCAGCTCGAGGAGTCGGCAAACGCGCCATGCACGAAGACGATGGTGGGCTTGGCCGGTTCGGCGGCGGCAGCACCGGAAAGAAGCGTGGCTGCGAGAGCAACCGTTGCAGCAAACTTGGACATGATACTTTCCTTCTCTGATCTGGTTTTGTGAATTTCGGGACCTGAGGACGCACTCAGCCGCGAATGAAGGTCAGGACATCGGCGTTGAAGCGTTCGGCCTCGGTCTCGGCGAGCCCGTGCGATCCGCCGGGATAGACCTTCAGGGTCGCATCCGGGACGATTTCCGCGGCCAATCGAGCGGAAGCCTTGAGCGGGACGATCTGGTCATCATCGCCGTGGATGATCAGGGTCGGGCGATCAATCCGCCGAAGGTCTTCGGTGTAGTCGACCTCGGAGAATTCGCGGACGCAGTCATACTGGCCCTTGATGCCGCCCTGCAGGCCGATGCGGCGGAAGTTCTCGCGCAGGCCTTCGTTGGTTTCGACGCCGTCGCGATTGAAGCCGTAGAAGGGAACGGTCAGGTCGAAGAAGAACTGCGACCGGTTGGTAGCGGTGTTCTTTCGGATGCCGTCGAACACCGAGAGCGGTGCTCCCTCGGGATTGGCATCCGTCTTCAGCATCAGCGGCGGGACAGCGCCGACAAGGACGACCTTGGCGACACGCGCCGAGCCGTGACGGCCGATGTAGTGCGCGACCTCGCCGCCGCCGGTCGAATGACCGACGAGGATAGCGTCGCGCAGGTCCAGCGCCTCGATCAATTCCGCCAGATCGTCGGCGTACCGGTCCATGTTGTTGCCGTCCCAGGTCTGGTCGGAGCGGCCGTGGCTGCGGCGATCATGGGCGATCACGCGGAAACCATTCTGTCCGAAGAACAGCATCTGCTGGTCCCAGGCGTCGGATGACAGCGGCCAGCCGTGAGCGAAGAGAATGGGCTGGCCGACGCCCCAGTCCTTGTAGAAAAGCCGGGTGCCGTCGCTGGTCGTGAAGTAGGTCATCGTCATCTCCTTTTAATTTGTGTACGATTAATTTGTGTACGATCTATTTATGCGCGCCGAGGCCCGTTGTCAATTGCTTGCAAATCAATCGCGCACAAATTATTTGTGAGAGAAAGGAGACCGCCATGACGCCAGCGCCCGCCAGCCAGCCCCCTTCCATCCCGGATGTCTCGGAAATGCTGTGCTTTTCCGTCTATTCCGCCGAACACGCCTTCACGCAGCTGTACCGCCCGCTGCTCGACAAGCTCAAGCTCACCTACCCTCAGTACCTCGTCATGGTGACGCTCTGGGGCCGGGACGGCCGCACCGTGAAGGAACTGGGCGGGATTCTTTTTCTCGACTCCAGCACGCTTACGCCCCTTCTCAAGCGACTGGAGGCGGCCGGCCTGGTCACCAGGACGCGAAACCCGAAAGACGAACGCGAGGTCCTCCTGCATCTGACCAAGGAAGGGCACGCGCTGAGAGGCCATGCGGCAGAGATCGCGCGTTGCATCCAGGACGCCGTCGGGCTCGACGGCGAAACGATCAACGCCATTCGCGCATCGATCGACGACATACGCGATCGTCTTCAAAGCGTTGAGCGCTCCTGAAGTCAAACCCGCGTGAGGAAAGGCAATGGGTGCAGCGGCACGTTGGGTTTGGCGACAGCGTTTTCGATTGTTTTGAAAGCCGATAGCGTATCATGTTGTTGAGCGCCGGTGCGGTCCGGCGGCCCCTGAAACGGGCCGCCCGGCATTTCCCCGGAGCTTCGATCGCCCTTGCGGCGCGCACCTGCCGTTCATGGACGGCAATGCAGTCGCCTTGGACCGCAACAGCGCGGGTGCGACAACGCCTGCCGACGCCAAAGGAGCGCTCTGCGCCATGCGGGAAATCTCGCCTGCTCAAAACTGGCTGTTCATAGTCCTCGGCCTGGCGCTGAGCGGGATTCTCTACGATGTCATGATGTCGCCAGGGCGGCTGCTGCCGGTCGTGGGGCCAGCCTATGCGATCGCCATGGGAATGCCCATCATCGCTTTCGAGCGCCGGGCGACCTTCCGCAAACTGCGTCGGAAGATCGATGAGCTGCCGAGCTTGCCCTATCTCCTTGCGTCGCTCCTTGCCTATCAAATCCTGATGAGTGTCGGCTATGCGGTGGCCAGCGCCGGCCTTCTCCTGCTTGGCATGATCAAAGCCGGCTCGCTCGTCGAGGCGGTGGTCATGCCCGTCGAGGTGCTTCTCTACGGCTTCGCCGTCTGCCTTCTGATCATCTTCATCCTGCGTGTTCGCGACCTGCTCGGCAGGGATGTGTTCACCAGCATGCTGATCAGCCGTTATCGTCAACCGGTCACAGAAGAGCGCGTGTTCCTGTTCATCGATCTCGCCGGCTCGACCGCCTACGCGGAAAAATACGGCGACCTGCGCGCGCAACAGTATCTGAAGGCGATCTTCTCGACCTTCGCGGAACCGGTGCGGCGCCACAAGGGCGCCATCAACGACTATGTCGGCGATGCCGCGATCATCACCTGGCCGCTTGCCCGCGGGATCAAGGATGCCCGCTGTGTCCGCTGCGTCTTTGACATCCTGTCCGAAATCGACGCCCACGCCAGGACCTGGAAGCACCGTTTCGGAGAAGTGCCGCGATTGCGGGCTGCCCTTCATGGAGGACCGATCGTCACTGCGGAAATCGGCGTCGACCATCACAAAATCGCGTTCTTCGGCGACACGGTCAACACGACGGCGCGCATCGAAACGCTTTGCAAGACGCTCGGCCGCGACGTGCTGATCTCCCATAAGCTCGCAGCGCAGATTGTGCTTCCGGATGCCATCCTTGTCGAAGATCTTGGACAGCATGACCTCAAGGGACGCGGGCATATGCTCGGCGTTGCGGCGCTCTCGGCGCGCAAGACGGCTGAACGGCCAATCCACTTGCCCATTCCCGCTGAATGATCCCGGACATGAGGCATGGCACTTGACCGCGACGGCTGCAAGTTCGAGCCGCGCTGCGATTTTGCCACCACAGCCTGCCGCGCCACGCCCAGGCGCGTCGCCCCACTCCACCCCTATACGGAAATGCTGCTGGAGGCCGCCCCCGGCCTTCGAAAGGACCACTACGTCTCACGGCCACCCGCCTTTCCGGCGTCGAGAGCCATGCATGGCGTCGGCTGCCCGCTCGCCGGCCGCTGTCCCCGCCAGGTCGGCAATCTGTGTGCCGAGGCGCGGCCACCTGTTCGGGCGACGAAGAATGGGTTCATACGCTGCCATCTGACTGCCGGCGAGCTGGCAACCCATACCGCTCCGGCCAAAACGCCCAGCCGTCGGCTTGGCGACCCAGACGCATCGCGACGATGCGCCGAGGGCTGAACCAGTTCGAACCTGGCCTCGCATGCTTTTCTGGAGGGGCCAGCAAGGGATCGCGCCCTTGCTAGCGCGTTGCGAGCAGGTCCGTGATCTTGCGCCTCGTCGCCACGAAATCCGGATCGTCGCGGTGGCGTGGCCTCCTGCTTGTGATATCGAAGATCGCGGCGATGCGCCCGGGCCTCGGCTCCATGACGACGACGCGATCGGAGAGATAGATCGCTTCCTCCACATCGTGCGTCACCATGACGACCGTGCTCTTTTCCCGTTCCCGGATCGCCAGGAGCTCGTCCTGGAGATAGCTGCGCGTCAGGGAATCGAGCGCGCCGAGCGGCTCGTCCAGCAGCAGCAGCGGCGGCCGCGGTGCAAGCCCGCGGGCAATCGCGGCGCGCTGCGACATGCCGCCGGACAATTCGTGCGGAAGGGCCTTCTCGAAGCCGGTCAGCCCCACGAGGTCGATGAGGGACTGCACCCTCTCCTTCTTGTCGGCCGGCGCGCCGGCAAGGCTGCGAAGGCTGAGCGCGACGTTTTCCTCCACATTGAGCCAGGGAAGCAGGCGATGGTCCTGAAAGACGATGCCGCGCTTGAGGCTCGGCCGGTCGACCACCTCGCCATCCACCGTGATCCGGCCGCCGTCCGGCCTGTCCAGGCCGGCGAGGAAGCGCAACAGCGTCGATTTCCCGCAGCCGCTCGGCCCGACGATGCTGATGAATTCACCCGATGCGATCGCAAGCGACACGTCGTCGAGCGCATGCACCGTCCGGTTCTCGACGTGAAAGGTCTTCGACACGCCGAGGATGGCCACCGCGCCGGCATCCCGCGCGGCCGGTCGTGAAAGCGTCAGGGCGTCCGCCATGATACGAGCCTCCTTGAAAATCCGAGAACGAGCCTGTCGAGGCCGAGGCCGATCAGCGCGAGGAACAGGACCCCGAGCAGGACCTGGTCCATGCGGGCATATTCCCGCGCCGCCGCGAGATAGGCCCCGAGGCCGTCGCCCATGCCGTTGATGTAGCCCGTGCCGATCAGGTATTCGGCCCCGAAGGTGCCGAGCCAGGCAATATTGAGGGAGAGCTCCAGCCCCACCAGGATCGACGGCAGGGCCGCGGGAACGATGATGGCGGTGATCGTCGCGCGGCGATCGAGCTCCAGCACCCTGCCGACCTCGCGAAACGGCGCCGGGACGTTCTGGCAGCCTGCCTGGGTGCCGAGCGCCATGGGAAAGAAGGCGCCAAGGGCGATCAGCGTGATCTTCATCGCCTCGCCGTTTCCCAGCCATGCGCTGAGCAGCGGGATCCAGGCGAACAGGGCGATCTGCCGCAGGCTGGAAATCGAGGGATCGAACAGATTGCGCGCGATGCCGGACAGGCCGAGGATCAGGCCGAAAACGAGCCCGGCAAGCGCGCCGATGGCCCAGCCGGTCAGCGCCCGCAGCAGGGTCGCGAGCGCCGCGCCCGGCAGCGACCCGTCGGCAAATCCCTCATAGGCCGTGCCGAAGACCTGCGAGGGCGATACCACGATGCCGCCCTTCAGGGCGCCGAGGGCGTCCAGCAGCACCCAGAGGAGAAGAAGCGCGGCCGGCAGCACTAGGGCACGCGCGACGATGCCGGACCGCGACGCGGCGGAGAAATTGGTCGCCGCCATGTCAGGCCGCCTTGAACGACCAGGCGGTCGCCCGGTGTTGGAAGCGCGTCAGGGCATAGTCGAGCGCCCAGCCGACCAGGCCAATAACGATCATGGTCGCGAAGACGACGTCGAGCTGGAACGCCTTGCGCCCCCACATCATCAGATAGCCGAGGCCGGCGGCCGACGAGATCATCTCCACGAGGATGAGCACCTTCCAGCCGCGGCTGAGCGCCTGGCGTATCCCCGTCAGGATGGACGGCAGAATGGACGGCCAGACGACCAGCCGCACACGCGAGAACCACGAGAGTTCGAGGACGCTCGCA
Source organism: Shinella yambaruensis (assembly GCF_022899355.1). Taxonomy (GTDB): domain Bacteria; phylum Pseudomonadota; class Alphaproteobacteria; order Rhizobiales; family Rhizobiaceae; genus Shinella; species Shinella yambaruensis. The sequence continues at coordinate 55,201 of NZ_JALJCK010000022.1, read as the reverse complement.
ACGTCGTCGTACTTGCGCGGCCGGCTGTGCAATCCCTCATAGGCCCCGACCATCAGCGGCAGGAAGCAGGTCTTGGCGATGAGGACGAGCTTGAGCGTTTCGCCGATGCCGAAGACGAGCATGAAGAAGGGAAGCCAGCCCAGCGACGGCACGAGGCAGAAGGCGCGAACCGTCGGCGCGACATAGAGGTCGAGCGTGCGAAAGAGCCCGAAGGCGAGCCCGAACAGGAGGCCGAGCCCGCCGCCGATCGCAAGGCCCGCCCCGACGCGGGCAAGGCTGACTGAGAGTTCCTCGGCAAGCTGGCCGGTCAGCAGCAGGTCGAGCGTCGTTTCATAGACGAGGATCGGCGCGGGCAGGATCTGCTCCGCCAGCCATTCCTGCCGGACGGCATAGGACCACAGGGCCAGCAGCGCGAGCGGAGGCACGAGGCCCAGGAGCACCCTGGCGGCCGCATCGGGCAGCCAAGGCCGAGGCCACGAGCGCGCCGCGCCCTCTCCTGCACCGGCCCGCTGAGGCCGGCGATCGCGGATGATGACGGGCGCCTTGAAGGTGACGTCGGACATGCTCTCTCCTTTCCTTCACCGGGAATCCGGTGAAAGCTGGCGGTCGAAAAATCGGGACGGACCGAAAGCGTCAGAACTGGACGGCGTTGCCCTTGCTGTCGCGCGGGGTCCAGACGTTCTCGTAGCCGTAGTCCTTCAGGGCCTTCTTCAGGTAGCTGTCGTCCACCCATTCGTTGACGTCGAACGGCTTGCGGATCAGCTTCTGGCTGACGGCGAAATCGACACCGGCGGTGACGTTCGCCCGATAGAAATCGTCGAGAAGCGGGCTCTGGCGATCCTTCAGCACCTCGTCGGCATAGTCCTTCTCGAAGGTGGACCGCGGCGAGCCGGTCAGCGCCCAGATATCGAACAGGGCCTCGCGGTTCTTCTCGTCGGAAGCGAAGTAGGATGCCTCGACGAACTTGTTGACGACCCGCTGCGTCAGGTCCGGATAGGCTTCGCGGAACGCATCCGTGACGACGAAGGACCCGAAATTGCTGCCGGGAGCGGGGCTGCCCTTCGTCGTGAAGACGACCGTGGCGATGTTCTGCTCGACGAGCTGAAGCACGCTGCTGCCCCCGCCGACGACCGCATCGATGTCACCCGAGGTGATCGCGGCGATCTGGTCGGCGGTCTGCAGGTCGAAGAACTGGATGTCGTCCGGCGTCAGGCCCGCCTGCTCCAGGATGCGGAAGAGGCTGAGCTCGTTGATCGTGCCGCGCGATGTCGCGACCTTCTTTCCCTTGAGATCGGCGATCGAGGCGATCTTCGCATCCGGCCTGGCCACGACATAACTCGGGCTGACGCCATAGGACGAGACGACCTTGGTCTTGAGGCCGGCACCGCGCCCCACGATGTTCGGCAGGCCGCCGTAATAGGCGAAGTCGAGCTGGCCGTTTGCGATGGCCTCGTTGATCGCGGGGCCGGTTCCGCGCGGGAACTGCCATTCGATCGAGATGCCGTCGGCGGCAAATTCCTTCTCCAGCAGTTCCTGCGCCCGCAGGACCCCGATCGCCCCCGTGCCATAGGGCTTGCCGGCGGCGTTGCCGAAGGAGGCGAGGCGGATCACGCTCGGCTTTTCCGCCGCCAGCGCCTGTAATGGCATGGCCTGCACGGCCGCGAACCCGATGACGGCCGTCAGCACGGCCACGAACATTCTGCGATTGATAGACATTCAAATCCCCATTCGTTCCAATTGCGGTTCATGCCTTGAGGCTTGCAGCCGCCGGCCCGCCTTCAGCGGTGCTCCAGTCGCTGCATGATTTCCGGCGCCGGCCGGGGGCGGCCGCCCCTGATCCAGCCGATCGACCTGCGATAGCTTCCGAAGAGGTCCCGCTCCTCCAGCTCCGCGGCCGTCACATGAGTGATCTCGGTCGCGTGGGGCGCCACGTAGAGCGCGTCGTCCGGACAATAGACCTCGCACATGAAGCACGTCTGGCAGTCATCCTGGCGCGCGATGACCGGGATGCCCCCGGCGGCCGGGGCGAAGACATTGGTCGGACAGACATTGACGCAGATGTTGCAGCCCGTGCAGCGATCCTCACTGATGACCTCGATCATGCCGCGAGCACCTCTACTTCGGGCGAGGGCGCGCGCTCGTGTCCGATCCAGATTTCGTCGAGGCCGCCGCTCGTCGTGTAGTGAAGCTGGCTGTCGTCCTTCTCGGGAAAATCCTCGCGCTTGTGCATGCCGCGGCTTTCGGTCCGCGACAGGGCGCTGCGGTACATCCACCGGGAGGTCGCCAGCATCGCCACGCCTTCGCGGGTGCGCTGCGCCTCGTCGAGCGACGCGGCCTGCGCCATGCGGGCGCCGCGCCAGAGGCCGTCGAGACGGCCGAGCGAGTCGGTCAGCCGCTCGCCGGAGCGAAGATAGTTGCGGTCATACGGCCAGACCTCGTCCTGCACCGCCCGGGTGAGCGCCGCGGCGTCGATCGCCCGGCCCGGCCCATCGGCGATGCCGACGCCGCCGGCGCGCAGGACCGTCCGGTTGCGGCCGCGCAGGTGGCGGCCATGCTCGCCGGCCGCGCTGCCGGCCCAGTAGCCGGACGACATCGCCCAGGCGGCATTGTGGCTGCCGCCGCCGGTGAAGGCGCCGCAAACCAGTTCGCGGGTCGCCGCATCGCCCGCCGCATAGAGGCCCGGGACGGTCGTGGCGCAGGTGCTGTCGACGATCCGCAGCCCGCCGGTGCCGCGCACCGTGCCTTCCAAGAGCAGCGTCACCGGGAAGCGCTGCCGGAACGGATCGATCCCCACGCGGTCGAGCGGCAGGAAGAAGTTCGGCTGGGCATAGCGCATCGCCTGCTCCGTCTCCGCGTCGGCCTTGTCGAGCTGGGCGAAGACGCGCCGCGACTGGAGCACGCGCGCAATCACCGACCGGCCGCCCTTGGAGGCCGCGCCCGGAATCGGCGAACCGTCCTCGAAGGTGAAGGTCGCCCAATCGTAGAAGCGCGTCTTGGTGACCGAGCCGCCTTCGAGCGCCATGGCATAGGCGGTCGAGAACTCCATTCCCGAGAGCTCGGCGCCAAGCTCGGCAGCGAACAGAAGGCCGTCGCCGGTGAGCACATTGCAGCCGAGCGCCTTGCTGAGGAAGGCACAGCCGCCCGTCGCGATGACGACCGCATTGGCCCTCACCAGCCAGGTGTCCGCCTTCTGGCGGCGGACGCCCGCGGCCCCCGCCACCGCGCCGCCGTCATCGCGCAGCAATTCGAGCGCGGGACTGTGATCGAGGATTTTCACGCCCGCGGCCTTCGTGCGCTTGCGCATCAGGCGCATGTAGTCCGGGCCGTCGAGGCCGTTGCGGATCGACCGGCCGTCGGCGTCGTCGCTGAACGGGTAACCCCATTCGGCAAGCCGGTTCACATTGTCATAGGTCCGGTCCAGCACCCGCCGCATCCAGGCTGGATCCGCCAGCCGGCCGCCGAGATCCCAGCGGCTGTTCATCGCCTTCGCGCGGCGCGCCGGATCCGGCGGCACATACCAGACCCCCGTGCCCGAAGGCGCAGTGGCCCCGGACGAGCCACAAAAGCCCTTGTCGGCGAGGACGACCTTCGCCCCTCTCGCGGCCGCGGCGATGGCCGCCCAGGTGCCCGCCGGCCCGCCGCCTATCACAAGGACATCGGCGTCGAGTTCGAGCGAGGCGGTGGGAACGGATGATGCGGCGGTGGGTGGAAATGCCATGATATTTCTCCAATGCGCGCTGAAGACAGCCGGTTGAGATCCCCGGAACGGGCGCGGCACCGCGGGCACCGCTCAATCACACAGCGATATTATCTACTAAAACTATAGATTAAAGGGATAACGATGTGCCCAATGGCTGCCGAAGAGAAAAAATGCTCCCCCGAAATCGGCCCGCGCGCCAAACTATCCGCATATCGGCAGGCCTGGTGCGCTTTCGCGGATGCCTCGCTTGGCGCCTCGATTTGGCCTCGGCAGATCAAAGGCTTGGCCGGCTGCGGCCGGGGACGGGAACGCGAAAGGCCGGTGCTCCGCCCGCCGCCGGGGGCGCGATGAATAAACCCGACATGCGCCGCAGAAGAGAACATATTTCCTTACAGAAACTATAGAATTTATTATTTTGCGAGAAACCGCAACAGTTTGCCCCTTTTCAAGTTCGTCGCCATGTCCTCACGCAAAATCGTTCTCGGCACCATTCTCTATCCCAGCGGGCATCATGTCGCCGCCTGGCGGCATCCGTCGACGCGCGCCGATGCCAATATCACCGCCGCGCATTACATCGATGCCGCGCGGGCAGCCGAAGCCGCCGGCTTCGAGATCGCCTTCATCTCCGATCGTCTCGGCGTGCCGAAGAGCCGGGCGGAGGCCCTGCGGCGCGTCGACGAATGGTCGCATGGCTTCGAGGCGCTGACGCTCACCGCCGCCGTCGCGACCGCGACGACGCGGATCGGCGTGGTGGCGACGGCCTCCACGACCTTCAACGAGCCTTACAACCTGGCAAGGCAGCTCGCCTCGCTCGATCTCATCAGCAACGGGCGCATCGGCTGGAACATCGTCACCTCGTCGCTTCGGCAGGAAAGCGACAACTTCAATCCGGGGCCGGACTTCGACCATGCTGCCCGCTATGCCCGCGCCGACGAATTCGTCGATGCCGTGCTCGCCCTCTGGGGGAGCTGGAATCCCGACGGCTTCGTGCGCGACAAGCAGAGCGGCGTCTTCTTCGAGCCCGACGCCGTGAAGACCATCGACTATGAGGGGCGGTATTTCCGCAGCAAGGGTCCGCTCAACGTCATCCCCTCACGGCAGGGTCGCCCGCTCCTGGTGCAGGCCGGCTCGTCGGACAGCGGCAAAGCGCTCGCCGCGAAGACCGCGGATGTCGTCTTCACCGCGCAGACCGACATCGTTTCGGCCCGCAGCTTCTATCAGGACATCAGGAAGCGTCGCACGGCCTCGGGCAAGCGCGCCGACGACGTCCTCATCCTGCCCGGCATCTTCCCCGTCATCGGCAGGACGACGGCCGAGGCGGAAGACAAATATGCCGAACTGCAGGATCTCATCCAGCCCGACGTCGCGCTCTCGCTGCTCGAAACCTATCTTGGAGACGTCGATCTTTCCGGGATCGACATCGACGGCCCGCTTCCGGATCTGCCCGTGTCGAACTCCATCCGCAGCCGGCAGGTCCTCCTGACCGAGCTTGCCCGTAAGGAGGGCCTTACCGTCGGCGCCCTCGCCCGCCGCATCGCCGGCGCGCGCGGCCATTGGCAGGTCATCGGCACGGCGGAGGACATCGCCGGCCAGATCGAGGACTGGACCGCAAGCGGCGCCGCCGATGGCTTCATGCTGCTGCCGCCGACCTTTCCCGAAGGGCAGGACGACTTCATCCGCACCGTCGTGCCCCTGCTGCGGGAACGCAGTCTTCTCAATCCCGGCCCGCAGACCGGCTCGCTCCGCGAGCGGCTCGCCCTGCCCCCTCTCGCGCGCAACCGGCCCTCCGAAGCGGGCCGGAACCGCGCCTGAACACCGAACATCATCCCAACGCAACCCGAACGGACCGTACCATGCATCTCACGATCAAGTCCCTCCTCGCGACCTCGGCAGCGCTCGCCATGCTCTGGCCGGCCCTCGCGCAGGCAAACCCCATCACCATCGCCGATCCCGGTTACGCCACCGCGCAAGGCACAGCCTATGTCGTCAAGGTCCTGCTCGAAGAGCAGCTCGGCAAGGAGGTTGAGGCGGTGAAAGCCGGCTCCGTGCCCGTCATCTGGGAGGCCCTGAACCGCAATGGCGGCGAGATCGACATCTGGACCGATGTCTGGCTGCCGAACCAGCAGGCACTCGTCGATCAATATGCCGGCGAGGGCGGCAAGGTGAAACTCGCCGCCAACTCCTATGCCGGCACGCAGGGCTATTGCACGACGAAGGCAACAGCGGACAAGCACGACATCCACTCCGTCTTCGACCTCGCCGATCCGGCCAAGGCGGCCGTCTTCTCCGCCGATGGCAAGGGCAAGGGCAAGATCTGGATCGGCGCTGCCGGCTGGCTTTCGACGAACATCGAAACGGTGCGCGCCCGCGACTACGGCTTTGCGGATTTCTTCGAACTCCAGACGACGGACGAGGCGGTCACGACCGCCGATCTCGACGCCGCCGTGAAGGCCGGCACCGGCTGGATCGGCTATTGCTACGGCCCGCACCAGAATTTCGCCCGCTACGCGCTGGAAGTGCTGGAGGAGCCGAAGCACGACGATGCCGCATGGACCTTCGTCGAGCCGTCCGATCCGAACTGGCTGGAAAAGTCCGCGATCAAGTCGGCCTACAAGGATGCGGCGATCCACATCGCCTATTCCGGGTCGCTCGCGGAAAGCGCGCCCGAAGTCGCGGCGATCCTCGAAAAGGTGACCTTCACCACGGATGCCGTCAGCAAGCTCGCCTTCGCGATCGCCGTCGAGGGCAAGGCGCCGGACGATGCGGCCAGGGACTGGATCGCCGCCAATCCGGATGTCGTCGCGGGCTGGACCGGAAACTGATCCATGATCGAGCTTGAGGACGTCTGGAAGATTTTCGGCACGGACGAGCAGGCGGTTCTCGCAGAGGCCCGCCGGTCCGTGCCGGACGATGCCGTCCTCAAGCGCCTGCGCGCCGTCATCGGTGTCGGCGGCGCGAGCCTGTCGGTCGAAAAGGGCGAGCTGGTCTGCCTGATGGGCCTTTCCGGCAGCGGCAAGTCGACGCTCGTGCGCCTGATCAACCGCCTTCTCGAACCGAGCGCCGGCAAGGTGCGGATCGACGGCGGCGACATCCTGTCGCTCGGGCCGCGAGCGCTGCGGGAGCTGCGCTCGCGGCGGATCGGGATGGTCTTCCAGTCGCATGCCCTGCTCGCGCATCTTTCCGTGCGCGACAACGTGGCCCTGCCGCTCGAGATCCGCGGCGTGGCGCGCACACGGCGCGAGGACCGGGCGGACGAGCTTTTGGTGCGCGTCGGCCTTGACGGCCTCGGCGACCGGCGGGTCGCCGCGCTTTCCGGCGGCATGCAACAGCGCGTGGGCCTTGCCCGGGCGCTCGCGGCCGATCCCGATATCCTCCTGATGGACGAGCCGTTCAGCGCGCTCGACCCGCTGATCCGCCACGATCTCCAGACCCAGTTCATGGCGCTGTCGCGTGATCTCGGAAAGACGACCGTCTTCGTCACGCATGATGTCGACGAAGCCTTCCGCATCGCCGACCGCGTCGTTCTCATGCGGGCGGGCCGCATCGTGCAGACGGGTACGGCGGCGGACCTCGTGGCGCAGCCCGCGGACGACTATGTCCGCCGTTTCGTCCAGAACGCCCGCCTGCCGGCGCGCGCGCAAGACCCCATCGTGAAAGCAAGAGCCATCGCATGAGCGACCACACGGCGCGGGACGAGGCCATCGACCGCTTCGCCGCCATCAACAGCACCTATTATCGCCGGGCTTTCCGGCGGATCGGCGAACGGCGCGGCTATGTGCCCTCCCTCAACATCGCCGCCGCCGTCCTCGGCCCCGTCTGGCTCGCCGGGCGGCGCCTCTGGTCGGCGTTCTGGCCGTTCCTCGTCGCCGACCTGCTCGCCGTGGTGCTGATCGCCTTCGCGCTTGGCGGCGGCGCCAGCGCCGGGCAGAGCGCGCGCGCCGACAGGCTCGAGACCCTCGCCGCGACGCGCCTTCTCGAAGCGAAGACCGCGAACGACCGGGACGCCGGTACGCCCATCGCAAAGTCGCTGACACGGTCCGCCGCGGCCCTGGAGCAGGCGGCGAAGGATGCCCGGCAGGCGGCGGAAGACGCAAGGACCGGCGCGTGGCTGGTGGCCCTGCTCGGCACCGGCATGCTTGCCGCCTCCCGCCTGGTGGCGGGCGGGCTCGCCAATCATATCGCCGAACGCCGTTTCCGCGCCTGGCGGCTGGAAGGCGATGCGGGCAAGGCGGGATTCAGCCATCTTCACGCCGCCGGCGCCGCGGCACTGCTGGCCATCTTCGTTCCGATCGTCTTTCTTCATTTCAACGACCGCACGCTCTTCGACGCCTTCCCGAGCGATCCCGCCTGGAACTCGGGCGCCGCCGCGTGGCTGGACCGGTTCATCGCCGCGATCAGCAGCGCGGTCTCGCCAGCGGCGGGCACCCTGACGAAGGCGATCAACGGCATGCTCGGCGTGATGGAGGGCATCCTCACACAGACGCCATGGCCGGTCGTGATGGCGATCATCCTCGCCATCGCCTGGCAGCTCGCAGGCTTTCGCGTCTTCCTGCTGACCTTCGTCGCGATCAGCTACCTCGCCATCCTCGGCTACTGGGAAAAGAGCATGCAGACCGTCGCCCTTCTCGGCACGGCGGCGCTCATTTCCATTGCGATCGGCATTCCCCTCGGCGTGCTGTGCGGCTACAACCGGCGCGTCGCGGCGATCGTGCGCCCGCTGCTCGATTTCATGCAGACCATGCCGGCCTTCGTCTATCTCATTCCGGTGATCGCGCTCTTCGGCATCGGCAAGCCGTCGGGCATCATCGCGACGATCATCTTCGGCATTCCGCCCGTCGTCCGGCTGACGGCGCTCGGCATTGCGTCCGTCCCGGCCTCCGTGCGCGAGGCCGCCGTCGCCTTCGGCGCATCCCGGACCTTCATCCTCTTCAAGGTCGACCTGCCGACGGCCGCGCCATCGATCATGGCCGGCGTCAGCCAGACGATCCTCATGTGCCTCTCCATGGTGGTGATCGCCGCGCTGATCGGCGCGAAGGGCCTGGGCGAGGACGTGCTGCATGCCCTGCAATATGCCGCGCAGGGCCAGGGCCTCCTTGCCGGGCTCGCCATATTGCTCTGCGCCATCGTTCTCGATCGCGTCGTGCAGGGGCGGCGGGTGCAATGACGTCCGCCGCCGAGGAAGCCTCCACCGCCCCGAAGCCGCCGCCGCGCAGCAGCAACTTCATCGTCTTCGCCATCGCCCAATGTGCTGGCTTCATGGGCGCCTGGGCGCAGAAGACGGCGGTCGGCTGGCTTGCCTGGGATCTTACCCATTCGCCCGCATGGGTCGGGGCGATCGCGCTCAGCGACCTGATCGCCGCCATCTGGGTGGCGCCGCTTGCCGGGGCCGTCGCGGACCGCAGCAACCCGTACCGGCTGATCCGGCTGACCCAGGCCCTGACGGTGCTCAACTGCGGCGCCATCTGGCTGCTCCTGACGTCCGGCGGCATGATGCCGTGGCTGCTGCTCCTCTGGGCCGTCATCGATGCCACGCTGCAAGGCTTCAACAATCCGGCGCGGATGCTGGTCACGGGCATGCTCGCACCCGAGGGGCGGCTGTCGCAGGCCATCGCCACGAACTCCATCGCGGTCAATATCGCCCGCACCACCGGGCCGGCCATCGCGGGCCTCCTGATCGTCAAGACCGGCATCGAAAGCGTCTTCGTCTTCAACGCCCTTGCCCTCACCGCCACCTTCGCGGCGCTCGTACACGTTCGGCGCTGGATCGATCACACGCCGCATGCGGCCCGCTCCGCACCGCTCGCCGGCGATGTCCTGGCCGGCTTTCGCTACATCGCCGGCGAGCCGGCCATCGCCATGCTCTTCGTGCTGACGACGTCGTTCTCGCTGCTCGCCCGGCCCTTTACCGAGCTCTTCCCCGCCCTTGCCGGCGGTTCGTTCGAGGGCGGACCGGAGATGCTGGCAATGCTGATGAGCGCGCAGGGCATCGGCGCCTTCGTGGGAGCGAGCTGGATGCTGCGGCGACAGAGCGCGCCCGCGCTGGTGCGCACGAGCTACGGTGCGGCGCTCGGCATTTCCGCGGCCCTGGTGGTCTTCGCCTTCAGCACCTCCGCCTTCCTCGCCCTGCCGGCCATTGCCGTGGCGGGCCTGTTCCACGTCGTCTGCAACATCGCGATGCAATCCATGGCGCAGACGCTCAGCCTGCCCGCGATGCGCGGTCGCGTGCTGGCGCTCTATATGCTCGTCTTCCGCGCCGCTCCGGCGCTCGGCGCCTTCGCCCTCGGCGCCCTGGCCGAGTGGTTCGACCTTCAGACGATGATCGGCATCGCCGCGGCACTTTTCGCCCTGATCGTGGCGGCCGCCTTGCCCGCCGCGCGCCGCATCTATTTCAGAACCGCAAGCACCCGGCGCGAAGACGCTGCGTCAGCCGTTGCGCGCGAGCCGGCGCTGGCCGGCCAGACCGAGAACGGCGCCCAGCGTGCAGAAGACGAGAAAGACCCAGCCCGAAACGGCGCCGGCCTGGATGCCGGAGAGGAGCACGCCGACAGTGCAGCCGAGGCCCGTCATCGCCCCCCACCCCATCAGCACGCCGCCGGCAAAGCGCGCGGCCAGGCCGCGCGGACCGGGCCATGAGGGGTCGAAGCGCCCCGCGAGGAGTGCCGAGGCGAAGCTCGACAGAACCAGCCCGATGACAAAGACGCCGTTCGGTGAAAGCAGCGCCGTCTTCACCGCGCTCACGCAGCCGCGAACCGTGTCCAGCCCAACGAGGGTCTCGGGAACGAGGTCCAGCGACAGGCCACCGGTGCGCACGAGACTGCCCAGTTCCGCCGTCACGCCGAGCGGCGCGACGCGCAGATAGGCGAAGGCGCCGATCGTCGCGACGAGGAGGCCTGTGACGACCGGAGGCCAGCGCCGGACGAAGACCGTTTCGAAGGACGAGGCAGGCTGGAGGCCGGCATGCTGCGGCGGGGCGGCGTTGCGAAGGACCAGCCATGCGAGCACGCCGAGCGCGAGCAGTCCTGCAATCGTGGCGCCGGCATAACCCAATACACCGGGAAGCCAGACCGGCGGGTCGTCGAACACCGTCCAGGTATAGAGCGCGTTCCATGTCGAAAAGCCGAGCAGGAAGCCCGCGGCGGCGCCGAGCAGCGCGGCGAGCGAGCCGAAGGCCCCCTCGCCCAGCCGGTAGAGATGCGCCGAAAGGCAGGAGCCGGAGAGCGCCATGCCGAGGCCGAAGGTGAAGGCGGCAAATGCGAGCACCGTCCCGACCGGGCCGATATGGGCATTCGGCGGCAGGCGATCCGGTTGCGGCACCGGCACCCAGGCCCCGAGCACGGCCTGGTACAGAACGATGCCCGCGGCAAGCGCCACGAGAATGGCGATGACGCCGGATTCATCCCGCCTTTCCACGAAGTCCCGCAGGTTGCACAGGAAGCAGAAACGGCCCCGTTGCAGGACGATGCCGAAGGCGCTGCCGGCGATCAGCGCGAAGGAAAGCACCCGTCCGGCAGCATCCTGCGCCAGCCAGACACTCCAGGCGGCAAGGAGGGCGAGCACCGAGACGGAAAGAGAGCGGGCGGCGATGGAAGACATGGCGATCCGGCGGCTGGACATGAAAATGCGGGTGGACCTGGGAGGATGTCCACCCGCGTCGGCATCCCGCGCGGCGTAAGGCGCCGCGCCTTCGGGAACCGCTGTTACTTGCCGGTCCAGATCGTGCCGGCGATATTGTTCACCGGCACGCCGACGGCATTGCCGTATTCGGTCCAGGAACCGTCATAGTTGCGCACGTCGTAGCCGAGGATCTTCTTCAGCGCGAACCAGGTGTGGCTCGATCGCTCGCCGATGCGGCAATAGGTGATGACAGGCGTCGAGCCGTCGACACCCTTTTCGGCATAGATCGCCCTGATCTCGTCGGCGGATTTGAACGTGCCATCCTCCTTGACGATCGTGCCCCACGGAACGTTGACGGCGCCGGGAATGTGGCCCGCACGCACGGACAGTTCCTTCACGCCCTCCGGCGCGAAAATCTTGCCGGCATATTCGTCGGCCGAGCGGATATCGACGAGCTTGATATCGTTCTTGCCCTCCGCGACCGCGACGACATCGACGAAGCGGGCACGCACGGAATCATCCCGGTCGGCAAGCGCCAGGGTGGAATCGGCGTGATCGGGAACGGCCGTGTCGAGCGGCAGGCCCTGCGCTTCCCAGAGCTTGCGCCCGCCATCGAGCAGCTTGACCTGGCTGCCGAGGCCATAGACCTCGAACACCCAGGCGCCCCAGGCCGCGAACCAGTTGTTGTTATCGCCGTAGAGGACGATCGTCGTATCCTTGTCGACACCGGCATCGCGCAAGACCTTTTCGAAGGCCTCGCGGCTGGCAATGTCCCGCTTCTGGGGATCCACGAGGTCGGTATGCCAGTCGAGATGCGCCGCGCCGGGAATATGGCCGCGCTCATAGACGCCCGTATCGACGCTCACCTCGAAAATGCGGACCTTCGGGTTGGAAAGATTGTCCTGCAGCCATTTCGCATCGACCAGCGCGTCCGACGCCGATGCCGATCCTGCAAGAAAGGTCGTCGAAAGCGCGATGGCCGAAAGCGTATTGATGCCCCAAATACCCTTCATGTCGTTTTCCCCTGAGTTCGATAGCAACGGGAAAAGCATCGCCTGCTTCCGGAACGTTCGGAAGGAAGTATATTCTATAATTTCTGTAGAATTTAAACTCCCCTGCTATCCGCCGGTTGCCGGCACCTTCCCGATCGATCGGTCCGAGGGCCCGACGGTCAACGAGTTCAGCATGCGACCGAATGGTTCATCGCGCTCGTCCTCGACTGAACCGGCTTGAATTGCACGGGACAGGGACTACGGTGCCCCAACCTCCATATTTTTGCCAGGGCTTGCCATGTCATCCATCAACGACCGAATCCTCAGCGCCGTCGATCGGCTTTTCGACGATCAGGTTGCGTTCCTGGAAGCGCTGGTCCGGTTCAAATCGCTGCGCAACGAGGAAGCCGCGGCGCAGGATTTCCTCGCGGCAGCGCTGAGGCAACGCGGTTTCGCGGTCGACCGCGTGCGCACGAATGCCTCCCAAATCGGCCGTCACCCGGCATTCTCGCCGGCGACGGTCGACTATGCGGAAAGCTGGAACGTCGTCGGCCGGAAGGCCGGGGCGGGCACCGGCGGCCGCTCGCTCGCTTTCAACTCGCATGTCGACGTGGTGCCGGCGGGAAGCCCCCACCGCTGGACCGCCCCGCCTTTCGAGCCTCGCCGGGATGGCGACTGGCTCTACGGGCGCGGCGCCGGCGACATGAAGGCCGGCCTCGTTGCCTCCATCTTCGCGCTCGACGCCATCGCGGCAGCCGGGTTTTCACTTCGTGGCGACGTTCAGGTGCAGTCCGTCGTGGAGGAGGAAATCACCGGCAATGGCGCGGCGACGCTTTTCGCCGAAGGCTTCACCGCCGATGCGATCGTCAGCCCGGAACCGACCGACGAGCAGCTCGTGCGCGCCAATGCCGGCGTGATCAAGTTCCGGCTCGAGACGAAGGGGCGTCCGGCCCATCCGCGTGAACCGGAATCGGGCCAGAGCGCCATCGACCTGATGATCCGCCTGATCGGGCACTTGAGGCGGCTGGAAGCCGAATGGATCGCCGAGCGGATCGGCAAGTCTCTGTTCGAGGATCTTCCCAACCCCGTCGCCCTGACGATCGGCACGATCACCGGCGGCGACTGGATCGCCTCCATCCCGAGCGATTGCGTCGCAGAGGGCCGGATCGGCTTTTACCCCGGCGAAGACCCGAGGATGCGCACGGCCGAAGTCGAAGCATTCATCGAGCGGATCGCGGCCGAAGATCCGGCTTTCGCCGGAGAAAACCTGGTCACGCTCACATGGGTCGGGGTCGTGCAGGCCGGCTACGAGCTGCCCGAAGGTACCGACGCGGAGACAAGCCTGCGCACCGCGCACGCCGCCGCCCATGCGGGCGCCGACCTCAGGTCCTATGTCATGGCCTGTTACCTGGATGCCACCATTTTCGCCGTGCACGGCAACATCCCGTCACTCGTCTATGGTCCCATCGCGGAAAACATCCACGGCATCGACGAGCGGGTCAGCCTCTCCTCGCTGCGCCGTGTCACCAAGACGCTGGCGCTCTTTGCGGCCGACTGGTGCGGCGTGCAGGAAAGCTGACGACGGTCTCTGGAATTGCCTAGTGCTTCAGAATCTGGCTGAGGAACAGCTTGGTTCGCTCATGTTGCGGATTGCCGAAGAAATCATCCGGCTTGCCCTGTTCGATGATCTGGCCGGCATTCATGAAGATCACCCGGTCGGCCACCGCGCGGGCGAAGGCCATTTCGTGGGTGACGCAGACCATTGTCATGCCCTCGCGGGCAAGGCTCGTCATCGTCTCCAGCACCTCGGACACCATCTCCGGGTCGAGCGCCGAGGTCGGCTCGTCGAACAGCATGACCGCCGGCTGCATGCAGAGCGAACGGGCGATCGCCACGCGCTGCTGCTGGCCGCCGGAGAGCTGCACGGGGTATTTGTTCGCCTGCTCGGGAATGCGGACACGTTCGAGGAACTTCAGCGCGGTCTTGCGGGCCTCCGCTTCCGGCACGCCCTTGATCCACATCGGCCCGACCATGCAGTTCATCAGCACGGTCATGTGCGGGAAGAGATTGAAGTGCTGGAACACCATGCCGACATTCTTGCGCACCTCGGCGACGTCGCGCATCCTGTCGTGCAGCGTGATGCCGTTGACGACGATGTCGCCCTGCTGGTGCGCCTCCAGCCGGTTGAAGCAGCGGATCAGCGTCGATTTGCCGGAGCCGGATGGACCGCAGATGACGATGCGTTCGCCCTTCTCCACCGTCAGGTTCACATCGGTCAGCACGCGGAAGGCGCCGTACCATTTGGAGACGTTGCGGACGTCGATGATCTTCTCGCTCATCGCACTTTGCTCCTGGCGTAGTGGCGTTCGATGCGGGACTGGATGAGTTCGAGGCAGATCGACACGACCCAGTAGAGCATGGCGGCCGAGATCAGCATCTCCATGTGCTGGAAGGTCTTCTGGCCGAGCGTGCGCGCCAGGAACATCAGCTCCCAGACGCCGATGACCGAGACGAGCGAACTGTCCTTCAGCATCGAGATGAATTGGTTGCCCGTCGGCGGAATGATGACGGGCAACGCCTGCGGCAGGATGATCTTGCGCATGGTAAGCCCGAAGCCGAAACCGATGGAGCGCGAGGCCTCCCACTGGCCGCGGTCGATGCTCTGGATGCCCGAGCGGAAGATCTCCGTCATATAGGCGCCGTAGCACAGCGAGAGCGCGAGAATGCCGGCCGGTACTGCATCGATGATGAAACCGAGCTGCGGCAGGCCGAGATAGATGAGATAGACCTGCATCAGAAGCGGCAGGCCGCGGAAGAAGGAGGTGTAGAAGCTGGCGATCGCGTAGGCGAAGCCGTTCGTCGAAAGCTTGGCCACCGCGCCGAGAATGGCGATGATGGAGGCGATCGCAATCGAGATGGCCGAGACGTAGATCGTCGTGAACAGGCCCTGCGTGATCATGAAGGGCAGCTTTTCCGCGATGAACGGCAGGCTGAGATTGAAGGTCGTGAAGAAGGCGAGGAAGAGCAGGAGCAACTCGAACCAGACGATCGTCACCTGCACCCTCAGAGAGGCGAAGCCGATCAGCACGATGTTCAGGCAGAAGAGCACGGCGATGACGAGGCCGATGGCGAACCGGCCGTAGAAGCCGCTTTCGGCCGGCGCGCCGATCACCGGGCGCATCAGCTCGCCCATCGACGTTCCCGTGAGGTCGAAGGCGAGAAAGACGGCGAAGACCAACACGAAAAGGGTGGCGACGAACCAGGGCTTGTGGACGAGGACTTCCGATTCGACGGTATCGGGATACAGCATCTCCGCTCCTTGAAGATTGGTGCGGCCCGCAGGCCGGGCCGCACGCACCGGTGGGATGTTACTGCGTGACCGTGTAGTCGACACCGTACCACTTGACGGAAAGCTTGCTCAGCGTGCCGTCCGCCTGCATGGCCTTGACGGCTTCGGCGATCTTCGCGCTCAGTTCCGCATCGCCATGCTCGACGGCGACCGCCAGCGGCTCGAAGAAGACCGGCTTGCCGAGCTGCTTGATCGGGTATCCGGCCTTTTCGGCGTCGAGGATGCTCGGCAGCGAGGAGACGACGGCGTCGAGGCGCGTGCCGTCGCCCAGGCGCAGGTCGTCGAAGGCGGTCGTCGAATTGGCGTAGGATTTCACCTCGCCCGGCTTGAATTCGTAGGTGAAGGCCGGCGCGCCGGCGGCGTCCAGCGTCAGGTCCTGGTTGGCATAGGCCTCAAAGGTCGATGTCGCCGTCACGCCGACGCGCTTGCCTTCGAGATCGGCGAGCTTTTCGGCCTTGCTGTCCTTGTGCACGGCGACGGCCGCGGGCGTGTAATAGTAGACGGCGGGGAAGTCGAAGAGCGCCGCGCGCGCCTTGGTGGGCGTCATCGAGCCGACATGCATGTCCCAGCGGCCCTGCCACTTGCCGGCGGTGATGATGTCCCAGCCCGGCGTCACGAACTCGACGGAAACGCCGAGATGTTTGCCGATCTCCTTGGCGACGTCGATATCGAAACCGTCCATCTCGTTGTTGTCGTTGACGAAGGACTGCGGCGCCCAGTTGGCGTCGGTCGCGACCTTCAGGTTCTTGGCCGCGAGCACGCGGTCGAGCACTTCGCCGGCCTGCGCCGGCGCGGCCGCCAGCGAGAGGGCGAGAGAGGCGGTGAGCGCCGCAAATATCGTGGTTCTGATCATGCCTTTGTTCCCTCTGTCCGTTGTCGTTTCCTTGACGGCGCAGGTTCCTCTCCCCGCCGTTGTGTGCCATTTTGAGGCCCGTCGCCTCCTGCGTCTTCCGGCGTTCCCAAGCAGCATGCGCCGCAAGGCTCCGCCGAAATGACGGAAATCAAATCGCGCCCTCCCCCGCCATCTCGGCGCGGACCGCGCGGGCGACGCGAAAGGCCTCCACGCCGGCCGGCACACCGCAATAGACCGCGATCTGGACAAGCGCCGCCTGAAGCTCCCTGTCCGTCAGGCCGTTGCGGACCGCGCCGCGGAAATGCAGGCCGAATTCATGCATGCGGTTGCTTGCCGCCAGCATGCCGAGGTTGAGAAGGCTGCGCTGCCTGAGGTCCAGACCGTCATCCGTCCAGGCCATGCCCCAGCAATATTCATTGAGCATATCCTGCAAGGGCTTCGAAAAGGCGTCTGCCGCGCCCATCGCGCGGTCGACATAGTCCTCGCCGAGCACATGCCGGCGCACGCCCTCGCCCTTTTTCCGCAAAGCCTCATCCATGGGCCGCCTCCGTACCTGTCAGGAAATCGCCCATGGCATCGGCGACGACGTCGGGCGCTTCGATGAGGATGGAATGGCGCAGGCCCGGAAAGAGGACGAGCCGCGATCCCGGGATGCGCTCGTGCATGTAGCGGGCCATGCGCGGGTTTGAGCCGACATCATCCTCGCCGGTGGCGATCAGCGTCGGGCAGCGGATCTGGTCGAGAAAACCGCCAAAATCCGTTTCGGCCAAGACCCGATAGGCCGATGCGTAGCAGTCGGGGTCGTTTTCCGCATCGCGCGCTCTGAGCCAGGTGATGACGTCGGGGTTCTTCTCCTGAAACGCCTCCGTAAGCCAGCGCGAGAGCGAGGCATTGTGATGATCGGCCGGGGTTCCCGCCTGAAGCGCGGCGAGCCGGGACAGCACCTGCTCGCGCTCTTGCGGCGTGCGGCCAGCGACGGTGGAGAGGAGCACGAGCCGGCGCAGACGCGGAAGACGGGTCAGCGCGAGGCGCTGGGCGATCAGGCCGCCGAGCGAAAAGCCGGCGAGGTTGAAGGTCGAAAACCCGACCTTGTCGGCGAGCGCCAGCGTCTCGGTCACGAAATCGTCGATCTCGTAGCGGCCCTTGACGCGGCTCGACTTGCCGTGCCCCCGGAGGTCGAAGGTGAGGATGGTGAAGCGGTCCTTCAACCGCTCCACAACGCCCGACCAGGCCTCCAGATAGGAGCCGACCCCGTGGATGCAGACGAGCGGCTCGCCGCCATCGCCGTCGATGCGATAGTTGAGCGTGACTTCGCCGACCTTGTGCTCTTGCGTGTCGTCCATGATCAGTGTCCCACGGCGGCCCGTTTGCGCTCGCTCTCGCGCGCGGCGAAGACGGGCATGACTTCCTTGACGAAGAGCTCGATCGAACGCTTCTGCAATTCGAAGGGCAGGTTGAAGGTCAGGCCGAGACAATACTGGTCGACGCCCGCGGCTTCATAGACCATCAGCTTTTCGATCACCTCGTCCGGCGTGCCGAACATCAGGTTCATGCGGATATTGTCCGGATTGTAGTTCTCCTTGCCCTTCACCGCTTCGTAGGGCACGGCCTCGGGAAAACCGTCCTTCACGGTGCCGATGTTCTGCATCAGGTTCTCGAAGGCGCGGCCGTAGTCCATGCTGTGCCGCACGGCCCGCTCCCAGCCGTCCGGCCGGTCGTAGACGCAGGTGCGGCGCTGCATCATGAAACGCGGACGCGGGACTTCCGGATGGTCGGCCACGGCCTTCTCGAACTTGTCGGCAAGCACCTGGATTTCCGCGGCTGGGGCGGAAAGCGGCGTCGAGAGGATGGAGGCGCCGTTGGCGATCGCCCAGTCGAACGTGCCGGGATCGCGCGCGGCGACCCAGATGCGCGGATGCGGCGCCTGCAGCGGCTTCGGCACGGCGGCGGTGACCGGGAACTTCCAGTAATGGCCCTCATGGGCATAGTCGCCGGCCCACAGCTTCTTCACCGCGGGCACCAGCTCCTTCATGTAGGCCACGCCCTCCTGCTGCGGCATGCCGCCGGCCATGCGGTCGAACTCGTACTGATAGGAACCGCGGGCGATGCCGAATTCGAGGCGGCCGTTCGTCAGGTGGTCGCAGAGCGCCGATTCGCCGGCAAGCCGGATCGGGTTCCAGTAGGGCGCGACGAGCGTCGAGGTGCCCAGCCGGATGTTCTCGGTATGCTGCGCCAGCCAGACGAGCGTCTGGAACGGGTTCGGCGAGATGGTGCATTCGAGCGTGTGGTGCTCGGCCGTCCAGAGCATCTCGAAACCGCCCTCATCCGCCATGCGGGCCAGCGTCAGCAGATTGTTCTTCACCGTGGCCATCGGCACCTCGGGCGAAAAACGTTCCATCGTGAGCGAGACTGCGAACTTCATGGGATTCTGCCTTTCGATGCTTGTTATTTGAGGCGGATGACGAAGGGGTCCTGCATGGCGCCGGAATAGTCGATGATGACGTTCTTCAGCCGCGAGAACTCGTACATGACCTCGAAGCCGCCACGCCGGCCGTAGCCGCTTTCCTTGAAGCCGCCGTTCGCGGACATGAAGGAGGCGGAACGGTAGGTGTTGATCCAGACTGTGCCCGCATCGATGCGGCTAGCGAAGCGCAGCGCCCGGTCGATGTCCTTCGTCCAGATGCCGGAGGCGAGGCCGTAGCGCGTGTCGTTGGCGAGCTCGATCATTTCCTCCTCGTTACGGAAGGGCATGACGCCCACGACCGGCCCGAAGAGTTCGTCGCGCATGAAGGCCATGTCGTTCCCGGCATCCACCATGACGGTCGGCTCGAAATACCAGCCGCCCGGCGCAAGCTCCGCCTGCTGCGGCCGGCCGCCGCCGACGGCGACCTTCGCGCCTTCCTTGACGCCCGAGGCGACGTAGGATTCCACCTTGGAAAGCTGGTCGGCGAGTGCCAGCGGGCCGATATCGGTGTCGTCGACGGTCGGCAGGCCGACGCGGATGCGCCGGGTCCGCGCCACGAGCGCCTCGATGAACCGATCATAGACACCGGCCTCGATGAAGCAGCGCGAGCCGGCCACGCAGGTCTGGCCCGCGGCGGCAAAGACGCCGGAGACGACGCCGTTCACCGCATGCTCGATATCGACATCGCCGAAGACGACATGGGGCGACTTGCCGCCAAGCTCCATCGAGCAGGGCACGAGGTTTTCAGCGGCATTGCCGGCGATGCGGCGGCCGGTCGCGGTACTGCCGGTGAAGACGTATTTGGCGACGCCGGGATGACGCGTCAGCGCCTCGCCGGCGCTACCGCCAGTACCGGTCACCACGTTGACGACGCCGGCCGGGAAGCCCGCTTCATGGATGAGTTCGGCGAGCGCCAGCGTCGAGGCCGTGGCATGCTCGGAAGGCTTGATGACGACGGTGTTGCCGATGGCAAGGCACGGCGCGAGCGTGCCGGTGAGCAGCATCAGCGGCGAATTCCACGGCGTGATCATGCCGACCACGCCGAGCGGTTCACGCAGGTTGAGGTTCAGCGTGTCGAGCCGGTTGATCGGGATCGTGTCGCCCTGCAGCTTGTCGGCCATGCCGGCGAAATAGTGGTAGCTGTCCGGCATGGCGCGCATCTGGGCGCGGGTCTCTTTCAGGAGCTTGCCGTTGTCGCGCGTCTCGATCTCGGCGAGCGCATCGGCATTGGCGCGGACCAATTCGGCGAGGCGGCGGACCAGCGCACCGCGATCGGTCTGCGTCATGCGGCGCCAGGCGGGATCGCGAAACGCGGCGGTGGCCGCACCGACGGCGGCCTCGACATCATCGGCGTCGGCCTCGGCGAATTCGTACCAGGGCTCGCCGGTCGTCGGATCGAAGCTCCGGATGTAGGCGCCGTTCTTCGGCGCGACGAACTCGCCGCCGATAAACAGCTGCTGGCGGGAACCTTCGATGGTGCTGACGGTCGTCTTCATGTCATTGTCCTTGGTCTTGGGAGGCCTGGAGCCAGGCGCGGGCTTGCCCGTCGATCATCGCGACGCGGCCGCCGTCGTGGGAATCCATGTAGATGCCGAAGCGGCCCGCCTGCCGTTCGCGCACATAGCGGCGCAGCATGGAGCGCAGTTCGTGGGTCGCGATCGCCGCGTAGGGCAGATCGTCGATCGGGAAGAAGCGAAGGCTTTCCGGGAGGCCGATCTCCGCCCCCTCGCCCGCCAGCCGGGCGCGGTAGACGAGATAGCCGGGATCGCTGTCGGCGACGTCGAAGACGGAATAGAGGAAGGTCTCCTCCGGCACGAGGCGGAGCGCGTCGCCGCCATCCACCACGAGTTCGCTGTCGGCCTTGCGGCGGCGCGCGGAGGGCAGGACCCAGCCGCCCTTGCCGTCCGCCCGCAGCAGCAGGCCGTCGCAGGCCTCGATGAGATAGCCGATGATCATGCCGTGCGAGGCGAGCCAGCCCGTCGGCAGCGGATCCTTCACGCTGGCATAGCGTCCGCGGCAGAAACCGAGCGGGGCCGTCGGGCTGGTGCCGAAAGCCCGCACCCGGCCGATCAGGATCACATGATCGCCCGCGTCGACGGCGTTGTGCAGGCTGCAGTCGAACCAGGTGAGGCTGTCCGTCAGCACCGGCGCGCCGGTATGCGCCCGGTCGTGATTGACCGACAGGAACTTGTCCGGCGCCTTGGAAGCGAAGGTGGCCGACACATCAACCTGGCCTTCATGCAGGATGTTGACCGCGAAACAGTCCGCCGCGATGAAGGCCGCATAGCTGGAAGCGGACTTGGCGACGCAGACCAGCAGCAGCGGCGGATCGAGCGAGACGGAGGTGAAGGAATTGGCCGTCATGCCGCGTGGTGTGCCGTCGGCTTCAAGCGTGGTGATGACCGTGACGCCGGTGACGAAGGTGCCGAAGGCCCGACGCAGCGCGACGGGATCGATCGGTGCGTCCAGTGCTGCCGCCTCTTTCACCATGCCCTCGTTCTCCTCCGCGGTTTGTTGGGAGGAAGCTAGCCGGGGCGGACCGGCGCTTCTTCCTGCCGGGCGGAGGAGATGGCAAAAGAGTTCTGCTACGGTTCGTAGGAGATCCGAACGGACCGATCAGCGCTCGCCGAGAGCATGATTGTCGATGACGCTGTGAAGGCGGAGGGCGAGCTCGACGGCAAAGCGCCGTTCCGGCGTTTCTACGTCGATGCCGAAAAGCTCCTGGATGCGCGCCAGCCTGTAGCGCAGCGTCGTTACGTGCAGGCCAAGACGATCGGCACAGGCCTGGCTGCGGCAGCCCTCCTCCAGATAGGCGGAAAGCGTTTCGAGGTAGGGCGTTCCGTTTTCACGATCATGTTCGGCAATCGCGCCGATGCTGGCACGCACGAAATTGCGGACGTCGCCGACATCGGCGGCCGAAACGAGCATGGGCAGGGGCCCGAAATCCTGCGTCGACAGCGCGCCCGTCAGCCCGAAGGAACGGCCGATGCGGATCATCCGATTGCACCGTTCCCAGGCCATGGCGTAATCGTCAAGACCGATGCAGCGGCTTCCGGCAACGACGATCGGCGCCTCGCCGAGATAGCGGCTGAGGTCGTCGGCGATACGCCGCATGAGTTTCGTCGAGCGCTCCTGCCGGGGCGAGTCTTCATACGGCATCAGGCATACGAGCCCGCCATCGATTGCCACCAGCACGGCCTCGATAGAGGCCTGCTGCAGGACGCGCGACAATGTATGCTCCACGTCGATCGAGCCGCCGCCCAAGGCCTTGGCGCGCTCGGGAAAATCGACGACGATCATCTGCTGTGCGAGCGACAGATCGAGGCCGAGCCGGGCGGCGCGCTGGCCAATATCGGCTGCATCACGCCAGCGCCGCTCCACGATCTCGAAGAAGAGCTCGCTTTGCGTGCGTGTCTCAAAGCGGAAGCGCAAGAAGCTGCGCATCATCTGGACGCTGAGCGCGTATTTCGCGCTGTCGAGCATGAGCTGGTCCAGTTCGCCTTCGGCCGCCGCGGAGGGAAAGATGACGAGCGCGCCGACCTGTTGGCGATCCACCGTCAAGGGCTCCACGCGGGCAAAGACACGCAAACGCCGCGCGCCGTCCTCAAGAAAGATCGGCGCCGCAGCGGTGCTGCCGCGCTCCACCGCATCGCGCGCCGCCCGCATCAGCGCGCGCGCGAAAACCGTCGGCGCGGCCGATTGCCAGGCCGCATCGTCGGCGTCCGCCAGGGGCGAGCGTCCCGCGATGAGCTGATTGACCGTGAAGTCCACGACGACCAGCGGATTGGGCAGCAGCCG
Organism: Shinella yambaruensis; assembly: GCF_022899355.1. Taxonomy (GTDB): domain Bacteria; phylum Pseudomonadota; class Alphaproteobacteria; order Rhizobiales; family Rhizobiaceae; genus Shinella; species Shinella yambaruensis. Next base: position 32,431 of record NZ_JALJCK010000022.1, on the reverse strand, counting down.
TCCAACCATTGCAGCGAGCGAGGAGACGGAACCGTCGCTGAGCACATGCTCCAGCAACGAGGTATGGGCCGCAAGCGCCCGATCGAGCCGCTCCGACGCGCTTTTCTCCGCCGCGAGCCGATGCTGCTTTTCCACCGCGATCGCGCCGAGATGCAGGATGGTGCCGAGGAAGGCCAGATCATCCTCTGTCACGTCGGTCACGGTGCGCGCAATAACGCTCAGCACCATCGGGCGGCCCTCGGCATCGGCACAGTCCATCGGCATGACGAGGACGGTGCGATAGTCCCGCTCGAAAGCCTCCTTGCGATAGCCCGGGAACTCGGTGCTTTCACGCGCGTCGCGGATATAGACAGGCTCATTGCGCTGAAGCGCGATCAACGACGGGCTGGTGGCAAGCTCCCAGCGATCGGGCAGGTCCCGCTGGATGAGCGTCGGATCGTGACGGACGATGACATGGGCATAACCATGCGCGGCATCGATGCCCATGATCGAGCCGAGTGCCCAGTTGGCGTGCCGGCAGGCGGCCGCGACGAGGTGCTGCAACACGGTCGCAAGGTCGCCGCCGCTGTTGATCTGGCTCGCCACGTCGCGCAGCGAGAGTATGCGAGATTTCTGATCCAACGCGCCACGCACTCCCGTCGTTCGGACCCGGATAATGCGATGCACCGCGGCTTAAATCTACTCGTTTTCATAGGAGGTGTTCGCCCCTGCCTCCTCCGAAAAATAGGAAGACCCCGCGCCGTCGCGCGCTAGGTTGAGGAGACATTCAATAGATGGTGGAAACGACATGGCGCTCGGCATTCGAAAGATCTGCACGTTCCTGGAAGAAACCCATGTCGAAGGCGGCAAAGCGACGCCGCGGCCCGTCAGGATCGTCGTCGTGGCCGCCATCATCGAGAACCCATGGGCTGGCAAGGGCTTCGTGGAAAACCTGCGGCCGCAGATCGTCCGCATCGCCGGGCCGCTCAGCGAGGAAATGACGCGCCGGCTGCTCGCGCAGATGCCGGCCGAGCAGATCGAGGCTTGCGGCAAGGCGGCCGCCGTGGGCATCAACGGCGAGATCGAGCATGCCTCGGCGATGATCCACACCCTGCGCTTCGGCAATCCTTTCCGCAACGCGATCGGCGGCACGAACTATCTCGAATTCGCCAATACACGCAACGCGCCCGGCGCGCTGCTCTCGCTGCCGATGATGCACAAGAGCGAGACCGGCAAGCGGTCCCACTTCCTCACCGCCAATTTCCAGATCGCCGACGCGCCGCACCCGGACGAGATCGTCGTCTCCATCGCGGCCGCCGACGGCGGGCGCCCTCATGCGCGCATCGCCGACCGGTTCCAGGACATGGCGGAAATGGAGGATGCCGCCGCTACCTGACGCTTCCTTGCTTTGCGTTCCCTCGTCCTTTCGAAGAGCAGCCTTCCGGCTGGGGGCAGGATTCAGGCAAAGGCGTGGGCGGAGGCCGTGTCGAAGGTCAGCCAGGCCTTTTCGCCGCGCGCAAGGCTCGAAATCGCCTCGTGGCCGAACGGCAGGCGCACCGAAAGATCGGCACCGGCGGACGTCGCGGTGCTGACCTCGACATTGTTGCCGAGGAAGGTGATATCCCGCACCGTCACGGCAATGCCCGAGGGGACCGAGGCGCGCGACAGCGACAGGCGTTCCGGGCGCAGCATCAGCGATGCCTTGCCGCTTGCCGTCGACGCCCCGTGCAACGGCACATCTTCGACGACGGCGCCATCGCCCAGCGAAAGCTTCGCCTTGCCGGCATGGCTCGCCACGACGGTCGCATCGAGAAAATTGCTGTCGCCGATGAAGCCCGCAACGAAGCGGGTCGCCGGGTTGGAATAGAGTTCGGGGCCTGTGCCGATCTGGTCGATCTCGCCCTGGCTGAAGACCGCGATGCGGTCGGACAGGCGCAACGCCTCCTCCTGGTCATGCGTGACATAGAGGATGGTAACGCCCGTCTCCTGGTGGATGCGGCGGATTTCGAACTGGATCTCCTCGCGCAGCTTCTTGTCGAGCGCCGAGAGCGGCTCGTCCATCAGCAGCACCGGCGGATTGTAGACGAGCGCGCGGGCGAGTGCGACGCGCTGCTGCTGGCCGCCGGACATATTGGCCGGCATGCGATCCTCGAACCCCTCCAGGCGCACCAGCTTCAGGGCAGCCTTCACGCGCTCGGCGATCTCGGCCTGCGGGCGGCGGCGGATGCGCAACGGGAATGCGACGTTCTCGCCGACGGACAGATGCGGGAAGAGCGTATAACGCTGGAACACCATGCCGATGTTGCGCTTGTGCGACGGCGTCGACAAGAGGCTCCGGCCCTTCAGCAGGATGTCGCCGTCCGTCGGATCCTGGAAGCCGGCGAGGATATAGAGGGTCGTCGACTTGCCGGACCCCGAAGGGCCGAGGAAGGTCATGAACTCGCCCTCGGCAATGTCCATGCCGACGCTCTTGACGGCCGTGACCGTGCCGTAGGTCTTGCGGATGCCGCGGATGCTGAGGAAGGGTTGGGTCATGCTTTTCGTCCCTTGCGGAAGAGTGCTGCGACGATCATCAGGAGGATCGTGAAGGCAATGAGCAATGTGGAGGCGGCGGCGATCACCGGCGTCAGGTCCTGCCGGAGCGTGGACCAGATCTTCACCGGCAGCGTCTGCAGGGTAGGGCTGGCCATGAAGATCGCCAGCACCACCTCGTCCCAGGAGGCGAGGAAGGAGAAGACGGCAGCGCCGAAGATGCCGTGGCTGACGGCCGGCACCGTCACGCGCAGCCGCGCCTCCCACGGGCTCGCCCCGCACAGGATGGCCGCGTCCTCGACCGAGCGGTCGAAGCCTTCCAGTGCATTGCCGATCGAGATGATCGAGAAGGGCAGCGCGATCAGGAGGTGGGCGATGATGAAGGCAAGCGTCGTGCCGGCAAGGCCGAGCTTCAGGAAGAGCGCATAAAGCGCCACCGCCAGCACCACGACGGGCAGGATCATCGGCGTGAGGAACAGCGCCCGCAGGAAATCCCGGCCGGGAAAGCGGCCACGATTGAGGCCGAGGGCGGCAAGGAAGCCGATCACCACGGACAGCACCGTGACGATGGCCGCGATCTTCAGGCTCGTCAGCGCCGAATAGAGCCAGCGCGGATCGGCGAAAAGATCCTGATACCATCTGAAGGTCCAGGAGGGCGGCGGGAAGATCAGCCATTGCGAGGAGCCGAACGAGAGCGCGGCGATGAAGACGATGGGCAGGATCAGGAAGAGGCAGACCAGCGCGACGAGGGCGATGAGGGCGGTGCGCAGCCCGCCGAGCTTGTCGAAGTCGAGCAGCATGTCACGTCCCCCGGGCCGGATTGAAATAACGCAGCTGGACCGCGTAGAGCGCGAGGGTGACGACGAGCAGCACCAATGCGGCCGCGCCTCCCATGCCCCAGTTCACCAGCGACTGCACGAACTGCGCGACGAGCTCGGCGAGCATCATGTTGGCGGTGCCGCCGAGGAGGGCGGGCGTCACGAAATAGCCGAGCGACATGACGAAGACCATCAGCGCGCCGGCGGCGATGCCCGGCAGCGACAGCGGCAGCAGCACGCGCCAGAAGCATTGCAGCCGGCCGGCGCCGCACAGCGCCGCGGCGCGCAGGATCGCCGGATCGATGGCACGGATCACGCCCATCAGCGGCAGGATGACGAAGGGCAGCATGATATAGGTCATGCCGATGGTGACGCCGACGAGATTGTTGACGAGCGCCAGCGGCTGGTCGATGAGGCCAAGGCCCATCAGCGTCTTGTTGACGACGCCGGTACGCTGCAGCAGCACCATCCAGGCATAGGTGCGGGCAAGCAGGTTCGTCCACATCGACAGGATGATGATGGCCAGCACGATGCGCGACCACCGTTCCGGCATGATGGCGAGCAGCCAGGCGACCGGATAGCCGATGACGATCGAGACCAACGTTACGACGCCGGCCACCATGAACGTGTTCAGGAAGACGCGCAGATAGGTCGTCGAGCCGAGGAGAACCGCATAGTTCTGCAAACCGGGCTCCGGCTCCAGCACGCTGCGCACGAGCAGCATGAGCACGGGCACGATGAAGAAGAAGGCAATGAGCAGCAAGGCCGGCAGGAGATAGCCGAACGTGCCCTCGCGCTTCGTTTTGACGGCGCCTGTCGCTACCGTAACAGCCATGATCGATCATCCAGTGGATTGGGAAGCGGGCCGGCAGCTGCCGGCCCGCCATCGTCTCGGGAGATGGCCTTACTTCGCCTGCCAGGCGTACCAGCGGGTGCCGATCTCGTCGCGATGCTCGGCCCAGTAGCCCATGTCGGCGTTGACCTGGGTATCCGCCTGCATGTCCGGCAGCGAGCTGCGCAGTTCCGCGTCCATCAGGGTGCTGGCATCGAGGTTGATCGGCGCATAGCCGGTCGCGGTGGCGAACTGCGCCTGGGCCTGATCGCTGGTGGCCTGCGCGATGAACTTCATCGCCGCATCCTTGTTCTTCGCGCCCTTCGGGACGACCAGGGAATCGGCTGCCGTGATGTTGTTCGTCCAGGACGTCTCGACGGTGACGCCGGTTTCGGCGAGTGCCGTCAGGCGGCCGTTCCAGAACGAGCCGAACGGCGCCTCGGCGGAGGCGAGAAGCTGCTGCGACTGGGCGCCGCTGTCCCACCAGACGATATCCGCCTTGATCGTGTCGAGCTTCCTGAAGGCGCGGTCGAGATCGAGCGGATAGAGCTTGTCGGCGGCAACGCCGTCGGCCAGCAGCGCCGCCTCGATCACGCCCGGCGCGGACCACTTGTAGAAGGTGCGCTTGCCGGGAAACTTCTGGGTGTCGAACAGATCCGCCCAAGTCTTCGGGCAGGCCTCGACCGCGTCCTTGTTGCAGCCGATCACGAAGGAATAGTAGAAGCTGCCGACGGAATAGTCCGTCACGAAGCGCGGATCGAGCTTGGTCTTGTCGATGACGGAGAAGTCGAGCTTTTCGAGAAGGCCCGCATTGCCGGCCTGGACCGCGTAGTCGCCCTCGACGTCCACGACGTCCCAGGTCACGTTGCCGGCTTCCACCATGGCCTTGATCTTGCCGTAGTCGGTCGGGCCGTCCTGCGTGACGGCGATGTTGCTCTCCGCGGTGAAGGCATCGGCCCAGTAGGTCTTCTGGGCGTCCTGCGTGGTCCCGCCCCAGCTCGTGAAGACCAGGTCCTCAGCCGCGGCGTTTCCCGCAAGCAAGAGCGTCGTCGAAAGAAGCGCGATTACCAGTCTGCTTTTCATGTTTCCATCCTCCCGGTTCGGTTGATATCGTCGTCAGGCCGGCGCGCTGCCGCCAAGCGGCGAAAAGGCGGCCGGTGTCATGATCTTGTTGTCCGCGGTGACGATCAGGTCGCGGATCTTCGGCAGGAAGGCCTGCCAGTCCGGATCGGCGGCAAGGCGCGCGCGGCGCGCCTGCCGGTCGTCCAGGCTCGCAAAGCTCCAGATGTGGACGATCTCGTTGACCGGTCCGATCTCCGAGGAGAAATAACCGACGAGATTGCCGAGATGCTTCTTCTGGATCGCGATGCCGGTTTCGCCGACCACCTTGAGGTATTCGGGAATGCCGCCGTTCTTCAGCCTGTAGGTGCGGATTTCGACAAACATCGCCGTCACCGCATCACGAAGGGATCGGGGATCGGATCGTCGGACGTCCGGAGCCACACGGTTTTCGTCTTCGTATAGTCGAGCGCGGCGGCAAGCCCGCCCTCGCGCCCCTGCCCCGACTGGCCATATCCGCCGAAGGGCGCGATCGGCGAGACCGCGCGATAGGTGTTCACCCAGACGATGCCGGCGCGGATGCGCTTGATCATGCGGTGGGCGCGGGCAAGGTCGCGCGTGAACACGCCGGAGGCGAGCCCGTAGGGCGTGGCGTTCGCAAGCCGCACAGCCTCCTCCTCGCTCGTGAAGGAAAGCACGGAAAGCACCGGCCCGAAGAGCTCGGTTTCCACCGAGGCGGCGGAGACGCCGTCGCAGTCGAGGATGGTGGGGACATAGTAGAAGCCGCCGCCTTCTCCTGCCCGGCCGCCGGTCACAAGTTTCGCACCCGCCTCCAGCGAGACGGCGACGACCGCCGCAATATGGTCGCGCTGCCGGCGCGTGCAGAGCGGCCCGACTTCCGTCGCCATGTCGAGCGGCGCGCCGATGCGGATGGCTTCCGCCTTCGCCTTCAGGATGGCGAGGAACCGGTCCTTCACCGAAGCCTCGACGATGAGGCGCGAACCGGCAACGCAGCTCTGGCCCGTCGCGGCAAAAATCCCCGCGACCTGCGCGTTGGCCGCGCTGTCGAGATCCGCATCGGCAAAGACGATGAAGGGCGACTTGCCGCCGAGTTCGAGCGAGGTCGTGGCAAGGTTTTCCGCGGAATTGCGCACCACGGCCGCCGCCGTCGCCGGACCGCCGGTGAAGGCGATGTGATCGACGCCGGGGTGACGGGTCAGCGCGCTGCCGCAGGCCGGGCCGAAGCCCGTCAGGATATTGACGACACCCGCCGGAAAGCCCGCCTCGTGCACGAGCCGCGCGAATTCGAGAAGCGGCGCGGGGGCCTCCTCCGAGGCCTTGACGACCAGCGTACAGCCGGCGGCGAGGGCCGGGCCGATCTTGACGGCCGAGAGGAAAAGCTGGCTGTTCCACGGCACGACCGCCGCCACGACGCCGATCGGCTCGCGCCGCGTCCAGACATCCATGTCCGCCTTGTCGATGGCAAGCGTCGCGCCCTCGATCTTGTCGGCAAGGCCGGCATAATAGCGGTAGTAATCCGCGACATAGGCGATCTGCGCGGAGGTCTCGCGGATGATCTTGCCGGTGTCGCGGGTCTCCAGTTCGGCGAGCGTCCTGGCATTGGCCTCGACGAGATCGGCAAGCCGGTAGAGCAGCTTGCCGCGGGCCGTCGCGGTCATGGCCGGCCAGGCGCCGTTCCAGAGTGCGCGCTGCGCGGCCTTCACGGCACGATCGACATCGTCTTCGCGCGCTTCGGGCATCGCCGCCCAGACCGAACCGGTTGCCGGATCGATCGAGTCGAACCGCGCCGCGCCGTCTTCGAAGGTTCCGTCTATATATTGCTGGAAGCTCTGCATGGCGGCCTCACCGGAATGCCGGCATGACATCGGCGATGAAGCGCTCGAGCGACGCCTTCTTGCGCGCAAAGCTCATGCCCGTGTCGATCCAGAACGAATATTCGTCGTAGCCGAGATCCTCGTAGACCTTCAGCCGCTTGATCACCTCGTCCGCCGTGCCGATCGGCATGTTCTCGCGCATCTTCTGCGGCGTGAGGTTTGGATTGGCGGCAAGCTCCTCCCCGGAAAGGCGCTCGATGAGACCCTGGCTGATCGGCCGCTCGTTCTTGAACCAGGCGAAGAAGTAATTGTAGTAGGTACTCACTTCCTTCGCGGCCTGCGCGATATCGGCCTCGTCGGAGCCGACATAGGTGTGCAGCAGCAGCATGATCTTCGGGCGCGGCACGCCCGTCGCCTTCTCGCAGGCCGCATCGAAGCGCTCCATGAGGCTGGCGATTTCCGCCTCGCCATTGGCAAGCGGCGTGCACTGCACGTTGCAGCCGTTGGCGACGGCGAATTCGTGGCTGTTGGGATCGCGCGCCGCGACCCAGATCGGCGGGTGCGGCTGCTGCACCGGTTTCGGCGCGGAGGTCGTCTTCGGGAATTTCCAGAACTCGCCGTCATGGGCATAATCGCCCGCCCAGAGACCCTTGACGGCCGGGATCAGCTCGCGCATCCGCTGGCCGGCGCCCCAGGCATCGAGGCCCGGCAGGAGCCGTTCGTATTCGAAGCTGTAGGCGCCGCGCGCGATGCCCACGTCGAGCCGGCCGCCGGCGATGATGTCGGTCATCGCCGCTTCGCCGGCAAGCTTGATCGGATGCCAGAACGGCGCGATCACCGTGCCCGTGCCGAGCCGCACATTCTTCGTGCGCCGCGCAAGGTCTGCGATGTTGACGAAGGGGTTCGGCGCGATCGTGAAATCCATGCCGTGGTGCTCGCCGGTCCAGATGGCATGCATGCCGCCCTTGTCCGCGATCTCGCACAGCGCGATGAATTCCTCGTAGAGGTCCTGATGGTTCTGCCTGGCATCCAGCCGTTCCATGTGAACGAACAGGGAGAATTTCATGGCTTACCCCTTTGCAGCCACGGCGTGCACGCGGCCCTTTTCCTGATTTCCGAAATAGACGCCGAAATTGCCGAGCGTGCTTTCCTGCGCAAAACGCGTGACGATGTCGCGCACCGCACCGTCGGCGATCTCGGCCACCGGCGGAGCCTGGACGGGAAAGAAGCGGCCGCTCCTTGCCGTCCCGTCTCCCAGTTCGGCGCGGTAGACGACATGCTGCTGGCCGGTTTTCGTGTCCTCGTAGACGGAGTAGAGAAGACCGGTCGTGAGCGTCAGCCCCACCGTCTGCGCGATATGATGCTCCAGGGCCTCCATGCCGTCACCCTCGGCCTTTTCGACGAACGGCAGCGTCCAGCCCCCCTTGCCGTCATCGATCAGGAGGAGTTCACCGTTCCGCACGGCGACTGCGCCGAGAAGCAGGCTTTCGGCCGAGGCGAGCAGGCTCTTTTCAGCGAGCGCCGGCGTGAAATACCCGCCGCGCGCATAGCCGAGGCCGGTCTTGCCGCTGTTGTCGAAACCCTCGACCCGGCCGATCAGGATCACATGATCGCCGGCATCGACGACCTCATGCGTCGCGCAATCGAACCAGGCGGCAACATCGGCGAAGACGGGCGAACCGTGCGGTCCCGGCCTCCAGTCGACGGCCGCGAAACGGTCCTCGACGGGGCGGGCGAAGGTGTTGGAAACCTCCTTCTGCCCTTCCGAGAGGATGTTCACGCCAAACCCCTTCGCGCCGGTCAGCGTCGCGTAATTGCGCGAGGTCTTCGCCAGGCAGACGAGGAGCAGCGGCGGATCGAGCGAAACGCTGGTGAAGCTGTTGGCGGTGAACCCGATCGGCGCGCCCGCATCGTCTACGGTCGTGACGACGGTGACACCGGTCAGGAATGCGCCGAAGGCGTCGCGCAAGGCTCTCGCGTCTGGTATCATGGTCTCCTCCCATGGTCCGTGAGGACCGAATGTTTCAGCTCGTCGCCAGCCAGTCCGCAAGCGCACGGTTCACCGCGTCGGGCGCCGTCAGGTTCACCATGTGACGGTGTCCCTCGATCACCACGGCCCTTCCCCGGCGGGCGGCAGCGGCCATGTCCCGCGTCATGCCGGCGGTCGAATTCAGGTCTCCGTCCCCCGTCAGAAAGAGCGCCGGGCATTCGACCCCGGGCCAGCAATCCGCATAGACCGTATCCCCGCCGGCAAAGGCCGCGTAGGCCGCGGCATAACCTGACGGGTCCACCGCCTGCAGCAGGTCGCGCACCAGGATGTAGGCGTCGGTTCCCGCCTCCTCCTCGGAAAACCAGCGGGCCAGCGGCGCCACCCGGTCGAAGTCGCCGGACCCGATTTCCCGCGCCCGCGCCTCCACAGCCTTCCGCGCGTCCGGCCCCCGCCGGTAGACGCCATTCAACAGCGCAACCCGCCGCACCCTCCCGGGCGCCGTCGCCACGATGCCGTTTGCGATCAGTGCGCCCATCGAATGGCCCGCGACATTGACCGGCCCGGCATCGACCTCCTCCAGGAAGCGCTGGAACCATGCCACATAACGGTGCAGGTCCGGCGCGCCATCGAGCGCATTCGAAAGGCCGTGACCGGGAAGATCGACCGCGATCACGCGATATCCTTCCGCCAGCCGCTCGATCTGCGGCCCCCAGGCCTCGATGCGCATGCCGACGCCGTGGATAAGGACGAGGGCCTCATCCCCCGCGCCCCGCTCCAGATAGGCCGCGCCCGAAGGCGTCTTAGACCGCGGCAGGATTTGCAACATCGTGGCCCAGCTCCTTGAGGTCCTGGTACCGGTCACCGATGCGGTGATGCGGGCGACCGCCAATGGAAGCGCCAAGCGCCAGCACGATCTCGTCGGCGGCCGGCGCATCCGGGACCGCGCACTGAATGGTGAGGTAGTGCGACCGGCGGCCCTCGTCGTTCTTGTCCATCAGCGGGATCATGATCGGCGCATTCGCCGGGCCGCGCGTGTTGCAGAAGGCGAGATAGGACTTTGCGCCCACGGCGCTGCGGTAGTGGTTGCCGAAACGAAGCGTGTGGATAAGGGCGGACGCATGCTCTACCTCGCCGTCTAGGCCGACGACCGCCGACTTGCCATAGGCTTCGACGGCTTCGCCGGAGCCGGCCTCATCGATGATCATCCCGGTCAGGAGCTCGCCAAGGACCGGAGCGACGGCATGGATTTCCGGTTTCAGGTCCTCGACGAAACCGCGGCCAGCCCATGGGTTTTTCACGACGGCCACGGCCGCGATCAGCTTGAGCGGCCGTGCGGCCTTTCTGCCGCCCTCCACGAACGTCGTCTCCACATGCAGCAGCGTTTTCCGGACCAGCGTCACCGAGGCATCCTCCTGTCTTTCATCTGCTCATATTTTGGTATACCATAAGACAAAGTGTCAAGCCATTGTCTCGAACTTTTTTTGCGGCTATGAGTCCAGCATGACAAAGAACGCCGAAAGCCTCGCGGCCCTCCGCATCGAAACCCCGCCGACAACGCTCCGGGAGATTGCGCTCGACCGCATGCGTCGCGCCATCATCGGCGGCCTCTTCGAGCCGGGCGAGCGGCTGGTCGAACGCACGCTCTGCGACCAGCTCGGCGTCTCGCGCTCCGTCATCCGCGAGGTCATTCGCCATCTCGAGGCGGAAGGGCTCGTCGAGATGCTCGCCAAGCAAGGACCGATCGTCGCAAAGCTCGATTGGGATGATGCGCGGCAGATCTACGAGATCCGGGCCGCACTGGAATCAACCGCGGTCGCCGATTGCGCGCGCGTTGCCGGCCCCGACGTCAAGGCGCGGCTGCGGAAAGCGATGAACGAACTGGAAGAGACATCGAAGCAAAACTCTCCCGTCGGCGTGCTCGATGCGACCACGGAGTTCTACAAGGTCGTCTTCGAGGCCGGCGGCCACAACATCGCCTGGGAAATCGTCAGCCGCCTGAACAGCCGCATCTCGCGGCTGCGCGTCATGACGCTCTCGACATCGAATCGCATGGCGTCCGGCCCCTCGCAAATCCGGGAAATCTTCAAAGCGATCGACGCCAACGATCCCGCCGCCGCCGCGGCAGCCTGCCGCGCCCATGTTGGCGCAGCTTCGGCGATCGCGAAGACGATCCTCGCCTGATCATCCGAATAAAACGCGACCGCCGAAAATCGGCGGCCGTGTGCAGTCATGCCAAGGCTCGATGGTCATTAAAAGCACCGCCGACCGGCATCCCGTCAGCTCAGGAGGTCGGCCGCCGTCCTTGCCAGCGCCAGCGTTCCGAAGGCGATGGACCGCTCGTCCGGCTGATAATGCGGATTGTGCACCTTGTCTGATCGTCCCGGCTGGGAGGAACCGACAAGCAGCCGGAATGACGGAACGATTTCAGCGAAAAGCGCAAAATCCTCGCCGCCCATGCTCGGCTCGTAGTCGAAGGCGACGTCGCCGAGCTGCGCCCTGATCGCATTGACGGTGCGCTGGAGCATGCCCGCGTCGTTGAAGATGGGCGGCGTGCCCCGTCTGTAGGTGAGCTCGCATCCTGCCCTGAAGCTCAAACCCACACCCTCGCAGAGCCGGCGCAGGCCGACCTCCGCCGCGTCGCGCGCCTCCGGCTGCCGGCTGCGCACCGTTCCCTTCAGTTCACACCGTTCGGGAATGATGTTTCTCGCCTCCCCCGCATGGATCGAGCCGACCGTCACCACGCAGGCGTCGAGCGCCCGCACGTCTCGCGACACGATGGTCTGCAGCTGGCCGATCAGTTGGGCCGCGATGACGATCGGATCGACGGCGGCGTAGGGACGGGCGGCATGTCCGCCCTTGCCCTGCACGGTGATGTCGAAGGAATCGACCGCGGCATTCGCATAGCCGTGCACGATACCGAACTGGCCGACCGGTATTTCAGGCCGATTATGCAGGCTCAGCGCCATGTCGACGCCCTCCATGACCCCGTCGGCGATCATTTCCCTGGCGCCGCCGATGGCCTCCTCCGCCGGCTGGAAGATCAGGCGAACGTCACCGGCCAATCGGTCCTCCAGGCGCTTCAGCACGGCGCCGACGGCCAGCACCGTCGCGGTGTGGAGATCGTGACCGCAGGCATGCATACGGTTCGGGACCTTGCTCGCATAGGCCAGCCCCGTCTCCTCCTGCATCGGCAGGGCGTCCATGTCCGCGCGGATCAGCAATGTGGGGCCGGGCCTCTTGCCGCGAATGTGCCCGACGACGCCGGTGCGGCCGACGCCGGTCTGGTGGTCGATCCCGAGGCTCGCCAGGGTATCCGCGACGAGGGCCGCGGTCCGGACCTCCTCGAAGGCGATTTCGGGATACTCGTGAATGCGCCTGCGGACATCGACGAAACGGGCCTCGTTTTCATTGACGATCGCGGCAATCAGCGACGCCACGTCGTTGACGCCGGAATGGGAAACCTTCTCAGCCACGGCTGACCTCCTGTTCTCGGATTTGAAATTACGGATGCGACCGGGCCCTGGTCGAACGCTCCAGGCGCTCCGTCAGCCGTTCAGATGGCAGGCCGACAGATGTCGCGGCGCCACCTCCTTGCGGATTGGCACCTCCACCCGGCAGCGCTCCATGGCGAACGGACAGCGGGGATGGAAATGGCACCCCCTGGGCGGATCGAGCGGGCTGGGCAGTTCGCCTTCCACGGCCTTGAAACGCCGCTTTCCGGTTTCGATCCGGGGAACTTCCGCAAGGAGAGCCTTCGTATAGGGGTGGTTGGGACGACGGAAGACATCCTCGACGGGCGCTTCCTCGACGATGCGGCCGAGATACATGATCGCGACGCGGTCGGAAATGTGCTCCACCACCCCGAGGTCATGGCTGACGAAGAGATAGGTCAGGTCCAGCCGGTCCCTGAGGTCCATGAACAGGTTGATCACCTGGGCCTGGATGGAGACGTCGAGGGCGGCGACGCTTTCGTCGCAGACAAGGAATTGCGGCTGCACCGCCAATGCCCGCGCGATGTTGACGCGCTGGCGCTGACCGCCGGAGAATTGGTGCGGATAGCGCGCCTTCATGGACGGGTCGAACCCGGCCAGCGTCAGGTAGTTGTCCACGTAGGAGACGCGTTCCGCCGAGGACGCCAGGCCATGCGTTTTCGGCGCTTCCCAGATGATGTCCTCGATCGTCATGCGCGGATTGAGGGCGGCCATCGGGTTCTGGAAGATCATCTGCGTGGCAAGGCCGGCCTCTTTCTGCTCGGCGGCAGACATCGCCCGGCGATCCACGCCCTTCCACAGAACATTGCCGCCGGTCGGCGCGGCGATCCCGGCGATGACGCGGCCGAGGGTCGATTTTCCGCAGCCGCTTTCGCCGACGAGGCCGACGACCTCGCCGCTGCGGATGCTGAGGCTGACGCCATCCAGCGCATGGACGACCGGGGCGGGTTTCGCCAGCTTCAGGCTGAGCGCGATCTTCGCGGCAAGGTCCGGCCTGGCGCCGAAACGCTGCGTTATCGTCCTGGCCTCGATCAATGGGGTCTCGGCAGCCGTCATGATGCAGATACTTTCGTCACGGGATGGATGCAGCGGAAGGATCGCTCGCCCGCAAGCGCGAGCTCCGGCATGACAAGGCAACCGTCGTCCGCCCGCTCGCAGCGCGTGCGAAAACTGCAGCCCTGCGGAAGACGGTTGAGGGCCGGCGTCATGCCGTTGATCTGGTGCAAGCGCTCGCCGCGGTGGTTCTGCGACGGCACGGAGGCGATCAGGCCTGCCGTATAGGGATGGCGGGGATCGTTCAGAACCTCGGAGACGGGGCCGGTCTCCACCAGCCGGCCGGCATACATCACGGCGATGTCGTCAGCCAGCCGCGAAACGATCGCGAGGTCGTGTGTAACCCAGATCACCGCGGTCCTTGCCTCTTCGGTGAGCTTCTGGAACTCCGCGATGATCTGGCTCTGGATCGTCACATCGAGCGCCGTCGTCGGTTCGTCGGCGATGATGAGATCCGGCTTGTGCAGGAGCGCGATGGCGATGGCCACCCGCTGGCGCATGCCGCCGGAAAACTGGTGGGGATAGGCCGCAAGCCGCTCCTCGGGGCTCGGGATGCCGACGAGGCCGAGCGCATCGCGGGCGCGCTGCCGGGCGGCTTCCTTCGATACGCTCTCGTGGGCCAGCACGGCCTCGATCATCTGCGTGCCGACGGACAGGACCGGATTGAGCGTCATCGTGGGATCCTGGAACACCATCGCGATCCGCTTGCCGCGGAGGCGGCGCATCTCCTCCTCCGAATTCCGGCTGATATCGACGCCGTCGAAAAAGATCTCGCCCGCGGCGATGCGGCCGGGCCGTTCCAGAAGCCGGATGATCGAAAAGCCGGTGACCGACTTTCCGGAGCCGGACTCGCCCACGAGGCCAAGCACGCGGCCGCGCTCGACGGAGAAGGACACGTCGTTGACCGCCCGGGTGCCGGGCTGTCCCTTGCCGCCGCCGAACTCGGTGACCAGGTTGCGTACCTGCAAAAGCGCGCTCATGACGCATTCCTCGGATTGAGCACGTCGCGGAGGCGATCGCCGACCAGGTTGATGGCGACGATGGTGACCAGGAGCGCGATGCCGGGAAAGAAGCTGATCCAGTAGAGGCCCGTCAGCAGATACTGGTACCCCGTCGAGATCAGCATGCCGAGCGAGGGTTCGGTGACGGAGGCGCCGAGGCCGAGGAAGGAAAGCGTCGCCTCCAGGCCGATGGCGCGCGCCACCTGCATCGTCGCGATCACGATGACGGGGGCGAGACAGTTCGGCAGCAGGTGCCGGAAGAGGATGCGCCAGCCCGGCAGGCGGAGCATGCGCGCCGCCTCGATATATTCCTTCTCGCGCTCGACGAGGGCGGTGGCGCGGACGGTGCGCGCATAGGTCGCCCATTCGGCGATGATCAGCGCGATGACGACATTCAGCACGCCCTTGCCGAGGATCGCCAGCATCATCAGCGCCATCAGGATCGTCGGGAAGGACAGCTGCAGGTCGACGAGACGCATGATCACGGTTTCCGTCCGGCGCCCCATATAGGCGGCGAACAGCCCGGCCGTCGTGCCGATGATGGCGGCGGCGAAGGCGGAGAGCACGCCGACCAGCAGCGACGTGCGAAGGCCGTAGAGAATGCCGGACAGGATGTCCCGGCCCTGGCTGTCCGTGCCGAGGTGATAGACGAGACCGGTCATGGATTCCGACCCCGGCGGCAGGCGCCCGTCCATGATGTCCAGCTGCATCAGGTCGTAGGGGTTCTGCGGCGATATCCAGGGCGCAAGGAGCGCCAGGCAACAGATGACGAGGAGGGTGACGAAGCCGATCGCCGCCGCCGGCGAGGCGAAGAAATCGGCGAGGTGCTTGGAAAGCCGGCCGGGTTCCGGAAGCGTCTCTTGCATATCGTGTTCGGCCATGGGTCTAAGCCTTTGAATCCAGCCGGACCCGCGGATCCAGGATGGTGTAACAGACGTCGATGATGAAGTTCAGGACGACGAAGAGCAGGACCATCATCATCAGGTAGGCGACGATGACGGGCCGATCGAGGAGATTGATCGAGTCGATGATGAGCTTGCCCATGCCGGGCCAGGCGAAGATGCTTTCGGTGACCACCGAAAAGGCGATGAGCGAGCCGAATTCGAGGCCGATGATCGTCACGACGGGGATCATCAGGTTCTTGAGCACATGCACTGCGATCACCCGGCGCTCGCGCAGGCCCTTCGCACGGGCGAACTTGACGTAGTCCTGGGGGAGCACCTCCTGCACGCCGGCGCGCGTCAGCCGCAGGATGAGGGACGTCTTGAACAGAGCGAGATTGAAGGCGGGCAGGAGCAGGTGCCTCAGCCCCTCCCCGGTCAGGAACGACCATCGCACGCCGAACAGTTCCAGCGTCGGGCCGCGCCCGTTGGTCGGCAGCCAGCCCAGTTCGACCGAGAAGACCATGATCAGCATCAGCCCGACCCAGAATGTCGGGAGCGAAAATCCGAGAATGGAGCCGCTCATGATAAGCTTCGACGAAACCCGGTTCGGATAAAGCCCCGCGTAAAGCCCGAGCGGCAGGCCGAACACGAGCGCGATCGCCAATGCCGAGATCGCCAGTTCGAGCGTTGCCGGCAGGCGTTCCAGGATGAGCCCCATGGCGGGTCGGCCATAGACGAAGCTGTTGCCGAAATCGCCGTGAAGCAGACCTTGCAGGAACAGGAGATATTGGCGCCAGAGCGGCTGGTCGAGGCCGTAATGGGCGATCACGCGCGCACGCTCGGCCTGGTTGGCATCCGGGTTGATCAGGATATCGACCGGATTGCCGATCACGTTCACGCCGATGAACACGATCACCGTCATCGCGACGACGACGAACACCGCCTGTATCAACCGCCTGATTATCGATGTGACCATTGATTGCTCCAGGGTCCTGTTTTCAGCGCGTTGTCCGGCGCCAGGGCGTTTTCCGCTTCGGCCGGAAACGCTTCTAGGCGACGGAGATCGCCATCCCGTCACGTTGCGGATCGGCGGCGCCCCTGGAGACCCCGTCCTCGATCCTGATCGCGTGGACCGCCGCGAATGCATAGGTCTGGGATGAGCGGGCCACCTGATACCCTTCGGCGCGCAGTTCGTCCTCCACCGAATGGCGGATGCGGTTGCAGATATCGATGGTGTTCGAGACACCGACGATCCGGGGCGCGACGACAGCCTCGAGCACGGACATGTCGAAGTCGATCATGTTCATGAGGCACTGGGCGACGGCGGGGGCGATGTAGCTCCCCCCTGGCGCACCGATCACGATGCTGGGTTCGTCATCCTTGAAGACGATGGTCGGGGCGGCCGAACTCGGCCGGCGCTTTCCGGGGGCGATGGAACCGGGCTTTCCCGGAACCGGATTGAAGCGGCTCATGGTGCCATTATACATGAAACCGAGGCCATCCGTGATCGCGCCGGAGGGGCTGCCCAGCGTGTGGGTCATGGCGACGGCATTGCCTTCCCTGTCGATCACCGAGATATGGGTCGTATCGCGCTGCGACCGGTCGAGGCGCGAGACATTGGCCCTCTCGCCGGCCTTGATCGACGCCGCCAGGGCGACGGCATGGTCGCGCGACAGCAGCTTCTCGTAGGGCACGTCGACATAGGCGGGATCGCCCATATGGGCGTCCTTGTCGATCGTCATCCGCTTCATGGCCTCGAACAGGATGCGGATGTGCTCGGCGCTGCCGTGTCGCATCGCGCCGACATCGAACTGCTGCATGATATGCAGGAGTTCGAGCAGCGGGAAGCCGGAACCCGGCGGAGGCGACGTGGCGATGCGGTGCCCGCGATATTCGCCCCAAACGGGCTTTACGCGCGACAGTTCGTAGCGGGCGAGATCCTGCTGGTCGATCAGGCCGCCATTGGCCTTGAAATCCTCGGCGATCTGCTCGGCGATCTCGCCATGGTAGAAGATGTCGGATCCGCCGCTGCGTGCAATGCGCTCGAGCGTCCGCGCCATGTCCGTGTTGACGAGCGTTTCCCCGACATTGCGGATGTTGCCGTCCTCATGGAAATAGACGCGCCGGCCGGTGGCGGAATAGCGCAGCTTTTCAAGCGTGTTGGCAAAGCCGTCGTTCGACTGGTCCTTGGTCCAGTACCAGTGCATATGGCTGCGGATCATGAAGCCGTCGCGCGCAAAGCGGATCGCCGGCGCGATGAGGTCGGCCCAGTCGAACGTGCCGTAGTCCCTGAGGGCCGTCTCGTAGCCTTTGAGGGATCCGGGCGTGCAGACCGCAAGGTAGCCGATATCCGAGATATTGCCTTCCAGAACGTAACCGAAGCCGTCCCGGCTCTGGTGCTTGATCGCGCCCAGCCACATATCCGGCGTCGCCTTCAGGGGCGCGCGGGCGTAGAATTCCAGGATGTCGTGCACGCCCCTCTTCGGCATGTGCACATGCATGGAGCCGAACCCGCCGATGCCGGCCATCTGCGGATCGACGACGCCCTGGACGAAGGCGCAGGCGAGCGCTGCGTCGATGGCGTTACCGCCGCGCTCCAGGACATGCGCGCCCGCTTCCACCGCCTCGGGCTGCGGCGCGACAATGGTTGCGTTTCTCATCTTGCGCGACGGTCCTTCAATACCTTTGCGAGGAAGGCCTTAACGTGGCCCAGCACCTTGATCCGGTCGTGGGAGACGCCCGGCACGCGCTCGAAGCTCACGTCGACGCCCGCATCGCGGAACGATTCCGCAAGCGCCGCCAGCCGTTCGGGGCGCGTCGCGCCGGCATCGTTCGCGCCTTCCATGTAGTATCGCCCGCCGGGCTGGTGGGTGATCTCCCAGGTCTCCAGGTCGGCATCGCCGACGACCATCTGGACCGGGACCTTTGCAAGCTCCTGCGGCCGGAACGGCCGGCCGAAACGGGCCTCCAGGTCGCGAATGCCGACCCACCAGTCGCGCGTCGGATCGAGAAGCGTGACGGAACCCGGCGCGCCGATCGAGGCGGCCCAGAGCCTTTCCGGATGGAGGATGGCGAAACGGTGGGTGAAATGCCCGCCGCCGGAAAAGCCGAACATGGCGAAGGTCGACCAGTCCTGGCCGTATTTGGCGGCCACTTCCTCGACCATGGCGAGGACGACACGGTCATAGCGGATGTCGCCCTCCTCGATGAACTTGTAGCCGGAGCGCGCGCCGTCGCCGAGCACGCCGACGGGGAAGATCGGACACAGGATGGCGCAATCGTTGTAGAGGCCGAATTCGGCGAAACCGTCACGGAAGTCAATGGCCGACGTGCGGCCTGTGCCGTGCACGGCGACCAGAAGGTCGAGCTTGCGGCCATCGGCCGCCGTCGGCGGCACGTAGAGCAGCATGTGAAGGCGCGGATCGACCCGTGACGCGAAAATCGCCGTCTGGCCGTAGTCATAGATCGCCGTCGCCCGGGCGCTGGCATCGCCCGTTCCGAGTTCCTGCATGATCGTCTCCTGGAAAGTCATGGATGGGGGCCGCCTCGCACGGCCCCCGGCCCGCCGTCAGTTTGCGGGCTTCACTTCATAGGCGAGCGTGTACTTGTCGCCACGCGGCGTGTAGGCGACCGTCTTGCGGGCGCCGAGCACGACGTTTTCGTAATGCATGGGCAGGATCCACAGATTGTCGAAGGTCTGCTTCGACAGCTCCTCGAGCAGCGGAGCGCGCTCCGCCTCATCCAGGGTCGAGCTCGCGCGGGCGAGCACCTCGTCGATCTTCGGATCCGAAACGCCGCCGCCATTGTAGCGCCCGGTTCCCTTCGCCTCGTCGCGCGTGGCGACCAGAGCGACCGTCGGATTGGTCGTCTCGCCGGTGTTGACGCCCCATGAACCAAGATAGGTGCTGTACTCGCCCTGCGCATAGGCTTCCGAATACATGGCCCAGGGCATCACCTCGACCTTGGACTGGACGCCGATGCGCGTGAACATCTGGCCGACGGCCTGGAGCACTTCGGCGTCCTTGACATAGCGGCCGGAGGGGCCGTGCAGCGTCAGGCTGAAGCCATCCGGATAGTCCGCCTCGGCCAGGAGCGCCTTTGCGGCGGCCGGATCGTAAGCCACGCTCTCGACAGCGTCGCTATGGCCGGCATACCCCTCCGCCACGAACTGGTCGGCGACGGTGCCGTTCTTCTGCATGACGCGGTCGACGATGGCAGGTCGATTGATCGACATCAGCATTGCGCGACGGACGCGAATGTCCTTGAGCGGGTTCTCGTCGAGGTTGGAACCGTCCGCGGCCTTGACGAAGGGCGACGCGTCGCGGCTGACGTCCATGCCGAGATAGACGAGGCGCGAGGACTGGCCGTTGACGACCTGCAGGCTGTCGCTTGCCTCGACCCGCGCCATGCCGTCGGCCGGAAGGGCCTCGATGATGTCGATCTCGTTCGACAGAAGCGACGCCAGCCGGGCCCCATCGTCGGGCAGGAAGCGCAAGGTGACGTTCGACCAGTGCGACGCGCCGGCGAAATAGTCCTCGTTCCGCTTCATCGTCAGCTCGCCGCCCGGCGTATAGGAGACGAAGGAATAGGCCCCCGTCCCGATCGCACACTTCCCGTTGTCGAAGTCCTGGACCGGCGCGTCCTTGCAGTCGGCGCTGATGATGCGGATACGGCTGACAGAATTGAGGATGAGGGGATCGGGGACCTTCGTCTCCACGACGACGGTGAGCGGATCCTTTGCGGTCACGTTCGCAATATTGCGGGTGTAGGAGGCAAAACCCTGGCTCGGCTTGTCGCGGGCCCGCAGCAGCGAGGCGACGACGTCGTCGGCGTCGAATGCGCTTCCGTCGTGAAACTTCACGCCCTCGCGCAGCTTGAATTCCCAGTGGGTGGCGTCGATGGCCTTCCACTCGGTCGCCAGTTCCGGGTCGTTGGCTGATGTGCCCGTGAGGTTGATGAGGCTGTCCCAGATGTGCCGGGATGTCGCGTTGTTGGGCGCGGAGCTGTCCTCATGCGGATCGATGGTGGTGGGTGTTGTCGACATGCCGATCGTCAGCGGTGTCTCCTGCGCGGCGGCGAGTGCAGGAATGGCGATCGTGCCGAGCAGCGCGACGGCTGCCCGCGTCAATATCTTTGCGGTCATCTGATTAAATCCCAGTTGGAGTTTCCTGCCGGTCTGACGCCAGCCTGACGAGGGGTTCTGAGCCTCTCTTGAACAAAAACGTAAGTTCCCCGGACACCCATTGTCAAACGGAAAACCGGCATGTTACGCTAAACGTAACGCTTCCCCTTGGGCAATAACAGGATCATTCCTCTGTGGAAAACTCTCCATGAACGACGAGGAAAAAGAAGAAAAAAGATCGACTGTTCAAGCTGTTGATGTCTGCATCGACGTGCTTCTGGATGTCGCGAAGAATCCGGACTGCAGGCTGGCCGACATCGCCAGGAACATTGGCGAGACCAAGCCAAGAATCTTGCGAATGTTACGCACAATGGAACGCCGTGGACTGGTCCGGAAGAGCAGCAGCGGGACCTATCGGCTCGGAAACACCGCCATCGTGCTCGGCACGGCCGCATCGACGCAGGTCGATCTGGTCAGAATAGCCAACCCGATCCTCGAAGAACTCGGGCAGAAGGTGAATGAAACGACCCAGTTGAGGATCATCGACAACGGCGAATCTCTCTGCATCGCCAAGTTCGAACCGACACGGGACCTCCGGGTGCATTCCATGATCGGAAGGCGCCGGCCGCTTCATGCGGGTTCCTACAAG
Source organism: Shinella yambaruensis (assembly GCF_022899355.1). GTDB lineage: Bacteria > Pseudomonadota > Alphaproteobacteria > Rhizobiales > Rhizobiaceae > Shinella > Shinella yambaruensis. The sequence goes on along the minus strand of NZ_JALJCK010000022.1, from coordinate 11,186 downwards.
ATTCTGCTCGCCTACCTGCCGCCGCAGGTCCAGGCGCAGATGATTCCCGACAAGCTCGAGCGCTTCACCCCCCGGACCATCACGACCCGTGCGAGGCTGGAGGCGGAGCTGAAACGCGTTCGCGAGGCCGGCCACTGCGTCAGCCGCGGCGAGGTCAGCGATCAGCTTGTGTCGGTATCCGTCCCGGTGCTCGCCTTCGACGGCTCGGTCATCGCTGCCGTGAACATCGCCGCGCCGGCCTTTCGAACACAGGACAACGATATTCCGCGCTATATTGCCCTCCTGAAGGACGCCTCCAGGAAAATATCGGAGGGCCTCGGCTGGTAAAGGTACGGCCGGAGGGGGCGCCGGCAAGGCCGGCCGGTGCCATCAGGAAACGGCACCCGTCAACTTCCGCCGCAGTCCGGGTCAAGGCACGCCAGTCGTCGAACAGCGACAGACGAGCGGACGAATCCGGTATAGCATCCGGTTCGTGGCGGTCTGACGGAGCACGGCTGCATGGAAAACGGCCTGATCGAGCGAATCTACGAGGCTGCTTTCCAGCCGCAGGGCTGGATGCGCGTGCTTGAGGACATCGGCGCGCTCGTCCGTTCGCCGGGCGGGGCCCTCTTCGTCTATGACGACGCCCGTCCCGTCCAGTACAGGGCCACGGACGAGGTGGCCGAGGTCGCCCACGAAAGCACGAAACAGTGGCGCGACAGTTCCCGCGTCGCATATGCCCAGAAGAGGCCGTTCTTTGGCTTCGCCGTCCTCAACGACTACTTCCCGGCGGAGCTGATCGCGTGCGATCCGTGCCGCAAGAGGCTCGATGCATTGGGGCTGGACAGCGAGGTCGCCGCCGCCGTGCCGCTTCCGACGGGCGAACTCGTGATCTACGATTTCACCAGGCGGAAGGCCGACGGCCCCCACTCCCGGGAAGACATAGCGACGCTTGACCGCCTTCTCCCGCATCTGGCGCGGGCCGGCCTGATGGCCGCCCATCTCGGGCTGGAGCGCGCGAAGGCGACGACATCGACGCTGCAGGCGATCGGCCTGCCCGCCGCCGTGCTGGGCGGCAACGGCCGGGTCCTGTCGGCCAATGCGCTGTTCGACGGTTTGACCGACCTTTTCATGCCTGTCGCCTTCGGGCGGCTGGCGATCGCGGACATCCCGGCAAACCGCCTGCTGCAACAGGTCATCGAGACGGGGCTTGCACCGGGCGAAAAGATCCAGTCCATACCGATTGGCGCAAAGGAGAGCCGCGAGGCGTGCGTCATTCATGCCCTGCCGCTCCATCGCAGCGCCCATGACCTGTTTCCCGGAGGCGATCTGATCGTCGCGGTCACCGCATTGCGAAAGTCGTCGATCGTTCCCGCCCCGCAGGTCCTGATGGGTCTTTTCGACCTCACGCCTGCCGAAACACGCTTTGCGATCGAGCTTGCCGCCGGAAAGACCGTCAGATCGATCGCAAGGACCCTCGGGATCGCAGACCGGTCCGCCACGACCTACCTCACCCGCATATTCGAGAAAACCGGCACGCACCGCCAATCGGAACTCGTGTCCTTGCTGACGATGACCCAGCCGTTTCGGTGAGAGGTCCCGCTTCGGAACGGAGGCATGCCGGCTTGGTTGCGGCGCGCAACCGACAGGCGAGCGCCCTCTTCAAATTGACCAGGCTCCCAGGAGGAACAGATGAAACGTCTCGGACTGGCTTTCGCGCTTTCCGCCCTGCTGCTGCCGGTCGCGGCGGACGCCGACGAATTCTATACGATGAACAAGCTTTCCTTCTGCGGGAACGCCGATGCCGGAAGCGTCACCATATCCGCGACGGCCTTCAGCGAAGATGCGAGCCGTGTCGCCGTCGCCACCGAGGGACTTCTTGTCCGCATCTGCGATACGGCGAACGGGAACGAAGTCGCGTCGCTGTCGGCCGCGACGGCGCTCGACAAGCCCGACGGCTTCCTGGGCTTCGTCGCCTTCAGCGCAGATGGCGCGCGTCTCGCGACAGCGTCCGGGGACAGGATCGTGCGCTTCTGGGATATCGCCAGCGGCCGCCAGCTCGGCGAGCTTGCGCATCCCTCGCCGGTCGTTGCCGTCGCCCTCAGCCCCAAGGGGGCAGGCGTCGCCACGGCATCCGCCGAGGGGATCGTGCGTCTCTGGGATTCCACGAGCGGCAGCGCAATCGCGTCTCTGCAGCCGCCGCTGGATGTCACCTCCCTATCCTTCAGTCCTGACGGAAAGCAGCTCGCCGCGACAGGCCGGAAGGGAAAGGTGCACCTATGGGACGCGGCGTCAGGCAAAAAAATCGCGACGCTGGAGGGGCATGCCGGCAAGGTTCTTCAGGCACGCTACAGCTCGGACGGCGGAAAGATCGTCACGGCATCGGACGACAGGACTGCGCGGATATGGAATGCTGCAGATGGCGGCCAGCTGCTGGTTCTGCCCCATGCCTTCGAGGTTCATTCGGCGGCCTTCAGCAAGGACGGTACGCGGATCGTCACGGCATCGGCCAACGAAGCCCATATGTTCGATGCCGTGTCGGGAGGCCAAATCCATGTGCTGCGGGGACACGAAGGCGACGTGAACGACACGGCGTTCAGCCACGACGGCCTGCGCGTGGCCACGGCGGCGGAGGATCGCAGCATCCGCGTCTGGGATGTGGAGAGCGGCGCCGGGATAGCCGTCCTGACGGGCCATCTCAACGCCCCCGGCTCCGTTGCCTTCAGTCCGGACGGGCAAAGGCTCCTCAGCACGAGCGGGGTCGAGCCGATCGCGTGGACACGAATGCCGGCGGGAGGCTTCCCCGACGGCTTTTCCGGGATATGGTTCAGCAAGTTCGACGGCATGGACGACTCCGCCGAGTTCGCCAGAAGCATGTGTTTGATGAGTCCCATCAAAATCCACGGCAACGGTCTGATCGTCCTCTTCGACGGCATGGGCCAGGACCCACCCCAGACAATCCTGCATTTGCGATGCGCATCAGACCGGAGCTGCCAGATGTTCGGGGGCGCGCCGGGCCAAAGCCTCGACGCACAGGGCCGGGGAAATCTCGATATTTCAGGAGACGACGGCAAGCTCTGCATCGCGGGAGAATGCCGCCCCATCGTCCGTTGCCCGGCTCTGATTTGGAACGACGAAGAGCGGAAGAGCGGCTTCGCGGAGCGTTGGGAAGCCGCAGTCAACGCGCAAGGACAGTGAAGGAGAGCCGTGCGAGAGCGACCGGTCCGGCGCACCATGCCCTATCGCGCCGGCACCACCCGCTGGCGCCGTTCGCCCAACCGGTCTATTTCGCGAATCTGCCGATGGGCCGTCCGCTACGTGAAAGGATCCACAGCGCGACATGGTGCGGGTTCTGATGCCCGGCAGCAAAATCACCCGGAAGACCGCGATGAAGAACCTTCACCGCGGCCTATGGGAGAAAGCGTCTAGTAGAGGGTCAGAGCCGGAATGTAGCTCACCGCCAGGAGGAGCAGCATGGCCATCACGAAGAACGGCCAGAGTTCCCGTGTCGTCGCCCCCATCGACGCCTTGGCGATCGACGACGAGATGAACAGCGTCGTTCCGATCGGCGGCGTATAGAGGCCGATACCGAGGTTGATGACCATCATCAGGCCGAGCTGCACCCGATCGAGACCGATCACGTCGGCAAGCGGCACGAAGATCGGGCCAAGCAGCAGGATCGCCGGCGGCAGATCGAGCGGCATGCCGACAATCAGCATCAGCAGGTTCATCATGAGGATGATGACGATCGGGTTCGACATGTTCTCGGCGACCCATCGCGCCACCATTTGCGGCGTCTGATCGAATGTCAGCACCCAGCCCACCGCCGCGCTGCCCATGATGACGAGCATGACGACACCGGTCGCGACCCCCGCTTCGATGACATTGTCGCAGAAGCGCCTGACGGTCAGGTCCCGGTAGAAGCCGAGGCTGAGGACCAGCGAATAGACGACCGACAGAACGGCCACTTCCGTCGGCGTCGCAAAGCCGAAGCGCAGGCCGAGGATGATGAGCACCGGCAGAAGCAGCGCCGGCAGGCTCTTGCCCGCCATCATGGCGAGTTCGCGCTTGCGGACCCTCTCCTTCGCCACGGGATAGCCGCGGCGGACCGAAATGGCCCAGCAGACGAAGACGAAGCTTGCCGCCATGAGCAGGCCGGGCAGGATGCCGGCGATGAAGAGGTTCGCGATGCTGACACCGCTGACCAGCGAATAGAGGATCATGGGGATCGACGGCGGAATGAGCACGTCGATGACGGCAGAGGTGGCATTGTTGGCCGCGCACAGCGGCGCCGGATAGCCGTGGCGCTTCTGCCAGGGAATGAGGACCGAGCCGAGCGCACTGGCATTGGCGACGGCCGAGCCGGAGACGCCGCCGAAGACGACCGAGGAGAGCACTGTCGTGGAAAGCGCGCCGCCGCGCCAGCGCTGCAGGGCCTTCGAGGCGAGCTCGAGCAGTTGCTGGCCCAGCTTGCCGCCGAGCATCAGGGTCCCGGCCAGCATGAAGAAGGGCAGCGCGAGCATCGGGAAGGACTGGGTCTGGTCGTAGACCTGCTGCGCAACGATCGAGAGCGGGACATGGTCGGTGGAAAGAATGGCGAGGCCGGCCGAAATGATCAGCGCGTAGCCGACGGGAACCGCGAGCATCATCAGCACGCAGAAGGCGACGATCATCACAAGGGTCATCATAGCGGCATCTCCTCGGTTTCCGCCTGCGGGCGGGCATCCCAGCCGTTGACGAAGACGCGCAGGCACGCCGTGGCGGTAACGACCGCCACCAGCACGGCGCTGAGCGCGATGGAGTAGTAGCCGATGCTGTTGGGCAACTGCAGGACGGGGCTGCGCTCGATGCTGGCGATGTCCGCGACCACCAAGGCCTGGCGCGCGAGCACGGCGAAGGACGCGACCGAGATCAGGTTGGCGATCATGAAGACGACGATCCGGCCGCGGTCCGCGAACTTCCCGTAGATCCATTCGACGGACATGTGGATGCCCATCTGCGCGGCAAGCACGATGCCGGCGACGATGAACCATGGAAAGATCAGCGTCGGCAGCTCCTGCGCGAAATTGAAGCCGCCGCCGGCAAAGGTGTAGCGGGCAGCGACATTGGCCGTCATGACGACCGTGAGAACGACTCCGGCAAGAATGATCGTGGCGCGACACAGCAGCGATATGGCCCTGTCGATCCGATCGGCGGCAGCCAGCAAGCCATCGGTCATCGGTGCTCCTCCCCAATATGCACGATGATGGATGAAGACCGCGCGCCGGCCTGCGGCGCGCGGTGCGGCAGGATCAGCCCTTGGCGGCCGCGGCGATCTGCGCCACGAACTCGCCGAAGGGCTTCTGCTTCCAGGTCTCCAGGACGGAGGTCGTCGCGGCCGCGAAGGCGGCACGGTCGACCTCGGAGATCTCGATCGCCGTATTGGCCTTGAAGGCTTCGAGCGTCTCGGTGGCCTTCTGCGCCGACAGGTCGCGCTGCAGCGTGCCGGCCTCCAGGGCTGCCGCCTTCACGGCCTCCAGGTCGTCGCCAAGGCGTGCCTCGGACATCTTCGACATCAGGAAGGGCGTCGATTCCCACTTGTGCGCCGTCAGGCTGATGTACTTGTTGACCTCGTAGAGCTTGGAGCTCTCGATGTTGGCGAGCGGGTTCTCCTGCCCGTCGACGACGCCCTGCTGGAGCGCGATGTAAAGTTCGCCGAAAGCGATCTGCTCGGTGCTCGCGCCCAGCGCCTCGAAGATGTCGATGGTCATCGGGTCGGCCGGCGTGCGGATCTTCAGGCCCTTCACGTCGTCGGGCGTCTTGACCGCCAGCTTCGAGTTGGACAGGTGGCGGATGCCGTTGTCCCACCAGTCGAGGGTGACGAGGCCGACGGCATCGAAGCGCTCGGCAAGCGCCTTGCCGACATCGCCCTGCAGCACCTTGATCGCCTGCTCGGCCGTCTCGAACAGGAAAGGCAGGCCGAGGGCGGCGATCTCGGGGATGAGCGCGGAAACCGGCCCCTGGCTGTTGGCGGTGATGTCGAGCGCGCCGGTGCGCAGGCTCGTCAGCATGGCCGCATCGCTGCCGAGCGTTTCGGAGCCGGCGACGTTGATCGTCACGCGACCCTCCGTCTTCGCTTTCACCAGCTCGGCGAACTTGTCGGCGGCGACCGTGCGCGGATTGCCGGGCGCTGCGCCGTGGCCGAGCGTCAGGGTCACGGCAGCGCGCGCCTCGCGGCCGAACGACAGGATGGCTGGCGCGGCAAGAACAGAGCCGCCCGCAGCCAGAAAGGCACGCCGCTTCATCAGAAAAGTCATTTTCAATCCTCCCAGTTGGCGCCCTCCGGCGCAGTGCATGGAACATCCGTGGCGGCCGGCTCCCGACGGCTGCTCACCTATCTGATTCAATCCTCTTCGAGCCACCCCTTCGTCCGTTCGACGATGCGATCCGTGGAAATGCCGTAGCGGTCGTGCAGCGTCGGCAGCGCGCCGGCATCGAGGAAGGCATCCGGCAGCGCGATGTGGCGGAAGCGTGGTGCACGCCCGTTGGCGAGCAGGGCCGTGGCGACCGCTTCGCCGAGCCCGCCGATGCGGGAATGGTTCTCGGCCACCACGACGAGCCGGCCGGCGCGATCGACCTCCGCGAGGATGGTCGCGACATCGAGCGGCTTGATCGTCGGCGAATGCAGGACAGCGGCCCGGATACCGTCCCCCTCGAGCGCGCGGGCCGCCTCCAGTGCGCGCATCGTCAGGATGCCGGACGAGATGAAGAGGACGTCGCCCCCCTCGCGCAGGACCTTCGCCTTGCCGAGTTCGAAACTGTAGTCGTAGGCGTCGAGCACCGCCGGCACCTGGCCGCGCAGCAGCCGCAGATAGACCGGCCCGTCATGGGCTGCGATCGCCGGTACCGCCTGCTCGATGTCGAGCGCGTCGCAGGGATCGACGATGGTGATGTCCGGCATCGCGCGGAAGATGGCGATGTCGTCCGTCGCCTGGTGGCTCGGGCCGTATCCGGTGGTCAGCCCCGGCAATGCGCAGGCGATCTTCACCGGCAGCTTCTCCTCCGCGATCGCCATGGCGATGAAGTCGTAGGCCCGGCGCGCGGCGAAGACGGCGTAGGTGGTGGCGAAGGGCACGAAGCCCTCGCGCGCCAGCCCCGCGGCCGTGCTCATCAGAAGCTGCTCGGCCATGCCCATCTGGTAGAAGCGGTCCGGAAAGGCCCGCGCGAAGATGTGCAGGTCGGTGTACTTGCCGAGGTCGGCGGTGAGGCCGACGATGCGCTCGTCGCGCTTGGCGAGCTCGACCAGGGCGTGGCCGAAGGGAGCGGGACGCGTCGCCTGTCCTTCCGCCGCGATCGAGGCGATCATGGCGGAGGTGGTGAGCCGCTTCTTCGCCGGCGCGGCGGCGGGTTCCTTGCCTGTCGTGCTCATGCCGGCCGTCCCTGTTCCAGAGCTTGGAGCGCAAGCGCCCATTCGTTCGCCTCGACGCGGATGAAATGCGTCACCTCGCGGCTTTCGAGGAAGGGCACGCCCTTGCCCATCTTCGTGTCGAAGACGATGGCCCGGGGCCGGTCGTCCCTGACCGCCATGGCCGTGTCGAAGGCGGCGCGCACGGCCTCGACGTCGTTGCCGTCGACGCGCTGGACATGCCAGCCGAAGGCGGCGAACTTGTCCGTGACGGGCTCCGCCGACAGCATGTCGCGCGAGGGGCCGTCGGCCTGCTGGTTGTTGAAATCGACGAGATTGACGAGGTTGCCGAGCCGGTGATGGGCCGCGCCCATCGCCGCTTCCCAGGTCGAGCCCTCGCCCAGTTCCCCGTCCGACATCAGGTTGAAGACGAAGCGGTCGGACCCCTTGCGCTTCAGGCCGAGCGCCATGCCGACGGCGATGCCGAGGCCGTGGCCGAGCGAGCCGCCGGTAATCTCCATGCCCGGCGTGTAGGAGGCCATGCCGGACATGGGCAGCCGCGAATCGTCGCAGCCATAGGTCTCGAGCTCGTCCTCCGGCACGATGCCGGCCTCGATGAGCGCGGCATAGAGCGCGATGGCATAGTGCCCGATCGACAGGAGGAAGCGGTCGCGGCCCTCCCAGCGCGGATCGTCCGGTCGGTAGCGGAGCGCGTGGAAATAGGCGACGGCGAGCACATCGGCGATGCCGAGCGCCTGGCCGACATAGCCCTGCCCCTGGACCTCGCCCATCAGCACCGCATTGCGGCGGATGCGATAGGCCCGCTCGGCAAGCGAGACATTCGCCAGGAGGGCGGGATTTTCGGTTGCGGTTTCTGTCGTCATGGCGCCCCTCCGTCGGTCGATCCTCAGTGGATCAGCATGCCGCCGTTGACGTCGATGACGGCGCCTGTGACGTAGGACGACAGGTCGGAGGCGAGGAACAGGTAGATGTTCGCCACGTCCCGCGCGTCGCCCAGGCGGTTGAGCGGAATGCCCTTCAGGATGTCGGCGCGCATCGCGTCCGTCAGCTTGCCGCCGGTGATGTCGGTCTGGATCAGCCCGGGGGTGACGGAGTTGACACGGATGCCGTCGACGCCGAACTCGCGGGCCATCGCCTTGGCGAGGCCCAGCACGCCGGCCTTGGCGGCCGAATAGTGCGGGCCGCCGAAAATGCCACCGCCGCGCTGGGCGGAGACCGAGGACATGCAGGCGATCGAGCCGCCGCCATTGCCGCGCATGTGCGGAATGGTCGACTGGCTGAGGTTCAGCACGCCCGTCATGTTGACGGCGACGATGCGCTCCCAGTCCTCGCCGGTGATGTCGAGCGTCTTCACCGGCTGGGTGATGCCGGCATTGTTGATCAGGATGTCGATCTTGCCGAAGGCGTCGATGACCCGGGCGATCGCCGCATCGCAGGACGCCCTTGCGGTCACGTCGCAGGCGACACCGAGATGAGCGCCGCCCTCGACGGCGGCGATCGAGGCGGCGGCTTCGGCGCTTGCCGCTTCGTCGAGATCGAGGATCGCGACGCGTGCGCCGTGTTCCGCGAAAAGTTCGGCCGTCGCCCGGCCGATGCCACGCTTGCTCGCCGCGCCGGAGATCACGGCGGTCTTGCCCTTCAGCAACATGTCAATTCTCCTCCCCGGACGCCGAACGGCTCCGGCCCATCGATAGGCGGCTCACCGTCTCTTGCGCAGCCGCTCCGCCTTGCCCGGCGGATGGCGGGGATATTGCAGAGACCCACCCCCGGCTTCAAACGCGAAGTTTACACCGGTAGGTGAATCTGTTTCACTAATCGAATGCTGAACGGAATTTCACTGTCCTCGATCCGCGCCTTCGAATCCGCCGCCCGGCTCGGCTCCTTCCGGGCCGCCGCCGACGAGCTGCATCTCTCCGCAAGCGCCGTCAGCCATGCCATCGTCAAGCTGGAGCGGGCGCTCGGCACGCCGCTCTTCGAACGCACCACGAGAACGGTGCGCCTGACCATCGACGGCCAGACGCTGCTCAGCCATGCGTCGAATGCCTTCGAGGAGCTGCGCTGCGGCATCGAGCTGGTTTCCTCGAACCGGTCGCATCTCCTGCGCCTCCATTGTGCGCCGAGTTTCGCCGCGCAGGTTCTCTCCCCGCGCCTGCCGCAGTTCCTCGCCGCCAATCCCGGCATCGAGGTCCGCCTCGCGGCGAGCACCACCTATGTGCGCTTCGTTGACGGGGAGTTCGATGCGGACATCATCTACGGCGAGCCGCAGGGCGACGATCTCGTGATCATCCCGCTCGGCACGGAGACGGTGACGCCGCTCTGCACGCCGGACCTCGCGCAAGGCATCCACACGCCGCGCGACCTCCTCTCGAAGGTCCTGATCCGCAGCGACAACAAGCGCCTGCGCTGGCCGGACTGGTTCGAGGCCAACGACCTCGGCACGCCGCCGATCCAGAGCGTCAGCTTCGACCGCTCGTTCCTCGCGATCGACGCCGCCGCCAACGGCCTCGGCGTGGCGCTGGAATCGACCCGCCTTGCCCATCGCGAGCTGAAGAGCGGCAAGCTCGTCGCGCCGCTGACGGGTGTCGCCAGGGACGTACACTATATCGGTCATTATCTCGCCTTCCCGAAATCCGGCTCGCAGCGGCGGCTGGCGCGGCGTTTCGCCGAATGGCTCACAGCCGCGCTGGGCGAGGCGCAAGCCGGCGAGACGGGCACCGCTCCCGCCATTGATGAAGCCAATTCACCGGTCCTTTAGTTCTTTCCGTTTGTCGATACGCCCGCGCCGTCGCATCTATCGGTGATGCGGGGGCGAGGAGTTCCCTTGCGGGATGCCGGCCGCGGGGCCGGCGCGGGAGGATGGAATGACAGAACGGATCGTGTCCGCATCCGGCGCGCCCTATGACGGGCACAGCCGCGAGAGGATGCTGGAAAGCTTGGCGCGTCTCGGTTTCACCCATGTCGAGCCGGCCTTCATCGTCGGCTACACGGAGCCCTTCGACGAGACCGCCTTCCTGCCGGCGGAGGCCGAAGCCTGGCGGCGGGCAATGGGCGCGGCGGGCCTTGCCTGCCATGCGATGTCCTCGCATATCGATCTCGGCCTCGACGACGCGGTCGAGGTCTTCACCGGGCGCATGGAGTTCGCCGCCGCGCTCGGCGCGAAGGTCATCGCGACGAATGCCAGCGCCCAGGCGCGCGAAGCCGCATTCCGCCGCAACATCGACAGCCTGCTGAAGCGCGCCGAGCGACTCGGCCTCGTCATCGCGCTCGAAAATCCGGGCGACGGCAGCGACAACCTGATCAATACGGCAGCGGACGGCGTGGCGCTCGTCGCGGCATATGCCTCCCCCTGGCTCAGGCTCAACTACGATGCCGCCAACACGGCCTCGCACCGCCCGGATTTCGGCGATTTCGCGGGCGACGCCGTGCGCGCCCTGCCCGCGTCCGCCCACGCCCATATCAAGGATGTACGCCGCACCGACCGGGGCTGGTTCTTCACGCCCGTCGGCGAAGGCACGATCGGCTGCGTGCGCCTTCTTTCCGCCGTCGCCGCGCTGCCCGATTTCCCGGTGAGCATCGAACTGCCGCTGCGGCTCCATCGCGACCCGAACGCCAGGCCGGTCCGCCAGGCCGAACCCGTCGCGCTCGAAACCATCGAGAACGCGCTCGCACGCTCGCTGCGGACGGTGCGCGAGGCGCTGGCCGCCTGCGGCTGATTTTTCTGAAGGAGGAGTTACCATGCAGCGTTTCATCAACGACCCTGACCTTGTTGTCGAGGATACCGTCAAGGGTTTTGTGAAGGCGC
>NZ_JALJCK010000021.1 GCF_022899355.1 Shinella yambaruensis | reverse complement strand
GGCCTGGCGACGCTGCGCCAGCTCGCCATCGCCGACGACGCCGGCCACGTCAATCCGAACGGCGGCGCCATCGCGCTGGGCCATCCCCTCGGCATGTCCGGCGCCCGCATCACCGGTACCGCCGCGCTCGAACTCAGCCTCACCGGCGGCAAACGATCGCTCTCCACCATGTGCATCGGCGTCGGACAGGGCATCGCCGTCGCGCTGGAGCGGGTCTGACGGCGGAAGAGGGGCGACAGGATGGGCTTTCCGGATATCCTTTTGAGAGGCTACCGCAATTTCATGGAGCGGCGGTTTATCCATGAACGCTGCCGCTACCGTACGCTGGCGGAGGACGGGCAGGCGCCGCACACGCTCGTCATTGCCTGCTGCGATTCCCGTTCTGCGCCGGAGACAATTTTCGATTGTGGCCCTGGTGAGCTCTTCGTCGTCCGAAATGTCGCCAACATGGTGCCGCCCTATGAGCCGGACGGCCATTTCCATGCCACCTCGGCGGCGCTCGAATATGCGATCCAGGTCCTGAAGATCGAAAACATCGTCGTCATGGGGCATGGACGGTGCGGCGGCATCAAGGCAGCGCTCGACCCCGCCGCCGAGCCCCTGTCGCCCGGCGATTTCATCGGCCGATGGATGGCCCTTCTGCAACCGGCTGCTGCACAGATAAAGGGCACGCACCTGATGACTCAAGGAGAACGTCAGACGGCTTTGGAGCGCGTGTCGATCCGAAACTCGATCAACAACCTTCGCACCTTTCCCTATGTCCGCGCCCTGGAAGAACAGGGTAAGGTGCGCGTCCATGGAGCCTGGTTCGACATCTCGACCGGCGAGCTCTGGGTGATGGACGACAGGACCGGTGATTTCCGTCGTCCGGATGCCGACGGCATCGGCATGACGGAAGAGCCGCTCCTCAACACAGCATCCGGACGCGTCAGGGCATCGGCGTGAGCATTCGCTTGCTGCACCCCCGCCGCGTTATCCAAGTTGCTCCTGCCGGCGCGGGTCTATCGGGATCGGTGCATGCAGGTCGAAACCGGCGACTTCATACCCGCGTTTGAAGTCTTCTATGTGGCGCGCCATCCAATGTTGCGCCGCCCGGCTGTCTCCTCTTTCGATCTCTGCGAGGATCGACCGATGCGCGGCAAGCAGACGGTGGCGCGCCTGGGGGACCGCGTCATAAAGGCCGACCGTGGCGGAGAAGAGCAACATCCGGATCGGTTCGCTGACCAGGCCGAGCACGGCATTGGAGGCGGCCTGCGCGACGAGCCGGTGAAACTCGATATCGTACTCGATGACCTTGTCGTCATCCTCGATATGCTCGTTCAGGCGGGCGACGTTCTCGCGCAGCGCCTCCCTTACCTCCGGCTCTATCCTTTGCGCGGCCGCATGGGCGGCGAACGGTTCGATCTGAAGCTGCATCTCCCACAGGTCGAGGAAGCTGACATGCATGAGCCCGAGCGCGCGCGTGTTGACGCGCGCGATCTCGCTGGCCTGCGGAACCTGTACGACCAGCCGCTTGCCGCCGACCCGCGTTACCAGATCGGAGTTTTCCAGCGCCCTGATCCCTTCGCGGACCGTCGAGCGGTTGACGCCGAGCTGCGCGGCCAGTTCCGTCTCCGTGGGAAGCTTGTCGCCCGATTTGAGCCGGCCACTCATGATCGCCTGCTCGATCGCCTTGGCGACCCTCTTGTAGGTCGGATCGCGGTCGATCTGGATCAAGGTGGGCTCTGGCGGTGAAGTTGCCATCCGCGGCTATGCTCCGTTTCTCGAATACTGTGGTCTTTTGGTTGAAATTGCAGCTTAATCGCAGCAACCGTGAATGTCAGCCGGTTTCACTGCCGACGAGGGCGTCAAAGTCCGGAAACGAGATGGCCTCCGTCAACCGCAAGAGCGGTGCCGGTGATATATGTCGCGTGGTCCGAACACAGCAGCCGCAGCGGTTCGTCGAGATCGGCCATCCGGCCCAGCCGTCCCTGCGGAATCCGCTTGATCAATCTCTGCCCCGCCTCCGTCGCGAAGAACTCCCGGTTCAACGGCGTCTCGATATAGCCGGGGCAAAGGGTGTTGACCCTGATGCCGCGGCGAGCCCATTCAAGGGCGAGGGACCTGGTGAGTTGCATGACGGCTGCTTTCGATGCCGCATAGGCGGCGAGCCCGCTTGCAACCCGCAGGCCGAGGATCGAGGCAACGTTGACGATCGCTCCGCCCCCGGTTTGCTGCATCCTCCGGGCAGCTGCCTGCGCGACGAGAAAGACGCCCTTCAAATTCGTGTCGATAACGCGGTCAAGGTCCTCGGGACTCGTGTCCAGGGCGAATGTCTCGACGCTGACGCCGGCATTGTTCACCAGCACGTCGATCTTGCCGTCGATCCGCTCGAAAGCCGACTGGACGGAGCCGGCATCTGCAACATCCACGGCTATGCTTTCCGCAGTCCCGCCGGCCGCGGCGATGTCTTGTGCGATGCGCGCGAGGACCTCGCTCCTGCGCGCCAGCATCACGACCCGATGGCCCTCGGCCGCCAGGGTGCGGGAGAAATGTTCACCGAGCCCGCTTGAGGCGCCGGTCACGACAAAGCAGCGTCCGCTCATCGTCCCTTTTCATCACAGAATGTAACATATTGACCTATTGTCCGACAGTCGCTCTATGAAGGGCGGGAAGTCAAGGGCGTAGTGCCATGCCGTGGCGTGGAATCGACATGAGGCGGCCCGCTTAATGCGATTCCGCCCCGAGAAATCCATGACCATGCTGTCGGGGCGGCGGCCTGCCGATGGGCAAGACGCCGCCCGGCTCGCCGTCAACTCGCCTTGCGCATGCGCTGCGACAGCTCATGGAGGTCCGTGCCGGCATCGAAACGGCTGACGCGGAACGACCGGATGAGGCCGAGAAGTTCGTCAGTGTCGGCGGCGAGGGCCTCTGCCGAGGCCGTGGTTTCCTCCGCCATGGCGGCATTGCGTTGCGTGGCTGCGTCGAGCTGGTTCAGCGACGTGGAGATCGAGCGAAGCGTCACGTCCTGCTCCGAAGCGGAATAGGCGATCTTTCCGACGATGTCGCTGGCAGCGGTAACCTGCCCGGAAATGCGCTTCAGGGCCTCGCCCGTTTCCCGGACGAGGCGCACACCGTTCTGCACCTGGCCGGAGGAGCGGGAAATCTGGTCCTTTATCTCCTTAGCGGCGGCTGCGGATCGCTGGGCGAGTTCCCGCACCTCCTGTGCGACGACTGCAAAGCCCTTGCCGGAGTCGCCGGCGCGGGCGGCTTCGACCCCCGCATTGAGGGCGAGCAGGTTTGTCTGGAACGCGATCTCGTCGATGACGCCGATGATCTTGGAGATTTCTTCGGACGAGGTCTCGATGTCGTTCATTGCCTCGATCGCTTCCGCCACGATCAGGTCGGACCGGCTGGCCTCGGCGCTGACCGATTTCACGCGCTGGGAGGCATCGCTTGCCCCCTCGGCCGTCTGCCGCACGGTAACGGTCAGTTCATCGAGGGCGGCTGACGTCTCCTCGAGGTTGGCGGCCTGGCGTTCGGTGCGCTGAGACAGTTCGTTGGAGGCCCGGCGGATTTCCTCCTTGGCCCCGCCGATGTCGATCCCCTTCGCGTTGACCTTCGTCATGGCGGCTTCGAGATGGTCGAGCGCTTGATTGAAATTGGCGCGAAGGGTTTCATAGGACGGGCCGAGGTCCCCGCATCGGACCGTGAGGTCGCTTGTCGCGAGCCTCTCCAGGGCTTCGCCGATCGCCGTGACCACGCGTGCCTGGCTTGCCGCATCTCTTTCCTGCAGTTCGTAATTCTGCTGGCGCTCGCGCTCGAGTTCCTGCCGCTGGCGTTCCTCGCGTTCGGCCATGGCATGGCGCTCGCGGATTTTTTCCTGCAGGGCCTGCGTGGCCTTCGCCATGGTGCCGACCTCGTTCGACATACCGGTATGCGGGATAGCCGTTTCGACGTCTTCATCGGCGACGGCCTGCAGGGCGGCATGAACGGCGGCGAGCGGCTTCGTGATGTTGCGCATCACGATGAATGCGGCCGCAAGCGAAAGGAGGAAGGCGACGAGCCAGGCGGCGGTAACTTCCAGGATCGTCTTGTTGATCTCCGCCTCCAGGTCGTCGGTATAGACGCCCGTCGCGACGACGATCTGCCAGGGTTCGAAGATGCGGGAATAGGTTGCCTTCTCGAAAAATTCACCGGCTGGCTCGCCCGGCTTCTCCCAGTAATAGAGGGTGATGCCCCCGCCGGCTTGCGCTTTTTCGAGCATGTCCTCGCGGAACAGGTTGCCTTTCTTGTCCGGCTGGCCTTTGAAGTTCATGCCGACAAGCGGGGCATTGTAGTGGAACCGGACCGTGATGCCGGAGTCGAATGCCCAAAGATAGCCCGCCGGCTCGAACGTCACGGCGGCGGCGATTGCATAAGCCTGGCGCTGGGCCTCTTCACGGCTGAGTTCACCCGTTTTCTCGCGGTCGTGGTAAAGCTGCAGGATGGAGAGCCCCGATTCCACCTGCGTGCGGAGCATATCGTAACGCTCCTTGTAGATGGCGCTGATGGAGGTTCGGACCTGATAGTAGGTCACTGCGGCGAAGGCCGCCATGAGAACGGCGACCATGCACAGCAATTGGCGGGATATTCTCAGATTCTTCATAGTCGACACACTTTCAGGCAGCCGAAGTCTCCCGATGGGAGCCGGTCAGAGGAAATATTGATTTCGAGAGCACGCATCCTGCGCAAGATGAGCGCGAGCATTACGCTATGGGATTACACTGATGCTTGACGCCTGAATAAAATTTTAATTCCGGGAGGCGCGAAAAGTACAAAGACGACCGGCGTGAACGAAGTTCGATATTCGCACGGAGTTGCCCTTTTTCGTCGTGGTTTTTCACATTCGACGGCGCGATGATCTAGAGAGGGCGGAGCTTGACCCTTAGCCTTGGTTGAAGGTTATGGTTCGGTCTTTTCTGCGGCCTCTACAGGCAGGAAGGGTTCGTGACGATGAGCAAGCGCGTTCTCCATGTGGTCAGCAACGTTGCCCACTACACCGATCCGTCGCATCCGACCGGCCTCTGGCTGTCTGAACTGACCCATGCGTGGGATGTGTTCGCGGCGCGCGGCTATGAGCAGCATATCGTCAGCCCGAAAGGCGGCATGTCGCCGCTGGAGCCGCGCGCCCTCAAATGGCCGCTCCTCGATACCTCCGCCAAGGCCTGGCTGGATGATCCCGAACGGATGGCGCTTCTGGCCTCGACGGCGCGGCCTGAGGAGATCGATCCGGCCGGATACGATGCCATCTATTTCACCGGCGGACACGCGGTCATGTGGGATTTCCCGGATGACGAAGGATTGCAGCGGATCACGCGCGCCATCTGGGAGCAGGGCGGGGTCGTCTCCTCGGTCTGCCATGGCTATTGCGGCCTGCTGAACACGCGCCTGTCCGACGGCAGCCTTCTGGTCGCGAAGCGTAGGATCACGGGCTTTTCCTGGACGGAAGAGATCCTGGCCGGGGTTGCGCGGAAGATGCCCTATAATGCGGAGGCGGAGATGAAGAAGCGCGGCGCCTTGTACGAGAAGGCCCTGCTGCCCTTCGTCTCCCATGTCGTGGTGGACGGCCGCCTGGTGACGGGGCAGAATCCCTTCTCGGCCAAGGCGACGGCGGAGAAAGTGGCCGCGCTTCTCTGAGAATGCCGTGTGCCTAACCGGCT
This sequence comes from Shinella yambaruensis, assembly GCF_022899355.1. Classification (GTDB taxonomy): domain Bacteria; phylum Pseudomonadota; class Alphaproteobacteria; order Rhizobiales; family Rhizobiaceae; genus Shinella; species Shinella yambaruensis. Next base: position 73,788 of record NZ_JALJCK010000021.1, on the reverse strand, counting down.
TTGACTGAACGGCGGCGGCCCGCCTTGCCGAGAAGCTTCGTGTCGTCGGCCTCAAGGGTCGGCCCTTCCACATCCTTGCCGAGCATGCGGGACAGAACCCGTCGCGCATTGGCGGCGCAGTCCATGTCGCCGGGCTTTGCCTCGATATCCTCAAGGAGCGCGACGAGCTGCGCCTTGCTCCGGGCCAGCCGCATTTCCAGCGCCTCGATATCCGCGACCTTGCGGCGGAGCGCCTCGACCAGGCTGCCGTGGTCCCACCGATCCAGGTCGGGCGGCAGGAGCGTGCGGATTTCATCGAGGCTGAAGCCGGCGGCCTGGGCGGTGGTGATCAGTTCGAGCACCATCACCGCTTCCGGCGGATAGGTGCGATAACCGTTCGGGCGGCGGTCGACCGTCTTCAGGAGGCCCGCGCTTTCATAGAAGCGGATGCGCGAATTCGTCAGCCCCGTGCGCTTTGCCAGTTCACCGATGTTCATCTGCAAAAATCCTTCAGAAAGTGTCTTGACCATAAAGTTAGCTTAAACGTTAAGGTCTGTCCAAATCTAATTTGGAGATCTTCTCATGTCCCTGTTTTCCCCGCTGACGCTGCCCAATGGCGCTACTATCCCGAACCGCATCGCCAAGGCTGCGATGGAAGAGAATATGGCGGACGGCGACCACGCACCGTCCGCCGAGCTCATCAGCCTCTATCGTGCGTGGGCCGAGGGTGGATCCGGGCTCATCATCACCGGCAATGTGATGATCGACGCACGCGCCATGACCGGCCCGGCCGGTGTCGTCCTGGAAGACGACCGTTACCTCGACCGCTTCAAGACATGGGCGGACGTCGCGCGCTCGGGCGGCGGCCAGGTCTGGATGCAGATCAATCATCCCGGCCGTCAGATGCCCGCCGGGCTCGGCCAGCCGACATTGGCTCCGTCCGCGGTCGCACTCGATCTCGGCGCGCAGTCCAAGGTCTTCCCCGTGCCGCGCGAGATGACGCCCGCCGACATCGCCGAGGTCGAACGTCGCTTCGTCAACACCGCGGTGCTGGCGGAACGCGCGGGCTTTACCGGCGTCGAGATCCATGCGGCCCATGGCTATCTCCTGAGCCAGTTCCTCTCCCCGCTCGCCAACCATCGCAAGGATCGCTGGGGCGGAAGCCTCGAAAACCGTGCCCGCCTTTTGCTGGATATCGTTCGCAGTGTGCGCGCGGTCGTCTCGCCAAGCTTTGCGGTGGCGGTCAAGCTCAACTCGGCCGATTTCCAGCGCGGCGGTTTCTCGCCGGAAGAGGCGCAGGCCGTGGTCGCGATGCTTGGCAACCTCGGCGTCGATCTCGTCGAATTGTCGGGCGGCAGCTATGAAGCGCCGGCGATGATGGGTGCGGCGCGCGATGATCGCACCTTGGCGCGCGAAGCCTACTTCCTCGAATTCGCACGCAAGATCGGCGAGGTCGCGACGATGCCGCTGATGGTCACGGGCGGCATCAAGCGTCGCGAGGTGGCGGAGACGGTGATCGAAAGCGGCGTGGCCATGGCAGGGATCGCCACCGCGCTCGCCATCGAACCGAACCTGCCGCGCAACTGGAAGCTCGGGAAAAACGACGCTCCGACGCTGAAGCCGATCACCTGGAAGAACAAGCCGATCGCATCCTCGGCGCATATGGCCGCTGTCCGCTACCAGTTGGTGCGTCTCAGCCGTCGCCGTCGCACGGCGCCGAATGTGTCGCCGGTCTGGGCGCTGCTCACCGCGCAGGTATCCGCAAAGCGTAGTGCCCGTCAGTATCGGCGCTGGATGGCTGCGCGGAAGGCAGCCTGACCGCCGGCTGGCGAAATCGCATCCGTCAGTGAGCGCCGTGCGCGGCCCTTGACCTTAAACTGGACTTTAACGTTACCATCCGCTCGCAGAATGAGCGCATTATTGAGGAAAGTCGTCGTTCATGGCTGATGAATTCACGGAAGTCGATTTTGGCGGTCACAAGGTCATGGTGCCGAAAGGCGGTTACTACGACCGCTTTGGCTCCAATCCCGATCTCGACGCGGTGGCGAAAGACCCGGCCGCCGGCAATATCGATTTCTTCCGGCGCATCCCGAAAGTAATGGTCCCCTCGCGGATCGGCCCCACATGGGCGCCGAACTTCTATTACCGCACCAGCAACGTGCAGGCTTTGATGCTCGCACCGGTGAAGAAGATCCGCGCGATGTTGCCGGGGCAGCTCGAGCCGCTGCGCGCGCTGCCGGGATACGGGCTCGTGGCGCTCACCTTCTTCTCCTATGCGGTCTGCGACAACGATCCCTATAACGAAGTCTCGGTCGCCGTCGTCATCCGCCGGCCGGGAGCGCGCGGGCCGCATGCGCTGGAACTGCTCGGCTCGATGCGGCGGCAGAGCTTCTTTGCGCATGTGCTGGCGCTTCCGGTCGATACCGAGATCGCCCGCGTGCGCGGGGTCCATGGCTACCAGCTGCCGAAATGGCTCACCGGCATACAGCTCGACATCTCCTCGAAAGGCGTCTCGGCGAGTATTGCGGCAACGGACGGCAGACCGGATGTGGCATTGACCGCGCCGTTGCCGGCACTGCGCCGGATACCGTCGCAGTCGCGCCTCTCGACCAACACCTCTATCGGGCTGGTGGACGGTGAGTGGCGTCAGACGCAGTTCGTGACCAATCCGATCGAGTTCGCCCGGACACTGTTTCCGCGTGACGTGAAACTGTCGCGCGCCGGTGGTCCGATCAGCCAGTTGCTGGATGGCCTGGGGGTGGGAACCATCTTGCGGTTCGACGTCGTTAAGGATGCGCAGATGGTCTTGCACCTGCCGCGCTCGCTACAGGCCCTGCCTGCCATTTGAAGACCACATCACCGGGTTGCACCCATCAACAGAGGAGAAGTCGTCATGGCCTATGTCAAAACAAAGGACGGAACCGAGATTTTCTACAAGGATTGGGGTCCGAAGGACGCGCAGCCGATCCACTTCCACCACGGTTGGCCGCTCAGCGCGGACGATTGGGACAACCAGATGCTGTTCTTCCTCAAGGAAGGCTTCCGCGTCGTCGCGCATGACCGGCGCGGCCATGGTCGTTCGAGCCAGGTCAGCGATGGCCATGACATGGACCACTATGCCGCCGATGCCTCGGCGGTCGCCGAGCATCTCGATCTTCGCAACGCCATCCATATCGGCCATTCGACCGGTGGCGGGCAGGTGGCGCGTTACGTCGCGCAGTATGGCCAGCCGCAGGGGCGTGTCGCCAAGGCGGTGCTGGTCAGCGCCGTGCCGCCACTGATGGTCAAGACCGAAAGCAATCCGGATGGGACGCCGATCGAAGTGTTCGACGGTTTCCGCGCCGCGCTGGCCGCGAACCGCGCGCAATTCTTCCTCGACGTGCCAAGCGGACCCTTCTACGGATACAACCGGCCGGGCGCAGAACCCTCACAGGGCGTTATCGAGAACTGGTGGCGCCAGGGCATGATGGGCAGCGCCAAGGCGCATTACGAGGGCATCAAGGCGTTCTCGGAAACCGACCAGACCGAGGACCTGAAGGCGATCACCGTGCCGACCCTCGTGATGCAGGGCGACGACGACCAGGTGGTCCCCTACAAGGCGGCGGCGATCATGCAGGACAAGCTCCTGCAGAACAGCAAGTTGATCATCTATCCCGGATTCTCGCACGGGATGCTTACGGTGAACGCCGATGTGATCAATGCCGATCTGCTCGCATTCATAAAAGGTTGAAGCGAAACGCGCGCCGGACCGGCTTCGGCGCGCGCCATTTCAAGAGATGGACGATATGATTCCGGCCCACCCCGATCCCAGCTTCGATATGGCGGCTCTGCTCGACCGCCAGCGTTCCGCCTTCCTCAAGGAAGGACCGCCGACCCTTGCCGATCGCAAGGCCCGGCTGAAACGCCTGCGCTCCGCCGTGCTCGCGCATCGGCGCGAGGTGGCGGAGGCCATCAGCGCGGATTTCGGGCATCGTTCGCGCCACGAGACCGACATCATGGAAACCGTCGGCGTGATCCAGACCATCGACTATCTCATCCGCAATCTGCGGCGCTTCATGAAGCCGGAGCGCCGGCATGTCGGCCTGTTCTATCGCGCCGGCCGCGCCTATGTGGAGTATCAGCCGAAAGGCGTCATCGGGGTGATGGCGCCATGGAACTATCCGTTCTCGTTGACGATCATCCCGCTTGCGACCGCGCTCGCCGCCGGCAACCGTGCGATGCTGAAACCGTCGGAACTGACCCCGCGCACCAGCGAGACCATCCGCAGGATGCTCGAAGAGGTCTTTCCGGCCGATGAGGTCGCCGTCGTGCTCGGCGGCCCGGAGATCGGTGCGGCGTTCAGCGGCCTGCCGTTCGATCATCTGCTCTTCACCGGCAGCACGCCGGTCGGCCGCAAGGTGATGAAGGCGGCGAGCGACAATCTCGTGCCGGTGACGCTCGAACTCGGTGGAAAGAGCCCGGTCATCGTCGAACGCGGCCATGTCGACGATCGGACGATGGCAAGCATCGTCTTCGGCAAGTTGTCGAATGCCGGCCAGACCTGCGTCGCACCGGACTACGCGATGATTCACGAAGATGATCTCGACACGTTCATCGCCCAGTTTGGCGTGAGTGTGGCGCGTGCCTATCCCGACGGGCCGACGAGCGACGATTACACCTCCATCGTCAACGATCGTCATTACGATCGGCTGCGTGGCCTGATCGAGGATGCCCGAACCAGGGGCGCACGAGTCATCGAGGTCGGCGTCACTCCGGAGCGTTCCGCAGACCGAGCGCGCACGCTGGCGCCGACGCTGATCGTGGGCGCCGGAGACGATGCAGCGATCATGCAGGAGGAGATATTCGGCCCGCTCCTTCCGGTCACGACCTATCGCACGATCGACGAGGTTATCGACTACGTGAACGCACGGCCCCGTCCGCTGGCACTCTACTATTTCGGTGACGAAGGCGCGGACCGCGAGAGGGTCCTGACGCGCACCACGTCGGGCAATGTCGGCATCAACAACACCATGATCCATGTCGCGCAGGACGATCTGCCGTTCGGCGGGATCGGCCCGAGTGGCATGGGCGCTTATCACGGCATCGAGGGGTTCCGCACCATGAGCCACGCCAAGGGTGTCTTCGTCCAGGGCCGCTGGAACCTGCCGAGCCTGCTGCGCGCGCCGTTCGGCAGGCTCGTCGATTTGGCCCTCAGGGTGACGCTGGACTCAGGAAAATGAGATTCGAAAGCCAAGCATGGCTAGTCGTCCTACGGACCGATCCGCTCCCGCACGTTGAGGTGCGCGGATTTAGGGAAGCATGCGACGACCCACTACCACACGCGGTGTTGAAACGAGTCGGGCTGCATTTCTACCCCCAGAAGTTGATCTGATAAGACACTAAGTCTGAGGTTCCCCCGGAGCAAGCAAGCTTGTTGGATAATACAAAGGTTGTGCATAAGCCGTGGCTTGCTTGCAGGCCAGACACTGAATGGCAGCCTATCGCCAATATTAATCGAAAAGCGGGCAGGCCGCTGTCGGCCCCAATGGAGACGTTATGCTCCAAGCTCCCGCCAATGGCGGCGCGTCTAAGAACTTTGTTGCCTCCAGGCAGGCCAATTAGTCAGGAAAGGCCCTTTTCTCTTCGACCGCCACGCGGCCGGCGAGGGGATTCTGTCAGTTCTCGGGCGGGAAGGTTTTAGTTGGCCCTCGGGATGGCCGAAAACCCTTGATATATAAGGATTTCCGCTGGTCGGAGTGGAGTGATTCGAACACTCGACCCCCACGTCCCGAACGTGGTGCGCTACCAGACTGCGCTACACTCCGTGACCAGCGGCGCCTCTATAGAACAGGCTTTTCGTTTCGACAAGCGCAAAATATCAAAAAAATTCGCGCCGTTGGGGAAAGGGCCGGAAGGCCGGGCGTTTTGTTTTTCGGGGGCGCTGCGGGAACCGGACTGCGGCTTTCGCGTTTGGCGAGCCATGGAACAGATCATCGCCGACCTCTTTCCCCGCACCGAAGTGCCCTATCCGGTCCTTTTGGCCCGCATGGCGGGGGCGATCCTGCTCGGGGCGGTGATCGGGGCGGAGCGGGAATACCGCGACCATGCCGCGGGGCTGCGCACCCATATCCTCGTGGCGCTGGCGGCCTGCGTCTTCGCCATCCTGTCCATCGAGAGCGTACACATGGCCGGCTTTTCCGACGAGCAGGTGCGCATCGATCCGCTGCGCGTCATCGAGGCGGTCACCTCCGGCGTCGCCTTCCTCGCCGCGGGCATGATCGTCTTCTCGCGCGGCGAGGTGAAGGGGCTGACGACGGGGGCGGGCATGTGGCTTGCCGGCGCCGTCGGGCTTTCGGTCGGCCTCGGCTACTGGTTCGTCGCGGTCGTTGCGACCTTTGCCTGCTTCGTCGTCCTCTTCATTCTCGCCAAGATCGAGATGAAGAAGGACGAGGACACGAAGGCGGCGGACGGCGGGAAAACATGACGGTTCGAGTTGTGTTTTAGGCGTTTCGTCGGAATTCTGTTGATTTACGAATAAATCGGGCCCTATACCGTCTTCAAACGAGGACGCGCGCAGCCATGCGGGCGGCCCCCGCATCCGGCCGCTTGCGGCGGGGCGGTCGAGTGGCCCTTCGCCGCCCGGATGCCGCCGGCCCGCCGGCCGGCCTCCGGCGTCGATCTTTGAAGAGACATTGTCATGCGTCCATCGGGCAAGGCCGGCATAGAGGAACTCAGAGCGGCGCTGAAGTCGAGCGCCACGGGCTTCCTCGCCATCGGCCTCTTCAGCTTCTTCGTGAACCTGCTCGTGCTGACCGGGCCGCTCTTCATGCTGCAGATCTACGACCGGGTGCTCTCCTCCCGCTCGGAGGCGACGCTGGTGGCGCTGACCGGCCTCATCATCGGCCTCTATCTCGTCATGGGCGTGCTCGACCATATCCGCAGCCGCGTCGCCGCGCGCATCGGCGCCCGCTTCCAGGCGCGCTTCGACAAGCGCGTCTTCAACGCCGTGCTCGACCGCACGAACCTGCACGCCCAGGGCATTTCCACCGTCACCGGCATGCGCGATCTCGACGCGATCCAGAAGGTGCTGTCCTCGCCCGCGCTCTTCACGGTCTTCGACATTCCGTGGACGCCGTTCTTCCTCTTCGTCATCTTCACCTTCCATCCCTGGATGGGCGTGCTCGGCATCGTCGGCGGCCTCATCCTCGTCGGGCTCACCTGGCTCAACCAGAACGGCACGAAGGAAGACCAGGAGCGGGCGATGATCGCCGGCCGGCTCAGCGACGAGATGACCCAGACGCTGCAGAAGGAGAGCGACACCGTGCGGGCGCTCGGCATGCGCCGCGCCGTCGCCGGCCGCTGGCAGCTCCTGCGCGACAAGGCGCTCGAGGCCAACATCCGCTATTCCGACAGCAACGGCTTCTATTCGATCAGCTCGAAGACCTTCCGCGTCTTCCTGCAGTCGGCGATCCTGGCCCTCGGCGCCTATCTGGTGCTGCAGAACGAGATCACCGCCGGCGCGATGATCGCCAGCTCCATCATCATCGGCCGGGCGCTGGCGCCCATCGAGGGGGCGATCGGCCAGTGGTCGCTGATCCAGCGCGCCGGGCAGGGCTGGCGCAACCTGTCCGAGCTCCTGGCGCGCGTGCCGGAGGACGATCCCCGCACGGCGCTGCCGAAGCCGCGCGCCATCCTCGAGGTCGAGCAGGTAACGGTCGTGCCGCCCGGCGAGCAGGTCGCGACGCTGCGCATGCTGAATTTCGAGCTCCGGCCCGGCCAGGCGCTCGGCGTCATCGGCCAGAGCGCCTCCGGCAAGTCGACGCTCGCCCGCGTGCTCACCGGCATCTGGCCGCCGGCCGCCGGCAAGGTGCGCCTCGACGGCGCCTCGCTGGAGCAGTACGGCACGGACGGCCTTGCCGACCATGTCGGCTACCTGCCGCAGGATGTCGTGCTGTTCGAGGGCACGGTGGCGGAGAACATCGCCCGCATGGCGCTCGATCCCGACCCGGTGAAGGTGGTGGAAGCGGCGAAGAAGGCCGGCGCGCACGACATGATCCTGCGCCTGCCGGACGGCTACGACACGAAGCTGCCGGCCATGGGCGGGCGCCTTTCCGGCGGCCAGAAGCAGCGCGTCGGCCTTGCCCGCGCGCTCTATGGCGATCCGGTGCTGGTGGTGCTCGACGAGCCGAACTCCAACCTCGACGCCGAGGGCTCGATGGCGCTGAACCTTGCCATCCGCAACCTGAAGGCGGAGGGCAAGTCCGTCGTCATCATGGCGCACCGGCCGGCGGCGATCGAGGAATGCGAGCTCATCCTCATCATGGAAAACGGCCAGCGCCTGGCCTTCGGCCCGCGCGACGACGTGCTGCGCGCGCACCTGCGCAACCACACGCAGGTCGTCGCCGGTGCCGGCGGCAGCAACAAGTAAGGGTTTAGAGCCATGGTTCGCGAAACGGGCGCCAAGGACAAGAAGTGGACCAGCCGGGGCTATGCGATCGCCGGCTATGCGACGGTCTTCGTGCTGCTCGGCGGCATGGGCGCCTGGGCGGCGCTGACGCGCATCAACGGCGCGGTCGTGGCCGGCGGCATCATCGAGGTCGCCAGCAACCGCCAGATCGTGCAGCATCTGACGGGCGGCGTGGTCGGCGAGATCCGCGTCAAGGAAGGCGACACGGTGAAGGCCGGCGACGTGCTGATGCGCCTCGACGACACCTTCGACCGCTCCGAGCTCGCCGTCATCGAGGGTCAACTCTTCAGCCTGCTCGGCACCGCCGCGCGCCTCCAGGCGGAGCAGGACGAGACGGCCGAGATCAGCTTCGATCCCGAGCTCCTGAAAGCCGTCGCCACCGATCCGGAGGCCGCCGAGATCGTCGCCGGCCAGAAGCGGCTGATGGCGGCGCGCGCCGAAACGCGCGGCAAGCAGGCCGCTCAGCTCCAGGAGAAGAAGGCGCAGATCGCCAAGCAGAACGAGGGCCTGGAAAGCCGCATCAAGGCGCTGGAAACCCAGCTCAGCCTGATCGGCAAGGAACTGGAGGCCCAGAACAAGCTGCTCGCCCAGTCGCTGACCAATGCCAGCCGCGTGCTGGCACTGCAGCGCGAGGAGGCGGAAATCCTCGGCACGATCAGCCAGGCCCGCGCCAACATCGCGGAAAATGCCGGCCGCGTCGCCGAAATCGAGATCGCCATCCTCAACATCCATTCGACGGTGCGCGAGGAGGCGACGACGGCGCTGCGCGAGATCGAGGCGAAGGTCGCCGAGCTCAAGGAGAACCGCAACGCCAAGCTGGAGACGCTGAGCCGCATGGACATCACCGCGCCGATGGCCGGCGTCGTGCTCGGCATGCAGGTCCACGCGCTGCGCTCGGTCATCCGCCCGGCCGATCCGCTGCTCTACATCATCCCGCAGGAACAGGACCTCATCATCACAACGCAGATCTCGCCGACGCAGATCGACCAGGTCCATGTCGGCCAGATGGCGCATATCCGCTTTGCCGCCTTCGACCACCGCTCGACGCCGGAAATCTTCGGCCATGTGACGAAGGTCGCCGCTGACGTGCTCGCCGACCAGCGCACCGGCGCCACCTACTACAAGGCCGAGATCAAGCCGGACAGCGGCGAGATGGCGAAGCTCGGCGACAAGCATGTCATGCCCGGCATGCCCGTCGAGACCTTCATCCAGACCTCCGAGCGCTCGCCGCTGGAATATTTGATCAAGCCGCTCGCCGACTATTTCGCCAAGGCGTTCCGCGAGCGGTGAGCGGGTGTTTCACCAACCCCTGATGGAACAATTTGGCGCCACGACCGTTTCCCGATCGACACATCGGTTTGGGAAAGGAAAATTCTATGGCTCGGGCCTTGATCCTCTGGTTGATGGGCGTTCCGCTCTTCGTCGTCCTCCTGCTCTGGTACTTCTTCTTCTGAGCGGGATACGGAATGGTAAAAGGGGGCCGATTGCGGCCCCCTTTTTATTTTCGAAGCTGAAGCCGCCCCTCATCCGCCTGCCGGCACCTTCTCCCCGCAAGCGGGGAGAAGGAAAAAGGGGCAAGGGTTTCCCGAAAATCGGAGGCGGTGCGGCATATCCCTTCTCCCCGCTTGCGGGGAGAAGGTCGCGGCAGCGGGATGAGGGGCCGCCTCCACGGCGAAATTCTAGTCGTCGAGATCGGCCAGAATCTCCGCCGCCCGCCCAGCACTCGTATGGCGCACGTCCACATCCTGCCGGCGGTTGGCGAAAAGCTCCGTCGCCATGATCTTTTCGGCGAGGTCGGCCGGCAGGGAGAGCAGCACGCGCTGGTCGTCCTTGTGGATGCCGCCGATCTCCGAGCGGCGGCCGGTGATCATGCCGCCGGCCACCGTGTTGTTGGTGTCGGGGTCGATCAGGATGAAGGCGCCGGTCGTGCGGTTCTGCTCGTAGGTGTCGAAGATCGCCTGCTCGTCGAAGGTGAGATGCACCTTGCCGATGGCGTTCATGCCGAGCCTGTCCGCGGCACCCCACTTGGCGGTTTTCAGGTCGAGCTGGCTCACCGGCTCGATGCTGACACGCTGGCGGCGCGAGCCGCTCTTCAGCCAGTAGCGCTTGCCCGGCTCGATGCCGTCCGGCTGGAGGGCGACGAGCTGGGCGTCGAAGCCGCGGCCGGTCATCGGCTGGCTGTCGATGGCGACGATCATGTCACCGCGCGCCACATCCACCTGCCGGTCGAGCACCAGCGTGATCGCGTCGCCCGCGACGGCGGCGTTGCGCACGAGGTCGAAGGTGACGATCTTGGTGACGTTCGCCACCATGCCGGAGGGCAGGACGACGACCGAGTCGCCCGGCTTCACCGAGCCGCCCGCGACCGTGCCCTGGTAGCCGCGGAAGCTTTCGCCGGGGCGCGAGACGCGCTGCACCGGCAGGCGGAAGCCGACCGTCTGGTTGGAGCGGGTGGTGGCCTTCTCCAGCGTCTCGACCAGCGTCGGGCCGTCATACCAGGGCATGGCGGCGCGCCCGTCATAGACGACGTTCTCGCCCTTCAGCGCCGACATCGGTATGGCGGTGATCTGCTTGACGCCGAGCGTCAGGGCGAATTCCTTGAAGTCGTGCGTGATCTGCTCGAAGCGGGCGCGATCGTAATGCGTCAGGTCGATCTTGTTGACCGCGAGCACGAACTGGCGGATGCCCATCAGCGAGGCGATGGTGGCATGGCGGCGCGTCTGTTCGAGAATGCCGACGCGCGCATCGACCAGCAGAACGGCAAGGTCGGCCGTGGAGGCGCCGGTCGCCATGTTGCGCGTATACTGCTCGTGGCCGGGCGTGTCGGCGACGATGAAGGCGCGGCGGTCCGTCGAGAAGTAGCGATAGGCGACGTCGATGGTGATGCCCTGTTCGCGCTCGGCCTGCAGGCCGTCGAGAAGGAGGGCGAAATCGGGCAGGCCGAGATCGTTCTGCTTGCCGGAACTGTCGCGCTCGAGCGTCGCGGCCTGGTCTTCCTTGACGGCCTTGGTGTCCCAGAGCAGGCGGCCGATCAGCGTCGACTTGCCGTCGTCGACAGAGCCGCAGGTGATGAGGCGAAGCGGGCGGGAATCGCGGATGGCGCGGGCGTGATCAGGGGCCGTTTCTTCCAAGGAGAAAACCTCGGCGGTTGCAGTGGCGGAAACGGTCATCTCAGAAATACCCTTCGCGTTTCTTCTTTTCCATGGAGCCGGACTGGTCGCGGTCGATCGCGCGGCCCTGGCGTTCGGAGACGGTGGCCGTCTCCAGCTCGGCGATGATGTCGTCGAGCGTCGTGGCGGTGGAGCGGATGGCGCCGGTCAGCGGGAAGCAGCCGAGCGTGCGGAAGCGGATGACGCCTTCCTGCTTCACTTCGCCGGGAAGCAGTTCGAGCCGCGGGTCCTCGGCCAGGATCATCATGCCGTCGCGCTCCACATAGGGGCGCTTTTCCGCGAAATAGAGCGGCACGATCGGGATGTCCTCGGCCTGGATGTAGCGCCAGATGTCGACCTCGGTCCAGTTGGACAGCGGGAAGGCGCGCACGCTCTCGCCGTTGCGGATCATGCCGTTGTAGATGTTCCACAGCTCCGGGCGCTGGTTGCGCGGGTCCCAGCGGTGGTCGGGCGTGCGGAAGGAGTAGATGCGTTCCTTGGCGCGCGAGGCTTCCTCGTCGCGCCGCGCGCCGCCGAAGGCCGCGTCGAACTTGCCGGCGTCGAGCGCCTGGCGCAGCGCCTCGGTCTTCATGATGTCGGTATAGAGCGCCGAGCCGTGCGTGAAGGGCGTGACGTTCTCCGCCGCGCCGCGCGGGTTGATGTGCTCGATCAGGTCGAGATCGTAGTCCTTCACGATCTTGTCGCGGAAGGCGATCATCTCGGCGAACTTCCAGCCCGTGTTGACGTGCAGCAGCGGGAAGGGCACCCGGCCCGGATAGAAGGCCTTGCGCGCGAGATGCAGGAGGACCGAGGAATCCTTGCCGATCGAATAGAGCATGACCGGCCGCTCGAATTCGGCGGCCACCTCGCGGAAGATGTGGATCGCCTCGTTTTCCAGCGCCTTCAGATGCGGATCGAGCGGCGGCTTCTGCGTTGCGCTGTGCTTCGCTTCCGCTTCGGGACGGATATCGGACATGAAAGGGGGTACTCCGGATTTCTGCGCCCCTCGGGGCGGATGAACTTTAAAGGGCGCTCGATTCGAGGGAGGGGATCGCCGATTCCGGCACATGCAGGCCGCATTCGCGCTTCTCGTCGTTCTCCCACCACCAGCGGCCGGCGCGCTCGGGCTCGCCGGGCTTGATGGCGCGCGTACAGGGCTCGCAGCCGATCGAGGGATAGCCGCGCCGGTGCATCGGGTTCACCGGAACCGCATTGTCGGCGACATAGGCCTTGATGCGCTCGATGTCCCAGTCGGCCAGCGGGTTGATCTTGATCAGGCCGCGCTCGGCGTCGAACTCCGCGAACGGCGTGTCGGCACGGTTGCCGGACTGGCCGCGGCGAAGGCCGGTGATCCAGAAGGATGCCCCTTCGAGTGCGCGCGCAAGCGGCTTCAGCTTGCGCACGCCGCAACAGGCGTGGCGTGCCTCGACGCTCTCGTAGAAGCCGTTGAGGCCGTATTGCGCGGCATAGGCGTCGATATCGTCCTGGCGGGGATGATAACGCGTGATGGTGATGCCGTACTGGTCCTCGGTCTCGTCGATGAGGTCGACGGTCTCCTTGAAGAGGCGGCCGGTCTGCAGCGTCACGACGTCGATGCCGAGGCGCTCGGCGCCGATGGCCGCCGTGATCACCTGGTCCTCGATGCCGAGGCTGGTGGTGAAGACGGAACGCCCGCCAAGCCCGGCCACCAGCGCGAGGCGTCCGGCAAGGTCGAGTTCGGCGAGTTTGTCATTGAGGGCCTGCGCGGTCCCGTTTCCGGTGAGAGCAGTCATTCCATTCCATGCCTTTGCGAGAAGTTGCCGGATTATCGCAGCCTTGCCCGGCCCGAGACAGCAAAACGGATTTCTGAAATGTCGGCGCGGGAGCAAATATCTCTCCATCTCGCGCCACGGGCAGAAATCCTGCCGCCTTTCCCGGCCGTCAAAAAACTTGACAGCAAAAATCAGATTTAATAGCTGAATGTCGAATTCAAGTATCGGGGCGCATGGGTGCCCGACAGGAAGGAACGAGGAAAATGGCGATCAAGATTGCGGTCAAGGATGCGAACAAGGACGGCAAGGGCATCAACTTCGCCGCGTACCTCTCCAACTTCAACAAGACCTATCTTCGCGACGGCTACGGCTCCTTCAACAGCGCCGACCCGATGGCCATGAGCGGCACGCAATATGCCAGCACCAATCTCAAGGACTACGGCGTCGTGCTGACCGCCGGCAAGGCGAAGTGGGACTATGACCTCGCCACCCACAAGATCACCGGCTCGCTAAAGGCCATCACCTTCGGCGACAAGGTCGAGCTCGTCGGCTCGCGCTTCAAGGCGGTGTCCGACATCGAGATCACCGGCCTCAACGTCACCGACAAGACCCTTGCCGGCAAGATCCTGAGCGACATCATGGGCGGCAAGAACACCGATGGCGGCGCGACGACGAGCCTCCAGAAAATCCTCAAGGCCAATGCCATCGAGTTTTCGGGCAGCACCGGCAACGACACGTTCACCGGTTTCGGCAAGGCCGACAAGATTTCCGGCAACAACGGCAACGACACGCTGAAGGGCGGCGGCGGAAACGACACGATCTCCGGCGGCGCGGGCAATGACAAGCTCTTCGGCGATGCCGGCAACGACAAGCTTTCGGGCGGCAACGGCAATGACACGCTCGACGGCGGCGCCGGCAACGACAAGCTGACCGGCGGGAACGGCGCCGACACCTTCATCTTCAAGAAGGGCCAGGGCAACGACACGATCACCGACTTCGAGGCCGGCAGCGCCAAGGGCGACGTGATCCGCCTCGACAAGTCGGTGCTGAAGAACTTCAACGACGTGCTCTCGCACGCCACGGAAAAGTCCGGCGACCTCATCATCGACTACGGCAAGAACACCATCAAGCTCGAAGGCATCGACAAGGCGGACCTTCACGCCAACGATTTCTTCTTCTTCTGAACCTCCGGTCGGAAGCAGGCAGGAAGGGCCGGGCGCATTGCCCGGCCCTTTCATTTGGACGCGGCCGTTCAACTATCCTTGAACGGCCTCGCCGGCCCAGGGGTGTATCCTATCTGTCGGGGCAGGAGAGACAGAGGAGAACGCCATGCAGGCCGCAACAACACGGATGGTCGTCCTCGCCGCCACCGCGTCGATGACCGCTTTCGCCGCCTTCGCGCATCACGGCTGGACCTGGGCCGAGGAAGAGCAGACCGAACTCACCGGAACGATCCGCACCGTCTCGATCGCCCCGCCGCACCCCTCGCTGGAGGTCGAGACGGCGTCGGACGGCGTGTGGAGGATCGAACTCGGCAATCCGCGCCAGACGCAGCGGTCCGGCTTCGTGGAGGGATCGGCGGAGCCGGGCGATGCGATCGTCGTGCTCGGCAACCGCTCGCTCGACCAGAACGAGAAGCGCATGAAGGCCGTGCGCATCACCGTCGCCGGAAAGGTCTTCGACATCTATCCCGAGCGCATCGAGACGAATTGACGGGGCGGGGATGGAGGCGCTTGCCTGGCTCTCGACGACGCCGGTCGCCGCCGCGCTGAAGGCGTCCGGCACGCTCTATCTCGTCGTCAACGCCGCCCATATCCTGTCGATCGGCCTCGTCGTCGGGGCCATCCTGCCGCTCGACCTGCGGCTCGTCGGCCTCATCCGCGCCGCGCCGATCGCCGCCATCGGCCCGCTGCTCTCGCGCACCGCGGCGACCGGCGTCGTCGCCGCGCTCGCGACCGGCCTGTGCCTCTTCTCCGTGCGGCCGCAGGAATATGCGGGGAACCCGGCCTTCCTCGTCAAGGTCGCGCTCGTTGCCCTCGGCATCGTCAATGCGCTTGTCCTGCACGCACGCGGCGCCTGGCAGGCGGCGATGGCGACGGACAGCGCGCCGCCCGCCCTGCGCATGCAGGCGCTGCTTTCGATGGTCATCTGGGTCGGCGTGGTGCTGGCGGGGCGCTGGATCGCCTTCATCTGACATTTCGTTCGGGATGCGGCGCGAGCCTGCCCCAGCAGTCGTCCCACAGGTCGTCCTCGTCGACGATGACGATGTCGCGCGGCCTGGGGTCGCCGGCGATCACCTGCCTTGCGCCGGCGAGCGCCTCTTCCACGGGAATGGGGATCGTGTCGCGGGCCTGCGCCGGATCGGTGATGAAGGCGCAGGGGCCGCCGATGCCCTCGATCAGCGTGACGACGAGGTCGGTCTCCTTGCGGATATGACGATGCGAAACCTTTTTGTATGTTGCCACAGGCTCCCCCCTTTGAGGCGATTGCCCGCCTCAATTCCGTGCGACCATCAAGGTTCCAAAGTTTTTATCGGTCGCTCACCGCCGCGCGCGGATTGGTCCACGGCTCCTGGTTGGAGCGGGCGAGGGGCTGCCTGCCCAGGATGTGGTCGGCCGCCTTCTCGCCGGTCATGATCGACGGCGCGTTGAGGTTGCCGTAGGTCACGTGCGGGAAGATCGACGAATCGGCGACGCGCAGGGCCTCGACGCCGATGACGCGGGTCTGGGGATCGACGACCGCCATCGGGTCGCTGGCCGCGCCCATGCGGCAGGTGCCGCAGGGATGGTAGGCGCTTTCCAGGTGCTCGCGCAGGAAGGCGTCGATCTGATCGTCCGTTTCGACGGCGGCGCCCGGCTGGATTTCCGGTCCGCGGAACTCGTCGAAGGCCTTCTGGCCGAAGATCTCGCGGGTGAGGCGCACGCAATGGCGGAACTTTACCCAGTCCTCTTCATGGCTCATGTAGTTGAAGCGGATGACGGGATCGGCCATCGGATCGGCGGAGCGCAGCGTCACGTTGCCGCGCGACTTCGACAGGTTGTAGCCGACATGCACCTGGAAACCGTGGCTCTTGGCCGCTGCCCTGCCGTCATAGGAGATCGCGACGGGCAGGAAGTGGTACTGGATGTCCGGCTGCCTCAGCCCCGGTCCCGAGCGCAGGAAGGCGCAGGCCTCGAACTGGTTGGAGGCGCCGAGCCCGCCCTTGGAGACAAGCCACTGCGCGCCTGCCACTCCCTGCCAGAACCACGGCAGCCAGGAATAGAGCGAGACGGGCTTCGTCGAGATCTGCTGGAAGTAGAACTCCATGTGGTCCTGCAGGTTGGCGCCGACGCCCGGCCGGTCGACCTTCACCTCGATCCCCATGTCCTTCAGGTGCTGCCCCGGGCCGATGCCGGAGAGCATCAGGAGCTTCGGCGAGTTGAAGGAGGAGGCGGAGACGATGACCTCGCGGTTCGCCTTCACCACCTCGATCCTGCCGCCCCGCTCGATCTCGACGCCGACGGCCCGGCCGTTCTCGATGACGATCTTCCGCGCGAAGCAGCGCACGAGCGAGACGTTCGGCCGCTTCATGGCGGGGCGCAGATAAGCGTTCGCCGCCGACCAGCGCCGACCGTTGTGGATCGTCTGCTCCATCAGGCCGAAGCCTTCCTGCTTGGAGCCGTTATAGTCGTCCGTCAGCTCGAAACCCGCCTGCTGCCCGGCCTGGATGAAGGCGTGGAAGAGCGGGTTGGTCACCGGCCCGCGCCGCACGTGCAGCGGCCCGTCGGTGCCGCGCCAGCCGGCTTCGCCGCCATGCGAGGTCTCCATGCGCTTGTAGTAGGGCAGCACGTCCGCATAGGCCCAGCCCTGCGCGCCGAGCTCCTCCCAGCGGTTGAAGTCCTCGGCATGGCCGCGCACATAGACGAGGCCGTTGATGGAGGAGGACCCGCCGATCACCTTCCCGCGCGGCGCGGTGATGCGCCGGTTGTTGAGGTTCGGCTCGGGCTCGGAGAGATAGCCCCAGTTGTAGCGCTTCATGCTCATCGGCCAGGCGAGCGCCGCCGGCATCTGGATGAACGGCCCGATATCCGACCCGCCATATTCCAGCACCATGACCGTATGCCTGCCGTCCTCCGAGAGGCGATAGGCGAGCGCCGATCCGGCGGAGCCGGAGCCGATGATGATGTAGTCTGCGTTGGTCATGGCCTGTTACCGCTGGTTGATTGGAGTATAGCTATTTGCTATAATCTTGGAATGAAGGTGGTGCAGTATTCCAAGGCTGCCACAAAGGTTCTGGACCGAATGCAGCCGAAGCGACGGACGGCCATCCGGTCCAAGGTCGATGCGTTCGCGCGCGGCGACGTCGTCGACGTCAAGAAGCTCAAGGGGAGCGCGCTTCTGCGCATTCGTGTCGGCGACGATCGCGTTATCATCGATGAGCAAACGGCATTGGTTATCGTCGTCGAAGTTGGGCCGCGCGGCGGTATCTACAAGGAGTGAACAATGGGCGAGGTGCGCAAGACCGTGATCGACGGACAGTCCTATGTCCTCGTGCCGGAAGACGACTACGAGGACCTTCTCGACACGATCGCGGCAGAGCGAATCATGGCGCGTGTGCGGGCGGGTGAAGAAACATGGCCGGCCGAACTCGTCTACGAGCTTTGGGAAACCGACAGCCGCATCCGCACGTTCCGGAATTATCGCGGCTTTACGGTCTCCGAGCTCGCCGAAGCCGCCGGTATCTCCCAGCCCTACCTCTCCGAGATCGAAGCCGGCAAGAAAACCGGCTCCGTCGACGTGCTCAAGCGCATCGCGAAGGCTCTGAGGGTCGATCTCGATGACCTCGTCGTGGTCGTGGCGGACTGAGGCGCCCATCTCAATACGGCGCCTCGACCTTGCCCATCGACACGTACACCGTCTTCAGCTCGGAATAGTGCTCCAGCGCGGCCAGCGAGTTCTCGCGGCCGAAGCCGGATTGCTTGGAGCCGCCGAAGGGGATTTCCACGGGGGCTAGGTTATAGGTGTTGATCCAGAGCGTGCCGGCTTCGAGCTGGTCGACGACGCGGTGGGCGCGGGTGATGTCCGCCGTGAAGACGCCGCCGGAGAGGCCGAATTCGGTGGCGTTGCCGCGGGCGATCACCTCGTCCTCGCCGTCGAAGTCGAGCACGCACATGACGGGGCCGAAAATCTCTTCGCGGGCGATGGTCATGTCGTCGGTGACGTCGGCAAAGACGGTCGGCTGGATGTAGGTGCCGTCGCCCGACACGTCGTTCGGAATGCCGCCGCCGGTCAGAAGCGTCGCGCCTTCCGCCTTGCCCTTCTCGATATAGTCCAGAACCTTGTCGCGCTGGGCCCTGGAGACCATCGGGCCGAGCTGCGTCGCCTCGTCCATCGGGTCGCCGATGACGATCCTTTCCGTGCGCTCCTTGAGACGCGACAGGAACCTGTCCTTGATGCCCTTCTGCACGAAGACGCGGGTGCCGTTCGAGCAGACCTGCCCGGTCGAATAGAAGTTGCCGAGCATCGCCCCGCCGATGGCGCTTTCGAGATCGGCGTCGTCGAAGACGATGAGCGGCGACTTGCCGCCGAGCTCCATCGTGACATGCTTGAGGTCGGCAGCGGCGGCGCCGGCGACCTTCTTGCCCGTCGGCACGGAGCCGGTCAGCGAGACCTTGGCGACGTCCTTGTGGTTGACGAGCAGCGGCCCGGTCGACCGGTCGCCTTGGATGACGTTGTAGAGCCCCTTCGGCAGGCCGGCTTCCACGAGGATCTCCGCGATCTTCAGCGCGCCGAGCGGCGTGTTCTCCGAGGGCTTGAAGACCATGGCGTTGCCGCAGACGAGCGCCGGCGCGCCCTTCCAGCAGGCGATCTGCTGCGGATAGTTCCAGGCGCCGATGCCGACGCACACGCCGAGCGGCACGCGCTTGGTGAAGGCGAAGTCCTGTCCGAGCGGGATATAGTCGCCGTTGAGGCCGGCGGCCGCGATGCCGCCGAAGAATTCGAAGGCGTCGGCGCCCGAGGTCGGATCGGCGACGATGGTCTCCTGGATCGGCTTGCCGGTGTCGAGCGTCTCCAGCTCGGAAAGCTCGCGGTTCCTCTCGCGCATGATCTCCGCCGCCCGCTTCAGGATGCGGCCGCGCGCCGTGGGGCTCATCGCCGCCCATTCCTTCTGGGCGCGCTTGGCCGAGGCGATGGCCTTCTCGACGATGGCGGGCGTTGCGGCGTGGAGGCGCGCGATCACCTCGCCGGTGGCGGGGTAGATGCTGTCGAAGGGCGTGCCGGCGGCGTCTTCCACATAGTCGCCGTCGATGAAGTGCGAGGCTTTCGGTTGGGCTTTCATCTCATTCTCCCCGCGGATAGCGTTTGGATTCCTCGAGATTGTCGAGGTTCATGTGGTTGCGCATGTAGCGCTCGGAGGCCTTCTGCAGCGGCTGGTGGTCCCAGGGATAATAGGCGCCGTTGCGCAGCGCCTCGTAGACCACCCAGCGCCGCGCCTGGCTCTCGCGTACGCTCGCGTCGAAGGCGGCCATGTCCCAGCGCGCCTCGCGCATCTGCCGGAAGGCCTCCAGCGTCGTCCTGACGACGGGATCGTCCGACGTCGCAAGGTTCGTCAGTTCGAGCGGATCGGCCTCCAGATCGTAAAGCTGCTCCGGGTCGAGTTCGCAGTGGATGTATTTCCACTTGCCCTCGCGAATGCCGACGATGGGCGCATAGGAGGCCTCCGCCGCATATTCCATCAGCACCGGCGCGGTCCGCTCCGCGCCGTTGATGACGGGCAGCAGGCTTTCGCCGTCCGTCCAGGGCATCACCTCGTCCATGGAGATGCCGGCGAGGTCGCACAGCGTCGGCGTCACGTCGAGGTTCGACGTCGGCGCGAGATGCAGGCCGGGGGCGACGCCCGGGCCGGCGATCATCAGCGGCACGCGGGCCGAACCCTCGAAGAAGTTCATCTTGAACCACAGGCCGCGCTCGCCGAGCATGTCGCCATGGTCCGAGCAGAACAGGATCAGCGTGTCGTCCAGCATGCGGGTGCGCGTGAGCGTGTCGACGAGTTCGCCGACCTTCTCGTCGAGATAGGAGATGTTGGCGAAATAGGCCTGGCGCGAGCGGCGCACGTCCTCGCCGCTGATGGCGAACTTGGCGTAGTCGCAGGAGGCGAGGATGCGGGCGGAGTGCGGATCCTGCTCCTCCAGCATGCCGACCTCGGGCAGGAGGTGCTCGCAGTCCTCGTAGAGGTCCCAGAACTTCCGGCGCGCCACATAGGGATCGTGCGGATGCGTGAAGGAGACGGCGAGGCACCAGGGGCGCCGGGCCGCGTCGTCGTTCTCGCGGGAGAGCTGGTAGAGCTTCTGACCCGCGAGGAAGGCGACCTCGTCGTCATATTCCATCTGGTTGGTGATCTCGGCGACGCCCGCGCCCGTCACCGATCCCATGTTGTGATACCACCAGTCGATGCGCTCGCCGGGCTTGCGGTAGTCCGGCGTCCAGCCGAAATCGGCCGGATAGATGTCCGTCGTCAGCCGCTCCTCGAAACCGTGCAGCTGGTCCGGCCCGACGAAGTGCATCTTGCCCGACAGCGCCGTGTAGTAGCCGGCGCGGCGCAGGTGATGCGCGAAGGTCGGGATCGAGGAAATGTATTCGGCGGCATTGTCGTAGACCCGCGTGCGGCTCGGCAACTGCCCGGCCATGAAGGAGGCGCGGGCGGGCGCACAGAGCGGCGAGGAGGTGTAGTTGTTGCGGAACCGCGCCGAGCGCGCGGCGAGCGCCTTCATGTGCGGCGCATGCAGGAAGTCGGCCGGCCCGTCCGGGAAGAACTTCCCGTTGAGCTGGTCGACCATGATGATCAGGATGTTGGGCTTGCTGGCGGTCACGGGCGGATCCTTGAAGGGGGAAACGAAGCTTTGGACGGTTCTACCTCGGCGCGGCGGCGGGAGGCCGCCGCCTTGCGGCGGGCGGGGGCGATCCTGCGACGGCGCCGGCCGCACCCGCCGCCGCCAGTTGCGCCTGCACGTAACTCTCGGTCAGCGCGATCGAGGATTCGATGCTGACCGGCGCCGATTTCAGCCCCTGCCGCAGATAGAGCCCGTCGATCATCGCCGCCGCCCCGTCGGCGATCTCCCCGGCGGTCCCGGCGGGGCAGAGCGGCTTGAGGCTCGACAGCAGGTTGGAGTTCAGCCGCCGCGCATAGACGACGAGCAGGCGCCGCACCGCCTCGGAACGCTGGGCCTCGGTGTAGAAGGCAAGCCAGGCCGCGACCGTCTCGGGCGCGAACTGGTGCGCCTGGAAGTTGACCCGGATGATCGCCGAGAGGCGTTCACGCGGCGTCGTCGCCGCCGCCAGCGCCGCCACCACATCGGCGCGCAGCTGGCGCAGGAGGCTGCGGATCGTCTCGATGACGAGCTGTTCCTTGGATCCGAAATAGTGATGGGCAAGCGCCGGGGAGACGCCGGCATGGCGGGCGATCTCCGACATGGTGACGGCCAGCGAGCCATGGTCGCCGACCGCCCTCAGCGTCGCGTCCACCAGCGCCTTGCGGCGCACCGGCTCCATTCCAACTTTCGGCATGGCGTTTTCCTGATTTTTCGCAAGCGTATTTTTAATTGAGTGATCAATCAATAAAAATCTTCGCGGCGTGCGCTGCGTCAATTCGCTGTCGCGAAGCGGCGGCGTTCCGTGTTAGCCTGCCTTTGTTTTCATTCTTTTTTCGAGGTGCACCATGGTCCTCTCCCCCGGAATGAACCCTCTTACGGACGTACGCGCAAAATGGGGCTGGTTCGTCGGCCTCGGCGTCGTGCTGCTCGTCTTCGGCGGCATTGCGGCCGCCAATCTCTTCTGGGCGACGGTCGCCACCGTCTATTATGTCGGCATGCTGATGATCGTCGGCGGGGCGGTGCATCTGGCGCATGCCTTCCAGGTCAAGGCCTGGCGGGAGACGATCGCCTGGGCGCTCAGCGCGCTGCTCTATCTTGCCGCCGGCGTGCTCGCCTTCGTCAACCCGGTGCTGACGTCGGCCGTGCTCACCCTGCTGATGGCCGCCGCGCTGCTCGTCGCCGGCATCTTCCGCATCTTCGCCGCCTGGCGCACCCGGCCGGAAAAGGGCTGGGGCTGGCTCATGGCGGGCGGCATCGTCACGACGCTTGCGGGCCTGGTCTTCCTCCTCGGCTGGCCGGTCAACAGCCTGTGGTTGCTCGGCCTCTTCCTCGCCTTCGACCTTGCCATGCAGGGCTGGGCGCTGATCGCCTTCGGTCTTGCGCTGCGCAAATAGCCCCCGTGGCCGGCCGGACACTGTTTGACAGGCGCCGCGGCAGCGCCTAGAAAAACCGCGTGGGATGGGGATGGAGCTCCCCGACAACCGCCGTGTGACCGGCTGATAGCTCCTGCCAGACCGGCCAGCGATGGCCGTCGACGGCGGGAGCATGTTCTGCGACCGCCCGAGGGCGGTTTTTTGTTGTCCGGATGTCGTGACAACGGACTGTGAGGGCAGCGGACATGAATTACCTGATCGTCTTTCTCGGGGCGGGCGTCGGCGGCGCCGGCCGCCATGGGGTGAACGTGCTGGCCGCCCGGCTGTTCGGCACCGCCTTTCCCGCCGGCACGCTTCTCATCAACGTGTTCGGCTGCCTGCTGATGGGGCTGATCGCCGGCGCCTTCGCCTTCCGCGGCCACCTGCCGCAGGAGATGCGGCTGTTCCTGACGACGGGCATCCTCGGCGGTTTCACCACGTTCTCGGCCTTCTCGCTCGACGCGGCGCTGCTCTGGGAGCGCGGCGAGGCGGGGCTGGCGGCGCTCTATGTCGGTGCGTCGGTGCTTTTCTCGCTCCTCGCCGTGGCGGCGGGGCTTGCCTTCGCGCGGGCAATGCTCGCGGGCGGTGCGGTGTGAAGGCGCTCCTGACATCCTGGCAGGTCTGGGCGCTCGGCTCGGCGGTCTTCGCGGCGCTGACGGCGATCTTCGCCAAGATCGGCATCGCCGAGGTCAATTCCGACTTCGCGACCTTCGTGCGCACCGTCGTCATCCTCCTGGCGCTCGCCCTCATGCTGACGCTCGCCGGCAACTGGCAGGCGCCGGCAAGCGTGCCCGCGAGAAGCTGGATCTTCCTCGTCCTGTCGGGCCTTGCGACCGGCGCCTCGTGGCTGTGCTACTTCCGCGCGCTGCAGATCGGCAAGGCCGCCCAGGTCGCGCCGGTCGACAAGCTCTCCGTCGTGCTGGTCGCCGTCTTCGCCGTCCTGTTCCTCGGCGAGCAGCTTTCGCCGGCCCATTGGCTGGCCGTTCTGATGATCGGCGGCGGTGCCTTGCTGCTGGCGTTGCCTATATGAGGGAAACCTTTTTCAACGTCTTGTAGTCATTGAGATTTCATCGAACTGTCACAGTACGGAAACGGTTTTTTCAGGCCTCGGCGGAGAAACTTCGCGGCAACGTCCACGTCTTGGAGCCGCACATGTCCGCCGCCGAATTGCTTGCCCTTCGCCGCTTCGGGGATGGCGAGATCGTCACCCTCGCCAAGCTGGTGATCGAGACCGCCTTCCAGCCGATCGTCGAGGCGGTGACGGGCGCGGTCTTCGGCTACGAATCGCTGATGCGCGGCTTCGATCGCCTCGGCTTCCGCTCGCCGCTCGACCTGATCGACCGGGCGCACGAGGCGGGCCAGCTTCTGGCGCTGGAGCACATGGTCAACAGCCGCGCCATCGCCGCCTTCGCCGCGCTGCCGGATTTCCGCTCCCGCACGCTCTTCATCAACCTCGATTCCCGCCTCGTGCCGGAAGGGGCGGACCTTGTCGAGCGTCTGGCCGGCCATCTCGCCCGCGCCGGCATTCCGGCCTCCTCGATCTGCTTCGAGATTTCCGAGCGCTTCGACAACGACACCCAGCCGGATTTCGCCCTGCTGGTCCGCAAGCTGCGCCTTGCCGGCTTCAAGCTCGCCATCGACGATTTCGGCGTCGGGCACAACGGCCTGAAGCTGCTCTGCGACCACCCGGTCGACTATCTGAAGATCGACCGCCATTTCATCTCGGGCATGGAGAACGACGCGCGCAAGCGCCACCTGGTGCGCAACACCGTCAACGCCGCCCATGTGCTCGGCATCCGCGTCATCGCCGAGGGGGTGGAGAGCGAGGCGGAGTTCGTCGCCTGCCGCGATGCCGGCTGCGACCTCGTGCAGGGCTGGTTCGTCTCGCGCCCCGTCACGGATTTTTCCGCGCTGGGCCCGGTCTATGCGCAGGTCGCGCGCGCCGGCGGGCGGCGTCGCTCCTCCCGCACGCTGGACAGCATCCTCATCCGCCGCGAGATCGAGCAGGTCGCGGTGCTGCGCGAGAACGAGAGCCTGGAATCGGTCTTCGAATTCTTCCGGCGCGATCCCAAGCGCACCTTCTTTCCGGTGCTCAACGCCAATGACGAGCCGCGCGGCATCCTGCACGAATATCACGTCAAGGAACTCTCCTATCACCCGTTCGGCCGCGACCTCCTGAAGAACAAGCTCTACCAGAAGAGCCTGTCGCATTTCGTCACCATGGCGCCGATCGCCGATCTCGACACGCCCGCCGAGCAGCTGCTCGACGTCTTCACCGGCATGGGCGGCAACGAATGCGTGATCCTGACGGAGAACCTGCGCTATGCCGGCATCCTGTCGGCCTCCTCGCTTTTGAAGATCATCAACGAGAAGCGGCTGAAGACGGCGGAGGACCAGAACCCGCTGACCGGACTTCCCGGCAACCGCTCGATCCGCGACTACCTGCAGGACAAGGCGCTCGACGGCGACCAGATCCGGTGCCTGTGCTATTTCGATTTCGACAATTTCAAGCCGTTCAACGATCATTACGGCTTCCACAAGGGGGACCTGGCGCTCTCGCTCTTCGCCTCGCTGATGCGCCGCGACTTCGTCGGCGAGGACGTCTTCATCGGCCATGTCGGGGGCGACGATTTCTTCGCCGGCATTTCCGGCCGCTCCGTCGAGGCGGTGCGCGGGGTGCTGGAGCATCTGCTTGCCGATTTCGCCCGCGAGGTGCGCTTGCTCTATTCGCCGGAGGACCAGCTGGCCGGGGAGATCCGCGGCCGCGACCGCGCCGGCCAGGAGGCGACCTTCCCGCTGATGCGCTGCTCGGCGGCGGTCCTCGTCCTGCCGGAGGGCGAGGTGATCGGCGAGGCGGGGCAGATCAGCAGCCGCATCGCCGGCCTGAAGGCGGATGCCAAGGGCAGCGACGGGGGGCTTGTCCTGTCCTCGGCATCCGTGAGTGCAGGGCAGGGGGCTGCCCTGCGTTGAAACAGGAGGGCAGGCCCTTTCGAGCCTGCCCCTGCCACGCTAGCGAAGGATCTTCACCGTCTTCGCCTCGTGGTTCTTGCCGGACATGTCGAAGGAGATCGACACCTTCTCGCCAGCCTTCAGCCCGGGATCGTGGAACCCCTTGGGAAGCTGGTAGACGGTGCCGTCGGAAAGCGTCAGGGACATCGACGCCTTGTTGTAGTCCTTGACCGTGCCGGTCGCCGTCTGGGCGGCGAGGGCAAGGGCCGGGGTGGCGAGAACCGTGACGATGGCGAGGTTGGAAAGAAGAACACGCATCTGTGTCGTCCTGAATTGGCCCCTGCAGCGCCGCCCGTCATTCATAACGGAGAAGGGACGCCGCAGCGGGCCGCTGCGAAACCGTCCGGAAGCGTCGTGTCGCGGCCCCTTTGGGGCGAGCCGCCGGCGCTCCCCGGCTTCGAAAAGGACGGTAGGCCCGGAAAAATCCGTTTTCAAATTAACAAGATTTAATTCTGCCTGTCGCGAAACGGCCGGAATTTCAGCGCTTTACGGCCGAAAGTTGGCATGCCGCCGTTATCGTATCCCTCGCGCAGACGGCCGCAGGCGATTCAAAAGATTCGCGCTTTCGGCTAGAATCGCCGCAGGAGAGCGCCACGTCACATCTGCCGGGAGATATACCCATGTCATTGCCCACGTCCATGTCCTATGTCGGGCTCAGCGAATATGGCGGCCCGGACAATCTCGTGGTGATGGAAGGCAGGACGCCGCAGCCGAGGAGCGGCGAGATCCTCGTGCGCGTCGCGGCCGCCGGCATCAACCGGCCGGACGTGCTCCAGCGCAAGGGCGATTATCCGCCGCCGCCCGATGCAAGCCCCATCCTCGGCCTGGAGATCGCGGGCGAGGTGGTGGCGATCGGCGAGGACGTCACGGGGTATGCGCTCGGCGACCGTGTCTGCGCGCTGGCGAACGGCGGCGGCTATGCGCGTTACTGCGCGGTGCCGGCCACCCAGGCGCTGCCGTTCCCCAAAGGCTTCGACGCGGTGAAGGCGGCGGCCCTGCCGGAGACGTTCTTCACCGTCTGGGCGAACCTTTTCATGATGGCCGGGCTGAAGCGCGGCGAGAGCGTGCTCATCCACGGCGGCACCAGCGGCATCGGCACGACGGCGATCCAGCTCGCCAGCGCCTTCGGCGCGCGCGTCTTCACGACGGCGGGCACGGCGGAGAAATGCGCGGCCTGCCTCGATCTCGGCGCCAGCCGCGCGATCAACTACCGCAGCGAGGACTTCTGCGCCGTCATCGCCGAGGAGACCGGCCGGGCCGGCGTCGACGTCATCCTCGACATGATCGGCGCGGCCTATTTCGAGCGGAACCTGAAGTCGCTCGCCCGCGACGGGCGCCTGTCGATCATCGCCTTCCTCGGCGGCACCTTCGCAGAGAAGGTGAGCCTTGCGCCCATCCTGCAGAAGCGCCTGCACCTGATGGGCTCGGCCATGCGCCCGCGCACGGCGGCGGAAAAGCAGGAGATCCGCGACGCGCTGCTGGAGAATGCCTGGCCGCTGCTGGAGGAGGGGCGCATCGCCCCGGTGATCCACGCCGTCATGCCCTTCGGCGAGGCGGCGGCCGGTCATCGCATGATGGAGCACGGCGATCACATCGGAAAGATCATGCTGACTTTCGACTAGGGCAAATCCTGCCGGGGAGAAGTCGCCCCGGCGCCGGAGGATGCGGGAGCATGTCCGCCGAGCCCGATGCGCTCGGGGCTCAGTCCGCCTGCTCGATCCGGTCGCGGCCGAGATGCTTGGCGCGATAGAGCGCCCGGTCGGCCCGCTCGAAGAGGTCTTCCGCCGCATTGCCGCAATATTCCGCGACGCCCGCGGACATGGTGTAGGCGCAGCCGAGGCCGATGCGGTTTTTCTCTTGCGCCACATGGCGGCGCAGCCGCTCCACGGCGCGCGTCGCCTCCCGAAGGCCGGCGCCCGGCATCAGCATCAGGAATTCCTCCCCGCCGACCCGGGCGAAGGTGTCGCCACCACGCAACTGCCGCCGCCCGGCGGCGGCGAAGTGCCGGAGCACCTCGTCGCCCCTGGCATGGCCGAAGCGGTCGTTGATCGTCTTGAAGTGATCGAGATCGATCAGCGCCAGCGAGAGCTGCGTGCAGTCGCGGAAGGCGATCCGCATTTCCGCATCCAGCCGCGCCATCGCCGCGCGGCGGTTGAACAGGCCGGTGAGCGGGTCCGTATCGGCGGCGAGCTGGGCCGCATCGCGGGCAAGCTGCAGCATGTGCTCGTTGGACTTGAGCATGGTGATGTCGGTGAAGACGCTCCACAGCCAGCCGCCGGCAAGCAGCGTCTCGTTCACCAGGAACCAGCGGTCGTCGCGGATGTCGATCTCGAAGGTGCGCTGCGGGGTGCTGCGCCGCTTGGCGCTGGCCATGTCGAGGAAGGCGTCGATCGTCCCGCTCATCTTCGGCCCGACGCTTTTCGCATGGCAGCGGCGCATGATGTCGGCGAAGGTGCGCGCGCCCGGCTGCACGTCGAAAAGCGCGCGGAAGGCGGCGGAGCCGTAGGACAGCTCGTCATCCGGCGAGAACAGCGCGCAGGCGACACCGGAGGCCTCGAGCCCGGAAAGGACGAGGTCCGTCGTCGCCCGTTCCCGGAGGCATGCAAGCGGCAGGATCGCATCGGCATGTGCCATGCCGCGTCCGCCCGGCCACCTGTGCCCGTCGTTGCGTCTCACCCGCCGCTTTCCTTTCCAAGACAGGATCGCCGGGAATCGCGCCGGTCGATCGTCACCCTTTGTGGCAGAAGGCGGCGGGGTCGCAATGAAGACTGTCGGTTTCCGTTAACAAATCCTCAACCCGCGGCAGCGCCCTTTCCTGCGGGAAGGCGGATGGCGAGGAGGATCGCCAGCGCCGCCGGCAGGGCGAGCAGCGCATAGAGCCAGCGTGCCGCCGTCAGCGCCCCGTCGACGCCGCCGGGGCTCGCCAGGCCCGTCGAATTGGCGATGATGCCGGCGAGCGCCGCCCCGAAGGCCGCGCCGAGCGCCTGCATGGTGGTGATCGCCGCCGAGGCCTTGTCCGTCTCGCCGGCCGGCGCGAGCTGCAGCACATGGGTGACGAGATGCGCCCAGCCCATGCCGATGCCGAAGCCCATCAGGAAGATGAAGACGGTGGCGACGGCGAGCAGCACGAGGCTGCTCGCCGGGTTGTGCCGGGCGAGCGTGACGGCGAGGAGGGCGGTCGCCAGCGCCTCCATCAGCGCGCCGGCGACGATCACCCGGTTGGCGCGCCGTCCCGTGAGGCCGGCGCTGGCGAAGGCCGCGGCCGTCCAGCCGAGCGCCAGCAGCGCCACGAGATAGCCGGAGACGAGCGGGCTCACGCCGTGCAGCACCTGCAGGAAATAGGGGATGTAGATGTCCGAGCAGACCGTCACCAGCAGCATCAGCATGATGAGGTAGACGCGGGCGAGCGGTGAGAAGAGGCTGATCGTGCCGGCCGGCAGCAGCCGGCCTTCCGCCCGCCGCTCGATCGTGATCGCCGCGAGGACCGCGAGCACGGCGGCGGCCGCAAAGGCGCCGCGCAGCGCCGGCGCCTCGACGGAACTGGCGAAGGACAGGACAACCACGGCGGCGACGAGCAGCACGATCTGCGGGAAGGGCGTCTTCGTCGTCACGCGCTCGCCGTCGCCCGGCGGCAGCAGCTTCGGCGCGGAAACGGCCATCAGCACCGACAGCGGAACGAGCAGGGCAAAGGCCTCGCGCCAGGCG
Source organism: Shinella yambaruensis (assembly GCF_022899355.1). Lineage (GTDB taxonomy): Bacteria > Pseudomonadota > Alphaproteobacteria > Rhizobiales > Rhizobiaceae > Shinella > Shinella yambaruensis. The sequence continues at coordinate 44,487 of NZ_JALJCK010000021.1, read as the reverse complement.
CTGCCGGCCGCGAAGATGCCGCCGATCGTCGGGCCGAGGAAGGTGGCGATGCCCCAGGCGGCGGCATAGAGCGTCGAGGCCGTGCTCCATAGCGGCTCGGGATAGACATGGCGGATGAAGGCGTAGCCGAGCGCCACCAGGAACCCGGCGCCGAGCCCCTGGATCGCCCGGCCGGCGAGCACCGTCTCCATGGTGGGCGCGATGGCGCAGACGAGGCTGCCGATGCCGAAGAGCAGCGCGCCGGCCCTGTAGCAGTGGTTGAGCGTCACCTTCTCCGGCCGGACGGCGACGAAGGTGGAGCCGAGCACGGACGCCGCGACATAGATCGTCGTCGCCCAGGCGAAGAGCGCAAGGCCGCCGATGTCGCGCACGATCGAGGGCATCAGCGTGGCGGTGATGTAGGTCTCCACCGCATGCAGCATGATGCCGCCGCCGAGCATCAGCGTGCCGAACAGATAGGCGCGGGAAAACAGGCTGGAAAGCCGCGGCGCGGCCTCCTTGGACGATATGGCGCTCTCGGACATGGGAACGGGCCTTGCTATGCGAAATGCGGTGGAAACAGACGTGACACGGCGCAAAACGGAGTTCAAGCCGTGACTTTTCGGTGAAATTGCGGGGCCGTGGGGCCGGATTTGCCATCCCGGTCCTGCGGGCTGCATCTCTTCTGTGAGGGTAGGCGTAATGGAGCGACACCCCCCTCTGCCCTGCCGGGCATCTCCCCCACAAGGGGGGAGATTGGATGGAGGACCGTTTCGCCAAATTACGACGTGGCTGATTGAGCAAGGTCTTCGCTTCTTGCCGATCTCCCCCCTTGTGGGGGAGATGCCCGGCAGGGCAGAGGGGGGCGCTCCATACGCGTGCCCTTGCTGCAAGGAGAGCAGGGAAAACCCCGCCCGCGCCGTTACGGGTTCCATTCTCCCGCCACCTGCCGGGTCGCGACATTGAACCGGTTCCACACATTGATCGCGGCGATCTCGACGACGAGGGCGGCGAGCGTCTTTTCGTCGTAGTGGCGGGCGGCCTCGTTCCAGATCGCATCCGGCACCGCCTCCTCGCGGTCGGCGATGCGCGTCAGCGCCTCGGTCAGTGCCAGCGCGGCCCGCTCCGCGTCGGTATAGAACGGCGCCTCGCGCCAGGCGGCGACGGAGAGGATGCGCCGGTCGCTCTCGCCGGCCTTCTTCATGAGGCGCGGATGCAGGTCGACGCAGAAGCCGCAGCCGTTGATCTGGCTGGCGCGCAGATGCACGAGATGGATGGTCTTTTCCGGCAGCGCCGTCTTCTGCGCGGCGCCCTGGAGGGCGCGCATGGCGGCTGCGGCATCGGGAAGGACGGCGGCGATATTGGTCATACGGGATTGCATTTCATCACTCCTTGCATTGTTTTCAGCGTCGACGGTCGCGAACCCTGTCACACCGGTGCGGCTTCGTTCGTCATGGCCATGACGCCGCTGGACGAAGGAGTGTGACCGATGGAGAAGAAAAATTTCTGGGCCGACCGTTTCGAGGCCGAACGCGGGCGCCTGCGCGCCGTTGCCCTGCGCATGCTCGGCTCGCAGAGCGAGGCCGAGGACGCGGTGCAGGAGGCCTGGCTCCGGCTGGAGCGGACAGGCGGCGGCGATATCGACAACCTCGGCGGCTGGCTGACGACCGTCGTCGGCCGCATCTGCCTCGACATGCTGCGCGCCCGCGCACGGCGCCGCGAGGATCCGATCGACGGCGAGGGCGGCGAGGACCGGCATGCCTATGCGGGCGCGGCGGCGGACGAGCAGGCGGCGCTTGCCGATTCGGTCGGCCTTGCGCTGCTCGTCGTGCTGGAGCGCCTGGCGCCGGCCGAGCGGCTCGCCTTCGTGCTGCACGACATGTTCGACGTGCCCTTCGAGGAGATCGGCCGCATCGTCGACCGCTCGCCCGCGGCCGCCCGCCAGCTCGCCAGCCGCGCCCGCCGCCGCGTGCAGGGCCTGCCGGACACGCTGTCCGCGGATTACGAGCGCCGCAGGAATGTCGTCGCGGCCTTCCTCGCGGCCTCGCGCGACGGCGATTTTTCCGGCCTGCTCGCCGTGCTCGATCCCGACGTCGTCTTCCATGCGGATGCCGATGCGGTGCGGCTCGGCTCGCTCGCCGAGATCCACGGCGCCGATGCCGTCGCCACGAACTTCAAGGGCAAGGCGACCGCCGCACGGCTCGCCCTCATCGACGGCCGGCCGGGCCTTGCCGTCATCCTCGGCGGCGAGCTCAGGATCGTCGTGCGCATGGAGGTGGAGGGCGATCACATCGTCGCGATCGAATCGATCGCCGACCCCGCCCGCATTGCAGGGTTCGAGATGGAATATCTGTAGGAGGGCTTTGCGCCAAGGCGCTGTTACCCTCTCCTCCGTCATGCTCGGGTCAAGCCCGAGCATGACGGAGGAAGGGTATGCGTCCGCCGGAAAAGGCCGCTAGATGCCGATGCGCCCGATCGCCGGGATCTTGATCGCCGGCCGATAGAGGTCCACGCCGGCGACGAGGCCCATGATGTGCAGCTCGATCCCGGAGCGCAGCCCGGCGGAGATGCCGAGGAGGCCGTAGAGCGTCGCATGCACGTCCCTGCCGTCGGGATCGACCGCGAAGATCCTGCCCTCCGGCAGGTAGTCGCGCCCCACCGCATCCGGCGGCAGCACCACGCCGAGTTCCGGCACGGAGCGCAGCACATGGGCGACGAAGGTGTTGGAATTCGGCCCCGGCCACATGCGGTAGCCGCCCGGCTTGGAATAGGGGTAGGCGGCGATCGCCGCCTCGATCCTGGGGATCAGCCGCACCGCCTGCTCGCCGCTGACGCTGACCACCACGCGCGGCGTGTTGGAATACCAGAAGGCATCCGGCGCATAGCCGTTTTTGCGCACCGGCGTGCCCCAGCCGACCTTGTCGTAGCGGTTGTAGCTCCCGTTCGCCGCCTTGGTGACGATCCAGGCATGGCTCGAGACCGCGCCCTTCAGGCCGCCGGTGGCGGCGGAGAAGACGTGGATCGTCGCCTGCGGCGTGTCTTCCGCCTTCGGCAGGATGCCGGCGGATTTCCAGTTCGCCTCCCGCCAGCTCTGCGGCCGCTCCTTGATGTACCAGTAGCCCGCCGAGGCGAGCGCCGGCATGAGGTAGATGACGAGGAAGAGGACAAGGACGTTCCTCAACAGTTTCATGCGCGGCGCCTCCGAAATCGCGTGTGCGGGCCCTGGTTTTCGGATAATACCGCATCCGAAACCGGAAATTTGAGGGCATGAACATGGCAAACCCCGTCCTTGTCGAGGTCACCCGCGGCAATCTCGTCGAAAGCCGCCATCGCGGCATGGTCGTCGCGGTCGACGGCGATGGCAAGGTGGTGTTTTCGCAAGGGGATATCGAGGCCGGCATCTTCCCGCGTTCGGCCTGCAAGGCCATGCAGGGCCTGCCGCTCGTCGAAAGCGGCGCGGCGGATGCCTACGGCTTCGGCAACAGGGAGCTGGCGCTCGCCTGTTCCTCGCACAGCGGCGAGCCGGAACATGCAAGCCTTGCCGGCGCCATGCTGGCCGCCGCCGGCGTCGACGAGGGCGTGCTGGAATGCGGCGCACACTGGTCCTTCGAGCAGCCGGTGCTTGTCAGCCAGGCGCGCGGCCTCGAGCGGCCGACGGCGCTGCACAACAACTGCTCGGGCAAGCATGCCGGCTTCGTCTGCGCCGCCTGCCACACCGGCAAGGACCTCAAGGGTTACGTGCGCTACGAGCACCCCGTCCAGGCGGAGATTCGCGGCGTCATGGAAAGCCTGACGGGCGCCGCGCTCGCCACCGACAATTGCGGCGTCGACGGCTGCTCGATCCCCACCTATGCCGTGCCGCTGAAGAGCCTCGCGCACGGCTTCGCCAGGATGGCGACCGGCACCGGCCTTGCGCCCGGGCGCGCGAAGGCCGCCCGCCGCCTGATCGATGCCTGCATGGCCGAGCCTTTCTACGTCGCCGGCACCAGGCGCGCCTGCACGCGTCTGATGCAGACGGCCCCCGGCCGCATCTTCGCCAAGACCGGCGCCGAGGGCGTCTTCTGTGCCGCCATCCCGGAAAAGGGCATCGCCATCGCCCTCAAATGCGAGGACGGCACGACCCGCGCCGCCGAAAGCATGGTCGCCGCCACGCTCGCCCGCTTCTTTGCCGACGAACCCGACCTCCACGCCGCCCTGATGGCCGAGGCCAACCGCTCCATGTCCAACTGGAACGGCATCCACGTCGGCGACGTCCGCGTCACGGATGCGTTTGCGGCCTGAAATTGACGCCCTATGACGTCATGCGTTATGATGGCGCATGATCAAGAGCTTCGCCGACCGCGAGACCGAGCGAATCTGGTCCGGCCGTCGAAGCCGGCGGCTTCCGGCGGACATGCAGGCCATCGCGTTGCGCAAGCTGCGCATGCTGCATGCCGCACGCAGCCTGACGGACCTGCGCGTGCCGCCGGGAAACCGGCTGGAGCTCTTGAAGGGAAACCTGGCCGGGCTTTATTCGATCCGGATCAATGACCAGTGGCGCATCTGCTTCGGCTGGTCGGAAGGAGATGCCATCCATGTCCGCATCCTCGACTACCATGACTGACGGTAACCTGCTGCCCAACCCGCATCCCGGCGATATCCTTCTGGAGGAGTTCCTGCAGCCGATGGAGATCAGCCAGAATGCGCTCGCCCGGGCAGTGCACGTGCCGCCACGCCGCATCAACGAGATCGTGCTCGGCAAGCGCCAGGTCACTGCGGATACGGATCTTCGGCTGACACGCTATTTCGGCCTGTCGGAAGGCTATTTCCTGCGTCTTCAGGCCGAGTTCGACCTGATGCAGAAGCGCCGCGAGATCGGCCGGGATCTCGACCGCATCGTTCCGCGTGACGCGGCCTGATCAGCCCTCGATGATCTCCACGCCCAGCTCCCGGTAGGGCGCGAGCGTGTCCGGCGGGAGGCCGGGCGGCAGGAGGAGGCCGGTGGCGGCGGCGAGCGGTAGGATCTTCCAGGGCGAGGCGCGGCCGAGCTTTTCCCGCGTCAGCGGGACCCAGGTCGCAGCGGCGTTTTCGGCGATGGTGCGCTTGGTGGCGGCTTCCTCCATGTCGCCGGTGGTCAGGCCGTGCGTCGGATGCGCGGCCGTCACGCCCATGAAATAGAGATCCGCCTTCAGGCCGCGTATGGTCTCCAGCGCGAGGGCGCCCGTCGACACCATGGAATGTTTGTAGAGCCTGCCGCCGACCAGCACGACCTCGGCGGTCGGGTGGCGTTCGAGCTCGCAGGCGATGGTCGGGCTGTGCGTCACCACCGTGAAGGCGAAGGTGCGCGGCAGCAGGCGCGCAAGCGCCGCCGTCGTCGTGCCGCCATCGAGGAAGACCACCTGACCGGGCTCGACCATCGCCGCCGCCCGGGCGCCGAGCGCGGTCTTCTCGTCCGTCGCGACCGCCTGGCGCGCCGAAAAATCCGGTAGCGGCGGGGAGAGCGGCAGCGCGCCGCCATGCACGCGCTTGAGCAGGCCGTCGGCCGCCATTTCCCGCAGGTCACGCCGGATCGTGTCCTCCGACAGATCGAGCTCCGCTGCCAGCGCCTTTGCGACGATCTCGCCGTCGCGGCCGAGGCGCCGGGCGATCAGGGCTTTTCTCTGGCTGGTCAGCATGCATTTGCACTCCGTCTTGACTCTGCACGAAATTACACGAATATTCGTGAAATATCCAGAAAATTCCGGATATTTCATGCATCAATCGTAAGGAGTAAGACATGCTGATCCTGATTGCAGGCCCCTATCGTTCGGGCACCGGAGACGATCCCGTGAAGATGGCGGAGAACCTGAAGCGGCTGGAGGCGCCGTCCTATGCGCTGTTCAAGGCCGGCCATGTGCCGATGATCGGCGAGTGGGTGGCGCTGCCCGTCTGGCGCGCCGCCGGGGGCGGGACGGTGGGCGACGCGCTGCACGAGGAGATCTTCTACCCGACGGCGCACCGCCTGCTGGAGCTCTGCGAGGGCGTGCTGCGCCTGCCGGGGGAGTCCAGGGGAGCGGACAATGACGTGCGCATCGCCCGCGAACGCGGCCTTCCGGTCTGGCACCGGCTGGAGGATGTGCCGGGCTGCGCGGCGGCTGCATAAATTTGCAGGCCCGTGTCGGGAAGGGGCGAGGTGATCCGTCCTGTGGCATGACGGGCGATCCGCCGCCGGCGGCGCCCGCACCATGCCAGATCAAGGAGGACTTCCATGCGCATGATCTTCGTCAACCTGCCCGTCAAGGACTTGCCCGCGACCCGCCGCTTCTTCGGCGCGCTCGGCTTTGCCTTCAACGAGGCCTACAGCGACGAGACCGCCGCCTGCATGGTGGTGGACGACAACATCTTCGTCATGCACCTGACGGAGGCGAAGTTCGCCCAGTTCGTCACGGGCAAGGTCGGCGATCCGGAATCCGCGACGCAGGTGCTGACCTGCCTCTCCGCCGCGAGCCGCCAGGAGGTCGACGACATCAAGGCGAAGGCGCTCGCCGCCGGCGGGCGCGAATGGAAGCCCAACATGGAGTTCGGCCCGATGTACGGCTGCTCCTTCCAGGATCCGAACGGCAATGTCTGGGAGTTCATGCACATGGACCAGTCGGGCGGCTGACGGCGGGCGAGGGGCTGCACGCAGGCTGGCGTGCCTGCCCCTCATCCGCCTGCCGGCACCGTCTCCCCGCAGGCGGGGAGAAGGAACGGGCGGAAATGTCTGGGCAATGGCACCGTTTCGGGAAAGCGGTGCGGTAATCCCTTTTCCTCAACTGCGGGGAGACGGTCGCGGCAGCGGGAGGAGGGGCTTTTCGTCAATCGATGCGACCACGCACCGTTGCGCTTATCCCGTGGGACCATCCGCAACCAGCTTGCGCAGCCGCGCGGGCGCCTTGCGGCGCCAGGCCTCGGCCATCCGCTGCTGCAGTTCCCCATCGTCGATCACGGCGGCGCGCAGGAGGAGGGCGGGCCAGCCCTTGTAATGGTCCGTCTCGTGGTAGATCTCGGGCGCCATCTCGATCAGGCGCTCCTTCTCGTCCATCGGCGCCATCAGCACCAGCGTCCCGGCATCCTTGATGCGCAGGAAGAGCTTGCCCGCCACCTTGAGCGCGGGCGTGCCGTAGGACGTGCCGGTCTCGACGCCCGGCAGGCCCGCGGCAAGGCGCTGGAGCCGCGCCAGGAGCGTTTCGGTTTCGTCGTTAGCCATGCGCGCCATCCTCCCCGGCCAGGATAGACCGGACCGGGAAGGACGGCGAGGGGGAGGATCAGAGCGGCCGGCGGCCGCTCTCGGCCCGGAGCCCCGGGGTGCGGAAGAGCCCGAAGGGCAGGTCGCCGAGCGCGCGCGAATCCATCGTCTCGATCTCGGGATGGGCCAGCGGATCGCGCAGCCAGACGGGGGTCTCCGCAGCGTCGGCCTCGGCGCGCAGCGCCTCGGACACCCTGGAGAAAATCTTGAACATTGCCTTCTCCTTGCGGTTCGTTACCATAGGTTATGGCTGATAATCGCGCCACGAGGCCGTTTCGGCAATCGAGTAGTTCAGGATATCGGTATAGAAAACCTATATGAGAAATCTCAATCGCGTGCATCTCAACGGCCTGCGCGCGCTGGAGGCGGTGGGCCGGCTCGGCTCGCTGCAGGCGGCGGCGGAGGAGCTCGGCGTGACGGTCGGCGCGGTGAGCCAGCAGGTCATCAAGGCGGAGGGGCAGCTCGGCCGGGCGATCTTCGAGCGTACCGCGCGGGGCCTGCAGCGGACGGCCTTCGGCGCCCCGTTCCTCGCGCGGCTTTCGGCCGGCTTCGGCCAGCTTTCCGAGGCGGTCGCCGCCACGCAGCGCCGCGACGATGCGATCCTGACGATTTCCGTCGCGCCGATCTTCGCCTCGCGCTGGCTCATCCACCGCATCGACCGCTTCGCCGCCGCCCATCCCGATATCAGCCTGCGCATCGAGGCGACGACGACGCTGGTCGATCTGGCGCGTTCCGATGTCGACCTCTGTATCCGCGTCGGCCCCGGCACCTGGCCGGATGTGGCGACGGAATTCCTTGTGCCGCAGGTCGTCTTCCCGGTCTGTGCGCCGGCGCTGGCGGCGGGGATAAGGACGCCGCGGGACCTGTCCGAGCAGCCGGCCGTGGTCGACGGCAACGACGCCTTCACCTGGGAGCGCTGGCTGGCGCTCGCCGGTTTCGCCGTGCCGCCGCCCAAGGCGCGGCATGTCTTTTCCGATGCCTCGCTCTGCCTTGACGCGGCGCTGGCGGGGCAGGGGGTGCTGCTCGCCTATCCGGTGCTCGCCTCCTGGGCGCTGAAGGAGGGGCGGCTCGTCGCGCCGTTCCCCATCCGGGTCGAGACCGGCATGGGCTATTACTTCGTGACGGCCCCGGGCGTGCCGGAGCCGCGCAAGGTGTCGCTGTTCAAGCGCTGGCTGCGTGCGGCGCTGGCCGAGGACGAGGACGGCTTTGCCGGCGCGGTCATTCCGGCTCGCAAAGCCGTGCCGCCATCATCGCCTTGAAGGCCGGGCGCGCCTGGCAGGCCGCAAGCCAGGCCTTGACGTTCGGCGCCGCGTCGAAGAGCTGCGGCTCGCTCATGGCATAGCGGAAGACCTCCGCGAGGTTGAGGTCGGCGACGGTGAAGCGGTCGCCGACGATATGGCCGGTGGCGGCAAGATGGGCGTCGAGCCGCTGGAAGCTCGTCTTCAGCGCCTTGGCGGCGCCCCGGATGGCGAGGCGGCCCTGTTCGCTCTCGGCGACCCTGGTGTCGAGCGCCAGGATGATCTTCACCGCATGCGGCTCCACCTCCGTCGCCGCCCACATCGTCCATTGCAGCATTTCCGCCTCTTCCGTCACCGTCCGGCCGGCAAGCGGGCCGCCATGCTTGCGGGCGAGGTAGAGGTTGATCGCCAGCGATTCCGTCATCACGAAGCCGCCGTCGTCGATGCAGGGGATCAGGCCGGTCGGGTTGACGGCGAGGAAATCCGGCGAGCGGGTGTTGAGCGACGCATCGGCCGCCAGCGGATCGTCGAGGCGGCGGGCCTGGATGACCGGCACGCTGGCGAAAGGCAGGCCGAGTTCGCCGGCAAGCCAGTAGTTGCGCGAGGCGCGCGAGCGGTGGACGCCGTAGATGGTGAGCATGGATCCTCCCTGGAGTGCCCGGCCGGGCGCGGGCTTGCGTCAGAACAAAGAGCCGCGGCAATCCCTCGGCTAGAAGAGGGCGAGACTGCCGGGGCCTTGGCGGCACCATAGGCGGCGGGTCGGCAAAGCGGTAGGGCGCCGGCCTGATCGATCCATGAATTGTCGTGATGGCCTCGGGCCTGCTTGTCGCATTGACCTGCCGCCGGCGTGGGGCTAAGGGCGAAGGGTCCGCCGATCGCGGATGAGGACGACCGATGACAGGACGCATAACACGCTGGGCCGCCTGCCTGCGCATTCTCTGCGCGGTCGCCCTGCTGTTCGTCGGTTTTGCCCACCAGCCGGCCTCGGCCACCGCGCCGACGGCGCTGGAACTCACGCAATACGTGCTTCCCGACGGCACCCTGCCGGACATCTGCCTCAACGACATGGTGGGCGGCAAGGCCAAGCATGTGGGGCCGGTGAAGTGCGAGGCCTGCCGCATCGGCAGCGCCATGCTGATGCCGGCGCCGGCCGATCTCGACGGCGCCGTGCTCGCCTTCCGCCGCCTTGCCGCGCTCCCCCTCGTCGAGGAGGCGTTGCGCCCGCGGCGCGAGCGTCCCGGCGCGCCACCCCGCGCGCCTCCCTTCCTGTCCGCCTGATTGTTGCGCCCGCACGCCGGTTCGCCGCCGTGTGCCGAAAATCCAGCCTGACAGGACCCTTGCATGTCCGTGATTTCCGATGCGCCGGCCGTTGCCGCCGCCCAGCCCTCCGCGCTCGCGCAGCGCCTCTACCGCGCCATCTGGCGATGGCACTTCTTCGCCGGCCTGCTCGCCGTGCCCTTCATGATCAGCCTTGCCGTCACCGGCGGGCTCTATCTGTTCAACGACGAGATCGACGCCAGCCTCTTCCGCTACCGCAACTATGTCACGGTCGGCGGCGCCGAACTGCCGCCCTCGGCCATCGTGGAGAAGGCCGTCGCCGCCGTGCCGGGCGGAACGCTCTCCTCCTACCGCACGCCGGCCGGCGCGGACCGCTCCGCCCGCGTGACGGTCTCCACCGGGGCCGGCAAGGTGCTGGTCTTCGTCGATCCCTATGACGGCGCCGTCCTGGACACGGTCGGCGCGAAGGAGGAGTTCAACCAGGTCGTGGAGGACCTGCACAGCCTCGATTATTTCGGCACCGCCTGGGAGCGCATCATCGAGGTCGTCGCCGGCTTTGCCGTCGTGCTCGTGCTCACCGGCATCTATCTCTGGTGGCCGCGCAGCCAGACGGGCGGCGTCGTCAGCGTGCGGGGCACGCCGGCAAGGCGCGTCTTCTGGCGCGATCTTCATGCCGTCACCGGCATCTTCGCCAGCGTGCTCATCCTGTTCCTCGCCTTCAGCGGCCTGTTGTGGACCGGCTTCTGGGGCAGCAAGGTCAACGGCTATCTCACGGCGAACGGCATGGGCTATCCGGCCGAGCTGTGGGACCGGGTGCCGCATTCCATGCTTGTCACCAGCGATGTCCTGCCGAAGACCGCCTGGCTGATGGAGAACGCGCCGGTGCCGGCCTCGACGCCGCCGGGCGAGGGGCAGGTGGCGCTGCCGCCCATCGGCCTCGACAATGCCGTGACGATCGCCAATGCCGCGGGCATGCTGCCCGGCTACGACCTTTCGCCGTCCGCAGGCGAGACCGGCGTCTACACGGCGGCGATCTATCCCGCCGACCTGCAATACGAGCGCACGCTGCATATCGACCAGTATACCGGCGAGCGCCTCGTCGACACCGCCTATGCCGACTATCCGGCGACGGGCAAGCTGATCGAATGGGGCATCAACGTGCACAAGGGGCAGGAATGGGGCCTCTTCAACCAGCTCCTGATGCTTGCGACCTGCCTCGTCGTCATCGCGATGAGCCTGTCGGCCGTCGTCATGTGGTGGAAGCGCCGGCCGAAGGGCCGCATCGGCGTGCCGCCCGGCCCGCGCGGGGGGCGCATCTATCTCGGCCTGTGGGCGATCGCCGCCATCTTCGGCGTGCTCTTCCCGCTGACGGGCCTCACAATCCTCGCCATGATCCTCCTCGACCAGTTCGTCATCCGCCTCGTGCCGCCGCTGCGGCGCCTCTTTTCCTGAACGCAAAGCCAGAAAGGATTTTTTCCATGAAACGCATTCTCGCCTCCTTCGTCGCCCTGGCGCTCTCGGCCTCGGCCGCCTTCGCCCACGACTTCACCCTCGGCAGCCTGGAGATCGACCACCCGGCCTCCCGGGCGACGCTGCCCGGCCAGCCGGTCGGCGGCGGCTTCATGACCATCACCAACAAGGGCACCGAGGCCGACCGCCTCGTCTCCATCACCGCGCCGGACGTGTCCGACGACGTGCAGCTGCACGAGATGGCCGTCGAAAACGACGTGATGAAGATGCGCCAGCTGCCGGACGGCATCGAGATCCCGGCCGGCGCCACGGTCGAGCTGAAGTCCGGCGGGCTGCATGTCATGTTCATGCGCATCAAGCACCCCTTCAAGGAAGGGGAGAAATTCAAGGCGACGCTGACCTTCGAGAAGGCCGGCGCGATCGACGTGGATTTCACGATCGGGGCCGCCAGGCCCGGCGCCGGGCAGGGCAACGGCGCTGCTGCCGGCCACGGCGGCCACGGCGGCTGAGGCCCGGGATCAGCGGATGAGGGAGCGATGCGGCGCTGCCCCCTCATCCACCATGGCGCCTCTCCGTTCGGGCAGGAAGAAGAGACGCGTTTCGGGACGGGCTCAGCCCGTCCGGTTCCGTTCGATCGTCAGGTGCGCGAAGGTCGAGCCATCCCTCGCGAGGTCCCCGGTGGTGCGCTCGTTCCAGCGGTAGCCGGCAATCGCGCCGTTCGGGGTGTCCTCGAAGATGTTGCCGGAGATGAGGGCCGAGCCTGCCTCCTCCACGACGGTCACGGCGCAGCCGACCGGGCTGCGGCGCACCAGGTTGCCGTTGACGACGAGGCCGCGCATATAGGGTCCCCAGCCGAGCATCAGCCCCCATTTCGGGGCGTTCTCCACGGTATTGCCCGAGACGACCGTATCGGCCTCCACTGCGATGCCGATGCCGAAGCCCGCGCCGTCGTGGATATAGGGGCCTTCGAGCCGGAGGTTGCGCACCACGTTGCCGGTGACGGTCGCAAGCCGCCCGCCCTCGTCGAAATTGACGATGAGGATGCCGCTGGCGGCGCCGTCGACGAGGTTGCCGTTGACGAGCGCGCCCTCGAAGCCGAATTCGGAATAGATCGCAGCCTCGCCGCTGTCGAGACAGGTATTGCCGGATATCTGCACGTTCGAACCTGCATTGGCGCGGATGGCGGAAAAGGCGCAGCCGGAAACATGGTTGTTGCCGATCATCACCGCGTCGGCACGGAAGACGTTGATGCCGTTGCCGTATTGGCCGGTGCCGCCGCTGGTGGCGGAAATGCGGGCGATGCGGTTGCCCGAGACGATCGTGCCGTCGTGGCCCTTCTCCCAGCGGTGGATCAGGATGCCGCCATTGCCGCAGTCGAAGACGTGGTTGCCGGTGACCGACAGGTCGCGGCTCTCCACGGCATAGAGCGCGTATTCCGCAGCGCCCGAAAGCCGGCTGCGCTCGATGCGCCCGCCGCAGCGCTGCAGGCTGACCGCCGTCTTGGAGGAGCCCTGGATCTCGCAGTTCTCGATCGTCACATTGGCGACATTGCTGAAATGTACGAGGCCGTCGACCGTATCGCCGAGCCAGCGGTTCGCCCCGTCGATGACGAGGTTGGCAAGCTCGATCCGGCCCGCGCCGTCGGCGGCGAAGAGGTGGCCGTCGCCGCCATAGACGATGCGGGTGGCGCCCGGCACGCCGGTGAGGCGCGTATTGTCGGGCAGCGTGATGTTGGAGACGGCATAGTCGCCCGGCGGCAGGAAGACGGGCATGTTCTTCGCCGCCGCCTCCTTCAGCAGCTTGGCGAAGGCCTTGCTCCTGCGGTCGTCCGCGCCGGGGCGGATGCCGTGCGCCGAGGCGTCGATGCTGCCCCGGAGATCGACATCGACGACCGGCAGCCGCTGCGTGCGGGCGAGTGCCGGGGGGATGCCCGCCGCGCCAAGGCCGAGGCCCGAGAGAAATAACCGTCTGCTAACCATGAAAGCTCCTTGCCCGTCAGGGAGCAGGAAGCGTGCCAGATGGTTTTGTGCCGGAACGGAACAGCCGGATGCTGCGCGCCAAGGTTGCCGCAGAGGGGCGGTAAGGCCCGGATCGACAGCATTTCGCCGGTTTCCTTTAGGGTTGGATAACGACTCTAGGTGTACCATCGGGCATTCCGAAAGGGAGGCGGCTGACAGCGCCCTTCCTTGCGCTTGGAAATTGCAGGGGTTCATGTCGACGAAACTGTCTCACCTTGACAACGAAGAGGTCGATGCAACGGCACGATTGATGTCCGCCGGCCAGCGCCTGATCTGCGAGGCGACGCGGCTCTTTCCGCTCGCCTCCGCGCAGGGCGAGCGCACGATCTGGCTCGAAGCGATGATCGACGAGGTGCCGGACTACCTCTTCTTCAAGGACAGGAACAGCCGCTTCGTCGTCGCCAACCGGGCGATCGTCGACGACAACCGCCGCGAGGGGCTGGAAAGCCTGGAGGGCCTCTCCGATTTCGACATCCACCCCGAACATGTCGCCCGCGGCTTCTTCGAGACCGAGCAGGAGATCATCCGCACCGGCCGTCCCATGCTCGACATGGAGGAGCTGATCCGCGATTCCGCGGGCAGGCTCAAATGGCTGCTCACCTCGAAGCTGCCGGTGCGCAGTGCCGAGGGCGACGTGATCGGCCTCGTCGGCGTCTCGCGCGACATCACCGAGCGCAAGCGTTCCGAGAGCCTGCATGTCGGCCAGGCGCATCTGTTGAAGATGATCGCGCTCGGCGCGCCGCTGGTCGACGTCTTCTCCTCCCTCATCCTGCTGATCGAGGCGCATGTGCCGGAAGTCACCGGCTCGATCCTGATGCTCGCGGCCGATGGCAAGCATATCCTCAACGGTGCCGCGCCCAATCTCGACCCCGCCTACAGCCAGTTGATCGAGGGGATCGAGATCGGCCCGAAGGTCGGTTCCTGCGGCACCGCGATGTGGCGCGGCGAGCCCGTCATCGTCTCCGACATCCAGACCGATCCGCTCTGGGAGGACGCCAAGGCGCTCGTCGCGCCCTACGGCTTCCGCGCCTGCTGGTCCTCGCCGATCCATTCCTACCAGGGCAAGGTGCTCGGCTCCTTCGCGCTCTATTCGCGCAGTCCCGGCGAGCCGACGGCCGAATGCCTGAAGCTGGTCGGCATGGCGACGCACATTGCCGGCATCGCCATCGAGCGCAAGGAGGCGGAGGACAGCATCCAGTTCATGGCCCATCACGACACGCTGACGGGCCTGCCGAACCGCAGCATGCTCGACGAGCGCGTGGCCTCCGCCATCGAGGCGGCCGACGAATGCGGCGGCGGCATGACGCTCGCCTTCCTCGATCTCGATCATTTCAAGCTGGTCAACGACAGCCTCGGCCACCATGCCGGAGACGAGCTGCTGAAGATCGTCGCGGCGCGGATGCTGCGCTGCGTGCGGGCGAGCGACAGCATCGTGCGCCTCGGCGGCGACGAGTTCGTCGTGCTCATCAACGGCGCGATGCGCAAGGGCGAGAGCGTGGAGGACCGGCTGCGCGCGGTGCGCGAGGCGATCGCCGAGCCGGTGCTCATCGAGGGCCGCTCCTTCCAGGTCACCTGCAGCATGGGCGTCGCCGCCTATCCCGAGCACGGCCGCAACGCGACCGAGCTGCTGGCCCGTGCGGACGCCGCCATGTACCGGGCCAAGGAGATCGGCCGCGATGCCATGCAGGTCTTCACCGCCGAGCTGGCCAACCGGGCGCATGAGAAGCTGGAGCGCCAGGAGGAACTGCGCCGCGCGCTCGCCCACGGCGAGCTTTTCCTGCAGTACCAGCCGCAGATGGACCTTGCGACCGGGCGCATCTTCGCCGTCGAGGCGCTGATCCGCTGGCGCCATCCCGGGCGCGGGCTGATCGGCCCGGGCGATTTCATCCCGCTTGCCGAGGACACCGGCCTGATCGGCCCGATCGGCGACTGGACGCTGCGCGCCGCCTGCCGGCAGAACAAGGCCTGGCAGGAGAGCGGCCTGCCGCCCATCGTCGTCAGCGTCAATGTCTCGGCCCGCCAGTTCCAGGAGAAGGACTGGGTCGAGCGCGTCGCCGCCGCCCTCGCCGAAAGCGGGCTGGAGGCGCGCTATCTGGAACTGGAATTGACCGAAAGCCTGATCATGCAGGACGTGCAGCAGGCGGTGGAGACCATGCACCGGCTGGAAAAGCTCGGCGTGCACCTTGCCATCGACGATTTCGGCACCGGCTATTCCAGCCTTGCCTCGCTGAAGCGTTTCCCCGTCGGCCGCCTCAAGATCGACCGGTCCTTCGTGCAGGACCTGCCGGACGACGGCGACGACGCGGCCATCGCCCGCGCCGTCATCTCGCTGGCCCATACGCTGCAGTTGCGGGTGATCGCCGAGGGCGTGGAGACGCGCGAGCAGGTCGACTTCCTGCGCGAGGCCGGCTGCGACGAGATCCAGGGCTACTACCTCTCCCGCCCCATCGACGCCCGCGCCCTCCAGGCGATCCTCTGCATTCCCAATCTCTAATAATCCCTGTGGTTCGGGTCCTTCCGCTCTTGACAACACTATGTTGATATCAACAGTAGGGACATGACCGACGAACCCTTGATTTCCTACGAGACGACCCTCTTCGTGCGCGATACCTGCCTGTGCCTGCATGCGCAGCGCGCGGCGCGGGCACTGGCCCGGCGTTTCGACGATGCCCTGCGTCCCTGCGGGCTCACCAACGGCCAGTTCTCGCTGCTGATGGCGCTGAACCGCCCGGAGCCGCCGCCGATGGGCCCGGTCGCCGCCGTGCTCGCCATGGACCGCACAACGCTGACGGCCGCGCTGAAGCCGCTGGAGCGCCGCGGCCTCGTCGCCGTCGAGGCCGACCCGCGCGACCGGCGCGGCCGGCTCCTGCGCCTGACGGGCGAGGGGCGCCGCCTGCTGACGCAGGCCTTCCCGGTCTGGAAGGAGACGCACGAGAAGATCGACCGCCAGCTCGCCGCCGTCGACATGGCCGCGCTGCGCGCCGGCATGCTGGCGATCGCCTGAGTGGACGCCCGGCGCGGCAGCCCCCGTTTGAAGCGTTCCGTGCGGGTGGATCCTCGGGTCGAGCCCGAGGATGACGGTGGGGAGGAGGGGCTTCCAAGCGCATTGACCGGTGCGGCAGGGGAGCCGTCGCGTCGGTTCGCCTTCACTCCCCTTCTTGCGTCATCCTTGGGCTCGACCCGAGGATCCACCCGCACGGCACGCCGCCGACGGCTGCCACTGGCACCGCGCACAAAACCCTCTATCTTCCCCCGCATGAAGCCAGACCAGCTCCTCCATCCGGCGCCCGCCGGCCTTTATTGCCCTGCCGGCGATTTCTACATCGATCCCGTCCGCCCCGTGGCAAGGGCGCTGATCACCCACGGCCATTCCGACCATGCCAGGGCCGGGCACGGCGCGGTGCTGGCGACGCGCGAGACGCTCGACATCATGGGTATCCGCTATGGCGCGGATTTCTGCGGCGCCATGCAGGCGGCCGCCTTCGGCGAGCGCATCGATCTTTCCGGCGTCACCGTCTCCTTCCATCCCGCCGGCCATGTGCTCGGTTCGGCGCAGATCGCGGTGGAGCGCGGGGGCCTCACCATCGTCGCCTCCGGCGACTACAAGCGCGGCGCGGACCCGACTGCAACGCCCTACGAGCCGGTGCCCTGCGACGTCTTCATCACCGAGGCGACCTTCGGCCTGCCGGTCTTCCATCATCCCGAGCCGAAGGGCGAGATGGGCAAGCTGCTGACCTCGCTCCGCCAGTTCCCCGAGCGCAGCCATCTTCTCGGCGCCTATTCGCTCGGCAAGGCGCAGCGCGTCATCCGCCTCTTGCGCGATTGCGGCTATGACGCGCCGATCTACATCCACGGCTCGCTCGCCCGTCTCTGCGATTATTATGTCAGCCGCGGCATTGCGCTCGGCGACCTGCGTCCCGCCACGACGGAGAGAAGCAGCCCCGCCGATTTCCGCGGCGCCGTCGTTGTCGGCCCGCCCTCGGCCTTCGCCGACCGCTGGGCGCGCCGCTTCAACGAGCCGCTCGTCGCCTTCGCCTCCGGCTGGATGATGGTGCGCCAGCGCGCCAAGCAGGGCGGCGTCGAGCTGCCGCTCGTCATCTCCGACCATTGCGACTGGCCGGAACTGACCGGGACGATCCGCGAGCTCGCGCCGCGCGAGGTCTGGGTGACGCATGGCCGCGAGGAGGCGCTGGTGCGCTGGTGCGAACTCGCAGGCATCCCGGCCAGGCCGCTGCATCTCGTCGGCTATGAGGATGAGGGGGATTGAGGATGCAGCCCGCTTGTCCTTCGCCGGTTCCGTCTTCGGGGCCGCAACACCCCCCTCTGCCCTGCCGGGCATCTCCCCCACAGGGGGGAGATCGGCAAGAAGCAGGAGCCTTGCTCGATCAGCAGCGCCAGCGATGGGCAAAACGTTGCTCCATCCAATCTCCCCCCTTGAGGGGGAGATGCCCGGCAGGGCAGAGGGGGGGGCCACAATGCACGCCCTGACCACAAACCCATCGCACCCAGCCGGAAGGCACTCCCCATGAGAGCCTTCGCCACGCTCCTCGACCGCCTCGTCCTCACCCCTTCGCGCAACGGCAAGCTGACGCTGCTCGCCGATTATTTCCGCGACACGCCCGATCCCGACCGCGGCTACGGCCTTGCCGCCATTGCCGGCACGCTGGACTTGAAGAGCGTCAAGCCGGCGCTCTTGCGCGAGCTCGTGCTGGAGCGCATGGACGAGGTGCTGTTCCGCTATTCCTACGACTATGTCGGCGACCTTGCGGAAACCATCGCGCTCGTCTGGGACGAGGAGCGCAAGGAGCGCGTGCCGGATGAAGCGCAGCCCCGGCTCGGCGCCGTCGTTTCCCGCATGAACGCGCTCGGCCGTACGGAGGTGCGCGGTGCGGTGCGCGATCTCCTCGACCGGCTCGATCCCTCCGCCCGCTTCGCCTTCCTCAAGCTTGCGACCGGCGGCCTGCGCATCGGCGTCTCCGCCCGCCTCGCCAAGCAGGCGCTGGCCGATTTCTCCGGCAGGGATGTCGTGGAGATCGAGACGCTGTGGCACGGGCTGTCGCCGCCCTACGAGCCGCTCTTCGCCTGGCTGGAGGGCCGGGCGGACCGCCCGGTGCTCGCCACCCCCGCCATCTTCCATTCCGTCATGCTCGCCAATCCGGTGGGCGAGGGGGATCTCGACGCGCTCGACCCGGCCGATTTCGCCGCCGAATGGAAATGGGACGGCATTCGCGTGCAACTCTCCGCGGCAGGCAGCACGCGCCGCCTCTATTCCCGCTCCGGCGACGACATCTCCGCCGCCTTCCCGGATGTGCTGGAGGCGATCAATTTCGAGGGCGTGGTGGACGGCGAGCTGCTCGTCGGCGGCACGGCGCGCATGAACAGCCCGACGCGCACCTTCTCCGATCTCCAGCAGCGCCTCAACCGCAAGACCGTCACCGCGCGCATGCTGGAGGACTATCCCGCCTTCGTGCGCGCCTATGACGTGCTGTTCGAAGGCGAGGCGGATGTGCGCCCCGAAAGCTTTTCCGACCGCCGCGCCCGCCTCGGCGAAATGATCGAGAAGGCGCCGCACGACCGTTTCGACCTGTCGCCGCTGGTGCCCTTCGGCTCCTGGGCCGAACTGGAGACGATCCGCCGCGATCCGCCCGATCCGGTCATCGAGGGGGTGATGCTCAAGCGGCTCGACAGCCCCTACCAGGCCGGCCGCATGAAGGGCCCGTGGTTCAAGTGGAAGCGCGATCCCTTCAACATCGACGCCGTCATGATGTATGCCCAGCGCGGCCACGGCAAGCGCTCGAGTTACTATTCCGACTTCACCTTCGGCGTGTGGACCGATGGCCCTGACGGTCCCCTGCTGGTGCCCGTCGGAAAGGCCTATTTCGGTTTCACCGACGCCGAGCTCGAAGTGCTCGACCGCTATGTGCGCAACAACACGACCGACCGTTTCGGCCCCGTGCGCGCCGTCAGGGCCGAGCCCGGCTACGGCTTCGTGCTGGAGGTCGCCTTCGAGGGCATCAACCGCTCCACCCGCCACAAATCCGGCGTCGCCATGCGCTTCCCCCGCATCGCCCGCCTGCGCCAGGACAAGCTGCCCGCCGACGCCGACCGGCTGGAGACGCTGATGGCGATGGTGGAGGCGAAGGAGGGCTAGCTGCCGGTAGCACTGCTCGTGCCGTATCCGAAGAGCATCGAAACCCAGAAGAAGAAGGTGAAGGCGAGCAGTGCACCGCCGACGATGATACCGGCCGAGAACGTGTATTTTCGGCCGAGAACGACAACGGCGACAGCCGGCGCGGCGACGATCATCACAAGATGCCAGACGTGGAAGTAGATCGGGATGTGCGGGGAGCCGAAATTGTAGTGGTTCACCGTTGCCGCAAAGACCCAGGCTGCGACGATCGCCGACAGGAATGGCCAGGCCAGACCGGCCAGCAAAATCCCGTATCGTCGATGGAGCCGCCAGGCTTCAGGGACAGTGACCAGAAGACCAAGGGCTATTCCTGCCCACGCCACAAGCGGCATCTCAAAGCCCCAGCGCCGAAAGATCCGGTCCGAGCGGCACGATGCCGTTCGGGTTCAGCGACTTGATCGAATGGTAGCCGTGCTTGATATGGTCGATGCTGACCGTCTCGCGCACGCCCGGCAGGTCTAGCACGCGCTTCGCATAGGCCGAGAGCGCCGCATAGTCGGCAAGCCGCCGCAGGTTGCACTTGAAGAGGCCGTGATAGGCGGCATCGAAGCGGACGAGGGTGACGAAGAGGCGGATGTCGGCCTCCGTGAAGGCCGTGCCGGTGAGGAATGGTCCGCCGGCGGCAAGGCGTGCCTCCAGCTCGTCCAGCATGGCGAAGACGCCGTGGAAGGCCTCCTCGTAGGCGACCTGCGTGGTGGCGAAGCCGGCGCGGTAGACGCCGTTGTTGAGCGCGGGATAGATACGTTCGTTGAGCATGTCGATCTCGCCGCGCAGGGCCTGCGGATAGAGGTCGACGCTTTCATCCGCCAGCGCGCCGAAGCCGCTGTTCAGCATGCGTATGATGTCGGCGGATTCGTTGTTGACGATCGTCCTCAGCACCTTGTCCCAGAGCACCGGCACGGTGGCGCGGCCGGTGAAGGTGGGGTCGGCGCGGGTATAGAGCTCGTGCATGTAGGTCGCGCCGTTGAGGTCGTCGCGGTTTGCGCCCGGATAGTCGCCGAAGCGCCAGCCCTGGTCGGTCAGCGCCGGCTCGACGACAGAGACGGAGATCACGCCGTCGAGCTTCTTCAGCTTGCGGGCGATCAGCGTGCGCGAGGCCCAGGGGCAGATCAGCGCGACATAGAGCTGGTAGCGCCCGGTCTCGGCCGCAAAGCCGCCGTCGCCCGTCGGGCCGGCGCGGCCGTCGGGCGTCACCCAGTTGCGGAAGCTCGAAACCTGCCGCACGAAGCCGCCCTTGGCGTCCTTCGCCTGGACGGGCTGCCAGTCTTCCGTCCATTTGCCGTCGACGAGCATCGCGTTCCCCTCGTTTCGGTTGAAGTTGCCGTCCGGGATAATCCGCGCGCGCGAAAACGGCAATTCTCCCGGCGATTGACACAGCGTTCACAAAGCGGCCCCGCCGTGGCCGGGCGGCGACAGGGCGGCGAAAAGCGGGCGCGCAAGCCTGAGGCCAGCCGCAATTGCCACAATTGTGGCAGGGTTATGGACCTAATTTGCCGCTCGTTAGTTAGTGATTCAGCCTCTCGCCCCATTCTACGTTTCCGCACAACGGATTTTGACGATCTCCATGACCGACACCGCGCTCTCCCGCCGCCGCTTCCTACAGTTCACCGGGCTTGCCATGGCAAGCGGCCTGGCCGGCTGCACCTCCTCGATGAATACGGACCGGTTCCGCTACGAGACCCGGCCCTATTTCCGCAATCCCGCGCTGGAGGGCCGGCCGGAATATATCGAGGGCGCCCGGCCGCCGAGCGGGCTCCTGCCGGAATCGTCCTACTACGCCTCGATCTACGGTCCGGTCTTCGACGGCGGCTATCAGGTGCCGGCGGTGCCCTACCAGCAGATCGACGCGCGCTACTACCGACAGGAGGTCGAAAGCCCGTTCGGCGAGCGACCCGGCACGATCATCGTCGACACAGGCAACCGCTTCCTCTACCTCATCCTGCCGAACGGCCGTGCCATGCGCTATGGCGTCGGCATCGGCCGGCAGGGCTTTTCCTGGTCGGGCCGCGGCGTCATCCAGTGGAAGCAGGCCTGGCCGAAATGGACGCCGCCGGACGAGATGGTTGCGCGCCAGCCCGAACTCGTCAAATACTCCGCCGCCAACGGCGGCATGCCCGGCGGCCTCAACAACCCGCTCGGCGCGCGCGCGCTCTACATCTTCCAGAACGGCGAGGACACGCTCTACCGCCTGCACGGCTCGCCGGAATGGAAGTCCATCGGCAAGGCCGTCTCCTCCGGCTGCGTGCGCATGCTGAACCAGGATGTCATCGATCTCTACGATCGCGTGAAGGGCAAGGCGCCGATCCTGGTGATCTGAGGCGGGACACCCCCCTCTGCCCTGCCGGGCATCTCCCCACAAGGGCAGGACTGTCGCATATGGAAGGAAACCCGTTGCCTCCTTTTCCTTCTCCCCCGCGGGGAGAAGGTGCCGGCAGGCGGATGAGGGGGATGGCGAAGGCGCAAAGGCTCGATCCGAGCCACCCCCTCATCCGACCCTTCGGGCCACCTTCTCCCCGCGGGGGAGAAGGGGATGTGCGGCATCGTCGAACTTCATATGAGTAGCCCCCTTGTGGGGTATGCGCCCTAGCCCGCCGCCGGCGAGATCAGGTGGGCGCCGTCAAGCCGCGGCAGGTCGCCGGTGGCGACGGCCTTGCCGCCCTGCATCCGCACCTTGCCCTCCGCGACGAGCCGCAGCGCCAGCGGATAGCTCAGATGCTCGACCGTCAGAACGCGCGCGGCGAGCGTCCCGGCCGTGTCGTCCGGCAGGACGGGAACCGCGGCCTGCACGATGGCCGGGCCTTCGTCCATGCCCTCGGTCACGAAATGCACCGTGCAGCCGGCGATGCGCATGCCCGCGTCGAGGGCGCGCTGGTGCGTGTTGAGGCCGGGGAAGAGCGGCAGGAGGGATGGGTGGATGTTGAGGATGCGGCCTTCATAGCGGCTGACGAAGGCGCCGGAGATCAGGCGCATGTAGCCGGCAAGGCAGATGAGGTCGGGCGAGAGCGCGTCGAGCGCCTCGATGATGGCCGCCTCGTGGGCCTCCTTGCTGGCGAAATCCCTGCGCAGGAAGGCGCGGGCCGGAATGGCGAGCGCCTCCGCCCTGGCCAGCCCGCCGGCCTCCGCCTTGTCGGAGAACACGGCGACGATCTCCGCCGGGAAGTCCGGGTCCTCGGCGGCCTTCGCCAAAGCCAGCATGTTGGAGCCGCCGCCGGAGATGAAGGCGACGACGCGCTTGCGGGTTCCGCTCATAGGGCGAGCGTGCCCTTGTAGATCGTGCCGGCGGCGCCCTCTTCGCGCGCGACCATGCGGCCGAGGCGGAAGACGGTTTCGCCCTCGCGGATGAGGACAGCGGCGACCTCGTCGGCCTTGTCGGCGGGAACGACGGCGATCATGCCGACGCCGCAGTTGAAGGTGCGCAGCATTTCCGTCGCCGCCACGCCGCCCGTCTTTGCAAGCCAGGAGAACACGGCCGGCGCCTTGACGGCGGCAAGGTCGATCTCGGCGGCGAGATGCTTCGGCAGCACGCGCGGAATGTTTTCCGGGAAGCCGCCGCCGGTGATATGCGCCAGCGCCTTGATGGAACCGGTCTCGCGGATCGCTTTCAGGAGCGGCTTCACATAGATCTTCGTCGGCGTCAGCAGCGCCTCGCCGAGGCTCTTTTCAGCGTCGAACGGCGCGGGCGCGTCCCAGGCGAGACCCGAGAGCGTCACGATCTTGCGCACCAGCGAATAGCCGTTGGAATGCACGCCCGAGGAGGAAAGGCCGAGGATGACGTCGCCCTCGGCGATATCGCCCGAGGGCAGGAGCCGGCCGCGTTCGGCGGCGCCGACGGCAAAGCCGGCAAGGTCGTAGTCGCCGTGCGAATACATGCCCGGCATTTCCGCCGTCTCGCCGCCGATGAGCGCGCAGCCGGCCTGGCGGCAGCCTTCGGCGATGCCTTCGACGATCGCCGCGCCCTGGTCGGGGTCGAGCTTGCCGGTGGCGAAATAGTCGAGGAAGAAGAGGGGTTCGGCACCCTGCACCACGAGGTCGTTGACGCACATGGCGACGAGGTCGATGCCGACCGTGTCGTGGCGGTTCGCGTCGATGGCGATCTTCAGCTTGGTGCCGACGCCATCATTGGCGGCGACGAGGACGGGATCGGTGAAGCCCGCCGCCTTGAGGTCGAACAGGCCGCCGAAGCCGCCGATCTCGCCATCGGCGCCCGGGCGGCGCGTCGAGCGCACGGCCGGCTTGATCTTCTCCACCATCAGGTTGCCCGCGTCGATGTCGACGCCCGCATCGCTATAGGTCAGACCGTTCTTTCCCGACTGGCTCATGGCTCTCGTCTCCGGCTTGAGGCCCGCTTGAGGCCTGCTTGGCGCTTGTCGCGCCCGATTGGCATGGCGGGGGATGAAGTGCAAGCGGAATGCCGGGAATGCGGGGATTTTTTCACCGGTTTGCGAATGAAAGCGGGTTGCCGCGGACACCCCCCTCTGCCCTGCCGGGCATCTCCCCCACAAGGGGGGAGATTGGATGGAGCATCGTTTCGCCCCTCATTAACGGTGCAGTTCGGGCAAGGTTCGCGCTTCCTTCCGATCTCCCTCCTTGTGGGGGAGATGCCCGGCAGGGCAGAGGGGGGTGAGCCACAAACTCACCCAAACTATGGGGAAACCGAGGAAAACACCGCTGCATTCCCCCACCACCCCGCCGAGCCTTGACCTTCCTCGTCCCCGCATCCTATCTCCTCAAGCAACACGGTGACACAAGGAAAGAGCGCGATGGCAGCCCATATCAGCGGCGCGGGACTGAAGCGGCAGGTGGTCTTCTGGCTCATCGCGCTCGGCTTCCTCCTCATCTTCCTTCTGGTGTTCAGCGATATCCTGCTGCCCTTCATCGCCGGCATGGCGCTCGCCTATTTCCTCGATCCGGTCGCCGACCGGCTTGAGCGCTGGGGCCTCAGCCGGCTGATGGCGACGGTGGTCATCCTCATCGCCTTCATCATCCTCTTCGCGCTGTCCCTGATGATCGTCATCCCGCTGCTGGCCACGCAGGCGGCGGATTTCCTGGAGAAGCTGCCGGGCTACGTCACCCAGCTGCAGGAGCTGGTGGCGAGCTTCAACCCCGACCTGCTGCCCACCTGGGTCAGCAGCCAGATGGGCACGATCAAGCAGAGCTTTTCCTCCATCCTCGCCGAAGGCGCGGGCTTCCTCGGCACGGTGTTCAAGCAGCTCTGGAACTCCGGCATGGCGCTGGTCAACATCGTCTCGCTGCTCGTCATCACGCCGGTCGTCGCCTTCTATCTCCTGCTCGACTGGGACCGCATGATCGCCAAGGTGGACAGCTGGGTGCCGCGCGACCATGTCGCCAACGTGCGCCAGATCGCGACCGAAATGGACGCGGCGATTGCCGGCTTCGTGCGCGGGCAGGGCTCCATCTGCATCATCCTCGGCCTGTTCTACGGCGTCGGGCTCTCCTTCGCCGGCCTCAATTTCGGCCTGCTGATCGGCCTCTTCGCCGGCCTCATCAGCTTCATCCCCTATGTCGGCTCGCTGGTCGGCCTGGTGCTGGCGGTGGGCGTCGCCGTCGTGCAGTTCTGGCCGGACTACTGGATGGTCGTGCTTGTCGCCGTCATCTTCTTCGCCGGCCAGTTCGTCGAGGGCAACATCCTGCAGCCCAAGCTCGTCGGCTCGCGCGTCGGCCTGCATCCGGTCTGGCTGATGTTCGCGCTGGTCGCCTTCGGCGCGCTCTTCGGCTTCGTCGGCCTGATGATCGCCGTGCCGGCGGCCGCCGCCGTCGGCGTGCTTGTCCGCTTCGGCCTGCAGCGTTACCTTGACAGCGACCTTTATTATGGGGCGAGCAAGCCCGTCCTGCTCGAAGAGAGCACGCCGGAGGAATGACCGGCGGCAAGGCCGCGCCAGGCGGAGCGGCGTCCGCCCGGACTTGCGCCAGAACGAAGAGTTGGTATCCGAGTAGCACCATGACATCGCGCAAGACAGCCGAACAGTTGCCGCTGGCCTTCGGGCACGACCCCGCGACGGGGCGTGACGACCTTCTGGTCGCCGAGCCGGTCAATGCCGCCGTGGCGATGATCGACGCCTGGCCGCACTGGCCTTCGCCCGTCGTCGTCATCGCAGGCCCCGTCGGCTCGGGAAAGTCGCACCTTGCCGCCATCTGGCGCGAGAAGGCGGGTGCCGAGATCATCGAGGCGAAGGCGGGCAGGGGCGCCGAGGCGGCCGCCGAGCGCGGCCCCGTGCTCATCGAGGACGCCGACCGCGCCGGTTTCGACGACCGCGCGCTCTTCCACATCATCAACAATGTGCGCCAGCACGGCCACACGCTGCTGATCACCAGCCGGCTGTGGCCGATGTCCTGGCCGGTCGAGCTGGCGGACCTGCGCTCGCGCCTGAAGGCCGCGACGGTGGTGGAGATCGGCGAGCCGGACGACGAACTGCTCTCGCAGGTCATCATAAAGCTCTTCGCCGACCGCCAGCTCTTCGTCGACGAAAGGCTCGTCGCCTATATCGTCGCGCGCATGGAGCGCTCGCTGGAGGCCGCCCAGACGCTCGTCGAACGCCTCGACCGGCTGGCGCTCGCCCGCGGCAGCCGGATCACCCGCACGCTGGCGCAGGAAGTGCTCGGCGAAATGGTCGGCGGCGAGGAGTGAGCCGGAGAGTTCAAGCCGGCATCCGGTGATCCCCCTCTGGCCTGCCGGTCATCTCCCCCTCAAGGGGCAGGGCTATCGCCCATGGAGGGAAACCGTCGCCCCATCCCCTTCTCCCCCGCGGGGAGAAGGTGCCGGCAGGCGGATGAGGGGGGTGGCGATGGTGCAAAAGCTCGATCCGAGCCACCCCCTCATCCGACCCTTCGGGCCACCTTCTCCCCGCGAGGGAGAAGGGGAGAGCGGCGATGCCGCATTCCACGACAGGTGATTGTCTTGTCCTCAGGGCGGGATGGCCTGCCTGCCAGAAGGAACATCCGGCGATTGCTCGGCGAATTCCACCGACCCCGGATTGACTGTCACAGTTCCGTCGTCAAACTGCGCTAAGCGGTTCGGGGAAAAGTGGAAATCGGTTTCCGTCCGAACCCGCGTGGAAAGCATGCGGCCGATCTGGCGGCAAAGTGGGGCGGACTCTCCAATGGATACAGCGACTTCGGAACATGCGCAGGAAAAGCCTGTCGAGCAGGTGCCGCCGCCGGAAGGGGCGAGCGCCGATGTCGCGGCCCTGATGGCAAGCCCCGAACGCTTCATCAACCGCGAATTCTCCTGGCTGCAGTTCAATCGCCGCGTGCTCGAGGAAACGCTGAACACCGCCCATCCGCTCCTGGAGCGCGTGCGCTTCCTGTCGATCTCGGCCGGCAACCTCGACGAGTTCTTCATGGTGCGCGTCGCCGGCCTCGAGGGCCAGGTGCGCCAGGGCGTCGGCATCCGCAGCCCCGACGGCAAGACCTCGGCCGAGCAGCTCGACGATATCCTCAAGGAGATCGACAATCTGCAGATGGAGCAGCAGGCCTCGCTTGCGGTGCTCCAGCAGTACCTCGCCAAGGAGGATATCCTGATCGTCCGCCCGACCGCGCTCACCAGCGACGACAAGGTCTGGCTGCAGCAGGAATTCACCCAGTCGATCTTCCCCGTGCTGACGCCGCTCTCCATCGACCCGGCGCACCCGTTCCCGTTCATCCCCAATCTCGGCTTCTCGATCGGCCTGCAGCTGGAAAGCACGACGGGCAAGGAGCCGATGACGGCGCTGCTGCGCCTGCCGGTGGCACTCGACCGCTTCATCCGCCTGCCCGACGCCAAGGGCGCGATCCGCTATATCACGCTGGAGGATGTCGTCGGCCTCTTCATCGGCAAGCTCTTCCCCGGCTACATCGTGCGCGGCTCGGGCACCTTCCGCATCATCCGCGACAGCGATATCGAGGTGGAGGAAGAGGCCGAAGACCTCGTGCGCTTCTTCGAGACGGCGCTGAAGCGCCGCCGCCGCGGTTCGGTCATCCGCATCGAGACCGATTCGGAAATGCCCGAATCGCTGCGCCGCTTCGTCGTCGGCGAACTCGGCGTGCCGGACAACCGCGTCGCCGTCCTGCCCGGCCTTCTCGCCCTCAACACGCTGTCGGAAATCGCCAAGGCGCCGCGCGACGATCTTCGGTTCGAGCCCTACAATGCCCGATTTCCCGAACGCGTCCGCGAACACGCCGGAGACTGCTTCGCCGCCATCCGCGAAAAGGACATGGTCGTCCACCACCCCTACGAAAGCTTCGACGTGGTGGTCCAGTTCCTTCTCCAGGCTGCGCGCGATCCTGACGTTCTGGCGATAAAGCAGACGCTCTACCGCACCTCCAACGACAGTCCGATCGTGCGCGCGCTGATCGACGCGGCCGAGGCCGGCAAGTCGGTGACGGCGCTGGTGGAATTGAAGGCCCGCTTCGACGAGGAGGCGAACATCCGCTGGGCGCGCGACCTGGAGCGCGCCGGCGTGCAGGTCGTCTTCGGTTTCATCGAACTGAAGACCCATGCCAAGATGTCGATGGTCGTGCGCCGCGAGGAGGGCAAGCTGCGCACCTACTGCCACCTCGGCACGGGCAACTACCACCCGATCACGGCGAAGATCTACACCGACCTTTCCTTCTTCACCTGCAACCCGACCATCGCCAGCGACATGGCGAACATCTTCAACTTCATCACCGGCTACGGCGAACCGGAGGCCGGCATGAAGCTCGCCTTCTCGCCCTATACGCTGCGCCCGCGCATTCTCCGCCACATCGAGGAGGAGATCGCCCATGCGAAGAACGGCGCGCCGGCGGCGATCTGGATGAAGATGAACTCGCTGGTCGATCCCGACATCATCGACGCGCTCTACCGCGCGAGCCAGGCGGGCGTGGAAATCGACCTCGTCGTGCGCGGCATCTGCTGCCTGCGTCCGCGGGTTCCCGGCCTTTCCGACAATATCCGCGTCAAGTCCATCGTCGGCCGCTTCCTCGAACATTCCCGTATCTTCTGCTTCGGCAACGGCCACGGGCTTCCCTCGGACAAGGCGCTGGTCTATATAAGCTCCGCGGACATGATGCCGCGCAACCTGGACCGGCGAGTCGAGACACTCGTGCCCTTGATCAACCGGACGGTGCATGAGCAGGTTCTCTCGCAGATCATGCTGGGCAATCTCATCGATAACCAGCAGAGCTACGAGATTCTTGCGGACGGAACGTCCCGGCGCATGGAAGTGCAGCCCGGTGCCGAGCCGTTCAACGCTCAGCACTACTTCATGACCAATCCCAGCCTGTCCGGCCGGGGTGAGGCCCTGAAGTCCAGCGCACCGAAGGCGATCGCGGGCTGGCAAGGCCGCCGGAAGAAGTAAACTGGATATGCATGGTTGAGTCTGAAGCCCAGGGGCGTTTGCCTGGAATTGCCCCGGTGTCAGTCGTGGATATCGGTTCCAACTCGATTCGCCTCGTGATCTACGAGGGCATGAGTCGGTCGCCGGCCATCCTGTTCAACGAGAAGGTCATGTGCGGCCTCGGCAAGGGTATCGCCAAGACCGGCCGCATGGATCCGGCCAGCGTGGAGCGGGCGCTGGCGGCGCTGCATCGTTTCAAGGCCCTGTCCTGGCAGGCGCGCGCCTCCACCATGTTCGCGCTGGCGACCGCCGCCGCGCGCGAGGCGGAGAACGGCCCCGATTTCATCCACCAGGCAGAGCTCATCCTCGGCCAGAAGGTCCGCGTCCTGACCGGCGAGGAGGAGGCCTATTTCTCCGCGCTCGGCATCGTCAGCGGCTTTCATGATCCGGACGGCATCGTCGGCGACCTCGGCGGCGGCTCGCTGGAGCTGATCGACGTGGCAGGCGCCATGATCGGCCGCGGCATCACGCTGCCGCTCGGCGGCATCCGGCTTTCGGAAGCCTCCGGCGGCTCGCCCGCCCAGGCCCGCATCGTCGCGCGAAAATACCTGCGCACCGCCAATCTCCTGAAGAACGGCGCCGGCCGCGCCTTCTACGCCGTCGGCGGCACCTGGCGCGCCATCGGGGCGCTGCACATGGAGGTGCAGAACTACCCGCTGCACATGATCCAGGGCTACGAGCTCGGCTTTTCCGACGCCATGGATTTCCTGACGGACATCGTGACGGCCAAGGACCAGAAGGATCCCGCCTATGCGGCGATCTCCAAGGGCCGCCGCAACCTCCTGCCGTTCGGCGCCGTCGCCCTGCAGGAGACGATCGCCATCATGAAGCCGTCGCGGGTGTTCTTCTCCGCCCAGGGCGTGCGCGAAGGGTTTCTCTATTCGCTCCTGCCCGACCGGGAAAAGGCGCGCGACCCGCTCATCGCCGCCGCCGGCGAACTTGCCATCCTGCGCGCCCGCTCGCCCGAGCATGCGCGCGAGCTTGCCGAATGGACCGGCCGCATGATGCCGCTCTTCGGCATCACCGAGACCGAGGAGGAGCGCCGCTACCGCGAGGCCGCATGCCTGCTCGCCGATATCAGCTGGCGCGCCCATCCCGATTATCGCGGCCTGCAGGCGTTGAACCTCATCGCCCACGGCACCTTCATCGGCATCACCCATCCCGGCCGCGCCTTCATCGCGCTCACCAACTACTACCGCTTCGAGGGCCTTGGCGACGACGCCGTCAGCAGCTCGCTGGCCGCCATCGCGACGCCGCGCCTGCGCGAGCTGGCCAAGCTTGTCGGCGGCCTGCTCCGCGTCGTCTACCTCTTCTCCGCCTCCATGCCCGGCGTCGTGCCGCACCTTGCCTTCCGCAAGGCGACCGCCTCGGGGGCCGACCTCGAATTCGTCGTGCCCGCCGACTATTCCGAACTGGCCGGCGAACGGCTCGACGGCCGCCTCCAGCAGCTTGCCAAGCTCACCGGCAAGAAGCTCGCCTTCCGGTTCCTGTGAGACGAGGGATGAGAGGCGCCCTCCTTCTTGCCGCCCTGCTGTTTGCCGGAAGTGCGGCAGCGCAGGACTGGCAGGCCGTCGAGCGCGTCGAGCCCTACGGCGTGACGGGCGCGACGGGCCTCGAGATCTACCAGTCGATCGGCGCGCGCGGCCCGAAGCTCGGCGTCGCCCGCGTCATCGCCCATACCGGCTTCAAGCTCACCTGGACGCGCAAGTACGAGCGCCAGGGCAATGCCTGCACCATCACGGTCAACAAGCCGAAGCTGATCATCACCTACACGCTGCCGAAGCTGAAGGTGAAGCTCTCCGAGCCGCTGAAAAGCCGCTGGGACACCTTCCTCGCCGGCGTGACCGCGCATGAGAAGGTGCACGGCGACTTCATCAAGGACATGGTGAAGGAGATCGAGGCGGCAAGCGTCGGCATGACGGTCGAGAACGACCCGAACTGCCAGAAGATCCGCCCGCAGCTCCAGACCAAGCTCGGCGAGCTCTCCCAGGCCCAGCGCGCCCGCAGCCGCGCGTTCGACCAGGTCGAGCTGAACGACGGCGGCAATGTGCACCAGCTCATCCTGCAGCTGGTCGATCCAAGTTAGGGTGGAGACGGCGCCGGCCTCATATCCGTGCAAGCCGTATTGACGACCCGCCACCATAAGCCGCTATCAAGCCCGTTCACTTCTCCTCCGTCATTCCCGGGTCAAGCCCGAGGATGACGGAGGAGAAGGCAGACACCCAAAGAGCAATGCCGCCAAAACCAAAACGGCAGCGCCCGCAGCCGCTGCCGTCTCTCACGCCCAACCGTCACCGATCACTCGGCCTTCAAGAAATCGCCGACCTCAAGGAGCACGAACTCGTTGTCGTCGGCCTTGTCCAGCGCGCGGCCGGCGGAGAAGGGCAGGTTGTTGTCGTTGCCGACGATGATGTGGGTCTCGTCGACACGGTCGACATTCTCGATCGTCACGAACGGCATGTCGTAGAAGCCGTCGCCGCCGCCCTGGCGCTTCCTGTTGTCGGGGTCGGCGATCTTCAGGAGATCGATATAGCCGATCTTGCGCACGGCCTTGCCGGCATTCTCGTCGGTCATGGCGATCTTGTAGATGCGCTTGACCTTCGAGGCGGTGGCGAAGCAATCCGGCTTCGGGTCGCTCGCATCGGCGCAGGCCTTGTCGGCGGTGCCGGCGCCGTTGTCGCGCTCGATCACCAGCGCGGTCGTCCCGTCCAGCATGTTGAAGTCGCCGATCGCCTCGCCGCCCTCGGCGAGCGGGTAGAGCCAGCTGCGGCCCGTCCAGGCCTTGGAGGCGGCGTCGAGCTCGATGATGCGCAGCGCCGGGCGGCCGTCCGCCTGCTCGACGCTCTCGCTGTCGATCCAGAGCGGGCCTTCCAGGAGGCCGTAGAGCTTCGTGCCGTCCTTCGAGAGCGCCAGGCCCTCATAGCCGCCGGAGCGCTTCAGGTTGAAGGCCGGCATCTTCTTGGAGGGATCGGCCTGCACGGCGAGCGTCGGGTTGTCCGGCGAGGTGACCGGCTTGCCGTCCACCTCGGTGGCGATGACATCGGTGAGCCTGCCGTCGCGGTCGAATTTCAGGATGTAGGGGCCGAACTCCTCGCCGATCCAGAAGCCGTCCGCGACCGGCTGGATGGATTCGACGTCGAAGTCGCCGCCCGTCAGGTAACGCGTCTCCGCGCCTTCCATGACGATCGGGAAGGGCGCCTTCCGGTCCGGGTCGGAGAGGAAGACGGTCCTGACCGGCTCCATCGTGCCCTTGTCCCAGTCGAAGCGCACATTGTGGATCATCAGCATGGCGTCGGTGGAGTTCAGCTTGTTGCCGAAGCCGTTGTCGGAGAGCGTCCAGAACGAGCCGTCCTCCATGGTCTTGATGCCGGAGAAACCCTGCATCGGCTGGCCGTCGAAGGGCAGCGCCAGGCCGGTCTCGCGCACGCCGTCCTTGCCCATGACGGTGCCGAGCGCCTCGGCGCGCTTGCGGTCGGCGGTGGTGAACTTGCCGGATGTCTTCAGGTAGGCGGCGGCGTCGGCCGGGGCGGCGATGATCGTGTTCGCCGGCAGGATCGCATGGGCCTTCAGCGTGGCGGGAAATTCCTTGT
Source organism: Shinella yambaruensis (assembly GCF_022899355.1). GTDB lineage: Bacteria > Pseudomonadota > Alphaproteobacteria > Rhizobiales > Rhizobiaceae > Shinella > Shinella yambaruensis. Next base: position 12,104 of record NZ_JALJCK010000021.1, on the reverse strand, counting down.
CGTCGGCCTGCGCGGCGGTCGCCATCAGAAGCGCGAGGGCGGCGGTGGTGAAAAGGTGTCTGGTCATGAATGTCCCCATCGGGTTGGCAAAGCGAGGCCGTTGATAGGCGGCGCACATGACTGCCGCTTGACAGTTGCTTGTCGCTTTCATGACGGGGCTGAGGGGTTTGGGGACTAGACGGCGAGCGCCGCGAAGCGCCCGGGCGTCATGCCGAGCGCCTTCTTGAAATGGCGGTTGAGATGCGCCTGGTCGGCAAAGCCGCTGGCGACGGCGGCTTCCGCGATGCTCTCCCCCGCCGTAATCAGGACCTTCGCCCGCTCCAGCCGGCGCATGACGAGGTAGCGGTGCGGGCTGGTGCCGAGAAGCTGGCGGAACTGCCGGGCAAGCGTGAAGCGGTCGAGCCCCGTCACCTCTTCGAGGTCGGCCGAGCTGACCTGCCGGGAGAGGTTTTCCCTGAGGAAATCGCAGGCCCGGCGCACCTCGGCATGGGCGAGCCGGCCCGTCCCCGCCCGCGGCGCGCCGGCATGGTCGAGCAGGGCGGCGACGATCTCCCCCAGCAGCTCGTCGAGCTTCAGCGGCTCGATCGCCGCATCCGTGCTGCCGATGGCGTCCAGCAGCAGGCCTGCCAGCCTGGGATCGTCGACGACGGGCGCGGCGACGAAGGGCAGGTTGCGCCCGCGCGCGGCGGTCGCCGGCAGGAAACGTTCCGGTGGGATGTAGATCATGCGGTAGGTGAGGCCGTCCTCGGTGGCGGCACCGCCGTCGTGCATCTCGTCGGGATGCAGCACGATCACGTTGCCGGGCAGGCTGAAGCGGGTCTCGCCGCGATAGGAGAAGGTCTGGATGCCGGCCATGGTGACGCCGAGCGCGTAGGTATCGTGCCGGTGCGGCTCGAAGCCCTTGCCGTGGAAGCACGCCTCGATGCGCTCGATGCCGGCGAGCTCCGGCGCCACGACGATGCGGTCCCTTTCCGTGCACGAACGTTCAAGCGGGCCCTCGACCGCGCCTGCTATCGCATTGGCCGCGGAATGGTCCGCAGCCTTTTTTCGGGAGTATACCTGCATGTTCGATACCAAGTTCGCCATCGTCCTGCGCGAGGACCTGGAGGTCTGGCAGAAGCTGAACGTGACCGCCTTCCTGTCCGGCGGCATCATCGGCCGGAAACCGGAGCTGATCGGCGAAGCTTATCGCGATGCGGCCGGCAATGTCTACAATGCGCTCAGCGTCCAGCCGGTCATCGTGCTTTCGACGGACGGCGGAACGTTGTCGAAGATCCATGCCCGCGCCCTCGAGCGCGACGTTCCGGCCTCCGTCTATATCGAGGAGATGTTTGCGACCGGCCACGACGCGGCCAACCGCGCCGTCTTCGCCGAATTCGGGCCTGATGACGCCAAGGTCGTCGGCATCGCGCTGCATGCCGACAAGAAGACCGTCGACCGCATCACCAAGGGGGCGAAGCTGCACGCCTGATCAGAGCGCGACCGCCTCGATCTTCCTGTCGACGAAGCGCAGCGCCACCTTGCCGCCGATGAGGTTGAGGGCCGTTTCGCCGAAGAGCTCGCGGCGCCAGCCGGAGAGCGCGGCGACATCGGCCGCCTCGCCGTCGATGGCGATCTTTTCCAGATCGTCGCTGTTGGCGATGATCTTGGCGGCGACGCCTTCCTTCTCCGAGACGATCTTCAGGAGCACCTTCAGCATCTCGCTGGCGGCCGCGGCGCCTTCCGGCACATGGGCCTGGCGGGGCAGGCGCGGCAGGTCGGTCTTCGGAATGGCGAGCGCCTCGTTGATCGCCTCCAGCAGGGCCGCGCCGGATTGCGAGCGCTCCCATCCCTTGGGAATGGTGCGCAGGCGCGCCAGCGCCTCGGCATCGGCCGGCTGCTGCTGGGCGATCTCGTAGATCGTGTCGTCCTTGAGGATGCGCGAGCGCGGCACGTTGCGGCCGCGCGCCTCCCGCTCGCGCCAGGCGGCGACCTTCTGCAGCACGGCCAGCTCGATCGGCTTCTTGACGCGCATCTTCAGCCGCCGCCAGGCGTCGTCCGGATGCAGGTCGTAGGTCTCGCGCGCTTCCAGCACCGCCATTTCCTCGGTCAGCCACAGCGAGCGGCCGGCGGCCTCCAGCTTCTCCTTGAGCGCGAGATAGACGTCGCGCAGGTGCGTCACGTCGGCCAGCGCATATTCGAGCTGCTTTTCGGTGAGCGGCCGGCGGCTCCAGTCGGTGAAGCGCGAGGACTTGTCGATGTGCACGCCCTTGATCTTCTGCACCAACTGGTCGTAGGAGACGCTGTCGCCGAAGCCGCAGACCATGGCGGCGACCTGCGTGTCGAAGATCGGATGCGGGATGAGGTCGCCGCGGTTGACGATGATCTCGATGTCCTGCCGGGCGGCATGGAACACCTTCAGAACCGCCGGGTTCGCCATCAGGGCGAAGAAGGGGCCAAGGTCGAGGCCCTTGGCGAGCGGATCGACGATCACCTCGGTCTCGGGGCCTGCGAGCTGGATCAGGCAGAGTTCCGGCCAGAAGGTGGTTTCCCGCAGGAACTCCGTGTCGATGGTCAGGTACTCGGAACGGGCGAGTGTCTCACAGGCTTCGGCAAGGGCTGCGGTGGTCTCGATGATCTGCATAAGCGGCTCGGGCGGACTTTCTCGTTTTTTGATCGGGCAGCTTTAGACGTTCCACGGTTTTGCCACAATCGAAAACTTGAGGTGGCAGGCCATGGCAAGGGCGCGGCAAGCCCTCTCCTCCGTCATGCTCGGGCTCGACCCGAGCATCCACGCCTCGCCCGCGGCCTGGATCCTCGGGTCGAGCCCGAGGATGATAGTGGGGAGGAGGCGGGGCCTGCCCATCAAGCGGTGCGGCATGCGGCACCATCGCCTCGGCCGCGTATCCTTCCTTCTTTCGTCATGCTCGCGCCAGCCCCGATCATCCACGCCCCGCCCGTAGCTTGGATCCTCGGGTTTGACCCGACGATGACGGAGGGGAGGCGAGGGACTTCCACCCGTCAAACGGCGCGGCAGCGGCGCCGTTGCCTGGCCCTTGCGTCCTTCCTTCTTGCGTCATCCTCGGGCTTGACCCGAGGATCCACGAGCCGCACGGCAAGACCGCGTGGCCGCCTCTAGACGACCCGCACGTAGCTCGTCATGCCGGTCTTCTGGTGCTCGATGATGTGGCAATGGAACACCCAGTCGCCCGGATTGTCGGCGACGAGGGCGAGTTGCACCTTCTCGTCCGGCAGGATGAGGTAGGTGTCGGAAAAATGCGGGCGGATCGCCTGCTTGTTGGAGTTCATCGGCCGGAAGACGAGGCCGTGCAGGTGGAGGGGGTGGACCTGCGGCGTCGGGTTCTCGACGTTGAAGATGTAGGTCCTGCCCGCCTTCATCTCGGCGAGCGGGGCGGTCGGGTCGCCCGTGTCGTCGGCCCACGGCACCTTGTTGATGGCCCAGAAATTGTAGCCGAGCGAGCCGCAGATGCCGTCCTTCGGCCGCTCCTCCGCCGAGGCGCTGAGGACGAAGGGGATTTCGGCGGCGGCGGACAGGTCCGGCTCGGGCAGCGGGTTTTGCGTGAGCGGCGGCAGGTCGCGTGCATCGCGCTTCAGCGAGGCGCCGACGGCGCGGAAGGTGGCGAGCGTCGCCGGCTTGGTGCCGCGCAGGTCCTTCAGCGCCGCGACGGCGCCCTCCGTGTCGGGCATGCGCAGCACGAGGTCGAGCCGCTGGCCGGGGCCGATCATCAGGTGGTCGAGCGCAAAGCGTTCCGCCGCCGGATTGCCGTCGAGGGCGATCACCGCGGCTTCGGCGCCCTCCATCTGGAGCGCGAGGATGCGGGTGACGTCGGTCGCGGCAAGGCGCAGGCGCACGAGGCCCCCGGCCGGCGCGTCATATTGCGGCGATTGCCGCCAGTTGGCGGTGCGCACCGTGCCGAAGGTGCCGGCGCGGGCGGCGTCGCGCGGCTTGAACTGGGCGATGAACTGGCCGTCGCCGCCGAGCCGCCAGTCGCGCAGGTTGAGCACGATCTCGGCGTCGAAGACGGGATCCGCCGGGTCCTCCACGACGACGAGGCCGGCAAGGCCGCGGCCGATCTGGGTGAGCGTGTTGCAATGGGGGTGATACCAGAAGGTACCGGCATCCGGCGGGGTGAAGGCATAGTCGAACCCGTCGCCGCCATAGACATAGGGCTGCGTCAGGAAGGGCACGCCGTCCATCCTGTTGTCGATGCGAAGCCCGTGCCAGTGGATCGTCGTCGGCTCGTCGAGCCTGTTGTCGAGGCGCAGCGCAAAGGCCTCGCCCCGCCGCATGCGCAGCACGGGCGGGATCTCGGCGTCGCCATAGGTCATGACACCCTTCGTCGGGCCCTTGTCGGTGATCATCGCCTCGCCGGGGCGGGCAACGAGCGTTACCGGTGCCTCGGCCTTCGCCAGCCCGCCGAAGCGGCCTGCAAGGCCGACGCCGCCGGCATAGGCCCCGGCGACGAGTGCGCCCTTCATCAGCGTGCGGCGTGTCAGCATGGCGGTCCCTCCGGTGCGTCCATCCGCTTCTAAACCTGAGAGAGAGTCTCAGCAATAAGCGACGCCCGACCAGATTGCCGCAGGCTCAGGGATCGCCGTTGCGGTCCTTGTCGGCGAGCTTGTTGAAGAAGAAGGAGGTGCGCAGGAGGTTGCGGAAGCGGCTGCGCCGTTTCCCGGCGGGCACCGCGGCGCGGGCGCTCATCCGCAGCGCCGTATAGGCCATGAAGGACACGAGGATGACGGCGGTGTAGAGGAACAGCGCCTGCGGGCCGAAGAACTGCAGCAGCACCGAGGCGAAGAGCGGGCCGATGATCGCCCCGCAGGACCAGAAGAACAGCATGCCGGCGGAGACCAGCGCATGCTCGCCTTCGCCGGCATGGTCGTTGGCATGGGCCGAGCAGAGCGAATAGAGCGGCATGGCGAAGGCGCCGAAGATGAAGATGCCGACGAGGTTCCTCACCTCGTTGCCGCCGGCGAAGAAGGCGAGGTAGAGTGCGGCGAGCGCCGAGCCGAGCGTGGCGACGAGGATGATCAGCCGCCGGTCGAGCCGGTCGGAATAAAGGCCGAGCGGATATTGCAGCACCACGCCGCCGACGATGCCGGCGCTCATGAAGCTGGCGATCGCCGTCACCGAAAGGCCGATGTCGTGGGCGTAGATCGGCCCGAGATTGCGGAAGGCGGCATTGGTGAGGCCGACGACGATGCAGCCGACGGTTGCCAGCGGCGAGATGTTCCAGAGCTTCGGGATATCGAAGCGGATGGCTTCCGGCACCGTCGGGCTGGAGCGGTCGGCCAGCGAGATCGGCACCAGCGACAGCGACAGCGCCATGGCGACGATGGCGAACAGCTCGAAGCCGCCGATGCCGATGCCGGGAATGAGATATTGCGCCGCGGTGACCGAGCCGAGGTCGACGACGCGGTAGACGGAGAGCGTGCGCGCCCGGTTGGCATTGGTGACGGCGGCGTTCAGCCAGCTTTCGACGGTGGCGAAGAGGCTGGCGAAGCAGATGCCGGCGACGAGCCGCATGGCGAACCAGAAGACGGGATCGATGACCAGCACCATGGCGATGGCGGAGGCCGAGGCGATCGCCGCCATGGCGGAGAAGGTGCGGATATGGCCGATCGCGCGCAGGAAGCGCGTCACGTAGATGCAGCCGATGGCAAAGCCGACGGAATACCCCGCGCCGACGATGCCGATCACCGCGGTGGAGAACCCCTCCTGCGAGGCGCGCAGCGCGATGAACGTGCCCTGCAGCCCGTTCCCGCCGATCAGGATGCCTGCGGTGACGAGAAGGGGAATCAGGGGGCGAATCGTGGACATGCGGCCACTATGGCGAAGGATTTTCCGAAAGGGAGAGAGAAAGCGGGACGGGGGCTAAATTGTGGGGGAGTGTGGTGGTTGCGGGGGCTTCCTCCGTTGCTCTCCCCTGGCCTGCGGGGCTCGCCCCGCAGAGGGCAAGGCCATTGCATGCAGAGGGCAAGGCCATTGCATATGGGGTCCGACGGTGCCGCACATCCCCTTCTCCCCCGCGGGGAGAAGGTGGCCCGAAGGGTCGGATGAGGGGGTGGCTCATGCGGATCGTTTGCGCCTTCGCCATCCCCCTCATCCGCCTGCCGGCACCTTCTCCCCGCGGGGGAGAAGGGGAGGAAGCAACGGTTTCCTTCCATGGGCGCTCGCTCTGCCCTTGAGGGGGCGCGGCTCGCAGGCCAGAGGGGATTTTCGCCGGACACGCGTCAATCCATCCCGCGACTATTCGTCGAGCAATTCCGTCATGAGGCGCAGGTGGTCGGACTGCAGGGGCTTTTCGAAATAGCTCTTCACGAAGCTGTACTGCATCGCCCGCTCGCGGTCCTTGCCGAGATGGGAGCTGGTCAGCATGGCGACGACGGGGGCGTGCACCTCGAATTCCTCGGCATAGCGGTCGAGGAATTCGAAGCCGTTCATGACGGGCATGTTGATGTCGAGGATGATGGCGTCGGGCGTCTCGCGGTGCAGGATGTCGAGCGCTTCCGAGCCGTCGAATGCCTTGATGATGCGGATCGACGGATCGTATTTGCGGATGGTGTATTCACAGATGAACTGGTCGTTCTCGTCGTCGTCGACGACCAGGATCGATTGGATAGTCATGGTCAATCCCCGTCGGGCAGTTCTATGATGAACCGGCTGCCCTTATCTCTAGCTTCATAGAGCGCCGTGCCGCCGAGGGCTTCCGCGCTCTTTCTCAATATGTAGAGGCCGAGCCCGCTGCCGAAGGACCGGTTCGGGTGCAGCCGTTTGAACATCTTGAACAACAAATGGCGGCTTGCGGGCGGAACGCCCAGGCCGTTGTCTTCCACCGACAGCCGCAGCTTGCCGGCATAGCGGAAGGCGCGGATGTCGATCGCCGGCTCCGCCTCCTTCGGATCGTGATATTTGACCGCGTTGGAGAGCATGTTGCCGACGATGACCTGGAATTTCGACGGCTTGCTGACGATTGTCAATTCCGCCGGCACATGATTTTCGATGCGGATCCGCTTGGAATCCTCGAAATGCGAGAGCGCGTCGATCGCCTCTGAAATCAGCGCCCGCAGCGCGATGGGCCGTGCCTCCTCCTCCATCAGCCGGTTGCGGGTGATGGTGATGATGTTCTGGATCAGGTGGTCGAGCCGGCGGAAATTCTGCTCCATGCGCTGCAGCGTCTGGCCGAGCGCGGTGAGCTCGCCTTCCGCCAGCATGTCCTTGGAGATGGTGAGGAGGCCGAGCGAGGAGGCGATCGGCGAGCGCAGGTCGTGCGAGGTGCGGTAGGCGAATTCCTCCAGCTCGGCATTGGCGTCGATCAGCGCCTGCTCGCTCGCCTTGCGCTCGGAAATGTCGCGCACGATGCCGCTGTAGATGACCGTGCCGTCGAGCTCCAGCTTGGCGACGGCAAGGTCGAGCGGGAAGACCGAGCCGTCCTTGCTCCGGCCCTCCACCTCGCGGCCGATGCCGATGACCTTCGCCTCGCCGCTGCGCTTGTAGTTGGCGATATAGCGGTCGTGCTCGCTGTGATAGGGCTCCGGCATCAGGATCCTGACGTTGCGGCCCACCATCTCCTCCGGCGTGAAGCCGAAGATGCGCGTGCAGGCGGGATTGGCCGACAGGATGATGCCGCGGTCGTCGATGGTGACGATGCCGTCCACGGCATTGTCGATGATGGCGGTGAGCCGGGCGCGGCTTTCGGCAAGGTCCGCCGCCATGCGGCGCGTGCGGCGGGAGGAGACATAGAGATGGGCGACGAGGGCGCCGTAGAGGACGCCCGAGATCAGCACCAGCGAGGAGAGCGTCGAGCGGGCGCCGGCATCGCTGTTCGAGAAGGTGATGCCGAACGCGGCTTCGTAGCGCGCCAGCTCGTAGTAGCTCATGGCGAGCAGCAGCAGATAGGTGGCAAGGCCGAGCACGCCGGCAAGCGTCACCCGGTGGAAGCCGGTCGCCTCCGTGCCGGTGAAGATGAGCGCGATGCCGACGGCGACGAAACAGCTGGCGCTCTGGAACGACATGCGCGTGAAGCGGATCCAGTCATGGGCGAAATCCAGCGCGATCGCGTAGCCGATCAGCGCGGCCGCCGCGATGATGACGGTGACGAAGCCGAACGCCACCTGCACCGCGCTGTTCCTTCCGGTGAGCGCGCGCAGCGCCAGCGCCAGGCTGAGCAGCATCAGGCAGAGCGCCGTGTTGGGCGCGATCCGCCCCGGCAGGCTGGTGCCGATATCGACGAAGGGCGTGTGGAGCAGCGTGTCGATGCCGGCATCGATGCCGAAAAGGTGCTGGGAGAGCGCGAGCGCGCCGTAGAGGAAGACCGGCGCCATCATCAGCGCCGGCAGGCGCGCATGGCCGCGCGCGGCAAGGCCGAGCGCCGTGCCGATGACGACGAAGGCGAGCGCGGCATTGAACTTCATGCCGAACAGCCAAGGATGGCGCTCGGCAAGGCCCGCCGGCTCGGCCAGCCAGAGCGCCATCATGGAAAGGCCGACGGCGATGCACCAGAGGCTTGCGGCGGTGTTCGCCCTCAGCCAGGACCATGCAGGATTCAAGAATGCCCCCTTCGCGGCTCGCCCGCGCGCACTTTAGCGCGAAGGTTGAATCGCGAACAGGTCCCGCAAGGGGAGGACCCGGTAAAATCCCGCTTTTCAGGCGGCGTCGTCCTGCGCGGCGCCGGCATCGAGCCGGCCGGTCAGGGCCTGCAGGTCGGCCGTCAGGGTCTGCAGGGCCTCCAGCGAGCAGCCGGTCGCCTTGCCGATCTGCCGGCGGATACCCACGGCCTCGCGCTTCATCGCATGGCCCTTGCCGGTGAGCGTGACGAGGACCTGGCGCTCGTCGCTCCTGTCGCGGGCGCGGTGGATGTAGCCGGCCGCCTCCAGCCGCTTGAGGAGGGGGGAGAGCGTGCCGGAATCGAGGCCCAGCGTCATGCCCAGCGCCTTCACCGTGCGCCCGTCCTCCTCCCACAGCGTCATCAGCACGATATATTGCGGATAGGTGAGGCCATAGGGATCGAGCAGGGGCTTGTAGGTGCGGTTCAGCGCATGGGCGGCCGAATAGACGGCGAAACAGAGCTGCTGGTCCAGCGCCAGCATGCCCGCCGGGATATCGTCCGTCTCAGCTTCGTCACGTTTGTCGGTCATGCTGCCATTGTCGCACAAATGGCCGAAATTGCAATTTGCAAAATTATATTGCGCGCAATATAATTTTGCGCTATCTAGAATCCATCGCCAACGAAACCAGGAAGGAGACATCCATGCCCATTCTCTACAGAACCAAGGCATCCGCAACCGGCGGCCGCGCCGGCCATGGCGCAACCGAGGACGGCACCGTCGACGTCACGCTCACCGTGCCGAAGGAGCTCGGCGGCGACGGCGCGGCCGGCGCCAACCCGGAAAAGCTGTTCGCCGTCGGCTATTCGGCCTGCTTTCTCGGCGCGCTGAAGTTCGTCGCCGGCAAGGAAAAGGTGAAGATCCCCGATGACGCCAAGGTCACGGCGACCGTCGGCATCGGCCCGCGCGAGGATGGCGGCGGCTTCGGCCTCGAGGCCTCGCTCGAAGTCTCCGTGCCCGGCGTCGACAAGGCCGTGGTCGAGGACCTCGTCAAGAAGGCGCATGTCGTGTGCCCCTACAGCCACGCCACCCGCGGCAATCTCGACGTCAAGACCACCGTCGCCTGACTAGGCCGGCAGATCGAAAGAAGGCCGTCCGGAAATTCCTCCGGGCGGCCTTTTCGTGTTCCATGCGGAACAGCGCGGGGCGGGGGGATGTGAGACCTTCTGATCACCGGATGAGAGAGGCTCATCCCCAAAGAGAGATCAGGAGAGACCCCATGCGCAAGATCATCGTTTCCGCCGCCATCGCCGCCGTTGCCGCCATCTCCTTCGCCGCCCCCTCGCAGGCCGGCTACTACAGCTACGGCTACAAGCCGCACTGCTTCATCAAGAAGGTCAAGGCCTACGACTACTACGGCAATGTCGTCATCAAGAAGATCAAGGTCTGCAAGTAGACATCCCCGGCACAGACCTTTGAGCGAAAGGCCCGGAGCCCAGCCTCCGGGCCTTTTGTCGTGCGCGCGGGGCGCCGCCTTGACATGCAATGATTTTATTGCATATTCTTCGCCATGGACGACGATGCCCTCGACCGCATCTTCAAGGCCCTGGGCGATCCGACCCGCCGCAGGATCATCGATCGCCTGCGCGAGCGGCCGCGCCAGTCCCTGTTCGAGATCTGCGCCCTGTCCTTTGCGCAGGACGGGGCCACCCTGTCGCGGCAGGCGATCACCCAGCATCTCGACATGCTGGAAAAGGCCGGGCTGGTGCGCGTCGAGTGGTCGGGGCGCACGAAGCTGCACACGCTCGATGCCGGCCCGCTGCGCGCGGCCGTCGGGCAGTGGCTGCAAACCCATCTCTGAAGGAGGAAACCATGCGGATCTATGTCACCAGCGTTCCCGTGGACGACCAGGCGAAGGCCGAGGATTTCTATACGCGCGTGCTGGGCTTTCGCGTCAAGCATGACGTGCCCGTCGGCGAAGACCGCTGGCTGACCGTCGTCTCGCCGGAAAACCCCGACGGCACCGAACTGCTGCTCGAGCCGAGCGGCCATCCGGCCGTCGGACCCTACAAGGCGGCGCTCGTCGAGGACGGCATCCCGATCGCCTCCTTCCAGGTCGACGATCTCGATGCCGAGCACCGGCGACTCGTGTCGCTCGGCGTCGCCTTCACCCAGCCGCCGATGGATGCCGGGCCCGTGCGCATGGCGGTGTTCGACGATACCTGCGGCAACCTCATCCAGATCATCGAGATGAAGGACGCCTAGGAAAGGGTATCAAGCCCTTGTCATGGGAAAAAGAGTTGCTATATTCTTTCCCATGAAAGGAGATCGTGCCATGCAGCGCAAGCCCGTCATCAACGCCAATGCCGAAGGCGCCGTGCTCACCAAGGCGGCCGTCAATGCGGCGGAGCGGCTGGGGCTGACGGCGCGCATCCTCTCGGCGGTCATCGGGGTCTCGGAGGCGACCGTGTCGCGGCTGAAGCGGCAGGACGTGCTCCTGGAGCGCGGCACCAAGCCGTTCGAGCTGGCGGTGCTGCTCGTGCGCCTCTTCCGCTCGCTCGATGCCATTACCGGCGGCGACGAGGGTGTCGCCCGCGCCTGGATGACGGCGGACAACAGCGTGCTCGGCGCGCGCCCCGTCGATCGCATCGTCTCCATTTCCGGCCTTGTCGATGTCCTTGCCTATCTGGACGCCCGCCGCGCTCTCGTCTGAGGCGCGGTCCTTTTCGGGGCCCGTCTGGCGTTTCGTCGAGGCGCAGCACCGCGTCTCGACGCTGAAGCTCGTCGATACGCTGGACGAACAGGCGCTGCTGGAGGATCTTCTGGAGGAGAGCAAGCCGGTGCTGCCGCCGGAATGCGCCGGCCTCGACTATCTGCTCGCCACCCCCTTCCGCTACGGTGCGGTCTATCCGCACGGCTCGCGCTTCCGCCGCGCCGGGCGCACGCTCGGCGTCTACTATGCCGGGCTTTCCGTCGAGACGGCGCTCTCCGAAATGGCCTTCTACCGGTTGCTGTTCTTCGCCGAATCGCCCGCAACGCCGCTGCCGGCCAATGCCGCCGACTACACCGCCTTTTCCGCCCTCGTCGAGACCGGCGCGGCGATCGACCTCACCGTCCCGCCGCTCGACCGGGACGCCGCCCTCTGGACGCACCCGACCGACTACGCCGCCTGCCAGGCGCTGGCCGACGGCGCGCGGGCGGCCGGCCTTGCCGCCATAATCTACCGCTCGGTGCGCGATCCGGCCGGCGGCGCCAACATGGCGCTTCTCACCGCCTCCGCCTTTGCCACGCCAAGGCCGGTGGAGCGCCAGACCTGGCGCATCCGGCTCTCGCCGCTCGGCGTGCAGGCGCTGTGCGATCACCCGCCGCGCCGGATCGGGTTTTCCCGCGAGGATTTTCGCGGCGACCCGCGCATCGGCTGACGGCCGCCATTTCCGGGCGGGGCGGGCCACCGCATATGGAATTCGACGGTGCCACACATCCCCTTCTCCCCCGCGGGGAGAAGGTGGCCCGAAGGGTCGGATGAGGGGGTGGCTCGGACGGATCGTTTGCGCCTT
>NZ_JALJCK010000020.1 GCF_022899355.1 Shinella yambaruensis | reverse complement strand
CACCGTCTTCCTAACGCCAGACGAAACGCGAATCCATCGCTTCGACCAAAACGGGAACGCCAGCCGATGAAACGGCTCGAGGGCAAAAGCGCGCTGATCACTGGGTCGGCGCGCGGCATCGGCCGCAGCTTCGCGGAAGCCTATATGCGCGAGGGCGCGCGGGTCGCCATCGCCGACATCGATATCGGGCGGGCGCAGGCGACGGCAGGCGAGATCGGGCCGGCGGCCTATGCGGTCGAGATGGACGTGACACGGCAGGCGTCGATCGATGCGGCCATCGCGACCTGCGTTAAGGAGGCCGGCGGCATCGACATCCTCGTCAACAACGCCGCGCTGTTCGACCTCGCGCCGATCGTCGAGATCACGCGGGAGAGCTACGACAGGCTGTTCTCGATCAACGTCGCCGGCACGCTCTTCACCCTCCAGGCGGCGGCAAGGCAGATGATCGCGCAGGGGCGCGGCGGCAAGATCATCAACATGGCGAGCCAGGCCGGGCGGCGCGGCGAGGCCTTGGTCGCCGTCTATTGCGCGACGAAGGCGGCGGTCATCAGCCTCACCCAGTCGGCAGGGCTGGACCTCATCAAGCACGGCATCAACGTCAATGCGATCGCGCCCGGCGTGGTCGACGGCGAACACTGGGACGGCGTCGACGCGCTCTTTGCGAAATACGAGAACCGGCCGCTCGGCGAGAAGAAGCGGCTGGTCGGCGAAGAAGTGCCCTTCGGCCGCATGGGAACGGCGGACGACCTGACGGGAATGGCGATCTTCCTCGCCTCGCAGGAGAGCAACTATATCGTCGCGCAGACCTACAATGTCGACGGCGGCAACTGGATGAGCTGAGGCCCGCCATGCGGACCTCGCCTCGCAATAGACCGGACAACCGGAAGGAATGGACCATGACCACGAAACTGTCGCTCGCCACCCTCGATGCGGTCGAAAAGACCGCAGGCGTTCCGGCCTATGGACGCGGCGACCTTGCCGCGGGCATCGTGCATTTCGGCGTCGGCAATTTCCACCGGGCGCACCAGGCGGTCTATCTCGACGACCTCTTCAATCTCGGCCTTGATCATGACTGGGCGATCATCGGCGCCGGCGTGCTGCCGTCCGACGCGGCGATGCGCGACAAGCTGGCCGGCCAGGACTTCTTGACCACCGTCGTCGAGCAGGACAACAACCGCTCCGGCGCGCGCGTCACCGGCGCGATGATCGGCTACCTCGCGCCCGGCAATGCGGCGGCGACCATCGCCCAGCTGGCGGACCCGGCGATCCGCATCGTCTCGCTGACCATCACCGAAGGCGGCTATTTCATCAATCCCGCTTCCGGCGTCTTCGATCCGGCCCATCCGGCGATCGCCGCCGATGCCGCCCAGCCGGCGGATCCCAAAACGGTCTTCGGCCTCATCCTCGCCGGCCTCAAGGCACGCAAGGACAAGGGCATTGCGCCCTACACCGTCATGTCCTGCGACAACATTCCGGGCAATGGCGAGGTGACGCATGCGGCGGTCTCCGGCCTCGCCCGCCTCTCCGATCCCGATCTCGCCGACTGGATCGACGCCAATGTGGCCTTCCCGAACGGCATGGTCGACCGCATCACGCCGGCGACGGGCCCGCGCGAGATCGGCATCGTGGCGGAGGAGTACGGCATCGACGATGCCTGGCCGGTCTTCTGCGAGGAGTTCAAGCAGTGGGTGCTGGAGGATCATTTTCCGCAAGGCCGCCCGGCGCTGGAAAAGGTCGGCGTGCAGTTCGTGCCCGATGTCGCGCCCTATGAGCACATGAAGATCCGCATCCTCAATGGCGGCCATGCGGCGATCGCCTATCCGGCGGCGCTGCTCGATATCCATTTCGTGCACGAGGCGATGGAGGATCCCGACATCCGCGCCTTCCTTGCCAAGCTCGAGCGCGAGGAAATCATCCCCGTCATCCCGCCCGTGCCGGATACAGACCTCAACGACTATTTCTCGCTGATCGAACGCCGCTTCTCCAACCCCAAGATCGCCGACACGATCCCGCGGCTCGCGCAGGACGGCTCCAACCGCCAGCCGAAATTCATCCTGCCCTCCACCGCCGACCGGCTGTCACGCGGCGAGGACGTCATCGGCCTCTCGCTCGTCTCGGCGCTGTGGTGCCACTATCTCGCCGGCACGACGGACAGCGGCAAGGACATCGCCTTCAACGATCCCAATATCGAGCGCATCCGCGCGGCGGCGACGGCGGCCAAGAGCGACCCGGGCGCCTTCCTCGCCCTGAAGGACATCTTCGGCACGGTTGCCGCGTCCGACCTCTTCGCCGGGCGGTTTGCCCATGCGCTCCGGTCCCTCCAGCAGGAGGGCACGCGGGCGACGCTGAAGGCCTATCTGGACGACAGGCTGGTGAATTGAGGAAATCCCCACACATCCGGGGCTTTCCAACGAAGGGAGCAGACAGTACCACGGGGGCCTGACAATGGAACGGGACGTCATGGCCGCCAAACAGACAGAACTGGTGATCTTCGATTGCGACGGCGTGCTCGTCGACAGCGAGCCGATCTCGATTGCGGTGCTGGTCGAGGCGCTGGCCGCGGCGGGCGTCGCGATGAGCGCGGAGGAGGCCCATGAGCGTTTCCTCGGCCGCAGCCTCAAGAGCATGTCGGAAATCCTGCATGCCGATTACGGCCTGGCGATCGATGCGGCCTTTCTGGACGCGATGCGAAAAGTGCTCTACGAGCGGTTCCGCACCGAGCTGCAGCCCATCGACGGCATTGCCGAAACGGTGGACGGGCTCGGCATCGCCCATTGCGTGGCCTCCTCCAGCCAGCTCGAGCGTATCCGCCTGTCGCTTTCCGTCACCGGCCTCATCGACAGGTTCGAGCCGAACATCTTCAGCGCCAGCATGGTCGCGCGCGGCAAGCCGGCGCCCGATCTCTTCCTGCATGCCAGCGCGGCCATGGGCGTCGCGCCCGGCCATTGCGTGGTGGTGGAGGACAGCCCGGCCGGTATCACGGCGGCGAAATCCGCCGGCATGCGGGTGGTCGCCTTCACCGGCGGCTCCCATGCGCGCACGCCGCGCCATCGCGACGCGCTGCTGAGCCTCGGCCCCGACGCCCTGTTTGACGACATGCGGGAATTGTTACAGTTTGTCCGCAAGGAAGAGGCCGGCGGGAAAGAGCATTGATGCGCGATCTGATCGTTGCGGTGGACATCGGCACGGGCAGTGCCCGGGCCGGCGTATTCGACCGGAGCGGCACTCTGCTGGGACGCTCCGAACATCCGATCGCCCTGCGCCGGCCCAGCGTGAACCACGCCGAGCATGATTCGGAGAACATCTGGCAGGCGGCCTGCACGGCGATCCGGGCGGCCCGTGCGCTTGCGGGCGTCGAGGCGGACCGTATCGCCGCGCTCGGCATCGACGCGACCTGCTCGCTCGTCGTCAGGGATACGGCGGGGCGGCCGCTGGCCGTCTCCGGCGGCGAGGAGGCCCGCTGGGACACGATCGCGTGGTTCGATCACCGCGCGCTGGAGGAGGCCGACCTCTGCACGGCGACGGAGCATCCGGCGCTGCTCCATTCCGGGCGTGTCATGTCGCCGGAAATGGAAATGCCCAAGCTGATGTGGCTGAAGCGCCACCGGCCGGAACAATGGGTGAAGACGGGCCATGTCTTCGATCTCGCCGATTTCATGGCGTGGCGGGCGACGGGCGTGAATGCCCGCTCGCGCTGCACGATGACGGCGAAATGGAACTATCTCTCCCATGAAAAACAGCCGTGGAACGACGGTTTCCTGAAGGCGATCGGTCTTGAGGACCTGCGCGAACGCGGCGCGCTGCCGCAGGAGACGCTGGCGGTCGGCGCGGCTGTCGGGCGCCTTGCGCCGGAAGCGGCCGCGGAGCTTGGCCTTGATACCGTCTGCGTGGCGGCGGCCGGCCTCATCGATGCCTATGCCGGCACGCTCGGCGTGCTCGGGCCCTTTGCCGGTGCACCGGAGGCGCTGGAGCGGCAGCTCGCCCTCATCGGCGGCACGTCGAGCTGCATCGTTGCCTTCTCGCGCGAGAAGCGGTTCGGGTTCGGCATGTGGGGCCCCTACTACGAGGCGGTGCTGCCGGGCTGGTGGCTGGTCGAGGGCGGCCAGTCCGCGACGGGGGCGCTGCTCGACCATATCGTGCGCACACACAGCGCGGGCGGCGAGCCTTCGGCGGCGAACCATGCGCGCATCGTCGCGCGCATCCGCGAAATGCAGGCGGAGGAGGGCGAGTCTTTCGCCGCGCGGCTGCATGTTCTGCCGGATTTTCACGGCAACCGCTCGCCGCTGGCCGATCCGCATGCGCTCGGCGTGATCAGCGGCCTTTCGCTCGATGCCTCCTTCGACGGGCTCTGCCGTCTCTACTGGCGGACCTCGGTCGCCATCGCGCTCGGCATCCGCCATATCCTCGAAAAGCTCGGCGCCGGCGGCTATCCGCTCGATACGCTGCATGTCACCGGCGGTCATGTGCGCAATCCGCTGCTGATGGAGCTCTACCGGGATGTCACCGGCTGCCGGGTCGTGGTGCCGGAGACCGGCGATGCGGTGCTGCTCGGGACGGCGATGGCGGCGGCGGTTGCCGGCGGGCTCCATGCCGATCTGCCGGCCGCGGGACGGCAGATGTATCCGGGGAGCAGTACCCTTCTTCCCGATCCCGCCCGCAAGGCCGGTTATGACCGGGATTATCGCCGGTTCCTCGCACTCCACCGGCACAGGGCCGAGCTGGAAGCGATCGACTGACGGCGGCGTGAAAAAAATTCCGACCGGCTGGAACAAAATCGTGCGCTGCGGGTTTTTCTTGCGTCACCGGTCAGCGCATATCCCCCAAATGCGAGGCCCTCGACCGGTGATCGACCACGATACCGTGTCCCCCTCCGGTCCGTGGATACTCAAGCAGCCAGTGTCTCCCAGACGCTGGCTGTTTTCTTTGGTACGTGAGAAGTCCGGGCGAGAAACCCGAGGGTGGCGAGAGTGCCTTCCACTGCCCCAAAATCCAGATAAATAAAGGCGGCGGTGGGCGTGCCTCCCACCGCCGCCGGCCGCGCCGCCGCTGCGGCCGTCCGGGAGCGAGATCAGGCCGCGGCGCGCGCTTGCGGGGTGAAGAGGAGAGCCTGGTTGATGAGTACTTTCACCTGCTCCGGATTGAACGGTTTGGAAACGAGGAAGGCCGGTTCCGGCCGCTCGCCGGTGAGCAGCCGCTCGGGATAGGCGGTGATGAAGATCACGGGAATGTCCGTGCGGGCGAGGATGGAATTGACCGCATCGATGCCGGAGCTTCCGTCGGCGAGCTTCACGTCGGCGAGGACGAGGCCGGGCCGGCTGTCGCTCCAGAGCATTTCGGCCTCGGCCTGCGTGCGGGCGATGCCGGTGACGCGATGGCCCATGCCGTTGACCATGTGGGCAAGGTCGAGGGCGATCAGCGGTTCGTCCTCGATGATCATGATGCCGGTCTCCGCCTGTGCCGCGATTTCCGCGAAGGCGGCGTTGAGAAGGGCGCGGATGGCGCCCACGTCCGCGTCGAGGATTTCCGCGGTCTTCTCGACGGTAAAGCCTTCGACCGTCGCCAGCAGCAACGCCTGGCGGCCGAGCGGGGGCACGCCGGAAAGGTCGAACGGGGCCTCGGTGCCGGGCGTGATGGCGACGGTGCTGCGGCTCACCGAAACGGGCAGAGAGGAAATGATGCGGCTGAGAAGGCCGAAGAGCTTCGCCTTGTCGTCCTCGCCCTCCGGCATGACGGAGGGATCGATGAGAATGGTTTCGAGGGTGGCTGCCACATAGGCGTCGCCGGAAGGCTGCGTTCCGGTGAGGGCGCGGGCATAGCGGCGAAGCGCCGGAAGGTGCGGCCCGATACGGTCGGAAATCGGCATGAGAGTCCCCTGTTTAGAAATTGTTGCAATGGCAGTTGACGGTTTGAACGCGGAAGCCAAATTAAGGTTCCGGTGCCGGGAACTTTTTTTGACGCCGGGCATTTTCACGCCGAATTCGTCGCAAGGCGCAGATGAAAGATGAGAGTGGCACTGTGAACAGCGTGGACAAGAAAAGAGGCGGGAAACGATCCCCCGCGAGCGAAGACCCCAATGCGCAGATTGCGATGAAGCTTCGCGCCTTCTACCATCAGGTACAGGATGAGGCGCTTCCCCAAAGGTTCCTGGATCTTCTCGAGAAACTGGATGCTGTGGAAAGCCGCGTCCAACGGGCCGAGTGAGGATACGATGGATCAGGAACAGACGACGTTCAAGCGGGAACTGCTGGCAGTCCTGCCGAGCCTGCGTGCCTTCGCCATTTCGCTGATCGGCCGGCACGACCAGGCCGACGATCTCGTGCAGGACACGATCATGAAGGCCTGGGCCAAGCAGGAACAGTTCGAGATGGGCACGAACATGAAGGCTTGGCTCTTCACGATCCTGCGCAACGAGCTTTACAGCAAGATGCGCAAGCGCGGCCGCGAGGTGCAGGATTCGGACGGCCTCTTCACGGAGAACATGGCGCAGCATCCCTCGCAGTACGGCTCGCTCGACATGCAGGATTTCAAGAAGGCGCTGGAAAAGCTGCCGGACGAGCAGCGTGAGGCGATCATTCTCGTCGGCGCTTCCGGTTTTTCCTATGAGGAGGCGGCGGAAATCTGCGGCTGCGCGCTCGGCACGATCAAGAGCCGCGTCAACCGCGCCCGCCAGCGCCTGCAGGAGCTCTTGCAGGTGAGCGGGGAAAGCGACTATGGCCCGGATGCGGTTTCGGCGCCGATCACGTCGCGCGCCTTCGCATCCTGACGGAACATCCGCCGCCCGCGATCCTGCGGGCGGCGGGATAAATTGAGGGGGATTGGGGCGAAGAGCGTCCACCGGCGAAAGCCAAGGGTGAAACCGGGCGCGGAATCGCATACCGAAGGCGTATGAAGGACAACGTTCTGACATTATCGTCCGATGTTGCAGCGGTTCTGGACGCTCCAGGCCGCCTGGCGGCGCTCGACGCCGCGGTGCCGGTCTTTCTCGGCCCCGATCCCGATTTCGACGACATCGCCGGCCTCGCGGCGGGGCTCTTTTCCGCGCCGATTTCTCTTGTCACCATTCTCGGTCGCACGGATCAATGGTTCCTTTCGCGTCAGGGCACGCCGGAAATCCGTGCGCCGTCGGAAGATTCCTTCTGCGCGCGCATGATTGCCGAAAGCGCGTCGGAGCCACTCGTCATCGCCGACGCATGCAAGGATGCGCGTTTTGCCCGGCTGCCGAGCGTCAATGGCGAGCCGCACCTTCGCTTTTATGCCGGGGCACCGATCATCGTGGACGGCCAGCCGATCGGCACGGTCTGCGTCTTCGACGTCAGGCCGCGCGAAGGCACCGCCCCGGACCTCGTGCTGCGGCTGAGGCAACTGGCCTCGCTTGCCGGTTCGCTCATCACGCTGAAGGATGAGGCCCGGCGGCGCATGCTGGCCGCCGAGGCGCTTTCGCGTGACGAGAAGCGCCATGCCCTGGCGCTCGATGCGGCCAATGTCGCAAGCTGGCTGTGGGATCTTTCGACGGGCATGGTCTCCGGCAACGAGACCTTCTATCGCATGCTCGGCGTCAAGCCGGCCAGGCCCATGCGGGCGCGCAAGTTCTTCACCGCCGTGCATCCGGGAGACCGCAAGGTCACCATCGGCCGCCTGCGCGATGCGCTCGCCTCGGGCAAGGAATATGACGGTCTCTTCCGGGCCGCCAAATCCGGCCGCTGGCTGCTCGGGCGCGGGCGGGTGCACGAATGGGATTCCGACGGGCGGCCGACGGTGTTCCTTGGCATCAATGTCGATGTCACGGACGGGCAGCTTGCCTCCGAACGCACGCGGCTCCTGCTGCGCGAGCTCAACCACCGGGTCAAGAACACGCTGGCCATGCTGCAGTCGCTCGCCCGACAGACCCTGCGCCAGACGAGCGATCCGGTCGAGTTCATGGATGCTTTCGCCGGCCGCCTGCAATCCCTCTCCGAGGCGCACGGCCTGCTCAGCGACCACGAATGGGGCGTCATCCACCTGAAGATGCTGCTGCAGAAGCAGATCATGCCCTATGCGATCGACTATGACAGCCAGATCGAGATCCACAAGGACGAGGTGGAGCTGGGGCCGGACCAGGCGGTCGGCCTCGGCCTCGTCCTGCACGAGCTTGCCACCAATGCCCGCAAATATGGCGCGCTGTCGGTGCGCTCGGGCAAGGTGGTGATCACCGCCCGCGTGGTGAAGGAAGACGACCAGCGCGTGCTCAACATGACCTGGCACGAGGTCGGCGGCCCGCCGGTCAAGCCGGACGGGCGGCGCGGCTTCGGCTCGGTGCTGATCGAGCGCAGCCTCGACAAGGTCCTTGGCAGCAGCGTGCATGTCGAGTATCTGCCGAAGGGCGTGACGGCGGTCATCCGCATGCCGCTCTGAGCGGCATGCCCTTTCGCGAATATCGGGAAGATCAGTCGTCGTCGCGGCGGGATTTCGGCGCGAGCAGGAAGCCGAGGGCGAGCGCGACGGCGGTCGCGGCAAAGGGCTTCTTCATGGCGACGGTCGTGGCTGCCGCCATCAGGTCGCGGCGCGCGGCCAGCTGCTGGCGGCGGATGCGGCGCAGCTCGCGCTCCCGCTTGTTGCGCATGGCGACGACCGCCAGCACGATAAGGGCGAGCAGCAGGAAGCCGCCGGCGAGGCCGAAGAGCGCCGGCACGGTGCCATAGCGCTGGGCGAGCAGCACGGCGGTGGCGACAACGCCGAGACCATAGGCGGTGACCAGCAGAAGGCCGATCGCAGCGCCGGCGATCGCATTGCGCTTGGCGACGTCCATCGTCTCGTCGACACGGTCGGTGACGCGGGTGACGAGGTTTTGCAGGAGAATGGCCCCCAGTGAAAGCATGCCTTTGACGCTCCGCATAGGAAGGGACGCCGGCTGGCGTCCCGGGATCGTGGGAGGATGGGATCAGCGCCGCAGGAGGGCGGCGAGGAGGAATCCGGCAGCGGCTGCGACACCGAGCGTCGCGAGCGGATGCTCCTTCACCGCCTTGCGGGCGCGGCGGCCGGAATCGCGGTAACGTTCCTGGAACTCGGCAAGGATGTCCTCGCCGGCGGCGATCATGTCGCGGATGTCGCCTTCGGCGCGATCCTTCAGGTCGTGTGCGGCTTCGCTCGCCTGGGCCCTTGCGGCACGGGCCTTCTTGCGGATGCCGCTTGCCCCGCTCGTGGCGTCGTCGGCGAGCAGCTTGGCGAGGGAGGCGATCTCCGCGCGCAGGTCCGCGATCTGCTCCTCGACGGCCTGGGCTTCGTCATGAAGCCCGTTGCGAAGGCTCTTGCTGCGCGATGAAAACAGTCCGGTGGCCATGCCGTTTCTCCTTTTGCGGTCGCCCGCGGATGCGCGGGCCGAACAGCGCTCCACCCCCTTGGCGGAACGGTTTTTCCGTGCAGACAACGGCGACGGGAGCAAAAGGTTCCGTAAGACGCTGGAAAATCAGGCCGAAGCGGTGTGCGGCAGAACGAAGGGCACGCCGGTCGCGGGCACGCCGTTGATGCGCATGCGGCAGCCGAACACCGCCTCCATCGCATCGTCGGTCATTACCTCGGCGGGCCGGCCGGCGCGTTCGATGCGGCCGCTCTTCATCATCACCATGTGGTCGGCGAACATGGCGGTGAGGTTGAGGTCGTGCATGACGGCGATCACGCCGCCGCCGCCTTCGCAGTAGCGCCGGGCGAGGGTCATGATCGTCAGCTGGTGGCGGATGTCGAGGGCGGAGACCGGTTCGTCCAGCATCAGGAAGCAGGGCTCGCCGTCGAGCACGGGTTCCCAGATCTGCGAGAGCACGCGGGCGAGCTGCACGCGCTGCTGCTCGCCGCCGGAAAGCTCCTGGTAGAAGCGGCCGGCAAAGCCCGCGAGATCGACGGCGGCGAGCGCCTCCGCGGTGATCGCGTCGATACGTTCGGCATGGCGGTTCGGGCCGACGGTGAGGCCGAGGCGGACGATTTCGCGCACGGTGAAGGGAAAGGCGATGGTGGCGGCCTGCGGCAGCACGGCGCGCTTGACGGCGAGCTGCCAGGGCTCCAGCGAGGCCAGCGCGTGTCCGTTGATGCTGATCTCGCCCTTGCTGGGCAGTTCACCGGCGACCGCCTTCATCATGGTCGTCTTGCCGGAGCCGTTCGGGCCGACGATGGCGGTCAATTGGCCGGCCCTGGCCTCCAGCGACACGCCGTGCACGATTGTCTTGCCCGAAAGGCTGACCGTGAGGTTTCTTGCGGTGATCATGTTCTTACCAGCCGTTCCTCGTGCGGTCGCGCAGCAGCACCCAGAGGAAGAACGGCGCGCCGGCGAGCGCCGTGATGATGCCGATCGGCAGTTCGGCGGGCGCCACGATGGTGCGGGCCAGCATGTCGGCACCGAGCATCAGCACGCCGCCGAAAAGGGCCGAGGCCGGCAGCAGGTAGCGGTGATCCGGGCCGATGACGATGCGCAGGAGATGCGGCACGACGATGCCGACGAAGCCGATGCCGCCGCTGACGGCGACCGAGGCGCCGACCGCAGCGGCGACGGAGACGACGGCGATGTATTTCAGCCGCTGCACCTTGACGCCCATATGGAAGGCGGCCGCCTCGCCGAGGGTGATGGCATTGAGCCCGCGCGACAGGAACGGCACGACGAGAAGCGCGAGCAGGATGATCGGCCCGGCGGCGAAGAGCTTCGCCCAGGTCATGCCGGAAAGCGAGCCGAGGCTCCAGAAGGTGATGTCGCGCAGCTGCTTGTCGTCGGCCATGTAGATGAGGATGCCGGTGATGGCGGCGGCGAGCGCGGAAATCGCGATGCCGGCGAGCAGCATGGTGGCGACGGAGGTCTGGCCGCCGCGCGTGGCGATGCGGTAGAGCAGCAGCGTCGTCAGAAGGCCGCCGGCGAAGGCGGCGAGCGGCAGGGCGAAGGCGCCAAGCGCGATCATCACGCCCGCCGGCAGGCTCGCGCCGAGCACGATCATCAGCACCGCGCCGAGGGCGGAGCCGGAGGAGATGCCGACGAGGGCGGGATCAGCGAGCGGGTTGCGGAAGAGGCCCTGCATGACCGCGCCGGACATGGCGAGCGCCGCGCCGATGAGGAAGCCGAGCAGGGCACGCGGCATGCGGATGTCGAAGACGATGATGCGGTCGCGCACGCTGAGCGCCGTGTCCTCCGCGCCGCTCAAGAGCGCGCCGATGACGTTGATGGCCGAGGCGTCCGAGGCGCCGGTGGCGATCGACAGAGCGAGCGCGACGGCCGAGACGACGACAAGGGCGACGAGTGTCAGGCGCGCGATCGCCGTGCGGTCGCCTGCCGCCCGGGACTGGACGGAGCGCATCAGGAAGGAACCGCGTGCGTCCTTGCCGCGCACGGCGTCATTGAGAGACATTGCCATAAAGTTCTTTGTTGAGGTCGCGGATGGCCGAGGCGGTGCGCGGGCCGAAGCCGAGCAGATGCAGGCTGTTCATGCGCAGGACCGCCTTGCTGGCGGCGGCCGGCGTCACCGAGATCGCCGGATGGGCGAGGATTTCCTCGTCGCTGCTGCCGGCGCCGGGGCGCGTCATGACCATGACGACATCGGGCCTCGCCTTGATGATCGCCTCGTCGCTCAGCGGCTTGTAGCCTTCGAAGGCGCCCTCCGTCGCGTTGATCGCGCCGGCAAGACCGATGATGCCGTCGGCTGCCGTGTGGCTGCCGGCCGCCATGACCCTGCCGTTCTGGAAGCTGAGGATGAACAGCACGCGCTTGCGCTCGCTTTCCGGCCGCTTGGCGGCATCGGCAACGGCCGCGTCGAGATCGGCGGCGACCGCCGTCTCCAGTTCCTTCGCCTTGTCCGCCACGCCGAGAAACTTTCCGACGACGTCGATCTTCTTGAGGATCGCCGCGCGGTCATAGCCTTCCGGCACGATCTCGAAGGGGATGCCGGCGCTCTTCAGGACGGCGAGCGCATCCGGCGGGCCGCTGCCCTCGACGGCGAGGATCGCCGTCGGGTTGACGGCGATGACGCCTTCCGGCGACAACTGGCGCATATAGCCGACATCGGGGAGCTTCAGCGCTTCTTCGGGGAAGGTGCTGGTCGAGTCGCGGGCGACGAGGCGGTCGCCTTCGCCGAGCGCATAGACGATCTCCGTCACCGCGCCGCCGATGGCCACCAGCTTCGAGCTGTCGACCTGCTGCATCTCCTGGGCGACAGCCTTGCGGATGAAGCCGTTCGAGCCCGTCGCCGCGAGCGGCAGGAGCAGGGGGGCGGAGAGGGCGAACACGGTGAGGGCCACTTCCCACGGGCGGGCGCGGCGGAAATCGAAGCTCTTGCTCATGATCGTGGTCCTTCGCGGGTAACCGGCGCGCCCCTGCAAAACACGGGAATGCGCCACTCGTCTTTATCTGCGGCGGTCTCAGGCCGCGACGCTGTCGGGGCGCGGCAGGCTGTCGAGGATCTCGCGCCAGTCGGCGCGCTCCGCCATGCCTTCCTTGCGCTTGCCGAAGAACTGGATGATCATCTCGCCGCTGGCGTCATAGGCCTCCAGCGAGGTGACGTGGCCGTCGACGGTCGGCTTGCGCACCACCCAGCACTCGGCGATGTGGTCCATGCGCAGGTGCATGTGGAAGGTCGGATCCATGACGTTGAGCCAGGGGCCCATCGGCTGGATGTTCTTCACCGGGCCGGTGTGGATCTGGATCGTGCCGTGATTGCCGACGAAGCACATGATGTCGGCGTCGCGCTCGGCGGCCGCGCGCATCAGGTGGCCGACGGCATCGGCGGCGACCTGCCGGGCGAAATCCTCGCCGACGCTGCGCACCGCGTCCTGGCGGCCGATCTTCAGCTTCTTCAGCATGCCGAAGAACTGGTGGGTGTCGGTCATCGCCGCCCAGTTCTCACGCAGGGCCGCCACGTCCACCGGTCCGGTCTCCTCGACCTTCTCGGACAGGACCTCGACGAAGTTCTGCGACTGGTCTTCCAGGCGGAAGTCGGCGACGATAGCCTCGTAGGCTTGAAGGTTGGAGGCGGGGCGCAGGTGCACCTTGTGCACGGCGACGCCCGCCTTGTCGAAGAACTGCAGGCTGCGGCGCACCTGTTCCCCGTCCGTCTTGGTCACGGCAAAGCCATGCGCCCAGGTGCCGGGGAAGATGCGCAGGTCGATGTTCTCGCCGAGCACGATCGAGGCGTGCTTGCCGGTGTTGATCTTCTCGAAGACGCCGATCTTCTCGTGCACCACGCTCTCGTTGCGGGTCAGCGCCATGACTTCGCCGAGCGCTTCCGAACGCTCGAGGAAGCGGTTGGCGTCGCCGTCGATGCGCACCGCCGTCAGCCCCACCTCGGCCGCGACGAGCGCGGCTTCCGAAATGCCGAGCGTGGCTGCGATGTCGCGCTCGCGCATCTTCGGGTTCTCGGCGCGGAAGGCGCGGATTTCGGCGGGGGTCGGTCGGGTCGTGTTGGTCATGGGCTCGGCCTTGATCGAGTTTCCTGTCGCCTGCTCCGGTCCTGGTAAATTTTGTTGGAGGAACAGGGGTTTGACGCGGATTTTGCGTTTACTATCTTGACTTCATTACTCATATTTATCTATGCACGCAATACCGGTACGATAAAGTCATGTTAATTCTGGCACTCACCGGTTAGACTGACCGCGGCCGTCGTTCTCGGCCGACAGCAAATCGATATGAAACAGGCGAGTTCATGACCGTACGCACCCTTCTTCTTTCCGCGATGCTTTCTGCTGCCGCCATCACCAGTGCCGCAGGCCAGGAGGCCGCAGCGTCCAAGGGACTGGACGTGGAACTGAACGCCCTTGCAGGCTCGCAGAAGGGCTGCCTCTTCACTTTCGTCGCCGCCAACGGTTTTGCGCAGGACGTCTCGAAGGTCTCCTTCGAATTCGTCATCTTCAACGACAAGGGCACGGTCGAGCGCCTGGCGCTGCTCGATTTCCGCGACCTGCCGGCGGGCAAGTCCAAGGTGCGCCAGTTCGACGTGCCGGGCATCAAGTGCGAGACGGTGAAGAACCTCCTGATCAACGACGCGCCGGTCTGCGAGGGCGAGGGCATCGAGAAGGCGCGCTGCATGGACGGCATCGTGACGCGCAGCAAGGCAACGGCCGGCCTCGAAGGTTGAGTATCGGGTAGCGCGGCGCATGAGGTGCCGCGACGCATGAAACGGAATGACGGGTGATATCATGTCTGGAAGCAAGTGGCTCTGGCTCGGCGCGGGGACCCTTTCCCTGCTGGCGCATGCCACCGCGGCCGCGATCCTCACCATGGCGCCTGCGCCGGAGGAAGATCAGGCGCTGATCGCCGGCGGTGTCGTCGCGGAAGTGGCCATGCTGGGCAACGGCGCCTTCGAGGCGGTGGAATCCGGCAATCCTGAAGACACGATCACGCCCGAGACGATCCAGCCCGACGTTACCGAGCCGGTGCCGCAGGAAGTGGCGGAAATCCAGCCGACCGAAATCGAGCCGGAAGTGACCGAGGTGATGACGCCGACGGATCCGATCACCTCCGAGCCGGTCGAGGAACTCGTCGTGCCATCGTCCGAGGTGGAGATCGCCGCGATTCCGGTTCCGGAAATCAAGCCGGAGATCCAGCCGGACGAAGAGATCAAGCCGGTTCCGGAAGTGAAGAAGGAAGAGCCGGTCAAGAAGGTCGAGCGCAAGAAGCCGAAGGAAAAGCCGGTCCGCAAGGCCGGCGAGAAGGGCAAGGCGAAGCAGAACGCCACCCGTGGCGAGGTCGATGGCTCGGTGGACGTGAAGTCCGCGGCGGTCGGCGGCCAGAAGAAGGGCAATTCGTCGGTGGCCGGCAACGCGGCCGTCACGAACTATCCGGGCAAGGTGCGCAACAAGATCAACCGCGCCAAGCGGCGCGTCTCGGGCGGCGACCGCGGCAGCGTGGTGGTGAGCTTCACCGTCAGCGCCAGCGGGGCGGCGAGCGGCATCCGCGTCGCGCGCAGCTCGGGCATCGCGGCGCTCGACAGGGCGGCGGTCGATTCGGTGCAGCGCGCGGCGCCCTTCGCCAAGATTCCCGACGCTGCAGGAAAGTCCTCCTGGGCCTTCAACGTGCCGATCGTCTTCAACTGAGGCGCGCATTCCCGTCGTGATCCATCCGGCGGGAATTTTTTGCACGAAAATATGACTTTCATAGTCATGTTTATACTTTACTCTGAAAATCAAGTTTTGTAGGTTGCCCCTCGAACTGAGGCTCCGCCGACGCGGAGTGCCAAAGGGGACCATGCATGAACTATGTGACTGCAGGCCGCGCCGAAGCGGTCTTGAAATCGATGATCGCCGAGCGTGACCGGCGCATTGCGGACCTGGAGCGCCAGGTCGCCGCACTCAAGAAGCAGATTGCGACACCGCAGGAGACGACGGCGGCGGTCGCGCCGGCCGCGGCCCCGCGGGTCGAGATACGGGCGCCGCAGGCGCCCCGCAGCGTGGAAGTCACCAAGATCAAGCGCCGGACCGGCGAAGCGGAGAGGAAGGCGATGCGCGAGAAGCACAGGCAGCAGCAGCAGGCCCGCCAGCAGACGGAAACGGCTGACAAGGCGGATGGCAAGGCAGGCCTCGAGGGGCGCAGCTTCCTCTATGTCGGCGGCCGGGACTGCCAAGTGGCGCATCTGCGCCAGATCGCCAGTTCCTATGGCGCCAACCTCATCCACCATGACGGCGGCCTGCGCGAGGCGGTTTCCCGCATCGACAACGTCCTGCCCTCGGTCGACTGCGTCTTCTGCCCCATCGACTGTATCAGCCATGATGCCTGCATCCGCGTGAAGACGGGCTGCAAGAAGTGGGAGAAGGCCTTCGTGCCGCTGCGCAACGGCAGCAAATCCTCCTTCGAGCGCGCCCTGCAGAGCATGAGCCAGGGAGAGACCACCCAGTGAATGAAGAAAGACCCGACGCCTTCATGATGATCGGCTTGCACAAGCTGGCCGCCCAGAACGGCGACGGCCTTGTGCCGGAACTCTATGCCCTCCTGACGCGTCGGGCGGATATGCTGGAAAGCGAGAATGTCACGGAATTCCCGCTGGCAAGCGCCCGCCCGCCGGCGCGCACTGCAAGCTTCGAGGGCACGCCGGCTCTTGAAGCGCGCAACGACAATGTCGTAGCCTTCCCGCAGCCGCGCCGCCTGCGGCGGGATTCGCTCTGACAGGGCGCCTTTCCGGCAAACGTGCAAAGTGGCTTGCATCCGGGATCGCGGTCGAAAAGGATAGGTCTTCCATGTTCTTTGCCATGAACCGCTTCCGGATCGCCATCGGTCACGAAGAGGCCTTCGAGGCTATCTGGAAGGGGCGCGATTCGAGCCTTGACGAAATGCCGGGCTTCCAGTCCTTCCATCTCCTCAGGGGCGACACCAATGCGGAAGAGGGCTTCACCCTCTTCGCCTCCCATTCGGTCTGGTCGAGCAAGGACGACTTCATCGCCTGGACCAAATCGGAAAACTTCCGGCAGGCGCACAAGAACGCCGCGGCCGACAAGGGCAGCTATCTCGGCCCGCCGAAATTCGAAGGCTTCAGCGTCGTCGAGGGCGCATGAGCGGGATCGATGATCCCGACCGCATCGAGGTGCTGCCGGTCCTGCCGTCGCTCGATATCGACGAGACACAGGGCTTCTACACGACGCTGCTGGGCTTCGGCGAGGTCGTGTACCGGGCGGACGACTATCTGATCGTCCGACGCCCCGGCATGGAGCTGCATTTCTGGCGCACCGATGACCGGACGCTCTGCGAGCGCACCTCCGTCTATCTGCGCGGCGGCGGCATTGGCGAGCTTCATCGCGAGTTCAGCGCCCGGAATGTGCCGACGCTGTCGGCGATGACGGTGCGGCCGTGGAATATGGAAGAGTTCCACATCCACGATCCGCACGGCAATCTCCTGCGTTTCGGGCGCATTCCGAAGCGCTGATCTCAGTGTTCCCTGCGCGGCGGGAGGAAGGCGCCGAGCGCCACCGCCAGCCACCCTGCCATCATGGTGACGCCGCCGGTCGGGGCGGACATGGGAAAGAGACCGTGCCCTGCGAAATGACGCAGGACGAGATCGCCGGCAAAGAGCGCGGTGCCGAGCGCAAGCAGCAGGGACGCAAGCGCCGCCGTGCGCAGGCCTGGCCAGGCGGCATGAAGCGCCACCAGCGCCGGGGCATGGGCAAGGCACATGGCGGAGGCGCCGGCCATCAGGCGCGGATCGCTGCCATGCGAGGCCGCGGCGGCGGTGACGACGCCTGTCAGCCCCATCAGGCCGGCAACGAGGAGGCTCGCGGAGCGGAGCGGAAACGACATCGGGCTATTCCTGGTTCTGCATGTGATGGGCGAGCCGCGTGACGGGCTCGAGGATGATGGCGCGCAGGCCTTCGCTCGGCACGGTCTCCTCCAGCGCGCGGATGAAACAGAGCAGCCATTCGTCGCGCTCGGCCGGGCCGATCGGCGCCACGAAATGGCGGCGGCGCAGCATGGGGTGGCCGCGCTTTTCCGTGTAGAGCGGCGGCCCGCCGAGCCATCCCGTCAGGTATTCGTAGAGTTTTTCCTCGCTGCCGGAAAGGTCCGGCGGGTGGATCGCGCGGCAGCGCGCGGCTTCCGGCAATGTGTCCATCAGCACGTAGAAGCGGTGCGTCAGCGCCCTGACGGCCGTATCGCCGCCGATCGCCTCGTAAAGGGTGATCGTCTCGCCCTGACGCTGCTGGTTGTCGGTCGTGTCCGTCATGGGTCTCTCCCGTTTCCCCGGTCTTACCGCCCGCATCCGCGGTAGGCAATGCCGGCTATTCGCCTGCGACGAAGCGCGCCGTCCCCCCGCATTTTCAGCGTGATTGACAAGAAACCGTCTAGACGGTATGTTTGCGGCATGAGCAAGGCCCACCACCGCAAGAAGCACCCGGAAGCCGTCCGCCAGCAATTGCTGGAGGTCGCGGCGAAGCTGTCGCTGGAGAAGGGGCCGGCGAGCGTGACGCTCGACGCGGTCTCCCAGGCGGCGGGTGTCAGCAAGGGTGGCCTCTTGCACCATTTCCCGAACAAGTTGTCGCTGCTCGACGGCCTGTTCACCGATCTGACGGACAAGTTCGACCGGGCGATCGCCGACAGGATGCGGGACGACCCGGAGCCGAAGGGCCGCTTCACCCGCGCCTATATCTCGGTCTTCTTCCTGCCGGAGGGGCTGGCCGACGGCGAGAAGTGGAAGGTGCTGACCGTCGCCCTCATTTCCGAGCCGCACCTGCGCGAGCGCTGGCGACAATGGGTGGAGCGATACCTTGCGGAAAATGTCGGCACGGATTCCGCGCTCGACGCCATGCTGGTGCGCTACGCCGTGGATGGCCTCTGGCTTGCCGATCTTCTCGGCTCGCCGACCATGGATGCGCCAACCCGCGCGGCCATGCTGGACCGGCTCTCGGCGCTGACGCGCTCCTGATCCCCGATACGATTTGCGCCCGCGGGCGCCAGAGAAACGCCATGAACCTCACCTCCGTCTACGCCGCCCTCGTCGTCGCCATCGTCTTCGAAGTGCTGGGCACCTCGGCCATGCAGGCCGCGCAGCATTTCACGCGGGTCGTGCCGACCGCCATGATGGTGGTCTGCTACGCCATCGCCTTCTTCTTCCTGTCCTGGAGCCTGCGCTATGTGCCGGTCGGCATCGCCTATGCCATCTGGAGCGGGCTCGGCATCGTGCTGATCTCGTTCGTCGGCTATTTCGTCTTCGGCCAGAAGCTCGATCTTGCCGCCGTTCTCGGCCTCGGCCTCATCATTGCCGGCGTGCTTGTGCTGAACCTTTTCTCCAAATCGACATTCCACTGAAAGACGACAGGAATCGACAAGACCCCCGCTTGCCAAGAATCGGGTCTGTCTCTATCGGTTCCGCCGAATTGAAAGCGGTTTCAATTTTTGGCTCAGAGGAACGGCACATGGCAATACGCACCATCGTATGGGGTGAGAACATCCACGAGCAGACCAACGAGATCGTGCGTTCGATCTATCCGCACGGCATGCACACCACCATTGCCGAGGCGCTGAACCGGGATCCGTCGATCAGCGCCGGCACGGCGACGCTGCAGGAAGCCGAGCACGGCCTTGCCGAGGCGCGGCTTGCCGAGACGGATGTACTCGTCTGGTGGGGGCATAAGGACCATGGCGCCGTCAGCGACGACGTCGTCGAGCGCGTGGCGAGACGGGTCTGGGAAGGCATGGGCCTCATCGTCCTCCATTCCGGCCATTTCTCGAAGATCTTCAAGCGGCTGATGGGCACGCCCTGTGCCCTGAAATGGCGGGAGGCCGGCGAGCGCGAGCGCCTCTGGGTCATCAATCCGCGCCATCCGATCGCCGAGGGTCTCGGCGAGAACTTCGTGCTGGAAAACGAGGAGATGTATGGCGAGCAGTTCTCCGTGCCGGAACCGCTGGAGACGGTGTTCATCTCCTGGTTCGCCGGCGGCGAGGTTTTCCGGTCCGGCATGACCTGGCGCCGCGGCGCCGGCAACATCTTCTATTTCCGCCCGGGCCACGAGACCTATCCGACCTATCACGATGCCACCGTGCAGAAGGTGCTCGCCAATGGCGTGAAATGGGCCTTCAACCCGCAGGGCACCTACACGGCGATCCATGACGCACCGAACGTGCCGGTCGAAAAGGCGCTGGAGCCGATCGTCGAGCGCGGCCCGAAACTGCATGAAGCCGGCGAAGCCGGATATCGCTGAGGAAACAATGCGCCTGCTCGTTCTTGGAACCGGCGGCATGGCCAATACCCATGCCCAGCACTTTGCCGCGATCGATGGCGTCGACCTGGTCGGCGCCGTCGATGTGGACCCCCTGCGCGCCAAGGCCTTTGCCGACACGCACGGCATTCCCAACGTCTTCACCTCGCTGGAGGACGCCATCGCCTGGAACGGTTTCGATGCCGCCACCAACGTGACGCCCGACCGCGCCCATCACCCGACCACCCTGGCGCTGCTTGCGGCGGGCAAGCATGTGATGTGCGAGAAGCCGCTGGCGGAAAACTATGCCAAGGCGGACGAGATGGCGCGCGCCGCCGAGGCCTCGGGCCTCGTCACCATGGTGAACCTCACCTACCGCAACGTGGCGCCC
Organism: Shinella yambaruensis; assembly: GCF_022899355.1. Taxonomy (GTDB): domain Bacteria; phylum Pseudomonadota; class Alphaproteobacteria; order Rhizobiales; family Rhizobiaceae; genus Shinella; species Shinella yambaruensis. The sequence goes on along the minus strand of NZ_JALJCK010000020.1, from coordinate 59,593 downwards.
CTGCAGAAGGCGCGGGCGATGGTGCTGGCCGGCGAACTCGGCCATGTGCGCCATGTCGAGGCCTCCTACCTGCAAAGCTGGCTCGTCTCCAAGGCCTGGGGCAATTGGGCGACGGAAAGCCAGTGGCTCTGGCGGCTTTCCACCCGGCACGGCTCGAACGGCGTGCTCGGCGATGTCGGCATCCACATCCTCGATTTCGCCAGCTATGGCGCGGCGAGCGATGTGGAGCATGTCTTCGCGCGGCTGCGGGCCTTCGACAAGGCGCCCGACAACCGGATCGGCGAATACGACCTCGACGCCAATGACAGCTTCACCATGACCGTCGATTTTTCCAACGGCGCGCTCGGCGTCATCCATGCGAGCCGCTGGGCGACCGGCCACCTCAACGAACTGCGTCTGCGCATGCATGGCGACAGGGGCGCCCTGGAGGTCATCCACACGCCCGCAGGGTCGCGCCTGCGCGGGTGCCTCGGGGAGGATGTCGAGCAGGCCGTCTGGCGCGAGCTCGATGCCGGTACGGTGCCGACCAACTACGAGCGCTTCGCCGCCTCCGTGATGGCGGGCCGGCAGGTCGAGCCCGGCTTCCGCCATGCGGCCGAGCTGCAGAAGGTTCTGGACCTTGCGATCGAGACCGAAAGGGAACGCCGCGAGTTGAAGGTCTGACCTCAGGCCGGGGCGGGGCCGGTCGAGCCGCGAATGCGGAAATCGACGGGCCAGATCTCCTGCAGCGCCTCCGGCGCCTCGCCCTGCAACAGCCGCAGGACCATGTCGCCGATGCGTTCGCCCGCCGCGCGGATCGGCGATTGCGTCGTCGTGACGGATGGCACGAGGTTGTCCGGGCTGAGATAGGGGAAGACGTCGTCATGCGCGATGAGCGAGACATCCGCACCCACGGCAAGCCCCGCAATGCGGATCGCCCGCATGGCGCCCAGCGCCGACATCATCGAACCGGCAATGACCGCCGTCGGCGGCGCGGGGAGGGCGAGGAAAGCCTGCATTAGCCGGAAGCCGGTCTCGTCCGTGAATTCGCCATGGCCGACAAGGGCCGGATCGAGGATGAGGCCGCGTGCCTCGAGCGTCGTCCGGTACCCGCTGCTCCGGTCCTGCGCATAGGTGCTGGTCGTGTCGCCGTTGATGAGCGCGATGCGCCGGTGGCCGAGATCGGCAAGATAGCCCGCCGCCGTCTCGATCGCCCCGAAATTGTCGATGTCGAGAAAGGCGAAGGAGCGTTCCGCCGTGCTGCGCCCGTGCACGATGAAGGGTAGCGCCAAGGTCTGCAAAAGAGCGATGCGGGCATCCGCGCAGGCCGGCGTGTGGACGACCACCGCGTCCACCCGCTTGCTGGCGGCCAGCCGGCGATAGGCGGCGGCCTCTTCCGCCTCCGTCTCGACGGTCGATACGAGAATGTCGATGCCGTCCTCCTGCAGCCGGGTCGAGAGCCCGCCCATGAATTCACTGGAATGCGGCCCGAAGCGCCCGCCGCCCTGGAAGACCATGCCGATCGCGCCGGCCCGGCCGGTCGCCAGTCGCTGCGCGCTGATGTTCGGCCGGTAGCCGAGCTTTTCCGCCGCTTCCAGCACGCGTCGCCGTGTCTCGGGCCGCACCTCCGGATAGCCGCTCATCGCCCGGCTGACGGTGGTCTGCGAAAGGCCGATGCGGGCCGCAAATTCCTTGAGGTTCATCCTTCGTCCCTGGGCGCGGCCGGTCTGTTCCGGGCCTTTATGGCCCCTCCGGCACGCGGCGGCAAGCTGGGGCTTATATCCCGGTGAAGCCGGACCTTGCACGCCGACCGTCCGCTATGGTTGTGGGGTTGGGCTTGAATTCCCAGAATGACACGCTAAAGTGAAAATATTAACGACAGGGTTGTGGCGGGGCGAGCGTCACTCCAGGATTTTGATGTTTCCGTGATGGCGGCCGAGGCGGCCATTGCACTTCTTTCCGGGCGGGACGGTCCGGAAGACATTTGGCGATGATTTTCGGGGGAATGTCATGCAGGCGGGCTCGGACTTGCCGGCTGCAACGGGTTCGTCTGCGCGATTGGATCTGCAGCCTCAAAATCTCGGTGCACAGAATCTCGGCACACCCGCGCGTGGGTGGCTCTGGCGGACGCGGCGGGCGCGGGTCCGGGGACGTACGGGCGCGCCGCTCGTCTATTCCAGGGGGGAGAGCGGTCGCCGCCCGTCCTACCTGCGCGTCCTGGAGCGGCTTTTCGGCGCGCGCCGGGCCGGTTTGCGCGCCGTGCTTCTGTCGCGTGCGCCCGTTCTGTTTCTGATGGTGGAGGAGGCCTTCCTGCTCTATGTCGCGGTCAGCCTGCTGCGGGCCCTCACCGGGCGGCGGACGGCGGGCCTGCTGTTGCGGCCGATGCCGCTGTCGGTATCGTCCCGCCGGTCCTGTCGCTGGAAACGCGCCGTCCTCCGGTGGCTGAAGCGTTTCCGCGCCATCCATACATTGACCATCCTTCCCTTCAGCGTGTTCCCTGCCTTTTCCACGATCGCGAAAGGCTGGATTTACGATTTCCAGCTCTGGGACCTGACGGACGAGGAGCGGGAGGCGGTGGAACTGCTGCGCAGCGAGCGGCAGCCGGGTGCGCGCCTGGTTCTGACGGCGATCGGCACGCAGAGCCGACGCAAGGGTTTCGACCTTTTCACCGACAGTTATGTGCGCGTTGCCGCCCTCAGGACGCGCTTCCAGTTCATTTCCTGCGGCAGGATCGAGCGGGCTGTCGACGACTATGCGGCGGCCTTCCGCGAGGCGGGCGGCGTTGCGGTGAACCGCAGCGTCTCGGATGCCGAACTGCTCGGAGCCTATGCCGCGAGCGATGCGATCTGGTGTTTCTATCCGCCCATCGGCGACCACGCCTCGGGCGTTCTCGGTCGAGCCGCGCAGCTCGGCATCCCGGCCGTCGTGCGCTACGGTTCCCTTGCCCATCGCCTGTGCATCGTCGAGAACATCCCGCATGTGCCCATGACGGCGGACGGGATCGCGGAGCGGCTGGCCGGCCCGTTGCCGCCGAGGGACGAAGCCCGCGGCCGCCTGGCCGCCGACCGGTTCGCCCGGCAGAGCGAGGCGACGCTGCGCGCCGCCCTCGGCCTTGCGGGCACGGACCCGCCGACGCAGCTGCAAGCCTGACCCAAGGGCGACGGCGAGCGAGGTTTTCGACTGCGGACGTGTCTGTCGGAAGAGATAACATCGACACCCTTCTCGTCGAGGGCAAGACGCACCGGCCGATGGAGCTGGTGCCGATATCGACTGACAAGGGTGGACTTCTGTAGCTTCTCTTCAATCACAGGGCTTCAGCAGGCACTGCCCCGCAGAGCAACGGCAAATGCTACAGGTCGGAGCCAGGGATCGCCTGCATGAGCTGACGCGAATAGGCTTCCTGCGGGTTGTGGAAGATCTGCATCGGCGTGCCGGCCTCGACCACGCGGCCACGGTTCATCACGATCACCTGGTCGCAGATCTGGCTGGCGACGCGCAGGTCATGGGTGATGAAGATCATGGCAAGGTGCTTTTCCGCCTGCACCTCGGCGAGCAGTTGCAGGATCTGCGCCTGGATGGAGACGTCGAGCGCCGAGACGGCCTCGTCGGCGACGATGATCTGCGGATCGAACATCAGGGCACGCGCTATGCCGACGCGCTGGCGCTGGCCGCCGGAGAACTCGTGCGGATAGCGCTCGAAGGCGGCGGCGCCGAGCCCGACGCGCTCCAGCAGGCCGAGCGCCCGGCGATGGGCCTCCTTCCGGTCGAGCCCATGGGCGACCGGGCCCACCGTCAGGGACGTGCCGATGGTAAGGCGCGGATTGAGCGAGGCGAAGGGATCCTGGAAGATCATCTGGATGCGGGGCCGGAGCTGACGGAACTCGGCCTCGCCCATCGGCCTTATGTCGCGACCGCCGAGCAGGATTTCGCCGGCATCCGCCTCCACGAGCTTCATGAGCACCTTGCCCATCGAGGATTTCCCGGATCCGCTTTCCCCGACGACGCCCAGCGTCTCGCCGCGGTGAAGCGTGAAGGAGACGTCCTCGACGGCCGGAACGACCCGCACCTTGCCGAAAAGGCCGGCATGGCTGCGATAGGTCTTGCTGAGGCCGCGCACCTCCAGAACGGTTTCGCCCGCCTTCACCTCGTTCTCCGCCTCACGCAGGCGGGGTACCGCGGCGATCAGCCGGCGTGTGTAGGGATGCTGCGGATCGCGCAGCACCGCATCGGCGGTGCCTTCCTCCACCACATGCCCTTTTTCCATCACCACGACCCGGTCGGCGATGTCGGCCACCACGCCGAAGTCGTGGGTGATGAACATGACGCTCGTGTTCTTCTTCGCCTGCAGCCGGCGGATCAGGTCGAGGATCTGCGCCTGGATGGTCACGTCGAGCGCCGTCGTCGGTTCATCGGCGATCAGGATGTCGGGATCGAGGGCCAGCGCGATGGCGATCATCACGCGCTGACGCTGGCCGCCGGAAAGACGGAAGGGATATTGCTTGCGGATCAGCGGGGGATCGGGAAGCCCGACCTCGGTGATGAGCTCCAGCACGCGACGTTCCCGCTCGGCGCGGTTCGTCACGCCGTGGGCGACGAAAACCTCGTCGATCTGCTCCTCGATGGTCATCAGCGGATTGAGCGCCGAAAGCGGATCCTGGAAGATCATCGAGATCGCCTTGCCGCGCAGTTGGCGGCGCTCTGCCTCCGGCATGGCGATGAGGTCGCGCCCCTTGTAGAGGATTTCCCCGCCTGTCACCCGCATGGCGGGCGGCAGCAGGCCCATGACCGTGCTGGCGGTCACGGACTTGCCGGAGCCGCTTTCGCCGACGACGCAGAGAATCTCGCCCTGCCTGAGATCGAGCGAGACGCCCTCCACCGCATGACTGCGTTCCATGTTCCGCGGAAGGCTCACGTCGAGCGAGCGGACTGCGAGAATCGTTCCGGCCGGATTGCGGTGAAGGTCTGTCATGGGGCTCCCCTTCGTTAGGCGGGTCAGGGCTTGGGTACGACCATCGCGAATTTGCGGAAGGGGGTGATCACGTCCAGCCAGGCTGCCTCTCCCTTCGGAACGACCACGATCGTGCCCGGCCCGATGCGCCGTTTCTCACCGTCGCCGATGCGGCAATCGGCTTCGCCCTCGATCACCACGAAGGTCTCCTCCAGCGCGCGGGCGGGGTAGGGATAGATGCCGGGCTCGGCGATCCAGACGGCAGCCTTGACCGCAGCCGCGCTGTCGCCCTGGTCCTCCCAGATCATGCGCCGATAGGATTGCGCGCCGTTTTCCGCCACGGCCGCCTCGGTGCGGCCGGTATCGTCTTTCACGTTCCAGTAGATCGACATGGTTCGTCCTCCTTCTCAAGAATGCGGCGGCAGCTCCACGCCGCCCCGCTTGCTCATGAAATTGTCGACCGCGCGCATCTCGCGCAGCTTGTAGCTCGGGCCGTAGTCCATCCACCACGGCGCACGATGCAGCGGCTCGACCTTGAGGTCGAGGTCCCGTTCCTGCGTGCCGATTGCCCAGTCCGCAAGGATGCCGCCGAGCATGGTGCCCGTCGGCACGCCCCGGCCGGAAAGGCCGGTGAGGGCCACGACGCCCGGCGCAAGGCTGTAGAGCCGGGGCACGGTGCGGTACTGCATGTCCAGCTCGCCGAACCAGAAGTAGTCCCAGCGCACCGCCTCGGTCAGCTGCGGGTGCAGCCATTTCAGCCGGTCGGTCATGACCGTCTTCGAATAGGCGATGTCGCGGCCGCGCGGCCCCCTGAGGAACATGGAAGCGACGATGCGGTTGTCGGCGGTCCATTTGTAGCAGTAGAAGTCGCCGCGTCCGTCGATCATGGTCGTGTTCTGCGGCAGCACCGTTTCGCGGGCACGATCGGACAGCGGATTGGTGGCGCAGACATAGACCGGCATGATGCGGTAGCTCTTGTCGAGATCGGGCCAGCCCTCCACCGTGTAGGCGCCAGTGGCGAAGATGACCTTGTCTGCGATGACGTGGCCCGCTTCGCCGACCACCTTCCACTTGCCGCCGGTCTTCTCGCAGCGTTTCGCCGGCGACCGGGTATAGAGCGTGGCGCCCTCGCTGATCGCCGCCGCCGCAAGGCCGCGGGCATATTTCAGCGGATGGATGTGCGCGCCTTCCTCGTGCAGCCAGCCGCCGTAAAGGCGCGGGCTGCCGGTGATGCGCGTTATCTCGTCCCGGTCGAGCATGCGGGTGCGCGCGCCCACGGCGTTGTAGCTTTCGGTCTTGTGTTCGAGGGGCGGCAGGTGGCCGGGGCGCATCGCGCCGATGACGAGGCCGCTCTGCACCCATTCGCAGTCGATGCCGTAGTGCTGGATGTAGTCCGCGGCGCGATCGGCGGCTCGCGTCTGGCGGTGGATGAGGCGTTCCGCCCAGGGCTGGCCGAGAAGCGAACGGATCTTGTCCAGCGAATAGTAGGAGAAGGTGGGGCTGCAATGGCCGGCATTACGGCCCGATCCGCCATAGCCGGCTTCCTCGCGCTCGAGGATGGCGACCGAAACGCCCTTGCGCCGGAGTTCGATCGCGGTGGTGAGCCCCGTATAGCCGGCCCCGACGATGCAGACGTCGACGACCTTCTCGCCGGCAAGCCGTTCGGTTTCCGGCGGTGGCGGCGCGGAAGCAAACCAGTAGGATTGGTCGAAGGGGGAAAACTTGGTCATCCTGTCACCCATTGTGTGAACGAACGTCGAGGGCGTCGCGCAGGCCGTCGCCGATGAAGTTGAAGCCCGTGACGGCGATGGTGATGGCAAGGCCGGGCACGATGGCGAGCCAGGGAGCGGCCGCCAGATACTGCTGCGCGCCGTTGAGCATGTTGCCCCAGCTCGGCAGCGGCGGCTGGATGCCGTAGCCGAGGAAGGAGATATAGGCCTCCATCAGGATCGACCGCGCCACGGTCAGCGTTGCCGCGACGACGATCGGCCCCATCACGTTCGGCAGGATCTCGCGGAACATGATCCAGCCGTTCGACAGGCCCAGCATGCGCGCGGCCATGACGAATTCCCGCTCGCGCAACGACTTGACCTCCGCCTCCACGATGCGCGCCACCTCCATCCAGCTCGTGAAGGCGATGATGAGCGTGATCGTCATCGGGCTCGGCTTGATGAAGGCGGCGAGCGTCAGCAGCAGGAAGACCGAGGGGAAGGACAGGAAGGCATCGACGAGGCGCATCAGGACCGTTCCCGTCCAGCCGCCGCGATAGCCGGCGACGACACCGACCACCGTGCCGATGACCGTGGAGATCACCATGGCGAGGAAGCCGACCGTCATGGAAACCTGTCCGGCATGGAACAGCCGTGCCGCGATATCGCGGCCGAGCGGGTCCGTTCCGAAGATATGGGCGCCCGTCAGGGGCGGCGCGAAACGGGCGCGCAGGTCGATATAGAGCTCGTCGAAGGGCAGAAGGTGCGGCCCGAGGAAGCAGGCGACCGTCAATCCGAGCACCATGAACAGGCCGAGCAGTGCCAGCGGGTTGCGCGCGAAGCGGCGGACGGCACGATTGTCGCGAAAGCGGCGGCGGAGAGCGGGGGAGGAAGAAGCGGCTGTCATTTTCACGCCTCCTATTCAAGACGAATGCGCGGATCGACGAAGGCGACCAGCAGATCGGCGAGGAGATTGCCGATAAGGACGAGGATGGCCGAGAACATGAGGAGCCCCATCACGACCGGATAATCGTTGTAGCCGAGGCTATCGAGGAAGAGCCGCCCCATGCCGGGCCATGTGAAGACCGTCTCCGTCACGAGTGCGCCGCCAAGCAGCGTCGGCAATTGCATGCCGGCGAGGGTGATCATCGGCAGAAGGGCGTTGCCGACGATATGCTTCATGAGGACGCGGCGCGGCGGCAGGCCCTTGGCGCGGGCGGTGCGTACGAAATCCTGGTTGATGACCTCCAGCGTGGCCGTCCGCATGTAGCGGGCCCAGATCGCCACGTTGACGAGCGCGAGCACGCAGGCGGGCATCACCAGATGCACGAGGATGTCCGAAAAGGAACCGTCGCCGACGGTGTACATGTTGCCCGCCGGCAGCCAGCCCAGCCGCAGCGAGAAAAGGAAGATCGCCACCAGACCCACCCAGAAGGTCGGGATGGAGAGGGCGACGAAGCACGCGACCGTCATCGCGTAATCGAAGGCGGAGCCCTGCCGGATCGCGCTGCGGATGCCGATCCAGCCCCCGATCAGCATCGACAGGAAGGTCGAAGCTCCCATGAGCAGCAGTGTGGCGAAGAGATGGCTGTTGATCACTTCCAGGACGGGGCGGTTGTCGCGAAAGCTCCGGCCCCAGTCGCCCTGCACCAGCTTCCACAGCCAGTCGAGATATTGCACCGGCAGCGGCCTGTTGAGCCCCATCTGCTCGGCGATACGGTCCAGCGCCTCCTTCGTCATGCCGGGTGTCAGCGCGAATTGCGAGAGCGGGCCGCCGGGGGCGAGGTTGAGCACCATGAAGCCGATGAGCGAGACGAGCAGCAGGAGGACGATGCTCTGCCAAAGCCTGCCGATCAGAAATCGGGCCATTTTCCGGTTCCTTGCAGTGAATGCGGGCCCTGGGCGAGATGGACGTCCTTGCTGCAGGGCGATGCAGACCGGGGTGGGGACACCCACCCCGGATCCGGTGGAAACGGACGTTACGCCCAGCGCCAGCTGCGCACGTTCCAGGTGTCGATGCGGTTGTTGATGTTCGCTTCGACGCCCTGGATGCCGGTCTTGTAGCCGCGGATGTTGGCGTACTGGAAGATCGGCAGGAACGGCAGGTCGTGCCGCATGATCTCCTGGATGCGCTGGTAGATCGGCAGCCGTTCTTCAGGGCTGACGAGCGCGCCGCCCTTCTTGAGCAGCTCGTCCACCTCGGGGTTCTCGTAGACCCAGGTGTTCTGGCCGTTGCCGCCCTTGGCCGGGGAGGAGGTCGAGAGGAAGTAGTCGGACGTGTCCGGGTCGGGACCGGTCAGGCAACTGAGGCCCGCCAGCGCCATGTCGAACTGCGACAGCATCCAGTGGTCGCCCCACATGACGGCCGGCGGCAGGTTGCCGATCTGCATGTCGACGCCGATCTCGCGGAAGGACTGCTGGAGGAACTGCTGCGCCTGCTCGCGCAGATGGTTGCCCGAGGTCGTCGAGCAGGTAAAGGCAAGCCGGACGCCGTCCTTTTCGCGAATGCCGTCCGAACCCGGCTTCCAGCCGGCCTCGTCGAGCAGCGCCCGCGCCTTGTCGAGGTTGTATTCCTGCACCGGCAGGTTGGCGTTGTAGTAGTAGGATTCGCGCGGCATGTAGCTTTCGGTCGCCTGCGGCACGCCGTAGTAGAGCGCGTCGATGATCGTCTGCTTGTCCACGGCGTAATAGAGCGCCTCCCGCACGGCGCGCTCCTTGAACTGCGGCCGCTGGAGATTGAAGCTGAGGCCTTCGAAGAACGGTGCCCCGAAGACCTCCACCACGCGGTCGGGCAGGGTCTTCGCCTCCTCGTAGTTGTCGGGCGAGATCCACTGCAGCGCCAGCACGTCGATGTCGCCGGTCTTGAGCTGCGTATAGAGCACGGTGATATCGGGAATGTATTTCAGCACGAGCCGTTCGAGATAGGGCCCGTCGCCGAAATAGCCGGGATTGGCCTCAAGCTCGATATGGTCGCCCGCCACGCGCTGCTTCCACTTGTAGGCGCCAGTGCCGATCGGGGCGTTGTTGAAAGGCGCATTGTTCGGGTCGGCGCCCTCGAAGCCGTGCTTGGGCACGATGAAGGTCGAGGCGAGGATCGCGGTATAGGGCGCAAACGCGCTTTCCATGCGCCAGCTGATTTCCGTCGGCGAGACGACGGTTATGTCGCGCACGAGGCTGTGGCCCGTGCGGCGCCAGCTGCGGAAATCCGGATTGACCAGCAGCTCGAGCGTGAACTTCACGTCCTCGGCCGTGAACGGCGTGCCGTCATGCCATGTCACGTCGTCGCGCAGCGTCACCTTCCAGGTCAGGCCATCGGCGGAAACACCGCCATTTTCCACCGTCGGCACTTCCTTGGCGAGCAGCGGATAGAAATTGCCCTTGGCATCGACGTCGAACAGCGGATCGAAGATCGCGAAATGCACGCCCTCGTCGACCTCGATATGCAGAAGATGCGGATTGAAGACCGTCGGCTCCTGCGAGAAGCCGACGACGATCTGCCCCTTCGGCGTATCCTGGGCCCTTGCCGCTCCCATGCCGAGAACGGAGGGGGCCATGGCGGCGAGACCGGCGGCGCCGAAGAACTTCAGGCTCTGGCGGCGGGTAAACTGGAAATCCCTTTCAGACATGTCATTCTCCCGGTGGTGTGAATGTTGACGTTCCCTTGTCGGCCGTTCCGGCTTCTTGTTGGTTCAGTATCCGGCGAGCAGTTCGATCTTCGAACCGTCGACGAAGCGCTCGATCCTGAATTCCCTGGGGTCCACGACGGGCTTGCGCCCGAGCACGAGATCGGCTGCGAGCCGGCCCGCGCCGGGGCCGATGCCGAAGCCATGGCCGGAAAAGCCCGTCGCGATGAAGAAGCCCGGAATTGCCGCCACGCCCGAAATGACGGGGATGGCGTCGGGCGTGGCGTCGATATAGCCGGCCCAGCGCTGCGCGACCTTTGCCGAGGCGAGAGCCGGGAAGGCCCTGCGCGCCGAGGCCATGGCCATGTCGGCCAGCTTGCGGCTGGGCTTGGGGTCGAGCACGCGGCAATATTCGAAGGGGCTCGGCTCGTCGAGATCCCAGCGACGGGGCATGCGCGCCTCGTCGAAGAAGCGCCAGCCGGCCCGCAGCATCAGCGAGCGCCACTCCGCGCGCAATGCCGGCACGAAGTCGCGCGCATAGCGGAAGGACGCCGGCACGATGTCGACGATGTTGCCGAGGCCCGAGGCGATGGTGTAGCCGCCGTCCTGCCGCTTGCGGATGGCGAAGTCGCCCGCCCACATCGCCTGTTCGGGGCCGGCATCGTGCGGCTCGGTGCGCAGGACCGAGTTCTTCACCTTCAATTGCGGCAGGTGGATGCCGGCATCGAGGCTGCGGGTGAACATCTCCGACCAGGCGCCGCCCGCCAGCACCACGGCGCCGCAGCGGATCGTGCCTCGCTCGGTCACGACCGCCGAGATCGCGCCGCCGGAGGTTTCGATGCCCCGCACGGCGCATTCCGTGAGGATATGGGCGCCGCATTCGCGGGCGCGCTCGGCAATCGCGGGGGCTGCCTTCTGCGGCTCGGCCCGGCCGTCGTCGGCGCAATAGAGCGCGGCCGGCGGGCGAAGGCGCGATTGCGGAAACATCGCCGCGAAGTCCGCGCCGGTGAGCATCCGGCAATCCACGCCGTGGCCATCGAGATGCTTCAGCCATTTCTCGTAGAAGGCCTGCTCGGCCCCGTTCTCGGCATTGAAGATGATCCCGGCCCGCGCATAGCCCGTGTCCCGCCCGGTCCGCGCATTCAGGCCCTGCCAGATGCGCTGGGCCTCCAGCACCAGCGGGATTTCCCGCGGGTCGCGCCGCGCCACGCGCACCCAGCCCCAGTTGCGGCTGGACTGTTCGTGGCCGATGCCGCCCTTTTCGCACAAGGCCACGCGCTGGCCTGCTTCGGCAAGCTCCAGCGCCGTCGAAACGCCGATGATGCCGCCGCCGATGACGACCACATCGACCTCCGCAGGCAGTTCGGTGTCGCCATGGACGGGTACAACGAAGGGACCGGGCATCAGAAGAATTCCTCAGCTTGGCAGTTGACGGCGAATTCGGCGACACTCGCCTCGTTGGGCAGGTCGATCAGCATGGAGACGATGCGGGCAAGGTCTTCGGGCTTCGTCATGGCCTCGGCCGGCCGGCCCGAGAGCGACAGCCCCATATCCGTGGCGACGAAACCGGGGCAGACCGCGGTGGCGCGGATGCCGACGTCGAAACCCGCATGGCGGATGCCGTGCGCAAGCGCCACGGCCGCGAATTTCGACATGGAATAACTTCCCGAAAGGGCCGATTTCACGCGTTTTCCGGAGAGGGAGGCGACGATGACGACACGTCCCCGTCCACTGGCGCGCAAATCCTGCCAGGCGGCCCGCACAAGCCGGCGGGGCGCGAAGGCATTGACCTCCATCATCGCAGCGACCTCGTCGTCCTCGGCTTCGATGACCGATTTCGGCACCATGATGCCCGCATTGGCGACGATGCAGCCGACCGGGCCGAAGCTCGCGCGGGTTTGTGCAAGCCATCGCGCCTCTTCATTGCCGGCCGCCGCATCGTAGGCGCAGGCAAGGACGCTCTCCGCCGGCAGCGACGCCGCCCAGTCCGGTATCCTGCCTCCGCGCATGCCGAGGGAAACCTTCCAGCCTTCCGAAACGAGGCGGGACGCGACCGCCGCTCCGATGCCCCGGCTCGCGCCCGAGACCATCGCCACACCCTTGCTCATTCTCCCACCTCGCGCAGCCGGTTGAAGGCTTTCCGGAATATGTTCACGACGATGTCGTGCTCTTCCCGTGTCATCAGGCCGGCGAAGAACTCGTCGGAATGCGCGACGATCAGGGTCTCGACCTTGTCCGCAAGCGCGGCCCCTTCCGGGGTCACGAAAAGCTCCTGGGCGCGCTTGTCATCCGCCGCGCTGCGACGGGTGACGAGTTTCGCGCGCCGCAGCTCATCAACGGTTTTGACGGTGATCGACTTGTCTATGCCGAGAAGGGTGGAGATCGTGGTCGGCCGGATGCCGGCGTGGCGGGCAATCAGCAGGAGCGAGGAGATTGTGCCCTTTCGCCCCGTAAAGCCAAGGGGCGCGAGCCGGTCGTCGAGGTGCCGGCTGACGGCGATCTCAAAGACGCGGACATAGAAGCTCAGCAGGCCGTCGAGCACGCCCAGATCGACCTGGGCCGCCAGTTCCTGACTTTTGCGCGTGCTCATCGACGGCAACCCCGCTGCTTTCCATGCGTGGAATTTCGAGGTCAGGCTAGACATAATGGTTGAATTATTCAACTAATTTTTTCGAACGGCTTCAGCCGGGCCGGTGGAAGGCCTCAATGTCTGCGATGCCTCTGTGATGTCGACCATTCCCCGCGCGAATACCGATCCGCCGACGATCACGAGGCGGAGACGATCGCCGACGGCCGGAAGCGCGGCATGGACGGAAATGCCCGCCGCTACCGCAGCACGTTGTCGCGCGGCAGGATCGGCTCGGGCAGGTCCGCATGCCCGAGGACCGATAGCATCTCCCGCTCCACGGTGCGCTGCATCGCCTCCAGCGGCAGGGCATTGGGGTCGAGGCCGAACGGGTCCTCCAACTGGTGGCCGAGCGCTTCGAGGCCGAAGAACGTATAGGCGACGAGAAGCACCGGAAGCAGCGTCCACCAGTCCAGGGAGCCGGCCAGCGCGAAGGGCAGCATCAGGCAGAAGACCAGCGCCGTTCGGTGGAGCAGCAATGAATAGGCGAAGGGAACGGGCGTCAGCGCGATGCGCTCGCATCCCCCCTGGACCTTTGCGAGCGCCGCGAGCTGTCCCTCCAGCACCGAATAGTGGATCTCGCCGATCCGATGCTCGCGCACCAGCGCGAGGCAGTGCCGGCCGATGCCGTCGAGGACGTCGTTGGTGGGGTTGGGGCTTTGGGCATCGACGTCGGTATCGTGCCAGCGGCGGATGGCGGCCGGCTCGTCCTCGCCGCGGAGCCGTGCGACGAGGCCCGCCGTGAAGGCGCACAGACGATGGAGGAGGAAGCGGCGGTCGTCATCGCCAAGAGCCGCCGTCTGCCGCGCGAAGGACCGGCAGGCGATGATGAGCTCGCCCCAGAGGACCCGGCCCTCCCACCAGCGCGCATAACACGCATTGTTGCGGAAGCTCATGAAGACGGAAAGCGCGATGCCGGTCAGCGTGAAGGGAATGGCGCTGATCCTCGCGAAGATCCCGGGATGTTCCCGCGCGGCGAAGATCGCGATGACCGAGAGGACCGTCATCGCCACGAGGTGCCAGGCGATCCTCGGCAGGATGGAGCCGTTGATCGCGAAGATGATGTCCTTGAAGCTCGGTTTTGAACGCAGGATCATTGGAGTGTCGGCAAGATGGGACAGCGCGGCGGCGTGCACGCCTCTTCCCCCTTAGCAGGATGCGTGCCAGCGGCGAGGGCTGAGCAAACTCAACGGCTTGGCTGTGGCAATTGCGCGGCTTTGGACAGTTTGTCCATGGTAGCTCGGACAAATTGTCTATGGATTTCAATGGCATAACATGGTTTACTTGATTTCTGTCGCATCCGGGGAGTGTCCGCCATGGCCGATGGAAAGCCGCAATACAAAACCTACAACCATCCGGCCGGCGGATGGGGCGCCGCTGCCGCGACCGCCAAGGTGCTGATGGAGCAGAGCGTCATCACCAAGGGGTCGCGCGCGCTCCTGGCGATGAACCAGCCGGGCGGCTTCAAGTGTCCGAGCTGCGCCTTTCCGGATGCCGATTGCAAGAAGACGCTGGAATTCTGCGAGAACGGCGCCAAGGCGCTCGCCCACGAGGCGACGAAGTTCCGCGTCACGCGGGAGTTCTTCCAGAAATACACCGTCACCGAATTGATGGCGCAGTCCGACTACTGGCTGGAGATGCAGGGGCGCCTTACCGAGCCGATGCGCTACGACGCGGCGAGCGACCGGTATGTGCCGTGCAGCTGGGACGAGGCCTTCGCGATGATCGGGCGGCACCTCCGGGCATTGTCGAGCCCGCACGAGGCGGAGTTCTATACGTCCGGCCGCACGCCGAACGAGGCGGCCTTCCTCTATTCGATCTTCGTGCGCGCGTTCGGCACCAACAACTTCCCGGACTGTTCCAACATGTGCCACGAGCCGACGAGCCGCGGCCTGCCGCCGGCCATCGGCGTGGGCAAGGGCACGGTCGTGCTGGAGGATTTCGAGCATGCCGAGGCGATCTTCGTCATCGGCCAGAACACCGGCACCAATTCGCCGCGCATGATGACCAACCTGGTCGAGGCCCGCAAGCGCGGCGCGCCCATCGTTGCGGTCAATCCCATGCCGGAGCGCGCGCTGATCCGCTTCACCGAACCGCAGGACGTCGTGCAGATGGCGACCTTCGGCTCGACGCCGATCGCCAGCGAGTTCGTGCATATCAGGATCGGCGGGGACCTTTCCTTCATCAAGGGCATGATGAAGGTGATGTTCGAGCGCGAGGCGGCCGGCGAAAGGGTGCTCGATGCGGATTTCATCGCGGAGCACACGGTGGGCATCGAGGCGATCCGCGCGGATGCCCTGGCGCAGGACTGGGCCGAGATCGTCCGCGTCTCGGGGCTCGACGAGGCGCAGATCCGCCGGTGCGCGGAGATCTACATCCGTTCGCGCGCCACCATCATCTGCTACGGCATGGGCCTCACCCAGCACCAGCAGGGCTCGCGCCTTCTGCAGCAGGTGTCGAACCTGCTGCTCCTGCGCGGCAACTACGGCAAGCCGGGCGCCGGCATCGCGCCGATCCGCGGCCATTCCAACGTGCAGGGCGACCGCACCGTCGGCATCGACGAAAAGCCCTCGCAGGACTATCTGGACCGCGTGCGCGACGTCTTCGGCTTCGAGCCGCCGCGCGGGCACGGGCACCATACGGTCGAATCCGTCGAGGCGATGGAGAACGGCACGGCCAAGGTCTTCATCGGCATGGGCGGCAATTTCGTCCGGGCGATCCCGGATACGGATCGGTCCTACGCTGCCATGCGCAAGCTGGCGCTGACGGTGGGCATCGCCACCAAGCTCAATCGTGGCCATCTGGTGCACGGGCGCGATGCGCTGATCCTGCCGGTCGTCGCCCGCTCGGAATGGATCCGCACGGCGGCGGGCGAGCAGTTCGTCACCATCGAGGACGCCATGGCGAACGTCACGGCCTCGCGCGGCGTCTTGACGCCGGCAAGCCCCCATGTGCTGCCGGAGGTCGAGATCGTCTGTCGCATGGCGATGGCCACGCTGCCGGACAGCAAGGTGCCCTGGGCAAGCTATATCGACAACTACGATCTCATCCGTGGCAAGATCGCCGAGGTCTATCCCGAAATCTATGCGGGCTTTTCCGAGCGCATCAAGAATCCGAAGGGGTTCCACCTCGACATCCCGCCGCGCCGGCTCGTCTGGCCGACGGAGAACGGCAAGGCGAATTTCCTGCTGCTGCCGGGGCTAGAGGTGAACGATGTCGTCGACGATCCTGCCATGCTGCGGCTCGCCACGGTGCGCTCGCACGACCAGTTCAACACGACCATCTACAGCAACAACGACCGCTATCGCGGCGTCTACAACGACCGCATGGTGCTGTTCATGAACGCCGAGGACCTCGCGGAACGGGGCCTTGCCTCCGGCGCGCGGATCGCGCTCGAAACCATCAGCACGGACGGCATGGCGCGGCGCGTCGACGGCCTGACGGCGCTCGACTATCCGATGCCCCGCGGGGCGGTCGCCGGCTACTATCCGGAACTCAACCCCTTGCTGCCGCTCGATTATTACGACCGGATCAGCGGCACGCCGGCGGCAAAGTCCATACCGGTGCGGGTGGTCGCCGGATAGAAGGCGGGTCTGAACGATTATCGAGATGCAGGGCGCCGCCCGCCGCCCCGGCGGGCGAGGGCGGAGCCTTGCCGGAACAGGAGGCGAGGGCAGTGTTCGATGGGCTCGATCCGGTGGTGCTGGCGCGCGCGCAATTCGCGTTCACCGTCTCCTTTCATTTCATCTTCCCGGCCTTTTCCATCGGCCTTGCCAGCTATCTCATGGTGCTGGAAGGCCTCTGGCTGAAGACCGGCAAGGGTGTCTACGCCAACCTCTACCGCTACTGGCTGAAGATCTTCGCCGTCGTCTTCGGCATGGGGGTCGTCTCCGGCGTGGTCATGTCCTACCAGTTCGGCACCAACTGGTCCGTCTTCTCGCACAAGGCGGGGCCGGTGATCGGGCCGCTGATGGCCTATGAGGTGATGACGGCCTTCTTCCTTGAGGCGGGCTTTCTCGGCGTCATGCTCTTCGGCATGAACAAGGTCGGCAAGGGCCTGCATTTCTTCGCGACATCGATGGTGGCCCTCGGCACGCTGATCTCGGCCACCTGGATCATCGCCGTCAACAGCTGGATGCAGACGCCGGCCGGCTTCGCCATCAACGACAAGGGTCAGTTCATTCCGGCGGGCTCGTGGTTCGATATCGTCTTCACGGCCAGCTTTCCGTTCCGCCTCGTCCACACGGTCATCGCCGCATACCTGACCACGGCCTTTGCGGTCGGTGCCGTCGGCGCCTGGCATCTGCTCAGGGATCGGGCCAATCCGGGGGCACGAAAGATGTTCTCGATGGCGATGTGGATGGCCGCGCTCGTCGCGCCGGTCCAGATCCTTGCCGGCGACGCGCACGGCCTCAACACGCTGGAGCACCAGCCTGTCAAAGTGCTGGCGATGGAAGGCGATTATCGCCCGAGCCCGAATGGCGCGCCGCTCATCCTCTTCGGCTGGCCCGACAGCGAGGCCGCGGACGTGCGCTATGAGGTGTCGATCCCCCATCTCGGATCGCTCATCCTCAAGCACGATCCGTTTGCGCCGCTGCCGGGCCTCACGGATTTCCCGCGTGACCAGTGGCCGCCGGTGCCGATCGTCTTCTGGTCGTTCCGGTTGATGGTGGGCCTCGGCTTCGCCATGCTGGGCATCGGCCTGTGGAGCCTTTTCGCGCGCTATCGCCGGCAGCTCTACGACTGGCCGTGGCTGCACCGCGCCGCCGTCCTCATGGGGCCGTCCGGCTTCGTCGCGGTCATCGCCGGCTGGGTGACGACGGAGGTCGGCCGCCAGCCCTTCACCGTCTACGGCCTGTTGCGCACGGCCGAATCCCATTCGCCGCTCGCTGCGCCCGCCGTCGCCGTTTCGCTGATCGCCTTCGTGATCGTCTATTTCGCCGCCTTCGGCGCAGGCACCTACTATCTCCTGCGCCTGATGGCCAAACCGCCGGAGCCGGGCGAGAGCGAACCGCAGAAGGTGCCGCAGCGCGCAGCGGGCATCACGCCCGCTTCGGGTGTCGCCGCCCGCACGGTGGGCAGGGAGTAAGCGCCATGGAAAGCCTCGACCTCACGCTCGTCTGGGCGGGCATCATCGGTTTTGCCGTCATGGCCTATGTGGTCATGGACGGCTTCGACCTCGGCATCGGCATCCTGTTTCCCACGCTCCAGGTGGGCGAGGAGCGTGACCAGGCGATGAATTCCATCGCGCCGGTCTGGGACGGCAACGAGACCTGGCTGGTGATGGGCGGCGGCGGGCTCTTCGCGGCCTTTCCGCTCGCCTATGCCATCGTGCTGCCGGCGACCTATCCGCTGATCATCGCCATGCTGCTCGGCCTGATCTTCCGTGGCGTCGCCTTCGAATTCCGCTGGCGTGATCCGCGCCACCGCCCGGTCTGGGATGTCGCCTTCAGCCTCGGCTCGGTCGTCGCGGCTCTTGCGCAGGGCATGACGCTCGGCGCCATCCTCCAGGGGATAACGGTGGAGAACGACGCCTATGCCGGTGGCTGGCTGGACTGGCTGAGCCCGTTCAGCGTGCTGACCGGCCTTGCCGTGGTTGCCGGCTATGCGCTGCTGGGCGCCACCTGGCTGGTCTGGAAGACGGAGGGGTCGAGCCTTCGCCATGCGCAGACGATGGCGTGGAGGCTCGGCATCATGACGCTGGTTGCGCTTGCCGCCGTCAGCGCCGCCACGCCCAACCTCCACTACGAATACTGGCGGCGCTGGTTCGAGATGCCGGGCGTGTTGCTGACCGCGCAGGTGCCGCTGCTCGTCGCCATCACCGCGGCCATCCTCTTCTGGAGCCTTCGACGCGGGCATGAGCGGCTTCCCTTCCTGATGGCGCTGGCGCTTTTCCTGCTCGGTTTCGTCGGGCTCGGCATCAGCCTCTACCCCTATGTCGTGCCGCCGGCCGTGACGATCCGCGATGCGGCCGCGCCGACGGAAAGCCTGCGCTTCATGCTGGTCGGCGCGCTTGTCATCATCCCTCTGATCCTGACCTATACCGGTTGGGCCTACTGGGTGTTCCGCGGTAAGGTCGGCACCCACGGATATCACTGATGCCGACCGTGCGGCAGGTCGGCTGGATGCTGTTGATCTGGCTGTCGAGCGTCGCCGTGCTCGGCCTCGTCGCCGCGATCCTGCGGTTCTGGCTACGGGCCTGACGGCCGGCGGCAAGGGAGGAACGGATTTGAACGCAGCACTTTCCGATCCGCGCCCGCCGGCACCGCATGCCGCCCATGCCTCGGTCTATGCGGCACTGGCCGGCAATGTGGCCGTGGCCGTCACCAAGCTCGTCGCCGCCGTGCTCACGGGCAGCGCGGCGATGTTCAGCGAGGCGGCATCCGGCCGGTAGCCATCAACGATGAAGAGCGAGGAGCAGATCATGAGCAAACCCGCAACTCCGAACGACGTGGAAACGGAGACGCCCCGCGAGGAACCCGGCGAAGCCGCCGTCGAGGCCGTCGTGCGGCTGGAAGCGGAGGTCGCCGACCTCAAGGACCGCCTGCTGCGGGCGCTCGCGGAGACGGAGAACCTGCGCCGCCGCGCCGAGCGCGATGTCAGCGATGCGCGGCAATATGCCGTCAGCAAGTTCGCGGCCGACCTCGTCGGTGTCGCCGACAATCTGGAACGGGCGCTGGCCAGCGTGCCGGCGGAGGCAAGGCGAGGCTCGGCCGTGCTGAAGACGCTTTCCGATGGCGTCGCGCTGACCGGCAAGGACCTGATGCAGGTTTTCGAGAAACACGGCATTCGCCGGATCGAACCGCTCGGCGAGCGGTTCGATCCCCACCTCCATGAGGCCCTGTTCGAGGTGGCCGATCCCTCGGTGCCGAGCGGCACCGTCAGCACGGTCGTCTCGCCGGGTTATGCCATCGGTTCGCGTCCGTTGCGGGCCGCGAAGGTGGGGGTCGCGCGGGGCGGTCCGGCGGCGGCGGCGGATGGCGGCTAGGCATTTCGGGCAAAGTGCGAGGCGGCCTTGGACCGATGATCAGGGTGGGCGGTGGAAGCGGCCGCCTACAGGTCGAGCACGGGCACGGGTGCACCCGTCGGCAGGGCCGGTCCGCCGGCGGGGCGCAGCACGAGCAACTCCGCCTTCGCCAGCGGCAATTGCGCGGAAGCCGACTGGCGAGGCAGGATGGTGACGGTGCCATCCGGGCCGCGATGGCCGAACAGCGCCATGTCGCGCATCGGGTCCGCCGCCTCGGCGGCCGCGCCGAGCGGCTTCTCCTGCCAGTCGAGCGCCGCCGCGAAAGGCCGGCCGGAAAGGGTGGAGAGGAGGGGCGCGAGGAAAAGCCGGGCGATGGTCATCGCGGCGGCGGGGTTTCCGGGGAGGCCGAGGACATGGACGCCGCCGGCCTTGCCATACCAGACGGGCTTTCCCGGCTTGATCGAAACGCCCGCGAAGAAGGGGACGAGACCGAGCGCGCGCAGGACGGGACGGGCGAGGTCGCAATCGCCGTTCGAGGCACCGCCGGCGATGACGAGCACGTCGCAATCCTCAAGCGCCGCCAGGACGGCCTTGCGGATCGCGCCGGCATAATCCGGGCAGAGCATGCCGCCGACGGCGTCGGCACCCCATTGCCGCGCCATCAGAAGGAGCGGCAGGGAAAGGCTGTCCGGCACGCGATTGCCGGTCTCGGCGGCAAGGCCCGCACCGACCAGCTCGCTGCCGTTCGTGATGACGCGCACTCCCGGCCGCCGATGGACGAGGACGTCGCCATTGTCCGATGCCGCCGCCACGAGGAGCTTTGCGGGGTCGAGAAGCGTACCCCGCGGCAGGACGAGCTGGCCGGCCTCGAAGCCCGAGGCCTTCAGGCGGACGTGGCGTGCGCCGGGAAGCGGGCCGGCGAGGCGGATGGTCGCCGGCGTCTCCTCCACGAGCTCGAAGGGGATGACGCGGTCCTTGCCCGGCGGCATCGGCGCCCCGGTCGTCACCCGCACGGCTGCGGAGGGATCGCGGCCGGCAGGGGCGCTGTCGCCGGGATAGCTGGCGCCGGCGAGCGCGAAGGTGAGGCAGCCGGCCTGAACGGCCTTTTCCGACACCGCGAAACCGTCCATGGCGGCGACGGTTTCGCGCGGAGAGTCGATGCGGGCGAAAAGAGGTTCGGCCAGGATGCGAAAGCCGGCATTGCCGAGCAGAACCCGTTCGGTTCCGGCAGGCTCGGCTTGCGAGCGCAGGATCGTCTGCGCCTCCCTGAGCCCCATCTTGGCTGTGCATGGCGCTGCCGCGCGCCACTTTCCGAGCATCGTCATCTGCTGTCCTCGCTGTCTGCCATGCCGGAAGGTCACCGCACATGGCCCTCCCGGCGAACGGACTGCAACAAACGTGCCATGCGGCCGCGATTGCGAAATCAACGATTTGTGCGTCGAGGCGGCCCCCACGCCGACAGATTGTCCCCCGAAAGGCGGACAGCTTGTCTGCGGCGGTGGCCTTCCTTCTCTTAAATGATTGAATTTCCGCGGCTTGCGAACTGGCATGGGCATTGCTGAGAAAACGGATGGCGACGGCATCCGCCGACCGGAAGAGCAACAGCAAGGAGGAGTTCGCAATGGCAAAGGTCATCGGTATCGATCTGGGGACAACCAATTCCTGCGTGGCGGTCATGGACGGCAAGGCGGCGCGTATCATCGAGAATTCGGAAGGCGCGCGCACGACCCCGTCGATCGTCGCCTTCACCAGCGACGGGGAGCGGCTCGTCGGGCAGCCGGCCCGCCGGCAGGCCGTGACCAATCCAACGAACACGATCTTCGCCGTCAAGCGCCTGATCGGCCGGCGCTATGACGATCCGACCGTGACCAAGGACCAGGGGCTGGTGCCCTACAAGATCGTCAAGGCGGGCAATGGCGATGCCTGGGTGGAGGCGGAAGGCAAGCCCTACTCGCCCTCGCAGATCTCGGCGATGATCCTGCAGAAGATGAAGGAGACCGCGGAAGCCAATCTCGGCGAGGCGGTGACGCAGGCGGTCATCACGGTTCCCGCCTATTTCAACGACGCCCAGCGCCAGGCCACCAAGGATGCGGGCAAGATCGCGGGCCTGGAGGTGCTGCGCATCATCAACGAGCCGACGGCCGCCGCGCTCGCCTATGGCCTCGAGAAGAAGAAGCAGGCCAAGATCGCCGTCTACGACCTCGGCGGCGGCACCTTCGACATTTCCATCCTCGACATCGGCGACGGGGTCTTCGAGGTCAAGTCCACCAATGGCGATACCTTCCTCGGCGGCGAGGATTTCGACATGCGCTTGGTCGAGTACATCGCCGACGAATTCAGGAAGGACCAGGGCATCGACCTCCGCAAGGACAAGCTCGCCCTCCAGCGCCTGAAGGAAGCGGCGGAAAAGGCGAAGATCGAGCTGTCCTCCTCCACGCAGACCGAGGTCAACCTGCCGTTCATCACCGCGGACGCGACGGGGCCGAAGCACCTTCAGGTGAAGATCACCCGCTCGAAATTCGAAGCGCTGGTGGAGGACCTCGTGCAGCGGACCATCGAGCCCTGCCTCAATGCGCTGAAGGACGCGGGCCTCGACGCCAAGGATGTCGCCGAGGTGGTGCTGGTCGGCGGCATGACGCGCATGCCGAAGATTCAGGAGACCGTGCAGAAGATCTTCGGCAAGGAACCGCACAAGGGCGTCAACCCGGACGAGGTGGTCGCTGTCGGCGCGGCCATCCAGGCGGGCGTGCTTCAGGGCGATGTCAAGGACGTGCTGCTGCTCGACGTGACGCCGCTCTCGCTCGGCCTCGAAACGCTCGGCGGCGTCTTCACCCGTCTCATCGAGCGCAACACCACGGTGCCGGCTAAGAAGAGCCAGACCTTCTCCACCGCCGAGGACAACCAGAGCGCCGTGACGATCCGTGTCTTCCAGGGCGAGCGCGAGATGGCGGCCGACAACAAGATGCTCGGCCAGTTCGACCTGATGGGCATCGCGCCCGCCCCGCGCGGCGTGCCGCAGATCGAGGTGACCTTCGACATCGACGCCAACGGCATCGTCAACGTCTCTGCGAAGGACAAGGGCACCGGCAAGGAGCAGCGCATCCAGATCCAGGCCTCCGGCGGTCTTTCCGAGGCGGATATCGAGCGCATGGTCAGGGATGCCGAGACGCATGCGGCCGAGGATCGCAAGCGCAAGGAGGTCGTCGAGGCGCGGAACGTCGCCGAAGCCGTGCTGCATACGGCCGAAAAGGCGCTTGCCGAAGAGGGGACGGCCGCCGCCCCTGCGGATCGCCAGGCGGTCGAAGCCGCGGCGGTGGCCGTGCGCGATGCGCTGGGCGGCGAGGATGCGGCCGCGATCCGCGAGAAGGCGGAGGCCTTGCAGGAGAAGGTCTCGGCGCTCGCCCAGTCTTCCGCGTCCGCCGGTGCGGCGTCGTCGGCCCCGGCGGAGGACGGCGTCGTCGATGCGGAGTTCAGCGAGGTTCCCGACGACGAGCGCAAATGAGGATGATGGGGGAAATTCGGCGGCGGGGCAGTCTGCCTCGTTGCCGGAAGCCCGCCATGGCCTAATTATGATCGACACAACCCGATTTGGAGCCGGTCGTGACAAGTCCCTATGATGTTCTCGGCGTTGTGCCCGGCGCGACGGCGGCCGAGATCCAGAGTGCGTACCGCAAGCTTGCCAAGAAGCTGCACCCGGACCTCAATCCGGGCGACAAGGCGGCGGAGGACAAGTTCAAGGAGGTCGCCGCGGCCTATGACCTTTTGGGCGATGCGGACAAGCGCAAGCGCTTCGACGCGGGCGAGATCGACGCCGCCGGCGCCGAGCGCCCGCCGCGCCAGGGCTATTACCGCGACTATGCCGGCGGGCCGGCGGACCATCCCTATGCGGATGCCTCGGCCTATGCCGACTTCATGGACGGCGACGACATCTTCGCCGACCTCCTGCGCCGCAGCCAGAAGGGGCGGGCGAACCGGCGCGGCGCGGACCTGCACTACCGGCTGGAGATCGCCTTCGCCGATTCCATCGCCGGGGCGACGCGGCGCATCACGCTGCCGGACGGCGGCACGCTGGACGTGAAGATCCCGCCGGGCCTGGTCAGCGGCCAGGTGATCCGGCTGAAGGGCAAGGGGGCGCCGGGCGGCGGCGGGGCGGGCGATGCACTGATCGAGGTGGAGGTGCTGGCCGATCCGCGCTTCACGCGGGAGGGCGACGACATCACGCTCGAGCTGCCGGTCTCGCTGGGCGAGGCGGTTCTGGGCAGCCGGGTGCGGGTTCCGACGGCCACGGGCGCGGTGACGATGACGGTTCCGAAGGGCTCGAACACGGGCACGACGCTGCGGCTGAAGGGCAAGGGGGCGCCGCGTCGGGGCGGGGGCTTCGGCGACCAGCTGGTGCGGCTGAAGGTGGTTCTGCCGAGCCCGCCGGACCCGGCGTTGGAGGCCTTCGTGGCCGGCTGGGCGAAGGGGCAGGCGTTCAATCCGCGTGAGGAGGCCTGATCATGGCGATGAGCAAGGAGGCGTTCCTGGAGAGCGCCGGGCTGAAGGGACAGGTTGTGGACGTGTGGATCGCGCAGGAATGGCTGGTGCCCGAGCAGACGCCGTCGGGCCCGCGGTTCCGGGAGATCGACATCGCCCGGGCACGTCTGATCCTGGAGCTGCGCGCGGGCCTCGGCGCGAACGATGCCGGCATCGACGTCATCCTGCACCTGATGGACCAGCTGCACGGCATGCGCCAGGCGCTCGACGCCCTGCGAAAGCACGTCGGCGAAAACAGGGACTGACGGCGGAAACGGAAAGGACGGGACGATGGGACAGAACAAAAGCGCGGCGGAGCCGCCCGGCCTTGCGGAGTTCGGGCCATGGCTGGCCCAGGCCGCGATCCTCATCGTCGACGACGAGCCCGGCATCTGCAACTTCCTGATCAAGACGCTGCGGCCGCGCTGCCGGCTGATCGATGTCGCCGCCAATACGGTGGAGGCGTCCCGCAAGCTCGACGAGCAGAATTTCGACGTCGTGATCATGGACAACATCATGCCCGGCCAGACCGGTCTCGAATGGCTGGCCGAGCAGCGCGCCATCGGCTTCTTTGCAGATGTCATCCTGATGACGGCCTATGCCGACCTCGACACGGCCATCGATGCGCTGCGGGCCGGCGTGGTGGATTTCATCCTGAAGCCCTTCCGCTCGAACCAGCTGCTCAACGCCATTGCCCGCTGCCTGGACCGCAAGCGGCTGCAGCGCGAGAACGACGTGCTGCGCCACGAACTGACCTCGCCGTCGCACCAGCTTCTCCTGCGCAACAAGCTTCTCGGCGGGTCCAAGGCCATCCAGCACATCCGGGAGACGATTGCCCGTATCGCGCCGCTGCCGACATCCGTTCTCCTGACCGGCCAGTCGGGCACCGGCAAGGAGGTGGCGGCGCGCTCCCTGCATATGCTGTCCGACCGGGCCGACAAGCTCTTCGTGCCGATCAACTGCGGCGCGATTCCGGCGGACATGATCGAGAGCGAACTGTTTGGTCACCTCAAGGGCGCCTTCACGGGCGCCAGCCGCAGCCGTGAAGGCCTGATGCTGCATGCGCATGGCGGCACGGTGTTTCTCGACGAGGTCGGGGAGCTGCCCCTGCCGCTGCAGACCAAGCTGCTGCGCGTCCTCGAAGACCGGCGCGTGCGGCCGGTCGGCTCGGAGCGAGAGGTTCCCTTCGATGCCCGCTTCATCTTCGCCACCAATGCCGATCTCGCCAAGCGCGTGGAGGCAGGTACCTTCCGGGCGGACCTCTATTTCCGCATCAACGTCATCCAGATCCATCTTCCGCCCCTGCGCGACCGGGGCGAGGACGTGCTGGAACTGGCGGACATGTTCATGCGGGAACTCTCCCAGCAGCTCGGCATGCCGCCCGTTCGCATCGACGAGAAGGCGGAAGCCGCGATGCTCCGCTACGACTGGCCCGGCAATATTCGCGAGCTGCGCAACCTGATCGAGCGCAGCGTCATCCTCGGCGGCTTTCCCGCCAGCATCGGGCCTGTCGCGGCGGATGACGACCAGCCGCGCAGCGAGAACCTTGCCGATATGGAGCGGCGGCATATCCTTGCCGTGCTGCGGGAGGCGCGCGGCGACCGGGAGGAAGCGGCGCGGCGCCTCGGCATTTCGCGCAAGACCATCGATCGAAAATATGCAAGCTGGTATGGCTGAGGCGAGCGAAAAATCGGGCTTCTTCCGGCGGTCGGTGCGCTACCGCCTGCTGGCGATCGCGCTGGTTCCGATGCTGGTCGTCCTGCCGGTCCTGCTCGCGATCGGCATCGACCGGTGGAACGATCGTTTCGACGCGGTGACGATCGCGAAGGTGAACGACGACCTGACGATCGCACGCCAATATCTTTCCCGTATTCTGGAAAACACCGAAAACAGGCTGGTCGCCATCGGAGAATCCGAGCGCTTCCGCCAGCTGCTGCGCGCCGGGAACGAGTCGGACCGGGCGTTTCCGGTCTATCTCGAGGCGACCGCGCAGCGCGGCGGGTTCGATTTCTTGTATGTGGTTGCTGACGACGGCGAGATCCTTGCCGGCGACAAGGCGGCGACGCCCGCAACGCTGCGCTGGGACTGGCCGGTGGTGGTTTCGGCGCTTGCCGGCCGGTCGAGGACGGCGATCGACGTGTTCGCCGGTTCGGAGCTTTCGGCGCTCTCCCCGCAACTGGCGGAGAGGGCGCGCGTCGAGATCGTGCCCGTGGTGCGTGACGGCGCGCCGGGTGGTCTCGTCGAGACGCGCGGGCTCGTTCTCCAATCGGCCGCCACGCTGCTTTTGCCGGACGGGCGGCGTGCCGCGCTCGTCGGCGGCATCCTGCTCAATCGCAACCTCGGTTTCGTCGATGCGATCAACGATCTCATCTATCACGGTTCCACGCAGCCCGACGGCACGCAGGGCACCGCCACGCTCTTTCTCGACGATATACGCGTCAGTACGAATGTACGCCTGTTCGGTGATCGGCGCGCCATCGGCACCCGCGTTTCCGAAGAGGTGCGCAGCACGGTGCTGGACCAGGGCAAGACCTGGCTCGACAGTGCCTTCGTCGTCAACGACTGGTATGTCTCGGCCTATGAGCCGATCGTGGACAGCTACGGCCGCCGGGTGGGCATGCTTTACGCCGGCTTCGTCGAGGCGCCCTTCGCCAAGGCGAAACACGAGACATGGCTGACGATGGGCGTCGCTTTCCTGCTTGCCGTCCTCGCCACGGTGCCGCTCTTCCTCATTTGGGCCCGCACCATCTTCAGGCCGCTCGAACGCATGAAGGAGACCATCGCGCGGGTCGAGGACGGGGACCTTGCGGCGCGGACCGGGGCGGTCGAAAACCGCGACGAGATCGGTCTCGTGGCGAGCGAGCTGGACAGGCTCCTCGACGGCATCCAGACGCGTGACGCGGAGCTTCGCCTGTGGAACGACCAGCTCAGCCAGCGGGCGGAGCAGCGGGCGCTCGAACTGCGCGATACCGCCGCGCGCCTGGAGACGACGACGCGCCAGCTCGTCATGTCGGAGAAGCTCGCCGCCATCGGCGAGATCACGGCCGGCGTTGCCCACGAGATCAACAACCCGATCGCCGTCATGCAGGGCAACCTCGAAATCATCCGCGACATGATGGGGCCGGGCGCCGAGGAGGCGAAGACGGAGTTTCGCCTGATCAACCAGCAGATGAACCGCATCACCGAGATCGTCACCAAGCTCTTGCAATTCGCCAAGCCGCAGGAATATGCCGGCTTTACCGAGGACTATGCCCCGGCCGATGTCATTTCCGACACTCTGCCGCTGGTGCAGCATCTCCTGAAGAAGACGATGATCACCGTCGAGCGCGAGGACCGCGCGCTGCGCCTGATCCGGATGAGCCGGACGGAGCTTCAGCAGGTTCTCGTCAACCTGATCGTCAATGCCATCCATGCCATGCCGCGGGGCGGGTGCCTTGGACTGCGCACCGTCGATGCCGCGCATGGCGGCGTGGACGGCGTCGAGATCGAGGTGAGCGATACCGGCGCGGGCATGACGCCGGACGTGATGGGCAGGATCTTCGCTTCCTTCTTCACCACCAAATCCCGGGAAGGCACCGGCCTCGGCCTTTCGATCAGCCAGATGCTGATGTCGCAGCACGGCGGCAAGATCACGGTCCGCAGCGAGCCCGGCGAAGGCACGACCTTCAAGGTCTGGCTGCCGGCGACAGAGGATGATTTCTGACAGGAATGCCGGACAGAATGTCCGCGGGCTTTTCGACACTCTGTCTTGAGCGGCTGCCAATCTGCAGCGCAAGCCCTTGATTTCTCTCGTCATGAAGACTGGCATGCCCGTTGCAATTCCTTTCCCGAGGCAGGACGGCGGCAGGCCGGCCCATGGGAGAGGTGATCGATGGACGTCGAGAAATTTACCGATCGCGCGCGCGGCTTCATTCAGTCGGCACAGTCGCTGGCCACGCGCGAGGGCAACCAGCAATTCACCAGCCTGCATCTGCTCAAGGTTCTTCTGGACGACGAGGAGGGACTGGTCTCGGGCCTCGTCGAACGGGCCGGCGGCAGCGCGCGCACCCTTCTTGCGGTGACGGAGACGGAGCTGGCGAAGCTGCCGAAGGTCACGGGCGGCTCGGGCCAG
This sequence comes from Shinella yambaruensis, assembly GCF_022899355.1. Lineage (GTDB taxonomy): Bacteria > Pseudomonadota > Alphaproteobacteria > Rhizobiales > Rhizobiaceae > Shinella > Shinella yambaruensis. The sequence goes on along the minus strand of NZ_JALJCK010000020.1, from coordinate 31,115 downwards.
GTCTATCTCGCCTCGGAGGCCGCCCGGCTGCTGTCCGCGGCGGAAAAGCTGGCACAGAAGGCCGGCGACAGCTTCGTCACGGTCGAGCGCCTGTTCCAGGCCATGCTGGAGGACAGGCAGAGCGACGCCGGCAAGCTTCTGGACCGCAGCGGGCTCGACGCGGCGCTCCTCGCCGCCGCCATCGACAAGCTGCGCAAGGGCCGCACCGCCGACAGTGCCTCGGCCGAAAACGCCTATGACGCGCTGAAGAAATATGCCCGTGACCTCACGCGCGCCGCCCGCGACGGCAAGCTCGACCCGGTGATCGGCCGCGACGAGGAAATCCGCCGCACCATCCAGGTCCTCTCCCGCCGCACGAAGAACAACCCGGTTCTGATCGGCGAGCCGGGCGTCGGCAAGACGGCGATCGTGGAAGGGCTGGCGCTGCGCATCGTCAACGGGGACGTGCCGGAAAGCCTCAAGGACAAGGCCCTGATGGCCCTCGACATGGGGGCCTTGATCGCCGGCGCGAAATATCGCGGCGAGTTCGAGGAGCGCCTGAAGGCCGTGCTGCAGGAGGTGACCTCCGCGGCCGGCGGCATCATCCTTTTCATCGACGAGATGCATACCCTGATCGGTGCCGGCAAGACGGACGGCGCGATGGACGCCTCCAACCTCCTGAAGCCGGCGCTGGCGCGTGGCGAGCTGCATTGCGTGGGGGCGACAACGCTCGACGAATATCGCAAGCATGTGGAGAAGGATCCGGCGCTCGCCCGCCGTTTCCAGCCGGTCTTCGTGCCCGAGCCCACGGTGGAGGATACGATCTCCATCCTGCGCGGCCTCAAGGAGAAATACGAGCTGCACCATGGCGTGCGCATCGCCGATTCCGCCCTCGTCGCCGCCGCCACGCTCTCCAACCGCTACATCACCGACCGCTTCCTGCCGGACAAGGCCATCGACCTGATGGACGAGGCGGCGGCGCGGCTGAAGATGCAGGTCGATTCCAAGCCGGACGAGCTGGATTCCCTCGACCGCGAGATCATCCGCGCCAAGATCGAGCAGGAGGCCTTGAAGAAGGAGCACGACGCAGGTTCGAAAAGCCGGCTGAAGGCGCTGGACACGGAACTGGCGGACATGGAGCGCCGCTCGGCCGACCTCACCTCGAAATGGCAGGCGGAAAAGGGCAAGCTGTCCGACGCCCAGAGATTGAAGGGCGAGCTCGAGAACCTGCGCACGGAACTCGCCAACGCCCAGCGCAAGGGCGAATTCCAGCGGGCGGGGGAGCTTGCCTACAGCACGATCCCGGAGCTCGAAAAGAAGCTCGCGGCCATCGAGGAGGGCGAACATTCCTCCACCGGCGAAACGGTGACCGCCGACAATATCGCCGAGGTCGTCTCGCGCTGGACGGGCGTGCCGGTCGACCGGATGCTGGAGGGCGAGAGGGAAAAGCTGCTGCACATGGAAGAGACGCTGCGCAGGCGCGTCGTCGGGCAGGCGCAGGCGGTGCGTGCCGTTTCCACCGCCGTGCGCCGGTCGCGCGCGGGCCTCCAGGATCCGAACCGGCCGATCGGCTCCTTCATGTTCCTCGGCCCGACGGGCGTCGGCAAGACCGAGCTTGCCAAGGCGCTCGCGGCCTTCCTCTTCGACGACGACACCGCGATGCTGCGCATCGACATGTCGGAATTCATGGAGAAACACTCCGTCGCAAGGCTGATCGGCGCGCCGCCCGGCTATGTCGGCTATGACGAAGGCGGCGTGCTGACGGAGGCTGTTCGCCGCCGTCCCTATCAGGTCATCCTCTTCGACGAGATCGAGAAGGCCCATCCCGACACGTTCAACATCCTGCTACAGGTGCTGGATGACGGCCGGCTGACCGACGGGCAGGGCAGGACGGTCGATTTCCGCAACACGCTCATCATCATGACCTCCAACATCGGCGCGGAATTCCTCGTCAACCAGCCGGAAGGGGAAAAGACCAGCGCGGTGCGCGATGAGGTCATGACGATGGTCCGGGCGCATTTCCGGCCGGAGTTCCTGAACCGCATCGATGCCGTGATCCTCTTTCACCGTCTGCAGAAGAGCGACATGGGCAAGATCGTCGACATCCAGTTCGCGCGCCTCGCCCGCATGCTGGAAGAGCGCAAGATCGCGGTCACCCTCGATGACGCCGGCCGCGACTGGCTGGCGGAAAAGGGCTGGGATCCGGCCTACGGCGCGCGTCCCTTGAAACGGGCGATCCAACGCTATGTACAAGATCCGTTGGCGGAAATGATCCTCGCCGGCGAGGTGCGCGACGGAACGAGCGTTCGCGTCTCCGCCGCCGATGGCGATATCACCTTCAATGGCAGGAAGCCTGAATTCGTCGATGAAGACGAATTCGACATGGTCTGAACATCATCCGAAAGGGAGAAATGGCATGAGCGACAAGGTCCGGGAAAACATGGAAGTCATTGGCGCCGACGGCGTGCATGTGGGCACGGTCGACCGTGTGGAAGGCAACCGCATCAAGCTGAAGAAGAGCGACAGCTTCGGCCATCACGAAGGCCACCACCATTATATCGAGATGGGCTTCGTGGCCGGCGTCGAGGGCGACAAGGTGCGCCTGTCGGCCAATGCCAATATCGCCGTGACGCTGGAAGAGGAAAAATCCGGCCGTCCGGTCGACCTCTGACCAGCTCCGGGGCGGCTTTCCTCCGGCCGCCCCGTTTTCTCCAGCACAGGGTGCCCTCATGGAAAACTACGATCTCTATCTGAACCCTCAAAACCCGGCGATCGGCCTTTATGTGCGCACCGGCGCCGGCCTGCCCGACATTGCCGATGCGAAGGACTGGATTTTCGATGGCACGGTGGAAAAAGACTCGCTACCTTCCAATGTGGTGAAGGCGGTCGAGGCAAACGGACACGCCTTCCGCGACATGGATTGAGCCGGCTTTCCAGCCGGCTTCGTCTCTTCCCGCCATTGTCGAGCAGGTCGCCCATGAATGCAGTCCTCCCTTCCGTCGTCCCGCAGCCGGTCGCGGCGCGGCTGACGCGCGCAGCCATCTTTCTGGTCGTCACGCTCGGGCCCGGCCGGGAGGCCGAGACTGCGGTTCGCGCGCTTTGTGCCGATCTGTCCGGCCTTTTGCGGGCGGTTGGTTTCCGCGATCTGGAGGGCGGGCTCTCCTGCGTCTTCGGCATCGGCTCGGATGCCTGGGACCGGCTGTTCGGCGTGCCGCGCCCGAAGGAGCTGCATCCCTTCCGAGAAATCCGCGGCCAGCACCATGCGGTCGCCACGCCCGGCGATCTTCTGTTCCACATCCGCGCCGCGCGCATGGATCTCTGTTTCGAGCTGGCGAGCCAGATCATGAGCCGGCTGACCGGCTTCGTTTCGACGGAAGACGAGGTGCACGGCTTCAACTATTTTGACGACCGCGACCTGATCGGCTTCGTCGACGGCACGGAAAACCCGGTCGACGGCGCTGCCGTGGCGGCCACGATCATCGGCGACGAGGACCCGGATTTTGCCGGCGGCAGCTATGTGATCGTGCAGAAATACCTGCATGACCTCGCCGCCTGGAACCGTGTGCCGGTTTGCGAACAGGAGAGGATCATCGGCCGGGAAAAGCTTTCAGACATCGAGCTCTCCGATGCCGCCAAGCCGAGTTACGCGCACAACGCGCTCACCACGATCGAGGAGGATGGCGAGCAGCTGGAGATCCTCCGCGACAACATGCCGTTCGGCAGCGTCGGCAAGGGCGAGTTCGGCACCTATTTCATCGGCTATGCGCGCTCGCCGCGGCGGATCGAGATGATGCTGGAGAACATGTTCATCGGCCGTCCGCCGGGTAATTACGACCGGCTGCTCGATTTCAGCCGCGCGGTCACCGGCACGCTGTTCTTCATTCCCTCCGCCTCCTTCCTCGACGCGGTCCTGCCCGATGGCGTTGCGGCGCCCGAGGCGGCTGCGCCGGCGGCGGCGGACCCGCCACCCTCGCGCCGCGGCGACGGATCGCTCGGCATCGGCTCTCTCCGGAAAGGGGCTTCCCATGAATAACCTGCACCGTGCACTTGCACCCGTCTCCGAGGCCGCCTGGGCGGAAATCGAGGAAGAGGCGTCGCGCACGCTCAAGCGCCACCTTGCCGCCCGCCGGGTGGTCGACATGGTCGGTCCCTCAGGCTCCGGCCTTTCGGCGGTCGGAACGGGCCATGTGATGCCGATCGCGCCGCCTGCCGAAGGCGTGCAGTCGGTGAAACGCGAGGTCAAGGCGCTGGTCGAGCTTCGCGTGCCCTTCCAGCTTTCGCGCAGCGCCATCGACGACGTGGAGCGCGGCGCGCTCGACAGCGACTGGTCGCCGGTCAAGGAGGCGATGCGCACGATCGCCTTTGCCGAGGACCGCGCCGTGTTCGACGGTTATGCCGCCGCCGGCATCGAGGGTATCCGCGCGGCCGCGAGCAATCCCGCCGTGCCGCTGCCGGCCGGCGTGAAGCGTTATTCCGATGCGGTGGCGCGGGCGGTCGGCCAGCTTCGCCTTGCCGGCGTGCAGGGGCCATATGCGCTGGTGCTCGGCAGCGACGCCTATATCGCCGCGAGCGGCGGCAGCGACGATGGCTATCCGGTCTTCCACCATATCGAGCGGATCGTCGACGGCGGGATCGTCTGGGCGCCGGCCATCGAAGGCGGCCTCGTCCTGTCGCTGCGCGGCGGCGATTTCGAGCTGACCGTCGGGCAGGATTTCTCCATCGGCTATCTCGGCCATTCGGCCACGACCGTCGACCTCTATGTGCAGGAAAGCCTGACCTTCCGCACGCTGACGACCGAAGCGGCGGTGGCGCTGGTGCCGGAGTGAGGCGGAACGGCAGGAAAGGAGGACGGAGTGAGCAGGCGATTTGCAGTCGGTGACCATGTCACCTGGAATTCGGAGGCCGGCCGGGTGTCGGGCACCATCATCGCCGTCCATACCGAAGACTTCGACTACAAGGGCCACACCCACCGGGCATCGCCCGATGATCCGCAATATGAGATCAAGAGCGACAAGACCGACCACATCGCCGCGCACAAGGGCGGCGCTCTCAGTCTCGTCGAGGACGAAGGGAGCACGTCATGACCCTCGTGACGACCCGTCAACTGACGCAGGACATCCAGGCGAAAGCCGGTCTGCTGACCGACCGCGTCGGCCTGGTGCCCCAATCGGCGGACCAGCCGATGGATGCCGGCGACCTCCTGTTCTATCTTTCCGGGACGTCCATGCCCATGGCGGCTTTTCTGAGGGCGCACGGTCTTTTCGCCGACGGGGAGGGGCTGCATTTCGATCCCGCGCAGTTCGCCGAGATCCGTGAGACCGCCGATACGGTGATCCGCGAATACGAGGCCGGCAACCGGCAAGGCGCGTGGAAACGCTTCGACCTTTCCGAAGACGAGGACGCCGCCGGCAACGGCACCTATCTTCTCATCGTGCTCGCCGCGCTCGATCTTCTCTACGGGCATGCCCCTTGAGGGGCGGGCCGGCCATCCCTCACGCCGGCCTGTCGGGGCCATCCCGCTGCCCGTCTCGTGCGATATCGGCGCTGCGGTGGGAGAAAAAGGCGCCGAACATGCCGGCCACGGTCGCGACCACGGTGATCGCATAGATATCGATCAGCAGGCACAGCACCTTTCCGGGCACGGTGACGGGGTTTGCCATGGCGGAGGAGAGCGTCGTCAACTGCGAGGTGGTGAAGAACAACGCATCCCAGAAGGTATGGATGTCCGTTTGCGAATGGTTTCTCTCCAGAAGGAAAAGAAGGCCGCTCGCGACGATGTCAACGAGGAAGGTCAGCGCGAGGGCGGCGCTCAGCCTGTCGCGCAGGTGGGAGTGCGGGATGCTGCTGGCACGGACCAGCGCCCGGATATCGTCAACGATACGACGCAATGCGCGCATGGGTGGTCTCGCCTTTCCCAGGGGTTTTCGGGATGGTACGGGATCGGTGAAGGGAATGCGACGGGTGGAGGCGCAATATGGTGTTCATGGCCGTGCACATTCTCGTTGTCGCGGTTGCTGCCGCGCATATCCTCCTGCGTCCGCACCGGCAGCCGGAATCGCGCGCCGCCTGGCTCGTTCTTGTCCTGACGCTGCCCTATCTCGGCGCGCTGGCTTATCTTCTCGTCGGGCAGACGAATGTCGGGCGCAAGCGTGTGGAACGGCTGAGGGCGGCGTTCCTTGGCCTGCCGCGGCCACAGGATGCGCCGGGCTGGCATGCCGTGCCGCGGACGCCGGACAGGCACGAGGCGCTCTTCGCCGTCGGCAGGTCGATCAGCGGCTACCTGCCGGTAGGCGGCAACAGCGCCCGCCTGATGGAGGACTCGAACGCCGCCATCGATGCGATGGTCAAGGATATCGACGCGGCGGGCGACCATGTCCATCTCCTGTTCTACATCTGGCTTGCCGACCGCAACGGCACGAAGGTGGCGGAGGCGGTGCAGCGTGCCGCGCGGCGCGGGGTTGCCTGCCGGGTCCTCGTCGACGATCTCGGTTCGCGCGATCTCGTGCGTGGCCCGCTCTGGCGGGACATGGCGGCGGCGGGGGCGGAGGTCCGCCGGGCGCTGGTGATCGGCAACCCGCTCCTGCGCGCGCTTACCGGCCGCATCGATCTGCGCAACCACCGCAAGATCGCGGTCATCGACAACCGCATCACCTATTGCGGGAGCCAGAACTGCGCTGATCCCGAGTTCCTGCCCAAGAGGAAATTCGCCCCCTGGGTCGATGTGCTGATGCGGTTCGAGGGTCCGGTGGTGCGGCAGAACCAGCATCTCTTCGCCAGTGACTGGATGGGCAACGGCGGTGGCGATATCAGCGATCTCCTGCGCCGGCCGATGGAAGCGGTGAAGCCCGGTTTCACCGCGCAGGTGATCGCCACCGGCCCCACCTTCCGCAACTCGGCCATGCCGGAAATGTTCGAGAGCCTCATCTATGCGGCGAAGCGCTCGCTGTTTATCACGACGCCCTACTATGTGCCGGACGCGGCGATGCAGGCGGCGCTCTGCGCCTGCGCCAACCGGGGCGTCGACACCACCCTCGTTTTCCCCGCGCGCAACGACGACTTCGCCGTCGCGGCGGCAAGCCGCAGCTATTATTCCGACCTTCTCCATGCGGGGGTGAAGATTTTCGAATACGAAGCCGGGCTGCTTCACGCCAAGACGCTGACCATGGACGGGGAAATCACGCTGATCGGTTCGGCCAACATGGACCGGCGCAGCTTCGACCTCAACTACGAGAACAACATCCTCGTCGAGGATGCAGACCTGACGGCGACCCTGCGTGCCCGGCAGGAGACCTATCTCACGCAATGCCTGCGGATCCTGCCGGAGGAGGTCGGCTCCTGGGGCATCGGGCGGCGCCTGTGGAACAATGCCCTCGCGATCGTCGGGCCGCTACTGTAGCCGTGATCCCCCCGCCATGAATAACGTTCCTTCTCCCCCTGCCGTCGGCTTGCGCGGGCGGCTCCATCCTGGGCGAGCATGACGTCGAAGCGATGCGGCTTCGGCTGTAAATGTTCTGGCCGCGATCACGCCTATTGATTATCGGGCGAAACCTGCATAATTTGCTTAGCATGTTAAATATGCTGGTGTGGCGCGGCCGCTTCCAGCATGAAATCAGGCATTCGTCTGCTCGAGGAGGAGCAGGCGGGGAGGCCGGATCCAAGGAGGAGAGAATGGAATTCACCAGGCGAACGTTCATGGCGACCGCGGGGATTGCGCTTGCCGCCCCGGCTGTTCTGAAGTCCACCATCGCACGCGCTCAGGATGCCGTTACGCTCAGGCTGCACCACTTCCTGCCGCCGGCCGCCAATGTCCACCAGCACCTGCTGATGCCCTGGGCCAAGATGCTGGCCGACGAGAGCGACGGCAAGCTCACGGTCGAGATCTTCCCGGCCATGCAGCTCGGCGGAAAGCCGCCGCAGCTCTATGACCAGGCGGTCAACGGCGTCGTCGACATCGTCTGGACCCTGCCGGGCAACACGCCCGGGCGGTTCCCCTCGACAGAGGTCTTCGAACTGCCGTTCGTCGCCGCGCAGAAGGCGTCGGTCAACGCGCCGGCCTGCGAGGAATATTCCCAGGCCCATGTCGTTCCAGGGGTGACGGATACCAAGATCCTCTGCTTCTGGGCCCATGACCACGGCCTGATCCACAGCAATGCGGAAATCAGGACGAAGGAAGACCTTGCCGGACTGAAGCTGCGCAACCCGACCCGCCTGGCCGGCGAAGCGCTTGGCGCGCTCGGCGCAACACCGGTCGGCATGCCGATCCCGCAGATTCCGGAAGCGCTGGCGCAGCGCGCCATCGACGGCTGCGTCGTGCCGTGGGAGGTTGTGCCCTCGCTCAAGATCGATGAGTTGACCTCGTATCATCTGGAAATACCGGGCACGCCGACGCTCTATACCGCGACCTTCTTCCTGGCGATGAACAAGGCGCGGTACGAGGGCCTTGCCCCCGAACTGCGCGAGATCCTGGACCGCAACAGCGGCCTTGCCTTCGCAAACGCCGCCGGTGAAATGTGGGACAGGGTTGGCGCCGAGGTTCGCGCCAAGGTCGAGGCCGGCGGCAAGAACAAGGTCACCACGATCAGCGAGGAGGAAAAGGCGCGCTGGGTCGAAGCCACGGCGCCGGTTCGCGACACGTGGGTCGCCGACATGAAGGCGAAGGGGCTCGACGGCGAGGCGCTTCTCAAGGCTGCGCAGGACGCGATCCAGAAATACGCCAAGGCCTGACCAGGACCGCCGGGACGGTGCCCTGGCCGTTCCGGCGCATCTCTCCACGATCGCTATGGAGCCTTTCATGGAAAAGGTCGAACAACCGCGCCCGGATCATCGAGCGGGCTGGGTCGAGCGCCTGGCCGGCATGCTGGCCGTGGCCGGCGGCATTCTCATCTGCTTTGCGGCTGTGCTGGTGACGGTCAGCGTCGCCGGACGCCGGCTGTTCAACAAACCGATCCCGGGGGACTACGAGCTGGTCGAGATCAGCGTCGGAACCGCGGTGTTCGCCTTTCTGGCCTATACGGCAGCCAAGAGCGGCCACATCGCCGTCGATACCTTCACGCTCAAATTGCGATCGCGCTTGAATGCCGTTGTCGATGGGCTCTGGAACCTCCTGCTGGCGGGGTTCCTCGGCTTCTTCTCCTGGGGGCTCCTGGCCGGAGGGTTGAGCGCACGCGCCTATGGCGAAACGCTGATCCAGATCGCTTGGCCGATCTGGCCCGTCTATGTCACCTGCTCCCTTCTCGCCGCACTCGCCTGCCTGATCACGCTCGCGGTCGCCTTTCGCAAGCTTGGAGGCGGCAGATGAGCGGATTCTCCATCGCGCTGCTCGGGTTCGGCGCCATGCTGCTGCTGATCGCGGCGCGCATGCCCATCGCCCTGGCCATGCTGGTGGTCGGCGCTGCCGGCTATGCATGGCTGTCGAGCCCCCACGCCCTGATCTACTATCTGCAGACCAACGCCTACAGCCAGTTCGCCAGCTATACGCTGTCGGTCATTCCGCTGTTCGTGCTGATGGGGGCGCTGGCGGAGCGCTCTGGCATCGCGGCAACGCTCCTGCGCGCGGCGGAACACAGCCTTGGCCGCCTGAGGGGCGGCATGCCGATGGCTGTGATTGCCGCCTGCGCCGGCTTCGGCGCCATCTGCGGCTCGTCGGTCGCCACCACCGCCACGTTCGGAAGGGCGGCATTGCCGGAACTGCGCCGGGCGAACGTGAATCCGGGCTTCGGCACGGGCACCATCGCGGCCGGCGGCACGCTGGGCATCCTCATTCCGCCCTCGGTCATCCTCGTCATCTATGCCATTACCGCCGAGCAGAACATCGCCAAGCTTTTCCAGGCGGCCCTGATTCCCGGGCTCATCGCGGTGGCGTTCTACATCGTCGCGATCGCCGTTGCCGTTCGGCGCAATCCCGAGCTGGCACCGCCGATCGAATTCGCGCCGCCGGCAGCCACCCCGCGCCCCGCATGGGCCCGCCCCGCGGGCGCCGTGCTGGTTCTCCTTGCCGCGGGCGCCTGGCTTGCGGGATATCTCGGCGCGGTCGGCGGGGTGCTGCTGGCGATCCTCGGCCTGCTCATGGTCCTTGCCGATTTCGCCGTCGTTCCGGCGGCGGCCATCGCGGTGGTCGTCGTCGGCGGCATCTACGGCCAGGTGTTCACGCCGACCGAGGGGGCGGCCGTCGGGGCCGCCATCATGCTGGCGGTCGGCATTGCGCAGAGGCGCCTCGACCTGGAGGACATCCGGCACAGCTTCCTCCAGACGGCGGAAACGACCGGCATGATCTTCCTCATCCTGCTGGGCGCGGAGGTCTTCGGCGCATTCCTGGCGCTGACCCAGATGCCGATGACGCTCGCTTCGATGATCGGCGAATCGTCCCTGCCGCCCTATGCCGTCATCTGCGGCATGATGCTGGCCTATATCGTCCTCGGCGCGGTGATGGACGAACTGGCCATGATCCTGCTGACCCTGCCGGTCTTCATGCCGGTCGTGCTCTCGCTCGACTTCGGCATGCCGACCGAGGACGTTGCAATCTGGTTCGGCATACTGGTGCTCGTCGTCGTCGGTATCGGCCTCACCGCGCCGCCGATTGGCCTTAACGTCTTCATCATCAACAAAATCGCCCGGGACGTTCCGATCGTGAGCACCTATCGCGGGGTATTCCCCTTCGTCATCGCGGACTTCGTCCGCCTTGTCGTTCTCCTCGCCTTTCCGGCGATCTCACTGTGGCTGGTGCATCTGCTGAACTGACGCGAGGGCGGCCCGCCGCCTTGCAGCCGGCGCTGGCGTGTTGTGGCGCCGCTGCCGGCGCCATGACCTCACTCGGCGGCGATCGGCACGGTTGCCGCGCGCAGCGGGGCAAACCGCATCCCCAGCTTGCCGATCAACTCCCGATCCTGCCAGGCCGCCGGATTTTCCGTTGTCAGCAAAACGTCGCCGACGAAGATGGAGTTCGCCCCCGCGACGAAACACAACGCCTGGAGCTCCTGGCTCATGCCTGTCCGGCCGGCCGACAGGCGAATTACGCTGCGCGGCATCAGGATCCGTGCCAGGGCGACGGCCCGGACGAGGGCGAACGGGTCCACGGGCTTTGCCCGTTTCTCAACCGGCGTGTTGCGGATCTCGTTCCAGAGATTGATGGGGACGCTGTCGGGATGGACGGGCAAGGTCGCCAGCGTCACGAGCATGGAGATGCGGTCGGCGGCCTCTTCCCCCATGCCGAGGATGCCGCCGCAACAAACCTTGATCCCGCCCTTGCGCACGCGATCGACGGTTTCCAGGCGATCTTCCATCGTCCGGGTGGTGGTGATCTCGCCGTAATATTCGAGCGAGGTATCGATATTGTGGTTGTAGAAATCGAGCCCCGCTGCTCTGAGGCGCTCCACCTGTTCGGGCGAAAGCATTCCGAGGGTCATGCAGGTTTGCAGCCCCATCTCCCGGACCCCCTTGATCATGGCGCAGAGCTTGTCCATGTCGCGGTCCTTCGGGCTTCGCCAGGCCGCGCCCATGCAGAATCTCTGTGCCCCGGAAGCCTTGGCCCGCCGGGCCGATCGCAGCACCTCGTCGAGTTCCATCAGCTTGGTCGCCTTGACGCCCGGATCGTTGTGGATGCTTTGTGAACAGTATCCGCAATCTTCCGGGCAGCCTCCCGTCTTGATCGACAACAGGCTTGCGGTCTCGATGGCCGTTGGATCGAAATTGCGTCGGTGCATGTCCTGCGCACGATACATGATCTCGGGGAAGGGCAGGTCGTGGATGGCCTGCGCCTCTTCAATGCTCCAATCGGTGCGGATCATCGCGCAGCCCCGCTGCGCAGGCTGCGCCAGCCGCAGATCATGGCTGTGCCGAGACCGACCTTCAGCAGATCCGCCAGAAGGAAGGGGGCAAGGCCCGTCGCGACGAGGGATTTTGAGGGCACGAACCCGGCAAGCCAGGAAAGCCCGGCTGCGTAGACAAGGCAGAGGCCGGCAAGCATGGCCAGGGCGATGCGGAGAGCGCCGCCATCCCGGGCGAGTCGGCCGGTGAGCCAGCTTGCCACCAGGTATCCGAGAAGGTAGCCGCCCGTCGGGCCCAGCAGATAGGCCGCTCCAACACCCCTTGCGGGAGACCCGGAGAACACGGGGAAGCCGGCGAGCCCCGCGCCGAGATAGGCCGCCATTGCCGCCAGGCCGAGGCGCGGCCCGAGGATGACCGACAACGACAGGACCGCGAGCGTGTGCAGCGTCATGGGAACGGGCCAGAACGGAATCTGCACCTTGGCGCTGGCTGCAATCAGGACTGCCGCCCCGATCACAAGCCCGCAAGCGCGCAGAAGATCGATGGAGAGGATATTGGCCGGCGAGGATCGGTGCATGATGTCATTCCTGCTGTTACGGATAATCTATAACAACGAGAAAATTCCACCGGCCGCAATGCAGATTATAGATAATCAGCCAAGAAGCTTTTCAGCGACCTGGGTTTCCACGCTCGGCCGCGCGCCGGCGCCACGCCCCATCCAACCCACATGGCGCGCCAGCACATCGCAGGCGGCGTTCACCTGCCCGCCGCGCAAGGCCGCGAGGATCGCGCGGTGGTCGTAGTCGGTGCGGGCCTCCCAGTCCGAGCGCCAGGCCGCAAACAGGAAACGTGCGCTGGCGAGATGAAGGTCGTCGATCGCGGCCATCAATCGCGGCATGCCGCATGGAGCAAGGATCATGCGGTGGAATGCGCGGTTGGCCTCTTCCCACTGCCGCACATTCTGCGCGTTTTCGGCCCTCACGGTTGCCTTTTCCGCCTCCAGCAGCAGTTCCCGGGTCAGTTTCGGGGCGGCATTCTTCAAGGCGAGCGCTTCCAGCGACGCGCGCATCTGTGCGACCTCGCGCAGCTCCGCCACGTCGAAGGAGGTGACGCGGACGCCCTTGTGGGGCTCGCTTGAAGCCAGCCCCCTGGCCTCAAGACGCCTGAATGCTTCACGCACCGGCACATGGCTTGCCCCGAATTCCTCGGCAACATGGTCCTGGCGCAGGCGCGATCCGGGTTGTATCCGGCCCGAGATTATCCGCTCGGCAAGCGTTGCCTCGATTGTTATCGCGAGTGTCTTGTCGGTCTTGCTCATGGATTATAGATAATCTGACAATCCATCGGTCGGCAAGGACGCTTCGGTCGCGGTCGGCGGGTGCCGCCTTGCCTTGCCCTCGCTACGCAACTCCATGCTGATCGGGGCAGTGCCGGGTGAGTTCTCATTGCAAATCAACACGATTGCCGTTCGGTGCGTAAGGCGTGCCGGTTTGGCTGTGTTTTGTTGATTTTCTGCATATTGACAATTTCCACAAAACCAACATAAATCCACATAACTGGAGACGAAGGTCGTGGATTTTTCGGTTCTTGCACTCAGATCGGCAATTGCTTCCGGCAGCCTCACCTCCGAGGCGCTCGTGCAGGAAAGCCTGGAGCGCATCCGGCGATTGAACCCGGTCGTCAACGCCTTCAGCCAGGTCTACGAAAGGGAGGCCCTGGAGGAGGCGCGCGCCTGCGACCGGGAGAGGGCGCAAGGGCGCCTGCGCGGCCCGCTGCACGGCATCCCCATGGGGGTGAAGGACCTCTTCTTCGTGGCGGACCGGCTCTGTCAGCGAGGCTCGGCCGCCTACAGGAATTTCGCTCCCAAGGCGACGGCACCGATTGTCCAGCGGATGATCGATGCCGGATCGATCATGATCGGCAAGACGACGACGACGGAGATGGGCTGGTCCGGATCCGGCTGCTCGGAGTTCTACGGGCCGACCCGCAATCCCTGGAATCTGGAATTGACGAGTGGCGGCTCGAGTTCCGGTTCCGGTGCGGCGCTCGCCGCGCGGATGGTTCCCTTCACGCTGGGGTCCGACGGCGGCGGTTCCGTGCGCATCCCGGCAGCCTTTTGTGGAATTTTCGCCATGAAGGGTTCGCTGGGACGCGTACCGGCCTGGCCGTGGAGCGCAACGGAAATGCTCTCCCATGCCGGTCCGATGAGCCTTTCGGCGAAGGATAGCGCCCTCCTGTTCAACATCCTCAAGGGGCCGGATCCGCGCGACCATCAGGCGCTGCCCGATGACGGCGCCGACTACACCGCGCCGCGATCCCTCGGGTCGTTGCGCGTCGGTTTCGTCCCGAGCCTGTTCGGCTTTTCCGTCGCGCCCGAAATCGAGCGGGTGGTGCGGGACGCCGTTGCGACCCTCTCCACGGCGCTCGGCATCGACATCCGCCCGGTCGTGCTCGACTGGCAGGACCCGATCGGGATTTTCGAAACGCTTTGGGTCGCCGGCCGTGGCGTCGCCTATGGCGCGCAGGCGGACCTCTCGGCTTTCGGGAGCGGTTTTCGCGGTCTCGTCGAGGCTTCGGCGCGCTACGATCTCGCCGATTATCTTGCGGCCGCAAAGGCGCGCGCCGAATTCGCCGGCAGCGTCCATGCGCTTTTCGAGGATATCGACCTCCTGCTCATGCCAACCGTGCCGGTCGAGCCCTTCGCCGCCGACCGCGAGGCGCCCGAAGGGTTCACGTCGCCGTCCGAGGTGCTGGCCTGGACGGGTTGGACGCCCTTTACCTATCCCTTCAACCTGTCGGGCAACCCGGCGGCCTCGCTGCCCTGCGGGCTGACGGCGAATGGCCTGCCGGTCGGCCTTCAGGTCGTTGGCCGGCGGCATGCCGATGCGCTTGTGATGGCCTTCTGCCAGCAGGCCGAAGACCATCTTTTCCAAAATAAAATACCTCCGCTTGTCGTTGCTGGCGGCAAAGCGGGGTGGGGAACACCCAGCAATCCAACTGCGGAGATATCGTCATGCAATTCAACAGGAGAGCATTCCTAAAGAGTTCCGCGCTCGCTGGCGTCGCCGTCGGCCTTCCGGTCCTCAACACCGCCTTTTTCGTCGATCCGGCGCATGCCGCCGAGGGCAAGGTCCTCAATTTCATGTCGGCGGAGAACCTGACCGGCAACTGGGACCCGTCCTCGCACACCACGCTCGCCCAGATCAATCTGGAGAGCTTCGTCTTCGGTTATCTCACCCGCGCGCCGATGCGGCCGGACAATCCGGACGAACTGGTGATGGAACTGGCGACCGACATGAAGCTCGTCGACGAGCATACGCTGGAGTTCACGCTGCGCGAGGGCGTGACCTTCCATGACGGCAAGCCCTTCACCGCCGAAGACGTGAAGGCGACCTTCGAATATGCCAGCCAGCCCGACCGGCCGGCGGCGTGGTATCCCGGCCCCTGCGAGGTCGAAGTGGTGAGCGATCATGTCGCCCGCATCAAGACCGACAAGGCCGGCTACCCGGCGAGCCTCTTCTGGTTCCTGTCGGCCTTCCTGCCGATCATGTCCGCAAAGGACGTCGCCGACCCGAAGACGCTGTCCTCGCGTCCGAATGGCACCGGCGCCTTCAGGTTCGCCCGCCAGGATGGCAACACGACGGTGCTGGAGGCCTTTGACGGCTTCCATCTCGGCAAACCGGCCATTCCCGGCATCAATTTCAGCTTCGTCGGCGATGCGACCACCCGCACGCTGGCGCTGCTCAACGGGGAGGCGGACCTCATCGAGCGTCTTGAGGCCGAGCAGGTCCAGACCATCGAGGAGACCGGCGGCTACACGCTGAACAAGGCTGTGTCCGTCGAGAACAAATATCTCTGGTTCCGCTGCTCCAAGCCGCCCTTCGACGATCCGCGCGTGCGCAAGGCGGCCGCCCATGCCATCGACCGCGCCGTGCTGCTCGACATTCTCGGCGTCTCCGGCCACGCGTCCAAGGCGTGGATCTCGCCGGTGAAGTTCGGCTATGTCGATACGCCGAACTATCCGGAATACGATCCGGAGGAAAGCCAGCGGCTTCTGGCCGAAGCCGGCTTCCCGAAGGGCGAGGGCCTGCCCGAACTCGAATATATCACCTCGGTCGGCTTCTATCCGAAAACCAAGGAATATGGCGAGGTCATCACGGCGATGCTCCAGGAACAGGGTTTCCCCGTGAAGCTCAATGTCATGGAGGTCGCCGCCTGGAACGAGCGGCTCTATGACCGGCCGGGCGGCGGGCCGGGTCACATGATCGACTGCGGCTGGTCGACGGGCTCGCCGGAGCCGGACCTCGTGCTGCGCACGCATTTCCATTCGAGCTCGAAGCGCATCTGCGGCATCGAGGACAAGGATCTGGATACGGTTCTCGACAAGGAGCGCAACACGCTCGATCCGGCGGAGCGCAAGGCGGTGATCCAGAACGAGGTGATGCCGATGCTGGCGGACAAGGTGCCGGCGCTGTCGCTGTTCACCTCGGTCTTCATCCACGCCATGCGCGACGGGCTGGACGGCATGTACTTCTACCCGAACGGCATGATGGACGCGAACAAGGCGACCCTGGCCTGATGGCAAGCGGCGGCCGCCGTCGAGGGCGGCCGCTTCCATACCGATCAGCGCAAGGGAAACCGCATGTTCGTCCTGTCGTTCCTGTTGAGACGGCTCCTGCAGGGGGCGCTCATCATCCTGCTCGTGACCTTCATCATCTTCACGCTGCTGCGTGTGGTGCCGGGCGATCCGGCACGCCTCATCGTCGGCGGCATGGCGCCCGACGAGGTGGTGGTGATGAAAGCGAAGGAACTCGGCCTCGACCGGCCCATTCCCGTGCAGTTCGTCTCCTATCTCGGCGATCTCGTGACCGGCGATCTCGGCACGTCTTTCGTGCGCCCGAAAAGCGGCGCAAGCCTCGGCGGCTCGTCCTTCGACGATGCGACGCGCGAGGAGCGCGCCAAGGTGCTGGATCTCATCCTCGCGACCCTGCCGATGACGCTCCAGCTTGCGGCCGTGGCGTTGGCGCTCGCCTTGCTCGTGGCCGTGCCGCTCGGCACATTGGGCGGGCTGTATCCGGGGCGATGGCCGGACAAGCTGGCGCTGGCGATCGGTTCCATCTGCGTGTCGACGCCGAATTTCTGGCTCGGCATCGTGCTGACGCTGTTCCTGTCGGTGAAGCTGAAACTGCTTCCGGCCATCGGCTATCGCGGCTTCAGCTACACCATCCTGCCGGCGATCGTGCTCGCGGTGGAGATCGTGCCGTTCATCCTGCGCACGCTCACCGTCTCGGTGGCGCAGGTGATGCGCGAGGATTTCATCCAGCTCGCGCCGATCCGTGGCCTTTCGCGCAGCCGCACGATCTTCTCCCATGCGCTGGGCAATTCGGCGATCCCGCTCATCAACCTGCTCGGCGTGCAGCTTGGCATGCTGCTCGGCGGGGTCCTCGTCATCGAGTTCATCTTCGACTATCCCGGCCTTGGCCTCCTGACGATCAATGCCGTGCTGCAACGCGATTTCCCGCTCATCCAGGGCATCGCGATCTTCATTTCCGTGATGTTCGTGATGATCAACGTTCTCGTCGACCTCATCGCGATGACCATCGATCCGAGACTGGAGTACTGACGTGGCCGATATCGCCCATGAGAATGTCGCCCCGCGCCCCGCGGCCAAACGGGGCGTCACGCCCACCCGGCGCATGCTCCAGATCGCCGCGGCGCGCACGGATTTCCGCATCGGCCTCGTCGGCTTTGCCCTGCTCGTCGGCCTTGCGATCCTGTTGCCGCTGGTGAGCCCGGTCGATCCGATCAAGATCGCCTACGGTTCCAAGCTGCTGCCGCCGTTCCCCGCCGAGGGCTGGAAGTGGCCCTATCTGCTCGGCACGGACCAGCTCGGCCGCGACGTGCTGATGCGCTGTCTGGTGGGCCTGCGCTATTCGCTGTTGATCGGCATCACCACCGTCGTCCTGATGTTCGTCGTCGGCTGCAGCCTCGGGCTCTATGCCGGGTTCCGCGGCGGCTGGGTCGATGCCGTCATCATGCGGCTCACCGATGCGCAGCTTTCGATCCCGATGATCATCCTTGCCATCACCATTCTCGGCGTTTCCCGCCCGACGGTGCCGGCGATCATCCTCGTTCTGGGGCTTTCCGGCTGGCCGCTCTATGCCCGCGTCGCCCGCTCCGTGGCGCTCGGCGAGCGCAGCCGTGGCTATGTGCTGGGCGAGCGGGTGCTCGGGGCTTCGGACCTGCGCATCATGCTGCTCTTCGTCGCGCCGGTCGTTCTGCCGCCCATCGCCTTTGTCGCGGTGCTCGACATCGCCCGCATGATGATCTTCGAATCCATTCTCGGCTTTCTCGGCCTCGGCGTGCAGCCGCCGACCCCAACCTTCGGCAATGTCATCGCCGATGCGCGAAAATACCTTCTGAACGCCTGGTGGATCGCCACCATGCCCGGCGTCTTCATGCTGGTTTCGCTCACCTGCCTCAACCTGATGGGATCGGCGCTGGAGCGCGCGCGCAATGCCGTGCTGCGGGGAGAAGCGTGATGGCCGGTCCCATTCTCGCCGTCTCCAATCTCAGCGTCGATCTTGAGCGTGAAGGGCGCAGCCGGCGCGTCGTCGACGATGTCAGCTTCGCCCTGGCGCCCGGCGAAGTGCTCGGCCTCGTCGGCGAGGCCGGTTCCGGCAAGTCGGTGCTCGCCCGTGCGCTGGTGTGCGCCGTCTCCACGCCCTTGGAAATAACCGCCGGCAAGGTCGTCTTCGAGGGCAAGGACATCCTGTCGCTGCCGCCGCGCGCGCTCTCCGCCATCCGCGGCAACCGCATCGGTTTCATCGGCGCCAATCCCATGGGATCGCTCGATCCCCGTCTGCCGATCGGCCAGCAGATCGTCGAGAAGCTGCGCTGCGTGCGGCCCGGGATCGGCCGGGCCGAGGCGCGCGACAAGGTGCTCGACCTGCTCGCCCGCGTGCGCATCCCTTCGCCGGGCGCCCGTTTCCACGAGGCGCCGTTCCAGTTCTCCGGCGGCATGATGCAGCGGGTGATGATCGTCGATGCGCTTGTTTCCGATCCGTCGCTGGTCATCGCCGACAACATCACCCAGCCGCTCGACGTGACGGTGGCCGCGCAGATCATCCGTCTCATCGACGGGCTGCGGCAGAGCCTCGATACCGCTTTCCTCTTCATCTCGTCGTCGCTGCCGGTGGTGGCGCAGATCGCCGAGCGCACGCTCGTCATGCAGCGCGGCCGCATCGTGGAGGAGGGGTGCACGGCGGAGCTCGCCGCACGTCCCCGCCAGTCCTATACGCGCGCGCTCATCTCGCGCATCCCCTCGATCTGGAAGGATGTGACGGCCCCGGCGGCGCAGGAAGGCGAGGCCGTGCTGACCGTCGACAACGTCATGCGCTCCTACCTCGTGCGCCGGCGAGGCTCCTTCAACGCCTATAACGAGGTGAAGGCGGTGCGCGACGTCTCCTTCACCGTGAAGGCCGGCGAGAATTTCGGCATCGTGGGCGAAAGCGGCTGCGGCAAATCCACCTTGACCCGCCTCCTCGCCTGGCTGGAGCAGCCGGACGGTGGCCGCATCGCCTTCCTCGGCAAGGACCTTTCGCACCTTTCCGCCCGCTCGCTGACGGAAATGCGCCGGTCCTTCCAGCTGCTTCTGCAGGACCCCTACGGTTCGCTGCCGTCAGGCATGCCGCTCCAGCGCATGATCGAGGAGCCTTTGCTCATTCACGGCATCGGCCGGGCGGAGGCGGGGAAACGGGCACAGGAGGCGATGGCCGAGGTAGGGCTCGACATGGAGCTTGCCGACCGGCTGCCGGTGGGTCTGAGCGCCGGCCAGCGCCAGCGCATCAATATCGCCCGCGCGCTGGTGCTGAAGCCGCGCCTCCTCATCCTCGACGAGACGCTGTCGGCGCTCGACCAGGTGGAGCAGGCCGAGCTTCTGGACCTCTTCAACCGGCTCCAGGCAACACACGGATTTTCCTATGTGTTCATTTCGCACGACCTCGCGCTCGTGCGTCGGATGTGCCACCGTATCGCCGTCATGTATCTCGGGCGCATCGTGGAACTGGCCGACAACAGCACGCTTTTCGAACAGCCACACCACCCCTATACCCGGGCGCTGCTGAGCGCCATGCCGACGCTGGAGGACAACCGCTTTCCGCGCCCGCGCTACCTGCTCGACGGCGAGCCGCCAAGCCCGATCGATCTGCCGCTCGGCTGTTCGTTCCGTTCGCGCTGCCCGCGCGCGCAGGGCGACTGCGCGAAAACCGACCCGCCGCTGCTGGCCCTTGCCGGCGGCAACTACGCCGCCTGCCTGCACCGGCACGCGGCGCCGCATGAGGAGGAAGCCGTTCATGTCGAGTGAGATCCGCAAGGAGGTCATCCTGGAGCGCCTGGACCGCGATCAGCGCGTCAGCGTGCTCGAGCTTTCGGCCGAATTCGGCGTTTCCGGTGAAACGATCCGGCGCGACCTCAAGGATCTGGAGGCCGAGGGCGCCGTGCGGCGCGTGCATGGCGGCGCCATTCCGGCGGGCCGCACCGCCGACACGCCGATCACCGAGCGTATCAAGCTGAATGCGCTGGAGAAGGACGAGGTCGCAGGCCTTGCGCGCGATCTCATCGTCGACGACTGCGTCATCTTCCTCGACACCGGCACGACGACGCTGGCGCTCGCCCGCCGGCTCGTCGGTTTCAAGAAACTCAGGCTCTACACCAACTCGCTGCGCATCGCGCAGGCGGCCTGCGAGCATTTCGGCGTTCAGGTGCTGATGACGCCCGGGCACCTGCGGCCGGTGGAGCAGGATCTCGTCGGCTACGACACGATCGCCTATATCCAGCAGTTCCATTTCGACATGGTGTTCATGGGCGCGGCCGCCGTGAATGCCGGTTACGGCTTCATGGACTTCGAAGAGGACGAGGCGCGCATCCGCCAGGTGCTGCTGAAGCAGACGTCGCGAAGCGTGATGCTTGCCGATCACTCCAAGTTCGGCAAGGTCGGCAACGTCATCACCGCGCCCTTCGGCCGGGTTCATACGCTGGTGACGGACCGCCGTCCTCCGCCCGCTCTCGTCACGGCCGTCCAGGCCGAGGGACTGGAGATCATCCATGGATAGCGCAGCGGCTATGGCCGGCTCCGATCTGGCGGCGGTTTTCGACCGGATGTCCGCGATCGGCGCGCGTCCCGGGGCTGGGATCACGCGGCTGGCGGCGAGCGCCGAGGATGGCGCGGCGCGCCGCCTCTTTGCCGACTGGATGTCGAGGGGCGGCGCCCGTATCGCGCAGGATGCGATCGGCAACCAGTTCGCCTGTTTCGACTGGGCGGGTGAGGGGGCTTCCTGGGTCTTTGCCGGGTCGCATCTCGACACCCAGCCGCGCGGCGGCCGCTTCGACGGCGCGCTCGGCGTGCTCGCGGCGGGCTGCGCAGCGCTCGATCTCGATGCGGAAATCCGCGCCGGCGGCTTTCGTCCAAGCCGCAATCTCGCCGTCGTCAACTGGACGAACGAGGAGGGTGCGCGCTACCAGCCGAGCCTCACCGGCAGCGGCGTCTTTTCGGGTGCCCTGCCGCTGGACGATGCGCTTGCTCTCCAGGACGGGGCCGGCATTGCGCTCCGCGACGCCCTCGATACGATCGGTGTGGCCGGCGAAACCGAAAGCGTTCCGCCTTGCCCCGAAGCCTATGTCGAATTGCATGTCGAGCAGGGCGGGGTCCTGACGGAGGCCGAGCGGCGGATCGGCGTCGTCGAGGGGACCTGGGCGGCTCGCAAGATCACCGCGGCCTGGACCGGCCGCGCCGCCCATACGGGACCGACACCCATGGCGGACCGGCGCGATGCGCTTCTCGCCGCCGCGCGGGGCATTACGGCCTTCGAGGCCATTGTCGCCGCGCATCATCCCCACCTCCATCGCTCGGCTGCGCGCCTCGTCATCGAGCCGAATTCGCCGAACGTCGTGGCCGAGCGCGCGACCGTCTGGTTCGAACTGCGCGGTCTCGACGTCGCCGAACTCGACATCGCTGGCCGGGCGGTGATCGCGGCCTTCGAAAAGGCGGCGCTCGAAACCGGCACGCGGTTGGAGATTGCCGCCGATGGGCTGCGCCCGCCCGCCAGCATGGACGACCGTCTGGCGGCGCTTGCCGGCGACATAGCGCGCGCCTGCGGTTTCGAGCCCTTGGTCATGCGCTCGGTCGCCGGGCACGACGCCGTCGCATTGCAAAATACCGGCATTCCCTCGGCCCTGATCTTCATTCCGAGCGTCGACGGCATCGCGCACCATCCCGACGAACTGACCCATCCGGAGGATATGAAGGCGGGTCTCAAGGTTTTGACAGCACTGTTGCGACAGCTCGCCGAGGGAGGATTTCATGCAGAACCATGAGGCGATCCTGCTCGCGCTCGCAGCCGTCGGCCTGTCTGGCGCGGTGCTTTCTCCGCCGGTCGGGGGCGTTGTTTCTCCCATTCACCGGGCCGTCGAGAACACCTGCCTTTTCGCCACGGCGCCCGGCCGGCCGCCGGTCTTCCTCAAGCACCGTCACGACGACATGGCCGATTTCATCGCGTTGGACCGCGTTGCGGAGGCCAGCCGCAAGGCGGGAGAGCTCGGTATCGCGCCCCGGCTGCTGCATGCCGATCCCGCGCGGGGTGTCCTCATGTTCGAGGCGCTGGGCGAGGAATGGGCATGGGGCCGTGCGGATGTGCTTCGCCGTCCCGCGGTGCTCGAAAACCTGCTTGCCGCCAAGCGCCGCTTCCAGGAGGCTGCACCGCTCGCCGAAGACCGCAGCGTGTTCGATCTCGTCGCCGCCTATCGAAGGCTTGCCGAAGCGCCCGGCGTGATCCTGCCCGCGCCGGTGCGGACCGTTGCAGCGGCCGTCGAGCGGATTGGCGCGGCGATCGCGGCGGCCGGCGTCGATCGCGTCGCCTGCCATGCCGATGGCGCGTCGTCGAACGTGATGGTCGGGCCGCAAGACGCCGTCCGGCTGGTCGATTTCGAATGGGCGCGACAGGCGGATCCCGCCCATGATCTTGGAACCGTGCTTGCCGAACTGCTTGCCTTCGATGGCGAGGCGCTGCTGGCGATCGAGATCGCGACCGGTAAACCGGATGGGCAGATCCTTGCCCGCGCACGCCTCTATGGCGCGGCGGACGATCTGATGTGGGCGCTGTGGGGCTTCGTCAGTGCGGCGCGCTCGCCGCGAAAGCACGTCGAGTTCTTCAAATATGCCGAATGGCGGCTGCTCAGGGCGCGGACCGTGATCGAGGGGCCGCGCTTCGAAACGTGGCTGAAACAGGTCTGAGGGAGGGGCGGATGCGACGCAGCCTGGGTGAAGGCGTATCTCCGGCGGAGCGGGCGATCGAGGCCGCCATTCTCGCCGTCGCGGATTGGCGGGAGCGGCCGGTTTCCTACGAGCCGGTGCCCGGCGGCATCAGCAATCCGAACTGGCGGGTGCATGTCGATGGCGCGCCGCACAGCTTCTTCGTCAAGATCCCGGGCGAAGGCACGGAAATGTTCATCGACCGCCGGACGGCGAACGAGGCCGGCCGCAAGGCGCATGCCGCCGGCGTCGGCGCGCGCATCATCGATTTCTTCCCCGAGACCGGCGTGGAGGTCAGCGAGTTCGTCGAGGGGCTGCGCACATCCACCAATGCCGACTTTCTCGATCCGGTCGTGCGCTTCAACGGCCTGCGCGCCCTGAAGGCTTTCAACGACAGCACGCCGCTCTCCCAGCGCAAGACGACCTTCGACATGATCGACGAGCATTTCGAGCAGGCCCTGGCGCTGGGCGGCGAGTTTCCCGGCGATTTCGGCTGGCTCAATGCGCGCTACCGCGAGGCGCGGCAGGCGCTGGAAGCGTCCGGCCTCGATCTCGCCCCCTGCATGAACGATACGCTCGCCGGGAATTTCCTGCTTCATGCCGACCAGCGGGTCATGCTCGTCGATTTCGAATATGCCTCGACCAACGACCGGGCGGCCGAACTTGCCCTGTGGTTCAGCGAAATGTGCTTCTCGCCGGAGGTGGAGGCGGAGATGATCGAGGCATATTACGGCCGCCTCGATCCGGCTCTCCTGGCGCGGGTCTCTTTGTTCAAGGCGCTGGTCGATCTGAAATGGTCGACCTGGGCGATGGTGCAGAACCGGATCTCCCGCCTCGATTTCGATTTCTTCAAATACGGCTTCTGGAAGCACATGCGGGCGCGCTTCGTGATGAGCGATCCGCGCTGGGCGGAATGGTTGAAGGCCGTTTGAGGAAGGCGGAGCGATGTGCTGCCGCCGTTTCGGGTCCGTTCAAGGGCTTTAGGCCGAATGCCGCAGCATCAGTTCCGATTTCAGCAAGATCTGCTCCTTGCCCAATGCAGGGTGGTCCGCTTCGTCAAGCTTGTGCAGCAGGAGCTGGATCGCGAGCCGGCCGATCTCGTCGTAGTTCTGGGCGACGGTGGTGAGCGGGGGGCAGGCGTATTGGGAGAGGGGATGGTCGTCGTGGCCGGCGATGCGCAGGTCATAGTCGGCGCCGTGGCCGACCTTCAGGCCCTTCTGCCAGGCGGCGGCGATGACGCCGAAAGCGAGGCGGTCGTTGGCGCACAGGATGGTGCGGCTCTTGAGCGCGGCCGGCTTTTCGAGCAGGCGGCTCGCTTCCTCGAAGGCGAAGCGTTCGAAATCCCAGCTTGCGGCTTCCGAGACCGGCAGGACATGCGGCTCCATGCCGAGGCGCGCCATGGCTTCGAGATAGGCGGTCTCGCGGGTGAGCGCGTTGGTATTGACATGCGGCATGCCCAGATAGCAGGGCGGCTCGCCGGAGCGGCAGAGGTAGTCGACGATGAGGCCGAAGCTCTGGCGGTTGTCCGTGCCGACGAAGGCGGAGGTCTCGTCGAGCGGGGAGTCGACATAGACGAGGGGGATGGACTGGCCGAGCTGCTCCAGCGTCTTCGGCCGCGCGGCCGATCCGAGCGGAGCTATGATGGCGCCGGCGACGTTCATCGACTTGAACGTCTTGATCGCGTTGTCCTCGATATCGGCGCGGCCATCCGCCGAAAGCACGAAGGCGTGGAAGCCGGCCTCGTTGGCGATGAGCTCGATGCGCCGCGTCAGCGCCATGTAGAAGGGGTCGATCGAGGTCGGCACGACGATGCCGATGATGTTGCTGCGACGGCGGTTGAGGTTGACGGCGAAGATGTTTGGCCGGAAGCCGGACTTTTTCAGCGCCTCCTCGATGGCGTCCCGCGTCTTCTTGCGAACGGAAGAAGGGTCGTTGAAATATTTCGACACCGTGGGCCGGGACAGGCCGACGAACTCGGAAAAATCCTCCATTGTTCTGATCGACTTGGCCAAGCGGTGCTCCTGCGGTTCCGGTGTTCGCCTTCTTAGCCGGCCTCATTTCGCGGGAAAAGCCGAAATCGAGGCCGACTATCGGCGGTTCGGTGATCAGTCGGCGGCGAACTGCACCTTCATCGTCGCGGGGTCCGTCGGCTTCCTCGTGAAGAAGGGCAGAACCTCTTCCAGCGCCAGCCGATGCGATACGAGCCGCGCCATCCCGCCGTCATCCTTCTTCAGGATCTCGAGCGCATCGGGAATGTTGCGGTTCAGCGAATGGGAACCGGCAAGCCTCAGCTGGCGGCGGAAGATCTCGAAGGGCGCCACGGAGATGCGGGCATCCGGAGCGCAGACGCCGAAGACAAGCGCCGTGCCGCCGTCGGCGAGAAGATCGATCATGCCTTCGACGACGCTGGCAATGCCCGTGGCGTCGGCGACGAAGTCGTAGCTTCGCCGTTTGGCTGCAAGCTCATCGGAACCGGAGACGATGCCGCCGAGGCCGAGACCGGCGGCGAAGGCGAGCCGGCTCTCGTTGATATCGGCGACCGTCACGGTCTCGACGCCCTCCGCCTTCAGCGACAGCGCAAGGAGCAGCCCGATCGGCCCGGCGCCGATGACGAGCGCGTCCTTCGGCAGCGGTGCGCCGCCGCGTATGCCCGTGCTGTTGAGGCCGTTCACCACGCAGGCGAGCGGCTCGGCAAGGGCCGCGACGGGAAAAGGCAGGTCGCCGATGCCGTGCAACTGGTCGGCGCGCACGACGCTGTATTCGGCAAAGCCGCCATTGTGCGAAACGCCATAGGCCTTCAGGTCGCGGCAGAGGTTCGTCAGGCCCTTGCGGCAGGCGGGGCAGGTGCCGCAGGGCAGGTTCGGATCGACGGCGACGCGCGCGCCGACCTGGAGGCCCGTGACGTCAGCGGCGACGGCCTCCACGATGCCGGCATATTCATGGCCCGGCACGAGCGGAAAGGCGCCGTCGCCGTAGCGGGCATGCAGCACGTCGATATCCGTGTGGCAGAGGCCGGCCGCCTTGACCTTGACGAGGGCATGGCCGGCCGGAACATCGCCGACCCCGAGATCGGCGAGCCTTGCCTCGCCCTTGGCGGTGAACTGGATCGCTTTCATGCGGTTCGCCATGGCTCAGCTCATCCAGTTGCCGCCGTCGACATTGTATGTCTGGGCGAGAATGTAGTCGCTGTCGCTGGAGGCGAGGAAGACGGCGAGGCCCTTGATGTCGTCGGGCGTGGCGAAGCGGCCGATCGGCACGGATTTCGCCACGGCAGCCTTCTTCTCGCCGGGCTTCAGGCCTTCCCATTCGGCGAATTTTGCGTCGACGATGTCCCAGTGTTCGCCATCCACCACCCCGGGGGCGATCGCATTGACGTTGATGCCGTATTTGACGAGGGCGAGCGCTGCCGACTGGGTTGCCGAAATGATCGCGGCCTTGGAGGCGCAGTAGAGCGTCACCAGCGCCTCGCCGCGCCGGCCGGCCTGGCTCGCCATGTTGATGATCTTGCCGCCGCGCCCGCGGGCGATCATCACGTTGGCGACGGCCTTCATGGTGAAGAGCGGGCCTTTCAGGTTGACGTCGAAGACACGGTCGTAGCTCTCCTCGGTGATCGCCTGGATCGGCGCCATGTCGAAGATCGCGGCATTGTTGACGAGGATGTCGATACCGCCGAAATCGGCGTCGATCTTGCCGACGACCGCATCGATGTCCTGAAGGTTGGTGACGTCGATCCTGATGGCTGTCGCGGCCGAGCCGATCGCCGCCGCCGCTTCCTCGGCGCGGGCGAGATTGATGTCGGCGATGACGACCTTGGCGCCCTCGGCCACGAAGGCTTCGGCAAAGCCGAGGCCGATGCCGCGTGCGCCGCCGGTGATGAGCGCGACCTTGTCCTTGAGTTTCATGTCTCTTCTCCATGCGTTGCGGGTCAAAGCCGGTGCCGCGAAATGCGTTCGTTGGAAATGTTCGTCGTGCGGGAAACCCGGCACCGGAGTGCCGGATCCTCCTGGGAGGGCCTGCGGGCCATGCCCGCAGGCGGGAGCCTTACTTGATGTAGCCGGCGCGGGTCATGTCGCGCTCGACCTGGACCTGGGCGGCATCGAGTGCCGCATCGACCGTCTGCTGGCCGGCAAGGGCCGCGCTGACCTGCTGGCCGACGAAGGTGCCGATCGCCTGGAACTCGGGAATGGCGACGAACTGCACGCCGGTATAGGGCACCGGATCCTTGGTGGGCTTCGACGGGTCGGCCGAGAGGATGGCCTGAAGCACGGTTTCCGCGAAGGGGGCCGCCTTCTGGTACTCCGGCAGCGCGTAGGTTGACTTGCGCGTGCCGGGCGGCACGGCGACCCAGCCTTCGCTCTCGCCGACCAGCTTCACATAGTCCTTGGAGGTCGCCCATTTGAGGAACGACTTGGCGACCTCGGCCTTCTGCGTGGTCGCCGGAATGGCGAGGTTCCACGACCAGGACCAGCTCGATCCGTTCGCCGTCTCGGCGATCGGCGCGCGCGTGAAGGCGATCTTGTCGGCGACCTGGCTCTGCTTGGGGTCGTAGACGCGGCCGGCGGCCGACGTCGCGTCGATCCACATGGCGCAGTGGCCCGTCGCAAAGAGCGTCTGGTTCTCGTTGAAGCCGTTGGCGGTGGCCCCCTGCGGGCCGTAGTCCGAAAGCAGCGCGACATAGTCGGTGATCGCCTTCTTCCACGGCTCGGAACTGAGCTGAGGCTTCCAATCCATGTCGAACCAGCGGCCGCCATAGGCGTTCACCATCGTGCCGACAAACGCCATGTTCTCGCCCCAGCCCGGCTTGCCGCGCAGGCAGATGCCATATTGCTGCTTGGACTTGTCGGTCAGCTTGGCGGCGAATTCCTTGATCTGTTCGTAGGTCGGCTGTTCCGGCATGGTGAGGCCGGCGGCATCGAACAGGTCCTTGCGGTAAAGCGTGAACGAGCTTTCCGTATAGAAGGGGACGGCATAGAGCTTGCCGTCGACCGTCAGGCCCGCCTTGATCGGCTCCAGCAGGTCCGCGTAGTCGTAGTCATCGCCGAGGTCGTCGACCGGCGCCAGCCAGCCCTGCCTGCCCCAGATCGGCGCCTCGTAGCCGCCGATGGTCATGATGTCGAACTGGCCGCCCCGGGTGGCGATGTCGGTGGTCACGCGCTCGCGCAGCACGTTCTCCTCGAGCACGATCCAGTTGATCTTGTTTCCGGTTTCCTTTTCCCAGGCGCCGGAAAGCTTCTGCATGATGATCATGTCGCCGTTGTTCACGGTAGCGATGCTGATTTCCTCGGCCTGTGCGAGGCCGGTCAGCAATCCAAGGCCGATGGCGGACGACGATAGAATGCGGGTCATGTTCCTCATGGGTCCGTTCCTCCTTTACGGATGTTTACGCATAAAATGCCATGCGTAAAGTTTTTATGCGGTGAAACAGCCATTGTTGTCAAGCGACAAATTTCGCGATTGCGATGGTGCAATGGCGACGATTGCCAGTAACGCCTTGTAATAAAAGGGAATTAATCTGAAGTTGCAGATTTTCTCTCCAGCCTTCTTGAGGAGTTGCAATCGAATTTCACATAAATAAATTTACGTGCGTAAAAAATTGTTGACTTTTGCCGGGCTGATCCGCTATCACCAATGGGAAATGATCGCGGTATGCTTTCGGGCTCCGTCGCAGGGAGGGTGCATTGATGAGAGTGAGCGCAGTGGCGCCGGAAGGCCTGGGGCCGACGGTGACGGTCGGTGAGATCCTGGTGGAGATCATGGCGACGACGGTCGGGGCGGGGTTCCTTGCGCCGCAGCCGCTCGTCGGGCCGTTTGCGAGCGGCGCGCCGGCGATCTTCATCGATCAGGTGGCGCGGTTCGGCGGTGCGGCGGGCATTGTGGCGGCGGTCGGCGCCGATGACTTCGGCACGCTCAACGTGGAGCGGCTGCGCGCCGATGGCGTCGACGTGTCGGCCATCGCGGTCATTCCCGGCAAGCCGACCGGCAGTGCCTTCGTGCGCTATCGGGCGGATGGCTCGCGGGATTTCGTCTACAATATCGCCCATTCCGCGGCCGGCGACACGACGATGACGAACGCTGCACGCGCGCTCATCGCCCGTGCCGGCCATGTCCACGTCATGGGGTCCGCCTTCGCAATCCGCGGCATCGGCGACCTCCTTCTCGAGGCGGTCGCTTCGGTCAGGGCGCGAGGCGGCTCGGTCTCCTTCGATCCGAACATCCGCAAGGAGCTGGCGCAGGACGGCGAGGGCCGCAAGCTCGTCGATGACATGCTGGCTGTCACCGATCTCCTGCTGCCCTCCGGAGACGAATTGCTCGTCGCGGCCCGCGAGGCGACGGAAGAGGCCGCGGTGGAGCGCCTGCTCGGCCTCGGCATCGGCGAGGTCGTGCTGAAGCGCGGCAGCGCCGGTTCCAGCCATTTCAGCCGGGATTCCGGCCGTATCGATTGCCCGGCTTTTGCCGTGGAGGAGATCGATCCGACGGGGGCGGGCGACTGTTTCGGAGCCACCTATCTCACCGGTCGCCGCGCTGGCCTTCCGCCGGCTCATGCGCTGCTCTACGCCAATGCCGCCGGGGCGTGCGCGGTCAACCGGCAGGGGCCGATGGAAGGCGTGTCCAGCCGGCAGGCGCTCGATCAATTCATTGCGGCCGCCGGCCGGGAGGTAGGGGCATGAGCCGCTTCCTCGCGGGCCTGGCCGCGGCCCGCCGCGCGGGCCGTCCCTATGGCATCGCCTCTGTCTGCTCCGCCCACCCGACCGTGCTGCGTGCCGCGTTGCGCCGGGCGGCGAAGGGCGAGGGGCCGGTGCTGATCGAAGCGACCTGCAACCAGGTCAACCAGTTCGGCGGCTATACCGGCATGGCGCCCGCCGATTTCATCGCCTTCGTCGAAGCGATTGCCGCCGAGGAAGGCGTTGCGCGGGACAAGATCATCTTCGGTGGTGATCATCTCGGGCCCAATCCCTGGCGCAGGGAGCAGGCTTCGGTCGCGCTCGAAAAAGCGGCCGGCATGGTGGAGGCCTATGTTGCGGCCGGCTTCACGAAAATCCATCTCGACGCCTCGATGGGCTGCGCCGGCGAGCCGGCCGCCCTGGACGACCGCACCGTTGCCGAACGGGCCGCGGCTCTTTGCGCCGTCGCGGAGGAAACCGCCCGGCGCGGGAACCTGCCCGCTCCCGTCTATATCCTCGGCACGGAGGTGCCCGTGCCCGGCGGTGCCGACCATGCGCTGGCGACGGTCGAGCCGACCGCGCCCGACGCTGCGCGGGAGGCGATTGCCGTGCACCGTGCCGCTTTCGGTAAGGCAGGGCTTTCCGATGCCTTCACGCGGGTCATCGCCTTCGTCGTGCAGCCCGGCGTGGAGTTCGGCAGCGACAATGTCGTCGCCTACGATCCGCCGCGCGCCGCGGCCCTCAGCGCCTTGCTCGACGAGGAGCCGGCGCTGGTCTTCGAGGCGCATTCCACCGACTATCAGGCGGAAGAGGCGTTGGCCGCGCTGGTCGGCGATGGTTTTCCCATCCTGAAGGTCGGGCCGGGCCTCACCTTTGCCTACCGCGAGGCGCTCTATGCGCTCGATCTCGTCGCCTCGGACATCGTGCCCGGCTATGGCGACCGACCGCTGGCGCGGGCGATGGAAGCCTTGATGGTCGATGTGCCCGGGTCCTGGAGCGGCTATTACCACGGCGATGAGACTGCGCTCAGGATCCAGCGCCATTTCAGCTACAGCGACCGTATCCGCTACTACTGGACGCGGCCGGAGGCGGAGGCCGCCGTTGCTGCCCTGCTGTCGGCGCTTTCCGGCGTTCGCATTCCCGAAACGGTGCTGCACCAGTATCTGCCGACGATGGTGCCGCGGGAGGCCGATCGCGCGGAGGACATCCTGATCGCCGCGGTGGACCGCGTTCTGGCGATCTATGACGGCGCGGCCGCCAATCGGCCGTGACGGAGAAAAGCGTGCGGCAGGATGAGGCCGCCGCCTGAGGAATGGGAGGGAATTTCATGGCGACGGAGAACACGCGTGGTTTGGCGCGGTTGATGTTGGCGCCCTCAGTCGGGCTGCTTCTTGTGTGGATGA
>NZ_JALJCK010000001.1:348345-777776 GCF_022899355.1 Shinella yambaruensis | reverse complement strand
GCCTTGACCCTGCTGGCCCATATGCCCGAACTCGGCAGCCTTTCGCCCAAAACAGCCGCAAGCCTTGCCGGCCTTGCCCCCTTCAATGACGATTCCGGCAGGAGAAACGGCCGCCGCCGCATCAAGGGCGGCAGGCCACGCGTGCGAAAGGCCCTCTACATGGCGGCCCTCGGCGCGATCAAGGCCTCAGCGCGCCTGCGCGCCTTCCATCAGACCGTCTCAGCCAGAACAGGCTCCGCAAAGGCCGGCATCATCGCCGTCGCAAGAAAGCTCATCACGATCCTCAATGCAATGCAGCGCGACAAAACCAACTTCGCTTGAACACAGTTGCCACGCGGCACTCCCGTGCTTTACGGGGCAGACGCTCGCGTCACATCGGCGCGGGATAGAGCCGGTGGATGCGGCGGATGCCGTTCAGCACGTCGGGGGGGAGCGTGACCTCCGCCGCGCCGATATCCGTCTTCAACTGCTCCGTCGTCGTCGCGCCGATGATGACGGAGGCCATGAAGGGCCGCGTCAGGCAGAAGGCGAGGGCCATCTGGGCGGGGTCGAGCCCGTGCTCCTTCGCAAGGTCCACGTAGGCGCGCACGGCCGGCTCCTGCAGCGGCTGGTAGCGGCCGCCGAGGTCGCCGTTCTTCGTCAGGCGCGAGCCTTCCGGCCGGGCGCCGTCGAGATACTTGCCGGTCAGGAGCCCGGCGGCGAGCGGCGAATAGGCGAGAAGGCCGATATCCTCGTGGTGCGAGACCTCGGCAAGGTCGAGGTCGTAGGCCCGGTAGAGCAGGTTGTATTCGTTCTGGATCGAGGCGACGCGGGGCAGGCCCTTTTCCTCGGCGCGCTTCAGGAACTGCATCGTGCCCCAGGCCGTCTCGTTGGAAAGCCCGAGTGCCCGCACCTTGCCGGCCTTGACGAGCTCACCGACGGTGTCGAGGGCCTCCGTCAGTTCGGCGGCGACCTTCTCGCGATCCTGCTTCGACGGGTCGTAGCTCCAGGCGTTGCGGAAATGATAGTGCCCGCGGTTCGGCCAGTGCAGCTGATAGAGGTCGACATAGTCGGTCTTCAGGCGCTGGAGGCTGCCGTCGATCGCCGCAAGGATGCCGGCGCGGCTCATCGGCGCGCCGCCGCGGATATAGGGGCGGCCGGGGCCGGCGACCTTGGTGGCGAGGACGACCCGGTCGCGGTTGCCGCGCGCCTGCAGCCATGTCCCGATGAAGCGTTCGGTATCGCCGTAGGTCTCGGCGGAAAGCGGGGTCGTCGGGTAGAGTTCGGCCGTATCGATAAAGTTCACGCCCTGGGCGAACGCGTAGTCGAGCTGGTCGTGCGCGTCCTTCTCGCTGTTTTGCGAACCCCAGGTCATCGTGCCGAGGCAGATCTCCGACACGCTGATGCCGGTCCGGCCAAGCGGATTGTATTTCATGGGAGGAGAAATCCTGTTGTGGAAACGGCGCGACTGTAGGCGGCTTCCCGCGAAGCGCAAGACGGAAAGCGCCTTTTCCCTGTGCGAAGGCCTTGGAAATGCCGGCTTCGGGACGGCGGAGGCCCGGCGCACGCCTTGACTCGCCGTGCCGGAATGTGAATGGAAAAGAAAACATGAGACGGGAGAGACCCCTATGAGCGTAGCATTCACCTTCCCCGGCCAGGGCAGCCAGGCCGTCGGCATGGGCAAGGATCTCGCGGAAGCCTTCCCGGAGGCGCGCGCCGTTTTCGCGGAAGTCGACGAGGCCCTCGGCCAGAACCTTTCCGCGGTCATGTTCGAGGGGCCGGAAGAGACGCTGACGCTGACGGCGAACGCCCAGCCGGCGCTGATGGCCGTGTCGATCGCCGTCATGCGCGTGCTCGAGGCGCGCGGCCTGTCGCTGAAGGACCAGGTCTCCTACGTCGCCGGCCATTCGCTCGGCGAATATTCGGCGCTCTGTGCCGCCGGGACCTTCTCGCTGGCCGATACCGCGCGGCTCTTGCGCATCCGCGGCAATGCCATGCAGTCCGCCGTGCCGGTGGGCGAGGGCGCCATGGCGGCTATCATCGGCCTGGAGCAGGCGGATGTCGAAGCCGTCTGCAACGAGGCCTCCACCGGCGGAAGCTGCCAGATCGCCAACGACAATGGCGGCGGCCAGCTCGTCATCTCCGGCTCCAAGCCGGCCGTCGAGGTCGCCGCGCGGCTCGCCACGGAAAAGGGCGCCAAGCGCGCGCTGATGCTCTCCGTCTCCGCTCCCTTCCATTCCGCCCTGATGGGCCCGGCCGCCGACGCCATGCGCGAGGCGCTGGCAGGCGTTTCGGCGAAGGCGCCGGTCGTGCCGGTCGTTGCCAATGTGCGCGCCGCGCCGGTGAGCGACCCCGACGAGATCGTCCGCCTGCTCGTCGAGCAGGTCACCGGCCAGGTGCGCTGGCGCGAGACGGTCGAATGGTTCGCCGCAAACAACGTCACCACGCTCTATGAAGTCGGCTCCGGCAAGGTGCTGACCGGCCTTGCCCGCCGCATCGACAAGTCCGTCACCGGCATCGCCATCAACACGCCCGCCGATATCGACAGCGCGCTTGCGGCGCTGATCGGCTGATCTGGGGGCGAATAGGGAGTAGCGAATAGCGAATAGAAAAAGCTGACGCTACGATTGCTCTTCCCTATTCGCTACTCCCTATTCGCTATTCGCTCCAGAAGAGGACCACCCCATGTTTGATCTTTCCGGCCGCAAGGCTCTCGTTACCGGCGCTTCCGGCGGCATCGGCGAGGAGATCGCCCGCATCCTCCATGCCCAGGGCGCCACCGTCGGCCTGCACGGCACGCGCGTCGAGAAGCTGGAAACGCTGGCCAATGAACTCGGCGAGCGCGTCCATATCTTCCCGGCCAACCTTTCCGACCGCGCCGAGGTCAAGGCGCTCGGCGAGAAGGCCGAGGCCGAGCTCGGCGGCGTCGACATCCTCGTCAACAATGCCGGCATCACCAAGGACGGCCTGTTCGTGCGCATGAGCGACGACGACTGGGATGCGGTTCTGGAAGTCAACCTCACGGCCGTCTTCCGCCTGACGCGCGAGCTCACCCACCCGATGATGCGCCGCCGCTACGGCCGCATCATCAACATCACCTCCGTCGTCGGCGTCACCGGCAATCCGGGCCAGGCGAACTACTGCGCCTCCAAGGCCGGCATGATCGGCTTCACCAAGTCGCTGGCACAGGAGATCGCGACGCGCAACGTCACCGTCAACTGCGTCGCCCCCGGTTTCATCGAAAGCGCCATGACCGGCAAGCTGAACGACAAGCAGAAGGAGGCGATCATGGGCGCCATCCCGATGAAGCGCATGGGCACCGGCGCGGAAGTCGCCTCGGCCGTCGCCTATCTCGCCTCGTCGGAAGCCTCCTACATGACGGGCCAGACGCTGCATGTGAACGGCGGCATGGCGATGATCTGACGAAGGCCAGGTGCCCGGCCCAAGTGTCCGGCGTTGCAGCATGAATAGCATGTTGACCGCTGGCGTACCGGGCATTTTCGGACTTTGCGGCAGACTTAAACCGTGTTAATCGGGCCATGACTGTCAGCAGTCGACCGGTAAATGCCAGAGCGATCGGGCGGTATGCAACAATATCGCCGATGCCGCATTGCCAGTTGAATGGCCCGGTTGAAGGGATTGCCGGATGTGTTCTTGAGGCACATCGGGCGTGTTGAGTGTCCGGTGCCGTGACAGGCGCCGATCAAAAACAAAGGTCGAGGAATCCGACATGAGCGATATCGCAGAACGCGTAAAGAAAATTGTCATTGATCATCTGGGCGTTGACGCCGAAAAGGTCAGCGAAGGCGCAAGCTTCATCGATGATCTTGGCGCGGACTCGCTCGACACCGTCGAACTGGTCATGGCGTTCGAAGAAGAATTCGGCGTCGAGATCCCGGACGATGCCGCCGACTCGATCCTGACGGTCGGCGACGCCGTCAAGTTCATCGAGAAGGCCCAGGCCTGATCTGAATTCCGGCGGGCCGCCTTCGGGCGGCCCGTCCCGGTCCCGGCGGGACCACACCTCCTCCTGGAGCAATAGACATAGAATACATAAGGGTGGATCACGGACGATGAGGCGTGTCGTTATCACGGGTACCGGCATGGTATCCCCGCTTGGCTGTGGCACCGAAGTTACCTGGAGCCGGCTTCTCGAAGGCCGCAGCGGTGCCGCCAGGGTAACCACCTTCGAGGTCGAGGACCTTCCCGCAAAGATCGCCTGCTCCATTCCGCTCGGCGATGGTTCCGACGGCACCTACAATGCCGACCAGTGGATGGAGCCCAAGGAACAGCGCAAGGTCGATCCCTTCATCGTCTATGCCGTCGCCGCGGCCGACATGGCGCTGGCCGATGCCGGCTGGCACCCGAAGACCGACGAGGACCAGACCGCCACCGGCGTGCTCATCGGCTCCGGCATCGGTGGCCTGGAGGGCATCGTCGAGGCCGGCTATACGCTGCGCGACAAGGGCCCGCGCCGCGTTTCGCCCTTCTTCATTCCCGGCCGCCTGATCAACCTCGCCTCCGGCCAGGTCTCCATCAAGCACAAGCTGCGCGGCCCGAACCATTCCGTCGTCACGGCCTGTTCGACGGGCGCGCACGCCATCGGCGATGCCAGCCGTCTGATCGCGCTCGGCGATGCCGACGTCATGGTGGCGGGCGGCGCCGAATCGCCGATCTGCCGCATCGCGCTTGCCGGCTTCTCCGCCTGCAAGGCGCTCTCCACCGCCCGCAACGACGACCCGACCGCCGCCTCGCGCCCCTATGATCGCGACCGCGACGGCTTCGTCATGGGCGAGGGCGCCGGCATCGTCATCCTGGAAGAGCTGGAGCACGCCAAGGCGCGGGGCGCGAAGATCTATGCGGAAGTGGTCGGCTACGGCCTTTCCGGCGACGCCTATCACATCACCGCCCCGTCCGAGGACGGCGACGGCGCCTATCGCTGCATGCAGATGGCGCTGAAGCGCGCCGGCATCCCGGCGAGCGAACTCGACTACATCAACGCGCACGGCACCTCCACCATGGCCGACACGATCGAGCTCGGCGCGGTGGAACGCCTTGTCGGCGATGCCGCCTCGCGCATTTCCATGTCGTCCACCAAGTCGGCGATCGGCCATCTCCTGGGGGCCGCCGGTGCGGTCGAGGCGATCTTCACCGCGCTGGCGATCCGTGACAATATCGCCCCGCCGACGCTGAACCTCGACAATCCCGACGTCGAGACGGCGATCGACCTGGTGCCGCACAAGGCCCGCAAGCGCGAGATCAACGTGGCGCTGTCCAATTCGTTCGGCTTCGGCGGGACGAACGCGTCGCTGGTTCTCAAGCGCTACGCCTGACCATCCTTCCGCCGGCAAGCCCCCTCATCCGCCTGCCGGCACCTTCTCCCCGCGGGGAGAAGGGGAGAACCGAAACGTCGCATCCTCCCTCCCTTCTCCCCTGCGGGGAGACGGTGGCCCGAAGGGCCGGATGAGGGGGGAGGCTCGGATCATCGATATGCAGCGGGTCATCCCGCTTTTGCCGTATTGCTCTGATCGATAGCATCGAGCAATGCCCGAACATGAGGACAGTCCGTGAGCGACACGAACGAACCCGGCGAGACGCAGTTTGGTCGCGGCGAGGCCTCCGGCCAGTCGCGCATCATCCCCAAATCCGCCAGCGAGGCCCTTCGGCCGGAGCAGGTGCCGCAGCCGCCGAGCCGCAGGCGCTCGCGCAAGGCGCGCAGCCAGATCGTCATCTTCCTGAATTTCGTCATGACCGTGGTCGTCTTCGCGACGATCATCGGCATCGGCATCTTCTACTACGGCGTGAAGAGCTATGAGGAGCCCGGCCCGCTGACGGCCAACACGAACTTCATCGTGCGCGCCGGCGCCGGCACGAACGAGATCGCGGCCAATCTCGAGCGCAACAACATCATCACCGACAGCCGCGTCTTCCGCGTGCTCTCGCGCATCTATCTCGACGGCGAGACGCTGAAGGCCGGCGAATACGAGATCAAGGCCGGCGCGACGATGCGCGAGATCGTCGAGCTCCTGAAATCCGGCAAGTCGATCCTCTACAGCGTCTCCGTGCCGGAGGGGCTGACGGTCAAGCAGGTCTTCAAGCGCCTGCAGGACGATCCCGTGCTCGAAGGCGACCTGCCGGCGGACCTGCCGGTCGAGGGCTCGCTGATGCCCGACACCTACAAGTTCTCGCGCGGCACCAAGCGCGCCGATATCCTCCACCAGATGCAGGACGCGCAGAAGGCGCTGATCGACCAGATCTGGGAGCGCCGCGACGACGATCTGCCGATCGCCACGCGCGAGGAATTCGTCACGCTCGCCTCGATCGTCGAGAAGGAGACGGGCCGGGCCGACGAGCGGCCGCGCGTCGCCTCGGTCTTCCTCAACCGCCTGGACAAGGGCATGCGCCTGCAATCCGACCCGACGATCATCTACGGCATCTTCGGCGGCGACGGCAAACCGGCCAACCGCCCGATCTTCCAGTCGGATCTGGAAAAGCAGACGCCGTTCAACACCTATATCATCAAGGGCCTGCCGCCGACGCCGATCGCCAATCCGGGCCGGGCCGCCCTGGAGGCGGTCGCCAACCCCTCGCGCACGCCGGACCTCTACTTCGTCGCCGACGGCACCGGCGGCCATGTCTTTGCCGAGACGCTCGAGGAGCACAACCAGAACGTCCGCCGCTGGCGCAAGCTGGAGGCGGAGAAGGCGGCCGAGGCCGCGAAAGAGGCGGAAGCCGCGGGGTCGCAGTAGGAACGCCCGCCATTCCCTGCAAAAGGCCCCGGCATTTCCGGGGCCTTTTGCTTTTCAAGAGGCTTCT
Organism: Shinella yambaruensis; assembly: GCF_022899355.1. Lineage (GTDB taxonomy): Bacteria > Pseudomonadota > Alphaproteobacteria > Rhizobiales > Rhizobiaceae > Shinella > Shinella yambaruensis. The sequence goes on along the minus strand of NZ_JALJCK010000001.1, from coordinate 770,981 downwards.
GCCCGGCTTATCCTCACCTTTGATGTGGATCGCGCACCGTTCCAGGCGCTGCCCCGTTCCCAACCCCGTGAAACTGCTCCACTTTGGGGGACGGTTTTGCGCGCCTGCCGCGCGTTTCGGCTGCCCCGCCTTCCGGTTCGACCTGCCGTCGCCGGGCGCCACTGGAGGACGACATGACATTGCAATCGATGACCGGTTTTGCGCGGGTCGAGGGAACCAGCGGGCGTACGCGCTGGGCGTGGGAGCTGCGCTCGGTCAACGGCAAGGGCCTGGACATCAGGCTGCGGCTGCCGCCCGGCTTCGAGGCGCTGGAGGGCGACGTGCGGCGCCTTGCCGGCGAAACGCTTGCGCGCGGCAATCTGCAGATCGGGCTTTCCGTGAGCGTCAGCGAGGCGCAGGTCGAGGCGGTGGTGAACCAGGGCGCGCTTGCTGCCGTGCTGGCGCTGCGCGAACAGCTGGCCGGCATGGTCGATCCGGCGCCGCTCAAGCTCGACACGCTGCTTGCCGTGCGCGGCGTCGTCGATTTCCGCGAGGCGGACGAGAGCGAGGCCGAGCGCGCGGCGCGCGACGCCGATATCCGCGCGGGGCTGTCCGAGGCGATCCGCTGTCTTGCCGAGATGCGCCGCAAGGAGGGGGTGGCGCTCGCCGGGGTGCTGCTCGGCCAGGTCGCCCGCATCGAGGCGCTGACGGCAACCGTCGAGGCCGATCCCTCGCGCAGCGTCTTCGCCATTGCCGAGCGGCTTTCCGCGCAGGTCGCCATGCTCCTGCAGGGAACGACGGCGCTCGACCGCGACCGCCTGCACCAGGAAGCGGCGCTGATTGCCACCAAGGCGGATCTGCGCGAGGAGATCGACCGGCTCAAGGCGCATGTCGCGGCGGCGCGCGAGCTGATTGCCGAAGGCGGGCCGATCGGCCGCAAGCTCGATTTTCTCGCACAGGAATTTAACCGGGAATCGAATACGATCTGTTCCAAGTCGAACGCCGCTGCTGTAACGGCTGCGGGTATCGAATTGAAGGTCGTCATCGACCAGTTCAGGGAACAGGTCCAGAATCTGGAGTAGGCCATGGCCGAGCCGTCGAAGCATATCCATATCGAACGCCGCGGGCTCATGCTCGTCATCTCCTCGCCGTCGGGCGCCGGCAAGTCGACCATCGCCCGCAACCTCCTGGAAGCCGATCCCGGCCTCAGCCTGTCGGTCAGCGTCACCACGCGCCAGCGCCGGGCGAGCGAGATCGCCGGCCGCCACTACCACTTCATCAACCACAAGGAATTCGAGCGGCTGCGCGACAGCGAAGCACTGCTTGAGTGGGCCGAGGTGCACGGCAATTTCTACGGCACGCCGCGCGAGCCGGTGGAAGAGGCGATGTCCGCCGGTCGCGACATGCTGTTCGACATCGACTGGCAGGGCGCCCAGCAGCTGCAGGAGAAGATGCCGGCCGACGTCGTCTCGATCTTCATCCTGCCGCCCTCGATGACCGAATTGCAGTCGCGCCTGCATCGCCGCGCCGAGGATACGGAGGAGGTCATCCAGACGCGCCTTGCCAATTCCCGCGCCGAGATCGAGCACTGGCGGGAATACGACTATGTCATCCTCAACGACGACCTCTCCGTCGCCTTCGATGCCGTGCAGAGCATCGTCAAGGCCGAACGCCTGCGCCGCGACCGGCGGCACGGGCTGTTCGAGTTCGTGACGAAGCTGGTGACGGAGAAGCCGGTTCTTTAGCGCCGACCCGAACTTGCCCCTCACCCTAACCCTCTCCCCGCAGGCGGGGAGAGGGGACTTGCCCCACGAACGGGTCGTGTTGGGGAAACCGGAACGGCATATCCCCTTCGCCCCGCCTGCGGGGAGAAGGTGGCCGGCAGGCCGGATGAGGGGCCGCTTAAACCTTACAACGCGTTCGCCAGCCGCACGAACTCTTCCACGCTCAGCGTCTCCGCCCGCCGCTGCGGATCGATCTCCGCGCGCGCCAGCAGCGCCTCGCCGCCGAGCGACTTGACGCTCTGGCGCAGCATCTTGCGGCGCTGGCCGAAGGCGGCGTGGGTGACGCGCTCCAGCGCGGCGACGTCGCAGGGCAAGGGGTTTGCCACCGGCTCCAGATGCACGACGGACGAGGTGACCTTCGGGGGCGGCGTGAAGGCCTGGGGCGGCACGTCGAAGGCCATGCGGGCATGGCTGCGCCAGCCCGCGAGCACGCCGAGCCGGCCGTAGTGGTCGTCATTCTCCTCCGCCACGATGCGCAGGCCCACCTCGCGCTGGAACATCAGCGTCAGCGAGTCCCAGAAGGGCGGCCAGGCCTTCGGCAGCAGCCAGTTGACGAGAAGCTGCGTGCCGACATTGTAGGGCAGGTTGGCGATGATGCGCACCGGCTCGCCCGGCGCCAGCGCCTCGAAATCCGTCTTCAGCGCATCCCCTTCGATAACCGTCAGGCGGCCCGGATAATGCTCCGAAATCTCCGCCAGCGCCGGCAGGCAGCGCGCGTCGCGCTCGATGGCGATCACCCGCTTGGCGCCGAGCGCCAGGATGGCGCGCGTCAGGCCGCCCGGTCCGGGGCCGACCTCGATCACCGTATGATCCTCGATCGGGCCGGCGGTGCGGGCGATCTTCTGGGTAAGGTTGAGGTCGAGCAGGAAGTTCTGGCCGAGCGCCTTCTTCGCGTCGAGCCCGTGGCGCTGGATGACGTCGCGGAGCGGCGGCAGCCCGTCGAGTGCGGCCATCAGGCGGTCTCCTTTGCGGCCCGCTCATGCCGGGCAAGGTCGTGGGCAAGACGGAGGGCGGCAAGCAGGCTGTCGGGCCTGGCGACGCCCTTGCCGGCAAGCGAAAAGGCCGTGCCGTGGTCCGGCGAGGTGCGGATGAAGGGCAGGCCCAGCGTGGCATTGACGGAATCGTCGAAGCCGAGCGCCTTGGCGGGGATCAGCGCCTGGTCGTGATACATACACAGCGCCACGTCATAGGTGGCGCGGGCGGCGTCGTGGAACATCGTGTCGGCCGGCAGCGGGCCGACGGCGTCGATGCCGGCTGCCTTCAGCCGCTCCACGGCCGGGCGCACGACGGCGTCGTCCTCCAGGCCCAGCGCACCGCCTTCGCCGGCATGCGGGTTGAGCCCGGCAAGGGCGAGGCGCGGGCGGGCGATGCCGAAACGCTGGCGCAGGTCCCGTTCGGTGATGGTGGCCGTCTCCACGATCAGCTCTTCCGTCAGCGCTTCCGGCACGTCCTTCAGGGGGATGTGGATGGTGACGGGCACGCTGCGCAGCTTCGGCCCGGCCAGCAGCATGACGGGCAAAGCCTGCCGGCCTGTCGCCCGGGCGGCGAGGTCGGCGAGGAATTCCGTGTGGCCGGGAAAGCCGAAGCCGGCGTCGTAGAGCACGGCCTTGGCGATCGGGTTCGTCACCACGGCGGCGGTGCGGTCGGCGAATGTCAGCGCGACCGCGGTCTCGATCGCGCCGGTGATGGCGGCGGCGTTGCGGGAATCGGGCGAACCGGCCACGGCCGGCACGGCGCAATCGCACGAAAGCACCGGCAGGGCGTCCGGGAAGAGGGCGGCCGCCGTCTCCGGCTCCGCCGCCGCGACGGGAATATCGAGCCCGAGGGCGACGGCGCGCGCGCGCAATACCGCGGCATCGCCGATGAAGAGGAAGGGCGGCAGGGAGAGCGTCTTGCGGGCCGACCACAGGGCGAGCGTGATATCCGGCCCGATCCCCGCCGGGTCGCCCATGGTGAGCGCCAGCGGGGGAAAACTTGTCGTCGTCATGGGACCCTGCCGTCAGCGGGTTGGAAGGGGAAAACGTCCCGGCCGCGGCGCCCATGGGCGGGCGCGGGCCGCGGTTCCGGCATCAGCGTTCGGTGATCGTCGCCTTCTTGCGCAGTTCGGCGAGGTACTTCTGGCTGTTCGCGTCGCCCTCGTTGCCCTTGGCCTTGCTGAGGTCCTCGGCGCGGAAGACCATCTCGGCCGCCACGTCGTCGTTGACTTCGCGCTTCTTGCAGATGGCGAGATATTCGACGCCGCGTTCGGTGACGCGCGTGCCCGTCGTCATGCCGTTCGCCTTCTCGATAAGCGGCTTCCAGTCCTCCGGCATTTCCGGTGCCAGCACGCGGCCGAGGTCGCGGATCGAGACGTCGCGCATGGTGGCGGCGAAGACCTTGGCCTGTTCGCAGCCGGGGAACTTCGAGCGCGAGGCTTCCGCCTCCTGCTTGCGCTTGCCGAGAATGGCGTTGCGGCGCTTCTCCGGCACGACGAAGATGACCTGCTTGAGGAAATATTCGGTGGTGACCGGCTTCTTGCCGCCGTTCTCCTGCATGCGCTGGACCAGCGTCTTGCTGTCCTTGGCAGCGCCGTAGCGGGCGTTGACGACGCGCGGCCAGCTCATCTGGATGGCGATGTACTGCTTGAAGTGGTCCGAACCGACGCCGGCGCGGCTCAGGATCTCGCCGAGCTGCTGGGTCGACATCTTGTTGGAGGCGGCAAAGCGGGCATAGGCGGCATCCACCTCGGCGCTGCTGACGGACATCTTGAGGCGCAGGATTTCCCCACGCTTCAACACCTCGTCGATCATCTGCTCGCGGGCTTTGGCACGCAGGTTGCCGCCGGCGCGTTGCAGGCGAAGGAAGGCGGCGCGGCGCTCGATCTCGCCGGAAGTGACCGGCGTGTTGTTGACGACGGCCACGATCCCGCTTGCGGCCTGGACCGTGCCGGCCGGAGCCGCGATCGTCGCCGCAGCGGCAAGCGCCACGCCCATCATCATGGAGCGAACCAGAGAGTGTCTGCCCGTCATGCCAGTCCCTTTCCCAAACCCATTTCGCGCGCGCCGGTGTCGTTCGTGCGGGAATGCCGTCCCTGCAGGCGGCATTCATCGGCGGGCGTTTCTCCCGGATGTGCATAATACATGCGGCCAAACGATGACAAGAGCGAGGCAGCGCTTACTCGAAGCCGGTCAGCGTCGTGTCGCCGACATTGATGTCGCCGAGCGTGCGGAACATCAGCCGCGCGCCGATCGACCAGTCGTTCGCCGTCGTGCGGGATTTGTCGCGTGTCTGCTCGTAGACGATCGAGAAGACCGTGTCGCGGTCGTCGTAGGAAAAGCCGATGCCGTTGCGCGAGAGGCTCTGGCTGTTGATGTCGTAGGTCAATGACCCGAACACCGACCAATAGTCCTCGAACTTGAAGGCCGCGGCGCTCTGGATTTCGCTGGCGTCCCTCTCCAGGCCGTAGGCCGGTTGCGCGGCGATGCGGGTATAGGTGATCTCGGTCTCGAAACGGGCGCCGTCGAAGCGCACCGAGGTGTCGGCGCGGCGCAGCGACAGGTCGTCCTTGTCGAGGCGGGCGCTGTGGGCGAGCGACAGGCCGTTCGGCAGGTCGATGCCGGCCATGCCGACATAATCGGAGGAGTCCGTCTCCAGGCCCGAATTGGCGCCGGCATTGACGAGGTCGGGCGTCGCGAAGGAGTTCACGCCGCCGAGATGGAAGGACTGGCCGATGATCGAGCGCAGGCGCAGGCCGTTGTCGAACGTGCCGGTATAGCGCAGGCCCAGATTGGCGCGCGAACCACCCTCGATCCGGTCGAAGCCGGAGAACTTGTCGCGTTCGAAAAGGTTGGTGGCGTCGAAGACGAAGCTCTGGGCGTCCTCGTTCGGCAGGCCGCCTGCATGGTCCTCGTCCGGGCGCAGGTAGATCTGCGCGATCGGCTCGAAGAGATGGGTGCTGTAGTCGGTCGTCGCGAGGATCGGGTAGCGCGCCTCGAGCCCGGCGGTCAGCATCGCGCGGGTCGTGCTGTTGTCGTCCACGTAGTTGCCGGCATAGCCGGGGCCGGGATTGCTCATGTCAAGGCGGTGGATATCGCCGCGCGCCGCCAGAAGAGGGGTCAACACGAGGCCGCCAGGCACGATGAACTGGCGCCGCCATTCGACTTCGCTGGTCAGCCGCGTCGTGCCGCCGGCAAGGCCGCGGAACCGCTCGTTGCCGCGCACGCTGTAGACATCGGCAAGATCGCGCTCGACATTGGTGATGTTCGTGGTGATCGAGAGTTCGCCGCCGAGCACGGGCTGCGGCACGATATATTCGTGGTCGAGCGTCTGGGCGATCGCCTGCTTGCGCTCCAGCCGGTCCTGCGGGTCCGCGTCCTGCACGTCGAAATAGAAGGAGCGCAGGTCGAAGACGTTCCGGTCGCCGAGGCCCGTCAGGTAGATCTGGTTGACATGGATGCGGTCTTCCAGGCCGTCGAGGTCATAGGTGCGCGAGAAGTTGTTGTCGGTCTGCGCCATGACATCCCAGCCGAATGCCCAGCGGGGATTGATCCTGAAGCGGCCCTCGGAGGCGACCATGCCGCGGAAGTCGTCGCGCCGGTCGCTCGTGCCGGCCGTGAAGACGCTCGGGTTCCACTGGTCGATGCCGGCGGCGCGCAGGGTGATCTGGCCGTTGTGGAAGCGTTTGCGGAACTCGCCCTCGACGAGGAAACCCTGGCGGGTCAAGACGGTCGGCGAGAGCGTCGCGTCCATGTCCGGCGCGATCGCGAAATAATAGGGCGTCGTGATGCCGAGGCCGAGCTTCTGCTCGTAGCTGAACTGCGGGAAGAGGAAGCCGCTCTTGCGCTTGACCGTATGGTCCGGCACCTCCAGCACGGGAATGTAGGCGATCGGCCTGCCGAACATCTCGAAGCGGGCGCGTTCGAGGCGGATCGTCTTCGTGCGGCCGTTCTGAACGACGCGCTCGGCCTTGATCTGCCAGAGCGAGCGGTGCGTCGGGTTGGTGGCGCAGGGCGTGCAGGCGGTATAGACGGCGTGGTTGAGGATCATCTCCTCGCCGTTGACGCGCTCGCCGCTGGTCGCCGCCAGCTTGGTGAGGTCCGTGGTCTCGATGCGCAGCGCATTGACGAAACCGTTGGCGAAATCGTCCGACAGGTCCATCTCGTCGGCATAGACACGGTTGCCCGTCGGCTCGATGAGCTCGATATTGCCATGCGCCGTCAGCCGGCCGGTGTTCTGGTTGTATTCGACCTGGCGGGCGACGAGCTTGTAGCCGCCATAGTTGATCTGCACCGCGCCGCGGGCGATCACCTTCTCCGTGTCGTTGTTGTAGACGAGCTCGTTGGCCGCCAGCAGGAGCTTGGCGTCGTCCGGGATCTTCGGCTCCATCGACTGGATATCGGGTGCCTGCGCCCGGGCGGGGAGCGTGGAGGCGGACACGATGGCACAGATGGCCGCACCTGCAAGCAGGGCGGCTCTCGACCACCTGTTCATTTTGCGGTCGCCTGCCGCCACTAGCCGTCCTCCTGATGCAGAAGAATCGTCGCACCCAAGGACATTGCGACGACCACGGGGAGCCAGGCCGCAACGAACGGAGGAACAACACCGCTGCTTCCGAATGCCTTCACAAGCACGGTGACGACATAAAGCATGAAGCCCGACAGGATTCCACCCAGAATCACCGCACGCGATTGATTAAACCGGCTAAATTTTAATGATACACAGGCTGCGATCAGCGTCATGGCAACCAGAAGCAGCGGCAGCGACAGCAGGGAATGGAACTGCGTTTCCATCGCATCCGTCGGGAAACCGAAGGATTTTGCCGCCTCGATCTTCCGTCCAAGGCTCAAAAACGGAATGGATTCAGGCTTTTCGAGACTCTCCTGAACGAATTCCCGTTTCAGGTTGGTACGAAGCTGTACCTCATCGAGACGGACCGGCAGTTCGCCGTTGCGCGTCTCGTGCACGTTCTTAAGCAACCAGTAACCATCTTCCAAGGTTGCCGAATCGGCATCCTGACGCAGCACGATGCGGCCGTCGGGATCGAAGTGGATGACGGTGACGTTCGCAAGGCGCGTGCCGCCGTCGAGAACGGCCTTGGCGCCGATGATCGCCTGGTCGTTGCCGTGGATCTGGCGCAGCCACGGCACGGCGGTCTCGGCGCGCGCGGCGTTGCTGGCGCCCCAGCTCGCTTCCAGCTCCCCCGCCTTCTTGGCGCCCCAGGCGGCGATCGGGTTGATGGCGAGCACGGCCATGACGCCGAACAGGAAGGCGCCGATGACGAAGGGGCGCAGGAACTGCCAGACGGAGATGCCGGCCGCGCGCGTGACGACCAGCTCGTAGCGCCGGTTCAGCGAGATCAGCGCCGCCATGCCGGCAAAGAGCGCCACGAAAGGCACGGTCTGCATGAGGATCATCGGGATGCGCAGCGCCGTGACGATGAGGCCGCTCGTCAGTGTGTACCCCGGCAGCACGCCGACCCGGTTCGACATCTCGCTGAAATCGATGATGAAGATCAGCGAGAAGATGCCGAGCAGGAACCAGATGGTGGTGGTGATGTAGCGGCGGAAGAAATAGAAGCCGAGCGTGGGGATCATGGCTGGCCGCTCCCGCCGGTGGAAGTCGAGCCCATCCGGGTGAGGCGCGCGAGCCCGCGCTCGCGCAGGTCCGTCAGCCGCTCGCCCAGCGTCGCGGGAATGTCGAGACTCTTGTTGCGCCGCAGGTAGCGGATCGCCAGCGCCGCCGTGATGATGGGAATGAGATACATGATCGGGATGTAATAGCCGGAATCTTCCGCATTGTTCGACGCGTAGAAGCTGGCCCAGCGCACGAAGAGCGCGGTCACCAGCGCCGTGATCATCGGATGCACGCGCGCCTCGCGATGCGAGCGGGCATCGCCGCTGACCACGAGCGCGATGAGGCCGAAGACCGCCGGGAAGAGCCATTCGGTGAAGCGGCGGTGGATCTCGGCCGTGAAGGCCCCGGGGTTCTTCTTGTATTGCGGATCGTTGGGATCGGGATCGAAGAGATAGATGAGGTCGCGATCCTTGGCCCGCACGTTGGATTTGCCGACGCTCTGGGTGAGGTCGGCAAGGTCGAAGGCGTAGGAATCGAACTTGATGATCGAGACGTTGCCGTCCGGCAGCTTGCGGTGCACCTCGCCGTCCTTCATGACGAGCGCCGAGCTGTTCTCGTCCACCGCGCCCTCGCGGGCATAGTAGACGAGCTCGAAGCGCGGATCGCGCGTATCGGCGACGAAGAGGCCGGAGAGCACGCCGCCATTGCGCCGCTCGGCCACCTGCACGTAGAGGCCGTCGGTGATCTTGCGGAAGGTGTTCTCCTGCACGACGGAGGAGAGCATGTCGGCATGGGCCGTGGCGATCATCTTGCGCACGGCGGTGCGCGAATAGGGTTCGATGAAATTGTCGACGGCGAAGGAGACGAGGCTCATCGCCACGGCGAGGATCATCACCGGGCGGATGATCGTCATGCGCGAGGCGCCGGCCGAATTCAGCACGGTCAGCTCCGAATCGGAGTTCATGACGGTCAGCGTCTGCGATACGCCGATGACGAACGCGAAGGGCAGGATGATCGGGATCACCGAAGGCAGGATCAGCGTTGCGAGCTTCAGGAAGGCGAAGATCGACTGGCCGCTGTCGGTGACGAGGTTGATGCTGCCGAGCGCCTGCGTGACCCAGACGATACCGAGCAGGGGAACGAGCGTGGCGACGAACATGAGCGACGCCCGCCGCAGGATATAGCGCTCGATCAGTTTCATCGTTTCGTCCGCGTTTGCGACAAATGGCTCCGGTCTCGTGCAGGGGCACCCGTCGGAGCGGCCAGGGGCATATAAGGTTTCCGCAGGCCGATGCCATAGGCCGGAGTCTCACCGGCCAAGGAAATTTATGGCGAACAAGCATGCCCGACCATCTGTAAACAAGGTGTCGCATCTTGCCAAGCGCCGCAAAAGCGACAAGGAATTGATGAGATTGGCGGCCTCCCGGACGGGCGGCAGGCCCGCCGGCATTACATTCGGAGTAGGTCATGGCTTCCAGATTCGACATCGGTTTCGCAAAGACGGCGCGCGCTTCGGGCGGCCTTGCGGTTCTCCTGCAGATGGCCGGCCAGGCGGCGGCCGGTCTTGGCGAGGTCGATCCGGAAGGTGTCGTCGCCCGTGCCGCCGATGTCGCGAAGTTCACCGGCAAGGCCCTGAAGACGCTCGACGTTCTGGCGCCGCACGGGGCGCCGGTCGACCGCATCCTCGTGCTCGGCCTCGGCGAGGCGGAAAAGCTTGGTCCCCACGACTGGCTGAAGGCCGGCGGCGCCGCTGCCGCCAGGATCGGCCGCGCGGAGAAGGCGACGGTCTATCTCGACGCGCCGGGCGTAACGGTGACGGCGAAGAACGCCGCCGACTTCGCCCTCGGCATGCAGCTCGGCGCCTACAGCTTCGACACCTACAAGACGAAGAAGGACGAGGACGACGAGGCGAAGAACGGCAAGGCCGTGAAGGTGACGATCGTCACCGCCGTCGCCAGCGCCGCCAAGAAGGCGAACGAGGTATCCGATGCCGTCGCCGAGGGCGTGATTCTCGCCCGCAACCTCGTCAACGAGCCGGCCAACGTGCTCGGCCCGGTCGAATTCGCCGACAAGGCCAAGGCGCTCGAAAAGCTCGGCGTCGAGGTGGACATCCTCACCGAGCGCGAGATGAAGAAGCTCGGCATGGCCGCGCTGCTCGGCGTCGCGCAGGGTTCGGTGCGCCCGCCGCGCCTGGCCGTCATGCACTGGAAGGGCGGCAAGGAGAAGGACCGGCCGGTCGCCTTCATCGGCAAGGGCGTCGTCTTCGATACGGGCGGCATCTCCATCAAGCCGGCCGCCGGCATGGAGGACATGAAGGGCGATATGGGCGGGGCGGCCGCCGTCATCGGCCTCATGCACACGCTCGCCGCCCGCAAGGCGAAGGCGAATGTCGTCGGCATCCTCGGCCTTGTGGAAAACATGCCCGACGGCAACGCCCAGCGTCCCGGCGATATCGTCAAGTCGATGTCCGGCCAGACGATCGAGGTCATCAACACCGATGCCGAAGGCCGCCTCGTGCTGTGCGACGCGCTCTGGTACTGCAACGAGACGTTCAAGCCGCAGTTCATGGTGAACCTCGCGACGCTGACCGGCGCGATCATGGTCGCGCTCGGCAGCCATCATGCCGGCCTCTTCTCCAACGACGACACGCTTGCCGCGCGCCTCACCGCCGCCGGCCTTTCGACGAACGAGCGCCTGTGGCGCATGCCGCTCGGCCGCGAATACGACAAGATGATCGACAGCAAGTTCGCCGACATGAAGAACACCGGCGGGCGCTATGCCGGCTCGATCACCGCCGCGCAGTTCCTGCACCGCTTCGTCAAGGACACGCCCTGGGCGCATCTCGACATCGCCGGCACGGCCATGGGCTCGCCGACGGACGAGATCAACCAGTCCTGGGGTTCCGGCTTCGGCGTGCGCCTGCTGGATGAGCTGGTGCGCGCGAACTACGAAGGGTGAGGAGAGGGTGAGCGAGGTCCTCTTCTACCACCTGACCGAATCGAAGCTGGAGGACGCGCTGCCGCCGCTCCTCGACAAGAGCCTCGAGCGCGGCTGGCGCGTCGTCGTGCAGGCCGGCGACGCCGAGCGGCGCGACGCGCTCGACACGCATCTGTGGACCTTCCGCGAGGACAGCTTTCTGCCGCACGGCACCGACGAGCAGGCCTTTCCGGCCGAACAGCCGGTGCTGCTGACGACTGCCGCCGGCAATGCGAACGGCGCGACGGTGCGCTTCCTCGTCGCCGGCGCCGAGCCGCCGCCGCTCGACGCCTATGAGCGCGTCATCTTCATGTTCGACGGCTACGACCAGGCCGAGGTGGAGACGGCGCGCGCGCACTGGAAACGCCTGAAAGGCGAGGGGCACCAGCTCACCTACTGGCAGCAGAATAGCGACGGACGCTGGATGAAGAAGGCTTAGGAGTGTCGAGGGGCGCCCCTGACCCTAACCCTCTCCCCGCAGGCGGGGAGAGGGGACTTGCCCCACGAACCGGCAAGGATTGAGGAAACCGGCACGGCATATCTCCTTCGCCCCGTTTACGGGGAGAAGGTGGCCGGCAGGCCGGATGAGGGGCGACCTCTGCCTCAATCGTAGAACGCCTCGACGAACTTCCGCCGCCCAAGCATGAAGGCGTCGGCGACGTGGCGCAGCGGCGCGAGGTCGACGTCGGACTTTCCGGCCTTCACCAGCTCGGCGAAGTGCTTGTAGAGCATCGGATATTCCTGCTCAGGCTCCTCGTGCACCAGCTTGCCGTCGATGGAGAGCTTCGCACCGCCCTCCGACAGAACCATCTCGCCGGCATCGGTCTCAGCGACGATGTCCCAGCTCTGCTTGCCGGTCTGCCGCCAGTCGAACTCGGCGGCAAGGTCGAGGCCCCTGGCATCGGTGAAGGTCATCGTTGCGGCGATCGGCGCGTCGCGGTTCTCCGGGAATTCCAGCGTGGCGGCGGTGAGGAAGACCGGGCGCGGCAGGATATGGGTGACGATGGACAGCGCGTTGATGCCCGGGTCGAAGACGCCGAGGCCGCCCGCCTGCCAGATCCACTCCTGGTTCGGATGCCAGTGGCGCACGTCTTCCTTCCAGATCACCCGCATGGAGCGGATCGTCGTTCCGGCGAGGAACGCCTTCGCCGCTTCCACCGCCGGGGCATAGCGCGAATGCCAGCTGGCGAAGAGCGTGAGGCCCCTCGCGGCGGCGAGCGATTCGAGGTCGGCGACCTCGGACAGCGTCGCGCCCGGCGGCTTTTCCAGGAAGACGTGCTTGCCGGCCGACAGCGCCTTTTCGGCCGCCTCGTAGCGATATTGCGGCGGCATGCAGAGCGACACGGCCTCGATGGCGGGAACGGTGGCCAGCATCGCGTCGATCGACGTGAAATTGTCGATGCCGTCGACCGTGCCGTGGCGGCTCGCCGCGGCGATCAGCCTGTAGTCGCCGTTCTTCGCGACGGCCGGAAGATGCTGGTCGCGCACGATCTTGCCGACGCCGACGATTGCGAGATTGATCGGGGACATGGCTCCGCCCTCATTTGTATGATGATTTGGCGCTGTTGTAGCAGAACCGCCGGTTGGGGCAAGGGTGCCGGCGCGCGCATATCTGCCTATCGATTGTGCAATGCGGCCGAAGCCGTATTCGCCTTTCGTCTAATGCAGGCTCTCAGGCCGGGAAAACCGGGCCGCGGACTTGAAACGAGCCTTGAAATCGGCACTCTGCCTGTGCTTGGCACCAAAGCAATAACATACCAAGCGGGGAGGAGTTCTCATGAAAGCGCTGCTGGCCTTCAGCCGGCTCATCGACGTGATCACGGAAAATATCGGGAAGGCCGTCGGCTGGCTGATCCTGATCGCCGTGCTCGTCAGTGCCGGAAATGCCGTCGTCCGAAAGGTCTTCAACACATCGTCCAACGCCTGGCTCGAGGCACAATGGTATCTGTTCGGCGGCGCCTTCATGCTCTCCGCCGCCTATACGCTGGCGCAGAACGAGCATATCCGCATCGACGTGGTCTACGGCAAGTTCTCGCGCAGGGTGCAGCACTGGATCGACCTCATCGGCCATTGCCTCTTCCTGATGCCCTTCGTGCTGCTGATGGTCTACTTCCTCGTTCCCTATGTCCTGATGTCGTTCCGCTCGGGCGAGGGCTCTTCCAGCGCCGGCGGCCTGATCGTCTGGCCGGCCAAGGCCATCCTGTTGGCCGGCTTCGTCCTTCTGGCCTTCCAAGGCGTTTCCGAGATCATCAAGAAGATCGCCATCATGCGCGGCGATATGGAGGACCCGACGCCCTACGTGCCGACGCACGCGCCGCTCGATTCGGTCATCGCAGAGGAGAAGGGCGCATGATCGAATTCATCGCGGAAAACCTTGCGCCGATCATGTTCATGTCGCTGATCGTGTTCCTGCTGCTGGGCTATCCGGTGGCATTCGCGCTCGCGGCGAACGGCCTGCTCTTCTTCATCATCGGCGTGGAGCTCGCGCCCCTCTCCGATTCGATCAACCTGTCCTGGCCCTTGCTGAACGCGATGCCGGAACGGCTGTGGGGGGTGATGTCGAACGACACGTTGCTCGCCATCCCCTTCTTCACCTTCATGGGGATCGTGCTCGAAAAGTCGGGCATGGCCGAGGACCTTCTCGACACGATCGGCCAGCTCTTCGGGCCGATCCGCGGCGGCCTTGCCTATGCGGTCATCTTCGTCGGCGCGCTGCTTGCCGCCACCACCGGCGTCGTCGCCGCGTCGGTCATCGCGATGGGCCTCATCTCGCTGCCGATCATGCTGCGCTACGGCTATGACCGGTCGATCGCCTCGGGCGTCATCGCGGCCTCCGGCACGCTCGCCCAGATCATCCCGCCCTCGCTCGTCCTCATCGTGCTTGCCGACCAGCTCGGCCGCTCGGTCGGCGACATGTATGCCGGCGCGCTCATTCCGGGGCTGGTGCTGACCGGGCTCTACATGCTCTACATCCTGCTGATGACCTTCCTCAGGCGGGACTCCATGCCGGCGCTGCCGCTGGAGGCGCGTTCGCTCGGCTCGGGCGTGACCTCGCTGGCCATCGCGCTCGCCGTCGCGGCCGGCTTTGCCTATGCGGCGCATATCTATCTCTATCCGACGCAGGGCGAGAACGCCGACATCCTCGGCGGCACCGTCGGCGTCCTCTTCATCTACATCGTCGCGGTGGCGGACAAGACGCTCAACATCAACATGATGTCGCGGCTGGCCCAGCAGGTCATCATCGTGCTGATCCCGCCGCTCGCGCTGATCTTCCTCGTGCTCGGCACGATCTTCCTCGGCATCGCGACGCCGACGGAAGGCGGCGCCATGGGCGCGGTCGGCGCGCTCGTCATGGCGGCGGCCAAGGGCCGGCTCACCATGGACGTGGTCCGCTCGGCGCTCACCGCCACCACGCGTCTTTCCTCCTTCGTGCTCTTCATCCTCATCGGCGCCCGCGTCTTCTCGCTGACCTTCTACGGCGTGAACGGGCATCTGTGGGTCGAGCATCTGCTGGTCTCCCTGCCGGGCGGCGAGACGGGCTTCCTGATCGCGGTGAACGTGCTGGTCTTCTTCCTGGCGTTCTTCCTCGATTTCTTCGAGCTCGCCTTCATCATCGTGCCGCTGCTCGCGCCGGCCGCCGACAAGCTCGGCATCGACCTCATCTGGTTCGGCGTGCTGCTCGGCATCAACATGCAGACGAGCTTCATGCACCCGCCCTTCGGCTTTGCGCTGTTCTACCTGCGCTCGGTCGCCGCCAAGGTGCCCTATCTCGACAAGGTGACGGGCAAGAAGATGCAGCCCGTGACGACGGGGCAGATCTACTGGGGCGCCGTACCCTTCGTCGGCATCCAGATTGTCATGGTAGGCCTCACCATCCTCTTCCCGGGCATGGTCATGCACTACAAGGGCGAGGGCAGCGGCGTGGATCCCGCGACCATCAAGATCGAGGTCCCCGGCTTCGGCGGGGGGCTGACGCTGCCCGACAATGGCGGCGGCCTCGGCCTGCCGGGGGGCCTGCAGCTTCCCGCCGGCAACCCGCTGGAGGGCAGCGGCGAGCAGAAGCCGGCCGAGGGCGGAGAGAAACCGGCGACCGATCTGTCGAGCCCGCCGTCGTTCAACTGAGGCGGCGGCGCGCTCGCCCCTCATCCGGCCTGCCGGCCACCTTCTCCCCGCAAGCGGGGAGAAGGTAAAGGAGGCGAGGGTTTCCCGAAAATCGCAGGCCAGTGCGGCATATCTCCTTCTCCCCGCTTGCGGGGAGAAGGTCGCGGTAGCGGGATGAGGAGCATTCCACCGGTTCGATCGGCAAGAAAAAACCCCGGGGCATCGCTGCCCCGGGGTTTTTCACGTCGTCCTCCGGCAGGGCTTACAGCTTGTTGCTGCGCTGCTGGATCATCATGAAGGTGTCGTAGTTGTATTCGGCGATCTGGGCGTTGAGGTAGTACTCGCCGCGGAAGGCCTTGATCGAGTCCCAGATCTTCTTGAAGGTCGGGTTCGAGGCTTCCATCTCCGCATAGACCTCGTTGGACGCGTCGAAGCAGGCCGACAGGATTTCCTGGCTGAACGGGCTGAGCTTCGCGCCGGCGGCGACGAGGCGCTTGATGGCCGAGGGGTTCAGGTAGTCGTATTTCTGCAGCATGTTGGCGTCGGTCGCCTGGCAGGCCGTGCGCAGCAGCGACTGGTAGGCCTTCGGCAGGCCGTCGAAGGCTGCCTTGTTGAACATGGCATGCACCGTCGGGCCGCCTTCCCACCAGCCGGGATAGTAGTAGTAGGGCGCGACCTTGTAGAAGCCGAGCTTCTCGTCGTCATAGGGGCCGACCCATTCGGCCGCGTCGATCGTGCCCTTTTCGAGCGAGGGATAGATGTCGCCGCCGGCGATCTGCTGCGGCACGACGCCGAGCTTCTCGACGACCTTTCCGGCAAAGCCCCCGATGCGCATCTTCAGGCCCTGCAGGTCGGCGACGGTCTTGATCTCCTTGCGGAACCAGCCGCCCATCTGCACGCCGGTATTGCCGCCCGGGAAGCCGACGAGGCCCTGGGTGGCGAGGAATTCGTTGAAGAGGTCGATGCCGCCGCCATGGTACTGCCAGGCGTTCATGCCGCGGGCGTTGAGCGCGAAGGGCACGGCTGCGCCGAGGGCCCAGACCGGATCCTTGCCCCAGTAGTAGTAGGAAACGGTATGTGCGGCCTCGACCGTGCCGGCGGATGCGGCATCGGCGGCCTGCAGGCCGGGCACGATTTCACCGGCGGCGAAAACCTGAATCTGGAAATTGCCGTCCGTTGCTTCGGACACGTATTTCGACAGGACTTCCGCGCCGCCATAGATCGTGTCGAGCGACTTGGGGAACGAGGAGGCGAGGCGCCAGTTGATCTTCGGATTGCTCTGCGCGAGGGCCGGGGCCGCAAGCACGGTGGCGGCCGCACCGCCCACGCCGGCGACACCGGCCTTCTTCATGAATGAACGACGATCCATAGTTTTCCTCCCAATGGCGGGCGGTGGTTTTCCGCCCTTTGTCATCGGCGGAAACCTAACCATGTCGGCAAGGGGGTTTCAAGCCGAGGCGGCAAGGAAGGTGAAAGCCTCTGCTACGACTTTCGTCTTAGGCGGGGTTTTGTCGCTATCTGCCTGTTTTTTGAGCTTTTCCGGCGGTTGTCCGCGAGGTTGACAGCCCTTGCTGCGGTTGAAAGATTGGATGTGGAACGGCACGGGCAAGGGCACGCCATGGATATCGAGATTCGCAAGGCCTATCGCGACGAACTGGTCGACATTCTGGATTGGGCGGCAGCGGAAGGGTGGAATCCGGGTCTCGGCGACGCCGCGCCGTTCTGGGCGGCCGATCCCGAGGGCTATCTCGTGGCAGAGGCGGACAAGCGCCTCGTGGGGGCGGTCTCGCTCGTGCGCTACGGCGCGGACTACGCGTTCCTCGGCTTCTACATCGTGCATCCGCAGGTGCGCGGGCAGGGCGTCGGCCTGCGCCTGTGGAACGCGGCGATGGATCTGGCGGAAGGGCGCCTCGTCGGGCTCGACGGCGTCGTCACCCAGCAGGAGAACTATCGCCGCTCCGGCTTCGCCTATGCCCATGCCAATATCCGCCATGGCGGCCGGGTGCAGAGCCCGATGCCGGCCGATTCGCGGCTGACGCCGGTTTCCCCGGTCCACATGCCGCTGATCGTCGACTACGATGCGCGTTTCAATCCGGCACGCCGCGAGGCGTTCCTGCGCGAATGGCTGAAGGAGCAGGAGACGCGCCAGAGCGTGGCGCTTCTGCATGGCACCGGCATTTCCGGCTACGGCACGATCCGCGCCTGCCGGGAAGGCTTCAAGATCGGACCGCTGTTCTCCGACACCGATGTCGGCGCCGAGCTGATCTTCCGGGCGCTGGTCGCCACCGTCGGCGGCGGGGAGATCTTTCTCGACATTCCCGCGCCGAACGCCGAGGCCAAGGCGCTGTGCGTGCGCCACGGTCTCTCGCCGGTCTTCGAGACGGCGCGCATGTACCGGGGCACGGCGCCGGACCTGCCGCTCGGCCATATCTACGGCATCACGACCTTCGAGCTCGGCTGAGCCGCCTTATCGGCCGGCCATGGCGAGCAGCTGCGTCCCGGCGTCGCCCGTGTGGCGCAGCGTCACCACCGAATAGCCTTCCGCCTTCAGCTGCGCGAGCAGCGAGGGCAGCACGGTGGCGGTGCGCTTGTGGATGTCGTGCATCAGGATGATGCCGCGGCCGCGCTTGCGCAGGCCCTGCATGGTGCGGCTCGCGACGGAGGCGGGCGTCACCTTGAAGTAATCCTTCGAATCGACGTCCATGTCCATGATGATGGTGCCGCGCCGGGCGACGGCGCTGCGCAGCGCCGACGTATCCGCCAGATAGGGGAAGCGGAAGAAATCCGGCCGGCGGGCGGTGGCGCGTTCCACGGCCTTTTCGCCCTTGCGGATTTCCGCCATCGCCGCCTCGAAGGCGAGGTAGCGCAGGTTGGCGTGGCGATAGGTGTGGCTGCCGACGGTATGGCCACGCGCGACGACCTTGCGGGCGATCGCCGGATAGGCGTCCGCCATCTGGCCGACCATCAGGAAGGTCGCCTTCACGCCGTAGCGGTCGAGCGTGTCGAGGATCGCCTCGGTGCGGCCGGGCACGGGGCCGTCGTCGAAGGTCAGCACGACCTCCTTGTGCTTCAGCTTCAGGTCGCCGAGCGAGGCGACGGCAAGGGTCCGTCCCGCAAGCCCCGTATGCCCGGCCCAGCGGGCCGGCGACATCGGCACGGGATCGTCCGCGTCGAGCTTCTTCGTCGTCCCGGTCTCGGCAAAGGCGGTCTGGGCGGAAGGGCGCGGCTTGGTCGTGTTGCAGCCGGCAAGAACGGAGAGGGCCGCCAACGCGGCAAGAAGCAGACGGCAACGCATCGGGTGCACTCGCAAGGCAATGATCTTGCGAGAACTTTTGTCAAATCATGGTTAACGAAGCGTTGCGGCGGTTGAGGAGGAAGGCGCGTTACCCGGCCATCGCCTCCTCGTACGCCGCCGAAAGCTCCAGCCACTGTTCCTCGGCATCGTTCAATTTGTCGACCGCCATGGAGCGCAGCTTGGCCTTCTCCGCCGCCTTGGCCGGGCTCTTCTCGTAGAGCGCCGGATCTGCAAGTTCCGTGTCAAGAAGCTGAATCTGCTTCTGCAGCTTCGCCGTCAGGGATTCGATTTCATTGATCTTTTTCTTCAGTGGGGCGAGCTGGGCGCGCCGGTCGGCATTCGCCTTGCGCAGGTCCGCCTTGCTGGCCTCGCCGCCGTTGGAGGCGGATTTCTCCCGGTCGTCCTTCTTGCCGGACTGGACGATGAGGCTGCGATATTCCTCCATGTCGCCGTCGAAGGTCTTCACCGTGCCGTTGTTGACCAGCCAGAGCCGGTCGACGGTCGCCTCGATGAGGTGCCGGTCGTGCGAGATGAGGATGACGGCGCCCTCGTAGTCGTTCAGCGCCTCGATCAGCGCGCGGCGGCTGTCGATGTCGAGATGGTTGGTCGGCTCGTCGAGGATGAGCAGGTTCGGTGCGTCGAAGGCCGCAAGGCCCATCAGGAGGCGCGCCTTCTCGCCGCCGGAAAGATCCTTGGCGGGTGTCGACATCTTCTCCGTCGCAAGCCCCATCTGCGCCACGCGGGCGCGCACCTTCGCTTCCGGCGCCTCCGGCATCAGCCTGCGCACATGCTCGACCGGCGACTGGTCGGGAACGAGGTCGTCGAGCTGGTGCTGGGCGAAGAAGCCGATCTTGAGGCCCGGCGCGCGTTTCACCGCACCCGATTCGGCCTCCAGCCGGCCGGAGATGAACTTGGCGAAGGTCGACTTGCCGTTGCCGTTCGAGCCGAGCAAGGCGATGCGGTCGTCATTGTCGATGCGAAGGTTGATCTGCTTCAGGATCGGCTTGCCCGGCACATAGCCGACCGCGCCGCCCTCGATGGCGACGATCGGCGAGGCCGGCTGCTTCTCCGGCTCCGGGAAGGTGATCGGCTGGACATGCGTCTCGACGACGGCGGCGACCGTGCCCATGCGCTCCAGCGCCTTGACGCGGCTCTGCGCCTGCTTGGCCTTGGTGGCCTTGGCCTTGAAACGGTCGATGAAGCTTTGCAGGTGTTTTCGCGCGGCCTCGTTCTTGGCTTTCGCCTTCATCTGCAATTCGTCGGCCTCGGCCTTCTGGCGCTCGAACTGGTCGTAGGAGCCGCGGTAGAAGGTCAGCTTCTGCTGGTCGAGATGCACGATGGCGTTGACGGCGGTGTTGAGGAGATCCCGGTCGTGGCTGATGATGATGACCGTGTGCGGATAGCGCCGCACATAGTCTTCCAGCCATAGCGTGCCTTCGAGGTCGAGATAGTTGGTCGGCTCGTCGAGCAGCAGGAGGTCCGGCTCGGAGAACAGCACCGCCGCCAGCGCCACGCGCATGCGCCAGCCGCCGGAAAAGCTCTTTGCCGGGCGCTGCTGCGCCTCGTGGTCGAAGCCGAGGCCGGCAAGGATGCTCGCCGCGCGGGCTTCCGCCGAATGGGCGCCGATATCGCCGAGGCGCGTCTGGATTTCGGCGATGCGGTGCGGATCGGTCGCCGTTTCCGCTTCCTTCAGGAGGCTGGCGCGCTCCTTGTCGGCGGCCAGCACGATCTCGATCAGCGGGTCGTCCGTGCCCGGCGCCTCCTGCGCCACCTGGCCGATGCGCGCGTTCTTCGGCAGCGAGATGCTGCCGGCTTCGGCGGCAAGCTGGCCGGTGATGACGCGGAACAGCGTGGACTTGCCGGTGCCATTGCGGCCGACGAGACCCACCTTCACCCCGCTCGGCAGCGAAAGGGAGGCGTTATCGATGAGGAGACGCCCGGCAACGCGGGCGGTGAGGCCGGAAATCGTGATCATGCCGGGTCTATAGAGCAATTCCAGCGAAAGTGCGAAGCGGTTTTGCGCCCGAAATGGCGTCAAAACAGAAAGCGGGGAAGGCGGCGGCGTCAGGCCGCCGCGCCGCCGCGATAGGCCCGGCCGGCCCGATCGGCGACTTCCGCCGAATAGATGCGCAGCGCAATGCCGGCGTCGCCCGCATAGGCGAGCGCCTGTTCCGCCTGGTCGTAGAACGTGGCCGGCGTTCTGGCCGCGTCGCTCATGGAGACGCCGGCCGTCAAGGTCAGGAAGCCGGCCGGCAGTTCCCGGTCCATGAAGGGGAAGGGCTTTTCCGCAACGCGCACGGCGATGCGGCGGGCGATCGTCACGGCGATCTCGCGGCTGACATTGGAGAGCAGCAGGCAGAAGACGTCCGGCCCGGTGCGCGCGACGAAATCCTCCTTCTTGACCGACCGGCGGAAGATGGCGGCAAGCCGCTTCAGCGTCTTTTCCGCAGCGCCCGCCGGATGGCTCTCGGCGAATTCCCTGAGCTGTTCGACGCGGAACATCAAAAGGGCCGAGGTCGCGTTGGCCGCCTCCGCCTGGAAGAAGGCCTTCAGCCGGCCGAGCAGCGCGGCATGGTTGCCAAGGCCGGTCACCGGGTCATGGGTCAGTGCTTCCCGGCTGACGGAAAGGCCCGAGCGCAGGCCATCGAGATGGGCCTGCAGGTCCTCCAGCCGTGCGGTGGACGCGCGGTCGGCCCCAAGGATGTCGCGCAGGATCGACAGCAGCCGGACCGTGTCGTTGGAAAAGTCGGAAATGCCGAGCACCGGGTCCTTGCGCATGCGGGCGGCGATTTCCTCCAGTTCCTGCAGGGCGGCCGCGCGATTGCGCCGGCTGGTTTCCGCCGCGCTCGAGATTTCGGCGAGCACGCGCACCGCTTCGCCCGCCGCCTGGCCTGCCGCCAGCACATTGTGGCTGGGCAGGGAATGGCGCAGCGCGATCGAATCGAGCGCTGCCTGTTCCGGTGCCTTGCCGAGCGCCGCGATCTCGCGCGCCACGCTCGCATTGCCGTTCAGCGCTTCGAAAAGCAGTTCGTAGTTGCGCGGCAGGCCGGCAATGCCGAGATTGGCCATCACATGCGCGATGCGCGCCGTGATCGGCGGAACGGCGGGCTGCGTGTCTTTCGGGGTGGTGCTGTCTTTGCTGCTCATGAAACGCCGTCGGGTGGCGCGCGGGCGGGGCCAGCGCTCGGGGAAGGTCGGCGTAACTATCGGATTGCACGGTTAATTTTACGTGTGCTGAAGAAAGATTCAGGTCAAAGTTGACGATGCGCAAGCCCGCTTGCGCGGGGTGCAGCGGCATCACGCGGACGCCGCCGCACGGGGATATGGTTCAGGACCTCATGCCGTCCGCCGGGCGAGCGGGATCACCCGCATCACCTGCCCGATCACGGTCGAACGGGCCGGTTCCTTGCTGCGGGGCGCGCGATTTTGCTGGAGTTCGCGCATCGCTGCCGCATAACCCTCCGCGCGGGCTTCCTTCAGCGCCACTTCGAAGGTCTTCTCGATTACCGGATAGCACTCCTCCGGCAGGTAGGCATTCGGGGCATCGGTACCGTAAACCCGTGCCATCTTGCAAAGCGTACTGCCGAGCAGGGCTGCCCACTCTTCGGTCGTTCTTGCCATTGTTCTTCCCTCTTTCAGGAGAGGCCTGTGCCGTCCCGCACCAGCCCCGATGGCAGCGACTATCCCATTACCGATCGCCCGTGCCTGTCACTTGGGTGACAGGACGGAGCAGCCCCCAAAATCGATGCCGAGCGCTCCCATACCGTGCAACTGTATCACCACTATTGCAGGAACAGGAAGGGTCACTCACCCTAAAATTTATAGGAATTTCGATCCCTCGGTACGCACGAAGGAGATGAGGTCCAGCGTGATGCTCGGTCCGCCCACCATGGTCAGCATGGCGTGGCACTGGCCGCGATGGTGGGTCTGGTGGTTGAACATGTGGGTGAGGGCGGGGCCGAGCGGGTGGGTGATGACCGCCGGATTGGTGAGCGGGCTATAGGTGAAATCGGCGGCGATCGCCGCTTCCGAAAGCGAATCGGTATAGGCGATCAGGCGTGCGTCTTCCGCCTGCCGCGCCGCCGCAAGGCCGGCAAGATCCTCGTGGAGGATCGCATCGAGGCGTGCCGGCGCATCGCCGCTGCCCGTGAAGCGCTTCATCCAGATCCGGTCGGCGGCGAGCAGATGGTTCAGCGTGCCATGCAGCGAGCCGAAGAAGGCGCCGAGGTTCCGGCGAAAGGCCTCGTCGTCGAGCTTGCCGACCTCGGCGTAAAGCGTGCGGTTGGCCCAGGCATTGTAGGCGGCGAACATGCGGTAGTGGTCGAGCATCGTTGTCTCCGTGATCTGCCGCAACTATAGCCGAAGCGCGCATCGGCCGCGTGAATGTCACCCATGAAATTATCTGATTTGCGCACGGCGCCGTCCTGCGCTCCAATGGCGGCAAACCGAAACGAGGCTTTGATGACCCGATTGCTCTACGCGCTTTCCGGCGCCGACCGGACCCGCCAGTTCTCGCCCCATGTGTGGAAGACGGTGATGTCGCTCGCCCACAAGGGCCTTGCCTACGAGACGGTCCCGGTCGGCTTCACCGAGATCCCGGCCATCGAGGGCGGCAGCACGGCGACGGTGCCGCTCCTGCGCGACGGCGACCGGCTGGTGCGCGACAGTTTCGACATCGCCCTCTATCTCGACGAGGCCTATCCCGACCGGCCGTCGCTGTTCGGCGGGGAGGGCGGCAAGGCGATGGCCCGCTTCATCGAGAACTGGTCGCAATCCACCCTGCACATGGCCGTCACCCGTATCGCCATCCTCGACATCCACAACCTGCTGGAGCCCGCCGACCAGGTCTATTTCCGCCGCAGCCGCGAGGAGCGCCTCGGCGCCTCGCTGGAGGACATCGCGGCGGCCGGCAAGGCGGAGGTCGAGGGCTTCGCCAAGAAGCTCCAGCCGCTGCGCAACATGCTGAAGGTTCAGCCCTTCATCGGCGGTGAAGGCCCGCTTTTCCCCGATTACATCGTCTTCGGCGCGCTGCAGTGGCTGCGCACGACGGCAGGCACGAAAGTGCTGGAGGAGGGCGATCCCGTCGCCGGCTGGTTCGCCCGCTGCCTCGACCTGCACGGCGGCGTCGGCCACCGTGTGACGGCGGCGTGAAACTTTGCCGCTGACGGCGCCAATCGCGGCGCCCCTCTTGTTTTGCGGGGCGTTGGCGGCTATGGAACCGGCCACTTTCACCGGAAAACCAAGGGAAACGGGAAAATGGCGATTGAACGCACCTTTTCGATGATCAAGCCGGACGCGACGAAGCGCAACCTGACCGGCGCGATCACCAAGATGCTCGAAGACGCGGGCCTGCGCGTCGTTGCTTCCAAGCGCGTCTGGATGAGCAAGCGCGAAGCCGAAGGCTTCTACGCCGTTCACAAGGAGCGTCCGTTCTTCGGCGAGCTCGTTGAAGGCATGACCTCCGGCCCGACGGTCGTCCAGGTCCTGGAAGGCGAGAACGCCATCCTGAAGAACCGCGAAGTCATGGGCGCCACCAACCCGGCCAACGCCGACGAGGGCACGATCCGCAAGACGCATGCCCTGTCGATCGGCGAGAACTCGGTTCACGGCTCGGACGCTCCGGAAACCGCTGCCCAGGAAATCAAGTACTGGTTCTCCGACACCGAAATCGTCGGCTGAATCGGTTTGTCCGGCTCCGGCCGGAAGCCTTTGACGTGATTTGGAAACCGGAGCCGATAGGCTCCGGTTTTTCATTGTGCCGGATCGAACTTGAAGAGCGGCTGGCCGGCCAGGAGCAGCGCTTCGGCCGGGTGGCGCAGATAGCTCCGGCAGCCGCGATCGAGGCGAATTGCAAGATCCGTGGCGAGGGCAAGCCTTGTTTCGACCGGCTCGACGGCAAGGACGAAATCGGCAAGGCGCGCATGATCGCCGCCGGCAAACAGCAGTTCCGCGACGATCGGCGCCTTGACCGGGTCTTTGGCGAGCGGTGTCAGCGGCACGGATTTCAGGGATTTGGAAAGCTCCACCCACAAGGGCCATTCCGCCTGGAATTTCAGGCTGATGTCCATCGGCATGTCCGGAGGGACATCGGATTTGCCGGCGAGGTAGGGAGCGAGCGTGTCGATCGCCACGACCCGGTCGATGAGGTCCCGTACCGAGACATTGCCGGTCCGGGGCACGACGCGGCGCGTATTGATGGGTATGCTTTCGAGCGTCGAGTCGACCACGGCGGGATCGGGCCCTGCGGCGCGAAGAGCCCTGTAGGCCACCAGCCATGCCGGATCGAGAAGACCCTCCGGCCTGACCCGCCCGGCCGTGATCTCGGCCAGAACCACCTCTGCCACCTTTGCTGTCGAGGCGATATCGCCGGTCTGGTTCACATAGGTCATCAGGAAATCGCGTTCCGGCTCCTTCGCCGCCGCGATCCAGACGGTGTGCAGGCTTTTCTGCGTCGCCTGGGCCGCGGCGTCAGGCACCGGAAGCCGCGGCAGGGCCGGACTGCCGACGAGCGCCGGCGCCCAGCTCCAGAGCTGCGTCAGGTCCGCAAGCCTGGTCGTGTCGGGAAAGCCTGCAACGAAGACCGGCCAGGCATTCGGGTCGCGCTGGCTCGCAACGAGCCCTGCCTGAAGGAAGAACAGCTTGTGGCGGCCCGCCGATGCGGCGAGTTTGGCCTTTTCCTCATCGGGCCGGTCAGCGATGGCGGGCACGATCCGCCCGCTGAGCGAGACTTGCCGCTCCGGCGGCAGGCCGGCGATCGCGGCCAGCAACCTGTCGCCATCCCCATGCAGCAGGATCGCACGCACGGTGGAAATCAGCCCGTTGAGCTGAACCGGATCGGCATCGCCCAGCGCATCGAACCCGTCGCGCGCCGCATCGAGGGCGCCGGCAAGATCGATCGCCTCGCGCACGCCGGCATCGCGCAGTCCGTGGGCGAGGGCTGTCGCCTCGTCCATGGAAAGCCCGCCGTAGCGGATCTTCAGATAGGCCGCTTCCGCCCCGAAACCCCGCGCCTTCAAGCGCGGCAGTTTCTCCCGGTCCGCCAGTACCGTATCCGAAAAGGCAAGGATTACGGGCTTTGCCGGACAGGCCGCTGCCTCCTCGGCATGGGCCGCAGGGGAGAACACTAAAAAGCCGAAAGCCAGGGCAGCCAGGAAACGCATGTGTCCGATCCTCCGGGAGCAGCTTTGGATGGAACGCGCGATCCCTGGCGAATATTCGTCAGCTGGCGGGACACGTCGCCGTTTCGAAATGCGCGGGCGTCTTGCCGTCCTTGAACACCTCCGGATTCCTGTCGTAGCCGGGACCGACGACCAGGGCCTTTGCCGGCAGGATGCTCTGGTCGGCACTGGAGGTGACCTGGGTTTCCAGGCTTTGCAGCACCGCACCGTCGGGCCCGACGACCTGGATGGCCACCTTGTAGGGCACGCCCTTCTTCACGCAGGAAATGTCCGGGCTCTCCAGCGCGACGCGGGTGAGATTGGCGAACAGCTTGCGCTCCAGCGTCAGCGGCGCGCCGCCCGCCGGATTCTCGAACTCGGCCCGCACCACGGAACCTTCCGGCACCGGCGCGGTGCGGTCGAGCGTCACCATGTAGGTGGCATAGGCGAGGCGGTAGTTGAAGACGAACATCTTGCCCGTCAGCTTCAGCGGATCGGTTCCCGCCTCGCGCTGGCAGGCGGCAAGGACGAGCAGGAGCGGCAGCAGGATCAGCCAGGATTTTTTCATGGCCGTGTCTCCTCGCGGTTGCGGTGGTAATGGCGGCTGGCCTTTGCCCGGTTGCCGCAGACGGCCATGTCGCACCAGGCGCGCGAGCGGTTGCGGCTGCGGTCGAGAAAGAGCCAATGGCAGTTCGGGCAGATCTTCAGCCGCTCCGGCTCCGGATGTGCCAGCAGCAGGAGGGCGGAGCGCGCCGTCGCGGTATCGAGCGCCCGCGGCCGGTTGCCCGAGCGGCGCAGCGTGGCGGCGATGGCCTCCAGGAGGTCGGCAAGCAGCGCCGGCGTCCCATGGCCTCGCACTTCGGCGCGAAAATGCCGGTCGATCGCCTCGCGCAGCGCGATCAGCCCCGCGCGTCCATCCTCGCTCACCGCCTCGAGCGGGCCGAAACGCGCATGCTCCGCCCCGTGCCTGTCCGCCCCGGCGGGGAAGGCGTCCATGATGGCGGGATCGGCGAAACGGTCGATCCGCCGATCGGGATCGCCGCGCAGCACCACGGAATTGGCGACATCGAGGGCGAGCGCGCCGCCGGAGAAACGATGCGGGGTCCAGGAAAAGGTCATGCGATATTCTAACTGGTAAAAGTCTTTTTGCCAGTTATAATTTCCAGCACGGTTCCAGAAGGGCAGGCAGTGGCTTCCCGGGAGGCGTGCGTGACAATGCGGGAAAGCCCGGAACCGCCATGGCCTATTTCCTCCAGCAGATCGCCAATGCCGCGCCCGTTGCCGCGCTCTATGCGGCACTCGCCTTCGGCTATTCGATCGCCTTTGCCGTGACGCGCCGGGCGGATGTCGCCTATGGCGCACTCTTCGCCTTCGCCGCGCAGATGTTCATCCTGTTTTCCGGTTACGGCTGGGACCGGTTGTGGCTGGTGCTGCCCGCCGCGCTCGGCTTCGGCGCGGTCGTGGCGCTGCTCTACGGCGTCGGCGCCGGCCTCGTCGTCGGGCGCCATGTCATGCGCCCGCTCGCCTTCTCCTCGGACAATACGGTGGTGGTCGCCGCGCTCGGCGTCGTGCTGGTGTTGATGGAGACGGCGCGGCTCGCCGCGGACACCCGCAGCCTCTGGCTGCCGCCCTTCCTCAACACGCCGGTCGTGCTGTGGGGCGATCCGGCCTTTCCTGTCGCACTGACGGTGCTGCAACTGGCGAACACCGCGGCCATGGCCGCCATCGTCCTTGCCGGCCACGTCTTCCTCGCCCGTTCCGCCTGGGGCCGGCGCTGGCGGGCGGTCTCCGAGGACCGGCAGGCGGCGGAACTCTGCGGCGTCGATACCGCGGGCGTCTACCTTTCGGCCTATGCGCTGGCGGCATTGATCGCCAGCCTCACCGGCATCCTCGCCGTCTCCTACTACGGCAACATGGATTTCGGCGGCGGCCTCGTCTTCGGGGTGAAGGTGCTGTTCATCGCCGCCATCGGCGGGGCGGGCACGCCGCTGCTCTCCGCCCTCGGCGGCGCGGCCATGGGTCTCGCCGAGACGCTGTGGAGCGCCTATGGCGAATTCTTATGGCGCGACCTGGTGATCTTTTCCGCGCTCGTCCTGCTGCTGGTCATTTTCCGGCGGGAGCGGCCGGTGCCGTAGAGGGTGTGCCGTGCGGGTGGATCCTCGGGTCGAGCCCGAGGATGACGGAGAGGAGGAGAGGTTGCCTGACCGTCAAACGGTGCGGCAAAAGGCAACATGGCTGGTCTGTATGCCCTGCCTTCTGGCGTCATCCTCGGGCTCGACCCGAGGATCCACGCGACATGGCACACCATGGCGCGGATTTCCGCTACGACCACGCCTCCCGCGCCCTGTCGTCGCTTTCCTTGGCATCCACCCAGCCGCCCTCGCTACCATCGGCAAAGTGCTCTTTCTTCCAGAAAGGAGCGGAGGTCTTCAAGAAATCCATGACGAAGGAGGCGCCGTCGAAGGCGGCGTGGCGGTGCGGGGCGAGCGCGATGACGAGCACGATGTTCTCGCCCGGCGCGATCTTGCCGACACGATGGATGGCGGTAATGCCGAGAAGCGAGAAACGCTCCACGGCCTTCCGGCAGATGCGGCCGATCTCGGCCTCGGCCATGCCGGGATAATGTTCGAGCTCCAGCGCGGAAAGCCTGCCGCCCTCGTCGCGGCAGAGGCCGGTGAAGGTGACGACGGCGCCGGCATCGCGCCGCCCGGCGGCAAGGCGGGCGGCTTCCGCGGCGGCGTCGAAATCCTCCGTCTGGACACGCACGACGACCGGGACGTCGCCGGTCATCGCTCAGCCTCCCGTCATCGGCGGGAAGAGGGCGATCTCGCGGGCATCGAGGATGGGCTCGTCGTGCTCGACATGCTCCTGGTTGATCGCGATGCGGATGACCTTCTCATGCTCCAGCGCGTGGGCATAGTCCTCGCCGAGCGTCTTCAGATAGGCGAGCAGGTCGCCGCCGGTCCTGACGGAGGCGGGCAGGTCGATCTCCTCCTCGCCCTTGCCGATCCGTTCGCGCACCCAGGCGAAATAGACGAGCTTCGTCATCTCACTCGTCCACGATGTGCTTCAGGCCGACGCGGAAATAGTCGTAGCCGGTATACATGGTGATGAGCGCGGCGGCCCAGAGCAGGGTGATGCCGATCTCGGTCGTGTAGGGCAGGATCTTGTCGCCGGCGGGGCCGGCCAAGAGGAAGGCGATGGCGAACATCTGGATCGCTGTCTTCCACTTGGCGATGCGCGTGACGGGCACGCTGACCTTGAGGTCGGCGAGATATTCGCGCAGGCCCGAGACGAGGATCTCGCGGCACAGGATGATGATCGCGGCCCAGATCGTCCAGCCGGCGATGGTGCCGTCCGCGGCCATCAGGAGCAGAACCGAGGCGACCAGCAGCTTGTCGGCGATCGGGTCGAGCATGCGGCCGATATTCGACGTCTGGTTCCAGATGCGGGCGAGGTAACCATCGAGGTAGTCGGTGATCGAGGCGACGACGAACAGCCAGAAGGCCGCCCAGCGCGCAAAGTCCGACGATTCCAGCCGCCCTTCGACGAAGAAGCAGAGAACGATCAGCGGAACGGCCACGATACGGCCGTAGGTGAGGAGGTTGGGTATGCTGTATGCGCGGGAAGCCATGGATTCTTCAGTCTCGACAGGTTTGCGGCTAGATGAGGTCTTTGTGACAGCGCCGTCAACCTTTGTTTCCGGCAATTCTTGGCGAATTTACGGAGCGTGGGCGAATGTCGCGGCCATTCGCGGAAAACGCCGCGAATTCTGCGGGGCCGGCGGGCTCATGTCGGCGGCTTGCCGTCCGTCGTGAAGGCGGCGGAAAAGCGCTTGCCGTCCGACAGCGTGCCCTCGCAGGCAATCGTGGCCGACCCCTTCGTCGGATTGCCGAAACCGCAGGTGCCCGTTGCCGGAAAGACATCCGGCTGGTCCGGCGTGTCCTTGCGGCTGACGATCACCTTGTCGAGGTTGATGACGTCCGTATCCGGCGTCGGATTGTCGCCGTCCATGCCGGTGAAGGTGACGATCCGGCCGTCGTCGAGCACGAAGTAGAAGCCGACGCGGCCGTTCGGATAGGTGACGTTGAGCAGCTTTTGCGAGCACGCCTCGCTGAACCGGAGGTCGCCGACAACGAGCTCGGCGCAGGTTCCGCTGACGCCCAGCATCTGCGCATCGCCGACCTGCGTCTGCGCGATGGCGGCCGTTGCGAGAAGGCAGAGGCCGAAGGGCACGATCTTGCGGAAGACGGTCATGGCGCCTCGCTCTCGAATGAAGGAATGCCGTATGGGCACCCTAGCACCCGCCGGCAGGCCGGGCCAGCTATCCCGCCGCGTCGTCGTGGAAATGGTTGTAGACGATGCGCGCGACGCTTTCCGAAATGCCGGCGACCGCCATCAGGTCGGCCATCGCCGCGCGGGAGACGGCCTTGGCGGTGCCGAAATGCTGCAGCAGGGCGCGCTTGCGCGTCGGGCCGACGCCGGCGATCTCGTCGAGCGGGTTCTTCACCATCTCCTTCTTGCGCCGCGCCCGGTGCGAGCCGATGGCGAAGCGGTGCGCCTCGTCGCGCAGGCGCTGCACGAAATAGAGCACGGGATCGCGCGGCGGCAGGGAGAAATCCGCAAGGCCCTTCATGAAGAAGCGCTCGCGCCCGGCCTCGCGGTCGGCGCCCTTGGCGACGCCGATGGCGATGACCTGGTCCGTGATGCCGAGCTCTTCGAGGATGGCGCGCACCGCCGTCATCTGGCCCTGGCCGCCGTCGATGAGGATGACGTCGGGCCAGGCGGGGAAGGGGAGGTCCGCCGCGTCCGCGCCCTGGTCCGCGCTGCGGTCCGGCAGGCCCTCTTCCTTGATGAGGCGCGAGAAGCGCCGGGTCATCACTTCCTTCATCATGCCGAAGTCGTCGCCGGGCGTGATGTCGGTCGATTTGATGTTGAACTTGCGGTACTGCCCCTTCACGAAGCCTTCCGGCCCCGCCACCACCATGCCGCCGACGGCATTGGTGCCCATGATGTGGGAGTTGTCGTAGATCTCGATGCGGCGTGGCACGTAAGGCAGCTTGAAGGTGGCGGCGAAACCATCCAGCAGGCGCGATTGCGAGGCCGTCTCCGCCAGCTTGCGGCCGTGCGCCTCACGGGCATTGGCGACGACATGGTCGACAAGGTCCTTCTTCTCGCCGCGCTGCGGCACGGAGATGGCGACCTTGTAGTTCGAGCGCTCGGAAAGCGCCTGGCTGAGCAGGTCCATTTCCTCGACGGTCTGCGAAAGCAGGATCTGCCGGGGACAGGGCTTGTCGTCGTAGAACTGGGCTAGGAAGGCGTTCAGCACCTCGCTGCCAGAAAGCTGCGGGTCGGCCTTCGGGAAATAGGCGCGGTTGCCCCAGTTCTGCCCGGTGCGGAAGAAGAAGACCTGGATGCAGGAGATGCCGCCCTCGTGGTGGATGGCGAAGACGTCGGCCTCCTCCACGCCGGCCGGGTTGATGCCCTGGTGGCTCTGGACATGGCTGAGCGCCGCCAGCCGGTCGCGATAGACGGCGGCGCGCTCGAAATCGAGCTCCTCGGCGGCGTCATTCATGGCCGCGGCCATGTGCGCCTTCACCTTCTGGCTTTTTCCCGAGAGAAAATCCTTCGCCTCCTGCACCAGCTCCGCATAGTCCGCATCGCGGATCTCGTGGGTGCAGGGGCCGGAACAGCGCTTGATCTGGTAGAGCAGGCAGGGCCGCGTGCGCGTCTCGAAGACGCTGTCGGTGCAGGTGCGCAGGAGGAAGGCGCGCTGCAGCGAATTGATCGTGCGGCCCACCGCGCCGGCCGAGGCGAAGGGGCCGAAATAGTCGCCCTTGCGGCTGCGCGCGCCACGATGCTTGAAGATCGCCGGCGCGCGCGTGTCGCCCGTCACGAGGATGTAGGGGAAGGACTTGTCGTCGCGCAGGAGCACGTTGAAGCGCGGGCGCAGGCGCTTGATGAGGTTCGCCTCCAAGAGCAGCGCCTCGGTCTCGGTGCGCGTGGTGACGAACTCCATGTTCGCTGTCTGGCGGATCATCTGCGTGATGCGGTTGGAGTGGCCGCGGCCCTGCGCATAGTTCGTCACGCGCTTCTTCAGGCTGCGCGCCTTGCCGACATAGAGCACGTCGCCCGCCGCGTTGAACATGCGGTAGACGCCGGGGCTGTTCGGCAGGCGCTTGACGAAGAGCTGGATCAGCTCGGCGCCGATGACGCCCTCCGGCACGTCGCCGCCCTCGTTCCAGTCGATCCCCGGAGTGGCGATGCCGGGCGCGACGGCGACCGTCGCCGCGGGAGATTCCTGCAGCTCGTCCTCGTCGTCCGTCTCGTTCTCGTCATAGAGGATGCCGCCATCCTCCACCTTCCGGCCATTCATTCGGCTATTCCCCCGACATCGGGTGTTTCCCAGGCGAGATGCTGCCCGCCGTCGAGCGCTATCATTTGCCCGGTAATGGATGGCGTGTCGAACAAAAAGCGAACTGTGCGGCCGAATTCGTCGAGACCGGGCCCGCGGCGCAGGATCAGGCCCTCCACCTGCGCCTGGAAGGCGGCCTCGTCCTGCCGCTCGTTCGGCAGCGACGGGCCGGGGCCGATGGCATTGACGCGCACGCGCGGGGCAAAGCTCTGCGCCATGGTGCGGGTCGCCATCCACAACGCTGATTTGGAGAGCGTGTAGGAATAGTAGCGCGGCGTTGGGTTCCAGACGCGCTGGTCGATGATGTTGACGATCGAACCCGGTGCGCCCTCGGGAAGCTGGCGCACGAAATCGCGCGCGAGGATCGACGGCGCCTTCACATGCACGGCGAAATGCCGCTCCCACAGCGCATCGTCGAATGCCTCCACGGTGTCGGGCTTGAAGAGCGAGGCGTTGTTGACGAGGAGGCCGATAGGGCCGAGGGCGTCCGCCGCCGTGCCGATCAGCCGGCTTGTGGCCGCCCCGTCCGCAAGGTCGCATTGCACGGCGACGGTGCTTCCGCCGCCGGCATTGAAGGCGCGGGCCATCGCCTCGGCGTCTTCCAGGGACGTGTTGGCATGGATGGCGACGGCGAAACCGTGTGCCACGAGGTCTTCCACGATGGCCTTGCCGATGCGTT
The DNA here is from genome assembly GCF_022899355.1 of Shinella yambaruensis. Taxonomy (GTDB): domain Bacteria; phylum Pseudomonadota; class Alphaproteobacteria; order Rhizobiales; family Rhizobiaceae; genus Shinella; species Shinella yambaruensis. The sequence goes on along the minus strand of NZ_JALJCK010000001.1, from coordinate 738,043 downwards.
TCGCGCCGCCCGTCACGAGGGCCGTCCTGGGGGGCTTGTTCACGAAATTCCGTCCTGCCGATTCATTTGATTAACCGGCCCAAGATATAGACATCCCGGCGCAGGCTTAAACTCCCCCATGACAATTGGTTGCAGAAAAATTAACTGCAAAAGCGACTTCAAAGTAATTTGAAGTATATTTTACCGATTTTTGTACTTATTGATTTTATGGTTAATAAATCGCCTGGTGCGCAAAAGTCACATCCAATTTGTGCCGCCTCGCTGCCACAATCATTTCACATTTTGGCTCTTTCAATTCCTCAATCTTTATTCAATTTCCGCTCAACCGGGCGGGACTGAATTGGAAATGACGATGCCCGATCGCCTCCCACAGAGGGCGTCGTTCAGTAAAGGAGAATATCATGCGTACACTCATCGCCACCCTCATCGCTTCGACCGTCTCCATGGTCGCTTTCCAGGCTGCTCACGCTGCCGACGCCATCGACGATATCCCGCAGGCTCCGGCCGCTGAATATTCCGAGCCGGTTGCCGGCGGCAACTGGGCCGGCGCCTATGCCGGTGGTACGGCAAGCTGGCAGCGCGGCGACTTCAGCCGCCAGGGCGACGCCAAGGCAAACGGCCTCGGCGGCGGCGTCTACGGCGGCTACAACATGCAGAACGGCCAGCTCGTCTATGGCGGCGAAGCCGACCTGAACTATTCGGGCGTCGATGCCGAGCGCAACGGCCTGAAGGGCAAACAGGGCGTCAACGGCTCGATCCGCGGCCGCGTCGGTGTCGACCTGAACCCGGTCCTCGTCTACGGCACGGCCGGTATTGCCGGCACGAATGTCGAGATGAAGAACGCCGCCGGCAAGGACGACCGCAACATGGTCGGCTGGACCGCCGGTGCCGGTGCCGAAGCCTTCGTGACCAACAACGTCACGGCGCGTATCGAATACCGCTACAGCGACTACCAGAAGAAGGGCTTCAACCTCGGCGGCACCAAGGTGAAGTCGGGCTTCGAAGACCACAGCGTCCGCGTCGGTCTCGGCGTGAAGTTCTAAGCCAAACGGCTTTGGAAGCGGAAAAGGCCGGGCGAAAGCCCGGCCTTTTCTGCGTTTGGGGAATGTGGTTGCCCCTCACCCTAACCCTCTCCCCGCAAGCGGCAGGCGAATTGCATATGGATGAGGCGGCGCGTCCTGCCCCTTCTCCCCCGCGGGGAGAAGGTCGCGGCAGCGGGATGAGGGGGTGGCGCAGACGTCAGACGGTGTGCAAGCCCCCTCATCCGGCCCTTCGGACCACCTTCTCCCCGCGGGGGAGAAGGGGAAAGCAGCAGCGTGCTGTCATATGCAATTCGCCTGCTCAAGGGGAGAGGGGAGCTGTCCCACCAACGGCTATTGGTAGAGGAAACCGATGCGGCATATCCCCTTCGCCCCGCTTGCGGGGAGAACGTGGCCGGCAGGCCGGATGAGGGGCGAACCGTCAATCCTTGAACTGCGCGTAATCCGGGAAAACCGCCTCGAAGCGGGAGAGGAAGCGCTTCAGCTTGGGCCGGCCGCGCTGCCATTTGCCGGCAAAACGCAATTCGATGTAGCGCAGCATCGCGGCCAGCGCGAAGTGGCCGGCATGCGCCTTCCTGGCGAGGCGGGGCATGTTGGCTTCGAGATGGTCGAGCGCACGCTCGACCTTGTGCCACTGCCGGTCGATCCAGGGCTGGTGGACCTTCTCCTCCGGCCGCGAGCGGCGTTCGTAGACGATGGCGAGCAGGCTGTCGCAGATGCCGTCGGCGGTCGCCTCCAGCACGTCCACCTCCGTGCGTTTTGCCGCATTGCGCGGATAGAGCGTGCCCTTCGTCTGGCGGTCGATATAGTTCATGATCGCACGGCTGTCGTAGACGGCAAGGCCCTCGTCGGTCACCAGCGTCGGAATCTTGCCGAGCGGGTTGGCGGCCAGCAGCTCCGCCGGGTCGGCATTGGTGTCGGTCGCGACCGATCGCGCGTTAAGGCCGGCGAAATGCGCGGCCATGCGCACCTTGGTGGAATAGGGCGAGGCACTCGAATAGAAGATCTTCATCAGCGGCATCCTGTTCTGGGGCAAGTCCGACAAAAGGGCGAAGCGGTTTTGCGTCCGCAATCGCATTGAAAGAAGCGTTAGAGCGCTTTCGCGTTTCGAAGAAAAGCGGAAACGCGTTAGCGAATGGGCGGTTGTTCGATGGATCCGGCACGGCAGCCGGCGCGGTCGACGGCAGGGCAGGTGCGGAAGGAAAGCGCCGTAGTCATGCAGATGCGGACCTCCTCCAGCCGGCCGTCCCCGCAGGTGACCGCGATGCCCTTGCGGTCGAGGCCGGGATTGGCGGCGATGAAGGCCGCCTCCACCGCATCGGGGGAAAGCCGGGCACCGCCGCGCTGCGGCGTGAGGTCGGCGGGAATGCCGATGCGTTCGAAGGCCGCGCGCGTCACGGCAAAATAGTCCTTCTGGCTGAGGCCCGAGCAGGAGCCGTGCTTGCGCCATTGATGGCCGACCAGCCCCATGGAGGGAATGATGTCGAGCACGGTGCGGCCGAGGTTCTCCGGCACGCGGTCCGGCTGGCGCGTCGGGCAGAATTCCGGATAGCCGCGCTCGTTCTGCGGCCAGAGGCCGTGCACGATGAAGCCGTTGTTCTCGCCGCGCCGGCACTGCTGCGTCCGGCCGCCGGCATCGTTGTCCGCGCACCAGGTCGGCGACCAGGAGAGCGACAGCACGTAGAAATCGAACCCCTTGCCGAGCGGCACCGCCCCGCGCGTTTCCGGCGCCTTGCGGCTCACCTCCGTCTTCGGCTTTTCGGCCGGCTTGTCCTCGCTGCAGCCGGCAGGCAGCGCGAGCCCGGCGAGCAGCAGACAGAGGGGGCGGGCGAGGGGGAAGGAAAGCAGCCGGCTCATCGTTCGGCGGCTGCGAGGAATGGCGTCATGAAGGTCTCCCGGTTCGGCGCGCGATTGTTGCCGCCGGACGGCAAAGGTCAAGAGGCCTTCGTTTCCCCCGCGAGCCAGAAGGCGCGGGCCGAGGCGAAGCGGTCCTGCGCCAGCCGCTCCTTGAGGAAGGGCAGCAGCACGTCGAGCTCCTGCTTCAGCGTATAGGGCGGATTGACGACGATGAGGCCGGAGCCCGTCAGTCCCGTCGTCTCGCGGTCGCTCTTCACCGAAAGCTCCGCGCAGAGCATCTTGGGAATGCCCGTCGCCTTCAGCGCCTTGTGGAAGGCGGCGATGGGGGCGTTCTTCTTCAGCGGGTACCACAGGCAATAGACCCCGCCGGCAAAGCGACGCACCGCCTTTTCCAGTCCCTCCACCAGCCGCTCGTATTCGCCCTCGATCTCGAAGGGCGGATCGACCAGCACGATGCCGCGCTTCTCCTTCGGCGGCAGGTGCGCGCCGAGCGACAGCCAGCCGTCGAGCCTGGTGATGCGGCTCTGGAAGTCGCCGTCGAACAGCCGGTGCAGCGTCTCGTAGTCATCCGGGTGCAGTTCCATGGCGGAGAGCCGGTCCTGCGGGCGGAAGAGCTGGCGCGCCAGTTTCGGCGAGCCGGGATACCAGGTCAGCCCGCCTTGCGGATTGAGGTCCTGGACGGCCTTCAGGTAGGGGGCGAGGATATCGGCCACCGGAGAAGGCAGGTCGCCGTCGAGAAGCCGGCCGATGCCGTCGCGCCATTCGCCGGTCTTCTGCGCTTCCTCGCTCGAAAGGTCGTAGAGGCCGATGCCGGCATGGGTGTCGAGCACGCGAAAGGCTTTGTCCTTGCCCTGCATATAGAGGACGAGGCGGGCGAGCACGGCATGTTTCAGCACGTCCGCGAAATTGCCGGCATGGTAGATGTGGCGGTAGTTCATTTCAGGCCCCGTGCGACGCCCGCGATCATCCGCGCTGATGCGACGATGAATTGTTGCAATGGTAGAATGATTTGCCTTTTGGCACTTCGTGCTCTGCAATATAGAAAAGCCATGAACGTTGCGACCCCCCATCTCGGAAAACCGCGCATCGGCCATTCGGCCTGTCCGCATGACTGTCCCTCCACCTGCGCCCTCGATGTCGAGATAAGCGCGGATGGACGCATCGGCCGCGTCAAGGGCAGCGCCGACAACAGCTACACGGCCGGCGTCATCTGCGCCAAGGTCGCCCGCTATGCCGACCGCCTCTACCATCCCGACCGGCTGATGAAGCCGCTGGTGCGCAGGGGCGGGAAGGGCGGCGGCGAATGGGCCGACATTTCCTGGGAAGCCGCGCTCGACGCCATTGCCGAAAGCTTCGTCAAGGCCGAGCAGGCCCATGGCAGCGAGGCGGTCTGGCCCTATTTCTACGCCGGCACGATGGGCCTCGTTCAGCGCGATTCCATCGATCGCCTGCGCCACGCCAAGCGCTATTCCGGCTTCTTCGGCTCGATCTGTACCAATCCGGCCTGGACCGGCTTCACGATGGGCGCGGGAACGCTGCGCGGCCCCGATCCGCGCGAGATGGCGAAATCCGATTGCGTGGTGATCTGGGGCACCAATCCGGTCTCCACCCAGGTCAACGTGATGACCCATGCGGTGAAGGCGCGCAAGGAGCGCGGCGCGAAGATCGTCGTCATCGACATCTACGACAACCCGACGATGAAGCAGGCGGACATCGCGCTGAAGTTGCGCCCCGGCACGGATGCCGCGCTCGCCTGCGCCGTCATGCACGTCGCGTTCCGCGACGGCTATGCCGACCGCGCGTACATGGAAAGATATGCCGACGATCCGGCGGGCCTCGAAGCGCATCTTGCAACGCGCAACCCGGAATGGGCGGCCGGCATCACCGGCCTCGGCGTCGCGGAGATCGAGGCCTTCGCCGCCCTGGTCGGACGCACGAGGAAGAGCTTCTTCCGCCTCGGCTACGGCTTCACCCGCAGCCGCAACGGCGCGGTCTCCATGCATGCGGCGCTTTCGGTCGCCACCGTGCTCGGCTCCTGGCAATACGAGGGCGGCGGCGCCTTCCACAGCAATTCCGACATCTTCCACCTGCGCAAGGCAGAGCTGACGGGCGCAAGGATGGCGGACAGCGACATCCGCATGCTCGACCAGTCGCAGATCGGCCGCGTCCTCACTGGCGATGCCGTCGCGCTGCGCGGGCGCGGCCCCGTCACCGCCATGCTCATCCAGAACACCAACCCGGCGAACGTGGCGCCGGAGCAGCGCCTGGTGAAGCAGGGCTTCCTGCGCGACGACCTCTTCGTCGCGGTGCACGAGCATTTCATGACCGATACGGCAAGGCTCGCCGATATCGTGCTGCCCGCCACCATGTTCGTCGAGCACGACGATATCTACCGCGGCGGCGGCCACCAGCACATCCTGCTCGGCCCCAAGCTCGTGGAGCCGCCGGCCACCGTGCGCACCAATCTCTTCGTCATCGAGGAACTGGCCAAGCGCCTCGGCGTCGGAGGCATGCCGGGCTTCGGCCTGTCCGAGCGCGAGCACATCACCCGCATGCTGCCTTATTACGAGATGGATTTCGACAGGCTGGGCGAGGAGAAGTGGATCGACTGCCAGCCGGATTTCGACACCGCGCATTTCGTGAAGGGGTTCGGCTTTCCGGACGGGAAATTCCGCTTCAGGCCGAACTGGACGAACACGCCGGCGCCCAACCGGCCGCCCAGGGCGCTCGGCGCCTTCGGCCCGCACGAGGCGCTGCCGGCCTTCCCGGATCATGTGGCGATCATCGAGACGCCGGATGCGGATCATCCCTTCCGCCTCGCCACGTCGCCCGCCCGCACCTTCCTCAACTCCACCTTCACGGAGACGAAGGGTTCGCGCGAGCGCGAGGGCCGGCCGGAGGTGATGATCCATCCCGAGGACGCGGCGGCGAACGGCATCGCGGACGGCGATATCGTGCAGCTCGGCAATCCCCGCGGCGATATCCGCCTGCATGCCAGGGTCACCGACGGCGCGAAACCCGGCGTCCTGATCGCCGAGGGCATCTGGCCGAATTCCGCCCATCTCGACGGGGAGGGCATCAATGTCCTGACCGGCGCCGATCCGGTCGCGCCCTATGGCGGCGCCGCCTTCCACGACAACCGCGTCTGGCTGCGCAAGGCCTGAATTTTCACGCAAGGATTTTTCATGACGCTCGACACGTCCTCCGCCGTCCGCATCGTCGACCAGCAGACGGTCTGGAAGCGGTTCATCCATCTTCGCACCGTCGTGGTCGAGCAGACGCGGGCGGACGGCCGGGTCGAGCGGCTCGACCGTGAGGTGCACGACCATGGCCCGGCGGCCTGCGTGCTGCTCGTCGATCCCGCCCGCCAGTCGGTCATCCTGGTGCGCCAGTTCCGCCCCGGCGCCTTCTTCGGCGGCCATCCGGACGGTTTCCTCTCGGAAGTTCCGGCGGGGCTGCTCGACGACGACGCGCCCGAGGCGGCCGTCGCCCGGGAGGCGATGGAGGAGACGGGCTATGCGGTGCGCGACGTGCGCCACCTCTTCGACATCTATTCCAGCCCCGGCACGCTGACCGAGCGCGTCGGCTGCTTCGTCGCCCGCATCGACGCCACGGCCCGCGACGGCAAGGGCGGCGGCGTCGACGGGGAGGGCGAGGACATCGAGATCGTCGAACTGCCGATCGACGAAGCCTACGGCCTCATCGCCACCGGCGGCATTCAGGATGCGAAGACGATCGTCATGCTGCAATGGCTGATGCTGCACCGGGCGGAGTTCGGCTGATCGGGCGAGAGTGATTCTCGGTCCCAAGGGCTCGCTTCAAGGCGGGAACGCCGAACGTATGCGGCCCCTCACCCTGACCCTCTCCCTGCAAGCGGGGAGAGGGGACTTGCCCCGCGGACGGGGTATGGGTTGAGGAAAACGGCGCGGCATATCTCCTTCGCCCCGCAGCCAAGGAGAAGGTGGCCGGCAGGCCGGATGAGGGGCCGTATATTCCTGGCAATCGCCTTTGCGTCTTTCATGGTCAAGCAGCACGCCCCGGCAAAAGACCCGCAAGCCTTGACAAACAGCCCCGGCCATGCGCTTTTCCGCGCGATTTTTCTTGGTCGCTGCGCCGGGTTCTTCCCGCGCGGCCTATCAGCATTTCAGGATACCACGATGCACCGTTACCGCAGCCACACCTGCGCCGCCCTCCGCAAGTCCGATGTCGGCCAGACCGTTCGTCTTTCCGGCTGGGTCCACCGCGTCCGAGATCATGGCGGCGTGCTCTTCATCGACCTGCGCGACCATTACGGCATCACCCAGGTCGTCGCCGACCCCGATTCGCCGGCCTTCAAGAAGGCCGAGACCGTGCGCGGCGAATGGGTGATCCGCATCGACGGCCTCGTCAAGGCGCGCACCGAGGACACGGTCAACAAGGGCATGCCCACCGGCGAGATCGAGCTTTACGCGCAGGAGATCGAGGTTCTTTCCGCCGCCAGGGAGCTGCCGCTGCCGGTCTTCGGCGAGCCGGACTATCCGGAAGACGTGCGCCTGAAGTACCGCTTCATCGATCTGCGCCGCGAGACGCTGCACAAGAACATCATCAAGCGCACGCAGATCATCTCCGCCATGCGCAAGGGCATGGGCGAGGCGGGTTTTGCCGAATACACGACGCCGATCCTCACCGCCTCCTCGCCGGAAGGCGCGCGCGACTTCCTCGTGCCGTCGCGCATCCATGAAGGAAAATTCTTCGCCCTGCCGCAGGCCCCGCAGCAGTACAAGCAGCTGCTGATGGTCGCCGGCTTCGACCGCTATTTCCAGATCGCGCCGTGCTTCCGCGACGAAGACCCGCGCGCCGACCGCCTGCCGGGCGAATTCTACCAGCTCGACGTCGAGATGAGCTTCGTCACCCAGGAGGACGTCTGGGAGACAATGGAGCCGATGATGACGGCCGTCTTCGAGGAATTCGCCGAAGGCAAGCCGGTGACGAAGAACTGGCCGCGCATCCCCTATGACGAGGCCATCCGCAAGTACGGTTCCGACAAGCCGGATCTGCGCAACCCGATCGTCATGGAAGCCGTCACCGATCATTTCGCCGGCTCGGGCTTCAAGGTCTTCGCCAACATGATCGCTTCCAACCCGAAGGTCGAGGTCTGGGCGATCCCGGCGAAGACCGGCGGCAGCCGCGCCTTCTGCGACCGCATGAACGCCTGGGCGCAGAGCCAGGGCCAGCCCGGCCTCGGCTATATCTTCTGGCGCAAGGAGGGCGAAAAGCTCGAAGGCGCCGGCCCGCTCGCCAAGAACATCGGCGAGGAGCGCACGGACGCGATCCGCACGCAGCTCGGCCTCGACGACGGCGACGCCTGCTTCTTCGTCGCCGGCGATCCGGCGAAGTTCCACAAGTTCGCCGGCGAAGCCCGCACCCGCGCCGGCGAGGAGCTGAACCTCGTCGACCGCGATCGCTTCGAAATGTGCTGGATCGTCGACTTCCCCTTCTACGAGTGGAACGAGGACGAGAAGAAGGTGGACTTCGCGCACAACCCCTTCTCCATGCCGCAGGGCGGCCTGGAGGCCTTCGACAGCAAGAATCCGCTGGAGCTGAAGGCCTACCAGTACGACGCGGTCTGCAACGGCTTCGAGATCGCCTCGGGCTCGATCCGTAACCAGTCGCCGGAGCTGATGGTCAAGGCCTTCGAGAAGGTCGGCCTCAGCCAGGCGGACGTGGAAGAGCGCTTCGGCGGCCTCTACCGCGCCTTCCAGTACGGCGCCCCGCCGCACGGCGGCTGCGCCTTCGGCATCGACCGCGTGGTCATGCTGCTCGTCGGCGCGAAGAATCTCCGCGAGATCTCGCTGTTCCCGATGAACCAGCAGGCGCAGGATCTCTTGATGAACGCTCCGTCGCCCGCAACCCCGGCGCAGCTTCGCGAACTCGCGCTGCGCGTCGTTCCGTCGAAGAAGGATTGATCCAGGCGAGGCGGGAAGGGCGCCGGTCCTTTCCGCCGTGCGGAACAGTTGCGCGTGATCGCCGTTCTTTCTGCGTCAAGCACAGGAGAACGAACATGCGCAACAAGCTACTCCTTGCCACGGCGGCGACGCTCCTGACGCTCTCCGCCTCGGCTTACGCCCAGAGCACGGTGATCATCGAGGAGACCGATCCGGTGACCACCGAATCAACCGTCGTCGTGCCGGGCGAGGTCCGCACCTATGTCCTGGAACAGGAAGTCCCCTCGGTCGCCTATGAGGGCGACGTGGTCGTGGGCCGGGTGATCCCGGATGCGGTGGAAATCCACACGATCGACGGCAATGCCGACTATGCCTATACGGTCGTCAACGAGCGCCGCGTCATCGTGAACCCCCAGACGCGCACCGTCATACAGGTTCTCGAATAAGCCGCTCGAAACAGAACCCGGCGCTTCGCGCCGGGTTTTGCGTGTCCTGCCGCGGCGGACGCCACAATGCCGCGAATTCGCCGCCAGTCGATCCCAATTCCGCGCACAATCAGTCGAAATGCACCCCTAGCGTGAAGTCGCGCCCGAAAGAGGCGATTTACGACTGGAGGGACTTTTCATGACAACGACGGAAGCGGACGATCCCATCCCGACATCGACCCGGCAGATGCCGCCTATCGAGCCGCGCGGCAATCTCGCCACGTTCCTGCGCTCGCCCGGCGTCAAGTTCATCATGATCGGCATCATTTCCGTGGCGCTCCTGGTGCCGCTGCTGCTCGTCTGGGGGCTGACGGAGGAGCGCGCACAGCGCGCCGCCGATGTCTCCCGGCGCATCGCCCATGGCTGGGGCGGCGACCAGGCGATAAACGGCCCCTATCTCGCAGTGCCCTTCGAGGTCGAGCGCAGCCGCGTGATGGATTCGCGCACGATCGTCGAGCGGGTGACCGAATGGGTGCTCGTCATGCCGGAGACGCTCGACGTGACGGCCGACCTGACGGCGGAGGAGCGCAAGCTCTCCATCTACACGCTGCCGGTCTATAACGGCGCGCTGATGCTGAAGGGCCGCTTTGCCGGCAATATCCTGCAGGACCTCGCGCAGCTCGACGGCACGCCGCAGCTCGACCGGGCGTTTCTGGTGCTCAACATCAACGACATCACCGGCATCCGCTCCGATGCCGGCGTGAAGATCGACAATGGCGTCGTGCGGCCCTTCGATCCCGGCATGCGGCAGATCTCCGCGATGGCGAGCACCGGCACGGACGGCTACGCCTCGCCGCAAACGAGCGCCGGCGTGCACCGGATCATCGAGCGTCCGCTCGTCGAAAACGGCTTCTCCTTCGAGATCGCCCTGTCGCTGAACGGCTCGCGCAGCTTCGCCGTCGCGCCCGCCGGCCAGACGACGAGCTTTTCCGCGAGGGCGAACTGGCCGCATCCGGGTTTCGAAGGCCTTTTCCTGCCGGAGGAGAAGACCGTCACCGCGTCGGATTTCTCGGCCAGGTGGACGATCCCCTATCTCGCCCGCGGCATCGACCGTGTCGCCACCGGCCCGACCCTGCCGCTGTCGGGCAGCATGATGAGCATCAACCTCGTAGAGCCCGTGCAGTTCTATCAGGTGGTCTCGCGCACGCTGAAATATTCGATCGGCTTCATCTCGCTCGTCTTCCTCGCCGTCTTCGTCGTGGAATTGAAGGGCGGGCGCATGGTGCACTGGATCCAGTACGTGCTGACGGGCCTTGCGCTCATCGTGTTCTACGTGCTGCTCCTGGCGCTCGCCGAACATACCGGCTTCACCATCGCCTATGCCGTAGCCTCGCTCGCCACGACCCTGTTGATCGCCGCCTATCTCGGCAGCGCGACGGGCAGCCGCAGGAACGGCCTGTCGCTCGGCGCGGTGCTGCTCTCGGCCTATGGCATCATGTACCTGGTGCTGCGCGAGGACGAATATGCGCTGCTCGCCGGCGCGCTGATCTCCTTCGTCACCATCGCCGCGACCATGTATGCGACCCGCCGCGTCGAATGGTCGGCGCCGGTGCCGCAGGCCGTGCCGGCCCGTTGAAATGAAGGGCCCGGGGCGAATGCCTCGGGCGCAGCCACCGGCAAGACCTACCGCACCTCTCTTCCGTCATGGTCGGGCTTGACCCGACCATCCACGTCCCGGGCGCGGCTTGGATCCTCGGCTCGGGGGCCGAGGATGACGACAGTGGGTGGCGAGAGGTTTGTCAGCAACAAGCCTTATAAGCAAAAAAGCCCGGAGCGATGCTCCGGGCTTCCCTGAATTCGGCAAAAGCCGAAGGTCTTACATCTCATCGTTCGCCGTGACGGTGACGCCGAGGACCTGCGGGATGGTGTTCGGCGCGCCCATGGCGGCCCCCATGATCATCGGGAACGGCACCGGCTCCTTCGGCTCGGCGCTGATCGTGATGCTCTTGGGGTCGTCGAGATAGGTGTTGACGGCTGCGGCGATCTGGTTCTGCAGCTCCGGCATGTTGAGCTGGGCGAGCATGATCGGAACCAGACCCTTCAGCGACTGGGCCATCTGGTCGCCGGAAACGCCCTGTTCGCCGCCGGCATAGTCGAGCAGCTTCCTGGTGATCGAGGCGTCCTCGAAGGAGATGGAGGCGCTGTTGAAGGTCAGCTGCTGCACGAGGCCCATCATGGACATGCCCATGGCGGCGTTGGCCTCTTCCTTGTTCGGGTTGGCCTCGGCGGCCTTGATGGCTTCCTGCATGCCCTTCAGGAAGTCGAGCGTGTAGCCGGAGAATTCCAGCGCCAGGTTGAGGCGGCCGACATCCTTGAAGTCGAAGGCATATTCATCGACGGCAAGCTTGCCGCTGGCGAGCTCCCAGCTGCCGGACATCGTGACCTTGCCTTCCAGCGTCTGCATGTTGAGCTTGGCGAGCGTGTCCTTGGCCTTCGGGTCCTCCACCGAGGTGAGGTCGGCCTTGAGGTCGGAGAGCGTGGCGTCGAATTCGAGGCCGGCATCGCCGTCCATGCGCGTGATGTTCGCCTCCATGCCGGACATGGAGAAGACCTCCTTGCCCTTGGAGGTGACGGAGACCGGGCCGGCGGTGGCCGATTCGTACATCAGCAGCGATTCCAGCGTGCCGGGAACGACCGTGCCGGGAATGATGACGCCGTTGATCGCGATGTCCTTGGCCGAGACCGTGGCATCCGCTTCGGTGACGTTGATGTCCTGGAACGAGACCGTCTCGACTGTGTAGCCGCCTTCGCCGTCTTCCTCGACGCCGTCCATGGTGATGGTGCCGAGCTTGACCGGGGCCTCGGCGCCGGTGGCCTTCAGTTCGGCATTTTCCAGCGTAACGGTGGAGCCGTCGGTGGCGACGTTCGACGAGCTGATCGTCACGCCGCTCGTGGCATAGGTGGCGTTCAGCTTGGCGAGCAGATCCGCGCCGTCGAGCGCGAAAGCGGGGCTTGCCAGGGAGGCGAGCGCGGCGCCGGCGAGAAGGGTGCGGAAATGGGAGGTGCGCATCATTGTAGGCTCTCTTTCTGGATTTTTGGACGGCTGCCTTGCCGTTACCGCTCATATACGTGCGGCGCGGCGACTATATTCGGGCCGCCGGAACTTTCCATGGAAATCTCGGGCGCCGGCCGGATTCCGGAAACAGCCTTTACAAAGCGCTATCCACAGGCCGGCCGCCCGGTTTCCTTGCCGCGAATCGGCAGGAACGCTAGTCAAGTCCCATGGGACAGAACACTTTGCCGCCGGATGGCGGAGACGACAACATTCAGCCGGTCGACCTGAAGGCGGCGCTGGAAGAGCGCTACCTTGCCTATGCGCTGTCGACCATCACGCAGCGCGCGCTGCCGGATGTACGCGACGGCCTGAAGCCGGTGCACCGCCGCATCATCCATGCGATGAGCGAAATGGGCCTCCGGTCCAACTCCTCCTTCAAGAAATGCGCGCGCATCGTCGGCGACGTCATCGGTAAGTTCCACCCGCATGGCGACCAGTCGGTCTACGACGCCCTGGTGCGCCTCGCGCAGGATTTCTCGCAGCGTTATCCGATCGTCGACGGGCAGGGGAACTTCGGCAATATCGACGGCGACAACGCCGCTGCCTACCGATACACCGAAGCGCGCATGACCGAGGTCGCGACGCTCCTGCTCGAAGGCATCGACCAGGATGCCGTCGACTTCCGCCCGACCTACAACGAGGAGGACGAGGAGCCGGTCGTCCTGCCGGGCGCCTTCCCGAACCTGCTCGCCAACGGGTCCTCCGGCATCGCGGTCGGCATGGCGACCTCCATCCCTTCGCACAACGTGCATGAACTGTGCGACGCCGCGCTGCACCTCATCCGCCATCCGGACGCCGATGTCGAAAAGCTCACGGAATTCGTGCTGGGGCCCGATCTTCCGACCGGCGGTATCATCATCGACGGCCGCGAGAGCATCATCGAGGCCTACAAGACGGGCCGCGGCGGTTTTCGCGTGCGTTCCAAGTGGCAGACGGAAGACCTCGGCCGCGGCGGCTACCAGATCGTCGTCACGGAGATTCCCTACCAGGTGCAGAAGTCGCGGCTGATCGAGAAGATCGCCGAGCTGCTCATCGCCCGCAAGCTGCCGCTGCTGGAGGACATCCGCGACGAATCGGCGGAAGACGTGCGCATCGTGCTGGTGCCGAAGAGCCGCACCGTCGATCCAACGATCCTGATGGAGTCCCTCTTCAAGCTCTCCGAGCTGGAAAGCCGGATTCCGCTCAACATGAACGTGCTCTCGATGGGGCGCGTGCCGAAGGTCATGGGCCTGAAGGACGTGCTGGTCGAGTGGCTCGCGCATCGGCGCGAAGTGCTCCAGCGCCGCTCGCGGCACCGGCTCGCGGCCATCGACCGCCGCCTGGAAATCCTCGGCGGCTACCTTGTCGCCTATCTCAACCTCGACGAGGTGATCCGCATCATCCGCGAGGAGGACGAGCCGAAGGTCTCCCTGATGGAGACCTTCTCGCTCACCGACGTGCAGGCCGAGGCGATCCTCAACATGCGCCTGCGTTCGCTGCGCAAGCTGGAGGAATTCGAGATCCGCACCGAATTCGACAACCTGTCGAAGGAAAAGGCGGAGATCGAGGCGCTGCTGGCGTCCGACGAGAAGCAGTGGCAGACCGTGGCCTGGGAAATCGGCGAGGTCCGCAAGAAGTTCGCGAAGGCCACCGAGATCGGCCGCCGCCGCACCCAGTTCGCCAGCGCGCCTGAGGCCGATGTCGAGGCCATCCAGCAGGCGATGATCGAGAAGGAGCCGGTCACGGTCGTCATCTCGGAAAAGGGCTGGATCCGCGCGCTGAAGGGCCATATCGCCGATACGTCCGGCCTCCAGTTCAAGGAGGGGGACGCGCTGAAGGTGGCGTTCCCGGCGCAGACGACGGACAAGGTGCTGGTCATGACGACGGGCGGCAAGGTCTTCACGCTCGGCGCCGACAAGCTTCCGGGCGGCCGCGGCCATGGCGAGCCGTTGCGCATCATGGTCGACATGGAGAACGACCAGGACGTGCTGACCGCCTTCGTGCATGACGCTTCGCGCAAGGTCATCGTCGCTTCGCAGGCCGGCAACGGATTCGTGGTCGCGGAAACCGAGATGGTCGCCAACACCCGCAAGGGCAAGCAGGTGATGAATGTCGGCATGCCCGACGAGGCCAAGCTGGTGGTGCCGGTGCGCGGCGACCACGTCGCCGTCGTCGGCGAGAACCGCAAGATGCTGGTCTTCCCGCTGGCGCAATTGCCGGAAATGTCGCGCGGCAAGGGCGTGCGCCTGCAGCGCTACAAGGACGGCGGCGTCTCGGACCTGCGCTGCTTCGCCATCGCCGACGGCCTCACCTGGGATGACAGCGCCGGCCGCAACTTCGTGCGCAGCAAGGAAGAGCTCCTGGAATGGATGGGCGACCGCGCCAGCGCCGGCCGCACCGTTCCGAAGGGTTTTCCGCGCAGCGGCAAGTTCAGCGGGTAATCAGCCGGAGTAGGGGACGCTGCCGTCGCGAAGGAAGCGCGTCGCGCCCTCCTCGTCGATCTCGCTGGCGGCGACGGCGAGGACGAACGCGATGACATCGGCTTGCGATGCTTCGATCAGGAAGCCGTTCAGTATCAGGAATGAGAACGCGGCGAGGAAGCCGGTTCGCTTGTTCCCGTCCGAAAACGGGTGGTTCCGTACGATGCCGTAAAGATAAGCGGCGGCGAGCTTAAAGATATCGGGCTCACCGTACGCAGCCTTGTTGAGCGGGCGGGCCAGCGCGGCTTCCAGGGCGTTTTCGTCCTTGAGGCCACCCAGCCCGCCATGCTCGCGAAGCTGCTCGTCATGCATGATCTCGACGGCCTGGCGCGAAAGCCATTTGATGTTGCTCATTTGGCGAGTTCGCGCAGGGCCACGCGATATTTCTCCATGCCCAGACGGGCGGCCTTCAACTGTTCCGCAAGGTCGGCATTTTGCGGAACCAGCTTGATCTTGCCATCCTCTTCCGTAAGGGTCAGTTCATCACCAGCCTTGACGCCCATACGATCGAGCACGTCCTTAGGTATGATGACGCCTTCGGAGTTGCCGATTTTGCGGATCGTGATGTTCATAGTGCACCTCGTTATAACTGAGTTATAACATAAAGCGTCCCGAGCTTCAATTCATCCCGTAAACGGAAACTCCGCCTTCTCGCTTTCCCTGACGGCGCGGGCTTTCGAGCGCATCTGCCACAGCGAGTGCGCAAGCAGCGCGAGGATGAGGATCGAGCCGCCGATCAGGGTCTGGGTGGTGGGCGTTTCGGCAAAGGCGATCCAGACCCAGATGGGGGCGAGCACCGTTTCCACGAGGTAGAACATGCCGACTTCCGGGGCGGAAAGATATCGGGGACCGGTCGCCAGGCACCAGAAGGCGAGGGGCAGGAGCACGAGGCCGTTGAAGAGGATGTAGACGGGTCCGGCGATCGAAAGGCCGCCGGGCGGCAGGAAGAAGAGTGCCATGACGCCCGACAGCACGGCGGCGACGAGCGGCACGAAACCCATGTCTGCGCCGCTCCTGCGGCTCAGCGTCAGCGAGATCGCCAGGAGCAGCGCCGAACAGGCGGCCATGGCATCGCCGAAGAGGTTTCCGCTCGACAGTCCGTCATGCACGATCAAAAGGACGCCCGCGACCATCGCGGCCATGGTGAGGAGCGTGGCATTGCCAGGGCGCTCGCCGAGGAAAATCCAGGAGAGGATGGCGGCGAACATCGATGTGAAGGCGAGGATGAAGACGACATTGGCCGTCGTCGTGTTGAACACCGCCAGCATGAATGTCAGCCCGTTGATGCCGTAGCACAGGCCGATCAGCAGGCCGATGCGTCCGGGAACGAGCACCGTCCTGCGGTGCAGGACGAAATTCAGGCAGGCCCAGAGGACGACCGCCATCACGAACACCGAGAGGTTCCGCACGACGACCATCGACCAGACGTCGCCATTGGCGGAACGGATCAGCGGAATGTCGAAGGAGAGGGCGAGGCCGCCAACGGCGGTGATGAGAAGGCCCTTGCGGTGAAGGGCGGGATCGTTTGTCGGGGGCACGGCAGGACCGGATCTGGGAATGCGATGGATACAATATCCTGAAGCAGTTCAGGCGAACAGGATGTCGTCGGACTTGCGCTAGGTGGTGTTCGTCTCGTCGTTATAGCGCTCCCAGCCGCGCGGCATCAGGTGCTCCTGCGGCAGGAACTTTGTCTTGTAGTCCATCTTGCGCGATCCCTTGACCCAGTAGCCGAGATAGACGTGCGGCAGGCCGAGTGCCTTGGCGCGGCGGATGTGGTCGAGGATCATGAAGGTGCCGAGGGAGCGGTCCGCCACCTCCGGATTGTAGAAGGAATAGACCATGGACAGGCCGTCGCCCATGCGGTCGGTCAGCGCCACCGCGAGCAGCTCGCCCTGCGGACGCTCCTTGAGGCCCGAGCCTTCCTCGCGCAGGCGGTATTCGATGACCTTGGTGTGCACATGGGTGTCCTCCACCATCATCGCATAGTCGAGCACCGACATGTCCGACATGCCGCCCTTCTGGTGGCGGGCGTCGAGATAGTGACGGAAAAGGGAATATTGCTCGCTGGAGGGCTCGGCGAGGTATTCGTGCGAGACGAGATCGGCATTGGCGGCCAGAACCCGGCGCATGGAGCGGCGCGGGGTGAACTCGTTGACCAGGATGCGGACGGAAATGCAGGCGCGGCAGGTCTCGCAGGCGGGCCTGTAGGCAATGTTCTGCGAGCGGCGGAAGCCGCCCTGGGTCAGGAGGTCGTTCAGCTCCGGCGCGCGCTCGCCCACCAGATGGGTAAACACCTTCCTCTCCATCTCCTGCGGCAGATAGGGACAGGCCGCCGGCGCGGTGAGATAGAATTGCGGAGAGGATGTTGCCTGCGTATTCATCGGCCGTGGGGCGACTCCGTCGCTGTGTGACACTTCTATGCCGATACCATGGCCTAGTTCAAAAAAAGGTCAACTGGCGCATGACCCTTCAGGCCGGAATCGACAGGGAGAACGGATCATGCGCAAGGCGGGGAGACGTCCCCCGCGTTTCTCAATAGCGGTCGCGGCGAACCATCACCGTGCCGAGCAGCAGGTCGTGCAGCAGGCGGCCACGATCGGTGAAGAGGCCGACGAGCACGATGAACGGCGTCAGGAGCGCATTGCCGATCCAGAACAGCACGAGATGCACGATCGCCGTCAGGAAATCGACCGGCCGTCCGTCGACGCGGGCAAGCGCAAGGCCCATGACGTTCATGCCGGCGCTCGCCTGGCTCGGGCCGCCCATCGTCAGGCCGAAATAGAGCATGGCGACGATGGCGAAGAGCGCCGGATAGAGGAAGAAGCCGAGGCCGAGCGTCAGGATGCCGAGGAAGAAGACCACGACGGCGGCCGGGATCCAGAGCAGCGCGACGATCGCATAGTCGATCAGAAACGCAAAAATCCGGCGCGACAGCACGCCGCGATAGGCCTGCCAGTCCGTCGTCGGAACCCGCGTTTCGTTGAAATCAGCACTCATCTGCCTGTCTCCTGGATGGAACATGCCCTTCATATGGGGATGTGTCGGGAGAAAACAACGGGTGCGAGCGAAGGCGGCGGTCTGCTCATTTGGCGTTTGCCCCTCACCCTAACCCTCTCCCCGCGAGCGGAGAGGGGACTTGCCCTGCGAACGGCATTGATTGGGGAAACCGGCGCGGCATATCCTTTCGCCCCGCTTGCAGGGAGAAGGTGGCCGGCAGGCCGGATGAGGGGGGATGGCGGAACTCAGCCCTTCTTCGCCAGATGCCGCGCCACGTCCATCGCGAAATAGGTCAGGATGCCGTCGCACCCGGCGCGCTTGAACGCCAGCAGGGTTTCCAGCATTACACGCTCGCCGTCGATCCAGCCGTTCATCGCGGCGGCCTTGATCTGGCTGTATTCGCCGGAGACTTGGTAGGCGAAGACCGGCAGGCCGAACGCTTCCTTCATGCGCCAACAGATGTCGAGATAGGGAAGGCCCGGCTTGACCATCAGCATGTCCGCGCCTTCCTCCACATCGAGCGCCGCATCGCGGATCGCCTCCGTGCCGTTGGCAGGGTCGATGTAGTAGGTCTTCTTGTCGCCCTTCAGCAGGCCGCCGGTACCGATCGCGTCGCGATAGGGACCGTAGAAGGCGGAGGCGAACTTCGTCGCATAGGACATGATGCCGACATTCTGATGGCCCGCGGCGTCGAGCGCCCGGCGGATGACGCCGACGCGGCCGTCCATCATTTCGGAGGGTGCGATGATGTCGGAGCCGGCATCGGCCTGGATGACGGCGGCCCGCGCGACCAGCTCGACCGTCTCGTCATTGACGACGACGCCCTCGCGCAGCACGCCATCATGGCCGTGGCTGGTGAAGGGATCGAGCGCGACGTCGGTGATGACGCCAATGTTGGGAACCGCCTTCTTGATGGCGCGCGTCGCCTCGTTGATGAGGTTGTCGGCCGCCAGGCTGTTCGAGCCGGTCTCGTCGCGCAGGTGCATCTCGACGTTCGGGAAGGTCGCGATGGCCGGAATGCCGAGGTCGGCGGCCTCCTTCGCCGCCTCCACCAGCCGGTCGACGCTCATGCGGTTGACGCCGGGCATGGCCGTGATCGGTTCGACGATATTGCTGCCCGGCACCACGAAGACCGGCCAGAGGAGATCGTCGACCGTCAGGCGGTTTTCCTGGACGAGCCGGCGCGTCCAGTCGGCCTTCCGGTTGCGCCGCATGCGGCGGTGGCCGGTGATCTCGTCGACGATGTTCCTGCTGCCGGTCATGGCGTCTTCATCCCTTGCGCGTGCGATTTCCGCCTCCATATCACGCCCGTCCCGGCAATCAAATCGCGCGCGGGCAAGGGGCCTGCGGCATATGGCCGTGCATGACCGCGGTTACGGGCTTTATGCCGGCCGGCCTTGCCCTTACTGTCCGCGCCATGGTTGCTGATTCTGCCAAGGGCCCGAGACCAAGCCTGACCGAAACGCTGTTCGCCCTCTTCCTGCGGCTGGCGGCGATCGTCTCTTTGTGGTTCGCGCTGCAATACTGGGCGATGCTGACGGGCTTCTCCTTCGGCGGGCAGGGGCGCTTCGACCTGCTGCCGCCGGCCTGGAAGGCGGCCTATACGGCGCTTGCCGTGCTGTTCCCCGTCGCGGCCGTCGGCCTCTGGCTTCTCGTCTCCTGGGGGCCGGTGATCTGGCTGATCGCGGCCGCCACAGAGATCGCCATGCACGAGGTCTATCCCTCGACCTTCGGCGTCAACCGGCTCCTGGTTCTCACCCACGGCGCCATAGCGCTTGTCTTCGTTCTTTTCCGCATCGCGCTCTTCGTCCAGCGCCGCCGGCAGGCCCGCACGGTAAGAACTGATTCACCGTGAGACAGGGTCGCCTTCCGGTAAGGCGCTGTTAAGGCTGCGGTTTAAGTAGAATTTTAGATGCATTCGTTAGGTTCTCACTCAAGGCGGGAAAACAAACCACACCGCCAAACAAAACAGTGAGGCAGTAAACCATGAACACCAAGATGAAGCCGCAGCAGGCCCCCGTCGTCGATCCGCAGGAAGACGCGATCCGCAATCTCTACCTGGAATCCCTCCACCTCGTCGAGCGTCTGCACCGTCGCCTGCTCGACGTCATCAAGGACGAGTTCGACCGCGCCGGTCGCTCGGATGTCAACGCCGTCCAGGCGCTGCTCCTCTTCAACATCGGCAATTCGGAACTGACCGCAGGCGAGCTGCGCTCGCGCGGCTACTATCTCGGCTCGAACGTCTCCTACAATGTCAAGAAGCTGGTCGACCTCGGCTTCATCAACCACCAGCGTTCGCGCATCGACCGCCGCTCCGTCCGCATCAGCCTGACGGAAAGCGGCCAGGAAATCGCCGAGACGGTCGCGAAACTCTACGAGCGCCATATCGGCTCGATCCAGAAGGTCGGCGGCATCGGCGAGGGCGAGTTCAACCAGATGAACAAGCTGCTCCAGCGCCTCGATCGCTTCTGGAACGACTCGATCCTCTACCGCCTGTAATTTCCGGGCGCCGTTTCCGACCTCCTTCACAAAAGCCGGCCGCGTCCCCTGCGCGTCCGGCTTTTCATGTTTTCATGCGGGGGCTTAGGGTCGGGCGCGCCTGCCGAGACACGAATTGGCCATATTGCTGTGACACCCGGACGCTGGGCTAAGGTATGCGCGGGCGGCAGGGCCGGTTTGCGTTTGTTAACCCTGTTCGTGATAGCTGCATCGGGTATGGACCCTTGGGGTCGCCGTGCCGTGCGCACCTCGCCGTTCTTTGCGGCGCTCAGGAGATGGTAGGATCAATGTCTCGCAAAACCGGATTTGATGTGTTCTCGCGCCGCGCCTTCCTGCGCTCCGCTGCAACCTTCGGTGCCGCTGCCGTGGCCGGCCCGACGCTGGCCCAGACAGCGCTCGACGACATCCTCAACGCTCCGCGCCGCGGCAACTGGGACGACCAGTTCGACGCCGAGGCATCGCGCACCGCCACCGCCGTCGTCTCCAACAACCCGATCTTCGGCTCCGGCAGCTCCGGCTATCTCCAGCAGGCGATCAACGACTACCAGAACATCGTCTCCAATGGCGGCTGGCCGACGGTCAACACGCAGCAGAAGATGGAGATGGGCGTCGCCGATCCGGCGGTCCAGCAGTTGCGCCAGCGCCTGATCATCTCCGGCGACCTGCCGCGTTCCGCCGGCACGAACGGCGCCTTCGATTCCTACGTGGACGGCGCTGTGAAACGCTTCCAGGCCCGTCACGGCCTGCCGGCCGACGGTGCCGTCGGCGAATATACGCTGAAGGCGCTGAACGTTCCGGCCGTCACCCGCCTCGGCCAGCTCCAGACCAACCTCGTGCGCCTGCAGGCGATGTCCGGCGACCTCGGCCGCCGCTACGTCATGGTGAACATCCCCGCCGCCTATATCGAGGCCGTCGAGAACGGCCGCGTCGCCTCGCGCCACACCGCCATCGTCGGCAAGATCGACCGTCAGTCGCCGGTGCTGAACTCCAAGATCTACGAAGTGATCCTCAACCCATATTGGACCGCGCCGCGCTCGATCATCCAGAAGGACATCATGCCGCTGATGCGCAAGGATCCGACCTATCTTGCGCGCAACTCGATCCGCCTCTTCGACGGCAACGGCAACGAAGTCTCGCCGGAAACCGTCGACTGGAACGCCGAGAAGGCCCCGAACCTGATGTTCCGCCAGGACCCGGGCAAGATCAACGCCATGTCCTCGACGAAGATCAACTTCCACAACGAGCACCAGGTCTACATGCACGATACCCCGCAGCAGGGCCTGTTCAACAAGCTGATGCGCTTCGAATCGTCCGGCTGCGTGCGCGTTCAGAACGTGCGCGACCTCTCGGTCTGGCTGCTCAAGGACACGCCCGGCTGGTCGCGCGGGCAGATGGAGGCGACCATCAAGAGCGGCGTCAACACGCCGATCAGGCTGGCCGAGGAAGTGCCGGTCTTCTTCACCTACATCACCGCCTGGTCGGCCAAGGACCGCGTCGTGCAGTTCCGCGACGACATCTACCAGAAGGACGGCGCCACCGAACTCGCCCTCCAGACCGGTTACAACCAGGAAGGCGGCCGCTCCGTCGAGAGCGATCTCTTGCCGCAATAAAGGGTGATCCGTCCGAGGTTTTCGCGGGCCTCGCTTCCTGGCGGAAGCGGGGCTTTTCCTTGCCGACAAACATTAGCCAGTCCACCACCGTCATCCTCGGCCTCCGAGCCGTGGATCCACGTCCCCACCCGCGGCGGTGGATGGTCGGGTCAAGCCCGACCATGACGGAGGAGAGGTTTTCGGACCTGGCCGGGCGGCTGGCATGCCAAGTGATCCTTGTCGTTTTTATCGCATAACACGCGCGGAAATGGCGCAAACCGTGGAGCGGATATTGCCCTTGCCATGCGAGGACGCTAAACACCGTGCCACTTGACCCTAAGGAGCCTCGAGGATGAGCAATTCTTCCGCTACCGACGTTTTCTTCACGCGTTCCCTTGCCGATACCGATCCGGAGATTTTCGGCTCGATCCAGAAGGAACTCGGTCGCCAGCGCCATGAGATCGAACTGATCGCCTCGGAGAACATCGTTTCGCGCGCCGTGCTCGAAGCCCAGGGCTCGATCATGACGAACAAGTATGCCGAAGGCTATCCGGGCAAGCGCTATTACGGCGGCTGCCAGTTCGTCGATATCGCGGAAGAGCTCGCCATCGAGCGCGCCAAGAAGCTGTTCGGCGTCAACTTCGCCAACGTGCAGCCGAATTCCGGCTCGCAGATGAACCAGGCCGTCTTCCTCGCGCTGCTCCAACCGGGCGACACCTTCATGGGCCTCGACCTCAATTCGGGCGGCCATCTGACGCATGGCTCGCCGGTCAACATGTCCGGCAAGTGGTTCAACGTCGTCTCCTACGGCGTGCGCGAGGAGGATCACCTCCTCGACATGGACGATGTCGCCGAGAAGGCCCGCACCCACAAGCCGAAGCTGATCATCGCCGGCGGCACCGCCTATTCCCGCATCTGGGACTGGAAGCGCTTCCGCGAGATCGCCGATGAAGTCGGCGCCTACCTCATGGTCGACATGGCGCACATCGCCGGCCTCGTCGCCGGCGGCCAGCACCCGTCGCCGTTCCCGCATTGCCATGTCGCCACGACCACCACGCACAAGTCGCTGCGCGGCCCGCGCGGCGGCATCGTGCTGACGAATGAGGAAGACATCGCCAAGAAGATCAACTCGGCCGTCTTCCCGGGCCTGCAGGGCGGCCCGCTGATGCACATCATCGCCGCCAAGGCCGTCGCCTTCGGCGAGGCGCTGCAGCCGGAATTCAAGGACTACGCCGCGCAGATCGTCAGGAACGCCAAGGCGCTCGCCGAGACGCTGAAGGCCGGTGGCCTCGACATCGTCTCCGGTGGCACGGACAACCACCTGATGCTGGTCGACCTGCGCAAGAAGAACGCCACCGGCAAGCGCGCCGAAGCCGCCCTCGGCCGCGCCTATGTCACCTGCAACAAGAACGGCATCCCGTTCGACCCCGAAAAGCCGTTCGTCACCTCGGGCGTGCGCCTCGGCACTCCGGCCGGCACGACGCGCGGCTTCAAGGAGGCCGATTTCCAGGAGATCGGCAACCTGATCGTCGAGGTGCTCGACGGCCTGAAGGTCGCCAATTCGGACGAGGGCAATGCGGCAGTCGAGGCATCGGTGCGCGAGAAGGTGCTGGCGCTCACCGGCCGCTTCCCCATGTACTCCTACATGTAAGGAGCCGGCATGCGCTGCCCCTATTGCGGTTCGGAAGATACGCAGGTGAAGGATTCCCGTCCCGCAGAGGACGGGGCCGCCATTCGCCGCCGGCGCATCTGCCCGGATTGCGGTGGTCGCTTCACGACCTTCGAACGGGTGCAGCTTCGCGAGCTGATGGTCGTCAAGAAGACGGGCCGCAAGGCCCCCTTCGACCGCGACAAGCTCCTGAAATCCTTCGAGATCGCGCTTCGCAAGCGGCCCGTCGACCGGGACCGCATCGAACGCGCGGTCTCGGGCATCGTCCGCCGCCTCGAAAGTTCCGGCGAGACGGAAATCTCTTCGGAGGAGATCGGCCTCCAGGTGCTGGAGGCGCTGAAGGCGCTCGATGACGTCGGCTTCGTGCGCTACGCCTCGGTCTATCGCGACTTCTCCCATGTCGACGATTTCGAGAAGATCCTCTCCGAAGTCGCCGCCAAGATCGCCCGGGATCCGGGCGCCGACGGCTAGATGTCCGGCCCCGTCGAAGACGACGCACGCTTCATGGCAGCGGCCATCCGCCTCTGCCGCCGCAATCTCGGCCGCACCGCCACCAATCCCTCCGTCGCCTGCCTGATCGTCAAGGACGGCGTCGTCGTCGGCTCCGCCGTCACCGCCCCGGGCGGCCGGCCCCATGCGGAAACGCAGGCGCTGGCCGTGGCCGGTGACGCCGCGCGTGGCGCAACGGCCTATGTCACGCTCGAACCCTGCTCGCACCACGGCAAGACGCCGCCCTGCGCCGATGCGCTGATCGCCGCCGGCGTTTCGCGCGTCGTCGTGTCGGTGACGGACCCGGACGAGCGCGTGGCGGGCAGGGGGCTTGGGATGCTGCGCGATGCCGGTATCGCCGTCGAGACGGGCGTGCTGGAAGCGCAGGGCCGTGCAGCGCTTGCCGCCTATCTCACCCGTCAGACGAAGAAGCGGCCCTATGTGACTCTCAAGCTTGCCGTTTCCGCCGATGGCATGCTCGGCCGGCTCGGCGCGGGCCAGGTGGCGATCACCGGGCCGGTCCCGCGCGGGCAGGTGCATGTGCTGCGCGCCGAGACGGATGCGATCCTCGTCGGCATCGGCACGGCGCTCGCCGATGATCCCGAGCTAACCTGCCGCCTGCCGGGGCTGGAAGCCCGCTCGCCGGTGCGCATCGTGCTCGACCCGCGGCTGGAGCTGCCGCCGGCCTCGAAGCTGGCGCGCACGGCGAAGAACGTTCCGGTTATCGTCGTGACGTCGAAGGGTGTGGGGTTACCCCCCTCTGGCATGCCGGCCATCTCCCCCTCAAGGGGGGAGATTGGATGGGAGCCTGATCCCCGCGCACCGTCATCTGCATCACCTGCTGGACCGACGTTTGATGTGGACGGGAACGCTGCTTCCTCGATCTCCCCCCTTGAGGGGGAGATGGCCGGCAGGCCAGAGGGGGGTATGGATGGCACGGCCTCCGATATGCGAAGTGCCCGCGCTCAGGCCCTCGAAGCCGCCGGCGTCGAGATCCTGACCTGCGACCCGCGCCGGCTCGACGACCTGCTGATGGCGCTCGCCACGCGCGGCATCTCCTCGCTGCTCGTCGAAGGCGGCGCGCGCACGGCGCAATCCTTCCTCGATGCCGGGCTCGTCGACCGGATCTCGCTGTTCGAGGGGGCCGGGACCATTGGCAAGGACGGGGTCGCATCCCCATGTGTGTGCGGACGCGTGCCGGATGGTTATTCGCTCCGCCGCACGGCGCACTACGGCGCGGACAGATTGTACGAATACGAAAGAGACGATTGATGTTTACCGGCATTGTCACGGATATCGGAACGGTCGAGAAGGTCGAGCCCATGAACGAGGGGGTTCGCCTGCGCGTGCGCACCAGCTACGACCCCGCCACCATCGACATGGGCGCCTCCATCGCCCATTCGGGCACCTGCCTCACTGTCACGGCGCTGCCGGAGGCAGGCTCGAATGCCCGCTGGTTCGAGGTCGAGGCGTGGGAGGAGGCGTTGCGCCTGACGACCATTTCCGGCTGGATGCCCGGCACCCGCATCAACCTCGAACGCTCGCTGAAGATCGGCGACGAACTCGGCGGACACATCGTCTCGGGCCATGTCGACGGCAAGGCGGAAATCCTCTCCGTCGAGGCCGAGGGCGACGCGACGCGTTTCCGTATCCGCGCGCCGGAAGGGCTGGAGCGCTTCGTCGCGCCGAAGGGGTCCGTCGCGCTCGACGGCACCTCGCTCACCGTCAACGCCGTCGATGGCGCGGTCTTCGACGTGCTCCTCATCCGCCACACGCTGGACGTCACCACCTGGGGCGAGCGCAAGGCGGGCGATTTCGTCAACTTCGAGGTCGACACCATGGCGCGCTATGCAGCGCGGCTTGCGGAGTTTCCGGCGCCGAAGGCGTGACGATGGCGTGACTCGCCCAGGCGTCGTCATCGATCGGGACCGCCGCGCGTTGCGGCCCGCCCGTGAGGTAACGATATCGATACCTCTTGCTCCGTAGTGTGCGGCATCGGACCGTTGGAGACCGCTGCCGCATGGCGCCTGACTACCAAACCCTTCTGCTGGCGATCGGGCTGGCGGGCTTCTGCCTGTCGGCCACGCTGTTCGCCTCGTGGATGTCCGCCCGCGTCGAGCGCTTTCTCCTGAGCTGGTCCATCGGCATCGGCTGCATCGTGCCGGCCGTCGCGGTCTACAGTCTCTATATCGACCAGGCGAGCGTCGCGATCGGGTGCCTTGCCTTCGCGCTGCAGTTCCTCGGCTTTGCCTTCATCTACGGCGCGGCCTACCGGTTCCGCTCCGGCAAGCGGGCGCGCCGGCGCATTGCCGCCGTGCTCGCGGGCTGCCTTGCCGTTGCGCTTCCTCCGCTGGCGGCCGGTTATGACGGAATCGGCTTCATCGTGCTCAACCTGCTGATCGCCGGTTCCCTCGTCGCGACGGCGCGGGAATATTGGCGGGGCCGCGCGGAGGCGCCGCTGCCGCTGATCGGCATCGTCATCCTCTATCTGCTGACGGCCGCTTCCTTCCTGATCTGCGCCGCCGTGCTGCTGCATGACGGCAAGTGGGTCATGGGTCATGCGCCGGACAACTGGGCGGAAACCCTCAACCTGATCGCCGCCATCATGGGCATTACCGGCATCGGCGCCATGTCGCTCGCGCTCAACCAGTGGCGCATCGCCGGCCGCCACCGCCGTGCGGCCATGACCGACGCGCTGACCGGCCTGCTCAACCGTCGCGCGCTTTTCGATCGCTACGGCGTCCTTCCGGTCGGGGAGCACCAGGCGGCGATCGCCTTCGACCTCGACAATTTCAAGGCGGTCAACGACCGGTACGGCCATGCGGCCGGCGATGCGGTGCTCATGGTCTTCGCCGATGTCCTGCGCGAGTCCTGCGGCGCGGCCGCCTGCCTCGCCCGCCTGGGCGGCGAAGAGTTCGTCGTCGTCTTGGAGCGGACCGTGCCGGACCGCGCGCAGCGCATCGCCGAGCGTATCCGCCAGGACTTTGCCGGCAAGCTCATTCCGATCGGCGGGCGGTCCATCACCTGCACCGTCAGCGCCGGCATCGCCTTTGCCGGCAAGGACTGCGCGAGCTTCGATTCCCTGCTCAGCAGCGCCGACAGGGCGCTCTACATGTCCAAGCGCAACGGCCGCAACCGCGTGTCGCTCGCTGCCTGAACGCGTCAGGCTCCGGGCTCGCCCTCCCAGTAGTCGACGGCCTCCCTCGTGCGGCCGATGGTGCGGAACTCGGTGCGGCCGCCGGTAGGGGCGCGCGTCTTGGCGAGGAATTTGCCGGAATCGGGATATTCGCAGATCTCCGTCGCCGCCATGGACGAGATGGAGAGGTATTTCAGCGGCACGGTGCCGGTGTTGAGGATCTGGTGCGCCGTCTCCGGTCCGCCGGCCGGCGCGCCCAGCACGTCGCCGGGGCCGATCAGCCGCCGTTCGTCGCCATAGCGATAGGTGCCGTGGCCTTCGAGGATGACGAACAGCTCTTCCTCGACATGGTGGCAATGGAAGGGACAGCCGGACTTGCCGGGTGGCACCTCGCCATAGCCGATGCCGAGGGCCGTCAGGCCGAGGAGGGCGCCGAAGGCCGTGTCGCGGGATTCATAGAGCGTGCCTTGCGTCCAGTGCTCGAGCGTCAGCTTGGCAAGGTTGACGATCGGCGGGTTGTGCGCGTTCATCGGGCTGTCTCCTCGTGTCGGGCACGTATCGTTCGCATTTTGTTCCGATGTGTCAAGCCCGCGGCGCGCGGTGGGCCGGCGTGCCGGGGCACCGAAATCGCCGCAGGCGGCGGAAAATGCTTGCCAAGCTCCGTCCGTCGTGGTTTGACCGCCGCCTCTGCCCGCTGATGCGTGGCCTGCCTCCAATTTTCAGGTGATTCATGGCCGACACCGATAATCCCCATCTCCTCATCGTCGAGGCGCGCTTCTACGACGACATGGCCGATGCGATGCTCGACGGCGCCAAGCATGCGCTCGATGCCGCCGGCGCCACCTACGATATCGTGACCGTCATGGGCGCGCTCGAAATCCCCGCCGCCATCTCCATGGCCCTCGACGGCATGGAAAACGGCGGCACCTGGTATGACGGCTTCGTCGCGCTCGGCATGGTCATCCGCGGCGAGACCTACCATTTCGACATCGTCGCCAACGAATCGAGCCGTGCCCTGATGGACCTGTCCGTCAGCGAGGCCCTGCCGATCGGCAACGGCATCCTGACGGTCGAGAACGACGAGCAGGGCTGGGCGCGCGCCCGCCGCACGGAAGGCGACAAGGGCGGCTTTGCGGCCCGCGCGGCGCTCACCATGATCGATCTGAAGAAGAAACTGGGCGGCGAACAGTGACGACGGACAGGGACCAGCAGCCGGTGAAGCCGGCCAACCAGCGCGGCGCGGCGCGTCTTGCCGCCGTACAGGCGCTCTACCAGATGGATATCGGCGGCACCGGCGTCCTGGAGATCGTCGCCGAATACGAGATGCATCGCCTCGGCCAGGAGCTGGACGGCGACACCTACCTGAAGGCGGATGCCTCCTGGTTCCGCTCCATCGTCTCGGGCGTCGTGCGCGACCAGCGCCTGCTCGACCCGATGATCGGCGCGGCGCTGCAGGACGACTGGGCGCTGTCCCGGCTCGATTCCACCGTGCGCGCCATCCTGCGCGCCGGCACCTTCGAACTGAAGGAGCGCAAGGACGTGCCGGTCGCCGTGATCGTCACGGAATATGTCGAGATCGCCAAGGCGTTCTTCGAGGATGACGAGCCGAAGCTGGTGAATGCGGTGCTCGACCGCATCGCCAGGCAGCTTCGGCCGGACACACGCAAGTAGGTTGGCAGGGTGACATGAGCACGGGCACGGTCGAAGGTCTTGAACACGAACTTTCGGCTGCGCGCCGCAACGTCTTCCTCCTGACGATTGCGCAGGCCTTGCTGGCTTCGGCCGGGCCGATCGTCTTCTCCATCGGCGGCCTTGCCGGCTACAACCTGCTCGGCGCGGACAAGTCGCTCGCCACCGCGCCGCTGACCGGCTTCAATGTCGGCGTGGCGCTCGGCGCCGTGCTCGTCGCCATCGCGGCCCGCATGCTCGGGCGCACCTATGGCTTCATCGTCGGCGCGCTCGTCGGCGCGGGGGGCGGCCTCTTGGCCGCCATCGCGCTGTTTCGCGGCGATTTCTGGCTCTTCGCCGTCGGCTTCGTGCTCGTCGGCATTTCCAGCGGCTTTGCCCAGAAGATCCGCTTCGCGGCGGCCGATGCCTCGCCGTCCTTCTACAAGCCGCGCGCCATTTCCTGGATTCTCGCCGGCGGCGTCATCTCCGCCGTGCTCGGACCCCAGGTGGTCATCCTCACCAAGGACCTGTTCGAGCCGGTGCTGTTTGCCGGTGCCTTCGTGGCGCTGGCCCCGCTCTGCCTTGCCGCCATCGGCCTCTTCCTGTTCCTGCGCCTGCCGGACCACAAGGCGGCGGCCGTCGCGACGGGGGAGGCGACGCGGCCGCTCGGCGAGATCGTGCTGACCCAGCGGTTCATGACGGGCATGATCTGCGGCATATCCTCCTACGCCCTGATGACCTTCATGATGACCGGCGCGCCGCTGGCCATGGTCATCGGCTGCGGCTTCTCGCCCGAGCTGGCGACGCTCGGCATCCAGTGGCATGTGCTCGCCATGTTCGCGCCGAGCTTCTTCACGGGCATGCTGATCCAGCGCTTCGGCACGGAAAAGGTCGTCGCCGCCGGCCTCCTCATCCTCATGGCCTGCGCGGCGGTCGCCCATGCCGGCCTCGAACTCTGGAATTTCTGGGGCGCGCTGATCCTGCTCGGCGTCGGCTGGAACTTCGGCTTCATCGGCGCCACCGCCATCGTCGCCTCCAGCTACAAGCCGCACGAGGCCGACAAGGTGCAGGGGTTCCACGACATCATCCTCTTCGGCACGGTGGCGCTCGCCTCCTTCTCCTCCGGCAAGGTGTTCAACGCCTATGGCTGGCAGACGATCAACCTGATGTTCTGGCCGATCACCGGGGTGAGCCTCGTGCTCGTGCTTCTCCTGCTTTTGCGCAGCCGCCGCGCGGCTGCCTGAGCCCGTCCGCCGTCCGACGTCGAAAAATCCAGCGCAGCGCGCCGCTTGCCGCAGTGCAGCGGCTTGACGCAACCGATTCGCAAACGCACTCTGGCCCCGCGCCGGCTCCCGTCTTGTGAGGAGGCAAGCGGGAGCGGACGCATATCGGCTGCGGGGAGAGGACCCCGCGGCCTCCAAGGAGGACAGAGCGAAATGACCATATTGTTGGGCGTTATCGCATGCGGGTTGCTCTCGGTGGTCTATGCCATCTGGGCGACACGGTCGGTGCTTGCCGCCGATCAGGGGAATGCCCGCATGCAGGAAATTGCAGGTTATATCCGGGAAGGGGCGCAGGCCTATCTCACCCGGCAGTACAAGACCATTGCCATCGTCGGGGTCGTCGTCTTCGTCGGCACCTGGCTGCTGCTTTCCGCTACGGCTGCCATCGGGTTCCTGATCGGCGCCGTGCTCTCGGGTGCCGCCGGTTTCATCGGCATGCATGTGTCCGTCCGCGCCAATGTGCGCACGGCGCAGGCCGCATCCGTCAGCCTGTCCTCCGGCCTCGACATCGCCTTCAAGTCGGGTGCGATCACCGGCATGCTTGTCGCCGGTCTCGCGCTGCTCGGCGTGTCGATCTACTATTGGGTCCTCACCGGCCTGCTCGGTCAGGAGCCGGCCTCGCGTGAGGTCATCGACGCGCTCGTCGCGCTCGGCTTCGGCGCCTCGCTGATCTCCATCTTCGCCCGTCTCGGCGGCGGCATCTTCACCAAGGGTGCGGATGTCGGCGGCGACCTCGTCGGCAAGGTGGAAGCCGGCATTCCCGAAGACGACCCGCGCAACCCGGCCACCATCGCCGACAATGTCGGCGACAATGTCGGCGATTGCGCCGGCATGGCCGCCGACCTCTTCGAGACCTATGCGGTGACCGTCGTCGCCACCATGGTCCTCGCGGCGATCTTCTTTGCCGGCACGCCGGTTCTTTCCAGCGTGATGATCTATCCGCTGGCGATCTGCGGCGCCTGCATCATCACCTCGATCGTCGGCGCCTTCTTCGTCAAGCTCGGCACGAACGGCTCCATCATGGGCGCGCTCTACAAGGGCCTCATCGTGACGGGCCTCTTGTCGATCGTCGGCCTTGCCGCCGCCACCTCGCTCACCATCGGCTGGGGGGCCATCGGCACGGTCGCGGGCGCGGAGATCACGGGAACGAACCTCTTCATCTGCGGCCTTCTCGGCCTCGTGGTGACGGCGCTCATCGTGGTGATCACCGAATACTATACGGGCACCAACAAGCGCCCGGTGAACTCCATCGCGCAGGCCTCCGTCACCGGCCACGGCACCAACGTCATCCAGGGCCTCGCGGTCTCGCTGGAATCGACCGCGCTGCCGGCCATCGTCATCGTCGGCGGCATCATCGCGACCTACCAGCTGGCCGGTCTCTTCGGCACCGGCATCGCCGTCACCGCCATGCTCGGCATTGCCGGCATGATCGTGGCGCTCGACGCCTTCGGCCCGGTCACCGACAATGCCGGCGGCATCGCCGAGATGTCGCACCTGCCGCCGGAAGTGCGCAAGTCGACCGACGCGCTCGACGCGGTCGGCAACACGACGAAGGCCGTCACCAAGGGCTATGCGATCGGTTCCGCCGGTCTCGGCGCGCTGGTGCTCTTCGCCGCCTATTCGAACGACCTTGCCTACTTCGCCGCGAACGGGGACAAGTATCCCTACTTCGCCGGCATCGGCACGATCTCCTTCGACCTTTCCAACCCCTATGTCGTCGCCGGCCTGATCTTCGGCGGCCTCATCCCCTATCTCTTCGGCGGCATCGCCATGACGGCCGTCGGCCGTGCGGCGGGCTCCATCGTCGAGGAGGTGCGCCGGCAGTTCCGCGAGAAGCCGGGCATCATGGCAAGCACCGAACGGCCGGACTACGGGCGCGCGGTGGACATCCTCACCAAGGCGGCGATCCGCGAGATGGTCGTGCCCTCGCTGCTTCCGGTGCTGGCGCCGCTCGTCGTCTATTTCGGCGTGCTGCTCATCTCCGGCTCCAAGGCCTCGGCCTTTGCCGCGCTCGGTGCCTCGCTGCTCGGCGTCATCGTCAACGGCCTCTTCGTGGCGATTTCCATGACCTCCGGTGGCGGGGCTTGGGACAATGCCAAGAAGAGCTTCGAGGACGGCTTCGTCGACAAGGACGGCACCCGCCACCTGAAAGGCTCGGAAGCCCACAAGGCCTCCGTCACCGGCGACACCGTGGGCGATCCCTACAAGGACACGGCAGGCCCGGCGGTCAACCCGGCGATCAAGATCACCAATATCGTGGCGCTGCTGCTGCTGGCCATCCTCGCCTGACCGGCACCGCCGGTCGGCAGGCAAAAAGAAACCGCGGGGAGCGATCCCCGCGGTTTCTTGTTTCCGGGAGTGGCCGGAGGCCCCTTACTTCGGGCCGCCGCCGCCGAAGATGTTCTGGATCGCCGCGCCCGGCGCACCGCCCGAGCCGCGTAGCAGCTGTCCGAGGAAGGTGAGCTCCACGCCGCCGGTCGGCGTGACGCGGGAGATCAGGTCGAAGACGCGGCCGTCCTTCAGCGTGTAGTGCGCAAGGCGCTCGACCACGCCGTCCTTGTCGAAATAGACGGCGAGAACGCTCTGCTCGACGACCTTCGGCTTCATGAAGGCGACGGGGCGGGTGCGCTTCTGAGAGATGTAGTAGAAGACCTCGTTGTCGAAGGTCGCGGTCGCGGACGGCGAGCCGAGCGAGAGCAGGACCTGCTCGCGCGAGGAGCCGACCGGTGCCAGCGCCAGAGTTTCCTGGTCGACGACATACCCCTGGTGCAGCACTTCGCCGGGACCCTGGCAGCCTGCGAGAACGGAGGAGGAAAGCGCGATGGCAATGGCGGCGTTACGCAACAGCTTCATGTTCAGAGCATCTCTCTTCAACAACATCCCCGGGACTGTGATGGCCGCGCAGCCATTGCAATTCATGCCTGCTTCGGTAAACCAGCTTCGACCGTCATGCAACATGACTTGCGACGGCTCCATGGTTTGAATCGGGCAAAACTAGGCTTTATGATGATTTTCGGCCTGTTCGGCAAAAAAAACGGCAACCGGCGTATTGTCGAAAGGCAGTACGCGACGCTGACACAGGCGGCGCGCCATCCCTATCTCTATGAAGCGCTTGATGTTCCTGACACGGTGATGGGGCGCTTCGAGATGCTCTCGGCAATGCTGATCCTCTACTTCCGGCGCACCCGCGCAAGCGGCACGTCCGGCCAGGAGATCGCCCAGGAGATCGTCGATGCCTTCTTCGAGGACGTCGACCATTCGATTCGCGAGCTCGGGGTCGGCGATGTCGGCGTGCCGAAGCGCATGAAGAAGTTCGCCGGCATGTTCTACGGCCGGCTGGAATCCTACGCGGCGGCGCTCGATTCCGGCGACCGGGACGGGCTTGCGAATGCGCTCCGGCGCAATATCTATCCCGAAGCGGGTGAAGGCGCGCCCTCCATGGCGGGGCTAGCCTCCTATCTCTTTGCCGCCGAACAGGCGATGATGGCTGTCGGCGAGGATGCGATCGCGGTCGGCGCGCTGGCCGTGGCGGAACCCGGTCATGAAGGACACACCCTAGGGCGGTGAAAAGGACGAGAATGACGAAAGACGACGACACGCCGTTTTCCTATCCGGTCAAGGTGGGGCATATCTCCGGCAACCCGGTCGAGGTGACGCTGAGTGCCGATGCCGAGGAGCGCGCGGGGCTGGCGAAACTCTGGTCCGTGCTGGAGGTGAAGACGCTGTCCGCCACCTTCCAGGTCATGCGCTGGAAGCGCGACGGCGTGCGGCTCAAGGGCCACGTCGAGGCGGACATCGTGCAGGCCTGCGTGGTGACGCTCGATCCGGTGGAGGCGCATATCGACGAGCCGGTCGAGGTCGTCTTCGTGCCGGAAGGCTCCAAGCTGGCGCGGCTTCCGGCCGCGACCGAGACCGGCGAGATGCTGCTCGATCCGGACGGCCCGGATGCCCCGGAGGTCTTTACGGGCGACACGATCGATGCCGGCGTGGTCGCCGCCGAACATGTGGCGCTCGCCATCGATCCCTATCCGCGCAAGTCCGGTGCGGGCTTTTCCGGCCATATCGAAAGCACCGACGCGGACGACAAAAAACCGTCGCCTTTTGCCGTTCTGAAGGACTGGAAAAAAGACTGAACGGCTCCTGAGACGCCCGATAATTCAGTTGTGCCCCCGGCGAAAAGCGGTATTTTGACCGAATTCCGCCGCGGCAGCCTTCTGCCCCTGGAAAACAAGAATTAAGGCAAGACACGCGTGGTCAGAATTTCCGTCGACGTCATGGGTGGCGATTTCGGCCCCAAGGTCGCTATCCCGGGCGCAGCCAAGGCTCTCGAGCGTCATCCCGACATCCGCTTCGTGCTTTTTGGCAACGCCGCCGAATGCGAGCCGTTCCTGGCGCAGCATCCGAAACTGAAGGCCGCCAGCACCTTCCACCATTGCGACGTCGCCGTCGCCATGGACGAGAAGCCGAGCCAGGCGCTGCGCCGCGGCCGCGGCAAGTCCTCCATGTGGCAGGCGATCGACGCCGTTGCCAAGAACGAGGCCGATGTCGCCGTTTCCGCAGGCAATACCGGCGCGCTGATGGCCATGTCGAAATTCTGCCTGCGCATGATGGCCAATATCGAGCGCCCGGCGATCGCCGGCATCTGGCCGACCTTGAGGGGCGAGAGCATCGTGCTCGACATCGGCGCGACGATCGGCGCGGATGCGAACCAGCTCTTCGATTTCGCGCTGATGGGCGGCGCCATGGCGCGCGCCCTGTTCGAGATCGACAAGCCGACGCTGGGCCTGCTCAATGTCGGCGTCGAGGAGATCAAGGGCCAGGAAGAGGTGAAGGCCGCCGGCCAGCTCATCCGCGAGGCCAATTTCGACACGATTGACTATTACGGCTTCGTCGAGGGCGACGATATCGGTCGCGGCACGGTGGACGTGGTGGTCACGGAAGGTTTTGCCGGCAACATCGCACTGAAGGCGGCGGAAGGCACGGCGCGGCAGATCGCCGAATACCTGCGCGCCGCCATGTCGCGCACCTGGATGGCCAAGCTCGGCTACATCCTTGCCAAGAGCGCCTTCGACCGGGTGCGCGAGAAGATGGATCCGCGCAAGGTGAACGGCGGCGTGTTCCTCGGCCTCAACGGCATCGTCATCAAGAGCCATGGCGGCACGGATGCCGAGGGCTTCGCGGCCGCCGTCGATGTCGGCTACGACATGGCCCGCAACGGCCTCAAGGACAAGATCGAAAGAGATTTGCAGAAGTATCATGCCGGCCGCCCCGTCGAAGGGGCCGCCCAGGGCATGACCGACGAGGTATAGAATGATTCGTTCAGTGGTCCGCGGTTTCGGAGCGGCGCTTCCGAAGCGGGTTCTCACCAATGCCGAACTGGAAAGCATGGTCGACACGTCCGACGAGTGGATCGTGCAGCGCACCGGCATCCACCAGCGCTACATCGCCGGGGAGGGCGAGACGACCGCATCGCTCGGCGAGGCCGCCGCGCGCGCCGCGCTCGACAAGGCGGGCCTGACGGCCGCCGATATCGACGTCATCATCGTTGCCACCTCGACGCCGGACAACACCTTCCCGGCGACCGCCGTCAACATCCAGAACCGCCTCGGCATGCACCATGGCTTCGCCTTCGACGTGCAGGCCGTCTGTTCCGGCTTCGTCTATGCGGTGACGACCGCCGACGCCTATATCCGCGGCGGCCTTGCCAAACGCGTGCTCGTCATCGGCGCGGAAACCTTCTCGCGCATCCTCGACTGGACCGACCGCACGACCTGCGTGCTCTTCGGCGACGGCGCCGGCGCCATCGTGCTGGAAGCCGCGGACGGGGCGGGAACCAACCAGGACCGTGGCGTCCTGACGGCGCAGCTGCGTTCCGACGGCGCTCATCGCGAAAAGCTCTATGTCGACGGCGGCCCGTCCACCACGGGCACGGTCGGCCATCTGCGCATGGAGGGCCGCGAGGTCTTCAAGCATGCGGTCGGCATGATCACCGACGTGATCGTCTCGGCCTTCGACGCCACCGGCTTTGCCGCCGAGGACATCGACTGGCTGGTGCCGCATCAGGCGAACAAGCGCATCATCGACGGTTCGGCCAGGAAGCTCGGCATTCCGCTCGAAAAAGTCGTCGTCACCGTCGACCTGCACGGCAACACCTCTGCCGCCTCTATCCCGCTGGCGCTGGCCGCGGCGGCGGGCGACGGCCGAATCAAGGAGGGCGACCTCGTGCTGCTGGAGGCCATGGGCGGCGGCTTCACCTGGGGCGCGGTGCTGCTGCGCTGGTAGCCATTTCCACGCGCCCGCCCATTGGGAGAGGGCGGCTTTCGGCAAAGGGGACGCGGGAAAGGGCCGGCTCCGGCCCCCCTTTGCCATGCGGGAACGCCGGCCGGCCGCGGGTGAAACGGTCTCTCCCGCATCAGGGCGCAGGGCCGCTTGACCCGCAGGGGCAAGGACAATACTCTTCCGCCACTTAACCATAGGCTTTCAATGGGAAATCGGTGAGGAACGATGAGCGGCAAGACGGTGACACGCGCAGATTTGGCCGAATCGGTTTTTCGGAAGGTCGGCCTTTCGAGGACCGAATCCGCAGAGCTTGTCGAAACCGTGATCGACGAGATCTGCAATGCCATCGTGCGGGGTGAGAGCGTGAAACTCTCCTCCTTCGCCACCTTCCAGGTGCGCGACAAGAACGAGCGCATCGGCCGCAACCCGAAGACCGGCGAGGAAGTGCCGATCTCGCCGCGACGGGTGATGACCTTCAAGGCGTCCAACGTGCTCAAGCAGCGGGTGCTGAAGGCCCATCTCGCGCGCAAGGCGAAACAGAAGCCGGCTTCGCCCGCTTCCTGAGCGATTTTCTGCCTATAGCCGGCGATTCGGCAATTTGAAACTTGAATATCGTCCGGCAACCCGCTGAAATGAATACGATTCGGCAGCGCCTTTCGCTGGCCGTGCGCGCGCTTTCATCGAGGGTAGAATGGACAAGAGTCCGGATGCTTTCCGCACCATCAGCGAGGTTGCCGACGATCTCGACCTGCCGCAGCATGTGCTGCGTTTCTGGGAGACGCGTTTCACGCAGATCAAGCCGATGAAGCGCGGCGGCGGGCGCCGCTACTATCGGCCCGAGGACGTGGATCTCTTGAAGGGCATCCGCCATCTTCTCTACGACCACGGCTACACGATCAAGGGCGTGCAGAAGCTCCTGAAGGTCAACGGCAACCGCTTCGTCGCCGCCATCGCCAGCGGGGACCTTGCCACCGTCGAGGCGCTGGCTGCCGCCAGCCACGAGGAGCCGACCCCGCCGAAGGCCGGCAGCGACGAGGACCAGATCGTCGGCCGCGCCAAGGCGCCGGCCAGCCGTCGCTTCTTCTCCTTCGTCGGCGGCGGCGACGAAACGCCGGAAATCTCGATCGGCAAGACCAGCGTCGGCAAGGAAGACCGCGCGCTCCTGCAGGAAGCGCTCTACGATCTCCTGGAATGCAAGCGTCTGCTCGACCAGGTGCGCTGAGCCTTTTCCGGGCGCCCAGCGCGTCCTGGTCGCCGGCCGCCCATTGCCGGGCAACCCGGCCCAAGCGATCCAGCATCCGCCGGCGCCGTCATGCTGCAGGTTCGGTCCGCTCCATCCGCATCCGGGCAGCATGCTTCACCGCCATGAAGGGGCTGCGTCAATCCCGCTGCTGCATCGGCTCCCAGCCGCGCACGAAGCCGCGCCCCATCGCCGAGCGGGTCAGTTCGAGCTGGCGCCGCAGATGCGCGCAATCGGCCAGCAGCGTCGCGATCGTCGCGCGCGCATCGCCGTCATGCCAGGCAAGGGCGGCGCATACGGCATCGTCCTCCTTCGGTTCAGTCTGTGCTTCGTACTCGGGAAGCGGTCGCACGTCGGCATTCTCCTGTGGTGCCACAGAAAATCGGGGATTTCCGGGATCGAGATAAGCAGGCCTTCGCCTTTGTTCCTATTATGTTCTCATGCGCCGCAGAGTCAAGCGCGCGAAACGGAGTGGCAGAAGGAAAAGGCCCCGCACGGTGGCGGGGCAAACAAGCGTCACGCTTGGCTCTCAGTGACGCGGGGGAGTGCTCGCAAATGACAAGCGAGCAGAGGCATCCTACGACTTTCGTCTAATTCGGGGGAAGGTCTGATTCGGCGTTTCCGGTACGGTTGCGAAAAAAATTGCACTTTTCGGTGGCTGCAGCCCACGACGGGCTGGAACTCCGCCCGCCCGCTTGATCCGGGGCGTGCCACCAAGTCCTGGGCGTTTGAACGCCCGCAACGTCCTGCCAGCAAGACAATTCCCCACTTTCGTTCCCGCCTTTGATTTTTGGGCTTGCATCCAAATGCCCGAGACTATAGGGGTTTGCGCGGTCCGGAATGTAGCGCAGCCCGGTAGCGCACTTGACTGGGGGTCAAGGGGTCGTGGGTTCGAATCCCGCCATTCCGACCATTAAAATCAAAGACTTAGATACCGGTACGTCTTCTGGCTACAAAAATTGTAGCCATATTGTAGCCAATAGCAGGGCAGGGCGCTTCAATGCGTCGGGTTCGCCGCTGCAGCCAGACCGCCCTCATGCCGACTCGCAGCTTCGGCTTCTTCCTCTTCTTGTATTTCCCGTTCTGCCTGGAGCCAGTGCCCCAGCGATCGGCCGTCGAGCGAACCTTCGCGCTGCCAGAGTTCGAAGGCGCGCGCCTTGATCCGCCTTTCGCGTTCGTCGTCCATGATCAGCCCAGCCCGAAGAACGACAGGACGGCGATCACGACCACGACCAAGCCGACGAGATAGATGATGTTGTTCATTGTGCGTCTCCTTTTCCGTTTGGGGTCAAACGTGCCCGCCTCTGTTCTTGTTCCTGCTCGGTTGGAACCACCGCGATCCGTAGTCGTTCCTCATGCCCCACAGGAGATCACGCAATGGCGATTGAGAACGCACCCACCGAGAAGGGCAAAGATGGCGCAAGAGGCCTCCACAAGGCTACACGGGCCGAGGAGCGCAAGGTTGAGGCTGAGAAGGGCTCGGACCTCGCGAAGGGCGCCGATCGCTTTGACGAGCGCTCCAGGAGCTCTGACGGCAAGAGCGCCGGTGAAAAGCAGCGGTAAGTAAATCGTCTGACCAGCAACACGCCGTATATTCAACATCTAATATAGATAGAAAGCAAGTACACTGCTCGCCTTGCAATTGTCACGCTATAGGCGCACAATTGCATCACTGACAGCCGATTACCAGGGCGCTGTCGGCGGTAAGGTGACTCCTTTCGCCCTGAACAAGGAAGGGAGCTCGCCATGGATCTCCCGCATTTATTACCTCAAGCCGGAATATTTGAGCCGGACGATCTTGCTGTTATGCGAGATGTCGTCGCACGGCTGAAAAGGCATGCGGACCACGACATCGATGCGATTGCCCTTACCGTAATCCGCCTTTTCCGGGAGGAGCCCGGCGATGCTGAGCACCTTTGGAACCGGTGTCGGTCCATCGTGAGCTGACCGCGGCTTGCGCGGTAAGGCACCTGGAGAAAAACAAAGCCGCTCGCCTTTTCAGGCGAGCGGCTCCGTGCACGGCGCTGCGGCAATGGGCTGCAACCGGTTGGTGGCCGCGCATAAACCAGCGATACTACATCGTGGAATGGTCGGCCAGCCGGCCGCGAATCTGGGAGCGGTGGTGCCCGGCTGGCCTGTGGTGTGAAAAGGCCGCGCGTCACCAAGCGAGGAGCTGCAGCGCGCGGCACCGCCCCGACCGGACATGACTACGGTCGGGGCGAAAACTTGTGGCCCGCCCCGGACTCGAACCGGGATCCTCCAGGATAGAAAGCCGGTGCGCCATCCAGTTGCGCCAGCGGGCCGGGAGGTCAGAAGCTCCCGCCTCTGTATGGATCGGGACGGCGCTTCCAGCGCGGCTCCTGGATCTCGGCAGGCGCCTCACTCTTCGGCGGTTCTATCGAAAACCGGATGCTCTCGACGTTATCCCTGAGCCACTGCTCGCTCACCGTGAGGATCCGCTTGCCGTCAGCCATTAGATCGACGCCGGGCAACTCGGGCCAGAACTTGCCGGCCGTGAAGACTGTGCCGCTCTTCAACCGGGACGATCGTGCCGGGTTCGTAAAGGTCCAAGTAGGTCACGCAAAATACTCCGCGTGGCAGCCGGCATAGGGCTCGTTCAGGTCGTGGTCGGTTTCCTCTTCCCGCTCGTCGTCCTCGATGTCTGGATCGCCATCAGCGGCGTCGAGGAGGGCGATTAGCACGTCGATGGCCTTTTCAATCTGATGGCGCTGGATGTTCATGCTGCGTCCTCGAGCAGGCTCGACACGTAGAAGTCCAGCCGCATCGCCTCGGTATCGGCGCTTGTCATTGCGGCCAGACCGCGTAAGGCGCGCATCAGCAAGTTTTCTGCAGCCTTGGGATCATCGCCATCCGTCATCCAGTAGATCGCGCCGGCGATCCGAAGCATGACATCATTTGTGTCTACCGCATCCAGCGCTTCGGCCTTTTTTAGTTCGTGGGCAGGACCGTGGTAGAACGACGAAAGGTCGCCCTTTCCAGCCGTGGCCTTGTCCGCTCCGTCCAGTGCCGCCACCGCAGCGCGCCAGCGGTCATAGGCCGTCTTATGGCGGGGAATGTCCGCGCCGACGATCCGCAGCACTGAAGTGGCGCGCGTCGACGGCTGTGGAAGCGCGCGCCAGTCACCGCCCTTGAAGTGGTAATGCTGAGTGAACGTATTGCAGGGCGTCCACTCCCGGTCGGCATAGTTGTCACCGTAGAGCTCGATCCGGAGGATGCGAGCCTCCATGTGAAGCCATTGGAGGTAGGCCTCGCTGAGGTCGGCTGGTGACGGTTCATTAACTGTGTTTCGTTTCGGCATGGGACACCTCGTTGCGGGCTAGCGATTTTCGATATACATAGCGATAAACGATGATTTTCGCCAAGGCAAGCGAAAATCGCTAGCTCTATCTATTTTTCCCGTAACGTGGTATCTCTTGAATATGTTGACACCCTCTCAGTGCCGCGCAGCCAGAGCGCTATTAGACTGGTCACAGCAGCAGCTTGCCGTTCAGTCCAAAATCGGCAATGCGACGATCCGTAACTTTGAGAGCGGCAGGTCCGCTCCCCAACACGCAACGCTGGACGTTCTCAGAAGATGCTTTGAAACGGCCGGCGTCATCTTCATCGACCAGAACGGCAACGGCCCTGGCGTGCGTCTGAGGGATCGGCAGGAGTAGCGTAGTCGCCATGCCGAACATCGTTGACGATATGGTGTACTTTCTGGAACGGCAGGAAGACGGCAAATTTCATATCGAAGGCGAGTACGCTCTGTCTGATTTGCGTAACACCGTTCCTGGTTTCGGCGACCGGATTACTCTTACGATTGATGGTGTTGGCACGTCGATCGCGGAAGTAGTAGGACGCTACTTCGTGCGGCACATCGAGGAGGCTTCAGATTCGGAATGGATCGCTTGGTTCATCATCGTCCAATCGATCGAACCGCAGGAGGCCGACGATCTTTTCGATGTCATCTCCGTGCGCTACACCAATTTTGTAAGGGCCAGCCCGCCTGGCCAGCCGCCTCCAGTCTACGAGCCCGTCGCTCCACCGAAGCTCCCGAAGTCCAAGCGCATCAGCCACAAAATGAAGGACCCGGATTTCTGGACGCCGGAGCGCAAGGAGGCGATGCGAAAGAAGCGGGAAGCGAGGCTAGCCAGGATGGCGAAGTTGGGCATTCCCGACTCGGATTGACATCCATCCCCCTGAAATCACTCGGTGCAAAATTGCGTTGAGCGGTATGCGCAAATCTGCGCATACCGTCGAATCCTTCCGCGACAAGCGCGTCATCAACAGGCGCAATAGGCAACATTCGAGGATCGACAGTCGAGTTGTATTGAAGCATTTTTCCCGAGAGAGGAGAAGTCATGCTTCAGAAGACCGGGTACTGCATCGCTATTCTCATTCTGTCTGCCGCCTGCTTCTGGGCGGTCGGACAGTGGTACTAGAGTCGGGACTGGTCCTCGACAACCCTGCATCGCGGTGCGATGATGGCGCGACCTAAAGGGAGGGGATGATGGGCGCCAGGATCACCGGGACGGCCTCTGCATTTTTGCTGGTCGGCATGACGGCCAGCGCTGCGGCTTGCACAGCTTACGAACGGGAGGTCTACGAAGTGGCGAAGGCTGTCGAGAGTTTCCGGGAAACGGCGCATTTCAGCGAGTACGGATGGTCATCCAAAGCTCCGTACAGCAAGTGGCTAAGTCGCATCCGGCAACTAAGCGACGACGAGGAGCAGGCGCGGAAGCTCATGATCTCCCACGGCTTCATTCCGATGGAAATCTACAGCGTCGCAGACGAATTCCGGACAGCCGGGGGCTTGGATGGTTTTTACAAGGACCGCGACAAGGATATCAAAAGCCTTCGATGTAAGTAAGAACAATCACGTTGCCGTAGGGGCATGCGCTTGCCCGTCCAACCCAGATAGACCATGCCCGCCAAACCCATCCTCATATACCGCCTAACGCCTGCTCAGATCGACCTCATCGATCGCTTGGCGACGAGCGACGGAATCGTCATGGACGGACTCGCCTACCCGGATTTGGTCGCCTATCAGGAGTTGGAGAAACTTGGTTTCGCCGAAATGCGCATCGAGCCCCGGAAGAAAATCAAGATCGCGATCACCGACCAAGGGCGTCAGGTGCGGGCGGCCAGGTACATCTCCAGCAAGCCGGTCGTTCGCCTTACTGGACCGCAATTCCTTGCAATGCGTTTCCTCGCTGAAAGGCCGCGATCCTACAACGACATCCCTGCCGAGATGAAGGATGTGGTCCGCCGCCTTCGGCTGCGTGGCTGGGCGACCATGGAGGAGGATGCAGAGGGGCGGTTTTGGACCGCGTTGACTGCTGAAGGATGGGAGATTGTGGATCTGCTGGACTAGAAACGTCTCGTATTCCCATGACGCAGATCAAACGGCGACACCCGCTGAACGTGTATGATTAGGCATTACCAGCGCGGGGGCCGGGAATGCACGATCTATCGGTTGATGTCTTTGCCGCCGGGGAGAAGCGTCTCCTGGCGATCGTTCCAGTGAAGGTTCGGGCTTCGGGCCAAGGCGGTCAGCCGGCAAGCGACGCCGAAATAATCGGAGAAGCAATGTGCGCCCTCCGCGAAACTCGGCGATTTTCGGACAGGGAAATCGAATCGTTCCGCTACAAGATTAATAGGACTACGCCTACGGCCGGTGACCCAGCCGATACCGACGCCCGGATAGATGCGGTGGTGGATTCGCCCAAAGAACGTGAGCCGGTCGAGGTTTATAGTCAGCGGCCTGGCCCCCACGCGGATCATGATGTTCATCGGGATCGATAATGGCGGGCCGACTGGCCGGAGTGGCATCGGTCCCCGAATACCCCCTCACGCGCCGTCCGGTTTTCCCCAGCCCAGCTTACGGCACAGCTCTTCACCCGCGCTGATCGCTTCCTTCTGGGTCTTGAAGGGGCCGGCCAAGTAGTGCGACTTGCCGCGGAATTCGACTAGGACGCCCTTGTTCAAAACGTCATAGACGATGTGCATGCCAGTTTCATACTTCATCAAATCACCTCCTGCCCTCAATACGGCTGGCAGCGTGATTGGATCAAATCAATCAGCTCGTTAACCCAAAGAATTG
The DNA here is from genome assembly GCF_022899355.1 of Shinella yambaruensis. Classification (GTDB taxonomy): domain Bacteria; phylum Pseudomonadota; class Alphaproteobacteria; order Rhizobiales; family Rhizobiaceae; genus Shinella; species Shinella yambaruensis. The sequence continues at coordinate 694,268 of NZ_JALJCK010000001.1, read as the reverse complement.
AGGTTAATCAGGATGCGGGCGTCGGCACGACCGGTTCCATCTTGACTCCTCCCAAAATGAGAACAAAATAGGAACATAGTCCGCCGAGCGGACCCAATTCCTATAGGTGCACCATGTCGACGAAAGCCGCTCCGCAGCAAGAAATAGACGCAGTCATCGAGGCCTACGGCGGCGACGCACGGGCCGCTGTGCGCGAATTGCTGGCCGATGCGGACTTCCTGCGCGATCAGCTCTACACAGCCTCTGCGCTCGTCTCTAAGGGTTACGCCCGTGGGTGGAGGCCTCAGTATGAACGGCCGTGATGCGTCACCGGCGCGGCATCGATATCACGGCTGGCAATCCGATGGATCCGGCGACGCTCACCGGCGTCAATGTCTATGTCAACAGTCGCCAGCATTCCGTCGCCTTCCAGGATATCCCCGAGTGGTATGAGCTCGGCGCTCGGTGCTTCCAGTGCAAGCACGCAGGATATCTCGATCGCTGGGAACTGGCGCGACGGTACGGGCGAACGCGCATGATCATCACTCTGGAGCGGAAGCTACGGTGCACGCGGTGCGGCAACCGGGAGGCCAATGATTTCGTGCTGGCGAAGATGGGGCGGGATTGATGCCCAAGAAGGAAAAGCTAGAGGCGTTTCGAGGCGCTGCCAAGTCAGCCGTTGAGGTGTTCCAGGCGAGATTCGGCGATAACTAAATCCCCGCCGCCGCCAACGCCTCTTGCTCGCCCTCACAGACCTCGCCCCACTTCTCCTCACGGCGAATTCGCCGATATGCCGCGAGGCCATCCTGGACGAAGGCGGGCCACAATTCGGCCGGCACCTGCACGGCGCAGCGTCCGTCTCGCAGCAGTGGCGGCCGAGCCGCGAGCTTGCCATCCGGACGCTGCACGACAGTGCAGCCGCGGATGGTCCACCCGCCGATTTCGACATCGAATATCGCCCTGGCGGCGCGAGAACCTTTGCGCATGTTGCGGATCTCAACCATTTTCTTTCTCCTTGTAATGAGCCACCGCCACCCGCAGCAGTTCGGCCTCCATGATCGCAGACAACGGCGCGGCCCTGGTCTCGCCTGGCGCACCGATCCGCGGCACAGACAATCCATAGCCATCCTCGCGCCGGATGAGGGCGCAGCCTGGCAGCACCAAGCCAGCGACCTCGGCTGTGAAGGTGTAGGCGACACGGCCGGGCAGCCGGTTCATGTGTGAAATTCGGATCATACCCCCTCCCGGTCGGGTCCCTTTCCAGCCAAAAATCGACCCCTGCGGGTCGGGCATCCCGGCGGCGGTCCACCCCCAGGTCGGCAACCTCGGCAACGGGTTGCTACCGTTGCCGAGCACTGACGCAACGTCAAAGTGGTGTCATACCCACGAGGCTAACGAGCCAAATCGAGGTGGGCTCACCCACCCGCGCGAGACCGTAGACTAGCAATGCAGCAACGGGGTAGAGTAGAACAGAAGAGATCAGCCTAAGCGTGTTCATGGGGGCCTCATGTCGAATGAAGAGGATAACAGCATGCCGAGGACGAACGCTTCGGATGTTGTGGCTATGGTTGCGCGGAGCGGGCTAGGCGCTGTACCTCTTGTAGGAGCAGCCTTGGCCGAGATCGTTACTGTTCTCATCCCCAATCAAAGGTCGGCACGCGTGGAGGCCTACGTCAAAGCACTTGCGGAACGCCTGGAGGGCGTTGTTGCTCGAGCAGACGCGCTGGACCTTGCCGATCCATGGAAGATCGACCTGTTTGAGGAGGGGGCATTCCAATCCGCACGGGCCGTAAGCGACCAACGGCGAGACTACATCGTATCTGTTGTCGCGCGTGGATTATCCGGCGAGCAGATCGCAGTCGCAGACGCGAAGTCGATACTTTGGATCCTGAGAGAGCTTGATGAACGCCAGCTAGTCATACTCGTCGGATACCTTCCACAGAATGGTTGGAACAGTGAGTATCGTAGACTGCATGCCGACGTGTTCGAAACTTCGATGCCTTTGACTATGGGAACCCCACAAGAAGAGGTATCGAAGAGAACTTACTATAACCACGCTGTCGACGGCCTTGTGACGCTAAAACTCCTAAATGAGATTTTTCGTGTAGACGACCTAAAAATGGCGAAACTTGACCACAATGGAAAGCCAGAGGTAAGCAGGAGAGTGCTTTCAAGGTTAGGTGCTGAGGTACTGTTTTACCTAGGTTTCGAAGTTAAAAGAGAGCATCACTACTAAGCGTATTGCCCGCTAATTCTCATCCGTCCGCCCATAGCGGCGCGTGTTGTTCCACTCGCTCGGCGTGGCCGGCGTGCCGTCGGGCGCATTGTCTGCAACCTTGCCATCCGGCGTGTTGTCGTTCGCAGCGCCGTCCGTCCCGCCGCTCTTCTTTTTCGCGGACGACCCGTCGTAGAGCTTGGCGCTGATGGCCGTGCGGTAGCCGTCTTTCTTGTTGTAGGTGTGCGTGGCCGTGTCGATGATGTACGGCACGCCATCCAGTCCGGGGCGCACGCCCTCGAACAGCAGCGGTGCGCCGGCGACGATCGCCGTGTCACCGATGACGGCGACGGACGCCGCGCCTTCGCCGCGCTTCAGGTCTTTGGCCTTGGACTGGGCGGCCTTGTCGGCCTCTGCCGCGTCTGCGTAAGGCTCGGCGATGCGATAGACGCTGTCGCCGTCGGCATCACTGTCCGCTTCGACCTCGACGCGCTTCGCCTTGTCCTTGTCCTCGTAGTACGAGACGACCTTCTTGTATTTCGTGCGGTCATTCGCCTCGAAGGTGCAGGTGCCTTGGATAATCCGCGGCGGCGTGACGACGACGGAGCCCATGAACGAACCGGAAGCCGCATTGCCGGATCCGCGCTTGGAGAAGATCAGCCGCCCGTCCTTGACCTTGAAGAGGCCATTGTGGCGCTCGGCCAGGCGGCGCAGGACATGGATTGGCGTTTCGTCCTGCTGGCCGAACCACTCGTATTCATGCTCGCCGATTTCGCTATCGACAGAAGCGGAAAGACCCATGTCGCCGGCGAGATCGGACACAATGTCCTTGACCTTCTTCTTGTCCCAGTGCCGCTCCTTGCGCTCCTTCGCCTTGCTGTCCCGCATGTCGCGGGCCTTACCGGAAATCGAGAGCGAGTACGGCAGGCACTTGGCGCTGACCTTGTCGACCACGTAGGTGCCCAGACTGCGGGCCGCGCCGTAGCCTATGCGAATGTCAACGATCGCGCCCTTGCGCGGCAGGGCAAGGAACTGCGGCGGGCCGTCATTCAATTCCATCTGAAAGGCGTCAGAGGCGACGCCTTCCTTGTCTGTTACTGAAATAGAGACAAGGCGCTCGTAGAAGCCGCCGGCAACAGGGTTGCCGTCGACCGTGATTTCGACTTGGGGGTGCATGGGTGCTCCTAATCTGTATCGGCCGCTTCGACCGCAGCCTTTGAGGCCTGGCCAATATCCGACATGACGGCAGCGGCGACGTCTTTGGCGTTGCTGACCTCTGTGATGTAGAAGTTGTTCGTCTGGCGAAGTTCCGGAGCCTGCTTGTTCGTCACCCGCACGTCCTGCACGCCACGGCTCGGCTGCAGAAGTTGGCTAATCGTAGGACCATCCAACGTGACGGGCTTGTCGAGGCCAGCCAGCATTTCGCCGGTGGTGCGGGGCGAGCCGCCGCTCTCGCCCCCTGCCTTCGTTTCCACGCCAAAGTGCTGCCGGGAATTGAAGTTCGGGTCAGCAGCCGCGCCGAACCACCACCGCTTGTCAAAGATGGACGGCCAGCCGGCAGGTGTGCTCGGAACGTCCTTTGTCCCGTCCTTGCCGAGGTAGGCATCGAGCGACGACTCGCGGCCGCCGTCGTCATAGTCCTTGTTGAGGTAGGGATGGCTGGAGTTATCGTTGACAAATCGGTTGCGGAACCACTCGGATGGCGTCGTGATCTTGCTGTCGAGCCACTTGTTGAAGCCGCTCGAACCATCGCGGTTCTTTTTGTACAGTTCCTCGATACCCTCTTTAGTCGAGGGCATGTTTGCATAAGCGTCAAACATCTGGAAAAGGGCCAAGAAACCCTTCCAGCCCGTTCCACCGCTACTTGGCTTTTCAGGGGCCGGCTTGTTTTTACTGTCTCCCGGCAGGGTTGGAACCTTCACGTCGCTCAGAATCCCGCCGATCTTGCTTACGGTGCGCAGAATGCCGATAGCCGTCGTGATGCCGGTTATTTTTGCGAGACCAGTTGCCAGGGCGGTAATGGCGCCAGCCACCAGTGAGATCGACCCCGCTGCAAGGGCCAGCTTGAAACCCTTTCCGGCGAGGTCGCCGAGGAACCGACCGACCGGATTATCCGCAATGTCCTTGGCAAATTCCCGAAGAGACTTGCCGTATTCCTGAAACTGCCCGAAAAGCCGCCCGTATTTGTCGGCAGCGGCGCTGGCATCTTCCGCGCCAAAGATGAAATCGCGGATATCCTTGATAACATCCTTTCCATCGCCCAGGCCGAGGCCGGAGAGGAATCCGCCTATCCGCGACTTGAATTCGTCGAAGATCGTGAAACGGCTGTCCAGGGTGTCCATGACGTGCCCGAAGTCAGCAATGCCCTCCTTCAGCGCGGGCAGCCAACTTAGACCGATATCCTCGAAGACATAGCCGATCTTGTTCCGAAGGATCTGCAGCGCGTTGGCAGTTGTGTCCGCACGCGCCGTGAATTCGCGGAAGGCCGACCCCGCGTAATTGCTGCGGTCCGCAACAAGATCGAATGCCTTGTCAAGCAGTCCGATGTTGCCGACAAGTGGCGCGAAAGCCCGCGCTTCATCGCCGAAGAATTTGGACAGCAGTGCGATCTGCTTTTCAGCGGGCGCCTTGGCGATGGCCTTCAGCACCGTCTTCAGAGCCCTCGGCGCGTCCTTCTTCATCTGCTTGGCGAGGGTCGGAAGATCCAACCCGAGCGCCCTCGCAGCCTCCTGCTGGTCCTTCTTGGCGAACTCGCCCGCCGTCATCTTGCGGACAACGTTCATCGTGGCGGTGCCAGCCGTCTCGGCTTCCGCGCCCGCCGAAATCATCGCCGAACCAATAGCGGCGACTTGTTCCTTGGCAAACCCGCTCATCTCCGCGAACTTGCCGACGCGGAGCATGTAGGCCGTGATGTCCTTGGCCTTCGAGGCCATGTTGTTGGACAAGTGGTTGATGGCGTCCGCCATCTCACCGGTCTCTGCAACGGTTAGACCTAGCTGCGCTTTGAGCTTGGCCAGGCTTTCGCCGGCCTCGCCTGCAGACATGTCGAATGCGATGCCAACGCGGGCCGCCATCTCGGCGAAGGATTGCAGTTCGTTCGTCGCGATGCCAGACTCGCCGGCGGCGGCAAAAAGCTGCGCGATCTCAGTTGATGCCAAGGGCAGCTCGGTCGACATCTTGCGGATCGAGCGGCTCATCACCTCGAACTGCGCATCGCTGGCGTTGACGACTTTCTTGACGTCCGCGAAGGCGGACTCAAAGTCCATCGCTGCGCCGACTGTCGAACTGATGCCCTTCGATACGCCAATGTAGCCGGCGCCGAAGGCGAGCATTTGGGCACCAAATCCCCTCAACGGTGCCATCATCGCGGTCTGCTGGCGATTCAGGGCGGAGATGGCGCCGGAGACGCGGCGGACTGGGCCGGTCACCTGGTCCAGAAGCGTCAGTTTGAGGACGCTGTTTAGTTGTGCCATTGACCGGCCTCCTTGCTTAGTTCTTCAACTTGGCCATGTGAGCGGCAAGATGATCGGCCAGGCTGTCGAGAACCGGCTGACCGTCGACCTCGTCGATTTCGTCGACCGCGGAGCGTGGAAGGCCTGAGAAGTGGGCGAGGAGGTTCAATAGGTCTTCGCTGAAGGCGCCGAGTTGGCCCTGTGCGAGCGAGCTGCAGGCAGTCAGGATGACCGGATAGTCGCCAAGCTTTATGGTGCGCCAGGTCAGGGAGGAAACGGTCTTGGCACCATTGGAGATGGGCTTCGAGAGAGAAATGGTGGTCATATTGCCTCCTAAGAAAAAGCCCGGCACGACGACCGGGCGAGGATGGGATTTTGGGGGTGCAAGTGTCCGCAGTGCGGACGCTGCGGACACCTAGGCTGGGGCATTTCTGTTACGGAGTAACAGCCCGAAATGACCGCGCAGGCGAGCGTCGGTCGCGGCAACGTTCACGCGGTCAGAGGCTTCCGTAACCAGCAAACCCTTTTGTTTCCAGATGGTTACTGTCTTTCGACTAACGTGCTGGTATTCCGCGTATTGGCTTTGATTCATGTAGGTAACGGTCACAATCCGCTCCTTTTGTTACCTGTCCGCATCTGTTACCCTGTTTTCAAACTAGCTAAAGTTCGACCGGCGAGGCCTGCGCGCCCGCTTGGGGTCCGGAACAGGATAGGGTTCCTGTGCCAGGGGCTACCGGTGGCGCCGGACGAAGGCGTTGTTCGCCTCAACGATTTTCGCCCACCCGGTCAACTCGACCTTCGGCTTCGCCTCCTCCGGCTTCACGGCAGGCGCAAAGCCCATCGACTTGTTCATGGCGGCGACAACGCGGGCCCATGACGCCTTAGTGTCCGCAACCTTCTGTAGGCCCCGAGGGGAGGCTGCGGCGCGTGCGTGAACGGCCTGCATCCGCGCTTCGTACTTCTTGTCGACCCGAGCGAAAGGAACAGCCAGACGATCAACCACGGCGGTTGCGAACCCAGCTGCGACGGCTTCGTCTGGCGTGAACCAGGTCTCGGCCTTCATGACCTGGCGGGCCGCCGCCTCGGAGATCCCTGCGCGCTTGGCATACACCTTCGCGTACGCAACGGCGTGCGCTTCCAACTGCTCCACCGTTTTCTGATGCGCGTCAGAGTCGCCGTAGGTGAAGTTGTGCGGCTCGTGGATCATCAAAATTGATCCGTCCAGCATCGTGATAGTATGGCCCGCCATGGCGATGAGGCTCGCGGCCGAAGCGGCGATGCCGATAATCTCGACCGCAACCTTGCCGCGGTGAGCGGACAAGATGTTGTAGATCGCCGAGCCGTCGACGGCGATGCCGCCGCCGCTGTTTATGGTCACGGTGATGTCGCCGCTGTATGGCAGCGCGGCGCGGACGGTCGTCGGGGTGAAGTCCTCCCCGACGACGCCGAAGAGGTCAAGCCGCATTGGCAGCCTCCTTCGGCGCGAGCACGTACTCGATCTCAGGCTTGCGCTCCGCACGGATACGACGGGGCGGAAGCGGCTGATCAAGCTTCGCCAGGAGGCCTGGCGCGTGGTAGCTGCCGGGTTCGAAGAACACCGGCCCACCCACGATTGCTGGCGGCAGTTCCACCTTCTGATGGAGAGGCGCAGCGAAATGGCCCGTGTCGTCGGGAAGGAAAGTGCGCTTAATAAAGCGCCGCTTCACCACCTCGATCGAGCCGCCGCCGTCTGTGGTGTAGTAGCCTTTCTCGTAGCCGCCTTCGTCGAAGTCGTCTTCACTCCAGCGGCTTCGGACGCGCTTGCCGACACGCTCAACTCTTACACGGTGTTGATGCTCGACGGGCCTAGACTGGTCGCCAACTCCAGCCCAGAGTTCGACGACTTCCTCCTTCACCGTCTCCTTATACAGGTTCGGTGACGAGCGAGCGGCTTCCGCCTTGTCAAGGCGTGCGGCGCCGGCGGGAAGGTTTTCGTTCGCGGCTTCTACCGCCACGTCGGCTTCGGCGATGGCGCGCAGAACGTCGCGGATCGCCATGGCCGCCTTCTCATAGTCGCCGAGCTTTTTCCGGGCGGTAGCCGTCAGTTCTTTGGCGCGATCGTAGGCGGCCTGGCGATCGGACTCGGCTTCGGCCTCGAGTGCCGCTTCGTGGTCCCGCGTCAATCGCTGGATGCGAGCGCGTGCCTGGTCCACGTCAATGTTGGCCTCGGTCTTCGCATCCAGAAGGGCGCGCAAGGCCTTCTTGTCGGCGGTCAGGAGGTTGGCTTCGTATTGCTCTTCTGCTGCAGCTACCGCAGCTTCTGCCTGGGCGAGTTCGGCCTGGGCCTTTGTGATGGCGGTGGCAATGTCGCTGGACGACGACTTGCCGAGGATTTTATTGATCAGTTTTCCCAACGGGATTCCTTTCATTGCTTCGAGAGCCGGCGCCGGAGTTCCGCGAGTGGAAGATGTACGGCAGTACCGGCGGGTTGGTCGGTGGCGGTGGTGATCGGGCCGCCTTGCGGGCGATAGACCCAGATGGCGTCAACGCCTGACGTGGCGATCTGGCGTGCGATCGGCAGAACCTCGTGCGGTCGACCGAGACGATGGCGGAAGAGTTCGGCTGCGATGGCTATGGTGACGGCCTCAATGTGGTTGTAGATTCGGGCCTTCCCGCGGACCGCGCCGAGGCGGAATGTTGGCGCCCTGCATAACCACTGCCTGATGCTGGCCTCGGTCAGGCCGAGGAGGCCCGCCAGGTCGCCGTTGTTGTATGTCATTTCGGCCTCCTCTCTGTGACGCAGGCTGGGCGTCACGATCTAGGTGGTAAAAAAAGACCGCTCCCCGAAAGGAGCGGTCAGGAGTTCGCGGTAGCGTTGGTGTTAAACCCGCGAATTGGGAAACTGGCCGGTGCAGCGGTGTCGCGCACACGGCTGATCGTGCCGGCGGATGAAGACACCGGCGGCGATGAGGGAATGGGAGTGAGCGACTACGCGCAGCCGCCCACTATCAGGGCGGTGACGGCCGCCCTGAAACACGAAAGGGCCGCATCGCTGCGACCCTTCTCTCATGTAAACCCTTTGGCGTTTGGAAATGGGGTAGCCCTACGCGGCGGCCTGACCCTTGAGGAAAACCATGCCGGGATGCAGAGTGGACTGATAGTGCCCCGCCGGCACGGGCATGCCCGGCTTCCACGACGACGACGGCCTGTTATCGTTGGCAGCCTTCCTGCCGACGCCCTGCCGCCAGAACCGATCCACAATTCCGAAGCCATCGAAGATGCGAGCGCGGGCCTCGCCCTTGGCTCCCTTGCTGCCGGCACCGAGGCGCTTGCCGATTTCTTCAAGTGTCAGGCCGTCCACTACTGACCACTCGAACGCGTCAAGGATCGCCGGCACGTAGGCAAGTCTGGCGCGAAGGAACGCGAGCTCGCGCTTGGCATCGATCGCTGCCAGGATGGGCCAGTCGCCGGTCCATGCCTTCGGTACGGGTGCAGCGCGCTTCTTGGTCTCTTCTCCGGCCACGGCCGCCCGCTGCGCCGGCATTGCAGGGTTGGCGCGCTTGCCGGTGACGACCTTCGGGCCTTTCCACTTACCGTGCCTATCGCGGTTCTGTACTTCAAAAAGGTCCGTGGGTTCGCGACCGACAAGCTGGGTCGGCGCGGTGGCCGTGTCGTGCAAGTCGCGATATCGAATGGCGAGATCCAGGCACGCCTCATTCTTTTCAGTGCGAAGTAGCTTCTGGAGCGGCCAGTCCTCATTGTCGTTGTCGGCTTGGCCGCGGTAGCGATTCGACGTCAGGCGGGCGGCCTGTGCATCAAGGCGCCATTGCAGGCTAGGGCCGTCGGCAGGCAAGCGCACCGTCACGCCAGGAGCGCGGACAGTTCGTCGGGGCGCCCATTCGCCCTCGTCAATAATTGCAGGCAGCATGTCGCGCCGGTCGAATACCGCGAGTTCTTTCGTCAAGGTCCGTCACCCTTCAGAAGAGGAATTTGCAATGTGAGGAATCGCGGCCGTCAAACCGCGATTCTGAAGATAGTACCTTTTTACAAATTTGTCAAGCCTTTTCTATTGACAAATACGGAAAAGTATGATCGCGAACAAAACTCATCACAGGGAACCAAAATCACAACGAGACGTTTGTGGCCGCGGAGGTGCCCATGGACAACACGGATCGAATCCGACGTCGCGCTTATGAACTTTGGCAGGCTGCAGGCTCGCCGCGCGGAGATGGTGCTGAATTCTGGCTCCAAGCTGAAGCGGAGGTCGCGCAAACCGATCCGGTTCTTGAAGAGGACACGCCGGACGCTGCTGCCCGCCGCGAAATTGAGCGCGAGAAGCCGGATACCGTTCTGAAGGTTGGCGGACGGAAGAAGAAGCCGGAGCCCGGCGGCCTTGCGAACTGGTAGTGCGCTACCCATATTGCGATGCACCAAAGGAGATTCGTATGACAATTAATTTCCGAAATCCTATCGCTGACCTACGGACGGCTACGGGCTATGGCACCGAGGAGTTATCCCTGATCAGCGGTCTGACCGTTTCGGAAATCGCGAAGATTGAGAGCGGCGAGCTCGTCGACCAGGCGAAGATCGCTCGGTTGTTCTCGGCGGCTGGGGTGAAGCGGGGCTGAGGGCTGACGACCAGCCCTTGAACGATAAGGCGCGGATCACTATCTACGACTACGACACAGGAAAGAGCCGCGTGTGTTTGAGGGAAGCACCAAGGTTGAACAAAATCCCTCGAAACATGGCTGGGTTACGTGCGGACAGCGGTTCAGTTGCAGTCTGCCGCACGCGAGACGGAGTACCCCATGCGGGCAATCCTCGTCCTCGAAGCCAGCAAGTCTACCGGCACCGTCCGGATGGCTGTTGACCTGCGGGTCAATCTGGCAGCGATCCTGACGATTTTCGGCAGGCTATTCTAAAGGAGAACCCTCTCGCTCATGGCGGGAGGGTTTTCTCTTTTGTAGCTATGCCCGCGAAGGGGCTTGCCAGCGCGCCACACCGATCACAGCGGATTCCCCCGTTCCACCTTCCGCACATACGGCTCGCGTTCTAGAAACGTGCAACCGTCGGACACGGTTTCGACGATGTAGACGTACTCGCCGTCATCTTTGTCGATGCCGACCACGCGGCAGGGCTGCCAAGAGGTTCGGCTGGGTCGGCCTTCCGTTGTGATCACTTCGCGTTCTGCGATGTATGGGGTAACTGCGAACATTGTTTTTCCATTTTCTCTCTCCTCAATGGGCTGGTAGGGACCTTCCGTTGTAACGTTGCAAACATGCTTTTCTACCGCCCTATAGAAGGGCAAAAATCGAAATCAAAAGCATCTTTACAATATTACAACGATAGTATTTTTTGTATATATCTTATTGTTTTATATAGGTAATTCCGTTGCAGAAGCCTTACAACGGCCCTGCAACGCTGCAACGGAATGACCATCTCGGGCTATGCGCCGTTGCAACGTTGCAGGGCCGTTGTAAGTCAGTTGCAACGGAATTTGCTGCCGGGACCCGGCTTCGGCTTAAACTTCAGATCCGTGATCTCGCCGGACTGCAGCAGCCACCCCAGAGCTCCTTCGACTTCGCGAAGGTCCGCGCCGGAAACGCCTTTCTTGCGAAGCAGCGTCGAGAATGGCGTGGGGCCATCGGTTCGCAGCACCTCCAATATCGCCTTCCGCAATGCCTCTGCCGGCGAGGCGGACATATGGCGGTCAGCGCCTTCGTTGATGATGTGGATGGACCTGTGAACGATTGCCCATCCCCACTCGACGTCCTCAACGGTCACGACAGGATCGGATGGCGCTCGGCTTATGGCGCGGATGGTGGCCAGCCGCAGGCTGTTCTCCGCGGCGCGGCCGTTGATGTTGCGGGCCGTCTCGTCCCATGATGCGTGGTGCTGCCATATGAAGATCTCGCCCCAACGACGGTAGGCCTCACCGTCTTCTCCGTCTTGGAAAGGAATTTGAATCTTTGAGCCGCCAGACGGTTTGGGAAACCCTGTGATGGCGTTCTGGAGCGCGTGAACCAGTACGGCGGGTGGTTTGATATCCTTGCCCAACTTCGGCGGCGTTATCTCACCCTCCGGTCGACCAGCGGTGATGAAGACGAAGCGGTTCAAGAAACCGTCCGACACAGAGTCAGACGATAGGCCCGCATACAGCGTGGTGGCCGTAGTCATCCCGAGCACGGTCAGCGCCGGGCCAACAATGGGTCCGTCATCCTTCTTCGTCTCACTGCTGGCATACACCCGGCCATCAAACTTGCTGTTTGCCTGGTCATACACGGCAAGCAGGAACTTCCGGATTCCCGCTGCTACGCTATTCTTATGCTTGGCGTTGACGTCCTGCAGCGTAATTCCGAATTCATCCATGGTGATGACCGTCGACGAGTTCTTGCGGAGGATGCGCTCTATCGCAGCATAGGATGTTGGGTCGCCATTCGTGACCGCACCCATGGCGCCGCACTTGTCCGACAGGGAGCGGATGGCCTTCGGCGGATGGCCCTTGCCGCCCGCCGTGGCAAGCAGTGTGGTCATGTATACGTTCACACCAGAGTTGGTCGGCCCCAGGGCATACTTGCCGAAGACACCCGCCAGGAGGGCGATTGCGGAGGCCAAAGACAGCTCCTTGACCGGCACGATTGCAGTGTCTGCAATCCAGTCCGCAATGTGCTCTAGGAGGCCGCCGGCGGCTTCCGGACTGAAGGGGTCGGGATGCATCGCTGGTAGGGTTGCGACGGCATGATTGTCGTTCGCAGGCTTGTGGGCCGCGCGCCACTTTAGGAAGCTATAGAGGATGCGTTTCCTGCCGACGCGATCGAACTCGACGGTGATCTTGTCGCCATCGGCGTCGATAATAAGTCCATCGCCGAATTCCGGATGTGTGATCTGTTCGCCGATGTAAATCTGATCAGGCTGCTTTGTGGATGCCATTGGCCGTCAACGCCCTCAGTTCGTCGGTTGCGAGTTTCGTGATCTCGGACGCAAGCGGTGCCGCAAAGGTGGCAACGCGCCGATAGCCGGCCTGAGGCGCGAACGTCAGCAGGCGTCCGTCGGCCATGCGCAGTAGCCTCAGGCCGTACAACCTGCATTCTGGGGTTAACTGGAGGTCGAACACCGCGGCGGCGCGATGCCGGCCGGAGGGCTCGTCTATCAATTGAAAGTCGAGGATTTGCATTTGTCTCCCATAGGGGTTTGCCCCGCCGACTGCGGCCGGCGGGGTGGTGGTGGTATTGGCTGCGGGTCAGGCGGCGCGCTTCTCCCGCATCTCCGCTTTGATGACGGAAATTCGCTCTTCACGTTCGTTTGCGTGATCTGCGATAACCTCGTCGGCACGCTTTACGATGAAGTCTTCGATCCAGGAGGCGTGGCCCGCCTGCCACAGGCGGGCCACCTCGGTGCGCGCTTCTTCATTGGTTTCCCAGTAGCTGACATTCGCATTGCCGTAATCATGCTGAACTTCGTAGGGTCGCCCACCATCGCCGCCGCAAACCACCGCTCCCTTGTAGATCTCAAAAAGTTCGGTCTTCGCGAATTCGATGATCTCGGTGATGGTCATGTCGTGCTGATCCTCTTCGAACATAGTTCCTCCTTCCGCCGGTGAGGCGGTTTGAAACTGAGATGGTGTTGGGGGTGTAGGGGAGATTAGGCGGCTATACCCCAGGCTGCGAATTCCTCGGCCTTGTCGATGCGCTCGGCGATCTGCACTTTGCGCAGCCTGCGTGGATTGACGACGACCTCCGGCTCGGCACCGGACGTTTCCCACAGCGCGAGGATCGCATCACGGGGTATTTCGGCTGCAAGCACGACACCTTCACCGCTTCCGTGGCCATGGAGGGCGAAGCGTCGAGCGGTTGGATAGTCGCGGCTCCACGATAGGGCGAATGATGTGCTCTTGACGGTGTCCTTCATCTTTGCGCCGCGGAAGACGCGGACCGTCTCGCTCAAGCTCGACAGCGTTTCGATCTCCTCCGGAGCCATCAGGTCATTTCGCTCTACCTCTTGGAAGTATGTTACGATAGAGCTCAGGCTCCCTCCGTTTAGGGCAAGAACCGATCCGCTCTTTCCGTGCAGCCAAGCGTCCTTCAGTAGCGCCGCACGAACCCTCGGCCCGCAACCATGACAATGAAGGATCATTGCCGGAATGCTTCCGCGAGGTGCATTGCTGATCGCGATGAACAATCGCCCCGCAACTTCGAGAGCTTCGTCATCGTCCTTTTCGCCCTGGATGACGGTATCGCAGAAACTGTCGATCGCCTTCAGTTCGAAATCGTGGGGTTGATCGTCGCCGTGATGCAGACCCTCTTCGATGAGGTAGCGGCGATGCGCGATGATCTCTGCAACGGCGAACTTCCAGAACCAGTCCGATCGCTGCTTTGGGGTGGCTATGTGCCAGGAAAACATGGAGTGCAACCGGCTCATGCTGCACCTCGCAGTTTGCCGTTATCGTTGGCCGGCTGCCGGTTCGCAGCGACCCATGCATCCAGGTCTTCGCTGCGATAGATGACTGTCGTGCCGAGCTTCACGAAGGTCGGTCCGCCACCATAGCAGCGGGCCTTGTCCAGATACGATTTAGAAACGCCGACATATGCGGCGGCTTGCTTTACCCTAAGATTCGCCATGCAATTCCCTCCATGTTTGTGGTTGCATGGAGGAAGATGGCTGTTCAGGTGTCCCAAGAATAGGCCATCATTCTTGGGACAGTTTTTTGGCTGCTGCCCTTATCGCACGATCAGCTTTCCATTCGTACGGCCACCGGCGCATGAAATCCGGTGCGGGCGCGTTGCGCGATAATGCGCTATTTGCTGTTTTGAATGTGATTTTCCCTTTCGATTCCTTTGCGATCGTCCGCGCTGCTTCAGCCTGAGTTTTACCCTTTCGCATCTCGGCCTTCATCCGTGACCGAAGAATAAAGTTGCCCATCCCAACTGGACGACCACCAAGGCTTTCGCGATCTTCCGGCGTTTGAATCTGGAACAGCGGCTCGTACTTCAGCGCTAACTCGAGTGCCAACTGGCGCCAACCATCGGCGGTGGGCTCCAGTCCATTGTGCGATCGGAGGAGGGCATCCAGACGCTCGGCCATTTCTTCCGCGAGCTCGCCTTCATCCGTATGTTCCGTGACAGCCATCGGCCCGCGCCCCAACACCTCTGCCCAGGCGGGGAGGTGGTCTTCTTCATCGTCTGCCATCACTTCCCCTCCAGTGCCACGGCGATCTGTCCCGCGATTGCGTCGGCTGCCCGACGCGCAGCGTCGTCAGCAATGTGCGCATACTTCTGCGTCGTGCTCACGTCGGCATGACCGAGCAACGATCCAATTACGGGAAGACCGAGGCCAGACCACGCACCGACCGAGGCAAAGCTGTGCCGCAGGTCATGAATCCGAAGGCCGTCGAGGCCGGCACGTTTCGTCACCGAAGCCCAAGGTTTTTTCAGATCGGCGCGGGGCCTTTCGTCTTCCTCGCCGGCACTTGCTCCTGCGACAACATATATGCCGACGCGCGGCATCTCCTGCAGTACGGCCAAGGCAGCGCTCGACAAAACGACAGTCTTCCGGCCGGTTTTGCTGTCAGGGAGGAACAGTAGGCCGCGTTCCGCATCGACCTCATCCCAACGCAAGTGGAGGATTTCGCGCAGACGACAGCCGGTCAACATGATCAGCCGGATCGCACCTGTTACCGACGGGTGGAACGTGATGCGCTGCCCTTTGGGCGCGTGCTTCGCATCTCCGGCGTTAACGGGAAACCCGATCGTCTCAGCTTCGCGGAGAGCCTCGCCCAACCGCTTCATCTCATCCGTAGAAAGGAACCGCTCCCTACCTTCCTCTTTATTGAGGTCGATGCCTGAGGCGGGATTGAAGCCCTCCGGCACATATCCATTCTTCGCGCCCCAGCCGTACGCTGCAGATAAAAGCTTGATGGCGCGATTGGCCGCTATCCGGGCTTCCTTCGTCATGGATGCGTGAGCGCGCTGCACGTCGACACGGGCTAGGGCCACCGCCTTTTGGGTGCCCAGATGCGGCTCCACGTATTTCTTCAGCGATATCTTATAGAAATCCGTCGACGCCTTTTTCTTGTTCGGCTCAACGAACTCGTCGACGTACTTCTGTACCAGCTCTTTCACGGTCAGGCTGGCGCGCTCCTCGGCGCGCCCCTTTGCCAAATCCTTACCAAGGCCGGCATGCGCGATTGCCTTGCGAGCTGCCTCCCTGGCCTCGTTCGCCTTGAGGATGCCTACGCGGCCTAGCTTGAGCCGCTTCTTGGCACCACCCGCGATGGGCCTATATTCAACGAAGAATGTGCCAGTGCCTGTCGTGGTCCGATAGAGACCAAACCCGGCAAGATCCGCATCGAAATAGAAGGTGGTTTTGTTCGGACGCGCTGATGCCATCACCTCAGTGACCGTCGCTGCGCTGATCTTGATTGTAGCCATATCGCCTCAATTTGTAGCCAGAATATAGCCAGCATAGTAGAGGGGAAGCGAAATCAGTCAAGCGGGCATGGGTTGGACAACGTTGGAAAATGAGATGATGCAGCCGTTGCATCCAACGCAAAGAATGGCTATAAAACGTACTCAATAAGACTGGGGGTCAAGGGGTCGTGGGTTCGAATCCCGCCATTCCGACCATTTTTCCTTTTATTTTCGACACTATGCCTGGTTCCGACGGGAACCTTGTGGCTTCGCCTGCGTTTTCCACGGCCGGCCTCGATTGCCGGTGATATCGGCAGCGTGAGGAGACGGAAATGGAAGATGCAGGTGTCGGCTGGATTGCGGCCATCATCATCGGCGGTATTGCGGGCTGGCTCGCCGAAATGTTCATGAAGAGCAATATGGGCGTGCTGATGAACATCGTGCTCGGCATCGTCGGGGCGGCGGTGGCGAACCTCTTGCTCGGCCTGATCGGCGTCTCGCTCGGCGGCTGGATCGGCTATCTGATCGCGGGCTTCATCGGCGCCTGCATTCTCATCGCGCTGGCGCGGGCGATCAGGCGTTAACACGCCGCGCTGGAGAGAAGACGGTTCATCATCGAAGACCGCCGTTCCGAAAGAGCGGCGGTCTTTTACTTCAGGCGATCAGGCCGCGGTAGATCGCTTCCGTTTCACAGACCATGCGGTCGAGGCTGTAGTCGGGGCTGCGGGCGCGGGTGAGGGCGGCGGCGGTGTGGCGGGCGAGGTGGCCGGGATCGCTGAGGCGCAGCATGGCCTCGGCGAGGCGCGTCGGATCGTCGTCGTTTTCCACCAGAATCCCGTTCTCGCCGTCCTTCAGCACCATGGAAACACCGCCGACATCGGTAAGGATCAGCGGCCTGCCGGCGGCGGCGCCCTCCAGCATCACATAGGACATGGCCTCGTAGCGGCTCGGCATGGTGAGCACGTCGATGGCCGCCATCGCCTCCACGCCGGTAAAGCCCGTGGTGAGGTGGATGCGTGCGCCCTGGCCGCTCGCTTCGACCTGCCGGCGCACCTCCGCCTCCATGTCGCCGCTGCCGATCATCAGGAGATGGGCGTGCGGCAGGCGCTCGGCGACCTGCGCGAAGGCCGCCACCAGGCGCTCCGGCGCCTTCTGGCGGCAGAGCCGGCCGACGAAGCCGAAGAGCAGCGCCTCCATGGGGATGCCGAGCGCCTGCCGCACGGAGGCCCGGGAATCGGCGGGCGGCGTTTTAACGCCGTTGACGACGATCGACAGTTTTTCGCGCGGCATGCCGAGCGCGCGGGCATGGGCATATTCGTCGGCCGAGACGCAGATGACGCGATCGGTGAGGGCGCGGGCGAGCAGCTTCTCGATCGCGCCGTAGACCGTGCGGCCGAGCGCGCCGAGGCCGGGATCCATGGTGTAGAAGGCGTGCGGCGTGTAGACCCGCGGGATGTGGCGGCCGGGCAGGCGCAGGCGCGCCAGCGCACCGGCCTTCGAGCTGTGGGCATGGATGATGTCGAAGGGGCCGGCGCCGCGCATGACGGCGCGGATCGCGCGCCAGGCGCCGACATCGGACGGGCCGGGCGCACGTGTCATGGCGACGGCGTGCAGGCCGGCAAGGCCGAGTGCCTGCAGTTCCTCGACGAAGCGCGCTTCCGCCCGCAGCGGCGAATAGATGGCGTGCACGGCATGGCCGCGGGCCGTGAGGCCGCGGCACAGGTCGATGAAGTGCCGGCCGGATCCGCCGCCGCCGGTCTCCAGCACCTCCAGGAGGCGCATCTGGCGCGGGGCCCTGTCCTGTTTTCTGCTCATGGTGGGGTTAGTCCGGGGCGATCTGCCGGTTGTGGCGCTTCTCGAGGGCAAGACATCCCCAGACGATCCCGAGCAGCAGGTAGAAATGCCGCCAGTGATCCGTGTCGATGACGAAGCCGATCGCGGTGTGGCCGACGATGGTGATGTAGGAGATCATCAGGAAGGGTTGCCACGGCCGGTTGCGCAGAAGCGCCTTGAAGCCGGCGGAAAGCGTCCAGAGGATCAGGGCGAGGTAGGAGAGGAAACCGAGCCAGCCGTAGGTGGTCAGCGATTTCAGCCAGATATTGTGCTCGTCCTCTGGAAACATCTTGCTGAATTCCATCGGGCCGATGCCGAGCGGCTTCTCCATCGCCATGAGGAAGCCGATGCGGTGGCGCTCGAAGCGGCCGAGATGGCCGCCGTCATAGTCCTGCACGAGCTGGGTGCGGCTGGAGAAGAGGTTCGCCACCTTGTCGAATTGCAGCGCGACGACGAGCGCCACGACCATCAGGCCGGCGGCCGAGAGGCTGAGGATGAGAATCTTCAGGCGGAACGCCCCGGTGCGCTCCTTCAGCAGCATGACGAAGACGAGCGCCACGACGCAGACGAGATAGAGCCCCCAGGCGGCGCGCGAGAAGGAGAGGAAGATGCCGAGCGCCAGGACCAGCACGCCGGCGACCTTCAGCGGCGCGCCGAGGATCCGGCCGGAGAGCAGGCCGTACAGCAGGTAGAGCGAGGGGCCGACGAGGAAGGGACCGAAGACGTTCGGGTCCTGGAAGGCGCCCTTGGCGCGGTCGTAGAGCGTGAAGACCTCGGCGCCGGGAAAGGCATGGAAATAACCGAGGATGCCGAGCGAGGCGGTGATGAGCGCCCCGGCCACCCAGGCGCGGAAGATCAGCTCCAGCCGCGCCGGCCTCGCCTCGACGATGGCGGCGAAGAAGACGCTGGAGAGCGCCAGGAACAGCGAGACGGCGATGTACATCGGCCCGGCCGAGAGGTCGTCCAGCACCGTCAGCGAGAGCATGCCGCCGATATTGAACAGGACGAGCAGCACGAGCAGCGGAGCGATGCCCCGCGAGATGCGCAGGCCCACGATCGCCCACAGGCCGATGAGGCCGGCCATGAAGAGCTCATAGGGCGCCGGTTCGCTGATGACGAAGCCGGACAGGAACACCCCGACCGCCACCAGCAGCGAGCCGACGACGCCGAGGGCCGCCAGCTGCGGCCGGAACGGCGCGGCGTAGGGGAGGGCCGCGTCGCTCAATAGGCGTTTTCCGTGTTGAGCAGGCGGAAGGGCGTCAGGACGAGGATCTTCAGGTCCAGCCAGAGCGACCAGTTCTCGATGTAGTAGAGGTCGAATTCCGTGCGGAAGCGGATCTTGTCGTCATGGTCGATCTCGCCGCGCCAGCCGTTGATCTGCGCCCAGCCGGTCACGCCGGGCTTTACCCGGTGGCGGGCGAAGTAGCTTTCGATGACATCGACATATTTGCGGTCGTTCGACTGCGCCTGGATGGCGTGCGGGCGCGGGCCGACGAGGGAGAGGTCGCCCTTCAGGACGTTGAAGAACTGCGGCAGCTCGTCGATCGAGGATTTGCGCAGGAACCGGCCGACGCGGGTGACGCGCGGGTCGCCCTTCGTCACGGCGGCCTTCGCCGTCGGGTCGGCGAGATGCGTGTACATCGAGCGGAACTTGTAGACCTCGATGATCTCGTTGTTGAAGCCGTGGCGCTTCTGCTTGAAGATGACGGGACCCGGCGAGGAGAGCTTGACGGCGATGGCGGCGCCGAGCATCACCGGCCAGAGCAGGAGGATCGCGACGACGCTGAAGAAGACGTCGAAGAGGCGCTTGGCGACATTGTCCCAGTCGGCGATCGGCTTGTCGAAGATGTCGAGCATCGGCAGGCTGCCGACCTGCGAATAGCTGCGCGGACGGAAGCGCAGGCCCTTGGAATGGGCGGCAAGGCGGATGTCGACCGGCAGCACCCAGAGCTTCTTGAGCAGCGCGAGGATGCGCGCCTCGGCCGAGAGCGGCAGCGAGATGATCAGCATGTCGATGCGGGCGAGGCGTGCGAACTCGACGAGCTCGGCGACATTGCCGAGCTTCGGGTAGCCGGCGATGATCGCGGGCGAGCGGCGCTCGTCGCGGTCGTCGAAGATGCCGCAGATGCGGATGTCGTTCTCCGGCTGGTGCTCGAGCGCGCGGATGAGCTCCTTGGCCGGCTCGCCGCCGCCGACGATGACGGCGCGGCGTTCCATGGTGCCGTTGCGCGCCCAGCGGCGGATCGAATAGGCGATCACCTGCCGCTCGATGACGAGGTAGAGCGCGCCCGCCGCGAACCAGGAGGCGAACCAGACGCGGGAATAGTGCTCGCCGGACTTGAAGAAGAAGACGATGAGCGCCATCGCGCCGAAGGCAAGCGCCCAGGCGGCGAGGATGCGCGGCGTCATGCGCCAGGGCGAGCGCAAGGCCGGAACCTGATAGGCATCGGCGAGCTGAAGGATCAGGACGCCGATCGCCGCCCCGCCGACGATGACGAGGAGGTAGAGGAAGGGCAGGCCCATGCTGCTGACATAGAGCGCGTGGATGCTGTAGCCGAGCGCCAGCAGCGCGCCGAATTCGAGAAGGCGCAGGAGGCCGATGATCATGCTCGGGGAATAGGTGTCGACGCTGAATTGCGTGGCGATCCTGCGGGCGAGCGGATTGAGGTCGACGGTCTTGCCGGCATCCTGGGTTTCGCCGGGTGCGGCGACCGATATTTCGGACACCTTGCGCCTCAGCGCATCCGGATCGAAGGAGACGGGTTTGTCGACATGGTTCATGGCACGCACCTGTGGGGGCTTCGTCCTGGAAATAGCACGAAGCCCCTAAGAAACGTTTACGTTGTCGCTGCCGTAGCGTCAGGTGCTGTGCCGATTTCCTCCAGCCTGCCGGGCAAGGATGTCGCGATAGAGGTCGAGCAGGGCGTTGGACATGACGGAGGCGGAGAAGGCCGCCTTGAAACCGGCCGGCTCCGGCATCACCTTGCGCGGCCAGTCTTCGTCGGTGATCGCCTGGGCCATCAGGGCGGCGAGCCCGTCGGGATCGCCCGGTTCCGTCAGGGCGACGCTCTTTCGGCCGAGCACTTCCGGAATGCCGCCGACGCGGGTCGCGATGACCGGCTTTCGTGCGGCGAGCGCCTCGAGCACGATATAGGGCATGGCCTCGGCGCGCGAGGGCACGATGACGTTGCGCGTCAGCGCGAAGGCGTCGTGCGCCTTCATGGCGGGCAGCATGCCGATGCGCCGGCCAAGGCCCATGCGCAGCATCATGTCCTCGTATTTCGCCTTGTCCGGCCCGTCGCCGATCATCAGGGCGGAAAGCGGACGGCCGATCCGGCGTTCCGTGCGGGCGAAGGCCTCGACGAAGACGTCCGGCCCCTTCAGGTCGCGCAGCATGCCGATATAGAGGAAATCGACGGCATCCTCGCGGGAATAGACGGGTGCGAAGTCGCGGTCGTGGATGCCGTTGTAGATGCGTTCGGCCCTGACGCGCGGCCGGCCGACGCGGGCGGCATAGGCCTCGCGCTCGTAGTCGCAGACGAAGACGAGCGCATCGCCGCGCCTTTCCAGCAGGCGCTCGGCGGTCAGGATCGCCATGCCCGTCGCGGTGCGGCGATCGTAGTGCAGGCTGCCGCCATGCGGCGAATAGAGGCGGGCTACGCGATACCTGTTGACCCGCAGGGCTGAGCCGATGAGCCGGGCAATGGCGCCACCCTTGGCGCCGTGCCCGTGCAGGACATCCGGCTGCAAACTTCTTATTTCGTGATAGCTGCTCCAGAACGCGCCGACGTCGCGCGGGCTGACCGACCGGCTGATCGGCAGGCGCACGAGGCCGAGCGAGAGATAGGGGCGGATTTCATCGAAGAGGCCATCCTCATAGGAACTGCCGGTGAGACTGTCGCAGACGATGCCGACGTCGTGGCCCGCCTTCGCGTGGAACTCGGCAAGATCGCGCACATGGCGGAAAATCCCCCCGATGGGTGAGCGGAAGCAGTGAATGATGCGCAGAGGCCCATCGTCCGCCATCTTGCTTAGAACAGCCGTTCGCGGACATAGATGGTGTCGCCGGCCAGCACCGGATCGGAAATGGAGACACGGCCCGTAAGGATCTTGCCGTTGATCTTGCGGGTGACGTCGACATCGCCCTGGTTGGCGCGCGGCGAGAAGCCGCCGGCCAACGCAATGGCGTTCTGGATCGTCATGCCGGCGACATAGCTGTACTGCCCGGCCTGGCCCACTTCGCCCATCACGTAGATCGCGCGGTAGCGGTCGACCTCGATGGAGACGTCCGGATCGCGCAGATATCCCTGCCTGAGCTTCGTCGCGATGATGCTTTCCAGTTCCTGGATCGTCTGGCCGCGCGCCGGCACCGCGCCGATGAGCGGAAAGGCGACGTAGCCGGCCTGGTCGATCGAGTAGGTATTGCTGAGGCCGGCCTGTTCGAAAACGGTGATGCGCAGCCGGTCGCCGCTGTCGAGGCGGTAGGGCTGGATGGTCGCCTCATGAAACGCCTTTGGGGCGGGGCGGTAGCCGCTGCAGCCCGCAACGGCCGGCACGACGAGTGCCAGCGCAAGCAGCATGCCCTTGTTGATTGTTGCGAATGCCATTCGCTTTACCCAGTCCCGGAATCAGAAGTCTGGCCCCCGTTATCGATCCGTTAGGGTTAATAGCCGGTAAAGGCATGGGCGGGATCGGTCGGGCAAGGCGGTTTTTTCGCAGGGCGCGGCCCGCGGGAAGGGACGGGGCAGCCGCCGGCGATTAACCCTTGCGTTACCATGTTTGTTTACCCTGCGCGAAATTCGTGGTGTTTGGAGTTGGGATATGTCGGGCGCGCACAGCCAGCAGGATGTCGATATCGATCTTGGCGGCCTTTTCGGCGCGATCTGGCGCAACCGCATGCGCGTGCTGCTTGCCACCGTCGCCTGCGCGGGCGTTGCCTTTGCCGGCGCCAGCCTCGTCACGCCGCGCTACAAGAGCGAGGCCCGCCTGCTCATCGAAACGCGCGAGCCGGCCTTCACGACGGGCACCGACCGCGCGCAGGGCCGCGAGCAGCAGCCGGCCCTGGACGAGCTCGGCATCGCCAGCCAGGTTCAGCTTCTGCGGTCCGCCGACCTCATCAAGCAGGTCGCGCGCAACATGAAGCTCTATGAGCTGGAGGAGTTCGATCCGGCGGCGAAGCCCTCGGCCATTTCCGACCTGCTCGTCCTCTTCGGCCTGAAGAAGAGCCCGCTCGACCTCGAGCCGGAGGAGCGCGTGCTGAAGGAGTTCAACAGCAAGCTCGTCGTCTACCAGGTGGAGCGCTCGCGCGTCATCGGCATCGAGTTCTCCTCCAAGGACCCGCGCCTTGCCGCCGAAATTCCCAACGAGATGGCGAAGGTCTATCTCTCGCTGCAGAGCGGAGCGAAGCTCGACACCAATTCCGAGGCGACGCGCTGGCTGGAGCCGGAGATCGCCAACCTGCGCGAGAAGGTGCGCGAGGCCGAGCAGAAGGTCGCCGAATACCGCTCGCAATCCGATCTCCTGCCGACCGGCGAGAACTCCACCTTCGCCGTGCGCCAGCTCACGGACATCTCGACGGAACTTGCCCGCGTGCGCGGCGAGCGCGCCAATGCGGAAGCGCGGGCCGAAAGCGTGCGCACCGTGCTCAAGACCGGCGGCGCGCCGGACACGCTGAGCGACGTCGTCGGCTCGCAGATGATCCAGCGGCTGAAGGAAAGCGAGGCGCAGATCCAGGGCCAGATCTCCGATCTCTCCACCTCGCTGCTCGACGGCCACCCGCGCCTCAAGGGCCTGCGCTCGCAGCTTGCCGGCATCCGCGGGCAGATCAAGGCGGAGACGCAGAAGATCCTGTCGAGCCTCGAAAACGAGGCCCGCACCGCCCAGCTGCGCGAAACCCAGCTTCTGCAGCAGCTCAACACGGTGAAGGCGAACAGCGCGCGCGCCGGCGAGGACGAAGTCGGCCTCAAGGCGCTGGAGCGCGAGGCGACCGCCCAGCGCCAGCTGCTCGAAACCTATCTCGCCCGCTACCGCGAGGCCACCACGCGCACCGACAGCAGCTCCACGCCGGCCGATGCCCGCATCATCTCGGCCGCCGTCGAGCCGACGGAGGTGGCCTTCCCGAAGGTCGTGCCGATCACCATCGTCGGCGGTCTTGCCGGCTTCATGCTGAGCGCGATCGCCATCCTGCTGGCCGAGCTCTTCAGCGGCCGCGCGCTGAAGCCGGTGGGCGCTGCCGCTGCGGTCCCGGCGCGGCGCGAGGAGGAGGCCGTCGAGGACGAGGTCGAGGCGGACCTTCCTGCGGAGGAAGCGGTCATCCACAAAACCCCCGCCTTGCACCGCGATCCGGTCGCGCGCCTCGACCATGGCCCGGTCCGCGACGTCCGCGCGCCGGCAAAATCGCTGCTGGCCGACATCGCGCCCGACGAGGACGAGGAGGAGCAGGCGACAGAGGCGGGCTCACCCGCTTCGCTGCTCGATACGGCCGACCTCGGGGAGGAGGAGGCGGAATTCTCCATTGCCGCCGTTGCCCGGTACATGGTCGAGAACAACGTCTCGGTCGCGATCTCCGTCTCGCCCTCCGGAGACCGCGGCTCCACCGCCACCGTCATGCTGGCCCGCCGCATCGCGGAGGAACATCGCAAGACGCTGATCATCGACCTGACCGGCTCGGCCTGCCCGACGCGCCTGATGGCGCAGTCCGCCCATATGCCCGGCATCACCGATCTCCTCGTCGGCGACGCCGTCTTCGGCGACATCATCCATGGCGACCGGTTGTCCGGGGCGCACGTCATTCCGCGCGGCAATGCGAACATCAAGCGCGCCATGCGCGGCATCGACCGGCTGGCGATGGTCATCTCCTCGCTTGCCGATGCCTATGACACGGTGATCGTGGAATGCGGCCCGGCCGACGTGGAGGGCGTGCGGCGCCTGACGCGCGACCAGGAGACCGATATCATCCTCTCCCTTCCGGGCGCCGACGAGGACGAGATCGTCGAGATGATCGACGCCTTCGGCGCGGCCGGCTACAGCGAGGTCATGCTGATGACGGGCGAGGGGGGCGAGCCGCCGCGCTATCCGGGCCGCCGGGCGGCATAGGGCGGATCAGTCCGCGTCGTCCGCGCCATCCGCGCGCGGGCGTGCCGTCTTGCCGGAGCGCAGGCGCTGCAGGAAGGCGTAGACCTGCGGGTTCTGCTTTATGAGGCGTTTCGTGCCGGTCTTGGCCCGGTGCAGCGCGGCGACCGTCGCCCCGGCAACCGTCGTCGGCCAGAGCAGGTCGTGCTGCCGCGTCTCGATCGTGCACCAGGAGCGCTTGTAGGGCTGGTCGCCGATGCCGAAGTCGAACAGGCGCACGCCCTCGCCGCACAGTTTCCGGATGGCAAGGTAGAACAGGAATTCACCGGGGCTGGCATCCGCGGCGATCGTGTCGTCGATCGAGCCGAACTGGCAGATCACATGGTCGCCCTTGCGCGACAGGCCGGCAATGGCGGCAATCCGGCCGTCGTTCCCGCCCTTGAGGCGCACGGCATGGAGTTGCAGCGGATAGCTGCCATCCGCCTCGGGCACCGACACCAGCCGGCGGAAGAAATCCCGCGTGTCCTCGTCGCGAAAGACGTCGGGCAGGCCCATGGCGTCGAAACGTGCGGCCTTCTGCTGGAAGAAGGTTTCCAGCAGCGCCCGGCTCTCCCTGCCGGCCTCGGCGATGACGTATTCGTAGCCGCCAAGCGCCATCAGGCGGCGCTCGGAGGAGCGGAACTTCTTGCGGCGGCGGCGGGCGTTGACCTGCGCCAGCGTGCGCTCGAAATCGGGGAAGAGCTCGATCTGGAAGGCGGAATTCTGGTTCAGCACCGCGGGAAGATCGGAAAAGGGGCTCGCCTCGGCGCGCCAGTCCAGCGGCATGTTCTCAAGTAGGAAGATGTCGCAGTGGCGGGCAAGCTGCCCCCGCACCGTGTCCAGCGCCTGCCGGAGGCGTGGCGGGGCGGCGAGGGCGCGGAAATCCCGCGAGTAGAGACCCGTATTGATGTTGCTGAACGGGGCGGCGAGGAAGCGGGCGATGCGGATCGGCCCGCGGCGCACGATTTCGAACGGCAGCAGGAGATGCGTGCGCCCGCCGGAAAGGCCCTCGACGATCAGCAGCCGGCAGGCATGGCTTTCCGCCCAGGCGCGGCACCAGTCGTAGCTCTGGTGGAGCGAAAGCGGGTTGTCCGTTTCGAGCGCCCGCCAGCAGGCCTCCAGCGGTTCCATCCGCTCGTGCAGGCGGATCGACAGCGGCAGCGTCGAGCGGGTATGGTCGTCGCCGGCCGCCGGCGCCAGACCGCCGCGTGTGCGGTCGCGTTCGGACGGCATGATCTGGAAATGGAGTTGCATCGCTCCCATGGCCTGGCCTTCGTGCATTCGGTTGCCGCAGCGACACAATAGGCGTCAGGCCTGCGCAATTGGTTTAAATCCGCTGACGCCGGCCCGTATGCCCCGGGAAATCGGCCAGCGCGGTTAGCAAGTCGATAACGAGAGCGGCGGGTGATGCACCCCGCCGGCAGGAGGGACCCATGCAGACCTGGCGGCCGCCGCAGAAGATCCATGTGAAGGTGCTGGGCCTTGCCTGGCACGGCGGCCGGCTGCTGGCGGCGGAAGTGACGCGCGACGACGGCACGGTCAAGGGCGTGCGCCCGCCCGGCGGCTCCATCGAATTCGGCGAAACGCGGGAGGAGGCGCTCGCCCGCGAGTTCCGCGAGGAGTTCGGCTGCGAGATCGCCATAGACGGCCCGTGGACGACCTTCGAGAACCTCTACTGGCATGAGGGCGCGCAGGGTCACGAGTTCATTTTCGCCGCGAACATCTACCTGCTCGACGAAAGCCTCTATCGCCGGCCCGAGATCACGCTCGTCGAGCATGACCGCTCGCTCTGGACGGCACGCTGGTTCTACCCGCTCGCGCTGCCGGC
This sequence comes from Shinella yambaruensis, assembly GCF_022899355.1. Taxonomy (GTDB): domain Bacteria; phylum Pseudomonadota; class Alphaproteobacteria; order Rhizobiales; family Rhizobiaceae; genus Shinella; species Shinella yambaruensis. The sequence continues at coordinate 667,466 of NZ_JALJCK010000001.1, read as the reverse complement.
CGGCGTGGAGCTTTATCCCGCCGGCCTTGCCGCCCATCTTCAGACATAGCCTATTCGTCGCGCGGCTTGCCCGGCTTTTCCATCCACTTGATGATCAGCATGGCCGGCAGGATCCACAAAAGGCCGGTCACGGTGAAGTAGAGAAGGTGGACGTACCATGGCGATTGCCCGAGCGTGGCGGCGGCGACGGTGGTCGCGACCAGCGCATAGACGAGCACGAGGATGATGATCAGGATCGTGCCGACCAGTTTTCTGAGGCGAGGGGGCATGGGCAGTCTTTCACTTCGGTAGCGGCAAAATGGCGCGACGGCATGCCGCAAAGGTTCGGGCCTTGTTTTGCACGGGCCGGTCAGGCAAATCAACGCCACAGTCGTTCCGGCTGAAGCCGCGCGCGCGGTTTTGCCGGAAGGACGCGAGAAAGGAACCGGAATGGCGGGCCGCCCGCCGCTCCGGAAAAGGAGCCGAGACGATGAGCGCCACGACCGCGACCGCATACCGCAGCCACAGTGACACGGACAGGACCGACCGCAACCGCCGCCAGGTGCGCCGGTGGCTCGGCTTCGTGCTGTTCACGCTGTTCGTGCTGGTGCTGGTGGGCGGCGCGACGCGGCTCACCGAATCCGGCCTTTCCATCACCGAATGGAAGCCGATCCACGGCATTGTCCCGCCGATCGGCGACAAGGAGTGGCAGGAGGAGTTCGACCTCTACAAGCGCATTCCGCAATATCAGCAGATCAACAAGGACATGACCGTCGAGGAGTTCAAGACGATCTTCTGGTGGGAATGGGCCCACCGGCTGATCGCCCGCTCCATCGGCTTCGTCTTTGCCGTGCCGCTCGCCTTCTTCTGGCTGACCGGCCGGATCGAGAAGAAGCTGCGCTGGCCGCTCGTCGGCCTTCTGGCGCTCGGCGGTTTCCAGGGGTTCATCGGCTGGTGGATGGTCACATCCGGCCTTGCCGAGCGGGTTTCCGTCAGCCAGTACCGGCTCGCCACGCACCTTACCATCGCCTGTCTGATCTTTGCCTGGACGACATGGCTGATGCGGGCGCTTTCGCCGCACAGCGACGACGCCGCGCCGACGGACGGTTCCCGCCGGATGGCCGGCATCATCGCCTGCATGGCGATCTTCCAGATCTATCTCGGCGCCCTCGTCGCCGGCCTAGACGCCGGCCTCACCTACAACACCTGGCCGCTGATGGACGGCGCCGTCGTGCCGGGCGGCCTCTTCGTGCAGCAGCCCTGGTGGATCAACCTCTTCGAGAACCCGAAGACGGTGCAGTTCGTCCACCGCATCGGCGCCTACGTGCTCTTCGCGCTCGTCGCCATGCACATGATCGCCTCGCTGCGCGCCGCCCCCGAAACGACGCATGCCCGCCGCGCCCTCGTGCTGTTCGGCCTCGTCTGTCTCCAGGCGATGATCGGCATCCTCACGCTCCTCTGGCAGGTCCCGCTCGGCTGGGCGCTGGCCCACCAGGGCGGAGCGCTGGTCGTGCTCGGCTTCGCGGTCGCCCATTGGCGCGGGTTCCACGGGGAAATGGAACGGTCGTGACTTGAAGCGTCACCTCTTATATAATCCCGAGGGTTTTATAGAAGAGGTGTGCCATGGCACTCAGCCTGAAGGATGCGGAAACGGATCGGCTCGCCCGCGAAGTGGCCGCCTTGACCGGTGAGAGCCTGACGACGGCGATCCGCAAGGCGCTTGCCGAGCGCCTCGAACGGGAACGCCGCCGCCGCGGCCAGCCGTCCGACCTGAAACGCCGCCTGCATGCGATCGGTGCCGCCTGCGCGGCGCTGCCCGACAGGGACGGCCGGTCCGCGGACGACATCGTCGGCTATGATGACGACGGGCTCTGGTGATGGTCATCGACACCTCGGCGCTCGCGGCCGTGCTGTTCCAGGAAGATGACGCGGCGATCTTCGAAGAGGTACTGGCAACTGGCGGGCGATGCCTGATTTCCGCCGTCACACGCGTCGAAGCCACCTGTGTGGTCGAAGGACGAAAGGGCGAAGAGGGGCGTGCCGCGTTGGAGGCGCTGCTGGATGCGGTGAGCGCCGAGACCGTCTCGGTCGATGGCGCCCAGGTCAATCTCGCCATTGCCGGCTTTCGTGCCTATGGCAAGGGGAGGCATCCGGCCGGCCTGAATATCGGCGACTGCTTTTCCTACGCGCTCGCAAAGGCTCTCGACGAGCCCTTGCTGTTCAAGGGCAACGATTTCGGCCTGACGGATATACGCTCCGCGCTTGCCTGAGGCGAACTCATGCCTTCAGCATCAGGTCCATGTTCTGCACGGCGGCGCCCGATGCGCCCTTGCCGAGATTGTCGAGCAGGGCGACGAGATTGACATGCGGCGCGCCGGCGGTGCCGAAGACGTAGAGCTTCATGCGGTCCGTATCGGCCAGCTCAACGGCGTTGACGCGGGCGAGGTTGGCGCTTTCCTTGAGGTCCACCACCTCGACGATGTCCTGGCCGGCGTAATGCGCGGCCAGCGCCTCGTGGATCGAGCCGAGCGAGGCGTGGTCGTTGAGGTCCGCAAGATAGAGCGGCACCTGAACGATCATGCCCTGCGGGAACTTTCCGACGGAGGGCGAGAAGAGGGGCGCGCGGGAAAGCAGGCCGTGCACCTGCATTTCCGGCACGTGCTTGTGCTTGAGCGTGAGACCGTAGAGGAAGTGCGGCGCGTCGATGGGATCCGGATGGCCGGCCTCCTCCATCTGCGCGATCATCTGCTTGCCGCCGCCCGTATAGCCAGAAACGGCGTTGACCGTGACCGGATAGTCCTCCGGCAGCAGGCCGGCAAGGCGCAGCGGGCGGAGGAGCCCGATGGCGCCCGTCGGGTAGCAGCCGGGATTGGCGACATAGCGGGCACCGGAGATCTTCTTCGGCTGTTCGCGATCCATCTCGGCAAAGCCATAGGCCCAGTCCGGGTTGACGCGATGCGCCGTCGAGGTGTCGATGATGCGGACGGAATTGTTGCCGGCGACCATGGCGACGGCCTCCTTCGCCGCATCGTCGGGCAGGCAGAGGATGGCGACGTCGGCACTGTTCAGGAGGTCCTCGCGCAGCCTGGCATTGCGGCGCTCGGCCTCGGGGATCGAGAGGAGCTCGACATCATCGCGGCCGGCCATGCGTGTGCGGATCTGCAGGCCCGTCGTGCCGTGTTCGCCATCGATGAAGATCTTCGGTTTCATCTGCAATCCAATCCTGTGAGAAGCCTGCCGCAATTCCGGCAAGACCCTGTCGCGGCCTTGCGTCCGAACGTGCGGAAAAGAGAATTTCCGGCCCGATATAACTCCTCGGCCCGTCGCATTCAATGCGGCGCCGTCAGCGCCGCTCGGCCAGCTTTGCGGCGTGAAGCCCCAGCATGTACATGGCGATGCTGGAGCCGGCGATGGCCGTGATGTCCGCATGGTCATAGGCCGGCGCGACCTCGACCACATCCGATCCGACGATGTTCAGCGCACCGAGCTTGCGCAGGACCGACAGGATTTTCGCGCTCGACGGACCGCCGGAGACGGGCGTGCCGGTGCCGGGCGCGAAGGCCGGGTCGAGGCAGTCGATATCGAAGGTGAGGTAGGTCGCCCCGTCCCCGACATGGTGGACGATCGCATCGGCGATCTCGCCGGCGGTCATCTCCTCCACGTCATAGCCGTAGAGGATGCGGATGCCGCAATCCTCCGGCGCATGGGTGCGGATGCCGATCTGGATCGAGGTCTCGGGATCGATCAGCCCCTCGCGCACCGCCGTGCCGACGAAGGAGCCGTGGTCGATGCGCCCCTTCTCGTCCGCCCAGGTATCCTGGTGGGCGTCGAACTGCACGAGGGAGAGGGGGCCGTATTTTTCCGCATGGGCGCGCAGGAGCGGCAGCGTGATGAAATGGTCGCCGCCGAGCGTCAGCATGTAGGCGCCGGATTTGAGGATCTTCCTCGCCTCGCGCTCGATGGTGCCGGGCGTTTTCTGGTGGTTGCCGTAGTCGAGCAGGCAGTCCCCGTAGTCGATGACGGCCATGTCCGCGAAGAGGTCGCGCTCGAAGGGATATTGCGGGTCGTTGTCCATGATCGCCGAGGCGCGGCGGATGGCCTGCGGCCCGAAGCGCGTGCCGGGCCGGTTGGAGGTCGCGGCATCGAAGGGAATGCCCCAGACGACCGCGTCGACATCCTTCAGGATTTTCGTATAGCGCCGGCGCATGAAGGAGAGGATGCCCGCATGGGTCGGGTCCGAGGCGGCGCTCTTCAGCGTCCTCGCCGTGATGGCATGGTCGATCGTCTTGTTGGCCATGAATGATCCCTCCGAATGTGGCGGGACGTTCGCCAATCGCGATCCTGAAGGCAAGGGAATTTTGGGGGCAGGGAAGCGAAAGATGTGGTGGCGAATCGTTCGATGGAACCGGGGTCGCCCCTCATCCAGAAACGAAAAGGCCGGGGTGAACCCCGGCCTTTCCTGAAAACCATGTCGTCCGAGCGATCAACGCTTGGAGAACTGGAACGAACGGCGGGCCTTGGCCTTGCCGTACTTCTTGCGTTCGACGACGCGCGAGTCGCGGGTCAGGAAGCCTCCCTTCTTGAGGACCGAGCGCAGGCCCGGCTCGAAGTAGGTCAGCGCCTTGGAGATGCCGTGACGAACGGCACCGGCCTGGCCGGAAAGGCCGCCGCCGGCGACGGTGGCGTCGATGTCGAACTGGCCGTCACGGGCCGCCGCGACGATCGGCTGCTGCAGGATCATCTGCAGGACCGGGCGGGCGAAATAGGCTTCGAACGACTTGCCGTTGACGGTGATCTTGCCGGAGCCCGGCTTGACCCACACGCGGGCGACAGCGTCCTTGCGCTTGCCGGTGGCGTAGGAACGACCCTGGGCGTCAACCTTCTTGACGTGAACCGGGGCGGAAGCGGCCGGAGCTGCAGCAGCGACGCCGAGGTCCTTGAGCGAGGAGAGGTCGGCCATTATCAGGCGCTCCTTGTGTTCTTGCTGTTCAGCTTGGCGACGTCGAGGGCGACGGGCTGCTGGGCTTCATGCGGGTGGTTGGCGCCGGCGTAGACGCGCAGGTTCTTCATCTGGCGACGGCCGAGGGGACCGCGCGGAACCATGCGTTCGACGGCCTTTTCGAGGACGCGCTCCGGGAAGCGGCCTTCGATGATCTGGCGAGCCGTACGCTCCTTGATGCCGCCCGGGTAACCGGTGTGCCAGTAGTACTTCTTGTCGGAGTACTTCTTGCCGGTGAAGACGACCTTCTCGGCGTTGATGACGATGACGTTGTCGCCGTCATCGACGTGGGGCGTGAAGGTTGCCTTGTGCTTGCCGCGCAGGCGGTTGGCGATGAGGGTAGCGAGGCGACCGACAACGAGGCCTTCGGCGTCGATGAGGATCCACTTCTTTTCTACCTCGGCGGGCTTCTGTACGAAGGTTGCCATGGGAGATGTCTTTCTTTTGCGATCCCGAGGTTTTGAGGCGACGGGCGTTTCTTGTTGCTTGGTTTGGCCCCTTGCGGGTGCCAAAAATCGAACGCGGCCCGTGGGGACCGCGATCTGGAGCGGTTTATAAGCGAGAGCCGACGGGACGTCAAGGGACGCCACTCGGTGGCCGTCAAAGATAAATAAGCAAAAACAATATGTTATAGAAGGGGTATTTCGATACCACAAATTATCGCGGCGGAATCGAATAGGTCGCGGTGGCATGCGCCACCAGATCCGCGGCATCCTCGCCGAAAATCGACGCCTCGATCACCGCCAGCCGCTTGCCGAGCTTGAGCAGCCGGCAGGTGCAGGTGAGGGGGCCGGGTTCGGGCCTCCGCAGGAAGTTGATGTTGAGATTGGTGGTGACGGCGAGCGCCACGGGGCCGATATGCGCCAGCACCACGCAATAGGCCGCGACATCGGCCAGCGCGAACAGGGTGGGGCCGGAGACCGTGCCGCCGGGGCGCAGATGCCGCTCGTTCGGCGCGAGCCGCATGACGACCGTGCCTGGCCCCACCTCGGTCACGTCGAAAACCTTTCCATCCGTATGGATCTGCGGAAAATCGGTTTCGAGGAACCGATTCAGGGCGTCCCGGTCCATGATGGGGGTCAGGGTCATGGTTTCCTCCTCCGCCTGCCTGGCGTTTACAGACCGATTTGCGCCGAGGGGCAAGCCCTCTCAAAGTCTATGTCGACCAACTTGAAACGGGGTGCGGTGAAGCGTAGGACGCTGTGGAAAGCTCACAAGGGAGGCGATCATGGCGGATGTGGTGTCGTTCAGGAAAGAGGAGCCGGCCGGGCTGGTGCGCATCGAACGGCATGAGCCGATCCTCAGGATCACACTCAACAACCCGCCGGCCAATGTTCTCTCCATCGCCGTCATGGAGGCGCTCGGCGAGGCGCTCGATGCGGCCGCGGGCGACGAGGCCATCCGCGTCGTCGTGCTCGCCTCGACCGGAAAGGTGTTTTCCGCCGGCCACGACCTCAAGGAGATGACCGCCCGCCGCGGCGATGCGGACGGCGGGCGCGCCTTCTTCGAGAAGACCATGCGCATGGCGGCGGATATCATGCTGAAGATTGCCGCGCTGCCGCAGCCGGTCGTCGCCGAGATCGACGGGCTCGCCACGGCCGCCGGCTGCCAGCTCGTCGCCAGCTGCGACCTTGCCATCTGCACCGACACCTCCGCCTTCTGCACGCCGGGCGTCAATATCGGCCTGTTCTGCTCGACGCCGATGGTCGCCGTCACCCGCGCCGCCCATCCCAAGCAGGCGATGGAGATGCTGCTCACGGGCGAGACGATCGACGCCTCCACCGCCAAGGATTTCGGCCTCGTCAACCGCATCGTGCCGCAGCAGTACCTGCGCCAGGTCGTCGACAAATATGCCGCCGTCATCGCCTCCAAGTCGCCGCAGGCGCTGCGCATCGGCAAGGTCGCCTTCCGCGCCCAGGCCGGCCTGCCGCTTGCCGAAGCCTATGACATCGCCGTCGCGACGATGGTCGACAACATGCTGGTCGATGACGCGAAGGAGGGGATCGGCGCATTCCTCGCAAAGCGCATGCCGGAGTGGAAATAGCCCTTCAGCCGTAGTGGTAGCGGCAGGCGGCGATTTCCAGCATCTGGGCCTGGCCGCTGCCGCTCACGCGGTAGACCAGCCGGTGCTCGTGCGTGATCCGGCGTGACCAGAAGCCTTTCAGCTCCCCGCGCAGCGGCTCGGGCTTGCCGAGGCCGGAAAACGGTTCCCGCCGGCATTCCTTGATCAGGCCGACGATCTTCTCCGCGGTCTTGCGGTCCGTTTCGACCCAATAGGTGAAATCGGCCCAGGCTTCCGGAGAAAAGCAGATCTTCATTCGCCGGTGACGGTCAGCTCATCGAGCGTTCTTGTCTCGCCCTTGCCTGCATCGAGCGATTGGATCGAGCGCAGCAGATGCGCGCGGTTCGCCGGGCCGGCGGTAAGGTACATCGTCTCTTTCCAGCTCTCGAAATCGGCGAGCGACATGACGACCATCGGCTCGCGGTTCTGCCGCGTGACGATCAGTTCGTCCCGGTCGGCCTCGACGCTGTCGAAGTGCTTGGCAATGTTCGCGCGCAGTTCGGAAAGGCTGACGACCTTCATGCCGGTGTCCTCTGTACAATAATACGTACATACACTCTGCGGGCGAGGATTTCAATCCTCAAGCCAGCTTCAGCACCAGCACGCCCGTCGCGATCACGGCACTGGCGATGTAGCGCCAGATGCTGGCCCTCTCCTTGAGGATGAAGACCGAGATGAGGAGGGCGAAGAGGATGGCGGTTTCGCGCAGCGCGGCGATGGTGGCGACCGGCGCCTTGGTCATGGCCCAGAGGGCGAGGCCGTAGGAGGCGATGGAACCGGCGCCGCCGAGGAGGCCGCGCACCCAGTTGCGGCGCACATGCGTCCAGACCGGCCTGCTGCCGCGCCGCGCGACCGCCCAGCCGAAGAGCAGGACCGGCGGCAGCAACGACATCCACAGCGTGTAGGAAACCGCATTGCCGGAAACGCGCGCGCCGGCGCCGTCGACGAAGGTATAGGTGGCGATGACGGCGGCGTTCGCCAGCGCATAGGTGATGGCCCGGCGGCTGCCATGACGCGATTCGAAGGCGAGCGTCAGCACGCCGACGGAAATGACCAGCACGCCCGCCATTGCGCCCGGTGTCAGGTGCTCCCCCAGGACGAGGCCGCTCGTCATGGCGACAAGAAGGGGCGCGGCGCCCCGCATCAGCGGATAGACGAGGCCGATATCGCCGGCCCGGTAGGCGGCGGCGACGAGCTGGAAATAGGCGAATTGCAGGACGGCCGAGGTGAGCACGAAGGGCCAGGCCGCCGGATCGGGCATGGGCACGAACGGCAGGAAGGCAAGGCCGACCATGCCGCCGCCGAGCGAGACCATGGCCGCGTCGAGCGACTTGTCCGTGCCGGATTTGACGAGGGCATTCCAGACGGCATGAAGAGCCGCGCCGAACAGCACGAGAAAAAGAATGTCTAGCGGCAATCCGGGACCTCGAAGGGGCAGGCCATTGGGGGAGGAGCGTGGTCCTTCATCGGCGCAATTTCGCCGATTTGCAATCGGGATACTGGCAGGATTTTCGGCAAAATGCGCCCTGGCGGCGGCAAAATGACCGAAGCTGATCCGCAATGGCACAATCGGCGCGCGAATGCCGGCCCCGGTGCGGTCGTCTTCTTTAAGGTTCTGCGCTAGCCTGGAAGGCAGGAAGACATGTGAGAGACGGTTGCGAACGCCGGAGGAGGCAGCGATGAACCACGATCACTATCCCGACAGCTACATCCGCCACATTCTCAAATCCGTGCACACGATCGCCGTGCTCGGCGCCTCGCCGAACGATGCGCGGCCGAGCCATGGCGTCATGGGTTTCCTGCTCGGCAAGGGCTATCGCGTCATTCCCGTCAATCCCGGCCACGCCGGAAAGACCATCCTCGGCCAGAAGGTCTACGCGCATCTTGCCGATATCGCCGAGCCGATCGACATGGTCGACGTCTTTCGCGCGGCAAGCCAGTTCGGTGCCGTCGTCGACGAGGTGCTGGCGCTCGATCCGCTTCCCGCCGTGCTCTGGGGCCAGTTCACGGTGCGCGACGATGCCGCCGCCGCGCGGGCGGAGGCCGCCGGCATCCAGGTGGTCATGGATCGCTGCCCGGTGACGGAATATCCGGTGCTGATGCTCAAGGCCTCCTGAGCGCCGCGCATATTGACTTCACGCAACGTTACCCCAATTCTCCGGCAGCAAAACGGGGTAGCCGCATGAACCACGATTCCTATCCGGACTATTACATCGCCGACATCCTGCGCTCGACCAAGCTCATCGCGCTCGTCGGCGCCTCGCCCAATCCGGAGCGCCCCAGCCACCGGGTGATGGCCTTCCTGCTGCGCAAGGGCTATCGGGTCATCCCGGTCAATCCCGGCCAGGCCGGCAAGGAGATCCTCGGTCAGCCGGTCGTCGCCCGTCTGGCCGATATCGTCGAACCCATCGACATGGTCGATGTCTTCCGCGCGGCGGATGCGCTCCCGTCGGTCGTCGAGGAGGTGCTGGCGCTGAACCCGCTGCCCAGGGTCATCTGGGGCCAGCTCTCGGTGCGCCATGACGCGGCGGCGGCAAAGGCGGAGGCGGCCGGCATCAAGGTGGTCATGGATCGCTGCCCGGCGATCGAATATCCCCGCCTCGTCGCCTGAGGTTTTCAGGCGGCAAAACGTCTGTTGCCGCGCCTGTGCCTTTTTCCGGAAAATCTTTCTTTGACCGGCTCTTACCACTCTGAAATAGTGCGCCCGACTTTAGCCAGGGAGGCCATTTCATGACGCAGAACAAGCCCGGATTTGCAACGCTCGCCATCCACGCCGGCGCCCAGCCGGACCCGACGACGGGCGCGCGCGCGACGCCGATCTACCAGACCACGAGCTTCGTGTTCAACGACACCGACCACGCCGCCTCGCTTTTCGGCCTCCAGGCCTTCGGGAACATCTACACCCGCATCATGAACCCGACCCAGGCGGTGCTGGAAGAGCGCGTCGCGGCGCTCGAAGGCGGCACGGCGGCGCTCGCCGTCGCCTCGGGCCATGCCGCCCAGCTCCTCGTCTTCCACACGATCATGCGCCCGGGCGACAACTTCATCGCCGCGCGCCGGCTCTATGGCGGCTCGATCAACCAGTTCGGCCATGCCTTCAAGAGCTTCGACTGGCATGTGCGCTGGGCCGATACGGCCGACCTCTCCTCCTTCGAAAGCCAGATCGACGACAAGACCAAGGCGATCTTCATCGAGAGCCTGGCAAACCCCGGCGGCACCTTCGTCGATATCGCGGGTATCGCCGAGATCGCCCATCGCCACGGCCTGCCGCTCATCGTCGATAACACCATGGCGACGCCCTATCTCGTGCGCCCGCTGGAGCACGGCGCCGACATCGTCGTGCATTCGCTGACCAAGTTCATGGGCGGCCATGGCAATTCCATGGGCGGCGTCATCGTCGACGGCGGCACCTTCGACTGGACGGCCTCCGGCAAGTATCCGATGCTGTCCGAGCCGCGGCCGGAATATGCCGGCATCGTGCTGCATGCCACCTTCGGCAACTTCGCCTTCGCCATCGCCTGCCGCGTTCTCGGCCTGCGCGATTTCGGCCCCGCCATCTCGCCCTTCAATGCCTTCCAGATCCTGACCGGCATCGAAACCCTGCCGCTGAGGATGCAGCGCCATTGCGACAATGCGCTCGCCGTCGCCAAGTGGCTGAAGGGCCACGACAAGATCTCCTGGGTCACCTATGCGGGCCTCGAGGACGATCCGAACCATGCCACCCAGCAGCGCTATTCGCCCAAGGGCGCCGGCGCGGTCTTCACCTTCGGCCTCAAGGGCGGCTACGAATCGGGCAAGCGCTTCGTCGAGGGCCTGGAAATGCTCTCGCACCTCGCCAATATCGGCGACACGCGCTCCCTCGTCATCCACCCGGCCTCCACCACCCATCGCCAGCTCAGCGAGGAGCAGCAGGTCGCCGCCGGCGCCGGCCCCGACGTCGTGCGCCTGTCGATCGGCATCGAGGACGTCGCAGACATCATCGCGGATATCGAGCAGGCGCTGGCCAAGGCATAGACGGGCCAGGGCATAAACGGGATTGCCCTTCATCCGGCCTGCCGGCCACCTTCTCCCCGCAGGCGGGGAGAAGGAAACACGCGGAGCGCTTTTCCCGTTCGTTGTCTGCATTGCTTGAGGAAACCGGTGCATCATCCCTTCGCCCCGCTTGCGGGGAGAAGGGGGCGGCAGCCGGATGAGGGGCATCTGGCTCAGGAAGGAACGGACAGCCTTATGACCAAGATACGCGATTTCGACATTGAGGGCATCGAGCCCGAGACGGGCCGCCCGGCCGCCGACCGGCTGATCGCTGGCGATCCGGTCTTCACCACCTGGAACATCGAGGAGGCCGATGGCGGCATCTATGCCGGCATCTGGCAGTCGACGCCGGGAAAATGGCGCATCCAGTACGACGAGTGGGAGTATTTCCATATCCTCGAGGGGCGCTCGATCGTGGTTTCGGAAAATGGCGAAACGACGCACCTGAAGGCCGGCGACCGCCTGATCCTGAGACCCGGCTTCAAGGGAACCTGGGAAGTCGTTGAAACGACTCGCAAGGACTACGTCATCCGCGTCTAGGATTTCGCCCGCAAGGCTTTTGTCAAATCGGGCGGCGGGTGAGCCCCAATCTTATGCAGGGGCTAGGATGCCGCCTGTAGAGGGAAAAAATTGGCCAAGATAGTCGCGAGGCCCAGCGTCCCTGCGAGCGAGAAGCATATGAAGCCGTACGTGTCGAACGGCTGCTTCAATCGTAGTCTGCTGCGTCCTGAACACGCTTGATAGAGCAGGAAGCCAGTCAAACAGACCAGAACAATGGTGACGGCTGTATGTGGCGGTTGGGCAAAAAGGCCCACTTGGCCGAGCCCGGTGAGAGGTAACGGAACGCCAATAGCGAAGCCCAGCAGCATGCTGCCAATCCAGGATGGCTCGCGACCAGAGGGAGATAGAAAGAAGCGTAGCGCGCCGCCGCCGACCGACGTCAGAACAACCAGGCCGAGGTACGGTAAAGAAAGACCCGATGCTAAATTGTCCTGACCCATGGATGTCGTGAACAATACCCAAAGTGCAACACTGGCGGCCACGAGCGCCGGGAACGTCCACTCATCGCCGCGCGACCTCAGAAAGCCGGAGGCGAGCGTGGCGAGGGGAACGAGCAGATAGACCGCGACGAAGATCGCGCCGATGAGGACGAGATTGTTATCGTGTGCCACTCAGCGCCTCACCATTCCAGCTCCAGCGCCTCCAGCCCGTGGAAGTGGTAGACATCCTTCACCACGGGCTTCTGCGCGATTCTTAGTCCCGGCAGGCGCTGAAAGAGGATCGGCAGGGCGATGTTGAGCTCCAGCCGGGCGAGCGGGGCGCCGATGCAGAAGTGGATGCCGGCGCCGAAGGAGAGGTTGGCGCCCTCGTTGCGGTCCGGCTTGAAGACGAGGGGATCGGTGAATTTCCTCGGGTCGAGATTGGCGGCCGCGAGGATCATCGCCACCTTGTCGCCGCGGCGGAAATGGATGCCGTCGAGTTCGACATCCTCCAGCGCGAAACGGTCGAAGATGTGCACCGGCGCGGAGATGCGCAGGCATTCCTCGACCGTGCGCTCCGTCGCCTTCCCGTCGGCGAAGAGCACGGAAGGATCGGCGCCGTTTTCCAGGATGGTGCGCACGGCATTGCCGATCTGGTGCACCGTCGCCTCGTGGCCGGCATTGAGCAGCACGATGGTCGTGGAGATCAGCTCGTCCTCGGTCAGGAGCTGGCCGCGGTGCTCCGTATGCACCATGTGCGAGAGCAGGTCGTCGCGCGGGTCCGCCCGGCGCTCGGCGATGACGCCGCGGACATAGGCGGAGAATTCCTCGGCCGCCCTGTCGGCCGCGATCTCGTCCGCGTGGGTGCGGCCGAACATGTACATGCGCACATAGGCATGCGACCATTTCAGGAGCTGCGGCCCCATCTCGTCGGGAATGCCGATCATGCGGGCGATCATCGTCACCGGCAGGATGTCGGCGAAGGCGGTGAGCAGTTCGACCTTCCCGTCCTTCTCGAACCGGTCGATCGCCTCGTGGCAGAGCGCGGAAATCTCCGGCGTCAGCTTCTCGATCATGCGCGAGACGAAGGCGCGGTTGACGAGGGTGCGCAGCCGCGTGTGTTCCGGCGGCTCCAGCTCCAGCAGCGACCAGGCTTCGGCGGCGTCGAAATGCGTCAGGTGCGGCTGCGGCTCCGGCAGGCCCAGTTCCTCGCGCGTCGCCACATGCAGGATCTGCCGGCCGAAGCGGCGGTCGCGCAGGAGGCCGTTCACATGGTCGTAGCCGGTGAAGTACCACATCTTCTGCTCTTCCCACCAGAAGGTGGGACAGTGCGCATGCAGCGCCGCGTAAACCGGGTTCGGATCGCGGTAGAAATCGGGATTGCGGCCGTCGAGCGAGACGCGGCGGCTGGCGGGATCGATGGAGAGGAAGGGGAAGTGTGTCGTCGTCATGATCGATGGGTAGCGCATACCGGCGTCGGGTGAAACCGGAATTTGATTTATCCAAAGCAATGGACTAAGTTTATCGGACTAAGTCCATGGGGAAGGCGATGCGTACGGTCAACATCCATGATGCGAAGACCAACCTTTCACGCTTGGTCGAGCAGGCGGCGAAGGGGGAAAGTTTCGTTATCGCCAAGGCGGGAAAGCCGATGGTCAAAGTCGTGCCGCTCGAACCGGTGGGGGAGGGCAAGACGAGCCGTTTCGGCTTTCTGCGCGGGGAGTTGACGGTTCCCGACGATTTCGACCGGATGGGCGAGGATGAGATCGCCCGGCAGTTTTCCGGTGAAGAATGAAGCTCCTCATCGATACGCACCTGCTGCTCTGGGCGGCGTCGAGCCCGGAGCGCCTCAGCGAGGCCGCGACGGCGCTTATGGCGGATCCGGAAAACACCCTCTATTTCAGCGTCGCGAGCCTCTGGGAAGTGGTCATCAAATCGAGCCTCGACCGCGAGGATTTCCAGGCGGACGCCGCGCGGCTGCGGCGCGGCCTGGTCGATAACGGTTACGTCGAGTTGCCGATCATCGCCGGCCATGCCATCGCCGTGGCGGACCTGCCGCACCTGCACCGCGATCCTTTCGACCGCATCCTCATCGCGCAGGCGAAACATGAGGGCCTGCTGTTGCTGACGGCGGATGCACGCGTTGCCGACTATGGCGGACCTGTCCGCCTCGTCTGACCCTATTTCCCGACCGCAATCCCCTCCCGCCGCGGATCGGCAGCGCCGGTGAGGCCGTCGGGGGAGATGGCGATGGCGTGCAGGCCGGAGTTCATTTCGCTCAGCTTCACCTCGTAGCCGAGGGCCTTCAGCGGTTCGGCGAGCTTTTCCGCGTCCGTTCCGGCTTCGAGGTCGTAGGGGCCGAAGCGGTTGACGAGATGCGGCATCGAGACGACCGCGCCGACATCCATGCCCCAGTCGATATGGGCGATCAGCGCCTGGGCGACATAGCCGATGATCTGGCTGCCGCCGGGCGAGCCGATGGCCAGCACGGGCTTGCCGTCCTTCATGACGATGGTCGGCGACATGGAGGAGCGGGGACGCTTGCTGGGCTCCACGCGGTTGGCGACGGGCAGGCCCTCGTCATGGGTCTTGAAGGAGAAGTCGGTGAGCTCGTTGTTGAGCAGGAAACCGCCGGTCATCAGCCGCGAACCGAAGCCGTTCTCGATGGTGGCCGTCATGGAGACGACATTGCCGGCCTTGTCGACGATGACGAAATGGCTGGTGGAGGGCAGTTCGAGCGCGGCATCCCGGCCGAAATTGAAGGCGTGGTCCCATTCCGGCCTGCCCGCCGTCACGGCATCGCCGGCGAGCGCCTTGTCGCCGTCGAGCAGTTTCGCCCGCTCGCCGAGATAGATTTTGTCGAGGAGCCCCTTGATGGGCGCAGGCACGAAATCCGTGTCCGCAAGGTAGCGCTCGCGGTCGGCGAAGGCGAGGCGCTGGGCGTCGCCGATCAGCCGCCAGCTTTCCGGATTGTCCCTGCCGAGCGCCTTGAGGTCGAAATTCTCCAGCATGCCGAGCACCTGGCCGACGGCGACCGCGCCGGAGGAGGGCGGCCCCATGCCGCAGATGTCGAGCGCCCGATAGGCGATGCAGACCGGCCGGCGCTCCTTCACCTGGTAGTTCCGAAGGTCGGCGAGCGAGAGCACGCCGGCATTGCTGCCCGAGCTGCGCACCGTATCGACGATCCCCTGGGCGATGGCGCCGGTATAGAAGGCCGGCGCGCCGCCGCCGGCAATGGCCGACAGCGTCTCGGCATAGGCCGGGTTCCTGAGGATGGTGCCGGCCTTCAGCGGCGCGCCGTCCGCGCCGAAGAAATAGGCGGTGGTCGCCTCGAAGGTCTTCAGCCGGTCCCCTTCGGCGGCGATCAGGCCGGCAAGGCGCGGGGAGACGGCAAAGCCGTCGCGGGCGAGTTTTTCGGCGGGGGCGAAGAGGTCCTTCCAGGGCTTGCGGCCCCAGCGGTTGTGCGCCTCCTGCATCAGCATGACGGTGCCGGGCGTTCCGACGGATCGCCCGCCGACGACGGCGTCGAAGAACTGCATCGGCGCGCCCTTGTCGTCGAGGAAGAGCTTGGGGGTCGCCTCCATCGGCGCCGTCTCGCGCCCGTCGAGCGTGGTGAGGCGCCCGGTCCTGGCGTCGTAGTAGACGAGGAAGGCGCCGCCGCCGAGGCCGGAGGATTGCGGCTCGACGAGGCCGAGCACGGTCTGGACGGCGATCATGGCGTCGATCGCGCTGCCGCCGTCCGCGAGGATCCTTTCGCCGGCCTCGGCCGCAAGCGGGTGCGCGGCTGCCACCATATGGGTCTTCGCGGTGGCGACCTTGGCCGCCGCAAGGCCGGTCGCCCGTTCGGGCGCGACGGCGTCGGAGGCCTGCTGGGCGGGTGCCCCGGCCGATGTCAGGAAAAGAAGCCCGAGGGCGACGAGGGATCGTTTCATCATGGCTGCCTCCGCTGGAGCACGATATAGTGCAGACAATCGCCGGGGGGAGGCAAGGCCGGGGCGGAATTCACCCTTCCTTCACCTTGCCGGCGCTCCGGTTGTGGAAATCGCCGCCGCCCGTTGCGTCAGTTAACTGCATTCTCGCATAGAGCGCCGCAAAACGCGCACCTGTCTTGAAGTCCGCCACCCTCACACTCTATGTAGGGAAGACGAAACTTGCTGATTCCCAACGCTTGCGAAGGGTTTCAGGGCCACACCGATGAAGGATTGACATGAGAAATCCCGTAGATACCGCCATGGCTCTGGTGCCGATGGTCGTCGAGCAAACCAACCGCGGCGAGCGTTCCTACGATATCTATTCGCGCCTCCTGAAGGAGCGCATCATCTTCCTGACGGGTCCCGTCGAGGATCACATCGCAACGCTCGTGTGCGCGCAGCTTCTCTTCCTCGAGGCCGAGAACCCGAAGAAGGAGATCGCGCTCTACATCAATTCGCCGGGCGGCGTCGTCACCTCGGGCATGGCGATCTACGACACGATGCAGTTCATCAAGCCGGCCGTCTCGACGCTCTGCATCGGCCAGGCCGCCTCGATGGGCTCGCTGCTGCTGGCCGCCGGCCACAAGGACATGCGTTTCGCGACGCCGAACGCCCGCATCATGGTGCACCAGCCCTCGGGCGGCTTCTCGGGCCAGGCGTCCGATATCGAGCGCCATGCCAAGGACATCCTCAAGATGAAGCGCAAGCTGAACGAGGTCTATGTCAAGCATTGCGGCCGCACCTACGAGGAGGTGGAACAGACGCTCGACCGTGACCATTTCATGAGCGCCGACGAGGCGAAGGATTGGGGTCTGGTCGACCGCGTGATCACCAGCCGCGAGGCGATCGAGGGCGTCGAGGGCGCGTGACGCCATGCTTTTGCCGCGGATGAAGTTATTGTGACGCATTTGTAATGGTCGCGGGGCTTTATCCGCACGGCAAAGCCGTTAATATTGGCCGTTAATGCTATGTTGATTTGTAACGGCCTAGCATTCGGTGTTCGGTGGGGGATTCGTTGCCACCGGTTTGGGGAAACCCTTTTCCGGTCAGTACCCCTGGAGCCTTTGAAGGACGGCGAGAACGCTTCCGGCAAAGGCGGTTTGAGTGGTCCGGCCATCTTGTCTAAGATGAACGGCGTGCTGGAAGGATAGTGACATGAGCAAGGTCAGCGGCAGCAACGGCGGCGACTCCAAGAATACCCTTTACTGCTCCTTCTGCGGCAAGAGCCAGCACGAGGTCCGCAAGCTGATTGCCGGACCGACCGTGTTCATCTGCGATGAATGCGTCGAATTGTGCATGGACATCATCCGCGAGGAGAACAAGACCTCGATGGTGAAATCCCGCGACGGCGTTCCCACGCCCCAGGATATCATCAAGGTCCTCGACGAATATGTCATCGGCCAGCAGCAGGCGAAACGCATCCTGTCGGTCGCGGTGCACAACCACTACAAGCGCCTGGCGCATGCCGCCAAGGGCTCGGACGTGGAACTGGCGAAGTCGAACATCATGCTGGTCGGCCCGACGGGCTGCGGCAAGACCTATCTCGCCCAGACGCTCGCCCGCATCATCGACGTGCCCTTCACCATGGCCGACGCCACGACGCTGACCGAAGCCGGTTACGTCGGCGAGGACGTGGAGAACATCATCCTGAAGCTGCTTCAGGCCGCCGACTACAATGTCGAGCGCGCCCAGCGCGGCATCGTCTATATCGACGAGGTCGACAAGATCTCGCGCAAGTCCGACAACCCGTCGATCACGCGCGACGTCTCGGGCGAGGGCGTGCAGCAGGCGCTTCTGAAGATCATGGAAGGCACGGTCGCTTCCGTACCGCCGCAGGGTGGCCGCAAGCATCCGCAGCAGGAATTCCTGCAGGTCGACACGACGAACATCCTGTTCATCTGCGGCGGCGCCTTTGCCGGCCTCGACAAGATCATTTCCGCCCGCGGCGAGAAGACCTCGATCGGCTTCGGCGCGACGGTGCGTGCGCCGGAAGACCGCCGCGTCGGCGAGGTTCTGCGCGAGCTGGAGCCGGAAGACCTGGTGAAGTTCGGCCTCATCCCCGAATTCATCGGCCGCCTGCCGGTCCTGGCGACGCTGGAGGACCTCGACGAGGATGCGTTGATCCAGATCCTGTCGGAACCGAAGAACGCGCTCGTCAAGCAGTACCAGCGCCTGTTCGAGATGGAAGACGTGGAACTGACCTTCCACGAGGACGCGCTGCGCGAGATCGCCCGCAAGGCGATCGTCCGCAAGACCGGCGCGCGCGGCCTGCGCTCGATCATGGAGAAGATCCTGCTCGACACGATGTTCGAGCTGCCGACGCTGGAAGGCGTGCGCGAGGTCGTCATCTCCGACGAGGTCGTCAAGGGCTCTGCCCGTCCGCTCTACATCTATTCGGAGCGCTCCGACGAGAAGGCCAACGTTTCGGCCTGATCGGCTGTTGGAATGAGGCGCGCGCCAGCACGTCGATCAAGTGCCGCAACCTCTCTTCCGTCATGGTCGGGCTTGACCCGACCATCCACTGGATCCTCGGCTCAAGGCCGAGGATGACGGTGAGGGTGGGCTGAGGTTGCCATCAATAAGGACCCGCCGCGGCGGGTCTTTTCGTTTGCGTCGCCTGGTGACATTTCGTGACTGGTCGCGTGCCGCGGGAAGGGGCATGATGGGCAAGCTTCCACTGCTTCGTCGGGCCGTTGCGAAACGGTCTGCGCCGGGCCAGAATGGAAGGCGTCGATTCTGTGCTGTGTATGCTCCGGCGGTCCCGCCGGGGGAAGGCCGCAAGTTCCGCGACAGCGCGGAAGACTACACTTCCTGTCGCTGGTTCGCTTGTCCGTCGTGGAGTGGGGCACTCTGCAACCGGGCTTGAAAATGTGTTAGCCGCACGCCACTTGTGGATGGAAAAGATCGCCGGCCCGGCACCCCAAGCGCCGAATGGACCGGTTCCCGGAAACGGGACGTTTGAAAGGAAATGACATGACGAAAAAGACGTCTGCGTCGCACGACTCCACGGCCTTCCCGGTCCTGCCCCTGCGCGACATCGTGGTGTTCCCGCACATGATCGTCCCGCTGTTCGTCGGCCGTGAGAAGTCGATCCGCGCGCTCGAAGAGGTGATGGGCACCGACAAGCAGATCATGCTTGCCACCCAGATCAACGCTTCCGACGACGACCCGGAAGTCGACGCCATCTACCGCATCGGCACCGTCGCCAACGTGCTCCAGCTCCTGAAGCTGCCCGACGGCACCGTCAAGGTGCTGGTCGAAGGCCGTGCGCGCGCCGAGATCGACGGTTACACCGAACGCGACGAGTTCTACGAGGCGATGGCCCATGTGCTGGCCGAGCCGGACGAGGACCCGGTGGAGATCGAGGCGCTGTCGCGCTCGGTCGTCTCCGAGTTCGAGAACTATGTGAAGCTCAACAAGAAGATTTCGCCCGAAGTCGTCGGCGCCGCGAGCCAGATCGAGGACTACTCGAAGCTCGCCGACACCGTTGCCTCGCACCTGTCCATCAAGATCGTCGAGAAGCAGGAAATGCTGGAGACGACGAGCGTCAAGCTGCGCCTTGAAAAGGCGCTCGGCTTCATGGAAGGCGAAATCTCCGTCCTGCAGGTCGAAAAGCGCATCCGCTCGCGTGTCAAGCGCCAGATGGAGAAGACCCAGCGCGAGTACTACCTCAACGAACAGATGAAGGCGATCCAGAAGGAACTCGGCGACGGCGAGGACGGCCGCGACGAGATGGCCGAACTGGAAGAGAAGATCGCCAAGGCCAAGCTCTCCAAGGAAGCCCGCGAGAAGGCGGACGCCGAATTGAAGAAGCTGCGCCAGATGAGCCCGATGTCGGCGGAAGCCACCGTCGTGCGCAACTATCTCGACTGGCTGACGGGCATTCCGTGGGGCAAGAAGTCGAAGATCAAGACCGACCTCAATGCGGCGGAAAAGATCCTCGACGAGGATCATTTCGGCCTCGACAAGGTCAAGGAGCGCATCGTCGAATATCTCGCCGTGCAGGCCCGCTCGACCAAGATCAAGGGGCCGATCCTGTGCCTCGTCGGCCCTCCGGGCGTCGGCAAGACCTCGCTTGCGAAATCGATCGCCAAGGCGACCGGCCGCGAATACATCCGCATGGCGCTCGGCGGCGTGCGCGACGAGGCCGAGATCCGTGGCCATCGCCGCACCTATATCGGCTCGATGCCCGGCAAGGTCATCCAGTCGATGAAGAAGGCGAAGAAGTCCAACCCGCTCTTCCTGCTCGACGAGATCGACAAGATGGGCATGGATTTCCGCGGCGACCCGTCCTCGGCCCTGCTGGAGGTGCTCGATCCGGAACAGAACTCGACCTTCATGGACCACTACCTGGAAGTCGAATACGATCTGTCCAACGTCATGTTCGTGACGACGGCGAACACGCTGAACATTCCCGCGCCCCTGATGGACCGCATGGAAGTGATCCGCATCGCCGGCTATACGGAAGAAGAGAAGCTGGAAATCGCCAAGCGGCACCTGCTGCCCAAGGCGATCCGCGACCACGCGCTGCAGCCGAAGGAATTCTCGGTCACCGACGGCGCGCTGATGGCGGTCATCCAGCAGTATACCCGCGAGGCGGGCGTCAGAAACTTCGAACGGGAACTGATGAAGCTCGCCCGCAAGGCGGTCACCGAGATCATCAAGGGCAAGTCGAAGACGGTCGAGGTCACGGCGGACAACATCCATGACTTCCTCGGCGTTCCGCGCTTCCGCCATGGCGAAGCCGAGCGCGAGGATCAGGTCGGCGTCGTCACGGGCCTTGCCTGGACGGAAGTCGGCGGCGAGCTGCTCACCATCGAAGGCGTCAGCCTGCCGGGTGGCAAGGGCCGCATGACCGTCACCGGCAACCTGAAGGACGTGATGAAGGAATCGATCTCGGCGGCGGCCTCCTATGTCCGCTCGCGCGCCGTCGATTTCGGCATCGAGCCGCCGCGTTTCGACAAGACCGACATCCACGTGCACGTGCCGGAAGGCGCGACGCCGAAGGACGGCCCGTCCGCCGGCATCGCCATGGCGACCGCCATCGTCTCCATCATGACCGGCATCCCGGTCTCGAAGGACATCGCGATGACGGGCGAGGTGACGCTGCGCGGCCGGGTGCTGCCGATCGGCGGCCTGAAGGAAAAGCTGCTCGCCGCGCTTCGCGGCGGCATCAAGAAGGTGCTGATCCCGGAAGAGAACGCCAAGGATCTGGCCGACATTCCGGACAATGTGAAGAACAATATGGAGATCGTCCCGGTGACCCGCATGGGCGAGGTGATCAAGCATGCGCTGGTCCGCCGGCCCGAGCCGATCGAGTGGGACGGCACGGTCGAGGATGCCAAGGTTCCGGCGGTCGAATCGACCGACGAGGGCACCGGCGCGATCGCGCATTGAGCCTTTATGCCGGGTAAAGCATCCGGCATTTTGGAGCGAAACGGGAAAAGACCGGCCGTTCGGCCGGTCTTTTTCGTTGAAAAGCGTGTGTAAAGCCCGGATTCTCAGGGTTTTGCGACGAAATTTTCTTGCGAGGCGAAGGGCGATGCGTATTCTGCCCCCGACTTGTATGAGTCGTTTCAAACCGTATGAAAGGGGTGGAAACATGAACAAGAATGAACTCGTATCCGCAGTGGCTGAGAAGTCTGGCCTCTCCAAGACGGACGCAGCATCGGCTGTCGACGCCGTTTTCGAGACGATCCAGGGCGAACTCAAGAACGGTGGCGACGTTCGTCTCGTCGGTTTCGGCAATTTCTCCGTATCGCGCCGCGAAGCTTCGAAGGGCCGCAACCTTTCGACCGGCGCCGAGATCGAGATCCCGGCACGCAACGTGCCGAAGTTCTCGGCCGGCAAGGGCCTGAAGGACGCCGTCAACGGCTGATCCTTGGTTCGGGCAGAGCGGTTATCCACTCCGCCGCCAAACCTGAAGTTCAGGGTCGGGGTCCGGTTCTTCCGGGCCCCTTTTTATTTGCGGGAGAAGGGGCGGCACTGTCGCCGAAATGTCATCGGCCTGTAACAGGAAAGCCTCAGAACCGCCGGGTTCCTTTTGACCGGATCCCGGAGGATTTCATGAAAACCCGTTCGATCACCGCCGCCCTCGCGGCGGTCCTCGCCGCATCGGTGGCCCCCGCCGCCAGCGCCGAGCCCGTATTCAATCGCATTGCGTCCTTCGCCGTCGCCGACAACCTGCCGGAGGGCGTGGACAGGGCGACGCCGACCTCGTCCGAAATCATTGCCGCCTCCGAGGACGGCAACACGCTCGTCTATTCCGACAGCCCGAACAAGGCGATCGGCTTCATCGACATCACCGACGCCAGGGCCCCGAAGGCCGGAGGCTCCCTTTCCTTCGAGGGCGAGCCGACCTCGGTCGCGATCGCGGCCGGCAAGGCGCTCGTCGCCATCAACACGCGCGAGAGCTTCGTGAAGCCGTCCGGCGTCCTCGCCCAGGTCGATCTCGCTTCCAAGGCCATCGAGGCGACCTGCGATCTCGGCGGCCAGCCGGATTCGATCGCCCTCAACAAGGACAGGACGATCGCCGCCATCGCCATCGAGAACGAGCGCGACGAGGAGGTCAATGACGGCGCCATCCCGCAGATGCCGGCCGGCGATCTCGTGCTGCTGTCCCTCAAGGACGGCATCGTCGATTGCGGCTCGATCAAGCATGTCGCGCTGACCGGCCTTGCCGATGTCGCGGGTGAGGATCCGGAACCCGAATTCGTCGCCTTCAACAGCCTCGACGAGGTCGCCGTCACCCTGCAGGAGAACAACCACATCGTCGTCGTCGACGGCAGGAACGGCACGGTGAAGAGCCATTTCTCCGCCGGCACGGTCAACCTTGAAGGCATCGACACCAAGAAGGACGGCGCCCTGAAGTTCACGGGCGAGATGAAGGATGTCGCCCGCGAGCCCGACGCCGTGAAGTGGCTCGACGACGACCGCCTGGTCGTTGCCAATGAAGGCGACTGGAAGGGCGGCGCGCGCGGCTTCACCATCTTCGACAAGCAGGGCAAGGTTCTCTACGAGAACGGTGCCGGCTTCGAGCGCGAGATCGCCAGGATCGGCCATTACCCGGACAAGCGCAACAAGAAGGGCGTCGAGCCGGAAGGCATGGAAGCGGCCAGGTTCGGCGACGACAACCTGTTCTTCGTGCTCGCCGAGCGTGCCTCGATCGTCGGCGTCTACAAGGACACCGGCGGCGAGCCCGAGCTTCTGCAGCTGCTGCCCTCGGGCGTCGGCCCGGAAGGCGCCGTCGCCATTGCGAGCCGCAACCTCTTCGTGACCGCCAACGAGACCGACCTCGTCGAGGACGGCGGCGCCCGCTCGCATGTCATGATCTATGAGCGTGCGGAAGGGGAGGTTGCCTATCCGCAGATCGTCTCCACCGACAAGGACGGCGAGCTGATCGGCTTCGGCGCCCTCTCGGGCCTTGCCCCGGTCAAGGACAAGCCGGGCATGCTCTATGCCGTCAACGATTCCTTCTACGCCGCGCAGCCGACGATCTTCACGATCGACGCCACTGCGAAGCCGGCGAGGATCGTCGATGCATTGCGCATCACGCGCAATGGCGCGGCCGCCCAGAAGCTCGACAGCGAAGGCCTGACGCCGGACGGCGAGGGCGGCTTCTGGCTCGCCAACGAAGGCGATGCCGACAAGCTCTACAGCCACGCCATCATCCATGTGAACGAAAAGGGCGAGATCCAGAAGGAAATCGCCATTCCCGCCGCGCTGCGCGCCGGCGAGAAGCGCTTCGGCTTCGAAGGCATCACCAGCGTCGGCGAAGGCGATGACAAGGTGCTGTGGATGGCCGTGCAGCGCGAATGGGGCGATGACGAGAAGGGTTTCGTGAAGCTCGTCTCCTACAAGCCGTCCTCGGAGGAATGGGGCGCCGTGCGCTACCCGCTCGAAAAGACGGAAAGCGGCTGGGTCGGCCTTTCCGAAATCACCGTGAACGGCGAGCATGCCTATATCATCGAGCGCGACAACCTGATCGGCCAGGCCGCCAGGCTGAAGAAGCTCTACCGCGTGGCGCTCGCCGACCTGAAGCCGGCCGCGCTCGGCGGCGACCTGCCCGTCGTCAGGAAGGAGGAGGTCCGCGACCTCATCCCGGACCTCAAGGGCGCCACCAACGGCTTCGTCGTCGACAAGGTCGAGGGCTTTGCCATCGATGCCGCCGGCAACGGCTTCATCGTGACCGACAATGACGGCGTGGACGATTCCTCCGGCGAGACGCTGTTCTTCGGCATCGGCCCGATGAACGCCATTTAAGCTGCGCGCATCACCGCCCCTTTTCCCGCAGGCGGGGAGAGGGGTCGGTTGCCGAAAGCAGGAACGAAAAAAGCCGGGATCCTGCGATCCCGGCTTTTTTGTCTTTCGTCTTCGCCGGGCTCAGCCGACGGCGCGCAACGGCCGCGCGGGGGCTGCCCCGGCGCTTCCTTCGGCCTTGTCCCGTTCGCGTTGCAATTCCTCGGTCTTCTCGCTGAGGCAGCCGATGATCTCCTTGAGATGCTGCTTCTGGTCCTCGGTCAGCACCGCGAAGATCGCTTCGATCGTCTTGTGCTGCGGCTGCTGGGCGGCGGAGATCACCGTGCGGCCCATATCCGTGATCGAGACGATCTTGGCACGACGGTCCTTCGGGTCCGGCTCGCGCTTGACGAGCTTGTCGCGCTCCAGCCCGTCGATCGCTTCCGTCACCGTGCGGGGCGCGAAGCCGAGCGCGCAGGCGATGTCCGTCGAGCGCTGCGGCCCCTGGCATTCCAGAAGAAGCAGGAACTTGCTGCGGGCAAGCGACACGCCTTCGTCCATCATGCACTCGTTCACCAGGCGACTCACCTGATGGTAGAGTTTGAACATGCCCTGGGAGATTTCTATCGTGCTACTCATGAGGGGAAATATAGGTATTATGAGGGACCATGTCAAATGATCACGAAGGTTTTCGGATAATTTGATCATAGATATTGAACGATCTCTGTAAATGCGAACGGTCAGGCGGAGGACGTTATTCCCGCCCTTTTCCGGATTTTTCCGGGTGGGACGATTTCTCTCCTGCATAACCCTGTCGGCGATGCGCCAAGCATTGACCCGGCGGGAGGGGAAAGCGATTGTCCGGGGATGCCGTTCCGCTTCATCCATACCGCCGATCTCCATCTCGATTCGCCCCTGACATCGCTCGCCCTGCGCAATGCCGAGCTTGGCGACCTGGTGCGCGGGGCGACGCGCAAGGCGCTGGAGCGCATCGTCGATCTTGCCATCACGGAAGCCGTCGACGCGCTCATCATCGCCGGCGATCTCTACGACGGCTCGCAGACCTCGATGGCGACGGCGCTCTTCCTGATGGAGCAGATGCGCCGGCTGGAGGCGGCCGGCATCCGCGTCTTCCTCATCCGCGGCAATCATGACGCCCAGTCGCAGATCACCCGCGAACTGACCTTTCCGCCGAACGTGCACGTCTTCGACGGCCGCGGGAAGCCGGTAAGGGCCGGCATATTGGCGAGCGGCCGCGAGGTCCACGTCCACGGCATCAGCTTTGCCAATCCCCATGCCCCGGCCTCGCTCCTGCCGGGCTTTCGCGCCCCGCTGCCGGACGCCGTCAATATCGGCCTGATGCACACCAGCCTTGCCGGCGCCAGCCGCCACGATCCCTATGCGCCCGTCGGCATAGCCGATCTTGCCGCGCACGGCTTCGACTACTGGGCGCTCGGGCACATCCACCAGCGCCGGGTGCATCTCGAAAAGCCGTGGATCGTCATGCCCGGCAATCCGCAGGGCCGTGACATCAACGAGGGCGGCCCGAAGGGCGTGACCCTCGCCACCGTCGACGATGACGGCACGATCACCTGCGCGCTGCATCCGGTTGCCGTCGCCCTGTTCGAGCGGCTTTCCGTCGATCTTTCCGGCATCGACGACTGGCGCGGCATGCTCGACCGCATCGAAGCCGCGCTGGCGGAGGCGCGGGTGGCCGCGGGCGGCGCCCATCTCGTCGCACGCCTCACCCTTGCCGGCGCCACGCCGCTCGCCTGGCGCCTGCGCCGCGACGAAGACCTGCTCGCCGCCGAATTGCAGAACCTTGCCGCCTCGCTCGGCGAATGCTGGATCGAGGCGGTGGAGCTTTCCGTCGCCGCGCCGCTTGTCGCGGCCGGTGCCGATGCCGGCCCTCTTACCGAGCTGTCGCGCCTGATGCGCGAGGACGTCGTCGAAAGCCATGCCTATCGCGAGGAGCTGCGCGAGGCGCTGGCCGACCTCCTGCGCCAGTTGCCGAAGGAGGCGCGCAGCCTGCTGGCGGCGGACGAGGCGGCGGAGGAGACCCTGCTCCATGAGCTCGCCCTTGAGGGCGCCGATGCCGTTCTCGCCCGCCTCGGCGGGGAAGGCGCGGGGGCATAGCCGATGCGCCTCGATCGCCTGGACCTCGTCCGCTACGGGAAATTCACCGACCGCAGCCTCGATTTCGGCGCGGCCCAGCCCGGAAAGCCGGATTTCCACCTCGTCTACGGCCCGAACGAGGCGGGCAAGTCCACGCTCTTTTCCGCCTATCTCGACCTGCTCTTCGGCATCGAGAAATCCAGCGCCTACGGCTTCCTGCATCCCTATGCCCTGATGCGCGTCGGCGGGCAGTTCTCCGTCGGTGCCGAGCGCCACGAGGCCTATCGCCTGAAGCGCAACCAGGCCTCGCTCGTCTCCGCCGACGACCGCCCCCTGCCGGACACGCTCTTTGCCACCGTGCTCGGCGGCATGGACCGCAATGCCTATCGCACCATGTTCTCGCTCGACGACGAGAGCATCGAGAAGGGCGGCGAGGACATCCTGAAGAGCGAGGGCGAGCTCGGCGCGATGCTCTTTTCCGCCAGCTCCGGCCTGTCCGACATGGCCACGGGCCTTGCGGCGCTGAAGGCGGAGGCCGACGAGTTCTATCGTCCCTCCGGCCGCAAGCACGCGCTCTCGGCCCTCAAGGCGGATATCGAGGCCCTCGCCGGCGAGCGCAAGGCGCTCGACGTCGCGGCCCGCGACTATGGCCTCCTGGTGCGCGAGCGCGATGCCGCCGCCGGGCGGCACGGCGAGATGACCGCCGCCCGGGCCGAGGTGCGCGCCGCGCTGGCGCAGGTGGAGCGCAGCCTCTCCGCGCTGCCATACCTTCGGCGCCTGCGCGCCTTGCGTGCCGAACTCGGCGCGTTCGACCTCGGTGATTCCCCGCCGGCTGCCTGGCGGTCGCTTTCCGGCGAACTGGCGCGCGAGGAGGCGGAAATCGCCGCCCGGGCCGCCCGCATGGAGGCCGAGCGCCTGCATCTTGCCGAGGAACTGGCGGTGCTGCCCGAGGACGCGGCCGTGCTGGCCGTGGAAGGCGACATCGCGGCCCTTGTCGGTTCCGCGCTCGAAGCCCGGTTCCGCACGGCGGCAATGGATCTTGCCGCCCGCGAGGCGGAGCGGGACCAGGTGGCCGTCTCCATCGGGGCGAGCCTTGCCGTGTTCGGCCTGCCCGCGGATGCCGACCCGGCCGGCATCCTGCTTCCTCCCGGCCTTGGCGAGAAACTCGCAGCCCTCCTGTCGCGGCGGGCGACGCTTGCGGAACGGGCCGAGGCGGCGCTTCGCGAGCGTGCCGAGGCGGAACGGGCGCTTGCTGCTGCCGGCGGCGAGGCCGGTGCCGTTTCGGATGAGCAGCGGCAGGCGGATGCGGCGCTGCAATCGACGCTCGCTGCCGTCCTGCGTGCCGCCCGGTCCACCGATCTTCCGGCGCGCCTTCGCGAGGCCCGGCGTCTCGTCGCGCTTGCCCGGCAGGAGGCCGACGGCGCGATGGCCCGTCTTGCGCCCTGGTCCGGCACGGCGGCGTCCCTGGAAGGCATGGCGGTTCCGCCGCCCGCCGAAATCGAGGGCCTGCGCAGACGATACGATATTGCGGCCGAGGCCCTGCACCGTCAGCGGGAGCAGGTTGCCGCGCTGGAACTGGAGGTCGCCTCTGCCCGTGCGACGCTTGCGGCGCTGCAAAAGGCGACCGGCGCCGCCGGCGAAGAGCAGGCGAGCCATCTGCGGGCCGTGCGCGACGCGGCCTGGCGGACGCATGTCGGAACTCTCGACAGCGCTTCCGCCGCCGCCTTCGAGCAGGCGATGCGCGACGACGACCGTGCTTCGGAGGCGTGCCTGCGCAATGCCGACCGCCTTTCGGAGCTTCGCCTTCTCGAACGGACGGCTGCGGAGGGCACGGCGCGGCTGGAGACCCTCGGGGATGACGTGACGCGCCTGATGGAGGCGCGGGCGGCGGTTGAAGCGCAGATAGCGGCGCTTGCCCGGCGCCTCGGCCTGCCCGAGGGGGCGACGCTGGCGGACATGGCCGGCTGGCTGGAACGGCGGACGGCGGCGCTGGACGCGCTTGGCGCGCTCGCGCTGCGCACGGTCGCGGCCGATCTCGTCGAACAGGACAGGCGGGACGTGCTGGCGCGGCTGGCGGCGCTGCTCGGCGAAGCGCTGGCGGAGGATAGCCCCTTCGAAGAAGCGTTGTTCCTTGCCGAGGATAGGCTGGAGGCGCTGAAGGCGGGCGAGGCCCGGCGGCTCGCCGCGGCCGCGCAGCTTGCCCGGTTGAAAGCCGATGCCGATATGCGCGGCAAGGCCGCGGAGGACGCCGGCGCGGCGCTTGCCGAATGGCAGGAGGCATGGGCGCGGGTGATCGCCGGCACCTGGCTTGCACGGCAGGATGCGCCCGTCTCGCTGGACCGCGTTGCCGCCTTCCTCCCGGCGCTGCAGACGCTCGCCCAGAATGTCGAGCGGCGCAGGGACTTCGACCATCGGATCGCCGGCATGCGCCGCGACCAGAAGGACTACGCCGACCATGCCCGCCGTCTCGCCGCGCGTCTGTCCGAGCCGTTTAACGCCGAGGACCCGCTCGCGACCGTCGCGGCTTTCGGTCGGCGGCTCGCCGCGGCGACGGCGGTGCGCCAGCGGCGCGAGGCGATCGACAAGGCGGTTCTGCGCCTTGACGAGGAGGAGAGGGCGCTGGACGAGCGCCGGACGGTGCTCGCCGCGCGGCTTTCGGAGGTCTACGCCGTCCTCGGCTGCGACACGCTCGCGGAGGCGGACGTGCTGCTCGAAGCTTACCGCAAGCGCGACGAGATCCTGGCGCGCGTCCATGACGTCGGCCGCGACCTCGCCCAGCAGCTCCGCACCGAGACGGTCGAGGAAGCCGAGGCGCTGCTCTCGGCGGTCGATGACGACCAGCTCGCCGTGGAGAAGGACGCGCTCTCCGCACGGCTGGAAGAGCTCGACCGCGCGGTGCAGGAACAGCACCTGCTGCGCGCGCGGGCGGAGGAGGCGCTGGCGAAGGTCGCCGGCAGCGATGCGGCGGCGGTGCTGGAGGAGCGGCGCCGCACGGTGCTGGTCGACCTGGCGGAGAAATCGCGGCGCTACCTTGCGACGCGCGCCGGCATCCTGGCCGCGGAACAGGCCCTGCGGCTCTACCGCGAGCGCCATCGCAGCGCGATGATGGAGCGTGCGTCCCGGACCTTCCGCGACATCACGGCCGGCGAATATACCGGCCTTTCGACGATCCTCGAAAAGGACAGCGAATTCCTCGTTGTCAATGCCGCCTCCGGCGGCGCGAAGCTGGCGAAGGACCTTTCCAAGGGCACGCGCTTCCAGCTCTATCTGGCGCTGCGCGTGGCGGGCTACCATGAGATCGCCGCCAGCCGCGAGATCGTGCCCTTCATCGCCGACGACATCATGGAAACCTTCGACGACCGGCGCGCGCTCAATGCCCTGACGGTGATGGGCGCGATGGCGACAGGCGGGCAGGTGATCTACCTCACCCATCACGAACATCTCTGCGATCTCGCGAAAAAAGCCTGCCCCGATGTCACGATCCATGAATTGTGAGGCCAGAAACGTCGAAGCGTAAAGGAAGCGTTAGCGTCGAAACTTGACTTGGCCGGTGGTAAGTGGTTCTTGGCGCACCACCGGCATTGCTGCGAAGCCTGCTTCGCGCGGCGCTCCGCCCTGAAGAAACGGACGGATATGACGTTGAGGACCGACAGAGAAGCGACGATCTGGGAGCGGGGTTTTGCGCCCGTCGGCTTCCTCGTGCTGCTCGTCACCCTGTTCCTGTCGCAATTTTCCCTGCCCGGCAATGCAGACGGCGCCGGTCATCCGCCGCGGGCGGCGGCCGAAGGCGGCGTTGCGCCGTCGCCGCTGTCGGCCACCGGCGAGGAGCTTTGGTTCCCCGCCAGCGGCCATGCCGAGCGGCGGGTCGCCAAGGTCAAGAGCGGCCTGCCGGAGGGCGATGCCGCCGGCAAGGCGCTCGTCCCGGGCGCCGGTGCCGTGCTTTATCCCTTCGAGACCGCCGCCTCGGTGGTCCCTGTCGCTGTCGACGATGCGGCGCCCGCCCGCCTGGGTCCGGCATCCTTCCGCAGCCGCGCGCCGCCGGCTCTTTCCGCCTGAGGCCCTGTGGCGTCCCGTACGCCGCGCCATTCGTTCGAAATTCCGATTCCCGCGGACGGTGCCGACTTCACGTCGCGCCCGTCCGGCAGTCTAGATGGAACAACCCCATGAAAACCTCCAAATGGGCATTGTTGGTCTATATCGCGATCATCCTCTTCGGGGTGCTCGCGGCCGTGCCCAACGTGCTGACGCCTGAACAGCAGGCGAAATTCGGGCGCTTCCTGCCCGCCAATCCCGTCACCCTCGGCCTCGACCTGAAGGGCGGTTCGCATCTCGTGCTGGAGGTCGATTCGGCGGCGCTGCGCAAGGCGCGCATGGACGTGCTGCTGAACGATACGCGCGCGATCCTGCGCACAGCCGGCGAGCGCGCTTCGGCCGCCCGCCTCAGCGGCACGACGCTGACGATCACGCTGCCCGACCCGGCGGCGCGCGACAAGATCCTGCCGGAGGTGCGCAAGCTCGCGACGCCGACGACGACGCTCGGCTTTACCGCCGGCAGCGCCGATATCGATGTCGCCACCAGCGACAACCTGATCAATGTCACGTTGACGGAAGCCGGCATCAACGAGCGCATGTCGGCCGCCGTCGAGCAGAGCCTCGAGATCATCCGCCGCCGCGTCGACCAGGTCGGCGTTGCCGAACCGCTCATCCAGCGCGTCGGCGGCGATCGCATCCTCGTCCAGCTGCCGGGCCTGCAGGACCCGACGCGCCTGCGCCAGCTGCTCGGCTCCACCGCGCAGATGAGCTTCCACATGGTCGATCAGACCGTGGACCCGAACGGCGTCGCCCCGCGCGGCGTTATGATCCTGCCCGGCGCCAACGACCCCGGCAAATATGCCGTGGAAGAGCGCGTCGCCATTTCGGGCGATCGCCTCGCGGATGCCAAGGCCGGCTTCGACCAGCGCACGAACGAGCCGATCGTCTCGTTCAGCTTCGATTCCACCGGTGCGCGCCAGTTCGCGGAGATCACCCAGGCGAATGTGGGAAAACCCTTCGCCATCGTGCTCGACGGCAAGGTGCTGACGGCCCCCGTCATCCGCGAACCGATCATCGGCGGCCAGGGCCAGATTTCGGGCAATTTCAACCCGCAGGAAGCGACCGTTCTGTCGGCGCTGCTGCGCTCCGGCGCGCTGCCGGCGCCGCTCACCATCATCGAGGAGCGCACCGTCGGCCCGAACCTCGGCTCCGACTCGATCCGCATGGGCCTTTATACCGGCCTTGCCGGCCTTGCCGCCGTCGTCGTGCTGATGCAGGTGCTCTACGGTTCGTGGGGCCTCATCGCCAATCTCGGCCTCGTGCTGCATACGGTGCTGACCATCGGCACGCTCGGCCTGCTCGGCTCGACGCTCACCTTGCCCGGCATCGCCGGCATCATCCTCGGCATCGGCATGGCCGTCGACGCCAACATCCTGATCAATGCGCGTATCCGAGAGGAGACGGCGGCGGGGGCGGGGGCCATGAAGGCGCTCGACGTCGGCTTCAACAAGGCCTATGCCACCATCGTCGACGGCAACATGACGACCATGGTCGGCATGATCCTGCTCTTCATGTTCGGCTCGGGCCCGGTGCGCGGCTTCGCCATCACCATGATCATCGGTCTTGCGATCTCGATGTTCACCTCGATCACCTTCGTGCGCCTCCTGATGCGCGAGGTGGTGATCCGCCGCAAGATGAAGCGGATCGACATCCACTCGATCTTCGGCAAGGTCTGGAGCATCCCGAGCTTCTCCTTCATGCGCGGGCGCTACATCGCCATCGCCATGTCGGCCTTCATCTCGATCAGCTCGATCATCCTGTTCTTCACGCCGGGCCTCAACTACGGCATCGACTTCGTCGGCGGCATCCAGGTCGAGGCGACGTCCAAGACGCCGATCGACCTCGCCCCGCTGCGCGAGAAGATGGAGGGGCTGAACCTCGGTGAAGTGGCCCTGCAGGAATTCGGCCAAGGCACCTCGGTCCTCGTGCGCGTCCAGCGCCAGCCGGGCGGCGAAGAGGTGCAGACGGCGGCCTTGCAGAAGATCCGCGACGGCGTTGCCGAAGTGATCCCGGATGCCAATTTCGAGCGGACGGAAGTGGTCGGCCCGACGGTCAGCACCGAGCTTGCCCGCTCCGGCTTCCTCGCCGTCGGCCTCGGCATGGTGGCGATCCTGCTCTATATCTGGTGGCGGTTCGAGTGGCACTTCGCCGTGGGCGCCATCGCGACGCTGATCCTGGATATCACCAAGATGATCGGCTTCTTCTCGCTGATGCAGATCGACTTCAACCTGACGGCCATCGCCGCCGTGCTGACGCTGATCGGCTACTCGGTCAACGACAAGGTGGTGGTCTACGACCGCATGCGCGAGAACCTGCGCAAGTACAAGTCGATGCCGTTCTCCGACCTCATCGACCTGTCGATCAACCAGGTGGTCATGCGATGCATCTTCACCTCGGTCGCCGTCGCCGCCTCGCTGCTGCCGATGGCGATCTGGGGCGGCGACACGGTCAAGCCCTTCGCCTGGCCGATGCTGTTCGGCGTGGTCGTTGCGACCACCTCGTCGATCTATATCGGCGGCCCGATCCTGCTCTTCCTCAGCCGCTGGTGGAAGGACCGCGATACCGCGCGGGCGGCCGCCTCGGCAACGACGCCGGCAACGGAAGCATAAAACAGAACGGGCGCCCCTGGGGCGCCCGTTTCGTTTCAGGAGAAGCGGCGGGGGCTGAAGGTCTCCGCCGTTATGCCCTCGCGGGCGAGCGGCTCGGGCACCGGGCTTCCGGTGAGGAGGGCGGCGGAAAGGCTGCCGAGGGCGGGCGAGGTCAGGATGCCGTAGCCGCCCTGGCCGGCGAGCCAGAAGAAGGACGGCTCGTCCCCGGCCGGGCCGATGACGGGCAGGCGGTCCGCCGAGAAACTGCGCATGCCGGCCCAGCTCCGGAAGACGCGGCGCACCGTGAGCGTCGTTGCCTCCTCGACATAGTGGGCGGCATAGGCGATGTCGAGCTCCTCCGGCTGCACATCCGCCGCCTCGCAGGGCGTCGCATCGGCAGGCGAGGCCAGCAGGCGGCCCCCTTCCGGCTTGAAGTAGAACAGATCCTCGATCTCGTTGATCTCCGGCAGGCGGCTCGCGTCGATGCCATCGGGCAGGTCGACGGTGATGGCCGTGCGGCGGTGCGGCACGATGCCGGCGGGCGCGACGCCGGAAAGCGCGGCGACCGCATCGGCCCAGCCGCCGGCCGCATTCACCAGCATGCCGGCGGCGATCGTCTCCTCGCCGGCTTCGATCAGCCATCGGCCGCCGGCGCGGCGGGCGCCGGCAAAGCGGCGGCCCTCGACGATCTGGGCACCATGGCGCCGGGCGTGGCGGGCATAGGATTGCAGCAGCGCGTCCACCTCGATGTCCCAGTAGTCGGGGTCGAAATAGGCGGCGGCCGCATAGGCGGGGTCCAGCATCGGCGCGCGGGCGAGCATCGCGGCCTCGTCCAGCCATTCCACCGCCACGCCGAGGCTTCTGGCCGTTTCGAAGCGTTCGCGCACCAGCGCCGCCTTCTCCGCCGCGCCGAGGATGATGCTGCCCCGCTCGATGAGCAGCGGCACGGCGGCGAACCCCTCGGGCGGCCGCATGAGGAAAGCATGGCTGGCGCGGGCAAGCGCATTCACCAGCGGCGCATTGTCCCGCAGCGTGAATTCCGCCGCCGAGCGGCCGGTGCTGTGATAGCCGAGCGCGCCCTCCTGCTCCAGCACGGCGACGGAACGGTGCGGGCTCAGGAAATAGGCGAGCGAAAGGCCGGCAATGCCGCCGCCGATGATCACGATGTCGAATGTCCGCATGACCCGCCTCCGCTCTAGACCCTTGTCCCTCCTGCCTAAGCAAGCCGGCCGCATTCTTCAAATTTATAGGGATGAAGGTGGTTATCAGCCGGATTGATGCGGCTCGCCCCAGCGCCAGGCCGGCACATCGGCCATATGGGCGAGGAAGGCGCGTTCGGCCGGGTTGAGCGCGGAGCCGGGATTGGTGATGCGGAAGGTCTCGGTCACCGGCAGGTCGTCATAGGGCGGCAACTGCCAGAGCTCGCCGGCCGCCAGCGCCGCGCCGGTCAGGTGCACCGGCAGCATGCCGATGCCGGCATTGGCCACCACCAGCCGCAACACCTCTTCCACGTTGAAGGCCAGCGCCCGTACCTGCTGGCCGAAGGAACCGATGGCGCGCACGGCCGTCACCGGGCCCATATGCGGCCCGCCGAGCACGTCGGCGAGGAAGCTGACATAGGGCTCGCCCCGTAAATCCTCCAGCCGGGCATCGCGCACGCCGAACAGCCGGTGTCCGCGGCCGCAATAGAGCGCGTAGCGCTCGTAGCAGAAGGGCGTCTTTTCCAATCCCTCCGGAATGATGCCGTCGGAAAGGCCGAGCGTCGCGACGCCCCGTTCCACCGAACGGATGACATCCGTCGTCGTCTCGACCGTCACGCCCATGGTGACGCGCGGATGCTGCCGGAAGAAATCGGCGATCGCCCGATCCCAGGCCGGATTCATGGCATGGCTGACGGCATGGAGGGTGATGTGGCCGGAAATATCCTCGCCGGAAAGCTGCATGGCCTCCGGCAGGCGCACGATGGCGGTGAAGATGTCGTGGCAGAGCGCATGCAGCCGCTCGCCGGCCTCCGTCAGCTCGAAGCGGCCCGGGCTGCGGTCGATCAGCCGGTGACCGACCGACTGCTCCAGCCGCTTCAGCGCCATGCTGACGGCCGGCTGCTGCAGCAGCAGCCGGTTCGCCGCCCGCGTGATCGAGCCTTCCTCCACCACGACCACGAAGGTGCGCAGCAGGTTCCAGTCGAGATTGTGGGCGAAGCGTTCGAGGCGGTTGATCGGCATGCACGTAGCTACGGCCAGGGGGGCGGGAAAGGCAAGAGGCGGCGGGCTGGCGTGCCCTGAAATGTGATCGGCAGGCGCCGTTTTTCGCGGAACCAAAAAGGAGCCCGGCGCATTCCGGTCCCCGGAAGAGGGGGAAATGCATTATGTGGCAAAGGTTTAGCACCAGCGGACTCGCGGGAGCCTATCTCGACGAGCTCCTGGCGGGCGGCGTGGAGGCGCGCATGGAGTTTCGTCCGCGGCGGGCGCTGGACCCACATCCGTTTCTGGTCAGCCTTGACGGCGAGGGCAGCGACGAAGCCTTCTTCACGCGACCCATGGACGGCGTTCGCGGTGAAAACCGCACCCGCTTCGATCCCTGAGCCCGGACAGGTGAAAGGCGGCCGAAGCCGCCTCGACCTGATCGCAACGTCGCCCTGACCAATCGCGTCATCCGCGAATTCAACCCGAGGACACACGCGGCTGTGGATGATCGGGTCGAGCCCGCCCACGACCGATGAGGGAGATTACTTCATCGTATAGATGTCGATGGAGAAGTACTTGTCGTTGATCTTCTGGTAGGTGCCGTCCTCGCGGATCGCCTTCAGCGCGGCGTTCAGCTTCTCGCGCAGGTCGTTGTCTTCCTGGCGCACTGCGATGCCGACGCCTTCGCCGACGAATTTCGGGTCGGTGATCGGCTCGCCGATCAGTTCGCAGCAGGCCTTGCCGTCGTCGTTCTTGGTGACCCAGTCGAGCAGCGGGATCATGTCGCCGACCTGCAGGTCGAGGCGGCCATTCGCCATGTCGAGGTTCACCTCGTCCTGCGTCGGGTAGAGCTTGATGTCCGCATCCGGATAGACGGCGGCGGCAAAATCGGCCTGCGTGGTGCCGGACTGGGCGCCGATCGTCTTGCCCTTCATGCCTTCATTGGTGAAATCGGTGATGCCGGCGCCCTTCGGCGCGGCATGGGTCATGGCGGCGAGATAGTAGGGGTCGGTGAAGTTGACCTGCTTCTTGCGCTCCTCGGTGATGAACATCGAGGCGATGATCATGTCGTATTTCTTGGCGACGAGGCCGGGAATGATGCCGTCCCAGTCCTGCGCGACCACGTCGCACTCGACCTTCATCTTCTCGCAGAGCGCAAGGCCGATCTCCACGTCGAAGCCGCCGAGTTTTCCCGCGGAATCCTGGAAGTTGAAGGGCGGGTAGGCGCCTTCCGTGCCGATCTTCAGCGTCTCGGCGAAAGCCGGGCCGGAAAGCAGCGTGGAGCCTGCGAGAGCCAGCGCGAGCAGCATTGTCTTCATGGTCGTTCCCCTGTTGTGATTGTGACCGATGGGGAACGGCAGCGCGGCCTCGTGCATAAACGAAATAGATAGCCATGATGTCGGCTATCATTTCAGTTGATGCGCGAAGCCGCAGGGCCGCGTCCTACCAGCGATCGTGCACATGCGGCGCGACGAGCCGGTAATAGATCTCGCGCGTCGCCTCCATCACGTCGTCCGAAAGCGCCGGCAGGCTTGCGGCCCGGGCATTCGCCTCGGCCTGCGCGGCGTTGCGCGCGCCCGGAATGACGACGCTGACCGCATCAGCCATCAGGATCCAGCGCAGCGCGAAGGCGGCCATGGCGGTGCCGGCCGGCACCAACGCACGGATTTCCTCGACGGCCTGAAGGCCGGTCTCGAAGGGCACGCCGGCAAAGGTCTCGCCGACATCGAAGGCATCGCCCTGACGGTTGAAGTTGCGGTGGTCGTCGGCGGCAAAGGCGGTGTCGCGCGTGATCTTGCCCGAGAGCAGGCCGCTGGCCAGCGGCACGCGGGCGATGACGGCGACCTGGCGGCGGGCGGCTTCCTTGAAGAAGAGCTGCGCCGGGCGCTGGCGGAACATGTTGTAGATGATCTGCACGCTGACGACGCCGGGATATTCGATCGCCTTCAGCGCCTCCTCGACCTTCTCGACGCTGACGCCGTAATTGGCGATCTTGCCGGCGGCCTTGATCTCTTCCAGCGCATGGAAGACCTCCGGACGGTAGTAGACCTCCGTCGGCGGGCAGTGCAGCTGCACGAGATCGAGCCGCTCGACGCCGAGGTTCTTCAGGCTGCGGTCGATGAAGCCTTCGAGGTTTTCCTTGGTGTAGCCATCGGCGACATGCGGGGAAAGCCGGCGCCCGGCCTTGGTGGCCACCATCGGGCGCTGGCCGCCACGGTCCTTCAGGACGTCGGCGATGATCTTTTCCGAGCGGCCGTCGCCATAGACGTCGGCGGTGTCGATGAAGGACATGCCGGCGTCGAGCGCGGCGTTGAGGGCGGCGCGGCCGTCCGCCTCGCTGACATCACCCCAGGCGCCGCCGATCTGCCAGGCGCCGAAGCCGATATCCGTGGTGGTGAAACCCGTGCGGCCGAATTTGCGATGTCTCATGAAAATCTCTCCCGACAAATGCCCAATGAATGAATGTGTCGGGAGGTAGCACTCCGCTCCGGGACGGACAAGGAAATCGCTTCCCCGCAAACGGTCAGTCCTGGGTGATTTCCACCAGATAGAAGGCCGCCTGTTTGCCGGCCGGCACGATCTCCGCCGCCGATCCGCCGTCGAGCACGAGCGCATCGAGCGGCTGGAGCCCGACGAGGCCTTCCGGCGTGGAGACGCCGAGCGGTTCCAGCGCCAGCAGCAGACGTTCTCCCATTGCTTCCGGCAGCGCCAGTGCGTCACGCGCGACGTGATGCGTCAGCCTGTGCCGGAAGGCACCGCGTCGGGTCATCACGTTGAGGTCGGTGATCGGCCCTCCCGTGAGGCGCGCCGTGGTCGGCGCATCGGCGGGGAAGGCCAGCGGCGCGGAGGCGGGCGTCAGCAGTCTCTCGCCAAGTCCCTCGATCGAGAGCGCCATGCCGTCTCCGGCAAGGACCGCCAGCGTGCGGTCGATGCCGGGGAAGACCGAGAAGGGCCCGTCGCCCGCCACGCGCGCCATGCTGACGCGCCAGCCGAAATCCGAAAGGCTCGCGCCTTCCGGATGGACGATCACTTCGACCGTCTCGCCGCCGCCGTTCTTCCACGGCATGCGGCGATGGTCGCTGTTGCGCAAAAGTCTCGGTTTGTTGTGCATATCGTTCTCCCAAAACCGCTGCGCACTTTCAGGCGATATGCATCAGTTGCCGAGGATGCCCGGCAGGCGCAGGCCCTTTTCGCGGGCGCAGTCGAGCGCGATGTCGTAGCCGGCGTCGGCGTGGCGCATTACGCCGGTCGCCGGGTCGTTCCACAGCACGCGGCCGACGCGCTCGGCGGCCTCATCCGTGCCGTCGCAGCAGATGACAACGCCCGAATGCTGCGAGAAGCCCATGCCGACGCCGCCGCCGTGATGGAGCGAGACCCAGGTCGCGCCCGAGGCGGTGTTGAGCAGGGCATTGAGCAGCGGCCAGTCGGACACCGCGTCCGAACCGTCCTTCATCGCTTCCGTCTCGCGGTTCGGCGAGGCGACGGAGCCGGAATCCAGATGGTCGCGGCCGATGACGATCGGTGCCTTCAGCTCGCCGTTCTTGACCATCTCGTTGAAGGCGAGGCCGAGGCGGTGGCGGTCGCCGAGGCCGACCCAGCAGATGCGCGCCGGCAGGCCCTGGAAGGAGATGCGCTCCTTCGCCATGTCCAGCCAGTTGTGCAGGTGCTTGTTGTCGGGCAGCAGTTCCTTCACCTTGGCGTCGGTCTTGTAGATGTCCTCCGGATCGCCGGACAGCGCCGCCCAGCGGAACGGGCCGATGCCCTTGCAGAACAGCGGGCGGATATAGGCCGGCACGAAGCCCGGGAAGGCGAAGGCGTTTTCGAGGCCTTCGTCCTTGGCGACCTGGCGGATGTTGTTGCCGTAGTCGAAGGTCGGGATGCCCATGTCTTGGAAGGCGATCATCGCTTCGACATGCTCGCGCATCGAGGCGCGGGCGGCCTTTTCGACGGCCTTCGGGTCGCTTTCGCGCTTGGCCTTCCACTCGGCCATGGTCCAGCCCTTCGGCAGGTAGCCGTTGATCGGGTCATGGGCGGAGGTCTGGTCGGTGACCATGTCGGGGCGGATGCCGCGGCGGATCATCTCGGGAAGGATTTCCGCGGCATTGCCGAGCAGGCCGACGGACTTGGCCTCGCCGGCCTTCGTCCAGCGGTCGATCATCGCCATGGCCTCGTCGAGCGTTTCGGCCTTCTCGTCGATATAGCGGGTGCGCAAGCGGAACTCGATCGAATCGGGGTTGCATTCGACGGCGAGGCACGAGGCGCCGGCCATGACGGCGGCGAGCGGCTGGGCGCCGCCCATGCCACCGAGACCGCCGGTCAGCACCCACTTGCCCTTGAGGTTGCCGCCATAGTGCTGGCGACCGGCCTCGACGAAGGTCTCGTAGGTGCCCTGCACGATGCCCTGCGAGCCGATATAGATCCACGAGCCGGCCGTCATCTGGCCGTACATGGCAAGGCCCTTCTTATCCAGCTCGTTGAAATGGTCCCAGGTGGCCCAGTGCGGCACGAGGTTGGAATTGGCGATGAGGACGCGCGGTGCATCCTTGTGCGTGCGGAAGATGCCGACCGGCTTGCCGGACTGCACGATCAGCGTCTCGTTGTCCTCGAGGTCGCGCAGCGAGGCGACGATCCTGTCGAAATCGGCCCAGGTGCGGGCGGCACGGCCGATGCCGCCGTAAACGACGAGCTCGTGCGGGTTTTCCGCGACGTCCGGGTCGAGGTTGTTCATCAGCATGCGCAGCGGCGCTTCGGTCAGCCAGCTCTTGGCGGTGCGCTCTGTGCCGGTGGCGGCGCGGATTTCGCGGATGTTGTGGCGGGGATTGTCGGTCATGGCTGGTTCTCCCGGATCAGCGTGTGAGGGTGGAGGCGAGGGCCTCGATACGGTTCAGGATATCTTTGAGGGGAATGCGCAGTCTTGCGGCCTTCGCCTCGTCGAGGGCGAAGGGCGGGGCTTCCGTGGCAAGGTGGCTGACCTGCGCCAGCTCCATCTGGATGGCGTGCACGCCGGTTTCCGGCCTGCCGTAGTGGCGCGTCGTCCAGCCGCCCTTGAAGCGGCCGTTGAGGATGCTTGTATAGCCCTCGGCCCGGGCGCAGATCTCGAACATCGCCGTTTCGATCTCCTTGGCGCAGGTGCGGCCCATGTCGGTGCCCACATTGAAATCCGGCAGCCGGCCTTCGAAGAGGAAGGGGATCAGCGAGCGGATCGAGTGGCAGTCGTAGAGGATCGCCACGCCGTGGATCGCCTTGACGCGCTCGATCTCGGCGGCAAGGGCCGCGTGGTAGGGCGCGTGGAAATGGGCGAGCCGGTAGGCGATGTCCGCCTCGGTCGGCGCCGCGCCGTCCTTCCAGATCGGCTTGCCGTCGAAATCCGT
This sequence comes from Shinella yambaruensis, assembly GCF_022899355.1. Taxonomy (GTDB): domain Bacteria; phylum Pseudomonadota; class Alphaproteobacteria; order Rhizobiales; family Rhizobiaceae; genus Shinella; species Shinella yambaruensis. Next base: position 626,855 of record NZ_JALJCK010000001.1, on the reverse strand, counting down.
TTCGGGAACGAGGCCGGTCGTGTTCTGGCCGGGATAGAGGCTGACGCCGGCCGGATCGCGGTTGGCGTCGATGACATAGCGGTGGAACGTGGCACGCACCGTCGTCGCCTCCGGCAGCAGGCCGGCATAGAGACGCTCGATGTGCCAGTCCGTATCCGCGAGGATGCGGCCGTTGTCGTTCAGGCGCTCCCAAATATCGGCCGGGACATCCGTGCCGGTATGCGGAAAGGCGAGAATGACGGGCGAGGTGCCCTGGTGCGTTTCGAAGAGGGCGCTCATTGGACGGCCTCCGGGTGGCGCTCACCCCCCTTTGCCCGGCCGGGCATCTCGCCCACGAGGAGCACGGTTATCGCATATGGCGGGAAACCGTTGCCCCATCCCCTTCTCCCCCGCGGGGAGAAGGTGCCGGCAGGCGGATGAGGGGGGTGGCGAAGGCGCGGACGACCCGTCAGAGCCACCCCCTCATCCGACCCTTCGGGCCACCTTCTCCCCGCGGGGGAGAAGGGGAGAACGGCAACGTCGAACTCCATGGGCGATTGCCCTGTCCTTGAGGGGGAAATGCCCGGCCGGGCAGAGGGAGGTATGTTCGCGAAAATACTCATCCTCAAGCCTCCAGAACCGGCAGGATGCCCTTGGTGACGGAGGCGGCGAGCGCGCCGGAGGAGACGAAGGTGCTGGCGGCGGCAAGGTCATGCGCCATGTAGCGGTCCTCTTCCAGCGTCGCGACGACCGTGCGCAGCGCGGCGACGACCTTCTGCAGCTCCGGGCTGGTGACGAGCGGGGCGCGGAACTCGATGCCTTGAGCGGCCGTCAGCGCCTCGATGCCGATGATGGCGGAGAGGTTCTCCGTCATGCGCAGGAGGCGACGGGCGCCGTGGCAGGCCATGGAGACGTGGTCTTCCTGGTTGGCGGAGGTCGGCGTCGAATCGACCGAGGCCGGATGCGCCATCTGCTTGTTCTCGCTCATCAGCGCGGCCGAGGTGACCTCCGCGATCATCAGGCCGGAATTGAGGCCCGGCTTCTTGGCGAGGAAGGCCGGCAGGCCGAAGGAGAGGGCGGGATCGACCAGGAGCGCGATGCGGCGCTGGGCGATGGCGCCGATCTCGCAGGCCGCGATGGCGATCTGGTCGGCGGCGAAGGCGACGGGCTCGGCATGGAAGTTGCCGCCCGAGACGACGCTGTCGTCGGAGAGGACCAGCGGGTTGTCGGTGACGGCATTGGCTTCGATTTCGAGCGTCCGGGCGGCGGCACGCAGCAGATCGAGGCAGGCGCCGTCGACCTGCGGCTGGCAGCGGATGCAATAGGGATCCTGCACGCGCTCGTCGCCGGTGATGTGGCTTTCGCGGATGACGGAGCCGGCAAGCAGCGCGCGCAGCGCGGAAGCGGCGTCGATCTGGCCCTTGTGGCCGCGCAGCGTGTGGATATCCGGATGGAACGGCGCGGAGGAACCCATGGCCGCGTCGGTGGAAAGCGCCCCGGTGACGAGGGCGGCCTGGGCGGCGCGATGGGCGCGGAAGAGGCCGGCGAGCGCCAGGGCGGTCGAGACCTGCGTGCCGTTGATGAGGGCAAGCCCCTCCTTGGCGGCGAGGACGACGGGCTTCAGGCCCGCCTTTTCCAGCGCCTTGCCGCCGGAAAGGCGCTCGCCGGCATGAAAGGCCTCGCCTTCGCCGATCATCACCGCCGTCATGTGGGCGAGGGGGGCGAGGTCGCCGGAGGCGCCGACGGAGCCCTGTTCCGGGATGACCGGGATGACGCCCTTTGCCTGCATCGCCTCGATGAGGCGCACGACCTCGATGCGCACGCCGGACGCGCCGCGCCCGAGCGAGATTAGCTTCAGCGCCATGATGAGGCGCACGATGTTCTCGGCAAGCGGTTTGCCGACGCCGCAGCAATGCGACAGGATCAGGTTGCGCTGGAGGGTCGCGACGTCGGCCGGCGCGATCTTGATGGAAGCGAGTTTGCCGAAGCCGGTATTGATGCCGTAGACCGGCTCGTCGCCGCCGGCGATTTGTGCGATGCGCGCGGCGGCCTTCTCAATTCCGGCGTCGAAGGAGGCGTCGAGCTTGGCGGCCTCGCCGGTCCAGTAGATGGTTTCAAGGGTCTTGAGGGGCACGGAGCCCGGATGGAGCATGATCGTCATGGTGCATTCCCCGATGCAGCGCTGTGCTGCTTACTGGATGGATCAGTGTCCGCTGCGGATACGGGCATGCATGGGGTTGAAGCCCATGCGGTAGACCAGTTCCGCCGGCCGGCCGATGTCCCAGAGGACGAAATCGGCCCATTTCCCGGCTTCGAGCGTTCCCACCTCGTCGACGAGGCCGAGGGCACGGGCGGCCTCGCGCGTCGTGCCGGCAATGCATTCCGTAACAGTCATGCCGAAGAGGGTCGCGGCCATGTTCATGGTGAGGAGCAGCGAGGTGAGTGGCGAGGTGCCGGGATTGGCGTCCGTCGCGACGGCCATCCTGACGCCGTGCTTGCGGAAGAGATCGACCGGCGGCTTCTTCGTCTCGCGGATGAAGTAGAAGGCGCCGGGCAGGATAACGGCGACGGTGCCGGCCCTGGCCATGGCCGCCGCGCCCGCATCATCGGTATATTCGAGGTGGTCGGCCGACAGCGCGCCATAGCGGGCAGCCATTTCCGCGCCGTGGAGGTTGGAAAGCTGGTCGGCATGCAGTTTCACGGGCAGGCCGTGCGCCTTGGCGGCGTCGAAGACCCTGGCCATTTCTTCCGGCGAGAAGGCGATGCCCTCGCAGAAACCGTCGACGGCATCGGCAAGCCCCTCGGCCGCGACGGCCGGCAGCATCTCACCGATGACCTTGTCGATATAGGCCGCCTTGTCGCCGTTCATTTCCGGCGGCAGCGCATGGGCGCCGAGGAAGGTGGTGCGCACGGTGACGTCCCTCATCTCCGCGATGCGCCGCGCGGCGCGCAGGGATTTCACCTCGTTCTCGGTGTCGAGGCCGTAGCCGGATTTCAGTTCGACCGTCGTCACGCCCTCGGCGATCAGCGCGTCGAGGCGGGGTAGGGTCTGGCGCACCAGCTCGTCCTCGCTTGCGGCGCGCAGCGCCTTGACGGAGGAGACGATGCCGCCGCCGGCCCGCGCGATCTCCTCATAGGAGGCGCCGTCAAGGCGCAGCTCGAATTCCTGGGCGCGGTCGCCGGCATGGACGAGATGGGTATGGCAGTCGATGAGGCCCGGCGTGATCCAGCGGCCTTCGCAGTCGATGGTCTCAGCGGCGGAGAATTCGGCGGGAAGATCGGCCTCGGGGCCGGCAAAGGCGATGCGTCCGTCGCGGACGGCGATCGCGCCGTTCTCGATGATGCCGAGGTCCGGCAGGCTCTCCTTCAGCGTCGCAAGCCGGGCATTGCGCCAGACTCGGGGACTGTCCTTTTCCGGTGTCGTCATGGTGATTGCCTCTTCCCTGTGATGGATATAATGTATATACATAATTGCGAGAGGCGCAAGAGCCAATTTGCCGGCGCGGCGCCAGGATGTACCATCGGGAGAAGGAACGGGCCATGGCCGTCATTCATGCAAGGCAGGCGCTGCTTACGGGCGGCTGGGCGAAGGATGTGCGTATAGACATCGCGGACGGCCGCATCGCGACGCTCGAAACCGGCGCCGCGCCGGCGCCTGGCGACGAGCGCCACGACACCGTCGTCGCCGGCATGCCCAACCTGCACAGCCACGCCTTCCAGCGCGGCATGGCGGGGCTGGCGGAAACCCGCGGGCCGGGGAGCGACTCGTTCTGGAGCTGGCGCAACGTTATGTACCGCTTCGCGCTGTCCATGACGCCCGACGATGTGGAGGCCGTTGCCGGCCAGCTCTATGTCGAGATGCTGGAGGCGGGCTTCACCCGCGTCGGCGAGTTCCACTACCTGCACCACGACAAGGACGGCGGGCACTATGCCGATATCGCCGAGATGGCCGCGCGCATCGCCGCCGCGGCGTCCAAGACAGGCATCGCGCTGACGCTGCTGCCCGTCTTCTACGCCCATGCCGGCTTCGGCGGCACCGCGCCGGGCGAGGGCCAGCGCCGCTTCATCAACGACCGGCAGTCCTATGCCGCATTGCTGGAGCGCTGCCGCGCGCTGACCGATGCGCTGCCCGCCGGCATCACCGGCGTTGCCCCGCACAGCCTGCGCGCCGTCACCCCGGAGGAGCTTTCCGACGTCGTGGCGATGGCGGGCGACGCGCCGGTCCACATCCATATTTCCGAGCAGGTCAAGGAAGTGGAGGACAGCATCGCCTGGTCCGGCCGTCGTCCGGTGGAATGGCTGCTCGACAACCAGGCGGTCGACGGCCGCTGGTGCTTCATCCACGCGACGCACATGACGGAGGCCGAGACGCGCGGCATGGCGAAGGCCGGGGCGATCGCCGGCCTCTGCCCGGTGACGGAGGCCAATCTCGGCGACGGAACCTTCCCGGCGCCGGACTTTCTTGCCCATGGCGGCCGTTTCGGCGTCGGCTCGGATTCCAACGTGCTGATCGGCCTGCCGGACGAGCTGCGCCAGCTCGAATATTCGCAGCGTCTCGCCCACCGCGCCCGCAACGTGCTCGCCGCCCCCGGGGGCTCGACGGGCCGGGCGCTCTTCGACGGCGCGCTTCTTGGCGGCGCGGCGGCGCTCGGCGTCGAATCGGGCCTTTCGGCCGGCAGCCCCGCCGATTTCGTCAGCCTGAAGGCCCGGCACGACCTTGACCTTGCCGGCGACGCGTTGCTCGACGGCTGGATCTTCGCCAATGGCGCTAAGGTCGATTGCGTCTGGGTGAATGGCCGCCGGCAGGTCGAGGGCGGTCGCCATGTGGCGCGCGAGGCGGTCGGCCGGCGCTTCACGGCCACCATGCGGGCATTGGCCGAGGCCTGAGGACGTATTGAAAGGTGGCCCCGCCTTTCCTATGACTTTTCCGGACCGGGCGAATTTGTGCCCGGCAAGCGCGGAGGCGACCATTTTCACTCTCGGGGACAACAGGCAGGCCGAGGCCAAGGAGCCGTCGCTGCACCGCCGCATCCTGGAGGATGTGGAGGGCAGGATCCTTTCGGGCGAATGGCCGCCGGGCCACCGCATTCCCTTCGAGCACGAACTGACCGAGCAGTACCAGTGCTCGCGCATGACGGTGAACAAGGCGATCACCGAGCTGGTCAAGCGCGGCCTGATCGAGCGCCGGCGCAAGTCCGGCAGCTATGTCACCCACCCGCACGCCCAGTCGGCGGTTCTCGAAATCCACGACATCCGCCTGGAGGTCGAATCGCTCGGCCTGCCGTATCGCTACGAGCGGCGCACGCGGGTAAACCGCGCTGCGAAGGCTGGCGACCGGCGGCTGATGGAGCTTTCCGAATCGGCCCGGCTGACCGAGATTTCCGCCCTGCATTTTGCCGGTGCCCAGCCGTTCTGCCTGGAGGACCGCCTGATCAACCTGGAAGCCGTGCCGGAAGCCGTCGACGAGAGCTTCGACGAAACCGCGCCCGGCGCCTGGCTGATCAGCCGCGTGCCCTGGAGTGCCGCCGAACACCGCATCCGTGCCGTCGGTGCCGATGCCCGGGCCGCCGGGCTTCTGGCGATCGCGCCCGGAACGCCCTGCCTCGTCGTCGAGCGCCGCACCTGGAGCGGCGGCCTCTACGTCACCCATGTACGGCTGACCTATCCCGGTGAAAAACACGAGCTCGTCGCCGAGTTCGCCCCCTCGCATCCCAAGCAGGGCGCGTAGGACCTACGCGCCGCCGGCCGCATGTCCGGACCGGACTGTCGCGTAATAGGGGGCCAGCGCCGGAGCGATCTCGACCAGCGCATCGAAGGCCCTGTCATCGGCGGCGAGGCGTCCGGCATACTTGGCCTCGACGAACAGGGCGTGCAGCGCCTTCGCCTCTTCCGGCAGGCTGCGGACGGCGGTGAAGACCGGGGCCGCGCCGGTGCGGCCCTTGACCGTGATGCGGTCGAGTTCGAGCACGGCGAAATCCGTCGCCGTCAACTGCGCCGTGCTTTCGCCGATGAGCAGCGGCACGCCATAGGCCTTGGAAGCGCCTTCGAGGCGCGAGGCAAGGTTCACCGCATCGCCGAGCACCGAATAGTCGAAGCGCCGCGAGGATCCCATGTTGCCGACCACGCATTCGCCCGTGTTGATGCCGATGCCGATGCGCAGCGCATGGTGGGTGCCGCCGCTGGCCGCCGCCTCCGCCTGGAGCTTTGCATTCAGCGTCGCCATCACGTCGAGCATGTCGAGCGCGGCGGCCACCGCATGGCGGGCATGGTCCCCGTCGTCGAGCGGTGCGTTCCAGAAGGCCATCACGCAGTCGCCGATATATTTGTCGATCGTGCCGCCGTGCTTGAGCACGATATCGGAGAGCGGCGTCAGCAGCCGGTTGATCAGCGTCGTCAGCTGCTCCGGGTCGTCCTTCATCGTCTCGGCGATGGTGGTGAAGCCGCGCACGTCGCAAAACAGGATGGAGAGCGTGCGCCGCTCGCCGCCGAGCTTCAGTTGCGAAGGATCGCGCGCGAGGCGCTCGACGAGGGCGGGCGAGAGATATTGCGAGAAGGCGCGCACGATCGCGCGGCGCCGGCGCCGCTCCTCCGCATAATCGAGCGCCGTCTGGCCGGCCGCGACCAGGAGAAGCGCGATGGTGGGGCCGATGGGCGAGACGAAGAGCCTGGCCTCGCGGATCAGCGCGAAGCTGAGAAGGCCGAGCATGGCGCTTGCAAGGATGCCGAGCACGGCCGTCTGCCAGCGCGTCGCGCGGCGCACGATCGCCGCCGAAACCAGGGCGGCGAGGGCGACGGCGGCGATGGCCAGCGGCGTGCCGGCCCGGGTGATCGCGGCGCCGGCGGTGAGATTGTCGAGGATCGTCGCCTGGATTTCCGCTCCCGCCACCAGCCGGCCGGTATGGACCGTGTAGGGCGTGGCGAAGGCGTCCGCGCCGCCGGAATTGATGACGGGCGCATTCTGCAGGCTGAGGCCGACGATCACCACGCGGCCCTTGAACGTATCCTTCGGCAGCATGTTCTCCGGATCGAGCGCCTGGTAATAGGAGACCGTCGGATAGCTGCGCGCGGGGCCGAAGGATTGCAGCAGCTTGCCCTCGGGCGAGACCGCGGGCTTGCCCGCGATGCGGGCGAGGGCGCGCGCAAAGCCGTCCTCATAGCGCGGCAGGTCGCGAAAGACGCCGTCGCCGCCGAGCGTGATCGAGGCGATGCCCGTCACCGCGCCCGCCGCGGTGAACGCCGGCAGCGGCGTCGTGCGCAGAAGCTGCTCGGCCTGCGGCGTGACGATGACGCTCTCGTCGCCGGCCAGAACGACATCCGGCCCGAGCGTTGCGGCAAAGGCCGCATCGGAGGCCGGGTTGGAGGGTTCGGCGAAGATGATGTCGAGGCCGATCGCCGTGGCGCCGGCCTTGCGCAGGCTTTCCACCAGCCGGCCATGCAGTTCGCGCGGCCAGGGCCATTGCGCATTGATTTCCGCCAGCGACGGCTCGTCGATCGCGACGACCACCGGGCCATCGACCGGCGGGCGCGGATCGTCGACGGTGGAAAGATAGTCGAAGGCGCGCAGATCCGCGAGCGACCAGGCCGGAAGCTGCGTGAGGGCCGAGACGAGCACGACGACGGCAAGGGCGAGCACGGCAAGCCGGCGGGTGCGGCGCGACCAGCGGTGGGGAAGGCGCGGCGTTGTGCTCATGCACCGCTCCGGGCGGCGCGCCGCAGGGCAGGAAAGGTCGGCGGGCCGGGCGGCGGGATGAGGTTCAGCATGCAACCAGAACTCGACATCCCCCCGAAAAAGTCAAGCGGTGCCGAGGGCAGGCCGTTGCTTTCCGAAGGCACTCGGCTATCACGAGGCGGGCGCAGGAGGGACGGAAGCGACATGACGGCTTTGGAAACGCGGCAGACCATTCTCGGGCAGGCCCTCGATGGCACGCAGGGCATCGCGCTGGAGCATTTCGACCATATCCGCCGCATCAACGACGTCTTCTACGACCAGGTGAAGATCTCCGACCAGAAGGCCGCCTATATCTTCACCTTCATGCTCGCACTGCTGGTCACCTCCACCGAGAGCCGCGCCGTCTTCACCTGGGCGCGCTATGCGGAGGGCAACCCGACGGCGATCGCCTTTTCCGGCCTGCTCGCCTTCGCGCTGATCTTCTCCATCGTCTCGGCCATCCTCGTCGTGCTGCCGCGCCGGGTCGACAAGGCGACCTCGCTGTTCTGGGGCGCCTGGCCGCATCACCGCGAGGGGTTCCGCACGGCGGCGCACGAGCGTGACGTCGGCTACCTCTTCGAACAGTACATGCAGAATGCCGACGCCATGGCCTCGATCGCCCGCGACAAGTACCGCTTCGTCGGCTTCGCCTTCCGCGGCCTGCTGCTGACGGTCGTCGCCTATGTCGCGCTGCTCGCGACGCGCTAGCCGTGCCGCCGGCGGCGCGGGGCCGCTCATCCCGGAAAATTCCACGGCGGCGACAGACTTCGCCGCAAATACGGCGCGGGGCCGCCTTTTAGCGCGCGGCATATTAGCCTACGCTTGCCGGGGCCGGGAACCTGGGGGAGAGGGCGATGCTGAAGAAGCCACCGTCGGACTATGCACGAGGCTTTCATACCAAGGCGTTCGAGTGGAAGGGGATCTATATCCTCGCCAACGACGCCATTCCCGACGAGGCGGTCTACCGGGCTGCGGAGATCATCTTCAATTCCATCGCCGGGGCTGGAAAATACGTGTCCGCGATCGTCGATGCCGGCGGCCGCTTCGCCATCATCCCGGAAGGCACCAAGATCACCGAACTGCCGGATTATTCCGACCTCGGTGCGTCCTGGGATATCTATCGGGGGCTGGGGGCCGTGCCGGGGCGGCCGACCTCGTCGTCCGGCGAGGAGAACCTGCTCAACTACCCGACCGACCCCTATGGCGGCAGCGAGAGCATCGCGCTGCACGAATGGGCGCACGCCATCGACAATCTCGGCGTATCGACGGTCGACAAGGGGCTGATGGAGTCTTTCTCCGCCGTCTATGAAAATGCCAAGCGCACCGGTCTTTGGAAGAACACCTATGCGGACGACACGCTCGACGAATATTTCGCGGAGCTGAGCCAGGCCTATTTCAACGACAATCCCGAGCGGGAGGGCGCGGACGGCATCCACAACGAGATCAACACCCGCACCGAGCTCGCGAAATACGACCCGAAGGCCTATGCCATCCTGAAGAAGATCTACGGCGAGGGAAAATGGAGCCCCGGCGACTTCTTCGGCGAGGCCGGCGCCGACATGTTGAAGGGCACGTCCGGCGACAACCTGATCTTCGGCAATGGCGGCAATGACCGGATCTATGCCGGCGCCGGCGCCGACTATGTGCTGGGCGGCACCGGCAACGACACGATCAGCGGCAGCGCCGGCAAGGACAAGCTGATGGGGGAGGCGGGCAACGACCGGATCAGCGGCGGCACCGGTGCCGACAGTCTCCATGGCGGCTCCGGCGCCGATGTCTTCGTCTTCGCCTCGGTCCGGGATTCGACCGCTTCGACGTCCGGCCGCGACACGATCGCGGATTTCAGCCGCGCCCAGAAGGACAAGATCGATCTCAAGGCGATGGACGCGAACACGAAGTCCGCCGGCGACCAGGCTTTCACGTTCATCGGCACCGATTCCTTCCACAAGAAGGCGGGTGAACTGCGCTACGAGAAGAAGAACGGCGACACGATCATCCATGCGGATGTCAATGGCGACGGAAAGGCCGACTTCTCCATCCTGCTCGACACCAGCCTCAGCCTGAAGGCGACGGATTTCATCCTGTAGGCCGGCTCCTGCACGGCGATCCCGCGTGAGTGCCGGGTCGTGACGCTTTGCTGGCCGGGGCCTCGCCAGAGCATCTCCGCTTTTCTCCGAACAGCGAAAACACTCGAACCTTTTGTTCTGTCGCAATTCCGGACGCAAAACCGCTTCGCACTTTTGCTGGAATTGCTCTGATCACGGCCGCCCTTCGGCCTCGTATTGCCGGCGCATGACGAGCGTTGCGACGGCAAGCTGCTCCTCGACGGCATCCCGTTCGGCAATCAGCGTGCGCAGCGCTTCCAGGGCATCGCCATTGTGAAGGGCGAGGATTTCGGCGGCTTCCTCGCGCACGATGCCGCCCTGTCGTCTTGAAACGCGCATCATTGCAGCCGCAGCTCCAGCTGAGTCTTGGACTTCAGAACATAGAGGGGCTTGGCGACCGCCTCCAGCTTGCGCTGGAATTCCGCCCGGTGAGCCTGCTGCTTTTCGCGCAGGGCCCGGCAGGCAGCAACCTCGGCCAGGGCCCGTTCGATGGCATCGCTTTGCATCGGCACCTCCATTCGTTCCCTTTATGTTCTTATTTTTGGCCGCAACTGTCAAGCGGCCTGGCAACCCGCACGGAACGCGGCCGGAGGAGGGACGGCGGGGATATGACGGTGATAACCGGGGCAGACCCGGCGGGGCGTCACCCGGAAACGGCGGCGCCGACGAGCTGGCGAAGCACCTCGCTGTCGCGAAAGCACAGGACCTCTATCGGGTCCTGCTTCCCGGCCAGCATCACGGGGACGAAGGTGAAGGCGTGCGGTTCGCCCGCCGCCATCAGGACCGCCTCCTTCGAGGCGATCAGCGTCGCGCCCAGCTGCTTGGTCTGGGCCTCCAGCCGCGCGGCGACATTGCCGGTATCGCCGAGGAAAGGCATGCCTTCGAGGCCGCCCGTCCACTCCGTGCCGACGACCGCAACCCCGACATGCAGGCCGATCCCGATGCGCAGCGGCTCGTTCAGTTCCTGCCGCAGCTCCTCGTTCAGGGCGTCGATCCCCTCCCACAGCCGCAGCGCGGCGCGAAAGGCATCGCGCGCGGCATCATGCGTCGGCCCGTCGGTGCCGAAGACGCTCATGACGCCGTCGCCGGCAATGTTCGTGACATGGCCGCCGCTCGCCCGCACCGCGGAGGAGACGGCCTTGATGTAGCGTTCGACGATGAAGAAGGTGTCGTAGGGCAGGCGATCGTCGGCAAGGCGCGTGGATTGGCGCAGGTCGACGAAGAGCGCCGCCACCTCCGCCTCCCGGCGGGCGGCCGTCACCGGGCCGAACCGGCCCTTCGGCAGCTGGGCCGCGGTGGTCGAGTGCACGAGCGGCACGACGGCGATGTCGCGTTCCGGCCGGATCTGGCAGGCGAGCCGCACCGGTGGCGGTGCCCCGATGCGCCGCAGGAGGCGCTGCTCGTCGCCCGCCGGGGCCGGCAGCGTTTCGCCGCCGGCGGTAATCTCGACGCGACAGGTCGAGCACCGGCCCCGGCCGCCGCAGACGGAGGCATGCGGAATGGCCGACCAGCGGCTCGCCTCCAGCACGCTGAAACCGACGGGAACGGAAACGACGCGGCCGCCGGGATAGGTGATCCGGACCGAATCGAACCGCGTGGCGTGCCAGTCGCGCGCCATTCGCAGGATGAAGATGCCGGCAAGCAGGGCGAGATAGCCCATGGTGAAGCGGTTTGCGATGGCATTGGCCTCGGCGGCTGCGGCCGCGGCGGGTGAACCCGGCAGGTCATGCAGGCCGGGCCGCAGGGCTTCCGCGCCCTGGGCGGCAATGTCGCGCATGTCGAGGCCCGCATTGATGAAGCCGAGCACCGCCAGCACCGGCAGCAGGGTGGCGAGCGACATCAGGATGGGCACGGATCGCGGATACCAGGATTTGCCGCGCAGCCAGGCGCGCACGCCGATGCAGCCGTGGATCCACACGACGATGATCAGCAGGAACTGGCGGGGCAGGCCGACCTCGGGGCTGGCGACCCAGAGCGCGTAGACGGTCTTGTCGAAATCGATTCGCGCGCCGTAGACGCCCTTCAGATAGGCGATCGCCCCGGCATGGGCGAAGAGCACGGCCGGGATGGCGAGGCCGAAGGCCAGTTGCACGGCATCGACCGCGGGCAGCCGCAGGTGCCGCCGCCGATAGAGCGCGCGCAGCCCGAGCGCCGCGTGAACGGCGAGCCCGCCGTAAAGCAGCACCCGTCCCGGCAGGCTCTGCCACGGCTGGAAAAGCACCCGGCTCGCCATTTCCATCGCCTCGATGGAGCGGATGCCGAAAGCCTGGTTGAGGAGGTGCATCGTCGCGTAGAGAAAAAGGGTCAGGCCCGTCCACAGCCGAAGCCGGCGCAAAAACGCCCGGGATGCCGCCGGGCGCTCGTCGGTTTCGTTGCCAAAACGCTGCCCCGCCGCAACCTTGCCGCTCAAGCAAAACACCTCATATGCCTAAAATCCCGAATCCATCCGCGGGATGGCGCGGTGTCCTGCCCGATTTGCCGGCAGATCGGCGCAAATCCGCTCTTTCTCAAGTCAACTAGTGGCTCGGGCTCTGATTGCAAACCGAATCTGACGTGCCGCAGGACAATTCTCCGCGATCTCTTGACGGGAAGGCGCGGCTTGCAAGAATGAGCGCACAGGCCGTGCGCGAAAGCCCGGGAAAGACGGCTCCCCGCACGAAAAGCGTTGAAATCGCTGGAAAACTTGAACTTTTGGGGAAAATGGTGGGCGATGAGAGACTCGAACTCCCGACATCCTCGGTGTAAACGAGGCGCTCTACCAACTGAGCTAATCGCCCGCCGCGTTGGTGGCCGTGATCTATGCGGAACCGGATCAAACCGCAAGAGGCAATCGCAAAGTTTTTGCATTTTTTTGAACGCGACCATGACGATGCGTGAGGCTGTGGAAACATTTTCGGACGCGTCATTCTTTTGTCGTGAAACCTGCTTGACACCCAGGGGCGAACCCCTTAGTTAGCCGCTCATCGAACGGCTGAGGCCGCTCGGGACGGATGTTTTGCCATCCGGTCGCTTTCGAGGATGCGGGTGTAGCTCAGTCGGTTAGAGTGCCGGCCTGTCACGCCGGAGGTCGCGGGTTCGAGCCCCGTCACTCGCGCCACTCGAAAGACCGGACGAAACGTGCCAGGGCCGAAAGGCCACAAGATGCGCGGGTGTAGCTCAGTCGGTTAGAGTGCCGGCCTGTCACGCCGGAGGTCGCGGGTTCGAGCCCCGTCACTCGCGCCATTCTTCTTTCTCTCCAGTCTATTGCGGTTGTTTCCTGATGCGGCACGTTATGATTGCTCGTGGCTATCGGTCGGTTTCGTGTCGGGCCGCAGAATGCGGGGCGGCGGCGGATCGGTGCCGCCGGGCGACGCGATCGTGCGCCCGGCCCGTGCGCCGGGGACGGTGGCAGGGTCGTTTTCTTCGCAACTGCGGCGAAACGTCCCGCATTGCGTCAGTCATGAAATCGTAACGATTTAAATGGCTTTGCGCCCGGGGTTTCGCGGCTGTTCGGAAAACAACACAATGAATGGGGCGAAAGCCGGACAAAGCCTTGCGCGGGGGCGCTCACTGCGCTAACGACGGGGCGTTGCAACATACTTTCTCGGCTTGCAGGTTCTCACGACCAACAGGCGTCTCTCCGGCGCCACGAGCAGGCAGGATGGACGCCAATGACTGAACTTCTCGGTTCCTATATCCCGATCGCCATCTTCATCGGTATCGCGCTCGTGATCGGCCTTGCGCTGCTGGTCGCGCCGTTTGCCGTCGCATACAAGGCCCCCGATTCGGAAAAACTCTCCGCTTACGAGTGCGGCTTCAATGCGTTTGACGATGCGCGCATGAAATTCGATATCCGCTTCTACCTGGTGTCGATCCTCTTCATCATCTTCGACCTCGAAGTCGCCTTCCTCTTTCCCTGGGCCGTCTCCTTCGGCGACATGGGCTGGTTCGGCTTCTGGTCGATGATGGTCTTCCTCGGCGTGCTGACCATCGGCTTTATCTACGAATGGAAGAAGGGAGCGCTCGAATGGGAGTAGCCCACACCAACACGACGCTCGTCGCGCCGCAGGCCAGGGGGATCATCGATCCCAACACCGGCAAGCCCGTCGGCAGCAACGACGCCTTCTTCGGCGAGATCAACAACGAACTCGCCGACAAGGGCTTTCTCGTCACGTCGACGGATGAGCTCATCACCTGGGCGCGCACCGGCTCGCTGATGTGGATGACCTTCGGTCTTGCCTGCTGCGCGGTGGAGATGATGCAGCTCTCCATGCCGCGTTACGACGTCGAGCGCTTCGGCTTCGCGCCGCGCGCCTCGCCGCGCCAGTCCGACGTCATGATCGTCGCCGGCACGCTGACCAACAAGATGGCGCCGGCGCTCCGCAAGGTCTACGACCAGATGCCGGAGCCGCGCTACGTCATCTCGATGGGCTCCTGCGCGAACGGCGGCGGCTACTATCACTATTCCTATTCGGTGGTGCGCGGCTGTGACCGCGTGGTGCCGGTCGACATCTATGTACCAGGCTGTCCTCCCACGGCGGAAGCGCTCCTTTACGGTGTGCTCCTGCTGCAGAAGAAGATCCGCCGGACCGGTACGATCGAGCGTTAAGGGCAGGGGACTTTAAGATATGAGCGAAGCCCTCCAGGAGCTTTCCTCCCATATCGGCGAAGCGGCCGGCAATCTCGTCGCCTCCGCCGATATCGCCTATGGCGAACTCACCCTGAAGACGGACGGCGCCCGCGTCGTCGAGCTTCTGACCTTCCTGCGCGACGACGTGCAGTGCGGCTTCGTCAACCTCGTCGATATCTGCGGCGTGGACTGGCCCGCCCGCGCCGAGCGTTTCGACGTGGTCTACCACCTGCTGTCGCCGCGCCAGAACGTGCGCATCCGCGTCAAGGTCGCGACCGGCGAGGACCAGCCCGTTCCCTCCGCCTGTGCGGTCTATCCGGGCGCCGACTGGTTCGAGCGCGAAGCCTACGACATGTACGGCATCCTCTTCACCGGCCATCCGGACCTGCGCCGCATCCTCACCGACTACGGCTTCGAGGGGCACCCGCTGCGCAAGGATTTCCCGACGACCGGCTTCGTGGAGGTGCGTTATGACGACGAGGTGAAGCGCGTCGTGTACGAACCCGTCGAACTGAAGCAGGAATTCCGCAACTTCGACTTCCTCTCTCCCTGGGAAGGCACGGATTACGTGCTGCCGGGGGATGAGAAGGCGAAGCAGTAATCAGGAACTAGGCAGTAGCCAATAGGCAGTAGGAAGGAGCGAGCGGACGGCGATTAATTCCTATCAGGATCTGAAGGTCTGGCAGCGCGCCATGGATTTGGCTGTCGAATGCTACGACCTGACGCGGCGGTTCCCGCGCGACGAAGTCTATGGCCTTGTCTCGCAGATACGCCGTTCGGCAGCGTCGGTGGCAGCCAACATAGCTGAAGGCCACGGTCGGGATGCGACAGGACACTACGTCCAGCACCTCAAGATCGGGCAAGGGTCCCTGAAGGAATTGGAGACGCATTTGATACTTTCGTCACGGGTCGGCATCGTCTCACCGGATCAGGTGGATGGGTTGTTAAAATCGAGTGACGAAATCGGAAGAATGCTGAGATCGCTAATCCGCAGTTTGCAGGATGGACGAAATGAACGCGCAGAGTGAAGTAACCCCTACTGCCTACTGCCTATTGGCTAACCCCTCCCAGCGCGGAGCGCGCCCATGAACGAGCATAACGTTCGCAATTTTAATATCAACTTCGGCCCGCAGCACCCGGCGGCGCACGGCGTGTTGCGTCTCGTTTTGGAACTAGACGGCGAAATCGTCGAGCGTGTGGATCCGCATATCGGCCTCCTGCACCGCGGCACCGAAAAGCTGATCGAGACGAAGACCTATCTCCAGGCCGTGCCCTATTTCGACCGCCTCGACTACGTGGCGCCGATGAACCAGGAGCACGCCTTCGCGCTTGCCGTCGAGAAGCTGACGGGCACGGAAGTGCCGATCCGCGGCCAGCTGATCCGCGTGCTCTATTCGGAAATCGGCCGCATCCTCTCGCACCTCCTCAACGTCACGACCCAGGCCATGGACGTCGGCGCGCTGACGCCGCCGCTCTGGGGCTTCGAGGAGCGCGAGAAGCTGATGGTGTTCTATGAGCGGGCCTGCGGCGCGCGCATGCACTCGGCCTATATCCGCCCGGGCGGCGTGCACCAGGACCTGCCGCACGAGTTGGTGGAAGACATCGGCAAGTGGATCGACCCGTTCCTGAAGACCGTCGACGACATCGACGAGCTTCTGACCGGCAACCGCATCTTCAAGCAGCGCAACGTCGATATCGGCGTGGTGAAGCTGGAAGACTGCTGGGCCTGGGGCTTTTCGGGCGTCATGGTGCGCGGCTCGGGCGCGGCCTGGGACCTGCGCCGCTCGCAGCCCTATGAATGCTATTCCGACCTCGACTTCGACATCCCGATCGGCAAGAACGGCGACTGCTACGATCGGTACGTGATCCGCATGATCGAGATGCGCGAAGCGGCGAAGATCATGCGCCAGTGCGTCGACCGCCTGCTGGGCGACGCCAAGGTCGGCCCGGTCTCCTCGATCGACGGCAAGATGGTGCCGCCGAAGCGCGGCCAGATGAAGCGCTCGATGGAGGCGCTCATCCACCACTTCAAGCTCTACACCGAAGGCTACCACGTGCCGGCCGGCGAGGTATATGCGGCCGTCGAGGCGCCGAAGGGCGAGTTCGGCGTCTATGTCGTCGCCGACGGCACCAACAAGCCGTACCGCTGCAAGATCCGCGCCCCGGGTTACGCCCACCTGCAGGCGATGGACTTCATCTGTCGCGGCCACCAGCTCGCCGACGTCTCGGCGATCCTCGGCTCCCTCGACATCGTGTTCGGCGAGGTCGATCGCTGATGCCGAACGTTGCCCTTGCCACGCTGATCCTCCTGGCAACCGCCGCTGCCGCCAACGCGCAGCAGGACGTGCAGATCGGTGCGTCCGGCACCACCATGGGGGCCTTGGCGAGCCAGGGCTACGAGATCAAGGCGGCGGCGCCGAATGGCAGCCGCTACGTCGTATTCATGCAGAAAGACACGTCGGCCTACGCCTGCGAATTCGTCAACACGACGCAAACGCAGTGCCGGCAGATCAACTGAGACAAGGCGTTACAGAATGTCCGTTCGTCGACTAGCCGATGACAATGTCCAGCCCGCCAGCTTCGCCTTCACCAAGGAGAACGCGGACTGGGCCGAGGCAACGATCAACAAGTACCCGAAGGGCCGTCAGCAATCGGCGGTCATCCCGCTTCTGATGCGGGCGCAGGAGCAGGACGGCTGGGTCACCAAGGCGGCGATCGAATCCGTCGCCGACATGCTCGGCATGGCCTATATCCGCGTGCTCGAGGTCGCGACCTTCTACACCCAGTTCCAGCTGCTGCCGGTCGGTACGCGCGCCCATGTCCAGGTCTGCGGCACGACGCCCTGCATGCTGCGCGGCGCGGAAGACCTCATCAATGTCTGCAAGAAGCGCATCCATCCCGAGCCTTTCCATCTCAACGAGACGGGCACGCTCTCCTGGGAAGAGGTGGAGTGTCAGGGCGCCTGCGTCAACGCGCCGATGATCATGATCTTCAAGGACAGCTATGAGGACCTGACGGCGACGCAGCTCGAGCACATCATCGACCGTTTCGACGCCGGCAAGGGCGCCGACGTCACGCCCGGCCCGCAGGTCGACCGCATCTTCTCCGCCCCGGTTGGCGGCCTCACCAGCCTCAACGAGCCGGAGGCGGTTGCCAAGAAGGCGCCGGCCCGCGCCAAGAAGACCGAGGAGGAGAGCGTCAGCGTCCCCCCGTCGAATGCCGCCAAGCCGAAGACGGATGCCGTCGAGACCGATCCCAAGCTGAAGACGCCGGCGACCGCCAAGGCGGAAGCGGCCGCCAATGCCAAGGCGACCGGCGACACGCGCGCCGAGGGCGGCGATGCCGCCGCCAAGCAGCCGCTCGCGGAGGCCGGCAAGCCGTCGCTGGAAGACAAGAACCGCCCGGCCGCCATCGCGCGCCCGCAAACGCCCGACGACCTGAAGCTCATCTCCGGCGTCGGCCCGAAGATCGAGGGCATCTTGCACGAGCTCGGCATCTTCACCTTCGCGCAGGTCGCGGCCTGGAAGAAGGCGGAGCGCGAATGGGTCGATTCCTATCTGAATTTCAAGGGCCGCATCGAGCGCGACGACTGGGTCAGGCAGGCCAAGGCGCTCGCCAAGGGCGGCGAAGCGGAATACATCCGCGTCTTCGGCAAGAAGCCGCGGTAAAGGGGTGAATCATGCTTAAGGACCAGGATCGCATCTTCACCAACATCTACGGCACCAAGGACAAGTCGCTGAAGGGCGCCATGGCCCGCGGCCATTGGGACGGCACCAAGCAGCTGCTCGAAAAGGGCCGTGACTGGATCATCAACGAGGTCAAGGCCTCGGGCCTGCGCGGCCGCGGCGGCGCCGGCTTCCCGACCGGCCTCAAGTGGTCCTTCATGCCGAAGGAATCTGACGGCCGCCCGCACTATCTCGTCGTGAACGCCGACGAATCCGAGCCCGGCACCTGCAAGGACCGCGATATCCTGCGCCACGATCCGCACACGCTGATCGAAGGCTGCGTCGTCGCCTCCTTCGCCATGGGCGCGAACGCCGCCTATATCTATGTGCGCGGCGAGTTCATCCGCGAGCGCGAGGCGCTGCAGGCGGCGATCGACGAGTGCTACGACGCCGGCCTTCTCGGCAAGAACAACAAGCTCGGCTACGACATCGACATCTATGTCCACCACGGCGCCGGCGCCTATATCTGCGGCGAGGAGACCGCGCTGCTCGAAAGCCTGGAAGGCAAGAAGGGCCAGCCGCGCCTGAAGCCGCCGTTCCCGGCGAATATGGGTCTCTATGGCTGCCCGACGACGGTCAACAACGTCGAATCGATCGCCGTGACGCCGACCATCCTGCGCCGCGGCGCCAGCTGGTTCTCCTCGTTCGGCCGCCCGAACAATGTCGGCACCAAGCTGTTCATGATGTCCGGCCACGTCAACCGTCCCTGCACGGTCGAGGAGGCCATGGGCATCTCCTTCAAGGAAATGGTCGAAAAGCACGGCGGCGGCATCCGCGGCGGCTGGGACAACCTGCTTGCCGTCATCCCCGGCGGCGCATCCTGCCCGGTCGTCAAGGCCGAGGACATGATGAACGTCACGCTCGACTTCGACGGCCTTCGCGAGGTGAAGTCCTCCTTCGGCACCGGCGGCATGATCATCATGGACCGCTCGACCGACATCATCAAGGCGATCTGGCGCATCTCGGCCTTCTTCAAGCACGAGAGCTGCGGCCAGTGCACGCCGTGCCGCGAAGGAACCGGCTGGATGATGCGCGTCATGGAGCGCATGGTGAAGGGCAATGCGCAGAAGCGCGAAATCGACATGCTGTTCGACGTGACGAAGCAGATCGAAGGCCACACGATCTGCGCCCTCGGCGATGCGGCGGCCTGGCCGATCCAGGGCCTCATCCGCAACTTCCGCCCGGAAATCGAGGCACGCATCGACCAGTACACGGCCAACGCCATGGCGCACGGCGCCGTGCTCGAAGCAGCGGAGTAAGACGATGAAGACGCCGGCAGGACAGGATGCGAATGCAACCAGGGTTCAGCCGGCGGAAGCCGGCGGGAACGATCCCTTCGGGCTCGCGCCCTGGCTGAGGGAAATGCCGGACATGCCGCTGCACCCGCTGATGGCCCATCCGGTGGCGGCGATGGCCGCGACGACCGCGATCGGCTTCGGCATTGCGGGCCAGATGGCCGGTGCGATGCTGGGCCTGATGCAGAGCGCGGCGGAGCGGGCCAAGGTGGTGCTCGACGAGGCCGCGGCGCTGGCGGCGGAGCCGCAGCCGGTGGAGCCGGTCAAGGCGAAGCCGGCGCTGACCGTGGTGCCGAAGGCGGAAAAGCCCGCCGTGGCGAAGACGGTGACGGTGGCGCGCGAGAAAAGTGCGACGCCGAAGGCGGCCGGCGCCAGACAGGCGCGCAAGGCGCCGGCGGCAAAGACCGCCAAGGCCGATGACCTGAAAGCGATTTCGGGCATCGGGCCGAAGCTGGAGCAGGTGCTGAACGGCATGGGCTTCCGGCGCTATGCCGACATCGTGGGCCTGACGCCCGCCGATGTCGCAAGGATCGAAGCCGAACTCGGTTTCGCAGGGCGCATTGCCCGCGATGGCTGGGTGGAGCAGGCAAAGGCGCTGGCGAAGGGCAGGGGCTGAGACCCCGCCGGAACCGGCAGATGGAACAAGGCCGAAGGGACGGGACCCGGACCTGAGGCTGGACAGAATGGCGCTGGCGAGACGCGGGGCTTTCCCGCGTCAAAAGCGGGATTGAGATATGGCAAAGCTGAAAGTCGACGGAAAAGAAATCGAAGTCCCGGATCACTTCACGCTGCTTCAGGCGTGCGAGGAGGCCGGCGCCGAGGTTCCGCGCTTCTGTTTCCACGAGCGGCTGTCGGTTGCCGGCAACTGCCGCATGTGCCTCGTCGAGGTGAAGGGCGGCCCGCCGAAGCCGGCGGCCTCCTGCGCCATGGGCGTCAGGGACCTGCGTCCCGGCCCGAACGGCGAACCGCCGGAAGTCTTCACGACCACGCCGATGGTCAAGAAGGCGCGCGAGGGCGTGATGGAGTTCCTGCTCATCAACCACCCGCTGGATTGCCCGATCTGCGACCAGGGCGGCGAATGCGACCTGCAGGACCAGGCGATGGCCTTCGGCATCGACAGTTCGCGCTACGCGGAGAACAAGCGCGCGGTCGAGGACAAGTATATCGGCCCGCTCGTCAAGACGATCATGAACCGCTGCATCCACTGCACGCGCTGCGTCCGCTTCACGACGGAAGTGGCCGGCATCACCGAGCTCGGCCTGATCGGCCGCGGCGAGGATGCCGAGATTACCACCTATCTCGAACAGGCGATGACCTCCGAGCTGCAGGGCAACGTGGTCGACCTCTGCCCGGTCGGCGCGCTGACCTCCAAGCCCTTCGCCTTCACCGCCCGCCCGTGGGAATTGAACAAGACCGAATCGATCGACGTCATGGACGCCGTCGGCTCGGCGATCCGCGTCGATACCCGCGGCCGCGAGGTGATGCGCATCCTGCCGCGCGTCAACGAGGAGATCAACGAGGAGTGGATCTCCGACAAGACCCGCTTCATCTGGGACGGCCTGAAGACCCAGCGTCTCGACCGCCCCTATGTCCGCAAGGACGGCCGTCTGCAGCCCGCCAGCTGGGCCGACGCCTTCGGCGCCATCAAGGCCGCTGTCGCCGGCAAGCCGGGCGACCGCATCGGTGCGATTGCCGGTGACCTCGCCTCCGTCGAGGAGATCTACGCGCTGCGCGAACTGATGACCGCGCTCGGCTCGAAGAATATCGACTGCCGCCAGGACGGTTCGGTGCTCGATCCGTCGCTCGGCCGTGCCAGCTACCTGTTCAACCCGACCATCGAGGGCATAGAGCAGGCCGACGCGCTGCTCATCGTCGGCGCCAATCCGCGCCTCGAAGCCGCCGTGCTCAACGCCCGCATCCGCAAGCGCTGGCGCATGGACAACTTCCCGATCGGCGTGATCGGCGTTGAGGGCGAGCTGCGCTACGACTACGACTATCTCGGCGCCGGCACGGACACGCTTTCGGCCCTCATCGACGGCTCGCTCTCCTTTGCCGAAAAGCTGAAGAAGGCCGAACGCCCGATGATCATCGTCGGCCAGGGCGCGCTGTCGCGCGCCGATGGTCTCGCCGTTCTCTCGGCCGTCGCGAACCTGGCGGAAAGCGTCGGCGCGGTGACGGCGGACTGGAACGGCCTTGCGGTCCTCCACACCGCGGCCGCGCGCGTCGGCGGCCTCGACCTCGGCTTCGTACCGGGCGAGGGCGGCAAGACCGCGGCCGAGATGCTGACCGGCACGGACGTGCTCTTCCTGCTTGGCGCGGATGAAATGGATTTTTCCAACAAGACCGCCTTCACGGTCTATATCGGCTCGCACGGCGACAATGCGGCGCATGTCGCCGACGTCATCCTGCCGGGCGCGACCTATACCGAGAAGTCGGGCACCTGGGTCAACACCGAAGGCCGCGTCCAGCTGGGCAACCGCGCCGGCTTCGCGCCGGGCGACGCCCGTGAGGACTGGGCGATCCTGCGTGCGCTGTCCGACGTGCTCGGCAAGAAGCTGCCTTTCGATTCGCTGGTGCAGCTGAGAGCGAAACTCCACGCCGCACACCCGCATTTCGCCGCGATCGACGAGATTGCGGCGGGCGATATCGCCGATCTTTCCGCACTTGCGAAAAAAGGCGGGACGATGGCGAATTCCGGGTTTGCGTCTCCGATCAAAGACTTCTATTTGACGAACCCGATAGCGCGCGCCTCCGCGGTCATGGCCGAATGCTCGGCGCTGGCCCGCAACAATTTCAAAGCCGCGGCGGAATGAGCGCGAAGGGATAAAGCATTATGGACGCTTTCGTTTCGACCTATGTTTGGCCCGGCCTGATCATGGTGGCCCAGTCGCTGCTGCTCCTGGTCGCGCTCCTGGTCTTCATCGCCTACGTGCTTCTGGCCGACCGCAAGATCTGGGCGGCCGTGCAGCTGCGCCGCGGCCCGAACGTCGTCGGCCCCTTCGGCCTGTTCCAGTCCTTCGCCGACCTCTTGAAGTTCGTCTTCAAGGAGCCGGTGATCCCGGCGACGGCCAACAAGGCGATCTTCCTGCTCGCCCCGCTCGTCTCCGTGACGCTGGCGCTCGCCACCTGGGCGGTCGTGCCGCTCAACGACGGCTGGGTGATCGCCAACATCAATGTCGGCATCCTCTACATCTTCGCGATCTCCTCGCTCGAAGTCTATGGCATCATCATGGGCGGCTGGGCTTCGAACTCGAAGTACCCGTTCCTCGGCGCGCTGCGCTCCGCCGCGCAGATGGTCTCCTATGAAGTCTCCATCGGCTTCGTCATCGTCACGGTGCTGCTCTGCGTCGGCTCGCTGAACCTGACAGATATCGTCAATTCGCAGCGCGACGGCCTCGGCACGATGATCGGCCTGCCGGGTTCTTTCCTGGATTGGCACTGGCTGGCGCTGTTCCCGATGTTCGTGGTGTTCTTCATCTCGGCGCTCGCCGAGACGAACCGCCCGCCCTTCGACCTGCCGGAAGCCGAATCCGAACTCGTCGCCGGCTTCATGGTCGAATACGGCTCCACCCCGTACATGATGTTCATGCTCGGCGAATATGCCGCCATCTGCCTGATGTGCGCGCTGACCACGATCCTCTTCCTCGGCGGCTGGCTGCCCCCGGTCGACGTCTGGTTCCTCAACTGGGTCCCGGGCATCATCTGGTTCGTCCTGAAGGCGTCCTTCGTCTTCTTCATGTTCGCGATGGTGAAGGCCTTCGTGCCGCGCTACCGCTACGACCAGCTCATGCGTCTCGGCTGGAAGGTCTTCCTGCCGATCTCGCTCGCCATGGTCGTCATCGTTGCATTCGTGCTGAAGCTCACGGGCTGGTCCGCATGAGGACCGCCCTGACCCTCAGCAGCATTGGAGCTTGAAATGGCTAGTCTTTCGCAAGCCGTAAATTCGCTGTTCCTCAAGGAATTCGTCGGGGCGTTCTTCCTGTCGATGCGCTACTTCTTCCGCCCCAAGGCGACAGTGAACTATCCCTTCGAAAAGGGCCCGGTCTCGCCGCGCTTCCGCGGCGAGCATGCGCTGCGCCGCTACCCGAACGGCGAGGAACGCTGCATCGCCTGCAAGCTGTGCGAAGCCATCTGTCCGGCTCAGGCCATCACCATCGAGGCCGGCCCCCGCCGCAACGACGGCACGCGCCGCACGGTGCGTTACGACATCGACATGGTGAAGTGCATCTATTGCGGCTTCTGCCAGGAGGCCTGCCCGGTCGACGCCATCGTCGAGGGCCCCAACTTCGAGTTCTCGACGGAAACGCGCGAAGAACTTTATTACGACAAGCAGAAGCTGCTCGAGAACGGCGATCGCTGGGAGCGGGAAATCGCCCGCAACATCGCGATGGACTCGCCCTACCGCTGATAGCCGGCGCGAGGGTAAAACGAAATGCATGTGCCTGACGGCATAAGGTCGTCAGGCTTCGACGGGGGAGGGGGGACCTCCTCCGGGGAAGACGAAAAGGCACCAAAATGGGTCTGCAGGCTCTATTCTTCTATCTGTTCGCCTTCGTGGCGGTGGCGTCCGCCTTCATGGTGATCGCGTCGAGGAACCCGGTCTATTCCGTGCTGTTCCTGATCCTCACCTTCTTCAATTCGGCGGGCCTCTTCCTCCTGACGGGCGCCGAGTTCCTGGCGATGATCCTGCTGGTCGTCTATGTCGGCGCCGTTGCGGTTCTCTTCCTCTTCGTCGTGATGATGCTCGACATCGATTTCGCCGAACTCAGGGCAGGCGCGCTGGAATATGCGCCGGTGGGCGCGCTGATCGGCCTCATCCTTGCGATCGAGCTCGTGGTCGTCGTCGGCGGCTCGACGCTCTCGCCGGAGATCGCCGCCAATGCCTCGATGCCGATCCCGCCGGTCGCCGAGCGCACCAACACGGCCGCCCTCGGCGACGTGCTCTATACGCACTACGTCTATTTCTTCCAGATCGCCGGCCTCGTGCTGCTCGTCGCCATGATCGGCGCGATCGTGCTGACGCTGCGTCACAAGCCGCATATCAAGCGCCAGGATATCCCGACGCAGGTCGCCCGCACGCCGGAGACCGCCGTCGAGGTGGTCAAGGTGAAGCCCGGTCAGGGCATCTGAGGCAGCGCGGACCCAAGGAAAAGCATCATGGAAATCGGTATTTCCCACTATCTCACTGTCAGCGCCATCCTCTTCACCCTCGGCGTCTTCGGCATCTTCCTGAACCGGAAGAACGTCATCGTCATCCTGATGTCGATCGAATTGATCCTGCTTGCGGTCAACATCAACATGGTCGCCTTCTCGGCGTTCCTGAACGACATCGTCGGCCAGGTCTTCGCGCTGTTCATTCTGACCGTCGCGGCTGCGGAAGCGGCCATCGGTCTTGCAATTCTCGTCGTCTTCTACCGCAACCGCGGTTCGATCGCCGTCGAAGACGTCAATATGATGAAGGGCTGATCGGGTCATGGATACCATCATCAAGGCAATCGTCTTCCTTCCGCTGATCGGCTTCCTGATCGCCGGCATCGGCGGCAATGCCATCGGCGCCAAGGCGTCCGAATACGTCACGTCCGGCTTCATGATCATCGCCGCGGTGCTGTCGTGGATCGTCTTCTTCGACGTCGCCATGGGCGAGACGGAGATGATCAAGGTCAGCGTGCTGCGCTGGATCCAGTCCGGCGGCTTCGATGTCGAATGGGCGTTCCGCGTCGATACGCTGACGGCCGTCATGCTCGTCGTCGTGAACTCCGTCTCGACGCTGGTACACGTCTACTCGATCGGCTACATGCACCACGATCCGCACCGGCCGCGCTTCTTCGCGTATCTGTCGCTCTTCACCTTCGCCATGCTCATGCTGGTGACGTCCGACAACCTCCTGCAGATGTTCTTCGGCTGGGAAGGCGTGGGCCTTGCGTCCTACCTGCTCATCGGCTTCTGGTACAAGAAGCCGTCGGCCTGCGCTGCCGCCATGAAGGCCTTCATCGTCAACCGCGTCGGCGACTTCGGCTTCATCCTCGGCATTTCCAGCGTGTTCGTGCTCTTCGGCTCGATCAATCTGGAGACGATCTTCGCGACGGCCGCGACCTACCTGCCGGCCGAAGGCGCCGCGGATGCCGCCGATCCCGTCATCACGCTGTTCGGCATGAGCCTCGACAAGTCGCATGCGCTGACCGCCACCTGCCTCCTGCTCTTCATGGGCGCGATGGGCAAGTCGGCGCAGTTCCTGCTGCACACCTGGCTGCCGGACGCCATGGAAGGCCCGACCCCGGTTTCGGCGCTCATCCATGCCGCGACCATGGTCACCGCCGGCGTCTTCCTTGTCGCCCGCATGTCGCCGCTCTTCGAACTGTCGCATGACGCCCTCGTGGTCGTGACGCTCGTCGGCGCCATCACCGCCTTCTTCGCGGCGACCGTCGGTCTCGTGCAGAACGACATCAAGCGCGTCATCGCCTATTCGACCTGCTCGCAGCTCGGCTACATGTTCGTCGCGCTCGGCATCGGCGCCTACGGCGCGGCGATCTTCCACCTCTTCACACACGCCTTCTTCAAGGCGCTCTTGTTCCTCGGCGCGGGCTCCGTGATCCATGCCGTCGATGGCGAGCAGGACATGCGCTACATGGGCGGTCTTCGCAAGCACATCCCGGTCACCTTCTGGATGATGACGATCGGCACGCTGGCGCTGACCGGCGTCGGCATCCCGGGCACCGTCATCGGCTTTGCCGGCTTCTTCTCGAAGGACGCGATCATCGAATCGGCCTTCGCCTCGCACAGCCCGGTTGCCGGCTTCGCCTTCGTGCTGCTGGTCATCGCCGCGCTGTTCACCAGCTTCTACTCCTGGCGCCTGGCATTCATGACCTTCTTCGGCAAGCCGCGTGCCTCCGCCGACGTCATGCACCATGTGCACGAATCGCCGGCCGTCATGCTGGTCCCGCTCTATCTGCTGGCTGCCGGCGCGGTGGTCGCGGGCGTGATCTTCGTGGAGTACTTCTACGGCCATCACTATGACGAGTTCTGGCAGGGCGCGCTCTTCACGCTTCCCGACAACCATCTCGTGCACGAGTTCCACAATGTGCCGAAGTGGGTGAAGTGGAGCCCGTTCGCCGCCATGGCCATCGGCTTCGTTACCGCCTGGTACATGTACATCCGCTCGCCGGAAACGCCGAAATACCTCGCCGAGCAGCACCGCGGCCTCTACCTGTTCCTGCTCAACAAGTGGTATTTCGACGAACTGTACGACTTCATCTTCGTCCGCCCGGCCAAGTGGCTCGGCAAGTTCCTCTGGAAGAAGGGTGACGGCGCCGTCATCGACGGCCTCGGCCCGAACGGCATCGCCGCCCGCGTCGTGGACGTCACGGATCGCGTCGTCCGCCTCCAGACCGGTTACCTCTATCACTACGCATTCGCGATGCTGCTGGGTATTGCGGCACTCGTTACCTGGATGATGCTCGGGAGCTCCCTCTGATGACCGATTGGCCCATTCTTTCAGCGGTCACCTTCCTCCCGCTCGTCGGCGTGGCGCTTCTGCTGCTGACCCGCGAGGACAGCCCGTACGGCCGCCGCAACATCCTGAACGTCGCGCTGCTGACGACGGTCTTCACCTTCGTGCTCTCGCTCTTCATCTGGATCGGCTTCGACAATTCGAACCCCGGCTTCCAGATGGTCGAGAAGGCCGAATGGCTCGGCACCGGCATTTCCTACCATCTCGGCGTCGACGGCATCTCCATGCTGTTCGTCATCCTGTCGACCTTCCTGATGCCGTTCTGCGTGCTCGCAAGCTGGCATTCGGTCGAAAAGCGCCTGCGCGAATACATGATCGCCTTCCTGCTCCTGGAAGTGTTCATGGTCGGCGTCTTCGTCTCGCTCGACATCGTGCTCTTCTACGTCTTCTTCGAGGCGGGCCTCATCCCGATGTTCATCATCATCGGCGTGTGGGGCGGCAAGGATCGCGTCTACGCATCCTACAAGTTCTTCCTCTATACCCTGCTCGGCTCGGTGCTGATGCTGCTCGCCATCATGGCGATGTACTGGCAGGCCGGCACGACCGACATCACGGAACTGCTCGCCTACAACTTCCCGGCCCACATGCAGACCTGGCTGTGGCTCGCCTTCTTCGCCTCCTTCGCGGTGAAGATGCCGATGTGGCCGGTGCACACCTGGCTTCCCGATGCGCACGTCCAGGCGCCGACGGCAGGCTCCGTCATCCTGGCGGGCGTGCTCCTGAAGCTCGGCGGCTACGGTTTCATCCGCTTCTCGCTCGCCATGTTCCCGCTTGCCTCCGACTATTTCGCGCCCTTCGTCTTCGCGCTGTCGGTCATCGCCATCATCTACACCTCGCTGGTCGCGATGATGCAGGACGACATCAAGAAGCTGATCGCCTATTCGTCGGTCGCCCACATGGGCTACGTGACCATGGGCATCTTCGCGGCGAATGCTCAAGGGTTGCAGGGCGCCATCTTCCAGATGCTGTCGCACGGCATCGTCTCGGGCGCGCTCTTCCTGTGCGTCGGCGTCGTCTATGACCGGCTGCACACCCGCGAGATCGCGGCCTATGGCGGCCTCGTCAACAACATGCCGAAATACGCCGTCGCCTTCATGATCTTCACCATGGCGAATGTCGGCCTTCCGGGCACCTCGGGCTTCGTCGGCGAGTTCATGACGCTGATCGGCGTCTTCCGCGCCAACACCTGGGTCGCGCTCTTCGCCACGACCGGCGTCATCCTTTCGGCCTCCTATGCCCTCTGGCTCTACCGCCGGGTGATCTTCGGCGCGCTGGAGAAGGAAAGCCTGAAGTCGCTGCTCGATCTCGACATGCGCGAGAAGCTGCTGCTCTATCCGCTCCTGATCCTGACGATCTTCTACGGTGTCTATCCGGCGCCGGTATTCGATGCGACGGCGGCTTCGGTCGACGCGCTGCTCAATAACTACTCCGCGGCTCTGCAGGCGGCGCAATCCGTTGCGCTTTCGGCGAACTGACGACGGGACTCGAAGACATGACCGCTGATACGATCCTTGCCAGCCTTCAACTCTCGACCCCCGAGATCATTCTTGCCGTCGGCGCCCTGGCCCTTTTGATGGTCGGCGTGTTTTCCGGCGAACGCTCGGGCACGACCGTCACGGGGCTTGCCGTCGCGCTGCTCATCATCTCCGGCCTCTGGCTCGTGCTCGCCACGGGCGAGGGCCAGGCCTATGGCGGCGCCTTCGTCTCCGATCCCTTCGCCAAGTTCATGAAGGTGCTGGCGCTGATCGGCTCGATCACCGCCATGGTGATGACCGTCGGCCACGCCCGCTCGGAGCAGCTCGACCGCTTCGAATTCCCGGTCCTCATCGTGCTGTCGACGCTCGGCATGCTGCTGATGATCTCCGCCAACAGCCTTCTGTCGCTCTACCTCGCGCTGGAGCTCCAGTCGCTGGCGCTCTACGTCGTCGCCGCGATCAACCGCGACAGCCTGCGCTCGACGGAAGCGGGCCTCAAATATTTCGTGCTCGGCGCGCTGTCCTCGGGCATGCTGCTCTACGGCATGTCGCTGGTCTACGGCTTCACCGGCCATATCGGCTTCCAGGAGATCGCCGCGGCGCTGACGGCCGAAGGCCGCTCGCTCGGCCTCGTCTTCGGCCTGGTCTTCATCCTTGCCGGCCTTGCCTTCAAGATCTCGGCCGTGCCGTTCCACATGTGGACGCCGGACGTCTATGAGGGTGCGCCGACCCCGGTAACGGCCTTCTTCGCCGCCGCCCCGAAGGTCGCCGCCATGGCCATGCTGGTGCGTATCGTCATCGATGCCTTCGAGCCGGTCGTCGCCGACTGGCAGCAGGTCATCGTCTTCATCGCGATCGCCTCCATGCTGCTCGGCGCCTTCGCCGCCATCGGCCAGCGCAACATCAAGCGCCTGATGGCCTATTCCTCGATCGGCCATATGGGCTATGCGCTGGTCGGCCTTGCCGCCGGCTCCATGGCGGGCGTGCGCGGCGTCGCGCTCTATATGCTCATCTACATGGTCATGACGCTCGGCACCTTCGCCATCATCCTCGCCATGCGCCGCAAGGAAGGCGGCAATGTCGAGGACATCAACGACCTTGCCGGCCTCTCCTCGACCAATCCGTTCATGGCGACCGTGCTGACGATCCTGATGTTCTCGCTCGCCGGCATCCCGCCGATGGCGGGCTTCTTCGCCAAGTACTTCGTGTTCATGGCGGCCATCGAGGCGCATCTCTATGCGCTCGCCATCATCGGCGTGCTCGCCTCGGTCGTCGGCGCCTACTACTACCTGCGCATCATCAAGGTGATGTGGTTCGACGAGCCGACGGGTGAGTTCGCCCGCACGGCCGGCGAACTGAAGCTGGTCTTCGGTCTCTCCGGCCTGTTCGTCGTCGGTTACGTGCTGATCGGCGGGCCGATCGGCGCAGCGGCCGAAGCCGCCGCCCGGACCTTCTTTTGAGCGGGTCCGGCACGCACCGCCGGTTGTCGCTCGACGACTTCCGGCACGAGGCGCTCGCCGACGTGGGCTCGACCAATACGGAATGCCTGGAGCGCGCCCGAAAGGGCGCGCTTTCGGGTCTCTGGATCACGGCGGAGCGGCAGACGGGCGGCCGCGGCCGGCGCGGGCGCGCCTGGTTTTCCGAACCCGGCAACCTCTACGCCTCGCTGCTCCTGATCGATCCGGCGCCGATGGACCGGCTCGGCTCCCTGCCGCTCGCCGTCGCGGTCGCGGTGCAGGATGCGGTGAGCCGCATCATGCCGCCCGATGCGCCCGACGTGCTGATCAAGTGGCCGAACGACATCCTCGTCGACCGCCGCAAGGTCTGCGGCATCCTGATCGAGGGCGAGACGCTTCCCGACGGGCGCCATGGGCTGGTCATCGGCATCGGCATCAATGTCGCCGTGGCGCCCGACGCCGGGCTCTATCCCGTCGCAACGCTGCGTGATTTCGGTGCGGCCGCTTCTCCCGAGGAATTGTTCGCCTATCTCTTCCAGTCGATGGCGGAAACGCTGTCGCTTTGGGACGGCGGACGCGGGATTTCGGCCATCATGGAGCGCTGGAAACGGGTGGCCGGCGGCATCGGGGAAAACATCACGGTCAATCTGCCCGACCGTTCTATTTCCGGGCGCTTTTCCGGAATAGATGATACAGGTCTCCTGAAACTGGAGACGGATGACGGCGGCACGCGGTTGATCGCGGCCGGCGACGTGTTTTTTGGATAGGAATTTTAAAAGCCGATGGCAAAAGAAGACGAACTGGTATTCCTGCCGCTTGGCGGCGTCGGCGAAATCGGCATGAACCTGGCGCTCTACGGCTACGGCCCGAGGAAGAACCGCCAGTGGATCATGGTCGATTGCGGCGTCACCTTCCCGGGGCCGGACCTGCCGGGGGTCGATCTCGTGCTGCCCGATATCCGCTTCCTCGCCGAGGAGCGCAAGAACCTCAAGGGCATCATCATCACCCATGCGCACGAGGACCATTACGGTGCGCTGAACGAGCTATGGCCCGGCCTCAACGTGCCGGTCTATGCCTCGCCCTTCACCGCCGGCATGCTGGAGGCCAAGCGCGACTACGAGAAGAGCCGCACCGAGATCCCGGTGACGATCTTCAAGCAGGGCGACCGCATCAATGTCGGCCCGTTCGAGATCGAGGCGATCGGCGTCAACCACTCCATTCCCGAGCCGATGTCGCTGGCGATCAAGACGCCGCTCGGCACGGTCATCCACACCGGCGACTGGAAGATCGACCTCGATCCGTCGCTCGGGCCGCTGACCGACGAGACCCGCTTCCGCAAGCTCGGCGACGAGGGCGTGCTGGCGCTGATCTGCGACAGCACCAATGCGGTACGCGACGGCGTCTCGCCCTCAGAGCGCGAGGTGTCGGAGAGCCTGACGAAGATCATCGAGGCCGCCGAGGGCCGGGTGGGCATCACCACCTTCTCCTCCAATGTCGGCCGTATCCGCTCCATTGCCCAGGCCGCCGAGGCCGCCGGGCGCGAGGTGCTGCTGCTCGGCAGCTCGATGAAGCGCGTCACCGAGGTGGCGCGCGACATCGGCCTGATGGAGGGCCTGAAACCCTTCATCGCCGAGGACGAGTTCGGCTATATCCCGCGCGACAAGGTCGTCGTCATCCTGACCGGCAGCCAGGGCGAGCCGCGCGCGGCCCTCGCCAAGATCGCCCGCGACGAGATGCGCAACGTCGCCTTCACCGACGGCGACACGATCATCTTCTCCTCGCGCGCCATCCCGGGCAACGAGAAGGCGATCAACGATATCAAGAATGGCCTGGTCGAGCAGGGCATCAACGTCATCACCGACAGCGAGGCGCTGGTGCACGTTTCCGGCCACCCGCGCCGCCACGAATTGCAGCAGATGTACGGCTGGACGCGCCCGAAGATGGTCGTGCCCGTCCATGGCGAGGCGGTGCATCTCACCGCCCATGCCGAGCTTGCCGAACAGTCCGGCATCGCCGCGGTGCCGCGCGTGCGCAACGGCGATATCCTGAAGCTCGCTCCCGGCGAGCCGGAGGTCGTCGACCACGCCCCCTTCGGCCGCATCTTCAAGGATGGCAACCTTATCGGCGACTATGACGAGATGGGCATCGGCGACCGCCGCAAGCTCGCCTTCGTCGGCCATGTCGCCGTCAGCGTCCTGCTCGACAGCCGCTATGATTTCATGGGCGATCCCGAAGTGGAGCCCTTCGGCCTGCCGCAGTTCGACGACGAGGGCGAGGACATGGGCGATACGCTCTATGACGCCGTGCTCGGTGCCGTCGAGAGCATCCCGCGCGCGCGCCGCAAGGACCTGGAGATGGTGCGCGAGGCCGTGCGCCGCGCCGTGCGCTCCACCGCCAACGAGATCTGGGGCAAGAAGCCCGTCGTCACCGTGTTCCTGACGAAGGTCTGACGGGATGCGCGAAAGCCCTTCGTCCTACCGGCGGGATGAGGGGCGGGCGGCAGGGGTGTGACAGCACGCCGCCTTCGCGCCGTTTGAACTTCATCCGCGACAGGCGTACAAGACCGGCTGTCGCACGAGGGCCGTCCATGCAGATCTTCTCTTATTTCGCCGTCTATTTCATCGTCTGGTGGATGACGCTGTTCGCCGTGCTTCCCTTCGGGTTGAAGACGCAGGCCGAGGCGGAGGAGGTGGTGCCCGGCACCGTGGAGAGCGCGCCTGCGCGCTTCCGCGGCGGACGTGTCGTGCTCATGACGACGCTCATCTCCGCCATCATCTACGGCATCTGGTACGTCCTGTCGGTGCGCCTCGGCTATGGCATCGATTCCATCCCGCAGTTCATGCCCGATTTCAACTGAGCGGCTGCCCAAAAGGTTAACGGCCACTTGAGGCCGAGAGCAAGCCATTCCAACCGTTCCGGGCCGCTCCGGAAAGTCTTTCCTTGATCATCGAGGCGAATGCACGTGAAAGAGGCGGGCCGAACGCTCCGTTGCCTCCGGGAAAGGCGCATTCCGGCGGATTGGCTTCACCCTACGTGAGGCGGAGTGTCGCGGGAGCGGCCGGTGTGCGCCTTTGCCGCATGGACTTTTCAGGCAAATCGGTCTCGGGGAGGCTGCTCCTGCAAAAGGCAAAAAAAAACAAGGCTGAAAGCCTTGTTTTGCAGGTATCGCGTGATCTTTATCCGTTGTGCGGTGGCAGCGTCTACGCGCGCCAAAGATCTGATCCTCCCAAGACTTGACCGCGAAATTGGCAGGAATTTGCACTTCTTGCCTGTTTTGTGGCCTGAAACTAGCCCAAACGTTAGGCGTTGTCATCCGGTTTTTTTGCATTTTTGTTACACTGGAATAAAATTTTTCCATTGACAAAGCCTGCGCAATTTCCGTTATTGGCGGCCCCATTTTTCTGCCACATTTGGCGAGGCCATCCGGGCGGTGGACAGTGCGCCGACTCGGCGCTCCGCTGCGGGCTGCCGGGTTCCCTTCCGGTGGCGAAGCGTTTATGAACGCATCAAAATCAACGTCATTTTGCCCGATTCCCGAAATAGGGCGGATCAGTCACTCCGGAACCCGATATGCGCCTTTCCCGCTTCTTCCTGCCCATCCTCAAGGAAAATCCCAAGGAGGCCGAGATCGTCTCCCACCGGCTCATGCTGCGTGCGGGCATGATCAAGCAGCAGTCCCAGGGCATCTATACCTGGCTGCCGCTCGGCAAGCGGGTTCTCGACAAGGTGAACGCCATCATCCGCGAGGAGCAGAACCGCTCCGGCGCCGTCGAGCTTCTGATGCCGACGCTGCAATCGGCCGAGCTCTGGCAGGAAAGCGGCCGCTATGATGCCTATGGCAAGGAGATGCTGCGCATCAAGGACCGCCAGGAGCGCCCGATGCTCTACGGCCCGACCAACGAGGAGATGATCACGGACGTCTTCCGCTCGTTCGTGAAGTCCTACAAGGACCTGCCGCTCAATCTCTACCATATCCAGTTGAAGTTCCGCGACGAGATCCGCCCGCGCTTCGGCACCATGCGCTCGCGCGAATTCCTGATGAAGGACGCCTATTCCTTCGACCTCGACCGCGAGGGCGCCGTGCACGCCTACAACCGCATGTTCGCGGCGTATCTGCGCACCTTCTCGCGCATGGGCCTGCGCGCCATTCCGATGCGCGCCGACACCGGCCCGATCGGCGGCGATCTCAGCCACGAATTCATCATCCTCGCCGATACGGGCGAATCGGAAGTCTTCTGCCACACGGATTTCCTGAATTTCGACATTCCGGCGGAAGACACCAACTTCGAGGACGTCGCCGGCCTGAAGGCGATCTTCGACAAGTGGACCTCGCGCTACGCGGCCACCTCCGAAATGCACGACGCGCCCGCCTTCGAGGCGATCCCGGAAGGTGAGCGCCTGTCGGCCCGGGGCATCGAGGTCGGCCACATCTTCTATTTCGGCACGAAATATTCCGAAGCCATGGGCGCCAAGGTCCAGGGCCCCGATGGCAAGGAGCATACCGTGCATATGGGCTCCTACGGCATCGGCCCGACGCGCCTCGTGCCGGCCATCATCGAAGCCTCGCATGACGAGAACGGCATCATCTGGCCGAAGGCCGTCGCGCCCTTTGAGGCGATCGTCATCAACATGAAGTCGGGCGATGCCGCCTGCGACGCGGCCTGCGAGCAGATCTACGGCGCGCTGCTGAAGGCCGGCGTCGACGTGCTCTACGACGACAAGGACGAGCGCGCCGGCGCGAAATTCGCGACCGCAGACCTCATCGGCGCGCCGGTGCAGGTCATTGCCGGTCCGCGCGGCATCGCGAACGGCGAGGTCGAGATCAAGGATCGCAAGACCGGCGAACGCGAGACGCTGACCATCGAGGCGGCGATCAACCGCCTGACGTCCGGCATTTGATGCGGCGCAGCGGCGCCGGCGGCAACGGGGGAAATCATGGCTGACGCAGCGAGCGGTGCATCTGCAACCGAGGCGCAGGCCTTCAACAAGAACCGCCCGTTCTCCGCCTTCGAGCGGATGGTCGCCTGGCGCTACCTGCGCTCCCGGCGCAAGGAAGCCTTCATCTCGGTGATTGCCGGCTTCTCCTTCATCGGCATCATGCTGGGCGTTGCGACGCTCATCATCGTCATGGCCGTCATGAACGGGTTCCGCACCGAGCTGATCTCGCGCATCCTCGGCATCAACGGCCACATGATCGTCCAGCCGATCGACACGCCGCTGAACAACTATGCCCAGCTCGCCGAGCGCCTGTCCGCGGTCCCCGGCGTCACCATGGCCATTCCGCTCGTCGAGGGCCAGACGCTCGCCTCGGGCACGGCAGGCGCCGGCACCGGCGCGCTGGTGCGCGGCGTGCGCGCCGACGATCTCGCCAAGATGAAGGCCGTCTCCGACAATATCAAGGAAGGCGATCTCGTCGGGTTCGCCTCCGGCAGCGGCGTCGCCATCGGCTCGCGCATGGCCGAGCAGCTCGGCCTCAGCGCCGGCGGCCAGATCACGCTCGTCGCGCCGGAAGGCGACGTGACGCCGCTCGGCGTCAATCCGCGCGTGAAGACCTACACGGTCTCCGCCATCTTCGAGATCGGCATGTCGGAATACGACGCGTCGATCATCTACATGCCGCTCGAGGAGGCGCAGCTCTATTTCAACGCCGAGGGCGTCGTTCAGTCGATCGAGCTCTTCGTCGCCAATCCCGACGATGTCGACCAGCTGCGCCAGCCGATCGAGGCGGCGGCCGAACGGCAGATCTTCATCACCGACTGGCGCCAGCGCAACCGCACCTTCTTCTCGGCCCTGCAGGTCGAGCGCAACGTCATGTTCATGATCCTGACGCTGATCGTGCTCGTCGCCGCGCTCAACATCATCTCCGGCCTCATCATGCTGGTGAAGGACAAGGGCAGCGACATCGCGATCCTGCGCACCATGGGCGCCACATCAGGCGCCATCATGCGCATCTTCTTCATGACGGGCGCGGCGATCGGCACGGTGGGCACCTTCGCGGGTGTGCTGCTCGGCGTCATCGTCTGCCTCAACGTCGAATCGATCCGCCAGTTCTTCTCCTGGATCTCGGGCACGACGCTGTTCAACCCGGAACTCTATTTCCTCAGCCAGCTGCCGGCCGACATGAATGCCGGCGAGACGATTTCGGTCATCCTCATGGCACTGGCGCTTTCCTTCCTCGCGACGATCTTCCCTGCCTGGCGCGCCTCCAAGCTCGATCCGGTTCAGGCCCTGCGGTACGAATAGGAACAGAACGCATGAACGCGCGCGTCGCTCTGGAACTCAAGGGCATCGAACGGCACTACGGCCAGGGCGAAACCCTGTTGACGATCCTCAAAGGGGCCGATTTCACGCTGAAGAGCGGCGAGACCGTCGCGCTCGTCGCGCCCTCGGGCACCGGCAAGTCGACGCTCCTGCACATCGCCGGCCTGCTGGAAAAACCCGACGCCGGCGAGGTCTTCGTCAACGGCCATTCCTGCGCGACGCTTCCCGACGACCAGCGCACGGCGATCCGGCGCGGCGAGATCGGCTTCGTCTACCAGTTCCATCATCTCCTGCCGGAATTCAGCGCGCTGGAAAACATCATGATGCCGCAGCTCATCTCCGGCCTTTCCAAGGCGGAAGCGCGCGAACGCGCTGCCCAGCTGCTCGATTACATGCGCATCGGCCACCGCGCCGACCACCGCCCGTCGGAACTCTCCGGCGGCGAGCAGCAGCGCGTCGCCATCGCCCGGGCCGTCGCCAATGCGCCGCTCCTGCTGCTCGCCGACGAGCCGACCGGCAACCTCGATCCGGAAACCGCCGGCTACGTCTTCGAGGCGCTGGAGGCGCTCGCCCGCCAGTCGGGCCTTGCCGCACTGATCGCCACCCATAACCACGAGCTCGCCGGCCTGATGGATCGCCGCGTGACGATCGAGGACGGTCGCGTGCACGAGCTCGCCTGAGGCCGGGCGCGCCGGCCGGCTGGAGACCGGCCGCCATACTGCCCGAACCGGACCGCCAACGGCATTTTTTTCGCGCTTCTGGGAAGTGCGCGGCGGTGTTGCGTCCGAACGGGCGCTCTAGTTGTCCAGCCCGCAGACCGAGCGGGCAATCCCGTCCTTCCAGTCCTTCAGCAGCACGAATTGCGCCTGTCCGCTGATCGGTTGCCCGAGGGCCTTGCCCTTGCCGGTCAGCACGTTGAGGTCGCATTCGCTTCCCCCGTCCGGGTTGAGCGTATCGTAGGACGAGAAGGTGTAGCCCGCGACGATGAAGTCGAAGTTGCGGTAGGCGATGGTCAGTGTCTGGCGCCACCGGTCCCGGCCGATCGATTCGTTCTTCGTCACCAGCGTGAAGGAACCGTTGGAAAGCGCCGCCAGCTCCGGCTCCTGGCCGGCCATGATGGGCGGGCTGCCCCAAACGGTGTTCGGCAGGGAGAGCGCCAGCGTCAGCCGGCCTTCCTCCGGTTTGGCGAGATAGACATAGAGCCCGCTGTCGTTGCCGCTGTCCTCGTCCGCCGTCGCGACGATGGCGAGGTCCGGCACGCCGTCCTTGTTCCAGTCGCCGCTCGCCATCGCCAGGATGCGCTCGGCCGGAAAGTCCGCAGCCCCCGCCGCGGCGGGCAGGGCGGCTGAAAGCACAAGGACGGCAATCAACGACTTCATCTTTTTTCCTCCGTTTGACCGAGGCGACCTTATTGCGCCCGGACGCGCCGGTCCAGAGGCCCTGTGGAAAGCGGTTGACA
Source organism: Shinella yambaruensis (assembly GCF_022899355.1). GTDB lineage: Bacteria > Pseudomonadota > Alphaproteobacteria > Rhizobiales > Rhizobiaceae > Shinella > Shinella yambaruensis. The sequence goes on along the minus strand of NZ_JALJCK010000001.1, from coordinate 589,275 downwards.
TGAGAACAAGAATAGAACAAAATGAAAACATAAAAGGAAAGGGAGCCACAATGACCGATTTTCTTCGTGATCTTGCTGCATTCACCTCCATGGCCATGTTCGTCGCCAGCTTCTCCGTCATCCTCTTCGGAATCTGATCGTCCGCCTTGCCTCACCGGCCGGTCGTCTGCCGATGCGTGGAAAGCGGGTGCAACGCCAAGAACCGGCTGGACGAGGAGGGGGCGAATCCGCTTAAGCTTTCCGTCCTGATCGGAAGGAAGGTGACATGGCGGACGAAGCGCAGAAGACCGATGGCGGAACGATAGTACAGACGCCGGAATTCGTGCACCTGCGCGTGCATTCGGCCTTCTCGCTGCTCGAAGGCGCCCTGCCGATCAAGAAGATCATCGGCAAGGCGACTTCCGACCAGCAGCCGGCGATCGCGATCACCGACACGAACAACCTGTTCGCGGCGCTCGAATTCTCGCAGAAGGCGATTAGCGAGGGAATCCAGCCGCTGATCGGCTGCCAGCTGTCGATCGACATGGAAGACGAAGGGGAAGGCGAGCGGCGCGGCGGACAGGCCCAGCTTGCAAAGCTGCCCTCGATCGTGCTTCTGGCGGCGACGGATGCGGGTTACGCCCGGCTCGTCGCGCTGGTCAGCCGCGCCTATCTCGGCGGCGAGGGCAGCCAGGCGATCCGGATCGCCTATAGCTGGCTGGTCGAGGAGGGCGCGGAAGGGCTGATCGCGCTTTCCGGCGCGAGCGGCGGTCCGGTCGACATGGCCTTCCTGGCCGGCCAGCCGGCAATGGCGCGGGCACGGCTTCAGGCACTGAAGAAGGTCTTCGGCGACCGGCTCTATATCGAGCTGCAGCGGCATGGCCGCTACGACAGGCAGCACGAGCGGCGGATGGTGGAGCTTGCCTATGCGGAGGACGTGCCGCTGGTGGCGACCAACGAGCCGTTCTTCCCGGCCCCGGACGATTACGATGCACACGACGCGCTGATGGCGGTGGCGCACAATGCGATGGTCTCGGACGACAACCGCTTCCGCCTGTCGCCGGACCACTACCTCAAGAGCCGAAAGGACATGGCGAAGCTTTTCGCCGACCTGCCGGAGGCCTTGGAGAACACGGTGGAGATCGCGCGGCGCTGCTCCTTCGTGCTGAAGACGCGCGGCCCGATCCTGCCGCGCTTCACCGGCGCTTCGGCGGATCCGGAGGAGGCCGAGAGGGCGGAGGCGGCGGAGTTGCGCCGGCAATCCGTGGAGGGCCTCGAAAGCCGCATGAAGCTGCTCGGCCTGACGCCGGGCTATACGGAGCAGGATTATCGCGAGCGGCTGGATTTCGAGCTCAGCGTCATCGAGCGGATGAAGTTCCCCGGCTACTTCCTGATCGTTGCCGACTTCATCAAATGGGCCAAGCAGCACAACATCCCGGTCGGTCCGGGCCGCGGCTCAGGCGCGGGCTCGCTGGTCGCGTACGCGCTGACGATTACCGACGTTGATCCGCTGCGATTCTCGCTGCTCTTCGAGCGCTTCCTCAACCCGGAACGCGTCTCGATGCCGGACTTCGACATCGACTTCTGCCAGGACCGCCGCGAAGAGGTGATCCGCTACGTGCAGCAGAAATACGGCCGCGAGCAGGTGGCGCAGATCATCACCTTCGGTTCGCTGCAGGCGCGCGCGGCGCTGCGCGACGTCGGGCGCGTGCTCGAAATGCCCTATGGCCAGGTCGACAAGATCTGCAAGCTGGTGCCGAACAACCCGGCCAACCCGACGCCGCTCTACAAGGCGATCGAGGAGGAGCCGAAACTGCAGGAGGAGGCGGAGAAGGAGCCGGTCGTCGCGCGCCTGCTCGATATCGCCCAGAAGATCGAGGGCCTCTACCGCCACGCTTCGACGCACGCCGCCGGCATCGTGATCGGCGACCGGCCGCTCTCGCAGCTCGTGCCGATGTACCGAGATCCGCGCTCCGACATGCCGGTCACCCAGTTCAACATGAAATGGGTGGAGCAGGCCGGCCTCGTCAAGTTCGACTTCCTCGGCCTGAAGACGCTCACGGTGCTGAAGACCGCGGTCGACTTCATCCGCAAGCGCGGCATCGAGGTGCATCTCGAAAGCCTGCCGCTCGACGACCAGCTCACTTACGAGATGCTGTCGCGCGGCGAGACGGTCGGCGTGTTCCAGGTGGAAAGCGCGGGCATGCGCAAGGCGCTGATCGGCATGCGGCCGGACTGCATCGAGGACATCATTGCGCTGGTGGCGCTCTACCGCCCCGGCCCGATGGAAAACATCCCGGTCTACAACGCCCGCAAGCATGGCGAGGAGGAGATCGAATCGATCCATCCGATGATCGACCACCTCCTGAAGGAGACGCAGGGCGTCATCGTCTACCAGGAACAGGTGATGCAGATCGCCCAGGTCCTGTCAGGCTATTCGCTCGGCGAGGCCGACCTTCTGCGCCGCGCCATGGGCAAGAAGATCAAGGAGGAGATGGACAAGCAGCGCGCCCGCTTCGTCGATGGCGCCGTCAGGAACGGCGTGTCGAAGCCGCAGTCCGACCTGATCTTCGACCTGCTCGCCAAGTTTGCGAACTACGGCTTCAACAAGTCGCATGCCGCCGCCTATGCCATCGTCTCCTACCAGACGGCCTATCTGAAGGCGCATTACCCGGTCGAGTTCCTCGCCGCGTCGATGACCTACGATATGTCCAACACGGACAAGCTGAACGATTTCCGGCAGGATGCCGCCCGCCTCGGCATCGAGGTCATCCCGCCGTCGGTGCAGACCTCGTTCGCCCATTTCGAGACCGGCGAGAACCGCATCTATTATGCGCTTGCCGCCATCAAGGGTGTCGGCGGGGCCGCCGTGCAGCATATCGTCGATGTGCGCGGGTCTGCGCCCTTCAAGAGCCTTGAGGATTTCTGCGCGCGCATCGATCCCAAATTCGTCAACCGCCGCGTCTTCGAAAGCCTGATCGTTGCCGGCGCCTTCGATTGCTTCGGCCATGACCGCGCCGCGATGATCGCAGGCCTCGACCGGCTTCTCGGCGCTGCCCAGCGCGCGCAGGAGAACAAGACGAGCGGGCAGGGCGATATCTTCGGCATGGGCGCGGCGACGGGGCCGGAGGTCATCACGCTCCCCTCCTACACGCCCTGGCTCGCCTCGGAAAAACTGCACCGCGAGTTTCAGGTGCTCGGCTTCTACCTGTCGGCCCATCCGCTCGACACCTATGCGCCGATCCTTTCCAAGATGCGCGTGCAGACCTTCGGCGATTTTTCCGGCGCGGTGAAGCGCGGCGCCACCGCTGGCCGCCTTGCCGGCACGGTCACCTCGAAGCAGGAGCGCAAGACGCGCACCGGCAACAAGATGGGCATCGTCGCCTTTTCCGATTCGTCCGGCCAGTTCGAGGCGGTGCTGTTCTCCGAAATGCTGAACCAGTACCGCGATCTTCTGGAGCCCGGCAAATCGCTGGTCATGACCGTGCAGGCGGAGGAGCGGCCGGAGGGTATCGGCCTGCGCATCCAGACGTTGCGTTCGCTCGAGGAGGAATCGCTGCAGACCCAGAAGGCGCTGCGCGTCTATGTGCGCGACAGCGGCCCTCTGCGCTCCATCGCCGCCCATCTCAACACGAAGGGCGACGGCCTCGTCTCCTTCATCGTGATCAAGGACGACGGCCAGCGGGAAATCGAGGTGGAGCTGAGCGAACGCTTCCGCATCTCCTCGGAAATCGCCGCCGCCATGCGCTCCACGCCGGGCGTGCTGGAGGTGGAGCTGGTCTGAGGCCTATGCGGCCGCCGGCACGCGGGCGACAACCTTGATCTCGAAGTCGAAACCGGCGAGCCAGTTCACGCCGATCGCGGTCCAGTTCGGATAGGGGCGCGTGTCGAAGATCTCCTGCTTGACGGCCAGGATCGTGCCGAACTGGTTTTCGGGATCGGTGTGGAAGGATGTCACGTCGATGATGTCGTCGAAGGTGCAGCCCGCTGCCGCGAGCGTTGCTTTGAGGTTCCGGAAGGCGAGGCGCACCTGCTGCTCGAAATCGGGCTCCGGCGTGCCGTCGGAACGGCTGCCGACCTGGCCGGAGACGAACAGGAGGTCACCGGATTTGATCGCGGCCGAATAGCCGTGCTCGTCGTAAAGGGCGTGTCTGTCCGCCGGAAAAATCGCTTCGCGCTGAGTCATGGTTGATCTCTCTTTCAAGGGTGAACGGGGAGGCCAGGATGCTTCACAATGATCGTAATTTCATATACGTTGCGTATATGAAATTGGGTGTTCGGGGCCGCGATGTCAAGTTCGTATACGTGCCGTATATGAAAAGAACGAGGATGAAAGCGTGAATCGACGCATCGCGATGATGGAGGAAAACCGGATCAAGCTGATCGGCGCGGCGCGCAAGGCCTTCGGCAGGAAGGGATACGCGGCCGCCTCCATGGACGACTTGACCGCCGATGTGGGGCTGACGCGCGGCGCGCTCTACAATATTTTTGGCGACAAGCGGGGTCTTCTCGCGGCGGTCGTGCATCAGATCGACACGGAAATGGCCGCGCGCGCCAAGCAGATCGGCGCTTGCGCAGGAGACGATTGGAGCGGCCTCCTGGCGGAAGGGGCGGCCTATATCGAAATGTCCCTCGACCCCGAGGTGCAGCGCATCGTCCTGCTCGATGGGCCTGCCGTACTGGGAGACCCCTCGCGATGGCCGAGCCAGAGCAACTGCCTGCAGGTCACGCAGGCGAAGGTGGAACAGCTCATTGCCGAAGGAATGCTCAAGCCGGTGGATGCCGAGGCCGCCGCCCGGCTCCTCAGCAGCATGGCGTTCAACGCCGCGCTCTGGATCGCGGCGAGCGACGATCCGAAGGGTGTCCTGCCGAAGGCGATCGAGGTGTTCCAGGCGCTTGCGACGGGTCTTCTCGCCAAACCGTCCTGACGCGGTGCGCAATTTCTGCTGCGATGTTTCGGCGAGGGACGGAACGAAAAGGGCCGCCGCGCCGGAAGAGCGAGCGGCCCTGATGTCATGTCAGGCGTCTCCGGTCAGTTGACGACGGAGATCGATGACGTCTTCTTCTTTTTCTTTGTCTTCTTGCCGCCTTGCACGATCCCGGCATCCGCCTTCTGCACCTTGCGCGTCACGGTGATGAAGTCCGTGCCGTCGCCGGTCTCCGGGCCGAGGCCGGTGTCGGAGATGGAGAGGGAGGCGCCTTCGCCCATCAGGCCGGAAATGCGCAGGCGCATCTCCTCGGGAATGTCGAGGCGGTCGAGGGTCCTGGCCAGCGCGTCGGGGGCGGCGGCGTCCGCTTCGGTGGTGATGCCGAGGCGCTTCATCGTCGCCTGCGAGAGCTGGTTGTCCATGCTCACGCCATACCATTCCGCCTTGCCCTTGTCGGCATCGACCCCGCGGGCGAGCAGGAAATGCGTGCCGAGGGCGATGTCCGGATCGCGGATGGCGATCGGCATTTCGAGCACGGGCTTGAACTTCTGCCGCACGAGGATCTGCCCGTTCGGCGGCGCCCCCTTGCCGGCCTTGGCATAGACGGCGGCGATGAGCTCCGGCGCGATCACGCCGTCCTCCGTCAGCCCCTCGGCGCGCTGGAAGGCGCGGATGGCGGCCACGGTCTGCTTGCCGTGCAGGCCGTCCGGCACACCGGCGTCATGGCCGAGCGAATTGAGGAGGGCCTGCAGGTCCATCAGCATCTCGCGCTCGCCGCGGCGGGTGATGAGGATGCGGATCGGGTCCTGCTCGGTCTTCTGCACGATGGGCGTGACGATATCCGGCTTCGGATCGGTCATCGCCACCTCGACGCTCCTGTCGCCGGCTTCGATGAGGGCGGGGCGCAGGCCCGCATCCGAGAGCAGCGGCGTATCCGGCACGACGACGACGGGCTTGAACAGCGCGGCATGCACGATGCGCTGCGGCGCGACCTCGTGGTCGGTGATGAGGACGTGGCCGCCGCGGCGCGTCGTGCTGAACAGCGTCTTCGCAAAATCGTTCGGCAGGCGCACGCAGCCGTGCGAGGCGGGATAGGACGGCACGCTGTTGGAGGCGTGCAGCGCGATGCCCGACCAGGTCAGCCGCTGCATGAAGGGCATCGGCGCGCTGTCGTAGAGGTTGGAGAAGTGCGTGCGCTTCTTCTCGAGGATCGAGAAGATGCCGGTTGGCGTCGAATGTCCCGCCTTGCCGGTGGAGACGCGCGAGGTGGCGACCACCACGCCGCCATCGTAGACCTTCAATTGCTGCAGGTCCTTCGACACCATGATCTGGAGCGGACCTTCGAGCGTGCCGCCGAGCGCGGTGGCGCAGCTCAGCATCAGGCCCAACATGCTCATGCCGGTAACGAGGCGAAACTTCATGTGACCCATCCGTACGCAATACAAACCGGCGGGAAGCGTAGTGCATCCGGTTTAAGGAAGGCTTGATGCTTGCCGGCGCTTCCCCGATCTGTGCCATCCCGATGCAGTCAGAACGCCGGCTTGCCGGGATTTATTCGGTCGGGTCGTCGATTTTTCCGGCGGTCTTGAATGTCAACTTTTCGTGAAAACGAGCCGGGCCGGATTTGCCGAACGTATAGCCGGTCTCCACGCTCGCCTTGCCGAATTTGTCGCGCAGCGTGTTCATCGCGGCTTCGGCGGCGGCGCGGCGGCCGGCGGCGGGATCGACGAGGTCCGGCGGATCGGCGCGGCCGGGATCGGCAAGGTCGCTGACGCCGATGCCGATCAGCCGGTACTTCGTGCCATCGATCTCCTTGCGCAGGAGTTCGATGCCGGTGCGGAAGATGCGGTCGGCAAGCATGGTCGGGTCTTCCAGCTTGCGGTTGCGCGTGCGGCCCTTGAAATCGGCGGTCTTCAGCTTGAGCACGACCGTATGGCCGGCAATGCCGGATTTGCGCAGGCGCGTGGCCACCTTCTCGCTGAGGCGGCGCAGATGCGTCACCAGCTCGTCGTAGCCCGCGATATCGTCGAAGAAGGTGGTTTCGGCCGACACGCTCTTGGCCGGGTCGTTCGGGTGCACCTCCCGGTCGTCCTGCCCGCGGGAGAGGTTGAAGAGCCGCTTGCCCATCACGCCGTAGCGGCGCATCAGGTCGGTTTCCTCCATGGTCTGCAACTGGCCGACGGTGCGGATGCCGTCGCGCTCCAGCGTCTCGGCGAAGGCCTTGCCGACGCCCCAGATGAGGCGCACCGGCTTTTCGCGCAGGAAGTCGAGCGCCTCGGCCGCACCGATGACGGAAAAGCCGCGCGGCTTGTTGAGGTCCGAGGCGACCTTGGCGAGGAACTTGCAATAGGAAAGGCCGATCGAGATCGTGATGCCGACCTCCTTCTCCACGCGCTGGGCGAAGCGGGCGAGCACCCGGGCGGGCGGGTCGTGGTGCAGGCGTTCGGTGCCCTTGAGCTCCAGAAAGGCCTCGTCGATGGAAAGCGGCTGCACCAGCGGCGTCAGGTCCTGCATCATCGCGCGCACCTGCCGGCCCACGGCGACGTATTTCTCCATGTTCGGGCTGATGACGACGGCGTTCGGGCAGGCCTCCAGCGCCTTGAACATCGGCATGGCCGAGCGCACGCCATGGATCCGCGCGACATAGCAGGCAGTGGAGACGACGCCGCGCTTGCCGCCGCCGACGATGACGGGCTTGTCGGCAAGCTCCGGATTGTCCCGCTTTTCGATCGCGGCGTAGAAGGCGTCGCAGTCGATATGGGCGAGCGTCAGGCCGTAGAGCTCGTCATGATAGACGAGGCGGGGGCTGCCGCAGGCACGGCAGCGGCGCAGATTGGCCGGCTGCCCGGCAAGGCAGTCGCGGCAGAAGCCCGGAAAACGCGAGTCGGCGATGCTCATCGTATGGAACAAATATTGAACATCGCGACATTACTGCTTAAATTCACGAGTCTCAATAGTCGCCGGAGGTGAATGCATGACGACGCACAGGCAAGCGCGTGGCGACCCCGGCGAAGCGCCCGCTCAGAAATCCTCGCCGCCATATGGGCCGGAGAGGATGGCGTGGGCATGGACGACCGCCTCCGGCGTGACGCCCGTCGCCGCGCTGAAGGCGAGAAGCGTCGGCTCATGGTCCATCAGGAAGCCGACGAGACCGGCGAGGAAGCCGGGATCGTTGACGGCATTGCGCACTTCGGAAGGGGCAACGCCGGTGAGCGCGAGGAAGCGCGACAGCAGCTCCGGTTCGCCGGCAAGCCAGCCGAGGATGGCGACGGCGGTTGCCTCCGCCTCGGCCACCGCGGGTGTATCTTTTTGGCTTTTCATCGTTTTCCCTCGGGAAATTTACCTTTTAATCAACCAAGTCACGCTAACGTTGATGCGGACAGGCTGGGTGATTTCGGCTCTGCCGCAACGTATCGATCTCCCAAAAGGTTGCAAGGCCGGTGAGAGGAACAGGGACGCACGATGCCCAAGCAGGTGATGATTGTCGAGGACAACGAGCTCAACATGAAGCTCTTCCGGGACCTCATCGAGGCGTCCGGCTATACGACCATCCAGACCCGTAATGGCATGGAAGCCCTTGATCTTGCCCGGAAATATCGCCCGGACCTGATCCTGATGGACATCCAGCTTCCGGAGGTCTCGGGCCTTGAGGTCACCAAGTGGCTGAAGGAGGACGACGAGCTCCATGTCATCCCGGTGATCGCTGTCACGGCCTTTGCGATGAAGGGCGACGAGGAGCGCATCCGCCAGGGCGGCTGCGAGGCCTATGTCTCCAAGCCGATCTCCGTTCCGAAATTCATCGAAACGATCAAAACCTATCTCGGCGACGCTTGAGGCGGAGGTCTGGGGCATGACAGCACGCATTCTCGTCGTCGACGACATTCCGGCCAATGTGAAGCTGCTCGAGGCGCGGCTGCTGGCGGAATATTTCGACGTGCTGACGGCCGGGAATGGCTACGACGCGCTGGCCATGTGCGAGCGCACCCAGGTCGACCTCATCCTGCTCGACATCATGATGCCCGGCATCGACGGTTTCGAGGTCTGCGAGCGGCTGAAGGCCAATCCGCGCACCGCCCATATCCCGGTGGTCATGGTGACGGCGCTCGACCAGCCGTCCGACCGGGTGCGGGGCCTCAAGGCCGGTGCCGACGACTTCCTGACCAAGCCGGTCAACGACCTGCAGCTCATGTCGCGGGTGAAAAGCCTCGTGCGGTTGAAGACGCTGACGGACGAGCTGCGCATGCGCGCGGCCACCGCCCGCGCCATCTCCATGGAGGAGGGGCTCGACGATTCCTTGGGCGACGAGCCGGGCGACGTGCTGCTCGTCGACGGCCGGGCAAGCTCGCAGGAGCGCATCGCGCGCGCGCTGAAGCCGATCGCCGATGTCACCAGCATGTCGGACCCGCAGGCCGCGCTCTTCCAGGCGGCCGAGAGCAATTTCGAACTGGTGATCGTCAACGCCAATTTCGACGACTACGATCCGCTGCGCCTGTGCTCGCAGCTTCGCTCGCTGGAGCGCACGCGCTTCCTGCCGATCCTGCTGATCGCCGAGCAGGGCGACGACGACATGGTCGTGCGCGCGCTCGATCTCGGCGTGACGGATTACCTGATGCGGCCGGTCGATCCGAACGAGCTGATCGCCCGCAGCCTCACCCAGATCCGCCGCAAGCGCTGCAACGACCGCCTGCGCGCCAGCGTGCGCCAGACCATCGAGCTGGCCGTCACGGACGGCCTGACGGGCCTGCACAACCGCCGCTACCTCGACAATCACATGAAGCTCCTGATCGATCGCGCCGCCGCGCGCGGCCGGCCGCTGTCGGTCTGCATCACCGATATCGACCGATTCAAGCTGGTCAACGATACCTATGGCCACGATGCGGGCGACGCCGTGCTGCGCGAATTCGCCAACCGCGTGCGCTCGGCCGTGCGCGGCGCCGACCTTGCCTGCCGCTACGGCGGGGAGGAATTCGTTCTGGTCATGCCGGACACCTCCGCCGAGATGGCGGCGGGCGTGGCGGAGCGCCTTCGCGCGATCGTCGAGCGGGAACCGTTCCGCGTGCCCGGCACGGATGTCTTCCTGCCCGTCACCGCCTCGCTCGGCCTTGCCAGCGCGCTGCCGGCAGGGGACAGCCCCGATGCCCTGCTGAAGCGTGCCGATGCGGCGCTCTACGAGGCGAAGCGCTCCGGCCGCAACCGGGTGGTGGCGGCAGCCGCCTGAGTCGGCCGATTCGCCTCACGTTTGTCCACAGGCAATTTAGTTGCTGGGCATTTGCCTTGAAAATCGGGCAGTTGCCCCAAAAGGCCGTTTGCCGGCGGAGATGAATAGCACGACGCCGCGGGATTGCGGCCTGTCGTGAAATCTTGTTATAAATCATACCATTCAAGTTTGGCGAATTTTATCAATGGGTTGTATTGCGCGCAATCTTTCCGTGCGCCAACGGGGCGGTTTGTCAGGGTTGCAGGCCCTTCGTGCCTTGGTTGAAGGATGCGGGCCTGTCCTTGTCGTGATCCATGACGAAACCGGTGCTCCTTGGCACACTTGTCCCCACCGCGATTAACTATGAGACAACGAGGCGTCGGGGGAGCGTTAAGAATTCGTTGATTTTTTTTCTTTTTCGCGCGATGCTCAACTCATGGGTGGCAAACAAGCCCACACAACCGGTTACCCCATGATGCTAGGTCCGCCGCATCTCCTGGGTCGTGGGGTCGGTCGACCGGTTATGACAAATACGGAATCCTCGTGCCGTTGTCATAATTGGTCGACCCCCGTTCAACGCCGCTCCCTTCACGGGAGCGGCGTTTTTGATTCGGAGACCAGAACGGGGCGCCGGCCCGCAGCCAAAAGAAAAGGCGCCGGACGTTTCCGTCCAGCGCCTTTGCGAACCGCAATGGCTCCCAAGATTACTTGATCTTGGTTTCCTTGAATTCGACGTGCTTCTTGACGACCGGGTCGTACTTCGTCTTGGTCATCTTTTCCGTCATCGTACGGCTGTTCTTCGTGGTTACGTAGAAGAAACCGGTGTCGGCCGTCGACAGCAGCTTGATCTTGATGGTGGTAGCCTTGGCCATGGTCGTCCTGCCTTTATGAAAAACGAAGCCGCGGACAGCCAGTCTGCTCCACGGCTTAAATCTGGGCGGAAACTACAAATCGCGCCCGAAAAGTCAAGCCTGTTTCGGCCGGAAAACCATCCGGGCGAGCGAAAGTACGAGGTAAAACCCGAAGAAGGCGACGATCGCCCAGGCAAAACCGTCATTGCCGGAAACGTCCATCGCCGCGCCGATCGCCTGCGGACCGACCACCGTGCCCACCGCATAGCAGAAGATGAAGGCGGCATTGGCGGCTGCGAGGTCCGCCCCGTGCAGGCGCGAGCCGAGGTGGCTGAGGCCCACCGTGTAGAGGCCGGCGACGCAGCCGCCCCACAGCAGCAGCACGGCGGCCATCAGCACCCAGCTGTGCGCGATGAGCGGCAGGCAGAGGGCGCCGACAAGGCCGATGACCGCCATGATGGTCAGCAGGCGCCTGCGGTCCTTCATGCGGTCGGAGAGCATGCCGAGCGGGATCTGGAACGCCATGTTGCCGATGCCCATGACGGTGAGCAGAAGGGCCGCCTGGGGCTCGCTGAAGCCGGCGCGCGTCGCATAGATGGGCAGGAGCGAGAGCCCGCCCACTTCCACCGCGCCGAAGATGAAGACCGCCGCCGTCGCCGTCGGCACGAGAAGGATGTAGCGCATGAAATGCAGCTCCGGCTTCTCGTCGATGATCGGGCTTTCGCCGCGCGCGATGAAGATGGGGGCGGCGGCAAGCAGGATGATGCCCGCGCCCACCGCGAAGGGCAGCACGCCGTCGCTGCCGAGGAGCGAGAAGAGCAGGGGGCCCGTGGCGAAGCCGAGCGAGAGGACCGTGGCGTAGATGCCGAGCACCAGGCCGCGCCGCCGGGGCGGGGCGGCGGCGTTGATCCAGAACTCGGAGAGGATGAAGAGCGTGGTGATTGCGCCGTGGAAGACGAGACGGAGCGGAAACCACAGCCAGAAATTCTGGATGTAGTAGAAGCCGAGGCCGCTGACGGCCGCAAGCAGGATGGCGCCCAGCATGGTGGTCGAGGTGCCGCAGGCATGCGCAAGGCGCGTGGTGAAAGGCGCGGCGACCATGGCGGCGATACCGGCCATGGCGGAATTGATGCCGATGAGCGTGGAGGAGATGCCACGCTTTTCCATGATGATCGAGAGCAGCGGAAGGCCGAGGCCGATCGCGATGCCGACGGCGGAAATGGCGGCGACGGCTGCAATGAGAGACCGCCAGTGGATGCTGTCCACCGGGCCGGAGGTGCCGGATTGCGGCTGCGTCATATGCGGTCGATCCTCAAAGAAGGTCCCGAAGGAGGCGCCCGCGCTGGGTGTGGTACAGCGGCACGGCTCTTCCGAAGGGCAGAGACTTGTCTTCCTGAAGGCTTTTTCGAAGCTCTTCAAGGATCAATACGGTTATGTCGGGCATCTCGATGCCCTTGTGGTCAAAAATATCGACCCAGCGCAGGTCTTCCAACTCGTGGCTCGCCGTCGCGCCGGCCGGATCGACGCCCGCCTCGTCGGTGAAGAGCGTGAAGAAGCGCGTGTCGAACCGCCGCACCATGCCGGCCGGCGTGATGGCGCGGGCGAGGAACCTGAGGCCGGAGAGGTCGGGACGGAAGGGCAGGGCGCTCGGCGCCGGTTCGGCAAGCGGCGTGCCGACGGAAATGCCGGCTTCCTCGTAGAGTTCGCGCAGCGCCGCCACGCCGAGGGCGCGCAGGCGCGAATCGGAACAGCGCGTGCCGCTGCGCAGCGCCAGCCGCTCGCAGGCCTGCGGGTTCAGCGGATTGGCGACGGGAACGAGGCGGTCGCCCGCATCGCGCCGTCCGCCGGGAAAGACATAGACGTCCGGCATGAAGACGTGCTTGCTGCTGCGCCGGCCGACGAGCACGCGCATGCCCTCGCCAGACCGGTCGAGGAGCAGGATCGAGGCTGCATCGACGGGCCGGACGGGCGTCATGCCGTCCGGTCGCCGTAGGCGGACGTCGTGTCCGCTTCGGTCTCTTCCGGCTTGGCGCCGAAGCCGTGCATCTTCAGCGCCCATTGCAGGCCGATGGCGCCGCCCTTGATCGGCTGGAGCAAAAGAAGCGAGAGGATGACGGTGATCGGCGCCCAGATGGCCAGATGCTGCCAGGTGGTGAGCGGCCAGACGAGGTCCGTCGCCATGTAGCCGCCGAGCACGACATGGCCGACGATGGTGATGACGAGATAGGGCGGCAGGTCGTCGGCGCGCTGGTGCGTATAATCCTCGCCGCAGGCCGCGCAGTGATCGACGGGCTTGACGAAGGACTTGAACAGGCGGCCGGAACCGCAGGCCGGGCAGCGGTTCAGCATGCCGCGCTTGATGGCACGGCCGAGCGGGCGCTCCGCCGGCGTGTCGGCCGGGTTGTCGCCGAAATGCTGCATGCCGCCGTTGGTGTCGTTCGCCTGCATGTCCATGTCCTTCCCGCCGGCGCCTTCTCCGGCTGTTTTCTTCCTGCTGCGGCGCTCAGCGTCTTCCGCGCGGCGGGCGCATGCCCGGCTGGCGGCGCGAGGCGCCATCCTTGCGCCGGCCCGACTTGTGGAAGGAGCGCACCGCCGTCGGCATCTTGCGTCCCTCGCTGATCATGTCGAACCGGAGAGAGCCGGCCAGCGGCACCGCTTCCGCGAGCTTGACGCGCACCGTGTCGCCGAGGCGATAGCCGAGCCCGGTCTTCTCGCCGGAAAGCGCCTGGTGCGCCTCGTCATAGATGTAATAGTCGCGTCCGAGCATAGATATAGGCACGAAACCGTCGGCACCATACTCCGGCAGGGTGACAAAAAGTCCCGCCTTGGTGACGCCCGAGACGCGCCCGTCGAACTCCTCGCCGATGCGCCCGGCAAGGTGATGGGCGATCAGCCGGTCGACCGTATCGCGCTCGGCTGCCATGGCGCGGCGCTCGAAGGTCGAGATTTCCGCGGAAATGTCGTCCAGCGCGGCCTCCTCGTCCGGCGTGATGCCGCCTTCGCCGAGCCCGAGCGAGCCCACCAGCGCCCGGTGCACGATGAGGTCCGCATAGCGGCGGATCGGCGAGGTGAAATGGGCGTACCGCATCAGGTTGAGCCCGAAATGGCCGATGTTTTCCGGGCTGTAGATCGCCTGGCTCTGCGAGCGCAGCACCATCTCGTTCACCATCTGCTCGAACGGCTTGTCCTTGGCTTTCGAAAGCACGCCGTTGAAATGGTTGGAGCGCATGCTGCCGCCCTTCACCAGCGTGATGTCGAGCGTCTGCAGGAACTCGCGCAGCACCTCCTGCTTGGCGAGCGAGGGCGCGTCGTGCACACGGTAGACGAGGACCTGCCTCTTCTTCTCCAGCGTCTCGGCGGCCGAGACGTTCGCCTGGATCATCATCTCCTCGATGAGCTTGTGCGCATCGAGCCGCGGCGGCACGAAGACCCGGTCGACGGTGCCGTCCTCCTTCAGGAGGATCTTGCGCTCGGGCATGTCGAGCTCGAGCGGCTGGCGGCGGTTCCGGCCGACCGTCATGATGCGGTAGGCGTCCCATAGCGGCTTCAGGATCGTCTCGAGGATCGTACCGGTCTTGTCGTCGGGCGCGCCGTCGATGGCGGCTTGCGCCTGCTGGTAGGAGAGTTTCGCCGCGCTCTTCATCATGATGCGGTGGAAGGTGTGGCTTGCCTTGCGGCCTTCATGCGAGAAGACCATGCGCACAGCGAGCGCCGGCCGGTCGACGCCCTCCTTCAGCGAGCAGAGGTCGTTGGAAATGCGCTCCGGCAGCATGGGCACCACGCGGTCCGGGAAATAGACCGAGTTGCCGCGCTTCAGCGCCTCGCGGTCGAGTGCCGATTTCGGCCGCACATAGTAGCTGACATCGGCGATGGCGACGGTGACGATCACGCCGCCCGGATTGTCCGGGGACGGGTCCGGCTCGGCGAAGACGGCGTCGTCGTGGTCCTTGGCGTCGGCCGGGTCGATGGTGATGAGCGGCAGGCTGCGCCAGTCCTCGCGATGCGCCATGGTCGCGGGCCCTGCGGCCTCCGCCTCGCGGATCACCGCGCCGGGGAAGATATAGGGGATGCCGTGGGAATGGATGGCGATCATCGAGATCGCCTTTTCCGAGGCGACGGAGCCGATCACGCCCTTGATCTGCGCGCGCGGCAGGCCGTAGCGGCCCATGCGCACGACATCGATCTCCACGAGGTCGCCGTCCCTGGCGCCTGCCGTGAACTCCGCGTCGACGTCCATCTCCTCGCCGCGCCGGTCGATCGGCATGATGCGCCCGCCGCCGCCCGCCATGGCGCGGAAGACGCCCATGCCGGAATTCTTCTTCTTGTCGAGAACCTTGATGACCCGCGCCGTATAGGCCGGACCGCCGCGCTCCTTCGCCGGGAAGATCTTCGCCAGAACGCGGTCGCCGAGACCGGCGACGGGCGCCTTGTCCCTGCGCACGCCGCCCGACTGGCGGATCAGCACGGCCGGCGCGACGCCCGCATCGTCAAGCCATTCCGCCGGGCGGCCGATCAGCTCGCCGTCGATATCGCGCGTCGTGATGTCGAGAACGGTGACGGGCGGCAGGGCGCCGGGGCGGACGAGCGACTTGCGCCGCTTTTCCAGGAGCCCGTCCTCCTCGAAGGATTTCAGGAGCGCCTTCAGTTCCACGCGCGCCTCGCCCTTCAGGCCGAAGGCCTTGGCGATCTCGCGTTTCGATGCCTGCTCCGGATGCTCGGCGATGAAGCGCAGCAGCACGTCACGCGGCGGGATGACGCCATGGATGATCGGGATGTTGTCTGCCGGCGGCACGTCACGGCCCGCGCGGCCGGGCCGCTTGGATTGTCCTGCCCGGCTGCGTGGTTCTCTCGTCATGCCGTCAGGCCTTCTTTGCCTTGGATGCGGTCTTGGCCTTGGGCGCCACCTTCGGCTTTGCGGCCTTGGCATCGTCGGATTTTGCCGCCTTGGTGGTCTTCGCCGCCTTGGCCTTGCCCTTGGTCGGCGTCTTGCCGGCCTTGTCGGCGATCAGCACGAGTGCCTCCTCCAGCGTGACGCTCTCGGCGGCCTTGCCCTTCGGCAGCGTCGCGTTGACCTTGCCCCAGTTCACATAGGGGCCGTACTTGCCGTCCCGCACGGTGACGGGGCCGCCGTCGGGATGGTCGCCGAGCGTCTTCAGCGCAGCGGGCGTGCCGCGTGAGCGGCCGCCAGGCCCCTTGGACTGCTTGTCGGCGATCACCGAGACGGCGCGGTTGAGGCCGATCGAGAAGACGTCCTCGACGCTGTCGAGGTTGGCATAGCCGCCGTCATGCAGCAGGAACGGGCCGTAGCGGCCGATGCCGGCGGAGATCATCTTGCCGGTTTCCGGATGCTGGCCGATGTCGCGCGGCAGCGAGAGCAGGGCAAGCGCCTTCTCGTGGTCGATGCTCGCCGGCGTCCAGCCCTTCGGCAGGCTGGCGCGCTTGGCCTCCTTGCCGTCGCCGCGCTGCACATAGGGGCCGAAGCGGCCGGTGCGCAGCGTGATGTCCTCGCCGGTATGCGGGTCCTTGCCGAGATTCTGCGGCTCGTTGGAGGCGGCGGCCTCCGCATCCGAGCCGTTGTCGGCGGAAAGCTGGCGGGTGTAGTTGCATTCCGGATAGTTCGAGCAGCCGACGAAGGCGCCGAACTTGCCGAGCTTCAGCGAGAGCTTGCCGGTGCCGCAGACCTGGCAGATGCGCGGATCGCTGCCGTCCTCGCGCTTGGGGAAGACGAGCGGCGCCAGCTCTTCGTTGAGCGCGTCGAGCACGTTGGTGACGCGCAGCTCCTTGGTATCCTCGATCTGCGCGAAGAAATCCTTCCAGAAATCGCGCAGGACCTGCTTCCAGTCGAGCTCGCCGGCCGAGATCTTGTCGAGCTTTTCCTCGAGGTCCGCCGTGAAGTCATATTCGACATAGCGCGTGAAGAAGCTTTCCAGGAAGGCGGTGACGAGACGGCCCTTGGCTTCGGGGATCAGCTTGCGCTTGTCGATGACGATGTATTCGCGGTCGCGCAGCGTGGCGAGCGTCGCGGCATAGGTCGACGGGCGGCCGATGCCGAGCTCTTCCATCTTCTTGATGAGCGAGGCTTCCGAATAGCGCGGCGGCGGCTCGGTGAAATGCTGGGTGGCGTTCACCTTCTGCTTGGTGACCGTTTCCTTCGCATTGATCTCCGGCAGGCGGCCGCCATCCTCGCCGTCGTCCGATTGCTCGCCGTCTTCCTTCTGGTCGGTATAGGCGGCGATGAAGCCGTCGAAGCGGATGACCGAGCCGGTGGCGCGCAGGCCCGCCTTGCGTCCGCCATTGTCCGCCTCGATCTCGACCGTCGTGCGCTCGATCTCGGCGGAGGCCATCTGGCTGGCGATGCCGCGCTTCCAGACGAGGTCGTAGAGCCTCAGCTGGTCGGGATCGAGATAGCGCTTCACCTGGTCGGGCGTGCGGTCGAAGGAGGTCGGGCGGATCGCCTCGTGCGCTTCCTGGGCGTTCTTCGCCTTGGTGGAATAGAAGCGGGGCTTTTCCGGCACGTAGCGCTCGCCGAACTGGCTGGCGACGGCACGCCGGGCGGCATCGATCGCCTCCGGCGCCATCTGCACGCCATCGGTACGCATATAGGTGATGAGACCGACCGTCTCGCCGCCGATGTCGATGCCTTCATACAGCTTCTGCGCGACCTGCATGGTGCGCGATGCCGAGAAGCCGAGCTTGGAGGAGGCGGCCTGCTGCAGCGTCGAGGTGGTGAAGGGCGGTGCGGGATTGCGCCTGGTGGGCTTGGCTTCGACGCTTTCGACGCGGTAGGCCGCGCCGTCGAGCAGCGCCTTGAGGCGGTTCGCCTCATCGCCATTGCCGATCGACCGCGCCTGGAGGCGTTTGCCCTCCGCCGAAACGAGGCGGGCCTCGAACTCGTCGCCGCGCGGGGTCTTCAAGAGGGCGGAGAGGTTCCAGTATTCCTCCGAGACGAAACGCTCGATTTCGGCTTCCCGGTCGCAGACGAGGCGCAGCGCCACCGACTGCACGCGGCCGGCCGAGCGGGCGCCCGGCAGCTTGCGCCACAGCACGGGCGAAAGGTTGAAGCCGACGAGATAGTCGAGCGCGCGGCGGGCGAGATAGGCGTCGACCAGCGAGATGTCGATGTCGCGCGGGTTGCGCATGGCGTCGAGCACGGCCGACTTGGTGATGGCGTTGAAGACGACGCGCTTGACCGGCTTGTCGCCGATCACGCGCTTTTTCTTCAGGACGTCGAGCACGTGCCAGGAGATGGCCTCGCCTTCGCGATCCGGGTCGGTCGCGAGAATGAGGCCATCGGAGGACTTCATCGCGTCGGCAATGTCCTTGATGCGCTTGGCCGAGGCGCTGTCCACTTCCCAGGACATCTCGAAATCCTCGTCCGGGCGCACGGAGCCGTCCTTGGCGGGCAGATCGCGCACATGGCCGAAGGAGGCAAGCACCTTGTAGCCGGGGCCGAGATACTTGTTGATCGTCTTGGCCTTGGCGGGCGATTCCACAACTACAACATTCATCGTCATTTCTCTGATACCGGGAGCGCGCGCGGGAATGCGCGGCGAAAGGGCGCTCTTGCGCCGGAAAGTCGTGTCTCGACATGAACAGACAAAGCGTCCGGGTCAAGAGGTAGGGGTGAAATTAGTGGGATACAACGAGTTGCAACCAAAACGAGATAATTTAGATGTCGCACTTATAGATACAAGTCATATGTGCTGAAATGCAACTTATACGATACAATTCAAGTGTTGCAATTATTGATAATCATTGTATCGTCTTCTGGGCGTAGGAATTGCAACCTGACGGTGATTCTGAAATCCCCGGGACAACGGAAAAGCTATGAACTCGAAACCTTCCAAGCCCGCGCTTCCGCCGCATACCGCAGAGGAGAACATCGCCTACACACGACAGATGTTGGGCGAGTTGCGCACGGTCGCGCACAACGAGGGCGCCGACATGCTGCGCTATTTCATCGAGATGGCCTATGTGGAGGCGGGGGATATCCTGGCCGGCCTGCGGCCGCTTTCAGTCCGGGCTCATCGAGACCCGGCCATCAGCATGCCGCTGAAGCCGGCCGGCAAGATCAAGTTCTAGGAGGACGAGGTAGACGCTCGCCGCCGCGATGCCGGTATGGCGGATGATCTCGTCGATCTCGGCCGGCACCTGGCTCAGCGCCTCGGCGATGCGCTCCCGTTCGCCGTCGCTCGGCGGCAGCCTGAGGGTAGGCGGCACGTCCTCCGCGGGTTCGCCGGCCCCCGGGCGCGGGGTGAAGAGGTCGGGTTCGCAGAGCGGCCGCAGCCCCTCCAGCACATCCTCCGGCGCCGTCACGATCGTCGCGCCGTCCTTGAGCAGGCCGTTCGTGCCCTCGCAGCGCGGATCGAGCGGCGAGCCGGGCACGGCGAAGACCAGCCGGCCGAAATCCGCGGCATTGCGCGCGGTGATCAGCGAGCCGGAGCGCACCGCCGCCTCCACCACCACCAGGCCCAGCGACATGCCGGCGATCAGCCGGTTGCGGCGGGGAAAGTCCCGGGCGCGGGGCTCCCAGCCGAACGGCATCTCGCTGACGGCAAGGCCCTGTCCCTCGGTGAGTTCCGCAAGCAGGCCGATATTTTCCGGCGGATAGGGCTTGTCGAGGCCGCCGGCCATGGCCGCGATCGTGCCGGTATCGAGGCTGGCGCGGTGGGCGGCCGTGTCGATGCCGCGGGCAAGGCCGGAAACGATGCAATAGCCCGAGCGGCCGATCTCGCGCGCCAGCAGGCCGGCGAATTTCACGCCGGAAATCGAGGCGTTGCGCGCGCCGACGATGCCGACGCCCGGTGCCGCGGCAGCGGTCCGGTTTCCCTTGACGGCGAGAAGCGGCGGCGCGCCGTCGATCTGGCGCAGCAGCGGCGGATAGTCCGGCTCGCCGATGCCGACGAAGGCCGCGCCGTGCCGTTCGGCGATTTCCAGCTCGCGTTCGGCCTCGGCCCGGCTGGCGACGCGGATGCTGCGCGACGCGCCGCCACGGCGGGAGAGTTCCGGCACCATGTCCAGCGCCGCTTCGGCGCTGCCGAAATGGTTGATGAGCTCGCGAAAGGTGACCGGCCCGACATTGTCGCTGCGGATGAGCCGCAGCCAGGCGATCCTCTGTCGGTCCGTCAGCGCAATTCCCCTCGTCCTTGCGCTGCGCTCGTCCATCTCTATCCCTTGCTGCCGATCTTGCTTTCCGTGCCGCCGAGCAGGCGGCTGATATTGGCGCTGTGCTTCCACCAGGTGATCACCGTGAGGAGGGCGAACAGCAGCGCCACCTTCTCGTGGCCGAGAAACCACAATACAACCGGAGATACGATGGTTGCAACCAGGGCGGAGAGGGACGAATAGCGCGTCAGATAGGCGACGCCGACCCACACGGCGGCGAAGACGGCGAGCATGACAGGCACGAGGCCGAGCAGCAGGCCGACATAGGTCGCGACCCCCTTGCCGCCCTTGAAGCCGAGCCAGACGGGAAAGAGATGGCCGAGGAAGGCGGCAAGGCCCGCCGCAAGGCCGGCATCGAGCCCCCAGCGCGAGGCGATGGCGGTGGCGGCCGTGCCCTTGAGGGCGTCGAGCAGCAGGGTCGCCGCGGCAAGCTTCCTGTTGCCGGTGCGCAGCACGTTCGTCGCGCCGATATTGCCGGAGCCGATCTGGCGCACGTCGCCGAGCCCGGCCATGCGGGTGAGGATCAGGCCGAAGGGGATGGAGCCGAGGAGATAGCCGAAGGCGAGGGCGGCGAGCGTCGGCAGGGCGCCGAGCTGCCAGGTGAAGATGTCGGACACGTCAGTTCCCCCGTTCCAATGTCTGCATGCGGGGCGTGGATCCTCGGGTCGAGCCCGAGGATGACGGAGAGGGGGAGGTGCTACCGACCCCATCAAACGGTCCAGCAGGGGCAACGTTTCTCAACGTCTTCCGATCTTCCTTCTTCCGTCATCCTCGGGCTCGACCCGAGGATCCACACTCTCCGCCGGACCGATGTCCCTTTCAGTCCAGCGAATACACCCGTTCGCCGGCAACATAGGTGCTAATCGCGCGTCCCGTAAAGCGGGCATCTTCGAAGGGCGTGTTCTTCGAGCGCGAGACGAAGCGGTCCTTGGTGGCGAGCCAGGGTTCGTCGGGATCGATCAGCACGATGTCAGCGCGCGCGCCGGGCGAAAGCGTGCCGGCGTCAAGGCCGAAGATCTGCGCCGGCCGTGTCGAGAGCGCATCGAGGAGCCGCATCAGCGGGACCTCGCCGCTGTGGTGCAGCCTGAGCGCCGCCGCCAGCATGGTCTCGAGGCCGATCGCGCCATCGGCCGCGTCCGCGAAGGGCAGGCGCTTGGTATCGACGTCCTGCGGGTCGTGCGAGGAGACGATGATGTCGATCTCGCCGCGGGCGAGCGCGTCGACCATGGCCTTGCGGTCGTCCTCGCCGCGCAGCGGCGGGGAGAGCTTGAAGAAGGTGCGGTATTCGCCGATGTCGTTCTCGTTCAGCGTCAGGTGGTTGATCGAGATGCCGCAGGTGACGTCCGCGCCGCGCTCCTTCGCGCGCTTCACCGCTTCGGCCGATTCCGGCACGGAGATCTGCGCCGCGTGGTATTTGCCGCGCGCCAGGCCGGCGATGCGCAGGTCCCGTTCGAGCGGGATCAGTTCGGCCTCGCGCGGGCTGCCGGAAAGGCCGAGCCAGCTTGCGAGCAGCCCCTCGTTCATCACGCCGCCGGCGCCGAGATACTTGTCGCGGGTTTCGAGCGCGATGACGCTGCCGAATTCGCGGGCATAGGTCATGGCCCGGCGCAGCACCTGCGCATTGTGCATCGGGTTGCGGCCATTGGTGAAGGCGACGGCGCCGGCATCCTTCAGCAGGCCGAATTCGGTCATCTCCTCGCCGGCAAGCCCCTTGGTGAGGGCCGCGGCGGGGTGGATGTTGACGATGGCCTTGTCGCGGGCGTTCTTCAGCACGAATTCGACGAGCGCGATGTCGTCGATGACGGGGTCGGTGTCCGGCATGGTGATGAAGGTTGTGACGCCGCCGGCCGCCGCGGCGCGGGAGGCCGATTCGATCGTCTCGCGGTGCTCGGCGCCGGGCTCGCCGACGAAGACGCGGGCATCGACGAGGCCGGGCGCGGCGATGAGGCCGCGTCCGTCGACGATCTCGGCGCCTTCCGGCGCGCCCTGGTTCTGCGCGCCGCTGCCGATGGCGGCGATCCTGCCGTTCTCGATGACGATGGAGCCCTTTTCGTCCAGGTTGCGCGAGGGGTCCAGGATGCGGAGGTTTTTCAGGACGGTGGTGCGGGTCATGCGCGGACACCCTGGTTCTGCGAAACGAGAAGCGTTTCCATCACGGCCATGCGGACGGCGACGCCCATCTCGACCTGCTGCTCGATGACGCTCTGCGGCCCGTCGGCGATCTCGGAGGCGATCTCCACGCCGCGGTTCATCGGCCCGGGATGCATGACGAGCGCATCCTCCTTCGCCGCCTTCAGCTTCTCCGCGTCGAGCCCGTAATAGTGGAAATATTCGCGCACCGAGGGCACAAAGGCGCCGGACATGCGCTCGCGCTGCAGGCGCAGCATCATCACGACGTCGGCATCCTTCAGGCCTTCCTCCATGGAGTGGTAGACCTCCGCGCCCATGTCGGCGATGCCGGAGGGAAGCAGCGTCGCAGGCGCGACGACGCGCACGCGCGCGCCCATGGCGTTGAGCAGCAGGATATTCGAGCGGGCGACGCGCGAATGCAGCACATCGCCGCAGATCGCGACGATGATGCGCGAGAGCTTGCCCTTGGCGCGGCGGATGGTCAGCGCGTCGAGCAAGGCCTGGGTCGGATGCTCGTGCTGGCCGTCGCCGGCGTTCACCACTGAGCAGGAGACCTTCTGCGCCAGCAGCGCGGCGGCACCGGCGGAGGAGTGGCGCACGACCAGCACGTCCGGGTGCATGGCGTTCAGCGTCATCGCCGTGTCGATCAGCGTCTCGCCCTTCTTTACCGAGGAATTGCCGACCGACATGTTCATCACGTCGGCGCCGAGGCGTTTTCCGGCAAGCTCGAAGGAGGATTGCGTGCGGGTGGAGGCTTCGAAGAACAGGTTGATCTGCGTCAGGCCCCGGAGGGTCGACGTTTTCTTCTCCCGCTGCCGGGAGATTTTCACCGCCTCGTCGGCGCGGTCGAGCAGGTGCGTGATCTCCTGCTCGGTCAGGCCCTTGATGCCGAGAAGGTGGCGATGCGGAAAGAAGTCCATGAAACTCCGCCTCAACTGTCGTGGATACGCGGGGTCTATAGAGGGTCGGTTCCCCCGCGGCAAGGCGAAGCGGCGGCAAGGCCGCGCATTCCCACGCTTTTGTGAAGCCCGGGGCGCCGGCAGCCGCAAGGCCCCGTTTCGCCCCGCCGCGACTTGGGCTAGAACCCGCTCATGACTCGCGACAAGACGACCGAACAGAAACTCGCCGATCTCAACCAGCCGCCGCTCTGGTCGGGCATCAACGCCTATCGCTCCGACCCGCTGCTGGTCGATGCCACCGACGCCATGCCCAAGGGCCTGCGCGACGAGTTCGACGCGATCGGCCGTTCCGTGACCTCGCCGGAAGCGCAGGAACTCGCCCGCATGGCGAACGAGGGCGTGCCGCAGCTGCGCACCCACGGCCCGCGCGGCGAGCGCCTCGACGTCGTCGACTACCACCCCGCCTGGCACGCGCTGATGCGCCGCTCCATGGCGAGCGGCCTGCATTCCTCGCTGTGGGAGAACGTGCCGGACGAGAAGGGCAGGGCGCACAAGGCGCGCGCGGTGCGCTTCTACCTGACCGCCCAGCTCGAATGCGGCCATCTCTGCCCGCTGACCATGACAAGCGCCTCGGTCGCGGCCCTCTCCGTCTCGCCGCAGGTGCAGCGCGAATGGGGGCGAAAAATCCTGTCGCGCAAGTATGACAGCACCAACAAGCCCGCCATGCAGAAGAGCGCCGTCACCATCGGCATGGGCATGACGGAAAAGCAGGGCGGCACGGATGTGCGCGCCAACACCTCCACCGCCGAGCGCGTCGGCGAGGGCATCTACCGGCTCTCCGGCCACAAATGGTTCATGTCGGCGCCGATGAGCGACGGTTTCGTGATGCTCGCCCAGACGCGCGAGGGCGTCGGCTGCTTCCTCGTGCCGCGCCTCCTGGAGGACGGCTCCAGCAACGGCCTTCGCTTCCAGCGCCTGAAGGACAAGGTCGGCAACCGCTCCAACGCCTCGTCCGAGGTCGAGTTCTCCGAAACCTTCGGCTTCCTGCTCGGCACGCCCGATGCCGGCATCCGCACCATCCTCGACATGGTGACGCTGACGCGGCTCGACTGCGCGCTGGCCTCCTCCGGCATCATGCGCGCCTCGCTCGCAGAAGCCGTGCACCATACGCGCGGCCGCACCGTCTTCGGCAAGCCGCTGGTCGCCCAGCCGATCATGACGCGCGTGCTTGCCGACATGGCGCTCGACGTCGCGGCCGCGACCGCGCTTTCCCTGCGCCTGGCGGAGGCTTTCGACAAGGCGCGCGACAGTGCCGAGGACGCCGCCTATGCCCGCATCATGACGCCGGTGACGAAATACTGGTGCTGCAAGATCGCGCCCGCTCTCATCTACGAGGCGATGGAGTGCATCGGCGGCAGCGGCTATGTCGAGGAGCGGCCGATCGCCCGGCATTACCGGGAGGCGCCGGTCAACGCGATCTGGGAAGGCTCGGGCAATGTCATGGCGCTCGACCTGATGCGCGTCATCGGCCGGGGCAGGGACCTGTTCGAGATGCTGTTCGCCGGGCTTGCCCGCGATCTCGGCCCGGCCGGCAAGAAGACGGCCGACGTGCTGCGCGCGGCGCTGTCGCTCTGCGAGCGCGACGAGGGGGCGGCCCGCATGCTGGTCGAGCAGCTGGCGCTTGCCGCCGCCGCGGCCGAGCTCTACCGCGCCGGTGCCGGCCGCATCGCCGATGCCTTCCTCGAGACGCGCCTCGCCTCGGGCTGGCGTTCGACCTACGGCATGCTCGATTCGCGCTTCGATTCGGCCTATATCGTCGACCTGCTCTATCCGCCGGCAAGGTAGGCGGTCGCGGCCAGCACGACCGGGATCGTGAGGAACGAGGCGATCGTCTGCAGCGTGGCGACGGCGGCATAGAGCGGCGCGTCGCCGCCCATCTGCTTGGCCAGCACATAGCCGTTCATCGCCGTCGGCACGCTCGCTCCCATGGCGATCGTCAGCAGCGGTTCGCCGCGCATGCCGAGGACATAGGCGGCCGCCGTCATGACCAGCGGCATGAACACGAGCTTCAAGGCGACCGGCAGCAGCGCCAGCGGCCGGGGTTTCAGCGCATCGGCAAGCTTCAGTCCGGCGCCGACCATGATCAGGCCGAGGCTGAGCGAGGTGCCGGCGACGAGTTCCGCCGCCTGCATCAGCGGCGCGTAGACCGGGATTTCCAGAAGGTTGATGGTGACGCCGAGCACCGAACCGATGATCATCGGATTGGTGACGATTTTCTGCGCGAATGTCCTGAGGCTGCGCGTGCCGCCGCCGAACCAGACGAGAATGCCGATATTGTAGAGGTTGATCGGGATGATGATCAGCGTGGCGACCAGCGCGACCAGCGCAAGGCTTTCCGGCCCGTAGAGCTTTTCGGCGATGGCAAGCGCGATGAAGGCGTTCCAGCGCGTCGAGGTCTGGTAGACCGAGGTATAGGCGGCACCCGAGACGCCGGCGGCGCGAAAGAGCGGCCAGGCGAGCGCCAGCAGCAGCGCGATGAAGCTCAGCGAGCCGATGGAGCCGAGCGCCACGCTGCCGGCGGCGATGCCGGAAAACTCGGCCTTGGCGAGCGTCGTGAAGAGCAGGCAGGGAAAGAGCACGAAGAAGCCGAGCTGCTCGAGCCCGTTCCACATGTCGCGATCGATCAGCCGCCAGCGCTTGAGAAGAACCCCCAGCACGACGAGCAGGAAGACGGGAAGGATGCTTTCGAAGATGGCGAGCATGGGAACCGGGGCGGGCGAGGAAATGGTCGCTGCTCATTCCACGCCTTGGGCGGGCTTGCAAGGCTTGCCCGCGGCGGGACCCGTGTGGAAATTAACCTTAATGAAGGGTTTGCGTTGCGCGAACAGGGTTAACGGGTGAAGGTGCCGTTTACCTGGTGTTAACCATGTGAGCGAGTGCAGCCTATGGCCAGAACGGCCCGGATTTCGGTCATGACGACCCTGTTTTGTTTTGCGGCGGTGGATATCGTCGTTCCGCTTCTCGTCATCGCCGCGGGCGTGGCGGCCAGCGAGATCGTCTTTGCGGCCGGCGACCTTCTCGCACCGAAGAGGAGGGCGGCATGAAGTGGTTCCTGATTCTCTGGGCCGGCCCCATCGCGCTGCTCGGCAGCTGGTACGGGCTTTCCTACTACGACATGAGCTTCGGCTTCTTCATGCTGACGCGCGATACGCATGACCTGGTGTTCCAGATCTACGGCCATATCCTCGGCATCCCGCCGGAGGACCTGCCGCCGCTGGTGCTGCGCGCCATCATCGTCGACAGCTTCCTCGTGCTCGGCATCATCGCGTTCCGGCGCCGCGGGAAGATTGCCGCCTGGTGGCAGGCCCGCCGTCAGTCGGCGCCGGCCGCCCTTGCCAGCGACGAGAGCCTGTCCAGTGCACCCTGAAGGATGAAGGAGGCGGCGGCCGAATCGATGCGTTCGGCCCGCTTCCTGCGCGACACGTCCATCTCGATCAGCGTGCGCTCCGCCGCCACCGTCGACAGCCGCTCGTCCCAGAAGACGAAGGGAATGTCGGTCTTTTCGGCCATGGAGCGTACGAAGGCGCGTGTCGCCTGGACGCGCGGCCCGGCGCTGCCGTCCATGTTCATCGGCAGGCCGATGACGAAGGCGGCGACCTTCTCCTTCGCCGCGAAGGCCAGCAGCACCTCGGCATCCTGGGTGAACTTCACGCGTTTCAGCACCGGACGCGGCGTCGCCAGCCGCCGGCCGAGATCGGAGACCGAAAGCCCGATGGTCTTCGTGCCGAGGTCGAGGCCGGCGATCGGCTGGCCGGGCGCGAGCGTTGCGGCCAGTTCTTCCAGTGTCAGCGTTGCCATGAAGGCCCCTCTCAGCGCTTGCGCACGAATTCCGTGCGCAGGACCAGGCCCTTGATCGTCTCATGCCGGCAGTCGATCTCCTCCGGATTGTCGGTGAGGCGGATCGACTTGATCACCGTGCCCTGCTTCAGCGTCTGGCCGGCGCCCTTCACCTTCAGGTCCTTGATGAGCACGACCGAATCGCCATCGGCAAGCACGGTGCCGCTGGCATCGCGCACCTGGTTCTGCGCCGCCTTCTCCGCGGCGATTTCGGAGGCCGGCCGCCATTCGCCGGTCGCTTCGTCATAGATATAGTCGTCGTCGCTCATGGCGGCTCCTTGCATGTTGCTCCATCTTCAAGGCCACGCTTATAACGATCCGGCGATGGATGGAAACGGCCTTCGCCGGTTCTATATTGCGCCAAGGACCCCAACGGGAGAACAAGCATGAAAATCACCTGGCTCGGCCACTCCGCCTTCCGGATCGAAACGGCGAAAGCCAGGATCCTGATAGACCCGTTCTTCACCAGCAATCCCGCCTTCGACGAGGCGACCCGCAAGGACGCGGTCGCGGGCCTTACCCATATCCTGCTGACCCACGGTCATGGCGACCATGTCGGCGATACGATCAAGATCGCGAAGGAGACCGGCGCGACCGTGCTCGCCAATGCGGACCTTGCCGCCTGGCTCGGCGCCAAGGGCGTGGAAAAGGTCGACATGGGCAATACCGGCGGCACCGTGCAGTTCGACGGTTTCTCGACCACCTTCGTCAATGCGCTGCATTCCTCCGCGCAGATCACCGAGGACGGCGTCTCCCATTCGCTCGGCAATGCCAACGGCCTCGTCCTGCATTTCGAGGACGAGCCGACGCTCTATCACATGGGCGACACCGACATCTTCTCCGACATGGCGCTGATCAACGAGCTGCACCAGCCGGAAATCGGCCTCGTGCCGATCGGCGACCGCTTCACCATGGGCGGTGCCGTCGCTGCGCTCGCCTGCCAGCGCTTCTTCACGTTCGACACGGTCATCCCCTGCCACTACGGTTCCTTCGGCCTGCTGGCGCCGACGGCCGATCTTTTCGTCAAGGCGATGGACGGTGCTTCGGCGAAGATCGAGGTGCCGGGCGTCGGCAGCGTGGTCTCGCGCTGAGGGGGCGAAAACGGGCGAGGGGGCGTGGAAGGGGCCATTCCCCCGTTGCGCCCCTTGGGCTTGGTCAGTATAGCGGGTAGAAATTTCTGAGCGGAGACCACCCATGTCCGTAGATCTAGCCACCGTGAAGCGCGTCGCGCGCCTTGCCCGCATCGCCGTCAGCGAGGAAGAGGCAAACCGCATGACCGGCGAGCTGAACGGCATCCTCGGCTTTGTCGAGCAGCTGTCCGAAGTCGATGTCGACGGCGTCGAGCCGATGACCTCCGTCACGCCGATGGAAATGAAGAAGCGCCAGGACGTCGTCAACGACGGCAACAAGGCGGATGCCATCGTCGCCAATGCGCCGGCCTCCGAGCGCAACTTCTTCCAGGTTCCGAAGGTGGTGGAGTAGTCCTTGGCCGTCACCCTCGCCATCGAGAGCCCGCTTGACGATGAGGTTCGCGCGCTGGTCGCGGAGCTGAACACCGTCCTGCTCGCGCTCTCGCCGCCGGAGGCCTGCTACCACCTGACCGTCGAGCAGATGGCCGAGCCGACCGTGACGGTCTGGATCGCCCGCGACGAGGGGACCGTCGTCGGCTGCGGCGCGCTGAAGCGCCATTCCGCGGCGGTGGGCGAGGTGAAGCGCATGTTCACCCGGCCGGACTGGCAGGGGCAGGGCATCGGCCGGCGCATCCTTGGTGAGATCCAGGCCGCCGCCGAACGGGAAGGGCTGGAAACGCTCGTGCTCGAAACCGGCGACCGTCATCCGGCCGCCTGGGCGATTTACGAGAAGGCGGGCTTTACCCGCTGCGGTCCCGTGCTCGACTACCCGGATTCACCCTATTCCATATTCTATCAAAAGCAGCTTCGCGCTGCCTGACCCGAAGTGACCGCACCCATGACCGATCTGACCCGCCTGACCATTGCCGAAGCCCGCGAAAAGCTCGGCGCCAAGGAGATCACCGCCGTCGAGCTGACGGATGCCTATCTCGGCGCGATCGAGGCGGCGAACCCGACGATCAACGCCTATGTCGCCGTGACGCCGGAAAAGGCGCGCGACATGGCGAAGGCCTCCGACACCCGCATCGCCGCCGGCAAGGCCGGCGCGTTGGAGGGCATCCCGCTCGGCATCAAGGACCTGTTCGCGACCGAGGGCGTGCACACCCAGGCCTGCAGCCACATCCTCGACGGCTTCAAGCCCAGATACGAATCGACCGTCACCCAGAACCTCTGGAACGACGGCGCCGTCATGCTCGGCAAATTGAACATGGACGAGTTCGCCATGGGCTCTTCCAACGAGAGCTCCTATTACGGCGCGGTCAAGAACCCGTGGCGCGCGAAGGGCTCCAATGCCGATCTGGTGCCGGGCGGCTCGTCCGGCGGCTCGGCGGCGGCCGTCGCCGCGTTCCTGTGCGCCGGCGCGACGGCGACGGATACCGGCGGCTCCATCCGCCAGCCCGCCGCCTTCACCGGCACCGTCGGCATCAAGCCGACCTATGGCCGCTGCTCGCGCTGGGGCATCGTCGCCTTCGCCTCCTCGCTCGACCAGGCCGGCCCCATCGCCCGCGACGTGCGCGATGCGGCGATCCTGCTGAAGTCCATGGCGAGCGTCGATGCCAAGGACACCACCTCCGTCGACCTGCCGGTGCCGGATTACGAAGCCGCGCTCGGCCAGTCGCTGAAGGGCATGCGCATCGGCATTCCGCGCGAGTACCGCGTCGAAGGCATGCCGGAGGAGATCGAGGCGCTCTGGCAGCAGGGCATCGCCTGGCTGAAGGAGGCCGGCGCCGAGGTCGTCGACATTTCCCTGCCGCACACGAAATACGCGCTGCCGGCCTACTACATCGTGGCGCCCGCCGAGGCCTCGTCGAACCTTGCCCGCTATGACGGCGTGCGCTACGGCCTGCGCGTCGACGGCAAGGACATCGTCGACATGTACGAGAAGACCCGCGCGGCCGGCTTCGGCCAGGAGGTCAAGCGCCGTATCATGATCGGCACCTACGTGCTGTCGGCCGGCTACTACGACGCCTACTACCTCCAGGCGCAGAAGGTCCGCACGCTGATCAAGCGCGACTTCGAGCTCGCCTTCAATGCCGGCGTCGACGCGATCCTGACCCCCGCGACGCCGTCCTCCGCCTTCGGCATCGCCGACGAGGAGCTCGCATCCGATCCCGTCAAGATGTACCTGCAGGACATCTTCACCGTCACGGTGAACATGGCGGGCCTGCCGGGCCTATCCGTGCCCGCCGGTCTCGACCACAAGGGCCTGCCCCTCAGCCTCCAGCTCATCGGCAAGCCCTTCGAGGAGGACGTCCTCTTCAAGACCGCGCATGTCATCGAAAAGGCAGCCGGCCGCTTCACGCCGGCCAAGTGGTGGTAAGGGGGCTTTCAGCTCCCCCATCCGCAGCCGCGGGCCCACGGTTTCGATCGCCCGATCGTGTCGTAACGGCAACACCTGCCGTTACGACAGGCGCGCCTGCGCCTTTTTCGCTTGATCCTTCCCGAAGTCGAGAATAAACGCGCCCTCCCGGTCGTTCAGCCGGTGCGGATGTCAACGGATGGAGTTTTTCCGCTCCTCCCGCGCGCGGCGGCCCTGCCGTCGTCGTGTACGGATGCCGCACCGAGAAGACTGGTATTGCGGACCTAGCTCAGTGGCAGAGCGCCGGACATTCCTCCGGAGGTCGCGGGTTCGATTCCCGTTGTCTGCTCCATTGGATAGCTCAGTGGTAGAGCATCAGACTGTTACTCTGACTGTGGAAGGTTCGAATCCTTCTCCAAACAGCCTTCCAAGCTGTCTTACATCCGGTCCGGGGACCGGACTGCGGACGGCGGACCGCAAGCGGGCCGAAAGGCGCACGTGCGGAAAGCCCGACGCCGGACGTCTGCGGTCCGGTTCGCGGTGATGGTCAAGCCGCCTTCCGGCCGGCAAGGGCGCTGTGGCGCCCGCGCCCGCCGAAGGGCCGCGCGATCCTCTCCCGAAAACCCGCCGCCGGTGGCCGTCAGCCGGTTCCCGGATCATGCCTGTTGAAAGATACCCCGCCCGCAGGTTCCCCGGGCGATCCGGGTTTCCTCGGGAACTGGCAAGGGAAGCGAAGCCTGCTTTGGTTCGCGGCATCCCGCCGCCGATGCCAATCGAAACCAACGACGAAAGGACGATCGGTTCATGACGTAGCGTATGACCGAAGGAGCAGAATGATGACGATATTTCTCGATGGGATCCTGGGGCGCAAGCGCGTCCTCGTGAAGGCAAACGAACGGGTGCTCGCCCTCTACAGGGGAGAGATCCTCGGCATTTTCGGCGCGGGCGAACACACCCTGCCGAACCGCCGCGGCATGCTGGAGCTGGAGCGTCACGACGTGAACCGGCCGGCCTTCGTCTCGGCCTACGAGAAGCCGTTGTTCGACAGGCTCCCGGAGCTCGCGCAGCGCGAGCTGACGGTCTTTCGCACGAACGCCCGCGAGGTGGCCGTCGTCGAGCGCGACGGCGAGCTCCACGCGGTTCTTGCGCCGAACCAGAAGCTTACGGCCTGGAACGCGGCAGGCCCGTGGACCGAAACGCGCGTCGATCTTGCCGGCGGGCTCGATGTCGATCCGGAGCTGATGCGCCGGCTGACGCGGGCGCGCCGCCTGGAACTCGTCACGGCCTTCATGGTCAATGACGGGCAGGTCGGCCTGCTGACCGTCGACGGGACGCACCAGCGCATGCTGGAGCCGGGCCTCCACGCCTTCTGGAACGTCGGCCGGACGATCCAGGTGCGCGTGGTCGACCTCAAGCGCCAGTCGCTCGACGTCACCGGTCAGGAGCTGCTCACCCGCGACAAGGTCACGATCCGGGTGAACATCGCTGCCGAATATCGCGTCGTCGAGCCGCTGAAGGCGGTGTCGGAGGTCAAGGACTTCGCGGATGCCCTCTACCGGGCGCTGCAGTTCGCCTTCCGCCAGACGCTCGGCACGCTGACGCTCGACCAGATCCTCGAACGCAAGGTGACGGTCCATGCGGAGGCGGCCGAGAAGGTCCGCGCCGACATGGCGGCGATCGGGGTCGAGGTCTCGGCCATCGAGCTCAAGGACGTGATCCTGCCGGGCGAGATGCGCGACATCCTCAATCAGGTCGTCGCCGCGGAGAAGCAGGCCGAGGCCAACGTCATCCGCCGCCGCGAGGAAACGAACGCCACCCGTTCGCTCCTCAACACGGCGAAGGTGATGGCGGAGAACCCGGTCATGCTGCGGTTGAAGGAGCTGGAGGCGCTGGAGGCCATCGCCGGCAAGGTCGAGCGCCTGACCATCCACAACGGGACGGCGGGCCTGATGAACGACCTCGTGCAGCTCCGCGACAAGTAGGGGATCGCCCGGCCGGAAGGCCGGGCGGTTCCGTTTGTGCCGGCATTCGCCCCTTTCTCCCCATCATCTCCGTGGATAGCCGTGCGCCTCCCTCGCCAAGCCTTTCCGGCAGTGCTTTCATGGCAGCGGAAAGGACTGTCCGCATGATCGCCGTTCGCAATGCCCGTGAGGACGATGTTCCGGCTCTCGTCGAAATCGGCGTCCGGGCCTGGGAACAGGCCGTCGTCGGGGTCGCCGACCTCCAGGTGCGGCGCGACTATGCCCGCAATGCCTTCCAGCAGTTCCTCGCCCGCCACTGGCTGCGGGTGAGCGTTGCCGAAGTCGAGGGCTGGCCGGCGGGATGGGCGTCGCGCGAGGCGCTGGACGACGAGATCAGCGACCTCTGGATCGATCCGCCGCAGCAGAAGAAGGGGCTCGGCGCCGCCTTGCTCGCCGCCATGGAGGCGGAGATCGTCGCGGCGGGCTTCGAAGCGGCGCGCCTGCAGACCCATGCCCGCAACACGGTGGCCGTCGGCTTCTTCCAGAAGCACGGCTATAGCGTGAACTGGCTGTCCATCGACTATTCGGAACGCCTCGACCGCGACGTCGAATCGGTCGGCCTGCGCCGGCAGCTCGTCGCGGATGCGCCAGCCGGCTACGGGCCGGGCGGGTTCTGAGGGGAGGCGGGCTTTCGCCGCGCCTCCAGCCGGTTCACTGGTTGTCCTGCTGCGAACGCACCAGCTCCAGGCCGCGCTGCGTGATGCGGTAGGGCCTGCCGCCGGAGGAGGCGATGCATCGCCGGCGTTTCAGCTTGCGGAAGAGGTCGATGTCGAGGCCGCTTGCCCGCCAGCCGTCCCGCGTGATGCAGGCGACCGTCATGATCTTCCGGTTTTCGTCTTTTACGATGTCGATCCTGCCGCCCTGGGCGAGCAGGTGGAGAATGCGCTGTTCGGCGCGCGAAATGTCCATTGTCTTGAGAATCCGTCCGGCGTTCGAATGAACGCGAAAAAACGTTCCGCCACCCGGAAGTGGCAGGGCTCATCGTTTTTCCAGACCCTGCGCGCAAGCTTAGCGGGCAGGGTCCTCAGCAGGTCTCAGACGAGTTGGACATCAAAACTCCATTTGCGGATGCCCCGGAATAGCCGGGGCATCCGCAAAGGTCAATGCGCCGGCCAGATCAGGGAGTGATGCAGGAAGACGGCGGTCTTCACCCCGTTGGCCGCGGCGAGCGAGATGTTCGCCGGCCCGAGCGCGATGTCGCCGGCCGCATAGAGGCCGGGCAGGGAGGTCTGGCCGGTGTCGTCGGTGTGGAGGATGTTGCCGATCGGCGTCTCCTTCAGCGTCAGGCCGCGCTCGGCCGGAATGGCGCTCCGCACCCGTGCCTCCGGCATCACGAAGAGCGCCTTGATGAGGGTCGGGATGCCCGGCCCCGTCTCGACGGACAGCATGCCGTCCGGCCCGTCGGCAATGGCGGTGACGCGGCCCGGCCGGAGCTTCACATTGCGTTCGGCAAGCACGGCAAGGGCCGCATCGTCCGGCTCCGGCGCCATGTTGGTGAAGAGCGTGACATTGCCCCAGTCGGCGACCACCGCCGCAAAGCGCGCCGCCTCGGCGGTGCGCGCCAGGACGCCGACCGGGCCGCCGCCGACCTCGTAGCCATGGCAATAGGGGCAATGCAGCACCGTCTTGCCCCACCGTTCGGCAAGGCCGGGGATCGCCGGCAACTGGTCCTCGAAGCCGGTGGCAAGCAGCACGCGGCGCGCCTCGATCCGCCTGCCGTCACCGGCGACGACGGAGAAGGCGTCCTTCTCGCCCTCCAGCCGCTCGGCCGGCACGTCGCGGAAGGTGACGGTCCCGTAGGCGGCAAGCTGCCGGCGGGCGTCGGCGAGGATGTCGCGGCCCGGCCGGCCGTCCTGGGCGAGGAAGCCGTGCGAATGGGCGGCGAAGCGGTTGCGCGGCTCGCCGGTGTCGAGAATGGTGATGCGGCGGCGGGCGCGGGCGAGCTGCAGGGCGGCGGAAAGGCCGGCAAAGCCCCCGCCGATGATGATGGCATCTTCGGTCATGGTTCATCCTTTCTTTGGAACGTGCGGCATCGCGCGCCCGAGGGGTCTCGGTCGTTCGATGCAGGGTATCGGAGGGCGTTCCCGCTTAGCCGGTATCGGCCCGGCAGTGTTTCGCCGCCACCCGGAAATCGGCGGCGAGGTCTGCCAGCGTCGTGCCGGCGAAGCGCGCCATCAGGATCGCCTCGGCATCCTTCAGCGCCTCGCCGATCACCCGGTTGACGGATTGCTCGACAACGCAGCCCGGCATTTCCGTCGCCGGGCCGATCTGGAAGACGATCGGCTCGCCGAGCGCGTTGTAGATGTCGAGCAGCGAGATGTCGGCGAGCGGCCGGGCAAAATGCCAGCCGCCGCCATGGCCGCGGCCGGACTGCACGATGCCGGCCTCGCGAAGGCCTGCCATGGTGCGCCGGACGACGACGGCGTTGGTGTCGAGGCAGAGCGCAAGGTCGTCCGAGGTCATCGGCGCCTCGCGCTCGGCCATGTGCATGAGGGCGTGAAGCACGGCGGAAAGGCGGCTGTTTCTTTTCATGTAACAATAATAGTTACGAATCGCCCTGCCTGTCAACCGGCGGCCGGGGGAAGAGGGGCCGGATATGCGGCAAAGCCTTGCACCGGCCGGCCATATGTTCTACCGAGGCAGGCAAATCCGAGGCTTTCGCAAAGAGCATCCCATGACCATCGTCGACGTCCGTACCCCCGATCCGAAACGCTTGATCCCCGGCGCCACCGGCGACTGGGAAGTCATCATCGGCATGGAGGTGCACGCCCAGGTCCTCTCCAATTCCAAGCTGTTCTCCGGCGCCTCCACCGAATTCGGCAAGGCGCCGAACGCCAATGTCTCGCTCGTCGATGCCGCTATGCCGGGCATGCTGCCGGTCATCAACGAGGAATGCGTCAAGCAGGCCGTGCGCACCGGCCTCGGCCTGAAGGCTGAGGTCAACCACCGCTCGATCTTCGACCGCAAGAACTACTTCTATCCGGACCTGCCGCAGGGCTACCAGATCTCCCAGTTCAAGGACCCGATCGTCGGCGAGGGCAAGATCACGATCTCGCTCGGGCCCGACCGCCAGGGCAATTTCGAGGATATCGAGATCGGCATCGAGCGCCTGCACCTGGAGCAGGATGCCGGCAAATCGATGCACGACCAGCATCCGACCATGTCCTATGTCGACCTCAATCGTTCGGGCGTCGCGCTGATGGAGATCGTCTCCAAGCCGGACATGCGCTCGTCGGACGAGGCGAAGGCCTATATGACGAAGCTGCGCTCCATCGTGCGCTATCTCGGCACCTGCGACGGCAACATGGACGAAGGCTCCATGCGCGCCGACGTCAACGTCTCCGTGCGCCGTCCGGGCGAGCCTTTCGGCACGCGCTGCGAGATCAAGAACGTCAACTCCATCCGCTTCATCGGCCAGGCGATCGAATATGAAGCCCGCCGCCAGATCGGCATCCTGGAGGACGGCGGCACCATCGACCAGGAAACCCGTCTCTTCGACCCGGGCAAGGGCGAGACGCGCTCCATGCGCTCGAAGGAAGACGCGCACGACTACCGCTATTTCCCCGATCCGGACCTCCTGCCGCTGGAATTCGACAACGAGTTCGTCGGCAAGCTGCTCGCCGGCCTGCCGGAACTGCCCGACGACAAGAAGATCCGCTTCGTCAAGGATCTCGGCCTGTCCGTCTACGACGCCTCGGTGCTCGTCTCGGAAAAGGCGATCGCCGATTATTACGAGGCCGTGGCCGCCGGCCGCGACGGCAAGATCGCCGCCAACTGGGTCATCAACGACCTGCTGGGCGCCTTGAACAAAGCCGGCAAAGCCATTGAAGAGACTCCGGTTTCACCCGCCCAGCTTGGGCAGATCATCGATCTCATCAAGGACGGCACGATTTCCGGCAAGATCGCCAAGGACCTCTTCGAGATCGTCTGGAACGAGGGCGGCAACCCGGCCGAGATCGTCGAGGCGCGCGGCCTGAAGCAGGTGACGGATACCGGCGCCATCGAGAAGGCCGTCGACGAGATCATCGCCGCCAACCCGGACCAGGTCGAGAAGGTGAAGGCCAAGCCCACGCTTGCCGGCTGGTTCGTCGGCCAGGTGATGAAGGCGACGGGCGGCAAGGCCAACCCGCAGGCGGTGCAGGCCCTCGTCAAGGCCAAGCTCGGCATCGAGGACTGAAGCGATTCCAGGAAAAGTGTGAAGCGGTTTCCGTCCGGAATCGCTTCAAAACAAAGGAACTTTCCATGTTCTTCGTCCGCACGGCCTCCGAGCGCGATCTGGCGAAGGTCAGCGCGCTCCTGGCCGAGACGTGGCATGCCACCTATGACGTGCTCTACGGCGCCGACAAGGTGAACGAGATCACCGCGCGCTGGCATTCCGTGCCGGCGCTGAAAGCCCGGCTGGAGCGCAAGGACAGCGAGTTCGTCGTCGCCGACAACGGCAAGGAGCTTGCCGGCATGGGGTATGCGGCCATGGCGAAGGATCGGCCGAAGGCGGCGTTCCTGCACCAGCTCTACGTGCTGCCGCGCTACCAGCGCCAGGGCATCGGCCGCGACATGTTCGCCGAGCTCGAGACCTGCTTCCCGGATGCCAGCACCATGCTCCTGGAGGTCGATCCGCGCAACGAGGCGGCGGTCGCCTTCTACCAGGCGCACGGCTTTGCCAAGGTGGGCGAGGCGCGGCATACGGCGGACGCGATCTCCGGCGTGCCATTGGATGTCTACGAGAAGCCGCTCGGCGGCTGACCCGCGGCGAAAAGCCGTGGGCGAAGGGGCGGGAATCGCTGGACATTCCGGTGCTCTCGCGCCATAAGCGGAGGAAAGATCGCCCGCTTTCCGCGGGCGGCCCAACAGTCTCGGGCCGCGCTTCCGGCACGGCCCTGCCAAGGACGCCAGCCCATGAACCTTCTCAAGCAGATCTTCACCTGGTGGAACGGTCAGACGATCGGCACCCGCTTCCACACCTGGCGCTTCGGCACCCGGGTCGGCCAGGACGAATTCGGCAATGTCTATTACCAGGGCGGCAAGGATTCCGAAGGCCGCACGCGCCGCTGGGTGATCTACAACGGTTATGCGGAAGCCTCGGCCATTCCCGCGGGCTGGCATGGCTGGATGCACCACCGCACCGACGTTTCCCCGGCCGACGAGACGTACCAGGCCCGCGAGTGGGAAAAGCCGCACCGCCAGAACCCGACCGGCACTGCCCAGGCCTACCGTCCGCCGGGCTCGCTTGCCGCCGCCGGCGAACGTCCGCGCGTGACGGGCGATTACGATGCCTGGACGCCGGGCAACTGATACCGATTTGGCCACATTTCGCCGCTAGAGCAATTCCAGCAGAAGTCGCGAAGCGGTTTTGCGCCCGGAATTGCGTTAAAACAAAGAGTTAGAGTGCTTTGGTTTTTCGAGGAGAAGCCAAGGCACTCTAACTCCAAGCGACCGGCGCGGGCCGGAGCGGTTCGCAGGAGACGGCATTCATGACATCAGGGTTTTTCTCGGCAAACGCCGGACGGCGGTTCCTTGTCGCCGCGCTTGCCGTGGCCGCCGCGGGCGCCGGGCTGATGCCGGTGGTCGCCGATGCCGCCCGCATCGAGAACCCGGTCGCCGTCTTCTCCGGTATCGACAAGATCACCGGCCGCATCACCAATTTCGACGTCTATCTCGGCGAGACCGTGCAGTTCGGCGCGCTCCAGGTGACCCCGAAGGTCTGCTACAGCCGCGACGACACCGAGGCGCAGAAGGTGACCTCCTTCGTCGAGGTCGACGAGATCACGCTCGACCGCAAGATCCGCCGCATCTTCACCGGCTGGATGTTCGCCGACAGCCCCGGCCTCAACGCCGTCGAGCACCCCGTCTATGACGTGTGGCTGACCGAGTGCAAGGCAAAGTCCGACGTGCCGCCGCCGGAAGACTCCGAAGCGAAGGCGCAGTAAGGCGCTTTCCACGAACGTTGCGTCTGCGGCTGTGGATCCTCGGGTCAAGCCCGAGGATGACGGAGGGGAGGAGACGGCTTCCTCCCATCGAACGGTTCGGCATGCAGTACCGGAACGATGCGGCATCGAGCGGTGCGGCATACGGGGGACTGCTTTGTCGCTGACTTCCCTTCTTCCGTCATCCTCGGGCTTGACCCGAGGATCCACGACCCGCAGCGCCACCTCTCCGTTCAAAACGGCAGGTGCGGCGAGGCCAAGGCGTTCGCCAGCATGTCCTCGTACTCGATCTTCGGCACGTCGATCGCGCCGAACGTCTTCAGGTGCTCCGTGGTGAACTGTGTGTCGAGCAGCCGGAAGCCGCGCGCCTTCAGCCGTTCGACGAGGTACACGAGACAGATCTTCGATGCATCCGTGCGCCGCGAGAACATGCTCTCGCCGAAGAAGGCCGCACCGAGCGAGACGCCGTAGAGGCCGCCGACGAGGTTTTCCCCCTCCCATGCTTCGACCGAATGGGCGTGGCCCATGCGGTGCAGGGTGCCGTAGAGCGACTTGATCTTGGCGTTGATCCAGGTGGAAGGCCGATCGGGCGCGGCCGCCGCGCATGACGCGAGCACGGCGTCGAAGGCGGTGTCGAAGCGGATGTCGAAGGGCTTCTTGCGGATCGTCTTGGCAAGGCTGCGCGAGACGTGGAACTCATCGAGCGGGATGACCCCCCGCATGTCCGGCTCGACCCAGAACAGTTCCGGGTCGTCGGCCGAATCGGCCATCGGGAAGAGCCCGATGGAATAGGCGCGCAGAAGCAGGTCCGGGGTGATTTCCGGGTGCCGGCTGCGTCGCCCTGCCATGACCGACGCCCCTCAGGCGTCGGTTTTGCTGGCCAGATAATTTTCCAGCCAGTGGATGTCGTAGTCGCCGTTGGCGATGTCCTGGTTACCGATCAGGTCCTGGAAGAGCGGCAGCGTCGTCTTGATGCCGTCGATGACGAACTCGTCCAGCACGCGGCGCAGGCGCATCATGCATTCGACGCGGGTGCGGCCGTGCACGATGAGCTTGCCGATCAGGCTGTCGTAGTAGGGTGGGATTTTATAGCCCTGATAGGCGCCCGAATCGACGCGCACGCCAAGGCCGCCCGGCGCGTGGAAATGCGTGATCGTGCCCGGCGAGGGAACGAAGGTGCGCGGGTCCTCCGCATTGATGCGGCACTCGATGGCATGACCGGAAAAGACGATGTCCTCTTGGGTCACCGACAGGCCGGCGCCGGAGGCGACGCGGATCTGCTCGTGCACGAGGTCGATGCCGGTGATGGCCTCGGTGATCGGATGCTCCACCTGCAGGCGAGTGTTCATCTCGATGAAATAGAACT
This sequence comes from Shinella yambaruensis, assembly GCF_022899355.1. Taxonomy (GTDB): domain Bacteria; phylum Pseudomonadota; class Alphaproteobacteria; order Rhizobiales; family Rhizobiaceae; genus Shinella; species Shinella yambaruensis. The sequence continues at coordinate 549,489 of NZ_JALJCK010000001.1, read as the reverse complement.
CGCCGTTCTCGTAGAGGAACTCGATCGTGCCGGCGCCGCGGTATTTCAGCTTCTTCATGGCGTCGGCGCAGACCTGGCCGATCTTCATGCGCTGCTCGACATTGAGGGCGGGGGAGTTGGCCTCTTCCCAGACCTTCTGGTGGCGGCGCTGCAGCGAGCAGTCGCGCTCGCCGAGATGCACGGCATTGCCCATGCCGTCGCCGACGACCTGGATTTCGATATGGCGCGGCTTGCCGAGATACTTTTCCATGTAGACGGCGTCGTTGCCGAAGGCGGCGAGCGCCTCGGAGCGGGCCGTGGAGACGGCTTCGTCAAGATCCGCCTCGGATCTGGCGACCTTCATGCCGCGGCCGCCGCCGCCGGCGGTGGCCTTGATGAGCACGGGAAAGCCGATCTTGCGGGCGACTTCCAGCGCGTTCTCCGGCCTGACCTCGCCGTCGGAGCCGGGAACGACCGGGATGCCGAGTTCCTGCGCCGTCTGCTTGGCGGTGATCTTGTCGCCCATGATGCGGATGTGCTCCGCCGTCGGGCCGATGAAGGTGATGCCGTGCGCGTCGAGGATTTCCGCGAACTTGGCGTTTTCGGACAGGAAGCCGTAGCCCGGATGCACGGCGTCGGCGCCGGTGATCTCGCAGGCCGCGACGATCTGGTGGATGTTCAGGTAGCTCTCGCGCGACGGGGGCGGGCCGATGCACACGCTCTCGTCGGCGAGGCGCACATGCATGGCGTCGGCATCCGCCGTCGAATGCACGGCGACCGTGGCGATGCCGAGCTCCTTGCAGGCCCGAAGGACCCGAAGGGCGATTTCGCCGCGGTTGGCAATGAGGACTTTGGAGATCATGGGGGCCGCCTTATTCGATGACGATCAGCGGTTCGCCGTATTCGACCGGGCTTGCATCCGAGACGAGGATTTCGGTGACCTTGCCGGAGCGCGGCGCCGGGATCTGGTTCATCGTCTTCATGGCTTCGATGATGAGGATGGTCTGGCCTTCCTTGACGCTCGCGCCGACCTCGATGAAGGGACGGGCGCCCGGGGCGGGCGAGAGATAGGCCGTGCCGACCATCGGGGCGGTGACGGCGTTCTTGTTGCTGCGCGCATCGGCGATCGGAGCGGCGGCGACCGCGGCCACGGCAGGCGCGGCGAAGGCAGGGGCCGGGGCGGCGATGGGCGCCTGGACGAATTGCGGCGTGCCGGCGCGCGAGACGCGGATGCGCAGATCGTCCTGCTCCACTTCGATTTCGGTGAGATCCGTCTCGTTGAGGATGTTGGCGAGATCGCGGATCAGCGCCTGATCAATGCCGTTTTTCTTGTCAGACATGGAAGAGCCTCTTGTTTTTCTTATTTCGTGATGGACGAAAGCGCGTGAAGCGCGAGGATGTAGCTGTGCGCGCCGAAACCGCAGATGACGCCCTTGACGGCGGGCGCGATCATCGACGTGTGGCGGAATTCTTCGCGGGCATGCACATTGGAAAGGTGCAGTTCGACCACCGGGATGCTGACGGCGCGGATGGCGTCGTGCAGGGCGATCGAGGTGTGGGTGTAGGCACCGGCATTGATGGCGACGCCGGCGGCGGTATCGCCGGCCTCGTGGATCCAGTCGACCAGGTCGCCTTCATGGTTGGACTGGCGGAAGTCGACGGCAAAGCCCAGCTTCTCGCCCTCGGCCTGGCAGAGCGCCGCGATATCCGCAAGCGTGTGCCCGCCATAGATGCCGGGTTCACGTTTGCCGAGGGCGTTCAGGTTGGGGCCGTTGAGCACGAAAAGAGTGGATGCCATTCGCAATTCCGCATGCTGGATAGACAATTACCTATAGACCGGCGGTTTCCACAGGGAAAGCCCCAAGGGCAGGGGCTTTGCCGGTCGAACGGGGCGATGTCCACAAGCAGCGCCGGCTGAACACGACCGGCATGGCAGGAAGATGGCGGTCAGCAGGTCGCCTTGCCGCAGGCCCGGACATTGGCGATCTTTTCACGCAGGTCGCCCGCACCGACCGCACCGAACACCATCTCCTGCCCGAGCACGTAGGAGGGCGTGCCGGTGATGCCGAGCTCGTTGGCCAGCGAATAGGCTTCGCGCACGGCGTCGTCATGCGGCTTGTCGGCCATGGTCTTGCGGACATCAGCCTCGGCAAGCCCCATCGTCGCGGCAAGAGCGATCGCGCTTTCTTCCGTTGCACGGCCCTCGTTGCCCAGCAGCGCGCGGTGGAATTCGCCGTATTTTTCCGGCGCGAGGTCGCGCACGGCGGCACTGACCTTATGGGCGGCAAGCGAATCGGGGCCGAGGATCGGCAGCTCCTTCAGCACGAAGCGGACGTTCTTGTCCTCCTCCAGGATCTCGTCCATGTCGGAGAGCGCGCGCTTGCAGTAGCCGCAATTGTAGTCGAAGAACTCGACGATGGTGACGTCGCCCTTCGGGTTGCCGAGCGCGATGTCGTAGGGCGAGGAGAAGATCGCCTTTTCATTGTCGGTGATGGCGCCCTGGGCCTTCGCCTGCTGCTGCGCCTCCTGCTTCTTCTGCAGGGCTTCCTGCACGTCGAGCAGGATCTCCGGGTTCTCGACGAGGTATTCCTTGATGAAGTCGCCGATTTCCTTCTTCTGTGCATCGTCGAGGGCAAGGGCGGGCAGGGGGGCTGCGACCGAAAGGGCAAGGGCTACGGTGGCCGCGAGCTTCGTCTTGAATGTCATGTCTTTCCTGTCCTCGTCGTGATGCGCCGGAGAAGTGCCATTGGCGGCCCTGCACGTCAATGCGGGCCGCGGCGCTTTCAACGACCTTATGGTCGGGCAGGGGCAAACGATAGGGTAAAAGCGGCGGATTTTCGGCCCTCGCGGGATTGTGAAGACGGGCATCTTGCGGCAGGAAGACGCGACCCGAAGAACCGGAAGGCAGTCCCATGAAACTCTCCCGCCGCGGCGCCGTCGAACCCTTTTATGCCATGGATGTGCTGGCCGAGGCGACGAAGCGCCGTGCCGCCGGCCGGCCGGTGATTTCCATGGCCGTCGGCCAGCCCGTGCATCCCGCCCCGGAGGCGGCGCGCGACGCGGCCCGCCGCGCGCTCGATGTCGGCCGCATCGGCTATACGGATGCGCTCGGCCTGCTTTCGCTGCGCTGCGCCATCTCCGGTTTTTACCGGCGCCATCACGGCGTTTCCGTCGATCCGGGCCGAATCGCCGTCACGACGGGCTCGTCGGCCGGCTTCAACCTCGCCTTCCTGGCGCTGTTCGATGCCGGCGACCGCGTCGCCATCGCGCGGCCCGGCTACCCAGCCTATCGCAACATCCTCGCCGCGCTCGGCATCGAGACGGTGGAGATCGAGGTGAACGCGGAGAACGGCTTCACGCTGACGCCGGCAGCGCTGGAAGCGGCCGCCGCCGCCCATGGCCGCATCGACGGCGTGCTGCTTGCCAGCCCCGCCAATCCGACCGGCACGGTGACCGGCCGCGCCAACCTTGCCGCGCTTTCCGCCTATTGCCGGGACAACGGCATCGCCTTCATCTCGGACGAGATCTATCACGGCCTCACCTTCGTCGGCGAGGAGGCGACGGCGCTGGAATTCGGCGAGGAGGCGGTCATCATCAACTCCTTCTCGAAATACTATTGCATGACCGGCTGGCGCATCGGCTGGATGGTGCTGCCGGAGGCGCTGGTGCGCCCGGTCGAGCGCATCGCGCAGAGCCTCTACATCTCCGCGCCGGAGCTTTCGCAGATCGCGGCGGAGGCCGCGCTCGGGGCGGAGGCGGAGCTCAATGTCTATCGCGACGCCTACAGGGCGAACCGCGATTTCCTGGTGAAACGCCTGCCGGAGATCGGCTTTGCCGTCGCCTCGCCGATGGACGGCGCCTTCTACGCCTATGTGGATGTCAGCCGCTTCACCAATGACAGCATGGCCTTCGCCCGGCGCATGCTCGCCGAAACCGACGTCGCGGCGACGCCCGGCGCCGATTTCGACCCGCGGGACGGGCACCACACGATGCGCTTCTCCTATGCCGGCTCCTTCGAAGAGATGCGCGAGGCGGTCGACCGCCTCGCGCGCTGGCTCGCCTGAAACGGGGAAAATGATACCGTTTCAGGCGCTTGTGGCGGGAAGCGGATTCAATCCCGCAAGGCCCTGATTCTCCTTGTGAGCCTCAGACCCGGTTGATCGACACGCCGCCGTCGACGAGCATCGCCGTGCCGGTCGTGAAGCTGGAGGCATCCGAGCATAGGAAGAGCGCGGCCGCGGCGATCTCCTCCGGCGCGGCGATGCGCTTGAAGGCATTGAGGCCGGCGATGAAGTCGCGGGCTTCCGGCGTGTTCGCCACCGTCCGCCCCATCGGCGTGTCCGTCGCGCCCGGCAGCAGCGCATTCACGCGAATGCCCTTCGGCCCGTATTCCGAGGCGAGCACCTGCACGAGGCCGACAAGGCCGGATTTCGAGGCGGCATAGGCGGCAAGCCCCGGAAAACCGGCCGTGTAGCCGACGAAGGTCGAGGTGAAGACGAGGCTGCCGCCGCCCCGCGCCTCCAGCGCCAGCAGCTGGTACCTGGCGGCAAGGAAGCCGCTGGTCAGGTTGACGGCGACGACATCCTGCCATTCGGCAAGCGAAAGGGCGGTGAGGGGACCGACCGGGCCTGTCGTGCCGGCATTGTTGAAGGCGATGTCGAGGCCGCCGAATTCGGCCTGCGCCGCTTCGACCAGCGCCTGGTGATGGGCCTCCTCGCTCACATCGCCCGGCACCGCGATGGCGGCGCCACCCGCGGCACGGATCTCGCCGGCGATTTCATCAAGCTGTTCGCGTCTGCGGGCGGAGAGCACGAGCCTGGCGCCCTGCCGGGCAAAGAGAAGCGCGGCGGCGCGGCCGATGCCGGAGCTGGCGCCGGTGACGATGGCGGTCTTGTTGTCGAGACGGGGCATGGATTTCTCCCTTGCTGGTTTCATGCGGAGCTGCATGTCGCAGAAGGCAGTGGCGGGAACCACCCGATTCCCGCGCGCAAGAATAAGGCCCGGACGATGCCGGGCCTTTCCAGTCTTGAAAGAGGGTGGTTTCCCAAGCAATTCCGGCAAAGCGGGAAGCCGCCTTGCGTCGGGAATTGCAGTGAAGCGACTAGAAGAAGCCGCGGCGCTGCCACCAGCCGCCCTTCTTGGGCTTTTCCGGCTCTTCTTCCGGTGTCGCTTCCTTCTTCGCCGAAGATTTCACCACCGGCTCGGAGGCGATCTTGGAAAGGTCGCGATTGGCGCGGGCGGGTTTCGCCGGCTCTTCGAGGTCGGCAGAGGCGGTCTCGACCTCCGGTTCCACCGGTGCGGCGTCCTCGGCAACCGTCGTGGCGACCGGCTGGGCCTCCACCTCGCTGCGGGCGGCCTCGTCGGTGGCCGCCTCTTCCACGGCCTTGGCGCGGCTGCGGCGGGCGCGCTTCGGCTTGGCCGGCGCCTCTTCGGCAACGGCTTCGACCGGCGCTTCCTCGGCGGGGGCAGCCGTCTCGGCGACCTCCACCTCAGCGACCTCGACCTCGGCGGTCGTCACCTCTTCGGCGTCGTCCGCATCGCCATCGGCCTCTTCCGCGTCTTCGGCGCCGGCTTCGAGCGAGCCGTCCTCGGGACGGTTGCGGCGGCCACCGCGCTTGCCGCGGCGGCGGCGCTTGCGGCGCTGGTCGGAGGCATCGTCGGCCTGCGCCTGGGGCGCGTCCGCAGCCTCTTCGCCCTCGGCATCGTCGTCGTCGAGCACATCTTCATCGCCGGCCTGCTCGCCGCCGAAGGAGGCGGTGTCCGTGCCGTCGCCATTCTCGCGGCCCCGGCCCCGCCGGCGGCGGCGGCGCTTGCGCTTGTTGCGGCCGTTCTCGTCGGAGGCGGACGAAGCCTGCGCGGCCCCGGCGGGACGCGCTTCTTCCTCTTCCTCGTCGATCTCCTCCTCGATCAAGACGTCGTCGTCGTCTTCCGGCTCGGGTTCGAAATGCAGGATCTGGTCGATCTTGACCGGGTTCTCGACCGGCTCGCCACGATCGATCGCAAAGTGCTGCGCGCCGACATGGGCATCGGCCTCGATGATGATGACGACGCCGAAGCGGCCTTCATAGTCGATGATCGTGCCGCGCTTGTGGTTGAGCAGGTAGAGCGCGATGTCGGGCGTGGTGCGCACGGTGATGTTGTGCGTCGTGTTCTTGAGCAGATATTCCTCGATGCCGCGCAGGACGTGCAGCGCGACCGACGACTGCGAGCGCACATGACCCGTGCCGTTGCAGTGCGGGCAGGTCTGCATGGTGGATTCGAGAACCGAGGCGCGGATGCGCTGGCGCGACATTTCCAGAAGGCCGAAATGCGAGATGCGGCCGACCTGGATGCGCGCGCGGTCGTTCTTGAGATGGTCCTTCAGGCGCTTCTCGACGGCGCGGTTGTTGCGCTTCTCCTCCATGTCGATGAAGTCGATGACGACGAGGCCGGCAAGGTCGCGCAGGCGCAGCTGGCGTGCCACTTCCTCGGCAGCTTCCAGGTTCGTCTGGAGCGCGGTCTCCTCGATGGAATGCTCGCGCGTCGAACGGCCGGAGTTGACGTCGATCGAGACGAGCGCCTCGGTCTGGTTGATGATGATGTAGCCACCGGACTTCAGCGTCACCTGCGGCTGCAGCATGCGGTCGAGCTGGGCCTCGATGCCCGAACGCGAGAAGATCGGATGCACGTCGCGATAGGGCTGCACGACCTTCGCATGGCTCGGCATCAGCATCTTCATGAAGGCCTTCGCCTCGCGATAGCCTTCCTCGCCGGCGACGATGATCTCGCTGATGTCCTTGTTGTAGAGGTCGCGGATCGAGCGCTTGATGAGCGAGCCTTCCTCGTAGACGAGGCAGGGCGCCGTCGAGGCGAGCGTCAGCGTGCGCACGTTCTCCCACAGGCGCATCAGGTATTCGAAGTCGCGCTTGACCTCGACACGGGTGCGGTTCGCGCCGGCGGTGCGCAGGATGACGCCCATGCCCTGCGGAACCTCGAGGTCGCGAGCGATCTCCTTCAGGCGCTTGCGGTCCTGCAGGTTGGTGATCTTGCGGGAAATGCCGCCGCCGCGCGCCGTGTTCGGCATCAGGACGGAGTAGCGGCCAGCGAGCGAGAGATAGGTGGTCAGCGCCGCGCCCTTGTTGCCGCGCTCTTCCTTGGCGACCTGCACGAGCAGGATCTGGCGGCGCTTGATGACTTCCTGGATGCGGTACTGCTTGCGCGGCTTGCGCACGACGCGGTCCGGAACCTCTTCCATCGCGTCTTCCGCGCCGACGGATTCGATGACTTCCTTCTCCTCGCCGTGATGATCGTCGTCATCGTCGTCGTCATCGCGGCGACGGCGGCCGCGCGAACGCTCGGCGGGCTCGGAAATCTCGTCGGTATCGACGGCCATGGCCATCGCGCCGCCGGGCGTCTCGTCGTCGCTGCTTTCGGCCGGGGCGGCGACCTCTTCGGCAGCCGGCGCGTCCTCGGCCTTCGCCTTGGCCTTGCGCGGGCGGCGCGGCTTCTTCGGCTTTTCGGCCGGCGCCTCTTCCGCAAGGGCGGCAGCGGCTTCGGCAACTTCCGGTTCGGCCTCCGTGGCGGCGGCGACGGGCACCTCTTCGTCGGCAGCCGGGGTTTCGACGGGCTCGATTTCGGTAGCTTCCGTGTTGTCGGAAAGGTCGGATGCGGTCTCGACCGGCTCGATATCGTCGTCGCGGCGGTGCTCTTCGGCCTCGGCCCTCAGCAGCGCCTGGCGGTCGGCCAGCGGGATCTGGTAATAATCCGGGTGGATTTCGGCGAAGGCCAGGAAGCCGTGGCGGTTGCCGCCATAATCGACGAAGGCCGCCTGGAGCGACGGTTCGACGCGTGTGACCTTGGCGAGGTAGATATTGCCGCGGATCTGTTTCTTGTATTGGGACTCGAAGTCGAATTCTTCTATGCGGTTTCCGCGGACGACAACGACGCGCGTCTCTTCAGCGTGAGACGCATCGATAAGCATTTTCTCTGCCATGTAGATTGAGCTCCTCGGCGCAGCCGCAATCCTGACGGCAACCTGATCCCTTCAGGGGAAGTGCCGTAGGAGGAGAGGGATGCGCCGGATATGTAAGTTCTCGTCGGGCCCCGGTGCGGGGTTGGCGGACGGAGGGCGGTCGGTACGCGAGCGTCCCGGTGCCAGTTACCCTCTGATAAAATCCGCTGTGACAACATCAACGTCCAACGAGAATGCCTGTGCCATAGACCTGATCGGTCCGATGAAATTGCCCTTGGGTAAGGGCGGTTGGTGGAAAATCCACCTTGACTGTTCCGGCCACCGCCGGTTTACGCGATCTTATCGGCCGGGAAAAAGCGGTGCGACGGCGGATGAAGGCCCGGTTCGGCGCCAAGCCCCGAAGGAGTGGCTGCCTGCTCTAAGCGATTCTATCCCGTCTATTCTTTTTCCCTGATTTTGCTTTTATGGCGGATATGTCACAATGGCAAGGGAAAAGCCAAAAGCGTCATAATCTTGATGGATTTGCCCCTATGGCTGGCCGAGTGCTGCGACATCGCCTCCCGGCAAGCTTTGGTTAACCATATGGGGGCATCTATGGGCCTTGTCCCGTGCCGCATCGCGCGGTTTCCACGCGTTTGAACGGACTGCCAGTGGTGATGCTACGCCTTCTGACCGAAACCCTTTTCCGCGTCGCGGCCGGTGCGATCGTCGTGATGCTCAGCCTGTCGCCCGTCACGCCGGCCCTTGCCGTTTCCGCCTCGGCCGCCCCGCTGCTCGCCTTTTCCGCGCGCATTGCCGGCGACGATGCCCGTACCCGCCTGATCATCGATTTCGACCGCAAGCCGGATTTCGAGGTCCATTACGTCGCCAATCCCTACCGCGTGCTGATCGATCTGCCGGAGACCGACTTCGGCGTGAAGGCGGAGGAGCTGGAGGCGCGCGGCATCTTCTCCGACATCCGCTACGGCACCATGGCGGCCGGCCGCTCGCGCATCGTCCTGACAGCCTCGCGCCCCGTCGGCGTCGTGCTGGCCGAGGTGCAGGAAGAAGAGGGGGCGGCGAGCTACCGGCTGGTCGTCGATACGGCGATCGTCACCGACCAGGCCTTCCAGGCCCTCATGGAAAAGCAGAGCTGGCAGGAGGCCGCCGTCCCGGCAAGCGCCGAGCAGGCGCCGGTCATGCTGCCCGGCAGCCGGGCGGGCGGCCCCTTCGTCATCGCGGTCGATGCCGGCCACGGCGGCATCGACAACGGCGCGCGCGGCGGTGTCACCAAGACGGAGGAAAAGCATGTCACGCTCGCCTTCGCCCGCCAGCTGACCGAGGCGCTGAACGCGCTGCCCGGCACGCGCGCCATCCTCACCCGCGACAAGGACGAGTTCCTCTCCCTGTCGCAGCGCGTGCAGCTTGCCCGCAACGAGGGGGCGAACCTCCTCATCTCGATCCATGCCGACACGCTGAAGCAGAAGGACATCCGCGGCGCGACCGTCTACACGATCTCCGACAAGGCCTCCGACAGCCTCGCGGCAAGCCTTGCCGAGCGCGAGAACCTGTCCGACCAGATCGCCGGCATCTCCTTCGTCGACGAGCCGGCCGAGGTTGCCGACATCCTGCTCGACCTGACGCGCCGCGAGACCCAGGCCTTCTCGATCAATCTCGCCCAGAGCGTCGTCAGCAATTTCAAGGACCAGGTGCTGCTGATCAACAACCCGCATCGTCATGCCGGCTTCCGCGTGCTGACCGCGCCGGACGTACCCTCGATCCTGCTCGAACTCGGCTTCATGTCGAACAAGGACGACGAGCAGCTGCTGATCGATCCCGCCTGGCAGAAGAAGGTGGCGGGCCTTGTCGCCAAGGCGGTGGAACAGTACCGCGCGACGGTCGTCGCCAACGGCGGCTGAGCTTTTTCGGCGCGCGGGCGCGGAACATGCTAGGCTCGCCTGTGCCGGAAAAGTGACAGCGGCCGCCATTGTGCGGTGGCGAAGCCGGGATGCATGCTGTAAGCCCTATTTTCCTCACATTCCGATCGCTAGACGGGAGCGAGAAAATGGGACGACTCGTCCTCGCCGGAAGAGGCGCAACGGCCGGACGTGCCGGGGCGGCGCAAGGCCGGGCGGCAGGTCCGCCCGATGATATTATAAGCATAAGGCATCGGTAACTGGCTCATGATCAGACTGATTGGATATTTCTTCGGGATTGGCGCCGTCTTCTTCCTTGCCGTGGCAGGGGCGGTCGCGCTCTATCTCGGAAGTGTCACCAAGGATCTTCCCGATTATGAGGTCTTGAACAGCTATGCGCCGCCGGTGACGACGCGCGTGCACGCCGGCAACGGCGCGCTGATGGCCGAATATGCCCGCGAACGCCGCCTCTACCTGCCGATCCAGGCGATCCCGGACCGCGTGAAGGCCGCCTTCCTCTCCGCAGAGGACAAGAACTTCTACCAGCATCCTGGCGTCGACGTGACCGGCCTCTTCCGCGCCATCGTCGTCAACATCCAGAACATGGGCTCCGGCCGCCGTCCGGTGGGCGCCTCGACGATCACCCAGCAGGTTGCCAAGAACTTCCTGCTCTCCTCCGACCAGACGATCGACCGCAAGGTCAAGGAAGCGATCCTCTCCTTCCGCATCGAGCAGGCCTATTCCAAGGACCGCATCCTCGAGCTCTATCTCAACGAGATCTTCTTCGGCCTGAATTCCTATGGCATCGCCGGCGCGGCGCTGACCTATTTCGACAAGTCCGTCACCGAGCTGACGATCGCCGAGACCGCCTATCTCGCCGCCCTGCCGAAGGGGCCGTCGAACTACCATCCCTTCCGCCGCACCGAGGCCGCCATCGAGCGCCGCAACTGGGTCATCGACCGCATGGTCGAGAACGGCTACGTCACCCAGAGCGACGGCGCGGAAGCCAAGGCCCAGCCGCTCGGCGTGACGCCGCGCCATCGCGGCTCCTACCTCTTCGCCTCGGAGTTCTTCTCCGAGGAGGTCCGCCGCCAGATCATCGAGCGCTATGGCGACAACGCGCTCTACGAGGGCGGCCTTTCGGTGCGCACCTCGCTCGACCCGCGCATCCAGGTCGCCGCCCGCAGGGCCCTGCAGAAGGGCCTGCTCAATTATGACGAGCGCCGCGGCTTCCATGGCCCGATCAAGACCATCGAGATCGGCGGCGACTGGGGCGTGGAGCTCGCCAAGGTCGACTCGCTCTCCGACGTGCCGGAATGGAAGCTCGCCGTCGTGCTGGCCGTCGACGACGGCGGCGCCGATATCGGCCTTCAGCCGAGCAAGGAAGCCTCCGGCAAGGTGGTCGAGGAGCGCGTGACCGGCCGTATCGAGGCCAAGGCGATGACCTGGGCCTATCGCTCGGCCAAGGGCGACCGCAAGACGGCGAAATCGCCGGCCGGTGTCTTCACCGTGGGCGACGTCGTCTATGTCGAACCGCTGGAGGACGGCACCTATCGCCTGCGCCAGCCGCCGAAGGTGCAGGGTGGCCTGGTCGCCATGGACCCGCATACCGGCCGCGTGCTCGCGATGGTCGGCGGCTTCTCCTATGCCCAATCGGAATTCAACCGCGCCTCGCAGGCGATGCGCCAGCCGGGCTCCTCCTTCAAGCCCTTCGTTTACGCCGCCGCGCTCGACAACGGCTATACGCCGGCCTCCGTGATCATGGACGCGCCGATCGAGATCGTCGCCGGCGGCCAGGTCTGGCGCCCGCAGAACTACGGCGGGGGCGCGGCCGGCCCCTCGACGCTGCGCCTCGGCATCGAGCGCTCGCGCAACCTGATGACCGTGCGCCTTGCCAACGACATGGGCATGAACCTCGTTGCCGAATATGCCGAGCGCTTCGGCATCTACGACAAGATGTATCCGGTGCTCGCCATGTCGCTCGGCTCGGGCGAGACGACCGTTCTGCGCATGGTCTCGGCCTATTCGGTGCTCGCCAACGGCGGCAAGCAGATCAAGCCGTCGCTGATCGACCGCATCCAGGACCGCTACGGCAAGACGATCTTCCGCCATGAGGAGCGCACCTGCGAGAACTGCAACGCCAACGACTGGGAAAACCAGGAAGAGCCTGTCCTGACCGACAACCGCGAGCAGGTGCTCGACCCGATGACCGCCTACCAGATCACCTCGATGATGGAAGGCGTCGTCACGCGCGGCACGGCCGCCGGCAAGATCAAGCTCGACCGCCCGACGGCCGGCAAGACCGGCACGACGAACGACGAGAAGGACGCCTGGTTCGTCGGCTACACGCCGGACCTCGTCGCCGGCCTCTATATCGGCTTCGACAACCCGGCCCCGCTCGGCCGCGGCGCGACCGGCGGCTCGCTCTCCGCGCCGATCTTCAACGAGTTCATGCAGGCCGCGCTCGAAGGCACGCGCCCGACGAAATTCATCGTGCCGGAGGGCATGCAGTTCATCGCCGTCAACCGCAAGACCGGCATGCAGGCCTCCGAAGGCCAGCCCGACACGATCATGGAAGCCTTCAAGCCCGGCACCGGCCCGGCTTCCGTCTTCTCGGTCATCGGCGGCGAGGACTATGCCAGCCCGGAGGAGATCCTGAGGAGCTCGCCGCAGGCCAACCAGGCGGTGACGGGCGGCAGCGGCGGCCTGTTCTGATCTAGGGATGATCGGGTTCTAGGGCGGGCGCGGGGCTTTACATCCGCGCCCGCCCTCTCTATTTCACGGCCACCGGAATAGCATCGAAGAAGAAGGCGGACATGCGCGCGGAAATCGAGAACGTCGTCGACGAAATCAAGCAGGCCATAAGCCTGCTGAGGAGGCATCTTTGACTGGGATCAGGCGCTGAGACGACTGGACTGGTTGAACAACAAGGCAGAGGATCCGACCCTCTGGAACGATGCCCAGGAAGCCCAGAAGCTGATGCGCGAGCGCCAGCAGCTGGACGAGGGCATCCATGGCGTCAAGGCCATCGAGCAGCAGCTCAAGGACAATGTCGAACTCATCGAGCTCGGTGAGGAAGAGGGCGACGCGGCGATCGTCAAGGAGGCCGAGGACGCCCTGAAGGCCGTCAAGGTCGAGGCCGCGCGCAAGCAGGTCGAGGCCATGCTGTCCGGCGAGGCGGACGCCAACGACACCTATCTCGAAGTGCATTCCGGCGCCGGCGGCACGGAAAGCCAGGACTGGGCGAACATGCTACTGCGCATGTACACCCGCTGGGCGGAGCGCTCGGGCTACAAGGTGGAGCTTCTGGAAGTCCATGACGGCGAGGAGGCCGGCATCAAGTCCGCGACGATGCTCGTCAAGGGCCACAACGCCTATGGCTGGCTGAAGACCGAATCGGGCGTGCACCGCTTGGTGCGCATCTCGCCCTATGACAGCAATGCGCGCCGCCACACCTCGTTCTCGTCGATCTGGGTCTATCCGGTCGTCGACGAATCGATCAACATCGAGGTCAACGAAAGCGACTGCCGAATCGACACCTACCGCTCGTCGGGCGCTGGCGGCCAGCACGTCAACACGACCGACTCGGCCGTGCGCATCACGCACATCCCGACCGGCATCGTGGTCGCCTGCCAGCAGGAGCGCTCGCAGCACAAGAACCGCGCCAAGGCCTGGGACATGCTGCGCGCGCGCCTTTACGAGGCCGAGCTGAAGAAGCGCGAGGAAGCCGCCAACGCCGAAGCCGCCTCCAAGACGGATATCGGCTGGGGCCACCAGATCCGCTCCTACGTCCTCCAGCCCTACCAACTGGTCAAGGACCTGCGGACCGGCGTCGAAAGCACGGCCCCCTCGGACGTGCTCGACGGCGAGCTCGACGAATTCATGGAAGCCGCACTCGCCCACCGCGTCAACGGCGGTGCCGATGCGGTCGTGGACGACCTGAACTGACGTCGGACGGCATTGAAACGGGAAACGGGCGCTTCGGCGCCCGTTGTCGTTCGATAGCCTCACAACCTCTCCTCGGGTCAAGCCCGAGGATGACGGAGGAGAGTGTGACGGGCGCCCGTTCTCAGTTCGTCGCCCGCTCGATCTTGATCTCGCCGAGATCGTCGATCAGCACCGTCCAGCCCTCCGGCTCGGCGGCGTTGGGATCGGTCTTCAGGTAGACCGTCGCGAACAGTCCCGGCTGCGTGGTGATGCCGGAGGAGTTTTCCGGCCTTATGTCCGTGACATAGGGCTTCATCGCCGAGAATTCGTCCAGCACCGTCGAGGAGGCGATCTTCGGGCCGTCGGCGGTCGCCTCGATCTGCTGGAGATGGACCTGTGCCGTGCCATCCGCCTGGCGCACGGCGATCAGCTTGTAGTAGCCGCGGCGCAGGGCGGCGGCCTCCTTCGTCTCGGCCGTATCCGGCTTGGCGGCGGCTGCGCCTTCCTCCTCCGCCTCGACCGGTTCTTCCCAGAAGCCGGTGCTGACGACGAAGGTAATGGTTTCCGCAACCGGCGATTCGTCCGCGAGGGCGGGCTGCCCGGCGAGGAAAAGCAGGGTGAGGGCGGTGCCAAGGGCTGCATACCGCGTCATGGCGAAACTCCTGTCCCGAAGCCTGGGTAACAGTGTCAGTAATCGAATTGTTCGGCAAGAATCCGGTCGGACCAGGAATGGTCGGGATCGGAGAGGATGCGCGCCGAAAGCCCGGCCGATTCGGCTATGCGCACGGATGTCACCGATTTGACCTCGGTGTTGTCGGCCACCGCGTTGACCGGCCGCTTTTCCGCCTCCAGCACCTCGATCTCCACCGTCACCTTGTTCGGCAGCAGCGCGCCGCGCCAGCGCCGCGGCCGGAAGGCGCTGACGGGGGTGAGGGCGAGCAGCGGCGCCTCGAGCGGCAGGATCGGCCCGTGGGCGGAAAGATTGTAGGCCGTCGAGCCCGCCGGCGTCGCCAGCAGCAGGCCGTCGCAGATCAGCTCTTCCAGCCGAACCCGCCCGTCGACGCTGACGCGCAGCTTGGCCGCCTGGTAGGACTGGCGGAAGAGATAGACCTCGTTGATGGCGAGCGCCCGGCGCTCCTGGCCGCTGGCGTCGCCGGTGATCATCTCCAGCGGGCGGAAGGCGTTCTCCACCGCGCCTTCGATGCGGCCCGCGAGGTCCTTCGTGTCGTAGCGGTTCATCAGGAAGCCGATGGAGCCGCGGTTCATGCCATAGACGCGCTTGCCGGTGTTCATCGTCGTGTGCAGCGTCTGCAGCATGAAGCCGTCGCCGCCGAGCGCGACGATGACGTCGGCCTCTTCCGGATCGGCATTGCCATAGATCGAAACCAGCTCGTTGCGCGCTTCCTGCGCTTCGGGCGCCTGCGAGGCGACGAAGGAAAGGGAATTGAAGGTACGCGCCATGCCGTCGATCCGCATCCTCTAAGCAAGCCCCGGACATCCTGCACCCAGGGCCGGTCTTTGTCGCACGCCTTTACGGCATGCGCATCTGAAAAATATGACAAGGACGGTGTGAGGGCATACGCCGTTCAGGCTTTCGCCGGCCCGGCGCGTTCCTCCAGTATCTTCAGCACGGCCTGTCCGCTGGCGGCCGCCTCCATCGGATTGGCGAACGGACCCTTCACCGGATAGGTGACGCCGCGGAAGGTGAGTGCGTAGAAGTATTTTCCGTCGATCCGCTTTTCGACCGTCACCTTCGAAACCGGTCCCTTGTCTTCCGCCACGTTCGTTCCTCCGCAATGGTTTTCGCATGATGGCCGGTCTTGCCCGGCGCCGCGAAACGGGAATGGGGGTGCCGGAGGCACCCCGTCGATCAACGCCTATAGGCCAGTCGGCCGGGAACGGCAATGTACCTCGCCGGCCGGCACGCTTCGACGGTGGGAAGGAGACGGTGCGTCGGCGATCCGGGCCGTGCCACAGCCGCCACGATGCCATCGGGCTGTGAGGCCGCGGGGTGAAGACTCGATCAATGCGTTTGAAAGGAGATGGTGCCCCCACCAGGACTCGAACCCGGGACCCCCTGATTACAAATCAGGTGCTCTACCAACTGAGCTATAAGGGCACTCAGCGAGGGAGTTAGCACATTCTCCGCCGCTGTAAAGCGAAAAGGGCCTGTTCAGATCGACCAGTTGCTGTCGAGCGCGGTCCTGGGGACGATTTCCTGGCAGCGCAGCATGGAGCGGGGGAGGTTTTCGGCGAGGTGGTCAATGAGGGCGCGGACGGCGGGCAGCATGCCGTGGCGCGAGGTGAAGACCGCATGCACGGTCGATTCCGCGCTGGACCACTCCGGCAGGACCGGCGTCAGGTAGCCGCTGCGAAAGCCGCGCTCCACGATCATGTCCGGCAGCAGGGCGAGCCCGATGCCCTCGATCGTTGCGCGCTCCAGGACGCTGAAATCCGAGCAAAGCAGCACCGGGGAGTGGGAGACGTCGTGCACGGCGCCGTTCTGGTGGAAGAGCGTCCAGATCACGCGCGGATTGTTCTCCTGCATGGAGAGCGTGGGCAGGCGGCCGATCGTCTCGAGATCGACCGGGCCGTACCGTTCGAGAAAACGCGGGCTTGCCGCGAGATAGCGCCGCGTGCCGGCGAAGCGGCGCACGACCAGCGACTGGTCCGTGTCGTAGCCGTCTCGCACGCGCAGCGCGATGTCGATGCGCTCCTCGATGAGGTCGACCGGGCGGCCGGTGGTGAGGATGGAGAGGCGGACGTCGGGATAACGTTTCATGAAGCCCGGCAGCACGTCTGCGATCATCGGCGCAAAGCCCGGCGGCATCGACAGGCGCACGGTGCCTGCCGGCTCCGCCTTGGCGACCGCCACGACAGCCTCGGCCGCCTCGACGCCGGAGAGCACCGCCTCGCAGCGCTCGTAGAAGGACTGGCCGATGTCGGTGACGGCGAGCTTGCGGGTGGAGCGCTCGATGAGGCGCACGCCGAGCTGCTCCTCCAGCGCGGCGACGCGCTTGCTAATCTTCGATTTCGGCACGGACAGCGCATTCGCCGCCGCGGTAAAACCCTTGTGCCGCACCACGGCGGCGTAGAGCGCGAGATCGTTCAGGTCCTGCATGGGATGTCTCCGGGTATTTTTGCGAATTATTGTTTCTCTCCGGAAACAGTCAATTGGATTTTTGCCGTCTAATCGCGTGATTGTTTTCGCAGCATATGTGTTGCACCCAATCGAAACAAAGGTGCAGCCCCATGAACATCCTCCATGTCGATTCCGGCATTCTCGGCGACCACTCCGTCTCCCGTCGCCTGACGGCCGCCGTCGCCGCCCAGATCAAGGCCGAGCAGCCGGCCGCCACCATCACCTATCGCGACCTCGTCGCCAACCCGCTGCCGCATCTGTCCGGCGCCCATCTGATGGCGGCCAATGCGAAGCCGGAAGAGGTGCATGCCCAGATCGCCGCGGAGGTCGCCGAAAGCAAGGTCGTGCTCGACGAGTTCCTGGCCGCCGATACGATCATTCTCGGCGTGCCGATGTACAATTTCTCCCTGCCGAGCCAGCTCAAGGCCTGGATCGACCGCGTCGCCGTCGCCGGCAAGACCTTCCGCTACACCGCCGAAGGCCCCGAGGGCCTCGCCAAGGGCAAGAAGGTCATCATCGTCTCCACCCGCGGCGGCCATTATTCCGCCGGTCCGGCGTCCGCCATGGACCATCAGGAAAGCTACCTGAAGGTCGTGCTCGGTTTCTTCGGCATCACGGATGTCGAGCTGGTGCGCGCCGAGGGCCTGAACCTCAGCCCCGATTCGAAGATCGAGGCGATTTCCGAGGCCGAGCGCACCATTTCCGATCGCGGTGCGCTGAAGCGCGCCAGCTGAGGCCATCCGCCGACATGCAAAGGCCCGCCGGTTCCGCATCGGCGGGCCTTTCGTTTGCGAGGTATAATTTCAGCGCGCGAGATGCCGCTGCGTGGCGTAGAGCGCGATCGCGGCGGCGTTCGAGACGTTGAGCGACTTGATCGCGCCGGGCATGTCGAGCCGGGCGAGCGCCTTGCAGGTGGCGCGTGTCTTCTGCCGAAGGCCCTTGCCCTCCGCCCCCATGACGAGCGCGATGCGTTCGCCGGACAGGGTGCCCTCCAGCGGCTCCGGGCCTTCCGAATCAAGGCCGATCGTCAGGAAGCCAAGCTTGTGCAGCTCGTCCAGCGCATCGGCGAGGTTGGTGACCTGGATATAGGGAATGAGCTCCAGCGCCCCGGAGGCGGTTTTGGCGAGCACGCCCGATTCGGTCGGCGAATGGCGCTGCGTGGTGATGACGGCGCCGGCATTGAAGGCGACGGCCGAGCGCATGATGGCGCCGACATTGTGCGGGTCCGTCACCTGGTCGAGCACGAGCAGCAGCAGGCTGTCCTTCAGCGCCTCCAGGCGGCGCATCGGCAGGGGGCGCGTTTCCAGCATCACGCCCTGGTGGATCGCCTCGGGGCCGAGCACCTTGTCGAGGTCGGAGGGCAGCACGGTCTCGACCGGATAGGGCAGGGTCGAAAGCTCGGGCAGCTGCAGCCGCTGTGCGGCGTTCTGGCTCACCGAAAGCTTGATGATCTGCCGCTCCGGATTGTCGAGGGCCGCGCGCACCGTGTGCAGGCCATAGAGATGGACCTGGTCGGGAGCGAGAGCCGGCGCCTTCCAGCCTTCTGCCTGCCTGCGGCGGCGGTCGTCCCTGGGTGTCGGAATCTCGCCGCGTTCGCGCCGCTGGTCGCGGTGTGCCCGGCGCAGCTTGGCGTAATGGGTGTCTTTTGCGGACTTGCCGCCGGTATCGTCTTTGCTCATGCCGGCCTTATAGACCATCTGGCGCCCCAGTGTGCAGCGGTTTATGCGCGCGGCGTGCGAAAAATAGCGAACAAGGGCAGGGGGATTCCGAACGCGCGGACGGCCTCTTCCGGATGCCGGATGGGGACGATGACGTTTTTCGCAATTTTTTCCATGGCCTTGTGTTGACAGGACGATTTGTGCCCGTCATATACGCCGCCAGATCGAAGGCGCCGCCGAAAAGGCACTGCCCGCCGGTCGACACTGGTCGCTTGATCCCGACGGAATATGGAGGGATGCCCGAGTGGTTAAAGGGGACGGACTGTAAATCCGTTGGCTCAGCCTACGTTGGTTCAAATCCAACTCCCTCCACCATTCCGTTGCACGGATCATGACCCCGCGGGTATAGCTCAATGGTAGAGCAGCAGCCTTCCAAGCTGAATACGCGGGTTCGATTCCCGCTACCCGCTCCAACATTTTTGCCCTGCTTTCGTATCCGGCGCCTGCTTGTCGAAGCACGTGTGCTGTTTCGACAAATTTGAGCGGGCCACGACACTCTCGAAGCAATGGCGGTGGCGACAATGAGCGCGGTGGCCCGAACGGCCCTGCGACCGTTCGGACGGTTTGTTGGATGCTTGCGCGGCTTGCAAGCACCAGCAGCTCAACCCGGTTATTTCGGCGGACTGGCAGGCTATTGTGCGGCGGCGAGCGAGCCAAAAGAGACATCGGTCGTGTAGTTCTCGCGCAGGAACGCGATGAAATTGTCCTGGAATTGTCGCGTATGGGCATGGGCCAGCTCGTCGGCGAGATCGACGTTCTTGGCGCGGATCGCCTCCAGCATCAGGTCGTGTTCGTCGGTGAGGAGATAACCGTCGTTCGTACGCTCCAGATACTCGAAATGCAGGTGCAGCATGCGCTGGCCCTGGTTTAGCAGGCGCTCGTAGAAGGAGGCGAGGTAGGCGTTCTTGCCGGCATTGGCAATCGCCATGTGGAACTGCTTGTTGGCCTCCGACATCCTCAAATGCTGGCCGGTCTTCACCGCCGCCTCGAATTCCTTCTGGCGCCTGGCGATGATCTTCAGGTCCGCCTCGGTGCGCAGGGCCGCCGCAAGGCGCGTGTTCATGCGCTGGGCGACGTCGAGCGCCTCGACATATTTCGGAAAGCTCGCCACCTCGATCGGCGCGACGATGGTGCTGCGATTGGAGAGCGTCACCACCAGCTCCTCGCCCGCCAGGCGGATCAATGCCTCACGCACCGGGGAACGCGACATGTCGAAGCGTTCGGCCAGCGTCATCTCGTCGAGCAGCTGGCCGGGCTGCAGGGTCAGAGCCAGGATCTCGTTGCGCAACGTATCGTAGACGTGCTTCCAGCCGGTGCCGCGCACGCGTTTTGATTCAGTTTCTTCAGACACTTAGGCACCTTCCTTCCGCTTCCGGCATTGGGCCAGAAAAACAGCGTGACGGCAACGTAAACTTTTCGCTTGACTTTGTCGACACGAAGCCGACTAATTCTTCTAGTCGACACGGAGCCGGCACAAGACCGGACGATGGCGACAGGGAACGGCGCGAGGGCGCAGGCAAACTCGGGAGATTTCAATGAACGTCAAGGCTCTTACCACCGCGGCGCTGCTGGCCGGAACGGCGGCGATTGTTCCGATGGCCGCATATGCGGCCGCCGGCGATACCCTGAAGACCGTGCAGGCGCGCGGTGAGCTCAACTGCACGTCGGGCGACGGCAACTTCCAGGGCTTCTTCGAGATCGACGACAAGGGAAAATGGCACGGCATCGACATCGACTATTGCCGCGCCGTCGGCATCGCCATTTTCGGCAGCGACGAGAAGGTGAAGCTTATCCCGATCAGCTGGGCGCAGCGCTTCCCCTCGCTTCAGTCCGGCGATCTCGACCTCGTCATCAAGGCGACCGGCTGGACGATGAGCCGGGACACCGAACTCGGCGTGCAGTTCAGCACCCCTTACTTCCTCGGGGCCACCCAGTTCATGGTCCACAAGGAGCTCAATGCCGGTTCCGTGAAGGACCTCGACGGCGGGACGATCTGCACGGCCGGGGGCACCAGCACGGAACGGCTGATCGCCGACTACATCAAGGCGAACGACTACGACATCAAGCTCGTCTCCTTCGAGAAGAACACCGAGGCTTCGGCCGCCTATTTCGCCAACCGTTGCGATTCCTTCGCCGAATGGGGTCCGGTGCTCGCGGCGCGGCGCGCCTCCGCTCCCAACCCCGACGAACATGCCATTCTGCCGGATGTCCTTGCGATGGAGCCCGAGGCGGCCGCGATGCGGCAAGGGGACGATGCCTGGGTCGATCTTGTCAACTGGGTGATCGCCGTCGGCCGGATCGCCGAGGAGAACGGCATCACAAGCAAGAACATCGACGAGCAGAAGGCAAATCCCAAGAGCGCCACCGTGGCGAAGCTGCTGGGTGTCACGCCCGGAATCGGCAATCGCCTCGGCCTTTCCGACGACTGGGCCTACAATGTCATCAAGGTCATCGGCAACGCCGAGGAGATCTACGATCGCAATGTCGGCAAGGACTCGCCCTACAAGCTGGAGCGCGGCATGAACGCACCCTGGCAAAAGGGCGGCGTGTTCGTCCCGCCGATCCTCGATTGAGCATCGAGTGGCGCCGGCGCGCGTCGCGCGCGGGCGCTCCTCGCTTTAGCAACAAGAGTTGGGGAGGCGCCGGATGTTCGCCGTGCTGAGGAATCGCAAGCACCGGGACATAGGTCTTCAGGTGCTGTTCATCGGGGTGATCGTCGCAATTCTCGCGTCCGCGGTGATCATCACCCGCCGTAACCTCGATGCGCAGGGCATCGCCGTCGGATGGGATTTCCTGAACTACGCCACCGGCTGGACCATATCCTTCAGCCTGATACCGTACGATATCAATTCGAGCTATGCGCGTGCCCTTGCGGTGGGCTTTCTGAACACGCTCCTGCTCGCGGCGCTGACGCTTTTCCTGGCGACGATCCTGGGGGGCGCCATCGGAACCGCCCGGCTTTCCGCGCACAGGCTGCTGAGCAAGATCGCGCTCGTCTATGTCCAGTTCTTCCGGAACATCCCGCTCATCTTGCAGGCCTTCTTCTGGTATTCGGTCTTCACGCATCTGCCGAATGCGCGCAATGCCTACAACCTCGGTGAATTGGCCTATTTTTCGAACCGCGGCTTCTACCTGCCCGGCCTCAATATCGAACGTGGAGCGATCGGCCTTGCCGTCCTGACGGCAGTGGCGCTCTTGATCGTCGGATATGGCGTACGGCGATTTGCCGTCCTCCGGCGCAACGACGGCCTTGTGAAACTGGCCGGGTTCGTCATTCTCGTCGTGGCCGTCGCCGGCGTCCTGTCGTCGGGCCGGATCGCTGAGACGCCGCTGTTCGACCTGCCGGTCCAGCGTGGCCTGAGGATCGCCGGCGGACTTGAGCTTGCGCCGGAATTCTGCGCCGCCGTCATCGCGATATCCCTGTTCGGCGCGTCCTACATTGCGGAGATCGTCCGCGCCGGCCTGCTTGCGGTGTCCCGCGGCAAGGTCGAAGCGGGCCTCGCGCTCGGCCTTACCGGCTCGCAGATCTTCTGGAAGATCAGGCTGCCGCTCGCCATCCGCATCATGCTTCCGACCCTGA
This sequence comes from Shinella yambaruensis, assembly GCF_022899355.1. Taxonomy (GTDB): domain Bacteria; phylum Pseudomonadota; class Alphaproteobacteria; order Rhizobiales; family Rhizobiaceae; genus Shinella; species Shinella yambaruensis. Next base: position 527,297 of record NZ_JALJCK010000001.1, on the reverse strand, counting down.
CCAACCAGTATGTCTGGCTGGTCAAGGCGACCTCGATCGGCATTGCGATCGGATTCAGCGACTTCTTCATGGTCGTCGCCAATTCGATCAACCATTCCGGCCAGACGCTCTCGCTGATTTTCATCCTCATCGCCGGTTTCTGGGCGATCAATTTCTCCCTCGCCGCGGTCTTAAACGCCGTCAATCGTGCAATCGCCCTGCGGGGCCAGAATGTCCGCTAGGAGGGAAGGCGCCGACATGTCGAACGTTGCGATCGTTTCCGGCGAAATCCCGCCACCGCGCCATGACACGTTTCTCGCCGCCGTGAGGAAGGGATATTTTGCGACGCCCGGCGCGGCCGCCGTGACGAGCGTCTGCCTCGCGCTGATCGCGCTGGCCGTCTGGACCGTGTTCCGATGGGCCGTCCTCGATGCCGTCTGGTCCTCCGGCGGGCCGGACATGTGCCAGCAAGCGACAGGCGCCTGCTGGGCGGTCATCGCCGCGCGCTGGCGGCTGATCTTCTTCGGGCTTTATCCCTATGACGAGCAATGGCGCTCCGCGCTCGCCTGTGCAGCCATCCTGGCGACCGTGGTGGTGTCCTGCTTTCCCTTCTCCTGGTCCGCGAAGCGGTTGCCGCTCGTCTGGATCGCCGGTTACGGGGTGTTTTACGGATTGATGCGCGGCGGCTTCCTCGGCCTTCCCACCGTGCTCGAGACCCAGTGGGGCGGCTTGTCCCTGACGCTCTTCGTGTTCTCCACGGTGGTTGTCACGGGAATGCCGATCGCGGTCTGCCTTGCGCTGCTGAGGCGTTCGCGCCTGCCCGTCATCGCCCGGACGGTCGCGGTCCTGATCGACGGCATCCGCTCTCTTCCCCTCGTTGCGATCCTGTTCACGGCGGCGATCATCATTCCCTACGCGCTGCCGCACTTCCTGGTCGGCGACAAGCTTTACCGCGTCATCGCCGGTTTCTCGCTGTTCTTCGCGGTCTACCAGGCGGAGATCATCCGTGGCGGGATGCAGGCGCTTCCCGCGGGGCAGGAAGAGGCCGCCCATGCGCTCGGCCTCAACTACTGGCAGACCATGTCCCGCATCGTCCTGCCGCAAGCCTTCCGCCATGCGCTGCCGCCGACCATCAACCAGGTCGTCATAACGTTCATGGAGACCTCGCTGATCGTCATCATCGGCTTCTTCGAGGTCATGGCCTCCGGCAATGCCGCGTTTTCGACGGCCGAGTGGTCCGCCACCTATGTCGAGGTCTACGTCTTCGTGGCCGCAATCTACTTCGCGTTCACCTTCACGCTTTCCCGATACGGCGCCTATCTGGAGCGACGGTTGAACGTGGCGCGTCATTGATCCGATGAAAGGCACGGAGATGAGCACACAAAGCGGCGAGATTGCCGTCGACGTCAAAAGCCTCGCGAAGTTCTATGGAGCCCATCAGGTTCTGTTCGACGTCAGCCTGAGCGTGGCGGCGGGCGAGAAGATCGTGATCTGCGGTCCTTCCGGTTCCGGAAAGTCGACCTTCATCCGCTGCCTCAACAAGCTTGAGGATCATCAGGCCGGCACCATCAGGATGCTCGGCACGGAGCTCAACGAGGACCTCGCCAACATCAACGAGATCCGCCGGGACGTCGGCATGGTGTTTCAGCACTTCAACCTTTTCCCGCACCTGACGGTGCTGGAGAATTGCGTCCTCGCCCCGATGCTGGTGCGCAGGCAGGACCGGAAAGCGGCCGAGGAGCAGGCGATGCTTTATCTTGAGCGCGTGAAGATTCCACAGAAGGCCGGAAGCTATCCGGGCGAACTCTCGGGCGGCCAGCAGCAGCGCGTTGCCATTGCGCGGGCCTTGTGCATGCGGCCGGAGATCATGCTTTTCGATGAGCCGACCTCGGCGCTCGACCCGGAAATGATTTCGGAGGTGCTCGACGTCATGATCGAACTGGCGCAGGACGGCATGACGATGCTCTGCGTGACCCACGAAATGGGCTTTGCCCGCAAGGTCGCCGATCGGGTCGTGTTCATGGACAAGGGGCGGATCGTCGAGGAGGCGGCTCCGTCCGATTTCTTCGACAATCCACGGCACGAACGGTCCAAACTGTTCCTGAGCCAGATTCTCGGTCATTGAGGGGAAAAAGCATGCGTCGGAAACAACCGAACATCCTGCTTGTCATGTGCGATCAGCTGACGGCCATCGCGCTTTCCGTCTACGGCAACAGGGTCTGCAGGACACCGAACATCGACCGTCTGGCGGAGCAGGGCTCGGTCTTTGAAAATGCCTATTGCAACTACCCGCTTTGCGCGCCGTCGCGCTTCGCTCTGATGAGCGGGCGCCTGCCGTCGCGGATCGGCGCCTTCGACAACGCCGCGGAGTTTCCGGCCGCGGTTCCGACCATCGCGCACTATCTGCGCGATGCCGGCTACTACACCTGCATCTCCGGCAAGATGCATTTTGTCGGCCCCGATCAGCATCATGGCTATGAGGACAGGTTGACGACCGAGATCTACCCGGCCGACTTCAGCTGGGTGCCGCCGAAAACCTATGACGAGCTGGAGGACGAGGAGATCGTCGCCAAGGGCAAGGTGCCGTTCGGGGTCTCCAGCGTCGAGACGATCGCCGACGCAGGCCCGCTCGCCCGTTCCCAGCAGATCGACTATGACGACGAAGTCGCGCGGCGGGCGGCGCAGCACATTTTCGACTGGCGGCGCTACGGCGATGGTCGGCCGATGTTCATGACGGTCTCCTTCACGCAGCCGCATGATCCATACGTCATCACGCGGGAATACTGGGACCTCTATACGGACGAGTGCATCGACCCGCCGCGCACCGCGACGATTCCGCTCGACGCGTTGGACCCGCATAGCCGGTCCCTCTATTTCCACTACAGCCTCGACAAGTTCGAGGTGACGGATGAGATCTACCGGCGCGCGCGCCGCGGATATTACGGCATGATCAGCTATGTCGACCGCAAGCTCGGCGAGTTGCGCAAGACGCTGGAGGACGCGGGCATCGCCGATGAGACGGTGATAATCTTCACATCCGACCATGGCGACATGATCGGGGAACGGGGTCTGTGGTTCAAGAAGAACCTCTTTGACCCCGCCATCCGCGTCCCGCTGGTCGTCTATCGTCCGGATGGGAAGGGGCTCTCGAGGATCGTCGCGCCCGTCTCGCTTCTCGACCTGCTGCCGACCCTCGTCGATCTCGGGGGTGGTGACGCGGGGGCTTTCGTCACGCCGCACGAGGGCAGGAGCCTTCTTCCCCTGCTCGCCAAGGACGATCCGCAGCGCGTGACCATGGCCGAACACATCGACGGAGGAACGAAGGCTCCCCGCGTCATGCTGCGCCGCGGCGCCAGAAAGATCGTGGTGTCGAAGGCCTATCCCACGCAATTGTACGATCTTGCCGCCGATCCCGGCGAAACGCGCAACCTGGCGGACGATCCTGCCTTCCAGCCGGAACTCGAACGGCTGCTGGAAGCGGTCGAGGCGATCTGGGATCTGCCGAAGCTCCGTGCGGAGGTCATGCAGAGTCAGCGCGTGCGCCAGTTCGTCAACAGGGCGATGCAAAAAGGCAAGCAGCGCAGCTGGGAACATTATCCCAACCCGATCGAGGAGCACACGCGCTTCGTGCGCACCGGCGAGCGTTTCCCCGATGTGGAGCGGCGTTCCTATCTTCCATACGCCGACTATTGATCCCGCCGTCCGATATCCCGGGCTGCCGCATCCGCCTGTGCGGCAGCCTTCGCCGCGAACACCTCAGTCAGCCGACATGAGAACGGCCGCGCCGGCGTCCGTCTGGCCTGTCAGTTCAAGTAAATGATTCCATTGAAGATTTTCTGATCTTGAATTGCAGGCGGGTCGAACCGTCCAACGAACCGTTCGTGTGGTCATCCGAATTTCAGTCATCTGTTTTTGAGATGACTTCAAACAATCTATCTATTTGTCAATTGGCAAGAATGGCTCTACCCCTTTCATCAACATCGCAGATCGGGCGGCTCGGGTCGCGGCAGTCGCGATGAGCGGGAGGATCGGAAAAGTTTGAGATTGGCGACGGTTTCGGGTGTCCGGGCCGCCGGCGGAGCTTTGCCCAGAGTCCCGACTGACCACACGTATCCCGCAACTTTGCGGGGAACGGGCTATTCTCAGATGGGAGCAGACGAATGGAAGTGACGATCGTTGGAGGAGGCATCGGCGGCTTGACGCTCGCGCTGATGCTCAAGGAGCAGGGGATTGCCTCGCGGGTTTACGAAGCCGCCCCGGAACTCAAGGCGCTTGGGGTCGGGATCAATCTTCTTCCGCATGCCGCGCGTGAAATGTGCAAGCTCGGCCTCGAAGAAGCTTTGGCCAAGGTGGCGATCACCACCAGGGAATCCGGTTTCTACAATCGTTACGGCCAGCACATCTTCAGCGAGCCGACCGGTCGTTATGCCGGCTATGACTGGCCACAGTTCTCGATCCACCGCGGCGACCTGCACATGGTTCTGGTGGAGACCTTCAAGGCGCGCTGCGGCGCCGACCGCCTGATGACCGGCTGGCAGTGCACCGGTTTCGAACAGGACGACGACCTCGTCACCTTACATTTCGTCGATCCGCGCGATGGCTCGGCGCGTCCTTCGGTGAAGGCCGAAATGGTTGTCAGCGCGGAGGGCATCCATTCGAAGATCCGCAAGCAGCTTTATCCGAACGAGGGTCCGCCGCGTTACTCGGGCATCAACATGTGGCGCGGCGTCACCAAGTGGAAACCGTTCCTTACCGGTGCGAGCATGGTGCGCATCGGTTGGCTGAATACCGCCAAGGTGCTGATCTACCCGATCCGCGACAATATCGACGGCGAGGGCACGCAGCTCATCAACTGGGTCGTGGACATCGCGACGGAGAGCTACAAGTCGCAGCGCGACTGGAACAAGCCGGGCCGCCTCGAGGACTTCTTCGATGTCGTCAAGGACTGGAAGTTCGATTGGCTGGATTGCCCGGCGCTGTTCAAGGCGGCCGACGCCATCCTCGAATATCCGATGGTGGACCAGGATCCGCTCAACCAGTGGACCTTCGGCCGCGTGACGTTGCTCGGCGACGCTGCCCATCCCATGTATCCGCGTGGCGCCAACGGTTCGGCTCAGGCGATCCTCGATTGCCGGGCGCTGACTGATGCGATCGTCAAGGAAGGCGATCCCGTCAAGGCGATGCATGCCTATGAGGCGATCCGCCGCCCGGCCACCGCGCAGGTCGTGCTCACCAATCGCAAGAACCCGCCGGATGCAATCCTGCGCGAAGTCTACGAGCGGACGGGCGACAAGCCGTTCGACGACATCAACAAGGTGATTAGCCACGAGGATCTCGAGAAGCTATCCACCAGCTACCAGAAGATCGCGGGCTACCATAAGGAAAACCTCGCGATGTCGCCGGCCGGGGTTTGATCCCCGGCTTGCCGGCAGCATTTCGTTCGGGAGGTCGGGATGTCGTTACACGAAAGCAGCTTCGCAAAATCGGTCGAAAAGCCGAGCTTCTTCGGCCGCATCAGGCCGGAATGGTTGATCATCGGCGCCGCGGTGCTGATCGTCGGCTGGCTGGCGCTGGTGCCGCTGGTCTTCCTTCTGTGGCAGAGTTTCATGACGCCTGCCGCAGGCGACATTCCGGCCATCTTCACGCTGGGTAACTATGTGCGTGCGCTCACCGACAGCAGCATTCTGCCGCTGTTTCGCAATTCGGTGGTCTTCGCAACGGGCACGTCCTGTCTGGCGCTGTTCATCGGCACCCTTTTCGCCTGGCTCAACGAGCGGACGAACACGCCCTTCAAGATGATGTTCTATGCGGCCTCCATCGTGCCTCTGGTCATCCCGTCGATCCTTTTCACCGTATCCTGGATCATGGTTGCGAGCCCGCAGATCGGGCTTTTCAACCTGATGCTCAAAAACATGTTCGGTCTCTCCGGTCCGGTCTTCGACATCTATTCGATGGGCGGCATGATCTGGGTCGAAGGGCTGCACTATTCGCCGATCGCCTTCCTGCTGATGTCGGCGGCATTCCGCTCCATGGACCCGTCGCTGGAAGAGTCCGCCCTGATGTCCGGCGCGTCCATCGGCCAGATCATGTTCCGCATCACGCTGAAACTCGTCTGGCCGGCGTTGATCGCCTCGTTCTTCATCCTGTTCATCCGCTCGATCGAATCCTTCGAGGTTCCGGCGCTGCTCGGCATGCCGGTCGGCATCGAGGTCTTCACCTCGTCGATCTACGAGGCGATCCGGGAATATCCGAGCAATGTCGGGCTGGCTTCCGCCTATGCCGTCGTGCTGCTGCTGATCGCTTCCTTCGGCATCTATTTCCAGTCGAAGCTGTCGAGCCAGGGGAGCAAATACTCGACCGTCACCGGCAAGGGATTTCGCCCGCGGCCGTTCGACCTCGGCGTCTGGCGCATTCCCGCCGCGATCCTGATCGTCCTCTACATGATCCTGGTCATCGTATTGCCGTTCCTCGTGCTCTTCTGGTCGTCGCTGAACAAGTATTACAGCGTGCCCTCCTGGTCCGCTCTGAGCCGCCTTTCCTTCGATGCCTATGTCAAGGTCATCAACTACCCGATGGTCGGCCAGGCGGTATGGAACAGCGCGATGCTGTCGCTTGGCGCCGCGACGACGATCATGCTGTTGACCGCGGTCATCTGCTGGATCGTCATCCGCACCAAGCTGCCCGCGCGGTGGCTGCTCGACAATGTCGCCTCGTTGCCGATGGTCTTTCCGGGGCTCGTGCTCGGCCTGTCGGTGATGATCTGCTACCTCTATCTCGACATCGGCATCTACGGCACGACCTGGATCATCTTCATCGCCTATGTGACGCGCTTCATGCCCTACGGCATCCGCTACAACACCACGTCGATGCTGCAGATCCACAAGGATCTCGAAGAGTCGGCCGCGATGAGCGGCGCCTCCTGGAGCCAGAGCTTCGTGCGCATCGTGCTGCCGCTGTTGAAGCCCGGCCTGCTCGCCGGCTGGATCTACATCGTCGTCGTCTCGATCCGTGAACTGTCCAGTTCCGTGCTGCTTTACAGCCCCGGTTCGGAAGTGGTGTCGATTGTCATCTGGGAGCTCTGGCAGAACGGCCAGTATGTCGAACTCTCCGCCTTCGGGGTGATGATGATCATTGCGCTCTTCATCGTCGTCATGCTCGCCCAGCTCGTGGGCAAGAGGTTCGGAGTCAAGGAAGCGTAAGCCGGATTGGGAGGTCCGGCTTTGAGATAAGGGAGGAAGAGATGATCAATCCGAAGTTCCATGAAGGCATTACTCGCAGGGTGCTTGCGCTCGGTCTCGTCGTTGTCCTTGCCGCAGGTCCCGCGTTGGCGCAGTCGGTCGCCGAAGTTGCCGCCTATGACGGACCGGACCGGATGGAAAGACTGGTCGCCGGCGCGAAGAAGGAGGGAACGCTGACACTCTACACGGCAACGCCGGTAGACGACGTCAATCAGGTGATCGCCGCCTTCACCGCGAAGTATGGTATTCCGGTAACCTTGTGGCGCGGCAGTTCGGAGGACGTGCTGCGGCGCGCCGTTACCGAGATCAAGGGCGGCCGCCACGACGTCGACGTGATCGAAACGAACGGTCCGGAACTCGAAGCCCTCCACCGCGAAAACATCCTGCAGGCCGTCGATTCACCTGTTTTCTCCGAGATTTTTCCGGATGCGGTGCCGGATCACCGGGAATGGGTCGGCAGCCGTCTCAATGTCATCACGGCCTCCTACAACACCGAGCTCGTTTCGGAGGCGGATGTACCGAAGCGCTGGGACGATCTCCTTGATCCGAGGTGGGGCGGGAAGATCGGCATCGAATCGGAGGCATACGACTGGTTGGCCACGGTGATCCAGAGTTTTCCCTCGCGGGAGGAGGGGCTTGCCTTCTTCAGGAAGCTTGCCGAGACCAATCGCCCGCCCTTGCACAAGGGCCACCCGCAGCTTGCCAACATGACCGCCTCGGGCGAACTGCCGATCATGCTTCAGGTCTATCTCTATCGCGTTCACCAGATGGAACAGGACGGCGCGCCGATCAAGGCCTTGTCGTTGGGGCCAGCCATCGCCCGCATCAACGGGCTCGGCGTCGCACGGACCACCGCGCACCCGAATGCCGCGATCCTCTATCAGCAGTTCACGTTGACGGAGGGGCAGAAGATCCTGGCGTCGCGCCATTTTACGCCGACCAACACGAAGGAAGTGCCATTCCCGGCGGGCATGGAGGTCAAGGTCATCGAGCCGACCGGGATGCTCGACGCGCTTACGGAATGGCGCGAGACGTTCGAGACCACCTTTCAGTGACAAGGCCCAGAAATTCTTTGGAGGAGGAACCACATGCCAGACACCCTGAATTTGCTGAAACATTTGACGCGCACGGCGGCTCTCTTCGGAGCCTTCCTGGCGACATCGGCGATGGCGCAGACGATCGACGAGGCCTCCAGCTACAACGGTCCGGACCGCTTGGAAAAGTTGGTGGCTGCGGCGAAGGCGGAAGGGGCGTTGACGTTGTACACGGCTACGCCCGTCGAGGACGTTACCGCGATGACCGAGGCGTTCACTGCAAAATACGATATCCCGGTCACCATCTGGCGCGGCAGTTCTGAAGATGTGCTCCGCCGTGCGGTTACCGAGATCAAGGCAGGCCGCCATGATGCCGACCTGATCGAGACGAACGGGCCGGAACTCGAAGCGCTGCACCGGGAAAACATTCTGCAGCCCGTCTCGTCGCCCATTATTCCGGATATTTTCGAAGGCGCGGTTCCCGCACATAAGGAATGGGTCGGTAGCCGCTTGAATATCATCACGGCGGCCTACAACACCGACCTCGTCTCCGAGGCGGACGTACCGAACGCCTGGAGTGACCTGCTCGATCCGAAGTGGAAGGGCAAGGTCGGCCTGGAAGCGGAGGCCTACGACTGGCTTGCTACCGTCAATGCCAGCTTCCCGAGCGAGAAGGAAGGCATCGACTTCTTCACCAGGCTCGCGGATACCAACGGCATCTCGCTGCGCAAGGGGCACACACTCCTGACCAACCTGGCGGCCTCCGGCGAAGTGCCTCTGGCGTTGACGACCTATTTCTACAAGGTCGATCAGATGAACAAGGACGGTGCACCGATCAAGTCCCTGCAACTCGGTCCATCGGTTGCGCGCGTCAACGGCCTTGGCATCGCCAAGACCGCCAAGCATCCGAATGCGGCGATCCTGTTCCAGGACTTCACGCTGACGGACGGCCAGAAGATCCTTGCCGAACGCGGCTTCACGCCGACCAACATCAAGATTGTCCCGTTGCCGACGAGCCTCGACGTCAAGGTCGTCGACGGCGCGGCCATGCTCGACAAGCTTGCCGAGTGGCGCGACACCTTCGAGAAGGCCGTCAAGTAGGTGACCGATCGAACGGGGACATCGCGAACGTCCGCGATGTCCCGCTGATGAAGACCGGCCGTGCGGGGAGCGCGGCGGACTTGAGGAGATGTTGAATGCTCAATGTTCAGGGACTAACGACCGAATATGCCGACGGCAAGGGCAAGGCCGTCCGCGCCGCCAAGGATATCTCCTTCGATGTGCCGCAAGGCAAGCTCTTCACCTTGCTTGGCCCGAGCGGCTGCGGGAAGACGACGATGCTTCGCTCGATCGCCGGCCTCGAGCGGCCGGTCAAGGGCAATATCTCCGTCGAGGACGTCACCGTCTATTCCGCCGGCAAGGGCGTCTTCGTGGCGCCGAACCGCCGCAATTTCGGCATGGTCTTCCAGAGCTACGCCATCTGGCCGCATATGAGCGTTTTCGAGAATGCCGCGTTTCCGCTGCGGGTCAGCAAAGCCGGCTTCTCCAAGAAGCAGATCGAGGAGAAGGTCGAGCGGGTGCTGAAGGCGGTGGCGCTGGAGAGTTACGCGGGCCGCGAGGCGACGCGTCTTTCCGGCGGTCAGCAGCAACGACTTGCGCTTGCCCGGGCGCTTGTCATGGAGCCACGGCTTCTGCTTCTCGACGAGCCGCTCTCCAACCTCGACGCCAAGCTGCGCGAGCAGATGCGCTTCGAACTGAAGCGCCTTCAGCGCGAGCTGAACCTCACGACGCTTTACGTGACGCATGACCAGCAGGAGGCGCTGGCGCTCTCCCATCAGATCGCCGTCATGAATGACGGCCAGATTGTCCAGCTCGGCTCGCCACGCGACATCTACGAGGCGCCGCAGACCCGTTTTGTCGCGGATTTCATCGGTTCCTCGAATTTCATGGAATGCAAGGTTGCCGCGCGTGGCAGCGAGGCCGGTCGCTGGGCGGTCGAAAGCCCGGCCGGCACCATCGAAGTCGTATCGGAAGAGGCGCTCGACGTGCGTGACAAGCTCACTGTAGCGATCCGTCCGGAGAACGTCCATCTGATCGAGCCCGGCAAGGAGAACGGCGCGTCCGGCAATCTTCTCGAAGGTCGCGTCGATACCAAGGTCTTCCTCGGCGAATGTGTCGACTACATGGTTTCGGTCGGCGAAACGCGGCTTCTGGCGCGCGTTCATCCGAGCCTTCGCACGCCGATCGGCAATCCCATCCTCGTCAATATCGACCCTGCCAAGGTCAACATCATCACCCGCTGAGTTCCGGATACTGTCATGAACCGTTTGAAGCTTTCGATTGCTACCACCGATTATGATCACTTTCGCGATTTCCGCCTGGGCACCGTCAACGCCGAAGGCATCGAGCACACCTGGTCGATGCTGAGCCATCACGAGATTTTCGCCCGTTTCACCTTCAACCGCGAATGGGACGTGGCGGAGCTGTCCTTCGCCAAGTTCATGGCGCAGGTCAGCCGGCCGGACAGCGACATCGTTGGCCTGCCGGTCGTCTGCTCGCGGCTTTTCCGGTTCTCCTCCTTCTACGTCAACAAGGCGGCCGGCATCAAAACCGTCGCGGACCTGAAAGGCAAGCGGATCGGTGTGCCGGAATGGGCGCATTCCGCAGCCGTCTACATGCGCGGCTGGATGCACAACGAGGTCGGCGTCAAGCTGCAGGACGTGCATTGGGTGCAGGCCGGCGCGAACGCGCCGGGCCGTATCGAAAAGGTGGACCTGAAACTGCCGGAAGGTGTCGCGATCGAGCGCATCGCCGACAAGTCGCTGTCTGAAATGCTCGCGTGCGGCGAGATCGACTGCGCGATTATCGCCCGCCCGCCGACCTGCTTCCTCGAAGAGGATCCGCGTGTCGAGCGGCTGATCCCGGACTTCCTGGAGCGCGAGGAGGAATACTACAGGACGACCGGCGTCTGGCCGATCATGCATATCGTCGCGATGCGGAAACATGTCGTGGAGGAAAACCCCTGGGTGGCGCGCAATCTCTACAATGCATTCGAGGAATCGAAGCGGCGCAGCCTGGAGCGCCTGTTCGATCCGGCGGTTTCGCGCTATCCGCTCGCCTGGATGCCGATCTATGCCCGCAGGATGCGCGATCTTTTCGGCGCCGATCCGTTCCCCTTCGGCATCGACAAGAATCGCAAGACCTTCGAGCAGATGCTGCTCTACACCCACCAGCAGGGCATTGCCGAACGGCATATGACACCGGAAGAAATTTTCACGCCCGGTATCATGACCAAGGTCGTGGTGTGAGCATGGGCGATCAGGCGGCACTGGTGGAACTGGTTCATGCGAACCGCATCCTGGCGCATGAGGCGGTGCTGGATGCCTTCGGCCATGTCAGCATTCGCGGCGCAAAGACCGGCTATCACATCTCCCGCTCCCGCAGCCCGGAACTCGTGGCGCTGGACGATATCCAGCACTATGACGCGGATTCGAAGATTATCGGTTCCGATACACGCGGCGGTTATCTTGAGCGGATCATCCATGGGGCGATCTACAGGGTCCGGCCGGATGTGCGCGCCATCTGTCATTTCCATTCGCCCGCGATCATGCCCTTCTGCGTGACCGGGCGGCCATGGGTCCCGGTCACCCATGTGGGAGCGACGGTCGGCATGAACGTGCCCCTCTGGGACGAGCAGGCTGCGTTTGGCGACACCGACATGCTGGTCTCGACGCGGGAGCAGGGGGCATCGCTGGCCATCGCACTCGGCCAGCATTCGGCCGTGCTGTTGCGCAATCACGGGGCCGTGGTCGTGGGCGGCAGCATCCGCGAGCTTGTCATGCGCAGCATACAACTCTGCCGCAATGCGGATGTCCTGTTGCAGTCGTTGGCGATCGGCGAGCCGCGGGCGCTGACGCCGGGGGAGGTTGCTCTTTCAGGCGCCAAGAACCTCGATCCGCGCGTGCTTGAGCGGGTATGGGACTACCACCTTTCACGAGCGGGCTTGAATGCTTGAGCGCAAACCCGCATCAGGCTTCCAATCCTGACCAGCAGCCTGTTCCATGATAGTGTTGCTGGTTCACCATTGGGAAAAGGGAGGCGGGATTCGGTGCGCATTCGCCAGCTTGAGTCATTCGTCTGCATTTGTGAGCTGGGCAGTATCACGCGGGCGGCTGCGGCCTTAAATATCGTACAACCGGCACTCGGCGCGCAAATCAGCGCTCTCGAGGACGAATTGGGCGTAAGGCTCCTGAAGCGGGGCCGTCGCGGTACGGCGATGACGCCGGCGGGCGAATATTTCCTTGTGGAAGCTCGCAAGCTGCTTGCGCATGTCGCCGACGTGAAGAAGTCCATCAAGTCCTTTGCGGAGAATGAGAAGGAGCATCTTTCAATAGGGCTGACGGGCAGCCTGTCCGCCATGCTCGCTGGCACCTTGGCTCGGAAGCTTAGCCATCTCTCCGAATCGATTTCCGTGCAACTGGTCGAAGATATGAGCCACATTCTCCGAGACAGGGTCGCCCAGGGAGATCTCGATTTCGCTCTTGCTTATAACGTTGCGGATCACAAGGCGATCCGAAAGCAACCTGTGCTGCGGGAAGCGGTCTTCTTCATCACGAGCCCGAACTCCCCCTTCGGGGAAGACAAGCCGATCACCATGCCCGAGCTGACGAACGCCACCTTCGTCATTCCGACGGAAAAGGGCCAGATCATACAATTGCTCAAGGAGGCTATGGTAGAATTCGACCTTCCCCTGAACGTCGCTTTCCAGATCGAGTCCATGGACGCGATCAAGGGGCTCATTACCGACGGCACGGCGTGCGCGGTCCTGCCGTTCGGAACGGTGGCGCGCGAGGTCAAGGCAGGGACCCTCATAGCGCGTCGCATCGTGAACCCGCCGCTTACCCGAACGCTCTTCCTTCTGCGTCCGGTGACGCAATTCCAAACGCGTGCGATGCACTTGGCCCAGACCACGATTGAACGGTCCATCGCGTCGCTTGCCGAAAGCTTTGCCTTTGAACGGATCGATTGACCGCTGGCAATCGTTTCCTGAATTCGCTCCAGCACCGCCTGCGGAAATCTGCCCGCGCCGGCGAGCATGTTCAGCTTTGCTTGTCTTAAGCGAGATCGACCGGCGATTGTCCCTGCGATCTGCTGCGCCATCGGCGGTTCACCTTTGCAAAACATATGCACCCGGGGCATCCGCGAGGGGCGTGTAGCCCTTGCGGCGGGCGCCCATCGCCGGGGCGTCGACCCGTTCGGGCGCCGAATGCGCGGCAAGCCAGCCCGTCCAGGCCTCCCACCACGAGCCCGGCCGCGCCTCCGCCGTCTCGGCCCATTCATCGGCGCCCACGCACAGCCCGTCGGCCGCGCGCACGGCGATGCGGTAGCGCCGGCGCGGGCGGCCGGGTTCGCTGACGATGCCGGCATTGTGGCCGCCGCTGGTCAGGACGAAGGTGAGGTCGGTGTTGCTGAGATAGTGGATCTTGTAGACCGACCGCCACGGCGCGACATGGTCGCGCTCGGTGCCGACCACGAACATCGGCACGCGGATGTTCTGGATCGCGGCGGGGCGCCCCTCGACCATGAAGCGGCCGGCGGCGAGCTCGTTGCCGAGATAGAGCCGCTTCAGGTATTCGGCGTGCATCCGGTAGGGCATGCGGGTGGAATCGGCGTTCCAGGCCATCAGGTCGATCATCGGCGTGCGCTCGCCCATCATGTGCTCGTGCACGATGCGCGACCAGACGAGGTCGTTCGAGCGCAGGAGCTGGAAGGCGCCTGCCATCTGGTCGGCCGAAAGATAGCCGCGGTTCCACATCATGCTTTCGAGCACATGCACCTGGCTGTGGTCGATGAAGAGGGCGAGCTCGCCGGGCTCGGTGAAGTCCGTCTGCGCAGCAAGCAAGGTCAGGCTTGCCAGCCGGTCGTCGCCGCGATGCGCCATGTCGGCCGCCGCGATCGCCAGCAGCGTGCCGCCCAGGCAATAGCCCGCGGCATGGACCTTTCGGCCGGGAACGACGGCATTGACCGCATCGAGCGCCGCCATCACGCCGAGCCGGCGGTAGTCGTCCATCGTCAGGTCGCGGTCGGCCGCCGTGGGATTGCGCCAGGAGATGCAGAAGACGGTGTGGCCCTTTTCCACCAGATGGCGCACGAGCGAATTGTGCGGCGAGAGGTCGAGGATGTAATATTTCATGATCCAGGCCGGCACGAGCAGCACCGGTTCGGCCGCCACGCCCTCCGTCGCCGGCGCATACTGGATCAGCTCGATCAGATGGTTGCGGTAGATCACCGTGCCCGGCGTCGCCGCGACGCCCCGGCCGACGACGAAATCCTCCGTGCCAACAGGCGGCTGGCCGGCGGCGAGGCGGCCTGCGTCCTCCACCCAGTTGCGCCAGCCATCGAGGAAATTCATGCCGCCGGACCGCATCGTCCTTTCCAGCACTTCCGGATTGGTCAAGGGCATGTTGGAGGGCGAGAAGACGTCGAGCACCTGGCGGGCGGCGAAGGATAGGACATCCTCGTGATGCGGGGTGACGCCCGGCACCTCGTTGGTGACATTGTGCCACCATTGCTGCTGGAGCAGGAACGCCTGGGCCCAGATGCTGAACGGCGGCTTTTTCCAGCGCGCATCGGAAAAGCGGTAGTCTCCGGGCAGGGCCTCGATGCACGGGGGTGCGTCCGGATCGACCGCCGCCGCGGCAAGATGGCAAAGCAGGCGGACGGCCTTGCGGTTCGCCTTGTCGATCAGCTCAAGGCGCTTTCCGGGGGCTGAGGCGAGATGGATCGACCAGTCGATGAGGGCGAGCGCGAAGGCGGCCGGCGACAGCCCGGCGCTGAGCTGACCCGCGATTGCCTCCCGCATGCGGTCGATCGCCCGGAAGGCTTCGCTTCCCAGTTCCTCCGTTCTCGGGACGGGCGGCAGGTACGCCGCTTGCCGGAAGGGCGGCATCTCGCTCGCCGGATTGTTCATGGTCGTCTCCTTCGGCAGGTTCGGGCGCAAGACATGCCCTGCTGGAAAGGCAATCGCATTTCGCATCCGGCCGTGGCCCGCTCTGGGGGGCATCCTGCGGACAGGACGCATCCTATAGAGGGCAGTCCCCACCTCCATTGACGCAGATCAAGTTTCATTGCGCGAAACCGCCTGGAATCAGGCCATGCCGAAACGGGAAAACGGGATCTCGTCATGTCCGGTGGCAATGCGACGGATGCGGAGCGGATCGTTGCGGCCTTCGCCTGGCCCATTGTCCCACCGGTGCAGACCCGCTTTTTCGCGCATCGGCGCGACGTCGCGCCTGCTTCTGGATCAGTCCGCCCATGGGTTGCGGCGGGCAAGACAGGCAAGGTCACCGGACGTCATTCGTTTGACTGACATCAAGGATACGGCCTTCGGAACGTGAAAGGAAACAAGCCGGCGATATCGCATGGGGGTAATCGACATGGACCGGAAGCATACGTTCAACATCGGTTATTTCCTCCTGGCGCTCTTCTTGCTCGGCGCATTCCAGGCATGGTTGGCCTGGCGCGAGGTCGTTCCACTCTCTCACACCGAGCTCATGCGGATGGTGGATCAGGGCAAGGTGGCGTCGGTCACGATTACCGAGACGACGATCCAGGGCCAGTTCAAGGAACCACAGGACGGCCGGAGCCTCTTCGTATCGACCCGCGTGGACCCGAACGCGGTCGCCGTGTTCGACAGGGCGGGGGTCGCGGTGACGGGTGGCACCGACAGCAACTGGCTTACCACCATCCTTTCCTGGGTTCTGCCGGTACTCCTCTTCTTCGGCATTTGGATGTTCCTGTTCCGAGGCTTTGCCGAGCGGCAGGGCATGGGCGGCCTCATCAACATCGGAAAGTCCAAGGCGAAGGTCTATGTCGAGCGGGAGACCGGCGTGAGCTTCGAAGACGTCGCCGGCGTCGACGAGGCCAAGCTTGAGCTCATGGAGATCGTGTCCTTCCTGAGGGACAAGGAGAAATACGGGCGTCTTGGCGCGCGCATTCCAAAGGGCATCCTGCTGGTCGGCCCGCCCGGAACCGGCAAGACGCTGATGGCGCGGGCGGTCGCGGGCGAGGCCGGCGTGCCGTTCTTCTCGATCTCCGGGTCCGAATTCGTCGAGATGTTCGTCGGCGTCGGCGCGGCCCGCGTGCGCGATCTGTTCGAGCAGGCGCGCAAGGCGGCTCCCTGTATCATCTTCATTGACGAACTCGATGCGCTCGGCCGGGCGCGCACGCCGTTTGGCGGCTATGGCGGCGGCGACGAGAAGGAGCAGACGCTCAACCAGTTGCTCTCCGAACTCGACGGATTCGATCCGCGCGTCGGCATCGTCCTGCTGGCCGCGACCAACCGGCCGGAAATCCTCGATCCGGCGCTCACGCGCGCCGGGCGCTTCGACCGCCAGGTCGTGCTCGACCGGCCTGACCGCAAGGGCCGCGAAGCGATCCTCAGGGTTCACATGAAGGCGGTGAGGACCGCGCCGGGAGTGAACGTGGGTGATATTGCCGGGATCACACCCGGCTTCACCGGTGCCGACCTTGCCAATCTCGTCAACGAGGCGGCCATCTTCGCCACCCGTCGCGACGCGGACCAGGTGACCATGGCCGATTTCACCGAAGCGGTGGAGCGCATCGTCGCCGGCGCCGAGCGGCGGGGCCGATTGCTCGGCCCGCTGGAGCGGGAGCGCGTCGCCTACCACGAGATGGGCCATGCGCTCGCCGCCGCATCGCTGGCGAAGACCGATCCCGTGCACAAGGTCTCGATCATTCCGCGCTCGATCGGTGCTCTCGGTTATACGCTGCAGCGGCCCACCGACGACCGCTTCCTGATCACCGCCAGCGAACTGAAGGAGCGGATGATCGTGCTGCTTGCCGGTCGCGCGGCCGAGGAGGTCATCTATGGTGAGGTCTCGACCGGCGCGGCCGACGACCTCGCCAAGGTGACCGACGTCGCGCGCCAGAGCGTCACCCGGTTCGGCATGAGCGCCGCCATCGGCCAGGTCGTGCTCGAGGAGGAGAAACAGCAGTGGCTGGGCGATGGCGCCCGCCTTCATCCCAGGGACTATTCCGAGGCGACCGCGCGGGAAGTCGATCTTGCGGTGCGCGAGATGCTTGACGAGGCCGCCACGGCGGCGAAGGAACTGCTGCGCTCCCGCATCGACGACCTCAAGGCCGGTGCCCGCCTGTTGCTCGAGCGCGAGACCATCACGCCGGACGATTTCCCGCCGATCCGGCGCGGGGAGGGGATTTCGGGACGGCGGGTCAATCCGTCGGCCACAGGCCGCGCAACGACTTCTTCATAGAGTTTCTGACCTGCACGATCTCGCCCATGCGAAACAAGCCGGTCGACGTCAGGCGGCCTTGACCGCTTCTCCGCCTGCTTTGCGGTGAAGACCCGTTGGGCGTCAAGCCGGGATCTCGCTGGATTGCTTGATACGCTCATCGGGATTTCTGTCTTGATGTTGCGCACCCCCTTGATACGACAAAGGCTCGGACAACGCTGGCGGTATCTGCGCGCGGTCTAATGCTCCATGCGAACGAGCCCGCTGGTGCCGTTGAGCGGCAGAAGGTCGGCAGGCCGGATCCCATCAAGAGCACCGGTAAATCAACGCTCCTCGTGTAGCCGGTGAATTTCGGCCGCGATCCGCTGCTTGAGGTCGAATGACGTGATTTCATTTGCGGCAAGCGCACGAAGGGCGTCCACGCACCGCTGATATCCGTCCTCGTCACCGAGGCGGCGGCAAAGCCTTGCCGAAGTGAAATGAAAGCGAAGACGGGGAATGAGCTGGTCCGCCATTCCGTCGATCTGGTGTTCCACGCGCTTCAACGCATCATGCGCTGCCTGCGAGAACATCTCCACCGGCACCTTCCTGTGCAAAACGCAATCAGTGAAGGAGAGGGTTTGCAGCGGGTCGTCCGCGAACGTCCGGACGCAGGTGTCGTAGTAACCCCCTGCCGCGGCGGCGGTTTCGGGCACGGCGGCAAGCAGGATCAGCTTCTCCATCGCGAATTCATGGTCGTGAACCAGTTCGGGCCTGTTGCGTTCAGCCTCGTCGATCAAGCTTCGCGCGCGCTCCAGGTCATTTGCCAGCATTGCATCGGCAATGTCCCGACGAATGCCCAAATGAATGACGTCGTTATCGGAGACATCATTCTCCCAATGCCGGCGCGCAGCTTCTATATCCCATGCACCGTCGAAAACAGCGCGCAATGGGTCGAGAATGGCGTCATCGAGAGGCCCCATCCAGGCAATCTTGCCGCCGCTGTCGATCAGGAACGCGGCCGGGATTCCGCGTTGACCGCTCGCCTCCAGCCACGCGCGCGTCACCAGGCCTCGGGACAGGCCGCCCTGCGCTGGATCGACCTGCTCGTGCGCAAGCAAGGCATCCGTCGGTGTCTGGCGAGCGATCTCGATCGTCCTGTCGAGGTCGCGCACCATGATGGCTACGCCGTACATCGGCACGCCGAGGGCCTTTGCTGCCCTGGAATATGTCGCGATCGCCGGCAGGCAGCCGCTGCACCCAGCGTTCCAAAGGACCACGATGCTGGTCTCGTTGAATACGACGCGAGGAGAATGCGCTCCCGTTGCAAGGTTTGTGGACAGTATCAGTGCGGGCGCCGCGTCTCCCGGCAGCAGTCGCTTCACCGAACCAGGATTGCTGGTCATGGAGCTTTCCTCCGCGCTTTGAAAACCAGATGGTCGGCGACCGCTGCTTCACCTGCCGCCTTTGCCGTACGACATGGTACGCCGAAGGCGTTCCGGAAGGAGGGGCGTCATCCTCGACGGCGCGCGGACGTTATTCGCACCAGTCTTTCCTCCTGCATCTTGCGCGATATCGCCCATCACGGACCGGAAGACGTCTTCATCGCTGCGCGCAAGGCGTGGTTGATGCGCTCCTGCCAGCCGGGTCCTTCCGCTTGAAAGTAAGCCAGGACATCGCTGTCGATCTTCAGCGTGACGGGTTCCCGGGCGTTGGGGATCACGGGCCTTTCAACGGCGGGCGCGGCGATCTTCTTTGCCGGCTTGAACAATGCCTCGGCTGCGTCTTTCGGGTTGGCCGGGCGTCGGGGTGTCTTTGCCATCGTCATGTCCTTGTTGTTTCGCTGTGTTGATGCGCGCTTGCGTTCGGCTCGACCAGCGGTCGTACGACCTCCGGTCCGAGTGCCTTCCCGACGTATTCGATGAGGATCGTCTTGGCCTCCTCCAGAGACAGGTCGATGTCGGCATGTCCGCGGCGCAGCCACAGGCCGTCGATCATCGCGGCGAAGCCACGCACGAAATGGTCGATCTCGCCCTGATCGAGATAGGGTTTCAGGATGCTGGAAACATTTGACCGGAGACGGCGATAGTAGGGGCGCAGCAGGCGTGCGTAACGCTCGTTGTGCGAGGCTTCGGCGTAAAGCGAGATCCAGGCGCTCGCCGTCTGCTTGTCGAAGCGCTGGGCGGGGAAGTTTCCGTCGATGAGGGCGACCAGCCGCTCCCAGCCCGAGCGGGCGCGGCGCAGGTTGCCGACCACCTCCTCGGCGAGGATGCGGTTGTTCATCCGCACCATCTCGAAGAGAACCTCTTCCTTGTCCTTGAAATAGTAGGTGAGGATGCCCTGAGAGAGGCCTGCCTCGGCACAGATCTTCGCGCTCGTCAGGCCCCGCAATCCCTCCTTCAGGAAGATGCGATGGGCCGCGTCGATCAGTTCGACGCGGCGGACGTCCTCGATGCGGGTTCGCTGCTTCTTCGGTTTCTGCTGCATGGTTTTCCGTAGCAGATCAAATTTTTGTGCGCTTTAACAAATTTTTGCTTGTCTTAAAAATAACCGTCCTTATCCTTCCGGGAAAACCAAGAAAGGGAACGCCTATGAACAGGACAGCACTCGCCCTGATCGTCGCGGCCGGCGCCGCATGTCTCGCGCCGGCCCATGCCGCGCTCGCCGCCGACGCGCCGGAGTGCAAGGCGGTGCGCCTTGCCGATCTCGGCTGGACGGATATCGCGCTCACCAACACCACCGCCGAGATCATTCTGGGCGCGCTCGGCTACGAACCGAGCCAGACGATGCTTGCCCTCAACATCACCTTCGATTCCCTCAGGAACGGCGATATCGACGTTTTCCTGGGCAATTGGCGCCCGGTGCAGGATGAAGACTACAGGGTCTATTTCGATGACGGTTCCGTCATTCCCGTTGCCACCAACCTGACGGGGGCCAAGTACACGCTGGCCGTCCCGAAATACGTCTTCGACGGCGGGCTGACCTCCTTCGACGACCTCGAGACGTTCGCCGACAAGCTCGACCGCAAGATCTACGGCATCGAGCCGGGCACCAACAAGCCGCTGCTCGACATGGTGGAAAGCAAGGCGCATGGCCTCACCGGCGACTGGGAGGTCGTGGAATCGAGCGAGGCCGCGATGCTGGCGCAGGTCCAGAGGGCCGTGGAAAACCGGGAATGGATCGTCTTCCTCGGCTGGCAGCCGCATCCGATGAACGTCAACATGGACATGGCCTATCTGTCGGACGGAGACGCGGAATTCGGACCGGACTTCGGCGGCGCGACGGTCCGCACGCTCGTTCGCAAGGGCTATCCCGGGCAATGCCCGAACGTGACGGCGTTCTTCGGCAACCTTGTCTTCGACATCGACTACGAGAATGCCGGCATGAACATGATCATGACGGACGGGCTGGAGGCGCGCGACGCCGCCGAGAAGATGCTGAAGGCGCATCCGGAAAAGCTCGAGGCCTGGCTCAAGGACGTCCTGACCTTCGACGGCAGGCCGGGACTTGCGGCGGTCAAGGCGGAGCTCAGCATCCAGTGACATTTCCCATGATGCGGGCTGCCGTGCTGGCCGAATACGGGGAACCGTTGCAGATCAGGCAGGTGCCTCGGCCCGTTGCAGGGCACGGCAAGCTGCTCGTCCGGCTGAAGGCCTGCGGCATCTGCCATTCCGACGTTCACATCTGGAAGGGCGACGTGCGGCCGCCGCAGGCGCCAAACCCCTTCATCCTCGGCCATGAGGGCGTGGGCGTGGTCGAGGCGATCGGTGAAGGCGTGCGCGGCTGGGCCGTGGGCGATACGGTCGGCGTACCCTGGCTGCACGACACCTGCCTGCGCTGCGACGAATGCATCGACGGCTACGAGGCCTTCTGCCAGCACCAGCGGGCACATGGCCTCAACGTTCCGGGCGGCTTTGCGGAATATGTGGCGGTCGACGCCGCATTCGCCGTGCCGCTGCCGGCCGGCGTGGATCCGCTGGCGACGGCACCGGTCATGTGTGCGGGCGTCACCGCCTATGGCGCCATCCGCCGTGCGGGCGTGACGGCCGGCGAGCGGCTCGCGGTGTTCGGCTGCGGCGGCCTCGGCCTTTATGCGGTACAGATCGCCGCGCGCATGGGGGTGCACGTCCTGGCGGTGGATCGCGACCCGGCGAAACTCGAGCATGCCCGCCGATATGGCGCAGCCGCAGTCGAAACGGCGGGCGAGGGACTTGAACGGCTTCTGGCGGACAATCCCGGCTACCATGCGGCGATCAACTTTGCGCCGACGCCTGCCACCTGGGCGGGGATCGTCGCGTCGGTCCGGCCGCGCGGGCGTATCGTTGCTGCGGCGCTGGTATCCGAGCCCGTGCCGCTCATCCAGGAATGGCTGACCGCGACCGGCGTCACCATCACCGGGACCAGCGTCGGCACCCGGCAGGAAATGCGCGAGGTGGTCGCCCTTCACGCCCGCCAGCCCCTGCTCAATCCGATCGAGGAGATCGACCTCGCGCATGCCACTGACGCCCTTCACGCGCTTGAAAGTGGGAAAGCACGGGGACGTTTCGTGATACGCTTCTGAAGCGGGGTGATGAGGATGGCTCGTATCCAGTCAAGCCCCGGACGGCCTTCCTTGCCGTGATACCGCGTCAATCCCGAACCTGGCAGATGCGCCAAGAAGCCGTGTGCCGGAGCGCCCGGTACCCGGTTCGCAGAATGCGGGTTGCTTTTAACTTTCACTGATAGACTTTTCCGCCTATCCTGGACAAAGGAGAATGGTTGAATCCTGTTGCCGCGCCACTGAGATCAAGCTGAATATGTTGAATAAAGGCACTCTGCCCGCCAAGTCCGACAGTGCTTCGTTAAAGCCGGCGCCGCTGCAGAGGCAGTCGTCCGTCCGCCGTACGATGGAGATCGTCCTTGACACCTGGAACTTCCTCATTCTCCGCGAGGCGTATTTCGGGGTTCGCCGGTTCGACAAGTTCCAGCAAAGGCTGGGCATCCCCCGGCAGACGCTGTCGTCGCGCCTGTCCGCCCTTGTCGCGAACGAGATCATGAGCGTGGGACGGCGGCCCAACGAACCGGGGCAGCAATATTTCCTGACGGAAAGAGGAAAGGACCTCTTTCCGACCATGCTGTCCTTGATGGAATTCGGCGACAGATGGCTGACGGGCGGCAAGGAGCCGCCCCTGCAACTGATACACAAGAGCTGCGGCTGCGCATGCCATCCGGTCACGGTCTGCTGTGAGTGCCTGGAGCCGTTCACGGCGCGGGAGGTCGCTCCCCGCGACGGGCCGGGCGCGGGATATGCTCCGGTCGACACGCGCCCGACGTCGCGCCGCAGTTCCGACCCCACGCTTCTGGAGCGGGTGCGGCCTTGCTCCGTCGCGCGGACGCTCGGGATCATCGGCGACAGGTGGAGCTTCCTGATCCTGCGGGAGGGCTGGTTCGGTGTGCGCCGCTTCGAGGAGATGCGGGAAAATCTCGGCATCGCCACGAACATCCTCGCCGACCGCCTTGCGCGCCTCGTGCAGGCCGGAGTGTTTCGCAAGGTCCCCTATGGCTCAAGCGAACGTTTCGAATACCGCTTCACCGAAATGGGGCTTGATCTCTACAAGCCGATGCTGGTGATGATGGCCTGGGGAGACCGCTGGCTTGCGGAAGGCAAGCCGCCGATGCGCCTGCGGCACAAGACCTGCGGGCAGGACTTCTCGGCCATCGTCGTGTGCTCCGAATGCAAGAAGCAGATCGCGGCGAAGGACACGGACTACATCCTGCGTTATCCGTTCAACCTGTGACGGCATCGGCCGGGTCGACGCGCGCTTGCAACATCCGGAATATCCGCTCCGGCGTGATGGGAAGCGTCTCGACCGAGAGGCCGAGATGGGACAGCGCGTCGGACACGGCGTTCGCGATCGCCGCCGGCGCACCGATCGTCCCGCCTTCGCCCATGCCACGGAACCCGCCCACAGTGTCGGGCAGGTCCGCCTCGATATGCACGATGCCGATATCCGGTATGTTGCTCGCGACGGGAACGAGGTAGTCCGCCAGGCTTGCCGCGACGGCCTGGCCCTGGTCGTCGTGCACGACCTCTTCAAGGAGGGCCGCGCCGATGCCCTGCGCCACCGCGCCCTGCACCTGGCCGTCGACGATCATCGGATTGATGATCTTTCCGCAATCCTCGGCGACCACGTAACGCAGGACCTTGACGCCGTAGGTCTCCGGATCGACCTCGACCATGGCAAGATGGGTGGATGAACAGGCGGTGCCGAGATAGGGATCATAGGTCTCCGATGCGGCAAGGTCCTCGCGCCGGTCGCGCGGGATGCGGCCCATCTGCGAATAGACGGCGGATGCGACTTCCCCGAGCGTCATCGTCCGGTTCGAGCTCTTGCTGGTGACGATGCCGTCATGCATGTCGAGGTCGTCGACGTCCTGCTCCATCAGATAGGCGGCCGCGCGCAGGACCTTGGCCTTGACGACGCGCGCGGCGAGGGTCGCCGCGCCGCCGCCGAGGACGGCCGAACGGCTGGCATAGGTGCCGCTGGACATCGGCACCAGCGCGCTGTCGCCGTGCTTGACCTCGATATCCTCCAGCCTGCAGCCGAGTTCGTCGACGATCACCTGCGCGAGCGTGGTCTCGAGACCCTGTCCGTGCGAGGCGATGCCGAAGGCGGCGGTGATCGCGCCGGTCGCGTCGATCTCGATTTTCGAGGTTTCGGTGCCCGTGTTGATGGGCATGCCGGGGGCGACGGAGATGCGCGAGCCGATGCCGGTCAGTTCCGCATAGCTCGCAAGGCCGATGCCGATCCAGCGTCCCTGCCTTCGTGCCTCATCCCTTTCTATGAGGAGGTTCGGATAGTCGGCATGCGCGCAGGCGCCCGCCAGGCATTCCTGAAACGCCGACTTGTCCCAGATGATGCCGGAGGCGGTCCGGTAGGGGAATTCGTCGGCATTGACGAGGTTCTTGCGGCGGAACGCGACCGGGTCCATGCCGAGCTTGCGCGCCGCCATCTCGATCAGGCGTTCCATCGCGAAGGTCGAGGACGGCCTTCCGACGCCGCGGTAGGGCCCGGTCGGGGGCTTGGGCGTGAGGACACCCCTGATGCGGCCCCGGTAGTGCTCCATCCTGTAGGGGCCGGGCAGGAAGCTCACCACCTGCACGGTTTCGAGGGCCGCGGTCCAGGGATAGATCGAATAGGCGCCGACATCGCCGATGACGTCGGCCCTCAGCCCGATCAGCAGGCCGTCCTGCGTGACGGCGAGCTCGGCCTCTATCAGTTCGTCGAATGCCTGGCTGGTCGCGGACAGGTCCTCGAGGCGGTCGCTGATGAACTTCACCGGGCACCTCAGCTTGCGGGCAAGGGCGCAGACAAGGATCTCCTCCCCGTAGAGCGATCCCTTGCCGCCGAAGCTGCCGCCGACATCCGGCGCCACGACCCGCAGGCGCGTGCCCGGCAGGTCGAGGCATCCGGACAGGACGTCGCGGATGACGCCGGGGATGTTCGACGAGGTGTAGAGCGTCAGCGCCTGCTTTCGCGGGTCCCATTCGGCGAGGTAGGAGCGGTTTTCCATCGCGACCGCCGTCTTGCGCGTCATCCGGAACCGGCCCCTGACGGTCACCGCGGCGCTTTCGAAGGCGGCGTCGACGTCGCCGCGCTTGAATTCCCGCCGGATGATCGTGTTCGTGCCGGCTTCCTCGTGCAGCAGCGGCGCGTCGTCCTTCACCGCATCGACCTGCCGGATCGCGAAGGGCAGGGGTTCGTAGTCGATGGTGATATGCTCCAACGCGTCCTCGGCGGCGTAGCGGCTTTCCGCGACGACGGCGACGACGGGTTCGCCGACATAGCGCACCTTGCCGCGCGCCAGCGGCCAGATGGGCGTCGCGTAGTAGTCCGGCATGCGGGAGGTGGGGATCGCCGGCCTGACCTCGCTTTCCAGGTCCGTCGCGTCGTAGATGGCGATGACCCCGGGGACGGAGAACGCCTCGCCGACATCGATGCCGAGGATGCGGGCATGCGGCTGGTCGGAGCGGCGCAGCGCGACATGCACCATCCCGGCCGGCGCCATGTCGTCGACATATTGCCCCACGCCGGCAAGGAGCCGCGGGTCCTCGGTGCGCTTCACCCGCTTGCCGACGAGCTTGGGGCGCAGTTCGACGGAATGGTCGCGCAGGCTCATTCGTAAAACTCCCCGCCCTTCCGCAGGGCCAGCCACTGCGCCTCGTCGTGTCCGGAGACGATCGTCGCACCCTTGTCCCGCAGGGCCTTCAGGCGCACGAGCGCCGCCACGGCGAGCTCCATGTTCCACGTGTTCCGCGGCGCCATGCCCTCGTCGATATTGGCCTGGAGCGGCGCGGCGTCGGAGGCGAGGACGAAGGTGCCGCCGTCCAGCGCCACCTGCGCGACGGTCATGCCGGGCGTATGGCCGGGCATGGGGAGGAGGACGATGCGCCCGTCGCCGAAGACGTCGTGCTCCGCGCCGAAGGTTTGGAAACCCTGCGGCTGGTCCCATTCCGGTTTCAGGTAACCCTGGTTTTCGGCGCCGTCCGCCTTTGCCGCCGCGACCTCGGCCTCGTGGCAGAGGAACGTCGCGCGGCCGAAATACCGGTTGCATCCGCAATGGTCGGGATGCAGGTGCGAGCAGATCACGACGTCGATGTCGCCAGCTTCGAGGCCGAGCGTTGCCAGCTGCCGGACAACCGTCTGCTCGGGATCGAATATCGGCGTCATCACCCTTGCCAGCCCGCCCCAGCAGGCTTGCGGGTCGATGGCGGCCTGCGGATTGCAGCCGCTGTCGAAAAGCACGTTGCCCTTCGGATGGCGGATCAAGGTGGCATGGACGGGCAGCTCGATCGTCTCTTCCTTCGCCGCACCGGGAACGAAGACGGAGCGGCGCATGCGCAGCCGGCCTCCGGCGAGAAAATGCATTCTCATGTCAGGGGCCCTCTTTCCTTCGCCAGTTCCCGGACGGCGTTGACGATGTGTTCGTAGCCCGTGCAGCGACAGATGTTGCCGGAGAGCGCCTCGCGGATCTGGTCGTCGGTTTCGAGCGGATGGTGGCGCAGCATGTCGGTGATCGCCATGATGAAGCCGGGCGTGCAGAAGCCGCATTGCAAGGCGTGATGCTGGCGGAACGCCTCCTGGATCCGCCCGAGCCGGTCCACGCTTCCCTGTCCCTCGACGGTCTCGATCTCCGCGCCCTCGGCCTGCACGGCAAGCATCAGGCAGGACCTCGCGCTGCGGCCGTCCAGAAGGACGGTGCATGCGCCGCAGACGCCGTGTTCGCAGCCGACATGCGTTCCCGTGAGGCCCAGCGCGTGGCGCAGGAAATCGCTCAGCAGCATGCGCGGCTCAACGGTGGCGGTGTGGACCACGCCGTTCACGCTGACGCTGAGGGTGATCTTCTTTTCAGGCATCTGCAGCGTCCTTGCGAAGCGTGGCCCGCCGCCAGGCATCGCGCAGCGCGCGCCGCGCCAGCGTGCCGGCAAGGTGCCGGCGATAGTCGGCGGATGCATGGATGTCGGTGTTGGGGTGCAGGAGCCCCTTCAGCGCCTCCGTCACGTCCTGCAGCAGCGCCTGCGAAATCGCCTGGCCTTCGATGCGTGCCTCGATTTCCGGCAGGCGCAACGGCGTCTCGCCCACGCCCATCATGCCGAAACGGACGTCGCGTGCCACGCCGTCGACGATGCGCAGTGTCGTCGCCACGCAGGCAAGGGCAAAATCGCCGTGGCGCCGCGAGAACTCCTCGAAGCCCCAGCCCGTGTCGAGCGGCAGTGTGTCGATTTCGATCGAGGTGACGAATTCGTCCGGCTCGAGCGATGTCATCAGCGAGCCGACGAAGAAGTCCGAGGCGGCGATCTGCCGCTCGCCCCTGATCGAGAGCGCCGCAATCGTCCCGTTAAGGAGGAGCGTCATCATCGGCATCTCCGCGGCCGGATCGGCATGGCAGACGCTGCCGCAGAACGTGCCGCGATTGCGCACCGTCAAATGCGCAACATGATGCATGGCATCGTGCAGGATCGGGATGTGCCGGTGCACGAGCGCATCCGTCGCCGTCATGCGGTGCCGGACCGTCGCCCCGATGCGCAGACGTTCGCCGTGTTTCTCGATACGGTCGAGGCCGGCGATGCGGTTGATGTCGATCAGGATCGCGGGCTTCACCAGGCGGAAGTTGATCATCGGCATGAGGCTCTGGCCGCCCGCGATGATCTTGCCGTCGCCGTTCGCGGCGGCAAGGGCTTCGGCGGCCTCGGATGCCGATGTCGCGGCGAGATAGTCGAAGGGCGCCGGCTTCATTTCGCCGACGTCTGTCGCAAGGGCGCTTGCCGGCATCGCCCGGCCGCGCGCCGCATAGCGGAAAGCCTTGTCATCGCGGCTCCTCCCAGCCTCGCCGATCCCGTGGCGAACTCCAAAATTAACTTGCATTATTAGACTTAAAATAGGATTGTCAAGCAATACCGGCGCCCCGGGACATGAAGGGTTTTCGCCGGAGGACGAGGAGGAAATTCCATGGACATGACCGGCCAGCAGCATATTCCCGCGCGCAGGGAGGATGTGTGGAGCGCCCTGAACGATGCCGACGTGCTGAAAGCCTGCATCCCCGGATGCCAGGAACTGACGAAGTCTTCCGAGACCGAAATGTCGGCTGTCGCCGTCATCAAGGTGGGTCCGGTAAAGGCCCGGTTCCAGGGCGCCGTCACGCTGTCGGACCTCGATCCCCCGAACGGCTATCGCATCACCGGCGAAGGGCAGGGCGGCGTCGCCGGATTCGCGAAGGGCGTGGCGGTCGTTCGCCTGGAAGCGGTCGAGAACGGGACCGTCCTGCACTATACCGTCGACGCCCAGATCGGCGGCAAGCTGTCGCAACTCGGCGGCCGGCTCATCGATGCAACCGCAAAGCAGATGTCGGGGCAGTTTTTCAAGCGGTTCGCCGAGGAAATCCTCGCCCGCCAGTCCCCGGAGGCGCCTGCCGCGGGCGATGCCGTCGTTAAGGCCGGTGCCGCAAGGCAGGTGGCCGCCGTCGCGTCTTCCGGCGGGGGTGCCTCCGCCGCCCCGCGTGTGCTTCCCGCGCAGGCCGCCGCGTCGCCCGCCGGCGCGTCGCTCAGCCTGACGGTTCTCGCGGCTGTCGTTTTCGCCGCCGTCGTGGTGGCGATGTGGGCGATCCATGGGGGATTGCTGCCGAGCCTTGCGCCGCAGGCGGATGGTCCGGCGCGCATTTCACCGGACATGGGGAGCGTCGTGCAGCTCGTCATGGCCGCGGCCATCGGTTACCTGTTCGGGTCTCGCGCAAGGCGCGCCGGCTGAGGCCGAAAACCGGGGCCGAACGTGGCCCCGGTAAAATCGCTTGCATAAGAAGACTTACATCAAGCCCTGGGGCGATCGAGCAGCGCCTTCAGCTCGCCGAACACGCCCCGCCTGAACATCATCACGCACACGACGAAGAACAGGCCGATGATGAAGGTGATCGGCAGGCCGCTCGTCGACAGAAAATGCTCCAGCCCGACGACGATGCTGGCACCGACGATCGGGCCGATCAGCGTGCCCATGCCGCCGAGAAGGGTCATGAGGATGACTTCGCCGGACATGTGCCAGGTGACGTCCACGAGCGAGGCGAGCTGGAACGCGATCGCCTTCAGCGAGCCGGCGAAACCGGAGAGCGCGGCGGAGAGCGTGAAGGCGATCAGCTTGTAGCGTTCCGGCTTGAGGCCCAGCGAGGTGACGCGCGTTTCGTTCTCGCGAATGGCGGAGAGGATGTGGCCGAAGGGCGAGTTGACGGTCCTCCAGATGATCACGAGGCCAAGGACCGTTCCGCCGAGGACCGTGTAGTACATCGCGGTGATGTTGCGGAGATCGACGATCCCGAGAAGATAGCCCCGCGGCACGGCCTGGATGCCGTCCTCGCCGCCGGTGAAGGGCATCTGCACCGCCATGAAATAGATCATCTGCGCGAGGGCGAGCGTGATCATCGCGAAGTAGATGCCGTGGCGGCGAATGGCGAGCGTACCGAAGGCAAGGCCGAGAAACGCGGCGAAGGCGGTTCCCGCGAGCACGGCGAGCTCGAAGGGCAGCTGCCAGACCTTGGCGGCGTGGGCGGCGACATAGGCCGCCCCACCGAAGAAGGCCGCATGCCCGAACGACAGGAGCCCCGCATATCCGAGGACGAGGTTGAACGCGGCCGCGAAGAGCGCGAAACAGAGGATCTTGATGAGGAAGAGCGGATAGATCGCCAGCGGCGCGCCGATCATCAGCACGGCGACGAGGGCGAGAAGGAGGCCGCCGGTCGTCCGGAGGCGGCGAGGGGCCGTCAGGGAAGAGGTCGCGGTTGTGCTGTTCATGATCAAGCCTCGCGGGAGAACAGGCCGGACGGCCGGATGAGAATGACAAGGACCATCACCACGAAAACCGCTATGGAGGAGGCCGCGGGATAGAATGTCTTGGTCAGCCCCTCGATGACGCCGAGCGCCAGGGCGGTGACGATCGCGCCGCCGATCGATCCCATGCCGCCGATGACGACGACCGCGAAGACCACGATGATGATACTGGAACCCATGCCGGGGCTGACCTGGTAGAGCGGTGCCGCCAGCGCCCCGGCAAAGCCGGCAAGGCCCACGCAGAAGGCATAGGTCAAGGTCAGCATGAGCGGGACGTTGATGCCGAAGGCCTGGACGAGGCTCGGATTTTCCGTCGCCGCCCGCAGGTAGGCGCCGAGCCTCGTCCGCTCGATCGCAAGCCACGTGGCGAGGCAGACCGCAAGGGAGGCGACGATCACCCAGGCGCGGTACATCGGCAGGAACATGAAGCCGAGATTGATGCCGCCCGTCAGCGACGGCGGGATGGGATAGGGCTTGCCGGCGGCGCCGAAGACATGCCGGAAAAGCCCTTCGAGCATGAGGGCGATCCCGAAGGTCAGGAGCAGGCTGTAGAGGTGGTCGATCCTGTAGAGGCGCTTGAGGAACAGCCGCTCCACGACGGCGCCCAGCGCTCCCACCACCAGGGGGGCGATGACGAGCGTTTCCCAGTAGCCGAGGCCGAGGCTCGACAGCAGGAGCCAGGCGGCGAAGCCGCCGAGCATGTAGAAGGCGCCATGGGCGAAGTTGATCACGTTCAGCATGCCGAAGATGATGGCGAGGCCGAGGCTCAGGAGGGCATAGAAGGAGCCGTTGATCAGGCCGAGCAGCAGTTGCCCGAGCAGGACGGCAATGGGAACCCCGAAGATGTCCGTCATCGGTTTCTACCTATCTGAAAGGAGCGCGTCATGGATCAGACTCCGAGATATCTGTTCAGCCGGTCCATGTTGGCGTCGAGTGCGTGGTTCGGGATCTCGTCGACGACCTTTCCCTGGTCGAGGACGTAGTGGCGGTCCGCGATGGATGCCGCGAAGCGAAGGTTCTGCTCGACCAGGATGATCGTCATGCCGCGATCCTTGAGGATGCGCAGGGCCGCGCCGATCTCCTCGATGATCACGGGGGCGATGCCTTCGGTCGGCTCGTCGAGCAGGATGAAGTCGGCGCCCGTCCGGAGGACCCGGCCGATGGCCAGCATCTGCTGTTCGCCGCCGGAAAGGCGCGTGCCCGATGTGCTGTCCCGCCCCTTCAGGTTCGGGAAAAGGCCGTATATTTCGTCGACCGCCATGCCGCCCGCCTGCCAGGCAGGCGGAAACAGGAGGTTTTCCAGCACGCTGAGCGAGGAGAAGATGCCGCGTTCTTCCGGCACGTAGCCGATGCCGAGGCGCGCGACCTTGTGTGGCGCCACCTTCAGGAGGTCCGCGCCCTTGTAGATGCAGGCGCCGCGCCTCTTTCCGACGACGCCGACGAGGCTGCGCAGCGTTGTCGTCTTGCCGGCGCCGTTGCGGCCGATAAGCGTCACGACCTCGCCTTTGCGCACATCGAAGTCGATGCCGTGCAGCACATGGCTTTCGCCATACCAGGCCTCGAGACGCTTGACGTCAAGGAGGGGAGCCTCAGCCATGGCTGCCTCCCATATAGGCCTTGCGGACTTCGCTGTCGGCGGAAACGTCCGCATAACTTCCTTCCGCGATGACCTCTCCCCGGCGCAGCACCGTGATCCGGTCCGACAGGTCGGAGACGACGCCGAGATTGTGCTCGACCATCAGCACCGTGCGTCCCTTGCCGACGCTGCGGATGAGGGCGGCCGTCCGGCCGATATCCTCCGTGCCCATTCCCGCCATCGGCTCGTCGAGAAGCAGGACTTCCGGGTCGAGCGCCAATGTGGTGGCGAGCTCGAGGGCGCGTTTTCGCCCGTAGGACAGCTCGGCGGCCTTTGTCTGCGCCCGGTCGGCAAGGCCGACGCTGTCGAGCAGCCTTGCCGCTTCCTCGTTGAAGCGGCGGAGCGTCGCGTTCGATTTCCAGAATGCGAATGTCTCCCTTGCGCGGGCCTGCAGGGCGACCCGGACATTTTCATGCGCGCTGAGATGCGGGAACACCGATGAAATCTGGAACGACCGCACGAGGCCCATGCGCGCGATGTCGGCGGGCGCCATCCGCGTTATGTCGCGATCCTTGAACAGGATCTGTCCGCCGCTCGGCGACAGGAACTTGGTCAGGAGATTGAACAGCGTGCTCTTGCCGGCGCCGTTCGGCCCGATCAGCGCGTGGATCGTGCCGGCGCGGATCTTCAGGTCGACGTTCTTGACGGCGACGAAGCCGCCGAAGGAGCGCGTCAAAGCGCGCGCCTCGATGATGGGTGCGGTGTCCAGCACGTTTTCTCCTCCGCCGGCTTTCTCATTCTCCGGGCGGGCGCCGGATGGCGCGCCCGCCTTCCCACTGTTCGGTTCCGGCATGATCAGAAAAACACATAAAGTCTAATAATGCAAGCTTGCGCTTTGCGGAAAACTCTGCTTACCTTGCTGCATAAAGCCTGTTGCATCGCACAAGATACAAGCTTCAAGCGTAATCTTAGTATGATAACGCAAGTTGATGATAGGGCCTTGGGAGGAGCTCAGGGCGCCGAACCTGGGAGGAAGAACGATGAAGAACAAGCTTATGCTACTGTCCTGCGCCGCGGCTGTCGGCGCCTTGACCATGTCCGCCGGGGCGCAGGATGCCGCGCCCGTCCGCATCGGCGTGCTCACCGATGTCAGCGGCCAGTTCTCGCATGAGGCGGGCGAGGGGGCGATCACCGCTGTGAGGATGGCGGTGGAGGATTTCGGCGGCAAGGTTCTCGACCGGCCGCTCGAAGTCGTCGTGGCCGACCATCAGAACAAGCCGGAAGTGGCGGTGGCCACGGCGCGCGAATGGTATGAATCGCAGGGCGTGACGATGATCAACAACCTGATCAATTCCGGCATTGCGCTGGCCGTCACGCAGGTCGCGAAGGACGAGGACAGGATCGCCATCGTCAACGGCTCCGGCTCGTCACGCCTGACGAACGACGGCTGCACGCCGAACAGCATCCACTATTCCTACGATACCTATGCCCTTGCCAACGGGACCGCCAACCAGCTGCTCCTGCAGGGCATGAAGAACTGGTTCTTCCTGACGGCCGACTACGCGTTCGGACATGCGCTGGAAGCCGACGCGACGCAGATCGTCGAGGACAATGGCGGCGCGGTCTCCGGCGCCGTGCGCTATCCGATCGAGACGTCCGACCACAGCGCCTTCATGCTGCAGGCGCAGGCATCGCCGGCGCAGGTCGTCGCCATGGCGGGCTCCGGCACCACCTTCATCAATGCGGTGAAGTCCGCGGCGGAGTTCGGCCTTGCCGCCTCCGGCAAGACCATCGCGGGCCTGCTCGTCTGGGATACCGACGTTCATTCGCTCGGCCTCGATACCGCGCAGGGCATGATCCTGACGAATGCCTTCTACTGGGATCGCGACGATGCGACGCGGGCCTTCTCCAAGCGCTTCGAAGAGCGCGTCGGCCGCCCGCCGCACATGGGCGATGCGGGAGACTATTCCTCGACCATGCATTACCTGAAGGCCGTCCAGGCCGCCGGCACGACCGACGCCCAGGAGGTCATGGCGAAGATGCGCGAGACGCCGATCAACGACTTCTTCGCCACGAACGGCAAGATCCGCGAGGATGGCCGGATGGTGCACGACATGTACGTCTACCAGGTCAAGACGCCCGCCGAATCCACCGGCGAATGGGACATCCTGAAGCTCGTCACCACCATTCCGGGCGACGAGGCTTTCCGTCCGCTTGCGGAAAGCCAGTGCCCGCTCGTGAAGAAGTGACGTTGACGGCGCCCGGCAAGCGGCCGGGCGCTTCCCAGGCAGTTCGAGGGCAGGCGAATGAGCGATATTCTCGTTGAAGACAGGGATGGTGTCGCGGTGGTCACATTGAGCCGCCCCGGGCACAGGAATGCCGTAACCTATGCGATGTGGCGGCAGCTCGCCGACCTGTTCCGCGCCTTCGATCGGGACCCGTCGGTCCGTTCGATCATCCTGACGGGCGCCGGCGCCGACTTCTCGGCCGGCGCCGACATCAGCGAGTTCGACGCGGTGCGCGGCGGCCTTGAGGCCAGCAAGGCCTATGAGGTGGCGGTCGATGCCGCGGGGGACGCGATATACGAGGTTTCCAAGCCGACGATCGCCGCCCTGCGGGGATATTGCCTCGGCGGCGCGGCGCACCTGGCCATGTCCTGCGATTTCCGGGTCGCCGAAGGCAATGCGGTCTTCGCAATCCCCGCAGCACGGCTGTCGATCGTCTACGGTATCTCCGCGACCCGCAAGCTGTGCGCGCTCGTGGGGGTGACGCAGGCAAAACGCATCCTCTTCTCGGCCCGCCGCTTCGATGCCGGGCAGGCTCTCGATATCGGCTTCATCGATCAGGTTGCGGAGGATGCGCTTGCCGCTGCGCACGACCGGGCGGCGGAGCTGGCTGAAAACGCCCCCCTTACGATTGCGGGCGCGAAGTTCATTCTCAACGGCTGCGCGCGCGGGACGCTGGATCACGCCACGGCTGGCAGGCTGATCGACGAGGCCAGCGCGAGCCACGACTACATCGAAGGCCGGCAGGCCTTCAAGGACAAGCGTTCGCCCCGGTTTCTGGGGAAATGACCCGGCTTCGTTCCGCGGACCGGGCCGCACTGGATTGCGCTGCGCTGCAGCCGTCAGACTATCGAGGAGTTTCGTGAATGCAGACCAATCTGAATGACAAGGTGGCGCTGGTGACCGGCGGCGGAAGAGATGTCGGCGGAGATATCGCACGGTCTCTCGCGGCGGAAGGCGCCATCGTCGCCGTGAACTACAGCCGTTCGCAGGCCGAGGCGGAGGCGGTGGTCGCCGCGATCGCGGCCGCCGGCGGAAAGGCCAGGGCCTATAGGGCCGACATCAGCGAAAACGATCAGGTCAGGGCGATGGTCGCCGCCATCAAGGCGGATTTCGGGACCGTCGATGTGCTGGTCAACAATGCGGGATACGTCAAATACCAGCGGTTCGTCGATTCGACCCCTGAAGACTGGAGGAAGCAGATCGACATATGCCTCTACGGCGCGATCAATTGCTGCCACGCCGTCGCGCCGCTGATGATCGGGCAGAATTCCGGCCGCATCATCAATCTCGTCGGCGACAGTTCCCGCATCGGCGAAGCCAATCTGGCGCTGGCCGCGGCCGCGCGTGGCGGCACGATCGCGCTCGGCAAGTCGCTGGCCCGTGAATTCGGCCGAAACAACATCACGGTCAACACGGTTTCGCTCGGCCTGATCGAAACGTCCCATTCCGATCCCGATTTTCTCGAGAAGAACCGTGAGAAGATCGTAAAGGCCTATCCTTTGCGCCGCATCGGCAGGCCCGGCGACGTGGCGCCGATGGTGACCTTCCTGGCTTCCGAGGCATCCTCCTGGGTGACCGGCCAGGTGATCAGCGTCAACGGCGGATTCTGCATGGTCTGACCGGGAGGAGCGGGAGGAGAACATGATACACTTCGAGCTTATCGCGCCGGTCGGAGAAATCCTTCGGCGGAATGCGGGCCTGTATCCGGGCAAGATGGCCTTCGAGGACAGGAGACGGTCGGTCTCCCATGACGCCCTGGACCGCGAGACCGCGGAGCTGGCGTCTCGTCTGGTGGCGTTGGGCCTCGCGAAAGACGAGGCCGTCGCGATCTTCCTGCCGAACTCGGTGAACTGGGTCGTCGCCTGCCTTGCCGTCGTGCGGGCGGGAGGGATCGCCGTTCCCGTCAGCATCGAGGCGACCGAGGCCGAACTCGCCTACCGCATCGACGATGCGGAATGCGCCTTCGTGATCATGCCATCGCAGAAGCAGCCGCCGGTGGACGGATTGCCGCCGCGCGCCGGCAAACCGCCCGTCGTGATCGCCGTGGACGAGGAGGCCGGCTTTGGCGCAGCGGCGCCGGCGTCAGCCTTCGAGGATGACCGGGATATCGATCGCCCGGCCTTCATCGTCTATACATCCGGCACGACGGGCCAGCCCAAGGGCGTCCTGCTGTCGACGCGCTCCATGCTTTGGGTGGCGGCGGCATGCTGGGCGCCGATCGCCGGGCTGAACGAGAACGACGTCGTTCTCAACACCCTGCCTCTCTATCATTCCTATGCCCTCAACATCGCGGTTCTCTCCATCATCGCGACGGGCGCGAGCGAATATATCATGGAGAAGTTCTCGACCTCCCAGGCGACGGAACTTCTTCGCACGGGCCGCTTCACCTTCATGCCGGGCGTCCCGACGGTCTTCCACTATTTCCTGTCGGCCTGCCAGGCCAGTGGGGAACGGTTGCTTTCATCCGTCCGGCTTTGCGTCTCCGCCGGAGCGATCATGCCGGGAACGCTGAACAGCGACTTCGAGGCGTTCTTCGGCGTCCCGCTTCTGGATGGCTACGGCATCACCGAGACATCGACGATGGTGACCATGAACTGGCCCGGAAAATGGCGTGTTCCCGGTTCCTGCGGGCTGCCGGTGCCGGGCCTTGCGGTCCGTCTGGTCGATCCGAAAACAGGGCTGGATGTGCCGGCGGGCGTCGAGGGCGAATTGATCTGCAAGGGCCCGAACCTGATGCAGGGCTACCACAACAAGCCGCTGGAGACGGAAAAGGCCATCGTGGACGGATGGTATCATACCGGCGACCTCGCGAAGTCCGACATGAACGGCTTCCTCACCATCACCGGCCGCCTCAAGGAACTGATCATCCGCGGCGGCCAGAACATCGCGCCGGCGGAGGTCGAGGAGGCGATCCTGCTGCTGCACGACACGGTCATGGACTGCGCGGTGATCGGAATGCCCCATGCCATGCTGGGAGAGGTCCCCGTCGCCTGCATCGTCGTCAAGGACGGGCGGCCCTTCGACCAGGAGGATCTGATCCGGCATTGCAAGGCCCGCCTGTCTTCCTACAAGGTGCCCGATCGTGTCTATGTCGTGGCCGAGATCCCGCGCACGGGATCGGGAAAAATCCTGCGGGTCAAACTTCGCGAAAGCCTTCCTGCGGCGTGATGCAGGACGGCACAGGAGAAAATCATGAATCCCTTTGTGTTCAATACGACGAGCCAGATCGTTTTCCGCCCCGGCGCCGCGGCCGAGCTCGGCGGCCTGCTCGGCCCGCGATTTGGCGGGCGCATCCTGTTCGTCACGGACGGCGGCCTCAGGAAGCTTGGCCTGTGCGACGCCGCGCTCGCCGCGCTCTCGGGATCGGGAATGGAGGTTGCCGTTTTCGATGCGGTCGAGGCCGACCCTTCGCTGGCGACGGTTGAGGCCGCGGTGGAGGCGGCAAGGGCCGCGAGCGTGACAGGCGTGATCGGCTTCGGCGGCGGTTCCTCGCTGGATGTGGCAAAGGTCGTGGCGCTCGTCTGCGGCTCGGGCGAGGATCTCGATGGCGCGTGGGGCGTCGGCAATGCCAAGGGCCCCCGGCTGCCCCTGGCGCTCGTGCCCACGACGGCGGGGACGGGATCGGAGGTGACGCCGGTCTCGATCATCACGGTGGGCGGCGACGAGAAGCGCGGTGTCTCGTCGCCGGTCATCCTGCCCGACGTCGCGATCCTCGATGCGGACCTCACCCTCGGGCTGCCGCCGTCGATCACGGCTGCCACCGGCATCGATGCGATGGTGCACGCCATCGAGGCCTATGCCTCCCGAAACGCGAACAACAATCCGCTCTCCAGGATGCTGGCCCGGCAGGCGCTGCAGTTGCTGGGCGCGAACATCGAGACGGCGGTCTTCGACGGCAAGGACCGGGCGGCGCGAGGTGCGATGCTCCTCGGCTCCATGCTGGCAGGCCAGGCCTTCGCCAATTCGCCGGTCGCCGCCGTGCATGCGCTCGCCTATCCGATCGGCGGGACGTTCCATGTTCCGCACGGGCTTTCCAACGCGCTCGTGCTTCCCCATGTCCTGCGCTTCAACGCGCCGGAGGCGGCGTCCGTCTATGCGGAGATCGCCGCCGATGCCTTTCCGGATCTCTCGTGCGAGCAGGATGGCGGGCAGCGCTGCGCGGCCTTCATCGAGCGGCTGGCCGAACTGTCGGCACGGCTCGGGCTGCAAGCCCGGTTGCGGGATGTCGGCATCGGCGAGGAGCATCTGGCGGGTATGGCGCGAGACGCCATGAAGCAGACCAGGCTCCTCGTGAACAATCCCCGGGCGGTAAGTGAAACGGACGCCCTCTCGATCTACAAGGCGGCCTGGTGATGACGGAACGGACGGGACCCGGCGGGCGCTCCGGCTACAAGGTTTTCCGGACGATCGGAACGCGCTGGTCGGACAACGACACATACGGGCACATGAACAATGTCGTCCATTACAGCCTCTTCGACAGCGCGGTGAATGGCTTCCTCATCGAAAACGGGGTTCTGGATATCAGGGGAGGATCGGAGATCTTCCTCGTCGTCGAGACAGGGTGCCGCTATCACGCGGAAATGACCTTCCCGGACGTGGTCACGGCCGGCATCCGTGTCGCC
This sequence comes from Shinella yambaruensis, assembly GCF_022899355.1. Taxonomy (GTDB): domain Bacteria; phylum Pseudomonadota; class Alphaproteobacteria; order Rhizobiales; family Rhizobiaceae; genus Shinella; species Shinella yambaruensis. The sequence continues at coordinate 488,957 of NZ_JALJCK010000001.1, read as the reverse complement.
CGGCTCGGAAGCTCGTCCGTCCGCTATGAGATCGGGCTCTTCCGCAACGAGGAAGACATCGCGGCGGCGGAAGGCTTTTTCATCCATGTGAATGTCGACCGCATGGCACGGCGCCCCGTGCCGTTCGGGCATGCCGCAAGACGCGTGCTTGAACCGCTGCTGGTTTAGGCAGGGTTGCCGGTGGACAAAGGGCGGCCACGGCTATTATCCCAGCGGTCCGGGAGGTGTTCCTGAGTGGTCGCCTCCCTCGCGGAGGTTTGGATTGAAACCTGTCGCTGCCATTCCTGGCGGGTCAGATGTCGAAATTCGACGGAAGGACGACGACGTCGCGGATGGTGACGTTCCGGGGGCGGGTCAGCATGAAGATGACCGCATCGGCCACTTCGGCGGGCTCGATCAGGCTTCCCGATTCCTTGGCCTTCCGGAGGTTTTCCTCGGGCCAGTCGGCAAGCAGCGCGCTGATCACGGGGCCTGGAGAAACCGACCCGACCCGGATGCCCTTCTTGTTGACCTGCCGGCGCACCGTCTGGACGAAGCAGGTCATGGCCCATTTCGATGCCGAATAGACCGGCTCCCACGGAACCGGATAGTGGCCCGCCACCGAACTCGTCACGATGATGTCGCCGGCGCCGCGCTCGATCATGTGCGGCAGCACGTCATGGACGTTCTTCATCACGACGTTGACATTGAGGTTGAGCATCCGATCGATATTGGCGGTCTGCGCATCGACCAGGTCTCCGCCTATATAGGTGCCGGCATTGGCGTGAAGGATATCGAGCCGGCCGGTCAGTCGCTCGACGGCGGGCATCAATGTCGCGCAGTCCGCCGGGTCGAGAAGATCGATCACCAGCGGGATCGCGGCACCTCCGAGGTCCGCGCAAACGGCATCGAGGGCATTGCGATCACGGTCGACGAGCACGACATGCGCGCCCTCGGCAATCATCGCCTTCGTGCTCGCAAGCCCTATCCCCGAAGCTGCGCCCGTCACCGCCGCGACCTTGCCTTCCAGTTGCTTCACCATGTCCGTGTCCCTTCCGAGTCGGGTTGAGGTTTCGTCAAATCCGGTTGCCTGCGCCTGTCCCAGGTCCGCGCCGTGTCGAGGCATTGCCGCCAGGAAACGACCCCGTCGGTCGTGCCCGCCGAGCGCAGCGAACAGGCGGCCGCCGCATGGCCGAGCCACAGGCTGTCGGCCAGCGGCCAGTTCTCGTGCAGGCCGTAGAGGAAGCCCGCTGCAAACGCGTCCCCTGCGCCGTTCGGCCCGACGATCGCATCGGGCGGCACGCTGGCCGATGGTACGAAAATCCTCTCGCCCGTGCGCGTGACGGTGATCGCCCCCTCGGGAAAATGCACGGTCACGAGCCGCATCGCGCCCCGTTCGAGGACCGTGGCCGAGGCTGCGGCGCAGGCGTCGGCGTTCGCCCTGCCGCCGTCCATGGTCGCGATCCCCGCCAGCGCGCCGATCTCGCTGTCGTTGACGATCAGCGTGTCGAGATGCGGCAGGCCTGGCAGGATCAGCGCGCGCAGGCGCTCCGGCGTGACCGTGCAGAGTTCGAGATTGGTTTCAAGGCCGGCGGCGCGGGCGGCCCTGAGCACGCTTACCCATCCGTTGGCATCCGTCCCCCAGGGGGCATCCATCCGGGGATGGATGCCCGGCAGGCCGAGATGCAGGACGCGTGCCGTCGTTCCGGAAAAGTCGAAATGGTCCGGCGTCAGCAGCGCCCCGGCGCCGAGATCCGAGATATGCGTGCGCTGGCCGCTCTCCTGTGAGATGAAGGCCTCGGTCGTGTGGGTCGGCGCTTCGCGGCTGACATGCATCTGCCGGCAATCGAGCCCCGCCCGGTCCGCCTCGGCGATCAGCTTGCGCCCCGCATCGTCATCGCCCACGAGCCCGATCGTCTCGACCGGCATCGTCGGGTCGAGGCGCTTGACGTCGATGGCGAGATTGCAGGCCGAGCCGCCGCCGCGCTCTTCCAGCCCCCAGGCGATGCCGACGCTGTCCTCGCGCGGCCAGGCGTCGATCTTGCGGTTGCGGTCGAGGCACCAGGTGCCGCCCGTGATGAAACCACGCCTTTCTACTCCGGCCACGGCATCCTCCAGCGGGGTTCAGGCGATCGTGTAGCCGCCGTCGACCGGCATCGACAGGCCGTTGACCATCGCCGCCTCGTCCGACAGCAGGAACAGGATGACTTCGGCGATGTCGTCGGGATCGGCGAAGCGGCCGACCGGGATGCGGCCGAGCATGCCTGCGGCCTTGTCCGGGTCGCTCCAGGCCTTGACCGCCATGGGGGTGAGGGTGACGGTCGGGTGCACACCGTTGACGCGGATGCCCTTCGGCGCGAGCTCCCTGGCCATCACCCGCGTCAGCCCGTCGAGGCCGGATTTCGAGGCGCAGTAGGCGGCATGGTCGGGAATGCCGACAAAGGCCGCGACGCTCGACACGTTGACGATCGCACCCTTTGCGCCTTTCCCCACCCTGTCGCGCGCATATTCCTGCGCCACGATCATCGGCGCCCGGGTGTTGACGGCATAGAGGAGGTCGAAGTTCTCGACCGAGACGTCGAGGAAGGGTTCGAGCTCGGTTGTGCCCGCGCAGTTGACCAGGTAGTCGGCCGGCAGCGCCTTGAGGGCCGCGGCGCGCGTTGCCGCCGCATCGGCGAGATCGACCGGGATCGGGACGCAGCCGATCTCCTTTTCCAGGCTTTCGAGGTCGGCGGCCGAGCGTGTCAGGGCCACGACCTTCGCGCCCCGCCGGGCGAGCATCACGGCGGTTGCCCTGCCGATGCCCTTGCCGGCGCCGGTGACGATCACATGCTTGCCCGTGAAATCCATGTCTTCCTCCTCTACCAGCAGGTGAAACCGGCATCCGCCTTCACGGTCGCGCCGGTGATCAGGCTCGACGCGTCCGAGGCCAGGAAATGCACGACGGATGCGATTTCATGCGGCTGGCCCATGCGGCCCATCGGCGTGTCGCGGATCCAGATGTCCATCATCGCCTTGTCGACCACGGTCCTGGTCATCTCGGTTTCGATATAGGTCGGCGCGACGGCGTTGACGCGCACGCCGCGATCCGCCCATTCGGCGGCAAGCGAGGCGGTGAGATGATGCACCGCCGCCTTCGAGGCGTTGTAGTAGGACTGCATCTGCGGGCGGTTGACGATATAGCCCGACATCGAGCCGATATTGACGATCGCGCCGCGCCCGGCCCGCAGCATGTGCCGGCCGAAGGCCCGGCAGCACCAGAAGACGCCGTTGTAGTTGACGTCGTTGACGCTGAGCCAGACCTCGTCCGGCGTGTCCTCGGCGGCAAACCCGGTGCGGGCGATGCCGGCATTGGCGACGAGCGTGTCGACGCGGCCATGCGCCTCGACGATGGCATCGGCGATGCGGCCGACGGCGGCGGAATCGGTCACGTCGAGCACATGCGCGTCGGCATCATGGCCGTTTTTCGCCAAGGCCTCCCTGCCGGCCTCGGCGATCGCGTCCTCCCGGTCGATGATGACGATCTTGGCGCCGGCCTCGGCGAGTGCCTCGCAGCAGGCAAGCCCGATGCCGCGCCCGCCGCCGGTCACCACCGCGACCTGGCCGTCCATCCGGAATTTCTCGAAGAACACGGCACTTCTCCTTTCAGATACGCTTGCCGCTCTGGCGGTCGAAGAGGTGGACGCGCTGGCTGTCGATCGAGAGCGGGATCGTCTCGCCAGGCCTTGATGCGACGCGGTCGCGCACGGCGGCGTTCAGCGGGTCCTCGCCGATGCGCGCGAAGATCTGGGTTTCCGAACCGGTGGGCTCCAGCACGGAGATGGTGGCGGCGATCCCGCCGGGGCGCACGTCGATATGCTCGGGGCGGATGCCGTAGACCACGGGTTCCGGGCGCGGCGCGGTCCCGGCCGGCACCGGCAGGACCGTGCCGTGGTCGCTGACGAACACCGTTTCGCCGTCCCGGCCTTCGAGCCTGCCGAGCACGAAGTTCATCGCCGGCGAGCCGATGAAGCCGGCGACGAAGGTGTTGGCGGGCCGGTCGTAGAGATCGAGCGGCGCGCCGATCTGCTCGACATGGCCGTCGCGCATCACCACGATCTTGTCGGCCATGGTCATGGCCTCGATCTGGTCGTGCGTCACATAGACCGTGGTGGTCTTCAGCCGCTGGTGCAGTTCCTTGATCTCGACGCGCATGGTCACGCGCAGCTTGGCGTCGAGGTTGGACAGCGGCTCGTCGAACAGGAACACCTGGGGATCGCGCACGATCGCCCGCCCCATGGCGACGCGCTGGCGCTGGCCGCCGGAAAGCTGCTTGGGATAGCGGTCGAGCAGCTTTTCCAGCGCCAGGATTTCGGCGGCTTTTTTCACCTTGGCGGCGATCTCGTCCTTCGGCCGGCCCTTCAGCTTCAGCGGAAAGCCCATGTTCTCGGCCACCGTCTTGTGCGGATAGAGCGCGTAGTTCTGGAACACCATCGCGATGTCGCGATCCTTGGGCAGGACGTCGTTGACCACGCGCCCGCCGATATCGACCTCGCCGCCGGAAATCCTTTCCAGCCCTGCGATCATCCTGAGCAGGGTCGACTTGCCGCAGCCGGACGGGCCGACGAGCACGACGAACTCGCCATCGGCGATATCGATGTTCACCCCATGGATGACCTGGAGACTACCGTATTTCTTGACGACATTCCTGACGGCGACCTGAGCCATGTGTCTTCCTCATTGGGGCAGAAGGATCTGCATCTTCACCTCGCCCTTCGGCGCGGCGGCGGCGATCTCGAAGGCCTCGACGCTCTCGTCGAAGCTGAAATTGCGGGTTATCAGCGGCTTGACGTCGATCGCGCCGGACGACAGCATGGCGACGCAGCGCGGGAACACATGGGCATAGCGGAACACGTGCTCGACACGCGCCTCGCGCACCATGGCCTTGCCGACATCGTACTGGACCGGATGCACCTGCGAGCCGATGAACACGACGCGCCCGCCGGGGCAGAGCGGATCGAACACGCCTTCCGCGCCCTTGGGATGGCCCGAGCATTCGAAGACGATCTCGACGCCCCATCCGTTGGTGGCCTTCAGGATCTCCGCCGCCAGGTCCTGTCGCTGGACATTGACCGGGACGATCGCGCCGAGCTTTGCGGCGATCTCCAGCTTCGCATCGTCGATATCGCTGACGAAGACGCGGGCGCAACCCGCCGCGAGCGCCGAAAGCGCGGTGACGAGACCGATCGGGCCGGCGCCGATGACGAGCGCGATGTCGCCCGGCTTCACCTGCGCCTTGGTGGCGGCGTGCACGCCGACGGCGAGCGGCTCGACCATCGCCGCTTCGGCGAAGGAGACGTTGTCCGGCAGCTTGAAGGTGAAGTCGGCCGGGTGGACGACGGTGGGGCGCAGCACGCCGTGGATCGGCGGCGTCGCCCAGAAGCGCACGGCGGGATCCACGTTGTAGAGGCCGAGCCGGGTCGCGCGGCTGTTGGGATCGGGAATGCCCGGCTCCATGCAGACCCGGTCGCCGACCGTGAGGCCGGTCACGTCCGGGCCGGTTTCGATCACGGTCCCGGAGGCCTCGTGGCCGAGGATCATCGGCGCCTTCACCTGGAAGACGCCGGTGCCGCCATGGGTATAGTAGTGCACGTCCGAGCCGCATATGCCGACGGTGTGCAGCTTGATGCGCACGTCGCGGGCCCCCAGGACCTCCTCGCGCTCGATCGGGAAATCCCTGAGCGACAGCTTCAATCTTTCTTCGAGAACAAGCGATTTCATCGTTCCATTCCATCCTGGCTTGAGGAAATGCCTCAGCCGCGCCAGACGATCAGCACCCCGAGCGCGATCGCCAGAACGTGGCAGACGGTGAGCGGGATCGACTGTTCCAGGAACCGCATCCAGAACAGCTCCAGCGCGACGAACAGGTAGATCCCGACGAAGAGCCGGTCGAACCAGTTCGTCCTGATCGGCAGGAAGCCGGTGCGCCGCACCGGCCTTTGATCGGTTTGGCGGTCCTCGGCGGTATCGGGGTCGACATGATGCTCCATGGCCTACTCCTTGACCGCGCCGAAGGTGAGGCCCGCCACGATGTGACGCTGCACCATCGAGAAGATGATGAGGGCCGGGATCAGCGTGATCACGGCTATCGAGGCCATCGCGCCCCATTCGGTGCCGGTCGTCGTCACGTATTCCGAAAGGCCCGTGGTGATGGTCCGGGCGTTGAAGCTGGTGAGCGTGGCCGCCAGCAGGAACTCGTTCCAGGCGAACACCCAGGTGAGGATGAAGGTCACCGCGAGGCCGGGCCGGGCGAGGGGGAAGACCACCTCGTGGATGACCTGCCACGTCGTGGCGCCGTCGACCGTCGCTGCTTCGTCGAGTTCCTTCGGTATGCCGTCCATGGTGGGCCTGAGCGTCCAGATCGCGAAGGGCAGGTTGAAGGTGCAGTAGAGCAGCACCATGCCGATCTTGGTGTCGTAGAGCTTCCAGTCGCCGATCGTGAAGACCTGGGTGAACAGCAGGAAGAAGGGCAGCAGGAACACGGCGGCGGGCGCCATGCGGTTGGTGATCGTCCAGAAGAAGATGTTCTCCTTGCCGGCGAGATCGAAGCGCGACAGCGCATAGCAGGCCATGAAGGCAAGCACGGTGACCAGCGCCGCGTTGCTGGTCGAGATGACCAGCGAATTGTACATGTAGCGGCGGATCGTCTCGTTGGAGAGCACCTTGACGTAGTTGTTCCAGTAGACCGTATCGAGGATCAGGCTCGGCGTGGTGAACAGGTCCACCGCGGGCTTCACCGAGATGACGAAGAGCCAGTAGATCGGAAACAGCGTCAGGAAGCTGAGCAGGATCCAGAAGACGAGGTAGAGGATGGGGCTCGACTGGCGCATCATTCCGCCTCCTTCTTCTGGCGCGGCGCGACCAGCGCCACATAGAGCAGCCAGCACATGACCAGCGTCAGATAGAGGACGATGACCGATATGGCGGCGCCGTAGCCGTAATCCGTCTTCGGGAAGACGATCTTCCAGATGTGCAGGCCGACATAGCGGGTCGCCGCGCCCGGCCCGCCGGAGGTGAGCATCCAGACCTCGTCGACGGTGCGCAGCGCGTCCATGAGACGGATGAAGACGGTGGCGAGGATGGCGGGACGGATCATCGGCAAGGTGATGTGCCAGAAGATCTGCCAGCGGTTCGCCCCGTCGATCTGGGCCTGTTCGAACGGCTCCTTGGGCAGGGACAGGAGGGCTGCGAGCAGCGTCAGCGTCACCAGCGGCGTCCAGTGCCAGATATCCATGATGACAGTGAGCAGGAAGGCGGCGCCGGCGTCCCGGCCGATATTGAGGTCGTAGCCGAACCAGGTCTTGAGCAGGTAGGGGATGATGCCGATCGACGGCGTGGTCATCAGGCGCCAGACGGAGCCGACGACGATGGGCGCCACGATCAGCGGCAGCGTGTGGACGGTGCGGAACAGGCCGCGGCCGGGAAACTCGCGCATGAACAGCTGCGCCAGCAGATAGCCGAGGATGATCTCGCTCACGACCGCGAAGAAGGCGAACTTGATCGTGACGGCGATCGATAGCAGGAATTCCCGGTCGAACACCAGGCGGCGGAAATTGTTCGCGCCGTTATAGGTCATGAGAGGGTCCGCGCCGAACGGGTTCCAGTGGTGGAAGGCGACGTAGAGCACGTAGATGAAGGGCGCGATGCCGAAGACGGCGAGGATCGCAATCGTCGGGGCAAGCATCAGCCAGCCCACCGTGTTCGAACGCATGAAGGCGGTCTCCCGAGGCAACAGGAGCAGGCCGCGGCCTGCCGCGAAGACGGCTGCGTCCGGGCGGCGATCCTGGGAGGTGCCGTCCGGACGCAGGCTCTGCCGAGCTACTTGCGATAGCCGAGGTTGGTCAGTTCCTCCTCGGCCTTGGCCGCCATCTGGTCGAGGCCTTCGTCGGGGCCGATCTCGCCGAGCAGGATGCTGTAGAAGATCGGCGCGGTGGCTTCGCGGACCTGCGCATGGAACGGGAAGGGCGGTGCGCCGGCGAACAGCTTGCCCTCGTTCTTGAGCATCGAGTAGTAGCCGTTCAGCTGCTTGTCCATCTCGATGACCTTGGGGTCGTCATAGGTCGCGGTGTTGGTGATGCGCGGCGCCGCGACGGCCCAGTCCGCCTGTACCGAATCCTGCCCGATGAACTGCAGGAAGAGCAGAGCCGCCTCCTTGTTCTTCGAGGTGATCGGAAGGCCGAAGGCGCCGCCGTCATAGTAGCCGAGATAGCCGGTGCCGCCCTTCACTTCCTCCAGGACCGCCGCATCCGTCGGAGGCAGGGCCACGCCCACATTGCCCACGACCCGCGATTTTTCCGCATCGGAAGCGATCCAGGCGGCGTTCTCGCCGTAGACGAGGCCCTGGGCGACGCGGCCGGCGGCAAATGTGGTGCCGACTTCCGTCCAGGTCGAGGCGGCCGATTCCGGCGGTGCGATGTCGCGCAGGTGCAGCCAGTATTTCAGCGCGGCCTTGGCCTTGTCGCTGTTCATCTGGCCGCCGTTCGCGACCGTCGCGGCATAGTTGTTGCCGGCGTCGATGCCCCAGTTGTAGACCCCGAAGGTCGGCGCGACCGACTCGAAGAACTCGTACCAGGACGCCGGATGGCCGGTATGCGCCTGCGCCGTCGTGCCCCACAGCTCGAGGCCGTTGTCCTTGCCGTATTTGGTGAAGAATTCCGCGATCTGCGTGTACTCCTCATGCGTGGCCGCAGGCTTCAGGTCCTTGCCGGTCTCGGCCTTGAAGGCCTCCTGGATCTTCGGGTCGTTGAAGAGGTCGGTCCGGTAGAGATAGACCTTGATGAAGGCCTCCATCGGCACGCCGAAGAGATCGCCGTCCGCGTTCTTGAAGTAGTTGGCGAAGGTCGTGAAATGCGTCTCGTCGAAATCCGGCGACTTCAGCGACGCATCGTCCTTGAGCGACTGGGTGATGTTGACCAGGAAGTTGCGTGCGAGATAGGCGTAGATGATGTCCTGCTCGATATAGACCATGTCATAGATGCCGGTCTTGGCTTCCATGTCCTTGATGGCCTTGTCGTACATCTGGTCCCAGGAGGTCGTCTCGATCTCGACCTTGATGCCGGTCTTCTTCTCGAATTCCGGTGCCAGCACGTCCTTGATGTAGTTCGACGGCGGCGTGCTCTCGGTGACGCCGTGCAGCACGACGCCCTGGTATTTCGCGCCGGCATCCGACCAGAAGTCGGCTTTTGCGGATATCACGCTCGCCAGCAGGCCGAGCGTGAGGGCCGCCAGTCCAATTCCAGATTTCCTGATCATACACTCCTCCTTGAATGATCCCGCCCGCCGACGGTTCCGGCAGGGCTGTTGGCGTCCGGCATTCCGGACGGTGCCCGAAGCATCCGGTCACACGGCTCCTCCCGTGTCCGGCGGCTTCGTCTGCGATCAGGGGATTTCGGCTCAGGCTCCGTCCCGAGAAGCAATTCCCATGAGCGTGCGCCAAGAGTAGTGCTGGCTAAAAAACGCTGCCACGCGCGGTTTGCGGCCGACCTATACTTTTCCGCCGACGGCGGTCATGCCGGCGGAATAGGCGCGGATTTCCCGGAAGGGATCGGGACGCGAGTCGGTGCCGATCTTGTGGGCGTTACGCCGGTAGTCGGATGGCGTCCGCCCGCAGATCTTGAAGAACTGCCTGTTGAAGTTGGCGATGTTGTTGAAGCCCACGTCGAAGCAGATGTCGGTGATCGGCCGGTAGGTCTGGGTCAGCAGCGAGCAGGCGGCATAGATGCGCGCAAGGATGACATAGCGCGCGAAGGTATGGCCCGTCTGGCGCTTGAACAGGCGCGAAAAGGCCTGCGGCTCGAGCCGGCAATGGCGCGCCACCGCGGCGAGGTCGATCTGCTGGCTGTAGTTTTCCAGCACGTAGCGCATCGCCGAATCCAGCTCCGGCGGCGGCTCGACCTGCGTTGCGGCGGGCGCGAGGCGCGAAAGCCGGCGCCGGTCGGCCGGATCGCCGGCGAGCGTAATCATCAGCTGCAGGAAGAGCACAATGCGCTCGGCGCCGCGCGCCGATCCCATCTGGGCAAGCAGGCGCCGGCCGGCCATCGCCGTCGCCCCGCGGAATTCCACGCCGTAGACCGCATCCTCGAACAGGGGGCGGATGCAGCCGAGTTCCGGGCAGAGGGCCGTCACCCGGTTTGCCCATTCCGCGGTGAACTGGATCAGCATGTCGCGGTTGTGCACCAGCTTGCCGGGCTCGATGTCGCTGACCCAGTTGTGCGGCACGTTCGGCCCGGTAAGCACCAGGCAGCCCGGCTCGAACTCGCCGATATAGTCGCCCACCATCATCACGCCGGAGGTGGAGCGCGTCAGATGCAGCTCGTATTCGGGGTGGTAGTGCCATTTGGCCCCGAAATAGGGATAGTCGTGCATGTTCCAGCGGAAGGATTCCGCGGGCGGGCAAATGATCATCTCGAAATCGGGAACGATCCGCAAATCTGCCTTCATCGCACTCCTCCTCCAACACGGCCCAGCCCGTGACCCTGTCGACCGGCCGGCCGCCATATCCCGCAGCCTCCGTGCCCCGGTCGGCACTCCTGCCGGCAAATTCCTTCCGTACCGCCCGCGCCGGATCGCCGCCGAACATGCCGCGATGCCCGGAAGTCCTCCGCGAGAAGGGAACGTCAGCCTCCGAAGGGCCGTTCGCGCATTTCCCGCTCCGGTTCCGGCATTGGAGCAGCCTATATGTTGCTTAATATTACGAATTAATTCACGAATAAAAATGCTGTCAACATCAATCTCAAACGGCACATCCAGGGCGGATTTGAAGTCTTCGCTGGTGCAAAACATGATTTTTGCAGCGCAGAAGAGTTCGTCAACTCAGTCCATTCCGTCGAATACCCTTCGATTCCGCTTTGCAAAAGCCTCTTGACAGTCGAAGGCGAGATATATTTGTTGCATAAAGCAACATAAATGGCAAGACCATCGGGCCGGGGGAGGCGTCATGGGGCGGCTGGGTATTCATTCCTTCGTATGGACAGGCGGTCAGACGCAGGCCATGCTTGAGGACGCGATGGAGAAATCGGCGTCCTGCGGCTACAAGCTGATCGAGTTCGCCTATCTCCGCCCCGAGAAATTCGATCTCGACCGGCTGGCCAGGCGGGCAGGATCGCTCGACCTCGACATCGCGGTCACCATGGGGCTACCCTTCAGCCATGACGTGTCGAGCGAGGATCCGGAAACGGTGAAGGCCGGGGAAAGGATGCTGGCCGATGCGGTCAGGGCCGTGCGGGATATCGGCGGCAGCAAGCTTGGCGGCATCCTCTATTCGGCCCATGCGAAATACGCGCGCATGCCGTCCAGGGCGGGCTGGGACAACAGCGTCGCGGCGATCGCCAGAACGGCGGACATCGCCCGGTCGGCCGGCGTCGACCTTGTGCTCGAAATCGTCAACCGCTTCGAGACCAACCTTCTCAACACCACCGCGCAGGGGCTCGATTTCATCGCGCAGACCGGTTCGGACCATGTCCGCCTCCACCTCGATACCTTCCACATGAACATCGAGGAGGCGAACCCGGCGGCGGCCATCCGGCTTGCCGGCGACAGGATCGGCTACTTCCACATAGGCGAGAGCAATCGCGGCTATCTCGGCGACGGCGTCATCGACTTCGACCGGATATTCGACGCCTTGCTCGATATAGACTACGGGCGCGACATCACCTTCGAATCCTTTTCGAGCGCCGTCGTCGACGAGAGCCTGTCGCTCGCCTGCGCGATCTGGCGCGACACCTGGACCGACAACATGCCGCTGGCGCAGCATGCAAGGCGCTTCATCGACCTCAAGATGGACGAGGCGAGGCGCCGCCGCGCGACCAACGCCCGCGCCTGAGGGACGGGCCATGCGGGACGTTCCGTTGGGCAAGGAGGGGTGCCCGTGAGTGACGTGGGTGCAATCGGCGCTTCGCGCGCCACCCGCCAGCGCAACGAGCTGGCGGCCATGCGGGCCCTGCACCGGTTCAGGCGGCTCAGCCGCGCCGAGCTGGCCCGCTTTCTCGGACTGAACCGCTCGTCGTCCGGCCACATCGTCGCGGGCCTGACGCAGGAGGGGCTCGTGCGCGAAGTCGGCGCCCTCGCGCAGGCGCGCGGCCTGCACGCCCATGCCGGCAGGCCGGGCATCCTGATCGAACTCGTGCCCGAGGCGGCGGTGTTCCTGGGGGTCGAGATCGGCGTGGAGCACATCACCACCGTCGAGATCGATCTCGCATCGCGGATCGTCAGCGCCAACGCCGTTCCCTTCGCGGGCGCCTCCACCGATGTCGGGGCCGCCGTGGCGCAGGCTGTCGGAAGGGCGTTCGAATCCCTGTCGCCCGAGCGGCTGGAGCGGTGCGAGGGCATCGGGGTGGCGGCGCCCGCGCAGATGGACCGCCATGGCCGCGTCCGCGTGGCGCCGCTGCTGGGTTGGGAAAACGTGCAGCTTGCCGATCTCGTGCGCGCCGCCCTGCCGGTGCCGCTTCCGGTTCTGGTGGAGAACGATGCGAACGCCTTTGCCATCGGCGCCTCCTATGGCCGCAGCGAGCCCCATTCCGGGGTTGCGCTCTTCCTCGTCATGGAAAGCGGCGTCGGCGGCGGCATCATCGTCGACGGCAGTCTTTTCCGCGGCGCGCATGGCCTTGCCGGTGAAATCGGCCACCTGCGGGTGCAGGGCGGGGATGCGCCCGAGCGCAGCCTCGAGGAGGTGCTCGGGCTCGAATGCATCCTGACGGACTACCGGTCGACCGCGCCGGCCGGCGAGCCGACATTCGCCGCCTTTCTCGCCGATGTGCGCGACCGCGTGCCGGGTGCCGTGGCGATCGCGGAGCGATGGGCCCGCGCCCTGGCCTTCGGCCTCATCCAGGCCTGCCGCATGATTGATGCCGACCGCATCGTGCTCGGCGGCTCGGTCGCCGCGCTCTACCCGCTGATGGCGGCGCGTGTGCTCCACTACATCCAGGCCATGCAGGAAGCGAGCTTTCCACTGCCGGCGATCGAAACGAACGACGACGAGACGATCGGCCCCGCTTTCGGCGCAGCCTGCATGCTGCACCAGCGCTACCTCTCGAACGAGGAGAGCCCCCGGCTCGCGGAGCCGCCCCCGCTTCAGGAGCCTGCACCGCCGGCATGATCAACCGTGCGGCGAAAAGCGATCCTTGAAACGGCCTTCGTCCGGAGCCGTCGGCAATGGCATGCGGGCGCGCCTACATGCTCCGGGCAGATCGACCGTGGACATCGCCGGCCTTTCAGCTTTTGACCGATCCCGCCGTCATGCCGGCCAGGAAGTAGCGTTGGGCGACCAGATACAACACGAGCAGCGGAAGCGATCCGAGCACGCTCATGGCCATCATCTCGTTCCACTCGAAGGCATGTTGTCCCATGAGAAGCTGGATTCCGATGGGCACGGTTCTCAGATCCATCGACTTGGTCAGCGTGAGGGCGAAGAGGAATTCGTTCCAGGAGAGCAGGAACGTATAGACCGCGGTCGCGACGATGCCCGGCGTCGATACCGGAACGATCACCCGCCACAGCGCCGTCCAGCTCGAACCGCCATCGACCAGTACCGCCTCGTCGAGCTCCTTCGGCAGCGTGTTCAGATAGCCCGTCATCAACAGCACGGCATAGGGCAGGGTGAAGACCAGGTAGGTGAGGATCAGCGCCAGATAGGTGTCGAAGATCCGGAATGCCACCACCATGCCGAAATAGGGGATGAGGAGGGTGATCGGCGGCACCGTCTGCGTGCTGATGATGAAGATGTTCAGCGTGTTCTTGAAGCGGAACGAATAGCGGCTGAAGCCGTAGGCGGTGAGGATCGCGATGAAGAGCGTCAGCACCGTCACGACGCCGGCAACGAAGTAGCTGTTGATGAAGAAGCGCACTTTCGTCGGATCGTTGAAGATCGTCAGATAGGCCGAGATCGTAAAGTCGTCCGGCAGCAATCTTGGCGGCAGGGCAAAGATCTCCGTGTTGGACTTCAGGGAGCTGAAGACCATCCAGACGATCGGGAAGGCCGCGAAGACCAGGCCGACGGCCAGGCCGGCATAGGTGAGAAGCGTCGGCAGGACCGAGTTCTTGAAGGACCGTTTTCTTGCCATGCCGTCTACCTGCGCTGCTGGTGCTTGATGTAGAAATACGTCACGCTCATCGAGATGATGAGGATGACGATGGCGCTCGCCGATGCCAGCGAAAACTCGTACTGGGCGAAAGCGAGCTTGTAGGTGAAGGTGGAGAGCATTTCCGTCGCGTAGATCGGCCCGCCGCCGGTCGTCATCCAGACGAGCGGGAATACCTGCATGGTCCAGATGAAGTCGAGCAGGGAAATGCTGATGATGATCGGCATCAGTTGCGGAATGGTGATGTACCAGAACTTCTGCAATTCGTTGGCGCCGTCGATGCCGGCCGCCTCGTAGAGTTCCTTCGATATGCCCTGGAGGCCGGCGAGCAGGCTGACCATGAAGAGCGGATAGCCCGCCCAGATGTTGGCGAAGGTCAGGGCATGGATCGCGGTGCTGGTGGACGAGAACCATTCCACCTTGAAGTTGATGATATGCAAGGTCATCAGCACGCTGTTGACGACGCCGTTCGGGTCGAGCAGAAGGCGCCAGATGATGGCGATGATGACGGCGGTGAACAGCCAGGGAAGAATGAAGAGGACGCGCAGGATGCTGCGGATCGTCGGATTCACCCGGTTGGTATTGAGCAGCAGCGCGAAGGCAAGCCCGAGGACGAAATGGAAGACCACGCTCATGATGGTGAAGTAGAGCGTCTGGTACAAGGATTGCCAGAAGACCGGGTTCTGGAAGATGGTGATGTAGTTCTGAAGCCCGGCGAACGCGGCGTCCCGCTTCATGATGGCGCCGTCCATCAGCGAGTAGCGCAGCACCATCGCCATCGGGAAGAGCATCAGCAGAACCAGGAGAAGCGTTGCCGGGGTCACGTAGAGATACGGCACCAGCTTGCGGAGCGTTTTGTAGCTAAGCCTGCCCTTCTTGCCTGCCTTGGGCGGCGCTGGGGCCAGGGCCGTAATGGAACGGTTCATGGCGGGATTGTCCGATCTGCCGGGAATTGACGACGGACACCGGCAGGGCGCAATCGGCGCTGCCGGTGTCGTTGAGCATGTGCCGGCTTAGAACTTGGCGAGCCAGGCCTTCTGCGTGTTGGCGGCGGCGTCCTTGGCGCTTTGGCCGCCGTCGAACATCTTCTGCAGCTCGACATTCATGTTGCGCATCAGCTCCTCGGCGACCGGAAGGCCGACGAATTCGTTGGCCGGGTAACCGCTCTGGTAGATCTTGAAGGCTTCCGCGAAGATCGGGTCGGAGGTCACGAAGTCGGGCTTGGCGTGGACGTTGCCCGGGAAGGCGTTGGCGATGGAGACGAGGCGGCCGTTGACCTCCGGGCTCATCAGGAACTCGACCAGCTTCCAGGCCTCTTCCTTGTGGGCGCTACCCTCGCTGATGCCGATGCCCCAGGAGGCATAGGGCATGCCGCGCTTGCCGGTGTATCCGTCGGCGGCGGGCAGGGCGGAAATGCTGAAATTCAGCTTCGGGTTTCGTTCGCGGATCAGGTTCACGTGGGCGAGCGTGTCGACCATCATGCCGACGCGGCCGTTGACGAACTCCTCGACCTTGTCCTGCTCCTTCTTGGCGAAGATGCCGGGGGAAATCACGCCGTCCTTGTTCAGCTTCTCGATATATTCCAGCGTGCCGACGACAGCCTCGTTCTCGAGATCCGGCTTGCCGTCCTTCATCATCGAGGCGCCGGACGACCAGACCCAGGACATGACGTCGTTCTGAATGCCGCTCGGCGACTGCAGCGAGAGCGGCAGGACCCAGCCGTACTGGTTCTTCGAGGCATCCGTCATCTTCTTTGCGGCTTCGGCGAATTCGCTGCGCGTCGACGGCATCGTCTCGACGCCCGCCGCCGCGGCGATGTCCATGTTGACGAAGACCGGATAGACGAAGGAGGCCAGCGGGAACATGACGCTCTTGCCGTCGACCTTGACGATGTCGGCGATCTGGCTCTTGTCGTAGTTGGCCTTCTCCATCAGCTCGTCCATGGACGCGATGGCGCCCTGCTTCGAGAGGCCGTTGACCCAGGCGCCGTCAAGGCCCACCACATCGCTGAGCGTGCCGGAGGCGGCGCCGACGACGATCTGGTCGCGGGTCGTGGCATAGGGACCGCTGACGAGCGTCACCTTGATGCCGGGATTCTTCGCCTCGAAATCGTCCATGATGCCGCGCAGGGCGCCGGCGGGCATTTCGGGTTCCCACCACTGGATGAACTCGATGGTGGTGTCGGCAAAGGCCGAGGCGGCGCAGAGCGCCCAGACCGCCGCGGCGGCCTTCAGAGTCTTGCTGAGCTTTCTGAAATTCATGTCTGCCTCCCGTTAGACTTTCAGGTGATCGATCCTCTCCCAAGATCGTGCCGTGAGTAGGCTGCCGGAACGATCCGACTGTCAACGGGGCTTGCTGTGAAATGCGTAGTGAATGGCATATAAAATAGATCAAGATAATGATTTTAAAAGTAAAAAAAATTTTGCGCGCGTGAACTTCCTGATGCGGTTTCTGTTGCCTGTGATGTGTTTTTTCTTTACTTTCGTAAACAAACGAAAGTTCGCTGCTGCAGCGGCAATTCTGCACCCCTTGCGGCGTTACGGCCTATGATGCGAGATTGTCAGGTGCCGCCCCGCAATGAGGATTGGAATGGCCAAAAAGACTTACAGATCAATGGACGATTTTGCCGCTGCCTGCGGCGTGTCGCGTCCGACATTGTCGAAATATTTCGACGACCCGACGCAGATCAAGGAGGTGACGCGCAAGCGCATCGAGGCCGCGCTGAAGAAGTCGAACTTCGAGCCCAACCTCTTTGCCAGGCATCTGAACCGCAAGCGGACGAAGAATATCGGCATTCTCGTGCCCAGCATGTCCGACCCGTTCTATGTCCAGGTGGTTTCGCTTATCGAGCTGGAACTGCGTGCCAAGGGATTCTGGCCGGTCCAGCTGTCTTCCCACACGCGGCCCGAGCTCGAGGAGGAGGCGGTGCGGACGCTCCTCTCGCTCAAGGTGGCGGGTGCGATCGTCGCGCCGCTCGGGGCCGGCTCCCGCCGCTCGGCCCTCGGGCGCCTGACCGACGCCATCCCGGTCGTCTGCTTCGACAGCCCGTCGGCCTTCGACCTGCCTTTCGTGGGCAATGACAACATGCAGAGCGTGGCGGCGATCGTGCAGTACCTGTGTCGCTCGGGCGAACCTCCCGTATTCCTCGACGTGCCGCACATGATGGTCAATGCCGGCGAACGGACGGAAAGTTATCGCGCGACGATGCTCCGCGAAGGGCATGAGCCGCTCGTGATCGAGTGCGAATCGGCGCCGTCCTGGGAGTTCGAGCGGCTCGGCTACGAGCAGATGCAGCGCATGCTTTCAAGGGGCGGGCTGCCGGGAAAGACGCTGCTGTGCGCCAATGACCGCTTCGCCTTTGGCGCGATGGCGGCCGCCTTCGCCTCGGGGTTGAGGATCGGGCGTGCGGAAGGCTGCGATATCCGCATCGCCGGCCACGACGACCATCCGCTCAGCCGCTACACATGCCCGTCGCTGACCACGATGGCGCAGAACGCCCCCGAAATCGCGGCCAGGGCCGTCGAGCTCCTGTTGAAATGCATCGAGGACGACGGGGCCGACCGCAAGGGGGCAACGCCCCGGGTGATCCTCGAGGCGACCCTCGTCATGCGGGAGTCTGCCTGAGGTCCTCGGGCCGGGGCGGCCGGGCGCCGGCGCCGAGGCGGGGATCCATCCCCCGCCACGCCGCGAGGATCGCGTCCAGCGCCTCGCGGGCTTCCGGGATGGCACGGCCCATCGAGACGAATCCATGGATCTGCCCCGGCCAGACGCGGCAACGTGCGCTCGCTTCCGCCTCCAGGCGCCGGGCATAGGCCAGCCCCTCGTCGAACAGCACGTCATGGCCGGCCAGCACGACGAAGGCCGGCGCAAGGCCGTGCAGCGAGGGAGCATGCAGCGGCGAGGCTTGCCAGGTCATCCGGCTGGCTTCGTCCGGCAGGTAGTGGTCGCGAAACCAGCGCATGGCCTCCGCGGTCAGGCCGAAATCGGCGGCATAGCGGCGGTAGCTGTCCGAGGCCTGGCCCTGATCCGTGACAGGATAGATCAGCACCTGGCCGATCACGGCCGGAACCTGTCCGTCCCGCGCCATGAGCGCCGTCACGGCGGCCAGATTGCCGCCGGCACTGTCGCCGGCGACGAGAATGCGGGCCGGATCGATGCCGAGGCCGGCAGCCTCCGCGTGCATCCAGGTAAGGGTGGCCGCGCAATCCTCGATGGCTGCCGGGAAGGGGTGCTCGGGGGCCAGGCGGTAGTCCGGGGAGATGACCGCGGCATCAGCCGCATTGGCAAGCACGCGGCAGATATCCTCGTGCGTCTCTGGCGCGCCGATCACCCAGCCGCCGCCGTGCAGGTAGAGAAGGGCGGGCGCGGCGTCCGGCGGTGCGCCGCGACCGCGCCAGATCTTCACCCGGATGCCGCGCACATGCCGCTCGATCGTCTCGCCGACGGTTTCCGGCGGCCATTGCTTGCTGGCGAAACCATCGAGATATTGCCTGCGTGCCTCCTCGGGGGTGCAGTCCTCGACGGGTTTTTCCGGTTCGCCCGGCCAGGCGAGGGCGCGCGCGGCGGACGGGTCGAGGCCGGTCATGCCAAGAGGCTCCGCGCTTCGTCCTCGCGCAGTTCGCGCGGCTGTTCCGTCTTGCCGGCAATCGTCTGCCCGACGCCGGTCTCCCCGGCGCGCAGGATTGCCTCCATGACTTCGAGCACGTGCAGCGCCAGCGTGCCGGAGGCGCGGGGCGCCCGTCCCTCGACGATGGATCGGGCGAGGTCCGCCAGGCCCAGCATGCGGTAGTTGGCACGATCCGGCAGCGCGACTGGCCAGTTGACGGCACCGAACAGCGCGTCCGCCGTATCCGTTTCCTCCCACGGCGCGCCGTGGCGCGACAGGGCGACCACCCCGCCAAAATTGTCCGGATCGGGCAGGCGCAGCGACCCTTCCGTGCCGTGCAGCTCGATCGGATGATTGGAGTGGCGGAACACGTCCCAGGAGGCGCCGAAGGTGACGGTCGCGCCGCATTCGAATTCCAGGAGCGAGAGCAGGCTGGTCGGCGTGCCGACCTTGAAGGATGTACCCTTCTTGGGGCCGTCGGCGGTGATGAGGCGCTCCTCCTGGCCGCTGGTGGCGACCGCCTGCACCCGGCGCACCGGCCCCATGAGGTTGACCATCATGGTGAGGTAGTAGGGTCCCATGTCCATCACCGGGCCGGCGCCGGGCTGGTAGTAGAAGCTCGGGTCGGGATGCCAGTGCTCCATTCCGCGGCCCATCATGAAGGCGGTGCCGGTGACGGGTTTGCCGATGGCGCCCGCTTCCATCAGGCGGCGGGCATGCCGTCCGGCGGCGCCGAGGAAGGTGTCCGGCGCCGAACCGATGGCAAGCCCCCTGGAAGCCGCCGCATTGACCAGCTTGCGGCCCTCGTCGGCCGTCACGCCGAGCGGCTTTTCCGTGAAGACATGCTTGCCGGCCGAAAGCGCGCGCATCGAAACGTCGAAATGCGCTGCGGGAATGGTCAGGTTGAGGACAAGGTCGATATCTTCGTCGTCGATGAGGGAATCGACATCCGTGGCGCGCAGCCCGAACGCCTCGGCACGGCGCCCAGCAGCCTCGGTATCGAGGTCCGCGCAGGCCGTGATCTCGACGCCGCGGAAAAGCGGAGCGTTGCGCATGTATGCAAGGGAGATATTGCCGCACCCCACCACGCCGATCTTGAGCTTCGGTTCGTCCTTCTGTGCCATGTGAAGAATTTATCCTGCTGTTATCATTGAGGGAAAATCGAGATCCGGCGCCGTGTTTATGGACGCAAAGCACAAAGTATGTTGACGCACGATAACATTTTAACTTACGTAATGACAAGACGTCGGGAGGCGTCGTCATCCCTCTGTTCGGGCTGTTTTCGCCGTCGTCTCCGGGCCGGTCCCGCGGTCGGTGACGGGGTGGCCCGTGACTGCGAGGAGCGCCTCCCGTGTCTCGACGCGACGATCAACGGACAGGTCAGGACCCCGTCATGAGCGAACTTCACATAGGCTGCCAGACATTCACCTGGGAAATGCTCGGCAAGGCCTGGACCGGCGGTCCGGACGACCTGGTGCGGGCAATTGCCGCCGGCGGCTATTCCGGCATCGAGATCACCGACACCATGATCGGCGATTATGCCGGCAAGCCCGGAGCTTTCGCTCGCACGCTCACGGATGCGGGTCTCAGCCTCGTGTCTTTCGCCTTCGGCTCGTCCAGCGGCTTCACCCTGCCGGACCGGCTCGCCCCGGATCTCGACACGGCAAGGCGCTGGGTGGATTTCGCCGCGCATTTCCCCGGCGCGCTCGTTTCGATGGGATCGGCGACGGTGGTTTCTTCCGGCGCGCGCGCAGACAAGTTCGAGGTCGCGGCCGAGTGCTACAACCGCGCGGCAGAGATCGGCCGGGCGGCCGGGGTTGCCGTGGCGGTGCATCCCTCCTCCCATCACAATACGCTGCTTTTCACGCGCGAGGATTATGATGCGCTCTTTGTCCGTCTCGATCCTGAGGTCGGCTGGGTGCCGGATACGGGCCATATCCTGCGTGGCGGCCAGCGCATGGACGATACGCTTGCGGCGTTCCGCGACCGCATCCGGTACGTGCACCTGAAGGATGTCGATGCCAAGGGCATCTGGGCCATGCTGGGGGCGGGTGCCTGTGACGTGCGCGGGGTGATCGAGACGGTGCGCGACGCGCCGCGTTTCAACGGCTGGATCGTCGTCGAGGAGGAATCCGACGCGGCCGGGCAGGACCCTGCCGCCGCCGTCCGCGCCAACCGCGAGACGCTGCGCGCGCTCGGGTACTGAGCGGCGCCACGTCAGGCGTAGCGGACCTCGACGCCGAGCTTCTCGAGACGATGGCGGATGCCGTGCGGCATGTTGCTGTCGGTGATGATGAGGTCGACGCGGGAAAGGGAGAACGCCTTCGACGAGGCGCCGATGTCCCATTTGCTCGAATCGGCGACCAGCACGACGCGGCGCGCCATGCGCACCAGATTGCGCTTGGTGCGGGCGATGTCCTCCGAGACGTCCACCACATCGAAGGACGGATCGATCGCGTGCGCGCTGACGAAGGCCTGGTGCGCGACGAGGCCGCCGAGCGCCTTGTCGGAGTCCGAAACGATCGTGCTGACCGTGCTCGGGAACACGCGGCCGCCGATCATGTGCACATCGAGGCCCGGGCGGTACATGAGGTGCTGGGCGATGTTCATGGCCGTGGTGGCCACCACGACATTCTTGACCGGCGGCATCTGCATGGCGACCTGGAGCAGGGTGGAGCCGCTGTCGAAGACGATCGACTGGTTGTCGATGATCTGGCGGGCGGCCATCTGGGCGATGCGCCGCTTGGCATCGAAGTTGCGCTGCATGCGCTCCTCGAAGGCGGCTGCGGGCGAATCCGCCGGCAGGGCGATGGCGCCGCCATGGGTTTTTATCAGCAGCTTCCTGGCGTCCATGATGTCGAGGTCGGAGCGGATCGTGACTTCCGACACGCCGAACAGGTCAGCGAGCTGGCGCGTGCGGGCCTGTCCAATGCGTTGAAGCTCGATCAGGATCTGCTGGCGTCGCTGTTCTGCAAGCATAACTCGTTCCGTCTGGCGTTCCGCACTTGGTTTCGAAATTCAAAAGATGATTTGCCAGCATTTTTCCCTGCAGCCGCATTCTCATCCAGGAAGCATCATTATAGCGCATAAAAAATCGCCTGCTAATATCGAAATGAAAGAATTCGAAATATTGAAGGTTGTTTTGCTTTCGAGTTAGGGTCCGCGTCAGCAGATACGGAGGAGCCTTTGCCATGGGTCTCGGAACCAAAATTCGCCTTTCTCGCCTGTTCTCAAACCCCTCGGGCAACCTGTTCGGCGGCGCGGTCGATCATTTCGTCGGTTATGGAAATGTGCGGGAGGGAGGCCTGGCGGACTTGCCGGGCGCGCTGCGCCGCGTGATGGCAGGCGGGCCCGACTATGTCAGCATCCAGCCGGGCGCCGCCCGCCACCTGTGGTCCGATTATGCCGGCAAGGCCGCGCTGGTCATCCAGGCTGGCTGCTTCACGGCCGACGACCGGATTCGCCAGCTCATCGCCACCCCGGAGGATGCGGTGCGCTACGGGGCGGATGCGCTGGCCGTCGCCATTCCGGTGCGCGGCAACACGGAGGGCGAGTATATCCGCTGGCTGACCGACACGGTAAACGCCGCTGCGCGCTTCGAAATGCCCGTCATCGCCCATATCTATCCGCGTGATTTCGCCGACGGCGGCAAGATTGTCTTCACGCCGGATGAAATCGCCTATGCGGTCCGCATCGGCTACGAGACGGGTGTCGACTTGGTCAAGGTCGGCTATACCGGCGACTTCGAGTCCTTCCGCGAAACGGTCGCCACATGCCCCATCCCGGTTGTCATTGCCGGCGGGCCGAAGACCGACACGCTGCTCGGCGCGCTGCAACAGGCCTCGGATGCGCTGCGGGCCGGCGCGCGGGGCGCCGTGGTGGGCCGCAACCTCTGGGGCCACGGCGACGCGACGAAAGCCGCGCAGGCCTTCAAGCTCGTCATTCATGCCGGCATGAGGCCGGAGGAGGCGCTGGCCGCCGCCGGGGCATGACCCGTGGCGCGCGCCTTTGACGTCCTGGGCTTCGGCGCTCTTGCGGTCGACGACATCCTCTATGTCGATCGCCCGCTTTGCGCCGGGAAGGGAAAGGTGACGAAACGCGTTTGCGACCACGGGGGCAACGTCGCCACCGCGCTTGTCGCGGTTGCCCGCCTCGGCGGGCGTGCGGCCTTCATCGGCTGGCTCGGCGACCCGCCCGAGGATGTCGGCGGACGCGAACTGGAGCGCCAAGGCGTCGGCACGGGATTTGCGCCTCGCCACGCCGATGCCGCGCCCATCCGGTCGGTCATCACGGTCGGGCCGGACGGCGAGCGTTTCATAGCCTATGACGACGACGTGCTGCACGGCACGTCGCCCGATCTGCCGGACGCGGTGCTTGCCCAGGCGCCGGTTCTGCTCATCGACGGTTATGCCGTCCATTCGGAAGCGGTGGTCGAGCGGGCGCGCCGTAGTGGTCTTTCGATCGTGGCCGATATCGAATGGACGATCGGCTCGGCAAGCGACCGGATCCTGTCGCTCGCCGATCATCTCGTGCTGCCGATCGCGTTCGCGAGGTCCTACCTGGAAGAGGACGACCCGCGGGTTCTCCTCGAAGCGCTCTGGTCGCCTGATCGGTCGGCCGTGGTGCTCACCGACGGTGAGCGCGGCAGTTACCTGCGGCAAAGGGGCGATCCGGTCTTCTGGCATGTGCCGGCCTATTTGGTGCAGGCCGTGGACACGACCGGTGCCGGGGATTGCTTCCATGGTGTCTACGCTCTGGCGCTGGCGGAGGGCGGCAGTCCGCTTGATTGCGTGATCTTTGCCGCAACGGCGGCGGCCATCTCGGTGACCTCGCATGGCGGCCGCAGGGGGCTGCCGGACAGGGCCATGTGCCTTTCCTGGATGGCGGGCGAGCACGCGCCTGTACCTGTGCCCCTCCGGGCCTGAGCCTTCCTGCAAAAGTGCGGAGCGGTTTGCGTCCGCAACCGCGTTGAAGTGCTTCAGACGTTTCATCGGGGGAAGACGATTTTCCAGCGCTATAAAATTACGCGCGTCAAAAAATAATATGTCACGCAAATAATCTTTTATCATGTAAATAATTATTTATTATCAATGTGTTGTGTTGATATATTGATTTCTGAACGGTCTTGTTTCCCGTTTTTTGCCTTGACTTTGGCAATCAGTCCTGAACCTTCTGTCGAAAACCGGATGGCGGCGGTGGAGGCGGCCGGCCGGTGTTTGGGGACGGTGCGGGGAGGATGCGACGTGGCTGTGGTTGTGCTGGACAGGATCTGCAAGACCTACGGAAACAATTACCATGCGATCAAGGACCTGAGCCTGACGATTCACGACGGGGAGTTCCTGATCCTGGTGGGGCCGTCCGGCTGCGGAAAATCGACGGCGTTGCGCATGATCGCGGGCCTCGAGGATATCACCAGCGGCACGCTGAGCATCGGCGATCAGGACGTCGTGGATCTGCCGCCGAAGGATCGCGACATCGCCATGGTGTTCCAGAGCTACGCCCTCTATCCGCACATGACCGTCTTCGACAACATCGCCTTCTCGATGAAGCTGGCAGGAAAGGACAAGGCGGAACGCTCCCGGCGGGTGACCGAAATCGCGAAGATCCTGCAGCTCGAGACATTGCTGCAGAACAAGCCGGCGCAGCTTTCCGGCGGCCAGCGGCAACGTGTGGCGATGGGCCGCGCGATGGTGCGCGAGCCCGCCGCCTTCCTGATGGACGAGCCGCTGTCGAACCTCGATGCCAAGCTTCGTGTGCAGATGCGCGCCGAGATCGCCAGCCTGCAGCGCCAGCTGGGCGTGACGACCATCTACGTCACCCACGACCAGACCGAGGCGATGACCATGGGTGACCGCGTGGCGGTGCTGAAGGGCGGCGTGCTGCAGCAGGTGGACACGCCGAAGGCGCTCTACCACAAGCCGGTCAACGCGTTCGTCGCAGGCTTCATCGGTTCTCCCTCGATGAACCTTTTCGAAGGCCGTCTGGAAGGCGGGTCGATCCGCCTTCCGGACTTTTCCATTCCGTTGCCGGCAAGTGTCCGGGAGCGGGTTCCCGGCCTTTCGGCCTTCGACGGCAAGCCCGTCGTTTTCGGCATCCGTCCCGAAGACCTCTATGACAGCCGCCTTCCGTCGGGCGCGGCCTATCCGACCATTCCCGCTGTGGTGAGAACGATCGAGGAGCTCGGCTCGGAGTTGATCGTGCATCTGAAGATCGAGGCGACCCGCGTCGATTCCGGGGATCCGGACGCGGTGGAGGACCTGAGCGGCGCCGCCAATGCGGTCGCGAGGTTCGAGGCCACCAGCGCCATCAAGGCCGGAGAGCGTATCGATCTCGCCATCGACCCGGCCAAGCTGCACTTCTTCAACCCGCAAACCCATGCGGCCCTGTGAGCGAGTGTCCGCAGCGTTGTCCGTGAACGATGATCAAGGGGGCAGAAATGCCATCAGACAGTGACCGCCGTCTTCGAGTTGGTGTCTTGGGCGCGGGCCAGATTGCGCAGGCGGCGCATTTCGAGAGCTGCACCAAGGCGGCGAACGCGGATCTCCATGCGATCTGCGACGTCGCCGACGACCTGCGCGAGCGCATGGTGATCATGCATGGGGCCGAGAAGTCCTACGACGACTACGACAGGATGCTTGCTGATCCGGACCTCGACGCCGTGATCATCGCGACGGCCGATGCCTTCCATGTGCCGGCCTCGCTCAGGGCGCTTGCGGCCGGCAAGCATGTGTTGTGCGAAAAACCCATGGGGTTGACGGTGGAGGAATGCCTCGACCTGAAGGCCGCCGTCGAAAAATCCGGCAAGGTCTTCCAGGTCGGCCACATGAAACGCTTCGATGCCGGGCTGCAGGCGGCCAGGGCCTTCATTGGCGACGAGATGGGCGAGATGGTGGCGCTTAAGGCCTGGTATTGCGACAGCACGCACCGCTACCCGATGACCGATGCGGTGCAGCCGCTCATCGTCACCAGCGCCAATGCGAGGAAACCCTCGGCCAATCCGAAGGCGGACCTGCGCCGCTATTACATGCTGGCGCATGGCTGCCACCTGATCGACACCGCCCGCTACCTTGCCGGCGATATCGTCTCCGTGCAGGCGCGGCTTTCCGAACGGGCCGGCATCTGGTGCTGGTTCGTGGACGTGGAATTCGCCTCCGGCGCGCTCGGCCATCTCGACCTGACGGTGCAGGTGCGCATGGACTGGCATGAAGGTTTCCAGATCTACGGCAGGAACGGCAGCGTCCTCGGCAAGACCTATAACCCCTGGTACTACAAGACGAGCGAGGTGGAGATCTTCCGCGAGGCCGATGGCGCGACGCACCGGGTGCTGGGGGCCGACGGCCATTTCTACCGCCGCCAGGTCGAGGGTTTCGCCCGCACCATTCTGGACGGCACGCCGATGGAGGGTGCCGGCATCGACGACGGCCTTGCCTCGGTGCAAGCCATGGTCGCGATCGCCCGCTCGGTCGAGACCGGCAGGCCCGCCGCGCTCGCCGACATGACGGG
The DNA here is from genome assembly GCF_022899355.1 of Shinella yambaruensis. Classification (GTDB taxonomy): domain Bacteria; phylum Pseudomonadota; class Alphaproteobacteria; order Rhizobiales; family Rhizobiaceae; genus Shinella; species Shinella yambaruensis. Next base: position 462,755 of record NZ_JALJCK010000001.1, on the reverse strand, counting down.
CGGCGTGTGATGAAGCTCGGCATCTTCGCCAAGACCTTCGCGGGACGCGCGCCGGAAACGGTTCTCAAGGCGGTCGCCGGTGCGGGCTTTGCCTCGGCACAATACAACATGGCCTGCTCGGGACTTTCCTCCATGCCGGATGCGATCAGCGGGGCCGAGGCGCGTGCGGTCGCGGCTGCCGCCGGCACGACCGGCGTCGAGATCGCCGCGGTGTCGGGCACCTACAACATGATCCACCCCGACCCGGCGGTGCGCGAGGCCGGCCATCGCAGGCTGGCGGTGCTGGCGGAGCGCTGCGCGGCGATGTCGGCCGGTCTCATCACGCTCTGCACCGGCACGCGCGATCCCCTGGACCAGTGGAAGGCGCATCCCGGCAATGACACGCCCGAGGCCTGGCGCGACCTGCTCGAGGCCATGGAGACGGCGGTCAGGATCGCCGAGCGATACGGCGTGGATCTCGGCATCGAGCCGGAGCTTGCCAATGTGGTCAATTCCGCCGAGAAGGCCCGCCGGCTGATCGACGAGATGAAAAGCCCGCGCGTCAAGATCGTGCTCGACCCTGCCAATCTCTTCGAGGTCGAGACGCCCGAGGCGCGGCGGACCATCGTCGCATCCGCGATCGACCGCCTTGCCGACCGCATCGTCATGGCGCATGCGAAGGACCGCAACCCGGATGGCAGCTTCGCGACTGCCGGCAAGGGCGTGCTCGACTACGGCCACTATCTGGGCCGGCTGAAGGCGATCGGCTTTGCCGGCAGCTTGGTCACGCACGGACTTGCCGCCGACGAGGCCGCCGGCGTCGCCGCGTTTCTCACGCGGACGCTTTCCGACACCGGGGCAGGGCGATGAGGGAGATCCGATCCTTCGAGACGGACGACGGCACGTGCCTCAATGTCGACAGCGCGGGCGAGGGCGCGCCGGCCGTCTTCCTGCATGGCCTTTGCGGCGATGCCGGCCAGACGGCCGAGGCCTTTCCCGCGCAATCCGGGTTTCGCCGCGTCACGATCGAGGCGCGGGGCCATGGCCGGTCGCAGGCCGGTCCGTTGGAACGGCTGTCGATGGCCACTTTCGCCGACGATGTCGCCCGTTGCATCGAGCGCACCCTCGACGCCCCCGTCATCCTCGGCGGCATTTCCATGGGCGCGGCGATTGCCGTGCGCCTGGCGGTGCGACGGCCGGATCTCGTTCGGGCGCTCGTCCTTGCGAGACCGGCCTGGCTGACCGCGTCGGCGCCGCCGACCATGGCCGCCAATGCCGAGGTCGGCCGCCTGCTGGCGCGGATGCCGCCGGAGGCCGCAAGGGCGGCCTTCCTTGCCGGCGCCACAGGCCGCCATCTGGCGGCGGAGGCGCCGGACAACCTGGCCTCGCTCGAAGGTTTTTTCGCGCGGGAACCTGTTGCGGTCACCGCTGCCCTCCTGACCGCGATCTCCGGCGACGGGCCGGGTGTCGCCGATGCCGACCTCGCCCGGATCGCCGTCCCCACGCTGTTGATCGGCCACGGGCGGGACGTCATCCATCCCATTGCCTATGCGCGTGCGCTTGCCGACCGGATCCCCGCCGCCCGCTTCGTGGAGATCACCGCCAAGGCGCAGAGCAGGGCGCAGTATATCGCCGATTTCCACCATGCCATGCGCACGTTCCTGAAGGATCTCTGAGAGATGACCCCCGCCAAATCCTGGATCGACGACCTGCCGAAGGACCGCCTGATCGCCGAGTTCTCCGTCTGGTCCGCCGATCTCGTGCGGCTTGCCGATGACCTTGCCCGTGTCGATCCGCATGTCGACGTCCTGCATGTCGACGTCGCCGACGGCCATTTCGCGCCGGCCCTGCTGTTCTTCCCGGATCTGGTGGCGAGCCTGCGCAAGGTCTCCGCCCGGCCCATCCACGTCCATCTCATGGTGGCGGATGCGGTCGTGCTGTCGCAGATCGAGCAGTTTGCCGATGCGGGCAGCGATCTCATCAGCATCCATATCGAGAACGAAGGCGTGGCGGACGCGGCGCTCGACCTGCTCGACCGCCGCGGCGTCGCCGCCGGCATGGTGCTGCGGGTGGAGACGCCCGTCGAACGGCTTCGCCGCCATGCGGCGCGGCTGCGTTTCGTCACGCTGCTCGGCACGGCGATCGGCGTGAAGGGCCAGGGCCTCGACGAGACGGCGGGCACGCGCCTGCAGGAGGCCCGGCAGATCATCGCCGAAAGCGGTGCGGACCATCGCATCGTGCTGGCGGCCGATGGCGGTATTCGCGAGCATACCGTGCCGCTGCTGCGCCGGTCCGGCGCCGAGACGGTCGTTCTTGGATCGCTCGCGTTCAACGCGCCGTCGCTTTCCGAGCGCATGGCGTGGCTCCACGCCCTCTGACGCCGGATTGCGCCATGCAGCAGATTGCCATCGGCATCGATCTCGGCGGGACGCAGGTTCGCGCGGCGCTCGTCGGCACGCGGGGCGAGATCGTCGCCCGCGCCGAGGAGCGGACCGACGCCATGGCAGGTCCCGAGCGCGTGCTGGCGCAGATCAAGGCGCTTGCCGACGGCCTCGTCGCTGCCGCAGGCACCGCCACACCGGTGGGAATCGGTGTGTCCACGCCGGGGCCGATCGACACGATCGCGGGTGTCGCGCGCGATATTCCGACGCTGGCGGGCTTTGCCGACTTCCCCTTGAAGGCGGAACTGCAGAAGCGCTTCGCCTTTCCCGTCAGCCTGGAGAACGACGGCATCGCCGCGGCCATCGGCGAATGGCAGTTCGGCGCGGGCAAGGGGCTCGAGAACCTCGTCTACGTGACCGTCAGCACCGGCATCGGCGGCGGCGTCATCGCCGACGGGCGCGTGCTGCGGGGCCGGAAGGGCATGGCGGGCCATGTCGGCCACATGTCCGTCATGCCGGACGGCGCGCTTTGCCCCTGCGGCAACCGCGGCTGCTTCGAAGCCTATGGATCGGGCACGGCCTTCACCCGCCGGGCTCGGGAGCAGGCCTTTGCCTGCACGGGAACGCGGCTTGGCGCGGATGGCGGGTCCATAGACAGCCGCGCCGTCTTTGCCGCTGCACGGGCCGGCGACGAACTCGCCAATCGGCTTGTCGACGAGGAGGCCGGCATCCTCGGCCGGGGTTTCGTCAGCCTCATCCACATCTTCAGTCCCGAGGTCGTCATCATGGGGGGCGGGCTTTCGCACGAGTTCGAGCGCCTGCGTCCCGGCATCGAGCGCTGCATATCCGACCGGGCCATGCCCGCGTTCAAGGATGTGCGCGTCACGCGCGCCGCACTCGGCCAGAATTCCGGCCTGATCGGCGCGGCCGCTCTGGCGTTCCTCACCCGGAACGTCCACCACAGCCCGGGCGCGCTCGCGGCAGCGCTGTGAACGGGAAGGCCGCTGTTCCAGTCGGGACCTCGCATGGCGACGGAAGCCGCCTTGAAACGTCGCGGATCATGGTCGATGGATGCCATCCGGCACATCCGGAAAATCGCGAATTGCAAGAACGCTATCAGGTAAAAATGCCGGCGCCTGGATGCGAGGCTCGCTGCCTGCGTCAATTTTCCTTCATGAAAAGAATCAGCACTTCGCCCTAAGATCCTGCCTTGAAAAAGCGAATCCGCATCACGATCTATCCGCTATCTGGCTTGCCTCCGCTCGTTTCCGGCATGTTTCTCCCATACATTTAAGGCTTGCGCATTCGTTGCGAAAGCCTTAAACGCCTGCCAAACCGGACGGGCCGGTTAGCCCAACTTTCGTTCAGTAGGAATAAAAACATGGCAAAAGGTAAGTTTGAGCGCAACAAGCCTCACGTAAACATCGGCACGATCGGCCACGTTGACCATGGCAAGACGTCGCTGACGGCGGCGATCACGAAGTATTTCGGCGAGTTCAAGGCGTACGACCAGATCGACGCGGCTCCGGAAGAAAAGGCCCGCGGCATCACGATCTCGACGGCTCACGTCGAATACGAGACGCCGAACCGTCACTACGCGCACGTCGACTGCCCCGGCCACGCCGACTACGTGAAGAACATGATCACCGGTGCTGCCCAGATGGACGGCGCGATCCTGGTCTGCTCGGCTGCCGACGGCCCGATGCCGCAGACCCGCGAGCACATCCTGCTGGCCCGCCAGGTCGGCGTTCCGGCGATCGTGGTGTTCCTCAACAAGGTCGACCAGGTCGACGACGCCGAGCTTCTCGAGCTCGTCGAGCTGGAAGTGCGCGAGCTTCTGTCGTCCTACGACTTCCCGGGCGACGACATTCCGATCGTCAAGGGCTCGGCTCTGGCCGCTCTGGAAGATTCGGACAAGAAGATCGGCGAAGACGCGATCCGCGAGCTGATGGCCCAGGTCGACGCCTACATCCCGACGCCGGAGCGTCCGATCGACCAGCCGTTCCTGATGCCGATCGAAGACGTGTTCTCGATCTCGGGCCGCGGCACGGTCGTGACCGGTCGCGTCGAGCGCGGCATCGTCAAGGTCGGTGAGGAAATCGAGATCGTCGGCATCCGCCCGACGACGAAGACGACCTGCACGGGCGTTGAAATGTTCCGCAAGCTGCTCGACCAGGGCCAGGCCGGCGACAACATCGGTGCGCTGCTGCGCGGTGTGAACCGTGACGGCGTCGAGCGCGGCCAGATCCTGTGCAAGCCGGGTTCGGTCAAGCCGCACAAGAAGTTCAAGGCCGAAGCCTACATCCTGACGAAGGAAGAAGGCGGCCGTCATACGCCGTTCTTCACGAACTACCGTCCGCAGTTCTACTTCCGCACGACGGACGTGACGGGCATCGTGACGCTGCCGGAAGGCACGGAAATGGTGATGCCGGGCGACAACGTGACGGTCGACGTCGAGCTGATCGTTCCGATCGCGATGGAAGAGAAGCTGCGCTTCGCTATTCGTGAGGGTGGTCGCACCGTCGGCGCCGGCATCGTCGCCTCGATCGTCGAATAACGATCGCTGACGATGGCGTGAGCCTGCCGACGGCAAAAAAGTGTGCAAATGGCGCGCAAGCGCGATTTGCACGCGGCGCCGGCATCGTCGCCTCGATCGTCGAGTAAGTTTCGGATCCTGGATCTGATGAGGGCCCTGCGGGAAACCGCGGGGCTTTTGCATTCAGGCGCTTTGAAATGGCATGCTTTTTTAGCCTTTGGCGATAACTCGCCAGGTCTGGGGATAGAGGCGATCGGCACGAGCGGGTAGATTTGCCGCGTCGCCTGGAGCGACATGGCCTGACGGGTGGTGAGCCGCAGGCCCGGCGCCGAGGGATCGTTTCGATCCCGTGTATTGCGGCGGCGCCCCTGCGGGTGGCGGGTCGCGCCGCGCGCATCACGGCAACCAGACACGGGCCTGAACCTTCATGAACGCTTTTGCAGGCGCGGCGCGCGCAGCGCTCGCTCTCTCGATGATTCTTGTGATTCTGCCGGCAGGCGCGGCGCGGGCGGAGGATTCGCTGCTCATCTGGTCTCCGGCAAAACTATCCGGCTATGCCTATCGCCTGCGCCTGGGGGCCAAGGCCGCGACCGCGGCCGAGATGAGCGCCGGGGTGGATCTTGCGGTCACCGCGTCCTCCACCGGCCGTATCCGCGATACGCGCGACAATGCGCGGCTGTGGGCGGAAATGCGCGGGGAGGGGCTGTCCGGTGCACAGCGCAACGTCACGGCGGGCTACAATCCGCTGACCGGGCGGGTTTCGGCGAGCGCCGGCCTGTCGCGCCGCTGGATGGCGACGCCCTCCTTCGACATCGTCCTGGCGCCCTCGGTTTCCGCCGACGCCAATATGCGCACCGGCGACCGCGGCGCCGTGCGCATGACGCAGCAGGCACGGATCCAGGCCCTGCCGACGGGAACCGACCTCGTCGCCACCGGCTCGACTGCCCGCGGCCAGAAGCGGATCGGCGCGGAATTTGGCGTCGAGCAGCGCGTCTTCGATTGCCTGGACCTCGGCGCTTCCGTACGCCGGCAGGACATGAAGCTGATCAGCACGGTCAAGGCCCGGCTTCGTTTCGCCTGGTGAGGCGGCGCCGGGGCGAGGGCGTGCTAACCTGTGAAAAAATCTCGTCTTCGGGCTTGCCAAGTCGATCCGTGCGCCGTAAAGACGCCATGCCTTGCCGGTGACGGGCGGTTCGCCCGGGACGCGGCAGGCAAATAGGGGTATAGCTCAGTTGGTAGAGCGGCGGTCTCCAAAACCGCAGGTCGGGGGTTCGAGCCCCTCTGCCCCTGCCATTCCCAGCCGGACAGCGCGGACGACTTGCAGCGACGGGGGCGGATGGTGTGGCGGCGTCGTGCCGTCTAAATTCGCGAAAAGCCCGGGCTGCCTCTTGTTAAAAAGAGAATCGGGCTTTATGTAGGGCAAAACAGACACGCGGTGCGTGGGGCTGAGAGTTCAGCTTTACGTGCCGTAATGGCGTGGACATTCAATGGCATCGAAAACGAATCCGATTGCGTTTCTGCAGCAGGTACGCTCCGAGACGGCGAAAGTGACTTGGCCCTCGCGGCGCGAGACGATGATCTCGACCGTCATGGTGTTCATCATGGTTTTCCTGGCCGCAGTGTTCTTCTTCGCTGCGGACCAGTTGATGGGGTGGCTGATCGGCCTCATCCTCAACGCCAGCGCCTGATTGGTTGGAGATGAACATGGCTTCCCGTTGGTACATCGTCCACGCCTATTCGAATTTCGAGAAGAAGGTCGCCGAGGACATCGAGAACAAGGCCCGCCAGAAGGGCCTTGAGCATCTTTTCGAGAAGATCCTGGTGCCGACCGAGAAGGTTGTCGAGGTGCGTCGCGGCCGCAAGGTCGATTCGGAGCGCAAGTTCTTCCCCGGCTATGTGCTGGTGCGGGCGAACCTGACGGATGAGGCCTACCACCTCATCAAGAACACGCCGAAGGTCACGGGCTTTCTCGGTTCCGACAACAAGCCGGTCCCGATCCCGGACAGTGAGGCCGAGCGCATCCTGTCGCAGGTCCAGGACGGCGTCGACCGTCCGAAGCCCTCGGTCTCGTTCGAGATCGGCGAGCAGGTTCGTGTTTCCGACGGTCCGTTCGCGTCGTTCAACGGCACCGTGCAGGACGTCGACGAGGAGCGCTCGCGCCTCAAGGTGGAAGTGTCGATCTTCGGCCGCGCCACCCCGGTCGAACTGGAATATGCCCAGGTCGAGAAAATCTGATTTCGGCGGCGCCTCCGGCGCGGCTCATCTGAAATCCAGCCTTCCTTCGAGGGCTGGCGGCGGAAGTTTCCGCCAATCGCGTGGAAGGGAAGGCGGCCTTTAGCCGGGCGTTCTGACCGTACCACGCAACCGCAGCCGCCGGTCGTCCGACTGGCATCACGGGCCGGGAAACCGGCCGCATTCTGAAAGGCAGAGAGAAATGGCTAAGAAAGTTGCAGGCCAGCTCAAGCTTCAGGTCAAGGCAGGCTCGGCGAACCCGTCCCCGCCGATCGGCCCGGCGCTTGGTCAGCGTGGCATTAACATCATGGAATTCTGCAAGTCGTTCAACGCGGCGACGCAGGAAATGGAAAAGGGTATGCCGATCCCGGTCGTCATCACCTATTACCAGGACAAGTCCTTCACCTTCGTGATGAAGCAGCCGCCGGTGACCTACTTCCTCAAGAAGGAAGCCAAGATCCAGTCCGGCTCGAAGACCCCCGGCAAGGGCGGTTCCATCGGCAAGCTCACCAAGGCTCAGATCAAGTCGATCGCCGAAGCCAAGATGAAGGATCTCAACGCCGCCGATATCGAAGGCGCGATGGCAATGGTCGAGGGCTCCGCCCGCGCCATGGGCCTGGAAGTGGTAGGTTAAGATCATGGCCAAGATTGCAAAGCGTCTCCAGAAGATCCGTGAAGGCATCGACCCGACCAAGCTCGTTGCCCTGTCGGACGCCATCGCCCTCGTCAAGGAGCGTGCGACCGCCAAGTTCGACGAAACCGTCGAAGTCGCCATGAACCTCGGCGTCGACCCGCGCCACGCCGACCAGATGGTCCGCGGCGTCGTCAACCTGCCGAACGGCACCGGCCGCGACGTTCGCGTCGCCGTCTTCGCCCGTGGCGCCAAGGCCGATGAAGCCAAGGCTGCCGGCGCTGACATCGTCGGCGCCGAAGACCTCGTCGAGATCGTCCAGGGCGGCAAGATCGACTTCGATCGCTGCATCGCGACCCCGGACATGATGCCGCTCGTCGGCCGTCTCGGCAAGGTACTCGGCCCGCGCGGCATGATGCCGAACCCGAAGGTCGGCACGGTCACCATGGACGTCGCGGGCGCCGTCAAGGCATCCAAGGGCGGCGCTGTCGAGTTCCGCGTCGAGAAGGCCGGCATCATCCATGCCGGCGTGGGCAAGGCCTCCTTCGACGCCAAGGCTCTGGAAGAGAACATCAAGGCTTTCGCCGACGCCGTCATCAAGGCGAAGCCGACGGGCGCCAAGGGCAACTACGTCAAGCGCGTTGCCATCTCTTCGACGATGGGTCCGGGCGTCAAGATCGATCCGTCGACGGTCGCCTGATCAGGCACATGAATTTCGGCACCGCTTCGGCGGGGCCCTGAAAGAATTCCCGGCCGGTCTGGCCGGGGATTTCCGGGGAAACCCGGAACTCCTGTCCGAGATTGCAGGTGGTTAGGCCTTAATCACGTTGCCTGCATGAGACGGGTGAGACCTGGATTTCACTCAGCGTCGGATGACGCGGAATTCGGTTCGAACCTACCTTGCCTGTGCCGCGGTCCTCGACCGAGCGCGGGGGGACAGGATCCTCGAGCGTCGCTCGGGATCTTCTTTTGTAAAGCGGATCCCTGGCGGCAAAGGCAAACCCGGCAGGTCCCGTGAGAAGTCACGGTCCTGTCAACTGGAGATAGGCAGTGGAAAGAGCGGAAAAACGCGAATTCGTCACGGAGCTGAATGAAGTCTTCAAGGCTTCCGGTTCGGTTGTCGTGGCCCGCTATGCCGGCATCACCGTTGCACAGATGAACGATCTTCGTACGAAGATGCGTGCAGCGGGCGGTACCGTCAAAGTCGCGAAGAACCGCCTGGCCAAAATTGCCCTTCAGGGTACGGAGTCGGAAGGGATGTCTGATCTCTTCCAGGGTCAGACGCTCATTGCATATGCAAATGATCCGATGATCGCTCCGAAGGTAGCCATGGACTTCGCCAAGACCAACGACAAGCTCGTTGTCCTCGGCGGCGCCATGGGTGCGACCACGCTCGACGCAGAAGCAGTCAAGTCGCTTGCGACCCTGCCTTCGCTCGACGAGCTGCGTGCAAAGCTCCTGGGCCTCATTGCAGCCCCGGCAACGCGCGTCGCCACGGTCGTTGCAGCACCGGCAAGCCAGCTTGCCCGCGTGTTCGCAGCCTACGCCAAGAAGGACGAAGCCGCGTAAGGCGGTTTTTCGCTGTAAATCAAACACACCAGTTCGAACCGAACAAAAGGAAATATGAAAATGGCTGATCTCGCAAAGATCGTAGAAGACCTCTCCTCGCTGACCGTTCTGGAAGCCGCCGAGCTTTCCAAGCTGCTCGAAGAGAAGTGGGGCGTTTCGGCTGCTGCTCCCGTAGCTGTCGCTGCCGTTGGCGGCGGTGCTGCTCCGGCTGCTGCTGAAGAAGAAAAGACTGAATTCGACGTGATCCTCGCCGACGCCGGCGCCAACAAGATCAACGTCATCAAGGAAGTCCGCGCCATCACCGGTCTCGGCCTCAAGGAAGCCAAGGACCTCGTCGAAGGCGCTCCGAAGGCTGTCAAGGAAGGCGTTTCCAAGGCTGAAGCCGCTGACCTCAAGAAGAAGCTTGAGGACGCCGGCGCCAAGGTCGACGTCAAGTAATATCGGAATGCTGCGGGGGAGGGCGAAAGCCCTCTCCCGTCGATCCTTTCCGCTGAACTGATTACCCAAAAGCCGCTGAAAACGGCTTTTGGGTAATGGGTTCTTCAAGAGGATGGTCTTCACCGCAAGATTGGGCAATCCGGCCCGTCGACCGGCAGCAAGACGAGATTGAACCAACCCATTGGTCGACGGGATCGACTGGCCAGCGAACCCCGTCCGTTGCAGGCCCGGATGCAAATTTGAAGGAGCGACGATGGCTCAGACCCTTTCGTTTAACGGTCGTAGGCGCGTACGCAAGTTTTTTGGAAAAATCCCCGAAGTCGCAGTCATGCCGAACCTCATCGAGGTTCAGAAGGCATCCTACGACCAGTTCCTGATGGTTGAAGAGCCCGCCGGCGGTCGCCCGGACGAGGGGCTTCAGACCGTTTTCAAGTCGGTCTTCCCGATCACCGACTTCTCCGGCGCTTCCATGCTCGAATTCGTCTCCTACGAATTCGAACAGCCGAAGTTCGACGTCGAGGAATGCCGCCAGCGTGACCTGACCTATGCAGCGCCGCTCAAGGTGACGCTGCGCCTCATCGTGTTCGATATCGACGAGGATACGGGTGCCAAGTCCATCAAGGACATCAAGGAACAGAACGTCTACATGGGCGACATGCCGCTCATGACCGACAACGGCACGTTCATCGTCAACGGCACCGAGCGCGTCATCGTCTCCCAGATGCACCGTTCCCCGGGCGTTTTCTTCGACCACGACAAGGGCAAGAGCCACTCGTCGGGCAAGCTGCTCTTTGCCGCGCGCGTCATCCCCTATCGCGGTTCCTGGCTCGACATCGAGTTCGACGCCAAGGACATCGTGCATGCGCGCATCGACCGCCGCCGCAAGATCCCCGTCACCTCGCTGCTCATGGCGCTCGGCATGGATGGCGAAGACATCCTGTCGACCTTCTACACGAAGTCGCTCTACCAGCGCGACGGCGAAGGCTGGCGCGTGCCGTTCAATCCCGACGCGCTGAAGGGCCAGAAGGCCGTCGCGGATATGGTCGACGCCGACACCGGTGAAGTGGTCGTCGAGATCGGCAAGAAGCTGACGCCGCGTCTGCTTCGCCAGCTCTCGGAAAAGGGCCTGAAGGCCCTCAAGGCGACCGACGAGGAGCTCTATGGCAACTATCTTGCCGAGGACATCGTCAACTACTCGACGGGTGAGATTTATCTCGAAGCCGGCGACGAAATCGACGAGAAGACCCTGCCGGTCATCCTGGCCGCCGGTTTTGACGAGATCCCGGTCCTCGACATCGACCACATCAATGTCGGTGCCTATATCCGCAACACGCTCGCCGCCGACAAGAACGAGAACCGCCAGGACGCGCTGTTCGACATCTACCGCGTCATGCGTCCGGGTGAACCGCCGACCATGGATTCGGCCGAAGCCATGTTCAACACGCTGTTCTTCGATGCCGAGCGGTACGACCTCTCCGCCGTCGGCCGCGTGAAGATGAACATGCGCCTCGACCTCGACGTCGCCGACACGGTCCGCACGCTGCGCAAGGAGGACATCCTCGCCGTCGTGAAGATGCTGGTCGAGCTGCGCGACGGCAAGGGCGAGATCGACGACATCGACAACCTCGGCAACCGCCGCGTCCGTTCGGTCGGCGAATTGATGGAGAACCAGTACCGTCTCGGCCTGCTGCGCATGGAGCGCGCGATCAAGGAACGCATGTCCTCGATCGAGATCGACACGGTCATGCCGCAGGACCTGATCAACGCGAAGCCGGCAGCCGCCGCCGTTCGCGAGTTCTTCGGTTCCTCGCAGCTCTCGCAGTTCATGGACCAGGTGAACCCGCTCTCGGAAATCACCCACAAGCGCCGTCTTTCGGCCCTTGGCCCGGGTGGTCTGACCCGCGAGCGCGCCGGTTTCGAAGTCCGCGACGTTCACCCGACCCATTACGGCCGTATTTGCCCGATCGAGACGCCGGAAGGCCCGAACATCGGTCTGATCAACTCGCTCGCCACCTTCGCCCGCGTCAACAAGTACGGCTTCATCGAGAGCCCGTACCGCAAGATCGTCGACGGCAAGGTGACGACGGATGTGGTCTACCTCTCCGCCATGGAAGAGGCCAAGTACCACGTCGCACAGGCCAACTCGGTGCTCGAGGCCGACGGTTCCTTCGCTGAAGAGTTCGTCGTCTGCCGTCACGCCGGCGAAGTCATGCTCGCCCCGCGCGACCAGATCAACCTCATGGACGTTTCGCCGAAGCAGCTCGTTTCGGTCGCGGCCGCGCTCATCCCGTTCCTCGAGAACGACGACGCGAACCGCGCGCTCATGGGCTCGAACATGCAGCGTCAGGCCGTGCCGCTGCTGCGTGCCGAAGCCCCGTTCGTCGGCACCGGCATGGAGCCGGTCGTCGCCCGTGACTCGGGCGCCGCCATCGCGGCCCGCCGCGGCGGCGTCGTCGACCAGGTGGATGCGACCCGTATCGTTATCCGCGCCACCGAAGACCTCGATCCGTCGAAGTCGGGCGTCGATATCTACCGCCTCCAGAAGTTCCAGCGTTCCAACCAGAACACCTGCGTCAACCAGCGCCCGCTGGTCACCGTCGGCGACGTTCTGAACAAGGGCGACATCATCGCGGACGGTCCGTCGACCGACCTCGGCGACCTCGCGCTCGGCCGCAACGCGCTCGTCGCGTTCATGCCGTGGAACGGCTACAACTACGAAGACTCGATCCTGATGTCCGAACGCATCGTCTCCGACGACGTGTTCACCTCGATCCACATCGAGGAATTCGAAGTCATGGCCCGCGACACCAAGCTGGGCCCGGAAGAAATCACGCGCGACATTCCGAACGTTTCGGAAGAAGCGCTGAAGAACCTCGACGAAGCCGGTATCGTCTATATCGGTGCAGAGGTTCAGCCGGGCGACATCCTGGTCGGCAAGATCACCCCGAAGGGCGAAAGCCCGATGACGCCGGAAGAAAAGCTCCTGCGCGCCATCTTCGGTGAGAAGGCCTCCGACGTTCGCGACACCTCCATGCGCATGCCGCCCGGCACCTTCGGCACGGTCGTCGAAGTTCGCGTCTTCAACCGCCACGGCGTGGAGAAGGACGAACGCGCGATGGCGATCGAGCGGGAAGAGATCGAGCGTCTCGCCAAGGACCGTGACGACGAGCAGGCGATCCTCGACCGCAACGTCTACGGTCGTCTGACCGACATGCTGCGCGGCCACGTCGCCGTCGCCGGCCCGAAGTCCTTCAAGAAGGGCACCGAGCTGTCGAACGCCGTCATCTCCGAATATCCCCGCTCGCAGTGGTGGATGTTCGCCGTCGAGGACGAGAAGGTCCAGGGCGAGATCGAAGCGCTCCGCGGCCAGTACGACGAATCCAAGTCGCGCCTTGAACAGCGCTTCATGGACAAGGTCGAGAAGGTCCAGCGCGGCGACGAGATGCCTCCGGGCGTCATGAAGATGGTCAAGGTCTTCGTCGCCGTGAAGCGCAAGATCCAGCCCGGCGACAAGATGGCCGGCCGTCACGGCAACAAGGGCGTCGTCTCGCGCATCCTGCCGATCGAGGACATGCCGTTCCTCGAAGACGGCACGCATGTCGACATCTGCTTGAACCCGCTGGGCGTGCCCTCGCGCATGAATGTCGGCCAGATCCTCGAAACCCACCTTGCCTGGGCTTGCGCCGGCATGGGCAAGAAGATCGGCGACCTGCTCGACGAGTACCGCAAGACCATGGACATCTCGGACCTGAAGCGCGAGCTGACGGAAGTCTACGAGAGCGAGGCCAAGGACGAGGTCGCCCATTTCGACGACGCCGCCCTGGTCAAGCTCGCCGAGCAGTCCCGCAAGGGCGTCTCCATCGCGACGCCGGTCTTCGACGGTGCGCATGAGCCGGACGTCGCCAGCATGCTGGAGCGCGCGGGCCTCAACCCCTCGGGCCAGTCGGTTCTGTACGATGGTCGTACGGGTGAGCCTTTCGACCGCAAGGTCACGGTCGGCTACATGTACATGATCAAACTGAACCACCTTGTCGACGACAAGATCCACGCGCGCTCGATCGGTCCGTACTCGCTCGTCACCCAGCAGCCGCTGGGCGGCAAGGCGCAGTTCGGCGGCCAGCGCTTCGGGGAAATGGAAGTCTGGGCGCTCGAAGCCTACGGCGCCGCCTACACGCTGCAGGAAATGCTGACCGTGAAGTCGGACGACGTGGCGGGCCGCACCAAGGTCTACGAGGCGATCGTTCGTGGCGACGACACGTTCGAGGCGGGCATTCCGGAGAGCTTCAACGTTCTCGTCAAGGAAATGCGCTCGCTCGGCCTCTCCGTCGAGCTGGAAAACTCGAAGGTCGATCCCGCAGCCGAAGCCGGCCAGCTTCCCGACGCGGCGGAATAAGCCTGACAAGGTGCGCGCCGGAAAGGCGCGCACCGTTACCGCTCCCGCTGCAAGGCGAGGGGCGGCTCATCCGTTTCAGGCAGTCGTGCGGCACCCGGGTATCGCCGCATTTGACTGCTAAGCAGAGGGCCACTGGCCCACGAAGGAGATAGGCATGAACCAAGAGGTCATGAACCTTTTCAACCCGCAGGTGCCTGCGCAGACGTTCGACTCCATCCGCATTTCGATCGCGTCTCCGGAAAAGATCCTGTCCTGGTCGTACGGCGAGATCAAGAAGCCGGAAACCATCAACTACCGCACGTTCAAGCCGGAGCGTGACGGTCTGTTCTGCGCGCGCATCTTCGGGCCGATCAAGGACTATGAGTGCCTGTGCGGCAAGTACAAGCGCATGAAGTACAAGGGCATCATCTGCGAAAAGTGCGGCGTCGAAGTCACGCTGTCGCGCGTTCGCCGCGAGCGCATGGGCCATATCGAGCTCGCCGCGCCCGTCGCTCATATCTGGTTCCTGAAGTCGCTGCCCTCCCGCATCGCGACGCTCCTCGACATGACGCTGAAGGATGTCGAGCGCGTTCTCTATTTCGAGAACTACATCGTGACGGAGCCGGGCCTCACCGCGCTCAAGGAAAACCAGCTTCTTTCCGAAGAAGAATACATGATCGCCGTCGATGAATATGGTGAAGACCAGTTCACGGCGATGATCGGCGCCGAGGCCATCTACGAGATGCTCGCCTCGATGAACCTCGAGAAGATCGCCGGCGATCTGCGTTCGGATCTGGCCGACACCACGTCGGACCTGAAGCAGAAGAAGCTGATGAAGCGCCTGAAGATCGTCGAGAACTTCATGGAGAGCGGCAATCGCCCGGAATGGATGATCATGAAGGTCGTTCCGGTGATCCCGCCGGACCTGCGCCCGCTCGTCCCGCTGGACGGCGGTCGTTTCGCGACGTCGGACCTCAACGATCTCTACCGCCGCGTCATCAACCGCAACAACCGTCTGAAGCGCCTCATCGAGCTGCGCGCGCCGGGCATCATCATCCGCAACGAGAAGCGCATGCTTCAGGAATCGGTTGACGCCCTGTTCGACAACGGCCGCCGCGGCCGCGTCATCACCGGCGCCAACAAGCGTCCGCTGAAGTCGCTGTCCGACATGCTGAAGGGCAAGCAGGGCCGCTTCCGCCAGAACCTGCTCGGCAAGCGCGTCGACTATTCCGGCCGTTCGGTCATCGTGACCGGCCCGGAACTGAAGCTGCACCAGTGCGGCCTGCCGAAGAAGATGGCGCTCGAACTGTTCAAGCCGTTCATCTATGCCCGCCTCGACGCCAAGGGCTTCTCCTCGACCGTCAAGCAGGCCAAGAAGCTGGTCGAAAAGGAAAAGCCGGAAGTCTGGGATATCCTCGACGAGGTCATCCGCGAGCATCCGGTTCTCCTCAACCGCGCGCCGACGCTGCACCGCCTGGGCATCCAGGCCTTCGAACCGATCCTGGTCGAAGGCAAGGCGATCCAGCTGCACCCGCTCGTCTGCACGGCCTTCAACGCCGACTTCGACGGCGACCAGATGGCCGTCCACGTCCCGCTCTCGCTGGAAGCCCAGCTGGAAGCGCGCGTGCTCATGATGTCGACGAACAACATCCTGCATCCGGCGAACGGCGCACCGATCATCGTTCCCTCGCAGGACATGGTTCTCGGCCTCTACTATTTGTCGATCATGAACCAGAACGAGCCGGGCGAAGGCATGGCCTTCTCCGACATGGGCGAACTGCACCATGCGCTCGAAAACAAGGTCGTGACGCTGCACGCGAAGATCCGCGGCCGCTACAAGTCGGTCGACGGCGAGGGCAAGCCCTACACCAAGATCTTCGAGACGACGCCCGGCCGCATGATCATCGGCGAATTGCTGCCGAAGAACGGCAACATCCCGTTCGACATCTGCAACCAGGAAATGACCAAGAAGAACATCTCCAAGATGATCGACACGGTCTACCGCCACTGCGGCCAGAAGGACACGGTCATCTTCTGCGACCGCATCATGCAGCTCGGCTTCTCCCACGCCTGCCGCGCCGGCATCTCGTTCGGCAAGGACGACATGGTCATTCCGGACACCAAGGCGAAGATCGTCGGCGACACCGAAAATCTCGTCAAGGAATACGAGCAGCAGTACAATGACGGCCTGATCACCCAGGGCGAGAAGTACAACAAGGTCGTCGACGCCTGGGGCAAGGCCACCGAAAAGGTCGCGGAAGAGATGATGGCGCGCATCAAGGCCGTCGAATTCGATCCCGAGACCGGCCGCCAGAAGCCGATGAACTCGATCTACATGATGTCGCACTCCGGCGCCCGCGGTTCTCCGAACCAGATGCGCCAGCTGGGCGGCATGCGCGGCCTCATGGCCAAGCCCTCGGGCGAGATCATCGAGACGCCGATCATCTCGAACTTCAAGGAAGGCCTGACCGTGAACGAGTACTTCAACTCGACGCACGGCGCCCGCAAGGGCCTGGCGGACACCGCCCTGAAGACCGCGAACTCCGGCTACCTGACCCGCCGTCTCGTCGACGTCGCGCAGGACTGCATCGTCACGCACACGGATTGCGGCACCGACAAGGGCCTCACCATGACGGCGATCGTCGATGCCGGCCAGGTCGTGGCCTCCATCGGCACCCGCGTCCTCGGCCGTACGGCTCTCGACGACATCGATCATCCGGTCACCGGCGAGCGCATCGTCGATGCCGGCAAGATGATCCTCGAGGCCGACGTCGCCGCGATCGAGAAGGCCGGCATCCAGTCGATCCGCATCCGCTCGGCGCTGACCTGCGAGATCCAGACCGGCGTCTGCGGCGTCTGCTACGGTCGCGACCTTGCACGCGGCACGCCCGTCAACATGGGCGAGGCCGTCGGCGTCATCGCGGCGCAGTCGATCGGCGAGCCGGGCACCCAGCTCACCATGCGTACCTTCCACTTGGGCGGCACGGCGACCGTGGTCGACCAGTCGTTCCTGGAAGCCTCGTATGAAGGCACGGTGCAGATCAAGAACCGCAACATGCTGCGCAATTCCGATGGCGCACTCGTCGCGATGGGCCGCAACATGGCGATCACCATCCTCGACGAGCGCGGCGTGGAACGTTCCTCGCAGCGTGTCGCCTACGGTTCGAAGATCTTCGTCGACGACGGCGACAAGGTGAAGCGCGGCCAGCGTCTCGCCGAGTGGGACCCCTACACCCGTCCGATGATGACGGAAGTGGAAGGTACGGTTCACTTCGAGGACGTGGTCGACGGCATCTCGGTCCTGGAATCGACGGACGAATCCACCGGCATCACCAAGCGTTCGGTCATCGACTGGCGCTCGACGCCGCGCGGCTCCGACCTGAAGCCGGCCATCGTCATCAAGGACAAGAACGGCGCCGTCGCCAAGCTGTCGCGCGGTGGCGAAGCCCGCTTCATGCTCTCGGTCGACGCGATCCTCTCGGTCGAGCCGGGCCAGAAGGTCTCCCAGGGTGACGTTCTTGCCCGTTCGCCGCTGGAAAGCGCCAAGACCAAGGACATCACCGGTGGTCTGCCGCGCGTTGCCGAACTGTTCGAGGCCCGTCGTCCGAAGGACCACGCCATCATCGCCGAGATCGATGGTACCGTCCGCTTCGGCCGCGACTACAAGAACAAGCGTCGCGTGACGATCGAGCCGGCGGAAGACGGTGTCGAGCCGGTCGAGTACCTGATCCCGAAGGGCAAGCCCTTCCACCTTCAGGATGGCGACTACATCGAAAAGGGCGACTACATCCTCGACGGCAATCCGGCGCCGCACGACATCCTGGCGATCAAGGGCGTGGAGGCGCTTGCTTCCTACCTCGTGAACGAAATCCAGGAAGTCTACCGGTTGCAGGGCGTTGTGATCAACGACAAGCACATCGAGGTGATCGTTCGCCAGATGCTGCAGAAGGTCGAGATCACGGATGCAGGTGACAGCACCTACATCGTCGGCGACAATGTCGACCGGATCGAGCTGGAGGACGTCAACGACGCCCTGATCGAGGAAGGCAAGAAGCCGGCCTCGGGCGAGCCGGTGCTGCTCGGCATCACCAAGGCCTCGCTGCAGACCCCGTCGTTCATCTCGGCCGCCTCGTTCCAGGAGACCACCAAGGTCCTCACGGAAGCGGCGATCGCCGGCAAGACCGACGGCCTGCAGGGCCTCAAGGAAAACGTCATCGTCGGCCGACTCATCCCGGCCGGCACGGGTGGCACCATGACCCAGATCCGCCGCATCGCGACGGCCCGCGACGAGATGATTCTCGACGAGCGCCGCAAGTCGACGGGCGCCGGCGTCGCCACCCCGATGCTGGCGGACCTCGCCGGCGGCGAGGGCGCCGCGGCCGAGTAATCGCTGCCGCTTTTGACGATTGAGAAAGCCGCCCGAAATAATTCGGGCGGCTTTTTGTTTATGCGCAAGGACAGGGCAGTGCGGCTTGATCTGGCGCAAGTGGCCAGATTGGAGCGGTTCTAAAGTCCATTCGTATCCCAACGAATGGAGGTAGCCATGAAATTCCTGCTGGCGACGGTCGCCGCATCGGTCATCGCGACCGTGGCCCTTGCCGCCGATCCGGTTCCTGCCGATCTGCGCGCAACGGCCCTCGACATCTTCAAACCCCTGCCGTCGACCTATCCGGCGGTCAGCGACAATCCGATCACGCCGGAGAAGATCGACCTCGGCAAGGCGCTGTTCTTCGATCCGCGCCTTTCGGCCTCGGGCGTCTTCTCGTGCAATTCCTGTCACAACCTGGCGACGGGCGGCGACGACAATCTGGAAACCTCGATCGGCCACGGCTGGCAGAAGGGACCGCGCAATTCGCCGACGGCGCTGAATGCCGTCTTCAATGAGGCCCAGTTCTGGGACGGGCGCGCGGAAGACCTGAAGGCGCAGGCGAAGGGGCCGATCCAGGCGGGCGTCGAGATGGCGAACACGCCCAACCAGGTCGTTGCGACGCTGAAGTCGATGCCGAAATATGTCGAGTGGTTCACGGCGGCCTTCCCGGGCGAGGCCGACCCGGTGACCTTCGACAACATGGCCAAGGCGATCGAGGCCTTCGAGGCGACCCTGATCACGCCGGCCGCCTTCGACGCCTATCTCAACGGCGACGATGGCGCGATGACGGTGGAGCAGAAGGAGGGCCTTGCGCTCTTCATCGACAAGGGCTGCGCGTCGTGTCACAGCGGCATCAATCTCGGCGGCAATGGCTATTACCCGTTCGGCCTCATCGAGAAGCCGGGCGCCGAGGTCCTGCCGGAGAACGACAAGGGGCGCTTCGCCGTGACGGCCACGGCGGACGATTCCTACGTCTTCCGCGCCGCGCCGCTGCGCAACGTCACGCTGACGGCGCCGTATTTCCACTCGGGCAAGGTCTGGAACCTGAAGCAGGCCGTCGCGATCATGGGCACCTCGCAGCTCGGCGAGGACCTGGCGGAGGCCGACGTGGACCGGATCGTCGCCTTCCTCGGCACGCTGGAAGGCCGGATGCCGGAGGTGGTCTATCCGGTGCTGCCGGCAGAGACGGATGACACGCCTCTGCCGAGCGGCGAAATCAAGTAAGGAAGGGGGCGGTCATCAGGCAAACCGGATGATCGCCACTTCTCCTTCGAGTGCGCCCTGATAGGCGGAGGCGTGAGGCTCGTCCTCCGGCGCGCCGGTCAGCGTCCCGATCTGGTCGAGGTCGGCTTCGAGGAAGCCTTCCTCCGAAAGCGCGTTCAGCGCCTCGCGCACGGCGCTGTCATCGTCCGGCGCACGCAGCATGACGTGGATGTCGATGCCCTCGTCGCCCTCGCGCTCATAGGCCTTGCCGATGATGATGAAGATCATCGGCTCGTCGAGCGTGTTGTTGTCGTTGTCGGCATTGGACGCCATGGCGGGTTCCTTTCGGGTCGGTGATGCCGGTTCTATAAAGGGTAGGGCGGCAAGGCCCAAATGCAAAATCGGCGGGCGCACCAAAAGGTGATTCCCGGATGCGCTCGCCGCACGCCGTTCCTGCCGTTGATTCCGTCTTCACGCTTCCTTAATGTTCTCCGGCGATGGCTGGGGAGCCGGGATGCACCCTGAAAGGGGCAGGGGAGAGCGCCGAAAGCCCTGCTTTTCAGGCAGGACAGCCATTCCGCTCCGGGATTCTTTCGCCCCGCCCCTTGACCTTTTGCCCTTAAGTCAGTAGACCGCACGCCATCAGAGCCTATGTGAGGCTGGCTGGTTCGGAACGACTCGTTCTGAAGTTCGCCTCAAACAGGGCTCGACGCACGTTGAGAACATGAATGCTGCACGCATGACGCTGAACTGGCGTCCTCTGCCTATGGAGGTCATCCGCAAAAGCGGATTGGCCTTTTATTGCGCATGAACACGCGTGTGGCCATGTATCCGCCCGCAAGGGTAAACGAGACTAGATTTGCAAGGGATGGTTCTATGCCTACCGTAAACCAGTTGATCCGCAAGCCGCGCCAGGCGCAGGTAAAGCGCAACAAGGTTCCTGCCCTGCAGGAAAACCCCCAGAAGCGCGGCGTTTGCACCCGCGTCTACACGACGACCCCGAAGAAGCCGAACTCGGCTCTGCGTAAGGTCGCCAAGATCCGCCTGACCAATGGCTTCGAAGTCATCGGCTACATCCCGGGCGAAGGCCACAACCTGCAGGAACACTCCGTCGTCATGATCCGTGGCGGCCGCGTGAAGGACCTTCCGGGCGTGCGTTACCACATCATCCGCGGCGTTCTCGACACCCAGGGCGTCAAGAACCGCAAGCAGCGCCGCTCCAAGTACGGCGCGAAGCGTCCGAAATAAGACAGTAACCGGCGCCATTTCGCTGGTCGGAACCATTTGAAGAAAGACGAAAAGTATGTCCCGTCGCCATAGAGCAGAAAAGCGCGAGATCAACCCGGACCCGAAGTTCGGCGATCTCGTCGTCACCAAGTTCATGAACGCCATCATGCTGGACGGCAAGAAGTCCGTCGCCGAAACGATCGTTTACGGCGCCTTCGATGTCGTTCAGGGCAAGGCAAAGGCCGATCCGCTCGGCGTGTTCCATTCGGCTCTCGACAACGTTGCGCCGCACGTCGAAGTGCGCTCGCGCCGCGTTGGTGGTGCGACGTACCAGGTTCCGGTCGACGTTCGTCCGGAGCGCCGTCAGGCTCTGGCCATCCGCTGGCTGATCGCCGCTGCCCGCAAGCGTAACGAAACGACCATGGTCGAGCGCCTTTCCGGCGAACTCATGGACGCAGCGAACAACCGCGGCAGCGCCGTCAAGAAGCGCGAAGACACGCACAAGATGGCCGACGCCAACCGTGCATTCTCGCACTACCGCTGGTAACCGAAACTAGACGTCTCGAAAGGAGTCCGTTAATGGCTCGCGAATACAAAATCGAAGACTACCGAAATTTCGGTATCATGGCGCATATCGACGCCGGCAAGACGACGACGACCGAGCGCATCCTCTACTACACCGGCAAGTCCCACAAGATCGGCGAAGTCCATGACGGCGCCGCCACGATGGACTGGATGGAGCAGGAGCAGGAACGCGGCATCACGATCACGTCGGCTGCCACCACGACCTTCTGGAAGGGCCGTGACGGCAAGACCCGCCGCTTCAACATCATCGACACCCCCGGCCACGTCGACTTCACCATTGAAGTCGAGCGTTCGCTGCGCGTTCTCGACGGTGCGATTGCCCTTCTCGACGCCAATGCCGGCGTGGAGCCGCAGACGGAAACCGTCTGGCGTCAGGCCGAGAAGTACAACGTTCCGCGCATGATCTTCTGCAACAAGATGGACAAGACCGGCGCGGACTTCTACCGCTCCGTCTCCATGATCAAGTCGCGTCTCGGTGCGACCGCCGTCGTCATGCAGCTGCCGATCGGCGCTGAAAGCGAATTCAAGGGCGTCGTCGACCTCATCGAGATGAACGCTCTCGTCTGGCGCGATGAATCGCTCGGCGCCCAGTGGGACGTCGTCGAGATCCCGGAAGACATGAAGGAAAAGGCCGAGGAGTATCGCGAGAAGCTCATCGAGACCGTCGTCGAGATCGACGAGGCCGCGATGGAAGCCTATCTCGAAGGCAACTACCCGGACAACGACAAGATCCGCGAACTCGTTCGCCGCGGCACCATCGACGTGAAGTTCCACCCGATGTTCTGCGGTACCGCGTTCAAGAACAAGGGCGTCCAGCCGCTCCTCGACGCCGTCGTCGACTACCTGCCGTCCCCGGCCGACATCCCGGCGATCAAGGGCATCGACGTCAAGACGGAAGCCGAGATCGAGCGTCACGCAGACGACAACGAGCCGCTCTCCATGCTCGCGTTCAAGATCATGAACGACCCCTTCGTCGGTTCGCTCACCTTCGCCCGCATCTATTCCGGCAAGCTCGAAAAGGGCACGTCGGTCATGAACACGGTCAAGGAAAAGCGCGAGCGCGTCGGCCGCATGCTGCAGATGCACTCCAACTCGCGTGAAGACATCGAGGAAGCCTTCGCGGGCGACATCGTTGCTCTCGCCGGCCTCAAGGACACGACGACGGGCGACACGCTCTGCGATCCGCTGAAGCCGGTCATCCTCGAGCGCATGGAATTCCCCGAGCCGGTCATCCAGATCGCGATCGAGCCGAAGACCAAGAACGACCAGGAAAAGATGGGCCTTGCGCTCAACCGCCTGGCCGCCGAAGACCCGTCCTTCCGCGTCAAGACCGACGAAGAGTCCGGCCAGACGATCATCGCGGGCATGGGTGAACTTCACCTCGACATCATCGTCGACCGCATGCGTCGTGAGTTCAAGGTCGAAGCCAATGTCGGCGCGCCGCAGGTCGCCTACCGTGAGACGATCACGCGCAAGACCGAGAAGGACTACACGCACAAGAAGCAGACCGGTGGTACCGGCCAGTTCGCCCGCGTGAAGCTCGTGTTCGAACCGAACCCGGAAGGCGAAGATTTCGCATTCGAATCCAAGATCGTCGGCGGTGCTGTTCCGAAGGAATACATCCCGGGCGTCCAGAAGGGTATCGAAAGCGTCCTGTCCTCGGGTCCGCTCGCAGGCTTCCCGATGCTCGGCGTCAAGGCGACGCTCATCGACGGCGCCTTCCACGACGTCGACTCGTCTGTCCTCGCCTTCGAAATCGCATCGCGCGCCTGCTTCCGTGAAGCATCCCGCGAAGCCGGCGCCCAGCTGCTGGAACCGATGATGAAGGTCGAAGTCGTGACGCCGGAAGATTATGTCGGCGACGTCATCGGCGACCTGAACTCCCGTCGCGGCCAGATCCAGGGCCAGGAATCGCGCGGCGTCGCCGTCGTGATCTCCGCCAACGTGCCGCTGGCCAACATGTTCAAGTACGTGGACAACCTGCGCTCCATGTCGCAGGGCCGCGCCCAGTACTCGATGGTCTTCGACCACTATGCGCCGGTTCCCTCGAACGTCGCGCAGGAAATCCAGGCAAAGTACTCCGGTCAGAAGTGACCGGGGTACGCCCCAACTCATTGTATGAATTTCCCCTATCGGGATCAGGAACGGAGAGCCGGAAATGGCAAAAGGTAAGTTTGAGCGCAACAAGCCTCACGTAAACATCGGCACGATCGGCCACGTTGACCATGGCAAGACGTCGCTGACGGCAGCGATCACGAAGTATTTCGGCGAGTTCAAGGCGTACGACCAGATCGACGCGGCTCCGGAAGAGAAGGCCCGCGGCATCACCATCTCGACGGCACACGTCGAATACGAGACGCCGAACCGTCACTACGCGCACGTCGACTGCCCCGGCCACGCCGACTACGTGAAGAACATGATCACCGGTGCTGCCCAGATGGACGGCGCGATCCTGGTCTGCTCGGCTGCCGACGGCCCGATGCCGCAGACCCGCGAGCACATCCTGCTGGCCCGCCAGGTCGGCGTTCCGGCGATCGTGGTGTTCCTCAACAAGGTCGACCAGGTCGACGACGCCGAGCTTCTCGAGCTCGTCGAGTTGGAAGTGCGCGAGCTTCTGTCGTCCTACGACTTCCCGGGCGACGACATTCCGATCGTCAAGGGTTCGGCTCTGGCCGCTCTGGAAGATTCGGACAAGAAGATCGGCGAAGACGCGATCCGCGAGCTGATGGCTCAGGTCGACGCCTACATCCCGACGCCGGAGCGTCCGATCGACCAGCCGTTCCTGATGCCGATCGAAGACGTGTTCTCGATCTCGGGCCGCGGCACGGTCGTGACCGGTCGCGTCGAGCGCGGCATCGTCAAGGTCGGTGAGGAAATCGAGATCGTCGGCATCCGCCCGACGACGAAGACGACCTGCACGGGCGTCGAGATGTTCCGCAAGCTGCTCGACCAGGGCCAGGCCGGCGACAACATCGGTGCGCTGCTGCGCGGTGTGAACCGTGACGGCGTCGAGCGCGGCCAGATCCTGTGCAAGCCGGGTTCGGTCAAGCCGCACAAGAAGTTCAAGGCCGAAGCCTACATCCTGACGAAGGAAGAAGGCGGCCGTCATACGCCGTTCTTCACGAACTACCGTCCGCAGTTCTACTTCCGCACGACGGACGTGACGGGCATCGTGACGCTGCCGGAAGGCACGGAAATGGTGATGCCGGGCGACAACGTGACGGTCGACGTCGAGCTGATCGTTCCGATCGCGATGGAAGAGAAGCTGCGCTTCGCTATTCGTGAGGGTGGTCGCACCGTCGGCGCCGGCATCGTCGCTTCGATCGTCGAGTAAGTCTGAAGGCGTCAAGCCGCTGAAATAGGAAGGGCAGGGGACAACCCTGCCCCTCCGGTCTTTGAAAATTTAGCGGACTGGCCTTTCGGCAATTGTGTTTTCGTGTGCGTTCCTTTATGGGAACCGCCAGAATCAAAAACGCGCATTTCCCAAGAGAATCGCGCGAGTAACGAACTAAGGAATAGTCGTATGAACGGCCAGAACATCCGCATCCGCCTCAAGGCGTTTGACCACCGGATCCTTGATGCCTCCACGCGCGAGATCGTGTCGACGGCAAAGCGCACCGGCGCAAGCGTCCGCGGCCCCGTTCCGCTCCCGACCCGTATTGAAAAGTTCACCGTCAACCGTTCGCCCCACGTGGACAAGAAGAGCCGTGAACAGTTCGAGATGCGCACCCACAAGCGCCTGCTCGACATCGTAGATCCGACGCCCCAGACGGTCGATGCTCTCATGAAGCTCGATCTTGCGGCCGGTGTAGACGTAGAGATCAAACTCTAAGTCCGGCGTAAGCCGAAATAACAAGGAAGGTACGTGGCGCAAGCCGACGTCTTCTGAAAACGGGAAACCCGACGGCCGAAAGGCTGACGTGGAATCCTTAAACCAAGAGGCATGACGGGACGTCACGATCCCGCCAGGACTTCTAAGAGGATTGAACCATGCGTTCAGGTGTGATTGCACAGAAAGTAGGGATGACTCGCGTCTATAACGACGCAGGTGAGCACATCCCGGTAACAGTATTGCGACTGGATAACGTCCAGGTCGTTGCCCAGCGTACGCAGGACAAGAACGGCTACACGGCCGTCCAGCTCGGCGCCGGCTCTTCCAAGGTGAAGAACACGGCAAAGGCACTGCGCGGCCAGTTCGCCGCCGCAAGCGTCGAGCCGAAGGCCAAGCTCGTCGAGTTCCGCGTTTCGGAAGACAACCTCATCGAGATCGGTGCGGAACTGACCGCAGGCCATTTCGTCGCGGGCCAGCTCGTCGACGTCACCGGCACCACGATCGGTAAGGGTTTCGCCGGTGCCATGAAGCGCCACAACTTCGGCGGCCTTCGTGCAACGCACGGCGTGTCCGTCTCGCACCGTTCGCACGGTTCGACGGGTAACAACCAGGACCCGGGCAAGGTCTGGAAGGGCAAGCGCATGGCCGGCCACATGGGCCAGACGCGCGTCACCACCCAGAACCTCGAAGTCGTCTCCACCGACGAAGAACGCGGTCTCATCCTCGTCAAGGGCGCAGTCCCGGGCTCCAAGGGCGCCTGGATCGTTGTCCGTGACGCCGTCAAGTCCGGCACCCCGGCAGACGCTCCGCGTCCGGCCGCCGTGCGCGCCGCAGCCAAGTAAGGGAGCCTGATCATGGATCTCAAAGTCACGACCCTCGACGGGAAGGACGCCGGCAAGGTCTCCCTCTCCGACGCGATCTTCGGCCTGGAGCCGCGCGAAGACATCATCGCCCGCGTCATCCGCTGGCAGCTCGCCAAGAAGCAGCAGGGCACGCACCAGTCGCTGACCCGCGGTGAAGTTTCCCGCACCGGCGCCAAGATGTACAAGCAGAAGGGTACGGGCCGCGCTCGTCACCATTCCGCGCGCGCTCCGCAGTTCCGCGGCGGTGCCAAGGCTCACGGCCCGGTATCCCGCAGCCACGCCCACGACCTGCCCAAGCAGGTTCGCGCGCTCGGCCTGCGTCACGCCCTCTCGGCCAAGATCAAGGCTGACGACGTCATCATCGTCGACGACCTCGTCGCCGCGGAAGCAAAGACGAAGGCCCTGGCCGGCGCATTCGCTTCGCTCGGCCTCACCAATGCCCTCTTCATCGGCGGCGCTGAACTTGACGGCAACTTCAAGCTCGCAGCACGCAACATCCCGAACGTGGATGTTCTTCCGATCCAGGGTATCAATGTTTACGACATCCTGCGCCGCGGCAAGCTCGTGCTCTCCAAGGCTGCTGTAGAAGCCCTCGAGGAGCGGTTCAAATGACGGATCTTCGCCACTACGATGTGATCGTATCCCCCTCGATCACCGAAAAGTCGACGCTGGTCTCCGAAAACAACCAGATCGTCTTCAACGTTGCCAAGCGCGCTTCCAAGCCTGAGATCAAGGCTGCGGTCGAAGCACTCTTCGGCGTCAAGGTCACGGCTGTGAACACGCTCGTCCGCAAGGGCAAGATCAAGCGTTTCCGCGGCTTCTCCGGCCGGCAGGGAGATGTCAAGAAGGCTATCGTCACGCTTGCTGACGGTCAGTCCATCGACGTCTCCACCGGGCTCTAATCGGGCAGTCGGATAAAAGGAAACAGAAAAATGGCATTGAAAAGCTACAACCCGACCACTCCGAGCCAGCGCCAGCTGGTCATCGTCGATCGGTCGGGCCTTTACAAGGGCAAGCCCGTAAAGGCTCTGACCGAAGGTCTCTCCAAGAGCGGTGGCCGTAACAACCTCGGTCGCATCACGGCCCGCTTCATCGGCGGCGGTCACAAGCGCACCTACCGTCTCGTCGACTTCAAGCGTCGCAAGTTCGACGTCGAGGGCACGGTCGAGCGTCTGGAATACGACCCGAACCGCACGGCGTTCATCGCTCTGGTGAGCTATGCCGACGGCGAGCAGGCCTATATCCTGGCCCCGCAGCGCCTGGCGGCCGGCGACAAGGTCATCGCCTCCAACAAGGCGGTCGACGTCAAGCCCGGCAACACCATGCCGCTGCAGTACATCCCGGTCGGCTCGATCGTTCACAACGTCGAGATGAAGCCGGGCAAGGGCGGCCAGATCGCCCGCTCCGCCGGCACCTTCGTCCAGCTCGTCGGTCGCGACCAGGGCATGGCGATCCTTCGCCTGAACTCGGGCGAGCAGCGCCTGGTTCACTCGTCCTGCCTTGCAACGGTCGGTGCCGTATCCAACCCGGATCACGGCAACATCAACGACGGCAAGGCCGGTCGCACGCGCTGGCGCGGCAAGACCCCGCATAACCGCGGTGTCGTCATGAACCCGGTCGACCACCCGCACGGTGGTGGTGAAGGCCGCACCTCGGGCGGCCGCCATCCGGTATCCCCGTGGGGCAAGCCGACCAAGGGCAAGCGCACCCGCTCGAACAAGTCCACGGACAAGTTCATCATGCGCTCGCGCCACTTGAAGAAGAAGTAAGAGAGGTAGTCAGGAATGGCTCGTTCAGTATGGAAAGGCCCGTTTGTTGACGGCTATCTTCTCAAGAAGGCTGAGAAGGTTCGTGAAGGCGGTCGCAGCGAAGTTATCAAGATCTGGAGCCGTCGCTCCACGATCCTGCCGCAGTTCGTAGGTCTCACCTTCGGCGTCTACAACGGCAGCAAGCACATCCCGGTGGCCGTCAACGAAGACATGGTCGGCCACAAGTTTGGTGAATTCGCTCCCACCCGGACCTATTACGGTCACGGTGCGGACAAGAAGGCGAAGAGGAAGTAACGATGGGTAAGGCTAAAGCCGAACGTCGGCTGAAGGATAACGAGGCGCAGGCTATCGCGCGCACGATCCGCGTCAGCCCCCAGAAGCTCAACCTGCTTGCTGCGCTCATCCGCGGCAAGAAGGTCGACCGGGCTCTCGCCGAGCTTGAGTTCTCGCGCAAGCGTAGCGCCGAGACCGTCAAGAAGACGCTTGAGTCTGCGATCGCCAACGCAGAAAACAACCACGACCTCGACGTTGACTCGCTCATCGTCGCCGAGGCGTATGTCGGCAAGTCGATCGTCATGAAGCGCTTTGCCGCTCGTGGCCGCGGCCGTGCATCGCGGATCGAGAAGCCTTTCTCGCATCTGACGATCGTCGTCCGTGAAGTCGAAGCCAAAGGGGAGGCCGCATAATGGGCCAGAAGATTAATCCGATCGGTTTCCGCCTCGGCATCAACCGTACCTGGGACAGCCGTTGGTTCGCCGACAACGCCGAATACGGCCAGCTGCTCCACGAAGACCTGAAGATCCGCAAGTTCGTCATGGACGAGCTGAAGCAGGCCGGTATCGCCAAGGTCGTCATCGAGCGCCCGCACAAGAAGTGCCGCGTCACGATCCACTCGGCTCGCCCGGGTCTGATCATCGGCAAGAAGGGTGCGGACATCGAGAAGCTCCGCAAGAAGCTTTCCGAGATGACGAACTCCGAAACGCACCTCAACATCGTTGAAGTGCGCAAGCCGGAAGTCGACGCGACCCTCGTCGCCCAGTCGATCGCCCAGCAGCTCGAGCGCCGCGTGGCTTTCCGCCGTGCGATGAAGCGCGCTGTTCAGTCGGCGATGCGTCTTGGCGCCGAAGGCATCAAGATCACCTGCGCCGGCCGTCTCGGCGGCGCGGAAATCGCCCGTACGGAATGGTACCGCGAAGGTCGCGTTCCGCTTCACACGCTGCGTGCAGACATCGACTACGGTACGGCGGAAGCCGAAACCGCATTCGGCATCTGCGGCATCAAGGTCTGGATCTTCAAGGGCGAAATCCTTGAGCACGATCCGATGGCCTCTGAGCGTCGTGCAAGCGAAAGCGACAGCCAGGGCCCCGCAAGCCGCGATCGCGATCGTGGCGACCGCCGTCGTGAAAACGCGTAACAGTCGCGTTTGGCAGCCAATATCGGAGAAGTAAAAAAATGTTGCAGCCAAAGCGTACCAAGTACCGCAAGCAGTTCAAGGGCCGCATCAAGGGTGTCGCCAAGGGCGGCTCCGAGCTCGCCTTCGGCGAGTTCGGCTTGAAGGCTCAGGAACCCAACCGCGTGAACGCACGCGAGATCGAAGCGGCCCGCCGTGCGATCACCCGTTACATGAAGCGTGCCGGCCGTGTGTGGATCCGCGTGTTCCCCGACGTCCCGGTCACCGCCAAGCCGACGGAAGTCCGCATGGGTAAGGGTAAGGGTTCGGTCGAATACTGGGCAGCCAAGGTCAAGCCCGGCCGTATGATGTTCGAGATCGACGGTGTTTCCGAGGAAATCGCGCGTGAAGCGCTTCGCCTCGGCTCGGCCAAGCTCTCGGTCAAGACGCGCTTCGTACAGCGCATTGCAGAGTAAGGAGCGAGCGCCATGAAAGCCGCAGACGTCAAGGCGCTGAGCGCCGACCAGCTCAACGAAGAGCTTGCCAAGCTGAAGAAGGAGCAGTTCAACCTGCGCTTCCAGAAGGCCACCGGCCAGCTCGAGAAGACCTCGCGCATCAACGAAGTCCGCAAGGACATCGCGCGCGTCAAGACCATTGCCCGCCAGAAGGCGGCAGAAGCCAAGGCCTAAGGACCAAATAATATGCCGAAACGCATTCTGCAGGGCACTGTTGTCAGCGACAAGAACGACAAGACCGTTGTCGTTCGCGTCGAACGCCGTTTTGCCCATCCCCTGCTTCAGAAGACCGTTCGCCGGTCCAAGAAGTACAAGGCGCATGACGAAACCAACCAGTACAAGGTCGGCGACGTCGTTTCCATCCAGGAATGCGCCCCGATCTCGAAGGACAAGCGCTGGACCGTCGTATCGGCCCACGCCTAAAATCGAACAATTCCAGCAAAAGTGCGAAGCGGTTTTGCGTCCGGAATTGTGGCCCGAAAGGGAATGGAGCCTTTTCGTTTTCCTGAGAAAAGCGGAAAGGCTCTTCGATTTTGCGCCGGGCCCTTGTGTTCGGCGCAGAAATCTGTATGAAGCAGCGCAAGGACGCTCGGAATCACGAGCGTCTTTTGCTTTGAGCGCACGGAAGGTCCCATCGGCTCGCCGATCTGAGGAAACCACCCTGGCAAGAGACCATCCCGCGCGAAAACATGAATTTCCATAAGCTGGACCAGGGGGCTTTTGCCCAACCAGTCCGGTAAAACAAGAAGGCGACCTGACATGATTCAGATGCAGACTAACCTCGACGTCGCGGATAATTCCGGCGCACGTCGTGTCATGTGCATCAAGGTGCTGGGCGGCTCCAAGCGCAAGTACGCTTCGGTCGGCGACATTATCGTCGTCTCGATCAAGGAAGCGATTCCGCGCGGCCGCGTGAAGAAGGGTGACGTGATGAAGGCGGTCGTCGTGCGCACCGCCAAGGACATCCGCCGTCCCGATGGCAGCGTGATCCGTTTCGACAACAACGCAGCCGTCCTGATCGACAACAAGAAAGAGCCGATCGGCACCCGTATCTTCGGACCGGTTCCGCGCGAACTCCGCGCCAAGAACCACATGAAGATCATCTCGCTGGCTCCGGAAGTACTGTAAGGAGCGATGGCCATGCAAAAGATTCGTAAGGGCGACAAGGTCGTCGTGCTCACCGGCAAGGACAAGGGCCGTACCGGTGAAGTTGTTCAGGTCATGCCGAAGGAAGACCGTGCGGTCGTCAAGGGTATCAACCTGGTGAAGCGTCACCAGCGCCAGACCCAGACCCAGGAAGCCGGCATCATCACCAAGGAAGCTTCGATCCACCTGTCGAACATCGCGATCGCCGACCCCAAGGACGGCAAGCCGACCCGCGTCGGTTTCAAGATCGAGGGCGACAAGAAGGTTCGTGTAGCAAAGCGTTCGGGAGTGTCGATCGATGGCTGACACCAAGTATGAGCCGCGCCTCAAGAAGGAATACGTCGAGCGTATCCGCAAGGCGCTTCAGGAGCAGTTCTCCTTCGCCAACGGGATGCAGATCCCGCGTCTCGAGAAGATCGTCATCAACATGGGCGTAGGCGAAGCCACGGGCGACTCCAAGAAGCCGACCGTTGCTGCCGCCGACCTCGCGGCGATCGCCGGCCAGAAGCCGGTCATCACGCGCGCCCGCAACTCCATCGCGGGCTTCAAGGTCCGTGAAGGCATGCCGATCGGCGCGAAGGTCACCCTTCGCGGCGCCCGCATGTATGAATTTCTGGATCGCCTCGTGAACATCGCGCTGCCCCGCGTACGCGACTTCCGTGGTCTGAACCCGAAGTCCTTCGATGGCCGTGGCAACTTCGCCATGGGCATCAAGGAGCACATTGTGTTCCCGGAGATCAACTACGACAAGGTTGATCAGATGTGGGGCATGGACATCATCGTTTGCACGACGGCAAAGACGGACGACGAAGCACGGGCTCTTCTGAAAGAGTTCAACTTCCCGTTCCGCGCCTGACCGTAACGACAAGCGTAAAGAAGGATAACAACTGTTATGGCTAAAACCAGCGCAGTCGAGAAAAACAACCGCCGCCGCAAGCTGGTCGCCGCTCAGGCGTCCAAGCGTGCCGCCCTCAAGGCGATCATCCAGAACCAGTCTCTTCCCATCGAAGAGCGCTTCAAGGCGACCCTGAAGCTTGCCGAAATGCCGCGCAATGGCTCCAAGACCCGCATCCGCAACCGGTGCGAAGTCACGGGCCGTCCGCGCGCTTTCTATCGCAAACTCAAGATGTCGCGTATTGCGCTTCGCGAACTGGGCAATCTCGGCAAGGTGCCGGGCATCGTCAAGTCGAGCTGGTAAGGAGACGGGCACATGGCAATGACTGATCCCTTGGGCGATATGCTCACCCGTATCCGCAACGGCGCCGCACGCCGCAAGTCGAGCGTTTCGACGCCCGCTTCCAAGCTGCGCGCCCGCGTTCTGGACGTCCTTCAGTCCGAAGGCTACATCCGCGGATATTCGGAAGTCGAATTCGGCAACGGCAAGTCCGAGCTGAACATCGAACTCAAGTACTATGAAGGCGCGTCCGTGATCCGCAAGATCGACCGCGTCTCCAAGCCGGGCCGCCGGGTCTATGTCTCGGTAAAGTCCATTCCGCAGGTCGCGAACGGCCTCGGCATCACCATCCTTTCGACCCCGAAGGGCGTGATGGCCGATCACCAGGCACGCGAACAGAACGTTGGTGGCGAGATTCTTTGCTCGGTCTTCTAAGGCTGAGCAGGAATTTCCATAACGAACAGACAGGATAAAACAATGTCTCGTATCGGTAAGAAGCCCGTTCCGGTTCCCGCTGGTGTCACCGCGACCGTCGATGGTCAGAAGGTCACCGCGAAGGGCCCGAAGGGCGAACTGT
The DNA here is from genome assembly GCF_022899355.1 of Shinella yambaruensis. Lineage (GTDB taxonomy): Bacteria > Pseudomonadota > Alphaproteobacteria > Rhizobiales > Rhizobiaceae > Shinella > Shinella yambaruensis. The sequence continues at coordinate 429,967 of NZ_JALJCK010000001.1, read as the reverse complement.
TCTTCGTCGCGAACGACGAAGTTTCGGTGAAGCTCGAAGACAACTCCGTTGTCGTCCAGCCGGTCAACGATAGCAAGGATGCTCGTTCCAAGTGGGGCATGTCCCGCACGATGGTCGAGAACATCTTCAAGGGCGTCAAGGACGGCTACGAGCGCAAGCTCGAAATCAACGGCGTCGGTTACCGTGCGTCGCTCCAGGGCAAGAACCTGCAGCTGGCCCTCGGCTTCAGCCATGACGTCGTCTACCAGACGCCGGAAGGCATCTCGATCGCTGTTCCGAAGCCGACGGAAATCGTCGTCTCCGGCATCAACAAGCAGCAGGTCGGCCAGGTCGCCGCGGAAATCCGCGAATACCGTGGCCCCGAGCCCTACAAGGGCAAGGGCGTCAAGTATGCCGAAGAGCGGATCGTCCGCAAAGAAGGCAAGAAGAAGTAAGGATCACGCGAAATGGCTAGCAGGAAAGAAGCTCTCCAGCGCCGCGCCAACCGCGTGCGCCGTTCCATCAAGGCGGTCGCCAATGGCCGTCCGCGCCTGTCGGTTCATCGCTCGTCGAAGAACATCTACGTACAGGTCATCGACGACGTGGCCGGCAAGACGCTTGCGTCCGCCTCCACGCTCGACACCGATCTGCGCTCGTCCTTGAAGACGGGCGCCGACACGGCAGCGGCCGCTGCCGTCGGCAAGCTCATCGCCGAGCGTGCCGTCAAGGCAGGCGTCAAGGAAGTCGTTTTCGACCGTGGCGCCTTCATCTATCACGGCCGCATCAAGGCTCTCGCCGAAGCTGCCCGTGAAGGTGGTCTGAACTTCTGATCATTCGGCCGGGCGCGAAAAGCGCCCCGCCGATCCTCAGCAGGGTATCGGTCGCTTCCATTGCTGAAATGGAGGCGACTTTCGTCAATCTGCCGATTGCACCCGGAAAAGAAAAAGGAAAAGGACAATGGCACAGGAAAAGCGCGGTCGCGATGACCGCCAGAACCGCGAAGAGCGCGACAGCGAGTTTGTCGACAAGCTCGTCGCGATCAACCGCGTCGCGAAGGTCGTCAAGGGCGGCCGTCGTTTCGGTTTTGCAGCGCTCGTCGTCGTCGGCGACCAGAAGGGCCGCGTCGGCTTCGGCCATGGCAAGGCACGTGAAGTTCCGGAAGCGATCCGGAAGGCCACCGAAGCCGCCAAGCGCGACCTGATCTTCGTTCCGCTGCGCTCCGGCCGCACGCTGCACCACGACGTGCACGGCCGCCACGGCGCCGGCAAGGTGCTTCTGCGTTCGGCCAAGGCCGGTACCGGTATCATCGCGGGTGGCCCGATGCGCGCCGTCTTCGAAACGCTCGGCGTTCATGACGTCGTCGCTAAGTCGACCGGCTCCTCGAACCCGTACAACATGATCCGTGCGACGTTCGACGCTCTCAAGAGCCAGATGCACCCGAAGGACATCGCGGCACAGCGCGGCATGAAGTACGCCACGCTGCAGGCCCGTCGTGCGTCCGCCGGCGTCGCTTCCGAAGAATAAGGAGCTGTGAGCCATGGCTAAGAAAGAAACCGCAAAGAAGACGGTGACTGTCGAGCAGATCGGCAGCCCCATCCGCCGTCCGGCCATCCAGCGCGCAACGCTGGTCGGCCTGGGCCTCAACAAGATGCATCGGGTTCGCACGCTGGAAGACACCCCGTCTGTCCGTGGCATGATCCGTGCCGTCCAGCACCTCGTTCGCGTCGTCGAAGAGAAGTGAGGGGATAGATCATGAAACTCAACGAAATCAAGGACAACGAAGGCTCCTCGAAGAACCGCAAGCGCGTCGGTCGCGGTATCGGTTCCGGCAAGGGCAAGACCGGTGGTCGCGGTGTCAAGGGTCAGAAGGCCCGTTCCGGCGTCGCCATCAACGGCTTCGAAGGCGGTCAGATGCCCATCTACCGTCGCCTGCCGAAGCGCGGCTTCAACAACATCTTCGCATCCGACTTCGTCATCGTGTCCCTGGACCGCGTCCAGAAGGCGATCGATGCCGGCAAGCTCGATGCCAAGGCGACCGTTGACGCAGCCGCCCTCAAGGCTGCCGGCGTCATCCGCCGCGAGAAGGACGGTGTCCGCATCCTCGCCGACGGCGAACTGAAGGCCAAGGTGACCTTCGAAGTCGCCGGTGCCTCCAAGCCGGCGATCGAGAAGATCGAAAAGGCCGGCGGCTCGGTCAAGCTGCTCTCGGCCGCTGCGGAAGCCGCCGAATAATTCGACGAAATTATCGCCCGGTGTGCTTCACACCGGGCGATTTTGCTCCCATATGTGAGCCTCACAACGATGGCCGGGATTCTTCTCCCCGCTGTTGTCCGGAATTAAAAGCCAGGGTGAGGCCGGGATTGCTTGACAATCCGCGTTTCAACCGGTTTAGGCTCCATCCGCCCGCTTTGCTGCACCGGCAGAGGGGCAAGACGAATTTCAGCATGGTCCGTCGGTCCGAGGAGGGGCGAGGGGGCGTGCCAACGGATCAGCCAATCCGGACCTGGCCGGGCTCCCCGCCGCCGGATCGGCTTCGCGGAGAAATGCATGGCTTCGGCAGCGGAACAACTTGCCTCTAATCTCAACTTCTCGACTTTCGCCAAGGCGGAAGACCTGAAGAAGCGTCTCTGGTTCACGCTGGGCGCGCTGCTCGTCTATCGTCTCGGCACCTATATCCCGTTGCCGGGCCTCAACCCCGAAGCCTTCGCGCAGGCCTTCCGCGGCCAGTCGGGCGGCATTCTCGGCCTCTTCAACATGTTCTCCGGCGGCGCCGTCGAGCGCATGGCGATCTTCGCGCTCGGCATCATGCCGTATATTTCCGCGTCGATCATCGTGCAACTGATGACCTCGGTCGTTCCCTCGCTGGAACAGCTGAAGAAGGAAGGCGAGCAGGGCCGAAAGATCATCAACCAGTACACGCGCTACGGCACGGTGCTGCTCGGCACGCTGCAGGCCTACGGCATCGCGGTGGGCCTTGAGAGCGGGGCAGGGCTGGTCAACGATCCGGGCTGGTTCTTCCGCATTTCCACCGTCATCTCGCTGCTCGGCGGCACCATGTTCCTGATGTGGCTGGGTGAGCAGATCACCTCGCGCGGGATCGGCAACGGCATCTCGCTGATCATCTTCGCCGGCATCGTCGCGGCCCTGCCCAGCGCGCTCGCCGGCACGCTGGAACTCAGCCGCACGGGCGCCCTGTCGATCGGCGTGGTCATCGCCGTCGTGGTCATGGCCGTCGGCGTCATCGCGCTCATCGTCTTCGTCGAACGTGCCCAGCGCCGGCTTCTGATCCAGTATCCGAAGCGACAGGTCGGCAACCGCATGTTCCAGGGCGACACGTCGCACCTGCCGCTGAAGCTCAACACCGCGGGCGTCATCCCGGCGATCTTCGCCTCCTCGCTGCTGCTGCTGCCGGCAACGCTGGCGGGCTTCTCGAACACGGCCGAGCTGCCGGCCTGGGCAACGGCCGTCATCGCCGCCCTCGGCCACGGCCAGCCGCTCTACATGCTGCTCTATGCCGGCATGATCGCCTTCTTCGCCTTCTTCTACACGGCCATCGTCTTCAATCCGAAGGACACGGCCGACAATCTGAAGAAGCACGGCGGCTTCATTCCGGGCATCCGCCCGGGCGAGCGCACCGCCGAATATATCGACTACGTGCTGACCCGTGTCACGGTCATCGGCGCGCTCTATCTCGTCTTCGTCTGTATCCTTCCCGAAATTCTCATCGCGCAGACCGGGGTGCCGTTCTACCTTGGTGGTACGTCGCTTTTGATTGTTGTCAGCGTGACCTTGGATACTGTAGCACAGATACAGGGCCACCTGATTGCTCAGCAATATGAGGGGCTGATCAAGAAGTCGAAGCTGCGTGGCGGAAAGAGGGGACGATGAGACTGATTTTTCTGGGGCCGCCGGGGGCTGGCAAGGGGACGCAAGCCAAGCTCCTGACGGAGAGGCACGGCATTCCGCAGCTCTCCACGGGTGACATGCTGCGCGCGGCCGTTGCCGCCGGCACGGATGTGGGCAAGCGTGCGAAGGCCGTCATGGATGCCGGCCAGCTCGTCTCCGACGCGATCGTCAACGAGATCGTGTCCGACCGAATCGATTCGCCCGACTGTGCCAGGGGCTTCATCCTCGACGGTTACCCGCGCACGGTACCGCAGGCCGAAGCCCTCGACCAGATCCTCGCCGGCAAGGGCCTCTCGCTCGATGCCGTCATCGAGCTGAAGGTCGACGAGGATGCGCTGGTCAAGCGCATGGAGACCCGCGTGGCCGAGACGATCGCCGCCGGCGGCACCGTCCGCTCGGACGACAACCCGGAAGCCTTCAAGCGCCGCCTCACGGAATACCGCGAGAAAACGGCGCCGCTGTCGAAGTACTATGCCTCGACCGGCAGGCTCCAGACGGTCGATGGCATGGCCAATGTCGACAAGGTGACCGCGGAGATCGCCGGAATCCTGGAGAACGCCTGAGATCGGGCGAAAAAGGATCCGGCCGGGAGTTGACTTTTTCGGCCGATTCCCCTTATGACAGCGCCAACTCGCGACATACCATTGCGATCGGCGCGGATTTCAGAAGAACGAAGTCCGGGTGCGGTCGTTTTCGACATGTCCCGAACCTCACCGCATGATCCCCCGGGGCGGAACGAACCAGGGCAAGGTCATGCGGCATCATAGATGAGCAGCGGCTTTTGCCGTATCGAATGAAGAAGACCACTTGCCGGATGGCAACTGGAAGCAAGGAGAACAGGCGTGGCACGTATCGCTGGCGTCAACATCCCGACTGCAAAACGCGTCGTCATCGCGCTGCGTTACATTCACGGGATCGGCCCGAAGTTTGCACAGGAAATCATCGAGAAGGTCGGCATCCCGGCCGATCGTCGCGTGCATCAGCTCACGGACGCAGAAATCCTGCAGATCCGTGAAGCCATCGACCGCGACTACCAGGTCGAAGGCGACCTGCGTCGCGAGACCTCGATGAACATCAAGCGTCTCATGGACCTCGGCTGCTACCGCGGCCTGCGTCACCGTCGCGGCCTTCCGGTCCGCGGCCAGCGCACGCACACCAATGCCCGCACCCGCAAGGGTCCGGCCAAGGCCATCGCAGGCAAGAAGAAGTAATTTCCCGGAAACGGGGAACAGGAGGCTGGCGCGCTGCGCCGGCCTCTTTTGAGTTTCGAGCGGGGTGTTGCGCCAGGCAAATGCCCCGGTCGGTGGAGCTGCTGGCATTACGGCAGTGACGATATCGCCGCAGACGCGGCCTTCGGGCGCATCTGCAAATACTGTTCAGGGCAGGGTTTCACCCGGCCCGGTGGAGCCGCTGGAATTACGGCGGTGTCGAGATCAACGAAAGGACTATCCATGGCCAAGGAAGCCGCACGCGTCCGCCGTCGCGAACGCAAGAACATCACCTCGGGTGTTGCTCACGTCAATTCTTCGTTCAACAACACGATGATCACCATCACCGACGCACAGGGCAACGCGATTGCCTGGTCGTCGGCCGGTGCGAAGGGCTTCAAGGGTTCGCGCAAGTCGACCCCGTTCGCCGCCCAGATCGCTGCCGAAGACTGCGCCAAGAAGGCCCAGGAACACGGCATGAAGTCGCTGGAAGTCGAAGTCTGCGGTCCGGGTTCCGGCCGTGAATCGGCTCTGCGCGCCCTCCAGGCTGCCGGCTTCATGATCACGTCGATCCGCGACGTGACCCCGATCCCGCACAACGGTTGCCGCCCGCGCAAGAAGCGCCGCGTCTGATCATCGCATTCGAACTCTCGCGGAAGCCGGTTTCCGGCTTTCGCGGAACTTCAGGGCTCGGCCGTCACGATTGGATGGTGGCGGCGAACGGAAGGCAAAACATATGATCCAGAAAAACTGGCAGGAACTGATCAAGCCGAACAAGGTCGAGTTCACCTCCTCCGGCCGCACCAAGGCAAGCCTTGTTGCCGAGCCGCTGGAGCGTGGCTTCGGCCTGACCCTCGGCAACGCGCTGCGTCGCGTTCTCCTGTCGTCGCTGCGCGGTGCGGCTGTCACCGCCGTGCAGATCGACGGCGTGCTGCACGAGTTCTCGTCCATCCCGGGTGTCCGGGAAGATGTGACCGACATCGTGCTCAACATCAAGGAAATCGCCATCAAGATGGATGGCGATGATTCCAAGCGCATGGTCGTGCGCAAGCAGGGCCCGGGCGTCGTGACGGCTGGCGACATCCAGACGGTCGGCGACATCGAGATCCTGAACCCCAACCATGTCATCTGCACCCTCGACGAGGGCGCGGAGATCCGCATGGAGTTCACGGTCAACAACGGCAAGGGCTATGTCCCGGCCGACCGCAACCGCTCCGAAGACGCGCCGATCGGCCTCATCCCGGTCGACAGCCTGTATTCGCCGGTCAAGAAAGTGTCCTACAAGGTGGAAAACACCCGTGAAGGCCAGGTTCTCGACTACGACAAGCTGACGATGACCATCGAGACCGACGGTTCCGTCACGGGCGAAGATGCGATCGCGTTCGCGGCCCGCATCCTCCAGGACCAGCTCTCGGTCTTCGTCAACTTCGACGAGCCGCAGAAGGAAGCCGAAGAGGAATCGGTCACGGAACTGGCGTTCAACCCGGCGCTCCTCAAGAAGGTCGACGAACTGGAACTTTCGGTCCGTTCGGCGAACTGCCTGAAGAACGACAACATCGTCTATATCGGCGATCTCATTCAGAAGACCGAAGCCGAAATGCTTCGCACTCCGAATTTTGGTCGCAAGTCGCTGAACGAAATCAAGGAAGTTCTCGCTTCCATGGGCCTGCACCTCGGCATGGAAGTGCCGGCCTGGCCGCCCGAGAACATCGAAGATCTCGCCAAGCGCTACGAAGACCAGTATTAACCCATCAAACGGCAGGCGACTGCCTGCATGTGAAGGAGAACCGAGATGCGCCACCAGAATTCGGGTCGCAAACTCAACCGTACCGCCAGCCACCGCAAGGCGATGTTCGCCAACATGGCTGCCTCGCTCATTCAGCATGAGCAGATCGTAACCACGCTGCCGAAGGCGAAGGAAATTCGCCCGATCGTCGAAAAGCTCGTCACCCTCGGCAAGCGCGGCGACCTGCACGCTCGCCGCCAGGCGATCTCGCAGATCCGCGACGTTGCCGTTGTCGGCAAGCTGTTCGACGCGATCGCGACGCGCTATGCCAGCCGTAATGGTGGCTACCTGCGCATCATGAAGGCTGGCTACCGTCATGGCGACAACGCCCCGCTCGCCGTCATCGAGTTCGTCGACCGCGACGTCGACGCCAAGGGCGCAGCCGACAAGGCCCGCGTTGCCGCCGAGGCGGACGCTGCCGAAGCCGCCTGATCGAACGAGCGTCCCGACCGGACGTCTTGAAGCCGGACGCGAAAGCGTCCGGCTTTTTCTTTGCGGAAATGGCGCCCGCAAGGATTTGGAAACCATGTCGCTAGGGATTGTCTTTAGCCCCGGGGCTTAAAGTCCCGGCCGAGTTTAATCGAGTTTGGGCGATGGCCGAGAATTTCGCATTCCTGCTGCCGGTGGTTCTCACCCTGTTCGGCGTGGCGTTTCTCATCGTCGCGCGCTTCGGCAACCGTGCCGCCCTGTTCTGGGGCAGCGGTTATCTCTGTGCGGCCCTCGGTTTCCTCGCGCCGCTTCTGCAGGCCGTTGCGCCGGTGCCTCTTGTCGCGATGACGGCGGATGCCGCGTTCCTCAGCGCCTTCCTCCTCTACAGCCAGGGCCTTTCCACCCATTTCGACGCGTCGCGGCATCTCGCCCTTCGTCTCGGCATCGCCGCCGTCGCCTATGGCATCATCGCCTACGCGGTCTTCGTCGCGCAAAGCCTGCGCTTCGAGCTCTTCGTCAGCGATATCGCCTGCAGCCTGCTGCTGCTGGTTGCCCTGCTGTCCTCCTGGCGCCGGTCGGGCACCTGGGTCGATCGCGCGCTGCTCGGCGCCGTCGTCTTCGTGATGCTGGAGACGACCCTGCGCACGATCGTCTTCTTCGTCATGGCGGGCAGCCTCGCCATGGACGCCTTCATCGGCTCGTCCTACGCCTTCGTCATGCAGATCACGGCGACGATCGGCGCTTTGCTCCTGGCCCTGACGGCGCTTGCCTCCGTGGCGCTGCGGATCGTCGAAGGGCACCGCAAGGCGGCGGCGGAGGATCCGCTGACGGGCCTTCTCAACCGTCGCGGTTTCGAGCAGCGCCTCGGCGAGCATGCGGCGAAAACCGAAGCGGCCATCATCGTTGCCGATATCGACTGGTTCAAGGCGATCAACGACCGCTTCGGGCACGCCGCCGGAGACGAGGCCATTCGCGAGGTGGCCACCCTCCTGCGCACGCTCGCCTGGCCCGGCGTCGCGGTCGCGCGCTTCGGCGGGGAGGAGTTCATCGCCTATCTGCCGAACTGCCGGCTGCAGGACGCCCATATGCTCGCGAACACCTTGCGTCTCGCCCTGTCGGAACGCGATCTCGGCCGCATCGGCATCGATCGCCCGATCACCGCAAGTTTCGGGGTGGCGGTCACGGCCGCCGGAGATCACACCATCCATGACGCGATCAGCCGCGCGGACCGGCTGCTCTACCTTGCCAAGAGCAATGGCCGGAACCGCGTCGTCAGCAACGCGGCCGATGTCCCGCTGCCGGCAGGGGCGAAGCTCTTCGTGGTGAAGGACGAGACGAGCGGTCCCGGCCGCGCCTCCTAGAGCATTTCCAGCAAAAGTGCAAAGCGGTTTTGCGTCCGGAAATGCGGTAAAACAAAGGGTTAGAGCGTTTTCAGCCGAAGCGAAGTCGCTTCGGCGTCGGATAATGCGGTAAAAGCAGGAATCCAGAGCATTTCCTGCAAGAGTGCGAAACGCCTCAGGCCGAGCGTTCCTGTCCGCGAAACGCGGAGGCCCGCGGCTTTCCTCTTCCGCCGCCCCGGATCAGCGGCCGCGCCAGCCGATAGAGGAGAAGCAGCGCCACAAGCCCGATATAGGTCCACGGCTCCAGCCCCACGACCTTCACCGACATGGCGAAATGCAGCGCGCCGGCGGCGGCGATGACGTAGACCAGCCGATGTAGCTTCACCCAGCGCATGCCGAGCCTGCGGATCGACCAGGCATTGGAGGTCAGCGCCAGCGGAATGAGCAGCACGAAGGCGGCCATGCCGATGGTGATGAAGGGCCGCTTGGCGATGTCGACCAGGATCGCCGAAAAATTCAGGTACTGATCGAGCAGCATGTAGGTGAGGAAGTGCATCAGCACGTACCAGAACGCCAGCAGCCCGAGCGCGCGGCGATAGCGCACCCAGTTGATGGCGAAGAGGTCGCGGATCGGCGTGACGGCGAGCGTGGCGATGAGGAACCGCAGCGCCCAGAGGCCGAGCAGGTGCTCGAATTCCTTGACCGGGTTGCCGGGCAGGCGGCCCGTGGCGCCGAGCCAGAAACCCCAGGCCGCCGGCACGAGGCCGAGGGCGTAGAGCAGCCAGATCGAGGCCGCGTGGTATTTGCGCGGAAGGGTCGGCAGGCACGCCATCAGTAGTTCGCCCTGAGGTCCATGCCGCTGTAGAGACCGGCGACCTCCTCGGCATAGCCGTTGAAGGGCAGGGTCGGCCGACGGTTGGCGCCGAAGAAGCCGCCTTCGCCGATACGGTTCTCGCTCGCCTGGCTCCAGCGCGGATGATCGACCTCCGGGTTCACATTGGCGTAGAAGCCGTACTCGTTCGGCGCGGCGAGATTCCAGGTGGAGGGCGGCTGCTTGTCGGTGAGCGTGATCTTCACGATCGACTTGATGCCCTTGAAGCCGTATTTCCACGGCACGACGAGGCGGATCGGCGCGCCGTTCTGGTTCGGCAGCGTCTTGCCGTAGACGCCGACGGAGAGGATCGTCAGCGGATGGCGCGCCTCGTCGAGCCTGAGGCCCTCGACATAGGGCCAGGGCAGGGACTGGAAATAGCCGGACTGGCCGGGCATCTCCTCCGGCCTGACGACGGTTTCGAAGGCGACATATCGTGCGTCGCCCAGCGGTTCCACCTTGTCGAGCAGCGCGGAAAGCGGAAAGCCGATCCAGGGGATGACCATCGACCAGGCCTCCACGCAGCGCATGCGGTAGACCCGCTCTTCCAGCGGCAGGGCCATCAGCTCTTCCAGCCCGAATTCCTTCGGCTTGCCGACAAGCCCGTCGACCTTCACCGTCCAGGGCGTCGGCTTGAATTTTTCCGAATTGGCGATCGGATCGCCCTTGCCCATGCCGAACTCGTAGAAATTGTTGTAGCTGGTCACGTCCTTTTCGGGCGTCAGCGCCTCGTCCACCGCGTAGGGCGATTTCGATGCCTTCAGGGCTTCGGCGGAAGCGGGCATGCCCGACGCCAGAAGCGCTCCACCGGCCGCGGCCGCCAGAAACGAACGGCGCGCGAGGAAACAGTGTTCCGGCGTGATCTGCGAAGCGGGAATGCGGGGCGGGCGGTAGAGAGACATGGCGGGGCTCGATCTTTTCGGTTGTTTCCCTGGTACCTACGTAAACGCGGCGGATGTTGTTTCAACGGCGGCGAAAGATTTGTGGCGACCACATTTTCGTGCGCGCCGCGTGAGATCGCCGCAATCGGCGCCTCCTCCACAATTTGCCTTTTTTCCCGCGAGATCCTATCTGATCGTGACGCAGAAACGAAGGAGACTCGTCCATGCCGAACGTCCGCATCCTGCTTGCCGCCCCGCTTGCCGTTGCTCTCGCCTTTGCGGCGCCCGCAATGGCCGAGGAGCGCACCGTGCCGCAATCGCGCACGGAAATGCAGCTCTCCTTCGCGCCGCTGGTCAAGCAGGTCGAGAACGCCGTGGTCAATGTCTATGCCGAGCGCGTCGTCGAGCGCCGCTCGATCTTCGACGGCGACCCCTTCTTCGAGGAGTTTTTCGGCCAGCGCATGCCGAACCGCAGCGAAAAGCAGTCCTCGCTCGGCTCGGGCGTCATCGTCGGCGCCAAGGGCATCGTGGTGACGAACAACCATGTCATCGAGGGCGCGAGCGACATCAAGGTCGCGCTGGCGGATGGCCGCGAATATGAAAGCACCGTGGTGCTGAAGGACGAGCGCGTCGACCTTGCCGTGCTGAAGATCAAGGCGGATGCGGATTTCACGGCCCTGCCGCTCGGCGACAGCGACGCGGTCGAGGTCGGCGACCTCGTGCTCGCCATCGGCAATCCGTTCGGCGTCGGCCAGACGGTGACGAGCGGCATCGTCTCGGCGCTTGCCCGCAACCAGGTCCGTTCCGGGGATTTCGGCTTCTTCATCCAGACGGACGCCTCGATCAATCCCGGCAATTCCGGCGGCGGCCTCATCAACATGAACGGCGAGCTGATCGGCATCAACACCGCGATCTTCTCGCGCGGCGGCGGCTCGAACGGCGTCGGCTTCGCCATCCCGGCCAACCTGGTGAAGACCTTCGTCGCCAGCGCCGAAAACGGCAGCGCCACCTTCGACCGCCCGTTCATCGGCGCCACCTTCGATGCGGTGACCTCGGAGGTCGCCGAAGCGCTCGGCCTGGATCGCGCCCGCGGCGCGCTCATCTCGCAGGTGCAGGCCGGCAGTCCGGCGGAAAAGGCCGGCATGAAGCCCGGGCAGGTCGTCACCGCCGTCAACGGCGTTCCCGTCGAGCATCCCGACGCCCTCGGCTATCGCCTCACCACCGTGGGCATCGGCGGCACGGCGCGCATCACCGTCATTGCCAATGGCAAGGAAGAGGACCTGACGCTCTCGCTCGACCGCGCGCCCGAGACCACGCCGCGCGACGAGCGGCTGATCGAAGGCCGCAATCCCTTCTCCGGCGCGGTCGTCGCCAACCTCTCGCCGCGCGTGGCGGAGGAACTGCGCATGCCGACCAACCGCACCACGGCCGGCGTCGTCGTCACCGAGGTCAATCGCGGCTCGCCGGCGGCGCGCATCGGCCTCCAGCCGCGCGATATCATCATCGCGCTCAACGGCACCGAGGTCGCCTCGACCGAAAGCCTCGCCTCGCTCGTCAACGAGGACCCGTCCATCTGGCGCGTCGAGATCGAGCGTGACGGCCAGCGCATCCGCCAGTTCTTCCGATGAGCGACCTCTTCGCCCCGCGTGAACCGGAGGAGATGGCGGCAAAGCGGCCGCTGGCCGATCGCCTGCGCCCCCGCACGCTGGGCGAAGTGTCCGGCCAGGAGCACCTGACGGGTCCCGACGGCGTGCTCTCGCGCATGATCGAGGCCGGCTCGCTCGGCTCGATGATCTTCTGGGGCCCGCCCGGCACGGGCAAGACGACGGTGGCGCGCCTCCTGTCCGGCGAAACGGGGCTCGCCTTCGAACAGATCTCGGCGATCTTCTCCGGCGTCGCCGATCTCAAGAAGGTGTTCGAGGCCGCGCGCCAGCGCCGCATGGGTGGCCGGCAGACGCTGCTCTTCGTCGACGAGATCCATCGTTTCAACCGCGCCCAGCAGGACAGTTTCCTGCCGGTCATGGAGGACGGCACGATCGTGCTCGTCGGCGCGACGACGGAGAACCCGTCCTTCGAGCTCAATGCCGCGCTTCTCTCCCGCGCCCGCGTGCTCACCTTCAAGCCGCATGACGAACAGAGCCTCGAGGAGCTTCTGAAGCGTGCCGAGGCGATCGAGGAAAAACCGCTGCCGCTCGACGAAGAGGCGCGCGCCTCGCTGCTGCGCATGGCCGATGGCGACGGGCGGGCGGTGCTGACGCTTGCCGAGGAGGTGTGGCGTGCTGCGCGCGCCGGCGAGACCTTCGGTCAGGACGATCTCTTCCGCATCGTGCAGCGCCGGGCCCCCGTCTACGACAAGTCGCAGGACGGCCACTACAATCTCATCTCCGCGCTGCACAAGTCCGTGCGCGGCTCCGATCCCGATGCGGCGCTCTATTATCTCACCCGCATGCTGGATGCCGGCGAAGACCCGCTGTTCCTCTGCCGGCGCATGGTGCGCATGGCGGTGGAGGACATCGGCCTTGCAGATCCGCAGGCGCTCGTCGTCTGCAATGCCGCCAAGGATGCCTACGATTTCCTCGGCTCGCCGGAGGGGGAACTGGCGCTGGCGCAGGCCTGCGTCTATCTCGCCACCGCGCCGAAATCGAACGCCGTCTATACCGCCTACAAATCCGCGATGCGCGCGGCAAAGGAAAACGGCTCGCTGCTGCCGCCGAAGCACATCCTCAATGCGCCGACGAAGCTGATGAAGGGCGAAGGCTACGGCGACGGCTATCGCTACGACCACGACATGCCGGACGCCTTTTCCGGGCAGGATTATTTCCCGGAGAAGATGGGGCGGAAAACCTTCTACGATCCGCCCGAGCGCGGCTTCGAGCGGGAGCTGAAGAAGCGGCTGGAATGGTGGGCGAAGCTGCGCCGGGAGCGGGGCTGAGGCCCGCCGCGCCCGTCAGGAGGCGGCGCTGAAGCGCTGCACGGGCTTCTGCGGGGCGGCTGGCACGATCCTGATCGACGATTCGGCCTTGCCGGGATGCCCCTCCATGTCGACCACCACATGCCAGTGGCCGTTTTCCGGGATTTTCAGCCGGATCGGCGACTGCTTGGCGACGCCGCCGAGGAACTTGTGCTGGCGGGCATTCTTGAAGAGATCGAAATTGCCGTGGCTCATCAGCCGCACATTGGCGATGGCCGAGAGCGTGATCTCGATGACCGTACCGGCGCGCTGCATGTCGAGGTCGTAGTGCGTGTAGGAGAAGCTGTGTGCCATCGTCTTCCCGGATATATCTGGTTCGGCGCTAATATTCGCATGGCCGGGTTAATGTTCCCTTCCGCGCCGACCGAACGGCCCGATCGGAAATAGAACAGGTTTTTCAAACCGTTGCCGCCGAAAGCGGATTCAATCCGGCAGGAACCTGAATCCAGCTGGCAGGCGTCTGCCGAAAATTTCACGAACCCTGTCGGAGCGGCGCGCTCCGCCGCGTCCTTGGTGCATGAAGCCGGCGGGCCGCCGGCCGGAACCGAGGAGACGGACCATGCCGAAGCTGACCATCATCACCCTCCTGACCGCCGCCCTTGCCGCCTTCGCCCCCCTTTCGGCGCAGGCGGAGGATGTGGCCGAGAACCCGTTGCAGGGCGAGGCCGGCAAGCCGGACAAGGCGGGACACCTGACGGTGAACGGCATCGACTACTATTACGAGATCCGCGGCAAGGGCGAGCCGCTGCTCCTGCTGCATGGCGGCCTCGGCCAGATCGAGATGTTCGGCGCCAACCTCAAGACGCTGCAGGACAACCGCCAGGTGATCGGCGTCGACTTGCAGGGGCATGGCCGCACGCTGCTCGGCACGCGGCCGATCGACATTGCCGCCATCGGCGCCGACATGGCCGAGCTCGTGGAGGAACTGGGCTACGACCAGGTCGACGTGCTCGGCTATTCCTTCGGCGGCGGCGTGGCGCTGCACATGGCCGCCGGCGCGCCGGACAAGGTGCGCCGCCTCGTCATCGCCTCGGCGCCCTTCGCCAGGAACGGCTTCTTCCCGGAAATGCTGCCGCAGCAGGAAGCGGTCTCCGGAGCCATGGCGGAGATGATGAAGGAGACGCCGATGTACAAGTCCTATGCCGCCGTCGCGCCGGATGTTTCCGAATTCCCGAAGCTGCTCGACGCGATGGGCGCGGCGATGCGCGTCGATTACGACGCCTCCGATGCGGTGGCAAAGCTCTCCATGCCCGTCATGCTGATCTTCGGCGACAGCGACATGATCCGCCCGGAACATATCGTCGAATTCTACCAGAAGCTCGGCGGCGGGCTGAGGGATGCCGGCTGGATGCGGGAGAACATGGCGAAGAACCGTCTCGCCATCCTGCCGGGCCTCACCCACTACGAGACCTTTGCAGCCCCCGCACTCGTCAGCACGGCCCTGCCGTTCCTCGATGGCGAATCCGGTGCGCAAAGCTGGGCCGGGCAGGTGAGCGGCGAATAATCGAAAAGGAGAAGCCCGGATGCATGGGAGAGCATCCGGGCTTCGTCGCGTCCGTGAGGCCGTCTGCCAGCGGCGGCCACGCTTCGATCGACCCCTGATCGGGGCGCCGGCTAGTGGCAGACGCGGACGCGTTTGATGATCAGGTTGCCGTAGTAGTCGTAGCTCTTGATCTTCTTGACGAAGCAGGCGGGCTGGTAGCCGTAGCTGTAATAGCCGGCCTGCGACGGCGCGGCGAAGGAGGCGGCGGCGGTGAAGGCGATGGCGGCGGCAAGGATGAGATTGCGCATGTCGAAGTCCCCTCTGGTTCGGTCGGGATGGTTCGTTCCATCCAGTGACCGAACCTTCGCATGGGACGGTTTCAGGCGCTGTTCCGCATGGAACAGGGGTCAGCCGAGGCCTGCCGCCCAGGCCTTCACGGTGTGGGCCATGGTGGCGAGGTGGTCGGCGGCGGTAAAGCCGGAAACGCTCTTGCGCGGCTTGAGGTCATGGTCGCCGTCTTCCAGCCACAGGAAGCGGATGCGCTCCGGCAGTCCGTAGCCGGGCACCTCGTCCTTCGTGCCGAAGGGATCGCGCGTACCCTGGCAGATGAGGCTTGGCGTTGCGAGCGCCATGAGGTGGGCCGTGCGCAGCTGCGCCGGCTTTTCCGGCGGGTGGAACGGATAGCCGAGGCAAAGCAGGCCGGCGATGCGGCCTTCTGCAAGAAGCCCGTCGGCCACCATGCTGGCGACACGGCCGCCCATCGACTTGCCGCCGATGACGAGCCGCCCCGTGGCGGCGAGATCCGCGACGGCCGCGCGAAATTCGGGATTCAGCGTCTCGGCCCTGGGCGGCGGGCGGCGGCTGCCTTCGGTGCGCCGGGCGGCCATGTAGGAGAATTCGAAGCGCGCGACGCGCAGGCCCTCCGCCGCCAGGGCATCCGCTGCCGCGTTCATGGCTGGCGAATCCATCGGCGCGCCGCTGCCATGGGCAAGAAGCAGGGTGACGGCGGCATCGTCCGGGCCGGTGAAAAGGAATGCGGTGCTCATCGCCGGTCAGGCCGTTCGCGGCAAGGGCCGGGCATGCGCCGCATCGCTGCTCACTTGGCGTGATCCTTCACCTCGCCGGGAGCGATCGGGTCGCTCGCCGGAAAGGTCTCTTCCAGCGCCTCCTCCAGATAGTCGTCCTGCTCGGCTTCGGCCGACTTCCGCTTCTGCCGGGCGCGTTCCTCCTCGAGCGACGCTTTGGGGCTGTCCTTTTCCGTCGGCATGATCGTCTCCCTCGAAATGGCTTCGCCCCCTAAGATAGGGTGTTTTTCCTCAGGGGCGAGGGGGTCAGGTTTCCGGCAGCGCCAGTTCGGCGATGACGGGCAGATGGTTCGAGCCGAAATTCGGACCGACGCGGCGTGCCCGCACGGAAATATCCGGCGAGACGACGATATGGTCGATCGAGGCGCCGATATAGGCGACCGTGTCGAGTTTCTGGCTGAACCGCGTGACCGGCTGCAGCCAGCCGCCCGCGGTGGAGGCAAGGCCCGCCTGCTTGAGGAAGGCACGGAAGAAGGGCGACCAGGTCGGCGTGTTCCAGTCGCCCGCGACGATGACCGGCGCCGTCTCGAGGTCGCCGCGCACCGCGTCGGCGGCCGCCGAGAGATAGGCATTGCGATCGTGCCACTGCCAGAGCCGGCGCGGCGTTTCGGGATGGAAGGCGTAGAGGAAGAGCGGCTTGCCGCGCATGTCCAGTTCCAGGCGGAGCGGCTGCTTGTAGGCGCGCTCCTCGGTGAAGGCGCGCTTCAATTCGGTCTGCGAGCGGATCGGCAGGACGGAGAAGACCTTGATGGCATCGCGCTCGCGCACATCCGAATTGCTTTCATAGGCATAGAGGCCGGCGGCGGAAAGCGCCTCCTCCCAGCGCTTCGTCGTCTCCTGCAGGATGACGATATCGGGTTTTTCCTGGCGCAGCATCGCGATGAAGACGGCAGGATCCTGCGCATTCCGGACGAAGAGATTGGCGGTCAGCACCTTCAGGCCGCCTGCGGCGGCGGAGGCGCGGGCGGTCGGCACATCGGCCGCCGGGATCAGGGCGACCGCAAGGCCGGCCCCCGCAATCACGATCGCCTTCAGGCGCCGCGTCACCAGGGCGGCCACGACGAGCAGGGCGCCGGTGGCGATGATGTAGGGCCAGGCGAAGGTGAGAAGATCGACGAGCCAGAACCGGTCGGCGGCGAGCACGACGATGCTGACGGCGAAGAGATAGGCAATGACGCCCGGCAGGACGAGGACGCGGTAGGCAAGGGCGATCGGCCCCTTGAGCGGCGCTATCGGCATCGACTGTTCCTTCTGCATCACGGGACGGGCAGGTCGATTCCCGCAATGGGAGGCTTGCATGTAACCCGCCCTTTCCCGCATCGCAATGACATCGTGCCTGGCCCGCGGGTTCGCGGGAGGGATTGGCCGTCTTGAAATGATTTTCCGCCCTTTGCGCCTTTCGGCCTCACGTTTGGCATGGCTTTCCAGGGAGCTGCTTGCTCGAAAACAATCGCGGGCATAGGTCTGCGTCGAAACGGGAGGGGCCATGAACATCGTCGAGACACCGGACATGTGGGTGCTGTGCATGCGGCGCCGCCTTCGCATTCCCGAGATCAGGCAGGCGGCGGCGCAGCTTGCGCCGATCATCGAGGGGGCGGTCGGCGACTATGGGCTGACCGTCGCCGGCCCCTGGATCTTCATTGCTCATGGCCTGCCGAAGGACGGCAGGACGCCGTTCGACTGGCAGATCTGCCGGCCCGTGGAGGGTCCGGAGGAATATGGAGGCACGTGTGGAACTGCGCCATCTCGAACCCACCATCGTTGCCTCGCGGGTCCATCAAGGTTCGCTGCGCACGCTCTTCACCCAGGGCTATGCGCCGCTGGTCGCGGAGATCAAACTGTCGCGGCACGTCTTCTCCGGCGAAAGCCGCGAGGTCTATCATGGCTGGAACGGACCGGGCGCGGCCTGTCATCACCAATCGAAAAGCAAGGCCAGGCAGGATAGGTGATGAGCCAGTCCGCCTTACAATTTAACCGTCCATAGCGAATCGGTTCACGGGGTCGGGGTGTCCGGCGCGTCCCCTTCGACCGCCCCCGGTAAGCCAAACTCAAGCCGTGCATTTGCAAACTCTAGATCAAGCACCTCAAGCAATTTCTCGCCGAACGCTGCCGTTTCCTTGTTCGCGTCAGACCATCTGAACAGACGCCCGTCCTGCAACGACAGCACAGCAAAGTCATCGGGACGGCCTTCCAGCGGATGACGATTCGCTACCATGCAAAGAGACGCATTCACCAGGCGGGCGCTCAACGCTTGACGTGTGTTCCAAAGGTGGACCGCCGTGCGACGGCCGTTCAGCTCGATGAGGAAGTTCGGCGTAAACTCACCCTTGAAAAGCCCCTTGGGACTACTGAATAGAAAACTCTCGCAGGCGGAGAGGTCGCCGAGGTTCCTCTGTCTCCATTCAAAGAATTGGCGAAGGCCGCGAATGGCCGACTCACGCTCGGCCTTTTTTCCGATCTCAGTCGTCGACGCTAACGCTTCCTGAAGACCGAGGTTTTCGAACGCGATTCGCTGAACGCGTTGGCGGAGGCTTTTGTGAAAATCATATCCGCCAGTGCTCGGACGAAAACGATCACGGACAAGGCGTTTCTGTGGTTTGGGATTGGAATTGATCAATTTCAAAAAAGCGGAAAATCCGAACTTAGGTATCTGGCGCATGTTGCTGAATTCCTATGGTCTAATGATCTGAAGTGACTCCCTCATCCCTGCCTGCCTTTTTTGTTTTGTGGTCCCGGACAGCGCTAAGTTGCCCGGGACATTTGCGTTATCTGATCCGGTGAATCAGTCGGCTTCTCGACCGTCGCGCCGCATCAAAACCCTGTTGGCCGTTTTTTCCTTCGAAACTGGCCAATTTCGTCACGGATTGGCCAGAATTGCCTTCGGTTTCTCATGTCCTGTGGCGAAGGGCGGCGGTCAGCTGCAGCCGCTCGTCGAGCCGCAGGTGTCGCACTTCTCGCAGGTGCCGTTGCGCACCATGGTAAAGTTCTGGCACTCGGAGCACATGTTGCCCGTGTAGCCCTGCGCGATGGAGCGCATGCGGCGCTCGTTCTCCAGCTTCTTGGCGTCGGCCTTGGCGCTGGCGGCTTCGGCGGCGGCCTTGTCGGAGAAGAGGGCGGTCACGCCTTCGGGCGTCTCCTCGGCTGCCTCGTCCGCCACTTCTTCCGCGAATTCGGCGGCGCGTTCCTCGTAGTCGCGCTTGAAGGCGACGATTTCGGAGGGGGAGATCGCCGTCACCGGCTCGATCTTGCGGGCCGCGCTGCCGGCGAACGAGGTGATGTTGCTGACGGACGAAGCCTTGGCCGGGGCGGCGGTGGCGGCGCCCTTGGGCTCTGCGAGCGGGCGATCGCCAGCCTGGCCGCCCTGGATGAGCGTCGGCTTGTGGCCGCGCGTCCAGCCGGTCGAGATCAGGTTCGTCTTGCCTTCCTGGATGCCCTTGCCGAGCGCCGTGTTGGAGAAATCGGACGTATCGACATGGGCAAGGTCGTGGCGGCCGAGATAGGAGACGGCAAGCTCGCGGAAGACATAGTCGAGGATCGACGTCGCGTTCTTGATGGCGTCGTTGCCCTGCACCATGCCGGCCGGCTCGAACTTGGTGAAGGTGAAGGCCTCCACATATTCCTCCAGCGGCACGCCGTACTGCAGGCCGAGCGAGATGGCGATGGCGAAGTTGTTCATCATCGCGCGGAAGGCGGCGCCTTCCTTGTGCATGTCGATGAAGATCTCGCCGAGGCGGCCGTCGCCGAATTCGCCGGTGCGCAGATAGACCTTGTGCCCGCCGATGACGGCCTTCTGGGTGTAGCCCTGGCGGCGGTTCGGCAGTTTCTCACGGTCGCGGACGACACGCTCGATGATCTTCTCGACGATCTTCTCCGTCACCGTGACGGCCTGGGCGGCGGCAGGCGCGGCGGCCAGCGCCTCGACCGCATCGTCCTCGTCTTCCGCGTCCTCGATCAGCGAGGCGTTGAGCGGCTGGGAGAGCTTCGAGCCGTCGCGGTAGAGGGCGTTGGCCTTCAGCGCGAGCTTCCAGGAGAGCATGTAGGCGTTCTTGCAGTCCTCGACGGTCGCCTCGTTCGGCATGTTGATCGTCTTGGAGATGGCGCCCGAGATGAACGGCTGGGCGGCGGCCATCATGCGGATGTGGCTTTCGACCGAAAGGTAGCGCTTGCCGATCTTGCCGCAGGGATTGGCGCAATCGAAGACCGCCAGATGCTCGGCCTTGAGGAAGGGGGCGCCTTCCAGCGTCATCGCACCGCAGACATGGATGTTGGCGGCCTCGATCTCCTTCTTCGTGAAGCCGATATGCTCCAAGAGGTTGAAGGACATGTCGGCGAGCTGTTCGTCCGAGACCTTCAGTACGTCCTTCAGGAAGTCGGCGCCGAGCGTCCACTGGTTGAAGGCGAACTTGATGTCGAAGGCGGATTTGAGGCCCGCATTGACGGCCTCGATCTTGTCGTCCGGGAAGCCCTTGGCCTTCAGCGCGCCGGGGTTGACGGCGGGCGCCTGGTTGAAGTTGCCGTGGCCGACGGCATAGGCCTCGATTTCGGCGATCTGGCTTTCCGAATAGCCGAGCGTGCGCAAAGCTTCGGGAACGGCACGGTTGATGATCTTGAAGTAGCCGCCGCCGGCGAGCTTCTTGAACTTCACCAGCGCGAAGTCGGGCTCGATGCCGGTCGTGTCGCAGTCCATGACGAGGCCGATCGTGCCGGTCGGCGCGATCACGGTCGTCTGGGCGTTGCGGTAGCCGTGCTTCTCGCCGAGCGCGACGGCCTTGTCCCAGGCGGCGACGGCATGGGAGACGAGCGCCTCATCCGAGCAATCGGCATGGATGAGGGCGACCGGATTGACCGAAAGGGCCTCGTAGCCGACGGTCTCGCCGTAGGCGGCGCGGCGATGGTTGCGCATGACGCGCAGCATGTTCTCGCGGTTCGGCGCGAAGTTCGGGAACGGGCCGAGCTCGCCGGCCATCTCGGCCGAGGTCGCATAGGCGACACCGGTCATGATGGCGGTCAGGGCGCCGGCGATGGCGCGGCCTTCAGCCGAATCGTACGGAATGCCGGAGGACATCAGCAGGCCGCCGATATTGGCATAGCCGAGGCCGAGCGTGCGGTACTCGTAGGAGAGTTCGGCGATCTGGCGCGAGGGGAACTGCGCCATCATCACGGAGACTTCGAGCACGATGGTCCACAGGCGGACGGCGTGTTCGTAGTCGGCGATGTTGATCTTCTTCGTCGCCGCGTCCTTGAACTGGAGAAGGTTCAGCGAGGCGAGGTTGCAGGCCGTGTCGTCGAGGAACATGTATTCCGAGCACGGGTTCGACGCACGGATCGGGCCGGCAGCCGGGCAGGTGTGCCAGTCGTTCATCGTCGTGTTGAAGTGCAGGCCCGGATCGGCCGAGGCCCAGGCGGCGTAGGAGATCGATTCCCACAGGTCCCGCGCCTTCAGCGTCTTCATCACCTTGCCGTCCTTGCGGGCGGTGAGGTTCCAGTCCCCGTCAGTCTCGACGGCGCGCAGGAAGTCGTCCTTCAGCGAGACGGAGTTGTTGGAGTTCTGGCCGGAGACGGTGAGATAGGCCTCCGAATCCCAGTCCGTGTCGTAGGTCTTGAACTCGATGTCCTTGTAGCCCTGCCTGGCGAACTGGATGACGCGCTTGATGTAGCTTTCCGGAACCTGGTCCTTCTTGGCGGCGCGGATCTCGCGCTTGAGGGCCGGGTTTTCCGCCGGGTCGTAGCACTGGTCGCCATCGGCCGAGCAATTGATGCAGGCCTTCATGATGGCCTTGAGGTGCTTGGCGACGATCTTCGAGCCGGTGACGAGGGCCGCCACCTTCTGCTCTTCCTTGACCTTCCAGTTGATGTAGTCCTCGATATCCGGATGGTCGATGTCGACCACGACCATCTTGGCCGCGCGGCGCGTCGTGCCGCCGGACTTGATGGCGCCGGCCGCGCGGTCGCCGATCTTCAGGAAGCTCATCAGGCCCGAGGAACGGCCGCCGCCCGAAAGCCTTTCGCCTTCGCCGCGCAGGTGCGAGAAGTTGGAACCGGTGCCGGAGCCGTACTTGAAGAGGCGCGCCTCACGCACCCACAGGTCCATGATGCCGTTCTCGTTGACGAGGTCGTCCTCGACGGACTGGATGAAGCAGGCGTGCGGCTGGGGATGCTCGTAGGCGGACTTGGACTTCGTCAGCTTGCCGGTGAAGGGGTCGACATAGAAATGGCCCTGGCCGGGGCCGTCGATGCCATAGGCCCAGTGCAGGCCCGTGTTGAACCACTGCGGCGAGTTCGGGGCGACGCGCTGGGTGGCGAGCATATAGGCGAGTTCGTCCTTGAAGGCGGCAGCGTCTTCCTCGGAAGCGAAATACTTGCCCTTCCAGCCCCAGTAGGTCCAGGTGCCGGCGAGGCGGTCGAAGACCTGGCGGGCGTCGGTTTCCGAACCGTAGCGCTCACCCTCGGGGAGCGCCTTCAGGGCTTCGGTGTCGGGAACGGAGCGCCACAGGAAGGAGGGGACGTCGTTCTCCTCGACCTTCTTCAGGCGCGCGGGCACGCCGGCCTTGCGGAAATACTTCTGGGCGAGGATGTCCGCCGCGACCTGGGAGAACTGGGCCGGCACGTCGATATCGGCGAGGCGGAAGACGATGGAGCCGTCCGGGTTCTTGATCTCGCTCACGGCCTTGCGGAATTCGATCTCCGCATAGGCCGACTGGCCGGGTTTGGTGAAACGACGTTCTATGCGCATTGTCCGTTGTCCTTCGCTGCCGCATCCTGCCTTAAAAAACAGGGCGCAAATTATCCCCGTCCGGCCGCAACTGCTTGCAGCCAGCCCAAATCGTCCAGTCCGTGCGGGAAAGCCGATCAATCTCGACTTCCTGTATCTTGTGCTGAGTTTGGCTGCAAATACTAAATATAGTATCAACAGCTTCTTTTTTCCAGCCCAATCGGATGCGGTGGCGTTTCAGGAAAACGAGCGCGAAAAAACCCCTGCGGCGAGCGGATCATCCACCCGGCCACATGCGCATCAAACGCGATTTCGTGATGAGAACCGACCTCGTAACATTACGGTCCAGTCGCCGCCGCAACTTGAATTCATTAACCTCATCTGGCCGATTCCCGTCAAGGGTTGGTTTGTGATGGAAGTTTGAACGCTACATCTTGTGCCTGCCGGCTGTGGAAAATGGGGACATCGCCGGACGCCTGAAAAATCAGCGGGTTCGGGGCAAAAGAAAAGACGGCGAAGCATGCGGCTGTGGAAAAGCGAAAAAAATAACAGGTGAATTCCCGGGGTCTTTTCCACCCCCGACATCCGGGAATAGCCATCCGGACGAAGTTGTGAACCGTGGATAAAGTGATTCTCTGCCGTAGCGTCAAAGCGCGTCGAGATTGACGCCGATGGTGATGGCGCCGATGACGGCGCCGGTCGCCGGGTCGCGGATCGGCAGGCTTGCCTGCGACTGCATGAGCTGGGTGGACTCGTCGCGCTCCGCCTCCTCGATATGGAGCGCACCCGCGCCGAAACTCTTCTGCCATTTCGTCTCGTCGCCCTGCCAGTAATCGGAGGTGACGTCGCTCTGGCCGACATTGAGGCCGCGATTGTCCATGACGAAGATTTCGGTGATCAGGCCGTCCGCCGCGCGTTGCCGGCCCTTGAGGTAGAGGGAGAGCGGATTGGAGAGCTGCGCCTCGATCATCGGCCGGTCGGCGCTGGAAAGCTCGCTGCGCCAGCGGGCGTCGAGATCGTCGATCTCCGCCTGGCTGAGCCCGGCATGGGCGGCGTTCTGGGCGATGACGGCGTTGAGGATCGCGGGTTCGTCCAGCCAGGGGCGCACGGCGGCGTCGATGAATTCGGTGACTGCGGTGATGCGCACGTCCGGCTGTCCGCCGGCCGTTCCGCAGAAGAACAGCGCGCCGACGAGGGTCGCCGCGAATGCCGGCCTTGCATAACGCATCTGTGCCCATGCCTCCCGTCACCGTTGGTACACGGTGAACACAAGCACTATCCTTTGCGCGAATTGCGGAAAGATTAAGCCGGCGGGCGCGGTCCCGCATCCACCGGCTATCGGAAAAAGAAAAATCGGATCAGTATGTTGCGATGCAACATTGAAGACATTTCTCGCCGCCGGCAGGCTCAGCCGCGCGTGCCCTTGGCGATCGGCTCCTGGTAGGTGAAGCCCATGTCCCAGGGGAAATAGATCCAGGTGTCCTGGCTGACCTCGGTGACGAAGGTATCGACCAGCGGGCGGCCCTTCGGCTTGGCATAGACGGCGGCGAAATGCGCCTTCGGCAGCATGGCGCGCACCTCGGCGGCGGTCTTGCCGGTATCCGTCAGGTCGTCGACGATGAGGATGCCTTCGCCGCCTTCCTTGCTGAGCTCTTCCGAGATGCCCTTCAGGACATGCATTTCGCCCTGCGAGACATAGTCGTGGTAGGAGGCCACACAGACGGTCTCGATGACGCGGATGTTCAGCTCGCGCGAGACGATCGCCGCCGGCACGAGGCCGCCGCGGGTGATGCAGACGATCGCCCGCCATTCGCGCCCGCCATCCGCCAGCCGCCAGGCAAGCGCGCGCGCGTCGCGATGAAACTGGTCCCAGGATACGGGGAAGGCTTTGTCGGGCAGCGACATGACGGGCTCCTGATAGGCGGAAAAAAGAAGATTCCTTCTCCCTAACGCAGTTCGGCCCCCATGAAAATCATCGCCCGGCCGCAGAAGCCGGGCGATCCACAGCGAAGTCGCCGGGGCAGGGCCTACCGCGACATCAGCGTCGGCACGCGGGCATGGCGCATCATGGCGCTGGTGACGCCGCCGAAGAGGCGCTGGCGCAGCCGCGAATGGCTGTAGGCGCCCATGACGATGAGGCCGGCATCGATGTCCGTCGCGCGCCGGTTCAGCACCTCGGCCACCGAATGGCCGTCGGAGGCGCCGGAGGCGACCGTGGTTTTGACGCCGTGGCGGGCGAGCGTTGCCGCAAGCTCCGCGCCG
The DNA here is from genome assembly GCF_022899355.1 of Shinella yambaruensis. Taxonomy (GTDB): domain Bacteria; phylum Pseudomonadota; class Alphaproteobacteria; order Rhizobiales; family Rhizobiaceae; genus Shinella; species Shinella yambaruensis. The sequence goes on along the minus strand of NZ_JALJCK010000001.1, from coordinate 405,054 downwards.
CAGAAATCGCGCGACTGCATGGCGTTTTCCGGCGGGTCGACGGTGAAGATCTCGACCTCCTTCGCGCCCGTCAGGAAGGGCAGGGCGTCGAAGGCGGCGCGGGCCGCTTCGCGTGAGCCGTTCCAGGCGAGCAGCACGCGTTCGATCGGCGCGGGACCGGCCGGGGCGTTGGAGACGAGGTAGACCGGGCGGCCGCTTTCGTAGAGCAGGTCTTCGATGTCCTCGCGCGCCGGGCCGTCGAGATCGGGGTCGAACTGGCCGGCAATGACGATGTCGGCGCCGCGGGCACTGTCGATGACGCCGGCCGAGGCATAACCGGCGGTGCCGGTGAAGAGGCGCCATTCATAGGAGATGTCGTCGCGTTCGCAGCGCGACTTGAAGGCCTGCTCGACCTCGCGCGACTGGCGCTGGGCGCGCTCCTGCAGGTCGAGCACGGCGTTCGGGTCGGGATATTCCATCGGCGCGATCAGCGTGACCACGACCGGCGCTTCCGCATGGATGCCGATGACATGGCCGCCGGTGCTGCGCGCAAGCGCGAGCGCATGGTCCGTCACCTTGCCGGCGTCCTCGGCGGCGCTCAGCACCGCCACGATGGTCTTGTAGGTCATTTCGGCCTCCTGTTCTGGGTCCCTGGAAGCATGCGCCTGCCGGTGTCGCCAAACCTTGATCGGGATCAAGACGCGGCCTTGGCCGCGGCGATTTCGGCAATCATCTGAAGTATATCACGTTCGGCCGCTTCCGCCGGAGCGTCTTCGCGGCTGCGGATGACGATTTCCGTCGAAAAGCGGTTCTCGCTGAAGCGCGGATAGGAGCCGATGCTGGTTTCCGGGTGCTTCTTCTGGATCCCCGCCAGCGCGCTGCCGATGTCGCCCTCGCCGAAGGGCGAGGCGACGGAGCGAGAGAGCATCGGCACGCCGCCTTCAAGCTTCGGCACGACGGTGCCGAGCATGGCGGTGAAGACCTGCGGCACGCCGGCCATGACATAGACATTGCCGATGTGGAAGCCCGGTGCCGTCGAGACGGCGTTCTCGATATGGACGGCGCCTTCGGGCATGCGCGCCATGCGCTGGCGCGCCGCGTTGAACTCCACGCCGCGGCGCTCGTACATCGCGCCGAGCAGCTGCATGGCGAGCGGATCGTAGAGGCAGGGCACGCCGAAGGCCTTCGAGACGGCATCCGCCGTGATGTCGTCATGGGTCGGGCCGATGCCGCCGGAGGTGAAGACATAGGTATGGCGCGCGCGCAACGCATTCAGCGCCTCGACGATCGCGTCCTCGTCGTCGCCGACGATGCGCACCTCCTTGAGATCGATGCCGGCGAGGAAGAGCACGTCGGCAAGCTGGCCGATATTCTTGTCCTTGGTGCGCCCGGAGAGCAGTTCGTCGCCGATGGCGAGCATGGCGGCGGTGGCGATGGGACGGGAACTCATGGGCGCTCTCTGAAGTTCGGACAGAAATGCCGACCGGAAGGAACGGCATTGTCAATGACGGGTGAACAGTCTGTCGACCGGGCGGCCGCTGGGGGACCGCCACCCCGAAGTGCTACATCCAACGAGACGCCGCGATCAAGCGGAAAGGCATCATCGAAACAGGAGACGACGATGGCAAACGTACTGGTTCTTTACTACTCGGCCTATGGCCATATCGAAGCCATGGCCTATGCAGTGGCGGAAGGCGTGAAGTCGGCCGGGGCCGAGGTGACCGTCAAGCGTGTTCCGGAGCTGGTGCCGGAAGAGGTGGCGAAGGCCTCGCATTTCAAGCTCGACCAGAAGGCCGAGATCGCCACCGTCGACGAGCTGGCCAGCTACGATGCCATCATCGTCGGCGCCGGCACGCGCTTCGGCACGGTCGCCTCGCAGATGCGCAACTTCTGGGACCAGACGGGCAGCCTCTGGGCGCAGGGCAAGCTGGTCGGCAAGGTCGGCTCGGTCTTCACCTCCTCGGCCACCCAGCACGGCGGCCAGGAATCGACCATCCTCGGCTTCATCCCGACGCTGCTGCATCACGGCCTCGTCGTCGCCGGCCTGCCTTATGCCTTCCAGGGCCAGATGGGCGTCGAAGCCGTCAAGGGCGGCTCGCCCTACGGCGCCTCGACGATCACCGACGGCGACGGGTCGCGCCAGCCGTCCGAAGTCGAACTGGACGCCGCCCGCTTCCAGGGCGCCCATGTCGCCAGGATCGCGGCCAAGCTTTCGGCCTGACGTTCTCCTGAAACGTCGCCGAACAGAGCGGCGCGGCCTGCATAAGGCCGCGCCGCTTTTCGTACCCGCCCGCAAACCGCGCGAAATGCGGGTATCCGTATCCGGTTCCTCGATCGTCCGACATCCGAAGGTCCGGCTTCACCACTCTCTTTCCGAGATGGGAAAGGCCGGAGATTTCCGGGACGCCCTATTGACGAACCTCCTCGACTTTCCGAAAAGCGGGGCACGCGGGCGTGGCGAAACTGGTAGACGCAAGGGACTTAAAATCCCTCGGCCTTGGCTGTGCGGGTTCGATCCCCGCCGCCCGCACCATGCGGCACCAACGGGGTGTCGCAAGTCCCTTGTGCCGGTGATTCGCAGCCGGCCGGCGAAAGGACAGAGCGGCGCGGGTTGCGTGGCTCCTGCGGTCGGAAACCGTCGTTTTTCTGCCGATGCCAGGGCGGACTGTGCCGGTCTTGCAACACAGTTGCCTCCTTCGGCGCCGAAGAGGCGCAATCTATAGGCGAAGTCTTGCCAGGTAAAAGAACTTTCGCTTTTTTAGCGCCCAATGTTTCAATGTGGAGCACCATTGGGGGGCGTAGATGAAATTTCCGAAATACCTGACGAAGGCCTATCTCCAGAAGACCTACGGTTCGCTCAGCGGCGTCGGTGATTTTACGGTTACGCTGACCAAGTTCAGCAAGACCGCCACGACCCTGAAGGCCACCGTTGAAGTCGACAGCAGCTTCGGCGACAGCAAGACCGACATCCTGATGAAGGTCGGCAAGACCACGACGAGCCTGAGCCTGAAGATCGAGGCCGAGGGCTATAGCAGCAAGCTGGCCTATTCCACGGCGCAGACGAAGGCCGGCCTTACCATCAAGGCGACCTACACCGACAGCTTCAATACGAAGATGAACTACAGCCTCAACCTCGAGAAGGATGGGGATTTCAGCAAGTTCAAGCTGGTTTACGCCCTCGGCACCGAAAAGATGACCATCACCTCGACGAAGATTTCCGGCGATGTGGTGACGTTCAAGGCGGTGGACGGTGACGGTGACGTGATCGGCACGGCCAAGATCAACCTCAAGGCCTTCGGCAGCTATTACGACAAATCCGACAAGTATCTCTTCGATTCGTCGAAGACGGCCGAACTCTTCAGCAAGATCCAGCTCAAGTTCACCAGCGTGAAGAAGGCGGGCGAGCCGGCGGACGACGATCACAGCGGCGCCGACGCCTTCGTCTTCAAGAAGATGGCGGCTCCCGACGGCGACCACGACACGGCCGCCTTCGCCGCCCGTCCCTTTGCCATCGAGGATGCCTCGGATGCGGCGGGCGCCGATGCGTTCCACTTCGCAGCGGCGCACGATCTGGGCCAGCCGGTCCACGCATCTGATCTTTTCTGATCGGCGATTGAAAACGGCATGACCGGAACGGCGGGAGCGACAACGCTTCCGCCGTTTCCGTTTGGGCTCGCCTCAGCCGGTGACGGCGTTGATGGTGAGGAAGAAGAGGGCGGAGATCGCGGCGGCGGACGGCAGCGTGATGATCCAGGCCCAGACGATGTTGCCGGCGATGCCCCAGCGCACGGCAGTGACGCGGCGCGCGGCGCCGACACCGATGATCGCGCCGGTGATCGTGTGCGTGGTCGAGACCGGGATGCCGAGCCAGGTGGCGGCGAAGAGGGTGATCGCCCCGCCCGTCTCCGCGCAGAACCCCTGCATCGGGTTGAGGCGGGTGATCTTGGAGCCCATCGTATGGACGATGCGCCAGCCGCCCATCAGGGTGCCCAGCGCCATCGCCGCCTGGCAGGTGATGACCACCCAGAAGGGCACATGGAACTCGTTGCCGAGATAGCCCTGCGAGAACAGCAGGACGGCGATGATGCCCATGGTCTTCTGCGCGTCGTTGCCGCCATGGCCGAGCGAATAGAGCGAGGCCGAGATGAACTGCATGACGCGGAAAGTGCGGTCGACGGCGAACGGCGTCTGGCGCACGAAGAGCCAGGAGACCGTGAGCACGAGGATGAGGGCCAGCAGGAAGCCGATGGCGGGCGACAGGAAGATGGCGCTCGCCGTCTTGATGAGGCCGCTCCAGACGACCGCGTCGAAGCCTGTCTTGGCAAGGCCCGCGCCCACGAGGCCGCCGATGAGGGCGTGCGAGGAGGAGGAGGGGATGCCGAAGATCCAGGTGACGACGTTCCAGATGATCGCGCCCATCAGCGCCGCGAAGATGACGAGCGGGCTGACGATGCCAGGATCGATAATGCCCTTGCCGAGCGTCTCGGCGACATGCAGGCCGAAGAACAGGAAGGCAATGAAGTTGAAGAACGCCGCCCACATGACGGCATATTGCGGGCGCAGCACGCGCGTCGAGACGATCGTGGCGATCGAGTTCGCCGCATCGTGCAGGCCGTTCAGGAAATCGAACAGCAGCGCGATGCCGACGAGGCCGACGAGCAGCGGAAAGGCGAGGGTGGCGTCCATCAGACGTTCTCGATCACGATACCGCTGATTTCATTGGCGACGTCCTCGAAGCGGTCGACGACCTTCTCGAGCTCGCCATAGATCTCGCTGCCGATGATATAGGCCATCGGGTCGGTCTTGCCGTATTGCCTGAAGAGGTCCTTGAGGCCCTGGTCGTGCAGCTCGTCCGAGCGGCCCTCGACGCGGGTGACCTCCTCGGCGATCGTGCTGAGGCGGCCGGCATGCACGCCCACCTTGTCGAGCAGCGGAATGGCCTCGGCGATAAGATGGGCGGCCTTGACGACCGCCTCGCCCATTTCCTGCATGCCGGGCTGGAAGCTCGTCTGCTCGTAGAGGCGGATGGTCTTGACCGTCTTGTGCATCATGTCGATGGCGTCGTCCATCGACTGGATCAGGTCCTTGATGTCGCCACGGTCGAAGGGCGTGATGAAGCTGCGGCGCACGGCGAGCAGCACCTCGCGGGTGATGTCGTCGGCCTTGTCTTCCAGTTCGACGATGCGGTTGCAGTGTCTTTCCATGTCCGGCCCGCCGGCAAGGAGCGACTGCAGGGCTTCGGCAGCGCCGACGACGGTGCGGGAATGCTGCTCGAAGAGATCGAAGAAACGGTCCTCGCGCGGCATGAGTTTGCGAAACAGCGAAAGCATGGGTGCCCCTTACGTGGCTGGGGTTGTCATGCGGCTGTCATAATTGACCGTCAATCCTCTGGAAAGCGCCGATTCCGGCTTGTCACAATTCTCTGCGTGCCTGTGGAAAAGTCGATCAGGGAACGATCTTGAAGGGCTGCTCGCTGATCGCGACCGCGCCGCTTGCGGCATCGCGAAAGCGGTAGCGCAGCACATAGTCGCCGACCGGCGGGCCGCTGAGATTGAGCGTCAGCTTGGCGAAGACCTCCTGGTTGCGCACGCTGCCCTTGAAGTCGAACGAGCCGAAGGCCTTCTGCTCAGCGAGCACCGTGCCCTTCGGATCGAGCAGCTCCAGGTCGACGGTGAAATGCGATTCGAGCAGGCCTCCGTCGGCCGGCCGCCAGGTGAGGCCGACCGGCTCGACATAGGAGATCAGCGCCTCGCCGGCCTTGAAGCTGGCTTCCGGCCGCACCGCATACATGCCGTAGCCCTCCGGCGCGGCCGAAACGAAGACGGCCTTGCCGATCGAGAAGGGCAGGGTGGCTGCGAAGGCCCCGAAGGCATCGCGGATCGTGTTGTGCGCGCCGACCGTGTCGCCGGCCGCGGCCTGTTCCTCCGCTTTCTTCGCCGCATCCGCGAGGGGACCGGCAAGGGCGAGCGTGGGTGCGAGCGCGGCAACAAAGGTCATGCGCAACAGGGACTTCGACACGAACATTCCGTCTTCCTCCAGCCGGTTGGCGGCAGGATGCGAAGAAGCATGGCAACAGTCAAGAACGCCCGCAGGTCGTCGCGCGATCAGTTCTTCCAGAAGAGCGGCGTCAGGATGACGAGCACGGTCAGGATTTCGAGGCGGCCGAGCAGCATCAGGAAGGAGAGCACGTAGAGCGCCGCATCGTGGAAGACCGCGAACGTGCCGGCCGGGCCGATCGCCTGCGTGATACCGGGGCCGACATTCGACAGCGAGGTGGCGGCCGCCGAGACGGCCGTCAGGACGTCATAGCCCATCAGCCCGAGCACGATCGCCCCTACCGCGGAGAGCGCCACATAGGTGATGAAGAACAGGAAGACGCCGCGCTGGAAATCGGCGTCGACCGTCATCGGGCCGTAGCGGACGGCATGAATGCCGTCCGGATAGATCAGGCGGTAGAGGCCGGTGCGGATGAAGTTGAAGAGGATGATCAGGCGATAGGCCTTCAGGCCGCCGGAAGTGGAGCCTGAACAGCCGCCCATGAAGGTGGCGACGAAGGCGAGCGCCACGATGAAATGGCCCCATTGCGTATAGTCGTCGCTGGCAAAGCCGGTCGTCGAGAGAATGGAGGCGACCGTGAAGAAGGAGTGGGCAAGCGCCTCGTGGAAGCTGACGCCGTTCTCCAGCCGCTGGAATATGCTGGCCGCGAGCGCGAAGAGCACGAGATAGCCGAGGAAGACGCGGATCTGCGGATCGCGCCAGGCATCGATGCGCCCGCGCACGACGAAGAGGATGAGCAGCGAGAAGGGCAGGCTGGAAAGCGTCATGAAGAAGGTGGCGGCCCACAGCAGCGGCAGGCTCTTGAAATAGCCGAAGGAGGCGTCGTGCGTCGAAAGCCCGCCGGTCGCGACCGTCGACATGGCGTGGTTCAGCGCGTCGAAGCGGTTCATGCCGAGCGCGGCGTAGATCACGGCGCACAGCAGGGTGATGCCGATATAGAGGGCGAGGAAGGCGCGGGTGTAGCTTGCGATGCGGGCGAAGGGCTTGTCGGCCGTGTCCGACGATTCCAGCTTGAAGAAGGACATGCCGCCGACGCGCAGATACGGCATGATGAAGAGGCCGAGTGCGAGAATGCCGATGCCGCCGAGCCAGTGCAGCAGCGAGCGCCACATCAGCACGCCGGGCGGCGCATGGTCGAGGCCGACGATGACGGTGGAGCCGGTCGTGCTGATCGCCGAGACCGATTCGAAGAAGGCCTGCGCGAAGGTGAGGTTCAGCGAGGACAGCCAGAGCGGGATGGCGCCGATGATGCTGCCGGAAAGCCAGAGCATGTTGACGACCAGAAAGCCCATGCGCTTGTTGAACGGCGGCGGGCCGGCGCGCGTGGCCGCGGCGGTGGTGAGCGAGAGACCGCCGGTCATGAAGGCGGAGAGAAAGAAAACCTCCGAATCGGGGTGGCCGTAATAGACGTCGATGAGTGCCGGGATCAGCATCGCCACGGAAAGGTAGATTCCGCTGATCGCTGCGATGTTGATGGCTGATCGGAAGATGGTGGCGTTCAAGTTCTGGTCTCGAAGAGGCCATGGTGGCCAGGGCGGGTGGTAACCGTCGCGTCGATATGCCATAGCCTTTGCATCGTCCAAACTCAAGGATGGCGCGGCGGCGCGGTCCATCCGGTTCGGGCGGGTTCTGCTTCGTGGGCCCCGCGGCCGCGGGGCGTCGGAAAGGTTTGAAGAATGACCGGCTTTCCCTGCCTCTGTCCTCTCCCGAAGGCAAGACACGCAGCATTTTGAACCCAATCCTATCGAACACGGACCAGAGCATGACATCCGACGTCGACACGGCCATGGAGGCCCTGCGCGGACTCTTCCCCGAAACGCCGCTCCAGCTGAACGAACACCTTTCCGCCCGCTACGGCGCGGAGATCTACCTCAAGCGCGAGGACCTCTCGCCGGTGCGCTCCTACAAGATCCGGGGGGCGTTCAACTTCTTCCGCAAGGTTCTCGCCGACGATGCCGGTGCGCGCAGCTTCGTCTGCGCCTCGGCCGGCAACCACGCGCAGGGCTTTGCCTTCGTCTGCCGCCATTTCGGCGTGCCGGGCGTGGTCTTCATGCCGGTGACGACGCCGCAGCAGAAGATCGACAAGACGCGCATGTTCGGCGGCGACTTCGTGACGATCAAGCTCATCGGCGACTTCTTCGACCAGTGCTACAAGGCCGCGCGCGACCATGCGGAGGCGACCGGCGCGCTGATGGTGCCGCCCTTCGACCATGCCGATATCATCGAGGGGCAGGCGACGGTGGCCGCGGAATTCGTCGCGCAGCTGCCCGATGGCAGGCTGCCGGACCTCGTGGTGCTGCCGGTCGGCGGCGGCGGCCTTGCCTCCGGCATCACCGGCTATCTCGACGGCAGGATGGGCCCGTCGAGCTTTGTCTTCTGCGAGCCGGCCGGCGCGCCGAGCCTGCGGCGCAGCCTCGAAAGCGGAACCGTGGTGACGCTCGACCAGGTCGACAATTTCGTCGACGGTGCCGCGGTCGGCCAGATCGGGGCGCTGAACTTCGCCGCGCTCAGCCGCTTTTCCGCCGACCAGGTGATGCTGCTGTCGGAGAACGCGATCTGCGTGACGATGATCGACATGCTGAACGTCGAGGGCGTGGTGCTGGAGCCGGCCGGCGCGCTGTCGCTGACGGCGCTGGACGCGCTGGGCCGGGAGGCGCTGGAGGGCAAGACGGTCGTCGCGGTCGTTTCCGGCGGCAATTTCGATTTCGAGCGCCTGCCCGACGTCAAGGAGCGGGCCATGCGGCATGCGGGGCTGAAGAAGTACTTCATCCTGCGCCTTGCCCAGCGCCCCGGCGCGCTGCGCGATTTCCTCAACCTGCTCGGCCCGGACGACGACATCGCCCGCTTCGAATATCTCAAGAAATCCGCCCGCAACTTCGGTTCGATCCTCATCGGCATCGAGACCAGGGCGCCGGAGAATTTCGCCGCGCTGAAGAAGGCCTTCGACGGCGCGGGCCTGCGCTACCAGGACATCACGGAAAACGAGATTCTGGCCAATCTCGTGATCTAGCGTTCCGCATCCGCCCGCCGCGGCCTTCTGCCGAAGGGGGAAGGGCGCGGCCAGGAGGCGAGTATCCACAGCTCTCCCCTTGGAGGCTGCCGCGGCCTGTGTTAGCAATCGGCCATGGCATCGTTCTTTTCAAAACTCTTCGGTCGCGGCGGCGACTCGGCAGCTCCGGCGAAAGTCGCGGAGGAAACCGAGGCCTACAACGACCTCACCCTCGTCGCGGCCCCCATTGCGGAAGGCGGGCAGTACCGCCTTGCCGGCAGGATCGAGAAGCGGGATGGCGAGCGGGTGCTGACCCGCAGCTTCATCCGCGCCGATCTCTTCTCCTCGCGGGACGATACGGTCGCCTCCACCTTCCGCAAGGCCAGGCAGATTGTCGACCAGCACGGCGCCTCGCTCTTCGGCGACGGCGTGGAAAACCGGCAGGTCTGAACGTCGCCGGGCGGATTTTCGCCCGCCGTTGTGAAAAATCGCAAGGAAGCGCTGGAGAACCGGCGCGATTGCCTGTATCCGCGGGAAAACGACTTGTTGCGACTCTCGCGCCGGGTTTAGCTGGCGGGCAGTCGAGGATGCTGCGGACCGCCCATGGGTATTGAAAACCTGATCCTGCTTCTCATAGAGGCCGGGTTCTACTTCGTCTTCATGGTGGGCCTCCTGCACCTGCGCCATCAGTTGGGCATCGGCGTCTTCATCGCCGCGCTCGGCGTGATGCATTTTCTGGAGACCTATCTTGCAGCGGTCTTCTACATCGAATTGCCCTTCGGCGTCATCTCGCCAGGCTCCTCGGTGCTGTTTTCCGGCAAGCTGATGATGATCCTCCTGCTCTATGTGAAGGAGGACGCGGCGGTGGTGCGCGCGCCGATCTACGGCCTGCTCGCGGGCAACTTCCTGACGGTCGGCCTCGGCTTCTTCCTGCGCCATCACCAGACGATCGGCGTGGTGCCGGGACGCATCGCCGATCTCGCCTTCATCGACGAGATGGGCTGGCTGATGCTCTGGGGCACGACGCTGCTCTATCTCGATTCGCTGGTGATCATCCTGCTCTACGAGCGGCTCGGGCGGGTCTTCAGGAAGAGCACGGCCATGCGGTTCTTCGTCTCGGGCGTTGCCGTGCTCACCTTCGACCAGATCGGCTTCTTCGCCGCGCTGCATTTCCTCAACGGTGCGCCGCCGGAGGTCTTCTGGGGCGGCTGGATCGCCAAGATGATGGCGGCGAGCGCCTATGCGGTGCTGATCACCATCTATCTGCATTATTCGCGCATCTCGGCGATTCCCGTCTCGCCGCGGCCGATATCGGATATCTTCGCCGATCTCACCTTCCGCGAGCGCTACGAGGACCTGCTCGACCGCTCCGGCCGCGACGCGCTGACGGGGGTCTATGATCGCAGCCGCCTGGAGTTCGAGGCGCCGCGCATCCTGTCGGCCATGCTGGCGGAGGGCAAGCCGATGGCGCTGATGATCATCGATGCCGATCATTTCAAGCAGGTCAACGACCGCTTCGGCCATCTTGCCGGCGATGGCGTGCTGAAGGAGACAGCCGCCTGCCTGCAGCGGGCGCTGCGCGCCGGCGACCGCCTGTTCCGCTTCGGCGGCGAGGAGTTCGTGGTGATCTGCGAGGACATGCCCCCGGCGGTCGGTGCCGATCGGGCGGAAATGCTGCGCCGGACCGTCGAGGCCGAAATCCGCCGGCCGGACGGCGTGACGGTGACGGTCAGCATCGGGGTCGCCAACAGCTACAGCGACGGCACGACGCTGAACGCGCTGCTTTCGGCCGCCGATGCCCGGCTCTATGCCGCAAAGAATGCCGGCCGCAACCGGGTCGTTTCAAGCTAAGGCCGATTTGCCCGGAATGGCGTGAAACCGGAATGACCTAGACCCCGACATTCGGCCGGTCGATGATCTCGCGCAGCGCGAAGCTCGAATTGATCTTCACCACATGGGGCAGCGCCGACAGCCAGTCGCGGTGGATGCGCTCGTAGTCCTCCAGGTCCTTGGCGGCGACACGCAGGATGTAGTCGTATTCGCCCGACATCAGGTAGCAGACCAGCACATTGGGGCAGAGCTTCACCGCCGCCTCGAATTCCGCGAGCGTCTTGGCGAACTGGCCGGACAGCGAGATGTGCACGATGGCGATCATCTTGTAGTCGAGCGCCTTGGGCGAAATGCGGGCGTGATAACCTGTGACGGTGCCGGATTTTTCGAGGATGTCGAGACGGCGCGAGCAGGCCGAGGGCGACAGGCCGACGCGCTCGGCAAGCTCCGCGTTGGAAATCCGCCCGTTCTGCTGGAGAGCCTTGAGGATCGCAGTATCGATTGCATCCAAATGCGCCATTCGAATTTCCTTCGAAAATCATGCTGATATTCGGAGAATATTCGACAGCCAGGCATTTCGCAAACCGGCTTTGCAAGGACATTGCGCCCGTCCTCTGCTTCCATGGTGATCCCGCCGGGAACGGCGGCAAGCAAAAACGGGAACAGACTGGGAAAGGAACGCGCATGCGTGTCGGTTGTCCGAAGGAAATCAAGAATCATGAATATCGGGTGGGTCTGACGCCCGGTGCCGTGCGCGAATATGTGGCCCACGGCCACGAGGTTCTCGTCGAGACCAAGGCCGGCGCCGGCATCGGCGCAGATGATGACGCCTATCGCGCCGCCGGCGCGAGGATTGCCGCCACCGCGGCCGATATCTTCCAGAAGTGCGACATGGTGGTGAAGGTCAAGGAACCGCAGCCCGCCGAATGGGCGCAACTCCGCGACGGACAGATCCTCTACACCTACCTGCATCTTGCGCCCGATCCGGACCAGACCAAGGGTCTTCTCGCCTCCGGCGTCACCGCCATCGCCTATGAGACGGTGACGGACGAGCGCGGCGGCCTGCCGCTCCTTGCGCCCATGTCCGAGGTCGCCGGCCGCCTCTCCATCCAGGCGGGCGCGACGGCCTTGCAGAAGGCCAATGGCGGCCGCGGCATCCTGCTCGGCGGCGTGCCGGGCGTGCTGCCGGCCAAGGTCGCGATCATCGGCGGCGGCGTCGTCGGCCTGCATGCGGCGAAGATGGCGGCCGGCCTCGGCGCGGACGTGTCGATCCTCGACCGCTCGATCCCGCGCCTGCGCCAGCTCGACGACCTCTTCGGCGGGCGCATCCACACGCGCTATTCGACGATCGACGCGCTGGAAGAGGAGGTCTTCTCCGCCGATCTCGTCATCGGCGCGGTGCTGATCCCCGGTGCGGCGGCGCCGAAGCTCGTCACCCGTGAAATGCTCTCGGGCATGAAGAAGGGCGCGGTCATCGTCGACGTCGCCATCGACCAGGGCGGCTGCTTCGAGACCTCGCACGCCACCACCCATTCCGACCCGACCTACGAGGTGGACGGCGTGGTGCACTATTGCGTCGCCAACATGCCGGGCGCCGTGCCGGTCACCTCGGCCCACGCCCTGAACAATGCGACGCTGCACTACGGCCTGCAGCTTGCCGACAAGGGCCTGAAGGCGATTGCCGAGGACCGGCACCTGCGCGCCGGCCTCAACGTGCACAGGGGCCGCGTGACGAACCGTCCGGTCGCCGACGCCCTCGGCTACGAGGCCTATGCGCCGGAAGCGGTGCTCAACGTCGCCTGACCGGGCACGCAGCGAACAGGACGAGGCCCGGAGCGATCCGGGCCTTTTTCATGCCCGCTCGACGCGGCACTGGTAGCAATTGTTGCGGGCCGAGCGGATGTGCAGGTAGGCGACATCCTCCCGGTCGAGCAGCGTTGCGGCATAGGCCGGTATGTCGGGCGTCGGCACCACGGCGCCGGTGCCGTAGAGGATGCGGTCTTCCGCCGAGTAGCCGCGCACGATGTAGTCGCGGCTTGTCAGCATCGGCGGCGGGGTTTGCGAGGGCGCGTGGGCGGCGCAGGGCTCGGCATGGAGGAAGATCGGCCCGGTTTCCGCATAGGGCTGCACGGCCGGGAAGGGACGGTGCGCCAGGATGAGATAGGGCTCCCCGGCGCCGACCAGCCGCAGGCAATGGCGGCAGGGCACGCCGGTGCCGTTGGAGACATGTCGTTCCGGGGCAAGGCCGTAGGCATCCGTGCCGCCGGCCCAATAGGCGGCGGCGGTTTCGGTCGGCAGGGGCAGGAAGCGGATGGACATGGCGGGGGCTCCGGTTGACGTAGCGATACCTTCCCGCCTTTGCCGCGGCCGCGACACCCGTTTCTTGCGGCTCAGCCCGGCTTGCGGAAGAGCTTGTCGCACTGCTCCAGCAGGCGCACGGGGTCGATCGTCCGCTCGGCAAGGCAGAGGCCGACCATGGTCCTGGCGATATGCTGGTAATAGGCCTCGTTCTCCCGGGCGGAGGCGATGTTCTTGGCGATGGCCGCACGCCGGGCCACCACCCGTTTGCGCAACGGGGACGGCAATACGCGCTCGCCGGTTGCCAGCACGCGATCCCGGATGGCGAGGTGGCGGATGCGCCTCTGCCGCGCGGCGAGCAGGCGCGTCGCCGCGGTGAAGACGAGGTCCGTCGCGTGGCGCTGCCAGATATCGGCAAGGGCGGCCGGGCAGGCGGCGAGGTAGCCCTGGAGCAGGCTTCGCCGCTGCGCGCCCTGGCGACAGAAGGGGCGCATCAGCGTGGCGGCAAGCTCGATGCCCGAGACGTCATAGGTCATCAGCTCGTAGTCGATCAGGCCGATCGCATGGTCGCCCTGCTCGATGATGTTGCTGCCGTAGAGATCGCCGTGGGTCAGCTGGTTGGCGGGCAGGCGGCGCATGCGGGCAAGGCTCTCCTCGATCCAGCGCCGCTCCTCGGGCGTGTGCGCGGCACCGGCGAGGGAAAGATAGGCCTCGTGCGGCAGCACGGGGCGGCGCCGCTCGAAAAGCGCGCCGGCTGCGGCGCCCTCGATCGCGTTCAGCTTCGCCAGTGTCCCGCCGAGCGCGGCGAGGGCCTTCGGATGGGCCTTGCGCGACAACGGCGTGCCCGGCAGGAAGGAGAGCGCCAGCCAGTGGCCGCCGGCCCGCAGGGCCTCGCGCCGCGAGTGGGTGCCGGCACAGACATGCTGGGCGGAAATGCCTGCTTCCTGGAGCTTTCGCACCGCCGCCTCGAAGCGGTCCTTCGTGGACTTGCGCAGGAAGAAATGCAGCACATAGGTCTGCTGCTCGAACTCCACGATGCGCTTCTGGATGCTGAGGCGCCGCTTGGTGTGCAGGATGCGCACCCGCTTGCTGAGCAAATCGCGAAGGTCGGGCGTGCGGCTGTCCATGCGAGCGAGAAATTCCGTTTGTCTGCCGATCGATCCGTCCACCGGATCCATCGCCTCCGGAATTGCGCGTGACAGTCATATGGCACAGCTGTGACGGCGTTTCCAGCGGCGAATTGGTCCGGACCCGTCGCCCGAAACGCAATCACCGCGGCTGCCGGAGGACCGGGCCGCGGTGATCGTCACGGATTTGTCGCGGATTTTAGCGCACGAACTCATCGATGCGGCGCAGCGTCACGCGCCGGTTGCGCCATTCCTCGCTGAGCGTCTGGACGAGCAGGTAATCCTCGCCGTAGCCGACGGTTTCGAGGGCGCGGGAGGGAATGCCGAATTCCTGCACGAGCAGCCATTTCAGCGATTCGGCACGGCGCTCCGAGAGGATCTGGTTGGAGGCGGCGGACCCGACGGCATCCGTATGGCCCTCGATCAGGAAGACCGCGCGGCGGCGACGGTTGAGGAGCTGCTCCATGGCGCGGGCGATCTGGCGCACCTTGCGGTATTCCGAGCGCGGAATCTCCGCGGAGCCGAAGGCGAAGTTGATCGACTGGATGTTGATCGACGGCGCGGCGCCGCGCAGGTCCGGCCGGCGCTTGAATTCGCGCACCGTCACCCGTTCCTCCTCGCGCAGGCGGCGCGTGGGGGCCGCGTCGAGCCGGCGAAGGATGATTTCCGAGGACGGCGTTTCCTGCGCGAGCGCGAGGCCCGGAAGGGCGGGAACGGCGAGGGCGGTGGCGAACGCGGTCAGAAAGGCGCGACGTTGCATGGCAGTGTTTCCTTGCTCGATTGATCGTCTGTTGGCCGGAAAGTGCCACGGACGAACTGAAGCGGACCTGAACCGTCCGTTGGGTTCCGTTCAGAATGATTAACGCGGTTCGGAGGGCGGCAGGCAGTCCCGCTTGGCAAGCGCCAGGAGCTCGGCGTCGGACAGCGGCACGAGTTCGGTATCCTTCGTGCCGACCGGCGAGAAGCCGAACATCTGGTAGAGCTGCAGGGCGCGCGGATGGTCGAGATTGTTGGTGTCGACCGTCACCCGCTTCGGGCCGAGCGCCCAGGCGGCATAGAGCGTCTGGAGCAGGAACCACTTGCCGATGCCAAGGCCGAGCGCCCGCTCGAACAGGCCGAAATGGGAAAGCTCCACCACAGCGTCGTCGACCTGCAGCAGTTCGAAGAAGCCGGCGGGCGCGCCGTTTACGTAGAGCACCGTCACGCTGTTGCGCTTGTCGTGAAGCGTCGCGGCCAGCGTCGCGTCGTCCATGCGCAGCCGGTCGACCCAGTGCCAGCGTCCGCCGACCTGCCGGTAGAGGAAGCGATAGAAGGCGAGCGGGATATCGGGCGCGTTGAGGATGGCGGTGTGCACGTTGACCGGCACCGGCAGGCTCTGCTTCGGCGGCGCGGTCATTTCCAGCGTGGTGACATGCACGGCGATCGGCGCAGGCTGGGACTTCTTCGCCATCAGTCTTTCCCCGTCACCACGGGCGTGTCGTCCCGCCCGCCCCATTCGGACCAGGAGCCGTCATAGAGCGTGTTGTCCTCGTGGCCGAGCGAGTGCAGGGCCAGTGTGATGATGGCGGCGGTGATGCCCGAGCCGCAGGTCGTGACGACCGGCTTGGAGAGGTCGATGCCGGTTTCCTCGAAATGCCGGCGCAGGCTGGCGAGGTCCTTGAACCGCCCGCCCTCGGAAAAGCTGCCCGACGGCATGCTCTTTGCGCCCGGCATGTGGCCGGAGCGCATGCCGGCGCGCGGCTCGGCCTCCTCGCCGGTGAAGCGGCCGGCGCCGCGGGCATCGGCGATCTGCCTTGCGCCGGTCGTGACGATGCCGCGCATCTCCTCGAAGGAGGTGACGGCATAGGGGTTGAAATTGGTGTGGAAGACGGCCGGTGCCGGTTCCGGCAGGTCGGTCTGAAGCGGCCGTCCCTCCTTCTTCCAGCCGTCGAGGCCGCCATCCAGCACGAAGACGTTCTTCGCGCCCATGGTGCGGAACAGCCACCAGACGCGCGGGGCGGTGAAGATGCCGGGGCCGTCATAGACGACGATGGTGTCCGTATCGGAAATGCCGAGCTTGCCGACTTCGGCGGCGAAGAAGTCCGGCGAGGGCACGGTGTGCGGCAGCGTGCCGGAATGATCGGCGATCACGTCCTGGTCGAAGAACACGGCGCCGGGAATGTGGCCTTCGGCATATTCGGCCGCGCCGTTGCGGTTCTGTGCGGGAAGGTACCAGGCGGCATCGACGATGCGGAATTCCGGCGCGCCGAGCTGCTTTTCCACGAAATCCGCCGAGACGACGAACCGGCTCCTGTCGTTGGACATGGTCTTCTCCTATGAGGCCGGCAGGGCCCGGCATGCGCGCATTGCGCGAAGGGCACTGCAAGAAATTGAATATGCTGGAAAATATCCTAGATCGATTTTGCTGTGGAGCCTATCCCGTCAAGCCTCCGGCGCACCGAAGCGGATGCGGAACCGGCGGTTCTCCTTACCTTTTTTCTCGATCTTGGTGATGTGGATGGCGCCCACTTCCTGGGTTTCGGACACATGGGTGCCGCCGCAGGGCTGGCTGTCGATGGCGGAGTTCTCGCCGATGCACACGAGGCTGACCCGGCCGAGGCCCATCGGCGGGCGCACGTTCTTCGATTTCACGATGCCGGGATTTTCGGCAAGCTCCGCGTCGGTGATCCACTGCACGAAGACCGGATGGTTCTCCGCAACGAGTGCCATCAATCTGGCCGTCACCTCGTCCTTGTCGATCGTCTCCGTCATGTCGAAGTCGACGCGGCTGTCCTCCTCGCCGACGGCCGCGCCGGTGATCGGGTAGGGACAGACGACGGAGAGCAGGTGGCAGGCGGTGTGCATGCGCATCAGCTTGTAGCGGCGCGCCCAGTCGATATGGGCGACCACCGTCTCGCCGACGACCGGCAGCGCTTCGCCTTCCAGCGGGCGATGGAGGATGATGTCCTTGGTCGCGCCGGTCACCGCCGGGCCGAGCGCGATGCGGCTGCCGTCGGCGCGCTCCAGGAAGCCGGTGTCGCCGGGCTGGCCGCCCGACGTCGCGTAGAAACAGGTCTGGTCGAGCTCGATGCCGCCGTCCTGGTGCACCGCCGTCACCACCGCCTCGTTCGTCGAAAGATAGAAATCGTCGCGGAAGAGGGCAGTGGTGGTGAGGGACATGGGACCTATTCGACCGGCTGGTAGGGGACCTTGATCCCCGATTTCGCCTTCAGCCATCCCGGAACGGGCAGGCTCTTCGAATTGAGGAAGTCCGCGTTGAAGAGTTTCGACTGGTAGCGGTTAGCATAGTCGCACAGGATCGTCACGATCGTGTGGCCGGGGCCGAGGTCCCGGGCGAGCCGGATCGCGCCGGCAATGTTGATGCCCGAGGAGCCGCCGACGGCGATGCCTTCCTTCTCGATCAGGTCGAAGACCAGCGGTACGGCCTCCGAATCGGGGATCTGGTAGGAATAGTCGGGCGTGAAGCCTTCGAGATTGGCGGTGATGCGGCCCTGGCCGATGCCTTCGGTGATGGAGCTGCCGGAGGATTTCAGCTCGCCATGCGCATAATAGTTGTAGAGGGCGGCGCCGTCCGGATCGGCAAGCGCGATCTTGATGTTG
The DNA here is from genome assembly GCF_022899355.1 of Shinella yambaruensis. Lineage (GTDB taxonomy): Bacteria > Pseudomonadota > Alphaproteobacteria > Rhizobiales > Rhizobiaceae > Shinella > Shinella yambaruensis. The sequence goes on along the minus strand of NZ_JALJCK010000001.1, from coordinate 387,174 downwards.
GGATTCTTCGCCCTGAGGCCCGCCGCGACCCCGGCAAGCGTGCCGCCCGAGCCGACCGCCGAGACGAAGCCGTCGACCTTGCCGTCGGTGTCGCGCCAGATTTCCGGCGCCGTCGTCTCGATATGGGCGTCGCGGTTGGCGACATTGTCGAACTGGTTCGCCCAGATCGCGCCGTTCGGCTCGGCCTTGGCGAGTTGCTCGGCAAGGCGGCCGGAGAGTTTTACGTAGTTGTTCGGGTTCTTGTAGGGAACGGCCGGAACCTCGACGAGCTCGGCGCCGAGCAGCCGCAGCGCGTCCTTCTTCTCCTGGCTCTGGGTTTCCGGGATGACGATGACGGTGCGATAGCCGAGCGCCTGCGCGACGAGGGCAAGGCCGATGCCCGTATTGCCCGCCGTGCCCTCGACGATGACGCCGCCCGGCCGCAGGGCACCGGAGCGCTCCGCCGCCCGGATGATCGAGAGCGCCGCGCGGTCCTTGACCGACTGGCCGGGGTTCAGGAATTCCGCCTTGCCGAGGATCTCGCAGCCCGTCGCCTCCGAGGCCTCCTTGAGCCGGATCAGCGGCGTGTTGCCGATTGCATCCAGAACGGACGGAAGAATTGCCATGGGACCCGAGCCTCGCGTTGTATGCCTAGATTGGAAAGCGTCTTTTCGGCCGGCAAGCGGCGCTTTGCAAGAAATCGTGTTCCCATGGAGCGATCTTCCAGAGGGATTTTTTCCATGGCGGGCCGTCAGGCGGGGGGCCGCGTGTAGACCACTTGGCGAACGTCGATGTTGCGCGCCCGGAAACCCGCCTCGCAATAATAGAAGTAGAACTCCCAGAGCTTGCGGAAGCGCTCGTCGAAGCCGAGCGGAACGATGCGCTCCCAGGCGGCCCAGAAGCGGTGGCGCCATTCGGCGAGCGTGCGGGCATAGTCGTGGCCGAAGCCGATGTCGGAGGCCGTTGCGAGCCCGACCTGCCTGCCGAGGGAGGCAAGATGCTCGCGGGTCGGCAGCATGCCGCCGGGAAAGACGTATTTCTGGATGAAATCCGGATTGGCCCGGTATTCGGCATAGGCCTCCTGCAGGATGGTGATGATCTGCAGGCCCGCCCGGCCGCCCGGCTTCAGGCATTCGCTGAGCTTTGCGAAATAGGCCGGCCAGTAGCGTTCGCCGACCGCCTCGAACATTTCGATGGAGACGATGCGGTCGTAGGTGCCGGTCTCGTCGCGGTAATCCTGGAATTTCAGCTCGACCCGGTCGGCAAGCCCGGCCTTCGCCATGCGCTCGCGCGCGAAGGCGAGCTGCTGGCGGCTGATCGTCAGGCCCGTCACCTTGCAGCCGATCTCGCTGGCGGCGAATTCCGCAAAGCCGCCCCAGCCGCAGCCGATTTCCAGCACATGATCGTTCGGGCCGATGCCGGTCGCCTCGGCGAGCGCGCGATATTTCGCGACCTGGGCCGAGGTGAGGTCGTTCGCCCCGCGCGAATAGAGCGCGGAGGAATAGGTCATCGTCGGGTCGAGCCACTGCGAATAGAACTCGTTGCCGAGATCGTAGTGCGCCGAGATGTTGCGCTTGGAGCCGCGGCGGGTGTTGGCGTTCAGCCAGTGACGGAACTTCTCCACGAGGAGGAAGAGGCCGCGCGGGCCGTTGGTGTAGCTGCGGCCGACATTCGTGTTGACGAGGAAGAGTTCGAGGAAGGCGCCGGCATCCGGGCTCTCCCAGTCGCCGTCCACGTAGCTTTCCGCGACGCCGATCGTGCCGGCGCTGACGGCGCGGTGCACGAGGTTCCAGTTGTTGAGCCGGACGATGGCGCGGGGACCTTGTGTCCTGCCGCGGATCACGAAGGTCTGCCCGCCGGGAACGGTCATCGCCAGCGCGCCGGCCTCCAGACCCAGCAGGCCGCGCAGCACCATCCTGGCGCGCAACGGCAGGCGCTTCGTGCGTTCGGCAAAATTGGCGGCCGTCAGTGTATCGTGGTCTGAAAATGCCTTTTCTGAAATCATTTCAGTCGTCATCGATTGCCCCTCTGCCAACCCGACGTTGGGTGAAGGCTATCGTCAATGGCGCCGAACGCCAAGACGTGAATCATGACAGACCGGATCATGAAGGGGCCTGTCGCGGATCGCAAAAAGGGAAGGGTTTTAACGATCTGTTAGCAAACGTGGTTAATTTTGCGTCTATCCGGCGTGTCGATGGGAACGCAAGTCCCGCCCGGCCGTTTGGAGGGAAACTGGAGACAGCATCATGTTTTTCGGACTTTTTCAGGTGAACCCGGCCATGCCCGAGGACGACATCGCAACCGGCACCTATGCGGATGGTGTGGTCGGAACGCCGCTTGCCGACCGGACGGCTCCGCCGCGCGACCGCAGCCAGGCCTTCCGCCGCACCTTTCCGGACCGGGATTACGGCCTCTCCCGCAAGGCCGGCCAGTCCGGCGCCGGAATGGTGGCCTGACACGAAGGGTGCCGGGAACAAAGGCTTGGCCCGGCGCATTCTTCCTTTGTTCGAATTCCGAACGGAGGAGGCCCCCGATGACGCATCACATCGACAATCGCCAGTTCACGCCGCGCCAGCCTCGCCATGTCCTCGACGTCATCGAACATTGCCGCAGGAATGGGCTGGACAAGGCCGAGGAACGCAAGCTGCTCCGGCTCTTCGGCCGCTTTGCCAGCCGCCACGAACTCCAGATGAACACGAAGCGCCCGCCGGTCAGCCCGCGCTAGGCAATGCGGCTTCATGGAGCGGAAAATCTGTCGATGGCTGAAAAGCAGAAGGGCCGCGCTATCCAGCGCAGCCCTTCAAGAATCTGGCTCCCCGGGCCGGATTCGAACCGGCGACCTGTCGATTAACAGTCGAATGCTCTACCGCTGAGCTACCAGGGATCATCCGCTCGCCGCGGAGTGAGCGCGTAATACAAATGCCTGATCGATTTGCCAAGCGCTTTTTGACAAAAAAATGCACGAGACTTGATTGATTGTGGAGAAGTCTCCAACTGGGGGGTGGACGAGCCTTGGAAAACCAGGCGTTTGGGTGAAACGGACGGCGGATGACGACGCGAAAAACAAATATGCATTTCGGGATAGACCCCCGCACGCGGGAGATCGTGATCGGCTCTTTTCGGATGAAACTGCCGGAATCGCGCTGGCTTCGCACCACGATCGGCGTCCTTCTCATCGTCGGCGGCCTCCTCGGCTTCCTGCCGGTGCTCGGATTCTGGATGGTGCCGCTCGGCCTTCTGGTGCTCTCGCACGATTCTCCCTTCGTCCGCCGCCAGCGCCGCCGCCTCGCCGTTTGGTGGGCCACCCGCAAGGCGCGGCGCAATGCACGCTGAAGGGCTTTGTTGCATCGCCGATGCGGACCTGCTCTAACCGGGCAGGCAAGGTTTGGGCGAGGGGCGCATATGGAATTGCTGTTGAAGGGCGTGGCGATCGGCATCGGCGCCACCGTGCTGATGGACCTGTGGGCGGTTGTCCTCTGGAAGGTCTTCCGCCAGGCGCGGCCGAACTGGGCGCCGGTCGGCCGCTGGTTCTGGCACCTGAAGAACGGCACCGTTTTTCATGACGATATAAGCAGGGCTGAGCCCTATGCGTCCGAGCTCGCGCTCGGCTGGGTCGGCCACTACGCCGTCGGCATTCTCTATGGCGTGATTCTGGCGCTGCTCGTCGGGCAGGCCTGGTTCGCCGCCCCGACCTTCCTGCCGGCCTGGATTCTCGGCATCGTCACCGTCGGTGCCGGCTGGTTCCTCCTCCAGCCCGGCCTCGGCATCGGTGTGGCGGCGTCGAAGCTTCCCAATGCCAATCAGGTGCGGTTCCTCAATCTGGTTTCGCACACGGTTTTTGCCCTGGGGCTCTACGGAACGGCATTGTTGCTGCGGTGAGGGCAGGGCGCCGGATCGCGGCGGTCAGTCGTTTCGGCGGTCTCTAGGAGCATATGGGACGGCCAGCGTGGTCTCGCGGCAGCGACGTGACGTCAATCGGTCGCCCGACCCCGATCTAACGTTATCGGCAGTCGCGTCCCGCGCTGCTTCTGACAGGTTGTGGTGGCTTCGTCCATCCATCACGGCCTTTTCGCGAGCCTTGAACCGCTTACCGCCCCAAGCCGAACTCGACGATGTCGATTCTGCGCCGGGAGAGCAGTTCCAGGGAACGATCCGGCGCGATCCGGTAGACTTCCATATATTCATCGCCGAACCGATCGCGGAACCGGTGGTCGAACGTGCTGCCGATCGGCGCCTTCGTCAGCTTCGTGCGCGGCTGGCCCTTGTAGATGATGCTCCCCGGGATCGGTTCCAGGGCGGCCGCGGCCGTGCAGCCGGTCAGGGCAAAGGCAATGGCGATCGCCGCGACGGTTTTGAGGCTGGGCATCGAAATCTCTCCTTATCTCGCTCGCATCGGCCGTATGTCGGCGGCCTTGAGGGTCCCGCAGCACGGGGGCGACATGATGGTGGCGATCCGGTCGCACCTGTTGCTCAGGAGTGTATTCAGTGCCTCGACATCTGCGAAGGCGAAGAAGCCGGGCACGATGAAGGTTGTCGCCCGCCTCCTCGCGGGAAATTCAGACCTCATTCCCCGATCATCTCTGGTTGACGAATTCAACAGCATCCATCTTGGCCGTCAGGCGAAGGCCATGCGATGCGGAGTGCCGATGAGCGACATAATCGACGACGGCGCGACGACCACGAAAGGAGAGGGCCGGCGGATGGCTCGGGAGTTGCTGCCCAATCGCCACGACGCCGGCCCAAGCAGATTTTACCGCCCCTGTATCACGCGAATGAACCTCGGGCTCTTTGTTCTGAAATCGCTGTAGGTGATGCGGCCGCTGGCGATACCGTTGAATGCGCGCTGGCAATAGATCCGGGCGACGTCGCGGCGGGGGCTGACATTCATGATCTTCGCCATTTCCGCCTTGCGCGCCGGTGACGCGCGGCGAGCGCCAGCATAGCACTTGTTGACGCCATCACGCTTGGCGGCGGGACTGCCCCTGACAATTTCCTGAGCACGGTTATAACTGGTCTCCGTGACACACCCCGTGATGAACAGGGACGCAGACGCAAGGGCTACAATCGACAACAGCCGCATATAATCCTCCTTTCGGTAACAAACGAGACAGACGATAACGTTTGAGATCCAGAGTTCAATGGATTCGTTGCGCAGCTATTGCTTCGTTCTGACTTGCCACGCCGAACCTTGCATTCGGCGCGATAGGAGAATACGCCGTGAGAGAGGTCGTTCCAGTCGCCTTTTATTCCATTCCGTGTCCAGAGCCGTAAGGCTGGAAACTTGGCGTCAGGGGCGCCACTAGGCAGCGCGCCAACAGCGCGCGACGGACATAGCGACAACCAATCTCTTCGGAACGTTTCGCCGCCTTCACGATTTCTCTACCGCATTTCATCTTGCAAAGGAGAGACATCATGAAATCGCTGGCTGATATCTTTGAGCACACCCTTCAGGACGTCTATTACGCAGAGAACGCGATCACGAAGGCCCTGCCCAAGGTCGCGAAGGCCGCCAAGAGTGCCGAGCTGAAGAAGGCGGCCGAGGAGCACCTCTCGGAAACCAAGGACCAGATCAAGAAGCTCGAGCAGGTCTTCAAGTCGATCGGCAAGAAGGCGTCGGGCGAGAAGTGCGATGCCATCGAAGGGCTGATCAAGGAAGCCGACGGCCTTATGGAAGAAGCACAAGGCACTGCCCTTGATGCCGGCCTGCTTGCCGCATGCCAGGCTGTCGAGCACTACGAGATCGCGCGCTACGGCTCGCTTCGCGAATGGGCGAAGGATCTCGGTCATGACGAGGCGCACAAGCTCCTGAGCGAAATCCTCGACCAGGAAAAAGCGACCAACAACAAGCTGACGAACCTCGCCGTGACCGCCATCAACAAGACGACGACCGCCAAGAAGGCGGCCTGAACCGCACGACGGGACGCTGCGACACATCGAACGTCATCCACCAGACATCGAGAGCCGGGCTTGATACCCGGCTCTCGTTCATCTAGTCGCCGCTTTTCCCAAGACCTGGCGGTCCATCCAGCCGACCCGTGGTCGCCGCCAGCGCGCCGATCGCATCCAGCGCAGTCGCCAGGCCTTGCATCAACAGGGCGATGTCGCGCTCTTGGCCAGTTTGGCTGGTCTCCAGCGCTCGCTTCCGCAACGCGGCACTGTCCGTTTTCAGCCGGTTAAAGAGGTTGTCGTCCATGATGTTCTCCTTAAACTTGTTTGTGCCAAGTTTGAAAAACGTACGGCGCATCCTGGGGTTCCATCCGGGCGGGATGGCGTCAGATGTCGGTCACCATTGACGGGTCGGAACGAGGTCACGCGATGCGGTATGAAAATCAGGTCGAATCCTTTGAAGACCCAAAGCCAAATCGATTGCATGAGGAGCGCGCAAGCCGTCGGATACTGTTTGCCCTGCTGGTAGCGGGCGCTGTGGTCGCAAGTCTCTACGGGCTCGGTCTGGTTTTGGCGTCATCCATGGGCGGCGTATAGGCGTCGATGCCTGGGAAGGCGATTTCGCATAAAGGCAGGGGCGGGCCTTCCGGTGAATCGAGAAGGCCCGCCCCACCCAAGACTCCGCCAGGGGACCATCGCGGAGGCGCATCCGTAACCGGCGGCCCTGCACGATGTTCCGGAAGCCCGGGACATTTTTTCGTCGCCGGCCTCGTTATGTCCCAAAGAGCAGGAACGGCGGAACGCTGAGTGCCGTCAGCCCCGCGAAGATCAACACAGCCGCCGCCATCAGCGTCTTGTCGGTTTCCTTCCGCTCCTTCGCTCTTTCCAACATTGCAGTTCCTCCACGATGAAACTTTGGCGCGTCAATCCGGACGCGCGCGCTTTGTTCCATCGTTGCCCGGAAACTCGTCCACCATCCGAAAAACACGCCTTTGAAGGTCTCAGGCGTTGAACGGACGGAGCAGTCTTTCACGGAAAAGCCGGATGACGCCTCCGCCGTGGAACATCGCGACCTCATCTTTGTTTTCAATAAATCACGAAAACAAGGGAGGGTGAGATGTTTCAGGCATCTCTCGGCGGCGGCTTCGGCGCGCAAGAATACGGCCTGCGCGCCTCTATCCGAGCCGCGATCGCCTATGACGAGCTTTGCTCCGGTCACAAGATCGAACTCGTCTTCGAGGCGCAGGCCATCGTCATCCACGGACGCGTGCCACCGGATGTGGCAAGGCGTGTGCGCGTGATCATCTACGAGGTTGCCGGGCCAACGCCTGTGTGGGACCGAACTTTCTGGTTGGGCTGAGTACAGCGACTGCCGCACGAACCCTTCGGCTTCACCCGCGCCGCCGGTCCCGATCTGGCTCGGGGTGCCAGCCTCGAACAACGCCGCGGCTCATTGCCCGGCCGGCGAGCTTGAACTGCCAGCGCAGAGAGGCGCAGTCCGCCGGCGGCACAGCCACATCTGAAAAATACATTCGTATTTTCAAATAATTACGATGCGTTTTTGAAGGGAATGGAGGCCTCGCCGAGAATCGAACTCGGGTGCAAGGATTTGCAGTCCTCTGCGTAACCACTCCGCCACGAGGCCGTCCGTTTGCTATAAAGCGAGTGGTGCCGGGCGTTTAGAACGAATTGAGAAAGGGCGCAAGGGGCTTATTCCGAACACGCAATTTTTTTCATTCGCGCTCGTCTTTGCTTCCGCCTCGGCCAGAGATCCGACATGCGATGGAAGGGCGCCGGGGCAGGGCGGCGCGCCCGCAGGCGCGCGCCACATTTTATTGTTGCTGCGCCGGGGCGCCGCCTTCGAGGCCGACGAGGGCGATCTTGCCGTATCCGGCCCCGCGCAGAAGGTTCATTACATCCATGACATTGCCGTAGTCGACCGCCTTGTCGGCACGCAGCAGGATGCGGGCATCCTTGTTGCCTTCCGTCACCGCGTCGAGTTCCGGGCCGAAATTGTCGCGGGCGATCTCGCCATTGCCGATCGAGACCGTCAGGTCCTTCTTCAGCGTCATGAAGACCGGCTTGTCCTCGCGCGGCGTCGGCTGGGCGACGGAGGAGGGCAGGTCGACATTGATGTCGACGGTGGCGAGCGGCGCGGCCACCATGAAGATGATCAGCAGCACCAGCATGACGTCGATGAACGGCGTCACGTTGATCTCGCTGTTCTCCTCCAAGTCGTCGCCACCGCCTTCCTTGATCTTGCTCGCCATGACGTCACCCGATCTTCACGACGGAGCCGGCGGCGCGTTCGCTGCGCTGCGCGCCATGGCGCAGCGAGCGGCGCACGTCGAGGTCGCGGCTGGCCAGCCGCTCGATGGCGGCCGAGGCGTCGCCGAGGTTCTGGCGGTAGCCGGTGATGGCGCGGGCGAGGAAGTTGTAGATCACGACGGCGGGAATGGCGGCGACGAGGCCGATCGCGGTCGCAAGAAGCGCTTCGGCGATGCCGGGCGCGACGATGGCGAGGTTCGTGGTCTGGGCCTTCGAGATGCCGATGAACGAATTCATGATGCCCCAGACGGTGCCGAACAGCCCGACGAAGGGCGCGGTGGAACCGATGGTGGCGAGCAGGCCCGTTCCCTTGGCGATGCGCCGGCCGGCATGGACCTCCATGCGGGCGAGGCGCGAGGAGATGCGCTCCTTCACGCCGCCGTCCGAAACGTGGTCGAGCACCGCCTCGGAGGCATCCATTTCCTCGCGGGCGGCGCGCGTCATGCGGGCGACCGTGCCGCGGTTGCGGCCGAGCGCCTGTTCGCCGTCCTCGAGGCCGCGCGCGACGATCAGCTGCCGCACGGCGCGGCTTGCCGAGCGCTGGGCGGCGGCCAGCTCGGCGAGCTTGGCGAGAAGCACGGCCCAGGTGACGACGGAGGCGAAGGCAAGGCCGATCATCACGCCCTTGACGACGATGTCGGCGGCCATGAACATGCCCCAGGGGGAAAGGTCGTGCGGCAGGCCGGCCTGCCGCTCGCCCGTCGCGGCATCGTCGACGGCGTCGAGCTCGGTCGCTTCCTCGCCGTCCGCCATCCCGTCGGCTTCGCCCGCGGCGGTCGTTGCCGCGTCGCCCGTCGTGGGCCGCGAGGTCGTTTCCGTGGTGGTTGTCGCCGCCGCGCCGTTCGTCGTGTCGCCGGCGGGCTGTCCGGCATCCGGCTGGCCGTCCGTCTGGGCGGCGGTTCCCTGGGCCTGGCCCTGGGTTGCCCCGGTCTGTGTTTCCTGGGTCTGGGCCAGGGCGGCCGGCGGGGTGGCGAGCGCCATCAGGATGATCGCGAATAGCAGTCGAGACCGTTTCAGCACGGCGTATTCCTCTTGCATGTCTCAATTTAAACGGTGCCCATCCGACAAACGGGCATGGCGCGGACGCCAGGCGCCGCTAAAACCTGACTGCTCAATACGACATTATGGAGGGGACAGGCAATAATATGTTGAGTAATTTATTCATGATAAACCCTGGAAATTCCGGCGGGCGATCCGGGCGAAACCGCGGGAGCGCGGTTTTTGCGCGCAGACGACCGCCGCCTATGGACACCCGGCCCGAAACCGCTCTAAGAGGATTGCGACGCATCCGGCATCGCAACCGGGCCTTCGTGCCGCGGTCTGCCGCTTACTCACAGGGCTAGAGATGATTGACTACAAAGCAGCGCGCACGAAGATGGTGGACAACCAGATCCGTACGACGGATGTGACGGCGCACGAGGTGCTCGACGCCTTCCTGACCGTCGCGCGCGAAGAGTTCGTGCCCGCGGCCGTCAAGCCGCTCGCCTATATCGACGACGATATCCAGATTGCCCCCGGCCGCTACCTGATGGAGCCGTCGCCGCTCGCCAAGTTGATCCAGCTTGCCGAGATCGCCGGCACCGATGTCGTGCTGGAGGTCGGCTGCGGCACGGGCTATGCCTCGGCCATCCTGTCGCGTCTCGGCAGCTCCGTCGTGGCGCTGGAGAGCGACGCGGAACTGGCCGCGCGCGCGACGGAAACGCTCGCCCGCCTCGGCTACGACAATGTCGCCGTCGTCACCGGCGATCTGGAGGCCGGCTATGCGCCGGAAGCACCCTACGAGGTCATCTTCGTGCATGGCGCGGTGGAATTCGTTCCGGAGGCGCTCTTCGCCCAGCTGCGTGATGGCGGCCGCCTCGTCGTCGTCGAGGGCTACGGCAATGCCTCGCAGGCCCGTCTTTATATCAAGGAAGGCGTGCACGTTTCCGAACGCAACGTCTTCAACACCGCCGTCAAGCCGCTTCCGGGCTTCCGCAAGGCGAAGGAATTCGTCTTCTGAGCCAGCGCCGGCGCGCATCGTTTCGATCGGCCCGTTTGTTGCACTTTCGCAACGGGCCGGTCCTATTGTCGTTACCAAATCCTTCCTGATGGGCCTGACGACTGTTCCTGATTGAACGAAGAGGCATTATCGCGGGCGGAGCGGATCCGTCCGCGGCCGGCCGCCGATGCCGGATGGAGTGTGCCCGGCCTTCGTGCCGGTGAGAAGTGTGTAAAGGCAGCTCCCGCGACGGGCTGGCCAGGATCGGAGTTTCGTACTGTGTCCCTTCTTCGTCGAACCGCCCTTGCGCTCGCGCTCGCCACTGCCGTCCATGTCCTGCCGCAGGCGGCCCTGGCCGAGACGCTGGCCGGCGCCATGGCCAAGGCCTACGAGAACAACCCCGACCTCAACGCCGCCCGTGCCGCACTGCGCGCCATCGACGAGAACGTGACGATCGCCAAGGCCGGCATGCGGCCGCATGTGACCGGCGTGGCCGAGGTGGAGGGTACCCGCACGAACCTCGACGTTCGGCCGGCGGCCAACATTTTCGGGCAGCGCGCGGGCCGGCAGACCGATTACGTCGCCTCCAGCTACGGCATCACGATCAGCCAGCAGGTCTTCGATGGTTTCCAGACGCTCAACCGCGTCAGGGCGGCCGAGGCGAATGTTCTGGCGAACCGGGAGTCGCTGCGGGCCCAGGAGATCTCCATCCTCCTTGCCGCGGTGGAATCCTATTCGAACATTGCGCGTGACCAGCAGATCGTGTCGATCCGCAAGAAGAACATCGCCTTCCTCCAGGAGCAGCTCAGCGCCGCGAATGCGCGCCTGAATGTCGGCGAAGGGACGCGCACGGATGTCAGCCTCGCCGAGGCGGAGCTTGCCTCCGCCAAGGCCCTGCTCACCGCCGCCGTCTCCTCGCTCAAGCAAAGCGAGGCGGCCTATGTGCAGATCGTCGGTGAAATGCCGAAAGGCATCAAGCAGCCGTCGCCGGCCAAGAAGGCGATGCCCAATTCGCTGGACAATGCCGTGGCGACCGGCATGCGCGAGAACCCGAACATCCTGGCGGCCATGCGCAGTGTCGATGCCGCGGGCTTCAGCGTGAAGGAGGCCGAAGGCGCCATGTTGCCCGGCGTTTCCCTGCAGGGCAGCGTCTATAAGTCCGTCAATACCGAGGATGGGCCGAGCGACAGTCTGCAAGGCACCGTGTCCGCCCGGCTTACCGTCCCGATCTATCAGGGCGGCGCGGAATACGGCCAGATCCGCCGTGCCAAGGAGCGGTTCGGCGAAAGCCAGCTGCTGGTGGATTCCGCCCGCATGGAAGTCCAGCGCACGATCGCCACGGCGCATGCGCAATACGAAGCGGCCAAGGCCTCGATCGCGGCCATCCGGGTGCAGATCGACGCCGCCAACCAGGCGCTGAGCGGCGTCATCGAGGAGCGCAATGTCGGCCAGCGCACGACGCTCGACGTGCTCAACGCCCAGCAGAACGTGCTCGATGCGCAGGAGGACCTTGCCGCCGTGCAGCGCAATGCGGTCGTGGCGAGCTATTCGCTGCTGGCCGCCACCGGCAGCCTGACGGTGCGCAGCCAGGGCCTGGAAGTCGCGGAATACCGCGCCGAAGTGCACTACGAGGCCGTCAAGGACAAGTGGTTTGGCCTGCGGACCGTCGACGGTCGCTAGGGTCTGTACTCCATAGGGACGGGCCACCTGATCGCAAACAATGCTCGACAAGGCCAAGGGGCCTTGCCTTGCGCTTGTTTGCTTCCATCCAATCCCGTCCATGACAACAGAACACCTATCCTGTACAGACCCTAAGCCTCGCCCTTGGCAGGGCAAACAAATCTGTGCATCACTCGTAACACATGATTCGCGGCGATTTAGTTCGCCGTCGAACTCGCCTAGGGTTTTCGGGATGTCCGGCAGGTCCCGCAGCGGCTGGCCATGGACGCCGCAGAGAACGGGGATAGAAATGGCTCAGCCAAATGTCGCGCGTGAACCGTCCATGGATGAAATCCTGGCGTCCATTCGCAAGATCATCGAGAACAACGAAGCCATGCCGGATCTTGCGGCCGATGCCGCGGACGACGGGGGCTTCGACATCACGACGGGGAGCGAGGGCCGCACCCTGCTCGATCATCCCGGCGTGATCGAACAGGGGCATGCCGAGGAGCATGCCTCCGCTGCGATCCAGCCGATCCCGCGTGCCGAACCGGTGCAGGGCGGGCAGCCGGCCCTGTCGCTTGCCGATGTCGCCGCCCGCGTTCGCGCCGCCTCCGAGCGGCATGTCGCCAGCCGTGACATGCCGGAGCGCGAACCCGTTTCCGCCGAGCCGGTGCAGATGCCCGTGCGGGAGGAAAACCCGATCGTGACCGCGCGCATGGCGGCAAGTGCCGGCCGCACCCTGCCGGCGTTCGAGGCCGTCGCGAAGGTTGAGCCCGTTGCCGAGGACGTGGTGGCGCCGGCCGTCGTGCCCCATGCCGAGGAACGCGCCGCCCAGCCGGCTGCTGCCGGCCGGGATGTCGCCGCGATCGTCTCTCCGGCCGTCGGCGAGCGCGTGGCCCAGTCCTTCGGCGCGCTGGCGCAGGCGCTCGACGCCGGCCCGCGCCGGTCCTTCGACGAGATCGCCGAGGAGATGCTGCGCCCGATGCTGCAGGAATGGCTGGACGACAACCTGCCGACGCTCGTCGAACGCCTGGTGCGCGAAGAGATCGAACGGGTGGCGCGCGGCCCGCGCCGCTGACCGACGCCGCCAATTCTCCAAAAGATTGGTTTAAGCCGCGCCGGAGCCCCCGGGGCGGCTTTTCTTCTGATATTGTTGACTTCGCCCCGGCCATCCGGTTTAGAAAACGCAACCGACAAACAGCAGGCCACGCACGAAAATGCTTGAAAAGAACTATGATTCCGCAGCGGTCGAGCCGCGCATTGCCAAGGCATGGGAAGATGCGGACGCGTTCCGCGCCGGCGAGGGGGCAAAGCCCGGGGCCGAGACCTTCACCATCGTCATCCCGCCGCCGAACGTGACGGGCTCGCTGCATATGGGCCACGCCCTCAACAACACGCTGCAGGACATCATGGTCCGCTTCGAGCGCATGCGCGGCAAGGACGTGCTGTGGCAGCCCGGCATGGACCACGCCGGCATCGCGACGCAGATGGTCGTCGAGCGCAAGCTCGCCGCCGAGAAGCTGCCGGGCCGGCGCGAGATGGGCCGCGAGGCCTTCGTCGAGAAGGTCTGGGAGTGGAAGGCGGAATCGGGCGGCCTGATCTTCAACCAGCTGAAGCGCCTCGGTGCATCCTGCGACTGGTCGCGCGAACGCTTCACCATGGACGAGGGGCTTTCCGACGCCGTCCTCGAGGTCTTCGTCTCGCTCTACAAGGAAGGCCTGATCTACCGCGGCAAGCGGCTGGTGAACTGGGACCCGAAATTCGAAACGGCGATTTCCGACCTCGAGGTCGAGAACAGGGAAGTCGACGGCCATATGTGGCACTTCAAGTACCCACTCGCCGACGGTGCGACCTACACCTATGTCGAGAAGGACGCCGACGGCAATGTCGTCTTCCAGGAGGAGCGCGACTACATCTCCATCGCCACCACGCGTCCCGAGACGATGCTGGGCGACGGCGCGGTCGCCGTCCATCCCTCGGACGAGCGCTATGCGCCGATCGTCGGCAAGCTCTGCGAGATCCCGGTCGGCCCCAAAGAACATCGCCGCCTCATCCCGATCATCACCGACGAGTATCCGGAACCCGACTTCGGCTCCGGCGCGGTGAAGATCACGGGCGCGCACGACTTCAACGACTACCAGGTCGCCCGCCGCAACAACATCCCGCTCTACCGCCTGATGGACACGCGCGCCGCCATGCGCGCCGATGGCGAACCCTACGCCTTCTACGCGGCGCAGGCGCTGGAGATCGCCAAATCCGGCGACCTGCCGAACGAGGCCGAGGTCGACGATATCAACCTCGTTCCCGACGAATATCGTGGCCTCGATCGCTACGAGGCCCGCAGACGCATCGTCGAGGCGATCAACGCCGAGGGCCTCGCGGTCACCGTCAAGGATGCCGAAGGCAACGACGTGCCCTTCGTCGAGAACAAGAAGGTCATGCAGCCGTTCGGCGACCGCTCCGGCGTCGTCATCGAGCCGATGCTGACCGACCAGTGGTTCGCCGACGCCGCGACGCTGGCCAAGCCCGCCATCGCCTCCGTGCGCGAGGGCCGCACGAATTTCGTCCCGAAGAACTGGGAGAGGACCTATTTCGAGTGGATGGAGAACATCGAGCCGTGGTGCATCTCCCGCCAGCTCTGGTGGGGCCACCAGATCCCGGCCTGGTACGGCCCGGACGGTCAGGTCTTCGTCGAGAAGACCGAGGAGGAGGCGCTGCATGCCGCCATCCAGCACTACATCGCCCATGAAGGCCCCTGGAAGGCCTGGGTCGAGGAGAAGCTGGAGAATTTTGCCCCCGGCGAGATCCTGACGCGCGACGAGGACGTGCTCGACACCTGGTTCTCCTCCGCGCTCTGGCCGTTCTCGACGCTCGGCTGGCCGGAACAGACGCCGGAGCTGGAAAAATACTACCAGACCGACGTGCTCGTCACCGGCTTCGACATCATCTTCTTCTGGGTCGCCCGCATGATGATGATGGGCCTGCACTTCATGAAGGACGAGTTCGGCAATCCGGTCGAGCCGTTCCACACCGTGTATGTCCACGCCCTGGTGCGCGACAAGAACGGGCAGAAGATGTCGAAGTCGAAGGGCAACGTCATCGATCCGCTCGAGCTGATCGACGAATACGGCGCGGATGCGCTGCGCTTCACGCTGGCCATCATGGCCGCGCAGGGCCGCGACGTGAAGCTCGACCCGGCCCGCATCGCCGGCTACCGCAATTTCGGCACCAAGCTGTGGAACGCCACGCGTTTTGCCGAGATGAACGGCGTTGCGGCCGATCCGAAATTCGTGCCGGAAGCGGCCTCGCTGACGATCAACCGCTGGATCCTGACGGAACTTGCCCGCACCGCGCGCGACGTCACCGAGGCGATCGAGACCTACCGCTTCAACGACGCGGCGAGCACGCTCTACCGCTTCGTCTGGAACCAGTTCTGCGACTGGTATCTGGAGCTGCTGAAGCCGGTGTTCAGCGGCGAGGATGCCGCGGCGAAGGCGGAATCGCAGGCCTGCGCGGCCTATGTCCTGGAGGAGATCTACAAGCTCCTGCATCCGTTCATGCCCTTCATGACGGAAGAGCTCTGGTCGCACACGGCCGGTGAGGGCAAGACGCGCGAAAACCTGATCTGCCACGCCGAATGGCCGTCGCCGGCCTATGGCGACGAGGCGGCCGCCGACGAGATCAACTGGCTGATCGACCTCGTCTCCGGCATCCGCTCGGTGCGCGCTGAAATGAACGTGCCGCCGAGCGCGACGGCGCCGCTTGTCATGGTGGGCGCCAATGCGCTGACGCGCAAGCGCCTTGAAACGCACGATTCAGCGATCCGCCGCCTTGCGCGCGTCGAGCAGATCCGCCTGGAGGACGCGGCGCCGAAGGGCGCGGCGCAGATCGTCGTCGGCGAGGCGACCGCCTGCCTGCCGCTCGGCACGCTGATCGATCTGGCGGCGGAAAAGGCCCGCCTGGAAAAGGCGATCGACAAGGCGAAGGCGGAAGCCGCGCGCATCGAGGCCAAGCTGTCGAACGAAAAGTTCGTCGCCAATGCCAAGCCGGAGGTGGTGGAGGCCGAGCGCGAGCGCTTCGCCGAGCTGGAGCAGCAGCTCGCAAGCCTGGCAGTGGCGCTTGCCCGCGTGAGCGAAGCGGGCTGATTCCCGTCAAATTTGCAGGGATGCTTTGAAAACCGCGCCGGGTCCCCCGGCGCGGTTGTTTATTCGGCGGACCGCTCGCAATATCTCGGCTGTGTCTAAAAAGTGACAGCCGGCTGCCGGATTGGAAAAGATAACTCTTAATTAGTGGAAAGCGCCCGATATTTGAAAAATCGTTTCTGGTCGTTCAACTGCTGAGGGGCTTCATGAAAATCTTACGTAATTTTTTGAACGTCCATCGGAAATCATGGGCAAAAACTGGGGTTTGCCAATCCCGCGCTCCTCTTCGATAGTCGGGATGGAGAGGCGCGAAGCAGAGGCAGCTGCTGTTTGCGCAGGACTTTTGCAGGGGAGGATTGCATGAAACGGAAGAACATCGGCCTTTTGGGGATGACGGCGATGGCCCTGCTGGCCGCCACATCCGCGCAGGCGGGCGGCCTGGAGCGCGGCGGGTACAATATCGACCTGCTGTTCGATCCCTCGGACTATGTTTTCGAGTCGGCGGTGACCTTCGTCAACCCGCAGCGCGACATGAACAATGTCCGCGACAACATTCCCCTCGACGGCGACCTGAACGGCCTGCCGAGCAACGGCATTCGCGACACGGAGAGCTACTGGGTGCCGCGCATCGGCTTCAAGGCGTCGATCACCGATGCGATCGACTGCATGGCCGACTATTCCCAGCCCTGGGGCGCCCATATCAATCCCGGCCGCAACTGGGCGGGTGCCAACGACAATGTCGAGACCAAGATCGAGAGCCATAACTACGCGGCGACCTGCTCCTATTCCTTCGACATGGGTCCGGGCCAGTTCCGGGTGATCGGCGGCGGTTTCTACCAGGAGGTTTCCGGCTTCAAGGATCGCCTCGTCTTCGCCATGCCCGAGGGCTCGCCGCTGAACGGCATGGGCCGCCTGAAGCTGGAAGGCGAGGGCTGGGGCTGGCGCGCCGGCATCGCCTACGAGATCGAGGAATATGCGCTGCGCACCAGCCTCATCTACAACAGCGCGGTGAAGCTCGACGACATCACCGGCACCATGGACCTCCGGCAGGTGCCCGGCGCCGTCCTGCCGGGTTTTGCGGGTGTCAGCACGCCGGTCTTCGGCTCCGCCGACATGCCCGATTCGCTGGAGTTCAAGTTCCAGACGGGCATCGCGCCGGACTGGCTGGCCTTCGGCTCGGTCAAGTGGACCGACTGGAGCCAGCTGCAGAGCCTGCCCTTCTGCCCTGTCGCCACGCGCGGCATCGACTGCCGCACGAGCGGCCCGACGGAGGTCACCTCGCTCGACCTGCTCTACCGCGACGGCTGGACCGTTTCGGGCGGCATCGGCCACAAGTTCAACGACAAGATCAGCGGCGCGGTGAGCCTGACCTGGGACCGCGGCACGAGCACCGGCATCGGCACGCATGCCGATACCTGGACCGTCGGCACGGGCATTTCCTATGCGGCGAACGAGAATGTCGAGTTCCGCCTGAGCGGCGCGCTGGGCATCCTGACGAGCGGCTCGTCCGGCCAGGTCGTCAAGGACGGCCGCACCTTCGGCCGCCGCGTCTCCTACGATTTCGACAGCGATCTCGTGACGGCGATCTCCACGTCGCTGAAGATCAAGTTCTGATCCGGCGGACCATTGGCGATCAGAATCGGGCCCGGTGTCATCACCGGGCCCTTTTTCTTGGTTAATGTTTCGTTACCTCGTCGCAGGCTTGATGGGGAAACCACAACGACGCCTCAAAATATGTGACGGAATCGCAACACATTTTTTTCCAGAGTTTGCTACACAACCGGGAGAGCGACGAAATGTCCATTTCCCGCCACAAACGGGGCGCAGCGATAACGACATGTAGACGCGTGGAAGCCGCGCCCAGGGAAACGATGAGCCAGCCGATGTCATTGCCGCCGGAGTTGCCGGAAACCCGCACGAGACCTGTGCGTTCCCGGTTCGGCGCTAGGAAGAAGGTCCGGCGCGGAATTGTAGAAGTGATGCCGAAGTCCGAGTTGATGCCGATGAAAGTAGTGGTATTGGGCCTTTGTCTCTCGCTCTCCTTCGGGGCGGCGTCCCAGGCTCTCGCATTCGATCCCCAATCCGGCGTCAGCAAGGAAAGCGGCCCCTTCGATCTCTTCAAGTTCGGCTTCTTCTCCTACAAGGAGGGGCGCAAGAGCGACGCCGTCGAGGCCTACCGCTACGCCGCCGAAAAGGGGCATACGGGCTCGCGCTGGGCGCTCGCCAACATGTATGCCGATGGCGACGGCGTGCCGGAAAACGATCTCGAAGCCTTCAAGATGTACAGCGAGATCGCCCAGGCCGGCGTCGAGCCGGGCTCGGAGGATACGGGCTACTTCGCCAATGCGCTGATCGCGCTCGCCAGCTACTATCGCCGCGGCATTCCGGACAGCCCCGTCAAGGTCGACATGGCGCAGGCCCGCCAGCTCTATTTCCAGGCCGCCTCCGCCTTCGGCATTCCCGAGGCCCAGTTCCAGCTCGGCCGCATGATGCTCTCGGGCGAGGGCGGCAATGTCAGCGTGCACCAGGCCAAGAAATGGCTGAACCGCGCGCGCAACAACGGCCATGCCGGCGCGATGGGCCTCTTCGGCAACATCCTTTTCCAGGAAGGCCAGACGGCTCGCGGCCTTGCCTTCATGACCGCCGCGCTCGATCATTGCCCGCCGAAGGACTGCGGCTGGCTGCAGGCCACGCAGGAAGAAGCCTTTTCCGTCGCCAGCGAGGACGACCGCCGCAAGGGCGTGGCGCTCGCGCAGAGCATCCGGTTCAGCCCGGAAGAATAGCGGCAAGATAGCCCCCCCTCATCCGGCCTGCCGGCCACCTTCTCCCCGCAAGCGGGGAGAAGGGATTTGTGGCAAGGCCGCGCCCCATCTTCCTTCTCCCCGCTTGCGGGGAGAAGGTCGCGGCAGCGGGATGAGGGGCGGCTCTGTACTCTACGCCGCGTAATCCAGCACCGCCACGACCGGCACGTGGTCGGACGGTTTTTCCCAGTTGCGCACATGCTTTTCGACCGCCGTCGAGACGAGGCGGTCCGAGGCTTCGGCCGACAGCATGAGATGGTCGATGCGGATGCCGAAATTCTTCGGCCAGCAGCCGCCCTGATAGTCCCAGAACGTATAATGCGGCACGGCATCGCTCGAGGCGCGCACGGCGTCCGTGAGGCCGAGGTTCTCCAGGCGCCGGAAGGCCTGGCGGGTCGGCGGCAGGTAGAGCGCGTCCCGTTCCCAGACCTTCACGTCCCAGCAGTCGTGCGGCTCGGGAATGACATTGTAGTCGCCGGCAAGGATCAGCGGCTCCTCGAGCGCCAGCCGGTCCTCGGCAAAGGCGATCAGCCGGTCCATCCAGGAAAGCTTGTAGGGATACTTTATCGGGTCGTCCGCCGGATTGCCGTTGGGCAGGTAGATCGAGCAGACGCGGATCGCGCCGTCCTCGACGGAGAACACGCCCTCGATGAAGCGGGACTGCACGTCCTCCTCGCCGCCGGGCAGGCCGCGGTTCACCTCGTCCGGCCGGATCTTCGAGAGCAGGGCGACGCCGTTGAAGCCCTTCTGGCCGTGCGTCTCGACATGATAGCCGAGCGCCTCGATCTCGCCGCGCGGAAACCCTTCGTCGATCGTCTTGATTTCCTGGAGCGCGACGATGTCGGGATTGGAGTCTTTCAGCCAGGCGACGAGATTGTCGATGCGCGCCCGCACGCCGTTGATGTTCCAGGTGGCGATCTTGATCGGCATGCAGGTTCCCGTCTTGGTTTTTTGAAAGGTCAGATCGAGAAGCTGGTGCCGCAACCGCAGCTGGCGACGGCGTTCGGGTTCTTGATCTGGAAGGACTGGCCGAGAAGGTTGTCGACGAAATCGATCTCGGACCCGTCCATGTAGATGAGCGAGAGCTGGTCGATCAAGACCTTCGCATTGTCCCGCTCGAGCACCAGGTCGTCGTCCTGCTGGTCCTCGACGAGGTCGAACTTATAGGAGAAGCCGGAACAGCCGCCGCCCTCGACGGAGACGCGCAACGCCTGCTTCTCGGGCGAGGCCGTCAGGATCGACGCGATGCGCCGTGCGGCGGCGTCGGAAATGGTAACGGACTTGTCGGTCATGTCTGCCTCCTGCCGGGGTCAAGGTCCGGAGAGAATCGCTATCCTTCCGGAACGGCGCTTCTGCCGCTCCTGGCGTGACCTGCTGCGAACCGTCTCAAACAAACCCTTGAAAAGGCTTGTATTTCAAGCTCCGCTTGCAGCCGGACTTGCCGCTGTGCACACTATAGGTATGAAGGCATTGCGGCCGCGTCAATGGCCGGCGTGAATGCAGGTGAAGAATGACGTTCGACAGACATGCGCTGGGTTTTGGCGCGGGGCAACGCGCCATCTATGCCTCCGACCCCTGGGCGACCCGTGGACGGCTCCATCCGGAAGCGGAAAGCCCGACGCGTTCGGACTTCCAGCGCGACCGCGACCGCATCGTGCATACCACCGCCTTCCGGCGCCTCAAGCACAAGACGCAGGTCTTCATCGCCGCCGACGGCGACCACTATCGCACGCGGCTGACCCACACGATCGAGGTGGCGCAGATCGCCCGCGCGCTCGCCCGCGCCCTGAAGCTCGACGAGGATCTCGCCGAGGGCGTGGCGCTGGTGCACGATTTCGGCCACACGCCCTTCGGCCATACCGGCGAGGACGCGCTGCACGAGGTGCTGAAACCCTTCGGCGGCTTCGACCACAACGCCCAGTCTCTGCGCATCGTCACCAAACTGGAGCGGCGCTATGCCGAGTTCGACGGGCTGAACCTCACCTGGGAAAGCCTCGAAGGGCTCGTCAAGCACAATGGGCCGCTGATCGGGCCGACCGGCGAGTGCACCCATGGCGAGGAGGTGCCGCGGCCGATCCTCGACTACTGCGCCATGCACGACCTGGAACTCGGCAGTTTCGCGAGCATGGAGGCGCAGGTGGCGGCGATCGCCGACGACATCGCCTACAACACCCACGATATCGACGACGGCCTGCGCTCGGGCTATCTCACCTTCGAGATGCTGGAGGAGGTCCCGTTCCTCGCCAGGCTGATGCACGACGTGCGCCAGCGCTATCCGGGCCTCGAAGCGTCGCGCTTCACCCACGAGATCATGCGCCGCCAGATCACCGCCATGGTGGAGGACGTGATCGGCTATGCCCAGCAGGCGATCGGCGACGAGCGGCCGGAAAGCGCCGAGGACGTGCGCAGGGCGCGCCGCTGCCTTGCGACCTTCTCCGCGGAGATGGCGGTCACCGACAAGGAGATCAAGAGGCTGCTGTTCTCGCGCATCTACCGGCATCCGGAGGTGATGCGGGTGCGGGCGAACGCCGCCTCGATCCTCACGGACCTCTATCACGCCTATATGGACGACCCGCAGCTCATGCAGGGGCACTATTGGGTGGACCGCATCGCGACCATGCCGGAATCGGCCCGCGCCCGCCATGTCGGCGATTATCTTGCCGGCATGACCGACAATTACGCGATCAACACGCACCGCCGGCTGTTTGACCATACCCCCGAATTGCGATAGTCAGCCGCCCACCTGAACTTCTTCGCAGGAATGGCCCGGAACGGGTTGCTGCGCGTGGATGGATGAGATGAACCTTTTTACAGACTTCGACAGCAGAATCAAAAACGTACTCGAAGGACTTGAGATCGTCCGTGAAAAGCGTGCCGACCTCGACTTCGGCCGTATCAGCGTCGAGCCGCCGCGCGATGCGAGCCATGGCGACGTCGCGACCAATGCCGCGATGGTGCTGGCGAAGCCTCTCGGCCTCAATCCGCGGGCGCTTGCCGATCTCATCGTCGCCGAGCTGAAGAAGGATCCGGAAGTGGCGGATGTCGGCGTCGCCGGCCCCGGTTTCATCAATGTCCGCCTCTCCGTCGCCTACTGGCAGAAGCTGCTCGCCGCGATCGTCCGGGCCGGGACCGGCTACGGCCGGGGTGCCCTCGGCACCGGGCGCAAGGTCAATGTGGAATATGTCTCGGCCAACCCGACCGGCCCGATGCATGTCGGCCATTGCCGCGGCGCCGTCGTCGGCGATGCGCTGGCCAACCTGCTCGCCTTTGCCGGCTTTGCCGTGACCAAGGAATACTACATCAACGACGCGGGCTCGCAGATCGACGTGCTCGCCCGCTCGGCCTTCCTGCGCTACCGCGAGGCGCTCGGCGAGACGATCGGTGACATCCCGTCGGGTCTCTATCCGGGGGACTATCTGGTGCCGGTCGGCGAGGCGCTGGCCGAGGAATTCGGCACGACGCTGCGCGCCATGCCGGAACACCAGTGGATGCCGATCGTCAAGGAAAAGACGATCGACGCGATGATGGCGATGATCCGCGAGGATCTGGCCGCCCTCAACGTCACGCACGACGTCTTCTTCTCCGAGCGCTCGCTGCATGCCGGCAACGGCGCGCCGATCCGCACCGCGATCAACGATCTGACCTTCAAGGGCCATGTCTACAAGGGCGTGCTGCCGCCGCCGAAGGGCCAGCTGCCGGAAGACTGGGAAGACCGCGAGCAGACGCTCTTCCGCTCGACGGAGGTCGGCGACGACATCGACCGCCCGCTGATCAAGTCGGACGGCTCCTATACCTATTTCGCCGCCGACGTTGCCTACTTCAAGGACAAGTTCGACCGCGGCTTCGACGAGATGATCTATGTGCTCGGCGCCGACCACGGCGGCTACGTCAAGCGCCTGGAGGCGGTCGCACGGGCCGTTTCCGAGGGGAAGTCGAAGCTGACGGTGCTGCTCTGCCAGCTGGTCAAGCTGTTCCGCAACGGCGAGCCCGTGAAGATGTCGAAGCGCTCCGGCGACTTCGTCACGCTCCGCGACGTGGTCGACGAGGTCGGCCGTGATCCGGTGCGCTTCATGATGCTCTACCGCAAGAACAGCGAGCCGCTCGACTTCGACTTCGCCAAGGTGACGGAGCAGTCCAAGGACAATCCGGTCTTCTACGTGCAGTATGCCCATGCGCGCTGCATGTCGGTGTTCCGCCAGGCGGCCGAGGCCTTTCCGGACCTCGATGTCGCCGCGCTCGATCTGGCTGCCGCGATCGACGGCAACATCGCCGATCCGAGCGAGTTGCAGCTTCTGGCGAAGCTGGCAGAATATCCGCGTGTGATCGAGGGGGCTGCACTGGCGCACGAGCCGCATCGCATCGCGTTTTACCTCTATGATCTTGCCAGCGCATTCCATGCTCACTGGAACAAAGGCAAAGAGCAGCCGGAATTACGGTTTGTTAACGATAAAAATAGAGAATTGAGTATCGCCAGACTTGGGCTGGTGCACGCTGTCGCCTCTGTTCTTAAGTCGGGCCTGTCCATTACAGGCACGGCTGCGCCGAACGAAATGCGGTAACGTCACCATTTGCCCACAATAAGCTGGCAAACGCGTTTTTGTAGCTTGTGAGTGGGAAGCAGTATGGCAGACAAGAACTTCGCGCGAAGCGGAACCGCTGACACGGATCTCCTGGCGGACGACGACCCGTTGGCCGAGCTTGCCCGTCTCGTCGACTACGAGCCGCGTCCGCTTCCGGGCGCCGGCAGGTCCTTCTCCGAGCCCGCCCGGGTTGTGCCGCGATTGGACAATCCTGTTCTCGCCCTTGAGGACGAGTTGATGCGGGCCTTCGAGCAATATGACACGCCGCGCCGCGAGAGCGTCGAGCCGGTCGTTGCCGAGCGGGCGGCGCCGCGCCATGTCGAGCCTGTGTTCGATATGCCGGAGCCTGCCGCCGAGGCGCGCGACGCCATCCTCGACACGGTGCCGACGCGCGATGCCGCGCCGGTCGATGCCGGCCATCGCGAGCCTTCCTTCGAGGAGCAGTTCTTCGGCGTCGAGCCGTCTGTCGAGGAAGAGCGCCCGGCGGAGGCGCAGCAGCCGGATGCCGTTGCGAGCGATGCCGGCCACGAGCCTGCCTTCGAGGAGCACGCCGTCGAGCCGCCTTTCGTGGAGGAAGCCTTCGCCGAAGCGGCCGAGCATGACGTCCTCCTCGACGCTGCGCCGGTCGATGCCGCCCACCGTGAGCCCGCCTTCGAGGAGCAGTTCTTCGGCGTCGAGCCGTCCATCGAGGAAGAGCGCCCGGCGGAGGCGCAGCAGCCGGATGCCGTCGCGAGCGATGCCGGCCGCGAGCCCGCCTTCGAGGAACATGCGGTCGAGCCGCCCTTCGCGGAAGAGATCGTCGCCGCGGCGACGCCGGCCGACGTCGAGCCTGAGCTGGATTTCGATCCGGCCCTGCTGCTTGCCGACGAGCTCGAGGCGGCCGTGCACGACGTGCCGTCCGTCGCGATCGAGCCGGCGGCGCATGCCGGCCACCAGTTCGTCGACCGGCTGGAGCCGCGCTTCGAGCCGCCCGTGCGCAGCGAACCCGTTGCCGAGACCCCCGTTGCCGCCAGCGCCGACGAGCGCCAGCCCGTCGTGCTCGGCCTGCAGCCGCTCGCTCCCGAGGAGAACCCGATCGACGAGATCGGCCTCGACCTGGAGCGCGAGCTGGAGCTTTCGATCGGCGATGGTTTCGCCGACGACCTGCTCTCCGAGGGACACAATGCCGAAGCGGCCGCGACCACGCAGGCCGGCGGCGAGCCGGTTCTCCAGGCCTGGATGTCCGATGCGGCCGCCGAACCCTTCCATGCCGAGCCGGCCTATGCCCGCGACGAGCCGCAGTTCGTCGCCGAAATGCCGTTCGAGACGCGGGAAGACCGTGCCCGCGCCGTGGCCGAGGCCGAGACGCAATGGCAGGATGCCGAGCCCGTGCACGACGCGCAGCCCGACTACCGGGTGGAATCGGTCGAGCCCGGCTGCACCTACGACCAGGACGCCCTGCTGGCGGAGGTCGAGCGCTATCCCGTGCCGGAAAGTCGCTCTCCCCTGACGGCCGCCACGCTTGCCGCCGTCGGCGCGACGCCGCGCAGCGGCATGGCCAACGTTTCCGCGATCTTCGGCCGTGCGACGCCCGTCGCGCACCGCCAGCCGGCCGTCGAGACGGCCCGGACGCCGGTTGCCGAAACCGCGCATGAACCGGTCTTCGAGCCCGCGCAGGAGCCGGTGGCGGACACCTATCGCACGCCGGTCGCCGAGACCCGCCAGGAGCCCGCCGCCATGGCGACCCCGGCTGCCTCGGGCGCTGAGCTCGATTTGGAGAACCTGGAATTCGACCTTTCCGACATCGACCTCGACCTTTCCGATTTCTCGCTCGACGAGGAGCCGGTGCGGCAGGAGGACAAGGCGCCGGAAACCCGGATGGAGGCCGCCACGCCCGTCGAGGTGCAGACGCCCGTGCGCCGCGAGCCGGCCGTCGCCGTTCCCGTTTCCACCTATACCGCGCCGCAGCCGGTGGTGGCCGAGACGGCCGATGGCGCGCTGCCCTTCGACCCGACGATGATCGCCGATACCGACGAAGGTGTCTCGCCGGTCACCGAGCTGGACGTCCCGCAGCTTCCCGTCATCGAGAAGGAAAAGCCGCCGGCCTACCAGCCCGACTACGATTTCGACATCGACGCGGAAATGGCGCAGCTCTTCAACGAGCCCGCCGCCAAGGCGCGCGGCGAAGACCTGTCGGCCGGCGTTGCCGGCGGTGCGGTTGCCGCGGCCATCAGCCAGCCGATGGCGCAGATCAACGATGTCGACGATTTCGAACGTGCCCTCGAGGAGGATTTCCGCCGCTCGCTGAACCAGCCGGAGCGCATGGCGATCCCCGTCGATCCGGGCCAGGCCAACACGCTCTATGCCGGCGACGGCTACGACGAGGAGCAGTCTCGCCCGCGCCGCGGCCTGCTGATCGCCGCCTCCATCGCGGCCCTGCTGATGGTCGGCGGCGGTGGCGTCTACGCCTGGAGCGCCTTCTCCGGCGGTGCGGCCGGCTCCGGCGAGCCGCGGGTGATCCTGGCCGACAAGGAGCCGGTCAAGATCGTGCCGGAGGAAAAGGGCGGCAAGACCGTGCCGAACCAGGACAAGGCGGTCTATGACCGCGTTGCCGGCGACACGGCCGCAACGCCGCAGCAGGAACAGCTCGTCACCTCGACGGAAGAGCCGGTCGACGTCGTCCAGCGCACGCTGACGCCGGAGACCCTGCCGTTCGATGGTCCGGAAGACGGCGTCGAGGCGGTCATCGCGGCGGAAAACGAAAACCGCGTGCTGCCGGGCGTCGACGAGCCGGAAACCGCAACGGCCGAAGGCGGCAGCAAGCCGCTCGTCTCGCCGCGCAAGGTCAAGACGATGATCGTCAAGCCGGACGGCACGCTCGTCGCCCGCGAGGAGGCGGTCGGCGAACCTGCGACGGACATTGCCGGGCTCGATGCCAAGGCGACCGCGACCACCGGCAGCGCCTCGGGCGAAGCCGCCGCGACGGTCGACGCCGATGCTTCGCTGCGCGCCGAGCAGGCGGCCGGCGAAGGCCAGCCGCGCTCCGCGCTTGCGGAGGTCGCCGATGCCGAAGTCGACGACACCGCGCCGGTGCGCACCGTGAAGACGACGACGATCGGCGCCACGACCGGTTCGACGGACGGCAATGCGCCGATCCCGGGCACCCGCCCGATCGACCAGCCGGTTACCGTGGTCGGCACCGTGACCGAGAACGGCAACGTCTCGGGCACGCGGACTGCCGAGGCCACGCCGACGCAGACGCAGACGGCGGAACAAACGCAGGTCGCAGCCGTCGCGCCGGGCAGCTACGTCATCCAGATCGCCTCGCTGCCCTCGGAGGCGGAGGCCCAGAAGAGCTACAATTCGCTCTCCTCCAAGTTCTCCAGCGTCATCGGCGGGCGCGGCGTGGACATCAGGAAGGCGGAGATTCCGAACAAGGGCACCTACTTCCGCGTCCGCATCCCGGCCGGTTCGCGCGAAGAGGCCAATGCGCTGTGCAACCGCTACAAGAGCGCCGGCGGAAGCTGCCTCGTCACCCGCTGAGGTGACGCCGAATTCCTGGGGAGGCGCGGGCATGGTCCGCGCCTCTTCGATTCCCGCGGGCCGTCGCCGAGTGGCGGGCAGGGCGCGCGCTTCGTTTTCCCTACCGAACCTTTAAGATTGCGGACATGAGCGAATCGAAATCCTTCCTTTCGGGCTGCAAGGGCCTGAGCCTGAGCGCCGACGAAAAAGCCTTCTTCCGCAGCGAGCGGCCCTGGGGCTTCATCCTGTTCGGCCGCAACATCGGCGAGCCGGCGCAGGTGGCGGACCTCACCGCCGAGATGCGTGACTGCGTCGGCGGCGGGGCGGACGTTCCGGTCCTGATCGACCAGGAGGGCGGCCGCGTCCAGCGCATCAGGCCGCCGCATGTGCAGCAATATCCGAATGCCGCCGCGCTCGGCGCCATCTACCGCGCCGACGCGGAGAAGGGGCTGCGCGCTGCCTGGCTGATGTCGCGCCTGCACGCCTTCGATCTCCTGCGCCTCGGCATCAATGTCGATTGCCTGCCGGTGCTCGACGTTGCCGTGCCGGGCGTGCACGACGTCATCGGCAACCGTGCCTACGGGCAGGAACCGGAGATCGTCTCGGTGATGGGCAAGGCCGCGGCCGAGGGCCTCAAGGCCGGCGGCCTGCTGCCGATCATGAAGCACATGCCGGGCCACGGCCGCACCATGGTCGATTCGCACCATGACCTGCCGGTGGTGCACGCAAGCCGCGCCGAGCTTGAGGCCTGCGATTTCGTGCCCTTCCGGCGCATGAAGGACGAGCTGATGGCGATGTCCGCCCACATCGTCTTCACCGCCATCGATGCCGACAACCCAGCGACGACCTCGGCGACGGTGGTGAGCGAGATCATCCGCGGCCATATCGGCTTCGACGGGCTGCTGATGTCGGACGACGTGTCGATGAACGCGCTGAAGGGCGATATTGCCGCAAGAAGCCGGGGAATCATTGCCGCCGGCCTCGACATGGTGTTGCATTGCCATGGCATCATAGAGGAAATGATCGCGGTGGCCGAGAACGTTCCGCCGCTCACCGGCGACAGCCTGCGGCGGGCGAATGCGGTTCGTGCGGGCTTCCCGACGCCGGACGGGGCGGACGAGGCGGCGCTGCGCGAGGAATTCAACGCCATGATCGCGGTGGCCTGACAGCCGCCGCAAATGGTGTCCCATGGTGCGCAGGCACACGGGGCAAGGAAAGGGGCGACGTGCAGGGAACGGGGTCGAAGCCACCGAAGAAGGGACGCGGCGCAGAGGCGCCGATGGCCGACCTGTGGCAGGACGCCGAGGCACGGGGCCTTTCCGAGGAGAGCCTCGTCGTCGATCTTGCCGGCTTCGAGGGCCCGCTCGACCTTCTCCTGCATCTCGCTCGCACGCAGAAGGTGGACCTCACCCGCATCTCCGTGCTGGCGCTCGCCGAACAATATCTCGTCTTCATCGAGCGGGCGCGCAAGATCCGCATCGAGCTTGCCGCCGACTATCTCGTCATGGCGGCCTGGCTCGCCTATCTCAAGTCGCGCCTGCTCATTCCCAGGCAGGCGAAGGACGACGGCCCTTCCGGCGAGGAGATGGCGGCCAGCCTCGCCTTCCGCCTGAAGCGGCTGGAGGCGATGCGGGATGCGGCGACGCGGCTTGTCAACCGCAATCGCCTCGGCCGCGACGTCTTTGCCCGCGGTATGCCGGAGCACATCCCGACCGAGCGGCGTTCGTCCTTCGAGGCCTCGCTCTACGACCTGCTCAGCGCCTATTCTTCGCTGCGCCAGCGCCATGCGATCACCCACGTCACCATCGAGAAGCGCAATGTCTGGTCGCTCTCCGATGCGCGCGAGATCCTGTCGCTGCTTATCGGCGGCTTCGAGGACGACTGGGCGGCGCTCGACAGTTTCATCCTGCGATACCTGAGCGACCCGGCGGAACGCACCACGGCGATCGCCAGCGCCTTCGCGGCGACGCTGGAACTTGTGCGGGAAGGGCGGCTGGAGCTGCGCCAGGACGGCGCCTTCCAGCCGATCTACCTGCGCCGCGGGCCGAAGCCCGAGGGCGACGAGGACGGGAGCGACGGGCGTGGCTGAGCCGGAGGACGACGCACCGCGCGAGGCGGACGGCGGCACGATCGTCGATCCGCGCCGGCTGCACGAGGCCGCGCGCATCGCCGAGGCGCTGGTCTTCGCGTCCGCCGGTCCGGTCTCGCAGGCCTACATCGCCGAGCGCCTGCCGCGCGGCGTCGACGTGCTGCATGTCATGCGCGAGCTGAAGGCGCTCTATGCCGGGCGCGGGGTCAATCTCGTGCAGCTCGGCGACAGCTGGGCCTTCCGCACCGCGCCGGATCTCTCCTTCGTCATCCGGACCGACGAGACGGAGGTGCGCAAGTTGTCGCGCGCCGCGCTGGAGGTCCTGTCGATCATCGCCTATCACCAACCCGTCACGCGCGCCGAGATCGAGGATATCCGCGGCGTGCAGACCTCCAAGGGCACGCTCGACGTGCTGATGGAGGCGGGCTGGGTGCGTTTCCGCGGCCGCCGCCGCTCGCCGGGCCGCCCGGTGACCTTCGGCACGACGCGCGATTTCCTCGATCATTTCGGCCTGGAGGATCTGCGCGACCTGCCGGGCCTCGAGGAGCTGAAAGGCGCCGGCCTCCTGTCCGGCCGCATCCCCTCCAACTTCCAGGTGCCGATGCCGCTGCGCGAGGACGAGCTGGCGGAGGACGAGGACCCGATCACCCAGCTGGACCTGGAGGAACTCGGTCTCTTGACACCGGGCGGAAAAGAAGACGAATAGACGAAGCTTATAGAGCAGTTCCAGCAAAAGTGCGCCGCGGTTTTGCGCGCGGAACTGCGCCCACACAACGGCTGGGGCATCCTTGCGCTTCGAGGCGGCGTGAAAATGCTCTGCAGGACTGTATCGCGAGCGCACAGGCTGGCGACAGGGAAAGACTTCGGCACATGGTTCTGGATCCGTCAGGCTCCAACGGTATCGAGACGAAACGCGCATCGGCGGTAACCTTCGCGGCGCGCCTGTCCTTCGAGGATATCCGCCACAGCTACCACAACAAGGAGACGATCCGCGGCATTTCGCTGACGGCGGAACCCGGCGAGGTCCTGTGCCTGCTCGGCCCGTCCGGCTCCGGCAAGACGACGCTGCTGCGCATTGCCGCCGGCATCGAGGCGCAGACGGCCGGCCGCGTGCTCCTGAACGACCGCGAGGTTGCCGGCCCCGCCGTCTTCCTGCCGCCGGAGCGGCGCGGCGTCGGCCTGATGTTCCAGGATTTCGCGCTCTTTCCGCATATGTCGGTGCTCGACAACGTGCGCTTCGGCCTGACGGCCCTGCCGCGCGCGGAGGCCGAGGCGGAGGCGCAGGTGGCGCTCGAACGCGTCGGCCTGTCGCATTATGCCCAAAAGTTTCCGCATGTGCTTTCGGGCGGCGAGCAGCAGCGCGTGGCGCTTGCCCGGGCGCTCGCGCCGCGTCCGTCGGTCCTGCTGATGGACGAGCCGTTCTCCGGGCTTGATTCGCGCCTCAAGGATTCGATCCGTGCCGATACGCTGGCGATCCTGCGCCAGTCGCGCGCCAGCGCCATCGTGGTGACGCACGATGCGGAGGAGGCGATGCGCATGGGCGATCGGATCGCCCTGCTGAAGGATGGCCGCCTCGTGCAGGTCGGCACCGCGGAAGAGCTTTATCTTCATCCGAGCAACATCTTCGCCGCCGCCTTTTTTTCGGAGATCAACGAATTTCCCGGCCGTGTGCGCGACGGCGTCGTCGAAACGCCGCTCGGCAATGTCGATGGCAAGCGTTTTTCCGATGGCCAGAAGGTCCATGTGGCGGTGCGCCTTTCGGGGCTGCGCGTCATGGAAAAGGACGGCGAAGTGCCCGCGCGCATATTGTCGCGGCGCTTTCTCGGGGTCGTCGAGCTGCTCGAACTCGCCATACCCGGCACGGACCAGCCGATCCGTGCCCGCGTTCGGGCAGATCAGTTGGCATCCGGATTGCGCGACGTCACGCTTTCGGCTAACCACCGCGACATTCTAGTGTTTGAAAAAGACGGCTGAACGTCTTACATCGGGGTACAAGTTCGAAAGGGAGTCAAGACAATGGGTTCTTTCAGCATCTGGCATTGGCTGATCGTTCTGGTGGTGGTGCTGCTGCTGTTCGGCCGCGGCAAGATTCCGGAACTGATGGGCGATGTCGCCAAGGGCATCAAGAATTTCAAGAAGGGCATGTCCGACGAGGAAGCCGCCGCCGCCGACAAGGCGAAGACCGTCGATCACAAGGCCGACGAGGTCAAGTGACCGGCGTACGGCGCCCCGCGTCCCTCGTGACGCGCAAAGGACGCTGCAGAACCTGGATTTGCCAGGTCGATCCGTGCGGTTTGATATCGTGCGGATCGGCATGGCGGCCGCGAACGGCGGTTCGCGGTCCATGAGGACAGTACCCTATGCTTGATGTCGGCTGGACCGAAATACTCGTCATCGCGATCGTCCTGATCATCGTGGTCGGTCCGAAGGACCTGCCGCAGATGCTGCGCACGTTCGGCCGCATGATGTCGAAGATGCGCGGCATGGCGAGCGATTTCCGCCAGCAGTTCGACGAGGCGCTGCGCGAAGCGGACCTTGAGGACGTCAAGAAGACGATCGGCGAGGCGCAGAAGCTCAATCCGCTGAACACCATCCGCGAGGCGGTCAATCCGCTGCGCCAGATGGGCGACGAGATCAAGGCGGACCTGCAGAAGACGACCGGTTCCGTCTCCTCGGCTGCGCCCGCGACAACGCCGGCCGAAGGCGTCACCGCCAGCAGCACGCCGGTCGCCGTGCCCTCCGAAGCGCAGAAGCCTGCCTCGGCCGAGCCCGTCGCCGCCGTTCCGCTGAAGGCGGGGCCGACCAGGAAAACGACGGCGAGGAAGCCGGCCGACGACGCCGCGAAGGTGTCAAAGTCGCGCAAGGCGCCCGTCAAGGCGGAAGGCGTCGGCAAGGCCGCTGCCAGGCCGGCCGCGAAGACCACTGCCGAAAAGAAGACGGCGCCCGCCAGGGCCAGGACTGCAAAGACCAAGAAGGGCGACGCATGAGCGGCGACATCGAAGACAAGCCCCAGCCGCTCATCGAGCACCTGATCGAGCTCCGCCAGCGCCTGCTGTGGGCGGTCGGCGCGTTCTTCGTCGCCTTTCTCGTCTGTTTCTACTTCGCCAAGCAGCTGTTCAACCTGCTCGTCCTGCCGTTCAAGTGGTCGGTGGAGTGGGCGGGGCTGACGCACCGCAATGTCGAGCTGATCTATACGGCGCCGCAGGAGTTCTTCTTCACGCAGATCAAGGTCGCCATGTTCGGCGCGCTGGTCATCGCGTTTCCGGTCATCGCCCAGCAGGTCTACAAGTTCGTCGCGCCCGGCCTCTACAAGAACGAGCGCGCCGCCTTCCTGCCGTTCCTGATCGCCTCGCCGATCCTGTTCCTCATCGGCGCCGCGCTGGTCTATTTCTTCTTCACGCCCATGGTCATGTGGTTCTTCCTGGCCATGGAGCAGGGCGGCGGCGAGGGGCAGGTCTCGATCCAGCTCCTGCCGAAGGTGTCCGAATATCTCAGCCTCATCATGTCGCTGATCTTCGCCTTCGGCCTCGTCTTCCAGCTTCCGGTTGTCTCGTCGCTCCTGGTGCGCGCCGGCTTCATCACGTCGGACACGCTGAAGGAAAAACGCAAATACGCGATCGTCATCGCCTTCGTGGTCGCCGCCGTGCTGACGCCGCCCGATCCGGTCTCCCAGATCGGCCTTGCACTGCCGGCCATCCTTCTCTACGAGATTTCCATCTATACGGCCCGACTCATCGAACGGCAGCGGGCGAGCGCCTCGAACGCGCAGGATGCGGACAGCGAGGTCGTCGCAACGCCGGAAGAGGCCGACAAGGCCTGACCTTCGGCGTTGCCGCACTGTGCTGCCGGGCGCGGGTGGGCCTCAATCCACGGAACGCCTGGAACGACAATGCTTGATATCAAATGGATCCGCGACAACGCCGCCGCTCTCGACGCCGCCCTGGCAAAGCGCGGCGCGAGCCCCCTGGCACAGGCCCTCATCGATCTCGACGAGAAGCGCCGCAGCGTCATCCAGAAGGCGCAGGACATGCAGTCGCGCCGCAACGCCGCCTCCAAGGAGATCGGCGCGGCCATGGCGGCGAAGAATGCCGAGCTTGCCGACAGGCTGAAGGCCGAGGTCTCGGCCATCAAGGACCAGCTTCCCGCGGCGGAAGAGGAGGAGCGCCAGGTCACCGCCGAGCTCAACGACGCCCTGTCGCGCATCCCGAACATCCCGCTCGACGACGTGCCGGTCGGCACGGACGAGACCGGCAATGTGGAAAAGCTGAAATGGGGCAGCAAGCCCGGCTGGAACCACAAGGCTCTGGAGCACTACGAGATCGGCGAAGCCCTCGGCTACATGGATTTCGAGGCCGCGGCGAAGATCGCCGGCTCGCGCTTCACCGTGCTGAAGGGCCAGCTCGCGCGCCTCGAGCGCGCCCTCGGCCAGTTCATGATCGACGTGCATACCGGCGAGCATGGCTATACGGAAGTGCATGCGCCGCTGCTGGTGCGCGACGACGCCATGTTCGGCACGGGCCAGCTGCCGAAATTCTCCGAGGACCTGTTCCGCACCACGGATGGCCGCTGGCTGATCCCGACCGCGGAGGTCTCGCTCACCAACCTCGTGCGCGAGGACATCCTCGACCAGGAGAAGCTGCCGCTGCGCTTCACCGCGCTGACGCCGTGCTTCCGCTCGGAGGCCGGTTCGGCCGGCCGCGACACGCGCGGCATGCTGCGCCAGCACCAGTTCATGAAGTGCGAGCTCGTCTCGATCACCGATGCGGAAAGCTCGATCGACGAGCACGAGCGCATGACGGCCTGCGCCGAGGAGATCCTGAGGCGTCTCGGCCTGCATTACCGCCTCATGACGCTGTGCACCGGCGACATGGGGTTCGGCGCCCGCAAGACCTACGACCTCGAAGTCTGGCTGCCTGGGCAGGATACGTTCCGCGAGATCTCGTCCTGCTCGGTCTGCGGCGATTTCCAGGCGCGCCGCATGAACGCGCGCTACCGCGGCAGGGACGACAAGGCGACGAAGTTCGTGCACACGCTGAACGGCTCGGGCACGGCCGTCGGCCGCGCGCTGATCGCCGTCATGGAGAACTACCTCAACGAGGACGGCTCGGTTACCGTGCCGGACGTGCTGCTGCCCTATATGGGCGGCCTGAAGAAGATCGAGAAGGCCGCCTGAGGCGGAAGGCGGAGACGACATGCGCATTCTTCTGACGAACGACGACGGCATCCACGCCGAGGGACTGGCGATCCTCGAACGGATCGCCCGTGAACTGACGGACGACGTCTGGATCGTCGCGCCGGAGACGGACCAGAGCGGGCTTGCCCATTCGCTGACGCTCTCCGAGCCGCTGCGCCTCAGGAAGATCGACGACAAGCGCTACGCGCTGCGCGGCACGCCGACGGACTGTGTCATCATGGGCGTGCGCGAGGTGCTCGACGAGAAGCCGGACCTCGTGCTGTCGGGCGTCAATGTCGGCGCCAACATGGCCGACGACGTCACCTATTCGGGCACGATCGCCGGCGCGATCGAGGGCACGCTGCAGGGCATCAAGTCCATGGCGCTGAGCCAGGCCTACAACCATGCCGGCGGCCGCGTCGTGCCGTGGGAGGTCGCCGAAAGCTTCGCGCCGAAGCTGATCCGCCAGCTGATGGATGTCGAGCTGCCGGACTGGACCTTCTTCAACATCAATTTCCCGAACTGCGCGCCCGCGGAGCTCAACGGCGTCGAGGTCACCAGCCAGGGCAAGCTCGATTTCGGCCTGACGATCGACGAGCGCATGGACGGCCGCGGCTTCCCCTATTACTGGCTGCGCTTCGGCGAGCGGAAGGGCGATTTCCGCGCCGGCACGGACATTCATGCGGTGAAGAACCACAAGATCTCCGTGACGCCGCTGAAGCTCGATCTCACGGACTACACGGTGCTGGATCGCGTCCAGCGCGTTCTCAACGGCGAGGATGCGGATTGAACACGGGGCGGGTGATCGAGAAAGAGGGGTTTGCCGCGCTGGCGCTGCGCCTGCGCGGCCAGGGCATCAACGATCTCGACCTGCTGACGGCCGTGGAACAGACGCCGCGCACGCTTTTCGTGCCGCCGCAATTCGCCGGCGAGGCCTATTCGCGCCGGGTCCTGCCGCTCGATTGCGGCTCTTTCATCGAGGGCATCGACCTTGCGGTGCGCCTTCTGCATCTCCTGAACCTGAAGGCCGGCCAGCGGATCCTTGAGGTCGGCACCGGTTCCGGCTTCACCGCCGCCGTCATGGGCCGCCTGACGGAGCGCGTGCTGACCGTCGACCGCTATCGAACGCTGGTCACCAATGCGCAGCAGTCGATCGAGAAGGCTGGCATCCGCAACGTCATCGTGCGCCAGGCCGACGGCAGCAACGGCATGCCGGGCGAGGGGACCTTCGATCGCATCCTCGTCACCGCCGCCTTTCCGGCGCTGCCGCGGTTCTTCGCCGAGCAGCTGGTGTCCGGCGGCATGCTGATCGCGCCCGTCATGGTCAGCGAAACCGAGTGCCGCATGCTGAAGCTCGTCAAGACCGGCAGCCGCTTCGATCGTGAAGACCTCTTCGACGTGCCCTACCTGCCGATCGTCCCCCAGATGGCGCAGGCCCTCTGACCCATCCCGACCGCGTTTCCTCCTCGCTCGGCAGGCTTGGGCCCGCCGAGTCTTTCGGCGTTTTCCCGGAAAATCGATGTTCGCAGCTGGAGCGCCTGCACGCCAGGCGAGCGTTTCGGGCGAAAATACAATGCGTTAACCTTTTGTTAACCGACGCAAGCTTCGCGCAAGCTTTAAGGCGTAGGCCCATGACGAAGCAGAAGTTTCCACACAGGGCGCCGGTTTCCCAAGGGATGCGGCGTTCCGATGGAGAGGAAAATGCACGTCTCGAACAGGATCGCCAGCAGCTCGACCAGCGACAGCCTCGCATATCTTGCGACGAGGGCTGCGGGCAAGGCTGCCGAAGAGAATGTCGAGGCGGGCTCGACCGCGCATCTGGCCGGCGGCAGCTACGATCCGTCCGCTCATGTCGGCCTTTCCGTCGATGCGCTGCTGGTCCTCAGCGTTGCGCGGGAAGAGGTGGCCTACAGCCAGCCGGCGCTCACGGATGCCGAGCGGGAGAATCTTGATACGGCCGCGCTCGAGGAGCGTGAGCATGCCGCCTTCGGCCGCTTCCTGGAGGAAGGCGACCGCAAGGCCTATTACCGCGCCTATATCGAATATTTCGACAGCATGCCGGCGGAGGACCAGCGCAGCGCCCGCTATGCCGGTACGCGTGAGCCAGCCGTCGCGGCGCTGCGCGCCATCGCCTACAACGAAAGCGCCCTCGACATGACGGCGCCCGACGCCGCCCTGGAAAACGCGACCGCCGGGGACAGGGCTGCCCGGCGCGCGACGCCCATCGCGGCGATCTTCCAGCCGAGCCAGGCGGACTTCGAGAACGCCGCCCGCCTCGTCACCAGCCGCATCTCGCGCGCCGACGCCATGTATGCGACCGGCTTTTGAGCCGCTTGCGCACGCCTTTCGCCATGGTGGGGCAAACCATGGTTATCAATTCATCAAAAAACCGATGCGGATAGCCCTGCTTTAACCGGGCAGTAACTCTAACGCGCTTTAATCGGCCTACATCAAGTAGCGTACCGATTGGGTAGTCATATGCGTAAGAGTGTATCGCCGAGTTTTGCCAGGACCACGACCCGCCTCGTTGCGGCCGCCCTGCTGGCCAGCGTCGCGACCGGGTGCAGCTCGGACGTGTCTCGTTTTGGCGGCCTCTTCTCCTCCTCCGGTCAGGACAACATCACCACCAGTTCGGTTCCGCGCCGCACGCTGCTCGGCGGCAATCCGGTTCCGCGCGGCAATGTCGGCAACGGCCAGCAGTTCGCGACGGCCGACCAGCTGGGGTCGCGCGAGGAGGCGCTCAACCAGCCGTTCCCCGATCAGGGCACGGTCTCCTACGACCCGATCAACACCGCGACCACCGGCGGCTCCGGCACGCGGCTGGCGACGACGCCGATGAGCGTCCAGCGCGGCGAGCTCGCCGATCCGACGCTCGGTGCCCGCCAGTCCGCCGAGCGCGAGGTCGCCCTCGGCCAGCAGCTTCCCGAGCGCAAGGCGAAGGCCATCGTCGAGGGCGCCGACAACCTGACGACGTCGACCGTCAACAAGGGCAAGGCCGGCTGGTCGACGCGGAACGCACCGGTCGTCATGCTGCGCCAGGGCGAAAGCGTGAAGACGCTCGCCAATCGCTACGGCGTGCCGGAAAAGGAAATCCTCGCCGCCAACAACCTGAAGCGCGCGTCGGATGCCGAGCCCGGCCAGAAGATCGTTATCCCGACCTTCAGCACCACGGCAAGCGCCGCCAAGGCCTCGACCGACAGCACGCTCAAGGTCGACAACAAGCTGCCGACGCCGGAGCGCAAGGGCGAGCAGAACGTCGCAATCCTGCCCACCACCTCCAGCCGCGAGAAGCTGAAGTCGGAAAGCGGCCAGACGAATTCGAACGTCGCCGATGCCGGCGAAGGCAAGGCCAAGGGCGGCTACGAGGTGCAGCCGGGCGATTCGCTCGCCAAGATCGCGCGCAGCAACGGCGTCTCCGTCGATGCGCTGAAGAAGGCGAACGGCCTTGAGACGGCATCGATCCGCATCGGCCAGAAGCTGGTCATCCCCGCCGGCGGCAGCGTGGCCGCGGCCGAGACGACGACCGACAGGACGGTGACCGCGTCCGTTCCGGTCAAGAAGGAAAAGGCCGTCGAGACGGCGGAGAAGAAGCCGGAAGCCTACAAGGCACCGGTCAAGACCGTGTCGGTCACCGAAGTCGCGGAAAAGTCCGATGTCACGGAGGAAGCGCCCGAATCGACCGGCATCGGCAAGTATCGCTGGCCGGTGCGCGGCGCGGTGATCGCCGGCTACGGCGCCAATGTCGAGGGCAACCGCAACGACGGCATCGACATCTCCGTTCCCGAGGGCACGCCCATCAAGGCCGCCGAGAACGGCGTGGTCATCTATGCCGGCTCCAGCCTGAAGGAACTCGGCAACGCGGTCCTCGTGCGCCACGACGACGGCACGGTCACGGTCTACGGCCATGCCGGCGACCTTAATGTCCAGCGCGGCCAGAAGATCCAGCGCGGCCAGACCGTCGCCACCTCCGGCATGAGCGGCAACGCCACCCGCCCGAAGGTGCACTTCGAGGTGCGCAAGAACGCCACGCCGGTCAACCCGATGACCTTCCTGGAATAGGATTCTGGTCGGTTGGGAAAAACAGAAAGACCCGGTTCAACCGGGTCTTTCTGTTTGCGGGGGGTACCTGCCGAACCTCTCCACCGTCATGGTGGGCTCGATCCGACTATCCGCCTCCGTGCGCCGGTCGGTGGATCCCCGGCTCAAGGCCGAGGATGACGTCGGAGGGTGGGGGGAGGTTTCCTGATATTACTGAGGCCGGGATCGACCGGGCCTTGCCGCCTGACAAAGGCGCCGAACCTCTCCTCCGTCATGGTCGGGCTTGACCCGACCATCCAACTTCCGAGCACGCCGGTTGATCCTCGGCTCAAGGCCGAGGATGACGTCAGAGGGTGGGGTGAGGTTTCCCGATATTACTGAGGGGGATCGACCGGGCCTTGCTGTTCCTGACAAAGGCGCCGAACCTTTCCTCCGTCATGGTCGGGCTTGACCCGACCATCCACCTTCCGAGCACGCCGGTTGATCCTCGGCTCTGGGTCGAGGATGACGTCGGAGGGTGGGGTGAGGTTTCCCGATATTACTGAGGCTGGGATCGACCGGGCCTTGCTGTTCCTGACAAAGGCGCCGAACCTCTCCTCCGTCATGGTCGGGCTTGACCCGACCATCCACCTTCCGAGCACGCCGGTTGATCCTCGGCTCTGGGTCGAGGAT
>NZ_JALJCK010000001.1:0-348247 GCF_022899355.1 Shinella yambaruensis | reverse complement strand
ATGACGACAGAGGGTGGGGCGAGGTTACCCTCAAGAGGAAGGTCGGCCCGACCGGCCCCTCTCATTTCATCAGCGGCTTGCCGAGGCGCCCGGCCAGATCCTGCACATATTGCCAGGCGACGCGGCCGGAGCGGGAGCCGCGGGTCGTCGCCCATTCCAGCGCCTCGGCGTGCAGCTGCTCTGCCGGGATGTCGAGGCCGAAATGCCGGGCGTAGCCGTCGATCATCTCGAGATATTCGGCCTGGCTGCATTTGTAGAAGCCGAGCCAGAGGCCGAAACGGTCGGAAAGCGAGACCTTCTCCTCTACCGCCTCCGACGGGTTGATCGCCGTCGACTGCTCGTTCTCCATCATGTCGCGCGGCAGGAGGTGCCGGCGGTTGGAGGTGGCGTAGAGCAGCACATTGTCCGGCCGGCCCTCCACGCCCCCGTCGAGCGCCGCCTTCAACGACTTGTAGGACGTGTCGTCATGGTCGAAGGACAGGTCGTCGCAGAAGATGATGACCGGGCAGGGCGCTTCCTTGAGGATGTCCATCAGCGCCGGCAGCGTGGCGATGTCCTCGCGGTGCACTTCCACCAGCTTCAGCCCGCTGCCCGTCTCCTTCGCGGCCAGCGCATGGACGGATTTGACCAGCGACGACTTGCCCATGCCGCGCGCGCCCCAGAGCAGCACGTTGTTCGCCGGCAGTCCGCGGGCGAAACGCACCGTGTTGTCGACGAGGATGTCGCGCACATGGTCGACGCCGCGGATCAGCTCGATCTCGATGCGGTTCGGCCGCCTGACCGGCTGCAGGTGCTGGCGGGCCGGCGACCAGACGAAGACCTCGGCGGCGTTCCAGTCGTTGACGGCGGGGGCGGGGCCGGCGAGGCGTTCCAGCGCGGCGTTGATGCGGCCGATTTCGGCGAGCAAGAGCTTGACGTGATCTTCCTGCAATTTCTCTCTCCTCATGCGTCCCTGCCGGGTAGCATGCGGCGGCGGGTCGCGAAAAGGGGGAAAGCGCTTGAAAACAGGCCGCTTCGCAAGGTCGTGTGTTGCATTCAATGCCCGCTTGCCTATATTCCGGCAACCGAAACGGCCCCTCTGGCCGCCCGAATTCACGATTTCAAGGAGTAGTTGATGTTCATTACCGAGGCCTTCGCGCAGACGGCGGCACCCGGCGGGGCAGGCGGCGCAGACATTCTCATGTCGGTCCTGCCGTTTCTGCTGATCTTCGTGGTGATGTATTTCCTCATCATCCGCCCGCAGCGCGCCGCCATGAAGCGTCGCGATGAGCTTCTGAAGAACATCCGCCGCGGCGACCAGGTCGTCACCGGCGGCGGCATCGTCGGCAAGGTCACCAAGGTCGTCGACGACAACGAACTCGAAGTCGAGATCGCCGAAGGCATGAAGGTGCGCGTCGTGCGCAGCGGCGTCAGCGAAGTCCGCGTCAAGGGCGAACCCGTCAAGGAATGACTTGGCCTGCCGCCTGGCCGGGCAATGACCCGGCCGGACGGCCCGACTGGTTTTCAGCCGGCGGCGCGCCGGATTAGTCGAGATCGCGATGCAGCAATCCGCCCGCTGGAAGACCTTTTCTCTCTGGCTCGTCCTTGCGGCGAGCCTTCTTGTCCTTCTGCCGAGCCTTTTGCCGGCGCGCATGACCGTCGGCCTGCCCGGCTGGGTGGCGGGCCATCGCCTCGTCCCCGGCCTCGACCTGACAGGCGGCTCCCGCCTCGTGCTGAAGGTCTCGCGCAGTGACATCGCGGCCGAGCGCCTGCGCGCGGCCGTCGAGACCATCGGGAGCACCCTGCGCGCCGCGCGCATTGCCCACAGCGACCTCAACGGGGCAGAAGACACGATCGACGTCACGGTAACGGCGACCGACCGCCTCGATGCCGCCCGTACGGCGCTCGCCGGCCTTGGCCTTGGCGCGCTCAGCGAGCCGGAAAGCGGCAAGTTCCGCATCGTGCTTGCCGCCGATGCCGTCGACAGCGCCGCAAGCGCGGCCTCGCTCGGGGCCGTCGATGCGGTGCGCCGCCGCGTCGAGAGCCTCGACATTCCCGAGCTCGTCGTCGCGCGCGGCGAGCGTGATCGCATCGTCGTCTCCATGCCGGGCCTGACCGATCCGCAGCGCGTCAAGGACATGCTGGCGACGGTCGGCAGGCTTTCCGCCCGGCTCGTCGACGACAGCGTGCCGCTCGACACGGCGATCGAGGACGGCGTGCCGGCGGGCTCCGAGGTGCTCTACTCCACCGGCGAGCCGCCGGTCGGTTATGTCGTGCGGCAGGACGATCTCTTCACCGCCGTCGATGTCGCCTCGGCGGAGCCCGCGCCCAACGACGAGCCCTTCATCGAATTCGTGCTGAAGGCCGGCGCTGCCGAAAAGCTCGCCGCCTTCACGCGGGAGAACAGCGGGCGCACCATCGCCATCCTGCTCGACGAGCAGGTGATCTCGACCTCGCGCATCCAGGGCGCCATCACCGATGGCGTCGGCCGCCTTTCCGGCGATTTCGACGCGGAAGGGGCGGCGAACCTCGCGCGCATCATCGCGAGCGGCCCGCTGCCGGCCCCGCTCACCATCATCGAGGAGCGCTCGATCGAGCCGGCGCTCGGCACGACCTCGGCCACGACGGTGGTCGTCGCGCTTGCGGTCGCCATCGTTGCCGTCGTCGCCTTCATGACCTTCTTCTACGGCGTGCTCGGCGTCATCGCCTCCTTGTCGCTGGCCTTCGCCATGGTCCTCTCCTTCGCGGTGCTGGCGCTTGTCGGCGCGCCGGTCTCGCTGTCGATGATCGCCGGCATGGTGCTGACCGTCGGCATCGCGGTCGATGCCAGCGTGCTGATCTTCGAACGCATCCGCGAGGAGGTGAAGGGCGGACGGGAGCTCTCCCGGTCGGTCCTGGTCGGCTTCCGTCGTGCCCGTGCCACGGTGCTCGATGCCTCCGTCACCATGTTCATCGCCATCGCGGTCCTCTTCCTGCTTTCGGCAGCTCCGGTGCGCGCCTTCGCGCTTGCCGTCGGCATCGGCCTTTTCGCGACGCTCGTCACCACCTTCACGCTGACGCGCCGCCTTGTTACCGTCTGGCTCAACCGCAGCCACGCGACGCACCTGCCGAAGGGCGTGCGCACCGGCCTCTTCGACCGGCTCAACCTGCGCTTCATGGCGGTGCGCAACGGGGTCTTCCTCCTGACCGCGGTGCTGTCGCTCGCCATTGCCGGCCTGCTTGTCGCCGGCAAGCTCAGGCTCGGCATCGATTTCACCGGCGGCGCGGCGCTGGAGGTTCAGGCCAAGGCCGGCAATGCCGATCTCGACGACATCACCGCCCGCCTGAACGATGCCGGCGTGGACGTGCTGACCGTCACGAAACAGCGAGACGCGCGCCATGCGCTGGTGCGGCTGACATCGGCGGGCGAGGGCGAGAACGCGGAGCAGACCTCCGTGCTGGTCGCCCGCGGCGAGCTGGAGGACGACTACGACTTCCGCCGCGTCGAGGTGGTCGGCCCGGCGATTTCCGGCGAGCTGATCGATACGGCGACGCTCGGCTTCGTCGTCGGCCTGCTTGCGCTCATCGCCTATATCTGGGTCCGCTTCGAATGGCATTTCGCCATCGGCGCGATCATCGCGCTGGCGCATGACGTGTTCTTCACGCTCGGTTTCCTGGCGCTCGCCAAGATCGAGTTCAACGTCACCGCGGTCGCCGCGCTGCTGACGATCGCCGGCTATTCGCTGAACGACACGATGGTCGTCTACGACCGTATCCGCGAGAACCTTCGGCATTTCAAGCAGATGCCGCTGCCGATCCTGATCGACGACGCGATCAACCGCACGCTGTCGCGCACCGTCCTGACGTCCGCGACCACGCTGATCGCGCTTGCCGCGCTCGCGCTCTTCGGCGGCGAGGCGATCGGCACCTTCGCGCTGACGCTGCTCTTCGGAGTGGCGATCGGCACCATATCCTCTATCTACATTGCCGGGCCGATCCTCATCCTGTTCCGCCTGCAGCCGGAGCGCTACCGCCCGGGCAAGGGCGGCAAGGGACCGGCCACGGAGGCGACGGGAGCCAATGGCTAAGGGCATCGAAATCCGGGAGGCGCATTTCCCCGGGCGGGCGCCGATCGACGCATATGGCAATGGCGGCTTCCGCTTCGCCGACATGTCGCATCGCGGCTCCATCCTCTGCCTGCCGTCCGGCATCCACGGCTGGGACAAGCAGGAGGGCACGCCGCTGACGCTGTCCGACCTCCAGCGCGTGCTGGACGAGGCGGGTGAGATCGAGGTGCTGCTCGTCGGCACCGGCAAGGAGATCCGCCCGCTTTCGGCCGAGATCAAGGCGGCGTTGACGGAGCGCAAGGTCCGCTCCGACCCGATGAGCACCGGCGCTGCCGTGCGCACGTTCAATGTCATGCTGGCCGAGAGCCGGGCCGTCGCCGCCGCGCTGATCGCCGTGTGACATCAGACATGACCGATCTGCGGCAAGACCATTACGCGCATTGTCTGGCAATGCTCCGCGACACCGATCGCGACCGCTATCTCGCCTGCCTGCTGGCCCCGGCGGAAAAGCGCGGGGCGCTTGCCGCGCTCTACGCCTTCAATGCCGAGATCGCCCGCGTGCGCGACGTGGTGCGCGAGGCGCTGCCCGGCGAGATCCGCCTGCAATGGTGGCGCGACGTGCTCGACGGCACGGCCGAGGGCGACGCCATGGC
This sequence comes from Shinella yambaruensis, assembly GCF_022899355.1. Classification (GTDB taxonomy): domain Bacteria; phylum Pseudomonadota; class Alphaproteobacteria; order Rhizobiales; family Rhizobiaceae; genus Shinella; species Shinella yambaruensis. The sequence goes on along the minus strand of NZ_JALJCK010000001.1, from coordinate 343,569 downwards.
CAACCCGCTCGCCGCCGGCCTGATGGCCTGTGTGGAGGAATACCGGCTGCCGGTCGCCGTGCTGACGGACATGACCGAGGCGCGCATCTTCGATGTCTACAACGACCCGATGGAGAGCCGTGCGGCATTCGAGGGCTATGCCGGCGAAACCGCCTCGGCGCTGATCCAGCTCGCAAGCCTCATCCTCGATCCGGCAGGGGCGCCTGCATCGGCCGAGGCCGCGGGGCATGCCGGCGTGGCGCAGACCGTCGCGGGCACGTTGCTGATGCTGCCGATCCACCGGCGGCGCGGCCAGGTCTACCTGCCGGCCGATCTTCTCGCCGCCACGGGCCTGACGCCGGAGGGCCTGCTTGCCGGCGACGACATCGCCGCGGCCGCGCGGGCGGTGGATGCCTTTATCGGCCTCGGCCGGGAACATCTCGCCAAGGCCAGGGCCGCCGGCGGCATTTCACCGGCCAATCGCCCGGCCTTTTTGCCGGTCGCCCTCGTTTCGCCTATACTGGATGCAGTGGAGAAGGCCGGCGCGGCGGCACTGGAGCGTTCTCTCCAGCCCGCCCAGTGGCGGCGACAGTGGTGGATGTGGCGGGCGCTGCGCCGCGGCCCGTTCTAGAGCATTTCCGGTGAACTCCGGTTCACCGGAAATACCCCAGATTCTTGTTTTACCGCATTATCCGACGCCAAAGCGACTTCGCTTCGGCTGGAAATGCTCCAGGATCCGTCCCCCTCAGGATAGGTGTTCTGTTGGAGTACGGACCCTAAGGCGCCCGGCCGGCTTCCCGTTTCTTCGCATGTCGCGTAAAATCGCCGCGCATGTCCGCGCGACGTGCCTTGGCACCTGACAAGACGCAAAACTGGCGCAAGCCTTGTCCGCTACAGCGGCAGGATGTTTTTCGTGGAGGAATCGCGCCGATGCTCTGGACCGTCACCATCGCCTGCCTGCTCTTGGCCGGCCTCGTCTTCCGTCAGGTGTTTCGCCGGGAGGATGCGCAGGAGATGGCCGGCGAGGATGCCGGGCTCGCGATCCTGGAATTCGGCCGGGCCTTTCCCGAGGAGGCGATCCGCGAGGTCATCGCCACGACGGACGGCCGCACGGTGTTCCTGCGCCTGCATGACGGCAAGGCCGGCTGCATGCATGCCCACGGCCACCACTATTCCTGCCACCGGATCGAACCCGGCACCGTGCGCGTCGAAAGCGCCGGCCCGAAGCGCCTCGCCGTGAAGTTCGCCAATGCCGCCTTCGAGGGCGGCGTCTTCGAGTTCCGCGACGAGCGGGAGGCCGCGGAGGTCTCGCTCTGGCTGCTCGGCAGCTTCATGCCGGCGGTGGTCGGTCTTGGCCCGGAGGCCGCAGGCCGGCAAATCTAAAAAGGCGGGCCAATCGCCCATGGCTCGACATTGCCTCCTTTTCCTTCTCCTCTGCGAAGAGAAGGTGGCCCGAGGGTCGGATAAGGGGGGCGTGTCCGTCTTGCGCCTGCAGCCCCTCGTAGAGAAGGACAAGAGGCGCGCTCCCGGCCTTATACGGGTGTCGTGCATTTTGAGGGTGCGGCTGTGGGCCGGGCTGCCCGAGGTCAGCGGCCGAGCCAGCGGGCGCAGTCTTCGAGCGCCCTTGCGGCCGTCGCCTGCTTCTTGGCGAGGGCCTTGTCCTTGCCGCGGAACCGCTTCATGCCTTCCGGCTTCGTCACCGTGCCCGGCTCCAGCGGCGGGAACAGGCCGAAATTGATGTTCATCGGCTGGAAGGAGCGTTTGCCCGGCTCGTCGTCGGAGACGATGTGGCCGCCGGTGATGTGGCCGAGCAGCGAACCGAAGGCCGTGGTTTCCGGCGGCAGCGACGGCGTTTCGCCGCGCCGTTCGGCCACCGCGAAGCGGCCGGCGAGCAGGCCGATGCTGGCGCTCTCCACATAGCCCTCGCAGCCGGTGATCTGGCCGGCAAAGCGCAGGCCCGGGCGGCCCTTCAGCGTCAGCGAGCGGTCGAGCAGCGTCGGCGAGTTGATGTAGGTGTTGCGGTGAAGGCCGCCGAGGCGGGCGAACTCGGCGTTCTGGAGGCCGGGGATCAGGCGGAAGATTTCTGCCTGCGCGCCGTATTTCAGCTTCGTCTGGAAGCCGACCATGTTGTAGAGCGTGCCGAGCGCATTGTCCTGCCGCAGCTGCACGACAGCATAGGGCTTGACCGTCGGGTTGTGCGCATTGGTAAGGCCCATCGGCTTCATCGGCCCGTGGCGCAGCGTCTCGCGGCCGCGCTCCGCCATCACCTCGATCGGCAGGCAGCCGTCGAAATAGGGCGTGCCTTCCCATTCCTTGAAGCCCGTCGTGTCGCCGGCGATGAGGGCGTCGACGAAGGCGTTGTACTGCGCCTCGTCCATCGGGCAGTTGATGTAGTCCTTGCCCGTGCCGCCGGGGCCGACCTTGTCGTAGCGCGACTGGAACCAGCAGATGTCCATGTCGACGCTGGCCGTGTGCACGATCGGCGCGATGGCATCGAAGAAGGCGAGCGAATCGGCGCCGGTGCGTTCCTGGATCGCCGCGGCGAGCGAGGGGGCGGTGAGCGGCCCGGTGGCGATGATCGCCTGGTCCCAGTCCTCCGGCGGCAGGCCGGTGACTTCCTCGCGCGTGATGGTGATCAGCGGGTGGCTTTCGAGTGCGGCGGTGACGGCGGCGGAAAAGCCGTCGCGGTCGACGGCGAGCGCGCCGCCGGCCGGCACCTGGCTGGCATCGGCCGCGCGCATGATCAGCGAGCCGGCGAGCCGCATTTCGGCGTGCAGCACGCCGACGGCATTGCTGGTCGCATCGTCCGAGCGGAAGGAATTGGAACAGACGAGCTCGGCAAGGCCGTCCGTCTTGTGGGCATCCGTGCCGCGCACGCCGCGCATTTCATGCAGGATGACGGGGACGCCGTTCTCGGCGATCTGCCAGGCGGCTTCCGAGCCGGCAAGGCCGCCGCCGATGACGTGGATGGGAGCGAGGGAGGAGGTCTGTGTCATGGGCGGTTCGTTACCATGCCCGCGGGCCGACTTCCACGGCGGAGATTCAAAAGCCCGAATCAAAAACGGCACCGAATGGTGCCGTTTGAAGCGTTCCTCGCGCGTCGCCGTTTCCGGCCGCAGCGGCGGAAACCGGCTATGTCTTAGCGGAAGGAACGGGCTGCGATGTCGCGGATGTCGTAACGGGTCAGGCCGATGTCGGACAGCGTGTGGTTCGACAGGTTGCCGAGTTCGTTCATCGTGCGGCGGTAGGAAATCCAGTTCTTTGCAATGCGGATCGGGTTCATGGTCATCTCCTCGAAGTGTTGGCCGGGAGGTCTGTCTCGCCGGTGTGTGAGCTCTATATAGGCGATCCCCTTGTTAATGTGCAGTGCAAAGAAAATGCAGCTGCTATGCATTTGTGCAATAAGACGACCATCAATCGGGCAGATGGATCGCCTGCAGGCAAAATGGGCAGAAAATGCCGCCATTCCAGGCAGATAGGAAAAATGCGTGCCGGGGAAGGGCGGCCCTGCATGTCGCGCATGGAAAATTGCGACATTGTGCGGCGCAAAAAGACGCGCAAACGAAAACGCCCTCCGGCGGGAGCCGGAGGGCGTTCGAAACGGGACCGTTAAAGGTCGTTCGGCTTAGTTGGCGGCCTTGCGGGCGATATACGGGATATCGCTGCGGCCGATGCCGAGGTCACGGAGTTCCCGGTCCGACATGCGGCCGAGTTCGTTGACGGTCTGACGGTACTTGCGCCAGTTGTTGAAAGAGCGTGCCAGGTTCATGTTCTTACCCCTTTCTTGGGCTTCCTGCTGGGCGGCCGCTCGTCCTTGGCGCCGCCCCGATCTGATGATTGGAATATACGCTGCGCCGCCGAAAAGAACAGCGCTGTTACAGCACGGCACCTATGCGTTTTGAGCATGTCAAGCAGAAATTTTGACAAAATTCAGGCCAAATTCCGGGCGTTCGGCCATAAAGGTTAAGGTCGCTATGCAACATTGCTTGGGTGCGACGCAAAAAACAACGCCCGCCGGGGGAGGAGGTCCGGCGGGCGTTGCTGATATCGATTGGCAGCCTGGGAGGAGGGAGGGCCGCCAATCCTGTCGGGGACGTTGGGAGGAGGAGATCGTCGCCCGACCGATAAGAACCATATAGGTCGCCAAAGCCGTGCGCGGTAGAGCGCGATCGGAATGGCACCTATGCGCAGGGTGCATGTATTCCGCGCTGTGCGGGACGGGGTTGCCCAGGTGTTGGGCGAAACGGTGGGCTTGTCTGGCGATCGGGCCGCTTTGGCGCGGCCTGCCATGCGTTTGCGCAAATAATAACGCCCGCTGGGGGAGGAGATCCAGCGGGCGTCACTAAAGTTGATTGGCAACTGGGAGGAGGAGTGTTGCCAATCGTATCGAAACGACGCTGGGAGGAGGAGTGCGTCGTTCCGAATTCCATGTCGTTCCCCGCTTGCGGGGCCCGGGTCTTTCGGCATCATGCCGGGCGGTTCGACCCGTCCGCCTTCCCGTTCCTCTGTCGCCCTACACTACGCGGCGCCTTGATTTGCGGGCCGGATCGCTTCTGATCCGATGTCTGTACTATAGCCCTGGCCGTCGATTTTGTGCAGTGCAATATGAGCATGGATGATATGCGCCATCTGCATGTCCGAAATCACCGGGCCAATCGGCCTGTGAAGGCCAGCTTTATCCAATCTTTCTTTATTTCCCGTTAATCTTGGTGGTCGGAGGCCGGTCTTCAAGGGCGAGAAGCGCGAATAAATGCCCTTTTGGCGGATTTTTGCTCCGATTGCGAATTTCCGGCCGATCTGTATCGTTCCTGTTGACAAAGCCGGAATCGGCGTGAACCACCGGTGTTTTTCCGAACGGAGCGGGAACGGATGTACAGGGGCAGGCTGGAGCGCGACCTCAAACACTGGACGGCACAGGGCCTGCTCGATGCCCCGACGGCCGGTCGCCTGCTGCAGGAATACGATTCCCGGCCCAGTTCCTTCAGCCTCGGGCGGGTGCTGATGATCATCGCGGCCCTTCTCGTCTCCGCCGCGGTTCTGCTGCTCGTTGCGGCCAACTGGGAAGCGATCCCGCGGCTCGTGCGGCTCGTCGGCATCGTCGGCCTGATCTGGGGCGCCTATCTTGGCGGCGCGGTGCTGGTCGGCCGCGGCGCGGAGCGGCTGGCGGCCGCCTTCCTCGTCTTCGGCACGCTCGCCTTCGGCGGCGCGATCGCGCTTGTCGGGCAGATGTATCATCTCTCCGGCGACACGTTCCAGGCGATGCTCGTCTGGTTCGCCGGCGCGGTCGCCGCCGCCGCGCTCTTCCGCTCTGGCGCCGTCACGGCCATTGCCGGTGTCCTCGCCTTCGTCGTCTCCGGTGCGGACTGGACGCAATCCTACAATGTCGACGAGACGGTGCTGCTCTGGCTGATGCCGCTGATGGCGGCCGTCATCATTCTTCTGGTGCGCTATACCGGCGCGGCACGGGTGCGGCATCTCGCCTATCTGCTGCTCGTCGCCTGGCTCGCCTTTATCTATAGCGAATACGAGACGCCCGAGACCGCCATCGCGATCGCGGGGTTCGGCGCCGTCGCCTATCTCCTTGCCGCCGTGCCGCAATCGCCGCTCCATGCGCTCGCCCGCAGCGCCGGCGCGGCACCGGCCTTCTATTCCTACCTGGTGCTGGTGGTCGGCCTTCTCGTGCTGCATGCCGAATTCGACGACATCGCGAACCGGCTGTTGCTCGGCATCGTCACGCTCGTCGCCGCCATTGCCGGCATCGCGCTGTCCGGCAAGGAGAACGGCGCGGTGCGTTACCTCGGTTATGCGACCTTCGCCGCCGAGACGCTTTATCTCGCCTCCGAGACGATCGGCTCGATCATCGGCACGTCCGGCTTCTTCCTGGTGTCCGGACTGGTCGTGGCGCTGGTCGCCTGGGCGGTGATCGTGCTGGAGCGGCGGTTTTCCAAGGCTGAAACCAGAGCGGAGGCCTGACCATGACGACATCCCGCTTTCTCCGCGTGCCCCCGCTCGTCGCCGGCATCCTCGCGGCCGCGCTGCAGACCGCCGTGCTTGGCTACATGGTCGAAAGCCGCGCCTCGATCCTGCGCAGCGGCGCCGACATCAAGCTGAAGACGCAGCCGGTCGATCCGCGTGATCTGCTGCGCGGCGACTACGTCATCCTCTCCTACCCGATCTCGACCATCCCGAAGGCGATCGTCACCGGCGAGGTGCCGAAGGCGAGCGGCCGCGTGCGCCTTGCCGTGCGGCTGACGCCGGGCGCGGACGGCCTGTGGACGGCGAGCGAGGCGCGCTTCGGCGACCTTGCGCCGGAGGCAGGCAGCGTCATCCTGCGCACGCTGCCCTTCGACTACTATTCCGCCGGCGACGGCGGCCTGCCGGATGCCCTCTTCGTCAACTACGGTATCGAGCGCTACTACGTGCCGGAGGGCGAGGGCAGGGTGCTGGAGGATGCCCGCAACCAGGAGGAGCTGGAGGTGGAGGCGCGCGTCTCGAAGGACGGCACGCCGCAGATCGCCCGGCTGGTCCTTCGGGGGGAGCCCGTCTACGACGAACCGCTCTATTGAGCGCGGTGCCCGAAACCCCGCATTTTTCCTTTGATCCGCCCAAAACGGGTGATATAGAGACGCCGCGCTCGGAAGGCGCCACGGTGCGCGGCTACGCTGCTCGTGGCAAAGCGGTTTCTGAGACGCGGGTATGGTGAAATTGGTAGACACGCCAGATTTAGGTTCTGGTGCCGCAAGGCGTGGGAGTTCAAGTCTCTCTACCCGCACCAGAGCCACCGAACGCCGAAACAGAAGGTTTCGGCGGGTTGTGGATATATGAGAGCGCCATTTTGCTTGCCAAAAGGCCACGAAATTCAGTAAAGCCACTGCCGGCAAATGGACCGGCGGGGTGTTCGCCATAACCGGCAGGCCGGTTTGAGCACCGCCAACTCGAAATGAAGGTTTGAACATGCAGGTTATCGAAACGCTCGCTGAAGGGCTGAAGCGCGAAATCAAGGTCGTCATCCCGGCCAAGGACATGGAAGCTCAGATGAACGAGCGTCTTGAAGACGCCAAGGGCCGTGTCCGCATCAACGGCTTCCGTCCGGGCAAGGTGCCCTTCGCCCATCTCAAGAAGATGTACGGCAAGTCCATCATGGCCGAACTCGTCAACGAGATCGTCCGCGACCGTCCGTCGGCCATCCTTTCCGAGCGCGGCGAAAAGTCCGCGACGCAGCCGGAAATCGCGATGACCGAGGACCAGGCCGAGGCCGAGAAGATCCTCGCCGGCCAGGCCGATTTCGAGTTCACGCTCTCCTATGAAGTGATCCCGGCCATCGACCTCAAGGACAATTCCGGCATCGCCGTCACGCGCGAAGTCGTCGAAGTCGACGCTGCCGAAGTCGACGAGCAGATCCTCAAGATCGCCGAAAGCGCCCGTTCCTACGAGACGAAGAAGGGCAAGGCCGCCGACGGCGACCGCGTCACCATCGACTATCTCGGCAAGGTCGACGGCGAGCCCTTCGACGGCGGCAAGGACGAGGACGCGGAGCTGGTTCTCGGCTCCAACCGCTTCATCCCGGGCTTCGAAGAGCAGCTCGTCGGCCTGAAGGCCGGCGACGAGAAGGTCATCACCGTGACCTTCCCGGCCGACTATCCGGCCGCCAACCTTGCCGGCAAGGAAGCGACCTTCGACATCAACGTCAAGGACGTCGCCGCCCCGGCCGATGTCGAGATCAACGACGAGCTTGCCAAGAAGCTCGGCCTCGAATCGGCCGACAAGCTGCGCGAGATCGTCCGCGGCCAGATCGAGAGCCAGTACGGCTCGGTCACCCGCCAGAAGGTCAAGCGCCAGATCCTCGACCAGCTCGACGAGATGTACAAGTTCGACACGCCGGAGCGCCTGGTCGACGCCGAATTCGAAAACATCTGGCGCCAGATCAACACGGACCTCCAGCAGTCCGGCAAGACCTTCGCTGACGAGGACACGACGGAAGAAGCTGCGCGCGAAGAATATCGCAAGCTTGCCGAGCGCCGCGTCCGCCTCGGCCTCGTTCTCTCGGAAATCGGCGAGAAGGCCGGCGTCCAGGTGAGCGACGAGGAAATGCAGCAGTCGCTCTACCAGCAGCTCCGCCAGTTCCCGGGCCAGGAAAAGCAGATCCTCGAATACTTCCAGAAGACCCCGGGCGCCGCCGCTTCGCTCCGCGCGCCGATCTTCGAAGAGAAGGTCGTCGACCACCTGCTCGGCGAGATCAAGGTGACGGACAAGACCGTCTCCAAGGACGAGCTGATGGCGGACGACGAGGCCGAAGGTTCCGAGAAGGAAGCCAAGAAGGCCGCGCCGAAGAAGAAGGCTGCCGCCAAGGCCGAAGCTGCCGAAGGCGAAGACGCCGCTCCGAAGAAGAAGGCCCCGGCCAAGAAGAAGGCCGCCGAAGGCGACGCCGAATAATCGGTCCGACCGGATATCATGTAAAGAGGCCGTCCTTCGGGGCGGCCTTTTTGTTTGCGCGGCAAGGGCCGCGTTCCTGCTGTTTTCGCACCGTCATCCACGCGGCGGTTTCCGCCCGTGGGTTTTCAAAGAGCATCGGACGGGGCGCTGGAAGCCGCCGGGTCAGAAATATGTATATGACGCCTTTCAGCGCCCCGTTCGGCGGTTTTTGCCCGCGACCTGGGCCTCTCTGCAAAGGCCGGGCCGGGCGGACGTTTCCCGTCGGTTTCCGGGATGACGCCGTTTTCCGTTTTTGCATCCGTCATCGCGCGCCTTGGCGATGGCGGACGGAAAGGCAAGCCTTTCCGGACGGGCTTCATCCCGGCGGACGATGCCGACGCATCCGCCAGACCGGCCCCCTTGTGTGCCGCACAGGCACGCCCGGCGCGCCGTTCGGGGCGTGAAGCGGAAGGCTCGGTCCAACGCCCGCCGCTTCCCCCGTGTCGCCGGAGGGAGACCATTTTCCGCAGGCCCGGTGCATGGGGTTCTGCGTCTTCCCCCCACGCCCCGCGCCGACCCCGCCTCGCCGCGACGCCTCGCGGTGTATCCGCGGCGGGATGGGGAGATTGTAGGCATGGATGGAGGGGGCGGGGAAAATGTGCGGTGGGAACGGGGATGAGGAATAGCTGCGGCGTGGGGCCTGGATCCTCGGGTCAAGCCCGAGGATGACGCAAGACGAGAGGTTTGGAGGTATCGGCGAAGGGGCCGCGTGCCGCGCCCATTGGAGGGGCTTGCGCCGCTTCCTCCTCGCCGCCATCCCCGGATGATGCCGGAAAATGATGCAAGAAGAGGAAACTCGTCGGAAAATGCGGGGGGCGGCATGCCGTGCCGCTTGAAGAGCAGGTGGCGTTTCCTCCCCTCCGTCATCCTCGGGCTTGACCCGAGGATCCAACGCACCGTGCTTGGCGGGTTTTATCCGACGCTGAGCAGCAATGCCCGGTGATCCGACACTTCCGGCGCCTCCACGACGGTGAAATCCGCAACGCGTACCGTCGCGTTCACCAGCATGTAGTCGGCATAGCGGCCGGGCTTCGTGTAGAGCGAGGTCCGCGTGTCGGTGAAGCCGCGGGTGATGACGAGGTCGGTGAGGCCGAACCGCGCGAGTGTCTTGAACGTCTTGCTCTCGGGCAGCACGTTGAAATCACCGCAGAGGACGAGGCCTTCGTCCTGGCGGTGCAGGCGCGCGATGAGGGCGACGAGGGCCTCGGCCTGCGCCGCGCGCTCCGGCGTGTCGCCCTTGCCGTCGACGGTTCGAAGGCCGTGAAGCTGTGCGACGGTGAGCGCGCGGTCCGCGGCATAGTCGTAGAGGCGGAAGGCGTGGGCGTTGCGGGGGCGGGGGTGGGGGCCGAAACCGTGCGGGGAGAACGCGCCGTGCACGAAATCGAGCGCCTGGCCGATCACGGCGATATCCTGGCGGATGAAGGTGGCAAGGCCGAACTCCTGCCAGCAGGGACGATCGCCGTCCGCCAGCTCGCCGCGCATGGCCGGCGCGAAGAAGCCGTCATGGCCGGGCAGGGCCGTCGCGATGTCCCGGTAGAGATCGGCGCGCTGCTGGAGTTCCACCGCGCCGTCGCGATAGGTCAGCCATGCCGACCGCGCGGCGATGGCGCGGGGCACCTCCTGCAGGCAATAGACATCGGCATCGACGGCCCTGAGATAGTCGATGAGCGGCGCGTGCAGCATGCCGCCCCAGACGTTCAGCGACAGGATCCTCATGCGTGCCGTTCCTTCTGCCCGTTCTTCCGCCGCTGCAGGCGCAAAACCGCTTCGCATATCTGCCGGAGCGGCCTTGGCCGGCGAAGCGGATCACTTCGCCTGCGACAGGTCGCCCATGCGGTTCCAGGCGTCGAGGCCGGCGATCTTGTAGGCTTCGGCGAGCGTCGGGTAGTTGAAGGTGTTCTCGACGAAATATTCGACGGTGCCCTTCAGGTTGAGCACCGCCTGGCCGATATGGACGAGCTCCGTCGCGCCTTCGCCGACGATGTGCACGCCGAGCAGGCGCCGCGTCTTCAGCGAGAAGATCATCTTCAGCAGGCCGGAATTGAGGCCCATGATGTGGCCGCGCGAGGTCTCCCGGAAACGCGCCATGCCGCATTCATAGGGGATGCCGCGCTCCTTCACCTCTTCCTCGGTGAGGCCGCAGGTGGAGATTTCCGGCACGGCGTAGATGCCGTAGGGGAAATATTTCGGCGGTTCCTTGGCGATGGCGCCGACGGCGACACGGGCGGCGATGCGCCCCTGTTCCATCGAGGTCGAGGCAAGGCTCGGGAAGCCGACGACGTCGCCGGCGGCGTAGATATGCGGCACGTCGGTCTGGAAGGTCTCCGGGTTGACGCTGAGGCGGCCGCGCGAATCGGCCGTCAGGCCCGCTGCGGCGAGGTTCAGGCTGTCCGTCGCGCCGACGCGGCCGGCGGCATAGAGCACCATGTCGCAGGTGACGTGGCGGCCGTTGTCCAGCGTGATCTCGCATTTGCCGTTTTCCAGCTTTTCCACCTTGTCGGCCTTCTGGCCGAGGATGAGCTTCATGTTGCGGTCACGCAGATCGTGGATGAACTCCTCGACGATCTCCCTGTCGATGAAATCGAGGATCGTCGGCTTCGGGTCGATGACGGTGACCTGCGTGTCGAGCGCGGAGAAGATCGTGGCATATTCGATGCCGATGACGCCGGCGCCGATGACGGCCATGGAGCGCGGCAGCTCCTTGATGTCAAGGAGCTCGTCGCTGTCGAGAACGCTGACGCCGTCGAAAGGGATGCTCTCCGGGCGGTACGGCTTGGTGCCGACGGCCAGCATGATGCTCTTGGCCTGGACGTGAACGGTCTCGCCGTCGTCCTTGACGATCTCCATCGTCTCCGGCGTGACGAACTTCGCCTTGCCGCGCATGTGCTGCACGCGGTTGCGGGCGAACTGGTGCTCCAGCACCTCCACCTCGTGGTCGAGCGTGATGAGCAGGCGGCGGCGCAGGTCGTCGGCGCTGATCTCCTGCTTGACGCGGTAGGCGCGGCCGTAGAAGCCGCGCTCGCGCCAGCCGGAAAGGTTCAGCGCCGTCTCGCGCAGCGTCTTCGAGGGGATCGTGCCGGTGTGCACCGAGACGCCGCCGACGCGTTTTCCCTGCTCGATGACGAGGACTTTGCGGCCGAGCTTTGCCGCCTGGATGGCGCCGCGGCGGCCTGCGGGGCCACTGCCCACGACGACGAGATCATATTCCTGCATGTGAGATGGCCCCAGCCTTTTGCGGGAAGAATCATATTGCGATGCAGCAATTGTCTTCGCCGTGCAAATTTTCGTCAACCGAATGTGGCAGCAAACCGTTTCAATCGGATGAAGGAACGCACCCGATTTCGTTGTTTTGTAACGCGATTCGGCGGTTTCCCGCGGGGCGCCGCCCTTCCTTTCAGATCAGTCTCAGCCCCTTGAGGCTGGCATGCCCGTCCTTGCCGATGATGATGTGGTCATGCACCGTGATACCAAGCGGCCGGGCGGTCTCCACGATCGTCTTCGTCATATCGATGTCCGCCCGCGACGGCGTCGGGTCGCCGGACGGGTGATTATGGACGAGGATGATCGCGGTGGCCGAGAGCTCCAGCGCGCGGCGCACCACCTCGCGCGGATAGACCGGCGTGTGATCCACCGTGCCGTGGCCCTGCACCTCGTCGGCGATCAGCGTGTTGCGCTTGTCGAGGAAGAGGATGCGGAACTGCTCGCGCGGCTCGTGCGCCATGGCGGCGTGGCAATACTGGATGACCGAGGACCAGGAGGCGAGCACGGTCTTGTTGCGGATCTCGCTCTTCAGCGTGCGCTGGGCGACGGCCGAGACGAGCTTCAGGTCCAGCGCCACCGCCTCGCCGATGCCCTTCACCTCCTGCAGCAGGGCGGGCGTCGCGCCGAAGACGCCGGCCAGCGTGCCGAAGCGATCGAGCAGGGCTTTCGCGACCGGCTTCGTGTCGCGCCGGGGGATGAGGCGGAAGAGGAGGAGCTCGAGGATCTCGTAATCGGCGAGCGCCCCGTCGCCGCTGTCGCGGAAGCGCAGGCGAAGCCGCTCGCGGTGGCCGTGATAGTGCTTGTCTTCCGCTGCCGGAAGGGCCTTGGCGGGCGTTGCGCGGGCGGGGTGCTCGAAGAAATGGCCCCGCTCGTCGAGCGTGTCGAAGAGGTCGTCGGCGGTCGGCGGGTCGTTTCCCGTATCAAGGGGGGAGGTCGTGTCCGTTCGTCCGCGCGATCCCGTCATGGGCGGCCTTAAGCGGAAAGGCCGGGGCGGTCGAGGCCGCCGGGCGAAAGCGTGAAGATCTCGCAGCCATCCGCCGTCACGCCCACCGTGTGCTCGTACTGGGCGGAGAGCGAGCGGTCGCGCGTCACCGCCGTCCAGCCGTCGGAGAGCACCTTCACATGCGGCCGGCCGAGATTGATCATCGGCTCGATGGTGAAGATCATGCCCTCCTTCATTTCCGGCCCCTCGTTGGCGCGGCCGTAATGCAGGATGTTCGGCGCGTCGTGGAAGAGGCGGCCGACGCCGTGGCCGCAGAAATCGCGCACCACCGAGCAGCGCTCGGCCTCGGCATAGGCCTGGATCGCCTCGCCGATGGCGCCGGTGCGCGCGCCGGGCCTGACGGCGGCGATGCCGCGCATCAGGCATTCGTGGGTGACTTCGAGCAGGCGCTCGGCGGCGCGCTTGATCTCGCCGACGGGATACATGCGGCTCGAATCGCCGTGCCAGCCGTCGAGGATGAAGGTGACGTCGATATTGACGACGTCGCCCTCGCGCAGCGGCTTGTCGTTGGGGATGCCGTGACAGACGACGTGGTTGATCGAGGTGCAACTCGACTTGGTGTAGCCGCGGTAGTTCAGCGTCGCGGGCAGGGCGCCGTGGTCCATGCCGAACTCGAAGACGAAGCGGTCGATGACGTCGGTGGCAACGCCCGGCTTGACCAGCGGGTAGAGTTCGTCGAGGCAGCGCGCTGTGAGCTGGCAGGCCTTGCGCATGCCGGCAAAGGCCTCGGCGTCGTAAAGGCGGATCACGCCCGTGTTCTTCAGCGGCGCGGAGGTCGCGTCGATATAGGTCACCATGGTCGAACTTTCGCTAGTCTGTCCGCATGTTCATAGATCAGCCAGACCGGGTTCGTCCATGGCGATCGACGCCACGGGCCGGATTTGCTGGGATGTAACGGCGCATTTGACCGCATAGGCCTCGACGCCGCGCGAAAGCGCCCGGCGGAAGCCGGCCGCATAGGCGGGATCGAGATCGGCGCAGATGCGGAACCGCGAACAATCCTCCCGCTGGACGAGATAGAGCATGACCGCGCGGAAACCGGCCTCGGCCATGTCGCCGAGCTCCTCGAGGTGCTTTGCGCCGCGTGCCGTCACCGTGTCGGGAAATTCCGCAAGGCCGGCGGCGCGGCGGAAATGCACGTTCTTCACCTCGACATAGGCGGGGGGCCGGTCAGGCCCGGACAGGAGGATGTCGATGCGCGAATTGCGGCCGTATTTCCTCTCCCGCTCGACGACGGGATAGGTGCCGAGATCGGCGACCAGGCCGGCGCGGATCGCCTCCTCCGCCAGCCGGTTCGGCAGGCCCGTATTGATGCCGACGACGGTGTCGTCCGCCTCCACCAGTTCGAGGCGATGGCGGTGCTTGCGCGTCGGGCTGTCGCTCTGCGACATCCAGATGCGCGAGCCGGGCGCCGTCAGGCCGCGCATCGAGCCGGTATTGGGGCAGGAGCCGGTGATCGCCGATCCGTCGTCGAGGATGGCGTCGAACAGGAAGCGCTTGTAGCGCTGCACGAGGGTGCCGGAAACGAGCGGCGGATCGAACTTCATGGGCGTCGGCGGTCAGGCGCGCACGCGCACGTAGGAGCCGGGGGCCTCCTCGATCGAGTTCATCGTGCCGCCGGTCTTGCGCGCCGGCACCATGCGGTCGTCCTGCGCCTTGATCCAGTCGTGCCAGTGCGGCCACCAGGAGCCGGGCGTTTCCTTCGCCTTTTCCACCCAGTCCTCGAATTCGCCCTTCACCGGCCCGCCGGTCCAGTACTGGTACTTCATCTTGTCCGGCGGATTGACGACGCCGGCGATGTGGCCGGAGCCGGCCATCACATAGGTCACCTTGCCGCCGAAGAACTTGCTGCCGACGAAGACCGATTTCGCCGGCGCGATGTGGTCCTCCCTGGTGGCGAGGTTGTAGATCGGGATCTTGACGTCCTTCAGCGACAGCGTCTTGCCGGCAAGCGTCATCTCGCCCTTGGCGAGGGTGTTGTTGAGATAACAATTCCTCAGGTAAAACGAGTGGTTGGCGGCGGGCATTCGCGTGGAATCCGAATTCCAGTAGAGCAGGTCGAAGGGCATGGGATCCTGGCCCTTCAGGTAGTTGTTGACGAAGTAGGGCCAGATCAGCTCGGAGGCGCGCAGCATGTTGAAGGCGGTCGCCATCTTCGAGCCGTCGAGATAGCCGGTCGCCTTCATGCCGCGCTCGATGAGGTCGATCTGCTCCTCGTCGGCGAAGACCTTCAGGTCGCCGGCATGGGTGAAGTCGACCTGCGTGGTGAAGAGCGTCGCCGTGCGGATGCGCTTGTCGCCCTCCTGGCCGTGCAGGGCGAGGGTGGCCGCAAGCAGCGTGCCGCCGACGCAATAGCCGATGGCGTTCACCTCGTCCTCGCCGGTCGCCTGGCTGATCGTGTCGAGCGCGAAGCCGACGCCTTCGCGGGCGTAGGCTTCCCAGTCCTTGTCCGCATGCCGCTCGTCCGGGTTCACCCAGGAGATGACGAACACCGTGTGGCCCTGGTCCACCGCCCACTTGATGAAGGATTTCGCCGGGTTGAGGTCGAGGATGTAGAACTTGTTGATCCAGGGCGGGCAGATGAGCAGCGGGCGCTTCAGCACCTTTTCCGTCGTCGCGTCGTACTGGATGACCTGGCAGACATCGCTCTGCGCCAGCACCTTGCCCGGCGTCAGCGCCATGTTCTCGCCGATGGCGAACTTGCTCGTGTCGGTCTGGCGCAGCTTCAGGTCGCCGCGGCCGGCGGCGATGTCCTCGGCCAGCATCTTCATGCCGCGCACCAGGTTCGCGCCGTTGGAAGCCACCGTCTCGCGGTAGAGCTGCGGATTGGTGGTGATGAAGTTCGTCGGCGAGATCGCGCTGGCGATCTGCTTCACATAGAAGCCCGCCTTGTGGCGCGTGTGCTCGTCGAGCCCTTCGGCATCGGTGACGAGCTTCTCCGCCCAGTCGGAGGTGACGAAATAGGCCTGGCGCAGGAAATCGAAGAAGGGGTTCTTCACCCAGTCCTCGTCGGCAAAGCGCTTGTCCTTGCTATGCGGATCGGGCGCGGCGTCCTGCGCCTCGCCGGAAAGGCGCCCCAGCGTGCGCGACCAGATGTTGAAATAGCTGCCGAGCAGCAGCGTCTGCGCCTCCAGCGTGCGGCGCGGGTCCGTCAGCCAGTATTCGGAGACTTTGGAGAGGGTTTTCACCATGTCGACCATCGGCTCGGAAACCGTGTCGACCTTCTCGCCGCTTTCGCGCGGGGCAAGCCAGGCGGAGGCGGCCTTGCCGAGCTGTTCGATGGTGCGCGCGAAGTTGACCGTCAGCGCCTCGGGATCCTTGACGATGTAGGGCTCGATCGTCGCGGGGTCGAAGGGCTGGAAACCGGGTTTGTTTCCGGCCGCATCGCGTTCATTCGCCTTGCGTTCGTCGGCCATGGTTCCCTCCCGATTTTATTGTTACTTTTGTATTTTTACATTCTCTACGAAACAGATTACAAGGGCCTGACAGCCGCACAAGGCAATATCGGGAACCGGTCGTTTCGACAGGAGCATACAGCCACATGGCGTTCGAAATCAGGCGCTTGCGCGCCGCTCTTCTCATGGCCGCCGCCGCGGCGGCGCTCGCCTCCTGCGCCTCGAGCGAGACGACATCGACCGCGACGGCGAATGCCGGCGCGAACCGGGCCGACGTCTATCCCGACATCACGGCGATCGTCAGCGCCGAGACGCAGCAGATGAGCGACGAGGAGGCGGCCGGCTACAGCGCGCGCCTGACGGCGCTCTCCAACAGTCGCCGCTCGGGCGCGATTTCGGAGGCCGAATACCGCCGCCAGCTCGCCGAATTGCAGGCGCTGCGCGACGGTCATGGCAAGGCGGCGCTTTCGCAAATCGAGAAGACGAATTAGCGCTTGCGTTTCTTGCCGTTTGGCAGCAAAGCGGATGACGGCCAATTGGCCGTCGGCCGGGCGGAGCGCCTTCATTTCGAACGCTTTCGTCCGTATCCGATTTCTTGATTCGCACGGAGTTTTGCGCCGTCCGGCAAGGCCGCCGGAGGGGCTTCGTGCCTAACGGGGTTGAAGATGGAAGAGTTTCACAAGGTCCGGCGTCTGCCGCCGTATGTTTTCGAACAGGTCAACCGTTTGAAAGCAAGCGCGCGAGCGGGTGGCGCCGACATCATCGACCTTGGCATGGGCAACCCCGACCTGCCGACCCCCAAGGCGATCGTCGACAAGCTCTGCGAGGTGGTCCAGGACCCGCGCACGCACCGCTATTCCTCGTCCAAGGGCATTCCGGGCCTGCGCCGCGCCCAGGCCGCCTATTACGCCCGCCGCTTCGGCGTGAAGCTGAACCCGGAGACGCAGGTCGTCGCGACCCTCGGCTCCAAGGAGGGCTTCGCCAACATGGCGCAGGCGATCACCGCGCCGGGCGACGTCATCCTGTGCCCGAACCCGACCTATCCGATCCACGCCTTCGGCTTCCTGATGGCCGGCGGCGTGATCCGCTCCATGTCGGTCGAGCCGGACGAGAGCTTCTTCCCGCCTCTGGAAAGGGCCGTGCGCCACTCGATCCCCAAGCCGCTGGCGCTGATCATCAACTATCCGTCGAACCCGACGGCGCATGTCGCCTCGCTCGATTTCTACAAGGACGTCATCGCGTTTGCGAAGAAGCACGACATCATCGTGCTTTCCGACCTTGCCTATTCTGAAATCTACTTCGACGACAACGCGCCGCCACCCTCCGTTCTGGAAGTGCCCGGCGCCATCGACATCGCGGTGGAGTTCACCTCCATGTCGAAGACCTTCTCCATGCCCGGCTGGCGCATGGGCTTTGCCGTCGGCAACGAGCGGCTGATCGCCGCGCTGACCCGCGTCAAGTCCTATCTCGACTACGGCGCCTTCACGCCGATCCAGGTGGCCGCGACCCATGCGCTGAACGGCGACGGCTCCGACATCGCGGAAGTGCGCAACGTCTACAAGCGCCGCCGCGACGTGATGGTCGACACCTTCGGCAAGGCCGGCTTCGAGGTGCCGCCGCCGGCCGCCACCATGTTCGCCTGGGCGAAGATCCCGGAAAAGTTCCGTCATCTCGGCTCGCTGGAATTCTCCAAGCTGCTCGTCGAGAAGGCGGATGTCGCCGTGGCGCCGGGCGTCGGTTTCGGCGAGCAGGGCGACGATTATGTCCGCCTCGCGCTGGTCGAGAACGAGCACCGCATCCGCCAGGCGGCGCGCAACATCAAGAAGTTCCTCTCCACGGCGGACGAGACGATGCACAACGTCATCTCGCTGAACGCCCATCGCTGAAAAATCCGCCCTCCGCGTCTCTGCGGAGGGCTTTCTTCCAAAACGTTAGGACATGACCATGGCTGATGCCCTGAAGATCGGCATTGCGGGCTTGGGGACCGTTGGTGCCTCGCTCGCGAAGATTCTCGTCGAACGCAGGGACATGCTCGCAACGACGTGCGGCCGGCCGATCGAGATCGCCGCCGTGACGGCCCGCAGCAAGGGCCGTGACCGCGGCGTCGATCTTTCGGCCGCCGAATGGTTCGACGATCCGGTCGCGCTCGCCCGCGAGGCGAAGATCGACGTCTTCGTGGAACTGATGGGCGGGGCCGGCGATCCGGCCCATGCCGCGGTCAAGGCGGCGCTGTCGCGCGGCGTGCATGTCGTGACGGCCAACAAGGCGCTGCTTGCCGCCCATGGCGTGGAGCTTGCCGGCATCGCCGAGGAGAACGGCTGCATCCTCAACTACGAGGCGGCCGTCGCCGGCGGCATTCCGGTCATCAAGGCGCTGCGCGAGTCGCTGACGGGCAACACGATCTCGCGCGTCTACGGCATCATGAACGGCACCTGCAACTACATCCTCACCAAGATGGAGAAGGAGGGCCTCAGCTTCGAGGCCTGCCTCAAGGAAGCCCAGCGCCTCGGCTATGCCGAGGCCGATCCCGCCTTCGACATCGAGGGCAACGACACGGCGCACAAGCTGTCGATCCTGACGACGCTCGCCTTCGGCACGAAGATCTCGGCCGACAACATCTATCTCGAAGGCATCACCAACATCTCCATCGACGACATCCGCGCCGCCGCCGATCTCGGCTACCGCATCAAGCTGCTCGGCGTCGCGCAGAAGACGGACACGGGCGTCGAACAGCGCGTGCACCCGACCATGGTGCCGCTCGACAGCGTCATCGCGCAGGTCGACGGCGTGACGAATGCCGTGGCGATCGAATCGGACATTCTCGGCGAACTGCTGATGGTCGGCCCCGGCGCCGGCGGCAATGCGACGGCCTCGGCCGTGCTCGGCGACATTGCCGACATCGCCAAGAGCCGCCCGGGCGCGCAGACCGTGCCGGCGCTCGGCCGCCCGGCCGCCTCGCTCATCCCCTACAAGCGCGCGCAGATCCGCAAGCACCACGGCGGCTACTTCATCCGCCTTTCGGTGGAAGACCGCACCGGCGTCTTCGCCAGCATCGCCAGGCACATGGCGGAAAACGGCATCTCGCTGGAATCCATCGTGCAGCGCGCGCAGTCGACGACCGAATCGACCGATCCGAAGACCATCATCCTCGTCACCCACGCGACGATGGAGGATTCCGTCCGCAAGGCCGTGGCATCCATCAAGGGCGAGGGCTATCTTGTCGGCGAACCGCAGGTGATCCGCATCGAGCGGCCGAAGGCTGCTTGATTTTGCGGCCTTTGCCGCGTCCGGGCACCCCCCTCTGCCCTGCCGGGCATCTCCCCCACAAGGGGGGAGATCGGCAAAGAAGCGGCGCTATGCTTGAATTGCGACGTTGACGAGGGGCGTGAGACATTGCCTCATCCAATCTCCCCCCTTGTGGGGGAGATGCCCGGCAGGGCAGAGGGGGGTAACACGGCAGGAGCCGCCATGAGCATGCTGGAAAACGCCGACCCCGTCAGCCGGGCCTTCCTGAATGTCGAGCGCTCGGTGACCGGCCAGCGCTGGGTGGCGCGGCTCGACCAGGCGGGGGAGAACCGGGCGCTGGCGATGAGCCAGAGCCACGGCCTGCCGGATCTCATCGCGCGCGTGCTGGCGGGGCGGGGCGTGCCGTTCGAAGGCGCCGTCGAGTTCCTCGATCCGACGCTGCGCCGCCTGATGCCCGAACCCTACAGCCTGATCGACTGCGAGGCGGCCACCGAGCGGCTGGCGCGGGCCATCGAAAGGCGCCAGCGCATCGCGATCTTCGGCGACTATGACGTCGACGGCGCGGCCTCCTCGGCGCTCCTCTATCGTTTCCTCGCGCATTTCGGCGTGCAGGCGGAAATCTACATTCCCGACCGCATCTTCGAGGGCTACGGCCCGAACCCCAATGCCATCGCCCAGCTCATCGAGCGCGGCGCCGAGCTGATCGTCACGGTCGACTGCGGCTCGACCAGCCACGAATCGCTGGCCGTCGCGAAGGCGCGCGGCGTCGACGTCGTCGTCATCGACCATCACCAGGTGGGCGAGGCGCTGCCGCCGGCCCATGCGCTGGTCAATCCGAACCGCGAGGACGACCTGTCGGGGCAGGGGCACCTTTCGGCCGCCGGCGTCGTCTTCCTCGTCCTGGTGGCGCTGCAGCGCGTGCTGCGGGACAGGGGCGATGCGCGGGCGAAGACCTTCGATCTCCTCGCCATGCTCGACCTCGTGGCGCTCTCCACCGTCTGCGACGTCGTTCCCCTGAAGGGGCTCAACCGCGCCTATGTGGTCAAGGGGCTCGTCGCCGCGCGCCATCTCGGCAATGCCGGCCTGACGGCGCTCCTGAAGCAGGCGGGCATCGGCGGCCCCGTCACGCCCTATCATCTTGGCTTCCTCGTCGGCCCGCGCATCAATGCCGGCGGGCGCATCGGCGATGCGGCGCTCGGCAGCCGGCTTCTCACCATCGACGAGCCGGGCGAGGCCGAGCGCATCGCCAGGCAGCTCGACGACCTCAACCGCGAGCGCCAGGCCATGGAGGCCGCCATGCTGGCCGAGGCGGAGGCCGAGGCGCAGGCGGAATACGGCACCGGCGAAAGCGCCTCCGTCATCCTGACGGCCCGCGAGGGCTGGCATCCGGGCGTCGTCGGCCTGCTCGCCTCGCGCCTCAAGGATCGGTTCCGCCGCCCCGCCTTCGCCATCGCCTTCGACCCTTCCGGCAAGGGCACCGGCTCCGGCCGCTCGATCAGCGGCTTCGATCTCGGCCGCATGGTGCGTGCCGCCGTGGAGGAGGGCCTTCTCGTCAAGGGCGGCGGCCATGCCATGGCAGCCGGGCTGACGGTGGAGCGGTCAAACCTCGGCCGCCTGCGCGGCTTCTTCGAAGAACGCGCCGAGCGCGCCGTGCGCGACCTGGTGGCCGTGGAAACGCTGAAGATCGACGGGGCGCTGAGCGCCGGCGGCGCGACGCTGGCGCTCGCCGACCAGCTGGAGCAGGCCGGCCCCTATGGCTCCGGTCACCCGCAGCCGATCTTTGCGCTGCCGGCGCACCGGGTGCGCGACGTCAGGCCCGTCGGCGTCAATCACCTGCGCCTGGAGCTCGAAGGCCCCGATGGCGGGCGCCTCGGCGCCATGGCCTTCCGCGCGGCGGAAGCCGATCTCGGCCTGTTCCTGATGAAGCAGCGCGGGCAGGCGGTGCACATCGCCGGCACGCTTTCCGCCGACAGCTGGCAGGGCAGCCGGCGCATACAGTTCCGCGTGCTGGACGCCGCGAAGGCGTTCTGACGGGCGGGTCTCGATTGTCGAAAGGGGGAGGGTGGCACGCCCTAGGGGAGTCGAACCCCTCTTTTCAGAATGAAAATCTGACGTCCTAACCGATAGACGAAGGGCGCGTGCGGTGGGCGTCTTCTAGTCGGGGCCGCTGATTTGCGCAAGCCCTAAATGCAGGAATTTCCAGTTTTTTCCGTGGGGTTTTTCGGTGCGGGCCGCCCGGTCAGGGGCGGATGCTCGCACGATCGGCGAGGATCGAGGCGGGGTCGCAGGCGAGCCTCGTCAACTCGTTGTCCCGGGTGTCGTTCGTGAAGGCATCCGTCGAACCGTAGACGCGCACCTCTCCCTGCCGGATGCCGTCGGCCTCGCGCTTGTCCTCCGTCACCACGAAGGCGTAGACGTATTTGCCATGGGCGTAACCGACGGCCATGGTCAGGTCCGTCGGGTGGTCGATTTCGGTGTCCTTCGTCGAGAACCAGGTCGAATCGGTTTCGAAATACAGTTCCGCCGCCGCGGCGCCGACGGCATAGGTGTAATAGGCCTCCTTCTTGCCGGGGTGGTCGCCCGGCTCGGGAAGGCGGCAGAACTCGACGCGCGCATGGCGCTCGGGGATATTGCAGGCGAACTGCGTCCGCCAGGGCGGAATGCAGTTCGCCTCGGCGCAGACCGGCAGAAGCAATGCGAAAACCAGCGCGGCGAAGGGCTTCACGCGGCGGCCTTCTTCTTGCGAAGCCCGATGAACGCGACAATGCCGGCCGCAAGGCCGTAGAGCGCCCATTTGAACGGCAGGATATCGGCCGTTTCGCTGCGGATGGGCAGGACCGTGACGGTTCCGGGCGACGATTCGAGCCCCGCCTTGCCTTCCGCCCGGGCTGCGGCGATCTGGTCCGGCGACACCTCCCATTCGGCGCCGGTCCATGTGTCGTAAGCCATCATGCCACCACCGACGGCGCATGCGACAAGGGCGGAGAAGACGAGGTTTCGGGCTATCGACATGCTTGATTTTCCTGCTTATTTCAGTGCGCGCAAGATAATCGGCGTTCCCTCGGCTGGCAAGCCGCATGGCCGCATGGAACGGGGATAGCGGGAGGCGCGGCAAAATGGCGGGTCGCATCCGGGCGGGATCACGCCAGGCGCTTCGAACGACAGAGGACAGGAGAAAGTGGCACGCCCTAGGGGAGTCGAACCCCTCTTTTCAGAATGAAAATCTGACGTCCTAACCGATAGACGAAGGGCGCGTGCGGTGGGCGTTATCTAGTCGGCACCGGACGGATTCGCAAGACGGAAAATCATGCGGGCGCCAACTTTTTCACAGGTGGAGGAGAAGGGAATAGGCCCCTCGGTGTTCCCGTTGCCGGCTGGCCCGGCCGAGAGCAGACGGCCCCGCCAATGCGCTGCCCCGCCGTCCCGGATTGACGACTGGTAATCCGGCGGACGCCTTCCCATATATGCCGTGCTGAGGACCTGAGGCGCCGCCGTTCGACCCTCCCGGCGGGCGCCCGCTGGCTCAGCCTCGTTGCCCCTGTCGGCAACACGCAGCCGCTCGTCCGGCATGCTGGGCCGGGCGGGCGGCGCGACTTGGGCGGTTCGAGACCCCGGAGCGCTGGGCCAAGCTCGACGGGGCCTCTCGCCCGGCCGCGTAAGACTGCAGCCGTGAATGGTAAACGTTCTCGCCCATGCTTCGTTCCGAGACGGAGGGCTGGTCGCTTTGTGATACAGATTGTCGGGGAGGGGTGGCACGCCCTAGGGGAGTCGAACCCCTCTTTTCAGAATGAAAATCTGACGTCCTAACCGATAGACGAAGGGCGCGTGCGGTGGGCGTCTTATAGAAGGGCGCCTGCGCTTCCGCAAGCCGGAAAAAGCCGTTGTGACAAAAAAATGAAGAGCCGCCCAGGGGCGGCTCTTCGTGCGAAAAGGCATCGATCACAGAGGGTTAGGGCGCTGCCTACTTGCGCCGCCGGCAGCGCCAGTTCCAGTCGCGCTCCGGGCCGATGTCGATATGCACGGATTCGGTGTGGCAATAGGTGCCGACGCCGCCGCGGCCCGGCATGGAGCGCAGATATTCGGCAAGCTCCCACTTGCTGACACCGGAAATCTGGATGTCCGCCGCCGCGCAGCGCGTGTGCAGCGATTGCTTCGCGCGGTTGACCTTGATGTCGCGCAGGCCCGAGGTGACGATGATCGGCTTGTCGTAGTGCTTCTCGATCGTCTTCAGCACCTGCAGCAGTTCCGGCTTGAAACAGCCGGTGCGCACCTTCTCCGTCTGCAGCCACAGGCCGTTCGGCGCGAGGCGGGCAAGGCCGGCGAGCGATGCGACTTCCTTGAACTGCGGGCCGTCGTCCTCGACTTCGTCGGCCTCCGAATGGTCCGTCGAGAACATGGAGCTGGCCATCGATACGCCGGGCAGCGT
Organism: Shinella yambaruensis; assembly: GCF_022899355.1. Lineage (GTDB taxonomy): Bacteria > Pseudomonadota > Alphaproteobacteria > Rhizobiales > Rhizobiaceae > Shinella > Shinella yambaruensis. The sequence goes on along the minus strand of NZ_JALJCK010000001.1, from coordinate 319,787 downwards.
GCCGAGCGAAGCCTTGCGGGTGGCGCTCGCGCTTTCCCGGTTGAGCACGCGGCGCGGCCCTTCGGCAAAACGGTTGCCGTCGAACTGCTGCCTTGCCTCGCGCTTGTTGGCGAAGAGCGAGGCGAGCGTCATGGTCTTTCGCGGCTCGTCTTTCTTGATGTCGGTCGCGCTCGCCTGGCCGGTGGTGCCGGGCAGCACTGCCGCCGCGCCATCGTCCGCCGGTGTCGCAAGGACAAGGTCCGCCGCATTGCCGGTGGCGGCTTCCGCGGTGAGGGCCGTTCGCGCGGTCTTGGGGATCGGCCCATTTTCCGGCAGCGTGATCTCCGCCTGTTCGTCGCCGGGCACGGCGAGCGGCTGCTGGCCGGTCGATCCGACCGGCGGCATGTCCTCGACCGGCAGGCGGCCGGCCTGGTCCGCCGTCTGCGCCGCGCCGGTGCCGGCATAGAGGCTGTTGACGGAGGCATTGGCGCCCGCTGTCTGCGTGGCATAGGCATTGCCGGTCGCGACCGCCTGGCCGCCAGTGCCGTAGATGCTGGCCCTGCCGGCATTCAGCGTCGTCGGCTGCATGACGAGGCCGGACCGCTCGGCGGCAGCGTCATCCGCGACCTGCCGGTCCGCCACGGCCGCCGAAGCGGCATCGGCGGTGACGGAGGGCTCCCCGGCCGTTCCGCCGGCAGCCCCCGCGCTCACCACGGGCGTGGTGGTCTCGTCCGTGCTGCCTTCGGCGAGCGTGTCTTCGCTTTCCTGCGCGGCCCTGCCGTCCGCGCGCATATCCGTTGAGACTGCGGAAACGCAGCCCGAGAGCGTGGCAACCGAAACAGCCAGCAGCAATCCATACCGCAGCGCCTTCAGGCCTGGCCACTTTCCCTGCATGTCCTGCAAAGGCTTTCCCCCGCTTTCGACGTTCGCGCCCCCGGTCTTGCTGCCGGTCGGGCCATTTCTTCAAACAGTCGCAACCGCAATCGAGAAAAGCCGAAGGGCCAAGCTGCGGTTGCTGCGATGTTAGCGTTTCGGTCGGTGGTGTAAAGGCCGAAGCGCGTAAAGCCGTGAAACGCAGAACGGGAGGCGATCCGGCCCGAATCGGCCAAGACGCCCTCTCGCTGGCGATCGACCGGATGGGCAAGAGGTATCCGGCCAAATACGGCGAAACGATGATCGTTGCACGGATGTATAGGACGCAAGCTTTGCCCGGGGCTTGCGTCCCGCAAGGGCTACCAGGCGCCGGTATTGCCCATGGAGGCCCAGGGCTCGGCCGGCGGCAGGCTGTCGCCCTTCTGCAGGATCTCGATGGAAATGCCGTCCGGCGAGCGCACGAAGGCCATGTGGCCGTCGCGCGGCGGGCGGTTGATCGTCACGCCATTGTCCATCAGCTTCTGGCAGATGGCATAGATGTCGTCGACCTCGTAGGCGAGGTGGCCGAAATTGCGCCCGCCGGTATAGTCTTCGCTGTCCCAGTTGTAGGTGAGCTCGAGGCAGGGGGCGGCGTTCGCCCGCGCGGACTCGGCATCCTCCGGCGCGGCGAGGAAGATCAGCGTGAAGCGGCCTTTTTCGTTCTCGTGGCGGCGCACCTCCTCAAGGCCGAACAGCGTCGAATAGAAATGCAGGGACTGGTCGACGTCTTTGACGCGGACCATCGTATGGAGATAACGCATTGGAATATCCTTTGAATGTGGAATCGTCCGGAAGAGTAGGGTTTTGTCAGCCTGAGGCAAGCCTTGCGGCCTATCAAAGGGACCGGCAAAACTTTCAAAGGGACTTGCGCATTCGCATCGGGACAATGTTATTCTGGTTATCAAGAATCAGTTAACCGTAACTCATGTGACGCGTAAACGAGGGGCTGGCAGATCATGGCGGACAGGGTGTCTTCAAAGGAAATCACGAACCGTGATGACCAGAGCAATGACGCCGTCGATCTCGTCGAGATCACCGGGGTCATCAAGTGGTTCGACGTAGCCAAGGGGTTCGGCTTCATCGTGCCGGACAACGGCATGCAGGATGTGCTCCTGCACGTCACCTGCCTGCGGCGCGACGGCTACCAGACGGTTCTGGAGGGCACGCGCGTCGTGGCGCTGATCCAGAAGCGCGATCGCGGCTACCAGGCCTTCCGCATCCTTTCCATGGACCAGACGACGGCCGTGCATCCCTCGCATATGCCGCCCGTCAAGACCCATGTGCAGGTCACCCCGTCGAGCGGGCTGGAGCGCGTGCTGGTCAAGTGGTTCAACCGCACCAAGGGTTTCGGTTTCCTGACGCGCGGCGAGGGCACGGAGGACATCTTCATCCATATGGAGACGTTGCGCCGCTTCGGCCTGACGGAGCTGCGCCCCGGCCAGGTCGTGCTCGTGCGCTTCGGCGACGGCGAGAAGGGCCTGATGGCGGCGGAGATCCATCCGGACATGCCGGTTCCCGGCAACAGGGCCCACTGATGGGCCTTTTCGCGCGGACGGCCGGTTTCGCGCGCCTTGCGAGCGCCGTCCTGGCGCTCTTCCTCTGTCTTTCCCTTGCCGCCTTCGCGGCGGAAACGTTCGACACCCAGCCGCTGACGATCATCACCAGGGACGGCAAGCGCCACGCCTTCACCGTGGAGCTCGCCATCACGCCGCGCCAGCGCGAGCAGGGGCTGATGCACCGCCGCGAGATGGCGCCGGACCACGGCATGCTCTTCGCCTTCGGCGAGACGCGGCAGGTCTTCATGTGGATGAAGAACACCTATCTGCCGCTCGACATGCTGTTCATCGCCAGGGACGGCAAGGTGCGCGCGATCAAGGAGAATGCCGAGCCGCATTCCGAATCGATCATCGATTCGCAGGGGCCGATCGACTACGTGCTGGAGCTGAACGGCGGCACCGTGCGGCGCCTCGGCATCCGGGCCGGCAACCGCGTCGAGAACGAGCTGATGGATTCCCTGCGCAAGGCGAAATAGCCCGGCCATTTCCTGCGACAAGCGCTTGAAAACACCCATTTCCTGTTGCGGCAGCGGGCGGATGCGTGTATCTCCCCATCGCCGGGACGGACGGAGTGTAGCGCAGTCTGGTAGCGCATCTGGTTTGGGACCAGAGGGTCGGGAGTTCGAATCTCTCCACTCCGACCACGTCCGGCGGGCGTTTCGATGCCAAATGCGCGTCCGGTCATTCCCCCTTTACGGAATCCGGGTTATGCATTCTCGGACGCGCGCCGGCGGAACGGCGCGCCTTTATGCGAGAATTCTGGAGCCGCTTCGATGACCGCGAAGATCTATCGTCCCGCCAAGACCGCCATGCAATCGGGCAAGGCCAAGACCCATCTCTGGGTCCTTGAGTTCGATGCCGAGAAGCCGCGGACGATCGACCCGATCATGGGCTATACGAGCTCCGGCGACATGTACCAGCAGGTCAAGCTGACATTCGAGACCCGCGAGGAGGCCATCGCCTACGCGACGCGCAAGGGCATCGACTACCGCGTGATCGAACCCAAGGAAGCGACCCGCAAGCGCGTTGCCTATCCGGACAACTTCCGTTTCAACCGCATGCAGCCCTGGACCCATTGAGGTTTCGCTGGCCCTGCCAGCCCCGGCCCCTTAGCTCAGCTGGATAGAGCATCTGCCTTCTAAGCAGAATGTCGCAGGTTCGAGCCCTGCAGGGGTCGCCAGTCCTTCCGGAATATTTCCGCTCTTCCCCGTAAAACGCTCTTTCCGTCTGTTCCGAACGTGGACTGCTCGGCCCGGTCGGCGCGAAGCTTCACAGAAGGAAGTCGCTCGCCTTCAGATGCTCGGTCGCATCCAGCAGGATCGAAAAATCCGCCGTGCCGTCGCCGTCCACGTCGCCCTGGAGGATCGTGTCGCCGCTTTTTGTCGCGTAGCGCAGCTCACCGGCCTTGCCGTGGAATTTCTCCGTGCCGATGAAGTCGAAGGCCTGGTCGCCCTTGACCGTCTTGTCGGCGTCGATGCCCTTCAGGTCGATCCGGTCCCCTTCCTTCCGGCTGAAGTCGCGGATCGTGTCGCGCCCGCTCCTGGCGACGGTCGAATCGTGGAGGGACCGGAAGACGAAGGTGTCGGCCCCCGCGCCGCCATGAAGCCTGTCCGCATCGGGGCCGCCTTGCAGGCGGTCGTTGCCGTCCTCCCCGTAGAGCCAGTCCCTGCCGAGGCAGCCCCTTATGCTGTCGTTCCCGCTGCCGCCCGCAAGCCGGTCGTCGAGGCCGCCGCCAACCATCCTGTCATGGCCGGCAAAGCCATAGAGGCGATCGGGGCCATATCCGCCGGTGATGACGTCGTTGCCTCTCAGCGCCGTTTCCAGGACTTTCCAGTCGTCCGCCTTTCCTTTGGTTCTTGCCGCGTCGATCACCGCGGTCGCCGAAAACGCGGCGCCCTCAAGGGACAGGCCGAGTCTACCTGCGAAAAAGAGGTTGTAGTCCGTGAACGTCCCGCCGATGGGATAGTCGCTGGCATCATAATGCAGCCCGCGGCCGCGAAACAGGGTCGCGTTGCCGCCGCCATAATCCACTTCGAAGCGCGTGCTGGTGGAGGACCGCACGAGCCCTTCGAAAAGGCCGCTCAGAGTGATGGCCCGCATGTCGATGCTGTGGAAAAGTCCGACCTTCACCTTTGCCATGGCCTGGCTCCCTCAACGGGTAACGGGACCGGTCCACCATCTGCCGGAGGTTCCCGTCGCCTTTCCCGGGGCACGCCTGCCGATATGCCGCGGTCGGCATGGGATCCCGGAACGCCGACTATGGACGAAGGCTGGCGTCTTCCGCAAGGGCCGGGCTTCCATCAAGGCAAGGGTTTACGGAGCCCGGGCCGAGGCGGCCCGGCGACGCAAAAAGGCCGGGGCATCGTGAGATGCCCCGGCCTTGGCTCGTGCTTCGGCAGATCCTAGTGCAGGATCTGGCTGAGGAAGAGCTTTGTGCGCTCGTGCTGCGGGTTGTCGAAGAACTCGGCCGGCGAGTTCTGCTCGACGATCTGCCCCTGGTCCATGAAGATGACGCGGTTGGCGACCTGGCGGGCGAAGCCCATTTCGTGCGTCACGCACAGCATGGTCATGCCTTCCTCGGCGAGCGAGACCATGGTGTCGAGCACTTCCTTCACCATTTCCGGGTCGAGCGCCGAGGTCGGCTCGTCGAACAGCATGATCTTCGGCTTCATGCAGAGCGAACGGGCGATCGCCACGCGCTGCTGCTGGCCGCCGGAGAGCTGGCCCGGATACTTGTTCGCCTGTTCCGGGATCTTGACGCGCTTCAAATAGTGCATCGCCACTTCCTCGGCGTCCTTCTTCGGCATCTTGCGCACCCAGATCGGGGCGAGCGTGCAGTTTTCCAGGATGGTCAGATGGGGGAAGAGGTTGAAGTGCTGGAACACCATGCCGACCTCGCGGCGCACCTCGTCGATCTTCTTCAGGTCATTGGTCAGCTCGATGCCGTCGACGACGATCCTGCCCTTCTGGTGCTCCTCGAGACGGTTGATGCAGCGGATCATCGTCGACTTGCCGGAGCCCGACGGGCCGGCGATGACGATGCGCTCGCCCTTCATGACCTTGAGATTGATGTCGCGCAGAACGTGGAAATCGCCGTACCACTTGTTCATGTTGACGATCTCGACGGCGACATCCGTCGCGGAGACCGTCATCTTTTGCGCCTGGGCCTGGTTTGCCATTGTTGTTGGTTCCTCTCAGTTATCTTGTGTGGCTCGTGTCGAGCCGGCGTTCCACGAAGGCCGAATAGCGCGACATGCCGAAGCAGAAAATCCAGAACACGAAGCCGGCGAAGATCAGGCCCGTCAGCGGCGTGACCGGCGTGATCCAGCCCGAATCCCCAAAACTCGCCTTCACGATGCCGAGCAGGTCGTACATCGAAATGATCGTGACGAGGGACGTATCCTTGAACATGCCGATGAAGGTGTTCACGATGCCCGGGATCACGAGTTTGATGGCCTGCGGAAGCACGACGAAGGTCATTTTGTGGAAGTAGTTTAGACCAAGGGCGTCGGCCGCTTCATATTGTCCTTTCGGAATGGCTTGAAGACCGCCGCGAATAACCTCCGCCATATAGGCGGATGCGAAGATCGACACGCCGATCAGCGCGCGCAGGAACTTGTCGATGTTGTTGCCGGGCTCGAGGAACAGCGGCAGGAGCACGCTTGCCATGAAGAGAACGGTGATCAGCGGCACGCCGCGGATCAGTTCGATGAAGACGATGCAGGCCGTCTTCATGATCGGCATCTGCGAGCGTCTGCCGAGCGCAAGCAGGATGCCGGCTGGCAGCGACACGACGATGCCGACGAAGGAGATGATGAGCGTCACCATCAGCCCGCCCCACAGCGAGGTCTCCACATGGCGCAGGCCGAACGTGCCGCCGAGCAGCAGGAAGAAGGAGACGATCGGGAAGACGATGAGCAGCAGGAGCGCGTTCAGCCCCTTGCGCGGCGCCTTCGGCATGAGGAACGGGATGAGCAGGCCGACGAACATGACGACGACGAGCAGCGGCCGCCACAGCTCGCCGCGCGGGTAGGAGCCGAACATGAACTGCACGAAGCGGTCGTTCACATAGGCCCAGCAGGCGCCGCTCCAGCCGGCGGGAAGCTGGCCGCCCTGATCGGTGGTGAGGCAGGCCGTCCGGTCCGCCCCGGTCCACACGGCCGAGACGAACAGCCAGTTGATCGCCGCCGGCAGGTACCAGACGATCGCCAGGATGGCGACGATCGTCATCGCGCTGTCGGTGACGGAGGCGAACAGGTTACGGTGGAGCCAGGCGATGACCGAGCTGTCGGAGGCCGGCGGTTTTTCCGCGTCGATGAAGCGGTCGCGGACATAGGTAATGCTTTCAGCCATCTCAGCGCTCCACCAGGGCCATCTTGGCGTTGAACCAGTTCATGAACAGCGAGGTGATGAGGCTGATCGAGACGTAGATCAGCATCCAGATCGAGATGATCTCGATCGACTTGCCGGACTGGTTGAGGATGGTGCCGCCGACCGCGACGAGGTCGGCATAGCCGACGGCGACCGCGAGCGAGGAGTTCTTGATGAGGTTGAGATACTGCGAGGTGAGCGGCGGGATGATGATCCGGAGCGCCTGCGGCAGCACGACGAGACGGGTCGCCTGGCCGGGCCGAAGACCCAGCGCATAGGAGGCTTCCGACTGGCCCTTGGACACGCCGCGGATGCCGGCGCGCACGATCTCGGCGATGAACGAGGCCGTGTAGAGCGACAGCGCGAGATAGAGCGCCAGGAATTCCGGTCCGATGACCATGCCGCCGCGCATGTTGAACGAGCCCGGCACCGCGTAGTCGAACGTCAGGGGGCTGCCCATGACGAGGAAGACGAGGAACGGCAGCAGGAGGACCAGACCGAGATTGACCCAGAGCACCGGCGGACGCTGGCCCGTGGCGCGCTGGCGCGCATTGGCCCAGACCGTGAACGCGACGGCCGCGACGACGCCGATCAAGAAGGCGATGAGCACCGTGCCGAAACCGTCGCCGAAGACCGGGGCCGGCATGTAGATGCCGCGGTTCGAGATGAAGAAGATGGCGTCCGGATTTTCCTCCAGGTGCTGGAAGATGGAGCGGATCGACGGCAGCAGCGCAAGAACGCCGAGATACCAGAAGAAGATGACGAGCAGCGGCGGAATGTTGCGGAAGATTTCCACATAGACCGTGCAGAGCCGCGCGATCAGCCAGTTGTGCGACAGGCGCCCGATGCCGACCAGGAGGCCGACGATCGTCGCCGTGACGATGCCGGCGGCGGCGACGACGAGCGTGTTGAGAAGACCGACCTGCAGCGCCCGGAAATAGGTCGAGTCGCTCGAATAGGCGATCAGACTCTGCGCGAGGTCGAAGCCGGCGCGGCTGTTCAGAAAGCCGAAGCCGGCCGTCATGTTGGCGCGCGCGAGATTCTGGACGACGTTGTTCCACGCATACCAGATGGCCGCGACGATCACGACGAGCGTCACGACCTGATAGACGATGCTTCTCAGTGCCGGATTGTAGAGAAGAGATACCTTCGGCGGTTCGCCGGACCCTGTTCGGGCATCCGCAAGAGCCATGCATTTCCCCTGACGTTGGTTCCGCCCTGTTTTCCGGGCGTTTGTTCAAAGGGGAGGGCGGTTATCCGCCCTCCCGGAAGGATCGCGCGACCGGCCGATCAGCGAACCGGCGGAGCGTACTGCAGGCCGCCGTTCGTCCACAGCCCGTTCAGGCCGCGGGCGATCTTGAGCGGAGAGCCTTCGCCGACATTGCGCTCGAAGGATTCGCCATAGTTGCCGACGGCCTTGATGATCTGCACGGCCCAGTCCTTCGGCAGGCCGAGGTCGGCGCCGATCGTCGAATCAGCCTCTTCGCCGAGGAAGCGCTTGATATCCGGGTTGGCGGATGCCTTCATCTCCTCGACATTGGCCGTGGTGATGCCGAACTCCTCGGCGGCCACCATCGCATAGTGCGACCAGCTCACGATATCGAGCCAGCGCGAATCGTTCTGGCGGACGGCCGGGCCGAGCGGCTCCTTGGAGATGATTTCCGGCAGAACCATGTGGTCGTCCGCGTTGGCCATCTTCAGGCGGATCGAGTAGAGGCCCGAGGCATCGGTCGTGTAGGCGTCGCAACGGCCGGCATTGTAGGCGGCGTCCGCTTCGTCCTGCGCTTCGAAGACGACCGGCTTGAAGTCCATGTTGTTGGAACGGAAGTAGTCGGCCAGGTTGAGCTCGGTCGTCGTGCCGGACTGCACGCAGACGGAGGCGCCGGACAGTTCCAGCGCGGACTTCACGCCGAGTTCCTTCTTCACCATGAAGCCCTGGCCGTCATAGTAGTTCACGGCGCGGAAATCGAAGCCGAGCTGCGAATCGCGGCTGACGCTCCAGGTGGTGTTGCGGGCCAGAAGATCGATTTCGCCCGACTGCAGGGCCGGGAAGCGGTCCTTGGCCGAGAGCGGGGTGAATTTCACCTTGGTGGCATCGCCGAAGACGGCCGCGGCCACGGCCTTGCAGAGGTCGACGTCGAGACCCGCCCAGTTGCCCGACGAATCCTGCGCGCCGAAACCGGCGAGGTTCGAGCCGTTCACGCCGCACTGCACGAAGCCCTTGGCCTTCACGTCAGAGAGCGTGTCCGCCTGTGCTGCCGTTGCGCCAAGCCCCAGTACGGCAGCGCCGACGAGCGCCGTCACGATTGTTTTTGCCATTTTTTCACAACCTTTTTCTGTTGTCTTTGTTTTGTCCGCAGGTCCCGCACCCTTGTCGGGCGCGCCCATGGAACTCGCCACCCTCCCGGCGCGAGGTTGCTTATCTCATGCTCAAAATTTCACAGGGTCAAGTGAGCGCGGCCATTTTCCGGTCGGTAACCTAAATTTGTCGGCTCGTGACCGGATTTTGGGCGAAAGATCGGGGATTTGTGCAGTAAATCGCTCAAAAAATTCGCGTCTTTAACACTTGAAGCGCTTTGGGAGCCGGGATCGCGTCGCCGCATGGGGTTGACCTGCCGCCCCGCCTGTCCAAAAGTCGGCGCCACAAACCCCTCGCATCTTCTTCGGATCGATCATGAAAAACAGAGACGAAATCCTCGCCGGCGCCGGCGTGAACACCCGCCTTGCCCATGCCGGAAACGACCCGGCGGACTATCACGGTTTCGTCAATCCGCCCGTCGTGCATGCCTCGACCGTGCTCTTCCCGAATGCGGCGACGATGGAAAAGCGCGCCCAGAAATACACCTATGGCACGCGGGGCACGCCGACGACGGATGCGCTCTGCGCGGCCATCGACGAGCTGGAAGGCTCTGCCGGCACGATTCTCGTTCCCTCGGGCCTTGCCGCCGTCACGGTGCCGTTCCTCGCCTTCCTGTCGGCCGGCGACCATGCGCTCATCGTCGATTCGGTCTATCACCCGACCCGCCATTTCTGCGACACGATGCTGAAGCGCCTCGGCGTTTCGGTCGAATACTACGATCCGGCGATCGGCGCCGGCATCGAAGCCCTGATCCGGCCGAACACTCGGCTGGTGCACACCGAGGCGCCGGGCTCCAACACCTTCGAGATGCAGGACATCCCGGCGATCGCCGCCGCCGCCCACAAGCACGGCGCCGTGGTCAGCATGGACAATACCTGGGCGACGCCGCTCTATTTCCGCCCGCTGGATTTCGGCGTCGACATCTCCATCCACGCGGCGACGAAATATCCGGCCGGCCATTCCGACGTGCTGTTCGGCACCGTCTCGGCCAATGCCGCCCATTGGGAGCAGCTGCACGAGACGCAGATCACGCTCGGCACCTGCGCCTCGCCGGACGACGCCTACCAGGTGCTGCGCGGCCTGCGCACCATGGGGGTGCGGCTGGAGCGGCATCAGGAAAGCGCGCTGGAGCTGGCCCGCTGGCTGGAGGGCGTCGACGACGTGTCCCGCGTGCTGCATCCGGCCTTGCCGAGCTTTCCCGGCCACGCGCTCTGGAAGCGCGACTTCAAGGGCGCGAGCGGCATCTTCTCCATCGTCCTCAAGGGGGGCGCGCCGGAGCGCTACAAGGCGAAGGCGCATGCCTTCCTCGATGCGCTCGGCATTTTCGGCCTCGGTTATTCCTGGGGCGGCTTCGAGTGCCTTGCCGTGCATGTGGGCCTCGGCGACCGGCGCGTCGCCAAGGGGCCGGAGGAAGGCCCGGTGCTGCGTCTCCAGATCGGCCTCGAGGACGTGAAGGACATCAAGGCCGACATCGAGCGCGGGCTCGCGGCCGCGCGAGCGGTCTGACGCGGCCGGATGGGGGGGCGGTGGATCGCCCCTCATCCGGCCTGCCGGCCACCTTCTCCCCGCTTGCGGGGAGAGGGGATGGATGAGCCCGTTTCCCCAAACAACAGGTTTTTTGGATATGGGAAGGCGATGCTTCTTGCGCCTTCTCCCCGCCTGCGGGGAGAAGGTCGCGGCAGCGGGACGAGGGGCCTGATCAGTCCGGCGTGCGGTAGCCGTAGAGCCAGTCGAGATCGCCGGCGAGGCTTTCGGGGCCGCGCAGCGACAGCACGAGATCGCGGCCGAGCGCGACCGGGCCGCGGGCGTGATAGGCGAAGCGGTTGAAGGCGCCGCGGCTGCGCACCCTGGCGACCCGTTCGCGGCGGGTTGCCTCGAACCGGCGGAGCGCCGGCCCCGTGCCGGAAGCCCGGGCGAGGCGGTTTGCCAGCAGCGCCGCATCCTCGATCGCCATGGCCGCGCCCTGGGCGGCGAAGGGCGTCATGGCATGCGCGGCATCGCCGATCAGCACGACCTTTCCCCCATCGGTCCAGGCCCCGTCGGGGCATTCGAAGAGCGGCCACATCAGCGGATCGCGCGCCTCGGCGAGCAGGCGGCGGAGATCGGCGTGCCAGCCGGAAAAGGCGTCGAGCAGGCGGCTGCGGGCGGCGGCATCGCCGCTGCGGGACCAGCCGGCCGCCGGTGTCTGTCCGTGCGCGTGGAGGGCGACGATGTTGAAGGCCTGCGCCCCGGCAAGCGGATAGGCAACGAGATGGGCGCGCGGGCCGAGGAAGGCCGTGACGGCGCGCGGATCAAGGACGGGCGGGGCGGTGGCGCAGGGCACGAGGAAACGCCAGGCGATCGTGCCGGAATAACGTGCGGGCAGGGCGCCGGGCACGTCCTTGCGCAGCGCCGACCAGACGCCGTCGGCGGCGATCACCAGGTCGGCGGGCGCGGCGGCAAGAGCGGCCTCGACGGTGTCGATCCGCCGGCCGGTCGTCAGCGTGGCGAGCGGCTCCCGGCGGACGGCCTCGAGCAGCACGGCCTGCAGCGCGGCGCGGGGCAGCACGCCGTAGGGCGCGCGCCAGCGTTTGCGTGCGAAAGCGCCGGCCGGGACCGAGGCGAGGGGAGCGAGGGTGCGGCCCGAGGACAGGAGAATATGGTCCGGCTCGCTCCAGCGCGCGCCGAGCGCCTCGAGAAGGCCGAGATCGGCGAGGATGCGCGAGGCATTGGGCGAGAGCTGCAGGCCGGCGCCGACCTCTTCGAGCGCGGGGGCCTGCTCCAGGACATGGCAGGCGATGCCCTTGCGGGCAAGCGCGAGGGCCGCCGTCAGGCCGGCAATGCCGGCGCCGACGATGGTTGCGGATCGTACCGAGGGCATCGGGGTGCCGGCCGCCCGGCCGTTACGCCGCGACCTGGTTGGTGAAGATGCAGCCGGCCGGGTCGGTCTGGCTGGCCTTGAGGGCCGGATTGTAGCGGTAGAGCGTCGAGCAGTAGGGGCAGACCTTCTCGTTGTCGTCGCCCATGTCGAGGAAGACGTGCGGATGGTCGTAGGGGACCGACGCGCCGACGCACATGAATTCCTTCACGCCGATCTCGATCGAGCGATGGCCGCCGTCGTTCTGGAAATGGGGAATGCTGTGGCCAGCCATGTCATGCTCCTGGGATGCCGTCTTTCTGGCGCGGACCATAGTCGCCTTCGCGGCAAATGTGTAGATGCAAAACCGCCGCGCCCCGGGAGATTTCCGCATGCCGGCCGTTTTCTCCGCGGGCAAAGGGCAGTAAGAGCAGGGGCATGCAAATGAAAGACGGCCTGCGATGAACCTCGATCCCCCGCCCTTTTCCCGTTTCACCCACCATGGCCTGGAACTCGCCTTCTTCGATGCGGGCGATCCGTCCGGTCCGCCGGTGCTGCTGATCCACGGCTTTGCCTCCAGCGCCAATGTCAACTGGGTGTTTCCCGGCTGGCTGAAGACGCTGGGCGATGCGGGCTACCGCGTCATCGCGCTCGACAATCGCGGCCACGGCAGGAGCGCCAAGCCGCACGATCCCGCGCTCTACACGCCGCCGCTGATGGCCGGGGATGCCGCCGCGCTGCTCGATCACCTGGCGATCCCCGAAGCCCATGTCTTCGGCTATTCGATGGGCGCGCGCATCACCGCCTTCATGGCGCTCGCCCATCCGCACCGCGTGCGCTCCGTCGTCTTCGGCGGGCTCGGCATCGGCATGGTGGAAGGCGTCGGCGACTGGGACCCGATCGCCGATGCGCTGCTGGCCCCCTCGCTCGACGCGGTGACGCACGAGCGCGGCCGCATGTTCCGCGCCTTCGCCGACCAGACGAAATCCGACCGCCAGGCGCTCGCCGCCTGCATCATGACCTCGCGCAACCTGCTGACGGCGGCGGACATGGCGCGCATCGACGTGCCCGCGCTGATCGGCGTCGGGACGAAGGACGACATTGCAGGCAGCCCGCAGCCGCTCGCCGAGCTCATGCCGGATGCAAGGGCGCTCGACATTCCCGGCCGCGACCACATGCTGGCCGTCGGCGACAAGGTCTTCAAGCGCGCGGTGCTGGAGTTCTATGCGGAAATCGACGGCCGCTGACACGCCGTTCGCGACAATGGCCGGCCGGCCATTTCGCAGCGACGCCAATTGCTCTATATATGGGCGGGAACGACGACAAGGAGTGCGGCGATGGTCGCGATGAACGAACTGAGGGCCGGCGACAAGCTCAAGGCCATGGATCCGATCTGGGACAGCCTGCGCGAGGAAGCGCGCGTCGCCGCCCAGGCCGAGCCGCTTCTGGCGGCCTTCCTCTATTCGACGGTGCTGAACCACCGCTCGCTCGAGGAAAGCGTGATCCACCGCGTCTGCGAGCGGCTCGACCATCCGGACCTGCAGGCCAACCTCCTGCACCAGATCTTCGACGAGATGCTGGAAGACTGGCCGGAATGGGGCGGCATCCTGCGCGTCGACATCCAGGCCGTCTACGACCGCGACCCCGCCTGCCTGCGGTTCCTCGATGCCGTGCTCTACTTCAAGGGATTCCACGCCATCCAGACCCACCGCCTGGCGCACTGGCTGCACGACAAGGGCCGGCGCGACCTCGCGCTCTACCTGCAGAGCCGCTCCTCCAGCGTCTTCCAGACGGATATCAACCCGGCCGCGCGCATCGGCAAGGGCTTCTTCCTCGACCATGCGACGGGCCTCGTCGTCGGCGAGACGGCGGTCGTCGGCGACAATGTCTCGATCCTCCACAACGTCACGCTCGGCGGCACCGGCAAGGAGGGCGGCGACCGCCACCCGAAGATCGGCGACGGCGTGATGATCGGCGCCGGCGCGAAGATCCTCGGCAACATCCATATCGGCCATTGCTCGCGCATCGCCGCGGGCTCGGTCGTGCTCAAGCCGGTTCCGCCGAAATCGACGGTCGCCGGCGTGCCGGCCAAGGTCATCGGCGAGGCGGGCTGCAACGAGCCGTCGCGCGCCATGGACCAGCTTCTGGCGGCGTTCGACTACGATCTGTGAGCGGGAAAAGTCGCTTTCTCGCGGAATTCGTGGGTTTACAGGACCCGAAGCAGGTGCGAGAAGCGCGGCAAATCAACCGTTACGGAGACAGATCGTGAAGCCGGAAGAAATCAGGAAGCTCGAGGCCTACTTCAAGCGCAATCTCAACAAGGAGATCGTCGTGAAGGCCCGTCCGCGCAAGGATGAGTCCGCGGAAGTCTATCTCGGCGACGAGTTCCTGGGCGTGATCTTCCGCGACGACGAAGACGGGGAGCTCTCCTACAACTTCTCCATGGCGATCCTCGACATCGACCTGTGATCTGCCGATCATCGCACGGAATACAGGCCCGGCAGCCCTTGGCGCCGGGCCTTTTCGTTGCATGTTCGGTCGCTGGGTCATGGATCTTCGGGTCGAGCCCGCGGATGAGCAAGAGGAATGGTTGGGCAGAGAAGGCAACGAGGCCGCGTTCCGGTACCGCTTGATGGGCTGGTGACACCTGCATCCCCTCCGTCATCCTCGGGCTCGACCCGAGGATCCCGTTAGGCGCGGGAATGCGGTTGCGGGCCCTTTTCATTATAATTTTGCGACAAATAGGCTTTTGTCAGCCGCAATGATCATACCTATCGCACAAGGCCTTGCTTTCCCTGCGGAATATTGCATTGCAGCATCAACGTTGACTTTTTTGTGCATTGCATATAGATTTTGGGCAAATCACCGGGATCCAAAGGAGACTTCGATGTTCAATTTCGACGAGGCAAACAAGAAGGGCAAGGAAGCCGTGGACACGTTCGTCAAGAGCTATACGACCGCTGCCCAGGGCTGGCAGGCGATCGCCACCGAAACGGCCGACTATTCCAAGAAGTCCTTCGAAAACGGCCTCGCGCATTTTGAGAAGCTCTCGGGCGTCAAGAGCGTCGAAGCCGCTCTCGAGCTGCAGACCGCCTTCGTGAAGTCCTCCTATGAAGGTTTCGTCGCCGAGGCCACCAAGCTCAGCGAAATGTACGCCGATCTCGCCAAGGGCGCCTACAAGCCCTACGAAGCACCGGTTGCCAAGGCGACCGCCGCTGCCAAGGCTGCCGTCGCCGCCTGATCCTTTTAGAGTACCGCGTACGCGTATAGCGTTCATCGGCCGGCTGCGGGCAACCGCAGCCGGCCTTTGCGCGTTCCGGGGATTGCGCGAGGCTGACGTAGCGGCAGCAAATTTCGCTATTTCCTTCGGATGACCCGCGATTATGATTGCAGTGCGAAGCGGGGGTCTTACAATCGTGGGCCGAGACATTAGATAACAGGTCCGAAGGCACCCTCGGATGAACGGTGCGCCACAGACAAGCGACCGGAAGCAAAGGGCCCGCAGTCAAGGGAATGAACACGAAAATGGATGTGAGACGGGTTCGAATGCAGGATGGGGAAGGCGGCGGCGACACTCCCGGTCGCAGCACCTCCGTCATTACCCGCACGAAACCCAAGACCAAGAAGCCGAGCCTCTACCGCGTCCTGCTTCTCAATGATGATTATACGCCCATGGAGTTTGTGATCCACATCCTGGAACGTTTCTTCCAGAAGGACCGGGAAGCGGCGACGCGGATCATGCTGCATGTGCACAATCATGGCGTAGGCGAGTGTGGCGTGTTCACCTACGAGGTTGCCGAAACCAAAGTGACACAGGTGATGGATTTCTCCCGCCAGCACCAGCACCCGCTGCAATGTGTCATGGAAAAGAAATGAGGAACGAACGTGCCAACATTTTCTGCCAGCCTTGAAAAGGCCCTCCACCAGGCACTGACCTATGCGAACGAGCGCCATCACGAATATGCGACGCTCGAACATCTCCTGCTCGCCCTGATCGACGACGGCGATGCGGCCGCCGTGATGGGCGCCTGCAACGTGAATCTCGACGTTCTGCGCAAGACCGTCACCGATTATGTCGACCATGACCTCGCCAACCTGGTGACGGGCTACGAGGAGGATTCCAAGCCGACCTCCGGCTTCCAGCGCGTCATCCAGCGCGCGGTGATCCATGTCCAGTCCTCCGGCCGCGAGGAGGTGACCGGCGCCAACGTGCTCGTCGCGATCTTTGCCGAGCGCGAAAGCCATGCCGCCTATTTCCTGCAGGAGCAGGAGATGACGCGCTACGACGCCGTCAACTTCATCTCGCACGGCATCGGCAAGCGGCCGGGCGCGTCCGAGCAGCGCCAGGTGCGCGGGGCGGACGAGAGCGAGAACGAACAGAAGCAGACCCGCAACGGCAACGAGCAGGAGGAGCCCGCCAAGAAGCAGGATGCCCTGACGGCCTATTGCGTCAACCTCAACGAGAAGGCCAAGGGTGGCAAGATCGATCCGCTGATCGGCCGTCACGCCGAGGTCAACCGGACGATCCAGGTCCTGTGCCGCCGCTCCAAGAACAACCCGCTCTATGTGGGCGATCCCGGCGTCGGCAAGACGGCCATCGCCGAGGGTCTCGCCAAGCGCATCGTCGAGGGCAAGGTGCCCGAAGCGCTCGCCGACGCGACGATCTTCTCGCTCGACATGGGCACGCTGCTCGCCGGCACCCGCTATCGCGGCGACTTCGAGGAGCGCCTGAAGCAGGTCGTCAAGGAGCTGGAGGACTACCCGGGCGCCGTTCTCTTCATCGACGAGATCCATACGGTGATCGGCGCGGGCGCCACCTCCGGCGGCGCGATGGATGCCTCGAACCTCCTCAAGCCGGCGCTCTCCTCCGGCGCGATCCGCTGCATCGGCTCGACGACCTACAAGGAATACCGCCAGTTCTTCGAGAAGGACCGGGCGCTCGTCCGCCGCTTCCAGAAGATCGACGTCAACGAGCCGACCATCGACGACACGATCGAGATCATGAAGGGGCTGAAGCCCTATTTCGAGGAGTATCACAAGCTCCGCTATTCCAACGAGGCGATCAAGACGGCGGTGGAGCTGTCGGCGCGCTACATCAACGACCGCAAGCTGCCGGACAAGGCGATCGACGTGATCGACGAGACCGGCGCGGCCCAGATGCTGCTGCCCGCCGGAAAACGCCGCAAGCTGATCACCGAGAAGGAGATCGAGGCGACGATCGCCACCATGGCCCGCATTCCGCCGAAGACCGTGTCGAAGGACGACGAGCAGGTGCTCGCCAACCTCGACAAGGAGCTGCGCTCGGTCGTCTACGGCCAGGACCTCGCCATCGAGGCGCTGTCGTCGGCGATCAAGCTGTCGCGGGCGGGCCTTCGCGAACCGAACAAGCCGATAGGCTGCTACCTGTTCTCCGGCCCCACCGGCGTCGGCAAGACGGAAGTCGCCAAGCAGCTTGCATCGTCGCTCGGCGTGGAACTGCTGCGCTTCGACATGTCGGAATACATGGAGCGGCACACGGTCTCGCGCCTGCTCGGGGCGCCTCCCGGCTATGTCGGCTTCGACCAGGGCGGCCTCCTGACCGACGGCGTCGACCAGCATCCGCATTGCGTGCTCTTGCTCGACGAGATCGAGAAGGCGCATCCGGATCTCTACAACATCCTGTTGCAGGTCATGGATCACGGCTCGCTGACCGACCATAACGGCAAGAAGATCGACTTCCGCAACGTCATCCTTATCATGACGACCAATGCGGGCGCCTCCGACATGGCCAAGGCCGCCATCGGCTTCGGCTCGTCCAAGCGCGAGGGCGAGGACATGGAGGCGATCAACCGCCTGTTCACGCCGGAATTCCGCAACCGCCTCGATGCGATCATCCCGTTCGGCTCGCTGCCGACGCCGGTCATCCACCAGGTCGTGCAGAAGTTCGTCATGCAGCTGGAAACCCAGCTCGCCGAGCGCAACGTAACCTTCGATCTCCAGCCCGAGGCGATCTCCTGGCTGGCGGAGAAGGGCTACGACGAGAAGATGGGTGCCCGCCCGCTGGCGCGTGTCATCCAGGAGAACATCAAGAAGAAGCTCGCCGACGAGATCCTCTTCGGCAAGCTGAAGAAGGGCGGCGTCGTGCGCGTCTCCGTCGGCGTGAAGGAGGACGGCTCGAAGGGCCTGATCCTCGACGCCGTGCCGGAAACCGCGCCGATCAAGCCGAAGGCCGAGGTCGAGGAGGCAGCCGCCAAGAAGGCCAAGCCCCGCAAGCCGAAGGAGACCGTCGCCGCCGAGGCCGCGCCCGCCAAGGCCCGCGCTTCGAAGAAGGCGGTGGAGGCCAGGGCCGAGGAGCCGAAGGACGAGCCGCCGCGCAAGTCGTCCGGCGCCGTTCCCAAGGTGCCGCGCAAAAAGTGACGGCTTTACAAATCGCATGGGCCGGGCAGGAAACTGCCCGGCCCATATTGTTGAAGAAATGGCGCAAGCCTTTCCTCCGTCATGGTCGGGCTTGACCCGACCATCCACGCCCCGCCCGCGGTTGTGGATCCTCGGCTCGGGGCCGAGGATGACGACAGAGGGTGGGCGCGGTTTGCGATCGTATGGGACCGGCCTGGCAGGGTAGCCGTCCGGCTTTGTTTTCCTGCAAGAGAATTGAATGACCGCCCCGCCAGAATCCCAATCCCAGAGCCACTGGTTCCTCCTCGGCATGCGCGGCATCTTCAGCCTGCCGGCGATCATCCTGATGCTGTCCTTCGTGGGGTTCGCCGCCTTCACGGCGGAGGCGAAGGTGCCGGTCGAGCAGGTGATGTTCATGACCGGCATGGTCTGGGCGCTGCCGGCCAAGGTGATTCTCGTCGGCT
This sequence comes from Shinella yambaruensis, assembly GCF_022899355.1. Taxonomy (GTDB): domain Bacteria; phylum Pseudomonadota; class Alphaproteobacteria; order Rhizobiales; family Rhizobiaceae; genus Shinella; species Shinella yambaruensis. Next base: position 300,935 of record NZ_JALJCK010000001.1, on the reverse strand, counting down.
CCATGCTGTCGGGCGCGCATATCGCGACGGCGTTCCTCGCGGTCACGCTGTCCTCGGTGCGCATGATGCCGATGGTGGCGGCGCTCATTCCGGAAATCCGTGACCGCCGCACGCCGACCTGGCTGCTGCTGATCGTCTCGCATTTCGTCGCCATCACCGCCTGGGTCTTCGCAATGGAGAAGGTGCGGGACGTGCCGCGCGGCGGCCGCGTCGCCTTCTTCGCCGGCTTCGGCGTGACGCTGACGCTCACCAATATCGTGCTCGTCGGCCTCGTCTATGGCGCGGTCTCGGAGTTCCCGCCGATCGTTTCCGGCTGCCTGTTCTTCCTGACGCCGGTCTATTTCCTCACCTCGATATGGATTTCCGCGCGCCACCGGGTGATCTACTGGGCGCTCGGCATCGGGCTCGCACTCGGCACCATCTTCGCGGTGGTCGCGCCCGAATACGATATCCTGCTGGCCGGCGTCGTCGGCGGCACCGCGGCCTGGTGGGGCGAGCGCGCGCTGCGCCGCCGGGAGGCCGCGCGATGAGCTTCGACGGTCTCTGGCCCTATATCTACATCGCCATCGCCGGCTGGCTGGCGACGGATCTCTGGCGCTGGGCGGGCGTCGTCGCCGGCAACCGCATCGACGAACGGTCCGAGGTCCTGAACTGGGTGAGGGCGGTGGCGACGGCGCTGGTGGCGGCGGTCATCGCCAAGCTGATCGTCTTCCCGACCGGCACGCTGGAGGCCTCGCCCCTCTGGCTGCGGCTCGGGGCCGTCGCGTTCGGCGGCCTCTGCTTCTTCATCGGCGGCCGCTTCCGCCAGATCGCCGGCATCGCCGCAGCCATCGCGTTCCTTGCCGCGGGGCTGGCCTTGCTGGGTGTTTGAAAGGGGCGATTCCGTGTGGGGTTTGCCCCTCACCCTAACCCTCTCCCCGCGCGCGGGGAGAGGGGACTTGCCCAACGAACCGGTGAGGAACTGGGAAGCGGGCGCGGCATATCCCTTCTCCCCGTTCACGGGGAGGAGGTGGCCGGCAGGCCGGATGAGGGGCCGTGGCGGATATGTCAGCCCTTCAGCGCCTTGCGCAGCTTCTCCGCATTGGCGGCGAGCACGCCCTGGTCCTCCATCGTGCCGGAATGGGGCTTCAGCGGCTGGCCCTCGACGCGGGGGATGACGTGGAAATGCAGGTGATAGACGGTCTGGCCGGCGGCCGGTTCGTTGAACTGCATGACGGTGACGCCGTCGGCCTCGAACGCCTCCTTGGCGGCGGCCGCGACCTTCTGCACCACCGGCAGCAGGCGCGACAGCGTCTGCGGGGCGGCGTCGAGGATGTTGCGCGACGGCGTCTTGGGGATGACGAGCGTGTGCCCGTTCGCCTGCGGCATCACGTCCATGAAGGCGACCGCGTCGTCGTCCTCGTAGACGCGGTGCGCGGGAATCTCGCCGCGCAGGATCTTCGCGAAGATGTTGTTCGTGTCGTAGGCGGTCATGCTCGTCTCCGATGTGCTCAGTCGTGGTCGTCTTGGCCGCCCGCGCGGCGGAAGGGGCCGTGTTCGGCAAGATATTCGCCCGTCGCCTCGACGTCACGGCGCTCGCGCTCGAGATAGTCGGCGACGGCGCGCCGCAGGCCGGGATGGGTGATGTGGTGGGCCGAATGGGTGGTGACGGGCAGGTAGCCGCGCGCCAGCTTGTGCTCGCCCTGTGCGCCGGCCTCCACGCGCGCCAGCCCCTTCTCGATCGCGAAATCGATGGCCTGGTGGTAGCAGACCTCGAAATGCAGGAAGGGATGGTCCTCGATGCAGCCCCAGTGCCGGCCGAAGAGCGTGTCGCCGCCGATGAAGTTGATCGCGCCGGCGATGTAGCGGCCGTTGCGTCTTGCCATCACCAGCAGGATGTCGTCCGCCATGCGTTCGCCGATCAGGCTGTAGAAGCGGCGGTTGAGATAGGGCCGGCCCCATTTGCGGCTGCCGGTGTCCATGTAGAAGGTGAAGAACTGGTCCCAGATCTTTTCGGTCAGGTCCCCGCCGGTCAGCCAGTCGATTTCGATGCCGTGCTCGAGCGCCGTGCGGCGCTCCTTCTTCAGCGCCTTGCGCTTGCGGGAGGCGAGCGTTTCCAGGAAATCCGCATGCGAGCCGTAGCCCGCATTGAGGAAATGGAACTGCTGGTCCGTGCGGTGCAGGTAGCCCGCGGCCTCGAAGACCGGCATTTCCGCTTCCGGCACGAAGGTGACATGCGCCGAAGAGACGCCATGGCGTTTCGACAGTTCCTTCAGCCCCTCGGCCAGCGCGGCCTGCGTCGCGACGACCGGCTGGTCCGGCCGGTGGAGGAGGCGCGGGCCGGTGGCAGGGGTGAAGGGAATGGAGGCCTGCAGCTTGGGATAATAGCGTCCCCCGGCACGCTCGAAGGCGTCGGCCCAGCCGTGGTCGAAGACATATTCGCCCTGGCTGTGGTTCTTCAGATAGACGGGCAGGGCGCCGAGAAGGGCGCCGTCGTCGCCCTCCAGCAGGAGATGCTGGCCGAGCCAGCCGGTCTCGGCGACGGCGCAGCCTGATTCTTCCAGCGCGGAGAGGAAGGCGTGGCTGACAAAGGGATTGTAGGGCACCAGCGCGTCGTCCCTGGAGGCGCCGGAAAGACGCCCCCAGTCGCCCGCCGGAATATCGGCGAAGCTGGTTTCGACACGGATGCGTACCGTCCCGGCCATGTTATGCCGTCAGCGGCTCGCGCGGATCGAAGCCCTCGAAGGTCATCTGGTCCGCGTTGAGCGCCGTGATCGTGCGCGCCTCGTCGTCGCGCACGGTCCAGGTGATGACCTGCCGGCCGAGGTCGCGCTGCCGGCTGACGAAGGCGTTCGGCAGGTGGCCGTAATAATAGGAGATGAAGTCGAGCCCGAGCTGCATCGCCTCCTCGTGCACGGCAAAATTCTCCGGCCGCGCACCTTCCGCCGTCAGGCCGACGGGGCGGCTGGTGCCGATCGCCTTGAGGTCTTCCAGGAGCCAGTGGTCGAAGCTCATCAGCGCGACGGGGCCGTCATAGTCCTCGATCGCGTCGAGCACGGCCATGGCGAAGCCGTCGTCGTCGCCCTTGCGCCCCTTCAGCTCCAGGACGAGCGGCACGCGGCCCTTCACGAGGTCGAGGAGCTGGCGCAGCGTCGGCACGCCGTCCTCCGTGCCGCCGACCTTCAGCAGGCCGAGTTCGGCGGCGGTGCGCTGGCGCACGTCCCCCTCGATGCCGCAGAGCCGCTTCAGGTCGTCGTCATGGAAGACGACGGGAATGGCATCGGCGGCGTAGTGCAGGTCGCATTCGATGGCAAAGCCGGCGTCGGCCGCGCGGGCGAAGGCGGAGAGCGTGTTCTCCCAGACCTTGCGGTTGAGATCGTGATAGCCGCGATGGGCGATCGGCCGCTCGGTCAGCCAGGGGAATTTCTGCATCAGGCGATTTCCATGATGGCGTCTATCTCGACGGCCGCATTCAGGGGAAGCGCGGCCATGCCGACGGCGGCGCGGGCATGCTTGCCGGCATCGCCGAGGGCCGCGACGAGGAAGTTCGATGCGCCGTTGATGACGAGGTGCTGTTCGACGAAGTCCGGCGCGGAGGCGACGAAGCCGTTGATCTTGATGATGCGCTTGATGCGCGAGAGGTCGCCGAGGGCGGCCTTGGCCTGGGCGAGAAGGCCGAGCGCGCACAGTTCCGCCGCCTTCTGGCCGCCGGGCACGTCGACATTCCTGCCGAGATGGCCGGTGACGGCGAGCTTGCCGTCCAGCATCGGCAGCTGGCCGGAAATGTGGAGCACGTTGCCGCTGATGACGAAGGGCACGTAGTTGGCGGCCGGTGCTGCGGCCACGGGAATGTCGTAGCCCAGTTCCTTGACGCGGTTTTCGATTTCAGCGGACATTCCGGTCTCCGTTTCTTGTCGCCGGTCCATAGATAGGAGCGGCGAGGGGCGGCTGTGAGGGGCATTGCGGCGCGGATCGTCGCAATGGTGGAAATGAAGTTGGCAAGACGTGGATATTGCCTCGCTTTTGCCGGAAGAGTTCATATAACATCACGACCGACTTCAACAGGAGGAAACGGATGTTTCGTTCAGCCTTTGTCGCGGCCTTGACGGCCGGGGCATGCTTCGCCGGCAGCGGCGTTCCGAGCGCCTTTGCCACGCCGGCGACCGGGCTTGCGCCGCACCGCGCCGTCTACGACCTCAAGCTGAAGGACGCGACCGAGCGCTCCGGCATCGCCGGCATGTACGGCCGCATGGTCTACGAGTTCAACGGCAGCCCGTGCGACGGCTACACGGTGAGCTTCCGTTTCGTCACGCAGGTCAATACCGGCGAGGAAACGCGCCTCACCGACCAGCAGACGACCACCTACGAGGACCTGAAGAACGGCAGCTTCCGCTTCCTCACCCGCTCCTTCACCGACGAGAAGCTGGACAAGGAGGTGCGCGGCACGGCGCGCGAGGACAAGGAAGGCGTCAGCGTCGATCTCACCGCGCCGGACGCGAAGCAGGTGGAGCTCGCCGCAAGCCGCTTCCCGACCGAGCACATGCTCGACGTCATCGAACATGCCAGGAAGGGCGAGCGCTTCTTCGAGGCGCGCCTCTTCGACGGCTCGGACGCCGGCGACAAGACGCTGATGACGACCGCCGTCGTCGGCAAGAAGGAAATGCCCAAGGCCGGCGATCCGGACGCCGACAAGGCCGGCAGCTTCTCCAAGGAGGCGTTCTGGCCGGTATCGATCGCCTATTACAACGATACGAGCGAAGGCGACGCGCTGCCGGTCTACCGCATGTCCTTCAAGCTCTACGAGAACGGAATCACCCGTGACCTCACCATGGACTACGGCGAGTTCGTGCTGAGCGGAAAGCTTGCCAAGCTTGAGATGTTCAAGCCGCAGGAATGCAAGTAGGGCGGTTTTGGTTGCCCCTCACCCTAACCCTCTCCCCGTAAACGGGGCGAGGGGACGTGGCCCACGAAACGGTCATTGGTTGGGGAAACCGGCACGGCATATCCCTTCGCCCCGTTTACGGGGAGAAGGTGGCCGGCAGGCCGGATGAGGGGCGAAACTGCACAGGAAATGCCTTTTTTACCCCGCTGCCCTTGATTTGCCGGGAAACTGCGGTTAAGGGGCAGCCATTCCACACGTGAGGCATGGGATTGTCCGGGAGAAATCCGGGCGGTTCCGCCGGTGGCGTTTCCGAAGGAATCGCTGATCGCCTTGCGGAGGTTCAACCGGAAAAGGATGACAAGGCATGGCATTGCCCGATTTCTCTATGCGCCAGCTCCTGGAAGCCGGCGTTCACTTCGGCCACCAGACCCACCGCTGGAACCCGAAGATGAAGCCGTACATCTTCGGCGACCGCAACAACGTCCACATCATCGACCTCGCCCAGACCGTTCCGCTGCTCTCGCGCGCCCTTCAGGTCGTGTCCGACACGGTTGCCGGCGGCGGCCGCGTGCTCTTCGTCGGCACCAAGCGCCAGGCGTCCGACATCATTGCCGATGCCGCAAAGCGTTCGGCCCAGTACTACGTCAACGCCCGCTGGCTCGGCGGCATGCTGACGAACTGGAAGACCATTTCCAACTCGATCCAGCGCCTGCGCAAGCTCGACGAGATCCTGTCCTCGGAAGGTTCCGGCTATTCCAAGAAGGAGCGTCTCAACCTCGAGCGCGAACGCGAGAAGCTTGAAAAGGCCCTCGGCGGTATCCGCGACATGGGCGGCACGCCGGACCTGATGTTCATCATCGACACCAACAAGGAATCGATCGCGATCCAGGAAGCCAAGCGTCTCGGCATCCCGGTCGTCGCCATCATCGATTCGAACTGCGACCCGGACCCGATCGACTTCCCGATCCCCGGCAACGACGACGCCTCGCGCGCCATCGCCCTCTACTGCGACCTGATCGCGCGCGCCGCCATCGACGGCATCGCCCGCCAGCAGGGCGCATCGGGCCGTGACCTCGGCGCGTCCGCCGAGGTTCCGGTCGAGCCGGCTCTCGAAGCCGAAGCGTAAGGCCAAGGTCGGAGCGAGGCTTTCGTTCCTGCTTTCTTGAGATAACCGAGGCCAGAGAGACGATCCCTGGCCTCGGCTTGTTTGAAGACCCTGTCTGCCCGCGCTCCGCTGGGACGCGATCGAGGCGGCAGGTCGGCGGTGATCTTCATCACCCTGTCACACTTCCGGGTACATTCGTTCCCAAAACCTTGAGTTCGCCGAGGTTTTCCGGCGACACGCAACAAGAACCGACAAGAGGCTCACAATGGCTGAAATCACCGCTGCACTGGTGAAGGAACTGCGCGAAAAGTCCGGCGCAGGCATGATGGACTGCAAGAAGGCGCTGGCTGAAAACAACGGCGACATCGAAGCGGCAATCGACTGGCTGCGCGCCAAGGGCATCGCCAAGGCCGACAAGAAGTCGGGCCGCACCGCAGCCGAGGGCCTGATCGGCATCGCCAGCGCCGGCACGAAGGCCGTCGTCGTCGAGATCAACTCCGAAACCGACTTCGTTGCCCGCAACGATGCCTTCCAGACCATGGTTCGCGGCGTTGCCGACGTGGCGCTGACCACCGACGGCACCGTCGAGGCCGTTGGTGCCGCCACCTATCCGGCAACCGGCAAGTCGGTCACCGACACGATCAAGGACGCCGTCGCCACCATCGGCGAGAACATGAACCTGCGCCGCTCGGTCCTGCTGTCGGTCGAGGACGGCGTCGTCGCGACCTACATCCACAACGCCGCCGCCGACCGTCTCGGCAAGCTCGGCGTGCTCGTCGCGCTCAAGTCGACCGGCGACAAGGAAGCCCTGAACGCCATCGGCCGCCAGGTCGCCATGCACGTCGCCGCGACGGCTCCGCTCGCCATCCGCGCCGAGGAAGTCGACGCTGCCGTCGCCGAGCGCGAGCGCAACGTCTTCATCGAGCAGTCCCGCGCCTCCGGCAAGCCGGAAAACATCATCGAGAAGATGGTGGAAGGCCGCATGCGCAAGTTCTTCGAGGAAGTCGCCCTTCTGTCGCAGGCCTTCGTCATGAACCCCGACCTTACGGTCGGCGCTGCCGTCAAGGAAGCTGAAAAGACCGTCGGCGCGCCGATCGAAGTCGTCGGCATGGCCCGCCTCCTGCTCGGCGAAGGCGTCGAGAAGGAAGAGTCCGACTTCGCCGCCGAAGTCGCAGCCGTCGCCAAGGGCTGATTTTCACATTCCCGCTTGGGAAAAGAATGACCCGCCCGGGAAAAGAAGGGGGCGCCGCGTGACAACGCGGCGCCCTTCGTGTATCCGGCTTGCCGAAATGCCTGCCCCGAAATTCTCAAGCGGCGATGGCTGCCCTCAAGCGGGACCGCCCTCGGTTCTGCCCGGCTGCCGGTTCGGGAGAGCAGGTGCACGAGTTCAGGAGCGACCATGACGGCCAAGCCAATCTACAAACGTGTTCTGTTGAAAGCCTCCGGCGAGGCGCTGATGGGCTCGCAGGGTTTCGGCATCGATGTGGCGGTCGCCGATCGCATCGCCTCCGACATCGCCGAAGCCCGGGCGCTCGGCGTGGAGGTCGGCGTCGTCGTCGGTGGCGGCAACATCTTCCGCGGCGTGGCGGTTGCCTCCAAGGGCGGCGATCGCGTCACCGGCGACCACATGGGCATGCTGGCGACGGTCATCAACGCGCTGGCGCTCGCGACGTCGCTGCGCAAGCTCGACATCGACACGGTCGTCCTGTCGGCGATCGCCATGCCGGAGATCTGCGAGAGCTTTTCGCAGCGCGCGACGCTCTACCACCTTTCGCTCGGCCGCGTGGTGATCTTCGCCGGCGGCACGGGCAACCCGTTCTTCACCACCGATTCCGCCGCCGCGCTGCGCGCCGCCGAAATGGGCGCCGAAGCGATCTTCAAGGGCACGCAGGTCGACGGCATCTATTCGGCCGACCCGAAGAAGGACCCGGCCGCCACGCGCTTCGACCGCCTGACGCACAGCGAGGTCCTTGAAAGGGGCCTTGCCGTCATGGATGTCGCAGCCGTCGCGCTGGCGCGCGAGAACCACATCCCGATCATCGTCTTCTCCATCCACGAAAAAGGCGGTTTTGCTGAAATATTGACCGGGGGCGGGCGCGGGACCATCGTAACCGACAACTGATTCTTGAGGCGCGCACGCGAGGCGCGTGCAGCCGCTCTATGAAAACGGGAGTATCCGATGAGTGAAGGTATTGACCTGAAGGAACTGAAGCGTCGCATGGATGGCGCGATTTCGGCTTTCAAGAACGACATCGCGTCGCTGCGCACCGGCCGTGCCTCGGCCAACGTGCTCGATCCGGTGCAGGTCGAGGCCTATGGTTCGCGCGTGCCGCTGAACCAGGTCGCCAACATCTCCGTTCCCGAGCCCCGCATGCTGTCGGTCTCCGTCTGGGACAAGGGCATGGTCGGCGCCGTCGAACGCGGCATCCGCGAATCGAATCTCGGCCTGAACCCGATCATCGACGGCCAGAATCTCCGCATTCCGCTGCCCGAGCTCAACGAGGAGCGCCGCAAGTCGCTCGTCAAGGTCGCGCATGACTATGCCGAGAAGGCCAAGGTCGCGATCCGCCATGTGCGCCGCGACGGCATGGACGACCTCAAGAAAGCCGAAAAGGATGGCGATATCGGGCAGGATCTCTCCCGCAGCCAGTCCGAAAAGGTGCAGAAGATGACCGACGAGACGATTTTGGAGGTCGATCGCTTGCTTGCCGAGAAGGAAAAGGAAATCATGCAGGTCTAGGGCTTCGGCCGCCTGCCTCCGTTCCTCCTTTCCGGATCGTTCATGAACCAGCTCTCGCCCAGCACCGCACCGGCACACGTCGCCATCATCATGGATGGCAACGGACGCTGGGCGAATGCCCGCGGCCTGCCGCGCGCCATGGGGCACCGCAAGGGTGTCGAAGCGGTGCGCGAGGCCGTGCGCACGGCCGCCGAATGCGGCGTGCGATACCTCACGCTCTTCGCCTTCTCCTCGGAGAACTGGAGCCGGCCGGAGAGCGAGATCAGCGACCTGATGGGCCTGCTCAAGACCTTCATCCGGCGTGACCTCGCGGTGCTGCACCGGGAGAACGTGCGCATCCGCGTCATCGGCGACAAGGCGAACCTTTCCAGCGACATCCTGCCGCTCCTGCTGGAGGCCGAGGACACGACCCGCGCCAATACCGGCATCACGCTGGTCATCGCCTTCAACTACGGTTCGCGCGACGAGATCGCCCGCGCGGTGCGCCGGCTCGCGGCCGAGGTCGCCGCCGGCCGCCTCGATCCCGCCGAGATCGGCCCGGAGCGCATCGGCGCCTCGCTCGACACGTCCGGCATTCCCGACCCCGACCTCATCATCCGCACCAGCGGCGAGGAGCGGCTCTCCAACTTCCTGCTCTGGCAGGCGGCCTATGCGGAGCTGATGTTCATTCCCGAGTTCTGGCCCGATTTTTCGCGCGACACCTTTGTCGCCGCGCTGTCGCGCTATGCCATGCGCGAGCGCCGCTTCGGCGGCCTGCAGGCGGCAAAGACGCTTGCGGTGGGTTCGTGATGCACAGCGAATTGCGCCTGCGCATCCTCTCCGGCATCGTGCTCGCCGTCGTCGTGCTTCTCGCGACCTGGCTCGGCGGCCTTGCCTTCCGCCTGCTCGCCTCGGCCATCGCGCTGCTCGTCTACTACGAGTGGTCGACGATCATCCGCCTGCCGGAAACGGACTTCCGCGCCAATGCCTTCGGCTGGCTGTCGGTCGTGCTCGTCGCGGCGCTGGTGCTCTTCGGCTTCGACGAGCTCGCGCTGCCCGCGCTGATCGGCGCCACCCTGATCGGCATCGCCTATGCCTTTGCCCTGAAGGGCAGCGGCTGGCTTGCCGGCGGCATCGTCTATTCCGGCCTGACGGCGATCTCGCTCGCCGCCATCCGCGGCGACACCGCCCACGGCTTTGCCGCCATGCTGTTCATCTTCGCCGTCGTCTGGGCGACGGACATCCTTGCCTATTTCGTCGGCCGCGCGGTCGGCGGGCCGAAGCTCGCCCCGCCCATCTCGCCGGGAAAGACCTGGTCGGGGGCGATCGGCGGGGCCATTTCCGCGGTTGTCGCCGGCACGCTCGTGCACATGATCTTCTTCCCGCTGAACGGCCTGTGGGTGCCGGCGATCGCGCTGGTGCTCTCGGTGTTCAGCCAGATCGGCGACCTTTTCGAATCCTTCATCAAGCGCCGTTTCGGCGTGAAGGATTCCAGCCGCCTCATTCCGGGACATGGCGGCGTCATGGACCGGGTGGACGGCCTTGTTTTTGCCTGCTTCGCCGCGTTCCTCATTGCGCTTGGCGACGCGATCGTTTCGGGCACCGTCAACACGCCGGCCGGCGTGTTCCTTTTCGGCCCGTAGCGGCGACACGTTGGGGATTGGGTTCATGGACATGCTGGCTGGCTCCGTTGGATTCGTGACGGGCTACATCCTTCCCTTCCTGGTCGTGCTGACGCTCATCGTCTTCGTGCACGAGATGGGTCATTACCTTGCCGGCCGCTGGTCCGGCATCGGCATCACGGCCTTCTCCGTCGGCTTCGGCCCGGAACTCTTCGGCTTCACCGACCGCCACGGCACGCGCTGGAAGCTCTCCGCCATCCCGCTTGGCGGCTATGTGAAATTCCTCGGCGACGACGACCCGGCCTCCATACCGGACTACGATACCGTCGCCTCGCTGCCGGAGGATGTGCGCAAGCGCACCTTCCTCGGCGCCGCCCTTTGGAAACGGGCGGTCACGGTCGCCGCCGGCCCCATCGCCAATTTCGTGCTCGCCATCGCCATCTTCGCCGTGATGTTCTCCATCTACGGCCGCCAGATCGCCGACCCGATCGTCGCGGAAGTGCGCCCGGACAGCGCCGCCGAAGAGGCGGGCGTGCGGCCGGGCGACCTCCTCGTCGCGCTCGACGGCAATCCGGTCGCGACCTTCGACGACGTGCGCCGCTATGTCAGCGTGCGCCCGGAGCTGACGATCACGGTGACGGTGCGCCGCGACGGCCAGGACCTCGACCTGCCCATGGTGCCCAAGCGCACCGAGATCACCGACCAGTTCGGCAACAAGATCGAGCTCGGCCTGATCGGCATCGTGACCAACCAGGAAAGCGGCAATTTCCGCGTCGTGGAATACGGCCCGGTCGAGGCCGTGGGGCAGGGCGTGCTGCAGAGCTGGCATATCGTGACGGGGACGTTCGACTATCTGTCCAACCTCGTGATGGGACGCATGAAGGCCGATCAGCTCGGCGGGCCGATCCGCGTCGCGCAGGCCTCCGGCCAGATGGCGACGCTCGGTGTTGCCGCCCTGCTGCAGCTTGCCGCTGTTCTGTCTGTTTCCATTGGACTTTTGAACCTGATGCCGGTTCCGGTACTTGATGGCGGCCATCTGATGTTCTATGCGGTGGAAGCTATCCGGGGCAGGCCTGTCGGGCCCGGGGCGCAGGAGATCGCATTCCGCATCGGCATGGCGCTGGTGCTCATGCTGATGGTTTTCGCGACCTGGAACGACATTTCCATGCTCCTCGGCTGAGGTTTGCCGCATTGCCGGCAGGGAATCGAAAAAGGGGGCCGCTTACGCTGAGGCAGTCGCGCTAACGCTCTGTTTACCGTAATGAAACGGATGTAGTGGCCTTCGGGCCACGGTTGGAATTGAAGTAAACAGAAATTAACGCGTACGCTTGCTTGTATGGCAAAAGCGGTTAAAACGGCAAACGTGACCGGAGTCGGGCGCGCGCCTGCCGGGACGTTGAAACGAAGGTAAGTAGTGAAGATGAAAGCTGGTTCAAACTTTTTGAACGCCGTGTCGGCCGTTGCATTGTCGGCCAGTATGGTTGTCACGGGCGGCTCTTTTGCCACGCTTGTCTCCGCCACCGTCGCGGAAGCGGCCGTGATCCGCAGCGTCCAGGTGCGTGGTGCCAGCCGTGTGAGCGCCGATACGGTCAAGGCGAACATCACCATTGTACCCGGCAAGAACTTCTCCAACGCCGACATCGACGCTTCCGTGCGCCGCCTGTTCGCGACCGGCTATTTCTCCGATGTGAGAATCGCCGTCTCCGGCAGCACGCTCGTCGTCACGGTCGATGAAAACCAGCTGATCAACCAGGTCGTCATCAACGGCAACCGCAAGATCAAGGACGAGAAGCTCACGCCCGTCCTGCGCTCGCAGTCACTCGGCCCGTACAGCGAAACCGCCATCGAAGCCGACAAGCAGGCCATCCGCGACGCCTATGCCTCGATCGGCCGCTCCGACGCCACCGTCACGACGCAGGTCTATCCGCTCGGCAATGGCCGCGTGAACGTCGCCTTCATCGTCGACGAGGGCGACCGCACGAAGATCTCGCAGATCAATTTCGTCGGCAACCAGGCCTACAGCAACAGCCGCCTGCAGGCCGTCATCGTCACCAAGAAGTCGAACTTCCTGTCGTTCCTGACCCGCAAGGACGTCTACAGCGAAGACAAGCTGCGCGCCGACGAAGAGGCGCTGCGCCAGTTCTACTTCAACAACGGTTATGCCGACTTCCGCGTCGTCTCGTCGGAAGCCGTCCTCGACGAAGCCTCCAACGAATATGTCGTGACCTTCACGGTCGAGGAAGGCCAGCGCTACGACTTCGGCCCCGTGAGCGTCGAATCGACGGTCGAGGGCATCGACGGCGAGGAGCTGCAGGGCCTCATCGAATCGCGCCCGGGCAAGGTCTACCGCGCCCGCGACGTGCAGGACACGATGTCCGAGATTTCCAAGCGCGTCGCGGCCAACGGCTATCCGTTCGCCCGCGTGACGCCGCGCGGCAACCGCGATCTCGGCAACGGCACGATCGCCGTCGACTATCTCGTCGACCAGGGCGAGCGCGCCTATGTCGAGCGCATCGAAATCCGCGGCAACACCCGCACGCGCGACTACGTCATCCGCCGCGAGTTCGACATCGGCGAAGGCGACGCCTTCAACCAGGAAGTCATCACGCGCGCCAAGCGTCGCCTCGAGGCGCTCGGCTACTTCTCGACCGTCAACATCTCCACGGCGCCGGGCAGCCAGCCCGACCGCGTCGTCCTGGTCGTCGACGTCCAGGACCAGTCGACCGGTTCGTTCGGTATCGGCGCCGGTTACGAGACGGGCGACAAGGGCGGCTTCAAGCTGGAAGCCTCGATCGAGGAGAAGAACTTCCTCGGCCGCGGCCAGTACATCCGCGTTGCTGCCGGCGGCGGCGAGAATTCGCGCGACTACAACCTGTCGTTCACCGAGCCCTACTTCCTCGGCTACCGCCTTGCGGCCGGCTTCGACGTGTTCAAGAACGAAGACGACAGCGAAGACTACTACAGCGTCGATACGCAGGGCTTCACGCTGCGCGTGACGGCTCCGATCACGGAAGACCTGTCGACGTCGCTGCGTTACAACTACACCAAGCTCGACTATAAATCCGGCGACCTGAGCGAGCTGTCTTCGCCCTACCAGCATGTCGTCGTCAACGGCCCGTGGGTTCGGTCCTCGGTCTCGCACAGCCTGACCTACGACACGATCGACGACAGGACGTTGCCGCGCGACGGCATCTTCGCCCAGATCACGCAGGAATTTGCCGGCCTCGGCGGCGATTCGGACTTCTACAAGATTTCGGGCAAGGCCCGGTACTTCCATATGCTCATGGAGGATGCGGACGTCATCGGCTCGATCGCCGTCAGCGGTGGCCACATGTGGGGCCGCAACGACGTGAAGGTCTACGACCAGTTCACGCTGTCGGCAAACGACCTGCGCGGCTTCGAATCGGGCGGCATCGGCCCGCGCGCGACGTCGACGGGCGATGCGCTCGGTGGCACGACCTACTTCACGGCCTCGGCGGAAGCGTCCTTCCCGCTGCCGTTCATCGCGCGTGACTCCGGCTTCCGCGGTGCGGTCTTCGTCGATGCCGGCACGCTTTACGGCAACGACGTCAAGACCGTTGCGGCTGACAGGGTTCGTGGCGAGGACATGAGCCTGCGCGCCTCGGTCGGTGCCTCCATCATCTGGGCGTCGCCGTTCGGTCCGCTGCGTGTCGACTATGCTGTTCCGGTCAAGAAGGAATCCTTCGACGAGGTCCAGCGCTTCAAGTTCGGCATCGCAACCCAGTTCTGAGATAGGCAGTCCAGAACTGCGAGAAGACGGGCGTTCTGGAGTCATGCCTATGGAGCATAACTGGTTTTTTCCGCCCCATGACGGCGTTCGCCTGGGAGACCTGGCGGCAAGGCTTGGGGCGGAACTTGCCGACGCCGCGCATGCCGACCGCATCGTGCGCAGCGTCTCGCCCGTGAGCCGGGCGAAGGACGGCGACCTCTGTTACATCCTCTCCCGCAAGTTTCGCGCCGAGCTTGAGACCAGCGAGGCGACCGCGATCCTGTGCGATCGCGCTCTGGCCCCGCTCATTCCGTCGAAGATCGCGGTTCTGCTTTCGACCCGCCCGCACACGGCCTTTGCCCGCGCCGGGGAAATCCTGTACCCCGCCGCCATGCGGCCGGAAGCAATGACCTCGTCGCCCGCCGGCGTTGCCCAGGGCGCCTATGTCGATCCGCAGGCGCGCCTCGAGAACAATGTGTCCATCGAACCCATGGCGGTGATCGGCAGGGGCGCGGAGATCGGCGAGGGCAGCCGCATCGGCCCGGGCGCGATCGTCGGCGCGGGCGTGCGCATCGGCCGCGACTGCACGATCGCCGCGGGCGTCACGATCCAGTGCGCGCTGATCGGCAACAATGTCATCATCCACCCCGGCGCGCGCATCGGCCAGGACGGCTTCGGCTATGCGCCCGGCCTCAGGCCCGGCATGATCAAGATCGTCCAGATCGGCCGCGTGATCATCCAGGACCATGTGGAGATCGGCGCGAACACGACGGTCGACCGGGGCACGATGGACGACACCGTCATCGGCGAGGGCACCAAGATCGACAACCAGGTCCAGGTCGGCCACAACGTGCGCATCGGCCGCCATTGCGGCATCGTCAGCGGCGTCGGCATCGCCGGCAGCACGCGCATCGGCGATGGCGTGATGATCGGCGGCGCGGCCGGCATCAACGGTCATATCACCATTGGAGACGGCGCGCAGATTGCCGCCATGAGCGGTGTCGTCGCCGATATTCCACCGGGCGAGAAATATGGCGGCATTCCCGCCCGCCCGATGCGCGATTTCCTGCGCGACATGGCGGAGATCGCCATGCGTTCCAGCACTCGAGTCCAGAAGAAGGGGGGCAACGATGAGTGAAGAGACCAAGGCGACGCTCGGCGTGGCTGATCTGCGTGAGATCCTGACGTTGCTTCCTCATCGCTATCCATTCCTGCTCGTCGACAAGATCGTCGACATCGACGGCGACGATTCGGCCATCGGCATCAAGAACGTCACGGTCAACGAGCCGCAGTTCATGGGCCATTTCCCCGATCACCCGATCATGCCGGGCGTGCTGCTCATCGAGGGCATGGCGCAGACGGCCGGCGCGATCTGCGCCCGCAAGACGCGCGCGGGCACCAATCTCGTCTACTTCATGACGATCGACAATGCGCGCTTCCGCAAGCCGGTCGTGCCCGGCGACCGCGTCGAATTCCACGTCGCCAAGCAGAAGCAGCGCGGCAATATCTGGAAGTTTCACTGCGACGCAAAAGTTGATGGGCAACTCGTCGCGGAAGCTGATATCGGCGCGATGATCGTCAAGAAGGAAGACGCCTGATCATGATTGCCGCCAGCGCGAAGATCCACCCGCTCTCCGTCATCGAGGACGGGGCGATCATCGGTGAGAACGTCGTCGTGGGACCCTTCTGCCATGTCGGGCCCAAGGTCGTTCTCGGCGATGGCGTGGAGCTTCTGACGCATGTGGTGGTCACGGGCCGCACGGATATCGGCCGCGGCACGCGCATCTTCGCCAATGCCGTCATCGGCGGCGATCCGCAGAGCGTGCATCACGACGGCGCCGAGACGACGCTTTCCGTCGGCGAGATGTGCGTCATCCGCGAAGGCGTGACGATGAACACCGGCACGACCGAAGGCGGCGGCAAGACCGTCGTCGGCAGCCACAACCTGTTCCTCGCCAATTCGCATGTCGCGCATGACTGCCAGCTCGGCAGCCACATCATCCTGTCGAACAATGTCATGCTCGCCGGCCATGTGACCGTCGAGGACCGGGTGATCCTCGGCGGCGGCTCGGCGGTGCACCAGTTCACCCGCATCGGCCGTCAGGCCTTCATCGGCGGCCTTTCGGCGGTCGCCTATGACGTCATCCCCTATGGCATGCTGAACGGCAATCCGGGCATCCTCGGCGGTCTCAACGTCGTGGGCATGAGCCGGGCGGGCATGGAGAAGGCGGCGATCCACGAGGTCCGCCGCGCCTTCAAGCAGATTTTCGAAGGCGAGGGCTCGATCCGCGCCAATGCGGCCGCGATCCGCGCGGATTATGCGAACAGCGTGCCCGTCATGCACATCCTCGATTTCATCGCCGCCGAAAGCGACCGCGCGCTCTCCTCGCCGAACCGCGGCAAGGCCTGAGCGGCATGGCGGACAGCCGGCCCCTCGCGCGCGACCGGCTGGCCATCATCGCCGGCGGAGGCCTCCTGCCGCGCTATGTCGCGGATGCGGCCCGCGCCCGTGGCGAGGATCCCTACATCCTGGCGCTGCGCGACGAAGCCAGCCCGGACTGGTCCGGCTTCGAGCACCAGGTCATCTCCATCGGCAACTATGCCGGCATCGGCGCAGCCTTCCGGGCGAAGGGCATCGGCCGGGCCGTGCTGTCGGGCTCCGTCCGGCGCCGGCCGGAATGGCGGGACATCCATGCGCCGCTGAAGGCCCTTGCCGCCGTGCCCTCCATCATCCGCACCCTGCTGAAGGGCGGCGACGATGCGGTGCTGAAGATGGTCATCCGGCTGATCGAGGCCGAGGGGGTGCGTGTCGTCGGCGCGCATAACATCGTGCCGGACCTGCTCGGCAGCGAAGGCCCGCTCGGCGCCGTCGCCCCGGATGCGGCCGCCGAGGCCGATATCGCCGCCGCCGCCGCCGCGGCGCTGGCGCTCGGCCGCCTCGACGTGGGGCAGGGCGCCGTCGCGCTCGGCGGGCGCGTGGTGGCGCTGGAGGGGGCGGAGGGCACGGATGCGATGCTGGAGCGGGTGGCGGGCCTGCGCGCGGCCGGGCGCATCTCCGCGCGCCGCAAGGGCGTGCTCGTCAAGCTCTGCAAGCCGGAGCAGGACCTGCGCGCCGACCTGCCGTCGATCGGCGTGGAAACCCTGCGCCGCGCCCGCGCCGCCGGCCTAGCGGGGATTGCGGTGGAGGCGGGGCGCTCGCTGGTGCTGGAGCGCGCGGCGCTCGTTGCCGAAGCGGATGCGAACGGCCTGTTCGTGACCGGCATCGTGCCGGACAGGGCGGAGATGCGGCAATGACGGAAAGACCCCTGACGATCGGCGTCGTTGCCGGCGAGATTTCCGGCGATCTCCTCGGCGGCGACCTGATCGCGGCCTTGCGGGTTGCCCATGCCGGCCCGGTCGCGCTCGTCGGCGTCGGCGGCGAGGCACTGGAGCGGCAGGGGCTTCAATCCCTGTTCGATTTCTCCGAACTCTCCATCATGGGAATCTCGCAGGTGCTGAAACGCCTGCCATCGCTCATCCGCCGCATTCGCCAGACGGCCGATGCCCTGATCGCCGCGCGACCGGACGCGCTTGTTATCATCGACAGCCCGGACTTCACCCACCGCGTGGCGCGCCGTGTGCGCAAGGCACTGCCGGACCTGCCGGTCGTCAACTATGTCTGCCCGAGCGTCTGGGCCTGGAAGGAAGAGCGCGCGCCGCGCATGCGCGCCTATGTCGACCACGTCCTCGCCCTCCTGCCGTTCGAGCCGGCCGTGATGGAGCGGCTCGGCGGCCCGGCGACGACCTATGTCGGCCACCGGCTGATCGGCGATCCCGATATCCGGCACATCCGCGCCGCGCGCCTTGCCCGCGCCGAGCGGGCGCCCGGCGAGCGCGTCTGCCTGCTGCTTCCCGGCTCGCGCGGCACCGAAATCACCCGCCTGCTGCCGGTCTTCGGCGAGGCCGCACGGGAGATCACCGCGCGAAACCCCGGCACGCGCTTCCTCCTGCCCACCGTGCCGCGGCAGGAAGCGCTGGTGCGAAAGCTGACGGCGGACTGGCCGGTGAAGCCGCAGATCACCGTGTCCGCCGCGCAGAAGTGGCAGGCCTTCACCGAGGCCGATGCGGCGATTGCGGCATCCGGCACCGTCATCCTCGAACTGGCGCTCG
This sequence comes from Shinella yambaruensis, assembly GCF_022899355.1. GTDB lineage: Bacteria > Pseudomonadota > Alphaproteobacteria > Rhizobiales > Rhizobiaceae > Shinella > Shinella yambaruensis. The sequence goes on along the minus strand of NZ_JALJCK010000001.1, from coordinate 282,749 downwards.
CCCGCGTGCCGGTCGTCTCGACCTATCGTTTCGACTGGCTCGCCAACCTCTTCCTCGGCAAGGTGAGAATCTGGACGGCGGCGATCCCCAACATCATCGCCGACTATGCCGTCGTGCCGGAATACCTGAACGACATGGTGCGCCCCGGCAGCCTGACCCGCTGGTTCGAGCGGCTTTCGCAGGAGACGATGCAGCGCCGCGCCATGCTGGAAGGCTACGACCTCGTGCACGAACGCATGCAGACCGGAAGGCCGCCCGGCGAGACCGGCGCGGCGGTCATCCTCGATCTTCTTACAACAAAAAAGCCCGGTCGAAACTGACCGGGCTTTTTCATGGATATCTGCTGAGATCAGCGCTTGGAGACGGGGATATAGTCGCGCTTCGGAGCGCCGACATAGAGCTGGCGCGGACGGCCGATGCGCTGTTCCGGGTCTTCGATCATCTCGTTCCACTGGGCGATCCAGCCGACCGTGCGGGCGAGCGCGAAGAGCACGGTGAACATGGTGGTGGGGAAGCCCAGCGCCTTCAGCGTGATGCCGGAATAGAAGTCGATGTTCGGATAGAGCTTCTTCTCGATGAAGTAGTCGTCCGTCAGCGCGATACGCTCCAGCTCCATGGCGACTTCCAGCATCGGATCGTCCTTGATGCCGAGCTCGCCGAGAACCTCGTGCGTCGTCTTCTGCATGATGCGGGCGCGCGGGTCGTAGTTCTTGTAGACGCGGTGGCCGAAGCCCATCAGGCGGAACGGATCGTTCTTGTCCTTCGCCTTGGCGACATATTCCGGAATACGCTCGACCGAGCCGATTTCGGCGAGCATGTTGAGCGCGGCTTCGTTCGCGCCGCCATGGGCCGGGCCCCAGAGGCAGGCGATGCCGGCCGCGATGCAGGCGAAGGGGTTGGCGCCGGAGGAGCCGGCGAGGCGCACCGTCGAGGTGGAGGCGTTCTGCTCGTGGTCGGCATGCAGGATGAAGATGCGGTCCATGGCGCGCGACAGCACCGGGTTCACCACATAGTCCTCGCACGGCACGGCAAAACACATGCGCAGGAAGTTCGACGCGTAGTCGAGGTCGTTCTTCGGGTAAACGAAGGGCTGGCCGATATGGTACTTGTAGGCCATGGCGGCGATCGTCGGCATCTTGGCGATCATGCGCAGCGAGGCGACCATGCGCTGGTGCGGATCGGTGATGTCGGTGGAGTCGTGGTAGAAGGCCGACAGCGCGCCGACACAGCCGCACATGACGGCCATCGGGTGCGCGTCGCGGCGAAAGCCGGTGAAGAAGCGGCTCATCTGCTCGTGCACCATGGTGTGGTGCGTGACGCGGTAGTCGAAATCGTCCTTCTGGGCCTTGGTCGGCAGCTCGCCGTACAACAGAAGATAGCAGACTTCGAGGAAGTCGCCGTGTTCGGCCAGCTGCTCGATCGGGTAGCCGCGGTGCAGCAACACGCCTTCGTCGCCATCGATATAGGTGATCTTCGACTCGCAGGAGGCGGTGGAGGTGAAGCCGGGGTCGTAGGTGAAGGCGCCTGTATTCTTGTACAGCGTGCCGATGTCGATCACATCGGGGCCGATCGTACCGGACCGGGTCGGCAATTCGACTGTCTTGTCACCGATCGACACACCCGCGCTTGTTCCTGTCATAACGATCCTCCGTTGTTTCCAATGGCGGCACGAGGTTGTGCCGGAACCATGAACATGCTCGTTTTGCTAGCCCATTTGCGTTTGCATGCCAAGCGAGACCAAAGGCAAATTGTGCATTGCGAAAACAGGCTTTCCGGCAACGCAATATCTACCCTTTCCAACAAGTTTCAAGCAACTTTTGCGCGTGTTTCATTAAATGCGGAGGTGGCATCCTTTCTGTTTGGCTTAGCATCTGCGGCGGCTACTGCTGATTGAATATTCTTCCGTTCGATTGCATGATGAGGTCCGGACGGGCGGGGCCGCGATCATGGAGAAAGCCGACGTCGCAGAACGGCGGGAAGTGCCCGAGGCCGATGCCTGGCGGGCGGTGCCTGATGGCGCCCGCCTGCCGACCCCGGTTTACGGGCCGCGCAACGGGTCCGTGTTTTCCGGCATGCGGCACGCGGCAATGCGTCTCCGGGGCGCGCCTGCCGCGCGGCAGGCGGGCGCGGCCGCCCTTGCGGAGGAGCGCGCCCACGGCCACTTCTTCCTCTTCGTTCCGGTCTTTCTCGGCGCCGGGGCCGCTTTCTGGTTTGCCGTCGCCTCCGATCCGCCGCTTCTTGCCATGCTCCTCTCCGCCTCACTCGCCTTCTGGCCGGCCTGGCGCCTGCGCCACCGGGAAGACTGGGTCGCGCTTGTGGCCGCCGCGGCGTTTCTCGTTCCCGCCGGCATGCTGCTGGCCGCGCTTGAAAGCGCCCGGCTCGGCACGGTCATCCTCGACGCGCCGGTCACCACCGAGATCCGTGGCCGCGTGCTCTCGCGCGAAAGCGATGAACGCGGCGCGATCCGTTATCGCATCGCGCTCGATGCGACGCGCGATCCCGTGCTGAAGCGGCAACCCGCCGTGGTGACGCTGCTGGCCCGCAGCCGGCACGCGCCGATCCCGATCGGCGGCGGCATAACCGGGCGCGCCCGGCTCGGGCCGCCCTCCGGCCCGGCGCTTTCGGGTCTCAACGACTTCGCCTTCGACGCGTATTTCGCCGGCACCGGGGCGGTCGGCTATTTCTACCGCGCGCCGGGCACGGCCGCGGTGGCCGATCCGGGGCTTGCCGACCGGATCCGGCAGGAGATCGCCACATGGCGCAACAACCTCACCGAGCACATCCGCGGCCGCATTGGAGGCGATGCCGGGGCGATCGCCGCGGCCCTGGTGACGGCCGAGCAGCGGGCGATCGGCGTGGAGACGGTGGAGGCGCTGCGGCAGGCCGGGCTTGCCCATGTGCTCGCCATTTCCGGGCTCAACATGGTGCTGGCCGCCGGCACCTTCCTCGTCGGCGCGCGCGTCGTGATGGCGTTGATCCCGGGCTTCTCCGAGCGTTATCCCGCCAAGAAGATCGCCGCCGCCGGGGCGCTCGTCATGGTGACGCTCTACATCCTCGTCTCGGGCGGCGCGATCTCCGCCGTGCGTTCCTGGATCATGATCTGCGTCATGCTGGTCGCTGTGCTGTTCGGCCGGTCCGCGATCAGCCTGCGCAACGTGGCACTTTCGGCGATCCTCATCCTGGTCGCGACGCCGTCCGCCGTCACCAATCCCGGCTTCCAGATGTCCTATGCGGCGACGCTCGGGCTCGTCGCCGGCTATGCGGCCTGGCGCGAACGCCCCGTCCGGCGGGAGGACGGGGGAGGGCGCCTGAAACTCTTCGGCGGTGCGCTCGGCCGCTTCTTCGGCGGGCTCATGCTGTCCTCGCTGATCGGCGGGTTCTCGACCCTGATCTATTCCATCGGCCACTTCCACCGCATCCCGGCCTACGGGCTGGCCGGCAACCTGCTCGCCATGCCCGTCATCAGCGCCGTCGTCATGCCCTTCGGTCTCGTCGCCGTGCTCTTGATGCCCCTCGGCCTCGATGCGGTGCCTTTCGCGATCATGGGCAAGGGCATCGAGTGGATGATCGCCCTTTCGACATGGGTCGCGAGCTGGAAGGGCGAGATCGTCACCGGCCGCATTGCGCCCGCCGCCTTCCTGCTGGTCGGCCTCGGCGGCGGCCTTGTCTGCATCCTGCGCACGCGGCTGCGCCATGCGGGAACGCTGCTCGCCGGCCTCGGCCTCGCCATCGCCTGCTGGCCGGCCGGACGCGATGCGCCGGAGGCGCTGGTGTCGGAGGACGGCCGTCTCGTCGCCATCCTTCGTGGCGAAACCGTCGCGACGAACCGCGCGCGGCCGCCGGACTTCATCTATGCGCAGTGGCGGCGCGCCCTCCGGCTCGGCGATCTTGCAAAACCGGACATCCGACGGAGCGCGGGATTGACTATCGAGGAAACGGGCGAGCCGTCCGGCGCAACCGGAGACCGGAAACGGCCCCGGCGCAAGGCCGACCGGCAAAAGGCGAGGGACGCCATGGCCGCGGCTTTCACGGCGGCGAGAGAGGGCGACAATTTCGTCTGCGAGGCAAAGGCATTCTGCGCCGCCGTCTCGCCGAGCGGCTGGCGGATCGTCACCCTCGACGACGTCGCCTTCCTGGGCACGGCCTGCGACGCCGCCGATCTCGTCGTCGTTCCCTTTGCCCTCCGGCTGGAGGTCTGCCGTTCGGGCGCCCGCCTGGTGACGGCGCGTCATCTGAGGCGAACCGGCGCCCTCGAGATCCGGCCGGATCCTGAGGGCGCATCCGGCGCTCTCTCCGGGGCCGATATCACGCCGGCCGTCGAAAGCCTAAACCGGCCGTGGTCCCGCCATCGCACCTATGACTGGCGCAGCGGCACCTTCGATCTTCCGAAAGATCAGTTGTAGCGGCGGATGAGGCCGACCAGCTTGCCCTGGATCTTCACGCGGTCCGGCCCGAAGATGCGGGTCTCGTAGGCTGGGTTTGCCGCTTCGAGCGCGATGGACGCGCCCTTGCGGCGGAAGCGCTTCAAGGTCGCCTCCTCGTCGTCGACAAGCGCCACGATGATTTCACCGGGATTGGCGCTGCTGGCATTGCGGATGATGACCGTGTCGCCGTCGAGAATGCCGGCCTCGATCATCGAGTCGCCCTTGACCTCCAGCGCATAGTGCTCGCCGTTGCCGATCATCTCGGCCGGCACGGTGATGTCATGCGTGTTGTTCTGGATGGCGGAGATCGGCACGCCGGCGGCGATGCGGCCCATGACCGGTACGGAGACGGAAGACGGGATCTCCGCGATCGGCGTGCGCTGCGGCGGGGCGGCGGCCGGGGCCTGCTTGCCGCGGCTGCCCTCGATGACCGCCGGCGAAAAGCCGCGGCGCGGCTGCAGGCTCTGGGTATAGGCCTCGGGGAGCTTGATCACCTCCAGCGCGCGGGCCCGGTTCGGCAGGCGCCGGATGAAGCCGCGCTCCTCCAGCGCCGTGATGAGGCGGTGGATGCCGGACTTGGAGGCGAGATCCAGCGCATCCTTCATCTCGTCGAAGGAGGGGGGAATGCCGGACTCCTTCATCCGTTCATGAATGAACAGGAGAAGTTCCTGTTGTTTGCGCGTGAGCATGGCCCCTCCACCGAGAATCGTGTGAAACAAATCCAGAACAGACACTATCTGTTCCATATGTGTTCCGCAAGGGGTTGCTGAAACAATAATAGTACTGTTCAGGCGGCAGGTTCGCGCAGGAGAAGAACCGTGCAGGGCGTGCCCGCCGGGGCCGCCGGGGCGTGGGGCGGGCGCACGAGCAGGCCTTCGGAGACGGCGAAGGCCTTCATCATCGAGGATTCCTGCTTGTCGAGGGGCGTGACGAGCAGTTCGCCGGCGGGGCCGCGGGCGATGCGCGCGCGGACATAGTCCTGCCGGTGGTCGTTCTCCCTGAGCGGCACGGCCGCGACGGCCGGATGTTGCCGGTCTTTCGCCGGCAGGCGGGCGAGGCGGCGCACGAGGGGGGCGAGGAAGAGATGCGAGCAGACGAGGCTCGAAACGGGATTGCCGGGCAGGCCCACCACCTGGACCGCGCCGAGCCGGCCGACCATCAGGGGTTTTCCCGGGCGCATGGCGATGCGCCAGAAATCGAGTTCCATGCCCGCCTCGCCGAGCACGGGCTGCACGAGGTCGAAATCCCCGACGGAGGCGCCGCCGAGCGTGACGAGCACGTCGATATCCTGCGTCAGCGCGTGGCGCACGGCCTCCAGCAGCGCCTGCCTGTCGTCGCGAACGATGCCGAGGTCGATCACCTCGGCGCCGGCCTCCCGGGCGAGGGCGGCGACGCCGTAGGTGTTGGAGGCGATGATCTGGCTGGCGCCGGGCGGCGTGCCGGGCGGGACGAGCTCGTCGCCGGTGGCGAGCAGGGCGATGCGGGGGCGGGCATAGACCGGCAAGACGGGGTGGTTCATCGCCGCCGCCACGGTCAGCCGGCCGGCATCGAGCATGTCGCCGGACTTCAGGACGACCTCGCCCTCGGAAAAATCCTGGCCGCGGGGACGGATGTGGCGGCCCTTCGGGGTAAGGAAGGTTGTGCGGATGCGGCCGTCTTCCAGCACCGCGGCATCTTCCTGCAGCAGAACGGTATCGGCGAAGGCCGGCAGCGGGGCGCCGGTGAAGATGCGCACCGCCTCGCCGGGCGCCGCGATGCCCTCGAAGGCATGGCCGGCCGAGGAGAGGCCGACGACCGACAGGACGGAGCCGAGCACGGCGATGTCCGCATGGCGCACCGCATAGCCGTCCATGGCGGAATTGTCGAAGGGCGGCTGCGTCAGCCGCGCGGCGATGTCTTCGGCGAGCACGCGGCCGTCGGCCTCGTGCAGCCCAACCGTCTCCGTCCGCCGCGTCGGCCGGGCGGCGGAAAGCAGGCGGTCGAGGGCGTCCGCGACGCTGAGGAGGGACATCAGCCGGCGTCTCCGCGCCGGTAGTCGCCGGAGCGTCCGCCGGATTTTTCGACGAGGCGGATGCCGCTTATCTCCATTTCGCGGTCGGCGGCCTTGGCCATGTCGTAGATGGTGAGGCAGGCGACGCTGACGGCCGTGAGCGCCTCCATCTCGACACCGGTGCGGCCGGTGAGCTTGGCCATCGCCTCGACGCGCAGGCCCGGCAGGGCGCGGTCCTCGAAGATCTCCACGGCCACCTTGGTCAGCATCAGCGGATGGCAGAGCGGGATGAGGCTGGCGGTCTGCTTGGCGCCCATGATGCCGGCAAGGCGCGCCGTGCCGATCACGTCGCCCTTCTTGGCATTGCCGCTAAGGATGAGCTCCAGCGTCGCCGGCGCCATGCGGACGAAGCCTTCGGCTCTTGCAACGCGCACCGTCTCTGCCTTGTCGCCGACATCCACCATGCTGGCTTGCCCGGCGGCGTCGATATGGGTGAGCGTGCGGGCCTCGCCCGTCATTGCGCGACCGCCATCATTCCGCCGCCAGCATGCCGGCGGAGCCGGTCAGGAGCTCGCGGGTCGCCGCCGCCACATCGTCCTTGCGCATCAGGCTCTCGCCGACGAGGAAAGTGGAGATGCCGGCCTTGCCGAGCCGTTCGCAATCCGCATGGGTGAAGATGCCGCTCTCGCCGACCAGCAGCCGGTCCTCGGGCACCATGCCGGCGAGCTTTTCAGACACGGCGAGATCCACCTCGAAGGTGCGCAGATTGCGGTTGTTGATGCCGACGAGCTTGGACTTGAGCTTCAGCGCGCGCTCCATTTCCGGCGCGTCGTGCACCTCGATCAGCACGTCCATGCCGAGCGAGAAGGCGGCGTCCTCCAGCCTCTTCGCGTCGTCGTCGCCGAGCGAGGCCATGATGAGGAGGATGCAGTCGGCGCCCCAGGCGCGCGCCTCCAGCACCTGGTAGCTGTCGAACATGAAATCCTTGCGCAGCGCCGGCAGGCCACAGGCCGCACGCGCCGCCGTCAGGAATTCCGGCGCGCCCTGGAAGCTCGGCGTGTCCGTGAGCACGGAAAGGCAGGCGGCACCGCCGGCCTCGTAGGCCTTCGCCAGCGCCGGCGGATCGAAATCCGGCCGGATGAGGCCCTTGGAGGGACTTGCCTTCTTGATCTCGGCGATGAGGCCGAAGCGGCCCTCGGCCTTCTTCGCCTTGAGGCTGGCGAAGAAGCCGCGCGGCGGCTCCTGGTCGCGGATGCGGGCGCGAAGCTCGGCGGGGGAAACGCGTGCCTTGGCGGCGGCGATCTCCTCCAGCTTGTAGGCCTCGATCTTCTTCAGGATATCGGTCATGGACAATCCTACTCCGCCTTGCCTTCGTTGGAAACCGCGACAAGGCGTTCCAGCACGGTGCAGGCGCGGCCGCTTTCCAGCGCTTCGACGGCAAGCCGCATGCCGTCCTTCAGCGTCTCCGCCTTGCCGGCGACGACCAGCGAGGCTGCGGCATTGGCGAGCGAAATGTCCCGGTAGGGCATGTGCGCGCCGCCGAGCACGGAGAGGAGGGCGGCCGCATTGTGCGCGCCGTCGCCGCCGCGCAGGTCATCGAGCGCCACCTGGGGCAGGCCGAAATCGGCAGGCGTCAGCTCGAAGGTGCGGATCTTGCCGTCCTCGAGGGCGGCGACCCGGGTGGTGCCCGTCGTGGTGATCTCGTCGAGGCCTTCGCCATGCACCACCCAGATGCTTTCCGAGCCGAGGTCGCGCATCACCTCGGCGATCGGCAGCAGCCAGTGCGGCGAGAAGACGCCGAGGAGCTGGCGCTTGACGCTGCCGGGATTGGAGAGCGGGCCGAGCAGGTTGAAGATCGTGCGCGTGCCGAGTTCGACGCGCGACGGGCCGACATGCTTCATGGCGGGATGGTGCAGTTGGGCGAACATGAAGCCGAGGCCGGCATCGTGCACGCAGCGCGCGATTTCCGCAGGGCCGATGTCCAGCTTGACGCCGAGGCAGGAGAGGGCGTCCGCCGTGCCCGATTTCGAGCTCAGCGCCCGGTTGCCGTGCTTGGCGACCGGAACGCCGGCGCCCGCGACGATGATCGCCGCGAGCGTCGAGATGTTGTAGGTGCCGGCCCCGTCGCCGCCCGTGCCGACGATGTCGATCGCGTCGGCGGGAACATCGACCGGCAGCATGCGGGCGCGCATCGAGCCGACGGCGCCGTAGATCTCGTCGACGGTCTCGCCACGCACGCGCAGCGCCATCAGGAAGCCGCCGATCTGCGAGGGCGTGGCGGCGCCGGACATGATGATCTCGAAGGCGCCGCGGGCGTCCTCGCGATCCAGTGTCGCGCCCCCGGCGACCTTGGCGATATAGGGTTTCAGGTCGGACATGCGGTTCCCGTCTCCCTATCGCGCGATGCTCTGCTCGGCGAGCGTGCGGTTGATCGAGACGCCGTAGGAGGCCTGCAGGGCGCTCACCATCTGGTCGAGGATGTCGTCGCCGCTGGCGCGCGCGACGGCGGCGATCTGCTGCTCGTCGCCGGAAAGCGCGTCGGTGGCGGTCTCGGCGTTCACGTCCGTCACCTTCAGCAGGATCTGGCCCTCGCCGTCGACGCCGGGCGTGTTGGCGACATGGCCGACGGGACCGGCGAAGGCTGCGGCGACGGCCGCCGGGCTCAGCACCGGATCCTGGGCGCCGCGGTTGAGGCCCGTCTTGTTCTCCACGGCCATGCCGAGCTCGCCGGCGATGGCGGCAAGGTCGCCGCCCTTGCGCACGCGCTCGGCCAGCTCTTCCGCCTTCTTGGCGAGCGTCTGGCGCTGCTGCTCGGCGGTCCAGTCGGCAACCGCGCGTTCGCGCACTTCGTCGAGCGTGCGGTCGCGGTCCGGGATCACGTCGAGCACCTCGAACCAGGCATAGCCCTCGCGGCCGACATTGATCGGCTGCGTTTCCGTGCCGACATCCGTCTTGAAGACCTCGCCGAGGAGGGTGGCCTTTTCGGGCAGGCCGTCGATCTCCTCGCCCTTTTGGTCGTTGCCCTGGGCGTCGATCGCGTCGATCGTCACGGCCTTGAGGTTGTTCTTGGCGGCGGCTTCCGCAAGGCCGAGGCCCTCGGCGCGCGCGTCTTCCAGCCGGTCGTGCACGGCGAGGATGCCGTCGGCGGCCTCGCTCAGCGCCAGCTCGTTGCGCAGCTCCTCCTTCACCTCGTCGAAGGTCTTGACGTTTTCCGGGCGGATGTTCGTCACGCGCAGGATGATCGGGCCGAACGTGCCGTCGATGACCGGCGTCGTGCCGCCGTTCTCGGCGACGGCGAAGGCGGGAGCGGCGAACTTCTGGTCCGGGACGTTCGCCTCGGTGAAATCGCCGAGCAGGACGTCGGCGGCCGTCTTGCCCTGTTCGGCGACGATGGCGTCGAAGGTCGTGCCGGAGGCGAGCTTGGCGGCGGCGGCGTCCGCGCTGGCGCGGTCGGCAAAGGTCAGCTGCTCGATCGTGCGGGTGGCCGGCGTGCGGTATTTTTCCTTGTTCTTCTCATAGTCGGCCCGCAGCGCCTCGTCGGTGATCGCGGCCGTGTCGACGATGTCCTTCGGCTCGAGCGAGACATAGACGACCTTGCGGTATTCCGGCGCGCGGTACTTGGCCTTGTTCTCCTCGAACCAGGGGGCGAGCACGTCGTCGCCCGGCGCCTTGACGGGGTCGATATTGGCATTGCTCAGGATGAGATAATCGACGGTGCGCGCCTCGTTGCGGTACTGGCGCAGCGCCGCCGTCAGCACCTCCGGGGCCTTGTAGCCGTCGGAAACCGCCTCGACGACCTGCGCGCGGATCGCCACCTGGCTGCGGTTGTTGATGTAGTCGTTCTCCCTGAGGCCGGCATTGCGCAGCACTGCGGAGAAGGCCATGCGGTCGAACTGGCCGTTGACGCCGCGGAAGGCCGGATCGTCGGCGATCAGCTGGGCGAGGCGGCCTTCGGAAAGGCCGAGATTCATGTCGCGCGACAGCTGGTCGAGCGCGGCGCCCGCGACGAGCTCGGCAAAAACCTGATTCTCGATGCCGAAGGCGCGGGCCTGCTCGGCGTTCAGCCGCATGCCGAAGCGCTGCGACATGGTCGCGACCTGGCGCTCGTAGGCCAGACGGAAGTCCGTCGGCGAGACGCTGACATCGCCGACCGTGACGACGGAATTGGCCGTGCCGGTGATAAGAGAGCTCGAAACGCCCCAGACAGCGAAGGAACCGACCAGAACGATCAGCAGGGCTTTTGCCACCCAGGTGTGGGAGGCGCGTCTCAGGGCTTCGAGCATCGTCTAAATTTCCTCAATCACGGCGGCCATGCGGCCGGAGATCGTCTCTTAACGGAAAGTTCGCGGGAATTGAAGTCCGCCCGGCGCGCGCGATGCATGGGAAAACCGGGTCCGGCGCAAATGTGCGGGGCGGTGCCGATTTATTTTGCCGGCAAACAAAAGTTTTCTGAAATTATTGACGGAATACCGCCAGAATGGCCTATCACGATACGAAACTTCGTGCTCGGATGCGCGATCAGGCCGGTGAGTCCCGTTTCCACCGGCCGGAAGGAGGGCAGAACGTGGAATCCACGATCGTCATGATCAATCTTTTCGGCGCGGTCGCGCTGCTGCTCTTCGGCCTGGCACAGGTGAAGGACGGCATGACGCGCGCCTTCGGCGTGCGGCTGCGCTCGGGCCTGGCGCTCGGCACGCGCGGGCCGTTCCGCTCCTTCTTCGCCGGTTTCGTCGCCACCGTCGCGCTGCAGAGCTCGACGGCGACGGCGCTGATGATCGCCTCCTTCGTCGAGCGCAACCTCGTCAGGGCGCGCATGGCGCAGATCGTGCTGCTCGGCGCCAATGTCGGCACGGCCGTCACGGCCTGGCTGGTGGCGACGGGCATCGAATCGATTTCCCCGCTCGTCATCCTGATCGGCATCGTCTTCTACAAGTCGAGCAGTTCCACCGCCCGGCAGGGCCTCGGCTCCGCTTTGGTCGGCATCGGCCTGATGCTCTTGTCGCTGCACCTGCTCAGCCTTGCGACCGAGCCGATGCGCCAGTCTCCGGCGCTCGGCGCCTTCCTGACGCTGCTCGACGGCGCCTGGCCCGTGGCGCTCGCGTTCTCGACGGTCCTTGCCATCATCTCGTCCTCCAGCCTCGCCGTCGTCGTGCTCATCATCTCGCTGACGGCGATGGGCATCCTGTCGCCGGCCCTGACGGTGATCCTCGTGCTCGGCGCCAATCTCGGGGGCGCCGTGCCGCCGGTCATCGCCACCTTGAAGGCGGCCGCCTCGGCCCGCCGCGTCACGCTCGGAAACCTCCTCGTGCGCGGGGTCGGCTGCCTTGCCGTGCTGCCCTTCGCGGGGCAGGTCGCCGAGCTGCTGGCCCTCCTGCCGCTCCCGGCCACGAAGCTTCCCGTCGACGTGCACCTTGCGTTCAACCTCGTGGTGGCGCTCGTCCTCTGGCCGCTGTCCGGCCCGCTTTCCAAGCTGATGGAAAAGCTCGTGCCGGAGGAAAAGCAGCCGGAGACGGGGCCGAAATATCTCGACGATTCCGCGCTTTCGAACCCGGTCGTGGCGCTGTCCGGCGCAACGCGCGAGGTCCTGCGCGTCGGCGACATCATCGAATCCATGCTGATCCGCACGATGCGGGCGTTCAACGACAACAACCTGGCGCCGCTGAAGGATGTCGGCGAACTGGAGCGGCAGGTCGACGCCCTGCAGCAGGAGGTGAAGATCTACCTCTCGCGCCTTGGCCGGCAGGGCATCACCGGCGAAAGCGCGGCGCGCTCCATCGTCATCATCGACTATGCGATCAACCTCGAGCATGTCGGCGACATCATCGAGAAGGGCCTGCAGGAGCAGGTGCGCAAGAAGATCACCAACGGCCTGAAATTCTCCGACGACGGCTACAAGGAGCTCGCCAACCTCTTCAACCTGACGATCGAGAACCTGCGCATCGCCCAGACGATCTTCGTCACGCGCGACGAGGGGCTGGCGCGCCAGCTCGTCGAGGTGAAGGTGGATGTGCGGCGGATGGAGAAGCAGTCTTCCGAAAAGCATCTGGCGCGCCTGCGCGACGGGCGGCTCGACAGCCTCCAGACGAGTTCGCTGCATCTCGACATGCTGCGCGACCTGAAGCGCGTCAACGCCCACCTCGTCTCGGTCGCCTATCCGATCCTCGACGAGAGCGGGCTTCTGACGGAAAGCCGCCTGCGCAGCAGCGCCAGCTGAGAAATCCTCCTGCTTCGGCCCGGGTGGAGTGGCTCTCCGCATGAACGGGCGGGCGGCCTTTGTCGCTCATCCGCGGAATCCCTTTGTCTCCTCCGCCCCGTTTTTGCTAAGGAACGGCGTCGATTTCGGGTGAACGAGGATTCTCATGATTGCAACGAAGCGCAACTGCCTGGCCGTCATCCTGGCCGCCGGCGAAAGCACCCGGATGAAGTCCTCCCGCTCGAAGGTGCTGCATCCCGTGGCCGGCCGGCCGATGATCGCCCATGTGGTCGATGCGCTGGCCGCTGCCGGCATTTCCGATATCGCGCTGGTGCTCGGCCGCGATGCCGACAAGGTCGAGGCGGCGGCGCAGAACCCCGCGGTGACGAGCTCGGTACACATCCAGACCGAACGGCTCGGCACCGCCCATGCCGTGCTGGCCGCGCGCGAGGCCATCGCGAAGGGCTATGACGACGTGCTCGTCATCTTCGGCGATACGCCGCTCGTCACCGAGGCGCCGCTCACGGCCGCCCGTGCCGGCCTTGCCGGCGGCGCGGATGTCGTCGTCATCGGTTTCGAGGCGGCGGACCCGACCGGGTACGGCCGGCTGATCGTGGAGAACGGCGAACTGCTGGCGATCCGCGAGCAGAAGGACGCGAGCGAGGCCGAGCGCGCCATCACCTATTGCAACGGCGGCCTGATGGCGATCGACGGACGCAAGGCGCTCGACCTCATCGGCCGCATCGGCAACGCCAATGCCAAGGGCGAGTACTATCTCACCGACATCGTCGAAGTGGTGCGCGCGACCGGCGGGCGGGCGATAGCCGTCGCGGCGCCCGAGGAGGAGCTGACCGGCTGCAACACCCGCGCCGAGCTTGCCGTCATCGAGCGGCTCTGGCAGCAGCGCCGCCGCCGCCAGATGATGCTGGACGGCGTCTCGATGATCGCGCCGGAGACCGTCTTCCTGTCCTACGACACCAGGATCGCCCAGGACGTGACGATCGAGCCGAACGTCGTCTTCGGCCCGGGCGTCACCGTCGAATCGGGTGCCGTCATCCATTCCTTCTCGTATATCGAGGGCGCGCATGTATCGGCCGACGCCGAGATCGGCCCCTATGCGCGCCTGAGGCCCGGCGCCCGTCTCGGCGCGGGTGCCAAGGTCGGCAATTTCTGCGAGGTGAAGCAGGCGGAGATCGGCGCGGGCGCCAAGGTCAACCACCTGACCTATATCGGCGATGCGATCATCGGCGAGAAGACGAATATCGGCGCCGGCACCATCACCTGCAATTATGACGGCATCAACAAGCACCTGACCCGCATCGGCGCCAATGCCTTCATCGGCTCCAATTCGTCGCTCGTCGCGCCCGTCTCGATCGGCGATGGCGCCTATGTCGCGTCGGGCAGCGTCATCACCACGGATGTGCCGGACGATGCCGTCGCCTTCGGAAGGGCCCGGCAGGAGAACAAGGAGGGCAGGGCCGTGCTCGTCCGCGAGCGCAACCAGGCGGCCAAGGCAGCCAGGAAGAAGGCGGCCGAATAGGTTGCTGCCCGCATTAACGCTTGCAATCGAAAGTGAGTGCCGCCGTGTTGCGTTGCGGCAAAAAACCACTACGAAACGAATAGAGTTGAACGAAACGAACCTGCGGAGCGGCCCATGTGCGGAATTGTCGGTATCGTCGGAACCCAGCCTGTTGCCGGTCGCCTCGTCGATGCGCTGAAGCGCCTTGAATACCGCGGCTACGATTCGGCCGGTGTTGCCACCATCGTCGACGGCAGGCTGGTGCGCCGCCGCGCCGAGGGCAAGCTCTTCAACCTCGAAAAGCGCCTCGCCGAGGAGCCGCTCGCCGGCACGATCGGCATCGCCCACACCCGCTGGGCAACGCACGGCGCGCCGACGGAGGCCAATGCCCATCCCCATTTCGTCGAGGGCGTCGCCGTCGTGCACAACGGCATCATCGAGAACTTCTCGGACCTGAAGGACGAGCTCACCGCCGGCGGCGCGACCTTCACCACCCAGACCGACACGGAAGTCGTCGCCCAGCTCGTGGCGAAATACCGCCGCGACGGCCTCGGCCGGCGCGAGGCGATGCACGCCATGCTGCGCCGCGTCACCGGCGCCTATGCGCTCGCGGTGATCTTCCAGGACGACCCGTCCACCATCATGGCCGCCCGCAGCGGCCCGCCGCTCGCCATCGGCCATGGCCGCGGCGAGATGTTCCTCGGCTCCGACGCCATCGCGCTCGCTCCCTTCACCAACGAGATCACCTATCTCGTCGACGGCGACTGGGCGGTGATCGGCCGCGACGGCGTCTTCCTCTTCGACATCGACGGCAACCGCGTCGAGCGCCCGCGCCAGATCTCGTCGGCCGCCGCCTACCTCGTCGACAAGGGCAACCACCGGCACTTCATGGAGAAGGAAATCCACGAGCAGCCGGAGGCGATCTCCCACGCGCTCAGCCATTACGTCGATTTCCTCGCCCATACGGTGCGGCCGATCGCCGAGGAAATCGACTTCGCCAAGGTGCCGAGCCTTGCCATCTCCGCCTGCGGCACGGCCTATCTTGCCGGCCTTGTCGGCAAATACTGGTTCGAGCGCTATGCCCGCCTGCCGGTCGAGATCGACGTCGCCTCGGAGTTCCGCTATCGCGAGATCCCGCTGAACCCGGCCTCCGCCGCGCTCTTCATCTCGCAGTCCGGTGAGACGGCCGATACGCTCGCCTC
Organism: Shinella yambaruensis; assembly: GCF_022899355.1. GTDB lineage: Bacteria > Pseudomonadota > Alphaproteobacteria > Rhizobiales > Rhizobiaceae > Shinella > Shinella yambaruensis. The sequence goes on along the minus strand of NZ_JALJCK010000001.1, from coordinate 267,421 downwards.
GCTGCGCTACTGCAAGGAGAACGGCCTCAAGATCGGCGCCGTGGTCAACACGAAGGAATCGACGATCGCCCGCGAATCGGACGCCGTCTTCCCCATCCTCGCCGGCCCGGAGATCGGCGTCGCCTCGACGAAGGCCTTCACCTGCCAGCTTGCCGTGCTGGCCGCGCTCGCCGTCGGCGCGGGCCGGGCGCGCGGCACGATCAGCGAGGCGGAGGAGAAGACGCTGGTGCGCCACCTCGCCGAGATGCCGCGCATCATGGCAAGCGTGCTCAACACCATCCAGCAGTCGATCGAGCAGCTGTCGCGCGACCTCTCCAAGTGCAAGGACGTGCTCTATCTCGGCCGCGGCACCAGCTATCCGCTGGCCATGGAGGGCGCGCTGAAGCTCAAGGAAATCTCCTATATCCATGCCGAGGGCTACGCGGCAGGCGAGCTGAAGCACGGGCCGATCGCGCTGATCGACGAGAACATGCCGGTCATCGTGATCGCCCCGCATGACCGCTTCTTCGAAAAGACCGTCTCGAACATGCAGGAAGTCGCCGCGCGCGGCGGACGCATCATCTTCATCACCGACGAGAAGGGCGCCGCCGCCTCGAAACTCGAGACCATGGTGACGATCGTGCTGCCCAATGTCGACGAGATCATCGCGCCGATGATCTATTCGCTGCCCATCCAGCTTCTCGCCTATCACACCGCCGTCTTCATGGGCACGGATGTCGACCAGCCGCGCAACCTCGCCAAATCCGTGACGGTCGAATGATCTTTCTGCGCCCGGAACGGCCCGATGACGTCAACGCCATCCGCGCGCTGACGGAAACGGCCTTCAGGACGGCGCCGCATGCCGACGGCACCGAGCACGTCATCATCGACCGCCTGCGCGCCACGGGCGCCCTGACGCTCTCGCTGGTGGTGGAATCAGATGGCGTGATTATCGGCCATGTCGCCTTCTCGCCGGTCACGGTTTCCGATGGCAGCGCAAACTGGTACGGCCTCGGCCCGATTTCCGTCGATCCGTCCCGGCAGGGCGAGGGCATCGGCGGCCGGCTCGTCGAGGAGGGGCTGCAGCGCCTCAAGGCTCTCGGCGCGGCCGGTTGCGTACTGCTCGGCGATCCCGGCTATTACGGCCGGTTCGGCTTTGCGGCCGATCCGAAGCTGACGCTCGACGGCGTGCCGCCGGAGTATTTCATGCGTGTGGCGTTTTCACCGGTTTACGGCGGGGGAACCGTTTCCTATCATCCGGGTTTCTACGGCTGAGTGGCCTCCCACGCTCGCCAGGTGCTGGATATCCGATGACCGACCTCGTTCCGAGGCAGTCGCTTGCCATGCGACTGCGCAACAATTTCCTGACCGGCCTCGTCATCTGCGCGCCGATCGCCATCACCATCTGGCTGACCTGGACCTTCATCCGATGGGCCGACAGCTGGGTGAAGCCCTATATTCCGGCGCAGTACAACCCGGAAAACTATCTCCAGTTCGCCATCCCCGGCTTCGGCCTCTTGACGGCGCTGGTGCTGATCACGCTCGTCGGCTTCCTCGGTAAGAACCTCATCGGCCGCACCATCGTCGAGTTCGGCGACGGGCTGTTCAACCGCACGCCGCTTGTGCGCACGGTGCACAAGAGCCTGAAGCAGATCTTCGAGACGGTGCTGAAGGACAAGGGTACCTCGTTCAACAAGGCGGCGATGATCGAATATCCGAGCCCGGGCCTGTGGGCGATCGTCTTCGTGGCGACGGATGCGCGCGGCGAGATCGCGACGAAGTTCAAGGCGATGGGCAAGGACATGGTCGCCTGCTTCCTGCCGCCGACGCCGTTCCCGACGGCCGGGTGGCTTGTCTATTTGCCGCGGGAGAAGATCGTGCCGCTCGACATGAGCGCGGAGGACGCCGCAAAGCTCATCATCTCCGTCGGCCTCGTCACGCCGCCGGAAAAGCCGCTCCAGCTCGTCGAGAGCGAGGAAGGATCGAGCAAGAAGAAGGGCTGAGGGAGGGCCTGGAAGGGCCGCTCTCTGAGCCACATCCCACCTTCTTCTTGCTTTCCCCCTCCGTCATCCTCGGGCTTGACCCGAGGATCCAGGCATCACGGCACGCCCCTCTGTCGCATGGATCCTCGGGTCAAGCCCGAGGATGACGGCGGGAGGTTTGAGGATGACGGAGAGGAGGTTTGAGGATGACCCAGGAAAAGCTTGGGGGCATTCCGGGAGAAGCCTGACGATGTCTCAGGAGATTCGCGGACACGAAGAGAGAGGCGCGGATGATGTCGGCGTTCAGCCTTCGAGCCGCCCCGCGAAGGGGCGGCGGGAAAAGGCTATTCGGTGACGGCTGCGTCCTTCTGGTCTTCCAGAATGATCTTGCTTTCCTCCGCCGGCAGGCGGGACTGTTTCTGGGTGGTCGTGACGCTTGCGGTGGTGATGGTCTTGTCGACCTTGGCTTCCGCGCTGACCTTGTTGTGCCAGGCGCAATCCGCAAAGGCGGCGGATGCCGAGAGGCCGAGCATTGCTGCGACTGCGAGAACTGTCTTCATGGCATTTCTCCTTCTTCGCTGAGGCGAGGGGCAGTATGCGCTCACGCGCAGTCTCGGCGAAATCACGATTTTGTGGCCGGCGCGTTTCCGGTACAGACCCTAGCCGGCGCGCAGGAACCGGATCGCCTCGTCGCGGCGGTAGAGATAGAGCAGCGTGCGGATCGCCTCGCCGCGTTCGCTGGTCAGGTCCGCGTCGCGTTCCAGCACATAGGCGGCGTCCTTGCGGGCGATTTCGAGAAGGTCGCCATGCGCTTCGAGGCTGGCCACCAGGAAGCCGGGCGTGCCGGACTGGCGGGTGCCCAGAAGCTCGCCTTCGCCGCGCAGCTTCAGGTCCTCCTCGGCGATGCGGAAACCGTCCTCCGTCTCGCGCAGGATGGAAAGCCGCGCCCGGCCGTTCTCGCTGAGTGGCCCCTTGTAGAGGAGGATGCAGCTCGACGCCTCCGCGCCGCGCCCGACGCGGCCGCGTAGCTGGTGGAGCTGGGCAAGCCCGAAGCGCTCGGCGTGCTCGATCACCATGATCGAGGCATCCGGCACGTCGACGCCGACCTCCACCACGGTCGTCGCGACGAGCAGCCGCGTCTCGCCGTTCTTGAAGGCGAGCATGGCGGCGTCCTTCTCCGGCCCGCTCATCCGCCCGTGCACGAGCCCGGCCGCATCGCCGAAGACGCTGGCGAGCGTTGCATGCCGTTCCTCGACGGACATCAGCTCGCTTTCCTCCGTCTCCTCGACCAGCGGGCAGATCCAGTAGGCCTTCTTGCCCTCGGCAAGCGCCGTGCGCAGCCGGTCGACGATGTCGCCGATGCGCTCCTGCGGCATGACGACCGTCTGGATCGGCTTGCGGCCGGCCGGCTTTTCGGTGAGCTTCGACACGTCCATGTCGCCGAAGGCGGCGAGCACCAGCGTGCGCGGGATGGGCGTCGCGGTCATGACGAGCATGTGGGGCGAGATGCCCTTGGCCGTCAGCCGCAGGCGCTGGTGGACGCCGAAACGGTGCTGCTCGTCCACCACGGCGAGCACGAGGTCCCTGTAGGCGACATTGTCCTGGAAGAGCGCGTGCGTGCCGATGACGATCTGCGTCTCGCCGGAGGCGATACGCTCCAGGATGGCGTCGCGCTCGCGGCCCTTGGTGCGGCCGGTCAGGACGTCGATGGTGACGCCGGCGGGCGCCGCCATGCGCGAGAGCGTGGCGAAATGCTGGCGCGCCAAAATTTCCGTCGGGGCCATCAGCACGGCCTGGCCGCCCGATTCGACGGCCGCCAGCATCGCCATCAGCGCCACCGCCGTTTTGCCCGCGCCGACATCGCCCTGGAGGAGCCGCAGCATGCGCTGCTCGCCCGCCATGTCCTTCAGCACTTCGGCGATCGCGACCTGCTGGCTGCCCGTCAGCGAGAAGGGCAGGGCATCGATCACCGGACCGCTCAGCGCGCCGGTCGCCACCACCGGCCGCCCGGCGACCTTGCGCAGGCGCTGGCGCACCAAAGCGAGCGAGATCTGGCCCGCCAGGAACTCGTCATAGGCGAGCCGGCGGCGGGCGGGAGCCTGCGGGTCGAGATCCGTTTCGTCGCGCGGATCGTGCAGGCGGTGGATGGCGTCGAAGGCGGAGGAGAAACCCTGCCGCTGCAGCAATGTCGGCTCGATCCATTCCGGCAGGTGCGGCACGCGCGCGACGGCCGCCTCCACCGACTTGCGCAGCACGCGCGCGGTGAGGCCGGCGGTAAGGCCGTGCACGGGCTCGACCAGCGGCACCGTGTCCGCCTCGCCGAGCCGAGCCATATAGTCCGGATGCACCATGGAGGGGCGGCCGTTGAACCAGTCGACCTTGCCGCTCACCACCACCGTCTCGTCGATGGGCAGGGCCTTTTCCAGCCAGTTGCCCTTGACGCGGAAAAAAGTGAGCGCCAGCTCCCCGGTCTCGTCGTGCAGGAAGACGCGGTAGGGCTGGCTCGACTTGCCGGGCGGCGGCGGCTGGTGGCGGTCGACGCGGCCGGTGATGGTGACGATGACGCCCTGCGGCGCGTGCGCGATGCCCGGCTGGTTGCGCCGGTCGACGATCGAGTGCGGGAAATGGAAGACGAGGTCGATGACCCGGCAGTCCTCGATGCTCTCCTGGCCGAGCAGGCGCGCGAAGAGATCGCCGAGCTTCGGGCCGATGCCGGGAAGCGAGGAGAGGGGAGCGAAGAGCGGATCGAGCAATGCGGGTCTCATGGCGGCCAAAATCGCCGGACCGGGACGCTTTGGCAAGGCTGACAAGCGGCTTTTGCCGGTCTATAGAAACGCGGAATTATACCTGAGTGAAAGAAAAGCGAGCACGATCATGACGGGCACGACACGCTCCAGCGCCGAGATCGACCCGCGCCGCAAGCGCATCCTCTTCCGCTGCTGGCATCGCGGCATCCGCGAGATGGACCTGGTGCTCGGCGCTTTCGCCGACGCGGAGATCGAGACTCTTTCCGAGGCCGAGCTCGATGAGCTGGAGCGCATCATGGCCGAGGAGGACAACGACCTCATCAAGTGGGTGACGGGCGAAAAGCCGGTGCCGGAGGCGTTCCGCGACGGCCTCTTTTCGCGCATCGCCGCCTATCGCCCCGATTTCTCGCCGCTCTTCAAAGACGACCGCGCATGATCCCCGGATTTTCCCCCGAACGCGTCGCAGCGGCCGGCCGGCCGATGACCATCGGCGCCGTGCCGTCCGGCGTCGAGCCGCTGATCCTCGCCGAGCTTGCCCGCACCGGCGGCCCGCTCGCCTATGTGCTGTCGGACGGCCAGCGCATCTCCGATCTCGAGCAGATGCTCGGCTTCGTTGCGCCGGACATTCCGGTGCTGACGCTGCCCGGCTGGGACTGTCTGCCCTATGACCGCGTCTCGCCGAGCGCCGAAGTCTCTGCACGGCGCCTGTCCGCGCTTTCCGCGTTGATCGCCCACCAGAAGAAGCCGCATGCGGCCATCGTGCTCGTCACCGTCAACGCCATGCTGCAGAAGACGGCGCCGCGCGCGATAATCGAGAGCCTTGCCTTTTCCGCCCGCCCCGGCAACCAGGTGCGCATGGACGACATCGCCGCCCGGCTGGAACGCAACGGTTTCGAGCGCGTCGCGACGGTGCGCGAGGTCGGCGAATATGCGGTGCGCGGCGGCATCCTCGACGTCTTCGTGCCCGGCAGCGGCGAGCCGGTGCGCCTCGATTTCTTCGGCGATACGCTGGAGAGCATCCGCTCCTTCGATCCCGCCAGCCAGCGCACGACCGGCCAGGCGCGCTCCCTCGACCTCAACCCGATGAGCGAGGTGACGCTGACGCCGGAGACGATCTCGCATTTCCGAAAACACTACCTCTCCTCCTTCGGCGCCGCGACGCGCGACGACGCGCTCTACCAGGCCGTTTCCGAAGGCCGGCGCTATGCCGGCATGGAGCACTGGCTGCCGCTGTTCTACGACGGCCTCGAAACCGCCTTCGACTATCTCGCCGGCTTCCGTATCGTCACGGACCATACGGTGCGTGAGGCGGCCGTCGAGCGCTCCCGCCTCGTGCGCGACTACTACGAGGCGCGCGTGGCGTCCGCGACGCCCGGCAAGGGCCAGGTGGCGCAGGCGACGCCCTACAAGCCGGTGCCGCCGGGCCTCCTCTATCTCGACGCAGAACGCTTCGCCCGCGATCTCGACGAGCGCGACGCCATCCGCCTCTCGCCCTTCAACGAGCACGAGGGCGAGGCGCGGCATGTCGAGACCATCGCCGCGCGGCCCGGCATGCGCTGGGCGCGGCCGGCCGGCAGCGAGGATGCGGACAGCGCCCGGGTCAACGTCTTCGACCAGGCGGTGAAGCACATCGCCGACAAGCGGGCCTCCGGCGCGAAAGTGCTGGTGACGGGCTGGTCGGAAGGCTCGCTCGACCGCCTCTTGCAGGTGCTCGCCGAACACGGCCTCGGCAATGTCGTGCCGGTCGGGAAGTTCTCCGATCTCCGCAAGCTGAAGCCCGGCGAGGCGGGCTCGGCCGTGCTCAGCCTCGAAAGCGGCTTCGAGGCGGGTGATATCGTCGTCATCGGCGAGCAGGATATTCTGGGCGACCGCATGGTGCGGCGCTCGAAACGCCGCAAGCGCGGGGCGGATTTCATCACCGAGGTCGCCGGGCTCGACGAGGGCTCGATCGTCGTGCATGCTGAGCACGGTATCGGCCGCTTCGTCGGCCTCAGAACCATCGAGGCCGCCGGCGCGCCGCATGCCTGCCTCGAACTCGTCTATGCGGACGAGGCCAAGCTCTTCCTGCCCGTCGAGAACATCGACCTCCTGTCGCGCTACGGCGGCGAGGGCACGGATGCGCTGCTCGACAAGCTCGGCGGCGTCGCCTGGCAGGCGCGCAAGGCCAAGCTGAAGAAACGCCTGCTCGACATGGCGAACGGCCTCATCCAGATCGCCGCCGCCCGCCTCGTGCGCCATGCGCCGGTGCTCGTCTCCACGGAGGGCGTCTACGACGAATTCGCCGCCCGCTTCCCCTATGACGAGACCGACGACCAGGCGAACGCCATCGACGCCGTGCGCGAGGATCTCGGGGCCGGCCGGCCGATGGACCGGCTCGTCTGCGGCGACGTCGGCTTCGGCAAGACGGAGGTGGCGCTGCGTGCCGCCTTCATCGCGGCCATGAACGGCGTGCAGGTCGCCGTCGTCGTGCCGACGACGCTGCTCGCCCGCCAGCATTTCAAGACTTTCTCCGACCGGTTCCGTGGGCTGCCGATCCGCGTGCAGCAGGCCTCCCGCCTTGTCGGCTCCAAGGAACTGGCTCTCACCAAGAAGGAACTCTCCGAGGGCAAGACGGATATCGTCGTCGGAACGCACGCGCTGCTCGGCTCGTCGATCAAGTTCGCCAATCTCGGCCTCCTGATCATCGACGAGGAGCAGCATTTCGGCGTCAAGCACAAGGAACGGCTGAAGGAGCTGAAGAGCGACGTGCATGTGCTCACGCTCTCGGCGACGCCGATCCCGCGCACCCTGCAGCTCGCCATGACGGGCGTGCGCGAGCTCTCGCTGATCACCACGCCGCCGGTCGACCGCATGGCGGTGCGCACCTTCATCTCGCCCTTCGACCCGCTCGTCATCCGCGAGACGCTGATGCGCGAGCACTATCGCGGCGGCCAGAGTTTTTACGTCTGCCCGCGCCTCAGCGATCTTGCGGAAATCCACGATTTCCTGCGCCAGGACGTACCGGAGCTGAAGGTCGCGGTCGCCCATGGCCAGATGCCGGCCACCGAACTCGAAGACATCATGAACGCCTTCTACGAGGGCCGCTACGACGTGCTGCTCTCGACGACCATCGTCGAATCGGGCCTCGACGTGCCGACGGCGAACACGATGATCATCCACCGCGCCGACATGTTCGGCCTCGCCCAGCTCTACCAGCTGCGCGGCCGTGTCGGCCGGTCGAAGGTGCGCGCCTTCGCGCTGCTGACGCTCCCGGTCAACCGCACGCTGACAGGCACGGCCGAGCGCCGCCTGAAGGTGCTGCAATCGCTCGATACGCTCGGCGCGGGCTTCCAGCTCGCCAGCCACGACCTCGACATCCGCGGCGCGGGCAACCTGCTCGGCGAGGAACAGTCCGGCCATATCAAGGAGGTCGGCTTCGAGCTTTACCAGCAGATGCTGGAAGAGGCCGTCGCGGAAATCAAGGGCGACGAGGAGGTCACGGACACCGGCTGGTCGCCGCAGATCTCCGTCGGCACGCCGGTGATGATCCCCGACGACTACGTGCCGGACCTGCACCTGCGTCTCGGCCTCTACCGCCGCCTCGGCGAGATCACCGAGCTCCGCGATATCGACGCCTTCGGCGCCGAGCTCATCGACCGCTTCGGGCCGCTGCCGGTCGAGGTGCAGCACCTCCTGAAGATCGTCTACATCAAGTCGCTCTGCCGCGTGGCCAATGTCGAGAAACTGGATGCCGGCCCGAAGGGCGTCGTCGTGCAGTTCCGCCACAAGGAGTTCCCGAACCCGGCTGCGCTGGTCGGCTATATCGCCAAGCAGGGCACGCTGGCCAAGATCCGGCCCGACCAGAGCCTGTTCCTCGCCCGCGACTACCCGACGCCGGAAAAGCGGCTGACCGGTGCGGCGCAGGTGATGACGCAGCTTGCGGGGCTGGCGAAGCAGTAGGGCGTTTTCGCGGTTCGGGGAAAAGCGCACATGCTCCGGCGCGTTGCGCCGGGATGGAGGATGAAGATGTCTGCCGCCGATGCATCCGTCACCGTCTACGGCGCCGCCTACAGCGTCTATGTCCGCATCGTGCGGATCGCCCTCCACGAGAAGGGCGTGCCCTACGATCTCGTACCGATCGACGTGTTCGCCGAGGACGGATTGCCGGCGGACTACCGGGCGCGCCATCCGTTCGGCCGCATCCCCGCCTTCGAGCATGATGGATTCGGCCTCTACGAGACGAGCGCCATTACCCGCTATGTGGACGAGGCCTTCTCCGGCCCGCCGCTCCAGCCGCGCGGCCTTCGCGAGCGGGCACGGATGAACCAGATCATCGCCATGCTGGACAACTACGCCTATCGGCCGATGGTGTGGGACGTCTATGTCCAGCGCGTGGAAACGGCGCCTGCGGACAAGGCGCGCATTGCCGCCGGGCTGGAAAAGGCCCGCACCGTCCTTGCGGCGCTGTCGGACCTGCTTTGCAAGGGGCATTGGCTGGCGGGGCCGGAACCGTCGCTTGCCGATTTTCACGCCGCGCCGATGTTCGCCCTGTTCGAGGAGGCGCCGGAAGGCGCTAGGCTGCTTGCGGATTTTCCGGAAATCCACGCCTGCTGGGAGCGGGTTAAGTCCCGCCCCTCCGTCCTCGCCGCCGGGGCGTGAGGCCGGTCAGTTCTTCCCGATGCGCTCCTGCGCCTTCAGGGCCGCGATCTCGCGGAAGGCGTTGGTCAGCACGTCCACCGACTGCGCGCCCATCACGGCATATTTGTTGTCGATGATGAAGCAGGGCACGCCCGTCACGCCCATGTCGCGGGCCATGCCGATCTCTTCCTTGACCGAATCGACATCCGCGCCGGCCGAGAACAGGGCGGTGACGACGGCCCGGTCCATGCCGCAGGCTTCGGCGATGTCGAGCAGGACGGTGCGGTCGCCGACATTGCGGCCTTCCTCGAAATAGGCCTTGAAGAGGGCGACCGCGACCCGGTTCTGAACCTCGGGGCCTTCGATCATCGCCCAGCGCAGCAGCCGGTGGGCGTCGAGCGTGTTCGGGCTGATCTTCACCGCGGGAAAGTCGAAAGCGATGCCGGCTTCCTGGCCGAGACCCGCCAGCATCTCATGCGCGCGTGTCACGGCCTCGTCGCCGCCGAGCTTTTCGGCAAGGTGCTTCTTGTGGTCGATCCCTTCGGCCGGCATGTCGGGATTGAGCTGGTAGGGGCGGAACGTCACGGCGACGGCGAGATCGTCCCTGACGGCCTCGATCGCCTTGTCGAGCCGCTTCTTGCCGAGGTAGCACCAGGGGCAGACGACGTCGGAGACGACATCGATCGTAATGGCTTCCATCCGGGTTTCCTTTCAAGCGCCGGACAATCCCGGCCGCCGCGCAAGCCGCGTTTTGCGGGCCGCGCGGCGCAGTCAACTCTCTGCCGCGTCCGCGTGCGTTCCGAAGGGCGCGACGCTCTCACCGCCGAGATAGGCCGGCTTGCCGCGGCTTTCAACAGGTTACCTTGCGGTAACCCCAATTCTGGGGATACCCCCTTTATTGTACCCGCTCGTCCCACCATGCGGGGAGCTGGAAGCCCCAGAGCGGCGTCGCTTCCGGCCGGCCGATGTGCTTGTTGCGCGCGATCCATTGCTCGCCCAGATGGTAGAGCGGGACGATGTAGTTGCCGGACAGCAGCATCCTGTCCTGGAGGCGCACGGCGGAGCGGAAATCCTCTGCCGTGCGCGCGGAGAGAATGGCGGCCATGACGCGGTCGAGGTCTGGATCGGCGACGCCCGCGAAGCTCTCGCTGCCTTCGGTGTCGCGCGCCTGCGATCCCCAGCGCCGCACCTGCTCGAGACCCGGCGACAGGGAGGAAAGGAAGGCCTTCATGATGACGTCGTAGTCGAAGATCTGGCTGCGGCTCTGATACTGCGAATCATCGACGGTCCTGAGGCTGACCTGAACGCCGAGAGCGGAAAGGAAGCGCTGGTAGGCGAGGGCGAGCTTCTCCTGGTCGGCGTTCTGCGTCATGATTTCGAAGGCGAGCTGCTTGCCGGATGCATCCACCATGCGGCCGTTCTTGATGGAATACCCCGCATTCCTGAAATGGTTCATCGCCTCGCGCAGCACCTTGCGGTCGCGGCCCGAGCCGTCGGTCACCGGCAGGCGATGGGTGCCCTCGAGGACGGCGGGGTCGATGCGGCTCACCGCGTCGCCGAGGATCTCGCGCTCACGCGCGTCGATCGGCGTGTTGAGCGATGACAGGTCGGTGTTCTGCCAGAAGCTTTCCGTGCGCGTATAGGCGTTTTCGAACAGGCTGCGGTTGACCCATTCGAAATCGAAGGCATAGAGCAGCGCCTTGCGCAGCTCCGCGTTCTGGAAGACCGGGCGGCGCGTGTTGAAGACGAAGCCGAACATGACCGGCGGCAGCTTCGACTTCACCGCATCCTTGATGACCGTGCCGGACTGGACCGCGGGAAAATCGTAGCCGCGCGCCCATTTCGTCGGATTGCCCTCCTGGTAGAGGTCGACGGCGCCCTTCTTGAAGGCCTCGAACAGCGAATTGTCCTGCAGGAAATATTCGACGGAGATCTCGTCGTAATTGTCGAAGCCGACCTTCGAGGGGATGTCCTTGCCCCAATAGTTCGGATCGCGCTCGTAGACGATGCGCTCGCCGGGCTTCACGGCCTTGACCTTGTAGGGTCCGGAGCCGAGCGGAAAGGCGAGCGACGACCGGTCGAAGGTCTCCACATCGGTGGCGTGTTTGGGCAGGATCGGCGAAAGCGCGATCAGGAGCGGCGCCTCGCGGTCGCCCTTCTCGTTGAAGGTGAAGCGGACGCTGTGCTCCCCGGTCTTCTCGAGCTTCTCCACGCCGTTCAGGCGGATGCTGAAGGGCGCACGGCCCTTGTCGCGCAGCAGCTCGAAGGTGAAGATGACGTCCTCGGGCGTCACCGGCTTGCCGTCGGCCCAGCGCGCCTTGGGGTCGAGGTGGAACTCGACGAAGCTGCGGTCGTCGTCCCATTCCACGCTTTCGGCGAGCAGGCCGTACATGGTGAAGGCCTCGTCGCGCGAGCGCAGCATCAGCGATTCGTAGACGAGATTGCCGAATTCCGGGTCCCACATGCCGCGCGCCGTGGTGCGCATGCTCTTGAGGATGAAGGGGTTGAGGCTGTCGAAGGTGCCGACGACGCCGTAGGAAATGCGCCCGCCCTTCTTCACGTCGGGATTGACGTAACTGAAATGCTTGTAGTCCGGCGGCAGGGCGGGGTCGCCGTGCATGGCGATGCCATGGAGCGGGGCGGCGTGGCCGAGGGCGGCGGGCAGGCCGAGCAGTGCGGCGGCACAGGCCATCAGGAAGGGGCGCAAGTGTGTCTCCTCATGGGGGTCCGGATGATTCTCGCCATTATACGCGCTCGAAACGAGACGGCAGCGTGGCAGGTGCGGAAATCCGATGCACGCGGGAATTTCATCAAGAAAGGCTGGATATCCGGCGCGGCCCATTGTAACAGGGTTCCCCGAAGCGGGTCATGCAATTGCCTCATTTCGCCGACAGGAGAGCGCACGGCTGACCAATCGCCCAAGTGGGACCCAGGAGGGGCGCTGTCGCTCCGGCACCGGATTTTCAGGAGACCGAACTCGTTATGATCTTCACATCGCACCTCATCAAGCGGACCGTGCTTTCCGCCTTCGCTGCTTCCGTTGCCCTGGCGGCTGCTCCGTCCGCTTCTCTGGCACAGCAGCAGGCTGCACCGCCGAAGGGCTGGTTCAAGGTCTGCACCAAGCAGGAGGACAACGATGTCTGCATCGTGCAGAACCTGCTGACGGCCAACAGCGGCCAGCTCATCACCGCGGTCGGCCTCATCACCGTTGCCGGCAAGACCAACCGCAAGATCATGCAGGTCTCCGTGCCGAGCGCCCGCCTGATCCCGCCGGGCGTCCAGATGCAGATCGACGGCGGCAAGGCGCAGAAGCTCGACTACGCCATCTGCATGCCCGACAAGTGCGTCGCCGAAGTGCCGCTGACCGACCAGATGATCTCCAGCCTCAAGAAGGGCGGCGAGCTTGTCCTGACCTCGGTCAACTTCCAGCGCGCGCCGAACCCGATCAAGATCTCGCTCGAAGGGTTCACCGGCGTGTTCGACGGCGAGCCGATCGAACAGTCGCAGCTCGAAGAGCGCCAGCGCCTGCTGCAGGAAGAAATGCAGAAGAAGGCGGAGGAAGCCCGCAAGAAGCTCGAAGAGGCCCAGAAGGCCGCCAAGAGCCAGTAAGCGTCCCGCTTCGCAGGAACATGAAAAACCCGGCCATCGGCCGGGTTTTTTGTTGGGGCGGCGGAAGGGACGGTTCAGTGGAAGATACCGCTCTCTTCCTTCCAGCGGTAATGTCCCTTTTCCACGTCCATCAGGGCGCGGACCTGGGGGTGGCGGATCGGCTTGCCGCTTTCATCCGCCACGAGGTTCTGTTCCGAGACATAGGCGACGTATTCCGTGTCGTCGTTCTCCGCGAAGAGATGATAGAACGGTTGATCCTTCGATGGCCGGATTTCGGCGGGAATGGCGTTCCACCACTCCTCCGTGTTGGCGAATTCCGGATCGACGTCGAAGATCACGCCACGGAAGGGGAAAACCCGGTGGCGGACGACATCGCCAATGGCAAATTTTGCGTTACGCATCTTCATGGCGTACCTACCTTTCCACTTATATTTGGGTAAATACGCCGAAACATCAATAGTTCGCGCGTCTCGCACGTCTTTATCCAGGGGGTGGCGCGCTTGCGCCACGGGTGGTTTCGGCGTACCTCGAAAGGGACGTCTCAGGTGGGTCGGGTGGCATGAACAATCAGTGGGGCAGGAGCGGTAGCGGATCGGCGGCGGGCAGTGGCATCGGAGGCATCCTGTTCGCCTCCGTGGTGTGCCTGGCGCTCGGCGGTGCCGCGGGCTACGGCGCCTTCCGCATGATGGACGACGCCATTCCCCAGGGCGAAGTCGAAGCGCGCGACAGGCGCATCGCCGAGCTTGCCCGCGAGCTGGACGCCCGCGCCGCGCAGGTGGAGGAAAGCACGCAGAAGGCGCAGGTGCTGACCGAGGAGAACGGCACGCTGCGGCGCCAGGTCGAGGCGCTGCGCAAGGATGCGAGCGCGTCGGATTCGGATGTGGCGGTGATTGCGGCCGAACGCACGAAACTCGCGCAGGAGGTCGTGCCGGCGCTCGAAAACAGGCTCCAGCTGCTCGGCCAGCGCGTCGCGGACGCCGAAGCGCTGAAGACGAAGGCCGAAGACGCCGTCAAGGACCGCGAGCGGCGGCTGTCGCTCCAGAGCGACAGGATCGCCAGCCTCGAGAAGGCCTGCAGCCAGCAGGCCGCGACGCGCAGCGCCGAGGCCGATGACCTGAAGACCCAGACCGCGGCCCTGCGCGAGGAACTGGAAACGGTCCGCAAGGCGGAAGAGGCGCTGCGCACGAGGAACCTGCCGGCCCTCAAGGAGGAGATCACCCGCAAGGACAAGGAGATCGCCGCCCTCGGCGAGCGCACCAAGGCGTTGACGGGGCAGGTCGAGGCGCTCGAGGCGGCAAGCTGCATGGCGCTGCCCAGGCAGCCGAACGATAACAGCCGCAAGGCGGAGCCGGAGAAGGACGCGACCGGGGAGGCTGCCCGGGACACCTCCATCCAGGCGATCAATCCGCGCGATGGAACGCTTGTGGCCGAGGCGATGCGGGAAACGCCCGGCCTCGATGCCCTCACCAGCCTGCAGCGCGAGCAGCTCGAACGCTCGCTGACGGCGGGTGAATGCGTGACGAGCGCGCTCGGCGGCGTCTTCCGGCGCATTCCGGTCCTCGCACTCAGAAATCTCATGCGCGACCTCGACAGCGACTGCTGAGCCGCGACGTTGAACGTGTCTGCAGGGCACCTATCCTGATTGAGTACAGACCCCAAGGGAGAGTGGGAATGAAGCGATCTGTTCTTTTGGCCGCGCTCGGGCTTGCGCTTTCCGCTGCGGGCGCTTCGGCTGCGGATTTCGAACGCAACATCATGACCGGCGGCCCGCAGGGCACCTATATCAAGATCGGCCGCGATATCGCAGCGCTCGGCGCCGAATGCGGCCAGACGCTCAATGTCCTCGAAAGCGCCGGATCGCTGGAGAACTTCGTCGGCGTGCGCAACCGCCGCAACACCCAGTTCGGCATCGTGCAGAGCGACGTGCTCGAATACCTGAAGACCTTCGAGAAGAACGATCCCGAGGTGCAGAAGGCGGTCAAGGGCGTGCGCATCATGTTCCCGCTCTACAACGAGGAGATCCACGTCCTCGCCCGCAACGACATTGCGGGCCTAAAAGACCTCGCGGGCAAGAAGGTCGCGGTCGGCAAGAAGGATTCGGGCACCTTCCTCACAGCAACGCTCATCATGGACATCCTGCAGGTCAAGGCCGGCGAGCGCATGGACATCAACCCGGACGAGGCGCTGCCGAAACTCCTCTCCGGCGAGATCGACGCCTTCTTCTACGTCGCCGGCGCGCCCGCCTCGCTCTTCACCGGCAACACCATCGACAAGGCGAAGTTCCACCTCGTGCCGATCACCGAGGCGCCGCTGCTCGCCACCTACACGCCCTCGCGCATCGAGGCCGGCACCTATTCCTTCCAGGACAAGCCGGTCGACCTCATCGCCGTCAAGGCCGTGATGATGACCTACGACTACGACACCAAGCGCAACGCCTATCACCGGGACAGCTGCAAGACCGTGGCGGACTTCTCCAACCTCATCGTCACCGGGCTCGACAAGCTGAAAACGACGGGCCATCCGAAATGGAAGACGGTGGACCTGACCGCCCTGCCGCCCGGATGGCAGGTCGGCGTCTGCGTCAAGGCCGGCATGGCGCTCGACTACAAGCCCGCCTGCAAGCCAGCCGCCGCCGCCACGAGTGCCACCGACGACAGCAACGAGGAATATCTCAACCTGCTCAAGCAGCGGCTCCAGCCGTAGCGCGCGCTTTTCTCAAGACGGGCATCGCGCGCGATTGAATCCTCGGGTCGAGCCCGAGGATGGCGGCGGGGAGGAGAGGCTGGCGGCCTATCGAACGGTGCGGCATGCGGTTCGCTTGCCTGTTTTCGCCCGCCATCCCTTCCTTCGTCATCCTCGGGCTCGACCCGAGGATCCAAACGCTCCCCGACAAAAAAAACCCGGCCTGAGGCCGGGTTCTTCGTTTGAAAACGCCGCTTATCAGGCGGAGTAGTACATGTCGAACTCGACCGGGTGCGGGGTCATTTCGTAGCGCATGACCTCCACCATCTTCAGCTCGATGTAGGAATCGATCTGGTCGTCGTCGAACACGCCGCCGGCCGTCAGGAACTTGCGGTCCTTGTCGAGGCTTTCCAGCGCTTCGCGCAGCGAGCCGCAGACAGTCGGGATCTTCTTCAGCTCCTTCGGCGGCAGGTCGTAGAGGTCCTTGTCCATGGCCTTGCCGGGATGGATCTTGTTCTTGATGCCGTCGAGGCCGGCCATCAGCATGGCGGCGAAGCCGAGATAGGGGTTGCCGAGCGGATCGGGGAAGCGGATCTCGACGCGCTTGGACTTCGGGCCCGTGCCGAACGGAATGCGGCACGAGGCCGAGCGGTTGCGGGCCGAATAGGCGAGCAGCACCGGCGCCTCGTAACCCGGGACGAGACGCTTGTAGGAGTTCGTCGTCGGATTGGTGAAAGCGTTGATCGCCTTGGCGTGCTTGATGATGCCGCCGATGAAGTAGAGGCAGGTTTCCGAAAGGCCGGCATATTCGTCGCCGGCGAACTGCGGCTTGGAGTCCTTCCAGATCGACAGGTGCACGTGCATGCCCGAGCCGTTGTCGCCGAAGACCGGCTTCGGCATGAAGGTCGCCGTCTTGCCATAGGCATTGGCGACCTGGTGCACGACGTACTTGTAGATCTGCACCTTGTCGGCGCTGCGCACCAGCGTGTCGAACTTGACGCCGAGCTCGTGCTGGGCGGCCGCCACTTCATGGTGCTGCTTCTCGACGGTGACGCCCATCTCGGTGAGGACGGTCAGCATCTCCGAGCGCATGTCCTGGCAGCTGTCGACCGGAGGAACCGGGAAGTAGCCGCCCTTGACGCGCGGGCGATGGCCGAGGTTGCCGGTCTCGTAGTCGGTGTCGTCGTTGGACGGCAGTTCCGAGCTGTCCAGCTTGAAGCCGGTATTGTACGGGTCGGCCTTGTACTTGACGTCGTCGAAGACGAAGAATTCCGGTTCCGGGCCGGCATAGATGGTGTCGCCGATGCCCGAGGCCTTCAGGTAGGCTTCGGCCTTCTTGGCCGTGCCGCGCGGGTCGCGGTTGTAGCTCTCGCCCGAGACCGGGTCGAGGATGTCGCACATGACGACCATGGTGGACTGCGCGAAGAACGGGTCCATGTGCACGGTCGCCGGATCGGGCATCAGCACCATGTCGGACTCGTTGATCGCCTTCCAGCCGCCGATCGAGGAGCCGTCGAACATGACGCCATCGGCGAACATGTCTTCGTCGACGACGCCGACGTCCATTGTCACATGGTGCATCTTGCCGCGCGGGTCGGTGAAGCGCAGGTCGACGAACTTGACGTCGTTTTCCTTGATTTGCTTGAGGATTTCATTGGCAGTCGTCATTTTATGGAGTCCCTGTGTGAGATGACGAGGTGGAAGCCTCGGCCGGACGGCCGGGCGGGATCAGATGGCGTCGACGCCGGTTTCGCCGGTGCGGATGCGGATGACTTCTTCGACGTTGGAGACAAAGATCTTGCCATCGCCGATGCGGCCGGTCTGGGCCGCGTTGCGGATGGCCTCGATGACGGCCTCCGCGTTTTCGTCCGCCAGGACGACCTCGACCTTCACCTTGGGCAGAAAGTCGACGACGTATTCGGCGCCACGGTAAAGCTCCGTGTGGCCCTTCTGGCGTCCAAAGCCCTTCGCCTCGGTGACGGTGATACCCTGCAGGCCAACTTCCTGAAGGGCTTCCTTCACCTCATCGAGCTTGAAGGGCTTGATGATCGCTTCGATCTTTTTCATGAGAAAATGTCTCTCCGCTTCTCCCGTTTGCGCGCGGTTTGCGCGCGCCGCACACTCAAATGCACGTATCATGCCAACTTGAAGCAGGATGCATGCCAGAGCGGATGAAATCCGTTTCCCTGCCGATCCTGCCCGTCCTCACGCGGTGGATGATGCGGCTTTCCAGCCAAAAGGGCCAGCGGAATTTGCCTAAAAAATGTCACTTTCCACGCCCGGCGGCGCCCGCGAACCGCAAGTCCGGCGCGCCTGCCGCATAAAGCTGCAAATTTGAGCATATCGAATATGCAGATGCACAAATAACAGGCTTGTCGACAGGATCGATTCCCGGACTTGTCTCCGTCATGGCTTTGCGCGCATGCTGTCGTCATGCACAAGGACATAGACACACTCATCGTCACGCCGGAGGATATGGGCCGCATCGACCGCGCCGCAGCCCTTGACCTTTCGAGCTACGGCCTGATGGAGCGGGCGGGGCAGGCGGTCGCCGCGGCGGCCCTGCGCCGCTTTCCCGGCGCCCTGCGCTTTGCCGTGCTTTGCGGTCCCGGCAACAATGGCGGCGACGGCTATGTCGCTGCCCGCGCCTTGCAGGAGGCGGGGGCCTCGGTCACCGTCCATGCCCTTGGCGCGACGGCGGCGCTGAAGGGCGACGCCGCGACCGCCTTCGCCCGTTTTCCCGGCGCCGTCGCGCCGCTTACGGCCTATGCGCCCCAAGCGGGCGACGTGGTCGTCGACGCGCTGTTCGGCGCGGGGCTGTCGCGCGACGTGCCGCAGGCGGTCGCTGAGATCATCGAGGCCGTGTGCCGCAAGGCGGTCCTGCCCGTGCTGGCGGTGGACCTGCCGTCCGGCGTCGACGGCCGGACCGGGCAGGTGCGCGGCGCCGCCTTCGCGGCCACCGCGACCGTCACCTTCATGTGCCGCAAGCCCGGCCACCTGCTGCTGCCCGGGCGTTCCCTGTCGGGCGACCTGGACGTCTTCGATATCGGCATCCCCGCCCGCCTGTTCGCCGGGCATGCGGACCATATGCGCGTGAACACGCCGGCGATCTGGCGCCTCGATCTGCCGGTGCAGGGCCGCGCGACCCACAAATACGGGCGCGGCCATCTTGCCGTCTTCTCCGGCCCGGCGGCGGCCACGGGCGCCGCGCGCCTCTCCGCCGAGGCGGGCCTTCGCGCCGGCGCCGGCCTCGTCACGCTGCTTTCGCCGCGGGAGGCGCTTTGCGTCAACGCCGCGCACCTGACCGCGGCGATGCTGAAGCCCGTCGACGGCGACGACGACCTTGCCGGCCTGCTCGGTGATGCGCGGCTGCAGACCTTCGTGCTCGGCCCCGGCTTCGGCGACGGGGAGCGGGCGAGGGGCCATGTCCGCCTGCTTGCCGAAGGCGGCCGCCGCCTCGTGCTCGATGCAGACGGCATCAGCGCCTTCCGCGACCATCCGGCCGCACTCTTCTCGCTTTTTTCCGGCGGAAACCCGCGGCTGGTGCTGACCCCGCATGACGGCGAGTTCGCCCGCCTCTTCCCCGATCTTGCAGGGGACGGAACCCTGTCGAAAATCGACCACGCCCGCCAGGCGGCCGCGCGCAGCAACGCCATCCTGATCCTCAAGGGCGCCGACACCGTGATCGCCGCGCCGGACGGCCGGGTCCTCGTCAACGAGAACGCGCCGCCCTGGCTTGCCACCGCCGGTTCCGGCGACGTGCTCGCCGGCATCGTCGGCGCCCATCTCGCCCAGGGCATGCCCGCCTTCGAGGCTGCTGCCAGCGCCGTCTGGCGTCATGGCGAGGCGGGCCGCATCGCGGGCGAGGGGCTGACGGCGGAGGACCTGCCGGGCGCCATTCCGCCCTGGCCGGAATAGGGCAGGGCAGGCGCCGCGCAAACGCTTTTCCTGCCACGCCCTGCATCAAGCGAAACCGAACCCGGGAGGACCGGCATGATCGTTCAAGCCTGCATCAACGGCGCGCGCCCCGCCGGTTACCATCCGCGCCTGCCCCTGACGGCGGAGGCGATGGCGATCGACGCCACGGCCTGCATTTCCGCCGGCGCGGCGGAGCTCCATATCCATCCGCGCGGGCCGGACGGGCGCGAGAGCCTGTCCGCCGTCGACGAGACGGTACGCGCCGTACGTGAGGCATGCCCCGGCACGCTCATCGGCGTATCGACGGGCGCGTGGATCGAAGGCGACGCGGCAAGGACGCGCGACAGCATCGCGGCATGGCGGGAGCGGCCGGACTACGCCTCCGTCAACCTTTCCGAACCCGATGCGCCCGCCGTCATCGCGCTGCTGCACCACATGGGCATTGGGGTCGAGGCGGGTCTGGCAAGCGTGACGGACGCCGAACGGTTCGTCGCCCTGCTGCCGGATGGCCGGCGCGCGCTGCGCGTCCTCATCGAGATCGACGAGGAACAGGATTTCGGAAAGGCGGACGCGATCGTGGACGGGATCGCGCAGGTTCTCGCCCAGGCGAATGTCCGCCGGCCGATCCTCCTGCACGGCGCCGATGCGACCGTCTGGCACTTTGTCCGGCGTGCATACCGGCAGCGCTGGTCGACCCGTGTCGGGCTGGAGGACGGCTGCCTGCGTCTCGATGGCAGGAGAGCGGCCGGAAATGCCGAGATTGTGTCGGATGCCGTGCGGTTCTTCCGCTCCGCGGCTCCTGGCTGAGGCTCGATGCCGTGAAATTCGGCCGAAGGCTGCCGCACGGCCGGGGGCGTCAGCTCGTGCGCCGCTGCAGCTCGCGCGCGCCGTTCGGCGCGTTCACCTTGCCGGAGGTGATGAAGAACGCGAAGACGTCGCGGGGCTTCTTCGCCGGCTGGGTCTTTGGATCGATCTTCGGCAAATCGGCAGGCTCGCCGCCGCCGGACCAGGCCTTGAGCCGCTCCGCCCACTCATCGAGCGCTTCCGGCGGATAGCAGGTCTTGATGTCGTCGGAGCCCTTCTGCAGGCGGGCATAGACGAAATCCGCCGTCACGTCGGCGATCTCGGGATAGTCGGCATGCTGGGCGTAGACGATCGCCGCCCTGTACTTGCGGGCGAGCGCCGCGAATTCCGGCACGAGGAACGTATCGTTGCGCACTTCCAGCGCATGTTTCAGCGCGAGGCCGTCGAGCTTTTCCGGCAAAAGCTTCAGGAAACCCTCGAAATCGTCCGGCTCGAACTTCTTCGTCGGCGGAAACTGCCAGAGGATCGGGCCGAGATGGTCGCCGAGCTCGGTCAGCCCCTGCGTCAGGAACTTTTCCACGGATTCGCCGCCATCGGCCAGGACCTTGCGGTTCGTCGTGAAGCGGCTCGCCTTCAGCGAGAAGATGAAGCCGTCCGGCACGTCGGAGGCCCATTTGGCGAAGGTTTCCGGCTTCTGCGAGCCGTAATAGGTGCCGTTGACCTCGATCGCCGTCAGTTCACGGCTGGCGAATTCGAGCTGGCGCTTCTTCGCCAGCTTTTCCGGATAGAAGGTGCCTTCCCAGGGATCGAAGGTCCAGCCGCCGATGCCGGTTCTGATGGTGCCGGATGTGCTCATGTCAGTTCTCCTCGACAGACAGGTGGCGGCACGCCTCTCAGGCGGGCGCGATGAAGGGCTGGGAAATGTCCTGGAACACCGGCAGTGCCTCCATGCCGGCGCAATGGGCTGCAAGCGCGGGGTAGGCGGCAGGGTCGATGAGGCCGGGATGGGCCTCGCCGACATGCCGCCAGGCGCAGGCGACCGCGATATCCGCATGGGTGATGCGGCCGAACCAATATGGTCCGGGCCGCGCAGCCCGCTCCGCCTCCAGCGCGGCAAGGACGGTTGAAATCTGCAAGCGGCAGCGCTCGGCGAAAAAGGCCGAAGGCGTCTCGTGCAGGTGCAGCTCGTAGAACAGGCTGACGCCCTTGTCCGCAAGGCCGGTCGCGAAGGCCATCACCTTCAGCACCTGCCGCCGCGCGGGCTCGACCTGCGGCAAGAGCCGCTGTTCCGGCGGCACGAGGCCGTCGAGATGATCGAGGATCGAGGGGCTGTCGGCCACGACGTCGCCATCGTCCAGCACCAGCGTCGGCACCCGCATCAGCGGGTTGACCGCCTGCACCTTGTCGCCTTCGCCGAACACCGACCAGGGCCGATGCTCGAAGGGGAGGCCGTAGAGCCGCAGCGCAATGCCCACCCGGCGCACAAAGGACGAATCGTACTGGCCGATCAGGATCATGGGGTTACTCCGCCGCGACCTTCTTCATCGGCCGGCGTTCCAGCAATTCCCGGAGGAAATGGCCGGTATAGGAGCGCTCCACCTTCACCACGTCCTCCGGCGTGCCCTCGGCGATCACCTCGCCGCCGCCATCGCCGCCTTCCGGGCCGAAGTCGATGATCCAGTCGGCGGTCTTGATGACCTCCAGATTGTGCTCGATGACGACGACCGAATTGCCCTGGTTGACCAGTTCGTGCAGCACTTCGAGCAGTTTCGCCACGTCATGGAAGTGCAGGCCCGTCGTCGGCTCGTCGAGGATGTAGAGCGTGCGGCCGGTCGAGCGCTTCGACAGTTCCTTGGCGAGCTTGACGCGCTGCGCCTCGCCGCCCGACAACGTGTTCGCCTGCTGGCCGACCTTGATATAGCCGAGGCCGACCTGGTTCAGCGTCGTCAGCTTGTCGCGCACGGCCGGCACGGCGGCGAAGAACTCGACGCCTTCCTCCACCGTCATGTCGAGCACGTCGGCGATCGACTTACCCTTGAAGGTGACGTCGAGCGTCTCGCGGTTGTAGCGCTTGCCGTGGCAGACGTCGCAGGTGACGTAGACGTCGGGCAGGAAGTGCATCTCGATCTTGATGACGCCGTCGCCCTGGCAGGCCTCGCAGCGCCCGCCCTTGACGTTGAAGGAGAAGCGGCCGGGCTGGTAGCCGCGGGCTTTCGCCTCCGGCAGGCCGGCGAACCAGTCGCGGATGGGGGTAAAGGCGCCGGTATAGGTCGCCGGGTTGGAGCGCGGCGTGCGGCCGATCGGCGACTGGTCGATGTCGATGACCTTGTCGATATACTCGAAACCGTCGATGCGCTCGTGCTCGGCCGGGATTTCGCGCGCGCCCATGATGCGGCGGGCGGCCGACTTGTAGAGCGTCTCGATGAGGAAGGTCGACTTGCCGCCGCCGGAAACGCCGGTGACCGCCGTGAAGACGCCGAGCGGGATCGACGCCGTGACATTCTTCAGATTGTTCGCTTTCGCGCCGACGACCTTGATTTCCTTCTTTTTCTTCGGCTTGCGGCGTTCGCCGGGAATGGCCACCGAAAGCTCGCCGGAAAGATACTTGCCCGTCAGCGACGCCGGGTTGGCGATCACCTCGCCGGGCGTGCCCTGCGCGATCACCTCGCCGCCATGGATGCCGGCGGCGGGGCCGATATCGACCACGTAGTCCGCCGTCAGGATCGCGTCCTCGTCATGCTCGACGACGATGACGGTGTTGCCGATGTCGCGCAGGTGCCGGAGCGTGTCGAGCAGGCGCGCATTGTCGCGCTGGTGGAGACCGATGGAGGGCTCGTCGAGCACGTAGAGCACGCCCGTCAGGCCCGAGCCGATCTGCGAGGCGAGGCGGATGCGCTGGCTCTCGCCGCCCGACAGCGTGCCGGAATTGCGCGAGAGCGAAAGATATTCGAGGCCGACATCGTTGAGGAAGCGCAGGCGCTCGCGGATCTCCTTGAGGATGCGGACGGCGATCTCGTTCTGCTTGGCGTTGAGGCGCTCCGGCAGGGTCTCGAACCAGTCGCGCGCGACGCGGATCGACATGGCCGTCGCCTCGCCGATATGCAGCTTGTCGATCTTCACCGCCAGCGCCTCCGGCTTCAGGCGGAAGCCGTTGCAGGCCGGGCAGGGGGCGGCCGACATGTAGCGCTCGATCTCCTCGCGCGACCAGGCGGAATCGGTTTCCTTCCAGCGCCGTTCGAGGTTCGACACGATGCCCTCGAAGGTCTTCACCGTCTTGTAGGAGCGCGCGCCGTCCTTGTAGTTGAACTCGATCTTTTCCTTGGTGCCGTGCAGGATGGCATTCTGCGCGTCCTCCGAAAGCTCCGACCAGCGGTTGGAGAGCTTGAAGCCATAGGCGGCGCCGAGCGCTTCCAGCGTCTGGTTGTAATAGGGCGAGGAGGATTTGGCCCAGGGCGCGATGGCGCCGTCGCGCAGCGTGCGCTCCGCCTCGGGCACGATGAGGTCCGGGTCGATCTTCTGCTGGCTGCCGAGGCCGTCGCAGGTCGGGCAGGCGCCGAACGGGTTGTTGAACGAGAAAAGGCGCGGCTCGATTTCGGGGATCGTGAAGCCGGAGACCGGGCAGGCGAACTTTTCCGAGAACAGCACGCGTTCGTGCGTCTCGTTCAGCGACTTGTTGGCCGAGCCGCCGGCCGCCGTCTCCTCGACGGGCAGCGGCTTGTCGGCGAATTCGGCGATCGCCAGCCCGTCGGCGAGCTTCAGGCAGGTCTCGAGGCTGTCCGCAAGGCGCGAGGCGAGGTCCGGGCGCACGACGACGCGGTCGACCACCACGTCGATGTCGTGCTTGTACTTCTTGTCGAGCGCCGGCACGTCGGCGATCTCGTAGAACTGGCCGTCGACCTTGACGCGCTGGAACCCCTTCTTCATCAGCTCGGCGAGTTCCTTCTTGTACTCGCCCTTGCGGCCGCGCACGACGGGCGCGAGGATGTAGAGGCGCGTTCCCTCGCCGAAGTCGATGACGCGGTCGACCATCTGGCTGACCGTCTGGCTCTCGATCGGCAGGCCCGTCGCCGGCGAATAGGGCACGCCGACGCGCGCGAAGAGCAGGCGCATGTAGTCGTAGATCTCGGTCACCGTGCCGACGGTCGAGCGCGGATTCTTCGACGTCGTCTTCTGCTCGATGGAGATGGCCGGCGACAGGCCGTCGATCTGGTCGACGTCCGGCTTCTGCATCATCTCCAGGAACTGGCGGGCATAGGCCGAAAGGCTCTCGACATAGCGCCGCTGGCCCTCAGCATAGATCGTGTCGAAGGCGAGCGACGACTTGCCGGAGCCCGAAAGCCCGGTCATGACGATCAGCTTGTTGCGGGGCAGGTCGAGGTCGATGCCCTTGAGATTGTGTTCGCGCGCGCCGCGGATGGAAATGGTCTTGAGTTCGCTCATGGTGTCCAGCGTCAGGAGTCGTTGCGCATCAGTTTCGGATCTGGCCCCTATGTAGGGATGAGACGGGGCGTGTCCATGCGCGGTCAGAGAATTCCGTGCCCGTTTCCGATTCGGTTGACAAGAGTGTAGGCATTTATTAGAACAAAAAAAGAACAAAAATCTGCAATTGATCTGTGGATTACCACTCTTGCGGGGCGGCGCCGGCGATCGCCAGCCGATAAGATGCCGCATTCGTGTAGTGAAAATGATGCCGGGCAGTCTTCGCCCGGCGCGACAACGGGAAATACGGGTATGGCTGGAAGCGTCAACAAGGTGATCTTGATCGGCAATGTCGGGGCGGACCCGGAAATCCGGCGTACGCAGGACGGTCGGCCGATCGCCAACCTGCGCATCGCCACCTCCGAGACCTGGCGTGACCGCAACAGCGGCGAACGCCGCGAGAAGACCGAATGGCACAATGTCGTGGTCTTCAACGAAGGCCTGTGCAAGGTCGTCGAGCAATACGTCAAGAAAGGCGCGAAACTCTACATCGAGGGCGCGCTGCAGACCCGCAAGTGGCAGGACCAGACCGGCAACGACCGCTACACGACGGAAGTCGTGCTGCAGGGCTTCAACTCGACGCTGACCATGCTCGATGGCCGTGGCGAAGGCGGCGGCGAGCGCCGCGGCGGCGGCGATTTCGGCGCGGCGCCGAACTATGACGATTACGGCTCGCGCCCGGCTTCGGGCGGCGGCGGCAGCAGCCGTTCGAGCGGCTCGCTCTCGCGCGACATGGACGACGACATCCCGTTCTGAGACGGCGGGACGAGGCCGGCTGCCGCGCCGGCCTTCGCCGGGCGCTTTCGACGGGCAGGCATGCTGGGAAGGAAAGCGTCATGGACTTTGAAAAGACGGCCGCAGACGTGTTGTTCCTGCGGCCGGGCGAGGGACGCAGCTATCCGCTCGGCCGCATGAGCGCGGTCTTCAAGGCGGACCATGGCGAGACCGGGAATGCCTACAGCGTCTCCGAATGGTGGCTGGAGCCCGGTGCGGCCGGGCCGGGCGCCCATTCCCATGCGGACAATGTCGAACTTTTTTACGTGATCGCCGGTGTCGCCAGCATTCTGGCCGGCGAGGACTGGCTGGAGGCGCCGGCCGGCAGTTTCGTGCGCATTCCGGCGACCGTGATGCATGACTTCGAGAACCGAACGGACGAGCGCGTCGGGCTGCTCAACGTGTTCCTTCCCGGCGGTTTCGAGGAGAACATGCCGGCGATCGCAAAATGGTTCGCAGAAAACCCCTGACCGTCGGAAACCCCGTGCGAGGCGCCGGGCTGTGGTCTGTGAGGAAAGGCATTGTGCCTCCTCCTGCAAGAACCTCGCAGGCTTCTCTCGGGTGAGCCCAGGGCAATCGCCTTGGGAAGGAAACCGTCGCCCCATCCCCTTCTCCCCTGCGGAGAGAAGGTGCCGGCAGGCGGATGAGGGGGATGCCGAAGGCAAGAAAAAGCAAAGGATGCCCCGCATCGCCGCCTCATCCGACCCTTCAGGCCACCTGCTCCCCTCGGGGGAGAAGGGAAGAGCGATGACGTCGAATTTCCTGTGCGGTCGCCCCGCGGGCGAGCACGGCACCCCTCAGCCGATGAACACCGATTTCACGCCGTCCACCACGAACTGCACCGCCAGCGCGGCGAGGATGACGCCAAGCAGGCGCGTGAGGATGGCGCGGCCGGTCTTGCCGAGGAAGCGGTCGATGCGCTCGGCGATGACCAGCGACAGGAACAGGATGGCGATGCAGAGCGCGATGACGCCGATGAGGGCGCCGCGCTCGAGCGCTGAGGGGAAGGACCCCGAGGTGAGGATCGTCGCGGAGATCGCGCCGGGGCCGGCGATCAGCGGCAGGGCGAGCGGGAAGACGGCGATGTTGTGGATGTGATCGCGGGTGATCGCCACCTCGCTGGTCTTCTCCTTCCGCTCGTTGCGGCGCTCGAAGATCATCTCGAAGGCGATCCAGAACAGGAGCAGGCCGCCGGCGATGCGGAAGGCGCCGATGGAAATGCCGAGCAGCGAGAGCACGCCGGCGCCCGTCAGCGCGAAGACGGCGAGGATGCAGAAGGCGATGACGCAGCCGCGCAGCGCCACCTGCGTGCGCTGCGGGCGCGTCATGCCGACCGTGAGCCCCAGGAAGATCGGCGCCAGACCCGGCGGATCGATGGTCACGAGCAGGGTCGTGATCGCATTGACCAGAAGATCGATGTTGAGCATGTCAGGCGTTCCCCTCGCCGTTGCGCGGCCGATTTTTCCCGGCCTTGTCCGGCTATTGTTAGGGGAGGGCGCCGCGCAAGGGAAGGGCGGCCGGACCATCGCGCCGCTACGGCCATGAAAATGCGCAAATTGGCGGATTTTACTTGGAAAAGCCTGTTCAAAACCCTTGGCGAAATTGGCGCTCCCAGCGCCGGTAGGCTATAAAATTCCCTTCTGATTCTGAACAACGATCGTGACCGAAATTGACAGAGCAATCGACACCCGGCGGCAAGAACCCTCCCGGCATTGAGCCTATTTCCATCATCGAGGAAATGCAGCGGTCCTATCTCGATTACGCCATGAGCGTGATCGTGTCCCGCGCATTGCCCGATGTGCGCGACGGCCTGAAGCCCGTTCACCGGCGCATCCTCTACTCGATGAGCGAGATGGGCGTCGACTGGAACAAGAAATACGTGAAGTCGGCGCGCGTCACCGGTGACGTGATGGGTAAATACCATCCGCATGGCGACGCGGCGATCTACGATGCCCTGGCGCGCATGGCGCAGGACTGGTCGCTCCGCCTGCCGCTGATCGACGGCCAGGGCAATTTCGGTTCCATCGACGGCGACCCGCCGGCCGCCCAGCGTTATACGGAATGCCGCCTGGAAAAGGCCGCCCATTCCCTGCTCGACGACCTCGACAAGGAAACGGTCAACTTCCGCGACAACTACGACGGCACGATGAGCGAGCCGGTCGTCGTGCCGGCAAAGTTCCCGAACCTGCTGGTCAACGGCGCGGGCGGCATCGCCGTCGGCATGGCGACGAACATTCCGCCGCACAACCTCTCCGAAGTCATCAACGGCTGTATCGCGCTCATCGACAACCCGGCGATCGAGCTGCTCGAGCTGATGCAGCACATTCCGGGGCCGGACTTCCCGACCGGCGCGCTGATCCTCGGCCGCGCCGGCATCCGCCAGGCCTACGAGACCGGCCGCGGCTCCGTCATCATGCGCGGCCGCGCCCACATCGAGCCGATGCGCGGCGACCGCGAGCAGATCATCGTCACGGAAGTTCCCTTCCAGGTGAACAAGGCGTCGATGATCGAGAAGATGGCCGAGCTGGTGCGCGAAAAGCGCATCGAGGGCATCTCGGACCTGCGCGACGAATCCGACCGACAGGGCTACCGCGTCGTCATCGAGCTGAAGCGCGACGCCAATGCCGACGTCATCCTCAACCAGCTCTACCGCTACACGCCGCTGCAGACCTCCTTCGGCTGCAACATGGTGGCGCTGAACGGCGGCAAGCCGGAGCAGATGACGCTGCTCGACATGCTGCGCGCCTTCGTCGCCTTCCGCGAGGAGGTCGTCAGCCGCCGCACGAAATACCTCCTGCGCAAGGCGCGCGACCGCGCCCATGTCCTGGTGGGTCTCGCCATCGCCGTCGCCAATATCGACGAGGTGATCAACCTCATCCGCCGTGCGCCCGATCCGCAGACGGCGCGCGAGCAGCTGATGGAGCGCCGCTGGCCGGCCAAGGACGTCGACGCGCTGATCCGCCTCATCGATGATCCGCGCCACCGCATCAACGAGGACCTGACCTACAATCTCTCCGAAGAGCAGGCCCGCGCGATCCTCGAGCTGCGCCTCGCCCGCCTCACGGCCCTCGGCCGCGACGAGATCGACGAGGAACTCAACAAGATCGGCGAGGAGATCAAGGATTACCTCGATATCCTCTCCTCGCGCCTGCGCATGATGAACATCGTCAAGGAAGAGCTCATCGCCGTGCGCGAGGAGTTCGGCACGCCGCGCCGCACCGAGATCGCCGAGGGCGGCCCGGACATGGACGACGAGGATCTCATCGCCCGCGAGGACATGGTCGTCACCGTGTCGCATGCCGGTTACGTCAAGCGCGTGCCGCTCGCCACCTACCGCGCGCAGCGCCGCGGCGGCAAGGGCCGCTCCGGCATGGCGATGAAGGACGAGGATTTCGCGACCCGCCTCTTCGTCGCCAACACGCACACGCCGGTCCTGTTCTTCTCCTCGCGCGGCATCGTCTACAAGGAGAAGGTCTGGCGCCTGCCGATCGGCACGCCGCAGTCCAAGGGCAAGGCGCTGATCAACATGCTGCCGCTCACCCCCGGCGAGCGCATCACCACCATCATGCCGCTGCCCGAGGACGAGACGACGTGGGAAAACCTCGACGTCATGTTCTCGACGACCCGCGGCACGGTGCGCCGCAACAAGCTGTCCGACTTCGTCCAGGTCAACCGCAACGGCAAGATCGCGATGAAGCTGGAGGAAGAGGGCGACGAGATCCTCAATGTCGAGACCTGCACGGAGAACGACGACGTGCTGCTGACGACGGCGCTCGGCCAGTGCATCCGCTTCCCGGTCGATGACGTGCGCGTCTTCGCCGGCCGCAACTCGGTCGGCGTGCGCGGCATCTCGCTGGGCAGCGGCGACCGCATCATCTCGATGACGATCGTCAGCCATGTCGATGCCGAGCCGTGGGAGCGCGCCGCCTACCTGAAGCGTTCCGCCGCGGAACGCCGCGCCAGCGGCGTCGACGAGGAGGACATCGCGCTGGTCGGCGAGGAGGTCGGCGAAGTCGGCGACCTGTCCGAAGAGCGCTACCAGGACCTCAGGTCCCGCGAGCAGTTCGTGCTGACGGTGTCGCAGAAGGGTTTCGGCAAGCGGTCGTCCTCCTACGACTTCCGCACCTCCGGCCGCGGCGGCAAGGGCATCCGCGCCACCGACACCTCGAAGACCAGCGAGATCGGCGAACTCGTCGCCGCCTTCCCGGTCGAGGACAAGGACCAGCTCATGCTCGTCTCCGACGGCGGCCAGCTGATCCGCGTGCCGGTCGATGGCATCCGCATCGCCAGCCGCGCGACGAAGGGCGTCACCATCTTCTCCACCGCCAAGGACGAGAAGGTCGTCTCGGTCGAGCGCATCAGCGAGCCGGAAGGCGAGGACGAGGCGGACGGCAACGGCATCGAAGGCGAGATCGACGCCGGGGATGCAGCACCGCCCGCCGAGGAATAGGCCGGAAACGGTCCGGCCTTCGCAATCGAAACAAGAAGGGCCCTTTCCGGCAGTCACCGGAAAGGGCCCTTCTTCTTGAAACGGAAAAGCCGGACGGGCAGGGAACGACCGTCCGGCTTTTCAATTGTGCGGGCAGCCTGGAGGAAAGGCTACCCGCTCTGACGGCGGCATACGTGCTGCGGCATCCCGCGCCGGGGGCGCTGTGCCGCAGGGGGGCGTTCTCAGACGCCGAAGCCGCCTGCTTGGGTTTTCAGCTTGGCCGCCTTCAGGGCTGCGCGATCCCGTTTCAGTTCAAGGATCGTGCGCGCGAAGTCGAAGGTGAAGACGGTGCTGATGAAGATCGTGAAGAGGATGGTGAGCGCGGCCATGGTGCTATCCCGCTCAGCGCAGCCACTTGCCGCGGGCGGCGATTTTCGGCGTTGCCGGGCGATCCTCTTCCCGCAGCGCATGGATGGTCGCGGCGGTAAGGGCGATGAACATGGTCATGCAGAGTAGAGCGAGGGCCATTTTCGTGTTCCTTCAAGCCTAAGGAAACGCATTACTTGTTTCACTGTGTTGTGCCGGGAGAATGCGCGAGGGCGACCTTTGTTCCCGGCTCCGATGCTGCTATTTAGACATGGCCTGCCTGAAATGGTCTTGAACGGCCCGTTCATGCCGCGTTCATGTTCTTGGCAGGGGACAGCGCGGGCTGCGACAGGCCGCGCCCTTGCGGAAAGGGGCCGTCCGTGACAAAAGGCGGCAAACGGGACCCCGCCGATGACAGCTGCCTTCTACCCTGGCTCTTTCGATCCGATCACCAACGGCCATATCGACGTGCTCGTGCAGGCGCTGGACGTGGCGCCCAAGGTCATCGTCGCGATCGGCATCCATCCCGGCAAGACGCCGCTGTTCTCCTTTGAGGAGCGCGCGGACCTCATCCGCCAATCGATCGTCGAGGCGCTGCCGGCGCGGGCAGGGGATGTCAGCGTCGTTTCCTTTTCCAATCTCGTCGTCGATGCCGCGCGCGAGCACGGCGCGCGCCTCTTGATCCGCGGCCTGCGCGACGGCACGGATCTCGACTATGAAATGCAGATGGCCGGCATGAACCGCCAGATGGCGCCGGACGTGCAGACCGTCTTCCTGCCGGCGGGCGTCGCCTCGCGGCCCATTACCGCCACATTGGTCCGCCAGATCGCGGCCATGGGCGGCGATGTCAGTGCCTTCGTTCCGGCGCCCGTCTTCACGGCGCTGAAAGCCCGCAAGACGGGCTGAACCCATCATCCTGAACCCCCTTAGGGAGCTATCATGAACATCCTCCGTTTCGCCTTTGCAGGAGCCCTGTTCCTTGCGACCACCACGAGCGCCGTCGTTGCCCAGGCGGCCGAGTTCATCACGATCCAGCTCAAGGACGGGCCGGTCGTCGTCGAGCTGAACGACAAGGTCGCGCCCAAGCATGTCGAGCGCATCAAGGCGCTCGCCGCGGCCGGCGAATACGACAATGTCGCCTTCCACCGCGTGATCGAGGGCTTCATGGCGCAGACCGGCGACGTGCAGTTCGGCGACATGGAAGACGGCTTCCAGCCGGGCGCGGCCGGCACGGGCGGCTCCAGCCAGCCGGACCTGCCGCAGGAATTCTCCGACGTGCCCTTCGAGCGCGGCACGGTCGGCATGGCCCGTTCGCAGGACCCGAACTCGGCCAACTCGCAGTTCTTCATCATGTTCGCCCCGGGCGACTTCCTGAACGGCCAGTACACGGTCGTCGGCAAGGTCGTTTCCGGCATGGAGAACGTCGACAAGATCAAGCGCGGCGACGAGGCCAGCAATGGCGCGGTCACCGATCCCGACCGGATGATCAAGGTCACCGTCGGCAAGTAATTCACTTTTCGGTGTGTCGCCTGTTGCAATTAAGGAACGGCGACACACCTTTTGCGCAACATGCCTTTGAAGGAGAAAGACCATGGCCGAGATCAAGGATCCGGAAAACACCATCATCATGGAGACCACGAAGGGCAAGGTGGTCATCCAGCTGCTTCCGGATCTCGCGCCGGGCCACGTCGCGCGCATCAAGGAACTGACGCGCGAGGGTGCCTATGACGGCGTCGTCTTCCACCGCGTGATCGAGGACTTCATGGCCCAGACCGGCGACGTGCAGTACGGCAAGACCGGCGGCAAGGACTTCAACCCGGCCCGCGCCGGCATGGGCGGCTCGGAAAAGCCGGACCTCAAGGCCGAGTTCTCCAACATGAGCCATGTGCGCGGCACCTGCTCCATGGCCCGCAGCCAGATGCCGAACTCGGCCAACTCGCAGTTCTTCATCTGCTTTACCGACGCCCCCTGGCTCAACAAGCAGTATTCCGTCTGGGGCCAGGTCGTCGAAGGCATGGAAAACATCGACAAGATCAAGCGCGGCGAGCCGGTGCGCGATCCCGACACCATCGTCTCGATGAAGGTTGCCGCCGACGCGGCCGCCTGATAGAGAACCTTTCGTTTTCGACCGCGCTCGCCCCGGCGGGCGCGGTTTTTCTTTGTGCGCTTTTCAAGAGACAAGTCGATATGGCTGCTTTCCTCTGGGCGCTGCTCGGCATTGCGGCGGGCGCGTGCATCGCCATCCAGGCTCCCATCAATGCCTTGCTCGGCCGCGGGCTCGGCATGCCGGTCGCCGCCGCCTGCGTCTCGTTCTTCGCGGGCGCGCTCGTCCTCGCCCTCGTCGTTCTCGTCACCGCCGCCGCCGAGGGCCGGGCACCGGACTGGCGCGGGGCGGATGCCTGGCTCTATTTTGCCGGCGGCGCGCTTGGCACGGTCTATGTGACGACCGCCATCTTCCTGACGCCGCGCATCGGCGCCGCCGCCGTCATGGCCTTCGCCGTTTCCGGCCAGCTCATGGCCGGCATCCTGCTCGACCGCATCGGCTTTCTCGGCATGGCCGTGCGCGAGATTTCCCTCGGCCGTATCGCGGGGGCCTTGCTGCTCGTCGCCGGCGCGCTGCTGATCCGCTTGTACTGAGGCCCGGCATGCGCGTCGACCTCTTCGATTTCGATCTTCCGGAAGAAAACATCGCGCTGCGCCCGGTGAGCCCACGCGAGGCGGCAAGGCTGCTCGTCGTGCGCCCGGGGCAGGAGACGCCCTACGCGGACCGCACCGTCGGCGACCTGCCGTCGCTGCTGCGCGCCGGCGATGCGCTGGTCTTCAACGACACGCGCGTCATCCCCGCCCAGCTCGAGGGCATCCGCCATCGCGAGGGCGCTGGTGGCCAGAAGGTGTCCGCGACGCTGCACATGCGCATCGCCGGCGACCGCTGGAAGGCTTTTGCGAGGCCCGGCAAGCGCATCAAGCGCGGCGACCGCATCGTCTTCGGCGCGGCGGAGGCGCTTTCGGCGACCGTCGAAGAGAAAGGCGAGGGCGGGGAGGTCACCCTGCATTTCGACGCCTCCGGTCCCGATCTCGACCGCGCCATCGCCGCCGTCGGCCATATCCCGCTGCCGCCCTACATCGCCTCCAAGCGCGCGGACGACGAGGCGGACCGCCGCGACTACCAGACGATCTACGCGCGCGAGGAGGGTGCCGTCGCGGCGCCGACGGCCGGCCTGCACTTCACCGACGCCCTCTTCGAAAAACTCGACGCGCTCGGCGTCGAGCGGCATTTCGTGACGCTGCATGTCGGCGCCGGCACCTTCCTGCCCGTGAAGGCCGACGACACGACCGACCACGTCATGCACGAGGAGATCGGCCATGTGTCCGCGGAGACGGCCGCCGCGCTCAACACTGTGCGGGCGAGGGGCGGGCGCATCGTCTCCGTCGGCACCACCTCGCTGCGCCTCCTCGAAAGCGCCGCCGACGAAGACGGCACGATCAAGCCCTGGTCCGGCGCGACGGGCATCTTCATCACGCCCGGCTACCGCTTCCGCACGGCCGACATGCTGATGACCAATTTCCACCTGCCGAAATCGACGCTCTTCATGCTCGTCTCCGCCTTTTCGGGCCTGGAGACGATGCGCGGCGCCTATGCCCATGCGATCGCCACCGGCTACCGCTTCTATTCCTACGGCGACTCCAGCCTGCTTTTCCGGAACGACCGATGACCGAAACCTTCCAGTTCAAACTGCTTGCGACCGACGGCAAGGCGCGCCGCGGCGAGGTCTCCATGCCGCGCGGCGTAATCCGCACGCCGGCCTTCATGCCGGTCGGCACGGTGGGCACCGTCAAGGCGATGTATCTCGATCAGGTGCGCGACCTCGGTGCGGACATCATCCTCGGCAACACCTATCACCTGATGCTGCGCCCCGGTCCGGAGCGCGTCGCGCGCCTCGGCGGCCTGCACGAGCTCATCCGCTGGCCGCACCCGATCCTCACCGATTCGGGCGGCTTCCAGGTCATGTCGCTCGCGGGCCTGCGCAAGCTCGACGAACAGGGCGTCACCTTCAAGAGCCATGTCGACGGCGCGCTGCACCACATGTCGCCGGAGCGCTCGATCGAGATCCAGGGCCTGCTCGACAGCGACATCCAGATGCAGCTCGACGAATGCGTGGCGCTGCCGGCCTCGCCGAAGGAAATCGAGCGCGCCATGGAAATGTCGCTGCGCTGGGCCGAGCGCTGCAAGGTGGCCTTCGGCGACCAGCCGGGCAAGGCGATGTTCGGCATTGTGCAGGGCGGCGACATCCCGCACCTGCGCGTCCGCTCCGCGCAGGCGCTCGCCGAGTTGAACCTCAAGGGCTACGCCATCGGCGGCCTTGCCGTCGGTGAGCCGCAGGAGGTCATGCTCGACATGATCGACACGACCGTGCCGCACATGCCGACCGAAAAGCCGCGCTACCTGATGGGCGTCGGCACGCCCGACGACATCCTGAAATCCGTCGCCCGCGGCATCGACATGTTCGACTGCGTGATGCCGACCCGTTCCGGCCGCCATGGCCTCGCCTTCACACGCCGCGGCCGCATCAACCTGCGCAATGCGCGCCACGCCGAGGACATGCGCCCGCTCGACGAGGAATCGACGTGCCCGGCGGCGCGCGACTATTCGCGCGCCTATCTGCACCACCTCATCCGCGCCAACGAATCGCTCGGCGGCATGCTGCTCACCTGGAACAACCTCTCCTACTACCAGGACCTGATGGCCGGCATCCGCAAGGCGATCCAGGAGGGGCGTTTTGCCGATTTCATGGTGGAGACGCAGGAGAACTGGGCGAGGGGCGATCTCGCCCCTCTCTGAGGGCGTGTTCCGCGCTTGGATTGCTCAGATCTGCGGCCCCGGCGCGGTGCGCACCATGTGCACGCCGTTGATCTTGTAGCTGCCGTCCGGCTGCTTCACGACCTGGTAGAGCGCCGTCCAGTCCTTGCCGTCCTGCCCTGAGATCAGCACCTCCTGCACCACCGTGTCATCCGCGACCTTGAAGCGGCCGAAGGCAAAATTGCCCGGGCGGTAGACCGGCGCGTAACCCTTCTTCACCATGTCGAAGAAGGCGTCCTCGGTTGGAAACTTCCCGCGGATGGTCGGCGAGGCGAAGGAATAGGCGGTCTTCGCGTCGTCGTTCAGGAAGGCGGTTATCTGGCCCTGGATGATACCCTGTACGGTATCGACGGGTTCTTCCGCCCGGGCATTTGAGAGCGGGGACAGCGAAACGCAAAGGAACACGGCGGCAAGCATTTTCATGGCGCACACTCCTTTTCGGACGAAGCTAGAATAGCATGGACGCCTGAAAAGAACCGCCATGCGGAAGGGCGCGCTGATTGCCGGGGAAGATATGCATGAATTTCGTTATAGAACAGAATGTTGCTGAATAAAGATAAAGTATGAATTTAACATCACTTGTTTGTGATATATCGGGGTGTTCCATGGCTGCGCGGCGGCTGGCGGCGCGAACGCCTATGCCTTCCGGAGGACGACGATGTCGCTTCCCTGATAGATCGAGCGGGCGAATTCGCGGAACCCGTGCCGCTCGGCAAGCCGGATGGAGGCCGTGTTTGCAGGGTCGATGATGCAGGTCACCGGCAGGCCGCCGTGGTTCGCCTCCGCCCAGGGCAGCATCGCATCCAGCGCCTCGCTGGCATAGCCGCGGCCATGGAAGCCCGGGAGCAGGCCCCAGCCGGCTTCCAGCGTGTCTTCGATGCTGGGCGTCATCTCGCGGCGCATCTCATGGAAGCCGGCTTCGCCGATGAGCTGGCCGGACGCCTTGTCCGTGACCGCCCAGAAGCCGAAGTTCATGACGCTCCACATGCCGATATGGCGCAGCAGGCGGATCCACGACTGTTCGCGAGACAGCGGCACGCCGCCGATGTAGCGCACGACTTCGGGCATCGTCCACATCGCGGTCATGGCGTCGAGATCGTCCGGGCGAAAGCCGCGCAGGACGAGACGGTCGGTTTCAAGCACAGGGATGTCGGGCATCGGGATCGTGGCGGAGGCTGGAAGATGTGGCGATCTGGGGAATGGACGTCGGCTTCGATCGGGAAAGCCGCTGGCCGGGATTCGGGATATTCTACTACGAATTGTTCGGGACCGTCGATATCGCGTGAACGAAAGTGGTTGTGATCGGCGCGGGCGAGACGCGCCCGGCATCGCGGGACGACGTTTTAATGCGAAGGCATTGAATTCATGGGCGTGCCATAGCCCACAGGGGGCGTATCTTCCCGTATCCACAAATCACATAATATAGATTATGGAACCAATCATTGTCCGCAAAGACCCAAACCCTCTGGAAATCCGGTTTCCGCCTTGACCCTTCACCACCCGTGGCCTTAAGCGAAACGGCAGACGAAACCAACAGCGAAAGCCCGCCATGATGAGCGATTTGCGCATTCTCTCCGACGCCCATATCCCGGAACTGCCCAACCGCTACAACGGCAAGGTCCGCGAGAACTACGACCTTGCGGACGGCAGCCGCGTCATCATCGCGACGGACCGGCTCAGCGCCTTCGACGTCATCCTCACCGCCATTCCCTTCAAGGGCCAGGTTCTCACCCAGACGGCGCGCTACTGGTTCGAGGAAACCGCCGACATCTGCCCGAACCACGTCATTTCCTATCCGGACCCGAACGTCGTCATCGGCACGCGGCTCGACATCCTGCCGGTCGAGATCGTCGTGCGCGGCTATCTCGCCGGCACGACCAGCACCTCGATCCTGACGAAATATCGCAAGGGCGAGCGCGAAATGTACGGCATCACGCTGCCGGATGGCCTGAAGGACAACGAGAAGCTGCCCGAGCCGATCATCACGCCGACCAGCAAGGCCTTCGACGGCGGTCACGACGAACCGCTTTCCGGCGCGGAAATCCTTGAGCAAGGCCTGCTGACGCCCGCGCAATGGGAAACGGTGTCGCGCTATGCGCTGGCGCTCTTTGCGCGCGGACAGGCCCGTGCGGCCGAACGCGGGCTGATCCTCGTCGATACCAAATACGAGTTCGGCACGGACAAGGACGGCCGCATCGTGCTGGCCGACGAGATCCACACGCCGGATTCGAGCCGCTACTGGATCGCCGACAGCTACGAGCAGAGTTTCGCCACGGGTGGCCGCCCGGCGAGCTTCGACAAGGATTTCGTGCGTGCCTGGGTCACCGAGCGCTGCGATCCCTACAAGGATCCGATCCCGGAAATCCCGCGCGCGCTCGTCGAGCAGACCTCGAAGGTCTATATCCAGGCCTACGAGCAGATCACCGGCAAGACCTTCGTGCCCGACCTCTCGGGCGCGACGGTGCTGGAGCGGATCCGTAACAACCTGAAACCCTATTTCGCCTGATCGTCCGGAAGTTCGATCTCGAAGCTGAGCCCGTCAAACGCCGGTTCCACATGGTCCGGCGTTTCTCTTTGCACCGTGTCGTAATCGAGCGGCACGTGCATATGGGTCAGGATGGCGCGTGCCGGCTTCAGCCGCTCGATCCATTCCAGCGCCTGGCTGAGCGACAGATGGCTGGAATGGTAGCGGTATTGCAGGGCATCGACGATCAGCACGTCGAGGTGTTCGAGCCGCGCGACCGTCTCGTCCGGGAAGTCGCTGATATCGCTGCAGTAAGCGACATTGCCGATGCGGAAGCCGAGCGAATGGATGGAGCCGTGTACCTGGAGGAGGGGCTGGAAGGTGATCGCGCCTCCTCGCCCGCCGATCGTCA
Organism: Shinella yambaruensis; assembly: GCF_022899355.1. Lineage (GTDB taxonomy): Bacteria > Pseudomonadota > Alphaproteobacteria > Rhizobiales > Rhizobiaceae > Shinella > Shinella yambaruensis. Next base: position 229,301 of record NZ_JALJCK010000001.1, on the reverse strand, counting down.
ACGGCGCATCCATCGGCTCGATCAGGTTTTCCGTCACGATGGGCGGATACATGCTGCCCGGCGGCGTCTTCAGGCAGTAGCCGAACCCCTCGCGGATGCGCTCCATCGTCACCGGATCGGCCCAGATCGGCACCTGCTTGTGGTTCTGCAGCACAAAGCCGCGGATATCGTCGATGCCGTGGATATGGTCGGCATGGGCATGGGTGTAGAGCACCGCGTCGATGCCTTCCACGCCCGCGGCGATCATCTGCATGCGGAAGTCCGGCCCCGTATCGATGACGACGGTGGTCCTGCCTCCCGGGCCGACCTGCTCGACGAGGAAGGCGGCGCGGCTGCGGCGGTTCTTCGGATTGGCGGGATCGCAGGCGCCCCAGTCGCCGGTGATGCGCGGCACGCCGGGCGAGGAGCCGCAGCCGAGGATGGTGAAGCGCCGCGTCGTGGCCACGGTTACACCCGCGGCATCTTCGAGAAGATGCGGAAGGCGTTTTCGGTGGTGATGCGGGCGATCTCGTCCTCGCTGACGCCGACGGTCTCCGCCAGCACGGCGGCGGTGTGCGCCACATAGGCCGGCTCGTTGCGTTTTCCCCGATAGGGTTTCGGCGCGAGGTAGGGTGCGTCGGTCTCGACCAGCATGCGCTCCGGCGGCACGGTTTTCGCGATCTCGCGCAACTCTTCCGATTTCGGGAAGGTCAGGATGCCGGAGAAGGAAACGTAGCCGCCGAGATCGACGCCGGTGCGGGCAAGCTCCGGCCCGGAGGAGAAGCAGTGCAGCAGGAAGGGAAAGGCCCCCTTCCCCGTTTCCTCGGTCAGGATCGCCGCCATGTCCTCGTCCGCCGAGCGGCTGTGGATGACCAGCGGCAGGCCGGTTTCCCGCGCGGCGGCAATGTGGTTGCGAAGGCCGATGGCCTGCGCCTCGCGCGGTGCGTTGTCGTAGAAATAGTCGAGCCCCGCCTCGCCGATCGCCACGACGCGCGGGTGCTTCGAGAGTTCGACCAGCTCCGAGACCGGAATGTCGAGCTCCTCGTCCGCATTGTGCGGATGGGTGCCGACCGAGCAGAAGACGGACGGGTATTTTTCCGCGATCGCCAGGATCGCGGGGAATTTCTTCACCCGCGTCGAGATGGTGATCATCTGCGTCACCCCGGCCGCGTGCGCCCGCGCGACGATAGCGTCGCGCTCCGCTTCGAAGTCGGGGAAATCCAGATGGCAATGGGTATCGATCAGCATTTACGCCTCGGGCGCGACGTAACGCGGGAAGACCGGGGTGGGCGCTTCCAGCGGCGTGCCGCTGACGAGGCGGCCGGCTTCGCCGAGCGCCGCGAAATCGCGCTTTTCGACGGGCGCGGCAACGAGATCGAGCAGCTTGCGGCCGGATTTCGGCATGAAGGGCTGGAGCAGGATCGCGATCTGCCGCACGACTTCCGCCGTCACGTAGAGCACGGTGCCCATGCGGACCGGGTCGGTCTTCTTCAGCGCCCAGGGCGCTTCGCCGGCGAAATAGCGGTCGGCCTCGGAGACGACGGCGATGATCGCCGCGAGCGCCTTGTGGATCTGCTGCCTGCCCATCTCCTCGCGGGTGATGGCGTGCAGCGCATCGACGGAGGCGAGCATCGCCCGGTCGGCGTCGGAAAGGTCGCCGCACTCCGGCACCTTGCCGTCGCAGTTCTTGACGATCATCGACAGCGAGCGGCTGGCGAGGTTGCCGATGCCGTTGGCGAGGTCCGAGTTGATGCGGGTCGCGATGCCCTCCTCGCTGTAGCTGCCGTCCTGGCCGAAGGAGACTTCGCGCAGGAAGAAGTAGCGGATCGGGTCGAGGCCGAAATGGTTGACGAGGTTGACCGGATCGACCACGTTGCCGAGCGACTTCGACATCTTCTCGCCCTTGTTGAGCAGGAAGCCGTGGGCGAAGACGCGGCCCGGCAGCGGCAGGCCGGCAGACATGAGGAAGGCCGGCCAGTAGACGGCATGGAAGCGGATGATATCCTTGCCGATGACATGGATGTTCGCCGGCCAGTATTTTGCACGCGGGCCATCCGGATCGGTGAGATAGCCGGTCGCGGTGACGTAGTTGGTCAGCGCGTCGACCCAGACATACATGACATGCGCCGGGTCGTCCGGAACCGGGATGCCCCAGTCGAAGGTGGTGCGCGAGACCGACAGGTCCTTGAGGCCGGACTTGACGAAGGAGATCACCTCGTTGCGGCGCTCGGCCGGGCCGATGAAGTCCGGATTGTCCTCGTAATGCTTCAGCAGCCTGTCCTGGTAGGCGGAGAGGCGGAAGAAGTAGCTCTCCTCCTCCACCCATTCGACGGGCGTGCCCTGCGGGCCGTAGCGCACGCCGTCGTCGCGCGTCTCCGTCTCGTTTTCCTGGTAATAGGCCTCGTCGCGCACGGAATACCAGCCGGCATAACCGCCCTTGTAGATGTCGCCATTGGCGGCCATGCGGCGCCAGATCTCGGCGCAGGCCTCGTAGTGGCGCTCTTCCGTCGTGCGGATGAAGTCATCGTTCGACGCATTAAGAAGAACGGCCATATCCTTGAATTCTTTAGAATTCCTATCGGCAAGCTCGCGCGGAGAAATGCCTTCCTTGCGCGCCGTCTGCTGCATCTTCTGGCCATGCTCGTCCGTACCGGTCAGGAAGAACACGTCGCGCCCGTCCAGCCGCTGGTAGCGCGCCATGGCATCCGTCGCGATCAGCTCGTAGGCATGGCCGATATGCGGCTTGCCGTTCGGATAGGAAATGGCGGTCGTGATGTAGAAACGGGACGTATCGGTCATGGCAGCGTTCTGTCTTCGGTTGTGCAATGCCGCAAGGTATTAGACCATGCGGGCGGCAAGGGAAACAGCAAGTTCGCTTAAAGCGCGGCGCGGATGTCGTCGAGCACGGTGATGATCGTCTGCTTGCGATCGAGATTGTAGCCTTGCGCTATGGCGATGCGCTCGCCGAGCTGCGAGGAGAGGTGGGCGAGGCGGTCGGCGCGGGCGAGGTCACCGGAAAGGGCGGCGTTGCGGGCTGCATCCGTCACGAAATCGGTGGCGTGCTGGCAGAAGAAGGAGAAGACCGTGTCGCTGTCCTTCGCCGAAAGCACGTCGGCGAGCTTGTGCACGTCGCGGCGCGGCGGCTCGGTCGGCGCCTCGACGATGGCGCGGAAGGCCTCCACGATGTCGAAGCCGCCGTAATTGGTGAGCTTCAGCGCTTCGGAGACGCTGCCATGGGCGGCGGCAAGCACCTCCCCTGCCCGTGGGCCGGCGGGCGATGCGCCGAGGCTGTCGAGGGCGGCGGCGAGATCGTCCTGCGACAGCGGCGACAGCGCCAGCGGCAGGCAGCGCGAGCGGATGGTCGGCAGGAGCTTTCCGGGAGCGTGCGTGAGCACGAGGAAGAGAGAGCGCTTCGGCGGTTCTTCCAGGATCTTCAGGATGGCGTTGGCGGCGTTGCGGTTGAGGTCGTCGGCGGGATCGATGATGACGATGCGCCAGTTGCCGGTGCCCGATGTCTGCGCCAGGAACTTTCCGGCCTTGCGCACCTCGTCGACCGTGATGAAGGCCTTCACCTTGCCGGTCTTCTCGTCCACCGGGCGGGTGAGATGCAGGAGATTGTGCGAGGCGCCGGCGGCAAGCTGGCGCGTGACCGGCGAGGCGGGCGACGGATCGGCGATCGTCTCCGGCGCCTCGGCGGGTTCGGGATGGTGGAGAACGTGGTTGGCGAAGCGGAAGGCGAGCGTCGCCTTGCCGATGCCGTTCGGCCCCTCGATCAGGATGGCGTGATGCCCCTTGCCGGAGCGATAGGAGCGCGCGAGGAAAGCCTCCGCCTCGGCATGGCCGAAGAGTTTCGCCTGCTCGGCGGGATGCACCGCGCCGTCGAGAATGCCGGGCCGCTCCTCGCTCACGAGACGTGCTCCGGATCCAGCCGGCCGTGGGCGGTGATGGGCAGCAGCGGCTCGACAAGGGCGAGCACCTCGGCGGCGATGGCGTCCTGGGCCTGCGTCGCATCCACCACGCGGCAGCGCAGCGGCTCGCGCTCGGCGATGTCGAGAAAGGCCTCGCGGCGCTTTTCGTGGGTCTCCAGCTCTTCCTTCTCGAAGCGGTCGGGCGCCTCGCTCTCGCCCGCGCCGCGCTTGCGGGCGCGCTCCAGGCCGATGGCGGCGGGCAGGTCGAAGATGATCGTGCAATCGGGCACGACGCCGTTGACGGCAACGCGCTCCAGCGCCTCGATGAAGGGCTGTTCGAGATTGCCGGTGATGCCCTGGTAGACGCGCGAGGAATCCATGAAGCGATCGCACAGCACGACCGTGCCGGCGGCCAGCGCCGGACGGATGACCTCCTCGACATGGTCGCTGCGCGCGGCGGCGAAGAGCATCGCCTCCATGCGGATGCCATAGGGTTCGGCGGCGCCCGAGAGGAGGACGTGGCGCACCGCCTCCGCGCCCTTGGAGCCGCCCGGCTCGCGCGTCATCAGCACGGTGAGGCCGCGCGCGCGCAACGCGTCGGCCAGAAGCCGGATCTGCGTCGACTTTCCGGCGCCCTCGCCGCCCTCGAACGTGACAAACAAACCCGGTGCGGCCGACAAATCCTGTTTCCGTTATTACGCGCGATATCCGGCAGGGCCGGGATGACTCGGGACACTACTAACCCATGTTTCCGGCCGGCGAAACGCTTTTCGCCCTGCTCCACCCCGTCAGATCCAGAAGAAGAACAGTTCGATCAGCGCATCGAGCGCGCGGGCGCGCAACGTGCCGACGCCCACGCTTCCCGCGGTCTCCACCGGCACCTCGCGCAGGAGCTGCTTGTCGTTCCAGATCTTCAGCGTGCCGACCGCCTGCCCCGGCGTCACCGGCGCGCGCACCGGCCAGTTGTAGACGACGCGCGCGACGAGGCGCTGCGAATTGTCCTTCGGCAGGAAGACGTCGACCTGCTCGCCCGCGACCAGCGGCACCGTCGAGGCGTCGCCGCCATAGACGCTGGCATCGGCGATCGCTTCGCCCTCCTTGAACAGCGTGCGGCGTTCGAAGGAGGAGAGCGCCCATTCGATGATGCGGCGGGATTCGTCGATACGCGCCTTGTCGCTCTCCATGCCGCCCATGGCGAGCACGAGGTGCTTGCCGTCTCGGTTGACCGCCGCGACGATGGAGTAGCCGCCCTCCTCCGAAAACCCGGTGACGAAGCCGGTGACGCCGATATTGAGCGCCAAGAGCGGGTTGCGGTTGCGCTGCTTGATCTTGTTCCACTCGAATTCCGGCTCGAGATAGTAGCGCATGTGCTGCGGATAGCGCGTCTGGAGGTGCCGGGCGAGTGCCACCATCTCGCGCATCGTCACCGTGTTGCCGGGGTTCGGCAGGCCGGTCGCGTTGGCGAAGCTCGATTTTTCGAGGCCGAGCGCCCGCGCCTCCGCCGTCATCCGCTCGGCAAAGGCCGTCTCCGAGCCGGCAAGGCCTTCGGCGAGGACGATGCAGGCATCGTTGGCGAACTGCACCGTGACGCCGCGGATGAGGTCTTCCACGCGCGGCGTCGATTTCAGGGCGGCGAACATGGTGGAGGTGCGCGACGGCGCCCCGCCGGTGCGCCAGGCATATTCGGTGACGGGATAGGTCGTATCGAGCGTCGTCTCGCCGCTTGCGAGCGCCTTGAAGACGCTCGCCATGGTCATCAGCTTGGCGAGCGAGGCGGCCGGCACCGCCTCGTCTTCGGCGCGTGCGAACAGCACCGTGCCGGTTTCCGCCTCGATGAGGTAGACCTGCTTCGCCTTGACGTCGAAACCGGCCTGCGGCGCGGCCGACTGGGCGAACGCAAGGCTTGCGACGGACAGCAGGAGGATAAGGGCGGCGAAAAGGCGGCGATGCATGGCGACTCCGGATGCCGTCACACTCCCACAGCCGCCCGCATGGCGCAAACGGCTTCGGGAACGCGGGCGATCGGCGATCAGCCCGCGTTGCCGGCCAGCGCCGAGAGCGGCGTCAGCCTGCCGTCGATCGTCAGGATGGCATCGAAGGCGCCGGCGGCATCACGCACACGCTCGTCCGCATAGGCGGCGGCATAGCTCGGATCGGCGGAAAGCTGCGGCACGACGTTCGGCCGCTCGATCGGCAGCGGGCCGATCTCCGGCAGCATGACGAACTGTTCCATCGCCTGGAAGGCCTCGCTTGCCGGCGTGGTCTTGGCGAGCGCCGTCATCGTGCTCTCGGCTGGCACGGTCAGCACGCCCTCGCCCTGGCCGACGCCCGGCAGCGCGCTGTTGTCCGCCGAGGCCACCATGACGCCCGTGGCGATCTGCCCGCCCGGATCGACCGCCGGAACGCGCGAGCCCTTGGTGACGTAGGAGGCCATGAGATAGGGCATGTCGTTGCCCTCGAGCGGCGCCTTGCCGACATATTGCACGCGCACCTTGGCCGTGCCGGTGCGCTTCATGTCGAGGAGGTCGGCGGTCTTGGAGGAAACGTCGATCACGCGGCCTTCGTGGAACGGGCCGCGGTCGTTGACGCGCACCACGACGGACGTGCCGTTCTCCATGTTGGTCACGCGCGCATAGCTCGGCAGCGGAAAGGTCGGATGCGCGGCGGAGAGATGGTACTTGTCGTAGACTTCGCCGTTCGCCGTCCTGCGGCCATGGAAGGCGGAACCATACCAGGAGGCAAGACCGGTCCTGTTGTAGCCCGGCTCCTCCTTCGGCTGATACCACTTGCCGCGAACCTGGTAGGCCTTGCCGACCTGGTAGCGGCCGCCGCCCTTCGGCACGGACTGCCCTTCCTCGACGACGCGCGGGCTCGCCTTCACGCCATATTCGGACTCGGCGAAGAATTCCTTGCTGCGCACCTTCTTCTTCGGCGCCGGCGTCGTCGTCGCACAGGCGGCAAGGCCCGCGCAGACCAGAGGAATAGTGAGCAACCTCAGGCCCTTGCCGAACCGGGTCGCGTTCTTCTCGAAGTTTTTATGTCCCACGCCGCTATTGTCCCCGACGGTGTGCCAGCCAACTGCCTTGCCCCTGCAAGCCGGCCGTCAATGCCACTCAGTAAATAACAGTCCGTTAATCATGCCAATAAGATGGCAAAATTGCGAACGGATGGAAGCCCCGTGGCGAGCTTCCATGATTCATGGTTTCCGGATGGTTAAGCGCAAGGCGCTTTCATCGCCGTCTTCAACGTCACGAGGCCGGAACCTGCAGCACGTCGAAGAGCTGCTCCGGGTCGCGTACGCCGTGTCGATAGAGCGTGATGATCGACCGGGCGAGCGACCGCGCGCGGGCCTCGTCGAGGCCGGGGGTGTTTGTTGCCGCCAATCGGGTGAAGACACGCTGCAGGACGACGAGGTCCTGCGGCTCGAATATGCCGATATGCGCGGGGTCTCGAAGCACGTCCATGGCTGCCTCCCCTGTTCCGCATCCAGCCGGCATGATTGCTGTCGGGTGCAGGTGCGATTCTAGGAGCAGAATGCGTCAGCAACAAGTCGGGAAATCTTGCAGGACCGGCCCCGCGGCCCTCGCAGGGCATGACGCGCCGGCCCTTTCTCGACCGCCCGATCTCAACCAAAAATTAACCCTGTTCGCAGAGGCTCCGCACAGGGTCGAAGCACCGGGAAAGCCGAGTCCGACCGGGCCATCGAGGGTGGAAGAGATGACAGCGGCAGCGACCGGCAACGATGAACACACGCCCCTCATCTCCCATCGCCTGCTGACGCGCCTGACGATCGGCGTCGCCGTGCTGGCGAGCCTGACGGTGGCGATCAGCGTCGCCGGCCGAATGCTCGGCGAACGCATCGCCCAGGCGGGGCATACGGAGAGCGCCGAGCTCGTCGACGTGGTCATCGGCCAGGACCAGATCCGGCTTCCCGCCAACACGATCCGCTTCGAGGAGCAGCGCCAGACGGGGCGCACCGAACGGGTCGATCTTTATTTCACCTGGCCGGAAATGCAGGGCTATTCCAATGCGCAGCGCAGCCGGTTCAACGATGCCGGCCGGCCGGAAGGCCTGGTTTTCCTCAATCTTTCACAGAGCACCATGTCGAAGGACATGTCCGGCCGGCTGGAGCCGATCTACAGCCACCTTTTCGGCGACGAGCCCGGGCCCGGCCCTGCCGGCCTCACCCTGCGGCGCCTGAAGGAGAACTCCGGTTACGGCGACGAAGTGTTCTTCACGGGCACCCTGCCGGACGGCACCGGCTATGCAGTGCGCTGCATGATCCCGGCCGACGAAGCGCAATCGACCAGCGCCGATTGCCAGCGCGATATCCACATCGGCCGGGATCTTTCCGTGCTTTACCGTTTTTCGAGCAGACTTTTGCCGCAGTGGCAGGCCATGGAGGCGCGCATTCGCGACTATCTCGGCCGATCGCTCATCCGCAACGGCCGCCCCTCGTCCACCGGCTTCGGCCGATAAAACACCGCCAACCTCAGAAACCAATGATTCATCATAAACCGATTGGTAACGCTATCCCGCTACTGTGCCGGAAATGGTCGATCCGGGCGGTCAGGTCCGGACAGCATGTGCAATCCGAGAATGAAGAGTAACGTAGTGTCCCGTTCCGTATTCCTCGATTTCCTCCCCCGCTCCTGCCAGGCATTTGCCACTGCGGCGAAAGGTCTGGTGATGATCGGAATGGTCGCCACCGTCGCGGTCGCCACCCCGGCCGAAGCCAATCCGAAATATTCCGGCATCGTCATCGACGCCAAGACGGGCAAGGTGCTCTACAGCGAGGATGCGGACGCGCTGCGCTATCCCGCCTCGCTCACCAAGATGATGACGCTCTACCTCACCTTCGAGGCGCTGGAGGCCGGGAAGATCCGCCTCAACACCCGCGTCCCCTTCTCCAAGAACGCCGCGAGCGAACCGCCGACGAAGCTCGGTGTCGGCGCCGGCAATTCGATCACCGTCGAACAGGCGATGCTCGGCCTCATCACCCGCTCGGCGAACGACGCCTCCACGGCGCTCGCCGAATTCCTCGGCGGCTCGGAAGAGCGCTTCGCCCGCATGATGACGCAGAAGGCGCGCGCGCTCGGCATGACGCGCACCGTCTACCGCAACGCCAACGGCCTTCCCAACACGGCACAGGTGACGACCGCCCGCGACCAGGCCCGCCTCGGCATCGCGCTGCGCCAGCACTTTCCGCAATATTACGATTATTTCTCCGTCCGCAGCTTCCGCTTCGGCAAGCAGACGATCAACGGCCACAACCGGCTGCTCGGCACCGTGCGCGGCGTCGACGGCATCAAGACCGGCTATACCCGCGCTTCCGGCTACAACCTCGTGACCTCGGCCGTGGCCGACGGGCGCAGCGTCGTCGGCGTCGTCATCGGTGGCCGCTCGGGCGCTGCCCGCGACCAGCAGATGCGCAAGCTCATCGCCACCTACATGCCGAAGGCCTCGCGCCGCGGCGGCGGCAACCTGATCGCCGAAACCAAGGATGCCCCGACGCTGACCGCCGAGGTCGCCGGCAAGGCGGTCACCGCATCGGTTTCCGGCAGCCTCGACCTGCCGGAGAACGGCCCGATCCCGACCTATCGCTACAATGAGGCCCGCATCGAGACGGCCTATGCCGCCACGTCGGACGCGGCTTCGGAAGTCGTCGGCAAGCGTGCCCTCGCCGCAACGCTGAAGATCCAGCGCGACGCGGCCGTGCCGCCGGCGGACCTGACGGAACAGGGGGATGCGGGCGCCGCCGTCGACGAGCTGACCACCTCCTCCACCGTTGCCTCGCTCGCCACGGATGCCGTGCCCTCGGGCTGGGTCATCCAGATCGGCGCGACGCCCGACAAGGGCCAGGCACAGGACCTGCTTTCCAAGGCGAAGAACCAGGGCGGCAAGGCGCTTTCCAGCGCGCAGCCCTTCACGGTCGCCGTCAACAGCGGCAGCCAGCAGCTGTTCCGCGCCCGCTTCGGCGGCTTCGACAACCAGGACCGCGCGACGGCCGCCTGCAAGGCGCTGAAGCGCAAGGGTTTCGCCTGCTGGGCCAGCCAGCAGTAAGAACGACCGGACGCGCCGAACCACCGGCGCGCTCCCTCAAATCTCGCCTTGCGCCAGCACAGTCACCGGACAGGTAGTGCATCCCGGGACTGCGGAGCAAGGCAGGCGGAATGTCGCGAAAGCGGCTCTGCCATCCTCGATTGGGTAATGCGTACGAGGCAGATCATGGCGATGAACGAGAACCTGTTCGATGCTCCCCCCGTAGCCGGCGCGGAAAAGCGCAGGTCGCTGAAGGGCACGCTCCACCCGCTGCACGAGGCGGCGATGCGGATCGCGGATATCGGGCTCGGCCGTTCGCGCAACAGGACGAAGGATCTCGTCGGCATGCTGCTCGCCCATGGCGCGAGGGCCTGGCGCTCGGGCCAGCCGGCCGCCGGGATCCATCTCCATGTCGGCGTCAGCGAGCGCCGCCATCCGGTTCGCCTGCGCCTGCGCTGAGGGTCGCCTGAACCGGCGACGCGCCCCTTGCAAAGGGGCCTGACATCCGCTGTGCAGGACCATGCCGGCAATTCCGCTTCCCTTCATCATCGCGCTGCTGCTCGCCGTCCTTCTCCTGAAGCTGGTGCTGCTGCGCCAAACCGCGCTGCGGCCTGCCATCGGCTTCGTCGCCGCCTGCATGGTCGTCGCGTTCGCGGTCGGCGCCCGGTGGTCGTTCGACGCGCCGTTCGTGCGCTTTCTCCAGCCCGTCCTTGCCGCCGCGCTGCCGCCGATCGCCTGGCTCTGCTTCACAGCCGGGCACACTGAGCGCGGCAGGGCCCGCTGGCTGTACCTGCTGCCGGTCGCCCTTGCTCTACTCTTGTCCGCCACCTGGCAAGTCTGGCGGTCGCCGGTCGACCTGCTGCTCGCGCTTCTCTATGTCGGCTACGGGCTCGCCCTGCTGCGCCTCGCCAGGGCCGGGCCGGACGGCTTTGCCGCAGCGCGGCTGAGCGATACGGCCCGGGCCGAGAATGCGGCGCGCATGGCGGGCGGCACGCTCGTCGTGTCGGCGCTGGTCGATCTCCTCATCGCCGTCGATTTCGGCCTTTACAGCGGCGACCATGCCGCGCTGATCGTGGCCGCCGGCAACATTCTTCTCCTGCCTGTCCTCGCCTACGCCGTCGCCACCATCGGGCGCAGCCTGCCGGCGGACGCTGCCGGCGAGACGGCCCCTGCCGACCTGCCGCGCGCGCCGACGGAAGACGACAGCCGCATCGTGGAGGCGATCGACCGGCTGATGCGCGAGAAGGAGCTCTTCCGCGACCCCGACCTCACCCTGAACCGGATCGCGCGGCGCGCCGGCCTTCCGCCCCGCCAGATCTCGGGCGCCGTCAACCGCCGCGAGAACCGCAACGTCTCGCAACTGGTCAACGGCTACCGCATCGAGGCGGCGAAGCGCCTGCTGGCGGAGACGGACCTGCCGGTCACCGCCGTCATGTTCGAAGCCGGGTTCCAGACCAAGTCGAACTTCAACCGGGAATTCCTGAAGGCCACCGGCCGGTGCCCGAGCGACTATCGTCGCGCACCTACGGCAGGCTGACGGCCAGGAAGGCGAGGATGCGATCGGCGACCTCGCGGTGGATCGCCGCGCGGCCGCGGATGCCGCCATCCTTGCAGACGATGCCGTCGCCGGGCGTTTCCGCCTCGATCCTCTCCGCCGCGCCCGGCTTGCAGACCTGCAGGAAGCTGAAATGCATGGCGTCGGGGATGACGACATAGGTGCTGCTCGCTGCCGGAAGCGCCCTTGCGAGGTAGCCCGATTCCCGTTCGGCCGGCATGTCGCCGATATCGGTGCCCGCCGCGATCACCAGGGCCGGCACGCGAAGGGCCGCAAGGCTTTCCGGAGAAAAACCCCGCGCCAGGCCGAGATCGAGCGAAACGAAAGCGCCGATGCGCGGATCGCCGAGCTCGCCCTCGAGCTTCTGGCGGCCGGCACCGGTGCCGTCCAGTCCGAGTTCTGCCGTCAGGCTGCAGGCACGCGGGCTCGTGTTCATCGTGCAATCCGCCGTGAACCGCTCCGCATCGAACCGCGCGCCGGCAAGGGCCGCGGCCGTCCAGCCACCGAGCGAATGGCCGATAACGGCAATGCGGTCGGCCGCGATGCGATCGGCGATGTCCCCGTCTTCCAGCAGCGCGTCGATAAGCCGGCTGAGGTCGCGTGGCCGTTCCCAGGGTTTCGCCGCCTCGGCCGCGCTCCTGTCGAAGGTCGTGGTGCCGGGATGGTCCGGCGCGGCGACGATATAGCCGCGCGCGGCGAGTTCGCCGGCGAGCCAGCTCAGATTGCGCCAGCTTCCGCCATAACCGTGCGACAGCACGACGAGCGGGTGCGTGCCCGCGCCGATCCCGGCATCGCGGATCGCGGGGATGCCCAGGAAGGCGGGGTTCTCCGCGACGGGAGCCGCCTTTCCGGTATCGGATGTCGGATACCAGACGACCGCGAAGAGCGCGCGCCCCTCCGGTGACCCGGCGATCCTGATGTCGCGGACGCCGAGCGCACCGGCATTGCAGGATGTCGCGGCGCCGGCGAGAAGCGTGGCGGCAAGGAAGAGTGTTTTCAGCATGGAAGCCTCGTTGGTTGAACGAGGCCGGGATGCGGCAAGACGTCGGGGAAAGAGACCTGAAACGCGATCGAGGACGTCGGATTTCAGAGAAGGCCGAGTTCGGCGAGTTCGCGCCGCAGTTCCAGCGGCAGGTCTGCCGTGCCGTCGCCCATGTTCCTGAGGTCGCGCGGCGCGTCGTCTTCCGTCAGGTAGCGCCAGCCCTGGAAGGCGCGGCGCGGCTGCAGCTCGGTCTCGACGACCTCCGGCCCGAGCACCAGCTCGCAGCGGGAGATGCCGTCGACATCCGTGAAGGTCTTGATGCCGAGGAGGCGCTGGCGCGCCTGCACCTGGCCCTTGATCACCCAGTAGAGCGAGCCGCCGTCGAGCAGGTCCTGGTCGCGCTTGGGCACCATGCGGGTGATGTGGCTCGAATGCGGTTCCATGCCCGCGGCGATCGCGATCAGCGAGCGTTCGGACACCCATTCGCGCAGGTCCTCGATCGAGTCCGCGCCGACACAGAGTTTGATGAGATGCAGGGCCATGCCCCTTTGAACGCTCTTGCGGCGGCCCGGTCAAGGGGCCGCCATGTCGCACTCCACAGCGTTCGCGGCGAAAGCCTCAGCACTCCACCACATTGACGGCAAGGCCGCCGGTGGAGGTTTCCTTGTATTTCTCATTCATGTCGACGCCCGTCTGGCGCATCGTCTCGATGCAGGCGTCGAGCGGCACGAAATGCACGCCGTCGCCCTTGAGTGCGAGCGAGGCGGCGGTCACGGCCTTCACCGCCCCGAGCGCGTTGCGCTCGATGCAGGGCACCTGCACGAGGCCGGCAATGGGGTCGCAGGTCATGCCGAGATGGTGCTCCAGCGCGATTTCCGCGGCGTTCTCCACCTGCTCCGGCGTGCCGCCCATCACGGCGGCAAGCCCGGCGGCGGCCATGGCGGAGGCGGACCCCACCTCCCCCTGACAGCCGACTTCGGCGCCCGAGATCGAGGCATTGTGCTTGATGATGCCGCCGACGGCAGCCGCCGTCAGCAGGTAGTCGCGGATGCCGTCCTGGTCGGCATCCTCGTGGAAATGCAGGTAGTAGCGGATCGTCGCGGGCACGACGCCGGCCGCACCGTTGGTCGGCGAGGTGACGACGCGCCCGCCTGCCGCATTCTCCTCGTTGACCGCCATGGCATAGACGGAGAGCCAGTCGTTGGCGAGCAGCGGGTTCGCCTTGTTGGAGCGCCACTCCTCCTGCAGCTTGTCATGGATCGAGCGGGCACGCCGGCGCACCTTCAGCCCGCCCGGCATGATGCCCTCGTTCTTGAGGCCGCGGTCGATGCAGCTCTTCATCGCGCCCCAGATGCGGTCGAGGCCGGCATCCAGTTCCTCGCGCGACATGGTGGCTTCCTCGTTGGCGCGCTTCATCTGGGCGATCGTCATGCCGGAGCGCTCCGCCATTTCCAGCATCTGCTTGGCCGAGGCGAAGGGGAACGGCACCTTCTTGTCGCCTGCCTTCGCCTTGCTGGCGCGCATCTGCTCCAGTTCGGTGTCCGTGACGACGAAGCCGCCGCCGACGGAATAGTAGATGCGCTTGAGGAGCAGCCGGTCGTCGCGGTCATAGGCCGAGAAGGTCATGCCGTTGGCATGGCCGGGCAGCGGGTTCTTCTTGTCGAAGATCAGGTCGTCCTTCGGCCGGAAGGCATAGCCGGGATGGCCGGGCGGCGTGATGCGGCCTGTGCGCTCCACCTCGGCGACGATGGCGTCCATGCGGTCCGGATCGACCGAATCGGGCCGCTCGCCCATCAGGCCGAGGATGACGGCGCGGTCGGAGCCGTGGCCGACGCCGGTATAGGCGAGCGAACCGTGCAGGCTCATGCGGATCGTCGCGACCTGCGCGCCCGACGGCCGCGGCCAGTCGGCGGAGAGGATGAGGTCGAGAAAGCGGTTCGCCGCCGACATCGGTCCCATCGTGTGGGAGCTCGACGGCCCGATCCCGATCTTGAAAACATCGAATACCGAAAGAAACATGGTCCGGACTTCTCCCTTGCCTCGGCAGGCGCTCTGATCCCTGAAGCTACGTCATCACGCGGCGCACGTAAGGCGATCTCCCGACATCGGGTTTTACCTGCGCGACATGTCGCTTCCAACAGCCCTCGAAACAAAAACAGCGCGCTTCGCGGGGAAGCACGCTGTTCATGTAAGGATGACGGGCGGATGTTTTCAGATGCCGCCGAAAAGATAGGCGATGACCAGAACTGCGCCGAAACCGAGGACTGCGCGGGCGGTGACGCCCCAGCAGGATTTCTGAACGGTACTTTCCATGATTTCCCCGAATGGAAGATGTCGTTGCAACGGCCGCGGCGGCCCTGCATGGCGGTCTGTTTAATGAAGATTTCATGAAACCGCAATCGCCAAAAATGGCGAAACCAAGGCGTCCCGATCATAGGAGCCCCGCGCCAGGCGCATGACATGTCGCAAAATCAGACGGTTGGGCGGCGCAGTCGCGGCAGTGGTCCGCCGCCTTTTCGCCCAAGGTCTGAACGGGCCCGGACCACCGTCCCGGCGACGCTTGCAAAATGCCGAATCCGTGGCACAACGCTTGCCATGAGCACACCGGATTTCGTCGCCCTCGCCCTCTTCCTCCTGCTGTGGACGGGATATTCCTGGATCACGGAGCGGGCGAAGTTCTTCGATCGCGTCAGCCTCACGCGGGCGATGAGCTCGCAGCGCGCCGTCTGGATCCGCAACGCGATGCACCGCGACCTGCGCATGATCGACACGCAGATCATGGCCGGCCTGCAGAACGGCACGGCCTTCTTCGCCTCCACCTCGATCCTGGCGCTCGGCGGCTGTTTCGCGCTGCTCGGCGCAACGGAGCAGGTCTTCGCCATTTTCAGCGACCTGCCGCTGGTCTTCCAGGGCAGCCGCGCCGGCTTCGAGCTGAAGGTCGGCGGGCTCGCGGGCATCTTCGGCTATGCCTTCTTCAAGTTCGGCTGGTCCTACCGCCTCTTCAACTACTGCACGATCCTGCTCGGCGCGATCCCGATGAGCGGCGACATCCACAAGGACCCGGCCGGCGCCGACCTTGCCGCCGACAAGGTCATCCGCATGAACATCCTTGCGGCAAAACACTTCAACATGGGGCTGCGCGCCATCTTCCTGTCGATCGGCTATCTCGGCTGGTTCGTCAGCCCCTATCTCTTCATCGCGACGACGGTCAGCATCATCGTCGTGCTCGTGCGCCGGCAGTTCTATTCCGAAGCGCGCCTCGCCGTTCTCGAACGGCTCGACTGACATCCCCCCGGCGGCCACCTTTCGGCCATCCGCCCGGCGCAAGCTTGGCGTGACATTCTCCCATGGACCAAAGCAATGCGGCGACCCCGACCCATGACGACGACGGTGATTGACGGCAATGTGGCAGGAGAAGGCGCGGTACCGCGCCGCCTTCCGCGCATCCCGCTGATCGACCAGCTCCGTGCCCTCGCGCTGATCGCCATGGCGGTCTACCATTTCACCTGGGACCTCGGCTTCTTCGGCTATATCGAGCCGGATACGGCGACGACCGGCGGCTGGAAGATCTTCGCGCGGCTGATCGCCGGCTCCTTCCTGTTCCTCGTCGGCTTCAGCCTGGTGCTCGGTCATGTCCAGGGTTTTCGCGCAAGGCCCTTCCTCATCCGGCTCGGAAAGATCGGGCTGGCGGCGGCGGCGATCACCCTCGCCACTTGGTTCGCCTTCCCGGAGACCTTCATCTTCTTCGGCATCCTGCATGCCATTGCCGCGGCGAGCCTCGTCGGCCTCCTCTTCCTGCGCCTGCCGCTCGTCGTGACGCTGCTTGCTGCCGCCGCCGCCGTCGCAGCGCCCTTCTATCTGCGCGCGCCGTTCTTCGATCACCCGGCGCTCTGGTGGGTCGGGCTTTCGGTCGATATCCCGCGCTCGAACGACTATGTGCCGCTGCTGCCCTGGATCGCCCCGGTGCTCATCGGCATCGTGCTCGGCAGGCTCTTCGTCGCAAGCCCGCTTCCTGGGCGGCTCGCCGGCTTCGGCGGCCAGACGAAAGTCTGGTGGAAAAGCCTTCTGGAGACGGCCGGTCGCCACAGTCTCGCCATCTACCTTATCCATCAGCCCGTGCTGATCGCACTGGTCTACGGTTTTTCCCTCGTGGTGCCCGCGCCTGCAGCCGATCCCGTCGTCGGCTATACGAAGAGCTGCATGCGCGCCTGCGAAAGCGAGCGCGGCGACGGGTTCTGCCGCAGTTTCTGCGGCTGCACGCTGGACCGGCTGACGGAAGAGAACCTGCTCACCGACCTTGCGCGCGGTGCGATCGACGTGACGAAAGACGAGCGCATCGCCGCGATCTCGTCGCAATGCACGATGGATGCGGAAACGAAGACCGACCTGAAGGAGTAGGATCATGAACGCCTATCGCATGAAGCCACTCGCCTTTCCCTGGCCTCCGCTGATCTACGGCGCGGCGCTCGCGGCGGCCTTCCTGCTCCAGGCGTATTTTCCGCTCGCGGCGGCCGAGACGAACATCTGGATCGCCCGCACGGCCGGCGGTCTCCTGATCGTCATGGCCATCGTGCTGGATGTCTGGGCGATGCGCACGCTGCTCGACTGCCATACGACGATCCTGCCGAACCGCTGCTCGACCCATCTCGTGACGTCCGGCCCCTACCGCTTCACCCGCAACCCGATCTACCTCGGCTATACGCTGGCGACCGCCGGCATCGGCCTTGCGGTGCTCAATCCCTGGTGCATCGTGACCGCCATGGTCGCCGCCGTGCTGACGAGCATCGTCGCCATCAAGCGCGAGGAGCTGCACCTGCTCTCGCGCTTCGGCATCGATTTCGAACGCTATTGCAACGGGACGACGCGCTGGATCTGACGAGGGGTCAGGTGCCGACGCCGATTTCGGCGAGGCGCGTCAGGCAGGCCTCCTCGACATTGTCGAGTTCGGCCAGCGTTTCCTCGATGTCGCGCCGCTTCTGGCGCAGCTCGTCGCGCTTCTCGCTGACCTTCGCCATCAGCATCTCCAGCTGCCCGACCTCGCCCGGCGGGTCCTTGTAGACGCGGATGATGTCGCGGATCTCGGCGATGGTGAAGCCGATGCGCCGGCCGCGCAGGATTTCCTGGATGAGGCGGCGGTCGGCCGGGCGGAAGAGACGCGTGCGGCCGCGGCGCTCGGGGTTGATCAGCCCCTCGTCCTCGTAGAAGCGCAGCGTGCGGGTGGAAACCCCGAATTCGCGCGTCAGCTCGGTTATGGTATAAAACTTGTCCACGCCTGCTCCGATCTCGTCTGGGCAGGCATTTTATTGACTTTTACGTATAAGTCAATTTTCGCTCTTTTCGACGTCTATCCGAACGCGAAATCGCGCCGTGCGTTCCCCGCAAAAGCCTCAGCGGATGGCGAACCACCAAGTCGCGATCCCAAGGAATGCGAAGAAGCCGACGATATCCGTGACGGCGGTCACGAAGACCGCGGAGGAGACGGCCGGGTCCGCCCCTGCCTTGTCGAGGAAGAGCGGAATGGCGATGCCGGCGAGCGCCGCCGCGCTCATGTTGATCAGCATGGCCGCCGCAATGACGCCGCCGATATTGGCATCATGGAACCAGATGCCGGCGACGAGGCCGATCATCAGGCCGAAGGCGAGGCCGTGCAGCAGGCCGACGCCCGCCTCGCGCCGCACGACGCGCCAGGCGTTGTGGATGTCGAGGTTGCGCGTCGCCAGCGCCCGCACGGTGACGGTCATCGTCTGCGAGCCCGCATTGCCGCCCATGCCGGCGACGATCGGCATCAGCACGGCGAGCGCCACGATCTCCTCGATCGTCGCCTCGAAGAGCGAGATGACCGAGGCGGCGACGAAGGCCGTCAGGAGGTTGACGAGCAGCCAGGGCGCGCGCGAGCGCACGGTCTCGATGGTGGTGTCGGACAGTTCTTCGTCACCGACGCCGCCGAGGCGCATCAGGTCCTCCTCGGCCTCCTCCTGGATGACGTCGACCACGTCGTCGATGGTCAGGACGCCGACGAGGCGGCCGTTCTCGTCGACGACGGCGGCGGAGAGAAGGTCGTACTGCTCGAAGAGCTGGGCGGCCTCTTCCTGGTCCATCTCGGCCGGGATCGGATGGTTCGTCTCGCGCATGATCGCCTCGATCTTCGTGCCGCGCTTGGTGCGCAGCACGCGGTCGAGATCGATGGCGCCGAGCAGGCGGAAGGTCGGGTCGATGACGAAGATCTGCGAAAAGCTCTCCGGCAGGTCGGCGTCCTCGCGCAGGTAGTCGATCGTCTGGCCGACCGTCCAGAACGGCGGCACGGCGACGAATTCGGTCTGCATGCGGCGCCCGGCCGTGCTTTCCGGATAGTCCAGCGAGCGGCGCAGGCGGATCCGTTCGGTGAACGGCAATTTGGAGAGGATTTCTTCCTGGTCCTCCTGGTCGAGGTCTTCCAGGATGTAGACGGCATCGTCCGAATCCATCTCGCCGAGCGCGGCGGCGATCTGCTCGTTCGGCATGTGCTCGACGATGTCGAGGCGGATCGCCTCGTCGACCTCGGTCAGCGCCGCAAGATCGAAGTCGTCGCCGAGCAGGGAGACGAGCTGGCGGCGCTGCTCCGGCTGGATGGCCTCCAGCAGGTCGCCCATTTCCGATTCGTGCAGCCGCGCGACGTGCCGGCGCAGGAACAGGAGGTCGCGGTCGGCGATCGCCGCGCCGACATGCATGAGGAAGTCCGAGCGGATCGAACCGTCCTCGGCATAGATGTCCTCGCCGTCGAAGGTACTGTGCTCTGCCTGTCCCTGATGGATACGGTCGTCGTCGCCGGTGTCGTCCATCGGGCCGCTCCTTGTATCGGGCTCGTCCCGCCCGGCATGTCGGCGGCGCTGGGACGACAGGGATTGCGTAGAGGGTTGAGGCGCAGCGCGCCGCCGGGCGGATCGCTGCCTTCCCCCCTGCTAAAGCAAAGCGCGCGGCCGGTCCATCTTCGAAAGCGGCAAAAGCCGGCTGGACGCAAAAATTTCGCAAGCTGTTGCAATTTCACGAAAATCACACGAATCGCGATGCCGTGCGCCGGCACGACGTTTTCCCCCTGCCGCAAACAGGCTAGGAAGGGCGCACAACCGGCATCCGGAGGCCCCATGGCGATCCTTCCCATCCTCAGCTACCCCGATCCGCGCCTGCGCCTGCCCTGCCGAGCGGTCGAGGTCTTCGATGCGCGGCTGGCGACGCTCGCCGAAGATCTTGCCGCCACGATGCGGGCCGCCCCCGGCATCGGCATCACCGCCGCCCATGTCGGCATCCTGGAGCGGCTGACGGTGATCGAACTCGACGGGCCGGGCTCGCTCAAGGCCTATGTGAATCCGCGCATCGAATGGTTCTCGCCGGAAAAGCAGCGCCACACGGAGGGCAGCGTCTCCATGCACGGCGTGACCGACGAGGTGGAGCGCCCTGCCCGCATCCGCGTCGCCTACCAGGATCTTTCTGGCGCCGCGCGGACGGAAGAGGCCGACGGCCTGCTCTCGGTCTGCCTGCAGCACGAGATCGACCAGCTCGACGGCATCTTCTGGATCGACCGCCTTTCGCGGCTGAAGCGCGAGCGCATCGTCAAGAAGTACGCCAAGGGCAAGGCCTGAACCGCGAAAGCCCTTCTGCACGAAGCGGAATCGCCTCGCGATTTTTTTGGAACCATCGGTCCCGACCCGCATTCTCAAGCGCGAATGAAGGGACGAGACAAATGCCGACCACCCACTGGAACCGAAAACTGGGCATCCTGCTGCCGGGTGCCCTGCGCCCACGTTTCATCGAGGATATCCGCAATGCGATGTACGTCCTGGCCGAGCTCTGGCCGGTGACCTACGGCAAGGCCTACCAGCGGGCGCTTGCCTTCTGCGCCCGCGCGCTGGAGGGCCGCACCAGCGCCGCGCGTGCCCGCCTCGCCTTCATCGCGGCGGCGCGGGAAGCCCGCGTGGAAATCGTCGCCTGAGCAAGGGGCGGCGCCGTTCAACACCGTTGGACCGCGTGCGGATCGAAACCGTGAGCAAAAACAAAAAACCCGGCTGAAAAGCCGGGTTTTTTTGGTGCGGTCGAGAAGACTCGAACTTCCACGGGTTGCCCCACAGCGACCTCAACGCTGCGCGTCTACCAATTCCGCCACGACCGCATCGTGGTAGGTGTCGTCTTGCGGCGACGGGGGTGCATGTAGCAAAAGCATTTGGGGTGCACAAGGCCGTTGCGAAAGAAAAATGACGAAAAGCGAACAATTTCAACAGAGCCTGCGCAAGCCCCCTGAAACCCCTGAAATCCTTGCAGGATTGCGCCTATATCTGGCACAAAGGAATGAAAAGGACGGCCATCATGCAGCGTCAGGACATATCCGCTTCCCTTCTCGCCATTCCCGGCTCGCCGCCGGTGCGCTGGCGCGTCGCGCAGGGCCTCGTCGCCTATGACGAGGCGGTCGAAACGATGGAAAGGGAGGCGGCGGCGATCGCGAACGGCGAGGCCGACGAGCTCGTCTGGCTCGTCGAACATCCCCCGCTCTATACGGCCGGCACCAGCGCGGATGCCGCCGACCTCGTGGCGCCCGATCGCTTCCCGGTGTTCTCCACGGGCCGCGGCGGCGAATACACCTATCACGGCCCCGGCCAGCGGGTCGTCTATGTCATGCTGGACCTCAAGCGACGGCGGCAGGACGTGCGCGCCTTCGTGGCGGCGCTGGAGGAGGTCGTCATCGACGCATTGTCCTCGATGAACGTTCGCGGCGAGCGGCGCGAGGACCGGGTGGGCGTCTGGGTGCGCCGGCCGGAGCGTCCGCCCCTGCCGGACGGTTCGCCGGCGGAGGACAAGATCGCGGCCATCGGCATCCGCCTGCGGCGCTGGGTGAGCTTTCACGGCTTCTCGCTCAATGTCGATCCGGATCTCGACCATTTCTCCGGCATCGTGCCCTGCGGCATCCGCGGCTACGGCGTGACGAGCCTCGTCGATCTCGGCCTGCCCGTCATGATGAGCGATGTGGATGTGCGCATCCGCGATTCGTTCGAGCATGTCTTCGGCCCCACCGTTTCGGAGGCGGACTGTCAGCCCGTCAGCCTGTCGCAGGCATAGATGATCGCATAGCCGTGCAGGACGATGGCGGCGTAGAGGCCGAAGCCGGCGAGCAGGCGCTGCGGCGCCGTCATCGGGTCGAGCGCCGTGCGCGGCTTCACGCCGCCCCCGCCGATGAGGCTTAGCACGGTGAAGACCGCAAGACCGGCGATCAGGAGGCCGACCGGCAGGCCGATCCGCCAGCCCACCCAGAGGATCGCCAGCGTCACCAGGAAACTCGCCGAAAGAAGGCCGAGGCGGCTCGAAAACACCTGCCGCAGCACCTGCCCGCCGTCGAACCGGTGCATGGGCAGCAGGTTCAGAAGGTTGAAGGCGCCGAGAATCAGCAGGAAGACCAGCAGCACGGCGCCCGAGGAAGGGCCTGCCGCATCGTGCAGCGCGATGAGCGGCGGCACCAGGAAGGCCGGCATGCCGGCGCCCATCAGGGCACAGACCGCCACCTCGAACCGCGAATTGTACGGCCGCCCGCCGACGGCGATGCCGCCGAGCAGCGGCACGAAGATCATGCGCACCCGCTGGTGCCCGAAGGTGCGGTAGGCGGCCATGTGGCCGAGCTCGTGCAGGGCGATCACCACCGTCAGCAGGGTGGACAGCAGGAGGCCATGCGCAGTCAGCCCGAAGAACGGCCAGAGCAGCAGGGTGGAGAGCACCGCGAGGCCGGCCTGCGTCGCCGGGCGCTCCAGCACGCCGCGCACCTCGCCGCTGCCGGTCTCCAGCCATTGCTCGAGCGCCGCCATCTCCCGGCGGAGCTGGATGTAGCGGAAGAGGAGGAAGGCGACGCCGCGATAGCGGTCGGTCTGCTCGACGGTCAGGGCCGTCCCGCCCGGCACCGGGCGCAGCGTGCGCCGCTCCACATAATTGCGCCAGAAGGCGGCATCGAGCGCGCTGTCCTCGATCACCCGCGTTTCGCAGGCGATGTTTTCCGCATCCGCCGCCTCGTTCACCGCCAGCGTGCGGGTGATCGGGTTTCCCCGCCGGTCGGGATGGGAGAAGGTCTGCCGAACCCGGCCGGCCGACAGCCGCTCGCTGGAGACGACCGAAGGGTGCCAGTCCGCCTCGGCGCCGAGCGGGCTGACGAGCGCGGCGAGGCGCGGTGGCGGAGCCTTGAAGATGCGGGTGAGGTGCAGCGTGCGGCGGCCGACCGGCGCGGCGATCAGCAGCCAGATCAGGCCGAGATTGATCGCCAGAAGCAGGATCACCGAAACCGATGTCGACATGGCACCCTCCCCGGCCGTCATGGCAGGTTGCATCGAGCCTAGCGGCAATCTCCTAACAAATGTTAAGATTCGGCCCTGTGCGAAAAATCCGTCAGTCGAAGGCGATGTCGGCCCGGAGCCTGCGGCTCCTGTGCTCGCGCCAGATGATGAAGAGGCCCGAGGCGACGATGATGGCGATGCCGAGCCATTTCGAAGGCGTCGGGAAGTCGCCGAAGATGGCATAGCCGAGCACGGTCGCCGAGATGATCTCGAAATACTGGAACGGGGCGAGCAGCGAGAGCGGCGCCATGCGGAACGCGCGCACGACCAGCATATGCGCATAGCCGGAGAGCGCGCCGAGGATGACGAGCAGGACGAGGCCGAAGAGCGAGCCCGGCAGCGAGGGTTCGAAATCGGCGATGCCGGCCGAATTTCCGAGGAACAGCGCCGCGCCCATGAAGATCGTGCCGCCGAAGCCCGCGATGGTCTGCATGGTCAGCGGCGAATCGGCCTCGCCGATCGCGCGGTTCATGAAGAGATAGATGGAATAGAGGAAGGCGCAGGCGACCGGCAGCAGCGCCGTCCAGCCGAACAGCACGAAACTCGGCTGGATGACGATCAGCGCCCCGCCGAAGCCGACGACGATGGCAAGCCAGCGCCGCCAGCCGACCCTGTCGCCGAGGAAGGCCGCGGACATGGCGGTCAGGATGAAGGGTTCGACGAAATAGATCGCGAAGACGTCGGCGAGCGGCATGTATTTCACCGCCGCGAAGAAGAGAAGGCTCGCCGCCCCGTGGATCGCGCCGCGCAGCAGGTTGAGCCACGGCCGCTTCGGCCGCAGCATGGCGCTGCCGGCCGCCGTGAAGATCAGCGGGATCGTGCAGACCACCTGGAAGAAGAAGCGGTAGAACGTCACTTGGCCCGGCGACATGTCCGCGAAGGTCGCCATGTATTTGGCGATGGCGTCCATGCATGGCAGGAGCAGCATGGCGATCGCCATCAGCGCCACGCCCTGCATCGTGCCGGCGCCCGACGGATCGGTGGTGCTGGCCGTGGTGTTCATGCTGCGACTCCTTCGTTCGCCTCTGCATAGTCCTTTTCCGCAGGCTGGCAATGCCGGAAATCGCGTCATCGGCGCGGCGCATTTGAGGTAGCCCGGCCTCGCGCCTTGCCTGTAGACTTGCGGCAAGGACAATGGAGGCCGCGATGACCTTTCCCGGCGAGAGCAACACCATCCCCTTCCCTTCGGGCCGCGCCGACGGCGACACGCTCGGCGGGCGCATCTGGCGGGCGCGCGATGCGCTGGGGCTCGGCCTGGAAGACCTCGCCGCCCGCCTCGGCCTGCCGGAAGCCACGGTGAGCGGCTGGGAGCGCGACCATGCCGAGCCGGAGACGAAGGCGCTGTTCATGCTGGCCGGCGTTCTCTCGGTCTCCCCCTCCTGGCTGATCGCCGGCATCGGCGAGGCGCCGGCGGATCCCTCCGGCGAGGAGCACCTGCATCCGCTCCTGCGCCAGCTGCGTGAAATCCACCAGTTGCACGACCAGACCGGCAAGGCGATCGCCGCGCTCGAAACCGAGATCGCAAAATTGATCAAAAAAGATCAGGGCTGATTTTTTCCGGAAACCGCACTTGAGAGGCCGGACCTGCTCTGCAATGGTCGGCCCGACACAGAATCCGCATAGGGAGACGAAGATGGACGTACGCGCCGCCGTTGCCGTTCAGGCCGGAAAACCGCTGGAAATCATGACCGTGCAGCTCGAAGGCCCGCGGGCCGGCGAGGTGCTGGTCGAGGTGAAGGCGACCGGCATCTGCCACACCGACGACTTCACCCTGTCGGGCGCCGACCCGGAAGGCCTCTTCCCTGCCATCCTCGGCCATGAGGGCGCGGGCATCGTCGTCGATGTCGGGCCGGGCGTCACCTCGGTGAAGAAAGGCGACCACGTCATCCCGCTCTACACGCCCGAATGCCGCGAATGTTATTCGTGTCTGTCGCGCAAGACGAACCTCTGCACCGCCATCCGTTCGACGCAGGGCCAGGGCCTGATGCCCGACGGCACTTCCCGCTTCTCGATCGGCAAGGACAAGATCCACCACTATATGGGCTGCTCGACCTTCTCGAACTTCACGGTCCTGCCCGAGATCGCGCTCGCCAAGGTCAATCCGGACGCCCCCTTCGACAAGATTTGCTACATCGGCTGCGGCGTGACGACCGGCATCGGCGCGGTCATCAACACGGCGAAGGTCGAGATCGGCTCCACCGCCATCGTCTTCGGCCTCGGCGGCATCGGCCTCAACGTCCTGCAGGGCCTTCGCCTTGCCGGCGCGGACATGATCATCGGCGTCGACATCAACCCGGATCGCAAGGAATGGGGCGAGAAGTTCGGCATGACGCATTTCGTCAACCCGAAGGAGGTCGGCGAGGACATCGTGCCCTATCTCGTCAATATGACGAAGCGGAACGGCGACCTGATCGGCGGGGCGGACTACACGTTCGACTGCACGGGCAATACCAAGGTGATGCGCCAGGCGCTGGAATCGGCCCATCGCGGCTGGGGCAAGTCGGTCATCATCGGCGTTGCGGGCGCGGGCCAGGAGATTTCCACCCGTCCGTTCCAGCTCGTCACGGGCCGCCAGTGGATGGGCACGGCCTTCGGCGGGGCGCGCGGGCGTACGGACGTGCCGAAGATCGTCGACTGGTACATGGACGGCAAGATCCAGATCGACCCGATGATCACGCATACGATGCCGCTCGACGACATCAACGAGGGCTTCGAGCTCATGCATTCCGGCAAGTCCATCCGCGGTGTCGTGGTCTATTGACGGACACGACCCCCTATACAATCGACGTGCGGAGGATGGCAGCATTCTCCGCCGTCGAGCTTTATGCTCTCTTGAGACTGCGCGTCGATGTCTTCGTCGTCGAGCAGGCCTGCGCCTATCCCGAACTCGACGGCAAGGATGAGGACGCGCTGCATCTGCGGCTGCTGATCGACGGCGAGACGGCCGCCTATGCGCGCCTGTGGCAACCGGAGAACAGGGTGCCGCGCATCGGCCGCGTCCTCGTTTCGCCCGGACACCGGGGCAAACGCCTCGGCGAGGCCCTGATGCACGAAGCGATATCGGCCTGCGAGGCGCATTTCCCGGGGCAACCGATCGCCCTTTCCGCGCAAGGCCATCTGGAGCGCTTCTACCGATCCTTGGGTTTCGCGCCGACATCGGGAGAATATGTCGAGGATGGTATTCCCCATATCGACATGCAGCGTCCTGCCGGCCATTCTTGAGACTGCGCGGAACCACGACATACAGGAAATTGCGGCGCCATGATCTACGTTGACGCGGATGCGTGCCCGGTAAAGCCCGAAATCCTCAAGGTGGCGGAACGCCATGGCATGGCGGTGACCTTCGTCGCCAATTCGGGCCTGCGCCCGTCGCGCGACCCGATGGTGCGCAACGTCATCGTCTCGGGCGCCTTCGACGCGGCGGACAACTGGATCGCCGACAATGTCGGCGCCGACGACATCGTCGTGACGGCCGACGTGCCGCTGGCGGTGCGCTGCGTCGAGAAGGGCGCGCATGTTACCGGCCCCACCGGCCGCCTCTTCGACAAGACCAATATCGGCATGGCGAGCGCCATGCGCGACCTCGGCGCGCATCTGCGCGAAACGGGCGAGAGCAAGGGCTACAATGCCGCCTTCTCGCCGCGCGACCGCTCCGCCTTCCTCGAAATGCTCGACCGCCTCTGCCGCCGGGCGAAGAACGCGCAGGCTGGCCCGTCCCCATGAAAAAGGCGCCGGGGCCGAGGATCTACGGCAGGCACCTGCCCTTCTATGTCGGCATCGGCGCGGCGGCCCTCGCGCTTGCCCTTGCGCTCTGGCTCAAGCCGGATTTCGCCATCGGCATCGCGGCCGTCGCCTTCTTCCTCTGCTATCTCCTCTTGACCGCCTGGCGCGTGCCGCGCCTGACCGCAGCCCATCTCGAATATTATGCGACGGACACGGACGAGCCGGTCACGGTCATCTTCGCCGTGACGTTCGCGGCCGTCGCCGTTTCCACGGGCTCGCTCTTCGTGGTGCTCAACCGGCCGGCCGCCTCCCTCGGCGAATTCGTGCTCGCCTTCGCCTCCGTCGCGCTCGGCTGGCTGACCATCCACACCATGGCGGCCATGCACTATGCCCATCTCTATTGGCGCCCCGGCAGCACGGAAACGAGCCTCGATGCCGGCCGAAGCCTCGACTTTCCCGGCAAGGCCGCGCCCGGCGCCTACGATTTCCTCTATTTCGCCTTCGTCATCGGCATGACCGCGCAGACCTCGGACGTCGCCATCACCTCCACGGCGATGCGCAAGGTCAACCTGCTGCACGCGATCGTTTCCTTCTTCTTCAACACGGTGCTGGTTGCCGCCGCCGTCAATGCGGCAGTATCGCTCGCCACCTGAACCATACACGGAGTTCCCAGATGAAAGTGCTTTCCCAGAACACGGCCTTCGGCGGCATGCAGGGCGTGTTCGCCCATGATTCGGAAGCCTGCAAGTGCGAGATGACCTTCGCCGTCTTCGTGCCGCCGCAGGCGATCCACGAGCCGCGCCCCGTGCTCTGGTATCTGTCCGGCCTCACCTGCAGCCATGCCAATGTCATGGAGAAGGGCGAATACCGGCGCATGGCCGCCGAGCTCGGCCTCATCGTCGTCTGCCCGGACACCAGCCCGCGCGGCAACGACGTGCCGGACGAAATCACCAACTGGCAGATGGGCAAGGGCGCCGGCTTCTATCTCGACGCGACCGAGGCGCCCTGGGCGGAACACTACCAGATGTACAGCTATGTGACGGAGGAGCTGCCGAATTTCGTCAGCCAGCATTTCCGCATGGACATGGCGCGCCAGGGCATTTTCGGCCATTCGATGGGCGGCCACGGCGCCATGACGATCGCGCTCAGGAACCCGGAGCGCTTCAGGAGCTGCTCGGCCTTCGCGCCGATCGTCGAGCCCTCCACCGCCGACTGGTCGGCCCCGGCCTTCGAAAAGTATCTCGGCGCCGACAAGGCGGCGTGGCGGCAATACGATGCCTGCGCGCTCGTCGCCGATGGCGCCCGGTTCCCGGAATTCCTCATCGACCAGGGCAAGGCGGACGGCTTCCTGGAAAACGGCCTGCGCCCCTGGCTCTTCGAGGCAGCGGTCAAGGATACGGACATCGCTTTGACGCTGCGCATGCACGAGCGCTACGACCACTCCTACTACTTCATCTCCACCTTCATGGACGATCACCTGAAGTGGCATGCCGAGCGTCTCGGCTGAGCCATTGCAATGGCGGGGGCGCATGGCTGGCATGCCGCCCCCGTCCTTGCCCTTCCCCGCCACCGGGGTATAGTACGCCCCGGTAGACGGCTACCGCCGGATGGCATCCGGTCACGACCGCGGGGACGGCCTCGCTCCTTTCTTATGGAGTGGGCAATGCCCTGGATTTATCTCACCCTCGCCGGCCTGTTCGAAATCGGCTGGGCGATCGGCCTCAAATATACCGACGGTTTCACCAGGCCTCTGCCGACGGTCCTCACCGCCGGCTCGATGGTCGTTTCCATCGTCCTGCTCGGCCTTGCCGTGAAGACGCTGCCGATCGGCACCGCCTATGCGATCTGGACCGGCATCGGCACGGTCGGCACCGTGATGCTCGGCGTCGTCCTCTTCGCCGAGCCGGTGACCGCCATGCGCATGGGCTGCATCGCGCTCATCGTCACCGGCATCCTCGGCCTGAAATTCGCGGCCTAGAGCGGGCGGCTCTAACGGCGGTTGTCGAGCGCGAAAGCACCCGGCCCTGCGGCGGTCAGGTAGAGGAAGACGAAGCAGAACAGGATCGCGGCGTCGCCGCGATTGTTGATCGGGAAAAAGCTCTGCGGTGCATGCGCCATGAAATAGGCGACCGCCATGAAGCCGCAGAGCACGAAGGCCGCCGGCCGCGTGAAGAGGCCGAGCAGGATCAAAAGGCCGCCGGCGATCTCCAGCGCGCCGGCCAGCCCTATCAGGTTCATCAGATCGCCGAAGGGCTGGTCCGAGGGCGGGAAATTGAAGAACTTTTGCGTGCCGTGCTCGATGAAGAGCAACGCCGTCATGATGCGCAGCGCCGCCAGCGCCTGCGGCCGATAGGCGGATAGACCGTCGAACATGCCTTCGTTCCCCTTCGTTTCAAGAAGAAGGGAACTCTATCACGCTTCCCGCACGGATTCGCCTGGTCCTTGCCGCGCCTCGCCGTGGCGCATTTCGCGCGATCAGTCGCAGCTGATCGCCTGCGTGACGACGCAGGGCGCCACCTTCTTCCTGGAGCCTTCCGGCAGCGCGCGCGAGCGCACCGTCAGCGCCGCCTCGCTGGGAATGACCAGCGGGCGTTTCTCCCCGCCCGGATAGGCCTGGATGGAGGTTCTCGTCGGCGTGCGGCGCTTGCCGCCGGCCTCCTTGCGATCCTTGCCGGGACGCTTGCCATAGGTCGCCTTGCCGGTGGCGACCGGCGCCAGGTGATAGGCGAGCGCCACCCGCTTGGCGATGGCATCGCCGAGCGCTGCCTCGCGTCCCCTCTGCTCCGGCATGAAGCTGTTGACCGTCAGGGTCCGGCGCGACGCTTCGCCGGGACCGTCCAGCGTCACCGTCACGCGGGCCGTGCTCCGGCCGTCGCTGCCCTGCCTTACGCCGGAAACCCGCACATCCATTACCGCCCGGTCAATCGCGACGGCCCGGCGCGTCGCCTTGGCAGCCCGCTTCAGGTGCTCGCCCGCGCGCTTCAGCACCGTGGCGGACGCGCTGCCGTCGCCGCTGACGACGATCTTGCGGATGTCTCGGACCGGATAGGCCTCGTCGGCGCTGGCGGCGAAGGGAGTGGAGAAGAGAAGGCTGGCGGAAAGAAGGACGCGGACGAGGAACTGCATGAAGTCAAACCGGTATGCGATGTCGGATTTCGGTCGCGCGCCAAAATGGTGCGAACCTCTTAACAAAGTCTTTTCAGCGCGGAATTTCCGCAAGCACGGCGGCGGCGACGTCCATTTCCGCCCGGCGCAGCGCGCGGCGGTGGAAGGCCTCCTCGTCCGTGCCCCAATGCTCGATCTGCCAGTCCTCGTCGACATGGGCGAGCGTCCAGGCCCTGTCGGCGTCGATGACGCCCTCGGCGAGCGCCAGCGCCAGCAGCGCCGAGCCGGTGAGCGTCGTCACCGTGTGCAGGCAGGCGAGTGCCAGCGGATCGCGGAACGCGGCAAGCGCCTTGGAAAAGGCCTCGATCGCCGGCGCCGGCTGTTCCTGGTGCATCACGCCTTCGACGAGGATGAAGCGCGCGCCCCTTGTGTCGGCCACCCAGCGGATGACCGGGTCCCAGCCCTCGCGCTGCCGCTCGACGAGCCCGGCCGGCGAATCCGCGCGGTAGCAGAGCATGTCCGTGCCGGCAAAGCGCACGATCTCGTCGAAGACCGCATCGAAATTCTCCGAGACGCCGTCGACGGCCGTGTTGACGAGCCGCGTCACCGGCATTTTCGCCGGGTCGATCTCCTCGCCCTGCCCGTCCCATTCGGCCACGAGCCGGTCGGCGATCGGCTTGGCCGGCACGGCGAGCAGCTTCTTGCCGGGCGTGCGCACCGGGCGGCCGTCGAGCAGGATGCGGTGGCCCTCCTCCACCTCGTCCGTCGAAACCGCCTTGTAGAACCGCTTCGGCAACGGGCGCTTCATCTGGATCTGCGCGCGGCGCACCGGATCGGGATCGCTCATCGCATCGGAAAGGTCGCTCAGGATATCACGCATCGGAAATCTCCAGCCATTCGAGAAGGTCGGCGGGCGTGCGCAGGATGTGGTCCGCGCCGGCCTCGACCAGTTCGGGCACGGTGGCATAGCCCCAGGAAACGCCGATCGCCTTCGCACCCGCCGCCTTCGCCATCTGCATATCGTAGACCGCATCGCCGATGACAACCGTGCGCACCGCATCCACGCCCGCCTCGCTGCAGCATTCCGTCACCATGGCCGGATGCGGCTTGGAGGGGCAGTCGTCGGCCGTGCGCGAGACGAAGAACGTCCTGTCGAAGCCGTGCGCGGCGCGGATGAGATCGAGGCCGCGGCGGGACTTCCCCGTCACGGCGCCGAGGATCAGGTCGTCCTGCCGCTCGAGGCGCGCCATCATGGCGGCGATGCCCGGAAAGAGCGGCTCCTGGAAGCCGGGCTCGGCGCGCACGCCGGTATAGGCCGCCTTATAGTGCGCGGTCATCGCCAGCGCCTCGTCGTCGACATGCGGCTTGCCCTGCATGCGGGCGATGGCGATGTCGAGCGTCAGGCCGATGATCGCCTTGGTTTGCGCGATATCCGGCCGTGCGAAGCCGAAATCGACGAAGGTGCGCGCCATGACCTCATGGATCAGGTTGACGCTGTCGACCAGCGTGCCGTCGCAATCGAAAAGGACGAGCCGCATCAGTCTTCCTCGTCCGCCGCGTTCTGGTCGAAGCCGAAGAGGTTCCAGGTCTGCACCATGTGCGGCGGCAGCGGCGCGGTGACGCGCAGGCGCCCGCCGGACGGGTGCGGGATGTCGATATGGCGGGCATGGAGATGCAGGCGGTTCTGCACGCCGCCCGGAAAGCTCCAGTTGACGTCCGCGTCGAAATATTTCGGGTCGCCGAGGATCGGGTGGCCGATATGGGCGGCGTGCACGCGCAGCTGGTGCGTGCGCCCGGTATAGGGCTCCATCTCCAGCCAGGCGAAGTTCTGCCCCGCCTGCTCGACGATACGGTAGAAGGACACGGCGTGGTCCGCACCGTCCTCGCCGTGCTTGGCGATGCGCATGCGGTCGCCGTCCGACGTCTGCTCCTTGACGAGCCAGGTGGAGATCTTGTCCTCGCGCTTCTTCGGCACGCCCTTGACCAGCGACCAGTAGGTCTTCTTGGTGTCGCGCTCGCGGAAGGCGGCGGTCAGCTTCTGCGCCGCGCCCCGCGTGCGGGCGATGACGAGCACGCCCGACGTGTCGCGGTCGAGGCGGTGCACGAGACGCGGCTTCTCGCCCTTCTGGCTCGTCCAGGCCTCCAGCATCTTGTCGATGTGCCGGGTGACGCCCGAACCGCCCTGCACGGCGATGCCGGCCGGCTTGTTGAGCACGAAGACCTTGTCGTCCTCATGCAAGAGCATGCGGGCGAGCAGTTCGCCATCGGGGGAATGTTTCAGGTCGCGGCCGGCGATGGGGCCGGCCTTCGGGCCCTTGGCATCCACGTCCATCGGCGGGATGCGGACCATCTGGCCGGGCTGCACGCGGGTGTCGCTCTTGGCGCGGCCGCCATCGACACGCACCTGGCCGGAGCGCAGCAGTTTCTGCAGCTGGCCGAAGCCGAGGCCCGGATAGTGGACCTTGAACCACCGGTCGAGCCGCATGCCCGCCTCGTCGTTCTCCACCTGCTTGTGTTCGATGCCTGCCATCTTCGCCTTCTTTCGTTGCGCCGTGCTTTAGCGCAAGAACGGGCGAAGGGGAATATTGGAAACGGCGCGCGTCAGAATGCGCGGAAGGTCAGCGTCGTCAGGGATCGCACGATGCCCGGAATGGAGGCGACGTGGTCGTTGATGAACTTGCCGATATCCTCCTCGCTGTCGACATAGATCTTCAGGAGAAGGTCGTAGTCGCCGCTCGTCGAATAGAGCTCCGAAATGAGTTCCGTAGCGTAAAGCGCGTCGGCGACCTCGTAGGTCTTGCCCGGAGCGCATTGCAATTGCACGAAAATCGGCTTCATCGGTTCCTCCCGCGCCATCGGCGGCATGCGTGTTCCCGCCCGATTCCGGCGGCATTCCATATCTCTTATGGCGGAATTCCGCCGCCAAAGGCAAGGCCGGCCGATAATCGTACAGACCGTTAAAACTCGATGAAAATGCAACCGTGGCACTTTATACCTCGGAAAGATGCAACTGATAAATTGCAACGATACAAAACCAACTCCGTTGAATGCCATGACACAGATCGTGACAGTTTCGCCGGCAACGGCCGCCTACGCATCGCAGGGAATGCGGTCGCAGACGCGTGCGAACACCCTCTTCGAGGAGCGCATCCATGCCTGGAGCGAGGATGCGAAGGTCCGCGGCGATGCCCGCGCGATCGCCGCGCTCACCGTCATCCATCCGCCGGCCCTGGCCCTGGCGCTGATCACCGCCCCCGGAAGCGCGGTAACCGTTTCGCAGGCGCAGCGCCTCTATGTCGAGAATGACCTGCCCGCCGTGCCGGAACCCGCCTGATCCTCCTTCGGAAAACAGCCGTCCTCCAACCTGCCGCCCCTTCGGGGGCTTTTCTTTGCGCGGTCCCTGCCCGGCCTTTCCCGCTACGACAAAAATTCGCTTGGGAGCGACGCAACGCTCTTGCCAAAGCGCGGGCAACGCCTTTATCTGGAGGCGACCTCGCTGGGAGAAGCTGGCCGCCCGACCAAGGGCATGGCCGGTGCCGAAGGAGCAACCGCCCCGGAAACTCTCAGGCAAAAGGACCAGCAAGGTGCCGTCGGAACTCTGGAGAGAAGCGTTTTTCGAGCGCTCGCCGAAGGGATAACAATCTCAGGCGAAGGGACAGAGGGGGCTCAGGAGAGCGGCGCGAAAGCGCCGGGATTGTGAGCCGGTGCCCGTTGGATAGGGGGCGCCACAGGACTGGAGGGCGCCTTTTGGACGGATCGTCTGAACTCAAGAAAACCCCGCTTCATGCGCTGAACCTTTCGCTCGGCGCCCGCATGGTGCCGTTCGCCGGCTACGAGATGCCGGTGCAATATGCCGCCGGCGTGATGAAGGAACATCTGCACACCCGCGCGAGCGCCGGCCTGTTCGACGTGTCCCACATGGGCCAGGTCACCGTGCGCGCCCGCTCCGGCGACAATGCGGACGCCGCCCGCGCGCTGGAGACGCTGGTGCCGGTCGATGTCCTCGGCCTCGGCGAGGGCCGCCAGCGCTACGCCCTCTTCACCAATGACGCGGGCGGCATCCTCGACGACCTGATGATCGCCAATCGCGGCGACCATTTCTACGTCGTCGTCAACGCCGCCTGCAAGGAGGCGGATTTCGCCCATATGCTGGCGAAGATCGGCGACACCTGCGAACTGACCCTGCACGACGACCGCGCCCTCATCGCGCTGCAGGGCCCGCATGCCGAGGCCGTGCTCGCCGAACTGTGGGCGGACGTCTCCTCCATGCGCTTCATGGACGTGCGCGCCTGCGACCTGCACGATGCCGACTGCATCGTCTCGCGTTCGGGCTATACGGGCGAGGACGGGTTCGAGATCTCCATTCCCGCCAGCCTTGCCGAAGCGGTCTGTCGCCGCCTGCTCGACCACCCGGACGTGCTGCCGATCGGCCTTGGCGCGCGTGATTCGCTGCGCCTCGAAGCCGGCCTCTGCCTTTACGGCAACGACATCGACACGACGACCACACCGGTGGAAGCCGGTCTCGAATGGGCCATCCAGAAGGTGCGTCGCACGGGCGGCGAGCGCGCCGGCGGCTTTCCGGGTGCGGCCGTCATCCTCCGTGAGCTCGAAAACGGCGCATCCCGCCGCCGCGTCGGCCTGAAGGCGGAGGGCCGCGCGCCGGTGCGCGGCGGTGCGGTGCTCGCCACCGATGCCGAGGGCGAGGACGTCGTCGGCACCGTCACCTCCGGCGGCTTCGGCCCGAATGCCGACGGCCCCGTCGCCATGGGCTACGTCACCAAGGCGGCGACGGCGCCCGGCACCCAGCTCTATGCCGGCGTGCGCGGAAAATTCCTGCCCATCACCGTCGCGGCCATGCCCTTCGTCAAGAACACCTTCAAGCGCTGACAGATGTACGTGCTTCGCCCCCTCATCCGCCTGCCGGCACCTTCTCCCCGCGGGGGAGAAGGTGAAAAAGGCAAGCGCCGGTATCCCCTTCTCCCCCGCGGGGAGAAGGTGGCCCGAAGGGCCGGATGAGGGGGTTGGTTCGACCAACAAATTTCCCATAGAGAGGAACGAACATGCTGAAATTCACCGAAGAACACGAGTGGCTGAAGATCGAAGGCGGCGTTGCGACCGTCGGCATCACGGTGCACGCGGCCGAACAGCTCGGCGATCTCGTCTTCGTGGAACTGCCCGAGGTCGGCGCGACCTTCGAGAAGGGCGGCGACGCGGCCACCGTCGAGAGCGTCAAGGCAGCTTCCGACGTCTATTGTCCGCTTGACGGCGAGATCGTCGAAATCAACGAGGCGATCACCGCCGATCCCTCCCTCGTCAACAGCGACCCGCAGGGCGCCGGCTGGTTCTTCAAGCTGAAGCTCGCTAACCCCGCCGACGCGGAAGCGCTGCTCGATGAAGCCGCCTACAAGGAGCTTGTCGGCTGATGTCTCTTCCCAAGGATTTCGCCTTTACCGATTACCAGCCCTACGACTTCGCCAACCGTCGCCATATCGGCCCCTCGCCGAAGGAGATGGAGGCGATGCTGAAGGTGATCGGCTATGACAGCCTCGACGCGCTGATCGACGACACCGTGCCGCAGTCGATCCGCCAGGCAAAGCCGCTGGAATGGGGCGCGCCGATGACCGAGCGCGAGGCGCTCGACAAGCTGCGCGAGACCGCCAACCGCAACAGGAAACTCGTCTCGCTGATCGGCCAGGGCTATTACGGCACGATCACCCCGCCGGTCATCCAGCGCAACATCCTGGAGAACCCCGCCTGGTACACGGCCTATACCCCCTACCAGCCGGAAATCAGCCAGGGCCGCCTCGAAGCGCTGCTCAACTACCAGACCATGGTCTGCGACCTGACCGGCCTCGACGTCGCCAACGCCTCGCTGCTCGACGAGGCGACCGCCGCCGCCGAAGCCATGGCCATGGCCGAGCGCGTGGCGAAATCCAAGGCAAAAGCCTTCTTCGTCGACGAGAACTGCCACCCGCAGACCATCGCGCTCTTGAAGACCCGCTCCGAACCGCTCGGCTGGCAGATCATCGTCGGCGATCCCTTCACCGACCTCGACCCCGTCGACGTCTTCGGCGCGATCTTCCAGTATCCCGGCACCTACGGCCATGTGCGTGATTTCTCGGGCCTCATCGCTCGCCTGCACCAGACCGGCGCCATCGCCGTCATCGCGGCCGATCCGCTGGCCCTCGCGCTCCTGAAATCGCCCGGCGACATGGATGCGGATATCGCCATCGGCTCCACCCAGCGCTTCGGCGTGCCGGTCGGCTACGGCGGGCCGCACGCGGCCTACATGGCCGTCAAGGACGCCTACAAGCGCTCCATGCCCGGCCGCCTCGTCGGCGTGTCGATCGATGCGCGCGGCAACCGCGCCTATCGCCTGTCGCTCCAGACCCGCGAACAGCACATCCGCCGCGAAAAGGCGACGTCGAACATCTGCACCGCGCAGGTGCTGCTCGCCGTCATGGCCTCGATGTACGCCGTCTTCCACGGGCCGCAGGGCCTCAAGGCGATCGCCCAGAGCGTGCACCAGAAGACCGTCCGCCTCGCCAAGGGCCTCGAAAAGCTCGGCTACACGGTCGAGCCCGACGTCTTCTTCGACACGATCACCGTCCATGTCGGCAAGCTGCAGGGCATCATCCTGAAGACGGCCGTCGCGGAAGGCGTGAACCTGCGCAAGATCGGCGACGACCGCATCGGCATCAGCCTCGACGAGCGCTCGCGCCCCGTCACGCTGGAGGCTGTCTGGCGCGCCTTCGGCGGCAATTTCGAGGTGGCCGAATTCGAGCCGGACTACCGCCTGCCGGAAGACCTCTTGCGCACCAGCGAATACCTGACGCATCCGATCTTCCACATGAACCGCGCGGAAAGCGAGATGGTGCGCTATATCCGCCGCCTCTCCGACCGGGACCTCGCGCTCGACCGGGCGATGATCCCGCTCGGCTCGTGCACGATGAAGCTCAATGCGACGGCGGAAATGCTGCCGATCACCTGGCCGGAATTCGCGGAGATCCATCCCTTCGTTCCCGCCGACCAGGCGCAGGGTTATCGCTACCTCATCGAGGACCTGTCGCAGAAGCTCTGCGACATCACCGGCTACGACGCCGTCTCCATGCAGCCGAATTCCGGCGCGCAGGGCGAATATGCCGGCCTCCTGACGATCCGCGCCTATCACCTCGCCAATGGCGACACGCATCGCGACGTCTGCCTCATCCCGACCTCCGCGCACGGCACCAACCCCGCCTCCGCCCAGATGGCCGGCATGAAGGTCGTCGTCGTGAAAGTGTCGGAGAACGGCGATATCGATATGGCCGATTTCCGTGCAAAAGCAGAGCAGTACGCGGAAAACCTCTCCTGCTGCATGATCACCTACCCCTCCACGCACGGCGTCTTCGAGGAGAATGTGCGCGAGGTCTGCGAGATCGTGCACAGGCATGGCGGCCAGGTCTACATGGACGGCGCCAACATGAACGCCATGGTGGGCCTTGCCCGCCCGGGCGACATCGGCTCGGACGTCTCGCACCTGAACCTCCACAAGACCTTCTGCATCCCGCATGGCGGCGGCGGCCCCGGCATGGGGCCGATCGGCGTGAAGGCGCACCTTGCGCCCTTCCTGCCGAGCCATCCGGAAGTCGCGGGCCTTGGCAATACCGGCGCCGTCTCGGCGGCGCCCTTCGGCTCGGCCTCCATCCTGCCGATCTCCTGGAGCTACTGCCTGATGATGGGCGGCGAAGGCCTGACGCAGGCGACCAAGGTGGCGATCCTCAACGCCAACTATATCGCCGCCCGCCTGAAGGGCGCCTATGACGTGCTCTACGCCTCCGCCAAGGGTCGCGTGGCGCATGAATGCATCATCGACACGCGCCCGCTTGCGGCAAGCGCCGGCGTCACCGTCGACGACGTCGCCAAGCGGCTGATCGACTGCGGCTTCCACGCCCCCACAATGAGCTGGCCGGTTGCCGGCACGCTGATGATCGAGCCGACCGAATCGGAGACCAAGGCCGAGATCGACCGGTTCTGCGAGGCGATGCTGGCGATCCGCGAGGAGGCCCGCGCCATCGAGGACGGCACGATGGACAAGGACAACAACCCGCTGAAGAACGCCCCGCACACGGTGGAAGACCTCGTCGGCGAATGGGACCGCCCCTATTCGCGCGAACAGGCCTGCTACCCGCCGGGCGCCTTCCGGGTGGACAAGTACTGGTCGCCGGTCAACCGCGTCGACAATGTCTACGGCGACCGCAACCTCGTCTGCTCCTGCCCGCCGCTGGAGGATTATGCGGAGGCTGCCGAGTAGGGACTTTGTGTCCCGGCCGTTCCTGTCGGCGGGGTCCGGTTTCCAACGGCGTATCCCGCAACCTCTCCTCCGTCATCCTCGGGCTCGACCCGAGGATTCACGCCACAAACTGACGAACCCCGGCCGATCCATCGGCCGGGGTTTTTCATTGCGGGCAGGGAGAGGATCAGGGCGAGACGGCGACGTCCACCCAGAAGCGGGTAAAGCCTTCGGCGAAATCGCGGTAGCCGCTCAGCGTCGAGGGCTTGACGGCATAGGCATTGGCGCCGTTCTGATAGGCGCGGTTGACGTCGGCGGTGCTGGAGGACGAGGACAGCATGATGACGGGCGTCACCGCCGTGCGGGCGCGCCCGCGCAGCCGCTTGAGCAGGTCCATGCCGCTGGTGCCGGGCATGTTGATGTCGAGCAGGATATAGTCGAAGGCCTCGCGGTCGAGCCGGTCGCTCGCCAGTTCCGCGTCGGCGACATGGGTGATCTCGATCGTGCTGCCGGCATCGCTGAAGGCGCGCATGACGAAGCGCACGTCCACAAGATCGTCGTCCACGACGATCAGCTTTCTAGCCGAGCCTCCCACGATCGTTCCCCTTTGATTTTACGGGTTGCGGAAACGTCACGACGAAGCGTGCCCCCGGACCGTACTGCGTGTCAAGCGTTATCACCCCGTTGTGGCTCTCGACGATCCGGCGCGCCAGCGCGAGTCCGACGCCGGTGCCCTGGTACACCGCCTCGTCCCGGTGAAGGCGTTGAAACACCTCGAAAATCCGTCCGGCATGCTGCGGGTCGATGCCGATGCCGTCATCCTCGACGACGAAATCGATGCCGCCCGGGCGCTCGCGGCAGTAGACGCGCACGACCGGCGCGGCGCCGGGCCGGCGGTACTTCAGCGCATTGCCGATGAGGTTCTGCGCCAGCCGCTTCAGGAGCTCCGGATCGCCCATCACGTCCGGCATGGGCGCGGCCTCGACACGCCCGCCCGCCTCCTGCACATGGCTTTCCAGCAGCGCGAGCGCGTCGCGCACCACGTCGGAGAGCGAAACGGGCTTCGGCGCCGAGATCCGGTAGGCGATCTGCGAGAATTCCAGCAGGCTGTCGATGATCCGGCGCATGCGCGCGGCGCTCTTGCGCACATGGTCGGCATAGGTCGGCAGTTCGGCGATGTCGCCGCGGTGCAGGTCCTCCGAGATCATCTCGGCGAACATGGAAAGGTGGCGCAGCGGCGCCTTCAGGTCATGCGAGACCGTGGCGGTGAACTGGTCCAGCGCCTCGTTCTTGCGGCGCAGCTCCTTCGTCTGGGCTTCCACCTGCTGCTGCTGGCGCTTGGCCTCGGTGATGTCGCGCCCGACGCAGACGACCTCGCAGACACCCTCCTTGTCGAAGATCGCCACGGCGGTCCAGAGCATCCACATCATCTGGCCGTCATGCCCCTCGATGCAGATCTCCACGGTCTTGACGGGCGCGGCGCGGGTGTAGTTCTCGACGTCCATCAGCGCCGCGGTATGTTCCGGTGCGCAGGCGATATCCGGCAGGTAGCGGCCGATCAGCCCGTCCGTCGTCGAGCCGACGAAATGGGCGTATTTGTCATTGGCGAAGCGGATCGTCAGGTCGCGATCGAACCGCAGGATCATGTCGGGCAGGATCTGCAGCAGCGAGAGATATTCGCGGCGCTTCATCTCCAGCGCCGCTTCGGTGCGCTTCAGCTCCGTTACGTCGACGCGCAGCGCGACGATGTCGCCGGTCTCGGCCACATGGCTCTCGCCGCGGATCCACCGGTCCTTGCCGAACTCGAAGACGGTTCCGCCGCTGCCGGTGTTCCTGTGGCTTTCGAGGCGGGCGCGCACCATCGCCTCGGCCTCCGGCGTTCCCTCCCGGATGCCGGGAAACATGCCCGCGCGGATATTGGCGCGCGTAATGCTCTCCAGCGTCACGCCCACGCGCACGGCATCGCGGGCCGGTCCGCACCGCTCCTTGTAGGAGCGGTTGAACATGACGAGGTGCTCCGTCTCGTCGAAGATCGCAAACCCCTCGGGCATCGTGTCGAGCGCCGCCGCGATGCGCTGGCCCAGCAGGATCTGCTCGCCGTGGCTGCCTCCGCTCAGAAGGCTGCGCAGGAGGATCGCATAGGAGGGCCGTCCGCCTGCATCCGGCATGGCGATCACATGGGCCGTCGCGTCGAAGGTGGCGCCGTTGTCGTGGCGGAAGCAGAGAGCATGGGTATTTTCGCGCCCGCCCGCGGCCTGCCGGGCAAGGCGCGCCGCTGCCGCCTCGCCCGCGAGAACGGCCACGCCCGCCGCCGCCCCGTCGTCGCGGCTCCAGCCGAAGGTGCGGGCGGCCGCATCATTGTGGGAAACGAGGCACCCCTGCGCGTCGACAATGACCACGGGAAAGGGCAGGTTCTGGTAAAGTGCCGCGGCAAAGTCGTCCATCGCTCGCGCCCCTCTCCCTGGCGATCACGCCGGCGCCGGATTCGCGCGCCGCGCGCGGGAGACTAAAGCAATTCCGGCAAAAGTGCGAAGCGGTTTTGCCGGAATTGCGCCGGGACGAAAGGCTGGAGCGATTTCGGAAAGGGCGTGGAAACGCTCCCGGCAAGACCGCCGGTGAAGGAAAGCCGCAAGGATTGACGGGCTGCGCAATGCCCGACCGGTTCAGCCGGCGCGCACCGTCGGCTGGCCGGAAGCCGCGAGGGCCGCAAGATCGGCCGGCTTCAGCTCGACCGATTCGCCGCAGCCGCAGGCGGACGTCTGGTTCGGGTTGTGGAAGGTGAAGCCGGAGCGCAGCGTCGTCACCTCGAAATCCATCTGCGTGCCGAGAAGGTAGAGCACCGCCTCCGGCGCGACCCAGACGCTGGCACCGTTGTGTTCGATCAGGTCGTCCTTGGCATTGGGTTCGGTGACGAGGTCGATGGCATATTCCATGCCGGCGCAACCGCCCTTCTTGATGCCGACGCGAATGCCCTTGGCATCGCCGCCGGCATTGTCAACGATCGCCTTGACCCGGTCTGCCGCCGCGTCGGTGAGTGTCATCACTGCAAAGGCCATGGGCCGCTTCTCCTTCGCCGGCCGGGTTCAAGGCCCGGCGGTCTGCGAATCCGAATCTAGTGTTGGCGGGTTAACGGATCAAGTCACAGCGCTGAGAGTTTGCCCCTCATCCGGCTGCCGCCACCTTCTCCCCGCAAGCGGGGAGAAGGGATATGCCGCACGGTTTTCCCAAACGAAGAGGCATCCCTATCGAGGAAACCATCGCCCGGTCGTCCTTCGCCCCGCTTGCGGGGAGAAGGTGCCGGCAGGCGGATGAGGGGCAGGCCTCAGCCAGTGCCCCTCGCTTCAATACCAGCCCACGGCGACCTGCGCCTCTTCCGACATGCGGTCCGGCGTCCACGGCGGATCGAAGGTCATCTTGACCTCGACGCCGGACACGCCCTCGACCGCGCCCACGGCGTTTTCCACCCAGCCCGGCATCTCGCCGGCCACGGGGCAACCGGGCGCCGTCAGCGTCATGTCGATCTTGACCATGCGGTCGTCTTCGATGTCGATCTTGTAGATCAGGCCGAGCTCGAAGATGTCGGCCGGGATTTCCGGGTCGTAGACCGTCTTCAGGGCGGAGATGATGTCGTCGGAAAGGCGCGCCAGTTCGTCGTCCGGGATCGCCGAATGCACGATGCCGTCGCGGACGTCGGTCTTGTCTTCCGTTGCGTCGAGGGACATGGGTCCACCTCCTCAGGCAAAGAATTTGCGGGCATGGTCGAGCGCGTCGGCCAGGGCATCGACTTCGGCGCGCGTGTTGTACAGGCCGAACGATGCCCGGCATGTGGAGGTGACGCCGAAGCGTTTCAAGAGCGGCTGGGCGCAATGGGTGCCGGCGCGCACCGCCACCCCTGCCCGGTCGATGACCATCGAGACGTCATGGGCATGGATGCCTTCCAGCTCGAAGGAGAAGATCGAGCCCTTGCCCAGCGCCGTGCCGAAGATCTTCAGCGAATTGATCGCCGAAAGCCGCTCATGGGCATAGTCGCGCAGGTCCGCCTCATGGGTGGCGATCGCCGCACGGCCGATCTTCTCCATGTAGTCGAGCGCATGGCCGAGCCCGATCGCCTGCACGATCGGCGGCGTGCCGGCCTCGAAGCGGTGCGGCGGGTCGTTGTAGGTGACGATGTCCTCGGTCACGTCGACGATCATCTCGCCGCCGCCCTGGAAGGGCCGCATCTCCTTCAGCCGGTCCATCTTGCCGTAGAGCACGCCGATGCCGGAGGGGCCGTAGAGCTTGTGGCCGGTCATCACATACCAGTCGCAATCGATGTCCCGCACGTCCACCGGCATGTGCACGGCGCCCTGCGAGCCGTCGACCAGCACCGGAATGCCGCGCTCGCGGGCGATGCGGCATATCTCCTTGACCGGCACGATGGTGCCGAGCGCGTTCGACATATGCGTTATGGCGATGAGCCTGGTGCGCTCGGTCAGGCACTTCTCGAAGTCTTCGATGTGGAAGGCGCCCGTATCGTCCACCGGCGCCCAGACGAGCTTGGCGCCCTGCCGCTCGCGGATGAAGTGCCACGGCACGATGTTGGAATGGTGCTCCATGATCGACAGCACGATCTCGTCGCCCGCGCCGATCTTCGGCATGCCGTAGCCGTAGGCGACCGTGTTGATCGCCTCGGTCGAGGATTTCGTGAAGATGATCTCGTCGACCGAGGAGGCGTTGAGGAAACGGCGCACCTTCTCGCGCGCCGCCTCGTAGGCGTCCGTGGCGGCGTTCGACAGGAAGTGCAGGCCGCGATGCACATTGGCATATTCGCTGGAATAGGCGTGCGAAATCGCGTCGATCACCGCCTGCGGCTTCTGCGCCGAGGCGCCGTTGTCGAGATAGACCAGCGGCTTGCCGTAGACCGTTTTCGACAGGATCGGGAAATCCTTGCGGATCGCCTCGACGTCATAGGCCAGTGCGGGGGCGTGTTCCATCTCGACTTCCTTGTTTACGCAATCCGGACGCAAAACCGCTGTACACTTTTGCTGGGATTGCTCCTGTTAGGCGTGCTTGTCGAGCCAGTCGGCGATGACGCCTTCCAGCGCCTCGACCAGCGGCTCGTCTTCCAGCTCCTCGACGATCTCGGCGACGAAGGCGTTGACCAGCATGGCGCGTGCCTTGTTTTCCGGGATGCCGCGGGCCATCAGGTAGAAGAGCTGCGTGTGGTCGATGTCGATCACGGTCGCGCCGTGGCCGCACTGCACGTCGTCGGCGAAGATCTCCAGCTCCGGCTTGGCCGAGAAATCGGCTTCGTCGGAGAGCAGCAGCGTGTTGCACGACATCTTGGCGTCGGTCTTCTGGGCGTCCGGCGCAACGCGGATCTGCCCCTGGAAGACGCCGCGGGCGCGATCGAAGATCACGTTGCGGATCACCTCGGTGGAGGTCGTGTTCGGCACGTCGTGGCCGACCGTGAAGGTCACGTCGGTATGCGTCTCGCCGCCGAGCAGGTTGATGCCGCGCAGGATGAGGTCGGAGCCCTCGCCCGCCACCACGGCGTGGATTTCCTGCCGCACGAGCTTGCCGCCGGCATTGATCACGTAGAGGCGCAGCTTGGCGTCGGTGCCGAGCGTGATGCGGATCTGGCCGAGATGGGTATCGGCCGCCCCCTGGCCCTGGAAGATGACCCAGGTGACCTCCGCGCCGTCGGCAAGCGAGATGTCGCTGATCGTCGTGACGAAGGCGGCATTGTCGCCGGCCGCCACATGGCGCTCGATGACGGTCGCCTTGACGTTCGCGCCGAAGGTCGCCGGGAATCGCGTATGGACCTGGCCGGCATTCTGGATCGTCTGAATCTCGACCGGCGCTTCAAGTTCGGTGCCGGCGGGGAAATCCAGCACGAAACCGTCGCGAACGAAGGCGCCGTTGATGCGGCCGATCGTGTCGTCGCCGTCGCGGGCGACAAGGCCGTCCGCGGCCGTGCCGTCGGCCAGCGCATTGGCGAAGGTGCGCAGCGTGACGCCCTCGACCGCGCCCCGTGCATCCGCCACTCCGTTGACGACGGAAAGCACCGTGGAGCCCTCGACCAGCGGACCGATCCTGGCGGCGGAGGCCGCCGGATCGAAGGCCGGCACGGCGCGCAGCAGCGCCCTGAGGTCCGTATAGTGCCAGGCCTCGACGCGGCGCGTCGGAAGGCCGGCTTCCTTGAAGTCGCTGATGAGGACGTCGCGGGCGGCAAGCACGGCGCCGTCGCCCGGCAGTTCGCCGAGCGCATGGTCGTAGGCTTCGCAGAGCGCCGTCTCGGCGACGGAGAGCTTCATGCCTGTCTGCATGTTCATGAGATCACTCCTTCATGGGTGCCGTCAGGCCGCAGCACCGATGATGTCGGCGTAGCCGTTTGCTTCCAGTTCATGCGCCAGCGTCTTGTCGCCGGACTTGATGACCTGGCCCTTGTAGAGAACGTGCACCGTGTCCGGCACGATGTAGTCAAGCAGGCGCTGATAGTGCGTGATGACGACGACGGCGCGGTCGGGCGAGCGCAGGGCGTTGACGCCGTCGGCGACGATCTTCAGCGCATCGATGTCGAGGCCGGAATCGGTCTCGTCGAGGATGCACAGCTTCGGCTCCAGGAGCGACATCTGCAGGATTTCGGCGCGCTTCTTCTCGCCGCCGGAGAAGCCGACGTTCAG
This sequence comes from Shinella yambaruensis, assembly GCF_022899355.1. Lineage (GTDB taxonomy): Bacteria > Pseudomonadota > Alphaproteobacteria > Rhizobiales > Rhizobiaceae > Shinella > Shinella yambaruensis. The sequence continues at coordinate 184,730 of NZ_JALJCK010000001.1, read as the reverse complement.
CGGACGGCGCAGCATTTCCGGCGCGATCTTCAGTTCGGCGGCGGCTTCCTTGACGCGGCGCATGAAGTCCGGCGTCGTCAGTTCCGCCTCGCCGCGCGCCTTGCGCTGCTCGTTCATCGCCACTTTCAGGAACTGCATGGTGGCGACGCCCGGGATCTCGACCGGGTACTGGAAGGCGAGGAAGATGCCCTTGGCGGCGCGCTCCGCCGGGTCGAGCTCCAGGATGCTCTCGCCGTCGTAGAGGATGTCGCCTTCGGTGACTTCATAGTCCTCGCGGCCGGAGAGGATGTAGGAGAGCGTGGACTTGCCCGAGCCGTTCGGGCCCATGATGGCGGCGACTTCGCCGGCCTTCACGGAAAGGTTCAGGCCGCGGATGATCTCGGTGCCGTCTTCGGCGATGCGGGCGTGCAGATTCTTGATTTCAAGCATGGTTTTCGATCCTGGCTTCGGAGCGCGTCCCGCGCTCCCGTCTTCGTTTCAGAAGCCGAGGAAGAAGTGGACCACCGGAAGGAGCGTCGCCGAAAGGGCACCCACCCCGAACCCCATCGCCAATCGCACGATCCTGTTCGTAAGCGTCGGCGAATAGGCTGCAAGTCCACCGCAAACCACGGCGTAGTACGTCAGATTGACCGGATCCATGTCGTCGCCTCCAGATGAGAGCCGCATCCGCTACTATAACGGATCACGCGGGAACTTCATCGTGAGGCTTGTCCGGTCCCCCGGCGGAACCCGCCGGGACATTCCTTCACCCGATCAGCCGACCGAGCCTTCCAGCGAGATGCCGATCAGCTTCTGCGCCTCGACGGCGAATTCCATCGGCAGTTCCTGGATGACTTCCTTGACGAAGCCGTTGACGATCAGCGCGATCGCCGCTTCGGTCGGGATGCCGCGCTGCAGGCAGTAGAACAGCTGGTCCTCGGAGATCTTCGAGGTGGTCGCCTCGTGCTCGAAATGGGCGGTCGCGTTCTTCGCTTCGATATAGGGCACGGTATGCGCGCCGCACTTGTCGCCGATCAAAAGCGAGTCGCACTGGGTGAAGTTGCGCGCGTTCTCCGCCTTGCGGTGGGCCGAGACCTGGCCGCGATAGGTGTTGTTGGAGAAACCCGCGGAAATGCCCTTGGAGACGATGCGGCTCGACGTGTTCTTGCCGAGATGGATCATCTTGGTGCCGCTGTCGATCTGCTGGTGGCCGTTCGAGACGGCGATCGAGTAGAACTCGCCGCGCGAACCATCGCCGCGCAGGATGCAGGACGGGTACTTCCAGGTGATGGCGGAGCCGGTCTCGACCTGCGTCCACGAGATCTTGGAGTTCTTGCCCCGGCAATCGCCGCGCTTCGTCACGAAGTTGTAGATGCCGCCCTTGCCTTCCTTGTCGCCCGGATACCAGTTCTGGACGGTGGAATACTTGATCTCGGCATCATCGAGCGCGACCAGCTCGACGACGGCCGCATGGAGCTGGTTCTCGTCGCGCTGCGGCGCGGTGCAGCCCTCGAGGTAGGACACGTAGGCGCCCTCCTCCGCGATGATCAGCGTGCGCTCGAACTGGCCGGTGTTCTTCTCGTTGATGCGGAAGTAGGTGGACAGTTCCATCGGGCAGCGAACGCCCTTCGGCACGAAGACGAAGGAACCGTCGGTGAAGACCGCTGAGTTCAGCGTCGCGTAGAAATTGTCTGTCGTCGGGACGACGGAGCCGAGATACTTCTTCACGAGATCGGGATGCTCGCGGATGGCTTCGGAAATCGACATGAAGATCACGCCGGCCTTCTTCAGCTCCTCCTTGAAGGTCGTGACGACCGAGACCGAATCGAACACGGCGTCGACGGCGATCTTCGAGGTCTGCACGCCGGCGAGGATCTCCTGCTCGCGCAGCGGAATGCCGAGCTTCTCGTACATCTTCAGAAGCTCGGGATCGACGTCGTCGATGGACTTCGGGCCGGTCTGGTTCTTCGGCGCGGCGTAGTAGTGAAGGTCGTTGAAGTCGATCTTCGGATAGTCGACGCGCGCCCAGGTCGGCTCCTCGAGCGTCAGCCAGCGGCGATAGGCCTCCAGGCGCCATTCGAGCATCCAGTCGGGCTCGTTCTTCTTGGCCGAGATGAAGCGGATGATATCCTCGGACAGGCCCTTCGGCGCCTTGTCCATCTCGATCTTCGTCTCGAAGCCGTATTTGTACTGGTCGACGTCTATCTGACGGACCTGTTCGATCGTTTCCTGCACCGCAGGCATGTCGTTCTCCAATCTTGCCGGATCCAAGGTCCGGCAGTTTGTCAACGTGTGGCGGGCCTCCCGCCGGTTATGTAAGCGCCAAAGGCGGTTTTTCCCACCCTTTGGCAAGCGAAAACTTGCGTTCCCGCAAGATTCACCTCACGCCGCGTTTCCCGTCATGCGCCGCCGCGAAACGACGCGCGAGAAGGCGGCGAGGAAGCGTTCCACATCCTCCTCCGTCGAGCCCGGCCCGAGCGAGACCCGCAGCCCGCCGAGCGCGGCATCGAAGCCCATGGCCGCCAGCACATGGCTCTGCCCGACCTTGCCGGAAGAGCAGGCCGACCCTGCCGAAAGCGCAATGCCCTCCAGGTCGAAGGCGATCTGCCCCGTCTCCGATTTCAGGCCCGGCAGGCTGAAGAACGAGGTGTTGGCGACACGCTCGACATCCGCGCCGTGGATGATGACGTCGTTGGTCGCCGCCTGCATGCCGGCCTCCAGCGTGGCGCGCAGGGCGGCGATCCGTCCGTTGCGCTCCGCAAGGTCGGCGGCGGCAAACCGCGCGGCCGCGGCAAAGCCGGCAAGCGCCGCCGGGTTTTCCGTGCCGGAGCGATGCCCCTTCTCCTGCCCGCCGCCGCGGATCAGCGGCACGGGCATCAGCACCTCGCCGCGCGAGATCAGCGCGCCGGCGCCCTTCGGGCCGCCCAGCTTGTGCGAGGAGACGATTAGGAAATCGGCGTCGAGCGCCGCAATATCGACCGGCACGCGGCCGACGGCCTGCACCGCATCGACGACGAGGAGGCCGCCATGGCGGCGCACGGTCTCCGCCGCCGCCGTCACCGGCTGCACGATGCCCGTCTCGTTGTTGGCGAGCATGACCGCCACCATCGGCAGGCCCTTCGCCTTGTCATGGCCCGCAAGAAGCGTTTCCAGCGCGTCGAGATCGACGAGGCCGGCGCGGGTGACGGGGATCGTCGTCACGGCCTCGCGCGCAAAACGCCCGCCCTCGCGCATCGCCGGATGCTCGATCTCGGACACATAGAGATGGCCGATGGCGAGCGGCGTGCGGCCCATGCGGTAGTCGGGCGTCAGGACGAGGTTCGCCGCCTCGGTGGCGCCGCTCGTGAAGATCACATGGGCCGGCGCGGCGCCGACCAGCGCGGCGACGTCACGGCGCGCGGCCTCCACCAGCATGCGCAGCGCCCGGCCCTCGCCGTGCACGGAAGACGGGTTGCCGACGCTGTCGAGCGCGGCAAGAACGGCCTTGCGCGCCGCCGGCAGCAAGGGCGCCGTGGCGTTCCAGTCCAGATATGTGCGCTCCGTCTTCGTCATTCTTTACCCATGCCTGCCAGGCCAAGTTCACGGCGGCGTGCATTTTCCTTGAAATTTCCGTCTGGCTTGCCTTATGACACCAAACGCACGGCGTCCCATGGGCGCCCACACAGTTTCGAATGGTTCTAAACTAGGTTCTAGAAAAGCTGACTGGTTTCGTCAAGACTTCAGTTGACAAGAATCCGTTCCAGAACGCGAACTTGCCGGAGTAAGAATGCCCGAAATCATCTTCAACGGACCCGCCGGTCGCCTTGAAGGGCGCTACCAGCCGTCCAAGCAGAAGAACGCCCCGATCGCCATCGTGCTGCACCCGCACCCGCAGTTCGGCGGCACGATGAACAACCAGATCGTCTACCAGCTGTTCTACATGTTCCAGAAGCGCGGCTTCACGACGCTGCGCTTCAACTTCCGCGGCATCGGCCGCAGCCAGGGCGAATTCGACCATGGCGCGGGTGAACTGTCGGATGCGGCCTCGGCGCTCGACTGGGTGCAGAGCCTGCATCCCGATTCGAAGAGCTGCTGGGTTGCCGGCTATTCCTTCGGCGCCTGGATCGGCATGCAGCTCCTGATGCGCCGCCCGGAGATCGAAGGCTTCATGTCGATCGCCCCGCAGCCGAACATCTACGACTTCTCGTTCCTCGCCCCCTGCCCGTCGTCGGGCCTCATCATCAACGGCGATTCCGACAAGGTGGCGCCGGAGAAGGACGTCAACGGCCTCGTCGAGAAACTCAAGACGCAGAAGGGCATCCTGATCACCCACCGCACGGTGCCGGGCGCCAACCACTTCTTCAACGGCCAGACGGAAACCCTGATGGCCGAATGCGAGGATTACCTCGACCGCCGCCTCGCCGGCGAACTGACGCCGGAACCGGCCGCCAAGCGCATCCGCTGACCGGCCGAGAAAGAGAACGGAAAGAAGCCCGGTGACGTTCGCCGGGCTTTTTCTTTGCCTTCCGGTCACGCGCCTCAGTTCGCGCGCTTGACGACCTCCAGCACCACCGCGGGCGGCTCCGCCTCGCGCACGCAGTCGCGCCCGGCATTCTTGGCCGCATAGAGCGCATCGTCCGCCCGGCGCATGGCAAAGCGCAGCGGCTCGCCGCGCGTCACCTCGGCGACGCCGAAGCTGGCGGTGATGCGCACGGCCGGCGGCAGGCCGGGAATGGGCGCGACGGCACGGGTGGCGCGCAGGGTCTGGGCGAAGAGCAGCGTCGCCTCCCTGCCGGTGTTCGGCAGGAAGAGCGCGAACTCCTCGCCGCCAATGCGCGCGGCGAGCGCGCCTGGCGGCGCCGCGACACGCAGCGCCTCGCCGAAGGCGCGGATGGCGCTGTCGCCGCCCTGGTGGCCATGCGTGTCGTTGACCGACTTGAAATGATCGATGTCGCACAGGATGAGGCCATGCGGCCCGGCGCCCGCCAGCAGCGCGTCGATGCGGTTGTCGAAGCCGCGGCGGTTGAGGAGGCCGGACAGCGGATCGACCTCCGCATTGCCCTTCTCCTCCGCGACGATCTCCAGCACGAGCACGCAGAGCAGCATCAGGCCGACCGTGACGATCAGCACGGCGCCCATGCTCTGCGAGACGAGCGCGAACTGGCTGGCGAGATAGTCCTCCGCCGTGTTGCCCGCCCCGGCGAGCACGGCGGCGAAGGCCTTCACGATGAAATGCCCGCTGGTCAGCGCAAGGAGGACGATGAGCGCCCGGTCGACGAAACTGGCCGGACGCGCCCGCCAGACGGCGAAAGCGCTCATGCCGAGCGCCACCGCGAACGGCGTCTGGTAGGGCAGCGCATGGGCGAGCGTGCCGCGCGGCAGGTCGTAGATGACATAGTCGAGCGCGACGAAGGCGACGAAGATACCCGCCAGGACCCACCGGTTGGTACGAAGGCCGTAGAGATGGCCGACGCCGACGCGCAGCATCAGCATGCCGCCCAGCATGGCGGCGAAGGCGAGGATCGCCCAGAGCTTTGCCGGCGGCACATAGGCGACGAGGAATTCGAAGATGGTGGCGAGCGAGGCGACGGCATAGGTGCCGGCAAACCAGCGGGCGGCGACGCGGTTGCGGCTCCTGGCGGACACCGCCAGGAAAAACATGCAGAAACACTGCGCGATGAGAAAGTTCACCGCCAGCAGGAAGCCCGCGCCACTCATTGGCCACCTAACGCAAGACACAAAGCCGTTCCGTGCAGGGCGCCCCGGACCGATCTCACCGATTCCTAGACGGTGCCCGCGAAAAAACCGTTAATCGCGGGGGGCGTGTTTCTGCAGTAGGCCGCCGGTCACGGGCGCCGTCACGCCCGTCGTGCCCGGGAAGGTGAGCGGCAGGCCGCGGAGCGAGCGGACGGCGAGATAGGCCCAGGCCTCCGCCTCCATGCTGTCGCCGTCGAGGCCGACCGCCTCGGCCGTCACCACCTCCGCCCCCTCCGTCTCGGCAAGCGCCGCAAGGTCGCCCATGATCACCCGGTTGAGCCGGCCGCCGCCGCACACGACATAGAGCTTCGGCCGCTCCGGCAGGTGGCGGGCCGAGCGCAGGATGGCGGCCGCCGTGACATGGGCCAGCGTGCGCGCACCGTCCTCCAGGCTCGCGTCCGGCCCCTCCGGCGGGCGGAAATCGTTGCGGTCGAGCGAGCGGCGCACCGGGTCGGTGAAGAAGGCATGGCCGAGATAGCGCTCCGCAAGGCCGGGATCGACGCGGCCCTCCGAGGCGATCATGCCGCCCTGGTCGTAGGGAATGCCGGCATGGGCCTCCACCCACTGGTCGATCAGCGTGTTGCCGGGGCCGCTGTCATAGGCGACGATCGCCCCGCCCGCGCCGATGAAGGTGATGTTGGAAATGCCGCCGATATTGACGAAGACGACCGCCTTGCCGGTGGCGCCGGAAAGGCCGGCGGCAAGCGCGGCGTGATAGGCGGGAATGAGCGGCGCGCCCTGCCCGCCATGCGCCATGTCGTTCGCCCGCATGTCGTAGACCACGTCGATGCCGGTCTCGCGGGCGAGTAGACCGCCGTCGCCGAGCTGCACCGTCAGGCCGGCATCCGGCCGGTGCAGCACGGTCTGGCCATGGAAGCCGATGACGTCGATGTCGGATGCCGCAAGCCCGTTCTCCTCCAGGAAGGCGCGCACGGCCTCGCCGTGGCGCAGCGTCAGCGCGCGCTCGATCTCGGCAAGATCGCCCGGCCGTTCGTCGCGCTTGCCGATCGTCTTGGCGGTCTCCAGCGCCCCTTGCAGGCGGCGGCGGAAGGTGGCGTCGTAGGGCCGCGCCAGGAAGGGGCCGCGCTCGACGACGGCCTCGCCATCCGTGCGCAGCAGCGCGACGTCGATGCCGTCGAGGCTCGTGCCGCTCATCAGACCGATCGCCGTCCGCAGTCCCGTCATGCCATCCGCTCCAGAATCACTTTAGGAGTGATTATGCGGTGAAACAGTGCTAAACGCCCGGCGGTCCGCCGGAAAATTATCTCCGGCCGCCAACATCCCGCCCAGAGCATCCCGGCAAGAGAGACAGGCCATGTCCGAATTCAAATCCGATTTCCTCCGCACGCTGAAAGAGCGCGGCTTCATCCACCAGATCTCCGATGAAACCGGCCTCGACGACCTTCTCGCCAAGGAAACCGTGACGGCCTATATCGGCTTCGATCCGACCGCGCCGAGCCTGCATGCCGGCGGCCTCATCCAGATCATGATGCTGCACTGGTTCCAGAAGACCGGCCACCGCCCGGTCTCGCTGATGGGCGGCGGCACCGGCATGGTCGGCGACCCGTCCTTCAAGGACGAGGCGCGCCAGCTGATGACGCCGGACACGATCGACAGCAACATCGCCAGCATCAAGAAGGTCTTCTCGAACTACCTCACCTATGGCGAGGGCCCGAAGGACGCGCTAATGATCAACAATGCCGACTGGCTGCTCGGCATCAACTACCTCGAATTCCTGCGCGATGTCGGCCGGCATTTCTCCGTCAACCGCATGCTCTCCTTCGACAGCGTGAAGCTGCGCCTCGACCGCGAGCACTCGCTGTCCTTCCTCGAATTCAACTACATGATCCTGCAGGCCTACGACTTCGTCGAATTGAACAAGCGCTACGACGTGCGCCTGCAGATGGGCGGCTCGGACCAGTGGGGCAACATCATCAACGGCATCGACCTCGGCCACCGCATGGGCACGCCGCAGCTCTACGCGCTGACCTCGCCGCTCCTGACGACCGCCTCGGGCGCCAAGATGGGCAAGTCTCTCTCCGGCGCCGTCTGGCTCAACCCGGACATGCTGTCGGCCTATGACTTCTGGCAGTACTGGCGCAACACCGAGGACGCCGATGTCTCGCGCTTCCTGAAGCTCTACACGACGCTGCCGATGGACGAGATCGCCCGGCTCTCCGCGCTCGGCGGCGCCGAGATCAACGAGGTGAAGAAAATCCTCGCCACCGAGGTGACGGCGATGCTGCACGGCCGCGAGGCCGCCGAGCAGGCCGCCGAAACCGCGCGCAAGACCTTCGAGGAAGGCGCGATCGCCGAGAACCTGCCGTCGATCGAGGTGTCCGCCGGTGAGCTCGAAGCCGGCATCGGCCTCCTCACCCTCGTCGTCAAGGCCGGCCTTGCCGCCTCCAACGGCGAAGCCCGCCGCCATGTGCAGGGCGGCGCGGTGCGCATCAACGACGCCGCCGTTTCCGACGAGCGCCGCCTCATCGGCACCGCCGACGTTTCGGGCGACGGCGTGATCAAGCTCTCGCTGGGCAAGAAGAAGCACATCCTGGTGCGCCCGGCCTGACCACCGCCTTCTCCGCCGTCATCCTCGGGCTTGACCCGAGGATCCATTCTTTCAACGGCTTGTGGATGGTCGGGTCAAGCCCTACCATGACGGAGGAGAGGTCTGCGGACTTTGTCGACAGCCTGAAGGCCGCCTCCGGGCGGCCTTTTTCACTGGAACTCGAAGATGTTGCGGAAGACGCCGGGGGCGATGATCGACAGCGGGTTGATCGTCAGCTTCGGCTTGTCGAAGGGGCCGGAGAGCTTGAAGGTGATGCCGATCAGGCCGCGGTCGTTGCCGTTGCCGAGCAGGATGCCGATCAGCGGCAGCTCGGCGAACAGCCGGTTGAGGCCGTAGGCCGGCATGAAGGTGCCGGTCATGTCAGTCCGGCCATTGGCATCGCGCACCGTACCCTGGAAGGTGGCGCCGACGGTTTCGCCGCGCACCACGCCGTTTTCGAGGCTCAGCGCGCCGCCGCCGGTGCGCACCTGGGCGAAGCCGCGGGAGAACTTCACCGCGCTCACGTCGATCTCGCGGCGCACCGCGTCGTTGAGGCTGCGCCCGCTTTCGCCCGCCGGCGTCGAGACCAGCGAGCGCAGCCGCTCTTCCCCGACGAGCGAGAAATTGCGGATGTCGACGGAGCCGCGCCAGATGCTGCCCGCCGTCTCGCGCAGGCGGACATTCAGGAGGCCGCCGCGCATGTGGCTGTAGATATCGGCAAAGCGCGCCACAGCGCCGGCATCGCCGCTGGTGAGCTGGATGGCGTCCGTGCCGCCGTTGCTGGCAAGCTGCGCCACCACGGGCGCGCCGCTCTTCGTCACCGCCGAAAGGTCCATGCCGGAAATGCGGCTGCCCGCCGTGCTGTAGCGGAAGCTGACATTGGAGAGCGTTTCGCCATTGAAGCCGATGGCCCGCGCAAGGTCGGCCCGGATGTTGAGGCCCTGCTTTTCCCCGCCGCCGCCACCGCCGCTCGCGGTCTTGAGGCGTGCCAGCACGGCGCGCACATCGGCCGCCTCGCCATCCGCCACGACCGTATAGCCGGATTTGCCCTGCTCCACCTTCAGCCGGAACCGGTCGTCGGCCGAGAGCCGGACGGTGGAAAAATTCGCCGCATCGAGCCGCGTGCCGCGGAAGCTGAGATTGCCCGCCACGGTGAACCCGTCACCGGCAAAGCGGAAATCGGAAATCCGGGTGACCCCCTCCTTCGTGTCCGCCGTCAGCGTCACCTTGCCGCCGATGCCCGCGCCCTTGGTCCAGCCGATCCAGGGTATGGAGACCGTGGCCGCCCCGACATCCGCCTCCACCGTGCGCGGCCCGTCGCCGTCCTGCTCCAGCCGCACCTCGACCGGGCCTTCCACCACATCCTCGAGGCCCGGCAGCAGCGTGCGGCGGTCCCTGTTGTCGAGTGTGCCGGACAGCACCGTCTTGCGCTTGAAACCGGCCGCCTTGCCGACGGGCTCGACGAGCTCCAGGTCGAGCGTCACGCCGTCGATATCGCCCCTGGCCTTGAGGTCGGCCTTCTGGGGATCGATGGCAAGGAGGCCGCGCAGGCCCGTCACGGTGCGCCCGGCAATCGGCTTGCCGACGTCGACGTCGTCCAGCGAGAGGGCCGCCGTCCACTGCGGCGGCGGCGGGTTGTGGGCGGAGATGACGCCGAAATGCGCCTTGACCTTGGCCTTCACCTGGCCGCTGAAGTCGTCCGGGGCAAAACCGGTGGCCGGCAGGGCGCGGATCGGCCGGTAGGTCACCAGCTCCGCAATGGCGTCGGCATTGCCGGCGACGTCGATGTCCATGTCCGCCATCAGCGGCTTGGTATAGTTGTCCGGCAGCACGAAGGTGCCGCCGGTCAGCGCGACGGAGCGGCCGGACGGGAAATAGGCCGTGCCGCCGTTGATCGCGATCTCCGTGCGCGGCCCGCGCAGGCGGAACTTCCCGGACGTGTCGCGCAGCGGCGGGATCTCGCCGGCGACGTTCATGCGCGCGCCCTCGATGTCGAAATCGATCTTCAGCTCCTCCGGGCCGAGATGCATCGGCACGCCCGGCAGGCGTTCGCGGCCTTCGGCGAGGTAGAATTCGATGCGGCCGTTGGTGACGGTGCCGCCGAAAATGTTCTTGATCACCCAGCTGCGCGCCGTCTTGGCCATCCAGAACGGCCAGAACTGCTTGACGGCGGCCGATTCCAGCTCGCTGGCGATCATCACGAAGCTGATTTCCGGGTCCCGGTCGCCGAAGCGCATGGCAAGGGAGCCGGCGACGTTGCCCTTCTCGCTGGACACCGCCATCTCCTCGAACAGCAGTTTCTTCGTCTCCGGGAGATAGTAGCCGTTGACCTTGGCATCGAAACGGATCGGCGCCTCGGTGGAATCGACGGGACGGCTCACCGCGTTGCTGAAGACGAGATCGATGGCAAAACCCTTGTCCGGCCGGTCGGAGATCCGGTCGAGGTCGATGAGGCCGCCGGTGAAGGGAAAATGCGACTGGCCGACGCCGGCATCCTGCGAGGCGAGCTCGATCGAGCCCTTGTCGAAATTGTAGGCGACCTTGAGGGTGGACGGGCGCAGCGCGGCGGCAATGCCGTCGCCATAGACCGCGCCGGCGGCCATGGCGACGTTGAGGCCGAGCACCGGCCTCGTGCCGGCGGCCTCGCGCACGGCATTCACCGAAACATCCGCCGTCGTGTCGATGCCGGCATGCACATTGCCGTTGACGTCGTTGCCGAGCAGGAACTTTCCGAGCGCCACATTGCGGATCGAGCCGTCCAGCGTGCGTACCGAACCCTCGGCGCCCGAGGCCGTCAGGTCGATCTCGCCCTCGGCGCCGTCCATCGAGAAATGCCCGTCGATCGACATGGTGCCGTCGCCGTCGCGGGTGAATTGCAGGCTGGCGATGGCCAGCGTCACCGCCTTGCCGTCCGGCCCCTGGAAGGTCGCGCCGAGATCGGCCACCTTGACGGTCTGCATGCCGTTGGCATCGATGAGGTGGCTGACGCCGTCGAGCCGCTCGAAGGTGGTTTCGAGATAGTCCGGCACGTCGGAAATGCGCAGCGCCGTCAGATCGAGCGGCTTGCTCTTGGGCAGCAGCGCCGCGTTGAACATCGCGCCGTCGACGTCGAGCCGCGAGACGGCAAGGCGGCCGACGGCAAGTCCCAGCGGATCGAGCACGATGCCGATCGAATCGGTCGCCGCCAGCTCCTTGCCCGATTCGACCTCGACGATCCGGACGTTCTCCGCCTTCAGCGCGAAACCGTTGAAGCCGGCAAGCCGCAGCACGGTATGATCGACGGAGGCGCGGTAGCGCTCCCCGAGCGCCTGGTTGAGGGCGGCGACGGCGCGGGCGTTCAGCGCGCTGTCGAAAATGCCCGTTTCCACGAGGCCGACAAGCACGGCGCCGAGAAACAGCACGAGTGCGACGGTGGCGGCGACGATGCGGCAGGCGATGCCGGTGCGGCTCGCCTCGACCGCGTGCAGGACGATGGGCTCGTGCGCCTGCGCGGACGGCAATTCATGCAGCGGAACGATGTCCTTTCTGCGGAACACGACTTTCTCGCCGCGGATTTCTCCCATCGTGCGATTGTTTCCTTTGCCCCTTTGTGCAGCGTTGTCCGTGGAATCGCTGCCTGTCGTCCGCTCGCCGCTGGACGATTCGGTGTGCCACTATATATGCGGGAAGCCGGCTCCTTGACTCAAAAAGCCGGCCAAAGAAAGGAAATCCCATGGCAGAACTGGCCCCGGGCACCGATGCCCCGGACTTCACCCTTCCGCGCGATGGCGGCGGCACCATTTCGCTCTCCGCATTGCGCGGCCGGCCCGTCGTCCTCTTCTTCTATCCGAAGGATGACACGGAAGGCTGCACGACGGAAGCGAAGGATTTTACCGCCGCGAAAGCGGATTTCGAGGCGGCCGGCGTCGCCCTCGTCGGCCTCTCGCCCGATCCGGTGAAGAAGCACGACAAGTTCGTTGCAAAACACGCGCTCGGCATACCGCTCGCCTCGGACGAAAGCCTCCAGACGCTGGAGGCCTACGGGGTCTGGAAGGAAAAGAGCATGTATGGCCGCACCTATATGGGCGTCGAGCGCACGACCGTGCTCGTTGACGCCAACGGCAAGATCGCCGAGATCTGGCCGAAGGTGAAGGTCAAGGGCCATGTCGAGGCCGTGCTGGAAGCCGCCAGAAAGCTTTAAATTCTAAAGGCAAATATTTGAAATGACGGAACTTCCACATATCGAAAGCCTCCGTGGCGGCACCACGGCTGCCATCGCGGCGGCCGATCTCGACCTGAAGACGGCGCTCGCGCAGGAGACGGCGCGCCGCTGGTTCGCCCGCACGCTTTCGATGCGCTCGCCCCGCGACCCGGCCCTGCCGGCGCGGCCCGGCCGGCCGGAAAGACCGGAGCTCATTCCGCCCAGGCACATGGAGAAGCGCTCGCTGCACACGCTGAAGGGCCGCATCGCGCTTCTCCATGCCCTGGCCCATATCGAGCTCAATGCCGTCGACCTCGCGCTCGACATCGTCGCGCGCTTCACGACGGAGCGCGTGCCGCATTCCTTCTTCGACGGCTGGATGCAGGTGGCCTTCGAGGAGGCCAAGCATTTCCGGCTGATCCGCGACCGCCTGCGCGAGCTCGGCGCGGATTACGGCGACCTGCCGGCCCATGACGGGCTCTGGCAGGCCGCGCACGACACGCGCAACGACCTGACCGCGCGCCTTGCCGTGGTGCCGCTCATCCTGGAGGCACGCGGGCTCGACGTCACGCCGACGCTGCAGGCCAAGATGCGCGAGACCGGGGACGATGCCAGCGCCGACATCCTCGACGTCATCTACAACGACGAGAAGGGCCATGTGGCGGTGGGCGCGAAATGGTTCCGCTTCCTCTGCGCCCGCGAGAGGAAGGATCCGTCGGCCACCTTCAGGGAACTGGTGCGCGCGAATTTCCGCGGACCGCTGAAACCGCCCTTCAACGACGTGGCGCGGGCGGAGGCCGGGCTGACGCCCTCCTTCTACCGTTCCCTCGTTTCCGTCAGCCAGAGCTGATATTCAACCCGCACAACCCTTCCGGGAAACGCTTTGTTAACCCTAACAATGTGTAATTCCCCGCACGAGACCTTGAGAATCGGTCGGGGAGTAGATGGTGGCGGAGCGTCCTGAAAACCGCGTCTTCGGAAAGCGTGCGCAGCAGCATGTCGTGATCCTCGCGAGCGGCGACAAGATCCGCCACATGACCATCCGTCCCTGGATGGCCGCCGTCACCTTCTGCTTTGCCGGCATGTTCACCGTCGGCTATCTCGCCGCCACCTCCTATCTCGTGCTGCGCGACGACCTGATCGGCGCCACCATGGCACGCCAGGCCCGCATGCAGCACGACTACGAGGACCGCATCTCCGCGCTGCGGGCGCAGGTCGACCGCGTCACCAGCCGCCAGCTCCTTGACCAGCAGGTCGTCGAGGAGAAGGTCGAGAAGCTGATGCAGCAACAGCTCGCCCTCTCCGCCCGCCACGGCAAGCTCGACGCGCTGCTGAACCGCGCGGAGAATGCCGGTGCGACCGGCACCGCGCCCCTGACCGATGGCACGCCTGTCGTCGACGGGCGCCGGGCCGATGCGGTGGGTGCCATCAACGCCATCATGGGCGCGACCGGCGCGCAGAAGAAGACGACGCAGCTTGCCTATGCCGCGACGAACGAATCGGTCGCCGATCGCGCCGACCGGCTCTTCTCCAAGGTCACGCTCTCGCTGAAGGACCTGGAACACGAGCAGATCGACCGCATCCAGACGCTGGCGGCCGGCGCCTCGGAGACCGCCGACGCGATCCAGGCCATCCTGCGCCGCACCGGCTTCGATGTCACCGAAACGGCGGCGGGCGGCGATTCGGAAACGGCGATCGGCGGCCCGTTCGTCGAGCCGGTCGACGTCACCGATCCGTTCGAGGCCTCGATCAACGACCTCGACGTCGCATTGGACCGCCTCGACAATGCCCGCCGCACGGCGCGAAAGCTGCCCTTCGGCAACCCCGCGCCCGCCAGCAGCATCACGAGCCGTTTCGGCAACCGCACCGATCCGTTCCTCGGCCGCCTCGCGCTGCATGCCGGCATCGACTTTCGCGCCCGCACCGGCACGGAGATCGGCGCAACCGGCGCGGGCACGGTCGTCGTGGCCGGGCGCAACGGCGGATACGGCAACATGGTGGAAATCGACCACGGCAACGGCCTGACGACGCGCTATGCCCACCTTTCCCGCGTGCTCGTCAGGGTCGGCGACCATGTGGAAGCCTCCACCCCGATCGGGCTTTCCGGCACGACGGGCCGCTCCACGGGCCCGCATCTGCACTATGAAGTGCGCCGCGACGGCAAGGCGCTCGACCCCATGCGTTTCCTCACTGCCGGCATGAAGCTGACGACCTATATGGATTGACGTAAGGCAAGGCGATACGCCTTGGTATGACAAAAATATCCGCCATCGGCTTCAAATCTCTCGCGGATTTACCAAATTCGCTGATTTCCTTGACTTTCCGGCACTTTCGGCATATTTGCGCTGCATCCTTGCGGCGATAGGGCCGCTGAACCTCATTGCGTTCGTAAGAACCGGAACGGAAACTGTTTTCCCTTTGACCACTTTTGCTGATCTTGGCCTGAGCCCGAAAGTCCTGTCCGCCGTCACCGACGCGGGATACACGATCCCGACCCCGATCCAGGCGGGCGCCATTCCGCCGGCCCTTGCACGGCGCGACATTCTCGGCATCGCCCAGACGGGCACCGGCAAGACCGCCTCCTTCGTTCTGCCGATGCTGACGCTGCTCGAAAAGGGCCGTGCCCGCGCCCGCATGCCGCGCACGCTCATCCTGGAGCCGACGCGCGAGCTTGCCGCCCAGGTTGCCGAGAACTTCGAGAAATACGGCAAGAACCACAAGCTGAACGTCGCCCTCCTCATCGGCGGCGTCTCCTTCGACGAGCAGGACCGCAAGCTGGAGCGCGGCGCGGACGTGCTGATCTGCACCCCCGGCCGCCTGCTCGACCATTGCGAGCGCGGCAAGCTCTTGATGACCGGCGTCGAGATCCTCGTCATCGACGAAGCCGACCGCATGCTCGACATGGGCTTCATCCCGGATATCGAGCGTATCGCCAAGCTCATTCCCTTCACGCGCCAGACGCTGTTCTTCTCGGCCACCATGCCGCCGGAGATCCAGAAGCTGGCCGACCGCTTCCTGCAGAACCCGGAGCGCGTCGAGGTGGCACCGCCCTCCTCCACGGCCAAGACCGTGACGCAGCGCCTCGTCGCCACCCACGGCAAGGACTACGAGAAGCGCGCCACGCTTCGCGATCTCATCCGCGCCCAGGACGATCTCAAGAACGCGATCATCTTCTGCAACCGCAAGGTCGATGTGGCGGACCTCTTCCGCTCGCTCGATCGCCATGGCTTCTCCGTCGGCGCGCTGCACGGCGACATGGACCAGCGGGCCCGCACGACGATGCTGGCCAATTTCAAGGAAAACAAGCTCACGCTGCTCGTGGCGTCCGACGTCGCGGCCCGCGGCCTCGACATTCCGGATGTGAGCCATGTCTTCAACTTCGACGTCCCGATTCATGCCGAGGACTATGTCCACCGCATCGGCCGCACCGGCCGTGCCGGCCGCTCGGGCGCCGCCTTCACCCTGGTATCCAAGCGCGACGGGAAGTTCCTCGACGCCATCGAAAAGCTGATCGATCAGAAGATCGAATGGCTGAGCGGCGGCATCGAAGACCTGCCGCCGCAGGCCGAGAGCGAGGAGCGCGAGCGTCCCCGCGGCGGCCGCGATCGGGGCGGTCGTGACCGCGACCGCGATCGTTCCCGTGGCCGCAAGGGCGAACCCCGCGCGACCGAAACGCGCATCGAGACCAGCGAGAGTGAAGAGAAGGTGGAAGCCGTGAAAGCTGAACGCAAGGCGGAAGGGCGGCCGCAGAATCCCGCTCGCAATCCGCGTGCCGCAAACCATAGCGCGCCGCGTCCGGCCAATGACGACAGCCGCGATCGCCGCAGCCGTTACCGCCGCGACGAGGACGACGGCCCGACGCCGCTCGGTTTCGGCGACGAGGTTCCGGCCTTCATGCTGATCGCCGGCAAGGCCTGATCTCCCGAATGTCCATTCCAGGCATCGATGTGCCAGGCCTCGGTTGCGGCCTGGCGATTTTGCGTGAGGGCAGGCTCCTGCTCTACCGGCGCCTGCGCGCGCCGGAAGCGGGCGCGTGGAACATCGTCGGCGGCAAGATCGACCACATGGAGCGCGCCGTGGATTCCGCCCGCCGGGAGGCGGAGGAGGAATCCGGGCTGACCATCGGCGCCGTCGATTTTCTCTGCGTTTCCGAACAGATCATCGCGGACGAACGCCAGCACTGGCTGTCGCTCATCTATGTGACGGAGGATTTCTCCGGCGAGCCGCGCGTCATGGAGCCGGAAAAGCTGCCGGAATTCGGCTGGTTCCCGCTCGATGCCCTGCCCGCGCCGCTCTCGCGCTTCGCCGCCGATGCGGTGAAGGCACTGCGGAAATGATCAGAACCGGGCCGTCGCACCGATGATGAAGGTGCGGCCGCGGCCGTTCTTGACGCCGCCGTAATTGTCCATCAGGCCGGAATTCGCCTTCATGTAGGTCGTGTCGAAGACATTCTCGACATTGAAGAAGATCTTGGCGTTCTCGTTGATCTGCCAGGAGGCATGCGCGTCGAACAGCGTATAGGCGTCGACGTCGAAGGCCATGCTCTGGTTGATATAGGCCTGCTTGCTCTTGCCGACATAGCGCATCCGGCCGCCGACCGTGAGCGTTTCCTCCAGGAAGCGCATGCCGGCGTCGATCGTCAGGAAGTCGTCCGGCAGCCGCCCCGTGTCGCTGCCGACGCCGGCGGCGGCGCCCTCCGGCTGCTTGGTGTCGGCAAGCGTCAGCGAGAAGCCGGCATAGTAGCGGCCGGCATCGTAGCCGCCCTCCACTTCCAGCCCCTTCATCACCGTCGTGCCGTCCACGTTGACCCAGCGCGCGGCGCCGTCCGTGTCGATGTCGTAGGTGATGTAGTCGCGGATGCGGTTGTGGAAGTAACCGACCTTCAGCCAGGCGGAATCGCCCGGCGTCAGGAGGTCGTCCGCCGTCATGTTGACGCCGAGCTCCCAGCCGCGGCTCTTTTCCGGCACGAGGTTGGGATTGTTGTTGATCGGGTCTGAGGAGCCGTCGAAGCTGTGGCCGCCGGGATAGAACATCTCGGCCGCCGTCGGCGGACGGGCGGTATGGGCATAGGTCACATAGGGCTGCAGCCATTCGAGCGGGCGCGCCGAGAGGGTGACCTTCGGGTTGAGGTCGCCGCCGTCGCGCGACAGCGTCTCCATCGGGCACGGATCGCCGCCGGCGGCACAGCCGTTCGTGCCCGGCGCGTCGTAGCCGCTGATGCCTTCGAGCGACCAGTAGTCGTAGCGCAGGCCTCCGGTCAGGTCGAAGATGCCGTGCGAGATCGTCGCCTCGCTGAAGACGCCCGCCTTCACCAGCGTCCCGTCCGGATTGGCGCCGCGCTTGGCGTTGCCCTCGTAGCGGTCGCGGCTGTAGGCGCCGCCATAGGTGAGCTTCAGCTCCGTTTCCTCGCCGAGATCGAAGCGCATGCGGTTGGAAATGTCGAAGCCGGTCGTCGTGTTGGTGCCCTTGCGGCCGTCGAACGTGCTGACATTGCCGTTGGTGCCGTCGAATTCGAGATCGGTGATGTTGAGATAGGCGTTGATCGAGAGGTCGATCAGGTCGCTGCCGGGCTGGTAGCTGTATTTCGCCGTATAGGTCTGGTTCTCGACGATCCAGTTGTAGCCGGAGCTGCCCGGCAGGAACTCGTTGCCGTACCAGATGCCGCCGAGCGACAGCTTGTGATCGGCGTTCGGCGACAGGTTGACCTTGAAGAGGCCCGATTTCGGGTGCTGGTCGCCGGCATTCGGGTAGAGAATGCCCGAGCCGTTCTCGTAGGGGCTCTTCTTCGTGTCGCTGAGCGCGCCGACGATGCCGATCTCGCCCTCGCCCATCTCGGTGCGCACGGCGCCGCTGAGGAGGCGCGAATAGTCGAAGCCGTTGGTGCCGGCGCGCACCGAGGTCATCACCCCGTAGTCCTTGCCGGGCAGCAGCACGTCGTCGACGTCGAGCGTGCGGAAATTGGCCGCGCCCGCCAGCGTGCCCATGCCCTCGGCACCCGAGACGGCGCCGCGCGTCACGTCGACGCCGACCAGCATGTTCTGTTCCACATAAAGCAGGCTGTCGAAGGTGCCGCCATGGCCGGAAAGGTTGCTGAAGGTCTGCGGCACGCCGTCGATCATGCTGTTGACGCGGCCCATGCCCTGCATGCCGCGGATGTTGACGGTGATGCCCGGCTGGTCCGCCGGCTCGCGCGTGAACGTACCCGGTGCGGAGCGCAGGACCTGCATCACGTCGCCGGCATAGCGGTCCTGGATCTTCTCGCGGTCGGCGGTCGAGACGCCGGCCGGAACGTCGACGATGCCGTCGCCATTGCCGTCGCCTTCCACGTTGATCTGCTGGAGATCGGTCGCCGTTGCGTCCTGCGCGGTGGCGGGTCCGGCGGCTGCCAGCAGCGCAAGCGCCATGGCCGTGCCCGCAAGAAGCGTCGACGCGTGAAAACGAACCTGTTTCATGGAGACCTCACCGCACTCTGCCAGCGCAATTTTGACGCGCGGACCGATCGGTAATGGACAACATGACAATATAAGTCAAGTTTGAATGCCGCGTTTTCCGGGCTGTGGTTATTTCGCCCGCAGCGCCGCCTCGTAGGCCCGGCGCACCCAGAGCGCCATGAGGTCGGGATCGTCGAAGGCCTCGTCCGGAATGGACCAGTAGGGCATCTTCACCGGCTTGCCGCTCTTGCCGTCATAGAACCATTGCCGGCAGCCGGCGGCCGCGAAATCCGGGGCGCTGACCGCGTCGGCCTTGAGCAGGATCTCGTCATAGACTTCCAGCGCCAGGATGCGGCCCTGGTGGTAGATGCCCTTGCCGCCGAACATGCGCTTGATCGTCACCGGTCCCAGCGCCTGGAACATCTCCTCGATCGCGTCCCGATCCATGCCCTACCCTTTCAGAACCCCGCCCGCGGCCAGCACCGCCTCCGGCGTGTCGACGTCGATATGCGCCGCCGCGCCGATCTCCACGTCGACGATGTCGAGCCCGGCGCTCTCGACGATATGGCGCGCGCCGACATCGCCTTCAAGCTGCAGGATCGCGGCGAAGGTGGTGCGTGGCAGCACGACGGGATTGCCGCGCTTTCCGCCGGAGACGGCCCGCACGATGGCATGCCCGCCGGCCGCAGCAAAGGCATCGAGCAGCCGGCGCACGTCCTCGCCGGTGACATGCGGCATGTCCGCCAGCATGACGACGACCCCGTCGCAGCCCGGACCGAGCGCGGCGACGCCCGCCCGCAGCGAGGTCGACATGCCCTGCGCGTGATCGGGATTGCGCACGAGATCGACCTTGAGGCCGGAAAGCTCCGCCTTCACCTCCTGCGCCCGGTGTCCCGTCACCACCAGCACGCGCGCCGGCCGGGCTGCCAGCGCCGCCTCCGTCGAACGGCGGACGAGCGCCTTGCCGTCGAAGGCGGCGAGCAGCTTGTGGCGGCCGTGCATGCGGCTGGCGCGGCCGGCGGCGAGCACCAGTGCCGCGACGGAGAGCGGCCGTTCCGCCGCGCGGGTATCACGCGGCTGCGGCCGGCTCGGGATTTCGGCGAGAAGGCCGCCGACGCCCATGCCGGTAATCTCGGTGGGGCCTGGCGTTTCCCCGGCGAGGATGCGGGCGAGGATCCAGTCGAAACCGTTTTCCTTCGGGCTGCGCGCGCAGCCGGGCGCGCCGATGACCGGCACCGCGCCCACGCGGCCGAGGACCAGCAGGTTGCCGGGATCGACCGGCATGCCGACATGCTCGACCACGCCGCCGGCGGCCCGGATGGCCGCGGGGATGACGTCGTTGCCGTCGGTGACGGCGGAGGCGCCGAAGACGAGCACGAGGTCGTTGTCGGCCGCAGCCATACGGATCGCCTCGGCGACGCCGGCCGCCTGGTGCGGCACCCGCACCTCTCCGGTCAGGCGGCTGCCGGAAGGATGCAGGCGCTGTTCGAGCAGCCGGCGCGTCTTGTCCATCACGGAGGGTTTCAGCGTCGGCAGTTCCGTCGCGACGAGCCCGACGCGGCGGGGCGCGAACGGCTTGACCTCCAGCGCCCGGCTGGAGGCCAGCACCGCCGCCGCTTTGCGCGCGAGATCGCCGGCCACCGCCAGCGGAATGATCTTGATCGTCGCCACCATGTCGCCGGCCGTCACGCTGGCATGGTCCGGCAGGGTGGCGATGGTGATGGCCGGATCGACCCGGTTGAACCGGTCGATGGCCGCCCGGTCGGCAACGAAGAGCCCGTTGGCGGCGGCATGGAGATTGATGCGGCCGGTCGCGGGCGGGGTGAAGGTCAGGTGGTCCGGCGGGATCGCCCCGGCGATCAGCGCCGCCGCCGCGTCCTCGTCGAGATCGCCGGCTTCGAGGCGCACGGCGATGACGGTCGCGATGCCGGCGGCAAGCAGCCCGTCGCAGTCCGCCTGCGTCAACACATGCCCCTTGTGCAGCGACAGGCCCGCCACGCGCACGCCATGCGCCAGCCGTGCGCCCAGCGCCCCGGACACCGGAACCTCCCCGAAGATCATGGTCCGGCCCCGAGAAGGGGGCGCCGGCGCAGATGCGCCACGATGTCGGCCAGGATGGCGACGGCGATCTCCGCCGGGCTCGCGGCGCCGATATCGAGGCCGATGGGCGCCGAGATGCGGGCGATCTCCGCCGCGCCGTGTCCCAGTGCCGTCAGGCGCTCGACACGCTTGGCATGGGTCTTCCGGCTGCCGAGTGCGCCGACATAGAAACAGCCGGTGGTGAGCGCCTGCGACAGCGGAAAATCGTCGATCTTCGGATCGTGCGTGACGGCGACGAGGGCGGTATAGGCATCGAGCGGCCGCGCCTT
This sequence comes from Shinella yambaruensis, assembly GCF_022899355.1. Taxonomy (GTDB): domain Bacteria; phylum Pseudomonadota; class Alphaproteobacteria; order Rhizobiales; family Rhizobiaceae; genus Shinella; species Shinella yambaruensis. Next base: position 163,487 of record NZ_JALJCK010000001.1, on the reverse strand, counting down.
CAGCACATCCTCCGGCCAGTCGGCGACAAGGTCGATGCCGGCAAAGCGCTCTTCCGTGGCAAAGGCGGTGCGCGGGTCGATGATGGTGATGTCGAAGCCGGCGACGACCGCCATCCGCGCCAGCGCCTGGCTGATATGGACCGCGCCGATGGCGACGATGCGGGCGGGCGGCAGGTGGACATTGAGGAAGAATTTTCGATCCTCGACCTCCACAAGGCCGGACCGGCCGGAGCGGAAGGCGCGCGCGATCGCCTCGCCGAGCGGGCCGGCGACCGGATCGCCCTCGCGGATCACCCGGTCGCGCCCGTCGCCGAGATCGGTCAGGTGGATGACGGCGCGGCGGGCGGCGCGCTCCGTGTTCAGCTTGCGCAGCAGATAGGGATCCATCAGCCGACGCGCTCCACATAGACCCGGATGCGCCCGCCGCAGGACAGGCCGACGCGCCAGGCGGTCTCGTCGGCGACGCCGAATTCCAGGAGCCGCGGCTCGCCGTCCGCAATCACCTCCATCGCCTCGCCGATGACGGCGCCCTCGACGCAGCCGCCGGAAACCGAGCCGTGGAAATTGCCCGCGCCGTCGATCACCAGATGGCTGCCGACCGGGCGCGGCGCCGAGCCCCAGGTCTCGATGACGGTGGCGAGCGCCACCATGCGCCCGTCGTCCATCCAGCGTTCCGCGATGGCCAGCGGATCGAACACGTCGTTGGTCTCCATTCTCCCCTCCTCATGCCGCCGGCAGGAAACGCCGCGGATCGCCGGTGCCGCGCGGCGCCGCGACGGAAAGCGCCGCCACCAGGTCGGCCATGGCCTCCAGGTTGTGCACCGGCCGCAATTCGTCGACATGCGGCAGCATCGCCCGCACCCCGCGCGCCCGCGCCTCGAACCCTTCGAAACGCAGCAACGGATTGAGCCAGACGAGCCGCCGGCACGAGCGGTGCAGCCGGTCCATCTCCTTTTCCAGGAGGTCGATGCCCTCGCGCTCCAGCCCGTCGGTGATGAGCAGCACGACGGCGCCCTGCCCCAGCACGCGGCGCGACCAGAGCCGGTTGAATTCCTTCAGCGTCTCGCCGATGCGCGTGCCGCCTGACCAGTCGCTGACCGACTGGCTGCACGCCTCCACCGCGATATCGGGATCGCGGTGGCGCATCTGGCGCGTGACATTGCTGAGCCGCGTGCCGAACAGGAAGGCGTGCAGGCGGCGGCGATGCTCGCCGAGCGCATGCAGGAAATGCAGGAAGATGCGCGTGTACTGGCTCATCGAGCCGGAAATGTCGGCCAGCACCACGAGCGGCGGATGCACCGTCTTCGGCTCCCGGTGGCGCGGCAGGATCAGCGCGCCGCCGGTGCGCATGGCATGGCGCATCGTGGCGCGCGCGTCGATCGCCACCGGCCGGGTGGAGCGGCGGAAGCGGCGCGTGCGCACCTCGTCGAGAGGCAGCACAAGGCCGGCGATGGCACGCTTTGCGGCGGCAAGCTCGGCCGCGGACATCTGCGCGAAATCCGTCTTGCGCAGCACCTCGCTGCCGGAGGCGGTGAACCGGGCATCGACCTCGATGTCGGGCTCGTCGCGCAGGCGCCGCTCGTCCTGCCGGCCGCCGAACAGCGCATCGGAGACGCGCGTCTCGCCCGCCTTGCGCTTTTCCCGCTCCGCCTCGCGCCGCACCACCGGCGACATCAGCGCGATCATCTTGCCGACGAGATCGCGCGAGCGCCAGAACAGCCGGAACGCCTCGTCGAAGACCGCGTCGTCCTCGTGCCGCTTGACGAGCGTCGCATGCAGCGCCGTATAGAATTCCTCGCGCTCGCCGATGCCGATCGCCCGCACCGCCTCGATGGCATCCGTCACCGCCGCCGGCCCGATGCGCAGGCCCGCCTTGCGCAGCACGCGGGCGAAGAACACGATATTGTCGGCAAGCCGCCCTTCGAGAGCTGCGCCCGGCATGCCATTGTCCGCCGCCGCCGTCATCGCTCAGCCCGCCGCCGCCAGGTCGGCCTTCACGCCATCCAGCAGCCTGCGCCCCTCCGCGCCCTCGATGCGGGCAATGTCGTCCTGGTACTTGAGCAGCGTCCCGAGCGTGTCGGACACGGTTTCCGGGTCGAGCGCGACGCGGTCAAGCTCGGTGAGCGCGCTCGCCCAGTCGATGGTTTCGGCGACGCCCGGATTCTTGAAGAGATCGAGCCCGCGCAGCTTCTGCACATAGGCGACGACCTCGCGCGAGAGCGCCGCGTTGCAGCCCGGCACCTTGCGGCGGATGATCTCCAGTTCCTGCGCGGCGGCGGGATAATCGACCCAGTGGTAGAGACAGCGGCGCTTCAGCGCGTCGTGCACCTCGCGGGTGCGGTTCGTCGTGATGATGACGATGGGCGGCTCTGCGGCGCGGATGGTGCCGAGTTCCGGCACCGTCACCTGGAAATCGGACAACACTTCGAGGAGGAAGGCCTCGAAGGCCTCGTCGGTGCGGTCCAGTTCGTCGATCAGGAAGACCGGCGCCCGGCCGTCCGGCGAGGACAGCGCCTGCAGCACGGGGCGGCGGATGAGATAGCGCTCGGAGAAGATATCGGCCTCGATGCGGCCGCGATCCGTGGTTCCGGCGGCCTCGGCAAGGCGGATCTCCAGCATCTGCGCCGGATAGTTCCACTCATAGACCGCCGAGGAGATGTCGAGGCCCTCGTAGCATTGCAGTCGGATCAGCGGGCGGTCGAGCGCGGCGGCGAGCACCTTGGCGATCTCCGTCTTGCCGACGCCGGCCTCGCCCTCCAGGAAGAGCGGCCGCTTCATGCGCAGCGCGAGGAACAGGACGGTCGCCAGCGACCTTCCGGCGAGATAGTTGCCCGCCGCCAGCATGTCCACGGTTTCGTCGATGGATTGCGGTCTGTTTCCGCGTTGATAGGCCACGCCATTCCTCCGTCTGGAAGAACGAACTTATAGCGTGCGATAGCCCCGGTCCATATAGAGAAGGGCTTCCCCGGGCTCGCCGAAGGAGACGCCCATCACCTCGCCGATCAGCACCATGTGCGTCGCCATGACCTTGAGCTCGACAAGCCGGCAATCGAAGGCGGCCAGCGCATCCTTCAGCACGGGCGCGCCGGTCACCAGCTCCTGCCAGTTGCCCATGGCGAAGCGCTGCTCGGACGTCAGCGCCGGGTCGCGTCCGGAAAAGGCGTTGGCAAGCTCGATCTGGCTGCCCGAGAGCGTGTTGAGCGCGAAATTGCCGCTCCTGGAGAAGATCGCGTTCTTCGGGTTGGAGGCGTTGACGCAGGCGAGCACCATGGCCGGATTGTCCGACACCGAGCAGGCGGCGGTGATCGTCACGCCGCGCCTTTCGCCCGCATGCGCCGTCGTCACGATCTGCACATGGCCGGCATAGCGGCTCATCGCATCACGGTAGAGCGACGGGTCCAGCATCAATCTGTCCAACACGGCATTCTCCTTCACCACAGGTGATACATGGCGAAAGTGAAGAAAAATGTAACCCCCGTTCTCGAATTTTCCTGTCCCATCAGAGACAAGGCCGGGCTTTGCGTGGATATTTCTCTTTGACGCTGCCGGCCCGATCCTTACAAAGAGCGTCACCGCGATCGATGGATTGAGAATGAGAACCGCCTTCCTTGCCAGCCTGCTCGGCGCCTCGGTGCTTGCCGCCTCTTCCGCGGCCGCGGCCGGCCTCACCTTCGCCGTGGTTGCGCCGGCGGAAGGGCCGCTCGCCATCCTCGGCCAGCAGGTGCGCGACGGTGCCCGCTTCGCCGCGCAGGCGAACGGCGACACGGTGGTGGAAATTCCCGAGGCCTGCGACGAGAGCGACGGCGCGGCGATCGGCAAGGCGATCCTGGCGGCGGATGCCGTTGCCGCGGTCGGCTTCCTCTGCACGGAGGGGCTTGCGGCTGCCCTGCCCGCCCTTGCCGAGGCGAAGGTCCCCGCGATCACGCTTTCCGTGCGCTCGGGCATCCTCATGGAGGACGCGCTGAAGAAGAACTGGCCGCTCTTCCGCCTCGCCCCCGGCCCGAAGGCGGAGGCCGACAAGGCGGTCGAGGTCATCGTCCGGGACTGGAAGGCCGAGCCCTTCGCGCTCATCGACGACGGCACGATCCACGCCCGCGAGCTGGTCGAGACGATCCGCCTGCGGCTGGAGGAGGTCGGCATGAAGGCCGCCTTCGTCGATACCTATCGCCCGGCGCAGGAGCAGCAGCTCACCCTCGTGCGCCGCCTCGCCCAGACGGGCGTCACGCGCGTCTTCGTCGGAGGCGACCGGACGGATATGGCGGTGATCGCGCGCGATGCCAGGGCGGAGAAGGTGGCGCTGGCGCTCATCGGCGGCGAGGCCCTGATGGGCGCCGATCCGCTCGTGCCGATGACCGACGGCGTCGGGGCGATCGCGCTGCCGGACTACCAGGCCTTGCCGGAGGGCGAGGCCGTCGCGGCGGCGATGAAGGAACGGGGTATCGTCGCGGAAGGCTATGTGCTGCCGGCCCATGCGGCCGTCACCGTCCTTGCGACGGCGGCAAGCCGCGGCGGCGATCTTGCGGCGGCGCTTTCCGGCACGCCCTTCGCAACGGCAATCGGCACCGTCGCCTTCGGGGCCGACCACGAACTTACCGAAAATCCCTACCGCCTGCTCGTCTGGCGCGCCGGCGCCTTCGTGCCGGCGGAGGGAGAATGATGCGGCCCGGCCCGAAGAACCGCCTGACGGATGTCGCCGGGCTCACGGTCGGCAACGCCACGGATCATCGTCTCCGCTCCGGCGTCACCGTCGTCCTCTGCGAGGAGCCGGCGACGGCCGCCGTGCAGGTGCTGGGCGGCGCGCCGGGCACGCGCGAGACCGATCTCCTTGAACCGCACAACACGGTCGAGGCCGTCGATGCGCTGGTGCTGTCCGGCGGCTCGGCCTTCGGGCTCGATGCGGCATCGGGGGTGCAGGCGGGCCTTCGCGAACGGGGGCGCGGCTTTGCCGTCGGCCCGCACCGCGTGCCGATCGTGCCGGCCGCCATCCTCTTCGACCTGATGAACGGCGGTGCCAAGGACTGGGGCCGCTACCCGCCCTATCGCGAGCTCGGCCATGCGGCGCTTGCCGGGGCGGCGGCGGATTTTGCCACCGGCAGCGTCGGTGCCGGCACCGGCGCGCTGACGGCGACCTGCAAGGGCGGGCTCGGCACCGCCTCCAGCGTGGTCGAGGGCGGCTTCACGGTCGGCGCGCTGGCGGCCGTCAATGCGCTCGGCTCCGCCACCATCGGCGACACCCGGCATTTCTGGGCGGCGCCCTTCGAGGAGGCGGACGAATTCGGCGGCCTCGGCCTGCCCTTCCCGTTCCCGCCCGAGGCCCGCACGCCGCGCACGAAACTGTCGCTCCGGCCGAGCGGCACGGAGAACACGACGATCGCCGTCATCGCCACCGACGCCGTCCTCACCAAGGCCGAGGCCAAGCGGCTGGCGATCGCCGCCCATGACGGCTTTGCCCGTGCCCTCTGGCCGGCCCATACGCCGCTCGACGGCGACCTCGTCTTCGCGCTTTCGACCGGCAGGAGCGGCCGCCGGCCGGCGCCGGAGGACTTCATCACGCTCTGCGCCGCCGCCGCCGCCGCCATGGCCCGCGCCATCGCCCGCGGCGTGCACGATGCGACGCCGATGCCCGGCGATGTCCTACCGGCGTGGGCGCTGCGCTGATTCGGCCGTTGTCCGCCTTTGCCGGGAATGGTATGGCGACGCCAAATTCCTTCCTCACGGAGCCTGACATGACCCTTCCCATCCGGATCGCGCCCTCCATCCTCGCCGCCGACTATGCGAAACTCGGTCAGGAAGTGCGCGACGTCGTTTCGGCCGGGGCGGACTGGGTCCATCTCGACATCATGGACGGCCATTTCGTGCCGAACATCTCCTTCGGCCCCGACGTCATCAAGGCGCTGCGCCCGCACACCGACGCCTTCTTCGACTGCCACCTGATGATCGCGCCCGCCGATCCCTATCTCGAAGCCTTCGCGAAGGCCGGCTGCGACGGCATCACCGTGCATGCCGAGGCCGGCCCGCATCTCGATCGCTCGCTGCAGGCAATCCGCGCGCTCGGCAAGCGCGCCGGCGTGTCGATCAACCCCGCCACCTCGGAAAGCGTGCTGGACTACTTGCTCGACAAGATCGACCTCATCCTCGTCATGACGGTCAATCCCGGCTTCGGCGGCCAGAAGTTCATTCCCGCCATGCAGGAGAAGCTGCGCCGCGTGCGCAAGATGGTCGGCGACCGGCCGATCGACATTGAGGTCGACGGCGGCATCGCGGTCGATACGATCGCCCTGCCCGCCGCGGCCGGTGCCAATGTCTTCGTCGCGGGCTCGGCGATCTTCGGCGGCGGTCATGTTGACGCCTACCGCAAAACCATCGACACTCTGCGCAGCAATGCGGAGGGAGCGCGGGCGTGACGATGTTCCGGAAGGCGGCGAGCGCCCTTGCGGCATGCCTGCTGGCGGCGAGCACGGCCACGGCCGGCGATTTCTCCACCTTCCAGTCGCTCGGCTTCTCGCCGGACGGCAAGGTCTACGCCTTCGAGGAATTCGGCGTCCAGGACGGCTCGGGCTTTCCCTATTCCAACGTCTATTTCATCGACACGGAAAAGGACGCCTATCTCCCGGGCACGCCGGTCCGCGTGCGCATCGACGACGAGGCGGCGGATATCGCGAAGGCGCGCGCGCAAAGCCGCGACAAGGCCGTGGCGCTGATCGAGACGCACAAGGTGCTCTCCCATCCCGGCGTGATGGCCGCCTTCAACCCGATGGGCGAGGTCGGCGCCGACAGGAGCCGCATCGAATATCTGCAACACGCCATCGAACCGACGCCGGGCGGCAGCTTCGCCCTCGCGCTCGAGGAAATCCCGCTCGCGCTCTCCGAGAAGTGCCGCGACATCACGCCGGAGGGCGGCAAGGGGTTCCGCCTGAAACTCGTCATGCGCGACGGCGAAGCGGCCGACACGGTGGTGCACGAGGATGCGCGCGTGCCCGACAGCCGCGCCTGCCCGCTTTCCTACCAGGTTTCCGGCGCGCTCACCTTCAATCCGATCGACGGCGACCCGGTCCATGTCGCGCTCGTCCTGGTGCGCAGCTTCGGCTTCGAGGGCAGCGACGGCCGCTGGATCGCCGTGCCCTTCCGGCCCTGACCATGGAGCTGGCCGCGGCGGGACGGGACGGGCCCGATGCCGCAGGGCGGCAGCCGTCCGCGCCGATCTTCCCGTCGCTGCCGGTCTGTCTCGGCGGCGCCCTCGGCTGGGGCGCGCTGATGGCGGCCGGCGCCTTTCTGTCGCTGGCGCTGCAGGGACGCGCCGAAAACTTCCAGCTCGTGCGGATCCTCGCGATCTACTTTGCCGGCGGCCTTGCCGCCTGGCCCCTCGCCCTGCCGCTGGCCCGGCTCCTCACCCGCCACCGGCCGTTCGAAACCCGCTTTGCCGCCCATTTCGCGCTGCTCAGCCTCGGCACCATCGCCGTGACGGCCTTCTTCTTCGCCCTGGACTACCGGCTTTTCTACGCACAGTGGCACCATGCGCCCGGCACGCGCATCTGGATCTACCAGTTCGTCTTCACCATTGCCGGGGCCGTCTACCAGTTCCTCGTCATGGGCCTCAGCCTGTACCTGCCGGTCGGATTGCCCGTCGTTGCGGGCGCCAGCCTGTGGCTCTCCCGATCCATACGTTGAGCTTGCCGGCCATCTTTGCTAAAGCGGCGGCAATTCCCACACTGCCAAGGAAAGCCAAGAGCCGATGATCCCTCGCTATTCCCGACCGGACATGGTCGCCATCTGGTCGCCCGAAACGAAGTTCCGCATCTGGTTCGAAATCGAAGCCCATGCCTGCGATGCGCTCGCCGAGCTCGGCGTCATCCCGAAGTCGGCCGCCGAGACGATCTGGGAAAAGGGCGGAAAGGCCGAATTCGACGTCGCCCGCATCGACGAGATCGAGGCCGTCACCAAGCATGACGTCATCGCCTTCCTGACGCACCTTGCCGAATTCGTCGGCCCGGACAGCCGCTTCGTGCACCAGGGCATGACCTCCTCCGACGTACTCGACACGACCTTCAACATCCAGCTCGTGCGCGCCGCCGACATCCTGCTTGCCGGCATGGACCGCGTGCTCGCCGCGCTGAAGGCCCGCGCCTTCGAGCACAAGGACACGATCCGCATCGGCCGCAGCCACGGCATCCATGCCGAGCCGACGACGATGGGCCTGACGCTCGCCCGCTTCTACGCCGAAATGGACCGTGGCCGCGCCCGCCTCGTCGCCGCCCGTGCGGAAATCGCCACCGGTGCGATCTCCGGCGCCGTCGGCACCTTCGCCAATATCGACCCGCGCGTCGAGGAACATGTCTGCGCCAAGCTCGGCCTCGTGCCGGAACCGGTCTCCACGCAGGTCATCCCCCGCGACCGCCATGCCATGTTCTTCGCCACGCTCGGCGTCATCGCCTCGTCCATCGAGAACGTCGCGATCGAGATCCGCCACATGCAGCGCACGGAAGTGCTGGAGGCGGAGGAATTCTTCTCGCCCGGCCAGAAGGGCTCCTCCGCCATGCCGCACAAGCGCAACCCTGTGCTGACGGAAAACCTGACGGGCCTTGCCCGCCTCGTGCGCATGGCCGTCACACCCGCCATGGAGAACGTGGCGCTCTGGCACGAGCGCGACATCTCCCATTCCAGCGTCGAGCGCGGCATCGGCCCGGATACGACGATCACGCTCGACTTCGCGCTGAACCGGCTTGCCGGCGTCATCGAGAAGCTGGTGATCTATCCGGACAACATGATGAAGAATCTCAACAAGTTCCGCGGACTTGTTCACTCGCAGCGCGTCCTGCTTGCCCTAACGCAAGCCGGCGTTTCGCGCGAGGATTCCTACCGCCTCGTGCAGCGCAACGCCATGAAGGTCTGGGAGCAGGGCAAGGACTTCCTGGAGGAACTCCTGGCCGACGCCGAGGTGCGCGCCGCCCTCTCCGAGGAGCAGATCCGCGAAAAATTCGATCTCGGCTACCACACCAAGCACGTCGACACGATCTTCCGCCGCGTCTTCGGCACCGTGTAGCCCACGCTTTCGAGATCGGCCGGCGAAGCCTCTTCGCCGGCCGGCCCCTCTGTATTAGACTTCCCTTGCGTGCAATGGCGCACGTCTTCCCGGGGGCTGAACATGAGGTTTCCTGCTGCCGCGCTTCTCGCCGTGGCTTTCTTTGCCGGAACGGCACAGGCACAGACACCGCAATCCGTCGTCGAACTTCTGGCCGCCGGCTACGACATCATCAACGTGTCGCCGATCGCCGAAAGCTATGCGGTCTTCCTGGAGAAGGACGACACGGTCGTCATCTGCCAGGTCGGCTTCAAGGACGGCGCCTTTTCCACCGACAGGTGTTATCCGCTGAGTAAATGAGGGCCGGAAACGGCGATGGCGCCAATGGCGCCATCGCTCCCCTCTGACGGGCGGTCTTGCACTCTCCTCCTGGCGCGTGCCGCCCGCGAAACGGCGTCATCGCTGCTCGTCGACGACGATCTTGCGATAGAGATGCCAGGTGGCATGGCCGAGGATGGGCATGATCACGGCGAGCCCCACGAAGACCGGGATGGAGCCGACGACCAGCAGCGCGGCGACGATCAGCCCCCAGCAGGCGACCGGCACCGGGTTCACCAGCGTGGCGCGCAGCGAGGTCTCGATGGCCGCCACGGCGCCGACATCCCGGTCGAGCAACAGCGGAAACGCGATCACCGTCGTCGCCAGCACGACGAGCGCGAAGCAGAAGCCGATCGCATTGCCGGCCAGCATCAGGAGCAGCCCGTTCTCCGAGCCGAAGACGGAGGCGAGGAACAGGGCGAGCGACTGCGGCGGCTCCGGCCCGAACAGGCTGGTATAGAGCAGCTGCGCGAAGACCAGCCAGGCGATGAACAGCGCCATCAGCATGGCGCCGACGGCAAGGATGGATGGCAGGGCCGGCGAGTTGCGCACCTCCAGCGCATGGCGCCAGGAGGCATCCATGCCGCGCTCGCGCCGCCGGCTGATCTCGTAGAGGCCGATGGCGAAGAACGGTCCGAGCAGCGCAAAACCGGCCACCAGCGGAAAGATCAGCGGCAGCATGTTGGCGCCGGAGCTCCAGGTGACGAGCACCACGCCCGCGATCGGATAGATGAGGCTGAGGAAGACATAGTGGGACGGCTTGGCGCGGAAATCGTCGAAGCCGCGGCGAAGCGCATCCATCACGTCGGGAATGCCGATCCGCCGGATCGCCGGGCGCGCCACCATCTGGTCGTGGCCTGCCATCACATGAAATGTCGTCATGACAATTCCTCCTTGCCGGTTCGGGACCGTCTCGGCGCGCACGTGGAGGGCGATCGTCCGCCAGCACGGCGTGCCGTGATTGGCATTGAAGGGGACGAATCATACACCCGGGGGGATGATTTGTCCCTCCCCCTTGACTTCAGCACTTCGTGAACGCACATGCCGGCGCATGAAAACCTCAGAAGCAGAAATCCTCATCATCCCCGGATACACCAATTCCGGGCCCGAGCATTGGCAGAGCCGCTGGCAGTCCAAGCTCGGTTCGGCGCGGCGTGTCGAGCAGGCCGAATGGTCCAAGCCCGTGCGCGAGGACTGGGTGCAGCGCGTGATCGAGGAGGTCGCGGCCGCCAGCAAGCCCGTCGTGCTGGTCGCCCATTCGCTGGGCGTGGCGGCGGCGATCCACGCTGCCCCGCATCTCGGCAACAAGGTGGCCGGCGCCTTTCTCGTCGCGCCGCCCGATGTCGCCAACGAGGGCATCCGGCCGAAGCACCTGATGACCTTCGGCCCCTATCCGCGTGAGCCGCTCTCCTTCCCCTCGCTCGTCGTTGCGAGCCGCAACGATCCCTTCGGCACCTACGAGCATGCCGACGACATCGCCGCCGCCTGGGGCGCGCTGCTGCTCGATGCGGGAGAGGCCGGGCATATCAACACGGAGTCCGGCCATGGTCCCTGGCCGGAGGGCACGATGGTCTTCGCCCAGTTCCTGAGCCGGCTCAAGGCGCCCGAATGACGGGCGCCTCCCGGCCCCATTAAGAGGAATTTCATAGAAATCCTGCACGCTGGCCCCGTTGAGTTCCAAGCAGGCGCCGCGTTTCATGGCCAAACCATCCGGTTCGACCTCCATTGCCGTGCATGAAACGGAGCGCGAGCCGTTTTATCGCCGGCTTTTCGCGCGGTCCGGATTTGGTTTCGCCGCACTCGATGCCGAGGGGCGCATCATCGAGGCGAACGGGACGTTCCTGCGGTCCTTCGGCGTCACCTGTCTTTCCGCCCTTCCGCCCTTTCCGGACTGCGTCTCGCCTAGGGACAGCGCCGTCCTTGCCTTTGCGATGCGCCCGAGCCTTGCCGAGCAGGCGCCGTGGGAGCTTCGCCTGCAGCGGCCGGACGGCGGGGAATTCTGGGTTCTGGCGTCCTTCGTCGAGCCCCCGGCCCTGCCCGGCGAACCCGTCGCGCCCGCCCTCATCGTCCAGATCACGGATGTCGACGAGCGCAAGCGCAACGCGCTCGAGCTGGCGGAGCGGGAAAGCCGCTGGAACCATGCGCTCGAATCCGCCGGCCAGGGTGTCTGGGACCACGATTTCGCGCGCGGCGACCTTTTCTATTCCCGCCAGTGGCGGGCGATCCGCGGCCTGCGGCCGGACGAGCCGATCGATTCGTCCCTGGAAGGCTGGCTCCAGTCCGTGCATCCCGACGACCGGGCGCATGTCCTGGAGGAGATCCGCAAGCAGGAAACCGGCCAGACGCCGTTCAACGTCTTCTGCTATCGCGAGCGCCACAAGGACGGCCGCTGGGTCTGGATCGAGAGCCGCGGCGCCGTCGTCGATTACGGCCCGGACGGCAAGCCGAGCCGCATCGCCGGCACCGACACGGACATAACGGAGCGCAAGGAGGCGGAAGAGCGCCTCGCCCAGATGTCCCGCCGCCTGGAACTGGCGCTCGACGTGTCGCGCATCGGCGTCTTCGAGGTCAATCTGAGAACCGGCGACGTGCGCTGGGACGACCGCATGATCGAAATGTACGGCCTGACCGGAGAGCCCGACGAAGGCACCTGGGAACGGGCGCTCCATCCGCAGGATCGGCGCAAGGCGACGGCGCGGGTCAGCGACAGCCTCTTCCAGAGCCAGGATTTCGCCAACGAGTTCCGCATCATCCGCGGCGACGGGCAGATCCGCCACATCCGCGGCCGCGCCGCGCCCTATGTCGACATGACGGGCGTGCCGCACCTCATCGGCGCCAACTGGGACGTCACGGACGACATGCGCCTTCGCGAGGAGCTGCAGCACGCCAAGGACCTGGCGGAGGCGCGCAATGCGGAACTGGAGGCCGCCCGGGCGCGGATCGAATATACCGCCCTGCACGATCACCTGACCGGCCTGCCGAACCGCCGCTTCCTGGACGCCACCATCGAGGCGGCCGCGCAGGAGGCGCGGCGATCCGGCAGCCGCCTTGCCGTGCTGCATATCGACCTCGACCGCTTCAAGGAGATCAACGACACGCTCGGGCACCTTGCCGGCGACCAGATGCTCGTCCACGCCGCCGGCGTGCTCAACGAGCTGAAAGGCCCCGGTGATTTCGTCGCCCGCATCGGCGGCGACGAGTTCGTCTTCCTGTCGACCGGCTCTGCCGGGCGCAACCTCGCCATGCTCGCCGAGGCGATCGTGTCGGCGATGCGCAAGCCCGTCACCTTCAACGGCCATATCTGCCGCTTCGGCGCGAGCGTCGGCATCGCCAGCCAGTCGGGCGAGGCCATCGATGCCAAGCAGCTCCTCGTCAATGCCGATCTCGCGCTCTATCGCGCCAAGAACCGCGGGCGCAGCCGGCATGAATTCTTTACCAGCGATTTCCAGGCGCAGATCATCGTCAACAAGCAGACGGCCGACGAAATCCTCACCGGCATCGAGCAGCAGCGCTTCCTGCCCTATTACCAGCCGCAGTTCTGCGCCCGCACGCTCGACGTCGTCGGCGTCGAGACGCTGGCGCGCTGGGACCATCCGACCCGCGGCATCCTGGCGCCGGATGCTTTCCTGAAGATCGCCGAAGATCTCGACTGCGTCGCGATGATCGACCGGATCGTGCTCGAGAAATCGCTCGCCGACTATGCCGGCTGGCGGGCGCTCGGCCTCGGCATCGAGAAGATCTCGGTCAACGTCTCCTCCAAGCGCCTGCACGACCCGGAGCTCGCGCGCTCGCTGCACACGCTGGCCATCCGCCCGAAATCCCTGTCCTTCGAGCTCCTGGAATCGATCTTCCTCGACGATTGCGACCGCATCGTACTGGAAAACCTCGCCGAGATCCGCAAGCTCGGCATCGATATCGAGATCGACGATTTCGGCACCGGGCATGCCTCGATCGTCAGCCTGATGAAGCTCTCGCCGCGCCGGCTGAAGATCGACCGGCAGCTCGTCAAGCCGGTCAGCCGCTCGCCCGGCCAGCGCAAGCTCGTCGGCACGATCGTCGAGATCGGCCGCTCGTTGAACATCGAGGTCGTCGCCGAAGGCGTCGAGACGCCGGCCCATGTCGCCATCATGCGCGATCTCGGCTGCGACATCCTGCAGGGCTATGCGCTCGCCCGGCCCATGCCGGCGGAGGCCATCGCGGATTTCGTGCGGCGCCAGGAATGGCGCCAGCCGGGCGGCGGCGCACGCGACCTCCAGAACGAGGTGCGCCGGGCCGCCGGCGGCTAGAACGAGAAAAGCCGCCCGGCAAGCCGGACGGCTTTCGATGATACGGCCTGACGGCGAAAGGCCGGTCAGCCCACTTCGAGCTGCGCGATGGCAACGGCCAGGAGCTCGATCATCTGGACGCGGATTTCGTCCTCGCTGCGGGCGATGCCGGCAGCGTCGAAATCGGCCTTGATCTTGCGCACCACGTCCTCATGGCCGACTTCCTCGAAATCGGCGGCGACGACTTCCTTGGCATAGGCTTCCGCCTCGCCGTCCGTCTTGCCGAGCAGGCCGGCGGCCCACAGGCCGACCAGCTTGTTGCGGCGTGCTTCGGCCCTGAAGCGCAGCTCCTCGTCCAGCGCGAACTTGGCCTCGAAGGCCTTTTCCCGATCCTGCATGCTGGTCATCTATGGCTCCCGTAGATTCTCTGACCCGTTAGGCTTTCCGCCCATAAATCAAAACAACGGCAAAAGTGCAATGCGAACTTTCGTGAGGTCCGAACTTCCCGGAAAACGGGGGATCGGCCGTGACAGCGATTGTTAAACTGCGGCATTTCGTTTATGGGAGCGCAAACGAACGACACCTGCGCGACCCAAGCGCGCCAACAACAGAGACAAAATCCATGAACCGTCGCCGCCGTATCTACGAGGGCAAGGCCAAGATCCTGTACGAGGGTCCCGAGCCGGGCACGCTGATCCAGTTCTTCAAGGATGACGCGACCGCCTTCAACAAGAAGAAGCACGATGTCATCGACGGAAAGGGTGTGCTGAACAACCGGATCTCCGAGTACATCTTCACCCAGCTCAACAAGATGGGCATCCCGACCCACTTCATCCGCCGGCTCAACATGCGCGAGCAGCTGATCAAGGAAGTCGAGATCATCCCGCTGGAAGTGGTCGTGCGCAACGTCGCCGCCGGCTCGCTCTCCAAGCGCCTCGGCATCGAGGAAGGCACCGTGCTGCCGCGCTCGATCATCGAATTCTATTTCAAGGCCGATGCGCTGGAAGACCCCATGGTCTCCGAGGAGCACATCACCGCCTTCGGCTGGGCGAGCCCGCAGGAACTCGACGACATCATGGCGCTCGCCATCCGCGTCAACGACTTCCTCTCCGGCCTCTTCCTCGGCGTCGGCATCCAGCTCGTCGATTTCAAGATCGAGTGCGGCCGCCTCTACGAAGGCGACATGATGCGCATCATCATCGCCGACGAGATCTCGCCGGACAGCTGCCGCCTCTGGGACATCGCCACCCAGGAGAAAATGGACAAGGACCGCTTCCGCCGCGACATGGGGGGCCTCGTCGAAGCCTATCAGGAAGTGGCCCGCCGCCTCGGCATCATCAACGAGAACGAGCCCGTGCGCGGCACCGGCCCGGTTCTGGTGAAGTAACACGCCTTCCAAGGATGGACAGACAGACATGATCAAGGCACGCGTAACGGTTACGCTGAAAAACGGTGTTCTCGACCCGCAGGGCAAGGCGATCGAGGGCGCCCTCGGCAGCCTCGGCTTCGACGGCGTCGGCCAGGTTCGTCAGGGCAAGGTTTTCGATCTGGAGCTCGCGACCGCCGACCGCGCCAAGGCCGAGGCCGACCTCAAGGCCATGTGCGACAAGCTGCTGGCCAACACGGTAATCGAGAACTATACTATCGCCCTCGCCTGACGGTTGAAGGAGATGGCAAATGGCGGATGCGACACACGACCTGCTCCATGAATTGCTGAAGAGCTTTCATGTCCGCATGGACAAGTTGGACAGGGGTTTGGCCGACCTCCGCAGCGAGATGATCACGATGCGCGGAAACATCGTGACCATCCAGCAGGATGTGCATCACATCTATTCGCGCCTGGACCGCGTGGACCAGCGCCTCGACCGTATCGAAAACCGCCTCGAACTGCGTGAACTCGCCGAGGCCCAGGCAAGGTTTGAACCACACCCATGAAGTCCGCCGTCGTCCAACTTCCCGGCCTCAACCGTGACCGCGACATGATCGCGGCGCTGACCAAGATCTCCGGCCAGGCGCCGGTCACCGTCTGGCAGACGGAAACGGAGCTGCCGGATGTCGACCTGATCGTCATCCCGGGCGGTTTCTCCTACGGCGACTACCTGCGCTGCGGGGCGATTGCCGCCCGCATGCCCGTCATGCAGGCGATCAAGGCGAAGGCCGAGGCCTGCGTGAAGGTGCTGGGCGTGTGCAACGGTTTCCAGATCCTGCTTGAATCCGGCCTCCTGCCCGGCGCGCTGATGCGCAACGCCTCGCTGAAATTCGTCTGCCGCGAGGTGAAGCTCGAAGTCGCCAATGCCGAGACCGACTTCACCCGCGCCTATGAGAAGGGCCAGATCATCCGCTGCCCGGTCGCCCATCACGACGGCAACTATTTCGCCGACGCCGAGACGCTGGCCGCCATCGAGGGCAATGGCCAGGTCGTGTTCCGCTATGCGCAAGGCACCAACCCGAACGGCTCGATCAACGACATTGCCGGCGTGATGAACGCGAAGGGCAACGTGCTCGGCCTGATGCCGCACCCGGAAAACCTCATCGAGGCCGCCCATGGCGGTTCCGACGGCCGCGGCCTCTTCGCCTCGGTGCTCGACGTAATCGCCGCTTAACCGGTCGTTGTTATCAAGGGCGCATGTCCGTCCCCGAAAGGCTTTTCATGCGCCCGCTTCTTCCCGCCAAGCTCGTCCTGCCGCTTCTCGCCGCCGCGGCGCTTGCCGCGTGCCAGGCGAAAACCCCGGCGCCGCAGGTCCGTGGCGGCGCCCTGCCGACCATGGAGCGCGTCGCGCTCGCGGCGAACAGCTGCTGGTTCAAGTCGGGCGACCCGGCCTTCAAGGCCTATCGCCTCGCGCCGGAGCTGAACTCCTTCTCCGGCCGTCCGCGCATCCTCGTCGTCCACCGCAATTCGCCGGAATCGCGCCCCCTGCTCGTCGTGCAGGCGGAGGGCAACCCGGCCAGACTCGATGCCTTCGGCCCGATGATGGGCGAGGCCGTCGGCCCGCGCATCGCGACCGACGTCAAACGCTGGGCCGCCGGCGGCAAGGGCTGCTGACCCCGGCCGTCAATCCCAATAGATCGACTTGCGGATTTCCCGCGTCGCTTCGGCACGGCTGACGCCGATGTCGCGGAGCTGTTCATCCGTCATTTCCACCAGCGCGTGGCGCGTGCGCCGCGTGACGCTCCAGGCGCGGCCTGCGCGCCAGGCGCGATGCAGCATCGCGCGCAGGCCGCCAGGCCTGCCGGATTCTGCCGCGGTGAATATTGTATCGATTGCCATGGTCGTCTCTCCTGAAGCGTCACAAGCTCTCGTGACAAACGGTGCATTCAGGAAATAATTGACTCTCATTGCGGTGCAATCTAAGAATTGGCACCATGACAAATTGGCTTCCCGATCTCCAGGCCTCCGACGGCCCGCTCTATGTGCGCATTGCCGACCAGATCGAGCAGGCGATCAGCACCGGCGCGCTCGCCTCCGGCAGCAAGCTGCCGCCCCAGCGCAACCTCGCCTACGACATCGGCGTGACCATCGGCACCGTCAGCCGTGCCTATACGATGGTGCGCGAGCGGGGCCTCGTCAGCGGCGAGGTCGGCCGCGGCACCTATGTGCTCGGCTCGAAAGAGGATGCCGATCCGGCGGCCATGGATCCGGTCAGCGCCCGGCTGGTCGGCACCCGCGCGGCGAATGCACCGCCCGGCAAATTGCGCTTCGACACGACGGCCGCCACCGATGTCGGCCAGTCGACGGCGATCACCGACATCCTCACGGACATCTGCCGGGAGCAGGCGAACGAGATCGCCAGCTATACCCGGAATTTCCCGCTGCAATGGCTGGAGGCCGGGCGGCGCTGGTTGAGGCGGGACGACTGGCAGCCGGCGATCGAGAGCATCGTGCCGACGCTCGGCGCCCATGCCGCCGTCATTGCCGCCGTCTCGGTCATCACCGCACCCGGCGACCGCATCGTCTTCGAGCATGTCACCTATTCGCAGGTGAGCCGCGGCACCGCCCTCATCGGCCGCCAGACGGTGCTCGTCGAATCGGATGCCCACGGCGTGATCCCGGAGGATTTCGAGCGCGTCTGCGTGCAGCAGCATCCCAAGCTCGCCTTCCTGATGACGTCGGGTCAGAACCCGACGCTCGCCATCATGCCGGAGGATCGCCGCCGCGCCATTGCCGCCATCGCCCGGCGGCACAATGTCTTCCTCATCGAGGACAATCTCTATGGCGGCACGATCGATGCCGGCATTCCGCTCCTCGCCGAAATCGCGCCCGATCGGACCTTCCTTGTCGGGGGCCTCTCGAAGAGCGTGGCGGCGGGCGTGCGCGGCGGCTGGATCGCCTGTCCGCCGCACCTTGCCCAGCGCGTGCGCATCGCCCACAAGATGGTGAGCGGCGGCCTGCCCTACCTGCTCGCCGAACTCGGCGCCAGGCTGGTGCTGTCGGGCATGGCGGACGCCATCCGCGCGAAGGTCTCCGCGGAAGTCGAGGCACGCGAGGCGCATGCGCGGGAAATCCTCGCGGGGCTCGATTTCAACTCGCACCCCCGCGTGCCCTTCCTCTGGCTGAAGCTGCCGGACCCGTGGCTGTCCGGCACGTTCCGCCAGGCGGCCTTCGCCGAGGATATCCTCATCGACGACGAGGACGAGTTCAAGGCCGGCCGGTCGGAGAAGACGTTCTACCGCGTGCGCATCGGCCTGTCCTCGCCGGAGAACCGCGCGGATGTCGCGGCCGGCCTCTTACGGCTGCGCAGCCTCATCGCCCACGGCCCGACGGGTTACGACAGCCCGGCCTGAACAGGCCGTTTCGCCTGTGATTGCGGTCATTTTCCTGTCGCGCTGCCGGGCGGCATAGGTTAAAGAGACCGCAATCCTGCCCTCCACGACAAGACGAGCGACGATGACCATTTCGAACACCCGCCCGATCACCCCGGAGCTGATTGCCGCCCACGGGCTGAAGCCGGATGAATACGACCGCATCCTCTCGCTGATCGGCCGCGAGCCGACCTTCACCGAACTCGGCATCTTCTCGGCCATGTGGAACGAGCACTGCTCGTACAAGTCCTCCAAGCGCTGGCTGCGCACGCTGCCGACCAAGGGACCGCGCGTCATCCAGGGCCCCGGGGAAAATGCCGGCGTGGTGGATATCGATGACGGCGACTGCGTCGTCTTCAAGATGGAGAGCCACAACCACCCGTCCTATATCGAGCCCTACCAGGGCGCGGCGACGGGCGTCGGCGGCATCCTGCGCGACGTCTTTACCATGGGCGCGCGCCCGGTCGCGGCGATGAACGCGCTGCGCTTCGGCGCGCCGGACCATCCGAAGACCCGCCACCTCGTCTCGGGCGTCGTCGCCGGTGTGGGCGGCTACGGCAATTCCTTCGGCGTGCCGACCGTCGGCGGCGAAGTCGAGTTCGACCCGCGCTACAACGGCAACATCCTCGTCAACGCCTTCGCCGCGGGCCTTGCCAAGTCGAACGCGATCTTCCTCTCGGAAGCCAAGGGCGTCGGCCTGCCGGTCGTCTATCTCGGCGCCAAGACCGGCCGTGACGGCGTCGGCGGCGCCACCATGGCCTCCGCGGAATTCGACGAAACGATCGAGGAGAAGCGACCGACCGTGCAGGTCGGCGATCCCTTCACGGAAAAGTGCCTGCTGGAAGCCTGCCTCGAACTGATGC
Organism: Shinella yambaruensis; assembly: GCF_022899355.1. Classification (GTDB taxonomy): domain Bacteria; phylum Pseudomonadota; class Alphaproteobacteria; order Rhizobiales; family Rhizobiaceae; genus Shinella; species Shinella yambaruensis. The sequence goes on along the minus strand of NZ_JALJCK010000001.1, from coordinate 144,162 downwards.
AGACCGGTGCCGTCATCGCGATCCAGGACATGGGCGCTGCCGGCCTTACATGCTCGGCCGTCGAAATGGGCGCCAAGGGCGACCTCGGCATCGAGTTGAACCTCGATCTCGTGCCGGTTCGCGAAGAACAGATGACGGCGTACGAGATGATGCTGTCGGAAAGCCAGGAGCGCATGCTCATGGTTCTCGAACCCGCCAAGGAAGAGGTCGCCAAGTCGATCTTCGTCAAGTGGGGTCTCGACTTCGCCATTGTCGGCTACACGACCGACGACCTGCGCTTCCGCATCCTGCACCAGGGCGAGGAAGTGGCGAACCTGCCGATCAAGGAATTGGGCGATCAGGCGCCGGAATACGACCGCCCCTGGCGCGAGCCGGGCAAGCCCGCGCCGCTGCCGGCCAACCTCGTCGCCGAACCCGCTGATTACGGCCAAGCCGTGCTGGCGCTGGTCGGCTCGCCGAACCAGTCGAGCCGCCGCTGGGTCTACGAGCAGTACGACACGCTGATCCAGGGCAATTCGCTGCAGATCCCGGGCGGCGATGCCGGCGTCGTGCGCGTCGAAGGCCATGCCACCAAGGCCCTCGCCTTCTCCTCCGACGTGACGCCGCGCTATGTCGAGGCCGATCCGTTCGAGGGCGGCAAGCAGGCCGTCGCCGAATGCTGGCGCAACATCACGGCGACCGGCGCCGAGCCGCTCGCCGCCACCGACAACCTCAACTTCGGTAACCCGGAAAAGCCGGAGATCATGGGCCAGTTCGTCAAGGCCATCCAAGGTATCGGCGAAGCCTGCCGGGCGCTCGATTTCCCGATCGTCTCGGGCAACGTCTCGCTCTACAACGAGACGAACGGCATCGCCATCCTGCCGACCCCGACCATCGCCGGCGTCGGCCTTCTGCCCGACTGGTCCGCCATGGCGAGGATCGGCGGTGCCAGGGACGGCGACCAGCTCGTGCTGATCGGCGTCGACGGCAGCCATCTCGGCCAGTCCGTATACCTGCGCGACGTGCTCGGCCTCGTCGACGGCCCGGCGCCGGAAGTGGACCTGCACGCCGAACGCCGCAACGGCGATTTCGTGCGCTCGGCCATCCGCAACGGCCAGGTCACCGCCTGCCACGACATCTCCTCCGGCGGCCTCGCCGTCGCGCTCGCCGAAATGGCGATGGCCTCGGGCAAGGGCATCAAGGCCAGCCTTTCGCAGGCCAACGGCCCGGCCCATGCGCTGCTCTTCGGGGAAGACCAGGCCCGTTATGTGCTGGCCGTCCCGGCCGATCTCGCCAACTTCCTGTGCGCCAATGCGGAAGGTGCGGGCGTGCCGTTCCGTCGCCTCGGCACCGTCGGCGGCGATGCGCTCGTGGTGGACGGCCTGCTGTCGCTGCCGATTGAACAATTGCGCGACACCCATGAATCGTGGTTCCCTGACTTCATGGACGGCAACGGCACCGCCGCTGCCGCCGCGGAATAAGATAAGGGAGCAGTTCACATGCCTATGTCACCCGGCGATATCGAAGACATGATCAAATCCGGCATTCCCGGAGCGAAGGTGGTCATCCGCGATCTTGCCGGCGACGGCGATCACTACGCCGCCGAAGTCGTCGCGGAAGCCTTCCGCGGCAAGACCCGCGTGCAGCAGCACCAGATGGTCTACGACGCGCTGAAGGGCAATATGGGCGGCATCCTGCACGCCCTCGCCCTGCAGACCTCGATCCCGGATTGACCGATCCATGGCCGATCTCATCAAGGAACTCGTCAGCGGCGTGGTCGATGCAGCCCTCAAGGAGGTGCTGAAGAAGACCGGCGTGCGCAAGGCCTCGACGAAGCGCACGCGCCGCAAGACGACGACGACGCGCAAGAAGGCGTCCGGCGGGCTCCTCGGTGACATCCTCGAGGCCGTGCTGAAGCCGGAAAAGAAACCGGCGAAGCGCCCGCGCAAACAGGTGAGCCGCCGTCGCACGGCGGCAAGCCGCAGCCGCCAGCGCAGCCGCTGATCGGAAAAATTCAACCAAGTCAAGAATAGGGCGGATTGCAGAGTGCCTCCAGTCACCGCTTTCGCATCCGGCGGTCAGCCGGATTTCCTCCTTGTTGTCGGTGGGTATATCGTCGCTGTCACAGTCGCCTCCGCGGTCGTGGTTGCAGCGCTTGACATGGTGGCGGGAGGCGTCAATTCGACATTTTTCTCAGCTTTCTTTATGGGCTGCGCATATACATTTGCCTATGCACTTCCCGGATTCATCGCTACTGTCATGATTGCCCGCTATTTCCGTTTGCGGGCATGGCTCTTCTTCACCGTCGCTGGCGGCCTTGACGGTATTGTGGCTTTGTGGATTTTGGACCGCCCGGGGCCGGGACCGAGTGATGACTTTATTCTCATGGTTATCGCTGGCGGTTTGGCTGGTGGCCTGGCCTACAGACTAATTGCATATCGACGGGGTGACGCTGCCGGCTGAAGCGCAGCTGCGCATTTTTTCTAATGGGCTTCTGGCAATTGTCACCCGAGGTTGTTATCTAGGGCAAACGGATCATCGCATCGGCCCTTGAAGCCGATTTGCCAAGGAAGACTGCTATGAGTGGCATCCACGATTTCATCGACAACGAAGTGAAGACCAACGACGTCGTCCTCTTCATGAAGGGCACGCCCGAATTCCCGCAGTGTGGGTTCTCCGGCCAGGTCGTGCAGATCCTCGACTACGTGGGCGTGGGCTACAAGGGCATCAACGTGCTCGCCGACGCCGACATCCGCCAGGGCATCAAGGACTATTCCAACTGGCCGACCATCCCGCAGCTTTACGTGAAGGGCGAGTTCGTCGGCGGTTGCGACATCGTGCGCGAGATGTTCCAGTCGGGCGAATTGCAGTCGCATCTTCAGGAACAGGGTATTTCGATCAAGGGCGCTGCCTGACGCTTAACGGTCTTCCCAAGGCCCAAAGCTTTTCAAAGGCGCCGCATCCCAGCGGCGCCTTCTCTCTTTTTCATGGAATATATAGATTATGTCTGGACTTTCCCCTGAATCGGCCCAGCGCCTCAAAGGCATGGGCAAGATGGAATTCATTGCGCTCATGGCGCTGCTGATGGCGCTCAATGCGCTCGCCATCGACATCATGCTGCCCGGCCTGCAGGAAATCGGCGCCAGTCTCGGCGTCGAGAACGAGAACCACCGGCAATATGTCATTTCCGCCTACCTGATCGGCTTTGCGCTCGCGCAGCTCATCTACGGTCCGGTCTCCGACCGCTTCGGCCGCCGTGCGCCCATGTTCGTCGGCCTTGCCATCTATGTCGTGTCGTCGCTTGCCGCGATCCTCGTGCCGAGCTTCGCCGCGCTTCTGGCGCTGCGCTTCATCCAGGGCATCGGCTCGGCCGCCATGCGCGTTATCACCGTCTCGATCGTCCGCGACATTTTCGGCGGCCGCGCGATGGCGGAAGCGATGTCGCTCATCATGATGGTGTTCATGGTCGTTCCGGTGCTGGCGCCGGGCACAGGCCAGATCGTCATGCTGTTCGGCGACTGGCACCTCATCTTCGTCTTCATGGCGGTGATGGCCGCCGTGATCTGGGCCTGGATGTATTTCCGCCTGCCGGAGACCCTGCATCCCGAAGACGTGCGGCCCTTCACGGTGCGCTCGGTCCTCGGCGGCTTCCGCATCGTCCTGACGGACCGCGTGGCGCTCTGCTACACGCTCGCCAGCACCTTCATCTTCGGCGCGTTGTTCGGCTTCATCAACTCGGCGCAGCAGATCTATGTCGGCATCTACGGGCTCGGCGTCTGGTTCCCGGTCGCCTTTGCCGGCGTTGCCGCCTTCATGGCCCTGTCGTCCTTCGTCAATGCCCGGCTGGTCGGCCGGTTCGGCATGCGGCGGCTGTCGCATGGCGCCCTGCTCGGCTTCCTCGGCGTCAATGCGTTCTGGCTGCTGCTGACGCTGGTCTGGGCACCGCACCTGCCGTTCGCGATCTTCATCGTGCTCTTCGCGCTGTCGATGTTCCAGTTCGGCTGGATCGGCTCGAACTTCAACTCGCTCGCCATGGAGCCGCTCGGCCACGTCGCCGGCACGGCCTCCTCGGTGCTCGGCTTCATGGGCACGGCCGGCGGCACGGTCCTCGGTGCCATCATCGGCCAGGCGTTCAACGGCACGGCGCTGCCGCTCGTCATGGGCTTCTTCGTGCTCTCGGTCATCGGCCTCGTCTTCGTGTTGATCGCCGAGCGCGGCAAGCTGTTCCAGCCGCACAACAAGCCGGTTTGAGGGAGAGCGTCGTCGCTCTCCTCCAGCCGGCCCAGCGTGAGAAAGGCACTTGCCCTTACCTCCAGCCGAACCGCTCGCGAGGAAGGCGCCTTACCTCCCCTCCGTCATGGTCGGGCTTGACCCGACCATCCAGGCCCAGGGGGCCGCGTGGATCCTCGGGTCGAGCCCGAGGATGACGAAAGCAGAAGGTTGCGGACAAACAAAAGGCCCGGCTGCGAATGCAGCCGGGCCTTTTTCATCGGTGGTCAAGCCGCCTCAATCCACGAAGACTTCGCGGCGCAGCATCTCCCAGCTGTCCTTGTCCGGCGCGACCAGGAGGCCGCCCTCGACATGGTGCGGCTTGTAGGCCGAGCCGTCGAAGCGCGCGGCATAGGCGCCGGCCTCCTCGGCGATCAGCGTGCCGGCGAGGTGGTCCCAGGGCATCAGCTTGTTGTACATCAGGTAATGCAGGTGGCCGCCGGCAAGGGTGCGGTATTCGTGCGCCGCGCAGCGATAGTTGGAGACGAAGGCCACCTTGGCGAGATTCGACAGGATGCGCGCCCGGCGCGCCCGGTCGAGGAAGCTGGTCGAGGCCATGCCGGTCATCGCTTCGAGCGGTGCGCCGCCCCGCGTCTTCAGCCGCACGGCCGGGCGGTGATCGCCGGTCTGCCACGCGCCGCCGCCCTTTTCCGCCATGACGAAGTCGTCGCCCATCGGATCGTAGATGATGCCGCCGACCGTCTCGCCGCCGGAGACGATCGCCGCCATGACGCCGAAGAGCGGCACGCCGGCGGCAAAGTTGAAGGTGCCGTCGATCGGGTCGACGACGATCGCGACGTCCGCATCCTTGAGCTTCGGCAGCAGCGCCGGATCGGCCGCGACCGATTCCTCGCCGACGAACAGCACGCCCGGAAACTGCGCCGCGACTTCCCGGCTGATGAAGCGTTCGGCCGCCTCGTCGGCTTCCGTCACCAGGTCGTTGGCATCCGCCTTGGTGCGGATGTCTCCCTTGGCGAGCGCGCGGAAGCGCGGGCGGATTTCCGCCTCCGCCGCCTGTGCAAGCACGAGGGCGAGGGCATTGATGTCAATCGTCGTCATGGGGCCTTACCGTTTCGAGGGAGGAGAAATCGAAAAGCTTCGGGTCGAGAAGATGGGACGGGTTGGTATGGCCGAGCGCGCGCAGCATGGCGTCCTTGCGGCCCGGCATGCGCGTCTCGATCTCCGCCAGCATCGCCTTCATCGCATTGCGCTGCAGGCCGTCCTGCGAGCCGCAGAGGTCGCAGGGGATGATCGGGAACCGCATGGCGGCGGCGAATTTGGCAAGATCGTCCTCCGCCGCATAGGCGAGCGGACGCAGCAGCATGACGTCGCCCTCGTCGTTCAGGAGTTTTGGCGGCATGGCGGCGAGCCGCCCGCCGTGGAAGAAGTTCATGAAGAAGGTTTCGAGAATATCCTCGCGATGGTGGCCGAGCACCAGCGCGTCGCAGCCCTCCTCCCGGGCGATGCGATAGAGATTGCCGCGCCGGAGCCGCGAGCAGAGCGAACAATAGGTCGCCCCTGACGGCACCTTCTCCTTCACGATGGAATAGGTGTCGCGATATTCGATCCGGTGCCTGACGCCGATGGATTTCAGGTAATCCGGCAGGATGTGCTTCGGAAAATTCGGCTGGCCCTGGTCGAGATTGCAGGCGACGAGCTCCACCGGCAAAAGGCCGCGCCATTGCAGGTCCATCAGCAGGGCGAGCAGGCCGTAGCTGTCCTTGCCGCCGGAAAGGCCGACGAGCCAGCGCTTCTGGCCCTTCAGCATGGCGAAATCGTCCATCGCCTGCCGGACCTGCCGCAGCAGGCGCTTGCGCAGCTTGTTGAAGGAGACGCTGGAGGGCGCGTCCGCAAAGAGCGGATGGCGGCCGGTATCCGGTGCGTCGTCGTCGGTATCAGCAAAGGCCAGGGTCGTAGATGCCGTCATGGGCCTGCAATGCCCCGAACCGGCCGCACAATCAAGCCCCGAAGACGGACCAGCCGGTGCGCGCCGCCAGCATTTCCAGCGCCAGCGAGCCGATGAGCGAATTGCCGTTCTCGTTGAGCCCCGGCGACCAGACGGCGACCGAGGCCTTTCCCGGCGCGACGGCCAGGATCCCGCCGCCGACGCCGCTCTTGCCCGGCAGGCCGACGCGGTAGGCGAAGTCGCCCGAGCCGTCATAGTGGCCGCAGGTCAGCATGAGTGCGTTGATACGCCGCGCCCGAAGATGCGAGACGACGCGGTGGCCGGTCAAAGGGTTGGTGCCGCTGTTGGCGAGGAACAGCCCCGCCTTGGCGAGTTGCCGGCAGCTCATCGCCAGCGCGCATTGATGGAAATAGACGCCGAGCACCAGTTCGGCCGCATGGTCGAGCCTGCCGAAGGAGCGCATGAAATTGGCGAGCGCAAAGTTGCGGAAGCCCGTCGCCTGCTCCGAGCGTGCCACGGCCTGGTCGATGATGATGTCGTCCTCGTCCGCGAGATAGCGCAGGAACCGCACGATCTCGCCGATCGCCTCCTTCGGCGTATGGCCGGCGAGCACGAGGTCGGTGATGGCGATCGCCCCGGCATTGATGAAGGGGTTGCGCGGGATGCCGCCCTCGTGCTCGAGCTGGACGATGGAGTTGAAGGCCGAGCCAGACGGTTCGCGGCCGACCCGCTTCCAGATCGCCTCGCCATGCTTGCCGAGGGCGAGCGTGAGGGTGAAGACCTTGGAAATGCTCTGGATGGAAAAGGCCTCGTCCGCGTCGCCGGCAAGGTGCACCGCGCCGTCGACCGTCACCACGGCGATGCCGAACTTCTTCGGATCCACATGGGCAAGCTGCGGAATGTAGTCCGCCACCCTGCCCTCGCCGCACCGTGGCGACAGGCTCGCGTGGATCTCCTCGACAATGCCCTGCAAGTCCGTCATCCCGTTCCCCCGAAACGAAAAAGCCGCCAATCTCTTGGCGGCTCAGACTGGCTGGCAAAGTCCCGAACCCCTCTCCTCCGTCATGCTCGGGCTTGACCCGAGCATCCATAAACCGTTGAGAAGGTTGGATCCTCGGCTCAAGGCCGAGGATGACGGTGGTGGGTGGCAAGGCTTGCCGGCAACCTGAGCCGCCAATTTCTTGGCGGCTTTTCCCGATTGCACAAGGTGTCGCCCGCGAATTAACGCGAGTAGAATTCGACGACCAGGTGCGGTTCCATGATGACGGCGTAGGGCACGTCGGAGAGAACCGGAACGCGAACGAAGGTCGCGGTCATCTTGTTGTGGTCGGCTTCGATGTAGTCCGGAACGTCGCGTTCAGCCAGACCGACGGATTCGAGAACCGTGACGAGCTGCTTGGACTTTTCCTTGACTTCGATGACGTCGCCCGGCTTGCAGCGGTAGGAACCGATGTTGACGCGCACGCCGTTGACCTTGACGTGGCCATGGTTGACGAACTGACGGGCAGCGAAGACCGTCGGAACGAACTTGGCGCGGTAGACGATCGCGTCGAGGCGCGATTCGAGCAGGCCGATCAGGTTCTCCGGGGTGTCGCCCTTGCGGCGCTCGGCTTCGGCGAAGATCGCGCGGAACTGCTTCTCGCGGATATCGCCATAGTAACCCTTCAGCTTCTGCTTGGCGCGGAGCTGGACACCGAAGTCCGAAAGCTTGGACTTGCGGCGCTGGCCGTGCTGGCCCGGGCCGTATTCGCGGCGGTTGACCGGGGACTTCGGACGGCCCCAGATGTTCTCGCCCATGCGGCGGTCGATTTTGTACTTGGATGCAGCGCGCTTGCTCATCGCATTTCCTCTTGGTCTTGTTTACCGGGCCAATGACGGACCGGCTGAAGGAAACACGCCCTCCTCTGAACCTTTCGGGTTCCGACAGGCTTCTCACGATCGCGACCGGAGAATCCACGGGACATGTCAAATGAAACACCGGACATTTCTGCCCGGCGTTGGCGGGGTCATTAGGGGAGTTTTACAGGACTGTCAACGAGCAAGGCCCGGAAAATCCGCCTATTCCGCCGCATCGCGGTGGGAATCGGCAAGGTCCGGCCCGTTGGCGTCGCCCGGCAGCGTCTCGCAGCCGAGGTCCGGGAAGGCGACGATGCGGTGGCCGGCAAGATCGCTGTGCACGACCACCAGCCCCTGCTCCTCGAAATAGCCGAGCAGCCGGCGCGCCCGGCGGGCCGAATGCGTGCCGTAGGCCCGCGCGATCCGGGCGTCCGAGGGGCAGGCGAGCCCGCGCACCGCGGCCTGCGCCACGAGCAGGAAGACACCCTGCAAATCCTCGGTCACGCTGCGCGACAGATCGAGCGCCCTGCCCCAGATTTCCGTCGCCGCTGTCTCGGCATCGACGCCGGAGCGCGCGACCGCCATCTTGCGGCGGAAGGCGGGAAGCGACAGCGGCGCGCCGGGCACGCGGCGGATGCGGCAGCGCACGAGGAAATCCTGGAACAGTTCGGCATCGGCCCGGAAGGCCGCATCGGGATTGCCGAGGATTTCGGCGAGCGCCTGGTCGAGCAGACCTTCCCGCTCCTCGGCGGAGATTTCCGGCACCGGTACCTTCGCCTCCGCCTGTACCGGCTCCGGCCGCGCGCGGGACAGTTCGGCGAGGATGTCCGTCGTCGGGCGCGGCGCCGGCGGCGCGCGGCGGACGAGCGGGCGGGAAAACTCGTCCGGATCGGGCGTGAAGATCAGGTCCTCCACGTCCGGCAGTGCATCCGGCAGCGGCATCAGCTTGGGGCTGGTCGAGCGCGCGGAGGTCTCGACCGCGCCGATCGTCACCGGCAAGGGGCGGCGCGACAGCGCCGGGCCGAGCGCGACGAAGGAACCGCGCGGCAGGTCGCGGAACATCTCCGCCTGCCGGCGGTCGAGCCCGAGCAGGTCGGCGGCGCGCGCCATGTCGATGTCGAGGAAGGTGCGGCCCATCAGGAAATTGGAGGCCTCGGCCGCGACGTTCTTGGCGAGCTTCGCCAGCCGCTGCGTGGCGATGACGCCGGCAAGGCCGCGCTTGCGGCCGCGGCACATCAGGTTGGTCATCGCGCCGAGCGACAGTTTTCGCGCCTCTTCGGAGACCTCGCCGCTGGCGGCGGGCGCGAAAAGCTGCGCCTCGTCGACGACGACGAGCACTGGGTACCAGAAGTCCCGGTCCGCATCGAACAGCGCATTCAAGAAGATGCCGGCCGCCCGCATCTGCTCGTCGGCCTCAAGGCCCTCCAGCGAGAGCACGCAGGAGACGCGGTGCTGGCGGATGCGGTTGGCGATGCCGACGAGCTCGGCTTCCGTGCGCTCGCCATCGACCACGACATGGCCGAACCGGTCGGAAAGCGTGACGAAATCCCCTTCGGGATCGATGATGACCTGCTGCACCCATTGGGCGGACTGCTCGAGCAGGCGCCGCAGGAGATGCGACTTTCCCGAGCCCGAATTGCCCTGCACGAGCAGGCGCGTCGCCAGCAGTTCCTCGATATCGAGCCTGGCCGGTGCGCCGCCCTGCACCGTTCCCATGTCGATGCCGACCTTCATCCCGTTCCTCGTTCCAAAATTCCTGATTCGCCGGTCGCCACCGGATATCCGGCAAGCCCTAACACGAAACAAGCATCCATCACGCCCGGCTTCTTGAAAGAATCCACAGGGAAAGCCGCATCAAACGACCCGAAGCCCGAAACCCTGCATCAGGCGGCGCGTCGAAAAGTCCGGCTTGCCGGAGGTGAAGACGGCGATGTCCTCGCCCGGGGCGAGGGTTTCCAGCGGGGGCACGAGGCGGCGGGCCTGGCGGGCGATGGCTTCGGCGGGGTCGAGCCAGTCGACCGGCCAGGGGGCGAGCTTGCGGAAGAGGTTGGCCATGAAGGGATAATGCGTGCAGGCGAGCACGACGATATCCGTCTTGCGGCCGTCCTCGTCGACGAAGCAGGGCACGATCTCGGCGCGCACGGCCTCGTCGGAGAAGGTCTCGCCGCGGATATAGGCCTCGGCCATGCGGGCGAGATTCTCCGAGCCGACGAGGCGCACGTCGCACTGGCTGGCGAAGGACTGGATGAGATCGCGCGTATAGGCGCGCTTCACCGTGCCGGGCGTGGCCAGCACCGAGACGAGGCCGGAACGCGTGCGCTCGGCGGCGGGCTTTATCGCGGGCACGGTGCCGACGAAGGGCATGTGTGGAAATGCGGCGCGCAGGTCCGCGCCCACCAGCGTGAAGGCGGTGTTGCAGGCGATGACGCAGACTTCCGGGTCGTGCTCGGCGAGCAGTTTCCCGAAGAGATCGATGATGTGCGCCTTCAGCGCCGGCTCTTCCCAGCCGCCATAGGGAAAGCCGGCATCGTCGGCCACATAGGTGAAGTGCCGCTCGGGCATCAGCACACGCGCCTCGCGCAGGACGGTCAGGCCGCCGATGCCGCTGTCGAACATCAGGATGGGCCTGGCCGCCGCCTGTTCCGGAAAGGGCCTATGCGTCGTCACGGGGCACCTTGGGCCGGCGGTTGCGGGTGCGGTTCGGGTTGGTCGCGCCGCGCGGCGATTCGCGGGTGAAGCGATCGAGGCAGGAGATGATGCCGCGCATGACCTGGATCTCCGTGCCGGTGAAGGAAGGACGCGTCAGGATGGCGCGCAGGTTCTCCACCAGCTTGGGCTTTTTTTCGGCGGGCCGGAAATAGCCGCGCGCCTCCAGCGTCTCCTCCACATGGTCGAAGAGGCCCTGCAGCTCCTCCTTCTTCGCCGGGCGCTGCGGCAGCGCGTCGAAGGGCGTGTCCTTGACGGAGGCAAGGCCGCTCTTCATCCACTCGTAGCTCATGAGGAGCACGGCCTGGGCGAGGTTGAGCGAGGCGAAGGCGGGGTTGACCGGGAAGGTCACCAGTTCGTCGGCGAGCGCGATTTCCTCGTTGGTGAGGCCCGTGCGTTCGCGGCCGAAGAGGATGCCGGTCTTCTGCCCGGCGCGGAAGCGCACGCGCAGGTCGTCGGCGGCGACGACCGGCGAGCGGACCTCCTTGTAGCCGTAGCGGTCGCGCGCGGTCGTCGCATAGACGAATTCGAGGTCGGCGACGGCCGCTTCCAGCGACGGATAGACCTTCGCCGCCTCGATGACATGGTCGGCCTTGCTGGCGGCGGAGATCGCCTTCTCGCTCGGCCAGCCGTCGCGCGGGTTGACGAGGCGCAGTTCGGCCAGGCCGAAATTCGCCATGGCGCGCGCCACCATGCCGATATTCTCGCCGAGTTGCGGATGAACGAGGATGATCGCCGGTCCCTCGGCGATCAGCGTGCGTTCGCTGTTCGTGCCTGCCATGCCCAAATATCCCTGGAAAGTTCGGGCTTCACTGGCACAATAAGCGGCAAATGAAAAGCATGAAGCCGCTCATTCGGGGGATTCGGCGGCGCTGCCGTTGCCGCCATTGGCGCCGGCCTCGGCGATCTCCACCATTTCCTTCTTCAGGGAGGCGCCCTCCTCGAAGCTCGGGCGCTCGATGTCGTCGATGACCGCCCGGCCGTCCTCCTCGATCATCTTGAAGACCAGCGTTTCCGGCTGCCAGCCGGCAGGCCGCTCGCCGAAGCAATGGCTGTTGTCGAAGGTCACGGTCACGTCCTCCGCGCCGTTCGCCAGTTGCCCCTCGGTGGTCGTCACGTCCTTCAGCGCGCAGCTGTCCTGGCCGCCGATCACCGGATCGTAGTCGAAGGGCGAATCGCCGTCGTCATAGGCCGGGAATTTCGCCGCCGCCTTGTATTTCGCAACGAAATCCTTGCTGTAGAGGCGCTTCAGGAAATCCTCGGAGAAGTAGTCCGTATAGGGCGGCGGCGTGTCGGTGTCTGTGTCCTCGCCCAGGTCCTGCCAGTTGACCGTCGCGGCCGCCATGACCTCCGAAACGGGCGCCTTGAAATCGGCGGCTGCAACGGAAACGGGAAGCAAAAGGGCGAGCGCCACGAGGCCGAAACGCGACATCATATTCTCCACTGGATGACGGCGGGCCGGAACGGGCCGCCGAAGAGCCTTCCTGAAACGGAATTTTGGCGAAACTTATTCTCAACGCCGGCGAAAATAAACCGTCTCGGCAATTGGTCGGCTTTGCCTTCCCGGCCACGAATGCTATAGGGCCAAACGTTCCTTTCAAGTCCACGATCCGGGGCGCAAGGCCCCGACAAAACACGAGGCTCTCCATGGCAAAGATCAAGGTCGCCAACCCCGTCGTCGAACTCGACGGCGACGAGATGACGCGCATCATCTGGCAGTTCATCAAGGACAAGCTGATCCATCCTTACCTGGATATCGACCTCGAATATTACGACCTCGGCATGGAGAACCGCGACGCCACCGACGACCAGGTGACGATCGACGCGGCCAACGCCATCAAGAAGCACGGCGTCGGCGTCAAGTGCGCCACCATCACGCCGGACGAGGCCCGCGTCGAGGAATTCAAGCTGAAGAAGATGTGGAAGTCGCCGAACGGCACGATCCGCAACATCCTCGGCGGCGTCATCTTCCGCGAGCCGATCATCTGCAAGAACGTGCCGCGCCTCGTTCCGGGCTGGACCAAGCCGATCATCGTCGGCCGCCACGCCTTCGGCGACCAGTACCGCGCCACCGACTTCAAGTTCCCCGGCAAGGGCAAGCTGACGATGAAGTTCGTCGGCGAGGACGGCAAGGAAATCGAATACGACGTGTTCGACGCCCCGTCCGCCGGTGTCGCCATGGGCATGTACAACCTCGACGATTCGATCACCGAATTCGCCCGCGCGTCGTTCAACTACGGCCTGCAGCGCAAGGTGCCGGTGTATCTCTCGACCAAGAACACCATCCTCAAGGTCTATGACGGCCGCTTCAAGGACATCTTCCAGCAGGTCTTCGACGCCGAGTTCGCTGAAAAGTTCAAGGAAGCCAAGATCTGGTACGAACACCGCCTGATCGACGACATGGTCGCCTCGGCGCTGAAATGGTCCGGCGGCTATGTCTGGGCGTGCAAGAACTACGACGGCGACGTTCAGTCCGACATCGTGGCCCAGGGCTTCGGCTCGCTCGGCCTGATGACCTCGGTCCTCATGACGCCGGACGGCAAGACCGTCGAAGCCGAAGCCGCGCACGGCACGGTGACGCGCCACTACCGCCAGCACCAGAAGGGCGAGGAAACCTCGACCAACTCGATCGCCTCGATCTTCGCCTGGACGCGTGGCCTTGCCCACCGCGCCAAGCTGGATGGCAATGCGGAGCTGGCGAAGTTCTCCGAGACGCTGGAACGCGTCTGCGTCGAGACTGTCGAATCGGGCTTCATGACCAAGGACCTCGCGCTCCTCATCGGCCCCGACCAGCCGTGGCTCTCCACCACCGGCTTCCTCGACAAGATCGACGAGAACCTCCAGAAGGCCATGGCGGCCTGATCCAGCAAGACCACGGAAAGCCCGGCCAAGCGCCGGGCTTTTTCGTTGCGGCCTCTTGCGGCAGGGCCCGTGTGCCCTATCCTCCCGGCCGGTTTGCAAGAGGAGGACGGCATGGCCGAGGAACTGGTTTTCTATAGCAACCCGATGTCGCGCGGGCGCATCGCCCGCTGGATGCTGGAGGAGGTCGGCGCGCCCTATCGCACCGAATGGCTGACCTTCGACGGCTCGATGAAATCGCCGGAATTCCTGGCGATCAACCCGATGGGCAAGGTGCCGACCATCCGCCACGGCCAGACCGTGGTGACGGAGGCGGCGGCGATCTGCGCCTATCTCGCCGATGCCTTCCCCCAAGCCGGCCTCGCCCCGCCGCCCGAAAAGCGCGGCGATTACTACCGCTGGCTCTTCTTCGCAGCCGGCCCGCTGGAAATGGCGGTCTCGCTGAAGGCCTTCGGCATCGAGGTTCCCAGGAAGCGCGAGCGCAGCATCGGCTGCGGCAGCTATGCTGCGGTCATGGGCGCCCTGTCGCTGGCCGTCACGCGCTGTCCCTACATCGCCGGCGACAATTTCACCGCCGCCGATGTCTATGTCGGCGCCCATATCAGCTGGGGCCTGCAATTCGGCTCGCTGGAGCCCCGGCCGGAATTCAAGGCCTATTGGGATCGCCTGAAGGAGCGGCCGGCCAGCAAGCGCGCGACCGCGATCGACGACGAGGAGATGCACCGCCAGCTTCAGGCGGCGAAGGGTTAGGGCGGGCTTACCGCCAGCCACCTGCCGTTCAGGCCGCGGCTTCGGCCGGCTGGAGCGGCAGGCATATTTCCGTCAGAAGCGCGTTCGGCGCAACCTCGCGCGGATTGTTGAGATAGGCCTCGAACATCACCTCGTCGCGGATCGAGCGTCCCGAGGCCGGCAGCCATGTGCCGTAGAGCCAGCGATAGGCCGCGCCCATATCGGCATAGGGACCCTGGTGGCGCAGCACCGCATAGTCGCCGCCCGCCAGCGTGCGGCGATCGAGCGGCGCCTCGGCGGGAATGGTCGCATCCGCCGTCACGCAGGCGAAGGAGCGAAGCTCCTCCTCCGCCACGAGATCGGGATCGTCGAGGAAGACGCCGATCATGCGCATGTCCGGCCGGAAGAGGTTGCGGGAGAAGAGCGCGCCATGCAGCGCCTCGAAGGCCTTGCCGATGCCCATGTAGGAACCGGAATGGGCAACGGCGAGCAGCGTCTGCTCGGGAATGGTGCGGATGGTCACGTCGAACATGCGGGAGCACTCCTTGTCGTTCTCGGGTTCGTAGGCGCGATGGGAGCCCTCCTTGCGGTAGCGTGCCGGCGGCATGCCATAGGCAGCCGCGAAGGTACGCGTGAAGGACTGGAGGTTGGCGTACCCCCATCGCGCGGCAATGTCCCGGACGGAGCGGTCGCTGCGCACCAGATCGCCCGCCGCACGGTGCAGACGCAGCCGGCGGACGGTTGCCGCCAGCGTCTCGTTGTGCACGGCGCGGTAGACGCGGTGCCAGTGATGGGCGGAAAGGCAGGCGATCTCCGACAGCCGGTCGAGGTCGAGATCCTCTTCCAGGTGCTCGTGGATATAGGCGGAAACCCGCAGCAGGCGTTTCTCATAGGCCGCCCAGATCCCGCTCTCGCTCATGCCGCTTCCCTCTCGCCGGAACGCATTCAACCAAGCACGGAGCGATTTCACAAATCCTGCGCTTCTGTCATGCTCTGCAATTTCTGCATAGCCTTGCCTTGTGCCATTGCAAAAACGGGCGACTCGGCGTGAGATGCCCCCGCCGGCCCTCCCTTACTCCATCCTCCGGCCTTCCGAGGCACCCATGACCGATACCTTGACGCCGAAGCTCGCCAGCGTTTTCGCGGAGGGCTATGGCCCCGCGCGTTTCAAGGCCGATGCGCTGGCCGGCCTCACGGTGGCGATCGTCGCGCTGCCGCTGTCCATGGCGATCGCCATCGCCTCCGGCGTCACGCCGGACCGCGGCCTCTACACCGCCATCATCGGCGGCTTCCTCGTTTCCGCGCTCGGCGGCAGCCGCTTCCAGGTCGGCGGGCCGGCCGGCGCCTTCATCGTGCTCGTCTCGGCCACGGTCGCCCGCCACGGCGTCGAGGGCCTGCTGGTCGCCACGCTGCTCTCCGGCCTCATGCTCGCGCTGGCCGGTTATCTCAGGCTCGGCAAGTACATCAAGTTCATCCCCTATCCCGTGACGGTCGGCTTCACGGCCGGCATCGCCGTCATCATCTTCGCCAGCCAGATCGGCGAACTGTTCGGCCTGAAGCTGGACGGGCGCGAGCCGGGGCCGATCGTCGAGAAGCTCGAGGCGCTCTGGGCCGCCCGGCCCAGCTTCAATCCGGCCGCCTTCGGCGTCGCCGGCCTCACCATCGCCGTCATCCTGCTGTTGCGCCGCTTCCGCCCGAGCTGGCCGAACCTGCTCATCGCCGTCACCATCGCCTCGTTCGCCACCGCGCTTCTCGCCCTGCCGGCGGACACGATCGGCACCCGCTTCAACGGCATTCCGCGCGGCCTGCCCCTGCCCGCGCTGCCGTCCTTCTCCCCCGAGCTCGTGCTCGCCGTCCTGCCGGATGCCGTCGCCTTCACGCTGCTCGGCGCCATCGAATCGCTGCTCTCGGCCGTCGTCGCCGACGGCATGACGGGGCGCAGGCACCGCTCCAGCATGGAGCTTATCGCCCAAGGAGTCGCCAATGTCGGCTCGGCGCTCTTCGGCGGCATCTGCGTGACGGGCACCATCGCCCGCACCGCCACGAACGTGCGCTCCGGCGCCACCAGCCCGGTCTCCGGCATGCTGCACGCGGTCTTCCTGCTGCTCTTCATGCTCGTCGCCGCGCCGCTCGCCAGCTATATCCCGCTCGCCGCGCTCGCCGGCGTGCTGGCGGTCGTCGCGTTCAACATGGTGGAGCGCCCGGCCATCGCCGCCCTCTTCCGCTCCTCGCGCGGCGATGCGGCGGTGCTCGTCGTCACCTTCCTGCTGGTCGTCTTCCGCGACCTGACGGAGGGCATCGTCGTCGGCTTCCTGCTCGGCGCGGTGCTGTTCATCGACCGCATGGGCAAGTCCGTCGACATCCGCGAGGAGACGGTGCCGCGCGTCGTGCGGGCGATCGAGAATGCCGGCGAGGACAGCGGCCTGCCCGAGCGGCCGGTCGCCGGCGACGATCCGGATACGGTGATCTACCGCATCAGCGGCGTCTTCTTCTTCGGCGCGGCGGCCAGCGTCGGCTCCGTGCTCGACCGCATCGCCGACCAGCGGCGCAATTTCGTGCTCGACTGCGCCGACGTGCCGCTGCTCGATTCCACCGCCGCCAGCGTCATCGAGGGCCTGGTGCGCAAGGCCGAGCGGGCCGGCGTGCGCGTCTTCATCACGGGCCTGAAGCCCGACATGCGCCGCATGCTGGAAGCCCACGAGCTGCACGCCCCGCGCGTCACCTTCACGGCCACCGTGGACGCCGCGATGGGCGAGATCGCGGCGACCACGCGCTGAAACCGCGCCGGAGCGGCGCGAACGGCTCTCCGTCCGATGCTTGTCATGCAAAGGAAAGCGCAGACGCCTCAGCCGGCGCGGGCGACATCCGAAGCGGCCGGGTTTCTCATGCGCTCGGCGACACCCGGAAGCCCCAGAGAGGGCGCCGCGCGCTTCACCTGGTTGCGGCCGGCCTCCTTGGCCGCATAGAGCGCGCCGTCGGCCGCCGAATGCAGGCGGTCGAAATCCGCTCCGAAGGTCGCGACATCCGCAAGGCCGATGCTGACCGAGACCGCGATCTCGTCATCCCCGGCGCGCACCGGCAGGGCGGCGACCTCCAGCCGCAGCGCCTCGGCGAACTGTTCGGCGGGCGCCATGTCGCGCCCCGGCGCAAAGAGCGCGAATTCCTCGCCGCCGAAGCGGCAGAACAACATGTTCGCCTCCAGGCGGGCGGCGACCTGCGCGGAAAACCGCTTCAGCACGAGATCGCCGGCGACGTGGCCGTAGGTGTCGTTGATCGCCTTGAACCGGTCGAGATCGAAGATCATCAGCGTGCCCTGCCGCCGGTCGCCCAGCAGTTTCTGCATGTCGTCCAGGAACGAGCCGCGGTTGGCGATGCCGGTCAGCGCGTCGGTGCGCGAGGCCTGGCGGTAGAGCGCCTCGCCCCGCTCCTTGATCAGCACCAGCATGGCGACGGCGGCAAGGATCGTATGGGCGAACAGTTCCAGGGAGAAGACCGCGAACCAGGCGGAATAGGCCGTGCCATGGCCGAAGGCCGCAGGCAGGACGATCGCCATGGGAATGCGCAGGCCATAGATGATGCCGTGGCTGACGAAAAAGGCCGCCGCAAGCATGCGGGTCGGCAGCGGCTCGGTGCGGTGCCCGCGCCAGATGTCGATGCCGATCCACAGGCAATAGGCGGTGATGATGGTCGAGCTGACGATGATGCGGTTGTTCACATCCTCCGACACCTGCGGGACGAGAAGATAGACGAGGCCCCACAGGACGGGGCCGGCCAGAACGACGGAACGATAAACGCGGCGGCGATCGAAGACGCGGAAGCCGGCCCACATGAACGCATAGCCGCAGGCGGCGAGCGCATTGCCGAGGCCGACGGTCAGGAGCGGCGGGCCGACGGAGCGCAGCGCGAACAGCAGCGTGCAGAGCGAGCCGACCCACATGGACAGGCACCAGTAGCCGGCCGCCCTGTGCCGCCGGTCGGTCAGCCACACCTGCAGCATGAAAATCCCGACGGCGGTCGTCGCCAGGAACGTACAGATCATCAAGGTTGAGATGCTGATGATGTCTTCAATCAAAATACGCACTCCGCACGCGCAGGATGCTAGGGGCAAACCTTGAAGACTTCGCAAACAAAAGCGGCGGGCCGAAGCCCGCCGCCGTGATCCGTTCCTTGCGTGCAGGGTCGTCGCATGGGGAATGAAACGCCACCCCATTCCCTTCTCCCCCGCGGCAAGAAGGTGCCGGTAGGCGGATGAGGGGATGTCCAAAGCGCGAAGGCTCTGTCAGAGCCACCCCCTCATCCCTTCGGGCCACCTTCTCCCCGCGGGGGAGAAGGGAATGGGGCAGGGTCGAACTCGATATATGATCGCCTACCCTTGTGGAGGCACAGGCGATCGCGCGGCCGCGGGAAGGTTCAGCCGGCGATGGCGCCGGCAACCGCCTCGATCGCCGCGCCTGCCCTGGCGCCGTCCGGGCCGCCGGCCTGCGCCATATCGGGACGCCCGCCGCCGCCCTTGCCGCCGAGCGCTTCGGAGGCGCGGCGCACGAGATCGACGGCGCTGTAGCGGCCGGTGAGGTCGTCGGTGACGGCGACCACGGCGCTCGCCTTGCCGTCCGCCGAGACGCCGACGAACGTGACGATGCCGGATCCGAGGCTCTTCTTGCCGTCGTCGGCAAGGCTCTTCAGGTCCTTCGGCTCGACACCTGTGACGACCTTGCCGAGATATTTCACGCCCGCGACCTCGCGCACGCCCTCGTCGCCGCCGGCGGTGCCGCCCGACAGCGCCAGCTTCTTCTTCGCCTCGGTCAGTTCGCGCTCCAGCTTGCGGCGCTCCTCGACCAGCGCCTCGACGCGGGCGAGCACGTCGCCCGGCTGCGCCTTCAGCGTCGTGGCGAGCGCCTTCACGCGCTCGTCCTGCTCGGCAAGGTAGGCGCGGGCCGCCTCGCCCGTCAGCGCTTCCAGACGGCGCACGCCGGAGCCGACGGCGCTCTCCGAAAGGATGCGCACGAGGCCGATCTCGCCGGTCGCCGACACATGCGTGCCGCCGCAGAGCTCGACCGAATAGGGCCGGTTCGCCTTGGCGCCGTGCAGGCCGGTGCCCATGGAGACCACGCGCACCTCGTCGCCGTATTTCTCGCCGAAGAGTGCCATGGCGCCTTCCGCGATCGCATCGTCCACCGTCATCAGGCGGGTGGTGACCGGGGCGTTCTGCACGATGATCTCGTTCGCCATGTCCTCGATGACGCGCAGCTCCTCCGCCGACATGGGCTTGGGATGCGAGACGTCGAAGCGCAGGCGCTCCGGCGCGACCAGCGAGCCCTTCTGGGCAACGTGGGTGCCGAGCACCTCGCGCAGCGCCTCGTGCAGCAGGTGAGTGGCGGAGTGGTTGGCGCGAAGGCGCGCGCGGCGGGCATGGTCCACCGTCAGCGCCACGGCATCGCCGACGGCAAGCTTGCCGCTCTCGACGACGGCGCTGTGGACGAAGACGCCCTCGCCCTTCTTCTGCGTGTCGGTCACCAAAAGGCGCGCATGGTCGCTGGCGATCACGCCCGTATCGCCCATCTGGCCGCCCGATTCGCCGTAGAACGGCGTCTGGTTGACGACGATCTGCACAGTGTCGCCGGCACTGGCGCCGTCGATCGTCCTGCCGTCCCTGACGATCGCCTGCACCACGCCCTCGGCCGCCTCGGTGTCGTATCCGAGGAACTCGGTCGCGCCGTGTTTTTCCTTCAGCTCGAACCAGACCGCTTCCGTCGCCTTGTCGCCGGAGCCGGACCAGTTCGCCCGCGCTTCCGCCTTCTGGCGCTGCATCGCATCGTTGAAACCGGAAAGGTCGACATTGATGTCGCGGGCGCGCAGCGCGTCCTGGGTGAGGTCGAGCGGGAAGCCGTAGGTGTCGTAGAGCTTGAACGCGGTCTCGCCGTCCAGCATGTCGCCCTTCTTGAGCGTTACGGTGGCATCCGATAGCAGCGACAGGCCGCGCTCCAGCGTCTTGCGGAACCGGGTTTCCTCCAGCTTCAGCGTCTCGGAGATCAGGGCTTCGGCCCGCACGAGCTCGGGATAGGCGCGGCCCATCTCGCCGACCAGCGCCGGCAGCAGCGACCACATCAGCGGCTCGCGGGCGCCGAGCAGCTGCATGTGGCGCATGGCGCGGCGCATGATGCGGCGCAGCACGTAGCCGCGGCCTTCATTCGACGGCAACACGCCGTCGGCGATCAGGAAGGCGGAGGAGCGGAGATGGTCGGCGATGACCCGGCAGCTTGCGGCCGCCTCGCCTTCCGCCTTGATGCCGACGGTCTCCTCGACGGCCGAGATCAGCGTGCGGAAAAGGTCGGTCTCGAAGACGCTCTGGACGCCCTGCAGGATGCAGGCCATGCGCTCGAGGCCCATGCCGGTGTCGATCGACGGGCGCGGCAAAAGGCTGCGCTCGCCGGGCGCCGTCTGGTCGAACTGCATGAAGACGAGGTTCCAGAATTCGAGGAACCGGTCGCCGTCCTCCTCGGGCGAGCCGGGCGGGCCGCCCCAGACATGCTCGCCCTGGTCGATGAAGATTTCCGAACAGGGTCCGCAGGGGCCGGTGTCCCCCATCTGCCAGAAATTGTCGGAGGTCGGGATGCGGATGATCCGGTCGTCGGACAGGCCGGCGATCTTCCTCCAGAGGACCGCCGCCTCCTCGTCCTCGGAATAGACGGTGACGAGCAGCCGGTCCTTCGGCAGGTCGAAGCCCTTGGTCACCAGCGTCCAGGCAAGCTCGATGGCGCGCTCCTTGAAGTAGTCGCCGAACGAGAAGTTGCCGAGCATCTCGAAGAAGGTCAGGTGCCGCGCGGTATAGCCGACATTGTCGAGGTCGTTGTGCTTGCCGCCGGCACGCACGACCTTCTGAGCGGTCGTCGCGGTGGAATAGGAGCGCGATTCCAGCCCGGTGAAGACGTTCTTGAACTGCACCATGCCGGCATTGGTGAACATCAGCGTCGGGTCGTTGCGCGGCACGAGCGGGCTGGACGGCACGATCTCGTGGCCGTTCTTTCGGAAATAGTCGAGGAAAGTCGACCGGATCTCATTCACGCCGCTCATATCGCGTCCTTCATCTCTGCCCATTCACGCCGGAAGACCGGCGCATCACCCACCCAATGTCACTGCAACGACGGTAAAACCGCCTCGCCGGCCGGAGTGCCCGCCCGGAAGACCCCACAAGGCCGCCCTTTCGCGAATTCCGTCGAAACCGCCCGCGCCTGCCGCTTGGATGCGGAAAGGCCGAAAACCTTGGCGCGCGCGAGAACTGAAGGCTTTTATCGCCCGCCTCGGCCCCTGTCCAGACACCAAAAAACCGGCCTTTCGCGAAGAAGAGGCCGGTCTTTCCCATTTTTGCGGAACCGTTGCGCGGCGATTACATGCCGGCCGCGTCGTCGGCGTCGTTCGGATCCGGCCCGCCGTTCTCCAGGAAGCGGTCGGCGATCAGGCCGGCATTCTGGCGCAGCGCCATTTCGATCTCGCGGGCGAGGTCCGGATTGTCGCGCAGGAACGTCTTGGCATTCTCGCGGCCCTGGCCGAGACGCTGGCTGTTGTAGGAGAACCAGGCGCCGGACTTCTCCACGATGCCGGCCTTGACGCCGAGGTCGATGAGCTCGCCGGTCTTGGAGACGCCCTCGCCGTACATGATGTCGAACTCGACCTGCTTGAAGGGCGGTGCCATCTTGTTCTTGACGACCTTGACGCGCGTCTGGTTGCCGATCACCTCGTCGCGCTCCTTGACGGCGCCGATGCGGCGGATGTCGAGGCGGACGGAGGCGTAGAACTTCAGCGCGTTGCCACCCGTCGTCACTTCCGGCGAGCCGTAGACGACGCCGATCTTCATGCGGATCTGGTTGATGAAGATCACCATCGTGTTGGACTTGGAGATCGAGGCGGTGAGCTTGCGCAGCGCCTGGCTCATCAGGCGCGCCTGGAGGCCCGGCAGGCTCTCGCCCATCTCGCCCTCGATTTCGGCGCGCGGCGTGAGCGCGGCGACCGAATCGACCACCAGCACGTCGATCGCGCCGGAGCGCACCAGCGTGTCGGTGATTTCGAGCGCCTGTTCGCCGGTGTCGGGCTGCGAGATCAGCAGATTCTGGAGATCGACGCCAAGCTTGCGGGCATAGACCGGGTCGAGCGCGTGCTCGGCGTCGACGAAGGCGCAGATGCCGCCCGACTTCTGGGCCTCGGCGATGGTCTGCAGCGCCAGCGTCGTCTTGCCCGAGCTTTCCGGACCGTAGATCTCGATGATGCGGCCCTTGGGCAGGCCGCCGATGCCGAGCGCGACGTCGAGGCTGAGCGAGCCCGTCGACACCGTCTCGATCTCGACGACGCTGTCCTTCGAGCCGAGCTTCATGATGGAGCCCTTGCCGAAGGAGCGCTCGATCTGGGAGAGTGCCGCTTCGAGTGCCTTGCTTTTATCCACTGCTTTATCCTCTACGAGCCGCAAAGTGTTCTGTGCCATTTGGTCCACCTTTAGGTTATTGAAGCAAGACAGGCAACGAAGCCGTCGATGAAAGCTATGTACACATTTTGTTCTCTTTTTGCAAGGTCCATTCATCCATTTGAATGATTTCGTAAATCGAGCGTGTGTTCTCTTTTCGTTTACGGCTGTTGAAACCCGTGGCGGAACAAGGATGTACCCGCGCGGGCGCCTCGCTTTTGCCGGCGAATCGCGCCCCCCGCGGGAATGAAGGAAGACGATGACGGGAAAGACGATACTGGTGATGGGCGGCGCCCATGTGGACAGGCGCGGACGCATCGCCGGCGAGACGGCGCCGGGGGCGAGCAATCCCGGCGCCTGGTTCGTGGAAGCGGGCGGCGGCGCCTTCAATGCGGCGCGCAACCTTGCCCGGCTCGGCCGCACGGTGCGGCTCGTCTCGCCGCGCGGGGGCGATGCGGACGGCGCCATCGTCGCGGCGGCGGCGGAGGCGGCGGGCGTCGAGGATACGCCCTTCACCTTCCTCGACCGGGCGACGCCGAGCTACACGGCGATCATCGAGCGCGACGGCAACCTCGTCATCGCGCTGGCGGACATGGAGCTCTACCGCCTGTTCTCGCCGCGCCGCCTGCAGCAGCGGGCGATGCGCGAGGCGGTCGCGGCGGCGGGGCTGATCCTCACCGATGCCAACCTGCCGGCCGAGACGCTGGCGGCGATGACGACGGCGGCGGGCGCCGCGGGCGTGCATATCGCCGGCATCGCCATCTCGCCGGCCAAGGTGCCGCGCTTTGCGGCGAGCCTTCCCGCCCTCGCCTTCCTGTTCATGAACGAGGCGGAGGCACGCACGCTGGCGGGCGCGGCGCCGGAGGACCCGGCCGGCTGGCCGAAGGCGCTGCGCGCGGCCGGCCTTTGCGCCGGCGTCGTGACGCGCGGCGGCCGGGGCGTCGTCGCCTTCGATGCGGAAAAGGCGGTTCTCGTCACGCCGCCGGAGGCGCCCGCGCTCGGCGACGTCACCGGGGCGGGCGATTCGCTCGCCGCCGGCTTCCTCGATGCCTGGATAGCCGGCCACGATATCGGCGAGGCGCTGCGCCGCGGGGTCGCCGCCGCGGCGATCACCGTGCGTTCGCCGCTGGCCGTCGCCGAAGAAATGTCGCAGGCGGCGCTTCAGGCCGCACTTTCCCTTGTGCCGGAGGCCGAAGGGATGGCATGAGACTTTTTTGCCGAAATTCCTGCAAGGACACCGCATGACCAGACCCGTTTCCACCCTCCTGCCGATGCAGTATTCGGACGAAGTCGCCGCCGCCAAGAGCCGCGGCGCACCGATCGTCGCGCTCGAATCGACGATCATCACCCACGGCATGCCCTATCCGGGCAACCTCGACATGGCCCGCAGCGTCGAGCGCATCATCCGTGAGGAAGGCGCCGTGCCGGCGACCATCGCCGTCATCGACGGCGTGCTGCATGTCGGCCTCGACAATGCGCGGCTGGAAGCGCTGGCGCAGACCGAGGGCGCGATGAAGCTGTCGCGCGCCGACCTCGCCTTCGCGATCGCCGAGCGCCGCACGGGCGCGACGACCGTGGCGGCGACGATGATCGGCGCGGCGCGCGCCGGCATCAGGGTCTTCGCGACCGGCGGCATCGGCGGCGTGCACCGCAAGGCGGAGGAGACCTTCGACATCTCCGCCGACCTCGACGAACTGTCGCGCACCGGCGTGATCGTCGTCTGCGCGGGGGCCAAGGCGATCCTCGACATCCCGAAGACCCTGGAAGTGCTGGAGACGCGCGGCGTGCCCGTCGTCACCTATGACAGCCCGGTCTTCCCGGCCTTCTGGTCGCGCGATTCGGGCCTGAAGAGCCCGCTGACGCTGAACAGCCCGGCGGCCATCGCCAATTTCCAGAAGGTGCGCGACCAGCTCGGCGTCGACGGCGGCATGCTGATCGCCAATCCGGTGCCGGAGGCCGACGAGATCGAACGCGAGGAGATGGAGATCTACATCGCCCGCGCGCTCGACAATGCCGAACGCGACGAGATCGCCGGCAAGGCCGTGACGCCCTACCTGCTCGACAGCCTGTTCCGCCTGACGGACGGGAGGAGCCTCAAGACCAACATCGCACTCGTCGAGAACAATGCGCGGCTGGCGGCGGAAATCGCCGTGGCACTGGCGGACTGAGCCGCCGGTCGGGGGTGCCATGCCCTTGTGTGAGGCGATTGCACAAGGGTAGGCAGGTTGCGCTTTGCGTCACCCCCCTCTGGCCTGCCGGCCATCTCCCCCTCAAGGGGGGAGATTGGCAAGACGTGCAAACCTGGCTTGATCAGCACCGTTGGAGAGAGGCGAGGCGCTGCTCCATCCGATCTCCCCCCTTGAGGGGGAGATGGCCGGCAGGCCAGAGGGGGGTGCTTTGCCACATGCCGCAGCCCTGCCCTCCACAAAAAGAAACCGGCGGCAGCGCTTGCACGCTGCCGCCGGAAGATGCCGTGCAGCCGATCAGCCGCGCAGGATGCCGCGGCCGGCGTATTTCGCCTGGGCGCCGAGCTGTTCCTCGATGCGGATCAGCTGGTTGTACTTGGCGGTGCGGTCGGAGCGGGCGAGCGAGCCGGTCTTGATCTGGCCGCAGTTGGTGGCGACGGCGAGATCGGCGATCGTCGAATCCTCGGTCTCGCCCGAGCGGTGCGACATGACGGCGGTGTAGCTCGCCTTGTGCGCGGTCTCGACGGCGTCGAGCGTCTCGGAGAGCGAGCCGATCTGGTTGACCTTGACGAGGATCGAATTGCCGACGCCCATCTTGATGCCGTCGCGAAGGCGCGCGGAGTTCGTCACGAACAGGTCGTCGCCGACGAGCTGCACCGTCTTGCCGATCTTGTCGGTCAGCGCCTTCCAGCCGTCCCAGTCGTCTTCCGCCATGCCGTCCTCGATCGAGAAGATCGGGTATTTGCCGGCAAGCTCGGCAAGGTAATCGGCCATGGCGCCCGGCTCCAGCGTGCGGCCTTCGCCTTCCAGCACATACTTGCCGTCCTTGAAGAATTCGGTCGAGGCGCAGTCGAGCGCGATGAACATGTCCTCGCCCGGGCGGTAGCCGGCCTTCTCGATCGACTTCATGATGAAGTCGAGGGCGGCGGGGGCGGAGGCGAGGCCCGGCGCAAAGCCGCCTTCGTCGCCGACATTGGTGTTGTGGCCGTCGGCCGCAAGCTGCTTTTTCAGCGTGTGGAACACTTCCGAGCCCATGCGCACGGCGTCGCGGACGGTGTCGGCGCCGACCGGGACGATCATGAATTCCTGGAAGTCGATCGGGTTGTCGGCATGCGCGCCGCCATTGATGATGTTCATCATCGGCACCGGCAGGACACGGGCGTTCGGGCCGCCGACATAGCGGTAGAGCGGCAGGTTGGCGGCTTCCGCGGCGGCCTTGGCGACGGCGAGCGAGACGCCGAGGATGGCGTTGGCGCCGAGGCGCGCCTTGTTCGGCGTGCCGTCGAGCTCGATCATCGTCTGGTCGACGGCGATCTGGTCCTCGGCATCGAGCCCGCCGATCGCCTCGAAGATCTCGCCGTTGACGGCGGCGACGGCGTTTTCGACGCCCTTGCCGAGGTAGCGCTGGCCGCCGTCGCGCAGTTCGACGGCTTCATGCGCGCCCGTGGAGGCGCCCGACGGAACGGCCGCGCGGCCGAAGCTGCCATCTTCGAGATGCACGTCCACTTCGACGGTGGGGTTGCCGCGGCTGTCGAGAATCTCGCGGCCGATGATGTCGATGATTGCAGTCATGGAGATCGTCCTGTTCCGGGGTTTATAAATCGATTAAAATCCACTTTTAATCGAGGATGCAGAAATTACAATGGCGTGCGTCGCCCTGGGAAAAACGGATGGCATGTCTCCATGTCATCCGTTTGAAATGTCAGGCCTTGGCGATGTCGTCGAAGGCGACGAGCTTTTCCAGAAGCCGCGGCATGTCCTTCAGGTGCACCATGTTCGGGCCGTCGGAGGGCGCGTTGTCCGGGTCCTCGTGGGTCTCCACGAAGAGGCCCGCGATGCCGATGGCGATGGCCGCGCGTGCCAGGGTCTCGACGAACCGGCGGTCGCCGCCGGTCGAGCCGCCCTGCCCGCCCGGCTGCTGCACCGAGTGCGTCGCGTCGAAGACGACGGGCGCGCCGAGCGAGGCCATGATCGGCAGCGAGCGCATGTCGGAGACGAGCGTGTTGTAGCCGAAGGAGGCGCCGCGCTCGCACAGCATGACGTTGGGGTTGCCGCTCTCGGTGAATTTCGCCAGCACGTTCTTCATGTCCCAGGGCGCCAGGAACTGGCCCTTCTTGACGTTGATCGCGCGGCCGGTCCTGGCGGCGGCGACGAGCAGGTCCGTCTGGCGCGACAGGAAGGCCGGGATCTGCAGAATGTCGACCGTCTCGGCGACGACGGCGCACTGCTCTTCCGTGTGGATGTCGGTGAGAACCGGGAAGCCGAAATCCTTCTTGAGGTCGGCGAAGACCTCCAGCGCCTTTTCAAGGCCGATGCCGCGCTTGCCGGAGAGCGAGGTGCGGTTGGCCTTGTCGAAGGAGGATTTGTAGACGAGGCCGATGCCGAGCTTGTCGGTCATCTCGACCAGCGCCCCGGCCATCATGTAGGCATGGTCGCGGCTCTCCATCTGGCAGGGGCCGGCGATCAGCGAGAAGCGCTTGTCCTGGGCGAAGGTGACCTTCTTGGCGCCTTCGCCGACGACGACGGTGGAATTGGTGTTCATCTCATTCTCCGAAGACAAGGAGGACGCCCTGCCCGGGTGCCGGCGGCACGAGGAGGCGGTTGTCCCGTTTATGGAAGGCGACGCCGCGTTCCGTCAGGAGGCGCTCGCATTCCGCTGTATTTTCAACCTTGAAGACGACCGCGCGCCCTTTCAGGCCGCGATCCGTGCCGGCGACCGGCGCGATCCCGTAAAACCCCTCCAGGCCCGCATCGTTGAGCACGGTGATGCGCCCGCGCGGCGTATCGACGGACATGCCGAAGGACAGGGCCTCGACCGCGCGCTCGTCGGCCGCCTCCTGCACGAGATACTGGAAATCCGTCGGGTTCTGTTCCGACAGGACGACCTCCGACAGGGCGGTGACGCCGTTCGCGTGCGTTTCCAGCGACGCGCGGTCGGCCGGCAGCGGCAGGATGCGCTGCGAGGCGAAGAAGAAGAAATCGGGGCTGCGCAGGTCGGCGGCGAAGGCAAGGCGGAAGCTGCCGGTCGCGCTGGTCCCGTCGGGCAGCAGCATGTCGCGGGAAAATTCCAGCACCTCGCCGCCGGAAAGGCCGGCATTGGTATAGCGCTGGTCGTCCTCCCAGGCATCGCCGCTCGCCATGGCGATGGCGGAAAAGCCCTCGAGGCCGCGGCGGAAGCGGAAGGCCTGGTCGCGCGCCACGAACACATTGCCGCCGCGCGCCGCTTCCTCGCATTCCTCGCGATTGGCGATGCCGAGCGGTTCGAGATAGGAACCGTCCGCAAGGAAGACGCAACAGTTCTCCGTGCCGAACGGGTGGCGGGCGTCGCTGGCAACGGTGAAGCCGAGCGCGGTCAGGCGCGCGCGGGCCACCCCGAGGTCGGACACCGGCAGCACCAGATGGTCGATCGGGCGGGGCGTTCTCGAACTCACGGTCATGGCGAAAAATCCGGCGTGTTTCAGGCGCCCCGTGCTTTGCCCGCTTTCGGCGCGCAATGCAAGCGCCAGCACGGCCCGCCCCGCCCTGCGGGAACTTTTCCGCCACCCGATCATTTCCCGCAGCGTCCCCGCACCGGAGCCCGCCCATTCCCAGATCCCGCGACATCACCCGCCAGCGCGACCTCCACGAATCCCGCCCCCTCTGGGCTGGTTCGCCGCGCCTTTCGCTTCGCGCGCGGCCAAGGCCGTCGCGTACCGACTATGACGTCATCATCGTCGGCGCCGGCATTTCCGGGGCGCTGATGGCCCATGCGCTGGCGGACGGCACGCGCTCGGTGCTCGTCGTCGACCGGCGCCTGCCCGTGCATGGCAGCACGCTTGCCAGCACCGCGATGATCCAGCACGAGATCGACATCCCCCTCTCGAGGCTCTCGGACATGATCGGCGCGCCGAAGGCCCGCCGTGCCTGGCAGCGCTCCGCCCGCGCCGTCGAGCGCCTGTCGGGCATCGTCGCCGATCTCGGCCTCACCTGCGGCTTCGAGCGCAAGCAGACCCTGTTCCTCGCCGGCGAGGCCTATGGCCGCCGGGCCCTGCGGGAGGAGGCCGAGGCGCGCCGCGCCGCCGGCATCGCGGCCGAATATCTTGACGCCGCCACCCTTGCCGAACGCTTTTCGATCACGCGCACCGGCGCCATCCTCAGCGACATCTCCGCCGCGGCCAATCCGGCGCAGATGGCCGCCGGCATCCTGCGCGCGGCGGTGGCGCGCGGCGTGGAGCTCGTCAGCCCGCTGGAGATCACCGACCTGCGCAGCGCCGCGGGCCGGGTGTTCCTGGCGACGGCGGAAGGACGGATCCTGTCGGCCGGCCACGCCGCCTTCTGCTCCGGCTATGAGTTCCTGGAGGCCGTCGCCGACAAGGAGCATGCCATCGTCTCCACCTGGGCCCTCGCCACCCCGCCCGGCACACCGCTGCCGGACTGGCTGAAGACGTGCATCGTCTGGGAGGGCGCCGACCCCTATCTCTATCTCCGCCGCACGCGCGACGGACGGCTGATCGTCGGCGGCGAAGACGAGGACAGCGCCGAGGCCTATGCGTCCGCAAGGAAGCTGCGGCAGAAGGCGGCGACCATCCGCCGCAAGGCCGAAACCCTGCTCGGCCTTGCCCTGCCGGAGCCCGACCACGTCTGGGCGGCCCCCTTCGGCATCACCCGCACCGGCCTGCCGCTGATCGGCCGCGTGCCGGGCCTCGAAAATGTCTTCGCCGTCATGGGCTTCGGCGGCAACGGCATCACCTTCAGCCAGATCGCCGCCGAGATCGTCGCGGCCGGGATCGCCGGCCATGCCGATGCGGATGCCGACCTCTTCGCCTTCCCCAGCCGCCAGACTTGACGAAGGGAAGGCCCGGCCGGCCGATATTCCCCTTCCGTTGAATGGCTGCGGGCGCAAAGCCGGGTTATGCTCGCCCGACATCGACGAAGCCGGACTGCCATGCTGCTTGCCATCCTCTCCGATATCCACGCCAACCGCGAAGCCTTCGAGGCCGTGCTTGCCGCCGTCGAAGGCGCCGGGGCCGACCGCCTCGTGCTGCTCGGCGACATCGTCGGCTACGGGGCGGATCCGGAATGGTGCGCGGAACGGGCGATGGCGCTTGCCGCAGGCGGCGCCGTCGTGCTGCGCGGCAACCATGACGAGGCGGTCGGCAATCCCGCCGTCTCGATGAACCCGACCGCGACCTTCGCCCTCGAATGGACGCGCCGCCAGCTCGGCAGCCAGACCCGCGCCTTCCTCGCCGCCCTGCCCTTCGAGGCGCGCGAGGGCGACTGCCTCTTCGTGCATGCCGATGCCAGCGCGCCGCCCGCCTGGAACTATGTGCTCGACGCCAGCGATGCCGGCCGGCATCTTGCGGCCTGCGCGGCGCGCGTCAGCTTCTGCGGCCATGTGCACAAGCCGGCGCTCTATTCGACGGCGCCGGGCGGCAGGGTCACGCATTTCCGCCCCGTCGCCGCCACCCCCGTGCCGCTCCTGCCGCAGCGCCGCTGGCTCGCTGTCATGGGCTCCGTCGGCCAGCCGCGCGACGGCGATCCCGCGGCCGCTTACGCGCTCTACGACACGCAGAGCGCCGAGCTCCGCTTCCAGCGCGCCGCCTATGACGTGGAGCGCGCGGCCGGGAAGATCCGCGCGGCCGGGTTGCCGGCCTCGCTCGCCGACCGGCTCTTGCGGGGGCGCTGATGGTCAAGGCTCGGCTGAAACCCGGCGATCTCATCGACGGCTTCCTCATCGAGGCCATCGCGCACAATGGCGGCATGGCGCGCATCTGGGCCGTGTCGCGGCCCGACATCGATTTCCCGATCCTGATGAAGGTGCCGGTCATCGGCGAGGGCGACGATCCGGCCGCCATCGTCGGCTTCGAGATGGAGCAGATGATCCTGCCGCGCCTGTCCGGCCCGCATGTGCCGCGCTTCGTCGCCAACGGCGATTTCGCGACGCTGCCCTATATCGTCATGGAGCGCCTGCCCGGCACCTCGCTCTATCCGCTGCTGGAGCGCCTTCCGTTGCCGCCGGAGGAGGTCGCCGCGCTCGGCGCGAAGATCGCCGTCGCGCTCGATTCGCTGCACCGCCAGCATGTCGTGCATCTCGACCTGAAGCCCTCCAACGTCATGTTCCGCGAAAGCGGCGAGGCCGTGCTGATCGACTACGGCCTTGCCCGCCACATCCACCTGCCCGACCTGATGGACGAGCAGTTCCGCCTGCCCTACGGCACCGCGCCCTACATGGCGCCGGAACAGGTTCTCGGCACGCGCAGCGATTTCCGCAGCGATCTCTTCGCCCTCGGCGTCCTCCTGTACTTCTTCGCGACCGGCGAGCGTCCTTTCGGCGATCCGCAGCGCCTGAAGGGCCTGAAGCGCCGCCTGTGGCGCGATCCGCTGCCGCCGCGCGCCCGCAACGCCGCCATCCCGCCCGCCCTGCAGGAGGTCATCCTGCGCTGCCTGGAGGTCAACCCCGCCTGGCGCTATCCGAGCGCCGCCCAGCTCGCCCTCGACCTGCAGGACCTTTCCGCCGTCAAGCTGACGGCACGGGCGGAGAAGATGAAGCGGGACCCGCTCGGCATGGTGCTGCGCCGCCGCTTCAACCCGGTGCCTATCGAGACCGTCAAGCCGCAGACCGCCGAGGCCCAGCTCGCCAATGCACCGATCGTCGCCGTGGCGATCGACCTTGCCGCCAGCACGCCGGACCTTGCCGACGCCATGCACAGGACCGTCGCCCGCATCATCGAGAACACGCCGGACGCCCGCATCGCCTGCATCAACGTCCTGAAGATCAACCGCATCGCCATCGACACCTCACTGGACGAGGAAGGCCGCAACAAGCATGTGCTGCGCCTGGTCGAGCTGCGCACCTGGTCGACGGGCCTTGCCGTCCCCGGCGGCGGCATCACCTTCCATGTGCTGGAGGCCGTCTCGCCGGCCGACGCCATCCTCGATTATGCCCGGGAAAACTATGTCGACCACATCGTGATGGGCGCGCGCGCCGAATCGGCGATGCGCTCCATGCTCGGCAGCGTCTCCGGCGAGGTCGCCGCCCACGCCCCCTGCACCGTCACCGTGGTGCGCAACCGCCCGCGGCCGGGAGGGGCGCCGGATACAGGGTAAGCCCCTAAGGAGCGGCAGTCGCGAGTGTGGGGTGGAGCGTGCCGCAATCCCCCCACTGGCCTGCCGGCCATCTCCCCCTCAAGGGGGGAGATCGGATGGAGCAGCGTTTCGCCTCTCTTCAACGGTGCTGGTCAAGCTAGGTTTGCACGTCTTGCCAATCTCCCCCCTTGAGGGGGAGATGGCCGGCAGACCAGAGGGGGCACCTCGTCAACCGCGCGCTCACGAACGGAACCGCTTGCGATACTCGCCCGGCGTCAGCCCGACGATGCGGGCGAAGACTTTCCGGAAGGCGCCGGGATCGTTGTAGCCGACATCGAGCGCCACGCGGTCGACGGAGCGCGTGGTGAACTGCAGGTGCTCCTGGGCCTTCGCCACCCTCAGGCGCTGGCAATAGTCCGTCGTCGTCAGCCCCGTCGCCTTGCGGAAGCGTCTGAGGAAGGTGCGTTCCTCCAGCCCGGCCTGCGCGGCGAGCAGGTCGAGGCCGATCTCGCGCGCCTCGCTCGCCTGCAGGAAATGCTGCACCTTCAGGATCGCCGCATCGCCATGCAGGAGGCGCGGCGAGAAGGTGCTGTAATAGCGCTGCTCGCGGCCCGGCGGATCGATGACGAACTGCCGGGCGATCTCCAGCATGATCGTCGGCCCGAGGAAGCGGTCGATGAGCTTCAGCCCGAGATCGACCCAGGCCATCACGCCGCCGGCCGTCACGATGTCGCCGTCGTCGGCGAGCAGCCGGTCGGTATCGACGGTGACGTCGGGAAACCGCCGTTCGAACGTCTCGGCGATCACCCAGTTGGTGGTGATCGTGCGGCCGGCGAGAAGCCCCGTCTCGCCCAGGAGGAAGGCGCCGGCGCAGATCGAGGCGAGCTGGATGCCGCCCGCATGGCATTCGCGCAGCCAGGCGGCAAAGGGCGCCGCCTCCACGCGCCGGATCGGATCGCCGAGCGCCGGCGGCAGGACGAGCACGCAGGGACGCGACGCCGCGTCGCCCTCCGCGTCCACCCGCACCGGCACGCCGTCCTCCAGCCGCCAGTGGCTGACGGTGAGGAGAGGCCCTGCGCGCCCCTTCTTCCGGCCGAGTTCCATCGCCGACCGGAAGAGATCGGTCATGCCGAGCACGGCGGCCATCTGCACGCCGGGATAGAGAACCAGTCCGATCTCGGCTGCACGCGCCATGTCACTTTCACCCCGGATTATGTCGGTCCTGCCAATGGCGAGGGATGGCAGGCCGGGGGCAGAATGTCCACATCGTCCATCGCCTGCAAGAAGGAACCGCCATGAGCAAGCGCGCCATCATCATCGTCGACCTCCAGAAGGACTATCTTTCCTCCGGCAGCTTCGCGCTGGCGGGCATCGATGCCGCCGCCGCCAATGCCGCGCGTATCGTCGAGGCCGGGCGCGGCAGGGGCGACCGGATCATCCATGTCCACCACATCGCGAAGGAAGCCGCCTCGCCGCTCTTCGCCCCGGGCACGGAGGGCATCGAGCCGATCCCGGCCGTCACGCCGCGCGAAGACGACACGGTCATCGTCAAGAACTATCCGAACTCCTTCCGCGGGACGGCGCTCGACGAGACGCTGCGGGACGGCGGCATCGAGGACGTGGTGGTCGTCGGCGCGATGAGCGACGTCTGCATCGACGCGACGGCGCGCGCCGCCGCCGACCTCGGCTACAACCTCACCGTCGTGCACGACGCCTGCGCCACGCGCGACAAGGCCTTCGGTGATTCGCTCGTCCCGGCCGCCCAGGTCCACGCCACCATCATGTCGGCGCTGGAATTCGGCTACGGCAAGGTCACCACGACCGCCGATTTCCTGTCGTAGTCCCCGCAACCGCCGTCCCTGCCCCGGGCGCAAGGGCTATCGCACAGGCAAGGAAACCGTCGCCACATCCCCTTCTCCCCCGCGGGGAGAAGGTGCCGGCAGGCGGATGAGGGGGATGGCGAAGGCAAGAAAAGCAAAGGATTCGTCCGTATCGCCCCCTCATCCGACCCTTCGGGCCACCTTCTCCCCAGGGGGAGAAGGGAAGAAGACGATGCCGCATATGGCCCGGCCCCGGCAGGCGCGGTCTGTGGAGCCGCGGACACCCCCTACCAAAGCCCGTCGCGCCGCCCGTCATTCCCCTGTCATGGGACGATGGTGTCTCTTCGCGCGTGAATGCACCCCGGCGGCCGCATCGTGATCCGGCGCCCAGCGGAGTACGCGTGAATGGATACGGCTCAGGCCCTGGCCCTTGCCTCGGGCGCCCTCGTCGCCACCAATCTCCTCAGCATCCTCATCGCCGGTAAGCGGCTGAAGCCGACGGGCGCGGCGCCGCCCGAGATCGAGGAAAGACCGCCCGTCTCCATCGTCATCCCCGTGCGCGGCATCGAGAATTTCTCCGCGGAGACGCTGGAGCGCGCCTTCCGCCTCACCTGGCCGGACTACGAGCTGCTCTTCTGCGTCGCCCATGCGGGCGATCCCATCGTGCCACTGATCGAGACGGCCGCCGCCGCCCATCCGCATGTCGCCGCGCGCATCCTTGTCGGCGATGATCGCATCAGCGCCAATCCGAAGCTCAACAATTGCGTCAAGGGCTGGCAGGCGGCGCGGCACGACTGGGTGATCCTTGCCGATTCGAACGTCCTGATGCCGCCCGACTACATCCGGCACCTGATGGGCGGCTGGCGCAGCGATTCGGGCCTCGTCTGCTCGACGCCGCTCGGCTCGCGGCCGGACGGCTTCTGGGCGGAGGTGGAATGCATGTTCCTCAACACCCAGCAGGCCCGCTGGCAATATGCCGGCGAGGCGCTCGGCCTCGGTTTCGCGCAGGGCAAGAGCATGCTCTGGTACAAGCCGATGCTCGATGCCAATGGCGGCATCCAGGCGCTGAACGCCGAGATCGCCGAGGACGCCGCCTCCACCAAGCTCGTCAGCCGGCTCGGCCTCAAGGTGCACCTCGTCTCCTCGCCCTTCGAGCAGCCGCTGGGGCGGCGCACCGGGCAGGAGGTCTGGTCGCGCCAGTGCCGCTGGTCGCGCCTGCGCCGCGTCACCTTCCCCGCCTTCTTCAGCCCGGAAATCCTGCTCGGCGCCGTCCCGCCGCTGCTTCTCGCGCTCGCCGCGGTGCTCCTCGGCGATGCGCCGGTCCTGCCCGCCGTGCTGCTGGTGCTCGCCGGCCTCTACCTGCCGGAAGCCGTCCTTGCGCTTGCCAAGGGCTGGCGGCTTTCCCTGTGGTCCGTGCCGGCGATGATGGTGCGGGACGCCATGATGCCGGCCATCTGGCTGCGCGCCTGGATCGGCGGCGCCATCGACTGGCGCGGCAACACGATGACGATAAGCACGAATGCCTGCGAATTGAAGGAAGCGCCGGCGGGGCCGTAGGCGGCCGTCAGCCCTTGACGCGCAACCCCTCCAGCAGCGTCCGGAACCCCTTGACCGCCCGCCTGGAGGTCTCCTCCGGATCGTCGGACTTGGCGATCCACAGCGCCGCATGGCTGCTCGCCCCGTTGATCAGCCGGGCGGCCGCCTCCGTGTCGATATCCCCCATCACGCCATCGGCCTTCAGCTGCTCGATGCTGCGGCTGAGGGCGGCGATGCAGCCATTGTTGGTCGGCCATTGCGAGACGTCGCCGAGCACGGCCGGCCCGTCGCGGAACATGATGCGCTGGATCTCCGGCTCCAGCGCCATCTCGATATAGGCGACGCATTCCGCGACAAAACCCTGCCAGCGGTCGGGCGCCGCGGCCGAGATCCGGTTGAGCCGCAAGGTCATTTCCGCGTCAATCTGCTGGATCACCGCCTGGAGCAGCCCCTTCTTGTCGCCGAAATGGTGGTAGAGCGCGCCGCGCGTCAGCCCGGCCCCGGCGGTGAAATCGTCCATCGAGGCGGCGGCATAGCCCACCGTGCCGAAGGCCTGCCGTCCGGCGGCGATCAGCTTGGCCCGTGTTTCGGCGATCATTTCCTCACGCGGCTTGCGCATGGCGTCTCCTCATTCACATACGCCGCGTATTTTATTTGACATACGCCACGTATGCAACTATCTCTTCAACATACGCCGCGTATGTAATTATCGAACCCGTCCCTTTCCAGGAGCAGGCCATGTCCAACCCCTACAAGGAAATTTTCAGCGTGCCGGGAACGAAGTCGTTCTCCGCCGCCGGCTTCCTCGCCCGCCTTCCCATCGCCATGGCGCCGATCGGCATCGTCGCCATGCTCTCGCAGACCCATGGCGAATACTGGCTCGCCGGCGCGGTCTCCGCCACCTTCGCGCTCACCAATGCGCTCATCGCCCCGCAGGTCTCCCGCCTCGTCGACCGCTTCGGCCAGGCCGCGGTGCTGACGCCCGCCACGATCGTCTCCGTCCTCGCCTTCCTGGCGCTGATAACCGCCACCCACCAGGGCTGGCCGGCCTGGACGCTCTTCGCCGCCGCCTTCCTCGCCGCCGCCATGCCCTCGATGCCCGCCATGCTGCGCGCCCGCTGGACGGAGATTTTTCGCGACCGGCCCGAGCTCAACACGGCCTTCGCCTTCGAATCGGCCGCCGACGAGCTGGTCTACATCGCCGGCGCCTCGCTCTCGGTCGGCCTTGCCGTCGCGCTTTTCCCGGAGGCCGGCATGCTGGTCAGCACCGCCTTCCTCGCCGTCGGCACGCTCGCCTTCGTGCTGCAGCGCGCGACGGAGCCGGCCGTGCAGCATGTCGCCGGCAGCGCGCCGCAGAAATCGGCGATCCGCCTGCGCCCCGTCCAGATCATCACGCTCGCCCTCGTCTTCGTCGGCGCCACCTTCGCGACCGCCGAGGTCTCGGCCGTGGCGATCACCAAGGACCTCGGCCAGCCGAATGCCGCCAGCCTCGTCATCGGCGTCTATGCCATCGGCTCCTTCGTCGTCGGCCTCGTCCTCGGCGCGCTGAACCCGAGGATGGCGCTGCAGAAGCAGCTGATGATCGCCGTCGCCGTGCTGGCGCTCACCGCCCTGCCGCTGCCCTTCGCCGGCACGGTGCCGCTGCTGGCCTTCGCCGTCTTCGTCAGCGGCATCGCCATCTCGCCCACCTTCATCACCGCCTTCGGCCTCGTCGAACGCCGCGTGCCGTCCGCCATGCTGACGGAAGGCGTCACCTGGGTGACGACCGGCATCGGCATCGGCATGGCGCTGGGCGCCTTCGTCGCCGGCTGGGCGGTGGACAATTTCGGCGCCCAGAACGGCTTCTGGGTCTCCGTCGCCGCCGGCCTCGGCGCGGCGCTCACCATCGGCATCGGCCAGCGGGTCCTCGCCGGCCAGGATCCCGACGAGGGGATCGGCGCCCTCGCCCAGGCGGCCGAATGACGAAAGCAGGAAGCCCGGCAGAAATGCCGGGCTCCTTCCATCGCCAAGGCAATCAACCTCTCCGAACCACGGGTGCGTGTGGATCCTCGGGTCAAGCCCGAGGATGACGGAAAGGTGGTCCTTCCAAAAGCAAGAGCCCGGTGTCGCCACCGGGCTCGATTCTTTGACAAGCCTCTCCCAGCCCTCTGCCGTCATCCTCGGGCTTGACCCGAGGATCCACCGCCGCACCCGCGGCGAGGCCGGTCGGGTCTGGCCCGACAGACGCGAAGGAGGCTTTCCTCAGACGAGGCGGCTCTGTTCCAGCGCCGCTTCCACGAAGCTCGCGAAGAGCGGGTGCGGATCGAGCGGGCGGCTCTTCAGCTCCGGGTGGTACTGCACGCCGATGAACCACGGATGGTCGGGATATTCCACCGTCTCCGGCAGGATGCCATCCGGCGACATGCCGGAGAAGACGAGGCCGCAGCTTTCGAGCCGGTCCTTGTAGTCGACATTCACCTCGTAGCGGTGGCGGTGACGTTCGGAAATATCCGTCGAGCCGTAGATGTCGGCGATCTTCGTGCCGCCCTTCAGCGCCGCGCGATAGGCGCCGAGGCGCATCGTGCCGCCGAGGTCGCCGGACGCCGAGCGCTTCTCCAGTTCGTTGCCCTTCACCCATTCCGTCATCAGGCCGACGACGGGTTCCGCCGTCTTGCCGAATTCGGTCGAGGAGGCCTTCTCGATGCCGGCGAGGTTGCGCGCCGCTTCCACCACCGCCATCTGCATGCCGAAGCAGATGCCGAAATAGGGCACCTTGCGCTCGCGGGCAAAACGCGCCGCGTTGATCTTGCCCTCCGACCCGCGCTCGCCAAAGCCGCCGGGAACGAGGATGCCGTGCACCTTTTCGAGGTAGGGCGCCGGGTCCTCCTTCTCGAAGACCTCCGACTCGATCCATTCGAGCTTGACCTTGACGTGGTTGGCGATGCCGCCGTGATACAGCGCCTCGATCAGCGACTTGTAGGCGTCCTTGAGGCCGGTATACTTGCCGACGATGGCGATCGTCACCTCGCCCTCGGGCGTCTTGATGCGATCGGAAACGGTCTGCCAGGCTTCGAGGCGCGGCTTGGGCGCCGGCTCGATGCCGAAGGCGGCCAGCACCTCGTCGTCGAGGCCTTCCTTGTGATAGGCGAGCGGCACGTCGTAGATCGACGCGACATCGAGCGCCTGGATGACCGCCGTCGGGCGCACGTTGCAGAACAAGGAGAGCTTCCTGCGCTCGGCCTCGGGGATTTCCCGGTCGGCACGCACGAGCAGGATGTCGGGGTGGATGCCCATCGCCTGCAGCTCCTTGACGGAGTGCTGCGTCGGCTTGGTCTTCAGTTCGCCCGCCGCCGGAATGTAGGGCATCAGCGTCAGGTGCACATAAACCGCGGTGCCGCGCGGCAGATCGTTGCCGAGCTGGCGGATCGCCTCCATGAAGGGCATGGCCTCGATGTCGCCCACCGTGCCGCCGATCTCGCAGATGACGAAATCGTAGTCCTCGTTGCCTTCGATGACGAAGTTCTTGATCTCGTTGGTGACGTGCGGAATGACCTGCACGGTCGCGCCGAGATAGTCGCCGCGGCGTTCCTTGTCGATGATGTTCTTGTAGATGCGACCGGTGGTGATGTTGTCGGTCTTGGTGGCCGAGCGGCCGGTGAAGCGCTCGTAGTGGCCGAGGTCGAGGTCGGTTTCCGCACCGTCGTCGGTGACGAACACCTCGCCGTGCTGGGTCGGGCTCATCGTGCCCGGGTCGACATTGAGATAGGGGTCCAGCTTCCTGAGGCGGACGCGGTAGCCGCGGGCCTGAAGGAGAGCTCCGAGTGCAGCGGCGGCAATGCCTTTTCCGAGGGAGGAGACCACGCCGCCTGTGATGAATACATATCGCGCCATGGGAGTCACCGGATACCTTTTCAAAATCGATTCCGCCACCGAAAAATCACCTTGGGCGTGATTTCGGAAGTCGCAATCGGCGTTTTACACAAGAAGAAGGCCGGTTGGATTTCGCCAACCGGCCGGTTCGTTTTCGGTCCTTGCGGCTTACTGGCCGCTCGGGACGCCGGAGTTCTGCTCCGTGCCCGTTGCAGCGCCCGTGCCGGTGCCCGTCGCGGGCGTGTCGCCGGTGCCGGTCGCCGTGCCGCCATCGGTCGGAACGGCGTCGGTGCCGGTCGTCGCGGGCGTCTGGTTGGTCGTGTTGTTGTTGTTCTGGGTGCCTTCGCCCTGCGATGCGCCGCCGAGCGCGTCGAGCACGCCGCCGGTGCCGGTCGTGCCGGGGATACGGTCGAGGATGTCGGTCGGCTGCGTCTCGTAGCGGGCGAGGATGCCCATGCCGAGCGCCAGCACGAAGAACAGCGTGGCGAGAATCGCCGTGGTGCGCGTCAGGGCATTGGCCGTGCCGCGCGCCGACATGAAGCCGGAGCCGCCACCGATGCCGAGGCCGCCGCCTTCAGACCGCTGGATCAGCACGACGCCGATCAGCGCGACGACGACCATGAGATAGATGACGAGCAAGATGGTCTGCATGTTTTCGGTATCCCGGCCAGATGGCCCAAATGTCAGGTTTGCGGCTCAATATACCAAGCCGCGCACCATTCCAAGCCCTAGCTGTCGATCCGCCCGCCCTTTTGGCCGAAGCGGGTCAGGGTCCCCCCCTCATCCGGCCCTTCGGGCCACCTTCTCCCCGCGGGGGAGAAGGAAACGGGGCGCTTGCGGCTCTCCCCTTCTCTCCCGCGGGGAGAAGGTGCCGGCAGGCGGATGAGGGGGCGACCCGAAACGGGCATTATGAAAGTCAGGCGGTCAGCGCTTCGTATGCGCGGTAGATGGCAAGGAAGTCGTCCGATTTCAAGCTCGCCCCGCCGATCAGCGCGCCGTCGACATTGGCGACGCCCATCAGCTCCTGCGCATTGCCCGGCTTCACCGAGCCGCCGTAGAGGATGCGCATCTTCGCGCCCTCGCCGGCAAGGCGGCCGGTCAGCTCCGCGCGCATGAAGGCGTGCGCCTCCTCGACATCGGCCGCCGTCGGCGTAAGCCCCGTGCCGATCGCCCAGACGGGCTCGTAGGCGATGACGGTGTTTTCCGCCGTCGCGCCGTCCGGCACGGAGGCCGCAAGCTGCGCCTTCAGCACGTCGAGCGTCTTGCCCGCCTTGCGCTCGTCGCCGGTCTCGCCGATGCAGATGATCGCGACGAGGTCGTTCGCATGGGCGATCTCCGCCTTGGCGCGCACCAGCGCGTCGCTTTCCTTGTGGTCCGTGCGGCGCTCGGAATGGCCGACGATGACATGGGTGCCGAAGCAGTCGGCGATCATTTCCGCCGAGACGTCGCCGGTATGGGCGCCGGAGGCCTTCTCGTGGCAGTCCTGCGCGCCGATCATCAGCGGGCTGTCGTCGCAGAGCGCGGTGGCGACATAGAGCAGCGTCGCCGGCGGGCAGATCAGCGTCTCGACCTTGTCGGAAAGCGGCCCCTTCACGCCTTCGGCCATCGCCTTGATCTGGTCGAGCGATGCGCGCGTGCCGTTCATCTTCCAGTTCCCGGCAACGAGCGGGGTTACATCCGGTGTCATGGGGCCTCCCTGTTCTTGAAATTCGCGTGGCTTGCGGCGTAGCAAATCGAAGGCCGCAAGGAAAGCCGGATAGTTCCGGGTGAAGGCGAATAGGCCGCCCCCGTCGGACGTAACATCCAAGGCGCAGCGGGCGCCGAGGGGAAGGCGAAGATGCGGCGCACAGGTTCCTCGACGGGCTTTTTCCTCGTGCTGCTGGCGGGGCTTTTCCTTGCCGGCGGCGCGGTCGCGCAGGCTCCGACCGCCGAGGAGAAGACGCGCGGCCTGATGGGCATCAAGACCAGGGTCGAGGCCGGCACGACCGCCGAGGCGGCGCAGGCCGTCCCCGCCGTCGCGGCAAGACGCGTCGCGCTGGTCATCGGCATGTCGGCCTACACGGCCATATCGCCGCTGCGCAACACCGGGGCCGACGCGCAGGCCGTTGCCGACATGCTGCAACGGCTCGACTTCTCCGTCGATCTCGTGGTCGATGCCCCCCTCGCCCGCATGCAGGACACCATCGTCGCCTTCGCGCGCAAGACCGAGACCGCGGAAGTCGCCCTCGTCTACTATGCCGGCCACGGCGTCGAGGCGGCGGGAGAGAACTATCTCGTGCCCGTCGACGTCAAGGTCGACGACCCGGCGACGATCCCGCAGCAGGCCGTCAGCCTCGCCTCCGTCCTCGCCAGCGTGGAAAGCGCGCGCAAACTGCGCATCGTCATCCTCGATTCCTGCCGCAACAACCCGTTCCCGACGCTCGTCGGCGCGGCGGCGGCAAGCGGGGTGACGCTCGGCGGCGCCGGCCTATCGGCGCCCGATCCCGCCCAGGGCATGATGGTCGTCTACGCCGCGGAGGGCGGCAAGGTGGCGCTCGATGGCGACGGCGCGCACAGCCCCTTCGCCACCGCCATCCTCGAAAGCCTGCCGCGGCAGAATGTCGAGATCGGCCTCGTCTTCCGCCAGGTCCGCGACCGGGTGATGGCGCTCACCGCCAACCGCCAGCAGCCGCATTTCTACGGCTCGCTCTCGGGCGCGCCCTATTTCCTCGCCGGCGAGGACGCCGCCGTCGCCGGCCTTGCCGACAAGGCCGCGCAGTGGCAGGCGCTCAAGCCGGACCAGGAGCAGCAGCTCGCGGCGCTCGCCGGCGAAGGCGACACCCGCGCCATGATCGGCCTCGGCTACATGGCGCTGACGCCGGACACGCAGAAGTTCCAGCCGGAAAAGGCGTTCGGCCTTTTCAGCAGGGCGGCCGAGGCGGGCGATGCCGAAGCGATGTTCGAGCTGGCGAAACTCCACGAGAAGGGCATCGGCACCGCGCAGAACGTGCCCGAGGCGATCAGGCTCTACCGGCGCGCCGCCGATCTCGGCTTCGCCGATGCCATCAACGATCTCGGCTTCCTCTACTATCAGGGCGCGGACGGGCTGGCGCGCGATCCGAAGAAGGCGGTGGAGCTCTTCATCCGCGCGGCGGACCTGCGCCACCCGCAGGCCATGTTCAACGTCGCGGCGCTGATCGACGACGGGCTGGTGCCGGGCAGGACGCCGGAGGATGCCGCCGCCTATCTCTACAGCGCGCTGCGCTCCGGCGTGAACGACGTGCTGGAGCAGCTCACCACCCGCCCGACCATGTTCAAGCCGGCGACGCGGCGCGCGCTCCAGGCGGAGCTGCAGCGCAACCGGTTCTATGCCGGCGCCATCGACGGGGCCATCGGCGCGGGCACGCAGCGCAGCATGCGCATCGCCTTCGGCCAGACGGAATAGCCGGACGAAACAGGAGGAGGGTTTCATGGTTTCGAGCGGACGACTGCATCCCCTTTACGCCGCGGTGCTCACCGCCGCGCTCGCCGTGACCGGCGTTTCCGACGGCTACGGCCAGTCCACCGACCCTTCGCCCCGGGGATCGAGCAATTCGCAGGCCGAGGGGGCGGCAACGCCCAGCGATTTCATCACCAACGCCATTCTCGCCAATCTCGCCGCCGCGCGGTCCGAATGCGGCAGCTACGACCGGATCTACCGCGTCGACTGTCTGCGCCATCGGCTGCTCGACATCTCTCGCCGCATTCCCGAAGGCCCGGCCTATGGGCAGGCGCGGCAGATCGTCGGCCGCGCGGCGAGCCGGCTGGGCAGCATCCAGTCCGCCAATGCCGACACCCGCGTGCCGAAGCAGCGTTCGCGGCGCAATCCCCGGCTGCGCGAGGCCAAGGTCTATACCGCCATAAAGCGGGAGAAGCTGAACCAGGCGATGCAGCAGGCGAGCCGCGTCATCGAGGAAGCCGCGACGCAACTGCTGCGCGCCGGCGAGAATTCGGAAAAGCGCTCCGCCCACTACCAGAAGATCGCCGCCGCCGTCGGCTCGACCAAGGTCCTGCTGCGCTCGGCCTGAATTTCCAGAGAAATTCCAGCAAAAGTGCACAGCGGTTTTGCGGCTCTACAAGAGGATCGGGCATCTCGCGGTTCGGCGAAAGGCGGAAATGCCCTATTGCGAAAACAGCCAGTTCAGCGTCTCGCGCCAGTCGGTCATGCGCACGGGCGTGCCGTGGCCGCCGGTCTGGAACAGCACGAAGCGCGTCGGCACGCCGGCCTTGCGCAGCGTGCGGAACACCGCGATCTGGTCGTTGGCCGCATAGACGCTGTCGCTGTCGCCATGGGTGAAGAAGACCGGCAGCTTCGCCTTGAAGGCCGGCGTCCTGCCGTAGTCGCCATCGGCCGCCCCGCCCATCAGCACCATGCCGGCAAGGCTCTTCACCGCCGCCGGATCGCGCGCCACGCGGGCGCAGATGAAGCTGCCCATCGAGGCGCAGGCGAGGATGACCGGCGCCTGCGGCGACAGCGCCTTGGCCGTCAGGATGAGGCCGGAGACCCG
This sequence comes from Shinella yambaruensis, assembly GCF_022899355.1. Classification (GTDB taxonomy): domain Bacteria; phylum Pseudomonadota; class Alphaproteobacteria; order Rhizobiales; family Rhizobiaceae; genus Shinella; species Shinella yambaruensis. The sequence continues at coordinate 100,444 of NZ_JALJCK010000001.1, read as the reverse complement.
CGCCGCGCCCTTGTCGTCGAAGGAGGGCACGCTCGGCGCGTAGTAGACCCCGCCGTTCTGCGCGGCGAGGTTCTTCAGCCGGTTGAAGTTGCCGCCGAAATTCCAGTCGTTGTTGCCGAGCCGCCGGTCGCCGCCGCGGCCGTGGATGAAGATGACGGTAAAGGCCGCGCCCTCCGCCTTGCCGGTCATCGCGACATCGATCGGCCCGGCGGGCGTGGCGATCGTCGCGTTCTTCTGCGCCTTCTTCACCGCCGTCGAGACATAGGCCGCCTTCACCCGGCGCTCCGGCACCTGGTCGCGGCCGTTGATGTCGCGCAGTTCCTGGTAGTCGACGACCCTCAGCGCGCCGTCGTCGCCCGTCTCCACCACCGTGCCGTAGCCGAACAGGTCGTCCTTCCAGGGTTTCAGGCTCAGCGCCGCCGCCTCGCCGGCAAGGGAACCGGCGAACAAGGCGGCCAAAACCAGCCGGGAAAGGCAATGAACTGTGGACTGACGCATGAACTGTGGCTCCCTGAAGGCAGCGATACTTGCCATCCGCCCGCCCGCAACGCAATCCTCCGCCGGCGGTTGGCGCGGCTTGGCGCATCCTGCAGGCCGGGTGACGCCACCCCGCGGCGCACGCGACGGACGGGACGGCACGCCGCCCCGGCATCGCGAAAGCCCGCGGAATCTGGCAGAGTCGCAGGTGATTCGCGCAATGACCTCTTTTGCGCCAGACCCCGGTCCGCCATGGACCGGCGGGAAAGCTGGCAAACGGAACAAAATCTGAACGGCCCATGCAAGACGACAGCAACGACCTCTTCGCCAACATGCCCTCCCAGCCCGCAGCGCCGCCGGTCGAAAAGCCGGTCGCGGCGGCCGCCCCTGCCCGCGAGGCACGCCCCGCCCCGCCGAGCGAAGGCACCGGCGGCTATGACGCCTCGGCGATCCGCGTGCTGGAAGGCCTCGAACCGGTCCGCATGCGCCCCGGCATGTATATCGGCGGCACGGACGAGAAGGCGCTGCACCACCTCTTCGCCGAAGTCATCGACAACTCGATGGACGAGGCCGTCGCCGGCCACGCCAATTTCATCGAGGTCAATCTCGATGCCGAGGGCTTTCTGACCGTCACCGACAACGGCCGCGGCATTCCGGTGGAAAACCATCCGCAGATGCCGGGAAAATCCACGCTGGAGGTCATCCTCACCGTGCTGCACGCCGGCGGCAAGTTCGACGGCAAGGCCTACGAGACCTCGGGCGGCCTGCACGGCGTCGGCGTCTCGGTCGTCAACGCCCTCTCCGACCTTCTCGAAGTGGAGGTCGCGCGCAACAAGAAGCTCTACCGCCAGCGCTTTTCCCGCGGCAAGCCGCTCGGCCCGCTCGAAGAGCTCGGCGACGTGCACAACCGGCGCGGCACGAAGGTGCGCTTCCATCCGGACCCGGAGATTTTCGGCGCGCACGCGCATTTCGATCCGGGACGCGTCTTCCGCATGGCCCGCTCGAAGGCCTATCTCTTCGGCGGCGTCGAGATCCGCTGGAGCTGCGACCCCGCGCTGCTGCCGGAAGGCTCCGAAACGCCGGAAAAGGCCGTCTTCCACTTCCCGGGCGGCCTCAAGGACTACCTCCAGGCGACGCTCGGCAAGGAGCACACCGTCACCCGCGAGATCTTCGCCGGCAAGAGCGAGAAATCCGGCGGGCACGGCTCGCTGGAATGGGCCGTCACCTGGTATGGCGGCGATTCGCTGATCCACTCCTATTGCAACACCATCCCGACGGCCGACGGCGGCACGCATGAGGCGGGCCTGCGCATCGCGCTGACCAAGGGCCTGAAGAACTATGCCGAGCTGACGCAGAACAAGCGCGCCGCCGCCATCACCACCGACGACGTGATGATCTCGGCCGTCGGCATGCTCTCCGTCTTCATCCGCGAGCCGGAATTCGTCGGCCAGACGAAGGACAAGCTCGCCACCGTCGAGGCCCAGCGCATCGTCGAGAACGCGCTGCGCGACCCGTTCGACCACTATCTCGCCGACAATCCGGGCGAAGCCGCCAAGCTGCTCGACTGGGTGATCGAGCGCGCCGAGGAGCGCCTGCGCCGCCGCAAGGAAAAGGAAGTCAGCCGCAAGACCGCCGTGCGCAAGCTGCGCCTGCCCGGCAAGCTGGCCGACTGCGCGCAGAATTCCGCCGAGGGCGCCGAGCTCTTCATCGTCGAGGGCGATTCGGCCGGCGGTTCGGCCAAGCAGGCGCGCAACCGCGCCAACCAGGCCATCCTGCCGCTCCGCGGAAAGATCCTCAACGTCGCCAGCGCCGGCCGGGAAAAGCTCGGTGCCAACCAGCAGATCTCCGATCTCGTGCAGGCGCTCGGCTGCGGCACGCGCTCGAAATACCGCGAGGACGACCTGCGCTACGAGCGCGTCATCGTCATGACCGATGCCGACGTCGACGGTGCCCACATCGCCTCGCTGCTCATCACCTTCTTCTACCAGGAGATGCCCGACCTCATCCGCGGCGGCCACCTCTATCTCGCCGTGCCGCCGCTCTACCGCATCAGCCAGGGCGGCAAGACGCTCTATGCGCGCGACGACCCGCACCGCGAGGAGCTGATGCGCACCGAGTTCAACGGCCGCGGCAAGGTCGAGATCGGCCGCTTCAAGGGCCTTGGCGAGATGCTGCCGGCGCAGCTCAAGGAAACGACGATGGATCCGAAGAAGCGCACGCTCCTCAAGGTGGCGATCGACGACGTCGACTTCGAGGGCACGCGCACGGCGGTCGACGACCTGATGGGCACCAAGCCGGAAGCCCGCTTCCGCTTCATCCAGGAGCGCGCCGTCTTCGCCGACAACCTTGATATCTGAGGTCTTCCCGCCTTATTTTCGTGGCAATCCCGGCCTCTAACCGGCGCAAGGTATTCCCCCGTCATCCCGCCCTCCGGGTCCCCTTCTCCCCGGTGGGGAGAAGATGGCGGCAGGCGGATGAGGGGCATTTTCCAAACGGCGGAAAGGACGGCCATGAAAGCTGCGCTCATCGTCATGACGATCATGGGCTGCGACGACAGCGCAACCCAGTGCCACTATATCGATACGGTCGGCAGGAGCTGGCAGACCGTCGCGCTGTGCGATGCACAGGCCGAGACCTACATCAACCGCCATCAGGACAAGAACTACCCGGTCATCGTGGCGGTCTGCGAGAGCGCCGGCGACCGCATCACCGCCGACATAGCCAAGCCGACCCCCGAGGAGATGCCGACCGGGACCAAGGCCGAAGTCCCGGTGCCGGCCGAGACCGCCGAGGCCCGGCAGGGCCTTGCGACCCGTGCGCTGAATTTCGTGAAGAAGGCCATCCCCGACAAGGCCGCCCTGAAGGCCGCCGTCACCACGCCGGTGCGCTATGCCGAGGACGGTTATTCCTGGGTGGTCAAGCGCTTCGCCGATTAGAGCATTTCCAGCAAAAGTGCGAAGCGGTTTTGCGTCCGGAAATGCGGCAAAACAAAGGGTTGGAGCGTTTTCGCGATTCGGAGAAAAGCGGAAATGCTCTAAGAGCGCCTGAAAAACCTTACGGGATCGATACGCCCGGTCTCACGCCGCATCGCGCGCGGCGATGAGGGCGTAGCTGCGCGCCGTCTGGCGCTGTTCGGCGATAGCCAGCCGCTCGACGAGTTCCAGCATGGACTGGCAGGAGGCATCGCCGGCCGCACGGGCCCGGGAAAGCAGGCGCTCGGAGACCGAGAACCCGTCGTCCCCGGCCTTCGCCTCCTGCCGCCAGAGCATCGTCGCCTCGGCAAAGAGCGCGCTGATGTCCCGGCCGAGGCCGGCGGCCTCGTAGAGCGCGCGCACCGCCGCCTCGCGCCCGTCGGAAAGGATGGAACGGACACGCCGCTCCGCCTGGCCGGAGAGATCGGTGATGGCGGCCGCAAAGAACTCGACCCGGCCGGTGCACAGCGCATGCATGAGGAAGACCGGCGTCAGCCGGCCGGTCAGCCGCAGGTGCTCGACGAGCGCGGGCATTTCGGCGGCGCAAACCTCCCCCACCATGCCGATCGTCGCGACATCGCAGGCTTCGCGCGTGATGCGTTCGACGCGGTTCGCGCCCACCGCCGCCTGGATCAGCCCGTAGCCGGCCAGCGCCATGCCGATCTTCTCCACCAGCGCATGGCGCGCATCGCTCGGCAGGTCGTCGCGGTCGAGCAGCAATGCGCGGATTTCCGCATCGTCGCCGAGCCGGTCGGCAATGCGCGACAGGCTGCGCCGGGAAAGGACGGCGCCTTCGTTCCCCAGCAATGCCGACACGTCCGCCACGTCGCCGATCTCCGCCAGCGCCGCCGAAACCGGGCGCGAGACGAAGGCGCGATGGGCGATCAGCATGCGCGTCGTCGCGCTGCCTTTGGCGGCGAGATCGACGAGGTCGCCATCCGTCAGCAGCGACGAACGCAGGATGATGTGGGCGGCGATTTCCGGCTGGTCTTCCGCCAGCGGCAGGATGACGGCGCGCGGCGCATCCTCGCAATCGGCGAGCGCTTCGGCGAGCGCCAGCCGCACCTGCGGCGCCGGATCGTCGAGCAGGAAGATCATCGCCATTTCCGCGGCGCGGCGGTCGACGGCCGAAATGCGCGCCCGTGCGTAAGCCCGCGCCAACACACTGGCCGCCTTCGCCCGGTCCGCTGCCCGCGCGGTCTCGACCCAACGAAGAAAAGCATGAACGATCAATGGACGCCCCAAACGCCTGCAAAACGCTACTGGAAACACGTTAGCGCCAAAGTGTTTAAGATTGGTTCACCATATCCGTTAACCGGATCGTCATTGCCATTCCCGCGGGCCTGCGCCTATGAAGGGGCCATGAACCCGCTGCCCCGCGCCCTTTTCGAAGCGACCGACATCGCCCCCGCCCTTCCCCAGGGTTGCGGCGTGCTGGTACGCGCCGGCACCGCCGGCGACGCACGGGTGAAAGGCAGCTTTGTCATCGTCGACGGGGCGGTCGAGGCCGAAACCCTCCGCCGCGCCATTGGCGGCGGCGCCGCGGGAATTGCCCTGTCCGGCTGGCGCACCGGCGCGGACCTCCAGCGCCTCGCCACCCTCCTGTCCGTCGCCGAGGCCGAGGAAGGCCGGGAAGACGGCGGCACGGGGATCCTCGCGATCACGGACGGCATCCTGCCCGCCCCCCTCTCGCCGCAGGGCCTTGCCGGCAAGTCCGGACGACTTGCCGGCCTCATATGGAATCAGGGGCTCTTGAAGCAGACCCTCGGCGCAAGCCGCACGCTCACGCAAACCGGCGAATGGACCGCCGCCTTCGCCGCAGCCCGCAGCGCGACCCTCCTTGCCGCCGCCGCAGCCGGCATACCGGCCTATGATTCGTTGCCGGACGTGACGGGAGCGGCCTTGGTAACGGCGTGCGAACGCTCGCGGGGCGACGGCTTCTTCGGCGGCCTTGCCGCGCATGCGGCGCAGATAAAGCCGATCCGAACCGTCTGGGAAGGCGACTGACCGGAGAGAATCGGCCCGGGCGATGACCGCCCGCGTCCTCACCCCGCCTTCGGCCGCATCATGGCGAAAACCTCCGCCCCGCCGTCGCAGTAGTCCATGTAGCCCATGCGCCCCAGCGGGCGTGCGACGCCCATGTCGATCATGCCGTCGCGCAGGATCTCCGGGCTGATATGGATGCCGACCACCTGGCCGAAGACCACCCAGTTGTCCGATTCCCGCCCGTTGATGTCGACCGGGCGGAAGGCCTGCGTCATCCGGCATTCCAGCACCGCATGGGCCTCACCCACATAGGGCGCATCGACGAGACGGCCGGCGACCGGCGTGAGGCCGGCGAGCGCGAACTCGTCGACGCAGCGCGGCACGGCGGCGGAGCTGGCATTCATCGCCTCGGCGAGATGCCGGCCGGCCAGCGAGCAGGTGAAGACGCCGGTTTCCTCGATATTGGTCACGCTGTCCTTGTGGCCGCTCGAGGAGAACATCACCAGCTTCGGCCTGTCGCTCACCGCGTTGAAGAACGAATAGGGCGCAAGGTTGTGCCGCCCGTCCGCCGCCTTCGTGCCGATCCAGCCGATCGGCCGCGGCGCGACGATCGCCTTGAACGGATCGTGCCTCAGGCCGTGGGCGTTCTCCGCCGTCTCGTAGAACAGCGCGTCAGGCCTCATCGCCGACCCATGTGACGATCTCGGCGAGCTCCGGCCGCGGCCGCTCGGTCGGCGGCACGGTGGGCGTGCCGATATGGATGAAGCCGGCGATCCGCTCGCCCGGCTTCACGCCGAGGATCGGATAGGCGCGTTCGTCGAAGGCGTACCATTCGGTCAGCCAGTTCGAGGCAAAACCGTGCGCATTGGCGGCCATCGCCAGGTTGAGGCACACGGCGCCCGCCGACATCACCTGCTCCCATTCCGGGATCTTGAAATGCGGCGCCGCGCGGCTGACGACGGCGATCACCACGGGCGCGCGGGTGAGCCGGGTGTTCTCCACCTTGACCATCTCGTCCGAAAGGTCCGGCTTGTCGCCCATGGCGATGGCGGCCAGCGCCTCGCTGATCCGCTGGCGCTCCTCGCCGCGATAGACGATGAAGCGCCAGGGCGCGAGCTTGCCGTGGTCGGGCACGCGCGAGGCGAGCGTCAGCATCTCCTCCACCTCGCCCTTCGAGGGGCCGGGTTCGCTCATCTGGAAGGCGGGGATCGACCGGCGGGTCGAAAGATAGTCGATCAGCTTGATTTCGGTTTTCATCGGGCGGGAGTTCCAATACCTTGGCGCGCGGACGCGGCCTTGAAAATGCCATTAGCCGGGTCTTCAAGTGGAGCCTTACAGTCAGGAAGTCAACCGCCCCCATGCGCATGCCCATCCCTCCCGCCGTTGCCATGAGCCTTGCCGTGGCGAGCCTCGTCGCGTCGCCCGTCCCGGCCCGCGCGCAGGAGGCGCTGGACAGTTTCTCCCAGATCACCACGCCGCTGAAGGGCAGCAAGCTCACCTCGTTCAACCCGATCGTGACGGGCGAGGCGACGCCGGCGAACCTCAGGGACGTGACCTGCGAGGCGCTCCTGACGAAGGACGGCAGCCCCATGCAGCACGGGCTGACCTGGCGCGTCTTCTCGCCCATTCCGGGCGCCGACGGCAAGCTGCCGCTGCTGGCCTCCTCCGAGGGCGGCTCCGCCGCCTTCCAGCTTGTGCCCGGCGAATATTTCGTCAACGTCGCCTTCGGCCGCGCGGGCGCCACCAAGAAGCTGGTCGTTCCCGATACCGGCGATGTCGACAAGCAGGTCATGGTGCTCGATGCCGGCGGCATCATGCTGAACGCCGTCTCCGGCTCGGACGTGCGCATTCCCCCGAAGGAGCTCTCCTTCTCGATCTTCGCCGCCGACGTGCGCGAGGACGGCGAGCGCAACCTCGTCGTCGACGACGTCAAGCCGAACTCCGTCGTGCGCCTCAATGCCGGCACCTACCACGTCGTCTCCGATTACGGCACGGTCAACGCCGTCATCCGCGCCGACATCCAGGTCGAGGCCGGCAAGCTGACGCGCGCGACGATCCAGCACCGCGCCGCAAAGCTCACGCTGAAGCTCGTCTCCGAGCCCGGCGGCGAGGCGATCGCCGATACGGCCTGGTCGATCCTCACCTCCTCGGGCGACACGGTCAGCGAAAGCGTCGGCGCCTTCCCGACGCTGGTGCTGGCCGAGGGCAGCTATATCGCCGTCGCCCGCAACAAGAACAAGATCTACCAGCGCGACTTCACCGTGAAGGCCGGCGTCAACACCGATGTCGAGGTGCTGCTCGACGAGAACGCCAACGGGGAGAAGGCCGGCGCCGAGGACGTGGTGGACTGAAAGCCGCATCCAGGCGCGATCGCCTGAAGGCGGGAAAAGCTCCGGATTCAAACAGATACAGCGTCCGTGCCGCCCGGCCCTCAGCCGGCGCGCCGCAGAAACGACCGCGGCCGGGGCGCCATCGCGAAGACGGCCTCGTGGAGCCGCGCCGTGATGTTCCGGCGGTCGCCCGCATCCAGCTCCGCCCAGGCAATGACGCCGCCGATGCGCGCGGCGATCGTCGCGCCCGAGAGCTTGCGGAACTCGCGGATCAGCAGCGACAGGCGCAGCGTCAGCGAGACCTTGCTGGCGAGATGGAAGAGCCGGCCGTTCTGCCCCTCGAAATAGACGGGGATGACATTCGCCTTGGCCGACTGGATGAGCTTTGCCGGGAACATCTTCCACGGCAGGTCCTCCGCCCGGCCGAACACCTTCCTCGCCGTCGCGACGCCCCCCGCCGGAAACACGATCACCGTCGTGCCCTCTTTCAGAAGCCGCACCGCCTCCGCCCGCGTCTTCATGTTGAGCGCCAGCGCCTCCTTCGTCTCCTCGAAGGAGACCGGCAGCGCATAGGGCTGCATTTCCGGCACTTTCAGCAGGTCGTTGTGGATCATCACCCTGAACGGCCGGCCGAGCTGCTCGGCGAGCGCCAGCACCGCGATGCCGTCGCCGATGCCGAAGGGATGGTTGGCGACGATGACGACCGGCCCCTCGGGCAGGTCCGGCGGCGGCCAGGCGCCCTCGACGCGCAGCCCGACATCGATGAGATCGAGCATGTCGCCGAAGACCCGCGCGCTCCGCCCGACGACGGAGCTGCGCCAGACATGGTAGAGCCGGGCGTAGCGGTTACGGCCGGCAAGGCCTTCCATGGAGCGGATGAACCATCGTTTGAGGCGCGGATCGTTCTCGTTGGCGTAGGACAGTTCCTTGAACCGCACGGTGTTCCCCAAAAACCCCGCCCCCTCCTCCGTCATCCTCGGGTCAAGCCCGAGGATGACGGAGGAGGGTGGGCAAAAAGATAATCCCGCACTGGCTAGCACGGGATTATTGCAATTTTCCGACAGTTGCGGCGAAGGCTCACGCCTTGCCGAGCTTGCGCTTCAGGTCCGGCGGCATCGCCTCCAGCGACAGCGTCTCGATCGCCTCGTCAAGCGACATCGCCGTCTGGTTCTGCGAGCCCAGCCGGCGGATGTTGACGGAGCGTTCCTCCGCCTCGCGCCGGCCGCAGACGATGATGACCGGAACCTTGGTCACCGAATGCTCGCGGACCTTGTAGTTGATCTTCTCGTTGCGAAGATCGGTCTCGACGGTCAGGCCGGCATCGCGCAGCTTCTCCGCCACCTCGCGGGCATAATCGTCCGCCTCGGAGGTGATGGTCGCGACCACCACCTGCTGTGGTGCGATCCACAGCGGCATGTGCCCGGCGAAGTTCTCGATGAGGATGCCGAGGAAGCGCTCCATCGAGCCGCAGATGGCGCGGTGGATCATCACCGGCTGGCGCTTTTCCGACGCCTGGTCGATATAGAACGCGCCGAACCGTTCCGGCAGGTTGAAGTCGACCTGCGTGGTGCCGCACTGCCATTCGCGGCCGATGGCGTCCTTCAGCGTATATTCGAACTTCGGCCCGTAGAACGCGCCCTCGCCCGGCAGGATGCCGGTCTTGATGTTGTTCGACTGCCGCTGGATCGTCTCGAGCACCTGCGTCATCACGTTCTCGGCGCGATCCCACAGCTCGTCCGAGCCGACGCGCTTGTCCGGCCGGGTGGAAAGCTTGATGGTGATCTCCTCGAAGCCGAAATCCTTGTAGACCGAGAGGATGAGGTCGTTGATGCGCAGGCATTCGGCCGCCATCTGCTCGTCGGTGCAGAAGACATGCGCATCGTCCTGCGTGAAGCCGCGCACGCGCATCAAGCCGTGCAGCGCGCCGGAAGGCTCGTAGCGATGCACATTGCCGAATTCCGCAAGCCGCACAGGCAGTTCGCGATAGGATTTCAGGCCATGCTTGAAGATCTGCACATGCCCCGGGCAGTTCATCGGCTTCAGCGCGAAGACGCGCTCGTCGTCGGTCTCGTCGCCGGCGACGGTCACCTTGAACATGTTGTCGCGATACCAGCCCCAGTGGCCGGAGGTTTCCCACAGCGACTTGTCGAGCACCTGCGGCGCGTTCACCTCCTCATAGGTGCCCGCGAGACGACGGCGCATATAGGCGACGAGCGTCTGGAACATGCGCCAGCCCTTGCCGTGCCAGAAGACGACGCCCGGCCCTTCCTCCTGGAAATGGAACAGGTCCATTTCGCGCCCGAGCCGGCGATGGTCGCGCTTTTCGGCCTCGGCGAGGATGTTGAGATAGGTGTCGAGCTCCTCCTGCGTGCGCCAGGCGGTGCCGTAGATGCGTGTCAGCATCGGATTGTTCGAATCGCCGCGCCAATAGGCGCCCGCGACCTTCATCAGCTTGAAGGCCGTGCCGATCTGGCCGGTCGCGGCCATGTGCGGCCCGCGACACAGGTCGAACCAGTCGCCCTGGTAGTAGATCTTGAGGTCCTGCCCCTCGGGGATCGCATCGACCAGCTCGACCTTGTACGTCTCGCCCTTCCCGGCAAAGATCTCCTTCGCCTTGTCGCGCGACCACACTTCCCTGGTGAAGGGCTTGTTGCGCTGGATGATCTCCTTCATGCGCTTTTCGATCTTCGGCAGATCGTCCGGCGTGAAAGGCTCGTCCTTGGCGAAATCGTAGTAAAAACCGTTGTCGATGACCGGCCCGATGGTCACCTGCGTCCCCGGCCAGAGCTCCTGCACCGCCTCCGCCATCACATGCGCGGCATCGTGCCGGATCAGCTCCAGCGCCCGGTCGTCGTCGCGCGTGACGATCTCGATCCGCCCGTTCGAAACGGTATCGGAGAGATCGCGCAGCTCGCCATCGAGCGCAATCGCGACCGCCTTCTTGGCCAGCGACTTGGAAATCGCCTCGGCCACGTCACGCCCCGTCGAGCCCGCGGGATAATCGCGGACGGAGCCATCGGGAAAAGTCAGGGAAACAGGTGCAGACATCGAAAATCTCCTATCCAGTCCCGCCAACGAATGCGGGTGGTATGCGGGGGAATGGCCGGATGCGCCGGCGCGTTGCGGTGGGCGGTATACGGGGATTTGGGGGGGATTGGAAGGGGGAGAAGCCAGCGCTCGCTGGCTTCCCTTCGAGACATTCCGGCTCTCGTCGAAAATAAATGATTAAGCGTTCGTTTTTGATTGCTATAGATTCTCGACCTAGCTATGCGAAATGGTCGTAAATTAAATACTTTCCAACATCTCAGTGAGAATTGCCTGTCTCTTCAACCGATCATTTGTAACCTCACCAAGACTCACACATACGCGTGTCGCTCTTTCAAATATAGATGTGGCCTCCGGACCATGCTTTTCCATAGATGATACTATTTTTGCCGCCTCCTTTTCCACTTCACGACTACCAAGTTTATTATTTGTCTTTCCGCATATAATTGCCTTAACAACAGCAAGAATGTGCCATTTAAATTTTTTCATATTCTGAGGTATAACACTATTAGAAACCAAAAGATTAAATCTATGCATCGTTAAACACGCAGAATAAAATACTATTTCCCTCACATCGTCAGCAAAAATGAAGCCGCCAAGTTCCTCATACATCTGCTTCGGATACCTAAAAGCGAGCTCAGGTCTTGCACAATACATAGACGCAACACACTTAGCAGCATTATGCAGAGAGTAAACACGAATAGCAGATATATCCTGCCCAACGTATTGCCTATCTCGACGCTCTAGATACAATTTTTTCTCTTTATCTTCGGAATCGACTGAGTTAAAATATTGCTCCACCCTCCTAACTACTGGCTTTAAAGATAAAAATTGTGCATCATCAACTCTGGACTGGCTATTTGTGGCTCTAACCAAATCAGCAAAAACATCCTCGTCCTGAGTTTCCACGATTTTCACATTCACCATAATTTCCGCCAGATGTGCACGGTTCTCAAAAAGCACGTTTGAGGTCTGGCAGCCGTTGACTATCTGATAATTTTTTAGGTGGAAAACGCTACCCTGAAGTTTTACATCAGGGCTTACAATAGTAATTCCGTTATTTAAAACAGGAAACCTGGAAGCAGAATTAGACTTTATAGTCTCAGATATCGATTTATTTACTGGATTGTCATCCCCTAAATAAGCCCGCACATTTTCCTCAAAGACCTGCCCCCTAAGATTTCCATCCTCCGTAATGAGAAGGCGATCAACTAAGTCAGCGGCTTTCACTACGGCAAGATAAGCCTCATCAATTCCAGAAATCTCTGGAAGAGCCGCATTACTCAATGCAGTCAAGCTAGCCTGCGTACCGGAATATGTTCCAACCCATAGTTTCGTAAGCTCATCACGCCCAAGAAACCGAACCTCAACCTCATTAAAGTACCCTAACTCTAAAAGCTGTTCTTCAAATTCTATTCGGGCGCGCTCCAGCTCTGCGGGGTTTTGATAAATTCCTGTCGTGATATAATACGCGAAAACAGATGGTCTTCCATTTCGAACTTTTGGCACATTGGATATCACCACATCGAATGCAGCTTTAGCGTCATTCAAAACATCATCACTTAAAGAATAAACCTCGGCGGTGACAAATCTCAAGATTCCGTCTTTGAACTTCAAAAAATCACCTAAATCAAAGCGTTCACCGCCCTTTGCTTGAACAAAAACGACCTCAACATCGTGATTCCTTCTTGGCTCCTTAAATATGCCTTCTGCTTCCTCAGGTGACGGGCACGGTGTTTCATCAATGACTACAGCAACACCATCAATTCCATCGTCCACGTCACCAGTGGTCACCTCATCAAGGTCAAAATCAGCGGAATACCGAGAAGATAAAACACTAAAAGTACAAAACTTTTCAAACTGAATTGATTCAGCAACAGAGATATATCCAAAATTCTCAGAAAAACTCTTCAGGTGGGCGTGAACAATACGATGCATAATATTCTCCCGATTCTCTCCCATACCATCGCAATAGCGCTCGAAGTTTGCAATCGAGGTTTGTTAATTCCTGCCATTTTTTCAGGCGTTGGTTGCGCCTCACCTTTTCTGTACTGGAGGGTTCACACTCCTCATTCTCCCTATCTCCAAAATCCGCTTTATCTTGTCCCTCCTTCCGCCACTAGGCGGAACACTTAACATGTCTATGCGGCAGGAGGAGGCGCTTTTGATTTCTGCCTCACCCGAACTGTTCTAGCTTACCGGACAACGCGGCGGGGCGCTCATTCCACGCCGAGCGCCTCCGCCGAAATCCAGAACACCGCGTCCTGCGATTCGGCCGTTTCCAGCCAGACGAACTCCAGATGCGGGAATTCCTCCTCCAAAATCTCGCGGCCCGAGCCGATCTCGCAGATCATGCCGCCGCCCGGATTGAGGTGATCGGCCGCCTCTGCGAGGATTTTTCGAACGAGGTCGAGCCCGTCTTCCCCGCCGTCATGCGCCATTTCCGGCTCGGCACGGAATTCCGGCGGGTAGCCTGCGAGCGCCGCATGGTCGACATAGGGCGGATTGGTGATGATGAGGTCGTAGGTGCGGCCGGCAAGCGGGGCGAAGAGATCGCCCTGAAGGAGCGTCACCTGGTCCTCCACGTCGTGTTCGGCAAGGTTGAGCCTGGCGACCTCCAGTGCGTCGGCCGACAGGTCCACCGCGTCCACGCTCGCCTGCTGGAAGAACTTTGCCGCCAGCACCGCAAGGCAGCCCGAGCCCGTGCAGATGTCGACGGCGCTTTCCACCAGCATCGGATCGGGCAGGAAGGACGAGCCGTGCTCGCCGAGATATTCGGAGAACAGGATCTCGCCGATATGCGAGCGCGGCACGATCACCCGCTCGTCGACAAAAAAGCGCACGCCCTGGATATAGGACCGGCCGGTGAGGTAAGCCGAGGGTTTTCGCGTCGTGACGCGCGCCTCGATGCGTGCCGCGAGCAGCTGCCGCTCGGCCGGCAGCAGGCGGGCGTCGAGGAAGGGATCGAGCGTGTCGATCGGCAGGTCGAGCGTGTCGAGCAGCAGGAAGGCCGCATCGTCGCCGGCCGTCGTCGTGCCGTGGCCATAGCTGAGGTCGGCCGCGTTGAAGCGGGAGATCGCATAGCGCCAGTAGTCGCGCAGCGTGACGAGTTCGGTTGTGATGTCGTCCTGGGTCAACGGCGGCCTCGCTTCGGCTATAGTGGACGGGCGCAATTCCGGCAGAACCGTGCAGCGGTCTTGCGTCGGGAATTGCGCAAAAGACAAACAGGGCCTTTCCACCAGCCGCAGGCGAGCGGAAAGGCTCTGGACGGACCCGGCTTTAGAATGGCATGGGCTGGCCGGTCAACCGCGGCGATCAGGGGTTTTACGGGCAGCATGGCGAAAGACAGAGGCAAACGGCAAAAACCGGCGCCTGCCCGCAGGGCAGCGGCCGCCCCGAAGGCCCGCGCCGCCGCGCGGCCCGAGGCCGCCAACGCCGGCAAGCGCGCCACCCTGCCCCGCGCCCTCTCCAAGCTCGGCTTCTGCTCCCGCACGGAGGCGGAAGCGCTGATTTCGGCCGGCCGCGTCGCCGTCGTCGGCCGTATCGTCACCGATCCCGAGACCTGGATCGACCTTGCCGACGCGCGCATCACGGTGGACGGCGCGGCGGTCGTCGCGGAAAAACCCGTCTACCTCATGCTCAACAAGCCCCGCGGGCTCGTCACCACCCGGCACGACCCGGAGGGCCGGCCGACGGTGTTCGAATGCCTGAAGCACCTCGATCCCGCGCATCTCTCCCCCGTCGGCCGGCTCGACAAGGCGAGCGAGGGCCTGCTCCTCTTCTCCAACGACACGGAATTCGCCAACGCCCTGCTCGATCCGAAGACCCATGTCGCCAAGACCTATCATGTCCAGATCGACCGCATCGCCGACCGGCCGGTCCTCGATGCGCTGGAGAAGGGCGTCCACCACGACGGCGAATTCCTGCGCGCAAGGTCCGCAGGCAGGCTGCGCGACGGCGAACGGAATTCCTGGCTCGAGATCGTGCTCGACGAGGGCCGCAACCGCCAGATCCGCCGTATGCTGGAAGCGCTCGATATCGCGTGCCTTCGCCTCGTGCGCGTCGCCATCGGCGATCTCGTGCTTGGGGATCTCGAAAAGGGCGCCGTCCGCCCGCTGACGGAGGCGGAAGTCAAGACGCTTCGCCGGCTCGTCCGCCGCTGAGCACCGCGACAGCATTTTCCCCGCGCCGCCGGCCGGCCGCATACTGGGTCGCACGGCGCGGGCCTTGACTCTCCAGTCACTGGAGGTTGCAGACTGGCCGCGACCAAGATCGGAGACCCGATGATGCCGTCCCTGCCCGTTCTTTCCGCAGCCCTCATGGGCGCCTATCTCGCCGCCTTCCTCGTCCTGACGGTGCTTTCGGCGCGGGCGGCGGGACGGCCGGCCTGGCTGTTCGGCCTCGGCGGCCGGCAGGGCCTGCCCGCCCTGCTCTTCCGCCTGAGCTTTGCCGGCGGCCTGCTCTATCCCGTGCTTCTCGCCACCGGCGTCGAGCCGGCGCCGGCGTTCCTCGATCCGCCCCCGCCGGTCCGTATCGCCGGCCTGCTGCTGGCGCTTTCCGGCGGCCTCTTCGCCATCCATGCCCAGCGCTGCATGGGCCTGTCCTGGCGCATCGGCTCGGCGGCGGGGCATTCCGGCGCCATCGTCGAAACGGGACCGTTTCGTCTCTCGCGCAATCCGGTCTTCGTCGGGCAGGTCGCGCTCTTCGCCGGCCTTCTCGTCGCGCGGCCGGATGCGGTCCAGCTCGCACTCACGGCCGCGCTCGTGCTCGCGGTCCGGCTGCAGGTTCGGGTGGAGGAGGCGGTGCTGGTCCAGGATCTCGGCGCGGCCTATCGCGCCTACCGGCAGCGGGTGCCCCGGTGGCTGTGAGCTCAGCCGAGCATGGTCGCAAGGCCGTTGACGGTGTTGGCGTTACGCAGGGTGCCGATGCCGAGCTTCTTCGTCGTCAGGTGCGACAGGAGCCTGGTCTCGCTCGGCTTCTGCGAGAAATCCACCCAGAGATCGCCGTCGACGACAGCGAGGCGGATGCCGGGCGTGGCGATCCTTTCGAGCCTCGGCAGAACCTCCGGCCCCAGCGGCGTCCGCATGACGCGGATACCCACATCCGCGCCGTTGCCACCCGGAAAAGGATTGCCGGCCGCAAGCCGCCGCCAGGCCTCCGCCGTGCGCAGGATGATGTCGACATGCTTTTCGAAGCGCGCGCGAAACGCCGCTTCCAGCCGGTCCTCGATGGCGCAAAGCGGTTCGTCCTCTCCCTCGAAGATCAGGTTGCCGGTGGCGACCAGGGTGCGCGTGCCGCGAAAGCCGAGGCCTTCGGCCATGGCCCTGAGGTCGGCCATCACGAGCCGCCGTCCGGGGCCGAGCACGATGGAATGCAGAAGAGCGACATAGACCGTCATGGGCGCCAGAACGCCCGTGCGGCGGGCGGCAGCCGGTCGAGGACGCGCGCGAAGGCCGCCGGATCGACATGCCGGCCGAGGGCGGCGGCAACATCGGCGATGGCCGTCTGCGGCGAGACATTGTGGTCGCCGCGAAACGCCTGCACCTCGCGGATCAGCACGTCCCATTCCGCAAAGGGCCGGATCGGTTCGGCGATATCCCAGCCCGACACGAAGAGCGCGCGCAATACCGGCGGCAGGACCGCGGCGAAGGCAAGCGCCTCCGCCACCGAAAGCCGGCGGCGGAACACCGTCAGCACGGCCTCCGCCATGGTGAAAGCCTGGTTGGTGGTCTGCAGCATGGCCGTGTCGCGGGCATCGATGAGGAAGGCGTCGAAATCGCGCGAGGCCTGGCGGTATTCCATCGGCACGGTCATGGCGTCACCGCCTCTTTTCCGCAACGCGCCACAGCCGCCAGGGCGCCCACCAGTGAAAGCGCGGCGCCAGCGCCTCCGGCACGGGATCGAAGCCATGGGTACCGCCGGGGCCGCAGCGGGCGACACGGAACAGCGCCAGGAAGCCGCCCCGCCACAGACCGTGGCGGGCGACGGCCTCGTAGCCATATTCCGAACACGTCGGCAGGTGGCGGCAACCGTTGCCGACGAAGCCGGAAAGCGTCAGCTGGTAGAGCCGGATGAGGCCCATGCCGAGGAGGCGGCCCAGCGTCCGGCGGAACGGCCCCTGCCAGTTGCGCCCCCTATGGGCAGGCCGCGCACCGGCATGCCGGCAGTCGGGCGCATCGCACATCGCCCCTCACCCGGCCTTTTCCAGCCGCTTCGCCTCGATCTGGCCGATGGCGTCCACCACGGCGTCGAAGGTCAGCATGGTGGAGGCGTGGCGGGCCTTGTAGTCCTTGACCGGCCGCAGGAACCGCATGTCCTCGAAACGACCGTCCGGCCCCTCGCCGTCGGCCTTGAGCATGGCCAGCATCTTGTCGCGCGCGTCGCGGATTTCCGCCGTCGTCGCGCCGATGACGTGGCGCGCCATGATCGAGGACGAGGCCTGGCCGAGCGCGCAGGCCTTCACCTCATGGGCGAAATCCGTGACCCGGTCGCCGTCGAGCTTCAGGTAGACCTTGACGCGCGAGCCGCACAGCTTGGAATGGGCGCCGGCCTCGCCGTCCGCATCGGCAAGCGTGCCGATGCGCGGGATGTTGCCGGCAAATTCGAGGATACGGCTGTTGTAGATATCGTCCATCATGGTCCCGTTTTCCGCATTTTTTGCGGAATCTTCAATGATCCGAGGAGATTATTCCGGCCTCGTCGGTAAAAAAGCACGGCGTGTCGTCTCAAGCCTCTTTCGCAGGCCTCGCCCGATACTATATGATAACTCGTATTGGGGTGAGCGTTTTGCAAGACGCTGGAGCAATTCCCGGAAACGTGCGAAACGGCTTTCCGTCCGGAACTGCGAAGGCAAGGAGCAAGTCGTTCACCTGTTGTTTGGGAAACCGTGCCGGACGGTCATGCGCACTGAGAAGCGAAGACCCGAAAGCCCCGGAGCCCGCCAACGGAACCCAAGCCTGCAGGGTTAGGCGAATGGCCAGTGGCGAGTCCGATAAACACGTCAGGTAACCTGCAGAAAGGTCAATGGGTCCATGGACGCCATAGTCACCAATTTCCCGCGTGTCGACGATCCGTCCGGCCGTCCTTCGCAAAAAGAGGCGGAGGATGCCGTTCGCGTCCTGCTCCGCTGGGCGGGCGACGATCCGGAGCGCGAAGGGCTGCTCGACACCCCGGCGCGCGTTGCGAAAGCCTATCGCGAGCTCTTCTCGGGTTATGACCTCGCCGCCGAGGACGTGCTCGGCCGCACCTTCGAGGAAGTGGCCGGCTACGACGACATGGTGCTGGTGAAGGACATCCCGTTCTTCTCGCATTGCGAGCATCACATGGTGCCGATCATCGGCAAGGCGCATGTCGCCTATCTGCCGAACGGCCGCGTGCTGGGCCTCTCCAAGATCGCCCGCGTGGTGGAGATCTACGGCCGCCGCCTGCAGACGCAGGAGACGATGACGGCGCAGATCGCCAGATCGATCGACGAGACGCTGAACCCGCGCGGCGTCGCCGTGATGATCGAGGCCGAGCATATGTGCATGGCGATGCGCGGCATCCAGAAGCAGGGCTCGACAACGCTCACCACCACCTTTACCGGTGCCTTCAAGACCGAACCGGCCGAGCAGGTCCGGTTCATGACGATGATCCGGAGCTAGAGCATTTCCAGCAAAAGTGCGCAGCGGTTTTGCGTCCGGGATTGCGTCAAACAGAAAGATGGAGCAATCGACCGCGATGCCGATCACCTTCGAGACCCCGCCCAAGGACAAGGCCGAGCTCGAAACGGGCCCGGCCTTCACGCCGCGCTTCGACGAGCACGGCCTGGTGACGGCCGTGGTGACGGATGCGAAGGACGGCGAGTTGCTGATGGTCGCCCACATGAACGCCGAGTCGCTGGCGCTGACCATCGAGACCGGCATCGCGCATTACTGGAGCCGCTCGCGCAAGGCGCTGTGGAAGAAGGGCGAGACCTCCGGCAACCTGCAGACCGTCGTGGAGCTGCGGACGGATTGCGACCAGGACGCGGTGTGGCTGAAGGTCGCGGTCGCCGGCCATGATGCGACCTGCCACACCGGCCGCAGATCCTGCTTCTACCGCACGGTCTCGAACGGTCCCGATGGCGCCGTGCTGACCATCACGGGCGGCGCGCCGCAGTTCGACCCGGCGGCGATCTACGGCAAAAATTAAGCATCCCGGCGAATTCCGTCCGGTTTCGGCACGGATTCACCAATTGGCAACCGATCCCGACGCTTAATGTCCTGCATGGCGGCTTTTATCCCCGCCATGCGGATCAGGACATGGAACCCCATCGCTCTCGTGCGTCACGACAGGTTTCCAAGGCCACCCCCACCGGGGCGACGATCCTGCGGGCACGCGCCCTCCTCCAGCCGAAACAGGACGCACACGGGACAGCCCGGCAGGTTTTCGCCCGCAAAGTTCCCCGCGTCACAGAATGCATCTATCCTGTCATCTATTGTGTTGCCGAGGATGCCGCGATGCCGGAACCGATTGCTTCGCTGCGAATTCCTCTTGGTAACGGAGGTCGGGAATGTTGAACTGGAGTTTCAATCGTAGTCTTGTAACAGCCGATGCATCCGACCCCGGCGGTCCTTCCATGAACGACATGTCCCATATTCCCGCGCCGGCCCCGCCGCGCAAATCGAAGATCGCTCTGGCGCTCGGCGGCGGTGCCGCCCGTGGCTGGGCCCATATCGGCGTGCTGAGGGCGCTGGACGAGGAGGGCATCGAGGTCTCGATGATCGCCGGCACCTCCATCGGCGCCCTGGTCGGCGGCTGTTACCTCGCCGGCAAGCTGGACGAGCTGGAAGCCTTCGCCCGCTCGCTCACCATGCGGCGCATCGCGAGCCTGCTCGACTTCACCATTCGCGGTTCCGGCCTTTTCGGCGGCATGCGGCTGACCAAGCGCATGCAGGAGCATCTGGAAAACCTCTCGATCGAGAGCCTCGACCGTCCCTTCGTCGCCGTCGCCACGGAGGTCAACAGCGGCCACGAGGTCTGGATCAACAGCGGCGCGCTGATCACCGCCATCCGCGCCTCCTACGCGCTGCCCGGCATCTTCGAGCCGATCAAGTGCAACAATCGCACGCTGGTCGACGGGGCGCTGGTCAATCCGGTGCCGGTCTCGGTCTGCCGCGCCCATGAGGAGCCGCTGGTCGTCGCCGTCAACCTCAACTACGACCTCTATGGCCGCTCGGCGGTGATCAAGCACAGCGCCAGCGAACAGAAGATCGACGAGCCGAGGCAGGAGGACAGCGCCGCGCGGCTCGGCCTGACGAGCGTGATGGTGCAATCCTTCAACATCATCCAGGACCGCATTTCCCGCGCGCGCCTTGCCGGCGACCCGCCAGATCTCGCGCTGCATCCCAAGCTTTCGGATATCGGCCTGTCGGAGTTCCACCGCGCCGGCGAAGCGATCGATCGCGGTTATCTCGAAGCCAAGACCCGCATCACCGAGATCAAGCGCATGCAGGAAGTCGTGCTGATGCGCTGATGAAGAGACTGCATTGCAGATGCCGGAGCGGGCGGAGCGAGGATTGTCGCTCCGCCCGAAACCGTTCGGGGGACCGGAGGTCAGCTGGCGATATAGGCCTTGATGGCATCCGCCTCGTGCTGGATCGCCCGGATATGGGATTTCACCACGTCGCCGATCGAGATGATACCGACGAGCCGGCCGTCCTTCTCCACAGGGATATGGCGGGCGCGCAGCGTGCTCATCATTTCCATGAGCTCGTCGACGGTCTGGTTCTCGCCGCAACGATGGACATTGCCCCACATGATGGAGGAAATGGGCTTGTCCAGGCATTCGGCCCCGTTGCGGGCGACGGCGGCAACGATGTCGCGCTCGGTCGCAATGCCGGCGATGCGGTCGTTGCGGTCGAGGATGACGATGGCGCCGATGTGGTTTTCATGCAGATAGACGGCAGCCTGCCTGACGGTGAGCTGCGGGCCGCCGGTAACGACGTTGCGGCCCTTCTCGTCCAGTATCGACTTCACATACATGCGTACCTCCCGTGTGCATCATGACGCAGAGAGGCGGGACACCCGATTGGGATTGCCCTGCCAGTACCGGCGGCATCCGCTTCCTCCCGCGACATGCCGCTCCCGTTCCGGTGTGCATGTGCGAACCGGAACACATCCATGGTGCGCCACGAAAGAGGCGATTGCAAGACCGCTAATGGACTATCGTTAATCCCGGCGGCTTTCCGGCGACCCGACGTCGAAGAGCGGGAAGAAGAGGAAGCCGAACAGGAAGCCGCCGATATGGGCCTCCCAGGCGATCACCCCGCCTGCATCCGAGCCGAAGATCTGGCCGAAGCCGATCAGGAAGTTCGTCAGGAACCAGATGCCGGAAAAGACCAGCACGGAGCGGTTGGACAGCGCTTCCGGTATCGTCAGGCGGCGATTGAGATGGGCGAACTGCCGGCTGATGCGCCCGCTCGGCGAGAAGACGAAGCGGGCCGCGGCCCCCATCAGGCCCGAGACGACGCCGGAGGCGCCGACGACGAGGATCATCGCCCCCCAGTGCAGCGCGGTGTGAAAGGCGACCGCGGCAACGGCAGAAAGGCACCAGAACAGGAAGAAGCGCGCAAGGCCGATGCGGCGCACCACCGGCGCTCCGAAGGCGACCATCCAGAAGGCATTGAAGATCAAGTGCTCCCAGCTGCCGTGCAGCAGCGAATAGGTGACCGGCCCCCAGAGCCAGCCAAGATCCTGCTCGGCGAAGGGAATGGCATAACGGCCGGGAATGAAGGCGAAATGCAGGAGCACGAACTCGTCCGCCGAAGCCGAGAGAAGATAGGTGCGGATCACGTGGATGGCGGTCAGGAGCGCCAGGACCGCGACGAGGCTGCCCGGCAGGTTGAAGGCCGGCTCCCGCTTGCGGATATCCGCACTGCCACCCTGCACGTCAACGCCGTCGTTACTCATGACCGATCCACCAAACTCATAAAATACGAATCGCGCTTATACAGAGAAAAGAAAGGCCGTGCAGCTTTCGCTGACGGCCGGCGCCCCCAATCCCCGGGGCTGAAATCGTTGTGCAGTAAACCAGTCCCTCATGGAGGGATGCCCGGATGTTCCCCCAAGCCGGCCGGCAGCGCAATCGAAACCAAATATTAACCTTAACGCCGCGCTGGCACGAAACTCGCTCCTTCCCCGGCAAGACCACCGGATGCCCGGCCTTTCGTGCCGAAACGGAACAGAATCGATTGGAATGAGCATGCAGACGAAGGCCATCACGGCCCTTTACGACTACTGGACGCGCCAGCGCGGCGAGCGCCGTGTTCCGTTGCGGAGCGCCATCGAGCCCGCCGACATCGCGCCGATCCTGCCCGACGTCTTCATCCTGGAGCACGGCCGGCTGCACGATCCGCGCTTCCGCCTGGCGGGCACGCGCCTCTGCGCGCAGTTCGGCCGTGAATTGAAGGGAACGGCATTCGACGCGCTCTTTGCCCCCGACCAGCGCACCCGCATCGCGCGGATCACGGAGAATGTGATGGCCCATGCGGCGCCCGCCATCCTGCAGGTCGCGCTCGTCGACGGCCGACTGGAGACCACGGAGGCCGAGATCGTGCTGCTGCCGCTTGCCAGCAAGGGCAAGGCGGCGGATCGCATCATCGGCGCCTTCGCCCCCCTGCCCGGCCAGCAGCCGCCGCTGTGCGCCTTTCGCTATGCGACGCTCGGCGCGCTCTCGGTCATCGACCCGAGCCGCGCGCGCAGCCTCGAGGGCAACCGGCCGGCCATCCCCATGCCCACCTCCATCATGGCCATGCGGCCGGCCGGCCTCGGCCAGACGGTGAGCCGCGTGCTGCACCTTCGCATCTTCGAAGGCGGCCGTCCGGCTGACGATGCGTGAGGTCGAAGGCGCAGCCACAACCGAAAACGCCCCTGAGTTGTCAAAACACGCGACCGTGATCGCTTTTCAACGGGTTGGCAAACCTTCTGTTAACCTCGAAAGATTAAGAGTTGGAAAGAGATAGGATCATCAGGCCCGCGCGCACATGTACTCATTCCAGCAAGCATCGCCCGCCGCCCGCAAGCCGCAGCCCGAGCAGCGCAGCTTCCAGCGCGTCTCGGTGAACCTGCCGGGCCGGCTGATGCTGCCCAACCACGACGAATACGAGTGCACCGTGCTCGACATGTCGCCCGGCGACGCCAGCTTCGTCTGCGCCGCCCGCCCGCGCATGGGCGAGCGCATCATCGCCTATGTGGACCATCTCGGCCGCATCGAAGGCAGCGTCGCCGTCCTCAACGACAACGGCTTCGCCATCCTCCTGACCGCCACGGACCGCAAGCGCGAGAAGCTCGCCGCGCAGCTGACCTGGATCGCCAACAAGCATGAACTCGGTCTGCCGGAAGACCGCCGCCACAACCGCCTGGCGCCGCGCAACACCCGCACCGAGCTGACACTCGACGACGGACGGCGCTATCCCTGCCGCATCATCGACCTGTCGCTCTCCGGCGCGGCCGTGGATATCGAGGTGCGGCCGGCCCTCGGCACGCCCATACAGCTCGGCAACATGAAGGGCCGCGTCGTGCGCCATTTCCAGGAGGGCGTCGCCATCGAGTTCTCCTCCGTGCAGTCGAAGGAAGCCCTGACCGCTTTCCTGTAACATTCCGGGACGGCAAGGCGCCGACCTGTTCCAAGAGGGCCCCTGCGGGGCCCTTTGCTGTTTCAGGACGGCACAGGCTGCTCTTCGCGAAAATAAACGCAAAAAAATTTTCGGCCCGCCAAGGCGTTTTGCCGTCCCTTCTGGCGGCTTCCTCGGCATTCCGGCCGCCCGTCCGGTGCCGCGGCGCGCGGCTTGCGTTCCCCGCCGGCGCGCCCAGCTCGCCAGCCGCCTCCCGAAGAGCGTGGCGCTCAACGAAATATCCCTTTTATAATCAGCGAATTACGCCATCTGCGGCGATCTTGGCGCAGGCAGGATTTCGTTCAAATTTTAATCAAATACGCTTCAAATACAGATCAAAACAACGTCAAATTCTATTCTTGTTTTATTCTTATGCTGTCTTGATTTGAACTAAGTTATACTTCCGTTTTTCGCGCAAGATCAAAACATAGCTGCCATTGTGACCCCATCAAACGGGGACAGACACAATGACAAAAACGATCAAGACAGGGACGTTCGCATTCCTCTTCTCTCTCGCCGCCGCAGGCGCTGCGATGGCCCTGCCCGCCAACATTCCGCTGGCCGGCGCGACAAACCAGCCCATCGGGCACTATGAATTCTGCAAGCAGTACAGCGACGAGTGCGGTCCGACCGGCAAGGACACCGGCCCGCTCAAGCTGACGCAGGAAAACTGGAAGACGATCCTCAAGGTCAACTACACCGCCAACACCGAGTTCATGCCGCTGACGGATATGGAAATCTACGGCGTCGAGGAACAGTGGACCTATCCCGACACCGCGGCGGACTGCGAGGACTACGTGCTCATCAAGCGCAAGCGCCTGATGGAGGCCGGCATCTCGCCCTCCAACCTGCTGATCACCGTCGTGCTGCAGCCGAACGGCGAAGGCCATGCCGTGCTGACCGTGCGCACCGACCGCGGCGACTTCGTGCTCGACAACATGCGCAACAAGGTCCTGCTCTGGTCGCAGACCGAATACCGCTACCTGAAGCGCCAGTCCTCGGTGAATGCCGGCAAGTGGGTGAAGCTTCAGGACGGTCGTGCCGACGCCGTCGGTAGCGTCAAGTAACATCCGGCCGCCGCAAGGCGCCGCATGACGAGACTGCCCGGCGAAACCGCCGGGCGCGAGAAAGGGCCCGGTCAGTCCCCCAATCCCCGTCCCCGACCATGGCCCTGCGGCCGGTTCTGCTGTCCCGGAACCGGCCGCGCTCTATTTGGCCCGCTGCTCGGCCCGAAGTTTGAGCGGGCTTGCGCCGAAGTGATTGCGAAAGGCGCGTGAAAAGGCGGAAAGGCTGTCGAAGCCGCTGCGCAACGCCACGTCCTGGATCGAAAGCGACGTATCGCGCACCAGCCGCTGGGCGGCCGTCAGCCGCAGGCGCAGGTAATATTTTCCCGGCCCGATGCCGAGGCCGGCGGCAAACAGCGTCTCCAGCTTGCGCGTGGAAAAGCCGAGCCGCCGGGCGAGCGCGGCAATGGTCAGCGGCCTGTCGATGGTGCGCTCCATGAGGCGGATCGCCGCGGCCAGGTCCGGCTGATGCTCACCCAGCCGGCCGAGCGAGACGAGCGGCTGCGCATCCGTCGCGGCATGGGTCTCGTCATAGACGAAGACGCTCGCCACATCGAGCGCCACCGCCGAGCCGAACCGCGCGCGCACCAGATGCAGCATCATGTCGAAGGTCGGCGAGGCACCGCCCGAGGTCCAGAGCGGCCCATCGGTGACGAAACGGTCGGCCCGCACGTTGAGCGCCGGAAAGGCGGCCGCGAAATCCTCGAGCTCCTCCCAATGCGCCGTCGCATCGCGCCCGTCGAGCAGGCCGGAGCGCGCCAACAGCCAGCAACCCGATTCGATGCCGGCCACCACATCGAACCGCCGCGCCACCTTCTTCAGCCGCGACACGAAGGACCGGTCGGCATGGCGCTCCTGGTTGAAGCCCGCGATGACGAGCAGCGCGTCGCCGCTCGTCACGTCGGCAAAGGCGCCGTCCACGCGGATCTCCACGCCGCAGGTCAGGAGCACCGGCTTGCCGAGCGGCGACAGGATCGTCCAGCGGAACACCGGCTCCGGCACGACGCGGTTTGCCGCGCGCATCGGGTCGAGTGCCGAGGCGAGCGACATGATCGACGACTCGGGCAGAAGGACGATCGTGATGTCGAGCGGCCCCTGCCGCGGCGCTTTTTTGCTCATGTGGAAATCGTCAAAAAATATGCGCATTATGTCAATCGAGAAAATCGCGTTCGGGCATGATCGGCCGCACAGGAGATCTGGAGATGCAGCCGGATTGTGGTGAGAGCCCCTGTACCCCGAATACCCTGATCCGCATTTTACCGGAACGGGTTGGCGAGCCGACAAGGCGGACCAACCCGTTTTTTTTTGACCTTTTCCCGCGGGATTGCGGCCGTCATCGAAGACAACGGGAACCACCCGGGGCCGTCCCGCGTTTCATTCTCGAAAAAAGCAGGAAAGGTTTTTGCCATGTTGAATCTCAAGACTGGTCTTGCCGCGGGAGCGCTCTCCCTTGCCCTGGCTCTGACCTCCGTCATCCCGGCCCAGGCCGTGACCTTTGCAAGGGTGCCCGTGCCGGAAGCCTCCGCCGTCGAGAAGGTGCAGTATCGTTACGATCGCCGCGACCGTCGCGATCGCTACGACCGGCGCGCCGAGCGCCGCTGGCACGGCCATCGCGGCTACCGCGACTATCGCCCGGGTTATCGCCGCCATTCGGATGGCTGGTGGTATCCGCTTGCCGCCTTCGGCCTCGGTGCCGCAATCGGCGGCGCTATCGCCAACCAGCCGCAGGCCGGCAGCGGATCGCACCAGAGCTGGTGTGCCAACCGTTATCGCTCGTATCGGGCGTATGACAACACGTTCCAGCCCTATAACGGCCCGCGCCAGCAGTGCGTATCGCCCTATTCGTGATGCGTATGGCGTAGAAGCAAGGAAGGGCAGCCATTCGGCTGCCCTTTTCGCTGCAGTAGACTAGCAAAAATCTTCGGTTTGAATGCGCTTGAAGGCTGCGCCACAGGCCGAAAACCCCTTCAAAACGATCCTTGAAACCGGCTGCCGAGCCGCGGCATCTCATCGTGATTTGATAAAGACTTCCAGCTTGCCCAGCGTCTGCAGGCCCAGTTCGACTGCGCCGAAGCCCTTCGCCGCCTGGAACTCGGCCTCCGTGCTGAACACCATGCCCAGCGTCACCCTTGTTCCCTCGCCCTGATCCTCGAACGATGCCCAGGCGTCAGCATGCTTCGGGCCGTTCTCGCCCCATAGCAGCGTATAGGCGATCCTCTCCTCGGGTTGAACCGTGGTATAGAGGTGGTGGTTCGGGAAGATCTTGCCATCCGGCGCGATCATGTCGAAGACCCATTCGCCGCCCGCTCTGAGATCAATCCGCTTCGTGCGGCAGGAAAACCCGTCGGGCCCCCACCATTGCGGCAGCGTCTCGGCATTCATCCAGTTGTCCCAGACGATGCTTCGCGGGGCCTGGATCACCCGTTGCAGGACCATGGTTCGCCTGGCCGTCGCGGAGAGATTGTCCAGCCCGGCATTGAAGCCCTGCCGGTAGCCGGCCTCCATGTTTTCGGCAAGCGAGGAAAGCTGCACCGTCACGATCACTCGGCTGCCTTCGTCCGTGCCGGAGAAATCCGCCGTCACCAGAGCCGCCGACTGCGTCACGCCCCCGCAGGAGACCGTCTCGTAGTTCACGCTGCGCAGCCCCGGCTGCAATTCGAGCCAACCACACTCGCAACGAATGTCCGGCTGGCCCTCGACCTTGCAAAGCGAGATTTCGCGCCCGCCCACCCGGGTGTCGGCCTCCAGGAACTCCACGGTGACGGAGGGCGTCGGGGCAGACCAGACCGCCCGCGCGGCCGGAGCCGCCCATGCCTGCCACAGCACCGGTAAGGGCACGGCCACGGTCCGCTCGAAGGTCAGCGTCGCAAAGCGGTCGTCCGCAGGATCGGGTGCCGCAGACATGCGCTCGGGGTTGCGTTTCGATATCATTGCTTGCGCTCCTTGATCGCCCTCGTCGCGAAGGCTTCCAGCCTATCCAGCCGGGCTTCCCATATGGCCCGCTGTTCATCGAGCCATGTGCGAACCGGCTCCAGTGCCGCCGGCACGATGGCGCAGGTGCGTATCCGCCCGTCCTTGGACGTGACGATCAGCCCTGCCTCCTCCAGCACGGAAAGGTGCCGCATCACCGTGGGCAGACGCAGCCCCGTGGGTTCGGACAAATCCGTAACCCCCGCCGGCCCCTCCGCCAGACGTGTCAGGATCGATCGACGGGTCGGATCGGCCAGAGCGTGGAAAAGCAGCGAGAGGTCGGGATCATGCTTAGTCATAATGCTAACTATCATGCGATGCGCCCGGCACGCAAGAGAAACTTCGCCAACTTGCTA
The DNA here is from genome assembly GCF_022899355.1 of Shinella yambaruensis. GTDB lineage: Bacteria > Pseudomonadota > Alphaproteobacteria > Rhizobiales > Rhizobiaceae > Shinella > Shinella yambaruensis. Next base: position 72,609 of record NZ_JALJCK010000001.1, on the reverse strand, counting down.
AGTATTATCGAGGCGCCAAAGCAGCCGGCACCTTCCCCGGCGAGTGGAAACGGTCTGTGGCGCTGGTCTGGCGCGGAGTTTCAAAAAAGGTTGAGCTGCTGTGACTGCCTGCTTTTTCGTCCGCTGGCACTCTCGCTGACGATCAGGTCCGCGGCGATCTGTCCGAGGAAAGGCGAAGCCGGTAGCGCGCGCACTGCACCGCGCCAGAACCGCTCCTTGGCGCGGATCAGGAACAGCCTGTCCTTGGCGCGGGTCATGGAGACATAGAACAGCCGCCGCTCCTCGTCCTGCGTCGCCTCCTCATCCGGCGTCGCCGTCCCCCATGAAAACGGCACCAGTCCGGCTTCCATACCCACCACGAATACGACTGGAAATTCCAGACCCTTGGCCGCGTGCATGGTCATGAGCGTGACGCGCGCGGCACGCTCATCGCGGAAATCGGCCTCGGAGGAAAGCGCCACCGCTTCGCCAAGCAGGACGGGATCGCCGGCCACCTGAACCGAGCCGGAGAGCGCGGTGAGCCAGCCTCTCGCCTCTGCGAGCGCGGCGGCGTCGGCCCTCCGCGCCCTGCGGGCGTCTTCCGCCGCCTGCCCGATGCGCGCGGCAAGGTCCTGCCCCTCCGCCCCGTCCAGCCCGTCGAGGATCGCGGTCACGCCGGGATGGCCGGCGATGGGAGCCGGCGAGCTTTTCATGAACGGAATGCCGGCGCGGTCGAAGGCGGTCCGCAGCGCCGCTGCCTGCGCGTCGGTGCGGTAGAGCACGGCGCAATCGGCAAAGCCGAGCGGCCGGCCGGATGACGTCACGCCACCCGCGCGATTGGCCGCGAGCAGGTCATGGCCGCCGAGCAGGCTTTCGATGGTCGCCGCGACGAACTCCGCTTCCGCTGCCTCGCTCGCTGCCGCATGGGCAATGATCGGCTCGCCCATCGGGCGTGTCAGGCCTGACGAAGGCGCACCGATGAAGCCAGACGCCGCTTTCACGATGGTGCCGGTCGAGCGATAGTTGCGTTGAAGCCGAAGGGTCCTGGCTGCGGGGAAGTCCCGGCCGAAACGCGCGAAGCAGGCGGCGTCCGCCCCGCGAAAGCCGTAGATTGCCTGATCGGGATCGCCGATGACGCAGAGGTTGCCGTTGTCCCCGGCCAACAGCCGCAGCAGGCGATATTGCTGCTCGTCCACGTCCTGAAACTCGTCGGCGACGATGTGCGGGAAGCGCGTGCGCCACGCGGCGGCGATCTCCGCGTCCTTATCGAGAAGATCGGCCGACAGAAGAACCAGATCGTCGAAATCGACCCAGCCCTGCGCGCGTCCGATCCGGTCGAGGACGATGCGGGCCTCCGCTTCCTCACCCGCACCCTTCCCGCCGCTGCGCTTGAGCACCGAGACCGCCTTGACGAGGCGGGCGGCGCGCGTATCGCTGACGCCGAGCGCTTCGGCCAGCGCCGCCTTGCGCTCCGCCTCGCGGGCGATGCGGAAGTCCTCCGCGAGACCGGCCCGGCCGGCATGCGCGTGCAGGATCGCCAGGCCCAGCGAATGGAAGCTGTGCACCGCCACGGCATCCGCCTTCCTGCCGAGAAGCCCCGTGAGGCGGGTGCGCAGCTCCTCCGTCGCCTTGCGCGTGAAGGTGACGGCGAGGCACGAGCCGGCCGGCACGCCGCATTCCAGCACCAGATGGGCGATGCGGTGGGTGAGCATACGCGTCTTGCCGGAGCCGGGCCCGGCGATCACCATCAGCGGTCCGTCGACAACCTCGGCAGCGCGCGCCTGATCGGGGTCGAGCCCGGCCAGGACGCCGCTGCGGCCCGACGGCTGCATCGCCGGCGCGGCTTCAGGAAATGCCGGGGCATCGCCCGATGCCGTGTCTTTCGCTGCCGGTTTTGCCCGGCGCGCGCGGCTGGACAACGGCGCGTCGAACAGCAGCTGGTTTCCGGCAAGACGGTCCAGCTCCCCGTCCTGAAACAGCCGGATGACGCCGTATTCCCCGTCATAACCCGCCTGCCGGATGACCTCTCCGGAGCGCAGGCGCGTCACGGCCTCGCCGAGCAGCGGGTCGACCCTGGCGATATCCTCGGCCGGCATTTCCTCCAGCACGGCAAGCTCCGGCCCGAGCGCGGCAATGGCGCGGTCATAGGTGTGGGTCACGGCTTTCGAGGCGACGCCGCTGCCGACGATCTCCGAGAGGATTTCCGGCAGGGGCACGAGGCTTGTGACCTTTCCCGCCGTCGCAGGAACCGCCGCGCCCTCCTTGCGGTCGGCGAGCGCCTCGACGCGATGCGCCACACCGACGGTGACGGGCCGTCCGCAGACCGGGCAGCGGCCGCCGAGTTCGATCGTCTCTTTGGGGTCGAGCCGCACGCCGCAGGCGCGGTGCCCGTCCATGTGATATTTGCCTTCCTCCGGGAAGAACTCGACCGTGCCGACATAGCCGTCGCCGGTTTCGAGCGCGCGACGGATGGCGAAATAGTCCGGCTCGCAGGAAAAGCGCGTCGCCTCGCGGCCGAGCTTGCCGGGCGAATGGGCGTCGGAATTGGAGGTGAGGCGGAAGCGGTCGAGTGAGGAGATGCGCCAGTTCATGGCCGGGTCGGACGACAGGCCCGTCTCCACCGCGAAGATATGCCCGGCAAGGTCGCCGTAGCATTCCTCGATGGAATCGAAGCCCGACTGCGAGCCGAGCGCGGCGAACCATGGCGTCCAGATATGGGCGGGGACGAGATAGGAATCCGGTCCGGACTCCAGCGCGATCTCCAGCAGATCGCGCGAATCGAGGCCGAGGATCGGGCGGCCGTCCGAGGCGATGTTGCCGATGCGCGCAAGGCTCGCCGCCAGCCGGTCGGTGGCGTCGAGATCGGCCGCATAGATCAGGTGGTGGATCTTCCGGGTCTTGTCGCCCTTCTTGTAGATGGTCGAAATCTCGGTGCAGATCATGAAGGAGACCGGCCGCCGGCAGGCCGGCGGAAGCGTCTCCCACAGCGCCGCCTCGATTTCGGGCCGCAGGCGAAAGAGCCCGTTGCCCTCGGGCACCAGCTTGTCCTTGATCTCGGCGAGCCACACCGGATGCACGCAGTCGCCGGTGCCGACCACCCGCACCCCCTTGCGCGCCGCCCACCAGAACAGGCGCTCAAGATCGAGATCCCGGCTCGTGGCCCGGGAATATTTCGAGTGGAGGTGCAGATCGGCAAGGAACGTCATGACAGGCGCATTCATCTTGTGGGGCATACATCCGGCACTGCTTGATAGCACGCGCAGACAAGGCGGATCACGGATAAACGGCACAAATCACAGCATTCGAGCCGATATGTTGTGTGATGCAGCCGACGCGGAAGAAAGTCGCCGATGGGCGGACCCGTTTCCTTCGGTTTCCAGGTCCGGATCGTACCGATTCATTCCTTCCAGCCGCCACGCTGTTCCCGCGCAGGTCCCTGCCGATGATCCATATTACGCCCTCTCAAGCCCACCGGCCTTCGGGCAGAGGTTGCGGCCGCCTTGCAGCGCCGGCGGATCGGACAATCGGGGCAGCGGGCACGGCCGTGCCGGCAGATGGTCTGACCAAGACGTTTCATCAGAATGTGAAGCTCGGCCAGTTCGGCCGCGCTCCATCGAGGCGCCGCCGCCATCACCGCGTCATAAGCGGTCCGCGTGTCGGCCTTGTTCCGGACGAAGCCGTACCGGCCCAACACGCGCAGGACGTGCGTGTCCACGACGAATGCCGGCATGTCCAACGTGCTGAAGTTGAGCGTGGAGGCCGAGACCTTGCGGCCGACGCCGGGCAGGCGCTCCAGCCACGCGAGCGCCTCGGCAACGCCGAGGCGGCCGAGGAAGTCCAGGTCGAAATCCGGATAACAGGCGCCTATGACGCGAAGCGCATCGCCGAGATGCCGCGCCTTGACATCGGGAAAGGCGACATCACCGATCAGGGCTTCGACATCGCCGGTCGACGCCGCTGCGAGAGCGGGCCATTCCGGATAGGCCTCCACGAGCCGCTGATAGGCGGCCAGAGAGACTTCGTCCAGCGTGCGGTTGCTGATCGACGATTTCACAAGCTGGCCGATCGGCGTTCGCGCGCAGACCCGGTCGGGGCGACCGAAAAAGAACCTCAGCTGTTCCCGCACCCACGCCATGTCCGCGATGGCGCCAAAATCGAATACCATCTGCATTCCGTCAATATAGGAACAAAAAGGGAACAATACAAGGCTGGCCGACCAATCGAAGAAGAGGCGCCCTCCCCTCAGGCTCGTGGTCATCTTGATCGGCGCCTTGCAATCGTAGCCGCGCTCGCTGAAGAACCGGATCCAGTTTTCCCAGCTCTTCGCGTTCTGCCAGCACGGAAACGATCGTCTTCATCGGGAAATCCCTTGCTGCAGTCGGGATGAGGAACCCGTGTGCACAACGTTTGTTGCCCTGAAGCCGCGCCGGCGCGGACGAATGGTTGCGGGGACCGCCGACAATCAATAAGGTCTGCCGGCGGCGCCTATGCCGCCCAGTAGTTCACGAGGTCGACATGGCAACCGGTACGGTCAAGTTTTTCAATCAGGACAAGGGCTTTGGTTTCATCACGCCCGACAATGGCGGGCAGGATGTGTTTGTCCATGTCTCTGCCGTGCTGTCGGGTGGACCTTTGAAGGACGGCACGAAGGTCAGTTACGAGATCGGCCAGGACCGCAAGACCGGAAAGTCGAAAGCGGAAGACGTTCGCGCCATCTGATAGGGCAGCGTCTAGAGCAAGCGGCGGATCTCTCCAATCATCCGGGACATGTCGGTCGGCTTGCCGAGATTGGTAACGCCCTGGAAAAAACCGGATTCCGTGAGCTGGCGTCCTTCGGCGGACGCCAGTAGGAAGGGCACGCCTCGCGACCTGAGCAGCGCAGCCACGGCAGTCACCCTGCCGTCCCTCAAGGTGACGTCGAGGACCGCGGCGTCCGGCTGCTCGCGATGGAGGAGCTGCAAGGCATCCTCGATGCTTCCGACAGGGCCCAGAACCTCGAAACCGCCGCTCGTCAGTGCTCGCTCGATCTCCATGGCGATGAAGATTTCATCCTCGACGACCAGGATGCGCGCTACGGCCTGATTATGTCCGTCATCGGAAGACATGCGCATCCCTATACCGGCAGTTTGATGTTGGCGATCAAACCGCGGGCATCGAACCTTTGTTCCGCCGATCCCCCGAGATGTTTCGCGGTCGCGGTGATCAACTCCGTGCCGTATCCGCGATGGACAGGCGGTCGAACCGTCGGCCCATGCTCCTCCCGCCACTCGCAGACCAGCATGGTCAGGCCATCGCTCTCTTCGATCCGCCACGACAGCCGGACCCGCCCCTCCGGAACCGAGAGCGCGCCGTATTTCAGCGCGTTCGTCGTCAGCTCGTGAAACATCATGCTGACTGGCAGGACCTTCGACGATGGAAGGGTGGTGGAGGGTCCCGCTTCGATGTGGATACGGTTACCGCCCGTGGCGGTGACCGCAGCGTCGAGAAGCGCGGAGAGATCCGCGCTCGCTTCTCCCGGCGCGATCTCCTGCGCGCGCAAGGCAAGGTCGATACGCCCCAGAAAGGCGTCGCGATACTCCTTCGCCGTGTAGCCCTCCGTCTGCGTCTGCATGGCGAGTGCGCGGATCACCGAAAACAGGTTCTTCATGCGATGGCGGGTTTCGGCAAGAATGATATCGCTCTCCGCCCGCTCCCGATTGCTCTCGGTGACGTCCTCGAAGACGACGAGAATGCTGGTGCTGTTGTTGTCGGGATGGACAAGACGCCGGGCATCGACAAGGAATGTGCGCTTTCCGATGGTTTGAAAATTGTGCGTGACCTCATAGCCGACGACCGCTGCTGTCTTCGGAATGATCTCCGCCATCAACGTTCGCAGATCCGCGATATCCCACTCGCCGTTGCCGAGCGAAAACAGGCTGCGACCGAGAATATCGTCCCGGTCCACCTTGAACGCGTCGATGAAGGCGTTATTGGCATTGGTGACACAAAAGACCTGGTCGAGCACGACGAGGGGCTGTGTCAGCGTATCGACGATCCCTTGCGCCTGAACGTGACCGGCGCGGAGCAGGCGGTATAAATCTTCAAGGATCATCGTTCGCCTTCCTGCGACCGTTTGAGGGGAACACCGCCGAACGGACGAACGGCCGGGCGGAGATATCGACGGCTACACTTCCATATTCTCCCAGCCGAGCGCGGTCGCGAGGTAGCCGAGGGCAAAGGCAGAACCGATGCCATAGATCACGAGCAAAGCTTCCAGGGGACCGGGCGACGCACCGAATGCGGGCGGTTCGAGTTGCAGAACCGCCACGGCGCTTAGGGCACCGAGTGCAAAGCCGATGCAAAGGCGGCTCAGAATGTAGTGTACGAGCGCTGGCATTGGACGATCTCCCGGTTCAAATAATCAACGACCCCGCCCCGGCAATGTTCCGTTCCGTTATGAGCGGTACGCGCTTACGTAGAACGCAGGATGGCCGCGCCATCGGCGTGGACGTTCAGCAGGCGCTGGTAAACCACCGTCGCGCTGAGCGGCTTCCGGATGAATACCGCGTCCTCTGGCAGCTGTGCGGGCTGCGGGAGCGTCCGGCCGGATGCGGCAAGTATCCTGACGGACGGCCGGCGCTCGGCGACCTCGTCGCCTCCAGACAAAACCTTTCCTTCACGCATCCGCGCCAGTGGCAGCACAACCGATCGCCCATGCGCGGGTGCGGACGTCACGCGTCCGCACCGATCGTGTCGGCCATGTAGGCTCCCCTGCGGCCCATCTCTTCCGGTGGTCCCGTCGTGCTGTCGCGCGCCGTCTGATGTTCGAGCTCGGCGTTCAGTTCCGCGCCGAGGATGACGATGATGACGGAGACCCAGACCCACACCATGAAGCCGATCGACGCGCCGAGCGCGCCGTAGGTCGCGTTGTAGTCCGCGATGTGACCGAGATAGAAGGTGATCGCCAGCGCCGCGGCAAGCCACGCACCGGTGGAGAAGACCGCGCCCCAACTGAGCCAGCGCAGCTTCGCCGGCTCCCGGCTTGGTCCGAGCCGGTAGAGCGACATGATCGCCACCGCGATCAGCGCCAGCAGCAGCGGCCAACGCGCCAGGCGGATGATCAGCTCCGTCCAGCGGCCGAGCCAGAGATAATCCAGCATTGCCGGAACGATCCCTGCCAGGGTGATGATAAGCACGACCAGCACCAGACTGGCGAAGGTGAACGAAAGAGAGGTCAGATTCAGCCGGATGAAACCGCGCTTTTCGGTCTCGCCATAGGCGACGTTCATCGCCTCGAACAGCGCCTTCATGCCGGCATTGGCCGACCAGAGCGCAATAGCCAGGCTGCCGAGCAGTGTGGCGGAAAGGCTCGCTTGCGGCGCGGATGTGAGGCTGCGTAGCTGGCCGAGGATCAGCTCGAATGCCTGTTCCGGCATCGCCGAACCGAAGAAGGCGAGACGGTCGACGACCGAGGATGGATCGGCGACGAGCCCGTAGAGCGACACGAACACGCTGATGGCGGGAAAGATCGACAGGAGAAGATAGAAGGTGACGCCCGCCGCGATGAGCAGGATGCGATCGGTGGTCAGGCTGTCATAGAGGCGCCACGCCACATCCCGCAGGCCGAGCGCCGGAATCTCGCCCGGCGAGTCCGCGCGCCGGCCCTTCGGATCCGAAGTTGCAGAAAATCCCTCCATGCCTCTCCCTCTTCTTGTCGCCACGCAGCAACAATGCATGGAAGCGAAAGGAGTTCAGCCGGTTTTGCGAAAGACGCCGCGCCAGCCGGTTCGCAACCGGCTGACCACTTGCGTGTTCATTGCAATTGGAGGATCAAAGTTGCAAAGGCCTTGGGAAACACCATGTTATCGAATGTTCGTTACCATCGGAAACGAGGGCTGGAGCACGGATTGGCATCGATCTCCGTGAAAACCGCAAAGGGGTGTCAAATTGCGTGAGTCCGCGCATTTCCTCGATGGCGGGGGAAGGATGGCCGACGCCATCCGGGCATACGACTGGTCTTCTACCGTCCTTGGCGCCCTCGAACGCTGGCCTTCCTCTCTCAAGATCGCCGTCGGCATGATGGTGAATTCGAAGTTTCCCAAATGCATCGTCTGGGGGCCGGACCTCATCACCATCCATAACGACGCGTTCCTTCCCATCCTTGGCGAGAAACCGCCCGCGCTCGGCAGGCCGTTCAGCGAGGTGTGGCATGAGGCTTGGGACGAGATCGGACCGGTCGCGGAGCGGGCGTTCGCTGGCGAGGCGACGTTCATCGAGGATTTCCCGCTCGTGATCAATCGGCATGGCTATCCCGAGAAGACCCATTTCACCTTTTGCTACAGCCCGATCCGCGACGAGACCGGCGTGGTCCGGGGGATGATCGACACGGTGATCGAGACAACGGCCACGGTCGACGCCCGACAGCAGGCGAACCTGCTCAACGCAGAACTCGAACACCGCATAAAAAACACGCTTGCGGTGGTCGCGGCGATCGTCAGCCAGACATTGCGAGGCGACGATAACGATGCGGAGGCGCGATCAAGCCTGCTGGAGCGCATTCAGGCGATGGCGCAGGCTCAGTCGCTGCTGACGCGCGGCGGCGCCACGGAGGCCAGCGTGGTCGATGTCGTCTTTCAGGCGATGGCGCCATTCGAGACCACCAACGAACGATTTCACATCGGCGGTCCGCCGATCATGCTGTCGTCCAGGCAGGCGCTGAGCCTCAGCCTGGCGCTGCACGAACTGGCGACGAATGCCGTGAAGTATGGCGCCCTTTCAAACGAAGCGGGAAAAGTTCGCGTCGAATGGACCGGCGGCCGGCCCGAGACTGATGAGACGTTTGTGTTCCGCTGGGTTGAAGAGGGTGGCCCGGCGGTGCGCACGCCAGCCCGCAGGGGGTTCGGCTCAAGGATTATCCAAATGGTATTGCCGCACGATTTCGGCGGCAAGGCAGTGCTTTCACACGATCCCCTCGGCATTCGGTTCGAGTTGCAAACCGAGATGCGGCATATAGGCGGCGCCCCGTCCCAGAACGATCCGTCGGTCGCAGGCGCCGGCGCTGGAGACCGCTGACGACGTTCCTTCAAGAACGATGCCCCATTGGGAGCTAAGACATGCCTGCGGGCAAGTTCGGGACGCCATAGCAACAGGCGCCATGCAGCGCCTGTTGCTCCTTGAGAAAGGTTGCAGAAGCCCTTGGTTACCGGCCGGGCCTAAGCCCGCACGACCAGAGCCGCCTCTTCGTCGTCGCGTTGCCGTCCGCCAAGGGCGGCGGCAGCGGAAGCGACGAAGGCGCCGACCAGCAAGGACAGGGCACCGAGCAACGCCACCGTGGCGGCTGACTTTCGTGCCTCATCAGCGGCCTGAAGGGCTGCGTTCTTCGCGTCCTCAACCTGCTGCAGCACCTGGTCGACACGCACACGGGCCTCTTCCTGGGGAATCCCGGCGCGGGCAGCGACGATGGTCGCGACATAGGCGCGATCAGCTTCCGGAATCTCACCGTTTGCCGCACCCTGCATCAGGATGCGCGACACCTCGGCGGTTGCCGCCGCATCGTCCGACTGCGCTCTGGCCGCCGCATCCTGGGGACGAAGAAGCAGGTCCGTGAAATACCCTGTCGCAAGATCGGGAGTATCATTGCTTCCAGCTGCCGTCGCCGTGGCGCCGACGGCCGCGGTCGTTGCAACCGACGATGCCGCCTGCACACCGCTTCCGACCAGCGAAGTGAAGGCCGAGCCGGCAAGCCCGGCGACGACGACGGTCGCCAGCGCCCAACTCAGGAGCCCATGCGCGGTATCCCGGAAGAACACTTCGTCGGTATGGATGCCTGCCCATTTCGTGCGAAGCCGTCCGGTGAGATAGCCGCCCAGCGCCGAGGACAGCCACTGTACGACGACGAACCAGATGGCGGCCGTCACGCTGACCGTCGTGAACGAGGCGCTCTCTCCCGACCAGGGCGAAACCATGGTGAGCCCGACGCCGGAACCGAGAAGAAGGAGAATGAGGCTCATCGCGCATGCCGCTGTCGCGCCGCCGATGACCGGGCCCCATGCCAGGGCGGGAACATTGGATTCGATGCCGACGTCGGAAACGCCCGTCGTGTAATTGGCCATCGCCGCCCCCTATCGCATGAACAGGACAAGCAGGATGACGATCGGCAGGGGAATGCCCAGGAGCCAGAGAAGAATACCGCGACCCATTTGAAATCTCCTTCATGTCGTGAACGCGTCGAGCGCGTGGAAACAACAACTTCCGCTACGATCGGATGTTCCATGCCGCTGCCCCGGAACAAGGCGGGATATTTCAGGTTAGGGGACTGCAACACTTCCCAGGAGATTTCCATGGCCAAGAAAGCGAGCCCCATCACGAAGATGGAAGAGGCTTCCGTGCATGATCAAAAGCTCCGGCGCGGCAACGGTGGCGAACTGCATCAGATTGCCGAAGACGGTCATCCCGTCCTGACGACGGCGCAGGGCGCCCCCGTCGCGGACGACCAGAACACGCTTCGGGTCGGCGCACGCGGGCCGGCCCTCATCGAAGACTTCCACTTTCGCGAAAAGATCTTCCATTTCGACCACGAGCGCATTCCCGAGCGGGTCGTGCATGCCCGCGGCTACGGCGCCCACGGCTATTTCGAGACCTATGAGTCCCTCGCGGCCTATACACGTGCCGACCTCTTCCAGCGCGCCGGCGAGAAGACGCCCGCCTTCGTGCGCTTCTCCACCGTCGCCGGCAGCAAGGGATCATTCGACCTTGCCCGTGACGTGCGCGGTTTTGCCGTGAAGATCTATACGAACGAGGGTAACTGGGACCTCGTCGGCAACAACATCCCGGTTTTCTTCATCCAGGATGCGATCAAGTTCCCCGATATCATCCATGCCGTGAAACCCGAGCCCGACCGCGGCTTTCCGCAGGCCCAGTCCGCCCATGACAATTTCTGGGACTTCATCAGCCTGACGCCCGAAAGCATGCACATGATCATGTGGGTCATGTCGGACCGGGCCATTCCCCGCTCCTTCCGTTTCATGGAAGGGTTCGGCGTGCACACGTTCCGCTTCGTCAACGCCAAGGACGAGTCGACCTTCGTGAAGTTCCACTGGAAGCCGAAGCTCGGCCTCCAGTCCGTCGCCTGGAACGAGGCGGTGAAGATCAACGGCGCTGACCCCGACTTCCATCGGCGCGATCTCTGGCAGGCCATCCAGTCCGGCAACTTCCCGGAATGGGAATTGCAGGTTCAGCTTTTCGATCAGGATTTCGCCGACAGCTTCGATTTCGACGTGCTCGACCCGACCAAGCTCATTCCGGAAGAGGTCCTTCCGCCGAAACCCGTCGGCCGTCTCGTTCTCGACCGCATGCCCGACAACTTCTTCGCCGAAACCGAGCAGGTCGCCTTCATGACGCAGAACGTGCCGCCCGGCATCGACTTCAGCAACGATCCGCTGCTCCAGGGCCGCAACTTCTCCTATCTCGACACGCAGCTGAAGCGGCTCGGCAGCACGAATTTCACCCATCTGCCGATCAATGCGCCGAAGTGTCCCTTCGCGCATTTCCAGCAGGACGGGCACATGGCGATGCGCAATCCTGTCGGCCGGGTGAATTATCAGCCTAACTCCTTTGGCGAAGGGCCGCGCGAATCTCCCCGCGCCGGATACCGGCATTTCAACGCGCAGGAGAGCGGTGAGAAAGTGCGCCTGCGGCCGGAGAGCTTTGCCGATCACTACAGTCAGGCGCGCCAGTTCTACATCAGCCAGACGCCGCCCGAACAGCGGCACATCGCCATGGCGCTGACCTTCGAGCTGAGCAAGGTCGAAACGCCTGTTATCCGCGAGCGCATGGTCTCCCATCTCCTGAACATCGACGAGACGCTGGCGAACAAGGTCGCGATCGCCCTCGGCATCGACGCACTGCCGAAGCCGGCCGCGGCGGCGGTCGAGACGCGCCAGGACCTGGAGCCCTCTCCCGCCCTCAGCATCATCCAGCGCGGACCTCAGCGCTTCGAGGGTCGCAAGCTCGGCGTGCTCGTCACCGATGGCGCGGACAGCACGCTTTTCCAGGCTCTCAAGGCGGGCATCGAGAAAGAGAAGGCGGTGATCGAAGTGATCGCCCCGAAGGTCGGCGGCGTTACTTTGTCCGATGGCAAGCCGCTGGCCGCTCAGCAAATGATCGATGGCGGTCCCTCCGTGCTCTACGACGCGGTGGTCGTGCTGGCGTCGGAGGAAGGCGCAGGCGATCTCCTCAAGGAGGCGGCAGCGCGCGATTTCGTTGCGGACGCCTTCGCCCATTGCAAGTTCATCGGCTACACCAAGCCCGCCTTTCCGCTCCTGGAAATGGCCGGCGCTGCCGACTTGCCGGATGAAGGAACTGTCGAGATCGACGGCGCCGATGCCGTCGCCGGCTTCCTGAAAGGTCTCGGCGCTCTGCGCGTCTGGGCAAGAGAGCCTTCGGTCAAGCTTCCCTGAAAGCGAAGGAAGCCCCGGTTTTGCCGGGGCTTCTCTCATCTGCTGGCAGCGGCGACAAGCAAAAGAAGGCCGCTGCCGTAGCCGCGCGATCGTCTGTCCTATGCCTTTGCGCTGGTGTCCATGGCCGCTGCGATGGAAATAACCGACGGTCGCATGAGAAGGGCAGCATAGAAAATCAAAAAATTCTCAGTGAAAACAAAGCGCCTTGGCGGAAGAGGTGGGATTCGAACCCACGGTAGGCTTTCACCTACGCCGGTTTTCAAGACCGGTTCCTTAAACCACTCGGACACTCTTCCATCTGAAACGGCGATGCCCCTCCGGTGTCGGAAAAGCTGCGAAAGCCGGTTTTCAGCCGGTTCGCCACCCCTGCAGGCGATGCCGGCTTTTTAGCAGCTTTGGACGCATCGTCAACGTGCGAGCATGCGGTCGGAAAAGACTTCGTCACGGCACCTTGTTTTGAACACAATGCCTGCCTATATACCCCTCATCGGCATTGCTGATGAGCGCTGGAAAGCTTCTGCCGCTCGCAATTGCCGCCATCACCTGATGCCTTTGACCACGGATGTACTGGCACTGGTGAAAAGGGTGATGATGAGGAAGGTCGGTGCGTTTTCGCCCCGGCCTTTTTTGTTGCCGGAACAATACCCGGCGGGAGAGGTTTCGTTCCGACACCAGAGGAGACTGGCCATGGAACAGACACCCACCGCAAGGCTGGCAGCCGAATATATGCGCCTCGGCGGCGGCCGGCGCGCGAAGATCGACGACAACCTCGTCGGCACGCGTCAGTGGACACACGATACGCCGGCAGCCGAAGCGTTCTGGAACGAACATATCGCCCCGCTGGACGAAAGGCGCCGCGACGAGGTGATCACCCACCTGCCGACGATCAATCGCGTATAGGGCGCCTGCATGCCTCCTGCTGTGATCGAAAAGCCGCGCCCGGCACACACCGTGCGGGCCGGCCGGCGCAATGTGTTATCAAACCGTTACCTGCCCACACTCCGCCACGATCTTCTCCATGAGATGGCCTGCGGCCGGGAACCAATGCACCGGATTCGCCATTATCGTGCCAGTTAGAAGGAGTGCACAGATGAACAAGAAGCTTGGAACTGTCCTTGCGCTGGGCCTTGCGCAGGCTTTTGCAACAACCGCTGGCGCGGCAGACATGGTTATCCGCGAGGAGGCGCCGGCCTATGTCGAGCGCGGCGATCGCGATGGCGTGAAGATCGGCATGCTGACCTGCGATGTCGGCGGCGGCGTCGGCTATGTGCTCGGCTCGGCCAAGAGCGTCGATTGCGTCTTCTCCTCCACGCGCGGCGAGCAGGATGCCTATAGCGGCGTCATCCGCAAGATGGGCGTCGATGTCGGCTTCACCACGCAGGGCCGCATCGTCTGGGCGGTCTTCGCACCGACGGCCGGCTACCATCAGGGCTCGCTCGGCGGCCTCTACCAGGGCGCGACGGCGGAGGCGACGCTCGGCTTCGGCGTCGGCACCAATGTGCTCGTCGGCGGCACCTCCGGCTCGATCCACCTGCAGACGGTCAGCGTCAGCGGCCAGATCGGCCTGAACCTTGCAGCCACCGGCACGTCAGTGACCCTCACGCCGCAAGGCTGATCCAGGAAACGGGCGGCTTCGGCCGCCCTTTTCTTTTGCCCCGTTCCGGCCTTCTGCTAGAATTGCACGGGAGGAGTCTTCCATGATCCGCATCGCCCTCGCCTCTTTCGCCGCGCTCTTCCTTGCCGCCTGCACGACCGGCACGCCGCGGGCCGTCGAACCCATTCCCGGCAGCATCACCTATGGCGGCCAGCCGCGCACGAAACTCACCAAGGCGCCGATCGGCAGCACGTTCGAACACACGTTCATCGACCGGTATGGCCGCCCCGTGGTGGAGACCTACCGCATCCAGCCGGATCGCTCCCTCCTCCTCATCCACCGCTACACGCGAATCGAGTATTTCTGAGGTGACGCAGGCCATGGAGACGACAATGCTGGAAAGCACCGATATCGAACTGGAAGACGAACGGCTGAGGCAGCTCGACATCCTGGCGCAGGAGCGCGCCATGACGCCGGCAGAACTGCTGTCGCATTATTCGTCCGGCTCCTTCGGCTTCCATGAGGCGGTGCATACCGCATCCATCGTGCTCGACCTTGTCGACGACCAGCTTCTCCATCACCCCGCCATTGCCGGCAATGACGAATGGTTCCGCCTCGCCGCCCGCGCGAGCGAGGCCCTGTTCAACCTCTACCAGTCGATGGGGGCGGCCCAGCTTGCCACCCGCGCGGCGGACGAGGGCAAGCGGCCGGAAGAGCTGAACGCCAGCAACGACGATTGACGGTTTTCCCGCCTTGCGCGACGGGGCCGGCAGCCCTACCCTATCCTCTTGAATTCCCATGGATTAAGGATGGACGCGCTTGCCCCATGCGACGCCGCTGATCGCAACCCTCGTTGCCGGTATCTCCCTCGCCTTCCTGGCGGGTCTGGTCGCACATCGTTTCCGTCTGCCGCCGATCGCCGGCTATCTCCTCGCCGGCGTGTTCATCGGCCCCTTCACCCCCGGATTCGTCGCCGACCAGAAACTGGCGAACGAACTGGCGGAAATCGGCGTCATCCTGCTGATGTTCGGCGTGGGCCTGCATTTCTCGCTGAAGGACCTCCTGTCGGTGCGGGCGATCGCCATACCGGGCGCCATCGGCCAGATCGCCGTTGCGACCGTGTTCGGCCTGCTGGTCGCGCTGGCCATGGGGTGGTCTGCCGGCAGCGGCTTCGTCTTCGGCCTGTCGCTCTCCGTCGCCAGCACCGTGGTGCTGCTGCGCGCCCTGCAGGAGCGCCGCATGGTGGAGACGGAAAGGGGCCGGATCGCGGTCGGCTGGCTGATCGTCGAGGATCTCGTCATGGTGCTCACCCTCGTGCTGTTGCCGCCGCTCGCCGGCGTGCTGGGCGGCACGGCGCAGACGGCCGATGTCGACCCGGACTTGACGCGGGCGCTCGGCATCGGCGCGGTCTGGACCGCGGTGGGCGTGACGGCGCTGAAGGTCTCGGCCTTCATCGCGCTGATGCTCGTCGTCGGCCGCAAGGTCATTCCGATGATCCTTCATTACGTGGCGCATACGGGCTCGCGCGAGCTGTTCCGCCTGTCCGTGCTCGCCATCGCGCTCGGCGTCGCCTACGGCTCGGCCAAGCTGTTCGGCGTGTCCTTCGCGCTCGGCGCCTTCTTTGCCGGCATGGTGCTGGCCGAATCGCAGCTCAGCCAGCAGGCGGCGCGCGAGACGCTGCCGCTGCGCGATGCCTTCGCGGTGCTCTTCTTCGTCTCCGTCGGCATGCTGTTCAACCCGGTCAACCTGATCGAGCGGCCGCTGGCGATCCTCGCGACCTTCGTCACCATCGTCTTCATCAAGTCGGCCGCCGCCTATCTCATCGTCAAGGCCTTCGGCTATCCGCGCACCATCGCGCTGGCCATTGCCGCAAGCCTCGCGCAGATCGGCGAATTCTCCTTCATCCTCGTCGTGCTCGGGGTCGGCCTCGATCTCCTGCCGGCGGTGGCGCAGGATCTCGTCGTGGCGGGCGCGCTGTTCTCGATCCTGGTCAATCCGCTGCTCTTCATGGCGGTCGATCACTACGGCGCCAAGCTCGATGCCGCAGAAACACAGGAACCGGAGGGCAGCCCCGATGCGGCGCCCCAGCCGGAGGACCCCGCCGAGGACGGGCCGGAGCCGACGACACTCACCGACCATGCGATCGTCGTCGGCTACGGCCGGGTCGGCAGACGCATCGTCGAGCGGCTGCGCGCCGCCGGCATGCCGGTGCTGGTCATCGAGGAGCGGGCCGGGGTGGCCGCCGCCCTGCGGGAAAGCGGCGCCGAGGCGATCGGCGAACCGGCGGGCGGGCGCGGCGTGCTGGCGCAGGCCAACATCACCGGCGCGCGCTGGTTCGTGACGGCCATACCGGATGCCTTTGCGGCCGGCACGCTGATCGAGCAGGCGCGCTCGGCCAAT
Organism: Shinella yambaruensis; assembly: GCF_022899355.1. GTDB lineage: Bacteria > Pseudomonadota > Alphaproteobacteria > Rhizobiales > Rhizobiaceae > Shinella > Shinella yambaruensis. The sequence goes on along the minus strand of NZ_JALJCK010000001.1, from coordinate 56,199 downwards.
GGCGCGATCCGCATCGTGGCGCGCGCGACGTCCGAGGCCGAGGCCGAGCACCTTCGCCAGTTCGGCGCCAACCACATCGTCATCGCCAAGGAGGAGGTCGCCGCGGCCATGACCGACCGGCTGCTCGCCGGGGAGGCGCGCAAGGCGCCGGACGAGGACGGCGCGCAAGGCGAGCTCAACCTCGCCGCGCCATCGCCGATCTGACGGGCGCACGCCTTCACGAAGCAACCCGCTGGAACGGCGCTATTTCCCCTCGCGGAGCGCCTGCACGACGCGCTCGCGCCCGACCTTGATGACGTTCTCCATCGCCCGGCGCGCGCCGTCCTCGTCCCGCTTGTCGATCTCCTCGACGATGCGGATGTGGCTCGTCGAGACATCGCCGATCTTGCCGCGGTCGGCGGCCGGGGACGAGAGCTTGAAGGCGCCCACGAGGCCCGCCTCGATGAGGCTGCCCAGCGTGCGCAGGAAGGGATTGCGCGAGGCCTCGAGCACGGAGAGATGGAACTTCAGGTCGGCCATGGCCAGCGTCTCCGCCGTGTGCTCCGGATCGCCCATGGCGACGGCAAGGCGCATCATCTGGCTGATATCGGCCTCCGTCGCATGGCGCGCCGCCAGCGCCGCCGCCTGCGGCTCGAAGGCAAGGCGCACTTCGGACAGGTGCAGCAGGAAATCCTCGTTGACGCCGACGGCGAAGTACCAGGTGAGGATATCGCTGTCGAAGAGGTTCCACTGGGTGTTCGGCGTCACGCGCGTGCCGATGCGCGCGCGCGGCACGACGAGGCCCTTGGCGGCGAGCGTCTTCATCGCCTCGCGCAGCACCGTGCGGGAGACCTTGAAGCGGGCGGCAAGCTCGGCGTCGCCCGGCAAGGTGGCGCCGACGGGATACTCGCCCGCGATGATCGCCCTTCCCAGCTCGTTGACGACCTGCGCGTGGCTGGTACGCGTGTTCATCCCGCTGATGACGGTTTCAAGCAAACCCCTGCGCAACGACGTCCCCTCCTCCGCCAAGGACCACCCATTCTGGTCCAAAGCCATCCGGCAGGTATAGAGCGCGCCGCCGATTCCGCAAAGGCCGATCGTGTCATCACGCCTTCACAAACGAAAAGGCGCCCCTTGCGGGGGCGCCTTTCGTGCCGTCATGGGCCGGAGCGTCTCCGCTTTTCTCCGAATAGCGAAAACGCTCCCACCTTTCGTCTTGCCGCAATTGCGAACGCAAACCGCTTCGCGCTTTTGCCGGAATTGCTCTGGCCGGCTTACTTCGGCAGCTGATCGTCGACGCCGGCGATGTAGAAGTTCATGCCGAGCAGCGTGCCGTCGTCGGAAACGGCGCCGTCCGCCAGCCAGTCCGAACCGTCCTGCTTCTTGATCGGGCCGGTGAAGGGATGCAGCTCGCCGGAGCGGATCTTGGCTTCCGCCTCTTCCGCCAGCTTCTTCACGTCGTCGGGCATGTTGGTGTAGGGCGCCATGGTGAGGATGCCGTCCTTGAGGCCGTCCCAGACCTGCTCCGACTTCCAGGTGCCGTCGAGAACCGCCTGGGTGCGCTTGATGTAGTAGGCGCCCCAGGTGTCGACGATGGCGGTAAGCTGAGTGTTCGGGCCGGCGGCGATCATGTCGGAGGCCTGGCCGAAGGCCTTGATGCCGCGCTCGGAGGCGACCTGCATCGGCGCGGTCGTGTCCGTGTGCTGGGTCAGGATATCCACGCCCTGGTCGATCAGCGCCTTGGCGGCGTCGGCTTCCTTGCCCGGGTCGAACCAGGTGTTGGCCCAGATGACCTTGACCTTGAAGTCCGGGTTGATCGACTGCGCACCGTGCACGAAGGAATTGATGCCCATCACAACTTCCGGGATCGGGAAGGAGGCGATGTAGCCGGCGACGCCCTTTTCCGAGATCTTCGCGGCGATCAGGCCCTGGATGTAGCGGCCTTCATAGAAGCGCGCATTGTAGGTGGCGACGTTTTCGGCCGACTTGAAGCCGGTCGCATGCTCGAACTTCACGTCCGGGAACTTTGCGGCGACCTTGACCGTGGCGTCCATGAAGCCGAACGAGGTGGTGAAGACCAGCGCGCAACCGGAACGGGCCATGCGCTCGATCGCACGCTCGGCGTCCGGGCCTTCCGGCACGTTTTCGAGGAAGGGCGTTTCGATCTTGTCGCCGAAATGGTCCTGGAGTGCCTGGCGGCCGATGTCGTGCGCCTGGGTCCAGCCGCCGTCGGTCTTGGAGCCGACATAGATGAAGCAGATCTTCGTCTTGTCCTGGGCGCTGGCGGCAGCGGCAAAGCCGAGGACGGCTGCCGAGGTTGCGAGAGCGAGAATGATTTTCTTCATTTTATCCTCTGTAGGTTATCAGGAGTGGTTTTCCCGTCTTCTTGTTCTTGGTCACCGGTCGGGCACGAACGGTTTTCCGAGCGAGGCAGGCGTATTGATCAGCGTCATCCGCCGATTGTGCGATATCAGGATGAGGACGACAACCGTGGCGATGTAGGGAAGCGCCGACAGGAACTGCGAGGGGATGCCGATGCCGAGCGCCTGGGCGTGCAACTGGCTGATCGAGACCGCGCCGAAGAGATAGCCGCCCGCCAGCAGCCGCCAGGGCCGCCAGGAGGCGAAGACGACGAGCGCGAGCGCGATCCACCCGCGCCCGGCGGACATGTTCTCCACCCATTGCGGCGTATAGACCAGCGAGAGCTGCGCGCCGGCAAGGCCCGCGCAGGCGCCGCCGAACATGACGGCGAGGTAGCGCGTGCGGATGACATGGATGCCGAGCGCATGGGCGGAGGCGTGGCTGTCGCCGATCGCCCGCACCTTCAGGCCCGCGCGGCTGCGGAACAGGAACCAGTTGACGCCGAAGACGAGCGCGATCGACAGGTAGAAGATGATGTCCTGCTTGAAGAACAGCGGACCGAAAAAGGGAATGTCCGACAGCAGCGGGATCGCGATCGGCTGGAGCTTGATGCCCGACATGCCGACATAGGGCTCGCCGATCTGGCCGGAAATGCCGAGGCCGAGAATGGTGAGCGCAAGGCCGGTCGCCACCTGGTTGGCGACGAGCGTCAGGGTCAGGAAACCGAAGAGCAGCGAGAACAGCGCGCCGCAGGCAATGCCGGCGAGGACGCCGATATAGGGCGAGCCGGTCGCCTGCGTCACGGCGAAGGCGAGCACCGCCCCCATGACCATCATGCCCTCGACGCCGAGATTGAGCACGCCCGCCCGCTCGCTGACGAGCTCGCCGAGGGAGGCCAGCACCAGCGGCGTTGCCGCGGTGATGACGGTGAGAAGGATCGCTTCGATGATACCCATCAGTGCGCTCCCCCTTCGCTGGACTGCCCAAGCCGGGAGAAGACCAGCCGGATCTTGTACTGGATGAGCGTGTCGCAGGAGAGCACGAAGAACAGGAGCAGCCCCTGGAAGACGCGCGTCACCTTGTCGGAGACGCTGAGCGTGAGCTGCACCGCCTCGCCGCCCACATAGGTCAGCGCCAGGAAGAGGCCGGCGGCGATGATGCCGAGCGGATTGAGGCGGCCGAGGAAGGCGACGATGATCGCGGTGAAGCCGTAGCCGGGCGAGATGATCGGCTGCAGCTTGCCGATCGTGCCGCTGACCTCGGAAATGCCGGCAAGACCGGCGAGCCCGCCGGACAGCAGCATCGAGAACCAGATCATGCGCTTCGACGAGAAGCCGGCGAAGCGCCCTGCCCGCTCCGACTGGCCGAGCACGGTGATCTCGAACCCCTTCAGCGTGTAGCGCATCATGAGCCAGAGGCCGACGGCCGCAATGATGGCGAAGGCAAAGCCGAGATTGGCCCTCCCCGAGGCGATGAGCTCGGGAAGGATCGCTTCCGGCGCGAAATCGCGCGTCACCGGGAAATTGTAGGCGTCCGGGCTGCGCCAGGGGCCGCGCACCAGCCAGTCGAGGAAGAGCTGGGCGATATAGACCAACATCAGGCTCGTCAGGATCTCGTTGGTGTTCATATGCGCCTTGAGGAAGGCGGGGATGGCGGCGTAGAGCGCGCCGCCGATCATGCCGAAGACCAGCATCAGCGGCAGGACGAGCGGCGAATGCCAGTCATGGAAGACGACGGGCACGATGGCGCCGGCAATGGCGCCCATGATGAACTGGCCCTCGGCGCCGATGTTCCAGTTGTTCGAGCGGTAGCAGATCGAAAGGCCGGCGCCGATGAGGATCAGCGGTGCGGCCTTGATGGCGATCTCGTGCAGCGACCAGATGTCGAGCAGCGGCTCGATGAAGAAGCTGTAGAGCGCCGAAACCGGATCCTTGCCGATCAGCGCGAACATGATGCCGCCGGCGATCACCGTCAGGCCGAGCGCAAGGAAGGGCGAGAGGACGGAGTAGAGCGTCGAGGGATTGGCGCGCTTTTCCAGTTCAATGCGCATGGGCCACCTCGCCTTCCGTCTTGCCGTACATGCCGCCCATCAGGAGGCCGATCTTCTCGCGGGTCAGTTCGTGCGCCGGATAGGCATCGGACAGCCGCCCCTCGCTGATGACCGCGATCTCGGTCGCGACCTCGAAGATCTCGTCGAGGTCCTGGCTGATGACAAGCACGGCCGAGCCCGCCTTCGCGAGATCGACGAGCGCCTGGCGGATGCGGCTTGCCGCGCCCGCATCGACGCCCCAGGTCGGCTGGTTGACGATCAGCACGGCCGGCTGGCGGTCGAGTTCGCGCCCGACGATGTATTTCTGCAGGTTACCGCCGGAGAGCGAGCCGGCCGCCGGGTTCTCGCCGCTCTTGCGCACGTCCATCGTCTCGGAAATGCGCTTCGAGGCGATGCGCACGACCGCATGGCGGATGACGCCGAGCACGCCGCCGGCAAGGAACGTCTTGCGGTCCGACTGGTTGCGCGCCAGGACGAGATTGTCGGAGAGCGGCAGCGCCGGCACGGCGGCATGGCCGTGGCGCTCCTCCGGCACGAAACCGGCGCCCATCAGGCGGCGCGCCGTGATGCCGAGATTGCCGGCCGCCTTGCCGCGGATGGAGACGGCGGCGGCTTCCGGCACCGGATATTCGCCCGAGAGCGCGTCGAACAGCTCGCCCTGGCCGTTGCCGGCAACGCCGGCGATCGCCAGAACCTCGCCGCCACGCACCTTCAGACAGACATTCTTCAGCGCGACGGCAAAGGGGGTGCGCGCCGGCACGCCGAGGTGCCGGGCTTCGAGCAGCACGTCACCCTTCGTGTTGGTGCCGGCCGCCGTCACCGAGGCGACGTCGCTGCCGACCATCATGCGCGCCAGCGAGGCCGGCGTTTCCTGGCGCGGATCGCAGGCGCCGGTCACCTTGCCGTGGCGCAGGACCGTGGCGCGGTCGCAGATGCGCTGCACCTCCTCCAGCCGATGGCTGATGTAGAGCACCGAGCGCCCTTCGGCCTTCAGCTTGGCCAGCGTCTCGAACAGCCGGTCGGCCTCCTGCGGCGTCAGCACGGAGGTCGGCTCGTCGAGGATGATCAGCTCCGGGTTCTGCAGCAGCGCGCGCACGATCTCGATGCGCTGGCGCTCGCCGACCGAAAGGTCCGCGACATGCGCCTTCGGATCGAGCGGCAGGCCGTAGAGATGGGACAGGCGCGAGGCCTCCTCCGCCACCTTGGAGAGCGAGATGCCGGGGCTTAGCGACAGGGCGATGTTCTCGGCGACCGTCAGCGCCTCGAACAGCGAAAAGTGTTGGAAAACCATGCCGATGCCAAGGCGGCGGGCAGCGCCCGGGCTCGGGATCCGCACGGGCTCGCCCTTCCACAGGATCTGTCCGCTGGTCGGCGCCAGCACGCCGAAGAGCATCTTGACGAGGGTGGATTTACCGGCGCCGTTCTCGCCCAGCAGGGCGTGGATTTCGCCCGGCTGGATATCGAGATCGATGGCGTTACACGCGGCAAACGAACCAAATAGCTTTGTCAGGCTGCGGACAGCCAGCAACGGACTGCCCCCGGACGCTCCAACGGCTGACACTCTTCCCCTCTTTCCTGCAAACCCATCCTGCCGCCCGTTCGGGTCGTGTCAGGGAATGAGCAGCGTCGTTCCACTCGTTTTTCTTGCTTCCAGATCCGTGTGCGCGCGTCCCGCCTCGGCCAACGGATAAGTCTGATGAATATTGATACGCACTTTGTTGCTTTGCACAACATCAAAGAGCGAGTTTGCACATGCATCCAGCGCCTCGCGCGTGGCGATATAGGCAAAGAGCGTCGGACGCGTGGCGTAGAGCGAGCCCTTCTGCGAGAGCAAGCCCATGTTGAAGGCCTCGACCGGGCCGGAGGAATTGCCGAAGCTGACGAAGAGGCCGCGCGGCTTCAGGCAGTCCAGCGATTGCGGGAACGTGTCCTTGCCGACGGAATCGTAGACGACGTCGACGCCCGCCCCGCCCGTCAGCTCGCGAACGCGCGCGACAAAATCTTCCTTCGTGTAGTCGATGACATGGTCGTAGCCATTCGCCAGGGCAAGCTCGACCTTTGCCTGCGATCCCGCCGTGCCGATGACCGTCGCGCCGAGCGCCTTCGCCCATTGTCCGGCAATCAGCCCGACGCCGCCGGCCGCCGCGTGGAACAGCAGCACCGTGCCCGGCTTCACCTGATAGGTCTGGAGCAGAAGGTATTGCGCCGTCATGCCCTTCAGCATCATCGCCGCCGCCGTTTCCAGCGAGATGCCGTCAGGCACCTTCACCAGATGTTTCGTGGCGACGTTGCGCTCGGCGGCATAGGCGCCGTCGGCGGAGGCATAGGCGACGCGGTCGCCGACGGCGAAATCCGTCACGCCCTCACCGAGCGCGGTGATCGTGCCAGCCCCCTCCTTACCGGGAATGAACGGCGGATCGGCCTTGTAGAGCCCCGTGCGGAAATAGACGTCGATAAAATTGAGCCCGACGGCCGCCTGCCTGATCTGCACCTCGCCCGGGCCCGGCGCATCCAGCGGCACGTCCTCGAGCTTCAAAACCTCCGGTCCGCCGAGACTGCGGACGACGATCGCCTTGGTCATCGAAAATCCTCCAGATTGCTGTTTCTATCGGCCGAGATTGGGAAACACCTGCAGCACGGCCCCGACGACATAGAGATAGATCCCCGTCGCCACAACGCCCCAGACCACCCAGGCCGGCGTATCGAAATGCAGGAGCAGCGCATAGCCGCCGAGCAGCGCCCAGAGGAAGAAGACGGCAAGGTTCAGCGCCCGCAGCCGCTGGACGCGCACCGGATGCAGGAAGTTGATCGGCATGAAGGTGAGGAAGACGGAGACGAAGACGATGATCGACGCCGTCAGCTCGCTCGCCTGGATGACGAACAGCGTGAACACCACCATGTTCCAGACGACCGGGAAACCGGAGAAGAAATATTCGTCCGTCTTCATGCCCATGTCGGCATAATAGATGGCGCTCGACACGACGATGGCGCCCGCGGCCACGAAGGACCAGGGCTCGCCGATCATGCCGCTCTGGTAGAGCGCAAAGGCGGGCAAAAGCACGTAGGTCACATAGTCGATGACATTGTCCAGCGTATCGCCGGACCAGTTCGGCAGCACTTCCTTGACCCGCACCTTGCGGGCGATCGGCCCGTCGATGCCGTCGACGAGCAGTGCCAGGCCAAGCCACCAGAACATGTCGACGAAACGGTGCTCGCCCGCGGCCACCACGCCGAGAAAGGCGAGGAAGGAGCCGGACGCCGTCAGGATATGGACGGAAAAGGCACGGATCTCCGCGTAGGGTACGCGTTTGTAGTTGAAAAACTTCATGGCCCTTCGCAGTCCATCCCTGGGGTTTTCATCGGCGGCACGCCGACATGCCCTCTTACGCGGTCACTGCCCGTAATATGCATTGATTGCCCGGCATCGCCAGTGCAAATCGGCCACCCGTCCGGCGACTTGGCGCCCTGCGCCGATTCATCCCATGGAAATTGCCTCTTTGCCGGCCTAGATTCTGCCGGTAGAAGCGAGCCCGGTCCTGTGGGTAACGCTTGCCGCTTCGGAGGTCGGTCATGAGGCAATTCGATATCGCGGTCGTCGGCGCCGGCCTTGCCGGCAGCCTCGCGGCGCTGGCGCTCGCCGATTCGGGCGCAAGCGTCGCGCTGATCGCCCCGCCCGCCCGCGCAAATGACGGCCGCACCACGGCGCTGATGGACCAGTCCATCGCCTTCCTCAAGACGCTCGGCCTGTGGGAGGAGATCGCCCGCCATGCGGCCGCGCTCGAAACCATGCAGATCCTCGACGGCACGGCGCGCCTGTTGCGCGCCCCGCCCGTCGCCTTCCGCTCCAGCGAGGTCGGGCTGGAGGCCTTCGGCTATAATATCCCGAACGCGCCCTTCCTTGCGGTGCTGGACGCCCGCATCGCGGCGACCGGCAATATCGTGCGGATCGAGAGCGGCGTGACGGCCGCCAATGCCTTCGAGGAAGGCGTCGAGCTGACGCTCGAGGATGGCGGACGCGTCCTGGCCGGCCTCGTCGCCGGTGCCGACGGCCGGAAATCGAAGATCCGCGAGAGCGCCGGCATCGGCGTCAAGGCCTGGTCCTATCCGCAGGCCGCCCTCGTGCTCAATTTCTCGCACGAACGGCCGCACGGCAATGTCTCGACGGAGTTCCACACCGAGAGCGGCCCCTTCACGCAGGTTCCCCTGCCCGGCCGGCGCTCCAGCCTCGTCTGGGTGCTGCCGCCGAAGGAGGCGGCGCGCCTCGGCGACCTGTCCGCCGCCGATCTTGGCCACGCGGTCGAGGCACGCATGCAATCCATGCTCGGCAAGGTCACCGTCGAGGGCGCGGCGCAGCGTTTCCCGCTCTCCGGCATGACGGCCGAGCGGTTCGGCAAGGGCCGCATCGTGCTCCTCGGAGAAGCCGGCCATGCCTTCCCGCCGATTGGCGCGCAGGGCCTCAATCTCAGCCTGCGCGACATCATGGCCTTGAAGGAACTCATCCAGGGGGCAACACCGGCGAACGATGCGGGGATCGGCGAACGCTTCGACCGCAGGCGGCAGGCGGATATCCGCTCGCGCACGCTCAGCGTCGACCTGCTCAACCGCTCGCTCCTCTCCGGTTTCCTGCCCGTGCAGTTCCTGCGCTCGGCCGGCCTGCACCTGCTCTCCGCCCTCGGCCCCTTGCGCAGCATCGTCATGCGCGAAGGCATCGAGCCGCTCGGCTCGCTGAAGGCCTTTCGCGACGGCCTACGGGAACGGGTCGCCCGGAAGCAGGCCTGACTTGATGAGATAGAGCAGGATCGTCACCGTCGCGACGGACAGCACCGTCGTGACGAGGATGGTCGCCGAGGCCCGCTCCTGCCACACGCCGTATTGCTGGCCGATGACGAAGACGTTGGTCGCCGTCGGCAGGGCGGCAAGCAGCACCGCGGTGAAGACCCAGACCGGATCGAAGTTGCCCGCAAGTCCGAGCACCAGATACATGGCGACCGGCAGCAGCAGGAGTTTTGCCGGCACGATGTAGCCGATCTCCACCGGTACCCGCTTCAGGGGCCGGAGCGCCAGCGTGACGCCCATGGCAAAGAGCGCGCAGGGCGCCGCCGCCTGCGCCAGGTAGTCGATCAGCCGCTGCAGCGGCGCCGGCGGCTCGAAGCCGGCAAAGGCCGCGCCGAAGCCGGCCGCCGTCGCGATGATGAAGGGATGGGTGACGATCTTGCGCAGCACCCCGCCGGCGATCTTGAGCGCCGGCTGCTTCTCCCCGCCGGCAAGCGCCATCAGCGCCGGCGCGACCATGAAATGCAGCATGTTCTCGAAGCAGAAGACCAGCGCCACCGGCACCGCCGCCGGCTCGCCGAAGGCGAGCAGCGCCAGTCCCGGCCCCATATAACCGATATTGCCATAGGCCGCCGCCAGCCCCTGGATCGTCGCCTCGCCTATCGACGCCCGCCGCAGCCAGAGCCCGATCGCGAAGATCAGGCCGAAGACCAGGTAGGTCGCGCTGATATTGGCGAGGATGAAGTCGATGCGCGTCAATTGCTCGATCGGCGTCTTGGCCACCAGCTTGAAGAACAGCGCGGGCAGCGCGATGTAGATGATGAAGGTGTTGAGCCAGCCGAGCGCCTCGACCGGCTGGCGCGTGATGCGGGCGACCACGTAGCCGAGGAAAATCATGCCGAAGAACGGCAGCACCAGTCCGATGATGTCAGCCATGGGCCGAAGCCTGCTCCCGCTTGCCTGGGGCATGTCGCGCAAGAGCGTGCGGCGGCTCTCTGCGACATGCGAAAAATCGATGGCCTGACGCGTGACGGCGCGAATCCCGTGGGATCGCGGTGCCTCAGGCCTCGTCCCGACTAGCCGATTTGCGAGAGAATGGGAAACGTTTGCTGGAACCAGATGGCGACGGTGCTGATATAGCCGAAGATGAAGGCAAGGCCGGTGAGGACGAGCAGCACGCCCATCACCTTCTCCACCGTGCCGAGGTGGCGGCGGAAACGCATGAGGAAGCGCATGAAGGCGCCGGAAAAGCCGGCCGCGATCCAGAACGGCACCGCAAGTCCCAGAGAGTAGATCGCAAGCAGGACGGCCCCGTCGCCGACCGTCTCGCGCGCCGCGGCGACGCCGAGGATCGCCCCCAGCACCGGCCCGATGCAGGGCGTCCAGCCGAAGGCGAAGGCAAGGCCCATGATGTAGGCGCCGGACGCCGTCGCCGGCTTGCCGCCGCCCTGGAAGCGCGCCTCGCGGGCAAAAAGCCCGATCCGCAGCACGCCGAGGAAATGCAGGCCCATCAGGATGATGATGACGCCGCCGACCTGCGCGAGAATGTCGAGATGCCGGCGCAGCACCATGCCGATCGTCGAGGCCCCGGCCCCGAGCGCCACGAAGACCGTGGCGAAACCGAGCGTGAAGCAGAAGGCCGCCAGGAGAACGGCCCCGCGCGTCTCGCGCCGCACCGCCACCGCATCCCCGCCCTTGAACTGTTCGACGGAAATGCCGGCCATGTAACAGAGATAGGGCGGAACGAGCGGCAGGACGCAGGGCGACAGGAACGAGAGGGCCCCGGCAAGAAGCGCGCTCAACAGGGAAATATCGGCGATCGACAAAGAACTACTCCGCAGCGGCGGTGAAAGGCGGCCAGGCCCGAAACCGGCCATGCCCGCCCCTCCAATGGCGCTTCCTAGTATCCGCCGAAACCCTCTCCTGCCAATCACCTTTTGGAGAACGCGGCGAAATGCAGCAAAAGCTGTTTTTCGCCGCATTTTCCGGGTTGACCCGGCAAATCCTCCTGCCTATGTTCCGCGCACTTCCGCGGGGCGCCTTCGCACCGCCAGGGAGCGCGTAGCTCAGCCGGTAGAGCAACTGACTTTTAATCAGTAGGTCCAGGGTTCGAATCCCTGCGCGCTCACCAAAAAATCAAAGGCTTAGCCTTTGAAATCAGCCCAAACGGGCTAAAATGACCCTCACACATGCCGCGTACAGTCTCGCAGCGCCACGAATACGCGTTGCTGCGGGATTGCATCGACCATGGTCGAAGAGCGCAGGGAGGCCGTCATGGATATGGAGCTGTTCATTTTTCTGGTTCTGGTTGTCGTTTTCGCAGGCGGCGCAGGCCTCGTGATCGGCGGCGCACGATGGATCGTTTCGCACCTGGTCGGTTTCGCCGACGAAGGACATGCCCACAGGCTGGCCCGCGCCCTTGGCAAACCCGCAAGCAAAGAAACGCAGATGCAGGGGTTGAGGAAGGGATTGATTTTGACGTCGGCCGGAGCCGCCCTCATGCTGGCTGGCTACTACGGCCTCAATGCCTTCACCGCATCCGAAAAAGAGGCGCGGCAACCAAGCGCACAGCTACCCGACTCGTTTTGAAGCCAGCCATGCCGACGCGAATGCGTCGATCTGGGCTCTTCGATCTGCAAAAGCCTCGACACGGATGCTTTCCCCCTTCCCCGACTCGGACCCTGTCGGGCAGGCCATGGGCCGCGACCTCCGCCAAGTCGCGCAAAGCATGAGGTGACCGGCCGCAACTCCCGCTCTTCCGATCGCGCATATTATGAGCGGCTGGCAGGCCGCCGTCGGAGGTGCTGTCAGTAGACCGCGTATTTCAGAAGCCCGAGCGACCAGTTGACGCTGCGGTTTTCCGTGTCGCGGGTCCAGGTCTGCTGCAGCGTGCCGGCAATGTCGGCGATGGTGGTGCGGGCGTCGAGTTCCTTGGTCAGGCCGTAGTCGTTGGGGGCGACCTTGGTGAGGTCGACGTCGTCGGCGATGACGATGGCGACCAGCACGTTTTCGCTCGGGCCTTCCGCTTCGAAATCGAAGCCGTAATAATCGTCCGGAATGGTGAGCGGGGTGTTAGCGGAGAGCGGCGTGATCTTCTGGGCCGCCTCGTTCGGGAAGATCTGGGTCGCCTTGCCCTCCTTGTCGACGTCGTAGAGGATGAGGTGCCCGCCCGTGCTGCTGGTCACGGTGATGCGGAAGACGTCGCCGTTCTTCAGGCTGTCGGAGGAGAGCGCCACCTTGACGTCGCCGGTCTCGGCCTTGCCGAGGATATCGCCGACGGCATCCACCGGGTCGGCGGCGACATAGGCGGTCTGCTGGGTGTTCTCGACCTTCACCTCCTCGACCTTGCCGTAGTCGGGCGTCTGCTGCTGGGTGTCGCCGCCCGTCTGCGGCTGCTGGTATTGCTGGGCGGTGGCGTCGGCGGTCGGCTTTACGGCGCTGGCGCCGAGCAGGGCGTAGTTGACCTCCAGCTGCGGGTCGAGGCTCTGGCACTGGGTCTGCGCGGCGCAATAGGTCTGCGATTGCTTCTTCACATATTCGAGCAGTTCGGCATTGGAGACGATGCCGTTGCCGTTGCTGTCGCCCGCGGCGATCTCGTGGCCGTTCACATAGGAAAGCGTGAAGACGCCGTGGCGCTCGTCCGGCGGCAGGCGCGTGTCGTCCCAGGCGACCTGGTAGGAGGAGGCGGCGCTCCAGGCCTCCACGCCGTTCTGCTTGGCGATTTCGGGCTTGTCGACCACCGCGACGTCGATGCGCAGGCCGCGCGTCTTGACCGCCTCCACCGGCTTGGCGAAGGGGCGCGGCAGGAAGCGCGCGCTTTCCAGCACCTCGCCGACCTTGGGCGAGAGCGAGCGCGAGATCGTGCCCGAATGGCAGGCGTCGATGACGATGGAGACGGCGCGGTCCTTGAGCTTGGCGAGCATCGCGTCGATCTCGTCGTCGAGAATGACATTGGTCCAGTCGCCGTCGCCGGCGGCGATGTCGAAGGTGGACAGCGCCTCGTCCAGCCCGTCCTCCTCGTCGCCGTTCTGGTCCTTCACCTGAAGGCCGTGGCCGGAGAAGTAGAAATAGACGCGGTCGCCGGGCTGGGTCCCGGCGATGAGCCATTCGTCGATGCTGGCGAGAATGGCGGCCCGGGTCGCATCCTTGTCGCGCAGGACGCGGATCGATTCGGGGGCGAAACCCTGCTTCTCCTTGAGCAGCTTCTCGATCAGCGGCACGTCGTTCTTCGGGCCTTCGAGGAACATCTTCTCGGGCAGCGTGGCATAGGTGCCGATGCCGATGAGAAGCGCCCGGTCGGCCGCCTTGGCGCCGGAAACGAGGCAGAGCGAGAGAAGAAGAGCGGCGGCGTAACGGATCATCAGAGCGTTTCCCGCGTGTAGAGGGGTTGGATGGCGACGCTCGCCTCCTTGCCGTCGAGCCGGGTCAGCAGCGCCTTCAGCAGGGTTTCGGACGTCACGGCCTTGTCGGCGAGCACCGCGCCGATCGCGTCGACCGGTTCCGCGGTCCAGATCGTGATCAGGTGATCGGCGCCGAAGGGCTTGACCACCTCGACATCCGTCAGCTTGAACTGCGAGCTGGCCGTGCCGGCCACCTGCATGTCGAGGAACTGCACCTCGCCCGTATTGGCGAGGTTGAAGACCAGCATGTTCGGATAGCGGCCGGGCGGGGCGTCGAAGCGCAGGCGGTTTCCGGCGGCGTAGATGTCCTTTGCCGGCGTGAGCGAGACGGAACCGGGGTTCTGGCTGGCGAGCGCCTTCAGGAAGTCAAGCAGCACATATTTGTCGACCACAGCCTGGATGCGGTCCGCCCCGACATTCTCCGCCGCCACATCGCCGTTCGGGGTGTAGAAGACGCCGCCCGCCACATCCCAGCGATAGGGCGTGCCGGTGCCGTCGGCGTTCTTCGGCCTGTCGGCGGTGCCGTCGATCTGGAGCGCGATGCTGCCCGTCCAGCCGAGCTCCCTGGCCGGCTTGATGGCCTTCGGCGTGGTCGCGGCGCCGCCGGTATCGGAGGTGTCCGTCGCCGCCACCGTGGCGGTCTCGACCGGAATGCCGCGCGTCAGCCGCACGACGACCTCGCCCTCCGAGCGCGCCACCTGCGGCATGAAGTTCGGCACCTGCAAGGCTTCCGAGCGGTTCTTCACGTTGGAGAAGATATAGTCTTCCAGCTCGATGCGGGTGATGACGCCGTCGCCGTCGCGGTCGGCGCTGCCTTCCACGGCGCGGGCGAAACTCCAGCTGAGCGCGCCGCGCGGCTCGCCGTCGATGATGACCTCCGGCGTCGGCTGGCTTTCGAGCGAGGCGGCGAGCACCGTCACCTGCTTGAAATCGATCTCCTTGAGATTGGCGCCGGCCAGCGCCTCCTGCGAGGGCGGCGCGAGCTTGACCGTGACGGCCGGCGCCAGCCGGCTCTTGCCGGTGACGGAACGGCTCATGCCGCCGGAAAAGCAGCTGTCGGACACGAAGAGCACATGCACGCCCTTGCTTTCCGCCTCGCCGAACCAGGCGTTCATCTCGTTGTCGACGATGATCTCGTTCGAGGTTTCCGCATAGCGGTTGCGATCGAAGCCCGGCAGCTGGAGGAATTCGTCGAGCCCGTCGGCCTCGTCGCCGGCGACCAGTTCGGGCATCTGCGCGCCGTGGCCGGCATAGGTGAAGATGATCGTATCGCCCGCCACCGCCTCAGCGACCATGTCGGTCCAGGCCTTGCGGATATCGTCCTTGCGCGCCTCGGCATTGGTGAATTTCCGCACCGTGAAGCCCGCCGCGCTCATCGCGCGATAGACGTCCTCCGCATCGCGCACCGCGCCGTCGAGGCTGACATCGTTGGGATACTGGTCGATCCCGACGACGAGCGCATGGGTCTGCGCGGCCCGGGCCGGAAGCGGCATTGCGGCGGCAAGGCAGAGCGCAAGAGCGGTTCCGGCAAAAGCGCGAAGCGGCCTCGCGCCGGCAGGTGCGCCAACACAAGATGGCAGGGCGCTCTCGCCTTTCGGGGAAAAGCGGAAAGGCTCCAGCAGGCGGGGCAGCATCCTGGTCATTCCACGTCCACTTCCACCCGGCGGTGCAGCTGGTTCAGCGTCTCCGTGTCATAGGCGCTGGCGTCGTCCGGCTTGAAGGGCTGGTCCTCGCCCTTGCCTACCACGGTGATCGTGCCGGCATAGCCGTTGCTGGAAAGATAGCCCTTCAGCGTCTCGGCACGCGCGACGGACAGCCTGTAGTTGGCGTCCGCCGAGCCGACGGGATCGGTATGGCCGATCAGCGTGATCGATGCGGGCTTGACCGCCTTCAGGCATTCGGCGAGGTCCTTCGCCGCCTCGATGCCCTCCGGCGTGAAGTCCGCCGTGCCGAAGACGTAGCGCACGGGCGTCGACTTCTTCTTGATCTTCACGCCGCGGAAGGAGACCTTGCAGCCGCCGCGCATGGCGAGCTGCACCGGCCGCGGCGCGGCAAGGCGCATTTCGCTGGCGAGCTTGTCGAGGCGCAGGATGTATTGCTCGTCCGGCGCCATCCAGTCCGGCGTCAGCGTCTCGTTCGAGCCGTCCTCCAGGGCGAGCTGGTAGAAGCGGGCCGCCTGTTCGTAATCCTTGCGCTCGCGCGCGAGGTCGCCCAGCGCATCCAGCACCTGCCAGGGGCCGCCATACTGGCGCTGCAGGTCTTCCAGCGCCTGCCGGTGGTCGGAAAGCTTTCCGCCGGCGCCGACAGCGGCGACGATGCGGTTGAAGGTGACGAGCGATGCGACGCGGCCGGTGAGCGCGCGCTCGTTGGCGCTGCAATTGGCCGTGCCGGCCGTTTCGGCGAGCGCGTGCGCCTTCTGTTCGTCCCCTGCGTTGAGCGCCTCGACAACGCCGGTAAAGGCATCGCAGGCCGCGGCAGCCGGAGCCGCTCCGGCCAGTACGAAAAGTGTCGCTGCAAGGGATCGCTTCAGCATTGTCGGTCCAGCCCTCATATCCTCATGGAAGAAACGGACAGGGGCCCGAAGGCCCCTGCCCCATGCATCATTTGATCTCGAACGTCACCATCTGGACGCCGCTTGCCCCGTTGTCCTTCTCGGCCTGCTTGGCGAGATTGATGGCAAGGCCCCGCGTTACCGGCTGCTTCGTGCTTGCGGCCAGTTCCTTGGCTTTTTCGGCCGTCAGCTTCTGGTCGCCAAGGCCGCCGATGCGGCAGTAGGCGATCATCGTTTCGCCGGGCGACGGCGAATCGAAGGTGAGGTTGCCCGTGCCCGGCTGCGGGATCAGGCGGCGTTCCCCGGCATTCAGCGTCGTATTGCCGATCATCACGTCCGGAATGATCTCCACGTTGCCGGTATCCTCCACATACATCACCTGCAGCTCGCAGGCATGGTTGGTGCTCAGTTCAAAGGCAAGGTAGTCCCCCACCTTCGCACTTGTCGATGCCACATGGACGGCAAGTTTCACCTTGCTCTCCTTGGCCTTGTCGTCCTGCTTGTAGGCCGGCACGACATAGCTCGCGCTCGCGGACTGGTCGCCGCCGGTCGCCTGGCCCTGCGTGCCCGCCTGCTGGTAGGCGTCGTTGCTGGCGGCGGCCTGCTCCTGCTTCTGCTCGGGCTGCTGCTGGTAGGCGTCGTTGTTTGCGACCGCCTGCTCCTGCTTCTGTTCCGGCTGCTGGTAGCCGGTATTGCCTGCCGTGTTCACCGCCCCGTCCGGGTTGACGCCGCGCTTCAGCGGCTCGAGCTGGAGCAGCGGCTGCAGCATGAAGGCATATTGCTCCTCGACCTCGACGCGCGGGATCGTGGCCCCCGCCTCGAGCGTGGCGACCCAGTCGAGGCCGATGCGCAGCGCATTGACGTCGGTGAGGCGGCGGATGTCGGACGAGAACTCTTCCGGCGTCATGTCGAACTCGGCCGCAAGCTGCTCGAAGTTCAGCTCGTCCTCGTACTTGTCGGCGAAGTAGGTGAAGATCTCCGCGCCGCCGGGCGCCTTCAGGCTGGTCTTGCCGCCGCCGGCCGTCGGTTCCGTGATGCCGAGGCGGTCGAGCGCGGCGACGAAGCGATCCGTGTCGCGCTTGTAGACCTCGTTCAGCTCCTCCTGCGGCACGTAGATGGCGAGCAGCTCGTCCTGCTGGTCCTTGGAGAACAGCGTCGAGGTCTCGATATGCTCGCGGAGCTGGTCGCGCTTCGAAAGGATGCCGTCGAAATGGCAGTCGAAGCACGAGCGCGCATTGATGATCTCGACGCCCTTGCCGATCGGCCGCTTGCGGAAGGAAACGATCGCCGTCGGGCCGATGTCGAGCTGGTCGCCCTTGTTGGTCGACAGGTAGTAGCCCTGCATGCCGTTCGGGAGCGAGAAGATCATTTCGCCGCCGTCATGCTCGAAGGGCTGGAGGCCGGCCTTCAGGCGAATGCCCTCCGGACCTGCCGGGAAGCGCTTCAGCACCTGCCGGCCGACGTCGCCGGCAAAGTCGTAGGATTTCCAGTAGTAGCCGCCGAAGGGCATGTCGTGCCGTTCCAGCATGCGGTTGTGGTCGGAAACACCCGAGGAACCGTCGGCAAAGCCGGCGCGGACGATGCGGCGGCGCTCGATGTTCTGCTCGACGGGCACGCCGAAACGCTTTTCCAGCTCGGCGATGTTCGTCGGCAGTTTCATGAGGCGGTTATAGACCTTCGGCCGGGCGCCGTTGCTCATGAACCAGTCGACGCGCATGATCGGCAGCTGCGTCTGCGTCGCCTTGGCAAGCGAGTGCAGCTGGGCGTCGCTGACGGGGTCTACGCCGTAGAAATATTCGTTGATCAGGAAGTCGTAGTCCTCTTGGCTCCATTCGAGATCGCGCAGGTCGACGCGCACGAGCAGGCCGTCGGAGCCCTCCACCTCTTCCGGCAGCACCAGCTCCGGCCCGTAGGAGAGCGAGTTGAGCAGCTTCTTGAAGCCGCCGGCCAGCACCCTCATGCGCTTCAGGAAGGTCTCGTGCGATTCGCAGCTCATCATGCCATTGTACTGGTCGCGATAGCTGAAGTAGCGCATGAACGGCTGGTCGTGCTCGTCGACCCTGGAGATGTCGCGCAGCGCCAGCTCGACGAAGTCGAGATATTTCAGCATCGGCCGCGAGCGCTCGGTCTTCGTGGCGGAGACGGCGGTCGGGATGGCGTCCTTGTTCAGCGAGTTGATCCAGTTGGCAAGGCTCTGCACCTCCGCATCGTCCGGGCGCTTGCCGAGCGGCATGCGGCCACTGGTGACGCTGGTGTAGAGCAGCGACTTGGCGGCATCGCCGGGAGTCACGAAGGCCGGATTGGCGGCGATCGAGGCAAGGTCGCCCGCCGGGAACGAGCCTTGCGAGCTTTCGCCCGGGCCATGGCAGTTGCGGCAATATTTGCCGATGAAGGCGTCTGCCGCCGAGGCGAACTCGGCGCTGCCGCCGCCGGCGGTCAGGGCACTTTCGGCAGTCGCTTCGCTGCAGACCGGCGCGGTGCTGGTCTCGACCGGCGTCACCTTCACCTCGCGGTCGGCGAGGAAGGCGTACATCGCCTGCTTGTCCTCGTCGGAGAGCGTCGAGAGGCCCTGCGCGATGCGGCGCATGACCGGGTCGGACAGCGGCGAACCGGAGAGTTTCTTGCCCTCGTCGATCAGGCCCCTGGTGAAGACCTCGTGCGAGGCAAGGCCGCTCATGCGCGCCTTGGTGATATCGGGCGCGACCGCGCCGGTCAGGCCCTTCTCCCCCTCATAGGCGCGGGCGAGATCGAGGCCATAGGTCGTGGTGCGCGGCGTGTGGCAATCGCCGCAGCCGCCGACATTCTCGACCAGGTAGCGGCCGCGCTCCATCTGCGTCTCCTCGCGCGGCTGGTAGGCCTGCACGGTGAAATGGCTGCGCTTCCAGAGCGTGATCGTCGTCTGGCGGCTGAACGGGAAGGCGATCTCGTGTTCCTTCGAGGCGGCATCGGATTGCGGCAGCGTCTCGATATAGGCCTTGATGTCCAGCACGTCCTCCGGCTTCATGCCGCCATAGGACGTGTACGGCATCACCGGGTAGAGATTGTCGCCGTCCTTCTTGAGCCCGACCATCACGGCGTTCAGGAAGTCCGCATTGGACCAGCCGCCGATGCCGTTCGGATGGGCGGAAATGTTCGGCGCGAAGAACTTGCCGATCGCCGTCTGCATCTCCATGCCGCCGGACAGAAGCTCGGTATTGTCGCCGGAGCCGTGGCAGGCGCCGCAGCCGGCGGCATTGAACAGGAGCTTGCCGTTTTCCGCATCCGCCTTGTAGGTGCCGAAGGCATCCGGCGCGAACTGATCGACGGCGAGCGCCCCGGTCGGACAGAATGCCGCCACGGCGAGGCCGAAGGCAGCGGCAAGCCGGGCGCCGGGGCTGAAGAATGATGTCCTGAACATGCGCATGGCTTGTTCCTTTCGCTCCATGGAGCCGGCGCACCGGCTGGAAATGCAATCCTTGAGACACAATTCCGGATGAGAAACCGCCTTGCAGTTTCCCCGGAAACTATCCTACCGAAACTCGAAACGCTCGAACTCGACACGGCGCGGCGCCTTGCCGAGTTCTCTCAATCCTTTTTCGATCGCCAGCCTGAGCGGCGGCGGACCGCAGAACCACAGGTCGGCCTCGGCCGGGTTCATGCTGGTGCCGGAGACGAGCTTGGTCGCGTCGAAACGCCCGTCCGTCGCCGAATTGTGCAGCACGAAGTTGAAGTTCTCGAGCTTTTCCGCCTGCGCCCGGAACGTGTCGAGGCCGATCGCCTCGGCCCCGTCGCGCACGCAGTAGACCATGTGGATGTCCTGCCCCTCGTCGCCCTTCAGCCGGCTCGCCATGGCGAGGAACGGCGTGACGCCGATGCCGCCGGCAAGCCAGATCTGCTTCTTGCCGCCGCGCCTGTGGTTGAAATGCCCGTAGCCGCCCTCCAGCGTCAGCGCATCGCCGACCGCCACCGCCTCGCGCAGCGCCTTGGTGTAGTCGCCGAGCGGCTTGATGGCGAAGCGCACCGAGCCGTCGTCCTCGATGCCCGCGATGGTGAAGGGATGCGGCTCGCGCAGGCCCGGCTTGTTGACGCGGAAGAAACCGAACTGGCCGGGCATGGCCCTGAGCTTGCGGCCCGTCGGTTTCGCCGAGATGATCGTCGCCCCGTCATGGCGCTCGACATTCACCACCTCGTATCTTCGCGTGCGCAGCCAGGGCAGGAGCTGGGTATAGGCGTAGCTGAGGATGCCGAGCGCGGCGAAGAGGTTGAGATAGACCGCCAGCAGCACCGTGCCGTCATAGGGCCGCTTGATGAACATCTGGTGGAAGGCGACGAGCACGAAGAGCAGGCCGATGAAGCGGTGCGTGATGCGCCAGTACTGGTAGGGAATCTGGAAGCGCGTCTTCGGGATCACCTTCACCAGGCTGAGGACGAGCAGGAAGACGAAGCCGTAGAAGGCCCATTCGCCCGCCGTCCTGGCGAGCACGTTGAGGCCGCTCGTCACCGACAGGCCCTGGAAATCCGGCGCCACGAAATAGTGCACGAGGATAAGACAGAGCACCGCGATGCCGATCTTGCGGTGGAACTGGTAGATGCGGTCGAGCCCGCCGAACAGCTTCTCGATGAAGGGCGGACGCGTCGCCATGAACTGCGCAATGCCCATGGCGACGAAGGCCATGGAGGAGGCCATCAGGGAGAATGTGGTTCCGGCATTGGTATGGCTGACGGCCGGCACGGCCAGCAAGCCGGCAAAAATGATCAAAAGTGTTGCGACGATGGAACCCGCAGTCAACGTATGCCCCCACAAATTCAACTGGTCCGGTCCGAAATCCAAGGCATGCTGGCAAGGCCCATGACGTTCGTCAACCGCATTCCTCCTATCGACGGGCGGGCGCACGGCTTTATTCGGGATGGTTTTTTAGGAACGGGAAATGTCTCGGGACGGCGGGGAGCGCGGCGCCGCGGGCCGGGCACGGATACGAAAAGGGCGCCGTCCGGCGCCCTGCAATGCGTTCCCTATCGCCGGCCCGGCTACTTGGCGAACCGCTTGAGCTCGTCACGCGCCCGGTCGGCGAGCGGGTGGTCCGGATGGCGCGCGATGAACAGTTCCAGCGCCTCGCGCGTGCCCTTCGACTTCAGATTTTCATATTCCGCCTGTACGGCCTTTTCCGGATCGGAGGGTTTCGCCATGATGCCGCCCGTGCCCGCGGGCGCTTCGCCAGCCGCCGCCAGGACAAGACAGGTGCTCGCCACAATAGATATCTTCGATAGCAATTTTAACCTCCGGTCGAATACCATTCGGTAATTATCCGTCCTGTGCTACGGGGCTTCCATCTCACCACGGGAAGCGTGCATGTTTCAAGGGTTCACAGAATCGACCCGAATTGCGGTCTATCCAAGGCACGCCCCACGACATCCAGCATAGCAGGAGAATGCGACATGACAGGTATCGGCAAGACCACCAAGACGATCGGCAAGACCGGCATAACGATGATTGACGGCGTTCTGTCGGGAAATG
Source organism: Shinella yambaruensis (assembly GCF_022899355.1). Taxonomy (GTDB): domain Bacteria; phylum Pseudomonadota; class Alphaproteobacteria; order Rhizobiales; family Rhizobiaceae; genus Shinella; species Shinella yambaruensis. Next base: position 34,591 of record NZ_JALJCK010000001.1, on the reverse strand, counting down.
CCTGGTCGGGCTCGGTGACCTATGCGTTTCCGACCTCTTCCTCCGCCTACACCTATGCAGGCGAACGTGACAACGGCTTCGGCACGATATCCTCGATGCAGCAATCGGCTGCCCGCTTCGCACTGGATGCGAGCTTCGGCAATGCGGCGAACAACGGCTTTTCGGTCGAAGGGTTCACCCGCCTCTCCGTTTCGCAGGGAAGCGCGACGAGCTCCAACCTGCGCTTTGCCGAATCGAACGACCCGAGCACGGCCTGGGCCTACTATCCCGGCACGACCGATGGCGATGGCGACCTCTGGTTCGGCCGCTCGTTCGACTACCGCTCGCCCGTCGCAGGCAACTATTCCTGGGCGACCATGCTGCACGAGATCGGCCATGCGCTCGGCCTCAAGCACGGCCATGAGGCGGACGACGGTTTCCCCGCCCTGCCCGCCAGCAAGGATTCGATGGAATATTCCATCATGACCTACCGTTCCAACGTCGGCGGCCCGGCCGACGGCTACAGGAACGGCGAGTTCGACTATGCCCAGACCTACATGATGGCCGACATCGCCGCCCTGCAACGCATGTACGGCGCCGACTTCTCGACCAATTCCGGCAACACGGTCTACAAGTGGAAGCCCGGCAGCGGCGACACGCTCGTCAATGGCAAGGTCGCCATCGATGCCGGCGGCAACCGCATCTTCGCCACCATCTGGGACGGCGGCGGCAAGGACACCTACGACCTCTCCGCCTACAAGACCGGCGTCAGCGTCGACCTTCGCCCCGGCCAGCATTCGAAATTCAGCGATACCCAGCTCGCCCTGCTGAATTTCGAAAGCGATGCCTATGCCCGCGGCAACATCTTCAACGCCCTCCTGTTCAAGGGGGACCAGCGCTCGCTGATCGAGAACGCCAAGGGCGGCAGCGGCAATGACGTGCTGCGCGGCAACCAGGCGAACAACACGCTGCAGGGCAATGCCGGCAACGACAAGCTCTACGGCATGCTCGGCAACGACAAGCTCGACGGCGGCAAGGGCAACGACGTGCTCACCGGCGGCGCGGGCCAGGACGACTTCGTCTTCAAGAAGGGCTACGGCCGCGACACGATCACCGACTTCAAGGACAATGTCGACGATATCGACCTGCGCTCCTACAACTTCTCCAAGGTCGACACCGTGCTCGGCAAGGCCTCGCAGGTCGGCGACGACGTGCATATCAAGCTCTCGGCCACCGACATCCTGATCCTCGACGACTTCAAGCTGAAGGATCTCGACGCGCGCGACTTCCTGCTCTGATTTCCAGCAAGAATCCGAGCGCAGCACAGGCCGGAACCCGGGTTCCGGCCTTTTTTCGTGCCACGTCGCAAGGCCGCCCCTGATATATCAGAACAATGGACATCTGTTTGGGCGCATGCCACGATGTGATATATCAACAGGGAACCCGACATGACGGAAAGCGCGGCCTCGCAAGCCCACCTCGCCTATCTCGCCCTCGAAGGGCTGATCGTCACGCTCAAGCTGAAGCCCGGTTCGCTCGTCACGGAACGCCAGCTCATCGCGCTTGCCGGCCACGGCCGCACGCCGGTGCGCGAGGCGATCCAGAAGCTGGAATGGCAGGGCCTGATCGCCGTGCGCCCGCGGGCCGGCCTGCAGATCACCGCGATCAGGCCCGAGGACCATGCCGAGGTGATGGCGACGCGACGCCAGCTCGAACCGCTTGCCGCCGATCTCGTCGCCCGCCATGCCGGCGAGGCGCATCGCGGCGAGCTCGTCGCCTGCGCGCAGGCGATGACCGCCTGCTCGATCCATTCCGACATGGAAGGCTTCCTTGCCGCCGACAAGGCGTTCGACGAGATCATGGAGGCGGCCTGCCCCAACCGCTTCCTGACGGCCGCCCTCGCCCCGCTGCAGACCCATGCCCGCCGCCTCTGGTTCGCGCGCGCCGACAACCGGCAGATGGACCGCTCGGTGGACCTGCATGTGAAGGTGATCCGCGCCATCCGCAACGCCGACGGCCCGGCCGCCGCCACGGCCATGGCGACCCTCATCGACGATCTCACCGATTGAAACGAAAAGGGGCAGCCCGAAAGCCGCCCCGTCAATCCTCAAGGAACCGTTCGCTCAGTCGACGAAGGCGCGCTCGATGACGAATTCGCCGGGCTTGTTGTTGGCGCCCTCGATGAGGCCCGCCTCTTCCAAAAGCGCCTTGGTTTCCTTCAGCATCGCCGAGGAGCCGCAGATCATGCCGCGGTCGACCGCCGGGTCGAAATGCGGCACGCCGAGATCGGAAAACATCCTGCCGTTGCGGATGAGGTCGGTGATTCGGCCCTGGAACGGGTAGTCCTCGCGCGTCACGGTCGCATAATGACGCAGCTTGTTGCCGACGACTTCCGAAAGGAACTCGTGGTTGCGGATCTCCTCGACGAGGTCGAAGCCGTATTTCAGCTCGGCGACCTCGCGGCAGGTATGCGTCAGGATAACCTCGTCGAACTTCTCGTAGGTTTCCGGATCGCGCATCAGGCTGGCGAAGGGCGCGATGCCCGTGCCGGTCGAGAACATGTAGAGCCGCTTGCCCGGCGTCAGCGCGTCGAGCACCAGCGTGCCGGTCGGCTTCTTGCGCATCAGCACCGTGTCGCCCGGCTTGATCTGCTGGAGATGGGAGGTCAGCGGGCCGTCCGGCACCTTGATCGAGAAGAACTCCAGTTCCTCGTCCCAGGAGGGGCTGGCGATCGAATAGGCGCGGTAGACGGGCTTGTCACCGACCATCAGGCCGATCATCGCGAACTCGCCCGAGCGGAAGCGGAAGCTTTCCGGACGCGTCATGCGGAAGCGGAACAGGCGATCCGTATAGTGCTGCACGCTCGTCACCGTCTCGGCGAAAACGCCGGCGGGGATTGCGGAAGCGACAAAATCTTCGGTCTTGGCAGGTGCGTTCATTTCGGGATCGGTCCTGGCTTCGCGTCGAGAAAATTTGACGATAGGCAGATATTACATGTTGAGCGGCAAAGGAAGGTATTCCGTTCCAATGCGCTGATTGGCCGCGCAATAGTTTGCCGTTCGCGCCGATTTTGCGCAAGGCCGGCCGCCCGGCGTTGATCTTGCGCAAACCTGCCATGAAATTGCGGCTATTCGCCGGCCGGCTCCCGCCCTCAGGCCCGCCGGCGCCAGCTGTAGGAACCGACATCCTCGGAGGGACGGGCGGTCGGCTGGTAGTGGTTGTCGATGCCCGGCAGGCGGTTTTCCGCAAGCCGCTTCAGCGCCGTCGCATTGGTGACGGCGAAGCTGTCGATGCCACAGCGCAGCATCAGCGGGATCTGGTCGATCAGCACGTCGCCGACCGCCCTCACCTCGCCCTTGAAGCCGAGGCGCGCGCGCAGCAGCGAGGCATGGCTGAAGGCCCGCCCGTCGCTGAAGGCCGGGAAGGCGACCGCGACCAGCGCGATGCGGTCGAGATGGCCTTCGAGCCTGCGCACGTCGTCCGCCGGGTTGATCAGCACGCCGAGGCCGGTCTCGTCGGTCTCGGAGACCTTGGCAAGGAAATCGCCGAGGCCGAGGATCGCCTTCTCGTTCGAGCCCGCCTTGGTCTCTTCGCTTTCGATCACCCAGGGATCGTCGGTCACGAAACCGGTTTCGTTCCAGATTTTCGTCATCACCGGTCTCCTCAGGCTGCCGCGGCGGTCTTGTCGCCGTAGAGCGCATCCTTGAACGGCTGCGGCCCGACGCGGCGATAGGCCGTCAGGAAGGTCTCGGAGGGGTCGAGGCGGAGGCCGAGATAGGTATCGACGATCACCTCGATCGCGTCCGTCACCTTTTCCGGCTCGAAGCCGCGGCCGATGATCTCGCCGATCGACGTGTTCTCGTCGCCGGAGCCGCCGAGCGTGATCTGGTAAAGCTCCTCGCCCTTCTTCTCCACGCCGAGCAGGCCGATATGGCCGACATGGTGGTGGCCGCAGGCATTGATGCAGCCGGAGATCTTGATCTTCAGTTCGCCGATCTCGGCCTGGCGCTCGGCCGAGCCGAAGCGGGCGGAGATCTCCTGCGCGACCGGGATCGAGCGGGCATTGGCCAGCGCGCAGTAGTCCAGCCCCGGACAGGCGATGATATCCGTGATGAGGCCCGCATTGGCGGTTTCGAGCCCGGCGGCGACAAGGCCGCGATAGATCGGCTCCAGATCGGCCAGCGCCACATGCGGCAGGATGAGGTTCTGCTCGTGGCTGACGCGGATCTCGTCGAAGGCGTATTCCTCCGCGATATCGGCGACCGCCTCCATCTGCGCGTCCGTCGCATCGCCCGGAATGCCGCCGATCGGCTTCAGCGAGATCGTCACGCTGGCATAGTCGGGATGCTTGTGCGGATGCACATTGTGCTGCACCCAGCGGGCAAAGTCGGCATCGGCCTTCTTCCACTGCGCAAGGCTCGCCCAGCCCTCGGCGCGGGAGGCAAGCGCCGGCGGCGCGAAATAGGCGGTGATGGCGGCGATATCCTTCTCCGGCAGCTTCAGCTCGGTGTTCTTCAGTTCGGCGAACTCCACTTCCACCTGCCGCGCCAGTTCCTCCGCGCCCGTCTCGTGCACGAGGATCTTGATGCGCGCCTTGTACTTGTTGTCGCGCCGGCCGTGCAGGTTGTACACGCGCATGATCGCGGTCGTGTAGGAGAGCAGATCCTCTTCCGGCAGGAAGTCGCGGATCTTCTTGGCGACCATCGGCGTACGGCCCTGCCCGCCGCCGACATAGACGGCAAAGCCGATCTCGCCCGTCTCGTTCTTCTTCAGGTGCAGGCCGATGTCGTGCACCTGGATCGCCGCGCGGTCGCGCTCGGCGCCGGTGACGGCGATCTTGAACTTGCGCGGCAGGAAGGAGAACTCCGGATGCACGGAGGACCACTGGCGCAGGATTTCCGCATAGGGACGCGGATCGGCAACCTCGTCGGCCGCAGCGCCGGCGAAGTGGTCGGCCGTCACGTTGCGAATGCAGTTGCCCGAGGTCTGCAGCGCATGCATCTCGACCGTCGCGAGATCGGCGAGCGCATCCGGCAGTTCCGACAGCTTCGGCCAGTTGTACTGGATGTTCTGGCGCGTGGTGAAATGGCCGTAGCCGCGGTCGTACTTGCGGGCGATATAGGCGAGCATGCGCATCTGGCGCGCATTCAGCGTGCCGTAGGGAATGGCGACGCGCAGCATGTAGGCATGAAGCTGCAGATAGACGCCGTTCATCAGGCGCAGCGGCTTGAAGGCATCCTCGGCCAGCTCGCCGGAGAGGCGGCGGCCGACCTGATCGCGGAACTGCTCCACCCGGCTGGAGACAAAGGCGTGATCGAATTCGTCGTAGCGATACATAAGCGTTCCTCAGGCGGCCGGTGCGGCCGTCGCAGTCAGGCCGGCATAACCGGCGGCATAGGCAATGGTCGGGCCGGCGGCGCGGATGCGCTCGCGCATGCGCAGCGGCCGCAGCACGCCATCCACCCCTTCGACGTCGACGACGTTCACGTCAACCACCTTGTTGTCGGCGAAAGCCTGCTTGCCGGTCGCCTCCAGCGCATCGACGGCCTCCTTGTGGCGCGCGACGAAGGCGGCCTGGAGCTGTTCGTTCCAGTTGCCGCTCGCATCCAGCCAGACGGAAATGCCGTCGGAAAGGCGGTTGGCTGTCAGAACCTTGTCGGCCATGTCATGCTCCCAATGCTGCTGTGGTTCGGACCGGCTCGCGGACGGCGAGCGGTTCGGAATGTTCGAAATTGGCGCCTGCGACGGCATCGCCGATGATCACCATGACGGGGCCGGTCAGTTCGTCGCGGTGCTCGAGGCCCGGCAGGTCCTTCAGGGTGCCGTGCAGCAGCCGCTTTTCCCGCCGGCTGGCATTCTCCACGACGGCGACGGTCGTCTCGGCCGGCAGGCCCGCCTCCATCAGCCGGGCGGCGACGGAAGCCGCGACCGTGCGGCCCATATAGACGGCGACGGTGGCGCCGGAGATCGCAAGCCGCGCCCAATCCGGCAGGACCGAGCCCGTCAGGTCGTGCCCCGTCGTGAAGACGAGCGAGGATGCGACGCCACGCAGCGTCAGCGGCAGTTCGAAATCGGCGGCCGCGGCGAAGGCGGAGGTGATGCCGGGCACGACCTCGTAGGTGACGCCGGCCTGGCGGAGCGCCGCCATTTCCTCGCCGGCGCGGCCGTAGACCAAGGGATCGCCGGATTTCAGGCGCACGACGCGCTTTCCCGCCTTGCCGAGTTCGACGATGAGGTCGTTGATCTCTTCCTGCGACTTGGAGTGACAGCCCTTGCGCTTGCCGACGGAAAGGCGCTCTGCATCGCGGCGCCCCATGTCGACGATGGCCTGCGGCACGAGCGCATCGAAGACGATGACGTCGGCTTCCATCATCACGCGCTGGGCGCGCAGCGTCAGGAGATCCTCCGCGCCCGGGCCGGCGCCGACCAGCCAGACGTGGCCGGCGGCGCGGCCCTGCGAGGTCAGGAGCGAATCGGCGGTGCGGTGCGCGAGATCGATATCGCCATTGTTGACGGCGTCGGCCACCGCGCCCTGGAAGAAGCGGCGCCAGAAGACGCGGCGCGTCACGCCGCGCGGCAGGAGGCGATCGACGGCCTCGCGGTAGCCGTTGGCAAGGCTGGCGAGCCGGCCGAGCGAGGGCGAAAGGATCTGGTCGACCTGCGCGCGGATCATCTGCGCCAGGACGGGGCCTGCGCCCTCCGTGCCGATGGCGACGGCGACGGGCGCGCGGTTGACGAGCGCCGGCGTGAAGAAATCGCAATGGTCCGGCTGGTCGACGGCATTGACCGGAATGCGCAGCGCCCGGGCCGCGGCGGAGATCGCACGGTCGGCGGCGGCATCCCCCGTCGCGGCGAAGACGAGCGCCGCATCGGCGATGGCATCGCTGGAGAAGCGCGCGCGCACCAGCTCCAGCCCCTTGTCCGCGATGAAGCGGGCGAAATCGGCCTCCGGCGCCTCGGCGAGCACGACGATCCGGGCATCCGTGTTGAACAGCAGCCGGGCCTTGGCGAAAGCCTCGTCGCCCGCGCCCACGACAATGACCGTCCGGCCGCTGACGCGGAAGAACGCCGGGAATGTCGAAAGCTTCTGGTTTGCTGCGGTCATGGTGTGGTCCGGTTGAAGTGTGCGCACTATCGCGAATAATAGCCAGGAACAAAAGAAACAGAAATTCCAATGGCTCCGGGGGCGCGTATTGTTTTGCTCGCACCTCCCGCATTTTGAGCATAAGTCACCGGCCGCCCTTGCCTGTCCACCGCGGCGACCGCTAAGGAGGCATCATCACGCCAACGGGGATTCCCATCATGGACCAGTCCGCCCTCGCAAAGCGCCTCCTCGACGTCATCGAAACCGATATCCTGCCGCTGACCGCTGAGGGCGTTGCCACTGGCAACAAGGTTTTCGGCGCCGCGATCCTGCAAAAATCCGATCTGTCGCTGGTCATCGCCGAAACGAACAACGAGATGGAAAACCCGCTCTGGCATGGCGAGGTGCACACGCTGAAACGCCTCTACGAGCGCATCGAGAAGCCGGATACCAGGGACTACGTCTTCCTCTCCACGCACGAGCCCTGCTCCATGTGCCTTTCGGCCATCACCTGGGCCGGCTTCGACAATTTTTATTATTTGTTCAGCCACGAGGATTCGCGCGACAGTTTTGCGATCCCGCACGATCTGCGCATCCTCAAGGAAGTCTTCCGGCTCGATCCCGGCGGCTATGCCAGGACGAACGCCTTCTGGCACTCCGCCGCCATCGCCGATCTGATCGCCACATCCGACGAGCCCGCGAAGGCGGCATTGAAGGCGCAGGACGCGAGGATCCGCGCCGCCTATGATGACCTGTCGGACGCCTACCAGTCCGGCAAGACCGGCAACAACATCCCGCTCAACTGAGAACCGCGATGGAACCGAGCCGCGACATCGAACGCCTGATCGAGATCATGGCGGCCCTGCGCCAGCCCGAGACCGGCTGCCCCTGGGACGTCGTCCAGACCTTCGAGACGATCAAGCCCTACACGATCGAGGAGGCCTACGAGGTCGCCGACGCCATCGAGCGCAACGACATGGACGACCTGTGCGAGGAGCTGGGCGACCTCCTCCTCCAGGTGGTCTTCCATGCCCGCATGGCGCAGGAGCGCGGCGAATTCGACTTCGGCAACGTGGTCGAAGCCGTCACGCGCAAGATGATCCGCCGCCATCCGCACGTCTTCGCCCGCTCGGATGCGGAAACGCCCGAGGCGGTGAAGCTGCAATGGGATGCGATCAAGCAGGCGGAAAAGCGCGAGCGCAAGGAGCGCCGCGCCCGGCGCGGCCTGCCGGAGGATCCGCTCCGCGGCCATCTCGGCTCCGTGCAGCGCTCCTTCCCGGCCCTCGTCGAGGCGCTGAAGCTCCAGGAACGCGCCGCCAAGGTGGGCTTCGACTGGTCCGAGCCGGCGCCGATCCTCGACAAGATCGAGGAGGAGGTCGGCGAGCTGCGCGAGGCGCTGCGCAACGACGACCAAAAGGCCGTCGCCGACGAACTCGGCGACCTCATCTTCGCGCTGGTCAATATCGGCCGCCATGTCGGCGCCGATCCGGAAATGGCCCTGCGCGGCACGAACACGAAGTTCCGCAACCGCTTCTCGCATATCGAGGACAGCCTTGCGGCGAATGGCGAAAGCCTCGAAGCGGCAACGCTGGAGCGGATGGAAGCGCTTTGGCAGGCGGCGAAGCGGATCGAGCGGCAGTTGGAGACGTAAAGGGTTTCAAAGCCCCCATCCCGCTGCCGCGACCTTCTCCCCGCAAGCAGGGAGAAGAGGCAAGACGAAAGGCCTTCCCTTCATCCGAGACGCTTCAGTTTTCGGGAAACCGGCACGGCACCCCCTTCGCCCCGCCTGCAGGGAGAAGGTGCCGGCAGGCGGATGAGGGGCGAGACTCCCGGCGCCTTCAGCGCTCCCAGTCCTCGACCACTCTCTTGCCGCCGACGCCGAGCCGGCGGTCGAGTTCGGCGGCTTCCGTTTCGGTCAGCCGCAGGTCCAGCCGCACAGTGCCGTCTTCCAGGTCCTCGCGTCCGTCGACGATCGAATGGTCGTAGACCCAGGGCAGAAGCTGCAGCTGCGTGACCGGCAGAATGACGTCGCGGTCGACCAGCACGCCGGAAAGCCGCTGGTTGATCTCGGAAAGCAGCCTGTCGACGCCCTCGCCGGAAATGGCGGAGACGGCGATGACGTTCGGCTGGCCCTCGGCCTTCTGCACCAGCGCCGCGCGCGCTTCGGGCTCCAGCCGGTCGATCTTGTTCCAGACCTCGAGAATGCGCTCGGCGCCGTCCTTCTCGTCGATGCCGAGATCGGCGAGGATGCGCAGAACATCCGAGGACTGCGCGCCGTTGTCAGGGTCCGACATGTCGCGCACATGGAGGATCAGGTCCGCCTCCAGCACCTCTTCCAGCGTCGCGCGGAAGGCGGCGACGAGGTGGGTCGGCAGGTCCGAGATGAAGCCCACGGTGTCGGACAGGATGACCGTGCGGCCCTGCGGCAGCTTCATGCGGCGCAGCGTCGGGTCGAGCGTGGCGAAGAGCATGTCCTCGGCCAGAACCCCCGCCCCGGTGATGCGGTTGAACAGCGTCGACTTGCCGGCGTTCGTATAGCCGACGAGCGCGACGATCGGATGCGGCACCTTCTTGCGCTTGGAGCGGTGCAGCTGGCGGGTGCGGCGCACCTGCTCCAGCTCGCGCTCCAGCTTGACGATCTTGTCCTGCAGGAGCCGGCGGTCGGCTTCGATCTGCGTTTCGCCCGGGCCGCCCATGAAGCCGGCGCCGCCGCGCTGGCGCTCGAGGTGGGTCCAGCTGCGGACCAGCCGGCCCTTCTGGTAGTTGAGATGGGCGAGCTCGACCTGCAGCGTGCCTTCCTTGGTGGAGGCGCGCCGGCCGAAGATTTCGAGGATGAGGCCCGTGCGGTCGATGACTTTGGCGCCCCACTCCTTTTCGAGGTTGCGCTGCTGCACCGGCGTCAGCGGGTGATCGACGATGACGAGGCCGGCATCGTGTTCGTCGAGCGCCGCCTTGATCTCCCCGATCTTGCCGGTACCGAGCAGCGTGCCGGGCTTCGGCTGGCTGACGGGCACGATGGCCGAATGGGCGACGGTGAGGTCGATGGCGCGCGCAAGGCCGACGGCCTCTTCCAGCCGCGCCTCGTCGGACCGCGTGGTCACCGTTGGATCGGGTTTTCCGCGCGCGGCCTTCAGCACCGGCACGATGACGACGGCGCGCATATCGTCCCGGTGCTTTTCAGCCTCCGGAACGATGGAATCCTTGCTTGTATCGGATTTCTTAATGATCTTGGGTCCTGTCAGGAGCCGCTTTCCTCGGTCTCGAACATCTGCAGCGGCTGGCCGGGCATGATGGTCGAGATCGCATGCTTGTACACGAGCTGCGAGTGACCGTCGCGGCGGAGCAGCACACAGAAGTTGTCGAAAGAAGTGACAACCCCGGTCAGCTTGACCCCGTTGATGAGAAAGATCGTCAGGGAAATCTTTTGCTTGCGAACGGTATTAAGAAAAAGATCCTGCAGGTTCTGAGAACGTTCCGCCATCGCGCCGCTTCTTTCTGATTGCCGGCCCTTGAGACCGGTTGACTAAAATAAAATGTCCCCACGCCCGACACGACGTGGCGGACCGTCAATTTTGGTATCAAATCGCGGTCTTCTCCGCAACGGCGAAAAAGGCCTCGCGGATTTTCTGTGCCGTCATGCCGGGATGCCCGTTGGCGATCGTGTGTCCGTCGATCGAAACGACCGGCAGGCAGATCGTCGTCGCCCCGGTCACGAACACTTCCCGCGCCTCCAGCATCTCCGCCACGGAAAACCGGCGTTCCTCGACCGCAAGCCCGAGCGCTGCGGCGACATCCATCAGCGTCGTGCGGGTAATGCCGTTGAGGATGCCATGATCGGCCGGCCGCGTGACGAGCGTTCCCGCCCTGTCGACGATCCAGAGATTCGTCGCGCCGCCCTCCGTGACATTGCCTTCCGCATCCACAAAAATCGCCTCCTGCGCGCCGGCCTCCTTCGCCTGCTGGCGGGCCAGCACGTTCGGCAGCAGGCCGACGGTCTTGATGTCCACCCGCCCCCAGCGGTTGTCGGCGACCGTGGCCGCCCGGACGCCCGAGGCATATCGGGCGGCGTTCACCACCGGGGTAAGGCTTTTCGCCGTGACGACCAGCGTCGGGCGCACTTCCGGCGAGGGAAAGACATGGTCCCGCTTCGCAACGCCGCGCGTCACCTGAAGATAGACCAGGCCATTGGTCACGAGGTTGCGCCGCAGCACCTGCCGCAGGATGCCGATCAGCGCCGCGCGCGGCATCGGCGGGCGGATGCGGATTTCCGCAAGCGACCGGTCGAGCCGGTCGAGATGACGCGACAGATCGACGATATAGCCCTGCTGGACCTGGCAGACCTCATAGACCGCATCGGCAAAGACGAAACCGCGATCCAGGACATGCACCGCCGCGTCGGCATGGCGGACATAACGGCCGTTGACATAGGCGATGCGCGGCATGGGGGTTCCTATTTTCAGGTTTGCGGATGCAGACCCGCTCAGAAATACTGGATGCTGACGCGGAAGAGCTGTTCGACATGGCGCACGGCCACCGCGGCGGCGAACAGCACGACGCGGTCCCTCGCCTTGATCTTCGTGCTGCCGTCCGGCCGGATCACCGCATTGTCGCGATAAATCGCGCCGATGCGGATGCCGGGCGGCAACTCGATCTCGCGCAGCGGCCTGCCGACGAGCGGCGAGGTCTCCAGCGCTTCGGCCTCGATCACCTCGGCAGATCCTTTCTGCACCGCATAGACCGAGCGGATGCGCCCCTTGCGGACATGCTGCAGGATGCCGGAGATCGTCACCGCACGCGGATTGATATGCGCGTCGATGCCGAGCGTCTTGGTGAAATCCTGGTACATCGGATCGTTGATCAGCACGAGGTTCTGCTTGCAGCCGAGGCGCTTGGCCATCACGCTGCCGAGAATGTTGATCTGGTCATTGTTGGTCAGCGCGACGATCAGGTCCGCATCCTGGATATCCGCCTGGAGCAGCATCTTCTGGTCGAGCGCCGAACCGTGCAGCACGACCGCATTGCGCAGCTTGTCGGCGATCGCGACGGCCCGTTCGCGATCGCTCTCGATGATCTTGAGCCGCGTCTTCGCCTGGTAGTCCTCGATCGCCCTGGCGACGAAATAGCCGATATTGCCGCCGCCGGCGATGACGATACGCGCCGCCTCCTGCTCCTCGTGGCCGAACAGCGCCAGCGTGCGCCGGACGTGCCCCTTGTCGCAGACCACATAGGCAAGGTCGCCGGAATGCAACTGGTCGGTGGAATTCGGCACGAAGAGCTTGCCGTTGGAGAAGATGCCGGTGACGGTGGCGTTGAGGTCGGGGAAGAGCTCGCTGAGCTGCTTCAGCGGCGTCTCGACGACCGGGCAGTCCTCCATGCATTCGATCGCCACCATGACGATGCGGTCATCGGCAAAGCGCACGACGTCCGTCGCGCCCGGGAAGGAGATGCGCCTCAGCACCATCTTGCCCACCTCCACCTCCGGCGAGATGGTGACGTCGATCGGCATGTTCTCGCGGGAGAAGAGATCGGAATATTCCGGCGCCAGATAGTTCTGCGAGCGGATGCGGGCGATCTTGGTCGGCACGTTGAACAGCGAATGGGCCACCTGGCAGGCGACCATGTTGACCTCGTCGAACAGGGTGACGGCGATCAGCATGTCCGCCTGGTCCGCGCCGGCCTTGGCCAGCACCTCCGGATGCGCGCCGTGGCCGACGATGCCGCTGACATCGAGCGTGTCGGTTATGGCGGCGATCAGCGAGGGCTGCGTGTCGATCACCGAAACGTCGTTTCCCTCCTGCGAGAGCCGCTCGGCGATACCGTAGCCGACGCGTCCGGCGCCGCAGATGATGACCTTCATGCCCAAGAATCCCTCAAGTTCCCGAGGGCCTTATACGCCAAGCGACTTCAGTTTGCGATGGAGCGCCGAGCGCTCCATGCCGACGAATTCGGCCGTGCGGGAAATGTTGCCGCCGAAGCGGTTGATCTGGGCGATGAGATAGTCCCGCTCGAACATTTCGCGCGCCTCGCGCAGCGGCAGCGTCATGATGTGCTGGTCGCCCTGCGTGGAGATCTTCGGCAGCATGTCGCCCACTTCCGTCGGCAGCATGTCGGCGGTGATCGGCGTGTCCGGGCCGTCGCTGCGGGCGAGAATCATCAGCCGCTCGATATTGTTGCGCAGCTGCCGGATATTGCCCGGCCAGTCATGCGCCTGCAGCACCGCGAGCGCGTCATCGCCGATCTTGCGCGAGCGGATGCCCGCCTGCTCGCTGATCTGGCGCATGAACATGTCGACCAGGAAGGGGATGTCCTCGCGCCGCTCGGCGAGCGGCGGCACGCGCACGGGCACGACGGCGAGGCGGTGATAGAGGTCCTCGCGAAAACCGCCCTCGGCGATCAGGCTCTCGAGATTGTAGGCGGTGGAGGAGATGATGCGCACGTCCACCTTCACCCGCTTGGAGCCGCCGACGCGCTCGAACTGCTGGTCGACCAGCACGCGCAGGATCTTGTTCTGCGTCTCGCGCGGCATCTCGCCGATCTCGTCGAGATAGAGGATGCCGCCATGCGCCTCTTCGAGCGCCCCGGTCTTGCGCGGCTGGCCGGGCGTTCCTTCCGTGCCGAACAGCGCGATCTCCATGCGCTCCGGCGTGATCGCCGCGGCATTCAGCACGACGAACGGGCCGCCCGCCCGGCTCGACTTGCGGTGGATCATGCGCGCCACCAGTTCCTTGCCGGAACCGGAAGGGCCGAGGATCATGATGCGGCTGTTGGTCGGCGAGACCTTTTCGATGTTCTGGCGCAGCTGCGAGACGGCGACGGAGGTGCCGATCAGCTCCACCGGATCGCCGGAGCGTTTCTTCAGCTCCGTCACCTCGCGGCGCAGCTTCGAATTCTCCAGCGCCCGCTCGGCGATGAGGATAAGCCGGTCCGCCTTGAACGGCTTCTCGATGAAATCATAGGCGCCGCGGCGGATCGCCGAGACGGCCGTCTCGATATTGCCGTGGCCGGAGATCATCACGACCGGCAGGTCCGGATGGCGGCTCTTGATCTCGTCGAGCAGCGCCAGCCCGTCGAGCTTGCTGCCCTGCATCCAGATGTCGAGGAAGACGAGGCGCGGCATGCGATCGTTGATCGCGGCGAGCGCGCTGTCGCTGTCATAGGCGGTGCGCGTCTCGTGCCCCTCGTCCGAGAGGATGCCGGAGACGATCTCGCGGATGTCCTCCTCGTCGTCCACCACAAGAATATCAGACGCCATGGCTCACTTCCCTGTTCTTCTTGTCCGCATCGACGGCCACCACCGTTTCCTCGTAGGGCAGGATCACCCGGATCATCGCCCCGTGGCCGTTGTCGAAATCCGCGGGGGCATCATGCAGTTCCAGCTGTCCGCCGTGGTCTTCGATGATCTTCTTCACGATGGCGAGGCCGAGCCCCGTGCCCTTCTCGCGCATCGTCATGTAGGGTTCGAGGATCCGGTGCCGGTTCTCCGTCGGCAAACCCTTGCCGTTGTCAATGACATCAACGACGAACCGCCGTCCTGCGTCGTCGGGCGTCGCCCGGACGAGGATCCTGCGCTCCTCGCGCGTCACCTCCGGCGGCAGCGCCTCGATGGCCTCCACCGCATTCTTGATGATGTTGCCGAAGGCCTGGCCGAGCATGCGTGCGTCGAACAGCCCTTCGAGCGGCACCTCGCCGAGATCCTTGCGGAAGACGACATGGGTATTGCCCATCTCGCGCAGGAAGACCGCGTCCTTCAGGATGCTGCGCAGGTCCGAGCGCTCCTTCGTCGGCTTCGGCATGCGCGCGAAGGCGGAGAACTCGTCGACCATGCGGCCGATATCCTCGACCTGGCGCACGATCGTGTCCGTACACTGGTCGAAGACGGCGCGGTCCTCCGGATCGATCTGCTTGCCGTAGCGGCGCCGGATGCGCTCCGCGGAAAGCTGGATCGGCGTCAGCGGGTTCTTGATCTCGTGCGCGATGCGCCGCGCCACGTCGGCCCAGGCGGTGGAGCGCTGGGCGATGACGAGGTCGGTGATGTCGTCGATGGTGACGACATAGGATTCCTTGGCATCCTTCGCCTCCTCGCGCGTCACCTGCACGTTCAGCGTCCGCTCCTTGCCGCCGTGCATGATGTTGACCTGCTTGCGGTAATTGTTGCGGTGGCGGGTGGAGCCCTCGGCCAGCACCGCCGCGATCTCCGGCGCCACCTCGGTCAGCGGCTTGCCGATCAGCTCACTGGCGTTGCGCCCGAGCAGGATCTCGGCCGAAAGATTGGCGATGGTCACGCGGCCGTCCTCCTCGACGCCGATGACGGCGGCCGTGACGCCCGAGAGCACCGCCTCGATGAAACGACGGCGATGGTCGACCTCGTCCTTCGCGTCGAGGATCTGCTCCTGCTGCGCGCGAATTTCCGCGATCATCTTGTTGAAGGTGCGCGAGAGGTTGCCGACGTCGCCATCGACCGTGCGCACCGGCACGCTGACGTCGAGATTGCCCGAGGCGACGCTGTCGGCGGCGCCGATCAGCTGGCGGATCGGCCGCACGATACGGTCGGCGACGGCAATCGCCGTCCAGATCGCCGCGAGCAGCACGATGAGGGCAAAGCCGAGATAGAGCACGCCGAAGGCGATCTGCAGGGTCGTGCGCCCGGCCTCCAGCGCGCGGTATTCCGCCGTGTTCTCCTCCATCAGCCGCATGGAGCGCATGACCTCGGGATCGACGGTGCGGATCGTGTAGAGGAATGCCTCCGGGATGTTGTCGAGCTTGATGATGGCGCCGACGAGATTGGTGCCGCCCGGCGGGATCAGCGTCGGCTGGCCGGCGGCCGAGGCCTTCAGGGCATCCTCCGGCACGGCCGGCAGCTCGTTTTCGATCTGGATGTTCGCCTGCAGGATCGTCGAACCGTCGGCGCGCAGCAGGAAGGCGCCGAGCATGCCGCGGCCGCGCGCCTGGCGCGTCATCAGATCGATGAAACCGGTGCGGTCGAGGCTGTAGAGCTGGCGGTTGCGGTCGAGGTCGTTCGCCATGGAGGCCGTCTGGCCCTGCAGGTAGCTCGCATTCTCCAGCACGTAGGCCTGCGCCACGTTGAGCGAGGAACTGACGATCGACTGGGTGCGGATGGAGAACCAGCGGTCAAGGCCGACATCGAGCGTGATGGAGGCGAAGATGGCGACGAGCACCGCGGGCGTGATCGCGACGATGGAGAACAGCGCGACGATGCGCACATGCAGGCGCGCGGCGGCGCGGCCGCGGCTGCGCGCGCGCAGGAGCCGCAGGATCTCGCGGCCGATCAGGAACACCAGGCCGACGATGAAGACCGCGTTGATCGCCGCCGAGGCGATGACGACGTTGGCTTCCGGCTTGATCGGCGTCAGCCCGAGCAGGATGAACAGCGAGATCGTCGCGGCGACGAGCGCGCCGCCGGCCAGCACAAGGCCCGGCAAAGCGAAGGAGGCACGCCGGTCGCTGCCCGCCGCCTTACCGTTTTCGCCTGAGAGCAGGCTCACGCCTTCCGTCATCTGCCGCATCGCTTCCCCGGCCGGGCGCCCCGAAGGGAACCGGCGTTCTTCTCGTGTTTTCCGGAGCAGCGCCGATCGCGCGAGGGACCGGCCGCCTCCGCGCCCGCATCCATGACGATCAGGCACGCGCGCCTATTCGGCCGCAAACCCCTCTGTTACCCTCAAGCAACAGATTGTGGCCAAAATGCAACGCCTGCGGCCATCAAGTCAAGCAGAGCGCGAACTTCTGTACACAGATACACCCAGTTCGCGAATTTTCTTGCGCAGCGTGTTGCGGTTGAGGCCGAGCAGGTCGGCCGCCTTGATCTGGTTGCCGCGGGTGGCTGTGAGCGCGGCGAGGATCAGCGGGTACTCCACCTCGGCGAGCACGCGGTCGTAGAGCCCGGTCGGCGGCAGGCCGTCGCCGAAGCTGGCGAAATACTGCCGCATGTTCTCCTCCACCGCCTGGGAGATGGAGAGCGAGCCGCTGCGCACCGCGGTCTTTTCGATCGGACTGTCCGGGATATCGGCGCGCAGCTCCGTCTCGATGATCTCGCGGGTGATGACGTCCTGCGGATAGAGCGCGGTGAGCCGGCGCACGACGTTTTCCAGCTCGCGCACATTGCCCGGCCAGGGATGCGCCTTCATCAGCTCCAGCGCCTCCTGGTCGAAGCGCTTGGCGTCGAGCCCTTCCTTTTCCGCCTGCTGCACGAAATGGCGCACGAGGTCCGGAATGTCCTCCGCCCGGTCGCGCAGCGGCGGCAGGCG
This sequence comes from Shinella yambaruensis, assembly GCF_022899355.1. Classification (GTDB taxonomy): domain Bacteria; phylum Pseudomonadota; class Alphaproteobacteria; order Rhizobiales; family Rhizobiaceae; genus Shinella; species Shinella yambaruensis. The sequence continues at coordinate 17,266 of NZ_JALJCK010000001.1, read as the reverse complement.
CAGCGGCACGACATTAAGGCGATAGTAGAGGTCTTCCCGGAAAAGCCCTTGATTTATCGACTGTTTCAGATCCTTGTTGGTCGCCGCGACGATGCGCACGTCGGTGCGGATCGGCGTGCGGCCGCCGACGGTGGTATATTCCCCCTGCTGGAGCACGCGCAGAAGCCGGGTCTGGGCGTCCATCGGCATGTCGCCGATCTCGTCAAGGAACAGCGTGCCGCCCTCCGCCTGTTCGAAACGGCCGGTGGAGCGGTTCTGCGCCCCGGTGAAGGCACCCTTCTCATGGCCGAAGAGCTCCGATTCGATGAGGTCGCGCGGGATCGCCGCCATGTTGATGGCGACGAAGGGGCCGTTGCGGCGCTTGCCGTAGTCGTGCAGCGCGCGGGCGACCAGCTCCTTGCCGGTGCCCGATTCGCCGGTGATCATCAGCGTCAGGTCCGTCTGCATCAGCCGGGCGAGCACGCGGTAGATCTCCTGCATCGCCGCCGAGCGACCGACGAGCGGCATGCCGTCCTGCGTGTCGTCGTCGAGCCGGGCCGGCTTGCGCTTCGGCTCGGACAGCGCGCGGCCGATGATCGCGATCAGCTCGGTGAGGTCGAAGGGTTTCGGCAGATAGTCGTAGGCGCCCTTTTCCGAGGCCTTGATCGCCGTCATGAAGGTGTTCTGCGCGCTCATCACGAGCACCGGCAGGTCCGGCCGCGCCTTCTTGATGCGCGGCAGCAGGTCGAAGGCGTTCTCGTCCGGCATCACCACGTCGGTGACGACGATGTCGCCCTCGCCGGCGGCGATCCAGCGCCACAGCGTCGCCGCATTGGAGGTGATGCGCACGTCATAGCCCGCGCGGCTGAGAGCCTGGTTGAGAACCGTGCGGATCGCGGCATCGTCATCGGCAACGAGGACTGTGGCGCCTGTCATCAATCATGTCCTTTGGTCTTGGGAAAGTCGTCGTCTTCGCTGACGCCGCGGGAGGCCGGCATCAGCACGCGGAAGGTGGTCCGGGAGCCCTGGCTGTCGCATTCGACGATGCCGCCATGTCCGCCTATGATCTTCGCCACCAGCGCAAGGCCGAGGCCCGACCCGTTGGTCTTGGTGGTGATGAAGGGATCGAACAGGTGCGGCAGGAGATCCGCCGGCACGCCCGGCCCGTTGTCGTGCACGCAGAATTCCAGCGGCAGCGAAATCTTCTCCCGCGTGCCGGCGACGGAGAGGCGGATGCCCGGGCGGTAGGCGGTCGTCAGCTGGATTTCGCCGTCCGGCCGGTCGCCGATCGCCTCGGAGGCGTTCTTGATGAGGTTGAGGAACACCTGCACCAGCTGGTCGCGATTGGCGAAGACCGGCGGCAGCGACGGGTCGTAGAGCTCGGTGATCTTGATGTTGCGCGCAAAACCCGCCTTGGCGACGATCTTCACATGGTCGAGCACGGAGTGGATGTTGAGCGGCACGCGGTCGACCGGCCGCTCGTCGGAAAACACCTCCATGCGATCGACCAGCGAGACGATGCGGTCCGTCTCGTCGCAGATGAGCCGCGTCAGTGCCCGATCCTCGTCGCCGACGGACGTTTCGAGAAGCTGTGCGGCGCCGCGGATGCCCGACAGCGGGTTCTTGATCTCGTGCGCCAGCATGGAGGCGAGCCCCGTCACCGAGCGGGCCGCACCGCGATGGGTGAGCTGCCGGTCGATCTTGTCCGCCATCGAGCGTTCCTGGATGACGACCACCACCGAACCCGGCTCGGTCGTCACGGGCGCAACGTAGATATCGACGAGCTTTTCCGCGCCGAGCCGCGGCGAACTCAAGTCCACGCGGTATTCGCTGACCGGCGCCTTGCGCTCGCGCACCTGGTCGATCAGCGTCAGGAGCGGGCTGCCGAAGGGAATGAAGGTGGAAATGTCGTGCCGGGCGAGATAGCCTGCGCTTGCCCCGAAGAAGGATTCCGCCTCCCAGTTGGCAAAGGCGATCAGCCCGCCCGCATCGACGAGGATGACCGGGTTCTGGATGGCGTTGAGCACGGCGAGCGCCAGGTCCGGCGCCTTCGCGACATTGGGGTCGACCGGCTTGCCTGTCATGCCGCTTCTCCGAATGCCGGCACCGCGCCGGCGAGCAGCGCCTCGGCCAATCTGTCGGCAACGAAATCGCTGTCGCGTGCCGTCATGAGCTCGGCCTTGGCCGGGCCGGTGAAACCGGGAGCGAAACGCTCAAGATACCAGCCGAGATGTTTTCGCGCATGGCGCAGCCCCGCCTCGGCACCGTAGAAATCGAGCATCATGCGATAGTGCTCCACCGCGAGGACGGCGATCTCCGCCGTCGAGGGATGCGCGCAGGCGCCGGCCAGCACCGCCGGATGCCACGGCCGGCCCTGCGCCGAGCGCCCGACCATCACCGCATCGGCGCCGGAGCGCCGCAGGATGTCCTCGGCATCCTGCGCGGTATCGACATCGCCGTTGGCCACCAGCGGAATGGAGAGCACGTCGCGCACCGCGCGGATCGCGTCCCAATCGGCCCTGCCCTCGTAGAACTGCATGCGCGTGCGCCCGTGCACGGTGATCATCGCCGCTCCCGCCGCCTCGGCGCGGGCCGCGATATGCGGCGCATTGATCGAGCCATGATCCCAGCCGAGCCGCATCTTCACCGTCACCGGCACCTTCACCGTCTTGACGGTCGCCTCGATCAGGCCGAGCGCATGGTCGGGATCGCGCATCAGCGCCGAGCCGGAATAGCCGCCGATCACCTTCTTGGCGGGGCAGCCCATGTTGATGTCGATGATGTCGGCGCCCTCGCCTTCGGCGATCCTCGCCGCCTCGGCCATCCAGTGCGCCTCGCGGCCGGCAAGCTGCACCATGTGGGGCCGGATGCCGCAATTGCGGATGCGCGACCAGCTTTCCCGCGCGTTCAGCGCCAGCTCGCGGCTCGCCACCATCTCCGTCACCACCAGCCCCGCGCCGAAACGCCAGGCGAGATCGCGGAACGGCAGGTCCGTGACGCCGGACATCGGCGCCAGAACCACCCGGTTGCGAAGGCTCCGGCCGCCGACATCGAGCGGCGCTGACAGGGAGGGGATCGTCAAGTGCTCATCTTTCAAGCAAATCATGTCTGTGCACTATTTTTAGCCATTCTTGTCGTTCTTGCCAAGCCGCAATCACATGCCGCCGCAATTTTCCAAAGGACGCTGGAATTGCGCCATCCTTCCGGCTAAACCACCTCAAAACGCTTTGAACCGGGAGGTGCGAGACCGAAATGCTGGCGGAAAATGCGCTATCCTGCGGCGTGGTGATCGTCGCCGCCGGGCGAGGCGAACGGGCCGGCAGCCATGCCGAAGGCCCCAAGCAGTATCGGCGCATCGGCGGAAGGCCGGTCATCTCCCATACGCTCGATCTCTTTGTCAATTGGCCGCACGCCCGGCATATCGTGATCGTGATACACCCCGATGACGCGGCCCTGTTCGAAACGGCCCGCGCCGCCGCCCTTCCCGCCGGGGAGCGCCTCACCGTCGTCCATGGCGGCCCGACGCGCCAGCAGTCCGTGCTGGCCGGCCTGGAAGCCCTTCCGGCCGACGCGGTCAGCCACGTCCTCATCCAGGATGCGGTGCGCCCCTTCGTCGAGCCCGCCATCCTGGAGCGCACCCTCGCCGCCTTCCAGCACGGCGCCCGCGCCGTGCTGCCGGCCGTCGCGGTGGCCGACACGCTGAAGCGGGCGGACGCCAACGGCAATGTCGCCGAGACCGTCTCGCGTTCCGGGCTCTTCGCCGCCCAGACGCCGCAATCCTTTCACCTCGCCACCATCCTGGAGGCCCACCGCCGCGCCAGCGCCTCCGGCCGCACGGATTTCACCGACGACGCCTCGATCGCCGAATGGGCGGGCGTGCGCGTGCATCTCGTCGAAGGCAGCGCCGGCAACGTCAAGCTCACCCTGCAGAAGGATATCGCCATGGCCGACCAGCGCCTTTCCCACGGCCTGCCGGACGTTCGCACCGGCAACGGCTATGACGTGCACCAGCTCGTCGAAGGCGACGGCGTCACGCTCTGCGGCCTCTTCATCGCGCACGACCAGGCGCTCTCCGGCCATTCCGACGCCGACGTCGCGCTGCATGCGCTGACGGACGCGCTGCTCGCCACCTGCGGGGCCGGCGATATCGGCGATCATTTCCCGCCCTCCGATCCGCAATGGAAGGGCGCGGCCTCGCGCATCTTCCTCGAACACGCCGCCGGCATCGTGCGCGCGAAGGGCGGCACGATCATGAACGCCGACGTCTCGCTGATCGCCGAGGCGCCCAAGGTCGGCCCGCACCGCGAGGCGATGCGCCGCAACCTTGCCGATTTCCTCGGCATCTCCATCGACCGCTGCTCGGTCAAGGCGACGACCAACGAGAAGATCGGCTTCATCGGCCGCCGCGAGGGCATCGCCGCCATCGCCACCGCCACCGTCGTCTACGGGGGAACCGACGCATGAGCCTCTGGCCAAATGACATCGAAGACACCGCACGAAAAATCGTCGCCGATTTCACGGAGCGCGGCCTGTTGATCGCCACCGCCGAATCCTGCACCGCCGGCCTCATCGCCGGCGCGATCACCGAGATATCGGGCTCGTCGAGCGTCTTCGACCGGGGCTTCGTCACCTATTCCAACGAAGCGAAGCGGGAGATGATCGGCGTCGCCAATGCGACGCTGAAGGCGCACGGCGCCGTCTCCCGCCCGACCGCCATCGAGATGGCCGAAGGCGCCATCGGCAATTCCGCCGCGAACATCTCGGTTGCCGTGACGGGCATCGCCGGGCCTGGCGGCGGTTCGGAGGAAAAGCCGGTCGGCCTCGTCCACCTCGCCGCGGCCCGCAGGGGGCATGAAACGCTGCACCGCGAAATGCGCTACGGCGATATCGGCCGCAGCGCCGTGCGCCTTGCGACGGTGCGCACGGCGCTCGAAATGCTGATCGAACTGTCGGAAGCGGACTGAGCTATTTCGCCGCTCCGGGCAGACAGAGCCCGGTGACGTCGAGCAAGGCCTCCATGCGGACCGCCGCGTCGTCCTGCTCCCACCAGGGAACGCCCGTCGCCAGGTATTCCTTGGCCATCCAGGCATCGTTCGTCTCGTGCTCGCGGCGAACGGCATCCTGATATTCCTTGCCGGCGCGCTTCTCCGCCATGCATGCGGCATAGTCGTCGCCCGCAAGCACGCGGCTGGCATAGATGCCCTCGAAATCCCCCGTGCTGCCGGCCTTGCCGGTCTCGATGTCGGCGACGCGCGCCGCCTGCTCGCGGGAAATGTCGAGGTCGAGGGTCTCGATATAGACCCGTCGTCCCCAGTCCATCTCCTTGTTCGCCGGATCCACCGGCGCGATCTCGTAGATCCGGCTGAGGAGTTTTGCGCCCGCCATCGCCTCGGAGATGACCGCGACGGTGGTGAGCGTGTAGGTGAGGCTTCGCGCCTCGACCTTGCCCGCCAGTTGCCCCAGCGGCTCGAACCTGCGCGTCACCGTCGCCGTCTCGCCGACGGGCACGGCCCTGATGTCCGGCGTCACCGTCTCCTTCCCGTTGAGGAACAGATACATGTTGGCGACGCGGCCGGGCGGAAAATCCTGGTCGCTGTAACGAAGCGGCTCGGGATAGGCGCCGGGACTGCGCGAACGCGTGCTCACCTTCAGCCCTTCGGAGAGCCAGTAGTTGCCGGCGATCGGGCGTTTGTCGGCATCGAGCAGCAGCACATAGCTTCCCGCCTTGCGCAACAGCGTCAGGTCGGGCTCCGCGGATGCGCCATGCGCCGCGAATATCGAAGAAGCCAGCACAAGAATGCGCAAGCGCCCTATCGTCACAGCACCCATCGTCCGCCTCCCGGCCGTTGATCCTCGGGTGAATGACGGATGGTCGCGCCGTTTTGTTCAGCTGCCGTAGATCGTCGCGGCGCGTTTCTCGAAGGCGTCGGTGAACATGCGGAAGGCGCGATCGAACATCGAGCCCATCAGCGCGCCGAGAATGCGGCTCTTGAATTCGTAGTCGATGAAGAAGTGTACGGAGCAACCGCCGCCCGGCGCCGCCTCGAAGCGCCAGCGGTTGTCGAGATAGCGGAACGGCCCGTCGATATATTTGACGTCGATCGCCCGCTCGGCGCGGTTGAGGAGGACCTGGGTGGTGAAGGTCTCGCGGATCGCCTTGTAGCCGACGGTCATGTCGGCGACCAGGAGCTCCTTGCCGTCGCGCTCCTTGCGCGAACGCACGGTCAGCGCCTCGCAGAGCGGCAGGAACTCCGGGTAGCGCTCGACATCGGCGACGAGGTCGTACATCTGTTCTGGCGTGTGGGGGACCGGACGGCGGGTTTCGAACTGAGGCATGGCCGAGAGCTAATATTGCCGCGCGAGGATGGCAAGTAGCCGGCGGTTCTCCGCCTTGGATTTCAACACGCAAACCGGCACATCCGGTCCATATGCCGCAAGCTTCTCCTCGATTTCCGGGCTCTCCGTCTTCTCGAAGTTCCAGATATAGGTCAGGAATTCGCGCGTCATCCGCTCCGGGCAACCATCGGCCATCTCCGGCCGCGACCGGCCGCGGAATTTCAGCCAGCGCGAGAGCACGCCGTAAAGCGACGTCCAGCGCGGCGGGCGAAGCCAGAGGACGAGATGCGTGCGCGGCAGGCGCACCGGCAAGGTGCCTGGGCTGGTGCCGTCGATGATCCAGCGCTCCTGCTCCACGATCGCCTGCAGGCGCGCCAGGGCCTCCGCGCGGGGCCGCACCGTCCAGCCCGGCAGCCAGAAGATCTCGCGGTCCATCGAGACATAGGGCAAACCCAGCCGCTCGCCGAGTTTTCGCGCCAGCGTGCTCTTCCCGCTGCCCGAGCAACCGATCACCAGCACGCGGTTCGCCGCCGTCAGCCGCTCAGCGGCCTCCCCGATCGTGATCGAAACAGTCATGGGTTTTCTCATGGACATCCGGCCGTCGGCGGGTTGGCAATCCGTGCCGCACGGCGTTAGAGCATTTCCAGGAAAAGTGCGAAGCGGTTTTCCGTCCGGAAATGCGTTGAAACAAACAGATAGAGCGTTTTCGCGATTCGAAGAAAAGCGGAAACGCTCTAGACGCAGCGAGTGGCAAGATCAAGATGGCGTGTGGTTCGAAGGAATGTCAGGCCGCGGACGGGCCTGGCCGATCGGTCGCCATATCTCACGCTGCAAACCGAGGCGCACAAGCCAATCCTCCAGATACCACCCGATCACCTCCTTGCGTCCGCGTACGAAGGGAATGTGGGCGACATCGAGATTGACGAAGGGCAGGAACGGATTCGGCCTTTGCGATGCGTAGAATTCCACCCGAACGGAACTGCGCGCGGAATAGCCCCGGGCATGGAACCCGAATGTATCGCCGACGACGAGCGTATTGGCCGGCACCGCGAATTTCGTCGGCATGGGCAGATGGAGGCGCTTCACCGCTGACAGCGGGATACGGAAGGAACCGCCGGTCCATCCGCGCGACCCCAGAATGCTCATCCGCTTCTGCCACGCAAGCCGGCGCCGCGTCAGCTTGTGCGAGCCCGCGACATAGGTGAAAGGCCCCTCGTCTGCCGGCACATCGTAGAGGAAATACCAGGCCTTTGCGGTGGAATGGAACGTGTCGGTATGCAGGTCGGTCTGGGGATCCATCTCGCCGGCGCCCTGCGAAGGCGTGCCGAAAATAGTCTGGATGCTCAGCACCGGTTCGACATTAAACCCGCCGACATAACGGATCGGGCCGGTCCATCGTTCACTGTTTAGGAATGCCTTTATCGCGGGGTTTTTCGCCAGGACATCCGGGGTCAGGGGGATACGGCGGGTGACGGCGCGGCCCTCGCGCATTTCGCGTGCGGGCGCCTCAAGGGACTCGACCTCGCGGACCAACGCCTTGAAGTCCTCGTCCGACAAGAGGTTACGGCGCTCGATGAAGCCATTGGCCGCGAAGAAGGATCGTTCGTCCTTCGTGACGAGATGGCGAAGCCGCTTTCGGCGCCAGCCCGCAATTCTGGCGGCGGTTTTCACCCGCCAGACGTGAAGGCCCTTGCGGTTCAGTCGCTCGCTTCCGAGGATCGGGTTGCGGAACTCCTTGTTTCCCGAAAGGATCTGCAAAGCGTGAATGGGCGCCAGGAGGATATTCCTGATCCTGGCGAGAACGCTGCCTTCGCTCATCCGATCCTCCACGGTCAAAGCGGCAATGTAGCAGCCGGATCGTGCTGGCCAAGGACTTTTACTCGGCGGCGATGGAGAGCTTTCTTTCTCGCGCAGCCCTCAGCCGGGCGAAGTCGTCGCCGGCATGGTGCGAGGAGCGGGTCAGCGGGCTGGAGGAGACCATCAGGAAGCCTTTGGTATAGGCGACCGTCTCATAGGACTTGAACTCCTCCGGCGTCACGAAGCGGTCGACCTTGTGGTGCTTGCGGGTCGGCTGCAGGTACTGGCCGATGGTCAGGAAGTCCACATCGGCGGTCCTGAGGTCGTCCATCAGCTGGAGCACCTCGTTGCGCTCCTCGCCGAGGCCCACCATGATGCCCGACTTGGTGAACATGGTCGGGTCCAGTTCCTTCACGCGCTGCAAGAGGCGCACGGAATGGAAGTAGCGCGCGCCGGGGCGCACCGTGAGATAGTTGCCCGGCACGGTCTCCATGTTGTGGTTGAAGACGTCCGGCTTGGCCGCGACGACGCGCTCCAATGCGCCGGGCTTCTTGAGGAAGTCCGGCGTCAGGATCTCGATCGTCGTCGCGGGGGAAGCCGCGCGGATCGCCCAGATCACCTTCTCGAAGTGCTCCGCGCCGCCATCGGCAAGGTCGTCGCGGTCGACCGAGGTGATGACGACATGCGACAGGCCCATCTGCCGGACGGCCTTGGCGACGTTTTCCGGTTCGTCCTGGTCGAGTGCATTCGGCTTGCCCGTCGCCACGTTGCAGAAGGCGCAGGCGCGGGTACAGATCTCGCCCATGATCATGAAGGTCGCGTGCTTCTTGTCCCAGCACTCGCCGATATTCGGGCAGCCCGCCTCCTCGCACACCGTCACCAGCTTGTGCGAGCGCACGAGGTCGCGCGTTTCCTGGTAGCCCTTGGAGACCGGCGCCTTGACGCGGATCCATTCCGGCTTGCGCAGCACTTCCGTATCCGGCCGATGGGCCTTTTCCGGATGGCGCACCCGCGGAGCGTTGGGATCAAGATTGGTGCGGTCGAGAATGGTGACCATGTCGATTCCACTTTCTAGCAGGCTTCTGCGCCTGTCTTGCGGACCCGAAATTTCGAGCCAGCCTTATCTGCGGCAGGCTCGGGCTGCTGTCAAACCTCGCCCCGCCCCTCCGACGCTTATGGATGGTCGGGTCAAGCCCGACCATGACGAAAGAGAGGTTCGCGGCATTTTTCCGAGAGTCTGAGCCCGCCTCATGTGGAGGCGGGCTTTAGCACGTTCAAGCGTTCAGTGCACGCCCATAGGCATCGAGCACGCTTTCCTTCAGCGTTTCCGAAATGGTCGGATGCGGGAAGATCGTGTGCATCAGCTCCTCCTCGGTCGTCTCCAGGTTCATGGCGATGACGAAGCCCTGGATGAGCTCGGTCACTTCCGCCCCGACGAGGTGAGCACCCAGAAGTTCGCCCGTCTTCTTGTCGAAGATCGTCTTGACGAGGCCCTGGTCCTCGCCGAGCGCGATCGCCTTGCCGTTGGCGACGAAGGGGAAGTGGCCGACGCGGATGTCGCGGCCCTGCTCCTTGGCCTTCGCTTCCGTCAGGCCCACGGAGGCGACCTGCGGATGGCAATAGGTGCAGCCCGGGATCTTCGCCTTGTCCATCGGATGCACGTTCGGCAGGCCGGCGATCTTCTCGATGCAGATGACGGCCTCGTGCTCGGCCTTGTGGGCGAGCATCGGCGGACCTGCGACGTCGCCGATCGCATAGATGCCCGGCACGTTCGTCTTGCCGTAGCCGTCGATGGCGATGAAGCCGCGGTCGGTCTTCACGCCGAGCGCCTCGAGGCCGATATTCTCGATGTTCGCCTGCACGCCGACGGCCGAGATCATGCGGTCGGCGGTGATCTTCTCGACCTTGCCATCCTTCATCTCGACATGGGCGGTGACAGAGTTGGCGCCCTTCTCCACCTTGGCGACCTTGGCCTCCAGATGGATCTTCATGCCCTGCTTCTCGAACTGCTTCTTGGCGAGCGCCGAGATTTCCGCATCCTCGACCGGCATCACCGTCTTCATCACCTCGACCACCGTCACGTCGACGCCGAGCGTGCGGTAGAAGGAGGCGAACTCGATGCCGATGGCGCCCGAGCCCATGACGAGCAGCGACTTCGGCATTTCCTCAGGCTTCATCGCCTCGAAATAGGTCCAGATCAGCTTGCCGTCCGGCTCGATGCCCGGCAGCGCGCGCGGGCGGGCGCCGGTGGCAATCACGATATGCTTGGCCTTGTAGGTGCCCTCGGGCAGGACGTTCTTCGGCAGCGGCGCCTGCGGCTGCTGGATCGCCTTGCTCGTCTTGGAGACGACGATCTCGCCGGGCTTGGTGATCTTGGCCTCGCCCCAGATGATGTCGACCTTGTTCTTCTTCATCAGGAAGCCGACGCCGCCGTTCATGCGGCTTGCGATGCCGCGCGAGCGGGCGACGATCGCCTTCAGGTCCGGCGTCACCGTGCCCTCGATCTTCACGCCGTAATCGCCCGGATGCTGGGCATAGTGGAAGATCTCGGCCGAGCGCAGCAGCGCCTTGGTCGGGATGCAGCCCCAGTTGGAGCAGATGCCGGCGAGATGCTCGCGCTCGACGATGGCCGTCTTCAGGCCCAATTGCGCCGCGCGGATCGCGGCGATGTACCCGCCCGGACCCGAACCGATAACGATGACGTCGTAGGCATTCGACATGAGCGCTTCCACTCCTCTGTTGTTCTTCTGCGCCCGCGGTCGGCTGACGCCGCCGCGGCCTTGACGAGGAGCGGAAGCACTCCGCCCCTCAGGGAAGCTCTTCGACCTTTTCCGGCCGCGTCAGCATCCCGTAGATTTCATCCTTGAGCCGCATCCGCGCCTTCCGCATGTCGGCCATGTGGACGTCGGCGACGGGCTCGATATCCGTCTCGGCGCGGTGGATCGCGAGATTCACCGCCTGGTATTCCTCGGAAATCCGGTGGAAGTGGCCATCGACCTCGCGCAGGTGGCGGATCTTGGCCAGATGCTCCGGAAATTCCTCTGCCAGTTGGTGCGGGGTGTTCGGCATGTCCATCTCCTTCTTCTGATGATGGTGACAGCCTAGCGCGCCCGCGCCTTCCCTCCTTGATCCCGGTCAAAGCCCGAGCATCATGCGCGCGACCGGTTCCAGCCCCTTGCCGATCGCCCGCGTGTTCCGCGCGTCGAGATGCACGCCGTCGAGCGGCGTCGTCTCGGCCACCGAGCCCGCATCGAAAAAGCCGCAGCCGCGCTCATCCGCCAGGTCCGCATAGAGCGTCGCCAGCATCGCCGATTGCTCCACGCCGCCGGCGAACATGGCCGCGAAGGCGGTGTTCGCCGTTTCGCAGAGCGGCGGCGGCGAGACGATCAGCACCTCCGGCCCTTCCGCCGCGTCGAACGACCAGGCGTGGTGGCGCACCAGCTCCACCAGCCGCTCCATGCCCTGCACCGCACCGAAGGCCGTGCCGCAGATGGCAGGCTTCATGTCGTTGGCGCCGAGAAACAGGATCACGAGGTCGATCGGGTCGTGGCTGTGCAGGATCGTCGGCAGGATGCGCGCACCGTTGCGGTCGCAATCCGCCAGATGGTCGTCATAGGCGGTGGTGCGGCCGTTGAGGCCCTCCGCGATCACGGCGACACCAGGCCCGAGGGCCTTGGCGAGCACGCTCGGCCAGCGATCCTCGAAGGCGTGCCGGTCGAGCGTTTCCGCATTGTAGCCCCAGGTCAGGCTGTCGCCGTAGCAGAGAATGGTTTTCACAGCATCCCCCCGGAATATTCCCCTCCCCCCTGCGGGGAGGGGTCAGGGTTGGGGGTGGTTCCGCGGAGTTCCATGGCGATCCTTCCAAGGACAGACATCATATCCAGCATCACTTCACGGTTCTGGAAACGAATGACGCGAAAATTCTGTTCACGAAGATAAGCCTCCCGCTCGACATCTCGTCTTTTCCGTCCCGCATCGGCATGGATTTCACCGTCGACCTCGATAACGAGCCTCCTGCCCAGACATACGAAATCCGCGACGTAACGACCGATTGGCACTTGTCGACGGAAATGAGTTCCCGGAATGCCCGGCAATTCCTTGCGAAGCGCGGCCCAAAGGCGGCGTTCCGCATCCGTCATCGAGCGGCGAAGGCGCGGCGCGTTCATCGCCGCTTCACGACTGGGCGGATTCGATTTTTCGCGATTCCAGACCATGTTCACCGTTCCTGCCCCAATCGGCACCCCCACCCGTCCGCTGCGCGGACACCCTCCCCGCAAGGGGGAGGGAAAGCGTCTCAGACGAGCATCCCCATCGGGTTCTCGATATAGCGCTTGAAGGCCCCGAGCAGCTCGGCGCCGAGCGCCCCATCGACGCAGCGGTGGTCGGTGGAGAGGGTGACCGTCATCGCGTTGACGATGACCATCTCCCCCTTCTTGACCACGACCCGCTCCGTGCCCGCGCCGACCGCCAGGATCGTCGCATGCGGCGGGTTGACGACGGCGGCGAAGTTCGAGACGCCCATCATGCCCATGTTGGAGACCGCGGTCGTGCCGCCCTGGTACTCCTCGGGCTTCAGCTTGCGTTCCTTGGCGCGCTTGCCGAGGTCCTTCATCTCGTTGGAGATGGCCGACAGGGTCTTCAGTTCCGCCTTGCGGATGATCGGCGTGATCAGGCCGCCCGGAATGGAGACGGCGACGCCGACATCCGCATGCTTGTGCTTGACCATGTTCGTATCGGTCCACGAGACGTTGGCGTCCGGCACGTCGCGCAGCGCGAGCGCCATGGCCTTGATCACCATGTCGTTGACCGACAGCTTGTAGGCCGGCTTGTCTTCCCTGCGCGGCGCCGAGTCGTTGAGCTGGGCGCGCAGCGCCAGCAGCGCGTCGAGCTCCACGTCGACCGACACGTAGAAGTGCGGGATCGTCTGCTTGGATTCCTGCAGGCGCTTGGCGATGGTCTTGCGCATGCCGTCATGCGGCACGAGCTCGTAGGAGCCCTCGTCGAAGAGCTTCAGCACGGCATCGTCCGACATGCCCTTCGGCGCGGCGGCCGGGGCGGCGGATGCGGCAACAGCCGGCGCTGCGGCGGCAGCGGGCTTGGCACCGCCGGAGGCCGCAGCCTTCTCAACGTCGCTCTTGATCACGCGGCCGTGCGGGCCGGATCCGGAAACCGCCGAAATGTCGATGCCGGCCTCCTTGGCGAGACGGCGGGCAAGCGGCGAGGAGAACACGCGGTTGCCGTCCTTGGCCGGAGCCGGGCCTGCGGATGCGGTGGCAGCCGGGGCCGCAGCAGCCGGCTTTTCCGCGTCCTTCGGCGCCTCGGCCTTGGCTTCGGCCGGCTTGGCTTCGGCGGGCTTGGCGTCCGCCTTGGGCGCCGAACCGCCGCCGGCAGCGGCGGCGCTCACATCCTCGCCATCGGCGGCAAGGATGGCGATCAGGCTGTTGACCTTCACGCCTTCCGTGCCGGCGGGAACGACGATCTTGGCGACCGTGCCCTCGTCGACGGCCTCGACCTCCATCGTCGCCTTGTCGGTCTCGATCTCGGCGATGACGTCACCGGATTTCACGGTGTCGCCTTCCTTGACCAGCCACTTGGCGAGGTTGCCCTCCTCCATGGTGGGCGAGAGGGCGGGCATCGTAATGTTGATCGGCATTTCGGCGCCCTCCCCTTATTTGTAGCAGACGGTTTTGACCGCCTGGACGACTTCGCCGACATTCGGCAGCGCCAGCTTTTCGAGATTGGCGGCATAGGGCATCGGAACGTCCTTGCCGGCGATCGTCAGGATCGGCGCATCGAGATAGTCGAAGGCCTGCTGCATGACGCGGGTCGCGATCTCGGTGCCGACGGAGGACTGCGGATAGCCCTCCTCGACGACGACGAGGCGGCCGGTCTTCTTGACGGATTCGATGATCGTCGGCAGGTCCATCGGGCGGATGGTGCGAAGGTCGATCAGCTCGACGTCGATGCCGTCCTTCTCCAGTTCCGCGATCGCCTTGATGGCATAGGTCATGCCGATGCCGAAGGAGACGACGGTGGCGTCGTTGCCCTTCTTGTGCACGCGCGCCTTGCCGATCGGCAGCACGAAATCGTCCATCTTCGGCACGTCGAAGCTCTGGCCGTAGAGGATTTCGTTTTCGAGGAAGATGACCGGGTTCGGATCGCGGATGGCCGCCTTCAGGAGCCCCTTCGCATCGGCCGCCGTGTAGGGCATGACCACCTTGAGGCCCGGAATATGGCTGTACCAGGCGGCGTAGCACTGCGAGTGCTGGGCGGCGACGCGCGCCGCCGCGCCGTTCGGGCCGCGGAAGACGATCGGCGCGCCCATCTGGCCGCCGGACATGTAGAGCGTCTTGGCGGCGGAGTTGATGATCTGGTCGATCGCCTGCATGGCGAAGTTGAAGGTCATGAACTCGACGATCGGCTTGAGGCCCGTCATCGCCGCGCCGACGCCGACGCCGGCAAAGCCGTGCTCGGTGATCGGGGTGTCGATGACGCGGCGGGCGCCGAATTCCTGCAGGAGGCCCTGCGTGACCTTGTAGGCGCCCTGGTATTCGGCGACTTCCTCGCCCATGACGAAGACGTCCTCGTCGCGGCGCATCTCTTCCGCCATGGCGTCGCGCAGCGCCTCGCGCACGGTGGTCGATACCATTTCGGTGCCGGCCGGGATATCCGGATCGGCGGCGACTTCGCCCTTCGGCTGCGCCGGAACCGGTGCGGCGGCGGAGCCCTGCTGGGTCGGCTTTTCCGCCTCCTCCACCTTCGGGCCGGCGGCCTCGGCCTGCTTTTCGGCAGCCTTCGGCACAGCCATGGCATCGGCGCTCTCGCCGTCCTGCAGGAGCACGGCGATCGCCGTGTTCACCTTGACGCCCTCGGTGCCGGCGGCGATCAGGATCTTGCCGATCACGCCTTCGTCGACGGCCTCGACTTCCATCGTCGCCTTGTCGGTTTCGATTTCGGCGATCACGTCGCCGGACTTGACGGCGTCACCCTCGTTCTTGACCCACTTGGAGAGCGTGCCCTCCTCCATGGTCGGAGACAGGGCGGGCATGAGAATCTCGATTGGCATTGGTGTCCCTCCCCGGATTACAGCAGGATGTCGGTGTAGAGTTCGGATGCATCCGGCTCCGGATCGGCCTGCGCGAAATCGGCGCTGTCGGCGACGATGTCACGGACGTCCTTGTCGATCTGCTTGAGGTCGTCCTCGCTTGCCCATTTGTTTTCCAGAAGGCGGGCGCGCACCTGCTCGATCGGGTCGTGCTCGGACCGCATCTTCTGCACCTCGTCCTTCGAGCGGTACTTCGCCGGGTCGGACATGGAGTGGCCGCGGTAGCGGTAGGTCTGCATTTCGAGGATGATCGGCCCCTTGCCGGAGCGGCAGTGCTCGACGGCCTCGTCGGCAGCGGCCTTGACCGCGCGCACATCCATGCCGTCGACCTGGAAACCCGGGATGTTGAAGGACGCGCCGCGCTGCGAGAAGTCCGTCTGAGCCGAGGCGCGCGAGACGGCGGTGCCCATGGCGTAGCGGTTGTTCTCGATGATGTAGATGACCGGCAGCTTCCAGAGGGAAGCCATGTTGAAGCTTTCGTAGACCTGGCCCTGGTTGGCCGCGCCGTCGCCGAAATAGGCGAGCGAGACATTGTCGTTGCCGCGGTACTTGTTCGCGAAGGCGAGGCCCGTGCCGAGCGAGACCTGCGCACCGACGATGCCGTGGCCGCCGTAGAAATGCTTCTCCTTGGAGAACATGTGCATGGAGCCGCCCTTGCCCTTGGAAAGGCCGCCGCGGCGTCCGGTCAGCTCCGCCATCACGCCGCGCGCGCTCATGCCGCAAGCGAGCATGTGGCCATGGTCGCGATAGCCGGTGATGACCTGGTCACCCTCCTTCAGCGCCAGCTGCATGCCGACGACGACCGCTTCCTGGCCGATGTATAGGTGACAGAAGCCGCCGATGAAGCCCATGCCATAGAGCTGGCCGGCCTTTTCCTCGAAACGCCGGATCAGCAGCATCTCGCGGTAGGCATGAAGATCGTCTTCCTTGGAGAATTCGGCAATCGTGCCGCCGGTGAAGTCTTTCTTTGCAGGCTTTGCCGCGGTTTTGCGGCTGGACGTGGACGCGGTTTTACGCGGAGCCATTCGTTCCTCCCTATGTTTGCCTCTTGAAGGAAACCATAGGGGAGAAAGCCCGCCTCAGCAATGCCATAAATGCATGGCTTATATTCTTTGCAAACCACTGATTAGTAAGGCAGATTTACGATTAACCAGATTTCGGTTAATCGACTTTCTCAGTGGAAAATCACGATTTCGTCGGCTCTGGACATGTTGAGATAGGAGCGTGCCTTTTCGTCGAGCATGTCGCGCTCGAGCGAGCCGTCGCTCATCAGGGCCACCTCTTTTTCCAGGGTCTGGCGCTGCCGCACGAGGACGTCCAGACGCGCCTGGCGCGTCACTCTCTGCCGTTCGAACTCCTCCATCCCCCTGAGACCGAAGTCGCCATGGACGGAATGATAGCCGAAGTAGGAGAGGAATGCGACTGTAATTACCGGCAGAGCCAGCCGGCCGAATTTTCGCTTCTTATGGTGTTTGGTCCACATGCAAGGCAGCCCCGATACGCAATACGGGTTCGACACTAGCGGCAAGCGGTTAACCGACCATTGACCATGATCGACGGGCAAGGAAAAAACCGCATCTGCCGATGCGTTCAGCTTGATGACAAACTCGCTCCCAATACTCCGTCATCCTCGGGCTTGACCCGAGGATCCTGTGTGTTTGGTCTGATGTAAGATGGTTGCGGGAAGGAGGCCGAGAGGATCCAGGCCGCCGTTTGTGACGGCAGGCCGCGGCGTGGCTTGGTCCCTTCCCGCTTCGCCCATCAACCTGAACAGTTGCACGGGGCTGTCGCCACAGACCCCGCACACAGGAGCAGGCGCCATGACGATACACCATACCTTCATCGGCTGCGACATCGGCAAGGACATGATCGACATCTTCGATCCGAGAACGGCCAGGTTCTGCCGCATCCCCAACGAGCAGACCGCGCTGTCCGCTTTTGCCCGCGGTCTCGACCCGGCCACCGACCTGGCCGTCTTCGAGGCGACAGGTCATTGCGACCGGCTGCTGCGCCTGTGTCTTTCGCAGGCCGGCATCGCCTTTGCCCGCG
>NZ_JALJCK010000019.1 GCF_022899355.1 Shinella yambaruensis | reverse complement strand
CACCGCGTCTTCATGAACGGCAACAAGACCATCGTCTTCCCGCCCAGCCCCGGTTCCTACGCCTCCGAGCGCATGGGTTGAGCCGAAGACGACAAAAGGCCGGCGAAACGCCGGCCCTAGCCTGGTGAAGAGCGCCGCACCACCCATCGACGTCATCCTCGGCCTTGAGCCGAGGATCCAAGTGTCACCCGCGGCTTGTGGATGGCCGGGTCAAGCCCGTCCATGACGGAGGGGAAGGGCATCGGTCTCCAAGGCTGGCGGTCTCTCCGGCTTCTTCATATTCGGGAACGCCTGCGATCGCCTCGATGGCTTGCCACAAGCAGACGCTCGACCCGATCAACGCCGGATGCCGCGGGGCTCGCGCCTTTTGGTTTCGCATCCGCGGAAATGGAGACGGGGCTCAGCCCTCGGCGTAGCTGCCGTCCTCGCGATGAACCTCGCTGCCCGAGAGCGGCGGGGTGAACACGCAAACCAGCAGAAGCGCTTCCTTCGCGCGCAGGATATGGGGATCGTGCTCGTTCAAGGCATAGATCGTTCCCGGGACGATGGGAAAGACCTCTCCCGTGGAAACATTCTCCACTTCGCCCTCGCCGGAGATGCAATAGTTCGTTTCGAAATGGTTCTTGTAGTGCAGGTGCAGTTCGGCACCTTTTGCCACCCGGGTCTCGTGAACCGAGTGTCCCATTCCATGTTCCCGCACGATCATCCGGCGGCTCTGCCAGCCGGGACCCGACGCATCCCGCGGCGTACCTGCAATCTCCTCAGATGTGACGACGATCATGTTTGTTTCCTCCTTCTACTCGATATCCTGCTCGATGCCCGCGAGGGCTGGTTCTATCCGTGCGGCGGCTCCCGTGATTATCACGCCCATGGCGCGCGAGATATGCCTGCCGGCCGCGCAGCGTCCATCCCATGGGGAGAAACCGTGGCGGCGCATCCCACCAGGCCTGTTGGCATATGGCGCGATACTTCAACGCGTTCGCGTGTCGGACAAGATCGTGGAGATCATTCCTCCGGCGTTGAGGATCCGGATTTCTCGTTCCGTTTCCACGGCCGCCCTTCCCACCAAAGCCTGGCTTTGGCCGTCGGCGCGGCGGATGAGCAATTTCAGCTCGCTTCTCGGCTCCACCGCCGTGGCATCGATCGCGATCCTGTCCTGCGGTCCTATCGAAAGCGGCACGGCGCGATCGATCACCACGGGAAGCACGCCCATGCCGATGAGGTTGCTGCGGTGGATGCGCTCGAAGCTGCGGGCGATGACGGCGCGTATGCCGAGGAGGGCGACGCCTTTGGCCGCCCAGTCGCGCGAGGAACCGGTGCCGTATCGTTCACCCGCGACGATGACGACCGGCCGGTTTTCCTGCCGGTAACGTTCGGCGATCGCCCAGAGGGGGCCTTCCTCCATCGTTGGGGCATGGATGGTGCGGGCGGCGGGCCGGCCGTCGATCAGCAGGTTGCCGGCGGTGCGGTTGTCGAAGAGGCCGCGGACCATAACCTCCCAGTTTCCGCGGCGGGCGGCGTAGACATTCAGGTCGTCCGGCGGATCGCCATGCGCGACGAGATGCCGTCCCGCATGGCTGGCCGCGCCGATCTGGCCGGCCGGCGAGATATGGTCGGTGGTCATGTCGTCGCCGAGAACGAGCAGCGGATGGGCTTCGTAGGCGCCGAGCCGGCTTGCCGTCCGTGCGGAGGCGAAGGGCGGGCGGCGGATATAGGTCGATGCGGGATCCCAAGGAAACCGCGCGGAGGCGGGGGCATCGAGCGCCTGCCATGCCGCGTTGGCTGCGGCCTGCGCGAAGGCCTGTCCGAAATCGGCGGGGTCGGAGGCCCTCTGCACAATGGCATCGATCTCCTCGCTTGCGGGGAGGAGATCGCCAAGGCGGACGGTTTCCCCGTGCGGGCCGCGGCCGATGTCGCGGTTCATCGGATCGGAGACGAATTTGCCGATGAGCGAGAGGGCGACGACGAGCGGTGGGGACGCGAGGAAGCCGAACTGGAGGCTTGGATGGACGCGCCCGGGGAAATTCCGGTTGCCGGAGAGGAGCGCGGCGGCGACCGTTCCGTCCGTGATTGCCGCGGCCATGTCCGCTTGCAGGGGGCCGGAATTGCCGATGCAGGTCGTACAGCCGTGGCCGACGATGCCGAAGCCGAGCGCTTCCAGGTCCGCAAGCAGGCCGCTGCGCGCCAGGAAACGCTCGGCCGCGGGGGAGCCGGGCGCCAGCGATGTCTTCACCCAGGCGGGCGGGCGAAAGCCGAGGCGCCGTGCTTTCCGGGCAACGAGGCCGGCGGCGGCGAGGAGACGCTGATCGGAGGTGTTGGTGCAGCTCGTGATGGCGGCAATGGCAATCGCGCCGTCCGGTATGGTTTTTCCGGTTTCGAAGGGCTTGCCGCTTGCTGCCTCCAGTGCCTCGGCGGCCGTTGCGACGGGCAGCCTGTCCTGCGGGCGTCGGGGGCCGGCGAGGATCGGTTCGATTGCCGATAGGTCGAGATCGATTATGCGGCTGTAGCGCGGTTCCGCCGCCGGGTCGAACCAAAGGTGGAGGGCCTTTGCAGCCCTTTCGACGAAGGCGCAATGGTCCGCGCTGCGGCCGGTCTGGCGCAGATAGGCGACGGTTTGTCCGTCAATCGGGAAAAAGCCGGTGGAAGCGCCGTATTCGGGCGCCATATTGGCGACGACGGCGCGGTCGCCGCAGGTCAGCGCCGGGACGCCTTCGCCGAAAAACTCGATGAACTCTCCCGATATGCCGTGCTTTCGGAGCAGATGGGTGACCTCGAGTGCAAGGTCCGTGGACAGCACGCCCGGGCCGAGCCGGCCGGTGAGACGGACCCCGACGACGTCGGGCAGGCGGATCGTCACCGGCAGGCCGAAGAAGACGCTCTCGGCCTCCAGGCCCCCGACGCCCCAGGCGAGCACGCCGATGCCGTTGATCATCGGCGTATGGCTGTCCGTACCGATCAGCGTATCCGGGGCGGCCCGACGCGTGCCGTCCCGCTCGACGACCTCCATGACCGTGGCGAGCTGTTCGAGGTTCAGCGTGTGCATGATGCCGGTGCCAGGCGGATGCACCCGCACGCCCGGCAGTGCCGTGGTCGCCCATTTCATCAGGCGGTAGCGCTCGCTGTTGCGATCCATCTCGCGCTGCATGTTGTGTTCCCTTGCATCGCTGCGGCCATACCGGTCGACGGCCACGCTGTGATCGACCGAAACGTCGACGGGCAGCACGGGTGTCAGGCGCGACGGATCGCCGCCTGCCTCCGCGATGGCGTCCCGCATGGCGGCGATGTCCACCAGGGCGGGAACGCAGGTCGTGTCGTGCATGAGGACGCGGGAGGGGTGGAAATCCACCTCCGCCTCACTCGTGCCCTCGCCGAGCCAATCGCGCAGGGCGTCGGTGAACGCGGCAAGGCGCGCGGGGTCGCGCCGGGCGACGTTTTCAAGCAGGATGCGCAGGACGAAAGGCAGGCGCCGGACTTCGCCGAAGGCCGCGCGCAGGTCAATGGCTTCGACCGGACCCGTCTCGGTTTCGATCCACAGAGCCATTTCGCATCTCCAAAGTGATTTTTAATACGTAAAAAGCCAATAATTAGAAAATGTCAACGAGTTTCCGACGATTCATTGGCTTTTAACGCGGTATATATGCAAAGATCCCTGCCTCTTGTTTCCTTTGCCCGCAGCATGGAATAACCTCCAGCCGATTGCTTCAGAAGACCGGACGGTATCCATGCGCTCCAGCCAGCTCGCCCAGACCATCGCGAACGAAATCACGCTTCTCGTCACATCCGGCGAGCTTTCGGTGGGCGAACACCTGAAGACGCAGCAGCTGGCGGACCGTTTCGGCGTGTCCCGCTCGCCGGTGCGCGAGGCCATGGACATGCTGGCAAGCCAGGGGCTGCTGGAGCAGAAGGAAAACCGCGGCTTCTTCGTCCGCGAGGCGGCGAGTGGTGTCGTCGAGCAGGTGCGCGATGATACCGGACCCTTCGAGGTCGCCAACGACTACCAGCGGCTGGCGGAGGACTGGCTGACGGACCGCATTCCTGCCGAAGTCACCGAACAGATGCTGCGCGAGCGCTATGAGCTCACCAAGTCGCAGCTCAACGACATCCTGATGCGTGCGACCCGCGAGGGCTGGGCCGAGCGCAAGCAGGGCTACGGCTGGCGCTTCCTGCCGGTCGCCAAGACGCCGGAGGCCTTCGAGCAGATCTATCGCTTCCGTATGCTGATCGAACCGGCCGCGATGCTGGAACCCGAATTCCGGCTCGACCGCAAGATCATCGACGAGCAGCGCCGGATCCAGAGCCGCATGCTGGACACGGACATCGAGCGGCTGCCGGCCGAACGCCTCCTGCACAATGGCGCGCTCTTCCATGAGGAGTTGATCAAGATGGCCAACAATCCCTTCTTCCACATCTCACTCGTGCGCGTGAACCGCATGCGGCGCCTGCTGGAATACCGCTCGCGCGTCGACCGCAGCCGCACCGTGCGCCAGTGCCGGGAACACCTCGAAATCCTTGATCTTCTGGAGCGCGGCGAGGTCGTTGAGGCTTCCTACGCGATGCGCCGGCACCTCGGCGGTGCACTCTCCAAGAAGTCGCCCATTACTTGGTCCTGGTCGCACCAGGCGCATGAAAAAGACAATCTCGAAAAATAGTGATTGCATTTTTAGATTTAAAAAGCCAATAATCTCCCCGTGACGCAGAGCGGCGATTTCGCTCGTCGCCTCATGGGAGATATCTGATGAAAATATTCGTGACGCCGTGTGATGGGATCGGTCCGGAGATCACAGCGGCAACCATGGAGGTCCTGAAGGTCGCCGATGCGGCGTTCGGTCTGGGCCTCGAATACCACTTCGAGGACACCGGCTTCACGAGCCTGGAAAAGTTCGGCACGACGCTGCGCGACGAGACGATCGAGCGCGCGCGCACCTTCGACGGCATCATCCTGGGGCCGCAGTCGCACATGGATTATCCCGCCCGCGACAAGGGCGGCGTGAACGTTTCGGCCGGCTTCCGCGTCAAGCTCGACCTCTATGCCAATGTCCGCCCGGCGCGTTCGCGCCCGTTCCTCAACGATGCCAAGAAGATGGACCTCGTCATCATGCGCGAGGCGACGGAAGGGTTCTATCCCGACCGCAACATGTATGCCGGCACGGGTGAATTCATGCCGACGCCGGATGTGGCGCTCTCGGTGCGCAAGATCACGGCGTCCGCCTGCGAACGCATTGCCCGCCAGGCATTCCTGCTCGCCATGAAGCGCAACAGGAGGGTAACCGCGGTCCACAAGGCCAACAACTTCATCCTGACGGACGGCCTGTTCCTGCAGCAGGTGCGAAAGGTTGCCGCCGAGTTCCCCGACGTGACGCTCGACGATTTCATTATCGACGCGATGGCCGCCCATCTGGTGCGCGACCCCTCGCGTTTCGACGTGATCGTCGCGACGAACTTCTATTCCGACATCCTGTCGGATCTCGCCAGCGAGCTTTCGGGCAGCCTCGGCCTTGCCGGCTCGATCAACGCCAATGCCGAGACCGGCCTCGTCTGCGCCCAGGCCCAGCATGGCTCCGCACCCGACATCCAGAACCGCAACATCGCCAACCCCACCTCGCTCATCCTTTCCGCGGCGATGATGCTGAGCTGGCTCGGCGAGCAGCGCGGCCTGGCGCATTTCGAGGCGGCCGGCGCGGAAATCGAACGGGCCGTCGACGAGGTTCTCGCCGATCCGGCGTCCCGCACCCGCGATCTCGGCGGGACCACCAACACCGATACCTTCGGTTCGCTTGTCGCGGGCGCGGTTCGGGCGGGCGGCGGCGAGCGGAAACGTGCCAGTGCCTGAGAAGAGCATTTGCATTTTGATTTTTTAAAATCCAAAATGCAAAGCATGAGGAGGCGAGGGCAGGGAGTGGCCCTCGCATGACGTGCCCGGCCGCTCCGAAGCGCGGGCCAATCTTTTGGGAGATGAGAGATGAATTACACAATATCCGCCCGCTCGGCCGTCTTCGCCGTCGGCACGGCGCTCATGACCGCCTTCGCCGCCGCCGCATTCGCACAGGACGTTCCCGCCGGTTATCCGGCCGGCTATGCCGACGTCATCGCCGCGGCAAAGGAGGAAGGCACCGTCTCGGTCTACACCTCGACCGATGCCGCCCAGTCGCAGAAGCTGCAGGATGCCTTCACCAAGAAATACGGCATCAAGATCGCCTATAACGACCTCGGAACGAACGGTGCCTACAACCAGGTGATCTCGGAAGCCGCCGCCGGCCAGACGACGGCCGACGTGGTCTGGAGTTCCGCCATGGACCTGCAGATGACGCTTGTCCAGGAAGGTTATGCGGCCGAATATGCCTCGCCGGAAACCGGCCACTTGCCGGCCTGGGCCAATTACAAGAACATGCTGTTCGGCACGACCGTCGAGCCGGTCGGCGTGATCTACAACACCAAGGCACTGTCGGAAGACAAGCTTCCGAAGACCTATGCCGACATGATCGCCTTCCTCAAGGACAACAAGGCCGAGCTTCAGGGCAAGGTCGCGACCTTCGACCCGGAAAAGAGCGGTTCGGGCTTCCTGCACCACTCGAACGATGCCCGCAACCGATCGGACTTCTGGGATCTCGCCAAGGCCATGGGCGAGGACGGCGCGAAGATCTATTCCAGTTCCGGTGGCATGAAGGAAACGGTGGTATCGGGCGAAAACGTCATCGCCATCAACATCATCGGCTCCTATGCGCTCGACTGGGTGAAGGAAAGCCCGAACCTCGGCGTGCATTTCGCAAGCGACTACACGCCGGCCTTTTCGCGCCTCGCGCTGATCACCAGGGATGCCCCGCATCCGAACGCCGCCAAGCTCTTCGTCGACTTCATGCTCTCGGCCGAGGGGCAGTCGCTTCTCGCCGAAGGCGGCCTGCCGTCCGTGCGTGACGACGTGACCGCCGGCCTCAACATCAAGACGCTGAACGAGCGCGTCGGCGGCGGCCTGAAGCCGATCGCGGTCGATGAAGGCGTGCTCGAATACATGGAGCCGACGAAGCGCGTCCAGTTCCTCAACGACTGGAAGGCCGCCCTCGGCCGCTGATGCTCAGCCGGCCGCGGCGCTCAGATAGCGCCGCGGCTCCGCCACCGTTTGCGAGAGGCATAGAATGTCCACCCATACACAAGCACCGGCTGCGCTCGTCCTGGCGAAAGCCGCGGCCGAGAAGAAGTATCCGGCCAGGATGCCGCGGCACGGCAATGCCAGCCTTTACCGGCGCGTCGTCATCGGCCTTCTGACAATCGCCGTTTTGGCGCCTGTCGGCCTGATCGTCTACCAGAGCTTCCTGACGGCGGCCTTCTTCAGCCCGCGCGCTCAATTCGGTCTCGACGCCTACAAATACGTCTTCACCGACAGGAACTTCTACAAGGCGCTCGGCACCACCGCCATCTTCTCCTTCGGCATGGTCGCGATTGCCGTGCCGCTCGGCGGCCTGCTGGCCTTCCTGATCACGCGGACGGACATCAGGGGCAGGCGCCTGCTCGAAATCCTCGTGCTCGTGCCGATGTTCATCTCGTCCATCGTGCTGGCCTTCGGCTATACGGTGTCCGTCGGCCCGACGGGCTTCGTCTCGCTCTTCGTCCGCGGCATCCTCGGCTTCGTGCCGTGGAACATCTACAGCCTGCCGGGCATGATCCTGATTGCCGGCCTCAGCCATGTGCCGCATGTCTATCTCTATGTCTCCTCGGCCATGCGCAACCTGCCGTCGGACCTGGAGGAGGCCGCCCGCACCACCGGCGCGTCCATCTGGCAGGTCTCGCGCGACGTCACGCTGCCCATGGTGCTGCCGGCGCTGATCTTCGCCGCCGCGCTCAACATCCTGCTCGGCTTCGAGACCTTCGGCATTCCGTTGGTCCTCGGCGATCCGAACGGCATCATGGTGCTCACCACCTACATATACAAGCTCACCACGCTGTTCGGCACGCCGACCTACCAGTTGATGGCCGTCGTCGCCGTGGTGCTCATCCTCATCACGCTGCCGCTCGTCTGGATGCAGCGCAAGCTTTTGCGCAATGCCCGCAAATATGCCGCGATGGGCGGCAAGGGCGCCCGCGTCGCCACGCTGAAACTCGGCGGGAGCGGCCAGGCCATCGCGCTTTCGATCATCGGCTTCTGGCTCTTCGTCTCCGTCGCCCTGCCGATCGGCGGCATCGCCGTGCGCGCTTTCGTCGATGCCTGGGGCGAGGGCGTCAATCTGCTCGACCATCTCACGTTCGCGAATTTCGACCGCATGCTGGAGGTCCCGAGCCTCGTGCGCGGCATCGTCAACACGGTGCTCCTCTCCGTGGTCGGCGGCGCCGTCGCGGTCGGCATCTACCTGATAGTCGGTCTTGCGGGGCATCGCAACTGGGGCCTGTCGAACACGGTGCTCGACTACATCGTGCTCCTGCCGCGCGCCCTGCCCGGACTTGTCATCGGCCTTGCCTTCTTCTGGGTCTTCCTGTTCGTGCCGCTGCTGACGCCCTTGCGCCCGACGCTGGTCAGCCTCTTCATCGCCTATGTCGTCGTCGGCCTGTCCTATGGTCTGCGTCTCCTGCAGGGCACGCTCATCCAGGTCGCACCGGAGCTTGAGGAATCCGCCCGCACCACGGGCGCCACGATCGGCCGGACCTGGAAGGACGTGGTGATCCCGATCGTAAGGCCCGGCCTTGCCGGCGCCTGGGCGCTGATCATGATCATCTTCCTTCGCGAATATGCGACGGGCGTCTACCTCATGGGCGCGGGCACGGAAGTCATCGGTTCGCTGATGGTCTCGCTTCTCCAGACCGGTGCCATGAACACGATCGCCGCCCTTTCCCTCATCAGCATCGTCTTGACGGGCGCAGGCCTTGCGCTCGCCCTTCGTTTGGGAGCAAAAATCCATGACTGAACTCGTCGTCAGCAATGTCCAGAAATGGCTGGGCGGCCTGCAGATCCTCAAGGGCGCGTCCTTCACGGCGCAGCGCGGCTCCATCGTCGCCCTGCTCGGCGCCTCGGGCAGCGGCAAGACCACGCTGCTGCGCTGTGTCGCCGGGCTCGAACAGCCGGAAATCGGCCAGATCGTCATCGGCGGCAAGACCGTGCTCGACGGCGAGACGAAGATCGCCCTGCCGCCCGAGCAGCGCAATATCGGCCTCGTCTTCCAGTCCTACGCGCTCTGGCCGCACCGGACGGTAAAGGAGAACGTCGGCTACGGCCTGAAGCTGCGCGGCGTGACGCCGGCCGATATCGAAAAGCGCATCCAGGCGATCTTGGACCGCATGGGGCTTGGCCATCTGGCCGACCGCTTTCCCTCCCAGCTTTCGGGCGGCCAGCAGCAGCGCGTCGCCATCTGCCGGGCGCTGGTCTATGAGCCGCGCGTGCTTCTGCTCGACGAGCCGCTTTCCAACCTCGATGCGAAGCTGCGCGAGGAAGCCCGCTACTGGATCCGCAAGCTGATCCTCGACCTCGAAATCTGTGCCATCCTCGTGACGCACGACCAGAGCGAGGCGCTCGCCGCCGCCGACAACATCCTCCTTCTACAGGATGGCCGGATCGTCCAGCAGGGCGGGCCGCAGGAGATCTATTCCAACCCGAACAGCTTCTATTCGGCGGACTTCCTGGGCGCCAACAACATCGTCAAGGCGAAGGTCAAGTCGGTCGACGGCAAGAGCGCCATCATCGGTGGCGAGAACTGGAGCCTTGACGGGACGGTGCGCGAGGCCTCGGGGCTGGCTGCATCGGAGGATGCACGGGCGGTCATCCGTGTCGAGCAGATCAGCGTCAGCGACCAGCCGCAGGCCGGCGGGCTGGAGATGAACCTCGACGACAGCATCTATCTCGGCGACCGCTGGGAATATCGCCTGCGGCGCGGCGACTTCGTTGCCAAGGCGCATGGCGCAAAGCAGCTTTCGACCGGCACGGTCTGGGCGCGCATTCCCTCCGAAAGCGTGTGGGTGTTCTCGGCAGGCCAGCGCTAGCGCCTTTTCAGCCGAAGCGGCATCGCTTCTGCGTCGGACGATGCGGTAGAAACAAGATGCCAGGGCAGTTCCGGCGAACCGGATTTCACAGGAATTGCCCCGGCGAAGGCCCGCCGCGGGCGGCCGCTCCTTTCAAAGGGAATGGAATGTCGCAACAGCCCCGCATAACCCTCGTCCATGCGACGCCGATCGCCATGGAGCCGATCAGGCAGGCCTTCGCCTCCGCTTGGCCGGAGGCCGGCGTGGTCAACCTGCTCGAAGACAGCCTCTCGCCCGACCGGGCGAAAAGCAGCGATATCACCGAGGCGTTGACGGCCCGCATCACGGCGCTGACGCACTATGCGAAGCAGATCGGCAGCGCCGCCGTGCTCTTCACCTGCTCGGCCTTCGGCCGGGCCATCGAGCATGCGGCGGCGACCGTCGATATCCCGGTGCTGAAGCCGAACGAGGCGATGTTCGAGGCCGCCATCCGCAAGGGCGGCCGGACGGCCATGCTCTACACCTTCCCGCCGGCGCGGGAGGGCATGGAGGCGGAGTTTGCCGAGGAGGCTGCGCGGATCGACCCGACCGCCACCCTGGAGAGCTTCCTCGTGGAGCACGCGATCGAGGCCGTACGGGCTGGCGATGCCGAAACCCACAACCGCCTTGTCGCCGCGGCCGCGGCGGGTCTCAAGGGCTTCGACAGCATCGTGCTTGCGCATTTTTCCACGGCGCGCGCCGTGCCGGCCGTGCGGGCGGCGACGGACATCCCGGTCCTTTCGAGCCCGGACGCCGCCATCGACAAACTGAAGCGCCTTCTCGGCGCTGCCTGATTTTGGGAGTATCCGTTCCATGCTGCTTGGCGTGATTGCAGACGATTTCACCGGGGCGAGCGACATCGCGAACACGCTCGCCAAGGGCTTGCCGGGCGAGGGCGGTCTTCGCACGGTGCAATATCTCGGCATTCCCCATGGCAAGGCCGAGCCCGATGTCGAGGCGGGCGTCATCGCCTTGAAGAGCCGGTCGATCGAAGCCGCCGCTGCCGTGGAGCAGTCGCTTGCCGCCCTGCGCTGGCTGCTCGGCCAGGACTGCGAGCAGATCGTCTTCAAATATTGCTCGACCTTCGATTCAACGCCGCAAGGCAATATCGGCCCGGTGGCCGAGGCGCTTGCCAGGGCCCTGGATGTCAAGGGCGTCGTCGTCTGCCCGGCGTTTCCCGGCGCCGGCCGGACGGTCTATCAGGGCCATCTCTTCGTGAAGGACAGGCTCCTCAACGAATCCGGCCTGCAGAACCATCCGCTCAACCCGATGACGGACGCCGATATCCGCCGCTGGCTACGGCTCCAGACGACGGGCGGCGTCGGCCATGTCGATATCGCAACCGTCCGGGAAGGTCCTGCCAGCATCAAGGCCGCCTTGCGGAAGCAGGACAACACCCTCGTCATCGTCGATGCCATCACGGACGACGACCTCGTCGCGATCGGCCGCGCCGTGGCATCGTGCCGCCTCGTCACCGGTGGCTCGGGCATCGCCATCAGCCTTGCCGCCAACTTCATCGGGCGCGGCCTTGCCGCGGGCACGGGAGCGGCGGTGATCGGCATGGACGGGCCGGAAGCCATCCTCGCCGGAAGCTGCTCCGGCGCAACGCGCGAACAGGTCGACATCCACCGCAAGGACCATCCGGCGCTTGCCATCGACGTCGCCGGCGTCCTTGACGGTTCGGTCACCGCCGCGGACCTCACCTCCTTCCTGCTTGCGAACCGGGGCAGGGCGCCGCTGGTCTATTCTTCGGGCACGCCCGGTGAGGTCCAGGCCGTCCAGGCGCGCTTCGGGCGGGAGACGGTTGCCGCCGCGCTCGACGGCCTCTTCGCCAGCACGGCGCGGGAACTGGTCAAGGCCGGCATCCGCCGGCTCGTCGTCGCCGGCGGCGAGACGTCCGGCGCCGTCGTTTCGGCGCTCGACCTTGGCGCGCTGACCATCGGGGCCGAGATCGACCCCGGTGTGCCGGTGCTCTTGTCGGGCGGCGATGAGCCCGTGGCGCTGGCGCTCAAGTCCGGCAATTTCGGTGCGCCCGATTTCTTCACCAAGGCATTGGAAAGGCTTGCAGGCAGATGAGTGCGGAAAACAAGGTTCGCGAGGAAATCGTCCGTCTTTCGAAATCACTGTTCGACCGCGGCTTCTCCGTCGGCTCCGCCGGCAATATCAGCGCCGCGGTCGAGGACGGGATCCTGATGACCCCGACGAATTCGTGCCTCGGCTTCCTCGACCCGGCGCGAATCTCGAAACTCGACCGAAACGGCAACCACATCAGTGGCGACAGGCCCTCGAAGGAGGTGTTCCTGCACCAGGCGTTCTACGAAACGCGGCCGCAGACAGGGGCGGTGGTGCACCTGCACTCGACCTTCGCGACCGCCGTGTCGTGCCTCAGCGATACCGACCCGGACGATTGCATCCCGCCGCTCACGCCTTATGTCGTCATGCGTGTCGGCAAGGTGAGGCTGCTGCCCTATGTCAGGCCGGGCGACGAGCGGATGGGCGAGATGATACGGGAGCTTGGCGGCCGCCATGCCGCTGTCCTCCTTGCCAATCATGGTCCCGTCGTTGCCGGCAGGGACATCGCCTCCACGGTCTATGCCGCCGAGGAGCTGGAGGAAACCGCCAAGCTGCTCGTTCTGCTGCGCAATGCACCCACGCGTTTGCTCTCCCCGGAAAACGTCGCGGAACTGAAAGCCGTCTTCGGCGGCTATTGAGGGGGACGTCATCCGTGAGGTGCAGGGAGGCAGCCAGCTCGGCCGCGCGGTTTGCGCTGACGCTTGCCATCGCCACGGCAGGGGGCTTCCTGCTGTGGCTGGCGCACATGCCGCTTGCCTGGTTGCTCGGGGCGATGCTGGCGACCGCGCTTTCTGCGTTCCTGCATGTCCCGGTGTCCCTGCCGAAACATGCGCGGCCGCCGATGACGGCGGTGATCGGGGCCGTGCTCGGCACGTCCTTCTCGCCGGAGATTTTCCGGCATGCCGCAGCCTGGATCGTTTCGCTTCTCGGCCTCGTCGCCTTCATCGCGATCACGGGGGCGCTGGCCTTCGTCTATTTTCGCCGCATCGCCCGGCTCGATCCCGTAACGGCCTATTTTTCCGCTATGCCGGGCGGCCTTGTCGAGATGATCACGCTCGGCTCGGAAAGGGGCGGGGATGAGCGCATGATCGCGCTGATCCATGCCGCGCGGATTTTCCTGGTCGTCCTGGCGCTCCCGTTCCTGATCGAGGCCCTTACGGGTTTTGACATCGATCGCACGGCAACGGTGTCCGCGGCTTCGGCAACGGTCGCGGTCGACGATATCCTCTGGTTCCTGGCTGCCGTCATCGGCGGCGCCGTGCTTGCAAGCCTGTTGCGGCTGCCGGCGCGTTTTCTCGTCGGGCCGATGCTTGCCAGCGCCGTGTTCCATCTGACGGGACTGACGGATTTCGAGATGCCGGCGGCAGCCCTTGCCGGCGCCCAGGTCGTCATCGGCGCGACGATCGGCTGCCGCTTCGCAGGGGCTTCGCCACGGATCGTGCTTCAGGCCATGCTCCTGTCGGCCGGCGCGACTTTTGTGATGCTGCTCTGCACGGCCGCGTTTTCCTCGGTGCTCTCCCTTGCCGGCGGCGATCGTTTCATCGCCTATGTGCTTGCCTATTCACCGGGCGGCGTCGCGGAGATGAGCCTTATCGCGCTTTCGTTGAACGTCGATGTGCCGTTCGTGGTGCTGCATCACATCGTGCGGGTGCTGACCGTCGTGGCAGGAGCATCTGCTGCGTTCCGGTTCTTCAAGCAGTAAGGTATTCGGTCCACCGAGATCGCCAGCAAGCCTGTCCGGCCGGCTACGCGCTGCCGTCCATTCTCCCGTTCTTTTTCTGCCGGTGGTTCCGCACCCGCCGCGGGCTGTTCTCCGGCTGATGCGGTGCGTCGGCCGAGGAAGACGCAAAGAGGCGAGCCTGGCCGGCGACGGTCGGATGCTCGAAGATCCGGATCACTGAAACCGGCTGCTCGAACAGCTGGGAAAGACGCCCGGCGAGCCGCGTGGCGAGGAGCGAGTTGCCGCCGACGAGGAAGAAGCTGGTGTCGAGGGATTCGATCGGCCGCCCCAGGAGGTCCTTCCAGAGGTCGCAGACCTGCTTCTCGATATCGGAGAGCGGCCGCGCGGAGGGCGCGCACGTTCCTGCCGCGGCTTCGCGGGCGCGCTGTTCCAGCGCCGCGCCGTCACGCTTTCCGTTGGCGGTCAACGGCATCCGGTCGAGCACGATGAAGGTGGAGGGAACAAGGGCGGCGGGCAGGTGATCGCGCAGCGCGGCGAGCAACGCTTCCTCGCGGTAGATCACGCTGCCACCAAGGGTCAGGAAAGCGGCAAGGCTGTCGCCGGTTCCTGCGCCGCGCACCGCGACGACGGCTACCTGCCGCACCGCCGGATTGGCGGCGATCAGTGTTTCGATCTCGCCAAGTTCGACGCGCAGCCCGTTGACCTTCACCTGGCCGTCGCGCCGGCCCAGAAATTCGACCACGCCGTCCGGCTGCCAGCGGCCGAAATCGCCCGTGCGGTAAAGGCGTTCGCCCGTGCGGGGATGGCGGATGAAGCGGGCGTTTGTCTTCTCCTCGTCCCGCCAGTAACCGAGCGCGAGGCCCACGCCGCCGATGAAGATTTCCCCGATGGCGAAGTCGGGGCGCTCGGCAAGGGCTTCGTCGAGCACGTGGATCGTCTGGTTGGCGAGCGGCGTACCGTAGGGCACGCTTTTCCAGCCCGGCTCGATGCGCTCGACCTCGTGGGCGATCGACCAGATGGAGGCCTCCGTCGCGCCGCCGAGCGAGACCAGTTTCGGCGGCCGGGGAAGCTCGAGGAGCGAACGGCAGAGCGGCAGGGGCAGCCAGTCGCCGGAGAGCATGACGAGCCGCAATCGGGAGAGCGTTGCGAGCGTGCCGCGGTCGGCGAGCCGGTCGTGCAGCAATTGCAGGAGCGCCGGCACGCTGTTCCAGAGGGTCACGCCGGCTTCTTCGAGAAGGCGCAGCCAGCAATCGGGATCCGGCGCGGGGCCGGCCGGCGGAATGACGATCGCGCCGCCGGCGGCGAGCATGCCGAAAATGTCGTAGACCGACAGGTCGAAGCTGAGCGAGGACACCATAAGGCAGCGATCGGCGGCCGTGACGCCGTAGCGCGCATTGATGTCGAGCACGGTGTTGAGCGCCGCGCCATGCTGGATCGCGACGCCCTTTGGCTTGCCCGTCGAGCCTGATGTGAAGATGACATAGGCGAGATCATCCGCAGCCGCCTGTGGCGGGATGACCTCCTCGGCGCCAGCCTCCGACAACAAAGGATCGTCCACCGCGATCATGGCGACGGGAAGGTCTCCATCGGCCGCATCGGCGGGTATCAGCGCCAGCGTCGCGCCGCTTTCCGCAAGCAATGTCTCGATCCTCTTGCGGGGAAGGGCGGAATCGACGGGCATGTAGGCCGCGCCCGCCTTGAGGATGCCCAGCACGGCGACCACCTGCCGCCAGCCCTTCGGCAGGAGCACGGCGATGGGCGGGCCGGGCATCGCGCCGGCGGCGGCGATCAGGCCCGCAAGGCGGTTGCTGGCCCTGTCGAGTTCGCCATAGGTCAGGCTGCGCTCTTCGTCGATGACCGCGATCGCATCCGGCTGCGCCTGCGCCTGGCGCAGGAAAGGATCGTGCAGCAACACGGCGTCCGTGCCCGCATGCCAGGCCGTTGCATTCACCGCTATCCGCCGCGCCGCCTGCTCTTCCGGCAGGGAGAGGATGGCGGTGTTCCAGGTGCCGTCTTCCGCGGCGAGCGCCTCCAGCAGGGACAGGTGGCGGTCGGCGATCGTTGCCATCAGGCCTTCCGGGTAAGCCGCGTCGACATAATCCCAGTTGAGGACGAGGTTGCCCTCGTGCTCCAGCACCTGATGGTCCAGCAGGGTCTGCGGCGTCTGCACCGCGGCGCGCACGATTTCGCCGAAGCCCGAGAAGGCGTCGAGATAGCTTTTTCCCGTTCCGAGCGCGCTGGTGAAGACATAGGGCATCAGCGCCCGGCCGGGCGTATTGCGGGCCGCCGCCACCATCGACAGCGCTTCGACGCCGCTGACGGCGCTGTTGTCGAGATCGCGCCAGAGCTGCTCCTGCGTCGCGCGGGCAAGAGCGGCGAAGGAGGCGGGGGCGAGCGTGTCGATCTCGACCAGCGTCAGCGATGTGAAGTCGCCGATCACGCCGTCATAGGAGGGGCCGGACAGCGGGCGGTTGAAGAGCGTCGTCGTCAGGGTGAAGGCGCTGCTCCCGCTCCACAGGGCGAGCACGCGTGCATAGGCGGCCAGCAGGGCTGCCGAGGGTGTGACGCCCCGGCTGCGGATCTTGTCCTGCAGGCGTCGCCACGCAGCCTGCGAAAGGACACGCTGCTCACGGGCGAAACGTGGCGCGTCGATCGCCTCGACCGGTCGGGCGAGCGGCAGGTCCGGGCCGAGCGGGAGGCGGGCGGCCCGATCCTGCCAGTATCGCCGTGCGCGGGCGGCTTCCTGCGACCTCGCCTCCGCTTCGCGCGCGAGGGCGTGCTCGCGGAACGACGCTGCGGGCTGGGGGAGGGCGACGGTCTGGTTCTCATAGCGAGCGCGCCATTCCGCAAGCCAGATTTCCAGGGATTTCAGATCGAAGACGAGGATGTCGAAGCTGAGATGCAGGATGGTTTCGTGCGATGAAAGCCGCGTCGCGTGGATACGATAGAGCGGCCAGCGGTCCGCAGGCAGCACCTCCTGCTCCATGTCCGCCCGAAGCGCCGAGAGGCGCCGCTCCCGTTCCTCCGCGGCAAGGTCGCTGAGGTCGCTTTGCCCGATGGCAAGGCGCGGCGCGTCGTCGAGCACGCGCTGCATCCCGTCGGTGTCGATGACCGCGCGCAGCATCGGATGGGCGGCGATGGTGGCGTTGAGGGCCGCCTCCAGCCGCTCGACGTCAAGATCGCGCGTCAGCGCCTCGATGTAGCCATGGGCGGCGACGCCGCCGAGCTCGAAATGCGGATCCCGGCCGAGCCAGTAGGCACGCTGGATGTCGGTGAGCGGGAACGGGCCGGTGTCGGCGGCCGGGCCGGCCGGTTGCTGCGCGGCCATGCTCCCAGCGCCATGTTGCGCCTCCGCCACCAGGGCAGCCCAGGCTTCGATGGTCGGTGTCGCCACCAGGGTGCTGAAGGAGAGCGTTGCGCCGTCCGCCGAGAGACGGCTTTGCAGACGCATCAGGGCGATCGAGGTGAGGCCGAGTTCGATGAGGTTTTCATCGGTGCCGAACTCCTCCGGCTCGGCGCCAAGCTCTTCCGCGACGAGCCGGTGCAGCTCGAGCGCCATGGTTTCGGCAGCCGTTTCATGCCGGCTGCGGGCAAGTGCGGGCTCCGCCATGTCCTACTCCGCCTCGCGCCGGGGCGCGTTCTTCTGTTCCCAATGATGGATCTGCTGTTGAATGAACCACTGGATGATCTGGCTGAAGAGCGGCACGATGAAATCCGGGTCGAGCCCGTTTTCCTCCGCCCAGCGCCGCCGTTCGGGCAGCATGGCCGCAACGCGCTCGGGCGCCGGTATGCTGGCGACGTCAGGCTTGAAGCGGGCCGCCTCCAATACGTATCCCATGCGCAGGCCGAACAGGTCGACGAGCGCGCGGTCGATCGTGTCGATCGCCTGGCGGATGTCGCCGAGGTCTTGGCAATCGGCGGGCGTTTCGGCCCGGATGCCGAGGTCTTTCGCTGAAGGCACGCGTCAATCTCCGTTGTCGAGGCCGGCGGAAAGGTGAAGCTGCTTCAACCGTTCGCGCAGGTCCTTCTTGCTCACCTTGCCGACCCCGGTCTCAGGGAAGCGCTCGATGAAGACGAACTGGTCGGGCATCTTGAACGCGGCGAGGCCGCGCGCCTTCAGATGCCGGATGAGGGCGAGCGGTTTCAGCCCGCCGGTCCGGGGGATCACGAAGGCGCAGATGCGTTCGCCGAGCGTTTCGTCCGGCAGGCCGACGACGGCCGCGTCGTGCACGTCCCCATGGGCGAGCAGCAGGTTCTCCACTTCCTCGGGCGAGAGTTTCTCGCCACCCCGGTTGATCTGGTCCTTCTCGCGGCCGGAGAGCACGAGATAGCCGGCGGGCGTCAGGCGCACGATGTCGCCGGTGCGGTAGAAACCATCCGGCGTGAAGGCTTTCTCATTGTGCTCGGGGATCTTGTAGTAGCCGCGGATCGTGTAGGGCCCGCGCGTCAGGAGCTCGCCCGGCTCGCCGGGCGCGACGTCCCGGCCCTCGGCATCGACCACGCGGATTTCATCCGCCGGCGACATGGGCCTGCCCTGGGTGGTGACGATCGTCTCCTCGTCGTCGTCAAGGCCGGTATAGCAGATCAGGCCCTCCGCCATGCCGAAGACCTGCTGAAGGCCGCAGCCGAGGCGCGGGCGCACGCGCCGCGCGGCTTCCTCGCTGAGTTTCGCGCCGCCCACCTGCAGGGTTCTGAGGCTCGATATGTCGGCGTCAGGCGCACCGGCAGCCTCCATCCAGAGCAGGGCGAGGGGCGGCACGAGCGAAGTGATCGTCACGCCATGCGCCTCGATGAGGGCAAAGGCCGTCCTCGGGTCGGGATCGGGGGCGATGACGACGGTTCCGCCGCTGACGAAGGTTCCCATGATGCCGGGGCAGGCGAAGGGGAAATTGTGGGCGACGGGCAACGCGCAGAGATAGACGGTGTCCTCCGCCATGCCGCTTGCGGCGGCGGCGGTGCGGATGTTGTAGAGATATTCGTTGTGCCGGCGCGGGATGAGCTTCGGCACGCCGGTCGTGCCGCCGGAAATCTGGAAGACCGCGACATCCTCGGGCTGGGCGGCGTCATCGATACCGGCGTCCTCGACGAGCCCGGAAAGCGCGGTGAAGGCTTCGGCCTCGCCGTCGACGATCACATGGCGGAGCGCCGGCAGGCCCGGCAGCAGCTCGCGGGCGAGCGCCCGGTAGTCGAAGCCGCCGGCGCGGTCGGCGATGAAGTAGGCGCGGGCCTCGGTGAAGTCGAGGAAGCGGCCGATCTCGATATGGCGGTGAGAGGGCAGCGCCAGAACCGGAACGACGCCGAGGCGCAGGAGCGCGAAGACGACTTCGACGAAGGCGACGCCGTTCGGCATCTGCACGACGGCGCGGTCACCTTTTTGAAGGCCGAGGCGGCGAAGGCCGGCCGCAAGCGCGCCCGCGCGGCGTCGAAGGTCTTCGTAGGTGACATGCCGGCCGCTCTCGATCAGGGCGGTCTTGCCGGCATGGCGGTCGGCGATGCGGTCGAGCATGCCGGAAAAGGTTTCCGCCTGCCAGAAACCCTCGCGAACATAGCGTGCGCGAAACGTTTCCGGCCAGGTCGGCGCGTCCACCGAAAGATCCTGGGCCGTTTCCTGGAGCATGGTCTACCTTTCTGCCCGCGCCTTTCCGGCGGCGGACGGTTCCAGGCCGAGGGCCTGGAGCATGGTTTTCAACTTGGTTTCGGTTTCCCGGTATTCCGCCTCCGGGTCCGAGCCCTCGACGATGCCGGCGCCGGCGAAGAGGCGGACGCGGCGGCCGCGGATTTCCGCGCAGCGGAGCGTCACGGCCCATTCGCCGTCGCCGTTCTCGTCGCACCAGCCGACCATGCCGGCATAGAGGCCGCGATCGAACCCCTCGATATCCGCGATGGCCGCCAGCGCGTCGGCCGTCGGCGCGCCGCCCACGGCCGGCGTCGGATGGAGCGCAAGGGCGAGGTCGAGCGCGGTCACGCCGGGCGAGGCGAGTTCGCCGGTGATGACGGTGGAGAGGTGATTGACGGGACCGGCGGCGAGCACGCTCGGGGTTTCGGGAACGTCGAGGCTCCTGCAGAAGGGGCGGAGCGTGTCGCCGACGGCGCGGCTGGTATAGGCGTGCTCCTGGCGGTCCTTCGCGGAGGCGAGCAGGCGGGCGATGTTGCGGGCGTTGCGTAGCCGGTCCGGATCGGCGGCGATCGTGCCGGCGAGCGGATTGGCGAAAACCCGGTCGCCGGCCTTGCGCACCAGCAGCTCGGGACTGGCGCCCAGCAGCACGCCCGCGTCCTCGCCGTTGCCGGCGTCGAGCGGCACGCCGTATACGAAGCTCGCCGGATGGCGCCGCATCAGCGTCGCCAGCAGGCCGGCAAGGTCCGGCGCCGCGTCGAGCTCCAGTTCGAGACGGCGGGCGAGCACCAGCTTCTTCAGGTCCGTCCGGCGGATGCGGGCAAGGCCGCGGGTCACCGCATCCCGGTAGCCGGAGGGCGAAGGGGTCTGGCGGACGTCGACGATCGCGGGCGCGTCGCCCGCGCCCGGCGTCGCGGCGAGCGGAACAGGCCGGCCCGGCCGCTCCAGGCGTTCCGGCACGTAGAGGCTGGCGGGCGATTGCGTATCGAAGGGGATCGCGCCGACGACGACCGGCGGAAAACCTTCGCTCCGGGCGGTCGCGAGCAGGCGCGCGACCGTCTCGCGCAGATCGTCGCCGGCGGGCCGCGCGCTGAGCGCGATGCCGTGGCCGATCATTCTGGTGGTCGGCGAAACGTAGACGGTCCGGCCGTGAAGGCCGGCCGCGGGCAGCGTTTCGGCGAGGGCGGCGTCTGCCGCGATGCGGGCGGCGGGTGTGTGTTGCATCAGGCGGTCTCCGTGGCGGCGCTCTCGGAAAGCGGGGGAAGGGTGGTCATGTGGGCTTCCAGCGCGGCGATCGTCGTGTGTACGAAGAGGTCGGTCACCGGCAGGTCGACGCCGAGCTCCCGGCGAAGCCGCGCATGCGCCTCGACGAGCCGGATCGACGTGGCCCCGAGTTCGAAGAAGTTGACGTCGGCGGGAAGCCCCCGGCGGCCGATCACCGCTTCGAGGATTTTTCGCACGGGGCTCGTAGCGGCCGTGGCGGCTTTCGGCTTCTGGCTGGAGAAGGCGGGCAGCGCCTTCGGGTCGATCTTGCCGTTGGCCGAGAGCGGCAGGGCCGCATGGACGCCGAAGCGGGCGGGGACCATGTAGGCCGGCAGCAGCGCGCGGCAATTTTCCCGCAGCGCTGCCTCGGCAAGCGCGCTTCCGGCCCGCGCCGCGACATGGGCGACGATCTGCCGGCCGCCGGCGGTCTCCTGCACCAGCGCGACGGCACGCGCCACATCCGGGTGGCTTTCGAGCGCGTGGGTGACGTCGCCGAGTTCGACGCGATGTCCGCCGATCTTGACCTGGCCGTCCTCGCGCCCGAGGAATTCCAGCGTTCCATCCTCCCAGAAGCAGCCGAGATCGCCCGTTCGGTAAAGGCGTTCGCCCGTGTCGACGGCGGTGACGAAGGCGGCGGCTGTTTTTTCTCCGTCGCCCCAATAGTCGTCGGCGAGGCCATGCCCGCCGATATGCAGCTGGCCCGCGACGCGATCCGGGCGATCGGCGCCGTAGCGGTCGAGCACGCGAAAATACTGGTTCGCGAGGGGTCGGCCGTAGGGCACCGATTTCCACTCCGGTGCGACGGTGCCGGCTTCCTGCCAGTTCGACCAGATGGCGGCCTCGGTCGCCCCGCCGAGCGCGATCAGCCGCGTTTCCGGCGCGGCGGCGGAAAGCCGGCCGGGCAGATCGAGCGGCACCCAGTCGCCGCTGACGAGCGCGAGGCGGAGCGAGGATGGCAGGGGGGCCGCCATGCTGGCGGACCAGACGAGCAGCATGTCCAGCAGCATCGGCACGGAATTCCAGATGGTGACACCATGCTGGGAGAGCATGGCGCTCCAGTGCGCCGGGTCGCGCTCCGCGCCGGCATCCGGCAGCACGACGGCCGCGCCCGCGGAAAGCGGCGCGAAGATGTCGTAGACCGAAAGGTCGAAGCTGAGCGAGGAGAGCGCGAAGACGCGGTCCCGCGGGGTCATGCCGAAGCGGCGCGCCATGTCGTCCAACGTGTTGGCGACCGCGCCGTGGGACATGGTGACGCCCTTGGGCACGCCGGTCGAGCCGGAGGTGAAGATGACATAGGCTGCCCGCCTGCTGTCGGCCTTTGCCCGTCCCTCCGGCGCCCGGGCGGGCGAAAGCTCCGGAACCGGGTCGTCGAGGCTGACGACGATCGTGTTCGCCGCCCCGTCGTCGGCATCGAGAATCCGGGCGACGGGCGCGACCTGCCGCAGCATGGCCTCTGCCCGAGCGGGCGGCAGATCCGGCGTGACCGGCACGTAGACCGCTCCCGCGTGATGGATCGCCAGAACGGCGACGACCTGCAGCGGCCCCTTGGGCAACCGGACGGCGACGCGGTCGCCCGGCCCGGCGCCGGCTTCGCGCAGCCGGCGGGCGAGATCCGCCGCCCGGGCGGCGAGCGCGCCGTAGGTCATGCGTCCGCCGCTCCACAGCAGCGCATCGCGGTCCCAATGGGTTTCGAGCCCCTCCCAGAAGGGCGCGGAGATATCGAGGCCGCCATCGAGCGGAATTGCGGGCGGGTGATGGAGGGCGGCGCGCGTGGCGGCCTGGCCGGCGGGGAGCCGGCGCGAGACGGCGCGGTTCCACCGGTCCGGATCGTCGGCGAGCGCGACGATGGTTTCGACATAGCGCTCGAAGGCGGCCGTGGCCGCGTCGAGGTCGAGGGCGGCTTCGGCGATGTCCCAGTTGAAGCTGAGGCCGCCGCGTTCCTCGTAGAGCTGGTGGTCGAGGGCGACCTGGGGCGTCTGGCTGATGCCGGCGACCTGCCGCCACCGCCCGTCCTTCGCGCCGTCCGTCTCCTCGCCGATCAGAAGGCTGGTGAAGACGACGGGCATGAGCGAACCGGAATAATCCTGCCGCCGCCGGGCGAGGTCGCGCAGGAGATCGACGCCCGAGACCGCGCTGTGCTCCAGCCGTTCCAGAAGCCGCTGCTGCGTCGCGCGGACCTGGTCGGCGAGGGAGGCGTCCATATCCGCAAAACCGAGCAGCGTCGTGTTGGTGAACTCGCCGAGCACATGCCGGATATCCGGATGGATCGGCGGCCGGTTGAACAGCGTGACGTTGAGGGCCACGTCCTCGTTGCGGCTCCAGGTGGAGAGCACATTGGCGAAGAGCGTGGCGAGAAGGCCGGTGGGCGTGACGCCCAGGCCCTTGCACGCCACCTTCAGGGCGCTCCAGCGGGCCTGGTCGAGATGGCCGGCGCGGCGGCGGAAACGGCCCGGGCGGCCGCCGGACCGGCTGGCGGGAAGGGAGGGCGCGGGCGGCAGAAGGTCCAGTTCGCGGCTCCAATAGTCCCGGGAGGCCGCTTTCCGCGCGGCATCCTCGCCGCAGAGCACGCAGTTGCGGAAGCGGATGGCGGGCGGGGGTGCAAGCGTCTCGCCGTCGATCAGCGCGAACCATTCCCGGTGGAAGAGCTGGCTGCTCCAGGCGTCGAGCGCGATGAGATCGACGCAGGAGAGAAGCCGCAGGCCGCCGTCGATGCGCACCCAGTGCAGCTCGAAGAGCGGCCAGGCGAAGGGATCGCGCACCCGTTCGCCGATCTCCTCGCGCAGCGCGGCAAGGCGGCGGTCCTGCTCCTCCGCCGGCAGGGCGCGCAGGTCCGTGACGGGCACGGTGTAGTCGGGCACGCTTTCGAGCACGGTTTGCAGGCCGTCCGGCAGGAGCACGGTGCGCAGCATGTCATGGCGCGCGATCACCGCGTTGAGGCAGGCGTCGGCATGGCTGAAGTCGACGGCGTCGTGCTCGAATTCGAGATAGCTGTTGGCGGAGACGCCGCCGAGGTCGAGCGCGCCGGTGCGGCCGACGAGATAGGCCTGCTGGATCGGCGTCTGCGGGAAGGGCGCGAAGCGATCGGCCTCTGCGCCGGCGGCGTTCGACAGCCGCTGGAGCAGCGCCTGCTTCTGTTCCGCGACCTTCGCCTTGAGGGTGGCGGTCATCGCGCCGGCGGGCGCGCGAAAGCGCAGCTGGCCCTCCTCGACCCAGAGGTGGATGCGGTGGCGTTCGAGCTCGTCGAGAAGCTGCGTGAGGCTCATAGCGTGCCCTCCGTCATGTCCTGGACATAGGCGGTCGTCGCGGAAAGCCAGTGTTCGCGCGCCTGCGGCTCCAGCGCGCCGGCGGCCATGGCATGCAGGCAGACATGGTCCGGCGAGAGGGCGAAGCGGCGGCCCATCTCGTCGAGCGGCAGGTCGCCGATCTGGCAAAGGCCGAACGGCCGGCCGACGGCCTGCTGTTCGAGCGCCTGGCACATCGCCCCGCATTCGATGAGCCCGAAGCCGAGGCTCGCGGCGTCGTAGAGCGGCGCGATGGCGTCCAGCGACAGCACGAAGCAGAGGATGAGGCGGCTT
Source organism: Shinella yambaruensis (assembly GCF_022899355.1). Taxonomy (GTDB): domain Bacteria; phylum Pseudomonadota; class Alphaproteobacteria; order Rhizobiales; family Rhizobiaceae; genus Shinella; species Shinella yambaruensis. The sequence goes on along the minus strand of NZ_JALJCK010000019.1, from coordinate 63,353 downwards.
GCGGCCAGCGTCTCGCGGCTTCCGGAGCTGAGCAGCGCGAGGTCCGTAAAACCGTCCGGCGCCGTGCAGGGCGATAGGGCGTGCGCCTGCGGGTCGTAGCGATAGCCGCCCGGCGCGAGGTCCTCGATCCCGCCCGGCGGAACGGCAAGATAGGTTTCGACGGGATAGAGCCCGCCGGCCGAGGCGTAGAGCCGGCGCTCCTCGCCATCCCTGTAGTGGCGGCGAAGCGGGGCGAGCAGGGCGGAAAGCTCGTCGGTCGTCAGCGGACGGTCGATGAAATCGCGCCAGCTGCGTCGTGCCGCCGCGGCGGGCGGCTCGGCTGCCCCGGACAGGAAGACCGGTGCTTCGGCGGCGGCAACCGGGCGGGGGCGGCTCTTGAAAAGGCGACGGGCGACCGGGTCGGTGAGAACCGGGTTGCGGGAAAGGTGGGCGCGCAAGGCCGCGGCTCCGGCGACGAGCTCGGCGGGCTGCGCCGCCCCTTGCGGCGCCAGCGCCTGCACTAGGGCGACGAGGTCCGGCAGGCGCACGGCGCGGGCGAGGTCCGTCAGGGGCGGGCGCGCGCCGGCGAAGGCCTCGATGCGGTTGGCGAGTGCGATCAGTTCGAGCGACGAGGCCCCGAGATGGACCAGATTGTCGTCGAGCGAGACGTCGGGGCGCTGGAGGATCGCGGCGACCATCTCCAGCACCGCCCGCTCGACCTCCGCGCCCGATGACGGTGGATGCCGTGAAGGAGTGGCGGCAGGCTCTTGCGTCACGAGGGCGAGGAGCGCCTTGCGATCGAGCTTGCCGTTCGGCGTAAGCGGCCAGGCATCGACGGCCTTGAACGCGGCGGGAACCATGTAGGCGGGCAATTCCTGGGTGAGGTGGGCCGCAAGCCCTGCTTCCCCGACTCCTGCCCGGGCCGGCCGGAAGAAGGCGACGAGCCGCGGCCGGCGCGGATCGCCCACGGCGAGCACCTGCGCCTCCTCGACATCCGCATGCCGCTGCAGGGCGCGCGCCACCTCGCCGGGCTCTACGCGAAAACCGTTGATCTTCACCTGCGTGTCGGCGCGTCCCTGGAAGATGATCGCGCCGTCAGGGTCATAGGCGCCGAGGTCACCCGTCCGGTAGAGGGCGAGGCCCGTGCGCGGATGGGGGAAGAAGTGCGCGGCCGTCTTTTCCGCATCGTTGAGATAGCCGAGCGCGAGCCCGTCGCCGGCGATGTAGAGATCGCCGGTATGGCCGATCGGCGCGATGGCGAGGTCGTCGTCGAGGACGAAGACCTGCTGGCGGCCGAGCGCCCGGCCGTAGGGGATGCTCGTCCAGGCCGGATCGACCTCGTCGATGGCATGGAAGATCGACCAGATCGCCGCCTCCGTCGCGCCGCCGAGGCTGTATTGTGCGGCCTCCGGCCAGAGCCGGCGGGCGCGGCCCGGCAGGTCGAGGCCGATCCAGTCGCCGCTCAGCATCACCGTCTTCAGCGCCGGCGGCGGCGCGATGCCTGCGACCTCGTGATAGTCGACATAGAGCGAAAAGAGCCCGGGAACGCTGTTCCAGAGCGTCACGCCATGGCGGGTCGCGAGCGCGTGCCAATGGGCGGGGTTCTGCTGTTCGGCGGGATTGGGCAGGACGAGCGTACCGCCGGCGCCGAGCACGCCGAAAATGTCGTAGACCGAGAGGTCGAAGTGAAGCTGCGAAAGGCCGAGCACGCAATCCGCGCCGCCGATGCCGAAGCGCCGGCTGACATCCGCGATCGTGTTCACGGCCGCCGCATGCGTCACCGTCACGCCCTTGGGGTTTCCGGTCGAGCCGGACGTATAGATGATGTAGGCGGGATCATCCGGCTGCGCACCGGCGAGGTGATGCAACAGCGCGGGGTCGCCTTCGCCAAGACGGGAAAGGTCGATCGTCGCGGCCGGCGCGCCGGTTGCAAGGGCGTCGGGAGTCGCGCCGCGCTCCAGCATGGCGGCCGGTGTGAGATCTTCGAGGATGCGGGCCTGGCGGGCGAGCGGCTGAGCCGTGTCCAGCGGCACATAGACGCCGCCGACGAGCGCGACGGCGAGGCAGGCGGCGATCTGTTCCGGCGATTTTTCGAGGCGGATCGCCACCGTCTCGCCGCGGCGGACGCCGGCGACAACGAGGGCGTTTGCGATTCCCGCCACCTGCCGGGCGAGCGCCCCATGGGTCAGCACAATGCCCGACGTGGCGATCGCGGGTCGCTCCATCGCGTCCGGCAGGGCGCGCAGCCACAGGTCGGCGAGCCGTTCGCGCCGCTCGGCTTCCGATACGATCGCCGGGGCGATCAGCGCTTCGGACGGGTCGGCGCGTCCGCCCACCGTCTCCTCCAGCATGGCCGGATCGGCGGCGACGGCTTCGACGAGAGTGACGAAGCGGTCGAAGAGCGGTCGGGCGACGGCGATGTCCAGCACGTTGACGGCGATGTCCCAGTTGATCGTCAGCGCGCCGGACCATTCCATCACCTGGTTGTCGAGCATGACCTGCGGCGTCTGGGAAAGGGCCAGCACCGGCTCACCCGGCTGGGCGGCGGCGTCGGAATAGAGGCGCGTGTCGTTCTGCGTCAGCGTGCTGGTGAAGACGACGGGCATCAGGGGGCGGTCGAGATGGCCACGCGCCACGGCCATTTCGCGGGTGACGGCCGTGCCGCTGACCAGGCTGTGCTCCATGTCGCGCCAGAGCAGCGCCTGGAGCCGGGTAAAGCGGGCGCGTCGGGTCTCGGCCTGCCGGAGATCGGCCTCGAACAGCATGTTGGTGGTGAAATCGCCGACCACGCGATCGACATCCGGGTGGATCGGCGGCCGGTTGAAGAGCGTCATGTTGAGGCAGAAATGCGGGTCGGCCGCGAAGGCGCAGAGCGCTTCGCCGAACAGCGAGAGCAGCGTGGTCGAGGGCGTGACGCCGAGCGTCGCCGCCGTGGCCTTGAGACGGTCCCACCGCGTTTTGTCGACGGTGTGCGAGAGGCGGTCGTAGACCGGCGTGCCGGCCTCGTTCGGGGGCGCGATCACCGGCAGGGCCGGCGCATCCGGCAGACTTTCTGCGCGCTCCCGCCAATAGCGGCGGGCGCGGGTGAGATCGGCCTCGTCCGGCTCGCTGAGCACGCAGTCGCGGAAGGTGATGTCGGGCGTGGGCAGGTGAAGGTCCGGATCGCGGTAGAAGCGGGCTACTTCGTCGAGAAGGATGAGGATGCTCTGCTGGTCGGCAATCAGGAGGTCGAAGCGCAGATGGACACGCACGCGGCCGGCCGGCAGGAGACTGAGCTCCACATCGATCATCGGCCAGCGGTCCTGCGCCGGAAGGGCGCGCGCGAGGCGCCGGCGAATGGCGTCGATCGTCGCGTCCCGCGCCTCGTCGTCGCTCAGATCGCGCACGACGATCTCCAGCTCCGGCATGGTTTCGGCGATCTCCTGGCGCGTCGCGTCGAGGATGCGGGCGCGCAGCATCGGGTGGCGCGCCATCACGATGCCCCATGCCGCCCGGTAGCGCGCGATGTCGAGCGTCTCGCAATCCAGCTCGTAGTAGAACTGGCAGGCCGCGCCGCCGAGCGGCAGCGACGAATCGCGGCCGAGCAGGTAGCCGCGCTGGATCTCCGTCAGCGGGAAGGGCGTTTGAATGTCCTCCGTGCGCTGCTGTGGCGGTGCCGCGCCTGCTTCGACGCCGAGGAGCCGGCTCAGAAGCGCCGGATCGAAGGAGAGGGCTGTGCTGCTGCTCGACATGACGTTCCGTCTCAGGCTGTGGCGACCTGGCGCGCGAGCGTCTGCCGCTCGGCGTCCGGGAGGGCGTGAATATGGAGGTAGGCGAGGGCGACCTGCTCCGTCCCGGCGACGGCTTCCAGCCGGCGCGACAGGAGGGCGGCCGTCCGGTTCGAAAGAAAATCCGGCAGCCCCAGATCGACTTGGAAGATGCGGCGCAGTTTCGAGAGGAAGCGGACGGCGAGGATGGAATCGCCGCCGAGCTGCAGGAAGTCGTCCGTGGGGGCGACGCCCGGAAGGCCCAGCGTCTGCGCGAACAGCAGCCGTACTGCCTGTTCCTGCGGGGAGCCTTCGTCCGCCACGATGGTGGCCGGCTGCGCAGGCGTGGCCATGCGCTCCAGGCGTTGCCGGGCGGCCTCGCTCGTTTCCCGCAGGCGGTCGTCGAGATTGCGTGGCGTGACGATCACATGGGAGAGGCCGCTCGCGATGATCCGCCAGAGGGCGGCAAGGCCCGCCTCGACGCCGATGGCGTCGGCCGCCGCACCGGCGAAAAGCGCCTTTCCGTCGTCCTGCGCGGCCCCGAACGCGCCTTCCCGCCAATTGTCCCAGCCGATGCTGACGAGGCGCGGGCCTGGCCCGCGGCTTTCGGCAAGAAAATCGAGGAACAGGTTGCCGGCCATGTAGTCGCTGTTGCCGTAGCCCGAGGTTTCGCCGGCGAGCGAGGAAAAGGCGACGAGGAAATCCGGTTCCATTGGACCGAAGACGTCGAGGAGCGCGCGCGTCGTTTCGACCTTCGCGGCACGATTGCCGTCCGTCGCCGTGAGCGTCATGTCCGCGATCGTCTGGGAGATGTAGCGGCCGGCGAGGTTGAAGATGCCATCGAGCCGTTCGCCCGCCGCGACGAGCCTTGCGGCGACGGAGCGCAGAAGATCCCGGTCTGCGGCAGAACCCCGTATAAGGGTGAGACGGCCGCCGTTTCGCCGGCATTCGGCGAAATTCGGGGCGTCTTCGTCGAGCGAACGGGCGATCACCACGACATGGCGGCCCTCGGCCGCGAGCGCCTGGACCAGGCGGCGGCCGAGCCCGCCATTGCCGCCGGCGACGAGATAGGTTCCGCCGGGGCGGATGACGTCGGGAAGCGTCGCCGGCGCAAGCGCGACCGGCGGAACGTCCCTCCGCCAGAAACGGCCGCGCCGCAGGGCGAAGGCACCCGCGTGCAGGCCGCCTGCGATCTCTACCGCCTCCAGCCGATCGAGGTCGGGCTGAGCGGGGAGCCGGTCGGCATCCAGCCAGGTTGCACGAAGGCCGGCCTGCTCGAACGGGATCGCTCTCAGAACCCCGAGGGCAAGCGCCTGCTCCGCATCGGGCGCCTCGTCGCCGCAGAGCGCGGCCAGCGTGCGCGTGCAGAGCACAATATGGGAGAGAAGGCCGGCGGGGGCAAAGGCCTGGACAAGGCGCACGAGGCTGTCATGGCCATGCGTTCGGGCGTCGGCCTTCTCGTCCATCAGCCAGCCGAAGAGGCAATCCGCGCCGGTGACGCCGCGCGCCTGCAAGGTGTCGGCAAGCTTTAAGAAGTCGCCGGCATGTCCCGGACGAAGCCGGAACCCGCCGTCCGGCAGCGCGGCATAGTGTTCGCCGGGATGGATGCGGATATCGCCGAGGCCGGCCGGCCCCGCCTCGCCCTCGGGCAGGAAGAGCACGCGTGGCCCGCGGTCCGGCGTCGAGGGCGTTTTCGGCAAGGCCAGCGTGCGCCATTGCGGGGCATGGAACCATTCGTCGGGCGGCAGGACCCGCGGCCGGTTCGCCATGCTTTCCCGCCCCGGCTCTATCTGCGGCAGCAGATGGGCCACGCGCTGGAAGGGATAGCCCGGCATCGGCGTGCGCCGCCAGGCGCGGTGCAGCATCAGGAGGTCGGGGTCGACGTCGTGCCCCTCTACCCAGAGCCGGCCGAGCGCCGACAGGAGGTCTTCCGCCTGCGAGGCGTTCGAGGCGAGTGTCGGCAGGGCGCGAAGATCCGCGGCGGCGCCCGTGACGGCGGCGGTGCAGCTCGTGCCGGGGCCGAGCTCCAGGCAGGTCGCACCGGGCCACAGGCGGGCGAGGCTGGCGACGTCGTCGGAGAAGCGGACGGTCTGGCGCAGATGCCGGACCCAGTAATCCGGGGTGGTGATCTCCGTTGCGGCCGCGACATCGCCGCTGGTGTTGCTGAGCACGGGGATCGATGGTGCAGCGAAGGCTACGGTACTGCAGGCCGCTGCAAACTCCTCGAGGATCGGTTCCATCAGGTGGGAATGGAAGCCATGCGAGACGGCCAGCATGCGCGTCGCGATGCTCTCGGCGGCGAGCGTCTCCGCAAGGATGCCGAGGGCTTCGGGCGCACCGGAGACGACGCAGCGATCGTGGCGGTTGACGACGGCGAGCGATATGCTGCCGTCCCGCAGATAGGGTACGAGCGCTTCCCTTCCGGCATGAACGGACAGCATGGCGGCCGCCGGCAGGCGTGACATCAGCCGCGCGCGGGCATGGACGAGCCGCAGCGCGTCCTCCAGCGAAAAGACGCCGGCAAGGCAGGCGGCGACATATTCGCCGATGCTGTGCCCGAGCAGCGCCGCAGGCGTGAGGCCGGCCGCCATCAGGCTGCGGGCGAGGGCGTATTCCGTCGCGAACAGGGCGAATTGCGTGACCAGCGTCGGCTTCAGCGCGTCGTCCTCGGTGCCGAAGATCAGGGGGCGGATGTCCTCCCCCAGCATCGGTTCGGTCAGGGCGGCGCAAAGGTCCAGCGTCTCGCGGTAGACCGGCAGGCTGTCGTGGAAGGGGCTGCCCATGCCGGCGAATTGCGTGCCCTGGCCGGGGAAGATGAAGATCGGCCGGCTAGGTGCGGCCATGGCAGAATGGGTGGCGGCGCCGGCTTCCAGCTTGCGCAGCGCCTCCGCGGGGTTGCGGGCCGTGAGCGCCCGGCGGTGCGGAAAGTGCCGGCGGCCGAACAGCAGCGTCCCGGCCTGATCGACGAGGCTTGCGCCGCTGTCGGCGGTCCAGACGGCGGCAAGGGATCGTTCCATGGCCGCAAGGTCATCCGGCGTGCGGGCGGACCAGCAGAGAAGCGCGGGCTCCTCCGTCGCGATCGCATCGCGGCGGGGCGGGCTGGAGAGCAGCATGTGTACATTGGTGCCGCCGAAGCCGAAGGAGCTGACGGCCGCGACATGGCGCTCGGCGGGCGGAAGGCGTGTCGGGCGATCGCAGATGGAAAAGCGCGAGCCGGCAAGATCCAGCAGCGGATTGGCCGTGGTGAAGTTGAGTGTCGGCGGCACGGTGCCGGTGCGCACGACACCGATGGCCTTGATGAGGCCGGCGAGCCCGGCCACCGTGTTGAGATGGCCGGTATTCGCCTTGACCGAGCCGACGAGGCATGGCGCGTCGCCGTCGCCGTAAACGGCGCGAATGGCCTCCATCTCGATCGGGTCGCCGATCGGCGTGCCGGTGCCGTGGGCCTCGATATAGCTGACGTCGGCGGGGGAAAGGCCGCTGAGGCCGAGCGCCTCGGAAAGCACCCGCTTCTGACCGGCAACGCCCGGCGCGGTGAAATTCCCGCGCTCACGCCCATCGTTGTTGGCGGCGCTGGCCTCGATGACCGCGTAGATGAAATCGCCGTCCCGCTCGGCCTCGCCGAGGCGTTTCAGGACGAGGGCAGCGACGCCGTTGCCGCCGACGATGCCGTTCGCGCCCGCGCTGAAGGGCGCGATCTTGCCGGTCGGCGACATCGGCCCGCCGGGATCGGCATGATAGCCCTCTTCGATGTCCATCGAGATGGAGACGGCCCCGACGAGCGCCATGTCGATCTCGCGCGACAGCAGCGACTGGACGGCCTGGTGGACGGCGAGCAGCCCGCTGGAGCAGGCGCTTTGAACGACGACGGCCGGCCCCTTCAGGTCGAGCAGGTAGGCGACGCGGGAGGCGAGGAAATCCTTGTCGTTGCCGATCAGCATGGCGAAATAGTCGGCGGCGCTGTCGGCATAGGAGCGCAGGCCGACATGCCGCAGCACATAGTCGCCGAACCCGGCGGCGGCGAAGACGCCGGTCACGCGCCCGCCCTCGCCCTCGCCGTAGCCGGCGTCCTCCATGGCGTGCCAGGCGGTTTCGAGGAAGACGCGCTGCTGCGGGTCCATCAAAGCCGCTTCGGAGGGCGCGAAGCCGAAGAAGGCGGCGTCGAAGCATTCCTTGTCGGCAAGGGCGAAGCGTGCACCGACCACATCCGGCCGGCTTTCCACCTGTGTAAGGCCCGACGCGCCGGCCTCCAGCATCTTCCAGAAGGCGTGCACATCCGGCGCGCCGGGAAAGCGGCCGGCGAGGCCGATGACGGCGACCCGTTCGTCCATTGCTTCCGAAACCTCTTGCATGTCGTGCGCCGCCACGCCGGTCACGCGGATGGCCCGTGCTTCGGCTGTGCCGGGGCGAGGATTTTCGAGAGAGCAGGGTCAATCATCGGGCACATGTCTGCATTCCACGGTTAAGTGGATGATTCAATTTATGAATATGTGATCCGGCCTTGTTTCCGGAACAAGGGCATCCTAAGCTTGCTCGGCGCTTCCTGTCCGACCAGATGCGGAGAAATAAGTGCCCTTGGCGGAGTGACTGGACGCAATGTTCGAGTGGTCGAAGACGGCGGATGGAGAATGGCTGTGCGCGGGCGTCGCCATCGCCATGCCGGTTTCCGCCGTTCTCGGCAGCTTCGATCCGGACGCCGTGCTGGATTCCGCCGAGCGATCCCAGGCGGGGCGTTTCCTGAAGCCGGAGGATACGGAGCGGTATCGCGCGGCGCATGGGCTGGTGCGGCGGCTGCTCAGCGCGGCGACGGGGCGAAATCCCGCCAGCCTATCCTTTTCGCGCAGGCCCGGGGGCAAACCGTTCCTTGTCGATACGGGTTCGCTCGATTTCAATCTTTCCCATGGCGGCGGCTGGGTGGCCGTGGCGCTGTCCCGGTCGGGCCGGATCGGCGTCGATGTGGAGGCAGACCGGCCGCAGCATTTCTGGGACGAGATCGCCGCCTCGTTCCTCGCGCCGTCCGAGATCGCGGCGAGCGCCATTGGTCACCAGCAGATCTGGACGGCGAAGGAAGCCGCTCTCAAGGCGCATGGCGCGGGCTTCGCCATTCCGCCGGAGAGCGTGACCGTGACGGCAGAGGGTGCAGGGTTCGCGGCGCGCCTTCCCGCGGATCATTTTTCCGGCGTCTGGCGTCGGCTGGGCGACGGGCATGTGCTCGCCGTCGCCGCCGATGGTTCGGTGCCCGAGATCGCTGTTTGCGAGAACGCCGGCGACCTCGGGGCGGTTCTTGCCGAGCTCAGCCGGCTCGATCCAGCGATGCGGGCGTCGCGTTGACGAAACCCTGCCAGCAGGCGGAGGCGGCCTGCGCCTGCTTGAGAAAATCCTTCATCTCCTCTTCGCTGTTGTCGCTGACGGCGGCGATCTCGACATGGTTGTCCTGAAGCTGCACGGCGGACTTGTCGAAGATGTTGAAGCAGCCGCGCATATCCAGCCTGCAGCGCATGGAGGCGTTGAGCTGGCGCAGCGGCTTGCCCCGCTCGCGGCAGACGATGACGAGCTGCTGGGCGAGATCGGAGAGCACGGCGGCCAGCAGGTATTCCTGCGGGTTGGGCGCTTCGTTCAGCCCGAGCGCCGGTGCCGGCTGGTCGACAGAAAAGCGGGCGGGCAGCGACCAGCGCTCGTCCTGGTACTGCCTGTCGCGCAAAGAAACGTCGAACTGCGTGGCGTTGCGCCAGGCGATGTCGACGCCGAGATGGATCGGCGCGTTGGAGCCCGCCTGGGCGGTGGCCGGCGCATGGCCGTCGCCGTTCGCTGCCGCGCCGTTCTTGCGGAAGGCGGAGGGGACGTGGCGATAGGTGAGGTCAATGCGGTTCGGCAGGGTGACGGTGATGTAGTTCGGCGAAAAGCGCGCGACGTTCATCATCATCTGCTTGTATTGCAGCCAGCTGCCGTCCGCCTCCAGCTTCACCGTCACGGCGGTGCCGGAAAGCGTTCCGTCGCTGCGCTGCGTCACTGTGTCCACCTGCAGCTTGTCGATGGTCATGCCCTTGTAGGACGCGCCCTGCACCAGGATGTTGGCGACGCAGGAGCCGAGGCCGGTGGTGAAGTAATCCGCAGGCGTTGGGGCCGCTTCCGGGCTCGGATCGTCGTGGTGGCTGACGCGGAAGGAGAAATCCCGGCCGAGCCGCTTGCTGCCGAAGCGCAGCGGCTTGGTGCGGATGTCCATGGTCAGGCCGCCGAGCCATTCGAGGTCGACGCCGTAGAAGATCTCGCTTTCGCCCGGCACTTTGCGGATTTCGTGCACGAGTTCGCTGACGGCGGCGACGTTGATGCCGTTCTTCATTGTCTGATGTCTCCGATTGCGCCGAGCGCGCGGTCGAGGTCGGCCTTGAGGTCTTCGATATCCTCGATGCCGACGGAAAGCCGCATCAGGCCGGGATTGATGCCGACCTCGCGGCGCTGCCGGTCGATGAGGCTGCTGTGGCTGGTGTTGAACGGCATGCTGATGAGCGATTCGACGCCGCCGAGACTGGTCGCCGCATGGACGAGCTTCAGGTTCTCCATCAGCTTGAGGCCCGCCTTGTCGCCGCCCTTCACCTCGAATGAGACCATGCCGCCGCTGCCGCGCGCTAGCGATTCCGCCGCCCAAGAGTAGGGATAGCCCGGCAAAGCGGGGTGGTAGACGCGCGCGACGGCGGGATGGCGGGCGAGCCATTCGGCCAGCGCCAACGCGTTTTCCGTATGCGCCTTCATGCGCAGCGCCAAGGTCTTCATACCGCGTTCGAGGACGGCGCAATCCTGCGGGTTGAGGCTGCCGCCGAGTTTGAGCATCTGCGCCCAGATCATGTCGAGATACTTGCGGCTGCCGGCGGCGGTGCCGGCGATGAGGTCGCTGTGGCCGTTGAGATATTTCGTGCCGCTGTGGATCACCACATGCGCGCCGTCGTCGATCGGCGTCAGGCAGCAGGGCGAGAGGAAGGTGTTGTCGAGCACGAGGAAGATGTTGTTCTCCGCGGCGAGCTTCGCCAGCGCCTTGACGGGGGCGAACTTCAGGAGCGGATTGGTCAGCGTTTCGAAGAACAGCACCTCCGTGTTGCTCCGCACCGCCGCCGTGATCGCGTCGATATCCATCGGGTCGACGAAGGTCACCTCGCGGCCGAACTGGTGCATGTCCTCGCGCATCAGGTTGTAGCTGCCGCCGTAGAGGTCGCGCGCGGTGACGATGTGGCCGCCCTTGTTGGTGAGCGCGAGAAGCGTCGTGCTGATCGCCGCCATGCCGGAGGAGAAGACGATGGCGCTTTCGGCGTGTTCCAGCGCGGCCACCTTCTCCTGCACGGCCCATTGGTTCGGGTTGCCGTAGCGGGTGTAGATCGGGTAGTCGCGGATCATGCCCTGGTCGAAGGCTTCGTAGCTTTCCTTCTGGAAGAGGAAGGTGGTGGCGGCGAAGACCGGCGTGCCGACCGCCCCGGTGATCGGGTCGTTATAGGTGCCGGCATGCACGGCGAGCGTGCCCGGCCCGTGGCGGGCGGGGTCGATGGTGGTCTGGTTGGTCATGCGCGGGCCGGCGTTGCGGGCGCGGGTGAGCTGGTCGGCCCATTCCGTCTTCGCCGAAACGCCGGTGGCTTCGCTGCGGAAGCGCCCGGCCCATTCCTTAAGAATACTCTTTGCCAAGAGGTTCTCCTGCCTGTTGTTGGAGTGTCGAGAGGATGCTGTCGCAGAGCGCGTCGCCGTCCGGGCCCTGGAAGATGTTGATGCCGACGGCCGCGCCCCGGTAGGACGGCTCGCCGATATCCGAGCGGATGCGCCCGAAGCCGAGGCCGATGCCGAGGAGGCCCGGCAAGGCCCGCTTCTGCGTGTCGCAGAGATGCCCGGAGGCGTCGACAAGCGCCGCGCTGCCGTTGCGGCCGATGCGGATCGGCCGGCCCGCCGCCGTGGCGAGCAGCGGGATGTTCGGGCGGTAGCCCGTCGCCGCGATCACGACGTCCGCGCCGCGCAGCACCGCTTCGGCCTCCGCCGGATCGGGGCAATGGCGGAGCGTGACCGCCGGGTGCCGCCCGGCGAGGATCTGCTCGTAGAGCGCCTTCGAGCGGGTGTAGAGGCCCTGGAAGCGAAAGACGCGGCCGCTGGAAGGGCAGATGTCGGCGACGGGATCGAAGGTTTCGCCGGCCGCCTCGGCCAGCGCGGCGCTGCGATGCATGCGGCGGATCGGCGTACGATGGAGGAGCGTCAGCGCCGTGTCGCGCTCGGGAAGGGCCTCGATCAGCTTGTGCAGCACGGAGAAGGCGCTGTGCGACGCGCCGACGACGACGATGCGCCGGGCGTTTTCCGGCAGAAGATTTTGAAGGTCGACGGGCCGCAGCGTTTCCTCCGAATGGAGGAGCGGCACGCCGGCCTCGCCGGTAATGCGCCGGAGATCGGGGGCAAGATGCGGCGTGCTGCCAGCGGCGAGCACGGCGATCCGGCTTTCGACGCAGGGGCCGTTGTCGAAATGCGCCTCCCAGCCCGATGACGATTGCGTGATCTCCCGGGTGGCATGGCCGCGATGAATGTGCAGGTTGGGATGTCGTCCGGCGGCGTCAAGAAAGGTGCGGCGCAGTTCGGCGGTCAGGAGGGCTACCAGCTGGAGCGGCACGGATTGCGTGCCACGGGCGCGGATCAGACGAGCCGGCGCGCTGTCGAGAACCGGGGCGAAGAGGCCGTCTGCGGAAATGCCGTCGAGGAAGTCGCTGGCGTCGGAATTGGAGGGGATATCGTAGTTGGCGCCGGCGAGCAGCAACTCTTCATCGCCGGCTCGCCGCTCGTGGATGACGAGGCCGCGCGCCAGCAAGTCCGGCAGAAGCCCGCGCCGGTCGGCGCTGACGAGGAGGCTGATGCAGGCCGGGCCGAACCCGACGATCTGGCAGAAGGGGCGGGACATCGTGTTCTCCTTCGCTAGGCGCGCCGCCGCGCGGCGGGCGGGCTTGCCGCGAGCGGGGCCAGCACGGCGGCGATGCGGTCGGCGATCGTCTGCACATGGCTGGCGTGGTGCAGGAAGAAATGGTCGCCCTCGATCAGCGTCTGCGAAAAATCGCCGGCTGCGACGGTGCGCCAGCGCCCGATGCCTTCGACCGGCACTTCCGGATCGCCGGTGCCGCCGAAGACATGCAGCGGGCAGGCGAGCGGGCGTGCGTCCCGTTCGGCGCGGATCGTCTCGCTGAGCCGGAAATCGCTGCGGATGATCGGCAGCAGCAGCGCCATCAGTTCCCGGTTGTCCAGCACCTCGCGGGGCGAACCGTTGAGGGCGCGCACCTCATCGAGAAGGCCGGCATCGTCAAGATGGGCGCGTTTCGGCGCGGGGTCCTCGCAATCCGGGCTGTGCCGGCCGGATGGGAAGAAGGCGAGCGGCGGCAGTCTCTCCATCAGGCCGAGCGCGATGCGGTAGCCGAGCGCCGCGCCGAGGCTGTGGCCGAAGAGCGCATAGGGGCGTGCGAGATGCGGTCTCAGTTCGGCGAGCAACTGGTCGGCGAGGCGGGCCGGGTCGCTTTCCAGCCGCTCGCCCATGCGCGTGCCGCGGCCGGGATATTCGACGGGGCGCACGGATATCCAGTCCGGGAAGAGGCGGTTCCAGTCGCGATAGACCGCCGTGCTGCCGCCGGCATAGGTGAGGCAGAAGAGATCGACGGTCGCGAGCGGTTTCGTGTCGGAGAAGGGAAGGCAGGTCATGAGGCGGCTCGTCGGGTTTCCTGGGGAAGGGCGCTTTCGGCGGCGGGGCTGCGGCTGGCGATCGCCGCCTGGAGGCCGCCGAGCGTCGGTTCGCGGAAAATTTCGGCAAGGCCGATCTCCACGCCGAAACGCTCGCAGATCGCGCGGGCGAGGTGGACGGCGAGCAGGGAGTTGCCGCCGCTCTGGAAAAAATTCTCGTCCGGCGAAAGCGGCATGCGGCCGGTGACCTCGGCCCAGAGGCTGGCAAGCGGGCCAAGCGTTTCACCGAGCGCCGGTTTTTCCATAGTGTCCGTATGCGTGAGGCCGGCGACGACGAGCGCGGCGGCTGCCTTGCGGTCACGCTTGCCGTTGGCGCTGAGCGGCAGGGCGTCGAGATGGACGAAGCGGTCGGGCACCATGTAGCGCGGCAGGCGCTCGGCGAGCCAGGCGGCGAGCGGGATCGACGGATCGGCCGCGCCGGTATGGCAGGCGATGAGCATGGGCGCGCCGTCCGGCCCCGGCACGGCAAGGGCGAGCGCCTGATCCACGTCGGGGTGGCGCGTCAGATGCGCCTCTATATCGCCCGCCTCGATGCGGTGGCCGCGAATCTTCATCTGAAAATCCTTGCGGCCGAGGAATTCGATCGCGCCGCAAGGCATGATCCGGCCGAGATCGCCGGTGCGGTAAAGCCGCCGGCCGCTGGCGTGGCGGATGAAGCTCGCGGCGGTCTTCGCCGCGTCGTTCAGGTAGCCCTCGGCAAGCCCGAAACCCTCGATGTGGATTTCGCCGGTGACGCCCGCCGGGCAGGGGCGGCCGCGTGCGTCGAGCACATGCAGTTGCTGGCCGGCCAGCGCAAAACCGTAGGGCACGGAGGTCCAATGGTTTTCGACCGTTTCGACCGGATAGAAATTCGACCAGATCGCCGCCTCCGTCGCGCCGCCGAGGCTCCAAAGGCGCGTTTCGGGATAGTCCGCACGCAGGCGGCGGGCGAGCGGCAGGGGAATCCAGTCGCCGCTGAGCATGATGGTCTTCAGCTGCGACAGTTCCGGCGCGGGTCGGCGGCGCGCGGCGCTGAGCGCCATGTCGATGAGGGCCGGCACGGAATTCCAGACGGTGACGCCGGCGCGGGCGCAAAGGGCGAGCGTCGCGTGCGGGTCGGGGAATTCGCTGTCCGCCGGGACGACGATGGCCCCGCCAGCGGCGAGCGTGCCCCAGATATCGTAGACCGAGAGGTCGAAGCTCAGGGCGGAAAGCGCGAGCACGCGATCTGCCGCCGTGATGGCGAAGCGCCGGTTGATGTCGAGGATCGTGTTGCGTGCGGCGGCGTGGCTGATCACCACGCCCTTCGGTGCGCCGGTGGAGCCCGACGTGTAGATGACATAGGCCCGATCCGAAGGCGCGCGGCGGGACGGGATGGCGGCTTCACCCGCATGCGCCGCGATGTCATCGGCCGTCACGGCGCGCGCATCCGCGGGCAGGTCGCGCAGGTCGTCGGCGATCAGCCAGCGGCAGCCGCTGTGGCTGAGGATGGTGTTGCGCCGTTCGACGGGCAGGCGGCTGTCGAGCGGCAGCCAGACGAGGCCGGCGAGGCTGACGCCGACGACGGCGACGATCTGGGCAAGGCCTTTCGGCAGCGCGATCCCGACGATGTCGCCCGCCCGTGCGCCTCGGGCAAGGAGCGCTGCGGCGACCGCTTCGGCTTTCCGGCGCAGGTCGGCATAGGTGAGGGCTGCACCCTCGGCGTCGATGATCGCGGTGGCCGACGGGCTCGCCTGCGCTGTCGCGAGGAAGAGGTCGGGCAGCGTGCCGGCGCGGTCGTCCGGATGATCTTCTGTGAGGGCTTGCAGGGAAGGCGCCTCGGCCTCCGCCGGATCGTCGCGGAGCCATGCGGACGGATCATCGACGAGCGCCAGGAGCGCCGCCTCGTAGCGGGCAAAGATCGTTTCCGGAAGGTTCTCGGTGAAGACGCCGGTCACATAGTCCCAGTAGTAAATCAGGCCCTCATGGTTCTCGATGACCTGGTGGTCCATCGAGACCTGCGGCGTGCGCAGGTGGCTGCCGACAAGTTCGAAGCGGCTCGTGTGTTCGTCCGGCAGGACCGGGCGGCCGCTGCTGATGCCGCTGGTGAAGACGAAGGGGGCGGCGGGCGTTTCGGCGCTCGCGGAAAGTTGCAGCCGGCGGATCAGCGAGACGCCGCTGACGCTCGCATGGGCGAGGCGTTCGGCCATCAGCGCCTGAAGCCGCCGTGCCTGATCGGCGAAGCTGCCCGTTCCCGTGCAGTCGATCAGCGTCGTGTTCGAGCAATTGCCGGTCATCAGCGAAAGCTCGGGGTGCTGGAAGGGCCGGTGGTTCGCCAGCACGTTGAGAGTGAAATCCGGGTGCGTGGCGAAGGGCCGCAACGCCGCGGCATAGAGCGCCAGCATGGCCGCATTGGCCGTGACGCCTTGTTCGGCCGCTCGGCTCTTGAGACGCCGCCAGCGTTCGGCGTCGAGCTTGCCGGCGAGGCGGCGGAAATCCGACCAGAGCGGCGTTTCCCCCGTCGCCGGCAGGTCCGGCGGGCCGGGCAGCGTCGGCAGGGTTTTTTCCCAGTAGGCGATGCTCTCGGCGGACGTCGCGTCCTTCAGGGCAAGCGCATAGTCGCGGTGGCTGAGGCTCGGCGGCGGTTCCTCCCCGGTGATGTCGTCGAAGAGATAGCGCAGCAGGTCGCGGAAGATCATGGCGAGCGACGGTCCGTCGATCGCGATCAGGCGGAAGGCGATGAGGAGGCGGTCGCTGCCGTCGAGCCGGACCAGCGTGGCGGCGAGCGGCGGGCCCTTTTCCAGCGGCGGCAGCGTTTCCGGATAGGCTTCGCAGAGCGCGCCGAGCCGCGATGCCGCTTCGTCCGGCGCGAGCGCGCGAAGATCGACCACCGAAAGCCGGCAGGGGTTTGCGCCGGGCGGCGGGATCACCTGTTCGCCGCTCGGCAGGAAGCGGGCGGTCAGCGCCTCATGGCGGCGTTGCAGGCGCTGGAGGGCCGTCTGCACGGTCTCGGGCTCGATCGCTTCGAAGCGGCAATGGTGGAAGAAGCAGGGAATCGCCGATTGCGCGTAGCCGCCATGCTCGCCCACCCAATAGGCTTGCTGGAGGTCGGTCATCGGATAGGGCTCGTGCCGCGCTTCCGGCCGCGCGACAAGCAGGGGCGCGGCCTGCGTCAGCTCGCCGATCAGCGCCGCCTTGTGGTGGCCGAGCGCCGAGCGCAGCGCGGCGGTCATCAAGCCCTGCGGGGCGGCATAGCGCAATTCACCCTCCGCCACCCACAGCCGGATGCGGCTTTCCTGCATGCGGCGCTTGAGTTCGCCGAGCGTCATCGGTTCCGCGCCGGTCATCAGATCACTCCGCTTTCGAAGGTTTCGTCCTCGATGGCCTCTGCCGCCGGAAGATCGGCGACGAGCCGCGCCTGATCCTTCAAGAGCGGCGCGCGCAGCAGCGAAGCGAGATCCGGCGCGGCGCCGAAGCGGTGCTGGATGAGGCTCGAAAGCCGCGTCATCAGCAGGGAATCGCCGCCGAGCACGAAGAAATTCGCCGAGGCCGAGACGATCTCCTGGCCCAGCACCTCGCCCCAGAGCACGGCGAGCACGGTTTCCAGCCCCTCGGCGAGGGGATCGTCGGCCTGCTCGACCTCGCGCACCGCGCTCTCGACGGCGGCGCCGAGGCGCGAGCGGTCGACCTTGCCGTTGGCGGTCAGCGGCATGGCGGAGAGCTGATGCCATTGCTGCGGGGCCATGTAGTCGGGCAGGCGGGTTTTCAGCCAGGCGTCGAGCGTCTCGCGGGAGAGGACGGTCGCCGTATCGCCGTTCTGCGCCAGCACGACGTGATAGTTCATCCGCTCGACCGGGTTGCCGGGTTTCGGCAGCGCGGTGCGGCGCGCAAAGCCCGCCCGTTCGAACACGGCCTGCCAGGCATCCGCGCTCAGCATGGGCAGATGGGTCTCCAGCCGCTCGTCCTCGTAGTGGCTGAGACCTTCCACGAAGCCGAGGCTGACGAGCTGGAAGCGCGGATTGCGCGTGCCTTCCACCAGGAGGAGATGGCCGGACGGTTTCAGCAGCGAGCGGATGAACCGGCTGCTGCGGTTCACGTCCATCGCGTCGTGCAGCACGTTCGCGCCGATGATGAGGTCGTAGGCGGTGGGCTCCAGCCCTTGCAGCGCCGGGTCTTCGTTGATGTCGTAGAGGCCGAAGCGCATCTGCGGCCAGTCGGCGAAGACATTCTGCGCGTTTTCGAGGAAGTAGCGCGAGAGGTCGGTGAAGGTGTAGGTGAAGTTTTCGTGCGGCAGGGCCTTCAGGATGTCGTGCGTGACGGAACCGATGCCGGCGCCGAACTCCAGGATACGGATGGGGCGGGCGGGATCGTGGCCCTCGAACAGGCCGCGCACGGTTTCCCCGGCCACCATGTTGAAGTGTTTCGAGACCGGGTTCTCGCGATACCAGCTTTCGACGAAATCGGTGCGCCCGCCCTCGAACATCAGTTCGAGCGGATTGAGCGTGCCGTCGAGCAGGGCGCGCGGATTGGCGATGCAGCGCTCGTAAAGCGACCAGATGCGGCGATCGTAATCCGCCCCCGCCGCCGCGCGGGCCGCGATGCTGACCTGCAATTCTGCGCGGCCGTCGGCCTCGGCGATGCGCGGCGTGGCGCGGTAGACGTCCGCGGCGCGGTCGAGATAGCCGTCCGCCTCCAGCACGTCGAGCCAGCTTCGGAAGAGTTTTGCGTAGTTCTCCTTCACACTGAGCGCGGACGAGATTTCGTCCTCCCGCGCCGTGTCGCCGGCCTTGCGGAAATAGCCGGCCTCCTGCATCGCGCCGAGCATGACCCAGGTGCTGAGTTGCTCCATGGCGGCGAAGTGCGCGCCGTAGCGGTCGAGGTCGAAATCGTCGGGCAGGTCGTTGCAGGCCCAGTCGCCCACGGTGAGCGCGCGGTGCCAGCCGTTGTCGCCGTTCGTTTCGCCGCGCTGCGCCGGCGCATCGGCAGTCAGGGTGAAATAGGCGTGCAGCTGCTTCAGCGGCGCGCCGCCATAGACCACGGCCGCCTCCGCCACATGCGGATGCTCGCCGAGCACGGCCTCGATCTCGCTCGGCTCGATGCGCATGCCGTTGATCTTCAGCTGGTTGTCGATGCGGCCGACGATCTCGATCTCGCCGTCCGCGCCGAGCCGGCCGAGGTCGCCGGTGTGGAACAGCCGCTCGCCGCTCGGCGCATGCAGGCGGTAGCGCTCCGCCGTGCGTGCCTCGTCGCGCCAGTAGCCGAGCGACATGGCAAGGCCCCCGGTGCAGATCTCGCCGACGACGCCGGTCGGGCACTCCTGCCCGGCCGGGTTGAGGATGCGGCAGGTCTGGTTCTCCAGCGGCCGACCATAGGGGATTTTCGTCCAGGCCGGGTCGAGCGCGGCGAGGGGATAGTAGGCCGAGACGATCGCGGTCTCCGTCGGCCCGCCGATGCTGTGGATCGCGCAGTCCGGCCACAGCGCCTTCAGGCGGCGCACCAACTCAAGGGGAATCCAGTCGCCGCCCATCATGACATGGCGCGGGGCGGGCAGGTCCGCCCCCCTCAGCGCCTGCGCGTCGAGCAGCATGGAGACGAAGGCCGGGACGGCGTTGATGATGGTCGGGCGATGGCGCTTTACGAGGTCCAGCCAGTGCATGGCGTCCTTCGAGCGCTCGCGGTCCGGCAGGATCACGGCCCCGCCGGTCGCCATCATGGCGTAGACGTCGAAGACCGACATGTCGTGATGGAAGGCGCAGAGCGAGAGTGTGCGGTCGGCCTCGGTGACGGCGAGGCGGCGGATGAGCGCGGCGATGGTGTTCAGCGGGCCGCGATGGTCGAGCATCGCGCCCTTCGGCTGGCCGGTCGTGCCCGAGGTGTAGATGATGTAGGCAAGGTCCGTTTCCGTCTGCCGCGGTTCCGGGGCCGTCTCCGGCAGGCCGTCGAGGGTAAGGCCCGAAAGCTCGATCCGGCGGAATTCGGGCGGCAGGGCGGGACGGGTGCCGCTGGTCAGCACGGCGAAGGGCGAGAGGTCGCGAAGGATGGCGGCAAGCCGCTCGTTCTCGTAGTCGCCGTTGACCGGGACGTAGCACGCGCCCGCGGCCTGGATCGCGAGGGCCGCGAGCACCGCATCCGGCTGGCGCGCCATGACCACGGCGACGGGTTCGGACGGTTTTACGCCGAGCGCGATCAGGTGGTGCGCGAGGCGGTTCACGTCGGCCCGGAGCGCGGCGTAGGTCCGGTCGCCCTGCGGGCTGAGAATGGCGACGCTCTCCGGCCGCGCCTCGGCGCTGCGTTGCAGAAGCGAGGGCATGAGGGAGCCGGAAGGCCGCTCTCCGGCGACGGCGAGGCCGGCGGCGAGGCTGCGGTCTTCCGCGGGGCGGAGGTCCGGAACCAGCGTCTCCCAGAGTCCGTTCTCTTCGGACAGCATCTGAAGAAAGTCGGTATAGGCGCGGAACATGCCCTCGATCAGCCGCGGTTCGAACAGGTCGTCGGCGATGAACCAGCGCGTCACCAGCGCCCCGCCATATTCGGTCGCCTGATAGTCGAGCCAGACCTGCGGCGTCTGGTTGATCTGGAAGACCTGGCGGCTGGTCAGCGGCCAGTCGGCGCGGGCGGGATCGTCGAAATCCATGCCGATCATGCTGGTGAAGACCACGGGCATGTCGACGCTGTCGGCCCCCGTCCTGCGGTGGCGGCCGAGCTCGCGCATCAGGCGGATGCCGTTGAATTCGCGGTGGGCCAAGGCCTGCCAGAGGTCATCCTGCGTGCGGCGGGCGGCGGCAAGGAAGGTCTCGCCCTCGCGCGCGGCGACGGGCAGCAGCATCAGCGAGGTGAAATCGCCGCAGATGTCCATGACCTGCGGATGCACGGCCTTGCGGTTGAAATAGGTGATGTTGAGGGTGAAGTCTGGCGCCTTGCTGTAGGTCGACAGCACATGGGTGAAGGCGGTGAGCAGCGCGCCGCTCGCTGTCAGGCCGAGCTTGGCGGCCTGCGCCTGGAACCGCTTCCAATGGGCGGAGGACAGGCGATGGTCGAGCGTGCGGAAGGTCGGGCGCGTTACCTCGGCCGGTGCGCGGCGGAGCGGCAGGTCGGGCGCGGCCGGGAAGGTGTCGAGCTTTTCCAGCCAGAATGCTTTCGCGCGCTCCCATTGCGGGCCGCGGCGCGCG
This sequence comes from Shinella yambaruensis, assembly GCF_022899355.1. Lineage (GTDB taxonomy): Bacteria > Pseudomonadota > Alphaproteobacteria > Rhizobiales > Rhizobiaceae > Shinella > Shinella yambaruensis. The sequence goes on along the minus strand of NZ_JALJCK010000019.1, from coordinate 42,766 downwards.
ACTTCCTCGGCGAGCACATAGTCGCGGAAGGAGAGGGTGAGGTCCGGCAGCTCGGCGTCGGGGTCGGCGAGCAGCGTGGCGAGCTCGCCGAAGACCACGCGAAAACTCTGGATGTCGAAGACCAGGAGATCCATGTCGAGATGGATGCGCGACAGGCCGCCCGGCAGATGGCTCACCGTCAGCTCGAAGAGCGGCCAGGCCTGCGGATCGAAGACCTGATAGGACATGCGCTCGCGGATCGCGCCGAGCTTTTCGTCACGCTCGGCCTCGGCGAGGCGGGTGAGGTCGCGTTCCTTGACGGCATAGTGCGGCGCGGTTTCGAGAATGCGCTGGCGGCCGGCCGGCGTGATGACGCAGCGCATCATCTCATGGCGGCGGATGAGCCGGTTCCAGGCCGTCTCCAGCGCGCAGACGTCGAGGTCGTCGAGATCGATCTCGATATATTCGTGGCAGGAGACGCTGCCGAGCTGCATGCCGCCGCTGCGGCCGACCCAGAAGGCCTGTTGCAGGTCGGTGAGCGGGAAAGGCTCGAAGCGTTCTTGCGGGCGCGCGATAATCTCGATCTCGCCCTTGCCGAGCGGCTTGGAGAAATCGATGTCGTCGCCTTCGGCGAGGAGGCCGGCGATGTGTTTCGACAGCGCGTCGATCGTGCCGTGCTCGTAGCCGGCGGTCGGTGGCAGCGTCAGGGCGAACTGGCCGTTTATGATGTGCACAAGTTCGAGGAAGATAAGAGAATCGACGCCCTGTTCGGTCAAGGGCTTGGCGGCGTCCAGCGCGTCGCTGGCGAATTTCAGCCGCTTGCCGATGACCTGGCGCAGATAGCGGGCGATGCGCGCGGCGCGTTCGGCCGGGGAAAGGCCGCCGAGCGCGAGGTCGACGACAGTTTCCTCCTCCCGCGCGCGCTCCATCTCGGCGGCGAGCAGCGGGCGCAGCAGGCCGCGCGTCGCCGGCATGCCGCCGGTGGCGGCGGCGAGGGCGGACGGATCGACCGAGATGGGCACGAGGCCGCTCACGCCGTCCTTCAGGAGGCGGTTCATCACGGCAAAGCCGGTCTCGGCGGGGATCGGGCGAAGGCTCGTCTTGCCGAGCTGTTCCAGCTTGTCGGCGCGCCGGTCCATGGCGAACTGGCCCCAGGCGATGGAGAGCGCCGGCGCGCCCTTTGCCCGAAGATGGGCGGCGAAAGAATCCTGCCAGGCATTGGCGGCGTTGTAGGCCGCGCCCGGCATGGCGAGCAGCGAGGCGGCGGAACTGAACAGGCAGAACAGCGCCAGCGGCTGGTCCGCCACGGCCTCGTAGAGCGCAAGGCTGCCCGCCACCTTCACGGCGATGGCGGAGGCGAAGCGCTCCGCGGTCTCGTCGGCCAGCAACTGGCTGGTTCCGGCATGGGCGGTGTGGAACACCTGGCCGACCGGCCGGGGGAGCGCGGCGATGCCTTTGCGCAGGGCTTCGACATCGGTGAGGCTGGTTTCGACCATGGTGACGGTGACGCCAGCGGCGGAGAGGGCCGCAAGGCAGGCGTCCTGCGCGGCGTCCGGCGCGCGGTGGAGGACGATGGCGAGATGACGGCATCCCTGATCGGCGAGCCACAGGGCGAGTTCCCGGCCGACCGCGCCGAAACCGGCGACCAGCGTCAGCCTGTCCTGCGGCCAGGCGACGGGCACGGTGTCGCGTATCGCCGGGTGGCTCTCCAGCGTCGGCTCGTAGAGTTTTCCACCCCGCAAGGCGAGCGCAGCGCCGAGATCGTGCAGGTGCTCGAGATGAGCCGCCAGCGTCTCGATGTCCGTGGCGTCGCCGATGTCGAGGCAGGCGATCGGCAGGTGTGGCTGCTCGTTGCGCAGGCTGCGCCAAAGCTGCATGACCGCCCAGTCCGGCCCGAAGGCCGTGGCGTCGAACGGGTCGCAGGCATGCGAGACGAGATTGGCGATGCGGCAGGCCGGATGGGCGAGACCGTAGTGCAGCCATTCGAGCGCGCGCGTCACCGCCGTTCGGAGATGGGCATGGCCGTCGCCGAACGCGTCGGCGGCGCCGGCTCCGCGGCAATCCACCACCTGGGCGAAATCGCCCTCGACCGGCGCATCTCGCAGGATGACGTTGTGGCCGATCCAGCGGCCGATGGCGGCGAGGTCGCCGGCCACCGCATTGTCGCCGACGATCAGCCAGTCCTCGGCGGCCGCGATCGACGAGCGGCTGAGCTTTTGCTGGTAGAGGCGCGCAAGCTCCTGCCAGCGCCAGCGCCAGAGCTGGACGGGTTGGTCTTCCTCGGCGCTTTTCGGCGTGACGAGATCGAGGCGGGCGAGGCAGCGCAGGCCATCGGTGAGATAGGCGCCGTCCTCCACCTCCCTGACATCCGTCGCGGCCTGCCAGCCGGGCGAGAGCCAGCCGCCCGAAATCGCCCTGCCGGCGCTCGCGGCGGCTGCCAGCCACGCGGCGAGCGGCAGCGAGGGGGCGTCCGGCAGATCGGACCCGCAGGCCGGCTCGTAGGTTGCGTCGATTGTCGCATCTTCGAGCGAGAGGCTGATCGCGCCGCGGCCGAGGAAGCCGCGGCTGTCCGTTGCGTGCAGGGGACGGGCCGCCAGCGGCAGCGGGTGTGCGAAGGAAAGGCGGAAGCCGCTGTCGCGTCCTGCAAGCGGTTGCCACAGGGGCGAAAGCAGCGGCGCGAGGCCGGACGCCGTGCCGCTGCGCGCGGTCGCCACAGTGTCGCCATCCGGCCAGCACCGGCTTTTGGCGAGGCGGATGGCGGGCATTTCGGTGAACGCCGCGCCGGACGCGCGATAAAGAGACTCCACCGGTTCGTCACAGCCGAGCCGGTAGAGTGCCGCGATGACGGCGGCAAGGTCCGCTTCGTTCCTGTCGACGACGGTCCCGATGGTCTGGGGCAGCTCCATGCTGCGGAGCAGACGCGAGAAGCTGCCGTCCGGGCCGATTTCCAGCACATGGTCGATCTCGAATTCGGCAAGCCGCTGCGCCGCGCCGTAAAAATTCACGGGCTCGCGCAGCTGCCGATACCAATAGGCGGCGTCGAGTTCTTCGGGCTCGACAGCATAGGCCGTCAGCGTCGAGAGCATGATGCAGCTCTCGTCGTCTTGCTGCGGTGCCGGGCAGGCTGCGGTGAAGTCGGCGCGGATCGCCTCCATGGTCCGCGAATGGAAGGCACGGTTCACCGCGAGGCGGCGATGGGCGATTTTCTGGCGTGCGAGATCGACGGCGAGCGTCGTTACGGCACGCTCCGGGCCGCTCAGGCTGTAGCGCTCGGGGCCGTTGATGGCGGCGAGGCTGATCTCGGTATGGTTTTTCAGCAGGGCTTCGAGCTGTTCCGCCGGCAGGGAGAGGGCGATCATCGCGCCGGGTTCCGTGCCGTTTTCCATCAGCTGGGCGCGCGCCGCAACGAGGCGGATGGCGGCGTCGAGCGGCAAAAGCCCGGCCGTCACCGCGGCGGCGAACTCGCCGACCGAATGGCCGAAGACGAGATCGGGCGCAAGGTCCCAGCCGCGCAGCATCTCGGCGAAGGCGTATTGCCAGCTGAAGAGGGCCGGCTGGGTATAGAGCGTACGGTCGAGGTCGCTCGCCCGCTCGGGATCGAAGAGCACGCGGTCGAGATCGGAAATCCCGTTCGCGGCGAAACCGGCGAGGCAGGTCTCGATAGCGTCGCGGAACGGCGCGCTCTCGCGATGGAGAGCCGCGCCCATGCCCGCATATTGACTGCCCTGGCCGCTGAACATCCAGGCGGTGCGGCCTCCGCCGGCCTTGGCGGGCCTTGCCGCCCGAAGCGCATCCGCAAGCTCTTCCGCCGTCCGGCCGGTCACGGCGATGCGATGGCCGAAATGCTGCCGGCGCAGCGCGGCGGTCGCGCATTGGGCGGTGAGGCGGCCGTCGTCGAGCCGATCGGCGATGAGGGGAAGGCTTTCGCCGAGCGTCTCCGCGCCATGGCCCGACCAGACGAGCACCTGTCGCGGCGGGGCGATCCCGGCCGATGCCTTCCGTGTCGGGGCGGCCGCGACGATCATATGGCAATTGGTGCCGCCGATGCCGAAGGAACTGACCGCCGAGATGCGTCTGTCGAAGCGCGCGGGCCATTCCGCCGTTTCGACGGCCAGGTCGAAAGGGGAGGCGGCGAAATCGATGCGGGGATTTTCCGGCTTGCAATGGAGGCTTGCGGGAATGCGGGCCTCGCGCACCGAAAGCGTCGCCTTGATGAGGCTTGCGACCCCCGCGGCGGTATCGAGATGGCCGACATTGCCCTTCACCGAGCCAAGGGCCGTGTTCTGCGAATCAGCGCCGGCGGCGCGGTAAATCTCCGAGATCGCACCAATCTCGACGGGATCGCCGAGCGGCGTGCCGGTGCCGTGCGCCTCCAGCATGCCGATGTCCAAGGGGGAAACGCCGCTTCGCGCGAGCGCCTCGCGGATCGCGCGCTGCTGCCCGTCCCGGCCGGGCGCAGTATAGCCGATCTTGGCGCTGCCGTCGTTGGAGACGGCCGACCCGAGGATGACGGCGTGGATCGTGTCGCCCTCCCGCTCCGCATCCGCCAGCCGCTTGAGGGCGACGAGGCCGAGGCCGTTGCCGGCGACGATGCCCGTGCCGGCCGCGCCGAAGGGCCGGCAATGGCCGTCCTCGGAAAAGATCATGCCGGACTGGCGGAAATAACCCGCGCCCTGCGGGAAGGAGATGGCGACCCCGCCGGCAAGCGCCGCGTCGCAGTCGCGCGCCAAAAGGCTTTCCACCGCCTGGTGCACGGCGACGAGCGAGCTGGAGCAGGCGGTCTGTATCGTCATTGCCGGACCGGTGAGGTTCAGCTTGTAGGCGGCGCGGGTGACGAGATAGTCCTTGTCGTTGCCCATCAGCTGCTGGAAACTTTCCGTACGGGTGATCTCCTCGGCCCGGATCGGCGGCAGGAGCGGCTGGTAGGTGCTCTGGCGGCAGCCGGCGAAGGCGCCGACCTTGAGGCCGCTGCGCGTCAGGTTGGCACTGTCCATCAGCCGCCGGCATTCCTCCAGGAACAGCCGGTGCTGCGGGTCCATCAGTTCTGCCTCGCGCGGCGAATAGCCGAAGAAGGCGAAATCGAAGCAGTCGGCGTCCGCGACCACCGTGCCGGCGTTCACATAATCCGGCCGTGCGGCGAGCGCCGGGTCGACGCCCTGGCGCTCCATCTCCTCGCGCGAGAGCGGGCGGATCGCCTCATGCCCCTCGACGAGGTTCTTCCAGAAGGTCTCGACGTCGGGCGCATCCGGAAACCGGCAGGTCATTCCGATGATCGCAACGGGTTCAACAGTCACGGCGTTCTCCGCAGTCCGGCACTCGTTCACGCGCCGCCGGCCGGCGGTCGCGGGTCTGTTGTCCCTTAAACAATGAAGCGCCGGGTACGGACCGCTCCGCAGAGGAGCGAATTAGGCCGGATGCGGAGTTTAGGTGCGGGAGGCACTTGCGGAGTTTTTCGATTTACGACCTTGAAAGTGTTGAGGAAAACAAGTCTTGCGAGTAGCGCCATGGAGAATTTGAAACAGTATGTTGCAAAATGTCGCCGAGCCGTTTAGTGCTGCCGTCAGCCTGTGTGCCCGGGAGTGCGTGATGGAGTGTGACGAAACGCAAACGGCGCGGCGCGGACGGACCTGTCGGCCGGCCGGCGCGCAAGAAAGGGTGGACTACCTTTCGAGCTTCCGCCTGTTGCTCGGCCATGCCGGCGGCGCGCGGCGCGCCATCGTCCTGTCGATGCTGCTCGCCACGCTCGCCGCCGCCTTCGAGCTTGTGCCGCTCTACATCGTCTGGCGGGTCGTCGTTTCGGTGATCGAGGGCACCGTGTCGCTTTCTTCCGTCCTGTCGTCGGCGGGGCTTGCCGCCGGTGTCGTCCTGCTCGGCCACGCGGCGCAGGCAGCCGCCGTCGCCAAAGGCCATGCCGCCGCCTTCGGCGTCATCCGCAACCTGCGCCTCGCCGTCGCGGCGCATCTTTCGCGTTTGCCGCTCGGCTGGCTTTCCGCCCGCACCGGCGGGGAGGCGAAGGCGCTGGTCATCGACGAGCCGGAGCGGCTGGAGATGATCGCGGCGCACGGCATCCCGGAGGGCACGGGTGCCGTCGTCACATGGCTCGCGGTCTCCGCCTGGCTCTTTGCCGTCGACTGGCGCATGGCGCTCGCCTCGGTGTTCCTGACGCCGCTCTCCTTCCTGCTGATCGGCATCGCCATGCTGCGCTCCGCGCGCAAGGTGCCGGCGTTCCAGGGGGCGAGCGCGCGCATGAACGCCGCCGTGGTGGAATATGTCGCAGGCATGCCGGTGGTGAAGATCTTCAACCGCAGCGGCGAGAGCCTCGCCGGGGCGGCGGCCGCCGTGCGCGACTATGTGCGCATCGAAACGGAGATCACGCGGGCCTATGTGCCGCTCGGCGGGGCGTTCAACGCGCTCGTCCTTGCCAATATCACGCTGATCCTGCCGGCGGGCCTCTGGCTCATGGCGGCCGGCACGCTGGATGTCGCGACCTTCGTCTTCTTCGTCATTCTCGGCGCGGGCTACAGCCTGCCGCTGATGAAACTCTTCGCGCTGTTCCAGCATCTCGCGCAGATTTCCGTCGCCTCGCGGGCGGTGGAGGACCTGCTGGCGACGCCGGCCCAGCCGGAGGCGGCATGTCGCGTGGCGTTTTCCGGCCGCGATGTGGTTTTCGACAATGTTTCCTTTGCCTATGGCGAGCGCCTCGTGCTGCGGGATGTGTCCTTCACAGCGCGCGCCGGCGTGGTCACGGCGCTGGTCGGCCCGTCCGGTTCGGGCAAGAGCACGGCGGCGACGCTCGTCGCGCGGTTCAACGATGTCGCCGCCGGGCGCATCACGCTCGGCGGCGTCGACCTGCGCGACATCCCGACGGCGCAGCTGATGGACGAGATCGCCTTCGTCTTCCAGGACGTCTTCCTGTTCTCCGATACGATCGCCGCCAACATAGCGATCGCCCGGCCGGGCGCGAGCCGGCAGGAGGTGCGTGCGGCGGCGCGGGCGGCCCAGGCGGACGGCTTCATCTCGGCCCTGCCGCAGGGCTATGACACAGCTATCGGCAGCCGTGGCGTGCAACTTTCCGGCGGTGAACGCCAGCGCATCGCCATCGCCCGTGCCATCCTGAAGGATGCGTCGATCATCGTGCTCGACGAGGCGACGGCCTTTGCCGATCCGGACAGCGAGGCGGCCATCCAGGCGGGGATCAGCGCGCTTGCCCAGGGCCGCACGCTGATCGTCGTCGCCCATCGGCTTCACACCATCGCGGCGGCGTCGGAGATCGTCGTCCTGTCGGAGGGCCGTGTGGCCGAGCGCGGCGGCCATGACGCCCTGCTGCACCGGCGCGGCCTCTATGCCGACCTGTGGGCGGATTGGGAAGCGGTGCGTTCGGCCGCCTTCACCGGGGAAAACAGGATGCCGGAGGCGGCGCAATGAACGTCCACGTGCATGACGTTTCCGCCACGGCCGGCTCCGATATCCGCAGCCTCGTCCGCCTCTTCGGCCTGACCGGCCCGCACAGGGGCATGGTGGTGCGGGGAACGTTTTTCCGCTTCCTGCAATCGGCCGCGCTCGGCCTCTCCTTCGCCGTCGCCGTCTGGGTCGTCGCCGATCTCGCCGAGGGCCGCGCCGTCACCGCCGCATGGGCCGCGCAGGCGAGCGCGCTGATGTTTTGCGCCCTTTCGGGCCAGGTGCTCTTCGGCCTGCTGGCGACCCGCGACTGCTGGATCGCCAGCCATCTCGTCGCGGGGAACCTGCGGATGGCCATGCTGGAGCGGCTTCGCCTGCTGCCGATGGGCTTTCACCTCTGCCGCCACAAGGGCGACACGGTGACGGCGCTGACCGGCGACATGCAGATGCTGGAGGTCTTTCTGGCCGAGGGCCTGCCGAAGATCGCCCAGGCGATCGGCCTGCCGTTCGCCGTCTTCTGCTTCCTCCTTGCGACCGATTGGCCTGCGGCGCTGATCGCGCTCGCGCCGATCCTTCTCGCCGCGCCCGTCTTCCTCTGGTCGAGCCGGCGCCTGGCGGCGCTCGCGGCGGACCGGCAAGGCGCCCAGGCGGAGGCCGCGGCGCGGATGATCGACTATGTCGAGGGCATGAAGGTCATCCGGGCGTTCAACCGGCTCGCCGGCGGCTGGACGGGTTTTCGCGCCGCGCTCGACCGGTTCCATGCGGTTTCGGTGCGCATGATCGCCGCGCTCGTCGTGCCCATGGTCGGCTTTGCCGCCATCGTGATGCTCGGCATTCCGCTGGTCGTCGCGCTTGCGGGCTATCGCCATGTCGTGGGCGAGATTCCGGCCGGCACGCTGGTTTGCGTGCTCGGCCTGCTGACGACGCTCTACGCGCCGATCCTCTCCCTGCTCAACGTCATGGAGACGGCGCGTACGGCGGAGGCGTCGCTGGCGCGCATGGACGATATTTTTCACGCCCCCCTCCTGCCGGAGCCGAAGACACCGGCGCGGCCAAACGGCTTTGCCGTCTCCTTCGAAGGGGTCGGCTTCGCCTATGTGCCGGGACGGCCGGTGCTGCGGAACGTCAGCTTTGCGGTCCCCGAGCGCAGCGTCGTCGCTGTTGTCGGTCCGTCCGGCTCGGGCAAGAGCACGCTGCTCAACCTGTTGTCCCGCTTCTGGGAGGTCGGCGAGGGGCGAATCACGCTCGGCGGCGTCGATCTTCGCGCGATGCGGTTCGAGGATCTCGCCGCGCACATCGCCGTGGTCTTCCAGGACGTCTACCTGTTTTCCGGAACGATCCACGACAATATCGCGGAAGGCCGGCCGGGGGCGGACCGGCGGGCCATCGAGGCGGCGGCGCGGGGCGCGCAGGCGCATGATTTCATCATGGCGCTGCCGGATGGCTACGAGACGCGCGTCGGCGAGGGCGGGGCAATGCTGTCCGGCGGCGAGCGGCAGCGGATCTCCATCGCCCGCGCCATCCTGAAGGACGCGCCGATCGTGCTGCTCGACGAGGCGACGGCAGCCATCGACCCGAGCAACGAGCGGGCCATCCAGACCGCCCTTGCCGGCCTTGCCCGGGACCGTACGCTGATCGTCGTCGCCCACCGCCTTTCGACCATCCGCAACGCCGACCATATCGTCGTGCTCGACGGCGGGGTGGTCGCCGAACAGGGCACGCATGACGACCTGCTGGCGCGGGGCGGGCTCTATGCCCACCTCTGGGGCTTGCGCAACCGGGCGGCACGCTGGCAGATCGGCGACGACGAGACGGAGGCAAGGCCATGAGCACGACGGGACGCAAGCGCGCGCCGCGCGGCGGCGTGGAGGGAGAGGCCCGTCCCGGACGCCCGGCGCTTATCTCGCGTGAGGCGATCGCGGTGGCGGCCCTCGACATCGGCCTCGACGGGGCGACGCTGGTGCGGATCGCCGCCCGCCTCGGCGTCGACCATTCCTCGCTCTATCGCCACGCCAGGAGCCGGGACGATATCCTGCTCGCGGCGGCCGACCTCGCGATCGGCCGGCTCGACTGGCGATCCGAGACAGAGGACTGGCAGGATTACCTCAGGACCATGGCGGAGGCCGTGTGGGACCTCTACGAAACCCATCCGGGCCTCGCACAGGTGCTGGGGCGGCTGGGCAACACCCCTCAGTCCGGCATAGAGGCCTTCGCCGAAGCGGTGCGCCGGCTTGAAGCCCTCGGTTTTTCGACGTCCGATGCCGCCCTCGTCGTCGACATGATCATCGACATGACGACGGAAAGCGTCTCCGCCTGGCAGAGCCTCCAGCAGCCGCGCGAGGAGGGCGACACGCTCGGCGAGAAGGTCGCAGGCGCGTGGAGCGAGGCGGGCAGGATCGACGCGTCGATCGCCACCGCGCTCAACACCATGGCGGAGGTCCTGCGCAGCCATCCGCGACAATGGTGGCGGCGCAAGCTGGAGGTGATCCTTGCGGGAGCCGCGACGCTGCGCCCGCCAGACGCGCAGGGCGGAAACGGCTGACCGCGAAGCGCCCGGCATGGCCCGATCTTCCGCGGCGGGTTATATATCTGGAGTTTTTTTGTCATGTTTATTGCTAAATGCAAATTCATGACTTAGTGTCTGCGACATGGCGGCGCATCAACCGCCGGAACGGCCGTGGTCCGATCCGGCGGTTGCATTCGTCTATGCTCCAAGCGGTTCCACCTTGAACGGGTTGTCGTAGATGACGGGATTGTCGGATCATTCTCAAGCGCATCGACCTGCGGTTTCCGCGCGGGATTTCTCCAAGGCGTCGATGGTGTTCTGTGACGACTATGCGCTTTTGACGCAAAAGGCCGGCGGCGACGAGGAAAGCCCGCTCTTCGAAGGCTGGCTGGGGTTGCGCGAGCTGAGCACGGGCATCAATCTCAGCACCGCGCAGATGACGGCGCTGAGCGACAGCGACCATTCGGCGATCTTTCCGCGCTCGCTCTCCATCGTGCTGTCGCTGGAGGGCCGGCCCTCCGAGTTCAATCCGGGCAACGGCTGCCAGACCATGGTGCTGCAACCGGGCGAGGCCGCGTTCTTCTCCTTCGCCGACGACGTACGTACCACCGGTCGCTACAGCCGCGGCCATCGCTGCAAGTCCATGCTGATCCAGCTTCGGCCCGAGGTGATCGCCGAGGCCAATCTCGCCGATTTCGTCGATGCACGCACGCGCAGCAGCGAGATCGTTCCCTTCGGCACGGGCGTGCGCATGAGCGCGCTCTGCGGCCAGCTCTTCAATCCGCAACTGTGCGGCACGGTGGGCTGCCTGCTCGTCGAAAGCTACACGCTGGAGGTCGTGGCCCTCGCCATCCAGGCCGCCGGCCGGGAGGGTCCCGACGAGCGCTCGCATGTCAGGGGCAACGACCGCATGCGCATGGCGCGCATCCGCGACCTGATGATGTCGGAACCCGGGGCCGAGCACAGCCTCACCTCGCTCGCCCGCGAGGCCGGCGTCAGCGTTTCCAGCCTGAAGATCAAGTTCCGCGAAGTCTACGGCCAGTCCGTCATCGCCTTCCTGCATGACGTGCGCATGGAGAAGGCGCGCGACGGGTTGGAACGCGACGGCTGGACCGTGACCCAGGCGGCGCACTTCGCCGGTTACCGCCATGGCAGCAATTTCTCGACCGCATTCCAGCGCTATTTCGGTTATTCGCCGGGACAATTGACGCGCGGCGAGATTTATCCGCACGCATAAGGAAACTGCCCGCCGGCATAAACCCGCCCTATGGCGATGCCGGAGCCGAGACAATAATCTTCCTTTGATTTCAAACCGCGAAGCGAAGCCGACCGTGGGCCTTTTGGTCCGCGCCGGTGCACTTCGCCCATTCGACTGGAGTATCGAATGCCGCCCGCACAGACTGAACCGCGTCGCACCTTCCTCGCCCGCACCCATGCGGCGACCGGCGTCAAACGGATCGGCGCGCCGACCCGGCGGGCGCGGCTTCTGGCCGGCGTCGTCTTCACGGTGACGATGGCTGCGGCGGGCTCGGCGCTGGCGCAGGACGTGCGCGAGGAGGACAAGACCGACCGCGTGACGACGAGCCAGACCCAGGCCGCCGACGGTTCGACCACGCTGGAGGCGATCACCGTCGAAGCCCGCCGCTATGCCGAAAACCCGCTCGACGTGCCCGTCAGCGTCTCCGTGGTGACGGACCAGAAGCTGACGAACGAGCGGATCAACGACGTGCAGGATCTTTCGGACCGCGTCGTCGGCCTACAGATCCCCAATTACGGTGACGATCCGCGCACCGCCCAGCCGATCGTGCGCGGCGTCGGCACGCTCTCGACGCTGCTGTCGCCCGACAACTCGACCGCGCCGACCATCATCGACGGCGTGCCCATGCCGGCCTTCGCGGCAAGCGGGCAGATGCTCGACGTCGGCCAGATCGACGTGCTGCGCGGGCCGCAGGGCACGCTCTTCGGCCGCAACTCGACGGGCGGCGCGATCAACATCACGAGCATGGTTCCCGATGCGGAGACGATCCGCCAGATCACCGCGGAAGTCGGCACCGAGGGCTACCGCAAGGGCGAGTTCATCCTCGGCGGCGCGATCAACGAGGAGCTCTTCGGCCGCTTCGCCGTGCGTTACCAGGGCCGCGGGGCCTACGTCAAAAACGATCATCCCGGCGAGAAGGACATCGGCGGCTTCGACGTCGGCGCGATCAAGAGCACCCTGCTTTGGACGCCGGGCGATACGACGGAGGTCAAGCTCACGCTCGGCTACGAGAAATACGACGGCGACACCGGCTATCCGTACCTCCTGCGCGACAGCCACGCCTATCAGGAGACGCCCGAGTTCAGGCGCGACCTCGGCTATGTCACGCTGAACACCTCGCACGATTTCGAGACCTTCGCGCTGAAGACCACGACGGGCTTCACCTATTACGACATCTACAACTGGACCGACAATTCGGACGGTTACATCAACAGCGCCACCTTCGGCGCGTTCGGCATGGTCATTCCGCCGGAATTCTACACCAATGACGGCGAGTTCAACGTCACGGACCAGCGCGAAAGCCAGTTCTACCAGGAAGTCCGCCTGCAATCGCTCGACGATTCGGAGACGAAGTGGGTGGTCGGCGGCGTCTTCTCCTATAACGATTTCCATGAAGATGCCTTCGGGACCTCGACCATGTCGGCCTCGATCAACGGCACGCGCGACGTCAACCTCACCTCGACGTCCTCGGCGATCTTCTTCGACATCGCCCAGCCTTTCGCGGAACGCTTCGAGATCGGCGGGGGGCTGCGCTACACCCATGAACGCAAGAAGATCGACGCCCTCTACACGGGCACCGGCTTCCCGGGCACGGTGGCGAGCTTCGCGCAGGACAGCGCGCGCAACTTCGACATGTTCTCCGGCCGCGTCTCGCTCAGCTACAAGCTCAACGACGAGAACCTGATCTACGGCAGCGTCAGCCGCGGCAACAAGGCGGGCGGCTTCCCGCGCTTCACCGGCAATGCCGCGATCGGCCTGCCGGAAGACGGGTACGACGCCACCTCGATCTGGACCTATGAAGTGGGCTGGAAGGGCGACCTCATCGACAGCGGCACGAGCTTCGCCGTCGCCGGCTTCTACAACGACGTGACGGACGAGGCGATCTTCGGCTTCGACCCGGCGACCATGACCTTCCCGATCGAGAACTTCGACCTGAAGACCTATGGCGTCGAGGCGGAGGTCCGCAAGGAGTTCGACAACGGCTTCGGCGTCTTCGCCGGCGTCACGCTCACCCATTCGGAGATCACCGGTATCCCGGCGGGCGGCGTCCTGCAGGCCAAGGTCGGCAACGAGGTGCCGAACGTGCCGCTCTGGTCGGCCAATCTCGGCCTCACCTACCAGGGCGAGGCGGACTTCCTCAACATGTCGGGCGATCCGATGCTCACCGGCTATCTCGGCTACCGTTTCGTCGGCAAGCGCGCCGGCGACACCGGCAACAATTTCGATCTCGACGCCCAGCACATCATCGATGCGCGGGTGGGCCTGAAGATCGACCAGACGGAATTCTATGTGTTCGGCGAAAACCTCATCGGCGACCGGCTGGAGCAGCAGGGCGCGCATATGACGGCGAACATCAACTCCGTCCTGGTCTCGCGCGGCCGCACGATCGGCCTCGGCATCACGACCAGGTTCTGATCGCCACCCTGAAGAAATGACGGCCCGGGCCAGTGCCCGGGCCGGTGAAAACGAAAGACGAGGACCGAAATGAAACCCGCGAACTGGATCCTGATCGCCAGCCTCTACGTCACGCAGTTCCTGCCGGTCTCCTTCTTCTTCATGGGCCTGCCGGCGATCCTGCGCGAACAGGGCCGCACGCTGGAAGAGATCGGCGCGCTCTACCTGCTCGGCTTCGTCTGGGTGTTCAAGATCCTCTGGGCGCCGCTCGTCGACCGCGTCTCCTTCGGCCGGCTCGGCCATTATCGCGGCTGGCTGCTTATGATGCAGGCGGCGATGATCGCCATGCTCGTCCTCATCGGCCAGATCGACGGCCTCGCCAATTTCCCGCTGCTGGTCGTGCTCGGGCTTGTGCTTACCGTCTTCTCGGCAACGCAGGATATTGCGACGGACGCCGTTACCTGCCGTCTCCTGCCGGCGGAGCTGCGCGGCCTCGGCAACAGCGTGCAGGTGGCCGGCGGCCTCGTCGGCATCGTGCTCGGCGGCGGGCTTACGCTCGCGCTCTACCCGACGATCGGCTGGACCGGCTGCTTCCTCCTGATGGCCGGCGTGCTCGCCGCCTGCTTCGTGCAGATCCTCTTCTTCCGCGAACCGCAGGTTCCGGCGTCCCTCTCCGCCGCCGGTTACGGCCGCATCTGGCGCGTCTGGGCGCGGCCGGGCATGGCGGGCTGGGCGGCGCTGATGGTCATCGTGCCGCTCGGCATCGGCATGATCTTCGCCATGCTGAGCCCCATGCTGGTCGATATCGGCTGGCCGCTGGAGGCCGTCGGCTTCACGCTCAACATCGTCGGTTCGCTGGTCGGCCTTCTCGCCGTCTTCGGCGCGGGCCTGCTGATCCGCCGCTTCGGCCGCAAGCGCATGCTGGTGAGCGCGGCCTTTGCGCAGGCGGCGATTATTCTTTCGGTCCTGCCGCTTGCCGGCGGCGCGCGCGAGACGTTGCTGATCGTGCCCGGCCTGGTTCTCGTTTTCCTGATCTACAACCCGATCGCCACCGTGATGCTGACCATCATGATGGACCGGTCGGCGGCGGGCAGCGAGGGCACCGATTTCACGGCGCAGTACAGCCTCTACAGCTTCATGGGCTTCCTGTCGGGCGCCGTCGCCCTCCAGGTCGCCGGGGCGGTGGGTTACCAGGCGCTGGTGCTGATCGCGGCAGGCCTTGCGGTCCTCGCCGGCCTGCTCGCCCTGAAGCTTTACCGCGAAGACCGGGCGGTGGCGGACAGTCCGGCGGCGGGCGCGCCGGCCTACGGCGTCTCCGGCTGAAGGCGCGCGGGCCGGGAAATGCCGATGCCAATGCCAGCGGGAAGACTCTGTCCCTTCTTCCATAATGCGTGAGGTGTCCCATGATGCAGACCAGACAGCGCGAAGACATCAAGGTTTTCGACAGTGCCGATTGCGAAGAGGCGTTCGGCATCCGCACCGAAGTCGTGCATCTCGATCACGGCATCAGCCTTACCATGGTGAGCGGCGCGGCCCATACGGGTTGCGACCTGCCGCTGGCGCTGCCGCGACGCGGATCGGCGATGGTTTTCGTCGTTGCCGGCACGCTCACCCTGCCCGGGCGGGCCGGGCAGCGCGGGATTGCCTTCGGCAGCGGCGAGGCGGCGCTCGTCTCGAACGGTTTTTCGGCCGAACCGGCGACGGTCGGGCGCGATGAGGCGCTCTCCGTCGTCATCGTCGGCCTGCCGCACGCTTATATGAGCCGCGTCTTCAGTGCGGCCTGCCCGGAGGCGATCCGGATGTTTCTCGCCGGCGACGGCGCGCGCGGGCTCAGCCGCGAAATCCTGCCGTCCGCCTCCATTCAGGCCGTGCTGCACCAGATGGCTACCGCACAGGTCAGCGAGCCCCTGCGCTCGGTCTTCCTGACCAGCAAGGCCTACGAGCTGATCGCGCTTGGCCTCGAGCGGCTGTGCATGGCCCATTGCGATTGCGCCCTTTCACCGGGCGATATCGAGCGGCTGAAGCGGGCGCGCGATATCCTCAGCGAGAACCTCTCCGATCCGCCCTCGCTGGTGGCGCTCGCCCATGAGGTCGGCATCAACGATTTCAAGCTCAAGAAGGGCTTCAAGGTCCTCTTCGACACGACGCCCTTCGGCTATCTCAAGGAACGGCGGATGATCGTTGCGCGCAGCGCGTTGCTGGCGGGCGAGCAGTCGGTGACGACGGTGGCGAACCAGGTCGGCTACACCAATCTCGGCCACTTCGCCGCGGCGTTCCGCAAGCAGTTCGGCACGACCCCGAAGGCGATGAAGAAGACGTCCCATACGCAGATCGGGCGGGTCGGCCGGGAGACGAGCCTTGCGCTCTGACGCATTTCCAGCCGAAGCGGCATCGCCGCGGTGAAAACAGATGCTGGAGCAATTCCGTGAACCGGATTCCACCGGAATTGCTCCAGCGCAACCGGGATCGGGAGGAGGCAGCATGCGCCTGACACGGCAAACGGAAATCGCAATCAGCATTCTCGTGTCCTGCGCCCGACGCCGCAGGCAGATCGACACCAACCTTGCGGCAGCGGAGGCCGGAACGTCGAAGGACCGCGCCGCCCATGTCGTGCTTCAGCTCTCGAAAGCCGGATGGATTGCCACGCGCCGCGGCCGGTTCGGCGGGCTCAAGCTGCTTCAACCGCCTGACCACATCCTGCTCGGCGACGTCGTGCGGTTGACGCAGCCGCGCGCCTTTGCCCTCGAAACCAGCAATCAGGAGGCATTTCTGGGACCGCTTCTGCGCGATCTCACCAACTCCATGCTCGACCTTCTGGATTGCCATTCGATCGCGGATCTCGTGGAGGCCCACCGGGACGTGCAGTGTCCAGATATGATGCCACCGGCCTTGCGGCTGGCGCAGGGCCATGACGGGCGCGCGTGACGGATGGGCCATGCCCGCTTCAGGCGCTCCTGTGGCGCGCCATCAACTTGGCCTGCAGCACGACGACGACGAGCAGGAAGGCGCCGCGGATGACGGACTGCCAGTAGGCGGACAACGAGATCCAGCCGAGGCCGTTTTCGAAGTTCAGGATGTTGAACACCATGGCCAGGAGGAGCGCGCCGGCCAGCGTCGCGCCGACCGAGCCCGAACCGCCCGTCAGCAGCGTGCCGCCGACCACGACGGACGCGATCGCGAAAAGCTCCCAGCCGACGCCTTCCGTCGGCTGGCCGGCGCCGAACTGCGAGGCGAGGATGACGCCGGCAAGGCCGGCGAGCGTGCCGGAGGCGAGATAGACGGCGGCAAGCGTGCGCTCGACTTTCAGGCCCATCAGGCCGGCTGTCGCCTCGCCGTCGCCGATGGCGAGGACGTGGCGGCCGACGGGCAGCTTTTCGAGCACCAGCCAGCCGAGGATATAGGCGGCGAGCGCGATCCAGGCAGGAATGGGAAAGCCCAGGAAATCGTCCTGGCCGATCACCGTGAAGCCGCTGTCGTAGGAGACGGAGACCGACTGGTTGTTGGCGATGAGCAGGCCCGTGCCATAGGCGGCGAGCATGGTCGCGAGCGTTGCGATGAAGGGCTGGATGCGCATCTTCGTGATGATGAAGCCATTGAGCGCGCCGACCGCGCAGCCGGCGGCCATGCCGCCGAGGAGACCTGCCGCCCAGTGCCAGGGCGAAAGGAGCGCCGCCACCACGCTCGCCATTGCCGCCGTGCCGCCGACCGAAAGGTCGATGCCGCCGGTGATGATGACGAAGGCCATGCCGAGGGCGATCAGCGCGAACATGGAATTGTAGCGCAGGAACGAGAGGATGTTGTAGGACGAAAGGAAGTTGTCGTAACGCAGCGCCCCGAAGAGGATGAGGCCGAAAAGCGCGAGGAGGACGCCGAGCCGGGCGATGTCGCCGGAGGATTTGATGGCGAAGGGGCGGAGGAGGGTGTGCATGATGGGTCTCCTCAAGACTTGTCGGCGCGTTGCTGGATGAAGACGGCGAGCACGATCAGCCCGGCCTTGACGATGAGGGCGGCCGCATCCGGCACGCCGTTGGCCAATAGCGTGTAGCGGACGAGCTGGATGACGAAGGCGCCGAGCACGGTGCCGATGATGTTCGCCCGCCCGCCCGTGAGCAGCGTGCCGCCGACGGCGACGGCGGCGATGGCGTCGAGTTCCATGCCGAGGCCGACGAGGTTGGCGTCGCTGGCGGAGTTGCGCGCCACCACGACGAGGCCGGCAAGCCCCGCAAGCGCGCCGCTGATCATGTAGACGAAGAGCTTGACCCGCTTCACCGGCACGCCGGTGAGCCTTGCGGCCTTCTCGTTGCCGCCGACGGCGATGATCTGCCGGCCGATGACCGTGTAGCGGATCATCGCAAAGGTGAGGGCGACGATGACGGTCATCAGCACGACCTGCGCCGGAATGCCGGCGATGCGGCCCATGGCGATGAACTGGAAGCCCTCGTTCCTGAAGACCTGCAGGTTGCCGTTGGTCATGACCTGCGCGATGCCGCGTCCGGCGATGAAGAGCACGAGCGTCGCGATGATCGGCTGGATGGAAAAGCGCGTGACGAGCAGCCCGTTGAACAGGCCGAAGAGGCCGGCGACGACGACGGGAAGGAGGAAGGCGAGCGCCACGGCGAATGCCATGTTCTCCACCTGCCAGAACTGGCCCATGAAGATCATCGGCGCGAGCGCGCCCGCTATCGCCATCAGCGAGCCGACCGACAGGTCGATGCCGCCGGTGGCGATGACGAGCGTCATGCCGGTCGCGACGATGACGATGGTCGCGACCTGCGTGAGGTTCACGTTGAGCGTCTGCCAGGAAAGGAAGTTCGGCGTCACCGCGACGTTGAAGACGATGAGCGCCAGGAAGGCGACGAACGTGCCGTAGCGGCTCGCCAGCGTGAACAGCCGGCTGCCGGGAGAAAGTGTGCCGGAGGGCTGCGGGGCGGGGGTCTCGATCGTCGTCATGTCATTCAACCTGATGGGCCATGGCGGAAAGCAGCGCCGCTTCGCTCAAGTCCTTGCGCGGCAGGGTCGCGACGGACGTGCCGTCGCTGAGCACGGTCACGCGGTCGGCGGCGGCGAGCAGCTCCTCCAGTTCGGAGGAGATCATCAGCACGCTGAGGCCCTCGTCGGCGAGGCTGCGCAACAGCTTGAGGATTTCCGATTTGGCGCCGATATCGATGCCGCGGGTCGGCTCGTCGATGATCAGGACACGCGGGTCGGTGGCGAGCCAGCGGGCAAGCAGCACCTTCTGCTGGTTGCCGCCGGAGAGCTCCCTGATCGGCTGGTCAGGCGAGGCGCATTTGACGCCGAGGGCGCGGATGTAGCGGGTGACGATCTCGTCCTGCCGCGCGCGGTCGACGATGCCGGCCTTCTTCAGCCTCGGCAGCAGCGCCAGCGTCATGTTCTCGCGGATGCTCATGTCGGGCACGATGCCGTCGATCTTGCGGTCTTCCGAGACGAGGCCGATGCCATCGGCGATGGCGTCGGCCGGCTCGCGATAGGTGCGCGCGCGGCCGTCCATGCGGATCGTGCCGCGCTGCATCTTGTCGGCACCGAAGATCAGGCGCGCCGTCTCCGTACGGCCCGAGCCGAGCAGGCCGGCAAGGCCCGATATCTCGCCCTCGCGCACGTCGAGGCTGACATCGCGGACACGCACGCCTGCACCGGCATTCTCGACCGCGAGGCGGACGGGCCGCTCGGGCGCGTCCTCATCCGGCGCGATCGCCTGGAAGGCGGCGAGCTCCTTGCCGAGCATGTGGCGCACCAGCGCCATCTTGGGCATGTCCGCCATCGGGCTTTTCGCGACCGTCTGGCCGTCCCGCATGATCGTCACCCGGTCGCAGATCGCGTAGAGCTCGTCGAGCCGGTGCCCGATGAAGATGACGGCGACGCCCGCGCGTTTCAGCGTGCGGATCGTCTCGAAGAGCACGGCGACCTCGCGCTCGTCGAGCGAGGAGGTGGGCTCGTCCATGATGACGAGGCGGGCCTTTTGCGTGACGGCGCGGGCGATGGCCACCATCTGCCGGGTCGCGGCATCGAAATGCGCGACGGGCCGGTCGACATCGATGGAGAGGTTGAAGGTTTTCAGCACGGCCTCGGCGCCGCGCCGCATGGCGGCATGGTCGATCAGGCCGAAGCGCTTCGGCTCGCGGGAAAGGTAGATGTTTTCCGCCACCGAGCGCTGCGGGGCGAGGTTGATTTCCTGGTAGATCGTCGCGATGCCGGCGCCTTGCGCCTCTGCCGGCATCGAGAAGTCGACCTCCCTGCCGTCGAAGGCGATGCTGCCCTCGTCGCGGCGGTAGACGCCGGTGAGGATCTTGATCAGCGTGGACTTGCCCGCGCCGTTCTGGCCGACGAGCGCCATGACCTCCGCCGGCTCGACCTCGAGCGAGGCGGATTTCAGCGCGGCGACGCCGGCAAACGCCTTTGAAACGCCCTGCATGGACAGAAGCATCGGGTTCCTCCTCTATCCGCCCTCCGGGACGGGCATCACGAGCCTACACCCGAACGAACCAAAGGTCAGGCCCGTTCAAGAAACGGCCGAGACGGTGGAGCCGCCCCGGCCGCAAGAGGCTTGGGAGTTCTGGTCAGTAGGCGTCGGCGAGTTCCGCGGCGGCGTTGGAGGCGTCGTAGAACTTGTCGTCGTTGATGATCATCGGCTCGATCGTCTCGCCCTTGGCATAGCGCAGCATGGTCTCGAAGGCCTTGGGCCCGAAGCGCGGATTGCACTCGACGACCGCAGCGATCTTGCCGTCGACAACCGCCTGCACGGCTTCCTTGCCGCCGTCGATGGACAGGACGAGCACATCCTTGCCCGGCACCTTGCCGGCCGCTTCCAGCGCGGCGATGGCGCCCATCGCCATTTCGTCGTTGTGGGCGTAGATGATGTCGGCATCCGGATGCGCCTGAAGCAGGGCTTCGGCTACCTGGCGGCCCTTGTCGCGGGCGAAGTCGCCGGTCTGCGAGGCGACGATCTCGAAGCCGCCGGCCGCCTGGATCGCCTCGTCGAAGCCCTTCTTGCGGTCGTTGGCGGGCGATGAACCGGTCGTGCCTTCCAATTCGATGATCTTGGACTTGCCGTTGGCGTTCTTCACCAGCCATTCTGCGATACGCCTTCCTTCCTCGACGAAGTTCGAGCCGATGAAGGTGAGGTAATCCTCGCCGGCCTTGGCCAGCGACGGATCGACCGAGCGGTCGAGCAGGATCACCGGGATGCCCGCCTTCTTGGCGGCCATGACGGCGGGAATCAGCGGCTTTTCCTCGCGCGGGGCAAGGAAGATGACGTCGACGCCCTGGGCGATCATCGAGTTGACGTCGGCGACCTGCTTGGCGGCGGAACCGGCGGCGTCCGTGTAGACGAGCTGGTAGCCGAGCTTTTCAGCCTCGGCCTTCATGCTGTTCGTCTGGGCGATGCGCCAGGGATTGTTGGATTCGGTCTGCGCGAAGCCGACCTTGTAGGTGTCCTTCTGTTCGAGCTTCGGCACTTGGGCGATCGCAACGCCGGCAACGGCAAGCGCGCCGGCGGCCGTGGCCGCGAGCATGAAGGTGCGACGGGAAATCATGGTCATGAGCGGGTTCTCCTCCCAGGTTCTGGCCGGTGCTCCTCTACCGGACGTGAGCAAATTCCTGCTTCACATGGGCAAATCTTGCGCTAATAATATTAGCAGTCAAGAGCCAAAATTATGAGCACTTGCAAAAAATCCGCGTGCAGTGCAAAGCACGCCGAGGCGAGGAACGGACGCATGGCCAGGGGTAACGGGCGCAATTCGGGCAAGGAAGGCGGCGGACGGCCGACGATGACGGATGTCGCGCGGATTGCCGGCGTCTCGCAATCCAGCGTCTCGCTCGTCCTCAACGAGATGTCCGGCTCGCGCATCTCGCCGGAGACGCAGCAGAAGGTGCGCGAGGCTGCTCATAAGATCGGTTATAAATTACCGGCGACCCGCGGTCCGGTCGCGGCGGCCCCGACGGTGGAGAAGGACACGATCGCCTTCATCGTCGACGAAATCTCGACCAGCCCCCATCCCGTCGTCAGCCTCGACGGCATCCGTGACTACGCCTTCGAGCAGGGACTGCTGGTTTCCGCCCATGCCACGCGCTCCAATCCGGACCTCGAGCAGGCGGTGCTGCGCTCCGTCCTGCGCGACCCCGCCATTGCCGGCGTCGTCTATGCGACGATCTTCACGCGAAAGGTCTCCGTCCCGCCCGCGCTGAAATCCATCCCGACCGTGCTGCTCAACTGCTATTGCGAGCCGCGCCAGCATGTGGCGATCGTGCCGGGCGAGGTGGCGGGCGGTTTTGCGGCGACGGCGCACCTGACCGCGCTCGGCCACAAACGCATCGGCTTCATCAACGGCGAGCCCTGGATGGACGCGGCGATGGACCGTCTCAAGGGCTACAAGCAGGCGCTTGCCACCGCCGACATCGCCTTTGACGAGAGCCTGGTGCGCGATGGCGACTGGCTGCCGCTGCGCGGCTACGAGGCCGGGCTCGACCTGCTTTCCCTGGACAATCCCCCGACCGCGATCTTCTGCGGCAACGACCTGATGGCGATCGGCGTCATGGAGGCGGCGCAGGAAAAGGGGCTGCGGGTGCCGCAGGACCTCTCCGTCATGGGCTATGACGACCAGGAGCTCGCCCGCTACACCCATCCACCGCTTTCGACGCTTGTCCTGCCCAACTACGAGATGGGCCAGAAGGCCGCCGAGATCCTCATCGACATGGCGATCCACGGCAAGCAGACGCGTGCCATGACGATCAAGGTCGACGGGCCGCTCGTGGTCCGGGACACGACGGCGGCGAAAACAGCCGCTCGCTAGCGCAATTCCAGCAAAGTGCGCAGCGGTTTCGCGTCGGGAATTGCGAAAAAAACAAACGGATAGAGCGTATTCGCGATTCGGAGAAAAGCGGAAATGCTCCAGATCGCGCCCTATTCGAAAAGGTCGGGGTTGGCCGCCTCGATCTGCGGCAGGTCCGTGAGGATGCCGTTGAGATGGCTGCGCATGGCGGCCTCGGCGGTTTCGGCGTCGCGCGTGTCGATGGCGTTGATGATCGCCTCGTGCTCGCCGATCAGCCGTGTCATCGAGTCCGGATGGCGGAGCTGCAGGTTGCAGACGCGGTCCATGTGCGCCTTGATGTCCGAGATCGCGTTCCAGGCCAGGCCGCATCCGGCGCCTTCGGCAATCGCGATGTGGAACTGCTCGTCCTCGCGACGAAAGGCGTTGTGATCGTTCGCATCGCGCGCGGCCTTCTGGCGGGCGAGGATCGTGTCGATCTTGCGCCGGGTCCAGGTGTCGAAGGATTCGCTCGCGCGGCGCGCGACGGCGGTCTCGATGGCCTCGCGCACGAAACGCGCCTCCATCATCTGGCGCGCCGAGATGCGCACCACGACGGTGCCGCGGTTCGGGCGGATATCCACCAGCTTCGACTTGCCGAGGGCGATCAGCGCCTCGCGAACGGGTTGGCGCGAGACGCCCATGCGGGTGGCGATCTCCTGTTCGGAGAGCCGCGTGCCGGGGGCGAGCTCCAGCCGTATGATGGATTCGCGCAGGTCCCGTTCCACCTGCGCCGCCGCGGTTTCGCCGGTATCGATCTTCAGGGATTCAAGGTTCACGTCTTTTACCGCCGTCATGCGTTGACATCCATTTAAAGCCACCATACAGTACCATACAATTCATGCGCAACAAAAATCCGGTGGTCTGAGAACCGGATCAACAGGGAGGGCTGGCGCCATCTTGCCGGCCGGAAGACGATATTGCTGTCCAATTTCATTGCACCCGATTCCCGTGACCCGCGGCTGAATATTAAATCCCGCTATCAGATGCTTGTCGATGGCAAGTCCGTCGATGCGGCATCCGGCAGGACGATCGACCGCGTGAGCCCCGGCCATGCCGGCGCCGTGGTCGGCACCTGGCCGGAAGCCTCGGCGGATGATGTGCGGCTGGCGGTCGCCGCCGCGCGCCGGGCCTTCGATACCGGCCCCTGGCCGCGCATGTCGGGCGCCGAGCGCTCGCGCCTGATGTTCAAGGTGGCGGACCTTATCCTTGCGCATCAGGAGGACCTGGCGCTCGCGGAAAGCCTGGAGGTCGGCAAGCCGATCGCCCAGGCGCGCGGCGAGATCGGCTTCTGCGCCGACCTGTGGTCCTATGCCGCGGGCCAGGCCCGCGCGCTGGAAGGCCAGAGCCACAACAATATCGGCGATGATCGCCTCGGCCTCGTGCTGCGCGAGCCGGTCGGCGTCGTCGGCATCATCACGCCGTGGAATTTTCCCTTCATCATCGCCTCCGAGCGCGTGCCGTGGGCGATCGGCGCCGGCTGCACGGTGGTGCTGAAGCCCTCCGAATTCACCTCCGGCACCTCGATCCGCATGGCGGAGCTGGCGCGCGAGGCCGGCATTCCGGACGGCGTCTTCAACGTCGTCACCGGCTACGGCGATCCGGCCGGCCAGGTGCTGGCGGAGGATCCCGGTGTCGACATGGTCGCGTTCACCGGCTCCGTGCGTGTCGGCACGAAGCTCGGCGAGATCGCGGCGCGCAGCGTCAAGCGCGTCGGGCTGGAGCTCGGCGGCAAGGGGCCGCAGATCGTCTTCGCCGACGCGGACCTGGAAGCCGCTGCCGACGGCATCGCCTACGGCGTCTACCACAATGCCGGCCAGTGCTGCATTTCCGGCAGCCGCCTGCTGGTCGAGGAAAGCATCCGCGATGCGCTGATGGAGCGCCTGCTCGACATTTCCCGCAAGGTCACCTTCGGCGATCCGCTGAACGAGCGCACCAAGATCGGCGCGCTGATCTCGGAGGCCCATGCGGAGAAGGTGCATTCCTATGTCGAGGCGGGCGTCGCCTCCGGCGCGGAACTCCTGCTCGGCGGCGAGAGGGTCGGCAGGCAGGCCGGTCTCTATTACGCGCCGACCGTCTTTGCGGGCGTCACGCCCGACATGTCGATTGCCCGCGAGGAGATCTTCGGGCCGGTGCTCTCGACGCTGACCTTCAGGACGGCGGACGAGGCGGTGGCGATGGCGAATGCCACGGAGTTCGGCCTGTCGGCCAGCGTCTGGTCCACCAATCTCGAAAACGCGCTGCAGAGCATTCGCCGGATCCGCGCCGGCCGCTGCTGGATCAACAGCGTGATCGACGGCACGCCGGAGCTGCCCATCGGCGGCTACAAGAAGAGCGGCCTCGGCCGCGAGCTCGGCCGCTACGGCTTCGACGAATATTCCCAGTTCAAGGGCGTGCACGTCACGCTCGGGCGCCCTGCGCCCTGGTTCGCATAACCGGCTGCCGTTCGGCGGTCAGGAGGAGGAAAATCCCGGCTGGCGCGATCTTTGGTCGGAGCCCGCCAGCCGGGACCTGGGTCCCTTGGGACCCGCATTGCACATCCAAAGGGAGGATACGCAAATGAAATTGACCAGGTTGAAAACCGTGGCCATGGCCGCGGGCCTTGCCGCCATGATGGCATCTACGGCGCTTGCCGCAGACGTCAAGGCCACGATGATCATCTACCTCGATCCGAGTGTCCAGTTCTTTAATCCCGTGGTGAAGGGCGCGCAAGACGCCGCCAGCCAGTTCGGCGTCGATCTCGACGTGCAATATGCCAACAACGACCCGGTGCGCCAGAACGACTTGATCGAAAGCGCGACGGCCAGCGGCGTCGACGGCATCGCGGTGGCGATCTCCTCGTCGGATGCCTTCGACGAGAGCATCTGCGCCGCGGTGAAAGCCGGCATCATCGTCATCGGCTTCAACAACGACGACCTCGAAGGCGCCAAGGGCAATTGCCGCCAGGCTTATGTCGGCATGGACGAGTTCGCCTCGGGCTATGAACTCGGCAACCGCATGATCAAGGAATTCGGCCTGAAATCCGGCGACGTCGTCTTCAATCCGCGCGAAATTCCGGAGGCGAGCTTCGCGGTCGCCCGTGGCGGCGGCATCGAGAAGGCCATGGCGGAAAACGGCATCAAGGTGGAAACGGTGCGTGCCGGTCTCGACCCGGCGGAAGCGCAGAACATCATCGCGCAGTTCCTGATCGCCAATCCGAACGTGAAGGCGCTGTTCGGCACGGGTTCGGTCACCTCGACGGTGGGTGCCGGCGCCATCAAGGATGCCGGCGTCGACATCCCGTTCGGCGGCTTCGACCTGGCGGTCGAGATCGTCAACGCCGTGGAATCCGGCGCGATGTTCGCGACCATGGACCAGCAGCCCTACCTCCAGGGCTACTACCCGATCGCCCAGATCGCGCTTGCCAAGAAGTACGGGCTGACCCCGACGGATGTCGACACCGGGCAGGGCGCCTTCCTCGACAAGTCGCGCATCAGCTCGGTCAAGCCGCTGATCGGCAGTTTCCGCTAACCGGACCCGAGGGAACCTGCCGGCATGACCCGGCGGGTTCCCCGTTCCCCAACGATCGAGTGCCAGACCGTGACACCTATCCTCGCCGACAGTGCCGCGCCCCGTTCGCGCACGCAAAGACAATCCACTCTCAGGAAGATCATGGGCATGCCCGCCGGCGCGATCTTCCTCGTCTTCATGACGCTGCAGATCGTCTGCATCGCCGGCGCATTGCTCTATCCGAACGAGTTCCGTTATCTCTCGCCGCAGAACCTGACGATCCTGATGAAGGCCATCCCCGTGCTCGGCTGCCTGGCGCTCGGTGCCGGCGTGCTGATGATCGCGGGCGAGTTCGATCTCTCCATCGGCTCCGTCTACACCTTCACCGCCGTCCTGATGGCAAGCCTCGTGGGCGCCGGCGTGAGCGCGTTCATCGCCGCGCCGCTCGGCATCGTCGTCGGCCTGATGATCGGCCTCCTCAACGGCCATATCACGCTGCGCTTCGGCCTGCCGTCCTTCATCGTCACGCTTGGCGGCCTCCTGTTCTGGCGCGGCGCCGTGCTGCTCTACAACGGCGCGGTGCAGGTGCGCTTCGATCCCGAGCCGATCTTCACGAGCCTGTTTTCCGGCACGCTGCTCGGCATCAACGCCGCCTTCATCTGGATCGTGCTGTTCGTCGTCGGCTTCCATTTCCTGCTGCACCGCCACCGCTTCGGCAACCATGTCTTTGCGACAGGCGGCAATCGCGGCGCGGCGGAGGCGATCGGCATCAACACCAACCGCGTCAAGCTCATCGCCTTTGCGATCGCCGGCGGCATGGCGGCCATGGCGGGCATTCTTGCCACGGCCCGCGTCGGCAGCGTGCAGCCGGGGCAGGGCGCCGGCCTCGAACTCCAGGCCATCGCCGCCTGTGTCATCGGCGGCCTGTCGTTGCGGGGCGGCCGCGGATCGATCATCGGCATCTTCCTCGGCGTGCTGCTGATCCACACCATCACGGATGTGCTGCTGCTGCTGCGCGCGCCCGGCTTCTACCTCGACATGTTCATCGCGACGCTGATCGTGCTGGCCGCCATCTTCAACCATCTCATCGAGCGGCGAGGGCTTGCGTGATGTCTCATCTCCTCGAACTGCACAACATCTCCAAGAGCTTCGGTGCGCTCACCGCCCTTCGCAATCTCAGCTTCCACATCGGTGAAGGCGAGGTGGTGGGCCTGCTCGGGGACAACGGCGCCGGCAAGTCCACCACGGTCAACCTGATCTCGGGCATCCACAAGCCGACCGACGGTTATCTCAGCGTCGACGGCAGGAAGACGCTCTTCACCTGCCGGTCGGATTCGGCGGATGCCGGCATCGAGACGATCTACCAGCACACCGCACTGGTCGACAGCCTCTCAATCACCCGCAACATCTTCATGGGGCGGGAGCTGACGGACCGCTTCGGCTTTCTCCGGCAGGCCGAGATGCGCGATATCGCCATGGAGGTTTTGCAGAACGCCGTTCACATCTCCGGCATCGATTCACCGGATACGCTGGTCGGAAATCTCTCGGGCGGCCAGAAGCAGGCCGTCGCCATCGCGCGCGCCGTCTACTTCAAGAAGCGCGTGCTGCTGCTGGACGAGCCGACCTCGGCGCTCTCGGTGCGCGAGACGGAGGCGCTGCTGAACCAGGTGTTGAAGCTGAAGGCGGAGAACGTCTCCAGCGTGCTGGTGACGCACAACATCTACCACGCCTACCAGGTTTGCGACCGGTTCGTGATCATGAGCCATGGCACCAAGGTCTTCGACGTCGCCAAGGCGGACACGACGATCAACCAGCTCACCGAATATGTCGTGCTCACCTGATCTTCATTTCTGAAAGCAAGAGGCAATGCCGTGACTATTTCCGTATCAGTACGCCAGGTCGTCGGGCCGCAGGACGCCGCACGGCGCAACACGCAGGGACTTCGCGACGGCTTCGTCATCGAGGCGATGTTCCAGCCCGGTCAGGTGAACCTCACCTATAGCCATCTCGACCGCATGATCGTCGGCGGTGTCGTGCCGACGGGCGAAAAACTCGAGATCGGTCATGTCGCCGAAACCGGCACGGGCCAGTTCCTCGAGCGCCGCGAGGCCGCCATCATCAATATCGGTGGTGCCGGCACGGTGAGCGTCGGCGGCAGGAACTATCCGCTCGGCTTCCAGGAGGCCGTCTATGTCGGCATGGGCGAGGGGACGCTTGGCTTTGCAAGCGACGACCCCGCAGAGCCTGCGCTGTTCTACGTCCTGAGTGCGCCGGCGCACCGGACCTGCCCGACGGTGCACATCACCCGCGACATGGCGAAGAAGGTGCATCTGGGGTCGGCGGAGGAATGCAACGCCCGCACCATCAACCAGTATGTGCACCCGGATGTCTGCGAGAGCTGCCAGCTGCTCGTCGGCCTCACCATGTTCGAGCCGGGCTCCGTCTGGAACACCATGCCGGCCCATGTGCACGACCGGCGCATGGAGGTCTACCTCTACTTCGATATGCAGGAAGCGACCCGCATCTTCCATTTCCTGGGCGAACCGGGCGAGACGCGGCATGTCGTGCTGAAGAACCGCGAGGCGGTGCTGTCGCCCGGCTGGTCGATCCATTCGGGCGCGGGAACGGGCCGCTACGCCTTCATCTGGGCCATGGCCGGCGACAATATGAGCTTCACCGACATGGACAAGGTGCCGATGGAATCTCTGCGATGAGCCGCTTCGATCTCTCCGGCCGCTGGGCGATCGTCACCGGTGCCAATACCGGCATCGGCCAGGCCATCGCAGTCGGGCTTGCGAATGCGGGCGCCGATATCGTCGGCGTCGGCCGTTCCGCCACAACGCAAACCGAGGCGGATGTGTGCTCCCTCGGCCGGAGATTTGTCACCGTTTCGGCGGATCTTTCCCGGACCGGCAGCGCGGCAAGGGTCATTGCCGGTGCGCTGGAGGCTGGCGCAACGCCGGACATTCTCGTCAACAATGCCGGCATCATCCGCCGGGGGGATTCGCTGGATTTCACGGAGGAGGACTGGGACGCGGTGCTCGACACCAACCTCAAGTCCGTTTTCTTCCTGTGCCAGGCCTTCGCAAGGGCCGCGCTGGCCGCGGAGCGTCGGGCGAAGATCATCAACATCGCCTCGATGTTGTCCTTCCAGGGCGGGATACGCGTGCCGTCCTACACGGCGGCAAAGAGCGGCCTTGCCGGCATTACCAGGCTTCTGGCCAACGAATGGGCGGGGAGCGGCATCAATGTGAATGCCATCGCCCCCGGCTATGTCGAGACCAACAACACGATGGCGCTCCGGGCAGATGCCGAGCGCAATGCCGATATCCTGAAGCGTATTCCGGCGGGCCGCTGGGCGCGGCCGGAGGACATGGCCGGTGCCGCGGTTTTCCTTGCGAGCCCGGCCTCCGACTATGTACATGGCGCCATCCTGCCGGTCGACGGTGGATGGCTTGCCCGATGAGAGGACCGAAATGCAGTTCTATTCACTGCCCGAGAATACCGTCTGGACCGAAGTCGCCCCCGGCAACCGCCGTGCGGTGCTGAGCGAGCGCCCGGAACTGATGCTCGTTGCCTTCAGCTTCGACGAGGGCGCCGTCGGCGCCCTGCATTCGCATCCGCACACGCAAGTCAGCTACGTCGCCGAAGGCGCGTTCGACGTCACGGTGGACGGCGTCACCACACGCCTCGAACAGGGGGGCAGCTTCATCGTCGCGCCCAATCTTGTGCATGGCGTGGTCGCCTTGACGAAGGGACTGCTGATCGACACGTTCACGCCGCGCCGCGATGACTTCCTGTGAAGGACCGTATCGAGACGTTCTTATGAAGGTAAGCGACACGGAGGCCGTAGAACGAAAAATGCCGGGTGCCGCGCGGGAAATGTGTCAGGCGATGCGCCTTCCTTCCCGATCGAGAACCTGCTCGCCGTCCTCCTTGAAGAACGGCCCCTTGAAGGTGTCGGGCAGGATGTCGAGGACGACCTCGGAAGGACGGGCCAGCCTGGTGCCGAGCGATGTCACGACGAAAGGGCGGTTGATGAGGATCGGCGTCTCGATCATCGCGTCGAGCAGCTGGTCGTCGGTCAGGTCCGGATTACCGAGGCCGAGTTTGGCATGGGGCGTGCCTTTCTCACGGATGGCCTGCCGAACGGTCAGCCCGGCATCCGCGATCATCGTTTCGAGCTGCTCGCGCGTCGGCGGAACTTGCAGGTATTCGATGACGGTCGGCTCGATCCCGGCCGCGCGGATCAGCGCCAGCGTGTTGCGGGACGTTCCGCAGGACGGGTTGTGGTAGATGACGGCGTCCATGGTCAGTGCCTTTCGAAGAACGGGATGGTCGTCGTGAGAGGGGTGGGTGCTCGGGACAGTTTCCAGCCTGATCATGCTCATGGTGGTGTCGCCTCGGATCGACGGCAGGGCGCAAGCTCGGCGACCAGCGGCGCGGGCACCAAGCCATCGGCCGCTGCGTTGCCCTCGTCAAGTCTCGGCAGATCCGCGCAGCGGTTTTGACGCAGATCATCGCAGCATGGCCGGGTCGAAGGCTAGCTTCTCCTCCATTGGGTAACCATTCAGGCGAAGGAGCTCGAAAATGCCTTTCAAGACCATACTCTCGCTCATCGGCACGACAGACACCGAAGCGGATATCGACAAGGCCGTGGCACTGACGGCAGAGCTGGAGGGGCACCTGTCCGTGCTGGCGCTGCGAACCGCGATATCGCCGTTCGGTACAAGCTACCCGGCCGCGGCCGCGTGGCTGGATGCGCGCCAGAAGGAGATCGACGGGCTGATGGACGTCCGGCGCATGGCCGAGGACCGTTGCCGGAAAGGCGGACTGTCCTTCGGCATCGATCACCTCTACGATGACCGCTACATGATCGAAAGCAATATCGGCATGCGTGCGATGTATGCCGACGTCGTCGTTGCCGGCGAGGGGATCCGTTCGGATGCCGACCTGCGCAGCGCCGCCGTTGCGGCCACGGCTTTTCATTCCGGCACACCGCTTCTCCTGATGCCGAAGGCGGGCCGTGTCAGCCTGAAGCCGAAAAACGTCCTCCTGGCGTGGAATGGCCGCCCGCAGGCTGCCAGCGCCGCGAAGGCCGCGATGGAGATGCTGGTGGGGGCCGATGCAGTCCGCCTCGTCGTCATCGATCCGGATACCTCCTATTTCGGCAATGGCGAGGAGCCGGGCGCCGACATGGCGGCCTTCCTGGCCCGCCATGGGGCGAAAGTCGTCGTCGAGCAGCGCTCGAGCGGGGAGCGCGAGGCGGAAGACGTCATCCGCCAGCATGCGCTCGAACTCGGCTGCGACATGATCGTCATGGGAGCCTATGGCCATTCGCGTTTGCGCGAGCGGATCTTCGGCGGCGTTACCGCGTCGATCCTGGAGAGCTGCGACGTGCCCGTCTTCATGGTGCGGTGACCCTCGAAGCGCCCCGGCCGCCCTCCCGGCGCCGGGGCGCTTCCGCCGCCGTTCAGGCGTTCCAGGACATTGCCGGCGACACCTTTCGCATGAGCGTCTTTTCAAGCTCCAGAACCACCATCGTCACCAAACCGATCGCCAGGATCAGCAGGCCATCCGTCAAGGCGACCGGTGCGCTGCCGAAGAGAGCGTGCATGAACGGAGCGAAGGTGAAGAGGAGCTGCGCGGCGACGACTACGGCGATGGCCGCGAGCACGGCGGGTGTGCCCATGGCGCCGATCAGGCTGAATGACGTGCGGTGCAGGTATCGCACGTTGAACAGGTAGAAGATCTCCATCACCACCAGCATGTTGACCACCATGGTGCGCGCGCCGTCCTCGGCATAGCCCCTGTGGAGCGCGTATTCGAAGATGCCGAAGACGCCGAGCATGAAGATGAGGGAGACGAAGGCGATGCGCCAGACGAGGAAGCGCGAGAGGATCGGCGCGTCGCGCCGGCGCGGCGGGCGGCGCATGACGCCGGGCTCCGAGGGCTCGAAGGCGAGCACCAGGCCGAGCGTGACGGTGAGGATCATGTTGATCCAGAGGATCTGCACCGGCGTCATCGGCAGCGTCAGGCCGAGGAGGATCGCGAAGATCACGCACAGCACCTCGCCGCCATTGGTGGGCAGCGTCCAGCCGATCACCTTGCGGATATTGTCGTAGACCGTGCGGCCCTCGTGCACGGCGGCGACGATGGAGGCGAAATTGTCGTCGAGCAGCACCATCTGGGCGGCCTCCTTGGCCGCCTCCGTGCCCTTGCGGCCCATGGCGACGCCGACATCGGCCTGCTTGACCGCCGGCGCGTCGTTGACGCCGTCGCCGGTCATGGCGACGATATGGCCGTTCGCCTGGAGGGCGCGCACGATGCGCAGCTTGTGCTCGGGCGTCGCGCGGGCGAAGACGCTGACCTCCTCGACGATCCGGCGCAGGTCCTCGTCCGTCATGGCGTCGAGCGCGCTGCCCTCGAGCGCCTTCGGATCGTCGGCGATGGCGAGCTTGCGGGCGATGGCGACGGCGGTGCCGTTGTGGTCGCCGGTGATCATCTTGACGGCGATGCCGGCGGAGCGGCATTCGGCCACCGCCGCGATGGCCTCCTCGCGCGGCGGGTCGATGAAGCCCGCGACGCCGAGGAAGGTCAGGCCGGTCTCGACCATGGCGAAGGTCAGCCGCTCGACGTCCCGTCCGGCGGTCCCGACCGCGAAGCCGAGCACGCGCTCGCCCTCGGCGGCGGCCGCGTCGATGCGCTGGCGCCAGTAGGCGGGGTCGATGGCGCCCGGTGCGCCTTCGCCTGCCTGGTTCGTGCACATGGCCAGCACCCGTTCGGGCGCGCCCTTGACGAAGATGCGGCGCGTGCCGTCCGGATCGTCGTGCAGCGTCGCCATGAAACGGTGCTGGGCATCGAACGGAATCTCGTCCAGCCGGCCCCAGATCTCGCGTTCGGTCTCCGGATGCAGCCCGGCTTTCGCGGCAAGCGTGACGAGCGCGCCTTCCATGGGGTCGCCCAGCACCGCCCACTGTCCGTCACGCTCGATGAGCCGCGCGTCGTTGCACAGCAGGGCGGCGCGGATGAGTGCGTCGCGGACCGGGTCCGGCCGTGCCGCGCCGCCGTCCGGGGCCGCAAGCTTGCCCTCCGGCGCATAGCCCGCGCCGGCAAGCTCCGTCACGCCCCCGGCCGTCACGACATGGCGCACGGTCATCTCGTTCTTCGTCAGCGTGCCCGTCTTGTCGGAGCAGATCACCGAGGTCGCGCCGAGCGTCTCGACGGCCGGCAGCCGGCGCACCACGGCATTGCGCGCCGCCATCCGCCGCACGCCGATCGCCAGCGTGATGGTGATGACGGCCGGCAGCCCTTCCGGCACGACGCCGACGGCGAGCGCCACGACCACCATCAGCGCGTCGAGCCAGTCGTAATGTCTCACCAGCACGGCGAAGACGAAGAGGATGGCGGCCGTGCCGATGGCGAACCAGGTGAAGAACCGGCCGAATTCGTTGATCTGGCGCAGCAGCGGCGTGGTCAGCGTCTGCACGTTGCCGATGAGGTTGGAAATGCGGCCGATCTCGGTGCGGCTGCCCGTCGCCACCACGACGCCGTGCCCCTGGCCGGTGGTGATGAGGGTGCCGGAATGGAGGATCGGCAGCCGGTCGCCGAGCGCGGTGTCGGCCGGCACCGTCTCCTCCCGCTTTTCGGCGGGCACGGACTCGCCCGTCAGGATCGCCTCGTCCGCGCTGAGCCCGCGCGCCCTGATGAGCCGGATGTCGGCCGGCACCTTGTCGCCCGCCTCCAGCACGACGACGTCGCCGGGAACGATCTCGCGGGCATCGACGGTGTGCCGTTCACCTTCGCGCACGACGACGGTGTGCGGGGCGATCATGTCGCGGATCGCGTCCAGAGCCCGCTCGGCCTTGCCCTCCTGGATGAAACCGACCACCGCGTTGACCACGACGACGATGACGATGACCACGCCGTCGATGACATGGCCGAGCAGCATGGCGGCAAGCGCGGCCGACAGGAGGAAATAGATGAGCGCGTTGTTGAACTGCGCAAGGAAGCGCAGGACCGGATGCGTGCGGGCGGTGGCCGGCAGCTGGTTGGGGCCATGGGTGCCTAGGCGGCGCCCGGCCTCGTCGTGGCCGAGGCCGTCGAGGCCCGTCGCCAGCGCCGCGCAGGTCTCTTCCTTCGTGCGGGCGTGCCAAGCCTGCGGGCGGGGTTGAATATCGACTGCGCTCATGCCCTTCTCCTTCGCCATCATGCCTCCTTTTCCGCTATGCCCGTCATCCATCCGATCGCACGCCTCTGCCGGGGACGATCATCACGTCGCACTCCACCCCGTCGAGAAGCGCCTCGGCGACGCTGCCGATCAGCGCGCCGAGAAGGCCGGTCCGCCCGTAAGTGCCGGAAAGGAGCAGGTCGATGTCTTCCCTCACCGCGAATTCCGCCAGAAGGGTCGCGGGATCGCCATGGGCCACCTGGATGCCGACATCCTCTCCTCCTTCCGGCAGGTGGCTTGCGAGGAAGGTCTTCGCATCCTTCCGCGCCAGGTTCGCCCGGCCTTGTTCGGAACCATCCTTGTCGTCGAGAAAACTGCGGAACGGTATGTCGAAGGCGTGGAAAAGCGTGATGCACGACGGCGGGAAGAGCAGGGCGCCCATTTGGAACGCGCCGGCGGAGGCTTCAGAGAGATCGCTGGCTACCACGATGCGGCGATAGGCCTGCCGCGCCCGCTTCTTCACCACCAGCACCGGCAGGCCGGCCTGGCGCACCACGCTTGCCGTCGTGCCGCCGACCAGCATGTGCCCCAGCGCATCGTTGCCGGCAATGCCGGTGACGATCATGTCGCACTTCCTTTCGCGCGCGACGGCGAGGATGACGTCGGCCGGTTCTCCTTCGCGGATATCGACATCCCAGGCGATATCGCCGACATCCGCGAACTCGCGATCGAGATGGTTGGACGCGCGCCGCCTGGCGGCGGCGAGGACGGTGGAGGCGGCGGCGGTCATGCTCACGACGTCGAGCGCATGCACGATCGTCAGCTTCGCCTTCCATGCCCGCGCGAGGTCGAGCGCACGGTCCTGCGCCCTGTCGCAGCGTGCGCTGAGGTCCGTTGCAAGAAGAAGGTGGCGAGGGGGCGTTTCGGCCATGGGCACGTTTCCTTGTCGCGTTGGCGCAGCGAGGCAGCGCGGTTGATGGCGGCGGGGCTCACCCGGCGGTGTCCCCCAGGATCGAGATGGTTTCCTCGGCGATCACCTGTTCCTCGTCGGTGGCGATGACGAAGGCGGCGATGCGGCTTGCCGGGGTGCCGATGCGGGTCGTGTTCGCGGCATTGGCGGCGGGATCGAGATCGAGGCCGAGCCAGCCGAGCCGCTTGCAGACAGCGGCCCGTACCGCCGGCTGGTTCTCGCCGACGCCGGCGGTGAAGACGACGGCATCGAGGCCGCCGAGCGTTGCGGCGAGCCGGGCGATCTCGCCGGCGATGCGGAAGGTGAAGAGGTCGATCGCCTCCCTCGCCTCCGGCGCATCGCTGGCAAGAAGGTCGCGGCTGTCGGCGCTGATGCCGGAGACGCCGAGGAGGCCGGATTCGTGGTAGAGGAGGTCTTCCACCTCGGTCGGCATCCGTCCTTCGCGCCGCAGGAGATGCAAAAGCACGCCGGGATCGAGCGCGCCGCAGCGCGTCGCCATCGGGATGCCGTCGAGGGTCGAAAAGCCCATGCTGGTGTCGCGGCTGATGCCGCCAAGCATGCCGCACAGGCTCGCGCCGCTGCCGAGATGGGCGACCACGACCCGGCCGCTGGCCGCCTCCGGCGCCACGCGGGCCAGTTCGCTGGCGATGAACCTGTAGGAAAGGCCGTGGAAGCCGTAGCGCTTGATGCCGCGGTCATGGAGGGCCCGCGGGATGGCGAAGCGGCGCACGAGCGCGTCGTTCGTCCGATGGAAGGCGGTGTCGAAGGAGGCGGTCTGCGGCAGGTCCGGCAGCAGGCCGGCGATCGCGCGGATCAGGCGCAGGCTCTGCGGCTGGTGGAGCGGCGCCAGCGCCGTCAGCGCGTCGACCGCCGCGATCGTGTCCGCATCGAGGGGCACGGGGCCGTCGAACCGGTCGCCGCCATGCACGACGCGGTGCCCGGCCGCTGCCACGTCGCCCAGGTCGAAGTGGCGGCCGAGGACAGCCAGGGTCTCCGACAGGATGCCGCTCAGATCCTCGTCCGGCCGGGCTTCCAGCGCGGTTTCGATCCGCCGTTCCCCCTCGCTCACCCGAAGCGTCAGCGGATCGTGGCGAAAATCGATTACGCCGCGGGCAATCCGGTCCGGACCGCCGGCACGAAGCGCGAACAGGCCGATCTTCACGGTGGAGGAGCCGGCATTGAAGGTCAGCAGGGTCTTCACGCGGGCAATCCCTCCGCCGGATACGGCGCGGCGGCCATCTTGGCGAGCGCCGCCGAAGCGATGCGGGCCGAAAGCGGATCGGAACGGCTGGTCAGCACGATGGGCACCCGCGCGCCCAGCACCAGCCCGGCCGCCGTGGCACCGGCGAAATAGATGAGCTGCTTGGCCAGCATGTTGCCGGCCTCGAGGTCCGGCACGAGCAGGATGTCGGCCTCGCCCGCGACGGGGGAGACGATGCCCTTGGTGCGGGCGGCGTCCACGCTGATGGCATTGTCGAAGGCGAGCGGCCCGTCGACCTTCGCGCCGGTGATCTGCCCGCGCGCCGCCATCACGGTCAGCGCCGCGGCGTCGAGCGTCGCCGGCATCTTCGGGTTCACGGTCTCGACGGCGGCAAGCACCGCCACCTTCGGCTCCGCCATGCCGAGGCGGCGCAGGAGATCGACCGCGTTCTGGCAGATGTCGCGCTTG
This sequence comes from Shinella yambaruensis, assembly GCF_022899355.1. Classification (GTDB taxonomy): domain Bacteria; phylum Pseudomonadota; class Alphaproteobacteria; order Rhizobiales; family Rhizobiaceae; genus Shinella; species Shinella yambaruensis. Next base: position 6,111 of record NZ_JALJCK010000019.1, on the reverse strand, counting down.
TGCTCCAGCGTCGGCTGGATGTTGATCGCCGCGTCGGTGACGATAAGCGGCTTGTCGTAGGCCGGGACGTCCATGGCATAGACATGGCTGATGCGCCGCTCGGTGCGAAGGCCCGAGCCGGGTGCGACGACGGCGCCGAGAAGCTCGTCCGTGTGCAGGCTGCCCTTGACCAGCACGGCGACCTTGCCCGCCACGGCAAGCTCGACGCCGCGCGCGGCCGCGGCATGGCTGTGGGCGACAGGGTCGATCTCGATGCCGTCGAGAGAGACCTGCGCGGCTTCGGCGGCGGCCCGGATCTTGCCCTCCGGCCCGACGAGGATCGGTTCCAGCAGACCCGCCTCGCGCGCTTCCAGAGCGCCGGTGATGGCCGCGGCCGAGCAGGGATGCACGATGGCGGCCCGGATCGAAGGAAGCGCCCGCGCCTGCTTCACGAGGGCCTCGTAGCGATCGTGCCTTCTCAGCGATACATCGGGCAGCCGCGTGCGCGGCCATTCGATGCTGCGCTCCGGCGCGATCACCGTCGCCGTCCCCTTCAGCACGACCTCGCCCTCGCGGTTGGTGCAGGCCGTATCGAGCACGACGATGCGTTTTTGCGGCTGCTTCTCCTTCACCGTGACGGTGGCGGTGATGGTGTCGCCGGGGGCGACGGGCTTGCGGAACTGCAGGTCCTGGCCGAGATAGATCGTACCCGGCCCCGGCAACCGCGTGCCGAGCACGGCCGAGACGAGGGCCGCCGTCCACATGCCATGGGCGACGACATGGCCGAAGAGGCCGGTTTTCGCGAAGGCTGCGTCGAGATGCGCCGGGTTCTGGTCGCCGGAGATGGCGGCGAACAGGTCGATGTCGTCGTGCCCGACGAGCCGGACGATCGAGGCCGTATCGCCGGGCTGCAGCTCATCGAAGGTCCTGTTGCGGAGAAAGTCGTCCATCGGCGGTTCACCTTTGCAAGACATGGCTGCCCGGCTATCCGCGAGCGGTGTTCAGGGCGGGGGCCGGGTTCGGGTGATGGCGCACCAGCCCGGCGGATGGCGCCACCCTATAGAGGGCAGTCTCCACGTCCTTTGACACAGATCAAGTTTCATTGCGCCAAACCGCCTAGAATGACACCATGTCGAAACGGAAAACGGGAGTTCGTCATGTCTCATGGCAATACGACGGATGCGGAGCGAGTTGCATCCGCCTTCACCTGGCCGATGGTTCCTGTTGGCGCCGACCCGCTGTTCCGCATGCCGTTCGAGATCGGCATTGCGATGTACCGGCAATGGCTCGGGGCATCGTCGCGCCTGCTTCAGGACCAGTCCGCCTATCTCCAGAATCTCGCCGAATGCGACGATCCCCTCAACATGCTGGTCTGCCAGACGGAGTTCGCCGAGAAATCCGTCGTGGCCGGTCTCGACGAATTGCGCCGCGGCGTCGACGCGATCACGGACACGGCCTGCGAGCAGCTGATCGTGGACCGGGCACTGCCGCAATAAGCATCTCCGCTTTTTCGGAGCAAACCGGACAGAATGGACGTTGAAGCCTTCGAACAGGCGGCAGGGAGAGAGTGCATGGCAAACGATCCGAACACCGGGGACCTCGCGCTGATCGATCGCTACTGGCGGGCGGCCAATTATCTTTCCGTCGGCCAGATCTACCTGATGGACAATCCGCTGCTGCGCGAGCCGCTGAAGGCGGAGCATGTGAAGCCGCGCCTTCTCGGCCACTGGGGCACCACGCCGGGTCTCAATTTCATCTACGTCCACCTCAATCGGATCATCAAGGCCCGCGATGCCGACATCCTCTACATCTGCGGCCCCGGCCACGGCGGGCCCGGCATGGTGGCCAACACCTATCTGGAGGGCACCTATTCGGAAGTCTATCCGGAAGTCGGCGAGGACGAGGCGGGGCTGAAAAAGCTCTTCCGGCAGTTCTCCTTCCCCGGCGGCATCCCGAGCCATGCGGCGCCCGAGACGCCGGGCTCGATCCACGAGGGCGGCGAGCTCGGCTATGCGCTGGTGCATGCCTATGGCGCGGCCTTCGACAATCCCGACCTCGTCGTCGCCTGCGTGGTAGGAGATGGCGAGGCCGAGACCGGCCCGCTCGCCGCCGCCTGGCATTCCAACAAGTTTTTGAGCCCTGTGCGGGACGGCACGGTGCTGCCGATCCTGCATCTCAACGGCTACAAGATCGCCAACCCAACCGTGCTGGCGCGCCTGCCGGACGAAGAGCTTGCCCATCTCTTCACCGGCTATGGCTACGATCCGATCTTCGTGGAAGGCCACGAGCCACAGGCCATGCACCGGGACATGGCGGCCGCGCTCGATACGGCCTTCGACCGCATCGCGGCCATCCGCGCCGCGGCGAAGGACGATCCCGCCCGAAGGCCGCGCTGGCCGATGATCGTGCTGCGCAGCCCCAAGGGCTGGACGGGCCCGAAGGAGGTGGACGGCAAGGTGGTCGAGAACCATTGGCGCTCACACCAGGTGCCGGTTTCCGAATGCCGCACGAACGCCGCCCACCGCGACATCCTCGAAGCCTGGATGCGCAGCTACGATCCGGAAGACCTCTTTGACGCGGCCGGCCGCCTCAAGCCGGACCTGGGGGCGCTCGCGCCGAGCGGCGAACGCCGCATGGGCGCCAGCCCGCACGCCAATGGCGGCATCCTGCGCAAGGCGCTGCGCACGCCCGATATCGGCGACTATGCGGTCGCCTTGGAGCGGCCCGGCGCTGTCGATGCGCAGGCGACGAAGGTTCTCGGCGATTGTCTGCGCGATGTGATCCGGCTGAACGCGGCGGAGAACAATTTCCGCGTCTTCGGGCCGGACGAGACGGCCTCGAACCGGCTCGGCAGCGTCTTCGAGGCGACGGATCGCATATGGATGGCCGAGACGCTGCCGACGGACGATCATCTTGCGCCGGACGGCCGCGTCATGGAGGTGCTCAGCGAACATCTCTGCCAGGGCTGGCTGGAAGGCTACCTTCTCACCGGCCGCCACGGCTTCTTCTCCTGCTACGAGGCCTTCATCCACATCGTCGATTCGATGTTCAACCAGCATGCCAAGTGGCTGAAGGTCGCGCGCGAGCTGCCCTGGCGCAAGCCGGTCTCCTCGCTCAACTATCTCCTGACCTCCCATGTCTGGCGGCAGGACCACAACGGCTTCTCGCATCAGGATCCCGGTTTCGTCGACCTCGTCGCCAACAAGGGCGCGGATATCGTGCGCGTCTACCTGCCGCCGGACGCCAACACGCTGCTCTGGGTCGGCGATCATTGCCTGAAGACCTGGAACCGCATCAACGTCATCGTCGCCGGCAAGCAGCCGGCGCCGCAATGGCTGACGATGGACGAGGCTGTGCGCCATTGCGAGGCCGGGCTCGGGATATGGGACTGGGCGGGCACGGAAGAAGGGCTCGGCCCCGACATCGTGATGGCCTGCGCCGGCGACGTGCCAACGATGGAAACCCTCGCCGCCGTCGACCTCCTGCGCCAGGCGCTGCCGCATCTGCGCATCCGCGTCGTCAACGTCGTCGACCTGATGGCGCTGCAATCGCCGCAGCACCATCCGCATGGTGTCTCGGACGGGGATTTCGATCGGGTCTTCACGCGCGACCGGCCGGTGATCTTCGCCTATCACGGCTATCCCTACCTCATCCACCGCCTGGTCTACAAACGCACGAACCACGCGAACATCCATGTCAGGGGCTTCATCGAGGAGGGCACGACGACGACGCCCTTCGACATGGCCGTGATGAACGAACTCGACCGTTACCACCTCGCCATCGAGGCCGTCGAACGCCTGCCGGTTCTGGGGGAGAAGGCGGCGGATATCGTCGCCGGGCTGAAGGGCAAGCTTGCCGAGCACCATGCCTATGTGCGCGAGCACGGCGAGGACATGCCGGAAATCCGGGACTGGAAATGGCCCTATCCGCGGCAATAGCCGTGTTGTGGGCAAAGCGGTCCGCGAGGGGAGGGGATCATGCTGTCATTGAAATCGCTCGGCGGCGCCGGAACCGTCACCGGCTCGAAGCATCTGCTTTCCCTGGGCGAGCATCCATCCTGATCGATTGCGGTCTCTTCCAGGGCCTGAAGAACCTGCGTGATCTCAACTGGACGCCCTTGCCGGTCTCCCCGCACGCCATCGACGCGGTGATCCTCACCCATGCCCATCTCGATCATAGCGGATACCTGCCGCGGCTGGTGCGCGAGGGCTATCGCGGCAAGGTCTACGCGACGCCGGCCACCCGCGATGTCGCCGAACTGATCCTCATGGACAGCGGCCATCTGCAGGAAAAGGATGCGGACTTCCTCAACCGGCACAAGCTGTCGCGCCACCAGCCGGCCCTTCCGCTCTATGGCGTGCGGGACGCGCAACGGGCCGTCGAGCATGTCTCGACCGTGGAATTCGGGCAGACGGTGCGGTTTGCCAATGGCGCGACCTTCCGCTTCCGTCCCGCCGGGCACATTCTCGGCGCGGCGAGCGTGGACCTCGAATGGGGCGGCCGCCGGGTCGTCTTTTCCGGCGATATCGGCCGCTACGGCGATCCGCTCATGCCGGACCCGGCTCCGCCGCCGGAGGCCGACTATATCCTCATCGAATCCACCTACGACAACCGCATCCACGACAGGACCGACCCGGCCGATGCCCTGCAAGCGGTCATCGACCGGACGGTCAAGCGCGGCGGCACGCTCGTCGTCCCGGCCTTCGCCGTCGGCAGGGCGCAGGAGCTGCTCTACTATTTCTGGAAGCTGAAACGGGCGGGCCGCCTCCCGGCCGTCCCGCTGTTCCTCGACAGTCCCATGGCCATCGACGCGACCGGGTTGATGGGCCGGCACATGCAGGATCACCGCCTCGACATGGAAACCTGCAAGGACGTGTTCTCCATCGCGCGCTACACCGACGACGTCGAGGCCTCGAAGGCGATCAGCACCAACCGGTTCCCCAAGATCGTCATTTCCGCTTCGGGCATGGCGACGGGCGGGCGTGTCCTGCATCACCTCAAGGCGTTCGCGCCCGATGCGCGCAACACCATCCTGCTTGCCGGCTTCCAGGCGGCCGGCACGCGCGGCCGCTCGCTTCAGGAGGGCGCCAGGGAATTGAAGATCCATGGGGCCTGGGTGCCGGTCAACGCGGAGGTGGCGCATCTCGACATGCTCTCGGCCCATGCCGATGCCGACGAACTGATGCGTTGGCTCTCCGCCTGCCCGCGCCCGCCGCGCAAGGTCTTCATCGTGCATGGCGAGGCCGAAGCCTCCGAAGCGTTGCGTATCCGCATCGCGCGGGAGCTTGGATGGGCGAGCGTCGTGCCGCGGCTCGACCAGGAATTCGTGTTGTGAGCCCGGCAGGCCGGGCTCAGGCGGAGCGGAGGTCCTTGCGGATCAGGACGAGGGTCGGGTCGTCGGGATAGGGGATAGCGACGAAACCCTGTTCCCGTTCGAGTTCGATGGCCTCGTAGTTTTCGCGGCTCTCGAGCGATTCCAGCGCGTCGACGCCGCGGGCCTGCGCATAGCGCGCCGCATGGCGCAGCATTTCCCACGCGACGCCCTTGTGCTTGTCCTCGGCGCGAACCGAGATCGCCACCTCCGCCTTCGTCATCGACGGATCACAGGCCACCATCGCCGCCGCGACGATCGCCTTGCCGCCATCGGCAAAGGCAAGGAAGTGTTCGGTCGCACGATGATCGACCCGCGTCATGGCGAGGAGGCGCTCATGGCTCACCTCGCGCACGCCACCGAGGAAACGGAAGCGCAGGTCTGCGGGTGCCACATGGGCGAAGAAGTCGGCCAGAAGCGCCTCGTCCTCGGGGCGGACCGGGCGAATGTGGAGCACGAGCCCGCTGCGGGTGACCAGATCGCAGCTCCAGAGGTCGGCGGCATCCCGCGCGGATGCGCCGCCTGCCCGCTCCGGTTCCTCGTAAACGAGAGTCGTCATCACAGTCTCCTTCGCACGGTTCGATTGATTACGGATACCGGTCATTGTGCACCCGTCGCCGCGCCCCGGCTTTGACACGGGTCAAGGCGGAGCGGGGGGATCGGGTGCAGTCTTTCCAGACCTTCGAACTCCGGGAGACGTAGCCATGACTGCCGCAGATGTTCATTCCACTTCCCCGACGTCCGCCTCGACGGCCAGGCAG
>NZ_JALJCK010000018.1 GCF_022899355.1 Shinella yambaruensis | reverse complement strand
GCCGTCCGCGCCGGCCGAAAGGACCTCGTGGGTCAGCGGCCCGTCGCTCGGAACCATGCAGCCGGCCAGCGTCAACAAGGTGCCCGCCGCAAGAACCCGCGCCCATGCGCTCGAAAGCCTGCGCGGCCTGCCCCCATCTTCAACTGCGATCATCACGTACTTTCCCCTTCGACCGTGCCGCGCAGGACAGAACCGGCCACCTGCCGCAACAGGGCGCCATAGACAGGCAGCTCCAATGTCTCGTCAAGTCCCACGATCGAACCCTGTCCCGCCAGGCACATCCCTGCGGCCCCCGCCGCCACCATGAAGCCGCTTCCTTGCCCGACACTTGCCGGTTGTTCCTTCTGGAAAGGGCACGCCCGTCCGCATCGGCGGGACGCACGCGCCGAGCGCCAAGCCGGACCGTCACTCGATGGTAACGGCCGTGCTGGTGCTCCGCAGGACCGCATCGTTCCGGGTGACGGAGACATCGACCACGTAGCGCCCGGGGGGAAGCGTGCGTTTCCTGCCGGCGAAAGCCGAAAAGGTCGCCTTGTCCCGGTCGAGCGGCTCGCTGGTATGGTCCACGAGCGTGTTTCCCTGCCCGTCCTTCAGGACGAGCCTGATCGTGCTGCCCTTCCCGAGATTCGTGAACCAGGCCCAGGCGACGAACAGCCCGTCGCTCGCGACGACCTGCGGCGGCGGGCCCTCCTTGACGAGCGCCTGGTGATCGACCGGCGCGCCGGCCAGCCCCGAGGCAAGGATGTCCGGCCTCGTCAGGTCGAGCTTCTCGACGATGTCGGGGGAAAAGAGCGAGGCCTCCCGCGGGGCGGTCGGGGTGCAGCCCTGCGAGAGCTTGCGCCCGGTCAGGGGATCGAGGGGCTCGCCGCCACGGGAGAGGGTGATGTGGACATGCGGGAACTGGGCGAAGCCGGAAGAGCCGACCTCCCCGAGGCGATCGCCCTTGCGCACCTCCGCACCCGGCCTGACGGCAAGGCTTCCCTTCCGCAGGTGACAATACTGGACCTCGTACCCCTCCGCCAATTGCATGACGATGCCGTTGCCGCATTCCTTGCCGGCGATCCTCGCCCTGTCCTCTTCGGTCTCGACGAGATGATCCGCCTCTCCGTCGCGCACGCGCAGCACCTTGCCGTCGGCGACGGCGATCACGGCATAGCCCTTCTCCATGTCCTTCATGGACAGGATGCGCAGGTCGGTTCCCTTGTGCCCGTCATAGGACTGGCTGCCGCACAGGGGATCGGCGACGCCCGCGCCGGCGTCCATGTCGGGATATTGCTGCATGAAGCAGGTCTTGCCGAGCTCGCATTGCGCCGGCAGGCCGAGTTCGAGCGCCGGCGCGGGCGCGGCGGACAGAAGGCAGACAACGGCGATCGATGCCAGGGCGGAGGGAACGTGTCGCAAGAGGGGTTTCCTGACGTGAAGGATGGATCGGCGCCGCCCTGCGGCCGGCAGGCGACGGTTGACTGTCGGGTTGGCGAAGCTCTACCTAGCAACCGCAAGGAGATAGGCGGAATATGGCCATTTTAGCGTTCGTCCTGATAGCGCACGAGCCGGCGGAGGTCGTCGGGGCATCGATCGACATGCTGCTTGCGGCCGATGGCGCATGCCTGGTCGCCGTCCATTACGACCGCAATTCGCCGGAGGCGGATTTCGCCGCGCTGAAACGGCGCTATGGCGCGCAGGCGCGGGTTCTCCTCGTCGAGGACAGGGCCCGCTGCGGCTGGGGGCAGTTCGGCCTCGTCGACGGGACGGTCCGTGCCCTCGGCCTGCTGGCGGCATCGGGGAAGGACTACACGCATGCCTACCTGGTCAGCTGCTCCTGCTGGCCCATCCGGCCGCTCGCCGAACTCAGGCAGTTCCTCGACCGCAACGGCGCGGTCGACTTCATTGAAAGCCATGACGAGCGCTGGATGACGGGCGGCCTGCGGCAGGAGCGCTATACGCTGCGCCATCCCTTCAGCTTCGCCCGCCGGCGGGGACTGTTCGAAGCGAGCGTCCGCCTTCAGCGCCTATTGGGGCTCAGGCGGACGATTCCTGCCGGCCTGACGCCGCGCTATGGCTCGCAATGGTGGTGCCTGCGGCGGGAAACCGTTTCCGGCGTCCTGCGCTGGGTGGCGGAGAACCCCGCCGCCTACCGTTTCTACCGGCAGGTCTGGATCCCGGACGAGACCTTCTTCCAGACGGTCGTCCATGCGCTCGGGGGCACGCTCGCCCCCGGCTATATCCCGACCCTCTACACGTTCAATCTCCACGGCAAGCCGATCGTCTTTTATGACGATCATCTCGCCTGGCTGCAGCAGCAGCCGCATTTCTTCGCGCGCAAGATCGCGCCGTCGGCAAAGAGTTGCCGGGCCGCGCTGGCGGCGCGGGCGGGTCTGCCCGGCCCGACCGACCGGCCGGTCCTGGCCATACCCGCCGCCCGGACACGAATGCCGCCCCGCGCCGAAACCGTCCCGTTCTACGGCCGGATGTTCGAGCCCGGCTCGGGCATCCGCAACTGGCCGAAGAACCTCGAGACGCTGCGCCAGCCGAGCGCCGTGCTCTACGGGCCGCCGCCGCTGACGCGGCTTGCGGCCGGAATCCTGCGCGCCTCGGGCGGCCTTACCGTGCTCGGGCGGATTTTCCATGCCGAGCGGGCCGAGTTCCAGCCGGGGCAATCCCGGTTCCACGGGCTTGACGCCGGCGACACAACGCTTCGCGACTATGACCGGGCGCTCTTTCTCTCCCGGATCCTCAGCCGTGCCACGGGCCTGCCCGTCTTCGAATTGTGCCCCGGCGACGATCCCGTCCTGGAAAAGCTCGTCTTCGAAAACGAGACCACCTTCGTCGCCGTCCCGCTTCTTCCCGGCGGCCGGTCGCCGGCCTGGCGCTTCCTGTTCTGGTATCTGGCCCTGCCGGAGCCGCAGCGGGCCGCCATCGATGCGGCGGGCCACCGGTTCGACCGCCTGCGGCGCACGGAAGAGACGGCCGCACGGCATTTCGGCCAGAAACATGTGGCGGCGATGGAACGAAAGCTGTTCGCCCCTGCAAACCGTGCAGGCCTGGTGTTTGCAGAGACCGGCGTGCCGCCCGATCCCGACTGGACGACATCGCTGCGCTTCCTGCATGGCGGGCGGGCGGAGCCCCTGCTGGGAGCCTTCGAGGCCCTTGCCGAGGCCTTGTCCAGGCAGGACTGGAGAAGGCTTGCCCCGTCCCTTGCCGAGGAAACCGAAGGCGTGGCGGCACGGCATGGCTAGGAAACTCAAGCATCGCCTGGTCAGCAGCCGCGCCTATAATTTCGTCCTCTCGCGCTGGCAGAACCTGCGCTTCGGCAGCCAGCTGCGCTGTGTGCAGAACCGTCTGCGCAAGGAGGATACGTGCATTCTCTTCAGCTGCATCCGCAACGAGATGCACCGGATCGACGCCTTCCACCGCTATTACAGGGCGCTGGGCGTCGACCACTTCGTCTTCGTCGACAACGGTTCCACGGACGGCTTTGCGGAATGGAGCGCCGGCAAAAAGGACGTTTCGGTCTGGCATACGGACAAGGGCTACAAGAAGGCCGGGTTCGGCGTCCACTGGTGCAACGCCCTGCTCCGCAAGCACGGAACGGGCAAGCTCTGCCTGACCGTCGATCCGGACGAGTTCCTCGTCTATCCCCATATGGAAAGCCGCACGCTCAAGGATCTCGGCCAGCACCTGAAGGAGATCGGCCGGCCGTGCCTGCATGTGCTGATGCTCGATGCCTATAGCGACCGGCCGATCGAGGAGACGGTCATGGCGCCGGGCGACGATCCGTTCGGCCTCTGCCCCTATTTCGACCGAGACGGCTATGTCCAGCGATCGAACTACATGTCGGGCACCTTCGTGCAGGGCGGCCCGCGGCTGCGCGCCTTCAACCGCGATACGCCGAAGGAGGCCCCCGCCCTCAACAAGATGCCGCTCGTCTGGTGGCAGAAGCACTATCGCTACCAGAGCTCGGCGCATCTCATGTGGCCTTGGTCGCTCAACAGGACGTCCGCGAAGACCGGCATCCCCGTCTCCGGCGCCCTCTTCCATTTCAAGTTCGTCTCGTCCCTTCGCGAAAAGGTCGAGGAGGAAATGGCCCGCCGCCAGCATTATGGCGGCAGCCGGGAGTATAAACGCTACAAGGAGAACATCCGCACCACGCTTTATCTCGAAGGCGTCAGCGTCCCGTACGAAGGCACGGACCAGCTCGTGGCGCTGGGCCTGATGCATGTCGGCGAATGGGTCTGACGCCGAAGGGCGGAAAAAGGTTTACTGCCAAAAGACTCCAACTGTGCGAAAAGAAACCCCGCCATGGCAAACATTCTTTTCGTCCATAATTTTTTCCCCGGTCAGTTCGGCTTTCTCGCAGAGGCCCTCGTCCGGTCCGGCGACACGGTCGTCGCCCTCGGTGGAAAGACATCGGAGGAATTTCAGGGCGTTACCCTGGTCCGCTGGCACAACAGGCGAAGCACGACACCCCATATCCTGCCGCCCGCCGTCCGGGCCGAGGCGGACATGATCCGCGCCACCGCGGCGCTGGAAGCGGCGATCGGCCTTTCCAAACGGGGGTTTTCCCCCGACGTCATCATCGGCCATCCCGGCTGGGGGGAAACGCTCTACCTGAAGGAGCTGTGGCCGCGGGCGCGGCTCGTCCTGCATGCCGAGTTCTTCTACAGCGCCAGCAATGGCGATCTCGGCTTCGATCCGGAATTCGGCCCGGTCAGCCTGGCCGAGCGCTGCCGGGCCGTCTCGAAGAGCGCCACGCTGGCCCTCGCCTATACGCAGGCCGACCAGCTGGTCGCCCCCACGCCGTTCCAGGCCGGCACGCTTCCGCAGGTCTTCCGGTCGCGGCTGGCCATCGTGCATGAAGGCGTCGACCTGCACGCGGTCCGCCCCACCCCGGACGCGACCGTCACCATCGGCGAAAGGAGCTTCAGCCGCGCCCGGCCGCTCGTCACCTTCGCCAGCCGGGTCCTCGAGCCCCTGCGGGGATGCCATACCTTCTTCCGGTCGCTTCCCGCAATCCTCGCGGCCGTGCCGGATGCGGACATCGTCATCGCCGGCCAGGAAACCGGCGCGGGCTATGGCGCGGATCCGCCGGCCGGCGAAACGTGGAAAGGCCATTTCTGGAAGGAGATCGAGAATAGGGTCGATCCGGCACGCATTCATTTCGTGGGCTGGCTGCCGAACAGGACCCTGAACGCCCTGATGTCGGTCTCGGCCGCCCATGTCTACCTGACCTATCCGTTCGTGCTGTCCTGGTCGCTGCTGGAAGCCATGGCCTGCGAAGCCCTGGTGATCGCCTCGGACACGCCGCCGCTCCACGACGTCATTGCGGACGGGCGCAACGGCATCCTGGTGGATTTCACCGATCCCCGGCAGCTTGCCGACGCCGTCATTACCGCGCTCCGCCAGCCGGAGCGGTTCTCCGGGCTGCGCCGGGCGGCGCGGCAGACCGTTCTTACGCACTACGACCGGGAACGCCACTGCCTGCCGCAATGGCTGGACATCATCCGGTCCCAGGCGGCCGGCCGGCCGGGCGTCAGTACGAGTGACGGGTCGCCATGACCTTCTCATAGGCCGCAGGATCGAAGGGCACGCCGAGGAATTCGGTCAGCTTGCGCGCATGCTCGGCCCCCGCCACCAGCTCCTCGTATTCGACATGGAAGGCATTCGGCGCCGCCGCGAAGCGGTTCTCCCGCAGCCGCTGGTCCATGCCGCGGATCGTGGCGTAGGAATGGGCGGTGTCCTTCCACCAGCTGCTCTTCGAGGTGGACAGGATGTCGCGATGGTTGAAGATGATCTTCACGTCGCCGAAGATCTCGACCACGTCCGCAAGGAACGCGTCGAGATCCTTGATCTCGTTCCAGTTGATGCGGATTTCCTTGCACCCGACGACCTTCGCATCCGCCGGCGGCTTCAGGACGGTGTCGACGAACGTCCGGCGGATGGCATGGCGCACCTCCTCCGGCTGGATCAGGTCGGCGCCATACCAGGGGTGGACCGGCAGCATGGACTTCTTGGCGACCTGCCCCTTCGTCTCCCGCGCCGCATGGTAGAAGCTGCAAAGATGGGCAAGCGCGTTGTAGTTCTCACCGCGGATGCAGAAGCCCGGCAAGCTGTTGAGGTAGCCCATCAGCAGGGTCGAGCCCGAGCGGCCATAGGTGAAGATGAAAACGTACCGGTATTCGGCCTCGTCGCGAACGGCCCTATTCGGGGAACTCGAACCGCCAGCGTCCTTTTGCTTCGATAACCTGCCGATTAAGTTTCGAAATGGTTTCATAGATTTCAAAGGTCCTCTCAACGCTGGACACATCACTGATGACCGCGCTCTCGTAGTCCCGGCTGTCCTTGATATAGATTTCCCTGATCGAGAGAAACTTCGAGTTCAGGGCGGTCGCCTCCAGGCCGTTGGCACTCATGACCCGGCCCGTCGCATAGTCCTCCAGCATGTGCTGGTACTTTGCCAGGGGCGTTTCGGCGAGAAGGCGGGCGGCCTTGCGGCTGAGGAAGTAGCCGCCCTGCCCGTCGTACCAGGTCTGGTCCGGATCGATCTCGAAAATCAGGCCGGCCAGCTGCTTGTTGAAGACGGCCGGGCCATGCCAGTCGAAGGCGGTGCGGCTGCCCAGATTGACGTCGCTGCCCATATAGTCGAATTTCTCGTAGGGAAATTCCAGGAGCTTCTGGATGTTGACGACGCAGTCGTCGTCGATCTTCAGGTAATGGTCCGCATCGAGAAGGCGCAGGCCCGCCGAGACGCCGTGCCAGATCTTGTGCGACAGGTATTCGTAGGTGTCCGGCGCCGGCACGATCAGCCGGTCCTCGACCAGGAGCGCCTCGGCCTGCTCGGGATGCCCCTCGATGAAGCAGAGGTCGATATTGGCAAGGGCGGCATCCCTGCCCCAGCTGTCGCGGATCGCCTGTTGCTTGTGGCGGTTCTTCCTGCAGCTCACGACGAGGATGGCCAGCTTTTCGCGCCGCGCTATGCGCGTGGTCTTCTGCCGGTCGCGCAGGAGGACGGGCGCATCCGCCAGGCGGATCTCCTCCATGTCCCACTCCAGGCTTGCCCTGCGCGCGGCCGCCGGCGCGAGCACCGCGTGACGCCCGGCAAGGTCGTCCGCCGCCAGGCGCAGCTTGCCGTCCGCCTCCACGAAATGCGTCTGCCTTGCAATGGAAAAGCCCTGGAGATAGGCCGGGCTCTCCTCGTCCAGCAGCAGGAAGTCATCCGTCCTGCTGCGCAGCCTCTTCGTGCGCACGAGCGCGGCGAGGCGCTCCGGATCCGTCTCCGAATCGATCAGGACGACGTTGCGATGGCGCACCTCGGACAGGACCTTGTTCATGAAGAGCGCGCCCTTCAGCTTGCGCAGCGTCCCGTCGCTGCGGATCGTCGTCTCGATGATCGTCGTGCGGATGTTGAAACAGGCGCTTTGCAGGCCGACGAAGAAGCCGTGGCGCAGCAGGTTCGAATTGTGGACGACGACGAGCAGCTCGTCGACCAGCGAATGGACCTTCCCGGCCAGCTGTTCGAACGCCGCCTCGTTGCCATCCCACAGGTAAAGGGCGCAAAGCCCGGTCTTCAGGCCGTCCGCCTCGCCCAGCGCCCGCAGCCGCGGGCCGAGGCCGGTGCGGAACCGGTGTTCCGGGAAGAACGCCCAGCGCCGCGCAAGCGCCGCCGTGACCGGTTCGTCATCGCCGATGGTGATGTAGCGGAAGTCGCTGTAGATGCTCCAGAGCAGCGGCTTCTGGAAGGCCTTGCCGGGAAATTCCAGCCTGAAGCCCTTCAATTCGAGCACGAAGGTTTCGCCGGCGAGGGAAAGCTTTCCCTTGATCACCTGCGTCTTGAAATCGAAGGGGTGCATCTCGGGCTTCGACCAGACGCCGGCATAACGGTCCTTGACGGCGATCTGCCCCTCTTCCTTGAGGAACTCGACATGGAAGAGCACGTCATCGGCAATGCTGTCCACCAGGCTGAGATAGAGCCGGGCGTCCTTGTCCAAGGCGGAGACGGAGAAATGAAGAGGCGCGTCGAACCTCCTGATGATCTTCACCCTGTCCATTCAGCTGCTTTCCATCTCCAACACCGTGTTCCTGCGCCAGCAGGAAAGGCATTATCTCCACCGTCACGTCAAGCCGGGGACGGAAAGTTTCGTCTTTCGGTGCCTTTTCGCAAAAGCCCGGGCACATGGCCGGACGGCGCCGCCGGCGTTTCGGCAAGGCGGATTGCACGTCCTGCGGAAGATGCCTGTTGCAGAGCAAGCGCGCTTCAGCATAGTGGGCCGAAAGCTTCAGCCTCGGGAGAAATGGCTTGTCAGAGAACTGGTCGTCCGGATACGTCACGGATTTGAGCTATACGCACGGCTTCTACAAGGAAATGAGCCCTGCCCTTCTCCGGTTCGCGGCCGCCGCGTGCAGCGTGAGGGCGAACACGGGAAGCCGGGACAAGACGACCTATTGCGAGCTCGGCTCGGGCCAGGGCCTGACGTCGAACATCCTGGCCGCGGCCAATCCGGATATCGAATTCTACGCGACGGACTTCAATCCCGAGCAGATATACAATGCCCAGGCCATCGCCGACGCCGCGAACCTGAAGAACATCCATTTCTTCGACGACAGCTTTTCCGACTTCGACAAGCGGAGCGACCTTCCCCAGTTCAACGTGATTTCCCTGCACGGCATCTATTCCTGGATCGCCAAGGAGCACCGCGACACCATCATCCGCTTCATCGAGCGGCGCCTCAAGCCGGGCGGGGTGGTGTATATCTCCTACAATTGCCTGCCGGGCTGGGCCGGGTCCTCGCCGCTTCGCCACCTCATGCGCATGCAGGCCGAACGCTCGGTCGGCTCCACGCCCCAGAGGATCGACGCCGCCCTCGCCTTCCTCGACCGGTTCCAGGAACAGGAGCCGCGCTTCTTCAAGGCGACGCCCGGGGCCAAGGAGCGCGTCCAGAGGCTGAAGGGCGTGAGCCGGAACTACATCGCGCATGAATATCTCAACGCCGACTGGACCCTGTTCTACCATTCGGATGTCGCAGCCGAGCTCTCCAGGGCCCGGCTCTCCTATGTCGGCTCGGCCGACATACTGGATCATGTCGACAGCATACACCTGACCGACGCCCAGCAGGCCTTCGTCAAGGAGGCGCCCGACGCCACGATGCGCGAGACCTTGCGCGACTACATCCTCAACCGGCAGTTCCGCAAGGATATCTTCATCCGCGGCGCGGTTTCCCTTGGCGTTCCCGAAGCCCGGGAGGAATGGCTCGACACCCGCTTCGCCCTGGTCGGCAACGGCAGCGACATTCCCATGAAGCTGAAGGGGACCCTTGGCGAAGTGACCTTGCAGGAGGCGGCCTACAAGCCGGTGATCGCCGCTTTCGAAAACGCCGGGGGCAGCATAACGCTGCGGCAGGTAGTCAGCGACAAGGCCATTGCCGGCCTCGGCTGGAACCGCCTGCAGCGCGTCCTGCTGACGCTCGTCGGGGCGGGTCATCTCCAGCCCTGCCCGGGCGAGGACACCAATGCCCCGGCCCGCAAGGAGAGCATCAGGCGGTTCAACGACGTCATCCTCGCAAAGGCCCGCCATTCCGGCGACCTGAGCTACCTCGCCTCGCCCGTGACCGGCAGCGGCGTCCCCGTCAATCGCTTCATGCAGCTTTTCCTGCTGGCGGTGCAGGAGAACAGCGCGGATCCCGTCGCATATGTCTGGAACGTCTTCCGGCAGAACAACCAGAAACTGACGAAGGACGGCAAGGCCCTGGAGACCGACGAGGAGAACATCGCCTCCCTGAAGGAAAGATATGCGGACTTCCAGAAGCACATGCCGGTCCTGAAGCGCCTGGGCATCGCCTGACGTCGCATCCGGTTCCTGCTCTGCCCGCAGGGTCCGGCGCCGAAGCGAGGCCGCACACGCCCCGGCCCGCCTTCAGGCGCCTCCCGGCCGACCGTTCGCCACCTTCTCGATGAGGTCGAAATACGCCTTCGTCAGGTCTCTCGCGTCAAAGCGCTCGACGATGGTCGCCCGGGCATTCGCGCGGATCGCCACAAAGCGGGCGGGCGCATCGATGGCCTCGCAGAGCCGCCCGGCCAGAAGCCGCGGCTCGAAGAAGGGGACCAGGATGCCGTTCTCGCCGTCCGCAATGACGTCGCGCACGGGGGCGGTATCCGATCCCACCACCAGCGCGCCCGTGCTCATGGCCTCCATCATCGACCAGGACAGCACGAACGGCGCCGTCAGATAGACATGGGCGGCGGAGACGCGGAAGACATCCCGCAGCATTTCGAGCGGCTGCTTGCCGAGAAAATGGAACCGGTCCGGATCGACCGGAAACGTCTCCAGCGCCCATTGCAGATAGGTCCTGCCGTCGGGCCGCTCCGCACTGTAGGCGATCTTGTCCTCGCCGATGACGACGACATGGGCATCGGGCCGCTCCTTGTGCAGGATCGACGCCGCCTCCATGAACTGGGGAAAGCCGCGCATCGGCTCCATCCCCCGGCTGACATAGCTGATGACCGGATCGCCCCGGCGGAAGGTCCTGCCGCCGATCGAGACCGTGGCCGAGGGGTCCGGTGCGAAAAACGCCGTGTCGATCCCGTCATGCAAAAGGGAGATGCGGTCGTGGAAGACCTTCGGGATCTGGCTCTTCTGGTAGGGCGTCGGGCATTGTCCCCAATCCATCGCCACGAGGTCGTGCAGGAAAACGGTGTTCTTCATCCGCACGGACAGTTGAAGATGGGGGTCCTCGATGCTTTCCGGCGCCAGGAACACCGCCTCGGATTCCCTGAAGTTATAATACCATTCGAGATAGGACAGCATCTTCGCGTCCGGCCACAGGTCCTTGAGGAAGAGGCTGTCCCCATAGCCCGAATGGGCCAGGATGATATCGGGCGCCCAGCCGCGTTTGCGCGCCGTCATGAAGGCCTGATAGACGCTCTGGCCCTGGATGACCGCCTTTTCCGTGAACCGCAGGGCGAAATGGGTGCCTTCTCCCGGAGCACGATGCGGCTTGTATCCTATCCGCCGGATGGATGTGGGCTGGCGGTTCGTGGCCAGGGAGCCCGCCACCATCTCGATGCCGGGCTTGCCCTCCAGGTATTTGACAATCCGCGCATATTGTCCGGGGAAATTATTATGAAGAAAAAGTATACGCATCCCGCTCACGCCAATACGACAGCACCGGGCCCCGGTCGAAACCCGGCCCGCCGCTCCCGAGCCTCACCATCTCCGGACCGGCCGACGATCCTATTCCGTATAGGCCTTCATCGCAAAACGCGTCACGGGGTCGATGATATATTGCAGGAGCGTCTTTGCCTCGGTCTGGAAGAAGATCTCCGCGATATTGCCCGGGATGATGTTCCTCCCGTGCCGGTTCGGCGAAAGGTTCACCCGGGAAACATAATATTGCATGCCGGTCTTGCTGTTGACGAACGAGTCCGCCGAAATATAGCTCACGGTCCCCTCCAGCGGGGGAATGGCATTGACCTGGTCGCTCGGGAAAACGATGTCCACCGTCTGGCCGACAAAGACCTTCGTGATGTCCTTGGGGTTGATCGGCGCTTCCATCATCAAGGTCGCCTCGCCCGGCAGGATTTCCATGACCTGCTCGCCGGGCTTGATGACCGCGCCGATCGACTTGAAGGGCATCGCCACGATCGTCCCGCTGACGGGCGCCGTGATCCTGGCGCGGCGCAGGACATCGTTAAGGCGCGTGATGTAGTCCTCGGCCTGGTTGAGCTTCTGCTGCGTCGCCGTGATCTTCTGGCTGACCAGTTCGGCGTGCGATGAAAGCACGCCCTGCTTCTCGTCGAGATGCGCCTGGATATTGTGCCGGGATTTCTGCATCGTGGCGAGGGCATTCGAACGCTGGGCGTCGAGCTGCGCCAGCTGGCGCTGGGTCGCCAGGACCTGGGACTGGCGGATCAGGCCCTTGTCGAGCAGTTCGACATAGCTCTTCTCCTCCCGCTGCAGCAGGTCCTTCTGGGAATCGTAGGCCCGCAGCTGATCCTCGAGATAGGCGATATCCTCCTTCTCATTGGCGATCTTGCCGTCGAGGATCAACAGCTGCTGCTGGCGCGCTTCCCGCGAACTCTGAAATTCGGCGATCTGGTTCTCCAGCGCTTCCTGGACGCGCGGATTGTCGGTGACCGGAGCGAGGCTCTCGGGCTCGACGGAGAAGACCGTCAGGTCTTCCTGACGCTCCGCACGCCAGCGTGCCAGTTCGATGGTGGCGACAGCCCGATCGTTCAGGACCTTGTCCAGCTGGGAGCGCGTGGCGGTCTCGTCCAGCTCCATCAGGGTCTGCCCGGCCACGACCCGCTCGCCTTCCCGGATGGCGATGGTCCGGATGATCCCGCCTTCCAGGTGCTGGATGATGTAATTGCTGCCTTCCGCGAAGACCCGGCCGGAAGAGATGAGCGCGCCCCCCAGCTTGGCGGTCGCAGCCCAGGTGCCGCCAATGCCGAAGACCGTCAGCAGGACGATCCCGGTGATGAGCGAAAGGGATTTCCGGCTGGTGGGCACCGTCTCGCACCAGTTCTGCAGCGCTCCGAGCCGGAGGCCCTCGATCCTGGGAGAGGACGGGCGCTCGACGGCCGTCAATTCGCTTTCCTGCACATTCGCCATCGACGTACCCTACGCTTGGGAGACTTTGTTCGGAACGGCCCGGACGATCTGCCCCGGCATGACTTCCGCAGGTGTTCCATAGGCTTCCGCCTGGCCGTTCTTCAGCACGAGGATCTTGTCGACCTGCTGGAGAAGGGAGGTTCTCTGCGTGACGACGATGATGCCGATGCCGGCGCTGCGCGCCTTCCGGATCGTTTCGAAAAGCAGCCCTTCGCCGGTCGAATCGAGGCTTGCATTCGGTTCGTCCAGAACCACGAAAGCCGGTCCCCCGTAGAAGGCGCGGGCAAGGCCGAGCAATTGCTTCTGCCCGCCGGACGGCTGGAAGCCGCCGTCCGAGATGACCGTGTCGTAGCCCATGGGAAAGTTCATGATCATCTCGTGGATGCCCACGAACTTCGCCGCCTCGATCGCAAGCTCCGGCGCGTCGTCGACGCGCATGCGCGCGATGTTCTCGCGGATGGTTCCCTCGAAGAAGCTCGCGGCCTGGGGCATGTAGCCCATATAGCTGCCGCGGGTGACGGGATCCCAGGACCGGATGTTCTGGCCATCCAGCGTGACCTGCCCCCCCGTCGGCTCCAGATAGCCGACGAGCATGCGCGCGAAGGTCGACTTGCCGGCGCCGCTCGGGCCGATGATCGCCACGGCCTGGCCGGGAACGAACCCGCCGGTAATGCCGCGAAGGATCGGTTGCGCACCGGGGGCCGGGATGAACACGACCTTCTCCGCCACCAGCCCCAGCGAGGGACGCGGCAACTGCGTCGCGCCGTCGACCAGCCTGAACTTCTTGACGCGCTCGTCGAGCCTCGTCAGCGCCAGACGCCCCTGCTTCATGGAGCGCCAGCCGCTGACGAGGGTCTCGATCGGGGCAAGGGCGCGCGAGGCGATGACCGATGTCGCGAAGATGACACCGGCATCCAGGTGCTCGGTGATCACCAGGAGGGCGCCGCCGCCGATGACCGCGATCTGGATCAGGTTGCGGACGGTCTTCGAAACGGAGGCGAGCGCGTAGTTCCTGTCCAGAAGGCCGATCAGCTGGGTGAGGTGCCGGGCGCGCAGCCGCCCCCAGTGCTCGACCGCCTGGGGATAAAGGCCCAGCGCCTTGATCAGCTCCTGCTGGGAAAAGTGGTTCGACAGCGCCTTGTGCGAGGCCGCTCCGCTGTCGTCCGTCTCCTTGACCTTCGATGCCGTCAGCACCTCGTTCAACAGGGCGGTCGAGAACAGGATCACCATGCCGGCGAGGACGATGAAGCCGAGCGTGGGGTTGATGACGAAAACGATCACCGCGAAGATGATCATGACGGGCATGTCGAAGAGGCTGGGAAGGACGTTGGACGCGATCAGCTTTCGCACTTCCACCAGCTGGTGCAGGCTCGCCTGGGAACTGTCCTTCGGCAGGGAAAGCTCGCCGGCAAGAAGCAGGCTCGCCACGCGCGCCTCGAAGCGGATGCCGATGCGGGCCAGATAGGCCCCGCGGATCGCATCAAGAATGCCGTAAGTAACAAGTATAACGAATGCGATAATACTGAGCGCGACAAGCGTCTCGATCGATCTGGACGCGATGACCCGCGAATAGACCTGGGACAGGTACAAAGGAATGGTCAGAAGGCACAGGCCCGATATGACGGATATCACTGCCGCCAAGGCCATGGAGCGGAGAGCTTTATCTTTTTCCGCCTGGTAGCTTTCCTGAAGCGTCATATTCTCTCCTAGAGCATTTCCGGTGAAGACGGATCACCTCCAATGCTCTATCTCTTTGTTTTTCCGCAATTCCGGACACGCGGCGGTCGGCACTCTTGCCGGAGCTGCTCCAGAGCGCGATTGCCCCGAGGTCATTCGGGCCATACGACGATGGCCTTGTGGTTTGGCAAGGAGGAACATCGGCCTGTACAGACTGCCTCGGGGCCGTTCCGCCCTGCCCCGGCGACACTCTATGACATAAACGAAGCGAGGCCGCACCTATTTCGCTGGTTTATGGCTTTTCGCGGGCCATGCAAAAAAGGGGAGCAAAGCTCCCCTTTTCCGTCTCACTAATCTGATCTTGATTAGATAAGGATGTGGTCTGCGTTGGCAGCCAGGGTCAGGTCGACGCCAGCAACCGTCAGCGTGTCGCCACCGAGCTTGATCGTGGTGTTGCCACCGCCGAACGAGATCGTGCCGTTCTTGACCAGGTCGTCAACTTCGCCAGCGAAGTTGAAGGACGTCAGGTCGAGGATGTCGCCGGTACCGTCGGCAACGTCGAAGCCGTTGACCGTGATCGTGTCGGCGTTGGAGTCGGTGTCGCCCGAGATGACGAACGTGTCGACGCCAGCACCGGCGTTGTAGACGTCAGCCGTTACACCAGCGACCGTGTCGGACGACAGGTTGGTGAAGACGGTACCGCCACCGGCGCCGAGGTTAACGGTGTCGCTGCCAGCGCCGACATAAACCGTCGCTGCGTCTGCACCGGTGTTGATGACGTCGTTGCCGACGCCGCCGTATACGGTGCCACCGCCCTGAAGCGTGATGTTGTCGTTGCCTTCGCCGCCGAACACGGTGTCAACGCCCTTGCCGGAGTTGATCGTGTCGTTACCCGTGCCGCCGTAGACGGTGTCGTTGCCAGCGCCGGTGAGCAGGGTGTCCGAACCCGTGCCGCCGCCAACGGTGTTGTTGCCGTCAGCTGCGTTGACGAAGTCGGCGCCAGCGCCGGCCCAGATCGTGTCGTTGCCAGCGCCCTTGCCTGCGCTGTCGTCGCCCCAGATGACGTCGTCGCCGGCGCCACCGAAGATCGTGTCGTCGCCGTCGCCGCCGATCAGGGTGTCCGCACCAGCGCCGCCACCGATCGTGTCGTTGCCTGCACCACCGTCAACGGTGTCGTTGGCTTCGCCGCCGCCTGCGTCAACGTCGCCAGCGCCAGCCCAGAACTGGTCGTTGCCAGCGCCGAGGTCCACCTTGTCCTGACCGCCGTTGCCGACGACGAAGTCGTCGCCGCCGAGGGATTCAATCACGTCGTTAGAATTGTCACCAATGATGGTGTCGTTTTTAGAAGTGCCGTTAAGCGTAGCCATATTTAGAGGCTCCCTCTCGATATATTGTTCAATGCTGGTATGTGCAGCTGCAGCTACACACGCTTGTCCATGCCAAGATTAGCGGCAAAAGTCAACTCGCCTCGGCATCGCCCGGCCTTAACTATTTAGAATCCATAGCGCAAGGCCGAGGGGAAGGGAAGCCTGCTCGCTTTTTTGAAGGAATGTTGCCGAACAATCACACCGTCTCATGACACGGTAGAAAAGGAAAACGCGGGGAGCCCAGCAAACCCCCCGCGTTTCTACCTCTAAAGCGCTGATTTCCACGGCACAGCAAGGATGCTTTACGCCAAATCGACGAAACATTCAATATCCCGCCAGTAAATTCCTTTTCGCTGCCCCGGCGCCTATGGCCCCTGAGGCAGGCGGCCCGGCGCCGGAGCCCTGGACCTCGCCCTCGAAATCGGCGTCTTCCAGGCAAGGAAACCGGTTGAGACGGAAAAGAGAGTCTCCTAGAAATCAGCTCGTCCAAACAGGAACCGGAGCGAGGGCCGTGGAATCCATCGAGCATTTCGGCATCCGGCTGCGCATCGACCCGGATTTCATGTCCCCCAGGCTGGTGCAGGCCCTCCGGTCGGGGCAGTACGAGGCGCCCGAGGCCCGCCGGATCGAGAAGATCATCCAGCCCGGCGACGTCATTTTGGAGATCGGCGCCGGCATCGGCTTCATGACCGCCCTCATGCTCCGGCATCCCGCAACGGAACGGGTGGTCTCCTTCGAGGCCAATCCCCTGCTCATCCCGAAGATCCAGAGGACCCTTGAGGACAACGGGCAGGGCGGACAGCGCTTCGAGCTGCACAACGCCGTGCTCGGCGCCGCGGCGTCCGGCACGATCGACTTCCATGTGCACCGGGACTTCTGGGCCTCCTCCCTTCGCAAGACCGCGGCCACGATCCATTCCTTCCCGGTCCCGCTGGCCAGCTTCGACAGGACCGTCAGGACCGTGCGCCCGACCCTGATCGTCTGCGACATCGAGGGCGGCGAAAGGGCACTGTTTTCGACCTCCGACCTTTCCGGCGTCCGCAATATATATATGGAGCTGCACCAGAAGGTGCTTGGGCCCGCCGGCATGCGGGAGGTTTTCCAGTGCCTGCACGATCGCGGCTTCCACTACGACCAGAGGTATTCCAGCGGCGCGGTCGTCCTGTTTTCCCGAATCCCCGAACAGGCTCCCTGACGGCCCGATGCCAAAAGGTCCCGTCAGCCGGACCCGCAGGCCCCGCCTTCGTCGATTGCGGACCGGCTCGCCTCCCCGTCGCGATTCGAAACAGTGAGGAAACTCTTCCGCTCAGAGCTGAGCGAAGGGCGGTGCGTGAAGATCTTCCAGAACGCTTTCGGCCAGGACCTGCTGCATGTCCTGCTCGAAGGAATCGGCATCGATGAGGCGCCGCCCCATCACCAGCGCCACCTGCGCCTCCTGTACGGCCGTGATGAAGAGAAGGTAGGCGGCAGCATCGCTCATCTCGCCCTTCAGGGCTTTCGTGCAGGAGCGGATCGCCGCGCAATAAGCAGGCGTCCTCTGCCCCGGCCAGTGGTCGAGCAGGTAATGCGCAGCCTCCTCGGTCGATTGTATCCGCGTATAGGCGTGCGCTTGTCCATTCAGTTCGATCGTGATGGTGTTTTGCCAAGATTGCGCCATTGCAGCCCTCATAAATGAGCAGACGCTGAATAATCGCCCAGGCTTGAGCGGACCTTGAGCCTAGAGGCGGGCCGAGCTCTCGGCGGGGGCTCCGGACTGGTTGCGGGCGGCTCCGACGGCACTCATCCACAAGATCACGAGCAATCCCATCGAGGACAGAAGCATCAGCCCGGCTGCCGTCATGACGGTCAGCCGCACGACCGCGGCCTCGTTCTGACGCTTGTCAATCTCCATGTCCGCCATCGTCCGCTCCTTCCTCCGAATGACCAACTACAGAGATTCCTAATAATCCAGCGACCTTGCTCGACGCTCACCAGTCTCTCCGCAGGAAGACGCACGGGGCCGCACTTCATTCCACCGGCGGATTCAAGCGGGGCTGCCTTGAGCGGACAGCCGTACGGCGCAGGATGATCCGGGGCACGCTTCCGTCATTCCGCCACCGATTCGCGGCATTTGTCCATGATCGGCACAACGACCGATAAGGCAACGTTATCCGGCATTGTGGAGATTGAGCACGCCGTGCAGTTTTCGGGGTGTTTTGGGCCTGTTCCGCTCTACCACTTCCCTCTGGGCGGTCGAGGATATGGTTGACCCGCATGCCTGCAGCCGTCACAGGACGCATAGGCATGGCGCAAGGAATCGGGCCGGGCCGGTGATGTAGGCCCCCCGCCTCCCGTTCCGCGCGAATGCCGCCCCCATCCGGCGCCGGCCGGCCTGTCCGCAGCCAGCAGCGGGATTATGGGGCCGTTTGCGGCAGGGGGCAAAAACTGCCCCGAAGGACCGCCCCGGCCAATCCATGCCACGCCCGTCATCCCGGCGGGAACTGGAAAATCCAGCGACGGTCTTCGAACGAAGCCGATCCGGGAGGGATGCGCCGTTCCGACTGAATCTCGATGCCACGGCAGTCTCGGCCGGGCTCCGATAGCCGGGTGCCCCCTACCCTGCCGGCGGGTCGAGGCGAAACCTGAAAGTCCGGCGCCGGCGATCGCCCCGTCCGCCATGATATCATTCAAGATAGCATTACTGAATGCAATCGGATTGATATCATGAAAGATTGCTATCTGATTGCATTCAGAAAGCTTTCATGATTTCTTGCTATCAAGCATGATTGACAGCAAAGGAGGCCGATCTTGCCGGTAATATGCGCAGCCAATCCCAAGGGCGGGGCGGGAAAATCGACGACCATTCTCGCCATAGCCTCGACCCTGGCGCAGCAGGGCGGATCGGTCACGATCATCGACGCCGACCCCAACAAGCCGATCACGGACTGGCGAACGGGCAAGAGCGCGCTTGCGATCAAGGTCCTGAGCGAGGCCACGGAGGGCAATATCCGCGACCTCATCAACACCGCGGCCGCGGAAGCGCAGTTCGTCTTCGTCGACCTGGAAGGCACCGCCAGCCGCCTTGCCTCGCGCGCCATCATCCGGGCCGACCTCACGCTCATTCCGCTGGGGGGGAGCGCGCTCGACGCCAAGCAGGCGGCGCGGGCCGTCGGCCTGGTGCGGGAAAGCGAGGAGGATATCGGGCGCAAGCTGAGCTTCACGCTCGCCTTCAACCGGACGAGCCCGCCGCCCTTCACCCGGCGTATCGAGCGGGAGATCGCCGAGCAGATGCGGAGCAACGACCTGCCGGTCCTAAGCACGCATCTCTATCGCCGCGAAGCCTATAACGCGATGTTCATGGAACGGCTGAGCCTGTTCGAACTCGATCCGCAGCAGGTCAACGGCCTCGAGGCCGCGATCGACAACGCCGTCCAGCTGACGGGGGAGGTGCTCGAGCTCCTTCGCAGCGGCTCGGCGGAAAGGGCGGCGTGATGGCCAGCGACCTCGGTTTCGGCAAGACGAAGACACTCGACCTCACCGGCTTTGCCCCACGCGCGCCCGAAAAGGCACCGGCGCAGGACGAGCAGGCGGCGTCCGATCGGGCCGCCGCGCGCGCCGGCTTTCAAAGCCGCGAACCGGTCCAGCGGGTCAAGCGCATCCGCAAGACGAGCGAGCCCCTCGACCAGGCCTTCGTGCGCGCGCCGATCGACGTGATCAACCGGTTCAAGCAATATTGCAACGAGACCGGCATGTCCTACGGCGAGGCGCTCGACGAATTGATGCGCAAATCCGGCATCTAGGGCAAGGCCGGCGAGATCCGGTCCACCGGCCTTGTCCCGGATTCCTGTTACCGCATCGTCCGGCTCAGCATTGGCGCTACGCGCATTTGGCGGAATTGCTCCCGGCCAGCCCCATCAAGCGCGCGACCCGCAGCGCGACGGCGCGTTTCGCCTGGACGCGGTCCCCGTCACGACGGCGGATTTCGCAGTCCGGCATCGTGAAGACCTCGAGGCCCTCCTGCAGCGGGCGGAAGTTTGAGCCGAGCCCCGTCACCAGGCCGTGCTTCATGCGATAGAAGTCCGACTGCGCGGTGTAATAGCCCGTCAGGCCGACCCGCGCCGCCTGCAGATGGGGATGGAAACGGCCTGTCAGCATGAAGTCGCCGGCCTCCAGCGGCAGGCCCTCGTTCAGGAGGCTATGGTTGTCGCGCATTTCGACCTGCGGAAACCGGGCGGCAATCGCCTGGTACAGCTCCGCATCCTCCTTCGAGCAGGCCCAGAACACGACCCGGTCGAATTGATCGAACAGCCGCGGCCCTTCCTCTCCCGTCGGCCCGAGGACGGACTTTGCGCTGAAACCGGACAAATGCAGCCATTTCCCCGCGTGACCGACGGTCTGGACGGGGTAGAGAAACGCATCGTCCAACCCTTCCGACAAGGAGGGGCAGGCGCCGATGATGGCGTGCAAGGCCTGAACGCTCGCCGCGTCCCGGCACTCGAAGAGCTGGCAGCCTTCGACGATGGTCCGCCAGGCGGCGGCGCCGACCGGGTAGACCTTGTGGAAGGGGGCGATGCCCAGCCCGGTCGCGACGACCGGGACCGACAGGCGCCGGCCGAGCTCCACGACGGCGCCCAGCAGCCGCGTGGCGTTCCTCCAGTTCGCGCAGGCATAGCCGCCGCCGAGGAAATGGAAGCCCCGGACGTCCTGGAACTTCGAGGCGTTGGACCGCGCATAGTCCACGCCCTGCTCGTGGAAGCCGGCATACGAGCCTTCCACCCCGTCCGCGTGCCGCGGGATGGTCTTGACGTAGTTTACGTCCTTGAAGTCCCGCAGGAGCGCGGCCGTCGCCGATGCGCCCTTGCCGTCCACGGTGATCGGCCCGTCATAACCGAGGTCCCGGTAGAACCGCAGCCAGTACTGGACGAGCAGCTCGTCGCCAAAATTCGGTGCCCCGTTACCCGCCAGAAGATAAAGCACTTGATCCCACCACGTTAAAGGACGCACCCGCCAACGCCGCACGATATAGCGGGGGAGGGCCACGGCGTCATCTCTTTTGACGAGACCGCCCACATGAATGCGAAGCACCGCGCTACCGGCAGGAAGCGGCGCTCCTGAAGGCGGAGCGCCCCTTCTGCGGTTTCCATGACGGTTCTGTGACAAAGGTGCTTCCGCCGGGCTGTAAAATGCTGGAGAAAGGACAGGCGAAGCCACCTTCTGTCGAAACCCTGCCAGGCGCGCCCTTCGATCCGCGCGACCCTTCTAGGAACACATCCATGGCCGAAACCACAGCGGAATACTGGAACCGATACTACGGCGCGCGGACATCTCCGGTTCCCAATATTCCTTCCCAATTCGCGGCCTTCGTCGCGCTGGAAGTGACGGCGGGCTCCACCATCGTCGATATCGGCTGCGGCAGCGGGCGCGACAGCCTCTTCTTCGCCAGTGCCGGCTTCAACGTCCTCGGCGTCGACGCCTCCTCGGCCGCCGTTTCGCTTTGCCAGCGCACGGCAGAGGAGCGGGGCATCGGCCGGGCCTCCTTCCTCTGCTGCAATGTCGACGACCCGGACCTCGCAGGGAAGGTCTCGGCGGCCACGGCAGGGCGGATCGTCGTTTACGCCCGCTTCTTCCTGCACGCGATCCCGCAGGAGGCGGAGCTGGCCTTCCTGCGGACGGCAGCCGCGCTGCCCGATCTCGACCTCCTGGCGATCGAGTTCCGGACCGACCGCGACGCACAGCAGACGAAAGTCACCGACAGCCATTACCGCCGCTTCATCCCGCCGCTCGACCTCCTGTCCCGCGCGGCGAAATTCGGCTTCTCGCCGGTCTACTTCACGGAAGGCTTCGGCTACGCGAAATATCGCGACGACGACGCGCATGTCGCCCGGGTGCTGATGCGCAGGGCCTAGAGAGCCGCCCCAGGTTTGTTTCACCGCATTGTCCGGCGCCGAAGCGATGCCGCTCCGGCCGGAAATGCCCTAGCAGGAGCCGTATCGTGCAGATCGAGATACTGGATTTCGGCCCGGCGATCATCGCGGGCCGCCTCAGGGAGACCGGAGAGCGGCCGGTGAAGCTGCAGCTCTTGGCCGACGGCGTTCCCCTGGCCGGCAACTGGGGCATACCGGCCCCGGACCGGGGCGGGCAGAAGTTCCGCTTCAACCTCTCGCACATCTGGTCCTATATCGGCAGCCAGGCCCGCCTGCAGATCCGGGCGAACGACGTCACGGCGGACCTGCCGGCGCCCGCCTTCGCAGGTATCCCGAAATTCAGCCTCGAGGATCTCCGGCAGAAGCTCGAGACCGGCCACGTCTTCAACGAGAAGGGCAGGCTGCAGCTTTCAAAGACCGTCGACACGGCCTGGCAGAACGCCATGTTCGCGCTGTTCGACGGCATGTCCGCCATCCTGGCGACGAAGGGCCTCAAGCTCTTCGTCCTCTACGGAACCCTGCTCGGCGCCTATCGCAACGGCAACTTCATCGGGCACGACCATGATTTCGACGCCGGTTACATCTCCGGCCATACCGATCCGGCCAAGGTGGTCGCGGAACTGGTGGACGTCTCGAAGGCCCTTTCGGATCATGGCTACCATGTTGCCTGCAAGCTGTCGTGCATCTGGGTGACGGACCCGAAAACCAATGTGACGATCGATATATTCCATACCTTTTTCGACGAGGGCGGGAAGCTCCTGCTGCCCTTCGGCATCTGCGGCACACGGCATTTCATGAGAAGCGACTTCCGCGGTTATGCCGACATAGACCTTGCCGGGCGCAAGGTCCCTGCCATCGCCGACACGGAAGCCTTGGTCGCAAGCATCTACGGGCCGCACTGGAAGACCCCCAATCCCGGCCACAACTGGGAGCTCGACAGGACCGAGCGATACCCCCAGGGCTATGCCAGGCAGTATCACCGCGGGGCGATCTACTGGAACGATTATTACGCCCACAACCGCAAGATCCTGCCGCCTTCGTCCTTTGCGGGATTCGTTTCCGGATCCGGCCATTTGCGGCGCCATGTCGTGGACGTGGGATGCGGAAACGGCAGGGACAGCGCCTTCCTCATGACCGGGCAGCGGACCGTGATCGGGATCGACAGCTGCAGCACCGCGATCAGGGCGGCACAGGCCCATGCCGTACCGAAGCCGCGGAAAAGCTTCCGCCGCGCCCTGAAGGACCTGTTTCGCAGGCGGCCGGTCCTGTCCTTCGTGCATGGCGACATAGCGGATGCCGAAACGCTGACCAGGCTCCTGCGGACGGCCAGGCGCGGAAAGGGCGGCCTGACGCTTTACGGCCGGTTCCTGCTCCACGCCATCACGCGCATCCAGCAGGATGCGTTCCTTGCCTGCGCGTCGAAGGAGCTCAGGGCCGGCGACACGGTCGCCTTCGAGTTCCGGACCGACCAGGACGAGCCGCTGGTCAAGAAACGAAAATTCGGCGGCCGCCGCTTCATCAGGCCGCAGGCGGTCGAGCGCCAGATGGCCGAACTGGGCTTTCAGCTCCTGGAGCGCCAGGAAGGCACCGGCCTCTCACCCCATCACGGCGAAAACCCGTACCTTTGCAGGCTTATCTTCATGAAAAAGGGCTAGCCGGAAGGCGGGCTGCATTGGCCACGGTGACGGAAGAGGTGGATTGGCGGATGAGCGGGCTTCTCAATCCGGATTGGGGCTTCATCCAGGAGCATTTCGACTGGCTCGGCCATATCGTCGAGGGGCTTGTCATGGCGGTGGTCGTCGCCGTGATCGCCAGGCCGCTGTATCGCTGGCGGGACGCGGCCCTCATCGGCCTTGCCTTCGCCATGGGCCACTTTCACGGGCGGGAGAAAAGGGATTACGAGGTCTCGGTGCAGATGCCCCCGCCCCATCTTAATGGTTACCGCATGTGGGACTGGAGCTGGGACCAGGCGACGGACTTCTGGCCGACCGCGATCGTGCTGATGGCGGTCATGTATGCCGCCTACCGCTATCGTCGCTAGAACGATACAAAGCCCTTCGCTGAATCTTTCCGGAATATGCCCACCGTCGTCGACCAGCGGCGGCGGTTCGACGGCTCGGCAGTTTCAGTGCCTCTCAGCCTGTGTTAAGTGCGCCCGTGCGGAACGCGCCGCCGCCTTTAAACGAACACGGAATGAAGTGCATGGAACTGCCAGTCTCCCTCTCGGCTCCGGCCATTTCTGATCAGAAAGTGCAAGACGTGCATCTCGATCCGCGCGGGCCCATCGGCGCTTCGGACATTTCCATGGTTCTGTGCGTCCGATCGCACGACGCAAACCCCTGGGTGATCGACCGCATCGCGCTGATGGGAGAATATTACGCCCCCGCGCCGAAGATCATCATCGTCGATTTCGGTTCGCCCGCGCCCCACGCCGCCCGGATCCGGGCGGTCTGCGAGGAGAAGGGATATAGCTACGTCCCCGTCGACGACACGGGCGTCTTTTCCCTCTCGACGGCGCGCAATGCCGGCTTTGCGGCGGCCGACACGCCCTTCATCTATTTCGCGGATCCCGACTTCTTCAGCGAGAGGGATCATTTCGGCAGGCTCGTCGACATCATCAACACCATCGAGGCCACCGAAACCTTCGATCTCCTGCTCAACATCCCGGCCTTCCATCTGAACGAGGAGAAGACCAGGGACTTCTTCGCGCGCACGGACATGGACGAGCGGTCGAAATATCTGGGCCGGCTGTCCTTCTACAGCTATTTCGAGAACTTCGATCAGCCGGCGGGGCAGTTCGTCGCGCCCTACAGCAATGTCTTCCTCATCGGATCGAAGCTGTTCTCCTATATCGGCGGCTACGATTCCAGCTTCCGGGGGCACGGCTCGGAGGATTTCGAGTTCCTGCTGCGCTACGGGCATTATGCCAAGCACCTGCCCATGCCCGACGAGCCGGCCGAAGACCGCTTCGGGCCCGGCCGGGCCGCGTTCTTCCAGCAGAAGACCTATAGCGGTTTCCGCCGGCTGTTCGAGGCTCTGGCGCTTCCGGCCGAATCCCTCGGGCTCAAGACGTTCCACCTCTGGCACCCGAAGGACAAGGCCTCCGACTGGTACAGGAACAACGACTGGAAGCGCAGCCGCTTCGCCGAAGCGACGGCGGTCTATGTCGGCAGGGACGAGCGCCTGCTCGGCGTCGATTTCCTGCCGCGCGCCGGAAAGCTCGCCTGCATCTGCAAGAACCCCCACCATTGGGGCTATTTCGTTCCGCTGCGGCTGGCGGGTTTCGAGCTGGTGCCCGTCTTCGGCGAGACGGACGAGGACATCGCCGCGCTGACGGCGGGGCTGGCGGGGGGAACGTTCGCCGGCATCGCCGTCTTCAACCCCTATATGAAGAGCCACAGCCGCTTTGCCGATGCCGTCGCGCTCGCGCGAAAGCTCGGCCGGGACGTGGTGGTCATCGAACGCGGCGCCTTGCCGAACACCGTCTACTATGCCGACGACGTCTCCTATGCCGCACCGTCCTATTCCCAGGAGGCGTTCGACCGGGAGGTGTTCTCGCCGGAAGAGCTTGCCGCCGCGCAGGCCTATGTCGCGCGCCTGCGCGAAGGGTCCATGACGCTGGAGGCGATGGATCCCTATGCCGCCACGGCCGCAAAATACGCGGGAACGAAACAGCCCGGAACGCCGACCTGCCTGATCCCGCTCCAGCTCGACGACGACATGGCCGTCACCCGGTTCCTCAAGGGCGAGCAGAGCTACCACGACTTCGCCGCCGGCCTGGGGCGCCTCGTCGAAGCCAATCCGGACATGACCTTCGTCATCAAGCCGCATCCGCTTTCCAAGCTGGACGCGCTGCCGCGCACGCCGAACGTCGTCATCGCCGACCGGGCCGACAACATCCATTTCCTCATCGACCATGCCGATGTCGTGCTGTGCTACAATTCCGGCGTCGGGCTCCTCTCCCTCCTGCACGGCAAGCCGACGATCACGCTCGGCAACGCGTTCTACAGCCTGTCGCAGGCAGGGTTTCACGCGGCCTCGGCGGAGGAGGGGATCGCCAGCTTCCGGTCGGGCGCCGTGCAGGCCCCCGAGGCGGGCCTTGTCCGGCGGATCGCGGCCTGGTTCGTCCTGCGCAAATATTCCGAATTCATCGCGACGGACCATATTGTCGAGTTCGAGAGCCGCAAGAGCCACGGCTACAAGGACATCATGATCACCGTGCTGCGCTGGAAGGACCACCGGATCGCGCTCGGCCGCCTGCGGCAACGGGCGCCGTTCGGCCGCAAAAGCTATCTTGCCGCCCGTGCCGGGGTGATCCGGGAGGTGCCGGCCAGGAAGACCAAGGCCATCGGCCCCCTGCGCCGGCCGCTGGTGCCGATCGTGCGCTTCTTCATCGGCCGCTTCGGCTCCCGCTCCGCCCAGCGCAAGTTCGAGGCCGGGCCGGTCGAATTCTTCCAGTCGCTGCGCAAGCCCGCCTACCGGCTCGTCGGCAGGATCCTGTTTCCCGGATAGGGCCGCGATCGCGCCTGCGGAAGAGGCCGCATGGCGAAAAATGCGACCATATTATGGTAATGTTGACTTTTAAATTCATAATATCTATCGGTCATTGCTGAACCGCCGGGAAACGGCAATCCTCAACCCGGGTCGTCGACGTCAGGCTGCGCCGCACGGCGCCTTGCCCGCGTTGCACGGCCCCGCTTCGCACATCCGGAAGGCTGCAGGTCATGCAGTGTATCATCCCCCGTTCCTTCCGCCGCCGCATCAAGCCCATCCCGGCCGAATTCCACTGTCGGGCAAGCTGAGCCGAAACCTTCAGCAAAATAGCCCCCGATCCGTTTGAAGTGCGCCCCCTGCGCAGGGGAGGGCGCGTATTTGTGTTGGAAGGACGATTAGAATGGCAATTACGATCGATGCAAGCAAACTGGGGACGACCGGGGTTGCCTTTGCGACCAATACGGCCGGCGCCGAGGGCGTCGCCGATTATATCGCCGATTACTTCAAGGCCCTGACGAAGCCGGGCGGCTACGACTTCTACGGCGGCACGCCGGACAGTTTCCGCGGCCGGACCTACTACATGAACGGCGACCAGCTTGCCTTCAAGTACAACCAGGACGGCGCGCCGAGCCCCTACCGCGTGGTGCTGGAGGGCAAGGAAATCGCCTATGACGGCATCCATCACCCCACCCTCGGCAGCCACGGCATTTCCGGCGCCGTCGACAGCATGACCTTCGGCCAGTGGGTGGACGGCGTCACCACCGGCGATTCCACCCTGGGCCTGGACGGCCTCATCAAGGGGCTGGCGGAAGAGCTGAAGATCACGGGCTTCGACATCGACGTCGCGCCCGGCACCAACACCAATTCGGAGACCAACCCCAATCCCGTCGATGCCCTCTACTCCATGCTGCTGGCGGGCGACACCGCGAAGATCTACGCCTATCTGTCCACCTTCGCGCAGAACTTCCTCGGCTCGGCCGGCAACGACACCTACAAGGGCACGGCCAACGACGACACCGTGACCGGCAATGGCGGCAATGACAGCCTCGACGGCGGCGCGGGCAACGACACGGCGATCTTCTCCGGCAACCGCTCCGACTACACGCTGGCCAAGAACGAGAGCGACGGCAGCTGGACGGTGACGGACCTGCGGACCGGCACGACCAGCGATGGCACCGACACGCTGAGCAATATCGAGAACGTGACCTTCGCCGACATGACGCTGGTCATCAGCGAGGACAACAAGGCCCCGACCGACCTTGCCCTGTCGAAGTCGACCATCGACGAGGACGCGGTCGTCGATTCCGTGGTCGGCATCCTTTCGGCCACCGATCCGGAAGGCAAGCCGCTGACCTATACGCTGACGGACGATGCGGGCGGCAAGTTCAAGCTGGTCACCGGCACGAGCGGCCAGACGCAGCTGGTGGTCGCGGGCGCCCTCGACTACGAGACAGCCACCAGCCACCAGGTGAAGGTGAGCGTTTCGGACGGCGTCAACACCGTCGACAAGACCTTCACCATCGCCGTCGGCGACGTGGCGGACGGCACGGACCAGTCGCGCGGCACGATCACGCTGGACGCCTCCGGTTCGAACGGCATCGATTTCGACGCCTTCCTGCTCGGCGGCTTCCTGGCCGGCACGACCAGCACCGGCTTCCCCAGCTTCGACAATGGCGACGGCTTCAGCGGCAAGGAGGCCTATTTCAACTATGGCAGCACCGCGACGTCGAAATATGTGACCGCGCGCGGCTCGTTCGGCTACGACATGTCGACGCACCGCATCGCCGGCACGATCGAGACGATCGAATACGGCACGCGCGGCTCGGGCTCGTTCAACAGCGACGGCTCCTTCACCGGCGGCAATCCGCTGCTCCGCATCACCGGGCTCAGCCTCACCAACAGCGCGAACGCGGACTCCAAGACCGGCGAAGTGCACAACTTCACCTCCGCCCACATGTACGGCGCCAACGGGGATGCGGCACGCCTCCAGCTCTACCTCCAGCACCTCAAGCAGTACGCCCAGAACGTCACCGGCTCGAACGGCGCCGATATCTATGTCGGCACCCGCTTCAACGACACGATCAGGGGCAATGGCGGCAACGACACGATCGACGGCGGCCTCGGCGACGACACGTTCGTGCTGAACGGCAAGAAGGACGACTACAGCTGGAAGGAGAACAAGGACGGCAGCTGGACCGTGACCGACAAGCGCTCCGGCAGCAATGACGGCGTCGACACGCTGAAGGGCATCGAGAAGCTGAAATTCTCCGACGAGACGGTGACGATCGGCGAGCCGGAGAAAACCAACCTCATCGAGGGAACGGCCGGCAACGACGTGCTGGCCGGCACGGACAGCGCCGACAAGATCCTCGGCCATGGCGGCAACGACGTGCTCTACGGCAAGGCGGGCCACGACGTTCTGAACGGCGGGACCGGCAACGACCAGCTCTTCGGCGGCATCGGCAACGACCAGCTCTATGGCGGCGACGGCAAGGACACGCTTTACGGCGGCAAGGGCAACGACGAGGTCTTCGGCGGGGCCGGCAACGACACGCTCTTCGGCGGCGCCGGCAAGGATGTGCTCTACGGCGGTGCGGGCAAGGATGTCCTTTACGGCGGCACGGGCAATGACGAGCTCTATGGCGGCGAGGCGAACGACGAGCTTTACGGCGGTACGGGCCACGACAAGCTCCAGGGCGGCGCGGGCCACGACAAGCTCTATGGCGGGACCGGCAACGACGTTCTCGAAGGCGGCAGCGGCAATGACAGGCTGGCCGGGGGCGCAGGCGCCGACCTGCTTTCCGGCGGCGCCGGCAAGGACGTGTTCATCTTCGCCGCGGTCACCGATTCAACGGTCAAGACCTCCGGCCGCGACACGATCCTCGACTTCAACGGCAAGGCCGGCGACCGGATCGACCTGTCGGGCATCGATGCCAATGGCAAGGCCGGCGGCAACCAGGCCTTCTCCTTCATCGGCGCGGACGAATTCTCCGGCAAGGCCGGCGAACTGCGCTTCGAGAAGGCGGCGTCCGACACGTTCATCTACGGGGACGTCGATGGCGACGGGAATGCGGACTTCGCAATCCAGGTGGCCGGCAGCACGACCTTCCTGAAGGACTATTTCATCCTCTGAGCAGAGAGATCCCGAACAGAAGCGCCGCCCTCCGACGGGGGCGGCGTTTTGATTCCTGCCCGGCCGTGCCGAGATCAGCCCCGGAGGGGGACGCGGCCCTCGGCCGGCCGCACGTCCTTCCCGGCCGCGGCCTTGAGGGGCATCGAGGAATGGACCCACAGGACGTCCTGTTCCATGGTGAACTGGAACCGCCGCGGATGGGGATGGGTGTCGCTGACGGACTGCATGTCGTTTATCGCATCCAGGAAGTCCCTGGGCGAGACCTTCACGTAATGTCCCCCCAGGAGCTCCAGGCTGACATACACTTCGGAAACGGACTGGGCGGCGATCTTCATTTCCCAGAGGAAACGCCAGTTCTTGGCCGGCTCCGCTGCCTGTTGCGTGTTCATTTCATGCCTCGTGTCATTCTCTGCCGCATGGGAAGGCACCCTGCTTGCATAGTCTCAAGGCCATTGCGTGGCAATATGGAAACCCTGCCGCCGGGAGCAAGGCGCGCTTCATGCCGCTTCGCACGAATTCCGGCCATAAGCCGGACATTGCCAAAATCGGACAGGATCCCGTGGTTTCCGCCAAATTTGTCGTCATCCCTGCGCCGGCGTGAAAGAGGAACATCCGACAAAAATCCAAAAAATCCATTTTCGAAGAGGCTTCCAGCCTCGTTTTGGCTGGTTTTATAGGTTTTAATAAGTTTTAGGCGCGAAAAGTCCGTTTTTCCCTTTTGATAACAACAGGCTACCTCCATTAGATGTCGGCGATGTACGGTTTGTCGTCGGCGATGTACGGTTTGTCGTCGGCGATGTACGGAAAATTGTCGGCCAAATACGGTTTTCGACAGAATCCGACAGTTTCGATGCGGGGACGGACGGGGAAACTTGTCGTCGGTAATGTACGGCGAGCTCGCGGAAATTTGTCGTCGGCGATGTACGGGTGGCGGACAAATTTTTGTCGTCGGTAATGTACGGGCCTTCCACGATTTTTGTCGTCGGCCAAGTACGGAGCCGCGACAAAATCAAAGATCGGCGAGGAGCGGGGAAAGCGGCAGCTCGCCTTCGTTGCGATAGCGCATGCGCAGCATCGACCCGTCCTTGCCGTCCTCCAGCGACAGGTCGTATTCCGGCATCGGGAAGGCGAGGGTGCGGGTGACGAATTCCCTGAGGTCGTAGGAGAACTTGCGCAGCTCCTGGGTCGAGCCGCTGCGCTTGTAGAGCTCCTTCAGGCTGTAGGTCGCCTCGGTCTTCCCGGCCGCCTTGCGCGCCAGGCGATAGATGAAGCGGCC
Source organism: Shinella yambaruensis (assembly GCF_022899355.1). Classification (GTDB taxonomy): domain Bacteria; phylum Pseudomonadota; class Alphaproteobacteria; order Rhizobiales; family Rhizobiaceae; genus Shinella; species Shinella yambaruensis. The sequence continues at coordinate 67,896 of NZ_JALJCK010000018.1, read as the reverse complement.
GAGGCCGGAGCTGATCAGGAAGTAGTCCTGGTGGAGCGTGAGGAGGGGGAGCGTGCGCTCGTTGCGCACGACGCTGGTATAGACCCAGTCGGGTATGTTGATCTCGATCGTCTCGATGCGGTTGGCCCCGGTGCGGCTGACGACGCTGTAGCCGCTGATCATCGGGCGGCTGTCGACCTGGCGGCGCTTGCCGCCGGAAAGGTTGACGACCTTGATGGTGGTGTTGGCGAGCCGGTCGAGGGCGGCTTCCAGGTCCTCGTAGGATTTTCCGCCATCCGACCGGCGGCAGAATTTCAGGATATGGGAGGCGCTCGGCCGGTAGGTCTTCGGCGGCAGGCTCGGCCTCAGGCCCTTGGCCTCGCTGCTGCGGTAGTTCTTCACCTCGTCGGCGAGATACGACACCATGTTGAGGAAGATGTCGTAGTCGAAGACGGTGGCAAGGCCCGTTTCCGCGCCGCCCTCGATGGTGATGAGGCTGTCCTTCAGCTCGTATTTGATGATGCCCTTGTTGGCCTTCTTGCTGAGCGAGAAGGGGGCGACGTCCATGAGGTGGACGTCGTCCTTGAGCGGGGCGTCGTAGATCGTCGGCACGAAGAACATCAGCTGCGCGTCGTCCTGCGGCGCCGTGCGCAGGATGCGTTTCGGCGTGGTCTCCTGCATCAGGGCGGCGGTGACGTCGGCCTTGATGGAATCGTTGCGGATCGCCTCGCCGAGGCGGGCGAGCAGCATGTCCATCCTGCTGTCGCTAAGGTTTTCCAGCTTCAGGTCGGCCCAGACCCGCCGGCTGTAATAGCGCCGCAGCCGGCTCAGCGCGTCCTTGTCGAGCTGCACCCGCTCGCGCTCGTGCTGGTCGGCATACTGGTCGGCCAGCATCTGAAGATAGCTGTTCTTTTCGTGCAGGGAGAGCGCGCTGAAATCGGCACGCGTCATCATGGAAAAGCGGGGAGCCTTCATGTCCGGATCTGTCCTGTCTTCGGCCCGGTCCCCGTCCTTGCGGGGCGGGAAGGGCGCGTGTCGTGACGGGATATAACCAGTCGGAGGCCCTTTCTGCCAGTGCGGATCGGCATGCGCGCATCGGCCAAGCGACAGAAAGCCTTTTGCTATCGCGCGGGCGTTGTGCAAAGAGAGCGGCATGTTCAATGGACCATCGGAGCCCGCATTGACGTCTCTTACACATCTCCAGCGGCTGGAAGCGGAGGCTATCCATATTTTCCGGGAGGTGGCGGCGACCTTTTCCAAGCCCGTCATGCTCTATTCGGTCGGCAAGGATTCCTCCGTCATGCTGCATCTGGCGATGAAGGCCTTCTATCCGGCAAAACCGCCCTTTCCGTTCCTGCATGTCGATACGACCTGGAAATTCAAGGACATGATCGCCTTTCGCGACCGCATGGCGGCCGAACTCGGCTTCGATCTCCTCGTCCATATCAACCCGGAAGGCCTTGAGCAGAATATCTCGCCCTTCACGCACGGCTCCAGCACCCATACCCATGTGATGAAGACGGTGGCGCTGCGCCAGGCGCTCGACACATACGGTTTCGACGCGGCCTTCGGCGGCGCCCGGCGCGACGAGGAGAAGTCGCGCGCCAAGGAACGCATCTTCTCCTTCCGCAACGCGGCTCACGCCTGGGACCCGAAGAACCAGCGCCCGGAAATGTGGAAAACCTACAATACGCGCGTCGCGCCGGGAGAATCGATCCGCGTCTTCCCGCTCTCCAACTGGACCGAGCTCGACATCTGGCAGTACATCCTGAAAGAGAACATTCCGATCGTGCCGCTCTATTTCGCCGCCCGCCGCCCCGTCGTCGAAAGGGACGGCATGCTGGTCATGGTGGATGACGCGCGCATGCCGATAAGAAAGGATGACAGGGTGGAGGAGCGCCTGGTGCGCTTCCGCACGCTCGGCTGTTATCCGCTCACCGGCGCGATCGATTCCGATGCGGCGACGCTGGAGGACATCGTGCGGGAAATGCTGACGGCGCGCACCTCCGAGCGCCAGGGCCGGATGATCGACAAGGACGAGGCCGGCTCGATGGAGAAGAAGAAGCGCGAGGGGTATTTCTGATGGCGGCCGCCGCACCGGACCTTTCCGCAAGGAGTATCGCCGACTACCTGCGCGAGCAGGAGAACAAGTCGCTCTTACGCTTCCTCACCTGCGGCTCGGTGGACGACGGCAAGTCGACGCTGATCGGCCGCCTGCTCTACGACACCAAGCTGATCTTCGAGGACCAGCTCGCCGCCCTCGAGCGCGACAGCCGCAGGCACGGCACGGCCGGCGACGAGATCGACTTCGCGCTCTTGGTCGACGGGCTGGAGGCCGAGCGCGAGCAGGGCATCACCATCGACGTCGCCTATCGCTTCTTCGCCACCGACCGGCGGAAATTCATCGTCGCCGATACGCCCGGCCACGAGGAATATACCCGCAACATGGCGACGGGCGCCTCGACGGCGGATCTTGCCGTCGTGCTGGTCGATGCGCGCCAGGGCATCCTGCGCCAGACCCGCCGCCATGCCTATATCGCCTCGCTGCTCGGCATCCGCCACATCGTGCTCGCCGTCAACAAGATCGACCTCGTCGGCTACGACCGGGCGGTGTTCGACGGCATCGTCGCGGATTTCCGCGCCTTTGCCGGCGATCTCGGCTTCACGACGATCCAGCCGATCCCGCTTTCGGCCCGCCATGGCGACAACGTCACCCGGCCGTCGGAAAACACGCCCTGGTATCAGGGCCCGCACCTGCTCGACCATCTCGAGACGGTTCCGGTCGAACAGGACGGCCGCGAGAAACCCTTCCGCTTTCCGGTGCAGTACGTGTCCCGTCCGGATCTCGATTTCCGCGGCTTTGCTGGCCAGGTCGCGTCCGGCTCGGTCGCCGTCGGCGATCCGGTGACCGTCGCCAAGTCCGGCCAGACGACCCGCATCAGGCAGATCGTCACCAGGGACGGATCGCTCGACCGGGCGGTGGAAGGGCAGGCGGTGACGCTGGTTCTTGCGGACGAGCTCGACGTCTCGCGCGGCAACATGCTGGTGGCGCCGGACGACCGGCCGGTCGTCGCCGACCAGTTCCAGGCCCATGTCATCTGGTTCGACGCGACCCCGCTGATCCCGGGCCGCAACTATATCCTGCGCACGGAAACGGACAGCGTGGAGACGACGGTGACGGCCCTCAAATACGAGGTGGACGTCAACACCTTCGCCCATCTCGCCGCCAAGGCGCTGCACATGAACGGCGTCGCGGTGTGCAATTTCTCGACCCGCGCGCCGATCGCCTTCGACAGCTATGCCGCCAACCGCGCCACCGGCAATTTCGTCCTGATCGACCGGATGAGCAACCGCACGGTCGGCGCCGGCATGATCGATTTCGGGCTGCGCCGGGCCGAGAACGTGCACTGGCAGGCGATGGAGGTCGATCGCAGGGCGCGGGCGGCCCTCAAGCACCAGAAGGCGGCGGTCGTCTGGTTCACCGGCCTTTCCGGCTCCGGCAAGTCGACGGTCGCCAACCGGCTCGAAAGGTTGCTGCACGCCGAGGGCCGCCATACCTACATGCTCGACGGCGACAATGTCCGCCACGGCCTCAACAAGGACCTCGGCTTCACCGCCGAGGACCGCGTCGAGAACATCCGCCGGGTGGCCGAGGTCGCCAAGCTGATGAGCGATGCGGGCCTGATCGTGCTGGTCTCCTTCATCTCGCCCTTCCGGTCGGAGCGGCAGCTTGCCCGCGACCTGATGGTCGAGGGCGAGTTCATCGAGGTCTTTGTCGACACGCCCATCGAGGAATGCGCGCGGCGCGATCCGAAGGGGCTGTACAAGAAGGCGATGCGGGGCGAACTTGCCAATTTCACCGGCATCAGCTCGCCCTACGAGGCGCCGGAAAACCCCGAAGTGCACCTTCAAACTGTCGGGGCCGATCCGGACGCGCTGGCGATGCGGATCCACGCGGTCCTGGAACGCCGGATGGAGGGATGATCGAACGCTTCCGGGCCGAGCCTGCAGGCGTATGACGATAGAGCGATGACGATCGACGCTGCGAAAACCCCGACCTTTGCGCTCCATATGAATGGCTGGAAGCGAGCCGTCTTCCAGTCCTTCTTCCCGGAGCGGCGCTTCATCTATCTGCCGCTGAACGTCACGGCGGAGGCGTTCGAGCGCAAGTGGATGGCGCGCATCGCCGCGACGAAGGGGGCGGAGGTCTTCATCTGGGGCCATAACCTGCCGGCCAATCTCGAGACTTTCGTGCGGGAAAGAAACATCCCCTGCTTCTTCATCGAGGACGGTTTCCTGCGCTCGAACCGGCCCAACGCCGCCCGCACGCCGCCCCTGTCGCTGTCGCTCGACAGCCGCCGGCCCTATTTCGACAGCCGGGGGCCGTCCGACCTCGAAGTGATGCTGGAGACGCATGACTTTTCGGCCGATCCGAAGCTGCTGGACCGGGCGCGGGAGGGGATCCGCCTCATCGTCGAGGGCGGTCTCAGCAAGTACAACACGGTGTCCAGCCTGTCGCTCTCCACCCTTCTCGGCGAGAAGACGCGCCCGCGCGTCCTCGTCATCGGCCAGGTCGAGGACGATGCCTCCATCCTCTACGGCTGCGACCGGAAATTCGGCAACAACGACCTCGTGCGGCTCGCCGCCGCGGAAAATCCGGAGGCCGAGATCATCTACAAGCCGCATCCGGACGTGCTGAACGGCGTCAGGGACGCGCAGTCGGACCCGGAGGAGGTCGCCCATCTCTGCCGCATCCTGCACGAGAGGATCCCGCTCGCCCAGTCCTTCGAGACGATCGACAAGGCCTATGCGATCACCTCGCTCGGCGGCTTCGAGGCGCTCCTGCGCGGCATTCCGCTGACCGTGCTCGGCTCGCCCTTCTATGCCGGCTGGGGCCTGACCGACGACCGGCAGCCCAATCCGCGGCGCACGCGCCGGCGCACGGTGGTGGAGGTCTTCGCCGCCGCCTACCTCCTCTATCCGACCTATTTCGAGCCGGCGACGGGCGCGCGCTACACGTTCGAGCAGGCCGTCGAATGGCTGACGCTGCGGCTGAAGAACCCGCAGGACTATGCCAACGAATTCGGCGACGCCGGGCCGGCCGGGTGGCGGCCCTGGGGCGCCTATGGCATTCTCGGCTGGCGCCATCTTCTGCCCTTCGTCCTCGTCCCCCTCATCGGCTGGCGGGGGAACAGGAGGCTCGTCGAGAAATACAGGGCCAACCCGATCCGCTTCTTCCGCGAGAGGACGTCCCTGAAAGCCCGCATCGTCGGAAGGATCCTGTATCCCTTCGACGCATCCAGATAAGAGGAGGGCGCGCGCCCGTGTCCGAGGCCCCGGTCATCACCGCCGTCATTCCCGTTCGCCTGTCGGTAGACCGGCTCTACGACGAGCCGGAGCGCATCGCGCGGATCATCGCGACGCTGCCCGGGGGCTACGTTCCGCTCGTCGTCGACTACGGCACGGCGGCGGAACGGGCAGGGGAGCTGCGCGCGCTCGCCGATGCGACGGGCACGCGGCTGGTGCGCGTGGAAACGGGCGACGAGCCCTTCAGCGTCGGCCATGCCCGCGACATCGGCACCCAGCACGCCGAAACCCCGCTGATCCTCTATCACGACATCGATTTCCTCATGTCGCCGCGCGGCTACGAACGCGTGCTGGAGGAGACGCGGCTGCGCGGCATGCCAGGCAACGCCTACACCTTCTTCGCCCTGCCCGGCGCCTATATGACGGAGGATTTCACCCGGCGCTACCTGGCGCTTTTCGCGCAAGGGGAGGCGGCCTTCGCCGATACGCTGCTGCATGACGGCGTGATGCGCGACGACAGGACCGTCTACCAGAACCACACCTATGCGATCTCGGCGATCGTTGCCAGCCGCTACCATCTCCTGGCGATCGGCGGGCACGACAAGAGCTTCGTCGGCCATGGCGCGGAGGATTTCGAGCTGCTGCACCGGCTCGCCAGCTACGGGCCGAAAGGGCCGCGGACGGGAAACTACTATCTCAACACCCGCCGCAACGCGATCCTGCGCTACGAGGGGTTCCGGGCCTATTTCGCGCTCTACGGCATCGACGTGTTCCAGCGCGGCCTGCAGATGGCCCATCTCTGGCATCCGCAGCGCGAGGATGCGAGCTATGTCACGCCGATGGTGGAGAACCAGGAGCGCGTCTCCGGCATCATGGAGGCCTATGACGCCGGTACGTCCTGGCTCCTGCCCATGGAAGACCCGCATTCCGGCGAGAAGACGCTGGTCCTCGCCGACGCGCACGCGCCGGCCCTGCGGGCGCTGCGGCACGCCTTTCCCGCCTTCGGGCGTTACCGCATCCGGCCGGAGGGCGATTTCGCCGATAGCGATGCGCTGGTCCGCGCCCTGGACGAGGAGGGGTTCACGCGGGCCCTTTTCCTTGATCCCCATGGCGACGACCACCGCTGTTCCCTGTACGAGGGCCTCAAGGCGGCGGGCCGGCGCCTTGTCGTCGCGGGCCGGGGCGGGTTGCCGGACAGCTGGTTCTTCGACCCGGAAGGGTTTCTTGCCGGCAGTCCCTCCGACCAGGCGGCGCGTTGGGACAGGCCGCTCGACGACGCCGCGCGGCGGCGGGTGCTGGACTGGCTGGCGGACAACGGGCCGGCGCCGATGGAGGACGGTGCGCCGGCGGGCGCCGCTCTGGCCGACCGGCTCGGCCTTGGCGGGCGGCGGATGGTGCTCATGGACCTGCAAGGCCCGCAGGACGGCGCGGCCCGCGCCTTCGGGGACTGGATCGCCCATCTGGCGCAGGCGCTCGATCCGCAGGCCTTTGTCGTGGTGGCGAAACGCCCGCCCGGCGCTGCCGGGCCCGAGATTGCGAATGTCGTCTTCGTGGACGACGCGCCGGTGGCGGACCTGATCGAGCTCGCCGCATCGGTCGTCGTCCTCAATTCCGACCTGGGCCTCGTGGCGCTCGCGCAGGGCAAGCCCGTGATCTGCTGCGGCAAGGCCTTCTATGCCCAGCCGGGCCTGGCGCGCGCGGTGTCCGGAAGGCAGGAGCTGGTCGCGGCCGTCGGGGAGGCCAGCGTGCCGGATGCGGAAAAACGCCTGCGCTTCCTGCGTTTCCTGCTCGAGGAGTTCTATTCGTTCGGCATCTCCGACCGGGTCGCCAGGGGGGAGGGCGGGGCGGAGAATGCCGAGGCGCCCGCACCTGGGACACGCATCCTTTTTTCCGTCCTTCGCGGGTTGACCGCGGCCCCGATCGTCCTGGGCACGGTTCCCAGGAACGTCTCCCTCAAGGCGCCGCTCTACTTCTCCTTCGGCGGCCGCGAGGCGGTCCAGGAGGAGACGAGCGCCATCGGCACGCTCATCCGCATGGCAGGCGCGGCCTGCGAGCGGGAGGATTACGACGAGGCCTTCCGCCTGTTTACGACCGCGAACCGGCGGCAGCCGGCCAACGGGAAGCTCTCCCGCGCCATGGCCGAGATGGGCAGGGCGGCCCATGCGGCCGGCCGGCGCGAAGAGGCCGCGCGGCTTTTCGAGACCGCGCGCGGATGGGTTCCCGACGACAGGGCGGCGGCGCGGACGGTCATCGATCTGGCAAAGGGCCTGCGCGCGGACGGACAGTACGAAGAGGCCGACCGCCTCTTCGAAATCGCCCATGGCTGGCTTCCCGAGGACCGGAACCTTCACAAGCTCCTCCTGGAAACCGGCGTCCAGCGGCACGGCGGCCCATTCGTCGACATGATGATCATGCCGGCCGCGAAACTCGGCGAGCAGGCGCGCAAGGCCTTCGCCGCGGGAGATTACCGGCAGGCCACGCAGCTTTTCGAGGCCCTGCGCACGCGTGAGCCCGACGAGGTCGAGCACCTGCGATGCCTGGCGGAGTGCTATCTCAAGCGCGGTGCCAGATCCCTGGCGCTGGAATGCCTGGAGGAGGCCCTGAAGCGTCTGCCGGGCAACAGGCGGCTGATGCGGAGAAGACGGTACGCGAAGTTGCCGCAGTGGCTGCATCCGCTCTTTCCCGGCAAGCCTTTCCTGCCCTGAAGCGCGGCGCGGTCCTTGTCTTACGCATGTCGTTGTCGCAAAACCGCGCGGCATGCTCTGGAGAGGGCCGGTCCGCCGGCCTTTCCCGGGCTATTGTTTTTGACGCATTGTCCGGCGCGAAGCGATGCCGCTTCGGCCGGGAATGCTCCAGGGATCGAGACGGGCCTGCACCGCATGGCACATGTTTCTTCACGGGCCGAGGATAGCGAATGAGCTGCGCCACCACCTCCTCCAGCATTGCGGGCGGGTCCGTCGGCGCTTCGGACATCACCATGGTGTTCTGCGTGCGTCTCCATGACGGCAATCCCTGGATTGCCGACCGGCTGGGCGGGATGGCCGGCCACTATCGGCCCTGCCCGCCGATCGTCGTCGTGGATTTCGGGTCCGAGCCGCCCCATCGGGACACCCTTGCGGCGCTCTGCGCGCATTCCGGCTACCGCTACCATTTCGTCGACGACCAAGGCGTGTTCTCGCTGTCGCTGGCGCGCAACATCGGCGCCTCGCTGTGCGAGACGGACTTCATCTATTTCTGCGATCCGGACTTCATCAGCGAACGCGACCTCTTCCAGCGGCTGGCGGAGACGGCGAGCGCGCTCGACATGCGCAATGTCGTCGACATCATGCTCAACCCGCCGGCCTTCCATCTGGGGGCGGCCGAGACGCGGCAGCTCGAAAGCCTCGATGGCGCCGAGCGGCAATCCCTTTTCCTGCGCAAGCTCGCCTTCACATTGAACTATGCCGAGGTGAGCGGCGCGGACGAACGTTACGTCGCTCCCTATTCGAACGTCTTCCTCATCAGCCGGAAAATGTTCTCCCTCGTCGGGGGCTATGATCCCTCCTTCCGCGGGCATGGGTCCGAAGACTTCGAGTTCCTGCTGCGCTTCTGCCTCCATGCCGGCTTCCTGCCCCTGCCGGAGGAGCCCGGGAGCGACCTCTTCGGCCCGCTGCGGTCCGACTTCTACCAGGCGAGGTCCTATGTCGGCTTCCGCCGCCTCTTCGAGCTTCTGTCCCAACCGGCGGAGGGACTGGGGTTCAAGGTCTTCCATCGGCACCATCCCCGCGCGAAGGAACAGGCGTGGTATGTGTCCGGTGACGGGAAACGGGAGAACTTCCTCGCCGCGACCCGGAAATATCTTGACGACCGCACCGGGCTGCTGGCGATCGACCATATCGAGCGGGAAAAGACGATCGCCTGTCTGTGCCGGAACAGGGACACGTTGGGCTATTTCCTGCCGCTCCGCCTCCTGGGCTATCGGCTCGTGCCCGTCCTCTCCGACAAGGCGGAAACGGTCGGGGATATCCTGTCCGGCCTCGAACAGGGCCGGATCGACGATATCGCCATCTTCAATCCCTATATGAAGAGCCATGCCGCCTTCCGCCCGATCTTCGACAGGGCGAAGGCGCTTGGCCGGAACACGATCGTCATCGAGCGGGGCGCCCTGCCGGGCACGATCTATTACGACGAGGACGTCTGCTACAACAGCGGGGGCTTTTCCGAAGCCGCCTTCCTGGCGGAGAGGTTCTCGGCGGCGGAGCTGGACGCCGCCCGGTCCTATGTCGAGGACCTGCGCGGGGGCGGCGAGACCCTCGAACAGATGGGGGCCTACGAGGAGACGGCCGCGAAATACCGCCATCTGCGGGACGATCGCCGCATCAAGTGCTTCGTGCCGCTCCAGCTGGAAGACGACATGGCCGTCACCCTGTTTCTCAGGGGCGAGCAATCCTACCCGCAATTCCTGTCGTCCCTGCCGTCCCTGGTGGCGGACAATACCGACGTCCTCTTCATCATAAAGCCGCATCCCCTGTCGAAGACGGACCTTCCGCTTTCAAGCCCGAATGTCGTTACGGCGGAAAGGGGCGACAATATCCACGCGCTCATCGACAGCGTCGATGCCACGCTCTGCTACAATTCCGGCGTCGGCCTTCTCTCCCTGCTGCACGAGACGGTCACGATCACCCTGGGCAACGCCTTCTACAATCTCGCCGGCGCGGGCCATCGCGCGCCCTCCGCGGCCGCCGGGATCGCGGCGCTGAAGAAAGGGGAGCTCCAGCGGCCCGCCCGCGACCTCGTCCTGCGCATCGCCGCCTGGTTCATCTGCCGGAAATATTCCCGCTTCCGCGCCACGGACCACATCGTCGAGTTCCAGACCCGCAAGAGCCATGGCTACAAGGACATCTGCGTGACGGAGCTGCGCTGGAAGGATGCGGCGGAGCGCCTCGGCCGGCTGAACGAGACGCCCCGCTTTTCCTGGCTGAGCTATGCCGGCGCCCGGATGGCGCCGACCCGCTTCATGGGGGAGCCGGACCCCGCCAGCGCCGAGGCGCTCAGCATGTCCGGGTTTGCCGCCTACCGGGAAGGCCGCTATGCCCAGGCGGCCGAACAGCTTGTCCAGGCCTTCGCGCTGAAGGAGAGCCAGCCGAACCTGCTCAGGCACGCGGCCGAAGCCTATCTTCTGGCCGGCGACCGGAAGGCGGCGATCGCGGCGCAGAAGGCGGCGCTTGCGCGCCTGCCGGAAAACAAGCGCGTGCGGCTGCGCCTCTGGATCATGCGCGCGCCGTTCCTCGGGGCCATCTTCGGACAGCAGCGGTTCAAGCGTCCGCAGTAGGGCGGGTCTATTCCCAGGAGAAGACGTCCGCCCTTGCGAGCGGGACGGCGGCGCGGTCCTTGTCGGACAGCTGCACGTCGCCGGCGGCGACCGGCCAGTCGATGGCGATCTCGGGATCGTCGTAGCGGATCGACCGGTCATGCGCGGGGGAATAGTAGTCCGTCACCTTGTAGACGACCTCCGTGTTTTCGGTGAGCGTGACGAAGCCGTGGGCAAAACCCTTGGGGACCAGGAGCTGGTTCCATTTTTCCGCCGAGAGCTCGACGCCGACCCATCGGGCGAAGGTCGGCGAGCCGCGGCGGATATCGACCGCCACGTCGAAGATCGCGCCGCGCACCACCCGGACGAGCTTGTCCTGCGCCCGCGGCGGAAGCTGGTAATGCAGCCCGCGCAGCACGCCGCGCCGCGCCGACAGGGAGTGATTGTCCTGCACGAAGGCAAGGTCGATGCCGGATTCCGCAAGGCGGGCGGCATTGTAGGTCTCGGAGAAGAAGCCGCGCGCATCGCCGAAGCGGGCGGGCACGATCTCGAGCACGCCGTCAAGCGCGGTGGGACGGATCTCGCTCATGCCGTTGCGAGCTCCCGGGCGCGCCGGCGCAGGTAGTTGGCGTATTCGCTGCGCCCCATCTCCTCGGCGCGCTGCAGCATCCTGTCGACCGGCAGCCAGCCCATCTCCACGCCGATCTCCTCCGGACAGGCGATCTTGATGCCCTGCCGGTGCTCGATGGTCCTGACGAAGGCGGAGGCCTCGTGCAGGCTGTCGAGCGTGCCCGTGTCGAGCCAGGCATAGCCGCGGCCGAGCTGCTTCACATGCAGCTTGCCGCGCTCGAGATAGGTGCTGTTGACGGCGGTGATCTCCAGTTCGCCGCGGGCGGACGGCGTGGTGGCGGCGGCGATGTCGACGACGTCGTTGTCGTAGAAATAGAGCCCCGTCACGGCCCAGCTCGATTTCGGCACGGCGGGCTTCTCCTCGATCGAGAGCGCCGTGCCGCGGGCGTCGAACTCCACCACGCCGTAGCGCTGCGGGTCATTGACGTAATAGGCGAAGACGGAGGCCCCGCTTTCGCGCGCCGCCGCCTGCCGGCAGAGCTCCGAGAGCCCTTCGCCGAAGAAGATGTTGTCGCCGAGAACCATGGCGACCGAGGACGAGCCGATGAATTCCCGGCCGATGATGAAGGCCTCGGCAAGCCCGTTCGGCTGGGGCTGCACGGCATAGGAGAGCGTGATGCCGAAAGCCTCGCCGTCGCCGAGCAGTTCGCGGAACAGCGGAAGGTCGCGCGGCGTGGAGATGATCAGGATCTCGCGGATGCCCGCCAGCATGAGCACGCTGAGCGGGTAGTAGATCATCGGCTTGTCGTAGATCGGCAGGATCTGCTTCGAAACCGCGATGGTGAGGGGGTAAAGGCGCGTGCCGCTTCCCCCCGCCAGAATGATGCCTTTGAATGCCATGCAGGATAGACCAGTCGCCAACGGGAAATCGGGCCGAACCTCGCATGGAAGGCGGCTGCGTTGCAACACTTGCGCATGCGCAAAGGCATGGGCCCGTCCTTGCCCTGAAACTTCCCCTTCGGATAAAGGTGAAGCCTCGCCCTTGAGGGGAAGCGGACAGGAAGGCTCGCATGCGCGTACTCGTCACCGGCGGAGCCGGCTTCATCGGATCGGCCGTCGTCAGGCATCTCGTCCTGGAAAAGCGCTACGAGGTCCTGAACGTCGACAAGCTCACCTATGCCGGCACGCAGACATCGCTGCAGGCTGTCGGCGGCGCGCCCAACTATCGTTTCCTGCGCGCCGACATCTGCGACGGGGAAACCCTGTCGCGGACGCTTGCGGATTTCAAGCCCGACCGGATCATGCATCTTGCGGCAGAAAGCCATGTCGACCGCTCGATCAACGGGGCGCAGGCCTTCATCGGCACCAATGTCGTCGGCACCTTCACGCTGCTGGAATGCGCGAGGGCCTACTGGAGCGGCCTGGAGGGGGAGCGACGGCAGGCTTTCCGCTTCCTGCACGTCTCGACGGACGAGGTCTACGGGTCGCTCGGCGAGGAGGGCCTGTTCAGCGAGACGACGGCCTACGATCCGAGTTCCCCCTATTCGGCCTCCAAGGCCGCGTCAGACCATCTCGTCAAGGCGTGGGAACGCACCTATGGCCTGCCGGTGGTCGTCTCCAATTGCTCCAACAATTACGGCCCCTACCATTTTCCCGAAAAGCTCATTCCGCTGATGATCCTCAACGCGATGGAGGGCAAGCCGTTGCCCGTCTACGGGAACGGCGCGCAGGTGCGGGACTGGCTCTATGTCGAGGACCATGCCCGCGCCCTCGACATCATCGCGGAGCGCGGCCGGGTCGGAGAGACCTACAATGTCGGCGGCCGCAACGAACGGCGCAATATCGACGTGGTGACGCGGATCTGCGGCCTGATGGACGGCCTTCGCCCGCGCGCGCGGCCCTATGGCGAGCTCATCACCCATGTGGCCGACCGGCCGGGCCATGACACCCGCTATGCGATCGATGCGCGGAAGCTCGAAACGGAGCTGGGCTGGCGGGCCGAGGAGACGTTCGACACCGGCATCGAGAAGACCGTGCGCTGGTATCTCGACAATGAATGGTGGTGGAGGCCCCTGCGCGAGCGTTATGCCGGCGCGCGCCTCGGCCTGCCCGGCAGCCAGCCGCAAACCGGCCTGTGAGGCGAAATGGACGGCCAGCGCAAGCGCATGGTGGTGACGGGCCGGGAGGGACAGGTCGTCCGCTCGCTCCTGGAGCGCGGCGCCCCGAACGGTCTCTTCGACGTCGTGGCGCTGGGACGCCCCGAACTCGACCTTGGCGAGCCGGACGGGATCGATGCCGCCCTCGGGCAGGCACGGCCGGACGTCATCGTCTCCGCCGCCGCCTATACGGCAGTGGATCGGGCGGAAACCGAGGAGGCAAGGGCCCATGCCGTCAATGCGGTCGCGCCCGGCCGGATCGCCGCCGTCGCGGCCCGGCTGGGCGTGCCGGTCATCCACTTTTCCACGGACTATGTCTTCGATGGCGAAAAGCCGGACCCCTATTTCGAAACGGATCCGGTCGGGCCGGCGAGCGCCTACGGCCGCACGAAGCTCGCCGGCGAACGGGCCGTGGCGCAGGCGACGGACAATCACGTCATCCTGCGCACGGCCTGGGTCTACAGCCCCTTCGGCCGGAATTTCCTGAAGACCATGCTGCTGCTGGCGGAAAGCCGCGACCGGATCGACGTGGTGGACGACCAGGTCGGCAACCCGACCTCGGCGCTGGACATCGCCGACGGGATCCTGGCGATCGCCGGAAACCTGCTTGCCGATGACGCCGCCCGTCTTCGCGGGACCTTTCACATGACGGGTTCGGGTTCCGCGAGCTGGGCGGATTTCGCAAGCGAGATCTTGGCCGTTTCCGCGCGCTGCGGCGGGCCGGCGGCCGCGATCGGACGCATCCCGTCCTCGGCCTACCCGACGCCGGCGCGCCGGCCTTCCAATTCGCGGCTCGACTGCGGCAAGCTGCACGAGGCGCACGGCGTGCGGCTGGGAAGCTGGCGGCACGCCGCCGCGCAGACCGTTGCGCGGCTTATCGGGGAAAGGCCTTAGCGGCCGTGCCGAGGAACTGCCGGATATAGGCATTGGGCCGGGTGACGCCCTGGACCCGCACGGTCGCCGTCGAGACGGATTCGGTCTTGCGGCGGATGACATGGCCCGTCCCCGGCACGATCTTGTGGATCACCCCGCGGCTGATCGTCTCCATGTTCCATGCCCAGTCCTCGAAGCCGAATCCCGAGGTCAGGTCCGTGCCGGGATAGGGGTTCTGGAGGTAGATGTCGCGGGCCGAAAAGCTCAGCGCCGTCCAGTAGTTCTCGATCGCCAGGCCCGCGGGCCTAAACGTGTCGTCCTCCATGTCGATATGGCAGAAGACGTGTTTTGCCGCGCCGAAATAGACGCACACTTCCGGATGCCAGACGACCGGGTCCTGCCGGGACGCGGCGATGCGGGCGGCGCTCACCAGCCAGGTCTCCCCCCACAGGTCGTCGGCGTCGAGAAAGGCGACATAGGTGCCTTGCGCGGTTTCCACGGCGAAATTGCGCGCCTTGCCCGGATCGCCGAAGGTCGTCTCGATCAGCCGGAAATCCTTTTCGCTCTGGCTTTCCACCACGTCGCGCGTCAGGCGATCGGCCCGGTCCAGGATGACGAGGACCTCGACGTCGAAACCCGCGTCTTGCGCGCGCGCCACGTTGCGCTTGAGGCTTTCAAGGGACGGTTTGGCGATCAGCCCCTCGCGATGGGCGTTCAGCACCGCCGTTATCGTTGGCCGACCCATGCAACAATCCTCCGCTCTCCGATGGCTCGCGGGCGAGAACCTCGCGGTAGCGCCGCCAGTTGTGATGGTCCTGCAGGCGCCGTGTCATGGCGCGCGTCGCCTGCCGCGCGCGCTTGGGGTCGTCGGCGATCGATTGCAGCGCGTCGACATAGGCGGCCGCCTCGTCGAAGGCGGCGATCAGCCAGCCGGTGTCGCCGTTGACGAGTTCGCCGATCCCGCCGACATGCGAGGCGACGATCGGCAGGCCGGCCGCGGCGGCCTCCAGCAGCACGTTGGGAAGGCCGTCCCACAGCGAGGTGTAGAGGAAGGCGTCGTAGGTCGCCAGCGGCAGGGCCTCGAAGCGGTCGAACGGCCCCTCTACATGGACGTTGCGGCAGCGGCGCGCCAGGTCCGCGATCCGCGCCTCATGCGCCGCATCGCCGCGTCCCCAGACATGGAATTCGAATTGCGGCGCGCTTTCGGCGATCCGGACCAGGAGATCGACATTCTTCTGTGCGGCGAAGCGGCCGGCCCACAGCACGCGCAGCGGCGCGCCGGGCTGCCGGTCCCGCCGCGGCGGGGGGGCGGCCTCTGCGGCCGGCTGATACAGCGTCACCAGCCGGCCGCGCAGGTCGGCCGGAATGGCGAACTGGCGCACCAACTCCTCCAGATGGGTGCGGTTGTCGGAATAGATCGCCGTCAGGAATGGCAGGCAGGGACGCAGGTAAAGATCGGAATAGCCGCTGCGCCGGCCCTCCGGCGAATAATCCGGGCAGAACAGCATGGCATGGAGCCGGGTGAAATGGGAAAGCCTGCGGCCATGGCGCTTCACCGCTTCCCAGCAGGCGCGGCTGTTGACGTTGAGCACCGCCGTCGGCTGCAGGACGCGGATGAGAAGATCGACCAGCACGACGCGCTCGTCCTGGGACAGCGCCGGGTCGATGCGCGACAGGGACAGGACCGGGACCTCGGCCGGCAGGAGATGCGGGGCGTCCTGGCGGTCGTGGTCGGAAAGCACCACCAGCACGGATTGCGGCCCATGCGCCTCGGCCAGCGCCCGCACCGCATGGCCGGCGACGAGGTCCGCGCCGCCATGGATGATCCAGGGCAGGAAGACGATCGTGCGCGGCGCGTGCGCGATCCGGCCGACGATCTGCTCGAACGCGCGGGCGGCCCGGTGGCGCGGGACGCCGTTGACGACCTCGATCCGGTCGGGGTCGGCGAGGTAGTCGGCGCCATAAAGCTCCGGGTCGAGGTCCTCGACGCTCGCCAGCGTCGCCTTCGCCACGCTGAGGGCGCGTTCGGGCCGCAGCGGGCTGCGGCCCTCGGCAAGGCCGTGGTCGATGAAATGCAGCAGCGGGTCCGCCCCGACGATGTCGGGATAGCGCTTCAGGTACCATTCGGCGTCGAAATCCGGGCCGGGGGAGCGGCCTTCCTTCCAGCCGTGCACCAGATAGTGCAGGAGCGGCGGATAGCCGGCCGCCGCCACGTCGGCATGGTGCTCGAGATACCACCGGGCATCGAACAGGCCGGAGGCGAGGATGCGGTCGGCGCCGCTCGGCGGCGCCGGATGGATTTCCAGCCGGCGCGCCCGGCCGTGCCTGAGATAGTGGATCAGCGGGTTGAGGCCGGACGCCCGGGCCTCCTCATGCTGGTCGAGATAGCGCTCCGCATCGAAGGCCCGGCCGGGCGACAGCCGGTGGTCCCTGCCGTAGAGCAGGAAATGCGTCAGCGGATCGATCCCGTCGCGAACCACGTAGGGGTGGGCAAGCCGATACCATTCCGCGTCGAACAGGCCGGAGCCGCGCACGAGGCGGCGATCCGGCGAGAGGCTGCTCGCGGCAAGCAAACGCCTGATTGTCTTCGGAAAACGAATGGTGAGCGGCCTCCCTGTTTCGCCGCAAGTCTGCCGGCCCGACCTTCGGGCATTACTACAATCGCGGCCGGACCGGACGCAACCGAAATGTCGTGCCTCTAAAGGCGCCAGTCTGCGATGTCTCCTCCCGCCTCGCCCGGCCGGCCGGCAAACGCCCCGGGCCCGACCGGTTCCGGGAGGAAATTGAAATGATCGGCGGAATAGATCCTGCCCCCCGCCGCGAGGGTGGCCCTGAAGAGCGCGCCGTCCGTCTCCTCGTCGCGATCCGCATAGGGGCATTTTTCAAGCCAGGATTTCCGGGCGACCACGGTCGCACCGCACACGGCGGGAACATGGCTGTGCTCGCAGCCCGGATGGAGCAGGGCCAGCCGGTCCTCCTGCCCCGTCCAGGCCGGATAGGTTCGTTTCCCGGCGATCTCGGCGCCCGAAAAATCGAAGGTCAGGATCATATCCGTCAGGTAGTTGGGCAGGTACAGGCTGCCGTCGTCGAAAACGGCGATGAATTCCCCCTGCGCGGCGGCGATGGCGCGGTTGAGCCGCGTTCCGGTCGAAACGGACGGCGGCAGCCGCACGATCTCGACCCGCTGGACGTTCTTCGCGGCCGAAAGCCGCCTTTCGAGCCCGGCCAGCTGCTGTTCCGGCAGGTCGTCGCTCAAGGCAAGAACGGCCTCGATGCGCGGATAGGTCTGCGCCGCGATGTTCTCGGCGATCCGGTCGAGATGCGTCGCGCGCCCGGCCGGGAGCACGATCGATACCAGGGGGGCAGGCCGGTCGGCCTCGCTGCCCCAGACGACCGAACGGATCAGCGCGGCGCGATGGGCATATTGATGCCGGAGCGCGACTTCGCGGATGCCTTTCTGGCTGGTCTTCCACCAGTGCGCCTCGTCCTCCAGCAGCCTTTCGACCGCGTCCCGCGCCGCCCGCGCGTTCGATGCTGTCGGCACGATGCCCGGGAAATGCTCCTCCAGGGCGCGCGAGGGCGCTGAGACGACGGGCGTGCCGCTGGCGAGAAGCTCATAGACGCGGCGCGACATCATCGTCGGGGAGGAGACGATCGTGTTGACGTTGAGGAAGACCTTGAACCGCCGGTAAAGCGCGATCATGTCCCTGAAGGGGACCGATGGGCGGATGAACGGGCGGAAACGCCTGGGGAAATGATAGGCCGGATCGTCCAGGAAAGACTGGCGGTCGTAGATTACGCCCTTGGCGGCGACGATCGGCTCCAGCATGTAGTTCATCTGGCGCGCGCGCTCCTCGTATCCGCCGGAATAGTAGGAGCCGGCGAAACAGAGGTCCTCCTGGGGCTCGCGCACCCGTCCCACCGGATTGGTGATCGCCATGTTCGCCGCGAAGGGCAGGGGGGTGACGCTCAGGGCATTGGTGCGCTCCCGGTAGCTTTCCACCATCTGCGCGTCGGTGGTGAAAATATGGTCCGCATATTTCATCACCGGCAGGAATTTTTCGAAATGCAGCGGATCCTCCTTGTTCACCAGGACGATCGGCTTGTTCGATTGCGCGCGCAGCTGCTGCAGCACCGCCACCAGCTGCCCGGAATGCGCATGTCCCAGCCCGGGGGAGGTGAAGGCGTAGATCCAGTCGGATTCGTAGCCCAGCCAGGCGGTCTCGATCAGGACGAAATCGTAATCCGCCCCGGAAATCTGCTCCAGCGCGGCGCGGCGGACGAGGCGGGTGCAATCGAAATCCGTCGACCAGTTCAGGTCGCTGATCTCGTCGAGTATGCTCAGGCACTTCGGCCTGTTTGGAACCGGATTGCCGTAGCCGGTCCAATTGTCGTTGCCTGTGCCCCTGGCCCTGTGCGCATCTCCTCCCGCGACCTGGCGCCACAAGGCATTCATGCCGCGCAGAACGGGACGATCATGGGCATAGCCGTCCAGGTATCTCAGGAGGGATATCGCCGAATCCGGACGCCCTTCTTCCCTCAGCCTTTCCGCGGCGCTCAGCAACAGGGAGCCCGGCAGGGTGGACGGCGCCTTCTTCATGCTCATCGTTTCTCCCGAAACCCGCCTATCCCGGCCTCTTTTCGCCGGATACACGGATGCCCGGCGGGACGGAGTGCCCGCCGAGGCGGGGTGACGCGGTCCCTGGGGCAAGTCCGGTGACATCCGGTTCACCGGATTTGCCCTGGCATCTTGTCTTACCGCATTGTCCCGCGCCGAAGCGATGCCGCTTCGGCTGGAAATGCTCCGGATCTCCCTCCGCCGGGCGGTGTCACTTGGATGCGCGCGCGGCCTCCTCCAGTCTCCGGCGGGGCAGGCGGCCTTCTTCCGCGCCGTGCAGCAGGTAGTGCACGGCCGGATCCATTCCGGCGGCGGCGACATCCGCATGATGTTCGAGATACCAGCCCGGCTCCACGATCCCCTTGTCGATCAGCAGCTTTGCCTGTTCCGGCAGCGATGTCTTCTTCGCCAGGAACCCGTTCTTGTCGGCCGGAAGCAGGGCCTTGACCACGCGGCCGAGTTCCTCTCCCGCTGTCTTGTGCAGGCCGGCAAGCCTCTGCTGCGTCTGCAGGGCCTCGGACGCGACGGCATCGAGCTTGGCGGAAAGCTCGGCCCCCCGCCGATTGAGTTCGTTGCGCTCCGCCTTGTATTGCTGGTCGCGCTTCTGGAGCTCGCCTTCCAGCGCCTTGATCCGCAGCTCGCTCGCGGCCTGTGCATCGGCAAGCTTCGTCTCGAGCAGAGCGCGCGCAGCGCCCAGGGTTTCCAGTTCGGCCCTCAGCTCCACGATATCGTCGTTATATTTCCCGGTCAGCAGGGCGATATCCTCGATCCGGTCCTCGTGCGCGGTCCGGGCCTCGCCGAGCTGCGCCTCGAGGGCCGATTTCTCGTGGCGCAGGGCCTCGATCTCGGCCGTCCGCTCCGCAGCCTCGGCCGCGTACCGCTCGGTGAGGAGTGCGGCCTGTCTTGCCTGCTCCTCCTGCGCAATCCGATCTTCGTCGAGCTGTGCCTCGACGGCCGATTTTTCATGGCGCAGGGCCTCGATCTCGGCCATCCGCTCTGCAGCTTCGGTCGCGTGCCGTTCGGCGAGGATCGCGACCTGTCTTGCCTGCTCTTCCTGCGCGGTGCGGGTCTCGCCGAGCTGCGCCTCGATGGCCGATTTCTCGTGGCGCAGGGCCTCGATCTCGGCCATCCGCTCTACAGCCTCGGCCGCGTACCGCTCGGTGAGGAGTGCTGCCTGCCTTGCCTGCTCCTCCTGCGCGGTGCGGGTCTCGCCGAGCTGCGCCTCGATCGCTGATTTCTCGTGGCGCAGGGCCTCGATTTCGGCCGCCCGCTCCCTAGCCTCGGCCGCGTGCCGTTCGGCGAGGATCGCAGCTTGCCTTGCCTGCTCCTCCTGCGCGGCGCGGGCCTCGCCAAGCTGTGCCTCGATGGCTGATTTCTCGTGGCGCAGGGCCTCGATTTCTGCCGCCCGCTCCCTAGCCTCGGCTGCGTGCCGCTCGGCGAGGAGCGCGGCCTGTCTTGCCTGCTCCTCCTGCGCGGCGCGGGTTTCGCCGAGCTGCGCCTCGATGGCCGATTTCTCGTGGCGCAGGGCCTCGATCTCGGCCGTCCGCTCCGCGGCCTCGGCCGCGTGCCGTTCGGTGAGGATCGCAGCTTGCCTTGTCTGCTCCTCCTGCGCGGCGCGGGTTTCGCCGAGCTGCGTCTCGATGGCCGATTTCTCGTGGTGCAGGGCCTCGATTTCGGCCGTCCGCTCCGCGGCCTCGGCCGCGTGCCGTTCGGCGAGGAGCGTGGCATGCCCTTCATGCTCGGCCCGTAGCGCCCCGAGCTGTGCCTCGAGGGCGGTCTTCACAGCGCTGAAGGATTCCCGTTCGGCGCGCAGCGCGGCAAGCGTCTCCTCCTCGCGCCGCTGCATCATCTCCAGCGTGGTCTTGTGTTCCGCCTCCCGTGTCGTGGCCTGTGCCGCAAGCTCCGTGATCCGGCTTTCGAGACCTGTCTTTTCGGCGCTGAGAAGAATGGTCTGCTGGTTCTTCTCGGAAAGCAGCTGTTCCATGTCATGGAGACGCGCCACCATGTCCGCCTGTCGCGACACTTCGGCCGTTTCGGCCGCCCGGGCCGTCCTCGTCTCGGCCCGCTGTGCGTCGAGTTTCGTCTCCAGCGTCTTCAGGCTTTCCTGCGTCGTCTTCAGGGAAACGCGAAGGTTGTCTCTCTCTTTCTGGATGGTTTGCGCTCTCTGGATCGCCTCGATGCCCTGCCCCAGGCGGTTGAAGACCTGCCTTGTGACGAGATAGGCGTGCTCTCCGGGGCGTTGCGAGGCAAGAGCGACCAGCCGCTCGGCCTGCTCCTTGCCGTGGAGTATGGCTTCCACGGCGTGACCGCCTGTGGAAACGGGCCCGAACACGATCGATCGAGCCTGGCCGGGAAACAGGATTTCCCGCGCGGCCTCGTCGGAAAAGACCGTGTCGGGATTGCACAGCAGGATCACGGAGCGGTTCGACAGGCGCGGCAGCCAGCTGCTGCGGAAGCGGGCGAGCGCATCGGCGTCCAGCGCCTGATTCAGCACCAGGAGGTCGATCTCGCCGGCGAAGTGCGGGGCGACCGTCTTGATGTCGCCATGGCGCAGCTCGGAGAAATCCGAATAGCGTGCATCGTGCTGGGCGCGCATGGCCGGGGGCAGGAGCGGCTCTTCCGCCTGGATGCCCAGGCAGATCGTGCTGTCTCCGAGGCGTTCGCTCCCCTGGCAGAGGCCCATATAGATGACCCCGTCGCCGATCCCGAACTGCACGACCGTGCGCGGCCGGACGGTCTCCGTCAGCCAGAACAGGAAGGGGATCTGCCCCAGTGCCGGGGACATCGCCGGATGATGCGGCCGCCAGAACAGCGCCTGGGTGGAAAAGGGGGGCTGCAATTGCTCGTTGCGCGCCGGAAGCGGCGCCACAACCGAGGCTGCGAGTTCTGTCGCCGGGTTCGTCTGCTTGGCACGACGCGAGGTCGCTGCATTCCTGGTCATACTGGTCTCCCGCATCGTCTATCTCATCCGGACCGGATGGGACACCTGATAATCTTTTTCCACCATGCCGTGAAGCGAGACCTGGAAGAATTGCCCGATCAGCAGGCCGATGTCGCGCTGGCGCACCAGGTTCGGCTCGACATGGAACTCGGCCATGCGTCCGACCATCCGCACCGGCTTTATGATCCCTTCCAGCTGGTGATAGAGCAGGCGCACGCCGTAATCGTCGAACAGGACCCGCACCGGGCGCTCCGCCCGCAGCAGGACGGTGGCGAGACAGGCGGTGCGGAAGCGTCCGTCGATCAGCACCACGTCGGGGTGGCGGAACCAGGGCTGGTCCCAGACGCTGTTCGGATAGGCGTGGAAGTCGCGCCATTCGCGATCATCGAGCGGCCGGCCCCACGGACCGGTGTTGCCGATATCGACATGGTGGATCACGGCATGCGACAGGATGCCGGGACCGGAGAGCTTCTGGCGAAGCTCGCGTGCCCAGACCCGGTCGCTCTCGACGCTCATGATGTATTTTCCCGGCATGCGGGCGGCGACCTCGGTCGAACCGCCGGAACCGTATTCGAGGATCACCTTCGCTTCTGCATAGGCGCGGGTAAAATGCTCGACCGCCGCCTCGGGCATGAAGGGGGTGGTTGCTGCCATGTCTCGGGCCTGCTCTTGTATTTCTTATGAAGGATGGCGATCAAATCCCGTCTACCGCTCTCCTGTCGGAGATCATAGATCAATGATTATAAACCGAACAAGCTCCCAGTCAGTTCCAGAGGCATGCACGTGAAATGAGCGCACCGCTTGCCGACGCCATCAGGAATGCCTACAACACGCAGATGAAAACCTTCTTTTACCGAAAATGGCGGCTAAACACACTTAGTACTAGTCGGGATTCGAATGGATAGACGCCAGGAAGCAGGAAATTGAGTGAGGTGTCGAACCTTGGAATACCAAGAATCTAGAAAGATGAGGTGATAAAAATGGTGATGAAACGCATTATAATACTCTCTTCCTGAGGTTTTATTCAAACTTATTAGAGATTGAATGAATGATTATAATTCGGCATCCTGCGTTCCCAGACTGGAAAGTAAGCCTTCCTTTTGATTGGAATAGTGACCCATACAAAAGTAAAAACTGGCGCCATCATGTGTGCAGCTTGAGATGGCTTCGTGGCGTAAAAGATGAAAGAAAAGTTTTCTTAATACTCAAGGATTTTTATGATTTTCATGTAATTAGGAAAAGAAAAAATCCATATTACTCTGATCTTCGCGGAGATCATACCATATCTATAAGGATACAGGAGCTAATATTTAATCTTGATAGATTTATATATAGTAGAGATGTTGATTCTGAAGAACTGTGCATGGGGCTTATTAAGGAGGAATTGAATAATATTACAGATGATAAAAATTATAGAAGCGGACACAACCATGGGCTTATGATGGATATAGCTTTACTTAAATTTTATTTAAGGTTTAACTCGAGTTTTACAAATATAGATTTGCCTAATATAATTAATCGTGCGTGGTCTACCTTGAATGAAATGTTCAATAAGGATGGATATACAAGAGAACATTCCATCTCTTATCAGGTATACAACTGTGCCATATGTTGTGACCTTATTGAGGTAATGAGCTTGCTCGATAATGACCAAAATTCGGATTTTCGTAAATTTTGCGGGAAAATTGTTGAGGCAACAAAAAATATAATTAAATTTTCTACTAGAAAAAATGGAGAAATTTTTGCAATTGGCGATTCACATCGCCATCTTGATTCGAAGGACATTTTAAAGATAGAAAATCTTAGTAATAAATTGAACATTTCCAACTCTTCGTTAGAAGAATTAAACTATAATAAAACATTATCAGACATAAATAGTGAATACCTTCTTGAGTCTAGCTGTGGCTTCACCGTATATAATAACATTAAGGAAGAAATACATCTATTCTTTACATGCGGTATGTACTCTGGAAACCATAAACAGAATGATGAACTTTCATTTTGTCTTGATTTAAATGGCGACCCTGTTATTGAAGATCCGGGCTTTGCTGGATATGCTTCTTGGGACAAATTAGTTTCATTTAATTCTGAGGCTCGCCATTCTACATTTTCTCTGGCGGGGCATAGTTGGAATAGCCCTCAATATAGCGCATCGCCTGTATCTAGAATAGTATCTACAAATAATACAGGGGAAGTTCTTTGTGTTACTGGGGAGCATAAAAGAATAGCAGGGCATACACTCAGGCGCCGTATTTCTATTAATAAGAATAATAATATCATTAATATACTTGATAGCGTAATTGAGGAAAATAGCCGATTTGCCGGCCTAACTGAGCATAGATTTGTGCTTCATCCTGAAGCCGAATGGAGTGCGTTGGCGAACGGAGGGCTCATAGCGATCCATGGTAATCCTCTCGTTGAGCTAAAGATTTTAAGTGAATCGCCATATAAATGGGATGCAGAAACAATTGACTATGTTAGTCGGGACCGTAAGTCTATATTGAGTACGACTATGGTCGTTTGTCGTGTAGAGCATACATTGCAATCCTGCCGTACGGATGCTTTGTTCTGCATGGATTTGCGCCCAAAATTAGTAAAGACAGATTATCAATAGGGAGGGTTGATAATAAAATGCTTGATGGCTCTTTCCCAAATGGACGAGGAAAACACCTTTCTCGATGGCTTTCGATATTGGGTGATGAAATTGATGTGATACCGGGAGTTTATCAGCTTTGGTCTGAAGCGCAGGATGCTGTGAACCTAGGTGATGAGAGATTAATAAGAAGGTACACGAATCTTATCTATCTTTTACATAATACTGTTCTTTCACCAAAGACTCGCCTCGGCCTTGATGTGCGATTTGCATATGGTGGGATTGCTAATGTTATTCATTTGAATAGCATTATCGGCAACCGCGTGGCTTTAGGCCAGGGAATTACGTTGGGTGGGAATCCTGGATCCGTTAAGGTCTTGGATAATGGTGAGAAATTCTATGCGCCAAGAATAGCAGATCATGCTTTTATTGGAGGAGGGGCGAGGGTGTTAGGTGCTATTGAAGTCGGTCGATTTGCGGTGATCGGAGTCAATGCCGTTGTCTTACAAGACGTCCCGCCATTGACGGTGTGTGTTGGCTCTCCGGCGCGGCAGATAAGTCGAATAACGGTGGATAATTGCCTCAAATATAAGGGACTTTGGACGCATTTCCGCGATATGTCGAAGGAGGAGTTCATTTCTCTTATTCAACAGGAGGAAAAGAACTCTTATGAGTAGATATGTGATCCAGGAAAATTATTATCGTATCTTTGAATTTAATAAGTTTGTATAAGATATGAAAAATAAACTTTCAGCAAACCTTAATAGAGAGCTAGTTAACCTTGATAAGGATAGTATTGTTGAGATTGGCAGGAGGTTTGTGGAAAATAATGAATGGGAGATAAAGAATTTTCCGATTTGGAAGGTAGGGATTGACGTAGATTGGTCTGCCGATCCTTTCAAAAACCGTTCATGGACATGGAATCTACATCAATGGGCTTTCTTACCTGGACTCATTGCCTATGACCGGCGCATGGAAGTCGTTACGGGTTGTACGGCCGGGATACGCCATGCACGCCGCTGGTGGGGGTTATTTGCCGAGCAGGCTTCAGCTCCGCCGATGGCTTGGCACGATCACGGCACTGCTTTGCGAGCCCGCAATATCCTTCTCCTTATGGCGCAGCTTGAAGAGCATCATGGGCGCTATCCGGATGCAGAAGCCGACATCGCCTTTTTGCGCCGGATTGCTGTGATTCATGCTGAAACCCTTTTGCGTGAGGATTTCTACAGCGTCGGCACCAACCATGGACTGGACCAGAGCCTAGTCCTTTTCGAACTTTCGCAGGAGCTTCCCGGTTTCGACGCCGACGGCAAGGCGACCGAATGCGCTCGCCGGCGTATTGCCTATGAGATAGGTCACGCGTTTGCTCCCGATGGCGGGCATGTGGAAAACAGTACCGGTTACCAGAATTACGGGCTGGTGCAGGCGCAAATGGCCATTCAGCGGCTCTCCGCCTACGACGGAGCGAAGGTGGATGTTGGCCTTCCGGAGGAGGTGTACGACAAGGCAGCGCTTGCTCTTGCCTTCATGTCGCGTCCTGACGGTACGCTCCCCTTGATCGGCGACACGGCGTTCTTCACGGTAAGGGACATCTTCTCCGTTAAGAAGCCTGGAAAGTATTCTACCTACCTCTATGCCGTAAAGAGCGGCAAGGTGGGCACGCCTCCTGCTTCGACCGATCTGGTATTGCCCGAAAGTGGCTGGACTATCCTGCGCAGTGACTGGAAAGGCGGCGCCGATTTTGCACGCGCGGTTCACATCGTCTTCAAGTCCGGTTTCTTGAGCACATATCATCGTCACGATGACGATCTCGCCTTCTCGCTGTTCGCCTTCGGCGCGGAATGGATCATTGATGGCGGTTTGTGGAAGCATCAGCCGAAAGATCCTATGCGCATCTACCTCCGCTCGGCCGCTGCACACAGTCTTTCGGCACCTCTCGGGGTCGAAGCCTCCCGCGATCTTGACCTCGTCGGCAGCAAATCCCGCATCGTTTCTCACGAGACGGATGGACTGCGCTCCACTGTCACCGGTGAGAGCGGAATGTTTGTCGGGTTCCATTCCCAACGGCGTCTGACCTATGATCGCAGTCGCCATACGCTTCGGCTCGATGACAGCATAAGTCCTGTGGAGGACAGGGCTATGGAGATGGTGGCTTCCAGTCTCCGGGAGGGCCGCGAAACCTTTGTCACGCGCTTCCTAGTACCGGGGGACAAGAAGGTGACGATCCTCCCCGAGTTCGGTATGGCGACGATCACGGGGCGCGGCAGAACCCTGACGATCGCCATGGCCATCGTTCCCGTGCGGATGCGCCTGACCAAGGGCGTGGCGAAACCCCGCCCGTTTGGCTGGCGCTCCGTCCAGGCCGGAAAGATAGAACCTGCCTGGACGATCGAATTCTTCCATGCGATGTCGTCTCTTGATACGTCCTTTGCGCTTGAATGGGAATGACGACCGAACGGGCGTGGGAGCAGGAGATTGTCCGCCGTGCGAACGCCTTCAAGGGGCGCAGGCATCTGTTCGTCGATTTTTATCGGATCAGGCATCGCCTCGTCTGGCCGCTTCCGATCCGGGTTCTGGATCATCCGGCGGTTCCGGTTCGTGGGTTCAGCGCGGCCTATCCATGGGCGATATGGATGAGCTGGGCGCTCGAGGAGCGGATCAGTGCGCTCGGCCTTGCCGCCGAATGGAATGCGGACACCGATGCGGCCGCGGCGGCACGGATCGATCTGGAAGCGTTGTGCGATTGGCCGGGCTATCTTCACACGCGCTGTGATGCCCGTCGCGCCTATCTCGCCTTCGCGCATAGCGTGCGCACGATGTGTGTGGCGGCGAAATGGGCGTGGCCGGACGACGCGTTGCGACGCGCGCTGCATGTGGGGCTCGGTCGCGCAGTCGATGAGATGCTGCCCTGGTCGAATCGGCTTCACGGAACGTTCTCCGATCGCAAGACGCTTATTGAAGCGCCGGAACCCCACAAGCACTTGCACAACATCACCCTCATCGCCACGCTGGCCACGGCCTGCGCCGCCCGGCTTGCGGATCATCCGGCGGCAGCGAGGCTGGATCGGCGCGCGAAAATCCTCGTCGGGGCGCTACTGACTCTGCGTTGGCGCGGGGTTACCGAAACGGTCAGCTATGACGGCTACGTAATGGACTTCGTCGCCGACTGGCTGGCAGGCCTGCCCGAAGAGGAGCGCAATGTTTTCTTCGACCATCCCCGCTTCGGTGACACGCTGGTCCAATCCTATGGGCTGGCCGTACCGGGCGACCTTGTACATGTGGCGGAACTCGGCGACGTCGAGCCACGCGAGATGCCTTTCCACATTTCGGCTCAGGCAAAGCTCCAGGCGCTCAAGCCAGATCCGTTGCGCGCATGGTATCTTCAAGGATGTGACCCACGCCATCTGCGTGTCGATGCTCTTGCCGCGTTGAAACAGGCGGCGTCCGATACGGCGACGACACGGCAGCCAGTCCCACCGAATCAGACTATACTGGACGTCAACTACGCCCTCGTGTTGCGGTCGGGATGGGAGCGTGCTGACGTTGCCGTCGCCGTTGGCGCCTCGAAGTCTCCTATGGGCCATGTTCATTGCGACAACGGTAGCCTCGTGATCGGCACGCGCGGACGCTGGGTGATCGATGACGCCGGCTATCAGCAATATCTCGACACGGCCGAGCGACAATTCACCACGGGACCGCAGGCGCACAACGCACCGGTCATCAACGGTTTTGCCCAGATCAGCAAGCGGTTGACGGAACGACGCCTTGAACAGCCGGCCGACGACGTCCGGGTCGCCCATCTCGACCTGACGCCGTCATACCCGGCCGGGGCGGGTATCGGTAGGCTGGCGCGCACGGTCTGGCTTCTGGGACGGGAGCACGTGGTGGTGTGCGACCATCTCACGGCCTCCGTTCTCCAGAGCCTGCGCTACACATGGCACGGCCATCGTGACTGCGGCTGGTTGGTGGAGAACGGCGTGGCGAGCCTGCACGCCCCAGACGAGGCGGAGCCGTTGATCTTCGTCTCTTCGCCGCAGCTCGCTTTCGAAGCCAGCCAGATCACGCGTCTGCGGGGATCCCGCGGCCAGATGTCGCTGACCGTCGATATTGAGCCGGAGAAGATGCCTGCTTTTCGTGATGTCGGCCTGATTGCATGGTTGTTTTCTTTTCGAGAGGCCAGGGCGAAAATTACGTTTGACGGATCTTGTCTTTCCATCGACCACTACCGTCTAGACGCAAGCATGTTCGGCTGATTCTGAACTCAGCCATATTGCCCTCCACTCTCTGTAGTGCCGGCGGTGTCGCCGGGGAAAAGATTCGGCCCGCCGCTCGTGAAGACGACACCGTTGAGGAAGGCAGCGTAGCGCTTGCCCGTCGCCGAGCCGGTGAAGGACGCGCTGAGCGCACTGACGATGCCCAGCCGCTCGCCTTGTGCGAAGGCCGTCGCGAAATTGCGGCCGGAGACGTCGACCACGGCGTTCGACGCGCTGATTACCCCGCCTATCAGGGCGCGGTAGTGCCATCCGGCATTGCCGACTACGGCATAGCTGGCGGTCCCGGCATCGATGATGCCGTTGGTCTGGGCGAGCAGCTGCGCGGAACTGGCGCTGGCATTCAGGCCGAAGCGCATCCCGGAGCGCACCCGCACTTTTCCACCCAAGGTGGCCAGCACGGTGTTCGAGGCCGACCTGATCTCGAAGTCCCTTATCGTGATCTCCGCGCCGCCGGTGACGTGGAGCGCGTAGTTGAACGGGGCGGAACGCGCGACGACCGTGCTGGCCGGCGTGCCCGCGTTCCCGGCAAGCGTGATCGTGCCCGAGCCGACATGCGGCGCCTGGATCTGCAGGCTGCCGTCGTAGACGCCGTCGCCGAGCTGGATGGTGACGTGATGCGGCCCGAGGTCGATCGTGCCGTAAGCAATGTCGATCGCATGCTGGACGGTCTTGAAGGCGCCGGCGGCCGAATTGCTCAGCCCATCATTGCCGTTGCTGCCGTCGGTGCGGACGTAATAGATGCGGTCGGCGACAAGCCGCTCGCGCCCGCCCTGAAGGTGCGTATTGGGGAAGGAGACGGCGCCCGTCCCGCGATCGATGACGATCGCCTCGCTCCAGGTCGCGCCGTCGCCGCTCACCTTGACATGGAAATCGTCGTCGCCGGCCGTGCCCATCTCGGCGCGCCCGGAAAAGCCGGTCTGGAACAGCAGGCTCGCTGTGTCGCCGGGCGCGGCCTTGTTGATCTTGAGCCGATGGCCGGCGCCGTCATGATTGAGCAGCACGGTATCGCCGGCGATCGCCAGGCGGTTGGTTGCATCGGCGGTGGTGTTGATCCCGACCATGGCAAGGTTCTGGAACGTGCCACCGGGCGGTCCCCATTGCCCGCCGTTAAACAGCAGCAGGCTCTGCTCCTCCTCCACCCAGGCTTGCCAGCCCTCGGCGGGCTGGAAGTAAGCCCAGGCGCCGTCCTGCCAGGCGGCGACCTGGCCGTCCCGCCCCTCCCATGCGTCCTGCGCGGAAGGCCCGACGATGTGGCGGTCGCCCTCCGCGGGCGCGGGCGGCGGGACCGTCCGGACCCGGTCGGCCACTGAAAGCTGGACCAGGGCATCGAGCATGCGCAGCGCCTCGTTATGGGTGACGTGCTTCTGCGCCTGCGAGGGCATGATGTAGGGCAATGCGAGATGTGCGGTGGTTTCCATGGGTGATCTCCTTTCGGAGCCTATTGTCCCACAGGGCAGCCGGCAGTGGATAAGATCGACGGCCAAGATGGCCGACCGTCATTGCCATGCCGCCTATCGTCTTTTGATCAACGCGATCTCGCGCGCGATGGTTTGCTCGAAACCGGACTGGTTGCGCACTCTTTCGGCGGCGCCGCGGGAGAGGCGGGCGAACAGATCCGGACTGTAATAGAGTTTCTCGATCGCTGCGGCGAGGCCGAGATGATCCTCTGCCGGCGCGAGCAGGCCGCAGCTTTCGTCAACGAACTCTGGCACCGCCGCTACGGCCGAGGTGACGGGAACGAGGCCCGAAGCCATTGCTTCGTCGCGCGAGACACCCTGGCTGTCCCATCTTGTCGGATTGAGGAAGACGCCATTGCTTTTTTGCAGTGCGGCAATTTCGGTATGATTGAGAAAGCCCTGATGCAAGATGACATTGTCAAACATGCGCAACGGTGCATTCGTTTCCTTGAACAAGGCCCCATCGCCCGCCAGATGGAATGTAAGTTCCTTAAAGAAGGGGCGTTTCGACAGTTCCAAAATGGTCTGCGTCGTCAGGTCGTTCGCATATTTGAGCGAGCTGTACGATCGGATCGAGACGATCTTCTTCCGATGTTCCGAATCCTTCGGGTCGTAGCGGAATATATCACCGTCTATGTAATTATGGATGATCGAGGTCCGCTCCGGCGGAGGAGCGATGCCCACATCGTCGGTCGCCTCGCGGCGCAAGGTTTCAGACACGAAAACAAAGTGCAGATTGGCGCTCTCGGTCTGGAAGGCCTCGCGCCACAGGGCCAGATAGGAGGCGGCCCGCCGTTTCTGCTGCTCGATATCCTTGGGGTTCATATGCGGGAACTCGAAGGCGCGGCGTTGCCACGCTTGAATCTCGGCCCCATGAATCCAGATCGTGACCTTTACACGGTCCAGGTATTTCGCCAGCACCCGCCACATGCCGTGGTCCAGCAGATGCACCAGGACATGCCGGTAGCGGCCCGTCGCCAGCGTCGCGTCGAGAAGCGCCTCGTCGCCGCTGGCCACGTCGATGTTCTCGAATTCGTCGTAGCTTTTCTCGATGCCGGGATTGAGCCGGAACACATCGACCCCGACCCCGTTCTGCCGGTACGCACGGACGCGGCTATGCAGGAAGCCGTATCGGTAGAGGTCCTCGTAGGAAGGGTACTGCTTGGTCAGGACCAGCATATCCGAAGGTCCTGCCACCACCGGGGATATCGCCCTGTCCGCGCCGAAGGACATTCCGCCGATCCGCAGTGTTCCGGGACCTGCTACCCGAAAACCGAAACGAAGCCGTGTGCATTCCACCGGGATCGCCAGAGCATGGCTTCCGCCGGCTTTCAACATGGTATGGCCGAGTTTCTCGCGGCCATTCGTGTAATATTCGCAAGCCAGAGATGCACCCTGGGTGTCGCTCTCCATTTGGAAATGGATCATGCTCTGCTCGAACAGATCCAGCGTTTCGCGGTTGTAGAATTCCCTCATCCAGAGATAGGCGTGCTTGTCCCTGGCCAGCCGGGAAACCACACGCAGCTCGTCCCCCTCGACGGCGACCTTCAATTGCGCGGTACCGGTGAGCTTCGAGGCCATGTCATGGATGGTCAGCCCGGCCCTGGCCGAGGAGCGCATCCGGCGGGAGGCCGGCTTCAGCGATTCCGCGATGGAATAGAACGTATCGAGCTCTATACCCTGGAACGCGATGTCGAGATCGGCTGCCATGGCCTCGGCCTGCCCGTCGCCGGCGCCGTCGCGGCAATAGTTGAACTCGTCGACCGCCAGCAGGCGGAGCCCCGGATCCGAGATGGCGGCCGTTTCGGGAGCGTCCAGCATCTCCCGGATCGCCTCCGCCGTCAGATGCCGGCTTCGCACCAGGGCGGCCCGCATCGGCAGGGCTTGCACGAAGCCGTAGCGCTGCTCCTCCTGGCAAAGGCGTGGCTCGCCGTCGCGCAGGTCGAAATGGCATCCCTTGCCCACGGCATCCGACGTGCTGTAGCGCCGGGACAGGACGAGGTCCGTCAGATAGTTCGCCCCGTAGTGATCCCGGTCGTGGAGCAGGCCGAAGAACGCAAAGCCGTCCTTGTTGCGCAGGACATCCGCAACCAATGACTCCAGGCTGTCATGGGCAGATATCTGCGGCCCGGTGAGTTCCGGCGCGCCGCCGGGGGCCAGAAGGTAGAGCCTGTGATCCCTATGGGATTGCGCACGGGATGCAGCGGCAAGCCGGGCAACCGCATCCGCATCGTGCGCCGCGGCGAACAGGGCGACGCTTGCGTCATCCGGCTGCACCGGAGAACGGCGAACCTTGGAAAGGATGTAGGACATGCGCGCCGCGTAGCTGTGCTCCTGCATCACCTTGCGCAGGCCGAGCAGGCGGAACTTGCGATAGTGTGTATCGTCCCCGGTCAAGGCCTCCAGCGCCGTCGCCAGCTGCCCGCGATTGTCCGAGCAGAGCACGAGGTCGCCGAACATCGTGCGGACCCCGCGCGAGAAGTTGCTGACCACGACCGTGTTCGACGCCATCAGCTCGTACACGCGGCGGGCGAACATGGTTTGCGACTGCTTGATCGTGTTCATGTTGATGCCGTAGCGGTAGCCTTTATAGGCTTTGTCGATCTCCGAAAACGGCAGTTTCCCCAGGATGAGCGGCTGGTAGCGATCCGGGAACTTGTAGTCGGGATGCTCTCGGCCATGGTTGCGGTCATAGATCTCGACCGGCTTGAAGCCGCCCACCGTATCCAGGATGGTCGCCAGGTCGCGCTGGCGTTGCGGATAGCGCAGATAGTACGATCCGGCGAAATTGAACGCATCCTTGCGCTCCAGGGTCGCCAGGGGATTATGGAAGAGGGGCTGCGCCGCAAAGGGCAGGAAATAGACGTTGTCGTGCTTGAGCGCGTCCTTGTAGGACGGAACGCAGTCGATGTCCGTGGTGAAAACCAGATCGCACAGCGATGCCGTGTCCAGGAATGAATGGTAGTGGACCGGGTCCTCCTTGTTCCAGAACACGGTCGGAACGCCGTGTGACCGGCACCATTCGAGCATCTGCCGCAATTCGTCCGAAACCGTGCTGACCATCCTGGTCCAGGCGCCGTCATTGCCGTGCCAGGCCGATTCCACGAAAACGAAATCCGGCCGGAAGTTCTTGATCTGCTGGCAGGCTGTCCGCGGGTTCAGAGGCAGATAGATGCATTCCGGCGCGTAGCTTGCCGTTGTGAATTCATCCATGATGCCGGCAACGCGCGGAAGGCGGCTGCGCATCTCCTGCCGGGGAGAAGCAGCGACCAGGCGCTCCAGGGCCAGGAGCGCTTCGGCGTCGCCGGCCTCGCCATGGATCTTCCTCAGCGCCCGGGCCGCCGCGTCCACGCTATCTATATCGTGGACAAGCCTGGCTTTGCTTATAATATTCTTGAATACTTCAGCGCTTGATCTTGTTAGCGCCGCATTCTTTAGAATTTCAATTGCTGATTCCGGCCTGCCAAGTATGCCTAAGGATTCAGCCGCTGAAACAAGGCTGTCGAAAATACGGTCGTCGCCAAGATATTTTTCAGCCATTATTTCTATCTTTGGTTTTTACCTTCGTGCCGGGGCGCACCGATCCACAATCCCCGAGTATCGATGATCTTCGTTCCCCTGTCGACTGGCACCGGGATCGCCTTGAAGGCACTGTGATCAACCAGTATGACAAGGACATTACAGGATTCGATCGCCTCCGAGGGGGACGCCAGCACTGCCTTGCCGGCGAAGGCGGGCGGCAAGGCCTCGATGAACGGTTCCACCACCTCGACCTGTCCCGGATAGGCATTGGCAAGCCGCTCCGCGATGGCAAGGGCGGGGCTTTCGCGTAGATCGTCGATATCGGGCTTGAAGGCGAGGCCGAAGCAGGCGATGCGGGCGGGCTTGCCCGTCGCCGCCACGTGTTCCGCCACGGCCTGGTGCACCTTTGCCAGCACCCATTCCGGCTTGCCGTCGTTGATCTCGCGGGCAGCGCGGATGATGCGCGCCTCTTCCGGCGCCTGGCTGACGATGAACCACGGATCCACGGCGATGCAATGCCCGCCGACGCCGGGGCCCGGCTGAAGGATTTTGACCCGCGGATGCCGGTTGGCGAGCCGGATCAGCTCCCAGACGTTGATCCCGAGCCGGTCGCAGATCAGCGACAGCTCGTTGGCGAAGGCGATGTTCACGTCGCGGAAGCTGTTTTCCGTGAGCTTTGCCATTTCCGCCGTGCGGCAATCGGTCTCGATGCAGTCGCCTTCCACCACCAGCTTGTAGAGGTTGCGCGCCCGGGTGGCGCAGGCCTCGGTCATGCCCCCGATGATGCGGTCGTTGGTCACCAGCTCGGTCAGGGCATGGCCGGGCAGGATCCGCTCCGGGCAATGCGCGATCCGGATGTCGGAGGCCTCGCCGTGCGTCTGCGGGAAGGTCAGGTCCGGGCGCTCGTTCGCCAGCCATGCCGCCATCTGCTCCGTCGCGCCGACGGGGCTCGTGGATTCCAGCACCACCAGGTCGCCCGCCTTCAGCACCGGCGCGATCGAGCGGCTCGCCTTCTCGACATAGCTGAGGTCCGGATCCCGTCCGCCGCCATTTTCAAGGAAGGGCGTCGGCACGGCGATCAGAAAGGCATCGGCCGGCTCGGGGACGGTCGTTGCGCGCAGATGGCCTGCGGTGACCGTGCGCCGCAGCGCGTCTTCCAGGCCGGGCTCGACGATATGGGTCTCGCCGCGGTTGATTTTGTCGACGGCCGTGCGGTTCACGTCCAGCCCGACGACATTGATGCTCCGCAGGGCAAAGACCACCGCCGTCGGCAGCCCGATATAACCCAGCCCCACCAGGCAGACCGTGTCGAAAGCTTTGCTCATGGGTTGGCTCCGAACCTTTCCAGCGCATTCAGGATGCGCGTCACCGCCTTGCCGTCGCCATAGGGATTGTGGGCAAGGCTCATTTCGTCATAGGCCGACTGGTCGGTCAGCAGCCGCGCCGTCCAGTCGAAAATGGCATCGGTCTGCGTGCCGACCAGGCGCACCGTCCCGGCCTCCACCGCTTCGGGGCGCTCCGTTGTGTCGCGCATCACCAGGACCGGCTTGCCCAGCGAGGGGGCCTCTTCCTGGATGCCGCCCGAATCCGTGACGATGACATGCGCGCGGTTCATCAACCAGACGAAGGGCAGGTAGTCCTGCGGCTCGATCAGGTGGATGTTGGACGCACCGCCCAAGATGCGCTGCACAGGCTCGCGCACATTCGGATTGAGATGCATCGGATAAACGACGTCCACGTCGGCAAACCGCTCGGAAACACGGCGCAGGGCCTGGCAGATCCGCTCGAAGCCGCCGCCGAAGCTTTCACGGCGATGGCCGGTCACCAGCACCATGCGGCGGCCGGACGCCAGGAAGCCGAACCGCTGCGTCATGTCGGCATCCAGCGCGGCATCCGTGCGCAGGCGCTCCACCATCTGCAACAGCGCATCGACCACGGTGTTTCCCGTGACCACGATCCGTTCGTCCGGAACGTTCTCCCGCAGGAGGCTCTGGCGGGATGTCTCGGTGGGCGCGAAATGCAGCGCCGCCAGCGCGCCCGTCACCCGCCGGTTTCCCTCTTCCGGCCAGGGAGAATAGAGGTTGCCCGTCCGCAGCCCCGCTTCCACATGACCGACGGGAATGCGGGCATAATAGGATGCGAGCGTTGCGGACAGCGTGGTCGCGGTGTCGCCGTGAACCAGCACCATGTCCGGCCGCGCGGTTTCCAGGACGGATTTGAGGCCGGTGAGGATGGTCGCGGTCACGCCGTAGAGATCCTGTCCGGAGGTCATGACGTCAAGGTCGAAATCGGGGACGATTCCGAACAGGTCGACAACCTGATCAAGCATCTCCCGATGCTGCGCGGTGACGCAGACCTGGGCCTCGAACCGGGGATCGGCGGCCAGCCCCAGAACGAGCGGCGCCATCTTGATCGCCTCGGGCCGCGTTCCAAAAACAGTCATTATCCGCATACTCAACTATACCTTCGATACTATAACGATGTAATCTTCATGACAGGTCGGCAAACAACTTATGCGCTCTTCAACTCCAGGGGGGTAATTTGAGGGGAAGTTGCTCTGACAATGGAAATCAATGCGGATTTCATTGCTGTGCTCATATCAGTTCACTGCTGTGGACACAAGCAGATCAGCTGCTTCAATTGTATTGAAGGCATATATTTCACCGAACCGCAGGGCGATAGGCAAAAAATTGCACTTCCTGGTGGTGGCGAAGAACATTCTCGTCAAAGGCTCAATCCGGGCTGCGGAAACCGTGCCGGCCCTGGCTCCCGTTGCGTGATGCTCATCGCCAACGCCGCTCCGGATAGAGCGCCGTCGGGATCAGCACCGCCGGATCGGAGTGCCGGCGATCATAGGCAGGGTTGATTGCAGGGTCCTGGAAGGCTGCCGTATCGTGGATGCGCTGCAGATTGTGCTTTTCCCGCTCGAAGCGGGCCCGCCGTTCGCCGGAAAGATCCGAGCCGCGGGAAGCGGATTCGTGGTGGTAGAGGCAGGCGAAGGGTGTCCACACGACGTTGAACCCCGCCTTGTGGGCTCTCAGGCAATAGTCCACGTCGTTATAGGCGACGGCGAAGGAGGCCTCGTCCCAGGCGCCGACGGCCCGCACGCAATCGCCGGAAAGCAGCATGGCGGCGCCTGTCACGCAGGTCATCGAATTGCGCAGATGAAGCCGGTTCAGGGGGCCGCCGAAATTCCGGTTCTTGTTGAGGTACCAGTGGCCCGCCAGCCCGCCGAAGCCTGCTATGACGCCGGCATGCTGGATCCTGCCGTTCGGGTAGAGCAGCTTGGCACCCACCACGCCGGTTCCGGGGAAGGAGAGGCAGGACACCATCTCCTTCAGCCAGCCGGGCTCGATGATCTCGATGTCGTTGTTGAGGATGAGGTAGTGCTCGCCGCCGGCAAGCGAAATGCCCTTGTTGACCGCACGGGCGAAATTGAACGTTGCCGGCTCGATATGAACGGAAAAGGCCGGGAAGCGCACGGAATAGGACTTGTAGAGGTCCAGCACGCGGATGTCGGTCGTTCCGTTGTCGATGACGATGACCTCCAGGGCCGGATAATCCGTCTTCTCGAGGAGGTCGCTCAGCACGCGGGAGATGAGGTCGTAGCCGTTGCGGCTCGGAATGATGACGGAGAGCCTGGGCCAGTCCGTTGCGGCGCGGTCGAACAGGACGCGGTGCAGGGTCTCGGTGATCGCGCCCTCGACACGGACCGGCACGCCCTCGCGGGCAAAGCGGTCGGCGATGGCGGTTCGCGCCGCCTGCGTCGCCGCATCGAGGAACTTTCGGGAATAGGTGTGGCCCGTGCGCCGCCACCAATAGGCGGGATAGGGCAGGTGGAGCACCTGGTCCCGCGCGGCTCCCTCAAGATAGCGCAGCAGCAGGTCGTAGTCCTGCGAGCCGTCATAGCCCGTCCGCAGGTTGCCGATCCCGGCAAGGCGGTCCCGCCTGTAGAAGGAGAAGTGGTTGATATAGTTCACGCCGGTCAGGAGGACGGGATCGTAGGCCGGCTTCAACATTAGCCCGGTCGCCCGCAGCGCATCGTCGACGACGAGCTCGTCCGTATAGAGGAACAGCGCATCCGGATTGCGCGCGAGCGCCTCGCGGACGAGGCGCAGCGCATGGGGGGCGATGACGTCGTCGTGGTCGAGAAGCGTCACCCAGCGCCCGACCGTCTCGGCAAGGCCGGCATTCGTCGCATGCGCGATGCCGCCATTGGCCGCATTGCGAACGATCCTGATGGTGGCCTGCGGCGGCGGCTTCGCCAGCCATCGCCTTGTTTCCTGCGATGTCGAGGCATCGTCGCTGAGGATCAGTTCGGCACCCGTCTCCTTCTGCGCCAGGAAGGACTGGACGAGATCGTCCAGATAGCGCGCCGGGGCATTGTAGACGGGAACGACGATGCTGAGCCAGGGATCGTCCCCGGCCGGAAGCGCCATCGGCGGCTTAGCCTCGGCCAGGGCGTAGCAGGCATCGGCATAGCGGCCGGCAAGGTTCGCCCGGCGGCGGAACGACAGGCGCGGAACCGGCAGCTTGAGGCGCGGCAGGCGGCCGAGGTCGATCATGCCGGCCTGGTTCTCCGTGCCGGCGGCAAGGCTGCGCGCATAGGCCTGTGCTTCGGCCGCCGTCCCGAAGGCGCGGGCATGAAAGGTCAGCCGGGTCGGAAAGCTTGCCGGATCCACGCGCAGGGCGCGGATGAGGCCGTAGCGCCCGACATCCGCCTGGATCAGGAAGACGCGCCCCGGGGCGATCGCTACGGCGTCCTTTTCCCGGAAGCCGAAGCCGCGATCGACATAGATCTTCGGGTCGATGTCCTCCTCATCGCAGGCCAGCGACAGGACGAGATGGGGATTGCGGCGGATTGGCAGGACGATATGGAAGGCCGGGTCGTCACCCGTGCTTTCCCACTCATCCGGCTTTCCGCCTGCTGCCTGTTGCAGGTCGCTCTTGGCGATGATGTGCAGTGCCATGGGTCCTCAGCCTTCGAGCATGATCCGGCGCAGCATCCGCTCCATGAGGAGGCCGAGGCAGAGGGAGGTCACTCCGAAGCCGATGAGATACTCCTTGTCGAGAACCCGGTCGCTGTAGCCTTCGTAATAGGCGACTCGCATCCACTCGACCGCATGGAGAACCGGATTGAAGGAGAGGGGATAGACGAGCGATTCCGGCAGGGCGGAGGCGACGAAGAGGGTGCCCGACAGGATGTAGACCAGGATCATGGAGAGCCCGTAAAGCGTGGCGAAGAAACTGAAGAACATGGTGATGACGCCCGCGATCGATCCAACCCCGATGGCAAGCAGGAGAAGCGCCAGATAGCCATAGAAGGCTTGGAAGGGGTCCCGGGGGAAGGGGTTGTCGCCGAGTAGCAATAGGAGGGTGAAAGCGAAGAAGAGCGTCAGGAAAGCTGCGGTGATCTCCAGGAGCGCGCGGGCAGCCATGATGTCGAGGACCTTCACCACGGGAAAGGCGAGCATCGGCCGGTTCAGAGCGAGAGACAGACACATGAACCGGGAGACGTACATGAAGGTCAGTGTGGGGATAAGGCCGGTGAGGAAGAATATCCGCAGGCTGTCTCCGAACGGGGCGGTACGTCCGAACAGCGTATAGACTCCGATCAGGATCAGCATATGGGCAAGCGGCCAGAGCGAGACGATCAGGAAGCCGAGGCCGTGGTTGAAGAAGCGTGTCCGCATGTCGCGCAGCATGACGGCGGTCATGACATTGCGTTTCTCGCGCAAGGCGTCGAGGATCGGCGGCCTGCCGCTACGTGTCATGGCTATATCCGTTCTGGTGAAGCGTGAGGCCCGGGAAGCCCGGCTGCGAGGCTTCGCGCATGATCGCCATCGATGCCATCGTCGCCTCGCGCGCCCGTTGCCGGAGGAAGGGGTCGGTGGCCAGGCGGTCGATTTCCATCCGCCATGCCTCCGGCCTGGGATCGGCGAAGATTTCGCCGGGCATGGCGCATCTCCGGTAGATATCGCAGTTCGCATAGATCGCGGCGGCCTGCAGGCGGCTGACGTCGATCCGCTTCGTATCGGATCTCCTATCGTTCGTTTTGCCCGGCAGCAATGGAACGAGGGCGATATCGGCAGGTTTCGACGCGGTTTCCCGGAAATAATCCGGCCAGCGCAGGGGCGTGCGTATGTGCAGGCGCCCCGGATCGGCCGCAAGGTCGCTCCACCATCGGATGGGCGCGCCTTCCGCGATCACCTCGAACGACAGATGCGCGTGGCGCGCCAGCATGTCGGCAACGATCGGGACCAGGAACTGGTGCTCGGAGAAATGGGCGCCCGTGGCATGAAAGACCATGCGCACGGCGTCTCCCGCAGCCGGCTGGCTTCCGGTTGCGCGATAGTGCTCTCGTCCAGGCCGCGGCGCCAGGATGGAGGCGGTCAGGCCGCCTTGCGCAAGGGCTTTCGCCAGAGGCTCCGTCGAGGTCCACAGATGGGTGAGCAGGCCGTTGAGCAGGGGCAGCGGCAGGACGCCCATGCCGAAAAGATAGGCCCGGTAGTCCAGCGGCCCGTCGTTGGCGGCAACCATGGCAGCAATGTCGTCGTCGACGAAAAGACCGATGCCGGAAAGCGCGCGGCGATGGCGCCGCAGCCAGAGCAGCTGCCGCGGCTTGACGTAGCGGCACAGGATCACGAACGTCCCGTGCGGATCGAGGTCGTCGAGCCTGGCGTTAAGGGCGCGGACCTCCGCCGGTACGGCCAGCGCGCGAAGACGATCCTCGATATAATAGGAAAAGCTCGGATTGCCCGGCTTCGTCAGGACGAGAAGGCGGCGGATCCCGGTGCTGCCGCCAAAATCGCCGGCGCGCTGCGCCGCCGGCTTCGGCAGCGCCCTGTACAGTCTTTCGCGTACGGTATGGCCGAGATGCATGGCGCGGTTTCAATGGGCAATGTGGTTGCGAAGGATGCCGAGCAGGCCGAGCGTCGCGCCCCATGCGAGCAGGCTCGCTATGGCGGTCCCGATGATCCACAGCAGGCGCCTTGGATATTCCGCCTCTTCCGGCGGCCGCGGCTTCAGGAAGGTATCGAGATAGAGCAGCTGCTGCCGGCTCGTGAACTGGACCTGCTCGAAGGCCTTCACGCTCGAGGAGAACTGCTGCACGGCAAGACTTTCCGCCAGCTGGAGCTGGGAGAAGTCGAGCTGGATGTCGGCGAGGTTGGCATCCTTGGCGGTTTCGCCGGCGAGCTGCGCGCGCAGCTGTGCGACCTGGTCCTCCTTGCTGCGGATGTCCCGCAGGAGGACGCGCATCTGCGGGGCGTTCTTCGAGACGGAGACGATCTGCGAATCGTAGCGCTGCTGCAGTTTCAGCCGCTCGCCCTCGACGGTGCTGATGAGGTTGGACAGGATCTGCGAGCTGCCTTCCACCGTCAGCACGCCGCTGCGGTTGCGGGCAGCCTGAAGCTCTTCGCGGGCCTTGCGCAGCTGGACGGTCGCCGCATCGAGGTTTGCGCGGGTCGTCGCAGTAACATCGCTCCACATGCGGTCGTTGACCCGGTTGACCATGACCTCTGAGGCGGAGACGACCTTTTCGAGGATCCTGTGGGAGGTTTCCGGCGTGAAGGCCCGGACCGTCACCGTCACGATGCCGCTCGAAGGGTTGATCACGGTCGTCACCATGTCCTGCCAGTAGTCGAGGCGGTCCTCTATGGTGGCGTCCTCGGGAAGGCGGGCCCAGATGTCGATGGCCGGGTCCGAATAGATGGCCCTGAGGCCGACCTCCTCCTCCAGGAGCTCGAGCATGTCACGGCTCTCGATGTAGTTCGTGACCATCTGCGTGTCCTGCACGATCTTGGCCTTGGGAATGCCCGTGACCTTCGCCATCTGGTCCTTGCCGATGGCGGGCGTCGAGGAGCGGACGGTGAACCGGGCTTCCGTCTGGTACTGGTCGGAGGCGAGATAGCCGAAATAGACGATCGAAAGGGCGTTTGGCACGACCAGGTAGAAGATGGTGACCAGCACGATGGCGGCCGCAAAGAGCCGCTCCGACAGCTGCGGCCGCAGGCCGGCGGCCTTGTAGAGGGCGCTGCGGCTGGATGTGGAGAAACGCAGCTTGCGGGCGGTGGCCGACAGGCGCGTGGCCATGTCCTGGCTTGCCGCCAGGCTGCCCTTCCCCCGCGGGGCGTCCTCTTCGTATGTCAGTCGTTCGGTCATTTCCGTGCCTGTCCGATGCCGGTTCCTGTCAGCGGTTGAGCCGATAATAGGCTTCGATCGCCTCGTCCACCTTGTCGAAAACCACCAACCTGCCATCGACGAGCAGCATTCCCTTGTCACAATAGCTTTTAATCGTATTCATGCCATGCGATATCATGAGGATATCGGCATTCTTGCGGCGCTTTTCGAAAGCGGCACGGCATTTCTTCTGGAAGCGCGCGTCCCCGACGGCCGTGATCTCGTCGACGAGGTAGCAGTCGAATTCGATCGCCATGGAAAGGCCGAAGGCGAGCCGCGCGCTCATGCCGGAGGAATAGGTCCGCACCGGCGCGTTGATATAGTCGCCGAGCTCGGCGAAATCCTCGACGAAACCGGCGACCCGGCGCACGTCCTCCCCATAGGCACGCGCGACGAAATTCAGGTTCTCCCGCCCGGTCATGGCGGGGTGGAAACCTGCGGAGAGGCCGAGCGGCCAGGAGACCCGCAGATCCTTCCAGATCCGGCCGCTGTTAGGCAGCATCGTGCCGGCGATCATCCGCATCGTCGTCGATTTGCCCGCCCCGTTCACCCCCAGGATGCCGTAGGAATAGCCCGGCAGGAATTCGACGCTCACCCGGTCGAGGATCGTCTTGCGGTGCTGCTGGGTCCTGAAATGCTTCGAGACGTTGCGAAACCGGATCATGTGTGCCTCAGAGCCGGTGGTCTTCGATGGAGGCCCAGGCCAGCGACAGGATGGCCCAGAGGACGAACAGGAAGAAAAGCCCGACGGCGGGCGTCATGACCCGCCTCGGATAGAGCGCTTCCTCGGGCAGCATCGGCTGCACGAAGACGGTGAGGTAGAGCGCCTTGCGCATGGCCGCCGCCAGCGACATCTCGTAGTGGTGGCGCGTCGCCTCGTAGAGTTTCTCCGCAACCATCCGGTCGGTTTCGAGCCGCGCGAAGGCGTTCAGCGTATTGGCGTAGGATTCCACCTCCTTGCCGGTCATCTGGTTGCGCAGCTCCTCGATCTGGGCCTCGATGCTGCTCCTGCCGAGGACGAGCTGCCGATAGGTCGGGGAATCGATGCCGTTCGACTGCTGGATCACGAAGAGGCGGCTGTCGAGTTCGAGCTTCTGTGCCATGAGCCCGGTGAGGAGCTTGCCGGTTTGTTCGGCCTGCGCCTCGGGGCTGAGCAGGCCGGATTCCTTCTGGAAGCGGTTGAGCGCGGCCAGGGCCTCCCCGTAGGTCTTGCCGGTGCGCTCGACCTCGGCGCGGGCGCTGGCGATCATGTCGTTGCGCGAGCGCGTCGAGAGTTCGTTGATGAGCTTTTCGCTCTCCTCGAGGATGGCGTTTGCGAGCTTGATGGAGTCCTCGGGGCTGAAGGTGCGCACACGCAGGACGACGATGCCGGACGGGCCGTCGATATACGTATAGACCTGATTGTTCCAGTAGCTCAGGAACTCCTCGGCGGAATCGTCGGGATCGAATTCCGCGTAGAAGTCCGAACCGTCGCGAACGAACATCGCCTTGTAGTCGAGATAGGCGCCGATCCGCCGGAGGATTTCGGTCGAATGGATGAAGCTGGTGACCACATAGGCATCCTGGGACGCGGGCGTCATCTTGAGGATGCTGACGTTGCTCTCGTCCTCCTTCTCTTCGTCCGCCAGGGACCGGACGGCGAAGCGGGCCTCGGCGGTATACTGGTCGGCCGCCACGAAGGCATAGTACATCACGCTCGCGAGAAACGGCACGAGCACGATCAGGCTGAAGACGATGAGGCGCCAGGGCGTTCGGCCGCCGGCTTTCGGCATGGCCTGCGGCCGGTCCTGCGTGCGGGAATATTCGACGGTCTCCACCCTTGACGAGGGCGCCGGCGTGATCGCGCCCTGCTGCTCGGC
Source organism: Shinella yambaruensis (assembly GCF_022899355.1). Classification (GTDB taxonomy): domain Bacteria; phylum Pseudomonadota; class Alphaproteobacteria; order Rhizobiales; family Rhizobiaceae; genus Shinella; species Shinella yambaruensis. The sequence continues at coordinate 24,276 of NZ_JALJCK010000018.1, read as the reverse complement.
GACCATGTCGTCGATGACCGGTCCTGCTCTCGAAAGCTCGTCAATCTTGGTCTTTGTCATGGGAACCTGCCGTCATTCGGCGCTGAAGGCATGCGAGGCGGCGGCCTCGCGCACATAGTGATGCAAAATCAGGTCGGTTTCCAGCAGGCTCTCCGCCATGGGCAGGCGCCGGAGCCGGGCGGCGATCGCATCGAGGATGGAATGCCGGCTCACGGAAGGAATGTCCTCCAGGGGCAGGCCCATCAGCTCGGCGAGCGCGTTTTCGAAATGCAGCGGCGCGCCGTCCTGGCCGACCACGGCAAAGCGCGACAGGAGATCGATCGCAGGCGCGACATCCCGGCGCGATACCGGCTGGTCCTGCGTGGAACGGACGAGCTGGCGGGTGGCGGGCGAGACGAAGACGTCGCGTATCCTGGGGCCTGCCGTCTGCAGGGCCTTCTTGAGCGAGCGCTCGTCGTCGAGGGCGACCTCCGCGAAATGCGCGGCGGCGGACGCCAGCGCGAGCCGGTCGCGTTCGCCGAGGATGGTGATCTGCGACTGGGAAAGCCGCTTGAGCAGGGCGAGCCGGCTGGCCATTTCATAATAGGGATCAGGCAGATAGCCGACCACCTGGAAGCCCTTGTCGAAGAACTCCTCGAAATTGCGCAAATGAAGCCGGCCGCTCAGATAGATCGAATCGACGGCATTGAGGTGGAAGGCCTGCAGGGCGGTCTCCTGGCCGAAGCGCTCCATGCCCGTCAGATCGTACTGGAAGTGCTTGCCGCAATGATGGTCGAGCTTCAACAGCGGCAGCATCTGGAATTCCATGCGGAAGACCTTCAGGGGAATCTGGTGCCGCGCCCCGGGGCGGCGATAGACGAGGATGCCGCTCCTGGCATCGCGGATCTCCAGCAGCCGGCGGGCCGCAAGCCCCGGCAATATCGTGTCGTCGAGGCGGAAACCGACGAGGCCGGTCTCGTGGCGCCCCGACTGGACGACGGCCGGGCGCGGCTCGGCGCATTTCATCCGCAGGAGCTCCCCCTCCTCGCCGAGAACGCGGATGGCGGGCTGGTCCGAGAAACCATCCGGGATGAGGTATCCTTCAAGGACATCGCCATGGTCGAATTCGAGGTTGAACAGCAAAGCGTCTTCCCATTTCACCAGCTGGCCGCCGATCGCGGTTACTTTCGTGCAAAAACGGAGAAGCAGGGGCCCCCACCATGCGCCAGTTCTTCTGCCTGAACCTCGATCGTCCTATAGCCTACCCGCTGGAGCAGGGACAAGATGTCGTCGCGGTGCATCCAGTAATGCCGGTCCTTCATGCCGCCGCAGAAGGAGGCGTTCGTGTTGGCGTGCTGGTAGCTGCGCTCGTAGTAGCGGACCGAAAGGCCCGCGACGGTCCGCGTCTCCACGCGGCCGCTGAAAGGGTTCCGCCGCGGGTCGCCGCGCGGCATCGCCTCGTCGTGGAAGAAATGGGTCCAGATGAAGACGGCCTGCGCCCTGCGCGAGAGCTGCAGCAGGAAGTTCGCCGGGTCCGGCAGGTGGTAGAGCACGCCGGAGGCGAGCGCGAAATCGTAGACGGTGTCCACCTTCTCCAGCCAGGGCTGGATATTGCCGAGATAGAACCGCGCCCGATCGAGCTGCAGGATCTCCTTGGTCACAAGGCAGCGCAGGAAGCACAGGCGGTTGGCCTCGATCGCGTCGATGCGCGCCGGGCGCTCCTGGTTGAGCATGTAGGTATGCATGCCCTCGAGCGGGCCGATCTCCAGGACGACCTTGCCTTCGAGCGAGCCATAGGCCCGCATCGCCTCGACGATCCGGCCGTCCGCATGAAGCGGGTGGTTTCCCGCCGAAAGGGCATCACTTCCGGGAAACGACGAATTCCAGCCGGGCAGGGCGTTGATGGCGTTCTGATGCGCCGGCATGCTCATTTCGTACTGGCTGAAAACCTGTTCGACCTCGTGCGTTCCTGGCGGATGTTTGAATCTGTTGAGAAGACGTTGCAGCATCGGAAGTACTTTTCATCCGTCAGGTAAATGGAAAGGTGATTTCACCTCTCTATTCGCAGGCTTATTTCAGGGCCCGGAGGCCATATTAGGGCGCGCTCGGCGGATCTTCGGTCTTTATTGCATATCTGCGGCCATGGCGCATTTCGATATAGGTGGAGGCAAGGGGCCCGAAATAACCGAGCAGGCGAAGGGTCAGCCCGAAGTGGATCTCGCGCCTGTTTTTCTCCATGCCGGCAAGGATGATCCCGGCCACCGTTTTGGCATCGACCGGCCTGACGCGCCCCATGATCGCCTGTGCTTCCGGCGGGCGCAACGGCAATTCGCGCTCGAACTGCGGGGTCAGCGTGTCCGGCGGAAAGCAGATCGAGACCGACACTCCGCTTCCGGCGGTTTCCAGCCGCAAGGCGGCGGCAAGGCCCCTGAGGGCGAATTTCGACGTGCAATAGGCGCTGTAACCCGGAATGCCGATCAGGCCCGCGCCCGAAGACACGATCCCGATCCGGCCGCGGCCCCGCCCCAGCATGGCCGGAAGAACCGACCGCACGCTGTTGGCGACCCCGGTCACATTGACGGCGATCTGCCGGTCGAAGGCGGCCCCGTCCTGGTCGACGAAGCGGGCCGGTTCGACGATCCCGGCGCAGGCGGCAAGCATGTCGATGCCGCCGAAGCGGGCCGTGCAGCGGGCGACGGCGTCGCCGAGGGCTTCGGCATCGGTGACGTCGGCCGGCACGCCCAGGACCCGCTGCGCCTGTGCCCCTGCCTGCGACAACGCGCGCTGCGCCTCCGCCAGCCGGCCTTCATCGCGGGCGATGAGGGTGATGCGGTTGCCGTGCGCAAGCAGCTGCGCGGCGATGGCGAGGCCGATGCCGCTCGACCCGCCGGTGACGAGGACATGGCGCATGTCAGGTCCCCGAGAGCAGGCGCGCGATCTGGGTGGGGTCGATGGCGTTCAATCCGAAATTGTCGCGCACGAGGTCGCCGAGCAGCCTTGCCGTCAGCGCCACCGTTTCGCGGATCTGGTCTTCGTCGTGCTCGCTGGTGATGAAGAAGCGCAGCCGCGCCTGGCCTTCGGGCACGGCGGGGTGGATGATCGGCAGCACGTTGACGCCGGCGGCGAGCAGGTCATTCGACAGGCGGACCGCCCGCAGCGAGTCGCCGACGATCACCGGCACCACCGAATGGCCTTCGCTGAGGCCGGTATCGAGGCCGGCCTGGCGCGCAAGGTCGAGGAACAGGCGGCCGTTGTTGCGCAGCCGCGCCACGCGTTCGGGCTCCAGGGCCAGAAGGTCGAGGCTTGCAAGCGCGCCCGCCGCAAGGGCCGGCGCCAAGCCGACGCTGTAGACGAAACCGCCGGCCGCCCCCTTGAGGATCGTCGTCAGGGCCTCGCTGCCCGCGATGTAGCCGCCGCAGCTCGACGTCGTCTTCGACAGCGTGCCCATCCAGATGTCGACGCAGGCGGGGTCCATGCCGAAATGCTCGTGGGTCCCGCGCCCGCCGGGGCCGAGGACGCCGAGGGCATGGGCCTCGTCGACCATCAGCCAGAAACCGTAGCGGGTGCGCAGCTCGACGAGGCGCGGCAGGTCCGCAAGGTCCCCGTCCATGGAATAGACGCCCTCGACGATCACCAGGATGCGGCGGAACTTCCCGGAGAAATCGAGCAGAAGCTCTTCGAGATGCGCCGTGTCGTTGTGCCGGAAGAAGCGCCGCGCCGCGCCGGAAAGCTTGATGCCGGCCAGCGCGCTGTTGTGGATGAACTCGTCGTGGATGACGAGGTCCTCCGGGCCGAGGATCGTGCCGAGGGTCGTCACGTTCGTCAGGTAGCCGCTGACGAAGACGACGGCGTCCTCCACCCCATAGGTGTCCGCAAGGCGTGCCTCCAGCTCCCGGTGGACCGGCCGCTCGCCGGCGACGACCCGGCTCGCCGAGGCCGAGAGGCCGTAGCGGTCGAGCGCATCGCGCACGCGGGCATGGACGGACGGATGGCGGTTGGCGCCGAGATAGTCGTAGGACGCGAAGTTCGCGATGCTCCGGCCGCCGATCTCGGTCCTGGCGCCGGCGCCGATATCGTGCGTGCGGTAAAAGGGATTGTCGATCTTCACGAGTTCGCCGGCCAGCTCCTGCATGCGGATCTGGCGGTATTCGGGCAGGTCCTCGAAACGCGGCACGGGGCGGTCCTGCGCACCGGCCGACAGGCCGGCACGACCTTCCATGGCGGAGACGCCGCGCATCCGTTGCAGCAGCGCCGCCTTGCGTTCCCGTGCCATGCGGCTGGCGGGCAGTTCATCCATGCGCGTCACGTGCTCCGCGATGCGGTCGGGGAGGAGACCATGTGCTGTTCGGCCAGGGCCTCGATATCGTCGAGGTCATCCCTATCGTGCTCCGCCTCTTCGGCGCGCGCAACCTTCTCGTAGAGTTTCCGCACGACCTGCTCGACGGTGGTCGTCTCGCCGACGCTGGTGATCGGAATGTCGAAGCCCGTCTTCTCCTTGAAGCCGAGGGCGAGTTCCACGGCCATGAGGCTGTCCAGGCCGACATCCTTGAGGATCTTGTCCCGGCCGAGCGCGCTTTCGGGCACGCGCAGGATCGTCGCCATCTCCTGCGCGACGAGCGCATAAAGCGCTTCGAGCGCCTCCGCCTCGCTCTTTTCCGCGATGAGGGCGGCAAGATCGACGGTTTCCACGCCGCTGGCCGTGCCCGCCGGGCCCGCCTGCCGCAGCAGCACTTCGAAAAGCGGCGTCCCGACGATCTTCAGGCTGCGGGCCGCGGCCCAGTCGATCGGCGAGCAGACGAAGACGGCGGCCTCGACGGTTCCCGGATCGAGGCGCATATGGGCCTCGACCATGGCAAGGGCGGTCACGGCCTTCATCGCGGCGCTGCCGATGCGCCGGGCCAGGAGGTCGCCGACCTCGTCGTTGCGGGCGAGATACCCCCGGTCCGAGATCGCGCCGAAGGCGACGGCGAGCGCCGGAAGCCCCTCCTGCCGCCGCCGGCGGGCCAGCCCTTCGAGATAGCCGTTGGCCGCGACATAGTTGCCCTGGCCGGGATTGCCGACCAGCGTCGTCGCCGAGGAGAACATCAGGAAATGGTCGAGCCTGTCCTGCCGGGTCGCCCTGTCGAGCAGCGCGGCGCCCTCGGCCTTGACGGCGATGACCTTGCGGAAGCGCTCTTCCGTCAGGTTGGGCAGCAGCGCATCGTCCAGCACCATGGCGGCGTGGACGATCCCGCGGATCGGCGCCTGTGCCCGCAGGCCGGCGAGCAGTGCGTCGAGCGCGGCCGCATCGGTCACGTCGCAGGCATGCAGGCCGGCCGTTACGCCCCGCTTGCGCCAGCGGGCGACCGCCGCCTCGGTTTCCGCGTCGCCCGCGCCGCGCCGCGTCACGAGGGCGAGCCGCCGCGCACCATGGGCAACGAGCCAGTCGGCGGCGGCAAGGCCGAAACCGCCGATGCCGCCGACGACGACGTGAATCCCGTCGGACGACAGTGCCAGGGGCTTGCCGTCCGCCTTCGCGATGGCGTCGCGGCCCGCCTGCGGCGGCAGGAGCACGATCTTGCCGACATGCCCGGCATTCTGCATCAGCCGGAAGGCATCGGCGATCTCGTCATGCGCGAAGGTCCTGTAGGGCAGGGCGCGAAGGTCGCCCTTGGCGAAGAGCGCGCCGAGCTGCTCGAAGATCGCCTTCGTCAGGGCCGGCGCCTTCAGCGGCAACTGGTCCGCATCGATGCCGAAATAGCTGATGTTGCGCCGGAAGGGGCGCAGGCCGATCTTGCGGTTGGCGTAATAGTCCCGCTTGCCGAGTTCGAGGAAGCGCCCGAACGGCTTGAGCAGTTCGATGCTGCGTTCCATCGCGTCCGAGAACAGCGAGTTCAGCACCAGGTCGACGCCCGCGCCGGCCGTCGCCGCCATCACGTCGGCGACGAAGGAGAGGGACCGGGAATCGAAGACCTGCTCGACGCCGAGCGAGCGCAGGTAATGGCGCTTCTCGTCGCTTCCCGCCGTGCCGATGATCGTCAGGCCGAGGGCCTTGGCGATCTGGATGGCGGCGAGGCCGACGCCGCCGGCCGCGCCGTGTATGAGGACCGTTTCCCCCGCCCGCGCGCGGCCGAGCTCGACCAGCGCGTACCAGGCCGTCAGGAAGGTCACGGGAACGGTGGCCGCCGCGGTCAGGTCCAGCTCCTGCGGAACCTTGGCCAATCCGGCGCGCTGGATGACGGTATGGGTGGAGAAGGCGGCCGGGCCGATGCCCATCACCCGGTCCCCCGCGGCAAGGTCGCTGACGCCGGCGCCGACGGCGGTGACGCGGCCGGAAAACTCCATGCCGATCGTGGTGCCGGCAAAACCGTCTTCCAGCGCCTCTTCGGGCAGAAGCCCCATGGCCCACATCACGTCGCGGAAGTTCAATCCCGCAGCGGCGATCTCGACGAGCACCTCGCCGGCCTGCGGCGTCGGCCGCTCCATGCTTTCCCAATAGAGGCTGTCGACGCGCGAGGGGGTGCGTTGCCGTACGGTCGCGGCCGCAAAGTCCGCCGAGGAGACGGTGTGCGGGTCGACCGATCCGCCGACGGCCCGCAGGGCCTCGGCATGTCCGGCCGCCGCCGGTATGCGCCATTCCCGTTCGTCATGGCCGGCGCTTGCAAGCCGGAGCGCCTTGCGCCAGGCGCCGGGTGCCGCATCCACGAGATGGATGTCGACGTCGCTGAATTCGTTCGCCAGGACGCGGGCGAACGTCCAGAGCCCGGTGGCAAGCGGCGATGCCGCGGTCCCGTCGCCGCGGCGGCCGTCCGGCGCGCCGCCGGGCAGGAGGAGGACGAGCGTCGACCGGTGCCCGGCCGCGGCCCTTGCCTGCAGGACTTCGGCGACCCTGGCCAGCCCGTGGGCTTCCTGCGCCAGTCCGCCCGCATCCTCGCCGTGGTCCGACGGGGCGGCGTAAAGCAGGAAACCGGCCTGCTGGCCGGCGTCGAGCGCCGCGTCCAGCCCGGCATCGGGCTGATGCAGGGCGATGGCAGGCAGGCCCGTCAGGGCGCCCGCCGCCGACCCCAGCGGCAGGAAGGGGACATCGCGCCCGTCCTGTTCCGCGCGGCGCCTGCGGCTCGGGGAAACCTCGACCAGCAGCAGCGCGCCATGGGCCCTGGAAACCGTGTGGAGGACCGGCGGGGTCTTCGTGAGCGCGGCGAGCCGCCGCCGCCATTCCTCTTCGCCGGCCAGCTTGCCGACCGGGAAATCCTCCGACAGGCTGCCGGAGAACCAGCCCGGCGTCAGGCCGAAGAGGAAATCGCAGATCGGGGAGGGCAGCGTTTCGGCGGCAAGCAGCCGCGCACCGTTGTCCAGTCCCGTGGCCAGCGCCGCGGACAGGGCTTCATCCGCCGCGAGCATGGCATGCAGCCGGTCGCAGCTGCTGACGATGAGGTCGGCGCCGCCGAGCGCCTCCGCCGATGCGGTGACCAGCACGCGCCCGCTGGCCTCGAAGAGCATTTCGACCCCGCGCCGCAGATCGTCCGCGGGCTCGACGATGACGAGGCAGCCGCCCGCCTGGCCGGCAAGGTCCGCCAGCCGCTGGCTGAAATCCCGGGCCGACGCGCCGATCTGGACGATGACCGGCGCGGTGTCGCGGCCTGCGGAGACGGCTTTCTCCGCGGCCGCCAGGATGATGGCGTTGCGCTCGCGGGCCTGCGGCGAATGCAGGCGGAGCGTCCGGCTCATGGCCGTTCCGGCATAGTCCAGCACAGCCGTATCCTGCGTCTGCAGTGCCTGGATATGCGAGAGCGCATTGGCGCGGATATCGGCGAGCATCACCGCCTCCACGCCGCGATCCGGGCGCTCGGCCGTGAATTCCGCAAGGGTTTCCTCGATGGCTGGCAGGTCGCAGAGCGGCTGGACCTGCCAGGCGCGATCCTGTTTTTCGGCCATCCCGGCCCCTTCCAGGAGATGGAGGGCATTCGACAGGAAGGCGCGGAAGTCCCGGTCGCCCGGCACGGCGAAGAGGGAGAGCCCCCCTGCCGGATCGGCCAGCTGCAATGCCATGTCGTGACAGGCCCTCAGGATGGCGGCCTGCAGCAGCAGCGAGCCGTCGTCCGGCACGGCCGGCGCGGGCACCTCCAGGACGCGGTCGGGCGCCTCCGGGACGGGGTGCTCCAGACGCGCTTCGGCCACCGGGACAGACTCGTAATGGAAGGCAAGCGACGCCAGGGTGTGCGGCTGCTGGAACCAGGTCCGGCGGAAGCGACAATCCTCCAGGAGAAGGAGCGGCTGGCCGTCCTCCGCCTCGATCAGGAAGCGGGCCTTGATCGAGTGGGCGCTGACCCGCTCGATCGCGATGCGCGCGCGCCGGGGAAGGCCTTCCGCCAGCAGCGTGGCCGAACCGAAACGGACCGGAATATAGGGCGCGCCCTCCACGTCGCCCGAAAACCTGTCGAACAGGCCGACGAGCCCATGGAAGGCCGCATCGAGGCTCAGCGGGTTCACCCCCCATTCCAGCATCGGATGGGCGGGGCGGGCAGCGGCCCGAAGATCAACGTCGACGCGCCCGTGCCCTTCGGTCCGGACCCGTTCGGCCAGCCGGAAGGCCGGGCCGTAATCCAGCCCGAAGGAGGAGGCGATGGCGTAGATCCGCTCCGGCGGGACATCCTCGGCCGCCGGGCCGAGCGCCGGGAACGGCGGCATGCGGGTCGCGGGCAGGACCTTCTGGCACCGGCATACGGCATGAAGGGTCCAGTCGTCCGCGCTCAGCCGCTCGCGCGAGCGGATCTCGATCGTGCCGGTCTCGCGCGAGACCACGGTCGATAGCTCCACGAGCGTCGGGCCGAGCTCGAGCGGGCGTATCAGCTCGATATTGGTCAGCTGCACGGCGGTGGTCTCGAGCGCCTGCCGGGCCACCTGAAGCGCGATCTCGATGAAGCCCGCGCCGGGCATGATGGCGCGCCCCTCGACGACATGCTCGGCAAGGTCGGGGAAGAGGCGGGCGTCCAGATGGTTCTTCCAGGCGGCCCCGTTCGGGTCGACGCGCCAGCCGGCCAGCGAATAGGGCCGGGCGATGTCCCGCCCGAACAGGTCGTACCTGTCCGTCGTCGGCGTGCCGGCCATCGGCTCCGGCTCGAAGGGAACGCCCGGCAGGTCGATCGTGGCGTCCCGGCGGGACGACGGCAGGGCGGCGCCATGGGCGAGGGCCCGGATGATGCAGGTCTCGACGGGATCGGCCGCGCCCTGGGCCTCGGTCTTGTCGAGCGTCGAAAGCAGCTGGGCCGCCGCGCCGCTGACCTTCACCGCGTCCTTGAGATAGTTCGTCAGGATGGGCCTGGGGGAGATCTCCATCAACAGGTTGCAGCCCTGTTCCAGCGCCTTGGCGACACCCTGCCTGAAATGAACGGGTTCGCGGACGTTGCGCCACCAGTAGGCGGCGCCGAGCGCCGCCCCGTCGACGGGCTCTCCCGTCACGGTCGAGATGAAATCGTATTCGCTCGCCCGCGGCGTGATCCGGGGCAGGGTCTTCAGGAATTCCGTCTTCGCCTCGTCGATGAGGGGATGATGGAACGGATAGTCGATATCGGGCAGCGGCTGCACCGCCAGCTTCTGGCGCCGGCCGAGCGAACGAAGGGCGGCGATCTGCTCCTTCGGTCCCGAGATCGTGACCGAGTTGCTGGCATTGACGGCGGCGACGGTGAGGTCGTCGAGGCCGTTGCGCTGGAGGAAGTCCTGCGCGGCCTCCTCGCTGCAAAGCGCCGCCGCCATGGTGCCCCGGCCCTGGGTGACGTGCTGGCAGCGCGAGCGGACCGCGACGACCGCGACCGCATCGACCAAAGAGAGCGCGCCGGCGATATGGGCGGCGGCCACCTCGCCGATGGAATGGCCGAGCACGGCGGCCGGGCGGATGCCGGCGCCGAGCAGGCACTGCGCGAGGGCGACCTGGATCGAGAAGAGGAGCGGCTGGGCGACGCGCGTATCGGCAAGCCGGCCGGCGAGGTCCTCGGCCGTCAGCAAGGTCGTCAGCCTTTCGCCGAGATGTTCTTCGAAAAGCGCGCTTATGGCGTTGAAATGCCGGCGGAAAGCCTGGTTCTCGCGGATCGCGTCGATCCCCATGCCGGCCCATTGCGCCCCGTTGCCGGAGAACAGGAAGGCGATCTTCGGCTCGCCCACCGGCGCTTCGCCGGTGGCGGCGCTTGCCGTGCCATGTCCCGCCAGCTGCTGGTCGATCGCCGAAATGACGTCCCGGACCTTCCTGCGGCGCGCGACGAAACGGTGGCGAAGCGAGGTGCGCCCGGCCGTGGCGGCCGAAAGGAGGGCCTGCGCCGCGTCCGGATCGGGCGCCGCGGCAAGCCGCGCCTTGTAATCCCGCAGAAGCGCGTTCAAGGCCGTCTCCGTATGGGCGGAGGCCATGAAATAATTCTCGCGCGCCGCCTGCTCGCCGTTGCCGGCCTGGTGCACGGCCGGATCGGAGATGACGACATGCGCGTTCGTTCCGCCGAAGCCGAACGAGTTGATGCCGGCAAGCCGCGGACGATGGCTGCGCAAAAGCTCCAGGGGCGTCGCCGTGACGCGCACGTTGAGGCTGGAAAAATCGATCGTCTCGTTCGGCCGGTCGAAGAAGAGCGAGGCCGGCAGGTAGTCGTTCTCGAGCGCCATCACCGCCTTGATCACGCCGAAGAGCCCCGAGGCAGGCTCGGTATGGCCGATATTCGTCTTGATCGAGCCGAGCGGGACGGGCGCATGGCGGCGGCGGCCGATGACCTGGCCGATGGCCCAGACCTCCGCGGGATCGCCGACCTTCGTTCCCGTGCCGTGCCCTTCGATGAAGGCGAGATGGTTCGGGTCGATGCCCTGCCCGTCGTAGATCGATTCCAGGAGGCGCGCTTGGGCTTCCTGGGAGGGCAGCGAGATGCCGTTCGTGCGGCCGGCGGAGTTCACGCCCGTCGCCAGGATCCGGGCGCGGCTGCGATCGCCGCTGTCGTTCGCCCTGTCGCTGCGGCGCAGGATGACGGCGGCCGCGCCTTCGGCGCGGACATAGCCGGACGCATCGTTGTCATAGGCCCTGCACCGGCCTTCCGGGGACAGCATTCGGGCTTGCGCGAAACCGCCGAAGGGCAGCGGGTGGCTGAGCAGGTTCACGCCGCCGACGATCGCGGTGTCGATCTCGCCGCGGTTGAGGGCCCGGACCGCCTGGTCGAGCGCCACGAGGGAGGATGAACAGGCCGTGTCGATCGTCAGGCTCGGCCCGCTCAGCCCGAAGATATGCGAGATGCGGTTCGCCACGATGGACAGCGTGTTGCCCGTCATGAAATAGGGGCCGGCCCCCGCGGGATCCTCGACGGACAGGTTGGCGCTGTCGAGGCTGGATGTGCCGATATAGACGCCGATCGTCTCCGCCTGCAGCGAGGCGAGGGGAAGGTTGGCGTCCTCCAGCGCGCGCCAGGTCACCGACAGCAGCAGCCGCTGCTGGGGGTCCATCGCCATGGCCTCGCGCCGCGAAAGCCCGAAGAGGCGCGCGTCGAACAGGTCGATGCCGTCGACGACGCCGGCGGCGAATGTATAGGTCTTTCCGGGAACGCCGGGGCTGGGGTGCCAGAAGCGGGACCGGTCCCAGCGCCCTGCGGGAATCTCGGTGACGGTGCACTCCCCCTTGCGCAGCACTGCAAACAATTGCGATGCCGAATCCGCACCGGGAGCAACCGCAGCATATCCGATAATTTCAACCGTCATGAGCACCAAACATCGCGACTATCCACCCCGGATGTGACGACCTCGAAGGTCTTGCCGTTCCTGAACAAAACTGAACTGCCTCACCTAGGGTTGTTCGCTACTTTAGCAGAGCAATACAAGAGACTGGGTTGCCATCGCAAGTCCATAACTTGCTGCCGGGTATATGAACATAGGCTTACGAAAGTATTCCCCAATCGATCGAATCAAGGCACGGCATCCAGGCCCGTGGAAAGCCGACGGGTGCTTATGCAAAAGACGGTATATGCCGGGTGCTTATTCGAAGATGATGTATAAAGCACGACAGGCCCCGTCCTCGACCGGCCCGTCATGGCTCCCCGCCGTCCGGGGGCGTGGACTGCCTCCCGTCGAGACGGTCCGCCACGGCTATCGCAGCGGCGGACGAGCCCGCATCCGAATAGAAGTTCCCCCGGACCTGGTATTCGTGGGCGAGCAGCCTGAAAAAGGCGCCGGTCAAGGCCGCGTCGGCCGGGAAGGGATTTTGCCAGAAGGCGTCCAGCGACCCCGGATAGCTGAGGCCCGGCGTGTCGAAAACCGCCGATCCCAGCGTCTTGACGGGCTTCAGCCGGCGCAGGGCCGCGATCGCGGCGGTCGAGTTGACCGTCACCAGGCCTTCCGCCCTTTCGACCAGGTCGTCGAGGCTGCCGCCGTCGATGAAATGCACGCGTTCCCCGATCCCGCGCCGCCGCGCCTCGGCCGCGACATAGGACCGCCAGTCGATGAGGCCGTTGTCGAGGGGATGCAGTTTCACCAGGAGTTGGTGGGCCGGACCGGCATGCGCGGCAAAGGAGGACAGCACCTGGGAAATGGCTTCCTGCTGGCCGGCATAGGGGGAATGGGCCCGGAGCTGGTAGTCCGTCTGCAACTGTAGCGGGTATACATAGAAAGGGTCCCCGGCGGCGAACAGGCGCGCGCATGTGGCGCGCGCCGCCTGTTCGGCACGTTTGCGCCGCAGCAATCTCAGGCTCCACCCCGCATATTCGGCAAGGGGATGGAAAAGGGCATGCCGCCGGTAATGGGGGTAGAGGAACCAGAAGAAGACATTGGGCAGATTGTAGAGCAGATCATAGCCGGCTTCGCGCAGGAAGCTCTGCCGGAAGCGGACGGCCCAATCCGGTTCCGGCAGCCCGGCCGCCGCCTCCAGAATGCGCCGGGGGTCCCGCGGAAAGCGCGAATTGGACGACATGCCGTCGCGCTCGAACGTCACCCAGTCGGGCCTGAGATAGCCCATCTCGATGACGTGGACATCGACATGCAGCGCCCGGGCGGCCCGTATGGCGGCCTTGTGGTAGGGACGCTCCTCCCCCAGCAGGACGAGATCCGTCGTGCCGTTCCGGGCCATGAAGTCATGCACGAAGGCCGGCCAGTCCTCGCTCCGGCCGCGATAATCGACACCGCCGCGCCGCCACCAGAAGATCCAGTCCCCCAGATTGAGGTTGATGCGCTGGCAGGCATGGCCCATCCGCTCGAGCCGCGCCGCGCATTTGGAAAAGAGCGGGGACGACGGCCCCTGGAGGAACAGGACCGTCCGCTTGCCCCGCTCCTTCCCGGCCGGTGTCTCCTCTTCCCTCACGGCTCCCGCCTCACCGGAAGATCGGCATGGGCAAGGAGGGCGCCGAGCAGGTTCCAGGGGGCTTCCTCCTTGGTGACCGGCAGGCCCGGGCGATCTTCCCCGGCATGCGCGAGCGGAACCACCACATAGTCCGTCCTCGGATCGGGAAAGGGATCGGCAAAGGATTTCAGCAGCGGGGCGTGATCGCCGTAGAAGGCGAGCCAGACGGGACGGTCCAGGCGGTCGAGATAGGCCGTCAGATGCCCGAGCGCATCGTCCGCCTTGCGCAGGAGCTCCGCGTAGATGTCGACGGGATCGGTCAGCTCGCCGCATCGGCCCGGCTGCCACGGGCCATGGTTGCCCATCGACGCGACGAAGAGAAAGGCCGGCTGCTCCTTGTCGATGCCCTCGATGATGTCGATGACCCGGTCGGCAAGATGGCGGTCCGAGACATAGGGTTCGTCTGCCCGTGGCGTATGGTCGAACGCATCCAGCATGGTCATCTGCTCGAAGCCGAGGAGCGGCATGGCCTTGTCGCGGAAGAAGAAGGTCCTGTCATAAGGATGGATGAAATGCGTGTGCCAGCCCGCCCGCTTGAAGCGCATCGGCCACACGACATCCGCATAATGCGATGCCCTGAGATAGGGATAGCTGGCATCGACATAGGCATCGTCCGGCTGAATGCCGCTGAGCACGGCGAACTCGGTGCGCAGCGTGTAGCCGCCTTCGAAAACGCTCGTCATGCGCCCGGACTGGGCGGCAAGGGACCGCAGGCGGTCGAGATGGGGAAGCTCCAGCCCGGAGACCCCGAAATGGCGAAGATCGATGAAGGATTCGGACTGCCAGACCAGGACGAGGGGCGCGCCGTCGCGATGGACCTCCGCATCCGCATGCACGATCCCGTGAAAGGCGTGCTGCATCGTCGCCGTCAAGTCCATCAGGAATTCGTCCCGCCGTTTCCCGATCCAGACGATGAAATGGTAGACGACGGAGGCGAATGTGCCGAAGCGCACCGTGTTGCTGTGCACGTCGAGCGTACGCAGCAGGCCTTCGCTGAGCTTCACCAGCCGGACGTTGGCCGGCCTGAAGAAGAGCAGCATCCAGGGGGCGAAGGCGACGAAGAGCCCGACGGCGATCCAGAGCAGGCCGTTCCGCTCCGGCAGGATGCTCGGCTCGAAGATGTAATAGAGCGCCGAAGCCCCGAACACATAGGAGGCCGCGACGGTCCAGAAGAAGATGTTGAGCTTCGTCGCGTAGAAAATCTCCTTGTGCTTCAGGACGCTTGCGGCAAGGGCTATGTCGGAGAACACGAGGGGTTCGCGGATGAAGATATATTTCGCCCGGGAGATGCCGGTGAAGATGATGAAAAAGCTGATCGTCGCCTGCGAAGCGTAGACGGGACGCCACGAAATCGCGAAGAAACCGGCAAAAACGAGGGCAATGACAGGAAGACGGGCCAGCGTCTCGAGGATCGTCCGGCCAAGGGTATGGCTGGCACGATGCTGGCGTGCGACGGCGCGTGGCAGCGCAAAGCCATCCGTCAGATAGACGATCGCGCAGGCCCACAGGTAGCAAGTGGCCGTCAGCAGCCAAGCGTTACCAAACCAATCCATCCACCCGGCCTATAATCCACCATCTTCTTCAGCGAGACGGCCGAAAGTGGTCGACCTGCAAGGAGTGGGAATACTTCGGCACGCCCTGGCGTGCAAGTGCCGGGCCCGACGCCATGGCCGGCAGCGGGGTCCTGCCGGAATTTGCCCCGCCGGTCCCGAGCTGGTAAATCGTCGGCAAAACAGCGGAGGCGAAATGCGGCGCAGGTTCCTGAACGTCGGCGGCGGCAGCAAGGAAACGCCGGTCTCCGACATCTACGAGGGGTGGGATCATGTCCTTCTCGACATCGATCCCGCGGGCGATCCGGATATCTGCCTGGATGCCCGGGACCTGCGCACCCTTCAGCCCGACCAGTTCGACGCCGTCTACTGCTCCCACAATCTGGAGCACTACTTCGCGCATGATGTGAAAAAGGTGCTGGCGGGGTTCATCCATGTCCTGAAGGCGGACGGCTTCGCCGAAATCCGCGTGCCGGACATGGGCGCGCTCTTCGAGGAGATCGTCGCCCGGAAGCTCGACCTCGACGATCATCTCTATACCTCGCCCGAAGGACCGGTGCTCGTCCGCGACGTCATCTATGGCTTCGGCCCGCAGATCGAGGCGTCCGGGGTGGATTTCTACGCACACAGGACAGGCTTCACCAGGAAGTCGATGCGATCGGCCCTTGCCGCCGCGGGCTTTCGCTATTGCGTCTTCACGACGGGCCGGGATCGCGAAATCGCCGTCCGGGCCTTCCGGCAGATGCCCACCGGCGCGCAGAAGGCCCTGATCGGCCTCCCGCCAAGCTGAACCGCCTGCCACGCGGCGGCGCTGCATGCTCCGTTGATGACCCACGCACGCATATCCCGGGCAGGCTCGAGTTCCCAATATGGGAATTTCGTTGACTCCTCCATCGCCATCCGCTATTTTTCCCAATGTGGGAATCGGGGCATCGAATGCGGATCATCTCTCGGAAGGTGCTCGTCGACTTTGCTGTAGACCACCCTCAGGCGAAACCGTCCCTGGAGCATTGGGAAAGGCTGACCAAGTCGGCCTCTTGGGCGACCGTTCAGGAGGTAACCGCCGCATTCTCACAGTCCAAGGGCCTCAACCACGAGCGGGTTCGCTTCAAGGTACAGGGCGGGAATTACCGGCTCATCGTCGCCTTTGACTTCGACCGGCAGGCCGCCTTCATCAAGTTCGTTGGCACCCATGCCGAATATGACCGTATCGACGCCCTGACCGTATCCCAGTTCTGAGGAGCCCATGATGGACATTCAACCGATCCGAACGGACGATGATCTTTCGAAAGCCATTGCCGAGATTGAAACCCTCTGGGGGGCCGAGCGGGGCACAGCGGACGGGGACAGGCTTGATGTCCTGATCACCCTTGTTGACCGATATGAAGACGAGCACTATCCGATCGGGCCGGCGCATCCTGTCGACGTGCTCAAGATGCACATGGAGATGACCGGGCGGCGGCGGGCGGACCTTGCATCGCTTATCGGGTCGTCTTCACGCGCCTCCGAAGTGCTGAACAGGCGGCGGGCGCTCACCCTCGACATGGTGCACAAACTCAACAGGCATTGGGGCATTCCGGCCGAATACCTTGTTGTTCCCTACGAGCTTGAGCGCCTTGCCGTCAAACCGGTTCGCCGTGCTGCCGATCCTGTCCGAAAGAGGGCCTGACGATGATGGCAGCAGGCTACGGCTGGGCATGCCGATCGATCCGCCGCCCTCCGAATTGCAGGGCTGATCGAACCGGAAAAGGCACCGGGCACTGGCAGCGTGAAGATCGAGCCGTCTGCGCCCAGCCCAACTCTTGCGAATGGACGCGCTTTGCTTCATCCTCCTCTAATAAAATGGAGGAACAGGCATGGGATCCGATTGGAATCAGCGCCGGAAAGAATTCCTTCTGCAGATCGCTCAGGCCGAAGAAGATCTCGTCTTTCTCGACCTGGAGGCGGAGATGGCCGCGTGCTGGGGAAGCGACGAGCAGGCCCAAAGCGCCGCCCGGGACAAGGTCGAAAGCTGTCGCGCCGCGATCGCCAACCTGTCCATCGCCATCCGGGCTCTGGACCGGCTCAATACACAGCACTGATAGTCTCTCCGGCATGCGCGCTCAGAGAATGCAGACGAGGGGAACGGCCGACGTTCCCAGAAGGCCGGCCAGCGTCACCAGGAGGACCTTCAAGAGTCTTCGGTCATACTCTTCCTTTTTCGGCGTGCGATAGGCCATGTCGTCCTCCCACGAGGGATGCGGAGCTACCAGGGGTAAAGCGTGACCGGCCGGACTTGTTCCAAAATGCGCCGATCCTCCCGAAGGCGGGTCGATCGACGGATTGACCTTTGTTGCGAGTTTGAGAATATCGCACCCGCCGAGAGCGGGGGATCGGGCAATGTCTCGCCTGCGCTTCAAGCCTAGAACACGAGAACAGGCCGTAGATGCTGTCCTGGCTGCAAAAACCGGTGAATTTTCAGGAAGTCCTGGTCGACGAGTATTTCGAGCCCGTTCGCGCGGACTATTATGCCGGCCCTCCCGGAAAGCCGCTGCAGCTTCTTCTCCAGGCGCGCACCGACTTTCTCTCGATGTGGCGGGCAAGCGATTATCGCGAGATCGTCTCGCAGATCCGGATCCTCGGCCGCCAGGTCGTGCTCGTCAACAGTCCCGCCCTCATCCGTGACGTCGTCGTGAAACGACAGGACAATTACGAGCGCAAGAGCCCGCAGATGCGCAGGGCGCTGGAATATCTGCTCGGCGACGGGCTGTTCATCTCCGATGGCGAGACCTGGCGGCAGCGCCGCGCGCTCGTCGCCGACATCGTGCACATGAACCGCGTGCCCGCCTTCGGGCCGGTCATGGAGCAGACGGCGGGCGAGCTCGTCGAGCGCTGGCGCGCCATGCCGGAGGGCGCGACCCTCAACGCGCTGCACGAAATGGCCGGCCTCACCGCCGAGATCATCTCCCGCAGCGTCTTCGGCAACCAGCTCGGCGAGGACAGCGCGGCCGCCGTCACCGACAGCTTCACCAGCTACCAGGCGCTCATCGATTCCATCAATCTCGGCTATTTCATCGGCTTCGACGACGGCCTGCCGATCCTGCGCACGCCGTCCCTGCGCCGCTCGGTCAAGCGCATCCACGGCATCATCGACAAGGTGGTCGAGGACCATCTTGCCGGACGCGGCGACCACAATTCGATG
The DNA here is from genome assembly GCF_022899355.1 of Shinella yambaruensis. Lineage (GTDB taxonomy): Bacteria > Pseudomonadota > Alphaproteobacteria > Rhizobiales > Rhizobiaceae > Shinella > Shinella yambaruensis. The sequence goes on along the minus strand of NZ_JALJCK010000018.1, from coordinate 6,239 downwards.
GTCGAGCTGCTGATCCGCCGGCAGCAGCGCAATCCCGAGCTCAAGCTCGACGTGATCGCGCTGCGCAACGAGGCCGCGACCATCTTCATGGCGGGACACGAGACGACGGCCGCCACCCTGACCTGGGCCTGGTACCTGCTCGCCCGGGCCCCCTGGGTGGAGCGCTCCGTCCACGCGGAAATCGCCAGGGTCTGCGCAAACCGGACGCCGACCATCGAGGACGTGCCGCAGCTTGCATGGTGCAAGGCGGTGATCGAGGAGACGCTGCGCCTCTATCCGCCGGTGCCCATCCTCGCCCGCCAGAACCGCAGGGCGGACACGCTCGGCGACATCGCCATCGCCCCCAATTCCCTCATTCTCATCGTGCCCTGGCTGCTCCACCGCACGGAAAGCCTGTTCAGCGAGCCGCACCGGTTCCTGCCCGAGCGCTTCCTGGGCGACCGGCGCCCGATACCCTACAGCTACATTCCGTTCGCCAGCGGCCCGCGTGTCTGCCCGGGCCTGCATTTCGGCCTGACGGAGGCCGTGCTCTGCCTTGCCATCATAGCCCAGCGCTTTCGCGTGCGCGTCGCGGAAAGCCACAGGGTCGAGCCCGTCTGCCGCCTGACGCTGCGCCCGCGGGACGGACTGCCGGTCACCCTGGAGCGACGCCCATGACGGAACAGAGCCCGCCGCAGGACAAGGCCATGGCCCGCCGCAAGGCCTGGATCTTCGCCGCCGGCGACCGCCCCGGCCTGTCCGCCTTCCTGGCCGGCGGCGCGCAGCGCAAGCACTTCCTGCGCTACTGGATAAACGACAATATCTGGAACGGGCTGCATCTTCTCGGCCATTTCTCCATCAAGCTGCTGCCGATGGACATCGCCTCCGGCCTCGGGGCGCGGCTGGGGCGCTTTGCCATTCCCCGGTTCCACAAGGTCGCGGAAAACCGCGCCCGCGACACGATACGCCAGCTTCGGCCGGATCTTTCCCAGGCCGAGCAGGAAGCCCTGCTCGAAGAGAACCAGAGGGCGCAGGGCCGCATCATGACGGAATTCTCCGTCGTCAACCGCATCGGGAGGCACCCCGACCGTATCCGGCACCACGGGCTCGACATCATCGACAAGGCGGTACGCTCGGGGCCGACCATCATCGTCGGCCTCCATCTCGGCAACTGGGAAATCGGGCCGCTCATCCTGCGGGAGATCAATGTCTCGCTGCATGTCTTCTACGTGCCACCCAGGGAACGGGCGAAGGCCTGGATCGCCGAGCGCGTCCGCACAAGGACGGGCGTCCGCTTCCTGCCCCCCGGCTTCCAGGGCGTGCGCCCGGCCGTGAAGATCCTGCGCGAAGGCGGGGTCGTCAGCACCTTCTGTGACGAGGGCTTCGGCGGCGTCATCCGCGGCCCTTTCTTCGGCCGGCCGCCGCACATGGAGGGCAATATTGCCCTCATCATCCGTCTGGCGCGCATGACCGGCGCCACGATCTGCCCCTGGTACAACATCCGGACGGACGGCTTCCGCTTCGAGGCCCATGCCCTGCCTGCCATAACGCTGCCGCCGGAAACAAGGCCCGGCGAGCGGCTGGTGGAGGACATGCAGCTGCTGAATGCGGCAGTCGAGCCGGTCGTCCGCGCCCATCTCGACCAATGGTATTTTCTGGACAGTGCGCTCCGCCCGATGGAGTAAGGAGGACGGATCCCGCGCCGTCTTTTGCCAGCCGCCGGCAAAGGCGCAGCGGCATCAGCCTGCGGCGCGCTCCAGAGCCTCCTCGGTTTCCGCCCGGCCCACCGCCGTATAGGCGGCGAAGACGATGACGTCCGGATGCTTTCATAAAGGTCCGGATGGACCGCCTTGAGCGGCTTCGCTGTCTCCGAGGTCCTTGGTGATAAACCGGGGCCACTTTCTGGTCATGAGTGCTCCTTTCGGCGAAGCGGAGCGGGAGACCCCAGGATCAGGCCCCTCAGTTCGCGCCGGATTGCAGGGCCTTGAGCCGCGTCTTCGCGGCGTCGGCCAGCGCATGTCCGGCATGCCGGCTGATGAAGCGTTGCCAGCCTTCCGGCGTGTTGCTGCGCTCGGCCATCCGGAACTCCTCCCGGACGGCGATCTCCGGATCGCGTGGCAGCGGCATGGTCATTCCGTCCTCCTGGGCGCTCAAGGGCAGGCAAGCGGCGATGACCAGCAGCGCCGCGGCGTTGATCCTGCCGATCATCCCCAATTTTGCCATGCGCCGCGGCCTCCCGTAGAATTTTTTAATGAAATCGTCCGTGCTTAGAGTAGCATAACTGCGGCTGTCATGCGCGTTCGTTTTCCGATTTACTGACAGCCGGGGGGAAGCCAAGAAAAAGTTACAGACCGCCGTGGCGGCGACGGCCGGACATTTCAGGCAACACACAAATAGTGGGGGCAAGCTATGGCGACAGCAATCAGTTCAATTCCGACTGGCGACCAATATATCGATGGCGTCTTGTATGGCACTCAATGGAGCGGCACGGTCACTTACAGTTTCGCGGACGCCTTCAGTGATTTCGGGCCCTATCCCTACACCGTTACCGGTTTTCAGCAGGTAAGTCTTCAGCAACAGAATGCCATCCAGTCCATCTTGGAGGGAACCGTTACATCCGGTACTGCGATGTTCACCTACGGTTCGTTCGCGCAGGTTTCGAACCTCGACATCTCGCTGGCGGCAGATCCTGCGGGAAGCTCGGATCTCACCATTGGCCAGGCCAACTTTTTCGACGGTACAAACCTGGATACGGCGAGGGTGGCGGATTTTCCCCGTCTCGATCAGGATCCGTCGGGCGGTGACGTCTGGTTCGGCGACGACTATGCTTCGTATCGCACGCCGCTGGTCGGCACCTATTCCTGGGCAACCCACATCCATGAGTTCGGTCATGCCATGGGGCTGAGCCATGGGCACAATGCCGGCACGGATATAGACGGCTTCGAATTCGCCATCCCGCATGACCGCGACGGCATGGAATTCTCCGTAATGACCTACCGGAGCTATGTCGGCGCGCTGACGAACGGATACACCAACGAGCAGTATGGTTATGCCCAAACGCTGATGATGTACGACATCGCGGCAATCCAGCATCTTTATGGTGCCAATTTCAACACGAATTCCGGCAGCACCACATACACCTGGTCGACGACGACGGGCGAGATGTTCATCGACGGCGTTGGCCAGGGCAAGCCGGGCGACGGCGTTTCAGCCATCGCGAACCGGCTTTTCCTGACCATCTGGGATGGCGGCGGAGAGGACACGTACGACTTTTCGAATTACACGGAGAACGCCTTCATCGACCTTTCGCCGGGCGGGTGGTCGCTCGCCTCGCAGATCCAGCGGGCCTATCTCGGCGAAGGCGCCTATGCGAACGGGAACATCTACAACGCGCTGCTCTATAACGACGACCTGCGCTCGCTCATCGAGAACGCCATCGGCGGCTCCGGCAATGACGACATCGGCGGCAACGTCGCCGACAACACGCTCACGGGCAACGGCGGCAACGACATCCTCGTCGGGCGCGGCGGAGACGACACGCTGAACGGCGGCACGGGCGACGACACGCTCTATGGGGATTTCCGCACGCCGGCGAACACCTATGCGGGAACCGGGCTTTTCACCGAGAACGGCGACGCCAGCAATTCCTCCTTCGCCACGGCCCGCAACCTGGACGATGCGATCGGCTACAGGAACGACCCGAACATCGAGCATTCGGACACGAATCCGAGCGTGACCATCACCGGGACCGGGGACGGGAACCATGACTGGTTCTCCTTCGATGTCAGAACAGCCGGGCAGATCACCCTGGACATCGACGGTACGCTCGATTCCTATATCGAGCTCTACGATGCCAACGGGAACCTGCTGGCCTTCAACGACGATTCCTCCCAGGACAGCGGCAGCACCAACATCTGGCAGAGCTTCATCGCCTATACCGTGACGACGCCCGGCCGGTATTACGTCAAGGTCGGCACCTATCCGGGCGGCAGTTCCATCGGCATCGGCCTGACATACACGCTCGGCATCGTGCTCCCGGATCCGGTGGAGGCCGATACCGGCGGTTCCGGCAACGACACGCTCAACGGCGGCGCGGGCGACGACACGCTCATCGGAGGTGCGGGCAACGATACGCTTAACGGTGGTACGGGCAACGATACGGCCGATGGCGGTACGGGTGACGACGTCTTCGTGCTGAACGGCAATCAGGCCGACTTCACCTGGGTCCAGAACCAGAACGGCACATGGACCGTCACCGACACGCGCGCCGGCCACGAGGGCATCGACACGCTCAAGGATGTCGAGTCCCTCAGGTTCAACGACGGGACGGTGGTCCTGCAGACCGTCATCGTCGATCCGCCGAGCCAGCCCGGCGACAAGGTGACCATCATCGACGGCACGAGCGGCAACGACTTCCTGAGCGGAACGGGTGGCGCCGACAAGATTTCCGGCTATGGCGGCAACGATGCGATCTACGCCAAGGGCGGCGACGACGTGGTCTATGGCGGCGCCGGAAACGACATCCTTGGCGGCGGCAACGGCAATGACGAGCTGCGGGGCGGGACCGGAAACGACCTGCTCTTCGGCGGCGCGGGCCACGACAGCATTTTCGGCGGCGCTGGAAACGACATCGCCTGGGCCGGGTCGGGCAACGACACCGTCAGGGGCGCCGATGGCAACGACCTTCTGGGCGGCGGCGCCGGAAACGACGAGCTGCGCGGGGGAGCGGGTCACGACATCCTCTTCGGCGGCCTGGGCAGCGACAGCCTCTTCGGCGACAAGGGCAATGACGAGCTCTATGGCGGCGCGGGACGGGACCAGCTGAACGGCGGCCTCGGCAACGACCTCCTGGCCGGCGGCGCGGGCGCCGACACCTTCATCTTCCTGAAGGGCGAAGGAAACGACGTCATCCGGGATTTCAATGCCGCCCAGGGGGACCGTATCAGCCTCGGCGGCCAGACCTATACGGTCACGTCGAACGATGACGGCTTTGCGCTCCTTCACCTTTCCGGCGGGGGAACGATCGTCCTTAACGGCATTGCGGCGGATGACATCCTGTCGGGCTGGTTCCTGGCGGCCTGACGGCCGCCGGCGCACACCGGACAAGCCCCTTTTGCCCCGCCCTGTGGCGGGGCTCTTGTTTTTCGCAAGGGGGCGTCCCCGGGAAATGCGGCGCGCACAAAGCCCCCTCCCCGCCGGGAATGTTCTTTACGGGTCCGGGAAGTCTCTTTACCCTCTCCAGGCTCCGGGGCATTTTCTATGCCGAAGCGATGCCGGACAAGGCCGTCAAGACAAACCTGCAGAATGGGCGCCAGGACGAATGGGTGAATTTGCCGAAGGGCTTGCGGATTTCTTCGTTTTGCTTGCCGGGCTCTACGGCGCAACCGTCGCGATCTATTTCCTGCTCGGCCATGGCATAACCTGGCTGAACAACCGCAACCCGGAACGCCGCATCCAGAAGAACAGGCGCGGCGAAAAGCGCAAGGCGGCCGAAATCCGCCTGAGCCTCGCCTCCATCCTCGTCACATGCCTTTCCGTGGCGATCGGCCTCTTCGCCCAGGACAGGGGTTGGGCCATGCAGCCCTGGGCGTTCAGCTGGTGGACCGCCGTCCCCCTGTTTCTCCTGTGCATGGTGCTGTTCGACACCTGGTTCTACTTCGCCCACCGGCTGCTCCATACCAGATACTTCTACAAGTACCATCTGGAGCATCATCGCAGCGTCGCGCCGACCGTCTGGAGCAACGATTCCATCGGGCTTGTCGATACCGCCCTGTCGCAGGGCTTTTATGCGGTGATCGTCTTCATCGTGCCGTTTCCGCCCGTGATCCTGCTTGCCAACCGGCTGTTCGACCAGATCAACGGCACCTTCGGCCATGCCGGTTTCGAATATTTCGCCTCGAAGACCGCGCGCTATCCCTCGCCCATGCTGTGCACGACCTATCACGACCAGCATCACGCGGAGTTCAAGTACAACTTCGCCAATTACTTCTCGTTCTGGGATCGCATGCTGGGCACGATCTCCCCCCTTTACGACCGCCGGGTGGAGACTTTTGAAAAGGAAGCGCCGGCTATCAGCCTGAAGCTCGACGAACAGGTTCCGGAGGGGCGCAAAACCCGGCCTTGAGGGGACGGCTGCCCGGCAGCCGCGCCCATCCCCGTCAGGAAAGGGCCACGATCAGAGCCGGTCCGCGGTGCGCTGGATGTTGTAGGCCGCGCTCGCCCCGCTGGAAACGATCGTCAGGAACTTCGCAAGGTCCGTC
>NZ_JALJCK010000017.1 GCF_022899355.1 Shinella yambaruensis | reverse complement strand
CCACTCATCCCATAACGTCAACACTCAATCGAAAGAAAAATACAGAAATCGACAACTAACTGTTATCATTGAGGTTTATCGACTTCCAACCCCCAAGGACCCACCGCAACACCCAAAAACACACCGAAAATCTTGTCCAGGTGGTAAAATTCTTTTCCGGGACCGTTTTGCGTGCCGCACTCCGCCTGACGCGCTTTCCGGCCCTTCTCCCGGATGCGGCGCCGGGCTATTCAGGCGGGGAAACGAGACCGGAGAAAAGCATGTTCGTCGCCCATGATGGCGCTCCCTTTACAGACGGGGCGCAGTGAGGATGGGATCGATCCTCGATACCCTGCCGCGCCTGCCCGTCACGGAGGTCCTGCCCTCCCTCGGAGCGGCGCTTGGCGCGGGCACGCGCGCCGTGCTGTCCGCACCGCCCGGCGCCGGCAAGACGACGCTCGTGCCGCTCTTCCTTCTGGGCGAGGCCTGGCGGGGGGACGGAAAGATCATCCTGCTCGAACCGCGCCGGCTCGCCGCGCGCGCGGCGGCGGGGCGCATGGCGGCGCTCATCGGCGAGCGCGTGGGCGAGACGGTCGGCTACCGCATGCGGCTCGACAACAGGGTTTCGGCCAGGACGCGCATCGAAGTGGTGACGGAGGGCGTCTTCGCCCGCATGATCCTCGACGATCCGGAGCTGAGCGGCGTTACCGCCGTGCTGTTCGACGAATTCCACGAGCGCTCGCTCGATGCGGATTTCGGCCTGGCGCTGGCGCTGGACGTGCAGGCGGCGCTGCGCGAGGACCTTCGCCTCCTCGTGATGTCGGCGACGCTCGACGTGGCGCGTGTTTCCGCGCTGCTCGACGATCCGCCCGTCATCGTCAGCGAGGGGCGGGCCTTTCCCGTCGATATCCGCCACCAGGACCGGCCGGCCGGCGAGCGCATCGAGGACACGATGGCGCGGGCGATCGGCGCGGCGCATCGCCAAGAGAGCGGCTCGATCCTCGCCTTCCTGCCGGGACAGGCGGAAATCACCCGCACCGCCGAGCGGCTGGAGGGCCGCTTCGGGCCGGAGACGCACATCGTGCCGCTCTACGGCAATCTCGGCCAGAAGGAGCAGGACGCCGCGATCCGCCCCGCCCCCGCGGACACGCGCAAGATCGTGCTGGCGACCTCGATCGCCGAAACCTCCATCACCATCGACGGCGTGCGCATCGTCATCGACAGCGGCCTGCAGCGCCTGCCGGTCTTCGAGGCGGCGACCGGCATCACGCGGCTGGAGACGGTGCGCGTGTCTCGCGCCTCGGCCGACCAGCGCGCCGGCCGCGCCGGGCGCACCGAGCCGGGCATCGCGATCCGCCTCTGGCATGTCGGACAGACGGCGGCGATGCCGGCCTTCACGCCGCCGCAGATCCTCTCCAGCGATCTCTCCGGCTTCATGCTCGACCTCGCCCATTGGGGCGTCGGCGATCCGGCCGCGCTGAAACTCGTCGACCAGCCGCCCGCCGCCGCGGTGGAGGAGGCGCGCAGCCTCCTGCGCCTGCTCGGCGCGCTCGACGAGCACGGCGCACTGACGCCGGCGGGAAAACGCATCCGAACCCTCGCGCTGCCGCCGCGGCTCGCCGCGATGATCCTCCATGCCGCGGAGGACGGCGAACAGGTGGCGGCGGCGCGGCTCGCCGTGCTCCTGACCGAGCAGGGCCTCGGCGGGACGGCCGTCGATATCGAGGAGCGCCTGCGCCGCTTCGCCAGCGAGCGCGGCGAACGGGCCGAGGCGGCGCGGCGGCTGGCGCAGCGCATGGCCGAAGGGTTCGGCGTGGCGAAGGGCGGCCCCACGCCGCCGGCCGGCGCCTTGCTGCTGCATGCCTTTCCCGATCGCGTCGCCCTGCAGCGGGGCGGCCGGGGACGGTTCGTCATGGCGAACGGGCGCGGGGCGGAGCTGCCGGAGACCGAGCGGCTCGCCGGCGCGCAGATGATCGTCGTCGCCGACCTCACCGGACAGGCCGGGCGGCAGCGCATTCTCGCCGCGGCGGAGATCGACCGCGCGGATGTCGAGGCGGAGCTCGCCGCCAGCATCGTGCGGGAGGATCAGTGCGTCTTCGACCGGGCAAGCCGCCAGGTGCGCGCCCGCCGGGTCGTCCGCCTCGGGGCGATGATCCTGGAGGAAACGCCGCTTGCCCGCCCGAGCGGCCCGAAGGCGGCGCTGGCGCTCGCCGACGGGGTGCGCCAGCTCGGCCTTGCCGTGCTGCCGTTTTCCCGCGAGGCGGCGCAGCTGCGCGACCGCATCGGCTTCCTCCACCGCTCGATCGGCGCGCCCTGGCCGAATACCGGCGACGACGCGCTGCTGGCGACGCTCGACAGCTGGTTCGTGCCGTTCCAGGAAAACACCCGCGGCCTCGAGGAGGTGAAGCCGGCCAGCCTGCAGGAAGGGCTGATGGCGCTGGTCCCCTACGAGGTGCAGCGTGACCTCGCCCGGCTGGCGCCCACCCATTTCGAGGCGCCGACCGGCCAGCGCCACCCGATCCGCTACGACGGCGACGAGCCGGTGCTGGCGATCCGCGTGCAGGAGCTCTTCGGGCTGAAGCAGCATCCGGCCGTGGCGGGCGGGCGGCTGCCGCTGCTGCTCGAGCTCCACTCCCCGGCGCACCGGCTGATCCAGACGACGCGCGACCTGCCCGGTTTCTGGGCCGGCTCGTGGCGCGACGTCAGGGCGGACATGCGCGGGCGCTATCCGAAGCACCCCTGGCCGGAGGATCCGGCGGATGCCCTGCCGACGACGCGCGCCAAGCCGCGCGGGACCTGACAAGCGCGATTTCCGGCGCGTGCCGGAGGTTTTGCGCCGAGAATTGCGGAAAAACAAATCGCTCCCGGCGTTTTCACGGTTTAGGAAAGGCACTAAGCATTTCCAGCCGGAGCGAAGTCGCTTCGGCGTCGGATAATGCGGTAGAAACAAGAATCTAGAGCATTTCCGGTGAACCGGAGTTCACCGGAAATGCTCTCGCGGGTTCGCGAACGGAAGGACGGCGGGATGACGGGTTACCAGGACATCGACTTCGAGGGCTCCGGCCGGCGCCTGCGCCTCGAAACGATCATCCGGCTGCGCTGGCTGGCGGTGGCCGGCCAGTCGATCACGGTCATCGTCGTCGGGCTGTGGCTCGATTTCCCGCTGCCGCTGATGCCGGCCGCCGTGCTGATCGCGCTGCTCGCGGCGGTGAACTTCTTTCTCGCCGTGCGCTTCTCGCCGACGCACCGGCTGACGCCGGCGGCCGCCTTCCGGCTGCTCGCCTTCGACCTGTGCCAGCTGACGGCGCTGCTCTTCATCACCGGCGGGCTTGCCAATCCCTTCGCGCCGCTCGTCTGCGTGCCCGTCATCATCTCCTCCTCGCTGCAGCCGATCCGCTTCAGCCTGCCGCTCGGGCTGCTCTCGGTGCTCGGCATCACGGCGCTCGCCTTCACGCCCTTCCCGCTGCCGTGGTTTCCCGGCACGGTGCTCGTCGTGCCGCCGATCCTGACGGCCGGCTTCTGGTTCGCCATCGTCTCGACCACGGCCTTTGCCGCCTTCTATTCCTACCGCGTGTCGCAGGAGGCGGCGGAGCTTTCCGACGCGCTGGCGGCGACCGAACTCATCCTCCAGCGCGAGAAGCACCTTTCCCAGCTCGACGGCCTGGCGGCGGCGGCGGCGCATGAGCTCGGCACGCCGCTCGCCACGATCAGCGTCGTGGCGCGCGAGATGGAGCGCGAGCTCGGCACGGACGACCGCTTCAAGGAGGACGTGCAGCTTCTGCGCAGCCAGAGCGAGCGTTGCCGCGACATCCTGCGCCGCCTCACCACGCTTTCGGCGGCGGACGAGGCACATATGCGGGTGCTGCCGCTCTCCTCGCTGCTGGAGGAGGTACTGGCGCCGCATCGCGAATTCGGCATCCGCCTCAACCTCGTCGAAATCGGCGAGCGCGAGAACGAGCCGGTCGGCAACCGCAATCCCGGCATTCTCTACGGCCTCGGCAACCTGCTCGAAAACGCCGTCGACCATGCGCGCGAGGAGGTGACCATCACCGTCAGCCACACGGCGGAGCGGGTGACCATCGTCATCGAGGACGACGGCGACGGCTATGCGGCGGACATCCTGCAGCGCATCGGCGATCCCTATGTCACCAAGCGCCAGCGCGACGAGCGGGCCGGCGGGCTGGGCCTGGGGCTGTTCATCGCCAAGACGCTGCTGGAACGCTCCGGCGCGAAACTGACCTTTGCCAACCGCACCGGCGACCGGCCGGGCGCGCGCGTGTCGGTCGATTGGCCGCGGGCGCGCATGGAGGCCAAGACCGCAAAATGACTTTACCCGCCCCGGCTTACGGGCGATAAGCTGATCCTCATCAAGTATGGATGACATTCGGCCACGAAAGACGAAAAATGGCAGAAAACACCGACCCCCACGCCGCAGCCGACGATATCGGGCCCGATCCTTCCCTTCTCCTCGTCGATGACGACGCGCCGTTCCTGCGCCGCCTTGCGCGCGCCATGGAGACGCGCGGCTTTGCCGTCGACACGGCCGAATCGGTCGCCGAGGGCATCGCCAAGGCCAAGACCAACCCGCCGAAATTCGCCGTGGTCGATCTCCGGCTCGGCGACGGCAGCGGCCTCGACGTGATCGCCGCCATCCGCCAGCGCCGCGACGACACGCGCATCATCATGCTGACCGGCTACGGCAACATCGCGACGGCCGTGAACGCGGTGAAGCTCGGCGCGGTCGATTATCTCGCCAAGCCGGCGGATGCCGACGACATCTTCGCCGCGCTGACGCAACGCCCGGGCGAGAAGGTGGAGCTGCCGGAAAACCCGATGTCGGCGGACCGCGTGCGCTGGGAACACATCCAGCGCGTCTATGAAATGTGCGACCGCAACGTCTCCGAGACGGCCCGCCGCCTCAACATGCACCGCCGCACGCTGCAGCGCATCCTCGCCAAGCGCGCGCCGAAGTAAGAACGTCTCCGGCCCCCTCGTCCGGCGCTTCGCGCCGCCTTCTCCCCGCCGGGGAGAAGGAAAAGAGGAGATGCCGGCACCCTCAGCAAGCTGTTTCAGACGGACATCACGCCGGCTCGTCGCGCTTTCCCGAGACGATGGCGGACATGTCCGGCCCGCCGCCCCGCGTGTCGGCGGCGAATTCCGCCAGCAGCAGCCGGCCCGCGGCGACGCGGGCGAAGGCGAAGGTGACGGATTTTCGCGTCGGCGGCGGCAGCCGGTGCTCCGGCGCCTCGCGCAGGATATGCGCGCCGTAGCCGTCGGAGAGGATCAGGCCGCAATCCTCCGGGAAGATCTCGAGCGGCACGCCCTTGTGCGTGGCGAAGAACAGCCGGTCCGAATGGCGGCGGTAGTCCGGCCATTTGCGGTCTACCCGGAAATCCTCGATCGACGTCTTGATCTCGACAATCCAGATCTCGCCCCGGTCGGAGAGGCTGATGAGGTCGGCGCGCCGGCCGCTCGCCAGCGTCAGTTCGGGCAACACCGCATGGCGCATCTCCGTCAGCATGCGCTGCACGCCGCGGCGCACCATCATGGCACGGTCGGACTGGCGTCCGTCGATCAGCGGATTGTCGTTGTGAATGGAAACGATCGTCATGGGTCAACCTCGGCGAATCGCATTCTACCCGCAAATGCGCGCCGCGAAAAAGTTAAGGGCGCTCGCTGATTCGAACGGCGCGAAAGATTCCCTTAACCGTGCCCCGCGGTTCCTGTGCGGCTTCGGGCCAGCGCTGCGGAAGACCATTGAACGGGCCGGAAAGGCGTGCTTGTCCTGTTTCGGACGCGGCGAAAGCGCCGGGCGGGCAGGTCTGTTGTTGCAAAAAAACAATCACCGGCCTTTTTGCTCAAGCGCAGGCCCGCGCCGGAGCGCACAGACTTGCATTGACCGGTTTAATCGAAAATAAACCATGATCGATGAAAGTTCCGCGGCTCGGAACTTCTTAATTTCCTATCAAGAGACTCACATGCGTTTCCGCAATGCCCTCCTTCTGTGCGGCCTCGCAGCGGCCGTCACGCTCGCCGGCTGCTCTTCCTCCTCGACCTCGCTTCCGGGCGAAAAGGTGGCGACCAACGCCATCTTCACATCGGAATATGGCCCTGTTGAGGACAACGGCTATGCCCTGCCGGGAATCCCGATCAGCAAGGTGAACACCCGGTTCCACCGGCAGATCGTCGACTACGCGACCAGGGAAAAGCCCGGCACGATCGTCGTCAACACGCCGAACCGCTTCCTTTATTATGTGCTGCCCGGCGGCAAGGCCGTGCGCTACGGCATCGGCGTCGGCAAGGCGGGCTTCGCCTGGCAGGGCGAGGCCTACATCGCCTGGAAGCAGGAATGGCCGACCTGGCATCCGCCGGAAGAGATGGCCGCCCGCCGTCCGGACGTCGCCCGCTACGTCAAGGAAGGCATGGGCCCGGGCCTGAAGAACCCGCTCGGCGCGCGCGCCCTCTATCTCTTCAACGAGAAGGGCCAGGACACGCTGTTCCGCCTGCACGGCACGCCGGAATGGGCCTCCATCGGCACGGCCGCCTCGTCGGGCTGCATCCGCCTGATGAACCAGGACATCATCGACCTCTACAAGCGCGTGCGTCCCGGCAAGGGCGCCCGCGTCGTCGTCCAGCAGTAAGCGGAAAAGATCCGCTTAGGAAAGAAGCCGCCGGATCGCTCCGGCGGCTTCTTTTGTTCTGGCGCCTTCCGGCAGGGGGGATCAGGCCGCGGCGGCCTTCAGCTCCAGGCGGCGGCGGTGCAGGACCGGCTCGGTATAGCCGTTCGGCTGCTCGCGGCCCTTCAGCACGAGGTCGAGCGCCGCCTGGTAGGCGATCGAGCCGTCGAAATTGCCGGCCATCGGGCGATAGAGCGGGTCGCCGGCATTCTGCCCGTCGACGACGGCGGCCATGCGCTGCATCGTCTCCTCGATCTGGCCTTCCGTCACGACGCCGTGATGCAGCCAGTTGGCCATGTGCTGGGCGGAGATGCGCAGCGTGGCGCGGTCCTCCATCAGGCCGACATCGTTGATGTCCGGCACCTTGGAGCAGCCGACGCCCTGGTCGACCCAGCGCACGACATAGCCGAGGATGCCCTGGGCATTGTTGTCGAGCTCGCGCTGGATCTCCTCCGGCGTCCAGTTCGGCCGGACGGCGACCGGCACCGAGAGGATGTCGGAGAGTTTCGCGCGCGGGCGGGAGCGAAGCGCGGCCTGCACCTCGGCGACATTGACCTTGTGGTAGTGCGTCGCATGCAGCGTCGCGGCCGTCGGCGAGGGAACCCAGGCGGTGTTGGCGCCGGCCTTCGGATGGGCGATCTTCTGCTCCAGCATCGCCGCCATCAGGTCGGGCATGGCCCACATGCCCTTGCCGATCTGCGCATGGCCGGACAGGCCGCATGCAAGGCCGATATCGACGTTCCAGTTCTCGTAGGCGGAAATCCAGGCGGCCTGCTTCATGTCGCCCTTGCGGATCATCGGACCCGCCTCCATCGAGGTGTGGATCTCGTCGCCCGTGCGGTCGAGGAAGCCCGTGTTGATGAAGACGACGCGCTCCCTGGCGGCGCGGATGCATTCCTTGAGGTTGACCGTCGTGCGGCGCTCCTCGTCCATGATGCCCATCTTCATGGTGTTCGGCGCCATGCCGATGGCGGCCTCGACGCGGCCGAACAGCTTTGCCGCGAAGGCGACCTCCTCCGGCCCGTGCATCTTCGGCTTGACGACATACATCGAGCCTTCGCGCGAATTCTTGCGGCGGCCGTTCGGGCCGACGTCGTGCAGCGCGATCAGCCCCGTCACCATGGCGTCCATGATGCCCTCCGGCACCTCGTTGCCGTCGCGGTCGCGGATCGCCGGATTGGTCATGAGGTGGCCGACATTGCGCACCAGCATCAGCGAACGGCACTTGACCTCGAAGGGCGAGCCGTCCGGCGCGGTATAGGTGAAGTCGCTGTAGAGCTTGCGCTCGACCGTCTCGCCGCCCTTCTGGAAGGTCTCCTTCAGGTCGCCCTTCATCAGGCCGAGCCAGTTGCGGTAGACGAGGACCTTGTCCTCGGCATCGACGGCCGCGACCGAATCCTCGCAGTCCATGATCGTCGTCAGCGCCGCCTCGACATTGACGCCGGCAATGCCCGCCGGATCGGTCTTGCCGATCTGCCAGTCGCGGTTGATCAGGATCTCGATGCCGAGGCCGTTGTTCTTGAGCAGGACATGGCGCCAGCCGTCCTTGCCTTCCGCATGGCCGGCATACTGTTCCGGCCGCTTCAGCGAAACGGCGCGGTCACCGGCGGCAAGGCGCAGTTCCGCCCCCGCCTCGATGCCGGTGAGGTCGGCCCAGCGGGCGCCTTCCAGCGGAACCGCCTCGTCGAGGAAGGCCTTGGCCCAGGCGATGACCTTCTCGCCGCGCTTGGGATTGTAGCCCTTGCCCTTTTCCGCGCCGTCCGTTTCCGGGATCGCATCCGTGCCGTAGAGCGCATCGTAGAGCGAGCCCCAGCGCGCATTGGCCGCGTTCAGTGCATAACGCGCATTCATGACGGGAACGACGAGCTGCGGGCCGGCGAGGCTGGCGATCTCGGGATCGACATTGTCGGTCGTCACCTTGAAGTCGTCGCCCTCCGGCAGGAGGTAGCCGATCTCGCGCAGGAAGGCCTCGTAGGCCGCCATGTCCGCCGGCGCGCCATTGGCGCGATACCAGGCGTCGATCTTCTCCTGCAGCGCGTCGCGCTTGGCCAGCAGCGCGCGGTTTTCCGGCGCAAGGTCGTGCACGATGGCGGAGAACTCATCGAAGAAACGCGCAGCGTCCACGCCCGTGCCGGGAAGCGCCTCCGTGACGATGAAATCATAAAGGTCGCGGTCGATCGAAAGACCGGCTTTCTCGATATAGGTCATGTAAAAACTCCGAATGACGGGACGAGGGGGGAGTATCCCGAATGCTGCCACTTTCCGGAGACGGACATGCATAGTCAATTCGGCAATGACATAAAGAATTTATTCCCGTTCGGATAAAATCATACGATAGGCACGCGATAACCGCCGCGAAAGGCGGCCAGGCGGGGCCGAAAGACGAAAAAGCGTCAGCTCTCGTGCGCGATGCGCGGCCGGCCGCTGGCGATCGCCGTGAAGCGCGCCTCCATGAGCTTGCGGCGGCCCTCCACCTCCGGCGCGTCGATCTCCTCGGTGAGCGTCACCGCCGGCTCGTCCGCACCGTTGATCCGCGCGGCAGTGAGCGCCGCCGTCATCGCCCGCTCCTTCGCCAGCGCGAAGGCCTCGCCTTCGTCGATGAAGCGCACGCTCTCGCCCGTGCCGCCGACGATGAAGATGCCCTCTTCCGGCATGGTCACGAACACCGTGACCATGCTGCGCACCTGGCCGACCACGGCGCCGACCGCATTGGCAACGCCGGCATCCGCGGGGATGGCCGATTCGGCGCCGAGCATGTCGGCGATGGCGGGATAATAGACCGGCGCCGAGGCGCCGAGGCCGACGAGCGGCCGGTCGAGCGCGACGCGGAACTGCACGATGCCGGGCACGCGGTGCAGCGCGCGGTCGATCGTCAGCGAGTTGACCGGATCGATCGCCCCCGCCCCGTCGTCGGCAAGGCAGGCCGACAGGATGACATCGGCCGACTGCCGGGTGAGACGATCGACGAGGACACGCGCCAGCGCCTCGGGGCTGTCGGCGATCGGCCGGCCGGAACCGTCCCGCGTACGGGCGGCGATCTCCAGCCCGAGGCGGGCGGCCACCGCATCCCACTGGCCCTGCCCGCCGAGCACATGCATGGCGTCGGACGGCGTGATGCCGCAGATATGCACGAGGCCGCGGGCGACCAGCCGGTCGAGCGTCACCTTCTGCAGCATGGTGGCGAGCAGCCCTTCCAGCGGCAGCGGCACCATGCCGATCTTCTCGTAGAGCGCCTGTTCCTGCGGCTGGAGGCCGCTCGCCAGCCGCTCCGGCACGCCGGTGCGCACGGCGAAGCGGCCGTCGTGCCGCCCGGCATGGGGCGCGCGCAGCTGGCGCTCCAGCACCGGGACGATCGCGCCCGGATGCAGCGCCGAGGCAAGGCTCAGCGGCATGAAGCGGCGCGGCCCGAGTTCGATCTTCGCCTTGAGGCCGCGGTCGTTGATGCGCACCTCCGAATCGCCGCCGAGGCCGAAGGTGCGCATGGCGACCGCCTCGACCATGGTGCGATAGCCGCCGACGACGGCGCCTTCCGCGTCGAGCTTCGGCCGCCCGCCGTCGAGCACCGCCACGTCCGTCGTCGTGCCGCCGATATCGGAGACGACGGCATTGTCGAGCCCGGTCAGGTGCCGCGCGCCGACGAGGCTGGCCGCCGGGCCGGACAGGATCGTCTCGATCGGCCGCAGCCGCGCCTCGGCCGCCGAGATCAGCGCCCCGTCGCCGCGCACCACCATCATCGGCACATGGATGCCGCGCCGGTCGAGATAGTCCTCGCAGGCGCCGATCAGCCGGTCGATCATCGAGACGAGGCGGGCATTGAGCAGCGTCGTCAGCGCCCGGCGCGGCCCACCGAGCTTGGAGGAGAGTTCGTGGCTGCAGGTGACGGGCAGGTGCGAGACCTCGCGGATGCGCGCGCGCACCCGCTCCTCGTGCGCCGGGTTGCGCACGGCGAAATAGCCGGCGACGGCGAAGGAGGAGACGGTCTCGGCCAGGACCGGCAGGGCGTCGTCAAGCGCCGTCATGTCGAGCGCCGTCTCGTCGCCATGCACATTGTGCCCGCCGGGCAGGAACAGCACGGGATCGTTGCCGAGCGCATCGGCAAGGCCGTCGCGCTTCAGGTCCTCGGGGCCGAAGCCGATCATCACCAGGCCGGCGCGGCCGCCCTGCCCTTCCACCAGCGCGTTGGTCGCCAGCGTGGTGGAGAGCGAGACGAGGCCGATCGCCGAAACGGGGGCCTTGGCCGCCTCCAGCACCGCTTCCACGGCGCCGGAAATGCCGACCGAGAGATCGTGGCGGGTGGTGAGCGCCTTGGCGCGGGCGACGACGCCGGCGGTTTCGCTGTAGAGCACGGCGTCCGTGTAGGTGCCGCCGGTATCGATGCCGAGTAACAAATGGTCTGCCACGAGAATTCTTCCGTACCGCCCGCCGTCTCTTTTCAAAGCGCGCCGTGAATGGTGTTATTGCCTATGGTGTTATGACATGTCCGCGCCGAATGCCACCATTCCACCGGCGGCATGCGATGAAAGAACGAGGAGCCTATCCAGTGATCGATCCCATCCTGCGAAAGCCGTTTCTGGCCGCCCTTTTCCTTGGCGCCGCGCTTCTGGCCGGCGGCCAGCCCGCAACCGCCCAGGAAGACGATGACGAGGAGCAATACCAGGCGCAGATCCCGGATGTCTCGATCTACAAGGCGATGCTGGATGCCAACAAGCAGACGGGCTGGGTGCAGTTCCGCAACTTCGCCGACCAGCAGCTCATCTATTTCACGAGCCTGCAGACCATGCATTGCCGCCTGTCGGAGATCCGCTACTCGATCAACAACGACACGCTGGACCAGCGCTTCCCGCTGGCCAAATGCGATCCCGAACTGCCGTTCAACCTGCCCTCGGACGACACGCAGAACTGGATCTATATCAACCTGAAGCCGGGCGAGGCGGAAACCATCGCCGTCCAGGCGGTCTGGGACGACGGCAGCGGCAGCGAGATCGTCGTCTACCAGCCCTGCAAGAACCCGGAAGCGACCTGCGCCTCGATCAAGACGATCAAGAAGGCGAAGAAGCGGGTCGACGAGCCGTCGCCCGCAACGCCAGTCCGCTAGCGGGTTGCAGAAGACGGCGCGGATGATCCCGAACTTCGAGGGCGGGCGGGACCGGCTCGTCTTGGCGAGCGTGAACCGGGAGGCAGGCCAGATTCGGAGCGAGGCCCGCAGGCTTGCAGCGGCCTTTCGCCGGGTGCTGCGAAAAACTACAGCAGACCCTCAAGTTCCGCCAGCTTGTCGTTGATCAGCCAGCCGTAATAGTTCTCTTCCGGCCAGGTCGCCTCGCCCGCGGCGCGGCGCGCGGCAAAGGCGGCAGCGCGCGCATCGGGATTGCCGATATTGTAGAGCGTCGCCGTCACGCCGGGATTCTTCGAAATATCGACGCCGGCGATCTTCCTGTAGGCGTCGATCGAGCGGCGGATCGAGGCGGCCATGTAGGCAAGCGAGATGTCGGGATCCATGATCGCCTGGTAGACGCCGGCCGCATCCTTCTCGTCGAGACGGTCATAACCGGAAATGCGCGCCACGTCGTCGGTCAGGGTCAGCGCCGTCAGCGGGTTGATCTGGCCGAGGCCGAAGGTCTGGCCGGCATAGAAGGGCTGGAAGAACACCGCGCTGAAGCGGTTGTTCGGGAAGGACGTGCCGCCGACCGTGCGGCCCTTGAAGGTCTTGTTCCAGACCGTCTCGCGGCAGGTCCAGAGGGCGTAGGAGCCCTTCTTGTCCGCGCATTTGGCAAATTCCGGCCGGTCGACGAAATCGGCGACGTTCTCGCCGTCATAGGCGAAGCGGAACGAGCCGGTATAGGACGCCGCCTTCACATAGTAGCTCTGCAGGCGGTCATAGGCATCCACATTGTAGGTGTGCTCGCCGACGATCGCGCCGACCATGTGGATGGGGGTGATGCCGTACTTGCCCGCCACCGCCTTGATCTTGCCGGTCAGCTGGCGATCGTTGGCGATGAGATCGCGCACCTTCTCGTATTTGGCGTCGAAGGAGGTCTTGCCCGCCTTGGTGCGGCGCGTGGAGGCGCCCGGGATCTGCGGCTGCTCGGCATTGCGGTTGCCGGCGGGCACCATGTCGATGGCCAGCGCCAGCGTCTGGTCCTGAACAAAAAGGGCGGCTGCAAGGGCAAGCACGGAAATGAGCTGTCGCACGGGTCCGGTTCCGTCTTCTCGTGATGTCGGCATGGCGAGACCGATGCAACGCAAACATGTCGGAATGATGCCAAAACGCGTGCAATGCCTAGGCCGCACGGTCCCTTCTGTCGAGAGGCCCCGCCTGCAAAAATCCGGCACCGGCGGCCGCAAGAGCGGCCACCGGTGCGGAAACGTCACAGAATGTAGCGCGACAGGTCGGTATTGGCCGCAAGCGCCCCGACATGCTTCTTCACATAGTCGGCGTCGATGAGGAGCTTGTTGCCGCCCTTGTCCGGCGCCTCGAAGGAGATCTCGTCGAGCACCCGCTCCATCACCGTCTGCAGCCGCCGCGCGCCGATGTTCTCGACGCTCGCATTGAGCTGCACCGCCACATCGGCCAGCGCGTCGATGCCGTCCTCGGTGAAGTCGAGCTCGACGCTTTCCGTCGCCATCAGCGCCTTGTACTGCCGGATGAGGCTCGCCTCCGTCTCCGTGAGGATGCGACGGAAGTCCTCCTTGGTCAGCGCGCGCAGCTCGACGCGGATCGGCAGGCGGCCCTGCAGCTCGGGCAGGAGATCCGAGGGCTTGGAGACATGGAAGGCGCCGGAGGCGATGAAGAGGATGTGATCCGTCTTGACCGGCCCGTATTTGGTGGCGACCGTCGTGCCCTCGACGAGCGGCAGGAGGTCGCGCTGCACGCCCTCGCGGGACACGCCCGCGCCCATGCCGCCGTCGCGCGCGGCGATCTTGTCGATCTCGTCGATGAAGACGATGCCGTCGTTCTCCGCCGAGCGGATGGCCTCGCGCTGGATCTGCTCGTTGTCGAGCAGCTTGTCGGATTCGTCGTCGATCAGGATCTTGTAGGAATCCTTGACCGTCGTCTTCACCTTCTTGGTGCGCCCGCCCATCGCCTTGCCGAACATCTCGGAAAGGTTGAGGACGCCGATATTGGCGCCGGGCATGCCGGGGATCTCGAAACCGCCGGGCAGGCCGCCGCCCGTATCGGCGACGTCGATCTCGATGTCCTTGTCGTCCAGCTCGTTGCCCCGCAGCTTCCTGCGGAAACTGTCGCGCGTCGCCGGCGAGGCCGTCGCGCCGACGAGCGCGTCGAGCACCCGTTCCTCGGCATTCGCATGGGCCTTGGCCGTCACCTCGGCGCGCTTCTTCTCGCGCACCAGGCCGATGCCGACCTCGACGAGGTCGCGCACGATCTGCTCGACATCGCGGCCGACATAGCCGACCTCGGTGAACTTGGTGGCCTCGACCTTGACGAAGGGCGCGCCGGCGAGCTTGGCGAGGCGCCGGGAGATCTCGGTCTTGCCGACGCCGGTCGGGCCGATCATCAGGATGTTCTTCGGCATCACCTCGTCGCGCAGGTCCGGTTCCAGCTGGTGGCGGCGCCAGCGGTTGCGCAGCGCGATGGCGACGGCGCGCTTGGCGTCGTGCTGGCCGATAATGTAGCGGTCGAGTTCGGAAACGATCTCGCGGGGGGAAAAGTTGGTCATGATGTCTCGTTCGCTTTCGGGTCGAATTGCATGATCAGCACGTCGTCGCCGGTGCGGCCCAGGAGCTTTTCCACCGGCCGGAAGCCGGCTTTTTCATAGGCGCGAACCGCACGGGCGTTGGCGGGATCGGGATCGATGATGATGGTCTCGTGGCCGAGGCCGCGAAGACGGGCGACGAAGGCGATGAGCGCCGCCGAGCCGATGCCGGTGGAGAGCCTGTCCGCCTCGCCGATCGAAAGATCGACGCCGACGGCCTCCTGCGGCAGCTCGAGAAGCCAGGGATTGTCCTTCGTCCACGCCTCGTTCTGGTGATGGCCGAGAAACCAGTATTGTATGTAGCCGACCGGCTTTCCGTCGAGCATGATGAGGAAGGGACGGGTCGTGTCCTTTCCCTCCACCATGTCGCGGATGAAGCCGAGCTCCTCTTCCGGATCGCCCCACCATTCGCGCATGTGCGGCCTGGTCAGCCATGCGTGAAGCAGCGGGTAGTGCCCTTCCCCGACGGGTGAAAAGCCGATCCGGGCGGGATCAATCGGCATCCAGCGTCTCCACCACGACATTCTGGTTGGTGTAGACGCAGATGTCGCCGGCGATCTGCATGGCGCGGCGCGCGATCTCTTCCGCCGACTTGTCCGTGTCCATCAGCGCCCGGGCCGCGGCATAGGCATAGTTGCCGCCCGAACCGATCGCCATGGTGCCGTGTTCCGGCTCCAGCACGTCGCCATTGCCGGTCAGCGCCAGGGTGACGGACTTGTCGGCGACCAGCATCATCGCCTCGAGGCGGCGCAGATAGCGGTCGGTACGCCAGTCCTTGGCAAGCTCGACGGCCGCGCGCATCAGCTGGTCGGGATATTGCTCGAGCTTGGCTTCGAGCCGTTCGAGCAGCGTGAAGGCATCGGCCGTCGCGCCGGCGAAACCGGCGATCACGTCGCCCTTGGCAAGGCGGCGGACCTTGCGCGCATTGCCCTTCATCACGGTCTGGCCAAGGCTCACCTGGCCGTCGCCCGCCATCACCACCTTGCCGTCCTTGCGGACGGTGATGATCGTCGTGGCGTGCATGGAAGCGTAGGGATTGTGTTCACTCATTCGATAGACCTCAAAGGCCCTTTTGGGGCGGGGACGCCGCCTGCGCGGCGGCTTCGTTGTGTCCTATGTAAGCAGCGGTTTGAAGATTGCAAACGGAGGGTGAGCCGATGGTGAAAGGGGCCGAAGCAACAAGGACGTGCGCAAGCCCGTGAAAGACAAGACCTCCGCCAAAGCCTCTCGATCTTCGATACGCAAGTGAAGCACGGCGACAGCGCGAAGAAGAAGTGAACTGCGGCGGCGAACGGGAACGCCGGGCGCGTCGGCCAATGACGGTGCCGCCCCTCACCCTAACCCTCTCCCCGCAAGCGGGGAGAGGGGACTTGCCCCGCTGAGCGTGAGAGGGGTGGAAACCATCCCGGCATATCCCTTCGCCCCGCTTGCGGGGAGAAGGTGGCGGCAGCCGGATGAGGGGCGAATCACGCCGTTCGCGGCGCTTTTCCAGAAAAGTCCCGGACCGATTTTCCCCACCCCCAAAACACACCTTATCCTGACCTTCCTTCCGCCGCCGGACGGATCGCGTAACGTGTCGATGCGGGCGGGAGGAGGCGCTTTCGATTTCTGCCGAAACGTACGGCAGGAACGAAAGAGGCGTGGAACGTCGTGGTGATCCATGGCCTTTTCCCGTGCTCACGGGATCGGGCCGGCGGATGAACGCGGCGTCAGAGGCTTCCCCCTTCCCCGGGTCGCGGGGTCGGCTTGGGTCCGCCATGCAAGCAGGATGGAAGCGCCTGTCCCCGAAAAGTGCGGAACGCGGTTTTCGGAAAAGGCACAGGCGCCAACAAACTGCGCAGCGAAGCCCTACCATGCCTGAAGGAGGATGAGACCGCCTCCGAAGAACGCCTGGGCCGCGCGAAAGCGAAGCCGCACCATACCCATTTCCAGAGGCAACGCTTTCGCGCGGTTCTCCGGACGAGGGCAATTCCGGCAAAAGCGCGAAGCGGTTTGGGTCGGAATTGCGAAAACAACGACGTTCCATCACCCCGGCGGCGCACCGCGCGGGCCGTTCCCCCTTGCGCCGGAAACCCTCGAAAGACTGGCCTTTTGTGAAGAGCCCTGTTAAGGAGCGGCGACACTCTACCGGAGACAGCAATGAGCCGCACTGCCAGCGTTTCGCGCAAGACGAACGAGACCTCCGTCGCCGTCACCGTCAATATCGACGGCACCGGCACGTCGAGCATTTCGACCGGCGTCGGTTTCTTCGATCATATGCTCGACCAGCTGTCGCGCCATTCGCTCATCGACATGGACATCAAGACCGAGGGCGACCTCCATGTCGACGACCACCATACCGTGGAAGACACCGGCATCGCCATCGGCCAGGCCATCGCCAAGGCGCTCGGCGACCGGCGCGGCATCACGCGCTACGCCTCGCTCGACCTTGCCATGGACGAGACGATGACCCGCGCCGCCGTGGACGTGTCGGGCCGGCCCTTCCTCGTCTGGAACGTCGCCTTCTCCGCCCCGAAGATCGGCAGCTTCGACACCGAGCTGGTGCGCGAGTTCTTCAACGCGCTCGCCCAGCACGCCGGCATCACGCTGCATATCCAGAACATCTACGGCGCGAACAACCATCATATCTCGGAGACGTGCTTCAAGGCCGTCGCGCGCGTGTTGCGCACCGCGACCGAGATCGATCCCCGCCAGGCGGGCCGCGTTCCCTCGACGAAGGGTTCGCTGGCCTGAAGCAATTCCAGCAGAAGTGTGCAGCGGTTTTGCATCCGGGATTGCATAGGAAATAATAGCTGGAGGCCGTCATGGCCACATTCCTCGTTCTGATACCGCCGGGCGCTGCGTCCGGAGACGAAAAAGCCCGGATCATCCGGGACCGCTTTTCCTGGATCGCGCTCTTCCTGCCGGTCCTCTGGCTGCTCTGGCATCGCGCCTGGCTCGCCGCCGCGCTCGCCTTCGCCGTGCAGTCGCTCGGCTCGGCCGTCGCCGATCATCCGCTCTTCGGCCTTGCCGGCCTCGGCATCTGCCTTGCCACCAATCTCCTCGTCGCGCTCGAAGGCCCCTCGATGGTCGTCGCCGGCCTCACGCGCCGCGGCTGGACGGTCGATGCGGTGATCACGGCCGACGACCGCGCCACCGCCGAGGAGATCTATTACATGCAAACCCCAGCCGGCGAGGCAGAACCGCGTGAAAGCGTCCTCCTGCCGGCCTCCGAAACCTCCCCGCGCCGGCACGCTCCCATGCTCGGCCTCGTCGGTTTCAAGGAAGGACGCTGAGAATGCGCGTTGCAATCATCGACTACGGCTCGGGCAACCTGCGCTCGGCCACCAAGGCCTTCGAGCGCGCCGCCCGCGAGGCCGGCATTGCCGCCGAAATCGACCTCACCGACAAGGCCGAGCGCGTCGCCGCCGCCGACCGCATCGTGCTGCCCGGCGTCGGCGCCTATGCCGACTGCCGCCGCGGCCTCGACGCCGTGCCCGGCATGGTCGAGGCGCTGCGCGACATCGTCGAGGCGAAGGCCCGGCCCTTTCTCGGCATCTGCGTCGGCATGCAGCTCATGTCCTCGCGCGGCCTCGAAAAGACCATCACGGAAGGCCTCGGCTGGATCAGCGGCGACGTCGTCCGGATGACGCCGGACGATCCGGCGCTGAAGATCCCGCAGATCGGCTGGAACACGCTCACCCGCCGATACGCGCACCCGCTCTTCGAGGGCATCCCGGAGACGCTGCACGCCTATTTCGTGCACTCCTACCACCTCGCCGCCGAAAACCCGGACGACGTGGTCGCGACCGTCGACTATGGCGGCCCGATGACCGCCTTCGTCGCGAGCGGCAACAAGGCCGGCGCACAGTTCCATCCGGAAAAGAGCCAGGCGCTCGGCCTTTCCCTCATTACGAACTTTCTTAGATGGAAGCCTTAGAGGAGCAGCTCGTGTTGGCCATCATTAACAATCGTCCGGGTCGTTACTCGACGCTTGGGCTTGTGCGGAGAAGCATCCACTATTGCGGCTTTATCAGGATGCTCGCGTTTGAACTCGTCAAATGCTTTCAAACGCGTTCCTTGGTTGCGCTCTTCTGTCCATACTTCGTAGAATCGAAAAGGACTCTGGCGATAGCGTTCAACAAGAGCCTGAACTCCTTCGCCAAGCCAGCGAGCTTTCCAGATATCCTTTGCTTGCGGGTCACTAAAATATGCCATTCGTTTTACCTCTTGGGAGCTAAACGAGATGCCAGCCATCAAAGGATTTCATTTGACGCCGGAAAGGCCATGTGCTCTTTGCCGACTGTAGGTAAAAGTCCTATTTCCCTTGGCATCTCAACTGCTACGGGCGCAAAAAGCCGGGCCGGAATCCCGGCTTTTTGTGTTGACGACTCCGACTCCTATGGATTGCAAGAAGAAGAGTCCATAGCAACTTCCGGGTTTTCACACGGAATCTGTTCACTTTTTGTGCGTATCTTCCATATACGAGCCCTGACATGATCCTCTTTCCCGCCATCGACCTGAAAGACGGCCAGTGCGTTCGCCTGAAACTCGGCGATATGGACCAGGCCACCGTCTACAATCCCGATCCGGCCGCCCAGGCGAAAGCCTTCGAGGACCAGGGCTTCGAATGGCTGCACGTCGTCGATCTCAACGGCGCCTTCGCGGGGGAAAGCGTCAACGGCGCCGCCGTCGACGCCATCCTCAAGGCGACGAAGAACCCCGTGCAGCTCGGCGGCGGCATCCGCACGCTCGACCATATCGAAAGCTGGCTGTCGCGCGGGCTTTCCCGCGTCATCCTCGGCACGGTCGCCGTGCGCGATCCGGCGCTGGTCATCGAGGCCTGCAAAAAATTCCCCGGCAAGGTCGCCGTCGGCATCGACGCCAAGGGCGGCAAGGTGGCCGTCGAGGGCTGGGCGGAGGCATCCGAACTCGGCGTCATCGAGCTTGCCAGGAAATTCGAGGGCGCCGGCGTCGCCGCGATCATCTACACCGACATCGACCGCGACGGCATCCTGACCGGCATCAACTGGACCTCGACGCTGGAACTCGCCGACGCCGTCGCCATCCCCGTCATCGCCTCCGGGGGCCTTGCCTCGATGGACGACATCCGCCGCCTCGTCGCCCCCGACGCCCGCAAGCTCGAAGGCGCGATTTCCGGCCGGGCGCTCTATGACGGGCGCATCGATCCCGCGGAAGCGCTCGCCATGATCCGCAACGCCAGATTGGCTAAGTGATTCGTAGGACTCGTTTTTTCGCGTTTGTCAATATAACCTTGACGTTCGCAGTTTGTTCGACTATATTTAGATTAAATGGACAGGGGGTTGTTCCCAGTCGGCGTCTGGCCTCGGTTTATCCGAGGCCTTTCGCTTTCAGGGAAATGTTTTGAGCCCGTAGCCTTTCACCAGCCCTGTTGCACTTCTGCGAAACTTACGCTGGATGATGTCATAGGCCCGGTTCGGCTGATTTGGGCGCAGTTCGGCCAACCCAATCGGGCGGGCGATCAAATCAGAAATCTGAAGTCCGCTTGAATTCGCCGCTTTATCCAGAAACTGGATATCAAGGCAGTTGATCTTTATTCCCTTAAAGTTTCCGCCATCACAGATTCGGCGAAACTCCAGTTCTATCGAAGCGTCTTCCTTTTTTCCCCGCCTCTCAAATATGCAGTATGTTGTGCGTTCGGCCTGTCCTTTTTCGATGAGGAAGCGGTGGAGACGTTCAAGGCAAAACTGCAAACTCATCTCATAAGGATTGTCCGGCGTCCTGTATCGCCCGTTCAATTTTTCTTTATTGATAACCGTTGCGATCACAGTGAACTCCGACTCGCTGATGAGCGTGTTCACATCACTGTGGAATCGAGCGCGCTTTTCTTCATTCTGCAGAAACTTGAAAGGCACCTGCTGCTGCCGAATCTCGCGCTCATGAAACACCACCGCATCATGGCCAAACCAGCGGAACTTCAATCGCTGAAAATTAGGCACTGTGTGTGTGACATAGCTTTCTTTTTCGAATATGCAGAACGCCAAAACAAATATCGGATAGTGCGGGGATATTTGCGCGAGATTGTGATCCCCACTTTCGTCGATGTAGACAATGTAGTCACTAAACATTCGCCTGGCCCACTACAATCAGCGCGAGAGTAGCAGATACAATATGACCCACAAAGCCCGTGTCATCCCCTCCCTCGACGTGAAGGACGACCCCCGACGCCCGCCGCCGCAGCGCGGCGAGGACGCGCAAAGCAAAAAGAAGGAGGCCGTCCTTTGACTCTCAAGGCCCGCGTCATCCCCTGCCTCGACGTGAAGGACGGCCGTGTCGTCAAGGGCGTCAGCTTCGTCAATCTGGTCGATGCCGGCGATCCGGTGGAATCGGCAAAGGCCTATGACGCCGCCGGGGCCGACGAACTCTGCTTCCTCGACATCACCGCCTCCTCCGACAACCGCGACACGATCTTCGACGTCGTGGCCCGCACCGCCGACCATTGCTTCATGCCGCTCACCGTCGGCGGCGGCGTGCGCTCGGTCGCCGATATCCGCAAGCTGCTGCTTGCCGGGGCCGACAAGGTGTCGATCAACTCGGCCGCCGTCGCCAATCCGGATTTCGTGGCGGAAGCCGCCGACAAGTTCGGCAACCAGTGCATCGTCGTCTCGATCGATTCGAAGAAGGTTTCGCAGGAAGGCGAGGAAGACCGCTGGGAGATCTTCACCCATGGCGGCCGCAAGCCGACCGGCATCGACGCCGTCGCCTTCGCGGAAAAGATGGTGGAGCGCGGCGCGGGCGAACTGCTGCTCACCTCGATGGACCGCGACGGCCAGAAGGGCGGCTACGACATCGCGCTGACCCGCACCATCGCCGACCGCGTCTGCGTGCCGGTCATCGCCTCGGGCGGCGTCGGCACGCTCGACCACCTCGTCGAGGGCGTGCGCGACGGGCATGCGACGGCGGTGCTCGCCGCCTCCATCTTCCACTTCGGCACCTACACCGTCGGCGAAGCCAAGCGCTACATGGCCGAGCATGGCATCGCCATGCGGCTCGACTGAGGAGAGGCACATGAGCACCTTCACCCTTGCCGATCTCGAACGTATCGTCGACGCCCGCGCCGCGGCCGATCCGTCGGAAAGCTGGACGGCGAAGCTCGTTGCCGCCGGACAGCAGAAAGCGGCAAAAAAGCTCGGAGAAGAGGCCGTCGAGACCGTTATCGCCGCGATCGAGGGCGAAAAGGCCGCCTTGACGAGCGAAACGGCCGATTTGCTCTATCATCTGATCGTCGTATTGAAAATCGGCGGCGTCCCGTTACAAGATGTCATGGGGGAGCTGGAGCGGCGGACAAGCCAGTCCGGCCTAGCGGAGAAGGCCAGCCGGAAGAGTTGATGATCCAGGCAGTGCGCGACAAGAACCAGACGGATATTCCGGACGATTTCGGCAATCACGACTATTCTCCCTACCGCTTCTTCCCGGCAGACGAATGGGCGCGCTTCCGCGCCGATACGCCGCTGACGCTGACCGCCGACGAGGTGCAGCGGCTGCGCTCGCTGGGCGACCCGATCGATCTCAACGAGGTCAGGCGCATCTATCTGTCGCTGTCGCGTCTGCTGTCGGCCCATGTCGAATCCTCGCAGATGCTCTTCGAGCAGCGCAAGCGCTTCCTCAGCCTCTCGGACGAGGCGAAGACGCCCTATGTCATCGGCATCGCCGGCTCGGTCGCGGTCGGCAAGTCCACCACGGCGCGCATCCTGATGGAACTGCTGTCGCGCTGGCCGTCCAGCCCCAAGGTCGACCTCGTGACGACCGACGGCTTCCTCTATCCGAACGCCGTGCTCCAGCGCGAGAACCTGATGGAGCGCAAGGGGTTCCCGGAAAGCTACGACATCGGCGCGCTGCTGCGCTTCCTCTCGGCCATCAAGGCCGGCAAGAAGGACGTCAAGGCACCGACCTATTCGCACCTCACCTATGACGTGCTGCCCAACACCTTCCGCACCATCGACCGGCCGGACATCCTGATCTTCGAGGGCATCAACGTCCTGCAGTCGCGCAACCTGCCGGCGGACGGCAAGATCGTGCCGATGGTCTCCGATTTCTTCGATTTCTCGATCTATATCGACGCCGAGGAGACGCTGATCCATGCCTGGTACGTGGAGCGCTTCATGCGCCTTCGGGAAACCGCCTTCCGCAACCCGGATTCCTATTTCCATCGCTACGCGACGATCAGCGAAAAGGAAGCGCTTGCGATCGCGGAAAACCTCTGGCGCAACATCAACCTGAAGAACCTGCACCAGAACATCCTGCCGACCCGCCCGCGCGCCGACCTCATCCTGCAGAAGGGCCGGAACCACCTCATCGAGACGGTGGCGCTGCGCAAGCTCTAGCTGTTTTAACGCAATTCCGGACGCAAAACCGCTTCGCACTTTTGCTGGAATTGCTCCAAGCCGGCTACGGATTGACCCGGCGAAGCGTCAGGTTGATGCGCCCGGCATTCTTCAACAGCGTCGACGTGCCCGGATAGATCCGGTCGACCCCGTGAAAGATCAGCCGGCTTTCGCCGCCGAATACGAAGACGTCGCCGCTCGCAAGGCGGAACGACCGTGTCGGATCGCTGCGTGAAACACCGCCGACACGAAACAGGCACTGGTCGCCCAGCGAGACGGACACGACGGGCGCGGCAAATTCGGTCTCGTCCCGGTCCTGGTGCAGGCCCATCCTGGCGTCCGGATCGTAGAAATTGACGAGGCAGGCTTCCGGCGGCTTCTCGAAGCCGGAAGCCTCGTTCCACAGGGCAAGAAGCGCATCGGGAATGGCGGGCCAGGGACGGCCGGTCTCGGGATGGGCCGGCTGGTAGCGGTAGCCGCCCGCCTTGTCCGTCACCCAGCCGAGCGGGCCGCAATTGGTCATGCGCACCGACATCGGCTTGCCGGTCCTCGGCATGCGCGGCACAAAGAGCGGCGCTTCAGCCACGACCTGCCGGATGGCGGCGACGAGGGCTTCCTGCGCCGGACGGTCGAAATGGCCGGGGAAATAGCGGAGCCCCGGGGCGAGACCGCGCTCAGCCATGCGCGCTCACGCTTCCGCCAGGTCCGGGATGCGCAGCACCTGGCCGGGATAGATCTTGTCCGGATGGGACAGCATCGGCCGGTTGGCGTCGAAGATCAGCATGTGCCTGGCGCCCTTGCCCTTGCCGTAGTGGGATTCGGCGATCTTCCAGAGATTGTCGCCCTTCTTGACCGTGTAGAGGGTCGGCGCCTGTGCGGGCGCTGCGGCCTCAACCAGTGCGGTCATGTCGGCCTGGCCAGGCTTGAGGCCGGAATCGGCCGGCACGACCTTGAGGTCGGCGGCCTCCACCCTGGAAATGCCGAGTGTGTTGCCGACGGCGATCACCGCCTTCTCGAAGGCCGTCTGGTCGGCCACGACACCCTTCAGCACGCATTTGTCGCCCTCGACGGAGACTTCGACATTCTGCGTGCCGAGATCGAAGGAATCGAGCTCCTTCTTGACCGCCGCCGCTTCCGGCGCTTCGTCGTCGCCACCGATGCCGAGCTTCTTGCCGGCGGTCTTGATGAAGCTGAAGAGACCCATGGCTACCTCCCTGGTCTTCCTGCCTGGTTTTCCGAACTAAAGCAGAGCCCTTCCGCAAAGGAAAGATTCCGTTTCACGCTCATCGGTAAACGGCCGGGTTGCGGCAATCATTCGCCGCCTGGCTTGGCCCGCATGCGCTTGACGTCCGACCGGCCCGACTTTTCCTTGAGCCGGCGTTCGACCGAACCTTTCGTCGGCTTCGTCTTCTTGCGCACCGGCGGCGGCGGTTCGGCCGCCTTGAGGATCAGCTCCTTCAGCCGTTCACGCGCATCCTCCCGGTTGCGCTCCTGGCTGCGGAAGCGGTTCGCCTCGATCATCAGCACGCCGTCCTTGGAGACCTTGCGGCCGGCCAGCCTTTCCGCATTGGCCTTCACCCGATCGGTGAGCGAGGGCGAGTTGCGCAGGTCGAAAAAGAGCTGCACGGCCGTCGAGACCTTGTTGACGTTCTGCCCGCCCGGACCGCCCGCCAGCACGAACTGCTCGGTCAGCTCCCAGCCGGCGATCGTGATGGAACTCTTGATGTAGAGGGGGGTGCTGGCCATGGAAATTCCTTTCCCGGCCGTTTTAACCGGCACCGGGCAAAACGGGAAGCCGCCGCCAAAGACGAAAACGCAGACGAAAAACCCGGCCTCAAGGGCCAGGTTTCACGTGAATCATCGCCGATGCACCTTATTCGGCAGCGACCTTCAGGCCCGGCGCGGCATCGCGCACGCCGCCGTCCACATGGTCCTCGAACTTCTCGAAGTTCGCAATGAACATGTCGACGAGCTTGCGGGCCTGCTTGTCATAGGCAGCGCCGTTGGCCCAGGTCGAGCGCGGGTCGAGGATCTTCGTATCGACACCCGGCACCGAAACGGGGACCTGGAAGCCGAAATTGTCGTCGCGGCGGAAGAGCGCGTCCTTCAGGGAGCCGTCCAGCGCGCTGGCGAGCAGGGTGCGCGTCGCCTTGATCGGCATGCGGCGGCCTTCGCCATAGGCGCCGCCCGTCCAGCCGGTGTTGACCAGCCAGCAATCGACGCCGTGCTCGGCAATCAGCTCCTTCAAAAGGTTACCGTAGACCGCCGGATGGCGCGGCATGAAGGGCGCGCCGAAGCAGGTCGAGAAGGTGGCTTCCGGCTCGGTCACGCCGCGTTCCGTGCCGGCGACCTTGGCGGTGTAGCCGGAAAGGAAGTGGTACATGGCCTGGTCGGGCGTCAGCTTGGCGATCGGCGGCATGACGCCGAAGGCATCGGCCGTCAGCATGATGATCGTCTTGGGATGCGGCGCGCGGCCGGTCTCGCTGGCATTCGGGATGAAATCCAGCGGATAGGCGCAGCGGGTGTTTTCCGTCAGCGAGCCGTCGTTGAAATCCGGAACGCCGTTGGCGTCGAGCACAACATTCTCCAGAACGGAACCGAAACGCTGCGTCGTCGCGTAGATCTCCGGCTCGGCCTCGGCCGAAAGGCGGATCGCCTTGGCGTAGCAGCCGCCTTCGAAGTTGAAGATGCCGTTTTCGCCCCAGCCGTGCTCGTCGTCGCCGACCAGCGTGCGGTTCGGATCGGCCGACAGGGTCGTCTTGCCGGTGCCGGAGAGGCCGAAGAACACGGCCGCGTCGCCATCCGGGCCGACATTGGCCGAGCAGTGCATCGGCATGACCTTTTCCGAGGGCAGCAGCCAGTTGAGCACGGTGAAGACCGACTTCTTCATCTCGCCGGCATAGAAAGTGCCGGCGATCAGCACGATGCCGCGCGTCAGGTCGCAGGCGATCATGGTTTCCGTGCGGGCGCCGTGGCGCTCCGGATCGGCCTTGAAGGTCGGCAGGTCGATGATCGTCAGCTTCGGCACGAAGGTCGCAAGATCCTTCTCTTCCGGGCGGATGAGCAGGTTGCGGATGAACAGCGAATGCCAGGCGAGTTCCGTGACGACGCGGGTCGGCAGGGCGTAATCGGCATCGGCGCCACCGACGAGATCCTGCACGAAGAGGTCGCGGCCGGCCGCATGGGCCAGCATGTCGGCGTGCAGCACATCGAAATGCTCGCGCGAGACGGCCTTGTTGTTGTCCCACCAGATGGCGCCCTCGGTGTTTTCGTCGCGCACGACGAACTTGTCCTTGGGCGAGCGGCCGGTGTGCTGGCCGGTGAGGGCGCGAAGGGCGCCATGGGCCGTCTTGACCGCTTCGCCGCGACCGAGGGCCTCTTCATAGAGAGCCTCTGCTGCAAAGTTGTACCGGACCGTGCCGTCGGTGTGGATACCCATCGCGGTGAGCCCCTGAGCGGGGTTGCGAACGCCAAGTTCCTGCATGGTCCAGTTTTCCTCCAAGGCGACAAGACTGGTGTGAATTTTGCGGGAACCTAATGCGCGGCTGTCACAAAGACAAGAGGAAAATAGAAATTAGGCAATGATATCAATTAATTAATCGATTTAAACAATTATGTGACTTTTTTAATCGTTTGAATAATCGATTTAAAAATGACTCGGCCGGCCGGCCCGAAACGTCTCCCTTTATCTTCGCCACAATTTGTTCCACCTTTACCCCCAGGAAGGCGCATCACATCCAGGACAGGAAACGATCCGAGGTCGGGAAAGGCGCCGATGAATATGGAGACTAGCAGGATGCAGACGATCGCACTCGTTGACGACGACCGGAATATTCTGACATCCGTGTCGATCGCTCTGGAGGCCGAAGGCTACAAGGTGGAGACCTATACGGACGGCGCCTCGGCGCTCGACGGCCTTCTTGCCCGTCCGCCGCATCTTGCGATCTTCGACATCAAGATGCCGCGCATGGACGGTATGGAACTGCTGCGCCGGCTGCGCCAGAAATCCGATATCCCCGTCATCTTCCTCACCTCGAAGGACGAGGAGATCGACGAACTGTTCGGCCTGAAGATGGGCGCGGACGACTTCATCACCAAGCCGTTCTCGCAGCGCCTGCTGGTCGAGCGCGTCAAGGCGATCCTGCGCCGGGCCTCGAGCCGCGAGGCCGCCGCCTCCGCCGGGGCCGCCGGCAGCACGGCGAAGGCCGGGGAAGTGGCGGCCCGCTCGCTGGAGCGCGGCCAGCTCGTCATGGACCAGGAGCGCCATACCTGCACCTGGAAGGGCGAGCCGGTGACGTTGACCGTGACCGAATTCCTCATCCTGCATTCGCTGGCGCAGCGCCCCGGCGTGGTGAAGAGCCGCGATTCGCTGATGGACGCGGCCTATGACGAGCAGGTCTATGTCGACGACCGCACCATCGACAGCCACATCAAGCGGCTGCGCAAGAAGTTCAAGATGGTCGACACCGACTTCGACATGATCGAAACGCTCTACGGCGTCGGCTACCGGTTCCGCGAGACCGCATAACGCGATTTCGCTTGCATGGACCGCGGCGGCGATGGCATGCCGCGGTCAGGCGGCACCATGCCGCCGGCATGAAGGATGAAGCCGCTTGTTGCAGACAATGTCGGAAAAAGACGGGCCGGAAAAGGATGGGGAAGACGTCGAGGGCCGGCCCGCGCCGCGATCCCTGCGCCGCCGCTGGACCCATCCCTTCACGCTCGCCCGGCGCATCTTCGGCAACGCCGTCTTTTCGAGCCTGACGCGCCGCATCCTGTTCTTCAACCTCGTCGCGCTCGTCGTGCTCGTCGCGGGCATCCTCTATCTCAACCAGTTCCGCGAGGGGCTGATCGATGCACGCGTCGAGAGCCTCCTGACCCAGGGCGAGATCATCGCCGGCGCGATCTCCGCCTCCGCCTCCGTCGACACCAACTCGATCACCATCGACCCGGAAAAGCTGCTGGAACTGCAGGCCGGCCAGAGCATCACGCCGCTGCCGAACGACGAGGACCTCGAATTCCCGATCAATCCGGAGCGCGTCGCGCCCGTGCTGAGAAGGCTGATCTCGCCGACCCGCACCCGCGCGCGCATCTATGACACGGACGCCAACCTGCTGCTCGATTCGCGGCACCTCTACACGCAGGGCCAGGTGCTGCGCTTCGACCTGCCGCCAGTGGAGCCGGAGAGCACCAGCCTCATCGAGCGCATGAACGTCTGGTTCAACCGCATCCTCCAGCCGAGCAACCTGCCGCAGTACAAGGAAGCGCCCGGCGGCGACGGCTCGATCTATCCGGAAGTGATGAACGCGCTGACCGGCGTGCGCGGCGCGGTCGTGCGCGTCAACGACAAGGGCGAGCTGATCGTCTCGGTCGCCGTGCCCGTGCAGCGGTTTCGCGCCGTGCTCGGCGTCTTGCTGCTCTCCACCCAGGCGGGCGACATCGACAAGATCGTCCATGCCGAGCGGCTTGCCATCATGCGCGTCGCGGGCGTTGCCGGCCTCGTCAACATCGCGCTGTCGCTGCTGCTCTCCAGCACCATCGCCAATCCGCTGCGCCGGCTTGCGGCGGCGGCGATCCGCGTGCGGCGCGGGGCGAAGGAGCGCGAGGAAATCCCCGACTTCTCGGTGCGCCAGGACGAGATCGGTAACCTTTCCATTGCGCTGCGCCAGATGACCAACGCGCTCTACGACCGCATCGACGCGATCGAGAGCTTTGCCGCCGATGTCAGCCACGAGCTGAAGAACCCGTTGACCTCGCTGCGCAGCGCCGTCGAGACGCTGCCGCTCGCGCGCACGGACGAATCGAAGAAGCGCCTCCTCGACATCATCCAGCACGACGTGCGCCGGCTCGACCGCCTGATCAGCGACATCTCGGATGCGTCCCGTCTCGATGCCGAGCTTGCCCGCAGCGATGCCCGCACCGTCGACCTCGAAAAGCTGCTCGGCGACCTCATCGACATTTCCCGCCAGGTCAACACGCGCAAGAAGCCGGTCACCCTCGATTTCGTGGTGGACCGCAAGGACAATCCGAAGGCGAAATTCGAGATATCGGGCTACGAGCTGCGCATAGGCCAGATCGTCACCAACCTCATCGAGAATGCCCGCTCCTTCGTGCCGGATCCCGGCGGGCGCATCGTCGTGCGCCTGTCGCGCGGGCGGAACGACCGCTGCATCATCCAGGTCGAGGACAACGGCCCCGGCATCCAGGCGGAAAACATCGACCGCATCTTCGAGCGGTTCTACACGGACCGCCCCGCCACCGAGGATTTCGGCCAGAATTCCGGCCTCGGCCTTTCCATCTCGCGGCAGATCGCCGAGGCGCATGGCGGCACGCTGAAGGCCGACAACATCGTCGACAAGGCGACCGGGGAACTGGCCGGCGCCCGCTTCACGCTGTCGCTGCCGACCGGCAACCAGAAATGAGCGGGGTTTCGCAGGCAAAGACGAGACCTGCGGGGAGAGCCGCCCCTCATCCCGCTGCCGCGACCTTCTCCCCGCGTGCGGGGAGAAGGGGCAAGAGGCGGAATTTTCCTTTCACGACAAGGGTCATTGTCTTGGGAAGCCCAGGCAGCACCCCCCTTCTCCCCGCCTGCGGGGAGAATGTCGCGGCAGCGGGATGAGGGGCATGCCGAACGCAGCGCCCGTCAACCTCCATGCCACCGCCATCGTCATCGGCACGACGGGGCTTCTGTTCGTCGGTCCTTCCGGCACCGGAAAAAGCGCCGTCGCGCTCCACTGCATCGAGGAGGCCCGCGCTCGCGGCCTTTTCGCCGCCCTGATCAGCGATGACCAGGTTTTCATCACCGAAGCGAACGGCCGGCTCATCGCGCGTGCACCCAAAAGCATCGCCGGCCTGGCGGAGATCCGCGGGGCCGGGATCGTGCCGGTGGGGACGATCGAAGCGGCCGTTCTGACCCGGGCGATCCGGCCGATCGAACCGCCTTTCGCCGAGCGCCTGCCGCCGGAAGGGGAAACCGTCGCGGTCCTGCCGTCGTTCTTGCTGCCGCTTACCCGGCTGCCGCTCTTGCCCGGCGTGGGCGCTTTTTCGACCTTGGCCGCAATTCACCCGGAAATCCTGAAGAGTTGACCCCAAAAGCCCCGTCAAAAAGCGGAATCGGGCATTTTGGGCTTGCACTTGGTCTTTTCATTGACATGATGGCCACCCCAACGGTGGACGAAATTGCTGCATTGCGGTATTCCGCCGTCCGTTTGAGTTGGGAAACTGGAGCGACTGCTGATGATCGGACTGGTGCTTGTCACCCATGGCAAGCTTGCGGAGGAATTCCGGCACGCCCTTGAACATGTCGTTGGTCCGCAAAAGGCGATCGAGACCGTCTGCATCGGCCCCGAGGACGACATGGACCAGCGCCGCCAGGATATCCTGGAAGCGGTGATGAAGGCCGACCAGGGCCATGGCGTCATCATCCTCACCGACATGTTCGGCGGCACCCCCTCGAACCTCGCCATTTCCGTGATGAGCGGCGACGGCATCGAGGTGATCGCCGGCGTGAACCTTCCCATGCTGATCAAGCTTGCCGGCATCCGCAGCGAGAACAACATGGAGAAGGCGCTGATCGACGCCTCCGAGGCCGGCCGCAAATATATCAACGTGGCAAGCCGCGTCTTGAGCGGCAAATAAGGTTCTCCGCCCTCCATGACCGTCTCGAAAGAGCTCCTCATCATCAACAAGCGCGGCCTGCACGCCCGCGCCTCGGCGAAATTCGTCCAGACGGTCGACGGCTACGACGCCGAGGTCACCGTCTCCAAGGACGGCATGACTGTGGGCGGTACCTCGATCATGGGGCTGATGATGCTCGCCGCCAGCCCCGGCTGTTCCGTGCTGGTGACGGCGGTCGGCGCCCAGGCCCGCGAGGTGCTCGATGCGCTCGATGCGTTGGTGGCCGATCGTTTCGGCGAAGAAATGTAGGCCACGTGTCGATATAAGGATATAAAGACTTCTTTATATCCTGTTGCTCCAGCCAGCGTTTCCTGATAGGAAGCGCCATCACGAACAGGATCTGTTCGTTCCACGCATGTGCGCAGGCATCTTCACGACGCACGTGCCAAAAGGCTGGAGACCCCATGACCACCACGCAGGACTACCACGTTGCCGACATCGCGCTCGCCGATTTCGGCCGCAAGGAAATTCAGATCGCCGAAACGGAAATGCCGGGCCTGATGGCCTGCCGCGAAGAATTCGGTGCGTCCAAGCCGCTGAAGGGCGCACGCATCACCGGCTCGCTGCACATGACGATCCAGACCGCCGTGCTCATCGAGACGCTGGTCGCGCTCGGCGCGGACGTGCGTTGGGCCTCGTGCAACATCTTCTCCACGCAGGACCACGCCGCCGCCGCGATCGCCGCCGCCGGCATCCCGGTCTATGCCGTGAAGGGTGAGACGCTCACCGACTACTGGGAATACACCGACAAGATCTTCCAGTGGGCCGATGGCGGCTTCTCCAACATGATCCTCGACGACGGCGGCGACGCCACCATGTACATCCTGCTCGGCGCGCGCGCCGAAGCCGGCGAGAACGTGCTGGTGAACCCCGGCTCGGAAGAAGAGGAAATCCTCTTCGCGCAGATCAAGAAGCGCCTCGCCGCCTCCCCGGGCTGGTTCACCAAGCAGCGCGACGCCATCAGGGGCGTGACCGAAGAGACCACCACCGGCGTCAACCGTCTCTACCAACTCCAGCAGAAGGGCCTGCTGCCCTTCCCGGCGATCAACGTCAACGACTCGGTCACCAAGTCGAAGTTCGACAACAAGTACGGCTGCAAGGAATCGCTGGTCGACGGCATCCGCCGCGGCACCGACGTCATGATGGCCGGCAAGGTCGCCGTGGTCTGCGGCTATGGCGACGTGGGCAAGGGCTCCGCCGCCTCGCTGCGCGGCGCCGGCGCGCGCGTGAAGGTGACGGAAATCGACCCGATCTGCGCTCTCCAGGCCGCCATGGACGGCTTCGAGGTCGTGCAGCTCGAAGACGTCGTCTCCACCGCCGACATCTTCATCACCACCACCGGCAACAAGGACGTCATCCGCCTCGAGCATATGCGCGAGATGAAGGACATGGCGATCGTCGGCAATATCGGCCACTTCGACAACGAGATCCAGGTCGCCTCGCTCAAGAACCTCAAGTGGACCAACATCAAGCCGCAGGTCGACATGATCGAGTTCCCGAAGGGCAACCGCATGATCCTTCTGTCGGAAGGCCGCCTCTTGAACCTCGGCAACGCCACCGGCCACCCGTCCTTCGTGATGTCCGCCTCCTTCTCCAACCAGGTCCTCGCCCAGATCGAGCTCTTCACCAAGGGCGAGATCTACAAGAACGAGGTCTACGTGCTGCCGAAGCAGCTCGACGAGAAGGTCGCCCGCCTGCACCTTGCCAAGCTCGGCGCGCGCCTGACGGAACTCTCCGATGAGCAGGCCGGCTATATCGGCGTGACGACCCAGGGTCCGTTCAAGGCCGAACACTACAGATACTGATCCTTACCCGGGTTATCCACAACATCTAGGGGCTGCGCGCTTGACAAGGCGCGCAGCTTCTTTTTTGGGCGCGTCCCTTCCCGACGATTCTGGAAACAAGTATCGTTTAAAGCATTGATTCGGCGTGCAGATGCGGACCCTTCGCGCCGGATTGGGATGTCTTGTCGATCAGGCGGCAAACGGACGGAGACATACCGGGGATGATGGCGGACAGAAAACGAGGCCGTTCCGGGCAGGCTTTTGCCGTGCCGGAGCGGAACAGGGCGCATTCGCTTGCGCAGAATAAATTTATGGTTAACGAATGGTTTACGGGCGGCAGGCGTCGTCTCGTATCGGCACTGTCGGCCGGCTCGGCGCTGACGGCCCTTGCCGGCCCGGCGCACGCCGCCGGCCCCTATCTCGCCACCACGGAGATCGTCACCGTTTCCATGCTGCTTGGCGTGATGTCGGCAGCGATGGTCTCGGCGATCTGGATGATCCGCCAGCGCGGCCGCATGGAGGCGGAAAGCCGCGAACTGAAGGCGCATCTTTCCGACGCCCGCCACAACGTTTCCCGCCTGCAGGCACTGATCGGCGACAAGGACCGGCGCATCGTCGTCTGGGACGGCCTTTCGGAGAAGCCGGAATTTCTGGGCCAGCTGCCGGCGGAGACCGGCGCGCCGCAGGCCGATCGCGATTTCCTCGCCTTCGGCCGCTGGCTGAAGCCCACCTCCGCCGCCGAGATCGAGCGCGCCGTGGAGCGGCTGCGCTCACAGGCGCAGAGTTTCGACCTGATCCTCGAAACGAGCCGCGAGGAAGTGCTGGAAGCGCAGGGCCGCGTTTCCGGCGGCCAGGCCTTCGTGCGCTTCGTGGCGCTGAACAATCTGCGCGCGGAAGCCGCCGAGCTCAGGCTGGAGCGCGACCGGCTGGTCCAGGCGCTCACCACGCTGCAGGGCCTGCTCGACCAGATCGACCTGCCCGTCTGGCAGCGCGCCGCCGACGGCTCGCTTGCCTGGGTGAACGAGGCCTATGCCGAGGCCGTCGAGGCCAGGGATGCCGCCGCCGCCGTCACCGAGGGCCGCGAGCTTCTCCCCACCATCGCGCGCGAAAAGATCCGCGCCGCCAGCACCTATGACGCGCCGTTCCGCGACAAGGTCTCCACCGTCGTGCACGGCAACCGCAGCTTCTTCGACGTCGTCGATGCGCGCAGCCCGACGGGCTCTGCCGGCATCGCCGTCAATGTCTCCGATATCGAGGCGGTGCGCGAGGAACTGGTGCGCACGCTGAAGAGCCATGCCGAGACGCTCGATCATCTCGCGACGCCCGTTGCCATCTTCGACGGCGAGCAGCGGCTGCAGTTCTACAACCAGGCCTTCCAGCGCATGTGGGAGATCGACACGGCTTTCCTCGAAGGCAAGCCCGGCAATGGCGAACTGCTCGACCGCCTTCGCGCCGGCGGAAAGCTGCCGGAACAGCTCAACTGGAAACAGTGGAAGGACAACGCGCTTTCCGTCTACCGCGCCATCGACACGCAGACCGACCTCTGGCACCTGCCGAACGGCCAGACGCTGCGCGTCTTCGCCACCGCACGCCCGCAGGGCGGCGCGACCTGGGTCTTTGAGAACCTGACGGAAAAGGTCGATCTCGAAACGCGCTACAACACGCTGGTGCAGGTGCAGGACGAGACGATCGACCACCTCGCCGAGGGCGTCGCCGTGTTCAGCCCGGACGGGCGCATCCGCCTCTCCAACCCGGCCTTCCGCGCGCTCTGGGGCATCAGCGAGGCCGAGGCGAAATCCGGCACCCATATCCGCGCCATCGAGCAGGCCTGCGCGCCGTCCTACGACAAGCCGGACGGCTGGAAGCGCTTCGCCCATATCATCACCAGCTTCGACGACGAGCGCCCCTCCTGCCAGGGGGTGCTGGAGCTGCGCACCGGCCTGGTGCTCGACTTCGCCGTCATCCCGCTTTCCAACGCCCAGACGATGCTGACCTTCGTCAACATCACCGACAGCGTGCGCGTCAGCCGGGCCCTCACCGAAAAGAACGAGGCGCTGCGCAAGGCCGATGCGCTGAAGAACGATTTCGTCCAGCACGTCTCCTACGAGCTGCGCTCGCCGCTGACCAACATCATCGGTTTCGCCGATCTCCTGAAGACGCCGACCATGGGCGAGCTCAACGAGCGGCAGGCCGAATATGTCGACCATATCGCGACATCATCGGCGGTGCTGCTGACCATCGTCAACGACATCCTCGACCTTGCCACCGTCGATGCCGGCATCATGGAGCTCGACTACAGCGAGATCAACCTGACAGACCTGCTCGACGACGTCTCCATGCAGTTCGCCGACCGGCTGCACGAGGCGCAGGTGACGCTGGAGATCACCGCCCCCGACAATCTCGGCACCATCGTCGCCGACCAGCAGCGCCTCAAGCAGATCCTCATCAAGCTTTTGAGCAATGCCGCGAATTTCGCGCCGGAAGGCAGCTCGATCGGCCTCAAGTGCTGGCGCGAGGGCGCCGACCTCGTCTTCACCGTTTCCGACCGCGGGCCCGGCATTCCGCAGGACGTGCTGAAGACGGTGTTCGATCGCTTCGAAAGCCATGGCCGGCGCGGCGGCGCGGGCCTCGGCCTCTCGATCGTCGAGAGCTTCGTCAGCCTGCACCACGGCACCGTCACCATCGACAGCCGCGAGGGGCGCGGCACGGATGTCACCTGCCGCATCCCGTCTGCGACGATGACCTCCTTCGCCGCGGCGGAATAGGCCCGGATGGCGCTCGACCTCTTCCTTCCCGACGAAGCCGCCACCATCCGCTTCGGCGAGGACATGGCGCTCGGTCTGAAGCGCGGCGACTATGTCGCGCTGTCGGGCGATCTCGGCGCCGGCAAATCGACCTTTTCCCGCGCGCTGATCCGGGCGATCGCCGGCGACGCCGAT
Organism: Shinella yambaruensis; assembly: GCF_022899355.1. Lineage (GTDB taxonomy): Bacteria > Pseudomonadota > Alphaproteobacteria > Rhizobiales > Rhizobiaceae > Shinella > Shinella yambaruensis. The sequence continues at coordinate 96,294 of NZ_JALJCK010000017.1, read as the reverse complement.
CTCGAAGTGCCGAGCCCGACCTTCACGCTGGTTCAGAGCTACGACCTGCGCATCCCCGTCGCCCATTTCGACCTCTACCGCATCGCCGATGCCGCGGAGATCGACGAACTCGGCTTCGACGAAGCGCTCTCCGACGGCATCTGCCTTGTCGAATGGCCGGAAAAGGGTTTTGGCGCGCTGCCGGCGGACGGCATCACGCTCACCTTCCTGCATGAGGGGGACGGGCGGCGCGTCACCATCGACGCCCCGGCACCGGCGCTGGCGCGCATTCGCCGCTCGCTGGCGATCCGCGCCTTTCTCGACGAAGCCGGCTACCGAAATGCGGTGCGCCGCCACCTGACGGGCGACGCCTCGGTGCGTGCCTATGAGCATGTCGATGCCGGCGGCGCGCGTTTGGTGCTGATGGATTCGCCGCGCCACGCGCCGGGGCCGATCCTTGCCCATGGCAAATACTACCAGCAGATCGCCCATATCGCCGAGGACGTGAAACCCTTCATCGCCGTCGGCCGCTATCTCGTCGCCCGCGGCCTGCGCGCCCCGGCCATCCATGCGATGGATATCGAGCAAGGCATCATCCTGATCGAGGACCTCGGCAGCGCAGGCGTGCTCGACGAAAACGGGGTGCCGATCGCCGAGCGCTACCGCGAAAGCGCCGCCTGCCTTGCGCATCTGCACGGGGAGGCCGCTGAGCGGGACCTTCCCGTCGCCGGCGACATCGTGCACCGCGTGCCGGACTTCGACCGCGACGCCATGCAGATCGAGGTGAGCCTTCTCACCGACTGGTACCTGCCCTACAAGCGTGGCACGCCGGCAAGCGAGGACGAGCGCCGTGGCTATGTCGCCCTGTGGGACGGACTGATCGACAGCCTTGCCGCCGCCGAGCACAATCTGCTGCTGCGCGACTTCCACTCGCCGAACATCATCTGGCGGCCGGAAGCGACCGGCACCGACCGGGTCGGCATCATCGATTTCCAGGATGCGATGATCGGCCCCTCGGCCTATGACGTCGCCTCGCTGGTGCAGGATGCGCGCGTCGACATGCCGGAGGGCGTGGCGGAAAGCGTGCTCGACCATTACCTGTCGCTGCGGGCTGCGGAGCCCGGCTTTAACCGGGACCGTTTCCTGCGCGACTGGCACGTCATGGCTGCGCAGCGCAACTGCAAGCTCGTCGGCCTCTGGGTGCGGCTGATGCAGCGCGACGGCAAGCCGGCCTATATGCGCCACATGCCGCGCACCCTGCGCAATCTGGAACGGGCGCTCGCCCATCCCGACCTCGCCCCCTTGCGCGAGTGGTGCGAAAAGGCTGGAATCCTCGCGACCGAATCATGATCGCGAGCAGCCGATGAAGATCGAAGACGCCATGGTGCTGGCCGCCGGCCTCGGCACCCGCCTGCGCCCCATCACCGACACGATGCCCAAGCCCCTGGTGCCGGTCGCCGGCAAGGCGATGATCGACTACGGGCTCGATGCGCTGGCGGAGGCCGGCGTCAAGCGCGCGGTCGTCAACGTGCACCATTTCGCCGACCAGATGATCGCGCATCTTGCCGGCCGCGCGGTGCCGCAGATCATCCTCTCCGACGAGACGGAGCGCCTGATGAATTCCGGCGGCGGGCTGGCCAAGGGCCTGAAACTGCTTGGCCGCGACCCCGTCTTCGTGATGAATGCCGACCTCTTCTGGATCGGCGAGAAGCCCGGCGAGCCGAGCAATCTCGAACGGCTGGCGGAGGCTTTCGACCCCCAGCGCATGGACATGCTGCTGCTCTGTGTGAAGCTGGAGGACACGACCGGCCACAACGGCAAGAAGGATTTCTCGATGGACGCCGACGGGCGGCTGGCGCGCTACCGGGAGGGCGACGGAACACCCTTCGTCTATGCCGGCGCCATCGCCATGATGCCGGCCCTCTTCGACGACGCGCCCGAGGACGCCTTCAACCTCAACATCTATTTCGACCGGGCGATTGAAAACGGCCGCCTCTACGGCATCGTGATGGACGGCCACTGGATCACCGTCGGCACGCCGGAGGCGATCGGCGCGGCGGAAGCCGTCATCGGCGCGGCGCGCGAGGCGGCGGCGTGACGCGCGCGCGCGGGCGCATCTATTCCATCCCGGCGAGCCTGCCTTTCTTGAGGACGACCGCCCAGAGCCTTGTCGACGGCCGGCTCGTGCCCGGCTTCACCTATGATCCCGCCGACCCGCTGGCGCTGGCCGACGTCACGATCTATGTGCCGACCCGTCGCTCGGCCCGCGTGCTGCGCTCGGAATTCGTCGATCTCTTTGGCGGGCGCTCGGCCATCCTGCCGGTCATCCGCGCGCTCGGCGAGACGGACGACGACAGCGGCTTCTTCGACGAGGCGGCGCCGGCGCTGCTCGACATGGCCGAGCCGCTGTCCGGCCCGGCGCGCCTTCTCGAACTCGCCCGCCTCGTGCTCGCCTGGCGCAACCAGCTGCCCGCGGCGGTCACCTCCGTGCATGCGGAAAGCCCGCTCGTCGCGCCCGCGAGCCCCGCCGATGCCGTCTGGCTTGCCCGCAACCTCGCAGAGATCATCGACGCGATGGAGACGGAAGAGCTCGACTGGCTGGCGCTCGACAATCTCGACGTCTCCAACCATGCGCTCTGGTGGCAGCTCACCGCCGAATTTTTAAAGATCGCCAGCGAATTCTGGCCGGCGCGGCTGACGGAGCTCAACCGCTCCTCCCCGTCGCTGCGGCGCAACGCGACGCTGCATGCCGAGACGGAACGCTACCGCGCCACGCCGCCCGCCGGCCCCGTCATCATCGCCGGCTCGACCGGCTCCATTCCCGCGACCGCCGGCCTGATCGCGGCCGTGGCGGACCTGCCGAACGGCGTCGTCATCCTGCCGGGGCTCGATCGCTTCATGTCCGATGCCGAATGGCTGCTCGTCGGCCACCAGGCCGGCGGCGACGGCGCCCCGAAGCCCGATGCCGCCGCCCGCAGCCATCCGCAATACGGCCTCCACCGCCTGCTCGCCCGCATGGGCTGCACGCGCGCGGATGTCGAATTGCTCGGAACGCCGCCCGAAGCGCTGGAATATCGCTCGCAGGTCCTCTCCAGCGCCTTCCTGCCGACGCAGGCGACGGCCGGCTGGGGCGAGGTTCGCGGCGCGCTCGATGCGGGCCGCCTGGCCGAGGCCTTCGAGGCCGTGTCGCTCGTCGAGGCGGCCAACGAGCGGGAAGAAGCGGTGGCGATCGCGATTGCGCTGCGCCTGGCGCTGGAGGATGGCGAGGACGCCCAGGCGGCGCTGATCACGCCCGACCGCAAGCTCGGCCGGCGCGTGGCGGCGGAGCTTGCCCGCTTCGGCATCGAGGCGGACGATTCGGCCGGCACGCCCCTGCTCTCCACGCCGCAGGGCACGCTCCTGCGGCTCCTCACCGAGGCGGCGCTGCGGCCGGGCGACCCGGTGCCGCTCGTCGCGCTGCTGAAACATCCGCTTGCCCGCTTCGGGCTGCCCATGGCGGACCTTGCCGAGGCCGTCACGGCGCTGGAGCTGACGGCGCTGCGCGGCGGCACGGCCGAGATCGACATTGCCACACTCGAACCGCTGCTCGAGGCCGCCCTTGCCCGGCAGGCGCAGGACCGCCACCCGCCGGAATGGCGCATGGCGCTTTCCGAGGCCGTAATCCCGCTTGCCCGCGACCTCGCCCGCCGCATCGCAGAAGCCGTCGAGCCGCTTGCCGGCGCGCTCGTGCAGGAAAGCCGCACGGGCCGGCGCTTCTCCTCGAAGCTCGCGGTCTCCGACTGGTCGGAACGGACGGGACGCGCGCTTGAGGCGGTGGCGGTGGACGAGCACCGCAACCTTGCCGCCCTCTGGTCCGGCGAGGCGGGCGACAGCCTTGCGAACCTCTTCAAGAGCGTGATCGAGACGGACGGGCAGATCGAGGCCGACGGGCCGCAATGGTGCGACATCATCGAGGCCCTGGCGGCCAGCGAAAGCGTCAAGCCGCGCTCCATGCGCCATCCGCGCGTCTTCATCTTCGGCGCGCTCGAATCGCGCCTGCAGAGCGTCGACACCGTGGTGATCGGCGGGCTCAACGAAGGCACCTGGCCGGGGCAGGCGGCGAACGACGCCTTCCTGTCGCGCGTCATGAAGGTGGAGATCGGCCTGGAGCCGCCGGAGCGGCGCATCGGCCAGCTCGGCCACGACCTGCAGATGGCCGCGGCCGCGCCGAAACTGGTGCTGACGCGGGCGCTGCGCAACGGCACCGCGCCGACCGTCGCCTCGCGCTGGCTGCAGCGGCTGATCGCCGTCGGCGGCCCCGCCCTTGCCACAGACCTGCGCTCGCGCGGAAAAAGCCTCATCGACTGGGCGAACGCGATCGACCGCAGCCCGCCCGTGCCGAATGCCCGCCGCCCGGCACCGCATCCGCCGGCCGAGCTGCAGCCGAGGAAATACTCCTTCAGCGAGGTGGGGCGTCTCCGGCGCGATCCCTATGCGATCTATGCCCGCCACATCCTGCGCCTCGATCCGGTCGCGCCCTTCAATCTCGATCCGGGACCGGCCGAGCGCGGCTCGCTCTACCACCGCATCGTCGACCGCTTCGTGCGCGAAGAGGCGAGCGGCGAGCCCTTCACCCTCATCGGCCACATCCTTGCGGAAGAATTCGACGCCGTCGCCCTGCCCCCGCATATCGACGCCGTCTGGCGGCCGCGCTTTGCCGCCGTCGCCCGCGCCTTCGTCCACTGGCACCTTGAACGGGCGGGCGGCGTGCGCGAGAGCCTGACGGAGGTGCCGGCCTCGCTCGACCTTTCGGTCGGCGGCATCCGCCTGACCGGCATTGCCGACCGCATCGACATCCTGCCGGACGGCAGCGCCGACCTTCTCGACTACAAGACCGGCAGCACGCCGTCGCTGAAGGTGGCGCGGGCGCTGCTCGACCCGCAGCTCGCGCTGGAGGCGGCGGCGATCCGGCGCGGCGCCTTCCGCGGGCCGGGGCTTCGCGAGCCGGCGAACCTTCTCTATGTGCGCCTCAAACCCGGCGAACGGTTCAAGGCCGAACAGGTGAACAACGAGCATGCCAAATCGGCGAATGTCACGCCGAAATCCGCCGTCGAGCTTGCCGAGGAAGCCCTGGCGGAGCTGGAAAAGCTGCTGACGGGCCTTATCGAGGGCCGCTACGGCTTCGCCTCCCGGCTCATTCCCGAGCAGGAACGGGACTATGGCGGGGAATACGACCATCTGGCGCGCGTCGCCGAATGGTCCTCGGCGGAAAGCAACGGGGAGGGCGAGGATGCTTGACGAAGACCGGCCCGCCTCCGCCGAGCCCGCCGCCTGGCTGAGCTGGACCACGCAGAAACAGGCGGCGGCCTCAGATCCCGCGCGCTCGGCCTGGGTCTCGGCCAATGCGGGCTCGGGCAAGACCCATGTGCTGACGCAGCGCGTGATCCGCCTGCTTCTCGCCGGCTGCCGGCCCTCCGCCATCCTCTGCCTCACCTATACCAAGGCCGCGGCTTCCGAAATGTCGAACCGCGTCTTCGAGCGGCTGGCCGAATGGGCGACGCTCTCCGACGAAGCGCTCTCCGAGCGCGTGGCGGCGATCGAGGGCCGGGAGCCGGACCTGTTCAAGCTCGCCGAGGCGCGCCGCCTCTTCGCGCGCGCGCTCGAAACGCCGGGCGGGCTGAAGATCCAGACGATCCACGCCTTCTGCGAGGCGCTGCTGCACCAGTTCCCGCTGGAAGCCAATGTCGCCGGCCACTTCTCCGTGCTCGACGACCGGGCCGCCGCCGTGCTGCTGGCCGATGCGCGCCGCACGCTGCTGACGGCGACGACGAACGAGGACGACAGCACGCTCGCCGCCGCCTTCGCCACCGTACTCGACATCGCCGACGACACCGGGCTGGAGCGGCTGATCGCCGATATCGTGGCGAGTCGCGGGCCGATCCGCGACTTCCTGGACGGCGCCGCGAAGGCGGGCGGCGTGGAGGCCGTGCTGCGCCGGGAAACCGGGCTCGACCCGCACGAGACGGCGGACGACATCCTCGCCGCCTTCTGGCCGCTCGACGGTTTGCAGGGCGCGGCGCTCGATTCCTATCTCGCGGCGGCGGAGAGCCTCGGCAGCGACACGGTCAAGGCCACCGCCGCGGGCCTGCGTGGCGTCGCCCGGCTGGCCGATGCCGAGGCCCGGCGCGCCGCGCTGCACGATCTCTTCTTCACCGGTGCCGGCTCGCCGCGCAGCCTCGACCGGTCGTTCCTGTCGAAGAAGGTTCGCGACAGTGCGCCCCACCTCGAAGCCGCGCTTCTGGCCGCCCAGGCGCATGTGATCGCCTGCGACGACCGGCTGCGGCGGTTCCGCATGTACGAGGCGACGCACGCGGCGCTTATCATCGCCGAACGGCTGATCGGCGACTACGAGGACCTGAAGCGTGCGCGCAGCCTGCTCGACTTCGACGACCTGATCGACCGCACCGCGCGGCTGCTCACGCGCGAGCGGGTGAGCGCCTGGGTGCACTACAAGCTCGACCAGGGCATAGACCACATCCTTGTCGACGAGGCGCAGGACACCAGCCCGCGGCAATGGCAGATCGTCAAATCGCTGACGGACGATTTCTTCGCCGGCGAAACGGCGCGGGACCGGGAGCGCACGATCTTCGCCGTCGGCGACGAGAAGCAGTCGATCTATTCCTTCCAGGGCGCCCGGCCGGAGCGTTTCGCCGAGGAGGGCCGCGCGGTTCTTCGCCGCACGCAGGCGGCGAAGGCCGCCTTCAGCCCCATCCGGCTGCTGCTTTCCTTCCGCTCGACGCGCGAGGTGCTCTCGGCCGTCGACCAGGTCTTTCTCGACCCCGCCAATGCGCGCGGGCTGACGCCGGACGGCAGCGAGATCGTGCACGCCTCCAACCGCGGGCGCGAGCCGGGCGCGGTCGATATCTGGGAGGTGATCGCCGCCCCGCCGGGGCTCGACGAGGAGGACTGGACGGCGCCCTTCGACGCGGTGGCCGAGGAGGCGCCGATCAACGTGCTGGCCCGGCGCATCGCCGATACGCTCGCGGCCTGGATCGGCCGGGAGACGGTGATGGAAAAGGGCAAGGCGCGGCCCATGGCGGCCGGCGACGTCATCGTGCTGGTGCGCAAGCGCGATGCCTTCGTCAATGCGCTGACGCGCACCCTGAAGCAGCGGCACAACCTGCCGGTCGCCGGCGCCGACCGGCTGGTGCTGACGAAGCACATCGCCGTGCAGGACCTGATGGCGCTCGGCCGCTTCGCCGTGCTGCCGGAGGACGACCTTTCGTTGGCCGCGCTGCTGAAGAGCCCGCTGTTCAACCTCGATGAGGAGGCACTGTTCGCGCTGGCGGCGCGGCGCGGCGAAAAACAGGGGCTCTGGCCGCGGCTCGTCGCGGCGGCGGAAGAGGACCCGGCGCTGGCCGGCATCGTGCGGCGCCTCAGGGACGTGCTGCGCGACGCGCAGAGCCAGGCCGTGCACGATTTCTATGCGCGCATCCTGGGTGCCGGCGGCGGGCGGCGGGCCTTCCTCGCCCGGCTCGGGACGGAAGCCGGCGAGATCATCGACGAGTTCCTGACATTCGCGCTGGAGCAGGAGGAGAACGGCCTGCCGGGCCTGCAGGCCTTCGTCTCCACGCTGGAACTCGAAGCCCCGACCGTCAAGCGCGAGCAGGACAAGGCGCGCGGCGAAATCCGCATCATGACGGTGCATGCCGCCAAGGGCCTGGAGGCGCCGGTCGTCTTTCTCGTCGACGGCGGCGCGAAACCCTTCAGCCCCAGCCACATGCCGCATCTGCGCTTCCTTACGGCGCCCGGCCTTGCCGGCGGCCTGCCGGCCTGGCTGCCGCTCAAGGACCTCGGCAACGCGCTGACGGCGGCCGATGCGGAGCGCATCAAGGCCGGCGCGGAAGAGGAATACCGCCGCCTGCTCTACGTGGCGATGACACGCGCGGCGGACCGCCTCGTCGTCTGCGGCTATCGTGGCCGGCTGGAGAACAAGGACACCTGGCATCAGATGATCACGGCGGCGCTTTCTGCCGATGGCGCGCGGTGCGTTGAAAGGACCTTCTCGACGGCGGGCGAGAGCTGGCCGGGATTTGCCTGGCGCGAGGCCGGCGCGGCGACCCCGGAGGCGGTCACCACGGCCCCTGCCGAGGAGAAGGCGACCGTCACGCTTCCCGAGGCTCTGGGCCGGCCCCTGCCGCCGCAGAAATCGCTGCCCCGGCCGCTCAGCCCTTCGGGCGCGGCGGCGGTGATCGAGACGGATGCGGCGGACCTCCTGGTGCCTTCGGCGCTCTTCGGCCGGAAGGGCGGCGTTCCCGGCGCCGGCCTTGCCATGGAGCGGGGACGCATCCTGCACCGTTTCCTCCAGGTCCTGCCCGCCTTTAATGCCGCGGAACGGCCGGCGGCGGCGCGGCGCTATCTCGAACGGGCGGCCGCCCACTGGCCGGAAAGCGCACGGGCCTCGCTGGTCAAGGCGGCGCTCGCGGTGATCGGCGACGGGGACCTCGCCGCGATCTTTTCACCCGCGGCCCGGGCGGAAGTGTCGATCATGGGTACGCTGACGCTCGGCAGCCGGGACTATGCGGTCTCCGGCCGTATCGACCGCATGGCGATCACCGATGCAGCTGTCGAGATCGTCGATTTCAAGACGAACCGCGTGCCGCCGGCCTCGCTAGCCGACATTCCCTTCGAGCACCGGGCGCAGCTTGCGATCTACCGCGCGATCCTCGCGCCGCTCTATCCAGAGCGGGAAATCCGCTGCGGGCTGATCTACACGGAAGCGGCAAAAACCTATTGGCTGGACGCCGGCCTGATGGAGGCGAGCCTTGCCGAACTCGCCTCGAAGTGAGATACCGGACGGGACGGCCGATCGCCCCGCGGGGCGCCGGCGGAGCGGTGCCGGGCCTTGAAAGCGGCCCGCACCTGCATCACATTGGGTACAACGATCACCATCCAAGGAGAGCCTCATGGCTACCGTAAAAGTCGACCAGTCCAACTTCCAGGCTGAAGTTCTCAATTCCGCAGAGCCGGTCATCGTCGATTTCTGGGCTGAATGGTGCGGCCCGTGCAAGATGATCGCCCCCGCGCTCGAGGAAATCTCGACGGAACTCGCCGGCAAGGTGAAGGTCGCCAAGCTGAACATCGACGAGAATCCGGAACTGGCCGCCCAGTACGGCGTGCGCTCCATTCCGACGCTCGCCATGTTCAAGGGCGGCGAAGTCGCCGACATCAAGGTCGGCGCCGCGCCGAAGACGGCCCTTTCGAGCTGGATCTCCAGCGCCGCCTGACCGGCCGCGCGATTTGACCCGATCAAGCCCGGCTTCGGCCGGGCTTTTTCGTGCTCAGGTGGGGGGCGTGCCGTTGTCGGCGAGAACGTCGCCGACGAGATAGAGCGAACCGCCGATCAGGATGCGCGGCGGCACCTCGTCCTCCTCGGTGATGCGGGCGATTTCGGCGAGCGCATCGGCAACGGTCGACAGCGGCTGGGCCTCCAGGCCGGCGCGTGCCGCGTCATCGGCAAGCGCCACGGGATCGAGACCGGCATCGGAGCCGCGGATCGGCACGGTGAAGACCCGTTCGGCGAGGCCGCCGAAGGGCTCGAAATAGCCGACCGGATCCTTGGTGTTGATCATGCCGGTGACGAGAAAGAGCGGGCGCGGCTCGCGCTCCTCGAAATTCGCCATGGTCTCGGCGATGACCTGGCCGGCACCGGGATTGTGCCCGCCATCGACCCAGATCTCGCTGCCGCGCGGGGCAAGCCGCAGGAGCGCGCCGTCCGTCAGCCGTTGCAGGCGGCCCGGCCATTCGACCCGGCCGAGGCCCTGCTCCAGCGCCTGTTCAGAAACGGCAAAGCCGGCGGCCTTGACGGCGCGGATCGCCGCGGCGGCATTGGCATATTGATGGCGGCCGGGCAGGCGCGGCAGCGGCAGGTCGGCAAGGCCGAATTCGTCCTGGTAGACGAGCCGGCCGAATTCCTCATGGGCCATGAAATCCTGGCCGTAGACGGCATGCGGGCAGCCGAGCCGCTCGGCGGTCTCGATCAGCACGTCGCGGGCCGCCTCTTCCGACTGGTAGCCGATGACGACCGGCGCGCCGCGCTTCATGATGCCGGCCTTTTCCGCCGCGATCAGCTCGACGCGGTCGCCGAGATAGGCCTGATGGTCGAGCGAGATCGGCATGATGACGGAAACGGCCGGGCGCGGGATGACGTTCGTCGCGTCGAAACGGCCGCCGAGGCCGACCTCGATGATCGCCACGTCGGCCGGATGTTCGGAGAAGAGCAGGAAGGTGACGGCGGTCAGGATCTCGAAGACGGTGATCTTCTCGCCGCCATTGGCCTCCGCCACGCGGCGCACCGCATCGGCCAGCACGGCATCGCCGACCAATGCACCGCGCTCGCCCTTGACGGCGAGACGGTAGCGCTCGTGCCAGTTGACGAGGTGGGGGGAGGTGTGGACGTGGACGCCGAGGCCCTCGGCCTCCAGGATCGCGCGGCAGAAAGCCGTCACCGAGCCCTTGCCGTTGGTGCCGGCCACATGGATGACCGGCGGCAGTTTCAGGTGCGGATCGCCGAGCGCGGCAAGCAGCCGCGTGATGCGGTCCAGCGAAAGATCGAACCCCTTGGGATGGAGACCGAGAAGCTTCTCGATCTCCGCTGCCGCTTCGCTGGCCGTTACCATGGTCATGCCGCCCTCCGCCGGTCCGGGCCTACTGGGCCGCGATGGCGACCGCGTCATTGGTGACGGACGCGGTCGCCGGCTTCTTCGTGAGGATCTTCAGAAGTCGGGCGAGCGTATCGGGAATGTCATGGCGCTTGACGACGAGGTCGACCATGCCGTGCTCCAGGAGGTATTCCGAGGTCTGGAAACCTTCGGGCAGCTTTTCGCGGATCGTCTGCTCGATGACGCGCTTGCCGGCAAAGCAGATCTCGGCGCCCGGCTCGGCAAGGTGGATGTCGCCCAGCATGGCGTATGAGGCCGTCACGCCGCCGGTCGTCGGGTTGGTGAGCACGACGATATAGGGCTGGCCGGCTTCCTTCAGCATTTCCACGGCGACCGTGGTGCGCGGCAGCTGCATCAGCGAGAGGATGCCTTCCTGCATGCGCGCGCCGCCCGAGGCGGGGAACATAACGAGCGGGCACTTTTCGGCGATCGCCCGTTCGAAGGCCTTGATGATGGCCTCGCCCGCGGCGATGCCGAGCGAACCGCCCATGAAGTTGAACTCGTGCACGACGGCGACGATCTTGACGCCGCGCATCCTGCCGACGCCGGCGACGATCGTGTCCTCGAGGTCGGTCTTGGCGCGGCTGTCCTTCAGGCGGTCAGTGTATTTCTTCGAATCGCGGAACTTCAGCGGGTCCTGCGCGACCTTCGGCTGCTGCAAGGCCTCATAGACGCCGTCGTCGAAGAGGTCCTTGAGGCGGGCCTTGGCCGGCATCTTCATGTGGTAGCCCGAGGCGGGAATGACCCACTTGTTCTCCTCGAGATCGCGGTGGAACACCATCTCGCCGGTTTCCGGGCACTTGATCCAGAGATTTTCGGGAACATCCCGGTTGGGGCGGCCGAGCATCGAGTTGATCTTCGGCCGAACGTAATTCGTGATCCAGTTCACGCTCTAGTCTCCCGTTAATCTGCGCAATCCCGGGAAAACCGCATCATGCTTTCCCCGGCATCACCTTTATCCGTTCCCATGTGGGAATTTCACTCCGCTGCCGCAAGGCGCGCGCCGCGCACGCCCGAGGCAAGGCTCATCACCAGCGTCTCGACGCCGGCGACGGTGGCGGCGCTCGCCGTACCGTCCGCGGTGAGGCTGGAGGCGATCTGGTTGACGATCGCCGTGCCGACGACGACGCCGTCCGCCGAGGCGCCGATGGCGCGGGCATGCTCCGCCGTCTTGACGCCGAAACCGACGCAGACCGGCAGCTTCGTATGCGCCTTGATGCGGCCGACCGCACCGCCGATCAGCGCGGGATCCGGCAGGGCCGAGCCGGTGATGCCGTTCATCGAGACGTAGTAGACGAAGCCGGACGTGTTCCTCAGGACGGCCGGCAGGCGCTTGTCGTCCGTCGTCGGCGTCGCGAGGCGAATGAAGTTGATGCCCTTGGTGAGTGCCGGCAGGCAGAGCTCGTCGTCCATTTCCGGCGGCAGGTCGACGACGATGAGGCCGTCGATGCCGGCCTCCAGCGCCTCGTCGAGGAAGCGCTCGACGCCGTAGATGTAGATCGGGTTGTAATAGCCCATCAGCACGATCGGCGTCGCATCGTCGCCCTTGCGGAAATCGCGGGCCATCTGCAGCGTCTTGGCCAGCGTCTGGCCGCCCTTCAGCGCGCGCTGACCGGCCAGCTGGATGGCCGGGCCGTCGGCCATCGGGTCGGAGAAGGGCATGCCGAGCTCGATGACGTCGGAGCCGGCCTTTGGCAGCGCCTTCATGATCTCCAGCGAGCTGGCATAATCCGGATCGCCGCCCATGAAATAGGTGACGAGGGCCGGGCGGCCTTCGGCGGCGAGATCGGCGAAGCGTTTGTCCATGCGTGCGGTCATCTTAGAGCTCCATGCCGAGGATCTTGCCGACGGTGAAGATATCCTTGTCGCCGCGGCCGGAGAGGTTCATCAGGATGATCTGGTCCTTGCCCATCTTGGGCGCCCGCTTGATCACCTCGGCGACGGCGTGGCTCGGCTCCAGCGCCGGGATGATGCCTTCAAGCCGGGTAAGGAGCTGGAAGGCCTCAAGCGCCTCCTCGTCCATGATCGGCACATATTCGGCGCGGCCGATCTGGTGCAGCCAGGCATGCTCCGGGCCGATGCCGGGATAGTCGAGGCCGGCGGAGATCGAATGGCCTTCCTTGATCTGGCCGTCGGCATCCTGCAGCAGATAGGTGCGGTTGCCGTGCAGCACGCCCGGCGAGCCGGCGGTGAGCGAGGCACAGTGCTCGTCGCCGTCAAGCCCCTTGCCGCCCGCTTCGACGCCGACGATCCGGACGTTCGCGTCGTCGAGGAAGGGGTGGAAGATGCCGATGGCATTGGAGCCGCCACCGACGGCCGCGACCACTATATCCGGCAGGCGGCCTTCGGCTTCCAGCAGCTGCTCGCGGGCTTCCGTGCCGATCACGGCCTGGAAGTCGCGCACCAGCTCCGGATAGGGATGCGGGCCGGCGGCGGTGCCGATCAGGTAATAGGTGTCCTCGACATTGGTGACCCAGTCGCGCAGCGCCTCGTTCATGGCGTCCTTCAGCGTGCCGTGGCCGGCGGTGACCGGGCGAACCTCGGCACCGAGCAGCTTCATGCGGAAGACATTGGGCGCCTGGCGCTCGACATCCGTCGCGCCCATGTAGACGACGCAGGGGAAGCCGAAGCGCGCGGCGACGGTGGCCGAGGCCACGCCATGCTGGCCGGCGCCGGTTTCCGCGATGATGCGCGTCTTGCCCATGCGCTTGGCGAGAAGGATCTGGCCGATGCAGTTGTTGATCTTGTGCGAGCCGGTGTGGTTCAACTCCTCGCGCTTGAAATAGATCTTCGCGCCGCCGAGATGCTGCGTCAGGCGCTCGGCATAATAGAGCGGGCTCGGTCGGCCGATATAATGCGCGCCGAGCTGCTTCAGCTCCGCCTGGAAGGCCGGATCGGTCTTGGCCTTGTTCCACTCATCCTGAAGATCGAGGATCAGCGGCATCAGGGTTTCGGCGACGAAACGACCGCCGAAAATGCCGAAACGGCCGTCCTCGTCCGGACCCTCGCGGTACGAATTCAGGTTGGGTGACTGGTTCACTTGCCTCTCCCTGCGGCGGTCTGGCGTTCCGCTTCCCGTGCCGCTTCAAAAAATGCGTCCATCAGGCCGAGGTCCTTGACGCCCGGAGCGCTCTCGACCCCGGAACTGGCGTCGATGCCCAGCGCGCCGGTCAGCCTTACGGCCTCGGCGAGGTTATCCTTGTTCAACCCACCGGAAAGCATGTAATCGACGCTTCCGTCAAGCAAATGCATGAGCGTCCAGTTGAAGGAGACGCCGTTGCCGCCCGGAAGCTCGGAGCCCGCCGGGGGCTTGGCATCGAAGAGAAACCGGTCGGCGATGCCGATATAGGGATCGATCTTCTTCAGATCGTCCGCCTCGCGCACCGAAAAGGCCTTCATGACGGGCAGGCCGTAGACGGCCTTGACGTTCAGCACGCGCTCCGGGCTTTCGCTGCCGTGCAGTTGAAGGATGTCCGGCGAGAGCTGGTCGACGATCTCGTCGAGGTCGTCATTGTCGGCATTCACCGTGACGGCGACGATCTTCACCCGGCCACGCACCCGATCCGCGAGTCGTCCGGCGTCGGACGGCTCGATGTTGCGCGGGCTCTTGGGAAAGAAGATGAAGCCGATATGGGTGGCGCCGAGCGCCACGGCCCTGTCGACGGCCTCTTCGGTCTTCAGCCCGCAGATTTTGATGTCGAGTGGCGTTTCACGTTTCATGGGCGCAGGCAGTCGCACGAATCACCGGAAGAGTCGAGCCGAAAGACGGCGTCCAGGCCTCGGGAAGCGCCACCCTTGCGCCCGCTTCGAACGAGCCCATATGGAGGGGAACTGTAGTCTGGAGGTCCCCATGCGGCTCATCATCGCCATCCTTCTGCCCTTTCTCGTGTTCTTCACCATCGGGCGGCCGATTGCCGGCATCATCTGCCTCATCCTGCAGATCACGCTGATCGGCTGGCTGCCGGCGGCCATCTGGGCGGTCTATGCGCTGGGGCAGTACAATACGGACAAGAAAATCCGCGAGGCGCTGGCCGATCGCGGCCGCTGACCGGCCCTTCCGGCGAAAACCGCTTCAGCCGAAATCGACCGCATGCAGCAGGCTGCCGTTGCGCTTCAGCCAGCGCTTGGCATCGGCAGTCGTCGGACAAAGCTGCTCGCACAGCGCCCAGAAGGCCGGGCTGTGGTTCATTTCCTTAAGATGCGCCACCTCGTGGGCGGCGAGATAATCGATCACGCCGGGCGGCGCCATGGCGATGCGCCAGGAGAAGCTGAGCGCACCATCCGCCGAACAGGACCCCCAGCGGCTGCGGGTATCGCGCAGCGTCAGCGACTTCACGCGCTTGCCGATGCGGCCGGCATGCACGGCCACGAGGCGTTCCAGCTCCAGCCGGGCCTCCTTCTTCAGGAAATCGCAGATGCGGCGGGGAATACTCTCCTCCATGCCGCCGACACGCAGCACCGCCTCGTCGTCGATGATCAGGGCCTCCGTCAGGCCGCGCAGCCGGCCGGTCGCCTCGATGCGATGGGAGACGCCGCGGATCATCACATAGCCACCGTCCATGAGCTCGTTCGTCGTGCGGAACCTGGCGAGCTTCGTCATCAGCCAGCCCTGGTGGCGATCGAGGAAATCGCGGATCTCGCGCTCGGCAATGCCGCCCGGTACCGTCATGCGCAGCGCCCGCCCGCCCGGCTCGATGCGCAGGGTGAGCCGCGTCGCGCGAAAATCCCGCCTGATGGTGAGCGGCAGGCGCTTGCCGTTGACGTCCATTTCCCGCCGCTCCGGCGGAGGCGGCGTCTTCAGGGCCTTTCTGGGCTTGCGAAGCGAGGGGAACATGCTGCCTTTCATAGCCGATTCGGCCGAAACTGAAACGCCCCGACGAAAAACCGGCGCTCGAGGCGCCGGTCTTTTCCAGGGTCGCGATCCCTTACTCCTCCGTCATCCTCGGGCTCGACCCGAGGATCCACCAGCCGGCGGCATGGATGGTCGGGTCAAGCCCGACCATGACGGAGGGTGTGGGGACGGAATGCCCTATCTCCACGCGGTATCGTCCGCTCAGGTCGCCGGGAAACCCGGCACGTCGCCCTGGCCCTTGGCGCGGCGTTCGCGCATGAAGCGGTCGAATTCCTCCTGGTCCTTGGCGCGGCGAAGCTCGCGGACGTAGGAGTCGAATTCCTCACGCATCTCGTCGAGCTTGCGGCGTTCCTCGTCGAGGCGGGAGAGTTCGGCATCACGCCAGTCGTCGAAGGCGACGTTGCCGGTGGCGCCGCGGAAGGCGGAACCGGCGCGGCGGCCGAACTTGCCGCGGCAGGAGGCAAACATGCCGTCGACGGTGTCGTTGGCGTCTTTCTTGAAGGATTTCAGACGGTCGCCGAAGATGATGTAGGCGAGCATGGCAAGGCCGAGCGGCCAGAACACCACGAAGCCGAGCACCATCAGGGCGATGGTCGCAGGCGTCCAGTCCGGACGAATAAGCGCTGACTGGTTCATGTGCAATCTTCCTCACGATCGGCGGAAACCACCCTGGTTTCCGGTGAATCCGATGTGGGCAGAGCGCGGATCGCGTTCAAGACAATGCACCGACAATTCGGGCAAGTGCCTGAAAGCGGACCAAAAAATCAGGCGCCCGCGCCAGCCTTGCCGCCCTTGATGACGCGCGGCGTCACGGGCTTTGCCTTTTCGCCGCGGCCATGCTCGCCGATGAAGGACAGGATGCGCGGGGCGATCTCCCGGCGGAAGCGCGAGCCGTTGAAGACGCCGTAATGGCCGACATCCGGCTGCATGTAATGCATGCGCATGTGGTCGGGGATGTTGGTGCAGATCGTCTGCGCCGCCTTCGTCTGGCCGACGCCGGAGATGTCGTCGTTCTCGCCCTCGACGGTGAGCAGCGCCACCTTGCGGATCGCCGTCGTATCGACCGGGCGCGAGCGGTGCATCATCTCGCCCTTCGGCAGCGCGTGCTTCATGAACACGGTCTCGACCGTCTGGAGGTAGAACTCGGCGGTGAGATCCATGACGGCAAGATATTCGTCATAGAAGTCGCGGTGCTTTTCGGCCGCATCGCCGTCGTTCTTGACGAGATGGGCGAAGAATTCCTTGTGGGCGATGACATGGCGGTCGAGATTCATCGACATGAAGCCCGACAGCTGCAGGAAGCCCGGATAGACCATGCGCATGAAACCGGGCTGCGGCCACGGCACGGGCATGATGACATTGTCGCGGAACCATTCGATCGGCTTTTCTTCCGCCAGCTTGTTGACGGCGGTCGGGTTGATGCGCGTGTCGATCGGCCCGCCCATCAGCGTCATGGTGGAGGGCGACAGCGGATCGTTGTCGGCTTCCATGACCGCGACGGCGGCCAGCACCGGCACCGCCGGCTGGCAGACGGCGATGACATGGGTATCCGGCCCCAGCGCATGCAGCATCTGGATGACGTAGTCGATATAATCGTCGAGATCGAAGCCACCGTCCGACAGCGGCACCATGCGCGCATCCACCCAGTCGGTGATGTGGACCTCCGCATGCGGCAGCAGCGCCTCGACCGTGCCGCGCAGCAGCGTCGCATAGTGACCGGACATCGGCGCGACGATCAGGATCTTCGGGTCCTTGCGGTGGCCGGCCGGCAGACAGCGCTCGAAATGCACGAGATTGCAGAAGGGGCGCTGCCAGACGACCTTTTCATGCACGGAAACGCTCTGGCCGTCGATAAGGGTGGTCGGAAGGTCGAAATCGGGCTTGCCGTAGCGCCGGGTGCTGCGCTCCAGCACTTCGAAACCGGCGGCCATGGTGCGGCCGAAATAGGTGTGGGTGAGCGGATTGAGCGGGTTGCGGAAGGCGAGACGCATCTGGTCCGCCACGGCGCGCCAGGGTGCCATCACCGCATGGTTGAGTTCGTAGAGCTGATAATACATCGGACGCGATACCCCATTCTGGGTGCGGGGCTCAGAGCCCTCTGCACCGTGTCACCCCGGTTTCCGCAGATGCGAAAAGACTAGCATGTTTTCGCTGCGTGGCAACACGCCGCATGGACATCCTAAACCTGTGAACCTTTCGCGGGCATGAACGGATTTCAGGCTTTTCATCGCGGTTTCAGCTTTCAGGCGATATGCGCACGACGGCCTTGATGAGACCCGATTTTTCGGTCGCCCAGCGGGCAAGGTCGACCGGGACGCGCTCGAGCGTGGTGCGATGGGTCACCAGCGCCTCGACCGGCACGCGGCCCGCGCGGATGTTCGCCATCACATGCTCGAAATCGGCACGCGTGGCATTGCGGCTGCCGATCAGCATCATCTCGCGCTTGTGGAACTCGGGATCGGAAAAGCGGATGTCCTCCTTCACCACCGAAACCAACACGAGCGCGCCGCCATGGGCGACATGGTGGAAGGCCGCCTCCATGGATGGCGCATAACCCGTCGCGTCGAAGACGGCGTCGAAGCCTTCGCCGCCGGTGGCCGCCAGCACCGCCTCGGCCGCACCGGGGCCGGCAAGGATGCCCTTTGCCAGGCCGAAGCGCTCCGCCGCCATGGCGAGCCGCTCGGCGGAGGTGTCCATCAGGGTGACGTCATGGCCGGCGATGCGCGAGAAGAGCGCGGTGCCGAGGCCGATCGGGCCGGCGCCGATGACGAGGGCGCGCGAACCGGCCGGGGCCAGCGACCGGCGCACCGCGTGAGCGCCGATCGCCAGGAACTCCACCGTCGCCGCCGCTTCCAGCGACAGGCCGTCGGCCGGATAGAGATTGTCCGCCGGCAGCAGGATTTCCTCGCAGAAGGCGCCGTCCGTGTGCACGCCAAGCACGCGGATCGCCGCGCAGCAGTTCGGCTTGCCCTGCCGGCAGGCGACGCAGGTGCCGCAGGAGAGATAGGGGTTCACGACCACAGGCGCGCCGGCGGCGAGCGGGCTCGTGCCGGGATCGAGGACGGTCGCCGAGACCTCGTGGCCCATCACCCGGGGATATTCGAGGAACGGATGCTTGCCCTCGAAGATATGATAATCGGTGCCGCAGATGCCGACATGGCTGACGGCGACGCGCACCCAGCCCTCCGGCAGGCCGGCCGGGTTCTCGCGCTCGGCCGCCTCCAGGCGGCCGGGTTCCACACAGACGACAGCTTTCATCTCAACGGCTTCCGCGGCGGCGCAGCTGGTCGAAATAGACGATGACGATGATGAGGAGGCCCGTGATGATGCGCTGCCAGAAGGAGTTGATGTTGAGGAGGTTCGCGCCGTTGTTGATGGTCGCGAGGATGAAGGCGCCGAGCAGCGGTCCGTGCACCGAGCCGACCGCGCCGAAGAGGCTGGTGCCGCCGATGACGGAGGAGGCGATGGCCTGCAGCTCCCAGCCCTCCGCCTGCGTGGCATTGCCGATGCCGATGCGCGAGGCGAGCAACAGGCCGACGAAGGCGGCGCAGGTGGCCGACAGGATATAGGCGAGATAGATGGTGCGGTCGACATTGACGCCGGAAAGCCGCGCCGCCTCCTTGTTCGAGCCGACCGCGAAAAGATAGCGCCCCCAGCGCGAGAGATGCAGGAAGACGAAGGCGGGGATGGCCACCAGGATGACCATCCAGAACAGGCTGGGCACGCCGAGGAAATCGGCGCGGGAGAAGTTCGTGAAGCCTTCGTGGCTGATCGAGATCGTCGCGCCGTTGGTGATGAGCAGGCCGATGCCGCGCAGCGAGGTCAGCGTCGCCAGGGTGATGATGAAGGGCGGCAGGCCCATGCGCACGATGCCGAAGCCGTGGAAGGCGCCGATGGCGACGCCGATCAGCAGCGTCAGGATGATCGACAGCCAGAGCGGCACGCCCGCCTGCAGCAGCCAGGCGACGATGACGCTGGTGAAGCCGACGATGGCCCCGACGGAGAGGTCGATGCCGGCCGTGATGATGACGAAGGTCTGGCCGACCGCCAGGATCGCCGTCATCGCCCCCTGGCGCAGGAGGTTGCTGATGTTGTTCGGCGTCCAGAAGGCATTGGTGGAGACGCCCAGCAGCAGCCAGAGGAACAGCAGCAGCCCGAGAAGGGTCAGGCCGAGCAGGATGTTCGTGCCCTTCTTGGGTGCCGGTGCGCTTTCCGTCGTCGTGTCCACGCTCATGTTCTTCTCCCTTTTTTCGCGCGGCGGTTCAGATGCCGATGGCCTGGGTCAGGACGTCCTCATGGGTGGCCGCCCGGTGGTCATGGCTGGCGACGAGCCGGCCGCCCCTGAAGACGTGCAGCCGGTCGGCCAGTTCATAGACTTCCGGCAGATAGGACGAGATGAGGATGATGCCGGCGCCCTGCTTCAGGAGTTCGCCGAACAGGCGGTAGATCTCCGCCTTGGTGCCGACGTCGACCCCGACGGTCGGCTCGTCGAAGATGAACAGCCGCGCGCCATGGCTCAGCCACTTGCCGATGACGATCTTCTGCTGGTTGCCGCCGGACATGGCGGAGGCGAGCACGCGGCGCGACGGCGTCTTGATGCGCAGGTCGCGGATCTGCCGGTCGGCGTTGGCGGCCTCGTCGCCGCGGCGGATCGTCAGGCCCGAGCTCAGCCTCCTGAAAACCGGCAGGTTGATGTTGAGGCCGATCGGCAGGTTGAGGCAGAGCCCCTGGTCGCGGCGGCTTTCCGGGGCGAGCGCGATGCCGAGCTCCATCGCCTGGCGCTCGTTGCGGATATCGACCTTCGCCCCGTCCCAGAAGATCTCGCCGGCCGAGACCGGCTGGCGGCCATAGAGGCCGAGGGCGAACTCGCTGCGGCCGGCGCCGATGAGGCCGTAGAGGCCGACGATCTCGCCGGCGCGCACCGACAGCGACACATCGCTGAAACCCGGTCCGGACAGGCCGCGCGTCTCGACGATGACCTTGCCGACCGGCACCTTCTCCTTGTGGTAGATCTGCTCGATCGAGCGGTTGATCATCAGCGCGATCAGCTCGTTCTCGCTGGTCTCGCTTATCAGGCGCGTGCCGACATGGGCGCCATCGCGCAGCACCGAGACGCGGTCGGCCAGCTCGAAGACCTCCTCCATGCGATGGCTGATATAGACGATCGTCACGCCCTGGTCGCGTAGCCGGCGAATGAGCCGGAAGAGCTGGGCGGATTCCTGGCGCGTCAGATAGGCGGTCGGCTCGTCGAAGATGAGGAAGCGGATGCCGCGCATGGCGGCCTTGGCGGTGGCGACCAGCTGCTGCTGGCCGATGGTGAGGCTGCCGAGAAGGGCGGCGGCCGGCAGCTGGAAGCCGAGATCGTCGAGCACCGCCTGGGCCGCGCGCTCCATCGCCGCCTTGCGCATCAGGCCGTAGCGGTTCATCTCGTCGCCGAGGAACATGTTGGCGGCCACGGAAAGATGCGGGCAGAGCACGACCTCCTGGTGCACGGCATTGATGCCGCGGGAAATCGCCTCGTTCGGGGTGGCGAGCTGCACGGGCTTGCCGCACCAGAACACCTCGCCCGCCGTGCGGCGGATGACGCCGGTCAGGAGCTTGATGAGGGTGGACTTGCCGGCGCCGTTCTCGCCGACGATGGCATGGATCTCGCCGGCGAGGAACGTGACCGTCGCCGGTTTCAGCGCTTCCACGAGGCCGTATTTCTTCTGCAGTCCACGCAGTTCGAGGATGGGCGCGCCGCGCGGCACCGCTTCGGATTCGGCGAGCTTCGCCTCGTCTTCATGCCGATGGCTGAGCTCTTCAAGGCTGCTCATCGCTGTCTCCTCCCGACTGCGTGGAAAGCGTCCCGCCCGGATCATGCGGCCCGGGCGGGCGGATCGTCAAACGCTTCGCGGGAAGCGGTCAGATCTTCGGATTGAGCAGGGCGTCGATCTTCGGATCGGCCATGTTCTCCTGGGTCACCAGGTTCGCGCCCGTGTCGACGAACGCTTCGACCTTCTCGCCCTTGGAGACCGCGAGCGCCGTTTTCACGCCGTCATAGCCCATGCGGTAGGGATCCTGCACGACGAGGCCGGCCAGAACGCCTTCCTTGAGGAAGCCGACGGTCTTTTCATCCGAATCGAAACCGATGACCTTGATCTTGTCGCCGAGCTTGTTTTCCGCGATCGCCTGGCCGACGCCCTGCGCCATGATGAGGTTGGAGGCGAAGACGCCGACGAGGTTCGGATTGGCGGTGATGAGGTCGGTCATCATGTTGAGGCCGGTGGTGGCCTGGCCGTCCGCATACTTGTCCGCCACCACGGTCAGGCCCGGATATTTCGTCTTGACCTGGTCGAGGAAGCCCTCGCGGCGCTGGTCGAGCGAGCCGACGCCCGGCAGGCTGGTGATGATGGCGATCTCGCCCTCTTCCTTGCCCGTGGCGGCCTTGATCGCCGCGGCAAGGCCGTCTGCCGCGATGCGGCCGCCCTGGACGTTGTCCGTCGTCAGGAACGAGGTGAAGGCCTTGGAATCGGCGCCCGAATCGATGCCGATGATCGGCACGGACTTGGCCGCCTCGTCGACCGGCTTGCCGAGCGCCTTGAATTCCGTCGGCGAGATGACGACGGCGGCCGGCCCGCCGGCCACGGCGTTTTCGAGGATGCTGATCTGGCCGTTGATGTCGGATTCCGACTGCGCGCCTAGTTCCGGCACGTTGACGCCGAGATCCTTGCCGGCCGCGCGCGCGCCGGCGAGCACGATCTGCCAGTAGAAGGACGTCGTGTCCTTGACGATGATCGGGATGGTGACGTCCTGCGCAAGGGACGCGGCAGGGCTCATGGTGGCGAGGACTGCGGCACCCGCAAGCGCCGTGAAGGCGCGGCGAGACAGAAGCGATCTTACAATGCTCATCAGGTTTCTCCTCTCAAATGCTTCCCGTTCCTGTTGGGATCGCGTCGCGGGAAGCGGGCAACTCGATCTTTTATCGATAAAAAACATTTTGCAGGCAGGCTACACCTCCCTGCCTTTGCTGGCAAGCGAGGGCGTTCTCCGAAAATGCTGCGCTCGAAACTGCTCCAGTCCATGCCATCCGTCCTCCCAAACGATGGCCGCCGGGGCGGCTAGACCTGAAATACCTCGTGCGGGTGCACGACACCCTTCTTCAGAATGATATTGCCATACAGACGGAACTCCGTCGTGGCGACGATATAGGCCGCCTTTCTCGCCATCTCGTAGAAGGCGAAGCGCTCGACCGCATGCACCGTGAAATCGCCGGCCAGCCGGTGGACGAGATCCTGGAAGGTCGCGCAGACCTCGGGCACCGCCGCGGGATCGCCGACCACCTCCATGCGCCAGGCGGCCTGCGGCACGAAGGTATCGAGCGGCATATGCGCAAGGATCGCCTCGGTGATCGACACGGCATCGACCCCGTCGGCCCGGATGACCTTCGGACCGAGGAAACTCGACGGGAAATTGGCGTCGGCGATGACGATGTCGTCGCCATGGCCCATGGTCCGGATGGCGTGCAGCAGATCCGGCCCGAGCAGCGGATGAATGCCTTTCAACATGCCCTGGCGATCCTCCCAGATCGAAATCATTGCCGGACGGCGTTTTCCCCGAGGTCCGGCGCGACCACTGTATGCGGCTCGAAAGCCGGGTAAATGTCCTGCGGCAGGTCCATGCGTGCCAATGCCATGTTGCGGCGCAGGCTCTCCGGCTTCGCGGTGCCGATCAGCACCGAGGCGACGGCCGGGTGGCTGAGCGGAAACCGGAGCGCCGGCGCGGCGAGCGGCACGCCCCCTTGCTGCGCGATCGCCATCATCGCGCCGACCCTGGCCGCGACATCGGACGTTGCCGGCATGTAGTCGAAATGCGCGCCCTCCACCGGTCCCGTCGCCAGGATGCCGGAATTGAACACGCCGCCGACCACCAGGGAGGTGCCCTTCTTCCCGCACAGCGGCAGCAGGTCCGCGACAGCCGAGCGGTCGAGCAGCGTGTAGCGGCCCGCGAGCAGGATGCAGTCGAGCTCGGCGTTTCCGAGCACGTCGAGGCAGACCGGCACCTCGTTGACGCCCAGCCCATAGGCCTTGATGACGCCCGACGCCTTCAGTTCCTCCAGCGCCTTCAGGCCGGTCTCGAGCAGCTGGCGCAAATGGAAGGCGTTGCGCTCGGCACCGTGCGTGTAGACGCCGATATCGTGCACATAGAGAATATCGATGCGGTTCAGCCCGAGGCGGGCATGGCTGAGCTCGACGGAGCGCATGATGCCGTCATAGCTGTAGTCATAGCGCACGTCGAAGGGCAGCGGATCGACATAGCCGTAGCTCGGCACCTTGTCGTCGGCGACGGGAACCATGATGCGTCCGACCTTGCTGGACAGCACCCAGCTGCCTTTCGGCTTGTCGCGCAGGAAGTCCCCGGTGCGGCGTTCCGCAAGGCCG
Organism: Shinella yambaruensis; assembly: GCF_022899355.1. Classification (GTDB taxonomy): domain Bacteria; phylum Pseudomonadota; class Alphaproteobacteria; order Rhizobiales; family Rhizobiaceae; genus Shinella; species Shinella yambaruensis. The sequence goes on along the minus strand of NZ_JALJCK010000017.1, from coordinate 72,343 downwards.
AAGCCGTACCAGGGCGCGGTGTCGAAATAGCGCAGGCCCTCGTCCCAGGCAGCCTGAAGCGTTTCCATCGCCGCGTCACGCGGGCAGGCCCGGTAGAGACCGCCAAGCGCCGCTGTGCCGAAGCCGAATTCGGTCACAGCCAGGCCCGTCCTGCCGATGGTGCGCGTCTTCATTGAGCCTCCCCGCCGGCGTCCTCCCGCCGACGTTTTGTCTTTTATCGACAATAGACAGATCACCGTCAATGGGTAATATGCGGGAAGGAGGAAACGGGGGGATGACGACGCCGGCGCTTCAGGCGGCCCGCGTCCGGCCTTTCGCCCGGTCAGCCCGCAAGGGACGCAACAGACCAGAGAACCGGCGGCACCCATGGCCAAGCAGAACACCGTCTTCAAGGACGCCTTCAATCGCTGCCTGAAGCTCCTGGAGCAGACGGCAAACCTGCCCTCGGAGCCGGAACTCGGCACAACGCTCGGCGTCAGCCGCACGACCGTTCGCGCGATCCTGACCCGGCTGGAGGAGGTCGGCCTTCTCACCTGGGAGAAGCGGCGCAAGGTCGTGCTGCGCAAGCCGCTCGCCGCCGATTATTTTCCGACCGAGGAAACGGATTCGCTCTCCGAGATCATCGAACGCAGCTTCATGCGACGGATTCTTGCCGGCGGCGCCGAGCCGGGCATGCAGATCAACGAACTGGAACTCGCCCGCGAGATCGGCATCGGCACGACGAGCGTGCGCGAATTCCTCATCCGCTTCAGCCGCTTCGGCCTGATCGAGAAACGGCCGAACAGCCATTGGGTGCTGAAGGGCTTCACGAGGGACTTCGCGCTGGAGCTGACGGAAGTGCGCGAGATGTTCGAGCTGCGCTCGGCAACCGCCTTCGCCCGCCTGCCGGAGGATCATCCGGCCTGGCGGGAACTCGACGCGATCGAGGCGATACACCACGCGATCCTCGCCGATATCGAAAACCGCTACCGGGATTTCTCCGAGCTCGACGAGCGCTTCCACCTCCTCGTGCACCGGGCCTCGAAGAACCGCTTCATCGTCGATTTCTACGACGTCATCGCCATCGTCTTCCACTACCACTACCAGTGGAACAAGACGAATGCCCGCGAGCGCAATGCCCGGGCCCTGGAAGAGCACCTTGCCTATATCGCGGCATTGCGCTCGCGCGATCCGATCGAGATCGAGCTGGCCTGCCGGCAGCATCTGAAATCCGCGCGCGAAACGCTCCTGCAATCGATCAACTGACGAGGACGGCATGGGCACGCCCATCCTGCAATTCGGGACCAGCCGCTTCCTGCAGGCGCATGCGGACCTCTTCATCGGCGAAGCGCTGGAGAGGGGCGAAGCGCTCGGCCGCATCACGGTCGTCCAGACCACGGGCGCCCCGGAGCGCGCGGGCCGGCTTGCCGCGCTCGCGGCGCCGGGCGGCTATCCGGTGATCGTGCGCGGACGCAAGGACGGGCGCGCCATCGATTGCGAGCAGCAGGTCACCAGCGTCGCGCGCGCGCTTTCGGCGGCAAACGACTGGGATGCGGTGCGGCAGGTCTTTCGCGAGGAGGCCGAGGTCGTGCTCTCCAATACCGGCGACACCGGCTACGCGGCGGGGCCGGACGACCTTGCCGGTGCCGTCCCCGCTTCCTTTCCCGGCAAGCTGCTGGCGCTTCTGCACGACCGTTTTTCGGCGAACCGGCGCGGGCTGACCCTCCTGCCTTGCGAACTCGTTTCCCGCAACGGCGACGTGCTGAAACGGCTGATCCTCGACCTGCAAGCCGATCGTTACCCGGAGTCCGATTTTCGAAGCTGGCTGTGCGGAAGCGTGATCTGGGGCAATACGCTGGTCGACCGGATCGTCTCGGAACCGCTGGAGCCGGCCGGGGCCATCGCGGAACCCTATGCGTTCTGGGCAATCGAGAACCAGCCGGGCCTGACGGCGCCGTGCAGCCACCCGGCCATTCTGCTCGTCGACGACCTGACGCCCCATGAAAAGCTCAAGCTGCACATCCTCAATCTCGGCCATACGGTGCTGGCGGACATCTGGATGACGGAGAACAGGCCGGCAGAGGAGACGGTGAGGGCTATTCTCGGCGATGCCGGCGTGCGGCAGAGGCTTCTGGCGATCTACAGCGAGGAGGTCGTGCCCGGCTTTGCCGACCGGGGGTTCGGCAGGGAAGCGGAAGCCTATGTCGCGGCGACCCTGGAGCGCTTCGACAATCCCTTCCTTGAGCACCGTCTTAGCGACATTGCCAGCCACCATGCGGAAAAGCGCGTTCGCCGCATCGGCGACTTCATGGCCTGGACACCGGGCGTGCCGATGCCGATGCTGACGGCGATCGCGGGAGCGGTTCCGGTGAAATCCGGTTGAGCAATACGGACATAAATTATTGTTCTTGCTGTATTTCCAGCCGAATCAGTGCATTCGGCCGGAGATGCGGGCACGGTCAGTAGCCGCCGCCGCGCTTTTCCGTCCCCTCTTCGCCGAGGAAGGTGCGGCGCAAGGCCCCGGCGGCCGATACGAGGCAATTGACGTCGGTGCCGATCGCCATGAAATCCGCGCCGAGATCGCGGTAGACCGCCGCCTGCGGCAGCGACACGGTCATGATGCCCCGCGCCTTGCCGTGGGCCTTCGTGCGCGCGAAGATGTGGGTGATCGCCGCAAGCACCTCCGGCGCGCCGGGATTGCCGAGGAGCCCCATGTCCGCGGCAAGATCCGACGGGCCGATGAAGATGCCGTCGACGCCCTCCACCGCCGCGATCTCGTCGATCGCGGCGAGGCCGGCCCGGCTTTCGACCTGCACGATGAGGCAGATCTCGTCATTGGCGGTCGTCAGATAATCCGGCGTGCGATTGAAGTCGCTCGCGCGGCCGAGGCCGGCGCCGACGCCGCGGATGCCGTGCGGCGGATAGCGCACCGCGCGCACCAGCGCCTCGGCCTCGGCCGCCGATTCGACCATCGGGATGAGGAAGGTCTGGGCGCCCTGGTCGAGCAGCTGCTTCAGGACCCAGGCCTCGCCCATCGGCGGGCGGACCATGGCATGGGTCGGCGAGCGGTGCAGCGCCCCGATCTGCGCGCTGATCAGCGGCATGTCGTTCGGCCCGTGCTCACCGTCGATCAACAGCCAGTCATAGCCGCTGCCGGACAGGATTTCCGCCGCATAGGCGCTGCCGAGCGCTGCCCACAGGCCGAGCTGGAACCGGCCTTCGCGGAGCGCGGCCTTGAAGGTGTTTTTCGGTGCTGCCACGATTTTCCCTCTCAAACGAAACCGGCCGGACAGTGCCGGCCGGGCCTTTCCTGTCCCCTGACCTCAGGCGATGCCGCCGAGGCAGACATATTTGATCTCGGTGAACTCCTCGATGCCGTATTTCGAGCCCTCGCGGCCGAGGCCGGAAAGCTTGACGCCGCCGAACGGCGCTTCCGCCGTCGAGATCAGACCGGTATTGACGCCGACCATGCCGTATTCCAGCGCCTCGGCGACGCGGAAGACCCGCGACAGCTCCTTGGCGTAGAAATAGGAGGCAAGACCGAATTCCGTGTCGTTCGCCTGGGCGATGACGTCGTCCTCATCCTTGAAGCGGAAGAGCGGCGCGACCGGGCCGAAGGTCTCCTCGCGGGCGACGGCCATGTCGGGCGTCACGTCGGCAATGACGGTCGCCTCGTAGAAGGTGCCGCCGAGCGCATGGCGCTTGCCGCCCTGCACCACGCGCCCACCCTTCTTCACCGCGTCGGAAACGTGCTCCTCGACCTTTTCGAGCGCCGCCTGGTCGATCAGCGGGCCGAGCACGACGCCGTCGTCGAAGCCGTTGCCGGTCTTCAGCTTGCCGACCGCGACGGCGAGCTTTTCGGAAAAGGCGTCATAGACGGCATCCTGCACATAGATGCGGTTGGCGCAGACGCAGGTCTGGCCGTTGTTGCGGAATTTTGCGATCAGCGCGCCTTCGACGGCCGCATCGAGATCGGCGTCATCGAAGACGATGAAGGGGGCGTTGCCGCCGAGCTCCAGGCCGAGCTTCTTGATGGTGGGGGCGCACTGCTTGTAGAGCTCGGCGCCGATTTCCGTCGAACCGGTGAAGGTGAGCTTGCGCACTGTCGGGTTGGCCGTGAGCTCCGCGCCGATCTCGCGGGCAGAGCCCGTGATGACCGAGAAGAGGCCGGCGGGAAGGCCCGCGCGCTCGGCGAGGACGGCGATGGCGATGGCCGAGAACGGCGTCTGCGAGGCGGGCTTCAGCACCATGGCGCAGCCGGCGGCGAAGGCCGGGCCGGCCTTGCGGGTGATCATGGCGTTCGGGAAGTTCCAGGGCGTGATCGCCGCGACGACGCCGATCGGCTGCTTCATCACGAGGATGCGCTTGTCCTTCTGGTGGCCGGGCACGATGTCGCCGTAGAGGCGGCGGGCTTCTTCGGCGAACCATTCGACGAAGCTTGCGCCATAGACGATCTCGCCGGTGGCCTCGGTCAGCGGCTTGCCCTGCTCCATCGTCAGGATGCGGCCGAGATCGTCCTTGTTCTCGACCATCAGCTCGAACCATTTTCTGAGCACGGCCGAGCGTTCCTTGGCCGTGCGGGCGGCCCATCCCTTCTGGGCGGCGGCGGCGGCGGCGATCGCCTCCTTCGTCTCCCTGGCGCCGAGCTTCGGCACATGGCCGACAAGCTCGCCCGTTGCCGGGTTCTTCACGGCGATGCCGCTGCCATCCGCCTCGATCCAGCGGGTGCCAACGAGGGCTGCCTGGCGCAGCAGGCTCGGGTCTTTGAGGCTCATCGGATATCTCCCATTTCGCGATGCCGTTTCTCACATGTCGGAAGGGTTATATTGCGTCCCCCACCGGTTCGACAATGCGACAGGAACGCGATTTTACCGCTTCGCGCGACGCGCCGCCGGGTCTAAGGTCGGCCGGCCAAACTGACATTCGAGGCTTGCAATGACCGATCCGACCGGCCGCACCGCGGACCACGCCATCGACCCCATCTATCTCGACCGCTGGTCGCCCCGCGCCTTCACCGGCGAGGCGATGCCGCACGAAACGCTGCTTTCCCTGTTCGAGGCGGCCCGCTGGGCACCGTCCGCCGCCAACGGCCAGCCCTGGCGCTTCGTCTACGGCCATCGCGGCACCGAGGCCTTCGAGCGGATCTACAACACGCTGGACGAGGGCAACCGCCGCTGGGCGGACAAGGCCGCGGTGCTGGCCGTGATCATCTCGCAGACCCACCGCCAGAACGCCGCCGGCGAAATGCGCCCGGCCTATACCCACGCCTTCGACACCGGCGCCGCCTGGGCCTATCTCGCGCTCGAGGCGACGCGCGCCGGCTACCATGCCCATGGCATGGGCGGCATCGACCGGGAGAAGGCGAGAGAAGTCCTCGGCATTCCGGAAGTTTTCCGCGTGGAAGCGGCGCTTGCGATCGGCAAGATCGCCCCGAAGGAGTCGCTGCCCGAGGACCTCATGAAGCGCGAGGTGCCAAGCGGGCGCAAGAAGGTGGAAGAGTTCGTCTCCGAAGGGCAATTCGCGCTCTGAGGCGGCTTGCAATTGGCGCACGGCCGCCTAAGCCCCACCCACTGTCGTCATCCTCAGGCTTGACCCGCGGATGACGAAGGAGAGAGCAATATCTTCCCGATAAAAGATAGCCGCCTTTTGGCGGCTCCCTTGCCTAGATATCGAGGTTGGCGACGCTGAGGGCGTTTTCCTGGATGAAGTCGCGGCGCGGCTCCACCTCATCACCCATCAGGCGGGCGAAGAGGCCGTCGGCATCCGTCGCATCGGACACCCGCACCTGCAGCAGCGAACGCACGTTCGGATCGAGCGTCGTTTCCCAGAGCTGCTCGGCATTCATCTCGCCGAGCCCCTTGTAACGCTGCATGGAAAGCCCCTTGCGGCCAGCGGCGAAGACGGCGTCGAGCAGGGCGCGCGGACCGGAAATCTCGACCTGACCATCCTTGCGGCGCAGGACCGGCGGCGCCGTATAGATTTCCTGGAAGCGGACGGAAAGCTGGTCGATATGGCGGGCATCGGACGAGCCGATCAACGCCATGTCGATATGCGCGAATTCCTTGACGCCGCGCACCATGCGCTCGAAGCGCAGGCCGCCGTCCGTGGCGACGGATCCGGTCCAGCCGCGCTCCGTCTCCTCGGCGATGAGATCGAGCCGGCGGGCGACCTCTTCCGCCTTGGCGGCATAGGCCTCGCGGTCGTGGCTGAGCTCGAGGTTGAGCGCGCCGGCAATGGCCGCCTGCTCGATGATCGCGCGATTGTAGCGCGAATGCAGGCCGTCGAGCAGCGTGCGCAGGCGCAGCGCGTCCTGGATCAGCTCCAGGATGTCCTGGCCGGCACGCACTTCGCCGGAGCTGAGCTCCAGCGCCGCATCGTCGAGGCCGACGGCGACGAGGTAATCCTCCAGCGCCTTCTCGTTCTTCAGGTACTGGCTCGATTTGCCGCGCGCCACCTTATAGAGCGGCGGCTGGGCGATGTAGAGATGGCCGCGCTCGATCAGCTCCGGCATCTGCCGGAAGAAGAAGGTGAGCAGCAGGGTGCGGATATGCGCGCCGTCGACGTCCGCGTCCGTCATGATGATGATTTTGTGGTAGCGCAGCTTGTCGGCGTTGAACTCGTCCTTGCCGATCGAGGTGCCGAGCGCGGTGATCAGCGTGCCGATCTCCTGGCTGGAGAGCATCTTGTCGAAACGCGCGCGCTCGACATTGAGGATTTTTCCGCGCAGCGGCAGGATGGCCTGGTTCTCGCGCGAGCGGCCCTGCTTGGCCGAGCCGCCGGCCGAATCGCCCTCGACGAGGAAGAGTTCGGATTTCGCGGGATCGCGCTCGGAGCAGTCGGCGAGCTTGCCGGGCAGCGAGGAAATGTCGAGCGCGCCCTTGCGCCGCGTCAATTCACGCGCCTTGCGCGCGGCCTCGCGGGCCGCGGCGGCCTCGACCACCTTGCCGACAAGCGTCCTGGCATCGGCGGGATGTTCCTCGAACCAGGTGGAGAGCGCCTCGTTGACGAGGTTTTCCACCGCCGGGCGGACTTCGGAGGAAACCAGCTTGTCCTTGGTCTGCGAGGAGAATTTCGGATCGGGAACCTTGACCGACAGCACCGCCGTCAGGCCTTCGCGGCAGTCCTCGCCCTGCAGCGTCACCTTCTCCTTCTTGGTGATGCCGGACGTATCGGCATAGGAGACGACCTGGCGGGTCAGCGCGCCGCGGAAGCCCGCCATGTGCGTGCCGCCGTCGCGCTGGGGGATGTTGTTGGTGAAGCAGAGCACGTTCTCGTGGTAGCTGTCGTTCCACCACATCGCGACTTCGACGGTGATGCCGTCCTTCTCGCCCCGGATGGCGATGGGCTTGGAGACCAGCGGCTTCTTCGCCCGGTCGAGATAGGTCACGAAGGCTTCGAGGCCGCCCTCGTACATCAGTTCGTCCTGCTTGATATCCGAATGGCGGCGATCGGTGAGCAGGATGCGCACGCCGGAATTCAGGAAGGCGAGCTCGCGCAGGCGGTGCTCCAGCGTCGCATAGTTGAAGTCGATGTTCGAGAAGGTGTCGGTCGAAGGCAGGAAGGTCACTTCCGTGCCGGTCTCGCTGCCGCAGTCGCCGGTCACCGCCAGCGGGCCGTCGGCCACGCCATGGGTGAAGCTCATCTCGTGGATCTTGCCGCCGCGGCGGATCTTCAGCTTCAGCTTGACCGAAAGCGCATTCACCACCGAGACGCCGACGCCGTGCAGGCCGCCGGAAACCTTGTAGGAGTTCTGGTCGAATTTGCCGCCGGCATGGAGCTGGGTCATGATAACCTCGGCGGCGGAGACGCCCTCTTCCTTGTGGATGTCGGTCGGGATGCCGCGGCCGTTGTCGGTCACCGTCACGGACCCGTCCGGATTGAGCGTGACCGTCACGATGTCCGCATGGCCGGCAAGCGCCTCGTCGATCGCGTTGTCGACGACCTCGTAGACCATGTGGTGCAGGCCCGAGCCGTCATCGGTATCGCCGATATACATGCCGGGGCGCTTGCGCACCGCATCAAGCCCCTTGAGGACCTTGATCGAATCTGCGCCATACTCGGCCGGGCCGTTTTCGGTCTCGGGTGTGTCAGTCATTCAAACGTCTTTCCAGGGTTCTTTCGGAAGGCAGGAAGCGCGGCGAATCACGGCTTTCCAAGTCCTTGAATATAGGGATTTTGCCCTCAAGTTCCAAATCAGGGAGAGGGCAAACACGGCAGAATTCAGGGGATCAGCCGGGTTTTACCCGGTTATTGCATGCTTTTTCCAGAATACCGGCAAGACGGCGCACCGTCTCGGGCGGCAGGTCGCGGATTTCCGCCGAAAGCCGGTTGGCGAAGGCGGTGTATTCCGGCGGCAGGCCGGCCGTATCCACCACCACGCGCGGATCGGAAATCCGGGCAATGCGGAACAGTTCCTCGGCCTCGTCCCAGATGACGTTGAAGTAACCCGCCACGCGCTGGAGGAAATCGAAGCTCGGCGTGCCACGCTTGCCGTTTTCCAGCGCCGAGAGATAGGCGGGGCTGACGCCGAGCGCCCTGGCCATGTCCTTCTGCGAAACGCCCTTGCGATCGCGCAGGTGCCGCACGGCCTTGCCGAAGGGTGTCGTCATCGTTTTTCTCCCGGGTGCCGGGCAAGCCGGACATAGAGCGCCCCGTCGCCGCCGTGGTTGCGCGCCGCCGGCTCGTAGGAGGAGATCAGCGGCCGGAACTCCGGCAGGGAGAACCACAGCGGCACCGCCCGCTTCAAGGCGCCGTCGCTGCCGAGCGAGGTGCCCTTGCCGGTGATCACGAGCACGTGGCGCAGGCCCCGCTCGTGCGCCCGGATGAGAAAGCCGAGCAGGAAGCCGTGCGCCTCGCTCTGGATCATGCCGTGCAGGTCGATGCGCGCTTCCAGCGCCAGGCGGCCCTTGGCGATCTTGCGCTTGACAGGGCGCTCCAGCGGGTGGTGCCGGGTCTCCTTGTCGCGGCCGATGGTGAGCGCGATGCCTTCGGCGGGCGGGGCGGACTTCGTCTTCTTCGGTTCCGGCTCGGGCTTCTTCCCGGCCTCCGGCTTTTCAAAGGCGGCCTCGAACTCCGTCAGGGCGTCGAGCCTGCCCGGCAGCGCGCGCGTGCTGCGCGCCACCTTGCCCCAGAGGATACGGTCCTCGCTCGAGAGCGTCTTATCCTTCGGCATGGAGGTATCGCTCCGCCGCTGCCTTCGGCATGAGGATATGGAAGGTCGCCGCATTGCGCACATGGCCGGCCAGCGCGCCCGCCGCATCGCCCGAACCGGTGAAGATATCGCCGCGCGCCGGGCCAACGATCGCCGTTCCGGTGTCGAGCGCCAGCATCAGGCGGCGGAAGGGCTTGCCGCCATCCATATGGGTGAGGCTGTCGCTCGAAATGAAGAAGGGCAGGCCGAAGGTATGGATCAGCCGGTCGACCGCCAGCGAACGGCCGGCGACGAGCGGCACTTTCGCCGCGGCGATCGGGCCGAGCGACAGATCCGCGACCTCCGCCTCCTTGAAGAAGATGAAGGAGCGGTTGTGCCAGAGCACGGCGTCGACCTGATCCTCGTTGCGGGCCAGCCAGTCACGGATCGAAGCCATGGAGACGGTTGCCGCGTCGATCTCGCCGCGGTCGATCAGCAGCTTGCCGATCGCGGAAAAGGGATGGCCGCTCTTGGCGGCGTAGGTGATTCGCCTGACCGACCCGTCCGGATAGACCAGCCGCGCGGCGCCCTGCACATGGGCGAAGAAGACGTCCACCTTCGAGCGGGCATAGGCGATCTCCAGCCCGCGGCCGGCAAGATAGCCACGCTCGATCTCGCCGCGATCGGGATGCTCGACGATCCCGCCGGCCGTCTTGAGCCCGAACGCAAAACCCGGCGGAAAACCGGCCGGGCGATTGTCCTCGTCGATATCGACCAGATCCTCCGGCCGGGCGTAGAAGGGGTGGCGGAACGCGGCGTCCGGCTCCGCCCGCACGGCGACTTCCGGCTCGTAGAAGGCCGTGACGAAACCGGGCGAGCCATCCGCCTTCTCGATGAGGAAGGGCACGCACTGCGCCTCGAAGAAGGCGCGCACCGCGGCGGGACCTTGCGGCTTCTCGTCGGCCGCCGCATCCAGCAACACCAGAAGCTCGCCGGCGGTGATGCCGAGCGAGCCCGTCCTGTAGGGTTTTACGGTGCGGATGTGATCGCGACAGCGGGCCATTGCCGAAAGAAGCGCTGTCGGATCATCCTCGTTCCAGCCGGGAAGCGCCGAAAACCGGGCCGGAACCAGGCGATAGTCCATTGGCCTTGCCTCGCTCAGCCTTCCGATTCGGTGGCGATCAGCTTCCAGTTCGGATCGCGCGAACGGATGTCGCGGGCGAAGGTCCACAGGTCGTTGACCTCGGCCACCGTTTCCGCATCGCCCTCGATCAGCGTGCCGGCCTTGTCATAGGTGGCGGAGATCAGCTGGCTGACGATGCGCAGCGTCACATTCGCCTCGCTGTCCTTGACCTCGGCGCTGACGATATCGGCCTTCTCGATGCCGACGAAGCTGGAGCGGACGACCTCGCCGTTTCTCTCGCGTTCCGAGATGGCCGCGTCGAAGCCTTCGTAGACCTCGCGCGACAGGAGGTTCTTCAATGCCTTGCGGTCGCCGTCGGCAAAGGCGACGACGATCATTTCATAGGCCATGCGGGCGCCGTTGACGAACTCCTTCGGGTTGAAGGACGGGTCGACCTTGACGATCTGGCGAAGCTGCTCGTTGAGCGGGGTGCCCGGTGCGGCAAAGCCATCGACGGACGCATAGGGATTTTCCTCCTCGTCCGTCCCGTCCCGCCGCGGCAGCGTGACCACCTTGCCGCGATCGGCCGAATCAGCCTCGCTGGCGGTCTCGCGCTTGGAATAGGGATCGAAGGGCGGGCGCTCGCTGCCGGTGCGCCGGCCGAGCACGCTGCGCAACTGCAGGAAGATGACCACCGCAGCCACCAGGAAAAAAATCGTTACAAAGTCGAATGAGCCCATTATCGATCCGCAGCCGTTTTCGTTTTTCTTGTTCCTTTCCCATATAGTCCGCAAAACCGGATCATTCAAATGGCGATGACGTGAATGCGATGAAGGCACGCCCAAACAGCGCCGGCAGTATCGGTCCGCGCTAAACTGTGCGACAGTGAAGGCCATGCTGCGACGTCTCATTCCCCTCTTCATTCTCCTGCTGCCGCTGGCGGAAATCGCCTGTTTCATTCTCGTCGGGCGGCGCATCGGCCTTTTTGCCACCCTGTCGCTGGTCGTGCTTTCGGCCGTCGCCGGCATCGTGCTGATGCGCATCCAGGGTTTCGGCGTGCTTGCCCGGCTGCGCCAGGCCGGCCAGGACGGCCGCGCGCCGGGCAAGGAAATGCTCGATGCCGCGATGATCATGATCGCCGGCATCCTGTTGCTGATTCCCGGCTTCCTCACCGATATCGTGGGGCTCGCCCTGTTTCTGCCGCCCGTCCGCACGTTCCTCTGGAACCGGCTGATGCGCAACATCGTGGTCGTCGACATCGGCGGCACGCACCCCGGCAACCGGCCGCAGACAGGCCCCCAGCGCACCATCGATCTCGACGAAAGCGACTTTCATCGCGACGGCCGGCCGTGACGGCGGGTTGTAAGCCCGGGGCCGAAATGCTAGATGGCCTGACTTTCCAGAGTCCCCGAGGATACTTTCATGACCGACGCAGCAACCGAGAACAACGCCGCGAGCCCCTCGCTCAACATCCTGGCGCAGTATGTGAAGGACTTCTCCTTCGAAAACCCGGGTGCACCGCGGTCGCTCCAGGCCCGTGACAAGGCGCCGGCGATCAACATCAGCGTCAACGTCAATGCAAACCCGCTCTCCGAGACGGACTTCGATGTCATCCTTTCGCTGAACGCGGAAGCCAAGGACGGCGACAAGATGCTCTTCAACGCCGAACTCGCCTATGGCGGCGTCTTCCGCGTTGCGGGCTTCCCGCAGGAACACATGCTGCCGGTGCTCTTCATCGAGTGCCCGCGCCTGCTCTTCCCCTTCGCCCGCCAGATCATCGCCGACGCGACCCGCAACGGCGGTTTCCCGCCGCTGATGATCGATCCGATCGATTTCGCGCAGATGTTCACCCAGCGCATGGCCGAAGAACAGGTCAAGGCCAAGGTCAACGCCAACTGAGGCGACCACCGGCTTTCAACGAAAACGCCCGGCCACCTGGTGACCGGGCGTTTTCTTTTGCTTTTTGAAAAGCTGGGCCAGGTTCACGCGCCGTATTTCGCCCAGATCGCCTTGTCGCCCATCTTCTGCACCATGGTGGCATGGGCGGCGCGCTCTTCCTCGGAAAGGCGGGGCGCAAGCGGCTTCGGCCTGACGCCCAGCGGCAGGACGACATCGTCCTCCGCCTCGACCAGCGTCCGCCGGCCGCTCTCGGCCATGCCGAGCCCGAGCGCCGCCTGCCGGCCGCCGATCATCTCGATATAGACCTCGGCCAGAAGCTCGGAGTCGAGCAGGGCGCCGTGTTTCGTGCGATGCGAATTGTCGATGCCGTAGCGCCGGCAGAGCGCATCGAGCGAGTTCGGTCCCATCGGATGCTTGCGGCGCGCCAGCGCCAGCGTGTCCGTCACCTTCTCCTGCAGGATCGGCGGCAGGCCGATGCGCTCGAACTCGGCGTTGATGAAGCCCATGTCGAAGTTGGCATTGTGCGCCACCCAGCGGGCATCGCCGAAGAAATCGAGGATCTGCTGCGCCAGATCGGCAAAAGGCGGCTTGTCCTTGAGGAATTCGTCCGTGATGCCGTGCACGGCAAGCGCATCCGGATGCACCTTGCGGTCGCCCGGGCTGATGAAGAGGTGCAGCGTGCGGCCGGTCGGAAAATGGTTCTCCAGCTCCACGCCGCCGATTTCGATGACGCGGTCGAGCTTGTTGTCGAGGCCGGTCGTTTCCGTATCGAAGATGATCTCGCGCATTAGTGCTCTTGTCCCTTCAAGCTTTCAACGATCTCTTCCACCTGTTTGCGCGCCGCTTCAAGCCCCTTGCCGGTATCGATGAGGAAATCGGCGCGCCGGCGCTTTTCCGTATCCGGTGTCTGGCGTGACAGGATGAGCTGGAATTTCTCCTCCGTCATGCCCGGGCGGGCGAGCACGCGCTGTCTTTGTATGTCCGGATCGCAGGTGACGACCACCACCTTGTCCACCCGCGCTTCCCCCCCGGTCTCGTAGAGCAGCGGGATGTCGAGCAGGACGAGCGGCGATCCATGATCCCGCTGCGCATCGAGGAAGGCTTTCTCGCGTGCCCGCACAAGCGGGTGAATGATCGCCTCCAGCGCGGCAAAGCGGTCCGGGAACCGGGCCAGCGTCGCCGACAGTGCCGTGCGGTCGATGACGCCATCGCGCAGCGCTTCGGGAAAGCGCGCGGCGACCGGCGCGACGGCCTCCGTCCGATAGAGGTCGTGCACCGTCGCATCCGCGTCATGCACCGGCACACCGAGATCGCGGAACATCGCCGCGGTCGTCGACTTGCCTGTTCCGATCGATCCGGTGAGGCCGAGCACGATCATCGGTGCGCCTCCATGTCGGCGAGGATCATCCGGCGCAATCGCGCATCGACGGCCGGCCGCACACCGAACCATTTTTCAAAGCCCGGCACCGCCTGGTGCAGGAGCATGCCGAGGCCATCCACCGTGGCAAAACCCTGCTCGGCCGCCTGACGCAGGATCGGCGTGACCAGCGGCACATAGACGATGTCCGTCACTACCGCGCCCTCACCCAGGGGCGAGAAGTCGAAATCCGGTGCCGCCTCGCCATCCATGCCGAGCGACGTCGTGTTGACGAACAGCCCCGCTCCCTTCATGACCTCCGGCAGGGCCGCCATCGGATGGGCGTGCACGCTCGGCCCGAAACGGTCGGCCAGTTCCTGCGCGCGGGCGGCGGTGCGGTTGACGACGTGGATTTCCGCAACGCCGCGATCGCGTACCGCCTGGAGGATCGCCCGGCTGGCGCCGCCAGCCCCGAGGATGACGGCCCGGTCCGTCCTGTCCCAGCCGGACGCGGCGGCATCGAGATTGGCGAGAAATCCAAAGCCGTCGGTGTTGGTCGCATGGAGCCGGCCGTCCTCCAGCCAAAGCGTGTTCGACGCCCCGAGCTCTTCGCTCAGCGCATCCGGCCGGTCGGCGAGCGCAAAGGCCGTTTCCTTGTGCGGGATGGTGACATTGCCGCCGATGAAGCCGGATTCACCGCTTTTCAAACGGGAAATGAAGCCGGCGAAATCCTCGGGCAAAACCTCCTGCCGCGTATAGGATCCCTGCAATCCCAGCGTTTCCAGCCAGTATCCATGGATCAGCGGCGAGCGCGAATGTTTGACCGGATAGCCCGTCACGAAGGCGTGGCGACCGATTGTTTCACGTGAATCATGCATCGATGGCACCGAGATCGCGAAGTTTAGCCAGCAAGGGAAGCAGCGGCAGGCCGAGAATGGTGAAATAGTCGCCGTCGATCCGCTCGAAGAGCTGCACCCCTTCGCCCTCGAGCTGATAGGCGCCGACGCTCGCCAGCACCCGCGGTCCGACCCGCGCCAGATGGCGATCGATGAAATCGCCGGACAGCGGCCGCATCGTCAGATGCGCGATGGAGATGTGGCTCCACAATGTCTCTCCGTCCCGTACCAGGGCGATGCCGCAGTTCAGCGAATGGGTGCGACCGGACATGGCCTGAAGATGGGTCTTGGCCTCCGCCATGTCAGCCGGCTTGTGAAACACCCGCCCCTCCAGGGACAGCGTCTGGTCGGAACCGATGACGAGGGCGCCGGGATTGCGCCGCGCCACATTCACGGCCTTTTCGATCGCCAGCGCCTGGGCGATCTCCGGCGGCGTCGGGTTGCCGGCCGCAAGCGCGGTTTCGATCGCGCGCTCGTCGAGATCGGCCGCCTCGGTTTCAAAGGCAAGGCCCGCATTGTCCATCAACATGCGGCGAAAGGGACTTTGCGAGGCGAGGATCAGCGACGTCATGAAAATCTCCGTTTCCCCTCCGGGTTAGCGAAGCTTCGGGCGAAGAGCAACGATGGCGGCGGCCGTTTCCTCGATCGATCGCCGGGTGACGTCGATGATCGGCCAGTTGTTGCGTGCACAGATGGCACGGGCATATTTCAGTTCCTCGGAAATCTGCGACCGGTCGACATAATCGTCGCCGCGAAAATCCTGCGTCTGGCCGAGCACCCGGTTCTGCCGCACTTGGGCAATGCGGTCCGTGGTGGCGATCAGCCCGACGACCAGCGGTTTCGTCGTCGTCGACAGCCGCTCCGGCAGGGGCACGCCGAGCACGATCGGTACATTGGCGGTCTTGATGCCGCGATTGGCGAGATAGATGCTCGTCGGCGTCTTCGAGGTACGGCTGATACCGACAAGGATGACATCCGCCTCGTCGAGATCGGCCGGCAGCTGCCCGTCGTCATGGTCCATCGTGAAGTTGAGCGCGTCGATCCGCGCGAAATATTCCGCGTTCATCACATGCTGCGCGCCCACCCGCCGGCGCGAGGGCGCACCGAGATAGGACTGGAAGAGGTCGATCACCGGCTCGAGCACAGAGACGCAGGGCACGCCCATCTCCCGGCAACGCTGGTCGATGATCTCCGAAAGCTCCCGGTCGACGATCGTATAGAGCACGATGCCCGGCGCTCCGTCGATGGCATCGAGCACGGGCATGAGCTGCTTGCGGTTGCGGATCAGCGGATAGACATGTTCGAGCGCCTGGGACGACTGGAACTGCGCGGCTGCCGCCCGCCCCGCGGCAATCAGCGTCTCGCCCGTCGAGTCCGATATCAGGTGCAGATGGAAGTAGTTTCTGGTGCTTTCCACAATATCCTCCGCCCCCTGTTGATGAACCGGGACAGCACCGAGCTAAGAACGACGGGGATCGGGAGGCAAGGGGATAACCGCCTTTTTATCCACAATCCGCGAGAGACGGGAACAGGATTCACGGCCCATGTGGATAAGACTCATGACACGGCAAAGTGTCGCGCTTCTCCACATCTCATCCACAGCAAGGCTCTTTTGTCGATGCCGCCGATCGGCTTGATTCGAAAAGGCGAATCCGGTTCTCCGCATTATTCTCAGAAAATCTTCCTGCGGGCTTCGTCTTTTCCGCCCTGCCGCCGGCAAGGCCGGATCCCTGTGGAGAGGATTTAATCCTTGATAGTCACCGACTCTAAGAAATAGAAACCTTTTCAAAGAGATTATTTCATTGATTGGGAGAACCCCGCGGTGTCTGCGAAAAGCCGGAAGATCGTCGATGTCCTGAACGGGAAAACAATCTCCCCTCCTCCCCTCTGGCTGATGCGCCAGGCCGGACGCTACCTGCCGGAATACAGGCAGACCCGCGCGGCAGCGGGAAGCTTCCTCGACCTCTGTTATTCGCCGGAGTTGGCGACGGAAGTGACGCTCCAGCCGATCCGCCGCTATGGCTTCGACGCGGCGATCCTGTTTTCCGATATCCTCGTCATTCCCGATGCCCTGAGGCGCAATGTGCGCTTCGAGGAAGGGCATGGACCGCGCCTCGACCCGATCGACGCCGATGGCATTTTCGCCCTGAAGGGGGACGGGGTGGTAGGTCACCTCCAGCCGGTCATAGAGGCGGTCGGCCGCATCCGCAGCGCCCTGCCGGAGGAAACGGCATTGCTCGGCTTCTGCGGCGCGCCCTGGACCGTTGCCACCTACATGATCGCCGGGCATGGAACGCCCGACCAGGCCCCCGCGCGTCTCTTCGCCTACAGGGAGCCACGCGCCTTCGCGCATCTGCTCGACGTGCTCGCCGAGCTCTCGGCCGACTACCTGGTGGCGCAGATCGATGCCGGCGCCGATGCGGTGCAGATCTTCGATTCCTGGGCCGGCGTTCTCGGCGAACGCGAGTTTGCCGATTTCGCCGTCCGGCCCGTGCAGCGCATCATCTCTTCGGTCAAGGCCCGCCGACCGCAGGCGAAGATCATCGCCTTTGCCAAGGGAGCGGGCGTGCTCCTGAAATCCTACCGGCAGCAGACCGGCGCCGACGCCATCGGCCTCGACTGGTCCGTACCGCTCTCCTTCGCGGCCGACCTGCAGAAGGACGGCCCTGTCCAGGGCAATCTCGATCCGATGCGCGTCGTCGCCGGCGGCGCGGCGCTCGACGAAGGCATCGACGCCATCCTGCAGGCGCTCGGCAATGGGCCGCTGATCTTCAATCTCGGCCATGGCATCACGCCGCAGGCCGATCCGGACACTGTCACGCGCCTCGTGGCGCGGGTGCGCGGGGAAGCGCGGTGAGCGAGAAGCAGGCGGGCGAGAGCGCCGGGCGCCGGGCGCGGCTGCGCGCCGCGGTGGTGCTTGTCGTCTTCGCGCTGCTTGCGCTCCTCCTCGTCCTCCATCCGCCGGACGATCTCTATCTTTGGATCAAGGCGTTGCACATCATCGCCGTCATCTCCTGGATGGCGGGCCTGCTCTACCTGCCGCGGCTCTTCGTCTATCACACGGATGCCCCGCCCGGCTCGGCCGAGGCGCAGGTCTTCAAGGTGATGGAACAGCGGCTCTACCGGGTCATCATGCAGCCGGCGATGGGCCTTTCCTGGCTGCTCGGCCTCTATCTCGCCTGGTCCGTCTACGGTTTCCAGGGCGGCTGGCTGCACGCCAAGCTCGCCCTGGTCGTCCTCATGACCGGCGTGCACCAGTTCTATGGTCGGGCCGTCAAGGCCTTCGCCGAGGACCGCAACACCCGGAGCGGCCGCCAGTGGCGCATCTGGAACGAGGCGCCGGCGCTCCTGATGATCCTCATCGTCATTCTGGTCGTCGTCAAACCGTTCTGAGCCTCTGCGACAAAACGGATGAAATTTCAAAGCCCCCTTGCGGGCCAGCACCGGAACCGCTATTTTCCGCGCATCTCATCTTTCGTGGCATGTGTATTCGTTCAGTGAACTGCACCCGATCCCCCGCAGTTCGGCCTTGACCCGCACGCCTTTTCCCATCCCGATGACACCCAGCATGGACCATTCATGGCCGAAATGAAGCTACAAGACCTCAAGAACAAGACTCCGACCGACCTCCTTGCCTTTGCCGAATCGCTCGAGGTCGAGAACGCGAGCACGATGCGCAAGCAGGAACTGATGTTTGCGATCCTGAAGATGCTGGCCGCGCAGGACGTGGAGATCATCGGCGAGGGTGTCGTGGAAGTGCTGCAGGACGGTTTCGGCTTCCTGCGGTCGGCCAATGCGAACTACCTGCCCGGCCCGGATGATATCTATATCTCGCCCTCCCAGATCCGCCGCTTCTCGCTGAAGACCGGCGATACGGTGGAAGGCCCGATCCGCGGCCCGAAGGAAGGCGAACGCTATTTCGCGCTGCTCAAGGTCAACACGATCAATTTCGACGATCCGGAGAAGATCCGCCACAAGGTCCACTTCGACAACCTGACGCCGCTCTACCCGAACGAGCGCTTCAAGATGGAACTCGAGATCCCGACCTCGAAGGATCTGTCGCCGCGCGTCATCGATCTCGTCGCGCCTCTCGGCAAGGGCCAGCGCGGCCTCATCGTCGCCCCGCCGCGCACGGGTAAGACGGTTCTCCTGCAGAACATCGCCCATTCGATCACCGCAAACCATCCGGAATGTTATCTCATCGTCCTCTTGATCGACGAGCGTCCGGAGGAAGTGACGGACATGCAGCGATCGGTGCGGGGCGAAGTCGTTTCCTCGACCTTCGACGAACCGGCGACGCGCCACGTCCAGGTCGCCGAAATGGTCATCGAGAAGGCAAAGCGCCTCGTCGAGCACGGCCGCGACGTCGTGATCCTGCTTGATTCGATCACCCGCCTCGGCCGCGCCTACAACACGGTTGTTCCGTCGTCGGGCAAGGTGCTGACCGGCGGCGTCGACGCGAACGCCCTGCAGCGCCCGAAGCGCTTCTTCGGCGCGGCGCGCAATATCGAGGAAGGCGGGTCGCTGACCATCATCGCGACGGCGCTGATCGACACGGGCAGCCGTATGGACGAAGTGATCTTCGAGGAGTTCAAGGGCACCGGCAACTCGGAAATCGTGCTGGACCGCAAGGTCGCCGACAAGCGCATCTTCCCGGCCATGGACATCCTCAAGTCCGGCACGCGCAAGGAAGACCTTCTGGTGCCGCGCCAGGATCTCCAGAAGATCTTCGTGTTGCGCCGCATTCTTGCCCCGATGGGCACCACGGATGCGATCGAATTCCTGATCGACAAGCTGAAGCAGACGAAGAACAACGGCGATTTCTTCGATTCGATGAACACATAGCCAATAGGCACGAACGTGCGTAAAGACATGGTCCCGCCGTAAGGCGGGACCATTTTCGTTTCAGGAGAAGAAATCGATTCTCCTCCGAAACGGAATCGCCGATTCGCACCCGGAATGATAAATCATGATGTCCACGGACACGATCTTTGCCTTGTCGAGCGGTGGCTTGCCCTCCGGCGTGGCGGTGATTCGCCTGAGCGGACCCGCAAGCGGCCAGGCGGTGCAAGCGCTGTGCGGCCGCCAGCCCGCGGAAAGACGCGCGTCCCTGCTCTCGATTCGTAACCGGAACGGTGAGAAGCTCGACGCGGGCCTGGTCTTGTTCTTCCCCGGCCCAAACTCTTTCACGGGCGAGGATTGCGCGGAACTTCAGATCCATGGCGGGCGGGCCACGGTCAAGGCTGTTCTTGCGGAGCTTGCCGGCATGGCCGGTCTTCGTGCCGCGGAAGCAGGTGAATTTTCCCGGCGCGCCTTCCTGAACGGCCGCATGGATCTGATCGAAGTGGAGGGCCTGGCGGATCTCATTGCGGCGGAAACCGAGATGCAACGCCGTCTGGCGGCAGAGCAATCGTCCGGCGGTCTGTCGAAGCTCTATGATTCGTGGGCGAAACGACTGACACATGCGCGCGCCATGATCGAAGCCGAACTGGACTTTGCTGATGAGGACGATGTTCCCGGTTCCATTGCAGATACCGTCTGGCGCGACATGCGGCAATTGGAGCAAGAAATCCTTAACCATCTTTCGGGTGTGAGAACTGGGGAGATCGTGCGGGATGGCCTCAAGGTCGTCATCGTGGGTCCACCCAATGCGGGAAAGTCGAGCCTGTTGAATTATCTCGCAAAACGGGATGTCGCCATTGTCACTGACGTCCCGGGAACGACGCGGGATGTGCTGCATGTCGATCTGGACCTCGACGGCTTCGCCGTTCGGCTCTATGATACGGCAGGCCTGCGCGAGACGGATGACGTTGTCGAGCAGGAGGGTATCCGCCGGACACAGCTCTCCATGGCCCAGGCCCATCTGGTGCTTCTGTTGTCGTCACTTGCGGAGCCTGATTGGGTCGCGTTCACCGAGGGATATGACGGTCCGATTATCCGTGTCCAGACCAAGGCGGACAGGCAGGATGCCGCTTGGCGGGATCCTGAAGCTGATGTTAAGATTTCCGTGCGGACGGGTGAAGGCATATCGGCACTTCTGGATCTGGTGAGCGGGTACCTGCCGGATCTGGATCAGGGAAGCGCCTTGGCGCTTCCAACGCGTCAACGGCATGCGGACAATCTCGCGGAAGCGCGCAGCCACATCGGCACGGCGCTGGATGCGGGCGGGAGCGGCCTCGATATACAGGCGGAACATCTCCGCCTCGCCGGTCAGGCGCTGGGCCGGGTCACGGGTCGGGTGGATGTAGAGAACCTGCTGGACGTGATCTTTTCGGAATTTTGCATTGGCAAGTGATTCACGTGAAACAACACAACGTACACGAGTCGCGCTGGGCGTTTCACGTGAAACAGGTGGTACAATATGACGACAGTGAAGACATATGATGTGGTGGTGATCGGTGGTGGGCATGCGGGCGTCGAGGCCGCTGCCGCCGCCGCGCGGTTCGGCGCGCAAACGGCTCTACTCACCCACAAGGCCTCGACGATCGGGGTTATGTCCTGCAATCCTGCGATTGGCGGTCTTGGCAAGGGTCATCTTGTCCGGGAAGTGGACGCGCTGGATGGCTTGATGGGACGGGTTGCCGACCGGGCCGGTATTCAGTTCCGCCTGCTGAACCGGCGTAAAGGCCCCGCGGTGCGCGGCCCGCGCAGCCAGGCCGATCGGAAGCTCTATCGCGAGGCGATGCAGGCGGAGATTGCGCAGATTGCCGGCCTGACCGTCGTCGAAGGCGACGCGTATGATCTCGCTTGCGCAGATGGTCGTATTCAGGCTGTGGCCTTGAAGGACGGACGACGTCTTTCCTGCGGTGCGGTGGTAGTCACTACGGGCACGTTCCTGCGTGGCCTTATTCATATCGGTTCCGAAAAAATCCCGGCTGGCCGCGTGGGAGAAGACCCCTCCCTTGGGCTGTCGGCGACGTTCGAGCGCTTCGGCTTCCGGCTTGGCCGCTTGAAAACCGGCACGCCCGCACGCCTCGATGGCCGTACCATCGATTGGAACGCGGTTGGGCGCCAGGCGGCAGATGAGACGCCGGTGCCGTTCTCCTTCATGACCGATCGTATCACGACACCGCAGATCGAATGCGGCGTCACGCGAACGACGGCCGCGACGCACCGCATCATTGAGGAGAATATCGGCCGATCGGCCATGTATTCCGGCCAGATCGAAGGTGTCGGCCCACGCTATTGCCCGTCGATCGAGGACAAGATCGTGAAGTTCGGCGAACGGGACGGTCATCAGATTTTCTTGGAGCCCGAGGGTCTGGACGACGACACCGTCTATCCGAACGGCATCTCGACATCGCTTCCGGCGGATATACAGCAGGCCTTCATTCAGACCATCCCCGGCTTGGAGAGGGTGCGTATTCTGCAGCCGGGTTACGCCATCGAATACGACCATGTCGATCCGCGGGAACTGTCCGCCACCCTGGAAACCCGGCGGCAGCGTGGGCTTTTCCTGGCCGGCCAGATCAACGGTACGACCGGGTACGAGGAGGCCGCGGCGCAGGGGCTGGTTGCCGGACTGAACGCCGCCCGGCGGGCCGCGGGCATGGAGGGACACGTCTTCAGCCGCACGGAGAGCTATATCGGGGTGATGCTCGATGACTTGACGTCCCGCGGCGTGACCGAGCCGTACCGCATGTTCACCTCGCGTGCGGAGTATCGCCTTTCGCTGCGGGCTGACAATGCCGACGCGCGGTTGACGGCATCCGGCATGGCGCTTGGCATTGTCGGTGCAGACCGGCGCCGACGCTTCGAGGAATGGTCGGCGTACATGCAGCGCCTGCGAGAACGGCTCGATACGCTGAAGCTGTCGCCCAATGAGGCGGCGAGCAAGGGGATCCGGATCAACCAGGATGGTGTTCGCCGTTCCGCCTACGATCTGCTCGCCTATCCGGACGTCGACTTCGCGCGGCTGGCGGCCGTTTGGCCAGAGCTCGACGCCTTCTCCCCCCGTGTTCGCGATGCCATCGAAATCGAGGCCGGCTATGCGGTCTACATGAATCGGCAGGCAGCAGATATAGCCGAGGCAAGGCGGGAAGAAGATCGTGGCATCCCCGCCGACTTTGATTTTGCCGCCCTCCCCGGCCTCTCCATCGAATTGCAGCAGAAATTGGCCGCGGCGCGCCCGGCGAATCTTGCACAGGCCGCGCGGGTGGACGGCATGACGCCGGCTGCCTTGACTCTCCTGCTTGCCTATCTTAAGCGCGTGCCCGCCGCGGCAGCGATGGAACGGACTGCCAGCGCATGAAGCCTTTGCCCCGCGAATTTGCCGCGCTGAATGTTTCACGTGAAACCGAGGACAGGCTGAACGCCTTCGTTGCGCTTTTTCAGAAGTGGGCGAAGACCATCAATCTGGTGGCTCCCTCGACCTTAGCGGAAGTCTGGAGCCGCCATGTTGTCGATAGCATGCAGATCTATGCCCTATATTCTGGGCCGCGGATTTGGGCGGATCTCGGCAGCGGGGGCGGTTTCCCGGGCATTGTCACGGGTATTCTGCTGGCCGGCGCGGGAGACGGATGGGTTCATCTCATCGAAAGCAACAACAAGAAGGCCGCCTTCCTGCGAACGGCTATCCGCGAAACCGGTGCGCGCGCGTCGGTGCATGCGATTCGCATCGAAGAGGCGCCGGCGGCAATCGCCCATTGCGACGCGATCTCCGCCCGGGCCTTGGCGGACCTCGATCTCCTGATGGATTTCGGCTGGCCATGGGCCGAGCGTAATCCGGATCTACGGTTTTTCCTTCATAAAGGCCGGGATTACCAGCGCGAGGTCGATAAAGCGCTTGGTCGGTGGAGATTCGATCTGGTAAAACATGCCAGTGTCGTCGAGCCGGATTCCGTGGTGCTCGAACTCTCGAAGCTTTCGCGAAGACGCGAGTGATTGGCGGATGCCCATGGCAATCGAAAAGAACCGGATCATCACCATTGCGAATCAGAAGGGCGGCGTCGGCAAGACGACGACCGCGATCAACCTCGCCACGGCGCTGGCCGCGATCGGTGAGCGCGTGCTGATTGTCGATCTTGATCCGCAGGGCAATGCCAGCACGGGCCTCGGCATCGATCGCCGCACCCGGGAACTCTCTTCCTATGATCTGCTGATCGGCAGCCACGGCGTCGCGGAGACGGTGCTGCAGACGGCCGTGCCCAATCTGTCGATCATTCCCTCGACGATGGACCTCCTGGGCATCGAAATGGAAATCGCGCAGCAGAACGACCGCGTTTTCCGGCTGCGGCGCGCCCTCGCCTCGGCCGAAGCGCTGACTTACTCTTACGTGCTGGTCGATTGCCCGCCGTCTTTCAACCTCCTGACGATGAATGCGCTCGCCGCGGCGCATTCCGTGCTGGTGCCGCTGCAATGCGAGTTCTTTGCGCTGGAAGGCCTGAGCCAGCTGCTGGAGACGGTGGACCAGGTTCGCCGCACCATCAATCCGTATCTGGATATCCAGGGCATCGTGCTCACCATGTTCGATTCGCGCAACAATCTTGCGCAGCAGGTCGTCAACGACGTGCGCACGCATCTCGGTGAAAAAGTCTATCATACACTTATTCCGCGCAATGTCCGCGTGTCCGAGGCGCCGTCCTATGGCAAGCCGGCCATTCTCTACGATCTCAAATGCGCCGGAAGCCAGGCCTATCTTCAGCTCGCTTCCGAGGTGATCCAGCGTGAAAGGCAGCGCCGGGCTGCCTGATTTCAGTATCCGTGAGTAGAACCGATGAATGAAGACAACTCGAAGCGGCGCCTTGGCCGCGGCCTCGCCGCCTTGATCGGTGAAATGGACCAGCTGCCCGCCGCCGATGTCGGCGAGCGCCCGGCGGTCAATCCCGATCGCCTGGTTCCGATCGAATTCGTCGGTCGCAATCCGCGCAATCCGCGGCGCTATTTTGACGAATCGGAGCTGCAGGATCTGGCCTCGTCCATTCGCCAGCACGGCATCGTTCAGCCGGTCGTCGTGCGCACCACGGCCGACAGTCGCTACGAGATCATCGCCGGCGAGCGCCGCTGGCGCGCCGCGCAGCTGGCGGGGCTGATCGACATTCCGGTCATCATTCGCGACGTGGACGACCGCACGGCGCTGGAAATCGCCATCGTGGAGAACGTACAGCGCTCCGACCTCAATCCGCTGGAAGAGGCGATGGGCTATGAGCTGCTGATCGCCGATCACGGTTACACGCAAAACGATCTCGGCGAGATCATCGGCAAGAGCCGCAGCCATGTGGCAAACAGCCTTCGCCTGCTCAAGCTGCCGGAACCGGTGCGCGACATGCTGGCCTCCGGTTCGCTATCGGCCGGCCATGCGCGTGCGCTCATCCCGACCTCCGATCCTGTCGCCCTGGCAAAGACCGTCGTGGCGAAGGGCATGTCGGTGCGTGACGCGGAACGTCTTGCACAGAACGATATCAAGGCGCAGGGCGATCCCAATCACGGCCAGGCGCCGCGCAAGGACGAGAAGGATGCCGATACGCTGGCGCTGGAGCGCACGCTGTCGGACGTGCTGGGCCTCGATGTGACCGTCAATCACAAGGGAAACGGCGGGCAGCTGCGAATTGCTTACAAGACGCTCGAGCAGCTCGAGGAAATCTGCCGGCTTCTTGAGCGGCGGTAACCGGCGGTAACATCCTTAGCCGGATTCAACGCCGCGCGGATTGAAGCACGGTCGCCAGCATCGTCTGCATGGCGATCGTGTCCTCCAAGGCCGGGCGTTGCCGGCTTTGCAGGATAGCAGCCTGCAGGCGTTGCGTTTCGCGCCGGATCGCCGGCCCCGTCCAGGTTTTCAGGGCATTTTCGACGATCGGCTTGCGACGGAAATGCAGATGGCGGCCAAGGGTCGCCATGGCTTGGGCGGCCGGTGCGCGTTTTTCATCCATTTCCGCGCGCATCAGCTCCAGAAGCTGGAACTGCCGAAGGCAACCCTGCAGCACCAGGAAGACCGGCGTCTTGGAGGAAACGATCTTCTGGATGGCGTGCAGGAAACCGTCCTTGTCGCCCTTGAGAATGGCATCGACGGCATCGTCCGTCGAGATCGCGCTGGCATCGCCGACGATCTCCTCGACATCCTGCTCCTCGATCAGTTCCCTGCCACGGCAATAGAGCGCAAGCTTGCGCACCTCGTTGCGCGAGGCGAGCCGGTCGCCGCCGATGGTTTCCACCAGGCGTGAACGGGCTGCGGGGGAAATGCGCAAGCCCTCGGCGGCGAGCTCCTGATCGATGAGTGCCTGCAGGGCACGTCCGTCATCGGCGTAACAGGGGATAGCGACGACTGCGGAACCGGATTCGGCCGCCTTGCGCAGTCCGGCGCCCTTCTTCAGGTCACCTGCCTCGATGATCAGCGTGGATGGCCCGGCCGGCATCTTGGAAAGGATTTCCAGCGCGTCGGAAAGACCCTTCTCGCTGCCGGCATTGCGGACCCAGACGAGGCGGTCGCCGCCGAAGAGGCCGATGGCGTTCATCTCGTCGATAAGCCGGCCCGGCTGGCTGCCGACCTCGCCAGCATCGAGTTTCACGACGGAAAAGGCGTCGTTGAGATCGACGCCGCTGACCGCCGCCAGTGCGGCCGCCCGCTCGGAAACCAGGCCCCGATCGGGACCATAGACGAGGAACAGCCGCACGGGCAGCGGTTTGCGCTTCAGGAAACCGTCGAACTCGTGCGACTTGACTTCGGCCATAGCCGGCTCAGCGACGGCCGAGCGCCGACGCGACATCCGCGCGGATCAGCTCCGCCAGCTCGCGGGCAGCACGATCCTCGGCGTCCCGCACGGCGCGCAGCTTGGCGAATTCCTGCACGGGATAATCGACGAGCGCGACGGTGGAGCGCTTTCCGGACGCCAATGTTTCGCCGGAGTCGGTCTGCACGAGATTGTAGTCGGCCGAGACGACGATGCGGCCGGCGCGGGGAATGTCGTCGCGCACGTCGAGCAGCACGCCGACCTTGCGGACGGCGACATTGAGCTCGAGGTGGTAGAGCGCGCTCTGCGTCTCGCCGCCGCCGCCGGAGAAGAGGAAGATCAGCTCATTGCGGACCCTTTGTTCCACGCGGTCGTCGGCCTTCGAGATGGCCACGGAGGCAAGCTTGCCCTCCGTGCCGGCGGGCGTGGAATACAGCGGCCGCACCTGGCAGCCGGCGACGACGCCGAGGATGGCGATGCCGGCGAACGCCTTTGCGAACCGGGAAAGGCCGGTTCCGTCAGACAACAACATTCACGATCCTCTGCGGTACGACGATGATCTTCTTGGGCTGCTGGCCGGCGAGCACGGCCTGGACCGCCTCGAGCGCCAGAACGGCCGCCTGGACGGCAGTCTGGTCCGCATCGCGGGCGATTGTCAAATCCGCACGCTTCTTGCCGTTGATCTGCACGGGCAGCGTGATCTCGTCGTCGGCGACGAGGCGGTCTTCGTAGGAGGGCCAAGGTGTGTTGGCGACGAGGCCTTCTCCGCCGATCTCGCGCCAGCATTCTTCGGCCAGATGCGGCGTCATGGGGGCGACGACGCGGATCAGGATGCCGACGGCTTCGCGCAGGGCGGCTGCGAGGTCTGGCGAGGCCTTGCCGGCAGCGGCGACGGTGAGCGGCGCGGCGAGCGCGTTGACGAATTCGTAGATGCGCGCGACGGCCTTGTTGAAGGCGAGCTTGTCGTAATCGGCCTGCACGGCCTTCAGCGTCTTGTGCGCGACCTGCGAGACGGCGAGTGCCTCGCCCTCCGTGCCGGGACGGCTTTCCGCGGCCTTCAGGGCCGGCGCTGCCTCGGAAACGAGGCGCCAGACGCGCTGGACGAAGCGATGGGCCCCTTCGACGCCGGCTTCCGACCAGATGACGTCGCGGTCCGGCGGGGAGTCGGAGAGCACGAAGAAGCGGGCGGTATCGGCGCCGTAGGAGGCGATGATGTCATCCGGATCGACGACGTTCTTCTTCGACTTCGACATCTTCTCGATCGAGCCGATGGCGATTTCTTCGCCGGATTCGAGATGGACCGCGCGGCGCTTGCCGCCCTCCTCCTCGATGCGGATTTCGGCGGGCGTCACCCATTCGCGCTTGTCGGCGACGCTGCGGCTGTAGGTCTCGTGCACCACCATGCCCTGGGTGAAGAGACCCTTGAAGGGCTCCTTCAGGTCGAGATGGCCGGAAACCTGCATGGCGCGGGTGAAGAAGCGCGAATAGAGCAGGTGCAGGATCGCATGCTCGATGCCGCCGATATACTGGTCGACCGGCAGCCAGGCGTTGGCGGCGGCGGGATCCGTCGGGTCGTTTTCCCACGGGGCGGTGAAGCGGGCGAAGTACCAGGACGAATCGACGAAGGTGTCCATCGTGTCCGTTTCGCGGCGGGCGTCCCCGCCGCACTGCGGGCAGGCGACGTGGCGCCAGGTCGGATGGCGGTCGAGCGGGTTGCCCGGCTTGTCGAAGGTGACGTCGTCGGGCAGCTTGACCGGCAGGTCGGCCTTCGGCACGGGCACCACGCCGCACTGCTCGCAATGGATGACCGGGATCGGGCAGCCCCAGTAGCGCTGGCGCGAAATACCCCAGTCGCGCAGGCGAAAGTTCACCTTGCGCTCGCCCTGCGGGGCGTTGCCGAGCGTGATGGCGGAGAGGCGGTTCGCGACCTCCTCGAAGGCTTCCTCGGTGCCAAGGCCGTCGAGGAAGCCGGAATTGATCATTACGCCGTCGCCGACATAGGCCTCGTCGGCAATGGTGAAGGTGGCCGCGTCGCCATCCTTCGGCATGACGACGGGCACGACCGGCAGGTTATATTTGCGGGCGAAGTCGAGGTCGCGCTGGTCGCCGGAGGGGCAGCCGAAGATGGCGCCCGTGCCGTAGTCCATCAGCACGAAGTTGGCGATGTAGACGGGGAGCTCCCAGGCCGCGTCGAAGGGATGGCGCACGCGGATGCCGGTGTCCATGCCTTTCTTCTCCGCCGTTTCCAGCGCCGCGAGCGAGGTGCTGGCGCGGCGGCATTCCTCGGCGAACGCCATGATCTCGGGGTTCTTCGCAGACGCCTCGCGGGCAAGCGGGTGGTCGGCGGAGATGGCGATGAAGGAGGCGCCGAACAGCGTGTCGGGACGGGTCGTGTAAACGGTGACGTCCTTTTCGCCCGTCAGGCCCGCGCCTTCGGAAATTTCCCAGCGCACCAGCATGCCTTCGGAACGGCCGATCCAGTTCTTCTGCATCAGGCGGACTTTTTCAGGCCACTGGTCGAGCGTTTCCAGCGAATCGAGCAGGTCCTGGCTGAAATCGGTGATGCGGAAGAACCACTGGGTCAGCTCGCGCTGCTCGACGAGCGCGCCGGAGCGCCAGCCGCGGCCGTCGATGACCTGCTCGTTGGCAAGCACCGTATGGTCGACCGGGTCCCAGTTCACCTTGGACTGCTTGCGGTAGACGAGGCCCTTTTCCAGGAAGTCGAGGAAGAGGTGCTGCTGGCGGTGGTAATATTCCACGTCGCAGGTGGCGAATTCGCGCGACCAGTCCAGCGACAGGCCCATGGACTTCAACTGGTTGCGCATGGTCGCGATGTTGTCATAGGTCCAGCCCTTGGGGTGCACCTTGTTCTGCATGGCGGCGTTCTCGGCGGGCATGCCGAAGGCGTCCCAGCCCATCGGATGCAGCACGTTGTAGCCGCGGGCGCGCTTGTAGCGCGCGACGACGTCGCCCATCGCATAGTTGCGCACATGGCCCATATGGATGCGGCCCGACGGGTAGGGGAACATCTCGAGCACGTAGTACTTTTCGCGCGGGTCGTCGTTATTGGTCAGGAAGACGCTGTCGTCGTTCCATTTTGCCTGCCAGCGGGGTTCGGCATCGCGCGGATTGTAACGTTCGGTGGCCATGTCTTTGATGTTCCGGAAGTCTTTTGGGAGTCTTGGAGGGCGGTGCGCCCATGCGAATATGGTGCCGAGACCTTCATCATGAAACCGCCGAAGCGTCAAGTTTTCCAGCCCCCGGGCCAAAGAGATGCGGCATGCGCACGCTTGGCAAACCGCGTCGATTTCGCTAGGTCCGGAACCAGATGCCGATGGAGAATGAGCATGGACCTTCAGGACCGTCTCGAAGACGTTCGCAACCGGATGCGCAAGGCGGCTGCCGAGGCCGGCCGCAGGCCCGAGGCGGTGACGCTGGTGGCGGTCTCGAAAACCTTCGATGCCGAGGCGATTCGCCCGGCGATCGCGGCCGGCCAGCGGGTGTTCGGCGAGAACCGCGTGCAGGAGGCCCAAGGCAAGTGGCCCGCGCTGCGCGCCGAGGCGGCCGGCATCGAGCTTCACCTGATCGGCCCGCTGCAATCCAACAAGACGGCCGAGGCCGTGGCGCTCTTCGATGTCATCGAGACGGTGGACCGGGAAAAGATCGCCCGCGCGATCGCCGCCGAAATGGCGCGGCAGGGGCGCGCCTTGCGGCTCTATGTCCAGGTCAATACCGGGCTTGAACCGCAGAAGGCCGGCATCGCGCCGGACGATACGGTCGCCTTCGTCGCCCTCTGCCGCGACGAGCTCGGCCTCACCATCGAGGGGCTGATGTGCATTCCGCCGGCGGACGAGAATCCAGGCCCGCATTTCGCCTTGCTCGCCAAGCTCGCCGAACGCTGCAATCTCGATCGGCTGTCGATGGGCATGTCCGGCGACTATGATGTCGCCATCGGCTTCGGTGCGACCAGCGTGCGCGTCGGTTCGGCGATTTTCGGAACGCGCTGACATCCTCGCTTGACGAAGCGCAAGAGGCGATGTGCCGCTTGAGGCTTTCGTCTGGCTTTTCCGATGCATCGTCCTCTCCTATTCTTCCTTCTGGAGGAGCCGGCCGTTTCAGGAGGCCGGACATGGAGGATGCGATGCAGAAGACCTATGCCGAGATCTATCGGGCGTGGAAGAATGACCACAGGGGTCATTGGGCCGAGGCGGCCCGGGCAATCGACTGGTTCAGCGAACCGGCGGATATTTTCGACGGAGAGCAGGGCGTCTATGGGCGCTGGTTTCCCGATGCGGTCGGCAATACCTGTCACAATTGCGTGGACCGGCATGTGGCGGCGGGGCATGGCGCGGACGCCGCGCTGATCTATGACAGCCCGGTGACCGGCCGCAAGGCGCGCTACAGCTACGACGAACTCCTCACCCATGTGAACGCCATGGCGGCGGTGCTCGTCGATCAGGGCGTGGAAAAGGGCGACCGCGTCATTCTCTACATGCCGATGATCCCCGAGGCGGTCTTCGCCATGCTCGCCTGCGCGCGCATCGGGGCGATCCATTCGGTGGTGTTCGGCGGCTTCGCCGCGAGCGAGCTTGCGGCGCGCATCGATGATTCCACCGCCAAGCTCGTCGTCACCGCAAGCTGCGGCATCGAGCCCAATCGCGTGGTCGCCTACAAGCCGCTGCTGGATACGGCGATCGAGCTTGCTGCACACAAGCCGGAACGCTGCCTCGTCTTGCAGCGGCCGGAACTGGCGGCGGAGCTGAAGGCGGGGCGCGACGTCGATCTCGGCCCCGCGCTTGCGGCGGCGCGGGATGCGGGGCGCGTCATTCCCTGTGCGCCGCTGGCGGCCACCGATCCGCTCTACATCCTCTATACGTCGGGCACGACCGGCCAGCCCAAGGGCGTCATCCGCGACAATGGCGGCCACATGGTCGCGCTCGCCTGGACGATGCAGGCGTTCTACGGCGTGGAGCGCGGCGAGGTCTATTGGGCGGCGTCGGATATCGGCTGGGTCGTCGGCCATTCCTACATCGTCTATGCGCCGCTTCTCAACGGCAGCACCACGGTGCTCTATGAGGGCAAGCCGGTTGGCACGCCGGATGCCGGCGCCTTCTGGCGCGTGGTGGAGGATTACAAGGTCTCGGTGCTCTTCACCGCCCCGACGGCCTTCCGCGCCATCCGCAAGGAGGATCCGGAGGGCGCGCTCGTCAAGCGGCACGACACTTCCAGCCTGCGCGCGCTCTTCCTTGCCGGCGAGCGGGCCGATCCGGACACGATCCGCTGGGCCGAGGCGGTGCTCGGCGTGCCGGTCATCGATCACTGGTGGCAGACGGAGACCGGTTGGGCGATCGTCGGCAATCCGCTCGGCCTCGGCCAGTTGCCCGTGAAACACGGCTCCCCCACCGTGCCCATGCCGGGCTACGAACTGCATGTGCTGGACGATGCCGGCCATGAGGTTTCGCCCGGCACGCTCGGCAACATCGCCATCAAGCTGCCCCTCCCCCCCGGCTGCCTGACGACCTTCTGGAATGCCGACGAACGGTTCCGCTCGGCCTGCCTTTCGGAATTCCCGGGCTATTACAAGACCGCCGATGCCGGTTATGTCGACGAGGACGGCTACGTCTTCATCATGTCGCGCACCGACGATATCATCAACGTTGCCGGCCACCGTCTCTCGACGGGAGCGATGGAGGAGGTCTGCGCCAGCCACCCGGATGTCGCCGAATGCGCCGTCATCGGCGTCGCCGATGCGCTGAAAGGCCAGCTGCCGGCCGGTTTCCTCGTGCTGAAGAGCGGTGTTTCACGTGAATCATCGCTCGTGGAGCAGGAGGTGGTGGGCCTCGTGCGCGAGCGCATCGGCCCGGTCGCCGCCTTCAAGACGGCGATCTGCGTGAAGCGCCTGCCGAAGACACGTTCCGGAAAGATCCTGCGCGGCACCATGCAGAAGATCGCCGACGGGGTGGACTGGAAGATGCCGGCGACCATCGACGATCCGGCCATCCTGGATGAGATCGCTGAAGTGCTGTCCGGGCGGCGGATTGTTTGAGTAGTAAAAAACCCGGCCGAAAGGCCGGGTTGCATAAATGATAGACCTTACCGTCCACTGTTGTCATTCTCGGGTTAAATCCGAGGATCTACGCCTCACCCGCGGCGGGTGGATGCTCGGGTCAAGCCCGAGCATGACGGATGAGAGAGCAACACCTCAAAAGAGCGCGGCTTAGAAGCGGTCGTCCTCGTCTTCGTCCGGCGTGGCCGACTTCAGCGACTTCAGCTTGGCGAAGACGGCGTCGGCGTCGATTTCCTTCTCGTCCTCGCGGTCGGTGCTGTAGGGCAGCTTTTCCGTTTCCTGCGCGGATTCCAGCGTCGCACCGAGCTCGGCGGCGGTCGGCAGCGGACGGCCCTTCGA
The DNA here is from genome assembly GCF_022899355.1 of Shinella yambaruensis. Taxonomy (GTDB): domain Bacteria; phylum Pseudomonadota; class Alphaproteobacteria; order Rhizobiales; family Rhizobiaceae; genus Shinella; species Shinella yambaruensis. The sequence goes on along the minus strand of NZ_JALJCK010000017.1, from coordinate 39,887 downwards.
AGCGCGTTCGACTTCGAGGTCGAGGTCGATCTGCGAGCACAGGCCCAGCGTCACGGGGTCCATCGGTGTCAGGTTGGTCGAGTTCCAGTGGGTGCGTTCGCGGATCTGCTCGATCGTCGATTTGGTCGTGCCGACGAGACGCGAGATCTGCGCATCCTTCAGTTCGGGATGGTTGCGTACCAGCCAGAGAATGGCGTTGGGGCGGTCCTGGCGCTTGGAGACCGGCGTGTAGCGCGGGCCCTTGCGCTTGGATTCCGGCACGCGGACCTTCGGTTCGGAAAGCTTCAGCTTGTGATTCGGATTGGCTTCGGCGCGGGCGATCTCTTCGCGCGACAGCTGGCCGGTCGAGATGGGGTCGAGGCCCTTGATGCCCTGGGCCGATTCGCCGTCGGCGATCGCCTTCACTTCGAGCGGGTGCAGTTTGCAGAATGTGGCGATCTGGTCGAACGACAGCGCCGTGTTGTCGACCAGCCAGACCGCGGTCGCCTTTGGCATGAGGAGCTGCTGAGCCATGGATATAGTCCTTCTGTCCGTCCGCGCCGGTGTCGCGGGCCGTGGGGTGTAACCACTATGTTCCGGGAATTGCGCCCTCTATACAATCACTGTCGCAGAAATGCAATTCTTCAAGCGCAAATGACCTTTTGTCTAATTGCCCGAGGGATTTGACCTGATATGTATGGCAACGGAGATGCGGGGAGCTGGAGGAGACGCGGCTTTCCCGCCTATGCGCAGTGAGGAGGAATCCATGTCCGCAAAGACCTATCCGGTGCTGAAATCCGCGAAAAGCCGTGCGCTGATCGACAACGAGACCTATCAGAACTGGTACCGCGAAAGCATCGAGAACCCGGAGCGCTTCTGGGACAAGCACGGCATGCGCATCGACTGGTTCAAGCCCTATACCAAGGTGAAGAACACGTCGTTTACCGGCAAGGTGCCGATCAAGTGGTTCGAGGACGGCATCACAAACGTCTCCTACAATTGCATCGACCGCCACCTCAAGGCGCATGGCGACGACGTCGCCATCATCTGGGAAGGCGACAATCCCTATATCGACAAGAAGATCACCTATAACGAGCTCTACGAACACGTCTGCCGCATGGCGAACGTGATGAAGAAGCACGGCGTCAAGAAGGGCGACCGCGTCACCATCTACATGCCGATGATCCCGGAGGCGGCCTATGCCATGCTCGCCTGCGCGCGCATCGGCGCCGTGCATTCCGTCGTCTTCGGCGGCTTCTCGCCGGATGCGCTGGCCGGCCGCATCGTCGACTGCGAATCCACCTTCGTCGTCACCTGCGACGAGGGCGTGCGCGGCGGCAAGCCGATCCCGCTCAAGGAAAACACCGATACCGCGATCGACATCGCCGCCAAGAACCATGTCATCGTCAACAAGGTGCTCGTCGTGCGCCGCACCGGCGGCAAGACCGGCTGGGCGCCGGGCCGCGACATCTGGCATCACCAGGAGGTGCTGACGGTGCCGCGCGATTGTCCGCCGGCAAAGATGAAGGCGGAAGATCCGCTCTTCATTCTCTACACGTCCGGTTCGACCGGCAAGCCGAAGGGCGTGCTGCACACCACGGCGGGCTACCTCGTCTATGCCTCGATGACGCACAAATACGTCTTCGACTACCAGGACGGCGATGTCTACTGGTGCACGGCCGATGTCGGCTGGGTCACCGGCCATTCCTACATCGTCTACGGCCCGCTGGCGAACCGCGCGACCACGCTGATGTTCGAAGGCGTGCCGAATTTCCCGGATGCCGGCCGCTTCTGGGAGGTGATCGACAAGCACAAGGTCAACATCTTCTACACCGCCCCGACGGCGATCCGCGCCCTGATGGGGGCCGGCGACGCCTTCGTGAAGCGCTCGTCGCGCTCGTCGCTACGCCTGCTCGGTTCGGTCGGCGAGCCGATCAACCCGGAAGCCTGGGAGTGGTACTACAACGTCGTCGGCGAGGGCCGTTCACCGATCGTCGATACCTGGTGGCAGACGGAGACCGGTGGCATCCTGATCACCCCGCTGCCGGGTGCGACGGAGCTCAAGCCGGGCTCCGCCACGCGGCCGTTCTTCGGCATCAAGCCGCAGCTGGTCGACAACGAGGGCAAGGTGCTGGAAGGGCCGGCCGACGGCAATCTCTGCATCATCGACAGCTGGCCGGGCCAGATGCGCACGGTCTACGGCGACCACAAGCGCTTCGTCGAAACCTATTTTTCGACCTACAAGGGCAAGTACTTCACCGGCGACGGCTGCCGGCGCGACGAGGACGGCTACTACTGGATCACCGGCCGTGTCGACGACGTGCTCAACATTTCCGGCCACCGCCTCGGCACGGCGGAAATCGAATCGGCCCTCGTCTCGCACCACCTCGTCTCGGAAGCCGCCGTCGTCGGCTATCCGCACAGCCTCAAGGGCCAGGGCATCTATTGCTACGTCTCGCTGATGGCCGGGGAGGAAGGCACCGATGCGCTGCGCCAGGACCTCGTCAAGCATGTGCGCAAGGAGATCGGCCCGATCGCGACGCCCGACAAGATCCAGTTCTCGCCCGGCCTGCCGAAGACGCGCTCCGGCAAGATCATGCGCCGCATCCTGCGCAAGATCGCCGAGGACGATTTCGGTTCGCTCGGCGACACCTCGACCCTCGCCGATCCGGCCGTCGTGGACGACCTGATCGCCAACCGGCAGAACAAGGCTGCCGGCTGAGTTTGAAGCATGAAGCGAAACGGCGGCCATTTGGCCGCCGTTTTCGTTCCTGCTCTCTACGTCATCCTCGGGCTCGACCCGAGGATCCGTGCGGCACCCGTGGCCGTGGATGATCGGGTCAAGCCTGACCATGACGATGGAGAGGGAGGCGATGTGTCACGGCCGCTCGCCGAATTTCCTCTCAGAAATCGATCGCCCGGCCCTTGATCTCCCAGTCCCCGAAGCGTGCCGGGTCGGCGCCGCCGCGTCCGCCGATCTCCGGCGCGGGCTCGGCCTGCGGGGCGGCCTTGCGCCGCTCCTCGGCTTCCTGGAGGGCGCGCAGGGCGGCGGGCGGCAGCACTTTCCGGCCGTCGGCATGATTGTCGTTGTCGCTTTGCATGAAATTGGGCATCCTTCCCGGATATTGAAGAATTCCTGTTCGCTTCCCATCATATAAGGCATGTCGCGCAAAAGTGTGCAGCGGTTTTGCGACAACGACATGCAAAAAGCTAGGTATGAAGGCGCTGTGGAAAGCGCTGATTCACGTGAAACATTCCCTTGACAACAGGGAGTGGCAACCCGGCAAGAGACCAGACAGGAGCCGAAAACGCATGAACATCGTTCGAACAGCCATGCTTCTTGCCGCCATGACGGCGCTTTTCATGGGCGTGGGCCTGCTCATCGGCGGCAAGGGCGGCATGATGATCGCGCTTCTCGTCGCGATCGCCATGAACTTCTTCTCCTACTGGAATTCCGACCGCATGGTGCTGTCCATGTACGGCGCCAAGGAGGTCGACGAGCGCTCGGCACCGGAATATTACGGCATCGTGCGCGATCTCGCCAAACGTGCCGGTCTGCCCATGCCGCGCGTCTATGTCATCAACAGCGACCAGCCGAATGCCTTTGCCACCGGCCGCAACCCGCAGAACGCCGCGGTTGCCGCCTCGACGGGCCTGCTTCAGGCCCTGAGCTATGAAGAGGTCGCGGGCGTGATGGCGCATGAACTCGCCCATATCCAGAACCGCGACACGCTGACCATGACGCTGACGGCGACGATCGCCGGTGCGATCTCGATGCTTGCCAACTTCGCGATGTTCTTCGGCGGCAGCGGCAACCGGGAAAACAACAATCCGCTCGGCTTCATCGGCGTGCTCGTCGCCATGATCGTCGCGCCTTTCGCCGCCATGCTGGTGCAGATGGCGATCAGCCGGACGCGCGAATATTCCGCCGACAAGCGCGGGGCGGAGATCTGCGGCAACCCGCTCTGGCTCGCCTCGGCCTTGAAGAAGATCGCCATCGCCGCCGGCCGCATTCCCAACGAGGCCGCCGAGCACAATCCGGCGACCGCCCATATGTTCATCATCAATCCGCTGTCGGGCGAGCGCATGGACAATCTGTTCTCCACCCACCCGAACACGGAGAACCGCATAGCGGCGCTCGAGGAAATGGCCCGCGGCATGCAGACACGCTCGACGGAGCCGGTGCGGGCTGATAATCCGGTGCGCAAATCGCGCTCCGTCCCATCGACCGGCTGGGGACGCGGTGGTTCCGAACCGCCCAAAGGTCCCTGGTCTTGAACGACGACAAACACAAAAACAGAACACATTCGAAACGCCATCGCCCCGGCAAGGGGCCGCTTCCGGGGCCTGCTGCGAACCATCCGGAAAAGCCGGGCCTGCGGGCCCGGCAGGCCGCGGCCAAGATCCTGGCGGCGGTTGTCGATCGCAAGACGCCGCTCGACGGCATGCTCGACCTCGAAAACGGCAACCCGGCCTACCGCCAGCTGAACGATGCCGACCGCGCGCTCGTCCGGGCCATCCTCAACACGGCGCTGCGCCACCTCCCCCGTATCGAGGCCATCCTGGATACGCTCGTCGGCACGCCGCTGCCGGACGGTGCCCGCGCGCTGCATCATGTGCTGACGGTCGCGGCGGCGCAGATCCTCTATCTCGACGTGCCCGATCATTCCGCCGTCGACCTTGCGGTCGAGCAGGCGCAGATCGACCCGCGCAACCGCCGCTTCGCCAGCCTCACCAATGCGGTGCTACGCCGCCTGTCGCGCGAAAAGGCCTCGCACCTGACGGCGACGCAGGCGGTTTCCGTCATTCCGGCCTGGTTCCACGAGCGGCTCTCCGCCGTCTATGGCCGTGACCATGCCGCGCGCATTGCCGATGCGCTGCTCGAACCCTCCACTGTCGACCTCACCGTAAAATCGGATCCGGAAGGCTGGGCCGCGCGGCTCGGCGGCCTGGTGCTGCCGACCGGTTCGGTGCGCCTGCCCGTCGCGTCCGGCGCCATTCCGGCGCTCGAAGGCTTCGAGGCCGGGGAATGGTGGGTGCAGGATGCCGCGGCAAGCCTGCCGGCAAAACTGTTTTCGGACCTTGCCGGCAAGCGGGTCGCCGATCTCTGCGCCGCGCCCGGCGGCAAGACCGCGCAGCTTGCCGCCGCCGGCGCCAGGGTCACCGCCCTCGACCAGTCCGGCAACCGTCTGAAGCGGCTCATCGGCAATCTCGACCGGCTGCGTCTTTCGGCCGAGACGGTCGAGGCGAACATGGCGGAATACCATCCGGGCGAGCTGTTCGATGCCGTGCTGCTCGATGCGCCCTGCTCCTCGACGGGCACGATCCGCCGCCATCCCGATGTCTTGTGGACCAAGGGGCCGGAGGATATCGGCAAGCTGGCCGGCCTGCAGGAGCGCCTGCTGCGCCACGCGCTGACGCTCGTGCGTCCCGGCGGGGAGCTGGTCTTCTCCAACTGCTCGCTCGATCCGAGCGAGGGGGAGGACATGGTCGCCCGGGTTCTCGCCGACAATCCGGACTGGCGCATCGCGCCGGTCGATCCCGCCGACTGGCCGGGTCTGGAAGCGGCGATCTCCCCGCGCGGCGAATTCCGCACCACGCCTGCCATGCTGCCCGCGACACTCGGCCATGCCGGCGGCGTGGACGGGTTTTATGCCGTTCGGCTCGTCCGTGCCGGCTGAGCTGCACAGGCTCTTCCGAAAGACATATGCCGTCGTCAACAGCCCATCGACCGCCGGTCAATTGACGCCGCTTGCCTTCTCGGCCTAGCTATAGGCCAAGGAGGCGTTCGTTAACCATGCAGCTTTCCGACAGGCAGCGGCTTCTCTATCTGTATATGCGTGAGGGTTGGCGCCGGTTTTCGCGGAGGCTCGCCCTCGGGCGAATCAGCGCGATGCGCTTTTCCGGCGGCACGCCGGACCGGCTGGTCGTCGCGCCGACGGACCTTCACCCCGCTGATTCGTTTGCCGGCGAAGAAATCGTCGCCGGGCGTTTCCCGCTGGCCGGCCGCGTTCTCGAATGCGACGGCGAATCACCCTTTGCACTGGAGCTTCCCTCGGAGGAGTTCGCCGTGCGCCTGCATTCCTTCGGCTGGCTGCGCCATATGCGGCTGGTCGATCCGGAAAAGGCCGCCCATACGGCCCGCTTCATCGTGGACGACTGGCTGCAGAGCCATGGGCGCGTCATCGGCGGGCTTGCCTGGCGGCCCGATGTCGTCGCGCAACGCATCATCGCCTGGCTGTCCCATTCGCCGGTGGTCCTGAAGGATGCCGACTATCCCTTCTATCGCCGCTTCCTGAAGAGCCTCGCCTTCCAGGTCCGCTATCTGCGCCATGTCGCCGACACGACGCGTGACGGTGAGCCGCGACTGCGGGTGCGCATCGCGCTTGCCATGGCCTCCATCGCCATGCCGGCCTCCGCCTCGCGCATGCGCAGGGCCGCCCGCCATCTCGACGAGGAGCTCGACCGGCAGATCCTGCCCGATGGCGGCCATTCCTCGCGCAATCCGCGGGCCGCGCTCGACGTGCTGCTCGACCTGCTTCCGCTGCGCCAGACCTATGTCAATCTCGGCCATGACGTGCCCGCGCAGCTCATCCCCTCCATCGACCGCATCTACCCGGCGCTGCGCTTCTTCCGCCACCAGGGCGGCGAGCTCGCGCTGTTCAACGGCGCGACCTATACGTTGGCGAACGAGCTGATGTCGGTGCTGCGCTACGACGAGACCGGCGGCGCGCCCTTCAAGGCGCTGCCGCAGAGCCGGTACGACCGCCTGGCCGTCAAGGAAACGGTCGTGCTGATGGATACCGGCGTGCCCAAGTCGGTCGATCTTTCGGCGACGGCAGCCGCCGGTGCGCTTTCCATCGAGATGTCCTCGGGCAGGAACCGCTTCATCGTCAATTCCGGGCGACCGCGCTTTGCCGGCGAGGCGCTCAGGCAGATGGCGCGCACCACCGCGGCCCATTCCGTCGCCACGCTCAACGACACCTCCTCCTCGCGCATCTCCACGTCCCGTTTCCTCGGGCCGATCGTCGTCGGCGGCGTCAGCAAGGTGGACGTGTCGCGTGCCGAGCGCCAGTCCGGCGCCGACAGCGTGACGGCGACCCATGACGGTTATCTCAAGCGCTTCGGCCTTCTCTACGAACGGGACATCCTCGTGGCGGCGACGGGCAGCGAGATCCGCGGCCGGGAGCGTTTCTACAAGCCCGCCGACCCCGACGGGGCAATCGAGAAGGGCACGGCCGTGGTGCGCTTCCACATTCATCCGACGATCCAGCTCTACCGGGTATCGGCCAACGAGATGCGGCTGATCGCGCCGGACGGCGAGGCCTGGGCGCTGACCTGCATCGATGTTGCCGTGGAGGAGGAGGAGGATGTCTTCTTCGCCGATCCCTCCGGCGTCCGGGCGTCGCGCCAGCTCACGCTGACCATGCCGCTTGCCAAGGTGGCGGAAGTCCAGTGGTCGCTGATGCGGCAGCGTTGAGAATTCCCGGCTTTTGGCGGTTTTCTCGGGGCCGGGCCTGTGATAACGGGGCGCATGACCATCCGGCCCCTCTCCAGGGCCGTCAGAACGGAGCGTCCCATGGCCGTCATTTCCAAGAAAATCCCCGCCCCAGACCGGGTCGCCCTGCGCACGGCGCTGCTGTCCGTCTCCGACAAGGCCGGTGTCGTCGATCTCGCCCGCGCCCTTGCCGAAAAGGGCGTGCGGCTGTTGTCGACCGGCGGCACGCACAAGGCGCTCAGCGATGCCGGGTTCGACGTCACCGACGTTTCCGAGGTCACGGGCTTTCCGGAAATCATGGATGGCCGCGTCAAGACGCTGCATCCCACCGTGCATGGCGGCCTGCTGGCGATCCGCGACGATGCGGAGCATGTCGAGGCGATGAAGGCGCATGGCATCGGCGCGATCGACCTTGCCGTCATCAACCTCTATCCCTTCGAGGAGGTACGCGCCAAGGGTGGCGACTATCCGACGACGGTCGAGAACATCGACATCGGCGGGCCGGCGATGATCCGCGCCTCGGCGAAGAACCACGCCTATGTGACCATCGTCACGGATCCCGCCGATTATCCCGCGCTGCTGGAGGAACTTGCGGACGGTTCGACTTCCTACGCCTTCCGCCAGCGCATGGCGGCGAAGGCCTATGCCCGCACGGCGGCCTATGACGCGGCGATCTCCAACTGGTTCGCCGATGCGCTCGATATACCCATGCCGCGCCACCGCGTGCTCGGCGGCGTCCTGAAGGAGGCGATGCGCTACGGCGAGAACCCGCACCAGAAGGCGGGCTTCTACGTGACCGGCGAAAACCGCCCGGGCGTCGCGTCCGCCACGCTGCTGCAGGGCAAGCAGCTTTCCTACAACAATATCAACGACACCGACGCCGCCTTCGAGCTCGTTGCCGAGTTCCTGCCGGAAAACGGCCCGGCCTGCGCGATCATCAAGCATGCCAATCCCTGCGGCGTGGCTACCGGCAGGACGCTGAAGGAGGCCTATGCGCGGGCGCTCGCCTGCGATCCGGTCTCGGCCTTCGGCGGCATCATCGCGCTCAACACGGTGCTGGACGGCGAGACGGCGGAAGAGATCGTCAAGCTCTTCACCGAGGTCATCATCGCGCCGGACGCGGACGAGAAGGCCCGCGCCGTCATCGCCGGCAAGCCGAACCTGCGCCTGCTGGTGACGGGCGCCCTGCCCGATCCGCGCGTGCCGGGCCTTTCCGCCAAGACGGTGTCGGGCGGCCTCCTGGTACAGAGCCGCGACAACGGCATGGTCGAGGACCTCGAACTGAAGGTCGTGACCAAGCGTGCGCCGACGGCGCAGGAGCTGGAAGACATGAAGTTCGCCTTCAAGGTCGCCAAGCACGTCAAGTCGAATGCCGTGGTCTATGCCAAGGACGGCCAGACGGCCGGCATCGGCGCCGGCCAGATGAGCCGCGTCGATTCCGCTCGCATCGCCGGCCTGAAGGCCGAGGAAGCGGCCAAGGCCATGGGCCTTGCCGAGCCGCTGACGCGTGGATCGGCCGTCGCGTCGGAAGCTTTCCTGCCCTTCGCCGACGGCCTGCTCTCGGCGATTGCCGCAGGCGCCACGGCGGTCATCCAGCCGGGCGGCTCGATGCGTGATGCGGAGGTGATCGCCGCGGCCGACGAGGCCGGCGTCGCCATGGTCTTCACCGGCATGCGCCATTTCCGTCACTGAGCCGGATTCTTCGCAGACCTCTCCTTTCCTCCGTCATGGTCGAGGCTTGCCCCGACCGTCCATGGCCGCAGGTGGCGTGTGGATCCTCGGGTTAAACCCGAGGATGACGACAGTGGGTGGGGCGATGTCTGTCATCCCCCTGACGCCCCGCTTGCCGGGCGTCTTGCGTTTCAGGCCTCGACCTTTGCCGCGGGATAGGGCGTGCGCAGCAGGAGCAGGAAGCCGGCGAGCAGGAAAGCGATGAGTGCCATCATGCCGAGGCGGGCGGAGCCCGTCGCGGTGGTGACGAGCGCGACGGAGAGCGGCGCGAGGAAGGACGTGGCCCGGCCGGACAGGGCATAGAGGCCGAAATAGCGGCCCGCCTCGTCGGGATGGATGCTTTGGGCAAGATAGGACCGCGCGGAGGCCTGGACAGGGCCGAAGGCGACGCCGATCATGAGGCCGTAGACGATATAGGCCTTTTCCGCCGCCGTGCCGAACAGGCCGCCGGAATCGGCGGTCGGCAGCGGCACGAGGCCGAACAGCGTGAAGCCCGGGCCGGTGGAGACGATGCCGATGGTGGCGAGGATCAGGCAGACAAGGCTCATCACGACGACGGCCTTCGAGCCGAGGCGCCTGTCCATGCGGCTGGCATAGAGGCAGCCGCCGATCGCCACAACGTTGAGGATGATGCCGTAGATGCCGAGTTCGAAGGTCTGCCAGGCGAACATGCCGGCGGCGAAGGTTCCGCCAAGCGCCAGCAGTCCGTTGACCCCGTCCTGGTAGATCATCCGGGCAATGAGGAAGCGCAGGATGCCCGGCTTCCTGCGCAATTCCCCGAGGGCGACGGAGAGGTCGGCAAAGCCGGCGCGCACCGCGGCCGCAATGGGCAGCCCCCGGCTCTGGTCCGGCGTGAAGAAGAACATCGGCAGGATGAAGACGAGATACCAGAGCGCCGAGATCGGCCCGGTGATGCGGGCGTCCTCGCCGGCGGCGGCATCGAGGCCGAAGAGCGGGCTGATGCCGATCGCCGTCCGTCCGGTCTCCGGGTTTGCGGCCAGCAGCGCGACGACCGCGATCAGCACGATCATGCCGCCGAGATAGCCGAGGCCCCAGGCGATGTTGGAGATGCGGCCGACATCCGCCGGGCTGACGAGGCGCGGCATCATCGAATCGTTGAAGACGATGGAGAATTCCGCCGCCACGGTGGCGAGCACGATCATCGCCATGGCGAAGACGAGGCTGCTGCCGGGCGCCGCATACCAGAGGGCGAGGAGCGACAGGATTTTGACGGCGGCGAAGGCGGCGATCCAGGGTTTTCGCGCGCCGGAAGCATCGGCGATGGAGCCCATGACGGGGGCGAGCAGCGCGATGGCGACGCCGGCGATGGTGAGCGTGTAGCTCCAGGCCGCCTGCCCGGCCGCGTGGTCCTCGGTGAGGCGCGAGACGAGGTAGGGGCCGAAGATGAAGGTGGTGATGACCGTGAAGAAGGGCTGTGCCGCCCAGTCGAACAGCATCCAGCCCGTTATGCCGAGGCGGCTCGTCCGCCCTGCTGCCACTTCCGCCACGCTCGCCCTCGTTTCTCGAATCGCTGCGGCGGGTTCTCACGCCGGTTCCGGCGGGAGGCTAGCATTTGCCGATGGCGGGATTCAACGGGTGTGGTTAGGGCGCCCTCTGCGCTGCCGGGCAAAGGGGGTAGTCGCGATTGGAATTATGCAACCGTGGGATAGCCGCAGCCGCGTGAGGCGGCTGCGGTGAGGCAAGGCTTGCCTTACCGTGCCCGTTCCTGCGCGAGGTCGCTCAGGATGCCGGCGGCGACGCTGACCTTGGCGAGCGTGGCTTCGCCGGCTTCCGTCAGCGCCGAGAGGTTGGCGGTGACGCGGGCGAGACGCTCGCGGCCGCCCTGCTGCCAGGCGGCGAGCGGTGCCTTGTCGCCCTTGTGGCGCGTCAGCACCACGGTGGCGAGGTCGCGGCGGGCATTGGCGATGTCGGTGAGGCTGCGCTGCAGGGCGAGCGCCTCGTAGAGATCGCCGGTCGGGATGCGGCTGGCCGCCGAAAGCAGCCGGCCGATATTGAGCGTCGCGCTGATGCCGGCAAAGGTCTGCGCCGTCTTGCCGAGCGTGTCGCCCGTCGCCCCGGCGATCAGCATGACCTCCGGCACGAAGGTCAGCATGGAGAGCGTGGCGATCTCCTCCGCAAGCTCCGTCGGCACGCCCTCGTCCTCATAGGCATGGGCCTTGCGGCGGGCCTCGTCGCCGGCCTGCTCGGAGATGAGGGTGGAAAGATGCGGACGCAGCTGCTTCAGCGCCTGCCTGAGCTTGTGCACGGCCTCGCTCATCGGGCCCGAAACGGCCCCGGTGGTCAGGAGCAGGCTGGTGACGGAGGCGTAGATGCGGCCGATCTCCTCGTAGAGTTCGTTCTGCACCGAACCGGACACCACATTGTCCAGCGCGTCCACGCCGGCGTAGAGCGCGGCGAGGCCGTAGCCGTCACGGGCGATGACGGCGGCCTTCACGGCGTCCGCCGGGCCGAAGCCGGTGCCGTCCGTCAGCGTGTTGACGAAGGCCGGGCCGCCGCGGTTGATCACCTCGTTGGCGAGGATCGTCGCGATGATCTCGCGGCGCAGGCGGTGCGAACGTATGTCATCCGCATAGGCCTTCTGCATCTTGGCCGGGAAGTAGCCGGTCAGCGCCGGTTCGAAATAGGGTTCGTCCGGCAGGCCGGTATGGATGAGCTCGTCGAACAGCACCAGCTTGGCATAGGAGAGCAGCACGCCGATCTCCGGCCGCGTCAGCGGCTTGCCGGCCTGGTAGCGCTCGGCCATGGTGCGGTCGTCGGGTAGCGTCTCGACCTTGCGGTTGAGCTGGCCGGCGGCCTCCAGGCGATCCATCAGGCGGGTGAGCGGCGCGCGGTTGGCCGCGCCCTGCCGTTCCGTCAGCGAGATCGCCAGGGACTGCAGGTAGTTGTTGCGCAGCACGAGATGGCCCACCTCATCCGTCATCGAGGCGAGCAGGACGTTGCGCTTGGCGCGCGTCAGCCGCTCGTCGCGCATGGCCGAAGCGAGCGCGATCTTGATGTTGACCTCGACGTCGGACGAATTCACGCCGGCCGAGTTGTCGATGGCGTCGGAATTGCAGCGTCCGCCCTTGAGGCCGAAGGCGATGCGGCCGCGCTGGGTGACGCCGAGGTTCGCGCCCTCGCCGATCACCTTGGCACGCACGTCGTCGGCGACGATGCGGATCGGGTCGTTGGCGCGGTCGCCGACCTCCGCATCCGTCTCGTTCTGGCCGCGGATATAGGTCCCGATGCCGCCGAACCACAGGAGATCGACCGGCGCCTTCAGGATCGCCGTCATGATCTCGAAGGGCGTCGCCTTGGCCTTGTCGATGCCAATGACGGCCATGGCTTCCGGCGTCAGCGTCACGGATTTTTCCGTGCGCGGGATGATCATCGCACCCTTGGAGAGCACGGAGCGGTCATAGTCCTGCCAGCTGGAGCGCGGCAGGTTGAACATGCGCCGCCGCTCGGCGAAGGACGTGTCGGTGTCCGGGTTGGGATCGATGAAGATGTCGCGGTGGTCGAAGGCCGCGACGAGCCGGATCTTGCGCGACAGCAGCATGCCGTTGCCGAAGACGTCGCCCGACATGTCGCCGACGCCGGCGACGGTGAACGGTGTCTTCTGGATGTCGATGTTCATCTCGCGGAAATGGCGCTTGACGGTTTCCCAGGCGCCGCGGGCGGTAATCCCCATCTTCTTGTGGTCGTAGCCGGCCGAGCCGCCGGAGGCAAAGGCGTCGTCGAGCCAGAAGCCGGCTTCCTGCGCCAGGCCGTTCGCCGTGTCGGAGAAGGTCGCGGTGCCCTTGTCGGCGGCGACGACGAAATAGGGGTCGTCCCCATCGAGCCGCACCGTATCGGCCGGCGGCACGACGTCCTGGCCGACGATGTTGTCGGTGACGGAGAGCAGCGTGCGGATATAGGTCTTGTAGGCCTCGGTGCCGGCCTTGAAGACGGCGTCGCGGCTGCCGCCGGCGGGAAGCTGCTTCGGATAGAAGCCGCCCTTGGCGCCGACCGGCACGATGACCGAGTTCTTGACCTGCTGTGCCTTGACGAGGCCGAGCACTTCCGTGCGGTAGTCCTGCGCGCGGTCGGACCAGCGCAGGCCGCCGCGGGCGACCTTGCCGAAGCGCAGGTGCACGCCCTCGACCTCGGCGCCGTAGACGAAGATCTCGCGGAAGGGGCGCGGTTCCGGCAGGCCGTCGAGGGCCTTCGGGTCGAGCTTGATGGCCAGCGTTTTGCGCGGCTTTCCGTCCGCGTCGCGCTGGAAATAGTTGGTGCGCAACGTGGCCTGGATGGCGTTGACGTAGCGGCGCAGGATGCGGTCCTCGTCGAGGCTCGGCACGTTCGCTAGCGCGTCCTCGATCGCCGCCGCCACATCCGCGGATTTCTTCTCGCGCTGGCGCTCGGAAAGCTTCGGGTCGAGACGGGTCTCGAACAGGCGGAAGAGGTCGGCGGCGATCGTCGGGTACTTGTTGAGCGTATCGGCGATATAGCCCTGCGAATAGGCGATGCCCGTCTGGCGCAGGTAGCGCGAATAGGTGCGCAGCGCCATGATTTCGCGGGCGGAAAGGCCGCCGGTGAGGATGAGGCGGTTCAGGGCGTCGTCGTCCACCTCGCCGTGCCAGGCCGCGAGGAACGCTTCCTCCAGCATCGGGCTCAGCTTGGCGAGGTTGATCTCGATGCCGTCGCGATGCCGCAGCTCCATGTCATGCAGGATGACGCGGCGCTCGCCGCCGTCGAGGCTGGCGAGCGTCAGGTCGTGCGTCTGCTCGCTGATGACGTTGAAGCCGAGGTTTTCCAGCAGAGGCACGCGCCGCGACAGCGAAACGGGCTCGCCGGCATGGAAGATCTTCAATTCGACGGTGGCGAGGTCCGTATGCCAAGCCTTGCGGTAGAAGGCGATGCTGATCGGGTTCTCGGGCGTCGCCGTGGTGATCAGGGCAAGGTCCGCATGGGCTTCGGCGGGCGTGAAATCCTCCTGGTAGCCGCGGTCGGTGACCAGCCGCACGCCGTCCGCATCGGAGAGCGCTTCGAAGCGGTCGGTCCAGCGGGTTGCGATCTCGCGCACCGCCTGCTCGAGCTTTTGCTGCGGAAGGCGTGGCGTCTTGCCGCCGGAGCGGCCGATGATGAAGTGCACGCGGGCAAGGCCGCCTTCCGGGAACGCCGGATAATAGGCCGAGACGCGGCCATCGTAAGCCGACTTCAGATAGTTGCCGATCTTTTCGCGCACGTCGGAATCGTACTGTTCGCGCGGCACGTAGACGATGACCGAGACGAAGCGGTCGAAGCGGTCGATACGCGGCAGCACGCGGATGCGCGGCCGGTCGGAAAGTTCGTTGATCTGTTCGCAGAAGGTGGCGAGCAGGCCGGTGTCGATCTGGAAGAGGTCGTCGCGCGGGTAGGATTCCAGCGTGTTGATCAGCATCTTGCCGGAATGGCTCTTCGGGTCGTAGCCGAAATGCTCGATGACCGCGGCCACCTTGGAGCGCAGCAGCGGAATCTGGCCGGCGGCGTGGGTGTAGGCCGTCGAGGTGAAGAGGCCGACGATGCGCAGCTCCCCGATTACCTTGCCCTTCTCGTTGAAGCGCTTGAGGCCGACATAGTCCATATAGGCCCGGCGATGCACGAGCGACTTCACATTGGCCTTGGTGACGATCAGGAAATCCGGACCTTCGAGGAATTCGAGGATCTCCGGCGTCGTCGTCACAGCGTCCTTGCCGAGGCGCAGCACGCGCACGTCCGGATCGGACAGGATGCCGAGGCCTTCGCCACCCCGTTCGACGGTGGCCGCCTCGCCCTTGCCGGAATAGCTGTATTCGCGCATGCCAAGGAAGGTGAAGTTGTTGCCGCGCAGCCAGTCGAGGAAGGCGAGCGCCTCTTCCTTACCCGGCTTTTCCTTGGCGTAGCGCTCCATGTCGGCCATGGTGCTATCGAGCTTTTCCAGCATGGAAGGCCAGTCGTCGACGGCGAGGTGGACCTGGTCGAGCACGGTTCCGATCCGCTCGGCGAGCGCGGCGGCTTCGTTCGGCGCGAGCTCGGAAAGGTGGATCTCGATATGGCTGACCCGCTGGGCCGGATCGCTGTCTTCGTCCGGCGAGAAAAGCTTCGGCGTTTCGCCGGGTGCCACGACGAGGATCGGGTGGATCGCCAGATGGATGTCGCGATGGGTGCTCGTTACCTCGCCCATCACCGAATCGTAAAGGAACGGCTGGTTGCGGTCCGTGACGGAGAGTACGGAGACGGGCTCGCCCTGCGGGCGCACGTCCGCAAGCGTGGTGACCGTGACGCGGGGCCCGGTACCGTCCCAGGCCTCGATTTCGGCCATGGCATGGGCGGCGGCAACGGCCAGCATCTCGCCGGTATAGTGCTCGATATCGTCCTTGCTGGCCCGCCCGAAGAGGATGTCCGGGTTCAGCGTCTTCGCGCCGAGGGCTGCGGCTGCGGCCTTTGCGGCCTCGATGTGTTTTTCTCGTTTCACGTTGGTCCTGGCACCCATGGAATTCTCCCTCGAATCCGATGGCCGGACGTTAGCAGAAGAAAAAATACGCGCGACGGAATTTGTGCATTTGCGAGAAAATTCAATCGATTTTGTCCGAGATAGGTCAGTTTTGCTGTCGTTTTGTTGCGAAATTCATGTTTTTTCGTCGAAAAGCAGCCCAAAACCGGCTGCGGCGGCATTTTTCCGCTTTTCGGCCGGTGGCCGGAAAAGGGGCGGGCGTTGACAGGAAATGACCCCCTTGTCATCACTTCGCCGGAACCAGGGGAGCCGGTTATGAACGAGAGCGACAAGGGCGCGGTCATCGTGATTTCGAGCCATGTGGTGCGCGGCACGGTGGGCAACCGCGCCGCCGTCTTCGCGCTCGAAACGCTCGGCCATCCGGTCTGGGCGCTGCCGACGGTCATCCTGCCCTGGCATCCCGGTCGCGGGCGCTCGACCCGCGTGGCGATCTCGGCGGACGATTTCGACGCGATGATCTCCGATCTCATCCGCGCGACCTGGCGGGGCGAGGTCAAGGCGGTGCTTTCCGGCTATCTCGGCAGCGCGGCGCAGGCGCATTCGGTGGCGCGGCTCGTCACGGCCCTGCGGGCGGAAAATCCCGACCTGCTTTATATGTGCGATCCGGTCTGCGGCGACGATCGCGGCCTCTACGTGCCGGAGGAGACGGCGGCGGCGATCCGCGACGCGTTGATCCCGCTTGCTTCCATCGCCACGCCCAACCGGTTCGAGCTTGCCTGGCTTGCCGGCGCGCCGCTCGAGACCAATGCGGCGATCATGGAGGCGGCGCTGTCGCTCGGGCCTTCCCGCATGCTCGTCACCTCCTCGCTGGCGCTGATGACGGGAAGCACCGGCAATCTCTATCTCTCCGGACGCCATGCGCTGCTGGCGGAACACCGGCTCGTGCCGAACCCGCCGAATGGCACCGGGGACCTATTGGCCGCCATCTTCCTGTCGCGGCTGATGGAGGGCCTGCCGGAGGAACGTGCCTTGATGATGGCCACCGCCAGCGTCTTCGAGATCGTCGCGCGCACCGCCAAGCGCGGCGCCGACGAATTGACGCTGGAACAGGATGCGTCCAGCATCTCCACGCCCATGGCCATGGTGCACATGCGCCGTCTCGTGCATCCGGCGCAGCCGCGGCGTTCTTGACGATCCGGCCTTGCGCCATGCCTTGCAGAGTGGTTTATGCGGAAGCCGGATGGGGCCTCATCCAGCAGATCGCTCGCACCCGGGGGTACTTTGACACCATGAACCGCTTTCCCGATCGTCTTCTGAATGGCTACCGCAACTTCATGTCCGGCCGCTATGTCGAGCAGTCGGCGCGCTACAAGGCCCTGGCCGAGACCGGGCAGAAACCGAAGACGCTGGTGATCGCCTGTTGCGACTCCCGTGCCGCGCCGGAGACGATTTTCGACAGCGGGCCGGGCGAGCTCTTCGTCGTGCGCAACGTCGCGAACCTCGTGCCGCCCTACGAGCCGGACAGCAATTTCCATGCGACCTCGGCGGCGCTCGAATTCGCCGTGCAGTCGCTGAAGGTCAGCGATATCGTGGTGATGGGCCATGGCCGCTGCGGGGGCATTTCCGCCGCGCTCGACCCGGATGCCGAGCCGCTGTCGCCCGGCGATTTCATCGGCAAGTGGATGGGCATGCTCAAGCCGGTCGCCGAACAGATCCAGGGCGCCGAAATCCTGACGCAGGGCGAGCGCCAACGCGCACTGGAGCGCGTCTCGATCCGCAATTCCATCGCCAACCTGCGCACCTTCCCCTGCGTGCGCATCCTGGAAGAGCGCGGCCGTCTCCAGCTCCATGGCGCCTGGTTCGACATCTCGACCGGCGAATTGTGGATCATGGACGCCAAGAGCGGCGATTTCCAGCGCCCCGGCGCGTAACGGAAAACCCGGCGCGGTCGCCCGGCCGGGTTCATGTCGTCACGACCGGCAATGCCGCCCGTCCCCGACGTCACCCGGCTTGCCGGGGCCTGGCGAGGGACGGTTCGCTGCGTTTATTCGCCGTCGATTTCCGCGCCGATGATGGCGATTGCGCGCTGGTAGACGCTGGCCGCGTTCCAGCCCTGCAATGCGCCGAAATTGCCCTGGCCCGGCTGGTAGCCGCCGCCGGCGCTCCAGCCGTGGCCGCGCAGGAAGTTCGCCGTGGAGGCGAGCGCGTCGGCCTTGGAGCCGACAAGGTCGATGCGGCCGTTGCCGTCGCCGTCGACGCCGTATTTCAGCACGTTGGCCGGCAGGAACTGCGTCTGGCCGATTTCGCCATGCGCCGCGCCGCGGGCCGAGGTCGACAGGATGCCCTTCTGCACGAGCTGCAGCGTGGCGTAGAGCTGGTTCGTGAAATATTCGGAACGGCGGCAGTCATAGGCGAGTGTCGCGACGGCCGAGATCGTGTGTTCCTTGCCGAGGAAGCCGCCGAAGCCGGTTTCCATGCCCCAGATGGCGAGCAGCGGACCGGCCGGCACGCCGTAGCGCGCCTCGATGCGCTGGAAGAGCGCGGCGTTCTGCTTCTTCAGGCTCTTGCCGCGGCGGATGATCGCCTGGCCGCCGCGCTTCTGCATGAACTGCTCGAGCGAGAGCTTGAAGCTCTTCTGGCCGCGGTCGGCGCGAATCGTGGCGCGGGCATAGCTGACATTGGCGAAGGCCTTGTCGATCGTCGAGCGGCTGATGCCGCGTCCGGCCGCCTCGTCCTTGAAGGCTTCCACCCAGGCCGGAAACCCGCTTGCATCATTGCCGCATTTTGCTGCCTCTGCCGCCGCCGGCACCGCTGCCGTGGCGATCATTGCGGCCAGCACCTTGGCCACGCTCTTTGTCATGCCCATGAAAAACCCCGTGATCTCGTCAATTCTGCGGGAGCATGCCATGCTCCCCTGTTCCTGTCACCGCACCTTGCCGTGAACCGTTCCGGCGATGCCGCCGGGACCGCCTCAAAGCGAAGTCCCGATTGTCCTCAGACGGAACAACCGGGACTTTTATTTAAAGTCGATTAACGGAGCGTTGCCAATTTTTCCAAAAGGCAGAAAGCGTTCCGTCTTTCCGTGGCGCCTGCCCGGTCAGGCGGCCTGCTTCTTCGCCTTGATCAGGCCGCGGTTGACGAGCAGCTCGGCGATCTGGATGGCGTTGAGGGCGGCACCCTTGCGCAGGTTGTCGGAGACGACCCACATGTTGAGGCCGTTCTCGACCGTGGCGTCCTCGCGGATGCGCGAGATGTAGGTGGCGTCTTCACCGGCCGATTCGTACGGGGTGATGTAGCCGCCGTTCTCGTGCTTGTCGATGACCTGGCAACCCGGCGCTTCGCGCAGGATGTCGCGCGCCTCGTCCGCGGTGATCTCCTTCTCGAACTCGATGTTGACCGATTCGGAATGGCCGATGAAGACGGGCACGCGCACCGCCGTGCAGGTCACCTTGATCTTCGGGTCGAGCATCTTCTTGGTCTCGGCGAGCACCTTCCACTCTTCCTTCGTGTAGCCGTCCTCCATGAACACGTCGATGTGCGGGATGACGTTGAAGGCGATGCGCTTGGTGAACTTCTTCGATTCGACCGGATCGGCGACGAAGACGGCGCGGGTCTGGTTGAAGAGCTCGTCCATGCCGTCCTTGCCGGCGCCGGAGACGGACTGGTAGGTCGAGACGACGACGCGCTTGATCGTCGCGCGGTCATGCAGCGGCTTCAGCGCCACGACGAGCTGGGCGGTCGAGCAATTGGGGTTGGCGATGATGTTCTTGCGGGTGAACTGGGCGACGGCGTCGGGGTTCACTTCCGGAACGATCAGCGGCACGTCGGCGTCGTAGCGCCAGGCGGAGGAATTGTCGATGACGACGCAGCCCTGCGCGCCGATCTTCGGCGAGAACTTCTGGGAAACCGTGCCGCCGGCCGACATCAGGCAGATGTCCGTGTCGGAGAAATCGTAGTTCTCGAGGTTCTGCACCTTCAGCGTCTTGTCGCCGAAGGAGACCTCGGTGCCGATCGAGCGGCTGGAGGCCAGCGCCACGACTTCGTCAGCCGGGAAGCCGCGCTCGGAAAGGATGTTCAGCATTTCGCGGCCGACATTGCCGGTCGCGCCGGCGACTGCGATCTTGAAACCCATGTCTAAAGCTCTCTTTCTCTGTCTCTCCGCGGGTTCAGGAGGTGAAACCCGCCGGCCATGCGCGGGTTTCGGTCCCCGGCCGTACCGGGGAGAGAGCGGTGGCCAGAGACGTCAGACGGTTTTCGTCGTCGTTTTGGCCATTGTTTTGGAAATCGATACGCAACGACGAACCCGTCCGGCGTTGAAGGCCGGAGCGATCATGCGGGCGATGGCGAGACCATAGCGGTACATGGCGGTTCCTTTGCGTGCGTGCTGCATACGCTCATCTGCCGAAGAGTCAAGCCTTGCGTGAACGATCCGGGATTTCGCCAAGGCCCTCGACTTAAGTCTTACGCCGAAAGTCATAAGCCCAAAGCAGCGCTGATGCGGCAAGGCGTTTTCTGCCATCCTTTCATCAGGCGCACCCCGTCCGGCGTTTTTAGGGAGAAACTCCGGACTGTCATGGGCTGCCCCGATACGCCGTTTTCGTGGAGGACAATGAAATGGCAAATGTTTCGACGGTGGGCAACGCCAAGGCCGCGCCCATGACGGGCGAGCAGAAGAAGGTGATCTTCGCCTCTTCGCTCGGCACCGTTTTCGAATGGTACGACTTCTATCTTTACGGCTCGCTGGCGATCTATATCGGCGCCACCTTCTTCAGCCAGTATCCCGAGACGACGCGCAACATCTTCGCGCTGCTCGCCTTCGCCGCCGGCTTCCTTGTGCGTCCGTTCGGCGCGCTGGTGTTCGGCCGCCTCGGCGACCTCGTCGGCCGCAAGTACACCTTCCTTATCACCATTCTCATCATGGGCGTCTCGACCTTCGTCGTGGGCCTCCTGCCCGGTGCCGCCACCATCGGCATCGCCGCGCCGATCATCCTGATCATCCTGCGCATGCTGCAGGGTCTGGCGCTCGGCGGGGAATATGGCGGTGCCGCGACCTACGTGGCCGAGCACGCTCCGGACGGCAGACGCGGTTACTTCACCTCGTGGATCCAGACGACGGCGACGCTCGGCCTGTTCCTGTCGCTGATCGTCATCCTCGCGGTGCAGTTCATCGTCGGCAAGGAAGCCTTCGCCGAATGGGGCTGGCGCATTCCGTTCCTGCTGTCGGTCGTGCTCCTCGGCGTTTCCGTCTGGATCCGTCTGAAGATGAACGAATCGCCGGCCTTCGCGAAGATGAAGGAAGAAGGCAAGGGCTCCAAGGCACCGCTGACGGAAGCCTTCGGTCAGTGGCGCAACGCCAAGATCGCGCTGCTCGCGCTCTTCGGCGCCGTCGTCGGCCAGGCCGTCGTCTGGTATTCCGGCCAGTTCTATGCGCTCTTCTTCCTGACGGGCGTTCTCAAGGTCGAGAGCCAGTCGGCCAACATCATGGTCGCCTGCTCGCTGCTCATCGGTACCGGCTTCTTCGTCTTCTTCGGCTGGCTGTCGGACAAGATCGGCCGCAAGCCGATCATCATGGCCGGCCTGGTGCTCGCCATGCTGACCTACTTCCCGCTGTTCAAGGCCCTGACCTGGGCCGGCAACCCGGCGCTGGCAACGGCGCAGGACACGATCCGCGCAACGGTCACCGCTGCTCCGGGCGACTGCAAGTTCCAGTTCAACCCGACCGGCACGGCGAAGTTCACCACCTCGTGCGACATCGCGACGTCGTTCCTGACCCGCAACTCGGTGCCCTATGACGTCGTCACCACGGCGGCTGCCGGCACGGCCGCAACGGTCCAGATCGGCGACAAGACGATCTCGAGCTACGATGCCATCGCTTCGGCCGACCAGGTCAAGACGCTCGACGCGGCCTTCCAGAAGGAAACCAACCTGGCCCTTCAGGCGAACGGTTATCCGCTGGTCCGCGGTGCGGTCAAGGTCCCGGAGTCCAAGCTGGATGCCTTCGTCGCAGGCAACCCGGAACTCGCCCTCGATGCCGCCGCCATCCGCGCCGGCGAGAAGGCGACCATGCCGGCTGTCGACCTCGTCACGGCCAAGCTGCTGACGGCCGAGGAAGCCGCCGGGGTCACCGACATGGCGGTCTACACGATCGACAAGGGCGGTGCCTTCACCATGGTGGCAGACCCGGCGCGCGTGAACTGGATCACGATCATCGCCGTGCTGACCGTGCTCGTGATCTACGTCACGATGGTCTACGGCCCGATTGCCGCGCTCCTGGTCGAGCTCTTCCCGACCCGCATCCGCTACACCGGCATGTCGCTGCCCTACCATATCGGCAACGGCTGGTTCGGCGGCCTGCTTCCGGCGACGGCCTTCGCGATGAGCGCGGCCCAGGGCGATATCTACTACGGCCTCTGGTACCCAATCGTCTTCGCCGGCATCACGCTGGTCATCGGCCTTCTCTTCCTGCCGGAAACGAAGGACCGCGACATCCACGCCATGGATTGATCTCCCCCTTCCGATAGTTCATGGCGACCCGGCTCGTGGCGACACGGGCCGGGTTCTTTATTGGCCCTTGGGCGGCAGCAGGGATTTCGGCAGCGGCCAGCCGCGCGCATCGAAGCGGAAGAGCCATTCCCTGCCGGCGAAGAAGAAAGCCGTGGCGATGGCGGCCCACAGGCCGAGCAGAAGGCCGGCGGCGACGTCGCTCGGATAGTGCGCCCCGACGATGACGCGGGAGATGCCGATCGCCAGCGCCCCGAGCAGGAACAACGGGCGCAGCCGCGGCGCCAGCATCGAAAAGGCCCCGAAGAACGACCCGGCCGCCGCCGAATGCCCGGAGGGAAAGCTGGCATAGAGATTGTCATAGGCAAAGGGCGTCAGGCTGTAGGCACCCAGTTCGGCGAAGAGTTCAGGGCGCGCCCGGCCGACGATCAGCTTGAAGAGGTGCACGAGGGCGCTCGTCGCGCCGATGGTCAGGAAGAAGTAGAGCGACAGCCGCCGGGCGGTACGCGCCCGGCCGGCGAGCGTTTCGTTGCGGCTTACCCGACGCACGATATAGGCGAGGATCACGATGAAGCCGGAGCCGTAGATCATCCAGGCGAAAGTGCCGAAATCGGTGATGCGCGCGTTGAAGGTCACGATCGCGTCGGGAAGGCCCTGCGCGCGCTGCGACAGCATGGGATCGAGGGGAACGAGGGCCACGACGAGAATGGCGGTGGCGGCGAGGATCCAGAGCGAGGAGGTCGCGAGCGATCGGTTCATGAGCATACCCTGATAACGGCGTTGCTTCCATGTGTTGGCGAGCGCCGGCATTTCAAGGGAGGCAAACGAAAAAGGCTCCACGCGCGATCGCGCCGGGAGCCTTCTCGCGATGACGTCAGGTTCAGGCCGAAAGCTTCCTGAACGCGGCGAGGATGGCGTCGCCCATTTCGGCGGTGCCGACCTTGCGGCAGCCTTCGGCCATGATGTCGCCGGTGCGGATGCCGCTGTCGAGCACCTCGGCGATCGCCTTCTCCAGGTTGTCGGCGTCCGCGACCATGTTGAACGAGTAACGCAGGCACATGGCAAAGGAGGCGATCATGGCGATCGGGTTGGCGATTCCCTTGCCGGCAATGTCCGGCGCCGAGCCGTGCACGGGCTCGTAGAGCGCCTTGCGCTGCCCCTTGGCATCGGGCGCGCCGAGCGAGGCGGACGGCAGCATGCCGAGCGAGCCGGTCAGCATGGCCGCGACGTCGGAGAGCATGTCGCCGAAGAGGTTGTCCGTCACGATGACGTCGAACTGCTTCGGCGCGCGCACGAGCTGCATGCCGCCGGCATCGGCGAGCATGTGCTCGAGCTGGACGTCGGAATAGCTGCGCTTGTGCGTTTCCGTCACCACCTGGTTCCAGAGCACGCCGGACTTCATGACGTTGCGCTTCTCCATGGAGCAGACGCGGTTCTGGCGGGTGCGCGCCAGTTCGAAGGCAACGCCGGCGATGCGTTCGATCTCGTAGGTGTCGTAGACCTGCGTGTCGATGCCGCGCTTCTGGCCGTTGCCGAGGTCGATGATCTCCTTCGGTTCGCCGAAATAGACGCCGCCCGTCAGTTCGCGCACGATGAGGATGTCAAGGCCTTCGACGAGTTCGGGCTTCAGCGAGGAGGCGCTGGCGAGCGCCGGATAGCAGATGGCCGGGCGCAGGTTCGCGAACAGCTTCAGGTCCTTGCGCAGGCGCAGGAGGCCGGCCTCCGGGCGTACCTCATAGGGCACGGCATCCCATTTCGGGCCGCCGACGGCGCCGAACAGCACCGCGTCGGCCGCCAGCGCCTTCTTCATGTCGCCTTCCGAGATCGCCGCGCCATGCGCGTCGTAGGCCGAGCCGCCGACGAGGCCTTCGTCGGTCTCAAAGCCCGCGCCGCGTTCGGCGTTCATATAGGCGATGATCTTGCGGACTTCCGCCATGGCTTCCGGGCCGATGCCGTCGCCGGGCAGAAGGAGGAGGGTGCGCGCTGTCATGGGATTGTCCTTGATGTCACGGAATGGTCGCGCGCTTCTTAGCGCAACTTCCGTTCAAGGAAAATCGTCGAAAAGAAAGAATTTTGCGCGAGGCGTTGCGCCTTTCGGCTAAGCGCGTCGCGATCTTCCAGGTTTGTTCCCGCGCTTTAGGTCTTTGATTTTTCGCATGTCGTATCGCAAAACCGCTGCACACTTTTGCGCGGCATGTTTCAGTTCGCGCGCAGCGCCGTGACTTCGATCTCGATGAGCATTTCCGGCCGGATAAGGCCGCAGACGATCATGGTCGCGGCGGGGCGGATCGTTCCGAAGGTCTCGCCGAGGATCGGGAAGACGCGGTTGGCGAAGGCGGCGTCGGTCACGTAATAGTGGCAGCGCACGACGTCGGCGAAAGAAAAGCCGGCGTCCTGCAGAACCTTGCCGATGGTGGCGAGTGCGTTGCGCGTCTGGTCCTCGACGCTTTCGGGCATGGTCATCGTGGCGTAGTCGTAGCCGGTCGTGCCCGACACGAAGCACCAGTTGCCCTCCACGACGGCGCGCGAATAGCCCGCCGTCGCTTCAAAGGGGGAGCCGGACGAGATCAGCCGGCGCATGCTCTTCACGCCCAGGGGCGCGAGGTCGCGGTCTGCTTCTCGAAACTGTCGATCGAGGCCGCCTTCTCCAGCGTCAGGCCGATGTCGTCGAGGCCGTTCAGCAGGCAATGGCGGCGGAAGGCGTCGATCTCGAACGTGATGCGGCCGCCGTCGGGGCCGGTGATCTCCTGGGTCTCCAGGTCGACGGTCAGGATGGCGTTGGAACCGCGGCTGGCGTCGTCCATCAGTTTGTCGAGGTCGTCCTGGCTGACGACGATCGGCAGGATGCCGTTCTTGAAACAGTTGTTGTAGAAGATGTCGGCGAAGCTGGTGGAGATGACGCAGCGGATGCCGAAATCGAGCAGCGCCCAAGGCGCATGCTCACGCGAGGAGCCGCAGCCGAAATTGTCGCCGGCAACGAGGATCGTGGCGTTCTGGTAAGCCGGCTTGTTCAGCACGAAGTCCGGATTGACGCTGCCGTCCTCGTTATAGCGTGCTTCGGCGAAGAGGCCCTTGCCGAGGCCGGTGCGCTTGATCGTCTTGAGGTAGTCCTTCGGAATGATCATGTCCGTGTCGATGTTGACGACGGGAAGCGGCGCGGCGACGCCGGTCAGCTTGACGAACTTTTCCATGCGAAGAACCCTCGAAATGCAGTGATGTCGGTTGATGCAAGCGTTTAGATGAGTTTTCCCCGGATTTGAAGGAGAATCTTCGCAAAAGCCGGGTGTCAAACGCAAATGCCGGGCGCGGAAAAAGCGCCCGGTGCATCCCCTTGGGGAGCAAAACCTCTTTTAAAGGTCGATGATCGTGCCGCGGCCGTCGTTCCAGATGCGCGGTTCGCGCTCGCCGGGCGCCCGGCGGTCGTTGCGCGCGCTGGCGCGGACCGGAGCCGGCTGAAGCTTGGCGGCAAGCATGGAGCCGAGCATCAGCACGGCGACGATGCCGGCGATGGCAAGGCCCACGGAGGCGGCGAACAGGAAGGTCGCGCCTGCGACAAGCATGGTGAAGACGGTAAAGACGATGGAGCGGATGCGCTGCATTTTGATTTGCCCTTTCTCTGAAAGGCAATGTGGGGAGCGATTTTGTCCATTGCAAGGCCGAAAGGGCCGGATTTGCCGCCGCTGCGGCGTCCCGCGGCGTCGTGGAGGACGCGCGGCGCCGCAGCGCTTGCCGGCCGCGGCAAAGCGCGGCAAAAAGGACGGATGAACAGGACACCGCACCATCACCCGCTTCGCCTGCGCCGCTCGGTGCTCAGCGTTCCCGCCGTCAATGCCCGGGCGCTCGCCAAGTCCGCCCTGCTCGATTGCGACGCGATCATCTTCGATCTCGAGGATTCCGTTCTGCCAGAGAAGAAGGCGGAAGCCCGCGCGGCCCTCATCCGTCATTTCAAGACGCTCGACCGTTCCCCCGGCCGCGAGCATGTCATCCGGATCAACCCGCTCGAGGGGCCGGACGGTGCGCTCGATCTCGAAGCGGTGCTCGAGTGCATGCCCGATGCGGTTCTCCTGCCGAAGGTCTGCGAGCCGCAGGATGTGCTGGCCGTCGCAGACTGGCTTTCCGAGGCGGGGGCCGATGACGGCCCGCGCCTCTGGGCGATGATCGAGACGGCGGCGTGCCTCCTCAACCTTCCCGCCATCGCCGAGACGGGCCGCACGCATGGCGGCCGGCTCGATTGCTTTGTCGTCGGCCTCAACGACCTGCGCAAGGAAACCGGCATCGCCGATATTCCCGGGCGCCCTTTCCTCGTGCCGCTGCTGCTCCAGGTCGTCGTGGCGGCGCGGGCCTGCGGCCTCGACGTCATCGACAGCGTCTTCAACGATTTCTCCGACGACGAGAACCTTCAGGCGGAATGCCGGCAGGGCCGGCAGATGGGCTTTGACGGCAAGATGCTGATCCATCCTGCGCAGATCGCCGCCGCCAACGACGTCTTCGGCGTCACGGAGGCGGAGGCCGCCGAAGCGCTCGCCATCGTCGCGGCCTTCGCGGCGCCGGAAAATGCGGGCAAGGCGGTGGTGAGCCTCGCCGGCCGCATGGTCGAAAAGCTGCATGCCGACCAGGCCCGGCGCCTCATCGCCAAGGCCGACCTGATCAACGAGAGAAAGAAGAAAGCATGAAAGTCTACCGCTTCCTCACCGGCCCCGACGACGCCTCGTTCTGCCACAAGGTGACGCTGGCGCTGAACAAGGGCTGGGCGTTGCACGGCTCGCCGACCTATGCCTACAACGGCGAAACCAAGCTGATGCAATGCGGCCAGGCGGTGGTGAAGGACGTTCCGGGCAAGGACTACACGCCGGATATCAAGCTTTCCGAGCAGTAGGCGGGAGACCATGCTCCCGTGCGCCCTGTGCCGCCGACACTTCGGCCTCGCGCACCTTCGCCATCCTCGGGGTTAACCCGAGGACAGACCATGACGAGAGAGACGGTTGTGGTTCGGTGATGGCGGCTCAGCCCGCCGCGATCTCCGCGCTCGCCTCGATGCGTTCCATGTCGTCGTCCGACAGGCCGAAATGGTGGCCGATCTCGTGGATGAGGACATGGGTGATGATGTCGCCCAGCGTCTCCTCGTTCTCGGCCCAGTAGTCGAGGATCGGGCGACGGTAGAGGGTGATGCGGTTCGGCATCTCGCCGGTCTCGACGGTGAAGCGCTCGGTGATGCCGCGACCCTCGAAGAGGCCCAACAGGTCGAAGGGCGTTTCCAGCGCCATGTCCTCGAAAACGTCGTCGCTCGGGAACTCGGCGATCTCGATGATGAGGTTGCCCGTCAGCGCACGGAACTCCTCCGGCAGGTGGCCGTAGGCCTCCAGCGCCAGGGATTCGAACGTGCTGATGGTCGGGGCATGGCGCGTGCGCCAATCATCGGTCTGGTCAATGCGGGCCATGGGCTCTCCTTTGCCCGTCATATAGACGATTTCCAGCGTTTTTCGAGGGTCGAATTTGCATGGCCTGCCTGCGCAGGGCGGGACGATTCGGATGCTAAGCCCATTCCCGACCGAAACGGGCGCGGGCGCAAAATCGTTGGCCACAGGCGTTTTGCAACAAAATGTGATCGGTCAGTTTGCCGCAGGTGGCGGTGCCTTTCGTGCCTGGCGGGAAGCCGTAACCTTCTGAAAAGACGACATTTTAAATCAAGATTAGAATGACTCTAAATTTATGAGTCAACAAGGCTGACCTGTTCATTCTTGACAACGAAGGTCGTCTTTTGCTTAATCCCGGAAACTCAGTACTTTGCGTATGGCAGGCAAGACGAAATGCTGGTTTGCAGCTGCAACTTCATCACCGATAAGGAAATTGTCGACGTGATCAACAGCCTCCTCGACGAGGACTGTTGGCAGCTCATCGTGCCTGCAAAAGTCTACCATGCGATGCAAAAACGGGGCCGCTGCTGCGGCTGTTTCCCGAACGTCGTGGACATCATCATCCGCACGACCGAGCAGTACCACGCCCGCCGCGACTCGACGGACGCCGAGATATTTGATTTCATGATCCGCCTCAAACAATTCCATGAGGAAAACAGGAGAGCGGACCTTGAAAGGCGACAAAAAAGTCATCGAGCAGCTTAACGAAGCGCTCTATCTCGAACTCGGTGCCGTCAACCAGTACTGGCTTCACTACCGTCTGCTGGAAGACTGGGGTTACACGCTTCTTGCCAAGAAGGAGCGCGCCGAGTCGATCGAAGAGATGCAGCACGCCGACAAGCTCGTCGCCCGCATCATCTTTCTCGAAGGCCACCCGAACCTCCAGACCGTCGCGCCGCTTCGCATCGGCCAGAACGTCAAGGAAGTGCTGGAGGCCGACCTTGCCGGCGAGTACGATGCCCGCACGGCCTACAAGAAATCGCGCGACATCTGTCATGACGCCGGTGACTACGTCACCATGAAGCTGTTCGAGGAGCTGCTGATCGACGAGGAAGGCCATATCGACTTTCTCGAAACCCAGCTGGAACTGCTCGACAAGCTCGGCGAGGAAAAGTACGGCCAGCTCAACGCGGCGCCGGCGAACGAAGCCGAGTAAGGCGCAGCCATACGCCCGATACAGAAACCCCGGTCCTGCGGCCGGGGTTTTCGTTTGCGCTTCAGGGCGCCAGATATGCGAAGGTCGCGACGACCTCTTCGTAGACCCTGCGCTTGAACGGCACGATGAGATCCGGCAGGTCGCGCATCGGTTTCCATTCCCAGGCGTCGAACTCCGCCTCGTGGCCGCCCGGCGGCGGGTTGATGGCGATCTCGTCCTCCGCGCCTTCGAAGCGGAAGGCATACCAGCGCTGCGTCTGGCCGCGATACCTGCCCTTGAGGCCGATGCCGATCAAATGGGCCGGCAGGTCGTAATTGATCCAGCGGCCGGCATCGGCAAGCAACGACACATTCCTGATGCCGGTTTCCTCGTAGAGTTCGCGATAGGCCGCTGCCAGCGGATCCTCGTCCTTGTCGATGCCGCCCTGCGGCATCTGCCAGAGCTGCGGCGAACCGTCATATTCGGAATTGCCGACGGCCAGCCGCCGGCCAGCCCAGACCTTGTTCTCGGCATTCAGCACCATGATGCCGACACAGGGGCGGTACGGCAGGTCCTCGGCCCGAACCACCCTGTCCTTTTCCTTGCCCATCGAAAATTCCTATTGTTTGGCGGGAACCGCTGCGAGCGACGCGACGCCGACGATCTCGATGCCGCGGCCGCCTGCTTCCTCGCACCATTCGCGGATCGCGTCCACACTTTCATCGAAGGCCGATGCCATGCCGATCGCCGTGCCGTTGCGCCGGGCGATGCGCTCCAGCTCGTCGAGCTTCTTCAGGATCGCCTCGCGCGACAGGTCGCCGTCGAGCTGGAGGTCGGCAAAGGCGTGCGGCGCCTCGACGGCGCCGGCAAGGGTGCCGGACAGCGACTGTGCCGAGCTGCCGTCGTCGAGGAAGAGGAGGCCACGGCTCGAAATGTCGCGGATGACCGGCTCCAGCGCGTCGGCATCGGACAGGAAGCGGCCGCCCATGAAATTCACGATGCCGGTATAGTTGGTGATCTGCGCCATGGCGCGGTGCAGTTCCGCAAGATTGCCGGCCTCGCCGAGATCGGTGCGCAGCGTATAGGGCCCGGGGTCGTTCTGCGGGTAGTCGAAGGGCTCGAGCGGCATCTGCAGCAGGATCTCGTGGCCGCCGCGGCGGGCCTCCTGCATCCAGCGCTGCAGGCTGTTGCCGCTTGCGGCGAAGGCGAGCGTCACCTCGCCCGGCAGTTCGCGGATGGCGCGCTGCGTGCCCGTCTGGCTGAGACCGAGCCCGCCGACCACGATGGCGATGCGCGTGCCGCGCGCGCCGGACCACGGCCTTGCATATTGATCCATCGGGCGCGTGCCGTCGAGGCCGATGATCGGGATCTTGCCGTCGGAGGTTTCCTCCAGCAGGTCCTCGTTCGGGAAGGCGGCGGAGCGCGCGTCCTGGCCGATACGGTTCGTCTCGATGATGAGCGGGCCGGTGCCGGTGCGCGTGCCGGGCGTATAGGTGCGCACGACATTGCCGTCGTCGGTCAGCGTTTCCTGGACGCGGGCGCCGGAAAGGCCGTTCGCCCGGCGCACGCCGTCCCTCGCCGCAACGGCCTTCTGGTCGGCTCCGGTTCCGGCGGTCGCCTGCGCGGCGGTTTCTTCTGCCGGCGGGGTGTAAGGCGTGGTGCCGAGGCCGCTCGGGGCGGTTGCGGTCCAGCCGGAAAAGCCGATGAGGCCGATGGCGGCAAGCGTGAACAGGATCGTGCCGGCGGAGAATCGCGGCGGCCCCGCCGGTCGGGGCCTTGCCTTGCGGTCCTGGCCGAGAGGTGCGTGAATGTCTGTGCCCAAGGTCAGTCCGCGTCGGCCGCTAGAGCATTTCCAGCCGAAGCGGCAGCGCTTCGGCGTCGGAGAATGCGGTAAAAACAAGACTCTAGGGCATGTCGCGCAAAAGCAGTGGCTGTTTTGCGATCACGACATGCGTCTGGTGCATGAAGAAATCCGGGCCCGTGCGGTCACGGGCCCGGAGGAGGCGGGTTACTTGTTCAGCTCGGCCTTTTCCGGATTGGCCGGGAAGGCCTTGTCGGTCTTCTGGCCGCGCAGCAGTTCCAGCGCATATTGAAGCTGGAGGTCGTCCTTGGCTTCCGGCGGCACATAGGCGGAGGAGCCGGAGCCGGCCTCCGTCTCGCTCTGGCCCTGGATGTGACCGCGTAGGTTCGATTCGCCGGCGGATTCCAGCTTGCCCTGCAATTCGGGCGGCAGCGGCTGCTCGACCGTGATGTCCGGCGTGATGCCGGTGCCCTGGATCGACTTGCCAGATGGCGTGTAATAGAGCGCCGTCGTCAGGCGCAACGCGCCGGCATCGCCCATCGGGATGATGGTCTGGACGGAGCCCTTGCCGAAGGAGCGCGTGCCGAGCACGGTGGCGCGGCGCAGGTCCTGCAGCGCGCCGGCGACGATTTCCGATGCCGATGCCGAGCCGCCATTGACCATGACGATGACCGGCTTGCCGTCGGTGATGTCGCCCGGCGTCGCGTTGAAGCGGCGGGTCTCGTCCTCGTTGCGGCCGCGGGTCGAAACGACCTCGCCGCGCTCCAGGAAGGCGTCGGAGACGTTGATCGCCTGGTCGAGCAGGCCGCCCGGGTTGAGGCGGAGGTCGAGCACGTAGCCCTTCAGCTTGTCGGCCGGAACCTCTTCCTTGATCTTGGTGATCGCGGCTTCCAGGTCGTCATAGGTCTTCTCCGTGAAGGAGATGACGCGCAGATAGCCGACATCGTTCTCGACACGGGACTTGACGGCCTTCACGGCGATGATGTCGCGCATGATGGTCAGCTCGATCGGCTTTTCGGCGCCCTTGCGGATCAGCGTCAGCTTGATCGGCGTGTTGACCGCGCCGCGCATCTTCTCGACCGCTTCCTCAAGCTTCAGGCCGCGCACGTCCTGGCCGTCGATCTTGGAAATGAAGTCGCCGGCAAGAACGCCCGCGCGGGCGGCCGGCGTGTCGTCGATCGGCGTGATGACCTTGACGAGCTCGTCCTCCATCGTGACCTCGATGCCGAGGCCACCGAATTCGCCGCGCGTCTGGGTGCGCATGTCCTCGGCGTCCTTGGCATTCATGTAGGAGGAATGCGGGTCGAGCGAGGTGAGCATGCCGTTGATGGCATTCTCGATGAGCTGGTCTTCCTTGGGCGGCGTCACGTATTGCGCGCGCACGCGCTCGAAGACGTCGCCGAAGATGGAAAGCTCGCGATAGGTCGACGAGCCGGCGGCTTCGGCCGGCAGCGTGGCCGTGTTGATGACGCTCATCGCCGTGGCACCCATGAGTGCACCGACGAGAACAAGAGAAGCCCTACGTATCATTGCGTGCCTTTCCAGAATTTTTTGCGGACCACCACGGCCGGGAATCAACCGGTTTTCCGTTCTTTCGGAATTCAATGTAAAGTGTCGGCTTGTCCGTTTCCAGCGTCAAAGCGTTGACACTCGCCACCCTTTTTTCACCCATCACGGCGAGCGGTTCTCCCGCCACGACGAATTGACCCTCCCGCACGCTCACCCGATCCATGCCGGCGAGCACCAGATGGTAGCCCTCCCCGGCGTTCAGGATGATCATGCGCCCATAACTGCGGAACGTGCCGGCAAAGACGATCCATCCATCGGCGGGGGCCGTGACGAGCGCGCCCGGATTGGCCGCCAGCGTCAGCCCCTGCGAATCATGGCCGGTGCCGTCCGCTTCGCCGAATTGGCGCAGAACGTCGCCGGCCACGGGAAAGTCCAGTTTTGCCTGCAGTTCGGAGAATTCATATGCCGGAGCAATGCGGTTTTTGTCGGGCACGCCGTCGCGGGCGAGCGCCCTCGCCTTCTCCCGTTCGGCCGCGCTCTGGTTCCGGCGTTCCTCCTCCTTGGCGCGGGCGAGCGCGGCGGCGTCGCGCACCGAGCCGATGTCGCGCTCCAGGCTGCCGATCAGGCCCTCGAGGCTGGTCGCGCGGGCGGCGAGCTCCTCGGCGCGGCGGCGTTCGGCGGCCAGCGTGCGGCTGTTGGTCTGCGCCAGCGCCTCGTTCTGGGCGACAAGCAGTTCGGAGCGCTTCTCCTCTTCGATGCGCAGCTGCATGGCATCGGTCAGTTCCGTGCGCTCGCGGTCGATATCGCTCTTGATGTCCATCAACGCCGTCAGGTCGTCGACGAGCTCTTCCGTCTCCTTGCGGATGCCCGGGACGACCGCGCCGAGGAGAATGGCGCTCCTGACCGAAGACAGGGCATCCTCGGGGTTGACGAGCAGGGCAGGCGGCGGATTTCGCCCCATGCGCTGGAGCGCGGCGAGAACCTCCGCCAGGAGGCCGCGGCGCTCGTGCAGCGAGGCGCGAACGCCCGCCTCCCGCTCGCGCATGCCCTCCAGCCGCTTTTCGCCGGCGAGGATCTTTTCCTCCATGCTCTTGCGCATGGCGGCCGACTTGACGATTTCCTCGCGCAGGGTCTGGCGGGTCTTCTCCAGCTTGGCGATCTCGGCTTCGAGCTCTTTCGTCTTCTCTTCGGAAACCGTGAGCGACCGGGACAATGTTTCCAGCTCGCGGCGCGTGCTGTCGCGGCGCAGCGTCAGGGCGGCGGCCGGATCGGGCTCGGCCTTGGGCAGCGATCCCGTCTTTTCCTGCGCGACGCCAGTCTCGTTCGGCTCGGCGGCGATGGGGTGGGGCAGAAAAGCCAGCACCAGGGCAGCACAAAGCCAAGCCGACCGCAGCAGGCGGCCGACGCCTTCCCCCCGATTGGCTGTATGGGCTTTCCTCATCGCTTTCCGAACGTCCGTTCTTCCCGCTCTATGCTGATTTGGCGCTTTCGCCAAGAATGTCACTTGGTCAACAAACCGCGCCGAAAATACGGCTGCGCCCATCCTGCGCCTTCAGCCTTGCGCGGCGGTGACGCTTGCGTCAGCTGCGGTGATAGGGATGGCCGGAGAGGATGGTGACGGCGCGATAGAGCTGTTCGGCGATGAGGATGCGCACGAGCTGGTGCGGCCAGGTCATCTTGCCGAGGCAGAGCGTGGCGTCGGCGCGCGCGTAGAGGGCGGGATCGAGCCCGTCGGCGCCGCCGACGGCGATCATCAGCTCGCGCTTGCCGGCATCGCGAAACCCGCCGATGAGATCGGCAAAGGCGGGGGAGTCGAGCGCCTTGCCGCGCTCGTCGAGCAGGATCAGCACGGCGCCGTCGGGCAGCGCCTTCTGCAGCATGGCCGCTTCCTCGCGCTTGCGCGTCTCGGCATTGCCGGCGCGGCTTTCGCCGACCTCGGCAAGCTTGCCGAGCTCGAGGCCGATCGCGGGGCCGGCCTTGGCGAAACGCTCCATGTAGCGGGCCGCAAGATCCTTCTCAGGGCCGGCCTTCAGCCGTCCAACCGCAAAAAGTCCAACCCGCATCGCCGCAAGCCCTGTCCGTTCGGGTGACGCCTAAGCCGCGCCACCGTTTTTCCTCGCCGGACAGGCGCCCGGCGTCATTTCAATGGACGGTGCCGTCCTCGATCTCGGGAGCTGCCCACATCCGTTCGATGTTGTAGAACTCCCGGACTTCCGGCCGGAACACGTGAACGATGATATCGCCCGTGTCGATCAGCACCCAGTCACCCGCCTCCAGGCCCTCGACGCGGGCATTGCCCAGGCCTTCGTCCTTGAGATCGGAGATGAGATGGTCGGCAATCGCCATGACATGACGGTTCGAGCGTCCGGACACGACCACCATGTAGTCGCCCAGCGCCGATTTGCCGGCAATGTTGATGGTGACGATATCTTCTGCCTTCGAGTCCTCGAGGCTTGCGAGGACCAGTTGAAGGGCACGGTCGGCGGCATCGTCGCCCCTTCCCGCGCTCTTGGAGAAAACGCCGATGACGTTTCCCTTCGCGTGCACTGTTGTCAGGTTCGTTCCTTTCTGTGTAACAGGACAAGCACGTCTTGTGCCGGCGTGTCGGGCCGGCACCTACCAAATGTAGGCATCAAAGGTTACCACTTTCAAGACGTCACTTCTGAGGGATGGTTTTCTCTAGCGCCGCCTGGCTGCGCAGCGCCGTGGAGCTGAGCGGCGAGCGGGGGCCGTGGATGAAGGTCCAGGCCGGCGCCCGGCGGCGGGCAAGCGACATCGCATCCTCCTCGTCGATGCGCGCATAGTCGAAGGTCTTGGCCATGCGCGAGGAGAGGTAGGCGAGCGTCGAGCCCGGCCGGTCGATGACGGCGATGGGGAAGGTGCAGGCGATCTTCTGCCAGTTCTGCCAGCGGTGGAAGGTGCCGAGATTGTCGGCGCCCATGATCCAGACGAAGTGGACGCCGCGGTTGAGCGCCTGCACGCGCTGGAGTGTCCTTGCCGTATAGCTCTGGCCGAGCCGCTTCTCGAAGGCCGTCACCTTGACGCGCGGGCCGGGGGCGATGTCCTCGCTGAGCCGGATGCGCTCGCTGAGCGGAGCGAGTTCGCGGTGGTTCTTCAAGGGGTTGCCGGGCGTCACCATCCACCAGAGCTGGTCGAGGCCGAGGCGGCGCAGGGCGATTTCCGCGACCAGCGCATGGCCCTCGTGCGGCGGGTTGAACGAGCCGCCGAACAGGCCGATCGCCATGCCCTTTTCCGCATGCGGCATTCTCAGGTAGCGCTCTGCAACCGCGTCCGACGTCACCTTAGGGCCGCACCTGTCCGGTGCCGCGCACGCGGTATTTGAAGGAGGTGAGCTGCTCGACGCCGACGGGGCCGCGCGCATGCATCTTGCCCGTCGCGATGCCGATCTCGCCGCCCATGCCGAACTCGCCGCCATCGGCGAACTGGGTGGAGGCGTTGTGCAGCAGGATCGCCGAATCGATCTCCGTGAAGAAGCGCTCGACGACCGCGGGATCCTCGGCGACCACGGCTTCCGTATGGGCGGAGGACCAGCGGTTGATATGCTCGATCGCGCCGGAGATGCCGTCGACGAGCGTGACGGAGATGATGGCGTCGAGATATTCGGTCGACCAGTCCGCCTCCGTCGCGGCGACAAGGTTTTCGATGCGGGCGCGGATCTCGCCCGTCGCACGCACCTCGCAGCCGGCGGCGCGCAGGCCTTCAAGAAGCGGCGCGAGATGCGTGTCGGCCGCGGCGCGGTCGATCAGCAGCGTCTCCGCCGCGCCGCAGATGCCCGTGCGGCGCATCTTCGCGTTGACGACGATCGTCTTTGCCATGTCGAGATCGGCGGATTTGTCGACGTAGATGTGGCACAGGCCTTCGAGATGGGCGAAGACCGGCACGCGCGCCTCGCTCTGCACGCGCGCGACGAGGCTTTTTCCCCCGCGCGGCACGATGACGTCGATCGTGCCGCCGAGACCGGACAGCATGGCGCCGACGGCGGCACGGTCCGTGACGGGCACGTACTGGATGGCGTGTTCCGGCAGGCCGGCGGCCTTGAGGCCGGCGACGAGGCAGGAATGGATCGCCTGCGATGAATTCACGCTGTCCGAGCCGCCGCGCAGGATCACCGCATTGCCGGCCTTGAGGCACAGCGCCCCGGCATCCGCCGTCACGTTCGGCCGGCTTTCATAGATGACGCCGATGACGCCGAGCGGCGTGCGCACGCGCTCGATATGCAGGCCGTTCGGCCGGTCCCATTCGGCGATGACGTCGCCGACCGGGTCCTTCAGGCCGGCAATGTCGCGGATCGCGCCCGCGATGCCCTCGATGCGCTCGGCCGTCAGCGTCAGCCGGTCGATGAAGGAAGCGGCGACGCCGCTTTCCCGGGCATTGGCAAGGTCGACGGCATTGGCGGCGAGGATGGCATCGCGGCCGGCAAGGATTTCCGTGGCCATCGCGTCGAGCGCGCGGTTCTTCGCATCGGCGGTGGCGATGGCGAGCGGCCGCGCCGCGGCGCGGGCATTGCAGCCGATCTCGGCCATCAGGCTGTCGATATCGGTCCTGACCTGGTCAAGCATGGCTGACGTCCTTTTTCGCCTCGGCGGCGAGCGGCGCGGAAAGGCCGGTCACCACGAGGTCATCCCTGTGCACCATGGCGGCGCGGCCGGCATAACCGAGAATGGTGGCGATCTCCGCCGATTTCTTGCCGATGATCATACGGGCCTCGTCCGCGTCGTAGCCGGCAAGCCCGCGGGCGATCTCGCGCCCGTTCGTGCCGTAGATCGAGACCGTGTCGCCGCGCGAGAACGTGCCCCAGACGCCGCGCACGCCGGCGGGCAGCAGGCTCTTGCCCGAGGTCAGCGCCGTTTCCGCGCCGGCGTCGATCTCCAGCCGGCCGGCCGGCTGCAGCTGCCCGGCGATCCAGGTCTTGCGCGCCGTCACCGGCGAGCCCGAGGGCGCGAACCAGGAGGAGCGCGCGCCTTGCTCGACGGCGCGCAGCGGGTGGTCGACCTTGCCGGAGGCGATGATCATGGCGCAGCCCGCGCCCGTCGCGATCTTGCCGGCATCGATCTTGGTGCGCATGCCGCCGCGCGACAGTTCCGAGGCCGCGCCGCCGGCCATGGCCTCGATCTCGGGCGTGATCGCCGCGATGGTTTCGAGGAACCGCGCCTCCGGGTCGAGATGCGGCGGGGCCGTGTAGAGCCCGTCGATATCGGAGAGTAGGACGAGCAGGTCGGCGCCGGTCATGGTGGCGACGCGCGCGGCGAGCCGGTCGTTGTCGCCGTAGCGGATTTCCGTCGTCGCGACCGTGTCGTTCTCGTTGATGATGGGGACGGCGCCGAGTTTCAGGAGCTGGTTGATCGTGGCGCGGGCGTTGAGGTAGCGACGCCGTTCCTCTGTGTCGCCGAGCGTCAGGAGGATCTGGCCGGCGACGATGCCGTCGGTCGAGAGGCTTTCCGACCAGGCGCGGGCCAGCGCGATCTGGCCGACGGCGGCGGCGGCCTGGCTCTCCTCCAGCTTCAGGGCGCCCGAGGGCACCTTCAGCACGGAGCGGCCGAGCGCGATGGCGCCGGAGGAGACGACGAGCACCTCCGTGCCGCCGGCGCGCAGCGCCGCGATATCCCTGCACATGGCGTCGAGCCAGGCCTTTTTCAGGCCGCTCGCGCGATCGACGAGCAGGGCCGAGCCGATCTTGATCACAATCCGGCGGTATTTTCCGAGCGGTTTGCGGTGCTTCGTCATCTCAGTCGTCGGATCCGGAGTTCTTCGCCTCAACGATGATGTCGCGCAGCGCCCTGAGCGTGCCCGTCATGCCGACATTGGCGACGGCGGAAATCTGGAACGGCGTCTGCCCGCTCGCCTTCGCCAGCGCCTTGGTCTTCTTCTTCAGCTCGTCCTCGTCGAGCAGGTCGATCTGCGAGAGCGCGACGATCTCCGGCTTGTCGGTGATGCCGCCGCCATAGGCTTCCAGCTCGTGCTTCACCGTCTTGTAGGCCTTGGCGACGTCCTCTTCCTGTGCGGAGACGAGGTGCAGCAGCACGCGCGTGCGCTCGACATGGCCGAGGAACCGGTCGCCGAGCCCGATGCCGTCATGCGCGCCCTCGATGAGGCCGGGAATGTCGGCGAGGATGAACTCGCTGCCGTCGATCGTCGCGACGCCGAGATTGGGGTGCAGCGTGGTGAAGGGATAGTTGGCGATCTTCGGCCGGGCCCGCGTGCAGGTGGCGAGGAAGGTCGATT
Source organism: Shinella yambaruensis (assembly GCF_022899355.1). GTDB lineage: Bacteria > Pseudomonadota > Alphaproteobacteria > Rhizobiales > Rhizobiaceae > Shinella > Shinella yambaruensis. Next base: position 1,622 of record NZ_JALJCK010000017.1, on the reverse strand, counting down.
TCCCCGCATTGGGCAGGCCGACAAGGCCAGCATCGGCGATCAGCTTCAATCGGAGCCAGATGGTCTTCTCGTCGCCTTCCAGGCCCGGATTGGCCCAGTTCGGCGCCTGGTTGGTCGCCGACTTGAAATGCGCGTTGCCGAAGCCGCCATTGCCGCCCGCGGCCAGCTTGAAGCGCTGGCCTTCCGTCACCAGGTCGACGATCAGCGTCTCGTTGTCTTCCTCGAAGATCTGCGTGCCGACCGGCACCTTCAGCGTCACGCTGGCGCCGTTCGCGCCGGTGCGGTTGCGGCCCATGCCGTGCGTGCCGGTCGCGGCCTTGAAATGCTGCTGGTAGCGGAAGTCGATCAGCGTGTTGAGGCCGTTGACGGCCTCCACCCAGACATCGCCGCCGCGCCCGCCATCGCCGCCGTCGGGGCCGCCGAATTCGACGAATTTTTCACGGCGGAACGAGACAGCCCCTGCCCCGCCGTCACCGGACCGGATATAGACTTTTGCTTCGTCCAGGAACTTCATCGGCTCGCCGTTCGCTTTTCTCGTATTTTCATAGTGCCGTCTTCGATATAGCCGCTTCCGTGAGAGGTCAAAGACTATCGTGAAATTCGTCAGCTACAACGTCCAGTACGGCATCGGTCTCGACAACCGGTTCGATCTGCCGCGCATCGTCTCCAGCATTCACGGCGCCGATATCATCGCGCTGCAGGAAGTGACCCGCAATTTCAGCCGCAACGGCCATGTCGACATGGTCGCCGAGCTGCAGACGCTGCTTGCCAATCACTATTCCGTCTTCGGGGCGGCCTGCGATCTCGATGCGGGCTCGGCGATCGAACAGGGCCGCGTGGTCAACCGCCGCTTCCAGTTCGGCAACATGATCTTCTCGCGCTGGCCGATCCTGTCGACCCGCACCATGCTCCTGCCGCGCACGCGCACCCTCGACAAGCTGAACCTGCAGCGCGGCGCGACCGAGGCGGTGATCGCAACGCCCAGGGGGCCGCTCCGTGTCTATTCCGTGCATCTCGACCATGTGCACCGCGACGAGCGCATCGCGCAGATCCGGTATCTGAAGGACCGTGCCCGGCTCTACCCCGTCGAGGGCGGCGCGATTTCCGGCGGCCATGAATTCGACCTTGCCGAGCCGCCGGTGCCGGAGGACTACGTGCTGATGGGCGATTTCAACATGGTGCCGGAATCGCCGGAATATTGCGAGATGGTCGGCGGCGTGGATGCGCTCTACGGCCGCCAGATCCGCGCCACCCATCCGGTGGACGCGCTGGCCGGCCTCGGCAAGCGCCATGCCGCCAGCTACAGCTGGGTCGATCCGAAGAACCATGCCGAGCGCCTCTTCCTCGATTACTGCTTCCTCAGCCATGGCCTCGTGGAACGGCTGACGGACGCCTGGGTCGACGAGACCGCCTACGGCTCGGACCATATGCCGGTCTGGTTCGAGCTTTCGTGAGTGAAACGAGCCGAACACTCTAAAACCGTAAAACCCTCTCCTTCGTCATGGTCGGGCTTGACCCGACCATCCACCCCGCGGGGTGGGGACGTGGCAACTGTGTTCAAGCGAAGTTAGTTTTGTCGCGCTGCATTGCATTGAGGATCGTGATGAGCTTTCTTGCGACGG
>NZ_JALJCK010000016.1 GCF_022899355.1 Shinella yambaruensis | reverse complement strand
AATCACTCCCCGTGTTCGGCGCTGAACATCAAATTCACGCCGACCGCTGGCGTGGCGACCGCGTTATAGATAATTTCCGGGCGCCCCGCTACAGCAATGTATCCATTTGCATACTGCCGTTCGGCGAATGGGGGCTTCTCCAATTGCGAGGCCCTGTTTTCATTTGCGATTTACCGATCGATGCCGCGCGGAAGCGGGCGTCCGCTCGACCGTGCTTGACTGTATACAAATGTGTGCAGTATGAATGGCGCAGTGCAGCAAAGGCGGAACGGCTCCAGCATGCTTGACGGTTCGACAGACTACGACGTGCTCATCGTGGGCGGCGGCAACGCCGCGCTCTGCGCGGCGATCAGCGCCCGGCGGGCCGGCGCGCGGGTGCTTGTCGCCGAGGGTGCGCCGCGTTTCTATCGGGGCGGCAACACGCGCCACACCCGCAACATGCGCTGCGCGCACGATGCGGCGACCGAAACGCTTTCCGGCCCCTATACCGAGGACGAGTTCTTCGACGACCTGCTGCGCGTGACCGGCGGCCGGACGGACGAGGCCCTGGCGCGCATGATGATCGCCGAATCAAAGGAGATGCTGACCTGGATCGTCGAGCAGGGCGTGCGCTTCCAGCCCTCCCTCGGCGGCACGCTCAGCCTCGGGCGCACCAATTCCTTCTTCCTCGGCGGCGGGCGGGCGATGCTCAACGCCCTCTACCGAACGGCCGAAAGTCTCGGCGTCGAGATCGTCTATGACGCCGAAATCGTGGACCTTGCGATCGAGGGCGCGAGGTTCCGTTCCGCCACCGTGCGGCATGCCGGCAGGGACGTCTCCATCCGCGCAAAAACCTTCATCGCGGCCAGCGGCGGTTTCGAGGCGAATATCGACTGGCTGAAGGAAGGCTGGGGCGAGATTGCCGAAAACTTCCTGATCCGCGGCACGCCCTATAATCGCGGCACGGTGCTGCGGATGCTGATCGACAGTGGCGTGATGCAGATCGGTGATCCCACCCAGTGCCATGCCGTCGCGATCGACGCGCGTGCGCCGAAATTCGACGGCGGCATTATCACGCGCCTCGACTGCGTCGTCTTCGGCATCGTCGTCAACAGGCATGCCGAACGTTTCTATGACGAGGGCGAGGATGTCTGGCCGAAGCGCTATGCCATATGGGGGCGGCTCGTCGCCGCCCAGCCGGACCAGATCGCCTATATCGTCTTCGACGCGCCCTCGCTCGAACTCTTCATGCCGTCCCTCTTCCCGCCGGTAGAGGCCGATACGATCGGCGGGCTTGCCGAGAAGCTGGGCCTTGCGCCCGCGGCGCTGGAGCGCACGGTCGCCGGTTTCAACGCCGCGGTCCGGCCCGGCACCTTCGACCATACGGCCCTCGACGACTGTCGCACCGAGGGCCTCGAGCCGGCCAAGACCCACTGGGCACGGCGCATCGAGACCGCGCCCTTCTATGCCTATCCGGTCCGGCCGGGCATCACCTTCACCTATCTCGGCGTCAAGGTGGACCGGGCGGCGCGCATGGTGATGGCGGACGGCGAGCCGGCGGCCAACATGTTCGCCGCCGGCGAGATCATGGCCGGCAACGTGCTCGGCCAAGGGTATGCCGCCGGCATCGGCATGACGATCGGCAGCGTCTTCGGCCGCATTGCCGGGCGGGAGGCTGCCCGTCTCGTTTCGTCCGCAAGCCAGTCCCCGGAGGCCGCATGAACATCCATACTCCGCTCCAGCCGGCCCACGCGACGGCAAGCCTTGCCGAGGCGGACCGCCTGATGACGGTCTGCAATTCCTGTCGCTATTGCGAGGGGCTGTGTGCCGTCTTTCCGGCCATGGAGATACGGCGGGCCTTCTCGGATGGCGATCTCAACTATCTTGCCAACCTCTGTCACAGCTGCGGCGCCTGCTTCCACGATTGCCAGTTCTCGCCGCCGCACGAATTCGACGTGAACGTGCCGAAGACGCTGGCGATCGTGCGCAACGATTCCTACCGGGCCTATGCCTGGCCGTATGCCTTTTCCGGCCTTTTCCATCGCAACGGGCTGGCGATCAGCCTGATCGCGGCGCTGAGCGTCGCGCTTTTCATTGCCGGCTTTGCCGCCTGGCACGATCCTGCCGTGCTTTTCGGCGTGCATACCGGGCCCGGCGCCTTCTACAAGCTGATGCCGCACAATGCGATGGCGCTGCTCTTCGGCGCGGCCTTCGCCTATGCCGTGGTGGCTATGGCGATGGGCATCCGCAATTTCTGGAAGGATATCGGCGAACCCGCCGGCACGCTCGGGGAACCCGCCTCGATCTGGCAGGCAGTCCGCGATGCGGGAAGCCTGCGTTATCTCGATGGCGGCGGGGTCGGCTGCATGAACGAGGACGACCGGCCGACCGACCGGCGGCGCCTCTACCATCACATGACGTTCTACGGCTTCCTCCTGTGTTTTGCCGCGACCTCGACGGCGACGCTCTACCACTACCTTCTCGGCCTCGAAGCCCCCTACCCCGCCTATGATCTCCCGGTCGTGCTCGGCACGCTCGGCGGCATCGGCCTCCTCGTCGGGCCGGCGGGCCTGCTCCACGCGAAATGGCGGCGCGATCCCGTTCTCAAGGATGGTTCGCGCACCGGCATGGATGTCGCCTTCCTCGTGATGCTGTTCCTGACCAGCCTGACCGGCCTCCTGCTGCTCGTCCTGCGCGCCACGCCGGCCATGGGCCTGCTGCTCGCCCTGCATCTCGGCGTCGTCTTTAGCCTGTTCGTCACCATGCCCTATGGCAAGTTCGTGCACGGCATCTACCGCTTCCTCGCGCTGGTGCGCTATGCGAAGGAGAAGCGGCAGATCGACGGAGCCTGAAGCCCGTCGGGACCCATGACGCCGTTGCCGTAGTGGGCTCGCGACAGCTGATCCTGGCTTTGTTCGTGGTGCCTTCGCTTCGTCGCGCTTGAACAGGCGCTGCCGGTGACTTATTGCCTTTCCGGCAGCGACGGAATGTGCTGCGAGGGCTGCCGCCTTCGTCCTTCAGCGCATCGGCGGCGTGATCGATCTTGCCTTGAGGGTGCCGGCATCATGAACATCAGGCAGCTCGACGTGTTGCGCACGCTTCTTTCCACCGGCTCGACCATCGCGACCGCCAAGGCCATGGGGCTCAGCCAGTCGGGTGTCAGCCGCTTGCTGGCGCAGCTCGAGGCCGATCTGGCGCTGACCCTGTTCGCCCGCGACAAGGGGCGGCTCATCCCGACACCGGAGGCCGTGATCCTTGCGCGGGACGCGGAAAACGTGCTGCTCGCCGTCGATCGCATGGCGGGGCATGCGGAGGACCTGCGCAACGGCGCCTCGGGGCCGGAGATCGTCCGCATCGGCCTGCCGAGCAGCATGTGGGAGAATTTCGCGCCGGCCATGCTGCTCGACTATGTGCGGGACTTTCCGGGCGTGCGCATCGAGACGTTCTTCGAATCGACGACGGCGATCAACAAGCTGGTCGGGGAACGGGTGATCGACCTCGGCTTCCTGCGCATGGAGGGCGAGGTCGGGCCGGGCATCGCCGTCGAGAAGGTCGCCAGCGGCGAAAGCGTCTGCGTCATCCCGAAGGACCATCCGCTGGCCGGACTGGAGGAGGTCACCGTCCGCGATCTGCGGAACGTACCCCTCGTCCTCATCGGCCGGCAGCGCCCGAACCGCATGGCGCTCGACCAGGTCTTCAAACGGGCCGGCGTGAAGCAGATGGTCAAGATCGAGACGCACACCAACAGCTCCGCCTGCTCCTATGTGGCGCACGGGCTGGGGATCACGATCATCAGCAGCTTCTATGCGAATCTCTATCGTCATCTTCCGGTGGTCCACCGCCCGTTCGTGCCGCAGACCACGCAGGAATTCGGATTGGCCCGCGCCGCCGGGATGCCGCTCTCGATTGCGGCCCAGGCCTTGAGCGATGCGCTCAAGCGGCAGATTCTGCTTTCGCAGGAACGCCATTGAAATCAAGTTGATAGCTTTTGGCTTCCATCGATGGCGGCGATGGGCAGTGCTCGCAAGTCTGCATAACAGTATGACAAAATCGCATAATATTGCGCAGTTTTATTCATTCCGTCATAGTCAATCCAACGAAACCGATGGCGGCCGAGAGGAAAGTCGGCCCCAATCGTGGGGAAACAATGCTGAGATTCATCCTGAGCCGTCTCGTGATGGCCCTGCCGACGATCGCGCTCGTGTCGGTGACGGTTTTCGCGCTCATCCGCTTCATTCCCGGAGACCCTGCCGCCCTCATGCTGGGCGACATGGCCCAGCCCGAGCAGATCGCCGAGATGCGCACCGAGCTCGGCCTCGACAAGTCCATGCCGCAGCAGTTCCTGATCTGGGCCGGCAATGTGCTGCAGGGTGATTTCGGCCGGTCGATCGTCAACGACGAGGCGGTGCTGCCGCTGGTCGTTTCGCGCTTCCTCGTCAGCGCCGAGATCGTCGTCGTCGCCGTTCTTCTCGCCAGCCTGGTCGCCGTGCCGGCCGGCGTCATCGCCGCCTGGCGCCAGAACAGCCTGACCGACCTTGCCTTGGTCGGCACAGCCACGGTGCTGCTGTCGATCCCCACCTTCTGGCTCGGCCTGCTGCTTCTCCTGTTCTTCGGCCTCAAGCTCGGCTGGCTGCCGGTGCTCGGCTACGTGTCGATCCGCGACGATCTAGCCGGCGGCATGCTTTATCTCGTGTTGCCGATCATGACGCTGGTGATCCACGAGGCGGGCGTGCTGATCCGCATGGCGCGCGCCTCGACGCTGGAAGTGCTGCGCCTCGACTATATCACCCATGCCCGTGCCAAGGGGCTTTCCGAGGGAGCCGTGCTCTGGCGCCATGCCTTCAAGAATGCCTTCGGCCCGACCTGGACGATGATCGGCCTGATCCTCGGCAACCTGCTCGGCGGCATCGCCGTCATCGAGACGGTCTTCACCATTCCCGGCCTCGGCCGGCTAATGGTCGACAGCATCTTCGCCCGCGATTACCCGGTCATCCAGGGGTGCCTTCTGTTCGTCTCGCTGTCCTATGTGCTGGTCAACCTCGTCGTCGACCTGCTCTATCCCCTCTTCGATCCGCGTGTTGTCGCCGAATGAAAAAGTTCACCTTCAACGGGCTCATCGGCGGCATCCTGATCGCCATCCTGCTCCTCTCCGCCGCCCTCGGCCTCGTCTGGACGCCTTTCGATCCGATGAAGCTGTCTTTCACCGCCCGCCTCGCCGCGCCGGGTGCCGACCATCTGCTCGGCACCGATGAATTCGGCCGCGACGTCCTGAGCCGCCTGATGGTCGGTGCCCGCGCCAGCGTCTGGATCGGCGCGCTGACCGTCGGCTTCGCCACGATCTGCGGCACGCTGATTGGCCTTGTCAGCGGTTATGCGCGGGGCTGGGTCGACGGCGTCATCATGGCCGTCAACAATGCGCTGCTCGCCTTTCCCGGCATTCTGCTGGCGCTCGGCCTGCTCGCCGTCTTCGGCGCCAACCAGTACGGCATCATCTTCGCGCTCGGCATCGCCTATACGCCTTCCATGGCCCGCGTGGTGCGCGGCGCGGTGCTGTCGCTGCGCGAACGGGAGTTCATCGAGGCCTCGCGGGTGATGGGCAATGGCGAACTCTACACGATGGTCCGCCACATCCTGCCGAACTGCCTGGCGCCGATCACGGTTCTCGCAACCTCCATGTTCGGCTGGGCGATCCTGTCGGAAAGCGCGCTCTCCTTCCTCGGCCTCGGCGTGCCGCCGCCGGCCCCGACCTGGGGCAACATGCTGGCGGCCGGCCGTCCCTTCGTCGAGCAGGCCGTCTGGCTCGGCCTGTTTCCCGGCCTTTGCATCGCGCTGACGCTGCTCGGCATCAATCTCCTGGGCGATGCTCTTCGCGACAAGCTCGACCCGCGCATGAGGGGCCTGAAATGAAGACGGATACGCTTCTGACCGTTCGCGACCTCTCGCTCCAGGTCGCCGGGACAGGCCGCGAGGTCGTCCAGTCCATCGCCTTCGATATCGCTCCGGGCGAGATCTTCGGCATCGTCGGCGAGAGCGGCTCCGGCAAGACGCTGGCAACCCGTGCGCTGATCGCGCTCCTGCCGCCGGCCATCCGGGTGAAGGGCGGATCGGTGCGCTACAAGGGGCGCGATGTCCTCGCCATGAAGGACCGGGAACTCCGGGACCTGCGCGGCGCCGAGATCGGCGTCGTCTTCCAGGAGCCGATGACCTCGCTCAACCCGTCGATGACCATCGGCCGGCAGCTGGAAGAGGGCCTGATCCTTCATACAAAGGCTTCGCCCGAGGAGCGCCGGGCGCGCATCCTCGACATGCTGAAGCGGGTCGGTATCCGCGATCCGGAAGGGGCACTCACCGCCTATCCGCACGAATTCTCTGGCGGCATGCGCCAGCGCATCATGCTCGCCTCGGTCATGCTGCTGAAGCCCGCGCTCCTGATCGCCGACGAACCGACCACTGCGCTCGACGCCGTCATCCAGCGCGACGTGATGGAGCTGATGGTGGAGCTGACGCGGGCCGAGGGCACCGCCGTGCTGCTGATCAGCCATGACCTTCCCATGGTGGCACGCTACACGAGCCGCATCGTCGTCATGGAAAAGGGCGCCATCGTCGAAGCGGGCCGGACGGAGAACCTGCTGGAGGCTCCGCAGCACCCCTATACGAAGAAGCTGCTTTCCTCCCTGCCCTTCCGCGGCGAGGCCCGCGCCATCGACATGAGCAAGGCGCCGATGGTCTCGGCCCGCAATGTCGTGGTCGACTATGCCGGTCGCAGGTCGCTGTTCCGCCGGGGCAAGGCGAAGCGGGCACTGCAGGGCGTCAGCGTCGATATCCACGAGGGCGAGGTCGTGGCGCTGGTCGGCGGCTCCGGCTCGGGCAAGACGACGCTTGGCCGCACCATTGCCGGCCTCGTCAAGCAAAGCGGCGGCGAGATCCGGTTCCAGGGCCGCTCGCGCGAAGCGGACTGGACCGACTATCGCCTGAACTGCCAGATGGTTTTCCAGGATCCCTATTCCTCGCTCGATCCGCGCATGACCATCCTGGCGCTGGTCGAGGAAGCGCTGCGGCTGGTGCCGGGCCTCGATGTGAGTGCCAAGCGCAAACGCGCGCTCGAAACGCTGGAGGAGGTCGGTCTCGGGGCGGACTATGCCGAGCGCTATCCGCACGAGCTTTCCGGCGGCCAGCGCCAACGCGTGGCGATCGCCCGGGCCATCGCCCGCCGCCCGCGCTTCCTCATCGCCGACGAGCCGGTCTCCGCCCTCGACGTGACGGTGAGGGCACAGGTGCTCGACCTCTTCTCCGACCTGCAGAAGCGCTACGGCTTCTCCTGCCTGTTCATCAGCCACGATCTCGGCGTCGTCGAGCAGGTCGCCGACCGCGTCGTCGTCATGCAGGACGGCCGGATCATCGAGGAAGGCGACCGCGACACGATCTTCGACAGCCCGAAGGAGGCCTATACGCGCCGGCTCCTCTCGGCCATCCCCGCCCTCGACCAGAACGAGAAGGGCGGCGTGACACTCAAGTGGCGCCTGGAGAATTGACGTGGAAACCTCTTCCCATCACGGCCCCGTCGCCGCGCGGCTGGCGGACATCTGCAATGCGCAGCCTTTCGTCACGCGTTTTTTCGTCCGCAACCTGAAGACCGGCGAGACGATCGAGCATCGCGCGGATGAAGAGACCCCTTCGGCCAGCACCCGCAAGACCTCGATCATGATGGCCGCGCTGAAGGCGGTGCACGAGGGCCGGCTCGATCTCGACGAACAGATCACCTACGAGGCGCGCTTTGCCGAGGAAGTGGCGAGCGGCATGCTGCGCTACATGACGCCCGGCCTCGTCATCTCGCTGCGCGATGCCATCACCGGCATGATGGTGCTGAGCGACAATGTCTGCACCAAGATGGTGTTCGAGCGGCTGACCCTCGAAGAGGTGGATGCCTATTGCAAGTCCATCGGCCTGACGGGCACGCATCACCGCTTCCTCATTCCCCCGCTGGCGCTGGCCCCGGACCACGCGCTGACCTCGGTGACCACGACGACTGCGCGCGACCAGGCGTTCCTCCTCCAGACGATCCTCGACGCGCAGACCTCGGCCGAGGCCGCCGCGCGGCTCGGCACGTCGCCGGAGCTCTGCGCCTATGCGCTGCAGACGCTAAAGAACCAGATCCTGCGTTACGCGATCCCCTCGCGCCTGCCCTTTGCCACCGTCGTGGCACACAAGGGCGGCACGGGCAAGCGCGGCCGCATGAATGCCGGCATCGTCTATCGCGACGGCGCCCCTTTCTACATCATCGCCGCCTTCACCGACGAGGTGCCGCAGGTCATGCCTGACGGCACGCCGGGATACACGATGGCGCTCGAGACCATCGGCAGGCTCTCGCGCGCCTGCTGGGACGGCTTCCAGGCTTGAAAATCAACGACAGCAAAGAGGGTAGAACAATGAAGAAACTTCTCCTTTCGGGCACGGCGCTGCTTGCCATGGTCCATATCGCCGCCGCGCGCGACATCACCGTCGCGCAGAGCTCGGACCTGCGCAGCAACAATCCCGGCGTCAACCGCGACGGCAATACGGACGGCGTGATCCTGCATATCGTCGAAGGCCTCGTCGGCTACAACAACAGCGGCGAGGTGAAGCCGCTTCTCGCCAGGAGCTTCGAGACATCCGCCGACGGGCTCACCTATACGTTCAAGCTGCGCACGGACGTGACGTTCCACAACGGCAAGCCGCTGACGGCGGACGACGTGGTGTGGAACTGGACGCGTTACCTGAACCCCGAAACGAAATGGACCTGCGTGAAGGACTTCACGGAGGGCGGCGCGGCGCCGGTAGCCGGCGTCAAGGCGCTCGATGCAGAGACGGTCGAGATCACGCTCGAAAACCCGTCCGCCGTCTTCCTCGGCCTGATGTCCCGTCCGGAATGCGGCTATACCGGCATGATCTCGCCGGAGAGCGTTTCTGCGGACGGCGTCTTCGACAAGCCGATTGGCACCGGTCCCTTCCAGTGGGACGCGTGGAAGAAGGGCGAATACATCCATCTCACCCGCTTTGCGGACTATGTTTCGCCGGCAAACGACGGCAAGCCGGACGGCATGGTCGGCTCCAAGCGGCCGCTCGCCGACGGCGTCAAGTTCATGGTCATTCCCGATGCCTCGACCGTGAAGGCGGGCTTGGAATCCGGCGTGCTCGACACGGCGGAGATCTCGCCCGACCTGATCCCCGAATTCAAGGAGAGCGACAAGACGCAGCTCATCGTCTCGCGCAACAACGGCAAGAACCTCTTCTACATCCAGACGCGCGATCCGGTCCTCAGCAAGCCCGGCGTGCGCCGCGCCATGGCGATGGCGCTCGATCTCGACGAGCTTGCCGCGGCCGCCTCCAACGGCACGGGCGAGGCGAACGGCTCGATGGTCTCGCAGGATTCGGTCTATTTCAGCGAAACGCAGAAGAAGCGCCTGCCCTATGATCTGGAAGCTGCCAGGAAGGAACTGGCGGATGCGGGCTACAATGGCGAGCCGATCACCATCATTGCCAACAAGCGCGGCAATGTGCCGAGCTTCCCGGCGGCCGTGATGGCGCAGGCCATGATGCAGCAGGTCGGCCTCAACATCCAGATCGAGGTGCTGGACTATGCGACCCAGGTCGATCGCCGCCGCTCCGGCAATTACCAGGTGATCTCGCAGTCCGTCGCCCCGCGTCTCGATCCGGCGCTGATGTATGCCTTCTATGTCGGCGACAAGGACAAGAACGCCTCGCTGATGTGGGACGATCCGAAGGCGATCGAGCTGATGAAGGCGGCCCATGTCGAGGCGGATCCGGCCAAGCGCCAGGCGATCTTCGACGAGTTTCACGAACTGATGCTGAAGGAAATGCCCGGCATCTTCCTTTACGACATGGTCGACGTCTGGGGCGCCACGAAGAAGCTGAAGGGACAGCCGGTCTGGCAGTCGAACGCCCGGCTCTGGGAAGTCTCGGTCGACGATTGAGCCTTGCCGTCCCGCGCCGGAGGCGGCCCCCGGCGCGGGACGTCCATTTCATCGAAACCGGATCCGGCGGCTCGCCCGCCGGACACTTTTCTGCGCCCCAAAACGGGCGGATACACTGCGAGGACAGGCCATGAACCATGACGACGTACAATCGATCGCCGCGGCGATCGAGGCGATGGCGCCGGATTTCACCACGCTCAGCGACGCCATCTGGGGTTTCGCCGAGCTGAAGTTCGAGGAGCGGCGATCGTCGGAGGTCCTGGCGAAGGCGCTGGAGGAGAACGGCTTTGCGGTGCGGCGCGGCGTGGCGGAGATGGACACGGCCTTCATCGGCGAATGCGGCAGCGGCGGCCCGGTCATCGCCTTCCTCGGGGAGTTCGATGCGCTGGCAGGAATGAGCCAGGTTTCGGGCATTGCCGAAGCCGCTCCGATGGCCGCCGGTGAAAGCGGGCATGGCTGCGGCCACAACCTGCTCGGCGTCGGTTCGCTGCTTGCGGCGGTCGCGCTCGCCCGTCACCTGAAGGCAGAGGGCCTGCCGGGCACCGTCCGCTATTATGGCTGCCCTGGCGAAGAGGGCGGCTCCGGAAAGACCTTCATGGTGCGGGCCGGCCTGTTCGACGATGTCGACACGGCGCTGACTTGGCATCCGGCCCCCTTCAACGGCGTGCGCTCGACCAACAATCTTGCCGTGCTCGAATACTTCTACCGATTCAAGGGCCTTGCCGCCCATGCCTCCAACGCCGCCCATCTCGGCCGCTCGGCGCTCGATGCGGTGGAACTGATGAATGTCGGCGTCAACTTCCTGCGCGAGCACATGCCGCAGGATTGCCGGGTGCATTATGCGATCACCGATACCGGCGGGAAGGCCGCGAATGTCGTGCAGGCGCGGGCGGAGGTGCTCTATCTCATCCGTGCCCCGGAAATGTCGCAGGCGCTGGCGCTCGCCGCGCGCGTGGAGAAGGTGGCACGCGGCGCGGCGATGATGACGGAGACGGAGGTGGAGATCGTCTTCGACACGGCCTCGACCAATCTCCTCCCCAATATCGCGCTCGAGACGGCGATGCACGAGACTATGGTGGCGCTTGGCCCGATCGCCTTCGACGAGGGGGATATCGCCTTCGCCAAGGCCATCCAGGACACCTTCACGCAGGAGGCGATCGACAGCAGCCTGCGGCTCTACCGGATCAGGGACGATGTCTTTTCCAATGCGAAGGTCGATGGAACGACCCCGCTGCATCTCGGCCTGCGCGCCTTCGAAGGGGAGTCGCATTTCCGCGCCGGCTCGACCGATGTCGGCGATGTCAGCTGGGTGACGCCGACCGCGCAGTGCTGGACGCCCGCCTGGGCGATCGGCACCAACCCGCACACCTGGCAGGTGGTGGCGCAGGGCAAGAGCCCGGCCGCGCACAAGGCGATGGCGCATGCCGCAAAGACGCTGGCCGCCACCGGTCTGTCGTTGATGACCAACCCGACCCTGCTTGCCGAAGCGAAGCGGGAATGGCTGGAGAAGAAGGACGGCAAACCCTATGTCTGCCCCATTCCGGCCGGGATAAAGCCGACCGAAAAGCGATCGTGAGGACGCCCTCAGGGATGGGCGGTGATGTCCGGCCCGGTCATCCTTCCCCGTCATCCGCCGGGGCCGGAAGGGTTTCATCGACCATTTCCTTGCGGCTCAGCAGTCCAGCATCTTCCAGCGCCTCGATATCCGGCAGGTCGCGCAGCGTCTCCATGCCGAAGGCGGAGAGGAACTGTTTGGTCGTCACATAGGTATAGGGCGCGCCCGGCGTTGGGCTGCGCGGCCCTGAACCGATGAAGCCGATATTGCGCAGGGCGCCGATCGTGTCGCGGCTGACCTCCTTGCCGAAGATCTTCGACAGTTCGCCCCGCGTGACCGGCTGGAAATAGCCCACCGCCATCAGCACCATCGCCTCGAATTCCGAAAGCAACGCCCCGCCCCCGCGCGTGGGCGTGGAGGACGCGCGGATCGCATCGGTGTAGCGTGGGCGCGTCCGGTGCTGCCAGCCGCCGGCGACGGCGACGATCTCGTAGGGGCGCCCGTGCAGGTCTTCCTTGAGATCGTCGATGAGGAGGTCGATGCTGCAATCCTTGCCGACGATGCGGGACAGCGTCTCGCGTGTGACCGGTTCGGCGGAAGCGAAGATGACGGCCTCGACGCGCAGCATCCATTCCCGCCAGCGCAGGTCCGGCGGCAAATCCTCCAGCTCGCGATCGAAGAGGATTTCCTTCTCCGTCTTCGCCTTGCCGGCGCGCGGTGTCCTGGGAGCGGTCGATCCGGTCATCGTCACAGCCCGAAGATCCGGAAGGTGGTTCGGCCCGACAGCTCACGCACGGCGCCGAACCCTTCCAGCCGCTCGAACAGCCGCGTGCTGGCCCAGCGGGAGAGGTTGGTGCTGCGTGCGGAGGCCGAGATGGCGTCCTCGTCGAGCAGCTTGCGGATGACGGCGCCGGCCCCCTTGGTGCGCACCTTCGGCGCCGCGGCAAGAAGCTGTTCGGCACGACGCGCGACCTCGCCGGCCGAGCGCAGCGCCGCCGCGGCACCCTCGGCCAGCGCAAGGCAGACGGCGCGCTCGAAGCCCGGCTCGCCGGGGCGCACCCGCCCCCTGCCCCCAAGCGTGCGGAAGGCCGGGCCATGGCGTTCGGCCATCAGCAGCGGCACGGCATGCTGCCATTTGAGCTTTTCCGCGATCATCGCATCGCCGAGCGCCCAGGCGAGCGCTTCGGCGTCCGGCCGCTCGGCATGGATGGCGGCCACGAGCTCGGCCGCGGCGAAGGGCGCCGGGCGACCCGACTGGAGGATCGCGTCGGCATGATCGACGGCCGCGCCGAGCCGGGCGTCCCAGGCAAGGCCGAAGAGATCGGCAAGCTCGGCGACGAATTTCGAGGTGATGGCGCCCTTGCGGCCGGCGAGCTTGCCGAAAGCGAGGAAGAGCTTTCCGGCCGGGCCCGGATCGTCGCCCGGTGCCGTCAGCAGGGCCGCATCGCGCAGGGCCGCCTCGTCCTCTCCCCTGCCCGCCAGCCGGACGGCGGCGACGGCACAGGCAAGCGCCTGGCGCGCGCGCCAGCAGCCGGCCCAGACGGGCTCGGCGCGAACGAGGTCGTCCAGGGTTTTCAGGGCGATGCCGGCAGCGAAGGCGGCGTCGAGCTCATCCGGCGTCCGGCCGCGCGGCAGCGCCCAGCCGGGCAGATGCGTGGGCGGCAGGAGGACGGGAACAGGTGGGCGTGCGCGCGAATCCATGTCGGCGAGTTTACATGGCACGTGCGGTTTGTGCTGTTTTTTCCAGCGCATTCGCACAGCTTTTCCATTTTCTCCGGCGCATGCCCGCCTAATGAACCGTTAAGACGGCCGGTACGACTTTAAATGTATATTAATGCAAATTTAATCGCGTGCCGGTGCCTGCCCAGTCTTTCCTTGGTTTCCCGGCCGTCTGCATGCAGGCTCCCTCCCGTCAGCGCGCGGGGATCCGCCCTTCGTTGCGGCGACACGGCCTGGATTGCTGTGGAATGATCTCGTTCGTCATCCGGCTGAAAAGCCGCGCGCATTTCGTCCTCGACCGGGGCCTGAACGCCAGGGGCGAGGCATTCGTCGGCACCAATGCGCGCCGCCGGAAGCAGGCGCGGCAGCGGGTGGCGATCATGATCGCGATCTTTTCGGCGGTCTATCTGCTGATCGGCGGGCGCCTTCTGCAATACGGCCTTTCCGAGCCTGTCCTTTCCGCGTCGATCGGCGGCAATGGCCATGCGATCGCCTCACGCCCCAACATCATGGACCGCAATGGCGAGCTGCTGGCGACGGACCTCCACATGGTCTCGCTCTATGCCGATCCCCGCCGCATCGTCGATGCAGACGAAGTGGTCGAAAAGCTCGCCCTCGTCATTCCCAACCTCGACTGGGGCGATACGCACAGGAAGCTACGCTCCCCCAGCGCCTTCCAGTGGCTGCGGCGGCAGCTGACGCCCAGGCAGCAGGCCGAGATCCTGGCGCTCGGACTTCCGGGCATCGGCTTCCGGCCGGAAAAGCGGCGGTTCTATCCGGGCGGCGCCACTGCCTCGCATATTGTCGGCCATGTCAATGTCGACAACCAGGGGCTTGCGGGCATGGAGCGCTATCTCGACCAGCAGGGGCTGGCGGATCTGCGGGCCGCCGGGCTGACCGACGATGCCCGCCTTGCGCCGGTCCGGCTGTCGATCGACCTTCGCGTCCAGAACATCGTGCGCAATGTCGTCGCCAAGGCGATGACCGACTACGAGGCGGAAGCGGCCGGCGCCGTCATCCTCGACGTGGAGACCGGCGAGGTGCTGGCCATGGCCTCGGTGCCCGACTATGATCCGAATGCCCCGTCCCGCACCCTGGCGGATGGAAGCGTCGACAAGGACTATGAGAAAGGCTGGTTCAACCGCATCAGCAACGCGACCTTCGAGATGGGCTCGACCTTCAAGAGCTTCACCCTGGCGATGGGGCTAGATGCGGGCAAGATCACGCTGAACTCCGTCGTCGATGCCTCCCGCCCGATCCGCATGGGCGGCTTCACCATCCGGGATTTCAGGGGCAAGAACCGCCCGCTCTCCATACCGGAAGTGTTCCAGTATTCCTCCAATATCGGCACCGCCGCGGTGGCCGACATGGTCGGCATCGACGGCCACCAGCAGTTCCTCACCCGGCTCGGCCTGTTGTCGAAACTGGCGACGGAAATGCCGGGCGTCGCAACGCCCACCCAGCCGCGGACATGGAAGAAGATCAATTCCGTCACGATCTCCTTCGGCCACGGGGTCGCCACCACGCCGCTGCAGACCGCCGTCGCGGCCGCCGCGCTGGTGAACGGCGGCTACCTCATCCCGCCGACCTTCCTTCCGCGCACCAAGGACGAGGCGCAGGCGCTCGCGACCCGCGTCCTCAAGGAAACGACGAGCGCGGACATGCGCTTCCTCTATGACTGGAACGGACAGAGAGGATCGGGCCGCAACGCGCAGGTCGATGGCTTCCATGTCGGCGGAAAGACCGGGACGGCCGACAAGGTCATCAACGGGCGCTACGCCAAGGATATCAATTTCAACGCCTTCGTCGCCGCGTTTCCGATGGACAAGCCGCGATACATCGTCCTTTCCATCATCGATGCACCCCGGACGGGTGAGAATGGCGGGCGAACCGCGGCATCCACCGCGGCGCCGATGATCAAGGCGATCATCCAGCGCGTCGCGCCCCTTCTCGGCGTCCAGCCGCGCTTCGGCACGCCGGAGGCGGAGATGCGGCTGGTCGATTACTAGTTTGCCGTTCTACTGCCGCGCGAATAGGCGCGTGCATCCGCACGTCTTGATCCTGTGGCCTCCAGCGACATAGTCTGCGCTTCGGGGCGAACGATCAACGATTGCCGGGGGCCTGATGACCGTCGTCCAGTTTTCCACGCGAGAGACTGCCGAATGCCTGCGCAAGGAGTTGGTCGAGGCGGTCTACAATGGCCACGTCCGCACCACGATCGATTTTCTCGGTGAGATGCCGGTCGATATCGACATGCGGCTGCGCGGGGTCGGCGGCGTGCATATCGCGGCCGCCAACACGACGCCCGTCACGCTGCTCACACCGTCCGACGAAGACGACCTGCTCTATCTCAGCATTGCCGGCGGCAACGGCGTGCACGATGCCCGCGGCGAGGACCTCTTCATCCGGCCGGGCGACGTAAACGTGATGCGGCGCGACCGCAAG
Source organism: Shinella yambaruensis (assembly GCF_022899355.1). GTDB lineage: Bacteria > Pseudomonadota > Alphaproteobacteria > Rhizobiales > Rhizobiaceae > Shinella > Shinella yambaruensis. The sequence goes on along the minus strand of NZ_JALJCK010000016.1, from coordinate 124,879 downwards.
ACGGTGACCATGGTCGCCGAGAAGAGCTCATGCCTAGCATCGCCATTCCGCGCGCCCTGGTCATCGATCGCATCGCGTCTTCAGACAGTCTGCTGAAGACGCGGTCGCTGCGCGACCCGGCGGCCCATCTCTTGAACAGCTATGCCGCCTCGCTGCTCGACAGCGATACCGATATCACCGAGGAGGACCAGACGGTCTTTGCCGCCCATCTCGTCGACCTTGCCGTGCTGATGCTGGGCGCAAAGCGCGACGCCGCCCACCAGGCGCGCGGGAACGGCGCGCGCGCGGCGCGGCGGCAGGCGCTCAAGGCCGATATCGCCACGCATCTTAGCGATCCGCGTCTCTCCCTCGAATGGCTCGCAAAGCGCCACGGCATCAGCGTGCCTTACGTGCGCGCGCTGTTCTACGAGGAAGGCACCAGCTTCACAGACCATGTGACCGCCGAGCGGCTCGATCATGTGCACGGGCTGCTGCGCGATCCCGGCCTGAAACACCATACGATCGCCGCCATCGCCCTGATGGCCGGCTTCGGTGACATCTCCTGGTTCAACCAGCTCTTCCGCCGCCGCTTCCAGGCGACGCCGTCCGATATCCGCCAGCATTTCCTCTCGAATTGACGGGCAGCAGTATCCCAAAACCCTGATTCCCTCCCCAAGCCACCGCGTCCGGCGGCGGTGTAGGCTCGCGATCCTGTCGAAGCCCGGCTGACCCGGGCGGCGATGGGACGGTCGGTGTCTTCTGCCGCGAAACCGATGGTTCGCGGCCGGAAGCGCCGGAAACGGCGGCGCGAGCCGCCACGGCAAACGAGGGAAACATGGCACGCGATCCAAACGGCAACAACAACGGCACCGACGGCAACGACATCCTCTGGGGCACGGCCCTGCTGCTGAGCGACGGCACCTACGACAATTACGGGGATTACGATTCCGCCAACACCAAGGGAGCGCTGCGCGGTTTCGGCGGTGACGACATCATCTTCGGCGATATCTACAACAACGGCGATGACCACACGGAGGGCGACACAATCTATGGCGGTGACGGAAACGACGTAATTTATGGCGATTGCGGTGCCGACGAACCAAACTGGCAGACCAGCCAGAACGGCGCGAGCGACGTGCTCTACGGCGATGCCGGCGACGACCGTATCTACGGCCAGGCCGGCAACGACAGGCTGGAAGGGGGCACGGGCAACGATCTTCTGGTCGGCGGCAGCGGCGGGGACACCCTGCGCGGCGGCGACGGCAACGACGTGCTCTGGGCGGGCCTGCAGAACGACACGAATTTCGAAACCATCCGCAATGCGCTGTTCGGCGATGCCGGCAATGACAGGCTTTACGGCAGCGCCGGCAATGACGAGATGGACGGTGGCGACGACAATGACGTGCTGTACTGCGCCGGCGGCGACGACAATGTCGATGGCGGCAACGGCGCGGACGTCATCTATGGTGGCGACGGCGACGATTATATCGACGGCGGCGGCTATTACGCGACCGAAGCCGGCGACAAGGCGGACAGGCTCTACGGCGGCAATGGCAACGACTATCTCTTCGGCTATTCCGGCAATGACAGGCTTTTTGGCGGCAACGGTAACGATGTGCTGAACGGCGGCACCGGCAATGATTTCTATGACGGCGGCGCGGGCGCGGATATCTACCGCTGCACCAGCGGCGGCAACGATACCTATGTTTTCGGCGCGGGCGACACATTCGAATGGGAGTATTCCGACGACGGTGTCGATCTCGTCCTGTCCTCGATCTCCCATACGCTCGGCCGCTATCACGAGAAGCTGACGCTGACCGGCACGGCCGGCCTTGACGGGACGGGCAACGGCTCGGCCAATGTCATCACCGGCAACGGCGCCGCCAACACGCTGCGCGGCCTCGGCGGCAACGACGTCATCAATGGCGGCGCCGGTAATGATATCATTGAGGGCGGTGCCGGCAAGGACCGGCTCCTCGGCGGTGCCGGTGGCGACGTGCTCTTCGGCGGCGGCGGGGCCGACCGTCTTGGCGGCGGCGCGGGCAACGACAAGCTCAACGGCGGCGCCGGCAAGGACATCCTGACCGGGGGCGCGGGCAACGACACCTTCATCTTCCGCCATGCGCCGACGGCGGCGAACCGTGACGTGATCACCGATTTCAAGCGCGGGGCCGATATGATCGGCCTGGACAACGATATCTTTGCAGGCCTCGGCGAGGCCGGCCGGCTCGGCTCGGCGCTGTTCAAGACGATCGGCGTCGGCAATGCGGCCGTCGATGCCAGCGACAGGGTGATCTACGACAACAAGACCGGCGCCTTCTACTATGATGCGGACGGTTCGGGCGATGCCGCGCGCCAGCAGATCGCAACGCTGGATCCGGGCCTGCGCCTTACATCCGCGGACATCTTCGTTCTCTAGGGCATTCCCAGCCGGGACAATGCGGCAGAAACTGGTTTCCAGAGCAATCCCGGGTTTCTCCGGAGTTGCTCTGGCTGGCCGCCGCCGTCAGGGGGCTGCGCGGCGGGCGATCGACCGGCTGCGCTTGTCCAGCGCCATGGCCAGCGCGCCGGTGATCTCCTCGTCGCGGAACGGTTTGTTGACCACCGCAAGCGCGCCGTCGAACCCCTGTTGCACCGAGCCCGGATCACCCGTCACGAAAATCACGTCGATACCGAAGCGGTCGATCAGCCGGCGCGCCAGAAGCTGGCCGCTGTTTCCGTCGGAAAGGCTGAGGTCCACCAGCGCGATGTCGGCGCGCGGAGCATAGGCAAGGGCCTGCTCGACGGTCGAAACCGGGCCGATGGCCTCGTAGCCATCGTCCTCCACCACATTTTCCAGAAGTTTGGCGATCAGGAATTCATCCTCGACGATCAGAACACGCATCGGCTCCTCCCGGTTCAAAGCGTCAGGCGGATTTCGAAGCGTGCTCGGGCTTGCCCTTGCGCTTCGTCGATGCCAGCTCCTTCAACTCGCTTTCGGACATGGATTTCTCCATGCTGCGCGAGGCGCCCTTCAGTTCGTTCTTCTTGATGTCGCCGCGCTTGGCTGCGAGCGCGGCCCCGGCAGCTTTCTGCTGTGCTTTCGATTTTGCAGGCATGGAATGGCCTCCTCGTTGGGGATGTCTCCGCCAAACCCGCAAGGCCATGCAATGTTCCCTCGACGCATGCGCATCGAGGAAAACGTCTCAGGCGGTCGCCGCCGCCAGCGCCGCGGCGATCTCGCGGCTGTCATAGGGCTTCAGCAGCAGCACGGCCGCCCGTTCGCCGGGAATGGCTGGCAGGCGGTCATGGCCGGTGGCGAAGACGACGCCGATCTCCGCGTCTTCCGCGCGGGCATGGATGGCAAGGTCCGCCCCCGACATGGCGGGCAGGCCGATATCCGTCAGGAGGACGTCGAAGCGCCGTTCCTTCAGCAGGGGCAATGCCTGTTCCGCCGTCGCCGCCTCCACAACCTCATGGCCGAGTTCCTGCACGAGATCGACCGCATTGAGCCGGATCAGGAAATCGTCCTCGACCAGCAGGATCGCCAGCCGCTTTGCTTCCGGCGTCGCGACCATCCCGCCGTTCGCGGGCGCGTCGGCCTGCGATGAAGGCGGTCGGCGGCCGCTGAGGCTGGCGCGGATTTTCCGGGCCAGCGCCTCCCGGCTGTACGGCTTGGAGAGGAGATCGACGCCGGCGTCGAGCCGGCCCTCGTGCACGATGGAATTTTCGGTATAGCCGGACGTGAAGAGCACCGCGAGGTTCGGCAGGCGCTCGCGGGCCTTGCGGGCAAGGTCGGGGCTGCGCAGCGGGCCGGGCATGACGACATCGGTGAAGAGCAGGTCGATGGGCACGCCGCTTTCGATGACCGACAGCGCGCTTGCCGCGTCGCGCGCCTTCAGCACCGAATAACCGAGGTCGCCCAGCATCTCGACGACCGTTGCACGCACCTCGTCGTCGTCCTCGGCCACCAGGATCGTCTCCGTGCCGCCGGTGACCGGACCGAAATCGACCTCGGCGAGACGGTCCTCCTCTTCCAGCGAGCGGGGAAGATAGATGCGCACCGTCGTGCCCTCCCCCGGTTCGCTGTAGATCTTCACATGCCCGCCCGACTGCTTGACGAACCCATAGACCATGGAAAGGCCGAGGCCGCTGCCCCTGCCGGCGGGCTTGGTGGAGAAGAAGGGCTCGAAGGCGCGCCCCAGCACGTCCGCCGACATGCCCTCGCCGGTATCGGTGACGGCGATGACGACATATTGGCCGGTCTTGATATCCGGATGATGGCGGACATAGGCGTCGTCGATATGCGCGTTGCCCACCTCGATCGTCAGCTTGCCGATGCCGTTCATGGCGTCACGGGCATTGATCGCGAGGTTGAGGATGGCGTTCTCGATCTGCGAGGGGTCGACGAAGGTGTTCCACAGGCCGCCGGAGCGGATGGTCTCGATCTCGATCGCCTCGCCGATCGTGCGATGCAACAGGTCTTCCAGCGCCATGACGAAGCGGCCGATGTTGATGACCTTCGGTTCCAGCGCCTGGCGGCGACCGAAGGCGAGAAGCTGGTTGGCGAGCTTGGAGCCGCGGCTGACGCCGGCAATGGCATTGGCGACGCGCTGCTCCGCGCGGGCGTTGCCGGCCACGTCCTTGCCGAGCAGCTGGAGATTGCCCGAGATGACCTGCAGGAGATTGTTGAAGTCGTGGGCGACGCCGCCCGTCAGCTGGCCGATCGATTCCATCTTCTGGGCCTGGCGAAGCTGGTCCTCTGCCTCCGCGAGCGCGCGGGCCTGTTCCCGTTCGGCGGTGACGTCCCGGCCGTAGGCGAAGGTCAGGCCCGCCTCGGCGAAGATGCGCCAGGAGATCCAGCGCACCGAGCCGTCGAGATGGCGCAAGCGCACGTCGAGGTCCGGGGCGCCGGCGCGCCGGCTTGCAGCAAGGAAGGTGGCCGCATCCTCCTGCCAGACGAAGGAGCCGAGGCGCCGGCCGATGCTCTCGCGCGCCGGAAAGCCCAGCACCGCAGTCCAGGCCGGGTTGACCGAGCGGATCGTGCCGTCCTCGCCGGTCACCACCAGCAGGTCGCGGGCATTGCGCCAGAGACGGTTGACCTCCGCCGTGCGCTCGCTGACCTGACGTTCAAGCGAGTTGGCGAGCTGCTCCAGCTTCTGCTCGACACGCCGCCGCTCCACGGCGATGCGGGTGCGGGCCGCGACGTCGCGCACGAAGTCGAGCTCGCTTTCCGACCATTCGCGCACCTCGGCATGGTTGAGGTAGAGCAGTGCGACGAGGCCCGAAGCCTCCGTCACCGGCATGTTGATGAACGCCCGCGCCTTGATCGCCTTCAGCGCCTCGGCGGTCGCCTTCGTCCGGGGGTCCTGTTCGGCATCCGCCACCACGACGGTCTCGCCGCGCTTCAGGTCGTCGATATAGGTGCCGTATTCGCGGAAATTGAGCACGCCGGCGATCGTCTTGACGCCGGGGGCGTTCCAGTCGCGCTCGATGGTGATCGTCTCGGCAACGAGGTCGATGGTGCCATATCCTGCGCGGCTGACATTGTGCGCCTTCGCCAGCGTCTCGGCCGCGGCGAAGGCGATGTCGGCCGGGTCGGTGAGCTGGCTGAAACGGTCGGTGAGTTCGATCAGAGCGTTGCGCCGAATCTCCTCCGCCCGCTCCTCCGTGACGTCGACATTGACCCCGATCATACCGAGGAACTCGCCGCCCGCGCCGAAGCGCGGCTGCGCCTGCGTGCGCAGCAGCCGGTAGCACCCGAGCTTGCGGCGATAGCGCGCCTCGGCGGTGAACGGCACCTGCCGGCGCATGGCCTCGCCGACGGTGGCGGCCAGTGCCTGCCGGTCGTCGGGATGCACCGTGTCGTTCCAGTCGAAGCTGGCGACGTCCTCCGGCGCCACGCCCCAGAAGGCGCGTTTCGCTGCGTTCAGGTAGAGACACCTGCCGTTCTGGTCGCCCATCCAGAGCATGACGGGTGCATTGTCCGCGGCGAGCCGGAAGCGGGCTTCGCTTTCCCGCAGCGCCTCCTCGGCCGCCCGCTGTTCGGTGACGTCGTGGCCCTGGACGAGCACGCCGGTCGCCATGCCGCTGTCGTCGAAAACCGGCTGGTAGATGAAATCGAGGTAGCGCTCCACCGGCGCCTCGTCATGCCCGCGCCGCAGGAGGACGCGCGCGCCCCTGCCGAAATAGGGGCGTCGGGTCGAAAGGACACGATCGAGCAGATCGACGAAGCCCTGCTCGACGACCTCGGGCAGCGCCTCCCGGATCGGCTTGCCCAGGATGTCCCGGCGGTCGACGAGCTGGAGATAGGCATTGTTGGCGATCTCGAAGACATGGTCCGGGCCGGAAAGCGTCGCCACGAAGCCGGGTGCCTGCTCGAACATCAGGCGAAGCCGCTCGCGCTCCGTCTTCAGCCGCTCCTCGGCCTTCACCTTGGCGGTGGTCTCGACCACGATGGCGATGACCCCGGCCGGGTGGCCATCCTCGCCGAGCACCGGCGAGTAGTCGAGGTTCATCCAGACCTGTTCCGGCTCGCCCCGGCGCCGGTAGAGCGTCAGTTCCTGGTCCTTGTAGGCGAGCGTTCCGCCGGCTAGACCGACCTTCATGACATTGTCGTTGAAATCGGCGACCTCCGGCCATCCCTCGCGGACCTTGCTGCCGAACAGGGCCGGATGCCGCTCGCCGGCAAAGACGGAATAGGCATCGTTGTAGATCATGATGCCGTCTTCCCCCCAGAGCAGGACGATCGGCACCGGCGAGCGCAACAGGAAGCCTACCGTCGTCTTGAGGCTCTGCGGCCATCCGTCCAAGGGGCCGACCGGTGTTCGGGACCAATCGAAAGCACCAATCAACAGGGCGGCATCGCCGCCACCGCTCAGAAATGGATAGCGGTTGTCCACCGCGTCGTTCAGACCCTCACCCAGCCCCATTCACTGCCTCTTTCAAATGCCCCGCGGTCGGCTACGCGCCTTATCTGGCGTCACCGGGAAAAGCCGCTGCCCATGCCGCCCGTCTCGATCCGCACCTCTCACGACGGCGGAACCGCGAGAGGAGATAGGGCGCGGCCCCGCCGCGTCAAACGACGGGCAGGCGCCATATCCCGGCACCCGCACCCTAGCGCAACAGACCCTGTCCGCCGTCGATCCACAGCGGGATACCCGTGATGTGCCGCGCCTTGGAGGAGGCGAGGAAGAGGATCGCGTCGGCAACCTCGTCGGCGGTCCCGGGCTTGCCCTGCGAGACCGGTATATCGCCCTGCGGCCAGATGACGGGGATGCCGGCCTCGCCCGCCCCGCGCCGCTCGGTGTTGTCGTCGATGCGCGTCTCGATGGCGCCGGGGCAGACGGCGTTGATGCGGATGCGCACCTTGCCGAGCTCCAGTGCCAATTGCTGTACCATGGCGACCTGCGCTGCCTTGGTGGCCGCATAGGCGGTCGCGCCCGCCGTCGAGAAGGTGCGCGTGCCGTTGATCGAGGAGACGACGACGATCGCGCCCTCCCCTGCCCGCTTGAGCAGGGGGACGGTGAGATGCAGCGTGAGATAGGTACCGCGCAGGTTGGTGGCGATCGTCTCGTCCCATTCGGCAGGCGTCAGGTCGTCGATCGGCGCCCAGACGCCGTTGATGCCCGCATTGGCGACGACGATGTGCAGGCCGCCGAACGCCGTGGAGAGCTGCTCCACGGCAGCGCGCATCGACGCCTCGTCCGCCACATCCGCCGGGAGCGCCAGGGCCTCGCCGCCCTGCCGGCGGATCTCGGTGGCGACCGCTTCCACCTCGTCCGGGTTGCGGCTCAAGACACCGACACTGGCGCCATGGCGCGCGAATGCCAGGGCCGTCGCCTTGCCGATCCCGGACCCAGCGCCGGTGACGAGGGCGATCTTTCCTGCAAACAGCATGGGCAACTTTCTCCGCGTGATACCGATCCGGCTCGGCAATAATGCTCGGAAGGCACGTCGGTTCCGGGGTTTTTCGGGAACCAAGCGCGGGCGCTTGCGTTTGTTGAAAAGACAAAACCGTTCGCAGGAGTCCAACGTGCGCCAGAAGAAGAAGCCGCTAGCCCGCAAACCCGCCGTTACCCCCGATGCGGACCTCCGGAACACCCGCAAACGCCGCAATTCCTGGGAGCCGCAGGTGATCGTGCCGCAGCAGGTCGATTTGCCGCTCAACCGACCGGACCACGACGAGGTGGTCGTCCCCGCCGCGCCGAACGGCCGCAGCCTCATCAATGGGCGGTTATGAAGGGGCGACGAAGATGCGTGTGAAGGACGTGATGTCCGCCCAGATCGTGACCGTCTCTCCCAATGACACCGCACAATCGGCCGCACGGCTGATGCTGGAAACCGAGGTCGGCGCCCTTCCGGTCGAGGTGCCGGGCGTCGGCGCCATCGTTGGCATCATCACGGATCGCGATATTGTCGTGTCGGTCCTCGGCCGGGGGCATTCCACTTCCATGGCAATTGCCGAATTCATGACCGTGTCGCCTGAAGTGTGTAACGAGAGCGACGACACGGCCGCGGTGGCAGCCCGCATGCGCGAACTCGGCGTGCGGCGCCTCGTGGTGGTGAATGACGACCGGCGGGTCGTCGGCATCGTCAGCCTTGTCGATATTCCCGCCGAAAGACCCGCAATGGAGGGGTCGCAATGACCATCTTTGCAACCGACCGGCTATGGGACGAAGCGGTCGTGCTGGAGGGCGACAAGCAGGTTCTTCGCGTGCAGAGCACGCGGGACGCCCTGCTGTGCCTGAAGAACCATTGGCCGATCGAAGACGGACCTGCAGCGCTGATAGCCAGAAGCGTCTGCGAGCAGGGGCTGACAAGCGACGACGACCCGGCCTTCGCGCGCCGCGCCTTCATCGAAGCGGCGAAGGAAGCCGGTTTCCGCGTGAATTCATGGACGGCGGCATAGACCGCTGCCACTACCGAAGGGACATCATCGTGAACGACGAACGCCAGGAATGGATCAGCAAGCGTGCCTATGGCCTATGGGAGGCGGAAGGCCGCCCGCACGGCAAGGATCGCGAGCATTGGGAACAGGCGGCACGCGAGCGCGCCGAACTGGAGCGGGTCGCCCTGCCCGAGCATCTGAAGACGAAACGCAATTCCAACGATGTCGACGACGCCACCCGCCGGGCCGTCGACGCGATCCGCCGCCCGCCGCGGAAAGACGACAAGGCGCTTGCCCTTAGCCATTGATGCGGCGACCCTAACCCTGCTGCGCCCTTTTCCGGTTTTCGAGAAAGCGCAGCAGGCGTTCCTCCTCCACTCGCAATCCTGAAATGTCGAGCACGGGGCACCGCATGGCAAGGCCGAGGGCCTCCGGTGTTTCGGCGAGTGCGATGATATCCGGGTGGATGTAGCTCGACCGGGCGATGGCCGGCGTATTGTGCAGGGCTTCGGCCGTCGCCTCGGCCATGCCCTTGATCGTCGGGCGGCCGCCCTCCTCGATCGCGTGGCGGGCATGGGTGAAGGCGGTGAGGCTGCCCGCCCAGGTGCGAAAGGTCTTCGCCGAAATGGCGATGCCGGAAATCTCGGCAAGATAGGTGTTGAGCCGCCCGGAATCGATCGGCCGCACCAGATCGCCCTCGTCCTTCCAGACGAAGAGCTGGCGGCCCGGCAGGTCGGCACAGTCCTCGAGCAGGCGCTGGAGGCGGGGATGTTTCAGCGTCCGGCGCACGCGCTTGCCGCCCTTGGCGGTGAACCGCAGCGCGATGCGTCCCTCCGCAAGCGAGACATGACGTTTCAGGAGCGTCGTCGCGCCATAGGTCTTGTTCTCCACCGCATAGGCCCGGTTGCCGACACGAAGCTGCGCTTCGTCGAGCAGGACCGTGATTGCGGCCAGCATCGTATCGACCGCGCCGGGCGCGCCTTCAAGGTCGCGCCGGACCGCGCGGCGCAGTTTCGGTAGCGCGCGGCCGAAGGCGATGAGCTGGTCGAACTTGTCGCCGCTCTTCAGTGCCTGCCAGTCGGGATGGTAGCGATACTGCTTGCGCCCGCGCGCGTCATAGCCGGTGGCCTGCAGATGGCCGTTGGCCTCCATGCAGATCCAGACATTCTCATAGGCCGGCGGCAGACCGAGCGCGGCAATGCGCGCCTTCATATCCGCATCGCGCAGCAGCGCCCCGTCGGGCAGGCGATAGCAGAAACCGCGGCCGGACCGCTGGCGCCGGATGCCGGGCTCGCTGTCGCTGACATAGACGAGGCCGGTTTCCTTGAGGTTTTCCGGTGCCATGGTCGATCGTCAGCCTGCCGGTTCGAAGGCGGCAATGCTTGCGCCGGAGACCATGACGGAGCCTTCGGCGGGATGTTCGGCAAAGGCATTGTCGTCAGATCCCGTGTCGAGCACCCGTTTCCATGCCGTGATGCCGTTCGCTTCGGGCAGCGCCACCGTGCAGTCCCCGCCCGCGTTGAAGACCATGAAGAGCTGGTCCGCCCCTTCCCCGTTCGCCGGCTTTGCGAGAAAGAGGCCGAGGGTGCGCAGATTTCCGTCCTTCCAGGCGGCGTCGGTCATGAGAGCGCCGTCGGGTCCGTACCAGGCGATCTCGACGGTGCCGTCCTCGCCTGCCTCGCCCGTCAGGAACCGTTCCTGCCGGAGCGCCGGATGGCGCTTGCGGAAGGCGATGGCGCCCTTGCAGAAGTTGAGGAACGGATCATCGAGGCCGTCCCAGCCGGTCCAGCCCGTCTCGTTGTCCTGGCAATAGGCATTGTTGTTGCCGTTCTGGCTGTTGCCGAGTTCGTCGCCGCCGAGCAGCATCGGCACGCCCTGGCTGAGCAGCAGGGTCGCGATCATGTTGCGCCGGCGGCGATCGCGTGCCGAGCGGATGGCCGGGTCCTCCGCCGGGCCTTCGACACCCATATTGTGCGAATGGTTGTCGGAATGGCCGTCGCGGTTGTCCTCGCCGTTCGCCTCGTTGTGCTTGCCGTCATAGGAGACGGTGTCCATGAGCGTGAAGCCGTCATGGGCGCTGATCAGGTTGACCGACGAGGTGGCGCCGCGATCGGAATGGTTGAACTGCGGGGCCGAGCCGGTGAGCCGTGTCGCAAGCCCCGAAACGAGGCCGCCATCGCCCTTCCAGAAGCGGCGCACGTCGTCGCGGTACTTGTCGTTCCATTCGCGGAAGGGGTGCGGGAAGCCGCCGACCTGGTAGCCGCCGTCGCCGACGTCCCAAGGCTCGGCGATCAGCTTCACGCCGGAAAGGATCGGGTCCTGCCGGATCGCATCGAAGAACGTGCCTTCGCGGTCGAACTCGATGTGCCGCGTGCGCCCGAGGGTGCTGGCAAGGTCGAAGCGGAAGCCGTCGACATGCATGACGCCGACCCAGTAGCGCAGGCTGTCGAGCACCATGCGCAGCACCATGGGATGGGCGATGTTGAGTGTGTTACCGGTGCCGGTCGTATCATAGGTATGGCGCAGGTCGCCCGGCGATAGCCGGTAGTAGCTGAGATTGTCGAGCCCGCGGAAGCTCAGGGTCGGACCACGTTCGGAGCCTTCGGCCGTATGGTTGTAGACGACGTCCATGATCACCTCGATGCCGGCGGCATGGAAGCGTTTGACCATGGTCTTGAACTCGGTGATGGCACGGCCGGAGAGGAAGCGCGGCTGCGGCGCGAAGAAACCGAGCGTCTGGTAGCCCCAATAGTTGCGCAGCCCCTTTTCCACGAGATAGCGGTCGTCGGGAAAATACTGGATCGGCAGGAGTTCTATGGCGGAAATGCCGAGATCGACGAGATGCTCGATGATCGGATCGCTCGCCATGCCCATGAAGGTGCCGCGCAGCTCTTCCGGTACGCCGGGATGGTTCATCGTCATGCCGCGCACATGCGCCTCGTAGATGATCGTCTCGGTCCATGGCCGGCGGATGGCGGCATCGCCCGCCCAGTCGAAGTCCGGATCCTGCACCACGCCCTTGACCATGAAGGGTGCGCTGTCCCGCTCGTCGAAGGAGAGGTCGCCGGCCGGATCGCCGATGCTGTAGCCGTAGAGGGCGTCGTCCCAGGCGATCTCGCCGACGATTTCCTTGGCATAGGGATCGAGGAGCAGCTTGTTGGGATTGAAGCGGTGGCCGTTCTTCGGGTCGTAGGGGCCTTGCGCCCGGTAGCCGTAGACGGTGCCGGGCTTCAGGCCGGCGATATAGCCGGACCAGATGTCGCCCTCGCGCTTGGGCAGCGGCAGCCGGTCGGTCTCCTCCTTGCCGTCGTCGGAGAACAGGCAGAGTTCCATCTGCTCGGCATGGGCGGAAAAGACGGCGAAATGCGTGCCCTCGCCGGTGAATTCGGCGCCGAGCTCCGGCTTCATGAAGTCGAGTTCGGAAAATGAATAGCTCATGCGATGCGTCCCCTTCGGTCGACCAGGTGCTCCCCTGAAGCAACAGGCAGACGGACCGAAAATCCCGTGCCGCCGCCGCAAGTGCTCATCGTGGCCCGCGACGGGTTTCGCCGGGAGGAACAGAGAGCGCCGGTCCGGTGCGAGGAGAGCGATGGTGCAACGCGAAAAGATGGGATTTGTTCCGGAACATTTTCACCGCTGCCCGGTTCCCTTCCCCGTATTCAGCAAGAGGATCCGCATGACGCAGGCATCGTTGACGCCGAGATGCTGGGGGCCGGCCCTCCTTGAGGACGGGCGGGTGCAATTCCGCCTCTGGGCACCCGCCGAAGACTGGGTCACGCTGCTTGTCGGACGCAACGAGATCGCCATGCGCCCGGCCGGCGACGGCTGGTACGCGGTCGAGACGGACCTTGCGCGTCCGGGCGACAGCTATTCCTTCCGGCTTTCCGATGGCCTCGTGATCCCCGATCCCGCCGCGCATGCGCAGGAGAAGGATGTCGAAGGCCCCTCCGTCCTTATCGACCATGCCGGCTATGCCTGGCAGCATCCCGGCTGGAAGGGGCGCCCATGGGAGGAGGCGGTTCTCTACGAATTGCATGTCGGCGCCTTCACGCCGGAGGGCACCTTCCGTGCCGCCATCGAGCGGCTTCCGCACCTGCGCGATGTCGGCATAACCGCCATCGAGATCATGCCCGTCGCGCATTTCGCCGGGCAGCGCGGCTGGGGTTATGACGGTGTGCTGCACTATGCGCCGCACAATGCCTATGGCACGCCCGACGACCTGAAGGCGCTAATCGATGCCGCGCATGGCCATGGGATCATGGTCCTGCTCGATGTCGTCTACAATCATTTCGGTCCGGTCGGGAACGTCCTGCCGCGGATCGCCCCGCCCTTCTTCCATCCCGAACGCCATACGCCCTGGGGCGCGGCGCTCGCCTTCGAGCGCGAGGTGGTGCGTCGCTATTTCATCGACAACGCGTTGCACTGGATCGTCGGCTACCGGTTCGATGGCCTGCGCCTCGATGCGACCGAGGAGATCCATGACGAAAGCGAGCGGCACGTCCTCATCGAAATGGCGGAAACGATCCGGCAGGCCGTCCCGGATCGGCAGGTCCACCTCGTCGTCGAGGACCAGTTGAGCCGCAAGAGCCTTCTGAACCGCGACGATGGCGTGGTGCGCCACTACACGGCCGGCTGGAACGACGAGTTCCACCATGCCCTGCATGTCGTCGCGACCGGGGAGCGGCAGGGACACTACGCGCCCTTTGCGCAGGACACCTATGCGCTCCTGCGCGAGGCGGCGGCCAAGGGGTTCGTGCATGCGGATCGCAGCCGGGACCGGGTGGGGCCGGCGCCGCAGGATCGCCTGCCGCCGCAGGTCAATGTCAACTTCCTGCAGAACCATGACCAGGTCGGCAACCGGGCCTTCGGCGACCGGCTCGCGCGGCTTGCCGATCCGGCGCTGCTCGACGTCATGACGGTGTTGCTGCTGCTCGCTCCGCCGGTGCCCCTGCTCTTCATGGGAGAGGAGTATGGCGAGGATCGGCCCTTCCTCTTCTTCGCCAATTTTACCGGCGACCTGGCGCGGGCCGTGCGGCAGGGGCGCAAGAAGGAGGCGGAGAAGTTCGGTGGGCTGGAGGCGGGCCAGACCGTGGAAGACCTTCCCGATCCGAATGCCGAGGAGACCCTGCAGCGCTCGAAGCTCGACTGGTCCCGCGCGACCTCGCCCGGCGGCCGGCGGCGCATCGACTTCGTGCGCGCGCTGATCCGGCTTCGGCAGACGCATGTCGCGCCGCTGCTCTCGGCAGAGGCCGCCCCGCATATCCTGCCCGCCGAGGACGGCGTTCTTGCCATCGACTGGCGTTTTCCTGCCGCCACGCTTTGCCTGCGGGCAAACCTGACCGGGGAACGCAAGGCCTGGCCGGCGGCCGGGGGAGATGCGATCTTCGAACTTGCGGCGGAAACCGCGGCCGGCCCGGCGATTGTCGTCACCGTCGATCACGCCGCGAGCGCGCCCATTGGAACCAAAGTCGCGCTCGCCGGTTCCTAGCGAAAGCGCTCAGCAAGAGGTCCCCATGCCCATCGGCGACATCATGACCCGCAATGTCCATCTCGTCCGGCCCGAAGAGACCCTTCAATACGCCGCAAGCCTGATGGCGGAATGGGATATAGCCTTCCTGCCCGTGGCCGACGCAAGCGGCCTCGTCGGCACCCTCACCGATCGCGACATCATCCTGCGGGCCGTCGCGCCGGGGCTCAATGCGGAAACGACGAAGGTCGGCGACGTCATGACGACCAACATCACCTATTGTTTCGAGGATGAGGAGCCGGAGGGCGTGCTGGCCAACATGCAGTCGCTGCATCTGCGCCGCCTCGCCGTGCTCGACCGGCAGAACCGGCTGGCCGGGGTAGTTTCACAATCGGATTTCAAGCGCCGCCGGACTTGACCTCTTCGTGCCGCCGGCCAGCGAGGCAGTGCCTTGATCCCGATCCGCTCGACCTATCGCCTCCAGTTCCGCAACGGCATGGATTTTGCCCAGGCGTGCAAGCTTGTGCCCTATCTCGAGGCGCTCGGCATAAGCCATCTCTATGCCTCTCCCGTCATGACCGCGGTCGGTGGATCGACCCACGGCTACGACATCACCGATGCAAACGAAATCGACCCCGGCCTTGGCGGGCTCGATGGCTTGCGGCGCCTGTCTGTCGATCTCCGTGCCCGCGGCATGGGGCTCATCCTCGACATCGTGCCCAACCACATGGCCGCCCATCTGGAAAATCCCTGGTGGCGGAATGTCGTGACATGGGGCGCGGAAAGCCCCTTCGCCCGGTACTTCGATATCGACTGGTCCGAGCGCCTGACGCTTCCCTTCCTCGGCGATGGTTTTGACGCGGAGCTGGCAAGCGGGGCGATGAGCCTCGCGCTCGACCCGCGCGACGGGTTGCTGGCGCTTCGCTATCACGAGACCTTCTATCCACTTCATCCGCGCAGCTATCCGCTGGTCCTGGCCGATGCGGGGCCGCCGGCCCTTGCGGATCTGCGTGCGGCCGGTGCCGTCCTCCATCCCGGAGATGAGACGGAAAACCTGCACCGTCTGTCCGGCGTGCTTGCTGTCCCGGGCAATCGGGAGGCGATAACCGAAGGATTGGAGGCGATATCGCGGCAGCCCGCCCGGCTTCGTACAATCCACGATGCCCAGCCCTGGCAGCTGACCAACTGGAAGACCGCCGGCCGGCACCTGACCTATCGCCGATTCTTCGAGATCGCCGGCCTGGTGGGCCTGCGCGTGGAGGATGCCCGCGTTTTCGAAGACAGCCACCGCCTGATCATCGACCTCGTGCGCGAGGGGATCGTGGACGGGCTCAGGATCGACCATATCGACGGGCTTGCCGATCCTCTCGGCTATCTCGGGCTTCTGCGGGCCGCCGTCGGCTCCGCCCCCTATATCGTCACCGAAAAGATTCTTGAGAGGAACGAGCCCTTCCCGGCGGATTGGCCCGTCCAAGGCACGACCGGCTACGAATTCATCGGGGCGCTGGCGGATGTCCTTGTCGACGAACGGGGGCAGAAGCGCTTGCAACAGGCTTTCGCCGCGTTGAAACCGCCGGACCGGCAGCACGCCTATTCCGAGGAGAGGCGGAGCGCCAAACGGCAGATGCTGACGGAGAATTTCGCGGGCGAAGTGGCGAGCGTCGCAAGGCTTGCGAAGATGATCGCCGATGCGGGCGGGCTGGGATTAGACCACGCGATCCTGGCCGAGGCGATCCGTGTCTTCATCATCGCGCTCCCCGTCTACCGCACCTATACGACGGAGACCGTCGTGCCTGAAGGCGACCGCGCCTTGGTGCATGCGGTGCGCAAGAATGCGATCGAAGCCGCGCAGAAGGCCGCGCTTCGTCCTGCGGTCGATTTCGTGGCCGCGCTTCTGATCGACGATCCGGTTCCCGCAGAAGCAGGACCCCGCGCCGAATTCCGGCGGCGTTTCCAGCAGCTCAGCGGCCCGATCATGGCAAAGGCGGTGGAGGACACCCTGTTCTACCGGGAAAATGCCGTTATCGCCCTCAACGAGGTCGGCGGCGACCCCGGCACCGCAGCCGGCGGCGTGCCGGCATTCGATGCCTTCATGGCGAACCGGGCGGAGACCATGCCGAACGGCCTGTCGGCAAGCTCGACCCATGATACGAAACGGGGCGAGGACGCCCGTGCCCGGCTCTACACGCTGACCGAGGCGCCGGATGCCTGGATTGCCGCGACACGGCGGTGGAGCGGGCTCAATGCATCCCTGCGCCATGCGTCCGGTGGGCGAAGCGTGCCGGAACCGGAGGTGGAGTGGCTCATCTACCAGTCGCTCGCCGGCATCTGGCCGTCCGGTACTCCTGACGACCCCGCCGTACTGCGGATGCTGGGGGAGCGGATGAGGCTCTACGCCACCAAGGCCCTGCGCGAGGCGAAACGCGCCACGAGCTGGACAGAACCCGATGCCGAATACGAACGGATGGTCGGTGATTTCGTCGATGGTCTGATGCAGCACGATGCCTTCCTGCGGGATTTCGACGCGACACTTGCTCCCTTCATCGATGCCGGCCGGGTGAATGCCCTCAGCCAGGCGATGATCAAGCTGACGGCGCCGGGGATTCCCGATCTCTACCAGGGCAGCGAGCGCTGCGATTTCTCCCTCGTCGATCCCGACAACCGGGTGATGCTGGATGCCAACGGAGTGGCGATCCCCGAAAGGCCCGAACCCGCCGATACGGCCTTTCCCCTCTACAAGCAATGGCTCACGGCAACCGTGCTGGCGGCAAGACGGAAGAGCCCCCTCCCCTTCTCGGGTCCCTACCAGCCCCTCGCCGTTTCCGGCGGTGACGGTGGCGCGCTTGCCTTCCTGCGCGGCACGCAGCAGGCCTTCGCGATCGTCGCCGTTCCCCGGCTCACCTTTGGAAAGGTGATGCCCGGCACTCTGCTGTTGCAGGATACAGCCCTGCGCGAGATGGCTGCTGCCCTCCCCTCTCGCCTGGTTGGCCGCGTCGTGCGCTCCGTTCTCGATGGAGATACTTTCACGCTCGGCCAGGATCTCCCGCTTTCCCTCCTCTTCGCCAAGTCCCCTGCGGCACTGCTCCTTTCGGTGGACCAGTAGGTAAGCGTTCGCTAACTATCCCGAGCGGGCACGGCGCTGGTAGCCCAGAGATCGAGCGCCATCCGGCGGAGCTGAAGCGCCTCCTCCCACCGGTCCGTCGTGTCGTTGCCGCTCCGACCGGTGATCGCATAGGGTTTCGGCCCCAGCTCGCAGGTGAAGACCAGCGTGGCGTTCTCGGCTGCGCGGGAGCGCCAGTCGCGGAAGCCGTAGTCCCACCACGCGCGGAAGAGATCGACCCAGGGGCGGTGATGCGGGAAGGAAATTTCGATCTGCACCTGCTCGCGCGAGGCGACACGGCCGTGGAAGGCCTGGGCATTGTTGAGGATGCGCCGGATCAGCGCATGGTTCTCCTGCGAGACCGGAAAGGCGAACTCCCGGCCGACCAGGAAATGCGAGAGGTCGGCGAGAAGCGGCAGGTCGGGCCGCCGGTCGAGGAGATCGAGCGTAAAGTAGAGGTCCGTGGTCATCCGGTCGCGATGCGTCTCGATATAGACGGGAACGCCTGCCTTTTCGGCAAGCTCCATCCATCCGTCGAGAAGCGGCAGGCAATCCTCGATCCGGCGCGGGCGGACATCGGGTTGCAGGTTGATATGGCTGACCGGGAATTCGGCGGCCAGCTCCAGCGGCAGGCGCAGGTCGTCTATGCTGCGCGGGAAGCAGACGCCTTCGATCTTCAGGTCGGTGCCGCTTAGTGTCTCGTCAAGGCGGGTGACATCGGCGCGGTTGGTATAGTGCGCGCTGACACCGTCGAACCCTGCCCTTGCGATCATCGCGATGTTTTCCGCAAGGCTGCGCTCATGGCCATCCGTATGGCGGCGCTCCATGGCCCAGAGCGACTGGAAGACGAGCAGCGTCTGCATCAGGCGGCCCGGGCGCTCTTGAGAAGCGCCTTGAGGTTGACGGCCGGATCGGCAAGCGCCGGGAGATCGGGACGGATGCCGGCGGCAATCAGCATCTCGGCCAGCTTGATGTCCCT
Source organism: Shinella yambaruensis (assembly GCF_022899355.1). GTDB lineage: Bacteria > Pseudomonadota > Alphaproteobacteria > Rhizobiales > Rhizobiaceae > Shinella > Shinella yambaruensis. The sequence continues at coordinate 106,485 of NZ_JALJCK010000016.1, read as the reverse complement.
CGCCACCGCGTTGCCGGCGCCAAGGCCGGCCGCCGCCACGAGGCGACCGTCCGCAAGGTAGAATTCCAGTTCGCCCCCGGCGACCGGTCGCAGGATGCTCTGGTGCCCCGGTTGGGGCAGGCCTGCCACCTGCAGGCCGAGATCGTATTGATCGGACCAGAACCAGGGCGTGGCGGCAAAGGCCTCGTGGGCGCCGGTCATGTTCCGCGCGGCCGTCTCGGCCTGGCTGCGCGCATTGCGCCAGCTCTCGAACCGCATGGCGCCGCCGCCCGGCTGGGAGACGGCGGCACAGTCGCCGGCGGCGTAGATATGCGGGTCGCTCGTGCGCAGGAAGCTGTCGGTGAGGATGCCGGTCGCCGTTGCGAGCCCTGCCCTCCCGGCAAGCGAGATGTCGGGCAGAACGCCGATGGCCGAGATGACGGTGCCGGCGGGAACGCGGCTGCCATCGGCAAGCATGATGGCATCGGGGGTGATTTCGGCAATGCCGAGACCGAGATGAAAATGCACGCCCTCCTCCCGGTGCCGGGCATGCAGCCTTTCGGCAAAGCGTGGCGGAACCGCCCGTCCGAGCGGCCTGGATGCTGCCTCGATGATGCTGACGGCGATGCCCTTGTCTCGCAGTACCGCGGCAAGCTCCATGCCGATCAGCCCGCCGCCGATGATGGCGACAGGCCCGCCGGTTTCGGCGCGGGAAAAGAGGGTCTCGGCATCGCGATAGGTGCGGAAGTCGAGCGCGCGCTCGGCGCCGGGGCATGCCAGCCGGCGGGGCTGGGCGCCGGTGGCAAGCAGGAGTTTGCCATAGGACAATATCCGGCCGTCGCTGAGGGCTATGCTGCGGCGGGCTGCGTCGATGCGGATGGCGGCGAGGCCCTGGTGATAGACAATGCCGGCGGCTTCCAGCGCCCCGGCCGTGCAGATCGCCTTCATCTGCACGGCTCCGTCCAGTGGCTTGGAGAGCGGCGGACGCTCATAGGGCAGGTGCGGCTCCGTGCCGATCAGCGTGACGGCGCCGGAAAAGCCGGCTTTGCGGGTGGCAAAGGCTGCGCGGGCGCCGGCCTCGCCCGCCCCGATGATGACGATATCGTCCATGCTGGTCTCCGTGGAAAGGGACCGGCGCGGGGCGCCGGTCGGGGAGGATCAGTTCCGGCTGGCGTAGTCGGCCATGTTCTTCGGCGTGACGAGCTCGAAGGGCACCCAGACCTGCTTTTCGATCGCCTCGCCGCGCACCAGCGCCACCGCGGTATCCACCGCGCTTGCCGACTGGCCCTTGGCGTTCTGGAACACGGTCGCGTCGAGGTCGCCCGCCGCCATGGCGGCAAGACCGTCCTGCGTCGCGTCGATGCCGATGACGATCACGTCGTCCATGGAGACGCCCGCCGCCTTGAGGGCCTGGATCGCGCCGATCGCCATTTCGTCATTGTTGGCGAAAACCACATCGATGGGCCGACCGGCGGTGATCCAGTTGGTCGTCAGGTCCATGGCATTGGTGCGCGTCCAGGCGCCGGACTGTTCGTCGGCTATTGTGACGCCCTTGCAGTCGCTGGCGGCCAGCGCGTCCTTGAACGAGGAGGTACGGTCGCGCGAGGCCTGGTGGGCAAGGTCGCCCATCAGGATGTAGACCTGCGCATCGCTCGCCTTGCCCTTTTCCTTCAGCAGGGAACAGGCGGCCTCCGCGCCAAGTTCGCCGGAATCGGTCTCCTTGGATCCGACATAGGCCTGCTTTTGCGGCAGCGCGCCGACATTGTCGGGCTCGAGATTGAGATAGACGAGCGGGATGCCGGCTTTTTCGGCGGCCTCGCTGATGCCGGGGGCGGCGGAGGTGTCCGTCAGTGTCATGATGATCGCGTCCACCCCTGCGGCGATGAAGTTTTTCACCTGGTTGAGCTGCTTGGAAATGTCGGTCTGGGCGTCCTCGATCTGGACATTGACGCCGTTGACCTCGGCGGCCCGCGCGCCGATCCCCTCGCGCAAGAGGGTCTGGAAGTTGTTGTCGAAACTCTGCATCGAGACGCCGATCGTCTCGGCTGCGGCAGCACTTCCCATCAAGGCGGCCAGAGCGGCCGCCAGGCACATGGATTTCATGGTATCCTCCCAATGTGGGTGCCGGTCCACCCGCTCGCACTCCGGAGGCCCGACGGGCCCGCTTGTCGGCACGCCGCCCTAGCCGAGGGCGACGCGAACCTCTCCGTCGATCACCTCGGCGGGATAGGTTTTCAGGTTCTCGCAGGCCGGCAGGCGCAAGGCCTCGCCGGTGCGATAGTCGAAGGCGCCGGAATGCTTGGGACATTCCACCTCGAAATCCATGACCAGCCCTTCGGCAAGATGGATCGCCTCGTGGGTGCACAGGCCAGCGGTGCAATAGACGCTGTCGTCCGGCGCGCGGTAGATCGCGTAGGTGCGGCCGCCATGATCGAAGCGGATGGCGCCTTCCTGTTCGATATCGGTGAGCTTGCAGGCTTGAACCCAGGTCATTCGGCGGCTCCCTGGACTTCAGCGCGGGCCTTGCGGGCGGCGAGCTTTTCCTTGCGCCTGCGGTAGCGCGCCTGCATGCGGGCCTCGCCTTCCGCCGAGCCGTCGTGCCAGGTGCCGAACCATTTATCGAGCGGGATCAGGGCGTCGCCGTAGTTCACCTCGAAATATTTGTGGTGCAGGTAGTGCGCATAGGCGTGGCTGTCGACCAGCGTCTCCTCGCCGACCTCCACCTTGTCGAAGCCGACATGGCCGGGGATGGCGCCGAAGCCGGCATAGTGGAGCTGGTAGAGCATCAGGACGGGGTTCGACGGCAGGATCAGGTGGTAGAAGGCGGTGCCGAGATAGAGCAGGTGCTCGACCGGATGCATCGACAGCGACGACCAGGGCGACGGGTTCACCGAATTGTGGTGGACCGAATGCACCCACTTGTAGAGGAACGGCGTGTGGATGAGCCGGTGGATGCAGAAGAAGTGGAACTCGTGGATGATCGGCACCACGAGGGCGACGAGTGCCAGCGTCCACGGATTTTCGGCAAAGCTCAGCCAGGGCGCATAGCCATTGGCATAGGCCCAGAGCATGGCGACCTCGATCGCCGTCCAGATGGTGACGCCCGAAAGGAACGTGCGCAGGATGTTGTCGAGGTTCTGGCTCTCGAACCAGAAGGCCTTGTTCTTCTGGTCGGCGGGGAATTTTCCGTTGTACTTGAAGCGGTTTTCCTGCCGCTTCAGCACATAGAGATGCAGTTCGAAGGCGCCGTAGAAGAGAAGAACGCAAACCGCATTCATCGCATAGAGCCAGGCGGCCCAGCCGATGCCGAGGGTCTGCATCGTCTCGACCGGCGGGATCACCCAGGCCCAGTAGGCGACGGTAGAGGCTGCGAAGATGGCGTTCCACGGAAAGAAATAGTGCGGCAACCACTTGAGGATCGCCAGGAAGCGGGGCGGAAGTGTAAACAGCGGCGCGGTTTCCACCGGCTGGTTCGGCGCCCAGTCCCCGCGCTTGTTGCGCGTTCCGTATTGCAGATCGTCCATTGCGCTCTCCCTCGGACGTGCAGGTGCATCGGCACCCGCGGAATTTCCCTGTTGGAAGGAGCGCATGCCGCGCCGCTCGCCGCGTTGCGCCTTGCGCAATGCCGGCTTTCCTCCCGACTTGGAAATTATCAAGAGCTCGCCGGAATGCCGAAGGGTTCCTTGATCAAATCAGATCAGAGGCCTTCGGCGGTGATGGTGATGAAGCGGATCGGGCTTGGATCTGGTTCGACATCCGTCAGGCCGATGCGGCGCAGGATGAGATCGAGCGCGCGCTGGGCCTGTGCTTCCGGCGCCTGGTCGAGAACGACATCCATGATGCCCTCGCTGAGCGCCGCGCGGGTATAATCGGTCAGCTCGTGCCCGACGAACAGGATGTCCCTGCCCCGTGGATGGCGACGCAGCACGCTGATCAGCGCGGAATTGGCCCCTCCGGCATTGTAGAGGCCGACGAGACCGGGATATTTCTCCAGCGCGATGGCAAGGGTCTCCGCGCTGAAATGCTCCTCGTCCCGGGTGAAGCCGAGCCATTCGAAGGCGATCGGGCCGGGATGGGCGGCGAAATAATCGGAAAAGCCGCGGATGCGGTCGCGGTGCACCTGGTAGATCGGATGGCAGAGGGCGACGACGGGGCCTTCTGCCCGGGCCATGCGGCCGATGAACCAGGCGGCCGTCCGCCCGGCGGCCTGGTTGTCGATGCCGACGAAGGCGCCGGTCTTTTCCGAGGCGCGGGTGACGACATGTACGACGGGCACGCCCTGGGCCGCCACCGCCTCCACCGCCGCCTTGATGAGCGGGCTGTTGGGCACGGCGAGGATGAGGCCCGCCCGCGGCAGGTCGGTCGAGCGGATATGGCGCGCGATCTGCTCCGGGTTCATCTCCTCGGTAAAGCTGCGATGCACCACGACCAAGGGATCCAGTGTCGCGGCGATGCGCTCGAACGCTTTGGACAGGCGCCGGTAGAACGTCGTCTCGGGACGGACCATCAGGACTTCGATGCGCAGCAAGCCGCGATGCGCATCGGGCAGCGTGCGGGGATAGTTGAGGCTGCGGGCGGCGATCACCACCTTCTCGGCCAGTTCGGGGCGCACGCCGCCGCGCCCGTTCAATACCCGCTCCACCGTCGCGGTGCCGACCCCGGCAAGGCGGGCAATGTCCTTGTAGTTGGACTTGCTCATTGTATCGCGGGCTCCTCGAACCGGTCCGTGCTTCGCCCGGCAGGCCTCGCGCCCGCCGCGGGTTTTCGCATGAATGCATCATCGAATCCCCGTCTCCAACAAGGCCTGATCCCGACAAATCTGTCGATGGGCCTTCCATTGTCGCAAGGCATGGGCGGAATGCGACGCGGATGGCAGGATGAAGCGCGATTCGGCCGCCCGGATCGTCGGCCGCCGGCGCGACCATGACGCAAGGGCGCCGCGAAGCATCGGAAGGCGCGCGGCGGTCGCCTGCGGCTGGGTGAAAAAGCAAAGCTGCGGCAAGGTGTTAGATTCTCGCTGCCGTTTCATGGCAGCCGGCTGGCAGGTTGTTAACCTTAAAAACCTTGCCCCCCCTAGAGAATCGCACATAATCACGCTTATGTAGCCTTTTACGGCTGAAAATCGTTATCTGAGAGAATGACCGTTCATGAACGCTAATCCCAGCGCTTCGGTGCACAACCCCGTGAATTTCGAGGACCAGATCCTCGAACAGGGCGATCTGATCTCGAAGAAGCTGCATTTGCTCAGCGTGCAACGATTCCCGCCGAATGCAAGGAAGACCTTGCGGCCGTTTTCGCTGGCCGAGGTTGCGAACTATGTCGGTGTTTCGCAGAGCACCTTGAAGAAACTGCATCTCGACGGCAAAGGCCCCTCCCCGCAGACCTCGCCTTCCGGCCGCCGCTCCTATACGGCCGGGCAGATGCTGGAGCTGCGCCAGTATCTCGACCAGCACGGCCGTTCGGAAAGCCGCATGTATGTGCCGCATCGCCGCAATGGCGAGAAGCTGCAGGTGGTTGCCGTCGTCAACTTCAAGGGCGGTTCCGGCAAGACGACGACCGCGGCGCATCTGGCGCAATATCTCGCCCTGACCGGACATCGGGTGCTGGCGGTCGATCTCGACCCGCAGGCCTCGCTCTCCTCCCTGCACGGCTTTCAGCCGGAGCTCGACCAGGTGGCGTCGATCTACGATGCCATCCGCTATGATGGGGAGAAGAAGGCTCTTGCCGATATCATCCGGCCGACCAATTTCCCCGGGCTCGATATCGTTCCGGCCAATCTCGACCTGCAGGAATACGAATACGACACGCCGCTTGCCATGGCGGACAAATCGTCGAACGAGGGCAAGACCTTCTTCACCCGCATCTCGCGGGCGCTGGCCGAGGTGGACGGCAAGTACGATGTCGTGGTGATCGACTGCCCGCCGCAGCTCGGCTACCTGACGCTGACCGCCCTGACGGCCGCGACCAGCGTGCTCATCACCATCCATCCGCAGATGCTGGACGTCATGTCGATGGGCCAGTTCCTGCTGATGCTGGGCGGCATTCTGAAGCCGATCCGCGCGGCCGGGGCCGAGGTCAATCTTTCCTGGTACCGCTACCTCATCACCCGCTACGAGCCGATGGATGTGCCGCAGGCGCAGATGGTCGGCTTCATGTCGACCATGTTCCACGAGTTCATGCTGAAGAACCAGATGGTGAAGTCCACGGCCGTCTCCGATGCCGGCATCACCAAGCAGACGCTCTACGAGGTCGAGCGCGCCGCCATGAACCGCGCAACCTATGACCGCGCGCTGGAATCGCTCGACGCCGTCAATGAGGAAATCACAGATCTTATCCACCGTTCGTGGGGGCGCTGATTTGTCGGCTGACAAAATCGGTATTTATTGAAGGAAAAACAATAGGCTGAGGCCTACCGGAAGTGACAAGATGGCAAGAAAGAATCTCCTCGAAGGCCTGGCGGCCCTGACCGACGACAGCACCGTCACCGCTTCCTATCCCATGCGGGGCGCCGGCAAGTCGCTTGTCCGCTCGCTCGACGAGCTTGCCAAGCAGGCGGACCGCTTTCTCGAAGGGGAGGCGGTCGTCGAGTTCGATCCGGACCTGATCGACGATTCCTTCGTGCAGGATCGCCTGGCGCAGGAGAATGACGATTTCCGAGAGCTCGTCGAGGCAATCCGCGAACGGGGCCAGGACACGCCGATCCTCGTGCGGCCCCATGCGACGGCGGCCGGGCGCTACCAGGTCGTCTTCGGTCACCGGCGGTTGCGGGCGGCCCGGGAGCTCGGCCGCAAGGTCAAGGCGGTCGTCAAGTCGATCGACGACCGCACCCACGTCATCGCGCAGGGCCAGGAAAACTCCGCGCGCGCCAACCTGACCTTCATCGAGCGGGCGCTCTTCGCGCGGCGCCTGGAGGATCTGGGGTATGACCGGGAGGTCATTGCCTCGGCGCTGGCCGCCAATGCGGCGGCGATCTCCAAGATGATGTCCGTCACGGAGCGCATCCCGGCCGACGTCATCCGCGCGATCGGTGCGGCGCCGGGCATCGGGCGGGAACGCTGGGTCGAGCTTTCGCTCCTCGCCGGCAAGGCATCCAACAATGACAAGGTGCGCGGCATTGTCCGTGACGCCGACTTTCAGGCGCTGGCGCCGGACGAGCGCTTCCTGGCGCTCTATGCCGCGCTGAACAAGAGCACACGCCCGGTCCGGAAGGCCGAGCCCGCTCCGGCCAAGGCCAAGTGGGAGCCGCAGGACAAGGCTGTGCTGGCGGAGATCAAGAACAGCGGCAAGGTCTTTTCGCTGTCGATGAAGGCGAAGAATGCCGCCCGTTTCGGTGACTTTCTTTCGCGCAATCTGGACGCGCTCTATGCGCAGTTCCTGGACGAGGAAAACAAGGGAGACTGAACAGCAAAAGAAAAAGGCCCCCAAGCGGTTGCCCACGTGGAAGCCTCTCTCAGAACTAAGCACTCCGAGAATCGCATTTCCACGAATCACAGTCAAGAGTCTTTGGCACCCTTTTTGGTGAGCGGATTTCTTTTGCCTTTTGGAAGGTGAAGGAAATGCAGAGTGGATATGTGACGACGCCCTTCGGGCGGCGGCCGATGACGCTTGCGCTGGTGAAAAACCAGTTCGAGGCGGCCAATATCAAACGCGGGAAGTCCGCCGACAAGTGGAAGATCTATCGTGACGCCTGCGATGCGCGTTCCCTGATGGGCCTGCGTGACCGGGCGCTAGCGGTTCTCAGCGCGCTTTTATCGTTCCATCCCGAGGTGGAATTGAAGGAAGACGCCAATCTGATCGTCTTTCCTTCCAACGCGCAGCTCTCGGCACGGGCAAACGGCATTGCCGGCACGACCCTTCGCGAGAACCTGTCGCTCCTCGTTCAGGCGGGCCTCATCAACCGCCAGGACAGCCCCAATGGCAAGCGCTACGCGCGAAAGGGCAGGGATGGCGTGATCGAGACCGCCTATGGCTTCAGCCTGGCGCCCTTGCTCGCGCGCTCGGAAGAGCTTGCACGGATGGCCCAGCAGGTGGCTGAGGAACGCCGGCACCAGAAGATCGTCCGGGAACGCATCTCCATCACGCGTCGGGATATCCGCAAGCTGATCTCCGCGGCGATGGAGGAGGGGGCTGCCGGCGACTGGAGCCTCATCGAGGATCACTATGTAGCGGCTGTCGCCCGGCTGCGTTTTGCAAAACAGGCAACCGAGCTGGAAGGATGCCTCGACGAATTGGCCCTGTTGCGCGATGAGATCGTCAACATGCTGGAAGATCAGTTTATTTCGAAAAAATCCGACACCAATGATGTCGAATGCCGTCAGCATATACAGAATTCAAAATCCGACTCCATCCATGAACTTGAACCTAGCTCTGAAAAAGAGCAGGGCGAGCCGTCGGTTTCCAACCGGGAGCGTCCAGCCGAACCGGGCAGGGCATTCCCGTTGGGCATGGTGCTGCGGGCGTGCCCGGAAATCGGGATGTACGGACCGGACGGGACAATTTCCCGCTGGCGGGACCTGATGGCGGCCGCCGTGGTCGTCCGCTCGATGCTCGGGGTCAGCCCATCAGCCTATCAGGAGGCTTGCGAAACCATGGGACCCGAAAACGCGGCCGTCGCGATCGCCTGCATTCTCGAAAGGGCGGGGCATATCAGTTCGCCCGGCGGCTATCTGCGTGACCTGACACGGAAAGCGGCGCGCGGCGAGTTCTCGCTCGGCCCCATGCTCATGGCGCTGCTGCGCGCGAATGGCAAGGCGGTGCCAGTCGGGAATGCCGGTTAGGCCGTACGTTTGCTAAAATTGTGCTAGCCTCGGCATGCCTTGGTGAGGTTGCGGACATGCACGGCATCCTGCTCGGTCGTCGAGAATGTCCGCATCTCTTGTCCGTCCGAGGCCAGCGTGAAACCACCGTGCAACAGATCGACAAGGTGTTGCTCTATCGACGTTTGACCATCGATCGCGTAGCGGCCATTGTGTATCTGAGCGGTTCCATCGATCACAAGCACGCTGTCGCCGCTTGAAAGCGTGAGGCGCACGGCCTTCTTCCCGGGAGAAGCGGTTTCGGGATAAAAGGCGATGACGGCATCGGTGTAGCCTTGCGTGCAGGTCACGGCGAACATCACGTCGCCGGAGGAGGGGTCATAATAGGCTAGGGTCAGCGTCGGCGCCTGGTCTTCATGCAGAAACCAGCCTTTTGGTACGCTCGATTGGGCTGGAATGGCCATGGCGAGGATAAGGGACAAGATCGCTGCAGTGAACCGTCGTACCATGGACCCCTCCCCAGCCGGCCCGGACGATACTGGCCCCGTCCCCGCGACGCGCGCAAGCCCTTCTCTTGTCGGGCGGCCCATCCGTCAACCGATGTGGTGCAGTGACGTTGCCCGTCTCCCCGAGAGGGCAGGGGGCTTTCCTGGGTGGTTCGAGCCGACGCCCTAATGCCGGCGATAGGAGGCTCATAAAACTTCGAACCGGGCCAGCCCTCGGCTAAAGCCCGGCGGCCTTTGTGAGGTTGACGCGGAAGCGGTCTCGGCGGCGCTGGTAGCGGCGGGTCATCTCGGCCGAGGCGTGGCCGAGATGCTTCTGGACATGGCGCTCGTCGACCTCGGCCGAGGAGGCGAGCCCGGCGCGCAGCGAGTGGCCGGCGAAGGCCTGCATCCGCTCGGCCTCCGGCAGGTCGCCGCGCACCCCGGCGCAAAGCGCCGCCTTCTTGACGAGGCGCGCCACCTCCTGGTCGTTGAGCCGGTCCGGACCGACGGACTTGCCCCGGCCCGTCACGCGGCGGAAGAGGGGGCCGCGGGCGATCTTGGCAAAGCGGATCCACGTCTCCAGGGCCGCGACGGGGCAGGTGGCATCGGAGGAACCGCGGCCGATCTCGACCTCGCGCCAGCCCGTCTTGCCGCGCAGCGTCACCAGCGCGCCCTTGTCGAAGATCTCGATCCAGCCGCGTCCGTCCTCGCTCTGGTCGCGGCCAAGGTCGAGGCCGACGATCTCCGAACGGCGCAGGCCGCCGGCAAAGCCGACGAGCAGCATGGCCCGGTCACGCAGGCCCCGCAGCGTGCCGCGGTCGAGCGTCTCCAGCATGGCGATGAGGTCCTCGGGAAGCAGGGCCTCCTTCTGGCGCGGCGGGGCGGCATGGCGGTTGCGGATGCCGGCCATGACCGTGGCGATGGCGCGGTCCTTGCGGTCGAGGGGCTGGCCGCGCTGCGCGCAGTTCCAGCCGATCGCGGCGAGGCGCCGCTCGATGGTGGAGACGGTGTTCGGCTTGCCGCCGCGCTCTGCCGTGCCGGAGGCGCAGGCGGTGATGTAGAGGCCGACGACCTGCGGGGCCGCAGGGAAGGAGGAAACGTTCTGCCGGCGGCACCAGGCGGAAAAGTGCTTCCAGTCGGAGGCGTAGGCCTTTCGCGTATTGGCGGCGCTGGCGGCCTCGACATAGGATCGGGCACGTTCGGTGAGGTCCTGCAGGTGGGCCGGCAGGGCAGGGGAGGCGGACGGCGCGGCAACGGCGGTGGCCATGCCGTCGACGGCCGGCGCGCTGTGCGGCGGTGCAGAGGCCTGCGAAGGATGAAGTTCGCTATTGCGGTCGTCGATTCGGCTCATTTCTTCATAATGAACACAACGAGCGATAAGGCAAGCTTATCCGGCATTGTGAAGATTTTGCGAGCGGTGTTGTTTTTACGGGAAAAACCGGTCAAACCGCTCGCACACTCTAGCTTGTTTGCCATGGACTAGTCTGCATGCGCTCTCAGCGTCTCCTGTGAGACTGCCGCAGATTACCCGGCTGGGTGTTAAAAAAGCTGAAATATTGTATGCGCTTAGGGCTTGTCTGGACCGGATGCCGGCAATCTCGCGAAACCCAGAAATACGGCTCTGTCGCCGAACGGCTGACCGGCTGCGGTGAGGACAAAGCGATGCTGCTCACTCGCGCCGTACGGATGGGTCTTTTGGCCTTCGAAAGGGTTTCCGTGCGAAGGCCCGCCCTCTCCTCGCAGGCCATAGCTGAGCTGGTCAGAATCGCCGAAGCATGCCTGCCTGTCGTGACAGATGAGGGAGCGATAATTTTGTCGTGGGCAGCTCTTTGAAGGCGTGCATTCGGCGCTGGACGATGCGGCGTGTCCTTCAGGGTGGACGGACAAAAGCAATGGGCGGCGATATCTGCACCCGTCTTTGCGGGTTTACACGCCGTCACCCAAAATGGCGCTCTCCGGTGCAGAGGCGAGGATTTCAGCGGTTCTGCACCGCGTCGGCTTCCTGGCTGACGTGCCGTTCGAACTTTGCCAGCAGGCGATGCATGGCCCTGCGTGCTTCCTCGAAGTTCGGGGACGCGGCCCTGGCTGCCCGGTCGGCTTCATATGCTGCTCTGGACGCGAACCTGCACTCCCAGCGGACATCCGGACCGTCTCCTTCCAGCTTGACGAGGATCAGCCCTGGCTCGAGCCCGAGCCCGCGCCTGATCTCGCTTGCCTTGCGGCGCTGCTCGAGCACCGCGTCGGCCAGGCCCTCCCTGGCGAAGTAGTTGGTCGCTTCGACGATCATGTTTTCCCTCCTGCCTGCCGGTACAAAAAATCGATCCGGCCATCCTTGACATTCCAAATCATGATCATAAAGTGTGATCACAATAGATGATCGCATTCTACAACGAGATGTCTGCGACGACAAGGAGAAGGTGGAGCCAGTGCCAACGATCAAGTCCATCGAAACATTGATTGTCCAATTGCCCACGCGGCGCGAGCACAAGTGGGCGGGCCTCACCGAGGTCATTGGCCGCTACGTCATGGTCAGGATGACCGATAGCGACGGCCGGGTCGGATGGGGCGAGGCGCCGGCGCTCAAGGACTGGGGTGGGGAATTCGGCCGCTATTTCGGCGAATCCGCCATGATCACCCGCGCGGTCATCGACACCTATCTCGCGCCCGCGGTCATCGGGCTGGAACTCGGCAATTTCGCGGAACTGCATGCCCGGATGGATGCGATCATCCGTGGTTATCCCTATTCGAAGGCTGCGGTCGAGTTTGCGGCCTATGATCTTGCCGGCCGCTGGCTGAACGTTCCCGTGCACACCCTGCTCGGCGGCAAGGCGCGCGAACGGGTGCCGGTCACCCATTCCATCGGCCTGATCTCCATCGAAGAGGCGCGGTCCGAGGTCGCCAAGCTGGTCGCGGAAGGCGTCAGGACGATCAAGGTGAAGATCGGCGTCGATCCGGCGCGGGACGTTGCCATGGTCGATGCCGTGCGGGAGGTCGCCGGCGATGCGGTCGAGATCTGCGTCGATGCCAACGAGGGCTACAAGACGCCGGGCGAGGCCGTGCAGACCGTGCGCAAGATGGAGAAGAACGGGCTCAAATATGTCGAGCAGCCGGTGATGGGCATCGAGCGGATCGCCGAGGTCGGCCGCCGGATCGATGCGCCCGTCATGGCCGACGAATCGGCCTGGAATGCCCATGATTCCATCCAGATCGTCCAGAATGGCGGTATCCAGATCGTCTCGATCTACACGACAAAGGCGGGCGGCCTCTACAAGGCGATGGAGGTGGGCGCGGTCTGCCGCGCCGCCGGCATCCTCTGCAACGTTAACGGATCGATCGAGACCGGCATCGGCAACCTCGCCAATGTCCAGCTCGCCGCCGCGTCACCGGCGGTGACCTTGTCCTGCGTCATTCCCGTATCGACGCCGGCCGAGGCGCAGCATGGCCAGGTCGGCGGCATCTACTACAAGGACGACCTTCTGGTCGAGCCGATGCAGTTCGTCGACGGCGCAATCGTCGTGCCGACGGGGCCTGGCATGGGCATCGATGTCGATCTTGCCAAGGTCGAGAAATATCGCGTTCGCGACTGAGCGTCCGCCAGCAAACGCAAGGAGAGAGGAAAGAATATGCGGGCAGAAATCGTTGCAAAACAGGTCAGGGCTATGGCGGAGCATGGGCTCGATGCCATCATTTGCTCCTCGCCTGAGAACTTTGCCTATACGGCAGGCTTCGTCGTTCCGTCGCAACCGCTGATCCGCCATCGCCACGCGATGACGATCGTCACCGCCGACGGGCGCAGCGCCATTTTCGGTGTCGATATGGAAGCGTCGACGATCAAGCGGCGCCTGCCCGACGTACCGTCACGCATCTGGGCGGAGTTTTCCGATGACCCGATGCTGGTCCTTGCCGACCAGCTCTCCGGTCTTGGCCTTGCGAAGGCGCGCATCGGCCTCGAGATGGACTATCTGCCTGCCGGCGATTTCGCCCGCCTGATCGCGGCGATGCCCGGCGCGCGGTTCGAGCACGCCGAGCCGATCCTCGCGCGGCTGCGCCAGATCAAGACGGCAGAAGAGATCGCGCTGCTCAGCAGACTGTCGCGCATCGCCGACCAAGCCATTGCCGACGCACTGGCGGAGGTGGATGCGGGCAACAGTGAAATGGATATTGCCGGGCACCTGACGCGCAACGTCTATTCGCTTGGCGCGGAGCATTTCAAGCTCCTCATCGTCGCCACCGGCGAGCGCAGCGTGCTGCCGAATGTCGGCCCGTCCGACCGCATCCTCAAGCGCGGGGATGTCTGCCGCGTGGAAATCTTCTCCGTCATCGACGGCTACCAGGCCGGTGTCTGCCGGACGGCCATCGTCGGCGAAGCGCCGCCCATGGCCGACAAGATCTGGGCCCATCTGGTGGAATGCAAGTACGAGATCATGGAGAAGGTGAAGCCGGGCGCCAGCTGCCGCGCGATCTACGACGCGTTCATCGCCAAGCTCGCCAAGCTCGACCTGCCGCCGATCTCCTTCGTCGGCCACGGCATCGGCCTTCATCTCCATGAGGATCCCTATCTCGGCCTCACGCCGGTGCTCGGCAAGCCGGGCAGCGACGCGCCGCTGGAGGAAAACATGGTCCTCGGTTTCGAACCGCTCTGCTACAACACCGGCTATGGCTTTGGCATGCAGAACAAGGACATGCTGCTTGTGACGTCGAACGGATCGGAACTCCTGTCCGACTACACGAACACGGACAAGCTTATCGTCTGCGGCACCGCCAGGCAGGGCGTGAAGGCACAGGCCGTCGCCTGAGGGCGCTACGGCGGCCGGGCCGGTGTCCTGCCCGGCCGCCATGAATGTCGCCCGCCATCTCGCGCGGCGGGCGATCGGGAGGGAAACGTGTTGAAGCATTGGGTGGAGCCGCATGCGTACGCTGATTGAAAATCTGAACTTCGCTTTCACGGTCGACAAGGACGACACGGTGCTGCGCAATGCCAGCGTGGTGATCGAGAACGACCGCATCGCAGACATCGGAGCGGCGGATGAGATCAAGACGCGCCACCAGGGCGGGGTTTTCGACAAGGTGATCGACGGCAGGATGCTGGGCATGTGCCCGGGCTTCGTCGACAGCCACGTCCATCTGTCGGAAACGCTTTCGCGCGCGGTCTTCCCCGACAATCTCAACACGCGGGCCTGGGTCTTCCACTGGGCCAAGCCCTTCTACGCCTTCATCACGGAAGAGGACGAATATTGGGGCGCACTGCTCGGCATCACGGAGATGCTCCGATGCGGCACGACCTGCTTCCTCGACATGGGCTCGCAATACGATCCCGGGATCGTCATCCGGGCGATGGAAAAGACCGGCATGCGCGGCATCACCGGCCGCCATGCCGCGGACAACCGGCCGGCCGAGCTGCCGCGTGGCTGGACCGAGGAAATGGCCGAGCATCATTTCTTCCCGGACGCGCAGACGGCGCTGAAAGTGCTGGAGGAATGCGTTACACGCTATAACAATACGCTCGAGGGCCGCGCCCGCTGCTGGGTGAACATCGAGGGCAAGGAGCCGTGCAGCCTCGAACTGCATGTCGGCGCCGTCGCGCTGGCCGAGAAGCTGGGTGTCGGCACGACCTACCATCTGGCGACCTCGATCGAGGAGGCCAAGGTCTGCGAGAGCAAATATGGCTGCTGGCCGATCACCCGGGTCGACCAGGCCGGCGGCATCCGCAAGAATCTCGTCATCGCCCATGGTGCGGCGGTATCGGACGAGGAGGTCAGGCTGCTGGCGGAGCGGGGCGCGAGCGTCGCCTTCTGCCCGTGCTCGTCCTTCAAGCTCGGCAAGGGCGCGACGTCCATCGGCAAATATCCCGAAATGGTCAAGGCCGGCGTCAAGGTCGGGCTCGGGACCGATGGCGTGTCGGCGGCGGGCAACATGAACCTCATGCGGCAGATGCTGGTCGTGGCCGGGATGTTCAAGGATGCGCGGTTGAAGCCCGACGTCTTCACCGCGCGCGAGGCGCTGCGCGCCGCCACCATCGAAGGGGCGCGGGCCCTGATGTGGGACGATGAAATCGGCTCGCTCGAAGTGGGCAAGAAGGCGGATTTCATTCTCTTCGACCTCGACCATATCGAGTGGACGCCGTTCTACGATCCGTTGCAAGCGCTGGTCTTCTCCGCATCCACCGCGTCGATCACGCAGACCTGGGTGGACGGCAAGGCACTTTATGCCGACGGCAAGGTGCAGGGCGTCGACGAGGCGGCGATCCGCGCCAAGGCCCGCGAACTGGCCGCCGCCGCGGTGGTGCGGGCCGGTCTCCACCACGGGAATGTCGAGACGACCACGACGCTCTACGACGAAGGAAACTGAGCTGAGGCCTGTCTGGCCGGCGTTCGGCGCCGGCCGGGGCAAGCTGCGGCCGAGAGGCTGCCCTGAAGTCTGCCTTGTCGGAAGCGGGCGCTTTGGGGCGGCATGTCGAAGCTCGGCCTATCGGCCTGGCTGAAGGGTGGCCGCGCAGCAATGGTGCGCTGCTGTCCGACGGGTGCTTCTCGTTCCGGGCACCGTGTGCTGCAGGAGGATACCATAAAGCTGCCGTTCATGATGGTGGTGTTGGACCTCTCGGCCCCCTGCATCGCGGATCGCGCCGAAAGGGCGTGCCGCTGGATGATACGGTAGAAACAATATTCCGGAAGAAAGTCGGTGAAGCGGATCACTCCGTGTGCGGGGGTCGGGAAATCTGTTCATCCGCGATGGATTCAGTGCGAATCCCGGTGTGGGCGCCGGCGAGCATCCGTCCGGATTTGACCGGCGCATGGTTCTCGCCCGTCGCGGCAAGCAGCCTTCACCGATCGGGCGAATTGAGCATGCGAAAGCATATTCTTCTGCTTGACAATTCTATCTGTGATCATAAAGTGTGATCAAAGTTGTTGAGGAGCAACCAGTGGAGCCGGGACCTTAAGCCCGCTCCGGGAATGGGGACAGGTGGTCTTGCCCACGCTTTCCCCCGGGAGGAGAGAATGAAGGTAGCAGTACTAGGTGCAGGCGCCGGTGGGGCGGCTTCGGTTGCGGAGCTGGTCCAGGCCGGGCACGACGTGCATTTCTGGGCGAGATCGGCCGAAACGCTGGAGCCGCATATCAAACTCGGCGGGGTTGCCCATGAAGGCAAGCTCGGCGAGGGTGTCGCCAGGCCGGCGCTGATCACCACCGACCTCAAGGCGGCGATCGCGGGGGTCGATGTCGCGGTGGTGGCACTGCCGACCTTTTCGCATTCGCCGATTGCCGCGGCGCTCGCGGCCGCAGGCTGGCCCTCGTCCAGCCCCGTCATCCTCAATCCGGGCCATACCGGTGGCGCCCTGGAGTTTGCGCAAACCTTCGCGCGCAGCGGGCGTGCGGCGCCGGCCGTGGTCGAGTTCTCGACGCTGACCTATGTGGCGCGCAAGTATCGCCCGGACGGCGTGACGGTTTCCGGCCGGGCGAAGCGGCTCAAGGCGGCCGCCCTGAAGGGTGGGGCGGAGGTTCTGGAGATCGCCGGCAAGCTCTTTCCGGGCCTTGATCCCGTTGCCGATGTCATCGCCTCGGACCTTTCCAACGTTAACATGGTCCTGCATCCGCCGGGCGCGGTGCTGGCGGCCGCATGGGTGGAGGCGACGAGTGGCAACTTCACCTTCTATGTCGATGCCATGACCCCCGGCGTTGCCCGCGTCATGAAGCAGCTCGACGAGGAACGGCTGGCGGTCGCCAGGGCTTTCGGGCACGACCTGCCGAACCTGATCGAGGAGATGAAGCTTCTCGGCACGGTGGAGGCGGATGTGGTCGACACCGGCGACTACCGGGCGGCAATTGCCGGCGGCGAAGCCAACAAGCGCATCAAGGGACCCGACTCCCTGGAATACCGCTACTACAAGGAGGATTTCGGTCACGGCCTGCTGCCGTTCCTTGAATTTGCGCGGATCGCCGGCGTCGAGACGCCGGTGGCCCATTCCCTCTACAGCCTGGCGCAGATCGCGGTCGGCGCCAACTATCGCGAGGGCGGCCGTACCGCCGAGGCGATGGGCATAGCAGGGATGAGCAAGGAGCAGGTGATCGAGAAGGTGAGGGCGAAATGAGCTGGAAGAACACCGTCATCGCGGTCGTCGCCGGGGATGCCCGCGAGCAGGAGATCGCCCGCTGTGCCCTGCGGGCCGGCGCGACCGTTCGTGCCTATGGTTTCCCCTGGCCGGACGAGGGCATCGAGGGCGTCTACCACGCGAGGGATGCGGCCGACGCGCTGAAGGGGGCCGACATCGCCCTCTTCCCGATCCCCGGCATCACGGCGGAGGGCGCGCTGTTCGCGCCGAAGTGCCCCGAGAAGATCATCCCGACGCGCGACATGCTCGCGGGCATGAACAAGCCGGGCCACATCATCCTCGGCTGGGCCGACGCCAATCTGAAGGGCCATTGCGAGGTGCTCGGCATCACGCTGCACGAATATGAGTGGGATGTCGATCTGATGCTGCTGCGCGGCCCCGCCATCGTCGAGGGCGTGCTCAAGGTGATCATCGAGAACACGCAGATCACCATCCACAAGTCGAACGTCATGCTCGTCGGGCAGGGCACCATCGGCTCGTTGCTGACCAACACGCTGGTGGCGCTCGGTGCCCATGTCCATGTCGCGGCGCGAAACCCGGTGCAGCGGGCCGCGGCCTATGCCGCCGGCGCGCAGTCGCTGACATTGGAGGAGCTGCCTGACTACCTGCCCCGGATGGATGTCGTCATCGGCAGCGTTCCGAAGCGCCTGATGGAGCGTGCGCAGCTCGAACTGCTGTCCAAGCACGCGCTTCTGGTGGATGTGGCGGCCCCGCCCGGCACGATCGACCGCGAGGCGGCCGGTGAACTCGGGCTGAAGGCGGTCTGGGCCCGGGGCATGGGCGCGCGCGCGCCGATCACCGTCGGGCGCAGCCAGTGGGCCGGCATCAGCCGGCGTATCGAAGGCATATTGGAGCAAAAGCAATGAAGGCGGATCTCGTCATCAAGAACGCCCGCGTGGTTCGCCACGACGGCGAATATTTCGGCGGGGTCGCCGTCAAGGACGGCAAGATCGTGCTGACCGGGGCGGACGAGGTCCTGCCGGACGCCACCCGCACCATCGATGCCGGGGGCCGGGTCCTGATGCCGGGCCTGATCGACCCGCATTGCCATCTCGGTGTGAAGTTCCCGTTCCCGGAGGACATGCGGACCGAGACGGCCGCCGCCGCCTCCGGTGGCGTAACGACGGCGCTGCTCTACATCCGCAATCTGAAGGAATCCTACCTGCCCTTCTACGAGGAGCGCAAGGCGCTGGGGGAGGAGAATGCGGTTATCGATTTCGGCTTCCACTTCGGCATCCAGCGCGAGGAGCACATCGCCGAAATCCCTGAAATCATCGCCAAGACCGGCGTGAAGTCCTTCAAATGCTATTTCGGTTATGAGCCCGACAATCCGATCGGCATCGTCCCGGCGACCGATGGCTGGGTCTACGCCGCCATGCGCATCCTGTCGAAGATCCCCGGCGCGGTGATCAACGTCCATTGCGAGAACACCCAGATCGCCTCGTGGATCAAGAAGGAGATCGCCGCGACCGGCCGCCAGGACCTCGGCGCCTACACGGAATCGCGCCCGGCCTTCTGCGAGGTCGAAACGATCCGGCGCATGATCTTCCTGGCCGAGAAGACCGGTTGCTCCCTGCATCTCGTGCACACATCGGTCGGCATGGGGCCGGTCCTCGCTGCCGAAGCGCAGGCCCGCGGCATTCATGTCACGGTGGAAACCTGCCCGCATTACCTGACGCGCACCTGCTACGACGACGATCTCGACATGCGCGCCAAGATCTCGCCGCCGCTGCGCGACCGCAACGAACTCGAGGGCCTGTGGGCCGGCATGCTCAACGGCTCGGTCTACAGCCTGGGCACCGACCATGTGCCGTTCCTGCCCAAGAAGCTCGAGGATCTCTGGACGGAGTTCCCCGGTGTCGTCAGCTTCCCCTGGGAACTGTCGCTGATGCTGCACTTCGGCGTGCACCAGCGCGGGCTGCCGCTCAGCCGCCTGGTCGAGCTCAACTCGTTCAATCCGGCCCGTCGCTTCGGCCTCTGGCCGCGCAAGGGCCATATCGATGTCGGCTTCGATGCGGACCTCGTTCTGGTCGATCTTGATGAGGAGCGCACGGTCGAGCACACCGGCAAGGGCACCTGCATCTACGAGGGCTGGACCCTGAAGGGCTGGCCGGTGATGACGGTCGCACGCGGCGAGGTCGTCTATGAAAACGGCGCGGTCGACGAGCGGCATTACGGCCGCGGCCGTTGCGTGACCGTGCCGGCGGCATGACCGTGGCGATCCCCGACCATCTCGATCTGGCCGGCCGGGTCCCGCTGACACCGGCGCGACTGCCGGTGCGCGAGGCCGTCGCCAGGATCGTCGGCCGCAAGGCGGCGATCCGCCAGGAGAGACTGTCGGGGATCCACAATCCCTGGGGCCACGGCATCGCCTTGACCGACCCCTGGGCCTTCCTCGAACTGTGCGAGAGCGACCTCGTCGTCGAGGCGGCGAGGAACGTGCTCGGGGCCGATATCATCCTCTGGGACAGTGAACTGTTCACAGAGGCCGGTCGATACCGCGCGTTTCTGGATGCGCGCCGGGAAGGCCGGTACTGGCCGGTGGCGCCGCTCGCCGGCGCCGTTTTGCTCGTGCCTGTCGCCGGAGAAGATCCTGTTCCGCGGGCCGTCCCGCTGGCGGCGATGGGTTCCGAGGCGCTTTGCGGCCTTGAGGATGCGGAGCCGCTTTACGTGATCCGGCTGATGCCGGCGACGAGCCGCTTCGTGCGCGATCCCGCGCATCCGGCCAACCGGGCCTGCATGGAAGAGCAGGTCCTGGTGAACTATTCGAACCGCCCGCTCTGGCTGCTCTCCGGCGCCGACCGGGCCGACAATGACCTGGTTTCGGGCTTTGCGTCCGCCGTGCCCGTCTGGGCCTCCGGCGCCACGCCCGCTGAAAGAGAGGAGACATAGAATGCCATTCGTCGTCGTCGAAATGTGGGAGGGGCGCACCGTCGAGCAGAAGCGCAACCTCGTGAAAGCCATCACCAAGGCCATGGTCGAAGAGGCCGCCTGCAAGCCGGATCACCTGCACGTGGTGATCCATGAGACGCCCAAGGATAGCTGGGGTCGCGGCGGCGTGCTCGGCATCGACATGGTGGAGCACAAGTGATGGCCCTTGAAACCCTCGACTATCGCAAGTCGGCGCTTCTGGTCATCGACCTGCAGAATGCGTTCATTCACGAGGAGGGAACGCTGGGTGTTTCCGGCGTCGACACCAAACGGCTCTCCTCCATCGTGCCGCCCCTGGCCAAGCTCATCGAGCGCTGCCAGGACACGGGCATCCCGGTCATCTGGACGATGCAGGAGCATTTTGCGATCGACCACAACCGTGCGAGGAAAAAGCTGCTCGGCCATACCGCGCGCCGCAAGCGCGTTTCCGCGCTTGCCGGAACCTGGGACGAGCAGATCATAGACGAATTGAAGGACCTTGCGGATTTCGATCCGGCCTTCGTCATCCGCAAGCATCGTTTCGGCGCGTTCTACGAGACGCGTCTCGAGATGATGCTGAAGATGCTGGGCACCCAGCATCTCTTCGTTACCGGGGCGACCACCAATGCCTGCGTGGAGACCTCCATTCGCGAAGCTTATCTGCGCGACCTCGACGTCATTGCCGTCGATGACTGCATCTCGGGGGTGAATGCGGATTGGGAGGCGACGGCCAAGCAGGTGTGGAAGCAGTATTTCTGCGAGATCGCTCCCTCTTCCGAAGTGCTCGACTGGATCGGCGAACAGGTCAAGCCGCGCGTGACGAACTATGGCCACCAGCTGATCATGGTCGATGATATCGACACGTCGGTCGATTTCTACACCAACCTGCTGGGTTTCACGATCCGCCCGGCCAAGCCGCTCGCCGACGGCCGTCCGTTCACCGCCTTCCATCAGGGGATCGCCCTCATCCACGGCAAGACGCGCGAGCACCGTCAGCTCGACCATATCGCTTTCGAAGTCAACGATGTGCGCGCCATGGATGCGAAGCTGAAGAAAGCCGGCGTCCGCTATTATACCGACCTTCACGACGGTCCCTATGGTCTGACGATCTATATCGCCGACCCGGATGGTACGAAGGTCGAGCTCTACCAGGTCGGCGCGACGGCCTGATCTGCTTTGAGCTGATCCGAACGTTGGGGGAACCCCGCCCGACCAGGCGGGGTTTTTCTTGGCGGGGGCCGGTGCTTCAGGTAAGCGCAAATCCCTCCAGCGAATCCAGTTCCGCATAGGCGGGCAGGGGAGCCGAGCTCGGGGAACCGTTTCGGATGACGATACGGTCGCTCTCCGCCCGGGAGAGGATCTCCGACCAGGAGCGTCCCTCGAAAAGGATCAGGTCGGCCGGTTGCCCTGCTGCGATGGCGCCGTGGCCGTTCAGGCGCATGATCTCGGCCGGCGTCGTAGAAACCGCCTTGATCCAGTCGCCGTGGGGATGGTCGAGATGAAGGGCACGCGTGCCGAGGCGGAACGTATCGAGCATGTCCAGGTCCCCGTAGGAATTGAACGGGTCGCGCGTGTTGTCCGAGGCGAGCGCGACAGCTATTCCGCGTCGCTTCATTTCATGCAGCAGGGTGACGCCGCGCCAGCGTGGCGACGTGCCGTCCTTCCTGCGATCCTGGAGGTAGAGGTTGCAGGTCGGCAGCGATACGACGGTGATGCCGGCCGCCGCGACCTTATCGAGCGTCGCATCGACAATCGCGGTTTCCTGCATCGCCAGGGAGCAGCAGTGCCCGACCACTATCCTGCCGGCGAAAGAGGAGCGCAAGGCCGTTTCGGCGATGCGGCACAGCACATCGGCGGCCGGGTCGGCGCTCTCGTCGGCATGAAAGTCGAGATCGAGACCGTAATGCGAGGCGGCACGGAACATCCGGTCGAGCAGATGATCGATATCGGGCACCGGATAGGCGACGGCGCCGAGGATCCCTCCGGCATCGGCGACGCGTTTTGCGATGTCGCGCAGGAATGCATCGTCCCGTGCCATGTCGATGGGGAACAGGCAGGAAGCCTGTAGCGCGATCCGCCCGCGCCAATGCTGGCGGAGTTCCGTGAACAGGGGCCAGGAGATTTCGGCCTGCGGCGGCTGCGAATCGAGATGCGTGCGAATGGCGGATGTGCCGTAGTGAAAGGCCGAGCGAAGGGCGAAATCGATGCGCCTGCCAAGGTCGCCGGCTGACCATCGTGCCGTGCGGTCGCTGCGCGTCGCCGCCAGCGCGCCGTCGAACGTCCCGTCCGCCGCGGGCGTGCGCGGCAGGATGTGGCCCTTGTCGAGATGCGTGTGGCAATCGACGAAGGGCGGCAGCGCGACGCGCCCGCCGACGTCGATGAACGGCAGGTTCGGGTCGTCCGCCGTGGTGGTGCGCGGACGTGCAGGCGTTATTGCTAATATTCTGCCCTTCTCTACACTCATATCGGCCAGGAAGAACGCGCTGTCTGCGGCATCGGCAGCGTCCGCCCGTGTGGTCGCCGTGTGAAGGCGCACGTTGCGCAGCACATAGCGGCCGAGACCGGCGGCGCGGTCGATATGGGCACGCAAGGCGGATTGGTCGGAAACGGTCGCAGTCATGTCTCATTCTCCCATCGGAGTCTCAGGGCGACTTTTCCGTTGGCTGGCGTCTGCGGAGCGGCAGGACAGTTAAAGGTTGCCGTCTTGAGAAAAGTCGTTTATTGATCACAATGTGAGATCACAAATTTTGACCTGTCAACCCCTGGGGCAGACGGGCGGTGTGGCGGGATTGGCCTTCTGGCGGATCGCGGATTTAAGACGAGATGACGGAGTCTGAAGACAAGATGCCGATCAAGAAGCCGGAAAACGAAGTCAACAGCGACGCTGCCGAAAAGCCGGCACGCGGCCATGTCCATGAGCATGTCCTTCGTTACATGCGCCGTGGGCTCATGGTCGGTGCCTTTCTGCCGGGACAGGTGATGAGCCTGCGCAAGCTGGCTGTCGGGCTCGGCACCAGTCCGATGCCGGTGCGCGAAGTGCTCAGCCGCCTCGTTGCTGCCAATGCGCTGGAGGAAACCAAGGGCGGTTCGGTCCGCGTGCCGAGGCTGCGGCCCGAAAAACTGACCGAGCTGTTTACGATCCGGGAGATGCTGGAGGGCATGGCGACCGAGCTTGCCGTGAAAAAGGATCCGTCCGGGCTGGCGGACGAGTTGTCGGCGATCAACAAGCAGCTTCTGGTGGCCATCGAAAAGCGCGACATCCTGAACTGCCTGTCGTCCAACCAGAAATTCCATTTCACGCTGTACCAGGCAGCGGACAGCGAAGTCCTGATGCCGCTGATCGAGTCGCTTTGGCTGCAGTTCGGCCCGACCATGTATATGTCGCTGCTGATCCCCTCGATGCCTTGGAATGCGTCGGACCACCAGAACATCCTGGCAGCCCTCAAGGACAAGAACGCCACGGCGGCCAAGAAGGGCATCGTCCACGACATCCGCACCACCTGCAAGGCCCTGCTCAGCGTCGCCGGCCCGCAGGGGCTGGAACTGCCCTTCGCGCACGGGCCGGAGCTGCAATTCGACTACTAGATGATCGGGGAGGAACGCATCGTGGTGGGGAAGATCGACGACAAACTGGCGAGCCTGGGCATCGTGCTGCCGACGACGACGGCGCCGCTGGCCAATTATGTGCCGGCGCGCCGCCATGGCAGCCAGGTCTATATTTCCGGACAGGTGCCGGCCGAGGGCGGCAGGGACAAGTTCACCGGCAAGCTCGGTTCCGACTTTTCGGTCGAGGACGGCCAGGCGGCAGCGCGGCTTTGCGCCGTCAACATCCTCGCCCAGCTCAAGGAGGCGCTGGGCGGTGATCTCGACCGCGTCGTCGGCGTGATCCGGCTGGGCGGCTTCGTCAATGCCGAACCGGATTTCAAGGACCATCCGAAGGTCATCAATGGCGCATCCGATCTGATGGTCGAGGTTTTTGGTGAGGCGGGGCGCCATGCCCGCGCGGCGGTCGGCTGCTACTCGCTGCCGCGAAACGTGCCGGTGGAGATCGACGCGATCTTCGAGGTGGCCTGACCGTGCAGCCTGCCGCTCCCGCGCTGGATGATCGTATTCCCGTCCATGTCCTGACGGGCTTCCTCGGCAGCGGCAAGACGACCTTTCTCCGCCATCTGCTCGGCGAACCGGACTTCGCCGACACGGCTGTGGTCATCAACGAGTTCGGCGAGGTCGGCCTTGATCATCTCCTGGTGCGCGAAGTGTCCGAAGACGCCGTGCTCTTGTCTTCGGGGTGCCTGTGCTGTGCCGTACGGGACGATCTGGTCTCGACGCTCGCCGACATGTTCGAGATGGTGCGCCGCGGGGAGGTGGAGCCCTTTCGCCGCGTCGTCGTCGAGACGACGGGACTTGCCGACCCCGCGCCGATCATGCAGGCGGTGATGAGCGATCTGCGGTTGAGGCGCGGCTACCGCGCCGGCACGATCGTCTCCACGGTCGATGGCGTCGGGGGCGCGGGAACGATCGCCCGCTTCGCCGAAGCCGTCCAGCAGGTGGCGCTGGCCGATCGCGTGGTGGTGACCAAGTCCGATCTTGCCGAGCCCTGGCGGCTCGATGCGCTGCGCAATGACATTGCCGCGATCAACCCGACGGTCAGCCAGCTCGTCTCCAGCAAGGCGAAGATGCCGGGCGCCGGCGCGCTTTTCGAGAGCACCGGAGACCGGCGCCCGCGCTACCTCGATGCTTCCGACGGGCCGCTTTACGGCCGGCACAGCGCCGGCGTCGAGACCTTCGTCGTCGAAGTCGCCGCCGCCGTGGATTGGCCGGCCTTTGTCGACTGGCTGGAATTGCTGCTCGCCAGCCGCGGCCAGTCCATCCTGCGGGTCAAGGGCCTGCTGTCCGTTGCGGGCGATTCCCGCCCCGTGGTCATTCACGGGGTTCAGCATGTCGTCTACCCGCCCGAATACCTGCCGCGCTGGCCGGATGGTGTCTCGGGCGGATGGCTGGTGTTCATCGCCAGGGACCTCAGCCGTTCGGCCATAGAAAACTCGTTGCCGAGCATTTTCGCCTCGACACCGTAACGTGACGAGCGGCCTCGTCGGGGCCTGCCGATGGACGCCGACACCATGCACCACGCCCCGGCAACGGAGGGTGGTGACAGCGTCGTTCGAATAAAATTTACAAGCGATTTCCGGACATTGGATGATGTGCGAGGCTTTCGGCCGTGCGCGTGTGTCATGGGCAACAACATGTGATCTCTCTCAGATTCTTTACTTGACAATCCCAATATGTGATCACACTATGAGATCAAGAATTGAGCTAACGGGTAGGAGGCCCTGGTTCGATCCTTGGGGAATGAATGAGGCAGGAAGCCAACGGGACGCCAGCGGGCGTCCGCTAGGGAGGAGTGAAATGATGCATGTCAGACGTGTCATTCGCGGAGCCGCACTCGTCGGGTCAGCCGCCATCGCCACGCTTGTGGCGAGCCAGGGTGCAATGGCCGAGGAGGTGAAGGTCCGCTTCAGCTGGAAACTGAAGGGCGAATACGGCTTCTTCTATCTCGGCGAGCAGAAAGGCGTCTACAAGGATGCCGGCGTCACCCTGAAGCTCGGCGAAGGCGCCGGATCGCAGGCCGCGCTCGGTTCGCTCATCCAGGGCCAGGAAGACGCGGTCATCCTGCCTGGGATCTTCGCCATCTCGGCCATCCAGAAGGGCATGCCGGTCAAGATCGTCGCGCTCTACCAGCCGGAAACGCCGATCGCCCTGATCTCGCATGCCGAAAAGCCGGTCAAGACGCCGAAGGATCTGGAGGGCAAGACCATCGCCCATGCCGTCGGGGAAACCGGCACGTCCTATCTCGACGCCTTCTGCGAAATCAACCAGGTCGATTGCGGCAAGGTCTCGAAGGTCCAGATGGATTCCCAGTCGCGGGTGCCGCAGTTCCTGCAGGGCCAGGTCGACGTGGTCAGCGTCTACAAGACCAATGACCTGCCGGTGCTTGAAGACAAGACCGGCCAGACCTTCCCGACGCTCGACATGGTGGAATACGGCCTTGCCATCCCCGGCATGGCCGTGGTCGTGAGTGACAGCGGCATTGCCAAGCGGGGCGCTGCCCTGAAGAGCTTCCTTGCCGCCAATGCCAAGGCGATCGAGATGACGAAAGCCGATCCGGCGGGTGCGACGGCGGCCCTCAAGGCGGTCTGGCAGGCCGGTCCCTCTGACAAGGTCATCCAGCAGCAGATCGAGGCGACGTCGGCATCGATCCACGCACCGACGAGCGGCACGCCGCTCGGCTGGATCGAAGAGAAGGCGGTCGTCGATGCGCTGAAACTCGTCAGCAGCGCCGAGGAGATCGGCGACCCCAAGCCGGCATCGACCTTCTTTACCAACGAACTTCTGACACAGTGAGGCTAAGGTGGCGAGCACGAATGTATTCGGCGCCGATCGCGCCCAGTCAAAACAGGATAAGGCCATGCGCAGGAAGAAATCGCGGGGGCCATGGCTCGAACGCTATTCGGCGATCATTCTCGCAACCCTGTTGCTTGGGGCGTGGCAGGTCCTGGTTCCGCTTTCCGGACTTTCGGAATTCGTCCTGCCGACGCCGGTGGCCATCGCGACGCGTATCGTCAACGAGCTTCCTCTGCTCGCCAGCCATGCCTATGTGACCCTTTTCGAAGTCGTCTCCGGATTTGCGATGGGCGTGCTCGTCGGCATTCCCCTGGCGCTCGCGATCTTCTACTCGCGCGCGTTCGAACGTGCCATCTATCCGATCCTGGTCGCGCTGCAGACGGTGCCGAAGGTGGCGCTGGCACCGCTGCTGGTGCTGTATCTGGGCTATGGCTGGGCGCCGAAGATCACGCTCGCCTTTCTGATCTCGTTCTTTCCCATCGTCATCTCGACGGTGGTCGGCCTCCAGGCGCTGGACAAGAACCTCGTCAACTTGGTCCGCTCCATGGGCGCCAGCGAATGGCAGACCTTCTTCAAGGTGCGCCTGCCGGCCGCGCTGCCGAACATATTCGGTGGCTTCAAGGTGGCGGTGTCGCTTGCCGTCATCGGGGCGGTCATCGGCGAATACGTCGCCGCCGAACGCGGCCTCGGCTATCTGCAGCTCCAGGCCAATTCCCTGTTCGATACCACGCTGAACTTCGCGACCGTCGTCGCCATCTCCGGCCTGGGTGTGATGCTCTATTTCGTCATCGACTTCGTCGAGAGCCGCGTCACCTACAAGCGCGACACTAAGTAAGCAGGCCGCCCGCGGCTGGCGAAGCAATGAAGATTCAATGAGGTAATCCCATGAATGTTATTATCCAGGCGGGTGCGGCGGTCGACATCGCCCGGCTCTCGAAGATCTACAAGACGCGTGAAGACGAAGATGTCGTGGCCCTCGACAAGATCGACCTGAAGTTCGAGCCCGGCACCTTTGTCGCCGTGGTCGGCCCGAGCGGCTGCGGCAAGAGCACGCTCCTTTCGCTGCTGGCAGGCCTGACGGGCGCATCGACCGGCACGATCGCCATCGATGGGGAGACCATCAACAAACCGCATCCCAAGATCGGCGTCGTCTTCCAGTCCGATCTTCTGCTCTATTGGCGCACCGTGCTCGAAAACATTCTGCTGCCCATCGAGATCAAGAGGCTGGATGTGGCGCGATACCGCAGCCGCGCGGAGGAACTGCTGGCCCAGGTCGGGCTCGAAGGGTTCGGCAACAAGTATCCTTCGGAACTGTCCGGCGGCATGCGCCAGCGTGTGGCGATCTGCCGTGCGCTGATCCAGGAGCCCGGTCTCCTGCTCATGGACGAGCCGTTCGGCGCACTTGATGCGCTGACGCGCGAACAGATGATCATGGATCTCCAGGCCATGTGGATGCGGCTCGGCAACACCGTGCTTTTCATCACCCACGGCATCGACGAGGCGGTGTTCCTGGCGGATCGCGTGCTGGTCATGTCGCCCCGCCCGGGCCGCGTCGACCTTGATCTCAATATCGACATGCCTCGCCCCCGTCAGTGGAGCCGGATACACGAGAACAAGGACTATCACGGCTATGTCCGCAAGATCCGCGACATCTTCGAGGCCAAGGGCATTCTGGTTGCTCACTAGGGCAGGCCGCTAGGGAACAGCCTGCGGGACCACGCGCTCGGCGTCTTCGCATCACCAGTGATCGCCGTTTCGCTGGAAAGATGCCGGCAAGCATCGCCGGGGGCACACCGCTGCGCGATCACCTCTCGGCGATTTTCGGAACACATGCCTACACAAGAGGCCGGCTCTGCCGGGAAGAGAAATGGGACAGAAGGTTGGAGCTCTCAGGGAGCTGGCCATTGGAGAGTCGCGCGTTTCGCTGACGCCTGACAGTGCGGTTCAGCTTCGAAAGCTTGGATATGTGTGTTTCGTCGAGGCGGGCGCAGGCGAGGCCGCCGGCATTTCGGACGCGGCGTATCGCGCGGCCGGGGTGACGGTGGTCGCGGATGCGGCTGCGCTGGTCGCGGCGTCCGACGTCATCGTCAAAGTCCGCCCGCCGACGACGGCGGAAGTCGACCTTCTGTCGGCAGGCCAGACGCTGATCTCGTTCTTCCATCCCGGCCAGAACGGCGAGCTGCTGGAACAGGCCCGTTCGAAGGGCGCCAATGTCATCGCGATGGACATGGTGCCGCGTATCTCGCGGGCGCAGAAGATGGACGCACTGTCCTCGATGGCCAACATCGCCGGCTACCGCGCGGTGATCGAGGCGGGCAACCATTTCGGCCGCTTCTTCACCGGCCAGATCACGGCCGCCGGCAAGGTGCCGCCGGCCAGGGTGCTGGTCATCGGCGCTGGCGTAGCAGGCCTTGCCGCCATCGGCGTCGCCGTCTCGCTCGGCGCGCAGACCTATGCCTTCGACGTGCGGCCGGAAGTGGCCGAGCAGATCGAGAGCATGGGCGCCGAGTTCGTCTATCTTGACTTCGACGGTGGTGCGCAACAGGACGGCGCGGCGACCGGCGGCTATGCCGCCCCGTCGACGCCCGAGTTCCGCGAGAAGCAGCTCGCCAAGTTCCGCGAACTGGCCCCGCAGATGGACATCGTCATCACCACGGCGCTCATCCCCGGCCGTGACGCGCCGAAACTGTGGCTGGACGACATGGTGGCGGCGATGAAGCCGGGCTCCGTCGTGGTCGACCTTGCCGCCGAGCGCGGCGGCAACTGCGACCTGACGGTCGCCGACCAGAAGGTCGTCTCGGACAACGGCGTCACCGTCATCGGCTATACGGACTTCCCGAGCCGCATGGCCGCGCAGTCCTCGGCCCTCTACGCCACGAACATCCGCCACATGTTGACGGACCTGACGCCCGGCAAGGACGGCGTCATCGTGCACAATATGGAGGACGACGTCATCCGCGGGGCGACCGTCACCTTCGAGGGCGCGATCACCTGGCCTCCACCGCCGCCGAAGATCGCGGCCATCGCCGCGCAGAAACCGAAGGAGAAGGTGAAGGAGCCGACGCCGGAGGAAAAGCGTGCGGCGGAAGCTGCCGCCTTCAAGGCCGAGACGAAGAACCAGCTTGTACTGCTCGCCGTTGGCACGGCGCTCATGCTGATCGTCGGAGCCTTCGCACCGTCGGCCTTCATGAGCCACTTCATCGTCTTCGTGCTCGCCTGCTTCGTCGGCTTCCAGGTGATCTGGAACGTCTCGCATTCGCTGCACACGCCGCTGATGGCCGTCACCAATGCCATCTCCGGCATCGTCATCCTCGGCGCGCTGCTGCAGGTCGGCTCAGGCAATGGGCTGGTGGTTATCCTGGCGGCGCTCTCGGTGCTGATCGCCACGATCAACATCGTCGGCGGCTTCCTCGTCACCCGGCGCATGCTCGCCATGTTCCAGAAGTCGTGATCGGGGGATTTGCATCATGACCATCGGTATCGTTTCGGCCGCCTATATCGCGGCTGCTGTTCTCTTCATCCTCTCCCTCGGCGGCCTTTCCGGCCAGGAAAGCGCCAAGCGCGCTGTCTGGTACGGCATCGTCGGCATGGCACTCGCCGTCGTCGCCACGGTCTTCGGGCCCGATGTCGGCAACTGGTTCATCATCGTGCTGATGATCGCCGGCGGCGCCGTGCTCGGTTATTTCGTCGCCTCGCGCGTGCAGATGACCGAGATGCCGCAGCTCGTCGCCGCGCTGCACTCCTTCGTCGGCCTTGCCGCCGTCTTCATCGGCTTCAACGCCCATATCGAGGCGGCGCATGTCGCAAGCCTCGATGAAGCCGGCCGCGCCGCGCTGACCGGCTTTGCCGCGCTCCTCGCCCACAAGGCGCCGGTGGAGCTCACGATCCTGAAGGTCGAGGTGTTCCTCGGCGTGTTCATCGGCGCGGTCACCTTCACCGGCTCGGTCGTCGCCTTCGGCAAGCTGGCCGGCAAGGTGGACGGCAAGGCGAAGAAGCTGCCAGGCGGGCATGTCCTCAATGCCGGCGCGGCGATCCTCTCGCTCGTCCTGCTCATCCTCTATGTCAACGGCGCGGGCGCATGGACGCTCATCCTGATGACGCTCGCCGCCTTCTTCATCGGCTATCACCTGATCATGGGCATCGGCGGCGCCGACATGCCGGTTGTGGTCTCGATGCTGAACAGCTATTCCGGCTGGGCGGCCGCGGCCATCGGCTTCACGCTTGGCAACGATCTCCTGATCGTCACCGGCGCGCTGGTCGGTTCTTCCGGTGCGATCCTCTCCTACATCATGTGCAAGGCGATGAACCGCTCCTTCGTCTCGGTCATCCTCGGCGGCTTCGGCGCGACGACGGGGCCGGCGATGGAGATCACGGGCGAGCAGGTCGCCATCGACGCGGAAAGCGTCGCCGCCGCGCTCAACGAAGCCGACAGCATCGTCATCGTGCCGGGCTACGGCATGGCGGTGGCGCAGGCCCAGCAATCGGTCTCCGAACTGACGCGCAAGCTGCGGGCTGCCGGCAAGACGGTGCGCTTCGCCATCCACCCCGTCGCCGGCCGTCTGCCGGGGCATATGAACGTGCTGCTGGCCGAAGCCAAGGTGCCCTACGACATCGTGCTGGAAATGGACGAGATCAACGAGGACTTCGCCAACACCGACGTCGTCATCGTCATCGGCTCGAACGACATCGTCAATCCGGCGGCGCAGGAGGACCCGAACTCGCCGATCGCCGGCATGCCGGTGCTGGAAGTGTGGAAGGCAAAGCAGGTGTTCGTCTCCAAGCGCGGCCAGGGCACCGGCTATTCCGGCATCGAGAACCCGCTCTTCTTCAAGGACAACACACGCATGTTCTATGGCGATGCCAAGAAAAGCATCGATCAGTTGCTGCCAGCGCTGGCCTAGGTCACCGTTTGACACGGTCGGCGGTCTGATATCCTTCAGAACCGCCGACCGTGCGGCCGCTATACTCCCTATGAGTCTCGTGAAAGGCAGACGGGCAGAAACGTCCGTAAGCCTCTGGACCTCGGCATTCCCTCGCTCTATCTTGCTGTTCTGGCTAGCCTGAAACCTATCAGGCTTCGGCCCCTTCGCATCGTCGACCGCAAGGACTTGCGGTTCCGACCTGCACTTCAGCCCTCAATCAGCAAAATTTGACCACGCAAGCGGGAGGAATTTCCATGGTCGATGCCCAATGCGCCTGTGGTACCCTGAGACTGACATTCAGCGAACCGCCACAATTGACCGCCCTGTGTCACTGCTTCGCTTGCCAGCGAAGAACCGGCGCGCCGTTCAGCGCCAATGCGTTCTACCCGATCGACTGTGTCGAGATATCCGGACCGTCCACGGAGTTCATCCGCATTGCCGACAGTGGCCGCAATGTCCGGATGCATTTTTGCCCGCTGCGGTTCGACGGTCTATTGGAAGGCCGATGCCTCGCCCTCCTGGATCGGTGTGGCCGTCGGCTCGTTTGCCTATCCGGCCTTCGCCGCACCGACAATGTCGGTATTCGAACAATCGAAACACGAATGGGTGCGTCTTGACGAAACGATCAAGTCTTTCCAGGGTCTCCCGGTCGGCTAAATGGCGTCAGCGGGGAAAGGTACGGTCGGCCAGACCGGGCAGCATGAAGCGGAAGGCAATGCTGCGGACGCTCTGGAACAGGATGAGCGCGATCCAGAGGCCGTGATTGCCGAAATGCGCCGGCAGCACCTTCCAGGCGACGAGATAGAGCGCGAGCGAGAGCAGCATCAGGTTGCGCATCTGCTTCGACCAGGTCGCGCCGATATAGACGCCGTCCATCTGGAAGGCGACGATACCGAAGATCGGCAGCGCCACCACATAGGGCAGGTAAAGATGGGCGAGCGTGGAAACCGCTTCCGTCGGTGCCGTGATGCCGATCACCCAGTCGCCGGCGGCGAGGAAGGCGAGAGAGACGAGCCCTGCGAAGACGAAGCCCCAGAGCGTCGTCAGGCTGATCGTCCGGTCGAAGACCGGGCGGTAGCGCGCGCCGACGGCCTTGCCGGCAAGCTGCTCGGCTGCCGTCGCGACCCCGTCGAGGAAGGCGACGCCGAAGAAATAAAAGCGCAGCAGGATCGTGTTGGCTGCGAGGATTTCGATGCCGAGCGTGCCGCTCTGCCGGGTGAAGAGCGACAGGCCGATCAGCAGCGCGAAGGAGCGGATCATCATGTCGCCATTGACCGAGAAGGCCCGGCGGAAAGCCGCAGCACCCGGCAGGCTCCAGGCCTTGGGATCGGTCTTCTTCCAGATGAGGTACAGGCCGGCGAGCGCCGTCACCGCTTCCGCAACGAGCGAGGCGGCGGCGACACCCGCGACGCCCCAGTCCAGCCCCAGCACCCAGTAGATACTGAGCCCGGCATTGATCCCGTTCAGAAGCGTCTGCAGGATCATGCCCCAGAGCGCCTCGCCGCGCCCGATGATCCAGCCGAAGACGACGAAATTGAAGAGCACGAAGGGCGCCGACCAGATGCGCCAGGCGAAATAGGTCGATGCCGCCTCGGCGACGGCCCCGCTCGCGCCCATCGCGGCAAGGCCGAGTTCGCCAAGCGGCTTGTGGAAGACGAGGAGCGCGAGACCTCCGACGAGCGCGATGATCAGGCCGCTCGCCAGCATGCGCTGTTCCGCGTGCCTGTCGCCTGCCCCGAGCGCCTGTGCCGTGAACCCGGTCGTGGCGCCGCGCAGGAAATTGAAGGTGACGAAGATGACGTCGAAGATGACGGCCGACAGGGCGACGCCGCCGATGAGCGCCTCGTCGCCGAGCTGCCCGATGACGCCCGTGGCGACCAGCCCGACCAGCGGGCTCGACAGATAGGCGATCATCATCGGGAGCGCGATCGTCAGGACGTCGCGATGGGTGATGTCGAAGGGGCGGACGGCGCCGCCCCCGTCAGTGCGGGAAAGCTGTTCCACTCATTCCTGCCGGTGCGGTTCGCCGAGCGTGTGCATCAACCGGTTCGCCCAGCCGAAGATCGCGACCGAATGGATGAGGTCGAGGATCTCGAGATCGTCGAGGCCGGTCTCGCGCAGGTGGTAGAACTGGTAGGTGCCGACATTGTCGGGATGGGCGGTCAGGTCCACGCCGAAGTTGAAAAGCGCCTGCTCGAACTCCGGCAGGTCGGCGTCAAGACCGTTCCTGTAGATTTCCTCCACCACCTCCGGCCGCTTCTCGAGCTGGATGTAGCGGGCCGCATGCACGGCGGCACAGTAGATGCAATGGTTGACGAAGGAGGCGGCGAGCGCGCCGATCTCGCGGCCGCCGCGCGAAAGCCCGCCCTCGCTGTACATGATGTCGTTGAAGAGCGGCGTGCGTTCGCGAAGCGTCTCCGCCTCGTTGGCGAGCACCAGCACATAGGCTGAGACCTTCTTGTTGGACGGCGTGACCTTCAAGGCGTCCAGCTGTTCGGGCGTTGCCGTGTCCAGGTCTACCGGCCTGACATAGGGCTTCCAGTCGAGCGCCTCGACGGTGAATTCGTGAACGGCGTCCGACATGTCAGTTGTCCCTCAGCATCTTGAGGCCGGCCACGACCAGCACCTGGTAGTTGACGAAAGCGATAAGGCCGGCGAGCGTGACGATATCGCGGTCGTCGAGGCCGGCGGCGGCCAGCTTCTCGATATTGGCGCGCGTCGCCTCCTTGGGCGCGAGCGTCACCAGGTCGACATGGGCGAGGATCGCGGAAAGGCGCGCATCCGCATCGGCCGCGCCGGTGCCCGGATCGGCGATGGCGCTCAACGCCGGATCCTCGCCATCGAGAAGCGCCCGGTAATGGGCGACGAGTTCACCGGATTTCCAGAGCGTGGCCATGCGCGCGGCAAGCGCCGCCCTCATGCCGTAGGAGAAGTTGCGCGGCTCGGCGGGGCGAAGGGCAGCCTCGTAGCTCGTCTGGGTCAGGTGCTTGAGCTTGCCGCGTCGCTCGCGCAGCGCCTTCAGGTCCGGGAAGCGGTCGAGGCCGAGCATGGTGTCGATGACATCGGCGGCGGGGGAGGCGGTCATGGGCGTGTCCTCATCTCGCGCGTTCGTTCACGCGGTTTTCTGTGCCTGCACCGGCGCGTCCGCATCGGTCCACTCGGTTCCGTCGAGTTCCGGCTTCTCGTAGGCGAGCAGCGCTTCCCAGTGATAATCGACATCGCGGATGAAGAGCGAGGCGGCGACGCCGCGCGCGAGCCAGAGCGCGCCCTCGCTGATTGCCGGGATGTCCCCGCTCACCTTGCCCACGCTGACGGAGGCGCCGTAGTTGAAGCAGTGGATGTCCTTCAGCCAGGGCGCCGTGCCCGGCTCCTTCTCGGTGAAGGAGAAATCGCCGTTCAGCCAGGGAAAGCGGCCGAGGCCGGGATTTTCCTCGCCCGCCGGCGGGTCGTAGCGGTCCTCCCAGCAGGCGATCCTGTCCTGGTAGGGCGCAAGCTCGCTGCGGCTCATGGGATCGATCGAGAAGCCGGTCCCCAGGATGACGAAATCGGTGCGGAAGACGCGGCCGTTCGTGGTGGTGATTACGACCTCGCCGTCTTCCTCCTTCATCGAGGCGATGGCGCAGCCGAAATGGAAATAGGCGTTCGGGTGACGGCTGACGCGCAGGGTCGAATTGTGCGGCGCCGGCGTCTGCTGCTTGGCGGCATAGTCCATCAGGCGCCAGCGCCATTCCGGCGAGATCTCGGCGAAGCCGGCGATGACGCCGTAGGAGCCGATGCCCATGAGCTTGTTGATCGTCGGCATCTCCTTGCGGCGGGCGAGAAGGCGGACTTCGCCGGCACCCTGCTCGAGCGCTTCGGCCGCATTGTCCACCGCCGAGGCGCCGACGCCGATGACGACGACCCGCTTGCCCTTCAGCCGGTCGAAATCGATCTCGTCGGCCGAGTGTGCCCAGGACCTGTGCCGCTCCATGCCCTTGACGAAATCCGGGATCGTCGGCTCGCCGAGGCCGTCGCGGCCGGTCGCCATCACCAGCTTGCGGGTAACGATCGACGGACGGGCGCCGCCGGCGATCTCGAGTTCGAGAAGACCGTCCTCGCGCGGCAGGATGCGGGTGACATGCGTGTCGTTCTCGACCGGGACGTCCATGACCTCGCGATACCAGGACAGGTAATCCATCCACATGGGTCGGGGGATGCGGTAGAGCTCCTCCCATTCGCCCTCGCCGTAAAGCGCGGTGAACCACGCCCGGAAGCTGAGCGAGGCGACGCCGAGCGCCGGGCCGAGCAGGATCTTCGGTGAGCGCAGCGTCTCCATCCGGGCATAGGTGAGCCAGGGGCCCTCGAGCCCCTTCGGCGCGCGGTCGACGATACGAAGGTTGACGATGCCGGCGCGCGTCAGCGCATGCCAGGCGACGAGGCCGCACATGCCGCCGCCGATGACGACGACGTCGCTGACCGGCCCGCCGTCGGCCGTCGTGACCGGCTTCGACCAGTTGGCCGGCGGATAGTTGAGATAGCCGAGGTCCTGCTTCACGCGCGCATTGAGGCTGGAGAGCCGGCTTTGCTGCTGCTGTCTGTCGATCATGGTTCCACTCTCCGTTTCAATCCGCCAGGAGGACGGCGTCGCGTTCGCGCCAGCCGATCCAGACGTCGTCCCCATCGATATGCGACAGCGCCACGGGGTCGAGCTGGACCAGCAGGCTGGTGCCGTTTTCGAGCGTGACGGTGAGCGAGGTATGCGCGCCTTTGAAGACGCGGCCGGTGATGCGCCCCTTGAGCGCCAGCCGTCCCTCTGGCTTCTCCGTCAGACAGTAGAGGGCTTCCGGGCGCAGCGCGACCGTTACGACCTTGTCTGTCGCAGGCGACGTGCCGTTGACGTCCGCGTGGATGATGTTGCCCTGCCAGTCCAGGCTGGCGATATTGCCCGAGACGGAGACCACCTTGCCCTCGATGAAGTTGCTCCGGCCGATGAAGTCGGCGACGAAGCGGCTGCGCGGACGGGCGTAAAGCTCGTCCGGCCCGCCCATCTGCTCGATCCGCCCCTTGTTCATCACCACGATGACGTCGGACATGGTAAGCGCCTCTTCCTGGTCGTGCGTGACGAAGAGGAAGGTCTTGCCGGTCTTTTGCTGGATCGATTTCAGCTCGATCTGCATCTGCTGCCTCAGCTTGGCGTCGAGCGCCGAGAGCGGCTCGTCGAGCAGCAGCACGTTCGGGTCCGGTGCGAGCGCGCGCATCAGCGCCACGCGCTGGCGCTGGCCGCCGGACAGCTGGGCCGGCATGCGCTCGGCATAATCGGCGAGCGAGACGAGGGAGAGAAGCTCCGTGACGCGGCGATGGATCGCATCCTGCGCCAGGCCCTTCAGCTCCAGCCCGAAGGCGATGTTGCGCATGACGGAGAGATGCGGGAACAGCGCATAGTCCTGGAAGACGATGTTCACATTGCGCCGGTTCGGCGGCAGGTGCGAGATCGGCTTGCCATCGAGATAGATCTCGCCGGAGGTCGGGTCCTCGAAGCCGCCGAGCATGCGCAGCGTGGTCGACTTGCCGCAGCCCGACGGGCCGAGCAGCGTGACGAACTGGCCCGCATCGATGGCAAGGTCCAGATCCTCCACGGCGGCTTGCGTTCCGTAGAACTTGTTGACGTTCTTGAATTGGACGACAGGCTGCATACGCATCAGCTCCTGGAACGGCGGGTGAAGTATTCGGCATAGAGGCCGACAATGGTCGTGACGATGAGCACGATCGTCGCCATGGCGTTGATTTCCGGCGACATGCCGCCCTGCACCTTGGCGAAGATCAGCATGGGCAGGGTCGGCTGGTATCCGCCGAGGAAGAAGGTGCGCACGAAGTCGTCGATGCTGGTCAGCACACAGAAGATCATGCCGCCGATGAGCGCGGGCATCAGATAGGGGATCGTCACGCGCAGGAAGGCGATGAACGGATCGGCCCCCAGATCGCGCGCGGCATCCACGAGGTTCGCCGGCATCGAGCGCAGGCGCGTCAGAACCATGATCACCACGAAGGGAACCGCGTGCACCGTGTGCGCGAGCACGATGGCGAAGGTTCCTGTCGGAATGTCCAGCGCGCGGATGAATATGCGCATGGAAATGGCGTTGATGAGACCGGGGACGACGGCCGGCAGACAAGCAAGCGCGAAGATCGCCGCCTTGCCCCAGATATTCTCCGCCGAGATCAGGAGCGCGATCCAGACCCCGATGATGGTGGCGCAGACCGTGGTCGCGAGCGCGATGCCGATGGAATAGAGCGAGGCGTTGATGAACTGCCGGTCCTGCAGCACCTTCGCATACCAGTCGAGCGTCCAGCTGTTGATCGGGAAGGCGATGAAATTGGCATCCTTGAGGCTCATCACCATCATCAGCGACAGCGGCAGGACGAGATAGACCGCGAAGAGCCAGTAGGACGCGCCGAGCGCCGTCTTCGGCAGGTCGTTGAAGTAGGTTTTCATCATCCTCTCCTCACATCAGCCTGACGGAGCGTCCGCCGACGATCCGCATGAAGAGCCCGACCGTCGTCAGCGAGACGGCGAGCATCAGCATCGAGAAGGCGGCGCCTTCCGGCCATTTGTCGTTCGAACCGTGGAAGAGCGTGGCGATGACCTCCGGGAAGATGACCGCGTTCGGTCCGCCAAGCAGCAGGGGCGCCGCGAAGACGCCGATGGTGGTGAGGTAGACGAGGCTGCAGCCCGACACGATGCCGTCCTTGGAAAGCGGCAGGATGACCCGGCGGAAGCGCTGGAACGGCCCGGCGCCGAGGTCGGACGCGGCGTGAATGAGCGGCGTCGGGATTTTCTCGATCGCCGAATAGAGCGGCAGCAGCATGTAGAGGGCCAGCAGGTAGACGACGCCGAAGCTCAGCGAGAAGAAGGTGTAGAGCATCGGGATCGGCCGGTCGATGAAGCCGAGCTCCCGCAGCAGCACGTTCACGGCGCCGCGGTTTGCAAGCAGCATGATGACCGAGAAGGTCCGGATCAGCTCGCCGGCCCAGAACGGAATGAGCAGCAGCAGCAGCGCGCGCATCCGGTTCTTCGGCTTCACCACTTTTGCGACGTAGTAGGCGACCGGATAGACGATCACCAGCGTCGAGACCGTCACGACGGCCGCGAAGATGAGGCTGCGCACGAACGGCATGAAATAGAGCCGGTCGGAGAAGAAGAAGCCGTAGTTCTCCAGCGTGTATCCGCTGTCCACGCCCGGCCGGGGCGGGTAGTTGGCGAGGAAGCTGATATTGGCCATCTGCAGAATGGGGCCGAGATGCAACGCGGCGATCCAAATGAGCGGCACGCCCGCCAGCACGGCGAGCCGGACCCAGCGGTTGCTGGCCAGAAGCCCGATCGTATTGCGGTAAAGGGCCGAATTGACCGTCCTGCCGATCCATCCGGCGTAGCGCGGCGGCGCCGTCGAGGTGACGGTTCGGGGCTGCATCGTCGTATCCACCATTCTCGTCGTTCCCGGCTTCGAAGGATGCCCATGCGCGGCCGGCCGAAGACCTGGCCGCGCCTGTCGTCAGGATCAGGCCGCCTTGATCTCGGCGGCGGCCTTGTCGATCATCTCGTTCTTCATGTCGCGGTTGACGGAGCTGAAGAACTGGATGCGCTGGGCCTGCTCGTCGGGCAGCGAAAGGGCTGCACGCTCACGATCGTCCAGCACGTCGTTGACGCCTGCGAACGCCGAGGCGAAGCCGGACTGGCGGGTCATCGCCGCACCGATTTCCGGAGAGGAAAGGATCGCGTCGAGGAAGGTATAGGCGGCGTCCGCATTCGGCGCGTTGTTGACGACGTTGAACGAGTAGAGGAAGCCATAGGTGCCTTCCTTCGGCACCGAGATCTCGATCGGGTGGCCGTCCATGATGAGCTTGGCGGCCGGGCCGGACCAGACCTGTGCCAGATAGATGTCCTCGTTGAGGAACATCTGCTGCACCTCGGAGCCGGCGTCGTAATACTTGCGCACCTTGTCCTTGTGCTGGATCAGGAAGTCGCGGGCCTGGTTGGTGGCGGTCTGCGCGACATCCGGCTTGTCGCCATAGGTCACGTAGTCGCCGTCATTGCCCTGGTAGGTCATGACGATCGAGAGGAAGTCGGTGATGATATAGGAGGTAAGTCCCTTGAACTCGTCCTCGAACATGAGGCCCCAGGTATCGGTCTCCTTGGTATATTCGGTGTTGCGCGCCAGGCCTTCATAGCCGGCAAGCAGCGGCAGGCCGTAGGTGGTGCCGTCGATGGTGAGCTGCGGCGCGCCCTTGTAGGCGGCGGCGAGCTTGTCCCAGTTCTTCAGGCGGCCGGTATCGAGCGCCGAAAGCAGGTTCGAGTTCAGGAACTGCGACAGGCGGTGACCGGTGACGGTGACGATGTCGGTGGAAGGCGTCGCACCCTCGGCGGTCAGCAGATTGTACTGCTTGCCCTGGTCGTCGGTGAGGCGGATGCGCACTTCGATGCCGGTATCCTTCTGGAACTGGTCGATGAAGGATTGGGGCACGAACTTGTCGTAGGTCGTGATGTTGACGACCTTGCTCTGGGCAAAGGCCGGACGGATAATGGCCGGAGCGGCAAGGATGCCGGTGCCGGCGGCAAGCAGCTTCAGCGTCGAGCGGCGCGTTGTGGTAAAGTCCTTCATGTCACTCTCTCCTTGTTTTGGTCTTTGCGGGCTCATTTTCATTCACGTCGGGCATGTCGCGGGCATCGCCGCCGGCCGGAGCGGGGTCGCCGGCGCGGCCGGAAAACGTGCGGTCTGCGATGCGCGCCATCTGGCGCGGGTCATGGATGACGAGATCCGGAATACGTCTGGATGCGACATCCACGATCTGCCGGATGAGCGCGCGCGCGCCGGCCGAAAGCGGGCGCGCCGTTGCGGAAAAAATCGCCCAGAGGAACGGGACATCGACATCGAGCGGCCGGATCGCAACGGGCGCCGACTGCAGGCCGTAGGCCGTGGCGGGCTCGATTACGGCAATGCCGAGCCCGGTCGAGGCGATCTGCACGGCGTTCATCGTCGCGTTGGTCGCGATGACGCGGGCGGGGCGGACATTCGCCGCCTTGAGCGCCTGATCGACCCGGTGGCGCAGGCGGAACGGGTTCGCCATCGTCACGAGTGTACGATCGGCAAGGTCGGCGATGGAAATGACGGGCTTTTTCGCCAGCGGATCGTGATGGGCGACGGCAGCGACGCAGCGCCCCTCGAAGAAACCCTGCACTTCCAGGCCCGGCTGGTCGGCCGGCAGTGACGTCACGCAGAAATCCGCGGTGCGGCCGAGCACCGACTGGATGGCGGCTTCCGCCGGCATGCTGCGCAGCTGCATGGTGCGGGGAAGCCGCTCCGCGGGCAATTCGGCGAGAGCGAGCGGAATGATGCCGCTTGCGAAGGCCGGCGTCGCGGCGATCTCGATCGGTTCTGGCTCGCGGCTGGCAATCGCCTTGGCCCGGTCGCGCAGGTGGCCGATGCCGCTGAAGAAGCGCTCGGCATCGTCATGAAAGGCGACCCCTTCGTCCGTCGGCGTGATCTTGGGACCGTTGCGCTCGAACAGCGGAAAGCCCAGCGATGTCTCGAGATCCTGGATGAGGCGCGTCACCTGCGACTGCGAGCGATCGAGCAGCCGGGCGGCAGCGGTGATGCTGCCGGTGGACATGACTGCCAGAAATGCCTCGAGGTCGCGGACTTCCATGGGTATCATGCATTCCTTGCATTATGACAATTCTACTGTGCATAAAACGCATTCTGTGCGCTAGTGACAAAACACAAGATTTTTTTGTCTGGTGTTTTTGTAGAAAATACACCCCGGCTGCCATATCGGCAGGGAAACCTTTGGCCAAACGGTGCCGGTGGCAGCCTTGCCCGGCGCTCGAAACGAACAGGGAGATAATCGATGCGGATTGGAATTCTCGGCGCGGGCGCGATCGCTTTCGGCATGGCGGCTTTCCTGGCCAGGGCTGGACACCAGCCCGTCCTGTGGTCTCCCTCGGGGGAGCGCACCCGCAAGCTCGCGGAAGGCGCGCCGCTGACCGCTACAGGCGCGGTCGAATTCTCCGGAACGGTTGCGGTCGCCCGCGACTGCGCCGACGCGGTCAAGGGCGTGGATGCGGTGGTCGTCGCCCTGCCCGCCAACGGCCACCGTCATGTCTTCGACGCCGCCGTTCCTCACCTTGTTTCCGGACAGCCCGTCATCATCAGCTCGCACAGCTCCTTCGGCGCATTGTACCTTGCCGGGCGTCTCGCCGAACGTGGCGTGCGCCTGCCCATCGTCGTCTGGGGCACGACGCTCCTGACCGGCCGCCAGCAGCCGGACGGCACCAGCGTTGCGGTCAATTCCGTGCGCCAGAAGGTCGATGTGGCGACATTGCCGAAGTCCGAAGCCGAGATGGGTAAGGCGCTTTGCACAGAGCTCTTCGGCGACCGGTTTGTCATCCGCGACGGCCTCCTCGCCATCGCGCTTTCAAACCTCAATCCGCAGAACCACCTCGGCATCGCGCTTCTCAACCTGACCCGTATGGAAAAGGGCGAAAAATGGGGCCAGGGTGAAAACGTCACGCCCGCCGTCGGGCGGCTCATCGAGGCGCTCGACCTCGAACGGCTGAGGATCGCCGAGAGCTTCGGCCTGTCCGTTCGCACGGTACAGGAACACTTCTCCCTGTCCTTCCACGTGCCGATGGGCACCGTGTCCGAGATGAACCAGCAGATGCATGTGGAAGGGCGCGGTGGCTTCGGCCCGGCGACCGTCGATAGCCGCTACATCTATGAGGACGTGCCCTTCGGCCTCGTGCCCACCAGCCTGCTCGGCCGCATCGCCGGCCGGCCGGCCATTCTGCACGAAGCCGGCATCAACATCTTCTCATCCTCGATGAACCGCGACCTGATTGCCGACAACGATCTTCTCCCGGCCCTGGACCTGGAGGGCATATCACCCGCGGTCCTGATCGAGCGCTGCGAGAACTGGCCCGTGCCGGGCTGATCGGTGAGGTGTTGCCGACGCATCCGTTAAGGCCCGGATGTCCCCCAGCTAGACATGTGGCCGACGCACACTTCTGGAAATCGCCGCCGCCAGGGTTTCGGCGGCGCCTTGGCAGAAAATACGATACTTCTGTCATTTCCGTCAGAGCACGCGTTCGATACCCATAGCCTGGTAGCAATGCAGGATCGGAGCGCTGGATGTTCACGCGCCATCTTCTCCGCGCTTTGCGGGGGATCGGAGCTCGCTATGGGCATGGTACTGCCGAACCCGTCGCCATGCAGCGCGAACCGGGAGCAGGGCCATGAAGGCGTTGATCGCGGGGGCCGGTATCGGTGGATTGACGGCCGCCCTCTTCCTGCACCGGGCCGGGGTCGAGGTGGAGATCTTCGAGCGTGCGGATGCGGTGCGGGAGCTGGGCGTCGGCATCAACATGTTGCCGCATGCTGTCGGCCTTCTGGCCGAACTCGGGCTGATGGACGACCTCGACGCAGCGGGAATCCGCACGCGCGAGCTGATCTATGCGAATCGGTTCGGCCAGGTCGTCTGGCAGGAGTTGCGCGGGGTCGAGGCCGGTCATGCCGTGCCGCAGGTCAGCATCCATCGCGGCAGGCTGCTGGGCCTTATCCACAAGGCCGTCATCGAACGGCTGGGGCAGGGGATCATCCGCACGGGATGCCGCGTGCACGGCTTTGCGCAAGACGAGCGGAGCGTCACCGTTCACCTGTCGCAAGGTGGTAGGGCATTGCAGGCGGGCGGTGACCTGCTGATCGGCGCCGACGGCATTCATTCGACTGTACGCGCAACGCTTTACCCGGATGAAGGTCCGCCCATCTGGAATGGTGTCATGCTTTGGCGCGGCGCCACGCGCTGGCCGAAATGGCGGGACGGCCGCATCATGGCAGTCGCCGGCGGCAACCATGCCAAATTCGTCTTCTATCCGATCGGCAAGGATCCGGACGATCCGGCCATGCGCCTCACCAACTGGGCCGTGATGGCCCGCAGCCGTGCGCCGCAGGCCGGGCGCTTCACCCTCGGGGACTGGAGTCGGCCGGGGAAACTCGCACAGGTCCTGCCGTTCGTACGGGATCGCTTCCGCCTGGATTACGTCGATCCGGCCGGGATCATCCGCGCTACTGGCGCGTTCTACGAATATTCCAATTGCGACCGGGAGCCGTTGCCGCGCTGGTCGTTCGGACGCGTCACCCTGCTGGGAGATGCCGCCCATCCCATGTACCCCGTCGGCTCGAACGGCGCGAGCCAGGCCATCCTCGACGCCCGGTCCGTGGCGGAGCATCTGCGAACCCACGGGACCGTCGAGGCCGCGCTCGGCGCCTATGACAGCGAGCGCCGCCCGCCCACATCACAAATCGTCCTGTCGAACCGCAGGGGTGGGCCGGAAGGCGTGATCGATCTCGTCGAGGCGCGCGCACCCGACGGTTTCGACGATATCGAGGCGGTCGCATCCTACGAGGAACGCGAGCAGGTCGTGCGCGGTTATGCAAGCCTGGCCGGCTTTGCTCCGAACACGTCGCGGAAGGCGGAGCGCCGTAAGCCTTGAGGGAAAGCAGCCTTTCCCTTCACCTCAAGCGAGGACACGAAATGATCGACACGGAACGTATGATACGCCTTGCCGGGCGCCGGGAACTTGACGCCGTGGCTGCTCTTGTTGCTGATGCTTTCGCGCACTATCGGGGAGTTTTGCCGGCGCACATCTTCGATCCCTATTTGAAGGACTCATGCGATTTCGCGAGCCGGTGGGGGCAGGCGGACATTGCGGTGCTCGAGATGCAAGGGTGCCTCGTCGGAACGGTCACCTACTACGCAGACG
This sequence comes from Shinella yambaruensis, assembly GCF_022899355.1. GTDB lineage: Bacteria > Pseudomonadota > Alphaproteobacteria > Rhizobiales > Rhizobiaceae > Shinella > Shinella yambaruensis. The sequence continues at coordinate 62,136 of NZ_JALJCK010000016.1, read as the reverse complement.
CGTCGCATGAGGGAATGGGCTGGCCTTCGGGGGTTGCAGGGCTGCGAACATTGGCCGTCGCACCGTCGGCACAGGGGCATGGCTACGGTCGCGCACTGTGTTCGTGGTGCATAGGGCGCGCCCGCCAAGATCGAGCACATGCGCTCACGCTGCACACTGCCGAGTTCATGACGGCGGCATGCAAGCTGTATGAGGGCCTCGGTTTTTGCAGGCAACCTTCACACGACCTGGCGGCGTCAAGCGTTCTCGGGTTCGGTCCGGGCCTGGCAGATCAGAAGATCATAGCATACGCCCTGCCGCTCGCGGATGCTGGACATGCGCCCGACCACTGATCGGCTGGTACGGAGGAGATCGAAGGAATTTCAGATGCCTGCGGAGGACTGGTGCAAAATGATGCTTTCGAGCAGCACTTGGGCTCCCAAAACGCAATGTTCCTTCCGTGCACTTTCGGCTGGGTTGTGGCTGAGGCCGTCCTTGCATGGAATAAAGATCATCGTCGTCGGCGCGATGCGCGACACATGGACAGAGTCATGGCCGGCGCCGGAGACGATGTCGCGCCTGCTGGTTCCGAGCCGTTCCGCGGCACACCGAACCGTTTCAATGCAATCCACGTCAAAATGCACGGCCGGGCTGATCCAGACCGTCTGGAGATGCGCGCGCTTGCCGCACTGCTTCCGGATGAGATCTGTCACTTCGATCTCCAGTGAATCGAGCCCGCCGTCTGTGACGTGGCGCAGGTCGAGGCTCAGGGTCAGCGTGCCGGGAATGACGTTCCGGGAGGGCGAGTTGATCGACAGCTGGCCCGTCGTCGCCATGCCGCCCAGCTTGCGGGCTATGTCCTGGGCGCCAAGGACAATCGCGGCTGCGTCGGCGAGCGCATCGCAGCGCATGTCCATCGGTGTGGAGCCGGCATGGGCTTCCTGACCGGTGATGACAAGATCGTACCAACGCATCGCCTGAACGCCGGTCACGACGCCGATCTCGATATCTTCCCGTTCCAGAACCGGCCCCTGCTCGATATGCAGTTCGAACATGGCGGCCAAGGACGTTTCTCCCAAGGGCGTCTCGCCGCGGTAGCCGATCGTTTCGATGGCTTCGGCGAAGGAAACGCCGTCGGTGTCGAGGCGGCTGTCCACAAAGGCTTGGTCGAAGACGCCGGCATGCGCGCCGGAGCCGAGCATGGCGGGCGCGAAACGAGCGCCTTCCTCGTTCGTCCAGTTGATGAGCATCACCGGATGCTCGGTTTCATAACCGGCGTCGTGCAACGTCCGCAGGACTTCCAGCCCGGCAAGAACGCCGAGAATTCCGTCGAACTTGCCCCCGGTTGGCTGCGTGTCGAGATGGCTGCCCATGGCAATTGGCAGTGCATGCTCCCTGGTGCCGGGGCGTGTCGCAAACATATTGCCGACCGTATCGACTTTAAGGCTGCAGCCGATGGCTTCGCACTGTTCGCGAAGCCAGTCGCGAACCTTCTTGTCTTCCGGTGAAAGCGTAAGGCGACGGATGCCGCCATCCGGGCCGGCGCCGAAGGCGGCGGTTTGCGTGATCGTCTGCCAAAGGCGTTCGCCGTTGATCGTCAGGTTGTGCATGCGTTTTCGCTTCTTGCTCCAATGCCGGAAGGGTTGGCGCGGCGGTTGAAGCCGCCACGCCGCAGGGTGGTCACAGCGCGATGCCGACGGATTTCACCTCGGTATAGAGAAGAATGGCCTCATAGCCCTGCTCGCGCCCCCAGCCGGACTGGTTGAAGCCGCCGAAGGGAAGCGCGGGGTCGATGACGTGGTGGGTGTTGACCCCGACCGTACCCGCCTTCAGCTTCTTCGCGACCTTGTGGGCACGGCTGACGTCGCGCGTGAAAACGCTGCCTGCCAATCCGTAGATCGAGTTGTTGGCCTCCTTGACGACGGAGTCGATATCGTCATCGTCGAAGGTGGCAACGACGAGGACCGGCCCGAAGATCTCTTCCTTGACGACAGACATGTCGGAGGTGGTTTCCGTCAGGATCGTCGGTTCGAGGAAGTATCCTTCCGTTCCCGCGCGATTTCCGCCGCAATAGAGCTTGGCGCCATCGGCAAGTCCTGCCTTCACATATGCACTGACGCGGTCAAACTGCTCCTGGGACACAAGCGGCCCGATCTGGGTCTTCGGATCGAGGCCGACGCCGATCGACATGGATTCGGCGAAGGCCTTAAGGCCGGTCAAGATGGTATCGGCGATGTCCTTGTGCACGTACAGGCGGGTTCCGGCGGTGCAGGTCTGCCCCATATTGTAGAAGATGCCGTAGGCAATGGCGGGGATTGCAACAGCCGGGTCGGCGTCGGCAAAGACGATCATCGGCGACTTGCCTCCGAGCTCGAGCGAGACCTTCTTCAGGTTTCCCTTGGCCGCGTCGAGGATCTTCTTGCCAACTTCGGTGGAACCGGTGAAGGCGACCTTGTCGACATCGGGATGGGCGGCGAGGGCCGCGCCTGCCGTTTCGCCATAGCCTGTCACCACGTTGAAAACGCCAGCGGGGAAACCGGCCTCCTCGACGAGTTCGGCAAGACGCAGGGCCGTCAGCGGCGTCTGCTCGGCCGGCTTGAGGACGATGGTGCAGCCCGCAGCAAGCGCCGGGGCCACTTTCCAGACAGCCATCATGAAGGAGAAATTCCACGGCACGATCTGTCCGCAGACACCTACGGGTTCCCGCAGCGTATAGGCATGGAACGGAGCGCCAGCCGACAGCGGGATGGTCTGGCCGCAGATTTTCGTGCTCCAGCCGGCCATGTAGCGCAGCAGCTCGTAAGAGAAGGCAACGTCGCCGTTCCTGGCGTCCGTCACCGGCTTGCCATTGTCCAGCGCCTCGAGCTCCGCCAGTTCGTCCGCATGCCTTTCGACGAGATCGCCGAGCTTCCAGACGAGCTTTCCGCGGTCGGCCGGCGTCATGTTGGCCCATGGGCCGTCATCGAACGCCTTGCGGGCGGCGGCAACGGCGCGGTCGATATCGGCGGCCTTGCCCTCCGGGACACGATCGAAGGCCTTGCCGGTCGCGGGGTCGATGACATCGATGGTGCCACCTTCCATGGCCGGAACCCACGTGCCGTCGATATAGAGCTTCTTTTCCTTCGCCACGAAGCGGGCAGCATCCGCGCCAAGGCGCTGGAGAGTTACTGGTGCGTTCATGATACTTTGTTCCCCTCGTCGATGTTCAGGCCTTGGCGGAAATTTCGTTGGCGGTGATCAGGATGACCTCACCGTCGAGGATCGGCTTTGCGATGCCGAAGAAGCGGGCGACGACGTCGGAATTGTTGTGCAGGTCCATCGCGGCGCGATCGACAAAGCGCTCGTATGTGGCAAACAGGCAGGGATCCTGCGCATCCTGGGAAATATGGAAGCCGATCGTGTCCGGCTCGTTGGCGCGCACATGCTCGGCGACTTCGAGCAGGGCCTGGGCCATGGTCTGCTCATAGCCCTTGCGGGCGCGGATGACGGCGGTGATGGTGATCATGATGACCCTCGTTTTCTGGGTGTTGAAGGAGATCAGGCGGGCAGGAATTCGCCCGCCAGATCGGCGTCGTGCAGTTTGGCGGGGTCGATCTCGCCGGAGAGCTGGCCGCGCTTGATGACGAGGACGCGGGTGGCGAGATCGCTGATGAATTCGAGGTTCTGCTCCACGAGCAGGATCGAAAGGTTGCGCGAGCGGGCGAGGGCCTTCAGCGTGTCCTTCATTTCCTCGATGATGGACGGCTGAATGCCCTCGGTCGGCTCGTCGAGCAGGATCAGCTTGGGATGGGCGCACAGGCAGCGGGCAAGGGCGAGGATCTGCTGCTCGCCCCCGGAGAGCACCCCGCCGGCACGCGACAGGATCGGCTTCAGCCGCGGCAGGTCCTCGATCACCTGATCGATGATCGCCTTGGCCTGTTTCGGGCTCTGGTGGGCGGCGCCGACGCGCAGATTGTCCATTACGGAGAGCGCCGGGAATATCTGGCGCCCTTGCGGGACATAGCCGATGCCGGCGCGGGAGCGAGCGGCGGGAGAGGCTCTGGTCACGTCGCGACCGGCGAGATGGATGCTGCCGCCGGTCGGGACGATGTGGCCCATCAGCGTGCGCAGCAGCGTTGATTTGCCCATGCCGTTATGGCCGAGAATGCCGATGAACTCGCCTTCCGCAATCGACAGGCTGATCCCGAAGAGGATCGGAATGCGGCCATAGCCGGACTGAAGGTTCTCGGCCGTCAGGAGATCAGGCGCCATGTTTTTTCCCCAGATAGACGTCCCGGACGGTCTGGTTCGCAAGGATGCTTTCGACATGGCCTTCCGCCAGGATGCGGCCCTGATGGAAGACGGTGACCTGGTCCGCGATCATACGAATGAAGTGCATGTCATGCTCCACGACCACGACGGTATGGGTGCGGTTCAGATCGCGAATGATGGAGGCGAGGCGCTCCACCTCGCCGTCGGTCATGCCGGCGGCCGGTTCGTCGAGCAGCACGAGGTCCGGATCGCTGGCGACAACCATCGCCAGTTCCACGAGCTGGCGCTGTCCATGGGCCATGCGCCCGAGTACGTTGTCCCGCAGCGGTGAAATGCCCACCCGCTCCATCACATCGGCGATCTTCTCCTCCCGTGCGACAGCGTTCCGAACCGTGCGGAGCGCAAGCCAAAGGTTCTCGTGGGTGGTGAGGCCATCGAACAGGCTGGGCACCTGGGTCTTCACCCCGATGCCGGCACGGGCGATGTCATGCCGCTCCTTGCCGGCAATATCGGTGCCTTTGAAGAGGATATGCCCCCGGGTTGGCTTGTGGGTACCGGTGAGGCAGCGGAAGAAGGTGCTCTTGCCGGCGCCGTTGGGGCCGAGAAGGCAGCGCAGCTCGCCCTTCTTCAGGCGGAAATCCACGCCGTCGAGTGCCTTTACGCCGCCGAAATGCATGGCGACATCCCGCGCTTCGAGGAGATGGACGCTCATCGTGCGGCCTCCTCGCGCATATGTCCCGGGGACCCGCGGGGCGGGGTGAGGATGCGGGCAAGGAGCGCGGCGAGGGCCGGCTGGATGCCGCCCGGTACGAAGACCACGAAGACGACCAGCACCAGCCCGAGCACGATGTTGGGGTCGATAAGGCCGAGCTTGCCGAGTGCCGCCGCCGCGATTTGCAGGGCGAAGCAGGCCGCGACTGGGCCGAAGAGCGTGCCAAGGCCGCCGACCACGACCCAGATCAGCACCTGCGCGGCCATGGAAAGGCTGAACATGGTCGGGCTGACAAAGACGGAGTTGGCGAACAGCAATCCGGCCAGCCCCGCAATGCCCGCGGAGATGACGAAGATGGCGAGCTTCAGGCGCCTGGCATTGTAGCCGAGCAGTTCCGCCCGCACCTCGTTTTCCCGCACGGCAATCACGGCGCGGCCGAAGCGGGTGGTGATCAGCCTCTTGCAAAGGGCATAGGTTGCAAACAGGGCGATGCAGGCGAGCGTGAACAGGTTTGCAGGGGATAGCGGGATGCCGGTGAACGGCATTGTCAGCAGCGGCGTGTTGGGAATGCCGTTGAAGCCGCCGAGCCGCGCCTCGCCGATCCGCCAGGCGTCGCCGCCGGTGCTGTTGATCAGCTTGAACAGGATGAGCGTGACGGTGAGTGTGATGACACCGAGATAGACATCGCTGAGACGGCCATAGAACAGGAAATAACCGAGGCCGGCGGCAAAAAGGGCAGGAATCCCGATGGCGAACGCAGATGCCAGCGTTGTGTCGCCGAAGTTGATGGCGGCAATGGCATAGGCATAGGCGCCGAGGCCGAAGAAGGCCGACTGGCCGAAACAAAGGATGCCGCCGTAGCCCCAGAGAAGCGCAAGGCTCAGCGCAAAGACGCCCATGGACATGTAGAGCGTCACGTTGATGAGCGTGTAGAGCGGCGCAACCTTCGGGAAGATGACGATCGCTGCCAGCATGGCGACGGCTGCGAGCGCGACATGTGTGCCGCTGGCACGGCAGAACGTGGACAATGTCATGGTGCCCCCTTGAAGATGCGGCCGGTGATGCCTGTCGGCAGGAGGCGCAGGAAGATGGTGGCAGCCAGAAGCAGGGCCACGTCGCCGAGAACCGGTGTGGTGATGAAGGTGGAGACCGTGTTTATGCTGCCAAGCAGGGTCGAGCTCAGCGCCGTGCCGGTGATGACGCTGGCGCCGCCGGTGATGACGGTGATGAAGGCCTTGGCGACATATGCGACGCCCATCGTGGGCAAGACGCCGGATATCGGCGCAAGCAACCCGCCCGCCAAGCCGCTGAGGGCGGAGCCGATCGCGAAGGTGACGGCGTAGACCCGCGAGGGTTCGATGCCGAGGGACGAGGCCATTTCCCGGTTCTGCATGGTTGCCCGGGCAACTAGGCCGACACGGGTGAAGCGCAATATCGCGTAGCCCGCGGCAAAGACGACGAGGGCGATGCCGGCCAGCACGAAATCATACGCGCCGAGACTGTATTCACCGATGCGGAAGCTTCCGACCGGGGCGGCGACGCCGACGACGCGATTGCCGAAGAAGGTGGTGGCGAGCCCGATGAGCAGCAGGCTCAGCCCCCAGCTTGCCAGCATGGTGTCGACCATGCGGCCATAAAGACGTCGCATCACAAGGCGTTCGACCAGCACGCCGAGCACGGCCACGCTCAGCGGCGCGATCACCAGCATGGCGAGCCAGATGTTGATGCCGGCCTGCACGCTGAAGATGGCGGCAAAGCCGCCGAGCATGATGAACTCGCCATGGGCGAGGTTGATGACCCGCATCATGCCGAAGATGACGGCAAGCCCGACGCTGACAAGCGCGAGATTGCCGACGGCTCCAGCGATCTGGAGCAGCACAACAAGAAGATAGTCCACTGGATTTGTCCCGTATGGGCTCCCGGTGCGCGGCCTGCCACGCGCCGGGAGGCAATGCGTCCGCGGCTACTGGATGACGTATTGCTGGTTGTCGTTCGGGTTGGCGACCAGGTCGCAAACGGCAGCCGTGTCGGCTGGCGGCTGGTTCGCGAAGCTTTCGAGGATTTCGAAGCTGTGGTCCTTGACCCGGCCGATATGGACGTCCGTGGCGCAATGGTGCGTCTTGGGATCAATCGTCGAGGAGCCGCCGGGGCCGTCCACCGTCGAGCCGCTCTCGATCGCCTCTATGACCGCCATGCGATCAAGGGAGTTCGCCTTCCTGACGCCGTTTGCCCAATGGTGGACGGCGTTGTAGGTCGCCGAGGCGTGCTCGGTCACATAGGGCGCCTTGTCTCCGAACTTCTGGTGGTAGCGTTTCACGAAGGCCTCGTTGGCCGGCGACTTTATCTCCTGGAAGTAGCCGAACGCGGCCATGACGCCATCGGATTCGGCGGGTGTAAGGACGATGTGCTCGTTACCGCCTCCGAAAGACGTGGAGACGATCGGGATCTGGCCTGCCATGCCCGCCGCCGCCCACTGGCGGAAGAAGGACATGTGGTTGCCGCCCACCAGGAGCGTATAGATCACGTCGGGCTTTTCGCGCTGAATCTTCTGGATCGCCGCGCTGAAATCCGTGACGTCGAGCGGGAAGAATTCGGCGGCAATGACTTCGCCGCCAGCTTGCGCGGTAAAGTCGCGTACCCACTTGGCGGAAATCTGACCGTAATTGTAATCCGCTGCCAGAACATAGACCTTCTTGCCGAAGTTCTTGACGGCAAAGGGCATCAGCTGGCCGATCGTCTGCGAAGGGGTCGATCCCGTCAGGAAGGTGTTGCGGTCGCAGACACCGCCCTCGTAGAGCGGCGAATAGAAATAGAGCGTCTGGTACCGGCCGAGAATCGGCCGGATGGCTTCGCGGGAGGCGCTGGTGATGCCGCCGAAGACCGTTGCAGCCTGCAGGCTCGTTGCAGCTTCCGTCGCAAACTGCGTATAGAGCTGGATGTTGGATTGCGGATCGTACTTCTGGACCTTGATCTGGCGACCGAGCAGGCCGCCGGCCTCGTTCAGTTCGGAAACGGCAAGATCGAGGCAGGCGTCGAACGGCTGGCCGTAGATCTCGAGACCGCCGGAAAGATCGTAGATGCTTGCGATCGTGATGTCGTCGGCCGCAAAGCTCCGATTGACCCACGGTGCGGTCAGGGCAGCGGCCGTGCCGCCGAGAAACAGGCGTCTGCTGATTTTCATGAGTTCACCCTCTTTTATAGCTCCGGATAGGCGCACGAATTCGCTCCGGCAGGCGGAAGCCTGCAGGCCAGGCCCGAACCGGAAGGAAGCGGGCAGGAGGATTTCATGCGGTCAATATGTTTATATATTCAATATTTTCTTTTTCAAGTATTTTTATAAGGCGACAGGCTTTGCCTTCCGCAGCCCTTTGGCAAAGCTGGAAAGCGCTTTCAAAACAGCCGGATGGGGAAGATGCGGCGCACGCTTTTCAAGCGCGGTCCGGAATCGCGGGATGAACCTGTGCTATCTATTTATCGAAGCTCGGAAATTCCGGATCAGGCGTTGTCGAAGCTGCGCAAGACTTCGAACTCCGTGCCTTCGGCGCGGGCGAGATAGGTCGGCCCGGAGGCGACGCCGTTTCGAACCGTGGTTACGCCGCGCGGGCTTTCGAAGCTCAAGCCTTCGAAGGCCTGCGACAGGGCATCGATTTCGAGCGACTGCGCGCGGGTTGCCAGGGCGCCGAAGAAGCGAAGGCCTTCATAGCAGGCTTCGCTCAACACGCCCTGCACGGGCGCCGTTACGCCAAAAGCATCCCGATAGCGTTTGAGAAAGGTGTGGTTCTCCGGCGTCTGCAACGCACTGAAATAGCCTGCGGCACAAAACAGGTTCTCGGTATTGTCCGCGCCAATCGCCATCAGCGTATTTTCCTCGACAGCGCCCGACAGGCGCAGGATATGGCGGGAAAGGCCGCGTTCGGCAAACATGCGGTTGAACGGCACGCATTCCGAACCGACAAGCGAGAGGAAAACGATATCGGGATTGGCCGCCTCGATCATATCGACAAGGTGGGTCGTGTCATAGCCAAGCCCGACATACTCCTCGCCGACGACCGCTCCACCACGCCCCAGAACGAAATCGCGCACCCAGTTGTGCGAAGCCCTGGGCCAAACGTAATCATTGCCGACCAGAAACCAGCGCCTGGCCGCCTGATTGTCCATGAAATGGCTGACAGGACCTGAAAACTGCCTTTCGGGCACCTCGCCTATGCTGAAGACCTTCTCGCTTTCCGTGCCGCCTTCAAAGAGCGGCGCGAAGACATAGGGCACACGGTCGGCCAGCGCACGGGCGAGTTCGACCCTGACGGAGGAGAGGTGGACGCCGATCAACGCATTGGCGCCCTGGCGCTCGACAAGGTCGCGGGCGCGCTCGACAACGGCTTGCGGGCTGCCGCCGGCGTCGGCCGCCAGAAGCTCTATCTGCCGGCCAAGTATGCCGCCTTTTTCGTTGAGCTCCGCCGCCGCGAGAACGGCGCTGTACTGGCAGGATGGCCCCCAGATCGCATCCGCGCCCTGAAAGGGAACCAGCAGCCCGATCCGGATGGGCTCACGCTTGCGCGACGCGAACGCTTTGTGTCCACGCGCGTTTTGCGAAAACGGAAACGAACCCCGGGGAGCCTTTGGCAGACGCGAGGAGGTCGGGCCGCGCATCCATATGCTGCGGGCGCCACCGGCCAGGGCGAAATCGAGCGTCACGGCATTCTCCCCTTTTTGTTTTTCGCTCCACCCCAGACACACGCTCCGCAATGCCGGATTGTGAATGTTTTGTTTTCGTTGGCGCCAGCCTATGCGGCAGGACAGAAGCACTATATATACAGTTTCCGATTAAACAATTGCTGATTAAAGAATCATGGCCGAACGCTCGCTCAACGAACATCTTTCGCATCTGCTTGCCCAGGCAAATCGCCATCTGAGCCGGCAGTTGACGGCCGAGGGCGTGTCGCTGGACCAGTGGCGACTGATGAAGGTTCTTTCGGAATCAGGCGGCTTGCCGATGGGCAAGCTCGCGGAGGAGTTGGCGCTAAATCTGCCGACGCTGACAAAGCTGGTCGATCGCATGGTGCAGGACGCTCTGGTCTACCGGGTTCCGGATCCGGCGGATCGTCGCAAGGTCCGCATGTTCCTGTCCGACAAAGGCGCCGCGATGCTTGCGTCGCAAAACAAGCGGGTCGAGGAGCATGAGGCCAAGGTCGAGGACAGCTATGGCAACGAGGATGCCCAGCGCCTGAAAACCATGTTGGAGAGCTTCATCAAGCAGATCGTTTGACCTCGATGAAACCAATCCGGTTGTTCGCTGTAGCTAGACGGCGTCCTCAGCCTGTAGGATGCGGGGTTTCGTGCGCTCGAAGCAACGGATGTCGTGAAGTCCATCGCCCGGTTGGAATGGCATCGGGCCGCTTTCGTTCTGACGTTCACCGATATCCGGATGCCGGGCGACCGCAACGGCTTTGACCGCGCGCAGGAGGTCGCCGAACGATGGCCGTCTCCGGAGCAGCTTCCCGAGCGAGCGTCTTCATCCGGAAACCGTTCCTTTCCGATGGCGAAAGCCAGGGATGCTGAAGCGGAAGGAGGCGTAGTCTGCAAAGCCATCCACAGGTCGGTGCGATCTCCGGAATTCATGGCGGTGATGTGCCTCGTGCCGGCTCATGCCATTGCGATCAGCTGGAAACGGCGGGCTGGCAGGACTACCTACACAGAGTACAGGTGGGCGATGAACAAACATAATCTACCGATCGAACGACTGGCACGCCTCCGGAGGATGCGCGGCTTGGCACGGCTGATGGATACGGCGCTGCGCATTCCCGGCACGCGGGTCTCGCTTGGGGCGGATTCAGTCCTGGGCCTGATCCCCGGCATCGGTGATTTTGCCGCCGCCGCCGTCAGCCTCGTCATCGTCAATGAAGCGCGTCGTCTCGGCGTCCCGAATGACAAGCTCGTCAGGATGCTGTTCAATGTCGGGTTCGACACGGTTGCGGGAAGCGTGCCGGTGCTTGGCGACGTCTTCGACGTCTATTTCAAGTCCAACCATCGTAATCTTCAACTGGTGCTGGACCACTTCGGGCTCGATCATGCCGACCTCGATCGCTAGCTCCACTTCCGCGGCATGGCGGTTGTCATCATCTCATCGCCTATTGCTTCGCCGCGGTGGTTGACGCGAACTCCCGCTCAGGGCAGGGCTATGACGTCCTTGGGAGGTTTTCGGCTCCGGCGAGCGCTCACCCGACAAAATCGTCCATAACTGACGTGACCTTCCCGACAACGACGTCGGCGTCCGCAACGCCCTGTCCCTTTTGTTCTCCTGCCCAAGCGGCCTGCACCTCCTTGTACCGGGTGGCTGCCTGGAACTGCCGCACCTCCGCAGGTTCAAGGATCCGTACGGTCGCACCGGCCTTCCTCAGGTCCTCCAGCTGCGCGTCGAAGCTCTTGTCCATGGCAGCACCCAGTGTCTGGTAGGAGCTTCTGGCGGCACGACGGATGGCGTTCCTGTCTTCCTGCGCAAGGCTGTTCCAGACATCCTTGTTCATGGACAGGATGTAGACATGGCCTAACCACAAATCCCTTGAAACCAGCACATGTGGTGCTGTTTCGTGAACTTTCAGCATGTAGCCGCTGTCGACGTTCACCATGAGGCCATCCAGTTCCTTCGCCTTCAAGGCGGCGGGGATTTCCGGTCCCCAGTGCATGGTCACGGGCGTAGCCCCGGCGTTCTTGAGGAAATCCAGATGCCAGAAGCTGGCGGATCGCCACTTGCCACCCTGCAGGTCTTCCAGGCCGGCCATGGGCGCGTTGCGGAAAAACGCCACCGGATATCCCGTGCCGAAATAGATCTGGACGATGTTGTTCTTGTCCAGCTCCGCCGGGAAGGCGGGGACCTCCGCATAGACGCGCTCGAAGAAATCGATCTGCCGGCCGCCGACCGGACCAGTGATGAAACTCTTGAATATCTGGTGCAGCGGCAGCTGCCTTGCGGTGTATTCCGGCACGACGGTGCCGATGTCGGTGGTTCCATCGGTCACGGCGCCGAGTGCGTCATAGGCTGCGGCGATCTCGCCGTTCCAGTGATCCTCGATCTTGAGGCGTCCGTTCGATTCCGCCTCGATCGCCGGAAACACGACGTCCTTGAGGAAACGGGTTCGCATTCCGCCGAGCGGCTCATGATCGCTGAACTTGAGGACACGGGGCGCGTGGGCCATCGCCTTGGAAGCCATCATCGACAGCGCGGGCGCGGATGTGACGGCGGCTGCACCGGCCGCGGACACCAGGAACCGCCTGCGGGTCATCCGGGGTCCACTCCAACCTTTGATATCATCGATCATCTCGTTGTCCTTTGCTTGCCGCGACCTGAAACCGAGCTTTGCACGCCATCGCTGGAGGCTGTCGTTGCCCGTCGCTCCGGACGCCGCGCTTGACCAGCAGGTGATGTCGTCAATATAACTGAACAATCCTTCACTTCGGTATTCGCATTTGGAAAGCGCCGTTCCTCAACGACTCAAGCCACGAAAACCGCCTGTCCAGGCGCGCGCTGGCGCGACTATCGAAGCCATTCACGAGGCTGCTATTCAGGTTTTGCTCTCGGAGGGTCTGGCACGGCTGACGACGACACGGGTGGCAGAGCGCGCCGGGGTTTCGGTCGGCACGCTCTACCAGTATTTCCCGAACAAGGATGCGCTGCTCTATGCGATCCTGCTGCGCCATTTCGAGGACATGGCCGAGGCGATCGAGCGCGTCAGCGCCGACGGGGCCAAACGACCACTTTCCGATCTCGCCGACGGCATCGCCGATGCCTATGTCTCCGTGAAGATCGCGCGTCCCGATGCGACGACCGCTCTTTACCGGGTCGCCGGCGCGATAGATCAGTTCCGATTGTCCGCAGGTGTCTACAAGCGGCTGGAAACGGCTGTCGTAAGGGGGCTCGAAAACGCCTCCGATGCAAGATACGGCGATTTCGGGCGGGTCGCCTTCACGCTTCTGTCAGCCCTTGCCGGGCTCTCTCGCGGAAGCTTCGGCGCCCTGGCTTCAGGGCCCGAGGTGCTCAGCAGATTTCGCGAGGAGGCCCGCCTTTTGTCGAGGGCTTACCTCCGGGCAGCCGCGGACGATTGACGAGCAAGTACAAGCAGCAAGATGATCCCGATGGCCGTGATCGGCCATGGCAAGGCTGATCCCATCTTTCCTCAAAATCGCTGGACGCCTGCGATGAAGGAAACCGCCACCGACATTCTCCTTGACGACGTGGCCGAAGGCCTGTTCCCACGCCCGTGCAGCAATGCCACCTGCGGGAGGCTGGAGCCCCCGCGCCGGGCGTCTGCTATTGGGCTTGTCACGCGGCGCCTGCAAAAATATGAATTCATCATATTTGGGGCAGGCTTTCATGAGCGCAATGGCGGTAAAGGAAACCCGGGTCTCGGCCGCACCTCCAATCGCTCGTTCCGGTCCTTTTCTCCATCGGCGCGGCGGCCGGCGCCTTCACCGTCTCGGCGGGCATCGGCCTTGTGCTCGTGCACGGCCGGGCGCGGCCGGAGCGCACGCTGCTCGGTGGCCTTGCCGTCACCATGATGGCGACGGGCTGGGCTTCGGCGTGCCGGCCGGGATGCGCGACACAGGCCGGTTGCATTCCGGGGGCCGATGGATCAAAGCTAGGCGACCGGGCGGGACCGTAACGCCTCTGTTGGAAAGAGCAGTCGCATGGAACAGTCCGTCCTCATCGACATCGGCCTGCCGGTTGCCGTCTTCATCATCATGACGGGCATCGGCATGACGCTCGCCCCCGTTGATTTCCACCGCGTGGCCATGCGGCCGAAGGCCCTGATCTGGGGCATCGCGGCCGCACTCCTGCTTCTTCCGCTGGTGGGTCTGTCGCTTGCCGTGCTCATGGGCCTGCCGCCGGAAATCGCGGTCGGTCTCGTTATCGTTGCCGCTTGCCCGATCGGAACCACGTCCAGCCTGTTTTCCTACCTCGCGCGGGGGGACTTGGCGTTGTCGATCGCGTTGAGCGCCGTCGGCAGCCTGGTCGCGATTGCGACGCTGCCGCTTTTCGCCAATTTCGCGATCGAGCGCCTGAGTGACGGCGATGCCCGCATCTACCTTCCGGTGCTGCGCACGATCGGGGTGATGATCACGATCATCCTGTTTCCCGTGATCGTCGGCATGGGGATCCGGCACAAGGCGCCTGCTCTCGCCGTCCGCGCGGAAAAGCTGGTCGGCGCCTTTGGCCTGGTGGTGCTGGTGGCACTGATCGTCGGAATCGGTATTTCGGTGTATGAGCGATGGCTGGAGATCCTCGTCAATGCGGGGCCGGCGGTCATCGCCCTGGTTTTCTGCGCGATCGCCCTCGGTTTGCTGGGTTCACGGGTGCTTGGCCTGTCTGCCGCCGAGGCCGTCACGGTGACCCTTTCGATCAGCATTCGAAACGCGGCGATCGGCATGGTTCTCGCAATCACCATGATGCACTCGCCGGAAGTGGCCGTACCGCCGGCATTGTTCGGCCTTTTGATGTATGCGACCGGCTTCGGCCTCGTTGCCTATGGTCGCATGACCATCAAGGCTCAAGCCTGAGGCGTCGTGGCGCTGTTCGGCAAGATTTTCCTTCACGAGCATCTCGGGGCAGCCAGCACGGACCCCGGCCGTGTGAGGCGACCTCGCGCAGGCCGACGCTGATCGAGTTTTCGTGCACCGTGTGGCGTTGGAACGGCCTGTCGGCGAAAGCCGCAGGGCGGTGCCGAAGAACGAGGCCTGGCCGTAGCCCAGATAGGGCACCTTGATCCGGTTCTGCGCGGCATGCGCGAGAACGTCATCATGGTCGCAGGTCGGCAGCGTCCTTCATGTCGTCCGAAATGACCGTGCCGTCGAAATCCGAGCCCGGCGCCACAGGGTCGACCCCGATGCACTCGACGATGTAGTCGACATGCCGCATCAGCCCCGCATCGTGCAGAAGGTAGAGGAGGACGGCGCCGACCGTCTCCTTCGATATGGAAGACCGCGGCGAAGCGCACCGCCAATTCCCCAAAACGTTTTGGGCTTGACGTCCAAAACGTTTTGGGGAATCAAATAGGCCCTCGGGAGGAATGGCATGTCCAACATCAAGCAACTTGCGAAGGCTCTCGGCCTGTCGATCACAACGGTTTCGCGGGCCCTGGACGGCTATCCCGATGTATCCGCCGCCACGCGGGAGCGCGTGCGCCTGGCCGCCGAGAAGGCCGGATACCACCCGAACGCCTGGGCGCGCCGGCTGCGCAAGCAGCGGGCCGAGCTGGTCGCCGTTCCGCTGCCGAGCGATCCCGGCCATATCGGCCCGCCGCACTTCCTGGACATGCTGA
Source organism: Shinella yambaruensis (assembly GCF_022899355.1). Classification (GTDB taxonomy): domain Bacteria; phylum Pseudomonadota; class Alphaproteobacteria; order Rhizobiales; family Rhizobiaceae; genus Shinella; species Shinella yambaruensis. Next base: position 46,884 of record NZ_JALJCK010000016.1, on the reverse strand, counting down.
CGGGCTGCGCCGAGCACCTGGCCAATGCGGGCCTCAACCTGGTGATCGCCCCGGTCCCGCGTGGCGAAAGCGAACTGGAACTCTGCCAGCGCTTCGTCGATGGCCGCCGCGTCGACGCCATGCTTCTCGTGCGAACCAGGCGGCAGGACGAGCGCGTCGAATTCCTGCAGTCGCGGGGTATTCCCTTCGTGACCAACGGTCGGACGGAATCGCCCGTGCCCCATCCCTTCATCGATGGCGACGGCTTTGCCGGCTTTCACCGGGCAACGATGCGCTTCCACGCCGCCGGCCATCGCCGCATCGGCCATATCGCCGGGCCGCAGGAATACTATTTCGCCCATGTCCGGCGCTGCGGCTGGCAGGCGGCCATGGAGGAGCTCGGCCTTGACGCCGATCTTTGCGCCGAGGGCGTGCCGATAGAACAGGGCGGCTACCGGGCGGCGCTCGAATTGCTCGGCCGGCCCGATCGGCCGACCGCGCTCGTCTGCGCGACGGACGAGATGGCGATCGGCGCGCTCCGGGCGCTGCGCGAAGTGGGGGGCGGCGCGGCGGTCGACGTCGTCGCGCACGACGATCTGCCGATGGGCGCGTTCACCAGTCCGCCGCTGTCGACCATGCGCATGACGGGGGAGAATCTCGGCGCGAACTTCGCCTCGCTCCTGCTGCGCGCCATTGCCGGCGAGCCGGCGGAAACCCTGCAGGAGCTGCATGGCATCGAATTCGTCGATCGCGAGAGCCATCGCCGCAGCGCGCTGACGCGCTGAGCGCACTTACATCGTTGATAAGGAGGAGAACATGAAACGATTGCTGTCATTTGGAATCCTGGCCACGACCGTTGCGGCGCTCGCTTCGCCGTCGCTCGCCCAGACGGTCTTTCTCTCCACGCAGCTCCGCCCGATCGAGGAGGCGACGGTCGTCCGCGAGGAGATCCTCAAGGGGCTTGACGCCCCGGTCGATTACATCGTCGAGGAGCCGCCGCAATTTGCCGTGCGCATGGAAGCCGAGCGCCAGGCCGGCAAACACACGATCAGCCTCGTCGGCGCGCTTCACGGCGAGCTGTCGCCCATCGCCGACAAGGACGCGCTGGAGCCGCTCGACACGCTGGCCGCTAAACTGGCCGAAGCCGGCATGCCGCAGTCCTTCCTCGACCTCGGCAAGCTCGGCAAGTCCAGCCAGCAGTACATTCCCTGGCTGCAGGCGACCTATGTGATGGCCGCCCACAAGGATGCGCTGAAATACCTGCCGGAAGGCGCCGATGTGAAGGCGCTGACCTACGACCAGCTCATCGCCTGGGGCAAGGCGATGCAGGAGGCGACGGGCCAGCCGCAGATCGGTTTCCCGGCCGGTCCGAAGGGGCTGATGGCGCGGTATTTCGAGGGCTATTTCTATCCGTCCTTCACGGGAGGGGTGGTGCGGACCTTCCGCAATGCCGATGCGGTCGCCGGCTGGGAGACGTTCAAGGAGCTCTGGTCGGTCGTGACGCCGAACTCCACCAACTACGACTTCATGCAGGAGCCGCTCGCCGCGGGCGAGGTGATGGTTGCATGGGATCACGTCGCGCGCCTCAAGAATGCGATCTCCGCCGCGCCCGACGACTATGTCGTCTTCCCGGCGCCGGCCGGCTCGAAGGGGCGGGGATACATGCCGGTCATCGCCGGCCTTGCGATCCCCAAGGGCGCACCGGATGTGGCCGGAGCGACCGCCGTCATCGAGCATCTGACGAAACCGGATACGCAGCTCCTGACCGCCACGCATGTCGGCTTCTTCCCGACCCTCAATATCGACCTGCCGACGGATCTCGATCCGGGCGTCGCGCTTCTGGCCGGCGCGGTCAAGGCGACGCAGTCGGCCGAGGATGCGGTCATCTCGCTGCTTCCCGTCGGCCTCGGCGACAAGGGCGGCGAGTTCAACAAGGTCTACATGGACAGCTTCCAGCGCATCGTCCTGCAGAACGAGCCTATCGCCGATGTCCTGAAATCCCAGGGCGACGTGCTTGCCAAGCTGATGGCTGACACCGGTGCGGCCTGCTGGGCGCCGGATGCCGCAAGCGATGGTGCCTGCCCGGTGGAATAAGCCTCCCAAGGCAACCGCGGCCGGGCCTTCGTGCCCGGCCGCATCCCAGGCGTCCTGCCGGGGCGGAGGGCCAGAGGCCGCCTCCGCTCGCGGTGCGCTGCATGTCCTGCGAGGCAAGAGCCCATGACCAATGATCGCCCCTGGCTACCCTATGCCCTGATACTGCCATCCGTCGCCTTTCTCGCCCTGCTCTTCGTGGTGCCGCTGGTGCAGACCGTGTGGCTCGCGCTGTCGGAAAACGGCGCGCCGTCGCTTGCCAATATCCGCACGATGGCGGGCGACATCAATTTCGCCCGGTCCGTGCAGAACACGTTCCTGCTGGCGCTCGCCGTCATCCCCGTGCAGATCGCCATCGCCCTTGCCATGGGCACGCTGGTCTCGAAGATCGGCGCGGGGCGCGAGACGATCCTGTGGATCTGGACTATTCCGCTCGGCATCTCCGATCTTGCGGCCGGCATGGTCTGGCTCGCGATCCTGCAGAACACCGGCTATCTCAACTCGCTGCTCTTCGGCCTCGGGCTGATCGAGCGGCAGACCGCCTGGCTCACCTACCAGACGCCGGTGGCGCTCTTCATCGGCATCGCGATCGCCGAGATCTGGCGCGGCACGGCGATCGTCATGGTCATCATCGTCGCCGGCCTCAACCAGGTGCCGAAGGAGTTCCGCGAGGCGGCCGAGGTCTTCGGCGCCGGCCCGTGGACGCGCTTCTGGCGCATCACCCTGCCGCTCATCCGCCCGGCGCTGCAATCGGCGCTCATCCTGCGCACGGTTCTCGCCTTCGAGGTCTTCGCCGTCGTCTACGCGCTCGGCGGGCGCAATTTCCCGGTCCTCGTCGGCGAGGCCTATGCCTGGCAGAACCAGAACCAGAACTATGGCGTGGCCGCTGCCTATGCGGTGCTCATCATGGTCATCTCGCTTGCCGCCACCCTCGTCTATCTCAAGATCGTCAAGGTCGATCCGGAGCGCCTGCCATGAGCACAGCCATGAAGACTGCGGGATTTTCCTCCTCGCGCCGGCTCCTTCTGTGGAGCGGCATCGTCGCGCTCTGCGCCTGGGTCATCGTTCCCATCTATCTGGTGGCGATCGGCGCGCTCGGCGGGCGCACGGGCGTCTACCAATGGCCGAAGACCGGCCTGCCCACCGGCCTGTCGATCGAGCCTTTCCTTCTGTTCTTGAAGACCGAGGGCGTCGTCCAGAGCTTCCTCAACTCGCTCGGCGCGGCCGGCATCACCGTGACGCTGTCGATCCTGCTCGGCGCGCCCGCCGGCTATGCGCTCGCCCGCTACACCTTCCCCGGCAAGGACGGCTATCGGCTGCTCGTTCTCCTCACCCGCGCCTTTCCGCTCGCGATCCTCGCTTTGCCGCTTACCGTCTCCTTCATCCGGCTCGGGCTCTACGACACGATCGTCGGCGTCGGTCTCATCCACACGGTGCTGGCGCTGCCCTTCGCCGCCCTCGTCACGCAGGGCATCTTCCTCGGCGTGCCGCGGGAACTGGAGGAAGCCGCCTGGGTGTTCGGCTGCACGCGCATCCAGGCCTTCTTCAAGGTGGTGGTGCCGCTGGCACTGCCCGGCATCGTCGCCACGGCCGTCTTCGCCTTCGTCATCTCGTGGAACGAGGTGTTCGCGGCGTCCGTTCTGACGGTGCGCAACCGCACCCTGACGGCCTACCTGCTGACGGTCCTGTCGGAAAGCCCGATGCACTACCGCTTCGCGGGCGGCCTCCTTCTCATCCTCCCCTCGGTCATCTTCATCTTCGCGGTCAGGCGCTACCTGTTCGCGATCTGGGGCATTTCCTCGAAATAACGGGACCAAGCCATGGCCAATATTGTCATAGACCGCATCCGCAAGGCCTTCGGCGCCTTCGAGGCCCTGAAAGAGGTCTCGCTGACGATCAACGACGGCGAGTTCGTCTCCCTGCTCGGCCCTTCGGGCTGCGGCAAGACCACGCTCTTGCGCATCATCGCCGGGCTCGAAACCGCGACCGCCGGCGATATCCGCATCGGCGACCGCTCGATCATCGGCCTGCCGCCGAAGGAGCGCGGCCTTGCGATGGTCTTCCAGAACTACGCCGTCTTCCCGCACATGACCGTCTACGAAAACGTCGCCTTCGGCCTGCGCATGCAGAAGGCCGACGAGGCACGCGTGAAGAAGCAGGTGGAGAAGGCGGCCGGCCTTCTCCACATCGAGCCCTATCTCGACCGCTATCCGAACAAGCTTTCGGGCGGCCAGCGCCAGCGCGTGGCCGTCGCCCGGGCGCTGGCCGTCGAGCCGAAGGTGCTGCTGATGGACGAGCCGCTCTCCAACCTCGACGCCCTTCTGCGCCTGGAGATGCGCACCGAGCTCAAGACGGTGCTGCAGGCGGCCGGCACCACGACGATCTACGTGACGCACGACCAGACGGAGGCCATGGGTCTTTCCGACCGCATCGCGGTGATGCACGGCGGCGTGGTCGAGCAGGTGGGTGATCCGGTGGAGATCTACAACCATCCCGCCACGCGCTTCGTCGGCGGCTTCATCGGCAATCCGCCGATGAACTTCATCACCGTGCCGGTGGAGCGCGGCCATGTGGCCGCGGGCGCGGAACAATTGTCCGTGCCGCAAGGCGCCGGCGACAGCGTGGTGCTCGGCCTTCGCGGCGAGGCCGTGGCGCTTGTGCCGCGCGAGGCCGGATTGGAGATGCAGGTCAGGGTGGCGGAGCCGATGGGCTCGCATCTCCTCCTGACAGGCTCGATCCAGGGGCAGCCCGCCCGCGTCGTCCTGCCGCCGTCCGAAGCGGTCCGGAGCGGCGACGTGATCGGCCTCAGGCCCGACCGGAACCGCATCACCTGGCTTTCCCCGGAAAGCGGCAAGTCCTACCCGCCGTCGGCGGCATGAACACAGAAACATCAGAGCAGACCATGACAGACCATATCCAAGAAGCCAGACGCATCCTGGCCGTGAACGACCGCGGCGGCTATACGGTCCCCACCGACCGTCTCTATCCTTTCCAGTGGAACTGGGATTCGGCCTTCGTCGCGATGGGCTTTGCCCTCTACGACGTCGACCGGGCCTATCGCGAGCTGGAGCGCCTTGCCGAAGGCCAGTGGGCCGACGGCATGATCCCGCACATCGTCTTCCACCAGCCGAGCGACACCTATTTTCCCGGTCCCTCCGTCTGGCGCACGAAGCACGGCATTCCGACGTCGGGGATAACCCAGCCGCCGGTCTTCGCCATTGCCCTTCGCCAGGTGCACGACGCCGCGGACGAGGGGGCAAGGGAGCGCACGCTTGCGCTCTATCTTGCCGCACTCAAATGGCATCGCTGGTGGTATGCCGCCCGCGACCCGGAGGGAACCGGCCTCGTCGCGCTGCTGCATCCCTGGGAAAGCGGCAGCGACAACTCGCCGGCCTGGGACGCGGCGATGGCGCGCGTACCGACTACCACCACGACGCCCGTGGTGCGCAAGGACATCGGCCATGTGCATGCGGACATGCGGCCGCGCGACGAGGACTATCGCCGCTTCATCCATCTGGTGGATACCTATGCCGACTGCGACTGGAACCCGGCGGAGCAGTGGGTGAGGGCGCCGTTCAAGGTTGCCGAAATCCAGACGACGGCCATCCTCCTGAAGGCGGGCGAGGATCTGGAGCATCTCGCCCGCCTGTTCGGCAGGACGGAAGAGGCGGAAGAGATCGCAGCCTTCAACGCCCTCAGCCGCAAGGCCATCCTCGGCCAGTGGCGCCCGGCGCTGTCCCGCTTCGTCTCGCGCGACCTCGTATCCGGCGCGGACATCGAGGCGGCGACGCAGGCGGGCTTCCTCCCGCTTCTCGCGCTCGACCTGGAAGCCGCGATGGCGTCGGCCGCCGTCGCGGAGATGCGGCGCTGGTCGGCCGGCCTGAAGGTTGCATTCCCGACGACGAAGCCCGGCCTTGCCGCCTATGAGCCGAAGCGCTACTGGCGCGGCCCTGCCTGGGGCATCATCAACTGGCTGCTGATCGAGGGGTTGCGCCGCAATGGCGAAGGCGCCTTCGCCGAGGAGCTGCGAGGCTCGACGCTCTCGGCAATCGAACGCGAAGGCTTTGCCGAGTACTTCGATCCGGAAACCGGCGAGGGCTGCGGCGGCCTCGGCTTCTCGTGGACCGCGGCTGCCTATCTGTGGCTCAAGAGGGGCGGGCGATAGGGCTCGTCGGCGGGGCTTGCGTTCGGAACGTCCGTCGAGGCCTCGGCCCGCCGGTCGCGGACGAAGAGGGGGGCATTGGTGCGCACCATGCCGCCGAGATACCCGATGACACTGCGGATGCGCGGCACGTCGCGCATGTCGCGGTGGCAGAGCAACCAGTAGCTGCGCCGCAGGTCCACGGTCTGCGGCAGCACGATTTCGAGTTCGGGATAGCGCGCGGCGATAAAATGCGGCAGCACGCAGAGGCCGAGGCCGTTGCGCGTCGCCGTCAGCTGGGCGAAGATGCTCGAGCTTTGGAAAGCCGCCTTGATCCCGCGATGAACGTCTCCGAGATAGTCCAGTCCCGGAGCGAAGATCATGTCCTCGATATAGCCGATGAAGGGATGGGCCAGCAGGTCGTCCCGCGTCGAGATGGGCGGCTTCGCGGCCAGGTAAGATCGGGCCCCGTAAACATGCAGGCTGTAGTCCAGGATCTTCTCGGCGAAATAGGGACCGGCCTTCGGCGGATCGAGCGTGACGGCGACGTCGGCCTCCTTGCGCGAGAGCGACATGATCTGCTGGATCGTCACCAGTTCCAGCGAGACCGCCGGACATTGCCGCACGAAGGCCGGCAGGTGCTCGGCGAAGAAGAAGTTGGAAAAGCCTTCGGGCGCGCTCAGACGGACGACGCCGCGCTGCGACGTCGCGCCGGAGGAGATGTCGGCCTGGAGCCGCTCCGTCTCGCCCTCGATGCGCTCGGCCGTCTCGACGAAGCGCTGCCCCATCTGCGTGAGGATGTAGCCGCGCGCATTGCGCTCGAAGAGCTTGACCTTGAGGGTGAATTCCAGCCGGTCGATGCGGCGCGAGACCGTGGCATGGCTCGTGCGGAGCTGGCGTGCCGCCGCGGAAAGGTGTCCGGTCCGCGCCACCGCGAGGAAGAACTGCAGGTCGTCCCAGGTAAACTGCGGATGCACGCGCGTGGCTCCATCTGTTCAAAAATGAACAGGCTTTGTTCGCAAATAGCCAGCCATCCGCCCTTGTGTCAACGCCGAAATTCCGGAAACTGCAAGGCGAGCCAGACGCTTTGAGGAGAGTGTCCGGACATTTTTGAACAGATTGCACTTTCGTATTCTCTGGGAGGAGAAATCATGCGTACCAGATTGATTGCATCCATGGCCGTACTGCTCGCAAGCTCCACGGCGGCCTATGCCGACGCGTCCGACGGCGTGGTGAAGATCGGCATCCTGAACGACCAGTCCGGCGTCTATGCCAATTTCGGCGGCAAGTATTCCTACGAGGCGGCCAAGATGGCGGTCGAGGATTACGGCGGCAAGGTGCTTGGTGCGTCCGTCGAGGTCATCACCGCCGACCACCAGAACAAGCCGGACATCGCTTCGAACATCGCGCGCCAGTGGTACGACACCGAGCAGGTGGACGCGATCATGGAGCTGACGACGTCCTCCGTCGCGCTCGCCGTCCAGGCGATCTCCAAGGAAAAGAAGAAGATCGACATCGTCACCGGCGCGGCCACGACCGAACTGACGGGCGCCCAGTGCAGCCCCTACGGCTTCCATTGGGCCTATGACACCTATTCGCTCGCCGTCGGCACGGGCGGCGCGCTCGTGAAGGAAGGCGGCGATACCTGGTTCTTCCTGACCGCGGACTATGCCTTCGGCTATTCGCTCGAGGAAAACACCGCCAACTTCGTCAAGGCGAACGGCGGCACGGTCTCGGGGGCGGTGCGCCATCCGCTGGCGACCACGGACTATTCATCCTTCCTGCTGCAGGCGCAATCATCGGGCGCCAAGGTTATCGGCCTTGCCAATGCCGGCCTCGACACGTCCAACTCGATCAAGCAGGCAGCGGAATTCGGCATCGTCGCCGGCGGCCAGCGGCTCGCCGCGCTGCTCTTCACGCTCGCAGAGGTGCACGGCCTCGGCCTCGAAGCGGCCCAGGGTCTGACGCTGACGGAAGGCTTCTACTGGAACCGCACGCCCGAGGCGGCCGAGTTCGGCAAGCGTTTCTTCGACCGGACCGGCGCGATGCCGAACATGGTGCATGCCGGCACCTATTCCGCCGTCCTGCAATATCTGAAAGCGATCGAGAAGGCCGGGACCGACGAGACGGAAGCCGTCGCCAAGGCGCTGCATGAAATGCCGGTCAACGACATCTTCGCCGAAAACGGCAAGGTCGGCGCCAATGGCCGCATGATCCACGACATGTACCTCATGGAAGTGAAGAAGCCCGGCGAGAGCGACGTGGCGTGGGACTACTACAAGGTGCTGGCGACCATTCCGGGCGACGAGGCCTTCATCGATCCGGCCAAGAGCGGCTGCCCGCTGGTCTCGCAGTAAGCGGCGGCCGGTTTGGTGATGACGCTCGCCGTACCACAAAGCAAGGAGGAGCCGCGGGTGGTGCTGTCCGCCCGCGGCCTCGGCATGCGCTTCGGCGACTTCAACGCCGTGAGCAACGTGGACCTCGACGTGCACCATGCGCGCGTCCATGCCCTCATCGGGCCGAACGGCGCGGGCAAGACGACGGTCTTCAACCTCCTGACCAAGTTCCTGACCCCGACCAGCGGCACGATCACCCTGCTCGGGACCGACATAACGGGCATGGCGCCGGACCGCGTCGCCCGCATGGGCCTGGTGCGGTCGTTCCAGATCTCCGCGGTCTTCCCGCACCTTTCCGTGCTCGACAATGTGCGCGTCGCCCTGCAGCGGCCGAACGGGCTCGCCACGCAGTTCTGGCGGCCGCTGTCGGCGCTCGACCGGCTGAACGAACGCGCCGACCAGCTCATTTCCGCCGTCGGCCTCTCGGAGGCACGCAATGTCATGGCGGCGGACCTTTCCTATGGGCGCAAGCGCGTGCTGGAGATCGCGACCACGCTGGCGCTCGATCCGAAGGTCCTGCTGCTCGACGAGCCGATGGCCGGCATGGGCGGGGAGGACGTCGCCGTCGTGGCGGGCATCATCCGCAATGTCGCGCGCGATCGCGCCGTGCTGATGGTGGAGCATAACCTGAAGGTCGTCGCCGACATCTGCGACCATGTGACCGTCCTCCAGCGCGGGGAGATCCTCGCGGAGGGCGACTATCGGACGGTGAGCGAGGACCCGCGGGTGCGCGTCGCCTATATGGGCACGGAGGAGGCCTGACATGGGAGCGCTTCTTCAGGTCGGCAACCTGCATGCCTGGTATGGCGAAAGCCACGTCCTGCACGGCGTCGACATGTCGGTCGGCGAGGGCGAGATGATCACCATCCTCGGCCGCAACGGCGTCGGCAAGACGACGACGCTGAGAACGATCATGGGCATCATCCGCCAGCGCCGCGGTGAGATCCGCTTCGCCGGCCGCGACATGCTGTCGGTGCCGCTTCACCGCACCGCCCATGCCGGCATCGGTTTCGTGCCGGAGGAGCGCGGCATCTTCGCGAGCCTCACCGTCGAGGAAAACCTGCTGCTGCCGCCGGTCGTGGCGGATGGCGGCATGGCGCTCGACGAGATCTACGAGCTCTTCCCGAACCTCCTGGAACGCCGGACGAGCCCTGGAACGAAACTGTCCGGCGGCGAGCAGCAGATGCTGGCCATGGCGCGCATCCTGCGCACCGGCGTCCGTCTCCTGATCCTCGACGAACCGACGGAGGGCCTCGCGCCGGTGATCGTGCAGCGCATCGGCGAGGTGCTGAGGAAGCTCAAGGCGCGCGGCATGACCATCCTGCTCGTCGAGCAGAACTTCCGCTTCGCAAGCAAGATCGCCGACCGCTTCTATCTGATGGACCATGGCCGGATGGTGGCGGATTTCCCGGTTTCGGAACTGCCGGACCGCATGACCATGCTCCACAAAGTCCTCGGAGTCTGACGCCATGACGACGATCTTCGGTATTCCCCTGCAGGCATTCCTCGGCCAGTTGCTGATCGGGCTGATCAACGGCTCGTTCTATGCCCTCCTGAGCCTCGGCCTCGCCGTCATCTTCGGCCTCCTGCGGGTGATCAACTTCGCGCATGGCGCGCAATACATGCTGGGCGCTTTCGTCGCCCTGCTGCTCCTGCAATATCTCGGGGTCAACTATTGGCTGGCGCTGCTGATCGCGCCGCTCGTCGTCGGCCTGTTCGGGGCGCTGATCGAGCGCACGATGCTGAGCCGCCTCTACGACCTCGACCCGCTCTACGGCCTGCTCTTCACCTTCGGCCTGGCGCTGACGATCGAAGGCACGTTCCGCTATCTCTACGGCGCGGCCGGCCAGCCCTATTCGGTGCCGCCGTCGCTTGCCGGCGGCACCAATCTCGGCTTCATGTTCCTGCCAAACTATCGCGGCTGGGTCGTCGTCGTCTCGCTCGTCGCCTGCCTCGGAACCTGGCTCCTGATCGAGAAGACCAAGCTCGGCTCCTACCTTCGTGCGGCGACCGAGAACACCGTGCTCGTGCAGGCCTTCGGCATCAACGTGCCGCTGCTCCTGACCCTCACCTACGGCCTCGGCGCCGCGCTCGCCGCCTTCGCCGGCGTGCTCGCCGCGCCGATCTACCAGGTCTCGCCGCTGATGGGCACGAACCTCATCATCGTGGTCTTCGCAGTGGTCGTCGTGGGCGGCATGGGCTCGATCCTCGGTGCGATCGTCACGGGCTACATGCTCGGGATCGCCGAAGGCCTCACCAAGGTCTTCTATCCCGAGGCCTCGAACATCGTGATCTTCGTCATCATGGCCATCGTGCTCCTGCTTCGGCCGGCTGGTCTCTTCGGGAAGGATGCGTGACATGGCGGACATGGCTGAAACGACCGAAACCGGCGGGCGGACGGAGGCGCACAGCGCCATGGCGTCTTCGATCCGGCTCGGTTTCCTCCTGGTGGGGCTTGCCGCGCTCGCCGTCGCGCCCGCCTTCCTCTACCCCGTGTTCCTGATGAAGCTCCTGTGCTTCGCCCTCTTTGCCTGCGCCTTCAACCTGCTGATCGGTTATACGGGCCTGCTCTCCTTCGGGCATGCGGCCTTCTTCGGCGGCGCGGCCTATTTCACCGCGCATGCGGTCAAGGAGTGGCACTGGACGCCGGAACTGGGCGTGCTGTTCGGCGTTTTCGGCGCGGCCGTGCTCGGCCTCGTCATCGGCTTCTTCGCCATCCGCCGGCAGGGCATCTATTTCGCGATGATCACGCTGGCGCTCTCGCAGATGTTCTATTTCTTCTGCCTGCAGGCGGAGTTCACCAAGGGCGAGGACGGCATCCAGGGCGTGCCGCGCGGCCATCTCTTCGGCCTGGTCGACCTCTCGGTCTCCACCAACATGTACTATTTCACGCTCGCCGTCTTCGTGATCGGGCTGCTTATCATCTGGCGCTTCGTCAACTCGCCCTTCGGCATGATCCTGAAATCGATCCGCGAGAACGAGCAACGCGCCGTCTCGCTCGGCTACTCGGTGCAGTACTACAAGCTCGGCGCCTTCGTCATGTCGGCGGCGCTTGCCGGGCTTGCCGGCGGGGTCAAGGCGCTGGTCTTCCAGTTCGCGACGCTGACCGACGTCACCTGGCAGATGTCCGGCGAGGTGATCCTGATGACGCTGCTCGGCGGCATCGGCACGCTCATCGGCCCCGTCTTCGGCGCCGGGCTGGTCGTGACCTTGCAGAACTACCTCGCCACGTCCGACTTCCCCGTAACGATCGTGACGGGCGTGGTCTTCATGGCGTGCGTGCTGCTCTTCCGCCGCGGCGTCGTCGGCGAGTTCTATGCCTCCCGCCTCGGGCGGCGGCTGGGCTTCGAGCACAGGCGGTAGGGAACCGGGGCCGGCCGCCGGCCCCGCTTGCGACAATCAGGATCATGGCGACCTGCTGCTCCCCATCGAGCGCGGGAACGATGGACGACGGAGGCTGGAATGGAGGAATACGACTATATCATCGTCGGCGCGGGAAGCGCGGGAAGCGTGCTGGCGAACCGCCTTTCGGCGGACGGCGCCAATCGCGTCCTGCTGCTGGAAGCCGGCGGCAGCGACAACTATCACTGGATCCATATTCCGGTCGGCTATCTCTATTGCATCAACAATCCGCGTACCGACTGGTGTTTTCGCACCGAGCCGGAAGAGGGGCTGAACGGCCGCGCCCTCAACTATCCGCGCGGGAAGGTGCTCGGCGGCTGCTCCTCGATCAACGGCATGATCTACATGCGCGGCCAGGCGCGCGACTACGACCTCTGGCGCCAGGCGGGCTGTGACGGCTGGGGCTGGGAGGACGTGCTGCCCTATTTCCGCAAATCGGAAGACCACTATGGCGGCGCTGACGAGATGCACGGGGTCGGCGGCGAATGGCGGGTCGAGACGTCGCGCGTGCGCTGGGCTGTGCTCGACGCCTTCCGCAAGGCCGCGGAAGAAGCCGGCATCCCGCCGACGGCGGATTTCAACCGCGGCGACAATGAGGGCTCCGCCTATTTCGACGTCAACCAGCGATCGGGCATTCGCTGGAACACGGCGAAGGCGTTCCTGAAACCCGCCAGAGGCCGCAGCAACCTGACGATCCTCACCAAGGCGCAGGCAAGCCGGCTGGTGATCGAGAACGGGGAAGTCACGGGCGTTGAGTTCCAGCGCGACGGGGTCTCCCGAAACGTCAGGGCGCGGCGGGAAACCATCCTCAGCGCCGGGGCGATCGGCTCGCCGCATATCCTCGAGCTTTCCGGCGTCGGGCGGGGCGAGGTACTGCAGCAGGCGGGCGTGCCGGTGATTGCCGAGGTGCGAGGGGTCGGTGAAAACCTGCAGGATCATCTGCAGCTTCGCCTGGTCTACAAGGTGACGGGCGTGCCGACGCTGAACGAGAAGGCGAGCAGCCTGGTCGGCAAGGCGTCGATCGGCCTGGAATATGCGCTGCGCCGGTCCGGCCCGATGTCCATGGCGCCGAGCCAGCTCGGCATCTTCACCCGTTCCGGCCCGGACAGGGAGACGCCGGACCTGCAATATCACGTGCAGCCCGTCTCGCTCGACAGGTTCGGCGATCCCGTGCACCGTTTCCCGGCCATGACGGCAAGCGTGTGCAACCTGCGGCCGGAAAGCCGCGGCTCGGTCCATCTCAACGGCCCTGATTTTTCCATGCAGCCGCAGATCCGCCCGAACTATCTCTCGACGGAGGGCGACCGGGACATTGCCGTCCGCGCGATCCGCCTGACGCGCGAGATCGTCGCCAAGCCGGCCTTCGCGCGCTTCCGGCCCGAGGAATACAAGCCCGGCCCGTCCTACGAGACCGACGCGGAGCTGAAACGGGCTGCCGGCGACATCGGCACCACCATCTTCCATCCCGTCGGCACGCTGCGGATGGGCGGCGACGCCGAGAGCGTCGTCGATCCGCGGCTGCGGCTGCGCGCGCTCGGCCGCCTGCGTGTCGCCGATGCCTCGATCATGCCGCGGATCACCTCCGGCAATACCAATTCGCCAACCATCATGATCGCCGAAAAGGCGGCGGACATGATCCTTGCCGACAACCGGTAGGGAGCGCGGTTGACGCTTATCTTGCGGGCAACGAACCGCTTTTGCGGATGAAGTGAGGAAGACATGACGAAGATCGCATTTGTTGGCCTCGGCAATATGGGTGGCCCGATGGCGGCCAATCTGGTGAAGGCCGGCCATGCCGTCGCCGGCTTCGACCTTTCCGAGGCATCCCGGGCGGCGGCGGCCGCGGCCGGCATTTCGGTGGCCGCGACGCTTGCCGATGCCGTTGCCGATGCCGAATGCGTCGTCACCATGCTGCCGAAGGGCGCGCATGTCCTGTCCGTCTGGGGCGAGCTTTGCGGGCTCGTGAAGGATCGCACGCTGATGATCGACAGTTCGACCATCGACGTGGAGAGCGCCCGCAAGGCGCATGCGCTCGCCACCGGACGCGGCTGCCCGTCCCTCGACGCCCCGGTCTCCGGCGGCACGGGCGGTGCGGCGGCGGCCACGCTCACCTTCATGGCCGGCGGAGAGGATGCCGCTTTCGGGCAGGCCGAGCCCATCCTCGCCGCCATGGGCCGCAGGATCGTGCATTGCGGCGGCGCCGGTGCCGGGCAGGCCGCGAAGATCTGCAACAACATGATCCTCGGCATCTCGATGATCGGCGTCTGCGAGGCCTTTGCCCTGGGCGAGAGGCTCGGGCTCTCGCACCAGGCCCTTTTCGACGTGGCGTCCACCTCCTCCGGGCAGTGCTGGTCGCTCACGAGCTATTGCCCCGTGCCGGGACCCGTTCCCGGCTCGCCCGCCAACAACAGCTACAAGCCGGGCTTTGCGGCGTCGCTGATGCTGAAGGACCTGATGCTCGCGCAGGAGGCCGCCCTTTCGACCGGCGCGGCGACACCGCTCGGCGGTCTGGCGGCGCAGCTCTACGGGCTTTTCGAGAAGCGGGGCCAGGGTGGCCGCGACTTCTCGGCGGTCATCGAGATGCTGCGCGGGCTGGAGGAGGTCTGACCGCCTTGCGGCGGCAGGGTCGGCTACATGCGAAGCCGCGTTCCTTCCGCATCGAACGGCGGTTGCTGCAGAATGACGGCGTCATGCGGGCGGCCCAAAATGGCGACGCTCACCTTGTCGCCCGGCTTCGCCAGGTCGGCATTGATGTAGCAAAGGGCGAGCGACATGCCGACGGTGTAGCCGTAAGCGCCCGAAGAAACCTGGCCGGCCGGGGTTCCATCGGGAAGGAAGATCGGCTCGCCGCCGGTGGCGTCCGCCTCTTCCGCTTCGATCGAGACGATCGAGAGCCTTTGCCTTGCGGGTTCCGCCGCGATTTTCACGTAGGCGTCCTTGTTGAGAAAGGCGCCCTTGTCGATCTTTATCAGACGGTCGAGGCCGCTTTCCTGCGGCCTGTATTCGGGTGAATATTCGCGGCTCCAGCTGCCGTAGCCCTTTTCGATGCGCAGCGAGGTGAGCGCGCGTGCGCCGACGGGGCCTGCACCCAGGTCCCTGCCGGCCTCCAGCAGCGCGTCGTAGAGCGCCACCTGCTCATCGGCGCCGCAGTAGAGCTCCCAGCCGAGATCGCCGGTGAAGGAGACGCGCAGCGCGACGACATCGATGCCGGCGACGCTCATCCTGCGGGAGCGCATGAAGGGGAAGCTGCCGTTGGAAAGATCCTCGTTCGTCAGGCGCATCAGCAGCTCGCGCGATTTCGGCCCGGCGACGTTGAAGGCGCAGAGGCGTTCCGTCATCGATGTGAAGCTGGTGTCCTCGGGAAGCGGAACCGCCTTGAAGAAGCGCTGGTGATAGCGTTCCGCCATGCCGGAGCCGAAGACCATGAATTCGTCCCCGGCGAGCTTCGTCACGGTGAAATCGCCCGCGATGCCGCCGCGCTTGCCGATGAGCGGCGTCAGGCAGGAGCGGCCGACCTCCGTCGGCATGCGATTGGCGAAGAGCGCATTCAGCCAGTCCGCGGCGCCGGGCCCCTTCACCGCATATTTGGCGAAGTTGGAGATGTCGATGATGCCGGCATTCTCGCGCAGCATGCGCGCCTCGCGGCCGACCGGTGCCCACCAGTTCTGGCGGGTGAAGCCGGCCGTCTCTTCCTTCGGCTCGCCCTCGGCGGAGAACCAGAGGGGGTGCTCCCAGCCGAAGTTGAGGCCGAAGACGGCGCCCATCGCCTTCTGCTTCTCGTAGGCCGGACGACTGCGGACGGGACGCCCGGCCGCGCGCTCCTCGTTCGGGAAATGGATCTTGAAGCGATGGCTGTACTGGTCCTGCACGCGCGCCTTCGTGAAGGCCTTGCCCGCCCAATGGCCGAAGCGGGCCATGTCCCAGCCGAACATGTCGAGCGACGGCTCGCCCTCGATCATCCATTCCGCCGCGAGCCTGCCCATGCCGCCGGACTGCGAGAAACCGGGGATGATGCCGTTGCAGCAGAAGTAGTTCGCCAGCTCCGGCACGGGGCCGAAGAGGACTGCGCTGTCCGGCGACCAGATCATCGGCCCGTTGATCACGCGCTTGACACCCGCCGTTCCGACGACCGGCACACGGTCGATGGCACGCAGCATGTTCTCCTCGATGCGTTCGAGGTCGTCGGGGAAGAGCTCGTGGCCGAAGCCGGGCGGCGTGCCGTCCTCCGCCCAGAACCGCATGTCGCGCTCGTAGGCGCCGATCAGCAGGCCGAGTCCCTCCTGCCGGAGGTAATATTCGCCGTCGCGGTCGGCGACGGAGGGAAGCCGCCGGTCGAGCGCGGCGATCTCCGGGATGGTCTCGGTCACGAAATACTGGTGTTCGGTCGGCATCAGCGGAAGTTCCAGCCCGGCCATGGCGGCCACTTCGCGGCCCCACAGCCCGGCGGCGTTGACGACCCATCGGGTGCGGATGTCGCCCTTTGGCGTGCGCACGATCCAGCTGCCGTCCGGCTGCGCCTCGGTGCCCGTGACAGGCGTGAAGCGGTGGATTTCCGCACCCCGCTGCCGCGCGCCCGCCGCATAGGCCATCGTCACCCCGGACGGATCGACGTTTCCGCCTTCCGGCTCGTACATGATGCAGCGGATGCCGTCGAAGTCGACGAGCGGGTGCAGGCGCTCCGCCTCGTCGCGGCCGATCTCGTAGAAGTTCATCTTGTAGCGGCGCGCCTTGGCCTCCTGCAGCCTCAGCTGGTGCTCGCGCGCCTCGGTCTGCGCGAGGTAGAGGGAACCGGGCTGGAAGATCCCGCAGCCCTGCCCGGTCTCCACCTCCAGCTCCTTGTAGAGCGCCATCGTATAGTGCTGGAGCAGGCTGATATTGGTGGAGTCGTGCAGGCCATGGATATTGGCCGCCGCATGCCAGGTCGAGCCCGACGTCAGTTCGCTGCGCTCCAGAAGCACGACGTCGGACCAGCCGAGCTTGGTGAGATGGTAGAGAATGGAACAACCGATGAGACCGCCGCCGATGACGACCGCTTGAGCGTGGGAGCGCATAGAATTCCAGCCTTGAACTGATGACCTCTGCACCGGCGAACCTGTGCCGGCAGGCCCAGTCTAGGGGCGGGCGGTTGCTTCCAAAAGGCGGCGAGAGCGGGAAATCGGCCGCTTTTGACCTCGGATGGACAAATAAAACGAGGTCATTGATCCCGCAATTTTCGCTTGTTGCCGGATGGGGCTCGGCTAGTCTGAAGTCGGCCTTTTGCGGCACCGGGCCTGTCAGCCGATCACCGTCTGCGCTTCGGCGACGATCCAGTCGCGTACCTTCGCGACGGTCGTTCCTTTCGATGCCTGCCCTTCTGCGAGGTAGTAGTTCCACGCGCTCCTGGCGCGGGTCTGGAAAGGCTCGACGAGCAGGCCGCGGTCGACATAGATGCGGGCGAGCGACCAGGTGGTCACGATGCAGCCGGCGCCGCTTGCCGCCATTTCGAGCGCGATATTGGTGGAGTTGGTGGAAAGCCGCTTGTCGTTCGCGGAGGCGTCGATGCCGAGCGCATCGGCCATGTCCTGCCAGAATTCCTGTCGTCCATGCACGGCGATCCAGTTGGATGTCAGGACGTCTTGCGGCGTCCTGATCGCATTCTGCCCGTGCACGAGCTGGGGCGCGCAGAGAAGCACGAGCCGGTCGTTCCAGAGCTGCCTGCCGTTTGCCGGCATATTGTCGAAGCGGCGGATGGAAATGAGGATATCGGCGATCTGTTCCGTCGAATCCTCCCAGATCGTGCCGTGCAGGAGGATCTCCACCTCGGGATGTTTCCGGCTGAAGCCGGCGACGCACTTCGCCAGCCAGTTTTCGGCAAGGCTGGTAGGGCAGGAAATGACGACCGTCTTGTTGCGGGCCGAGGCGAGCACGGCTTCCGTCGCGAAATCGATCTGGTTCAGCGCCTGGCGCAGCGTGGGAAGAAAGGCCTCCCCCATTTCCGTCAGCTTGAGGCTGCGCGGATAGCGGATGAAGAGCTGGCGGCCGAGATACTGTTCGAGCGCGCGCACATGATTGCTGATCGCCGCCTGCGTATAGCCCAGTTCGTTGGCCGCGTCCGTGAAACTCAGGTGCCGGGCGGAGCATTCGAAGGAACGGATATAGTTCAGTGGCGGCGGCGGCTTCATTGCGGATTCCCCTTTTTGCCCGAGGCTAATCCGGTCCCTTCGCGCTGCGCAAGTGCGGGATGCGCCATGACATCGTTTTTCTTGGCCATTGCCGCCGAACTTATCGTGTGAAGACCGGGTCGGGATTGGCCATAGTTCCAGGGAGGCGGAACATAAACGCATGTCCGATGCCGAGGGCTCGTCATTGCCCCCTTGCGGCGGATGCAAGCGTGTGAAAGGCAGTTCTCGATGAGTGACAGACGCGGCGGCGGCCGGCGATCGCGGGCAGGCCGGGGTGGCGGCGGGATTTCGCAGCTGCCGTGGCAGGAGGTCGTCAACACCTATCCTCCGATGCAGCTTCTCGACGAGGAGCGTCTCGAGGCGCTTCACCGCAATTCGATGCGCATTCTCTCCGAGATCGGCATCCGCGTGATGAGCGAAAAGGCGATGGCGCTGTTCGAGAGGGCGGGCGCCATCGTCGACCGCGAGAACCTGACGATCCGCATCGACGAGACCATCGTCGCGGCGGCGCTGGCCACCACGCCGTCCGCCTTCACGCTCACCAGCCGCAATCCGGAAAAACGCCTGACGATCGGCGGCAACACCATGGCCTTCGGCCTCGTCGCCGGCCCGCCGAACGTGCACGACCGGGTCAACGGCCGGCGGCAGGGCAATCTGGCCGACTACCGGAACTTCACGCGGCTGGCCCATTACTTCAACGCGATCCATATCCTCGGGAACCAGGTCTGCGCGCCGATCGAGCTGCCGGCCAATTCGCGCCACCTCGATACCTACAACGCGAATATCACGCTCAGCGATCTCAGCTTCCACTGCACCGCCATCGGCCGGGGGCGCGCTGTCGACGGCATCAACATGATGGCGATCGCGCGGGGCATCGGCGTCGAGGAGATGCGCCGGTCGCCTGGTGTCATCACGATCATCTCCGTCAACTCGCCCCGGCTCTTCGATGATGCGATGGCGGACGGGCTCATCGCCATGGCCGAGCATGGGCAGCCGGTGACCATCACGCCGTTCACCCTCATGGGCGCCATGACGCCGGTGACGCTGGCGGCGGCGCTCTGCCAGCAGAATGCCGAAGCGCTGTTCGGCGTTACGCTTGCCCAGCTGGTCAATCCCGGCACGCCGGTCATGTACGGCGCGTTCACGTCCAATGTGGACATGCGCTCCGGTGCGCCGGCCTTCGGCACGCCCGAGAACACCAAGGCGAACATCATCGCGGGCCAGCTCGCCCGGCGATACGGGCTGCCCTATCGCACGTCGAATGCCAATGCCTCCAATACCGTCGATCTTCAGGCGGCCTACGAGACGGGGATGGCGACCTGGGGAGCGGTGCTCGGCGGCGCGAACCTCATCTATCACGCGGCGGGCTGGCTCGAAGGCGGGCTGACGGCCTCCTACGAGAAACTCGTGCTCGACGTCGAGATCCTGCAGAACATGATGGGCTTCCTCGCGCCCATGCCCTTCTCCGAGGACGATCTCGGCTTCGAAGCCATCAAGGCGGTGCCGGCCGGCGGACATTTCTTCGGCTCCGAACACACGATGGCGCGATACGAGACGGCCTTCTACCAGCCGATCCTTTCCAACTGGCAGAACTACGGCAGCTGGCAGGAGGCCGGCGGTCGCGATGCGCTGGAACGCGCGACCGACGTCTGGCAGCAGGCCTTGCGGGAATACGAGGAGCCGGCGCTCGATCCGGCCATCCGCGAGGAGCTCGACGCCTATATCGTCCGGCGCCGCGAGGAGATCGGGGCAGGGGAGCCATAAGCTTGGAGAACAGCCGGTGAAAGGGTCCGAACCGATCCGCTTTGCGGTTCTGATATTTCCGAACTTCCCGCTGATGGCCTTCAGCTCCATCATCGAGCCCCTGCGTGCGGCGAACACGCTCTCCGGCAGGCAATGCTATTCCTGGATCACCGTTGCGGCCGGTGAAAGGATCAAGGCGTCGAACGGGATCGGCATCGAGCCGGACTTCCATGTCCGCCGCGCGCCGGAGGTCGACCGGATCGTCGTGTGTTCCGGCGGCGATGCCGAGCATCTCGTCGCCGACGAGGAGATGGCGTGGATCCGCAAGAACCTCCGCGCCGGGGCCGAGCTTGGCGCGATCGCCGACGCAGCCTTCTTCCTCGCGCGCAAGGGGCTGCTCGACGGTCATGCCTGCACGCTGCACTGGACCAGCCAGCCTGCGTTCCAGGAGGCTTTCCCGCATCTCGACATGCGCTCCGACCTCTTCGTCATCGACCGCCGCCGCTTCACGTCCGTCGGCGGGATCGGCAGTCTCGACATGATGCTGGAGATGATCCGGCGCGACTATGGCGAAGACCTCGCCGACGGCGTCGCCGGCTGGTACATGCACAGTCCGTTGCGGCCCGACGCCGACCGACGGCTGCTGACATTGCGCATCCGCAGCGGCATTCGCGACGACCTCGTGCTCTCCGCCGTGGCGATGATGGAGGACGCCATCGAGGACGTGCTGCGGATCGAGGATCTGGCGCGTCGCCTCAATGTCTCGTCCGACAAGCTTGAGCGCTCCTTCAAGGCCGAGCTCGGGACGGCGCCCAATGCCTATTACCGCAATCTGAGGCTCGGCCGGGCCGCAGACATGCTGACGCATTCCAGCCTGCCGGTGAATGAGGTCGCCGTCGCCTGCGGTTTCGGCAATGCGGCCGCCTTCTCCCGGGCCTTCAAGCAGCGGTTTGGCTATGTGCCGCACAGCGTGCGCCGCCGCATCTCGCGGGCAGGTGAGGCGCCGCGTGCAATCGCGGGACTGAAATAATGGGCGGGTGCGGATTTCGGCATAGAATCTGCGGAGTTCGCGCAATTGCGTGCTCCGGTCCTTCTCCATTCTCTTGGAAAAGGAGAGCCCCATGAGCATTGTTGTATTCGATCCCGACAGCGTGGAAGACGTGGATTTCAAGGACCGCATGCGCCATCCGGCGGCAGCCGATCCGGCCGGCGGCATGTGGCTTTCCGACACGGAGCCGTCGTTCATCGATGCGGATGCGCTGCGCAAGGGGCGGCTGAGGAAGCTTCGCGACTGGATGCGCGCGGCCGGTTACGGCGCCGTGGTGCTTTTCGATCCCTACAACCAGCGCTACGCGACGGGATCGCGCAACATGTTCGGATATTTCCTGCGCAACTCGACGCGTTATTTCTTCATTCCCACGGAAGGTCCGATCGTCCTTTTCGAATACCCGCAGAGCTATCATGTCTCGATGGTGCTCGACACGATCGACGAGGCCCGCCCGTCCAAGCTCGTCTGGTCCTCGGTTTCCGGCAAGGACGACGAGACCGCCGGGCCGTTCGCCGACGAAATCACGGAGCTGCTCAAGCAGCACGGCGGCGGCTCGATGAAGCTCGGCATGGACCGCTGCAGCCACCTTCAGGCGCTCGCGCTCGAAAAGCGCGGCTGCGAGGTCAGGGACTGCCAGGGCGAGATCCTTGCCGTCAGGGCCGTCAAGACGCCGGAGGAGGTCAAGTGCCTTCAGGTCTCGATGGCCGGTGCCGAAGCGGCGGTTGCCGCCGTTCGCGAGGCGATCAAGCCGGGCGTTTCGGAGAACGAGCTTTTCGCGATCATGTATCAGGAGGTCATCCGGCAGGGTGGCGAGTTCATCGAGACGCGCCTTCTCAGTTCCGGACAGCGCACCAATCCCTGGTTCAACGAGGCGAGCGGGCGCAAGATCCGACCCGGCGAACTGGTCGCCCTCGATACCGATACGATCGGCTGCTACGGCTACTATTCCGATTTCTCGCGCACCTTCCGCTGCGGCCCCGGCAAGCCGACGCCCTACCAGAAATCGCTCTACCGGATGGCCTACGAACAGGTTCGGCACAATATCGATATCGTCAAGCCGGGCATGGCCTTCCGCGAGATCGCCGAAAAGGCATGGAAGATACCCGATCGCTTCGTCGATCAGCGTTACACGTCGGTGATGCACGGCGTCGGCATGCACGGCGAGACGCCGTTCATCGCCCATGCGATCGACTACGAGACCTATGGCCGCGACGGCCATCTCGTGCCCGGTATGGTCGTCTCCGTCGAGAGCTATATCGGCGAAAAGGGCGGCCGTGAGGGCGTGAAGCTCGAAGACGAGATCCTGATCACGGAAACCGGCACGGAGCTGCTGTCGCGCTTTCCCTATGAGGATGAATTCCTGAGTGGGGAGATTTGATGAGGAAGCCGTTGCGGATCGAACATGCGAAGGTTGCGGGTCTCTTCATCGACCTCCAGGAGGAGC
Source organism: Shinella yambaruensis (assembly GCF_022899355.1). Taxonomy (GTDB): domain Bacteria; phylum Pseudomonadota; class Alphaproteobacteria; order Rhizobiales; family Rhizobiaceae; genus Shinella; species Shinella yambaruensis. Next base: position 24,479 of record NZ_JALJCK010000016.1, on the reverse strand, counting down.
ATCGCCATGACGAGCGCTATCTCGTGGAAGGATACGGCACCGTCCTTCGCAATGCCGCCCGCCTCCAGGCGGCGGCGCGGCGCAACGGCATTCCGGTCTTCCACTGTGCCTACATCGTCGATCTCGCCGACCATGCCCGCCCGTTCCATCCGACGGGACCGGACGGGCGTTCCGCATTCAGCGACAAGGACGATCCGCTGACGGCGATCTGTCCCGAGGTCGCTCCGCGGGCGTCGGAGCGACTGCTCGTCAAGAACGAGGCGAGCGCCTTCGGCAAAAGTCCGCTCATCGCGGAACTGCGCGAGCGCGGCGTGGAATGGCTGGTGGTCGCCGGCGTGTGGACCGAGGCCTGCGTCGACGCGACGGTCAAGGACGCGATCAATCTCGGCCTGCATGTCCTGCTCGTCAAGGACGCCTGCGGCAGCGGCGGCCTTGCGATGCACCAGACGGGCATCCTCAACCTTGCGAACCGCCTCTATGGCGGCGCGGTCGTCGATACGCAGGCCGCCTGCGCCCTCATGGACGGCGATACGGTCGAGGCATGGCAGATCGAGGGATCCGTGCCCCTGCGCTTCACGTTTGAGAATGCCGCCGAAATCTACGGGCAACTCTAGTCAAGGAAAGGCAGGCCGCAGCGAATGGAGATCGTCCGGTTCATCATCGACAATCTGGACATCATCGGCGCGCGCGCGATCGAGCATATCTCGATCGTCTTCCTGGCCGTCGGCATCGCGGTCGCCACGGCGGTGCCGATCGGCATTGCCATCACGCAGTCGAAGAGCACGGCCGATACCGTTCTCTATCTTGCGTCGATGATGATCACCGTTCCCTCGATCGCCCTGTTCGGCCTGATGATCCCGCTCCTGTCGCCGATCGGGCACGGCATCGGCTATGTGCCCGCCGTCGTGGCCGTCGTGCTCTATTCCCAGCTTCCCATCATCCGCAACACCTACACCGCCATCACCAATGTCGATCCGGCGCTGCGCGAGGCGGCCAAGGGCATGGGAATGAGCACCTGGCAACGCCTTCGGCAGGTCGAGATCCCGCTCGCCATACCGGTCATCATGGCGGGCGTGCGCACCGCCGTCGTCATGAACATCGGCGTGACGGCGATTGCGGCCTATATCGGAGCGGGCGGACTCGGCACCTTCATCTCGCGGGGCATCAGCCAGTCCGATCCCCGCCAGCTGGTGACGGGCGCGCTTGCGGTCTCGCTGCTGGCAATCGCCGCCGACCTTTTCCTGGCGCTCGTGCAGCGCCTCCTCACGTCACGCGGCATCCAGGGGGACGTCACGCAATGATCCGGCTCGAGAACCTGACGAAGCACTTCGGCCCCGCGCACAATCCCTTCGTGGCGGTCGACAATGTCAACCTCGACCTTCCCACCGGCGAGATCTGCGTGCTGCTCGGTCCGTCGGGTTGCGGCAAGACGACGACGATGAAGATGATCAACCGGCTTATCCAGCCGACCAGCGGCAAGGTCTTCATCGACGGCAAGGACACCGGCACCGTCGATGCGATCGAGCTTCGGCGCTCCATCGGCTATGTGATCCAGCAGATCGGCCTGTTTCCGAACAAGACGATCGAGGAGAACATCTGTGTCGTGCCCGATCTTCTCGGCTGGGACCGCCGGAAGTCGCGCATGCGTGCCAAGGAGCTTCTGGAGCTGGTGGGCCTTCAGCCCGACCTCTTTCTCAAGCGCTATCCGAAGGAGCTTTCGGGCGGCCAGCAGCAGCGCGTCGGCGTCCTGCGCGCGCTCGCGGCGGACCCGCCGGTCATGCTGATGGACGAGCCGTTCGGCGCCATCGATCCCATAAACCGCGAGGTCATCCAGGAAGAATTCCTGAAGATGCAGAAGACGATCCGCAAGACGATCATCTTCGTCTCGCACGATCTCGACGAGGCGGTGAAGATGGCGGACAGGATCGCGATCTTCCGTGGTGGAAAACTCGAACAGTATGCAACGCCCGACGATCTGCTCGCCCGCCCCGCCAACAGCTTCATCGAGGATTTCCTCGGCTCCGACCGGGCGCTCAAGCGCCTCAGGCTCATCCCGGTGCGGAATGCCATGCAGACCGATTTCATAACGGTCCAGAACTCGGATTCGGTCGAGAGCGCCCTGGAACGCATGCGGTCGTCGGGCAGCGCCGCCGCCTTTGTGCTCGACGCGGAGGGTGTGCCACAGTCCCTTCTGAGCGCGCAGGTCGCGGGCGCGCGCTCCGGTGCGGTCGCCGACCACGCGGAACCCGTAAAGGGCGCCGTGCCGGTCAGCGGCGACCTGCGGCACGCGGTGTCGCTGATGTTCGCCCACGACATGCCCCTGCTGCCCTGCGTCGACGAGGGTGGCAGGCTGGCCGGCGTGATGAGCTATCGTTCCATCGTGCACAATCTCGGCCACGGGGAGACCGCATGAGCGCTCCCGCCATCCTGACCACGCCGCCACAGGAACGCCGCCGCCCCGCGCTCGCCCCGGTGCTCGTGCTGGTCGTGCTGGCGGGCGCGGTCGCCTGGCTGTGGTCGAGCGGCATGGCGGAGGAGATCCTCACCTATTCCGACGACATTTCCTACCTTGCCGTACAGCATCTGGAGCTCGTCGCCTGGGCCGGTGGACTTGCCATCCTCACGGCCGTGCCTGTGGGCATCGTGCTCTCCCGGCCTGCCTTCCGCGCCATTTCCGAGGCGGCGATGCAGGTCTTCAACATCGGCAGCACCGTGCCGACGCTGGCGATCCTTGCGCTTTCCATGACGCTGCTCGGCATCGGCACGGTGCCCGCGGTGTTCGGCCTGTGGGCCGCCACCCTTCTTCCGATCGTGCGCAACACCTATGCCGGCCTGCGCGCGGTGCCGCCCCACCTCGTGGAGGCGGCAACCGGCATGGGCATGACGCCGCGGCAGGTCCTGTGGCGTGTCGAGCTTCCAAACGCCCTCTTCGTCATCTTCGGCGGCATCCGCACGGCGCTCGCGATCTGCGTCGGCTCGGCGCCGCTGGTCTTTCTGATCGGCGCGGGCGGGCTTGGCGAACTGATCTTCACCGGGATCGCGCTGGACGAACTCCCGATGATGATGGCCGGGGCCATTCCCACGGCATTGATTGCGGTCCTGGTCGACTTCGTTTTCGGCCAGATCCAGTACCACCTCGTTCCACGAGGGATAAATCCGTTGCGATAACAAGAAAAGAGAGAGGAACTGAAATGACCTTCGTACCGAAACTTGCCAAGACCCTTTTGTCGGCGGCGGCCATCGCTCTTGCCGCGACGTCCGCCTTCGCTGCGACGATCACCGTCGGCGGGAAGAACTTCACCGAACAGCTGATCATCGCCGAAATCACCAAGCAGCTCCTCGGGAGCAAGGGCTACACCGTCGACAAGAAGGACGGCATGGGCACCAAGATCGTCCGCGCCGCGCTGGAGAACGGCGAGGTGGACCTCTACTGGGAATATACGGGCACGTCGCTCATCACCTTCAACAAGGTGACGGAGCGGCTTTCGCCGGAGGAGACCTACAACCGCGTCAAGCAGCTGGATGGCGAAAAGGGCCTTGTCTGGCTGGCGCCGTCCACGGCGAACAACACCTATGCCTATGTCGTCAAGCCGGGCAATGCCAAGACGGAAGGCCTGGAGACGATCTCCGACCTTGCCAAGGCCTATAACGACGGCAAGCCGATCCTCATGGGCACGACCGCCGAGTTTCCGAAGCGTCCGGACGGCCTGATCGGCCTGCAGGAGGTCTACGGGTTCGAGGCGGGCCGCGCCAATGTCCGGCCGATGGATCTCGGCCTCGCCTACAACGCGCTCGCCAACGGCGATCTCGATACGATCGCCGCACAGGCGACCGATGGCCAGATCGCCGCCCTCGGCCTGAAGGTGCTGAAGGACGACAAGGGCTTCTTCCCGAACTATGCACTGACTCCCGTCGTGCGCAAGGAGGTGCTCGACGAGCATCCCGATCTCAAGGACGCGCTCGAAGCGATCTCGACGAAGCTCGACGACGCCACGATGCAGCGTTTGAACAGCGAGGTCGACGTCGAGAAGAAGACCATCGAGACCGTTGCCGCCGACTACCTGAAGTCGCTCGGCATGTAAGCCGGCGCTTTTCGCGTCTCATCATCAGTCTCGCCCGCCTGCAGGTCCTGCAGGCGGGAGGGGAGGAGGCGTGCCGGAAGCCGGCCGCCGCATGCAGGAGGCCGGGCAATGCCGGCCGTCGTTTCGAGGAATCCCGGGAATGGTCAAGATATCAAGCATCCGCATCCGTCCGCTGGTCCTGCCTTTGAAGCAGCCCTACCACTGGTCCTACGGCATTCGGGAATCCTTTGCCGTCAATCTCATCGAGATCGAGGCGGATGACGGCACCGTCGGTATCGGCGAGTGCACGGTCGCACCGGACCAGACCGGCACGGCGGCCATCCTCCAGCGCCTCGCCAGCCATCTCGTCGGCCATTCGCCGCATGATGTGGCCCCGCTCATCGCGCGCATCTTCCACCGGGAATATCTCGGGCACGGCGCGAACATCATGCGGGCCGCCAACCAGATGTTCTCCGGTATCGACATGGCCATGTGGGACCTCCAGGGCAAGCTTGCCGGCCTTCCCGTCCACCAGCTGCTCGGCGGTGCGCACCGCAAGGCGGTCGGCTACTTCTATTTCCTCCAGGGCGAGACGGCCGAGGAGCTTGCGCGCGACGCCGCTGCCGGCCACGCCAATGGCGAGCGGGTCTTCTATCTCAAGGTCGGCCGCGGCGAGAAGCTGGACCTCGAAATCACCGCCGCGGTCCGCCGCGAGATCGGCGATGCGCGCCTGCGCCTCGATGCGAACGAGGGCTGGAGCGTGCATGACGCGATCAACATGTGCCGCAAGCTGGAGAAATACGACATCGAGTTCATCGAGCAGCCGACGGTGAGCTGGAGCATTCCCGCCATGGCGCATGTGCGCGAGAAAGTCGGCATTCCGATCGTGGCGGACCAGGCCGCTTTCACGCTCTACGACGTCTACGAGATCTGCCGCCAGCGGGCCGCCGACATGATCTGCATCGGCCCGCGCGAGATCGGCGGCATACAGCCGATGATGAAGGCGGCGGCGGTGGCGGAATCCGCCGGGCTGAAGATCTGCATCCATTCGTCCTTCACCACCGGCATCACCACCTGCGCCGAACATCACATCGGGCTTGCCATCCCCAATCTCGACGACGGCAACCAGATCATGTGGCAGCTCGTCGAGAAGGATATCGTGTCCTCCCCGGGCCTTGCCCCGAGGACCGGCTGGCTCGATGCCTTCAAGATGCCGGGGCTGGGTTTCACCCTCGCCGACGACCTCGTCGCCGCGGGCGAAAGACGCTACGCGGCCGGCCGATGAGCACGGTCGAGACGACCCGCGAAACGATCGAGGCGGTCTGCCTTGCCGCGCTGGAGAAGCATGGTGCTACCGTCGACAACGCGCGCGCCGTGGCGCAGGCGATCGCCAGGGCGGAGGCCGGCGGAAACCGTGTCTGCGGCCTCTACTACCTGCCGATCTTCTGCCGGCATCTGACGATCGGCAAGGTGGATGGAAAGGCCGTTCCCGATATGGCGCCACGCGGCGCCACGGTGACGGTCGATGCGCGATGCGGCTTCGCGCATCCCGCCATCGCGGCCGGTACGCCGGCCTTGGTCGACGCGGCCCGCCGGGCCGGCATCGGGGCGATGGCGGTGCGCAACTCCTATAATTGTCTCGCGCTTGCCCATCACGTCCTCCCGCTCGCGGAAAACGGCCTGATCGGTCTTTGCCTGTCGAATGCACCGGCCTCCGTCGCGCCGCCCGGTGCGACGCGGGCACTCTTCGGAACGAACCCGCTCGCCTTCGCCGTGCCTTCGGCGGAAGCTCCCCCCATTGTCGTCGACCAAAGCATGAGCGCCGTCACCAAGACGGAGATGATCCTCCGCCGCAATCGCGGCGAGGCAATCCCGACGGGCTGGGCACAGGACAGGCATGGACGGCCGACGACCGATGCGGCCACCGGCCTGGAAGGCTCGCTCCTGCCGGCCGGCGGCCGGAAGGGCGCCAATATCGCCCTCCTTGTCGAAATCCTGGCCGCCGCGCTGACCGGTTCGGTCCTCAGCACGGAGGCGAGCCCTTTCGGCAACGATGAGGGCGGCCCGCCGTGCGTCGGGCAGTTCCTGATCGCGATCGATCCCGGCCATTTCTCCGCCGGTCACTTCCCCGAGGCCATCGGCCGGCTGGCCGCGGCCCATGAGGCCGCAGGGGCGAGGCTTCCCGGGCGATCCGGGAGAAGCCAGCCTGTCCGCGTCGATGCCGCTCTGTGGGAGACGGCGGTGCGGCTTTCGGCATCGAACGACGCGGCAGACCCTCAAGTGAGTTGAACAACGACAGAACGAAGGGAACGACATGATGCGCATCATCGATAACATGAAGACTGCCATTCAGGCCGTACTGGTCGCCGGCCTTGCCATGACCGCCGCAGGCGCGGCCGCGGCGCAGGACATCAAGGTCGGCGGCAAGGATTTCACGGAGCAGTTCCTGCTTGCCGAAATGACGACGCAGCTCCTGCAGAAGAACGGCTTCACGGTGAGCAAGCGGGACGGAATGGGCACCAACATCGTCCGCGCCGCCTTGGAGAACGGCGAGGTCGACGTCTACTGGGAATATACCGGCACGGCGCTCGTCAACTTCAACAAGATCACCGATCGCCTGACACCGGACGAAACCTACAGGATCGTCAAGGAAAAGGATGCCGAGCGCGGCATCACCTGGCTTTCGCCGTCGCGCGCCAACAACACCTATGCGCTTGCGATCCGCAGGGACAATCCGAAGACCGACGGAATGGCGAGCCTGTCGGACCTGGCTGCCGCCTACAATGCCGGCAAGGATCCGGTGATGGCAACGACCGCGGAGTTTCCCAAGCGGCAGGACGGGTTGCTCGGCCTCCAGGAAACCTACGGATTTGAGGCGGGCCGGAGGAATATCCGGCCGATGGAAATCGGGCTGGTCTTTCCCGCCCTTCAGAACGGGGACGTCGATCTTGCGGTCGTTGCCGCGACGGATGGCCGGATCGCCGCCATGGACCTCGTCCTGCTCGACGACGATCGGCATTTCTTCCCGGACTATGCGCTGGTGCCGACGATCCGGAGCGATGTCCTGGAAGCCAATCCCAGGCTTGGCGAACTCCTCGATCAGCTTTCCGCCAAACTGGACGACGCGACCATGCAGCAGTTGAACGGCGAGATCGACGTGCGGAAGAAGTCGATCGAAGAGGTGGCAGCCGCATTCCTGGCGTCGAACGGCCTCTAGCTCCCCTGTCGGACCCCTGTCCGGCCCGCTTGCCGCGCTGACGTTCCAAGGTCAGCGCGGCTCTTTCCCGTCTATGCCGAGACCCGAGATGGATTATCGACTCGATCCCGACCTGCAGGCCTATGTGGACACGGTCAACACGTTCTATCCGCCGGATGCGCTCGCCTTGCCGGTCGGCGAGAACCGCAGGATCTATGACCGCATGTGCCGTGCCCTGCGCCAGCCGCATCCCGACGGCGTGAGCCGCACGGATCGTCGAGCCGAGGATTGCGGGCACAGCGTCGCCGTCCGGGAGTACCGGACCGGTGCGGATTATCGGCCGGATCGGCCGGTCGTTCTCTACTTCCATGGCGGCGGGTTCATTCTGGGCGGCCTCGAAAGCCACGACGATGTTTGCACCGAACTCTGCGCAAGGACCGGCCTGTCCGTCGTCTCGGTCGACTATCGGCTGGCGCCCGAACACCGTCATCCGGCGCCGTTCGAGGATGCCGTGTGCGCCTTCCGGTGGGCCGGCCGGCACTTCGCCGCGCCTCTTCTCGTCATGGGGGAATCCGCCGGGGGCAATATCGCGGCTTGCCTCTGCCACGCCATGAAGGGCGCAAGGCGGCCGGCGGTCGGCCAGCTTCTGATCTATCCGGCGATGTCCGCAGCCTGGATCGGCGAGAGCCATGAGCGGCATGCGCATGCCCCCTTGCTCTCCCATGACGATGTCAGGGCCTATGATGCGGCGCGGGCTGGCGGCGCGCCGCCCTATGACGACCCGCGCTTCAGCCCGCTCGCAGCCGGTGATTTTTCCGGCCTGCCCCCGACGGTCGTCTTCATCGCGGAATACGATCCGCTGGCCTGCGAGGGAGAAGCCTATTGCCGGGCGATCGGCGCGGCTGGCGGTACGGCATTGCTGCTGGCTGGCGCAGCCCTTCCGCACGGCTATGTGCGTGCCCGCGGTCTTTCCCTGCGGGCCAGGCGCGCTTTCGACGGGATCGTCCGCGAAACGACGAGGCTCGCCGCCGGATCCGCAGGCTAGAGGAATTCCGCGCACATAAGCGCGAGGTCGTCCCACAGGGCTTCGGCGAATCCACGCAGGACGGTGATCTCGAAGGCCTCCGCATCGAGGCGCGTGAGGTGGACCGAGACATGGCCGACAAGGGTCGCGGCCGTATGCCCCGGCGCAAAGGCGGACGGATGAAGGTCGACGGCCGTGCCCTTGGACAGCACCGTCGCGGCCATCGGCCCTTCCAGATGCAGGCGCACCCGGCCATGGCTCTGATCGATGCCGCTGGCATGCGGCTCCAGTGCCGCGAGCAGGCGGCATGCCTGCGGATAGGGGGTCGGCCGGTCACCGACGAGCAGCCACTGGCCGGGCGAGATCGCCCGCAGCGCAAGCCCGGTCTTGGCGGCAAGCCGTTCGAGGCCATCCACCGGGCCAGGCGTTTGCGGTCCCGCGATCATTTGCAGGATCGTGCCTTCGGGAAGCGCCGACAGGCGGATGCGCGACGAGGCGAGAGGCTTGCGGGCGGCAAGCGCCGGGAAGGGGCGAAGGTCAGGCATGGAGCTTCTCGTTGGCCGGATCGAAGAACACGGGAGCGCAGAGGCGTGCGGCGGTGAATTCGCCGCGCAGCCCGTTCCACACGGTGACGTCCTCGCCATGGCGCTCGTCGCCGTGCCTGACCAGCGCCAGCCCGATGGTCGAGCCGATATGCGGCGAGAAGGCGCTGGAGGTGACGTAGCCTTGGTCGTTCTCCAGGGTTGGGGCCGCGCCCTTCGCCAGGATATGCGCGCCGCTGCGGAAAGACTGGCCGGGATCGAGCGGCACGACGCCGACGAGGCGCGGCCGGTCGGGGGCGTTGAGGCCTTCGCGTTGCAGCATGGCCTTGCCGATGAAGTCCGGCTTGCTTGCCGACACCATCTTGCCGAAGCCGAGGTCGCCCGGGGTCACGGTTCCATTGATCTCGTTGTGGGTGACATGGCCTTTCTCGATGCGCAGAACGCTCAAGGCTTCCACGCCGTAGGGCACCAGTCCGTCGGCCTGCCCGGCCTCCGTCAGCGCCTCGGCGACGCGGTCGCCATAGGCCGCGGGGACGGCAAGCTCGTAGGCAAGTTCGCCGGAGAAGGAGATGCGGAAGAGCCGTCCGTGCAGCCTGCCGCCGAACAGCGAGACCTCCCGGGCCGCCAGGTAAGGAAAGGCGTCGTTGCCGAGATCCTCGTCGACGATGGCTTGCAGGATCTTTCGCGATTTCGGCCCGGCGATCGCCATCTGTGCCCACTGGTCGGTGACGGAGGCGAGGCGCACGTCGAGCTCCGGCCAGAGCGCCTGCGCGCAGAACTCCATGTGGTTCATGACCCCCGCCGCATAGGCCGTGGTCGTCGTCATGAAGAAGCGGTTTTCCTCGATCCGGCTTGTCGTGCCGTCGTCGTAGACCATGCCGTCCTCGCGCAGCATCAGCCCGTAGCGGGCCTTGCCGACCGGCAGCTTCAGGAAGGCGTTGCAATAGGCCCGATTGAGGAGCTCGGCGGCGTCCGGCCCGCAGATCTCGATCTTGCCGAGCATGGAGACATCGCAAAGCCCGGCATTGTTGCGCACGTTGAGAACCTCGCGGTCGACGCTCTCCCGCCAGTCTTTCTCGCCGGTGCGCGGGAACCAGGCGGAACGGTACCAGAGGCCCGTTTCGACGAAGACCGCGCCATGGCGCTCCGCCCAGCCATGCAGCGGCGATCGGCGCACCGGCTGGAAGTGCTCTCCGTGATAGGCGCCCGCAAGGGCGCCGAAGGAGACGGGGGTGTAGAATGGACGGAAGGTGGTCGTGCCGACCTCGCCCGGCGAAACGCCGCGCGCTTCGGCCAGCAGGCCGATGGCATTGATGTTGGAGAGTTTTCCCTGGTCGGTCGCCATGCCGCTGGTCGTATAGCGCTTGGCGAGTTCCACATGGCCGTAGCCTTCCTTCACCGCAAGATCGAGATCCCTGTGGTGCACGTCGTTCTGGAAATCGACGAAGGCCTTGCCCCGGACGCCGGGGATCGACCAGAGCACCTTGGCGGGCGCAGCCGGCGCATCGCCCTCGACCGGACCGAAGGGGATGGGGCTTGCGGCAAAGCCGAGCGCGGCGGCGAGGCTGGCGCCTTTGTGCGCGCCGTCCGCAAGGCAGGCGGCAAGGCCGGCGATGCCGGATGCGGCACCGGCGGGAGCGAGGCCATCGAGGCTTGCCGGGGATAGGAATGCCGCCTTCTCGCCGGACCAGACAGGTCTGCCGCCCCGATGGCAGGCCAGGTGGATGACCGGGCTGAAGCCGCCCGACAGGGCGAGCGCGTCCACCGCCAGCCGTTCCGTACGGCCGCCCGTGCGAATGTCGATGGCGGACAGGCTCCTGCCGCCATGAGCGTCGGTGACGACCGCGTTGCGGATGAGGCGCGCCTTTCCGGCATAGTCCGCGCCGCCGCTTTCACGCGGATCGATGATGGCCGTGATATCAAGGCCCTTCGCCTCGAGATCGCGGGCGAGTGCATAGCCGCTGTCATTGGTGGTGAAGATCGCCGTCGCCCTTCCGGGCGCGACGGCATGGCGATTGAGGTAGCTGCGCATGGCGCCGGCCATCATCACGCCGGGAATGTCGTTGCCGCCGAACACCAGCGGCCTTTCTTCCGCGCCGCTGGCGAGGATCGCGCCCTTGGCGACGATGCGCCAGAGGCGTTCGACCGGCACGGACGGCGCCGGTTCGGCGAGATGTTTCTGCACCCGCTCGACCGCGCCGAAGACATTGCCGTCGTACCAGCCGAAGACGGTGGTGCGCGTCAGCAGCGTGACGTTCGGCAGCGCCTCCAGCTCCGCGGCACAGTCCCGCGCGAAGGCCGGCGCCGTCCTGCCGGCGATCGTGGCGGTTTCGGACAGCAGTGCGCCGCCGGCCATCGCCTGCTCGTCGGCGACGATGACGCGCGCACCGGCCCGGGCGGCCGAAAGTGCCGCGGCAAGCCCCGTCGGCCCGGCGCCGATGACGAGAAGGTCGCAATGCGCCCAGCGCTTTTCATAGCGATCCGGGTCGGCCTGATGCGTCGCCCTCCCGAGACCGGCGGCCTTGCGGATGAAGGGCTCGTAGACCTTCTCCCAGAAGGCGGCGGGCCACATGAAGGTCTTGTAGTAGAAGCCGGCGCCGAGGAAGGGCGAGAGGAGGCCGTTCAGCGCGCCGATATCGAAGTGGAGCGAGGGCCAGCGGTTCTGGCTGCGGGCCGCAAGGCCGGCATAAAGTTCCTGCATGGTGGCGCGGGTATTGGGCTCCGTGCGCCCGCCGCTGCCGATGGTCACGAGCGCGTTCGGCTCGGCGGCGCCGGCCGTCAGGATGCCGCGCGGACGGTGGTATTTAAAGCTGCGGCCGACGAGCCGGCGGCCGTTGGCCAGCAGGGCGGAGGCGAGGCTGTCGCCCTGGAACCCCTGCATCGGCTTGCCGTCGAAGGTGAAGGCGAGCGGCTTGCTGCGATCGATCAGGCCGCCCTGTGGCAGGCGATGGGAGCTCATGCGGCGTGTCCTTGCGCTGCGGCATCGCGGCAGGCGGCGACCTGGTGGGTGATGGTGTCGCGGCTGACGACCAGCCATCGGCGGCAGCCGGCGGTGTGGTGCCAGTATTCCGCATAGGACCCGCGCGGATTGTCGCGCAGATAGACATAGTCGAACCACTCTGCCGGATCGGCGGTTGGCGCGGGGCGTGGCAGCGCCGCACCCTTGATGGTGAATTCCTCTTTCGGTCTTGGCCCGCAATGCGGGCAGGGCACGAGGCTTGCCATGTCAAATCTCCGTCAGTGAAGGTTCGGCTGGGCGCCCTGGCCCTTTTCGTCGATGAGGTGACCCCGTCGGAAACGGTCGAGGCGGAAGGCCGCCGCCGTTTCGTGCGGCACACCGCGCGCCAGGAGATGGGCGAAGCAGAAGCCGGAGGCGGGCGTTGCCTTGAAGCCGCCGTAGCACCAGCCGGCATTGAGGTAGAGATTGTCGATCGGCGTGCGGTCGATGATCGGCGAACCGTCCATCGACATGTCCATGATGCCGCCCCAGGCGCGCAGCACCCTGACGCGCGAGAGCGCCGGGATCATCGCCTTGCCGGCTTCGGCGACATGTTCGACGGTCGCCAGGTTGCCGCGCTGGGCGTAGGAATTGTAGCCGTCGATATCGCCGCCGAAGACGAGGCCACCCTTGTCGGATTGCGAGACGTAGAAATGTCCCGCGCCGAAGGTGACGACGCCGTCGATGAAGGGCTTCAGCCCCTCCGAGACGAAGGCCTGCAGCACATGGCTTTCGAGCGGCAGCTTGAGATCCGCCATGCGGGCGACCTCGGACGAATTGCCGGCCGCCGCCAGCGCCAGCTTGCCGCAGCCGATGAAGCCGCGGCTCGTCTCGACGCCGGCGACGCGGCCGTTCTCGCGGCGGATGCCGGTGACCTCGCAGCCCTGGATGATGTCGACGCCGTGCCTGTCGGCGCCGCGGGCATAGCCCCAGGCGACCGCGTCGTGGCGCACCGTGCCGCCGCGCCGCTGCAGCAGCCCGCCCTTGATGGGAAAGCGGGCATTGTCGAAATCGAGGAAGGGCACCATGCGGCGCACGTCGTCGCGGTCAAGCAGTTCGGCATCGACGCCGTGCAGGCGCATGGCATTGCCGCGCCGCATGTAGGCATCGCGCTGCGCGTCGGAATGGTAGAGGTTCAGCACGCCGCGCTGCGAGATCATGGCGTTGAAGTTGAAGTCCCGCTCCAGCCCCTCCCAGAGCTTCATCGACAGTTCATAGAACGGGTTGTTGCCCGGCAGCAGGTAGTTGGAGCGGATGATCGTCGTGTTGCGGCCGACATTGCCGGAGCCGATGTAGCTTTTCTCCAGCACCGCGACATTGGCGATGCCGAATTCCTTGGCGAGGTAGTAGGCCGCCGCCAGCCCGTGCCCGCCGCCACCGACGATGATCACGTCATAATGCGGTTTCGGCTGCGGCTGGCGCCAGGCCGGTCGCCAGTCGCGGTTGCCGCGAAGTCCGTTCCAGAGAAGGGAGAGGGCTGAGTAGCGCATCGCCGTCGCTTTTCGTGAGAGAGGCCGTTGGTCCTTGAGTAGCAGCGAACGGGCGTGCTTCATTGCATCAAAAGGACTTTTTGAGATAGAATCAGGACATGCAGCCTCCTGACACCCGAAACCTGCAACGCATAGGCTTCATCCTGCTGCCGAATTTCGCATTGATGTCCTATGCCTCGGCGAGCGAGCCGCTGCGCGCGGCCAACCTCATCGCCGGCAGCCCGCTCTATGAGGTCGTGCCGCTCTCGGCGGATGGCCTTCCGGTCAGAAGCTCGGCCGGCCTGGAGATCGCCTGCGGTCGGCTTTCCGATCTCGGCGGCAGCTGCCACACGCTGTATGTCTGTGCCGGCGGCAATCCCGCCGACTGGCAGGGCAGTTCCGCCCTGCATGCGCCCTTACGCAAATTCGCCCGGGACGGCGTGCGTATCGGCGGGATTTCGAGTGGCGCCTATGTGCTCGCGGCCGCCGGGCTGCTCGATGCCTGCGCCTTCACCATCCATTGGGAGCATGCGCCGCTGCTGCGCGAGACGTTCCCGCATCTTGTGCCGCGTCAGGCGCGCTTCGTGGTCGATGGCGGACGCGTCACCTGCGGCGGTGGCGTGGCGCCGCTCGACATGATGCATGCGGTGATCGCCGCGCGCATGGGCGCGGATTTCGCCCGCCGCGTCAGCGACTGGTATCTGCACATCGCCGTTGCCGAACCGGCCGACCCGCAGCGCGGCGCGGTGGCGGAGCGGTTCGGCACCAACCATCCGGCCTTGCTGGCCGTCCTCGAAAAGATGGAGACGGCCATCGAGAATCCGCTGAACCGCAGCGAGATGGCGCGGCTTGCCGGCATCAGCCCGCGCCATCTCGACCGGTTGTTCCTTACCCATCGCGGGCAGAGCTTCCTCGATACCTATCGCGCGATCCGCCTGGCGCATGGCCGGCGCCTCCTGGAGCAGAGCCCGCTTTCCATCGCCGAAATCGCCTATGCCACCGGTTTTTCCAGCGCCGGGCATTTTTCCCGCGCCTTCAGGGCCGCTTATGGTCATACGCCGGCAAAAGCCCGGCGCGCCGGCGCTACGCCTCATTCGTGAGGTGCAAGGCGCCCGGTGGTCAGGTTCCAAGCCGCTCGGCCACTATGGCCGGAATTTCCTTCAGGGCGAAGGCGCGGAAGGCCGCGGCGACGGGCGAGGGGGGAACGTCGCGCCGCTCGACCAGCCCCACCCGGCGGCTTGCCGTCGCATCGGCAAGGTCCAGCGCCGCCACGCCCTCATGCGCGTCATGCATGGTCAGCGAGGGCAGAATGGTCAGGCCGAGGCCCGCCTTCACCATCGCGACCAGTGAGGTGACGTTGTAGACGGTGATCAGCGACAGCGCCGAAAGCTGCTTGTAATCCGCCGCCTCGATCCGGTCGGACGCGCCGTTGCGGATCAGCGTCGCTCCATTGAGATCGCTCCATTTAACGGGTCGCTCGAGGCGGCAGAGGTCGTGATCGTCCTTGCAGAGCAGCTTGAACCGGTCGCTGAAAAGCGGCGTGAACTCCACCGCGCCGCCCGTGCGGCTTTCGCCGGCAATGCCGATATCGGCGACGCCGCTTTCCACCATGCGGCGTACCTGCGCGCTGTCGATGTCGAACAGCTCGACCTGCACCTGCGGCCGGGTTTGAAGAAACCGTTGCAGGATCGGCGGCAGCACGTTCGTCGCCACGGATGGCACCGAGGCGATCGACAGGCTGCCGATGCGGCTGTGCGCGAAGGCGCGCATGATGCTGACGGACTTGTCGAAACTCCTGATCTGCTCGCGGCCGAGATCGAGCATCAGGTTGCCGAGCGCTGTCAGGCTGTTCTTGCGGTCCGTCTGGAACAGCGGTCCGCCGATCTCGTCTTCCAGCTGCTTCAGGGTCATCGACACGGCCGACGCGGTGCGGCCGACGGCGTCGGCCGCATCCTTGATGTTCCCGCTCTCCGCCACCGTGACGAAGACCCGCAATGCTTCCAGCTTGATCATGGCGCTCACTTCAATTCTTCTGAAATTGATAACAGAAATATCTGCTTGATTGAAGCGCGGCGCTGGCGGATTTTTCGGTCGAACGGAATGGAGATGCAAATGGCAGAACGCTACGCCAACCTGATCGGCGGCCGGTGGAGGCAGGGCGAACGTTTCCACGAGAACCGCAACCCGTCGGATGTCACCGACCTGATCGGCCTTTACGCGCAGGCGGATGCAGCCGATGTCGACGAGGCCGTGGCCGCCGGCCGCGCAGCACTGCCGGCCTGGCGGAAGATCGGGCTCGAACAGCGCCAGGCGATCCTCAACACGATCGGCATGGAACTGATGGAGCGCGCCGCCGAACTCGGCGAACTCTTATCGCGCGAAGAGGGCAAGCCGTTGGCGGAAGGCCGCGGCGAGGTGTTCCGCGCCGGCCAGTTCTTCACCTATTACGCGGCCGAAGTGCTGCGTCAGCTCGGCGAGAACGCGGATTCGGTCCGCCCCGGCATCGAGATCGACATGCGCCGTGAGCCGATGGGGCTGGTGGCCGTTGTTTCCCCCTGGAATTTCCCGACCGCCACCGCCAGCTGGAAGATCGCCCCGGCGCTCGCCTATGGCAATGCCGTCATCTGGAAGCCGGCCAACGAGACGCCGGCCTCGGCCTTCGCGCTTGCCGACATCATCCACCGCGCCGGCCTGCCGGATGGGACGTTCCAGCTGCTGATGGGGCCAGGTTCGGTCGTCGGCAACGGACTTGCCGGCCATCGCGGGGTCGATGCCATCACGTTTACCGGGTCCTACGAGGTCGGCTGCCAGGTGGCGGTCGCCGCAGCCGCGAACCTCACCAAGTTCCAGCTGGAACTCGGCTCCAAGAACGCCCTGCTCGTCATGGACGACGCCGATATCGACCTTGCCGTCGCGGCCTCGATCGGCGGCGGCTATTCGGGCACGGGGCAGAAATGCACCGCCTCCTCCCGTCTCCTTGTGCATGCGAAGGTCCACGACGTCTTTGTCGAGAAACTGGCTGCCGCCGTCGCAGCGCTGAAGGTCGGCCATGCGCTGGCGGACGGAACGCAGGTCGGCCCGGTGGTCAGCGAACGCCAGCTTGCCGCCAACCTCGCCTGGATGGAGCGTGCCCGCGCCGCCGGTGCCGCGGTCGCCGTCGGGGGCGAGCGCCTGCAGCTTGCCCATGACGGCTTCTACATGGCCCCCGCGCTCCTGACCGGCACGACCAATGCCATGGATTTCAACCGCGAGGAGATGTTCGCGCCCGTCGCCGCGGTGCAGAAGGTCGGCTCCTACGAGGAGGGCCTTTCCGTCGTCAACGACACGCGCTTCGGGCTGGTTGCCGGCATCTTCACCGGCTCGCTCGCGCGCGCCACCCACTTCCGGCGCCATGTCGAAACCGGCTGCGTGACCGTCAACCTGCCCACGGCGGGCACGGACTATCATGTGCCTTTCGGCGGGCGGAAGGATTCGAGTTTCGGCTCGCGCGAGCAGGGCCGCTCGGCTGCCGAATTCTACACCCAGGTCAAGACCGCCTATATCCGGGCGGGGGAGCCGGAGTAAGGCCATGGATGCAAAGATCGCCAGCCCCCTCGTCGATTGCCTGCAATATGCCAACTGGAGCCCGCGCGTTTTCTCCCAGATGCGGGCCGGCGGCGTGCATGCCGTCCATGCCACCATCGCCTATCACGAGAGCTTCCGCGAGACGGTCGCCAACATCATCGCCTGGAACCGCCACTTCGAGCGCCACCCGGACCTCATCTTCCCGGGCCGATCCGGCAGCGATATCGAGCGGGCGATGCGGGAGGGGCGCACGGCCATCTTCTTCGGCCTGCAGAACCCGTCGCCCATCGAGGACGATATCGGGCTCATCGAGGTCTGCCATACGCTCGGCGTTCGCTTCATGCAGCTTTCCTACAACAACCAGTCCTTGCTTGCCACCGGCTGCTACGAGGGGGAAGATCCCGGCATCACCCGCTTCGGTCGCCAGGCCATTGCCGAGATGAACCGTGTCGGCATGGTCATCGACATGAGCCATTCCGCCGAACGCTCGACCCTGGAGGCGATAGAGATCTCGACCCGTCCGATCGCCATTACCCATGCCAATCCGCACTGGTGGCATCCTGCCCTGCGCAACAAGTCCGACACGGTCCTGAAGGCGCTGGCACGATCCGGCGGCATGCTCGGCCTGTCGCTCTATCCGCATCACCTGAAGGACGGGTCCAACTGCACGCTGGAGGGTTTTTGCGCCATGGTCGCGGAGACGGCCGCGCGCTACGGCGTCGAGCATGTCGGCATCGGCAGCGACCTTTGCCAGGACCAGCCGGATTCGGTGGTGACATGGATGCGCAATGGCCGCTGGTCGAAGGTGATGGATTTCGGTGAAGGATCGGCCGCCGCGGCCGGCTTTCCCCGCCAGCCGGCCTGGTTCACCAGCAATGCCGATCTCGGCAACCTGCGGGACGGGCTGCACAGGGCCGGTTTCTCGGAGGCCGAGATGGGCGGCATCATGGGCGGCAACTGGCTGCGCTTCTACAACGCTTCGTTCGGGCCGATGCCATGACCGGCCCCGCGCTCGACGTAACGACGGAGCCTGCGCTGGCACTGCGCTCGCCGGATGTCGTCATGCGCCTGCGGCGAATGGGGGCCTCTTTCCCGACGCGGCTCAGCTTCCTGCGCAGCCTGATCCGGCATCTTGCGGCAAGCGGCGCGGCGGTGCATCGCGGTGTCTGGCGCATGGACGACGAAGGGTTTGGCGAGGCGGTCTATACGCTGCAGCTCGGCGGCCATGACTACAGCCTTGTTGCCTTCTCCTGCCCGCTCTCCGACGACCAGCGCTCCGACCGCGTGATCGCCGAGGCCTGGGATACGAGCTACTTGCTCTATGACGGCATTCCCGACGCCGCCGAGATCGGCCGGCTGCGGGCGAACGCGCCGCGGCAGGAGGCGGGGCGCTTCGGCCCGCGCGACCTGGTGCTGAGCCGCGCCAACAAGTCCGTGCGCTTCTTCGAGCATGTCGCCGACAGCCTGGCCCACGGCCGGCAGCCGGATCGGGCACGCCTCGGCGAGGTCGGTTACCTGCTGCGCACCACCGCCGTCTACGGCAATGGAAAATTCGGCATCGCCGACCGTTGCGTCCTTGTCGGGCGCGGGGGGCTGGATGGTCCCTTCCAGGCGGAGATGCTGACCGTCTGGCTGATCCGCGAATTCTCGCACGACCTCGTCGAGCACGTCGCCCGGTGCCGTGCGCCCGAAACCGCCGTGCCGCTGGCGCCGGACTTGCGCCGCCACATCGGGGTCGGCAATTCCACCGGCCTCGGCATGGCGCCGTTCCTGGCAAACCATCCGGTGCTGCTGAACAACTGGGTCCTCGCCCGCGAGACCGCCCTGGCGCGTGTAAGGTCGAAACCACACCTTGATGCGGCGGCGTTGAACAGGCTGGCCGATCTCTGGCGGCAGGCGGCCCGGCACCTCGACCAATGGTCGGTGGAGGACGGCGCCCTTGCGGCACGCATCGTTCGCCTGCGCGCGGAGTGGGCCGAGGCCGTAGCCTGGATCGATCCTGCGCGGCTGCTGGCCACGGCCTTTCCGGTCGCCGCCCTGCTCGATCGCGGGCAGTTCCTCTCCGTGGATTTCCAGGAACTGCTTGCCGCGCTGCTCATCGAGATGGCGGGACCGGAGAACGATGACCTTGCGGGCGGCATGGCGGCGGTGCGCGAAGGGGTGCTCCGACCGGGCATGGACCTGGCGGCCCTCCGCGCGCTCCTGCACGAGCACTATGGATGGGCGCTCGCCATCGTCTTCAGGGAGCCGGCCGAAACCGCCCAGTTCTGGTATGTCTCGCAGGAGAAGCTGGAGCCGCGCCTCGGCCGCCGCGGCGCAGAGCCCGGGGCGGAACTGGAACTGCCGCTCGACATCGCCCGGCAGGCGCAGCGGCTCGCCGCCGACCTTGCCGAAGTGCCGGAGACCGGGACCGTCGCCGCCTTCCTCGCCCGTTTCCCGCGGCATCGCCACATGGTTCGCCGCATCCAGGCGACGGCCGGCGCGCCCTATGCGGAAATCCGCGACAACCTGCTCTCGGACCGCTGCCTGCCGATCGACATGCTGCGCTGCAAGCTCGCCTTCTTCGGCGCGTCGAAATTCGATCCGCGCTCGGATCGCTGGACGCGCATCACCCTCTTCCAGGGCGCCCCGACGGCCGGCGAGATCACGGCCGGCGAAACCGACGACTGCTGGCTTCCGGTGCTGCCATGACGACGATCCTGCTTTCCTACAATGAAGTGCAGACACTCGCCCGTAAGGCGGCTGCCGGCGCGGGACTGCCTTACGGTGTCGCGGAGGATATCGGCGAGGCCGCCGTCTGGTTGGCGGCGCGCGGCGTCGATGCCGTCGCTGCCGTCGTCGACGCGCTTGCCGGGCGGGGGCCGGATGACATTCTCGACGGCCTTGCCGACATCGATGCGCTCTGCTGCGGCGGCCGGGACGAGGTCGCGCTGCACGGCCGGGATTGCGGCCTGGTGCTGATCGGTCTTGCCGGTGCGACGGCAGGGGACATGGGGCTGTGCCTTGCGGTGGAGCGCGGCGAGGGCGCTGTCGTCCCGCTTGCGCTGGTGGAGGATGCCGGTGGCCTCATGCCGTCCGCGGCGGTGCTTCGTCTCCTGCCCGCCGATGGCCGCCTTGCGCGGCCGGCAACGCCGCGACCGGCGGCAAGCGATCTGGCGGCCTATGCGGCGGCACTCGCGCTTGCGGCGCGAACCTGCGTCCCGGCCTCGGATTTTTCGCGCGCGCAGGGTGCGGGCGCGGGAACCACGGACAACGATTGAGGATATTTCCATGACGGAACGGGTGATGACGCTCGCTGCGGTCGAGCATCTGTGCCTGCGCGCACTGACGGCGTCGGGGGCCAGCACGGACAACGCCGCCGCCGTCGCCCGGTCGACGATGCTGGCCGAGCGCGACGGCATTCGCAGCCATGGCCTGCTCTATGTGCCGATCTATGCGGAGCACCTGCGCTGCGGCAAGGTCGACGGCAGGGCGTCGCCCGTCGTGTCGCAGCCGCGTCCTGGCGCCATCGTCGTCGATGCGGCGACCGGCTTCGCCCATCCGGCGATCGATGCCGGCTGGGATCGTTTCGTCGCCGCCGCCGGGCGGAACGGGGTAGCCGCGCTGACGGTGTTCAATTCCTACAATTGCGGCGTGCTCGGCCATCATGCCGAGCGCATCGCCGAAGCGGGCCTGCTCGGCCTCTGCACCACCCATGCCCCGGCGTCCATCGCGCCGCCCGGCGGGCGCACGCCCGTCATCGGCACCAATCCCTTCGCGCTCGGCGTGCCGGACGAGGCAGGCGGGGTCGCGCTCGTGCTCGACCAGTCGGCAAGCGTGGTGGCGAAATCGGAGATCCTTCTGCGCTCGCGCGAGGGCAGGCCCATCGAACCTGGCTGGGCGCTCGATGCCGATGGCGCGCCGACGCTCGATCCCGTCGCCGCCCTCAAGGGCTCGATGCTGCCGGCCGGCGGCTACAAGGGGTTCGGCGCCGGCCTTCTCGTCGAGATCCTTGCATCCTGCCTGTCGGGAGCGGCCCTCAGCAAGGATGCGAGCCCGTTCTCCGGCACGGCGGGCGGGCCGCCGCGGACCGGCCAGTGCTTCATCGCCTTCGATCCGTCGGCCTTTTCACCAACCTTTTCGCCGCAGGTCGCAAACCTTCTCGGCGCCATCGCCGGGCAGGAGGGGGCGCGTCTGCCGGGCGGCCGCCGGCGGGCCGCGCGCCAGCGCACCGAGCGGGATGGCGTGGCGGTCGACGCCGCGCTGATCGAGCGGATCGAGGCGTTCATTCGCTAAAATTTTTCTGAAATACGGATCAGTTATTTCGGTTTGATAAAAGTGACCGCATTCGACATCGTAACCGTCACGAGCACGACAACCACAACAAAGGGAACGGACATGAAGATCAGGACATCGATTCTCGCGGGCGCTTGCCTCTCCTGCATGCTGCTCGGCGGCAACGCTGCCCAGGCGGCGGAATGCGGCACGACGGATCCGATCACCGTGGCGGAAATGACGTGGCTTTCCGCCGGCACGCTCGCCTATGTGACCAAGGCGATCCTTGCCGAAGGCTACGGCTGCACCGTGCAGATCGTGCCCGGCGACACGGTGCCGACGGCTTCCTCCATGCTGGCCAAGGGCGAGCCGGACATCGCGCCGGAACTCTGGGTCTCGACCGTCAAGTCGACCTGGGACCAGATGCTGGCGAAGGGCACGGTCTACAAGGCCGGTGATATCTTCGCCAGCGGCGGCCAGGAAGGCTGGTGGATCCCAGACTATGTTGCAGAGGCGCATCCCGAAATCCGCTCCGTCAGCGACCTCAAGGACAATTGGAAGGTGTTCGAGGACGCATCGGCCCCCGGCAAGGGGCGCTTCTTCGCCTGCCCGCCCGGCTGGGGCTGCGAGATCATCACCAACAACCTCATCAAGGCGCTCGGCCTCGAAGAGACCTATGAAGTCTATCCGACCGGATCCGGCGCAAACCTCAAGGCCACCATCGCCCGCCAGGTCTCGCGCCATAAGCCATTTGTCGGCTGGTACTGGGGGCCGACCGAGGTGATCGGCAAGTACAGGCTCAAGGTGCTGGACATGCCCGCCTATGATGCGGCCAAGTTCACCTGCCTCACCGATGCCAAGTGCGAGAAGCCGGAACTGACCGGCTGGGCCGTGGGCGAGGTTGCCGTCGCCGCGACCACGAGCCTGAAGGAAAAGGCGCCGGATGTCGCAGAATTCCTGTCGAAGATGCAGGTTCCGAACGCCGAGATCAGCGACGTGCTGGCCTGGGGCGACGACAACAAGGCCTCGCCGGAGGAAGTCGCGGCCTATTTCTTCAAGAACTATGAGAGCATCTGGACCAAGTGGGTCCCGGCCGACGTCGCCGAAAAGGTCAAGGCCTCGCTCTGAGGGTCCTCTGGCGAGGCGGCGCGACCGCGCGGTTGCGCCGCTCTTGCGACCTTCCTTTGCCGGCGGTCCGCGTCGCGTGGCGGCCGGCAAGAGATGCATCGTGAAAGGCTTGTGCCGTGGCAGACAATTTCCCCGAATTCATCGACACCCGCGGTCTCCGCTTTGCCATCGACGACGGCTTCAGCTGGGTCGTGGCGCATTACGGCGATACGTTCGAACGAATGCTGCTGCCGCTGCTCAAGCTCCTGAGCGCCCTTGAAAGCTTCCTGCAATGGCTGCCGTGGTACGTCACCATCGCCGTCATCGCCGCGCTGACCTATTCGGCCGCACGGAGCCTCAAGGCAACCGGCGGGGCCGTCGCCATGCTCGTCTTCATCGGGGCCCTCGGCCTTTGGAACGACGCGATGGCGACGATTGCGCTCATGCTCGCCGCGACGGCGGTGGCCGTCGTGATCGGCATTCCGCTCGGCATCGTCATGGCGCGTTCGGACTGGTTGCGTTCGATCGCGCTGCCGCTGCTCGACGTCATGCAGACGCTGCCGATCTTCGTTTATCTCATTCCTTTCGTCATGCTGTTCGGCCCGGGAAAGATCCCGGCGATCCTTGCCACCGTGTTCTTCGCCATTCCGCCGGTGATCCGGCTGACCGATCTCGGCATCCGCCAGGTCGACGGCGAAGTGGTCGAGGCGATCGTTGCCTTCGGCGCGACGCCGCGGCAAAAACTCCTCAAGGTGCAGATCCCGCTTGCCCTGCCGACCATCATGGCCGGCGTCAACCAGACGACGATGATGGCGCTTTCCATGGTGGTCATCGCCTCGATGATCGGTGCCGGCGGCCTCGGCTATCAGGTCCTGCAGGGTATTCAGCGGCTGGAGGTCAGCCGCGGCCTCATCGCCGGCATCGCCATCGTCTTCCTCGCCGTGATCTTCGACCGCATCGCCCAATCCTATGGCCGGCGTGCCCAGAAACATCTTGCCAGCGGGGAATGAGGCCGTGAGTGTTTCCGACGTGAAAATCCAGGTCGACAAGGTCTACAAGATCTTCGGCAACCGCCCGGACGATGCGCTCGCCGAACTGCGCGCCGGCGCGCAGAAGGCCGAGGTTCTGCAGAGCACCGGCTGTGTCGTCGGCCTCAAGGACATCGACTTCTCGATCCATCGCGGCGAGACCTTCGTCATCATGGGCCTGTCGGGTTCGGGGAAATCCACCCTGATCCGTCATTTCAACCGGCTGATCGAGCCCACCGCCGGCCGCATCCTCGTCGACGGCCGCAACATCATGGAGATGAATGCGAAGGAGCTCATCGCCTTCCGCCGCACCGGCATTTCCATGGTGTTCCAGCGTTTCGGCCTGCTGCCGCACCAGACGGTGCTGGAAAATACCATTTGCGGGCCGATCCTGCAGGGCGTCAACCGCCGCGAGGCGGTGGCCCTCGGCATGGAGCAGCTGGAGCT
Organism: Shinella yambaruensis; assembly: GCF_022899355.1. Lineage (GTDB taxonomy): Bacteria > Pseudomonadota > Alphaproteobacteria > Rhizobiales > Rhizobiaceae > Shinella > Shinella yambaruensis. The sequence continues at coordinate 789 of NZ_JALJCK010000016.1, read as the reverse complement.
CGTCGGGCTCAAGGGGTTCGAGAACCGCTTTCCACGCCAGCTTTCCGGCGGCATGCAGCAGCGCGTCGGCCTGGCCCGGGCGCTGGCGACGCAAGCGGATGTGCTTTTGATGGACGAGGCCTTCAGCGCGCTCGACCCTCTTATCAAGAGCGACATGCAGGAGCAGCTGAAGGATATCCAGGCACGGCTGAAAAAGACCATCATCTTCATCACCCACGATCTCGACGAGGCCCTGCATCTCGGCGACCGCATCGCCATCCTCAAGGACGGCGAATTGCGTCAGGTCGGCACGGGTGAGGAGATCCTGTTCCGGCCGGCCGACGATTATGTCGAACGGTTCGTGCGGAAGGTCGACCTGTCGCGTGCTCTCTATGCCCACGAGGCCTTCACGCGGATTCCGGTCCTGACGCAGGCGGAGGCGACGCCGGAGCGGTCCGCCGCGCTGCTCGGCGAGCATCCGGGCGTCATCGTCGCCCGGGACGGCGCGTCGCGCCTCCTTGCCCGCGGCGCTTCCGGCGAGGCCGTCCCGGTGGCCAGCATCGACGCCAATGCCGCGCTCGGCCAGTGCTTTGCGCCGCTCGCCGCGCAAAATGCCATCCTTGTCACGGAGGGCGGGACGGCAATCGGCATGCTGACCCGTGAAATGGCCTTCAAGGCCCTCGCGCGTGCCGCGCGGCCGGCCTGAAGCGCGCCCGTCCGCCTTCCAGGGGAAACGAACCGATGAAGACCTATGTGCTGACCGTATCGTGCCAATCGACCCGCGGCATTGTCGCCGCGATTACCGGCTAC
>NZ_JALJCK010000015.1 GCF_022899355.1 Shinella yambaruensis | reverse complement strand
CAGAAGGAATTCGAGGCGGCGGTGAAGACCGGCCAGCATTTGAGGATGTCGGAGGCCAACAAGCAGTTCCACATGGCCGTCGCCTATGCCGGAAAGAACGCCTATCTCGCTTCCTTCTACGAACGGCTCCTCAACCAGGGCCAGCGCATGCTGCACCTGCACTTCGAATATCTGGAACGCACCGGCGACGGTTATCTGCTGACGGACGAGCACGAGCTGATGCTGGATGCGATCCGCACCAAGAATGTCGAGCTGGCCGACGAGTTGGCCCACGCCCATACCCGGCAGTTCCAAGACAATTTCATCGCGTTCCTGCGTGAAAACTATACGACCGAGGTGTCCTTCGGTCCTCTTGCCGCGGCAGAATAGCCATGGCCCTGCCCCAAAAGATCGGCTTCATCGGAACCGGCGCGATCACCGACGCCATGGTGCGCGGCCTGCTCGCAAAACCCGCCGCCATGCCGCATGTCATGGTGTCCCAACGCAGCGCGGACATTTCCGCGGCCCTCGCCACCGACTTCCCGCAGGTGCTCGTCTCCGCTCACAACCAGGCGATCGTCGACGGTTGCGACACCGTCGTGCTGGCGATCCGCCCGCAGATTGCGGAAGAGGTCATCCGCCCCCTCACGTTCCGAGACGGCCAGAGGGTGATCAGCGTCATCGCCGCAACGAGCCGTCCGGCCCTCCTCGATTGGATCGGCGCGGATGTCCGCCTGTCGCAGGCGATCCCCCTGCCCTTCGTCACGCGGCGCAAGGGCGTCACCGCCGTCTACCCGCCGGATGCAGATACGGCGGCCATCTTTGGCGTGCTTGGCAATGCCGTCGAATGCGAGAGCAAAGCGGAATATGACCTGCTTGCCGCCGCGAGCGCCCTTATGGCGACCTATTTCGGCCTCATGCACCGCACGACGGAATGGCTCGCGGAAAACGGCCTGCCGGAAGAGAAGGGCCGCGCCTATCTCGCTCCGCTCTTCGCCGGCCTTTCCGAAACCGCGCTTCTTGCCGGCAAAGACGTCACGTTCATCGAGATGAGCCGCGAATTCGCCACCAAGGGCGGCCTGAACGAGCAGGTTTTTCAGGACTTCGACGGCAAGGGCGGCTCGGATGCCTTGAGGCTGGCGCTGGATCGAGTGCTCAACCGGATAACAAGGTGAGCATGTACGTGGGGGCTTTTGCGCGAGTTCGTACTTAGAGAGCGACAGTGGCGAAACAGCCTCAAGCGTGCGGTTTTTGCATCCCCGATCAGATAAACCGCACAATCCGTCCCATCGTCGTTGTGCCGGATAAGCTTGCCTTATCGCTCGTTGTGTTCATTATGAAGAAATGAGCCGAATCGACGACCGCAATAGCGAACTTCATCCTCCGCAGACCTTTGCACCGCCGCGCAGCGCGCCGGCCGTCGACGGCGTGGCCACCGCCGTTGCCGCGCCGTCCGCCTCCCCTGCCCTGCCGGCCCACCTGCAGGACCTCACCGAACGCGCCCGATCCTATGTCGAGGCCGCCAGCGCCGCCAACACGCGAAAGGCCTACGCCTCCGACTGGAAGCACTTTTCCGCCTGGTGCCGCCGGCAGAACGTTTCCCCCTTCCCTGCGGACCCGCAGGTCGTCGGCCTCTACATCACCGCCTGCGCCTCCGGCACGGCAGAGCGCGGCGGCAAGCCGAACATCGTCTCCACCATCGAGCGGCGCCTTGCCGCGATCGGCTGGAACTGCGCGCAGCGCGGCCAGCCCCTCGACCGCAAGGACCGCGCCATCGCCACGGTTATGGCCGGCATCCGCAACCGCCATGCCGCCCCGCCGCGCCAGAAGGAGGCCCTGCTTCCCGAGGACCTCATCGCCATGCTGGAGACGCTCGACCGCGGCACGCTGCGGGGCCTGCGCGACCGGGCCATGCTCCTCGTCGGCTTTGCCGGCGGCCTGCGCCGTTCGGAGATCGTCGGCCTCGACCTTGGCCGCGACCAGAGCGAGGACGGACGCGGCTGGATCGAGATCTTCGACAAGGGCGCGCTGGTGACGCTGCGCGGCAAGACGGGCTGGCGCGAGGTCGAGATCGGCCGAGGTTCCTCCGATGCCACCTGCCCCGTCGCCGCGCTGGAAACCTGGATCCGCTTTGCCAAGATCGCTCGTGGCCCCCTCTTCCGCCGCGTGACGGGCCGGGGCAAGTCCGTCGGTCCGGACCGGCTCAACGACCAGGAGGTGGCGCGCCTCGTCAAGAAGGCGGCGCTTTGCGCCGGGGTGCGCGGCGACCTGCCGGAGGCCGAGCGGATGCAGGCCTTCGCCGGCCACTCACTGCGCGCCGGGCTCGCCTCCTCGGCCGAGGTCGACGAGCGCCATGTCCAGAAGCATCTCGGCCACGCCTCGGCCGAGATGACCCGCCGCTACCAGCGCCGCCGAGACCGCTTCCGCGTCAACCTCACTAAGGCCGCCGGGCTTTAGGCCCCCTGCCCAAAAAAAAGCGTCCGCCTAAGATGCGCTTTAGCTCCCTTCGCTCGTTGGGAGGGGGTGGTCATGGCGCGTTTTGTTCTGACGGGTTTTGAATAGGAAGTATCCGGCGACAACCGCCGCAGCGTGAAGGGCGAGGATGATCGGCTCGTGCTGAACAGCATCTTCTGGCGACTGCGGAAGCGTGCCCTCCCGTGCTGACATCCCGGTATACTGGCCCTTGCGCGATCTGCATAAACCCGCTGCAATCATTGGCGACACACGGATTATTGAGCACGCACTCTGCCCCTGCTGTCTCAGAGGCTTGCGACGACGATAGAGAATCGACAGTTCTTTAATCCCGGTTCATCGAGCATGGGACGAAGGGCTCGAATGAAATCGTCCCCCTTACCGCTCCAGCAGAGCGGAGAAGAAGACAGGCGGCTTCCACTGCAATGCCCCGCCAACATTACCAAACCGGACGCACAAGGTCCGGGTGAGGTTCGTCAGGATAGATTCTCGGGAATCCGATACGGAACGCGGCGGCAACAGGACATCAAGATGAGTGAACTGCAGAACAAGGCGGTCACGCTGACGGCGCAGGAGGAAGGTAACCTGGCTTCCCAGTCGCCGTCTGATCGGTGCATCCCATTTCTCAAGAGCGCGCTGGACCTCTACTTCGTCCTTGGCGGCGACGATGCGACGTTGGATGCGCTTCTCTACGCCCATCACGATACCCCGCGCCCGAGGGTTGACGCCGCGGTCGCCAATGTGATGATCGAACTGGCCGTCGCCAGCCACCTCAACGATATCGATATGGTGCAGGCCGCATACAATCGCCTTGACGTGGAACTCGGCAACCCACGCCATCAGGAATAGGCTCGCCAAGAGTTTTTTGGTTCCTTGCCATCAGATGCCGCGGTCGTCCCGGAGGCTGGCATTTCCGCCACCAACCCGATCCCCGCCAAGCCGCGATGAAGCCGGCGTGGACATCGCAGATCGCATCTCAAAACCCTGACAGCTGTCAGGGTTTTTCCACCCTCCTTGTCATCCAACGCTTCTGTCGTTTGCGCTCTGCCCTCGAAGCAAGGCCATAAGCGCCGGCCCCAGCGAAAACTCGCCCCGTTCCGCCCGGCGCGTCAGATCTCGAAGATATCCCCCCGGAGAATTGATGTGTCCTGCCCGCTCGAGGATGCAAGCAACCGCCACGGCTGCGTTTTCCGCGCCCATCACCTCACAAGCCTCCTGGTAGGCCGAAGGACTGATGCCCAACATCGACCGCACCACCACGGCAGCCGACATCAAGTCTCGCCAACCATCGATTTTGCCGCTGGGCCCGTACATGACGACGTCGGGGCATGCCCGCAGAACCATACCAAGCGGAAAATTGCGGATCGGCACCCTCGGCGCTGCATGATCGTTTCCCTGCATCGCCCCCAGCTCTTTTTCAGAGCTAGGTTCAAGTTCACGTGTGGATTCGGATTTTGAATTCTGTATATGACGCTCATTTTGAGCAGCATTGGTGCTTCTATTCTTCTCATTTTCCTGTCTTTCCAGGATGTTGATGATCTCGCCGCGCAAGAGCTCCATTTCGTCCAGGGCTGCCCCAACCTCGTCCTTGGTCGGTGCGCGGGGCAGCCGCGCGAGAATGCCGACATAGGTCTCCTCCACCGTATTCCAATCGCCTGGAGCCCCCTCCTCCATCGCGGCGGAGATCAGCTTGCGGACATCACGCCGGCAGATCGTCAGGTTCTCCTTCATGCGGCGAAAAGCCAGGCGGTCCGAAACAACCTGCTGTGCCAGCATGGCCAACTCTTCGGCGCGTGACAGGAGCGGCGAAATATCGAAGCCGAACGCGGTCTCGATGTCTCCGGCCTTGTCCTTGCGGGCATAGCGCTTGCCGTTCGCGCTATCCTTCCGCACGATCAAACCGGCGTCGACGAGCAGACCGAGATGCCGCCTGAGGGTCGCCCCTGCGATGCCGTGCGCCCGCAGCGCCAGCTGCGCATTCGACGGGAAGACGATGAGTTGCGCCTCCTGGCGCAATTCGTTCTCCGGATAGAAGCTTAGGAGCGCATCCAGCACGGCCAGGCTTCTGTCTTGCAGACCCAGCAATTCCCTCGCCTCCGAGGCATCCCGGAAGATCTTCCACTTGTCCGCAGTTTTGCCCGGCCTGATTTCGGCCGTCGCCAATTGCCGGCGCACCAGCGCAAGCGTCATCGGCCGCCGCCCGAAAGGCGTCGTCACATATCCACTCTGCATCTTCCTTCACCCTCGCAAAAGGCAAAAGAAAGCCGCCCGCCCAAAATGGCGCCAAAGACTCTTGACTACGATTCGTGGAAATGCGATTCTCGAAGTGCTAAATCAGAGAGGGGCTTCCACGACGGCAACGTTTTGGGGGCCTTTTTCTTTTGCTGTGCTTCCTTTCTCGTTATCTGGAACCCTGACAGCTGTCAGGGTTGTCACTCGTCCCGCAGACGAGCAAATCGCTCGGCAAGGCTTGGCAATTCGGCCTGCACGAATTTCAGGAACGCGGTTCCGAAAGCGCCCTCCGCAGAAATACGGACCTCCCTCGCGGAAGCCGTCACCGCGCCCAGCTGTCTGCCGCTCGCATCCGCGATTGCAGTCGCCCCGGTGGTTTTTCCCGGGGCAGCCGGTTTCACCGCGTCCAGCGCCCGCTGGAATTTCTGGTCGGATGTCTGGGGGGCGTCGGCCTCGCTCGAAAGAGCTGCCCGAATGGTGTCGAGAGCCTGCCCGTCACCCGCCACGGTCTTCGCGAGGTCGAGCCAGCGCGGCCGGCCGATTTTCGGTGCCCGCCCGATCGCTGCGATGATGTCAGCCGGCAGCGCGCGGCAGACGCTCCGCATCCTCGCAAGTTCGGCGTCTTCGATCGAAAGCGCCGCATAGATATGCCGCGCCTTTATGCCCGCATCATCCATGCGTGAAGCAAAAAGCGCGCGCTCGATCCATGTCAGGTCCTGGCGGCTGGCATTCTCGATGCCTTGGGCGAGAACCAGATCGAGATCCGAGATCTCCACTTCGATGGCGCGAACGGGTTTGCCGAGCTGCCTGGCGGCAAGCCAGCGCCGATGCCCGTAGACGATCTGATAGCGGCCGGCGGCAGAAGGGTGCTTGCGGACCTGGATGGGAACCTGCTGCCCCTCGCTCTCGATCGAGCGCTTGAACGCCTCGAAGTTCGCCGCGTCATCGTCCGGCAACCTGTCAGGGTAGGGAGAGGGGTCGATCAGCGCGGCATCCAGATCCCGAACGGGCCCTCCGCCCGACTCCACAAGGGCCTTCAGCCGATCACGTTCCGAGCGGATATCGTCGATCGCCCTGTGAGCCGCACCGATGACGCCGGCGCCGACACGCTGCGTCGAAGCCGCAGGCGCCGGCTGCCCGTCATCTGCGAGCTTGTTCTCCAGCTCTGCCGAAAGCAGGCCGAAACTGGCCACGATCGATTTGCGGGATGACTTGCTCATGTCCGCCCCCAGCTGTCATTGATAAGGCGCACAATCGCCTCGTTGACGGCATCGACCGCCTCCCGCGCCCGCTTGTGGGTGTCTCGCCCGATCTGGCCCATTTCGAGCTCGTATAGCGAACGTTTTGCCAGGCCGGCCGCTTCGACCGCCGTGCTCTCGATGGCTGTCGGCAGGAGCACATCGGTGCCGAACATATGGCGCAGCATCGCGACGACCTGCGACTGCGGTGCGTCGTTCGGATCATGGCGGGTGACCAGGTAGCGGATGAAATCCTGATCCAGCTGAGCGCCGCTTTCATTCAAGACGCTGATGAGGTCGCCCATCATCAGGAGGAACTGGCTCATCGATGCGACGTCCAGCATGGCCGGGTGCACGGTGATGATCATGCTCGTCGCCGCGTAAATGGCACTCAAGGTCAGAAAGCCGAGCGACGGCGGCGTGTCCAGGATGACGACATCATAGTCTGCATCGACCTCCGCAAGGGCGAGCTTCAGCCTCTCGAAGAAAATCGCACCCGAACCCGACTTGTTCGCCAGGACACGGGGCGTTTCATGCTCGTATTCCATGACCTCCAGATTGCCCGGAACGAGATCGATCCCTTCGAAATATGTCTTGCGAATGACCTCGCGGATCGGGCGCCGCTCGGCATCGTCATAGCGCAGGGCAGCATAGATCGTCTCGTTCGAACCAACATCCACCTCGGGCTGGGAACCGAACATCGCGGACAAGGACGCCTGCGGATCCAGGTCCAGCGCGAGAACGCGATAACCCTTGAGCGCCAGATAGTGGGAAAGGTGGACGCAGGTCGTCGTTTTCGCACTGCCACCCTTGAAATTCGCGATCGCGATGACCTGGAGATGCTCGCCAGGGCGGCGGCGAGGAAGAAACCGCAGGGCCTCCGCGGGCTTCTGTCGCGCGAACAGCTCGCGAAGCTCATTGATCTGAGCCAGGGTATAGACGCGGTGGTTGTTCTCGAGCCTGCTCGGGACCGGTCCACGCCCTTCGGTGGACATGAGCTTCAGCGTGGAATCGGGTATGGATGTGAGCTTCGACACTTCGTTTGTCAAAAACGATCGAAGGGTCTTCTCCGACTTCGGAGGGTACATGCGCGTTCTGAGTTGCTGCAATTGTGCCGACAGAAGCCCGGCATGGCGCATGATCTTGCCGCCGGCATCTTCCTTGGCGCCAAAAATTGGTTCTGCTCGATCTGCTATCGCCATGTGTTCCTCTTGGCGGCCTTCAGCCGGTTTGCCGGCCATTGCCCGCCAAAGATAGAACACGATTCTCCCGGACCGTCCAGAAGTTTAGGGTTAACAAAAGGTTAACGGGACCAGCCGGGCACCTGTAGGAATGCCCGTTTTTCATGGGCTTCGCCCATATATCCACGGTCAGTTTCGATAGCGAATACCGGTGCAAAACTGGGGTTCCGAGCGGCAAAGGCCTACATCGTCCAGAGGGCCGAGATCGGCGCGGCCTGCAATTTCTCTCCGAAAGGTGTGATGCGATCGTGATCGTGCAGGACCAGCCCGCGGACAAACCGGTCGCCCACAGCGTCCTGAAGCTGGCGCAGTCCCCGGAAATCATCCGGTTTCACGGTCGCGGAGGCCTTCACCTCGATGCCGATGATGCGACCCCGACGATCCTCGATGATCACATCGACCTCGTCCTGGTCCTTGGTCCGATAGTGCGAGAATGCAAGACGCCGCTCAGACCAGGAAGCAAGCTTCAGGATCTCGGAGACGACAAAGCTTTCGAGCAACGGGCCGAACCGCGTTCTGTCCTGGGTCAAGCGCTCCGTTTCATCTTCCCGCAATGTCGCAAGCAACCCGGTATCGACGAAATGCAGCTTCGGCGTTTTGATCAGGCGGCTGAGGCGGTTGTTCGACCAGGGCGAAAGGGTCCTGATGAGGAACAGCCGCTCAAGGATCGCGACATATTTCTGGGCCGTGACGCTCGACAGGCCGAGCGCCGCACCGAAGCTGCTGTGGTTGACCAATTGCCCCGCGTGCTCGGCGAGCACGTTCAAAAGGCGCGGCAGGCGATCGAGTTGATCGATGTTCGCGATGTCGCGGACGTCCCGATCCAGAATGAGGGCCACATAGTCCTCGAGCCACGCGGCGCGACGCGCCATGGTCGAGCGGCGCAAGACTTCCGGAAAGCCGCCCTTCAAGACCATGTCCACCAAGCCGTCACCAAAGACGGCCGCGCCGCCGGCCGCCGGCTCCTCGCCGTCGAAGAGACGGTCCAGCAACCGGCCGGGGGTCGAGAGGATTTCGGCCTGGGCAAACGGAAAAAGAGAGATGACGGCCATGCGTCCGGCCAGAGAGTCGGCAATGGCCGGCATCGTCGCCAGATTGGCCGAACCTGTCAGCAAGAACCGCCCGGGCTCTTCGTCCCGGTCGACACTCTCCTTGATTGCCAGCATCAGGTCGGGCGCGCGCTGCACCTCGTCGATGACAGCCCGTCTGATGCCGCGTATGAAGCCGATCGGATCGGCTTTCGCGGCATTGAGGGTGCCGGCGTCGTCCAATGTAAGGAATGGCCGGTCCTCGCCGGAGAACATTCGTGCAAGTGTCGTCTTGCCGGCCTGGCGCGGACCGGCGATCAGGACGACGCGCGTGTCGGCCAAGGCGGTTTCGACGTTCCGACGAACCTTGCGTTCGATATGGTGGCGGGGCAGGGGTGGCAAACTCATGCGGCCACTCTTAACGCAGGCTCCGTCCAATTTAAAGTGTGAAACCGTCCATTTTTAATTTTATGAGCGTCCAAACTCCACTGCGCGCGCTGGAGCATGGATCCGTATGCAGCCTATCCGCGACCGCAAGCGGTGCCGGTCATGGTGTTTGCCGAGGTGCGCCCTGCCGCATAATGACCAAGCTCGCTTTCCTGGGGAGCTGCGCCCGAGCACGCCCAGATCAGCGGGCCGATGCGCCGTATTCCTCGACCGAAAAGCTCAGCTCCGGGTCGGCATGGGCGTCCCAGTAGCCCTTCCACAGGGCCTTGCTGATGGGGCCGACCTGGCCGTCGCCGACCGGCTGGCCGTCGAGCGTGGTGATCGGCATGACGCCGCCGGCGGTCGTCACGAAGAGGATCTCGTCGCACTGGTAGGCGAGCTCCACCGGCACATCGTCGATCGTGTAGGGATAACCGAGCTTTTCGGCGACGGCGAGCACGGACTTGCGCGTCACGCCCTCCAGCACGCCCTTCCTCGGCGTGTAGAGCTTGCCGTCCTTGATCAGGATGACGTTGAAGCCGGAGCCTTCCGTGAGATTGGCGTCGCCATCGGTCAGGATCGGATACATCGCGCCGCGATCGCGCGCCTCCATCAGGCCGCGGGTGAAATCGCCCCATTGCAGGTTCTTCACGGTCGGATCGATGGCGCCCGGCGGCACGCGGCGCACGGTGCGGGTGATGACGGCGCTGCCGCCGGTCTTCTGCGTCGCCTCGTCCATGACCCAGAGATAGGGCATGACCATGAGATAGCAGACATTGTCGCACTCCTCGGGCGCATACTGGCGCACGAAGCGCAGGCCGCGGGTCACGATCATCATGACATAGGCGTCGCGGATGCCGCTCTTGACCGTCATCTCGATGAGCCGGTCGCGGATTTCCTGCCGCGGCAGCGGGCTCTTGAGGCGCAGCTGGGCACAGCTCTTCTCGAAGCGGTCGAGATGGTCCTCCAGCCGGAAGAACCGGCCGTTCCAGACGGCCGGCACGTCATAGGTCAAGTCCGAATGCAGGAAACCCTGGTCGAGGATCGGGATGCGCGCCTCGTGCAGCGGTACATATTCTCCCGCAATATAGGCGATTCCCCTGGCGAATGGATTGTCGCTGGCTTCGAGCTCTTTCACGCGCCGGCGATAGTCTACAAAGATATGGTCCGTATAGGACATGATGCCTGCCTCCAAAAAGGAATGCGTTGACACGCCGTTGCGCGCCGCCCGCAAGACGGCGCGCAGGGTGTAGAGCGGCGATCGTCAGGCGGCGAGGATGCCCGCCGAGACGATATCGCCGAAGGCACCGTCCGCGGCCTCGAGTGCCCGGTCGATATCCTCGGGCGTATGGGCGGCGCACAGGAACATGTTGTGCTTGGGATGCAAGTAGATGCCGCGCCGAAGGGCCGCCAGGCAGAAGGCGTTGGCGATCTTCAGCTCCTGGTCGCCGTCGAAGAGCACCATGGGCATCTGCGCCGGCCCCGTCTGCCGCAGCTTGAAGCCGTGCCGGGCGGAGATCGCCGAAAGGCCGTCCCGGAAACGCTCGCCCATGGCTTCCGTATGCGCAAGGGCGTCGCTGTCGCGGAGGATCCGGATGGTCTTGACCGCGGCCGCCATGGCGGCCGAGCCGTACCAGAAGGAGCCGGTGACGAAGACCTTGCCGGCGCCCTCCCGGAAGCGTTCCGAGCCCGCCACGGCAGCAAGCGGCCAGCCATTGGCGATGGCCTTCGAATAGGCCGCAAGGTCGGGCTTGACGCCGTAGCGCGCCCAGCTTCCCCGGACGTCGAGGCGGAAGCCGGCGCGCACGTCGTCGAGAATGAGGGCGGCGCCCGTGCGGTCGCAGATCTTGCGCGCATGGGCGAGGAAGGCGGCCTGCGGCAGGTGCTGGTCCTTGCCGACATCGTGCTGGAAGGCGGTCAGCAAGACGCCCGCGAGATCGTCGCCGGCGGCATCGACCGCGGCATCGAGGCTGGCGGCATCGTTATAGTCGAAGACGATGATATGGGCACGATCCTCCGCCGTCACACCGAGCAGCGACGGCGAGCACCATGGAACGGCGCCGTGATAGGCGCCACGGGCGACGAGGATCTTGCGGCGTCCGGTGGCCGCGCGCGCGATGGTGACGCAGGCCGTCGTCGCATCTGTGCCGTTCTTCTGGAAGAGCGTCCAGTCGGCATGATCGAGCGTATCGACGAGCAGTTCGGCAAGCTCCACCATGCTTTCGGTCGGCCCGTTGCCGACGTCGCCCGCATCGATCCGGGCGAGGGCGGCGGCGTCCACCTCGGGGTGGCGATAACCGAGCACGTTCGGCCCCCAGGCGCACATGAAGTCGATATATTCGTTGCCGTCCGCATCCCAGACGCGGCAACCGTCCGAGCGCGAGAAGAATTGCGGATAGTCCGGCGCGATCGCCCGGGTCGCCATATGGCCCCACATGCCGTTCGGCACGACGCGCCGGGCGCGCTCGACGAGTTCCGTGTCGCGGCTGTTCAGCAGTTTCGCTGTCATCTTGCGTGTCCTCCTTGGCGGGAGAGGCGCACCGCCTCTCCCGATGTCTCGGTCAGTTCGTGATTTCGGCCAGCGGCAGGTTGCAGCAGGCACTGTAGCGAACGCCCTTGACGTCCGGGCTGTGCGCCAGGATGAGGTCGGGGCTGACCATCGGGATGATGATCCGGGCCTTGGCCATCAGCTCGCCGGCCTCGAACCAGAGCTTCTCGGCTTCCTCAGCCGGCGCGGCGAGCGCCTGTTCGCGCAGCTTGCCGGTTTCCGTGCTGATGATCGAGGGATCGGTTTCGCCTCCCGCGCGCTTGGCCCAGACGGAGCCCTCCGACAGGCCGAAGACGTCGACATATTGCGAGGTGCCGAAGAAGTCGGGCGCGAAGAAGACGGCGGTCAGCGGAATGTGGTCGCCGTTGGCCGCTTCGCGCCAGTTGGCGAAGGGAACCGGCGAGAGCTCGACCGTGATGCCCACCTTGGCCAGATCCTGCTGGATCTTCTGCATCATCAGCGAGAAATCGACGCCATAGACGTTCATGTCCGGATAGATCGACTTCAGCGTGAAGCCGTCGCCGACGCCGGCCGCCGTCAACAGTTCCTTGGCACGGTCCGGATCGTAGGCGGGAATCTCGTGGTTGTCGCCGCCCGGGAAGCCGAGCGGGATCGGCGTCGCGATCGCGCGGCCGGCGCCGCCGACGGTGAAGTCGATCAGCGATGTCCGGTCGATGGCGATCGAGATGGCTTCACGCACCTCTGGCGTCAATTTGACGGTGTTGGCCTTGGCGCCCGGCGACAGCGCGATATAGACGAAATTGTAGGACGGTACCTTGTCCACCACCACATTGCTGCCTTCGAGCGTCTTGGCGGTTTCCGCGTCGATCTGCATGGCGATGTCGGCAGCGCCGGACTGCAGCATCTGCGCCTGCGCCACGGCATCCTTGACCTGGCGGAAGACGACCTGCGGGATCGTCGGGGCCTTGCGCCAGTAGTTTTCGTTGCGCTTCAGGCGCAGCTCCGCGTTCGGCTCGTAGGATTCGAGGACGAAGGGCCCGCTGCCGGCGGAATTGCTCAGGAACCAGTTCTCCGACGTGTCCTTGTCGACGGCCGTCGCATCCGACAGCGCGCCGTTGGCGGCAGCGACATCGCTGTTGATGATGCCGAGGAAACCCGCGGACGCCTGGTTGAGGAATTCCGAATTCGGCGCGGACAGCTTGATGACGACCGTCTGCGCGTCGGGAATGTCGATCGAACTGATGGGGTCGGCGATGAAGGCGCCGTTGCCCTTGATGTTCTTCAGCCGCTCGAACGACCATTTCACATCCTTCGCCTCCACCGGCGAACCGTCGGAGAACTTTGCCGCCGGGTCGAGCTTGAAGGTCAGCTCGGTCTGCTCCGGGTTGATCTCCCAGCTCGAGGCGATCAGCGGCTGGACCTTGTTGTCCTTGTCGAGCGTCACGAGCTGCTCGTAGACGGAGGTGTTGTAGATCTGGCAGGTGTCGCACCAGGCGCGGGCCGGATCGAGCGAATTGACGTCCATGTCACGGGCGATCACCAGCGCACGCTCTTCGGCCGATGCCGGCTGGATGGCCCCGCCCAGCATCGTGGCGGAGAGGGCGAGCGAGAGAAAGGCCAGTCTGGATTTCGATGGAAGAAGTCGTTTCATCGGTTGGATACCTCCAGTTTGACGGGCTGCGGATGCCCTGTTCCACTATTTTTCCGCAATTCGAAGCAAGGCGTCCCGCACGTCGGCAACCGTCGCAAGCGCTGCACGATTGAGGGCGGCCGAGACCGTGGGGGCGGCAAGCCCGCCGGTCACGCGCAGGATTTCGTGGTCGAGACAGTCGAAGAAGCGTTCCTGGATCTCGGCGGCCCAGGTGCCGCCCATCGACAGGCTGCGCGCGGTCTGCTCGGCAATGACGACCCGGCCGGTCTTGTCGATCGACTGGCCGACGAGCTGCCAGTCGATGCCGTGGTGGTCGATGTTGCGCAGGTCGATGACCTCGGCATCGATGCCCGCCTCCTCCGCCGCCCTGATCGCGTTCTGGACCATGACGGAGGTCGCCAGGACCGTGCAGGCGCTTCCGGGCCGCACGATGCGCGCCGAGCCGAAGGGAATGAAGAAGTCCCGGTCGCCGGCCGGCACCTCGAATTCCTTCTGGTAGAGTTCGGTATGCTCGAAGACGACGACGGGGTCGTCGCAGGCAAGCGCCGAATTCATCAGGCCGATATAGTCGAAGGCGTTCGACGGCGTGATGATGCGCCAGCCGGGGAACAGGCCGAAGAGCGCCGACGGATCGCCCGAATGCTGCGAGCCGTAGCCGGTATGGGGCGAGATGCGCACGCGCATGACGATCGGCACGGGAAAGCCGTCGCCGAACATGTGGCGCACCTTGCCGACGCCGTTGGCGATCTGGTCGGCCGCGGTGAAACAGAAATCGCCGAACATGATCTCGACCACCGGCCGCAAGCCATTGAGTGCCGCGCCGAGGGCGACGCCCGTGAACCCGTTCTCGGCGATCGACATGGGCAGGACGCGCTCGGGCCAGCGCTCCAGCGCGCCCTTGGTGAAGCCACTGACGCCGCCGCGCATCTGGTGGGCATCCTCGCCCATGACGATGATGCGCGGATCGCGCGCCATCGCGGCGGCCAGCGTCTCGGAGGCGGCAGTGACGAATTTCACCTTCTCGACGGCATCGGCACGCATGTCGTCGTGGTCGAGGAAGCGCTTGTCGGCAAGCTCGGAAAGGTCGCCCAGAATGCCATGGTCGCGCGTCGCCGGATCCGGCCAGAGGCTGTCGGGAATACGCAACGTGTTGCCGCCGGGGACCGGTTCGGTCAGCTTTCCGGCCGCTGCCGCGACCCGGTCCGTCACCAGCGCATCGATCTGCGCGAACTCTTCCGGGGAGAGCAGGCCGAGCGCCGCCAGGCGCGCTTCGGCGAGCGCGATGGGGTCGCGCTCACGCCATGCGGCTTCCTCTTCCTTCGTGCGATAGCCGAAATCGCTGCCGCTGCGGGATCCGGATTGATGGAAATGGCGGTAGCAGAGGGCCTCGATCACGACGGGACCGCCCGTCTCGCGGATGATGCGGCGGGCCTCCACCATGGCCCGATGCACGGCGACGACATCCATGCCGTCGCATTCGATCGCGGCGATGCCGAGCATCGCGCCGCGGGACGACAGCCGCGTCTCACGCGTCACGTCGGAAATGTGCGTGGAGACGCCGTAGAGGTTGTTCTCGATGAAGAAGATCACCGGCAGGCCTTGCGCGGCGGCGATGTTCATCGCTTCGTAGCTCGCGCCGTTCTGGGCCGCGCCGTCGCCGAAGAAGGCGACGGAGATGTGGTCGCGGCCGAGCATCTTGTCGGCAAGCGCATAACCTGCCGCATGGGGCGGATTGCCGCCGACGATCGCCGAGGTGCCGACGACGCCAGTGCCGGCGAAACGCATGTGCATGGAGCCGCCCCGGCCGCCGCAATAGCCGGGGGTCAGGCCCATGATCTCGGCCATGAAACGGTAGATCGCCTCGTCCATGCCGGGCGTGAAGGCATCCTTGCGGATGTCGAAGCCTTCGGGAACCGAGGGATTGAGCAGCTTCAGCAGCACCTGGTGGTGCGCGCGGTGCGTGCCGTTGATCTTGTCGTCTGTACCGAGCGCGGCCATGGCGCCGACCGCACCTGCCTCCTGGCCGATGCTGGCATGGGCCGGGCCGTGGATGAGGCCCGCCTTCTCCAGATCGAGCAGCTTTTCCTCGAACCGGCGGATGAGCAGCATCTGGCCGTACCAGTGGACGAGGTCTCGTGCCTGCTCCCCGCTCCAGTCCGCTTCATCCAGCTCCAGCCGGAACCAGGGCGCGGAAGGGGCGAGCGGTATCTGGCGTGCCATTCGTATCCTCGGGTCGCAGGGAAGCCGCACCGGGCTCTGTTCTCGTTTATGGAAATAAATTCCGATTTCTGTTGAATGGCACACTAAGCTGTGCCAGCCTTTGGATGCAACAGAAATTTTCGTGAGTTGCCAAAGAGGAAGAAAAGCGATGATCCGGGACGCCGAAGTGTTGAACGCCCTGGTTGAGATGGTGCACCGGTTCGTGCGCGAGCGCCTTCTGCCGGCGGAGGCACGCGTAGAGGAAGACAACGCCATTCCTCCGGAAATCATTGCGGAAATGCGCGCGCTCGGCCTCTTCGGCATGTCCATTCCGGAAGAGCATGGCGGGCTTGGCCTGACAATGGAGGAGGAGGTGCGCGTCGCCTTCGAGCTCGGTTATGCCTCTCCCGCCTTTCGCTCCGTCATCGGCACGAACAACGGAATCGGCTCGCAGGGCATCATCGCCGATGGCACCGAGGCGCAGAAGCAATACTGGCTGCCACGCATGGCGACGGGCGAGGTCATCGGCTCCTTTGCCCTGACCGAGCCGGACGTCGGCTCGGATGCGGGCGCCGTGAAGACCACGGCGCGGAGAGACGGCGACCACTACATCCTCAACGGCACGAAACGCTACATCACCAATGCCCCGGTGGCCGACGTCTTCACCGTCATGGCGCGCACCGGCGGTCCGGGGCCTGCGGGCGTGACCGCCTTCCTGGTGCCGAAGGACAACCCCGGCCTCAGCCTTGGCCCGATCGACAGGAAGATGGGGCAGCGCGGCACCCGCACCTCAGACGTCATCTTCGACAATTGCCGCATCCCGGCCGACAGCGTCATCGGCGGCGTGGAGGGCGTCGGCTTCAAGACCGCGATGAAGGTGCTCAACCGCGGCCGCCTGCATATCTCGGCGGTCTGCGTCGGCGCCGCGGAGCGGCTGTGCGACGAGGCCGTGCGCTTCGCGCGAGAGCGGGTGCAGTTCGGCAAGCCGATCGCGGAGCATCAGCTCATCCAGGCCATGCTCGCCGACAGCTCGACCGAGGCCTTTGCCGGGCGCGCCATGGTGCTGGAGGCCGCGCGGCGGTTCGATGCGGGCGATCGTGTCATCCAGCAGGCGGCGAGCGCGAAACTGTTCTGCTCGGAGATGGTCGGCCGTGTCGCCGACCGCGCGGTGCAGATCCATGGCGGCGCCGGCTACATGCAGGACTATCCGGTGGAGCATTTCTACCGCGATGTCCGGCTGTTCCGGCTCTACGAGGGCACGTCGCAGATCCAGCAGCTCATCATCGCCCGCGAAATGCTGAACGCCTGAGGCCGGACCGATGCAGCGAGCCCTTGGAATCGTCGCGGATGACTTTACCGGCGCCCTCATGGTCGCCGGCTATCTGGAGAGCGCCGGTATCCACTGTCCCGTGCTTTTCCGCCCCGAGGCGGAGATTCCGCCCGCGGCCGTGGTGATGGCCGGCACGCGGACACGCACGGTGCCGGTCGCAGAGGCGCTTGCCGAGCTCGGCCGTTTCACCGACGCCTTCCTGCGGGCCGGCTGCAGGCGGATCGCCTACAAGGCCTGCGCCACGTTCGATTCCACCGAAGACGGCAATATCGGCCCGGCCGCCGATTATCTTGCCGATCGCGCCGGGGTGCGGCCGGTGCTGATGAGCGCCGGCTTTCCCCGCTTCGGCACCACGGTCCACCAGGGCTACATGTTCTATCGCGGTCGCCTCGTTTCCGAATCGATCAAGCGTTTCGACCCGCTGACCCCGATGTCCGATCCCGATCTCGTCCGTTTCCTGGGGCGGCAGACGCCGCACCGGATCGCGCTCCTGAATCACGCCGCCCTTCGTAGCGGCGCCGATGCGGCACGCGTCGCCATCGAAGCCTTTGCGGCCGAAGGAGCAGGCCACGTCTTCCTGGACACCACCGACGACGGCGACGTCGAGACCGCGGCCGAGATCGCGGCTGCGATGAACCGCGTCGTCGTCGCCAGCGATCCCCTGATCATCGCCTACGCGACCCGCCTCGGCCACGCCATGCAGCCGGATCCGGTGCCCTCACCGCAGCAGGTCGACGGCCCCACGGCCGTCATTGCCGGAAGCGTCGGGCCGGTCGTCCTGGCGCAGCTCGCGGCTTTCTCGGCCAATTATCCCTTATTGACGCTGGATCTGCTCGATCCGGCCGGGGAGGAGGGGCTGGTTTCCGCCGCGCTCGACTGGGCCTCCGGGCAGATCGGCGCAGCCCCCCTCGCCATTTCGACGGCGACCGGACCGGAAGGTGTCGCCGCCGTGCAGGCCGCCTTCGGCCGGGTGGAGGCGGCCCGCCGCGCGGAGCGCATCCTCGGGGCCATCGCGAAGGGATTGCGCGATCGCGGGGTTCGACGATTTATCGTTGCGGGTGGCGAGACGTCGGGCGCGGTTGTCGATGCACTCGGCATCGCGGCCGCTCGGGCCCTGCCGGAAGGCCCGCTCGGAACCGGCTTCTGCATATCCTCCGGGCCAACGCCCCTTTCGCTATATCTCAAACCCGGCAAGCTGGGCGCCGACGACATCCTGCTGAGCGCCGTCGAGGCGATGAACCAATGGAGTGGACGATGATGGATGAAACGGCGGCGAGGATGGCCCTGGTCGAGGCGAGCCGGCGATCGGTGGTGCTCGGCCTCAACAGCGGAACGGTCGGCAATTTCAGCCTGCGGCACGGCGAGGGCATGCTGATCACGCCGACGGGCATCGCCCCCGACGCCCTCGCGCCCGAGCAGATCGTCGCGATGGATCTCGACGGCGCCTGGATCGGCGGCTGGCGGCCGTCCTCGGAATGGGCCATTCACGCCCGGCTCTACGCCACGACGAATGCCGGCGCCGTCGTCCATACCCACCCCGATCATTGCGTCGCCCTTGCCGCGCTGCGCCGGCCGATCCCGCTGTTCCACTACATGGTCGCCGGCTTCGGCGGCAACGAGATCCCCTGTGCGGACTATGCCTGTTTCGGGAGCGCCGCGCTTGCGGAAACGGTGGTCGCCGCCATGGGCACGACCCATTCCGCCTGCCTGATGGCCAATCACGGCGCAGTCACCATCGGGCCCGATGTCGGGACGGCGCTGGCACGCGCGGAGAAGCTGGAAACGCTGGCGCGGCAATACGTGCTCGCCCGTTCGATCGGCGAGCCCGTTCTCCTGACGCAAGCGGAACTTGCCGATGTGCGCGCTCGCTACGGCACCTACGGCCAGCAGGCGAAACGCTGACCGTCAGCCGCTGCGACACACCTCGCCGAGGATCCTCATCACCAGCGCCGGATATTCGAGATGCGGCATGTGCCCGCAAGCGTCGAGGGCATGCAGCCCGACATTGCCGGGCAGGCCGGCCGTGGCACTGAACGGCAGGATGCGATCCTGCCGGCCGAAGACGATCCGCACCGGCTGGGACATGCGGGCAAGATCGTCGCGGATGGAGATCGCCTGCGTGCCGTCCGGGAAGAACCGCTCGGCAAAGGCACGCATCGCCACCGTCAGGCCCATATCGTCGCGCTGCTGCACCACCGCCTGCAGGAAAGCCGGCGAGATGACGGCGGCATCGTGGACCAGGAGGTCGAGCCAGGGTTTCAGGCTCTCCCGCTGCCGTGCGCGCAGCACGCCCTCGACAAAGGCGCCGTTGATCTGGGGCCCAAGGCCCGCAGGGGAGACGAGGCAGAGGCCGCGGACATCCAGCTGCCCGCGGCTTGCCAGCCGCGCCGCCAGCGCGCCGCCGAAGGAATGGCCGGCCAGAACGAGCGGACCATCGTGTTGCGCGGCAACGGTCGCCTCGATGCTTCCGGCTATCCGGTCGAGGTCTTCGGGAACCGCATGCGGCGAGCGCCCGTGCGCGGGAAGGTCGATGGCCAGCGCCGGCCAGTCCGCGCGCGTGGCAGCGAGCATGCCGCGCCAGTTGTTGAGGTCCGCGCTGAAACCATGGAGGAGCACGACGGGCAGGCCTTCGCCCTTGCGCAGCCAGACCGCATTCAGCGTTGCGGGGCTGCTTTCCTTTCGCGCCGCAGGCAGCACGGCAGGGTTTTCGACTGTTGCGGGCCGGCGGGCCTGGCCGGCGTCGCCGATCCTCGCAACGACGTCGGTCTTCTGGATCCGCCCGCCCGGGCCGGTGCCGGTGAGGCCGTCCAGCGCGATGCCATGCTCGCGAGCGATGCGGCGGGCGAGGGGAGTGGGATTGGGGCCGCGCCCGCTTCGCCGCACGCCTGGCACGAGAATGGCGCGGGTTGCTTCATTCGCAGGCTCCCCGGCGGCGGCCTCCCGCGGCTCCGTCTCGCCGTAGGTTTCCCCGGCTCCATAGATGCGCGCGACATCCGCGCCGACATCCACCTCTATCTCGCTGTCGACCAGGGCATGGATGACACCGGTTGCCGGCGATTCGACCTCGACGGCGGCCTTGTCGTTGTCGATCTCGAAAAGGACCTGCCCCTGCCGGACGGTTTCACCCTCGGAAACGAGCCAGCGGGCAATGCGGCCGCTCGACATTTCGAGGCTGACCTTCGGATAGACGACATGGGTGGGCATGGGGGATCCCTTGAGGCTTGAGCCTATTCGGCCGAGGTTTTCCAGGTGGGTGGTCGTTGCGAGGTGGGGGACGGATCGGGCTCCCCGGCAAGCCGCGCGCGCAGGCGGCGCGTGAGCCGGAGCAGCCCGGGACCGACGGATTCCCGGCAATGGTTGCGCGAGAGGATGTCGACGATCCCGCCGCAGGTGAGCGCGACGAGGGGCGAACCATCCGTCGGCCGGAAGGCGACGCCGACGGCATTGATATAGCTGTGCCAGCTGCCGAAGGCGCTGATGAAGCCGTCCCGCCGGTAGTCCTCGATGGCGTTCGCAACGAGGCGGTCGAGTTCCTCGGCCTTTTCGGGCTCGGCCACGACCAGCTGCCCGACGACGGACTGGCGAATGTCCGGCTGCATTTCCGCAAGATAGGCAAGGCCCATGGCCGTGCGGTAGATCGGCAGGCGCGAACCGACATTGAGGCGCAGCGAAACCGGGCTCATCGAGCGGCAATTGGCGAGATAGACCATCTCCAGCCCGTCGCGCGTGCCGAGCGCGACGGCGGCGCCGGTCTGGTCCGCCAGTTCCTGCATCAGAGGCCTTGCCATATGGATGACGGCGCTGGAGCTGAGCGCCGAATAGCCAAGCGAAACCGTCGCCGGCCCGATGCTGTAACGGCCGAGCATGTCGTCGTAATGGAGATAACCGAGGCCGACGAGCGTCGAGGTCAGGCGCGAGACGGTTGCTTTCGGCAGGCCCGTCCGTTCGATGAGATCCTGGTTGCCGAGCGTGGCGTCGTCGGCGGTGAAGGCCCGCAGGATTTCCAGGCCGCGTGTCAGCGAGGCCGCGGAATTGCCGCCCTCCGCGCCTTCGCTGCCGTCTGCCGGTTTGGTCCGTTTACGCATGTCTTGCCTTTCGTTTCAGCGCTGCTGGAGCCATAGCGGATTTTCGCGATCTGTCGATCTGCCGTAAATGGAATATAATTTCATTTATGTTGACGTCCGTTTCGCCTGTTGTCAATAATGCCTGCATCGATCTCCCCATTCGCCGGTCGGCACGGGATGGCACACGGGTTAAAGGACGCGATTTGTGACACGATACATTCTGCGACGCCTGGTCGCGATGCCCTTCCTGGTTCTCGGCATCGTAACGCTCGCCTTCCTGCTCACGACCGTGACCAAGGGTGACCCGCTGACGGCGATCGTGTCGGACCGGCAGATGAACGACCCGGTGGCGGTGGCCGCCGCGAAAGCGCGCTGGGGGCTCGATCGCAGCCTGCCGGAACGCTACGTCATCTATGTCGGCAACCTTCTGACCGGCGACATGGGCACGTCCTTCATCACGCGCCGGCCCGTCGCGCAGGACGTGTTCTTCCGCCTGCCGGCCACGATGGAGCTCGTCCTTGCCGCAATGCTCATCGGCTCGACGATCGGCATCACGCTGGGCGTGCTAGCGGCCTATTTCCGCAACACGGTCATTGACCATGCGGCGCGTTTCTTTGCCCTGTTCGGGTCGTCCATTCCGGTCTTCTGGCTGGGGCTGGCGCTGCTTTACGTCTTCTCGGTCAAATGGGGTATTCTGCCCGGTCCCGGCCGGCTGGATCCGCGGGCGACCCCTCCGCCGTCCGTCACCGGCTTCATGACCATCGACACCCTGATCGCCGGGAACATGAAGCTCTTTCTGGATGCACTGTGGCACCTGATCCTACCCGCCTTCGTGCTCGGCTGGGCCGTCGCCGGCACCATATCCCGCTTGGTGCGCGCCAATATGCTGGAGGTGCTGGACCGGGAGTTCATCCTGACGGCGCGCGCGAAGGGGGCGGGGGAGCTTCGTGTCGTGGTGCGCCACGCGCTGCGCAACACGCTCGTGCCGACACTGACCGTCATCGGCTATTCCTTCGCCTACCTGCTCACGGGGGCCGTCCTGACCGAGACGATCTTCTCCTGGCCGGGCATGGGGTCCTACGCGGTGGAGGCGGCGCGCGGCCTCGATTTTCCCGCCATCATCGGGGTCACCATCGTCGGGGGCGTGGTCTTCCTGCTGACGAACCTCATCACCGACATTGCCTATGTCATCGCCAATCCGCGCGTGCGTCTGGGATAAGAACATGATCGCAATGACCCTCGTTCCCCTCCGCCGTCCGGCATGGCTGTCGATCCCGCTGGCGATTGGCATCGCGATCGTGGTCTTCTGGTTCGCCGTCACGCTGCTCGCGCCGCTGATGAGCCCCTATGCGCCGCTCGACATGGTCGGCCGGCGGCTCCAGGCGCCGAGCTGGAGCCATTGGCTGGGAACCGACGCGCTCGGGCGGGACGTCCTCAGCCGGACCCTCTACGGCGCGCAACACTCGATCCCGATCGCCATCGTCGTGGTCGCCCTCTCCGTCACGATCGGGGCCATGCTGGGCGCGATTTCCGGTTATGCCGGCGGCCTGCTCGGTTCGGCGATCATGCGGCTCGTCGACGTCACCCTGTCCTTTCCCCCGATGCTCCTCGCCATGGCCGTCGCGGCCTCGCTGGGTCCCGGCCTTGAGAATGCGACCGTCGCCATGGTGATCGTCTGGTGGCCCGTCTATGCCCGCCTGATGCGCGCGCAGGTCCTGGAAATCCGGGAGCGCGAGCATGTCGAGGCCGCGGTCGCGGCAGGCGCCGGCAAGGGGCGCATCCTCTTCAAGCATATCCTGCCGCTCTGTTGGACGCCGGTGCTGATCAGCGCGACGATGGATCTCGGCCAGGTGATCCTTCTTGCCGCATCGCTCAGCTTCATCGGCCTCGGCGCCACGCCGCCGACGCCGGAATGGGGCTCGATGATCTCCGACGGGGCGGCGCAGTTCTATTCCTGGTGGGTCGCCCTCGGGCCGGGCCTTGCCATCCTGACCATCGTGCTCGGCTTCAACTTCATCGGCGACGGCCTGCACGACTACTTCGATCCGAAGTCGAAATGAGGCGCACCATGCAACAGGAACCACTCTTTGCCGTTCGCGACCTTCGCGTCTCCTTCACCCGCCACGGGCAATCCTTCAAGGCCGTGCGCGGCATCAGCCTGCATGTCGACCATGGCGAGGTGCTGGGCATCGTCGGCGAATCCGGCTCCGGCAAGTCGGTCGGCATGCTCTCCGCCCTCGGCCTCCAGCCGAAGACCGCTTCCGTCAGCGGATCGGCCCGGTTCAACGGGCGCGAGCTCGTCGGCATGCCCATGGCACAGCTGCGCGCCCTGCGCGGATCGCGCATCGCCATGATCTTCCAGGACCCGCTGTCCTCGCTCAATCCGGTCATGACGGTCGGCGCGCAGATCGCCGAAACGATCCGGCTGCACAATGCGGGCGTCTCGAAGCGGGCGGCGATGGACCGCGCCGCCGAACTGCTCGCCCTCGTCGCCATTCCCCAGCCCGACCGGCGCATCCACCAGTTCCCGCATGAATTTTCCGGCGGCATGCGCCAGCGCGTGATGATCGCCATGGCCGTCGCCAACGATCCCGACCTGTTGATCGCCGACGAACCGACGACCGCCCTCGACGTGACCGTGCAGGCGCAGATCATGGACGTCCTGACGGACCTGAGGCGTCGGCTCAATCTCGGCCTCATCCTGATCACCCACGATCTCGGCGTGCTCGCCGGGCATGCCGACAGGGTCGCGGTCGTCTATTCCGGTGAGGTCGTCGAACAGGCGAACGTCGACGCCCTCTTCGCGCGGCCGGCCCATCCCTATACGCGGGGCCTCATCGCCTCGATCCCCAACATGGCAGAGGAGAAGGAGCGGCTCTTCTCCATCGACGGCGCGCCGCCGCCCCTCGGCAAACTGCCCGGCGGATGCGCCTTCCATCCCCGCTGTCCGCAGGCGCAGGATATCTGCCGGCATGTGCCGCCGCCGGTCCGCTCGAACGGCGATCATCGGGCGGCCTGCCATTTCGCCACCCTTCCCGTCGGGAGTGCTGCATGACCGGGCCGGAACCCATCCTCTCCGTCAGGGACCTCTCGAAGCGTTTCTCCGTCACCGGCGGCCTGATCTTCGAGCGCGAGATTGCCGAGGTCAATGCGGTGACCGGCGTGTCCTTCGACGTCAAGCCCGGCGAAACACTGGGGCTAGTCGGCGAATCCGGCTGCGGCAAATCCACCCTCGGTCGCTGCATCCTGCGGCTGATCGAGCCCTCCAGCGGGCAGACCCTGTTCCGCGGCCGCGACATCAACGCGGCGAACCCCGCCGAGATGCGCGCCCTGCGCCGCAAGATCCAGCTGGTCTTCCAGGATCCCTATGCATCGCTGCATCCCCGCATGCGGGTGGCCGAAAACATCGCCGAGCCGCTGCGCATCAGCGACCTCTCGCAGGTTCAGCGCAAGGAACGGGTCGCCGAAATGCTCGACCTCGTCCGCCTCAACCCGGAGCACGGCCAGCGCTATCCGCACGAATTGTCCGGCGGCCAGCGCCAGCGCGTGGTGATCGCCCGGGCCCTCGCACTGAAGCCGGAACTGCTCGTGCTCGACGAACCGGTCTCCGCGCTCGACGTCTCCGTGCAGGCGGGCGTGCTCAACCTCCTCAAGGATATCCAGCGGGATTTCGGCACCGCCTATGTCTTCATCGCGCATGATCTGTCCGTCGTGCAGCACATCTCGCACCGGGTGGCCGTCATGTATCTCGGCAAGATCGTCGAGATCGCCGAAAAGCGCCGGCTATACCGGGCACCGATGCATCCCTATACCCAGGCCCTGATGTCCGCCGTGCCGCTGGCCGACCCCGCGCTCGAGCGCAGCCGCTCGCGCATCGTGCTGAAGGGCGACCTGCCGAGCCCGCTCAATCCGCCGTCCGGGTGTCGCTTCCGCACGCGCTGCCCCATCGCCCAGAAGCTCTGCGCGGAGGTGGAGCCGCCGCTGAACGAACGAGAGGAAGGTCATTCGGTCGCCTGCCACTTTCCGAATGCCATGGAGACCGGTTTGTCGGCCCGTCAGAAGAGCGGGCCTGGAGGAATGGAATGACGCAATTGAAATTGCCGCTCGAGGGCATTCGTGTCCTCGACCTGACGCGCGTTCTTGCGGGGCCATGGACGACCATGAGCCTCGGGGATCTCGGCGCCGAGGTCTGGAAGATCGAGAACATCAAGGGCGGCGACGATACGCGCGCCTGGTCCGTGCCGAACTTCAAGGGGGTCAGCACCTATTATCTGTGCGCCAACCGCGGCAAGCAGAGCATCGCGCTCGACCTGAAGACGCCGGAGGGCCGGCAGATCGTGCTCGATCTCGCGGCCAGGGCCGATGTCGTGGTGGAGAATTTCCGTGCCGGCACTGTCGACCGGCTGGGCATCGGCTACGAGGATATCCGGAAGATCAATTCGGGCATCGTCTACTGCGCGATTTCCGGATACGGTCAGACGGGTCCCGAGCGCGACAGGCCGGGCTACGATTTCATCATGCAGGCGGAAAGCGGCCTGATGTCCATCACGGGCGAGGAGGACGGGCCGCCCAACCGGCTCGGCGTCGCCTTCACCGATGTGGTGGCGGGCATGGTTGCCACCCAGTCGATCCTCGCCGCGCTCTACCAGCGCCGGGATACGGGGAAGGGGCAGTATATCGACGTGGCCCTGCTCGATGCGACGCTCAACCTCCTGATCAATGTCGGAACCGGATATCTCAACGCCGGCGTGGAGCCGGTGCGCTACGGCAACGCGCATCCAACGGTCGTGCCCTACCAGATCTTCAAGGCAAGCGACGGCACCTTCGCGCTTGCCGTCGGCAACGACCGCATGTTCGTCGATTTCTGCGAAAAGGTCATCGGCCGGCCCAACCTTGCCCGCGACCCGCGGTTCGTCACCTCCCACCAGCGCGCCCTGCACAGGGACGAGCTGCTGCCGCTCCTCGCGGCGATCATCGGCGACGAGACCTGCGATCACTGGCTTGCCGCCTGCCTTGCGGCGAGCGTGCCGGCCGGACAGGTGAAGTCCGTCTCCGAGGCGCTGCAGAGCCCGAGCGTAACGGAACGGGGCGTCGTGCAGCGCCTTGAACACCCGGAGCTCGGCGTCGTCGCGCTGATCCGCCCCGCCCACGGGCTTGCCGCACAGGCAAATGCCGATGCGAAGGCGCCGCCACTTCTTGGCGAGGATACACGCGGCGTGCTGCGCGATGTGCTGGGTTTCGAGGAGGCGCGGATCGAGAGCCTGGCCCTTTCCGGCGTCATCGTCTGCCGAGACGTCAGGAGCGCACCTTCGCCGCAGCCCGCCCAAAGCGCGATCGCTTAGGCGTGTGGCTGCGCCATATGAGCCCGCAACATCGGGGAACGAGATGACCGTCAGTGTCGATATCGACGGCGGGGTCGCGATCGTCACGATCGCAAATCCGCCGGTCAATGCCATCAACAGGACCGTACGGGAGCGGCTGCTATCCCTGGCGCAGGAGTTCGACGGCGACCCCGCGATCCGGACCGTCGTCCTGACCGGCGTCGGCGCCCTCTTCGTCGCGGGAGCCGATATCGCCGAATTCGACCGGCCGGTGGAACCGCCGTTCCTTCCCGATGTCATCGCGCGCATCGAGCGGGCGGGAAAGCCGTGGATCGCGGCGATCCGCGGTGCGGCTCTCGGCGGAGGCCTGGAACTTGCGCTCGGATGCCGCCTGCGGGTCGCGACCGGAACCGCCCGTTTCGCCCTGCCGGAGGTCAATCTCGGCATCATTCCGGGCGCCGGCGGCACGCAGCGCCTGCCGCGGGCGATCGGTGTCGCCGAGGCGATCCGGGTTGTTGCGGAGAACCACACGGTAGACGCCGCGGAGGCGGTACGGCTCGGGCTGGTCGATGCGCTGATCGAGGAACCGCTGCTGCCGGGCGCCATCGCCTTCGCCCGCGAAGTGCTCGAAAAAACCTTGCCCCCGCCAAGCCTCGATCGTCCGCTATCCGCACCCGCGCAAGAGGTCTGGACGGAGGCGGAAAAGAGGATCGCATCGCGCGCGAAGGGCGCGTCGGCGCCCCTGCAGGCGCTGGAGGCCCTGAAATGCGGGATCGAACAGGGTGCCAAGGCCGGCCTTGCGCGCGAGCGGTCGACTTTCCTTTCGCTGCGCGGGAGCGAGGAGGCGGCTGCCCTCCGCCACCTGTTCTTTGCCGAGCGCGCGGCACTCCGGCCGGCAGACATCCGCGGGATAGCGCCGAGGCCTGTCGCGACGGCGAGCGTCGTCGGTGGCGGAACGATGGGCAGCGGGATCGCCGCGGCGCTTCTCAATGCCGGTCTTTCCGTCGTGCTTGTCGAGCAGGATGCGGCCGGCGTTTCGCGGGCACGCGACACGATCGCGGGCCTCTTCGAGGCGTCCCGGCGCAGGGGGCATATAACCGGCGAAGAGCTGGCCGAGCGGTTAGGCCGCCTCGAAACGAGCATCGGCTATGACGACATGGAGCGGTGCGATCTCGTGATCGAAGCTGTGTTCGAGGACCTCGCCGTCAAGCGCGCCGTCTTCGCCGCGCTGGGACGCATCTGCCGGCCGGATGCGATTCTTGCCACCAACACCTCCTACATCGATCCGCGGCTGATCGCGGAAGGCCTGCCGGGGCCGGAGCGTTTTCTCGGCCTCCATTTCTTCAGCCCGGCGCAGATCATGAAACTCCTGGAGATCGTGCCGACGCCGGAAACGGCGCCGGACGTACTGGCGACGGGCTTCGACCTTGCCCGCCGCCTCGGCAAGATCCCCGTGCGCGCGGGCATCTGCGACGGGTTCATCGGCAACCGCATCCTCCGCCGGTTCCGGGCGGAAGCGGAAGCGCTGATCCGTGGTGGCGTTCCCATTGCCGCCGTGGATGCGGCGATGCGTGGCTTCGGCTTTGCCATGGGGCCGTTCGAAATGCAGGACATGGCGGGCCTCGACATCGCGTTCCTCCATCGCGAGGCGGCCCGCGCGCGGGGCGAGCCCGTGCCGGACCTGCCCGGCGACCTTCTGGTGCGCGCGGGACGCAAGGGGCAGAAGACCGGCGGCGGCTGGTACGACTATGAGCCCGGTGACCGCCGTCCCCAGCCCTCCGCGGAAGCGGAGCGGATCATCGCGCCGCTTATAGGGCCGCGAAAGGACATGGCGGGCGAGGCGATCGTTGCCAGACTGATGGCCGCGATGGCACAGGAGGGGCAGGCGATCCTTGAAGAAGGCATCGCGGCAAGCGCTGCCGATATCGACCTTGTCGAAGTCCACGGCTATGGCTTTCCGCGGAGACGCGGCGGGCCGATGTTCCAGCTCGGCCGCGCCGATGTGAACCACGCATGATACGAATGAGGATCTTATGATGACGACTTATCCCGACACATTGCTTTTCATCGATGGCGTGTGGCGTCCGGGGACCGGCGGCCGGACCATTCCCGTCCTCAACCCGGCAACGGCCCAGCCGATCGGCACCGTCGCCTGGGCGGATCGTGCGGATCTCGACGAGGCGCTGGCCGCCGTCGAGCGCACCTTCGCGCAATGGAGCGCGACATCGGCCCATGAGCGCGCGAGGCTGATGCGCCGCGCCGCCGATATCCTGCGCGAACGGGCGGACGAGATCGCCGTCATGATGACGCTGGAGCAGGGCAAGCCGGTGTCGCAGGCGCGGATGGAGACGCTGGCCGGCGCCGATGTCATCGAATGGTTTGCCGGCGAGGCGCAGCGCGCCTACGGGCAGGTCATCCCCTCCCGTGCGCCGGATGTGCTGCAGATCACCCTGAAGCGGCCCGTCGGGCCGGTTGCCGCCTTCACGCCGTGGAACTTCCCCATCAACCAGGTCGTCCGAAAGCTTTCCGCGGCGCTTGCCGCCGGCTGCACGATCATCGTCAAGGCACCGGAGGAAACCCCGGCATCGCCCGCGGCCCTTATCCGCGCCTTCGCCGATGCAGGTATCCCGGCCGGCGTCATCAATCTCGTCTATGGCGTTCCGGCCGAGATCTCGGAATATCTCATCCCGCACCCGGTCATCCGCAAGATCAGCTTCACCGGATCGACACCGGTCGGCAAACAGCTTGCCGCGCTCGCCGGCGCGCATATGAAACGCGCCACGATGGAGCTCGGCGGCCATGCGCCGGTCATCGTCGCCGAGGATGCGGACCTTGACCTTGCCGTGAACCTGATGGTCGGCAACAAGTTCCGCAATGCCGGGCAGGTCTGCGTCTCGCCCACGCGCTTCCTCGTGCAGGAGAAGATCGCCGATGCCTTCACCGAGCGGTTCACGGCCGGGGCGAAGGCCGTTCGGGTCGGCAACGGCCTCGATGCCGATATCGAGATGGGGCCGCTGGCGAACGACCGCCGCATCCCGGCGCTGGAAAGCCTGATCGGCGACGCCCTTGAGCATGGTGCGACGCTGAAGACGGGCGGCCGCCGCATCGGCAATGAAGGGTGGTTCTTCGAGCCGACCGTGCTGGCCGACGTGCCGGTGGCGGCACGCATCATGAACGAGGAGCCCTTCGGCCCCGTCGCGGTCGTCAACCGCTTCGGCGATCTCGGCGAGGCGATCAGCGAGGCGAACCGCCTGCCCTATGGCCTTGCCGCCTTCGCCTTCACGCGCAGCAGCGCCACCGCGACGCGGCTCGGCAACGAGGTGGAAGCCGGAATGGTCTCCATCAACCATCTCGGCCTGGCCCTGCCCGAAGTCCCCTTCGGCGGCATCAAGGACTCGGGCCACGGCACGGAGGGAGGAGCAGAAGCGCTGCAGGCCTATCTCGATACCCGCTTGGTGACCCGCAAGGGCTGATGCGCCGATGACCGGGAACTCACATCCTGCCGATGAGAATGAGTCGGCCCGGCTCGATGACGCGGATGGCATGGTCGACGCCGGCCCCGACGACGAGATGATCGCCGGGGCCGCAGGAGAGCGTTTCACCGTTCATGTCGAGTTCGAAACGGCCGGCGATGACGACGGCGAACTCCTCCGTCTCGGAGGCATGTGCCGGGATATCGGCCTCCACCTCCGCGTCGATGACCACCATGTCGCCCAGCCTGCCGGTGATACGGCCACGGAAGCCCGGCATTTCGATGATAGCATCGTCGCTCATGCCGCGGTCTCCTTGCCGGCGATAAACAGATAGCCGGCGCCGGCGACCTCGCGTGTCTCGATCGGCACCAGACCCGAGGCTTCCGCCCATCCGGCCAGCGCTTCCGGCTCGTCAAAGCGCATGCTCGCGGCTATGCTGGCGGAAAAGCGGGCGATCTGCCGGCGGAAGGCCGGCGGGGACGTGATGAGGGCCAGCCTGCCGCCGGGCTTCAGCACGCGCGCCATCTCGGCGAGGCTTTCGGCCGGCCGGGGAAAGAAGAAAAAGGCATTGAGGCAATAGACCTTGTCGACCGTACCCGTCGAGATGGGCAGGGCCGCCGCATCCGCCTCGTGCAGGCAGAGCCGCCCCGTGGCGAGCGCCTTGGCGTTGAGATGGCCCGAATTGGCGATCATCTCCGGGCTGTGGTCGACGGCAATCGCCCGACAGCCGCATTTCAGGAGCCGGCGCAGGAAGACGCCGCCACCGCAGCCGACTTCCAGGACGAGATCGCCGCGCGCCGGCGGCAGCCGGCTGAAAGCAAGGTCGAAGCCGGTCTTGTGGCCGAAGGGGAAGCGGTAGAGCAGGTAGCCGAGAAGGCCGCCCGGCCGACGCGCGATGCGGTCGACCATGCCGGAGGAAAGGGTGAACATGACGGGCCTCGCTTATCGGGTAAGGTGAATGGCGCGGGCAGCGCGCGAAACGAAGAGAAGGGCCAGGACGAGCAGGAGCGCGGCGCCTGCGAAGGTTAGGCCATAACCGGCGCGTCCGACCACCCAGACCACGAGGCCGGCAATCGCCATCTCGCCGAGCACGTTGGCACTTTGCAGCACGGTGCCATCCGTGCCCGCCTGTTTTCCGGCGCCGCCAAAGGCCATGATGATCGTCGCGGCAGACACCGCGATGAAGCCGCTCGCGACGGACAGGACGCCGATGGCGAGCAGGACCGAGGACCACCCGGCAGGCAGAATGCCGCCGGCGAGCAGGCTCCAGAGGACAAAGGAGATCGCGGCAAGCGCCATGCCCGCTGCCATGGCGAGCCACCGGTTGCGCGCGGTCAGCGCACTGCCGAGCGGGCAGCCGACAAGCAGCATCACAAAACCGCTGAAAGTCGCGACAAGGCCGGTATCCTGGTTCGACCAGCCCTGATCGACCAGGAAGATCTTGCTGACGCTGAGGCCGCCCGCATGGGCGCCGCCGTAGATGAACGCCAGCGCGAGAAGCAGCCGGATGCCCGGGCGGCGGAATGTATCGGCAAGCCGCGCCCTGTCGCCGTCGCGGGCTGCGGCGGGCCGCGGGGGTTCACGCCAGGAAAGCGCGAGGCCGACCGTCAGGGCGGGGAAGAGGGCGAGCAGCAGAAACACGCCCTGCTGGCCGAGCGTGTCGGCGATCATCAGGACCCCGCCGCCACCGACCATGAAACCGGCCATCATGCCGCCGATCTGCAGGGCATTGGCATAGGCGAGGCCACGACCTGCGAGCTGCTCGGCGGCAAGGCCGTCCGTTGCGGTATCCTGCGTGGCGCTGGCGATCGAGCCGAGCGCGAGTGCCACCACCGCGAAAGACAGGCCCCGTCCCTCGAGCGGCAGGAAGGCGAGCGCGACCAGGCAGGCGGCAAGGATCACCTGCATCGGCGCGATCCAGCTCCTGCGCCGGCCGAGCCCTGCCTTCCAGTGGTTGTCGACCACGGGTGCCCACAGGAACTTGATGATCCAGGGCAGGCCGGCAAGCGGCACCAGCGCTATGACATCCATCGAGGCCCCACCCTGACGCATGAGGACGGGCACGGCCTCCATGGAAAGCCCCATCGGCAGGCCCTGCGTGAAATAGAGCGCACCGATCAGCAGAAAGAAGCGCAGCTGGCCGGTCTCCGCCGGGGTGTCGGTTTGCGGGAGGGCGAGAGGCACGGCATTTTCGTGTCCCGTCATGTCACCACACCTTCGCAAGCGTGATGCCGATCGTGCGGCCCGGCGCGGCGACGCCCATGTCCGTGCCGCTGTAGCTGAAGTAGTTCTTCAGGTAGCGCTCATCCGTCAGGTTCTTGGCCCAGAGACTGGCGCTCCAGCCGTCCTTCGCGACGCTGATATGGGCATCGACGAGATGCGTCGGCTCCTGCCGGTACGTGTTGTCGGCGGTGAAGGCATAGGAGCTGCGGAACGTATAGTCGATGCCGGCCTTGAGAACGGCGCCGGCCGCAAGCTCGCGTTCGAAGGTCATGCCGGCACCAATGCTGTGGCGCGGCGCGAAGGGCAGGTCGTTGCCGGTATAGACCGCTCCCATCACCGTATCGACGAAATCGTCATATCTGGCATGGGTATAGCCATAGCTGGCGCGCAGCCCGATTTCCTCGGTCAGTTGCGCCGTCGCCTCGATCTCCAGGCCTTTCGAGGTCGCGGCCGCGGCATTGCGATAGACGCGGGTGAACGGTGTCGTGTAGATGACCGCCTGCTGGTCCTTCCAGTCGATGTAGAAGAGGGAGGCCGCCAGGGTGAACCGGTCGTCGTCCGAGGTCGCCTTGGTGCCGAGCTCGTAGGAGGTGGTGGTTTCGGGATCATAGCGGTTCGCCGAGCCGTCCGCCTCGATATAGGGACTGATGCCGCCCGACTTGTAGCCGCGGCTGATCTTGGCATAGACCAGATTGCCTTCGGACAGGTGATAGGCAAGGGCCGCTTCCGGCGAGAAGTTGGAGAAGGTAGCGTCGCCTTCCGCCCGGCCCGGCGTACCGAACATGGAGCTGCCGCTCGGCGAGGAGATCTCGCTCGTCGTCGATTTGCGGTCGAAGGTGTAGCGACCGCCGGCCGAAACCTCCCATTCCGGCGTCAGGAAATAGCTCGCCTCGCCGAAGACCGAGACCGTGTCGGCCGACTGTTCGAAGACATCGCGGCTCCACAGATCGCGCGGGAAGGCGGCAAGATCGAAGTATTGCGTGCCTTCGAAGCGCTCATGCATATAGAAAAGGCCGCCGCTCCAGCGAAAGACGTCGTCGTTCAGCGAGGAGAGGCGGAACTCCTGGCTGAACTGGCGCTGCGTCTCCTCCTGCGCCTGGCCGATATAGGGCGTCGCGGTGAAGTCGCCGTCGAGATAGCTGCGCATTTCATGGCCGCGCAGGGCAGTGACCGAGGTCAGTTGCATGGTCTCGAAGTCATGATCGATGCGCATGGAGACCCCACCGCTGTCCACACGGTTCTCCGGCTCGAAGTCGTGCGTCGCCTTATGGTCGAAGGCAAGCGGCAGGGGCGCGTACCAGAGCCCGCCATCGCTGCGGTCGCGCGTGTAGTCGCCGGTGATCTTGATCCGCGTGCCGTCGCCCACCTGCCCGGTCGCGACCACGCGGCCGGAGAAGAGATCGGTATCGCTGACATCCTCCCCCGTGACGAGGTTTTCGATATAGCCGCGATTGCCGCTCCAGGCGCCGGAGGCGCGCACCGCCCAGTCCGTTCCCTCGACCGGCGTCTCGAAGGCCACCTTGAAGCGGCTGTCGAGATCCGTGCCGATCGTCGCGGAAAATTCGCCGCCGGCGGTGTCGCCCGGCATGCGCGAGATCAGGTTGATCGCACCGCCGATCGTGTTCTTGCCGTAGAGCGTCGCCTGCGAGCCGCGCACGACCTCGACCCGCTCCAGATCTCCCAGGATGAAGGGATAGCCCATCGGCCGCGCGAGGTAGACGTCATCGAGAAACATGCCGACCGCCGGCTGCCGGTCGACGCCGCCGGCAATGCCGAGCGACGTGACGCCGCGGATGCTGACCGGGCCGCCCTGGCCGTTGAAGAGCACGTTCGGTGCCTTGAAGGCCGCATCCTCCATCGTGTCCGTCTGCCCCTTGCCGAGCGCATCGGCGGGAATGGCCGTGACCGCGACCGGGGCGCTCTGGATTTTCTCCTCGCGCCGGCGGGCCGTGACGACGATCTGCTCCAGGACCGTCGCCCCGGCGGACGCGGTTCCGTCTGCCGCCCGCTCCTGGGCTGCAAGCGAGCCGGCATCCATGGCTGTCGCAAGGACGACGGCATGCAGGACGACGTGGCGTTTTTTATTCATGATCAAATCCCTCATGTTTGTGAGGGTCTTCGCATGCGCCCGGCCGGCGGCACAATTGCGCGACCGTTCGGGATCGCGGCAAAGACGTTCGGGAATCGGACTATCGGGTCAGCGCGCCCTGCCGGCGATGGTGGTGGGTGCCACGCCGAAGCGGCGGCGGAACTCGGTGGCGAAATGCTGCGGCTGGTAGCCGACCTGACGGGCAACGTGGGTAATCGACGTTTCGCCGCCCTCGAGCATCAGCCGGGCGGCATCCAGCCGGCTCGCCTTGACGAAGCCATAGACGGTGGTGCCGAACAGCGCCTGGAAGCCGGCCCCCAGCTTCTTCGCATTCGTGCCCACCCGGCGGGCCAGCTCCGGTACGCTCGGCGGCGCGGCGAGTTCGGCCAGGAGGATGCTGCGCGCCTCGTGCAGCCGGGCGATGTCGCGGGCCGACCATCCGCCGGGATCGCAAGCATGATCCGGCATGGTGGCGTCGTCGAGCACATGGGCGACGATCTCCATCGCCTTGCCGGTCATGTAGAGACGGCGGGCAGGCCCCCGCAGCGGGCAGCCGAGCATCTGCCAGGCGATCGTCCGGGCCGCTTCCGGCAGGGCGGGGCGGGGATCGGGCGTCTTGCGCGCGATGAGCGCCAGCATATCGCCGCCGATCAGCGGTTCGGCCATTTCCGCCTCGATCTGCACGAAGACGGCTGCGACGCTACCATCACGCAGGACGACATGGCGCGTCGCGACATTGTCGCTGGTGGAGAAGATCGTTCCGCCGCCGCCCTCCCAGCGATGTTCGCCGAACCCCTCCTGCTGGACCGAAAGGCTGCCTTCCAGCAGCGTTCCGAGCCAATGGCCGGGCGGCGTTGTGCTTTCCCAGACCATTTCCCGCCGTACGCTCGATGTCTCCAGGAAAATGTTGAGGCCACAGGCGCGGATGATCTCCACGGCATTCTCCGCAGGCACGAGCAGCATCGCGGCCGGCCGGCGGCCGGCTTCCGCGTGTGTCGGTTTCGACCGGAGAACGATCACAATATATGACTTTGTTAGTCAAGTTATTTGTGCGCCTGTTCAGTCGAGCGCCAGCAATGGCGCGGCCAGCCGGCTGGACGTGAACCGGATGAGGGGCCGCGAGAGCATGACCGGCAGGATCCAGGACTGCAGGCGCATGCCGAACGTGCTCTGCGGGATGTAGTGCCCGCCGATCTTGCGGGATACGGACTGCATCCGTGTCACGAGCGGCCGCATCCGGGCCTCATAGCTCTCAAGGGCTTCCCTGTGGTTCTTGCGCGCGAGCTCGGCGGCAAGGATGTAGGCGCCGGCCATCGCGGTGGACGTGCCCTGGCCGGCAAGGAACGTCAGGCACCAGGCGGCGTCTCCGAGCAACGCGATCCGGCCCTTCGACCATTTCGGCACCTCGATCTGCGCGACCGTGTCGAAGAAGGCCTGGTCCCAGTCGATGGCCGATGTGAGCGCGGAGGCCACCGGCTCCGGCCAATGGCCGAACTCCTTTTGCAGCACGGCGCGCCGTGCCTCCGGATCGAGCCGGCCGGTCCGCGCGTCGCGCCAACAGAAGAGCGTGGCGGCGGTGCCGTCGCCGACGGCGTAAAGGCCGCCCTGATGGTCGACGTCCATCATGCCGACGAAGTTTGCCCCGAGCGGCTTACCGAGCGGCACGCGCCAGGCGCTGGCGCGGTAGCCGAGCGGCCGGAGAAATTCGTCGTGCGGGCCGAAGGCAAGGGCGCGGACCGCGCTGCGGTAGCCGTCCGCGCCGACGACGAGATCGAAGCGCTCGCTGCTGCCATCGGAGAAGGTGGCGTCGACACCGCCCCCGTCGTCCTCAAGTGCGGTGACGGTCGTCTCGTAGCGGATCGGGCACCTGCCTTCGACGGCATCGGTCAGGATCTCGTGAAAATCGCTCCGCATGATGGCGAGAAGCCGCCCCTCCGCCGCCTTCGCCAGGGTGCGGTAGTCATAGGAAAAGAGCTTTCGGCCGCGCCGGTCGAGATGATGGGCTGGGCCGAGCGGCATAGCCTTCGCCCGAAAGGTCTCGACGAGACCGAGCCGTTCGGCGACCTGCCAGCCGTTGATGTGCAACCCGATGGAATAGCCGCCGGTACGGCCACGGACAGCCTTTTCCACGACGACCGGTTCGATGCCGTGCCGCAGCAGGCAGGCGGCGAAGGTCAGGCCTGCAGGCCCGCCGCCGACGATGAGGATACGCATGCCGGGCTCCTCAGAACGTCATGTTGATGCGGCCGCCGATCGTGCGCCCCTGCCCGAGCTGGTAGAGGTTGCCAAGACCGGGATACTGGAAGCCATAGGTCGTATAGGTCTTGTCGAAGACGTTCGTCACGAAGGCCTCGGCGGTGACCTTGTCGTCCAGCTCCCACTTGACGCCGAGATCCACCAGCGCATAGCCCTTCTGGCCGATCGTGTTCGTCTCGTCGAAATAGTGTTCGCTGACATAGGTGAGGCCGGCATAGGGGACCAGCGCACCGCGACCGCTTTCCAGCTCGAAGCGATAGTCAAGCAGGAGGTTGGCGGTGAACTCCGGGGCATAGGGCACGGTGTTGCCAGTGAAGTCCGTGCCCGGCGTCACGGGATTGTCGTAGTCCGTAAAGCGCGTGTGGTTATAGGCAAGGCCCGCGGTGATGCCGAATTCCTCGGTGGGTTTCGCGCGGACCTTGAGGTCGATGCCCTTTGCCGTCACCTCGCCGACATTCTGGAGGTACTGCCACGGCTGCACGTCGACGAACATCTGGTAGTCCTTGGTGACGTTGTAATAGGCGGAAAGCTGCACCTCCAGCAGGCCTGCCTCGTCACGGTACTTGAGCCCCACCTCGCCATTGTAGGTGTGCTGCGGGTCATAGGTGAAGGCGTTGTTGGCGGACGTCACGTTGCGGGTGAAGCCGCCGGCCTTGAAGCCGGTGCTGAGAAGACCATAGACGCGCCATTCGTCGGTCAGGCCGTAGCTCGCGCCGAGTTTCGGCGAGAGGGCGGTGAACGCGTTGTCGCCGTTGAAATTCACGCCGCCCACTGCCTCGGCGGTCGCCCGCTCGTAGTCGAGGCGCAGGCCGGGCGATATGTCGAGGCGGTCGGTGGCGTGCCAGGTCACATCGCCGAAAAGCGCATAGGAGTCGATCTTCTGCCGCGACGTCTGGTTGGCGATGGGCACGGTCCGCGTGAAGTCGAGATGCTGGTAGTAGAGGCCGGCCACATAATCGACGGGGCTGCCCTGATCGGGGTTGGAGGCGATGCGCAGTTCCTGGCTCAGCGTCCACTGCTTCTCCGGCGTGTATGTGCCGAAGACCGTACGGTCGAGATCGCTCTTCTGGTAGCCGGTCAGCGCCGTGATGGTGGCAAAGCCGAGATCGTAGGCGGCATTGATGCCAAGGTTCCAGGTGTCGAGATCGTATTCCGATGGCGCGTCGAAGGCGATGCGGTCGTTCAGCATCGATTCCAGGACGAAATACTCCTCGGTCGAGGAGACATGGCCGCGGCCGGCGCTGACAGTCACGTCCCAGGGGCTGTCTGTCGGAGCATAACGCAGGCGGACCTGCCCGTTGACGTCCCTCGTGCCGCCGACATCCGCGCCGGTCGTGGTCGTGTACATGTCCTTGGTGTCCAGCAGCGAAAGGCTCGCATCGCCGTAGAGCACATCCTCGATCAGCGGCGTGCTGGCATGGAACGTGCCGCCGCCGCCTTCATTCGTCAGGTTGGCGTCGAAACCGAACCGCGCTTCGTTGTCCGGCTTACGGGTGACGATGTTGATGACGCCGCCGATCGCACCACGGCCATACAGCGAGCCCTGCGGACCATAGAGCAGCTCGACGCTTTCAAGGCCGCCGGGCAGGGCGCGGGTCAGGTTGAAGCTGTCCTGCGGCAGGCCGTCGACATAGACCTGCGTGCTCGGATTGTAGAAATCGAGCGAGGCCTGGCCGCGTATGGTGAAGTTGGCATAGGCGCGGCTGGAGCGCGAGCGGATGTTGACGTCCGGAAAGATGCGGTCGAGATCGGCGACGGTATCGATGTCGCGTGACAGAAGCACGTCCGTATCGGCGATATCGGCCGTGGACGGCAGCAGGAAATAGTCTTCGCTGCGCTTGGTGGCGGTGATGATGATCGGCTCGAGCGTCGATGCCGCGGCAGCGTCCTGCGCCACCGCGCTGTAAGGCGAGAGGCTGGCGGCGAGGGCGAGAAAGGAGACGCCGGACAGGCTGTGACGTATCATGGTTCCGATACCTTTTCTGGAAGTGCGAGGCCCTGCGCCATCCGGGCGGAGGCGCCGAGCGTACGGGGAGCGAGGAGAATGGCGGCGAGGATGAAGACCGCCGAGGCGGCGAACAGCCAGCCATAGCCGAAGGCGCTGCCGAGCACGCCGGCAACGGAGGACGCGGCAATGGCAAGGATCGCGTCGATGCTCTGGAGCGCGGCGAAGTCCGTCGCCGTCTGTTCCGGATTGCACCAGTTCATCATGGCCGCATAGAGCGCGACGAAGGAGAAGGCGACGGCCCCGACCTGCACGAGCAGGAGGCCGAGGGCGAACATCGGCGTGGCCGATCCGGTAAATTCGGCAAGGCCGAGCGCTGCGAGCAGAAGGACATTGAGCATGGCCGCGATCACGATCGACCGCGGGATGCCCGCCGCCTGCACGAGGAGAGCACCGAGCGAGGAGGCGATGAAGCCGGCGACCGCACCACCGGCGCCGCGCAAAAGGCCGATCGTGTCGAGTGCAATGCCCTTGTCGACGAGATAGGGTCCGGTAAGCGCCGATCCCATGCGGAGGCCGACCTGATAGACCACGAGGAAGGCCAGGCCGTGCATCAGGGCGCGGTTCGTGATCGTCCGCCTGAGGCCCGCCATGCGGCTGGTCGAAGCCATCTTGCTCCTCGGGGCCGCAAGACCGCCGGACAGGAAGACCGGAATGGTCAGCAGGCAGACGAAGCCGGCCATGGCGGCCATGGAAACCGCCCAGCCGGCATGCTGGTAGACGACGAGCCAGAGACCGCCGCCGATGAGGAAACCGAGATAGGCGCCGGCCGTCGATGCCCCGCTGGCAAGCCCGCGGGATTCGGCATCGGAAGCCCGGACTGCTAGGGAATCGGTCGCGACATCCTGCGTCGCGGCGAAGAAACCCATGACGAGCAGCACCGCGGCAAGGGCGCCCATATGGGTCTGCGGCGGCAGTGCCGTGGCAGCAAGGAAACACAGGATGATGCCAAGCTGGCAGGAAAGGATCCAAATGCGCTCGCTCAGGAAGCGGTCGATCAGCGGCGCCCACAGGAACTTCAACGCCCAAGGCAGGAACAGCACGGCCAGATAGCCGATCTGATCGAGCGGCATGCCGGCATCCCGCAGCACCACAGGCAGCGCGGTCTGTACCATCGAGCCGGTGACCGACTGGGCGGCGTAGAGGCCGGCCAGCAGGCCCAGCACGGCCCAGCTCGCCGAGCGTCCGGCGAAATTCACAACAGCAGTCGACATCAACCCTCGCAATGCATTTCGCGACCTCACTAGGCCGATGCGCAAAACTTGACTATTGTAATCAGGTTCAGTGATATTGCGATCCGGTCCATTATTTGGTGAGGCAGATGAATCTCCGTGTGGAACAGCGCGTTCTGGCGCAGTCCGATCAGGACGACGTGGTCGTGCTTGGCCCGAGCCCTGCCGACCCGACCTTTTCCGCCACCTCAACGGACGGCGCCTACAAGATCCTCGGCGTGCGGCCGGGTCTCACGATCTCCGTCTTCGACATGGTGATCGGGGCCGATTTCGTCGGCCGCTTCGCAACGGAGCCCTGTGTCGCGATCGATTTCCTCTTCGAGGCGTCGGGACAGGGATGGCTGCTGGGAAGCGACGCCGAGCAACGGTTGTCATCGATCCCCTACCGGCCGGGCCGTATCTACATCATGGCCGCGCCGCACGGGGCCCTCGGCCTCTATGACGTGCCCGTGGGCACCCGCTTCAAGGGCATGGACATACGGGTCGACATCAGCCTCTGGCAAAGGCTCGGCGCCGGCGACCTCCTTACCGATCTCGACGAGAACCACGCCCTGCACATGGCGTCCGGCAACGGCACCTGGGTCGGCGTTCTGCCCGTGCCACCGCATCTGCTCGCCGTCGCGCGCGCGCTCTTCGACAGTGCCATGGTGGAGGGGGACGACCTCGCCTTCGAGGCCCGCGCCCTCGACATCATCAATGCCTCCATCGCCGCGATGCGCCGCACGCAGCCGGCCCAGACGATCCCGCCACGCGACCGCCGCCCGCTCCAGCGTGCCCGCGACCTGCTGGTCGACGAACTCGCCCGCCCCTGGACGCTCGACGAACTGGCCCGCGAGGTCGGCCTGACGCAGAAGCGATTGAAGTCCGGCTTCAAGAGCCTCTATGGCTTCGCCGTCTACACCTTCCTCAAGGAGCAGCGGCTTCTGGAAGCCCGCCGCCTGATCGAACGGGGGGAAATGAACGTCACCCAGGCGGCGATCGCCGTCGGCTACAGCAATCCGAGCCATTTTTCCCAGCTCTTCCTCCGCCGCTTCGGCATGCAGCCATCCCGCGCGCTTGCCGCTCGCCTCGAAGACGGGGAGGCATGACGAAGGTCACTCCGCGGGGCAAAGGCGATGTGGAGATACCCAAACCCCGGCAGCAAGCGCGTTCCCGATCCGGCGTCCATATATGCGGTTGGCTGATGACATTCGGATTCTGATCGCCATATTTAAGGTGCGGTCGGATTGGAAAATGTCTTTGCAACGGGAGTGACGTCGGTGAGCGGACTGCGGAAGGGTATGCTTTTGGGTTTCGTCGCGGCATGTCTGGCGATGACCGTGGGCCTTCCTCTTGGTCATGCCGACGCCGCGGATTGCCGGGCGGACCCCGCGCCCGAGGTTGATTGGAGCGCCTGCAGCAAGAAGAACCTGATGCTGGGCGGCAGCGACTTCACCGGCGCCAATTTCCGCGATGCCGATCTGAGCTACACCGACATGCGCGATACGAACCTGACGGAGGCCGTCCTGGAGAAGGCGACCCTGATCCGGGCCTGGTTCAACGGTGCCCGTCTGAACAAGGCGAATTTCGCAAGGGTCGAAGCCTATCGATCCAACCTGCAGAATGTCGTTGCACAGGGAGCCTCGTTTGCATCCGCAGAACTTCAGCGCGCCGCGTTCAATGGCGCCGACCTGCGCTACGCGAATTTCGAGAAGGCCGATCTCAGCCGCGCGTCCTTCGACCAGGCGATCCTCTCGGGCGCGAGCTTTGCCTATGCGAACCTTTCTCGTGCCGATCTGAGCAAGGCAAGCGTGGAAGGAACGGTCGGCTTCGACAGGGCGTTCATGCTGCTGACGCGGATCGAGGGCCTGGATCTTTCCCGTGCGACCGGCCTCGACCAGTCCCAAATCGACATTGCCTGCGGCGACACCGCGACGCGGCTTCCGAAAGGCCTCACGACGCCGGCGACATGGCCTTGCCCGAGGGACTGAGACGTCTCGTCTCCACCCATACGTTTCGCGATAGGATCGTCCGGCTCAGACGCTCGCGAACCCGTGGCCGTTCGCCTCCGCCATTTCTGGTATAGGGGAGCGCGGCACGCGCAGGATGCAGTCGATCGATATCGGGACGCACATGAAAACCGAAATACGCTTTCTCTTGCAGGACGACCCGGCGCTGCCCAGGCTGGCTGCATTGATGCAGGAAATGCAGACGCATTACGGGGTCTATTGTCCGCCACACGAAGAGATCATTGCCGGACTGGCGCGCCGCCCGCCCGCAGCAGAGATTCTTCTCTGCGAGGATGAAGAGGCCATGCTGGGATTTGCCACATTTTCCGCGATCTATCCCGGCCCCGGCCTGAAGCCGGGCATCTTCCTGAAAGAGCTTTACGTTTCAAACGCGCAGCGCGAGCGTGGCATCGGCAAGGCGCTGATGCGGGCGTTGGCCCGCATTGCATCGAGCCGCGGCCTTTCCCGCATCGACTGGACGGCGGATTCGTCCGACCTGCGTCTCATTGCCTTCTATGAGCGCCTCGGTGGCGCGCCCAAACCGGAAAAGCTGTTCTTCCGCCTGGAGGACGAGGCACTCGAGGCGCTTGCGGATTGATGCCGGGAACGGGCGCTGCCCCGCTAAGGGGCAGTGCCTGGTTATGCGGTCAGGAGGATTTTCCCGACATGACCGCCGCCCTCCATATAGGCATGCGCTGCCCGCGCCTCCCGCAACGGGACGGTCCGGTCGATCACCGGCGCGATCCGGCCGTTTTCCAGGAGGGGCCAGAGGTCGCGGCGCACGCCCGCGACGATCCGCGCCTTCTCGGCGAGCGGACGGTCGCGCAGCGAGGTGGTGAACAGCGAAGCACGAAGACCCATCATCTGGCCGAGATTGACCTCCGCCGATCGTCCCCCCTGAAGACCGATCATCGTGATGCGGCCGTCATGCGCCAGCGCGGAGATGTTCCGTGAGAGATAAGGCGCTCCCATATTGTCCAAGATGACATCCACGCCCCTGCCGCCGGTTTCCGCCCGAACGACGGCAACGAAATCCTCGTCGCGGTAGGAGATCGCCCGGTCGGCGCCGAAGGCGCTGCAGCGCGACAGCTTCGCCTCTCCACCCGCGGTGGCGAAGACACGGCAGCCCATGGCGCGGGCCGTCTGGATGGCGAAGGAACCGATGCCGCCGGCACCGCCATGGACGAGCACGGTTTCGCCGGGCCGAAGCCGGGCGATATCGAGAAGATTGGACCAGACCGTGCAGGCAGCCTCGGGAAGCCCGGCCGCGGCGATCGGATCGACATTGGCGGGAAGCGACAGGAGCTGTGCTGCAGGCACCGCCACCTGCTCCGCATACGCCCCGCCGGCGACCAGCGCACAGACCCGTTCTCCGACCTGCCAGCCCTCGACGCCGTCGCCCAGTTCGACGATCGTGCCGGAGCATTCGATGCCGAGGATCAGGGGCAGCGGAATTCCAAGGCTGTAGGTGCCCCGACGCTGGAGCAGATCGGAATAATTGAGGGCGGCAGCCGCAACGGCGACCACCACCTCTCCCGGTGCTGCGCGAGGTGTTTCCACCTCGCGCCATTCCAGGACATCCGGGCCGCCTGTGCGCGGCAGCAGGATAGCGTGCATCGATCGTTCTCCGCTCACTGGCCCGCGTCGATCTTGGTGGAGGTCATCGCCCATTTCTCCAGGCCGTGTTTCTTGAGAATCTC
This sequence comes from Shinella yambaruensis, assembly GCF_022899355.1. GTDB lineage: Bacteria > Pseudomonadota > Alphaproteobacteria > Rhizobiales > Rhizobiaceae > Shinella > Shinella yambaruensis. The sequence continues at coordinate 98,926 of NZ_JALJCK010000015.1, read as the reverse complement.
GGTATAGGTGCCGTCGGCGATCAGCGCGTCGATCGCCTTGGCGACGGCGTCCCTTGTCGCCACGTCGTCCTTTTTGAAGGCGAGCCCGAAGAGGCTGGTCAGCAGCGGCTCGCCGACGAGCGCATAGGTATCCGGCTCGTCGCGCATCAGGTGGACGACGAATTCCGGGCCGAGCACGCCGGCATCGAGGCGGCCTTGCTTCAGGTCGAGACGCGTTGCCGTAGCGCCGTTCGTGCCGTTGACGGTCATGGCCGGCTTGCCCGCCGCGACGCAGTTCTCGTCGCTCCACTTCTTCGCCTCGGGGAAGTAGCTGGTGAAGCTCGGCGCGCCGACGCGCTGGCCGCACAGGTCGAGATTCGTCTTCAGCGTCTCGGCCTTGTCCTTGAGCGTGAAGGGCTGCGCGCCCGTGACGAGATAGTCGACGAAGGTCATCTTCTCGCGGCGCTTGGGAAGATCGCTGATCGCGGCGCCGATCATGTCGATGCGGCCGGTTTCCACCGAGGTCATGAGCTGCTCGAAGCCCATCTCCTCCCACTGCACCTCGATGCCGAGTTTCTTTCCGATAGCGGTCACCAGGTCGATGTTGAGGCCGATGCGTTCGTTGGTCGCCGTATCGCGATAGGCCATGGGCGGATAGCTGGATTCGATGCCGACGACCAGACGACCCTTGTCCTTGAGGGCCTGCGGCATGGCGATGTCCTCGGCGCCGGCCGTGGCAGGAAGGGTGATGGCGGCCGCGAGGGCCAGGGCTTTCAAAATTGCGTTTCGTTTCGACATGTTCATCCCTCTGATGGTGGTTGACGTTGGTCCGGCCGGTGCACGGGTCCGCTCTTCCAGAGAGGCTGGCGGCCCCATACCGATGCGGCAGGGCGTGGCGGGATCTTCCTCGTTCCCGCCCAGCTAGTTACTTGTTTTTATTACGGTTCCAAGGTTGGCAGAGTTCTGCCGGCGATCAAACGCAAATATCGGCTAAGGGTATGAGGAAAACGACTAGGGCCAGGATGTACAAACGCGATCGCCCGCAGGAAAGCACGTCGGGCTTTCCTGCGGGTCGACTTGCCGGCAGCGCGTGACCGGTCTTCTAGGCCGGTGCGGCGCTGGCTTCGTAATGTGCCAGGATCTCAGCGCCCGTCGCGATCCAGACGTCGTCGCGCGCGGCGATCTCGGCGAGGAAATCGTGGAGGATCCGCCAGCGCATCGGCCGGCCGGAGACTTGCGGATGCAGGACCAGGGTGCTCACTCCGCCCCATTCGTGGGTGCCGGCGAATTCCTCCCGCCAGAGGGGCAGGATGGTGTCCCTGCCGAAGAGCGGGCGGCCGTCCAGGCGGCTGGTGATACCGAAGTTCCAGTCGTCGAACGCATAGTTGACCGGAATCTCCACGGGGCCGGGCCGGCCGTCGGCCAGCTTGTGGCGATAGGGGCGGATATCGTCGCGGAACGAGCTGGAATAGCGCAGGCCGCGTTCGGAGAGGTAGGCGAGCAGCTCCGGGAAATTCTCGCCGGACGGGGCCCGGTAGCCGACGGGCGTGACGCCGAGGCGGGATTTCAGCGCGGCCAGCCCGCGGTCGATCTCCTCCCTGGCCTCATCCAGCTTGTTGCGGTCCGGGCATTTGTGCAGGTAACCGTGATGGGCAATCTCATGCCCGGCCCTGACGATCGGCTCGCAAGCCGCCGTATGGGCCTCGGCGGTCCAGCCGGGAATGAAAAAGGTCGCCTTGAGGTTCAGCACGTCCATGAGGTCGAGGATCTTGGCGATCCCCACGCGCGCGTCGTAGCCGCCCAGCGAAGTTGTCACCATCCGGTCGACATTGGCGTGGTTGTTGCCGATCCAGGCGGTTTCGGCATCGACGTCGAAGCCGATGAACAGCGCGCTCTTCTTGCCGTGCGGCCAGTCGAAATGCGGCGCGGATGGCGCCGGGTTGAGCGGTCGGGGACTGAGATCATACGTCATGAAACCTCCTCTTCAGGCAAAGACCGGCGGCTCGGGCTCCGCCGATACCAGCAGTTCGGGCAGGCTGCGGCAGTCGTCCTGCCGTTCCAGCGTCTCGACGAAGGCCGCAAGACCGGCAACACGGGCGGCGGGCAGCGCCATCGACGCGAGACTGTCGAACTTGGCGCGGATGGCCGCATCGGTCATGGGGCGTTCGCTGGAGCCGGTGGCACGCGGCACCATGGCGGTCCTGCTGCTGCCATCCGCGAAGGTGACGGTCACCTCGGGTTCGGCCATCTGCGGCATGTCCCGGTCGGGATGAAGCCGGATGCGGCCGAACGCATCGACGATGCGCGTGTCGCTGCGCGCGGCGGCGGAATACTGCTCGAGATCGACGCAGCCGAAGACCGAGAGTGCGGCCAGCGCGTAGCCGAGGCTCATTTGGGCGCCTGCCAGCGTTTCCAGCCGCGCCCGGCCGCACATGTCCATCAGGAAAGGGCTTAGCCTCAACTCGATTTTCACGACATCGGCAGCGGTACGGCCTGTGTCGGTGAGGATATCGCGAACGGCGTCGATGGCAGAATGAGCGCCGCGGCAGGCGGCATAAGGCTTCAGCGAGGCCCGCTCGATCTTCCAGGCCGAGCCGAGACCCGCGGAAAACTCCTCCGGCCGGCCCGCATCGCGCACGAACGAACGGAAGAAGCCACCCCAGACATCCTCGAAGACCTGCGCGGGGCCGGAAAAGCCGGCAGCGGCGAGATCGGCGGCAAGCAGGCCGCCCTCGGCGGCCCGGCCGGCATGCATCTTCTTCGCCTGGCTGCCGTCGTGGTTGAAGGCCCACAGGCCGGAAGAGAAGCTGGTCGCCAGCGTCACGGCCTGGCGAAACAGTGCACTGTCGTAACCGCGCAGCCGGGCGACCGCGGCAGCCGACGCCAGCGTGCCGCAGGTGCCGGTGGAATGCCAGCCAGCGCCATTATGGGCGCCGTAGCCGCCCGAGGCGTCCAGCACGCGCCGGCCGACTTCGTATCCGGCGGTCAGCGCGCAGATGAGATCGCCGCCGGAGACCGGCGCAGGGCAGGAGGGCAGGGCAGCCAGCAGCGCCGGCAACACGACGGCGCCGGTGTGGTCGCAGCCGCCGGAATCATCGAGCTCGAAGACGTGGGCGGCAACGCCGTTGACAAGCGCCGCATCGCGCGGGGCCGTCCGCTCGGACGAGGCCAGAAGCGGCGTCTGCCCGCCGGGTGCGGCGAGCGCCCGCATCCTGCGGAATTCGGCGGATCGGGTGCCGGCGAGTGCGGCACCGAGCGTATCGAGAAGGTGGGATTTCGTGCGGGCGACGATCCGGCCGGGCAGGTCGGCAGGGGCCAGCCTGGCGCAGAATTCGGCAAGCGCCTCGACATGCGGCAGCGCCGGCAGGCCGCTTCGGGCAGCATCGGACATCATGACATCCTCATTGGGGCAGGCGGGGAGAACGGCCCGGCAGGCGCGCCGGGCCGTTCACCGATCACTTCACGGCTTCGCCGTTGATCATCACGCCGTCCAGCGTGCTGCCGGCAAGGTCGTATTTCTCGAAGATGGCCTTGTATTCACCCGAGGCCATGATGGCCTTCAGCGCGCCGGCGATGGCGTCGCGCAGCTCCGGCGTCTGCTTGGAGAAACCGATGCCCTGATAGACTTCCGTAAAGGGCTCGCCGACGATGGCGTAGGTGTCCTTCTCGAGCGTCAGCAGGTAAGGCAGGGTTTCCGACCCCTGCACCGCGCCGTCGAGGCGGCCCTGCTTGAGCTGCGTGCGGGCATCAGCCGAGCCTTCCGTGCCGACGATGTTCAGCGCCGGCTTGCCGTTCGCCTCGCAGTTTGCCGCGCTCCACTTGGCGGCTTCGTCCGGGAAGGAGGTGCGGCGGCTCATGCCGACGGTCTTGCCGCAGAAGTCGGTGAGGGTCTTGAACTCGTCTTTGCGCTTGGCGGAGGTGTAGAACTGCGCGCCGGACCGCATGTAGTCGACGAAGTCCATGGTCTCGCGGCGGGCCGGCAGGTCGCTCATGCCGCTCAGCACGAGATCGACGCGGCCGGTGTTGAGCGAGGAGACCATCTGCTCGAAGCCGATCTCGGACCATTCGATTTCCGTGCCGAGCTGTTTTGCCAGCGCCTTGCCGAGGTCGATATCGACACCGACGAGTTCGTTCGTCGCCGGGTCGCGATATTCCATCGGCGGATAGTTCGGCGTGTTGGCGACGATCAGCTTGCCGGCGGTCTTGTACTTTTCCGGCAGATCCTGCGCATGTGCGGTCATGGCGAAGAGGCAGGCCGAAGCGGCCAGAATTGCTTTTTGCATTGTGGTTCCCATCCTGTCGGTTCTTGCGGTTATCGTTGCACGGCCTTGAGGAAATCAGCGGTGCGGGGGTTGTCGGGTTGGGTCAGGACCCGCGCCGAGGGGCCGTGCTCGATCAGCCGCCCGCCATCCATGAAGGCGACGGTGTTGCTGACGTTACGGGCAAAGCCCATTTCGTGGGTGACGACGATCATCGTCATGCCGGAGGCGGCGAGATCGTTCATCACGTCGAGCACCTCGGCCACCAGCTCGGGGTCGAGTGCGGATGTCGGCTCATCGAACAGGATGAGCGAGGGACGCATGCCCATCGCGCGGGCAATGGCGACGCGCTGCTGTTGCCCGCCGGAAAGCTCCGCCGGATAGCTGCCGGCCTTGTCGGCAAGGCCGACGCGTTTGAGCAGTTCCAGCGCATGGTCGCGCGCGGCTTTCGGGCTTTCACCGAGCACCTGCACCGGCCCTTCCACCACGTTTTCCAGCGCGGTCTTGTGCGGAAAGAGGTTGAAGCGCTGGAAGACCATGCCGATGCCGCGGCGCTGGCGGGCGATCTCCGCGTCGCTCATCTCGTAGAGCTTGTTGCCGTCGCGGCGGTAGCCGATCAGCTCGCCATTGGCCCAGATCGCGCCGGAATCGATGCGCTCCAGGAGGTTGATGCAGCGCAGGAACGTACTCTTGCCCGAGCCTGAGGGGCCGATGATGCAGCTCACCTCGCCCTTCCGCACCTCCAGGCTCACGTCCTGCAGCGCCTTGAAGGTGCCGAAGCTCTTGCAGACATCGACGGCCTTGACCAGAATCTCGCTTGTCATGTCGCGGCCTCCCCTCAGATCGTCGTGCGGCCGCGGGTGCCGCGGGCGTAGTAGCGTTCGATCCGGGACTGGATCAGCGAGAGCACCGTGACGATGGCGAGGTACCAGAAGCTGGCGACCATCAGGAGCTCCAGCACGCGGGTGTTGGCGTAGTAGATGACCTGCGCATTGTGCAGGATCTCCGAATACTGGATCACCGAGGCGAGCGAGGTGAGCTTGACCATGCTGATCACCTCGTTGCCGACCGGCGGCACCATGACGCGCATGGCCTGCGGCAGCACGATGCGGCGCAGCGTCTGCATGCCTGTCATGCCGATCGTCCGGGCGGCCTCGTACTGTCCGGCATCGACCGACAGCAAGCCGCTTCGCACGACTTCCGACGTATAGGCCCCCTGCTGGATGCCGAGGCCGAGCATGGCGGCAACGAAGGGCGTCATCACCTCGACGGTGTTGAACTCGAAGAGGCCGGGAATGCCCATGGTCGGGAAGATCAGGGCAAGGTTGAACCAGAGCAGCAATTGCAGCAGCGCCGGCGCACCGCGGAAGATCCAGACATAGACCAGGGCGATATATTCGAGCACCGGATTGCCGGAAATGCGCATGATCGCGATGAGCACACCGAGCGCGATGCCGAGCGACATGGCCGCGACCGTCATCAGCAGTGTGTTCCAGATACCCTGGATGATGACAGGAGCGAACAGGAACTGGCCGACGACCGGCCATTCGATCTGCCCGACGACGAAGGCGCGGACCAGCAGCGCCACCATGAGGAGCACGATGGCGGCGAAGATCATTCGCCCCACATGCCTGCGCGGGACGAGTTCGAGATGGGCGATGTCATGGGCATCGCGGCTGGATTGAGGAAGGGTGGTGTCCGTCATGCGGCAACCCCCGCCGAGGGTTCCAGCGCCACGCCCTCGAGGCCGCGCGCCGCCCAGGCGTGCTGCCGCGCGCAGGTGTCGGCGAATGCGGCAATCTGTTCGCGCACCCGGGCAGGAGCCGTTCCGCCCTGACCGAAGCGTTCGGCAAGTGCCCGGACGGGATCGATCGTCCGCAGCACGTCGGCGGTCAACGCGGCGTCGATCTTCGGCAGATCGGCTTCGGTCAACCCGTCGAGCTCCATGCCCCGCTCCTCGCAATAGCGCACGGTGGCGCCGGAGATTTCATGGGCGTGCGCGAAGGGGATGCCCTGCCGGACCAGCCAGTCCGCCACCTCGGTCGCCAGCGTGAAGCCACGCGGAGCATCGGCGGCCATGCGCCCGGTGTCGAACGTCATCGTCGCCACCATGCCGGCAAAGGCGGGCAGGATGAGATCGAGGAGGTCGATCGTCTCGAACAGCGCCCGCTTGTCTTCGGCAAGGTCGCGGTTGTAGGCGAGCGGCATCGCCTTCAGCGTGGCGAGGATGCCGGCAAGATTGCCGATCATCGTGCCGGACATGCCGCGCGCGAGTTCCGCGATGTCGGGGTTCTTCTTCTGCGGCATGATCGACGAGCCCGTCGAATAGGAATCGTGCAGCTTCACCCAAGCGAACTGGCGCGAAGCCCAGATGCAGATCTCCTCCGAAAGGCGCGAAAGGTTGACGCCGAGCATGGCCGTGACGAACAGGAATTCCGACACGACATCGCGGCTTGCCACGGCGTCGATGGAATTTTCGCAGGGGCGGGCATAGCCGAGATCGCGCGAGGAGCTTTCCGTATCCCGGGCGAAGGCCGAGCCGGCCAGCGCGGCGGCGCCGAGCGGCGAACGGTCGAAGCGGCGATCCCAGTCGATGAAGCGCTCGATATCGCGGCTGAGGGACTGCGCGTGGGCCATGAGGTGATGGCCGAGCGAAACCGGCTGGGCGGGCTGAAGGTGGGTAAAGCCCGGCATGACCGTCTCGACGTGTTGCGTCGCCTGCGTCGCAAGCGCGTCCTGCACGACGAGGACAAGGTTCACGAGCCTGCGCGCGGTGCGGCGCAGGTAGAGACGGGTGTTGTTTGCAGTCTGGTCGTTGCGCGACCGTCCGGCGCGCAACTTCCCGCCCAATGTGCCCAGCCGCTCGACCAGCAGCCGTTCATGGAAGGTGTGCAGGTCCTCGTCTGAAGCTTTCGGCTTCTCCCGCCCTGCGGCGACATCTGCCGCGATGGCATCGAGCGCCTGCAGCATCGTCGCCAGCTCGTCTCCCGTCAGGACATCGGCGCGCGCAAGTTCCCGCGCATGGGCGCGCGATCCGGCGATATCCTCGGGGGACAGGCGGAAGAAGCTGGGATTGCTCCGTGAAAGGGCCGCCAGCTCCGGAGATGGACCACTCGAAAAGCGTCCTCCCCAAAGCAATGTCGCTTGTTCCTTCATGTCAGTCTCCCATGTCGATGAATGTGTTCCCGAGCGCAGGTTGCCTTCGAAGGATCGCTTGCACAAACGCGAAAAAGCGCTAACGTTATGACGAAACCGACTAGCCCCCTCGCGGAGAATGCCATTGGTTCATCCCTCTGTGCCGCTGCCTTCCATGACTGCGCTGCGCGTGATGCTGGCGATCGCGGAGCGGGGTTCGACGACGGCCGCGGCGGAAAGCATCAACCTGTCGCAGAGCGCCGTCAGCAAACAACTGCTGACCCTTGAAGACCTTCTGGGCGCACAGGTCTTTACGCGAAAGCCGTCGGGCATGGTGCCGACGGAACTTGGCCGCATCTATCTTGAGCAGGCGCAGGTGGCGATGAAGGCGATGGAGGAGGCCGCATTCCGCGCCGCCCGGCTCCAGTCGGACTCCCATACGCTCCGGCTGAAGGTGCTGCCGATCCTGGGCGATCGCTGGCTTCTGCCGCGGTTTTCCGATTTCAACCAGAAGCACCCGGATATCGACGTCCGGTACACGACGTTCTCGACGGACAATCCTGCAGCGCAGCCCGATGCCGTTTTCCGTTTCGGCCGGGGACCGTTTCCCGGCGAGGATCCGATCTATCTGTTCGGAAAGGATGTCCGGCTGGTCTGCTCTCCGGCCTATCTCGCGAGGCTGGGTCCGCTCGAAACCATCGAAGATGCAGCCCGCGGCATCATCATCGAACATCCGGGAACGCCTCTGCATTGGGCGGATCTCGTGAACGGCTACGGGAAGCCGGACCTGGAGCCGCAGGGCGTGATGCGCTTCGATTACTATACGCTCGTGCTGCGTGCCGCGATTTCGGGCCAGGGCATGGCGCTCGTTCCCCCGCAGCTCATAGAGGATGAGCTACGTGCCGGAAGTCTCGTCAATCCTGGCGGTATCCGATATGCGTCGAAAGCAGCGTACTGGTTTTCGACGCCGGCGGATCGCAAGCCGACGCTGGCCCTGAAGGCATTCCAGCGCTGGCTCATGAAACAAGTCGAGGAGCCTGTCGTTGCGACGTAGCAGCGGATGGGCCACGCCGTTCAAGACCGTGCCGGAATACTCGCTGGATATGTCGTGGATTGAGCCAACCTCTTGAACTTCCCGATTCACGAGCCGTCTTTTCATTGAAAAGACGAACGGCAAGCCTATTATCTCGTCACGCCGGACGAAAGCCGGCGATAAGGACAGGGAGTCAGATATGGGTATCTTCAGTTCCATCAAGGAAAAGCTCTTCGGCAAGGCGTCCGAGGAAAAGCCGGTCGAAACCGCTGCGGCCGAGACCATTTCGGCCGAGGCCGTGAAGCCGGTGACAGCGGATGTCTCCGCAACCGCGACGACGGCCAGCAATGAGGCCGTGGCAACGACGGCCGACAACACGCCTGCCGCCTCCTCAAGCCCCGTTGACGTCGCTGCCATCATGGACGCCGCGGTCAAGAAAAATGGCCAGAAACTCGATTGGCGCCGCTCCATCGTGGACACGATGAAGGCGCTTGACCTCGATTCCAGCCTTTCCGCACGCAAGGAACTGGCGGATGAACTCGGCTATACGGGCGACAAGAACGATTCCGCCACGATGAACATTTGGCTCCACAAGGCACTGATGAAGGCCCTGGCCGAAAACGGCGGCAAGGTTCCCGCCGAACTGCTGGACTAGATGCGAGCAGGCCCGCCAGGCAAACTGGCGGGCCCCGCGTTCTACGATTCTCATTCTCTCCAGGATAAAACGTTGCGCATGCCTCAAGGAGGAGGTGCGACTTGCGAATGGCACCAATAGGTTGCCAATCGCGGGGACGCTGCCATGAGACGGACCGGACCTCCCGGATAAATGGCATGTACGGCCTCGAATGCACCGGCAACGAGGCTTTGAGGCCGCCCGTCGGAACATAACCGGTCTCCCCTGCTGCCCGGCCTCGGCCGCGCCTGGCCATGCCGTCATGCAGGGCAGGCATTTGCATCAGCATGAACCGCACACTGTAGCGAACCATCAAACCGTTGCCGGGGCCGCCCTCGTCCGGGAGATCCTGCAGCAGCATGCGGCTTGCACCCCGGCGGCCACAGAGAATTTGTTATATTCTCTCAAAAAATATTGACATTTCAATAGAAAGAAACGCTATAAAGATAACAACAATCACTGGAGCGTGCGATGCTGGCCATCCTTGCCGACGACCTGACGGGCGCACTGGATACGGCCGCGCCGTTCGCGGCGCGTGGCATGCATGTGGAGGTGGCGCTCTCGACCGCGGCCATCGACGAGGCCCGGCGGGAGGCGCCGGAGGTCCTGTCGATCAACCTGGCTTCACGGGAGGTCGGCGCGCAAGCCGCGCGGCAGGCGGTGGCGACAGCACTTCAAGCGCTGCCTGCGGGAGTGCGCCTTTTCAAGAAGGTCGATTCACGCCTCAAGGGGCATATCGCAGCCGAGCTCGACGCGATGTCCTATCGCGCAGCGCTGGTGGCACCGGCGGTTCCCGCCTTCGACCGCGTCGTGAAGGATGGCTGCGTAACAGGCTTTGGTGTGGATGCGCCGATTTCCATTGCCGAAAGGCTCGGGTCCCATGCGGCCCGCGCGACGATCCCGGATATTGCCAGCCAGAGCGAGATGGCCCTCTGGCTCGAGCGGGCAGACATGGCGGGCGTCGACCTTCTCGTCGGCGCACGCGGCCTTGCGGAGGCGCTGGCCGAAAAGATGAGCGGGCAAGCACCGGCGCGGATGGCGGACATTCCCGCGGGGCCGGGCCTCTTCGTCGTGGGCTCGCGTGACCCGATCACCCTCGCGCAGGTCGAGACGCTGCTGGGCGACGGCGGTCTGCGCTACCTGCCGGCGCCCAACGGCCGCCTTGCCGAAACGCGCGCCGATGACAGCGTGCTGACGCTCGTGCAGGCAGTGCCCAGCGCGGATGTCACGACGCCGCTGGAGGTTTCCCGGGCGCTGGCGGAAAGCGTCTGTCCCGACCTTGCGGCCGCGGCATCGACACTCTTGCTTTCTGGTGGCGCGACAGCGGAAGCGGTGCTCGGCAAGATGGGGATCGTGCGGTTCCGGCTGCTGGGCGAATGCCTGCCGGGACTGGGCTTGGCGCATGCCCAAGGACATTGCATTATCGCCAAATCAGGGGGCTTCGGGCTGCCGGACACGCTGAGAAAGATCGCAGAACGGCTGCGCGGCAGGACAGGGTAAGAGATGGGACTGGAGAACGGAACAGCACGCAGGAGCCTTGGCGATCTCGTCTTCGAGCGCATGCACCGTGCCATCAAGTCCGGTGCCTACAAGCCGGACGAGCGCCTGCCGACCGAGCATGACCTGGCGATCGAGTTCGAGGTTTCGCGGCCGATCATCCGGGAGGCCCTGCGGCGGCTGCGCGAGCAGGGTTTCATCTATTCCCGGCGCGGGGCGGGCAGTTTCGTGCGCGCCGTCGGCATGCGCGAGCCGCTTGGCTTCGGGCAGCTCGAGAACGTCGCCGACCTCCTCAACTGCTATGAATTCCGCCTGACCGTAGAGCCGGCCGCGGCGGCAGCCGCAGCGGAGCGCCATGATGCGGCGACGCTTGCCGCAATCCGCCAGGCGCTGGAACTGATGCGGGACGCCACCAACCGGCAGTCGCACCGCGAGGACGCCGATTTCCAGTTCCATCTCGCCATCGCCCGAGCCGCGCAGAACAGCTACTTCTTCACCGCCATGGAAGCGCTGAAGGACCATATCGCCGTCGGCATGCGGTTTCACGGCGCCTCGGTGAAGCGCGAGACGACCGGCCTCACACGGGTCTTCGGCGAGCACGAGGCCATCGCCGAAGCCATTGCCGCGCGGGACGGCGCGAAGGCACGGCAATGCATGCACGACCACCTCACCGGCTCACGCGATCGCCTGTTCCAGGCGACCAAATAGACGCAGAACCCCGGCAGCACCGGGGTTTTGATGTCGATGGAATGTTCGCGCTTGCGCGACGTTGGAGCATTTCCAGCCGAAGCGAGATCGCTTCGGCGTCGGATAATGCGGCAAGAACAAAAATCTAGAGCATTTCCGATGAGCCGGAGTTCACCGGAAATGCTCTAGAAAGCCGCCCGGTAGACACCGAGCACCTCCTCGACGCTCATGTCGATCGGGTTGTTGTCCATCAGGCGGCGATTGGCGTGCGCCTCGCTGGCGTAGAGCAGCAGGTCGTCCGCCGTCGCACCATGGGCAGCCAGCGACATCTCGATGCCGAGGCCGCGGCAGAAGCCGTGGGCGGCGGCGAGCAGGCCTTGCGTGGTTAGATCCTCGCCAAGGCCGAGCGCCATCGCGACTTCCGCCGTCTTCGCCGCCGTGACCTGCCGGTTGAAGGCCAGCACATGCGGGAAGACGATCGCGTTGGCAAGGCCATGCGGCAGGCGCAGCCGTGTGCCGAGCGGATAGGCGATGGCGTGGCCGGCGGCGGTGTTGACCGGGCCGAGGCAGATACCGCCGTAATAGGAGGCGAGCATCATGCCTTCGCGCGCCTCGGTGTCGGCTCCGTCGCGCACGGCGCGGGCAAGGTATTTGCCGACGAGCCGGAAGCCCATGCGGGCGAAGCCGTCGATCATCGGATGCGCGCGGCGGTTGGTGAAGGCCTCGACGCAGTGCGCCATGGCATCGACGCCGGTCGCCGCCGTCACGGCCGGCGGGACGGAATAGGTGAGCTCCGGATCGAGCACGGCGAAATCGGCGATCAAGTGCGGGCTCTCGACCGCAATCTTGTTGCCCTTGCCGGGATCGGTGATGAGCGCACGGATGCCCGCCTCCGAGCCCGTGCCGGCCGTGGTGGCGACCTGCGCGAGGCGCGTGCGGCGGCCGGCGACCCGGTTCGGGCCGGCAACATCGGCAAGCGTCTGTTCGCTGTCCCAGAGGGCGGCAACGAGCTTGGCGACGTCGAGAACGGATCCGCCGCCGAGACCGACGACGAGGTCCGGCCGGCTTTGGCGGGCGGCTTCGAGCGCGGCATCCAGCGTGGCGACGTCGGGCTCGCCCGGGATCGCGTCGAAGACGGCGATGCGGCCGGCCAGCTTCAGGCGATCGACGAAGCCGGCCGTGAAGGGTGTCGCGATCACCAGCACCGAGGCGGCGCCGGCAGCCCAGGCACCGACCTCGCCGGTCGTGCCGGCGCCGACGGCGAGCCGGTTCGGCTGATGGAGCGTGATAGGGGCGATTGTCATGGCGTCATCCTCGCTTGGCGGCGCCCGACACCAGCTTGCGGGCGTAGGCGATGGCGGAATTCATGTTGCCGTGGTCGGCAATGCCCTTGCCGGCAATGTCGAAGGCCGTGCCGTGGTCGACCGAAGTCCGGTCGATCGGCAGGTCCACGGAGACGTTCACAGCGGTGTCGAAGGCGACGAGCTTGACCGGGATATGTCCCTGGTCGTGATACTGCGCGACGACGAGGTCGAAGGCACCGGCATAGGCGCGGTAGAACACCGTATCGGCGGAAATCGGCCCATGGGCGTCGATGCCCTCCGCACGGGCCGCCTCGACGGCCGGCGCGATCTGGTCGTCATCCTCGGTGCCGAACAGGCCGTTCTCGCCGCAATGGGGATTGATGCCCGCGACGGCGATCTTCGGCGCCGCATAACCGATGCGCTTCAGGTGGGCGTCGCCCGCGCGGATGGTCGCCAGCACGCGCTCCGTCGTCGAGCGGCGGATCGCCTCCTGCAGGGAGACATGGGTCGATACGTGGATGACCTTGAGCCGGTCCGAGGCGAGCAGCATATAGGCGGCCTTGGAGCCGGTGAGACTGCGCAGCATGCCGGTATGGCCGTCATAGTGATGGCCGGCAAGGTTCAGGGCCTCCTTGTTGATCGGCGCAGTGACGATGCAGCCGATGGCGCCGGCTTCGGCATCGCGCACCGCCTTCTCGATGAAGCGGAAGGCGGCATCGCCGGCAATCGGGCTCAGCTGTCCGAAGGCCAGCGGCGCCCCTTCGATGGGCAGGTCCACGACATGGGGGGTGAGGTCGATCGTGATGCCGAGGGCCGCGCGGGCTGCCTCGAGCGTCGCGAGATTGCCGTAGATGCGGATGGTCGCGCGCTCCTCCGGCGTCATGCCGGCAAGCGCGCGAACCGAGATCTCCGGGCCGACGCCGCACGGGTCGCCCATGGTGATGCCGATAATGGTGCTCATGAAGGTCTCCGTGCGTCGGCGCTGTCCCAGCCGGGAGCCAGGCGGACATATTTGATCGCGCGCCGGTGATAGGTGTAGGCGAGGTGGAGGGTGCCGCCGGCGTCTGCCAGCAGCCAGGGATAGGACATCTCCTTGTTCCGGCCGTCGATGGAATCGTTGGAAAGGCAGGTGCCTGGCCCGTCCTCTATGAGCAGCCGGACGGGGAAGGTCCTGCCCCCGTCCTCCGACAGGCAGAGGGCGACGGGCGCGCGCGGCGCGCCCCAGACCGGAACGCAGCCGCCCGTGGGGTCGGCGTCGGGACGCTCGTCGTTCTCGCCGAGCTCGTCATAAAGCGAGGCGCGGCGATCGGAAGATTGGGCCGCATTCACCGGATTGCAGATCATCGCGACACGGCCGTCCGCCAGGCGGATTGCAGCCAGGGAGGAATTGTTGTTCGGCACGTCGGTCGCCTCAGGCGCGGACCACGACCGGCCACCGTCCCGGCTCTCCGTTCGGTAGACGAAATCCGCCTGACGACGGCGGAAGAAGGCGGCAAGGTGCTGTCCGCCCAGGGCGACCGGCGACATGTGCACGCAGCCGACGGACCGGGAAAGCGCTTCGAGCCGCCACGACTTGCCTTCATCAAGCGAGACGCCGAGGGCGGCGGTGTCGTGGCTGCCGTTCCATTTCTGCCCGGGGCGCTGGACGCAGCGGAAGATCGGGAGCAGCCATGCCCCGTCTGCCCGCACCACCAGCGGCGCACGCACGAAGCAGCCACGCGGCAGATCGAGATAGCGTCCCTCCCCGGCAGTCAGCACGAGGGGAGCGGCGCCCCGCCGGATTTCGACCATGCGGATCCGGCATTCGTCCTGGTTGCCCGAGGGCTGCGAGGTATGGAAGAGCCATAGCCGGCCGTCCGGCGCGGTGAAGAACACCGGGTTCTGTTCCGAATGGGCGGGATCGAAACTCAGCCGCTGCGGCGGGCCCCAGCTTTCCGCACCCTTCGCCAGCACGCAGGCGAAGATCGATATGTCCGACTTGCCTTCCAGCGTGCCGCCGAACCAGGCGCAGGCGAGCGCACCGTCAGCGAGCGGATGCAGAAACGCGGCGTGATTCTGGATCATGGGCGACGGCAACAATGCCTCGGCACGTCCCGGCGACACGATCTGAAGCCGGCCATTCATGTGGCGGGCGATTTCCTCTGGGCGCATTGGCTCCTCCTGCATCGCGTTGAAAATCACCCAAATCCCAAAGTTGTCAAGTTTTAGAATGTTACCAAATCACCAATTTTTCTTCTAGAAAAGAAAAATCTTATTGATTTTACGAATCAATTTTCTTCTCAAATGACGCCCATAAAATTTACATTGCAAAATAATTTGACAAACTTTGATGGAAATAGGATGGTTTGAGCTGGCCGGCAAACGGATGCCGGGGGAGAAATTCATACCGGAGGGGCACTGCGCTCTTTGCGATCGGTGCCGCGCTGGTCGCCGCGCGATCCGGAAAGGCGGCATCAGCCTGATACGATTTCACCAGGGAGGAAATATCGTGAAGAGAATATTGGTTCTGGGTGCCCTCATGCTGGGTTCCGCCTTGTCCCCCGCCTTTGCCGGCTCGGGGCCGATCAAGATCGTGCTTGCCGAGGAGGCGGACCTGCTCGAGCCCTGCATGGCAACCCGCTCCAACATCGGCCGCGTCATCATGCAGAATGTCAGCGAGACGCTGACCGAGCTCGACGTTCGCGGCGACAAGGGCGTGATGCCACGCCTTGCCGAAAAGTGGGAGCAGAACGCCGACGGCAGCTGGCGCTTCCACTTGCGCCAGGGCGTAAAATTCTCCGACGGCACGACCTTCGACGCGAAGGATGTCAAGCACAGCTTCGACCGTATCATGAGCGACAAGAACGCCTGCGAGTCGCGCCGCTACTTCGGCGGCATGACCGTGACGCCGACCGTCGTCGACGACTTCACGATCGACTTCAAGGCCGATCCGGTCCAGCCGATCCTGCCGCTGCTGCTCTCGCTCGTCACCATCGTGCCGGAGGAGACGCCCTTGGAATTCGTGCGCGAGCCCATCGGCACCGGTCCCTACAAACTGACGAACTGGACGCCGGGCCAGCAGATCGTGCTGACTGGCCGCGAGGACTACTGGGGCGCCAAGCCCGAGGTCACGGAGGCGACCTATCTCTTCCGTGCCGATCCTTCGGTTCGCGCGGCCATGGTGCAGGCCGGCGAGGCGGATCTCTCGCCCTCGATCTCGCAACTCGACGCCACCAACCCGGCGACGGATTTCTCCTATCTCGACAGCGAGACCGTCTATCTACGGATCGACCATAACATCGAGCCGCTGAACGACGTGCGCGTCCGCCGCGCCCTGAACCTCGCGATCGACCGGCAGGCCTTCCTCGGAACGCTCGTTCCCGACAGCGCGCTGCTCGCCACCGCCATCGTGCCGCCGCCGACGCTCGGCTGGAACCCCGACGTCAAGGTCTTCCCCTATGATCCCGATGGCGCAAGGACGCTGCTGGAGGAAGCCAAGGCCGACGGCGTGAAGGTCGACACGCCGATCACCATCATCGCCCGTTCGGCAAACTTCCCGAACGTCACGGAGATCATGGAAGCCATTCAGGCGCAGCTCCAGGAAGTCGGCTTTAAGGTCGAGCTGAAGTTCGTCGAGGTCGCCGAGCACGAGCAATACTACTCCAAGCCCTTCAAGGAAGGCCGCGGCCCGCAGATCGTCGCCGCCATGCATGACAACTCAAAGGGCGACCCGTCGTTCTCGATGTTCTTCAAATATGCGACCGAAGGCACGCAGTCCGGCTTCTCCGATCCGAAGGTCGACGACCTGATCAAGCGCGCCTCGGCCGCCGTCGGCGATGAACGCGCCAAGCTCTGGTCCGAGGTCATCGCCTATGTCCATGACGAGGTCGTCGCGGACGTGCTGCTGTTCCATATGGTCGGCTTCTCGCGCGTTTCCGAACGCCTCGATTTCAAACCGACCATGGCGACCAACGGGACGCTGCAGCTTTCGGAAATCAAGATCAAGTAAGCGCGCGCTGGCAAAGCCTGCATTTGCCGGTCACAACAGCAATAAAGGCGGCGGGATGATCCCGCCGCCCGATTCCCCCGAGGGTGCCATGCTGAGATTCATTCGAAAACGCGCCGTGGCCAGTCTGATCTCTCTCGTCGGACTGATCGTCATGGTCTTCTTTCTCTCGCGGCTGACGGGGGATCCGGCTGCACTTTTCCTCCCTGTCGAGGCTTCGGCGGAGATGAAGGCGCAGTTCCGTGAATTGCATGGCCTGAACGATCCTCTCCTCGTGCAGTTCGCCCGCTATGTCGGCGATGTCGTCACCGGCGATTTCGGCGAATCCCTGCGCAAGGCGCGGCCCGCGCTCGACGTCGTGCTCGAAGCCTTCACCTGGACCCTCTGGCTCGCGCTCGTCACCATGACGCTCGTCACGGGGGCCGCCATCGTCGTCGGATCGCTTGCCGCCTTCCGCGCCGGCGGCTTCTTCGACCGCCTGTCCTCCGTCATCTCGCTTCTCGGCGCCTCGGTGCCGGATTTCTGGGTCGCCATTGTCGCGATCGTCGTCTTCTCGGTGAACCTTGCCTGGCTGCCCACCTCGGGCACCGGCTCGCTGCTCCACTGGATCCTGCCGATCTCCGTGCTTTTCATCCGCCCGTTCGGCATCATCGTCCAGGTGGTGCGCGGCTCGATGATCGGCGCGCTTTCCTCCGCCTATGTGAAGACCGCACGGGCAAAGGGCGTCAAATCCGGGCCGATCATCTTCGTGCATGCGCTGCGCAACGCCATGCTGCCGGTCATCACCGTCATCGGCGACCAGGCGGCGAGCCTGCTCAACGGCGCGGTCATCATCGAGACGATCTTCGGCTTTCCCGGCGTCGGAAAGCTGATGATCGATTCCATCCTGCAGCGCGATTTCAACGTGGTTCTCGCCGCGATCCTCGTCACCGCGCTGGCGATCTTCCTCATGAACCTGCTGATCGACCTTGCCTATGCTCTGCTCGATCCGCGGATCCGCCACTGAGGAGCATGGCCATGACCCTTCAGACGACAGACACCGCCCTTGCCGAAGAGCCGCATTTTGCCCGGCGCATGGTGCGCATGCTGCTGGCCGACAGGTTCGCGCTCTGCGCCGCGATCTTCCTTCTCGTCATCCTGGTCCTCGCGATCGTCGGCCCGAGCTGGCTCGGGGACCTCGCGACCAAACAGAACCTCAGGGGCCGCAATGCTGCGCCCTTCGACTGGGAGCGCGGCTGGGTCTGGTGGATGGGCGCCGATGCGCTCGGGCGCCCGCTGCTCGCCCGCATCATCGTCGCCACGCAGAACACGTTGATGGTTGCGGCCGGCGCGGTGGCGCTCTCGGCGGTCGTGGGCACTGTCCTCGGGCTTGTCGCGGGTTTCTCCTCGGCACGCGTCAACCAGATCATCATGCGACTTGCCGACGTCATCATGTCCTTCCCCTCGCTATTGATCGCGGTGATCGTGCTCTACATCCTCGGCTCCTCGATCCTCAATCTCATGCTGGTTCTCGCGATCACCCGTATTCCCGTCTATCTGCGCACCACCCGGGCGGAAGTGCTGGAAATCCGCGAGCGCATGTTCGTGCAGGCCGCGCGCGTCATGGGCGCCTCCTCGAAGCGCATCCTCTTCCGCCATATCCTGCCCGTCGTCTTGCCCACACTGACGACGCTGGCAACGCTCGACTTTGCCTATGTGATGCTCGCCGAAAGCGCGCTCTCCTTCCTGGGCATCGGCATCCAGCCGCCGGAAATCACCTGGGGCCTGATGATCTCGCAGGGCCGGCAATACCTCACCAACGCCTGGTGGCTGTCGTTCTGGCCGGGGCTTGCCATCATTCTCACCACCCTGTCGCTGAACCTCCTGTCGAACTGGCTGCGCATCGCGCTCGACCCGGTTCAGCGCTGGCGTCTCGAAATGAAGGGCCGCAAGAATGGCTGAGCATCTTCTGGAAGTCCGCAACCTCTCGGTCGAGTTCCACACCGCCGCAGGCGTGGTCAAGGCGGTGCGCAACATCTCCTACCACCTTGACCGCGGCGAGACGCTGGCAATCCTCGGGGAGAGCGGCTCTGGCAAATCGGTCTCCTCCTCGGCGATCATGAACCTCATCGACATGCCGCCGGGCCGCATCAGCGCGGGCGAAATCCTGCTCGACGGCGTGGACCTGCTCACGATGCCGGCGAACCAGCGCCGCGAGGTGAACGGCCGCCGCATCGCCATGATCTTCCAGGACCCGCTGAGCCATCTCAATCCGGTCTATACCATCGGGTGGCAGATCCGCGAGGCGCTGACCACGCACGGGACGGCCTCCGCGCAGGCACGGGCCGAAGCGCTGCGGCTCCTGACACGCGTCGGCATTCCCGAGCCGGAACATGCGCTCGGCAAGTACCCGCACGAATTTTCCGGCGGCCAGCGCCAGCGCGTGATGATCGCCATGGCGCTCGCGCTGCGCCCGGACCTCCTGATCGCCGACGAGCCGACGACGGCACTCGACGTGACCGTGCAGGCCGAAGTGCTCGCGCTGCTTGAGGAGCTGCAGCAGGAAACCGGCATGGCGGTGCTCATCATCACGCACGATCTTGGCGTGGTCGCCGAGATCGCCGATCGCGTCGTGGTAATGGAGAAGGGCGAGCTGGTCGAGGCCGGCACGGTGCGGGAGGTCTACCGGAACCCGCAGCACCCCTATACCCGCAAACTCATCGCCGCCGCGCCCGGCAAGGGTGAGATGCACGAGCCTGCCGCCCGCACCGCGCCGGTGCTTTCGGTGCGCGACGTGCGCAAGCGCTATGGCGCCTTCGAGGCCCTGAAGGGCGTCTCCTTCGATCTCATGCCCGGCGAGACGATGGCCGTGGTCGGCGAAAGCGGCTCGGGCAAGTCGACCCTCGCGCGCATTCTGCTGCGCCTCGACGAACCGGATGCGGGCAGCGCCCACTGGAAGGGGCGCGACCTCTTCACGCTCTCGCCCGGCGAACTCTACAAGCTGCGCCGCGACCTGCAGATGGTGTTCCAGGATCCGACGCAGTCGCTCAACCCGCGCATGACCGTCTACCAGCTCGTCTCCGAGACCTGGATCATCCATCCGGATATCCTGCCCAAGGCGAAATGGCGTGAACGTGTCGCCGAGCTCCTCGTGCAGGTCGGCCTCGGCCCCGAACATATGGGGCGCTATCCGCACCAGTTCTCCGGCGGGCAGCGCCAGCGCATCGCCATTGCCCGGGCGCTCGCACTCGAACCGCAGCTCATCATCTGCGACGAAGCGGTCTCGGCCCTCGACGTCTCGGTGCAGGCGCAAGTCATCGCGCTGCTCGACAAGCTGCGCAGGGAAATGGGCATCGCCTTCATCTTCATCGCCCATGACCTGCCGGTCGTGCGGGACTTCGCCGACCATGTCATGGTCATGCGGAAGGGCAACGTCGTCGAGTTCGGCACGGTGCGCGCGGTGTTCGAGACGCCGCGCGAGGATTATACGCGCGCCCTGCTTGCCGCCGGCCTTGATCCCGATCCCGACGTGCAGGCCGCCCATCGCGCCGCCCGTCTCCAGCGCGCCTCGTAGGCGCCGTTTTCTCAAAGGAAGCTCCCGTGTCGAAACAAGCCTTCGTCGCCCTCGTGACCTGCTTCAACGAAGACGAGACCATCAATTACGCGGCAACGCGCGCCCAGGTCCGCCGGCAGGTCGAAGCCGGCAACAGCATCATGTGCGCCGGCACCAACGGCGATTTCACCGCCCTGACTTTCGAGGAGAAGGTGCGGTTGACGGAAGAGGTGGTCGATGAGGTGGGCGGGCGCGTACGGGTCATCGTCAATGCCGGCATGCCGGCCACCTTCGAGACGCTGAAGCTGGCGCGCGAATTCGACCGCATCGGTGTCGATGGCATCGCCGTCATCACGCCCTTCTTCATCGCCTGCACACAGGACGGTCTCGTCCGCCATTTCTCGACCGTCGCCGATGCGGTGACAACGCCCGTCTATCTCTACGACATCCCGGCCCGAACGCAGAACCATATCGAGCCGGATACCGCGCGCCTGCTCGCCGGCCATGGCAACATCGCCGGCATCAAGGATTCGGGCGGGGCGAAGGAGACATTGGAGGCCTATCTTACCGTCGCCAGGGACGTGGAGGGGTTCGAGGTGTATTCCGGGCCGGACCATCTGGTGCTCTGGTCGCTGCAGAACGGGGCAGCGGGCTGCATCTCTGGCCTCGGCAACGCCATGCCTGAGGTGCTCTCCGGCATCCTGAAGGCCTACAACGCGGGCGACAACGCCGAGGCGGAACGACAGCAGGCCACATTCACCGCCTTCCGCACGGATCTCTATGCCCTTGGCTTTGCACCGGCCATGGTCAAACGCGCCCTTTACCTGCAGGACGCGTCCGTCGGCGCCAGCCGGCAGCCGGCCTTGCTGCCGAATGCGGAGCAGGACGGCCGTATTGCGGAAATTCTGACCCGATACGGCCTGCTCTGATCCCCGCCTGCTTCACCGCGCTTGCGGCGGCACGACGTGGCGACGGTTGATGCTTGCCGGGCGCCCCCTGATCGACAGGGCGGTCTCGCGCTTCTCGCGCTCGGCCACGACCTTGCCCTTCGAGACGACGCAGAGCCGCTCGGCGCGCAGGCGCACCGCCTCGATGGGATTGCCCGCGTCGAGCACGACGAGGCTTGCCGATTTGCCGACGGCGAGGCCGAGATGGTCGAGGCCCATGATCTCGGCATTGACCCGCGTCACCATGTCGAAGCAGGCGCGCATGTCCGCGGGCGAGGACATCTGGGCGACGTGCAGCCCCATGAAGGCGACATCGAGCATGTCGGCGGTGCCGAGCGAATACCAGGGATCGAGCACGCAGTCCTGCCCCCAGCCGACACGGATGCCGGCCTTCAGCATCTCGGGCACGCGCGTCATGCCGCGGCGCTTCGGATAGGTGTCGTGGCGGCCCTGCAGCATGATGTTGATGAGCGGGTTGGGGATCGCCGACACGCCCGCCTCGGCAATCAGCGGCAGCAGCTTGGAGACGTAATAATTGTCCATCGAATGCATCGAGGTGAGATGCGAGCCGGCCACCCGGCCCTGCAGGCCGAGCCGCTGGGTCTCGTAGGCGAGCTGTTCGATGTGGCGGGACAGCGGATCGTCCGTCTCGTCGCAGTGCAGGTCGACCATCAGGCCGCGCTCGGCCGCGATCTCGCAGAGTTCGGTGACCGACCGTGTGCCATCCGCCATGGTGCGCTCGAAATGCGGGATGCCGCCGACGACATCGACGCCCATGTCGAGGGCGCGCAGGGTGTTCTCGCGGGCATTGGGCGAGCGGTAGAGACCGTCCTGCGGGAAGGCGACGAGCTGGAGGTCGATATAGGGGGCGATCTCCCTCTTCACCTCGAGCAGGGCTTCCACCGCCAGCAGGCGATCGTCGCAGGTATCGACATGGGTGCGGATGGCGAGCAGGCCCATGGAAACCGCCCAGTCGCAATAGGCGAGCGCGCGCTCCTTGACGGCCTCGTGTGTCAGGAGCGGCTTGAGCTCGCCCCAGAGCGCAATGCCTTCGAGCAGCGTGCCCGAGGCGTTGATGCGCGGCAGGCCGTAGGAGAGCGTCGCATCCATGTGGAAATGCGGATCGACGAAAGGCTGGCTGACGAGGTTGCCCGACGTATCGACGACACGGCCGGCGGCAGCGTCGAGACGCGGCTCAATCGCGGCGATCGTCTCGCCCTTGATGCCGATATCGGCGACGGTTCCATCGGGCAGCGTGCCGCCCTTGACGATCAGGTCGAAGCTCATCTTTCGCCTTTCTGGTAGGGTATCATCAAAGCCTTGGGATAGGTGGTGCGGCGCGCCACCAGGATCAGCGCCAGGATCGACAGCGCATAGGGCATCATCAGGAACACCTGGTAGGGCACGATGCCGCCCGATATCTGCTGCAGGCGGATCTGATAGGCATCGAAGGCGGCGAACAGAATGGCGCCGACCAGCGCCTTGCCCGGCCGCCACGAGCCGAAGACGACGAGCGCGATGCAAATCCAGCCGCGGCCGTTGATCATCTGGAAGAAGAACGAGTTGAACGCCGACATGGTGAGGAAGGCACCGCCGACCGCCATCAGCGCACTGCCGGCGACAACCGCGCCCATGCGGATGCCGGTGACCGAAATGCCCTGCGCTTCCACGGCGGACGGGTTTTCGCCCGCCGCGCGCACAGCAAGGCCGACAGGCGTGCGATAGAGCACCCAGGTGACGAGCACGACGGCCAGGAAGGCGAGATAGGTCAGCGGCGTCTGCGTGAACAGCGCCTCGCCGAGCACGGGGATATTCGACAGACCGGGGATCGCCAGCGGCTGGAACGGCTCGATCTTCGGCGGCGACGTCACCTCCGGCAGCGCGAGGCGATAGGTGAAATAGGTGAGGCTGGTCGCCAGCAGCGTGACGCCGATGCCGACGACATGCTGCGACAGGCCGAGCGGCACGGTGAGCGTGGCGTGCAGCAGGCCGAACAACGCGCCGGCAAGGGCGGCCACCAGCACGCCGGCCCACAGGTCGCCGCCGCTATAGACGGTGAACCAGCCGGCGAAGGCACCGACGGTCATGATGCCCTCGATGCCGAGATTGAGCACACCGGCGCGCTCGCAGATCAGTTCACCCATGGTCGCGAAGATCAGCGGCGAGGCGATGCGGATAACGGCGACCCAGAAGGAGGCGGTGAAGAGGATTTCAAGCGCGTCCATCATCACCTCCACCTGATCCTGTAGCGCGTCAGAAGGATCGCCACCACCATGGTCAACAGCGAGGTGGCCACCATGACGTCGGCGATGTAGCTCGGCACCTTGGCGGCGCGGCTCATCGCATCGGCACCGACGAAGATGCCGGCGACGAAGATGGCCGAGGCGATGACGCCGAGCGGATTGAGCATCGCCAGCATGGCGACGACGATGCCGGTGTAGCCGTAGCCGGCCGACAGGTCGAGCGTCAGGTTACCCTTGAGCCCGGACACTTCGGAAAAGCCGGCAAGCGCGGCCAGCCCGCCGGAGAGCAACGCCGTCTTCATCAGCACGAGGTTGACAGGGATGCCGACGAAACGCGCGCCTTCCGGGTTGTGGCCGACGGCACGCATCTCGTAGCCGAGCTTGGTCTTCTTCGTGACGATCCACACCACGACGGCCGCGATGATTGCGATGACGAAGCCGAGATGCAGGCGCTTGCCCTGGAT
Source organism: Shinella yambaruensis (assembly GCF_022899355.1). GTDB lineage: Bacteria > Pseudomonadota > Alphaproteobacteria > Rhizobiales > Rhizobiaceae > Shinella > Shinella yambaruensis. The sequence continues at coordinate 75,188 of NZ_JALJCK010000015.1, read as the reverse complement.
GAGGCGCGGCAGCTGCGCCTCCGCGACGACCTTCTGGGATTGCGGCCAGCCCAGCCCCATCGGATCCTTCAGCACGCCCTCGAGCAGCATCGACACGAAGAGCAGGACGATGAAGTTCAAGAGCAGCGTGGTGACCACCTCGTCGACGCCGAAGCGCGTCTTCAGCACGGCGGGGCCGAGCAGCAACAGCGCCCCGGCCGCCATCGCCGCGGCCATCAGCACGGGGATCAGGATGGCCGAGGGCAGGGGCAGGGCGCCGGTGCCAAGCACCACGGTGAGCACGCCGCCGATATAGAGCTGCGCCTCGGCGCCGATGTTCCAGAGCTTGGCGCGAAAGGCGACGGCGACGGCAAGGCCCGTGAAGATCAGCGGCGTCGCGCGGGTCAAGGTTTCCAGCAGAGCGAATTGCGAGCCGGCCGCGCCCCTGGCAACGAGATAGAAGACCGAGAACGGCGAGGCGCCGGCCGCCAGGACCAGAAGCGAGACCAACAGCAGCGTGGCGACGATGGCCGCCAGCGGAAACAGGAGGGTGACCGCCAGCGTCGGCGCGGGTTTCGCCTCAAGCCGCATCGCTGCGCTCCCCGCTGTGGCCGGCCATCAATTCCCCCAGCTCGCGAATGCTGCGTTCGCCGCGCGCGGAGGGGGTCGACAGGCGCCCCTTCGACATGACGATGATGCGGTCGGACAAGGCCAGGATTTCCTCAAGGTCTTCCGAAATCAGCAGCACGGCGGCGCCCCGCTCCCGCGCTGCGAGCAGCATGCGGTGGACATAGGCGACGGCACCGACATCGAGGCCGCGCGTCGGCTGGCTCGCAAGGATGACCGCCGGCTCCGGATCAAGCGCACGGCCCAGGATGAGCTTCTGCATGTTGCCACCCGACAGCAGGCGTATGCGCGCCTCGGGCGAGGGACACTTCACGTCATAGTCGGCGATGATCTTTTCGGCGAAATGGCGGGCGGCCTTCCAGTCGAGGAAACCCATGCGGCTGAAGCGCGGACTGCCGTAACGCTCGGCGATCACATTCTCGGTGACGCTCATGTCGCCGATGGTGCCGACGGCATGGCGGTCTTCCGGTATGCGCGCCACGCCGTGGTCGAGCGCGACGCGCGGCGACCAGCCGGCAACCTCCCGCCCGGCGACGGAAATGCGACCGCCGGTGGCGCGCTGGGTGCCGGCGATGAGCGCGGCAAGGGCTGCCTGGCCATTGCCGGAAACGCCGGCAAGGCCGGTGATCTCGCCGGCGCTGAGGGTGAGCGACACGTCATCCAGCGCAGCGCCGTTATAGGGCGCGGTGGAGACGCCTTCGAGCACGAGGAGCGGCGCCCCGACATTGGCCGGGCTGACCTCCGCCGGCTTCACCTCCTGGCCGACCATGAGCGCGGCCAGTTCCTTGCGATCGGTCGATGCCGTTTCGCATTCGCCGACAAGCCGGCCCGCGCGCAGCACCAGCACGCGATCGCTGACGGCCATCACCTCGTGCAGCTTGTGGGAGATGAAGATGATCGACAGGCCCTTGGCGACAAGCAGCTTCAAGGTGCGAAACAGCGCATCGGTCTCGGCCGGGGTTAGAACGGCCGTCGGCTCGTCGAGGATCAGGATACGGGCATCGCGATAAAGCGCCTTGAGGATCTCGACGCGCTGGCGTTCGCCGACCGAAAGCGTGGAGACGGTGGCCGCGGGATCGACGGCCAGGCCGAAATCGGCGGAGAGCTGCGCAATGCGCTGCCGTACCGACGCCCTGTCGAGCCGCGCACGCCAGAGGCTTTGCGTGCCCAGCGCGATGTTCTCCTGCACCGTCATGTTGTCGGCGAGGGTGAAATGCTGGTGCACCATGCCGATGCCGGCATCGAGCGCGGCACGCGGATCGCCCGGCGGCAACGGCTCGCCAAAGGCCTCCACGGTTCCGGCGTCGGCGACATAGTGGCCGAAGAGAATGTTCATCAGCGTCGTCTTGCCGGCACCGTTCTCCCCGAGCAGCGCAATGACCTCGCCGCGCTTCAGGTCGAAGGAAATGTCGTCGTTGGCCCGGAGCGGACCGAAACGCTTGCTGATGCCGGAAAGACGGAGGACGGGTGTATCGGACACGTTGGCGACCGGGAAAGGACTTTGAGGGCAGGGTTGTTCTGCTCGCAGGGAAAAGCAGCCGCGGCAAGGGAAATATCCTCCTGCCGCCAGCCATTTCTCCCCGCGATCATCAGAACGCGGAAGGCTAGCTCGATTTCGGCTCTGCGTCGTTGATCTCGACGGTGAACGAACCGTCCTTGATCGCCTTTTCCTTCTCGGTGACCCTGGCCTTCACGTCGTCGGGAACTTTGGCGTCGAAGGTGCCGAGCGGCGCGAGCGAACAGCCGCCGTTCTTCATGAGGGAATAGACGCCATAGTCGTCCGCCTTGAAGGCACCGGCCTTCACTTCCGCGATCGCCTTGTCCAGCGTCGGCTCGAAGTGCCACAGCGCGGAGGCGACCACGGTCTCCGGATAGTCCGCCTGGGTATCGATGACATTGCCGATGGCCAGGACGTTCTTTTCCTTCGCCGCATCGGACACGCCGAAACGTTCGGCATAGAGCAGGTCCGCACCGCCATCGATCTGGGCGAAGGCGGTTTCCTTGGCCTTGGGCGGATCGAACCACGAGCCGATGAAGGCGATCTGGAACCTGGTGTCCGGAGCCACTTCCTTCACACCCGCCATGAAGGCGTTCATCAGGCGGTTGACCTCCGGGATCGGATAGCCGCCGACCATGCCGATGTTCTTCGACTTGGTCATCGCGCCGGCGACGAGGCCGGAGAGATAGGAGGCATCCTGGATGTAGTTGTCGAAAACCGAGAAGTTCGGCACGGCGGCATCGGGCTTGAAGCTCGAGCCCATCAGGAAGGCGACATCCGGATAGTCCCTGGCGACGGCACGGGCGGCGTCCTCCACGCCGAAGACCTCTCCCAGGATCAGCTTGTGGCCGGCCTCGCAATATTCGCGCATGACGCGCTCATAGTCGTTGTTGGCGGTGTTCTCCGAATAGACATATTCGATGTCCCCGCGCTCCTTGGCGGCATTGGCCGCCTTGTGGATGCGGCTGACCCACTGCTGCTCGACCGGCACGGTATAGATGGCCGCGACCTTGAGCGGATCGGCGGCGATCACGCGACCCGGCAGGCCAACGGCGGCGACCGCTGCGGACGCCCCGGCGGCCTTGATCAGGGTTCGTCTGGAAATGCCGAAATTGAACGGATTGCGATGCATTCGATTCCCCTTTGGCTTATCGCGCAATTCATTGAAAAGCGTCTTTTTTTACCACTTGGTCAACATAGGTGAAATCTCTTGTTGCGGCAATTGGGCATAGCCGAAAGTTCACCCCGCCGGCCTCGGCGCCATCCATCCGGATCTGCATCGGCGCCGGCGCGAAGGCTGCGGTGCGGCTTGGGGGGACTGCCATATGGGCGCAGCCATGCTCCCCGATTTGCAGGGTTCATGGCTGTGATGTCCGGCCTGATCCTATCGCAATACGCGGCGCAGCCGTGCTTCCATCTGTGCCGCGGCCTCGTCCGGCGTCATGGAACCACCGATCACGGCGTTGAAGAGCGTGCGGATGATTTCGCTCACTTCGTTGTAACGCGGCGTCACGGGCCTCGGGAGCGCGCTTTCGACGACGGCGCGGGCGTTTTCGATCCAGGGCATCGCCTCCTGGACATCCGGATCGGCGTAGAGCGCCGTCTGCGGCGGAAGATAGGAAGCCTCGATGGCCTTGATCTTGGTCGCTTCGGCACTCGCAAGGAAGGTCACGAGCTTCTTTGCTTCCTCCTGATGGCGTGAATAGGCGGACACCGCCCATTCCCAGCCACCTAGGCAGCTGACCGGCTTGCCGCCTTCCACCGCGGGAAGGGTTGCTACGCCGACCTTGTCCCGCACGGCGGAATCCTCACCCTGAAAATTGCTCCAGCCGTAGCCCCACAGTGCGGCGAACACCGCCTTTCCGGCTTGGAACTCCCGCCGCGTATCGTCGGTCCCGACCTCCGATATGTTCTTCTTGGCGATACCCTGATCGACGAAACCCTTCCAGAGGTCGAAGGCCGCGACCGCACCGTCCTTGTCGAAGGAAAAGTCACCGTTCCTCGTCAGGTCGTGGCCGGCACTCCAATAGGGCAGGAGAAAGGTACAGACGGCGCCTTCGATCGCTTTTCCCTGGAAGCTCAAGCCTTGCAGGTTCGGGTCACCCTCCCCGGCCAGGACCGTCTTCGTCGTCTCGGCAAGCTCCGCCCAGGTCTTCGGCACGGGAAGGCCGTATTTGTCCAGGAGGTCCTTGCGATAGTAGAGCAACAGCGCATCGGCATGCGCCGGCAGCGCGACGAGCTTGCCATCGACCGTGTTCGCGTCGGCATAGGCCTTGATATAGCCCTCGAGCATCGGCGCGTCGGCCGCCGCTTCACCGAGCGGCGAGATCCAGCCGGCCGCGCTGAACTGCGCGGGACGGATGATGTCGAGGATCAGGACGTCCAGTGAGGGATCGCGGCTCGACAGGACCGTGTTGAGATATTGCGCCTGCAGTTCCGACGTCGCGCCGCCGAGTTCGATCTCGATCTTGATGCCGGGATTCCGCTGCTCGTAGAGATCGGCGATCTTGCGGTGAACGCTCGGGCTTCCCTGGCTCGAGACGAACATGCGCAGCGTCGTGTCGGCATGGGCCGGCGCCTGCGATCCGATTGCGAACGCTGCCACCGTCCAGGCAATGATGGGGCTTTTCATGTTTGGTTCCTCCTCCAAGTTTCTCCCAAGCCTATAATAGCGCTACATTAAGTGACGTCAATTATCGCGAAGAAAGCGTGATACCCTAGAGAATTTTCTAATTATTCCTTTTTTACCAATATCTTATTAAAAGCGGCGGCATGCCGCTGTATAATAGCGCTACGATTTTATTTGATTTCGTGCGGACTGCTGCGTAACGTTTCCCGGTCCAAAGCCGTCGGTATGCCGTCGGCATCGACACAATCGAGAGGAGGAATGAGATTGTCAGACCTTATACGCTACGGCCTGATCGGGGCCGGCATGATGGGACGCGAGCATCTTCGCAATATCGCGATGACGCCGGGCTCAAGGATTACGGCCATCGCGGATCCGGATGCCCGGTCGCGTGCGCTGGCCGCCGAATGCGTTCCCGAAACGGCCCAGCTGTTCGACTCGGCCGATGCGCTCCTTGCCAGCAACGCCGTCGACGCGCTGGTGATCGCAACGCCGAACGACACGCATGCGGATGTGCTGGCAAGGATTCTCGACCGGGGCCTCAGCCTGCCGATCCTTCTGGAAAAGCCCGCCTGCACCTCCGCCGAACAACTCACCTGGATGTCGACGGCGCTTGCCGGCTACACGGCGCCGCTATGGATCGGCATGGAGTACCGTTACATGCCGCCGGTCACGGAACTCGTGGAAGAGGTTCGCAAGGGAACGGTCGGCGACCTCAAGATGATCGCACTGCGCGAACACCGCTTTCCCTTCAAGCAGAAGGTTGGCAACTGGAACCGCTACGCGGCGCGCACGGGCGGCACACTCGTCGAGAAGTGCTGCCATTTCTTCGATCTCATGCGGCTGATCGCCGAGGACGAGGCGGTGCGCGTCCATGCCTCCGCCGGCATCGACGTCAACCATGCCGACGAGCGGCGCGAGGACGGCGAGCGGCCCGACATCATCGACAATGCCTTCGTCACGGTCGACTTCAAGTCGGGAATCCGCGCCTCGCTCGATCTTTGCATGTTCGCCGAAGGCGCTCTCTGGCAGGAGGAGTTCGCCGCGACCGGCTCGCTCGGCCGGGTCGAATGCTTCGTGCCGGGGTATCGCGGCGAGGAGGCCGGCAGGCATTCCGAAATCGAAATCAGCTTTCGGCAGGAAAAGCGCCAGCCCGAACGCCGCATCGTCGAGGTGGACGCGGAAGTGCTGCATGCCGGCGCACATCACGGCGCGACCTTCTACGCGCACCAGAAGTTCCGCAAGGCGATCCTGGGTGCCGGTCCGGTCGAGGTGACGTTGCTGGACGGCCTGAAGGCAGTTGCCATCGGGCTGGCGGCGGAACGTTCCGCCAAGGAAAAACGCGTCGTCACCATCGACGGACTGACGCTGAACTGACGGGCATGACGGCGGCAGGGGAATGGATCGGCGGTGCCGCCGATCCTTCGTGCCCCGTTGAAAAGCCAGCTCCGTTCGCGCCAAGGGGCAATGGCCCTTCTTGCGAAGGGCAACTCTTCGTTTCCGCGCAATCGGCTATCGGTAGCGACCACACTCCCGCCGGAAATGCCCTAGCTGCTGCGGCGATGCTGCAGCGTGAAGCGGGTGTCGATCGTGCGGTGTGCGTCCGCTTTTTCGCCGTGCAGGTGCTCTTCGATCAGCCTTGCAGCCTCCCGGCCGATCAGGTCGCCGGACGGACGGATCGTGGTGAGCGGCGGGTTGCAGGCGGCACTGAAGCTGAGATCGCCGAAGCCGATCACGGCGAGCCGGTCCGGCACGGCGATCTTCTGGCGCTCGCAGGCAAAGAGCACGCCGAGCGCGATATGGTCGTTCGAGCAGGCGATGCCATCGGCCTCGGGATGGAGCCGCAAGGCTTCCGCCAGCAGCATCGCGCCGATTTCGGCGGAGGCCGTGTCGGGATGCTCGACGACTTTCGCGGCCGCTCCGGTCGCCTTGGCCGCCTGCAGGAAGCCGTTGCAACGCTGCCTGGCGCGGCGGTCCTGGTGCATGCGCGCGCCGAGGAAGAGAAGGTTGCGGCGGTCCTGCCGGATCAGGTGCTCCGCCGCCGCGATGCCGACCTGATCGTGATGGAAGCCGATGGCGGCGTCGATCTGCGGGCCGCCCAGCTCCCAGATCTCGATGACGGGGATGGCGACATTGGCCAGCAGCCGGCGCGTCGCCGCGCTGTGCGAAAGGCCGGTCAGGACGATCGCCGCCGGCGCCCAGGAGAGCGCCATGCGGACCAGCTCCTCCTCTTCCTGCTCGTCATATTCGGTATGGCCGAGAATGAGCTGCAGGCGCTGCTTCTTGAGTGCCGTCTGCATGGAAGAGACCGTCTCGGCGAAGAAGGCGTTGCGCACCGAAGGCACGAGAATGCTGACGGCGCGGGAGGACGCGGCGGCCAGGCCGCCCGCCATGAGGTTCGGCACATAGTTGAGCTTGTCGATCGCCCGGCTGATCGCCTGGCTCGCAGCCGCCGAAACCGCCTCGGGCTTGCGCAGGAAGAGCGACACGGTGGAGGGGGAGACATTGGCGAGCTCGGCCACGTCGGACATCGTGACGGACTGCATCTTGCGGCGATTGCGCGGCGGCTTTCGCATTGTGTTGTCCATGGTCAACTCCATAGCGCTATTATTGCATAAATAGCACACTTTTGATCATGTCGCAACGACAATCGCAGGCATGCAAATATGTAATATTCTGAAAATAAAGAGACTTTTGTCAAACGCCATGGAAATTATGCCATCCCGCGCACCAAAAAACATTTTCCAAGTGCGTCTTGCGTCAAATAAATCGTAGCGCTATTATTGACAGAGATGAGCCGGATGCCCGGCCACGCTTGGGAGAGAGGAATGGCTTCTGTCAGCCTGCGAAAGCTGGAAAAAAGTTACGGTTCGCTGCGCATCGTGAAAGGCGTCGACCTCGAAATCGCCGATGGCGAGTTCGTCGTCTTCGTCGGCCCCTCGGGCTGCGGCAAGTCCACGACGCTGCGCATGGTCGCCGGCCTCGAAAGCATCAGCGGCGGCGAGATCCGCATCGGCGAGAAGATGGTCAACCGCCTGCCGCCGCGCGAGCGCGACATCGCCATGGTCTTTCAGGACTATGCGCTCTACCCGCACAAGACGGTGCGCGAGAACATGGGGTTCAGCCTGAAGGTTCATGGCGTGCCGGCGCGCGAAGCGGATGTCCGCATCAACGAGGCCGCCGAGATGCTCGGCATTTCCCATCTGCTCGAGCGCCGCCCCGGCCAACTCTCCGGCGGCCAGCGCCAGCGCGTCGCCATGGGGCGCGCCATCGTGCGCCGGCCGAAGGTCTTTCTGTTCGACGAACCGCTGTCCAACCTCGACGCCAAGCTGCGCGGCCAGGTCCGCACCGAGATCAAGCGCCTGCACCAGCAGATCGGCACGACGATCATCTATGTCACGCACGACCAGGTCGAGGCCATGACGCTCGCCGATCGCATCGTCATCCTCAAGGGGGGCGATATCGAGCAGGTCGGCACGCCGGACGAGGTCTACAACCGGCCGCAGAGCGTCTTCGTCGGCGGCTTCGTCGGCTCGCCGGCGATGAACTTCGCCAAGGCGAAGGTCGAGGCGGGCTGTCTTGCCTTTGCCGACGGCAACAAGCTGGGGCTGGCGGGCGTGCGGGCCGGGCGCGAGACCGGCGTGGAGGGTCGCGACGTGGTCGTCGGCATACGGCCGGAGCATTTTGGCACGGCAGCCGATCCGGCGGCTGCGCTTGTCGCCCGCGTGCAGGTCGTCGAACCGCTCGGCTCGGACACGCTGGTGCACTTTGCCGTCGGCGGCGACGTTCTGACCGCGCGCATGCCCCCGGAGATGCGGCCGGAGCCCGGCTCGGAATTCCGGATCGGCGTCGATCCCACGAAAATCCATCTTTTCGATGCCGCAAGCGAACGCGTCATCAACTGAATGCCGGGCGCTTTGCGCGCTCCATCAACGGGAGGATAGAATGAACACCAGAACCCTGGCGGGCGCGCTCGCCACTGCCACCATGCTTGCCTTCGCCGCGCCGGCCTTCGCCGACACGGATCTGAAGATCTTCGTTTCCAGCCAGCACCAGCCGGATGTCTGGCGAAAGGTGCTCGACAAGTACGAGGCCGAAAATCCAGGCGTCAAGGTGGCCATCGAGACCGGCGGCAATACCTCGGAAGCGCAGGCACAGTACCTCAACACCGTCATGTCCGCCAAGGACACCAATCTCGACGTGCTGATGCTCGATGTCATCCGCCCGGCGCAATATGCCGCCGCCGGCTGGACCTCCGCCTTCGAGGGCAAGGACATGTCGGTCTACCTGCCGGCCTATGTCGAGGCCAATACGGTGGACGGCAAGGTCGTCGCGCTGCCGGCCTTTGCCGACGCCATGTTCCTCTACTACCGCAAGGACCTGCTCGACAAATACGGCATTACCCCGCCGAAGACCTGGGAAGAGCTCGCCGCCGCCGCCAAGACGGTCGCCGAGGGCGAGAAGAATCCCGATTTGCAGGGCCTCTCCTTCCAGGGCAAGGCCATCGAAGGCGCGGTCTGCACCTTCCTGCTGCCCTACTGGAGCCAGGGCAAGAACCTCGTCGAGAACGGCAAGCTGACCTTCGATCATGACGCCGCCGTCACGGCGCTGTCGCTGTGGAAGGGCTTTGTCGACGAGGGCACGGCCAAGAAGAACATCGCGGAAGTCGCCACCGACGATACGCGCAAGGAATTCCAGGCCGGCAGTGCGCTCTTTGCGGTCAACTGGTCCTATGCCTGGACGCATTTCCAGGGCGCGGAATCGGCCGTCAAGGACAATGTCGGCGTGGCGCGCCTGCCGGCGCTCGGCTCCGGCGAGCAGGCAAGCTGCCTCGGCGGCTGGGAATGGGGCGTTTCGGCCTATTCCACCCATCAGGACGAGGCGAAGAAGCTGGTCGAATACCTTTCCAGCGAGGATGTCTCCATCTTCATGGCCGCCAACGGCTCGCTGCTGCCGACCTATGCGGCCGCTTACAAGAACGACGAGGTGCTCAAGGCTGTGCCGTGGTTCGCCGACGCGCTCCAGGTGGTCGAGACCGCCAAGGCCCGCCCGGTGACGCCGCGCTACAACGAGGTGAGCGAGGTCATCCGCACCACGGTCAACGCGGTGCTCGCCGGCGTCACCACGCCGGAGGACGGCGCGAGCCAGATCGAGGCGCGCCTCAAGCGCATCCTGCGCTGATCGCGATCGCCATCGCCGGAAGGGCAGGGCGGCTTGCCTGCCCTTCCGCCTCCCCAACCTGAATTGCCGGGAGTTGCCCTTTGTCGACGACCTCTACCCTCAATGCAGCACGCCCTGCTGACCGCGGCCCGCCGGCCTGGACGCACTGGCTCGATCTCGGCGACCGGGCGCTCGCCGTCGTCCTGCTGGCACCCGCCGCGATCCTCCTCGCGCTGATCATCGTCTATCCGGTGCTACGCCTCGGCTATACCAGCTTCTTCAGCCTGTCGCTGACCTCCGGCCTGCCGGCGGAGTTCGTCGGCTTCGAAAACTACAGCCTGATGCTGGAGGATCCGGTGTTCTGGGAAACCACCTGGAACACCGTCCTCATCACGCTCATCACCGTGCCCGGCGCCCTCCTGGTCGGGCTGGCACTGGCCCTGCTAGCCAACCTCCCCTTCGGCGTGCAGTGGCCGGTGCGTCTTTCCCTGCTGATCCCGTGGGCGCTGCCGCTCTCCTTCGCCGGCCTGATCTTCGCCTGGTTCTTCCATTCCGAATACGGCGTCGTCAACGACGTGCTCATGCGCCTCGGCTTCGAAGGCATCATCTGGTTCAACTCGCCGAACTGGGCCTTCGCCGCGATCTGTCTGACGATCATCTGGAAGACCTCCTCCTTCATGGCGCTGATCATCCTCGCCGGCCTGCAGACGATCCCGCGCTCGCTCTACGAGGCCGCCGATGTCGACGGCGCGGGCCGTATCCGCCAGTTCTTCGAGATCACGCTGCCGCTTCTGAAGCCCTCCATCGTCGTCGCGCTGATCTTCCGCACCATCACCGCGCTCCAGACCTTCGACATTCCCTACATGATGACCGGCGGCGGCCCCGGCACCTCCACCGCCACGCTCGCCATGTACATCCACCAGAACACGGTCTCCTTCCTCGACCTCGGCTACGGCTCGGCGCTCGCCGTCGTGATGTTCGCCCTGTCGATGTGCGTGACCGCCGTCTATCTCCGCGCCATCCGGACCAAGGAGTAAGCCATGAGCGCCGCCGCCTCTCCCGGATTTTCCGGCCTTCTCTCCGGCCGCCCGCTGCGCCTCATCGCCGGCGGCGTGCTGATCGTCAACGGTATGTTCCCGGCGCTGTGGATTCTCTTCACCTCGCTGAAGACGGAAGCCGAACTGACCGCCAAGCCGATCACCTGGGTGCCGCACGCCCCGACGCTCTCGAACTACATGCAGGCGTTTTCCGACCAGCCGTTGCATCTGTTCCTGTTCAACAGCTTCATGGTGGCGCTGCTCTCCACCTGCCTGACGCTGCTCGTCTCGGTGCTGGCGGCCTATGCGCTGGCGCGGCTGAACCTGCGCTACCGCGGCCTCATCCTGTCGCTGATCATCGCGGTCTCGACCTTCCCGCTGGTGACGCTGCTCGTGCCGCTCTTCGAGATCATGAGGACGCTGAACCTGCTCAACACCTGGATCGCGCTGGTGCTGCCCTATACGGTACTCTCGCTGCCGGTCTGCACGCTGATGCTGGTCTCCTTCTTCGAGGGCATCCCGCGCGATCTGGAGAACGCCGCGATGATCGACGGCTGCACGCGGATGGGCGCGCTCTTCAAGGTGGTCGTGCCGCTCTGCGCGCCGGGCGTCTTCACCGCGGGCATCCTCGCCTTCGTCAATGCCTGGGACGAGTTCCTGCTGGCGCTGTCCTTCAATTCCAATCCGGCGCTGCGCACGCTGCCCGTGGGCATCCAGCTCTACCAGGGTGAGTTCGCCTTCCCCTGGCCGGTCATCTCCGCCGCCCTCGTCGTCGGCATTGTTCCGGTCGCCGTGCTGATCGTCATCTTCCAGGAGCGCGTCGTCTCGGGCCTCACCGCCGGGGGGATCAAGGGATGACGAAACGCGAGCTTTCCGAACTGCGCAGCCAGCGCTGGTTCGCCGCCGACGACATGCGGGCCTTTGCGCACCGCCAGCGCACGCAGCAGATGGGCATGCGCCGCGAGGAGTTCATGGGCCGGCCGGTGATCGGCATCATCAACACCTGGAGCGAGATGAGCCCCTGCCATGCGCATCTGCGCGACCGGGCCGAGGCCGTCAAGCGCGGCGTCTGGCAGATGGGCGGCTATCCCGTCGAGCTTCCGGCGATCTCCGTCGGCGAGGTCATGGTGAAGCCCACCACCATGCTCTACCGCAATTTCCTCGCCATGGAATGCGAGGAGCTGCTGCGCTGTCACCCGATCGACGGCGCCGTCCTCCTCGGCGGCTGCGACAAGTCCACCCCGGCGCTGCTGATGGGCGCCTTCTCGATGGATATCCCGGTGATCTTCTGCCCCGCCGGGCCGATGTCGAACGGCCAGTGGCGCGGCATCAAGACCGGCGCCGGCACCCATACCAAGAAATACTGGGACGAGCTGCGCGCCGGCAACATCACCCGCGAGGACTGGGTGGACCTCGAAAGCCGCATGACGCGCTCGCCCGGCACCTGCAACACCATCGGCACCGCCTCCACCATGACCTCCATCGTCGACGCGATGGGCATGACGCTCTCCGGCGCCTCCTCCATCCCTGCCGTCGATTCCGGCCATTCGCGCATGGCGTCCGCCTGCGGCGCGCGCATCGTCGACATGGTCTGGGAGGACCTGAAGCCCTCGAAGATCCTTGACCGCGACAGCTTCCTCAACGGCCTCGTCGCCTACATGGCGCTCGGCGGCTCGACAAACGCGGCCGTGCACCTCATCGCCATGGCAAAGCGCGTCGGCGTATCGCTGACGCTGGACGACATGGCGGAGATGGCCGGCAAGGTGCCGGTCGTCGCCAATGTCTTCCCCTCCGGCGAATACCTCATGGAGGATTTCTACTTCGCCGGTGGCGTCAATGCGATGCTGAAAAAGCTGTCGCGGCACCTGAAGCTCGACCGGCCGACCGTCAACGGCCGGACGCTCGGCGAGAACATCGCCGACGCCGACTGCTGGAACGACGAGGTTATCCGCGGCGAGGACAATCCCGTCGTGCCGCTTGCGCGCGGCAAGACGCTGGAAGTGCTGCGCGGCAATCTCGCGCCGAACGGCGCGGTGATGAAATCCTCCGCCGCCAACCCGAAGTTCCTGAAGCATGTCGGCCCGGCCATCGTCTTCGACGATCCGCGCACCATGAACCGGACGCTGGACGACCCGGACCTCGATATCACCGAGGACACGGTGATCGTCCTGCGCAATGCCGGCCCGGTCGGCGCGCCCGGCATGCCGGAATGGGGCAACCTGCCGATCCCGAAGAAGCTCCTGAAGCAAGGCGTGCGCGACATGGTGCGCATCTGCGACGGGCGCATGAGCGGCACCCACTACGGCACCTGCATCCTGCACGTCTCGCCGGAAGCCGCCGTCGGCGGGCCGCTGGCGCTGGTGAGGACCGGCGACCTGATCGAACTCGACGTCGCCGCCGCCACGATCAACATGCGCGTTTCCGAGGAGGAGCTGGCTCGCCGCCGCGCCGAATGGAAGCCGACCGCCCCCATCTACGAACGCTCCTTCGCCGCCCTCTACCAGCGCCATGTCAGCCAGGCGCACGAGGGCTGCGATTTCGACTTCCTGACCGGCACGCAGCCCGTGCCCGAACCGCCGATCTATTGAGGGAAAGACCCATGAGCAGCAACAACCCCTTCAAGTCCTGGCTCGGCGACGCTTCGCGCGCCACCCCGCTCGGCACCTGGCTGATGGCCGCAGCCCCCGCGACGGCGGAAGCCCTCGGCTATGGCGGCTTCGATTTCCTCGTGGTCGACATGGAGCATGTGCCGGTCGAGTTCACCGATCTCGCCCATATCCTGCGCGCCATCGGCTGCACGCCGGCCGACGCCGTGGTGCGGCTTGCCTGGAACGACCAGGTGCTGGTCAAGCGCGCGCTCGATGCCGGCGCGCGCACCGTCATGCTGCCCTTCGTGCAGAATGCCGAGGAGGCCAAGGCCGCCGCGTCCTATACGCGCTATCCGCCGCATGGCATCCGGGGCGTCGCGGCCGTCCATCGTGGCTCGCGCTTCGGCACGATCCCGAACTACCTGAAATCCGCCAATGACGACATCTGCACCATCGTGCAGCTCGAAACGCCGGAGGCCATCGAGCGCCTGCCGGAGATCGCCGCCGTCGAGGGCATCGACGCGCTGTTCGTCGGCCCGGGCGACCTCTCCGCCGCCATGGGCCATATCGGCAACATCGCCCATCCGGAGGTGCAGGCGCTGATCGAGAAGGCCGCGAAGGACGCGCATGCGGCCGGCAAGCCGGTCGGCATCGTCGGCCCGAACCCGGACATGGTGAAGCGCTTCATCGGCTACGGCTACGATTTCGCCGCCATCGCCTCCGACATCGCCCTGATGACCGGCCGCGCCAGCGAATGGCTCGGCCAGATGAAGGGCGTCGAGAAGGCCCCGGCCACGCCGATGGCAGCTTACTGAGGGCAGGGCCGTGCAGCACGCTTTCGCCCCCGTCCTCGATTTTTCGGCCGCGCTCGGCGAATGCCCGCTCTGGTCGGTCGCCGAACAGGCGCTCTATTTCGTCGATATCAAGCGCTGCCGCATCCACCGCCACGATCCGGCGACGGGTGCGCTCCGCACGATGGAGTTGCCCGAGGAGGTCGGCTGCATCGGCCTTGCCGAGGGCGGCGGTTTTATCGCCGGCCTGCGCTCCGGCCTCTGGCTCATCGATGCGGACGGCAAGCTACTGAGGAAGCTCGCGGACAATCCCGAGGACCAGGCGATCAGCCGCTTCAACGACGGCGGCGTCGATCCGGTCGGCCGCTTCATCGCCGGCACGGTGGACGAGACGCGCGAGAAGGGCATTGCCAGCCTCTACCGCTACGACAGGCGCGGCCTGGCGCGCCTCGCCGGAGGACTGCTCACCTCCAACGGCGTCGCCTTCTCGCCGGACGGGCGGCGGCTCTATCATTCCGACACGCTGCGCTACACGCTCTATGCCTGCGACTACGATGCCGCGACGGGCGAGGCAACGAACCGGCAGGTCTTCGCCCGCTTCGGCAGCGAGACCGACAAGGGCCGGCCGGATGGCGGCGCGGTCGATGCCGAGGGCTGCTACTGGACGGCGCTTTTCGAGGGCGGCCGGGTGCAGCGCTATGCGCCGGACGGAAAACTTCTCGCCGAATATCCGGTCCCGGCGAAATGCCCGACCATGATCGCCTTCGGCGGGCCGGACCTGAAGACGCTCTATTGCACCAGCGCCTCCATCGGCCGGCCCGACGAGGAACTGACGGAATACCCGCTCTCCGGCGCGCTCTTCTCCATGCGCACCAACGTCGCCGGCCTCGCCCGGCCCCTGTTCAACCCAGCCCGCTGAGGCATGCCCATGACCTACGATACCGTCCGCTACCATTCGCTCGAAGGCCGCAACGTGCTGATCACCGGCGGCGCCTCCGGCATCGGCGAGGCCATGGTGCGTGCCTTCCGCGCGCAGGGCGCGCGCGTCTCCTTCCTCGATATCGACGAGAAGGCCGGCAAGGCGACGGCGCAGGCGACCGGCGCGGATTTTTACGCCTGCGACCTCACCGATATCCCGGCGCTCCGCGATGCGGTGGCGAAGGTCGAGGCGAAGCATGGGGCCGTCGATGTGCTGGTCAACAATGCCGGCAAGGACGACCGCCATCGCATGGACGAGGTGGAACCGGACTACTGGCGGCGCATGCTGGCGCTCAATCTCGACCACCAGTTCTTCGCCACGCAAGCGGTCGCCAAGGGCATGCGCAGGAAGGGCGGGGGCTCCGTCGTCATGATGGGCTCGGTGTCGTGGATGCGCGGCAATCCGGTCATGGTCGGCTACACGACGGCCAAGGCCGCGATCAACGGCATGACGCGCACGCTGGCCCGCGACCTTGGTCCCGATGGCATCCGCGTCAACTGCATCGTGCCGGGTGCCATCGTCACCGAGCGGCAGAAGGCGCTCTGGGCGGGGCCGGAGGAGAGCCAGAAGTTCATCGACCTGCAATCGCTGAAATTCCGCCTCGACGCCGGCCATGTCGCCCGCCTCGCGCTTTTCCTCGGCTCGGATGAAAGCAACGGCTGCACCGGCGCCAATTTCATCGTCGACGCCGGCCTCACGCAGAACTGAAGGTTTTCACCATGCTCCTCGAAAAGACCGCCAGCGGCTTCACGCTTTCCCTCGATGGCCGCAAGATCCTCAGCCACAGCGCGGAAAATCCCGCCCTCTTCGCCGGCCGCGGCGAGGAGCGCATGGACATGTATCGCGGCAATTTCGATATCGAGGACTATGTGGTGGAGCGCGTGGCGCTCGCCCATGCCGAGATCGAAGGCGAGACGATCCGTCTTTCCAATGCGCCCGGCCAGCCGGTGCGCCTCATCCTCAAGGTGGAGGGCGACAACCTGCGGCTCGAAGCGCCCGATGCCTCCGTCAACCGCCTCTGGCTGCGCACCGTCGCGGAGAAGGACGAGCATGTCTGGGGCGGCGGCGAGCAGATGTCCTATTTCGACCTGCGGGGCCGCCGCTTCCCGCTCTGGACCTCCGAACCCGGCGTCGGCCGCGACAAGACGACGGAGATCACCTTCCAGTCCGACGTGACCGGCAAGGCCGGCGGCGACTATTACAACACCAACTATCCACAGCCGACCTACATCTCCTCCCGGCGCTATGCGCTGCATGTCGATACGACCGCCTATGCCGTCTTCGACTTCCGCCGCGACGGTTTTCACGAGGTGGAAGTCTGGGAAGTGCCGGAGCGTATCGAATTCTTCGCCGCCGCCACCTTCCGCGATCTCGTCGGCAAACTCTCGCTGCGCTTCGGCCGCCAGCCGCAATTGCCGGATTGGGTCTACCAGGGCGCGATCATCGGCCTCAAGGACGGCAAGGGCTCGTTCGAGCGGCTGGAGAAGATGCGCGCCGCCGGCGTGAAGGTTTCGGGCCTGTGGTGCGAGGACTGGGTGGGGCTGCGCCACACCACGTTCGGCGCGCGCCTCTTCTGGGACTGGGTCGGCAACGAGGAGCGCTATCCGCACCTGCGCCAGAAGATCGCGGAGCTTGCCGACGACGGCATCCGCTTCCTCGGCTATGTGAACCCCTATCTGTGCGTCGACGGCTCGCTCTTCCCGGAGGCGGAAGCGAGCGGCTATTTCGCGACGGATGCCGAGGGCAAGACCGCGCTGGTCGATTTCGGCGAGTTCGATTGCGGCGTGGTCGATTTCACCAATCCGGCCGCGGCTGCCTGGTTCGCCGAGCGGGTGATCGGCCAGAACATGCTGGATTTCGGCCTCTCCGGCTGGATGGCGGATTTCGGCGAATACCTGCCGATCGACGTGAAGCTTTCGAATGGCGTCGACGCCAAGCTGATGCACAATGCCTGGCCGACGCTCTGGGCCGAGGTGAACGCCAAGGCGGTGGAAAGCCGCGGCAAGACGGGCGACACGCTGTTCTTCATGCGCGCCGGCTATACCGGCGTGCAGGCCCATTGCCCGCTCCTGTGGGGCGGCGACCAGTCGGTGGATTTCTCGCGCCATGACGGTCTCGTCACGGTCATCTCCGGCGCGCTCTCCTCCGGCCTCCTCGGCAATGCCTATCACCATTCCGATATCGGCGGCTATACCAGCCTCTTCGGCAATGTCCGCACGCCGGAACTGCTGATGCGCTGGGCCGAGATGGCGGCCTTCACGCCCGTCATGCGCAGCCACGAGGGCAACCGCCCGCGCGATAACGTGCAGATCGACCAGGACGAGGCGGTGCTCGCCCATTTCGCCCGCATGACGGCGATCTACGTGCACCTTGCACCCTACCTCAAGGCGCTTTCCTCGGAAGCGGCCGAAACGGGCCTGCCCGTCCAGCGCCCGCTCTTCCTGCACCACGAGCACGACCGCGCCACCTATGCCATCCAGGACGCCTATCTCTACGGCGCGGACCTGCTCGTCGCCCCCGTCTGGAAGGCGGGCGAGGAGGAACGCACCGTCTACCTGCCGAAGGGCGCGAACTGGGTGCATGTCTGGAGCGGCGAGACGCACGAAGGCGGCCGTGAAGTAACCATCGCCGCCGCGCTCGGCCAGCCGGCCGTGTTCTACCGCGAGGATGCGGCGCAGGCGGACCTTTTCGCGGGTATCGGGACGCTCTGATTATGGACACGGCGAGCCTCGTCGTCCTCTTGCTGCTTGCGGCGGGCGCCTCCTATGTGCAGACGCTGACGGGCTTCGCGCTCGGCCTGCTGATGATGGGCGGCGTGGGGCTGACCGGCGTCGTGCCGCTGCCGGATGCGGCCGTGCTGGTCGGCATCCTCGGGCTCGTCAATGCGACGCAGGTGCTGGCAAAGGGCTGGCGGGATATCGCCCGGCGCGAATTCCTGCTCGTCATCTTCGTCAGCCTCGCCTTCCTCGTTCTCGGCTACTGGCTGCTCGGCCTGCTGCTCGCCGCCTCGCTCGACTGGCTGAAGCTGGTGCTGGGCGCGATCATCATCCTCTCCAGCCTCCAGCTTCTCCTTCGCCCCACGCCGTTCGCAACCCCCTCTGGGCCGGGCTCCTTCGTCTTCTTCGGCGCGATCGCCGGCGTCATGGGCGGGTTGTTCTCCACCGCCGGCCCGCCGCTGGTCTATCATTTCTACCGCCAGCCGCTGCGAGCCGTCTCCATCCGCGAGACGCTTGTCGCCATCTTCGCCGTCAACGGCCTGCTGCGCCTGGTGCTTGTCGGGCTTGCCGGCAACATGCCGTCCGCCTCCTTCTGGTGGGGGCTGCTCTGCATTCCGGTCGTCATGGCCTTCACGCTGCTCGCCCGACGCTATCCGCCGCCGCTGACGCCGATGGGGCTCCGGCGCGTCGCCTTCTGCCTGCTTTTCCTCTCCGGCATCTCCCTTGCCGGTCCCGCCTTTCTCAAGCTTTTCGGAGATATTTCATGACGCACCCGCTCAAAACCGCGCTCAAGGATGCGAGCCTGCTTGCCGACAAGGCCTTTGTCGGCGGACGCTGGGTCCCGGCCGCCGATGGCCGCACCTTCGCCGTCACCGATCCCTTCGACGGGTCGCCGATCGCCGATGTGCCCTCGCTCTCGCGGGAAGAGGTCGCCGCCACCATCGATGCGGCGGACGTCGCGCAGAAACTCTGGGCGAAACGCACGGCCAAGGAGCGCGCCACGGTGCTGAAAGCCTGGTTCCAGCTCATCCTCGACAATGCCGACGACCTCGCGCTGATCCTCTCCTCGGAGCAGGGCAAGCCGCTGGCGGAGGCAAGGGGCGAGGTGGTCTCGAACGCCGCCTATCTCGAATGGTTCGCCGAAGAGGCCAAGCGCATCGACGGCGATATCATTCCCGGCGCCAATGCCGGCCAGCGCATCATGGTCTTGAAGCAGCCGGTCGGCGTCTGTGCCGCCATCACGCCTTGGAACTTCCCGAACGGCATGATCACCCGCAAGGCGGGACCCGCGCTTGCCGCCGGTTGCAGCATGCTGCTGAAGCCCGCCTCACAGACGCCGCTCTCCGCGCTTGCGCTTGCCGTGCTCGCCGAGCGGGCCGGGGTCCCGGCGGGCGTCTTCTCCGTCGTCACCGGCGAGGCGCGGCCGATCGGTGCGGAATTCTGCCACAACCCGAAGGTCGCGAAGATCACCTTCACCGGCTCCACCGGCGTCGGCCGCTGGCTGATGAAGGAGGCCGCCGACGGCATCAAGCGCCTGTCGCTGGAGCTTGGCGGCAACGCGCCCTTCATCGTCTTCGACGATGCCGATCTCGATGCGGCCGTGGAGGGCGCGATGATCTCGAAATTCCGCAATGCCGGCCAGACCTGCGTGTGCGCCAACCGCATCTATGTGCAGTCGAACGTGGCCGAAGCCTTCACGGAAAAGCTGCTCGCCAAGGTCGCGGGACTGAAGCTCGGCCGCGGCACGCAGGCCGGCACCACGCAGGGGCCGCTGATCGACGAGAAGGCGGTGGCCAAGATGGAGGAGCATGTGGCCGACGCGCTGGAAAAGGGCGGCCGGCTCCTGGCCGGCGGCAGGCGCAGCGCCCTCGGCGGCACCTTCTACGAGCCGACCGTCATTGCCGGCGTCACGCAGGCGATGAAGGTCGCGAGCGAGGAGACCTTCGCCCCGCTTGCCCCGATCATCACCTTCAGGGACGAGGACGACGTGATCGCCATGGCCAACGACAGCGAATATGGCCTCGCTTCGTATTTCTACGCCAAGGATATGGCGCGCGTCTTCCGCGTCGCCGAGGCGCTGGAGGCGGGCATGGTAGGGGTCAACACGGGCATGATCGCCAACGAGATGGCACCCTTCGGCGGCATCAAGCAGTCCGGCCTCGGCCGCGAGGGCTCCAAATACGGCATCGAGGGCTTTCTCGAACTGAAATATGTCTGCGTCGCCGGGCTCTGATCATCGCGGCAGCGCAAGCATCTCTTTCCGGCTCGCAAGAAGCGCTTTCAACGAGGGCCGGAAACCCCTCTGCCGATAGCCTGGAGACTGTCTTCCAGACCCAGGTCGGCCTCTATGCGCAGGACCAGGTCAGGATCGACAACTGGGTGCTTTCCTTCGCCGGCCGCTACGACTGGGTCGAGACGGACGTTGACGACGTCGCCAGCAACATCCAGAATCCCGGAGGAAGGGATGGTGATCTATTTCATGCAATACCCTGTCGTCTTTCAACCCGGTAGGCTTCTCTGGTCCAGGTTTAACGGGGCCAGACGGTTCGAGCGAACGCTTCTGGATATCCGGACCTGTCAGAGCGATTGCCGCCTTTTTGGCGCCGGAACGTGCCGTTGCCGGGCAAAGTCATAACGCTCCAGCAAGCGGTCAGCCTTTGCCGAAGCGAAAAGGTCGTCCAGCAGCAAATGCGCCGCGCCGAACAGCGCGCCGTCCTCGCGCACCGTGGAAAGCACGATGGAAAGGTCGCGGGTGGCAAGGGGAAGACAGCGTTGGTAGACGAGTTCGCGGATACCCGACAGCATCAGGTCCCCACCCCGCGCCAGGGTGCCCCCGATGACGATCAGGCTCGGATTGATGATGCTGACGACGTCGGAGATGACCTCGCCGATCGTGCGGCCGGCGGCCCGCAGCAGCATCAGCGCTTCAGGCTTGCGCTGCTCGACGAGGTCGATCACGTCGCGGGCGGTCTCGGCGCGAAAGCCGCGGGCCGAAAGATCGCGGGCGATCGCCCAGCCGGCGGCGCGCGCCTCCACGCAGCCGAACTTGCCGCAGCGGCAGAGCGGCGCGTCATCGGACAGAAACTGGATGTGGCCGATATCGCCGGCTGCGCCTTGCGCACCGCGGAAGAGCCGCCCGCCGGCGATCATGCCGCTGCCCATGCCCGTGCCGACCTTCACGAAGAGCATGTCGTCGACCGCCGGGACGCGGCGTTTGTGCTCGCAGATCGTCATCAGGTTCACGTCGTTCTCGACATAGACAGGTACATCGAATCGCGCCTTGAGGCGGCCGATGATGTCGAACTCGTCCCAGCCGGGCAGGACCGAGGGGCCGACGACGCAGCCCCGCTTGAAATCGACCGGTGTCGGCAGGCTGAGACTGATGCCGAGGAAGAAGCCGTGCGTCTTTTCCGTTTCCGCCGTCAGGATAGCGAAAGCGTCGCCGATCTGCGCCAGCGTCGCCTCAGGCCCGCTCGCCACGGAAAAGGGCAGCGTCGTCTGGGAAAGGATCGCCGGCGTCAGGTCCATGGCGGCGAGGTGGATGTGCGTCTCGCCGATATTGGCGACGAGCAGAAAGCCGCTCGCCGGGTTGATCGCCAGCACCCGGGTCGGCCGGCCGCCGCTCGGCAGGGTTTTTTCGGTCTCGCGCACCAAGCCGCTCGCAAGCAGTGCGTTCAGCCGCTGCGTCACCGTCACGCGTGACAGGCCGGAGGCGGCAAGCAGCTCGGCCCGCGAGGCGGCAGCGCCCGTCGCGATCAGCGAAAGGATGCCCCCCGCGCCATCAAGCGTTGTTCTGTCGTGCCCCTCGTCCCCGCGCACCATGCAAAACTCCTGTTTTCAGACCGGTTTAGCGACAAAGGCGCATGAGATAAAGCACGCAGTTCCACCGTCATGAGAACTTATGCATGGCGATGTACATAAGATCACCGTTATATATGCGCCTGTGCGGCGCCGCCTGATCCCGCAAAGCGCGGCGTAGCGGGGCATGCCGGCCAAGGTCGAGAGCGAAAGGTTGGTCTGGGCGGAAAAAAGAACGTTGCGCGTCGCCCGGAAACCGCCCCCTCGGTATCGCGGATTTAATTTTGGATAGAAATTTACAAAAGATAAGCAATAGCCATTTGACTTCATCCAAAAGAGATGCGCTAATCCCTGCGGCCTTTGAGGAGAGGCCGTGCCCGCCAAAAGAGCCGGAGGGGCTCTACGGCATCGTCGGATTTGGGAGGATTCCATGTCGCTTCATCGCATTCGCGCATCCGTATATTCCACCGCCATGCGGACCGGTTTTGCCGCCGCCGGGCTCGCCCTCGGCCTTGCCCTTGGCGCAGGCTCCGCCACCGCCGAGGAGGTCATCATCGGCCTCGTCACGAAAACCGAGGTCAATCCGTTCTTCGTCAAGATGCGCCAGGCCGCCGAGGCCCGCGCCGCGGAGAAAGGCGTCAAGCTGATCGCCCGCGCCGGAAAGTTCGACGGCGACAACGAGGGCCAGGTCGCCGCGATCGAGGACCTGATCAGCGCAGGAGCCAAGGGCATCCTGGTCACGCCGAACAACTCGTCCGGCATGCTCGACGTCATCAAGAAGGCCCGCGAGGCCGGCGTGCTCGTCATCGCGCTCGACACGGCGACGGACCCGGCCGACGCCGTCGACGCCACGTTCGCCACGGACAATTTCGAGGCCGGCGTGCAGCAGGGCGCCTATGCCCGCAAGGCGATGGGCGACAAGCAGGCGGTCGTCGCCATGCTGGACGGCACGCCCGGCGGTACGGTCGACACCTTCCGCCATGACGGCTACCTGAAGGGTTTCGGCATCGCCGAGGGTGACCCGTCGATCGCGGGCGCGGCCATCACCAACGGCGCGCAGGACAAGGGCCAGGTCGGCATGGAGAACCTGCTCTCCAAGAACGGCGACATCAACGCCGTCTACACGATCAACGAGCCGGCCGCGGCCGGCGCCTATGCCGCGCTGAAATCCTTCGGCAAGGAGGCCGACGTGATGCTGACCTCGATCGACGGCGGCTGCGCCGGCGTGCGCGACGTGAAGGATGGCAAGATCGCCGCAACCGTGATGCAGTTCCCCTACAAGATGGCCTCCATGGGCGTCGACGCGGTGGTGGAATATGCGGCCTCCGGCAAGAAGCCGAGTGGGTTCGTCAACACCGGTTCCTTCCTGATCACCGACAAGCCGGTCGAGGGCCTGGAATCGAAGGACACCGCCTGGGGCCTTGAAAACTGCTGGGGTGACTGATCCTCTACCTCCCGGCGGGACCGTGCGTGGCCACGCGCCGCCGCGGTCCCGACCGGGCGACCGGCCGCGCAAAACCTGATGCACGGGATGCCCATGAACACAGCCACCGTTTCCGACGCCGAGACGCCGCGGAGCCTGAAGGCCCGCATCCTGGGGACGCCCTCGGTGGGCCCGCTTCTGGTCCTTCTCGGCTTCTGCGTGATCTTCGCGCTGACCAATCCCCGCTTTCTCGCCACGCACAACCTGTCGATCATCCTGCAGCAGACGGTCATCATCGGCGTTCTGGCGATCGGCCAGACGCTGGTGATCCTGACCGCCGGCATCGACCTTGCCGTGGGCGCCATCTGCGTGCTCGGCACCATCGTCGCCGGCAAGCTGGTCAATCTGGGCTACGATCCCGTGCTCTCCATGGGTTTTGCCATCCTGCTCTGCACGGCTGCCGGCCTTGCGGCGGGCGGCCTCGTGTCCGGCCTGAGATTGCCGCCCTTCATCGTCACGCTCGGCATTCTCGGCATCCTGACCGCCGCGCTGCGGCTGATCTCGGAAGGCGGCGCCTTTCCGGTGCGTGACCCCTTCCTCGCCTGGACGGGCAACACGATGAAGCTCGGCGGCTTCGTGCTGACCTATGGCGTGCTGATCATGTTCACGCTCTACGCCGCTGTCTGGTATCTCCTGAACCAGACGAAATGGGGCCGGCACACCTATGCCATCGGCAACAATGCCGAGGCCGCCCGCCTCGTCGGCATTCCGGTGCGCCGCCACCTGCTCTCGGTCTATGTGCTCGCCGGCCTCATCTACGGCATCGCCGCCTGGCTGGCGCTCGGGCGCATTCCCAATGCCGATCCGAACGCCATGCAGAGCGCCAACCTCGATTCCATCACCGCCGTGGTGATCGGCGGCACCAGCCTGTTCGGCGGGCGCGGCGGGCTCATCGGCACATTGATCGGCGCGCTCATCGTCGGCGTTTTGCGCAACGGCCTGACGCTTGCCGGCATCGACCCGCTCTGGCAGGATCTCGTGACCGGCATCCTCGTCATCATCGCCGTCGCGCTCGACCAGATGTCCCGGAGGAAGAGCTGATGGCCGACAATCCCCCGCATGTCGTTCTCGAAGCGCGCAACGTGGTGAAGACCTACGGCCATGTCACCGCGCTCGACGGCGTCGACTTCGAGCTTCGCGCCGGCGAGATCCTCGCCGTCGTCGGCGACAATGGCGCCGGCAAGTCGACGCTCATCAAGACACTGACCGGAGCCGTGCACCCGACCAGCGGCGACATCCTGCTCGATGGCGCGCCGGTGCATTTCAAGGGGCCGCTCGACGCGCGCCATGCCGGCATCGAGACGGTCTACCAGGACCTCGCCGTCGCTCCTGCGCTCGACATCGCCGCTAATCTCTTCCTCGGTCGCGAATTGCGCGCGCCGGGCCTGCTCGGCCGCCTCTTCCGCCGCCTCGACAAGACGCGCATGCGCGAGGAGGCCCGCCGCGCCATGGGCGAGCTGAAGTTCCGCCTGCCGGCGATCGACAATCCGGTGGAGTCGCTGTCGGGCGGCCAGCGGCAGGGCGTCGCCGTCGCGCGCGCGGCGCTCTTTGCCCGCAAGCTCGTCATCATGGACGAGCCGACCGCGGCGCTCGGCGTGCGCGAGACGGGGCAGGTGCTGGAGCTCATCCGCTCGATCCGCGACCGCGGCCTGCCCGTCGCCCTGATCAGCCACAACATGCCGAACGTCTTCGACATCGCCGACCGCATCCACATCATGCGCCTTGGCCGGCGCGCGGCCGTGGTCACCCCCAAAACCCATTCCATGAACGACGTCGTCGCCATCATGACCGGCGCGGCAACCGCCTGACCCTGTCCCGAACGGAGCAAGACATGTACCGCCTCGACCAGAAGCTCGCGCGCATCCGCGCCGGAAACTACACCCGCAGCGATTTCATCATCGCCGACGCCAAGGACGGCGACATGGGGCCGTCCATCACCTCCTGCGGGCCGAAGCGCGCGAAGGACGGCAGTTGGTCGCGCCACTATACCCGCCCGGAATTCCTGGAGAACATCCGCGCCATCGTCGAGCAGGACATCGTCGACATCATGCTCACCTCCGCCTCCAACATGGAGGCGCTGAAGGATATGGGCGTCTTCAGGGGCAGCGCCGTCAAGCCGGCGATCCGCGCCAACGACACGACGGACGTCTGGGTCTGCCGCGGCGCGACCTATTCAAAACAGCCCTCGCGTCCGTTCCGCACGGCCTCGCTTTCGCGCGTCGCCACCGGCACGATCGATCCCGCGCCCGGCGCGCCGATAACGGGTACGGATCTCGGCCTCTATTCCATCACCTTCAACAACGATCTCGACCGCGACTATGAGGCGCTGGAAGCCTTCCATTGGTTCCGCGAGGATGCGGCACGCAACAATTTCAAATACTTCCTCGAAGTGTTCAATCCAAATGTGGCGTGCGGCATCGATCCCGAGCTGGTTCCACACTACGTCAACGACGTGTTGATGCGCTGCCTCGCCGGTGTCACCAAGGCGGACCGGCCACAGTTCCTGAAAATCCCGTTCAACGGCGCCAAGGCGCTGGACGAGCTCGCCGCCTATGATCCGAGTGTCATCGTCGGCGTCCTCGGCGGTGGCGCGGGCACGACGCGTGACTGCTTCGAGCTTCTCCACCAGGCCGAACGGTTCGGCGCCCGCGTCGCGCTGTTCGGGCGCAAGATCAACCTCGCCGAGGATCCGCTGGCGATGGTGCGTTTCATGCGTGAGGTCGCGTCCGGGTCGATCTCTCCGTCGGAGGCAGTGAAGGCCTATCACGCGAGCCTTTCCAGGGACGGGATCAAGCCGCTGCGCGATCTCTCCGCAGACAACGTCGTCACGGAAGCCGTGCTCAAGCCGGAAGAGAGCAGATGACGGGCGGACGGCGGGGCATCCTCACCGGCGGAACCTGGTGCGCGGACTACAATCGCACGGTCAGCCACTGGCCGGGCGAGGACGGCCTCGCCGAGCTCTTCGAGGAGGAGCGCCACGGCGGCGGTTCGAGCTGCAACCTGGCACTCGACATCAAACGCCTCGATCCGAGTATCCCCGTCGAGACGATCGGCCTCGTCGGGGATGACGACGACGGTCGCTACCTCAGGGAGACGGCCGCCGCAGCGGGTATCGACACGCGCCGGATGGCGGTGACGCCCGACGCCGCCACGCAATTCTGCGACGCCTATGTCTCGCTGCGCTCGCATCGGCGCACCCACATCTTCCACGCCGGAACCGGGGCGCTGCTGACGCCGGACCATTTCGACTTTTCCGAAACGCGCATGCGCTACCTGCATCTCGGTCTGCCGGGCGTGCACCGCATTCTCGACGCGCCCTGGCAAGACGAGCCGAACGGCTGGGTGGCGGTGTTGAAGAAGGCACGCGCGGCAGGGCTTCAGACCAACCTGGAGCTGGCGAGCATCGACCGCGGCCTGATGGCCCGGCTCGTCGCACCCTGCCTGCCGCATCTCGACTTCCTGATCGTCAACGACATGGAGATCGGGGCGATCGCCGGTGTCGAGACCATCCTGGACGGCACATCCGACAAGGACGCCTGCCTGCGCGCCGCACATGCCGTCTTGCAGCGCGGCGCGTTGAAACTGGTGACCGTGCACTGCCCCGCCTTCGCCATCGCCATCACCCGCACGGGAGAAAGCGCGATCCTGCCCTCGGTCGCCATTCCGGAGGCGGAGATCAGGGGCGCGAACGGTGCGGGCGACGCCTTTGCGGCCGGCATGCTCTACGGCCTTCACGAGGAGTGGCCCCTGGTCCAATGCCTCGAACTCGCCCACGCCGCCGCCGCCGTCTCGCTGCGCAGCGTATCGACGACGGGGGCCATGCTGTTCTGGCGCGAATGTCTTTCGCTTGCCCGGCATTGGGGGCCGCGCAGCGGCACCTGACCGGACGGTGACGGTGGATGCGACTGCGATACAACACGGACTCGGCCTGTCGATCTTGGAAATGGCGGTCAGCAGGCCCGGCGAAGCCTGTCCCTTGACGGAGTGCCGGCACCAGCCGGCACTCCCACCCGCAAAATGGGCTCAGTGAGACGCGCCCGATCCGCCGGCGGCGACGATCGCGAAGGGCTGCCCTTCGACAGCGATGGTGCGGGTCTCCTTCAATGTCTCTGGATCGACGAGACGCACCAGGCTCTTGCGCGGGTCGGTAATCGCAATATGGTTCCCGGCAACCGCCAGGCGCGGGCGCGGGTCGCGCCAATGCCCGTCCTTGCTGTAGGGCTCGGTGACGGTCTCGGATCTGGTGATCACGCCATCCACGACGTCCAGCAGATGGAGCTTGCCGTCTTCTGTCAGGATATAGCCGTTACGGGGCTTGGCGGGATCGAGGATGAAATCGACCCGCCGAAGCGGCAGCTCGACGAGGCGGTAGGGTTCCTTGGCATCGGCGTCGATGAGGACGACCTTGTCTTCTCCATAGTTCCCCAGAAAGAACTGCATGGAGGTGCCGCCGAGCAGGGTGGATACCTTGCCCTCCGGCAGCGTGCCGCCATAGGCGAGCATTTCCAGCTTCGGGCCATCCATGCCCCCCGGGCGGGCAACGAGTACGCCCTCGGCGCAGCCGAAAGCCACCAGGCGCGCCGAAGCCGCTTCTCCATGCAGGCCCGTGCAGGTCGCGACATCGCCCACCTGCCTGCCGTCCCTGTCCAGTACGCGCAGGCCAAGGCGGGGCGGCAGTTCGCCTTCCTTAACCGTCGCCTCCATGTTCGGCACGGAGACGAGGAGGTGGTTGCCCATCGGGACAGCGACGCCGTGATGCGCGGCAGTCGTGTCATAGGGCTTCAGGTCCGCCTTGCCTTCCAGCAGCGCACTTTCCTGGAGGAGGTCGAACTTGCCGCCGCGATCGTAGAAGACTGCGAGATCATCGCCATGGGCCACCACATGGCCGGGCTTCTCGCCGGTGATCGTCGTTTCAAGAAGCCGTGGCTCCGTGATCTCGATGTCCCGATGTTCGCCATGGTCCGAGAGCGCAATGCCGGTGTCGATCGCGTGGACCACGTTCTGGTCACCTTGGACGGCGAAAACCGTGCGTCCCGTGTCGCTCAGGGACAGCGCGGCATAGCCAGTCAGGTCGAAGCGGCCGATTTCCTTGTCCGTGCCCAGATCGATGGCGCGAACCACGGGCTGGGTGTGATCGGCGACGAACAGCCGCCAGGTCTCCTTCTGCTCTTCTTCGGCATGGGCTGCCAATGGAAAGGTGAGGGTCGCGAGGATGGTGGTGGCGAAAAGGACGCCGGAACCGGAGCGGAACATGCAATCTCCTATTAATGTAATAACGTAACAATGCTGTGTTATAGTGTTACACCTTGCTTGTCCAGCACCGTCAGACCCTCGTCTTCAAAGGCGGGGCCGAGGGGACTGGCGGCCTCGGGATATCGCGGCCGCTGCGGCGACGTGCTTGTCAGTAATGTCCTGCATTCAATCTGTGCGGCCGGACAGAGCGCGTTGAGCGGGACTGCGACATTGCGCAACACCGCAGCGAATGCTGCAGTTCTGCGCATTTCCGAAGGTATTCCGGCGCATTTTCTCGCTTCCCTTTCGATTAAGGGTTGCTTCCGGCTGCGATTGTGACGGGATTGCCCGTGTCTTCTGGCGCGGCCCTCGCGATGAGGGTTTCCTTCGGATCGGGATGAAGAATGAAGATACATGTGCCAGGCACCGCCCATTTCGACGCCCTGCTGGTCGACTGGATCGACGGCGACGGCCGTATCTGCGCCGTCAACGCGGCGGAAGCGCGCGAACTCGCCATCTCGCTCGAGGAAAAGGAAAGCCTGCCGCTGGAGCGCATCTACAGCAGCACCTCGGCACAGATGCTGCGCGGCCTCGCCCGCGAAGGCCAGCCGTTCGCCTCCGGGCTCGCCGTCTGGGTGAATTCGCCGCAATATAGCGAAGTCCCCATGATCGCCACCGTGGTTCCCGATCCGGCCCGCGGGATCGCCGTCATCAAGCAGCCGCTGCCGGAAAGCGTGCTCGGCATCGGACCAGAGCTTGCCGAGCGCGTGGAGATCCTTTCACAAATGATCGGCGCGGCGACGGAGGCCTGCTGGTGCATCGAATTCCTCGAGCCGGTCGATACCGCACTGGCCGAAGACGAGATCGTCGAGCGCATCTTCTCCAACCAGAGCCGGTGGCGTGCCTGCAACGAGGCGATGGCGCGGCTCTATCGCGTGCCCGAGGGGCTCGATTTCAACGTCCAGCCGGTCTCGCGCTATTTCCCCGCAACCGAGATCAACCGCCGCATGGTGCGCGATCTCGTGCGCGCCGGCTACCGGCTCGACCGCGCCGCCGCCGTCGACCGCCGGCATGACGACAGCGAGATGCTGGTCGAGAACGATTTCCGTGCCGCGATCAAGGACGGCTTCCTCGTGCGCCTCTGGGGCACGACGCGCGACATCGGTGCGCACCGCCAGCGTGAGCAGCAGCTCGCCGACCGCGCCGACACGATGCAGGACATCTTGAGCGCCGTCCCGGATCCGATCCTCGTCATCTCCGAGGACGGGTTGCTCCTGGCAGCCAATCCGGCGGCGGAAAGCGTCTGGGGACGCACCGCCGAACAGGTTCTCGGTCGCCCGCTGCAGCAGTTCATCGAAACGCGCCACGCCCTCGACAAGCTCCGGCAGGCGGCCCTTGCCGGCGAGGACAGCGACGGCGAGTGCGACCTTGCCGTCATCGCCGCCGATGCAAGCCGGGATGTCTGGCGCTTCCGGGCCGCACGCATCGAAGGCGAGATGCGCCGCTATGTGCTGACCGCCCGGCGCAAGAGCCGCCGCAGGGCGCGGGGTTCCACGCAGGAGGCCATTTCGTGAAATTCTACGCCAACGACCTTACCGCCCCCGGCCAGCGGCGCCTCCGCCCCGCCTTCATCGACGAGCCGCAGTTCGGCGCGTTCCTCGACGCCTTTCCCGATGGCGTCGCCCTTCTGGAAACCGACGGAACCATCAAGCTCGTCAACGGCAAGCTCGAACTGCTGCTCAACCTCGCGCGCGGCGACCTCGTCGGCTCGGACCTTGCAAAACACGCCAAGACCGCCGGCACCCTGGTGCAGAAGCTCGCAAGCGCCCTGCGGCAGCTCAAGCGCATCGAGGTCTCCGGCACGCTCAATTCGCAGCGCAATGTCACCGCCTCGATCGGCATCCTGCGGACCCCGGACGGCGGCGCCTATGGCGCGCTTCTGACGATGCGCGAGACCGGCCGGCATCACCGCGGCTACGAGCGCAGTGACCATTTCCGCTTCGAGGCCGAGCCGCTGCCGGCCGCTGGCGGCGGCGGTCCCCTTCTTACGCCGCGTCTCAGCACCATCGCCCGCCGGGCGGCGACCGCCATCGAGCGCGGTAGCGCCGTTCTCCTGACCGGTGAAACCGGAACGGGCAAGACGGAGCTTGCCCGCTTCATCGGCAAGGCCGGCGCACCCGACGCCCCGCCCTTCGTGCATGTCAATTGCGGCATGCTGGCCGACGCGCAGTTCGACGCGGAGATGTTCGGCATCGAGCCGGGTTCGGCGCTGGATACGTCGACGCGCGGCAAGCTCGGTTTCGTGGAGGCCGCCGATGGCGGCACGCTCTTCCTCGACCAGGTGACGGATCTTTCGCCCGTCTCCCAGATGAAGCTCGTCGCCTTTCTCGAAAGCCAGACTTTCAGCCGCCTCGGCTCGATGCAGCGGCGCAAGGCGCGCATCAGCCTCGTCACCGCCACCAATGCCGGGCTGCCGGACCTGATCGAGAGCGGCGCTTTTCGCCGCGACCTTTATTACCGCATCGCCGTCGTAACGCTGGAGCTGCCGACGCTGCGCGACCAGCCGGAGCTCGTCACCGCGCTGACGGCACATGTCCTGCGCAGGCTGAATGCCGGGCGCACGCCGGCCTTGCAGCTTTCCCCGGCCTTCACGAAGCGGCTCGCCGCCCATGCCTATCCGGGCAATGTGCGCGAGCTGACCAACATCCTCGAGCGCGCGGCGGCGAGCACCGAGGATATTGCGCTCGCCGAACATTTCATCGTGGCCCCGGATGCCGCGCCGCGTCCTTCCCCCGCTCCCTCGGCCAGCGGCGGGGAGACCGCGCCGGCGAGTTTCCGGGACTTGGTGCAGGCCTTCGAAAGCTGGGTCCTGGAAAAATCCATCGCAGAGCATGGAAGCAAGAGAAGCGCCGCCAAGGCGCTCGGTATCGATATCGCCACCCTCGTCCGCAAGACGAAGCGGACGAGATGACCAACAAAGACATGAAGGGGAACACACATGTCGATCGTGCGCAGATCCGCAATTCTCGCCCTTGCCGCCGCAAGCCTCCTGCCGCAGGCGCTGGCCGCCCGGGCTGCCGAACTCAACTACCTCACCTGGGAAGGTTATGCCGTCGATGGCTTCATCTCGAAGTTCGAGGCGGCCTCGGGCTGCAAGGTAACGGCCTCCTATGTCGGCTCGAACGATGATTTCGCCGCCAAACTTGCCGCCGGTGGCGGCGTCTACGATGTCATCACCCCCTCGCTGGACACCGTGCCGATGCTGCGGCTGGCCGGTTTCGTCGCGCCGATCGACACGGCGAAGGTCGAGGGCTTCGACGGCATCTATCCGGAATTCTCGAAGGAAAGCGACGTCGTGGCCGATGGCGAGACCTGGGCCGTGCCGCTGATCTGGGGCTCGGTCTCATTGATCTACCGCCCGGACAAGCTCGCAGCCACGCCGGATTCCATTTCCGTCCTCTTCGACCCAGCACTGAAGGGCAAGATCTCGCTGTGGGACGACAAGTCCGCGCTCTACTGGACAGCGCGCTACCTTGGCTACGACAACGTTTTCGACCTCACAGACGAGCAGCTGGAGGCCGTGAAGGCCAAGCTTATCGAACAAAAGCCGCTGATCCGCAAATACTGGGCATCGGCCGGCGAGCTGACGGAGCTGATGGCCAACCAGGAGGTCTATGTCTCCAACGCCTGGACGGGTCTGACCAGCAAGGATGTCAACAACCTCAAGAAGGGCTTCGAGGTCGTCGAATTCACACCGAAGGAGAAGGCCGAGGGCTGGATGGATTCGATGATGCTGGTGAAGGATTCGCCGAACGAGGACTGCGCCTACAAGTTCATGAGCTTCATGCAGTCGGCCGACGGCCAGTGCGGTCTCGCCGAGGCCACCGGCTATTTCCCGGTCAACCCGAAGGCCGTCCAGGGCTGCATGAGCGATGCGCTCAAGAAGGAGCGGCAGGTCGACAATGTCGAGTTCGTCAAGAGCCTCGTCATGTGGCAGCAGCCGGCGCGTCTCGACAAGTATCTCGAGACCTGGAACGCCGTGAAGGCGGCTCCGTAAGGCCGGGCGGAAAGCGTCGCGACGGGCGGCGCTTTCCGCGGTTGCACGAGACAGTTCACACGACGCGGGGACCCGATGACCTCCAGCCCGATTGTGGCGCTTGACGGCGTTGCGAAACGATACGGCGCATTCGTCGCCCTTCACGAGACCGACCTTGCCATCGCCGAGGGGGAGTTCGTCACCCTGCTCGGCCCCTCCGGCTGCGGCAAGACGACGACGCTGCGGCTGATCGGCGGCTTCGAGCAGGCAAGCGACGGCCGCATCGCCATTGCAGGGCAGGACGTGACGGAGAGCCCGCCCTATCGCCGGCCGGTCAACACGGTGTTCCAGGACTACGCGCTCTTCCCGCACATGAGCGTGGCGGAGAACATCGGCTACGGCCTCTCCGTCCGCTCGGGCCGCCTGGAGAAGACGGAGCGGCGGCGGCGCGTCGCCGAGGCACTGGCCCTTGTCGGGCTGGAAGGCATGGCGGACCGCCGGCCCGGCGCCCTTTCGGGCGGCCAGCGCCAGAGGGTCGCCATGGCGCGCGCCGTCGTACGCCGCCCGCGCGTCCTGCTGCTCGACGAACCGCTTTCGGCGCTCGACGTGAAGCTGCGCGAGGGCATGCAGGTGGAGCTGAAGCGGCTGCACCGCGAACTCGGCATCACCTTCCTGATGGTCACGCACGACCAGACCGAAGCGCTCGCCCTTTCCGACCGCATCGTCGTGATGCGGGAGGGCCGCATCGCCCAGATCGGTTCGCCGACCGATCTCTACGACCATCCGGCAACGCCCTATGTCGCCGATTTCATCGGCGCGGCAAACCTGCTGGAGGCCGAAGCGCTGGGTCGCGAGGGCGATGTATGTGCCTTCCGGCTTGTCAACGGCGCCACGCTGCGCAGCCGGCGCCGGGAAGCCGCAGGGGCGACGACGGGAAGCCGCGTAACCCTCGGCGTGCGGCCGGAGCGGATGATGGCGGCACGCCCGGAGACAGGGGCCGCGAATGCTCTCGATTGCATCGTCATGGAACGGCTCTTCCATGGCGACTGCCTGCGGATCGAACTTGCGCCGGAGGGGGGCGGAAAACCGCTCTTCGCCGAACTCGCCCGCACGGCGCTTCCGGCAACGGTTTCCGCCGGCAGCCGCCTTGCCGTGCATATCGATCCGGACGACGTGATGGTCTTTGATGCGGGAGGCGGCAAATGACGTTGACGCGCCGCACCTTCCCGGGCTTTGCCGCCCTGTTTTCGCTGCCGCTCGCCTGGGTGCTGCTGCTGATGGTCGTGCCCTATGCCATCATGGTGGCGGTGGGCTTCTGGACGCGGCAGTTTCCGCTGTTCTATCCGGATTTCCAGTTCGGCAACTACGCGCAGATCCTCGCCGACCCGCAATACACGACCGTCATCCTGCGCACGCTGAAGATCGCCGCCCTCGTCACCGTCTGCGCGCTGCTGCTCGGCTATCCGCTCGCCTACTTCCTCGTCTTCACCATCCGCTCGCAGAAGGTGCGCAACCTCCTCTACATGTCGGTGATCGTGCCCTTGTGGGTGTCCTACCTGCTGCGCGCCTATACGTGGAAGATCATCCTCGGCACGGATGGCGCGCTGAACTCGCTGCTCGTCTCCACCGGCCTGGTCTCCGCGCCGCTCGATATCTTCCTCTACAACCAGACCGCCATGGTGGTGACGCTCGTCTATATCTTCGTGCCGTTCATGGTGATGCCGCTCTTCACCGTGCTCGACAACATTCCGCGCCGCCTTCTCGAAGCCTCGGAAGACCTAGGCGTCGGGCCGTTCATGACCTTCTGGAAAGTGATCTTTCCGCTGTCGCTCGGCGGCGTCGTTGCGGGGGCGACCATGACCTTCTGCCTGTCCTTCGGCGATTTCGTCGCTCCCGTGCTCGTCGGCGGGCCGGACGGGACGATGGTGGCGAACCTCCTGCAGACGCAGTTCGGCGCCGCGCTCAACTGGCCGCTCGGCTCCGCGCTGGCGACGCTCGTTCTCGCGCTGGTGCTGATCCTCCTGCAACTCTCCAGCCGCCTCGACCGGGCCGGCCGGATCGACCTTTGAGGAGGCGGGCATGCTGCGCTTGAGATGGTGGCAGAAGGGCATGGTGGGGGTGAGCCTCGGCGTCCTCACCTTCCTCTACCTGCCGATCGTCATGCTGGTGATCTTCTCCTTCAACGACAGCAAGGTGACCTCCTTCCCGCTCGCGGGCTTCACGCTGCATTGGTACGAGGCCTTCCTCGCCAATGCACAGATGCTCCGGGCGCTCGCCAACAGCCTGTGGGTTGCCCTTTTCGCCACCGCGCTTTCCGTCGTCATCGGCGTGACGGCGGCGCTCGCGCTCGACCGCTACGACTTTCCCGGCAAGCGGCTGTTCCAGAACGTCATCCTCCTGCCCCTCAGCCTGCCGGGCATCGTCACCGGCATCGCCATGTTGAACTTCTACAAGCAGATCGGCATCCCGCAGAGCCTGACGGCGGTGGTGATCGGTCATGCGACGGCGCTGCTCGGCGTCGTCGTCTCACAGGTGATGGCGCGGCTTGCCAAGATCAACCGCCGCCAGTTCGAGGCCTCCGCCGATCTCGGCGCCACGCCCTTCGAGACCTTCCGCCACGTCACGCTTCCCAGCATCCGCAGCGCTGTCCTCGGCTCGGCGCTGCTCTGCTTCACGCTCTCCTTCGACGAGATCCCCGTCACCTATTTCCTGACGGGGCGCGAGGTGACGTTGCCGATCTACATCTATTCGACGCTCCGGCGCGGCATCACGCCGGAGATCAACGCCATCGGCACGGTGATCGTCGCCGTGTCCTTCGTCCTCATCGTCCTCTCGGTCACGCTTCTGCGCGAGCGGGAGCGATCCTGATCCATGGAAGGGAGAACAAGCATGGACGCCTCGACCTACACCCGTGACTTCTGGCGCAGCAAGGCCGGATCGCTGACATTCCGCACGCAACACTTCATCGACGGGGCCTATGTCGCTTCCGCCGATGGGCGCACCTTTCCGACGATCAATCCGGCGACCGGCGAAACCATCACCGAGGTCGCGCGCGGCGGGGCGGCCGAAATCGACCGGGCCGTCGCCGCCGCGCGCAAGGCCTTCCGCTCCGGCGTCTGGTCGCGCATGGACCCGCGCGCCCGGATGGCGGTGCTGGAAAAATTCTCCGCCCTCGTCGAGGCGCATGCGGAGGAATTCGCCGTGCTCGACAGCCTCGACATGGGCAAGCCGGTGATGGACATGATGAACATCGACATTCCCGGCTCGGTCATGTCGCTGAAGTTCTTCTCCGAGACGATCGACAAGATCGAGGGCGCGGTGACGGCGACGGCGGCGAATGCGCTGCACTACATCCTGCGCCAGCCGCTCGGCGTCGTCGGCCTCATCGTGCCGTGGAACTATCCGCTGATGATGGCCGCCTGGAAGCTCGGCCCGGCGCTCGCCACCGGCAACGCCGTCGTGCTGAAGCCGGCCGAGCAATCGCCGCTGTCGGCCAACCTGCTGGCCGAACTCTTCATCGAGGCCGGCGGGCCGGCGGGCGTGCTCAACGTCGTGCACGGGCTCGGCGAGGAGGCCGGCAAGGCGTTGGCGCTGCACGACGACGTCGACAAGATCGGTTTCACCGGCTCAACCGAGGTCGGCAAGCTCCTGATGATCTATGCCGGCCAGTCGAACATGAAGCGCGTCTCGACGGAGTGCGGCGGCAAGACCCCGCAGATCGTGCTCGGTGACTATGACGACCTCGACACCGCCGTCACCTATGCCGTCAACGGCATCTACGGCAACCAGGGCGAGGTCTGCAATGCCGGTTCGCGCATCCTGGTCGAAAAGAGCATCCACGACGATTTCGTCGAGCGTTTCACCGCCCGCACCCGGGAAAACTTCGTGCTGGGCGATCCGCTCGATCCGTCGACGACCATCGGCCCGCTTGTCACCGCCTCGCACCAGAAACGTGTCCTGGACTATATCGACATCGGCCGAAAGGAAGGCGCGGCATTGCGCTTCGGCGGCGGCACATTCACCCCCGCGCCGGCAGGCGCCTATGTCGAGCCGACGCTCTTCACCGGCGTCGACAACGGCATGCGTATCGCCCGAGAAGAAATATTCGGCCCCGTCGCCGCCATCATCCCGGTCGACGGGATCGATGATGCCATCGGGATCGCCAACGATTCGATCTACGGCCTTGCCGCCTCGGTCTGGACGCGCGACATTTCCAAGGCGCACCGCTTCGCCCGCGACATCGAGGCCGGCGTGGTCTGGGTCAACTGCTTCGACCACGGCGACATGACCTCGATCTGGGGCGGCTACAAGCAGACCGGCAACGGCCGCGACAAATGCCTCGAAGCCCTCACCCAATACACGCAGACGAAGTCCGTCTGGGTCAATCTGGATTAGTATCTGAAAGCTGATTGCCGGAGGCGGCGCGCCTCGCGCCGCCCATGCGGCCCGACATCTGCCCGGGGACAGGCATTTCATCCCTGGCGAAGATCCGCGTGTGCTTGTCTGCCTTGCGGCCTCCGGATCTAAAACCGGTAGGTCAGGCCGAGCACGGGGCCACTGAGGCGCGTGTCGAAGACATGGCCGTCATGTTTATAATCGACGTCCAGAACCTTATACCCGGCCGAAACGGACAAGTTGTCGGTGAACGTGTAGTTCACCGTCGCCAATACGGACCAGGTGAGGTCGGATCCCGCACCGAAGCCGCCGATATCGGCCTGCCCGTGCAGCGAGAGCTTGTCCGTCAGGCTGACAAACAGGCGGGCACCGATGATCGGATCCACCCAGCCGAAGCTCTCTTCGTGACTGGCGGTGACCGTCCCGATCAGCGGATGGCGTGCCGTGACCGACACGTCATTGGAAATGTACCAGAAGCGTGCACCGCCGAGGGCGTCGAGGGTGAACTCCGGCGTGTCGAGGACGCGGTAGCCGCCCTGCAGCGTCGCCATGAACTCCTGCGTATCGACATCCGCATCGACGCTCGCCCCTGCCGGTATCCTGCCCAGCCCGGGAATCTGGAAAGCCGCCAGCGGGCCTGTCG
Source organism: Shinella yambaruensis (assembly GCF_022899355.1). GTDB lineage: Bacteria > Pseudomonadota > Alphaproteobacteria > Rhizobiales > Rhizobiaceae > Shinella > Shinella yambaruensis. The sequence goes on along the minus strand of NZ_JALJCK010000015.1, from coordinate 37,599 downwards.
CGTGACTCTCCGTCGTATCGACATACATGATATCGCCGGAAAGGACGAAGTTGTCGTGACGTCCCCAGATATTGATGAACCCTCCGAAATTGAAATCGTCCATCACATCGGAGAAGGACTTCTCGACGTGAAGGGTCGGCGCGCGACGGAAGGGTGATATATCCCCCTCGATACCGGTGGCCCACAGATAAGGCGTCACCTGCAGCGCCCAGCCCGGGTGCCCGGCTGCACCCGCAGCCGGATCGGTCGCCATCCCGGGAAGATCATCCGCAGCATGGGCGACAGGCGCGGCGCACAACGTCAGGAAAACGGCAGCAGCCAATCTGTTCAAGCAAGCCTCCTCTCACGCCGGCAGCGTGTTCTTGTGGATACGCCCATCCTTCATCACCATCACAAGCGTGCGGTCGGGATCGGCGATCAGCGCAATGTCCCGGAGCGGGTCGCCGTCGACCACCAGCAGATCGGCATAAGCGCCGGCCTCGATGACGCCGAGCTTTGCCGGGTAAGGATTGCGTGCCCCGCAAAGGCCGGCAAGCTCCGCATTCCCACTGGTCAGCAGCCGCAGCACGTCGGCATTGTCATACCATCGCGCAAACTTGGCGAGTTGCCGGCCCTGCGTCGCAGTCCCCTTCGGGCTGAAGAGAATATCGGTTCCAAGCGCCATTTTCACCTGATGCTTGCGCCCGAGCTCGACAGCGCGCGCCGTTCCATCGGCGATCTGCTGCTGATGGGCGCGCTGTTCCGGCGAGGGATAGCTGTTCGAATCCTCGTCCGCGAGAAAGGGCTGTATGCTCCACCATGCCCCGGCCCCCGCGATACGCTTGACCGTCTCCTCGTCGGCAAGCTGGCCGTGCTCGATCGACTTGACGCCGCAGTCGAGGGCGCGGCGGATGGCAGCGGACGTATAGGCATGAATGCACACATAGGTGCCCCAATCCGCCGCCGCCGAAACCGCCGCCCGCATTTCGGCATCGGAATACTGGAGCGCATCGATCGGATCGAAGGCGGAGGCAACGCCGCCACCGCCCATGATCTTGATCTGGCTGGCGCCGAGCATGAGCTGCTCGCGCACCCGGCGCAGCACTTCGGCTTCGCCATCGGCGATGGCCGATATGCCCGCCCGCTCGGCCACGCTGAGATCGCTTTGCGCCGTACGGGGCAGGTCCGTCCGCATGCGGAAATCGCCGTGACCGGACGTCTGCGAGATCATGGCGCCGGCGGGATAGATGCGAGGGCCGGCGATGCGGCCTTCGTCGATGGCCCGCTTCAAGGCAAAGGCAGGTCCCCCGACATCCCGGACCGTCGTGAAACCGCGCAGCACGGTGCGCTCGGCTTCCTGCGCGGCAACGAGATGCACATAGGGGATATCCGCTGTCATGGCAGCGACCTGGGAGATGCCGGCGAGGATGGAATGCCAGTGGGCGTCGATCATGCCGGGCATCAATGTGCGCCCGCCGCAATCGATCACCTGCACATCGGAAACGGCATCCGCGACCGGGACCAGCGCCTTGATGCGATTGCCTTCGACAAGCACGTCCCACCCTTGCAGGAGCGTACTGCTCTTTCCATCGAAAATATTGACGTTTTGCAGCCGTACGGGCCTTGCGGGCGCCTGCGCGAAAGCGGGGCTCACCGCACCAAGCGCCGGGGCTGCAAGGCTGGCCGCGATGCCCTTCAGGACGGAACGGCGCGACAGGCCTTCGTTTATGCGCGCGAAAAGCTGCCCGGCCTGCTGGCCATGACAGGCGCATGCACCACCATGGACAAGGTGGCGATACTTGTCTCCGAAACGAAACGCCAAGATATCCCCTCCCACCTTCCCGGTATGCGGCCGGTCAAATGCCTGCCGACCAGTTAAGCCGATTTGACTTCCTCCAACAAGCACGATCTCCTAGTATAGGTTGCATTCCCGATCGCGGAACGGAGGACAACCGATGCGCTTGCGGACGTCGCTTTCGGCCACCTGCGCCGCCATCCTGCTTTCCACCGCCATGCTGACGACACCGGCCGCGCAGGCCTGCACGCGTTTCGTCTACCATGGTGCCGGCGGCCAAGTCATCACGGCACGCTCCATGGACTGGAAAACCGATGTCGGAACAAACCTCTGGATATTCCCGCGCGGCATGGAGCGCACCGGGCAGGCCGGGCCGAATTCCGTCAAGTGGACCTCGAAATATGGCAGCGTCATCGCTTCGGGCTACGATATTTCCACGACCGACGGAATGAACGAGGCGGGCCTCGTAGCCAATGTGCTGTGGCTCGTCGAATCCGACTATCCGGCCTATGACGGCACGTCGCCCGCCCTGTCGCTTGCCGCCTGGGCACAATATGTCCTCGACAATTTCGCGACCGTCGAGGAGGCTGTCGCCACGCTGGAGAAAAACCCCTTCACCATCGTCACCGACACTGTGCCGGGAGAAGAGCGGCTGGCAACGCTGCATCTCTCGCTTTCGGATGGCAGCGGCGACAGCGCGATCATCGAATATATCGACGGCAGGCAGGTCATCCATCACAGCCGCGATTATCAGGTGATGACAAACTCGCCGGTCTTCGACCAGCAACTGGCCCTCAACGCATATTGGAAGCAGATCGGCGGGACCGTCATGTTGCCCGGCACGAACCGCGCGTCGGACAGGTTCGCGCGTGCCTCGTTCTATGTGAACGCCATCCCGAAAAGCGAAGACGCCGTCGAGGCGATCGCAAGCGTCTTCAGCGTGATCCGCAACGTCTCCGTCCCCTACGGCATCACCACGCCCGACCAGCCCAACATTTCCTCGACACGCTGGCGGACGGTCGTCGACCACAAGCGCAGACTCTACTTCTTTGAATCCGCGGTGACGCCGAACGTATTCTGGATCGACCTCACGAAGCTGGATCTGTCGAGAGAAACGGGAACGGTAAGGAAACTCGACCTCGGTCCGAACCAGAGCCATATCCATTCCGGAATGGTCAACGATCAGTTCAAGGACAGCCAACCATTTACGTTCCTTGGGCCGCGGTGATCAGAACATGGCCGAGCCGACAACCGTAGAGGGATTAAAGCGCCGGCAGTCGGGACCGATCAGGCAGGAACGTAGGTCAGCCTGATCACGTCCTCACCTATCCGCTCATGGGTCAGAAGGCGGAGCGGCGGCCGGGGCCCGGCGAAATACGGCTTGCCGTGACCAAGCACGACGGGGTGCAGGTAGATTCGATACTCGTCGATCAGGCCGAGTTCGGTAAGGCTTTGCGCCAGGTCCGGGCCGGCAACTTCGATCTCCCCGTCGTGTTCGGCCTTCAACGCACGGATCGCACCCTCGAGATCGCCCTGAACAAGAATGGCATTGGGGCCGACAGACGCCAACGAGCGCGAGACGACCCATTTCGTCTGGTTCCGCCATGCCGCCGCGAAGGCCTGTTCCTCTGCATCCCATTCGGGATGATCGTCGTCCCAGTAACGCATGATCTCATACATTCGGCGGCCGTACACACTGCCCGCCTGCCCCCGAGCCTCCTCGATGAAATGGCGGAAGAGCGTGCGGTCCGGCCCGAACGCCATATGGTCGACATAGCCGTCCAGGGACTGGTTCATTCCGAACACGAGCTTGGCCATATCCGCCTCCTTTTCCTTGAAAAGCCGATCCAAGCTAGTTTGACTGATTTCATATTGCAACTGGTTTTTGGGCGCATAAGAATGGGGTTGACCGCTTTCGATGGCAAGGCGACACTTCGATCCGTGGCAAGGCAGGAGGAAAACGATGGACGAGCCAGACCGGTGGCGCCATATGGCAGGTGCGCCGAAGGACGGGAGCCGGATCCTCGTCACAGTCCGCCCGTCCGAACAGGGGCCTGCGGAAGTTGACGTCGCCTACTGGTCGAATGGCGATCAGTTCGGCGCGGAAGGCTGGCGCGCGTCGGATTCCTCTCCCGGCCGTATCATTGAATATGCCGAGCCGGAGCTGAAGTGCTGGATGCCGATGCCCTCGGCCAATCTCAGCCGTGCCTCCGTGCCCTCCCCCTGGGAAGGCGACGACGCCCAGCAGCTTGACGGGTCGGGGATTTAACGACCCCGCTCCGCCGTATGGCAAAGCTCCATTGGAAGGGACATACCCCGTCATCGCTTCCAGCGATTCATCAGACCGGTGCGGCCCGCCGAAAGCGGATGGTCCAGCGTGAGGCCCGGGCAGGCCGGCGTGAAAAACGGTGCTTATTCCCTTACGGCGAGCGCCTCGAGCGCGCTTTCATGGAGCGCCCGGTCACCGGCCGCGATGACGCAGCCCCGCCAGCCGAGGTCGAGCGGGCCGCCCTGCCAGTCGGTGACGACGCCGCCGGCGCCTTCGATGATCGCGGTGGGGGCAAAGAGGTCATAGGCGTCGAACCCGGCATCGACGGCAAGGTCCGTGCGGCCGCGGGCAAGGCAGGCATAGCTGTAGCAGCTGCCGCCGTACTGGGTGAACTGCACGGCCCCGTCGAGACGCGCAAAAGGCGCGCGGTCGGCTTCGGGAATGAAGCGGGGATTCGATGAGGTCATGTAGGCGTCGGCGAGGGCCGTGCCTTTGCGGCAGCGGATCGGCTTGCCGTTATGCCACGCACCTTGCCCGGAAATGCCGGTGAGGCGCTCGGCCGTCGCCGGGAGATCGATGACGCCGAGCAGGGGCTTGCCGCCGTGCGCCAGCGAGATCAGCGTGCCATAGACAGGAATGCCGGCGACCCAGGCCGCCGTGCCGTCGATCGGGTCGAGCACCCAGACGAATTCGGCGTCGAGCCGCTCGCTGCCATATTCCTCCCCCATGATGCCGTGATCGGGAAAGGCCGCGCGAATCTGTTCGCGCAGACGTGCTTCCACGGCCCGGTCGGTTGCGGTGACGAAGCTCGCATCCTGCTTGAGGTCGACGCGGGGCGCTTCTTCGGTCGCCGCCAGAAGCAGGGCGCGGGAGCTGTCGGCGATCGCCTGGGCAAAGGCGAGGAAGGTTTCGGTATGATCGGTCATGGTGCTTCTCAATGGGCGAGGATCTGGCCGAGGAAGGTGCGGGCACGCTCGGATTTCGGGGCTGCGAAGAATTCGGCGGGGGTGGAGACCTCGACGATCTCGCCCTGGTCCATGAAGACGATGCGGTCGGCGACCGAGCGGGCAAAACCCATCTCGTGCGTCACGCAGACCATCGTCATGCCCTCGCGGGCGAGGTCGGTCATCACGTCGAGCACTTCGGAGATCATCTCCGGATCGAGCGCGGAGGTGGGTTCGTCGAAGAGCATCACCTCCGGGTTCATGCACAGCGCCCGGGCGATGGCGACGCGCTGCTGCTGGCCGCCCGAAAGCTGGGAGGGATATTTGTTCGCCTGGTCGGGGATGCGCACGCGGGTGAGGTATTTCATGGCGATCGCCTCGGCCTCCCCCGTCGCCATCTTGCGCACCAGCCGCGGCGCGAGCGTCAGGTTCTCCAGCACGGTCATGTGCGGGAAAAGGTTGAAGCTCTGGAACACCATGCCGACCTCGCGGCGGACGAGATCGATCTTCTTCTCGTCGTCGGTCAGCTCTTGCCCGCCCACGACGATGCGCCCGCTGTCATGCTCTTCCAGCCGGTTGATGCAGCGGATCATGGTGGACTTACCGGAGCCCGAGGGGCCACAAACCACGACCTTCTCGCCCTTGGCGATCGTGAGATCGACATCCTTCAGCGCGTGATAGGTGCCGTAGAACTTGTTCATCTTTTCGAGGACAATGATATCGGCCATCAGGTCTTTCTCACATGGCGGTTCGCGTAGGTCTCGACCAGCGTGAAGCCGGTCTGGATGATCCAGACGAGCACGAGGTAGATGATCGTCGCGGCGATGAAGATCTCGTATGGGGCGAAGGTGTCGGCCACGATGGTGCGGGCGACGCCCGTCATTTCCATCAGCGTGACGGTGGAGGCGAGCGCGGTGGACTTCAGCATCGAGACAATCTCGTTGCTGTAGGCCGGAAGCGCCAGCCTGACGGCGAGGGGGGCAGTGATGCGGCTCGTGCGCTGGAACTTGCTGAGGCCGAGCGCCTTGCCCGCCTCGATGAGGCCCTTGTCGACACCGAGCACGCCGCCGCGCAGGATTTCCGAGACATAGGCCGCCGTGTTGAGCGACAGCGCGATGACAGAGCACCAGTAGGGCTCGCGCAGGAGCGGCCAGAGCACGCTCTGCCTGATGAAGCCGAACTGCGGCAGGCCGTGATAGATGACGAAGAGCTGCACGAGCAGCGGCGTGCCGCGGAAGAAGTAGATATAGGCCTTGGCCGGCCAGATCAGCCAGGCCCGGCGCGACAGCCGCATCAGCAGGATTCCGACGGCCAGGATCAGCCCGAACAGGGTCGAGACGGCGAGCAGGTTGAGCGTCAGCCCGAGGCCTTGCAGGATCTTCGGAAGACTGACGGCGATCAGCGAGAGGTCGAAGCTCATCGGGCACCTCTCAGGTGGCGATTGGCACGCTGCTCCAGCCAGCCGACGGCAAAGGTGATCACCGTCGTCATCGCGAGGTAGATCAGGGCGACGGTCATGTAGAGCAGGAAGGGACGGTGGATGAGCGAGTTCGCCATCTTGGCGACGAAAAGGATTTCTTCCAGCCCGATGATGGAGACGAGCGCCGTGTCCTTCATGATGGAGAGCATGTGATTGCCGAAGTTCGGCAAGGCGAGCCGCCACATCTGCGGCAGGCGCACATAGCGGAAGATCTGGTGGCGCTTGAGGCTGAGCGCCCGCGCGGCCTCGATCTGCCCGCGGTCGACGCCGAGGAAGGCGCCGCGGAAGGTCTCGGTCATATAGGCCCCGACGATCAGGCCGATCGCGATGGAGCCGGCCCAGAACGGCGGAAGATCGATGAATTTCACCGAGGGATCGAAGGCCTGCACGATCGAGGTGAGCGTGATGGCCATGCCGAAATAGAAGAGCAGCAGCACCAGGAGCTCGGGAGCGCCGCGGAACACCACCGTATAGGCCTGGGCGATGGCACGCAGGATGCGGCTTTTGGAAAGCTTGGCCGAGGCGCCGAGCAGCCCGCAGGCGACGGCAATCACCAGGGCCACGAAAAAGACCTGCAACACCGTCATCAGGCCGAAGAAGAAGTCGTCCCACCAGCCGTCGAGAACCGACATGCTATACCTCCGTAATCTTCATGCGAGATCGGGCGTCGCGCCAGGCGCGGCGCCCGGAGGTCATGCTTACTGGCCGACACCCTTCCAGTTCGACGGATGGATGGAGAAGGGGAAGTATTTCAGGCTGTATTTTTCGAGAGAGCCGTCCTTGATCATCTCGTCCAGCGCCTTGTCGATCTTGACGAGCAGCTCGTCATTGCCCTTGCGCAGGCCGACGCCGACGCCCGGGCCGAAATACTCGGCCTCGTCGATCGGCGGCGAGACGAATTCGAAGCCGGCGCCGTTCTCCTTGCTGAGGAAGTCGAGATAGGCCTTCATCGGGTTGGTGATGGCGATGTCGATGCGGCCGTTCTGCAGGTCGAGCAGCATCGGCTGGGCGCCGTCATAAAGGGAGATCTCGGCACCCGGCAGCTTGGCTTCCACCCATTTCGCATAGGTCGAGGCGCGCTCCACGCCGAAGCGCAAGCCGTTGAAGGCATCGGGGATCGGCTTGCCGGCCTCGTCGAACAGCTTGAGGCCCGCTTCCTTCGAACCGAGGATGCGGCCGACCGAAACGCGGTAGGGGATCGAGAAGTCGATCTTCTGCTTGCGTTCCTCGGTGATCGACATGGAGGCGACGATGAGGTCGAACTTGTTGGCAAGCAGCGACGGGATCATGCCGTCCCATTCCTGGCAGACATAGTCGAGATCGACACCGATGCGCTCGGCGATGCCCTTGGCGACGTCGACGTCGTAGCCCGCCATCTCGCCCTCGGGCGTGCGGTAGTTGAAGGGCGCGTAGGTGCATTCCATGCCGACGCGCAGCGTTTCGGCTTGGGCAGGCATGGCAACCGCCAGGCCGACGATTGCGGCAGACAACAGACCGGTCATGAATTTCATGGCATTCCCCTTCTTTGTTAGGTCAGTCCTTGCGACGGTCCTCACTCCGCCGATGGGGAACGATGCGCCGGGCGGAAGGGCGAGGAAATCCACCTAGGGGATGATGGCCGTCATCACCCTCGGGGAGGATGGAATGTGACGCGCGGTTGATCTAGCCCTGTCACATGCAGGCCAGAGGAGAGCCCCATGAAATATGTCCGCATGCCCATCGAGCTGGAATCGCCCGAACAGCTCGGCTACGACACGATCCGCTACAACCTCTCGGAAAGCTCCGTCGCCGACCGGCGCCTCGGCGAGCTGAAACTGAAGCTGGACGACATCCTCCTGTGCTATGGTGACCATCGCGGCGCGCCGGACCTGCGCGGCCTGATCGCCGGCACGGGGGAAGGCCTTGCGGCCGACGACGTGCTCGTGACCGCCGGCGCAGCAGGCGCGCTCTTCATCATCGCGACCTCGATGATCGAGGCCGGCGACCACATCGTCGTGGTGCGCCCGAACTATGCCACGAACCTCGAAACGCCACGCACCATCGGCGCGGACATGAGCATCGTAGACCTCACCTTCGAGGCCGGCTATCGCCTCGACCTCGAGGCGATCGAGGCGGCGATCCGGCCCGAGACCAGATATGTCTCCGTCACCTATCCGCACAATCCGACCGGGGTGATGATCTCCGAGGACGAGATGAGGGCGCTGGTGGCGCTGGTCGAGCGCAAGGGCACGCGCCTCCTCTTCGACGAGACCTATCGCGAGATGACCTCGGGGCCGATGCTGCCGGTTGCCGCAAGCCTGTCGGACCGGGTGATCAGTGTCTCTTCGCTCTCCAAGACCTACGGCATTCCCGGCATCCGCATCGGCTGGCTGATCACGCGCGATGCCGACCTCATGGAAACCTTCCTCGCCGCACGCGAGCAGATCGGCATTTCCGGCAGCACGGTGGATGAATACATCGCCTATGTCGCGCTCAGCCAGCGTGACGAATGGCTCGCCTACAACAATGCCCGCATCGCCAGCGCCTTTGCCATCGTCAAGGACTGGATTGCCTCAGAACCGCTCGTCGAATGGGTCGAGCCGTCGGGCGGCTGCGTCTGTTTCCCGCGCATCGTGCCCTCGGCCAATGTCGATCTCGCCGGCTTCCACGAAAGCCTCTACAGCCGCCACCAGGCCTATGTCGGCCGCGGCAGCTGGTTCGAGCAGGACGACCGGCATTTCCGCATCGGCTATGCCTGGCCCACCGAGGACGAGCTGCGCAAGGGCCTCGCCGCCATCTCCGCCGCGATCCGCGACAGCCTGAAGGGTTGAAAGGAAAAGGCGGGGGGCGAGCCTGTTCGCCCCGCCTCAAAGGTTGAGGCTGCGCAGAAACGTCGAAAACAGTTCCTGCTGCGTGGACAGATTGAGCTTCGCGTAAAGCTTCTGGCGGTGGGTCTTCACCGTCGCGATCGAAATGCCCAGGTGATAGCTGATCGACTCGCTGGAATGGCCCTTCAGGATGAGGAGGGCCACTTCCCGTTCCCGGGGGCTTAGGAGATCACGGCCGAAATCGCTGAAGAGGTGATCGATCGGACGCGCCTGCGGTGCATTCTCGTTGCGTGAAAGATGTGTCCAGAGTCGCCGGAAGATTGCGGCGATCATCGGATGCGCCTCGCGCAGCCGGGCGATGGACGCCGCGTCGAAGCCGCCCTCGCTGCGGATGCGCGACAGGCTGATCTCCGCCATGTCCCCGTTCGGCAGCTCTATGGCTATCAGCAGTTCCTCCATACCCTCAGGCCAGCCATGCGTACGGTAGCCTAGTTCCTCGTCCTCGTGGCGGCGGATGTCGAGACCGCGATAGAGATCGGAACCGAGATAATCGTCGGGCGCGAGATCGCGCATCAGGTAGACCCCGGCGGGAAGGCCCGCGAGATAGGCATTGTAGAAGGGGTTGAGCAGATAGGTGCCGGCGATGAAGAGCTGCACCGCGCGCTTGGCCCGCGGCCCCGAGAACGTGTCGAAGACATAGCTCGGGCCACCGTTCTTGCGGTGCACGACCGACAGGGCCAGATGGAACCGGGCGACCGAACCGATCGCCGCCAGAAGCGCCGGCACGCTATCGGGCTGGTCGTAGCGGTCGAGCGCATGCGCAAAGGGCGCGATCCAACTGGCGGCGGCGGTTTCTGTCATGGGGCCATCTGCAAGATTCCCAAGGAAAACGATTACTTATACGCCTTACGACACCCCGGCTTAAGCGACAAGCTTGTCGATTGCCGCAAGCGTGCGCTCGATCTCCTCGACGGAGTTGTAATGGGCGATGCCGATGCGGACCACCCCTTCCTCCTCGGAAAGGCCGAGATGGCGCGCCGGCTCCAGCGCGTAATTGTGCCCGGACCAGACATTGACGTCCTCGGCGGCCAGGGCATCGGCGAAGCGATGGGTGGAGACGCGCTCATGCGTGAAGGAGATCGTCGGCACGCGATGGGCAAAGAGATTGGGGTTGGCGATGCCGATCAGCCGGATGCCCGGCAGCGCCGTCAGCCCGCCGATCAGCCGCCGCGTGAGGCCTGCTTCATAGGCATCGAAGGCCTGGTAGGCGCCCGCCATCTTCTCGCGCCGCGTGCCCGTGCTGCCGGTCGCCTCCCCGGCCGAGGCGAGATAGTCGATCGTCGCCGTCAGGCCTGCCAGAAGCTCGGTCTGCGGCGTGCCGGTGCAGAAGCGATCCGGAATGTCGTCGCTCTGGCAGCGCACGCGGTGCGGCGGCAGCGCCCGCAGCAGGTCGCCGCGTCCCCACAGCACGCCGAGATGCGGGCCGAAGAACTTGTAGGACGAGCAGACGAGGAAATCGCAGCCGGTCGCCTGCACGTCCGGCAGGCGATGCGGCGCAAGCTGCACCGCGTCGATCCAGACGAGCGCACCCGCCGCCCGCGCCATCGCCGTCAGCGCGGCGACGTCGTTGATGCTGCCGGTCATGTTGGAGGCATAGTTGAGCGCGAGGAACCTTGTGCGCAGCGTGAGAAGAGCAGCAAGGTCTTCAGGCTCGATGCGCCAGCTTTCCGTGTTGAACGGCAGCCACTTGACCACCAGGCCGTATTCCTCGGCCATGGAAAGCCAGGGCGAGACGTTGCCCTCGTGGTCCATGCGGGTGACGATGATCTCGTCGCCCGGCGAGAAGGTCTTGCCGATGACCCGGCCCATCTGGAAGGCCAGCGTCGTCATGTTCGGGCCGATCACCATCTCCTGCCAGGAAGCGGCGTTGACGAACTCCGCCGCCGCCTCGTGCGCCGCGCGCCAGACGGCATCCGCCCGCTGGGAGGCGGCGAACCGTCCGCCGAGATTGGCCGACGCCGTCGCCATCGCATCCGCCACGGCCGCGATGACCGTTCTTGGAACAAGCGTTCCCGCCGGGTTGTCGAGATAGGCGGTGCGGGAATTCTCCAGAGCGGGGAAGGAGGCGCGGATCAGGTCGATCGGATAGGCAGTCATGGGCGGCACCCTTTGCAGAACGCTGTTGTCGCCCCTGTGTGCCGCTTTCCGCCATGCCTCGCCATCCCCCTAGGAGATGAGGCCCCCTCCGCCTTGCGCATGACACGCCCGGAGCCTCAAGCGGCCGGCCCTGTCGACGAACGCTCGACCAGATGACAGGCAAGCTCCAGCCGGCGCGGCGGGAACGGCAGGCCGCCGAGGCTGTCGCGCAGGAGATCGAGCGCCGCCGAGCCGATTTCGCGCATGGGAATATGCATGGTCGTCAGCGGCGGATTGAGGAAGGCGGCCTGCGGCAGGTCGTCCATGCCCATGACGGAGACGTCCTTCGGCACGCCATAGCCCGCCTGCTGCACGCCCATCATGGCGCCGACGGCAAGGCTGTCGCCAGCGGCGAGCACCGCGGTGAAATCCAGCCCGCGCGCCCGGATGCGCGAGACGATGGCCTGCGTCGCCAGCTCCGGCAGCCAGTCGTCGACCGGCACGACGAGATCGGGATCGGCGGGAAGGCCGTGATGAAGCAGCGCATCGCGCCAGCCCTCGTAGCGCCGCTCGATGGTGCGGCGGCCGGGCCGCATGAAGAAGAGGATGCGTTCGTGGCCAAGACCGATCAGGTGATCGGCGGCAAGCCGCGCGCTCGACCGGTTGCACGGGGTCACGCTCGAAAGCCGCATGAAGGGATCGTCGCCATTGAGCAGCACGACGGGCTTTTCGAAGCCGCGCGTTGCCGCCAGCAGCGCCTCGTCGTCGACGGTGAGGAAGAGCAGGCCGAGGATTTCCGGATCATCCTTCGCCTCCTTGAGCAGCGACAGCTCCTCGCTCTTGTCGGCGATCGGTCGCGTGATGATCTCGAGGCCGAGCGCCTGCGCCCGTTCTTTCAGCCCGTCCAGCACGTAGAGCGTGAACTGGTTGCGCACATAGTCGATCATCGCGGCGCTGGAAGCGGCAAGGATGACCTTCTGTCCGGCAACGGCCGTCGGCACGACATAATTCGCCGTCTTCGCCGCTTCCAGCACTTGCTGGCGGATTTCCGGCCGCACGCCCTTCTCCCCCGCCAAAGCCCGCGAAACGGTGCTGAGCGAAACGCCGCAGCGCGCGGCAATATCCTCCAGCCGAACCTTCTTGCTCTTCTTTCCGCGTTTTCCGGGCAGGGGTTTGACAGTCATCGGCCACCTCTCTCGCACCAGTCATGAGAAAAATTTTCAGATTGCGCAAGAAAAATCACCATGCATTATCCACCCTAAATCGTCCATCGGTGACCGCAGGGAGGAGCGCCATGGGCCTGACCGGCCATGACATCAGCACCGGACTCGATCGCCTTGTCGCCGGCATGACCGGCCTCAGGCACAGCGGCCGTTTTCATGAACCGAACCTCGACGGCACGGCCGGTGACTACATCAGTTTCGACAGCTGGGAATGGCCCCAGGGCGTCGGCCTCTATGGTCTCGTGCGGCTCTGGCTGCTGACGGGCCGCGAAGACCTGCGCACGCTGGTGGAGGACTGGTATTACACCCAGATCGCCGCCGGCCTGCCAGGGCTCAACGTCAACACGACCGCGCCCATGCTCGGGCTCTCCCTGCTCTGGGCGAAGACACGCGATCCCCGCTGGCAACCCGTGCTCGACGCCTGGGCGAACCGCGTCCTGTCGGACATGGGCCGCACGCCGGAAGGCGGCTTCGAGCACCACGTCTCGGACAAGATCAACGACCACGAATTGTGGGACGACACGCTCTACATGGTCGCGCTGTTCCTGGCCTCCTACGGGCAGGCCAGCGGCCGGCGCGAGCTCGTCGACGAAGCCTCGCGCCAGTTCCTCGTGCATGCGCGCTACCTTGCCGACCCCCAGACCGGCCTCTGGTTCCACGGCTGGACCTTCGACGGCCGGCACAATTTCGCCCGTGCCCGCTGGGCGCGCGGCAACGCCTGGATCACCGCCGGCGTGCTCGACCTTTTCGACCTCGCCGAACTCGACCGCCCGGTGCGGCAATTCCTCGAGGGCGTGCTGGTCGCGCAGGTCGATGCCCTTCTCGCCCTCCAGGCGCCGTCCGGCGCCTGGCGCACGCTGCTGGACGACGCCTCCTCCTACGAGGAAATCTCGGCGACCGCCGGCATCGGCTACGGCTTGCTCAAGGGCTATCGCCTCGGCCTCGGAACGCCGGCCTGGCGCGCGGCGGGCATGAAGGCGCTCGAAGCGGTGATGCGCAATATCGATGAAAGCGGCACGGTGCTGAACGTCTCCTACGGCACGCGCATGGGCCACGATCTCCAGTTTTACAAGGACATCCCGATCCAGCCGACCGGCTACGGCCAGGCATTGGCGATCCTCTGCCTTGCCGAGGCGCTGGAACATGTCGACAGAGAAGGACAGGCAGCATGACGATGAAGGTACTCTACGGCGCGGCGCCGGATGACGTGAAGGGCTACGACACGCAGCGCCTGCGCGACGCGTTCCTGATGACGGACCTCTTTGCCGCCGACCGGGTCAACTTCACCTATACCCATGTCGATCGCCTCATCCTTGGCGGCGCGATGCCGGTCACGACGAGCCTCACCTTCGGCTCCGGCGAGGATATCGGCACGGCTTACCTGCTGTCCGCCCGCGAAATGGGCATCGCAAATCTCGGCGGCACGGGCACGATCGAGGTGGACGGCCAGCGCTTCACGCTGGAGAACCGCGACGTGCTCTATGTCGGCCGGGGTGCCAAAGAGATCACCGCCTCCAGCCTTTCGGCGGACGCACCGGCCCGCTTCTACATGAACTCCGTGCCTGCCGGCGCCGGTTTCCCACACCGGCTGATCACCCGCAAGGAAGCCAAGGCCCTCGATCTCGGCGAGATGCGCCGCTCCAACAAGCGCCGGCTCGCGATGTACATCCATCCCGAGGTCTCGCCCTCCTGCCTGCTCCTCATGGGCATCACCGACCTTGCCGAGGGCAGCGTCTGGAACACCATGCCGCCCCACCTGCACGAGCGCCGCATGGAGGCCTACTGCTACTTCGACCTCGCCCCGGAAGACCGCGTGCTGCATGTGATGGGCCGGCCCGAGGAAACCCGCCATCTCGTCGTCGCCAATGGCGATGCGGTGCTCTCGCCCGCCTGGTCGGTCCACATGGGCGCCGGGACCGGTCCCTATGCCTTCGTCTGGGGCATGACCGGCGAGAACCAGGAATACAACGACGTTTCTCCCGTACCCGTGGCTGACCTGAAATGACCGATACGACCTTCCATATGAAGAAGCCTCTCGCGGCGGGCGACGCCATCCGCTACTGGCAGCTCGGCATGACAGCCGGGGAGCGCTTCGACGTGCCCGACCAGCCGATGAAGGGCGAGATGGATCCCTTCTTCTTCCTGACGAAGCACAAGAACTTCATTCCGCACGAATATCCCTGCCGCACCATCTTCGCCGAGCGTTATCGCGATGCGCGGCCGGATGTGCGCGGCACGTTCCATGCCGCGCGCTGGTGGCTGCCCTTCGGCTCGCCACGGCTCGATCTTTCCGGCTTCTGGTTCCGCCCGACACGCCTTGCCACCTGGGCGCGGACCTTCATCGAGGCGGCCGTCGCCGGCACGGCAAGGGTGCGCCTCGGGACCTGCGGCGGCGCAGTGCTCCTCCTCAACGGCGCGGAAGCCGGCTGGATGGCGCCCTACAGCCGCAATCTCGAAGCCAAGGCCGAGTTCGACCTGCCGCTGAAGGCCGGTCTCAACGAGGTCACCCTGTTCTTCGACGATCTCGCCGAGCGCGATGCCCGCTATTTCATCCAGCTCGACTACCTCTCCGGCCCGGAGGCCGCGGTCGCCGTGCCGGTGCCCTGCCCCGGCGAAGCGGCGGATGCGGTGGAAGCGGCTCTCGACGGCATGCATTTCGACCGGCCGGCCTATTTCGACGGCGACATGACGCTGATCTTCGCCGCGCCGCTGCCGATGGACGTCACGGTCGATGTCGCGGTCGAGGGCGATTTCATGTCCACCGAGCGCTTCGACTACGGCTTCACGCTGCGGGCCGGTGAAACCCGCCTGCTCGTCGGCTCCTCCAGCGCCCTGCCCGCCGATTTCCGGCATTTCCGCGTGACGCTCGACGCGGACGGCTTCGTCGCGGCCCGCTCGATTGGCGTGGAGATCTGCCATGCGAAGCGCCAGGGCGAGGCGCCCGCCTCGCTTGCCGCCCGCATCACGGAAACCCTCGATGAAATCTCGGAATTTTCCGAGCGGGATACGGTACGCGCCTTCGCGCGGCTCGCGAGCGGACGCGGCGGGGTGGATACCGACACGATGATCGAGGAGATCCTGCCCTCCATCGAGGATTGCCACGACTGCGCCGACTTCTCGCTGGTGCCGCTCATCTGGTCGCGTATCGCCTGGGGTGGCGATATCGGCGAAGCGACCCGCAAACGCATCGACGCCGCCATCCTCGGCTTCCGCTACTGGATGGACGAGCCGGGCAATGACGTGCAGTGGTACTTCTCCGAAAACCACGCGCTGCTCTTCCACACGTCGGCCTATCTCGCCGGCGACCTGCATGCCGAAGCGACCTTCGTTCGCTCCGGCCGCAAGGGGGCCGAGCAGCGGGCCGTCGGCGCGGCCCGGGTGCGTGCCTGGCTCGACCATTTCGAGGCCTGGGAGATGGCGGAGTTCAACTCCGCCCCCTATTTCCCGATCGATCTCAAGGGCCTGACGGCGCTTGCCGCCCTCGCCCCCGATGCCGACATCGCCGAGCGCGCCAGAAAGGGCATCGTCCGGCTCTGCGAGATCATCGCACGCTCGGCCCATCACGGCATGGTCACCGCCGCGCAGGGGCGTTCCTACGAGCATACGCTCTGCGCCGGCCGCTCGCTGGAGCTCTCCGCCGTCGCGCGCCTGCTCTGGCGCCGCGGCTGGTATGGCCGGCGCGTCCATGCGCTGCCGCAGCTCGCCGTCTGCCTGCGCGACCACGGCCTCGTCGTGCCCGAGGAGTTCTCCGCAATCGCCAACCATCAGGCCGAGGCGCACCAGGAATGGTGCTTCTCGCAGGGCGAGAACCGCTTCGCCGCGCTCTATCACTACAAGGGACGTGCCTTCGCCATGGGCTCGACCGCGCACTACCGCTGGAACGAATGGGGTTACCAGGAAACGGTATTGCACCTGCGCCTCGGCAAAAGCCCGGAAGCGGCCGTCTGGATCAACCATCCCGGCGAGACGATCCAGTTCGGCTACGGCCGTCCGTCCTATTGGGGCGGCTGCGGCGCCGTTCCCCGCACCCACCAGTATCGCGGGCTTGCCGTGCTGGATTTCACCACGGTCGACGAACAGGCCGACTTCAGCCACGCCTGGTTCCCGGTCGCCGAGTTCGACGAGAGCCGCATTGTCGGCAACATCGCGCTTGCCCGCAGCGGCGCCGGTGCTCTGTTCCTCAAGGGCAGCGCACCCTTCGAGAGCGTCAAGGAAGGGCCTTCGGCCAATGTGGAGCTGCGCCAGCGCGGCCGCAAGACAAGGTGGATCATACGCGTGTGCGAGGCCTCCGACCTCGCCTCCGTCGAAGGATGGTTCTCCGCCCTTACGGTACATGAGGACGCCGACGGCACGTTCGTCATCGATGACCCCCAATATGGCGCCGTACGGTTCCGCGCGGACGGTTCCACCGAGGCGGAAGGCCGCACCATCGTGCCCGGGACATTCACCGTCGCCGGCACGACGACAATGCTATCGGCAGCATAGCCGGCATGCCCGCCTGCATGAGGCAGGCGGTTTGGAACATGGCGGGCGGGAGGCCCGTCTCTAGGAGGAGAACGACCATGACGAAGACCAAGACCATTCTGGCGGCGCTCGCCGCCGGGCTTCTGGCATCCACGTCGGCGCTGGCCGGCGACGTGCGCATCATGTGGTATTCCGACGGCGTCGAAGGCGAGGTCCTGAAGGATCTCGTCGACCGTTTCATGAAGGAGAATCCGGGGATCAACGTCATCCTCGACAACGTCTCCTACAGCGTCGTGCGCGAGCAGCTCCCGGTGCAGCTCGAAGCCGGCGACGGCCCCGACATCGCCCGTGTCACCAACCTCAAGGCACAGAGCCAGCACTGGCTGGACTTGCGTCCGCTCGTCGCGGACGCCGCCTACTGGGACGAGAATTTCGGTGCGCAGGCAGACTGGATGCGCCCTGACGGCTCCAGCCAGATTTCCGGCTTCATGACGCAGATCACGCTCGCCGGCGGCTTTGCCAACAAGACGCTGTTCGAGCAGGCAGGCGTTGCCATTCCCGGCAAGGATGCCACCTGGGACGACTGGGCAAAAGCCGCAAAAGCGGTCGCCGAGAACCAGCAGGTGCCCTTTGCCATGGCGCTCGACCGCTCCGGCCACCGCCTGACCGGCCCGGTCCTTTCCTATGGCGCGAACTATATCGGCGCCGATGGCAAGCCGGCTCCCCTCGACCAGGGCACCAAGGACTTCCTGAAGAAATTCATCGGCTGGATCGAGGACGGCACGATGAGCAAGGACGTCTGGGTCTCCGCGGCCGGTTCCACCTACCGCGCGGCCGCCGACGACTTCATCAACGGCCAGCTCGTCTACTACTATTCCGGCTCCTGGCAGGTGCCGAACTTCTCGACGAAGATCGGCTCGAACTTCGATTGGGTGGCGACGGGCAGCCCCTGCGGACCTGTCAACTGCACCGGCATGCCGGGCGGCGCGGGCCTGGTGGCCATCAAATACACCAAGAACCCGACGGAAGTGGCCAAGGTCATGGACTACCTCGCCCGCGAGGACATCGTGAAGGAATTCTCCGAGCGCACGCTGTTCCTGCCCGCGCACAAGGGACTGCTCGCCAAGGGGCTCGACTTCAAGACTGACGACGCGCAGGCCAAGGAGGCACTCAATGCCTTCGTCGCCGCCACGGGCTCGCTCTCCGATCTCGCGCAGAAGCTGCCGGGCTGGTTCTGGTCCGATACGTTCTACGGCGCCATGGTCACGCGCATCAGCCAGGCGGCGGCCGGCGAAATGCCGGTGGAGGAAGCCTTCACCCGCATCGACGCGGATATCGCCGCCAAGGTGAAGGATTCCGGCCTCTAGGGCACTTCCAAAAGCGTTAGAGCCTTTTCGCGATTCGAGGAAATGCGGGAATGCTTGAGGACCGGAACGGAGCGCCGCCGGCAGGACAGGCGCGGATACGCGATGCCGGCGGCATGGGCCGCCATCTGCGGCGGGGCGCCTCCCCCGCCGCTCGCCGCAGATGGAGCCCGGCCTTACCGCCGCCGGGCGATCTCGCCGGCATGGGAGGGACAGAATGAGAACGCACAATTCCGGCAAATCCAGCCTGGGCGCGCTTGTCATGGCGCCGATACATTTCCTCATGGGCATTCTCGATGCGCCGTTGCGCTGGCTGCAGCGGGCGACCGGCATCGGCGGCATGGCGGCCTTCTTCCTGATGCCGAACATGCTGATCTTCGGTATTTTCGTGCTGCTGCCCTTCTTCATCAACTTCGCCTATTCGATGACCGGAGGCACGGCACTCTTCCTGCCCGACCGCACCTTCGTCGGGGCCGGGCAATATGCGCGGCTCTTCGACTGCCGCAGCTATCTCGATCCGGGCAGCTGCGCGGAGGACACGTTCTGGACCGCGGTGAAGAACACCGCCTGGTTCGTCGTGCTCCAGGTCACGCTGATGATCCTCGTCTCGCTCGTGACGGCCCTCATCCTCAACCGTGACCTTGCGGCGCGCAGCTTCTGGCGGGCGGTCTTCTTCTTCCCCGTGCTGCTGTCGCCCGTCGTCGTCGGCCTCATCTGGAAGTGGATCCTGCAGCGTCAGGGCCTTCTGAATTTCGGTCTCTACGGGCTCGGCTTCGACCCCCATGTCTGGCTCAACGACCGCAACTGGGCCTTCGCCGCCACCATCGGCGTGTCGATCTGGGCGCATATGGGCTTCTACACCCTCATCCTGCTCGCCGGCCTGCAAGCGATCCCGAAGGACCTCTACGAGGCCGCCGAAATGGACGGCACCCGTCCGGCGCGGGCCTTCTGGCGCATCACGCTGCCGCTCCTGATGCCCAACCTGCTCGTCGTCGTCGTGCTCGTCCTCATCCGTGCCGTGCAGATCTTCGATGAAGTCTATGTCCTGACCGGCGGCGGGCCGGGCACCAGCACGCTCTATCTCACGCAATATATCTACGAGACGGGCTTTGCCGCGCAGCTGCGCAATCCGGGCCTTGCCGCGGCTGCCTCCATCCTCATGGGTGCCGTGCTCGTCGTGCTCACATTGCTTCAGCTCGGCCTCGGCCGCTCCGAAAAGAAGGGAGGCCGCAAATGAGCGGGATCGTACGCTTCCTCACGCGCCGAAGGGGCGGCAAGGGCTGGCACTGGACCGATATCGTCACCTGGGCCTGGCTTATCGGCGGCCTCCTCGTCATGTTCGGTCCGGCCGTCTGGCTGGTCGGCTCATCCTTCAAGTCGCCTGCCGCGCTTGCCGAGTTCCCGCCCACCATCCTTCCCTATGTCACGCAGAAGGTGACGGTCGAGGGTTACGACAAGCCGCTCGACCTCTACGAGGCGACGCTGGAGGACGGCTCGACGGCGGTGCTGGCGGAAGTGCGCCGCATCGGCGTGGTCAGCCAGATGGTGGACCCGAAGGATCCCGGCGAGATCGTCAAGGTCAACATCGCCAAGCGCACGCCGGTCAGGGAAATGTCCTTCGCGACGGACAACTACACCGAGCCCTTCACCCATTTCGATTTCGTGCGCTACCTCTGGAACTCCGTCTTCGTAACGGTGACGGCAACGCTGATCACGCTCGTCGTCAACTCCATGGCCGCCTTCGCGCTCAGCAAATACGAGTTCCGCGGCCGCACGATGGCGATGCTGCTGATCCTCGCCACGCTGATGGTGCCGCTCTCGGTCATCATGGTGCCGCTCTATTCCATCGTCTCGGCGCTCGGCCTCTTCAACAACCTCTGGGGCGTGATCCTGCCGACGGTGGCGACGCCCACCGGCGTCTTCATCCTGCGCCAGTACATGCTTACCATTCCGGACGAGCTGGTCGACGCCGCGCGCATGGACAAGGCCTCCGAATGGCAGATCTACTGGCGCATCATCCTGCCGCTGACGGCGCCGGCGCTGGCGGTGCTGGCGATCTTCTCCGTCGTCTGGCGCTGGAACGACTTCCTGTGGCCGCTCATCGTGCTCTCGCGCAAGGAGCTCTACACGCTGCAGGTCGGCCTCAGCATCTATTCCGGCGAACTGAACGTGCAATGGCACTTCATCCTCGCCATGACCGTCGTGACCATGATCCCGGTCGTGCTGGTCTTCATCTTCCTGCAGCGCTTCATCACCACCGGCATCGCCGGCACCGGACTGAAATAGGGGGGCTCCATGGGCCATATCAAGCTCACCAATGTGAAGAAATCGTTCGGCGCCGTCGACGTCATCCACGACGTCAACCTGGAGATCGAAGACGGCGAGTTCGTCGTCTTCGTCGGCCCGTCGGGTTGCGGCAAGTCCACGCTGCTGCGCATGATCGCCGGGCTCGACCGGCCGACCAGCGGCGACCTTGCCATCGACGGCAAGGTGGTCAACACCGTGCCGGCCGCCGACCGCGGCCTTGCCATGGTCTTCCAGTCCTATGCGCTCTATCCGCATATGAGCGTGCGCCAGAACCTCGCCTTCGGCCTCGAAAACACCCGCATGCCGAAGGACGAGATCGCCGCCCGCATCGCCGAGGCCGCGCGCATGCTGGAGATCGAGGCCTACCTCGACCGCCGACCGGGCCAGCTCTCGGGCGGCCAGCGCCAGCGCGTCGCCATCGGCCGGGCCATCGTGCGCCGGCCCGTCGCGTTCCTGCTCGACGAGCCGCTGTCGAACCTCGACGCGGAGCTGCGCGGCTCCACCCGTGCGGAGCTTGCGGCCCTCCACGCCCGGCTTGCCGCCACGATGATCTACGTGACCCACGACCAGGTCGAGGCGATGACGCTGGCGGACCGCATCGTCGTGCTGCGCGCCGGGCGCATCGAGCAGGTCGGCACGCCGCTCGACCTCTACAACCGCCCCGCCAACCGTTTCGTCGCCGGTTTCATCGGCTCGCCGCACATGAACTTTCTCGAAGGCACGGTCGAGGCGGCCGGACCGGGCCGGAGCGTCGTGGCACTGGCCGGCGGCCAGAAGCTGGAACTGCCTTCGACCGGCATGGCCGGCGCGCGCGTGACGCTCGGCGTGCGCCCACACCACATCACGCTCGGCCGCAGCGAAAGCAGCCTTTCGGCAAAGCTGACCCTCGTCGAGGCGCTCGGCGCCGAGACGGTGCTGCATGCCGATCTTTCGGGGCAAAAGATCCTCGTCGTCGCGCCGGGGCAACACGACCTTGCGCCGGGCGAAAGTATCGATCTCTCGCTGGCCGCCGCGCCCATCCATCTCTTTGACTAAAAGGGGCTGCGCCTTGAACACCTTGTTTGACCTCACGGGCAAGGTCGCGCTCGTCACCGGCGCGCGCACCGGTCTCGGCAAGGCCATGGCGCTGGCGCTCGCAAGGGCCGGCGCGGATATCGTCGCGCTCGGCTCCTCCGCCATGCCGGAGACGGCTGAGCGGGTGGCCGCGGCAGGCCGCCGCTTCCATGCCATGACGGTCGATCTCTCGAAACCGTTCGATGCCGGCGCCGTCATCGCCGAGACCGTCGCGACGGCCAGCGGTATCGACATTCTCGTCAACAATGCCGGCATCATCCGTCGCGCCGATCTGCTCGACTATGCCGAGGACGACTGGGACAGCGTCATCGACGTCAACCTCAAGGCCGCCTTCCGGCTGTCACAGGCCGCGGCCCGCCACATGGTGGCGACGAAGCGGCCTGGCCGCATCGTCAATGTCGCCTCCATGCTGAGCTTCCAGGGCGGCATCCGCGTGCCGGCCTATACGGCCTCCAAGCACGGCATTGCCGGCCTCACCAAGGCGATGGCGAATGAACTCGCCCCGCATGGCATCACCGTCAATGCCATTGCTCCCGGCTACATGGCGACCGACAATACCGAAGCGCTGCGGGGCGACCCGGACCGCAGCGCCCAGATCTCCGCCCGCATTCCCATGGGCCGCTGGGGCAGTCCCGGCGATCTCGACACGGCCGTCCTGTTCTTCGCCTCGCCCGCTTCCGGCTATGTCACGGGCACGGTGCTGCCCGTCGACGGCGGCTGGCTCGTCCGGTAGGGGTGCCCTATCATGCCGATCTCCTCCGAACGGCTCCGGTCTCTCATCGGCTTTGCCGAAACCGAGCTGCGGCTGGAGGAAAGCCGTGTCGAGACGCACGAGGACCATGCTATCGAGCACCTGCGCTTCCGTCTGTCCGACGGCACCGCCGTGCGGGGGCTGCTGGCCCGGCCGCTCTCAAGCGAAGGGGCGCGTCCCGCCATCCTCTATGCCCACGCCCACGGCAACCGCTACGAGATGGGCGCCAGCGAATTGACGGAGGGCCGCCCTGCTCTGCTGGACCCGCCGGGGCCGGTGCTGGCAGGCGAGGGTTACATGACGCTTTGCATCGACATGCCGACTTTTGGCGAACGCACAGGCGTGACGGAAAGCGCGGCAGCCAAGGCGGCGCTCTGGCAGGGGCGGACACTGTTCGGCCAGATGCTGGGGGAGCAGGCGGCCGCCCTCACCTGGCTTGCCGCACGGCCGGATGTCGATCCTGCCCGTATCGGCATGACAGGCCTTTCCATGGGCGCGACGCTCGCCTATTTCCTCGCCGCCCTCGACACGCGCGTCGCCGCGGTGGCGCATCTGTGCTGCTACGCCGATTTCGCGACGCTGGTGGGAACCGGCGCACATGACCTGCATGGCCACTACCTCACCATGCCGGGGCTCCTTGCGGAAACCTCGACCGGCGAGATCGCCGGACGCGTCGCGCCGCGTCCCCAACTCATCTGCATCGGCTCGGAAGACCGGTTGACCCCGCCGCTCGCCGTCGAGCGTGCCTTCCGCGAGACCGCCGCCGCCTATTCCCGCGCCGCCGTCCGCGGGCGTCTCGCGCTTCTCACGGAGACGGGCATCGGTCACCGCGAAACAGCGCGCATGCGCGCGGCGGTGCTGGATTTCTTCAAGGAACATCTTTGAGTGCAGAAGGCGAGTAGGTCCAACTGAGGGCCTATGCTTTCCTGGAAGCGGGACAAGTGCGTATTGCGGACTTAACGTGAGGGGTCTTTCGGTGTTGCCGCGCCCGTGCCGCTGGACTGCACGAATGTCACCACCCTGGCCCATACCGAATTCTCGACATCCTCGCCGGTCGGATCCTCGGTTTCATAGTCTTCCATCAAGGTCAGGAAACCGCCGCTTGCGATTTTGATATCCTCCGGAGACAGGTATCCCTGCTCGCACTCCTCGCAATGCGCATAGATCGCCGACGTCGTCAGGTTCTTCTGAAGCCAGAGCCGCCCCTGGTTGCAGAGCGGGCAGGTGCCGACATGGTAAAGCTGTCTCATCGGGCTTTCTGTCCGATTGGGCATCGGCAGCCGGACGGGTCTGGCGGAAGAACCCGCTTCAGCATCCATCCCCTCCGCCGCTGTCGTGGCCGCTGCAACCATCCGGGGAGGCACCAAAGGCGCCTGCATTCGACCCGCCGGCACTGCCGCCGCCCAGTATCCTGCGAAGGCCCGCGCGGCGCGGCCAGATCAGCAGGAGCAGGAACAACAGGAGCATCGAGAAAACAACTGCCACAGCGCCTTGGAGCAGGATGCCCATCGCGTTATCGCCTCCTCGTTCCTCGGCCGCCGGCCGGCCATGTTACTGCCGCGACGACTGTAGAATGGGCCAGGCACCGCGCGAAAACAACCATGTCCGTCAGCCGCGCCTTGCCTGCTGCTTAAACACAGCAAGCCTACCGTCCAGAAGGGCTAAATCTGAGCAGCCCGCGCTCAAGCGCTTGCCGGCAACGAAAGCCCGAAGTCTTCGCGCCTACCGACCCGGTGGCGCGGCCACCGAGCGCCGAACGACGAGCTCTGCCTCCAGGACCTGAGAATCCCGATACGAGCCGTCCTCGATCTTCTTGAGCAACAGTTCCACCGCAGTCGCGCCGAGCTTGGCGACCGGTCGTCTTACGACGGACAGCGGCGGCCGGAACACGACAGCCCATGGGGCATCGTCAAAAGCGATGATCGAGAGATCCTCGGGGACCTGGAATCCGAGTTCTTGGGCCGCTCCCAGCGCGCCCAGGGCCATTTCCTCGTTCGTGGCGAGAATGGCCGTCGGTGGTTCGGGGCCTGAAAGGATCTCGGCCATTGCTTCATGTGCGGTCTCCACGCTGCTGTGGCAGTAGCGGCTCCATTCGGGCTTCGTCACAAATCCCAGCCCGGCAAGTGCAGCCCTCGCCCCTTCCACGCGATCCAGAACCGTGCCGACCACATGGGCGGGCATGGTCAGGCTGTACTTTTCGACACTGGCCGTGGCCACCAGCAAACCGATCCGCTTGTGACCCGCAGCAGCGAAATGCCGGACCGCCGCGCCCGCGGCCGCGCGATCGTCCGTGGTGACGAAGTCTATTTCATGCGAATCGACCCGCCGGTCGAGCAGCACGACCGGTACTTCCGGCTCGCTTTGAACGATCAGATGCTCGGTCTCGTTCTGCGAGGCCGGCACGACAATCAGCCCATCGACACGCTTCTCGATCAGCACCCTGACGGCATCACGCTCACGCTCGAGGTCGTCGTCCGTGTTGAGGACGAGTATCTGGTAGCCAGCCTTGGAGGCCGTTTCGATGATGGAGCGGATCGCACTGGTGAAGAACGAGTTCGAGATGTCGGCGACGACGACGCCGATCGTCAGGGAGCGGCCGGATCGCATCGACCGGGCGAGCTCGTTCACCCGGTAGTTCAGCTCGGCCGCCGCCGCCATGACGCGTTCGCGGGTCGCCTGCGTGACAAGGCCGTAGCCGCCGAGGGCGCGGGCGGCCGTGGCGCGGGACACCTTGGCGCGTTGCGCTACGTCGATCAATCTCGCTGCCTTCTCACTCGGTGCCTGCGTCATCTCACGTCCCGATTTCTCGACCGGCTGTCGATATCACATAATGGATTGGCCCCGACATGGAAAACCGGGGCCGGAGGACGCGCACAATCTATGGAAGGACCAGCTCGGCGCCCGCCCGCCGGCACGTCGCGGCTGCAACCATCATCGCGTCGGCAAGATACACCCGCCAGGCCTCCTCGCCGGCCGACCGGCCGCCTCGCAGGATGGACGCAACGAGGCTTGCCAACGTCGCATCCCCCGCTCCCATCGTATCGATGATCGGTTCCGGCCTGCTCGCGATCGGAACCTCGACACGAAGGCCCGACCGGTCGGCCAATGTTGCTCCGTTTGCGCCATGGGAGAACAGGATGGTTTCGACCCCCATGCCGAACAGATGTTCACCCACCGACGGCCAGTCCGTTCCATAGAGAAGCTGCACATCCTCATCGCTGAGCTTCACGAGGTTCGCGACGCGGAGAACCGTCTCGAAGCCCTGGCGATAGGCGGATAGAGAGGAAATCAAGCGCGGACGGGGATTGGGATCGGCGATCCGCAGGCCCGGCACGACGGAAAGGGCCTGCACCAGATCGTCGGCATATGCGGGGTTGTCCAGCGGATACGAGTTGACGACTGCGGCGGCGGCATTCGACAGCGCATGCAGTGCCTCCACCCCGAACGCGATCCGGCGGCGGTACATGGCCGGCGCGAAGGCATAGCTCGGCTCGCCATTCGACCGGGTCGAGCTCACGACACCCGTCGGATCCACCGTCGGCGTGTTGACGATGCGGATTCCACGCTCCCGCGCATAACGCAGGAGATAGTATCCGTCCCGATCCTGGCCGACACGCGTGACAAGCGTCGAGGTCAGGCCGAGGCGTGCGATGCCGGCGGCGAGGTTGAGCCCCGCCCCGCCGGCGAACCGCTCGGGCTCCCGCCCCTCGGCCCGGACTTCGTCGACGATGCAATCGCCGATGGTTACGACACCGTGCATGCGAGGCTCACTGCAGATTGGTGTGCCGATAGGCCATCGTCCCGTGGGCGTCTGCCATGCCGGACGCGAGTTGCATGACCACCGCATCGAGAAGCAGCAGGCACGCCTGCTCGAAGAGGCTCCCCCCGAACTGCTTCGTCTCGCTCACGGGAACCGGCAGGACGACGTCGGCGATGCCGGCAAGCGTCCCCTTGGGCTTATGCGTCAGCGTTATCACCCTGGCCCCCTCGGCCTTGGCGATCTTCGCGTAGCTGAGGCTGACAGGCGTCTCGCCTGAGCCCGAGATGATCAGCAGGCCGTCGCCGTTGCGCACGGAAGGTGCCGTCACCTCGCCGACGAAATGCACGGGCCTGCCGAGATGCATGAACCGCATCGCCGCCATCTGGGCGGCAAGCCCCGAGCGCCCCTGGCCGGAGAAGAACCACCGGCGCCCTTCCTCGCGGAAGGCATCGGCGACGGCGGCGAAGGCCTGCGGGTCGATGCGTTCGAGCAGTTCGCCTATTTCTTGTCCCACGGCCAGCCAAGGCCTTGTTCCGGGAGCCGTTCCTTGATCCATGATGCTACCTTTCCAGGGGTTTCCGATTCCGTGATGGCGCTGCCGACGACGAGAATCTCGGGCTTGACGGCGATGACCGATTCCAGCGTCGCCGGGCCTATCCCTCCGGCGAGCGAGACGCGGAAGCCGCGCGCGTGCATGGCGGCAACGGCGTCGATATGGCCGGTCGAGCTGTCGCCGGCGAGGCGGGCGTCCGTCGGCGAATGAACGGCGACATAGGCAAAACCTTCCGGCAGAACGAAATCGGGCGGCAGCAGCACAGGCTTGCCGGATTCCGTGATCGTGTCGACGATGACGGACGCGCCGAAGGCGGTGGCACACTTGCCGACTGTCTCATGCGTCGCCGAGGAGGCGCAGGACAGGACGGTCATGAAGGACGCGCCGGCGCCGAACACCATGTTCGCCTCGAACGAACCGCCGTCGACCGTCTTGGTGTCGGCGAGAACGGGCACGCCGGGGCAGATTTCGCGCACCGTCGTGATGGCGGCGATGCCGAAGCGCTTGAGAAGCGGGGTGCCAACCTCGATGATGTCGGCGACGCCCGTGAGGGCGGGCAGGATTGCGAGATGCTCGGGCTTGTCGAGCGCGACTTGCAGCAGCATTGAGCTGTTCCCTTCAGGATTGGCCAAGACCGGTGATCGCCTTCAGCAGGCTGTCTGGCGTGAACGAGGAGGACGGAGCGTCCGCGACCACCCGGCCGAGGCGCAGCACGACGATGCGGTCCGTCACCTCCAGCACATGCGGCAGCGTGTGGGAGATGAAGATGACGCCGAAGCCCTTCGTGCGGGCATGGCGGATGATCTCCAGCACTTCTCCCGCCTGGCGCGCGCCCAGATGGTTGGTCGGCTCGTCGAGGATGATGACCTTGTTCGCCCAGGCCACGGCCCGGCCGATCGCGACGGCCTGGCGCTGGCCGCCGGAAAGACGCGCGACCGGGCGATCGCTCGCCGGCACGGCAATGCCGACACGCTCGAGTTCGGCATGGGCATCGCGGCGCATGGCCTTTTCGTCGAGAAAACCAAGTTTGCCGAGAAAGCCCTTTCGCACGATCTCGCGGCCGAGGAAGACATTCGCCGCCACCGTGAGGTCCGGCGCGATGCCGGAATCCTGGTAGAGCGTCTCCACCCCTGCTTCCAGCGCGTCGTGCGGCGATTTCCAGACCCGGCGCTGGCCGTCGAGGTAGATCTCGCCGCTGTCTGGCTCGTGCGCCCCGGAAAGCACCTTGACCAGGGTCGACTTGCCCGCGCCGTTGTCGCCGACAAGACCGACCACTTCGCCGGCGCGCAGGGTGAAGTCGACATTGTCGAGGGCCACGACGCCGCCGTAGCGCTTTCCGACGCCGCGGACTTCGTAGAGAACGGAAGCGTTTTCCATCAGCGGCCTCCCCTGGCGCCAAGTCCCTGGATTCCGACGGCGAGCGCGATGAGCGCTGCCACGACGATCTGCTGCCAGTTGGGCTGGACACCGATCAGGATGAGACCGCTCAGCACCGCCGTCGTGATCAGCGCGCCAATGACGACGCCCGTCAGTTTGCCGGTGCCACCGAGCAGGCTGACGCCGCCGATCACCGTCGCCGCGATGGCATTCAGTTCGCCGCCCCGCCCGGAGAGCGGCGAACCGGATCCGAGCCGGAAGTAGACGAACGCGCCGGCAAGCGCCGCCAGGACACCGGAAAGCAGATAGAGCTTGATGAGATGCCGCTCGACATCGATCCCGGCGCCGCGGGCTGCGAAGGGATTGGAGCCGATCGCATAGGTCCAGCGGCCGAACCGCGCCCGGGACAGGAAGGCCCAGGAGACCACGATGATGACGAAAACGGCGATGACGGGCACGGTCAGCGCGCCGAGATAGGTGGCGTTGCCAAGGAGGATGACTTCCTTCGGCGCGCCGGCGATCTGCGTGCCGCCGGTGAGGACGAGGCTCATGCCGGCCGCCGCGCCCATCGTCGCCAGCGTCGCCACGAAGGGCACGAGCCGGCAATAGGTGATCAGGATCCCGTTGATCAACCCGGCCACGACGCCGACGCCCACCGCGACCGCCAGCCCCAGCGAGATCGCCAGCCACGGATCGAGGCCCGCCTCGTTCGCCGCGCGGATGACGAGCGCCATGGAGACGCCCGCCAGCCCGAGAACGGAGCCCACGGAAAGATCGATGCCCCTCGATGCGATCACGAAGGTCTGGCCGATCGCCATCAGGACGACGGGCGAAAAATCCTGAAGGATGTTCGCCATGGCCCGGATCGAGAAGAACCGGGGATTGGCAAGCGAGAATGCAAGCACCATCACGCAGAACAGCAGCAACAGAACGACATCCTGCCGCAGGCCGGTCGCCTTCAGGCGGGCCAACTTTCCTTGCATGTCCATTTCGTAGATCTCCGCGCGGGACGTGGGGAAGGCCGCCGGCTTACTCCGAGTACATGGAGGAGCCGGTCTCCGCGAAGTTCTCCCTGGTCATGACCACATTCGGAATGACCACGGACTTCTCGATCTTGTCGGCCCCCTCGCCGGTGACTTTCGCCTTGGCATATTCGAGGGCCAGCTCGGCTTCCTTGGCAGGCTGCTGGGCGACGAGCGCGGTAAAGACACCCTCCTGCAACGCGTCGACCTGCGCCTTGTAGGCGTCGTAGCCGACGAGCTTGACCTTGCCGACGGCATTGTTGTTGCGCAGTGCGGCGATCGTACCCGTACCGCTCGTGCCGTCGATCGCGAAGATGCCGGCGAGATCGGGATGGTTCAGCAGCACGGTGTTGACGGCGGAGGTCGCATTGGCCGGCTGGCTGTTGGCATATTCGCGGCCGACGATCTCGATCTTCGGGAAATTCGAGGCCAACTCCTCACGGAAGCCCTGTTCGCGCAACGTGTTGGTCGTCGCACCCGGCGAACCCGACATGATGAAGACCTTGCCCTCGCCGCCGATCTGCTCCGCCAGCGTCTTGGCCGCCTGCCGCCCGCCGTCGACATTGTCGCCGGTGATATGCGCGGTCAGATAGGCCTGGTCGGAGACCGTCGTGTCGACGGTGATGACGGGAATGCCCGCGGCTTCCGCCCGCACGACGGCCGGCTGCAGCGAGTCCGGATCGGTCGGCACGAGGATGAGCGCATCGATGTCGTCGGCAAGCGCCGCATCGACAAACGGCATCTGAGACTGCGGCGAGTATTCCGAAGCGCTGCCCTGCCAGACGAGTTCGACGCCGAGCTTGTCAGCCGCCGCGCGGGCGCCCTTTTCCATCGCCAGGAAGAACGGGTCGGAAGCAATGCCGGGAATGAAGGCGATCTTCAGCTTGTCCTGTGCATTTGCGGCGTGCGCGCCAATGGCAAGCACGGATACGGCTGCAGCAATCACCATGCGACGGATGCGGCTCATTTTTCTCTCCTCCGTGAAAATGAGATCGATCTCATCGAGAGATATCATGCTTTATCGGCCTGTCAACCAAAAAAGAGATCGATCTCATTAACTCGGAATGGTCTTCACTATGGAAGGACGCCGAGATTCCTGTACCAAGCCTCTTTGGAGAGGGATGGAGCTGAGGATACCGGGCATATCCGCGCCATCGTCAACTCGCACATGGACGGTCTTGAAGGGATGAGCCGCCGATCCGATCGGTCTCAGCGGCGAAGGTCTTCGGTCCGCTTCCGGTCAGGCTACCGCTTGCGCGCCCGTAATCTCCACCAGCGAGCCGCACATGAAGGCCGCCTCGTCGGATGCCAGAAAGGCGACGAGAGCGGCGACTTCCTCGGGCTTGCCGATGCGGCCGAACGGCACAAGCCTGTCGAGATCGGCGATGGTACGCCCGGAGCGCTTCACGCCCGCCTCCAGCATGGGTGTATGAATTTCACCAGGGCAGACGGCATTGACGCGGATCCTGTCCGGCGCATAGTCGCGGGCAAGGTTCTGCGTGAAGCTCGCCACCGCCGCCTTCGTCACATTGTAGGCGATGTGGTTCGGCGCCGGATGAAGCCCCCATTGGGAAGCCGTGTTGACGATGGCGCCGCCGCCTGCCGCGATCATGTGCGGCAGCGCCGCCTGGCACAGGTGGAACATCGCATCGACATTGACCGCGAAGCTCACCCGCCAGTCCTCCGGCGTCAGCGACAGGAGATTGCCGCGCCGGTTGATACCGGCATTGTTGCAGAGCACATCAATGCGCCCTTCCCTGGTGATGACGTTCTCGATGATCGCCCCGCAGCCTTCGGCCGTCGAGATATCACTGGCCAGCGCACGCGCGCTGCCACCTTTGGCCGCGATCTCAGCGACGGTCGCTTCCGCGCCTTCGCCATTCATGTCCGTGACGATGACCGTGGCCCCCTCGGCGGCGAAGCGGGTGCTGATCGCAGCTCCGATGCCGCCGGCGGCGCCGGTGACGATGACAATCCTGTTCCTGAAGCGCATGGGACTTACCTCATATAGCTGCCGCCGTTCACATCCAGCACGGCGCCGTTGAGCGAGGCCAGTGAGGAACGGAAGGCAAAGGCGGTGATCTCGCCGATCTCCTCCGGCGCGGCCATCCGGGCGATCGGAATGCCGGCCAAAGCCGCGGCTTCGCCGTGCTCGGCGATATAGGCTTCGGCCATTTCGGTGCGCACCCAGCCGGGCGCCAGCGCGACCGCGGTAACGCCTTCATGCCCATGGCTCTGCGCGATGGACTTGGTAAGGTTGATCAGGGCGGCCTTCGAGGCGCCATAGGCCATGGCGCCGGAGATGTAGCCGCGCTGGCCGGCCCGGCTCGCCATGTTGACGATCCGACCGCCGCCATGCGCACGAAAATGCTGAATGGCAAGCTTCGACAGATCGACGGTCGACAGGAAGTTGACCCGCATCTCGCGCGCCCAGACGCGCTGCCATTCCTCCATGGGCGCATCGATCGCGACCTCTGAGCGGATACCCGCATTGTTGACCAGGCCCGTCAGCCGGCCGGCAACGGCCAGGGCCTGATCCCACAAGGCCTGCGGTCCAGCCGGATCCGACAGATCGGCTGACACGCACGAGCCCCTGCCATCGAGCCTCTTCACGAGTGCTTCCGCGGCCTCGCGGTTGCGACCGTAGTGCACGACGACATTGGCTCCATCCGCCACGAGGGCATGGCAGATGGCCTGCCCGATGGCACCCGTCGCGCCGGTCACGAGGATGGATTGCCCGGAGAGCTTCATAATTCCCCCACTTGCGGACCCCAGGTGTCCGACATGGCAAATCCCCGGGCAAAAGGATCCTGCGCATCGAGCCGCAGCTGCTGGCGGCCGAAGACGTAGCCCTGGCCGGTGATGCGCGGCAGCACTGCGACACGACCGGCGACCGTCGTCTCACCCAGGATTTCCGCCGTGAAGGTTCCGCCGATGATGCTGCGCGAAACCCGCTTGTCGCCGGTTTTGGCCTGGCCCCGCGCGTGCAGGATCGCAAGGTTGGCCGAGGAGCCCGTGCCGCAGGGGGAGCGATCCACCCGGCCCGGCTTCAGCGTCGTGCAGGTGACGACGGAGCCGTCAGGTTGGTAGTCGCGGAACATCACATAGGCGATCTCGGTAAGGCCGGGGATCTCCGGGTGGTTCACCGCCACCTGTCTGGCCAGCAGCGCCTTGATCTCCGTACCCGCTTCGGCCAGAGCCCGGGCCGCCTCCGGCACGATGCGCAATCCCACCCGACCCACGTCGATCTGGGCATAGAAGACGCCGCCGAAGGCAATGTCGCCGGTGATCCGCCCCCATTTCGGCGTATCGATCACGACATCGAGCTGCTGGACGAAGGCCGGCACATTGTCGAGGCTGACCGACAGGCAGCGGCCGTTCTCGCATCGTGCACGGGCGACGATCAACCCGGCTGCCGTATCCAGCCGGACGACCGTTTCCGGCTCCGTCATCGCGACACGGCCGGTTTCCAGCAGCGCCGTCACCACGCAGATGCAGTTGGAACCCGACATCGGATGGGCGCGGTCCGGCTGCAGCACGATGAAGGCGGCATCGGCATCCGGCCGGGTCGGCGGCAGGAGCAGGTTTGTCGTGTGGACGACCTGCGCCCGTGGCTCGCGCGTCAGGAAGAGACGCAGCGACGGGTCCACCTCATTGAGGTGGTTCATCTTGTCGAGGATGGTCGCGCCCGGAATATCGGGCGCGCCATCGACGAGGACATTGCCGCTTTCGCCCTGGCAATGGACGAGCAGGATATCGAGCGCCTTGTCGAAGGTCACTTCAGGTACCATCCCCAGGGCTCGTCGCTGACGAGGCGGGTGATCTGCTTTGTCTCCAGATAGTTGTCGAGGCCCCAACGGCCGAGTTCGCGGCCGATGCCGGACTGCTTGTAGCCGCCCCAGGGCGCCTCGGTGAAGGTCGGCTGCGAGCAATTGATCCAGACGATGCCGGCGCGGAAGGCGGCCGCGACGCGCTCGCAGCGTTCATCGTCCGCCGACATGACCGCGGCGGCGAGGCCGAAGCGCGAATCGTTGGCAAGGCGGACCGCCTCTTCCTCCGTCTCGAAGGGGCGGATGCAGACGACCGGGCCGAAGATCTCCTCCACCCAGGCATCGCTGTCGAGCGCCATGCCGGTGAGGATCGTCGGGGCAACCCAGAAGCCCTTGTCGAAACCGTCATGCCGCCCGCCGCAGGCGACGGTCGCCCCTTGTTCGACGGCGCGGTCGATATGGCGAAGCACATCCTCGTACTGGCCCTTGTTGACGAGCGGGCCAAGAAGCGTGCCGGCGTCGAGGCCGTTGCCGATCGTGATCTTCCCCGCTTCCTCCACCAGCCGTTCCAGCAGCTTGGGATAGAGCGGGGCCTCAACCAGAACCCGCGACGTGGCCGAGCAGACCTGGCCCTGGTTCCAGAAGATGCCGAACATGATCCATTCGACGGCCTTCTCGATATCGCTGTCGGCGAAGACGACGAAGGGCGACTTGCCGCCGAGTTCCAGGCTGACGCGCTTGATGTCCTTCGCGCCGGCGGCCATGATGCGCGCGCCGACCGGCCCCGAGCCGGTAAAGGCGACCTTGTCGACGGCGGGATGCTCGACCAGCGCCTGCCCGACGACCGAACCCTTGCCGGAAAGGATGTTCAGAACACCCTTCGGAAGGCCGGCGGCCTCGGCGATGACGCCGAGCTCCAGCGCCGTCAGCGAGGTGGTTTCGGCGGGCTTCAGGATCACCGTGCAGCCGGCCGCAAGCGCCGGCGCGACCTTCCACGAGGCCATGAGCAGCGGGTAATTCCAGGGGACGATGGCGACGGCGACGCCGAGCGGCTCGCGCACGGCCTTGGAGACGAAACGCGCATCCGCCAGCTTCACCTCTTCCACCTCGCCATCCAGCTCCTCGGCAAGATCGGCATAGAAATCGAAGCAGCCGGCGGCATCAGCCAGGTCCCATTCGGATTCGGCAAGCGGCTTGCCGTTGTCGCGGGTCTCCATGCGCGCCAGTTCCGGCAGCCGGCCACGGATGCCCTGCGCCATGGCGCGGAGGTATTTTGCGCGTTCCTTGCCGGAAAGGCGCGGCCAGGGTCCGTTGTCGAAGGCCTCGCGGGCCGCCTTCACGGCCGCCTCGGCCTCCGCCGCGCCGGCGGCGGCGATGTGGTGGAAGACCTCTTCGGTTGCCGGATCGATCACCGGGAGCATGGTTCCGTCGGCCGGAGCGACCCATTGGCCATCGATGAAAAGCTTGTTCTGCATGGTGTCCTCACATGGGATAAGTTTGATCGGCCGCCTTCAGAAGCGGTCGACCCGATAGGGGTGCATGTCGACGGGCGGCGTTGCACCGGTGATGAGGTCGCCCATCAGACGCGCGGTCGTCGCAGCATAGGTGACGCCCAGATGGCCGTGGCCGGTGGCATAGAAGACGCCCGGCGTCCTTGCCGAAGCCGACATGACCGGCACAGTATCGGGAAAGGCGGGGCGATGGCCCATCCATTCGGAAAATTTCTCGCAGCGCAGGTTCGGCAACGCCGACTGCGCCCGGCGCACGGTCACCTTCGAGCGGCGGTAGTCGGGCGCGGCATCAAGGCCCGCCATTTCCACCGTCCCGCCGACACGGATGCCGCCCGCCGTCGGCGTGACCATGAACGCCCGGGCCGGCCAGATGATCGAATGGCGCATGGAAATACCCGGCGACATGATCTGCGTATGATAGCCGCGCTCGGTCTCCAGCGGCATCGGTTCTCCCAGCATTTTCGAAAGCAGGCCGCTATAGGCGCCTGCCGAGATCACGACCTCATCGGCGACGATGCGACCGCCGTCCGCAAGCCGCACGGCGGCGATGCGGCCGGACCGCTCGAAGCCCGCCACCGCGCCGCGCCGGATTTCACCACCGAGCGCGGCGAAGCGCTGCGCAAGTCTGTTCACCAGACGGAACGGGTCGCGCAGGCTGCGGTTCTGGGGGAAGAGCACGGCGATGCCGATGCTGCCCGACAGTTCCGGTTCCAGTTCACGCGCCTCCGCGCCCGTCAGCCGCCGGTGCGGGAAGCCGAAGCGCTCCAGGATTTCGATATGCTCGCGGTCGGCACGGAACTCCGCCTCGTCGCTGTAGAGTGAAAGGCAGCCTTCTTCCGTCAACTCGCCTTCCAGTCCCGTTTCCCGCAGCAGGGGCAAGAGGTCGTCATAGACGCGCCTGCACAGAACCGCCCCCTCGGCTTCGAGACGTCGCAGCTTGCCCGGCCGCGAGGCGGCGACGAAACGCAAGAACCAGGGAAGGAGCTTCGGCATATAGCCAGGGCGAATGCGCACCGGCCCCTCCGGATCGAGCATCCAGCCCGGAATCTGCCGCCAGATCGAGGGGCGCGAGGCCGGCATGAACTCGGTCACGGCAATCGAGGCCATGTTGCCGTAGGACGCGCCGCGCCCGACCTCGTCCCTGTCGAGGAGAACGACCGGCCGGCCGCGCTTTTGCAGTTCGTAGGCGATGGCCGTGCCGATGATCCCTGCGCCGACAACCACGGTGGTCATGCGTATCCTCGCTCCGTCAGGCTTCACGTTGGCCGGACGGCCCATCCGCCCGGCCGCGCCGGCTTACCAGGTTAGGATCGGCTGCATGGCCGCACGGAACTCGGCCTTTTCCTCATCCGTCAGCGGGCCGAGGGGCGCGCGGCATTCGCCGACCGGCAGGCCCTGCAATTCGCAGCCGTACTTGATCTTCTGGACGAACTTGCCGGATTCGAGGATGTTCATCGCCCGGTAAAGGGTCTTCATCATCTCCCGGGCCTTGCCGAGATCCCCCGACCTGTAGACCCGGTCGAGATCGCAGCAGGCCTTTGCCATGCAGTTTGCCGGACCGCATATCCAGCTCTCCGCGCCCCAGAACATGAAGTCGAGCGCGATGTCGTCAGAACCAGAGACGAGCTGGATCCTGCCCTCGTAGCGGCTGGCGATATCGATCGCGCGTTGCAGCACGCCCGAACTCTCCTTGATGCCGACGACGCGCGCATTGTCGGCGAAGTGATCCATCAGTTCGAAGCTGATGTCCGACCCGTCCTTGGCAGGATAGCTGTAAAGCACGAGATTGACGTCGACGGCAGCGAGCACGGTCTCGTAGTGCCTGATGAGCTCGGCCTGGGTCGGGCGGGTGTAGAAGGGCGACGCGAGCAGGACCGTGTCGTAGCCGATGTCCTTTGCCATGGTGGTCTGTTCGATGACCTCGCGCGTGGCCGGTGCATTGGTGCCGGCGATCAGGGTTTCGCCCGACCTGGCGAAGTCCTTGACGAACTGGAGAACATCGCGTCGCTCCTCCTTCGACTGGCTGAAATATTCTCCGGTCGAGCCGTTCGGCACCCAGCCGGTTACCCCGGCCTCGCGCAGATGCGTGAGCAGCTTTTCGAAGGCCTTGAAATCGACACGGCCATTGGCATCGAAGGGGGTGACGAGGGCGGGCATGACGCCTGAGAGTTTCATGAGAGTCTCCATTCGAGGATCGGGGTGGGCGCGTCAGGCGGCCAGCCGATTGAGGATGCATTGTTCAATGACCGTGACGGCCCGCGTCAGCGGGAAGGCAATGGCGAAGCAGACAAGGGCGACGGTGGTCAGCACCTCGATGGTGCGGGCCGTGGTGTTGGAAATGGTCCGACCGACGAACATCAGGTCAGCCATGCCGACCACCGAGAGAGCTCTTTCCTTGAAGAGGCTGACGCAATTGGACAAGAGCGTCGGCGCGGCGCACAGCACGGCCTGCGGAAGAACGACGCTCGTCGTGCACGCGAAGGGGGAAAGCCCCGGCGCCACGCCGGCGTCGACCGCAAAGCGGACATCATCACATTTCGAAGCATGTGCATTTCCCCAATCTTGAGCGCTGAAAGCGCAGTTCCCGTCGGCTTCGGCCGGTTTTTCTACAGCCCTTCTCTGTCGTCTTCGTGTCGACTTTATGAATTATGTCGCCTCCGTGTCGACAAAGTCAAGTGGGTATTTTACGATTGCTGCGACGCTGATTTTCTGGCCCAATGGGCACGAAATGCGGAAAGGGACGTTAAGTGTCTGAGGAAATTGAAGCGAAACGCGTGCGTGGCATGGGCTCGAAGAGCGTGTACGACACGCTGCGCACCGAAATCCTGGCGCTCACCCTGCCGCCCGGCCAGCTGCTCGACGAGACGACACTGGCCGAACGTTTCGACATGTCCCGCTCGCCGATCCGCGAAGCGTTGATCCGGCTTGCCGGCGAAGAGCTGGTGGTGACGCTCTCCAATCGCAGCACCATCGTCGCGCCGATCGAGGTGGCGAGCTTTCCGAAATATGTCGA
>NZ_JALJCK010000014.1 GCF_022899355.1 Shinella yambaruensis | reverse complement strand
GCGGGGTGGAGCAGCCCGGTAGCTCGTCAGGCTCATAACCTGAAGGCCGCAGGTTCAAATCCTGCCCCCGCAACCAACGATCCCAAAGAGCCCCCTCCGTGGGGCTTTTTGCGTTTCTGGGCTGTGCAGCCTCGCCGTAACCCGACAGCGCTTCATCCCACCCCGAACACCCCAAAACATTGCAACGCAAAGGCAGGCGTGGTTATAAGACGGCATGTCGCTCGAATCCGTCCGTGCCTTCTTCTGCGAAAACGCTCCCGAAATCACCGTGCTGGTCACCGAACAGAGTTCCGCGACCGTGCCCCTCGCCGCGGCCGCGCATGGCGTGGCGCCCGAGCAGATCGCCAAGACGATCTGCCTGCGCGTCGGCGAGGAGATCGTGCTCCTCGTGGCCGCCGGCACCGCCCGGCTCAGCAACCGAAAGTTCAAGGACCGCTTTGCCGCAAAGCCCCGCATGCTGGAGGCGCAGGAGGTTCTCGCCGTCACTTCCCATCCGGTCGGCGGTGTCTGCCCCTTCGGCCTGCCCTCTCCCCTGCCGGTCTATTGCGACGCCTCGCTGAAACCCTTTGCCGAGGTGGTGCCGGCGGCCGGCGCCACGAATGCGGCGGTGCGCATCGCGCCCGAGCGCATGGCAAGCCTCGTTCGCGGCGAATGGGTCGACGTTTGCGACTAGGGCATTTCCGGTGAACTCCGATTCATCGGAAATGCTCTAGATGCTTGCTTTTACCGCATTATCCAGCCGAAGCGACTTCGCTTCGGCTGGAAATGCTCCAGGGCCGAAAGGACCGCGAAGGCGCGCTGCTCCTGTCCGCCGTGAAAGAGTTTCAAGCAAATCCGGGGAAATGCCGGGCTGGCGCAATTCCGCTCGAACAAGCAATATGACGAAACTGTGATCAACCGCGGCCGGCTTCCGGCGGACAGCGGCGCGCGGGCGCGGAGGACATCCGCGAGGCAGGCGGTTCGCATGGCGGAGCGTCGCGCCAGGTCCCGGGTCGCTGGAGGAGCAAACTCGACCCGGAAGTTTTGCACGGCGGCGCCGACGAGCGCACGCCAGGGGGAGAAAACATGTTCGAACGGCTTTTCAAGCTGCGTGAGCACGGCACCACCGTGCGCACCGAGGTGATCGCGGGTCTGACGACCTTCCTCACCATGTCCTATATCATTTTCGTCAATCCGGACATCCTGTCGACCACGGGCATGGACAGGGACGCCGTCTTCGTCGCGACCTGTCTTGCCGCCGCGCTCGGCTCCATGGTCATGGCGACCGTGGCCAACTGGCCGATCGGCATGGCGCCCGGCATGGGCCTCAACGCCTTCTTCGCCTTCACGGTGGTGGCGGCGCTCGGCTTCACCTGGCAGCAGGCACTGGGCGCGGTGTTCATTTCCGGCATCATCTTCGTCATCCTGACGGTGACCGGCGTGCGCAGCTGGCTGATCGCCGGCATCCCGCATTCGCTGAGGAGCGCGATCGCGGCCGGTATCGGCCTCTTCCTCGGCATCATCGCCCTGAAGAGCTCCGGCATCGTCGTCGACAATCCGGCGACGCTCGTCGGCCTCGGCGACCTCAAGCAGACCGGCCCGCTGCTCGCCATCCTCGGCTTCTTCATCATCGCCGTGCTCGATGCGCTGCGCGTCAAGGGCGCGATCCTGATCGGCATCCTCGCCGTCACGGTCCTCTCCTGGATCTTCGGCGTCAGCGAGTTCCGCGGCCTCGTCTCCGCCCCGCCGTCGATCATGCCGACCTTCCTGCAGCTCGACATCATGGGCGCGCTGCATGGCGGCCTCCTGCATGTCATCCTCGTCTTCGTGCTCGTCGAAGTGTTCGATGCGACCGGCACGCTGATCGGCGTCGCCAAGCGCGCCAACCTCATCCAGGAAGGCAAGCCGAGCCGTCTCGGCCGCGCGCTCCTGGCCGACAGCACGGCGATCGTCGCCGGCTCGCTGATCGGCACCAGCAGCACCACGGCCTATGTCGAAAGCGCCTCGGGCGTGCAGGCGGGCGGACGCACCGGCCTCACCGCCTTCACCGTCGCCATCCTCTTCCTCGCCGCCCTCTTCATCTCGCCGCTCGCCGGCTCCGTGCCGAGCTATGCGACGGCACCGGCCCTGCTCTATGTCGCCGGCCTGATGATGCGCGAACTGACGGAGATCGAGTGGGAGGACCTGACGGAAGCGGCCCCGGCGGCGCTGACCGCGCTCGCCATGCCCTTCACCTATTCGATCGCCAACGGCCTTGCCTTCGGCTTCGTCAGCTATGTCGTGCTGAAGTTCTTCACCGGCAGGTGGAAGCAGATCCACCCGGCAACGGCGATCGTCGCGGCGCTCTTCGTCATCCGCTTCGCCTTCTTCGCGGAGTAAGGGGATTTTTCTCCGACGGGAAACGGGCCGCGTGATGAACGCGGCCCGTTTTGCATGTCAGGATTTGGCGACGCCGTCGAGCCAGGCCTGCCAGAGCGGCTCGCTTGCCGCGGCCGTCTCCGCGGCCCTCTTTCCGTAGAAGAAGCGGCAGACGCTGAGGCGGATCGTCTCGCCCGAGCGGTAGAGGCCGAAGAGGCCGACGCCGGGCGCCTCGCCGTCGATGCGCACGAGGACATAACGCTGCTTGTCGTCCTGCCGCACGCCGACGACCTCGCCGAAAAACGTCTCGCCGGCTTCGACGGTCCAGTTCTCGCCGACATCGGCCGTCTCGTGGCCGAGCCCGTCGAGCAGCTTGCGCCAGACGACGAGGGCCTCGCCCGTCGCCTCGGCCGAGAGCTGGAAGGAGGCGGCAGGTTGGCCGGCATGGTGCGCGAGATAGAGCCGCAGCACCTCGATGAAGGCGGGCCAGCCGGATTCGAAGCCCTCCATCTGGTCGTCCCAGTCGTCCGTCGCGCTGAAGAGGGAATGCACCATGCGCACGAGGCACTGGTCGCCCGAGCGGGCGATGATGGAGATCTCGGTGGCGACCGGCGGGGCATTCTCCGCCCAGCCCACCTCCACATAGCCGAAGCGGTGCGGCGGCTCCCAGCCGGTGACCGTGCCGCCGGAGGTGACCCCCGGCATGAAGTGGAAGGTCAGCTGGCCGCCGATCTTCTCCTCGATCTCGGCCCGGGTGAACCAGGCGGCATTGCCGGGCCCGGTCGCCATGGCCTGCCAGACCTCCTCGGGCGTGCCGGGGACGAGAAACTCCATTTCCACCCAGCGCTTGCCGCTTGCGTCAAATTTCGTCGGCATCGGACTTCCTTTCCTGGTTTGTCGGTGCGGGATAGGCGGCGACCACCAGCCGGTGCGCCCGTCCGCCCGGGGCCTTTTCGTCGTGGTAGCGGGCGACGAGGGTTGCGACCGCCTCGCTGAGGTCGGCCGTGAAGGCGGCGCGCGCGGCGGGGGAGGCGAAGCGGATCGTCGCGTCGATGGAGAGCGTGGCAAGCCGCTTGTCCGCGGCGCGGGCGCCGCGCCAGAGCGCACCGACCTCGCGCACGATGCGGGCGGCGAGCGCCACAAGATAGCTTGCCGAAAACCGGTCGCCGGAAATGCCGGGATCGGCGCCGACCGGCCCGAGCGCGGCGGGCGAGACGACATAGGATCGCGCCGTCGCCACCATCAGCCGCTCCGTGATGCCGCCCCATCGGCGTGCCTCGGCCTGTTCCACCAGCTTCTCGTCTTCCAGCGCCTTGAGGTGATAGTTCACCTTCTGGCGCGTCAGGCCCACCCGGCCGGCGAGGGTCGCCGCGGAGGCGGGAACGGAAAGCTCGGCGAGCAGGCGCGCCTTGATCGGGTCGAGGGCAAGCGCTGCGGCGGCCGGTGTGTCGAGGATATCGAGATCGAGCATGCGGCAGGATTCCATTGACAGGAAAATTTGTCAAGGAGGATAAAAAAGTGCCGGCCCGTGGAGGCGGGCCGGCGGATCCGTGATCCCGGTGGGCGGATCAGCGGATCAGGAAGGGTTCGGCATAGAAATGCTCCTCGAGGTTCATGCCCTCGCCGCCGCGGTCCACCACGGCGAAATCCGAGACCGTGTCGAGCGGCGTCAGGATGCCGTGCCAGACATTGCGGCCGATATTGACGCCCTGGCCGGGCGCGGTGCGGAAGGCGATCGGCTCGGCGGGGCCGTTCTCCGTCTCCTCGGCGACGACGACGAGGAAGGAGGCGTCGCCGAGCGGAATGAAGGCCTGGCTGCCGAGCGGATGGCGCTCGACCATCGTCAACTCCAGCGGCAGCGGATAGGGCTCGCCGCGCAGGAGGCTGATCATCGGCCGGGCCTTCTCGCCCGTCGTCTCGATATTGGCGAGGTCATGGTAACGGGTGCACTTGCCCGCATTGATCGGGAAGGTATGCGCGCCTTCCCGCTCGATCACCTGGCCGAAGGGCGCGAAGGCCTCGCGGGTGAGCGGCTTGATCTCGATGGTCTTCATGTCTTTCCTCCCTCGGCCGGATGGCCAAAAACACGCAGGCGGCTCACGCCGCCGTCCGGATGGATGTTCAGGCGGACATGCGTCACGGCACCCGCCCGTTTCACGAGAGTGCCGCCGAACGTATGGATGCGGTCGGGGGCGAGCTTCTGCTCGGGCAGGATCTCCTGCCAGAACATCGACGCGGCGGTGACAAGGGTGGGGAGGTCCCCCGTCGTGCCCGTCAGGTCGGCGGCCTGCAGGGAGCAGGCATCCGGGTAGTTGCCCTTGAAATGGGCGGTATCGACGACGATGCTTTCGATCGTCGCCCGTGCTGCGAGCCTGACCACGATCCATTCGTGGCCGGGCACGCGGCGGCGGCTGGTCTCCCAGCCGTCACCCATATTGATGCCGCGGCCGGGCGCGAGCAAGCGCTGGTGGCCGTAATGCCCGTTCGAAAGCGCGACGACCTCTCCGCCGGCGAGCGCCGCCGCAAGGTCGATCGGCTCGCCGCCGATCGCCGTCCGGTCAAGCACCGGCTTGCCGTAGACGCGCAGCCGCGCCACGCCGCCGTCGGGATAGATGCGCAGCCGCACATGGCTGTAGAGCCCGTCGTCGCCGCAGTCGAAGAAATGCTGGGCGCCTGGCCCGAGCGGGCTTGGACCCAGCACCGCCGTCCAGGATGTCCGTACATCCGGCCCTTCCGGCGCATGGCAGGCCTCGATGGCGCAGGCCGTCGGGAAGTTGCCGGTGAAATGGGCCGTATCGACGTCGAAGCCGCGGATGCGGCCGGGCGTTGCCAGCGCGATGACGGCATGGTCGTGGCCGGGTCCCCGGCGGCGGCGGGTTTCCCAGCCGTCCATCCATTTGCCGTTGTCGTCGTAGACGCCCGGCCGGTAGACCGCGGGTTCATCGGCCAGCAGGCGCGACAGCGGCCCGAAGAACTCGTCCGTCGCGAAGATGGCCCTTGCCCCGAGGCCCGCCGAGGCAAGGTTGATCGTTCCGCGCGTGAAGGCGGGCAGGGCGCCGGTCGACATGGTTCCGCTCTCAGGCCGGCAGCATGGCTTTGAGCCGCAGCAGCGCGATGCGCTCCACCTGCCGGCAGGCGGTGGCAAGCTCGGTGTCGCGGTCGTTGCCGATGCGGGCCTCGAAGGCGGCGAGGATGCCGGCCTTCGTGTTGTCGCGCACGGCGATGATGAACGGGAAGCCGAATTTCCTCACATAGGCCTCGTTCAATTCGGTGAAGCGGGCGCGCTCCGCGTCGGTCAGCGCGTCGAGGCCGGCGGAGGCCTGTTCCTCGGTGGAGCTCGCGGTAAGGCGTTTTGCCTGGGCCAGCTTGCCGGCAAGGTCCGGGTGGGCGACGAGCACGCGAAGCCGCTCGGCATCGCTGGCCGCGCGGAACTGGAAGGTGAGGGCGGCGGCAAGGCCGGTCGCCGTGTCGTTCGC
This sequence comes from Shinella yambaruensis, assembly GCF_022899355.1. Taxonomy (GTDB): domain Bacteria; phylum Pseudomonadota; class Alphaproteobacteria; order Rhizobiales; family Rhizobiaceae; genus Shinella; species Shinella yambaruensis. Next base: position 180,939 of record NZ_JALJCK010000014.1, on the reverse strand, counting down.
CGGCGAAAGTTCGTCGGCGAAGGCGCGGCGGGCGACCCAGTCGGAATGTTCGAACACGCCGCCGAAACGCGCGACGAAGGCCTCTTCGGTCATCTGCGAGGGGCGCTCGGCCGGCGGCTGCGGCGGATGGGTCTTCGCCCAGTGCTCGGCGATGTCGACGCGCCGCGCGATCCAGACCTTCTCGTGGCTCTGCACATAGTCGATGAAGCGGGCGAGCGCCATGACGCGGCCCGGCCGGCCGATCAGGCGGCAGTGCAGGCCGATGCTCATCATTTTCGGGCTGCCCTTGGCGCCTTCCGCGTAGAGCGCATCGAAGCTGTCCTTCAGGTAGCTGAAGAACTGGTCGCCGCTGTTGAAGCCCTGGGGCGTCGCGAAACGCATGTCGTTGGCGTCGAGCGTATAGGGGATGATGAGCTGCTGCCGGCCGCCGTGCTCGTACCAGTAGGGCAGGTCGTCGGAATAGGTGTCGGAGATATAGGCGAAGCCGCCCGCTTCGGCGACGAGATCGACGGTGTTCACCGAACAGCGGCCGGTATACCAGCCACGCGGCCGCTCGCCGGTGACGAGCGTGTGCAGGCGGATCGCCTCGGCGATGGCGGTGCGTTCGTCCTCCGCCGTCATGTCCTTGTGCTCGACCCATTTGAGGCCGTGCGAGGCGATCTCCCAGCCGGCCTCCAGCATGGCGGCCACCTGGGTGGGCGAACGGCGGAGCGCGGTGGCGACGCCGTAGACCGTGACGGGCACGTTCTTTTCGGTCAAAAGCCGATGCAGGCGCCAGAAGCCGGCGCGCGCGCCGTATTCGTAGATCGATTCCATGTTCCAGTGGCGCTGGCCCGGCCACTGGGCGGCGCCGACGATCTCGGAGAGAAAGGCCTCGGATGCCGCATCGCCATGCAGCACGCAATTCTCGCCGCCCTCCTCGTAGTTCAGCACGAACTGCACGGCGACGCGCGCCTCGCCCGGCCACCGGGCGGCCGGCGGTGTCTGTCCATATCCGTGCATGTCACGGCAATATCGCATGGGAACGCTCCTCCAAACGTTTTCGATGCGGAATTTCTAACCGCAAATCGGCTGCGCCATTCCCCACGGAAATTTTGAAAGTCTCGAACGATCCTGCTGCTTTTCAGTGGCAGGGGGCTGGTGGATAGTGATTATCGGAGCGCTGTGTTCGGGAGGAAAGACATGCAAACTCATTCGCAAGGGGCCGGCCGCCTCACGACCCATGTGCTGGACACGGCGCGCGGCAAGCCGGCGGAAGGTCTGCGCATCGATCTCTATAGGGTGGAGGGCGACACGCTGCACCTTCTCAAGACCACCGAGACGAACGACGACGGCCGCTGCGATGCGCCGCTCTTGGCCGGCGAGACGATGAAGGCCGGCACCTACGAGCTGCGCTTCCACGCCGGCGATTATCTCGGCCGCACGGGGGATGGCCCGATGTTCCTCGACATCATCCCGATCCGCTTCGGCCTTGCCGACGAGGGCGTGCACTACCATGTACCGTTGCTCGTCTCGCCCTTCAGCTATTCCACCTACCGCGGGAGCTAAGCCATGGCGGCCGCCAACATCCGCTCGGAACTGCACTTCATCCTCAATGGCCGCGACGTCGCGCTCAGCGACGTCGCGCCGGACCAGACGCTGCTCGACTGGCTGCGCCTCGCGCGCCTGCTCAAGGGCACCAAGGAAGGGTGCGCCGAGGGCGACTGCGGCGCCTGCACGGTGCTGGTGGGCCGGCTGACGCCCGAGGGCGGCCTTGTCTACGAGGGCGTCAATGCCTGCATCCGCTTCCTCGGCTCGCTGGACGGCTGTCATGTCGTCACGGTCGAGCATCTCGCCGCCGGCGACGGCCGCCTGCATCCCGTGCAGCAGGCCATGGTGGATTACCACGGCTCGCAATGCGGCTTCTGCACGCCGGGCTTCGTCATGTCGCTCTATGCGCTGTGGATGCAGTCGCCCAACCCGACCGACCAGGAGATCGAGACGGCGCTGCAGGGCAATCTCTGTCGCTGCACCGGCTACGAGCCGATCCTGCGCGCGGCCCGCGCCATTTCCAGCTATGGCGGCACGGAGAAGGACCCGCTGCTTGCCGAACGCCAGGCGATGATTGCGCGCCTCAAGGCGCTTGCCGACGGCGCGCGCGTCGAGATCGGCGAGGGCAAGAAGCGGTTCGTCGTGCCGGCGAACCTCGATGATTTCGCCGCCGTGCTGGAGGCCGAACCCGCCGCTACGGTGGTGGCCGGCTCCACCGATGTCGGCCTGTGGGTCACCAAGCACATGCGCGACATCACGCCGGTCGTCTTCATCGCCGGCCTCCAGGAGATGAAGGCGATCACGGTAAAGGACGATGTGATCACCCTTGGCGCGGGCGTTACCTATAGCGAGGCCATCGCGACGCTCTCGCGGCACATTCCGGCGCTCGGCCCGCTCATCACCCGCATCGGCGGCCAGCAGGTGCGCAACATGGGCACGATCGGCGGCAATGTCGCCAACGGCTCGCCGATCGGCGACACGCCGCCGGCGCTGATCGCGCTCGGCGCGTCGGTGACCTTGCGCAAGGGCGCGGAACGGCGCACCATCCCGCTCGAGGATTTCTTCATCGCCTATGGCAAGCAGGACCGCCAGCCCGGCGAATTCGTGGAATCCCTTACGGTGCCCGTTCCTCCCGCGGCGGAAAAGTTCGCCGTCTACAAGGTGACCAAGCGCCGCGACGAGGACATTACCGCAACGCTCGGCGCCTTCCGCCTGGCGCTTGCCGCCGACGGCACGGTCGCCGCCATCACCATCGCCTATGGCGGCATGGCGGCGACGCCGAAGCGCGCCTTCGCCGTCGAGAAGGCGCTGCTCGGCCAGAGCTGGACCGAGGCGACGGTGGAAGCGGCCATGGCGAAATATGCCGCGGACTACACGCCGCTGACCGACATGCGCGCGACCGCGGAATACCGCGCGATGGTGGCCAGGAACCTGCTCCTGCGGTTCTATGTGGAAACGACGACCAGCGCGGAGCAAGCGCAGGTGTCCAGATACGAGGCTGCGTAAGCCATGAACAAGCACACTCCAGACCTCAAGGCGGAAAAGATCACCGGCGGCGTGCATGCGAGCCCGCGCCACGATTCCGCACACAAGCACGTCGCCGGCACGGCCGTCTATATCGACGACATCACCGAGCCCGCCGGCACGCTGCATGCCGGCCTCGGCCTTTCAACCGTCGCCCATGGCGTCGTGAAATCCCTCGACCTTTCGGCCGTACGCGCCGCCCCCGGCGTCGTCGACGTGCTGACCCACGAGGACATTCCCGGCGACAACGACATCTCGCCGTCCGGCATGCACGACGATCCCGTGCTCGCCGCCGGCAAGGTGGAGTTCCACGGCCAGCCGATCTTCTGCGTGATCGCTGAGACGCGCGAGGAGGCCCGCCGCGCCGCGCGCCTCGCCAGGGTCGAATACGAGGAGCTGCCCGCCAATATCGACATCTGGGACCTCGACCAGAAGACGCACCGCCAGGTCTTTCCGCCGCTGACGCTGAAGCGCGGCGATGCGGCCGCCGCCCTCGACAGTGCGCCGCGCCGGGTGAAGGGCCGCATGCGGCTCGGCGGACAGGACCATTTCTATCTCGAAGGCCAGGTCTCGCTCGCCGTGCCGGGCGAGGACGACGAGGTCACCGTCTACTGCTCCACCCAGGGGCCGAGCGAGACGCAGCATCTCGTCGCCCACGCGCTCGGCGTGCCGAGCCATGCCGTGACCGTGGAGGTGCGCCGCATGGGCGGCGGCTTCGGCGGCAAGGAGACCCAGGCCAACCAGTGCGCCGCGCTCGCCGCCATCGCCGCCAAGAAGCTGAGCCGCGCCGTCAAGCTCCGGCTCGACCGCGACGAGGACATGGTGGCGACCGGCAAGCGGCACGATTTCGCCATCGACTACGATGTCGGCTTCGACGACGAGGGCCGCATCCTCGGCATCGACTACACCTTCGCGCTCCGGGCCGGTTTCTCGGCGGACCTCTCCGGTCCGGTGGGCGACCGCGCGCTGTTCCACTGCGACAATGCCTATTTCTTCCCGCATGTGCACGCCAGGACGGCGCTCCTGCACACCAACACCGTCTCGAACACCGCCTTCCGCGGCTTCGGCGGCCCGCAGGGCATGGTGGGCGCCGAGCGCGTCATCGACGAGGTGGCCTTCGCCGTCGGCAAGGACCCGCTCGAGATCCGCAAGCTGAACTTCTACGACGCGATGGGCGTCGAGGGGACCCGCAACCTCACGCCCTACCACCAGAAGGTGGAGGACTGCATCATCCAGCGTATCGTCGCGGAGCTTGAGGAAAGCGCCGACTATGCCGGCCGGCGCGAGGCGATCCGCGCGTTCAACGCGAAGAGCCGCATTGTCAAGCGCGGCCTCGCGCTGACGCCGGTCAAGTTCGGCATCTCCTTCACCAAGACGGAATCCAACCAGGCCGGCGCGCTGGTGCATGTCTACACGGACGGTTCCGTGCACATGAACCATGGCGGCACGGAAATGGGCCAGGGCCTGCACCTGAAGGTGGCGCAGGTGGTGGCGGAAGAGTTCCAGATCGATCTCGACCGGGTGAAGATCACGGCGACGACGACGGCCAAGGTGCCGAACACCTCGCCGACGGCGGCTTCGTCCGGCGCCGACCTCAACGGCATGGCGGCGCAGAACGCGGCGCGCCAGATCAAGGACCGGCTGATCGATTTCGCCGCGGAAAGCCATCAGGTGCCGCGCGACCAAGTCGTCTTCCTGCCGAACCGGGTGCGCATCGGCAATGCCGAGATGGCCTTCAACGATCTTGTGAAGAAGGCCTACATGGCCCGCGTCCAGCTCTCGGCGGCCGGCTTCTACAAGACGCCGAAGATCCACTGGGACCGCTCGAAAGGCCGGGGCCACGCCTTCTACTACTATGCCTATGGCGCGGCCTGCTCGGAGGTCTCGGTCGATACGCTGACCGGCGAATATGTCGTCGAGCGCACCGACATCCTGCACGATACCGGCCGGTCGCTGAACAAGGTCATCGACATCGGCCAGGTCGAGGGCGGCTTCATCCAGGGCATGGGCTGGCTGACCACGGAGGAACTGTGGTGGGACGGCAAGGGGCGGCTGCGCACCCACGCACCCTCCACCTACAAGATCCCGCTCGCCTCGGATCGCCCGAAGATCTTCAACGTGGCGCTGACCGACTGGTCGGAAGCCTATGAGCCGACGATCCACCGTTCCAAGGCGGTGGGCGAGCCGCCGCTGCCGCTCGGCCTTGCCGTGCTGCATGCGCTGTCGGACGCGGTGGCGAGCGTGGCGGACCACAGGATCTGCCCGCGGCTCGACGCCCCTGCGACGCCCGAGCGCGTGCTGATGGCGATCGAACGCCTCAAGGCGGCCCGAGCAATTCCAGGAAAAGTGTGATGCGGTTTTCCGTCCGGAATTGCGGCAAAGAAAGCAAGGGGTGAGGCCATGCCCGCCGTGCGCGAAGACATCCGGGATTTCCTGCGCCGGGCGCCGGGGTCGATCCTGGTCGAGGTGACGGGTGCGGCGGGGTCCACGCCGCGCGATACGGATGCCTTCATGCTGGTCTCGGAACGGGAGATCTTCGCGACGATCGGCGGCGGGCAGCTCGAATATATGGCGATCGACCAGGCCCGGCGCGCGCTGCGCTCGGGCGCGGCCGCCGCGCCGATGAGCGTGCCGCTCGGCCCGGAGATCGGCCAGTGCTGCGGCGGGCGCGTCGGCCTGTCCTTCACCGCCATGAACCCGGCGCTTGCGCGCGACCTTATCGCCCGCAGCGACCGCGAGATGGCCCTGAGGCCGCATGTCTACGTCTTCGGCGCCGGCCATGTCGGCGATGCGCTCGCCATGGCGCTGTCGCTCGCCCCGCTGCGCGTCGTGCTGGTGGATACGCGCGAGGACGAACTCGTCGCCTCGACGGTGCCGCGCATCGAGACCTGCCTCACCGCCATGCCCGAGGCCGTGGTGCGCGATGCGCCGGCCGGCAGCAGCTTCGTTGTTTTGACCCATGACCACGCGCTGGATTTCCTGATCACGGCCGAGGCGCTGAAGCGCAACGACGCTGCCTATGTCGGCATGATCGGCTCGAAGACCAAGCGCACGACCTTCCGCAACTGGCTGTCGCGCGAGATCGGCCAGCCCGACCTTTTCACCCGCCTCGTCTGCCCGATCGGCGGCACGTTCGTGAAGGACAAGCGCCCGGCGGTGATCGCGGCGCTTGCGACCGCCGAGATCATGACGGCCGCGCTGACCTGGGCAGGCGCGCGTCAGGATGCGGTTCCCGTCAGGGATTGAAGCAGTCTATTTCCCGGCAGCCTTTTCCCACGGGTTGAGGCATGGGACGCCGAGCGGCTGGAAGTCCGAAAGGTTGCGTGTGACGAGGACCAGATCGTTGGCGAGTGCGGTCGCCGCGATCATGCCGTCGGCGGTCGGTTTCCTGCCGGGTGTCGGCAATCGACCTGCGATCGAGGCCGCCTGCATATCGAACGGCAGGAGCCTTGCGGAAAATTCCGGCAGCACGACGGCCGTCAGCCACAAGGAAAGGTCATCGGCAAAATCGGGATTGCGAAGACGTTCGCGTTGTATGCCGAACTCGATCTCCATGATCGTTACCGTCGACAGATAAGCGGTCTCGACATCGAACGCGTGGAGAAATTCCTGGAACTCAGCGGCCTGACGCCCAGCCCTGCGGGATGCGGAAACAACGTTCGTATCGAGCAGGAATGCCATCAGAATTCGACGTCCCGGCCCTCGAAGCTGGCGCGTTCGGGCGCAAAATCGTCATCGAACCTGGAACCCTTGTGGTTGAGGGCGTCATACAGGCTTTTCGACTTTCGCCAATGGTCCTTGAAGTCGCTGTAGCGGACAAGCACATAGCGCGCCTCGCCATGCTCGGTGATGACGAGGGGGCCTTCGTTTGCCGCCTTCTTCGCCTTGCTCGGATTCTGGTTGAAGTCGGCGCTGGTCATGGAGGCGAAGGACATGGGCTTCTCCATCTAGTACATTCTTGGAGGAAATATACTATTTCTCGCTGTCTGCTTCAACCGCCTCGGCTTTGCCGCCGTCGATCTCCTCTCCGAGCAGCCGGCCGATCAGCCGCTGACATCGCTCGGCCATGAAATCGATCATCAGCCGCACCTTGGGATCCTGGAAACGCTTGTGCGGATAGATCGCGGCGAGCTGCACGGAGGCGGGCGGGCTGTCCTTCAGGATCTCCACCAGGCGGCCCTCGGCAAGATGGGCCTTCACCTCGAAGAGCGGCTTGTTGATGATGCCGCGACCTTCCAGCGCCCATTGCGTCAGCACGTCGCCGTCGTCGCTGTCATAGGGTCCGGCGACCTCGAACTTGCGCACGCCCTCGGCGGTCACCAGCGTCCAGTAATATTCCTTCGAGCCGGGATAGCGCAGCAGCAGACAGTCGTGCTTGTCGGCGATCAGCGCATCGGCCGTCTTCGGCGTGCCGCGGCGGGAAAGATAGGCCGGCGAGGCGCAGAGCACGCGCTCGCAATTGAGGATGCCGCGCATGCGCAGGTTCGAATCCTCCAGCACGCCGAGCTTGAAGGCGACGTCGACGCCCTCGGCGAGGATATCGACATTGTGGTCCGATAGGCGCACCCGCACCTCGATGTCGGGATACTTGTCGTGGAATTCCGGAATGCCCGACGCGATGAGGCGCCGGCCGATGCCGAGCGGCGCGGTGATGCGGAGCGAGCCCTTGGGATTGCGCGACAGGTCCGCGATCGCCGCCTCCGCCTCGTTCACCGCCTCGATGATCTTCACCGCGCCCTCGTAGAACACGCGGCCGTGCTCGGTCGGCGAGAGCTTGCGTGTCGTGCGGTTGAACAGCCGCACGCCGAGATGGCGCTCCAGTTCCTTGATGCGATTGCTGGCGACCGCGGGGGTGACGCGCTGGTCGCGCCCCGCCGCCGAAAGGGTACCGAGTTCGACCACGCGAACGAAGACGCGCACATTATCGAGATAGGACATGGCTCTTTCTACCACATCGGCGTGCCGAGCAAAGAGGCGGCCATCTTTTAGATTTTTTTGAAAGTGTTCGGGATTCACCGGGATTTCCGTGAAAATCACTTGATGGCAAACAAGCCCATGGAAAAATGGGAGGAGGTCCCTATGTACGAATATGCCATAGCCTGGGATTGGTTGATGTTCGCCGTCCGCTGGCTGCACGTCATCACGGCGATCGCCTGGATCGGCTCGTCGTTCTATTTCGTCGCGCTCGACCTGGGCCTGAAGAAGCACCCCGCGCTGCCGCCGGGCGCCCATGGCGAGGAATGGCAGGTGCATGGCGGCGGCTTCTACCACATCCAGAAATACCTGGTGGCGCCGGCCAACATGCCGGAGCATCTCGTCTGGTTCAAATGGGAGAGCTACGTCACCTGGCTGTCCGGCTTCGGCATGCTCTGTCTCCTGTATTACGCGGGCGCCGACCTCTACCTGATCGATCCGAACGTGCTCGATGTCTCCAAGCCGGTGGCGATCGGCATTTCGCTGGCCTCGCTCGCCTTTGGCTGGATCATGTACGACCTGATCTGCAAGTCGCCCTTCGGCAACGACAACACGCGGCTGATGATCGCACTCTACTTCATCCTCGTCGTCGTCGCCTGGGGCTATACGCAGCTCTTCACCGGCCGCGCCGCCTTCCTCCATCTCGGCGCCTTCACGGCGACGATCATGTCGGCCAACGTGTTCTTCATCATCATTCCGAACCAGAAGATCGTCGTCGCCGACCTCATCGCCGGCCGCACGCCCGATCCGAAATACGGCAAGATCGCCAAGCAGCGCTCGACCCACAACAACTACCTGACGCTGCCGGTGCTGTTCCTGATGCTGTCGAACCACTATCCGCTGGCCTTCGGCACCGAGTTCAACTGGATCATCGCCTCGCTTGTCTTCCTGATGGGCGTCACGATCCGCCACTACTTCAACACCACCCATGCCAATGCCGGCAACCCGACCTGGACCTGGCTTGCCACCGCGCTGCTCTTCGTCATCATCATGTGGCTCTCCACCGTGCCGAAGGTGCTGACCGGCGAGACGGCCGACGCGAAGGTCTCGGCCAGCCAGCAGCCCTTCGTCACGGCTGAAGCCTTCCCCAAGGTGCGCGACACCGTTCTCGGCCGCTGCGCCATGTGCCATGCCAAGGAGCCGGGCTGGGAGGGCATCATCACGGCGCCGAAGGGCGTCGTCCTGGAAACGGACGGCGAGATCGCCAACCACGCCCGCGAGATCTACCTGCAGGCCGGCCGCTCGCACGCCATGCCGCCGGCCAACGTGACCCAAATCTCCGACGAGGAGCGCCGCCTGCTCGTCGCCTGGTACGAAAGCGCCATCAGCGGGGAGAAGACCCAATGAGCGAACTCCTGATCCGCGGCCGCGTGCTGACCTTCCTCGCCGAGCCGCAGGGCATCGACGACACGGCCGCCTGGCGCTACATCGAGGACGGCGCTGTCTTCGTGCGGGGCGGCAAGGTCGTCGAGATCGGCGAGCATGCCGAGGTCTCCAGGCGCGCCGGCCCCGGCGTTGCGGTCGCCGACCATCGTCCGCACCTCGTGCTGCCGGGCCTCATCGACACGCACCTGCATTTCCCGCAGACCCAGGCGATCGCCTCCTATGGCGCGCAGCTCCTGGAATGGCTGAACACCTATATCTTCGTCGAGGAGCAGAAGTTCGCCGAGGCCGCCCATGCCGCCGCCGTGGCGGACCGCTTCATGGACGAATTGATCTCGAACGGCACGACGACCGCCGTCGCCTATTGCTCGGTGCATCCCGAAAGCGTCGAGGCCTATTTCTCGGCGGCCGAGGCGCGCGGCATGCGCATGGTCGGCGGCAAGGTGATGATGGACCGCAACGCGCCCGACGCCCTGCGCGACACGCCGCAGCAGGGCTATGACGAGACGAAGCGTCTCATCGAAAAATGGCACGGCCGCGGCCGCGCGCACTACGCGATCAGCCCGCGCTTCGCCATCACCTCGACGCCCGGGCAGATGGAGATGAGCCAGGCGCTCGTCGCCGAGCACCCGACCTGCTTCGTGCAGACGCATCTTTCGGAGAACCGCGACGAGATCGCGTTCGCCACCTCGCTCTACCCGCAGGCGAAGGACTATACGGACATCTACGCCCGCTACGGCCTGCTGAACGACCGCATGCTGCTCGGCCATTGCATCCATCTCGGCGACCGCGAGGTTTCCGTGCTCGCCGAGACGGGCGCCGTCGGCGTCTTCTGCCCGACGTCCAACCTCTTCCTCGGCTCGGGCCTCTTCGACCGCGACAGGTTCGACCGGCTCGGCGCGCGCTGGTCGGTGGCGACGGATGTCGGCGCCGGCACCAGCTTCTCCATGCTGGAAACGATGGACGAGGCCTACAAGGTGCTGCACCTCAACGGCCAGAAGCTGACGCCGTTTAATTCCTTCTACCGCCTGACGCTGGGCAATGCCCGCGCGCTCGGGCTTGAGAAGCACATCGGCTCGCTGCATGCCGGGGCCGATGCGGATATCGTCGTGCTTGATTCCTCCGGCAAGTCGGCGATGGAATACCGCATGCGCACCGCCACCTCGCTGGCGGAGGAGCTCTTCATCCTGCAGACCATGGGCGACGACCGCTGCGTCGCCGAGGTCTATGTCGCCGGCAAGGCGATGAAGGGGAAGGGCAAGGTGGGCGCTTCTGAAAAGCGGGTTCTCGAAACGGCCTGAAATCCGGTATGGCGGGGACGTGTTCGCCTGCCGGCGCCGCACACGCCATCGTCATCCTCGGCCTTGAGCCGAGGATCCACATGACGCCTCTTCGCTTGTGACATGGATGCTCGGGTCAGGCCCGAGCATGACGGAGGAGAGGTTTCGGGAGAAATGCGGCGGGGGCGTTTGCTCGGGATGGCTTTATCTCACCCGCCCGCCCATCGCCTTGGTCAAACCCTCTGCCGCCGCCCTGACGACCGGGCCGAAGGCGTCGACCTTGCTGTCGGGCAGGCGCACCGCCGGGCCGGATACGGAAATGCCGGCCACCGCCTCGCCATATTCGTCGAAGATCGGCGCGGCCACGCAGCGCATGCCGAGCGTGTGCTCCTCGTCGTCGATAGACCATCCGCGGGCGCGGATCTTTCCGATATCCTCGAGCAGCGTCGGGATCGTGTCGCGCGTCTTGTCGGTGAAATGCTGCAGCGTGCGGCCGGAAAGCAGCGCCTCGATGCGGGCATCCGGCCAGGTGGAGAGGATCGCCTTGCCGATGCCGGAGGCGTGGATCGGACCGCGCCGGCCGGGGCGGAAGAAGGCACGCATCGGCGCATGGCTTTCCACCTGCGAGATGAAGACCACGTCGCCGTCGTCCTCGATGGCGATGTTGGCGGTCTCGCCGCAGCCCTCCATCAGCTGCTTGAGGAACGGCCGGCTGATCGTGCCGAGCTTGCGGAAGCGCAGATAGGCGGTGCCGATCTCGAAGGCCTTCACGCCGATCGTCCAGGCGCCGGTCTCCGCGTCATGGGCGACCATGCCGTGCTGGGCGAGCGAGGTCAGCAGGCGGTGCACGGTGGAGGGCGCCATGGCCGACTGGTCTGCAAGGTCGGTGAGCGCCGCGCCGTCCGCCTGCGCCACGAGATCGAGAAGTCTCAGGCTGCGGTCCAGCACCTGCACCGAGGACGGTGCCGCATTCTCGCCGGCCTTGCGGCCGGGCCGCCCCCGCGTCTTCTCCTGCTGCTCCGCCATGCCCTGCCTCTTCTTCCGCTTGCCGCAAGACCCCTCGTCCGCCTGCCGGCACCTTCTCGGGAGAGAAGGTGGCCCGAAGGGTCGGATGAGGGGGAATGCGATATGACCGCCGTTGTCGACCCCATCCATGACATAGCCGGCCCGTGGCGATTGTTCCAGTTTCGTTGAAAATGTTTATTTCCATATGATGGGATTGATTTCCATTTTATGATTGCGCGCAGGAACAGATGCGCTACCTTCATTCTCAAGAGACGGAGGAAATCCCATGGCTAAAATGCGTGCTGTCGATGCAGCGGTCCTGGTTCTGGAGAAGGAAGGCATCGATTGTGCCTTCGGCGTTCCGGGCGCTGCGATCAATCCCTTCTATTCGGCGCTGAAGGCGCGCGGCACGGTCCGCCACGTGCTCGCCCGCCACGTCGAGGGCGCAAGCCACATGGCCGAGGGTTATACAAGGGCCCGCGCCGGCAATATCGGCCTGTGCATCGGCACGTCGGGCCCGGCCGGCACCGACATGATCACCGGCCTTTATTCGGCCTCCGCCGATTCGATCCCGATCCTGTGCATCACCGGCCAGGCGCCGCGCGCCCGCCTCGACAAGGAGGACTTCCAGGCGGTCGATATCGCCAAGATCGCCGCGCCCGTCACAAAATGGGCCGTCACGGTCATGGAGCCGGGCCTCGTTCCCTATGTCTTCCAGAAGGCGTTCCACACGATGCGCTCCGGCCGTCCCGGCCCGGTGCTGATCGACCTGCCGATCGACGTCCAGCTCGCCGAGATCGAGTTCGACATCGACGCCTATGCCTCGCTCGAGCCCTACAAGCCGGCCGCCACCCGCGCCCAGGCCGAGAAGGCCCTCGCCATGCTGAACGCGGCCGAGCGCCCGCTGATCGTCGCCGGCGGCGGCATCATCAACGCGGATGCCTCGGACCTCCTGGTCGAGTTCGCCGAGATCACCGGCGTTCCCGTCATCCCGACGCTGATGGGCTGGGGTACGATCCCGGACGACCACCGGCTGATGGCCGGCATGTGCGGCCTGCAGACCTCGCACCGCTACGGCAACGCGACGCTGCTCGCCTCCGACTTCGTCCTCGGCGTCGGCAACCGCTGGGCCAACCGCCACACCGGCAATATCCCGACCTATACGGAAGGCCGCACCTTCGTCCATGTCGATATCGAACCGACCCAGATCGGCCGCGTCTTCACGCCGGATTTCGGCATCGTCTCGGATGCCGGCGCCGCGCTGAAGATGTTCCTCGACGTTGCGACCGAATGGAAGGTCGCCGGCAAGCTGCGCGACTGGTCGGCCTGGGCCGAGGAGTGCCAGGAGCGCAAGCGCACCATGCTGCGCAAGACCCATTTCGACCACACGCCGCTGAAGCCGCAGCGCGTCTACGAGGAGATGAACAAGGCCTTTGCCCGCGACACCTGCTACGTCTCGACCATCGGTCTTTCCCAGATCGCCGGCGCGCAGTTCCTGCATGTCTACAAGCCGCGCAACTGGATCAACTGCGGCCAGGCCGGCCCGCTCGGCTGGACGCTGCCCGCCGCGCTCGGTGTGCGCGCCGCCGATCCCGATCGCCCGATCGTCGCCCTGTCCGGCGACTATGACTTCCAGTTCCTCATCGAGGAACTGGCGGTCGGCGCCCAGCACAAGCTGCCCTACCTGCATGTGGTCGTGAACAATTCCTATCTCGGCCTCATCCGCCAGGCCCAGCGCGGCTTCAACATGGACTTCGAGGTCTCGCTCGCCTTTGACAACATCAATGCATCGGGCGATTCGGAAGCCGGCTATGGTGTCGACCACGTCGCCGTCGCCGAAGGCCTTGGCTGCAAGGCGATCCGCGTGCGCAGCCCGAACGAGTTCCAGGAAGCCTTCAACACCGCGCAGGCACTGATGAAGGAGCACCAGGTCCCCGTCGTCATCGAGTTCATCCTCGAGCGCGTCACCAACATCGCCATGGGCGCCGACATCAATGCCGTCGTCGAATTCGAGGACCTGGCCGAACGCGGCGAAGACGCCCCGACGGCGACGCTGGCCCTCCTGGACTGAGACGAAGAGAGGAAACACCATGCCGAAATTCGCGGCCAACCTGACCATGCTCTTCAACGAGGCGCCGTTCCTCGAGCGCTTCGCGCTGGCCGCCAAGGCCGGCTTCGAAGGGGTGGAATATCTCTTCCCCTACGATTTCGACAAGGAGGCGCTGCGCGCCGCGCTTGATCTCAATGGCCTGACGCAAGTGCTGCACAACCTGCCGGCCGGCAACTGGGCCGGCGGCGAGCGCGGCATCGCGGTCCTGCCGGACCGGGTCGACGAGTTCCGCCGCGGCGTGGCCTCGGCCATCGACTATGCGACGGCGCTCGGCTGCAGGCAGGTCAACTGCCTCTCGGGCATCGCCCCGGTCGGCGTTCCGGACGAGGTGCTGCGCACCACCTTCGTCGCCAACCTGAAGCTGGCGGCTGGCGAGCTCGGCAAGCACGGAATCCGGCTTCTGATCGAGCCGATCAACCGCTTCGACATTCCGGGCTTCTACCTCAACACCCCGGTCCAGGCGGCCTCCATCATCGCCGAGGTGGGCAGCGACAACCTGTTCATCCAGTACGACCTCTATCACCAGCAGCGCACCGAGGGCGAGCTGATCGGCACGTTCAGGAAGCACCAGGCGCAGATCGCCCATGTGCAGCTTGCCGACAATCCGGGCCGGGGCGAACCGGGCACCGGCGAGATCGCCTGGCCCTTCGTGTTCAAGACGCTCGATGCGCTCGGCTACGACGGCTGGATCGGCTGCGAATACAAGCCGCGCACCACGACGCAGGAAGGCCTCGGCTGGCTGGCCGAAGTCGGCCGCTGAAGACACAAACACATTCAAAGCTGAAAGTCTGGGAGTTCAGATCATGGCAAGTATCGGTTTCATCGGCCTCGGCATCATGGGCACCCCCATGGCGCGTCACCTTCAGGACGCCGGCCACACGGTGATCACCTCGAAATTCGCAATCCCGCCGCGTCAGGAACTCATCGACAACGGCCTGAAGATCGTCGACAGCCCGAAGGTGCTGGCCGAGACCGTCGACACGATCATCCTCATGCTGCCCGATACGCCCGAGGTCGAAGACGTGCTCTTCGGCGAGAACGGCGTCTCCTACGGTCTTGCGGCCGGCAAGCTCGTCATCGACATGAGCTCGATCTCGCCGATCGCCACCAAGGAATTTGCCAGGAAGATCCGTGCGACCGGTGCCGAATATGTCGATGGCCCGGTCTCGGGCGGCGAGGTCGGCGCCAGGAACGCCTCGCTCTCCATCATGGCCGGCGGCTCGCAGGAAAGCTTCGACCGGGCGCTGCCGCTCTTCCAGCTGATGGGCAAGAACATCACCCTCGTCGGCGATTGCGGCGACGGCCAGGTGACGAAGGTCGCCAACCAGATCATCGTCGCGCTGACCATCGAGGCGGTGTCCGAAGCCCTCGTCTTCGCCTCGAAGGCCGGCGCCGATCCGGCGCGCGTGCGCGCCGCGCTGATGGGCGGCTTTGCCTCCTCGCGCATTCTCGAAGTGCACGGCGAGCGCATGGTCAAGCGCACCTTCGATCCGGGCTTCCGCATCTCGCTGCACCAGAAGGACCTGAACCTCGCGCTGCAGGGCGCCAAGACGCTCGGCGTCGCCCTGCCCAACACCGCGTCCACGCAGGAGCTCTTCAACCAGTGCGCCGCCCATGGCGAGGCCGGCCTCGATCACTCAGGTCTCGTCAAGGCGCTGGAGCGCATGGCGAACCACGCCGTCGCATGACGGCCTGGCCGGGCGGGGAGGGGAGCCCCGCCCGGCCACCCCTTCCGGAGGAGGCGGCGCGCCCCCTCATCCCCCGCCGCGGCTCTTTTTCATCGGGAGGTGCTGGCGGGCGGGTGAGGGGCTGTGCTTAATTGCCCGGCCCGAAGCGCCGCGCGCCCCGCACATGGCGACGGCCGCTGTAGAATTTTGAATCTGCTGCCGGAATCCCTCGTTTCGAGGCCCGGCGCAGCGTGACCCGGAGGAACCCATGCCGCCCATCGCCGATCCGCGCGCCTTTCTCGAACATCTCTTTTCCGTCGCAGTCTCCGCCGCCGATCCGGACAAGGTGCTGGCCGCCAACCTGCCGGAAAAGCCGAAGGGCCGTACGGTGGTGATCGGCGCCGGAAAGGGCGCGGCGCAGATGGCGCGCGCCTTCGAGCGGCTCTGGGACGGCCCGCTCACCGGCGTCGTCGTCACGCGCTACGGCTATGCCGTGGCCTGCGAGCGCATCGAGATCCTGGAGGCCGCCCATCCGGTGCCGGATGACAGCGGGCTCCTCGCCTCCGGCCGGCTGATGGCCGCCGTGCGGGGCCTCACGGAGGACGACCTCGTCGTCGCCCTCGTCTGCGGCGGCGGTTCGGCCCTGCTGCCGGCGCCGGCCGGCGACCTGACACTTGCCGACGAGATCGCCGTCAACAAGGCGCTGCTCGCTTCCGGTGCGCCGATCAGCGCCATGAACGCCGTGCGCAAGCAGGTCTCGCGCATCAAGGGCGGCCGGCTCGCCGCGCTTGCCCATCCGGCCCGCGTCGTCTCGCTCGTCGTCTCCGACATTCCCGGCGACAATCCCGCCCTCGTCGCCTCCGGCCCGACCATCGCGGACGAGACCACCCGCGCGGATGCCCTGCGCCTCATCGAGCGCTACCGCCTCGACCTGCCCGAAGCCGTGATGCGCCACATCCGCGACGGCAAGGACGAGCCGCCGCTGCCGTCCGAGGCCGCCTTCGCCCGCAATGCGGTCAAGCTCGTCGCCTCCGCCGCCGTTTCGCTGGAGGCCGCTGCCGAAGCGGCGCGCAAGGCGGGTGTCGAGGCCGTCATCCTTTCTGACGCCATCGAGGGCGAGGCGGCCGAGGTCGGCCGCGTGCATGCGGCGATCGCCGCCGAGGTGGTCCGCCGCGACCGGCCGTTCCGCAAGCCCGTTGTCGTGCTGTCGGGCGGCGAGACGACCGTGACGATCAGGGGCAAGGGCAAGGGCGGGCGCAACGGCGAGTTCCTCCTGTCCCTCGCCTGCGGCATCGATGGCCTGCCGGGTCTCTTTGCGCTTGCCGCCGACACGGACGGGATCGACGGTTCGGAGGACAATGCCGGCGCCTTCGCCGACGGGACCACCGTCGCGCGCCTCGCCGACCAGGGCAAGGATGCCGCGGAATTCCTCGGCCGCAACGACAGCTGGACCGCCTTCGACGCGCTCGGCGACCTCTTCGTGCCCGGCCCGACCGGTACCAATGTCAACGATTTCCGGGCTATCCTCATCCAGTAGGATTGGGAGAATCCAGCTAAATATGAGGAAGGTCGCGGAACTGTCCGCGGCCTTTCTGTTTGGTGGCAAACATCGCTACAAGCACTCCGTCATCCTCGGGCCTGACCCGAGGATCCAGTCTTTTCAGCGGCTTGTGGATGGTCGGGTCGAGCCCGACCATGACGGAGGAGAGGCGGGGTAGCCTTTCCTTACCGGTTGGCCATCGAGGCCATGCGCTGCGGGTAGCGTCCGCCGGCCACCTTGACCGGCGACAGGAGGTCGCCGAGGCGGGCGGCTTCCTCCGGCGTCAGGACGATAGCTGCGGCGGCGGCGTTCTGCTCCAGGTGCGGCACCTTGCTGGCGCCGGGGATCGGCACGATGAAATCGCCCTGCGCCAGCACCCAGGCAAGCGCGAGCTGCGCCGGGGCGACGCCCTTTTCCGCCGCCATCTCCTCCAGGAGGGCGACCAGCGCGAGGTTGGCGTCGAAATTCTCCGCGGCGAAGCGCGGCAGCGAGCGGCGGAAATCGTCGTCGGCAAGGCCGTCCAGCTTCTTCAGCGCGCCGGTGAGCACGCCGCGGCCGAGCGGGCTGAAGGGCACGAAGCCGATGCCGAGCGTGCGGCAGGTCTCCAGCACGCCGTTTTCCTCGACGTCACGGGTCCACAGCGAATATTCGCTTTGCATGGCGGCGATCGGGTGCACGGCATGGGCCTTGCGGATCGTCTCGCTGCCGGCTTCCGAAAGGCCGAGCGCCTTCACCTTGCCCGCGCGCACCAGCTCCGCCATGGCGCCCACCGTCTCCTCGATCGGCACGTCCGGGTCGACGCGGTGCTGGTAGTAGAGGTCGATGACCTCGATGCCGAGCCGCTTCAGCGAGGCCTCGGCGACGGCCCTGACGTTTTCCGGCCGGCTGTCCGTGCCCGTGATCATCTCGGCCGAGGGTTTGGCGGGATCGATGCGGAAGCCGAACTTGGTGGCGATCACCACCTTGTCGCGCACCGGCTTCAGCGCCTTGCCGAGGAGGATCTCGTTCCTGTAGGGGCCGTAGACCTCGGCCGTGTCGAACAGGGTGATGCCGAGATCGACGGCGCGGTGCAGCGTGTCGATGGCCGCCGTCTCGTCGCTGGAGGGGCCGTAGGCATGGCTCATGCCCATGCAGCCGAGGCCGAGGGCGGAAACGTCGAGGATACCGAGCTGTCTGTGTTTCATGGCGAAATCCTTCTTCTGTGGACCCCGGGAGGCGGGTCCGCGCGGCCGGGCGGCGAACGGTCCGCCGTCATCCGGGCAAAGCCAATCTAGGACGCGGCGCCTCATCGGAAAATTGCTGCAAAAGCCAACGGCTTGTTCTATCTGTTGGAACAATGAACCGGACCCAGCTTTCCCAGCTCGCCGTGCTCGCCATCGTCGCGGAGACGCGCAGCTTTCGCAAGGCCGCGGGCGAACTCGGCATCGCGCCCTCCGCCGTCAGCCATGCGGTCTCGGCGCTGGAGGCGAGTCTCGGCGTGCGCCTCATCGCGCGCACCACCCGCTCCGTGGCGCCGACCGAGGAGGGACGCTTGCTGCTCGACACGCTGGCGCCGGCGCTTTCCGACATCGGTTCGGCCATAGAGGCGCTTGCCGACCGGCAGGGCCGCCCCGCCGGTCCGTTGCGCGTCACCATGCCGCTGATCGCCGCCGAGGACATCGTCATGCCGCGGCTCGGCGCCTTCCTCGCCGCCTATCCGGAGATCGAGCTGGACCTTCGGACCGACGACCGCTTCGAGGACATCGTCGAGAAGGGGTTCGATGCCGGGCTGCGGCTCGGCGAACATCTGGAGGCGGACATGATCGCGGTCCGGGCGAGCGGCCCCTGGCGCGGCCTCATCGTCGGCGCGCCGGCCTATTTCGAGTGTCATCCGAAACCCGTCCAGCCGCGCGACCTCATGCAGCACCGCTGCATCCGGCGGCGCTTTTCCAGCGGGCGGATCTATCGCTGGGAGCTGGAAAAGGACGGGCGGCTGGTGACGGTCGACGTCGCCGGCCCGCTGATCGTCTCCGACCAGCGGCTGATGCGCGCGGCCGCGATGGACGGCGCGGGCCTTGCCTATGTCTTCGACCAGCGCGTCGGCGAGGATATCGAGGCCGGCCGGCTCGTCGCAGCGCTGGAAGACTGGTGCCCGGCCTTCGACGGCTTTTCGATCTACTATCCCTCGCGCCGGCAGATGCGCCCGGCGCTGCGCGCCTTCGTCGATTTCTTCCGGTTCCGCGGCTGACCCGGGCTCAACGGAACTGTGTCAGGTTTTCAGCCGGTAGCGGATATGCCCGTCGGCCTCGACATAGCTGTCGTAGAGCTTGCGGGCGCGCGCATTGTCCTGGCGGGTGTGCCAGTAGATGCCGCGCCAGCCGTTGCGCCTGGAAATGGTGACGAGGTCGTCGATCAGCGCCCGGCCGATACCCCTGCCGCGCGTGCCCTCGTCGACGAACATGTCCTCGAGATAGCCTTCCGGCGCGATGCCCCAGGTGGAATCGTGGTAGTGATGGATGGCAAAGCCCAGCACCGTCCCGTCCTCCTCGGCAAGCCGCATCGAGACGCGCGAGCCGGGATCCAGGATGCGTGCCCAGGTGAAGGCGGTCACCTCCTCCGGCACGTCGGTCTCGTAGAAGGCGAGGTAGCCGGCCCAGAGCTTTCTCCAGGCCGCCTCGTCACCCTCCAGCGCATCGCGGATGGTGATGGCCATGGCTCACGCCCCCGCCGTGTCGAGCGCGGCCATCTGCTCCGCGCTCAGCGTGAGGGCTGCCGCCTTCATCAGGCTTGCGAGCTGGCCGAGGCTGGTCGCGCTGGCGATCGGCGCGGTGACCGCAGGCTTGGCCATCAGCCAGGCGAGCGCGATTTCGGCCGGCGTCGCGCCGGTCTCGGCGGCCACCTTGTCGAGGGCGGCGAGGATGCGCAGGCCCTTGTCGTCGAGATAGCGCACGACGCCCTCGCCGCGGGCCTTGCCCTCGGTGTCCGCCTTCGTGCGGTACTTGCCGGTCAGGAAGCCGGAGGCGAGGCTGTAATAGGTGATGACGCCGAGGTCCTCCTTCCGGCACAGATCGGCCAGCGCGCCCTCGAAACCGGTGCGGTCATAGAGATTGTATTCCGGCTGAAGCGCGCCGTAGCGCGGCAGGCCGGCCTTGTCGGCGGCCTCGAACGAGGCCTGCAACTGGCCGGCATCGAGGTTCGAGGCGCCGAAGGCGCGCACCTTGCCGGCCTTCACGAGGCCTGCATGGGCCTCCAGCGTCTCCTCGTAGGGCGTCTGCGGATCCGGCCAGTGCGAGAGATAGAGGTCGATATGATCGGTCTGGAGCCGCTTCAGCGAGTTCTCGACCGCCTCGACGATCCAGCGCCTGCGCAGGTCCCGGCGCCCCTGGCCCATGTCGGAGCCGACCTTGGTGATGACCACCACCCTGTCGCGGGCGATGCCGGAGCGCTTCAGCCACTTGCCGATGATCGTCTCGGATTCGCCGCCCTGGTTGCCCGGCGCCCACCGCGAATAGACGTCGGCCGTGTCGATGGCGTTGAAGCCGGCGCCGGTGAAGGCGTCGAGCAGGTCGAAGGAGGTCTTCTCGTCGGCCGTCCAGCCGAAGACATTGCCGCCGAAGACGAGGGGGGCGATCGAAAGGCCGGTCTTGCCGAGGGCGCGAAACTGCATGGGGTCCTCCAAGGGGTTCGTGCTGAAAAAGCTTCCTGCAACATAGGGCGCGGCCGGCGCCTTTGCACGCCGTGGATCCGACTTTTTGCCGGCCGCCGCGCTTGCGAGGAACGTACCTCGCGGCGAAAGCGCGTCGCGATCTTTCAGCTTCGCTCCCCGCGCTTTAGGTCGTTGATTTTTCGCATGTCGTTGCCGCAAAACCGCTGCACACTTTTGCGCGACATGCTTTAGTCCCCTGTCGCAATCAGGGAGAGATCATCATGCTGCGTTTCGGAATCCTGTCGACGGCCAAGATCGGCCGCGAACTCGTCGTGCCGGCCATCCAGGACGCGGAAAACTGCGTCATCACCGCCATTGCCAGCCGTGACCTCGCCAAGGCCCGCGCCATGGCCGACCGCTTCTCGGTGCCGCATGCCTTCGGCTCCTACGAGGAGATGCTGGCCTCGGACACGATCGACGCCGTCTATATCCCGCTGCCGACGTCCCAGCATGTGGAATGGTCGATCAAGGCGGCGGATGCGGGAAAACATGTGCTGTGCGAAAAGCCGATCGCGCTCAAGGCCGGGGAGATCGACGCGCTGATCGCCGCGCGCGACCGCAACGGGGTGCTGATCTCGGAAGCCTTCATGGTCACCTACAGCCCCGTCTGGCGGAAGGTCCGCGCGCTGCTTGCCGAAGGCGCGATCGGCCGGCTGCGCCATGTGCAGGGCGCCTTCACCTATTTCAACCGCGACCCCGGCAACATGCGCAACGTGCCGGCGCTCGGCGGCGGCGGCCTGCCCGACATCGGCGTCTACCCGACCATCACCACGCGCTTTTCCACCGGCAAGGAGCCGGTCCGCGTGCAGGCGAGCACGGAGCGCGACCCGGAATTCGGCACGGACATCTATTCGAGCGTGCGCGCCGATTTCGGCGACTTCGAGCTCTCCTTCTACGTCTCCACCCAGCTCGCCCAACGCCAGGTCATGGTCTTCCACGGCGACAAGGGCTTCATCGAGGTGAAGTCGCCCTTCAATGCCGATCGCTACGGGGCGGAGGAGATCGAGCTCACCAACCAGAGCCACAGCGAAAGCCAGCTCTTCCGCTTCCAGGATGCCCGCCAGTACAGGCGCGAGGCCGAGGCCTTCACACGGGCGGCGCTCGGAGGGGACGAGGAGGTCGTGTCGCTGGAAAACTCGCGCCTCAACCAGAGGCTCATCGACGCCATCTACCGCGCCAGCGAGAAGGACGGCTGGGAGCCGGTCTGAGGCAGGAGGCATCCATCTCCGCCCCGGAAACGGCGCGGCGGCCCCGCTCTTCCCTTCTCCCCGCCGGGGAGAAAGGGCAAGAGGCAACGCCTCGTTTCACACGGGCCTCCGCTGCCTGGAGGGCGGAGGCGCAATGCCGGATCAGGCGGCCGGCTGCTTCGTCTTGCGCAGGTAGGGCAGGACGGTGTCGAAGGCGCCGAAGCGGGTGATGGCGTCCTCGTTGGAGACGGCGGCGGTGATGATCACGTCTTCGCCCTGCTGCCAGTTGGCAGGCGTCGCCACCTGGTGCCTGCTGGTGAGCTGGATCGAATCGATCGCGCGCAGGATCTCCGCGAAGTTGCGGCCCGTCGTCATCGGGTAGGTGAGGATCAGCTTGATCTTCTTGTCCGGGCCGATGACGAAGACGGAGCGCACGGTGGCATTGTCGGCGGGCGTGCGGCCTTCCGACGTGTCGCCGGCGGCGGCCGGCAGCATGTCATAGAGCTTCGCCACCTTCAGGTCCTTGTCGCCGATCAGCGGGTACTCGACGTCGAACCCCGTGGCGGTGCGGATGTCGTCCTTCCACTTGGCGTGGCTGTCGACCGGATCGACCGAGATGCCGATGATCTTCACGCCGCGCTTGCGGAACTCGCCCTCGACGCCGGCCATGGCGCCGAGCTCGGTGGTGCAGACCGGGGTGAAGTTCTTGGGGTGCGAGAAGAGCACCGCCCAGCCGTCGCCGATAAAGTCGTGGAAGCTGACCGGGCCGATGGTGGTCTCGGCGGTGAAGTCCGGAGCGATGTCGTTGATGCGCAGGCTCATGGGGATCGTCCTCTCTTTCATGCGGGGATCGCAGGATAGCCCCCGCGAAAATATGTCCGAGGCGGTAGATAGAACGAAAAAAACGCCTTGCCTATAGCGGCCCGCCGTCGCCTGCCGTCCGCGCGGAAGCGCATCTTTGCGCCCTTTGCGCCGGCGGGATGAAGGCTTTCGGCGGCTTGTGGATGACGCGCCAAACCGTTCCGCGAAGCCGGCGGGAAATGGAAGGGGATTTCTTTTGACCGGAAGGGCAAATTTCCGGCCCCGGCGCCATTCCGGCAAGGGAGTGCCGCGGTTTGCGTCCGAACCGTCTACTTGCCGATCCCGGCGCGCCCGCTCGTCAGGTCCGCGATCATCCGGCCGATCTCCTCCGCCTTTTCCGCCGGCACGCGGAAGGCAAGGCGCGCGCCCCGCGCGTGAAAGGTCTCCTCGTCCATCACGAGGCCGGCGAGGGCGGAAAGCCGCGCCTTGACCAGCGCGAGATCGGAAAAGCCGAGCGAGACGGACAGCGCGACGCGCTCGACATATTCGGTCTTGGCGGCGGCGCGCAGGCAGGCGGCCGCCGTGCCGCCATAGGCGCGGATGAGCCCGCCGCTGCCGAGCAGGATGCCGCCGAACCAGCGGGTGACGACGACGAGCGTGCGGTCGAGCGCCTGGCCGTCGATCGCCTGCAGGATCGGCTTTCCGGCCGTGCCGCTCGGCTCGCCGTCGTCGCTGAAGCGGTAGGTCTGGCCGATGCGCAGGGCCCAGCAATTGTGGTTGGCCGCGGGGTCCGAGACCTCGGCCAGCCGGGCCTTCGCCTCGGCCTCGCTCTCGACGGGGCAGGCGATCGCGCGGAACCGGCTCTTGCGGATTTCCTCTTCGAACAGCTCTGTCTGGTCCAGCGTGTACAAGGCGTCTTCCCGGTGGCGTCAGGCTGCCTCGTACTCCCTCGGCGCGGTGCGTTTCAAGGGCGGAATAGAGCACCAATTCTATAGACTATTGACAGGTGCCACGATTCCGCCATGATGTTGACCGGGACGTTAAACGGAACGGGAGCCTACCGCATGATCTATCTCGGCGGCGTGACGCTTGGTTACTTCAACCTCTACCCGGTCGGCTTCCAGCCGAAGGACGAGCAATCCGCAAGCGACGACACGGCCGGCCGCGCGACGGAAGACAGGCTGCCGCTCGAAGGCAGCCGGCTTTCCTCCTCCCGCCGCCCGGTCCAGTGGCCGCTGCACGTCTTCTTCTGAGGTAGGACAGTCTCTGCTACAGGAAATCATCGATGATTTCCTGTGGTCGGGCAAAGGCAGCGGGACATGACCGCTCCGACATCGTGCCGGAGCCGGCGGGTCAGGGAAGCGCCGCGCAGGTGCCAGCCCTGGCCGGCAGTCCGCCGCCGGCGATGAGCGCGGCAAGCTGGGGCCGGTCTCCGTCGGCGGTCGGCTGGATGTTGAGCGGCTCCGTCGCCGGCCACCAGTCGCCGCCCGCCCAATAGGCCCAGCCGGTCCAGACCGCGCTTTCCTTGCCGACCAGCGCGGTCATGCGGGCGAGCCCGTCGAGGCAGGCCTTGTCCGCCGCGCCGCCGAATTCGCCGAGGAAGCCGCGCTTGTTGTTGCGCTTCAGCCAGTCGGTGAAGCGCTCCAGCGCGGCCACGGCGTCGTCCGCCCGCGTGCAGGTGTCCGCCTTGCCAGAAAAATCGGCGTCGAGATACTGGTGCACCTCGTAGGCGTGGTTGTCGGCGGGGTCCTCGATGCCGAGCATGACGGTGCCGTTGGCGCCGCCCTCCCGCTCCTCTTCCCAGCTGTGCGCCCCCGTCCAGATCGTGCCCGGCACGAGCACGAGGTTCTTCGCGCCCGCCTCGCGGATCGCCGCGATCGCCGCATTGGCGGAGGCGAGCCACTGCGGGGCGGATACGTCGTGCGGCTCGTTCATCAGGCCGAATTGCACGCCGCCGTCGTCCTTGTAGTCCTCGGCGAGCCGGCGCCAGAAATCGGCGAAGGCGCTGTCGGGCACCTCGGCCGAGCCGACCTGCTTGTCACCGTAATAGGCGTAGTTGTGCGGGTCGAGGATGACGGTCAGGCCGGCGCCGCGCAGCGCCTTGACGGTGTCGATGAGCCGCTTGCGCTCCGCCTTGTCGAAGCCGCGGTTCAGCCGCGGCTGCAGCCGTTCCCATTTGAAGGGAAGGCGCACGGCATTGAAGCCCTTGCCGGCGAAATAGGCGATCGTTTCGGCGGACGGATAGGTATAGTCCTTGCCGAAGGTGCCGCGCCCCTCGCCGAATTCGGCGCCGGCGAGGTTCACACCGCTGAGGCATGCCGCGCTCGCCTGAACGGGAAGAATCAGGGCCGCCATGGCCGCCACCAGTCGAAAGCGCGCCGCCGCGCCAGATAGGGATTGCACGCCTGCCTCCGTTCCGGCCGGGCGCCGGTTGGTTCCGTGGGGTATTGCACCCGTGCTTGGGAGCCGATCAAGACGCACACGATCTTAAGGCGGTGTTAAGGCGGCCCGTCTTTTCGTGGAATGAATTGAGAGAATACGACGTCCCGGTGCCGTTTCGGCCTGTATCCGCCCAGGCATGCGGCCCGGGCGATTCCACTCCGCTGCAAAATGTTCTAGAGGCGGAGGGCCGTCCGATGGATCGGCCGGTCCCGACAACAGGTTCCTTCCATGCCCGCTCCCGAGACGTCCGCTCCCCTTTCCTCCGGCAAGCGCCATCCGCTGCGTGTTCTCCTGTCGCTCGTCAGCGACGAGAAGGGCCGCGTGATGCGGGCGGTCGCCTCGTCGGTCATCAACAAGATCTTCGACGTCATGCCGGAGATCCTGATCGGCATCGCGCTCGACGTGGTGGTGCGCGGCAAGGATTCCTTCGTGGCGCAGGTCGGCATCACCGATCCCGTGCACCAGCTCACCCTGCTCGGCATCGCCACCTTCCTCATCTGGTTCGGCGAATCGCTGTTCGAATATTTCTACCAGATTCTCTGGCGGGGCCTGGCGCAGGACGTGCAGCATCGCCTGCGCATCCTCTGTTATGACCACGCCCAGCACCTGCCGTCGAGCTTTTACGAGGAGAACCGCTCCGGCGACCTCGTCGCCGTGCTGAACGACGACATCAACCAGCTCGAACGCTTCCTCGATCGTGGCGCGAACGAGCTGATCCAGACCTTTTCCGCCGTCATCCTGGTCGGCGCGGTGTTCTTCATCGTCAGCCCGCTGATCGCCGTCATCGCCTTCACGCCGGTGCCGGCGATCATCGCCGGCGCCTTCTGGTTCCAGCGGCGGGCGCAGGCGCGCTACGATGCGGTGCGGGCGCGGGCCGGCGGGCTCGGCGCGCGGCTCACCACCAACCTGCAGGGCCTCCAGACCATCCGCGCCTTCGGCGCCGAGGCGCGCGAGACGGCGGCGCTGACGGCGGAAAGCCGCGGCTATGTCGAGGCGAACCGGGCGGCGATCCGCGTCTCCTCCGCCTTCATCCCGATCATCCGCATGGCGATCCTGTCCGGCTTCCTCGCCACCTTCCTGATCGGCGGCTGGCTGACGCTGAACGGTGAGATGCAGGTCGGCGCCTATGGCTTGCTCGTCTTCCTCACCCAGCGCCTGCTCTGGCCGATGACCGGCCTTGCCGAGATCGCCGACCTCTACGAGCGTGCCATGGCCTCGACGCGCCGCATCCTGCGCCTGCTCGACGAGCCGCGCGGCGAACCGCACGGCACGCACGAGGCAAAGGTCTCCGGCCGCTTCGAGATCGACGGCGTTACCTTCCGCTATGCGACGAGCCCCGGCGGCGTCACCGACATCAACCTCGCCATCAAGGCGGGCGAGACGGTCGCCCTCGTCGGGCCCACGGGCAGCGGCAAGTCGACGCTGATCAAGCTGCTCGGCCTCTTCATCCGCCCGCAGAAGGGCCGCATCCTCCTCGACGGCGTGCCGCTCGCCGACTGGTCCGGCGAATGTCTGCGCAAGAGCATGGCCTGGGTGCCGCAGGAGGTGACACTGTTTTCCGGCTCGATCGCCGACAACATCGCCTATGGCCGGCCGGGCGCGAGCCGCGAGGCGGTCGAGGCCGCCGCGCGCATGGCGGAGGCCGACGGCTTCATCCGCGACCTGCCGGACGGCTACGAAAGCCAGATCGGCGAATACGGCCAGAAGCTCTCGGGCGGCCAGCGCCAGCGCATCGCGCTCGCCCGCGCGCTGCTGATCGATCCGGCGATCCTCATCCTCGACGAGGCGACGAGCGCCGTCGACAACGAGACGGAGGCGGCGATCCAGCGCTCGCTCGCCAGGATGAAGGGCAGGCGCACGGTCATCCTCGTCGCGCACCGGCTGAGCACGGTGGTGCATGCCGACGCCATCCATGTGATGGAGGCGGGCCGGGTGATCCAGTCGGGCTCGCACGGCGCGCTTGTGGAGCGGCCGGGGCTTTATCGCAATCTCTGGAACATCCAGACGGGACATGCGGAGATCGCGGAGGCGTAGCGGCCCCTCATCCCGCTGCCGCGACCTTCTCCCCGCAGGCGGGGAGAAGGCATATGTCGCACGGGTTTCCCAAACAATGAACTTGGTTGGGAAGGGAAGCTTTGCTCCTCGATCCCTTCTCCCCGCCTGCGGGGAGAAGGTGCCGGCAGGCGGATGAGGGGCCGTTCGCTGCCCTCAGTGCGCCTCGTCCCAATTGTGCGCCGCCCGTGCATCCACCTTCAACGGCACCTTCATCGCGAGCGCCGGCAGGGAGGCGTTTTCCATCACGCCGATGATGACGGGGATCGCCTTTTCCACCTCGCCGTCCTCGACCTCGAAGATCAGTTCGTCATGCACCTGCAGCAGCATGCGGGCGGAAAGGCCGGCGGCGGCGAGCGCCGGCTCCATCTTGACCATGGCGCGGCGGATGATGTCGGCGGCCGAGCCCTGGATCGGGGCATTGATCGCGGCGCGTTCGTTGAAGGCGCGCACCGAGGGATTGGACGACTTGATCTCCGGGTAATGCGCGCGGCGGCCGAAGATGGTTTCGACATAGCCGTTCTCGCGGGCGAAGGCCTTGGTCTGGTCCATGTAGTCCTTGATGCCCGGGAAGCGCTCGAAATATTTCTTGATGTAGTCGCCGGCCTCCGAGCGCTCGATGGAGAGCTGGTTGGCAAGGCCGAAGGCCGAGATGCCGTAGATGATGCCGAAATTGATCGCCTTGGCGCGGCGGCGGACCTCCGGGGGCATGCCGTCCACCGGGACGCCGAACATTTCGGACGCCGTCATGGCATGGATGTCGATGCCGTCGGCAAAGGCCTGTTTCAGCTGCGGGATGTCGGCGACATGGGCGAGCACGCGCAGTTCGATCTGGCTGTAGTCGGCCGAGACCAGCTTGTGGCCGGGCGTCGAGATGAAGGCCGTGCGGATCTTGCGGCCTTCCGCCGTGCGCACCGGGATGTTCTGCAGGTTGGGATCGGAGGAGGAGAGGCGGCCGGTCGTCGTGGCGGCGAGCGCGTAGGACGTGTGCACGCGCTTCGTGTCGGGATGCACGAAGCCGGGCAGGGCGTCCGTATAGGTGGATTTCAGCTTGGTGAGCTGGCGCCAGTCGACGATCTTGCGCGGCAAGGGAATGCCCTGGGCGGCGAGGTCCTCCAGCACCTGTGCGGAGGTCGACCACTGGCCGGTCTTCGTCTTGGAGGCGCCGGGCAGGCCCATCTTGCCGAACAGGATGTCGCCGAGCTGTTTCGGCGAGCCGATGTTGAAGCGTTCGCCGGCAAGCTCGTAGATCTCCTCCTCGAGGCCGGCGGCACCCTGCGCGAGTTCGCCGGAAAGGCGGGACAGCACCTGGCGGTCGATGGTGATGCCGCGCTCCTCCATGCGGGCGAGCACGGGCACCAGCGGGCGCTCCAGCCGCTCGTAGACGGTGGTCATGCGGTTGGCGGCGAGCCGCGGCTTCAAGACGTGCCAGAGGCGCAGCGTCACGTCGGCGTCTTCCGCCGCATAGGCCGTGGCGCGGGAAATATCCACCATGTCGAAGGTCTGCGCGCCCTTGCCCGAGCCGGCGACGTCCTTGTAGGAAATCGGCTTGTGGCCGAGCCAGCGTTCGGAGAGCGTGTCCATGCCGTGCGTGCCGGCACCCGCGTCGAGCGCGTAGGACATCAGCATCGTATCGTCGAAACCCTGAACGGTGATGCCGTGGCGGCGCATGACGAGGTAATCGTATTTGAGGTTCTGCGCGACCTTCAGGACGGAAGGGTCCTCCAGCAGGCTTTTCAGCCGTTCCAGCGCCGGCCGGATCGGGATCTGCCCCTCGGCGAGCCCGCCGCCGAGCAGGTCGCCGACGCCGTTCTTGTGGTTGAGCGGCACGTAGCAGGCGCGGATGACGGTGCCTGTCGGGTCCTTGGCATTGTCGGCGATCGCAAGGGAGAAGCCGCAAAGCTCCGCCTGCATGGCGTCGAGCGAGGTCGTCTCGGTGTCGAAGCCGACGAGGCCGGTCTCGCGCGCGGCGGCGATCCAGCGGTCCAGCGTCTCGATATTCCGCACGGTCTCGTAGCCGGCATGGTCGATGGGGGCGGCCGAAAAGCGTTCGGCGCGGGCCCTGGCGAGCGCCGAGGGCGTGTCGCCATCCGCGCCGGCGGTGGGCAGCAGCGTCGCGGCGGCCTCGGCCGCCGTCTCCTTGCCATCGAGCACGAGGGCGGGGCCGGCGACGTCGCCCTTGTCGAGGTCCGGGCCATGCGCCTCGGCGCCCCATTCGACCGGCACGTCCGCCGGCGCGATGGCGCCCGCGTCGCAATCGCAGGCTTCGGCGACACGGCGCGTCAGCGTGGTGAATTCCATCGCCTTCAGGAAGGCGATCAGCCGTGGCCCGTCCTGCGGATGCAGGATCAGGTCGTCGAGCGGCGTGTCGAGCGGCGTATCGGTCTTCAGCGTGACGAGCTGGCGGGAGAGCAGCACGAGCTCGCGGTTGGCGATGATGTTCTCGCGGCGTTTGGCCTGCTTGATCTCCTCGGCGCGGGCAAGCAGCGTGTCGAGGTCGCCATATTCCTCGAGGAGCTGCGCGGCGGTCTTCGGGCCGATGCCGGGAACGCCCGGGATATTGTCGGTCGAATCGCCGGTCAGCGACTGGAGGTCGATCATCTTTGCCGGCGGCACGCCCCATTTCTCGACGACTTCCGGGATGGAGATCTGCTTGTCCTTCATGCCGTCATACATCGAGACGTTCTCAGTCACGAGCTGCATGAGGTCCTTGTCGGAGGAGACGATGGTGACATCCGCGCCGTCCGCCTCCGCAAGGCGGGCATAGGTGGCGATCAGGTCGTCGGCCTCAAAACCTTCCTTCTCGATGCAGGGCAGGTTGAAGGCGCGCGTCGCGTGGCGGATCAGGCCGAACTGCGGGATCAGGTCCTCGGGCGGTGCCGTGCGGTTCGCCTTGTAGAGGTCGTAGAGGTCGTTGCGGAAGGTTTTCGACGAATAGTCGAAGATGACCGCGAAATGGGTCGGCGTCACGCCCACATCGGTGTTGCGCGCATCCTTCAGGAGCTTCCACAGCATGTTGCAGAAACCCGAGACGGCATTGACCGGCAGCCCGTCCGATTTGCGGTTGAGCGGCGGGATGGCGTGGAAGGCGCGGAAGATGAAGCCCGAGCCGTCGACGAGGAAGAGATGATCACCTTTTTTCATGGGGTGAATGGATAGCGCGGGCGGCTTTCCGCGTCCATCTTTCATTGTGGGCAAACAGGCCTTTCCAGTGGCCGGGAAGCCTCACACGAACGTTACCGATTTGTAATTTTCCCGGGCGCTTGAAACCCTTGAAAAGCCACATTCGAACCCACAGATATTGTTCATCGGCACCTGATCAAAGCCGTTGTCTGGCACCCGGCCTGTCCCCCGCCGCGCCAGACAAAGGACAAAGGCCTCATCCCCCTCTCCGGGCCTTTGTCCATCATTCGAAGAAGCCGCCGCGACAAGCCTCCTGTCGTCGGCGGCTTCTCGTTTCTGGGGCCGCGTCGCTGAATGGGGCGAGTGCAGGGAGAGGCCGGGGAGCTCTCCCGCTCGCCAAAGCATCGCCTGCGATCCATTGTCTTCCGCCCAAAACCGGCTTAGCTTTCGCCCCATGGAATTTGACCGGAAGGAGTCGGCAGCGTACCTCGCCAATCTCCTGGCGAAGGCGGCGTCCCGCGCCCTTCAGGCACGGGCGGACGGGGCCGGTTTCGCGCCCGGCCAGTTCCCGGTCCTCCTGGAGCTGTGGAGCGGCGACGGCCTCACCCAGCGCGAGCTTCTCGACCGGCTCGACATCGAACAGGCGACCATGGCCAGCACGCTCGCCCGCATGCAGCGCGACGGGCTCATCTCCCGCCGGCGCCACCCGAAGGACAGGCGGGCCCAGCTCGTCTTCCTGACGAGCCGCGGCAAGGCGCTGCGCGAGACCGCGATGGCGGCGGCCTTGGCCACCGAGGACGCGCTCTTCCGGGGCTTCCGGCGCTTCGAGCGGGAGCTGCTCCTGGAGTATATGCGCATGGTGCTCGCCAATCTCGGCCGCGATCCGCGCCTCTGATCGTCATACGATTTGCCCTGACCGAGCCGATCGGTCTAATGTCGCGCCGAAATTCATTTGATTTGCTGCATGTTGCACCGCAAGAGCGCGCCCGCACCATGTCCTGGGGGTTCATCCATGACCAACATCCTGCCCGTTCTCGATCGCGCCAGCGCCGGCGTTCCGGCCAGCCTCGAACGCCTGTTCGAGCTGGTGCGCATCAAGTCCATCTCCACCGATCCGGCCTTCAAGGCGGAGTGCCGGCGGGCGGCCGAATGGCTGGTCAAGGAGCTGCGCTCGCTCGGTTTCGACGCGACGGTGCGCGACACGCCCGGCCATCCGATGGTGGTCGCCCATCACGACGGCGCGAAGCCCGATGCGCCGCATGTGCTCTTCTACGGCCACTACGACGTCCAGCCGGTCGACCCGCTGAACCTGTGGGACCACGATCCCTTCGAGCCGGCGGTGCGCGATGCCGGCAAGGGCCGGCGTATCATCACCGGCCGCGGCACGTCGGACGACAAGGGCCAGCTCCTGACATTCGTGGAAGCCTGCCGCGCCTACAAGGAAACGGCGGGCAGCCTGCCCTGCCGCGTCACCATCCTCTTCGAGGGCGAGGAGGAATCCGGCTCGCCCTCGCTCAAGCCGTTCCTCGAGGCCAATGCCGCCGAGCTGACGGCCGATTTCGCCCTCGTCTGCGATACCAGCATGTGGGATGCCGACACGCCGGCCATCTCCGCGGGCCTGCGCGGCCTCGTCGGCGAGGAGATCGTCATCAAGGCGGCCGACCGGGACCTGCATTCGGGCTATTTCGGCGGGGCTGCGGCAAACCCGATCCATATCCTGTCGAATATCCTCGCCGGCCTGCACGACGAGACCGGCCGCGTGACGCTCGACGGCTTCTATGACGGCGTCGAGGAAACGCCGAGCCAGATCAAGGCGGCGTGGGAGACGCTCGGCAAGACGGCCGAGAGCTTCCTCGGCGAGATCGGCCTGTCGATCCCCTCGGGGGAAAAGGGCCGCTCCGTGCTGGAGCTCACCTGGGCGCGCCCGACCGCCGAGGTCAACGGCATCACCGGCGGCTATACGGGCGAGGGCTTCAAGACGGTGATCGCCGCCGAAGCCTCGGCAAAGGTCTCCTTCCGCCTCGTCGGCAAGCAGGATCCGGCGAAGATCCGCGATGCGTTCCGCGCCTATGTGCGGGCGCGCGTCCCGGCGGACTGCTCGGTGACGTTCCATGCCCATGGCGGCTCGCCGGCCATCCAGCTACCCTACGATTCCGCGCTGCTCGGCAAGGCGAAGAGCGCGCTCTCGGACGAATGGCCGAAGCCCGCCGTCGTCATCGGCATGGGCGGCTCCATCCCGATCGTTGGCGATTTCCAGAAGATGCTCGGCATGGAATCCTTGCTTGTCGGCTTTGCGCTGTCGGATGACCGCATCCATTCGCCGAACGAGAAATACGAGCTGCGCTCCTTCGAAAAGGGCATCCGCTCGTGGGTGCGCATTCTTTCGGCGCTCGCGGCGCGCTGACACAGATGTGATGACATGGGAGGCCAGCATTAACCGGACGGAACGGAAATGCTGGTTTCCTCAAAAGACAAGGACCGCGCGCGGACAGGCGACGACGGCCCGGACATGGGGAAAGGGTGAGAATGGCGTCAGGAAAGATTGCGAGAACACCTCGCTGCCCGGGCTGTGGGGCGCCGGGAGCAGGGGGGAAGGCGGGATGAAGCGGCTGAAAAAGTTCTTCTGGCCGCTCGTCAGCACCGCCGCGATCATCCTGTCGGTCTATATCCTCTACAAGGATCTCCGCGGCCTGTCGCTCGACGAGTTCATGGCGAGCCTCCATGCCATTCCGGTCTCCGGCTGGCTGCTGGCCTGCGGCGCCACGCTCGTCGCCTATGCGGCGCTCGCCGCCTACGACCACCTGGCGCTCGAGCATCTCGGCCATCGCATCTCGC
This sequence comes from Shinella yambaruensis, assembly GCF_022899355.1. Taxonomy (GTDB): domain Bacteria; phylum Pseudomonadota; class Alphaproteobacteria; order Rhizobiales; family Rhizobiaceae; genus Shinella; species Shinella yambaruensis. The sequence goes on along the minus strand of NZ_JALJCK010000014.1, from coordinate 147,801 downwards.
TGTGGTTCATCACCATCACGTCCTTCACCACCTATGCGCTGTCGCACAATATCGGTGCCTCGGTGTTCTCCGGCGCGCTGGTGCGCTACCGCGCCTATACGTCGAAGGGGCTGACCGGATCGGAGGTGGGCGTCCTCGTCGCCTTCTGCTCCTTCACCTTCGCGCTCGGCACGGTCATGCTGTTCGGCCTGGTGCTGGTGCTGGAGCCGGAGATTGTCGGGCGGTTCGCCGAATTCCTGCCGATCGAGGCGGCGTTCTCGACCGGTGTCTTCATCCTGGCGCTGGTCGTGCTCTATGTGGTGGGCAGCCTCGTCGGCTTCCGGCCGATCAATACGCGCTGGCTGAAGCTGGAATATCCCAAGCCCTCGCTGGTCTTCCGCCAGCTCATCATCGCGCCGATCGAGCTGATCGGCGCGGCGGCGATCATCTATTTCGTGCTGCCGGCGGAGGGCAATCCGGGCTTCTTCGTCGTGCTCGGCATCTTCCTCGCCTCCTTCTCGGTGGCGCTGCTGTCCCATGCGCCGGGCGGCATCGGCGTCCTGGAGCTCGTCTTCATCGCCGGCCTGCCGGACATGGATCCGGCGGCGGTGCTGGCCGCGCTCGCCGTCTTCCGGCTGTTCTACCTGATCATCCCCTTCATCATGGCGCTGGTGGTCATCCTCGTCTTCGAACGGCAGCGTTTCCTCAGCCGGCTGGGCAACGGCGAGGACTGAGGCGATGGAGAAGTTCGGTTCATCCTGCATTCAGTCGAATTGTTTCATGCTGTCATCCGTCTTGATCACTGTGAAACAGTGACAATCCAAGGGAGACCGACATGAAGACAACGATCAAGGGCGGCATTGCCGCTGCCATGGCCGTCGCCATGTTCGCCACGACATTCGTATCCGCACCGGCCTTTGCCGTGCCGATGCCGAAGGTCGGCGCTTCTCAGGCGAGCGATGTCCAGCAGGTCCAGTGGCGCGAGCGCCGCGGCTGGCACAATGGCCATCGCGGCTATCGCTACGAACGTCGCGGCTATCGCCGCCATTCGGATGGCTGGTGGTATCCGCTGGCCGCCTTCGGTGCGGGTGCGATCATCGGCGGCGCGATCGCCAATGACGGCTATGCCCGGCCGCGCTACGAGGGCATCAATCCGCGCCACACCGAATGGTGCTATGCGCGCTACCGCTCGTACCGGGCCTACGACAACACGTTCCAGCCCAACTATGGCGGCCGCCGCGAGTGCCTCTCGCCTTACTATTGAGCAAGGTAAACGTGCCTGAACGGTCTGCGCCGGCAACGGCGCAGGACCGGAACGCGATATCCCGGGCGGCCCGCAAGGCCGCCCGATCTTCTCTCAAATCCCCCTCAAACTGTCGCCTGCGCGTTCACCGCTTCTTAACGACCCCTTAAATCGCCGCATTTAAGGTCCACCGGACGGCGACGTTTTCGAGGTGTATCCGACCGCTTATGGCAGCCAATCGCAAATCCCAGCGCATCGAACCGTCCTTCCGGGGATCGGGGGGGCACGACGACGAGGATGATTTCCATGTCGGCGCGGGAGATCGCGTGGCAGGCGGCGGCCGCAAGGGGCGCGGCAAGCCACCGAGGGCCGAGCGGCCGGGGCGCGGCTCCGGCGGGCGCCGGCGGGCGGCCGGCGGCGGTTTCTTCGGCCTTTTCCGCCGGCTCTTCTACTGGTGCGTCGTGCTCGGCATCTGGGGCGCCATCGGCGTCGGCGGCCTCGTCCTCTACTACGGCGCGCGCATGCCGAGCGCCACGAGCTGGTCGATCCCCGACCGGCCGCCGAACCTGAAGATCCTCGCCGTCAGCGGCGACATCATCGCCAATCGCGGCGTGACCGGCGGCGAGGCGCTGTCGCTGGAGAACATGTCGCCCTATATCCCGCAGGCCGTCATCGCCATCGAGGATCGGCGTTTCTATTCGCATTTCGGCATCGATCCGCTCGGCCTCGCCCGCGCGATGCTGACCAACATCACCACCGGCCGCATGGTGCAGGGCGGCTCGACGCTGACCCAGCAGCTCGCCAAGAACATGTTCCTCTCGCCGGAGCGCACGCTGGAGCGCAAGGTTCAGGAAGTTCTGCTCGCCTTCTGGCTGGAGCACAAATATTCCAAGGACCAGATCCTGGCGATGTATCTCAACCGCGTCTTCTTCGGCTCGAATTCCTACGGCGTCGAGGCCGCCGCGCGGCGCTACTTCAACAAGTCGGCGCGGGACGTCAATCTCGGCGAGGCCGCCCTTCTCGCCGGCCTCCTGAAGGCGCCCTCGCGCCTCTCCCCGGCACGCGACCCGGAGGCGGCGGAAGCGCGTGCGCAGGTCGTGCTCGGCGCGATGCGCGAAGAGGGCTTCGTCACCGACACCGAGATCAAGACCGCCATGTCGCAGACGCCGGCGCGGGCGAAGAGCTACTGGTCCGGCGCCCAGCATTATGCCGCCGACATGGTCATGGCCCAGCTGCCGGGCATGATCGGCGACATCACCGAGGACCTCGTCATCGATACGACGATCGACCTCGACCTCGAGAAGAAGGCCGACGAGGCGATCACCGCGCTCCTCGACAAGGAGGGCGAAAAGTCGAACGCCTCGCAGGCCGCCCTCGTCTCGATCGACGGCACCGGCGCCATCCGGGCCCTCGTCGGCGGGCGGGACTATGCGGAAAGCCAGTTCGACCGCGCCTCCAAGGCCAAGCGCCAGCCGGGCTCCGCCTTCAAGCCCTTCGTCTATGCGGCGGCGCTGGAAGCCGGCCGCTCGCCGCTTTCCGTGCGCAACGACGCGCCGGTCAGGATCGGCAAGTGGACGCCGGAGAACTACGACCAGAAATATCGCGGCGAGGTGACGCTCTCCTCCGCGCTCGCCCAGTCGCTGAACACGATTGCCGCGCAGCTCGTCATGGAGGTCGGCCCGGACGACGTCATAAAACTCGCCCGCAGGCTCGGCATCGAATCGGAGCTTCAGTCGAACGCCTCGATCGCGCTCGGCACGTCGGAGGTGACGCTGGTCGAGCTGACCGCCGCCTACGCTCCCTTCATGAACGGCGGCTACAAGGCGACGCCGCACATCATCCGCCGCATTTCGACGGCCGACGGCCGGGTGCTCTACGAAAACACCTACGACAACCCGCCGCGCGTATTGGAACCCGGCGTCGTCTCCCAGATGAACGGCATGATGATGCGCGTCATCACCGAGGGCACCGGCAAGAACGCCCGCATCCCCGGCTGGCCGGCGGCCGGCAAGTCGGGCACGACGCAGTCCTTCCGCGACGCGCTCTTCGTCGGCTACACCAGCAACCTGACGACCGGCGTCTGGTTCGGCAACGACGACGGCAAGTCGATGAAGAAGGTGACGGGCGGCGGGCTTCCCGCGAAGGCCTGGAGCCAGTTCATGACCGCCGCCCACGAGGGTCTTTCGCCCTCGCCGCTCTTCGGCACGGCCGGCGGAGATCCTGTCGTGGACGGGACGGAACCGGCCCCGGAAGGCGACCAGCTCTTCGACATCATCTCCCGCACGCTGGGCAACGAGCCCGCCCGCGACGGGCAGGCGATGGCGAACGGCGAGACGGGCGCCGTTCCGCTCGACGACGGCCTTACGCCGCCCGCAGACGTCGGCCAGCAGGGACAGACCGGCACGCGCCGGACGACGCTTCTCGACGTGCTGCTGGGGGGCTGACGGTCGCGTTCATCCGAAGGCGATGACGACATTTTCCGGCTCCCTCGGGTGATCGATCCAGATCCGTATGCGCGTTTTGACGGTAGGCACCGATACGCTGGCAAACTCCGGCTCGTTGGCATCGAAGAAGACAAGCCTCTTGTCGGGCGTGTCGAGAAACCCGTCGAATGTCGGGGGCGTCGACATGGTTATTTCCGAAGCTTCTCCAACGGAAAAACTGGTGTCGCCATCATGATGCAGTCAGGAGTCGATGGAATGAATTTTTTCCCTGAGATTGTAAGGAATGTCGCGTATATCCCGGTTTGCCAGATAAATTCTGCTGTATTAAGGCGGTGATGCTGAAGCGAAGAGTAGCTATTCTAGGGTGTCCCACCTCCTTTGAGCAGCATCTTCTCGCCAAGCGTGCCTTTCTGTCTCCAGGAGATAATAAACATGTTATGGTTCTATGCAGTCATAACGTCGTGCCATTTATAAAATTATTTTCTATATTAAATGTAATTTGCAATAGTAGTGCCGCAGAACATTACTAGATTTCTTATCCACAAGCAATAACGACATTTGAAGGCTCAATTGGATGATCGAGCCAAATGCGGATTCGCGTTTTTGTTGATGGAACTGTTGTGCTGACGTAATCAGATACTGTTGCGACAAAAACAATAAGCCGCTTGTGTGAAGTTTCGAGAAATCCATCAAATGCCGGTTCGGCTGTTTCATTCAGCTCATCGAACGGGCCGAAAGTGACATTCGTGTCTCCATGGTTCCAGTCATAGGCAGGAACGTTTATACACTGAGACGATGCAAAGATTCCCTGTCGATCCATGTGCATTGGAATATCGACACCGGTGCGGCCGGCGATATAGATGCTAAGATATTCTGGAGCGATTGTAAGCGTTTCAACAGACATGACCTCAATGACTTGCCTTTGATATCAAGCCGCCTTGTGATTTGCTGCACCACCAGCAGTGTGGATAAATCCTGCTAGGTTTGCCCAACGATTTTGGCACCTGATGGTCGCCGACAAAATGGCCCTGTGGCGTTCCCGACGTCTTTGTACCACACCAATGACATGCGTACGCCCAGCCTATGCGATCAATATCCGCCTGTTCCGCTCTGGTAAGCCACTTATTGGTTGCTGGTGCGGCAATCCACTCCTTTGCAAACGGCCCGATACCGGTCCGAGGTAATTTTAACTGGAGCGCTCGGAGCATCGCCTCCTGTGCCGTTGCTTCGTTGGCCCGTATCAGTCCCTCAACCGTTTCGTATACTTGCGGTGTGTGCGCGTTGTCGAAGACGGGGATAAATTTACCTGGAGAAAAATTTTACACTGCGTACAAGTGAAGGAAAATATTATATGTTTCCTTCCGTCGCTCTCTATTCGACACCTCCGTCCATGCCGGATGTTCTACATTTCCGGGTCTTAAGATCCCATCTCTCCGGAAGCCGCCAAGACCTCGAGCCGTTGCTTGAAACACCGGAGAGGATTGTGGTTGATTGCGGGTTGCGAGGGCGGTACACCAAGTCCATCGGACGCGCTGATTTTGCGAGCTTTGCGGCCCGGCAATGTCTTGCAGTCGTCTGGAGGGCTCCTTATATACGCCGCAAGGCAGGGCTGCGGCCCATGCTTTCGTGAAGACCATACCATTAGGGGCTGCCAATCGAATGCCTGAATGGGTTCCGGCAGTTCGCTTCAAGGAGAGAATGACATGGCTAAAGTAATCGGTATCGACCTCGGGACGACCAATTCCTGCGTCGCCGTCATGGATGGCAAGGACGCGAAAGTTATCGAAAATGCCGAAGGCGCGCGCACGACGCCTTCCATGGTCGCCTTCACCGAAGACGGTGAGCGGCTGACCGGCCAGCCGGCCAAGCGCCAGGCGGTCACCAACCCGGAAAACACCCTCTTCGCCGTCAAGCGCCTCATCGGCCGCCGCTACGACGATAAGCTCGTCGAGAAGGACAAGGGTCTCGTTCCCTACAAGATCGTCAAGGGCGACAATGGCGATGCCTGGGTCGATGCCCGCGGCAAGGGCTATTCCCCCTCGCAGATCTCCGCGATGATCCTGCAGAAGATGAAGGAAACCGCCGAATCCTATCTCGGCGAGACCGTCACCCAGGCCGTCATCACGGTTCCGGCCTACTTCAACGACGCGCAGCGCCAGGCGACCAAGGATGCCGGCAAGATCGCGGGTCTTGAAGTGCTGCGCATCATCAACGAGCCGACGGCCGCCGCGCTCGCCTACGGCCTCGACAAGAAGGACGGCAAGACCATCGCCGTCTACGACCTTGGCGGCGGCACGTTCGACATCTCGGTGCTGGAAATCGGCGACGGCGTCTTCGAGGTGAAGTCGACGAACGGCGACACCTTCCTCGGCGGTGAAGACTTCGACATGCGTCTGGTCAACTACCTCGCCGACGAGTTCAAGAAGGACCAGGGCGTCGACCTGAAGAACGACAAGCTCGCCCTTCAGCGCCTCAAGGAAGCCGCCGAGAAGGCCAAGATCGAGCTCTCGTCCTCGCAGCAGACCGAGATCAACCTGCCGTTCATCACGGCGGATGCGACCGGTCCGAAGCACCTGACGATGAAGCTGACCCGCGCCAAGTTCGAGGCGCTCGTCGATGACCTCATCCAGCGCACCGTCGCGCCCTGCAAGGCAGCCCTCAAGGATGCCGGCGTTTCGGCGGCCGAGATCGACGAGGTCGTTCTCGTCGGCGGCATGAGCCGCATGCCGAAGGTGCAGGAAACCGTCAAGCAGCTGTTCGGCAAGGAGCCGCACAAGGGCGTCAACCCGGATGAAGTGGTCGCCATGGGCGCCGCCATCCAGGCCGGCGTTCTGCAGGGCGACGTCAAGGACGTCCTCCTCCTCGACGTGACCCCGCTGTCTCTCGGCATCGAAACGCTGGGCGGCGTCTTCACCCGTCTGATCGAGCGCAACACGACGATCCCGACGAAGAAGAGCCAGACCTTCTCGACCGCCGAGGACAACCAGTCGGCCGTGACCATCCGCGTCTCGCAGGGCGAGCGTGAAATGGCCGCCGACAACAAGCTGCTCGGCCAGTTCGACCTCGTCGGCATTCCGCCGGCCCCGCGCGGCATGCCGCAGATCGAAGTCACCTTCGACATCGACGCCAATGGCATCGTGCAGGTCTCGGCCAAGGACAAGGGCACCGGCAAGGAGCACCAGATCCGCATCCAGGCCTCCGGCGGTCTTTCCGACGCCGACATCGAGAAGATGGTCAAGGACGCCGAGGCCAATGCCGAGGCCGACAAGAAGCGCCGCGAGGGCGTCGAGGCGAAGAACCAGGCCGAAAGCCTGATCCACTCCTCGGAAAAGTCGCTGAAGGAATATGGCGACAAGGTTTCCGAGGCCGACCGCAAGGCCATCGAGGACGCCATCGCCGCGCTGAAGACCGCCGTCGAGGCTTCCGAGCCCGATGCGGACGACATCAAGGCGAAGACCAACACGCTCATGGAAGTCTCCATGAAGCTCGGTCAGGCGATCTACGAGGCCCAGCAGGCCGAGGAGAACGCTTCTTCTGCCTCGGGCGAGGCCGGCGACAATGTCGTCGATGCCGACTACGAGGAAGTCAAGGACGAGGACGACCGCAAGAAGTCGGCCTGAGCCTCCTGAACTGCCGGCCGCGCTCTCTCGCGGCCGGTGCAACGGATAGCGAGAAGGCGGAAGTCAGCGCGAAGGGAAAAAGACAAGATGATCACTCCCGTTTACCGCGGCGACGATGTCTTGGCTTTTCCTTCGCTCCGGCTTCCGCCTTTTGCATGCGCGCTTTTCAGGCATGCAGGCTAAGGCAAGCTTCCAGGTCCATAACAAGAAGACCGTTCCCACGAAACGGACGTGAACCCGAATGGCAAAAGCTGATTTTTACGAGACGCTGGGTGTTTCCAAGAGCGCCGACGAGAAGGAGCTGAAGAGCGCCTTCCGCAAGATGGCGATGAAGTACCACCCGGACAAGAATCCGGGCGATGCCTCCGCCGAGCAGAAGTTCAAGGACGTCAACGAGGCGTATGACACGCTCAAGGACCCGCAGAAGCGCGCGGCCTATGACCGTTACGGCCATGCGGCCTTCGAGCAGGGCGGCATGGGCGGCGGCTTCGGCGGCGGCGGTTTCCAGGGCGGTGGCTTCTCCGACATCTTCGAGGACATTTTCGGCGAGATGATGGGTGGCGGGCGCCAGCGGCGCTCGGCCGGCGGCCGCGAACGCGGCGGCGACCTGCGCTACAACATGGAGATCTCGCTGGAAGAGGCCTATGCCGGCAAGACGGCGCAGATCCGCGTGCCGACGTCGATCACCTGCGACGTCTGTTCCGGGTCCGGCGCCAAGCCCGGCACCAGCCCGAAGACCTGCGCCACCTGCCAGGGCTCCGGCCGCGTGCGCGCCGCACAGGGCTTCTTCTCGATCGAGCGCACCTGCCCGACCTGCCATGGCCGCGGCCAGACGATCAGCGATCCCTGCACCAAGTGCCACGGCCATGGCCGCGTCACGGAAGAGCGCTCGCTGTCGGTCAACATCCCGGCCGGCATCGAGGACGGCACGCGCATCCGGCTCTCCGGCGAGGGCGAGGCGGGCGTGCGCGGGGGGCCTGCGGGCGATCTCTACATCTTCCTGTCGGTGAAGCCGCATGAATTCTACCAGCGCGACGGGGCGGACCTCTACTGCACCGTGCCCATCTCCATGACGACGGCGGCGCTCGGCGGCACCTTCGACGTGGCGACGCTCGACGGCACCAAGTCACGCGTCTCGGTGCCCGAGGGCACCCAGGCCGGCCGCCAGTTTCGCCTCAAGGGCAAGGGCATGCCGGTGCTGCGCTCCACGCAGGTCGGCGATCTCTACATCCAGATCCAGATCGAGACGCCGCAGAAGCTGACCAAGCGCCAGCGCGAGCTGCTCAAGGAATTCGAGGAAATCTCCTCGAAGGACAACAACCCGGAATCCGCCGGCTTCTTCGCGCGGATGAAGGAGTTCTTCGAGGGCTGACCGCGCTCTCGAACAAACATCGCCCCAAGCTCTCCGTCATCCTCGGGCTTGGCCCGAGGATCCATTTTTCAATGGGTTATGGGCGGCCATGACAAAGGGGAGCTTGGCGGATTTGTCAGCAGCCGGAAGCCGGGATGGAGACATCCCGGCTTTCCTGTTTCGTGAAACGGGAGCCTGCGTGTCAGCCCGCCGCCCGCAGCAGCGTCAACCGGCCGTCCGCATCGGCTTGCGTGGTGATGCCCTCGTAGCTCTGCAGCGTCGGATGGCCGGTCTCGATGGGGTGATGGTGCGTCGCGGTCATCACCACGACATGGGCGCCGGCGCCCTCGCCGGCAAGAATGCCCGCCGGCACGTCCTCGAAGACGAGGCAATCGGCCGGGTCGAAGCCGAGCCGCTCGGCGCCCAGCCGGTAGCCGTCCGGTGCCGGCTTGCCGCGCGTCACGTCGTCGGCCGTCACGATGACCGCGGGCAGCGGAATGCCGGCGGCGGCGAGGCGGCGATGGGCGAGCGCCACCGGCGCCGAGGTGACGATGCCCCAGCGGCCGGCCGGCAGGGCGGAAAGGAAGGCGATCGCGCCCGGGATCGGCAGCACGCCCTCGACATCCTCCATCTCCTCGCGCTCGACCTCCTTGGCCTCGGCGACGGGATCGACGCCCGGCAGGCCGAGCCGCGTGATCGTGTCGATGCCGCGCACGCCATGCATGGTCGGCAGGAAGGTCGCCACGTCCAGCCCGTGCTTCAGCGCCCAACGCGTCCAGACGCGCTCGGTGGCCGGAATGGAGTTGATGATCGTGCCGTCCATGTCGAAGAGGAAGGCGGAGAACGAACGGTCGAAGACGGGACGGGAAGAGGACAAGGCGGAGGACCTGCGGGCTGGGAGGGGTAGGATGCAAGGCATGGCGGGAGGTTCTGGCTTTACCTGCTCCGCATCATGCAGGCAACCGGCCCGGCGCCGCCAGGGGCTCATCTTCCCGCTAGCGTAGCGCGATCGGCTGCAAAGATCCCTCTGCCTGCCGGCATCTCTCCCCAAGAGCCATCGCCTATGGAAGCAAGCCGCTGCCACATTCCCTTCTCCCCGCGAGGAGAAGGGGAGAGCGGCAGGGCCGAACTCCATATGCGATAGTCTGCCCCTGCGGGCCGGGGCGGCTTGTGCGGCGCCCGGCGCCTGCCCATCTTTCTGTTGTTGCCCGATTTATGCGCCGCAGGGTGATTCCCCTTGGCGGCAAAATGCTCTAGCTCTCACCCCCATGCCGCACAAGGTTTCCCTTTCCCGCCTCAAGCTCACGGATTTCCGCAACTATGCGGGCCTGTCGCTGCCGCTCGACGGCCGGCATGTCGTGCTGACGGGGCAGAACGGTGCGGGCAAGACCAATCTGATGGAGGCCGTCTCCCTGCTTTCGCCGGGCCGGGGCCTGCGCCGCGCGCCCTATGGCGATGTCGTGCGCGCCGGCGCGAGCGGCGGCTTTTCCGTCTTCGCCACGCTCGACGGCATGATGGGCGAGGTCGACATCGGCACGGGCACCGAGGGCGGCGACGAGGGCCAGGCGCGAAAACTCCGGCTGAACGGCACGCCCGCCCGCACCGTCGACGAACTGCTCGATCATCTGCGCGTCGTCTGGCTGACGCCGTCCATGGACGGCCTCTTCACCGGTCCCTCCGCCGATCGCCGCCGTTTCCTCGACCGGCTGGTGCTGTCGCTCGATCCCGAGCACGGCCGCCGGGCGGCGGATTTCGAGAAGGCGATGCGCGGCCGCAACCGGCTGCTCTCCGAGCCGCGGCCAGATCCCGCCTGGCTGACGGCGCTGGAGCGGCAGATGGCCGAGCTCGGCATCGCCATGGCGCATGCCCGCCACGAGCTCGTCGGCCTCCTCTCCGGCCTCGTGGAGGCGGCGCGCGACGACGGGCCGTTCCCCTCGGCTACCATGCGCCTTTCCGGCTTCCTCGACGGGGAATGGCAGCGCCCGGCCTACGAGATCGAGGACATCTATCTCGGCATGCTGCAGGACGGCCGCTACCGGGACGCCGCCGCCGGCCGCACGCTGGACGGCCCGCACCGCGCCGATCTCATGATCCGCCATCGCGAGAAGGACATGGAGGCCGAGCGCTGCTCGACGGGCGAGCAGAAGGCACTGCTCGTCGGCCTCATCCTCGCCCATGCCGGCCTCGTCGGGGGCATGACCGGCCATGCGCCGGTGCTGCTGCTCGACGAGATCGCCGCCCATCTCGATGAAGGTCGCAGGGCCGCGCTGTTCGACCGGGTCGATGCGCTTGGCGGCCAGGCCTTCATGACCGGCACCGACCGGTCGATGTTCGACGCGCTCGGCGAGCGCGCGCAGTTCCTCACCGTCTCGCATGGAGGCATCGTGCCATGACCGATCCGCTCAGCCCCGAAGAGATCGACCGCTACCGCCGGCATATCGTGCTCGCCGAGATCGGCGGCGCGGGCCAGCAGAAGCTGAAGCAGGCGCATGTGCTGATCGTCGGCGCCGGCGGCCTCGGCGCGCCGGTCATCCAGTATCTCGCCGCCGCCGGCATCGGCCATATCGGCGTTCTCGACGACGACACGGTCTCCCTCTCCAACCTCCAGCGCCAGGTGATCCACGACACGGCCGGCCTCGGCACGCCGAAGATCGCGAGCGCCGAGGCCGCCGTCGCCCGCCTCAACCCGCATGTCGCCTTCACCGGCATCGCCGAGCGGCTGACGGCCGGAACGGCCGCGCGCCTTCTTGCCGGCTACGACCTCCTCGTCGACGGTTCGGACAATTTCGACACGCGCTATGCCTCTGCCGATGCGGCGGAGGCTGCGCGCATTCCGCTCGTCACCGGCGCCGTCGGCCGCTTCGACGGTTCGCTGACCGTGCTGAAACCCTATGAGGCCGGGCCGGACGGCACGCTTCACCCCGGCTACCGTGACCTCTTCCCCACGGCCCCACCGCCCGGCGTCGTTCCGGCCTGCGCCGAAGCCGGCATCGTCGGCGCGCTGACCGGCGTCGTCGGCACGCTGATGGCGATGGAGGTGATCAAGCTCGTCACGGGCGCCGGCGACCCGCTGGTCGGGCGGCTGCTGCTTTACGACGGGCTGGCGGCGCGGTTCGAAACGCTGAAATACAGGCGGCGGAAGGGGAGTAGCGCTCGTTCCTGAGAGCCGGGTTGCCACCCCCCTCTGCCCTGCCGGGCATCTCCCCTCAAGGGGGGAGATTGGATGGAGCAACGTTTCGCCTATCTCAGGCGCTGCTGATCGAGCGAGGTTCCTGCTTCTGGCCGATCTCCCCCCTTGAGGGGGAGATGCCCGGCAGGGCAGAGGGGGGCTCAGCCCGCGTCGATCACACCCGGTTCGGCAGCACGCGGTCCGGCGGGCGGTGGCCGTCGAAGAAGGTGCGGATGTTGATGACGACCTTCTCGCCCATGTCGACGCGGCTTTCGAGCGTCGCCGAGCTCATGTGCGGCAGGAGCACGACCTTGCCCTCGGCGGCGAGCTTCAGGAGCTTCGGGTTGACCGAAGGCTCGTTCTCGAAGACGTCGAGGCCGGCGCCGGCCATCTTGCCTTCGCGCAGGCACTTGATCAGCGCCGTCTCGTCGATGATGCCGCCGCGCGCTGTGTTGACGATATAGCTCGTCGGCTGCATCAGCTCGAGCCGGCGGGCCGACAGAAGGTGATAGGTCGCCGGCGTCGAGGGGCAGTTGACCGAGACGATGTCGACGCGCGCCAGCATCTGGTCGAGGCTGTCCCAATAGGTCGCCTCCAGCGCGTCCTCCGTGTCCGGGCGCACGCGGTGGCGGTTGTGGTAGTGGATGGAGAGGCCGAAGGCCTTGGCGCGGCGGGCGACGGCGGTGCCGATGCGCCCCATGCCGACGATGCCGAGGCGCTTGCCCCAGATGCGTCGGCCGAGCATCCAGGTCGGCGACCAGCCGGCCCATTCGCCCCTGCGGTCCGTCAGGATGCGCGCCCCTTCCGCCAGCCGGCGGGGGACGGCGAGGATCAGCGCCATCGTCATGTCGGCCGTGTCCTCGGTGAGAACGTTCGGCGTGTTGGTGACGGTGATGCCGCGCCGTGCCGCCGCCTCCACGTCGACATTGTCGACGCCGTTGGAGAAGCAGGCGATCAGCTTCAGTTGCGGGCCGGCCTGCTCGATGAGCGCGGCGTCGATCCGGTCCGTCAGCGTCGGCACCAGAACGTCGGCCGATTTGACAGCGGCGACGAGCTCGGGCTGGCTGCGCGGCGTGTCGTCGATGTTGAGCTCCGCGTCGAACAGTTCGCGCATCCGGGTCTCCACAACCTCGGGCAGGCGGCGGGTGATGTAGACCTTCGGTTTTTTCTTCTGGGTCATGGGCTGTTCCGGCGTCCTGTTGACGGGTCCTTAACCAAGTTGGGCAAGGATTGCTTCATCAGGGGCATTTTCTACCAGACCCGGTCGCGAAGACAATCCGCCCTCTTTGGCGTTCCTGCGATTTGCCAATTTGCGCCGGTTCGGCAGCGTCATGCCCTCTCCAATCTGTGCGGATCGTCCATGCGTCACCTTGTCCTGCGTCTCAGCCTTGCCGCCCTTGCGGGCCTCCTCGTCTCCGTTGCCGGCGTCCAGTTCGCCCATGCCCAGGCGGCCAAGGGGCCGAGCGGCCTGCCGCTGCCCCGCTTCGTCAGCCTCAAGGCGAAAAGCGTCAACCTGCGCGTCGGGCCCAGCGTCGATTATGCCGTCGCCTGGCGCTATCTCAAATCCGGCGTGCCGGTCGAGATCATCCAGGAATACGATAACTGGCGCCGCATCCGCGACGCGGATGGCACGGAGGGCTGGGTCAACCAGGCGCTGCTCTCCGGCGAGCGCACCGCCGTCACCGCGCCATGGATGCGCGGCAAGGGCGAGGGCATCTTCGTCAACATGCGACGCGAGGCGATGTCGAACTCGACGGTCATCGCGAAGATCCAGCCCGGCGTCGTCATCAAGGTCGGCGAATGCAACGGCGACTGGTGCCGCGCCGAAGCGGACGGCACGGCCGGATGGGTCTCGCAGAACGAGATCTGGGGCGCCTATCCGGGCGAGGCCTTCAAGTAAGGCCGGCCTTCCTGGCCTCTTCCGCCAGCGAGAGCAGCGGGCGGGGGCCGACCTGCTGGATGACGAGGCCGGCGGCAAGGCTGCCGAGCCGGCCGCAATCGGCCAGCGACCGCCCGGCCGTATAACCGTAGAGGAAGCCGGCGGCGTAGAGATCGCCCGCGCCCGTCGTGTCGACGACGCTCGGAATGCTGATCGCCTCCACCCTGGTGCGTTCGCCGCCGGTCAGGATGACCGAGCCTTCCTCGCTCATCGTCACCACCGCCAGCCGGCAATCCTTAGCGATGCGCGACAGCGCCTCCTCGAAATCCTCGGTCTCGTAGAGCGCCAGGGCTTCGGCCTTGTTGGCGAAGACGATGTCGATCGTGCCGGAGCGCATGAGGTCGAGGAACTCGTCGCGGTAGCGGTGCACGCAGAAGCTGTCCGACAGCGTCATCGACATTTCCCGGCCGTTCGCATGGGCGATGCGGGCGCAGTCGCGGATCGCGTCCTTGGCGCGCGGCGGATCCCAGAGATAGCCTTCGAAATAGGTGACCTTGGCCTCGGCGACGACGCTTTCCTCCACGTCTTCCGGCCCGAGTTCCACGCAGGCGCCGAGATAGGTGTTCATCGAGCGCTCGCCATCGGGCGTGACGAAGATCATCGAGCGGGCGGTCGGCGGCGGGCCGGCCAGCGGCTTGGTCTCGAAATGCACGCCCTGGGCGCGGATGTCGTGGATGAAGATCTCGCCGAGCTGGTCGTGCGCCACCTTGCCGAAATAGGCGGCCCTGCCGCCGAAGCTGGCGACGCCCGAGGCGGTGTTGCCGGCACTGCCGCCCGAGGCCTCGAGCGCGGGGCCCATGCGGGAATAGAGCAGTTCGGCCCGTTCGGCATCGATGAGGTTCATCGCGCCCTTGATGATGCCGTTGTCCGTGATGAAGTTCTCGTCGCAGCGCGCGATGATATCGACGATGGCATTGCCGACCGTCAGCACGTCGAATTTGGTCATGCGAAAGTTCCGTCTCCGTTGGGTGAGAGCCGGGAGTCGGTCTTAACGGTTTTTCCGGAAACTGGAAGGAAAAAAGCCGCCTGCCGGAAACGGCGCGGCGGCTTGGATTGTTGGCGAAGTCCGCCAAGCCTCTCTTTCGTCATGGTCGGGCCTGATGCGACCACCCATCCACCGGCACACCGTGGATTGTGGATCCTCGGGTCGAGCCCGAGGATGACGGAGGGCTTGGTGCAGGGCGTGCATCGACCCCGATCGCCCGCCGCTTCCCGCAAAACCGGTCAGTCCTTGGCGCGTTCCACGTAGGAACCGTCTTCCGTCGCGATGACGACGCGCGTGCCGGCGGTGATATGCGGCGGCACCAGCGTGCGCACGCCGTTCGACAGGATCGCCGGCTTGTAGGAGGACGAGGCCGTCTGGCCCTTGACGACCGGTTCGGTCTCGACGATCTCGAGCGTGACGTGGCGCGGCAGGTCGATGGCGATGGCGACGCCCTCATGCACCGACAGGATGACCGTCATGCCCTCCTGGAGATAGGCCTTCAGGTCGCCGATGTCCTCGTGGGACATGGTCAGCTGGTCGTAGGTCTCCGGGTTCATGAAATGGTAGCCGTCACCATCCTCGTAGAGGAAGTTGTGCTCGCGGTCTTCCACGAAGGCGCGCTCGACCTGTTCGGTCGTGCGGTAGCGTTCGGAAACCTTCACGCCGTCGGAGATACGGCGCATGTCGATCTGCGTGACAGGCGTGCCCTTGCCCGGGTGGAAGTTCTGCGCCGTCAGCACGACATAGAGCTTGCCTTCGACCTCGAGGACGTTGCCCTTGCGGACGGAAGAGGCGATGATCTTTACCATAAGTCTTCCTTGTAACTGAATGGATCGCGGCGTAGAGGACCGCCGTGAGACGCCTTCCCCAAGTGCCGAAAATGTGTTTTCGGGGCCGCAACTACCCTATATTCCGGCAAAACACCAGTCTGTCCGCCGGCAAGCGCGAAGAAACCTGTCATAGAGACGCCATGAGCCCGAAGCCCTCGCCCTGGTGGACGCCCGATGTCCATGCCGACCGCCGGCCGTTCCTCCTGGCGCGAAACCGCATCCAGGCGGCGTTGCGCGGCTGGTTCGCCGCGCGCGATTTCATCGAGGTCGACACCGCGACGCTGCAGGTCTCACCCGGCAACGAGGCGCATCTGCACGCCTTCGAGACCGCCGCGATCGGCCATTCCGGCGCAAGGACGCCGCTCTACCTGCACACCTCGCCGGAATTCGCCTGCAAGAAGCTGCTGACGGCGGGGGAAAGGCGCATCGCCTGCTTCGCCCATGTCTATCGCAACCGCGAGCGCGGGCCGCTGCACCACCCGGAATTCACCATGCTGGAATGGTATCGTGCGGGCGAGGCCTATGACGTGCTGATGGAGGATTGCGCGGAGATCCTCGCGCTGGCCGCCGGGGTGACGGGGGCCGCGATGCTTGCCTACCGCGGCGCGACCTGCGATCCGGCCTTGCCGCCCGAGCGGCTGACGGTGGCGGAGGCCTTCCGATGCCATGCCGGCATCGACCTCCTCGGCTCGATCGATCCCGACGGCGCGACGGACCGCGCGCGCCTTGCCGCATCCCTGCGGGCGGCCGGCCTGCGCGTGGCGGAGGACGACACCTGGGCCGACCTCTTCAGCCGCGTGCTGGTGGAAAAGGTGGAGCCGCAGCTCGGTTTCGGCCGCGCCACCATCCTGTGCGAATATCCGACCGCGGAGGCCGCGCTCGCCCGCCCGGCGGCACGGGACCGGCGCGTCGCCGAGCGCTTCGAGCTCTATGCCTGCGGGGTGGAGCTGGCCAATGCCTTCGGCGAATTGACCGATGCGGGCGAGCAGCGCCGGCGCTTCGAGCTGGAAATGGCGGAAAAGGCCCGCGTCTATGGCGAGACCTATCCGCTCGACGAGGATTTCCTCGCCGCGCTCGCCCATATGCCCGAGGCCAGCGGCATCGCGCTCGGCTTCGACCGGCTGGTCATGCTGGCGACGGGCGCCGCGCGCATCGACCAGGTGATCTGGGCGCCGGTCGCGGAGACCGCGCCATGACGGCGGCGCGCAGCCTGACGACGGTGGCCGAGCTGGTCGAGGCCGGCCTCGTTCCCGAGGCGCGACGGGCGGGCGCGGCGGCGGTCGCCGCGCGCTATGCCGTCGCCGTCACGCCGTCGCTCGTCGCGCTGATCGATCCGGCCGATCCGAACGATCCGGTCGCCCGCCAGTTCGTGCCCGATGCCGCGGAGCTCGTGACCCTGCCGGAGGAGCGCGCCGACCCGATCGGCGACCTCGCGCACAGCCCCGTCGAGGGCATCGTGCACCGCTATCCCGATCGCGTCCTCCTGAAGGCCGTGCATGTCTGCCCGGTCTATTGCCGCTTCTGCTTCCGCCGCGAGATGGTCGGGCCGGAAGGGCTCGGCACCCTCTCCGCCCAGGCGCTCGACGCGGCGATCACCTATATCGCGGCCCGGCCGGCGATCTGGGAGGTGATCCTGACCGGCGGCGACCCGCTCGTGCTCTCGCCGCGCCGGCTGCAGGCGATCCTGGAACGGCTTGCCGCCATCCCCCATGTGAAGATCGTGCGGTTCCACAGCCGCGTGCCCGTCGTCGATCCGGCGCGGGTGGATGCCGCGCTGATCGCGGCGCTGAAGACCTCCGGCAAGACGACCTATGTGGCGCTGCATGCCAACCACCCGCGCGAATTCACGGCCGAGGCCCGCGCCGCCATCGCCCGCATCGTCGATGCCGGCCTGGTGATGGTCAGCCAGACGGTGCTGCTGAAGGGCGTCAACGACGATGCGGCGGTGCTGGCCGACCTGATGCGCACCTTCGTCGAGAACCGGGTCAAGCCCTATTACCTGCACCATCCCGACCTGGCGCCCGGCACCGCGCATTTCCGCCTGACGCTTGCCGAGGGCAGGGCGCTGGTCGAAAGCCTGCGCGGCCGCGTCTCCGGCCTCTGCCAGCCGGCCTATATCCTCGACATTCCCGGCGGGCACGGCAAGGTGCGGGCGGATTCGGCGGCGGTCGAAGAGGCGGACGACGGCTGTTTCCGCCTTCGCGATTTCCGCGGGGAAACGCATCTCTATCCGCCGCGGCAGGACGAGACGTAGCGCCGGCGCGAGCGGCCTGCACGGGACGGAAGCGCCCGTCAGGACAAAGGAGCGGCTTGTCGTGCGGGGCTTTCAAACGCGTTTTTTCATCTTTGTGCGCGGCAGGCGCCGGATTTCGCGGAATCCCGGCCCCTGGAGACTTGACGACAGTTTCGTCAAAATGCCCACTTTAAACGATTGATAGCACTGCCGGACAACTGTATTTCTTTTGTCGACAAGAGGATTTTCGATGACCGATACCGATTCCAGTTCCCTGCCCGAACGCAAGCGCGGCTCCGGCGTGAAGATGGTCTATGACCTCCTGCGCGACGAGATCCTCGACCTGAAGCTCGCCCCCGGCAGCCCGATCGACGAGGTGCAGCTTGCCGAGCGGTTCAAGATGTCGCGCACGCCGATCCGCGAGGCCCTGGTGCGGCTGGCCGGCGAGGGACTGATCGAGACCCTGCCGAACCGCTCGACCATGGTCTCGAACATCGACTTCCTCAACCTGCACACCTTCTTCGACGCGCTGGTGCTGATGTACCGCGTGACGACGCGGCTTGCGGCGCAGGCGCACCGTCCGGAGGACCTCGCCGTCATCAGGGGCTTCCACGAGGACTATGCGGCGGCACTCGAGGCGCGCGACGCCCTGAAGATGATCGCCACCAATGCCGCCTTCCATGCCGCCATCGCCGAGGCGGGGCGCAACCCCTATTTCACCAGCCTGTTCCGCCGGCTGCTCGACGAGGGACGGCGCATCCTGCAGCTCTACTACCAGTCCTACGACGAACAGTTCCCCCGGCGCTTCGTGGACGAACATGCCGCGATCATCGCCGCCATCGCGGCGCGCGACATCGAGGAGGCGGACCGGCTCGGCAAAGCCCATGCCGAGGCGATCGTTGCTCAGGTGCAGAAGCTGTTCAGCCGCAACGACAGGCTCGACATCACGCTCTGACGGAATTTGTATTTTTCTTGTCGACAAATAAAATACAAGATGCTATACCCGTCCTCAGAGAGGGGAAAGGCCCCGTGCCATGTGCCGGCCGCCCATCCGACGAACCGCCAAAGGAGACCGACATGAAGGCCAAGATTTTTTCCGGTGTCATTCCCGCCCTGATGACCCCCTGCAAGGACGACCGCACGCCGGATTTCGACCAGCTGGTGCGCAAGGGCAGGGAACTCATCGAAAAGGGCATGTCGGCCGTCGTCTATTGCGGCTCGATGGGTGACTGGCCGCTTTTGACCGACGAGCAGCGCATGGAAGGCGTCGAGCGCCTCGTCAAGGCGGGCATCCCGGTCATCGTCGGCACCGGCGCCGTCAACACCACCTCGGCCGTCGCCCATGCCGCGCATGCCCAGAAGGTCGGCGCGCAGGGCCTCATGGTCATCCCGCGCGTGCTCTCCCGCGGTTCCGTCGTCGCGGCCCAGAAGAACCATTTCAAGGCGATCCTCTCGGCCGCCCCGGACCTGCCGGCCGTCATCTACAACAGCCCCTATTACGGCTTCGCCACCCGGGCCGACCTGTTCTTCGCGCTGCGCGAGGACCACAAGAACCTCGTGGGCTTCAAGGAATTCGGCGGCGCGGCCGACATGCGCTATGCGGCCGAGAACATCACCAGCCGCGACGATGACGTCTCGCTGATGATCGGCGTCGATACCTGCGTCTTCACCGGCTTCGTCGATTGCGGCGCCGTCGGCGCGATCACCGGCATCGGCTGCGTGCTGCCCAAGGAAGTGCTCCACATGTGCAATCTCGCCCAGGCCGCCGCCAAGGGCGACCCGGATGCCCGCGCCCGCGCGCTGGAGCTGGAATCGGCGCTCGCCGTGCTCTCCTCCTTCGACGAAGGCCCGGACCTCGTCCTCTACTTCAAGCACATGATGGTGCTGAAGGGCGACAAGGAATACACGCTGCACTTCAACGAGACCGACGCGCTCTCCGACAGCCAGCGCGGCTATGTCGAGACCCAGCTGAAGCTGTTCGACACCTGGTATGCCGAGTGGAGCAAGCTGCCGGGCGCCGTGCAGACCTACAAGGCGTAAGGTTTGACGCCTTCTCGCAACAGGAAAGGCCCTCCGCAAGGAGGGCCTTTTGTTTTGGCGGCGATGATCGACCGCTCCTCCCGCACTCTACCCTCCGCACTCTGCCCTCTCCTTCGTCATCCTCGGGCTTGACCCGAGGATCCACCTTCCCGCTACGTCCTCGCTGTGGAATGGATCCTCGGGTCAAGCCCGAGGATGACGACGGTGGGTGGAGTGGATATGCGTTAATGCGCCAGAGCCGCGAGACTATTCGCCGGCTAATGAAAAGAGCGACGCGATCAGGAGATCGCATCCAGCCCCTTCTCCAGCAGGCGGTCGAGCTGCTCGATCTCGGCGGCGGTGAGCGTGACACCGTCCGCCTCGGATTTCCTGCGCGCCACGAAGCGGCGCTGCGAGGGCAGGCGGGCGCCCTGGCCGACGATGGCCTCGAACAGCACTTCGGCGCGGGCGAAGGGATCGCCGGGCCGGCCGGCGGAGAAGGACTCCGGCGACATCGCGATGATCAGCTCGCCATGGAAGGGCGCAAGCGTCGTGGTGCCGAGATAGTCGAGCACTTCCGGGCTCGTCAGGTCGCCGATCATGATGCCGGCGAGCAGTTCGATCATCGTGCCGATGGCCGAGCCCTTGTGGCCGCCGAAGGGCAGCATGGCGCCGGCGAGCGCGGCTTCCGGGTCGGTGGTCGGGTTGCCCTCGGCGTCGATCGCCCAGCCCTCGGGCAGCTGTTTGCCGGCGCGGCGGTGCAGCTCGATCTCGCCGCGGGCGGCGACCGAGGTGGCGAAGTCGAAGACATAGGGCGCATCGCCCTTGCGCGGCCAGCCGAAGGCGAAGGGATTGGTGCCGAGCAGCGGCCTGTTGCCGCCGGTGGGCGCGACGGTGGCATAGCTCGGGCACATGACGAGGCCGGCAAGGCCTTCTTTGGTCACGGCCTCCACTTCCGGCCAGAGGGCGGAGAAATGCGTGCAGTCGTTGATGACGAGCGCGGCAAGGCCGAGCGTGCGGGCGCGGGCGGCAAGAACCGGCACGCCGAGTTCGAAGGCCGGGTTGGCAAAGCCGCCGCCGGCATTGACCTTGACGATGGCCGAGCCCTCGTTGGCATCCAGCACCGGCACGGCGTCCGGCTTGACCTTTCCGGCCTTGACGGTGCGCAGCGCACCCTCGATACGGTAGATGCCGTGCGACTTGCAGGCGTCGCGCTCCCCGGCGACGATGACGCGGGCGAGCGCGCCGGCCTGCACGGCATTGAGGCCGGCCTTGCGGAAGATCGCTTCCACCCGTTCGTGAAGGGCGGCAATCGTCAGGGTGGAGGTCTGCGTCATCTTTGGTCTCTTCCGCTTTTGCCGACCGGGGCAGGTTGGCGATTGATCATTTGCATACATAGAGTATACAAGATTTCGACAAGTGCAATTCGCCCAGCAAGAGTCTATGTCAGGGGCGAATCCCTCTTCCCGTGAGAAAGGTACGTCTAATGGCTTTCACTCCCAACGGTAAACATCTCGTCGCAGGCGAATGGCTTGATGGAAACGGCACCTTCACCTCCTCGCCCGCCCATGGCCCGGCGCACGACTTTGCCGTCGGCACGGTGGATCTGGTGAACAAGGCCGCGGAAGCCGCCGAAGACGCCTTCCTCAGCTACGGCTATTCCTCCCGCGCGACACGCGCCGCGTTCCTGCGCGCCATCGCGGACGAGATCGAGGCCCGGGCGGAGGCCATCACCGAGATCGGCACGCAGGAGACCGGCCTGCCGGTCGCGCGCCTGCAGGGCGAGCGCGGCCGCACCACCGGCCAGCTCCGCCTCTTCGCCGATCATATCGAGAAGGGCGACTATCTCGACCGCCGCTTCGACGCGGCCCTTCCCGACCGCCAGCCGGCGCCGCGCCCCGAAATCCGCCTGATCCAGCGGCCGATCGGCCCGGTCGCCGTCTTCGGCGCCTCCAACTTCCCGCTCGCCTTCTCCACTGCCGGCGGTGATACGGCCGCCGCGCTTGCCGCCGGTTGCCCCGTCGTCGTCAAGGGCCACTCGGCCCATCCGGGCACGGGCGAGATCATCGCCGAGGCCATCGAGGCTGCCATCAGGAAGACCGGCGTGCATCCCGGCGTCTTCTCGCTCATCCAGGGCGGCAACCGCCAGGTCGGCGAGGCGCTGGTGCAGCATCCGCTGATCAAGGCCGTCGGCTTCACCGGCTCGCTCGCCGGCGGCCGCGCCCTCTTCAACCTGTGCGCCGCCCGCCCGGAGCCGATCCCGTTCTTCGGCGAGCTCGGCTCGGTCAACCCGATGTTCCTGCTGCCGCAGGCCATGAAGGTGCGCGCGGAAGGCCTCGGCCAGGGCTGGGCGGGCTCGCTCACCATGGGCGCCGGCCAGTTCTGCACCAATCCGGGCATCGCCATCGTCGCCGACGGCGCGGATGCCGACCGTTTCACCGCCGCCGCCGTGGAAGCGCTCGGCAAGGTCGGCCCGCAGACCATGCTGACCGACGGCATCGCCAAGGCCTACCAGGACGGCCAGGCGCGCTTTGCAAGCCGCAACACCGTCAAGCCGCTGCTGACGACGGAATCCACCGGCCGCAACGCGCTGCCGAACCTCTTCGAGATCTCCGGCGAACAGTTCCTCGCCGACCACGCGCTTTCGGAAGAGGTCTTCGGCCCGCTCGGCCTCGTCGTGCGCGTTTCCTCGGTCGACGAGATGGAGAGGCTCGCCCGCAATTTCGAAGGCCAGCTGACGGCGACCATCCACATGGATGAAGGCGACCTTGCCGATGCCAGGCGCCTGCGCCCTGTCCTCGAACGCAAGGCCGGCCGCGTGCTCGTCAACGGCTTCCCGACCGGCGTCGAGGTGGTGGATTCCATGGTGCATGGCGGCCCCTATCCGGCCTCCACGAACTTCGGCGCCACCAGTGTCGGCACCATGTCGATCCGCCGCTTCCTGCGCCCGGTCTCCTACCAGAACATGCCGGAAGGCCTGCTGCCGGAAGACTTCCTGAACTGATTCAATATCCTAGCGCTCCTGACGGCCGGGCTTCCCGTGAGGAAGCCCGGCCGTCATATTTTCTCCTTCCAGGTATATACTTTTTGTATATTAGTTGTATTTTAGTAGCGGTTTACAGTCTCGGCGCAGGACGGACCTTCGCCGCGTGAATCGACAGACCAATCCAGGGAGAGAGTTTATGAAGAAGACCTCGGTCCTCGCCTTCGGCCTCGTGGCCGCCACCGCTCTGACCAGCCCGGCCAAGGCCGACAAGCTGGACGACATCATCTCGTCCGGCACGCTGCGCTGCGCCGTCGTTCTCGACTTCCCGCCGATGGGCGCGCGCGACGAGAACAACAACCCGATCGGTTTCGACGTCGACTACTGCAACGACCTGGCCAAGGCCCTCGGCGTCACCGCCGAGATCGTCGAAACGCCCTTCCCGGAGCGCATCCCGGCGCTGATGTCCGGCCGCGTCGATGTCGGCGTCGCCTCGACCTCCGACACGCTGGAGCGTGCCAAGACCGTCGGCATGTCGATCCCCTACTTCGCCTTCGAGATGGCCGTGACGGCCAACGACAAGTCGGGCATCAAGTCCTTCGAGGACATGAAGGGCAAGACCGTCGGCGCCACCGCCGGCACGTTCGAGGCCATCGCGCTCGAAAACTCGGTCAAGGAATGGGGCGCCGGCGAGTTCCGTCCGTACCAGACCCAGGCCGACGTCTTCCTCGCGCTGAGCCAGGGCCAGATCGACGCCACGGTCTCCACCTCGACGGTCGCCCAGTCCAACGTCAAGAGCGGCAAGTTCGCCGGCATCTCCGTCGTCGGCAAGGCGCCCTATGACATCGACTATGTCGCGCTCTTCACCAACCGCGAAGAATACGGCCTGATCAACTACCTGAACCTCTTCGTCAACCAGCAGGTTCGCACCGGCCGCTATAAGGAACTCTACGAGAAGTGGGTCGGCGGCGACGTGCCGGACCTCTCGGTCGGCGGCGTCTACCGCTAAGAGCCGTTTCCAAGGCGGCGCGGGACATCCCGCGCCGTCCATCGTTTCCGAAGGGTGAGACGGCAATGTTCAGTTACACTTTCCATTGGAACCAGGCGCTGAAGGCGTTGCCCCAGATGCTGGACGGCGCGCTGGTCACGCTCCAGATCGCGCTGCTCTCCATGGCCATCGGCCTTGCCGTCGCCCTGGCGCTGACGCTCTTCCGGCTGTCCGGCAACCGCATCCTCGGCGGCTTCGCCACCGCCTGGGTCGAGATCGCGCGCAACACGCCGGCCCTCTTCCAGATCTACATGGCCCATTTCGGCCTCGGCAGTTTCGGCATCCACCTCAGCCCCTATGCGGCGCTCCTGGCCGGCATCGCCTTCAACAATGCCGGCTATCTCGCGGAAAACTTCCGCGGCGCGCTGAAGGCGATCCCCGAGACGCAGACCCGCGCCGGCCGCTCGCTCGGCATGACCTCGCTGCAGGCCTTCCGCTATATCGTCATGCCGCAGATGCTGCGCGTCGCCTTCCTGCCCGCCACCAACCAGATGGTCTGGGCGATCCTGATGACGTCGCTCGGCGTCACCGTCGGCATGAACACCGATCTTGCCGGCATCACCCAGGAGCTGAACGCCCGCTCGTTCCGCACCTTCGAATTCTTCGCGATCGCGGCGGTCATCTACTACCTGATCGCCAAGGCCGTGACGCTTGCAGCCCGCGTGCTCGCGGCGCGCATGTTCCGCTACTGAGAGGGGTAAGCCATGTTCGATACCGCTCTCACCCTTGCCGATCTCGGCTTCCTCGCCAAGGGCGCGGCCATGACGCTCGCCGTCACCGCCGTCTCCGTCCTCGCGGGCACCGTGCTCGGCATCCTCTTCGGCGTCATCCGCAACCAGGCCGGCCCCTACTGGTCGATGCCGCTCACCTTCCTGCTCGACATCTTCCGCTCCGTGCCGCTGCTCATCCAGCTCGTGCTCGGCAATGCGCTGCAGTCGATCATGAAGCTCGGCTGGGCGCCGTTCACCACCTCCTGCGTGGTGCTGTCGCTCTATACGGCGGCCTATTGCACCGAGATCGTGCGCGGCGGCATCTCCTCCGTGCCGGCCACCACGCGCCGCGCGGCCCGCTCGCTGGGCATGACCTGGTGGCAGGACATGCGCTACATCGTGGCCCCGCTCGCCACGCGGGTCTCGCTGCCCGCCTGGATCGGCCTGACGCTCGGCGTCATGAAGGATTCGGCGCTCGTGCTCTGGCTCGGCCTCATCGAGCTCCTGCGTGCCTCGCAGATCCTCGTCACGCGCCTGCAGGAGCCGCTGTTCATCCTGCTCATCTGCGGCGCCATCTACTTCATCATCAGCTTCCCCATCGCCCGGCTCGGCGGTTCTCTCGAAAGACGGTGGTCCAATGATTGAGATCGAAAACGTCCGCAAATCCTTCGGCCAGCTCGAAGTCCTGAAGGGAATCAACCTCACCGTGGAGAAGGGCGAGGTGCTGACCATCATCGGCGGCTCGGGCTCGGGCAAGTCGACGCTGCTCACCTGCATCAACGGGCTGGAGACCATCGACGGCGGGCGCATCGTCGTCGACGGCACCGACGTGCATGCCAAGGGCACGGACCTCAACAAGCTGCGCCGCAAGCTCGGCATCGTCTTCCAGCAGTTCAACGCCTTCCCGCACCTGACCGTGCTCGAAAACGTCATGCTGGCCCCCGTCAAGGTCCTGGGCCAGTCGAAGGCCGAGGCCGAGGCGATGGCCGTCAGGCAGCTCACCCATGTCGGCCTCGGCGACAAGCTGAAAGTCTATCCGAGCCGCATGTCCGGCGGCCAGCAGCAGCGCATGGCGATCGCCCGGGCGCTTGCCATGTCGCCGGCCTACATGCTGTTCGACGAGGTGACCTCGGCGCTCGATCCGCAGCTCGTCGGCGAAGTGCTCGACACGCTGCGCATGCTCGCCTCCGAGGGCATGACGATGATCTGCGTCACGCACGAAATGAAGTTCGCCCGCGAGGTCTCCGACCGTGTCGCCTTCTTCCACAAGGGCGTGATGGCCGAGATCGCCCCGCCGGAAGCGCTGTTCGGCGCGCCGAAGGATGCCGACCTGAAAACCTTCCTCGCTGCGACGCACTGAGGCGATGATGAAGACTGGAATCGAACCGGGCGTCGTCGTCATCGGCGCCGGCGTGGTCGGCCTTTCCGCGGCCATTGCCGCCCAGGCCCGCGGCCTCGCCGTCACCGTGCTCGAACGCGAAGCCCCCGCCGCCGGCGCTTCCGCCGGCAATGCCGGCGCCTTCGCCTTCACCGACATCCTGCCGCTCGCCTCGCCCGGCATCCTCAGGAAGGCGCCGAAATGGCTGCTCGACCCGCTCGGGCCGCTTTCCGTGCCGCCGTCCTACGCGCTGCAGATCGCCCCCTGGATGTTCCGCTTCTGGCGCGCCTGCTCGGCACGCCGCGTCGCCCATTCCACCGCCGCGCAGACCGCGCTGATGGACCTTTCCAGGGCCGAGCTGGAGCCCTTCCTCGGCGCGACCGGCACGCTTGCCATGCTACGCAAGGAGGGCAATCTTCAGGTCTATGAAAGCCGGGCCGAGCTGAACGCCTCGCTGCCGGGCTGGAGGGCCCGCGAAGCGCACGGCATCGAATTCCGCCACATGGATGCCGCCGAAATGGTCGCGATCCAGCCCGGCCTCGCCCCGCGCTTCACGCACGGCACCTTCACGCCCGGCTGGTATTCCATCGCGGACCCGAAACTCTACACGCTGGCGCTCGCCGATCATTTTCGCGCGAAGGGCGGCAGGATCGAGCGTGCCGAGGTCTCTGGCCTCAGGCCCGTCGAGGGCGGCGTCGAGATCGCGACGGCGGATGGCGGGACGCGGCGCGTGGAAAAGGTCGTGCTCGCGGCCGGCGCCTTCTCGCACCAGGTCGCCCGCACGCTCGGCGAGAGCATCCCGCTCGAGACCGAGCGCGGCTACAACACGACCCTGCCGCCCGGCGCCTTCGACCTCAGGACGCAGGTCACCTTCGGCGGCCACGGCTTCGTCGTGACCCGGCTGTCGACCGGCATCCGCGTCGGCGGCGCGGTGGAACTCGGCGGGCTGAAGCTGCCGCCGAACTTCCGCAGGTCCGAGGCCATGCTGGAAAAGGCGAAAGCCTTCCTGCCCGGCCTGAAGCCGGCGGGCGGCGTGCAGTGGATGGGGTTCCGCCCCTCGCTGCCCGACAGCCTGCCCGCCATCGGCCGCGCCCGCGCCACGCCCGATATCGTCTACGCCTTCGGTCACGGCCATCTCGGCCTCACCCAGTCCGCCGGCACGGCGCGGCTCGTCGCCGACCTCGTGACCGGCCGGCCGGCGGCGATCGACATCGCGCCCTTCTCGCCGCAGCGTTTCTAGGCGACTGCGCCGGAGCGGTATCGCTTCGGCGCGGGAAAACACTATCCTGGAGCAATCCGGCGCGCCGGATGTCACCGGACCTGCTCCAGGCCGTGCCCGCGTCCCTCGGGATCGCGGGCGCCCATACCTTGGTTTTCGCGCGTTTCCGGCAAGCGCGCGCCGCCTATCCTTGATGGAACCACCCAGCAGCACAGGACCCGTCCCATGGCCGACCTCTCCGCCCGCAGCCTCCTTTCCGGCGCCGCCGCCGGCCCGGTCATCGCGACGGGCGAGGCGCTGAGCTTCTGGGGCGGCGTCGATCCCGCCACCGGCCGGGTCATCGACGTGCACCACCCGCTGCATGGCGTCACGATCACCGGCGGCATCCTGATGATGCCGTCGAGCCGCGGCTCGTGCACCGGCTCCGGCGTCCTGCTCGACCTTGCCCTCACCGGCCGCGCCCCCGCCGCCCTCGTCTTCAGCGAGGCGGAGGACGTCCTGACCCTCGGCGCCCTGATCGCCGCCGAGATGTTCGGAAAATCCCTGCCGGTCCTGCGCCTCTCGCAGGCGGCCTTCGATGCCCTCTGTCGCGCCGGGACCGCACGGATCGGCGAAACCGCCATCGAGGCTGACGGCCTCACGATCCCCGTCGCCCCGCCCGCCACCGCCGCGCTCGATCTGACGGAAGACGACCGCGCCATGCTGGACGGCCGCGACGGCATCGCCGTTGCGCTCGCCATGCGCATCACCACGGCCATGGCGGCCCAGCAGGGCGCGCGCGAACTCGTCGACGTCGTGCAGGGCCATATCGACGGCTGCATCTATGCCAGCCCCGCCAACCTCACCTTCGCGGAAACGATGGCGGAGATGGGCGCGAAGGTCCGCGTGCCGACCACGATGAACGCCATCTCCGTCGACCGTGCCAACTGGCAGGCGCAGGGCGTGCCGCCGTCCTTCGGCGATCCCGCCGCCCGCCTCGCCGATGCCTATGTCCGCATGGGCTGCCGCCCGACCTTCACCTGTTCGCCCTATCTGCTGGACAGCGCGCCGAAGACCGGCGAGGCCATCGCCTGGGCCGAATCCAATGCCGTGATCTTCGCCAACACCGTACTCGGCGCCCGCACGGCGAAGCACCCCGATTTCCTCGACCTGTGCATCGCGCTCACCGGCCGCGCGCCGCTGTCCGGCGTCTATCTCGACGAGCACCGCAAGGCGCGCCGCGTCATCGACGTCGATCTGCCTGAGGGGATCGACGATGCCTTCTGGCCGCTCATCGGCTACCTTGCCGGCCGTGCCGCGCCCGACCGCATCCCGCTGCTGCGCGGCCTTGCCGCGGCAAGGCCGACGCGGGACGACCTCAAGGCCCTCTGCG
Source organism: Shinella yambaruensis (assembly GCF_022899355.1). Taxonomy (GTDB): domain Bacteria; phylum Pseudomonadota; class Alphaproteobacteria; order Rhizobiales; family Rhizobiaceae; genus Shinella; species Shinella yambaruensis. The sequence goes on along the minus strand of NZ_JALJCK010000014.1, from coordinate 119,279 downwards.
CCGCCTTCGGCACCACCTCCGCCGCGCCCATGCTGCACATCGAGGGCGTGACGCCCGAGGCGGACGGCGCGGCCTTGCCCGCGGCCGACCGGGTGACGATCACCCGCGCCGACATGGTCGAGGTCTGGACGATGTTCAACGAAGGCCCGGCCGAGGTCGAGCTCGTCGCCATCGGCAGCCCGCATGCCTCGCTCTCGGAATGCGCGGCCCTCGCCGATGCCCTCGCCGGCCGCAGGTGCCACGCGGACGTCGCCGTGATCGTCACCGCCGGCCTCGACGTGATGGCGGAAGCCGGGGATACCGTTGCCCGGCTGAGGGCAGGCGGCGTCCAGGTCCTGCCCGACCTCTGCTGGTGCTCGATCTCCGAACCGGTCTTCCCGCCCAAGACCCGCACGCTCCTCACCAATTCCGGCAAATACGCCCATTACGGCCCGGGCCTTTCCGGCCGCACCGTCCGCTTCGGCAACCTCTCCGACTGTATCGAAGCCGCCCTGACCGGCCGCGTCCCCCCACGCCTGCCCGCCTGGCTTTCCTGACCGCAGGACGACAATGCCCGCCGGAGTTTGCCGGGCGGGCGTTCAGGGAACGCCAAGGCATATGCCTTGGCGTGGATTTCCTGCGGAAAATCAGGGGAGAACCTTGAAGGGAATATGGCGGACAGAGAGGGATTCGAACCCTCGATAGAGTTTCCCCTATACACGCGTTCCAGGCGTGCGCCTTCAACCACTCGGCCACCTGTCCGTCCGCTCGCAGCCGACGGTCAATCCGGCGCGGACCGCTTTCCTGTTTCCATTCCGGCGGGACGGCGCGATATATACCGAGGTTTGCGGCGGGATCAACCGCTTTCTGACAGATTTTTGAAGGATGTTCGGGTTCGGGCGAAGGATTGCGCAGGGCTGGACGTCTTCCTATCTATAGGCAGGAATGAAGCGGAGCGGATTTGGGCTTGCGCGGGCGATATCTGGAGAGTGCGCGATGATACGGTTCATCCTGAAGGCCATCAGCCTCGTTGCGCTGGTCGTCGCCGTCATGGCGGGCACGATCGATGCGATCCAGTCGGTTTCGGCCTCCGAGCCGGTGCTGACGCCGCTGGCCGTCGCCTGGAGCACGGCCAGCCCGGACACGATCGCGCTCGTCGCCGACGGCATCATGCGCAACCTCCATCCCTATGCCTGGGATCCGGCGGCCATGTGGGTGCTCTCGCAGCCGGCCTTTGTCGTCCTGCTCGCCGTCTCTCTGTTCTTCTGGGTGATCGCCTACCGGCGCCCGCCCGTCGCGGGCCGCTTCACCGCCTGAAACACGCCTTTTCGCGCAGGTGCCGCCAAGCCAGACGCTTTGCACCTTCGCTGGAATTGCCCAACCGGCCAGGAGGCCAGAAATGTTCCTGATCGACATGTTCAACAAGAAGACCGTCATGCCCGCGCCCGGCGCAGCCCTGCCAGGCCGCGCCGAACCCATCCCGACGTCCAAGACCCACTTCGTCAACGGCCGGCCGCTGGAAGGTCCCTATCCGGACGGTTTCAAGACCGTGCTGCTCGGCATGGGCTGCTTCTGGGGCGCCGAGCGGCTGCTCTGGAAGATCCCGGGCGTCCATGTGACGGCGGCCGGCTATTCCGGCGGCTTCACGCCCAACCCGACCTATCACGAGACGACGACGGGCCTGACCGGCCATGCCGAGGTCGTGCGCGTCGTCTACGATCCCGCCGAGGTGAGCCTGGAGACGCTGCTGAAGGCGTTTTTCGAGGCGCATGACCCGACCCAGGGCATGCGCCAGGGCAACGATATCGGCACCACCTACCGCTCGGCGATCTATCTCGACGACGCGGCGGACCTTGCGACCGCGCGCCGCGTGCGCGACGCCTACCAGGCCGCGCTGACGGCGGCGGGACGCACCGACAGGATCACCACCGAGATCGCCGAGGCCGGGCCGTTCTACTTCGCCGAGGATGTGCACCAGCAATATCTTGCCAAGAACCCGGGCGGCTATTGCGGCCTGCGGGGCACGGGCGTTTCCTGCGCCATCGGCTGATTTCGCAGAATTTTCAAAAGGATGCGCGCCGCCGCGAAGGGCTTTCGCGGCGGCTTCTATTTTTTACCAGTTGAAAAATTTCTGGTGAATTTTTCCCGGAGCCGTGCAAGGATGCCGCCAGCCTGACCCAAGGGAACGGGTCGGTGGCTCCGTTGCGCGCCTTTCGGGCGCCCACGCGGAAGGTCCCTATAAAACCAATAGCGAACAGGGCTGCACAATGAAAAAAACCCTTCTCACCCTTCTTGCCACGGCCGCCATGTCGGCAAGCGCGTTTGCCGCGGACATCAAGCCGGCGATCATCTATGACCTCGGCGGCAAGTTCGACAAGTCGTTCAACGAGGCAGCCTATAACGGCGCGGAGAAGTTCAAGGCCGAGACCGGTATCGAATATCGCGACTTCGAAATCGCCAATGACGCCCAGCGCGAGCAGGCGCTCCGGCGCTTCGCCAGCGACGGCAACAACCCGATCGTGATGGCCGGCTTCTCCTGGGCGGCCCAGCTCGAGAAGGTCGCGGCCGAATATCCGGACACCAAATTCGCCATCATCGACATGGTCGTCGACAAGCCGAACGTCCGTTCGGTCGTCTTCAAGGAAGAGGAAGGCGGCTGGCTCGCCGGCATCCTCGCCGGCATGGCGTCCAAGACGAAGACCGTCTCGTTCGTCGGCGGCATGGATATCCCGCTGATCCACAAGTTCGCCTGCGGCTATATCGGCGGCGTCAAGTCGCTCGGCTCCGACATGAACGTGCTCGAAGCCTATACGGGCACGACGCCGGATGCCTGGAACGACCCGGTCAAGGGCGGGGAGATCGCCAAGTCGCAGTTCGACCAGGGCTCCGACGTGGTCTACCACGCGGCCGGCGGCACGGGCGTGGGCGTCCTCCAGGCGGCCGTCGATGCGGGCAAGCTCGGCATCGGCGTCGATTCCAACCAGAACGGCCTGCATCCGGGCAAGGTGCTGACCTCCATGGTCAAGCGCGTCGACGTCGCCGTCTACGACGCGTTCATCACCGCCAAGAACGACACGTTCCAGCCCGGCGTCAACGTGCTGGGCCTCAAGGAGAACGGCGTCGACGTCGCCATGGACGAGAACAACGCGCCGCTCATCACCCCGGAAATGAAGGCCGCGGTCGACAAGGCCCGCGCCGACATCATCGCCGGCACGGTGAAGGTGCACGACTACATGTCGGACGAGACCTGCCCCTACTAAGCGGCAGCGACGGCCCGTTTGCATCGCGCAGACGGGCCGATTCCGTCTTCCCGGATCCCGGGCTTGCCTTGCGCAGGCAAACCGGTGCGCGCCTGCTGGACGTGCTTCAGTAATGCGGCGGGCGGGTGATGGCCGGGGCGTCGAGAGAGCCCTCTTCCAGCGCGAGGAAACGTTCCGTCAGCCGGTCGAGCTTCGACCGCAGTTGCTCGACCACGCGCCATTGCTCGGCGAGCTGGTCGGAGAGTTCCTCGATCGTGTTGGCCTGATGGGCGACGTGTTCCTCCAGGCGGGCGAGGCGGTCGGCCCCGGTCTCGTCGGGGCGGTCGGGCATGGTCATGGCTTTCCTCCTCGGCCGAATGCCGGGCGGCAGGAGCTATAGCGGCAGAGGCCCGGGCCCGCAATCGGACTGGACAAGGGCGGCGGAAGCAACAAGACTAAGACCGGTCGGCCGAAAGGCCCGTCGGCCTCAAATCCCCGTAAGAGTGGATCGTCATGAGCGAATTGGCAATCGAACTGCAGGGCATCGACAAGAGCTTCGGCCTCGTCCACGCCAACCGGAACATCAACCTGAAGGTCCGCAAGGGTACCATTCACGGCATCATCGGCGAAAACGGCGCCGGCAAATCCACCCTCATGTCGATCCTCTACGGCTTCTACCAGGCCGACCATGGCGACATCCTCGTCGACGGCCGGAAGGCCGATATCCGCGATCCGAACGCGGCGATCGCCGCCGGCATCGGCATGGTGCACCAGCATTTCATGCTGGTGGAGAATTTCACCGTGCTGGAGAACATCATGCTCGGCGCGGAAGAGAGCCAGATCCTCAATGCCGGCATCACCAAGGCGCGCGCCGAGCTGAAGCGGCTGGAGAAGGAATATGCGCTGGAGGTCGATCCGGACGCCGTCATCGAGGAACTGCCGGTCGGCATCCAGCAGCGCGTGGAGATCCTGAAGGCGCTCTACCGCAGGGCCGATATCCTCATCCTCGACGAGCCGACGGGCGTCCTGACGCCGGCCGAGGCCGACCACCTCTTCCGCATCCTCGAACAGCTGAAGGCCGAGGGCAAAACCGTCCTCCTCATAACCCACAAGCTGCGTGAGATCATGGCGATCACCGACGAGGTCTCCGTCATGCGCCGCGGCGAGATGGTGGCGACGCGCACGACGAAGGAAACCTCGGTGGAGGAGCTGGCCGAGCTGATGGTCGGCCGCCGCGTTCTGCTGCGCGTCGAAAAGGGCGAGGCGAAGCCGGCCGACGTCAAGCTCTCGGTGAAGAACCTCACCGTGCGCGACAGCCGCGGCGTGACCATGGTCGACGACGTCTCCTTCGACATCCGCGCCGGCGAGATCGTCGGCATTGCCGGCGTTGCCGGCAACGGCCAGTCGGAGCTGCTGGAGGCGATCTCCGGCATCCGCCGCGCGAAATCCGGCACCGTGCTGCTGAACGGCAAGCCCATCGACGTCACAGGCCATGCCGACCCGGCCGAGCTGCGCAAGCGCGGCCTCGCCCATGTGCCGGAGGACCGGCACCATGTCGGCCTCGTGCTGAAATTCGAGGAGAGCGAGAACGCCATCCTCGGCTACCACGACGATCCGAAGTACCGCAAGGGCATGCTGCTCGACATCGACGCCATCCGCGCCGATGCGGAGGAGAAGATCGCCGCCTATGACATCCGCCCGCCGAACCCGCGGCTGAAGACCGCCAATTTCTCCGGCGGCAACCAGCAGAAGATCGTGCTGGCGCGCGAGATGGAGCGCGATCCGGACGTGCTGGTCATCGGCCAGCCGACGCGCGGCGTCGATGTCGGCGCCATCGAGTTCATCCACAGGCGCATCATCGAGATGCGCGACCAGGGCAAGGCGGTGCTGCTCGTCTCGGTCGAGCTCGACGAGATCCGCGCGCTGTCCGACCGCATCCTGGTCATGTTCGCCGGCCGCGTCGTCGGCGAGCGCACGCCCGACGCCAGCGAAGGAGAACTCGGCCTCCTGATGGCCGGGGTGGAAGGCCGGAAGGAGGCCGCGGAATGAGTGTCCCGCACGCGAAACTGCCCGGCTGGGCCGAATACGGCCTGATCCCGCTCGTCAATCTCGCCGTCGCCTTCCTGATTTCCGGCCTCGTCGTGCTCATCGTCGGCGAAAGCCCGCTGGAAGCCGCCTACCACATGATCAACGGGGCCTTCGGCCGCGGCGAATATATCGGCTTCACGCTCTACTATACGACCACCTTCATCTTCACCGGCCTTGCCGTGGCCGTCGCCTTCCATTGCGGCCTGTTCAACATCGGCGGCGAGGGGCAGGCCTATATAGGCGGCATCGGCGTGGCGCTCGCCTGCCTGTCCTTCGACCACACGCTGCCCTGGTATCTCGTCTTCCCGATCGCGATCCTCGGCGCCGCCTTCTTCGGCGCGCTCTGGGCGCTGATCCCCGGCTGGCTGCTGGCCAGGCGCGGCAGCCATATCGTCATCACGACGATCATGTTCAACTTCATCGCCGCCAGCCTGATGAACTACCTGCTCAACAAGGTGTTCAAGCCGCTCGGCTCCATGTCGCTGGAAACCCGCACCTTCGATGCCGGCGGCCAGCTGCCCAAGCTCGACTGGCTGATGTCGATCTTCGGCCTTTCCGTCGGCACGGCGCCGTTCAACATTTCCTTCCTGCTGGCGCTTCTTGCCGCCTTCGGCGTCTGGGTGCTGATCTGGCGCACGCGGCTCGGCTACGAGATGCGCACCATGGGCCACAGCCCCGCCGCCGCGCGCTATGCCGGCATCAAGGAGGCGAAGATCATCGTCATCACGATGATGATCTCGGGCGGGCTGGCCGGCATGATGGCGCTGAACCCGATCATGGGCGAGCAGTTCCGCATGCAGCTCGACTTCGTGCAGGGCGCGGGCTTCGTCGGCATCGCCGTGGCGCTGATGGGCCGCTCGCATCCGGCGGGCATCATTCCCGCCGCGCTGCTCTTCGGCATGCTCTACCAGGGCGGGGCGGAAATCTCCTTCGAGATGCCCTCGATCTCGCGTGACATGATCGTCATCATCCAGGGCCTCGTCATCCTGTTTGCCGGCGCGCTCGAGCACATGTTCCGCCCGGCCATCACGCGCCTCGTCCTCGGGCTGTCGCCGAAGACGCGCAACGTCGCCGCCACCAAGGGAGCCTGATATCAATGGATTTCTTTCAGGTCTTCATCGAGCTGGCCCAGTCGACCGTCCGCCTCTCGACGCCGCTGATCCTTGCCGCGCTTGCCGGCCTCTTCACCGAACGAGCCGGCGTCTTCGACATCGGGCTCGAAGGCAAGATGCTGGGCGCGGCCTTCGCCGCCGGCTGCGTCGCCTATATCAGCCAATCCGTGATGATGGGGCTTTTCGCCGCCGTGCTCGTCTCGGTGCTGCTCTCGCTGGTGCACGGCTATGCCTCGATCACCCAGCGCGGCAGCCAGATCGTCTCGGGCGTCGCCATCAACTTCGTCGTCGCCGGCTCCACGGTCATCCTCGGCGAGGCCTGGTTCCGCCAGGGCGGGCGCACGCCGGCGCTGACGGAGGACGGCCGCTTCGGGCGGATCACGCTGCCGTTTGCCGATGCGGTGCGCGAGGTGCCGATCCTCGGCCCGCTCTATTCGGGCCTGCTGTCCGGCCATTCGCCGCTGACCTATCTCGCCTTCCTGATGGTGCCGGCGAGCTGGTGGATCCTCTACCGCACGCGCTTCGGCCTTCGCCTTCGCGCCGTCGGCGAGAATCCGGGCGCGGTCGATACGGCCGGCATCTCGGTGATCTGGCTGCGCTACCGCGCCGTCATCTGCTGCGGCATCCTGTGCGGCATTGCCGGCGCCTACCTTTCGCTTGCCGCCAATGCCGGCTTCACCAAGGGCATGACGGCGGGCAAGGGCTATATCGCGCTCGCGGCCCTCATCTTCGCCAAGTGGCGGCCGAAGAACATCCTCTTCGCCTGCCTGCTCTTCGGCTTCCTCGATGCCTTCGCCATCCGCTACCAGGGCTACGCCTTCCCGCTGATCGGCAGGGTGCCGGTACAGTTCATGCAGGCGCTGCCCTATATCCTGACGGTGATCCTGCTTGCAGGCTTCATCGGCAAGGCCATTCCGCCGAAGGCCGGCGGCGTGCCCTACGTCAAGGAGCGCTGAAAATGTCCCACGACCTCTTCGAGGCGGCGCGCGCCGCGATGGCCTTCGCGCACGCGCCCTATTCGAAATTCCCCGTCGGCGCGGCGATCCGCGCCGAGGACGGCCGGATCTATGCCGGCGCCAATATCGAGAACCTGTCCTTCCCGCAGGGCTGGTGCGCCGAGCCGACCGCCATCAGCCACATGATCATGGCCGGCAACAAAAAAATCGTCGAAATGGCCGTCGTCGCCGAGAAGCTGCCGCTCTGCCCGCCCTGCGGCGGCTGCCGGCAGAAGATCGCGGAATTCGCCACCGCCAGGACGCCGATCTACCTGTGCGACGAGGCCGGGGTGAAGAAGACCATGACCATGGAAGAATTGCTGCCGCACGGCTTTGCGACGGATGTGATCGGATGAGCGCGGAAACGACAGAACTCCTTCGCGCCCGCCTCGGCGGCGTGCTGCCGCGCTACGGCATCGTGCTCGGCTCCGGCCTCGGTTCGCTTGTCGAGGCCGTCGAGAACCCGCTGTGCATACCCTATTCGGACCTGCCGAGTTTTCCCGTCGGTTCCGTCTCGGGACACGCCGGCGAAATGGTCATCGGCACGCTCGGCGCGGTGCCGGTCATCGTGCTGTCCGGCCGCGTGCACTATTACGAACGCGGCGACGCCAATGCCATGCGTCCGCCCATCGAGGTGCTGAAGGGGCTCGGCGTCACGTCGCTCATCCTCACCAATTCGGCAGGCTCGCTGCGCGAGGACATGCCGCCCGGCTCGGTCATGCGCATTTCCGACCACATCAATTTTTCCGGCGCCAATCCGCTGATCGGCATCGACAGCGACGACCGCTTCGTCGGCATGACCAATGCCTATGACGCGGACCTTGCCGCCCGCATGCACAGGGCAGCCGCAAAACTGGCCATCCCGCTGTCCTCCGGCGTCTATATGTGGTTCTCGGGACCGAACTTCGAAACGCCGGCGGAGATTCGCATGGCGCGCGTCCTCGGCGCCGATGCCGTCGGCATGTCGACCGTGCCGGAAGTGCTGATCGCCCGCCATCTCGGCCTGAAGGTCGCCGCCGCCTCGGTCATCACCAATTTCGGTGCCGGCATGACGGGCGGCGAACTCAGCCATCACGAAACCAAGGACATGGCCCCGATCGGCGGGAAGCGGCTTGCCGCGATCCTTGCCGAAATGATTGCGGGCGGAGACGAAGACCATGCATGAGGACAGCATCAAGGCCACCGCGCAGAAGGCGCTCTCGCTGCTCGACCTGACGGACCTCACCGACACCTGCGATGCCGCCGCCATCGACACGCTCTGCGCCCAGGCGCAGACGCGTTTCGGAAACACGGCCGCCATCTGCATCTGGCCGCGCTTCGTGGCGCAGGCGCGGAGCATCCTCGGCGCGGGCCACGCGGTGAAGATCGCGACCGTCGTCAACTTCCCCTCCGGCGACCTTGCGGTCGAGGACGTGCTGGCGGAGACGCGGCAGGCGATCGCCGACGGCGCTGACGAGATCGACCTCGTCATCCCCTATCGCGCCTTCCTCGCCGGCAACGCGGCGGCGGTGAGCGAGATGGTGGCGGCGGTCAAGGCCGCCTGCACGCCGCCGGTGCATCTCAAGACCATCCTGGAAACCGGCGACATCAAGGATGCGGCGCTCATCCGCAAGGCTTCGGACCTCGCCATTGCCGCCGGCAGCGACTTCATCAAGACCTCGACCGGAAAAGTGTCCGTCAATGCGACCCTGCCGGCCGCCGAGATCATGCTGACGGCGATCAGGGACAGCGGCAAGCCGGTCGGCTTCAAGCCGGCCGGCGGCGTGCGCACGGTCGCCGATGCCGGCGAATACCTCGCGCTTGCCGCCTCGATCCTCGGCGAAGGCTGGGCGACGCCGCAAACCTTCCGCTTCGGCGCCTCCGGCCTTCTCGGCGACATCCTCTCCGTGCTCGGCGGCCAGTCCGCGCCGCCGCCGCCCGCGAGCTACTAGCATGCTCCCGCAGGAGACGATCCGCCGCAAGCGGAACGGCGAGCCCCTCACCGCCGGGGAGATCGCCCGCTTCATCGCCGGCCTCACGGATGGCAGCGTCTCGGAAGGCCAGGTGGCGGCCTTCGCCATGGCGGTCTGGTTCAACGGCATGGCGCGCGAGGAGACCGTCGCGCTGACGCTCGCCATGCGCGATTCGGGCGATGTGCTCGACTGGTCGGATATCGACCGGCCGATCGCCGACAAGCATTCGACCGGCGGGGTGGGCGACAATGTCTCCCTCATGCTGGCGCCGATCGCGGCAGCCTGCGGCCTTGCCGTGCCGATGATCTCCGGCCGCGGCCTCGGCCATACCGGCGGCACGCTCGACAAGCTGGAATCGATCCCCGGCTACACGATCATGCCCTCCGCCGAGCGCTTCCGCCGCACGGTCCGGGAGGTCGGCTGTGCCATCATCGGCCAGACGGCGGATCTCGCGCCGGCCGACAAGCGCCTCTATGCCATCCGCGACGTCACGGCGACGGTCGATTCGGTGCCGCTGATCACCGCCTCCATCCTCTCCAAGAAGCTTGCCGCCGGCCTTCGGTCGCTGGTGCTCGACGTGAAGGTCGGCAACGGCGCCTTCATGGCGGAGAGGGGCGAGGCGGAGACGCTGGCCCGCTCGCTGGTCGCGGTCGCGAACGGGGCCGGGGTCACGACCGCCGCCCTCATCACCGACATGAACCAGCCGCTCGCGGATGCCGCCGGCAACGCCGTCGAGATCGCCAACTGCATCGCCTTCCTGAAGGGCGGGAAGGCCGGGACGCGCCTGGAGCGCATCGTGCTCGCCTTCGCGGCGGAAATGCTCGTGCTCTCAGGGCTGGAGCGGGATATCGCCGCCGCCGAAGGCCGGGCCGCCACGGCCCTTGCCAGCGGCGCGGCGGCCGAGACGTTCGGGCGCATGGTGCAGGCGCTCGGCGGCCCGGCCGACCTCATGGAGCGGCCGGAGGCCTATCTTGCGCCCGCCCCTGTCATCCGGCCGGTCATCGCGCCGCATTCCGGCTATCTTGCCGCCTGCGACACGCGTGGGCTCGGCCTTGCCGTCATCGAACTCGGCGGCGGGCGCAGCCGCCCGGACGACGGGATCGACCATCGCGTCGGTTTCGACCGGCTGCTGCCGCTCGGCACGACGGTGGAGAAGGGCGAGGAGATCGGCCGCGTGCATGCGGCGGATGCGGAGAGCGCGGCGCATGGCGCGGCGCGGCTTGCCGGGTTCTACCGGATCGCGCCGGACGCCCCCTTGCCCTCGCCGGACATCCTGACGCGCATCAGCGGGTGAGGTGCAGCTTGCCGCCCTCCACGCGGTAGGACGACAGCCCCTTCAGGAAGCTCATGCCGATCAGCGTGCCCGACAGCGCCTTGTCGTCGAGCACCATGGCGCCGACATTCTCCATGCGCACCGGACCGATCTCGACGTGGTCGAGGCGGATATAGGCGGCGCGCGCCTTGCCGTTCGCCGTGTCGACGGCATAGCGGAAATCGAGGTCCGTCCTGGCGATGCCGAGGCGCTGCGCCGTCGAGATGTTGATGGCGACCATGCTGGCGCCGGTATCGACCAGGCCCTCCTCCTTGCGGCCGTTGATGGCGAAGAGGCCGGTGAAATGACCGCTCGGATCGGCGCTGATGACGGCGCTGCGGTTGCCGGTATAGCGTGCCGCGTTCCTGCCGGTCTCCACGGCCGCCTTCTCCACCGTCGCCTCGGGCGCCTCGGCGGTCGCATCGAGATAGCGGGTCGCAACGCCGGGCACGAAGGCCGCGGCCGCGACGACGGAACCGACGAGAAAGACAAGGCTGCGAACGAACATGGGACAGTCTCCGGGAGGATCTGTCCCGAAATAGCACGCATCCGGCTAACGGACGGCAAAAGGGGCGCTCGACGGCGCCCCTCTCCACGATCTTCGATCGGCTTGGTAAATGGCGCGTTAAATGCTTTTGCGAGCACCCTCGCCCCCCCCCCCTCAAGTCATCCTCGGGCTTGACCCGAGGATCCATGCGGCGGGTGTGGCGTGGATGGTCGGGTCAAGCCCGACCATGACGGAGGAGAGGGCAGAGGCCCTGTCCGGTCAGCCGCTCACTTCGTGCCGTACATGCGGTCGCCGGCATCGCCGAGGCCGGGCACGATATAGCCCTTCTCGTTGAGCTGGCGGTCGATGGACGCGGTGTAGACCGGCACGTCCGGATGGTGCGCGCGGAAACTCCGGATGCCCTCCGGCGCGGCGAGCAGGCAGAGGAAGCGGATGTTCGTCGCCCCGCGGCTCTTCAGCGTGTCGATGGCGGCGATGGCGGAGTTGCCCGTCGCGAGCATCGGATCGACGACGATGACGAGACGCTCGTCGATGCTGTCGGGCGCCTTGAAGAAATATTCGACCGCTTCCAGCGTCTCGTGGTCGCGATAGACGCCGATATGGGAGACGCGGGCGGACGGCACCAGTTCCAGCATGCCTTCGAGCAGGCCGTTACCGGCGCGCAGGATCGAGGCGAAGACCAGCTTCTTGCCTTCGAGGACGGGCGCGTCGATCTCCTCCAGTGGCGTCTCGATGCGCTGCGTGGTCAGCTCCAGGTCGCGCGTGACCTCGTAGCAGAGCAGGGTGGAGATCTCGCGCAGGAGCCGGCGGAAACTCCCCGTCGAGGTCTCCTTCTTGCGCATGATGGTCAGCTTGTGCTGCACGAGCGGGTGATCGATGACTGTGACGCCGTCCATGGCCAACCTTCCGAAAACGAGTAAACGCCTCTTTTTCCACGGAACGGCGCAAGGCCGCAAGAGTGGAGCGCGCCCGGCCGGCAACATCCCCAGCCGGCTTGCCCGTCAAAGCCGCGAAAGCAGCCTCTGGCGCGTCGGTTCGTCGACGAAGGCGGCCTCGATCGCGGTCCGCGTCATGCCGAGCAGCGCCTCGTCGCTGAAGCCCATGACGGAGGAGGCGATCTCGTATTCCCGGGCGAGCGAGGTGTGGAAGAACGGCGGGTCGTCGGAGTTGAGCGTGACGCGCACGCCCGCGTCGTGAAGGGCGCGCAACGGGTGATGCTCGAAGTCCGGGAAGACCTTCAGCGCGATATTCGAGCCTGGGCAGACTTCCAGCACCACGCCCTCGTCGGCCAGCCGCCTTACAAGGTCGCCGTCCTCGATGGCGCGCACGCCGTGGCTGATGCGCGTGGGGCGGACATGGTCGAGCGCATCGCGCACGCTGAAGGCGCCCGAAAGCTCGCCCGCATGGATGGTGATGCCGAGGCCGGCATCGCGGGCGATGTCGAAGGCGCGCGCGAAATCGGCGATGCGGTGCATGCGCTCCTCGCCGGCGAGGTTGAAGCCGGTGATCAGCGGATGCGGCCGGCGGGCGGCATATTCGGCCGCCTTCACCACCCGTTCCGGGCCGAAATGGCGGATGCCGACGATGAGGAGGCGCGTCTCGATGCCGGTTCTCGCCCGGGCCCGCTCGGCGCCCTCGGCAAGGCCGCGGATGTAGGCATCGGCGCCGATGCCGACGGCGTCCCCCTGGTCGGGCGAGACGATCAGCTCGCTATAGACGGCGCCTTCTTCGGCGATCCCGGTGAGGTAGGTCTCGGCGAGCAGGGCATAGTCCTCCTCCGTGCGGAAGAGGTTTGCCGTTGCGTCGTAGCTTGCGACGAAGCTGGTGAAATCCTCCCAGGCATATTCGCCGTCGCGGATGAAGGCGGAAGTGTCGATGCCGTAGCGCTGCGCCTGGGAAAGGGCGAGGGCCGGCGGGGCCGCGCCTTCGATATGGCAGTGCAGCTCCGCCTTGGGCATGGGTTTCGTCACAGAAAGCTCCTTCCATGCGGGCCCGGCGCAATGCCGAGATGGCGCGCGACGCTTTCGCCGATGTCGGCGAAGGTGGTGCGGGTTTCGAGCAGGCGCGAGCGCAGGCCCGGGCCGAAGCTCATGATCGGCACGCGCTCGCGCGTGTGGTCCGTGCCGCGCCAGGTCGGGTCGCAGCCGTGGTCGGCGGTGAGGATGACGATATCGCCGGGTTTCAGCTTGCGGTCCACCTCCGGCAGGCGCCGGTCGAAGGCTTCCAGCGCGGCGGCGTAGCCCGCGACATCGCGGCGGTGGCCGTAGAGCATGTCGAAATCTACGAAGTTGGTGAAGACGAGATCGCCGTCCGCCGCTTCGTCCATGATGCGGAGCGTTGCGTCGAACAGCGCCATGTTGCCGTTCGCCTTGGTGAGGCGGCCGATGCCCTGGTGGGCGAAGATGTCGCCGATCTTGCCGACGGCATGCACGGTGCGCCCGGCCTCCGTCAGCCGGTCGAGCAGGGTCGGTTCCGGCGGCAGCACGGAATAGTCGCGGCGGTTGCCGGTGCGCTCGAAGGTCTCCGGCGTCTCGCCGACGAAGGGCCGCGCGATGACCCGGCCGATGCGCCCGCCCGGCCGCTCGTCGAGGATCTTTCGCACCGTTTCGCAGAAGGCGAGCAGCCGGTCGAGGCCGAAGGCGCGCTCGTGCGCGGCGACCTGGAAGACGGAATCGGAGGAGGTGTAGCAGATCGGTTTGCCGCTGCGCATATGGTCGAGGCCGTGGCGGGCGATGATGTCGGTGCCGGAGGCATGACAATTGCCGAGGATGCCCGGCACCTTGCCGGCCGCCGTTATGGCTTCCACCAGCTCCGGCTCGAAGGCGTCGCCTTCCGCCGGAAAGTAGCCCCAGTCGAAGCTGACGGGCGTGCCGGCTATCTCCCAGTGGCCGGAGGGCGTGTCCTTGCCGTTGGAGACCTCGCTGGCGGCGCCGTGATAGCCGAAGACGCGCTGCGGCACGTCCATGCCCTGCGGAAAACGGCCCGTGGCGGCGCGGGCGGCGTGCAGCAGGCCGAGCGCCGACATGTTGGGGAGCTTCAGGGGCCCCTGGCGCAGACCCGGCCGGTCGGCAACGCCCGCCGCGCAGAACTCGGCGATGTGGCCGAGCGTGTCGGCGCCGAGATCGCCGAAGGCGGCCGCATCCGGACCGCCGCCGATGCCGAAGGAATCAAGAACGAAGAGAAAGGCTCGCGCCATGGATCACCTGCCGTCTGTCCGCGTCCGGATGAACTGCGAGACATGACACGGGCCTTGCAACGGGTTCAAGCGAAATCGCGAGGCGAACGGGATCGGGATCAGCAGTCGGAGCAGTCGATCGTCTTGCCGACGCGCTGGCGGAAATAGCTCGTGCGGGAAAGGTTGATCTTGTTGAGCCGCGAATCGAGATTCGGCGCCAGAAGCAGGATGGAATAGGGCACCGACAGTTCCGTGCGCACGATGAACGTGTCCTTGGCTTCCATGTGGCTCGGCAGCGTCACCGCGCTTCCCTTGGCATAGGGGGTGCTCGCCGCCTGGTCGCGCGACCAGGCGACCTTTGCCTTGCCGTCGGCCGCAACGGCGATGCCGGTGATCTTCAGCGTATAGGCGCTTTTGGTGGGGAACGGCGCCACGACCTTGGCGACGACGTCCTTCATCGTGTCGAGTGTCGCCTTGTTGGTCGAACTGCTCTGCGTCAGGAGGTCGGAAACGGTCGCGGAGGCCCTGCTGACCTTGCGCAGGGAGGTGATCGCGACGGTGATCTCGAAGGCGCCCACATAGGCCATCATCAGCAGCGGGGCGACGATGGCGAATTCGATGGCGCCGATGCCGCGGCGATCCTCGACGAAGCGGCGCAGCCGCAGCAGCACGCCGCGCCCGGCGCCCTGCCGGCCCTTGACGACATCCGGGGGGGAAAGGACCTTGCGCATCACGGATAGTCCTCGTTCTGGACGACGGCCGTCGCGATCATCAGGTAGTTCTGCCGGGAGCCGTCGGCCGCGCGGATGTTGGAGACATAGGGGCGGATGAGGTCCGTCACGATGTCCCAGCGATAGTAGGCACGCACGATGTTGATGGTCCGCTTGCCGCCGGGTGCGATCTTGAAGGACGACGTGTCGAGGTCCGCGCCGACGAGCGGTGTGGTCTTCGGGATGTCCGAGAACTTCGCGAAGCTCCTGACGTCGAGAAACAGCTTGTCCGCCGTTTTTATCTCCTGGGGCGAGCAGGGCATCAGGATGGCGATCTCGTCGCAGAAGGCCTTGCGGAACGTCTCCGTGTCCACGGTGGCGTTGCCCGAGGAGCGGATTTCGCCCGTCCTGATCTTGCGCGCCATGGTTTCGGTGGCGTTGGCGAGAAGCTGTTCGGCGGAAAAGGCGACAAAGGTCTCGAGCGAGGCGAAGACGATCATGAAGAAGGGCAGGCTGAGAAGCGCGATCTCGATGGACGTCGCGCCGTCACGCCGGGCAAGGAAGCGGCCGAACAGGCCCTTCTTCGGCCTTCGGCGGACAGGTGCATCATGATCGAGCGACATCGCGATCCGTTCCCAAATGCTGGACACGGGCGAGGATAGGCCGCAGACCGTTTATATTTCGTATGCGGAAAGGGGAAGAATTGAACGGTTTCCCGCATTCGGACGCCCGAAGCGGGACGGGGCGTCAGCCACCGCTCCTGTTCCGGGCGACGTGCTCTTCGCAATTGGGCGTGCAGGAGAGCACCGACCGGTCCGTCTGCCGGAAGACGCGCACCGTGTTGCCCTCGTCGATCGAGACGAGGATGCGTTCGTCGATGATGGCGTTGCCGTCCGCATCGAGCAGGACCAGGTTGGTGGTTCCGAAATTGCGGCCGGTCAGGACGATCGTCTGGGAATCGGCCACGGTCGCATCGGCGACCTCCGCATTGCCGATGATCACCTTGCTGACGGGGCGGTCGAGCTTGAGCACGCGGGCGTGGTCCATGTAGACGCGCATCAGCGGTTCGTCGGCAAGGGCGGAAGCGGCTGTCGCCACAACGACGAAGCCCGCCATCACCAGCTTTGCGGCACCCGTAGCGAAGATCAAGTCGCGTCCCATAAACAGTCATCCCGGCGATAAAACACCAACAGCATCGCTGCGAATGGTGAACGAAGGCTTAAGCCACTCGCTAACCTTGTAGATTTATCTGCCGCCCGTTTGGCCCGCCTGGTCCCGTCGAGCGGCGCCAAACAAAGGGAAATACGCGCGCGTAAGGGGATTAACCGAATGATCACCATAAATCCGGCCACCGCGTGGCAAGCTTTTGTTAACCGGATTCCTTAAGTCAATGGAAATGGCTTGCCTGTAGGTTGCAACCATCCGAACAACGGAAACAGTTGGCGGACGTGCTGAACCAACATCGTGGAGCTAGGAGAATACCATGACCAAGATTTTCGCTCGCCTTATGAAAGACGAATCGGGCGCCACCGCCATCGAATACGGCCTGATCGCCGCACTGGTTTCCGTTGCCCTGATCGCCGGTGCCGGCGCGCTCGGCGACTCGCTGAACAACACGTTCAGCACGCTCGGCTCGAAGATGGAAGCCGAAGTGCCGAAGTAATCGGCGACCGGAGGCGTAGCCCCTATATCGGAAAGCCGCCCCGCAAAGGCGGCTTTTTGCTTTCAGTTATCCTTTCCGAAACGGACGAGGCGCATCATGCGCCGAAAGGAGAGCATCATCATGGCCCAGGCAATCATCTTCGTGGTATTCCCGCTTTGCCTCGCGGTCGCGGCCTGCTCCGATTTCCTGACGATGCTCATCCCCAACCGGGTCTCGGCGATCCTCCTTGTCGCCTTCGTCGTCGTGGCGCCGCTGGCGGGCCTCGGCCTGACGGAGATCGCCATGCATCTTGCGGCCGGCCTTCTCGTCTTCTCCGTCTGTTTCGCGCTCTTCGCCCTCAATGTCATGGGCGGCGGCGACGCCAAGCTCCTGACGGCCAGTGCCGTCTGGTTCGGCATGAGCCTCTCCCTCGTCGAATACCTGGTCTATGTTTCCGTCTTCGGCGGATTGCTCACCATTGCAATCCTCTCCCTGCGCGCCAAGACGAACCTGATCCTCGCATCGGGCCTGCCGGTTCCCGATCACCTGCTCAAGGCCAAGAAGGTGCCCTATGGCATCGCGATCGGGATCGGCGCCTTCCTCGCCTATCCGTCCTCGCCGCTGATGGTCGCGGCGCTCGGCTGAGGCGGCCGGCCGCCATTTCATCACGATGCCTGCTTGCCAGCCCCGGTTGAAGCGCCGGGGCCGACGCATGTCCCGCGCCTGGTTTCGTTAGTCTTGCGTTAACCATGCGCGTAAGGCGGTTATTAACCATAATTACACCATTGCCGGTTAGCGTGGGTGGATAGAAAAGTCCGCAGCCCAGGGAAACCACATGAGACCGGCGCGAATCATCATTCTGGCAGTGGCCGTCGTTTCGGCGGGCGTCGCGGGCCTTCTGGCCCTGCGGGTCGCCGGCGGGGGCGCGCCCGTGCAGACCGAAGCCGTCGTCGAGCGCGAGGCGACCGTCAACGTGCTGGTCGCTAAGGAAAGCCTGCCGGTCGGCGCGCGGCTCAATCCGGAAACGATCGCCTGGACGGCCTGGCCGGAAGGCTCGATCGTCGAGGGCTTCATCACCGACAAGAACCGGCCGGATGCGATGGAGAGCCTCAACGGCGCCATCGCCCGCATGCCGATCTTCAATGGCGAACCGATCCGCCAGGAGAAGATCGCCGATTCGAGCAACCGCATCATGTCGTCGCTGCTGCCCTCCGGCAAACGGGCGGTCGCGACGGAGATCTCGGTCGCCACCGGCGCCGGCGGCTTCATCCTGCCGAACGACCGCGTCGACGTCATCATGGTGCGCAAGAGCCCGGAAGGCTCCTACATCACCGAGACCGTGCTGTCGAACGTGCGCGTGCTCGCCATCGACCAGCAGATCCAGGAAAACGAGGACGGCTCGAAATCCGCCATCGGCACCACCGCGACGCTGGAGCTCACGCCCGACCAGACCAAGGTGATCGCCGTCGCCCAGCAGATGGCCGAACGCCTGTCGCTGGCGCTGCGCAGCATCGCGGATGCACAGGAGGCCGATACCGGCGCGGCCGACTACCTGCTCAGCGGCGGCGACGGCATGCCGATCATCCAGGTGATCAAGACCGGTGAAATCGTAAACGGCGGCGAGCCCGCGGCCCAGAAGTGATCAGGAGCTGACCGTGTTTGGAATCACAAGGACATTTCGGGCTTCTGTCGCCGGCGGGCTGAGCTTCTGCCTCGCCCTTTCCGGCCTGGCGGAGACCGTGTTCAGCGGCACGCCGGCGCTCACCGCCGAAGCGGCGACCGCTTCCGTCATCCGCATCAACGACAGCGGCCCCGGCGCCCGCAAGGCGGTGAAGCTCGGCCTCAACAAGGCGATCGTTGTGGATCTGCCGACCGACGCGCACGACATCCTCGTCGCCGATCCGGGCAAGGCGGACGCGGTCACACGCACCTCGCGCCGCATCTACCTGTTCGGCAAGGAAGTCGGCCAGACCAACATCTTCATCTTCGGGCCGGGCGGCGAGGAGATCGTCAGCATCGACCTCACCGTCGAGCGCGACATCGACGGCCTGCAGGCGAACCTGCGCCGCTTCATTCCCGACTCCGACATCCAGGTCGAGATCATGTCGGACAACATCGTGCTGAACGGCACCGTGCGCACCCCGCAGGACGCCAAGCGCGCCGAGGAGATCGCCGGGATCTTCCTGAGAGGCGGCGAGGCGACGACCCGCAACATCACGGCCCAGGGCAACAACGGCGATGCGGCGATCTTCGGCGAAGTGCGCCAGCGCTCCCAGGTCGTCAACATGCTCAAGATCGACGGCGAGGACCAGGTAACGCTGAAGATCACCGTGGCGGAGGTCAGCCGCCAGGTGCTCAAGCAGCTCGGCTTCAACGGCTCCGCCCAGGGATCGAGTGGCGGCATCTCCTTCCGCAACCCGACCAATCTCGGCGGTGCGGCCGACTGGGTCTCCAATGGCGCCCTCTCCGGCACGGTCGGGGGCCTTGCCCTTTCCAGCAGCATGACCGCCATGGAGCAGGCCGGCGTGATGCGGACCCTTGCCGAACCGAGCCTGACGGCGATCTCCGGCGAGGAGGCCCGCTTCTATGTCGGCGGCGATTTCCGCCTCCCGAGCGAGCAGACGATCGAAAGCGGCGAGGCCGGCAAGTCCCCCACCATCACCCGCACGATCACCGAGGTGGAATACGGCATCCGGCTGAATTTCCGCCCGGTCGTGCTGTCGCCCGGCCGCATCAGCCTGCGTGTCGAGACGGAGGTCTCCGAACCGACTTTCGAAGGGTCGGCGACCTATGGCGGCACCCAGGCCATTCCCGGCATGACGGTGCTCGGCATCCGGCGCCGCGAGGCCACGACGAGCGTCGAGCTGCCGTCGGGCGGCTCGATCGTCATCGCCGGCCTCGTCAAGGACGATATCCGCCAGGCCGTCTCCGGCCTGCCGGGCCTTTCGAAGATCCCGATCTTCGGCACGCTGTTCCGCTCCAAGGATTTCGTGCGCAACGAGACGGAAATGGTCATCATCGCCACGCCCTATCTCGTGCGGCCCGTCGCGCGCACCGCGCTCCAGCGTCCGGACGACAATTTCAACGCGGCCAACGATGCGGCGAGCTTCTTCCTCGGCAAGGTGAACAAGATCTACGGCCGCAAGGAAGACGCCATGCCGGCGGGCAACTACCACGGCTCCATCGGTTTCATCTACAAGTGACGGGACGGGACATGCGCGACACGACCAGCAAGACTTGGCTCCCCGCAAGGAACCGCACCATGCACAGGCCCCTGCCGATGCGCGCCGCGCTCGCGGCGACCCTCATCCTGTCCGCCACGCTGCTTGCCGCTTGCGGCGCGCGGCCGGACCGCTCCACGACGGCCTCGATCCCGGACGACTACCGTACGCGCCACCCGATCGTGCTGTCCGAAACCGCGCAGACGATGGACATTCCCGTCGCCACCGGCGACCGGGCGCTGACGATGGCCATGCGCGACAACATCCGCGGCTTTGCCGCCGACCACGCCGCGAAATCGCGCAGCGCCGTGCAGATCATGCTGCCGCGCGGCTCGGCCAATGCCGCGACGGCCAACTATCTGCGCAAGGACATTCGCACGACGCTGACGGTGGCGGGCATCAAGCGCGACCAGCTGATCGAGACGAGCTACGATGCGAGCGGCTACGGCGCCAATGCGCCGATCCGGCTTGCCTTCTTCGCCATCACCGCCCAAGCGGGACCCTGCGGCGAATGGCCGGAAGACCTCGTCGTCAACACGATGGAAAACAAGAACTACCAGAATTTCGGCTGCGCATCGCAGGCGAACCTTGCCGCCCAGATCGCCAACCCGATGGATCTCGTCCAGCCGCGCGGCATGACCGAGATCGATGCGGCACGGCGCTCCACGGTGATTGACGACTATCGCGATATCGGCCAGCCGCCGCTGTAATCGCCCGCGAGGGCCAGGCACATATCCATCCGGTCCGCCGGACACCAGGAACGGGCATGACGATGAGCACAGTAGATTACACCATCGAGCGCGCGGGCGCAGCTGAGGCGGAAGAGGCGGTCCGGTCCGCCGAACTGGAGGGCGTGCGTCCGCTGCCGCGCATCTCGGTCCACGCCTTCTGCGAAAGCGAGGCCATGCTGCGCACCATGGAGCGCTGCGGCCAGGACCGCCGCATGGCCAAGGTGAGCCTCCGTGTCTCCAGCGCCAGCATCGCGGCGGCGGCCAACATGTTCGCCTCGGCCCCGACGCCGAACCTTTTGATCCTGGAGACCTCGACGGAACCGCGCGGCATCATGGACGAGCTCGCCCCGCTCGCCGAGGTCTGCGATCCGAGCACCAAGGTCATCATCGTCGGCAGCTACAACGACATCCCGCTCTACCGCGACCTCCTCCGCAACGGCATCTCCGAATACATGGTCGGCCCCGTCGGCATGGCCGACATCCTCAACGCCATGTCGACGATCTTCGTCGATCCCGATGCCGAGCCGCTCGGCCGCACCATCGCCTTCATCGGCGCCAAGGGCGGGGTGGGGTCCTCGACGATCGCGCACAATTGCGCCTTCGACATTTCGAGCCTCTTCCAGACGGAGGTGATCCTCGCCGACCTCGACCTGCCCTATGGCACGGCCAATATCGACTTCGACCAGGATCCGCCGCAGGGCATTTCCGAGGCGATCTACGCGCCGGACCGGCTGGACGAGGTGTTTCTCGATCGCCTGCTGACGAAGTGCTCTGAGCGCCTGTCGCTGCTCGCGGCCCCTTCCATGCTCGACCGCGCCTACGATCTCGAGCGCGGCTCCTTCCAGCCGATCGTCGAAGTGCTGCAGCGCAGCGCGCCGGTGACCGTGCTCGACGTGCCGCATGCCTGGTCGGAGTGGACGCGCACGCTGCTGTCGGAGGTCGACGAGCTGGTCATCACCGCGGTGCCGGACCTTGCGAACCTGCGCAACACGAAGAACATGCTCGATGCCTTGAAGAAGCTTCGCCCGAACGACAAGCCGCCGCACCTGATCCTCAACCAGGTCGGCCTGCCGAAAAGGCCGGAGATCGCGGCGGACGACTTCTGCGAACCGCTCGGTATCCAGCCGATCGCGGTGATTCCCTTCGACGCGCAGCTCTTCGGCACCGCCGCCAACAGCGGCCGCATGATCGCCGAGATGGATCGAAAGTCGCCGACGGCGGAGACCTTCTCGCAGATCGCCCATCTCGTGACGGGGCGCGCGACGATCAAGAAACCCAGGAAGACCGGCCTCGGCAATCTGCTCGGCCTCATCGGCAAGAAATAAGCCCGACGGGCGGCGCAACAGACTGGATGAAGTGGCATGTTCGGCAAACGCGGCAATGAAGGTTTCGGCAAGAGCGGTTCGGCGGGCCAGGCGGTCCAGGCCACGCCGGCTTCCGTCACGACCGTGACGGCGGAGCGCCCGGTCGTGGCCGCGCCGCCGCAGCCCGTCTTCGAGCCGGCCCCCGCTCCGGCCCCGGCACCCGCTGCCGCTGCCCGCCGCCGCGCGCCGCGCACGGAAGACTATTACGACACGAAGAGCCAGGTCTTCTCCGCGCTCATCGACACGATCGACCTGTCGCAGCTCGCCAAGCTCGATACCGAGAGCGCGCGCGAGGAAATCCGCGACATCGTCAACGACATCATCACGATCAAGAATTTCGCGATGTCGATCTCCGAGCAGGAGGAATTGCTCGACGACATCTGCAACGACGTGCTCGGCTACGGCCCGCTGGAGCCGCTGCTGGCGCGCGACGACATCGCCGACATCATGGTGAACGGCGCGGGCAAGACCTATATCGAAGTGGCCGGCAAGGTGCAGGAATCGGAGATCCGCTTCCGCGACAACGCCCAGCTCCTGTCGATCTGCCAGCGCATCGTCAGCCAGGTCGGCCGCCGCGTCGACGAATCGAGCCCGATCTGCGACGCGCGCCTGCCCGACGGCTCGCGCGTCAACGTCATCGCCCCGCCGCTCGCCATCGACGGCACGGCGCTCACCATCCGCAAGTTCAAGAAGGACAAGCTGACGCTCGACCAGCTGGTCAAGTTCGGCTCGATCACGCCGGAAGGCGCGACGCTGCTCCAGATCATCGGCCGGGTGCGCTGCAACCTCGTCATCTCCGGCGGCACCGGCTCGGGCAAGACGACGCTGCTCAACTGCCTGACGAACTATATCGACCGTGACGAGCGCGTCATCACCTGCGAGGACTCGGCCGAACTCCAGCTCCAGCAGCCCCATGTGGTGCGCCTCGAAACCCGCCCGCCGAACATCGAGGGCGAGGGCGAGATCACCATGCGCGACCTCATCAAGAACTGCCTGCGCATGCGGCCCGAGCGCATCATCGTCGGCGAAGTGCGCGGCCCGGAGGTGTTCGACCTCCTCCAGGCCATGAACACCGGCCATGACGGCTCGATGGGCACGATCCACGCCAACACGCCGCGCGAATGCCTGTCGCGCATGGAATCGATGATCGCCATGGGCGGCTATACCCTGCCGGCCAAGACGGTGCGCGAGATCATCTCCGGCTCCATCGACATCATCATCCAGGCCTCGCGCCTGCGCGACGGGTCGCGCCGCATCACCCACATCACCGAGGTGGTCGGCATGGAAGGCGACGTCATCGTCACGCAGGACCTGATGCGCTTCGACATCCAGGGTGAGGACGCCAACGGGCGCCTCATCGGCAAGCACACGGGCACCGGCATCGGCAAGCCGCATTTCTGGGAGCGCGCCCGCTACTTCAACGAGGACAAGCGCCTGGCGGCAACGCTCGACGCGATGGAAAAGCCGTAAGGGGCCGGGATGTTCGGACTGGATATCACCATCGTCGCGATCTTCGCCCTGGCGGCCCTTTCGACCGCGGGCCTTGCCTATGGCCTGCTCTTCTCGCGCATCGAGGCGGCGAAGAAGACGGAAAGCCGCATGCGCCGCGTCCAGGCCGCCGAGACCGACCAGGGCAAGGCAAAGGCCGCGCGCGACCGCATGCAGGAATTGTCCAAGCGGCGCAAGTCGGTGCAGGATTCGCTGAAGGACCTTGAAAAGAAGCAGCAGGAGCAGACCAAGCGCGCCGCCACCACCCTGAAGGCGAAGCTGGTCCAGGCCGGGCTCTCGATCAGCATCCCGCAGTTCTACCTTCTCAGCGCCGCCGCCGGCATCTTCGTCTTCCTTCTGGCCCTGCTTGCCGGCTCGGGCCTGCTCGTCAGCCTCGGCGCGGCCTTCATCGCCGGTGCCGGCCTGCCGCGCTGGGTCGTCGGCTACCTCGTCAAGCGACGGATGAACAAGTTCCTCGAGGAGTTCCCCAACTCGCTCGACGTGATGACGCGCTCGATCAAGTCCGGCCTGCCGCTGACCGACGCGCTGCGCCTGATCGCCGCCGAAGGCCAGGAACCGGTGCGCACCGAGTTCCGCCGGCTCGTCGAGGCGCAGCAGGTCGGCCTCAGCGTTCCGGAAGCCTGCGCGCGCATGTTCACCAACATCCCGCTGCAGGAGGTCAACTTCTTCTCCATCGTCATCGCGATCCAGAGCCAGGCCGGCGGCAACCTGTCCGAGGCGCTTGGCAACCTCTCCCGCGTCCTGCGCGAGCGGCGCAAGATGAAGGCCAAGGTGAGCGCCCTGTCGATGGAGGCGAAGGCCTCGGCCGCCATCATCGGCGCCCTGCCGTTCATCGTCGCCTTCCTCGTCTACCTGACCTCGCCCGACTATATCGTGATCCTGTTCCAGGATCCGCGCGGCCATCTCATCCTCGGCATCTCCGCCGTCTGGATGTCCATCGGCATCCTGGTGATGCGCAACATGATCAACTTCGACATCTGAGGGGCAGGGGCATGTCGGGACTCGTTACCACCCTTACCGATCCGGCCGTGCTGCTGCCGGCCTTCGTGATGATCGCGGTGCTCGCGACCTTCTACACGCTCGCCGCCCCCTATCTCGACCGCGGCGATCTCGACAAGCGGATGAAGTCCGTGGCGCTGGAGCGCGAGCAGATGCGCGCGCGCGAACGCGCCCGCATGAACGCCGAAGCCTCCCAGAGCAAGGCCTCGCTGCGTGCCCAGCACAACACCTCCGTGCGCCAGGTCGTCGAGCGGCTGAACCTGCGCGAGGCGCTGGTCGACGCCCATACGATGAACCGGCTGCGCCAGGCCGGCTACCGCTCTCAGAACGCGCTCAACATCTTCCTCTTCGCGCGCTTCGTGCTGCCCTTCGTCTTCGCCGCCATCGGCGCCTTCTACATCTTCTTCCTCGGCTATCTCGGCGACAAGCCGCTGGCGATGCGCATCCTGGCGACGGTCGTCATCGCCTATATCGGCTTCTACGCGCCGAACCTCTACATCTCCAACCGGGTGTCGAAGCGCCAGCTTTCGATCAAGCGCGCCTGGCCGGATGCGCTCGACCTGATGCTGATCTGCGTCGAGTCCGGCATTTCCATCGAGGTCGCCTTCAAGCGCGTGGCCGGCGAGATCGCCATGGCCTCGCCGGAGCTGGCAGAGGAGCTGGTGCTGACCACCGCGGAACTTTCCTTCCTCCAGGAGCGCCGCGCGGCCTACGAGAACCTCGGCACGCGCGTCGGCCTCGATACGGTGAAAGCCGTGACGCAGGCCCTCATCCAGGCGGAGCGCTACGGCACGCCGCTTGCCCAGGCGCTGCGCGTTCTCGCCCAGGAATGCCGCGACCAGCGCATGAACGAGGCGGAGAAGAAGGCCGCCGCCCTGCCGCCGAAGCTGACCGTGCCGATGATCCTGTTCTTCCTGCCGGTGCTGGTCGCCGTGATCCTCGGCCCCGCCGGCATCCAAGTCTCCGACCGCTTCTAAAAGAGGCCGCGGGTCGATCAAAAAAGCGCCCCGGTCGAGATATCGGCCGGGGCGAGGTCGTGCTTGGGAGCGAGTTACGAGCAGTTCCAGCAGAACTGTAAGGCGGTTTTACGTCCGCGCATCGGAGAAACGGATCAGTTGGTGTTGCCGCTGTCGTCGGCCGCGAGCTTCTTCCAGGCGTTCTGCTGGGTCATCATCGAGCGCAGATAGGTGACGTTCGCCTCGGCCTGCTCGGAGGTCAGTTCGCGGCGGGCGATGGTCTCCGCCTCCTGGAAACGGCCCTGGAGGCCGACGGCGAGCGCGAGGTTCTGGCGCACGCCGCTGTCGGCGCCGGGCTGGGAGGCGGCGGAGCGCAGATAGGTCTCGGCCGTCTTCAGGTCCTTCGCCAGGAGATAGGACATACCGAGATTGGAGAGCACCGACGGCTCGTTCGGATTGATGTCGAGCGCCTCGCGATAGCGCGCGCGGGCTTCACCAGCGCGGCCGAGCTGGTCGAGGATCGCGCCTTCGGCCGATTTCAGCCGCCAGTCCGGCCGGTCCGGCGTCTGCGCGCGCAGGATCGTGTTCAGCGCCTGCTCGAGCTGGCCGGCGGCGGCCTGCGCCTTGCCATAGGCCGCCAGCACCTCGCGGTCGCTCGGATTGTTGATGGCGACCTGCTGCATGACGGCGAGCGCCTGGTCGTTGCGCCCGTTCATGCGCAGCACATTGGCATAGTTCATGCCGACGGTGCGGTCCTTGGGGTTCTTCGCATAGGCCCGGCCGATCGTATCGGCGGCGCCCCGCAGTTCCGTCGCATTCATCTCGGACACCGGCTTCGACATTTTCGGAATGGAGCCGGTCGTGATGTTGCTCTTGCCCGCGCAGCCCGCCATTGCCACCGCGATGGCAAGACATGCTGCGCCTCTCAAAAATCCAGCGCGAAGTGACGTACGCGTGACGGAAGCGGCCATGATCTGTCCCCGAAGCGATTCCCGCATGTCGCGGCGGTCAAGGAATCACGCCGCAATCTCCACTCCAGCAATAATCTGTTAACCCTAACAGAGTGTTAATCGCCTGATTCTCAAGCCCTGCCCAAAGGTTCCGCCATGGCCCCCTTCCAGTTCATCGACCGGCCCTCTCCCTTCAACACGAAGAACGGCAGGACGCTGCCGATCTTCGCGATCACGCCGGCCCATATCGAGACCGGCACGATCGACCCGATCGCGCTCGACTGGGCAAGGAAGGCCGGCTTCAAGGCGGAATCCGGGGCGCTGCTGATGGTGCCGACGGCGGACGGCCATCTCGGCGGCGCGCTCTTCGGCCTCGGCAAGAACCCGTCCGACGCGCCGTTCCTGACGGGCAGGCTCGCCCGCGCGCTGCCGGCCGGCGACTGGCATGTCGAGACCGCCCCGCTGACGGCCAATCGCCTGGCGCTCGGCTACGGCCTCGGCAGCTACCGCTTCGAGCGCTACAAGGCCTCCGTCTCGGAAGCCCCGACCCTGCTCATCCCGAGCGATGCCGATGCCGCCGACATCAAGCGCCAGCTTGCCGGCGTCTTCCTTGCCCGCGACCTCATCAACACGCCGACCAACGACATGGGCCCGGACGCGCTGGAGGACGCTTTTCGCGCGCTCGGCGAACACTACAAGGCGAAGGTCTCCGTCATCATGGGCGATGATCTCCTCAAGGAGAATTTCCCGCTCATCCACACGGTCGGCCGCGCCGCCGCGCAGGCGCCGCGCCTGCTCGAACTCACCTGGGGCAAGAAGGGCCACAAGCGCGTGACGCTCGTCGGCAAGGGCGTCTGCTTCGATACCGGCGGCCTCGACATCAAGCCGGCCTCCTCCATGCTCCTGATGAAGAAGGACATGGGCGGCGCGGCCAATGTCATGGGCCTCGCGCTGATGATCATGGATGCCAAGCTGAAGGTGGACCTGCGCGTGCTCCTGCCGGTGGTGGAGAACGCGATCTCCGCCAACGCCTTCCGCCCCGGCGACATCTACAGGAGCCGCAAGGGCCTCACCGTGCAGATCGACAACACCGATGCCGAGGGTCGCCTGATCCTTGCCGATGCGCTCGCCTATGCGGACGAGGCGGAGGCCGACCTCGTCATCGACATGGCGACGCTGACGGGCGCCGCGCGCGTCGCGCTCGGCCCCGACCTGCCGCCCTTCTTCACCGACGACGAGGACCTTGCCCACGACCTCACCGAGGCGAGCCTGACGGTCGACGACCCGATGTGGCGCATGCCGCTCCACATGGGCTACGACAAGGACGTCTCCGCCCGCATCGCCGACCTCACCAACGCGCCCGCAGGCGGCATGGCGGGCTCGATCACCGCGGCGCTGTTCCTCAAGCGCTTCGTTACCCGCAACAAGCGCTGGGCGCATTTCGACATCTACGGCTGGGCGCAGGCCGAGCGGCCGCATTCGCCCGTCGGCGGCGAGGCGCAGGCCATCCGCGCACTCTACCATCACCTGCGCAAGGCGACGGCCTGAGGCGGCGGCTTTTCTTCCGGTAAACGATACGGTATCGTAACGAAAATGCCGTCCTGCCCGGAGACGCCGTGCCGCTAGATCTGACCCCATCGCAGGCGCTCGGCCTCTGGCACGCGGTGACGCTGCAGCAGGTCCACGAGGATGGGCGCGACCTGACCTTGCGCCAGATGGCGATCCTGCTGGAGATCTACCTCGTGCCCCCGCCGCACACGGTGCGGGGGTTGGCGGCGAAGCTGGGCGTGACCAAGCCGGTGATCACCCGCGCGCTCGACACGATGGGCGAGCAGGGCCTCGTCACCCGCATGCGTGACGACCGCGATCGCCGCAACGTCATCATCAAGCGCACCGTGGACGGCGCGCTCTATCTCGAACGCCTCGGCGATCTCATCATCGCCCGGGGCCGTGCGCAAAACCCCTGAACCGGCCCCCTGAACGGCCCCGTGAGACCAGATCCATGAACGCCCTTCCAGACCGCCGCCTCAACGCCTTCCGACCGGATCTCGCCGAGGAGGCCCTGCGCGGCACCGTCGCGGCCGCGCACTATGTCACGGGCACGCCGGCCGTCGTGGCGCAGCCCGTTGCCGCGCTGCGCCCCCGGCCGGATGCCGCCGCCGGCATCGATACCGAGCTCCTGTTCGGCGAAGGCGTGCGCGTGCTCGACCGGGCGGAGGGCTGGGCCTGGGTGAAATCCGATTTCGACGGCTATGTCGGCTACCTGCCGGAGGCGGCGCTTGATGCGGACGGCCCTGCGGCAACCCCTGCAGCGACCCATGTCGTCGCCGTGCCGCGCACCTTCGCCTATTCCGGCCCGGACCTGCGCACGCCCGCCGCCTTCGCCCTGTCGATCGGTAGCCGGATACCGGTTATAGGCGAGAGCGAGACGCGCGGCACCCGCTACCTGACGCTTGCCGGCGGCCAGTCGGTCGTTGCCGGTCACTGCCTTGCGATCGGGGAGAGGGCAGGGGACGACTATGTCGCCATCGCCGCCCGGTTCCTGGAGACGCCCTATCTGTGGGGTGGCCGCTCGGGCTTCGGCCTCGACTGCTCGGCCCTGGTGCAGCTTTCGATGATGATGACGGGCCGCACCGCGCCGCGCGACAGCGACATGCAGGCCGCCGGCCTCGGCACGCCGATCGAGCGCGGCGCGCTTCGCCGCGGCGACCTCGTCTTCTGGAAGGGCCATGTGGCGATCATGGAAGACGAGGCGACCATCATCCACGCCAACGGCCACACGATGAGCGTGGCGCGCGAGGGGCTGGATGCGGCCATCGAGCGCATCGGCTGGCTCTACGCGCAGCCGACCGGCTATCGCCGCCCCTGACGCGCGCCGGGCCGCGCCGGCCGGCGCAAGCGGGGTCTTAATATCCTGCGCTGCGGTCGACCAGATGCTCCAGCGGCTTGCCGCTTTCGAGCCGCTCGATCTGCGCCGCGACGTGGCGGAAAAGCGCGGCGACATCGGATGCCGCCGAGGCATGCGGCGTCATGAACACCTTGTCCATCGACCAGAACGGGCTTTCGAGCGGCAGCGGCTCCTGCTCGAAGACGTCGAGCGAGGCGCCGTGCAGCGTGCCGTCGTTGAGGGAGGCGACGATATCGGCCTCCACCTGGCTGCCGCCGCGGCCGGCATTGATGAAGACCGGCGCGCCGAACGGGCCCTTGCGGCTGAGGCGGGTGAAGAGGCCGGTATTGTAGATGCCCTTCGTCTCCGGCGTCAGCGGCAGGAGGCCGACGAGGATGTCGGTCCTGCCGAGGAAGGCGTCGAGGCCGGCCTCGTCGAAGGTCTCGAAGCCCTCCACCTTGCGGCCGCTCTTCGACCAGCCGATGACGTCGAAGCCCAGCGTCTTCAGCTTCCTGGCCGAATCCTGGCCGAGCACGCCGAAACCCATGATGCCGACGGTCAGGTCCTTCGCTTCGGGCTGGGCGAGCTCGCGCCAGACGCGCGCTGCCCGCTGCGCCTCGTAGGCCTGGTGCTGGCGCAGGTGCAGCAGGCATTGCATCACCACCCATTCGCTCATGCGCGTCGTCAGCGTCTCGTCGACGAAGCGCACGAGCGGCACGTCGGGCAGGCCCGGCAGCGTCAGCACATGGTCGACGCCCGCGCCGCCGGAAAACACCACCTTCAGGTCCTTCGCCCGCGAGAAGAGATCGGCGCCCGGCTTCCAGACCACGGCATAGTCGATGCCCGAGAGGTCGCGGTTGCGGTTTGCCGGATGCGAGAGATTGATCACCTCGCGGTCCGCAAAGGCGCCCTTCAGCGCGGCGGCGACCTGTTCCTGGTCGAATTTCAGATCGATGATGACAGGGCTTTTCGTCTGCATGCTGGTTCCTGATGAAACATTTCAGCCGAAGCGAAATCGCTTCAGCGTCGGATAATGTAGAAAAAATGCCTTACTGGCGGATGCTCTCGCTGCGGACCGCTTCGAGATTGAAGGCGGCGGCCATCAGCGCCCTGGTATAGGCCTCGTGCGGCCGTTCGATGATGTCCCTGGCCGGCCCCTTCTCCACCACCTGACCGCCGCGCATGACGATGATGTCGTTGGCGAGCGCGCGCACGACCTTGAGGTCATGGCTGATGAAGAGATAGGCGAGATTGTGCTTGGCCTGCAGGTCGCGCAGGAGCTCCACCACCTGCGCCTGCACGCTCATGTCGAGCGCCGAGGTCGGCTCGTCGAGCATGACGAATTCGGGTTTGAGCACCATGGCGCGGGCGATCGCGATGCGCTGGCGCTGGCCGCCGGAGAATTCGTGCGGGTAGCGCCAGCGTGTCGTGGGATCGAGGCCGGTCTCCTCCAGCGCGGCGGCGACGCAGCGGTCGCGCTCCGCCTCGGAGAGCGACGGCTCGTGGACCTTCAGGCCCTCCGCGACGATATCGGCGACCGACATGCGCGGCGAGAGCGAGCCGAAGGGATCCTGGAAGACGATCTGCATGCGCCGGCGCAAGGGCCGCATCTCGCTGAAGGAATGGCCGGCAATATCCTGCCCGACGAAGGCGATGCGGCCCTTCGAGGCGATGAGCCGCGTCAGCGCGAGGCCGAGCGTCGTCTTGCCGGAGCCGGATTCGCCCACCACGCCGAGCGTGTGGCCGGCGCGCAGTTTCAGGTCGATGCCGTCGACGGCCTTCACGTGATCGACGACGCGGCGGAGGAACCCGGCCTTGATCGGGAACCAGACCTTGACGTCCTCCGCCTCGATGACGACGGGCTGGCTGTCGTCGCCCGGGCGCGGCTCGCCCTTGGGCTCGGCGGCGAGCAGGTGGCGGGTATAGGCGTGCTGCGGGCTGGAGAAGATCTCCTCCACCGGGCCGGTCTCGACGATCCTGCCCTTGGTCATCACGCAGACCCGGTCGGCGAACTTGCGGACGATGCCGAGGTCGTGGGTGATGAAGAGCATGGACATGCCGTGCTCTTCCTTCAGCGACTTCAGGAGCTCCAGGATCTGCGCCTGCACGGTGACGTCGAGCGCGGTGGTCGGCTCGTCGGCGATCAATAGCTCCGGGCGGTTGGCGAGCGCCATGGCGATCATCACGCGCTGGCGCTGGCCGCCGGAAAGCTCGTGCGGATAGGCGGCGAGGCGCTTTTCCGGCTCGCGGATGCCGACCTGGTTGAGCAGTTCGAGAATTTTGGCGCGCGCGGCCGGGCCTTCGATGTCCTGGTGCAGCTTCAGGATCTCGCCGATCTGCCGCTCGATGGAGTGCAGCGGATTGAGCGAGGTCATCGGCTCCTGGAAGATCATCGTGATATCGTTGCCGCGCACGTTCCGCAGCGTCGTATCGGAGGCCTTCAAGAGGTCCTTGCCGTTGAAATGGACCTCGCCGGAGGGGTGGCTCGCGGCCGGGTAGGGCAGCAGCTTCAGGATCGAATTCGCCGTCACGGACTTGCCGGAGCCGGATTCGCCGACAAGCGCCACGACCTCGCCGCGCCGGATGTCGAAGGAGACGCGATCGACGGCGAGCGTGGTGTTGCCGCCCTGGTGGAAGGCGACGGAGAGGTCGCGGACGGACAGGATGGTTTGGGGATCGCTCACCGGAAGGTCTTCCTCGGATCGAAGGCGTCGCGCGTCGCTTCGCCGACGAAGATCAGCAGCGACAGCATGACGGACATGACGACGAAGGCGGTGAGGCCGAGCCACGGCGCCTGGAGATTGTTCTTGCCCTGCGCGACCAGCTCCCCGAGCGAGGGCGAGCCCGGCGGCATGCCGAAGCCGAGGAAGTCGAGCGAGGTGAGCGTGGTGATCGAGCCCGACAGGATGAAGGGCAGGAAGGTCAGCGTCGCCACCATGGCGTTCGGCAGGAGGTGCCGGTACATGATCGTGGCATTGCCGACGCCGAGCGCACGGGCCGCCCGCACATATTCGAAATTCCGCGCGCGCAGGAACTCGGCGCGCACCACGCCGACGAAGCCGACCCAGGAGAAGAGCAGCATGATGCCGAGCAGGATCCAGAAGCCGGGCGGCAGGATGGCGGCGATGATCAGCAGGATGTAGAGCACCGGCATCGAGGACCAGATCTCGATGAAGCGCTGCATCAGGAGGTCTGTCCAGCCGCCGAAATAGCCCTGCACGGCGCCGGCCGTCACGCCGACGATCGCCGAGGCGATGGTGAGCACGAGGCCGAACAGCACGGAGATGCGGAAGCCGTAGATGACGCGGGCGAGCACGTCGCGCGCCTGGTCGTCGGTGCCGAGCCAGTTGAGGTTGGCGAGCGTGCAGTTCGGGTCCGCCGCGCCGCCCGGATAGCCGGCGCAGCGCTCTTCCCCGGCCATCAGCCAGAAGGGTTTCGTCGGCGCGGAATGCGGGATGTTGGAATTCGTCGTGTTGTAGGAATAACGGATCGGCGGCCAGACCATCCAGCCATTGGCCTCGATCTCTTCCGTGATGAAGTCCGAGCGATAGTCCGTCTCGGCCAGGAAGCCGCCGAATTTCTCCTCCGGATAGTCGACAAGGACGGGAACGAGGATCTCGCCCTTGTAGGAAGCGAGGATCGGCCGGTCGTTGGCGATGAATTCGGCGAACAGGCTGAGGACGAAGATGACGAGGAAGATCCACAGCGACCAGTAGCCGCGGCGGTTCGCCTTGAAATTCTCCCAGCGGCGCAGGTTCGTCGGGTTGAGCAGGCCCTTTCTCGGCGGGGCGATCGGCGTTGTCTCCGTGACGGCGCTCATCACACGTCCCTCCGCTCGAAATCGATGCGCGGATCGACCCAGGTGTAGATGAGGTCGGAGATGAGGCTGACGACGAGGCCCATCAGCGAGAAGATGAACAGCGTCGCGAAGACGATCGGATAGTCGCGCCGAACGATGGAATCATAGCCGAGGCGGCCGAGGCCATCGAGCGAGAAGATATATTCGATGAGCAGCGAGCCGGTGAAGAAGGCCGAGATGAAGGCGCCGGGGAAGCCGGCGATGATGATCAGCATGGCATTGCGGAAGACGTGGCCGTAGAGCACCTGTCGCTCGGTCAGGCCCTTGGCGCGGGCGGTGGTGACATACTGCTTCTTGATCTCGTCGATGAAGGAATTCTTCGTCAGGAGCGTCGTCGTGGCGAAGGCGGACAGCAGAAGCGTGATCAGCGGCAGCGTCATGTGCCACATGTAGTCGAGCGGCTTCTGCCACCAGGCGAGGCTGTCGAAATTGTCCGAGACGATGCCGCGCAGCGGGAACCAGTCGAGGAAGGAGCCGCCGGCGAAGAGCACGATGAGGAGGATGCCGAAGAGGAAGCTCGGCACGGCGTAGCCGATGATGATGATGCCCGAGGTCCACACGTCGAAGGCCGAGCCGTCCTTCACCGCCTTGCGGATGCCGAGCGGGATGGAGATGGCGTAGGAGAAGACGAGGATCCACACGCCGAGCGAGATGGAGACCGGCATCTTCTGGGCGATCAGGTCGACCACGGAGGTGTTGCGGAAGAAGCTCTCGCCGAAATCGAAGCGCAGATAGTCCCACATCATGGTGAAGAAGCGTTCGAGCGGCGGCTTGTCGAAGCCGAACTGCTTTTCCAGCTTGGCGATGAATTCCGGATCGAGGCCGCGCGCGCCGCGATAGGCGCTGTCCTGCCCGACATCCTGCAAAACGTCGCCGCCGCCGCCGGAGAGGCGGTCACCGGAACTCTGGCTGGTGAGGTCGGAAATCACCTGCTCGACCGGGCCGCCGGGGGCGAACTGCACGATCGCGAAGGAAATCGCCATGATGCCGAAGATCGTCGGGATCATCAGCAGGATGCGTCGCAGGATATAGGCGCCCATCAGCGATTACCCGCTGCAGCCGGTTGCCGGTCTTCTCGTCTTGGCGCAGTCCCGTCGGTCAAGCCCAAACCTTCCTTCTGCCGCCGCTTCGCGCGACGGTGATTCGTCATCGCTATATGGAGCCGAGGACGCCGCACGGCGCAAGCCCCGGCTCATTTCGCGGCATTCTTCGACCACCAGACATCGGGGAAACCGAGGCTGTAATAGGGCAGCTCCGCCGGGCGGGCGAGGTGGTTCCAATAGGCGACCTGCTGGGATTTGGAATAGAACATCGGCACCAGAAAGTGATGGGCGAGCAGGACGCGGTCGAGCGCATGGGTCGTCGCCACGAGTTCGGCACGGTTCGGCGCGAAGACGATGCGGCGGATCAGTTCGTCGATCGCGGGATCGGCGATGCCGGCATAGTTCTTCGAGCCCTGCTGGTCGACGGAGGCCGAGCCCCAGTAATCGCTCTGCTCGTTGCCCGGCACCAGCGTCTGCGCCCAGATGCCGTAGATCATGTCATAATCGAAGGCGCGCACGCGGTTGGTGTATTGCGAGGCGTCCACCGTGCGGATGCGGGCATCGATGCCGATGTCGGTGAGGCTCTTGACATAGGGCAGGACGGTGCGTTCCTGCGAAGGATTGGAGAGCAGGATTTCGATGCCGAAGGGCTCGCCCGTCTTGATGTTCGTCATCTTCCGGTTCTTGAGCTCGTAGCCCGCCTCCTTGAAGAGCATCATGGCCTTGCGCAGGTTCTCGCGCGTCTTCTGCGGGTCGCCGGCGACGGGATTGGTGTAGGGCGTGGTGAAGACGGCGGGCGGGACCTTGTCCTTCAGCTCCTCGAGGATTTCCTTTTCGCGCCCTTCCGGCAGGCCGGAGGAGGCCAGCTCGGTGCCCCAGAAATAGCTGTCGATGCGGTTGAGCCTGCCATAGGCGAGGTTCTTGTTGAGGCTTTCGAAGTCGTAGGCGTAGTTCAGTGCCTCGCGCACCCGCTGGTCCTTGAACCGTTCGCGGCGCAGGTTCGGCACGAAGGCCTGCATGATGCCGACGGCGCGCAGCGGGTTTTCGATCTCCTCGCGCACGATGCGGCCATCCTTCACGGCCGGAAAATCATAGGCCGTCATCCAGTGGCTGGAGCTGTTGTCGCGGTAGAAGTCGACATTGCCGGCGCGGAAGGCCTCGAACTCCACGTTCCGGTCGCCGAAGAACGTGTAGCTGATCACGCCGAAATTGTTCTGGCCGACATTCACGTTGAGGTCCTTGGCCCAATAGTCGTCGCGCCGCTCGAAGCGGATCGAGCCGCCCGCCTGGAAGGAGGCGATCCTGTAAGGCCCGGAGCCCATGACCGGCTCCAGCGTCGTGCGGCCGATGTCGCGCTTGTTACCCTTGGCGTCCGTTCCTTCCCACCAGTGCTTCGGCACGATCGGGAACTGGCCGAGAATGTTGGGGAGCTCCTGGTTGTTCTTCTCGTCGAAGCGGAAGGTGACGTCGCGCTCGCCGGTCTTCTCCGCGGAAATCACGTGGCGGTAGTAGTTGGCAAGAAGCGGATTGTGCTCCTTAGACTTGTCGAAGGAGAAGATCACGTCGTCGGGCGTCACCGGCTGGCCGTCGGCCCACGTCGCCTCCGGGCGCAGGCGGAAGGTGGCGTAGGCGATGTCGTCGGGATAGGAGACGGCTTCGGCGAGCAGGCCGTAGGAGGCGGTGATCTCGTCGTCGGCGGATTTCAGCAGCGTGTCGAAGACGAGGGACGTGACGCCGGTCGCGGCCTCGCCCTTCGAGAGAATGGGATTGAAGGTGTCGAATGTGCCGGTCTCGGACAGTTTCAATTCGCCGCCCTTCGGCGCGTCCGGATTGACATAGTCGAAGCGATCGAAGTCGCCCGGGCGCTTCAATTCGCCGATGGTCGAGATGCCGGTGCGCCAGACGGGCTCCTTCGCCTCCTGGGCCCTTGCACCGCTCGCGGCCGCCAGCGACAGGGCGAGGGCGATGGTGAACACGATTTTCCCGGAGGCTGCCTGCATGCCGAAATCCCTTTCGTTTCGTTTGCCGAAGCGTGAACCAGAGAATAGGCAAAATCCGGGCAAATGACAGGCCTGCCATGAAAGGGGCGGTTTTTGGCGTGCCTATTCCGGGCGATGATTTACTTCCGCGAAAGGATGATCCCTTAACCTTTCGTCAGCGATTGCGATTTTCAGACCGGACGACGCCCGTGCATTCCATGCTTTCCCGATTGACCACCTGCCTTCTTGCCGCCGGACTTGCGCTGACCGCGCTTGCCGGGCCGCTTGCCGCCGAGGAGCGGCCGGCCAAGGAACTGTTCGGCGCCAAGCGCCTGCCGGCCAGGATGGCGGCGAGCCCCTATGGTTCCTATGCCAAGGGCTGCATTGCCGGCGCGGTGGCGATCCCGACGGACGGCCCGTCCTGGCAGGCCATGCGCCTGTCGCGCAACCGGCGCTGGGGGCATCCCGACATGATCGCGCTCATCGAACAGTTTTCGCAGGATGCGCAGAAGCTCGGCTGGCCGGGGCTGCTGCTCGGCGATATTTCCCAGCCGCGCGGCGGGCCGATGCTGTCGGGCCATGCCTCGCACCAGGTCGGGCTCGACGCCGACATCTGGTTCACGCCCATGCCCGACCGCCGGCTTTCGGCCGAGGAGCGCGAAAAGCTGCCCTTCACCTCCATGCTCGACAAGAGCAAGTTTCTGACCGTCGATTCGCGCCGCTGGACGTCTACGCATGCCCGGCTGGTCATGAAGGCGGCGAGCTACCCGCAGGTCGAGCGCGTCTTCGTCAACCCGGCCATCAAGAAGAAGCTGTGCGAGACCTGGCAGGGCGACCGCGCGCTGCTCGGCAAGGTGCGGCCGATCTACGGCCATGACGAGCACTTCCATATCCGCATCAAGTGCCCGGAAGGCGCGGCCGGCTGCAAGCCGCAGGCCCGCGTGCCGGCCGGCGACGGCTGCGACCAGTCGCTCGCCTGGTGGTTCACCAAGGAGCCGTGGGCAAAGCCCACGCCGAAGAAGGACGCCAAGCCCGTCAAGCCGCGCTATGTCAAGCTCTCCGACCTGCCGAACGCCTGCAGCACGGTGCTCGCCAGTGCTTCGCCCGCCTCCGAGCAGGAAGTGACCTATCAGGGTAATGGCGGTGTTTCCTCCACCGCGCTCGCCTTCTCCGGCGGCGGCGAAAGCCCGGCGGCCTCCATCGAATCGGTGATCGCCGCCGACACTCTGCTGCCGGCCATCGTGCCGATCCCGATCCCGCGGCCGTTCCAGTAGCGCTGCATAACCCTGCACGCCCCTCATCCGGCTGCCGCCACCTTCTCCCCGCAAGCGGGGCGAAGGGAAGGAGGCACCCTTTTCCTAAGCAACCAGCATTGGATGGGAAGGAATGCCTTTCCGCATATACCTTCGCCCCGCTTGCGGGGAGAAGGTGCCGGCAGGCGGATGAGGGGCATGTCGGGCCGGGGCTTTTCAAGCTCCCGCTGCTTTTGTATAAGGCGTTCAAATCGATTTAAAATCGCGGGGAACGCCCATGTCGCGCCAGAAATGCATCGCGCTCATCGCGCATGACGAGAAGAAGGACGACATGGCCGCCTTCGCGCTTAAGAACGAGAAGGTGCTGGCGCAGGCGAAGATCGTCGCGACCGGCACGACGGGCGGCCGGGTGCTGGAGGCCTGCCCGGGCCTCGACGTCACCCGCCTCAAGAGCGGCCCGCTCGGCGGCGACCAGCAGATCGGCGCGCTGATCGCGACGGGCGAGGTCGATCTCCTCATCTTCTTCGTCGACCCGCTGACCCCCATGCCGCACGACGTCGACGTCAAGGCGCTGATGCGGCTCGCCATCGTCTACGACATTCCGATGGCGCTGAACCGCGCGACGGCCGAACATCTGCTCGACTTTGCCGCCGTTTGACGGCACGTTCACCGGAAACCACCTCCACGCGAAATGAACGGGACAGCCTGATGGTACGGCCGAACGACAGCGAAACGAACTTCCCCTTTCCCATCCTGATCGGCGATATCGGCGGCACCAATGCGCGCTTTGCGCTGCTGGTCGATGCCTTCGCCGAGCCGAAGCAGTTCCCGATCGTCCAGACGGCCGATTTCAAGAATATCGACGACGCGCTCCAGCAATGCATCCTCGACACGACCTCGGTGCAGCCGCGTTCGGCCATTCTCGCGCTCGCCGGCCCCATCGAGGGCGACGAGGTGCCGCTGACCAACTGCCCCTGGGTCGTGCGCCCGCGCGACATGATCGCCAATCTCGGCTTCGACGACGTGCTGCTCGTCAACGATTTCGAGGCGCAGGCGCTCGCCATCGCCTCGCTCAGTGAGGGGGACCGCGAGAAGATCGGCCCCGGCACCGAGCGGCACGCCGCCTCGCGCACGGTGCTCGGCCCCGGCACGGGGCTCGGTGTCGCCGGCCTCGTCTATGCGCGCCACAGCTGGATCCCGGTCCCGGGGGAGGGCGGGCATGTGGATGTCGGCCCGCGCAGCGAGCGCGACCACCAGATCTGGCCCTTCCTCGAGCCGATCGAGGGCCGCATTTCCGCCGAGCAACTGCTGTGCGGACGCGGCATCATGAACATCTACCGCGCCGTGTCCGCCGCCGACGGCGTCGATGCCCCGCTCGAGACCCCGGCGGACGTGACCTCCAGGGCGCTGGCCCAGGAGGACCGCGCGGCGATCGAGACCGTCGCGCTGTTCTCCACCTATCTCGGCCGCGTCGCCGGCGACATGGCGATGATCTTCATGGCCAAGGGCGGCGTGTTCCTGGCCGGCGGCATCTCGCAGAAGATCCTCCCCGCCCTGCGCGGGCCGGAATTCCGCGCCGCCTTCGAGGACAAGGCGCCGCACAGCGCGCTTTTGAAGACGATCCCGACCTATGTGGTCACCCATCCGGTCGCAGCCCTTGCCGGTCTTGCCGCCTTCGCGCGCATGCCGGACCGCTTTGGTGTTGCAACCGAGGGACGCCACTGGAAAAGGTGAAGCCTCCGCAGGCGCTTCGCCGCGCCTCGGACTCGCCAAAGAGGGGCCGAGCCCCTATAGAGCGGGTCCAGCGCGGCACATCCTCCCGGTGCCGCAGGACCGTGCAGGAAAGTCAGTTTATTGGCCGATAAGAGTCGAACCGAGCGCCCACACGTCAGCTCCGACACCGTCGCCACCGTGCTCAAGCGCATCATCGCCGAAAACGGCCGCGAGCACGTCCGTGGCTATGTTCTGGCCATCCTCTGCCTCGCCGTCGTCGCCGGCACGACGGGTTTTACCGCCTGGATCATGGAATCGGTGGTCAACGAGGCCTTCGCCAACAAGCGCGCCGACCTCGTCGCCCTCATCTGCGGCTCGATCTTCATCGCCTTCGTGCTGCGCGGCTTTGCCACCTATTACCAGGCCGTCATCCTGTCGAAGATCGGCAACAACATCGTCGCGCGCTACCAGCGCCGGCTCTATTCGCACCTGATGGCGCTCAGCGTCGGCTATTTCAACGAATCGCGCTCGGCCTATCTCGCCGCCCAGATCAGCCAGAACGTCACCGGCATCCGCGATGTCCTGAACATGACGGTGACGTCGGTCGCGCGTGACTTCCTGACGCTCGTCGCCCTCATCGGCGTGATGATCTCCAAGGACTGGCTGCTGACGCTGATCGTCTTCGTCGTCGCCCCGCCGCTCCTGATCGGCCTGCGCTACGTCTCCAGGCGCCTGCGCAGCGCCACGCGCGAATCCGTCGAGCTCAACAGCCACGTGCTCGGCGCCATGCAGGAGACGATCCAGGGCATTGCCATCGTCAAGGCCTTCACCATGGAGGCGCAGCTGAAGGCCAAGGTCGAGGGCATCATCGACCGGGCCGAAAGCCGCTCCAACCGCATCGCGCGGCTGACCGAGCGCACGGCGCCGATGACCGAGACCTTCGCCGGCGCGGCCATCGCCGGCGTGCTCGCCTATGCCGCCTACCGCTCGATCTATGGCGGCGTGCTGCCGGGCGCCTTCTTTTCCTTCGTCGCGGCGCTGCTGATGGCCTACGACCCGGCAAAGCGCCTTGCCCGCCTGCAGGTCTCGCTGGAACGCGCGGTCGTCAATGCCCGCATGATCTACGAGGTCCTCGACCTGAAGCCGCGCCAGGCCGACCGGCCGGATGCAAGGCCGCTCGTCGTTTCCGATGCCACGATCACCTTCCGGGGCGTGCGCTTCGGCTATTCGGAAAACGAGGCGATCCTCAAGGGCGTGAGCTTCACCGCCGAGGGCGGCCGCACGACGGCGCTCGTCGGACCGTCCGGCGCCGGCAAGTCGACGGTCATCAACCTCATCCCGCGCTTCTACGATCCGGAAGAGGGCGAGATCCTCATCGACGGGCAGGACATCGCCCATGTGACGAAACAGTCGCTGCGCAACGCCATCGCCTATGTCTCCCAGCAGCCCTATCTCTTCGAGGGCACGATCCGCGACAATATCCGCTACGGCCGCCCCGATGCGACGGATGCGGAGATCGAGGAGGCGGCGCGCCATGCCTATGCGCATGATTTCATCCTCGCCCAGCCGCTCGGCTACGACACGCCCGTCGGCGAGAATGGCGTGACGCTTTCCGGCGGCCAGCGCCAGCGGCTGTCGATCGCCCGTGCGCTGGTGCGGGGTGCGCCGATCCTCCTGCTCGACGAGGCGACCTCGGCGCTCGACACGGAATCCGAGCAGGCGGTGCAGAAGGCGCTCGACGAGGCGATGAGCGGGCGCACCGTGGTCGTCATCGCGCACCGGCTCTCCACCATCGTGCGGGCCGACAAGATCATCGTCATGCAGGGCGGAACGGTCGCCGAAGAGGGCACGCACGAGGCGCTTGCGAGCCGGGAGAACGGCCTCTACGCTCGCCTCAACAGCCTCCAGGCACCCGCCGCCGGCAGCACGGGCAAATAGGCCGCTCCAAAACGGGCAGCCTTGCGGAAAGACAGGAACGGGAGCGCGCCGGCGCTCCGCAGAAGGGATGGAACGGGACATGAGCGGCAACGCAATGAAGCTGGTCGTCGTGGGGGCGGCGGGCCGCATGGGCCAGACGCTGATCCGCACGATCCACGCGATCGAGGGCGCGGCGGTCTTCGCGGCGGTCGAGCGCGAAGGCTCGCCCTTCATCGGCCGCGATGCGGGAGAGCTTGCCGGCCTCGGGCCGATCGGCGTTCCCGTCACCGACAAGCCGCTCGAAGCCTTCGTCGCGGCGGAGGGCGTCCTGGATTTCACCGCGCCCGCCGCAACGATCGAATTTGCCGGCCTCGCCGCGCAGGCGCGCATCGTGCATGTCATCGGCACCACCGGCTGCTCGCCGGCCGATGACGAGAAGATCAAGGCCGCCGCCCGCCACGCCCGCATCGTCAAGTCCGGCAATATGAGCCTCGGCGTCAACCTGCTCGGCGTCCTCACCGAGACCGCCGCCCGCGCTCTCGGCCCCGGCGACTGGGACATCGAGGTGCTGGAAATGCACCACAAGCACAAGGTCGATGCGCCCTCGGGCACCGCGCTGCTGCTCGGCGATGCCGCCGCGAAGGGCCGCGGCATTTCGCTGGCCGACCATTCGGTGCGCGTGCGCGACGGCCATACCGGGCCGCGCCCCGCGGGCTCGATCGGCTTTGCCACGCTGCGCGGCGGCTCCGTCATCGGCGACCATTCGGTGATGCTGGCCGGCGAGGGCGAGATCGTGACCCTGTCGCACAGCGCGACGGACCGCTCGATCTTCGCCCGCGGTGCCGTGCAGGCGGCGCTCTGGGCGCGCGACAGGAAGCCCGGCCTCTATTCCATGCTCGACGTGCTCGGGCTCAACTGATCGTTTCTTTTTTTCGCATCGTTTTGTCCGAAAACCGGTATCCACGTTTCGGAACGATGCCAACCCTCGGGAGACAGACCATATGAGCGGAACCCTCGTCCTCGTTCGCCACGGCCAGAGCGAATGGAACCTGAAAAATCTCTTCACCGGCTGGCGCGATCCGGACCTGACGGCGCTCGGCGTCGAGGAGGCCAAGACCGGCGGCAAGGCGATCGCCGAGACCGGCATCAAGTTCGATGTCGCGTTTACCTCCGATCTTTCCCGCGCGCAGAAGACGCTGTCGCTCATCCTCGACGAGATCGGCCAGCCCGGCCTGGAAACGATCCGCGACCAGGCGCTGAACGAGCGTGATTACGGCGACCTCTCGGGCCTCAACAAGGACGATGCCCGCGCCAAGTGGGGCGAGGAGCAGGTGCATATCTGGCGCCGCTCCTACGACGTGCCGCCGCCGGGCGGCGAGAGCCTGCGCGACACCGGCGCCCGCGTCTGGCCCTACTATCTCACGGAGATCCTGCCCCGCGTGCTGCGCGGCGAGAAGGTGCTCGTCGCTGCCCACGGCAATTCGCTGCGCTCGCTGGTGATGGTGCTCGACAAGCTTTCCAAGGAAGAGATCCTGAAGCTCAACCTCGCCACCGGCGTGCCGATGGTCTACGTGCTGAACGCGGATTCGACGGTGAAGTCGAAGGACGTGCTCGGGGACATGTCGGGCGCGCACTGAGCGCTGTCCTTTGACGCCTTCCTGCCGGCAGCGCCCCTCATCCGCCTGCCGGCACCTTCTCCCCGCAAGCGGGGAGAAGGGGATATGCCGCACCGGCTTGCTAAAATAACAGCATGCGTGGGGCACGTCCCCTCTCCCCGCTTGCGGGGAGAGGGTTAGGGTGAGGGTGAGGGGCGGCGCTACATCAGGCCTTGCCCGATTCCCAGCCCAGCATCGCGCGCTTGCGCGTCAGGCCCCAGTGGTAGCCCGTCAGCGCCCCGCTCTTGCCGAGCGCCCGGTGGCAGGGCACGACGAAGGAGATGGGGTTGCGGCCGACGGCGGCGCCGACGGCGCGCGAGGCGGTCGGCTGGCCGAGCTTTTCGGCGATCGACGAATAGGTGACCGCGCAGCCCATCGGAATGCGCAAGAGCGCCTCCCAGACGCGGACCTGGAAATCCGAGCCGATCAGCACGACGCGCAGCGGCGCCTTGGGATCCCAGCGCTTCGGGTCGAAGATGCGTTCCGCATAGGCGGCGGTCGCCTCTCGGTCTTCCATATAATGCGCGTTCGGCCAGCGCGATGACATGTCCTCGAAAGCGTCCATGCCGTCGGCCTCGTCGGTGAAGGCAAGGCCGGCAAGGCCGCGGTCGGTGATCATGACGAGCGCCCCGCCGAAGGGCGAGGGGTGCAGGCCGTAGCGGATCGTCAGGCCTGCGCCGCGCGCCTTCCATTCGCCGGGCGACATCGCCTCGTGCGTGACGAAGAGGTCGTGCAGGCGGCCCGGGCCGGAAAGGCCGACCTCGAAGCTCGTCTCGAGCAGCGGCAGTTCCTCCTGGCGCAGCAGCCGCTTGGCATGGTCGAGCGTCACCGCCTGCAGGAAGGCCTTCGGCGAGAGGCCGGCCCAGCGGGTGAAGGTCTTCTGCAGC
This sequence comes from Shinella yambaruensis, assembly GCF_022899355.1. Lineage (GTDB taxonomy): Bacteria > Pseudomonadota > Alphaproteobacteria > Rhizobiales > Rhizobiaceae > Shinella > Shinella yambaruensis. The sequence goes on along the minus strand of NZ_JALJCK010000014.1, from coordinate 75,644 downwards.
TGCGTCGGCGACTGGTCGAGCCGGCCGGCGATTTCGTCGAGGCCCGGCTGTTCGCGATAGTCCTCGGTGATCAGCTCGATGACCCGGCGGACGGTCGCGTAGTCGTCGCCCTCGGGCGTGATGTCGGTCTTCAGGGTTGCGGCAATGTTCATCGTTCTTCTCCTGTGCCGCCAGAAAAGCATGCCTCCGGCGTCCCCGCCACCCGATTCCTGCGGTTGGGCCAATCGAGCGAGGACTTGCGGCGCCTTGCGTCCGGGGCCGGACGAGAACGACGCTCAGTAGCCGCGCTTGACCCGCGCCAGCGCGCCGGAAAAGGCCGAGGCGAAGCGTTCGCGGTCGTCGAGTGGCAGGAAGGTGCCGACATCCGTCTCACGGCCATTGCCGCGCACATGCATGGCGGTGATGCCGATCTTCGCCTTGCGCGAGACGAGGAAGCGCGCCCAGAACGGGTTGAAGACATGCTCGGTCTCGCGGCCCGACGGGCTGATCTTGCGGATCGAGATGTTGGTGCGCGAGAGTAAGACCACCTCGCGGGCCTTCGCCGCCCGGTTGTTCAGCCAGAAGGCGCCGAAGAGCACGAGGAAATCGAGACCGAAGAACAGGACGACCGGCCAGGCGCCGGAGATCATGAAAACGGCCATGTGGGCGAAGCTGAGCACGCCCGCGATGAGGAAGAAGATGCGGTGGCCGCTCCGCCCGAGCGACCGGTAGGGGTGCAGTTCGGCGGAAAAGACCGGCAGGTCGTTCATCGTGATGTCGGCGTTGCCTTGCGTCATGGGGCATGACTATAAGCAAGTCGCGCAAAACTGTGTAGCGGTTTTGCGCGATGACATGCGTCCTGCGGAAGCACCATGGAAAACGGAACGATCAAGAAGAAAGCGGCGCCCCGGCGCAAGGCGCCGGCACGGCCGAAGAGCCTCTATTCGCAGGACGAGCTGAAGGAGATCTTCCGGCGCTTCTCCATCCAGCGGCCGGAGCCGAAGGGCGAGCTGGAGCACGTCAATCCCTTCACGCTCGTCGTCGCCGTGGCGCTGTCCGCCCAGGCGACGGATGCCGGCGTCAACAAGGCGACCCGCGCGCTCTTCAAAGTCGCCGACACGCCGGAAAAGATGCTGGCGCTCGGCGAGGAAAAGGTCCGCGACTATATCAAGACGATCGGTCTTTACCGCAACAAGGCCAAGAACGTCATCGCGCTCAGCCGGATGCTCGTCGACCGCTTCGGCGGCGAGGTGCCGCGCACCCGCGAGGAGCTGATCATGCTGCCCGGCGTCGGGCGCAAGACGGCGAATGTGGTGCTGTCCATGGCCTTCGGCGAGGCGACACTGGCGGTCGATACGCATATCTTCCGCATCGCCAATCGCCTCCGCCTCGCGCCCGGCAAGACGCCGGACGAGGTGGAGGACCGGCTGATCCGCATCATCCCGGACGAATATCTCTACCACGCGCATCACTGGCTGATCCTGCACGGGCGGTACTGTTGCAAGGCGCGCCGGCCGGAATGCGAGCACTGTATCATCGCCGATCTGTGCAAGTCGCCGGAAAAGACCTGCGACGTGCCGGCGCCGCTCGTGGAGCTGCCGCCGCAGCTTTTCGGCCCTACGCCCTGACGAGCCCGTCCAGCAGGCTGGCGACCGCGTCCTCATAGGCCTTGCGGTCCGCGCCCGTCTCGATGGCGATCGCCGCGCGGTCGAAGGCGGCGGAGATGAGGTCCGTCAGGGCCTGCAGCCTTGCTGCGTCGGCGCCCTTGCCGATGAGGTCGGAAAGCCCTGCCTTCAGCGTGCCCTCGGCATTGTCCCGGTCGATCGCGCCGGCGCTCTCGAAACCGAGCACGGCGGGCGCCTCGAGCAGCAGCAGGCGCGTGCGGCCGGGCACAGCCATGGCATCGAAATAGGCAGCGGCGCCGAGCAGCAGCGCCTCGCGCGGCGAGCCGGCGGGCAGCGAGACCGTGTCGATATGGGCGGCGACGGCCTCCGCTTCGCGCTCCAGCGTGGCGCGGAACAGCGCCTTCTTATCCTCGAAATGGTGATAGAGCGCGCCGCGCGTCACCCCGGCCTCCGCCACGATGTCGGGCGTCGCCGTGTCCGCATATCCCCTGTCCACGAAAAGCCGCCGGGCCGCTTCGATCAGCGCGAGGCGGGTCGCTTCCGTGCGCTCCTTGTTGCTGCGTGCCATTTTTCCCCTTTACATACAAACAGAATGTATGTTACTTGATAGAAACATACAGATTGTATGTTTATTGCGCCGGCAAATCCAGCGAAACCGCACGTGGTTTGCCGTCCGACATGTGGAAAACGCAAAAAGGAGCAACCCGATGAAGACGACCAGCTATTATCCGGTGATCATGACCGACGACGTGGCGGGCACCGCCGCCTTCTACGAAAAGCATTTCCGCTTCGAGGCGCTCTTCACCAGCGACTGGTACATCCATCTCCAGTCCAGCGAGGACGAGAAGGTGACGCTCGCCGTGCTCGACGGCAGCCACGAGACGATCCCGGCCGTCGGCCGCGGCAAGGTTTCCGGCCTGCTGCTGAACTTCGAGGTGGAGGACGTCGATGCGGTCTATGAGGCGGTGCGCGCCGCCGGCCTGCCGATCCTGCGCGACATCCGCGACGAGGACTTCGGCCAGCGCCACTTCATCACCGCCGATCCGAACGGCGTGATGATCGACGTGATCACGCCGATCCCGCCGAACGCCGACTATGCGGCCATGTACGACGCGTCAGTTCTGCCGCAGTGAAAAGCCGGGGTCCTTGCCGCTCAGCGCCTTGTGGAGATGCACCATGAGGCCGGCGGCAAAGAGCGGCGTCAGCAGGTTGACGACCGGGATCGCCAGGAAGGCGGCAATGAGCAGGCCGGCCATCAGCACCGTCGCGGCGTGCTTGGCCCTAAACAGGCGCGCCTCCGCCGGCGGGCGGTGGCGCATCGCCGCGAACTCGAAGAACTCCCGGCCGAGCAGGTAGCCGTTGACCAGGAAGAAGGCGACGAGGTTGATGCCGGGGATGAACAGCAGGAAGAGCGCGAGAAGGTTGCCGAGGATGACGATGCCGAGGAACTTGACCGAGCCGGCGATCGCCTGGCCCATCGGCAGCGCCCGTCCGGGCGCCTGCGCGGGATAGTCGCGTTTCTCGATGACCTCGGCGACGTCGTCGAGGAAGAAGCCGGCGATGATCGCCGTCACCGGCGCGAGCAGGAGGGCGAGCCCGAGCGCGAGGCCTATGCTGGCGAGGATGCCGAAGACGAAGGTGAGCCAGCCTGCCCATTCCGGCAGGTCGGGCATCATCATGCCCTGCAGAAAGGGCCAGGCGAAGGCGATGAAGGTTTCCCGAAGGCCGAACCACAGGACGATGAGCGCGAGAAGGGTGAGGCCGATGACCTTCCAGAACACGCCCCGCGTCTCGGGGGCGAAGAGATTGGCGAGGGAAAGGCGGGCGGCGTTGAGGATCATCGAAAACTCCTGTTCGCTTGCGCATGTAGGGTGTGGAAAAGCGGCCGGCAAGGCAGGAGGTCGGGACTGTCCATTAAGCCGGCGTTAAACGACCGCTCCTAAACTTCTGCGCATCCGCACGAAGCCGTGCCGCCGAAGACAATCAGGGAACTGTCATGCGTAATGTCCGGATCAGCAGGCTCCTGCCCGCCCTCTTCGTCCTCATGGTCGTGCTGGGCGCCCTGCAGGGCGCCGTCGCCTTCCGCTCCCTCTCGGCGATGACCGGCCATATCGAGCGCATCGGCGCCGAGCGCATGCCCGAGATGAGCCGCATCCTGCAGCTCAGCCACGCCTTCGCCGAGCTCAACGCGATCTATTCCGAACACCTGCTCTCGATGGATCCAGATGAGATCGGCCGTATCGAGGGGCGGATCAAGGAGCGCGCCGACGCCTTTGCCGGCATGGTCGACAGCTATGGCGCGGCCAACAGCGGCAACGCCGCCACGGCCACGGAGGTCGACGGCATCAAGGCGGCGCTGAAGACCTATCTCGACGACGCCGCAAAGCTTATCCAGTTCTCCGCCATCGCCGCCAAGGGGCCGGCGCTGGAAGTCTACAAGGGGCCGATGCAGGCGAGCGCCGACGCGATCAGCGCCTCGCTGGGCGACCTTGTCGCCAGCACCCAGAAGGTCACCGACGAGACGATCCTCTCGGCGCGCAGCGAGGAAGGCTCGGCCTTTGCGCTGACCTGGGCATCGCTTGCCATCTCCATGGGCCTGGCGATCGCCGCGATCTTTCTCGTCAACCGCCGCGTCGTCAGGCCGCTCACCGGCCTTGCCGGCGCGATGAAGAAGCTGGCGGACGGCGATACGGCGCTCGCCATTCCCCATGCCGACCGCAGCGACGAGATCGGCGAGATGGCCGGCACCGTCGCCGTCTTCCGCGACAATGCCGCCGAGCGCCAGCGCTTGGAGCGCCAGAGCGACGAAGACCGCCGCCGGGCCGAGGGCGAACGCCAGGCGCGCGAGGCCGAGCGCACCCGCGACAGCGGCCGCGTGCAGGAGGCCGTCGCCAGCCTTGCCGATGCGCTCGGCAGGCTTGCGAGCGGCGACATGACCTGCCGCATCGAAAAACCTTTCGACGGGGACCTCGACCGGTTGCGCGAGGATTTCAACGCCTCCGTCTCGCGCCTCAGCGATGCGCTGCGCGAGGTCGGCGAGAACGCCCGTGCGATCGATGCCGGCGCCAGCCAGATCCGCGCCGCGGCCGACGATCTTTCGCGCCGCACCGAGCAGCAGGCCGCCTCCGTCGAGGAGACCGCCGCCGCGCTGGAACAGATCACCACCACTGTCAGGGATTCCACCCGGCGGGCGGAGGAGGCGGGCCAGCTCGTCGCACGCACCCGTTCGGGCGCGGAAAAATCCGGCGAGATCGTGCGCCGCGCCGTTTCGGCCATGCAGGAGATCGAAAAGTCCTCCAGCGAGATCACCAGCATCATCGGCGTCATCGACGAGATCGCCTTCCAGACCAACCTGCTCGCCCTCAATGCGGGCGTGGAAGCGGCCCGGGCGGGCGAGGCGGGCAAGGGCTTTGCCGTCGTGGCGCAGGAAGTGCGCGAGCTCGCCCAGCGCTCGGCCAAGGCCGCCAAGGAGATCAAGGCGCTGATCACCACCTCGGGCGAGCAGGTGCGCTCCGGCGTCTCCCTCGTCGACGATACGGGCCGCGCACTGCAGGCGATCGTCACCGAGGTGCAGGAGATCAACGGCCACGTCCAGGCGATCGTCGAGGCGGCGCGCGAACAGTCGACCGGCCTCCAGGAAATCAACACCGCCGTCAACGCGATGGACCAGGGCACGCAGAAGAACGCCGCCATGGTGGAGGAGACGACCGCCGCGAGCCACGGCCTTGCCTCCGAGGTCCAGGCGCTCAACGCCCTGATCGGCCGCTTCAATGTCGGCGGCAGCGCGGCTGCCGGCCGCACCGTGCACGCGCCGCACCTGCATGTCGTGTCGTCCGCGGCCACCCCGCCGCCCGTAGCGCCCGCCCCGGCGCCGGCCCTGGCCCGCAAGTCGCCCGGCCAGTGGAACGTCAAGCCGGCCACCGGCGGTTCGCGTCCCGTCACCTCGCCGGCCCTGGCGCTCGGCGAAAAGCTGGCCGGCGCCCTCGGCGTGCGGCAGGACAAGGGGAATGACGGGGACTGGGAAGAGTTTTGACGAAAGGCGGTGCCGGCGGGGTTCCCGCTCGCGCCGCGCCGGTCTTCCGGCCGATGGGATAGTCCAAGGCAGGCGCCGCGGACAAACGAATGGCCGGGGAGCCTTCCGCTCAGCCGCGCTGCTCCCGCAGGAACGTCATCAGCGATCGGCCGGCATCGAGGATGTGGTCGCGCGTCAGCCGCGAGGCGAGCTCCGCATCGCCCTGTTCGCAGGCGGCAAGGATCGCCTCGTGCTCGCGCCCGGCGCGCGGCACGCCGTTGGTGAAGGTCAGCTGGGCGCGCAGATACCGGTCGATGCGGTCGAGCGAGGAGCGCACGTTCTGCAGATAATACGGCCGGCGCGAGGCCTCGTAGAGGCTGTAATGGAAGTTGCGGTTGATCTCGCCCAAGCGGTGCGGGTCGGTCTCCCGGTCGAAGGCATCGCAGTAGCGCCGCGCCTTTTCTAGCGTTTGCCGGTCGAGATTGGGCACGGCGAGGCGGATGACCTCCGCCTCGATCAGCGCGCGGAACTCGAAGATCTCCTCGATCTCCTCGACCGACAGGCCGGCCACCACGGCGCCCTTGTAGCGCTGGGTGGTGATGAGGCCGTGCTGCTCCAGCCGTGACAGGGCCTCGCGCACGGGGATGCGGCTGATGTTGAACATCTGCGCGATCTGGTCCTGCCGAAGGTTCTCGCCCTCGGCAAGGTCGCCCTCGATGATCGCCTTGCGCAGGGCCTCGTAGACGATATCGGCCGCCGAAGCGGCCTGCCTGACATCGACGGCAGCAAATTTCATCACGTCGAACCCCGGTGGAATGAAGCGATCGGTCATAGGTCGAAACCGGGAGCGGGGCAACAGAGCCCTGCCGCGGCGACGCCGTGAAGAACACGATTGTATATTGGATCCAATTTTTCTATGAAAGCGGGATCGCGTCGGCAAGGCAAGCCTGCAACGCGCCGAAACAGCCTGGAAAACCGGAGAAGAACCATGCGCAGCAGCAAGGTCATCCACATCGTCTCCTGCCACGCCGAAGGCGAGGTGGGCGACGTCATCGTCGGCGGCGTCGCCCCGCCGCCCGGCAAGACGCTGTGGGAGCAGCGCAATTTCATCGCCGAGGACAAGACCCTGCGCAATTTCGTGCTGAACGAGCCGCGCGGCGGCGTGTTCCGCCACATCAACCTGCTCGTGCCGCCGAAGGACCCGCGCGCCACCATGGGCTTCATCATCATGGAGCCGGAGGACACGCCGCCGATGTCCGGCTCCAACTCGATCTGCGTCTCCACCGTGCTGCTCGACAGCGGCATCGTGCCCATGGTCGAGCCGGAGACCCGCATGGTGCTGGAGGCGCCGGGCGGGCTGGTGAATGTCGTGGCCGCCTGCCGCAACGGCAAGGCCGAGCGCATCACCGTCACCAACGTGCCCTCCTTTGCCGACAAGCTGGATGCGAAGCTGGAGGTGGAGGGCCTTGGCACGCTCACCGTCGATACCGCCTATGGCGGCGACAGCTTCGTCTTCGCCGATGCCCGCGCGCTCGGCTTCGCCGTGACGCCGGACGAGGCGCGGGAGCTTGCCGAGACCGGCATCCGCATCACCAGGGCGGCCAACGAGCAGCTCGGCTTCACCCATCCGGAAAACCCGGAATGGAACCACATCTCCTTCTGCCAGCTGACGCTGCCGGTGGAGGAGCGCGACGGCGCGCTGCACGGCCGCAACACCGTCGTCATCCAGCCGGCCAAGCTCGACCGCTCGCCGACCGGCACCGGTTGCTCGGCCCGCATGGCCGTGCTGCATGCGCGCGGCCAGATCAGGCTCGGCCAGAGCTTCTCCGGCTATTCGATCATCGATTCGCGTTTCGACTGCCGCATCGTCGGCGAGACCACGGTCGGCGGTCGTCCGGCCATCGTGCCGGAAATCTCCGGCCGCGCCTGGATCACCGGCACCAGCCAGGTCATGCTCGACCCGGACGATCCGTGGCCGGCGGGCTATCGCCTGGCCGATACCTGGCCGCGCAAGCAGTAATCCCCTCTGCCTGTCGGCATCTCTCCCACGGAGCAGGAGTTTTTTCACTCTTTGCGTTTGGGGCGGGGCGGGCGTTAAAACCCTTCCGCCTCGTGGGAGGGGGCCAGCCGAATGCGATCGGGCCTGATAAAAAGGTGTCCGAATTCATTTGACCGTCGTCCGGAAGCGGGCTAGTCATAAAGTCATCTGATGACTTTATGACTGACGCCATGCACTCTCTGAGCAAGATCAATCTCGCCGACACGGCCGTGGAGGCGATCCGCACCGAAATCCTCGGGCGCCGCTGGGCGGTGGGCGCGAAGCTGCCGAACGAGGCGGCGCTGTCGGCCATGCTCTCCGTCAGCCGCGGCACGGTACGCGAGGCCGTGCGCGTCCTTGTCTCGCAGGGCTATCTCGAGACGCGGCAGGGCTCCGGCACCTATGTGGTCTCGACGGCGGATACCGTGCGTCCGCTCGGCATGGCCCGGCGCGCGGGCCTGCGCGACCAGTTCGAGGCGCGCCTGGCGCTCGATGTGGAGGCAGCGCGGCTTGCGGCGCTGCGCCAGACGCCGGCCGTCATCGCCGGCCTTCGGGCCCTGCTTGCCGCACGCGGCCCCTACGCGGAAAACGACAAGACGGATTTCATCGCCCGCGATTTCGCCTTCCACCAGGCCGTCATCGCCGCCTCGCGGAATGCGGTGCTGATCGGCATGTACGATTTCTTCTCCACGCTCATTGCCGAAACCATCGAGGCGACCCTCGGCCAGGACCTGCCGGAACCCGACATGGCCGCCCATGTCGCCATCGTCGATGCCATCGAGAGCGGCGATCCGGATGCCGCCGATGCCGCCGTCCGCCGCTTCATGGCGCCGGTCCTGTCCGCCCTCGACCGGTTGCTGATGTCATGACCCGTCTCGCCGAAAACGATTCCGGCGCGATCGACCTGATCGATGCCGAGGCCGACAGCGTGCCGGCGCCCGCGCCGCACCGGCCGAAGGCCGCCGCCGCGCGTTTCCTGCTCGGCGCCAGCCTCGTGCTCATCGCCTTCAACCTGCGGCCGGTCTTTTCCAGCGCCTCGGCGCTGCTGCCGGAGATCCGCGACACGCTCGGCCTTTCGGCCACCGGCGCCAGCCTCCTGACGACATTGCCCGTCGTCTGCCTCGGCTTGTTCTCGCCGCTGGCGCCGCGCCTTGCCCAGCGCATCGGCACGGAGCGCACGCTGCTCCTCGTCGTCTTCCTCCTGGCGCTCGGCACGGCGCTGCGCGGCCTTTCCTCCGTTCCGCTGCTCTTCCTCGGCACGGCGCTCGCCGGCGCCTGCATCGCGGTCGGCAACGTGCTGCTGCCCGGCCTCGTCAAGCGTGATTTCCCCGACAAGGCAGCGCTGATGACCGGCTGGTACACGATGGCGCTCTGCGCGGGCGCGGCGAGCGCGGCCGGCCTGACGCTGCCGATCGAGCATGCGCTGGGCGGTTCGCGCGATGGCGCGCTCGCCATCTGGGCGCTGCCGGCGCTCGTCGTCGGCTTCCTGTGGCTGCCGCAGGTGCTGGCGACGCGCAGGCAGGCCGCGCGCACCGGCTTCTGGGTCGAGGGGCTGTGGCGCGACAGGCTGGCCTGGCAGGTCACGCTCTTCATGGGCCTGCAATCGGCACTCGCCTATTGCGTCTTCGGCTGGCTGGTGCCGATCCTGCGCGAGCGCGGTCTCGACGGCGTCACCGCCGGGGCCATCGTGTCCGTCTCCGTCATGGTGCAGGCCGCGTCCTGCCTCGTCGCGCCGCATATCGCCGTGCGCGGCAAGGACCAGCGGCTGATCAACGTCGTGCTCTGCGGCCTGGCCGTCGTCGCCCTTCTCGGCCTGCTCTTCGCGCCGCTCTCCACGGTCTGGATCTGGGCGGTGCTGCAGGGCATCGGGCAGGGCGGGCTGATCGCGGTGGCGCTCACCGTCATCGTGCTGCGCACGCGCGATCCGCATGTGGCGGCGCATCTGTCCGGCATGGCGCAATGCGTCGGCTACCTGCTCGCCGCCATCGGCCCGCTGATCGTCGGGCTCATCCGCGGCTGGACCGGCAGTTTCGCCTGGAGCGCCGTGCTCTTCGTGCTGCTCGGCCTCGGCGCGGCGGTCAACGGCTGGTTCGCCGGCCGGGCGCTCTACGTCAAGGCGCGCACGGTGGAAACGTCCGCCTGAGGCGCGGGGCGCACGGTGCCGGTTTCCGTCACGATCAGGTCCATCGGAATGTCGTGCAGCTGCGGATAGATCGTCTGAAGACGCGCCGCGCTGTAGCCGAGGCCGATGACGCGCGGCCGGGCCGGCATGGCCGCCAGCGTCCGGTCGAAGAAACCACCGCCATAGCCGAGCCGGTAGCAGGCGGGATCGTAGCCGACGACCGGCGAAAGCACGATATCGGGCAGGACACGGTTGCGCTCAGCCGGTATCGGGATGTTCCAGACACCGCGGGAAAGCGGATCGCCCGCCTGCCAGAGATGGAACTCCAGCGGCCGTCCCTTCTCGACGACGACCGGCAGCGCCGTGCGCCCGCCTCGCCTCGCGACCTCGGCAAGCAGCGGTCGCAGGTCCGGCTCGCCGCGGAAGGGCCAGTAGGCGCTGACGACGCGTCCCTCGACATCGCCGATCTCGGCCAGGATGCCGGCGGCGATCGCCTCGCCTTGGCGCGCCCGCATCTCGGCCGGCACGGCGAGGCGCGCGGCGATCAGGCGTTCGCGTTCGTTTCTGCGCCAGCGGTCGACATCCGTCCAGGCCTGCCGGTCGAGCGGGCCAGGCAGGCCCGTATAGCGGGGGTCGACCTCGTGCATGAAGCAGGCCGGCGAGGCGAAGGTGGCGGGAATGTCGTCATCGGCCTCCATCATGTCCTCCCTTTCGACAGTGCAGGGCGTCTGCGGGCAAGTGCGAATGAAAACACGTCAACAGCCTGAAAGACCGGCTTCGAGCCCGGCGAGCAGGTCGTCGGCATGCTCGAGCCCGACGGAAAGCCTGAGCAGTCCGTCGCCGATACCGGCCCTGCCGCGCGCTTCCGCTCCCATGTCGACATGGGTCATGGTGGCGGGATGCGCGACAAGGCTTTCGACGCCGCCGAGCGATTCGGCGAAGGTGAAGCAACGCACCCCCTTCACGAAACGCCGCACCGCCGGAACGCCGCCGACAAGCTCGAAGCTCATCATCGCGCCGAAACCCCGCTGCTGGCGCGCGGCGAGCGCGTGGTCCGGATGGTCGGCAAGGCCCGGATAGTGCACGCGGGAAACGGCGGGATGCGCGCAAAGCCGCTCGGCGATCGCCATGGCATTGCGCTCCTGCGCGGCCATGCGGGCAAACAGGGTCCTGAGCCCGCGCAGCGTCAGCCAGGAATCGAAGGGCGCGGCCGTCGCGCCGGTGACGTTGGCCCAGTGCTTCAGGCCGCGCGCCTCCTCCGCATCGGCCGCGATCACCGCGCCGGCGATGACGTCCGAATGGCCGTTGAGGAATTTCGTCGTCGAATGCAGCACATAGTCGGCGCCGAGCGACAGCGGTTTCTGCAAGGCGGGCGAGAGGAAGGTGTTGTCGACGGCGACGCGCGCGCCTGCCGCCCTGGCAAGGCCGGCGAGGGTGGCAATGTCCACCACGCGCATCAGCGGGTTGCTCGGGGTCTCGACCAGCATGAGCGCCGGACGGTCGAGGAGCGATGCCTTGACGGCCCCGATATCCGACTGGTCCACCAGCCGGAGCGAGAGCTGGCCGAGCGCGGCGCGCGCTTTCAGCAGGCGCATCGTGCCGCCGTAACAGTCGTGCGGCGCCAGGACCAGGCTGCCGGCCGCAAGCCGCCCGACCAAGAGATCAACGGCCGCCATGCCGCTCGGCGTCATCACCGCGCCGGCCCCGCCTTCCAGCGTGCTGATGGCATCCGCCAGGAGATCGCGCGTTGGATTGCCGACGCGGCCATAGTCATAGGCGCGCGGCGTGTCGAAATCCGCGAACTCGTAGGTGGTGGAAAGGTAGAGGGGCGGGGCCACCGCGCCGAAGGCGGTGTCGCTCGCCACGCCATGCGCCGCGGCAACGGTTTCCGGTTGAACTTCGATCGCCGTTCGCTCGGACATCGATGCCTGCTCCTCATGTTACGAGGAGAAAATGGCCGGCTTGCCGGTCCCTGACAAATGAATTCTCTTGCAGCCAGCCAGCAAGAATTTTGCAGTCATTGCCGGACCGCGCGGGGGCTTCAGGTTCCCTCCTTGAGGACGTCGGCCAGCACGGCCGCATGGTTGAATTCCCGGTTGCGCGCGCCGTAGAGCAGCGTGACCGTGCCGGCCTCGGCGCGCTCGCGCAGGTCCTCCAGCGCCGGATTGCCCTGCAGCTCCTCCCGGTAGCGCGCCTGGAATTCCGGCCAGCGCTCCGGCTTGTGGTCGAACCATTTGCGCAGCGCGGAAGAGGGCGCCACATCCTTCATCCAGAGGTCGAAGCCGGCCTTTTGCTTCGAGAGGCCGCGCGGCCAGAGCCGGTCGACGAGGATGCGTGTCCCGTCCGCCGGATCGGCTTCGTCATAGATGCGCTTGATCGCCACCGGCATGGGCTTGCCCTCCCTTTCTGCCGCTCACCGTGCATTTGAGATCAGAAAGCAGCCCGTCCTTCAAGCCGTAGACCCAGCCGTGGATGGAAACGTCGCGGCCGGCCTGCCAGGCCGCCTGGAGGGTCGGCGTGCGGGCGAGCCGCTCCACCTGCGCGGTGATCGAGGCCTCGCAGAGCCGGTCGAGGTCGGCATCGCTCCAGGGCGTGCATTCCCGGCATGCGAAGCGCCGGTCCGCCACGTCGCGGACCGGCTGAAGCCAATGGTCGATGAGGCCGAGGCGCTCGCCGCTGACGGCGGCGCGGATGCCGCCGCAGCCATAGTGCCCGCAGATGATGATGTGCGTCACCCCGAGCTGGTGCACGGCATATTCGACCACGGACAGCATGTTGAGATCCGCCGGATGGATGAGGTTGGCGACGTTGCGGTGCACGAAGACCTCGCCCGGCTCCAGCCCGGCGATCACATTGGCCGGCACGCGGCTGTCGGAACAGCCGATCCACAGATAGTCCGGCTGCTGCAGGTTGGCGAGGCGGTCGAAATAGTCGGCCTTCTCGGCCTTGCGCTCGGCGGACCAGGTTTTGTTCCGGGCGAAAAGGTCTTCGATCATGGCGTGGCTCCGGCGCTTGGGGGATGAGGTGTTCTCCGCGCCAACCTGGCTTCTGTCAAATCGTCAGACCGTCGCAGGGGCGGCGTTCGGCCGTGCCGCGGCGTCTCGGCTTGACTTTGCCCGTGCCCTCAAGCCATCATGGCAGCATGACCACGACGCAATCCATCGCCCGGTTCTTGAAACGGTTGTTTCCTCTCGCAGGACACTAGCCCCTCGGCTTGGTCGCGTCGCGCCCCGGCCGTGGGGCAATGGCGGTTTCGTTTCAGCACGAAAGCCGCTCCGGAAAAGCGCGACATTCCCCCCAATCTTTGATTTTCCGCGTGCCCGCCGGGCCGCGAAGACCCGCGCCGTGAGGTTCCCATGACCGCGAAGACCAAGGCCATCCGGCCACCCGCCATCACCATCGCCCGCTCCGAACACGCGCGCCTGTCGAACCTTGCCGACATGCTGGCCGAGCGCGACCCGCACGCCGCCGAGCAGCTCGCCGTCGAGCTCGACCGCGCCAAAGTCGTCGACGACGCCCGCATGGCGCCCGGCATCATGCGTATGGGCTCGGTCGCCGAGTTCCGCATCGACGACGAGCCGCCGCAGACCGCCGAGCTCGTCTTCCCGAAGGATGCCGACATTTCCCGCCAGCGCATCTCCGTGCTGACGCCGGTCGGCGCCGCCCTGCTCGGCCTTTCGGCCGGCCAGTCGATCGAATGGGCCGCGCGCGACGGCAAGGTGCGGCGGCTCAGCGTCATTGCCGTGCATGCGGCGGTGCCGGATGCGGCCGAGGCCTCCTGAGGGTCGTCTGCCGTGAAATTCCTGTCCTTCTTCCAGTCCGGGCGCATCGGAGGCTGCCTCGTCGCAGGATCGTGACCCCCTGTGCCGCAGGTGCGGCCAGGGGGCTTCTCCACCACGGGTTTTCAGGCCGCGCTTGCGCGCGGACAGGATGGAGAATGGCTATGGGACGGGATCCCGCTATGCTCACGGCAAGAGATGGATATGTGCTGGAAAAGATGCTGCGCGACTGGCCGCCGCTGACGGACGAATGGCTGGCGCTGCTGAAGCGCAAGCTGTCGGGCGGCCGCCTGCCGGCCGGGGGGCGCGTCCCCGCCGATCTCGCGATGATCGATGCGCGCGTGACGTTCCGCTGCGAAAGCGGGCTCAGCGATACCCGCACGCTTTGCCTGCCGCGCACCTATGCGCCGGGCAGCGCCTTCCTGCCGGTCACGACCTTCTACGGCCTTGCCCTGCTCGGCCTGCGCGAAGGCCAGGCGATGACCTTCGACCGGCCGGAAGGCCGGCGCGACTGGATCGTCCTGGAAAAGGTGCTGTTCCAGCCGGCAGCCGGCGGCCCCGTGCCGGAAGCGCCGGCAGAAGCGGCCCGCGCGCCCTTCCGGGTCATCGCCGGCGGCCTCACTGAGCGCGCCTTCACGGCGGCCAATGAAAACGGCCCCGGACAGGGTCCGGGGCCGTCGGCTGCCTGAGGATCGGCGTAGGGCGATCAGATCACGCCCTGCGCGCGCATGGCTTCGGCGACGCGCGTGAAGCCGGCAATGTTGGCGCCGAGCACGTAGTTGCCCTTGGCGCCATATTCCTCCGCCGTCTCGGCGCAGCGGTCGTGGATGCCCTGCATGATCTGGCCGAGCCGTTCGCGGGCCGTCTCGAAGCTCCAGCTGTCGCGGCTGGCATTCTGCTGCATTTCCAGCGCCGAGGTGGCGACGCCCCCGGCATTCGCCGCCTTACCGGGGCCGAAGAGCACGCCCGATTCCTGGAAGGTCCGCACGGCTTCCGGCGTCGAGGGCATGTTGGCGCCTTCGGCGACGGCGATGACGCCGTTCTTGACCAGCGTCTTGGCGTCCTTGCCGGACAGCTCGTTCTGCGTGGCGCAGGGCAGCGCCACGTCGCAGGGCACGTCCCAGATCGAACCCTTGCCGGCCGGGATGAAATGCACGCCGGCCGTCTTGGCGCGGGCATATTCCGACATGCGCTCGCGGCGCACTTCCTTGATCTCCTTGACGAGCGAAAGGTCGATGCCCTCTTCATCATGGATGTAGCCGCTGCTGTCCGAGCAGGCGACGACCCTGGCGCCGTACTTGATGGCCTGCTCCATGGCGTAGATCGCCACATTGCCCGAGCCCGAGACGGTGACCCGCTTGCCCTCGAAATCGGTGCCCCTGGTGGAGAGCATGGCCCGGGTGAAATAGACCGCGCCGTAGCCGGTCGCTTCCTTGCGCACCAGCGAGCCGCCGTAGCTCAGCCCCTTGCCGGTGAAGACGCCGGCCTCGAAGCGGTTGGTCAGGCGCTTGTACTGGCCGAACATCCAGCCGATCTCGCGGCCGCTGACGCCGATGTCGCCGGCCGGCACGTCGGTGTGCTCGCCGAGATGGCGGTGGAGCTCCGTCATGAAGGACTGGCAGAAGCGCATGATCTCGCCGTCCGAGCGGCCCTTCGGGTCGAAATCCGAGCCGCCCTTGCCGCCGCCGATCGGCAGGCCCGTCAGCGCGTTCTTGAAGATCTGCTCGAAGCCGAGGAACTTGATGATGCCGAGATTGACGGACGGGTGGAAGCGCAGGCCTCCCTTGTACGGCCCCAGCGCCGAGTTGAACTGCACGCGGAAGCCGCGGTTGATCTGCACCTGGCCCCTGTCGTCGACCCACGGCACGCGGAAGATGATCTGGCGCTCCGGCTCGCAGATGCGCTCGATCAGCGCGTCCGTCAGGTAGTCGGGATGTTTGGAGACGACGAGCCCGAGGCTTTCCAGGACCTCGCGCACGGCTTGGTGGAATTCCGGCTCGGCAGGATTGCGCTGCAGCACCTGGGCAAGGATCGGTTCAAGCTTCTCGTCGACGGTCGCCATGGCGACACTCCTTTCGTCTCGGTCTCACATCTCTTGGGAAGGCCGCCGGTCTGGCGCCGGCAGGCCCGGGTGACATCGTCCGGGCATGGTCAGATGCCCTGCCCGTGGCCGCCCATCAGGCCCGTCGGGCCGGTCTGGGAGAGGCTTTTCGCGAGCGTGGCCAGAAGATCGGTCTGGGAAATGATGCCCACCACATGGCGCTCATCGTCCACGACGACGACGGCATGGATGGAGCCGTCCGTCAGCCGCGGCAGGAGGCCGATGGCGGGGTCCGACGGGCGGGCGGTCGCCGCCTCGGAGACGGGCAGATGGGCGTCCGGCGCCATGGCGGCCAGTTCCCGCAGCCCCACGGTGCCGAGCAGTCGCCTCTCGCCGTCGAGCACGGGCAGCGTGCGGATGTCGTGGTCGAGCAGGAGGGCGCGGGCCTCGTCGGCCGTCGCATCGCGCGTCACCGTCACCACGTCGCGCGACATGATGTCGGCCGCGCTCAGGTCGCCGCGCTGGCGCAGCAGGGCCTGCAGTTCGACCTGGCGCAGCAGCGCGTCGAGGTCGGCGCGGCTGATGTCCAGCGTCTCGTTGAGGCTGGCGATGGCGGCGTCGATGTCCTCGGTGTTGAAGCCGACGCGGAAGGCGGCCGGCGGATCGGCGGTCTTGTGCGTGTTGACGGGCGTGATCGTCTGGCGGTGCGGATATTGCCGCCCGGCC
Organism: Shinella yambaruensis; assembly: GCF_022899355.1. Lineage (GTDB taxonomy): Bacteria > Pseudomonadota > Alphaproteobacteria > Rhizobiales > Rhizobiaceae > Shinella > Shinella yambaruensis. The sequence goes on along the minus strand of NZ_JALJCK010000014.1, from coordinate 59,322 downwards.
AGCCGGTGGAAGATCATGCCGAGCGCCACGAGGATCAGCGAGTTGATGGCGATCGGCACGAGCGGAAACCAGAAGCCCGCCCGGCTGACCGCCGCCCCGCCGATGACGGCGGTGAGCGCGGCCGCCCCGCCGGGGGGATGCAGCGAGCGGGTCAGCGACATGACGAGGATCGCCAGCGCCACGGCAAGGCCGATGGCGATGGCCGGATCCTTCACCAGCATGGTGACGGTGACGCCGACAAAGGCGGAGATCGTGTTGCCGCCGACGATCGACCAGGGCTGGGCGAGGGGGCTGGCGGGCACGGCGAAGAGCAGAACCGCGGAGGCGCCGATGGGCGCGACGATCAGCGGCAGATGCGGATCCTGCCCCATGACGAAGCCGCACACGAGCCCGGTGAGGCAGATGCCGATCAGGGCCCCGAGGCAGCCGATCAGCCGCTCCTTGAGCGTGGCGCCGGCAAGAATGGGCGCGAACAGCTGAAATTTGGACGCAGTGCCCGTTTTATGGGCATCGTGTTGAGGCGGGGCCACGATGATCCTGACCGTAAAAAGGCAAATGATTATTTTGCAGGCTTATGTGCCTATCGCGCCCATCACGCAAGGGCGCAAGGGGAAGATTCTGTTTTGCCGGAAAGGAAGGGGGGCTTTGCGCACGGACGACAAAACTCGGCAGGCCCGGGCTTTCTTGACGTTTCGGAAAACCGGAGCGGGAATTGGCGCGAGGGGCTGCCGCCTATCGAGAATCGCCTCGAAGGGCGCGTGCCGGCAGGGGCAGGCGCAGGATCCCGCATGGCATGCCGAACGGGATTCGAACTGCAACTGCATGATCGAACACAAGCGTAAGCCTGCTGTCCTTGCCTGGCCTTCCCGAAGCGGCCAGTTTCCTTCCGGTTCCTGAACTATCGGTCAGCGCATCTCCGAAGCCGCCTTTGAGCGCTCACAACGCGGCGTGCATGTCGCGGAAGAGGCGCGGTGTGACGCCGAAGCGGCGCTCGAAGGCTTCGGCGAGACGCGCGGGCGGGAAGAGGCCGACCTCAGCCGCGACCGATTTCAGCGACAGCCCGCGTGAAAGAAGCATGCGCGCGGTGTCGAGCCGGGCGGTCTCGACGAAGCGGGCCGGCGTCTCGCCGGTCGCCGCCGCGAACCTGCGATGGAAGGTGCGTTCGCTGAGGCCCGCGCGCGCGGCGAGCGAGGGCACGTCCAGCGATGCGCCGAGGTTCGACTGAATCCAGCCGATCAGGTCGGCAAACGGGCTGTCGCCCTTCACCTGCGCCTTGAGAACCGGGCTGAACTGCGACTGGTAGCCGGGCCGCCGCGCATAGAGCACCAGCCGCTTGGCGACCTCGCCGGCAATCGCCGCGTCGAGATCGTGCGCGACCATCGCCAGCGCCATGTCGATGCCGGTGGTCACACCCGCCGATGTCCAGAGCCTGCCGTCGACGACATAGAGCGAGTCAGGGTCGACAACGACCTTGGGAAAGGCCTTCGTGAAGGGCTCGCAGGAATCCCAGTGCGTCGCGATGCGATGTCCGTCGAGAAGTCCGAGCGCGGCCAGCACGAAGCCGCCGGTGCAGACCGCGCCGAACCGATCCGCCGTCGCCGCCAGTTGCGGCAGGGCCTTGCCGATGGCCGGATCCGCCATCGCCTGCAGGAGAGGTTCGCGCTCGGCCCCGGCGACCAGCACGGACTGGGTCTCCGCCGATCGAAGCCCGGCAACCGGCCGGGTCTCCATCGCGAGGCCGCTGCTGCTTTTGATGGCGCCGCCTTGTGACGATGCGAGCACGACCTTGTAGAAGGCCGGCTTTCCCCGCCAGCTCAGAGCGCGATTGGCGCCGTTGAAGACAGATGCCGGCCCCGAGACGTCGAGCAGCTCGAAGCCCGGATAGACGATGAAGACAACGTGGTGCATTGGCGGAAATTACCATATCTTTGTCATTCCTGCCAAATGCTCCCGCTGCTAGGATTCAAACCTGACGCGGCGGAAGGACGGACAGCTCGGAGGCGTTTCCGCTCCTGCCCGGGAGGTATACCCATGTCGAAAGCCTGTCTGATCTGGTGCGGTATCGGCTTGATCATCCTGTCGATGGCAGGTTTCGGGGGCTGGCTGCTCAGCCTGCCGGCAGCAACGGCGGCGGCGGTCGCGCCGCTGGTCCCGCAGGAAGAGGCGGACGCCATGCTCGCTTCGCTCCGGCCGTCGAAGCGTGAACGTCCGCTGGTCGCGGTGATCGGCATCAACGACGCCACCGAGACGACCGACTATCTCGTGCCCACCAGCATCCTGCGACGCGCCGACGTAGCCGATGTGACGATGCTGGCGACCGATGCCGGCCCGGTGCAGCTCTATCCGGCGCTCGCGGTCGAACCGGATGCGACGATCGCTGAGTTCGATGCCGCGCATCCCGAAGGCGCCGACTTCATCATCGTGCCCGCCATGAGCCACGACGACGATCCCGCGGTAGTCGCCTGGCTCCGGGCGCAGGCGGAGAAAGGCGCGACGGTCATCGGCATCTGCGCCGGTGCGAAGGTCGTGGGAGCGGCGGGCCTGCTCGACGGCAAGCGTGCGACGACACACTGGTATTATCTGGCCGAGATGCTGAAGCGCAGCCCGACGATCCGATATGTCGCGGACAGGCGGATGGTCGCGGACGAGGGCGTGGCGACGACCACCGGCATCTCCGCCTCCCTGCCGATGATGCTGACGCTGATCGAGGCGATTGCCGGCCGGGCGAAGGCGGAGGCGGTCGCCCACGATCTCGGCCTGGAGCAATGGGACGCGCGGCATGCGAGCGCTGCATTCCGGCTCACCCGGCCGTTCGCGACGACGGTGCTTGCCAACAGAATGGCCGTCTGGAACCGGGAAGAGTTCGGCATCCGGTTGGAGCCGGGCATGGACGAGGTGTCGCTGGCGCTGGTTGCCGACGCATGGTCGCGAACCTACCGTTCGCATGCGACGAGCTATGCCGGCTCTCCGGACACGGTAGTGACCATGAACGGCATCCGCATCGTGCCCGACCGGGCGGATTCGGACCGGCCGGAGGAGCAGCGCGTATCGACCTTTCCCGACCGCAAGCCGGCCGATGCGCTCGACCTCACGCTTGACACGATCGCCGCGCGCTATGGCGCCGGCACCGCCAACGTGGTCGCCATGCAGCTTGAATATCCGCATCATATCGCGAGCCGGTGAAGGAATCGGCCGACGTCAGATTTATTCCGATGTCATGTCGGACTCATTCTGCTTCGTTCGTCTTAACTGCATCGGGCAACGATTGGCTGCCCGCAAGGTGCCCCGACAGAGGAGGCGGGCACCCGACCGAACACACGACGAAACCGAACCACAGGAGAGCATCATGCCCAGCACGATCCGTCTGCACCGTGTCATCGCCGTCAAACCGGAAAAACTCTATCGCGCATTCCTCGAACCGGACGCGGTCGCAAGCTGGCTTCCGCCCTATGGGTTCCTCTGCTCCGTCCACGAGCTGGATGCGAAGGTCGGCGGCCGTCACCGGATGTCGTTCCGCAACTTCACGACGGGCGAGAGCCATGCCTTCGGCGGCACCTATCTGGACCTCGTTCCGGGCGAGCGCCTCGTCTACACCGACAGTTTCGACGACCCCAACCTGCCGGGCGAGATGACGGTCACGGTGACTCTCAAGGCCGTGTCGGTCGGCACGGAAATGCACATCGAGCAGCAGGGCGTGCCGGATATCATCCCCGCCGAGGCCTGCTATCTCGGCTGGCAGGACTCGCTGGACAAGCTCGCGAAGCTCGTCGTGCCCGAGATCAACCAGTAGGCTCGGCGCTTACGACCGGAAAACGAAAGGAAAAGCAAATGACGATCGCCAAGAACACCATATGCCTCTGGTACAACGGAGATGCCGAGGCTGCGGCCAACTTCTACGCCGAGACGTTTCCCGACAGCATCGTGAGCGCGGTCCACCGCGCGCCCAGCGACTTCCCGTCCGGCAAGGCCGGCGACGTGCTGACGGTCGACTTCACCGTCGCCGGCATTCCCTGCATCGGCCTCAACGGCGGCACGACATTCAAGCACAGCGAAGCCTTCTCGTTCCAGATCGCCACGGACGACCAGGAGGAGACGGACCGTTACTGGAACGCCATCGTCGGCAATGGCGGCCAGGAGAGCGTGTGCGGCTGGTGCAAGGACAAATGGGGCATCTCCTGGCAGATCACCCCGCGCACGCTGACCGAGGCAATGGCCGCCGGCGGCGCCGAGGCAAAACGCGCCTTCGAGGCGATGATGGAGATGAAGAAGATCGACGTCGCCGCGATCGAGGCGGCCCGACGCGGCTGACGCGCCGGATCAGGACACCTTGCCGTGCTCCGTGAGAAAGTCGAGCAGCGCCCGCACGCGTGAGGGCAGCGGTCCGCCCTGGCCGACATGGACGGCATGGAAAGCCTCCGTCTCCCCGGCATCGAGATGGCGGAGGACCGGCACCAGCCGTCCGGCGGCGATGTCTTCCCGCACGGTGAAGGCGGCAAGGCGGGCGAGGCCGACGCCGGCCAGCGCCAGATGGCGCAGGCCCTCGCCGTCGCTCGCCTGCACGCGGCCCGTCGCCGGCACGACGATGGTTTCGCCGTCTTCCCGAAGCGGCCAGCCATCGACCGCGCGGGCATAACCGAAGCCGAGGCGATTGTGCCGTTCGAGATCGGCAATGGAGCGCGGTTCGCCGCAGCGTTCCAGATAGGACGGCGCGGCAACGATGGTCAGCGCCGTCTCGCCGAGCTTGCGCGCGACGAGGCTGGAACTTTTCAGCGGCCCGGCGCGGATCGCGACATCGGTGCGCTCCGCCAGGAGATCGACCACCGCATCGGTTTGAACGATATCGAGCGTGACGCCCGGATGACGCGCCAGAAACGCCGGCAGCGCGGGCGTGAGGACATGGTTGAAATAGGAGGCGCTGGTGTTGATGCGGACGCGCCCCACCGCCTGTTCGCCGGCGCCGGCCACCCGTTCCGCATCCTCCAGATCGGCAAGAATGCGCGTCGCCCGCTCATAGAAGGCGCAGCCCTCCGGCGTGAGCTGGAGCTGGCGTGTCGAACGGTTGAGCAGCCGCGCGCCGAGCCGGGATTCCAGCCGCGCGATCAGCTTGCTGACCGCCGAAGGCGTCATGCGCTCGGCGCGCGCGGCAGGCGAGAACCCGCCGAGCTCGACCACGCGCACGAACACTTCCATCTCGCCGGACCGGTTGTGATGCGGGCTTCCCATGTCCTACCATGTCCTTTCCAGCACTTCGCCCGGCAGGCCGTCGAAATCCTTCCCTTGAGACGAAACCATTGTTGATCAGGATTTTCCTCGACGGAACATTGGCCGGATCGATGATGGCGAAGAGGCTTCGCAATGCGGATTGCCGCTCGGCCCGCGCCACCAAAAGCCTGGCGATCCGACTGGCTATTCCCTTGCCCCAATATTCCGGGGCGAGCATGTAGCCCAGCTCGGCCTGATCCGCCGCCGCTGCTTTCACCGCCAGCTTGCCCAGACCGATGAACGTTCCTCGCTCATCGAGGACGCGGAAGTGGCCGAGCTCCGGATGGAGGGCATTATCGGCCAGAAGCTCTTCGTAGTTGCGCCGCGCCTCTTCGGCGGGAATGGCCCGCTCCGTGATCATGGCCATGACCTTGGGGTCGCTCGCCAGCCGGAAATAGTCGGCGAAGTCTCGCGGACCGAATTTTTCAAGCGTGAGTTCCATGGCATCCTTTGAATTCAATTCATGAATGATATTCCTAAGCGCAGGCTACTTCATCCAACACGCAGCGTCTATCTTCCGGGCAAAGGAACATCATCGGATACCATTCATGCCCGTCGCGCCCTTGCAGATGTGGGTGCTGTCCAAGGCCGAAGGCGCGGTCCGGAGCCTTGCATCCAACTTCAACATCGGCGCCTTCAATCTCGGCAACGCCACCGGCGCATGGTCCGGAGGCGTGGTCATCGACAAAGGGCCGGGCCTCGCCGTGGTGCCGATCACGGCTGCGCTGTTTCCGCTATTCGCCATCGCCACCGCGTTGATTGCCGTCTGGGTGAGCAAGGGCGTGGCCCTCTCACCTTCCTGCAATCCCGTTCACTAAGGAGCATTCCCATGGACTATCGACCTCTCGGAAAATCCGGCCTCAAGGTGCCGGTCCTCAGCTTCGGCGCCGGAACCTTCGGCGGCTCCGGCCCGCTCTTCGGCAACTGGGGCAATTCCGACGCCACCGAGGCCCGCCGGCTCGTCGACATCTGCCTGGAGGCCGGCGTCAACCTGTTCGACACGGCCGATGTCTATTCCAACGGCGCTTCGGAGGAGGTGCTTGGCGAGGCCATCAAGGGTCGGCGCGATGCGGTGCTGATCTCGACCAAGACCGGCCTGCCGATGGGCGACGGGCCGAACGACGCAGGCTCCTCCCGCTTCCGGCTGATCCGGGCGGTCGAGGATGCGCTGCGCCGCCTCCAGACCGACTATATCGACCTCTTGCAACTGCACGCCTTCGACGCCGGCACGCCGGTCGAGGAGGTGCTTTCGACGCTCGATACGCTCGTGCGCGCCGGCAAGGTCCGCTATGTCGGCGTCTCCAACTTCTCCGGCTGGCAGATCATGAAATCGCTGGCCGTCGCCGATCGCTACGGCTGGCCGCGCTATGTCGCCAATCAGGTCTATTATTCGCTGGTCGGGCGCGACTACGAATGGGATCTGATGCCGCTGGGTGCGGATCAGGGCCTCGGCGCGATGGTCTGGAGTCCGCTCGGCTGGGGTCGGCTCACGGGAAAAATCCGGCGCGGCACGCCGCTGCCCGAAGGCAGCCGCCTGCATGAGACCGCAAGTTTCGGCCCGCCGGTGGACGACGAACACCTCTATCGCGTCGTCGATGCGCTCGATGCTATTGCCGAGGAAACGGGCAAGACGGTCCCGCAGATCGCGCTGAACTGGCTGCTGCGACGCCCGACCGTTTCCTCCGTCATCGTCGGCGCGCGCAACGAGGAACAGCTTCGCCAGAACCTCGGCGCGGTCGGCTGGAGCCTGACACCCGAACAGGTGGCAAAGCTGGATGAAGCCAGCGCCGTCACTGCGCCCTATCCCCATTTCCCCTATCGCCGGCAAGAGGGCTTTGCGCGGCTTAGCCCGCCGATAGCCGGCTAACGGTGGCTCCTAGCGACTATCCCCACGATGATCTCATGCAGTTCGGCTTGCGCCTGATGAGGCGACGCGATGCGACGGGCAACGACATGACGCACCGAAGCCCTCCCACCCGTCGCGATCCGCCCCTATCGGCCACGGCATGCAGCACGTTGCCTTCCGCCGTGAAGCGATTGTCGGGCCTAAAACCTCTCGACATGGATCAGCGCCGCCTGGCGCAGACAAATGGATGGCATGTTGAAGGGCAGAGAGTGGAATGGGCTCTCCTGCATCCTGCCCCTCGTCACCGTCATCGATGGCCATGGTTCAAAGCAATTCCAGAACCTCTACACCTTCGGGCAGACCGTCACGATCGATCGTCACGATATAATCCGAAAAGGCTCTCGCCGGCGGCAGATTGTCCAGCCGCTGGTCGATGACGTGAAATTCGCCCTCCACATTGCGGCCGATACGGATGCGCTCGAACAGGGCATGCGCCGGCGCGTTGCCGAGCGCGTTGTCATGCTTGAACGCCACCAGCCTGCGCGTCGCCATTTCGCCGCGCGCGGCAGAACGGTCGTGCTCGAACATGGTCGCAAGGGCCTCGAACAACAGGGAAAGGTCGCTTTCCGAAAAGCCCGAGCGCTCCGCGAACTTGGCGGAAATGAAGCCGTGCGCGACGTAAAGACCGTAGGGAACGATATGCTTGCGTCCCATGGTGCGGTTGTCGGTGCGTTCGCTGGAGTCGTCGCCCTCGGCCTTCTGCTTCTTTTCAGCCTCGTTGGTGGCGGCCATGCGGGTGATCGAGATCTCGAGCGGCAGGATCGGCTCGACGGAGCGCGCGAAGGTCATTTGCACCGGCCCCTTCACCTGGCCGGCATTGACGCCGGTGGACATGACGGCGCCGAAGGTGCGCACATCGAAGAAGTTCCGGCACATGAAGGCGGTGATGGCCTTCGCCTCCGTATCGTCCCTCGGATTCAGCTTGGCGTCCTTCTCGACCTTCGGGTCGCCCTCGCGGATTGCCCGATAGGCCTGCCGGTGCTTGTGGTTGAGGATTGCGCCTTCCTCGACATAGATGTGGAAACCGTCCTCACCGTGGCGGGCGAGGTCGACATAATTGCGGATCTTGCGCTTGAGGCTGACATCCGTCACCAGCCCCCTGTTCGTCTCCGGATCGAGCCGCGGCAGGTTGCCGGCATCCGGATCGCCGTTGGGATTGCCGTTGACGACCTCGAAGATCAGCGCGAAATCGTAGCGGTTGGCAATCGCGGTCATGCGTCAGTCTCCCTCGAAACAGCGGCTTCAGCCGGCTTTTTGAAAAACTCGTTGCGTTGATGATAGTAGCCGAGGCCGAAAAGCGCCTGGTCCTCGGCAGAAAGCGAAGCCGGGAAAGGGTCCGCACCGGGGCTCATCAGTTCCATGATGGCGCCGACCCGCTTTTCCAGAACGACCTTGTAGCCGGGCTTCTGCTTGCCGACCTTGGACAGATGATTGGCAGAACCGCTTTCGAGCAGGTGGAACACCTTGCGCGGTTGCGCGGAGGCCGAACCATAGAACTTGTCCTTGATCGTGGCGTTGACCTTCGGACCGAGCGCCGCAGCCTGGATGTGCTCATAAACGGCAAACAGCCGCCCCAGCAGATAGCCCTTGTTCGTATTTGCCGGATCGAGCGCCACGGATGCCTCCTTGCTTTTGAAATTACGGATGAGCAAAGCCTTGAGAATGCCGGCGCGCAGGACATTGATCTCGCCATCGGCGCGGATGCGCGTCAGGACCGACGACAGGAGCGTCAGCGGATAATGCGTGCCCGACAGGATCGAACGCATCCACTCCCCGGCCAGGTTCGGCGTGACATTCTCACTCTTGCCCAGCACGGCGGTTTCGCGAAGATAGCGCCAGAGCGGCGGGAAAGGCTCGCGCGGCGGCGGCTCGATCCGCATGTCGGAGACGAACTGCTGGTAATGCCGGGTCAGTTCGCCGAAATTGCCGGAATGGAAGAAACGGATGGAGAGCCGGGCGGCATTGGGCGCAAGTCCCAGCACGTAGAACTGCACCTTGCCGAGGTTCGGCTCCACTTCCTCCAGCGGCACCCCCTTGCGGATCTGCTCCAGCCGCTCGCGGATACGTTTCGCCCCGATCTTCTCTTCTGCTTCCTGCTCTTGATCGACGGTATCGAAGAAGACGGGAAACAGCATCTCCGCCTCCTCCGCCGCACCCGCCTCGGACGCATCCGCCCAGAATACCGTGGAGGCATCACCGATCTGGATGCGGTGTCCGCTGTCCCTTTCCAGAAACCGGTTGAGCGCCGTCGTATAGGCGAAGGCCGCTGCCTCGGAGACGGAAGCATTGTCACCTTGTTCGTGGCCGTAGGAGGTGAAGGCGTCGAGATTGAAGGAGACAAGCGCCGCGCCGGAAGATTGCGCGCCCCAGACACCCTTGATCGATGGATGAAGGCGCGCGACCGCTCCGGGCTCTCCGCGAACGAGGCAGATTTCCTCCCTGCCGCTTCCCCGGCTCGACAGGCGCTCCCATAGGGTCCTGGCCGCGGGACGGTCGTGCAGGAAGATGTTCGCGCGCCGGTCGCTTTCCAGCGCAAAAACCACGTTCTGGTCTTTCATGTCGTCCTGCCAGGGCGAAACCGTGAACTGTTCCGGCGACCACGCCGTCAAGAACGACAGGAAAGCGCGCAGACCGGGATCGTCACTTTCCCCTAAGTCCCCCAGATGTCGTTCCACGAAAGCCCGGTGCTCGTCTGCGGTGCGTCGCCCCTCGCCAGCCGTCACCCCCAGGGCATAAGAGGTCTTGTCCCAGAGAAAGTTCGGCGCGATGCCTGCCGTGCGCTTCACGGGCTGCGGCACCGGCACCGGCATCGGCCGAGGCCGCGCCTTCCTGCCCTCGCCATCGCGCCAGTCGGTGACGCTGGCGACGGATCCATCACGGTTCAGGCCGACGACGACGCCGATCTTTTCCGAAGAATACCCGAATGGCGGCGCATTCGGCAGGCGATCATAGGCCCGTGCAAGCGCGGAAAGGATCGTCATCGCCGAACCTCCGGGGAACTCGGCGACGGAACCCTCACCACGCCATTCTCCAGCGCGGCGCGAAAGAACAGCGACGGCCGCCCGTCCGTCGCGTGATCGATGTCGAACAGCATGAAGCCGAGATAGCGGCTCTCGCCGATGGCCTGCGGCAGCGGCGCATCGGGCGGGAGCAACTCGAAATGCGCCGCGAATTCCCGCGTGCCGAGACAAGGCTGATGGAAACACTGACCCCGCGCCGCACGACGGTTGAAAATATCGAGATGCTTGCCCTCGTTGTCATCGGGACCGGCCCTCTTCGTCAGCTCGAAATGCGCCTCGATCACATAGGCCGGCTTCACCAGCACGGTGGCGGCACGCTGCTGGCGATCCTCGTCCACCAGCAGGTTCAACCCCTGCAGATCGCCGCGTTTCATCGCTGACCTGATCTTGCCCGCCGGCGCCTTGTGGCCGACCTCGTTGCGCCGGATCGATTGGAAGCGGATGGGCTGCAGCACATGGATCGCATCGATCACCCAGCGGATCGCCGGCTTCCAATGGATCGCCTCCAGCAGGCCGCGCGCCGCGGAAGGCGTCATGACATCGTAGGAGACACGCTCGACCTTCATCTCCGGGCGCGTGAAACAAGCATAATCACCCCAGACTTTCAGGCGAATTCCGTAGGTCATTGGCGCCCTCCCAAAAACATTCGAAAACGCATGAGAACACCGCTGCAGAGCGGATTCAGCTAGAAAATCATGTCTTCCACGCCGAGATAGCCCGCATCCTCCCAAAGCAGACCTACCTCCTGAACGTACAGGCTGGCTGTCTGCAGAACAGCAAACTGGTCTCCCCTCCATTGCGGCGCAGCGAACGCGACATGGCCGCTCCTGATCAGCAGGTCCCTCGCTTTCGGAGGCATCGACACTACCGAGGATTGCAGCTTCCGCGCCAACATTCCAGACGGAATCGCCTCCACTCCCAGTTGATCAACGGCTTCTTTTGCCCCCTCGTCCAGTGCCACGATCACCGGCGCCAGACCGCTTTCAATCATGCGGAAATCCCGGCCGACCGTGCGATAATCGAAATGGCAGCCCGTACGGCCGCTCAGCGCAAACCGGTCGAGGATATTCTTGCCGTCCATGCCCTCGCCCATACGCCAGTAGACCTCGCCGAAATAATCCTCCACGGCGGCGAGCGAGGTGAGATCGGCGTGCTTGTCGATGATCCGCTTCATATCGCCGATCAGGCCGCGGATTTCGGCAGGAGGCCGGTGGGCGGGTGGATTGAAGACCGTAACGATACTGCTTTCACGGTCGCGCCTGCCTTCCCGATTGACCCTTCCGGCAGCCTGTATGATCTGGTCCAGGCCTGCCTCGGCCCGCCAGGCAACGGGAAAATCGACATCGACTCCAGCCTCGATCAGGCTGGTGGCGATCAGGCGACAGGGCCGCCCGTCCTTCAGGCGGTCCCGCACATCCGCCAGAATCCGCCGGCGATGCGTCGCATATTGCCGTGCCGTCAGGTGGACGATTCCCTCCAGCCCGGCCTCGGACGCCTTCCGGTAGAGTTCCAGCGCATGGCGCCGGCTGTTGACGATGACCAGCGCCTGTTCATGACCGGCAAGGGCATCCAGCAGTGCGCCGTCGTCCATATCACCGGCATGGACGATACGCGTGCGCGCAAGTCTCGTTGCCAGACCCGGCGGGTCCGGCGCCAGTTCCCGGCCTTCCAACGGCAAGCCGCCGGGCAATTCCGGACGCCTGCCGAGCGCCGGCTGTGTCGCCGTGCACAGGACGATCGTGCAGCCGTAGTTGCGCGCCAGTTCCTCCAGCGCCCGCATGATCGGCATCAGCAAGGCCTTCGGCAAGGTCTGCGCCTCGTCCAGAACCAGGATGGAACCGGCGATATTGTGCAGCTTGCGCGCCCGTGACGGGCGGGCCGTGAACAGGCTTTCGAAAAGCTGTACGGTCGTCGTCACGATGACCGGCGCCGCCCAATCCTCCATCGCCAGTTTCAATTTATCCTTGCGCTCACGCTGCTTCGCGTCGAACGATTCTTCCTCGATGGAGGAATGGTGTTCGAGGACATTGTCCTCTCCGAGCACGGAGCGAAAGATTGCCGCCGTCTGGTCGATGATGCTGGTGAAGGGAATGACATAGATGATCCGGCGGTGCCCGTACCGACGGGCATGATCCAGCGCGAAGCCGAGGGAGGACAGCGTCTTGCCCCCGCCGGTCGGCACCGTGAGAGTGAACAGGCTCGGCTCCCGTTCGGCCCCTCTACGCACATGGGCCAGCACCTCACGGCGCAAGGAATTCAACGCCCCCTCCCGTCCCGAGAGCGCGGTCGTGTACACATCGAAACGCGCGGTGAAATCATCGATCAGCGCGGCCAGCGCCGGCCAGTCGCGGTCCGCCTTCTTCTCGCCGAGCGTCACATAGTAGCGCTCGGTGTCCGAAAAATCCGCATCCACCAGCGTCGAGAACAGCATGCGTCCCATGAAGGCCCAGGAGAAGGCATGGCCGGCCCGGTCGGTGGGAAAGCGTTGAATCATGTCGGGCACGAGGCCGGAAATCTCGACATGCAGCTCTTCCATCCAGACCGGATCGATTGCCTGCGGCTGCTTCATGCGATGATCGAAGGTGCCGGGTCCGTCCAGCCTGTCGGGCAGGCCTGCATGGTGCCCGAGGATGCCGTAGCCGACGACCTGTGCCATGGTGGCATCGTTCCCCCTGGCAAGATCGCGCAAAACCTGCGCGCCGGCCGTGGAATGATCGGCAGGCTCCGTCGCGCCGTCCAGGCGCCGTTGAAAAGCCGGGTTGTATTTGCCGAGATCGTGAAAAAGCCCTGCGATAAACGCTGCTCGCTCAAGTCCGAACGGACGAGCCTTCTCTCCCGCCAGCCGTGCAACGGCAAACAAATGCTCCTTCAAGGTCTGCCAGTCGGATTTGCCCGGATCACGACCAGAATGTGCATAAAATTCCATGCATTCCCCCAGCGCTTGAAGAATGCATGACGCAGATCAGGCAGGCAATGCACTGAATGGTTGTGTCTTGGTGCGGCAATCGACTTCGCCAAAGCCGAAGGCGAGAAGCGCCATCAGCTTCAGCGCCGCGATGGTGGTCGGTTGGCCGCTTTCCCACGAATAGACGGCGCGCATCAGCGTACCGAGCGGTTCCGGCTTCACGATTGCAGCACGATGCCGGACATTGGGGGCTGTCAGCGCACCCTTGAGATCAGCTGTCGCATTCCGTTCCGCCCAACCGTTGGCAACGGCAAACCGCAGGACGCGGCCGATTGTCGATCGCAAGCGCCGGGCCGTTTCGTAGTTCCCCTTGGCTTCGACAGGGCGAAGCACGGCGAGAATGTCCTTCGGTGCGACCTCATGCACCGGCTTATCCGCCAAACCCTTTGTCAGGTCGATCAGCAGCCATAGCGCCTTGCTCATCGTGATGGCCGCTCGACCTTCTCTCTCCGCCTTGGTCAGATACTTTTCCGCGACGGCCGCAAATGTATTCTCCGCTGCCTCTCTGGCAGCCTTTACGGCGACCTTGCGCTCTTTCTTTTCTGCGCCCGGATTGATGCCGGCCTCAAGCAGCCCTTTCGCCTTCCGGCGTGCTTCCCGCGCATCGGCAAGCAGCGTTGCCGGATATGAACCGAGAGCGAGTTGCTTCTGGCGACTTCCAAAAACGATAAGCAAGTCGCCACAACCGACTGCCGTTCGGGTTACGAGCAGAAACAGGCCGCCACCGTCCGACAGCTTGAATTGTTTGTCGCGCGGCTTGATGGATCGGAGCGCCGCATCACCGGGTCTGTCCGTCGCCATGTGCTGGTGCGTCGTTGGTACCGTGATTCCGATACCAGCAATCGTACCAGCAAATTTTGTGGATGCCAAAAGACACTAGCAAACGTCCTTGGACGTTGAAAAACTAGGAAATGGTGCCCAGAAGAGGACTCGAACCTCCACGCCTCGCGGCACAGGTACCTGAAACCTGCGCGTCTACCAATTCCGCCATCTGGGCGACGGAGAGGCATGTAGAAGGAGCGCTCGCCGGTGTCAACAGGCTTTTTGAAGTTTTCGCAACAGCTTGGCAAAAAATGCCTTTTCCGCAAAAGCGCGCGGCGGTTTTGCGGGGAAACCGGGCCGCCGGAAAAGGCTCAGCGGCTCGTGGCCCAGGCGCGAACACGCTCCAGCCCGGCCGCAAGCAGGTCCGCGGCGGCGGTCTCGCTCTTCGCCTCGACATAGCAGCGCATTTCCGGTGCATTGCCGGAGGGGCGGAAATGGACGACGCTGCCGTCCTCCAGCGTGACGCGCAGGCCGTCCAGGTCGCTCACCTTGGCCGGCACGCCGATCGGCGCGAGGAAGGCGGCAAGGGGCCCGGCGCCCGAGCGCAGCTCCGCCATCAGGGCGGCGCTGGTCTCCACCGGCATGTTCTCCAGGCGGTCGCTGGCCGCCGCCGGCAGGGCGAAGCCGGCGACGATGGCGGAAAGCGGCCGGTCTTCTGCCGCCGCGAGCGCCAGGACGGCGAGCACCGGCATCAGGCTGTCGCGGGTGGGGAGCGCGGCGAGCGTGCGGCCGTTCACGGCAAAGGGCGTCGCCGTCAGCGTGCCGCCATTGGCCTCGAAGCCGGCGACGGCCGTCTCGCCGGCGGCGACCGCCTCGTTCATCGCGGCGATCACGAAGGGCGAGCCGACCCGGGTGCGCAGCACCGTGCCGGAAACGGCGGCCTCGATGCCGGAATTCGAGGTGACCGGCGTTGCGATCACGGTGGCGCCGAGGAAGCGGCTGGCGATGAGGCCGACGAGGTCGCCGCGCAGGGGCGTTCCTGTCTCGTCGGCAACGAGCGGCCGGTCGCCATCGCCGTCGGCGGAGACGATGGCGGCCAGCCCGTGCTGCACGGCCCAGCCCTCTAGAAGGGCGATCGTCTCGGCGGAGACGGCCTCCGTGTCGACGGGGATGAAGCGTTCCGAGCGGCCGAGCGCGACGACGTCCGCGCCGTAATGGGCGAGCACGGAAGCGAGAAGGTCGCGCGCCACGGTCGAATGCTGGTAGACGCCGACGCGGAGGCCGGCCAGCGCCCGCTCGGGCAATAGCGTGTGGTTGCGGGCGGTGTAGAGCGCGATGGCGGCGTCATGGAGGTCGTCGGCGGTCTCCGGCGTGGCGGGAAGGTCCGCGCCTTCGCTGCGAAGTGCCGCGGCGGCGGCGATGATGGCGGCCTCGTCCGCCTTGTCGATCTCGCCGTCCGGCCGGTAGAACTTGATGCCGTTGCGGTCGGCGGGAATGTGCGAGCCCGTCACCATCAGGCAGGCGGCCTTGCGGGCAAGGCCGAGCAGCGCCAGCGCCGGTGTCGGCAGCGTGCCGCAATCGCGCGGGCAAAGGCCCGCCCTGCCAAGGGCCGCGATCGCGATGGCCGCGATGGCCGGGCTGGAGGCGCGGAAATCACGGCCGATCAGAACCTCGTCGCCCGGCCGGGCGATGCCCGCGGTGAGGAGATGACGGGCAAAGGCGGTGGCATAGAGCGCGGTGGCCGGCCCTTCGAGATCCGCCGAAAGGCCGCGCAGGCCGCTGGTTCCGAATTTCAGGCTCATGCAGCACCTCCTGTCGCTCGCGGTCCGGCCCGGTGAAGGGCGCGACATGAATAAAACAAAATGCGTGAACGTAATGCAAAGCAGGGACGTGACAGGGAAAAATCCCGCCAGAACAGTGAGGATCACATGTCGAAGATTCGAAATCTCGTTTTCGGTTGCGCGATGGGGATTGCCTCCGCGATCGCGCCCATGGGTGCGGCCCAGGCCGTTCCGCTCGCCGTGCCGGACATGAAGGTACAGACGAAAAGTGACGTCACCCAGGCGCAGGTGCAGTTCTGCTATGGTTACGGCTGCGACCGCCGTTACTATCGTCGCCACTATCGCCCGAACTACGGCTATGAGCGTCGCTACTATCGCCCGCGCTACGAGCGGCCGCGCTATTACGGCGGACGCCGGGCGCATGTGAACTGGTGCGCCAACCGCTACCGCACCTACGACCCCTACACCAACCGCTACCATGCCGGCGGCGGGGTGTATCGCCTGTGCTATTCGCCCTATCGATAAGCACGGCGGGAACGGCGGGCTTCGGCCCGCCGTTTTGGTTTCAGCCCTGGCCGGCGTCGGTGACGCGGTCCGTGTGGCCGAGGTCCCGGCCCGGTTCGATGACGTCGCGCACACGCTGCTTCAGTTCCTTCGGTCCCGGAAAGCCGCCGTCGCGCTTGCGCTCCCAGACGAGCGCCTCGCCGACGCGGATCTCGAAACTGCCGCCGGTGCCGGGAATGAGCGCCACTTCGCCGAGCCCGTCGGAGAAGGTCGAGAGCAGCTCCTGCGCCATCCAGCCGGCGCGCAGCAGCCAGTTGCACTGGGTGCAGTAGAGAATGGAAACGCGCGGCTTTTCCCCGGACATGGTCACCTCCTGATCGATGACGAAAGCATATAGTAGCGGGGGCGTCTTGGCACGCGCCGGCTCGCGCGCCTCTCACAGAATTGTCAACTCAATTCATCATGTTTTGTTGGCGGACATCTTGTCGCAGCCCGATTCGTGGAGGAGACGTGGTGCACTGCAACATCCCACAGGAGATCCCATGTCAGAGCTTGCCACCAATCACCCGCGCCTCATCATCCCCTCGCTTGGCAGCATTTACGCGGCGCTCGGCGAGAGCGCGGAAACGATCCTGCGCGTTGCCGCCGGCCTGCTGCTCGTCACGCACGGCTATGGCAAGATCCTCAATCCCTTCGGCGCCAGCGGCATGGTCGAGAGCCTCGGCTTCTATCCGGGCGTCTTCTGGTCGCCGCTGCTCGCCGCGACGGAATTCTTCGGCGGCATCCTGATCGCCATCGGCCTCTTCACGCGCCCGGCCGCCTTCGCGGCGATGATCGTGCTCGCCGTCACCGTCTACTTCCACGGCATCGTGCAGGCCGAGGGCCTGATGGGCGCGGAAAAGTCGATCCTGTGGACGCTGATCATGTTCTATTTCGTGATCCGGGGCGCCAACAGCCATTCGGTCGACGCCAGGCTCGGCCGTCAGTTCTGATTGGCCTCTTCCGGCGGTGGCGGTCTCTGCCGCAGCCGCCGCTTGACCCCTGCGGCAAGCGTCTCGGCGTCATGGGGCTTCATGACGACGGGAATGGCCTCGAAGCCCTTGACGCCGTCGCGATGGATGTCGCCGACGGTCGTGAAGAGAAGCGGCACGCCTTCTGCCACCAGCCGTTCGATGCGCGCCGTGATCTGCGTGGCATCGAGCGGCACGTCGAGCAGGCAGAGGTCGACATCGGCCAGCGCGGCCGCGCCCCACTGGTCGAGCTGTTCGGGCCGCAGCAGGGTGGTGCGGCAATCCAGCGCCGCCTTGATCAGGTATTCCGCGTCGAGCGCGATCAGGAATTCGCGTTCGGCGATCAATATGTGCGGAAGTGAATGGTTCATGGCGCCGCACTCCTCGTCCATGTGCGACCGCCGGAGAAGCGGCGGTTCGGGAGGCGGACTTTGGGCTTGCCTGCCGGGGGTGTCATTTAAAAAAGACATAGTGCCCGCGCGATGGAACAACCGCGCATGCTGCGCGTTTTCCGGGCCAGCTCATGGGGCTGGGCGGGATCGGAACAGGCGGGGGCGCAATGGCGGGCAGTACGGCGGTCAACCAGCAATCCAGATGGCGCACGCCCTGTCAGCAATGTCCCCTGCGCAACCTTTCGACCTTCCGGGATTTTTCGGCGAAGGAGCTGGACTTCGTCTCGCAGTTCAAGAGCGGCGAGCTTTCCAGCGAACGGGGCGCGACGATTCTCGTCGAGGGCATGCACAGCGCCCATCTCTTCACGGTGCTCTCCGGCTGGGCCTTCCGCTACAAGCTGCTGCCGGATGGGCGCCGGCAGATCATGAACTACGTGCTGCCCGGCGATCTCATCGGCCTACAGGGCAGCTTGCTGGGTGAAATGGACCATTCCATCGAGGCGCTGACGCCCGTCACGCTCTGCGTCTTCGAGCGCTCGAAGCTGGAGCGGCTGTTCGAGCGCCATGCCTCCCTCGCCTACGACCTCACCTGGATCGCCGCGCACGAGGAGCGTATCCTCGATGAGCACCTGCTCAGCGTCGGCCGGCGCTCGGCGCTGGAGCGCACGGCCTACCTGCTCTCCTTCATCCACCAGCGTGCCCGTTCGGCGGGCGTTGATGGCGGGCGGCGGGTCATCCCGATCACCCAGCAGCATGTCGCCGATACGCTCGGCCTCTCGCTCGTGCACACCAACAAGACGTTGCGCAAGCTGGCCGACCGCAAGCTGATGCGCTGGCAGGACAAGGGGTGCGAGATCCTCGACGGCGACGGACTTCTGGCGCTGGCCGGCTGGGAGGGGCTGAAGAAGCAGCCCCGTCCCTTCATCTGACCCTCTCGCCAACGCAGTTCCCGGCACGCAAACCGGCGTGCGGTTCCGCTGGAATGGCTCAGGCGACGTCCCAGTGCAGCGGGAACATCGGGTCGAACACCGTCACCGGCCCCGCGCCCGTCTCGATCTTTGCCGGGAAGGCGGCGGGTTGCGCGCGCCTGACGAGACGGATCGTCTCCGCGTTGGCCGGCAGGCCATACCAGGCGGGGCCGTTCAGCGAGGCGAAGGCTTCGAGCTTGTCCAGGGCGCGCTCCTCCTCGAAGACATGGGCAAGGCAGCTCATCGTGTTGATCGAGGTGTAGATGCCGGCGCAGCCGCAGGCGCATTCCTTCAGCGGATCGACATGCGGCGCCGAATCGGTGCCGAGGAAGAAACGCCCGTCGCCCGAGGTTGCGGCGGCGCGCAGGGCCAGCCGGTGCTCCTCGCGCTTGGCGACGGGCAGGCAATAGTAGTGCGGCTTGATGCCGCCGACCAGGATGGCGTTGCGGTTGATGATCAGGTGATGCGTGGTGATCGAGCCGGCAAGGTTCGCCTTGGCGGACTTGATGTAGTCGACGCCGTTCTTCGTCGTCACATGCTCCATGGTGACGCGCAGCTCCGGCAGGCGCGCGCGCAACGGATCGAGCACCGTCTCGATGAACACGGCCTCGCGGTCGAAGATATCGACGTCGGGCGTCGTCACCTCGCCATGCACGCAGAGCGTCAGGCCGATCTTCGCCATGCGCTCCAGCACGGGCATTGCCTTGTCCATGTCGCGCACGCCGCCGTGGGAGTTGGTCGTCGCGCCGGCCGGATAGAGCTTGACGGCGCGGATCAGGCCGCTTTCGTAGCCGGCTTCGACGTCGTCGGGGTCGGTATGCTCGGTGAGATAGAGCGTCATCAGCGGCTCGAACCGGTCGCCCTCCGGCAGGGCGGCGAGGATACGGTCGCGGTAGGCGGCGGCGTCCGCGGTGGTCACGACCGGCGGCACGAGGTTCGGCATGATGATCGCGCGCGCGAAATGCCGGCTGGTATCGCCGATCACGCCTTCGAGCATGGCGCCGTCGCGCAGGTGCAGGTGCCAGTCGTCCGGCCGGCGGATGGTGAGTTCTGTGGTCATCGGTGTCGCTCCCGCCCTTGGCTTTGCGTTTGCGGCAATCCCGCACGCAAGACGTTCAGGCATCCTTGCGAAAATTGCTCTGGCGGCTGCGATAGCATCCGCGGGGCGGAACGACAATCGTTTCAGAACATGTCGATGGAGAGGTCGGCGGGGCGGGAGTTCTCCAGGATGCGCCTTCCGTTCGGCAGGTCGTTGCCGTAGAGCTTCCAGTGGATCTGGTCCTCCGGCAGCGCGTAGCGCATCCAGCGCTGGCGAAGCCGTTCTTCCAGGATCTTGTAGGGCGGGCCGACGAAGATGGTGAAGTTGAAGAGGCCGTCCAGCCTGTCCCACGGCGCATCTTTGAAGAGCAGGTAATTGCCTTCGGCGAGGATGAAGCGGGTTTCCCCGGGGATCGCGCGGGCGGCGTTGATCGCCAGCTCGCGCGACCGGTCGAAGACCGGCACGAGGACTTCGCCCTCGGCGCGTTTCAGCGCCGTGACGATATCGATGAAACCGCGGCCGTCGAAGGATTCCGGCGCGCCCTTGCGCGGCAGGAGGCCGCGTGCGGCGAGAATGCCGTCGTCCATGTGGAAGCCGTCCATCGGCAGGATCTCGGCCGTCTCGCCGCGGGCGACGAGGCCGTCCCGCAGCGCTTCGGCCAGCGTCGACTTGCCGGCGGCCGGCGGGCCGGCAAGGCCGACGAGGAAGCGGCGCGCGTTCCCCGCGCGCCGCAGCAGGGCATCGACGATCGTCGCAGGGGCGATCATGCCGCGATCGCCTCCGCGGGCAGCTTGGCGCCGGTCATGAAGGCGACGGCGTCGGACATGGTGTAGTCCTTCGGGTTGATGACGGTGAGCCGCCGGCCGAGCCGGTGGATGTGGATGCGGTCCGCCACCTCGAAGACATGCGGCATGTTGTGCGAGATCAGCACGATCGGGATGCCGCGCCGGCGCACGTCGAGGATGAGTTCCAGGACGCGCCGGCTCTCCTTGACGCCGAGTGCCGCCGTCGGCTCGTCGAGGATGATCACTTTCGAGCCGAAGGCGGCGGCCCGCGCCACCGCGACCCCCTGGCGCTGGCCGCCCGAAAGCGTCTCCACCGCCTGGTTGATGTTCTGGATCGTCATCAGCCCGAGCTCGGAAAGCTTGTCGCGGGCGAATTTCTCCATCGCCGTGCGGTCGAGCTTGCGGAACCACTGGCCCATGACGCCGGGTTTGCGGATCTCGCGGCCGAGGAACATGTTGTCGGCGATCGAGAGGGCCGGGGAGAGCGCGAGGTTCTGGTAGACCGTCTCGATGCCGGCGCTGCGCGCCTCGATCGGCGAGCGGAAGTGCACCGGCTGGCCCTCCAGCTTGATTTCGCCCTCGTCCGGCGTGATGGCGCCGGAGATCGCCTTGATCATCGAGGACTTGCCCGCGCCGTTGTCGCCGATCACGGCGAGGATCTCGCCGGGATAGAGGTCGAAGTCCGCATGGTCGAGGGCGGTGACGCGGCCGTAGCGCTTGACGAGACCGCGGGCGGTGAGAATGGGTTCGAGAGCCATCAGCCTGCTACCTTTCTGATCCACTGGTCGATTGCGACAGCCGAGATGATGAGGACGCCGATCAGGAGATAGGTCCATTGCGGGTCCGTGCCGATGAGGCGAAGGCCGAGCGAGAAGACGCCGACGATCAGTGCCCCGAAGATCATGCCGAGGATCGAGCCGCGCCCGCCGAACAGCGAGAGGCCGCCGATCACCACGGCGGTGATCGATTCGATGTTGGCGAACTGCCCCGCCGTCGGCGAGACCGAGCCGATGCGGCCAATGAGCGCCCAGCCGGCGAGCGCGCAGATGAGGCCGGAGAGCGTATAGACCGAGATCAGCATGCGCTTGACGTTGACGCCGGCCAGCTCCGCCGCGTCCGGGTCGTCGCCGACCGCATAGACATGGCGGCCCCAGGCGGTGTGGTTCAGCACGTACCAGAGCAATGCCACCAGCAGCACCATGGCGATGACGCCGTAGGTGAAGACCGCGCCGCCGAAGCGGATGTTGTTGCCGAAGAACTGCAGCAGCGGGGCCTGCGCGGAGATGTCCTGCGAGCGGATCGTCTCGTTGGCCGAATAGAGGAAGTTGGAGGCGAGGATGATCTGCCACATGCCGAGCGTGACGATGAAGGGCGGCAGCTTCATGCGGGCGACGAGCAGGCCGTTGATATAGCCGCAGAGCGCGCCGCAGGCGAGGCCGCAGAGCACGGCGAGCGACGGCGGCAGGCCGTAGCGGAAGGTGAACTGGCCCATCACGACGGAGGAAAGCACCATGATGGCGCCGACCGACAGGTCGATGCCGGCGGTGAGGATGACCAGCGTCTGCGCCGCGCCGACGATGCCGACGATGGCCACCTGCTGGAGGATGAGCGTCATCGTGAAGGCGGAGAAGAATTTTCCGCCGAGGATGATGCCGAATACCGCCACCGAGAGCACCAGCACGATCAGCGGCACCGCGGAGGGGCTGCCGTGCAGGAAATGCTGGAATTTCTGAATGGGCGTCTTGTCGTGCGTATCGAAGGAGGCGACCTGCGTCGCGCTGCCGGTCAGCACCTTCTCGAATTCCTGCGAGGGTTGCGAACCCTGCGAGGGCTGCGCGCCCTGCGGGACCGTCGATGTCTCACTCATGATCCTGTTCCTCCCCTTCCGGCGCCGACCGTCGCGGCTGACCGGATGAAATGGTAGACGGACGCACCGGTCGGGCGCCTTGCGCACCTTCCGCCATCGCCGGGCGGTCTCCTCCCTATGCGGCCCCGGCTGTTGCCGTGCCCCATGGAGAAGGGTGCCCATGTCTTGTTGCGAATGTCAAAGCAGGGTCGGTCTTACCCGCGACCCGGGCCGCGTCCGTAGCGGAAAGCCGGCCCGGTCAAGCCGGGCCGGCGGGGGCATCAGCCCCAGCACTTGTCCTTGCCGGCCTTGGTGTCGATGGACTCGACGCCGGCTGCCGGCTTGTCGGTGACGAGCGTCACGCCCGTGTCGAAGAAGTCCTTGCCTTCGGTGGCCTTCGGCTTCTCGCCGGTGTCGGCGAAGGTCTTGATGGCCTCGATGCCGAGGGCCGCCATCATCAGCGGGTACTGCTGCGAGGTGGCGCCGATGACGCCGTCCGCGACGTTCTGCACGCCCGGGCAACCGCCGTCGACGGAAACGATCAGCACGTCGCCTTCCTTGCCGACGGCCTTCAGCGCTTCATAGGCGCCGGCAGCGGCCGGTTCGTTGATCGTGTGCACGACATTGATGGACGGATCCTTCTGGAGAAGGTTCTCCATGGCGGTGCGGCCGCCCTCCTCGTTGCCGTTGGTCACGTCGTGGCCGACGATGCGGGCATCGTCCTCGTCGCCGATCTTGGAAATGTCCTTCACGTCGATGCCGAAGCCCTTCATGAAGCCCTGGTTGCGCAGCACGTCGACCGAGGGCTGCGAGGGCGTCAGGTTGAGGAAGGCGATCTTGGCGTCCTTGGCGGCATCGCCGAGCGTTGCGGCGGCCCACTTGCCGATCAGTTCGCCGGCGAGCAGGTTGTCGGTGGCAAAGGTCATGTCGGCGCTGTCGAGCGGCTCCAGCGGCGTGTCGAGCGCGATGACGAGCAGGCCCGCGTCACGCGCCTTCTGCACGGAGGGAACGATGCCCTTCGTGTCCGATGCGGCGATCAGGATGCCCTTCGCGCCATCGGCGATGCAGGTCTCGATCGCCGCGACCTGGCTTTCCGAATCGCCGTCGATCTTGCCGGCATAGGACTTCAGCGTCACGCCAAGTTCCTTGGCCTTCGCCTCGGCGCCTTCCTTCATCTTGACGAAGAACGGGTTGGTGTCGGTCTTGGTGATCAGGCAGGCGCCGACATCGGCGGCGGAGGCCGGCGCGGCAAAGGCGACGCCGAGCGCAAGCGCGCCGAGAGCGGCGGAAATCACGGTTTTCTTCATAAGATCCTCCCAAGGACAAAACGGGATGCACCCCTCTCCTGGGGCCATCCGGTCGCAGGGTGGCGGGCGGCTCCTCCGCCGGCCGATCCTTGCTTCCGGCCATAAAGAGAACACCAAAAGAAATGCCTGTCAATAAATAAATCGAATTGAATTATTAATTCGATGTGGCATGCTGCAGGAAAGATCGGGCGAAAAGCCCGGCTGCGCGTTTCCGGTGGAAGAGCGGAACGCCAGCCGATAAGAGGACCGGAAAGGGCGCGGGCGCCCGGTCCGGCACGGGAGGAGACGATGATCAGAAAGGACGCGACGGCACACGCCGTGCCGGCCGAAATCCTCGATCCGAGCGGGGGCGCGAACCAGGTGCGCGTCCGGGCCTATAACGAACGCCTGGTCATGTCGCTGGTGCGCCGGCACGGTAGCCTGTCGAAGGCCGAGATCGCCCGGCGCAGCGGCCTTTCCGCCCAGACCGTCACCGTCATCATGCGCGCGCTGGAGGCGGAGGGGCTTTTGATGCGCGGCGAGCCGATGCGCGGCAAGGTCGGCCAGCCCTCCGTGCCCATGCGGCTCAATCCCGATGCGGTCTATTCCTTCGGCCTGAAGATCGGCCGCCGCAGCGCCGATATCGTCATGATGGATTTCGTCGGCGGCATCCGCCGGCAGGTGCGCCGGACTTACCCCTATCCGATGCCCGGCCCGCTGCTCGCCTTCGTCGTGGAGGGGCTTGCCGAGCTGGAGGCCGCGATCACGCCGGAGGAGCGCGCCCGCATCGCCGGCTTCGGCGTCGCCGCGCCGTTCGAGCTCTGGAGCTGGGCGAGCGAAGTGGGCGCGCCGCAGGCCGACATGGACCAGTGGCGCGGCGTCGACCTCGGGGCGGAGATCGCAAGCCGCGTGCCCTATCCCGTCGTGCTGCAGAACGACGCGACGAGCGCCTGCGCCGCCGAGCTCGTCTTCGGCCTCGGCCCGCAATATCCCGATTTCCTCTATCTCTTCATCGGCTCCTTCATCGGCGGCGGCGTGGTGCTGAATTCGGCGCTCTTCACGGGCCGCACCGGCACGGCCGGCGCCATCGGCCCCCTGCCGGTGCAGGGTCGTGACGGCGAGACGGTGCAGCTCCTGAAGATCGCCTCGATCTACCGCCTGGAAAACCTGCTGCGCGAGCATGGCATCGATCCCAAACCGCTCTGGTATTCGCCGGACGGATGGATCGATTTCGGTGCGCCGCTCGCAATCTGGATCGAGGACACGGCGGCCGCGCTTGCCCAGGCCGTGGTCGCCTCCGCCTCCGTCATCGATTTCTCCGCCGTCATCATCGACGGCGGCTTTCCCGCCTGGGTGCGCGAGCGCGTGGTCGCGGCGACGCAGGCCGCCGTCGCCCGCCTCGACCTCCAGGGCGTCACCCTGCCCGAGATCGTCGAGGGCGCGGTCGGCAGCGCCGCGCGCTCGATCGGCGGAGCCAGCCTGCCGCTCTTTTCCCGCTATCTTCCGGACCAGAACGTCCTCTTCAAGGAGCTTGCCTGAATGCTGAAAGGTCTTGACCCCATCCTGGGCCCGGAGCTGCTCGCGACGCTGCGCGCCATGGGCCACGGCGACGAGATCGCCATCGTCGACGGCAACTATCCGGGCGTCGAGCACGCCCGCCGCCTTATCCGCCTTGACGGCGTGCCGCTCGTCCCCGCGCTCAATGCCGTGCTTTCGGTGCTGCCGATCGACGATTTCGTCGAGGAGGCGATCTTCCGCTCCACCTTCCGCCAGGAGCGCGACACGCTGGAGCCCGTGCACCGCGAGATCATCGACTGCTGCGCCCGCCATGCGCCGGATCGCGCGGTCGTGCCGCTCGTCGGTGCCGACTTCTATGGCCGCGTGCGCGCCGCCCACACGCTGGTGCAGACCAGCGAGCCGCGGCTCTATGCCAATGTCATCCTGCGCAAGGGCGTCATCTATCCCTGACCCTGTTTCCCGAGGAACAGCGCGGGGCGGGGCGATGTGAGACCTTCTGATCACCGGATGAGAGAGGCTCATCCCCAACCGATCAGGAGAGACCCCATGCGCAAGATCATCGTTTCCGCCACCGTCGCCCTCGTTGCCGCCGTTTCCTTCGCGGCCCCCTCGCAGGCCGGTTACTACAGCTACGGCTACCAGCCCTCCTGCTTCATCAAGAAGGTGAAGTCCTACGACTACTACGGCAACGTCATCGTCAAGAAGATCCGCGTCTGCCACTGATCCCTTCCTTCCGTCGATCCTCCCCCGACTTGCCCGGCTCGAAAGAGCCGGGTTCTTTTTGTTTGGCCCTTGAATGAAGGGGAGGGCCGTGTTTGTCTCGCGCCATGTCGAAGAATGGGAGTATCGCATGCGCGTGCTGGTGGTGGAAAACGACAAGGTGACGCTGCTCGGGCAGATCGGCGTCGCGCTGGACGAGGCGGGCGCCGAGATCGACCTCTGCCGCCCCCATGCCGGCGACACCATCCCGGCGGACGACGCGGCCCATGATGCCATCGTCGTCATGGGCGGCCCGCAGAACGCCCGCGACGACGAACGCCACGGCTACCTGCCGGCGCTCGCCGCGCTGATGCGCCGCTTCGGCGACGCGGACAAATCGGTGCTCGGCGTCTGTCTCGGCAGCCAGCTTCTCGCCCGGGCCTATGGCGCGGAGAACCTGATCGGCGCGGCGCCGGAATTCGGCTGGTGCACGGTGGCGCTGACGAAGGACGGCGCCGGCGATCCGGTCCTGTCGGCGGCGGCCGGCGCATTCCCGATCTTCCAGTGGCACAGCGACACGTTCACGCTGCCGGACAAGGCCGTGCGCCTCGCCACCAACGGTGCCGCCGAGAACCAGGCTTTCCGCATCGGCCGCGCCACCTACGGCACCCAGTTCCATTTCGAGGCGAGCCGCGCGGTGGTGGACGGCTGGGCGGAGACCTTCCCGCAGCTCATCGAGACGCTCCAGCCCGGCTGGCTTGCACGGCGTGCCGCGCTGGCCGACGAGAACGGCCCGCGCGCCGACGCCACGGGCCTTGCCATCGCGCGGGCCTGGGTGGCGACGATCGCCGCCGCCGCAACCCGCCGGGTCGCCTGAAGCGGATACGGCCTTAGGACCCGGACAGCGCCGCCGCGAATCGCGATGCGGCGGTCTTGAGGATTTCCGGGGCGAAGCCGGAAAAGCCGATGACCAGGCCCTGCCGCGGCGGATTGGTGACGGCCATGGCCGACAGCGCCCGCACGCCGAGCCCGGCGCGCGCGGCAATCTCCACCGCATCCGTATCGGCAAGCGCGGCCGGCAGGCCGGCGACGAGGTGCAGGCCCTGGTCCGGCACGCCGACCGAAAGCGCGCCCGCCGTCGAGAGCCCGGCCACCAGCGCGTCGCGTGCCGCCTGCGCCTGCCGCCGGGCGCGGCGCAGATGCGCGGCGAAGTGGCCCTCGCGGATGAGGTCGGTGAGGGCGGCCTCGGCCAGCGTCGGCGGGCTGCGGTCGCTGCGGCCGCGCAGCGCCACCACCGTCTCGAGCAGCGGATCGGGAATGACGGCATAACCGAGCCTGAGGCCCGGGAAGAGCACCTTGGAGAAGGTGCCGAGATAGATCACGCGCCCGCTGTCATCCATGCCCTGCATGGCGGCGAGCGGCGGCCCGGCGAAGCGGAACTCGCTGTCATAGTCGTCCTCGATGATCCAGCCGCCGGTCTCCCGCGCCCAGTCGATCAGGGCGAGCCGCCGGCGCATGCTCATGGTGACGCCGAGCGGGAACTGGTGCGACGGCGTGACATAGACCGCGCGGGCGCCCGGTGCCGCCAGGGCGATATCCGCCCCCTCGCCGTCGACGGCAAGGCCGCAGAGCACCAGGCCGTTGCCGGAAAAGGCCGCCCGGGCGCTCGGATAGCACGGGTCCTCGATCATCACCCGGTCGCCCGGCGCCAGCGCGCTGCGGATGACGAGGTCGATGCCCTGCTGCGTGCCCGTGGTGATGACGATCGAGCGCGCCGCGCAGCGCACGCCGCGCGCCTGCCGGAGATAGGCGGCGACCGCCTGGCGCAGCGCTTCGCCGCCGCGCGGATCGCCATAGTGGAAGTGCTCGGGGCCCGGCCGGGCGAGATGGCGCGCCAGCAGCGTGCGGAACTGTTTCAGCGTGCGTGCGTCGGCCATGGCGACGCCGAGCGTGCCGGGCAGCGGCATTGTCGGGGCGTGTCTCTCCCGCTCGACCGGTTCCGTCGGCCTCATCGTCGGCACCCGGTCGGCAACGAAGGTGCCGGCCCCGGTGCGGGCGACCGCGAAGCCCTCGGCGATCAGTGTCTCGAAGGCGGCGACCACGCTGCCGCGCGAGGTCTTCAGCCGCTGCGCGAGGTCCCGCGTCGGCGGCAGCTTGCTGCCGGGCGGAATGTCCCCCGCCTCGATCAGCCGCCGCAGTTCGCGGTAGAGCGCCGGCGTGCGCCGGCCCGCCGCCGGAAGAACGGGAACGAGCGAGGACCAGTCCGGCAGAATGGTCCGAATTTTTTGCTCGGAATTGGTGCTTTTTCGATCCAATGCCATGGCGCACCATGGCGGCCTCTCCCTTGAAAGGCAAGCCCCGCAGATGAGCACCGAGACCGCCGCCTATCCCGTCACCCCGCGCAACCGCGTCAAGCGCATGCACGAGCGCGGCAGCTATGACCGCGAAAGCGTCCATGCCATTCTCGACGCCGCCATGCTCTGTCACGTCGCCTATGTCATCGACGGCCAGCCCTATGCGACGCCCACGCTCTTCTGGCGCAGGGGCGACACGCTCTACTGGCACGGTTCCTCCGCCAGCCGCATGCTGCGGCACCTGAAGGCCGGCACGCCCGCCTGCCTCACCGTCGCCCATCTCGACGGGCTGGTGCTCGCCCGCTCCGGCTTCAACCATTCGGCCAACTACCGCTCCGCCATGTGCTTCGGCACGGCGCGGCTCGTCGAGGACCCGGCGGAGAAGATCGAGGCGATGCGCGACGTCGTCGACCGCTTCTATCCGGGCCGCAGCGCGCTGTTGCGCCCCCTCACGCCGCAGGAGGCCAAGGCGACGACGATCATCGCCATGCCGATCGACGAGGCGGCGGCCAAGGTGCGCGCCAAGGGCGTCGGCGACGACGAGGCGGATTTCGCCCTGCCGATCTGGGCCGGCGTCATCCCCGTCACCACCGTGCTCGGCCCCGCCGAGACCTGTCACCGGCTGGTGGCGGGCGTGGAGAAACCCGAAACGCTGGCGATCTTCCCCGAGGGCGGCCGGCTGGACGCCGCGCTGCGGACGGGACAGCAGCTCTACGAGAATGCCTGAAGTCCATGCGCCACGGTCCACGCGGCGGATCTCGCCCGTGGGGTTGTCAAAGAGCATCGGACGGGGCGCTGGAAGCTGCCTCATCTGAAAAATTGTATCTGCGGCACCTTTCAGCGCCCCGTTCGGCGGTTTTTGCCCGCGACTGCGGTCCCTCTGCAGGGGCCGGACCCGTGGATGTCTGTCGCCGGTTTCCGGGATGGGCGTCTCCGTTTTGGCATCCGCGATCGCGCGCCATGGCGATTGCGGACGGAAAGGCGCTCTCGCACCCTTCCCGGAGAAGCTTCACCCCGGCGGACGATGCCGACGCATCCGCCGGACCCGGCCCCCTTGTGTGCCGCACAGGCACGCCCGGCGCGCCGTCCGGGGCATGAAACGGCAGGGTCGGTCCGACGCCCCGCCGCTTCCCCCGTGTCGCCGGAGGGAGACCATTTTCCGCAGGCCCTTGCGGTGCGGGCTCACGTCCTTCCCCCGCCACAAGCGCCGGCCCCGCCTCACTGCCACGCCTGGCAGCGTATCCGTGGCGGAACGGGAGGATTGTAGGCACGGATCTGGCGGGCGGGGAAAACGGGGCGTGTTTTTTCGGGGAGGAGAGGGTGTGCCGTGCGGATGGATCCTCGGGTCGAGCCCGAGGATGACGACAGAAGGAAGGGGGGCGGATGAAGGCAGCGGTTCCGCATGCCGTGCCGTTCCATGGGGTCCCGGGCTTCTCCTCCCCTCCGTCATCCTCGGGCTCGACCCGAGGATCCACCCGCACGGCACAACCCTTGCCTCCAATCGCGAGAAAGCCCCGGATGCAGGGGCATCCGGGGCTTTCGGGTTCTGATACAGGGCAGCGGTGCCGGCCTTTACTCGTCGCCCATCTTGAGCGCGGCGATGAAGGCTTCCTGCGGGATCTCCACCTTGCCGAACTGGCGCATGCGCTTCTTGCCGGCCTTTTGCTTTTCCAAGAGCTTGCGCTTGCGGGTGGCATCGCCCCCGTAGCACTTGGCGGTCACGTCCTTGCGCAGCGCCGAGATGGTCTCGCGGGCGATCACGTTGCCGCCGATGGCGGCCTGGATCGGGATCTTGAACATGTGCTTCGGGATCAGCTCCTTGAGCTTCTCGCACATTTCGCGGCCGCGCTTTTCGGCGGCCATGCGGTGCACCATCATGGAGAGCGCGTCGACCGGCTCGCCGTTCACCAGGATCGACATCTTCACCAGGTTGCCTTCCTTGTGGTCGGTGATCTGGTAGTCGAAGGAGGCATAACCCTTGGAGATCGACTTCAGGCGGTCGTAGAAGTCGAAGACGACCTCGTTGAGCGGCAGGTCGTAGGTGAGCATCGCGCGCGTGCCGACATAGGTCAGCTCGACCTGGATGCCGCGGCGGTCCTGGCAGAGCTTCAGGATGCCGCCGAGATAATCGTCCGGCGTCAGGATCGTCGCGCGGATCCACGGCTCGTGGATTTCCGAGATCTTGACGACGTCGGGCATGTCGGCCGGATTGTGCAGCTCGCGCTCGGAACCGTCGGTCATGAAGAGCTTGTAGACGACCGAGGGGGCCGTCGCGATCAGGTCGAGGTCGAACTCGCGCTCCAGGCGCTCCTGGATGATCTCGAGGTGCAGCAGGCCGAGGAAGCCGCAGCGGAAGCCGAAGCCGAGCGCGGCGGAGCTTTCCATTTCGAAGGAGAACGAGGCGTCGTTGAGGCGCAGCTTGCCCATCGCCGAGCGCAGGTCCTCGAAATCGGCGGCATCGACCGGGAAGAGGCCGCAGAAGACGACAGGCTGGGCCGGCTTGAAGCCCGGCAGGGCCTTTGCCGTCGGGCGCTTGTCCTCGGTGATCGTGTCGCCGACGCGGGTATCGGCCACTTCCTTGATCGAG
Source organism: Shinella yambaruensis (assembly GCF_022899355.1). Taxonomy (GTDB): domain Bacteria; phylum Pseudomonadota; class Alphaproteobacteria; order Rhizobiales; family Rhizobiaceae; genus Shinella; species Shinella yambaruensis. Next base: position 28,638 of record NZ_JALJCK010000014.1, on the reverse strand, counting down.
GCGGTGATGAAGCCGATCTCGCCCGGGCCGAGACTATCCATCGCCACCATCTTCGGCGTCAGCACGCCGACGCGCTCGATCGTGTATTTCGCGTCCGTGCCCATCATGCGGATGGTCTGGCCCTTGCTGATGCGGCCTTCGATGACGCGCACGAGGACCATGACGCCGAGATAGGTGTCGTACCACGAATCGACGAGGAGGGCCTTCAGCGGGGCCTTCTCGCCGCCCTCGCTCTTCGGCGCGGGCAGGCGCTCCACGATCGCTTCGAGCACGTCCGGGATGCCGAGGCCGGTCTTGGCCGAGATCAGCACGGCGTCGGAGGCGTCGATGCCGATCACCTCCTCGATCTGTTCCTTGATGCGGTCGGGCTCGGCGGCCGGCAGGTCGATCTTGTTGAGCACCGTCACGAGCTCGTGGTTGTTGTCGATCGCCTGGTAGACGTTGGCGAGCGTCTGGGCCTCCACGCCCTGGGAGGCGTCGACGACGAGCAGCGAACCCTCGCAGGCCGACAGCGAACGCGAGACCTCGTAGGCGAAGTCGACATGGCCGGGCGTGTCGATGAGGTTCAGCACATAGGTCTCGCCGTCCTTCGCCTTGTAGTGCAGGCGCACGGTCTGGGCCTTGATGGTGATGCCGCGCTCGCGCTCGATGTCCATGTTGTCGAGGACCTGTTCCGACATCTCGCGGTCGGCAAGGCCGCCGGTCGACTGGATCAGCCGGTCGGCGAGCGTCGACTTGCCGTGGTCGATATGGGCCACGATCGAGAAGTTGCGGATATGGTCGAGGGGCGTCGAAGTGTTGGTGCTCATGCGCGCCATATAGCAGCGGGGAAGATTCCCGCAAAGCGGTAAATGAAGGGTTTCGTGCGCGCGAACGCCGCTATTCCGGGGCTTTTTCGCCTTCGACGAGCGCGCCGGCATTCGGCACCTGGGCGCTTCGGATCTCGAAGGTCTCCCGCGCCTCCGGCGGCACCGTCTCGCGCAGGCGCAGGCGCTGGGCGACGAAGGCGGCATAGGCGAGCGCCACGGCCATGGCGGCATAGATGAAGGTCTTCGGGCCGAAAGCCGGCGTCAGCGCCGTCACGGCCAGCGGAACCAGCGTCGCCGAGGTCGACCAGGCAACGAGCAGCGTCGAGGCGAGCGGCACGAAGTCCTCCGGGTCGGTCCGGTCGTTGGCATGGGCATTGGCGATCGAATAGACGCTCTCGACGGCGCCCGCCCAGAGCGCGAAGACGATCATCAGGACGACGAAGGCCTGGAAGGAGACGAAGAGGGCGGCGACCGCGGTGCCGGCGATCAGCAGGCAGGTGGCGATCAGCACGATGCGCCGGTCGATGCGGTCGGAGAGCGTGCCGAGCGGGTATTGCACGAAGATGAGGCCGAACTGCATGACGAACATCAGGAGCGCGACATCCGCCTGGCCGACCTTGTTGGTGGCGGCGTAGATCGGGGTGAAACCCTGCACCACCATGGAAAGGCCGCCGGCGGCCAGCACGCCGATCAGCGCGACCGGCGAGTTGCGCCAGGCCATGGCGAAGTCGACGCTGACCCGGGCGGGCGCCGGCGGGGTGGGCAGCTTGGTGAGGCCGATCGGCAGCAGGGCGATCGTGGTGACGAAGATGGTGACGAGCGGGGCGAGGTTGCCGTCCGCCGGCATGCGGCCGAACAGCCAGGCACCGATGCCGAGCCCCAGCACATAGGCCATGTAGAAGAAGGACATGGCCTTGCCGCGCCAGCGGTTGTCGCTGGCATGGTTCAGCCAGCTCTGGGCGATGATGAAGTTCGCGTTGCCGGCCACGCCGTAGAGGCCGCGGGCGAGGATCCACAGGATCGGGTTGACGCCGAGCGCGACGAGGAAGGCGGCGATGATGACCAGCGCCAGCGAGCAGGAAAAGGCGCGGGCATGGCCGACGCGGCGGATGACGGGACCGGCGATGACGCAGCCGACCAGCCCGCCGAAGGCGATCGCCGTGACGGCCGCGCCCGGCGTCCAGGAGGGCGCACCGGCCTGCGACAGCACATAGGGCACATAGGCCAGCATCACCCCGTTGCCGATGGCGACGAAGGTCATCGAAACGACGATGGCGGTGATGGAAAAGAGCGAGGACGCCCGCTGTGCTTCACCCGTCATCCGCCCGCCCTCCGATTCTCGCTGCGGCACCTTATCCGGCGGGAGGATGTCGCATTGTCGCCGGAGCGGCATGGCCGGAAAATATTTTCGGGACGGGTTTGCCCGTTGACTCCATTATAAGGGAGAATTATTCCATGATAATGGAAAATGGAATCGACCCTCTGGAAAGTGCCATCGGCGAGCGGGTGCGGCTGCTGCGCACGGCGCGCGGCCTGACGCTGGACGATCTCGCCGGGGCCTCCGGCGTGAGCCGGGCGATGATCTCGCGCATCGAGCGCGGCGAGGCGAGCCCGACGGCGCAGCTGCTTGCAAGGCTCTGCGCGGCGCTGGACCTGACGCTCTCCGCCTTCTTCGCCTTTTCCGGGGAGGCGGGCGATCCCCTGTCGCGGCGCGAGGACCAGGTGGTCTGGCGGGATCCCGAGACGGGCTACCAGCGCCGCGCCGTCTCGGCGCCCAACACGGCCTCGCGCGTCGAGGTGATCGAGGTGACGTTTCCGCCGGGCGCGCGCATCGCCTATCCGCCGGAAACGGCCAGGGCGGGCATGACGCAGCATGTCTGGCTGTTTTCGGGCCGCCTGCGCATGACCCTTCGCGAGACGGTGCATGACCTGCGCCCCGGCGATTGCCTCTACATGAGCATCACCGAGGGCCATGTCTTCGACAATCCCGGCGACGCGCCGGCGCACTATGCCGTGGTGCTGGACCGCGGCCGCCCCTGAGCCATGAGGACGAGATGAGCGAGATCAGGCTGCTCGATGCCGAGGAAACCCGGGCCCGGATGGGCGAATTGGCGGATGTGCTTGCCGATTGCGTGACCGGCGGGGCCTCCGTCGGCTTCATGGCGCCCTATGGGCCGGCCGATGCGCTGCCCTTCTGGCGGGACGTGGCGGCGGCGGTCGGCGAGGGGGCGACGCTGCTCTTTGCCGCCGAGCGGGCGGGGCGCATCGTCGGCACGGTGCAGGTCGGCATCCGCCAGATGCCGAACCAGCCGCACCGGGCGGACGTGAAGAAGCTGCTCGTCATGGAAAGCGAGCGCGGCCGCGGCATTGCCCGCGCGCTGATGGCCGCCGCCGAGGCGGAAGCCGCCCGGCGCGGCAAGACCGTGCTGGTGCTCGACACGGCCACCGGCAGCCCCGCCGAGACCGTCTACGAGCGCCTCGGCTGGCAGCGCGCCGGCGTCATCCCCGACTATGCGCTCTATCCGGACGGCCGCTTCTGCGCGACGACCTTCTTCTACAAGCGGATCGGCGCGGCCGCCCTGGCGGCGTGACGAGGCGGCTCCGGAAAAGACAAAGGCCGCGGATCGCTCCGCGGCCCTCGCAGTCCCCCTGCGAAAAACGTGTCTTACTGGCCGACCGACGACACCATGACGGCATCGCCGTTTTCGATCGAGACCCAGCGGCCGGCATGGAACGAGGCCTGGCGCTTCAGGTAGCGATAGGGCGTTTCCGTCCAGAGCTTGACGTCGTTGTTGAGGTTGTCGAGGACGAAGTCGCCCTGCGTGGTGCGCAGCGTCAGCACGGCATGGCCTTCGCCGTCCGGCTTGCGCACGACGGTGATCAGCAGGTCGCCGGCGGCAAAGCCCTTTTCCATCAGCTTCTTGCGCTTGAGCAGCACGAAATCCTCGCAGTCGCCCGCGCCGTCCGGATAGGACCAGACCTCGTCCTTGCCGTAGAGGTCCTTGTCGGTCATCGGCGTGATGGCGTTGTTGGTGCCGGCGTTGATCTCGCGCACCACCGTCCAGCCGTACGCCGTCACCTTGGCGGGCGCCTGGCCGCGCACGCCGGCGCGGCATTCCGAAGCGTTGGCCTGACAGAACTCGTAATGGCCGATCGGCTGGGAGGTTATGCCGCCGGTCTGCATGGCAAGTGCCGAAGCCGGCGCGGTGAAAGCCGAGGAAGAAGAAGCGAGGAGGGCGAGCACCGCCGCAACCCCAGCCTTCGCACCAATCATTCGTGCCATGAAACGTCCCCTAATCGTTAACAAAGAGTTAACGGTCAGGTGGGGCCTTCGTCAATCATGAGAATTGGCGATGCGGGAATATGGTTAAAATGTGATTCGGCCGGGGTCTCATTGCCCGCGGGCAAGGGCCTCCGCCGCCTCGAGGAGCTTGGCGATGTCCTGCGGGCGCGACAGGCGATGGTCGCCGTCGCGGATCATGGTCAGCACCACGTCGTCGCCGGAAAGGTGCTCCATCAGGCGCACCGCATGGCCATAGGGCACGTCCGGATCGGCCATGCCCTGCAGGATATGCACGGGGCAGCCGGTCTCGATCGCGCCGGTCAGCACGCGGTTGTCGCGGCCGTCCTCGATGAGCTTTCTCGTGTAGATGTTCGGGTCGGGGCCGTAGGGCGTCGGCTCCTCGAACTGGCCGCGCTCGGCCAGCGCCGTGCGTTCGGCCTCCGTCAGGTTCGGCTCGATCAGCTCCGAGGTGAAGTCCGGCGCCGGCGCGATGAGCACCAGGCCGGCAATCTCGATGCCGCCGCGTGCGGCAAGCTCTGCCACGGCGCGCAGCGCGATCCACCCGCCCATCGAGGAGCCGACGAGCACGGCGCGGCGCGTGCCGAGCGTCCCTGCCGCGTGGTCGATCACCGCGAGCGCCTCCTCCAGCCAGCGCGAGATCGTGCCGTCGACGAAGGCGCCGCCCGAGGCGCCGTGGCCGGAATAGTCGAAGCGCACGCAGCCGGTGCCGAGACGGGCGGCAAGCCCGGCAAGTTCCACCGCCTTGGTGCCCGTCATGTCGGAGCGGTAGCCACCGAGCCAGACGAAATGCGCAAGCCCGTTGCCGCCGGCCGCCGGCTGCAGCGCGACGGCGATCCTGCGGGCGTCGTCGCCCGCGCCGACGGTGATGAATTCTGTCGGGGTCCCATTGCCGTTCGCCGCCGTCATGCCTATCTCCTTGTCCTGTGTCCCGACCGCGGCAAACCGCCCGTTGGCCGGTCTTTTGCCGAGAGCTAGACCAGATTCGCGCCTGCAAGGACAGGTGGTGATTTTTTCCACGCGGCATGCTATTGACTTCACAAGCGCGATCAACACATTGCCGGAAAACGCCGCCAGGCGGGCAAACGGCCCGGTCGACGCAGATCCATACCTATCGAAACAGTTCGAGGAGAACACGACCATTCGCAGACCCTTCAAAGCGGAAGCTCCCGTCAAGGACGGCCCGCGCTCCAACAAGGAAATCCGGATTCCCCGGGTTCAGCTTATCGATGCCGACGGCAACAACCACGGTATCGTCCCGACCGATCAGGCGCTCCGCATGGCCGAAGAAGCCGGCCTCGATCTCGTGGAGATTTCGCCGAACTCCGAACCGCCCGTCTGCAAGATCCTTGACCTGGGCAAGCTGAAATACGCCAACCAGAAGAAGGCGGCCGAAGCGCGCAAGAAGCAGAAGATCGTCGAGATCAAGGAAATCAAGATGCGCCCGAACATCGACACGCATGACTATGACGTGAAGATGAAGGCGATGAATCGCTTCTTCGAAGAGGGCGACAAGGTCAAGGTGACGCTGAAGTTCCGCGGCCGCGAAATGGCCCACCAGGAACTCGGCATGAAGCTCCTGATGCAGGTCAAGGAAGACACGCTGACCATCGCCAAGGTGGAGGCCGAGCCGAAGCTCGAAGGCCGCCAGATGATGATGGTGCTGGCTCCGCGGTAATCGCGACCTCACGACCACCGGATCGAAGCCGCCTTTCGGGGCGGCTTTTCCGTTTCTGCGCGCCGGATGCCGCAATTCACGGATTCCGGTTGCGCTTTTGGGGGACATCGGTTACAAGCCGCCGTCCGAACGGTCCGGCAGGGCATGCCGTGGCCGTTCTTTACGCTGGAGATGGCCTCGTCAGCCATCTCGAATTCAAGAAGAATGGAGTAGCAAAATGCCCAAGATGAAGACGAAGTCGTCTGCCAAGAAGCGGTTCAAGATCACCGCGACCGGCAAGGTCGTCGCTGCCGCTGCCGGCAAGCGCCACGGCATGATCAAGCGTACCAACAAGTTCATTCGCGACGCGCGCGGCACCATGGTGCTGGCCGAGCCCGATGGCAAGAAGGTCATCAAGAACTACCTGCCGAACGGTCTCTGAGACTAATCGCGCGATTTGATACGTTAAGGAGATCATGACATGGCACGTGTAAAACGCGGCGTAACCTCCCACGCCAAGCACAAGAAGACGCTGAAGGCAGCCAAGGGCTTCTATGGCCGCCGCAAGAACACCATCCGCGCCGCCAAGGCCGCGGTTGATCGTTCCAAGCAGTTCGCCTACCGCGACCGCAAGGTCAACAAGCGCAATTTCCGCGCGCTCTGGATCCAGCGCATCAACGCTGCCGTCCGCGAGCACGGCCTGACCTATGGCCGCTTCATCGACGGCCTCAACAAGGCCGGCATCGAAGTCGACCGCAAGGTTCTGTCCGACATGGCGATCCATGAGACCGCAGCGTTCGGCGCGCTCGTCGCAGCCGCCAAGAAGGCGCTGGAATACCTCAAGGATGCCGGCACGAAGAACGAGTTTGAAGCCGCCGTCAACTGACCGGCGCTTCCACAACCAAAACATCGTTTCGTTGTGAAACCCGCGCCGGGGAACCGGTGCGGGTTTTGCTTTGTGGACCGGCCTCGCTAAAGGACTGGAGATGGATGGCAGGCTGAACGATCTTTCCGCGATCCCGGACGCGACGGCCAAGGATATCGAGACGCTTCTCGCCGTCCTTGCCCGTGGCGCGCGCCGTATCGAGCGCGTGGAGATGTCGTTCGGCACCGTCTGGGTGAAGCGCTACGGCACGGAGCGGCCGGTTTTCTGGTTGTGGGCGCAAAACGCTCTCGCCCTTCTGTTCCGCAAACCCTTCCTGCGGCCCTCGCCGCAGCTCGACAGGAAGGCGATGGTCGACCGCGAGGTGCGGCGGATCGCGGCCTTCGCGGCTGCGGGCCTGCCGGTGCCGAAGGTGCTCTACCGCTCCGGCAGCGCGCTCGTGCTCTCCGATGCCGGTCCGACGATCGGCGCGCAGCTCGGGGTTTTGAAATCGGCCGATCCGGCCGACCACGACGACCTGCTTGTCGCCTGCGCCGCCGATCTCGGCGCGCTGCATGCCAAAAGGCTCTGTCATGGTCGCCCGCACCCGCGCGATCTCTTCCTTGAGGGCGGCCGTGTCGGCTACATGGATTTCGAGGAGGAGCCGGAAGCCGTCATGCCGCTGCCGACCGCCCAGGCGCGCGACCTCTGGCTGCTGTTCCTCCAGCTCGTGCCGAGTGCGCTGGAGGGCGAGACGACCGCCGGCCGGGCCCTTTCCGCCTGGATGGAGAGCGCGCCGGGCGATGCGCTTGCCGAACTCTGTCTTCTCGTGGCGTTCCTCGCCAAGTTTTTATGGCTCACCCGATTGATCGGGCGCGTGCACATGGGTAGTGATCTGCGGCGTTTCCTCGCCGCAACCCGCTATCTGTCGCAGGTTCTCCTGCCGCCCCGCGCGGCCGACGCAAGCAAAGCAGGTAAAGATGACTGAACTCGACACACTGGAACATGGCCTCCTTTCCGCCGTCGCCGAAGCGTCCGACGAGGCGGCGATCGAAGCCGTGCGCGTCGGCGCCCTCGGCAAGAAGGGCTCCGTCTCCGAACTCCTGAAGACGCTCGGCACCATGTCGCCGGAAGAGCGCCAGACCCGCGGCGCGGCGATCAACGCGCTGAAGACCCGCGTCACCGACGCGATCACCGCGCGCAAGTCGGCGCTGCGCGACGCCGCCATCGAGGCGCGCCTTGCGGCCGAGACGGTGGATGTCAGCCTGCCGGTGCGCTCCTCGCCCGCCGAGCGCGGCCGCATCCATCCGATCAGCCAGATCGTCGACGAGATCACCGCGATCTTCGCCGATATGGGCTTCTCCATCGCCGAGGGTCCCGATATCGAGACGGACTACTACAATTTCACGGCGCTGAACTTCCCGGAGGGCCATCCGGCCCGCGAGATGCACGACACGTTCTTCTTCCCGGCGGACGAGAAGGGTGAGCGCAAGGTGCTGCGCACGCACACCTCGCCCGTGCAGGTGCGCACCATGGAGGCGCAGCAGCCGCCGATCCGCATCATCATTCCCGGCAAGACCTACCGGCAGGATTCGGACGCCACCCATTCGCCGATGTTCCACCAGGTCGAGGGCCTCGTGGTCGACAGGAAGGCGAACGTCGCCAACATGCGCTGGGTGCTGGAGGAATTCTGCAAGGCCTTCTTCGAGGTCGACAGCGTCACCATGCGCTTCCGCCCGTCCTTCTTCCCCTTCACCGAGCCGTCCTTCGAGGTCGATATCCAGTGCGACCGCTCGTCGGGTCCGATCGTCAAGTTCGGCGAAGGTACGGACTGGATGGAGATCCTCGGCTGCGGCATGGTGCACCCGAACGTGCTGCGCGCCGGCGGGCTCGATCCCGACGAATACCAGGGCTTTGCCTGGGGCATGGGCCTCGACCGCATCGCCATGCTGAAATACGGCATGCCGGACCTGCGCGACTTCTTCAACGCCGACGTCCGCTGGCTGAGCCACTACGGTTTCCGCCCGCTCGACATGCCGACCCTGTTCGGCGGCCTCAGCGCGTAACCGGCATCCAAGGAGAAAGATCATGAAATTCACCCTCTCCTGGCTGAAGGACCATCTCGACACCGACGCCACGCTCGAAGAGATCTGCGCGAAGCTGACGGCGATCGGGCTCGAAGTGGAGGACGTCGACGACAAGGCGGCCTTCAAGCCCTTCGTCATCGCCAAGGTCGTTTCCGCCGAGCAGCATCCGAACGCCGACAAGCTCAAGCTTCTGATGGTCGACACCGGCAAGGGCGACCCGATCCAGGTCGTCTGCGGCGCGCCGAATGCGCGCACCGGCCTTGTCGGCGCCTTCGCCGCGCCCGGCACCTATGTGCCCGGCATCGACGTGACGCTCGCCGTCGGCACCATCCGCGGCGTCGAGAGCCGCGGCATGATGTGCTCGGAAAAGGAGCTGCAGATCTCCGACGACCATGACGGCATCATCGACCTGCCGGCCGATGCGCCGGTGGGCACGAGCTACGCCGCCTATGCCGGCCTCGACGATCCGGTCATCGAGATCAACCTGACGCCGAACCGCCCGGACTGCACGAGCATTTTCGGTATTGCCCGCGACCTCGCCGCCGCCGGCCTCGGCACGCTGAAGGCCCCGAAGGCACCGTCCTTCAAGGTCGAAGGCGAGACGCCGGTCAAGGTCAGGCTGGAACTCGGCGGCGACGATCATCTCTGCCCGGGCTTCGCGCTCCGGCTCGTGCGCGGCGTCAGGAACGGCCCGAGCCCGCGCTGGATGCAGCAGCGGCTTCTCGCCATCGGCCTTCGCCCGATCAACGCGCTCGTCGACATCACCAACTACATGACCTTCGACCAGGGCCGCCCGCTGCACGTCTTCGACGCGGCCAAGGTGAAGGGAAACCTCGTCGTGCGCCGCGCGGCGGAAGGCGAAAAGGTGCTGGCGCTCGACACACGCGAATACACGCTGAACCCGTCCAACGTCGTCATCGCCGACGATGACGGCGTCGAATCGATCGGCGGCATCATGGGCGGCGAGCATTCGGGCTGCGACGAGAACACCGTCGACGTGCTGATCGAATCGGCGCTCTGGGACCCGATGAACATCGCCAAGACCGGCCGCGCGCACGGCATCATCACCGATGCGCGCTACCGCTTCGAGCGTGGCGTCGACCCGCAATACATGGTGCCCGGCCTCGAACGCGCCACCGAACTGGTGCTGGAGCTCTGCGGCGGCGTGGCCGCCGAAACCGACGTCGTCGGCTACAAGGGCTTTTCGGCCAAGGTCGTCGACTTCCCCTTCTCCGAGGTCAAGCGCCTGACGGGCCTTGACGTCTCCCCGGAAGAGAGCGTGGACATCCTGACGCGCCTCGGCTTCACCGTCACGGGCGCGGGCGAGCGCGTCTCCGTCGCGGTGCCCTCCTGGCGTCCCGACGTCGAGGGCAAGGCGGATCTCGTGGAAGAGGTCATGCGCATCCACGGCGTCGACAATATCAAGCCGGCGCCGCTCGAAAGCCACGGGGCGGTCAACGGCCGCATCCTGACCACGCTGCAGATCCGCTCGCGCCTTGCCAAGCGGGCGCTTGCCGCGCGCGGCATGCTGGAGGCCGTCACCTGGTCCTTCATCCCGAAGGCCCATGCGGAGCTCTTCGGCGGCGGCGCGGCCTCGCTGGCGCTCTCCAACCCGATCGCGTCGGACATGTCGGACATGCGCCCCTCGCTGCTGCCGGGCCTCATCGCCGCCGCGCAGCGCAATGCCGACAAGGGGCATAGTGACGTCGCGCTCTTCGAGGTCTCCGGCACCTATGAAAACGACAGGCCCGAGGGGCAGCGCCGCGTTGCCGGCGGCGTGCGCCGCGGCACGGCTTCGCTTTCCGGTTCCGGCCGCCTCTGGTCGAACGCCGCCAAGGGCGGCGGCAAGCCGGTCGACGTCTATGACGCCAAGGCCGACGCGCTTGCCGTCATCGAGGCCTGCGGCCTGCCGATGGGCAATGTGCAGATCGAGCCGGGCGCGCCCGCATGGTATCACCCGGGCCGGTCCGGCACGATCAAGATGGGGCCGAAGATCGTACTCGGATATTTCGGCGAGTTCCATCCGAAGGCGCTCGGCGCGCTCGACGTCTCCGGCGCGCTCTGCGGCTTCGAGATCTTCGTCGACGCCATGCCTGACCCGAAGAAGAAAGCGACCCGCACCAAGCCGGCGCTCGACCTTTCGCCCTTCCAGGCCGTCAGGCGCGACTTCGCCTTCGTCGTCGACAAGACGGTGGAAGCGGGCGCCATCGTGCGCGCGGCAACGGGTGCCGACCGCAAGCTGATCGCCGCCGTCAACGTCTTCGACGTCTTCGAGGGCGCATCGCTCGGCGAAGGCAAGAAGTCGGTCGCCATCGAGGTCGTCTTCCAGCCGACCGACAAGACGCTGACCGACGAGGATTTCGAGGCGCTCACCGCCAGGATCGTCGGCAATGTCGCCAAGACCACGGGCGGCACGCTGCGCGCCTGACCGGGACAGGAGCGGGGCGGCGACGCCCCGCTTGCCAATTCGTGAGCGTCGGTCGCATTTTGTGAACGGACCGTCGCCTGCTCGTGGATTGAAGATTGGTTAGCAAGACCTTAATTCCCTTGTCGGGAGGGTATAGAGGTCGACATGGATTCTGCTGCCAATCTCCTGCCGCTCGCCATCATGGGCGTCGGCGTCTATCTTTTCTTCCGCTGGGTGGTGCGCGACATGAACCGCCCGACAGGCCGGTAGAACTTATCCCTTTACGCATTGCCGATCAGCACGCCCGCGGCCAGGACGAGGCTGCCGCCGAGCACGACCTGGAGAACGGCGCGGAAGAACGGCGTTTCCATGTAGCGGTTCTGGATGAAGGCGATCGCCCACAGCTCCACGAAGACGACGAAGACGGCGATGGTCGTCGCCAGCATGAAGTTCGGGATGAGATAGGGCAAAGCATGGCCGAGGCCGCCCAAGGCCGTCATGATGCCCGAGGCAAGGCCGCGCTTGACCGGCGAGCCGCGGCCGGAGAGCTTTCCGTCGTCATGCGCCGCTTCGGTGAAGCCCATGGAGATGCCGGCGCCGACCGAGGCCGAGAGACCGACGAGGAAGGTCTGCCAGGTGTCCTGCGTGGCGAAGGCGGCGGCGAAGATCGGCGCGAGGGTCGAGACCGAGCCGTCCATCAGGCCGGCAAGACCCGGCTGCACATAGGTCAGCACGAATTGCCGCCGCGCCGTCTGGTCTTCCTCCGCCTTCACGTCGGCGGGTATGTGCTGCTCGCCGAGCCGGCGGGCGAGCGATTCATGGGATTTTTCCGCCAGCGCCAGGTCGCCGAGCAGCTTTCGCGTCGCCGCGTCCTGCGTGCGCGAGGCGGCGGCGAGGTAGAAGCGGTGCGCGGCCTCCTCCATCGCCTCGGCCTGGGCGCGGATCGCCTCGAGCGGCATGTTCGCGATCAGCCAGTCCGGCTTGCGCTCGGGGAAATCGCGCACATATTCGCGCCGCACCAGCGGGATGCGGTCGCCGAAGCGCGCCACATGCCGGTCGATCAGCAGCTGGCGGTGATGGCTCTCCTCCTCCGCCATTTCCTCGAAGATGCGGGCGGAATGCGGATAGGCGTCGCGCAGCGCATCGGCATAGGCGAGATAGATGCGCCCGTCATCCTCTTCCGAGGAAATGGCGAGGGCGAGGATTTCCTGTTCGCTGAGGGATTCGAGGCTGCGTTTGCCGGGATGGAGAAGACGGGAGAACATTGACGACAATCCAGTTTAGAATAATTCTAAATATAGGATCGAAGCTGCTCCGGTCAACCTCGACAGGATGTCGCGCGTAAGGCTAGAGTGGCCGGGGCCTGGAGCAATTCCAGCAAAAGTGCGCAGCGGTTTTGCGTCCGGAATTGCGTAAAGACAAACAGATGGAGCGTTTTCGCGATTCGGGGAAAAGCGGAAACGATCCACACTGCGAAGGACGCGACGTGACCGCCGGACTGAAGCCGCTTAACGCAAGCCGCGACACGCTGCTCGATCGCATCGGCCGCCGTTTCGCCGACAAGCTGCAAAGCCAGACCTCCGGCTACGAGCCCTATACGCCCTCCGACCCCGAAACGCTGGCGCGCACGCTGCGGCCCGGCGACGTGCTTCTGGTGGAGGGCAACCAGAAGGTCTCGGCGGCGATCAAGTACCTGACGCAGTCCACCTGGTCCCATGCCGCGTTCTTCGTCGGCGACGAGGTGCCGCTGACGCTGGACCAGGCGGCGCTGCCCGCCACGCAGCGCCCGCAGCTCATCGAGGTCAATCTCGGCGAGGGCTGCGTCGCCGTGCCGCTCACCAAGTACCGTACCTACAACACGCGCATCTGCCGCCCGGTCGGGCTGACGCCGGAGGATCGCGACGCGCTCATTGCCTTCATGGTCTCGCGCCTCGGCCTGAAATACGATCTGAAGAACATCACGGACATGCTGCGCTACTTCCTGCCGACGCCGCCCGTGCCGGTGCGCTGGCGCCGCCGCCTGATCGCCTTCGGCTCAGGCGATCCGACGCGGGCGATCTGCTCGACGCTGATTGCGGAAGCCTTCGAGATGATCCGCTACCCGATCCTGCCGGACGTCACGCGCGCGCCCGGCCATGCCGCGGCGACCTCGACCTATTCGCGCGAGGAAATCCTGCATATCCGCCATCATTCGCTCTATACGCCGCGCGACTTCGACCTCTCGCCCTATTTCGAGATCGTCAAGCCGACCTTGAAATACGGTTTCGACTACAAGCGGCTGGAATGGGGGCCGGGCCGCGAAGGGCCGTGACGGCCCGACGCGCCAACCGCCGACGGATCAGCCCTGCTTGAGCGGCGAAATCGCGATCTCGACGCGACGGTTCTGCGCGCGGCCGGCTTCCGAGGCGTTGGAGGCGATCGGGCGTTCCAGGCCGTAACCCATCGCCGACATGCGGCGCGGGTCGACGCCGCGGCCGGCCAGATAGTTGGCGACCGAGTTGGCGCGGCGGTTGGAGAGGTCCATGTTGTAGCCGGCATTGCCGACCGAATCGGTGTGGCCGTCGACGTCGATCAGCGTCTTGTCGAACTTGCGCAAGACGAGCGCGACCGAATCGAGCGTCGGATAGAACGGCGGGATCACCTGGTCCTGGTCGGTGGCGAAGGTGACGTTCGACGGCATGTTGAGGATGATGCGGTCGCCCATGCGCGTGACGGAAACGCCGGTGCCCTGAAGCTGGGCGCGCAGCTCGGCTTCCTGGTTGTCCATGTAGTTGCCGATGGCGCCGCCCGCCAGCGCCCCGACGCCGGCGCCGATCAGCGCGGCATTGCGGCGCTGCACCGGGTTGTTGCCGATCAGGAGGCCGGCAACCGCGCCGACGCCCGCACCGATCGCCGCACCGCCGGCCGTGTTGGAAACCTTCTGCTCGCCCGTATAGGGATCCGTCGTCGTGCAGGCGGAAAGGTAGGTCGCGGCGAGCGCGACGAGCGCAACTTTCTTGTACATGGAGTGTCCCCGGAAACGTCGATGATTCTGCTTCAACCTAGCGATTGCGGCAGGAACATGAAAGAGGCCGCTTTCAGGCGGTTTTCCCCTCGCCTTCGTCCTTTCCGCTGGACGTGACACCCGCGCTTGCCGCCACCACCAGCGCCGTGCCGAGCATCTGCAGGGGCGTCATCGGCTGGCTGAGCACGAGGAAGCCGGCGAGCGCGCCGAGCGCCGGCTCCAGGCTCATCAGGATGCCGAAGGCCGACATCGGCATGCGGCGCAGCGCGGTCATCTCCAGCGCATAGGGCAGGAGCGGCACGAGCACGGCAAGGCCGAGGATCATGCCGAGCCCTTCCGGGTTCAGCGCCTCGGCGGCGCGCGGCAGGCCGAAGGGGGCCGCGACGATGGCCGCGAAGACCAGCGACATGGAGAGCCCTTCGAGCCCCTTGAACGCTGCGCCGGTCTTCTTCATGAGGATGATGTAGGTGCCCCAGCCGACGCCGGCACCGCAGGCAAACAGCATGCCCATGGGATCGCCGACCCAGCCCGCGCCGTCATGCGACAGCAGCACGACGCCGATAAAGGCCGCGCCAGGCCAGATCAACCGCCAGCCCGCGCCGAGCGACCAGGTGGCGACCGCCAGCGGCCCGAGGAACTCGATGGCGACGGCAAGGCCGAGCGGGATGCGGTGGATCGCCGCGAAGAAACAGAGTGTCATTGCCGCCATGGTGGCGCCGAGCAGCATGGCGCTCTTCCACTGGTCGCGGCTGTAGGCGCGCATCGGCGGACGAACGATCAGGGCCAGGATCGCAGCCGCCATGACGAGGCGCAGGAATGTGGTGGTCGAGGGGCCGTAGGCATCGATCGCGGTCGCCGAGAAAGCCGAGCCGAACTGGATGCTCGACATCGAGCCGAAGCATAGCAGGATGCCGGTGAGGAGACCCGCATTGCCCGAGCCCGAAAGCCCGCCGCCCGTCGCTGTCCGTTGGTCGGCCATGAAAAGCCCTCCCGGTGCTCCAGATTCTTGTTTTTACCGCATTATCCGACGCAAAAAGCGACTTCGCTTCGGCTGGAAATGCTCTAGAGGAGGGGGCGTCACGCGGCAAATGGATAATCGTGACGCCTTGCTTCAGGAAAATTGATGCTGGCCTCAGCCGGCAATGCCCTTCAGCGTGTTGGCGACGTTGGGGCCGATTTCCGGCACGCCGTAGCCGCCTTCCATGACGACGAGCACCGGCACGCCGCTTGCCGCGACCGCCCGTCCCATCGTGATGTAATCCGGCGAGGTCAGCTTGAAGAAGGAGATCGGATCCTTCTCGAAGGTATCGACGCCGAGCGAGAGCACGATGACCTCGGCGCCGAAGGCCGAAATGCGCTTCAGGGCATCGGTGAGCGCCGCTTCCCAGACGGAGAAGGGCGTGCCGGGCGGCATGGGATAGTTCTGCGTCGTGCCTTCGCCGGCGCCCTTGCCGGTCTCTTCCGCATAACCGAGGAAATGCGGGAAGGCTTCGGCCGGATCGCCGTGCAGCGAGGCGAAATAGACGTCGCCCCGCTCGTAGAAAATGTCCTGCGTGCCGTTGCCGTGGTGGAAGTCGACGTCGAGCACGGCAACCTTCTTCGCGCCCTTGTCGAGGAAGCGCTGGGCGGCGACGGCGGCGTTGTTGATGAAGCAATAGCCGCCGAAGCTGTCGATGCCGGCATGGTGGCCCGGCGGGCGGCAGAGCGCGAAGGCGGCCTTCGCGCCGTCCGCGACGATATCGGCCGCGGTCACCGCGCTCTGCATGGAGGAGACGGCGGCTTCCCAGGTGCCGGGCGAGATCGCCGTTTCCGTGGCGTTGCAATAATAGCCGAGCAGGCCGTCGATCTGGGTCGGGATGCGCGGCGAGGTGCGGCGCACGGGGAACGAGGTGGCGATGGCCTCGCCCCTGTAGCCGGCGGCCTTCCATTTCTCCCAAGCCCCTTCCAGGAAGGAAAGGTAGCCGGCGTCATGCACCTTCAGCGCGGTCTCGAGCCCGTGGCGTTCCGGCGCGGAAACGTCGGTGAAGCCGGCATCCTTGACCGCCGCCAGGATCCATTCCGCCCGGAACGGCGCCTCGAAGGGCGCCACCAGCTCGCCGCCGTAAAGCTCGCTGCGGGCGTTCCTGAGCTTGTGGTCCTCGGAAAAAATGACGCGCATGAAAGGCTCCCCGTGTTCAATCGGGCGCGACGGTAGTGCATTTTTCGGAGAAGGGGAATCTCCCCCAGGTGATAGATGACGCGTTGCGCGGGACCTGGAACGGCAGCGCCCCCGCTTTTGGCGAGGGCGAAGGGGATGCGGGCATCGGTGCGGTCAGGCAAGCGCGGCGCGCTGCTGCCGGCCAAGGCCGATCTGCTTGAGCAGCATGATGTCGGCGACCGCGACGGCGGCGAGCGCGATGAGGCCCATGCCGGCGAAGGTCAGCCCGCCGCTGGCGAAGACGAGGACGGCGAGGCTGCCGATGAGCCAGGCCGTATCGCCGGCGATGGCGACGCGGACGGCAGCGGGCGAAGGCCGCGCCTGCCGGCCGACGGCGACGTGGAAGACGCCCCAGACGACGAAGAAGGCGGCAAAGCCGTGGAGGACGGCCGGCGTCGCATGCGGGCCGACGAGGGCGCCGACCGGGCCGGAGAAGGCGAAGAGGCCGGCGGCCACGGCCAGCGAGAAGACGCCGTCGAAGAGCATGACGGACTTCAGAAGGTTGCGGTTGAGGGTGGCGAACATGGTAGGCTCCTTTCGTTTCGATGGGCCCATCCTGCCGAGGGCGGGGATGCAAACCAATTACCTTGGAGGTAATGGAAATCATGCCGCGCTTCCTGTTGAGTACGCGGGCACCGAACGGGAGGCGACAATGGAATTCGGCGAACACCTGAAGGAATGGCGCAGCCACCGGCGCATGAGCCAGCTGGAGCTGGCGACCGAGGCCGGCATCTCCGCCCGCCATCTCTCGTTCCTCGAAACCGGCCGCTCGCGCCCCTCGGAAGGCATGATCCTTCGCCTCTCCGCCGTGCTCGACATTCCCGCGCGCGACCAGGGCATGCTGTTTTCCGCCGCCGGCTTCCGCCCGCGCTTCGCGACGGCGCCGGCGGCGAGCCTTGCGGCCTTTCCGCCGGCCGTGGCGGAGGCGATCGGCCTCATCCTCGCGCGGCACGATCCCTATCCGGGCGTCGTCTTCGACCATGAATACAACGTGCTCGCCGCCAACCAGGCCTTTCTCGGCCTTGCCGGCATGGCGGGCATCGCGGTCTCGCCGGGCGACAATTTCCTCGATGCCTATCTCGGCCCGACGCCGCTGCGCTCGATCGTCGTCAACTGGGCGCAATCGGCCGCCGACCTCGTGCATCGCATCCGCGCCGAGGCCTGGCTGCAGGGCCCGCGCAGCCCGCTTTCGAAGCGCATCGAAAGGCTGGCCGGCGCCGCCGACATCCGGGCCGCGCTGGAGGCCTTTCCGGAGACGGACCGGCTGCCGATCCTGCCGATCGAGATGAAGATCGGGACAAAGCACTTCAACTGGATCACCACGCTCACTTCCTTCGGCTCGGCGCAGGACGCGCTGGTGCAGGGCGTGCTGATCGAGAGCTTCTTCCCGGCGGATGCCGAGACGCGGGCGCATTTCGAAGGATAGGCTCAGCCGTTGATGACGAGCATGCCGCCGATGATGAGAAAGGCGCCGAGCGCATAGCGCAGCGTCAGCGCCTCGCCGAGGAAGAGGCTGGCGAGGAGCGGCACGAAGCAGAAGGTCAGCGCCATGAAGGAATAGCCGATCGTCAGCGGCACCGCCTTCAGCACGAAGATCCAGATGACTGTGCCGGCCCCGTAGATCGCGAGCGCCAGCAGCAGCAGCGGGTTGAACGCCAGCGCCGCCAGCCCCTTGAGGCCGAAGTCGCCGGTCGTGCCGCTCGTCAGCTTGAACAGCACCTGTCCTGCCGCGATCAGGAGCGGCGTGCCGAGGAGGCCGGCCCAGATCGCGGGGCTGTAGGCGCTCGTCGTCACGCGTCCGGCTCCGCGCGGTCTTCCATGTAGAAGATGTCGCGGCCGATATCGACGCAGACATGGCGCTGCGGCACGGGATGCACGGCGCGCAGGAAGGAATGCGTATAGGGGAAGAAGTTGAAGTGCGGGTTGAAGCTGTAGCGGTATTCCCGCTCCCGCGGCACGACGATGATCAGCCGCCGCCGGGCGATGCGGCGCAGCTCCGCGATCGCCTGGCGGTATTCCAGCACATGCTCGATGACATGGGTGCAGACGACCGTGTCGAACTCGCCGTCCGCGAAGGGCAGGGATTCGATCATCGCCGCGACATATTCGACACCGGCGATGCTCGCGGCATCCTCCACGACGAAATCGACGCCCGTCAGCCGCTTCAGGCCGGGATTGCCCGCCTTGATGTGGCTGAGCAGCGCGCCGGTGCCGCAGCCGACGTCGCAGACGCTGTCCCCGACGATGGAGGCGACGATGCGGTCGATGCAGGCCCGCGAATTGTCCGTGCCGGCATGGACACGCGGATGTTCGCGATAAAGATCCTCATATTCCGCGGCGGTGAGGAAGGGCGCGCGCTCGCGGAACGTCGCGAGCTTGCCGATATGCTTGCCCCAGACGAGGCTTGCGGCCTGCTTGAACAGCGCGGAATCGCGCAGGATCGGCGGCAGCACGTCCTCGATCACGAAACGGATGCGGTTGGTGGTTTCCCTGTTCATGGTCGTCTTCCGTTCGATCAGGCCGCGAGATGCCGCGCCGCCTTGTCCGCCTTGCGGGCGGTGCGGACGTACCGGCCGGCGGACTGGTTCATGTAGTGGATGCGCAGCTGCTCGGCTCTGGCGCGCGCCAGGGAATCGAGGATGAGGCCGGCGGAGAAGACGAGGAACGAGATCATCATCAGGGCGAGCGAAAACACCCAGGTCGGCATGCGCTCGACGAGGCCGGTGTGGAAATAGGCCGCCAGAACCGGCGCCATGAAGGTGAGGCTTGCCGTCATGAAGAGGCCGCTGATCGCGCCGAAGAACACGAAGGGCCGCGTCTCCTTCATCAGCATGGCGAACATCCAGAGGATCTTCGCGCCGTCCTTGAAGGTCGAGAGCTTCGAATGCGAGCCCTCCGGCCGCCGGCCGTAGTCGAGTTCCAGCTCGGCGATCGGCATGCGCAGGCGCGAGGCGTGCACCGACATTTCCGTCTCGATCTCGAATCCGCCGGAAACGGCCGGGAAGCTCTTGGCGAACCGGCGCGAGAAGGCGCGGTAGCCGGAGAAGATGTCGGAGAAATCGTTGCCGAACAGCGAGCGGAAGAGGGTGTTGAAGATGCGGTTGCCGAAGGCGTGGCCCTGCCGGCCGGCATCGGCGGTGACGCCGCGGCGCGTGCCGACCACCATGTCGGCACCCTCGGTGATCAGCGTGCGGATGAGCTCGGGCGCGTCGGAGGCGGCATAGGTGCCGTCGCCGTCGGCCATGATGTAGATGTCGGCCTCGATGTCGGAGAACATGCGGCGCACCACGTTGCCCTTGCCCTGGCGGCGTTCGCGCACGACGGTCGCGCCCGCCAGCGCCGCGCGCAGCGCGGTCGAATCCGTGGAGTTGTTGTCGTAGACATAGATGCGGGCCGAGGGCAGCGCGGCGCGGAAACCGCTCACGACGTCGCCGATCGTCTGCGCCTCGTTGTAGCAGGGCAGCAGCACGGCGATCTCAAGGTCTTCCAGCAAGGCTTCCGTCATGGCGTGCATTCTCCTGTGTGGGGCGGCCTCATGCGACCCACGGTTTTACTATTTCTTGAGAAGGTTAAGGCTAGGTTTCGGCTGGCTTCCAATGACGGACGAAGGGGCGAAACGTGTCGAAATCCATGCCTGCGGCCCTGCCGTTCGCAACCGGGGACGCGCCTGCCGGGCGCACCGGGATGACCTTGCGCGTGCTCGCCTTCTACAGCCTGCTGACGATCGCGGTGCTGCTCGTGCTGTCACTGCCCTTCGCGAGCGACTATGTCGGGGCGGACAATGACGATACGATGCGGCTCGTCGTGGTGCGTGACCTCCTGGCCGGGCAGAGCTGGTTCGACACGACGCAATACCGCCTCGGCCTTGCGGGCGGCACGCCCATGCACTGGTCGCGCTTCGTCGACCTGCCGATCGCCAACCTGATCAGCTTCTTCTCGCTTTTCGCCGGCCAGCGGCAGGCCGAGGCGCTGGCGCTCGCGGTCTGGCCATCGTTCCTCGTCGTGCCGGTGCTCTTCGGCGCGGGGCTTGCCGGCTACCGGCTGGGCGGCACCATGGCGATGCATGCGACGCTGGTCCTGACCGCCATCCTCGTCGTGTCGCTCAATCGCTTCCAGCCCGGCTCGATCGACCATCACAACGTGCAGATCGCGCTGGTGACCGGCATTGCGGCGATGCTGCTCTCGCCCGACATGCGGGCGCGCGACCATGCCCTTGCCGGCGTGCTTGCCGGCTTTGCCATCGCCATCGGCGCGGAAACGACGCCGCTGATCGGCACGGTCTGCCTCGTCGTCGCCCTGCGCTGGGCCTGGCACGGCCGTGCCTTCCGCGATGCGGCCACCGCCTTCAGCCTCGCCCTCGCCCTGAC
This sequence comes from Shinella yambaruensis, assembly GCF_022899355.1. Lineage (GTDB taxonomy): Bacteria > Pseudomonadota > Alphaproteobacteria > Rhizobiales > Rhizobiaceae > Shinella > Shinella yambaruensis. The sequence continues at coordinate 7,947 of NZ_JALJCK010000014.1, read as the reverse complement.
GGTGACCGGCGCCTTCTTCGCGACCGTCGCGCCGTCGCACTATACGCAGGTGACCTGCGACAGCCTGTCCTATGGTTTCTACGCGCTGGCGACGCTGGGCGGCGGCACGCTGTTCCTGACGGCATCGCTGGCGAGCGCCTGGCCGTTCTACGGCCGGCTTGCCGCGCTTGCGGGCGCGGGCGGCGTCGTTGCCGCCGCGGTGCTGCTGATCGCGCCCGGATGCCTTGCCAATCCGCTCGATGCGCTCGACCCGCTTCTGAAGACCTTCTGGCTCGACATGGTTATCGAGGCCCAGTCGGCCGCCGCCCAGTTCCGCCTCGATCCCGCCTCGATCGCCAGCTTCTACGCCACCGGCCTTCTCGCCATCGCCGCCTGCCTCTGGAGCGTGCGTCGCCGCGAAGCCGCCGAGATGCACCTGATCCTGCTTGCGCTGCTGGTCGTCGCCTTCGCCGTGTCGATCATCCAGATCCGCGGCGCGATCTTCGTCTACGGGCTCGCGGCCATCCCGCTCGGCCGGATGATCGCCCAACTGCGCAGCGCTGCCAATGCGGAGCCGAAGAACCTGAAGCTTGGCCTTGCCTTTGCCGGCCTGACGCTTGCCTCGACGCCCGCCACCTGGGCGCTTGCCGGCGCGCTCTTGCCCGGCCAGTCGGGCGACGTGCTGCGCGCTCAGTTTACGGCGGGCGCGAAGCCGCCCTCCTGCACCGACGAGGCCGTGCTGGCGCCGCTCGCCCGCGAGCCGGTCGGCGTGGTCGCCGCCGTCTCGGATCTCGGTGCGCCGATCCTGCGCTTCACCGGCCACCGCGTGCTCTCGGCGCCTTACCACCGCAACCAGGGCGGCATGCTGACGGAACTGCATATCGGCCTGTCCAATCCCCGGCAGGCCGAAGCGTTCCTGCGCGGCGCCGATGTGACGCTGCTCGCCTTCTGCCCGCGTAACGCCCAGACGAACCTGATTGCCGACGCGGAGCCGCAGGGGCTCTATGCCAGCCTCCTGAAGGGCGAGGTGCCGGCCTATCTCGAACCGGTCGAAGCCACGCAGGGCGCCGTGCTGCGTCTTTACCGGGTGAGGCCCGAATAGCGCGGGGGAACGGCAAAGTGGGCTGGGGATGCCGGCCGCGGCACCCTGTCATCCGCCGGCAAACGCACTACACTTTGCCGCATGAGCTTTTTCCCCGAGACTGATTCGCCCAGCAATCTTGCCGAATATTCGGTGTCGGAGCTTTCCGGCTCCATCAAGCGCACGGTCGAGCAGGCCTTCGACCAGGTGCGCGTGCGCGGCGAGATCTCCGGCTATCGCGGCCCGCATTCCTCGGGCCACGCCTATTTCTCGCTGAAGGACGATCGCGCGCGCATCGACGCGGTGATCTGGAAGGGCAGCTTCTCGCGCCTGCGCTTCAAGCCGGAAGAGGGCATGGAGGTGATCGCGACAGGCAAGATCACCACCTTCCCCGGCTCCTCGAAATACCAGATCGTCATCGAGGCGCTGGAGCCGGCCGGGGCCGGCGCGCTGATGGCGCTGCTCGAGGAGCGCCGCCGCAAGCTCGCCGCCGAAGGCCTCTTCGATGCGGAGCGCAAGAGGCCGCTGCCGTTCCTGCCGAAGGTGATCGGCGTCGTCACCTCGCCGACGGGCGCCGTCATCCGTGACATCCTGCACCGCATCGCCGACCGCTTCCCGGTCCATGTCGTCGTCTGGCCGGTCAAGGTCCAGGGGGAGGGCTCGGGGCAGGAGGTCGCCGCGGCCATCGAGGGCTTCAACGCTTTTGCGCCCGGCGGGGCGGTGCCGCGGCCGGACGTGCTGATCGTCGCGCGCGGCGGCGGCAGCCTGGAGGACCTCTGGAGCTTCAACGACGAGATCGTCGTGCGCGCCGCGGCCGCCTCGACGATCCCGCTCATTTCCGCCGTCGGCCACGAGACGGACTGGACGCTGATCGACCACGCCGCCGACCGCCGCGCCCCGACGCCGACGGGGGCTGCCGAAATGGCAGTGCCGGTGAAGGCCGATCTCGATGCGGAGGTCGCCTCGCTCACCGCGCGCCTGCGCGGCGCCACGGCGCGCCAGATGGACAGCCGCCGGCAGGGCGTTCGCGCGCTCGCCCGGGCGCTGCCCTCGCTCGACCAGCTCCTCGCCCTGCCGCGCCGCCGGTTCGACGAGGCGGCGGCGGGCCTCGGCCGCGGCCTGCAGATGAACACGGCGGGCAAGCGCCGCGCCTTCGAGCGCACGGCGGCGCATCTGCGGCCCGACATGCTTCTCTCCCGCATCGCCGAGCGCCGCCAGCGCGTCGCCGACCGCCTGCAGCGCGCCGAACGCATCGTCGAGCGCCGGCTCGACCAGCTCCGCGCGCGCCTTGCCGCCTTCGACGTCTCGCTGCGCGCGACCCCCGCCCGCATCGCCGCGCAGACCGGCCGGGCGCGCGACCGCCTGTCGGGCCTTGCGCTGCGCGCCGAAAGCGCGCTCGCCGGCGATCTCGCCCGCCGCCGCGCCCTCCTGCAGGCGCAGGACCGCATGCTGCAATCGCTCTCCTACCGCAACGTGCTGAAGCGTGGCTACGCATTGGTGCGCGACGAGGAGGGCGCGCCGGTGAAGGGCGCCGCCGGCCTCGGCCCCGGCCGCGCCATCGCCATCGAGTTCGCCGACGGCACGGTGGACGCCGTCACTGGGCCGGGCGGCGGCACGCCGCCGCGCAGGAAGGCCGCGAAGGGCGAGGCGGAGGAGAAGCCCGCGCCCCGCCAGGGCTCGCTGTTCTGAGGCCGGCATGCGCATCCTGCTCGTGCTCGCCCATCCGCTGGAGGAAAGTTTCGCCGCAAGCGTCGCCGACACGGTGCGGCGGCGGCTGGAGGCGAACGGCCATGCGGTCGATCTGCTCGACCTCTACCGCGAGGGCTTCGACCCGCGCCTGACGCCGTCCGAGCGCGCCCGCTACTTCGAGCCGGGCTACGACCCGTCCGAAGCCGAACCTTTCGTTTCCCGCCTGAAAGAGGCGGAGGGGCTGGTGCTCGTCTTTCCGCAATGGTGGTTCAATTTCCCGGCCATCCTGAAGGGCTTCTTCGACCGGGTGTTCGCGCCCGGCGTCGCCTTCGAGAACGATCCGGCCGGCGGGCGCATCCAGCCGCGGCTCGGCAATATCCGCCTGTTCTGGGCGTTCACCACGACCGGCTCGCCCTGGTGGGTGGTGCATCTCTACATGGGCAATCCGGTGAAGCGGCTCCTGAAGCGCGGCATCGCCGCCTTCTGCGCCAAGGGCCTCGATTTCAGGATGGTGAGCCTGCACGACATGGACCGCGCGAGCGAGGAAAAACGCAAGGCGCATCTTGCGCGGGTCGAGCGGCTCGCCGGCCGCATCTGACCGGGAGCAATTCCAGCAAAGGTGCCAAGCGGTCCTGCGTCGAGAAAAGCGGACATGCGCTATTCGAACGCGGCGAGGAACCTTCGCAACAGGCCGTCCAGCGCCGCGCGCTCGTCCGTGCCGAGCGCCTCCAGCAGGCGATGCTGGTTCTCCACATGGGCCGTCACCGCCGCATCGACCAGCGCGAAACCCTTCGGCGTCAGCGCGATGATGACGCTGCGCCGGTCCTCGGGATTGTGCGCGCGTTCGATGAGGCCCGCCTTTTCGAGCTGGTCGAGCCGGTTGGTCATCGTGCCCGAGCTGACCATGGTGGTGGCGAGCAGGTCGCCCGGCGAAAGCCGGTAGGGCGGACCGGCGCGGCGCAGGGTCGCCAGCACGTCGAAGCTCGCGGCGTTCAGCCCGTGCGCCGCCAGCGCCTTCTCGGTTTCCCGGGCAAGACGGGTGCGCAGCCGCGCGAGGCGGCCGAGCAGGCCCATCGGCTCGACATCGAGGTCCGGCCGTTCCTGCTTCCACTGCGCGAGAATTCTGTCGACGTGATCCATGGCGCGACTTAACGGCGCCATTGTCTTGACGTCAAGATAAAATGATATATCTTGATATCAAGATTCTTTGTTTGGAGATAATTATGCCCCGCGCCTCCGACGTCCTTCTCACCGCGACCGCCCCGGCCATCTGGGGCAGCACCTACATCGTCACCACAGAGCTTCTGCCGGCCGGTTATCCGCTCACCGTCGCCATGTTGCGCGCGCTGCCGGCAGGGCTTCTCCTGCTTCTCCTCGTCCGGCGCCTGCCGCAGGGTGTGTGGTGGCCGCGGACCGTCCTGCTCGGCGCGCTGAACTTCTCGTTCTTCTGGGCGATGCTGTTCGTCTCGGCCTATCGCCTGCCGGGCGGGGTCGCCGCGACGGTCGGCGCCATCCAGCCGCTGATCGTGCTCGGGCTCTCCCGCGCCGTGATCGGCACGGCGGTGCGGCCGCTCGCCGTCTTCGCCGGCCTTGCCGGCATCGGCGGGGTGGCGCTGCTGGTGCTGACGCCCTCGGCGGCCCTCGATCCGATCGGGATTGCCGCCGGCCTTGCCGGCGCGGTCGCCATGGCCTTCGGCACGGTGCTGTCGCACCATTGGAAGCCGCCGGTGCCGCCGCTCACCTTCACCGCCTGGCAGCTCACCGCGGGCGGCCTGCTGCTGGTGCCGGTGGCGCTCTGGTTCGAGCCGGCCCTGCCGGCGCCGACGGCGGAAAACCTGCTCGGTTTCCTCTATCTCGGCCTGATCGGCGCCGCGCTCACCTATATCGTCTGGTTCCGCGGCCTGGCGCGGCTCGACCCGGCGACGATCTCGCCGCTCGGCTTCCTGAGCCCCCTCGTCGCCGTCGTGCTCGGCTGGGTGCTGCTCGGGCAGGATCTCGGCCTCCTGCAGGTCGTCGGCATGTTCGTGGTGCTTGGAAGCGTCTGGCTCAGCCAGCAGGCCCAGGCCGCCCGCCCGGCGCCGGGCAAGGTCAGTCCGCGCCGTCCTGCGCCCGCCGGCGCGCGGCCGTCAGCCCGCTGAAGACGGCATGGGCGAGATCGGCGTCGATCATCGCGGAAAGGCCGGCCGCCGTGGTGCCATGATACTCCATGAACAGTTCCACGATATCGGCCGGCGTGTCGCTGACGCTCGCCATCTGCGTGGCGGCGCCGAGGAAGAGCTGGCGTACCGCAAGGACCGCCGTCTCCGGACCGATGCCCGCCTCGATCGCATGGCGGATCATCGCATCCGCCATCAGCGCCGGAAAGGCCGCGCCCGATCCGGTGAGCGCGGTGAAATAGTCGAGTTCCTGCTCGTCGGTGATGAAATGCGGCCGGCCCGAAGCGGCAAAGAAGCGTCGCGCGAAATCCGCCTCCGGATCGCGCACGTCGTCGGTCATGCACCAGGGCGTGAAGGAGAGGCGCTGCTCGGCGCAGGCATTCGGCATCGCCCGCACGATGCGCCGGGCGCCGAAACGGTCGCCGATTTCCTCCACCGTCACCCCCGCCATGACGGAGATGACGAAGCGCCCGCGCAGGTCGACGTCGATCTCGTCGAGATCGCCGGGGCGCACGGACAGGACGATGATGTCGCAGGCATCGACGAGGATCGCGTTGTCCGTCGTCATGTGCACGCCCGGCCAGGCCTCGAAGCCTGAAATGTTGCCCGAGCGCGAGGACAGCACGAGGTCGGCCGGCATGACGAGGCGGTCGGCCAGCACCGGCCGGAGCAAGGCCCCGGCCAGCCATCCGCCGCCGCCGATCACGCCGAGATGGGTCATGCCCACTCGCCGCCGCGCATGACGGGAACGCGGCTGCCATCGGCGCGCACGCCGTCGATGTCCACCTTGTCCGAGCCGATCATCCAGTCGATATGGATGAGGCTTTCATTGCCGCCCTGCGCGCGGATCTGATCCGGCGTCAGGCTCGCGCCGTTAAGGAAGCATTTCGAATAGCACTGGCCGAGCGCGATATGGCAGGAGGCGTTCTCGTCGAACAGCGTGTTGTAGAAGAGGATGCCGCTTTCCGATATCGGCGAGGAATGCGGCACGAGGGCCACCTCGCCGAGCCGGCGCGCGCCCTCGTCGGTGTCCAGCACCTTGTTCAGCACCGCCTCGCCCTTCGATGCCTTCGCCTCGACGATCCGGCCGCCCTCGAAGCGCACCTGGATGTCGTCGATCAGCGTGCCCTGGTGGGAGAGCGGCTTGGTGGAGGAGACATGGCCCTCGACGCGCAGGGCATGCGGCGTGGTGAAGACCTCTTCCGTCGGGATGTTCGGGTTGCAGGTGATGCCGTTCTTGGCCGTCGAGGCGCCGCCGTGCCATTCGTGGCCGTCCGCCAGCCCCACGGTGAGGTCCGTGCCCGGCCCCTTGAAGTGCAGCGCGGCAAAGCGCTCGCCGTTCAGCCAGGCCGAGCGCCTGGCAAGGCCCGCATTGTGCGCCGCCCAGGCGGCGACGGGATCGGCGACGTCGACACGCGAGGCGGCGAAGATGGCATTGGCGAGCTTCTCGACCGCCACGTCCTCGGGGTCGTTCGGGAATACCTGCCTGGCCCAGGACGGGTTCGGATAGGAGACGATGTTCCAGTTGATGTCGAAATTGGCGATCTTCTCCAGCGCCGGCTTGTAGGCCATGGAATTCGCCTTGTTGGCGCGCGCGACCTTGGCCGGGTCCTCGCCGGAGAGCAGCATCGGGTTGTCGCCGGCAATGGCAAGGCGCGCGGCGCCGTTGGCATAGGCCTTGGCCATGCCCTCGTAGAGCCAGTCGCTGGCCCGGTCGAAGCTTTCGTCCGGCGCATGGTGGTAGCGGGCGAGCGTCGCTTCCTCGTCGGCATAGAAGGTGCTGACGAGGCCGGCGCCGGCCATATAGGCGTGCTTGGTGATGAGGCGGGCGAGCGGCAGGGCGGCGATGGGCGCCGTCATCACGAGATCCTGCCCCTTCTGGAGCTGAAGGCCGACACGCACGGCGACTTCGGCGAGCTTGTCGAGCTTTTGCGGATCGACGGCGGGGGCGGAATTGGCGGGATAGGTCATGGCATGCCTGTCTGTTCTCTTCGGATGAAGGAAACTTAGTGTGCCCGGCGCCGAAAGAGAAGGCGCAATCAGGCGATGACGGCTGCGGCGATCGCCTTCAGCGCCGCCAGCGCGTCGCGCGGGGCAAGGCGCACCTGCAGGCCGCGCTGCCCGCCGTTCATGTAGACCTGGTCATGGACCAGCGCCGCCTCCTCGATCGCGGCCGGCACCGGCTTCTTCTGGCCGAACGGGCTGATGCCGCCGACGACGAAGCCCGTCAGCCGTTCGGCATCCGCCGGCTTCATCATGTTGGCCGACTTGCCCCTGAAGGCGCTCGCCAGCTTCTTCATGCTGACCTCGCGGTCCGACGGCACGATGACGCAGACCGGCTTGCCGTCCACCTCCGCCATCAGCGTCTTCAGCACCCGGCCCGGATCCTCCCCCAGCGCCTCGGCCGCCTGGATGCCGACGCGGTCGGCATCGGGGTCGTAGTCGTAGGTATGGACGGTGAAGGAAACGCCGGCCTTGGCAAGGGCCTGGGTGGCGCGGGTGGTCTTGGACATGGCGGACCCGTCATCGATGCGAAAAATACGGTCCGCATGGGTGCAGGAGCCCGGGGGTGCTGTCAATGTTGGATTGCCTGGGGGCAAGACTTGCGTGAGGGGAGGAGCGCCGCGGTGGCCCGATCTACCCCCCTCTGCCCTGCCGGGCATCTCCCCCTCAAGGGGGGAGATTGGCAAGACGCGAAAACCTTGCTTAACCGGCACCGCTGAAGGTGGGCGAGACGATCCCCCATTCAATCTCCCCCCTTGAGGGAGATGCCCGGCAGGGCAGAGGGGGGCTCGCGGCGGCGGCAAGAGTGGTGAACGTCCGTCACGCCCGCTCCAGCGCGACGGCGATGCCCTGCCCGACGCCGATGCACATGGTGGAGAGCGCGCGTTTCTTGCTGGTCAGTTGCAGTTCGAGCGCGGCGGTACCGGTGATGCGGGCGCCGGACATGCCGAGGGGATGGCCGAGCGCGATGGCGCCGCCGTTCGGATTGACGTGGCCGGCGTCGTCGGCGATGGCGAGCTGGCGCAGCGTCGCCAGGCC
>NZ_JALJCK010000013.1 GCF_022899355.1 Shinella yambaruensis | reverse complement strand
TCGACACCCTCGACGAGGTCACATACATGAACAACGGCGGCATCCTACAAACCGTCCTCAGAGACCTCGCTGCCTGACGAGACGACGGGCACCGGGTCGCGGCCGATCCGGTGCCCATCCATGCAAGGCGGCGCCGCTGCCGCCGAACGATGCCGTGCCGGGTCTTTCGCCCGGACAATCCCGAGTTCTCCATGACCGTTGTTCTCTTCGCCGGCATGACCGTCACGGTTTTCCTGACATCGCTGCTCTCAGGCATTTTCGGCATGGCTGGCGGGATGATCCTGCTCTGGGTCCTCCTGTTCCTCGTGCCCGTCGCGACCGCGATCGCCGTGCATGGCCTGGTTCAGATGGTGTCGAACGGATCGCGGGCCTGGTTCTCGCGCGACTATCTGGACTACCGCATCCTCGCGACCCTCACGGCCGGCCTCTTCAGCGCCGCGATCCTGCTCATCCTCGTCGCCTATCGCCCGAGCCTCATCGTCGTCTCGATCGTCGTCGGCCTGCTGCCGATCCTCGTCTGGCTGCCGCTCGGCAAGCTGGAGCTCGACGCCTCTAAACCGCTGCACGCCTTTACCTGCGGCTTCCTGTCCGGCGGGCTGGCGATCGGCGTCGGCGTTTCCGGGCCGAGCATCGACGTCTTCTTCATCCGCACCAACATGGACCGGCGCACGGTCATCGCCACCAAATCCGCCATCCAGTTCCTCACCCATGCGACCAAGGTGGCCTTCTACTGGGATGCGGCGATGACGCTCTCGTCGGAGGGCTGGCTGGCGATCGCCGCGGCCGTGCCTATCGCCGTATTGGGAACGCGCTCCGGCAACATCATCCTGCACCGTATGACGGATGCCAATTTCCGCGCTTGGACGCGCTGGATCGTGACGGGGATCGGCGCCGTCTATTTCGTTTCGGGGATCATGCAGCTCGCCTGAGGGAAGAGCCCGGGCGGGGAGGAGGGAAGATGACACAGATTTTCATACCGGCTGTCTTCTATCGCGGCGGCAGCAGCAAGGGCCTCTTCTTCCATGCCCGGCACTGTCCGCAGGACCCGGCCGCGCTCGACCGGATGCTGCTCTCGGCGCTCGGCAGCCCCGACCCCTACGGCCGCCAGCTCGACGGCATGGGCGGCGGCACCTCGTCGCTGTCGAAGGCCGTCATCATCGGCCCGCCGACGCACCCGGACGCCGATGTCGACTATACGTTCGCACAGGTCGCGGTCGACCGTCCGGTCGTCGACTGGGGCGCCAATTGCGGCAACCTCTCCTCGGCCGTCGGTCCGTTCGCGGTCGATGAAGGGCTGGTGCGCGCGGCGGACGGCGAAGCGCTGGTGCGCATCCACCAGGTCAACACGAAGAAGATCATCCATGCCCGCTTTCCCGTGCGCAATGGCAAGGCCGTGACGGCAGGCGATGCCACCGTGGACGGCGTCGCGGGAACGGGGGCGCCCATCGCGCTCGACTTCCTCGATCCCGGCGGCACGGTGACATCCGGCCTCCTGCCGACGAGGCATGTTATCGAGAGGGTCGAGGTCGACGGCCGGATCTTCGAAATGTCGCTGGTCGACGCCAGCAATCCCGTCGCCTTCGTGGCGGCGGAAGACGCAGGTCTCACCGGATCGGAACATCCCGACGCCATCGAGGGCAATCGCGAGGCCATGACGCTGCTCGACCGGCTGCGCCGTGCCGCCGGCGTGCGGATGGGACTTGGCTCGATGCCGGACGGCGTCGGCCTTGCCAATCCCAAGATCGCCGTCGTCTCGGCGCCTGCCCCCTTCGTGACGCTCGACGGCCGGACCGTCGGCAGCGAGGCGCAGGACATCGCCATCCGCATGCTCTCCATGGAACGCGCACACCGGGCGGTGACGCTGACCGGCGCCATGTGTCTTGCCGTCGCCTGCCGGATCGAAGGCTCCCTGCCGCACCGGCTCTGCTCCAGGGACGCCGGCACGCAAGCCATCCGGATCGGCCATCCCTCCGGCATCGTCGCGGCCGGCGCAACCGTTTTCCCGCGCGGCAAAGGCTGGCATGTCGAGAGCGGCCGGGTCTACCGCACCGCGCGGCGCCTGATGCAGGGCGAGGTGGCCGTGGCCCCGTTCGACGGGGAGGGGAAGCCATGAGCCTCGGCGCGGCGGAAAGGCCGCTGCGTGACCTCCTCAATGCCATCGGCTGGGACGATGCGCCGGTCGAACGCCTCACCATCGAGGAGCGGCCCAAGGTGCTCGCAACACCCTGGCCGGTCGCGCCGCTCGCCGCGGCGGTGCTCGGGGCCGTGGGGCTGGCCGCCTCGCGCATCCGCGAGCTGAGGACCGGCGAGCGCCCGCGCATTTCGCTGGACATGCGGGAGGCGGAGCTTGCCATGGCGAGTTCCAGCTACCTGCTGGTGGACGGAAAGCCGGCCAAATTCCGCGATCCCTTCACCGGCTTCTATGAGGCGGCGGGAGGGGAATGGGTCTATCTGCACGGCAACTTCCCCCACCTGCGGGACGGGCTGCTCGCCCTCCTCGGCGTTGCCAACGATACCGATGCGGTGAAGGCGGCGGTGGCCGAACGCCGGGCGGACCATATCGAGGCCGAAGCGATCCGGCGCGGCCTGTGCGCCGCCCGGGTGCGGGAACGCTCGGCGTGGCTGCGCGAACCGCAGGCCGCGGCCATCGCCGCACAGCCTCTCGTGCATCTCGAACGAAACGGGGCAGCGGTCATGCCGCTACCGCAAGGCGGCGAACGGCCGCTTTCCGGCCTGCGCATGCTGGACCTCTCCCGCGTCATCGCCGGCCCCATGGCGGGGCGCACGATGGCCGAGCACGGCGCGACGGTCATGCGCATCGCCGGGCCCCGTCTTCCCTCGATCCCCTCCCTCGTGATCGACACCGGCTTCGGCAAACACGCGGCCTTCGCCGAGCTGGACACCGCGGAAGGGCAGGCGTCCTTGCGGGCGCTTGCCGCCGATGCCGATATCGTCCTCGATGCCTACCGGCCGGCATCGCTCCGCGGTCGCGGCTTCGGCCCCGATGATCTCGGCCGTCTCAATCCGCATCTCGTCCACCTCTCGCTGTCCGCCTTCTCGCTGCAAGGCCCCTGGCAGCGGCGCCGGGGCTATGACAGCCTCGTACAGGCGACGACGGGCATGGCGGCGGAGGGACGCGAGGGCAGGGGACCGGCGCTGCTGCCATGCCAGCCGCTCGATTACCTTACGGGCTACCTTGCCGCCTTCGCCGCCATGCTCGCCCTCATCCGGCGCCACGAGCAGGGCGGGCAGTGGCAGGCGACGCTTTCGCTTGCCGCGACCGCGCACTGGATGTGGCGCATGCGCGATGCCCTGGGTGACGACGCCGCGTATCCGTCCGCCAATCCGGAGGTCGCCGCCGTGGCCGATCTGCTCGATACGCACGACACCGCCTTCGGCCGCGTCACCGCCCTGCGACCGGCGCTTCGTTTCGACGGCATGCGCACCGCCTGGAGCCGCATGCCCGTGCCGCTCGGCAGCGATCCCGCCCACTGGCCGCAATCATGACGGCGGCTCGGGCGGCGGAGCAACGAAGCGCTTCAGGTCTCGCTTTTCGTGATGATGAGGCGGGCTTCCAGCGCGGCCTTGATGTGCGCGGCGGCCGCCTTTTCCGCCCCGTCCGCATCGTGCCGGCGGATCGCGTCTATGATCGCGACATGTTCGTCGGTCGCCGTCGTCGTGCGGCCCGGCTGGATGAAGGTCGTGTCGGGCAGCAGCGCGATCGTCTCCTGCAGGTCTTCCACCGCCTGGCGGAGGTAGCGGTTGCGGGCGGCGTCGTAGAGGCGTGCATGGAACTGCCGGTTCCACTGGGCGGCGACCTTGGGGTCCTCCGAGGCAGCGAATCGGGTATTGAGCCGTTCCAGATTGGCGATCTCGGCCTCTGTCGCATGGCGCGCGGCAAAGCGGGCGACGATACCCTCCAACTCCTCGCGCATCGCATAGAGCTCGAAGATCTGCTGCATGGAAAGGATCGAGACGGCGACACCCCGGCCGGGCGCCGCCTCCAGGAGGCCCTTTTCCTGCAGGCGGCCAAGCGCCTCGCGCACCGGCGTGCGACTGACGCCGAGGCGGGTCGCCACCTCCTCCTCGCGCAGCGGATCGCCCGGCCGGTAGATGCCGTCGCGAATGGCCGTCAGAATGGCCTGGTAGGTGCTCTGGCCGCGCGTCTTGGAAAGCAGGTCCTTGGATGCGGTCATGACTGGCTCTCCCGTCCGTGTGGACTTTCCGGCTACAGAAGGAAAAAGGCGTTGTCCACGGGGTTGTTTAATTGCATGCCATTGGATGCAAAGCAAAAGCGAAATGGTACGACCTGTGTCGAAGCATGAAATCCCACCCCTGAAGACGGCCGGGCATGGCAAGACCTTCCCGCTGCTTTATACCCTGCGCACGCTCGCCATCGGCACGGTCGGCGGCTGGTGCGGCTATATGCTCGGCCTGCCGCTCGGCTGGCTGCTCGGCGCAATGGTGCTGACCATGGCGCTGGCGGTTGCCGGCGTGCGCGTGAGCGCCTCGCCGAAGCCGCGCGCGGCGATGATCGCGGTGGTAGGGCTGATGGTCGGCAGCGCCTTCAAGCCGGAGGTGCTGCGCCAGGCGACCGAATGGCCGGTGAGCCTTGCCGCGGTCGCCGTCTATACGGTCATCGTCGCGGCGTTCGGCATCGTCGTGTGCCGCCGCCTCGGCCGGCTCGACCCGGCGACGGCGGCCCTGAGCGGCATGCCCGGCGGCCTCAGCGAGCTGATCTCCATGGCGCCCTCCTTCAAGGCGGATGTGCGCAGCGTGAGCATGGTGCATGCGACGCGCCTCGTTCTCCTGATCACCATCGTGCCGCTGTCGCTCACCCTTTCGGGCGCGCTTGCCGCGCTCACCGGACGCACGGTCGATCGGACGATGCACTGGGCGCTGACGCTCTCGGCCCTCGACGCCATCGTGCTCGCCGGCTGTGCCATGCTCGGCATCTTCCTTGGCCGCCGCCTCCGCCTGCCGGCGGCGAACCTTACCGGCCCGCTGGTGCTGAGCGCCGCCGCCCACATCACGGGCCTGACGGATGCGGCGGTGCCCGATCTCGTCATCGCCGTCGCACAGGTGGTGATCGGCGCGACGATCGGCCAGCACTTTGCCGGCGTCGCGCGGCGCACCATGCTGACCGGCGTGGTGCTCGGGCTGGTGCTCACCTGTTTCAGCCTCACCATGGCCGCGCTCTTCGCCATCGCCTTCGACCGCTATCTCGACATCCCCTTCGCGCTCGGCCTGCTCGCGCTGGTGCCGGGCGGGCTGCCGGAGATGAGCCTGATCGCCATCTCGCTCAATGCCGATCCGGCCTTCGTGAGCCTGCACCACCTCTGCCGCGTGGTCATCGTCGTTCTGGCGGCGCCGTCGATCCTGCCGCTCTGGTTGCGGTTGTCGGGCGGGGAGGGTAAGGGCTGAAGGCGGAAGGCGGGTGTTGCCGAGGCGCGATGCCCTCCTCGCCAACCGTCGCTACCCGCAAGCAACAGGAACCGATAGGCCATGGATATCGAGCAACCCCCAATCGGTGGAACGTGCCATGATCCTGGTCATCCTTTCCAACATCGCCTCGGCCATCGAGCGCCACCTCGCCTTCGTCCGGCGCTGCGCGGACTATTCGCTGCATCGTTTCGACGCGCGCCTCATGGCGCGGGTGTACCGCGACTTCGGCTTGGCCGACCCATCCCCGCCGCCGGCGGCATCGGAGGTGCGCCATGCAGCCCTTCGATCCGGTAACGGCGCGCCTCGTCGTCGCGGTCTCCCGGTACGGATCCATCGGGCGGGCGGCGGAGCATGAGAACATCGCGCCGTCCGCCGTCAGCCGGCGTATCAGCGAGCTGGAGGCCCGGCTCGGCGTCGCGCTGTTCGACCGCTCCCTGCAGGGCGCGCGCCTGACGCCGGCGGGCGAGGTCTATGTCGCCGGCTGCCGCGAGATCCTGCGGCAGGTCGCCGACCTCAACACGCAGATGGTCGATTTCTCGGCGGGCACGCGCGGCTCGCTGCGGCTCGCCTGCACCAGCTCCTCGCTGTCGGGCCGGCTGCCGGAGCTTCTGGCGGCCTATGCGCAGAGCCATCCCGGCATCGGCCTCGACATCCAGGAAATGTCGGCGGCCCTCGCACTCGCGGCGATGGACGACGGGCAGGCGGACATCGCCTTCGTCGCCGACAACAACGATGTCGCGCGCTTCGAGACCGAGGTCTTCGAGGACGACAACGTGCTCGTCCTGTGCTCGCCGGATCATCCGCTGGCCCCGCGCCTGCAATCGGGAAAGCCGATCAGCTTCGATGCGGTGGCCGAACACGAGGTGGTGGGCATCCACCAGAGCGGCGCGCTCGACCGGCTGCTGAACGAAGCCGCCGCCCGCAGCGGCCGGGCGCTCGGCGAGCGGGTGCGCGTCGAAACCTTCCCGTCGCTTGTGCGGATGGTGGAGGCAGGTTTCGGCATCGGCTTCCTGCGCTCGACGAGCCTGCATCTGCTTGCGGGAACGGATGTCATCAGCGTGCGCCTGTCGGACGCATGGGCAAGCCGAAAGCTGCTTTCCGTGCGGCGCGGGTCGAGTCCGCTCTCCCGGCCCATCCGCGAGTTCCTGGCGCTGGCCCGCAAGCGCTAAGGATCGAAACAGGGAGGCGGAATTTCTGGATACAATAGTATACATTGGCATCCATGGCTGATAGTCCATGATGTCGTGAGCCGCGGGGTTTCTGGAGGAGGAGGGTCGAATGCAGGCGAAGGATGGAACGATCGTGCATGCGGATGCCGCTCGGCTGGAGGCCGCGGTGGCGGGGATCTTCGCCGGCCTCGACGTCCCCGCGCAGGACGCGGCCACCGTCGCGCACTATCTGGTCCTCGCCGATCTCCGCGGCGTCGGCACCCACGGCATTTCGCGCATTCCCGTCTATGCGGACCGCCTGCGCCGCGGCCTGGTGCGCGCCCGGCCCGATATCCGCGTCACGCATCCCATGCCCGCCGCCGCACATGTCGACGGCGATGACGGCCTCGGCTTCGTCGTCGCCCGCCGGGCCATGCAGGAGGCGATCGCAGCGGCGGAACGATGCGGCATCGGCATGGCGAGCGTCCGTAACAGCGCCCATTTCGGCATGGCCGCGGCCTATCTCCTGAAGGCGATCGATGCCGGTCATGCCGCCTTCGTCTTCACCAATGCCTCGCCCAGCATGCCGGTCTGGGGCGGGCGCACGCCCTTCCTCGGCACCAGCCCCTTCGCCTTCGGCGCGCCGGGCGGCGAGGGCTCGCCGCCGATCGTGCTCGACATGGCGACCTCGGTCGTCGCGCGCGGAAAGATCCGCCGGGCGATGCAGGCGGGCGAACCGATCCCGGCCGGCTGGGCGCTCGACATCGACGGCCGGGAAACGACGGATGCCCGCCGGGCCTATGAGGGCATCGTGCTGCCGCTCGGCGGCCCGAAGGGATCGGGACTGTCGCTGATGATGGAAGTCCTTGCGGGCGTGATGAGCGGCGCGGCCTATGGCGGCAAGGTGGGCGACCAGTATCGCGATCTCGACCGGCCGCAGAATGTCGGCCACAGCTTCATCGCCTTCCGCCCTTCGCTCTTCCTCGGCGAAGATGCCTATCGAACGCGCATGTACGACCTCGTCAGCCGCGCCCGCGCCTGTCCGCGGGTGGATGACGACCAGCCGATCCTGATGCCGGGCGAGCCGGAGGCGAACCGGATGAAAACACGGCTGGCCGAGGGAATCCCGCTCACCGCGGCCGACCTTGCCATGCTGCGTGAGCAGGCGGGCCTTGCCGGCCTCTCGATCGACC
The DNA here is from genome assembly GCF_022899355.1 of Shinella yambaruensis. Classification (GTDB taxonomy): domain Bacteria; phylum Pseudomonadota; class Alphaproteobacteria; order Rhizobiales; family Rhizobiaceae; genus Shinella; species Shinella yambaruensis. The sequence continues at coordinate 196,046 of NZ_JALJCK010000013.1, read as the reverse complement.
TCGACACGCTTGGAAAGGCCTGAGCCATGCTGCGGATCGCGATCCTCGACGACTATCAGGATGTGGCGCTCACCCTTGCCGACTGGGCCTTGCTCGGTGACGACTACGAGATCGTCCGCTTCGGCCGCAACCTTGCGAGCGAGGACGAGGCCGCGGCCGCACTCGCCGGCTTCGACGTGCTGTGCCTCATGCGCGAGCGCATGCCGCTGTCCGCCGCGCTGATCGAGCGGCTGCCGGCGCTGAGGCTGATCGTGGTCACCGGCGCGCGCGTGCGCACCATCGACATGGAGGCCGCCGTCGCCCGCGGCATCACCGTCTGCCACACCCATGCCGGCGAATCCGCCCATGCGACGCCGGAGATCGCCTGGGGGCTTATCCTCTCGCTCGCCCGGTCGATCCCCGAGGAGGACGCCCGCATCCGCGCCGGCGGCTGGCAGCACACGGTGGGAACCGTGCTCGGCGGCAAGACGCTGGGACTGGTCGGGCTCGGCAAGCTCGGTGGCCGCATGGTGCCGATCGCCAAAGCCTTCGGCATGGAGGTGATCGCCTGGAGCCAGAACCTGACGGACGCGCGCGCCGCAGAGGCCGGCGCCCGCCGCGTCGACAAGGAGACCCTGTTTCGCGAGGCCGACGTGGTCTCGCTGCACCTCATTCTCGGCGAGCGCAGCCGGCACACCGTCTCCGCCGCCGAACTCGGCCAAATGAAACAGGGGGCATGGCTGATCAACACCGCGCGCGGCCCGCTGGTCGACGAGGCGGCGCTCATCGAGGCGCTGCGGCAAGGCCGCATCAAGGCCGGGCTCGACGTCTTCGACATCGAGCCGCTGCCGGCCGATCATCCGCTGCGCACCATGCCGAACACCGTGCTGACGCCGCATCTCGGCTATGTCACCGAAGGCGCCTATGCCGCCTTCTACCGCGACACGGTGGACAATATCAGGGCCTGGCGCGACGGTGCGCCCGTGCGGGTGCTCGCCGCACCGAAGACGGAGGAAAGAACGTGACGGACATCATCAAGACGGCGGATCTGGTCGACAGCAACGATGCCGAGGTGCGCTTCTGCGAGATGCAGTGGAAATCCTACGGCCGGCGCAAGGGCTTCCATGGCGAGATCGTCACGCTGAAGACCTTCGAGGACAACCGACTGCTGCGCGCGACGCTGGAGGAAAACGGCACGGGCAAGGTGCTCGTCGTCGATGGCGCCGGCTCGCTGCGCTGCGCGCTGGTGGGCGACCAGATCGCCGCCCTCGGCCAGGCGAACGGCTGGCAGGGCCTCCTGATCAACGGCGCGATCCGCGACAGCGCCGATATCGACGCCATGGATTTCTGCGTGATGGCGCTCGGCCAGGCACCCAAGAAGAGCGGCAAGACCGGCCATGGCGCCCGCGACGTGCCGCTCGTCTTCGGCAATGTCGAATTTCGCCCGGGGGCCTATCTCTATGCGGACGCCGATGGCGTGCTGGTGGCGGACGGACCGGTGCATCCGGCCGACTGACCAGGGCCACGCGAGGAGGCGAAGTTGCTGCGGCACCGGGGCAGGCGCCCCGGTGCCGTTTTCCTTGCCGGCCTAGCCGAGGGCCGCAACGACCGTTTCGGTGAACTGCGCCGTGCCGAGCGGTCCGCCAAGGTCCCGGGTGCGGGTGGTGGCATCGGCGAGAACCCGGTCGATGGTTTCCTCGATGAGGGCTGCGGCTTCGATGTAACGCGCGTCGCCGGCGCGTTCGCCGTGCCAGCGCAGCAGCATCGCGGCCGACAGGACCATCGACGTCGGGTTCGCCTTGTCCTGCCCGGCGATATCGGGTGCCGAGCCGTGCTGGGCCTGCGCGGCGGCATGATCGGCACCGGCATTCAGCGAGCCGGCGAGGCCAAGGCTGCCGGAGAGCTCGGAGGCGAGATCGGAGAGCGTGTCGCCGTAGAAATTGGTGGTGCAGATGACGTCGTAGCGGCTCGCATCGCGCACGAGCAGCGCCGCCATCGCGTCGATCAGCACCTCTTCGAGCTCCACGTCGGGATAATCGGCGGCGACCTTGCGCACCTCCTTCAGGAAGAGCCCGTCGGTCAGCACGAAGGCATTGGCCTTGTGCACCGCCGTCACCTTGCGGCGGCGCGCCCGCGCCAGCGCGAAGGAGGCCCTGGCGATGCGTTCGATCGCCCTTACCGTGACCTTGCGCATCGAGATCGCCACGTCCTCCGTCGGCATGTATTCACCGGTTCCGGCAAACATGTTCCGATCGGGATACATGCCCTCCGTCGCCTCGCGCATGATGACGAGGTCCATGTCCGTGCCGCGGTGGAAGACACCCTTGCGGGTGCGGGCCGGGCGGATATTGGCGAAGAGGTCGAGCTGGGTGCGGAAGGCGGCCGAGACGTTGATGCCGCCCCTGTCGCGCGGCGGATAGTCGAGATGGGAGATCGGGCCGAGCAGGGTTCCGTCCATGCCGCGGGCCTCGTCGAGCAGATCCGCGGGCAGCGTCGTGCCGGTCTTCTCCAGCGAGACGAAGCCGATGTCGCGCGTCGTGTAGCGGAAGCCGAAGGCGAAGCGGCGGTCGACGGCATCCAGCACCGCGACGGTGGCGCCGACGATTTCCGGGCCGATCCCATCACCCGGAAGAACAAGCAGTTTCATGATTCCATAAACTCCAGAAACAGAGGTACCCGTGACTCAGGCCGCAGGGGATGCCGGCAGCAGGGTCGCCGCCGGCACGAAGATGTTGCCCTGCATCAGCTTGCGCGCGGTGCGCACCACCCCGCCGCTGATGATCTCGACGGCATTGCCGTGCGGCTTGCTCGTCATGGCGACATCGATGAGACCCGTCGGATGCTCGATGACCACGGTACAATCGTCCCCCTGCGGCCGTTCTGCAAGGCCATCCGCCACGGTGCCGGGCACCAGCACGCAGGAGGAGACGCAGAGGCCGCCCGTCACCGCGAAGGCCGCATGCGTCTTGTGCGGCACGAAATAGCGCGCGGCGACGTTCCCGCCCTCCCGCGGCGCGCCCAGCATGGCCATTTTCGGCACCACCTTGCCGGTGACGTCGCCGAGCCCCATGCGGCGGCCGGCCTCCATGCGCATCGCTTCCATGCGTGCGAAGAAGGCCCCGTCGGCATCGAGTTCGGCGGCGCTCTCGTAGCCCGTCTTGCCGACATCGGCGGCGCGCACGATCATCATCGGCACCGCGACGTCGATGAGCGTCACATCGACCCCCTCGATTTTCTCCATCGGCTTGCCGGTGGGCAGCAGCGCGCCGGTCTTCGAGCCGACGATATCCATGAAATTGAGCCGGATCTCCGCCGCCGTGCCCGGCACGCCGTCGATGCGGGCATCACCCTCGTAATTGACGGCGCCGTCCGGCGTCTCGACGATCGCCTCGATGCGGCTCTGGGTGTTGATGTCGTAGATGACGACGCTGGTCTTCGCCCCGCCGACCGGCACCATGCCCGTCTCGATGGCGAAGGGGCCGACGCCGGACAGCATGTTGCCGCAGGAGGGCGAGGTGTCGACGATCGCCTTGTCGACGGAGACCTGGGCGAAGAGATAGTCGACATCGACCCCCTCGCGGCTCGACGGGCCGACCATCGCGACCTTGCTCGTCAGCGTGTCCGCGCCGCCGAGGCCGTCGATCTGGCGGATATCGGGCGAGCCCATCGCCGCCAGCAGGACGCGCGCGCGGATATCGGGATCCTGCGGAATATCCTGCATCTTGAAGTAAGGCCCTTTCGACGTTCCACCACGCATGAGGATGCAGGGGATGGGATGTTGTGCTGGCATGATGCCCTCGCTGATTGATGTAGACAATTGGATGCAATTGCACACCTTGAAAACCGGCGTGCGAGCCCCGGCATCGCCGCCGGGGCCGAAGGTCAGCGCAGCGGCCAGACCAGCTGGTCGTAGAACTGGTTCTGCAAGAGGCCGCCCGGCAGGTTCATGTGCAGGATCGACGTCAGCAGCAGCACCAGGCCGACGGCGGCGGCGGTCAGCACCAGCGTCTGCAGCCAGCTCGACCTGGCGACGACCTTCAGGAAGGCGACGAAGAAGCCGATCAGCGCCAGCGTGAAGCCGACGAGGCCGATGGCTGCGACGAAGCCGACCAGCCAGCCGACGAAGCGCCAGAGGCTGCCGCTCGTCGTGCCGTCGTCGAGATCGAAGTTCATGTTGCCGGCCGTGCCGCGCCCCGTGGCTCCGCGGACCTGCCAGAACAGCACGGTGGCGGCCGTCAGCAGGCCCACCATGCCCACGGCGATCGGGAAGACGGCATCGAGGAACGAGTTCTCCGCACCTTCGACGATGGTGAAGACAAAGAAGGCGACGGCGATGGCGGTGAAGACGACCTGCGGCCAGAGGTTCCTTGCGGCAGCCGTCTCGTCCTCCTCGCGCTCGAACTCGATGTCGGTGGTGATGCCGCCCGGCACGGCCTCCTTCTGGCGCATGCGCGAGCGGCTGGTGAACCAGAGCGAGGCGATCGTGACGAGCGCGATGACGATGGCGATCGGGCGCAGCGGGAAGCCGTAGCCGTAGAACTGCACCGCCTGGTAGAAGTAGGTCTCGACCTGGCCGGCAAGCACGAAGCCGATGAGGAAGGCGGGGCGCGGCCAGCCGAAGCGCTTGAGGAAGATACCGGTGAGCGCGACGACCAGCAGTGCCACGATATCCTCGAACGACCGGGTCGACTGGAACGCGCCGAATACGATGATGAGGATCATGAAGGGCGCGAAGAGCACGAAGCGGATGGTGGTCAGCCGCGCGATGCTGGGCGACAGGGCGATGCAGGCCGCGGTGCCGACGACATTGGCGAGCGCCAGCGTCCAGACGACCGTATAGGTGAGGTTGAGGTCGCGGTTCGGATCGGCCATGCCGGGGCCGGGCTGGAGCCCGATCAGGATCATCGCCGCCAGGAAGATCGCCATGGAGCCGGAGCCGGGGATGCCGAAGAGAAGGGTCGGGATGAGGTTGCCGCCGGCGCAGGAATTGTTTGCCGCCTCCGGGCCGATGACACCGCGGATGTCGCCCTTGCCGAACTGCGACTTGTCCTTGGCGGTCTGCACGGTGTGGCCATAGGAGATCCAGTCGGAAACGCTGCCGCCGAGGCCGGGCATCAGGCCGACGCAGGCGCCGATCGTCGAGCAGCGCAGCGTCAGCCATTTCTCCCGCCAGGTATCGCGTACGCCGTCCAGCCAGCCGCGGCCGAGCTTGCCCGTGCTCGAAATGCTCGAATTGCCGCGCAGCAGGTCGAGCACTTCCGGCAGGGCGAAGATGCCGAGGCCGATGATGGTGATCTCCAGGCCGCTCATCAGGTAGAGAGAGCCGAAGGTCATGCGCTCGCCGCCATTGGCCGGCGCCGTGCCGATCGCGCCGAAGGCGAGGCCGAGTGTACAGGCGGCGATGCCCTTCGCCAGGCTGCTGCCCGAGAGCACGCCGACCATAGAGAGGCCGAAGATCGCCAGCATGAAGAGTTCCGCCGAGGTGAAGCTGAGGATCAGCGGCCGGGCGACGATGACGATGCCGGTGAGACAGAGCGCGCCGAAGAGGCCGCCGATCATCGAAGCCGAGAAGGAGGCGCTGAGCGCGCGGGCCGCTTCCCCCTTGCGGGCGAGCGGAAAGCCGTCGAGCACGGTCGCCTGCGAGGCGGACGAGCCGGGAATGCCCATGAGAATGCAGGAGAAGGTATCGGAGGTCGGAATGACCGCCAGGAGGCCGACCATCATGGCGATCGCCGCGGTCGGTTCCATGCCGTAGACGAAGGGCAGCAGCAGCGACATGCCGGCAATGCCGCCGAGGGCCGGCAGAATGCCGACGATAAGGCCGACCGCGACACCGATCATCATGTAACCGAGATGGTGGAGGGTCAGCAGGTTGTGGAGCGAAGTGACGAAGACATCGATCACTGTGGCTGTCCTTTCGATAGCAACAGGTGCGAGACGGCGCGGGTGCTCCGGCCTCGTCAGTGTCGGCAGATGGCTGTTCGGGCCCGGTGGCTGCGGGCGGGCGTGCCCGCCGCCCTTCGGCGGCGGGGGGCGCTTCCGGTCAGAGTTTGACCTGATATTCCGTCGTCAGGAAGTTGCGCACCCATTCGCGCGCTTCCGGCTTGATCGACGTCGCCACCGCATAGAGCTTCTCGATATCGTCGCCGACGGCCTGCTCATAGTCGCCGAGGACATCGGCCTTGGCCTTCTGCAGCTCGGGATCGGCCACCGCGTCGGCAAAGGCCTTGCGGTAGGTCGCAACGATGTCGTCCGGCGTGCCTTCCGGCAGCATGCAGGGTTTCTGGGCCGCAAAGCCGGAACCGAAGAAGGCGAGATAGGCGTCGTATTCCACCCCGGACGGCTTCTGGCCGTGCATCATCTCATAGGCTTCGACGAAGTGCGGCAGGTCGGGGAAAGTCGGGTCGCGCGCGACATTGCCCTCGGCGTCGAGAACGCCCCAGGAGAACATCGGCACGGCGGTGTCGGCCTCGACGAGCGGGGTGACGTTGGTGAGGTAGGCCGACGAGGTCTGGTAGTCGATCGTCGCTTCGCCGCGCTCGAAGGCAAGCCGCCCGTCGCCGCGCCCCTGCATGCCGAAGACATGGCGGACATTGAGGCCGAGCAGGCGGAAGGCGAGCATCGGCACGAGGTCGAGCGAGGTCGCGCCCTGGCTGCCATAGACCAGTTCCTGGTCCTTGATCTTGCCAAGGTCGGCCGGTGACTTCACCTCGAACTTGGCGGGCAGATAACAGACGCCGCCGGTGGGCGAGACGAGCACGGGGATCAGCTTGGCATAGTCGTAACGCACGCGCGGATCGCCGAGCAGGAACGGGAACTGCGTCGAGCCGGAGGTGCCGAGGATGGCAAGCCCATCCGGCCGGGCGCGGGCGACGAACTCGTTCGAGCCGGTGATCGATCCGCCGCCCGGCACGTTGCGCACGACGACATTGGGGTTGCCCGGCAGATATTTCGACAGGTACGGTGCGAAGAAGCGGGCCCAGACATCCGAGCCGCCGCCCTCGGAGAACGGCATCCACCATTCCACCGTCTTGCCGGCGAAATCGACGGATGCCTGAGAAAAGGCGGGGCGCGCTCCCACAAGCCCCAGAGCCGCGGCGGCGGAGCCGGCGGCCAGCAGTTGACGACGCGTGAAATCAGCCATGTTTTTCCTCCCACGATGGCAATGCGTTCAAATGTATACAAAGGTACACATGAAAGTCGGAAACGCCAAGCCCGTGATCGCCCCGGGCAGACATCATCCCTTCTTTCTCCCTTGAAGGGTATGCGCCACCTGGATTATTAAGTTAAGTGCAAAATTTTGGACCACTGATGCACAATGCGCATTAATTGCGAAATCCTCGACCTTCGTGCCTTTCTTGCCGTGGTGGAGCTGGAGAGCTTCCACCGGGCGGCGGAAGCCCTCAACCTGTCGCAACCGGCGCTCAGCCGCCGCATCCAGAAGCTGGAAGCCTCCATCGGCGCTCCGCTGCTCGAACGCACCACCCGGCACGTCTCCCCGACGGCGCTCGGCCTCGAATTGATGCCGCTCGTGCAGCGCATGCTGGAGGAGTTCGACGGCTCGCTCTTCGCCGCCCGGGACCGGGGGCTCCGGCGCAGCGAGCTGGTAACGATCGCCTGCCTGCCGACGGCGGCCTTCTATTTCCTGCCGACCGTGATCAAGCAGTTCAACCAGGAATATCCCGACATCCGCTTCCGCATCCTCGACCTGACGGCGACCGAGGGGTTGCAGGCCGTCTCGCGCGGGGAGGTGGAATTCGGCATCAATTTCATGGGAACGTCGGATCCCGATCTCCTCTTCGACCGCATCGCCGAGGATCCGTTCGTGCTGGCGGCGCGGCGCGACCATCCGCTGGCGGCGCGGCAGGAGGTCGGCTGGACGGACCTTGCGCCCTACCGGCTGATCACCGTGCACCGCTCCAGCGGCAACCGCACCATGCTGGACGCGGCGCTGGCGCGCGCCAATATCGAGCTGCGCTGGTCCTACGAGGTGACGCACCTGTCGACGTCCCTCGGCCTGGTGGAGGCGGGCCTCGGCATTTCCGTGCTGCCGCGCACGGCAACCCCGGGGCCTGACCACCCCATCATCGTCACGCGGCCGCTGGGCGCTCCCCGGATTTCCCGAACCATCGGCATCGTGCGCCGCCGCGCCGCCACGCTCTCGCCCGCCGCCGAACATTTCCGGCGCATGCTGGTGGGAACCTGGCAGGGCGCCGGGGCCGATGGCTGAGGGCATCCAGCGAAACGAAGAATCGGCAACGGTCTGGAACAGGACGCTCTGGTGGTCGATCAGCAGCAAGACGGTGTCGTCGACATCGGTGACCGGGCGCTGACCGTTGGTGGGGCAGGGGCCGGAAACATTTCCGGCCCGGTCTGCCTCGGGCGAGGGGCGTCGAGGACACGCTGGGGATCAGGCGGCGATCGGGCGGAACCTGCCGGCGCGGAAATCTGCAAAGGCCTGCTGCAATTCTTCCGGCGTGTTCATGACGAAGGGGCCGCGCATGGCGACCGGCTCGCCGAGCGGCGCACCGCTCAGCACCAGAACCGTCGCGTCGCTCTCGGCCTCAAGGCTGAAGGCGCCGTCCGTGCGGTTACGCAATCCTGGCCAAGGCCGAGCAACACGCGCGAACGACGTGACCGTCCCGAAAGGATCCCGGTTTCGTCCGGGGCGGGAATAGGGTATCGGAGGGCTCGCGCAGCCGAAGCAACGGGGATCGACTTGCCATCCGCAACGCCAGCGAACGAGGCGAGCCTGCGTGCCGCCATCAAGATCGACATCGTGGTCATCGGCGCCGGCCAGGCGGGGTTGTCCTCGGCCTACCATCTCCTGAAACTCGGCCTCAAGCCGGGCCGCAACTTCATCGTTCTCGACAGGAACGAGAAGCCCGGTGGCGCCTGGCAGCACCGCTGGCCCTCGTTGACGCTGAGCACGGTCAACCGTGTGCACGACTTGCCGGGCATGGGCTTTTCCGAAGTGGTGCCGGCGGGGGAGACCGAGGCCAAGGCCTCCGTGGCGGTGCCCGATTATTTCGCCGCCTACGAGGAGCGGTTCCGGCTGCCGGTCTATCGTCCGGTCACGGTCAAGGTGGTCTGCGACCGCTTCGAGCGGCTGCGGGTGGAGACGGATCGCGAGGCCTTTTCGGCCCGCGGCCTCATCAATGCCACCGGAACCTGGGAAAGCCCGCAGATCCCGGACTATCCCGGTGCCGCGCTGTTCCAGGGCCGGCAGCTTCATTCCCGCGACTACCGCACGGCCGATGAATTCGCGGGCCAGCATGTCGTCATCGTCGGCAGCGGCATTTCCGCGCTCCAGCATCTCGACGAGATCTCCAAGGTGACGACGACAAGCTGGGTCACGCGCCGCGAACCGCAGTTCCGCGATACGCCGTTCACGCCGGAAGACGGCCGCGCGGCCGTCGCCATCGTCGAGGACAAGGTGCGCAACGGCCTGGTCCCGGGCTCCGTCGTCTCCGTCACCGGCATTCCCTGGACACCGGCGCTGCGGGCCGCCGCCGCGCGCGGCGCACTGAAGCGCCTGCCCATGTTCAGCGAGATCACCGCGAACGGCGTGCGCTGGCCGGACGGCACGGAGCAGAGGGCCGATGTCATCCTCTGGGCGACCGGCTTTCGCAGCTCGCTCGACCATCTCGCCCCCCTGCAATTGCGCGGGGAGAAGGGCGGCATCGTCATGGCCGGACGCCTCGCCACGCAGGTCGGGAAGGACCCGCGCATCCATCTCGTCGGCTACGGCCCCTCCGCCTCCACCATCGGCGCCAACCGCGCGGGCGCGGCGGCGGCGCGCGAGCTTGCGACCCATCTCGGCCTATTGTGAGCCCTGCACGGGCCGCGGCGTCGGAACGGCACAGGCGGCTGCGATCGAGCCGCGCCTTGAAAGGAAGACGACGAGTGCCGCTTGGGGATAGGATGGCGCATCGTCCCTGATCCCGGTGGAGCACCATGCCCCTTCAAAACCGCGTCACCCCCTTCGGCGAGATCGTCGCGCTCCCGCAGCGCGGCCTCTTTACCGGCAATCGCGGCATCATCCATGACCCGGCGACGAAGACGCTGCTTTCGAAGCGTTGGGCGTCCAGGGCCTGGCTGGTCTGCCTCTGCGACTTCCAGGGCCGCCGCCGGGAGGTGATGGGAGGGCGGAGCTGGACCGAGCTGTTCTTCCTCGACGAGGCGGTCGCACTTGCCGCCGGCCATCGGCCCTGCTTCTTCTGCCGCAGGGAGGCAGCGCAGCGCTTCCAGGCATGCTGGGCATCGGCGAAGGACGAGCCGCCGCCAGCCGCCGGCGCAATGGATGCCGTCCTGCACGGCGAACGCCTGGAGCGCCGGAGCAAGCGCCTGCACCCGATCGCCGGGCCGCTGGCGGCGCTTCCCGACGGCGCCGTCGTGGCGGCGGGCGGGCACGCCTTCACGCTTCGTGCCGGCCTCGCCCACCGCTGGACCGCCGAAGGCTACGCCCTACCGCAACGCCTCGACAGCGCGGATGCCGTGCTGACGCCGCCGTCGACGGTCATGGCCCTCAGTGCCGGCTATCGGCCCGTCTTCCATCCATCGATCGAGCGAGGCCCGGTTTGAGCGACGATCACAGGAGTGTCACGGCCGTGTAATACGCCTGTCATCCAGGCTTTCTATGCGCAGGGGGCCAACGCACCGCTCAAGAGAGGCTCCTCCCATGCGTGAACTCATCCTCGCCCTGGCATCGGCAACGATCCTGGCCGGCACTGCAAACGCCGCAACCGTCTACCCCATCGATCGCGCGACGATCCTCGTCGGCTCGCCATTCGACTTCAAGGTCGAGTTCGATGCGGTCGTGACACCGGAAGACGTGAAGGTCACCGTCAACGGCAAGGACTATGCCGACGTCTTCGGCAAGGCCGCCGAATTCGTCGCGGAGGAAAAGGGCGCCGAGGACAAGGTGCTGGGTTCGGCGCTCATCCTGCGCGACCTGGCGATCGGCACGGCCGGCGCCTACACGGTCGAGGTTTCCGCCGGCGGCGAAACGCAGTCGGTCAACTGGGAGGTCTACGAGACCGCCGCCCAGCCGAAGGCGAAGAACATCATCTTCCTGATCGCCGACGGCCTGTCCGTCGCCCACCGCACCGGCGCGCGCATCATGTCCAAGGGCATGACCGAGGGCAAGGCGAACGGCCGTCTGGCGATGGACGACATCCCGCCGGTCGCCTTCATCGGCACGTCCTCCACCCATTCGATCGCCACGGACAGTGCCAACACCATGTCGGCCTACATGACCGGCCACAAGTCGCGCGTCAACGCACTCGGCGTCTACGCCGACCGCACGCCGGCAAGCCTCGACGACCCGAAGGTCGAGACCATTGCCGAGGCGCTGCGCCGGAACACCAAAAAGTCCATCGGCATCGTCTCCACCTCGGAACTTCAGGATGCGACACCCGCCGCGCTCGTCGCCCATACGCGCAAGCGTGCCGACAAGGCCGAGATCGTCGGCATGATGCTCGACGTCAAGCCGGACGTCCTGCTCGGCGGCGGCTCGGCCTATTTCCTCTCCAAGGATGTGCCGGGCTCCAAGCGCAAGGACGACAAGGACTATATCGCCGAGTTCCGTAATGCCGATTATGCAATCGCGACCGACAAGGCCGAGCTCGCCGCGGCCGCAGGATCGAACCAGGAGCGTCTGCTCGGCCTGTTCCACACCGGCAATCTGGATGTGACCCTCGACCGCGAATTCCTCAAGAAGGGCACCGTCGACAAGTTCCCGAGCCAGCCCGGCCTCGTCGACATGACCAGGGCCGCGCTCGACAAGCTTTCCAAGAACCCGGAAGGCTTCTTCGTGATGGTGGAGGCCGCGTCGGTCGACAAGATGAGCCACCCGCTCGACTGGGACCGCGCGCTTGTCGAGACGATCGAGTTCGACAAGGCCGTCGGCGTTGCCCGCGAATTCGCCGAGAAGAACCCGGACACGCTGATCGTCGTGACCGGCGACCACACGCACGGCGTCGCCATCATCGGCACGGTCGATGACGAGAAGCCCGGCGAGGTGATGCGCGAGAAGGTCGGCACCTATGACGATGCCGGCTTCCCGAACTACGAGGACAAGGACGGCGACGGCTATCCGGACCGCATCGACGTCTCGCGCCGCCTGTTCCTGGCCGCCAACAACGGCCCGGATCATTACGAGACCTTCCGCCCGAAGCTGGACGGCCCGTTCGTGCCGGCCGTGCAGAACGAGGCGAAGGAATACGTCGCCAACGAGGCCTACAAGGATGTGCCCGGCGCCGTCTTCGTCGAGGGTAACATCCCGAAGGAAGGCGACACGGGCGTGCATGCCGTGGACGACGTCGTGCTGCAGGCCGCAGGTCCCGGCTCGGAAGGGTTCCGCGGCTACATGGAGCAGAGCGACGTCTACCGCGTGCTGGCCGATGCCTTCGCGCTCGGCGTGCCGAAGGAATGACACCAGACCTTGCTGGGCAGGCGGCCCGCGCCGCCTGTCCACGCTCCTGCCGATAAAGAAGGAGGCCTGGCCATGACGCAGATGGACCGCGTGTCGTTCGAGAGGCGCCGGCTGCTTTGCGCGCTGGCGGCCTTGCCCGCTCTCGCCCTTTCCCGCCCGGCCCTTGCCGGCGAAACGCTCGGCTTCGGCGAACTCTACAAGAGTTTCGGCGTGCTCGGCCTCGAATTCTCCGACAAGGTGAAGCGGCTGAACGGGCGGGAGGTCGCCATGAAGGGTTTCATGGCCCCGCCGCTGAAGGCCGAGGCGAATTTCTTCGTGCTCACCGAAATCCCGATGTCGCTCTGCCCCTTCTGCTCCTCGGATGCCGACTGGCCGGACAATATCCTCGTCGTCTATCTCGCCGAAAAACAGACCTTCGTGCAGTACAATGCGCCGATCGAGGCGCGGGGCATGCTGGAATACGGCTCGTGGGTCGATCCCGAAACCGGATTCGTCAGCCAGCTGCGCCTGCGCGATGCCGCATTCGAGACGGTCTGACGATGCTCGCGCTCGATATTGCCGCCCTGGAGATGCGCTTTCCCGGCCTCGATACGCCTGTGCTTTCCATCGAAAACCTGCACCTTCCCGCCGGCGGCGGGCTCGCGATCACGGGCGCCTCCGGCTCGGGCAAGAGCACGCTGGTCAATGTCGTCACCGGGCTGGAGCCCGCAACGCGGGGATCCGTTTGCTGGGGGGACACGGAGATCACCCGTCTGCCCACCGGCCGGCGCGATGCCTTCCGCGCCGCCCATATCGGCCTCGTGATGCAGGATTTCCACCTCTTCCCCGGCCTTTCGGCCTACGAGAACGTCGTGCTGCCGGTGCGGCTCGCCCGCCGCCTGAAGCCGGGCGAGCGCGAACGCGCCCTCCACCTGCTCGAAATCAGCGGCATTGCCCGCCCCGGCCAGCCCATCGAGACGCTGTCGCGCGGCGAGATGCAGCGCGTGGCGGTGGCGCGGGCGCTGCTGCCGAAACCCGGCGTGATCGTCGCCGACGAACCGACGGCGAGCCTCGACCGCCGCATCGGCGGCGAGGTGGCCGACCTCATCGTGCGGCTTGCCCGCGCGGAGGGTGCCACGCTGCTCGTCGTGACCCACGACCCGGCCCTGGTGGAGCGCATCGGCCGGCATATCGTCCTCGACGGCGGCCGCATCATCGAGGACGCCGGGAAGGCGGAAGCGGCATGATGGGCTTCATCCTCGCCGATCTTCGCCGGTTCAAGGGCGGCGCGCTCGCCGTCGTCGTGCTGATCGCGCTTTCGGTCGCGCTCAGCGTCGCCGTCACGCTGCAGGAGCGGGCCGTGCGGCTCGGCAGCGCGCGGGCGGCGGAAAAGTTCGACCTCGTCGTCGGCGCCGCCGGCAGCGAGACGCAGCTTGCCCTGTCGGCCGTCTTCCTCCAGCCATCCCCCCTGCCCCTGATGTCCGGCGCCGTGCTGGAAAAGCTCGCGCGGGACCCGCGCGTTTCCTTCGCCGCCCCCGTCGGCTTCGGCGATTCCGCCGATGGCCGCCCGGTCGTCGGCACGACGACGGCGCTGGTCACCGCCCTGTCGCCGACGCTTGCGGAAGGGGCTATCTTCGCCCGCCTCGGCGAGGCGGTGATCGGCGCCGACGTGCCGATGCGCCTCGGCGCGCAGATCAAGCCGATGCACGGCGCGGCCGATAGCGGCGGCCATACCCATGTCGAACTCGCCTATACGGTGCGCGGCCGCATGGCGCCGACCGGCACCGCCTGGGACCGGGCGATCCTCGTACCGATCCGGGCCGTCTGGCAATTGCACGGCATGGGAGCGGAGGCCGAACACGGGCACGACCACGGCGACGAAGCGCCAGACGGTGCCGCGGCGGAGGATCATGACCACGCGGTCCATGTCGAGCCGGACGCGGCGCTCGACGAACATTTCGATGCCGAAACGCCCGGCATCCCCGCCGTCCTCGTCAAGCCGAAGACCATGGGCGACGCCTACCGCCTGCGCCAGGAATATCGCAGCGAGACGACGCTCGCCGTGTTCCCCGCCGAAGTGCTGACCCGTCTCTATGCGACGCTCGGCGATGCCCGCAGCCTGCTGCTCGCGATCGCCATCGCCACGCAGGCGATCGTCGTCGCCGCCATCCTGCTCGTCACGATCATGCATGTCGGCGCCCGCCGGCGGCAGATCGGGGCGCTCAGGGCCTTTGGCGCCCCGCGGCGGGCGGTCTTCGCAATCGTCTGGGGCGAACTCTTCCTGCTGCTGCTGGCCGGTTTCGCCCTCGGCCTTGCCATCGGCTATGGCGCGGCATGGGCCATCTCCGCCGCCCTCGCCTCCGCGACGGCGGTTCATATGCCCGTGGAATTCACGCGGGCGGATCTCTCGCTGGCGATGTGGTTCGCCGCTCTTGCGGTGCTGGTGTCGATCGTACCAGCGCTCTCGGCTCTTCGCCTCAGCCCGGCGGCCGCCTTGAGAGCCTGACGCAGCTGGAGGCAGGACGGCCCGCACGGGCCCGGCAAAAATCGCCGGGCCGTTTCCGGAACTGCAATATCGACCGGTCAGATAGCCTCGCCGATGATCCTTGCGACCAGCGCCAGCGAGATCGCGCCGGCGTCCGGATGGCCGATGCTGCGTTCGGCGAGCGGGCGGGCACGGCCGAGTTTCGGCGTCAGCGCGGCGGTGGCGTCGGCCGCTGCCGTCGCAGCGGCTGCGGCATCGGTCCAGGCGGATTTCAGCGGCTTGCCGGCCGCAAACGACGCCTCCAGCGTCTCGACGAAGGGCACGAGCGCATCGACGAGGGTCTTGTCACCGACGCGGGCGCGGCCAAGCCGCGTCACGGCATCGAGCGCAAGACGCGCGCCCCTGACCACGGCGGCGTCATCGAGAACGGCATCGTCGGAAAGCGCGTTGCTCCAGGCGCGCAGCAGCAGGCCCCAGATGGCACCTGACGTGCCGCCCGCCCGGTCCGCCCAGGCATCGCCGGCGACCGCAAGCGTGCTCGCGGCGCCGGCACCGGCGGCGAGTGCCTGCCCGACGGCGTCCTCGGCGGCAGCGGAGCCGCGGCGCATGCCCTGGCCATGGTCGCCGTCGCCGGCCTGCGCGTCGATGCGGCCCAGCTCGTCCTCCGCGTCCTTCAACCCTTTCGCGGCAAGGCCGAGAAGCCTTGCGATGCAGGCCGCGTCCTTGCGCGAGGCGGCCGAGGACGGGCCGAAGGTCGGCGCCGCATC
Organism: Shinella yambaruensis; assembly: GCF_022899355.1. Lineage (GTDB taxonomy): Bacteria > Pseudomonadota > Alphaproteobacteria > Rhizobiales > Rhizobiaceae > Shinella > Shinella yambaruensis. The sequence continues at coordinate 180,400 of NZ_JALJCK010000013.1, read as the reverse complement.
CTCGTTGACGATGGCGTCGGTGGCACGCTCCGTGCGGATCTCGCCGCCGCGGCGGAGGACGGGCGCATCGCAGGCCGCGGTCCAGTAGGTTTCGAGCTCCGCATCCAGCCACATCAGCGTCAGCGAGCAGCCCTGCATGTCGAGGCTGGTGACATATTCCCCCGCCTCGGGCGCCACGATCTCCAGCCCTGCCGCCTTCAGCAGCCCGGAGATCGCGGTCCAGAGGACGAAGAGCTCCTCGTATTTCGTGGCGCCGAGGCCGTTCAGCACCACTGCCACGCGCGTGACGCCCTGCGGGCGCTCGGCAAGAAGCCTTTCGACGAGGAGGGCCGCAAGATCCTTCGCCGGCACGACGGTCTCCTCGCGGATGCCCGGTTCGCCATGGATGCCGAGGCCGAGCGCCATGCGGCCCTTCGGCACGGTGAAGAGCGGGCCGCCGGCGCCCGGCAAGGTGCAGCCGTCGAAGGCGACGCCGAAGGAGACGGTGCGGTCGTTGGCATGGCGCGTGATGCGCTCCACCTCGTCGAGGGAAAGGCCGGCTTCCGCCGCCGCGCCCGCGACCTTGAACACGGCAAGATCGCCCGCAATGCCGCGGCGCTTTCCATGCGCCTCGGCCGGCGCGCTCGCCACGTCATCGGTGACGGGAACGATGCGGACATCGATGCCCTCGGCCCTGAGACGCTCGGCGGCGACACCGAAATTCAGCACGTCGCCGGCATAGTTGCCGAAGCCGAGCAGGATGCCGCCACCGTGATCGGCCTGCCGGCAGACGCGGGCGACCGCCGCCGTCGAGGGCGAGGCGAAGACGTCGCCGGCAACCGCCGCGTCCGCCATGCCCGGGCCGACATAGCCGGCAAAGGCCGGATAATGCCCCGAACCGCCGCCGACGACGACCGAGACCTTACCCTTCGGCACCCGCGTCGCCCGCACCACGCCGCCGCGCACGAGGCGGACATGGCGGCTGTAGAGATCGGCAAAGCCGGCAAGGGCGGTGGCCGCGAAATCCTCCGGTGCATCGAAGATGGTGGTCATGGTGATCGTCCCTCGTCTTGTGCTGGATCGTCTTGTCAGCGGCGCGGCAGGATGCGTCGCAGGTAATCGCGGTTGGCGGCCGAGACCGAAAGGCCATCGCCGCCGTAGTGCTCGCAAAGGAAGGCGCTGCGGAAGCCGTGCGCAAGCGCCATGCGGATGGCGGCGCGGTAATTGATGATGCCGGTCTCCAGCGGCGCCGGATGGGTGACGATCGCCCCCGTTCCCGGATCCTCCGTGCGCGTATAGTTCTTGACGTGCCAGTATTTCGCGAAGGGCGCGACCTTCTCCATCATCTCCTGCCAGTGCTCCACGGGGCGGTGCAGGCGGATGAGGTTGCCGATATCCGCATTGATGCCGACATTCGGCAGGCCGACCGCCTCGACGAAGCGCACGCTGCTGTCCGCCGTGCCGAGATAGGTGTCCTCGTACATTTCCAGCGCCATCTCGATGCCGAGCTCCTCGGCATGGCGACCGAGCTCGCGGATGCGCGCGACGGCCTTCTGCCAGACGGCCGGATCATCGGGATTGCACGGGCCATCGACCGTCCAGAACCAGAGCGCCTTCTTCTGCCCCACCGTCAGCGGCTCGAAGAGGCCGAAGGAGACGGCGCCCGCGCCGATCGCCTTCGCCGTGTCGATGACGCGGTGGCCATAGGCGAGATAGGCATCGCCGTGGACGGCATCGATGACGCTGCGGCGGGAGATCGAGATCGCCGGGATCGTCAGGCCGAGCGAGCGCACCAGCGCCATGAAGGCATCGAGCCGCGCCGGCGAAAGATCGGCGAGCCGCAGCCAGCTGTCCGTCGGGTCGAGCTCGGTGAAGCCGGCATCGACGACGTCGTCGAGCGTCGCGGCCCATTCCTCGACGGACTGGTCCTGCACCGAACGGCCATCCGCCAGGAGGTTCGGATACTGGATCATCGCGGCCGCGATCGGCCAGGTTTCACGGGTCCATGCGGGCGCCGGAACGGTCATGACGAACTCCTGGTGCGGAAAAGGCGGGGAGCCGGCGGATCAGACCGCAGGCGTGCCGTCCTGCGGGGACTTGGGAACGCCGAGCCGGCGGCGGCGCGAGATGCCGAGAAGCCAGAAGACGAGCGGCGAGAAGAGCAGCGCAAGGCCGACCAGCATCAGCGTCGTCACCAGCCCGTTCGACCAGAAGACCGAGAGCTGGCCGCCGGACAAGAGCATGGACTGCCGGAAGGCATCCTCCGCCTTGTCGCCGAGCACCATGGCAAGCACGAGCGGGGCAAGCGGATAATCGAGCTTCTTGAAGACATAGCCGAGGAGGCCGAAGACAAGCACCAGCCACATGTCGCTGACGGCATTGCCGACCTGGTAGGCGCCGGACAGGATGATGGCGACGATGATCGGCCCGATGATGGCGAAGGGCACGCGCAGGATCGAGGCATAGAGTGGCACGGTGGCGATCACCAGCACGACGGCGACGATGTTGCCGAGATACATGGAGGCGATCAGGCCCCAGACGAAATCCGGCCGGTCGGTGAAGAGCGTCGGGCCGGGCGTGAGGCCCCAGATCATCAGGCCGCCCATCATGACCGCCGCGGTGGCCGAGCCCGGAACGCCGAGCGCCAGCATGGGCAGCAGCGCGGAGGTGCCGGCGGAATGGTCGGCCGTCTCCGGCGCGACGACGCCGCGCGGATCGCCCTTGCCGAATTGCGACTTGTCGCGGGCCGAGCGGCGGGCGACGCCGTAGCTCATGAAGGAGGCCGCCGTCGGGCCGGCGGGCGTGATGCCCATCCAGATGCCGATCAGCGTGGAGCGGGCAATGGTGAACCAGTAGCGCGGCATCTCGACCAGCGTGCGGCCGATCTCGACGAGCCTCACGCGTGCCTTGATGCCCTCGAAGCGCAGCCCCTCCTCCGTGGTCAGCAGCAGTTCGCCGATGCCGAAGAGACCCATGACGGCGATGAGGAACGAGACGCCCTTGATGAGTTCGGGAATGTCGAAGGTCAGGCGCAGGTTGCCCGAGATCGTGTCCATGCCGACGGAGGCGAGCGCGAAGCCGATCATCATGGAGACGAGCGTCTTGAACGGCGACTGGGCGCCCATCGAGATGAAGCTTGCGAAGGCGAGGAAATAGACGGCGAAATATTCCGGCGAGGAGAAGCGCAGCGCGAAATTGGCGACCCAGCCGGAAAGCAGCGTGATCATCACGACGCCGGCAAGCGCGCCGAGGCCGGCCGAGACGAAGGCGAGCGTCAACGCCCGGCTCGCCTCGCCCTTCTTGGCCATCGGATAGCCGTCGAAGGTGGTGGCGACGGAAGAGGGCTCGCCCGGAATGTTGAAGAGGATGGAGGTCGTCGACCCGCCGAAGAGCGCGCCCCAATACATGCAGGAGAGCAGGATGATGGCCGAGATCGGATCCATCGAGAAGGTGAGCGGCAGGAGCAGCGACACGCCGTTCGGCGCCCCGAGGCCGGGCAGCACGCCCACCAGGATGCCGAGCGTGACGCCGAGCATCATGAGCAGGATGTGGTTGAAGCTCAGGATATGGCCGAAGCCATCCATGAGAAGACCGATATTTTCCATGTCTTTCCTCCGAAGACCGGCGCCCTCGCGCGATCAGTAGATCCCGAAGAAGGCCTCGACCGGACCCTTCAGGAGCGGAACCTTGAAGCCGATCTCGAAAATGACGAAGAAGAAGAGGGCGACGCCCATGCCCGCGGCAAGGCCGGCCCACCACTTGTACTTGCCCTGGAAGGTCATCGTTCCGGCGATGTAGAGCGCCGTGCCGACATAGAGGCCGAGGAGGGTGGAGACCGCGGCGAAGGCGACGAGCGGCAGCAGGAAGCCGAGCACGACCTTGAAGCGCGCCATGTCGACGAAGATCTCGCCGCTGCCGCGATGCTTGACGACAGCGTAGACGAGGTTCATCGCGCTGCCGAAGACGATCAGCAGGCCGATATAGAAGGGGAAATAGCCGGCATCCGGCCCCATCTCCGTCCAGCCCGCGCCGGCCTCTATCGAGCCGTAGGCGACGGCGATGCCGAAGGCGCCCGTCAGGAGGGCGACGCCCGTTTCCATGGCGAAACGGGAAAGCCCATTCGCGCTGTTCTCACGCATGGATCAGACCTTTCCGAAAGGGGGTGCGGATGCCGTGGGGCATCCGCGCGGAACCTTGGGAGGTTCAGTTCGCAAGCCAGCCTTCGCGCTTCAGCACGGCGCTGACGGCGGCTTCGTTCTTCTTGATGAAGTCCGCAAACTCCGTGCCGCTCATATAGGTGCCGGACTGCGAGGTGTCGGCAAGATATTTCTGCCATTCCGGCGTCTCGGACACCTTCTTCAGGACATCCGCATAGAAGCTGACAACCTCCGGCTCGACACCGGCGGCAAGCCAGACGGTGCGCGGCATGGCGTAGTTGTCGATGGCGATGCCGCTGTCCTTGCAGGTCGGGATGTCCGCCCAGCCCTGGTCGCCGGCCACCTTCGCATCGCTCTTCAGCTTTTCCGACTTGAAGACGCAGACCGGCCTGACCATGCCGGCCTGCCACTGGCCGAGATTCTCGCTCGGATTGTTGACATTGGCCGCGACGTGATCGCCGGCAAGCTGCACGGCCGCCTCGCCGCCGCTCTTGAACGGAACGTAGCCGATATCGGCACCGGTCGCCTCGTTGATCATCGAGGTGAGGATCTGGTCGACGTCCTTGGACTGGCTGCCGGCGACCTTCAGCGTGCCCGGCGCCGCCTTGGCTTTCTCGACGAAATCGGCGGCCGTCTTGATCTCGGACTTGCCGTTGACCCAGAGCACGAATTCGTCGGAAGCGAGCGCGGCGACCGGCGTCAGGTCGGCGGCGGTGTAGGGCACCTTGGCGCGCACGGGCAGCAGATAGGCATTGTTCGTGCCGAAGGTCAGCTTGTGAGCATCGCCCTTTGCGGTCGCGGCATAGACGAAGCCCTCCGCGCCGCCGGCGCTGCCCTTGTTGGTCACCACCACCGGCGCCTTCATCAGCTCGTACTTGGCGATGATCGACTGGATGGTGCGGGCGAAGATATCCGTGCCGCCGCCGGGGCCGGCCGTGACGACGAATTCGACCGGGCGCTCCGGCTCGAAGGCGAAGGCCGGCAGGGCGACGCCCGATGCGGCCGCGACGATGCAGGCAATGGTAAGGGACTTTTTCATCTTGCTCCTCCGTTGGGATGATCCCGGCACGAACCTCCTCCGTGCCGGTATACCTCAAAAATTCGACAGGTCAGGCGGCGGCCGAAAGCGCGGCGGCCTTTTTCGCCATGCGCGCGGCCAGAAGCAGCGCCTCGCGGCTCGCCCCGACATCGGCAATGCCCTTGCCGGCAATGTCATAGGCCGTGCCGTGGGCCGGCGTGCAGAGCGGGAACGGCAGGCCGCCCATCATGGTGACGCCCTTGTCGAAGCCCATGAGCTTCATCGCGATCTGGCCCTGGTCGTGATACATGGTCATGACCGCCTGGAAGCCGTCCTTCAGGGCGCGCAGGAAGACGGTATCGGCCGGGAACGGACCCTCGACATCGAAACCGCGCGCCTTCGCCGCCGCGACGGCAGGCTCGATGATGTCGATCTCCTCCATGCCGAAGGAACCGCCGTCGCCGGCATGCGGGTTGAGGCCCGCAACGGCGATGCGCGGATTGTCGTAGCCGGCATTGCGCAGGCAGGCCGCGGTGAGCTCGATCTCGGCGAGGATCGCCTCGACCGAAAGCGCCGCCGCCACGTCCTTCAGCGGAATGTGCGAGGTGACGCGCGCATTCCAGACCTTTTCCAGCACGTTGAACTCGCGGACCTTGCCGGTGAAGCCGATGACGTCGGCGACGAAGCGGATTTCGTCGTCATAACCCGGATAGGCGTAGCGCATGGCCTTCTTGTTGAAGGGCGTGAAGCAGACGGCCCCGGCCTTGCCCTGATCGGCAAGCTGCAGCGCGGCGCGGAAATTGGTCGTCGCGAAGGTGCCGCCGGCAAGCGTCGCCTCACCGCGCACCACATCCGCCGGATCGAGATGGGCAAGGTCGATGAAGACATGGCGCTCGCCGCCCGCCGCACCGAAGGTCTCGAGCGTTGCGGCCTCCAGGTCGAGGTCGAGGCCGGCCGCCTTCGCGCCCTCGTCGAGAATGCGGCAATCGCCGATCACCACGAGATGGGCCGCGGCCTTGACGTCGTCGAGCGCAATGATGCGGGCGGTCAGCTCGGGGCTGATGCCGGCCGGGTCGCCCATGGCGAGCGCGATAACGGGACGCGCGTCTTTTGCGCTCTCGGTCATGATGAAGCTCCTCCGCTGCATTCTGTATGCAGCTTTCATACGGCATCCAAAATGCTGCATCAAGTCTTTTGTATTCTGTATGCAGCATTTTTTATTGACGCCATCGTCCCGGCTCTCCATGCTCGCACCAAATCGCCAACGCGGCCGGCGCCCTCGGGCCGGACCTGAAAGACGCAAGATCAAAGACATGGATGAGATCAGAAGCTTGGGGCTCCCGGAAAGCAGCCTGCCGGAACCGATCCGCCGCACGGCGCTGCACGACACGCTCGTCGGCCGCCTGCGCGACATGATCATCGAGGGGCACCTGTCGCCGGGAACGCGCCTCAACGAAGGCCAGCTCGGCCAGATGCTCGGCGTTTCGCGCACTCCCCTGCGCGAGGCCATCAAGTATCTGGCGAGCGAAGGCCTGGTCGAGCTCGTTCCCAGCCGCGGCGCCGTCGTGAAGCGCTTCGGGGCGAAGGACGTCAAGGACATGCTGTCGGTCCTCGCCACGCTGGAGGAACTGGCCGGCAGGCTTGCCTGCGCGAGCGCGCGCGATGAGGAGATCGCGGAAATCCGCGCCCTGCACGACCGCATGGTCCGGCATTACAAGGCGGGCGACCGCCTGGAATATTACAAGCTCAACCAGGCGATCCACACGCGAATCGTCGCCATTTCCGGCAATGCCGCGCTGGCCGAGGTGCACGGCATGCTGCAGACCCGGCTGAAGCGCATCCGCTTCGTCGGCCACGAGGGCGCCGAGAAATGGGCGGCCGCGGTCGGCGAGCACGAGGAAATGGTCGCCGCGCTGGAGGCGCGCGATGCCGACCGGCTGTCCGAAGTTCTGGGACGCCACCTGAAAAAGGCCTGGGAGCGCGTCAGCGAGACGCTGGAAGGCGCCGGCCGGTAAGAAACCGGAAGCCCCTTATAAACCGATCCCCTGTGGGAATGCCCCCGCCTGCTTCCCCTTCCCCGGGGAAGGAAAGAACGGCAATGTTGCATTCCAAAGGCAATTGCCCCGCTTGTAGACCAGATGGTTCGCCCTGTTTCGACGAGAGCGCTCCGCTTTGCCGTCGTCGAGGTTCCGGCCATATCTCGGCAGCACCGGCCCCGAGCGCGTGCATGCTCCGATCGCATGGGCGAATCATCGATCGGCTATCCACTGTGGGACCCTTGCCCGTTCCACGGTTTCGCCGGCATCCCTGTCGGGCCCTCGTTCTTCTGTTCGCCGCCTTGCCCGCCAGCATGGGCTCGCGAACGGCAGCGGCGCCTGTTCCAGCGCGCGTTCAATGTTTCCGCCGCAAGGCAGGCGATCTTTCGCATTCGCCGACAAGCCCTTGAAACAGCTTGCAGAACCCATCCGGCAATTCGCGCCCCTGCCCGCCTCCACGCAAAGAAATTCCCGGCACCGCAAATTTGATGGTTTACAATAGTAATACAATATGATGTTTTACCTTCGCTGCTGAGGAGCAGCTTTCTTTGGGAGGACATCATGAAATTCAAAATCGCACTCGCGAGTGCCACGATCCTTGCTGCCTCGATGTTCAGCGCCGCATCCGCGGCCGAGCTGACCGTCGGCTTTTCGCAGATCGGGTCCGAGTCCGGCTGGCGCGCCGCCGAGACGACGCTCACCAAGCAGCAGGCCGAACAGCGCGGCATCGACCTGAAATTCGCCGATGCGCAGCAGAAGCAGGAAAACCAGATCAAGGCCCTGCGCTCCTTCATCGCGCAGGGCGTCGACGCCATTCTCGTCGCCCCGGTCGTGGCAACCGGCTGGGACGAGGTGCTGCAGGAAGCCAAGGATGCGGAAATCCCGGTCATCCTGCTCGACCGCACGGTCGACGCCCCCGACAACCTCTACCTGACCGCCGTCACCTCCGACCTCGTGCACGAGGGCAATGTCGCGGGCAAGTGGCTGGTCGACACGGTAGCCGGCAAGCCGTGCAACGTCGTCGAGCTCCAGGGCACGACCGGTTCCTCGCCCGCCATCGACCGCAAGAAGGGCTTCGAGGAAGCACTCGCCGGCCATGACAACCTGAAGATCGTCCGCAGCCAGACCGGCGACTTCACCCGCACCAAGGGCAAGGAAGTCATGGAGAGCTTCCTGAAGGCGGAGGACGGCGGCAAGAACATCTGCGCGCTCTATGCCCACAACGACGACATGGCCGTCGGCGCCATCCAGGCGATCAAGGAAGCCGGCCTGAAGCCGGGCACCGACATCCTCGTCGTCTCGATCGACGCCGTGCCCGACATCTTCCAGGCGATGGCTGCCGGCGAAGCCAATGCCACGGTCGAGCTGACGCCCAACATGGCAGGCCCCGCCTTCGACGCCCTCGACGCCTTCCGCAAGGACGGCAAGGCACCGCCGAAGTGGATCCAGACCGAATCGAAGCTCTATACGCAGGCTGACGATCCGGCGAAGGTCTACGAGGAGAAGAAGGGCCTCGGCTACTGATCTCACCCTGGAGCCCCGTGTCCGGCCAATGGCCGGGCGCGGGGCCTCCGCCAGGCCCGTTCGCCTCCTAGGCTGCGGGCGGCCATCCTCATCCGGGTCGGGACCATGCAGCCTGCCAGTTCCTATATTCTTTCGGCGACGGGGATCGACAAGATCTTTCCGGGCGCCAAGGCACTGAACCGCGTCGATTTCTCTCTGCGGCGCGGCGAGGTGCATGCCCTGCTCGGCGAAAACGGCGCGGGCAAGTCGACGCTCGTCAAGTGCCTCACCGGGGCCTATCGCCGCGACGGCGGGCGCATCCTCGTCGATGGCGCCGACGTCGATCCGCAGAGCACGCTGGAGGCCCAGAACCTCGGCATCGGCACCGTCTACCAGGAAGTGAACCTGCTTTCGAACCTGACGGTCGCCGAAAACCTCTTCCTCGGCCGCCAGCCGAAGCGCTTCGGCCTCGTCGACGCCCGCGAGATGAACCGCCGGGCAAGGGCGCTGCTTGCCGAATACGACCTTGACATCGACGTCACCGCCGAACTTGCCGCCTATTCCGTCGCCGTGCAGCAGGTCGTCGCCATCGCCCGCGCGGTCGACCTGTCGGGCAAGGTGCTGATCCTCGACGAGCCGACCGCCAGCCTCGACACGCACGAGGTGGCGATGCTGTTCCGCATCGTGCGACGGCTGAAGGAGCGCGGCCTCGGCATCGTGTTCATCACCCACTTCCTCGAGCAGGTCTACGCGATTTCCGACCGCATCACCGTGCTGCGCAATGGCCAGCTCGTCGGCACGCGCGAGACCGCCGACCTGCCGCGCCGCGACCTGATCGCCATGATGCTCGGCCGCGAACTGGTGCAGGAAGTGGCGGGCGAGCACGGCGCGAAGGGCGAGGCCGGCCCCGTGCGCTTCCGCTTCCGGGGTTTCGGCCGCAAGGGCCATATCCAGCCGTTCGACCTCGATGTCGGCGCGGGCGAGGTCGTCGGCATTGCCGGCCTGCTCGGCTCCGGCCGCACGGAGACGGCCGAGATCCTCTTCGGCGCCGAGCGCGCCGACAGCGGCACGGCGGAGAGAGACGGCCGGACGCTCGACCTCTCGTCCCCCCGCGCCGCCATCCGCGAGAAATTCGGCTTCTGCCCGGAAGACCGCAAGGTCGATGGCATCGTCGGCGACCTTTCCGTACGCGAGAACATCGCGCTCGCCCTCCAGGCCCGACGCGGCTGGGCCCGGCCGATCAGCCGCGGCGAGCAGGACCGGCTGGCGGACCACTACATAAAGGCGCTCGACATCCGCACGAGCGACCGCGAGAAGCCGATCAAGCTGCTCTCCGGCGGCAACCAGCAGAAGGCGATCCTCGCCCGCTGGCTCGCCACCAATCCGGATTTCCTCATCCTCGACGAGCCGACGCGCGGCATCGATGTCGGCGCGCATGCGGAAATCATCCGCCTCATCGAATCCCTGTGCGAGAAAGGCATGTCGCTGATCGTCATCTCCTCCGAACTCGAAGAGCTGGTCGCCTATTCCAGCCGCGTCATCGTGCTGCGCGACCGGGCGCATGTCGCCGAACTCACTGGCAGCGCGGTCACCACGGACGGCATCGTCGAGGCAATCGCCGCTTCCGCCGGGAGGGCCGATCCATGAACACGACCTTGAAAACCTATGCCGTCAGGCTCTTTCCGCAGGTCGCCGCGCTCGTCGTCATCCTCCTGATGGTGTCGATCGCCTTTCCGGGCTTCTTCCGCCTCGAAATGCAGAATGGCCGGCTCTATGGCAGCCTCATCGACATCCTCAACCGCGGCGCACCGGTGGCTCTGCTGGCGATCGGCATGACGGTGGTGATCGCCACCAAGGGCATCGACCTGTCGGTCGGCGCCGTCATGGCGATCTGCGGGGCTGTCGCCGCCGCCTGCATCACGGCGGGTTACGGGCTGGCGATGACGCTGCTCATCACCATCGGCACCGGCCTCCTGTGCGGCCTGTGGAACGGCCTCCTCGTCGCCGTTCTCGATATCCAGCCGATCATCGCGACCCTGGTGCTGATGGTCGCCGGCCGCGGCATCGCCCAGCTCATCACCGAGGGGGCGATCCTCACCTTCAACGATTCCGGCCTCATCTTCATCGGCAGCGGGTCGTTCCTCGGGCTGCCCATGCCCGTCGTCATCTGGCTGGTCTTCGGCCTTGCCGTGGCGCTCATCGTGCGGCGCACGGCGCTCGGGATGCTCATCGAGGCGCTCGGCGTCAACCGGCGCGCCTCCATGCTCTCGGGCGTTTCCACCGGCGTGCTGCTGATCGCCGCCTATGTGCTCTCGGGCCTCTGCGCCGCGCTCGCCGGCATCATCGCCGCCGCAGACATCCGCGGCGCGGATGCCAACAATGCCGGCCTCTGGCTGGAGCTCGACGCGATCCTCGCCGTCGTCGTCGGCGGCACCTCGCTGCTCGGCGGGCGTTTTTCCATCGCCGCCTCGCTGCTCGGCGCGCTCATCATCCAGTCGATCAACACGGGCATCCTGCTGTCCGGTTTCCCGCCCGAATTCAACCTGATCATCAAGGCGGCGATCATCGTGCTGATCCTCGTCATCCAGTCGCCGCGCGCGCAGTCGGCCTTCGTCTTCCTCTCCCGCCCGCAGGCGGCGGCAAGCAAGACGGGCGAGGAGACGAAATGAACCCGCGTTATCTCCCCCTCACCGCCACGATCGCGATCTTCCTCATCGCCTATGCCGTCTGCATCGCGCAATATCCGAACATGCTGTCGACGCGGGTGATCGGCAACCTGCTGACGGACAATGCCTTCCTCGGCATCGCGGCGGTCGGCATGACCTTCGTGATCCTGTCCGGCGGCATCGATCTTTCCATCGGCGCGGTCATCGCCTTCACCGGCGTCCTTCTCGCCGTGCTGCTGCAATCGACCGCGATCCATCCGCTTGCCGCCTTCGTGCTGGCGCTTGCCGTCACCACGGCCTTCGGCGCCTTGATGGGCGCGATCATCCATCACCTCGAAATGCCGCCCTTCATCGTCACGCTTGCCGGCATGTTCCTGGCGCGCGGCATGGCCTTCGTGCTGTCGATCGATTCGATCCCGATCAAGCATCCCTTCTACGCCACGCTGAAGAGTGTCTATTACAAGCTGCCCGGCGGCGGACGCATCACCCTCATCGGTGGCCTGATGCTCCTCGTTTTCGCTGCCGGCATCCTGATCGCCCACCGCACCCGCTTCGGCGCCAACATCTACGCGCTTGGCGGCGGCACGGCGACGGCGCGGCTGATGGGCGTGCCGATCGGGCGCACGACGGTGATGATCTATGCCCTCTCCGGCTTCCTCGCGGGTCTGTCCGGCATCGTCTTCTCGCTCTACACCTCCGCCGGCTATTCGCTGGCCACGGTTGGCGTAGAACTCGACGCCATCGCCGCGGTCGTCATCGGCGGCACGCTCCTGACGGGCGGTTCCGGCTTCGTCGCCGGCACGCTGGTCGGCATCCTCATCCAGGGCCTCATCCAGACCTACATCACTTTCGACGGCTCGCTGTCGAGCTGGTGGACGAAGATCCTGATCGGCCTCCTGCTCTTCGCCTTCATCCTGCTCCAGAAGGGCCTGATCCTCGCGACGGACCGGCGGAGGCGGCATGCCTGACATGCGTCCCGCCGCCCTCGCCCGTACCCGAAACCCCGGCGGCTAGAGCACTTCCGCTTTTCTTCAGAACGCGAAAGCGCTCTAGCCTTTTGTTTTAACGCAATTCCGGACGCAAAACCGCTTCGCACCTTTGCTGGAATTGCTCGATGCGAGGACGGACCGGTGCGCAAGAAGGGCCTGCTCGAAACGATGATGAACGGACCCGTGGCCCGCACCAGCCACTCGCAGGTCGTGGGCGAGCTCGGCAGGGCGATCGTCGCCGGCGAGTTTCCGGTGGGTGCCACGCTGCCCGGCGATGCGGATCTCGAAGCCCGCTTCGGCGTCTCGCGCACGGTGCTGCGTGAAGCGATGAAGACGCTGGCGGCCAAGGGGCTGGTCGTGCCGCGCGCCCGCATCGGCACGCGCGTCACCGCAAAGACCCAGTGGAACCTCTTCGACAGCGACATCCTCACCTGGCATTTCGCGGTCGGCGTGGACGAGCAGTTCCTCGTTCATCTCAGCGAGATCCGCCTCGGCTTCGAGCCGCAGGCCGCCGCCCTTGCCGCCCGTCACGCGAGCGAGGCCGACATCAACCAGATGATGCTACTCGCCGTCGCCATGGGCGACCCGGCCCACACGCCGGAGACCCTGGCGCTCGCCGACCTGCGTTTCCACCTCAGCGTCATCGATGCGGCACGCAATCCCTTCATGCGCACGGTGGGCAGCCTCATCGAGGCGGCGCTGGCCGGCATCTTCAAGCTCTCCTCGCCCGCCGCCGACCACATCAAGATCGGCGACGTCGCCGCAAGCCACATGCGCATCGTCGAGGAGATCCGCCGGCGCGACGAGGACGGCGCGCGGCGCGCCATGGAAACCGTCATCCGCGTCGGCCGCAGCCGCCTGACGGATACGCTGGCGCAGAAGCGGCCATAGCGCTCAAGCTCCCGGAACTAGAACGTCATCGCGCCATGCGCGCTCGCCACCGCCTTGCGCAGATCTTCGATCGCCCCGTTGGACGCCGCGGGAAGCTCTTCGCCCTCCAGTTCGCGCGGCATCTTCCAGCCGGGATCGACGCCCTCCATGTTGGGCAGCTCGTGGGCGATGCCCTTGTGGCAGTCGATGCACGTCGCCTTGCCGGGCAGGAGGAACCTGGCGTGGATATCGGCCGCGCGCTGGGTCTGCTTGGTGAAATCCATCGCGACGGCCGAATGACAGTTGCGGCATTCCAGGCTGTCGTTCGCCTTCAGCCGCGCCCATTCATGCTGGGCAAGCTCCAGCCGATGGTCGAGGAATTTCTCGCGCGTGTTGATCGTGCCGAAGATCTTGCCCCAGACCTCCTTCGAGGCCTGCATCTTGCGGGCGATCTTGTCGGTCCATTCATGCGGCACATGGCAATCCGGACAGGAGGCGCGCACGCCGGAGCGGTTGGTGAAATGCACCGTGTTGGTCAGCTCCTGGTAGACGTTGTCCCGCATCTCATGGCACGAGGTGCAGAACTTCTCCGTGTTCGTCAGCTCCAGCGCGGTGTTGAAGGCGCCCCAGAACATGACGCCGCCGACGAAGCCGCCGAGCGTCAGGAAGGCGAGGCTGAGGGTCGCCGCAGGCGTGGTCAGAATGGTCCAGACCCAGGCGAGGACGGCCTTGATGCGCGCCACCATCACTCGCTTCCCGCCTTGGTGACGCCCATGTCGCTCATGTCCTTGAACGTGTTCTCGACGAGCGGCTTGTGATCGGCCTGCGGCACATGGCAGGCGGTGCAGAAATAGCGCCGCGGCGAGACGTCGGCGAGCATCTGGCCCTCGCGCGTCATGTAGTGGGTGATGCTGATCATCGGCGCGCCGGCATCCTGCGAGAATTCACGCTTGTGGCAGGAAAGACAGCGGTTGGCGTTGACCGACAGCTGGTAGCCGTCGATCGAATGCGGGATGACCGGCGGCTGTTCCGGATAGGCGCGCATGCGGCGGATGTCGTCGATGACCCATTTCGGCAGGGGATCGGCCGGCAGGGTCTGCATCGCGTCGCCCTGCGGGCCGGAAAGCTGCGGCACCATCTGTGCCATGGCGCCGGTGGCGAGCACCGCCACGCCGATCGCGGCGAAAATCCATCCGGGGCTCGGGGTCAGGCGACGGGTTCGATCTTGACTGCGCATTTCTTGAAATCCGTCTGTTTCGAGATGGGGTCGGTGGCGTCGAGCGTGACCTTGTTGATGAGCTGGCTGGCATCGAACCACGGCACGAAGATCACGCCCGGCGGCATGCGGTTGCGCCCGCGCGTCTCGACGCGCGAGCGGATCTCGCCGCGCCGCGAGATGATGCGGATCTCCGATCCCTGGTTGAGGCCGCGCTTGCGCGCATCGTCGGCATTCATGAAGCAGCGCGCGCCGGGGAAGGCCTTGTAGAGCTCGGGGACGCGCATGGTCATCGAACCGGAATGCCAGTGCTCCAGCACGCGGCCCGTGACGAGCCAGATGTCGTATTCGTCGTCCGGGGATTCGGCCGGCGGCTCGTAGGGCACGGCGATGATCGCGGCCTTGCCGTCCTTGTTGCCGTAGAACTTCACGCCCTCGCCGGGTTTCACATAGGGATCGTACCCTTCGCGATAGCGCCACAGCGTCTCCTTGCCGTCGACCACCGGCCAGCGCAGGCCGCGCACCTCGTGATAGGTGTCATAGGGTGCAAGGTCGTGGCCATGGCCGCGGCCGAAGGCGGCATATTCCTCAAAGAGGCCCTTCTGGATGTAGAAGCCGAAATGCTGTGCCTCGTTGTTGGCGTGCTCGGGCTTAACCTCGTCGATTGAAAATTTCGCGACGTCGCTCTCGGCGAAGAGCACTTGATAGAGCGTCTTGCCCTTATAATCCGGGTTGGCGGCGAGAAGCTCCGCCGGCCAGACCTCGTCCGTGGTGAAGCGCTTGGAGAACTCGACCATCTGCCAGAGATCGGAGCGCGCCTCGCCCGGCGCCTGCACGAGCTGGTGCCAGACATGGGTGCGCCGCTCGGCATTGCCGTAGGCGCCCTCCTTCTCCACCCACATGGCGGCGGGAAGGATGAGGTCGGCGCTCATCGCCGTGATCGTCGGATAGGCATCCGACACGACGATGAAGTTTTCCGGATTGCGGTAGCCCTGATAGGTCTCGTTCGAGGTGTTCGGGCCGGCCTGGACGTTGTTGTTGACCTGCACCCAGTAGAAATTGAGCTTGCCGTCGCGAAGCATGCGGTCCTGCTGGACGGCATGATAGCCGGGCTTTTCCGGAATGATGCCATGCGGCACGCGCCAGATCTCTTCGGCATGCTTGCGGTGTTCCGGGTTCGTCACCACCATGTCGGCGGGCAGGCGGTGCGCGAAGGTGCCGACCTCGCGCGCCGTGCCGCAGGCCGAAGGCTGGCCGGTCAGCGAGAAGGGGCTGTTGCCGGGCTCGGAAATCTTTCCCGTCAAAAGATGGAGGTTATAGACCATCTGGTTCGCCCAGACGCCGCGCACATGCTGGTTGAAGCCCATGGTCCAGAGCGACATGACCTTGCGGTCGGGATCCGCATAGAGCTCGGCGAGCTGCCTGAGGAAGCCGGCCTCGACGCCGGTCATCTCGACCGCCTTTTCCAGCGTGTATTCCGCGACGAAAGCCTTGAAGGCCTCGTAGTCCATCGGCTCCGTCTTGCCCGGATCGGCGGAATTGGCGGCATTCACCTCCACCGGATTGTCCGGCCTGAGGCCGTAGCCGATATCGGTGACGCCGCGCACGAACTTCGTGTGATTGCGCACGAAATCCTCGTTCACCCGGCCGGACTGGATGATGTGGTTGGCGATGTAGTTGAGAATCACCAGATCCGTGCCCGGCTTGAAGACCATCGGGATATCGGCGAGGTCCATGGAGCGGTGGGTGAAGGTGGACAGCACCGCCACCCGCACATGCTCGTTGCCGAGCCGCCGGTCGGCGATGCGCGTCCACAGGATCGGGTGCATCTCCGCCATGTTCGAGCCCCAGAGCACGAAGGCGTCGGCATGCTCGAAGTCGTCGTAGCAGCCCATCGGCTCGTCCATGCCGAAGGTGCGCATGAAGGCGACGGCGGCCGATGCCATGCAGTGGCGGGCATTCGGGTCGAGATTGTTCGAGCGGAAGCCGGCGCGCATCAGCTTTGTCGCAGCATAGCCCTCGAAGATCGTCCACTGGCCGGAGCCGAACATGCCGACGGCGGTCGGCCCCTTTTCCTTCAGCACCTTCTTGGCCTGTTCGGCCATCACGTCGAAGGCTTCTTCCCAGGTCACCGGCTCGAACTCGCCGTCCTTGGCATAGACGCCGTTCCGCCTGCGCAGGAGCGGCGCCGTCAGGCGGTCGGAGCCGTACATGATCTTCGAGAGGAAATAGCCCTTGATGCAGTTGAGGCCGCGGTTGACCTCGGCCTGCATGTCGCCGTGCGTGGCGACGACCTTGCCCTCCTTGACGCCCACCATGACGCCGCAGCCGGTGCCGCAGAAGCGGCAGGGCGCCTTGTCCCATTTGATCTCCAGCGCGCTCACCCCGCCCGGAACCGGCTGCGCGGCAGCGGGAAGCGCGATGCCCGCCGCCGCCGCCGCGACGCCCGCCGCCTGGGCCTTCAGGATGTCACGCCGCGTCAGTTCGCTGCCCATGCACCTCGTCCTCTTCCAATTCGACATGTTCGAAAACCATGTTCGCCGCGATCACGCCGTCGAGGACGGAGATGCGCATCAGCGTATCCCCGAGCACGCCGGTGCTCGGCCCCTCGATGACCACGACGATCCTGCCCTTGTCGCAGCCGTGCACCTCGACATTGGCAAAGCCGGCAAGCGCCTCGAGCACGCCCACCATGAAGTCCGGCCTGACGGCGATCACCGCGCTTGAAATGTGATAGCGGCGCCCATCAGGCATAGGCCACCTCCACGCTGCGGGGCGCGATGGCGACCGCGCCGGCCGGACAGACGGAAATGCAGGCGCCGCAGCCGGTGCAGGCCTCGGCCACAAGCTGCGGCGCGAAGGGGCCGCCGCGCACCGGACGGAAGCGGATCGCCTCCGCCGGACAGGCGTCCCGGCAGGCCTGACAGTCGACACCCTGGAACGGCAGGCAGGAGGACGCGATGGCGACGACATGATCGAAGCGGCCGGCGACGCCATCGGCGAACACCGGCTCGGGACAGTGCTCCGCGCAGGCACCGCAGAAGGTGCATTCCGCCGCCGCAAAATCGAGCACGGGCAAATCGTCAGTGAGGCGTATCACGCCGGTGGGACAGTGCTCCACGCACGACCCGCAGCCCGTGCAGGCGGCAAGGGCGTGCTCCGCGATGCCGGGCGGACGGATGCGGGCGGTCGCGTCATGCCTTCCGCCGCGCAGGAAATTCCGCCTGGAAAGGACTTGCTGCGTCATGGCCTTCCCCTCAATGGCCCGGCGGACCGGGCGGCCCATAGAGGATCTGGAACATCCAGACGAGGAAGCCGTAGCCGCCGACGACACCGACGGCGACGATGGGCCAGATGCCGAAAGCAAGGACGAAGAACGTGATAAGCTCGCGCCGCCGGCGTGATCCGGGCGTTTGTGGCGTCAGTTGTTCCGGGGCGACGTCAGACAAGGTATGCGTCCTCCGATACCAATCATCGTCGTGATACTAGCATCGCCCCAATGAAAATAAAGTGAAATAAACTTTCCACTTTCACTCATGAATATACTTGTAAAACATCAATTATCGATGTATTTTTATAAATATAACGAATTGAAGAACTTCGTATAAAATAAACAAAAAATACAGGATTAATTCATATTACGCCGGAGAAATATTAGAAGACCATCATTCCAAAGACATAACTATTCATGGAAGCCCGGCTTTCGCACCGCAATCGACGACGCAAAAGCCGGATATTGCCGGCACGCATCCGGAGCTACTCCGAAACCTTGTTTTACCTGGATTGTCCGGCACCGAAGCGATGCCGCTGCGGCCGGCTCTAGTCCTCTTCCGCGCGCCCGCGACGCCAGTAGGAAACGACGAGGTGCTCGGTGTTGGAAAGGCGCCTTTCCTGCCGCGCGAAGCTGCGGATCGCCCGGAAGGCTTCGAACTCGCAGCCCGCCCAGACATAGACGGCCTCGCCATCCATCGGGAATGCCACGGACCGCACGGCATCGATCAGCAGGTTCGTGCTGCCCGCTGGCCGGCCATCGCGGAACAGCCATTCGACGATGACCGCGGGCGGCGGCGCGAGGACCTGGACCTCGCCGGCATCCGCAACCTCGATGAAGACCCGGCCGCGTGCGCCTGCCGACAGGTTTTCCAGCATGCGGGCGATGGCCGGCAGCGCCGTCTCGTCGCCGGCGAAGAGATACCAGTCGGCCGCAACGAGGCCGCCGCCACCGGGACCAACCACGCCGATCCGGTCGCCGACAGCCGCGGCCGCCGCAAAGCCGGAGCCGGGACCTGCATCCGCATGGAGCACGAAATCGATATCGAGCGTGCCGGCGGCCAGATCGACGGAGCGCACCGTATATTTGCGCATCAGCGGGCGCAGCTCGGGTTTCTCCCAGGCAATCACCCCGTTCGCGCCGACATGCGGCCATTGCGGTTCGCCCGCCTCCGGCCGCTGTACCATGAGATTGAGATGCAGCGCGTCCAGCCCGGCGAACCGCGCGACGTTTTCGCCGGACAGCGTCAGGCGGCGCATATGCGGCGTCAGCGTCCGGCAGGCGACGACTTTGAGTATCTGGAAGTTCGGCGGGCGGACGATCTCCCCGCCATCGCCCGTCCAGGTGATGGCCGGCGGATCGTCGCCGGCAAATTCCAGGATGTGCGAGGCGACGGCCATGCGGGCGAGATAGAGCCCTTCGAGATCCGGCGCGGCGACATCGACCAGCGTCGCCTCGCCCTCGCGCGAGAACTGCGCGCGGATGCTCCCGAGCCGAAGCAGCGGGCCGGTCGGCCCCTCGCTCACTTCTGCATTGTGCTCCTGCATGTGGTCGCAGAATTCCGCGATGACGGGAGCGGGATTGCGCAGGGCGATCCGCGCCCGGGCGGTGTACTGTCTTGCGTGCATCTCTCTTTCCTATTGCGCGTCGATCCAGAAGGTGCCCTCCAGCGGCACCGCCAGGAAACGGTCGTTGATCTTGGCGAGCGTCTTGGCGGGATCGACGTCCGCGAAGAGATCGGGGTGCATCCACTTCGCGAAACACTCGAAGACGAGGATGTTGAGAACCGAGATCGACAGCTGGTGCGACACCGCATGCGCCCGGCCCTGCTGCACCGCCGTCAGCCCGTCGCGCAGGCCCTTGCCGAGAATGCCCGCGAAGGATTTTCGCGCGCTTTCGGCATCGACATCGCCGCCGAGCACGAGCCCGCCCTGGGCGGCAAGATGCGGGCCGCCGGTCGCGATATAGACCGTGGGATCCGCGCCGAGCACGAATTCCGGGCTGAGCTGGCCGTCATAACCCGGCACATCCGCGCCGATGCTCTCGCCGCCCGCAAGCCGCAGATAATCCGTCATGCGGTTGCCCTTTCCGGGCGTCGAGCAGCACGTAGCCCCCGCATGGGCATCGACCAGCACGGAAACCGGCTTCGCCCTCGCCGTGCGCTCCGTGATGCGCCGGTAGCGTTCGCGCAGGAAATCGCCGAACGCCCTGCCCTTCGCCTCCTGGCCAATGGCGGCGGCAAGCAGCGTGACGGAAAAGGCGGTCGTTTCCGCCGGTCCCTTGCCGTCATTGACAGGTCCGTCGAGGAAGATGACGGGCACGCCCGCCGCCTCCAGCGTCGCGGCCGCCTCCGTCCAGCCGCTCTCCCAGATGGAGACGACGAAAAGGTCCGGCTTGACCGAGAGGATCGCCTCGACAGAGGTCTTCCCCGGCAGCACGGCGCCGACGGTGGGGATGGCGTCGATGGCCGGGAAGCGCCGGCGATAGGCCTCGTACATGCCGCGATCGATGCGCTGCGGCGCGGCCCAGCCGGCGATGCGCGCGACGGGATCGGGATCGACAAGGGCGAGCGAGAGGAGCAGCAGGCTTTCGTTCGTGACAATGCGACGCGCCGGCTCCGCAAGGCGCACGCTGCGCCCGGCGGCATCCGACAGCAGGATCTCGGCCCGCGCCGGCAAGGCGAATGCCGGAAACGCCAGCAGCAACAGGAGCGACAGCCGACAGAGGGCCGCCGGCAAGCCGGCGCCCCCTCCGCTCGTCCCGGTTCGATGCGAAGCGCTCACCACGAATATTTCAGGCTCGCGGTGATGGCACGGCCCGCGCCGTAGTTGCAGCTTCCGCCGGTGCTGTTGAGGCAATGGGAGACGTACTCCTTGTCGAACAGGTTGGTGATGTTGACCCGAAGCTTCGTGCCGGAAAAGTCCTTGTCGATGGCGCCGAAATCGTATTCCGCGCCGATATCGACGAGCGCCCGGCCAGGAATGCGCAGCTCCGCCTTGTAGGTGCTGTCCGTCTGGTAGGAGGACATGGCCCGCACGCCCCCGGTGAGCGTCAGCCCGTCGGCGAAGACCGGCCGATAGCTGAGCCAGACGCTGCCCTGATGCTCGGGCAGGCGCAGCACCTCACGGCCGAGCTCGATGGGATTGTTGGACTTCAGCACTTCGGAATGGGAATAGGCATAGGCGGCGAGAAGGTCGAGCTCCGGCGTCAGCTCGTACTTGCCCTCGATCTCCAGACCCCGCACCCGCTGCCGGCCCGATTGCACGTCGAACAGGATATCGGCCGGGTCCGGCGTCAGGGCATTGTCGAGCGTCAGGTCGAAGAGCGAGGCGGTGATCATGCCGCGGCCGCCCGGGGGCTCGTATTTCAGGCCGATCTCATACTGCTCGGCCGTCTGCGCCCGGAAGGGATTGCCGTCACGATCCGTGCCGAGCGTCGGCAGGAACGAAGTGGCGTAGCTGGCATAGGGCGCAAGACCGTTGTCGAAGAGATAGGTGAGGCCCGCGCGCCAGGTCAGCTCCCGGTCCTGTGTCGTCACGGTCGGCGTGCCGGCAAGGCGGTTCGTGCTGTCGATCTCGGACAGGTCGTAGCGCAGGCCGAAGGTACCCACCCAGTTGTCGTAGCGGATCTGGTCCTGCATGTAGAAACCGATCTGCTGCTGCTCCTGCAGGCCGGAGCGCTGGATGGCCGGCACGGGGATGTCCACCTCGCCGTAGCGCGGGTCGAAGAGGTCGAGCGGCGGCACGCCGGCGATGGCATTTCCGAAATTGGTGGAGGACGTCGCCTTCAGGTAATCGAGGCCGAAGAGCATCGTATGGTCGAGCGCGCCCGTATCGAAGCGGGCTTCGAGCTGCGTGTCGACATTGAAGGCCGAGACCCAGTCGTCGGAAATCGCCGAGGCGCGGTTGAGCGTGTGCCCGTCCGGCTGCCAGGCAAAGGCCGGGTTGACGAGGACGAGGAACATGTTCTGGTCGGAGCGGCTGTAGCGCAGGTTCTGCCGCACCGTGAAGGTCTCGTTGAACTCATGCTCGAATTCATAGCCGAGGGCATAGAAATCCCGGTCGAAGACATCCGCATTGGGATCGCCGAGATAGATGTCGCGCGGCACGCGTGCGGTCGGATTGTCGATCAGCGTGCCGACGGCGGGGTAGAAGCGCGGGCTGAAGGTCGGGCGATCCTTCTGGTAGTAGCCATAGAGCGTGAGCGTGGTCTGGTCGGTGGGCGACCAGGTGAGGCTCGGCGCCAGCATCAGCTGCTTCTCCCGTTCCCGGTCGACCTGGCTGCCCATGTTCTTGCCGAGCGCGACGAGGCGGTAGAGCCAGTCGCCGTCCTCGGTCAGCGGGCCGGTCATGTCGAGCGTCGCCTGCACGCCGCCGTGCGAGGAGGTCTGGAGGCCCACCTCGTTGTGCGCCGTCGCCTGCGGACGCTTGCTCACCTGGTTGATGAGGCCGCCCGGCACGGTGCTGCCGTAGAGCACGGAGGCCGGCCCCTTGATGACGTCGATGCGTTCCAGCGCGAAGGCATTGACGCTCGGCGTCGCATAGTTGCTCGGGTCGCCCGGCAGAATGAGCCCGTCGAGCCACATCGTGCCATAGGCGTTGAAGCCGCGGATATAGAGCCAGTCGTAGCGGATGTCGTAGCCGTTCGGATCAGGATGCACGCCCGGCGTATAGCGCAGCGCCTCGGCGACCGTGTTCACGCCCTGCGCATCCATCTGGTCGCGCGTGACGACGCTGACCGCCTGCGGCGTTTCGAGCAGGGACGTGTCCGTCTTGGAGGCGCTGAGGCTGCGCTTTGCGACGATGCCCTGGTCCGGCCCCTTCGGGTTGTCCTCGCCGCCCTCGACGGTGATCGTCTGGAGCGCCGTCGCGCCGGCCTCCTGCGCCTGTGCCGGGCCGGCAAACCCCGCCAGCGCCACGGTCGCGGCCAGCCACAGGTGCCTGCGCCAGATCGCGCGCCCCGCCCTCTCCGTTGCTCCCACCGTCTCTTCTGCCAATCTCATGATCGCGGTCCCACCGTCCGATAGCCTTTTCCTAAACTTGACCTCGTAAATCAAGTTAAGCTATCTCTAGGGCAACACTTGCACGACGGACAATGTCGGCACCTTTGCGCACCGCGCAGATGCCTTTGCGCACCGGCAAATCTCCGCGCGGTGCCGGAATTCGATCACCAATCACGGGTCATCCTGCGCAATGCCGGTGACCGGAACAGTGAAGGACAGGGGATGGCGGCCGCACCTGGCAACGCCGGAAACGAGGGCAAGGGGGGCCGCGTGCGCGTGCGCGATTTCCTGCGCCACGAGGGCATCGCCTTCGACAGCCCCGACGACCGGCTTTCGCCCGACGACACGCTGATGAAGGGTAAGTTCCTGCACAGGGAGCTGCGCCGCGGCCTCGTCCTGCATGTCAGCGACGCGATTGAGGAGCGGGCCTTCACGGCCACCTCGCTCCTGCCGGAGGAGCTTTCCTGCATCTTCTTCCTGGAAGGCAGCGTCGATCTTTCGATCGGCGACCGCCGCTTTGCCTTCCAGGCGGACCGCAGCGCGGTGCGCGGCGTGGCGATCATGAATGCCTGCCCGGAAAATTTCGAACGCGCCTCGCGCGGCGGCCAGCACCTGCGCCATCTCGTGGTCTCCGCAACGCCGGAATGGCTGCACCGCGACGCGCTGGAAGCCGTGGCGGATACGACGGGCGGCGCGCGGCTGCTGCGCGATCACCTCAGCGAGCACCGCTGGACGCTGACGCCGCGCATGATGGAGCTGGTGCGGCAGATCTTCAGCCCCTCGCCGCTCATTCCCGAACTGCGCGACCTCTATCTCGAAGGCCGCGCCGTCGAGCTCGTGGCGGAGACGATGGCGGCGGTGCTGCAGGCCGACCGGCGCGGGGCGGGCGGCACGCTGCTGAGCCGGCAGGACGCGATCTGCCTCGGCCGCGCCCGGGACTTCATCGCGGCCCGCGCCACCGAAGCGCTGAGCGTGGAAACGATCGCGCGCGAGGCCGGCATCAGCGCGAGCGGCCTGCAACGCCTGTTCCGCGTCGCGGAAAACCGCAGCGTCTTCGACTATGTACGCAATATCCGGCTGGAGCGCGCCTTTGCCGCCCTCGACCGGGAAAACGTCACCGTGCAGGAGGCGAGCGCGATCGCCGGCTATACCAGCGCCGCCAATTTCGCCACCGCCTTCCGCCGCCGCTTCGGCATCGTGCCGACGGCCGTGCGCAAGGCCGATCCGCGCTGACGGACTGCCGTCAAAGGCCGAGATCCCGCGCAAGCGTCTCCATGTCGCCAAGATAGCGCTGCAGGCGCGCGGGATTGTCCGGAAGCTCCGGCCGCGCCGCCGCCCAGCCGATATAGGTGAGCGCGCGCAGCAGCAGGAACAGCGGCAAGTGCCGGAACTCCGCCTCCGCCTGCGGCCGGACGGCGGCATATCCCTCCAGCAGGGCCGCACGCAATTGCGGATAGTCGGGTTCGTGCCGGTTGCGCAGCAGCGCGGTGGCCAGATCGAACAGCCGGAAGCCGAAGCCGCAATCGTCGAAATCGATGAAGGCGACGGCGCCTCCCGCCACGAGGACATTTTCGCGGACCAGGTCGGCATGGATCAGGCCGTAGTCCAGCCCCGGCGCCAGCGCCGAAAACCGCGGCAGGAGGCGGGCGCGCAGGCGCGCCAGGGCATCCCGCTGCACCGGCGTGATGACCGGGCAATCCCAGAACCGGCCCCAGAAGGGCGCTTCGCCCAGCAACCCCTCGACATCCCAGGCTGGACGCTCGAACCCGGCCGGCCGCACGAAGGCATCGGCCGCATCGTGCAGGCGCGCCATCTCCCGGCCGATGGCGCCAAAGAGCGCCGGCAAATCCCGGCCGCCCCGGGGAAGCGGAGCGCCCGTATCGCCGAGTGGCTCGCCCTCCATCCAGTCGATCAGGTCGGCATAATGTGGTTCGCCCGGCGCCGGAGATGGCAAGGCGGCAAGCAGGCTGCCGTCCGGCGCGGCGATGGGCAGCGGCACGGCGATGCCTTTTTCGCGCAACGCCGCCATGAAGGCGAGTTCCGAGGCGAGCGCCGCCGGCGAATGATAGGCCGGGGGGTGCAGCCGCAAGGCCGCCGGCCGGCCGTCGCGCAGGTGAACCTTGAAGACCGCGTTCTCGCGGTATTTCAAGAGTTCGGGCACTTGGTCCGGCAGGTTCCAATGAAGAAGGGCGCCCGCCGCCCGGGCCGTCAGGGCCGCGATCATGTCGTCCATCGCGTCACAGCCCGCTCAGCACGTCGTCGAGCACCGCCAGCATCAGGTCGGCATTCTCCCGGGAAAAGGGCATAGGCGGGCGGATCTTAGTGGCGTTCTGGTGGATGCCGAGCTTGCCCATCAAGACGCCGCGCTCGCGCATGCCGTTGATCACCCGCGTGGCGATGTCCGAGGCCGGCGTCTTTTCCTGCCGGTCGAGCACCAGTTCCGCGCCGAAGAACAGGCCGCTGCCGCGCACATTGCCGATCAGCCCATGCTTGTCCGCCAGCTTCTGCAGCCCCTCGCGGGCATGGGTGCCGACATGAAGCGCGTTCTCCTGCAGCTTCTCCTCCTCCAGCACGTCGAGAACGGCCATGGCCGCCGCGCAGGAGACCGGATTGCCGCCGAAGGTGTTGAAGTAGCGGAACGCCTTGCGGAAGGCATTCAGCGTTTCGGATGCCGCCACGACACCACCGACCGGATGGCCGTTGCCCATCGGCTTGCCGAGGGTGACGATATCGGGGAGGATGCCGGCCTTCTGATGCCCCCAGAAATGCGTGCCGGTGCGGCCGAAACCGGGCTGAACCTCGTCGCAGATGACAAGGCCGCCGGCCTTCCTGACAGCCTTGACGGCGGGTGCGAGGAAATCCGCCGGCAGGTCCGGAAAACCCTCATTGGCGAAGAAGGGGTCGATGATCAGCGCGGAGAAGCCGAACGGGCTTTCCTGCAGCGCGGCGATCGCCGCCTCCACCGTGGCGGCCCAGGCCTCGGCGAAGGCCTCTCCGCCCTCTCCGCCAAGCGGACGATAGGCATCCGGCGCCGGCACATGGCGCACATGCCCGCCATAGCCGCCGACCGGCGGCATGCGCGTCGAGAGCTGCGAGACCGCCGTCGTGTTGCCGTGATAGGTGAAGTCGGTGGCGATGACGCCCGTCCGGCCGGTCACCGCCTGCGCCATGCGCAGGGCCACGTCGTTGGCCTCGCTGCCGGTGCAGGTGAGGATCGCCGTGTCGAGGCTCCTGTGGAAGGTCGCCGTCAGCCGCTCGACATAGTCGAGAATGCCCTCGTGCAGGTAGCGTGTATGGGTGTTGAGCATCGACGCCTGCCGGTAGATCGCCTCGACCACCCGCGGATGGCAATGGCCGACATGCGGCACATTGTTGTAGCAGTCGAGATACCGTCGCCCGTCCGCATCCCACAGCCAGACGCCCTCGCCCCTCACCAGATGCACCGGGTCATCGTAGAAGAGCGACATGTTGCGGCCGAGCAGCCGCTCGCGGCGGGCGCGCAGGGCCTGCACATCGGTCATGGCGACACCCCTCGTGCTGCCGACAGCCCCGCATCCAGCGCCGAGACGATCTTCTGCACATCGGCCGCCGTGATGACGAGCGGCGGCGAGAGGATGACATTGGCGCCCGACGTGCGGACCATCACGCCCTCGTCATAGGCGGCATCATAGACCTTCTGCACCACGTCCTTGGCGGCCGCGCTCTTCGTCCGGCGGTCGGAGACGAGCTCCAGCGCGGCCATCAGCCCCTTCCCGCGCACGTCGCCGACCAGTTCGTGCTTCGCCTTCAGGTCTTCCAGCCCGGCGATCAGCTCGGCGCCGCGCGCGGCGGCATTGGCGGCTGTGTCGATCCGGGCGGTTTCCTTCAGCGTTGCCAGCGCCGCCGCCGCGCCGACCGGATGGCCGGAATAGGTGTAGCCGTGGCCGATGGTCCCGAAGGAATCCCTGTTGGCTTCGAAGACACCGGCGACCTTGTCCGCGATCATCACCGCGCCGAAGGGGAAGTAGCCGTTGGTGATCGCCTTGGCGGTGGTCATCATGTCGGGCTTGACGCCAAAGCCGCGCGAACCGGTCCAGGCCCCGGTGCGGCCGAAGGCGGTGATGACCTCATCGGCTATGAGGAGGATACCGTGCCTGTCGCAGATCGCGCGCATCAGCGGCATGAAGGTCTCGTGCGGCACGATGACGCCGCCGGCGCCGAGCACCGGCTCCATGATGAAGGCGGCGATGGTGTCGGCGCCCTGGAAGGCGATCTCGTCCTCGAACTGGCGGGCGATCGCCTGGGCGATCTCCACCGGATCGGCCGTGTTGAAGGGGTTGCGATAGGGATAGGGCGCTGCAAGGTGGAACACGCCGGGCAGCAGCGGCTCGTAGTTGCGGCGGAAATTGGCATTGCCATTGACCGAGGCGCCGCCGAAATGCGTGCCGTGATAGCCCTTCTTCAGCGCCACGAACTTGGTGCGCTCCGGCTGGCCGTTGATCTTGTGGAACTGACGGGCGAGCCGCAGCGCCGTATCGACGGAATCCGAGCCGCCCGAGGTGAAGAAGGCCCGGGTGAGCCCGTCCTCCCTGAAGAACGCCGCCAGTTCATAGGACAGTTCGATCAGCGGCGAATTGGTGGTGCCGCGGAAGGTGGAATAATAGGGCAGCTCGTCGAGCTGGTCGCGGATCGCCTTCTTCACCGGCTCGCAGGAATAACCGAGGTTGACGTTCCACAGGCCGCCGACGGCATCCAGCACCGTCTTGCCATGGATATCCACCACAGAAACGCCCTCGCCCGCATTGATGATGCGCGGGGGCTTGGCCTGCATTTCCGCCGGATGCGCCATGGGATGCCAGAGATGACGGGCATTGTTCTCGATCAGGAAGTTGGAATCGCGCATGGGATATCCTTTCAAAGTCCAAGCATGTTCAGCGCCTGCGCATAACTTTCCGCAGGCCGCGTCACGTCGAAATGCACATGGGGAAGGCCGACGGCCGCCGCGCCCTCGATGTTCTTCTTCTGGTCGTCGACGAAGACGCAGTCGGCACGGCTGAGAGCGAGTTCCGCCAGCACCTGTTCATAGGCGCGCGGATCGGGCTTCAGGATCTTCGTGTATGTCGCATCGACGATGACGTCGAAAAGGTCGATCAGCGGGAAGCGCCTGCGGAAGCTCTCGCCGTAGAAGAGGTCGAGCTCGTTGGAGAGGATGGCGAGCTTCAGCCCGGCTTCGCTGGCTTTCAGGATCGCATCACGCGCCTCGGGGCGCAAAACGAGTTCGGGATCGGCCCCGCGCGCCCGCTGCACGAAGGTCTTCATGTCCGTCCAATCCTCGCCGAGCAGCGCGCCGACCTCCCGCGTGCGCATCATCCAGTAGTCGCGCTCGGTGATTTCTCGCGCCTGCATCGACTGCCAGAGCGGATCGCTGGCCGGGTCGAAGGGACCACGCCAGGTCAGCGTGCCGGCCGGCAGGCCGAGCGCCCGCTCGGTGATGTCATGCGTTTCGAACAGCGTGCGGGTGACGACGCCGCCGAAATCGAGGATCAATGCCCGCCTGGCCTCTGTCATGCCGCCTGTCCCTTCTCGACGATGCCTTCGGCCACCCAGCGGTCGAAGATTTCCAGCGCTCTTTCGGCAAAGTCCGGGGCGTTGATATGCGCGTCGACCTCCTCGAAGGCGACGGAGGCCGGCACGGCCCGGCGCATCTCGTCGAGGAAGGCCTCCAGCGCGTCCGGTTCGTGCAGCGGCTCGCCCTCCCGGTCCCATTCCTGGATGCCCTTCGTCGGCAGCAGGAAGGCGACGGGGGCGCTCGCCCCCTCCAGCTTGGCGGCGACGACGCGGGCGACCGCACGGCGCTCGTCGGGCGAGACGGTGACGGAGGCGATCAGCCGGTTGTGCGCATGATAGGGCCGGCCGGCGAAGCGGTCCGGCGTCTCCTGCCAGGCGGGCATGTCCACCATGTCGACGGCCCCGGGCGCGACGATCTGCGGAATGCCGGCGCGGCCGGCATTTTCCAGACGGTCCGGCCCGGAGACGGCGACAGAGCCGTTCTGCGCATTGGTCACCTCCTGGATGCAGAAATCGAAGACGGCGACAAAGCCCCGCTGCGCCGCCACCGCCTCATAGGCGCGCCCGCCCATGCCGGTGGAATGGAACACGGCGACGTCGTAGCCACGCCGCTCCAGCTCCGGCTTCAGCAGCTTCATGTAGCTGAGGCAGGAGGAGCCGAGCGAGGTCATGCCCACCAGCGGGCGCTGGCGGGCGGGCCGCTCGCCGGCCTTGGCTGCGCCCACGACCGCGCCCGAAGCCTGCGACAGCACCGCCCGGCAGATCGGGTTGAGGCCGTAGAGCCCGCCGGCCCACAGGATCATCATCAGGTCGGGCGCGATGCGCTCCGGCGGCAGGAGATGGGAATAAGCGATGGTGGAGACGATGAACTTCGGCACGCCGAGCGGCAGCACGGCGGCGACGTCGAGGGCGAGGTCCGTGCCGAGCGAGCCGCCGAGCGCGATCATGCCGTCCACCTCCCCCGCCTCCGAAAGCCGGCGCACCAGCGCCGCGGCGCCCTTTGCCATCAGCGCCATGGCGGTGTTCTCGTCGCCGCTGCCGGTGATCGCCTCCATGGTGGTGTCGGCCGCGGCGGCGATGTCGTGCTTGGAATGGTCCGGCACATAGGGCGGGTCGCCGAGCACGCTGACATCGACCAGAACGGGAACGCCCCCGGCCTTGCCGATGACATCGGCCATGAACAGGAGCTCCTCGCTCTTGGTATCACCGGTGCCGATCACCAGAATATGGGGCAGACGGGCGCTCGCGCTCATCGACCATTCCTCCTCGATACGAACAGCGGGACAAATCGCCTGACCTGCCCCGAAGGTGCATCCGGCCGGCGCAAGACGTGGCATGCCGTCTCGCTGCCAAGACGGTCTCCCGCCGGAGGATAGCGGGCCGGCACGGCCTGCGTCAGCTCCATCTCGATATCCGGTGTGGACAAAGAGCCCCGCGGCATCCGGGCCATGTCGTCGACGTGCATTTCCGTTCTCCTCCCGCTAAGTCCGGCTCCGCCCGCAGCAGCTCTTCGGGTGTCGCGACCAATATACTTAACATGCGAATTAACTTGACAGGAAGTGCCGCCGCTTGCAAGTCTATATTTGAAGCATTGGTTCATATATTGAACCATAAAATAAGTTTTCCCGTCGCAACCGCGGCGCTCGCAGCCGCATCGACAGATGCTCCGTCGCGGGCTTGACAGGCACCAAAAAATTATTAACGCGTTAAATATATTCGTGCGGATACCCTGCGGAAACCGCGCACGGCAAGCTCGGATTGCAGGCCCCTTCACGGGCCTTGCAAATCGACGGACGAACACCGAGAACTGCGTAGCGCCAGACAGGAGCAAGAGATGGACAGCGAAGAATTCCGCAAGTGGTCGCGAACGGCCGCCGACTGGGGCGCCGACTACCGCGCGGGCCTGCGCGACCGGCCGGTGCGGGCGCAGACGAAGCCGGGCGACATCGCCCGGCAGATCGCCAGTGCGCCCCCCGAAGACGGCGAGGCGATGGAGGCGATCTTCGCGGATTTCGAGCGCATCATTCCCGATGGCCTCACCCATTGGCAGCATCCGCGCTTCTTCGCCTATTTCCCGGCCAATGCCGCCCCCGTTTCGGTGATTGCCGACTATCTCGTCACCTCCGTCGCCGCCCAGTGCATGCTCTGGCAGACCTCGCCGGCCGCCACCGAGCTCGAGACGCGGGTGGTCGACTGGCTGCGCCAGGCGCTCGGCCTGCCGGACGGCTTTTCCGGCGTCATCCAGGATTCCGCCTCCACCGCGACGCTCGCCGCCGTGCTGGTCATACGCGAGAAGGCGCTCGGCTGGAAAGGCAACAGCGAGGGGCTGGCGGCGCACGGGGCGGTGCGCGTCTATGCGTCGAAGCAGGTGCACACCTCCATCGACCGGGCGATCTGGATTGCCGGCATCGGCGAAGCGAACCTCGTGCGCATCCCGACCAAGGGCCCCCTCAACGGCATGGACCCCGAGGCGCTCGACGCCGCGATCCGCGCGGACCGTGCCGCTGGCCACATCCCGGCCGGCGTCATCGCCTGCACCGGCGGTACCTCCATCGGCGCCTGCGACCCGATCCGCGCTGTGGCGGCAGTGGCCAAGGCGCATGGCCTCTACCTGCATGTCGATGCCGCGTGGGCGGGCTCGGCCATGATCTGCCCCGAATTCCGCGAGCTCTGGGAGGGCGTCGAGGCGGCCGATTCCATCGTCTTCAACCCGCACAAATGGCTCGGCGCCAATTTCGACTGCTCGGTGCAGTTCATCCGCAGCCCCGAGGACCAGGTGCGCACGCTGGCCATCCAGCCGGAATACCTGAAGACCCACGGCCATGACGGCATCATCAACTATTCCGAATGGTCCGTGCCGCTCGGCCGCCGCTTCCGCGCGCTGAAACTGTGGTTCCTGCTGCGCTACCACGGCCTCGAAGGGCTGCGCACGATGATCCGCAACCACGTCGCCTGGTCGAGGGAACTGGCGGAGCGTCTTGCCGGCGAGCCGGATTTCGAGATCGTCAGCGAGCCGGTGCTCTCGCTCTTCTCTTTCCGCCACAAGGGCGGCGCGGAGGCCGACCGGCACAATATCGCCCTCGTCAACGCCATCAACGACGATGGCCGCATCTACCTGACACAGACCCGCGTCGACGGCCGCATCGCCATCCGCTTCCAGGCCGGCCAGTTCGAGATGACCCGCGGCGACGCGGACACCGCCTTCACGGTCATCACGGAAATCGCCCGCTCGCTGGAAGACGCCTAGGACCGATCGACATTCAGTTCAGGCCGTGGCGAAAATGGTGGTTTTCCGCGACCCGGAGCACAGCGTACTGAACGTATGTGAGCACCGGAAGCGCGGAAAAGCGCCATTTGCAGACCGGCATGGACTGAATGTCGATCGGTTCTAGAGCTGGATCCAGGCCGTCTTCAGGTCGAGATACTTGTCCAGCGCGTGCAGGGACTTGTCGTGCCCGTTGCCGGACTGGCGAACGCCGCCGAGCGGCACGGTGTTGTCGGCCCCGCCATAGGTGTTGACATGCACAACGCCGGCGCGGATGCCGCGCACCATGCGATGCGCCCGTGACAGGTCGGCGGTCCACACGGCCGAGGCGAGGCCGTAATCCGTACCGTTGGCGATGCGCAAGGCCTCCTCCTCGCTGTCGAAGGGGATGATGGAGAGGACCGGCCCGAAAACCTCCTCGCGGGCGAGCGTCATGTCCGGCGTGACGTCGAAGACGGTGGGCTGCATGTAGAAGCCGCCGGTCTCGGCAAGGACACGTTTGCCGCCGGTGCGCAGCCTGGCGCCCTCGGAAAGCGCCTGTTCGGCAAAGCCGAGATTCTTGCCGAGCTGGGCCTCGCTGGAGACGGCGCCCGCCTCGGTGGTCAACAGCAGCGGATCGCCGACCGTCATCGCGGCGGCGATCTCGGCCACCTTCTGCGAAAATTCCTCCGCGATGGAGCGCTCGACGAGCAGCCGCGAGCCGGCCACGCAGACCTGCCCCGAATTGCGGAAGATGCCATAGGCCGAGACCTTGGCCGCGCGGTCGAGGTCCGGCGCGTCGGCGAAGACGATGTTCGGCGACTTGCCGCCGAGCTCCAGATAGACACGCTTCAGGTTGGAACGGGCGGAATATTCGAGCAGGCGCCGGCCGACGGGGCCTGAGCCGGTGAAGACCAGCACGTCGATATCCGGATGCAGGCCCATCGCCTCCCCGGCCACCGCGCCACGGCCGGTCACGACGTTCAGCACGCCCTCCGGCAGCCCGGCCTCGGCGCAAAGTTCGGCAAGGCGCAGCAGTGTCAGCGAGGCGGCCTCCGCCGGCTTCAGCACGACGGAATTGCCGGCCGCAAGCGCCGGGGCAATCTTCCACGCGCCGATCATCAGCGGGAAATTCCACGGCACGATGGCACCGACGACGCCGACCGGCTCGCGGTGGACGAGGCCGAGGATGTCGCCGGCCGTCGGCGCGATCTCGCCATAGACCTTGTCGATCGCCTCGCCATAGTAGCGGAACGTGCCGGCGGCGCTGCCGGGTTCGGCCTTCAGCGCCATGGAAATCTCGGTGCCGTTGTCACGCACGCCGAGCACGGCGAGTTCCAGGGCATGTTTCTCGATCAGCTCGCCGATCCTCAGCAGCACCCGCTTGCGCTCGGCCGGCACCGCCTTCGCCCAGCGGCCCCTTTCGAAGGCGACGCGGGCGGCCTTCACCGCCCGGTCGATATCCTCCGCGCCGGCATCCGCGATGGTCGTCAGCCTGCGCCCGTCGATGGGCGAGACGACATCCAGCACCGCGCCATCCGCCGGGTCCTGCCGGATACCGTTTATGAACAGCGCCCGCGGCGCGACGGCGAGGTTGCGGAGCGCTTCGATCTTTTCCTGCATGGTCTTTCCTTCAAGGACGGGTGGCGCCGGAGCGCCACCCGGATTCTCACACTTCCCGGCGGACGCCGAGCCGGGCAAAGGCACCGGCATCGCCCGCCTTCAGGCGCAAGGCGCACAGGAGGCCGATGATCGCGGCGATCAGCACGAGGCCCGGCAGGAACACCGCAAGCGCCCCCTCCGCACCGGCCAGCGCGCCGAAATTCGTGGCAATGTAGAAGACCAGCGCCAGGAGGATAAGGCCCGTCAGCACCGGCAGAACCGTCGTGACGACGCGGTTGCCTTCGAGGCCCGGATTGCGGCCGAAGAAGGCGACGATGGAGAAGGCGGTCAGCGCCATCAGCAGGATGATCGCCAGCGTACCGACATTGGTGAGCCAGGAGAACAGTGCCAGCACCGGATCCTGCCCTGTGAAGGCGAAGAGCGCGACGACGGCGACGGCGATCACCGTCTGCACGACCGAGCCGGCATGCGGGCTCTGGAACACCGGATGGGTGACGCCGAGCGCTCTGGGCAGCAGGCCCTCGCGGCCGGCGACGTAGAGATAGCGGGCGACGCCGTTGTGGAAGGCGACGACGCCGGCAAAGAGGCTGGTGATGAAGAGGATGCTCATGATGGTAGTGATGCCACCGCCGACATAGCGGTCCGCCAGGCCGAAGAGGAAGGTGGTCGGGTCGGCGAGGCCCTGGATTTCCGGCACCAGCTTGTCGACGCCCGCGCCGTTGACCATCAGCCAGGAGGTCAGCATGTAGAAGAGGCCGATGATCAGAACGGAGATGTAGGTGGCGCGCGGCACGGTCTTTTCCGGCTCGCGGGCCTCTTCGCTGTAGATGGTCGTCGCCTCGAAGCCGATGAAGGCGGCAAAGCAGAACAGGATGCCGATGGCCGGCGTGCCCGAGAAGAAGGCCGACGGCGTGAAGGGCGCGGCGGAAAGGCCGCTGTCGCCGCCCTTCACGAGGATGGCGGCGTCTATGACCAGCACGACGAGATATTCCAGCACGACGAGCACAGCGAGCACGCGGGCGGAAAAATCCACTCGCCGATAGCCGAAGACCGCGACGAGGGCTATGCCGATATAGGTCCAGACCCACCAGGGCAGGTCGAGGCCGTAGCCGGCGAGGAAGCCGGCCGTGGCGGCGCCGAACAGGCCGAAGACGCCGATCTGCATGGCATTGTAGGCGAGGATGGCGACGAGCGCCGCGGCGCCGCCGGCAAGGCCGCCGAGGCCCTGCGCCGTATAGGCATAGAAGGCGCCGGCATTGCTGATATGCCGGGCCATGGCGACATAGCCGATAGCGAAGAGCAGCAGCACCGTCGTCACGAAGGCGAAGGTCAGCGGAATGCCCGGGCCGTTGCCCAGCATCATCGACAGCGGCACGCCGCCGGCAACCGCCGTCAGCGGCGCGGCCGCCGAGACGACGAGGAATGTGACCGCCCCGACGCCGAGGCTGTTCTTGCGCAACTGGTTCGCGCCGCCGGGCGGCACGCTGTGTTCTGTCATGATCTTGCTCCCATCCTGGCGGCCGCCTTCATGCGTCCGGCAGCCGCTTGTCCGATGCCGTGCCGAGGCGACGGCGGTTCCCACGAAACATTTTCCTTGAGGTTCAATATTTGAACCAGTATTTTAATTATAGATTTGCAAAAGCCAGTTCCGCCGTCAAGTTATTTCTCATGTTAAGTATCTCGATATGTCGCGCGTGCGGAACAGGAAAGGCAGAAAGCGGGAACTGGCTCCTTGCGAGAAGACAGACACAACGCCGCGGAGCGCAGCATGAGCACCATCGGAAAGGCCCTTTCCCTCCTCGACCTGATTTCCGAACTCGACAAGGATATCGGCCTCAGCGACCTCGCGCGGCTTTCCGCGCTCGACAAGGCGACGGCGCGGCGCTTTCTGGTGGAGCTGGAAAGACACGGCTTCGTGGAACAGGACGAGGAGACGCGCCGCTACCGTCTCGGCGCGGCACCCGTCCGGCTGGCGCGCCTGCGCCAGGCGCGTTTCCCCTTCGTCGCCGTGGCCGCCCCCTTCGTCAAGGCGCTGGCGGAAGAGGCCGGCGAGACGGTGCACCTGTCGGAATTTTCCGGCGGGCGGCTCTCCACCATCCATGTGGAGGATTCCGCGCAGGCGCACCGCGTGATCGTCGATCCCGGGGCCGTGCTGCCCTTCCATGCCACCGCTTCGGGGCTCGCCTATCTCGCCTTCCTACCGCCCGGCGAGATCGACCGTGCGCTGGCGCGGCCGCTGGAGCGCTTTTCCGCCCATACGGCCACGGATGCGGGCGCCGTGCGCACGCTCCTGCGCGAAACGGTGGAGCGGGGCTATTCGATCAGCCAGCAGGGCTTCGAGATCGGCGTCATCAGCGCCGCAGCGCCGATCCTCACGCCCGGCGGGCGGCCGATGGGCGCGCTGGCGGTGGCGGCGCCGACCGCGCGCGCCGACATGGCCCGCATGCACGAGATCGGCCGCAAGGCCGCCGCCGCCGCCCGCGGCATCGCGGAGAAATACTACGGCGGCCGGACCTGACGCCCGAGATGGCGCCTATCGCCGCCCCCGCGGCCGCGTCGCCAGCACGTTGCGGATCGCGAAGCTCGAATGGATTCGCGAGACACCCGGCATGGCCGAGAGGATTTCCTTGTGGATGCGCTCGAACTCGCCCGCATTGGCCACCTCGACGCGCAGCAGGTAGTCCGAACCGCCCGTCATCAGGAAGCATTCGCGGATTTCCGGATGCTTGCGCACCGCCGCCTCGAAGCGGTCGAGATGGTCCTCCGTCTGTCGCTCCAGCGTGATGTTGATGATGACGGCGATGCTCGCCTCGACATTCGACGTGTCCACCAGCGCCGTGTAGCCGCGAATGACGCCCGCCTGCTCCATCAGCTTGATCCGGCGAAGGCAGGCGGACGGGGAAAGGCCGACATCGGCCGCAAGGCTGGCATTGCTCATGCGCGCATCAAGCCGCAGGAGCCGGAGGATGTTGCGGTCGATCGCGTCGAGGGCGGCCATGGCAGATCATTCCAGATCGTGGTCGTTTCGTTCAAAAATCATGCTTTGACGCAATAATCAATCGCTGTTTCCTCGGCAATTTCACGATCGTTTCACTAGGCTTCGCGCAACGGAGGGGGCTTGGGATGGACGGCGGCATACTACGGGACAGGACCGGCGGAACGACCGTGATCGACGGCGCATCGGGTTATCTCGGCATCGATCTCGGGGCGCTCGCCCGCAACTATGAAAAGCTCGCCGCCGAGGTCGCCCCGGCGCGCGCGGCTGCCGTCGTCAAGGCCGATGCCTACGGGCTCGGCGCCGGCTGGGTGGCCGAGAAACTCTACGCCCATGGCTGCCGCCACTTCTTCGTCGCGCAGTTCGTCGAGGCGCTTCGCCTGCGCCCGCTTCTGGCGGCCGACGCCGCGGTCTTCGTGCTGAACGGCCTGCAGCCCGGCAACGAAAACGCCTGTGCCCGCGACAACATCGTACCGGTCGTCAATTCGCTGGAACAGTGGCACGCGTGGAGCGGCATGGCGAAGGCCCTCGGCCGCACGCTGCCGGCGGGGCTGCAATTCGACACCGGCATGTCGCGCCTCGGCGTGCCGCCGGAGGAGCGCGCGGCGCTTGCCGGCCTCGTCAGCGCCGGCGGCATCGACGTCCTGTTCCTGATGAGCCACCTCGCCTCCGCCGACGATGCGCAGAGCGAACAGAACGAAGACCAGCGCACCGAGATGGAGCGCGTTGCGGCGGAATTTCCCGGCCTCGACGTCTGCTTTGCCAATTCGGGCGGCATCTTTCTCGGCAAGGCCTATCACGGCGTGCTTGCCCGCCCCGGCATCGCGCTCTATGGCGGCGCGCCGACCGCCGGCCGGGCGAACCCGATGGAGCCGGTCGTCAGCCTCGACGTCGCCGTGGTGCAGACCCGCAGCGTGCCCTCCGGCACGCGCGTCGGCTACGGCGCCAGCCATGTCACGGCCGGTCCGGCGCGCCTTGCCACCATCGCCGCGGGCTATGCCGACGGCTTGCCCCGCAGCCTCTCGGGCCGGGGCGCCGCCTATTGCGACGGCGTGCGACTGCCCATCGTCGGGCGCGTGTCGATGGACAGCATCACGATCGACATCTCCGCCCTGCCGGAGGGCCGCCTCACGCTCGGCAGCCGCGTCGAGATCCTCGGCCCCAACCAGGGCCTTGAGGACGTGGCGCGCGATGCCGGCACCATTGCCTACGAAATCCTGACCGGCCTCGGCCAACGCTACCGGCGGCAGTACCGCTGAGCCATTTTCTTCCCCAATGAGGACATCATGAAAGTCATCGTTCTCGGCGCCGGCATCGTCGGCGTCACCTCGGCCTACCAGCTTGTCCGCGCCGGCCACGAGGTCACGGTCGTCGACCGCCAGCCCGGCCCGGCGCTCGAGACGAGCTTTGCCAATGCCGGCGAGGTCTCCTTCGGCTATTGCTCGCCCTGGGCCGCGCCCGGCATTCCGATGAAGGCGATGAAGTGGCTGTTCATGCAGCATGCGCCGCTGATCCTGCGCCCCAAGGTCGACATGGCCATGCTGTCCTGGATGACGCAGATGCTGCGCAACTGCACCTCGGCCCGCTATGCCCTCAACAAGAGCCGCATGCTGCGCCTTGCCGACTACAGCCGCATCTCGCTCGCCGCGCTGCGCGCGGAAACCGGCATAACCTACGACGAGCGCATGCAGGGCACGCTGCAGCTCTTTCGCACCGAAGCCCAGCTCGACGCCTCGGCCAAGGACGTCAAGGCGCTCGCCGCCGACGGCTTTCCCTATGAAGTGCTCGACCCCGAGGGCTGCATCCGCGTCGAACCCGCGCTGAAACATGTGCGCGAAAAGATCGTCGGCGGCCTTTTGACGCCGAAGGACGAGACCGGCGACTGCTTCAAGTTCGCCAATGCGCTGGCGGCGAAGGCCGCGGCACTCGGCGTCACCTTCAACTATGGCAGCATCATCCGGGGGCTCGACGTGGACGGCGGCCGTGTCCGCGGCGTCGTCACCGCCCACGGAGTGCTCGCGGCCGACGCCGTGGTCGTCGCGCTCGGCAGTTTCTCGCCGCTCCTCGTTCGCCCGCACGGCATCCGCCTGCCGGTCTATCCGGTCAAGGGCTATTCGCTGACGATCCCGATCACCGATGCCGCGCGCGCACCGGAATCGACCGTGATGGACGAGACCTTCAAGATCGCCATCACCCGCCTCGGCGACCGCATCCGCGTCGGCGGCATGGCCGAGATCTCCGGCTATACCAACGACCTCGGCGAACCCCGCCGCCTGACGCTGCAGCATTCCGTCACCGATCTCTTCCCCGGCGGCGACGTGTCGAAGGCGAGCTTCTGGTCGGGCCTTCGCCCGATGACGCCGGACGGCACGCCCATCATCGGCCCGACCAAGGTCGCCGGCCTCTTCCTCAACACCGGCCACGGCACGCTCGGCTGGACGATGAGCTCCGGCTCGGCCCGCGTCATCGCCGACCTCGTTTCCGGCCGGAAGCCGGAGATCGACGCCACCGACCTCGCCGTCGCGCGTTACGCCTGAAATCGCACCGGCGCGGCCCGCGAAGGGCCGCGCGGTCTCTGCGGCGTCAACCCTTCAGGCGCGTCCAGATGCGGTCGCGCAGCTCGCGGGCCTTGCCGTTGCAATCCTGCGTGGCCACGAGGCGCGAGGCGAAATCCTCGGGCATGTTGATGGCATCCATCTTGCGCCACTGGTCGCTCAGGAACTCGTCGGACTTCATGGCATTGGCATAGGCGATGGCGTTGGAGACGGCCGCGGCGTTTTCCGGCGCCATCATCCAGTTGATGAAGATCTTCGCGTTTTCCGGATGGGGCGCATTGGCGGGAACCGCGAAATTGTCACGGAACATCGGCGTCCCCTCCTTCGGATAGAGGAAGCGGATCGTATCGCGCTGGGCGGTGGCCCGCGCCGTGGCGCCGTTCCACAGATGGTGCATCGCCACCTCGCCCGAGGCCATGCGGTCGACGGTGCTGTCGGAGCTGTAGAGCTTCAGCTTCTCCTTCTGCGCCTGCAACAGCGCCAGGATGCGGGCGGCATCCTCGTTGCTCTCCGTGCACTGCGGAATGCCGAGATAGAGCGAGGCGGCGAGGATCTCGTCGCTTGCGGTGTCGAGCGCGGCAATCTTGCCGGCGAGCTCCGGCCGCGGCTCGAAATACTCCTTCCAGCTCGGCTCCAGCATGCCGCCCGGCACTTGGGCGCTGTCATAGGCAAGGCCGGTGACGCCCCACAGATAGGGCGCGGAATATTCGTGCCTGGGGTCGAATTCCGGGTTCTTGAAGGCATCCTTCATATGGGCGTAGTTCGACATCGCATGCGTGTCGATCTTCATCAGCAGCCCGTCCTTGACAAGGCCGGGGATGACATAATCGCTGGGCACGATCACATCGTAGGAGGCACCGCCCGACTGCAGCTTGGCGAGCAGCGTGTCGTTGCTGTCATAGCCGTCGAGGATGACCTTGATGCCCGTCTCCTTCTCGAACTTCGCCAGAAGCTCGACCGGGTAGTAGTCGGTCCAGTTGTAGAAATAGAGCGTCTTTTCCGCATCCTGCGCGCCCGCGGGCGACGCAAGAAGGGCGACGGCGGCAAAGGCCGCGCCGAGGCAGGATTTCAGGGACATTGCAGCTCCTCCAGGTTATCGGCGCAGGCGGCCGAGGAAAAACGAAAGCGACACGAGCAGGACCGAGACGACCAGCATGACCGCCGAGATCGCGTTGATCTCCGGCGAGATGCCCGCGCGGATGGCGGAGAAGATGTAGACGGGCAGCGTCGTCATGCCGGGGCCGGCGAGAAAGAACGAGGTCAGGAAGTCGTCGAGGCTGGTGACGAAGGCGAGCGTGAAGCCGGCCATGACACCGGGCCAGAGCAGCGGCATCGTCACCCGGCGGAAGGTGCGGACGCGGTTGGCGTAAAGGTCGTGCGCTGCCTCCTCGTAGGTGCCGCTGATGCCCTCCAGCCGCGCGCGGATCGGCAGGTAGGCGAAGGGGATGCAGAAGGCGGTGTGAGCCGCCACCATCGCGCCGAGCCCGAGCTTCACGCCGAGCGAGACGAAAAGGATGAGCGTGGCGACCGCCACCACGATCTCCGGCAGGATCAGCGGCATGTTGAGCACCGCCTCCGAGGCGCCGCGGCCGAGAAAGGCGCGGCGGGTCGCAAGCGCCGCCAGCAGCGCGAGGACGGTCGCGGCCGTGGCGGCGCAGACCGCGATGACCAGCGAGTTCCAGGCCGCCGCCTGGATCGAGGGATTGACGAGGATGCGGCCGTACCAGTCCACCGAGGCATGGGTCCAGACCGTCGCCGTGCGATTGGCATTGAACGAATAGACGATCAACACCGCGACCGGCACGTAGAGATAGGCCAGCACGAGCAGCGCGGTTTCGCGCGTGAAGGGGAAACGCCGCGGGCTCATGCGGTCCTCCTGTTGCGCCAGAGCGCCATGGCGGTCATCACGACGAGCATGATGGCGAGCAGCACGACCGCGAGCGTTGCCCCGAAGGGCCAGTTGCGCGAGGCGCCGAACTGCATCTGGATGATGTTGCCGAGCATCAGCGTCTTGCCGCCGCCGAGCAGCGCCGGCGTGACGAAGGCGCCGAGGCAGGGAATGAAGACGAGCAGCGCGCCGGCCACGATGCCGGGCGTGGCGATCGGCAGCACGACCCGGCGCAGCGCCCGCCGGCGCGTCGCGCCGAGATCGTGCGCGGCCTCCAGCAGGCGCCAGTCGAACTTCTCGAACACCGTGTAGAGCGGCAGGATGGTGAAGGGCAGGAAGGAATAGGTGAGCCCGATCGCCACCGCCGCATCGTTGTAGAGCAGTTGCACCGGCCAGGGCGAGAGCATGTTGACGAATTGCGAGACCCAGCCGTCCTCGCGTAGGATGATCAGCCAGGCGTAGTTGCGCACCAGAAGGTTCGTCCAGAACGGAATGGTGATCAGCAGCAGCATGACGTCGCGCCCGGTGCGCGAAAGGCTCGCCATCCACAGTGCCACCGGCAGGCCGAGCGCAAGGCTGAGCACGGTGGTGACGGCGGCGAGCGCCACCGACCGCAGGAAGATCAACAGATAGCCGGTGTTGAGGATCATCGTTCCGTCGAAATCCTCCTCCCAGACGAGGCGCACATAGTTCGCCGCCGAGGGAGCGGACGACCAGTCGACCCCGGCACTGCCGCCCTTGTCGAGCAGCGAGACCCAGGCCATGAGGCACAGCGGCACGCCGACCAAAAGCAGGATGACAAGAAGGGCCGGCGACAGGAGGCAGAGACGGCGAAAGGCGACGCTCATTGCGCGAGCACCCGCAGCGCCTCGCCGGGCAGCGAAAGGCCGACGCGGCGTCCCGCTTCCGGCGCGGCCTCGGCGGGATCGGACTGGCGCAGCAGGAAGGTGCCGCCGACAGGCAGCTCGAGCTTGTGCAGCATGGCGGTGCCGAGATAGGCGGAATGGACGAGCGTCGCCTCCAGCGCCCCCGTACCGGCCGGCACCAGCCGCGCCCGCTCAGGGCGGATGGCGACCGTCACCCGGCCGGACGCGGCATGCGCGGCCGGCAGCACGGTGCCGCTATCGAGGCGAACGCCGCCGCCCGGCAGCGCCTCGCCATCGAGCAGGTTGATGTCGCCGATGAAGTCGGCGACGAAACGGTGGGTCGGCGCCTCGTAGATCTCGCGCGGCGACCCCATCTGGAGGATCCTGCCGGACTGCATGACGGCGACGCGATCGGAGAGCGTAAGCGCCTCCTCCTGGTCGTGCGTGACGAAGAGGAAGGTGATGCCCGCCTCCTCCTGCAGCATCTTCAGCTCGATCTGCATTTCCTTGCGCAGCTTCAGGTCGAGCGCCGAAAGCGGCTCGTCCAAGAGGAGCACCCGCGGCCGCGGCGCCAGTGCGCGGGCAAGCGCCACGCGCTGCTGCTGGCCGCCGGACAGCTCGGCCGGGCGACGCCTGGCGAAGGCGCCCATGCGCATCATCTCCAGCGCCTCGCCGACGCGCCTGCGGATCGCATCGCGCGCCATGCCCTGCTCCTCGAGCGCGAAGGCGACGTTCTGCTCCACCGTCAGGTGCGGGAACAGCGCATAGCTCTGGAACACGGTGTTGACGGGACGGTGGAACGGCGGTCTTGCCGTGACGTCCTCGCCCTCGATGGCGATGGCGCCGCTATCGGCCGTCTCGAAACCGGCGATCAGCCGCAGCAGCGTGGTCTTGCCGCAGCCGGACGGCCCGAGCAGTGTGAAGAACTCGCGCCGTCCTATGTCGAGCGAGACATCGTCGAGCACGCGAAAGGCATAGATTCCCTTGCCGAAGCTCTTGGAAACCGTCCGGATCGAAACCGCTGGGGATGGGGGCACCTGGGTCATGCTTTCCTCTTGGCCATTTGACCAAGCGTCCTACAAGCTATCACATCTGTCAATATTGTATGCAAATATTTGCAACAATCATGCATGCGATTATGCCAAGGATGGCCAGAATTGCCTTTCCGCTTCCACTTCGAGACGAGCCCCGGAAAAGAAGCAGCCAGCCGCTCCCGGCTCGGCACCACCATCCAAGATCCTTAGATTTTTTATTATTTTTCAAATGTTAAGCGTGCACGATATGATATGAAACCCCATCCTGGCGTCTCCAATCTGAGGCCACCTTTTTGTACGGAGCGAGTCGTTCTCCGAAAATCTTCTGCTGAAAAATGTACGGCGTGCGAACCTACGGCGGGTGAAGAAGCCCAGCTCGCTCACAAATCTCCGGTTTTATTCAATGAAAGCAGAGAATAATTGTATACATAAATCATGATCCAGGGGCGAGCTTAGCGGCCGCCTAACCAGCGCTGAACCAAACGCTCATGTCCGCCTCTTTCGCCTTCCACTACACAAATCGGCATGGGTCGGCTGCAAGGTCGACGCTCCGGCAAGGGAAGAGGAAAGCGGCATGCCAGTGGAAAAAGTGGACACGCTCGTCATCGGTGCCGGCCAGGCCGGCGTCGCGATGAGCGAGCATCTCGGCAAACGCGGCGTTCCCCATCTCGTGATCGAAAAAGGCAGGATTGCCGAAAGCTGGCGCAGCGCCCGCTGGGACTCCCTCGTTGCCAACGGCCCCGCCTGGCACGACCGCTTCCCCGGCATGACCTTCGAAGGGCTCGACGGCGACGCCTTTGCCTCCAAGGAACAGGTGGCCGACTACTTCGTCACCTATGCGGAGAAGATCAAGGCGCCCATCCGCTGCGGCGTCGAGGTCAGGGTCCTGCGCAAGGAGGGCGACGCCTTTCGTGCCGAGACGTCCGACGGCGTGATCGAGGCGAGACGCGTGGTCTCCGCCACCGGCGCCTTCCAGCGCCCGGTCATCCCGGCCGTCGTGCCGGCCGAGGCCCGCATCCGGCAGATGCATTCCAACACGTACCGCAATCCGGGCCAGCTGCCCGAAGGCGCGGTGCTGGTGATCGGCGCCGGCTCGTCCGGCACGCAGATCGCAGACGAGCTGCTGCGCGCGGGCCGGCGCGTCTATCTCTCCGTCGGCCCGCACGACCGCCCGCCGCGGCGCTATCGCGGGCGCGACTTCTGCTGGTGGCTGGGCGCGCTCGGCATCTGGGACCTCAAGGTCCCCGCCCCCAATACGGAACATGTCACGATCGCGGTCAGCGGCGCCTATGGCGGGCAGACGGTCGACTTCCGCCGACTCGCGGCGCGCGGCATGACGCTCGTCGGCCGCGCCGAGGCCTTCCGGAACGGCGTGATGACATTCGCGCCGGATCTCGCCCGGAACATCGCGCTCGGCGACGCCAACTATCTCTCCCTGCTCGACCGCGCCGACGACTATGCCGCCCGCAACGGCCTCGACCTGCCGGAAGAGCCCGCCGCGCGCATCCTGGAGCCCGACCCGGCCTGCGTGACCGATCCGCTGCTCACGCTGGACCTCCGCGAGGCCGGCGTCACGACGATCCTGTGGGCAACCGGCTATGCGGTCGATTACGGCTGGATGAAGATCGACGCCTTCGACGAGAAGGGACGGCCGGTGCACGAGCGCGGCGTCTCCAAGGTGCCGGGCCTCTATTTCCTCGGGCTGCCCTGGCTGTCGCGGCGCGCCTCGTCCTTCATCTGGGGCGTCTGGCACGATGCCGACCATCTGGCAGGCCACATCGCCCGGCAACGCGAGGCCGCATCCTCATGAAGGGCCGCCCCTTGGAGGGCGGGCGCCGCCAAGCGGTTCGTTGCAGCGGTCAGGAAGGACGGCGCGTGGGTATCGGCACGTCGTCCGCATTGTCCACGGCCCAGGTGCTGATCACGCGGACCTGCCCCGGCACCTCGTCCTGCAGATAGGTCTCGTGACCCGGCAGGCCCATCGGATAGAGCGCGTTCCGGCTCGCCTCGTAGGCCGCGCTCTTGTCGGTGCAGAGAAGGATGCGCATGTCCTGCGGCGCGACATCGGTCCGGTTCTTAAGGTCTTCCAGAAGTCCCGCATCGGAAGACAGGCGGCCATCGAAGGCCTCCGTCAGGTATTGCGCCGACCGTTCGTTGCGTTCCCGTTCGGTCG
This sequence comes from Shinella yambaruensis, assembly GCF_022899355.1. GTDB lineage: Bacteria > Pseudomonadota > Alphaproteobacteria > Rhizobiales > Rhizobiaceae > Shinella > Shinella yambaruensis. The sequence goes on along the minus strand of NZ_JALJCK010000013.1, from coordinate 135,768 downwards.
TCGCGCCCAGAACGACCACCATCACGCGTTTTCCATTGCGCGTCGCCAGTCCGACGAAATTCCGCCCGGATGCGCACAGGAAGCCGGTCTTCATACCGATGGTGCCGCTGAAGCGGGTCAAGAGCAGGTTGTTCGACTTGATCTCCTTGCCGTCGATCGTGACGGCCGACGCCAGAAAGAAGCGGCGATATTCCGGGAACAGCCGGTCCACTTCCATGCCGAGAACCGCTAGATCGCGCGCCGTCGTATAGTTACTCCGGTCGAACAGGCCGTTCGGATTGGAAAAATGCGTGCCGGTGAGCCCGATGCGCGCCGCCGTCTCGTTCATGCGTCGAACGAAGGAGGCCTCATCGGAGGCCACCGCCTCCGCCAGCGCCACGGCGACATCGTTTGCCGAGGCGGTGATCATGGCAAAGAGCGCGTCTTCGAGCGTCATCGTCCGACCGAGGGTGAGGCCGGATTCCAGGAAGGCCTGCTTCGTTGCGTTGCGGGTCATGGTGACGGGTGTCGTCAGGGTCACCTCGCCGGCGCGGATCGCTTCGAACACGACGAGCGCCGTCATGAGCTTGGTCGTCGAGGCGGGATACCAGGGCACCCCGGCATCCTCCGCATGCAGCACCCGATGATTGTCGGCATCCACGACGAGCACGGGCGTTGCATGTGCCGATGTCCACAGGAAAAGGGATGCAACAAACACCAGGCTCTTCCATGGTCGTCCGGCCATTGTGTTCGTGATCATGTACCAGTCTCCGCAGGAAGACGTCCTAATGGCATGATGCGCCCCAGCAGCACAAGGGGCGCGATGCCGGCTGCGCTGCGCCGAGGCAGAGCAGGCAGCGCTTTGCCGCTCCCCGCCTTTGCCGCAGGATTTCGCCGGGTTGGGGCCGGTTCAGGCCAGCGATGCCTGCCGTGTCTCCGCATCGATCAGGAAGGCCGCGACCGCGGCGGCGACGAGAAGGCCGGCAAAGATGCCGATGGCAAGGCCGAAACTCTGCTCCACGACAAGCCCCGTCAAGGACGGCGCCAGCAAGCCGCCGAGCCGGGCCACGGCGCCTGCCGTGCCCATGCCCGTCGCCCGCGACGCCGTGGGATAGAGCTCCGGCGTAAAGGCATAGAGCGCGCCCCAGGTGCCGAGCAGGGCGAAGCTCATGAGCAACAGGGACGCACCGATCAGCATCCCCGTTCCGGCGACGACGAACAGCAGGCATCCCAGCGCCGACAGCAGGCAGAAGCCCGTCAGCGTCGGCCGGCGTCCCCATGTCTCCACGCCGTAGGCGGCCAGCGCATAGCCGGGTATCTGGGCCAGCGCGAGGAAAACGAGGAAGCCGTATCCCCGGACGAAGCCGAAGCCCTCCCCCGCCAGCCTTGGCGGCAGCCAGGTGAAGACACCGTAATAGGAGACGGAGACGAGAAACCAGATTGCCAGGATCATCAGGCTGCGCTGGCGCAGATCGGCGCCGAAGATGCCGGGTTTACCGACGACGGGCGGCGAGACCAGGGGCACATCCGCCGCCAGCGGCGCCTTGCCATTGGCAACGAGGATCCTGTCGAGGACGGCCTTCGCCTCCTGCGTCCTCCCCAGGCGCAAGAGGTAGAGGGGGGATTCGGGCACCAGGAAGCGCAAGCCGATGCCGATGAGCGCCGGAAGGGCCGTCGCCGCGAAGATGTAGCGCCAGCCGTCCGCGATGCCCGCAAGGCTGACGGCCCAGGCGACAAGCGCGACGATGAGCGTACCGACGGCCCAGAACCCTTCGAGCATGACCAGCCAGCGGCCGCGATTCCTGGCCGGCAGGAACTCCGCCATCATCGCATAGTCGACGGGCAGCGTGCCGCCCACGGCCACGCCGGTGAGGAACCGCAGCACGAGCAGGATGGTGAAATCCGGCGCGAAGACCGACAGCGTGCCGAAGAGCGCATCGCAGGCGACCGTGACGACCAGAACCCGTCGCCGGCCTATGCGGTCCGCAAGCCTGCCGAAACCCGCGGCGCCGACGAGCATGCCGAGGAAGAAGAGCGTGCCGGTCTGCAAGGCTTGCGGAACCGTGAGGCCGAACGTGGCGGCGATCGATGCCGCCGTAAAACCGACCGCGAGCACCTGCATCGCATCGGCCGTCCAGACCAGGCCGAAGATCGCCAGAAGCCGCCGCTGATAGGCGCCGGCGCCGGCACGGTCGAGGACCGCGTCCACTGTGATTGTCGTCATTCGGCCGCTCTCCGCATGTGCAGTCCCCTGGCAATGGCAGCGGCACCTTAGCCGCCCGGCCGGACCGGTGGAATTGCCTGTGCGAGGAAATCCACCGGGAAGAGCAGCGGCAAGCACCCAAATGACATGATGCAGCGCGACAGCGGCCGGCCCTGCCGACATTCGACAGGAACGAGGCCTGGGAAGGTGCCACTCCGGCCGGGGAGGAGCCGGAGTGGCCTTGCTCAGAACAACGCCGCGACCTTGTCCGCGATGGCGTGCCCGAGCTTGATATTGGTTTCCGCCGAGAAATGAATGCCGTCGACGCCATCGGTGGCGACGTGGTCGCCGGCGGCCAGGAACTCGACCTTCATGAAATCGGCAAGTGCCTTGTAGAGGCCGGCCAGCTGCTTCGACTTCTCGTAGCCGCCGCCGAACATGCCCTCGAACCACGGGTCGGGCATCGGCGCCAGCGGCGGCGGGGCGACGACGAGCACCCGCGGCGCCGGATAGGGCGTGCCGACGCCGCCGGCCGAGGTCAGCACCTGGCCGACGAGCTTGCCCATGCCGTTGGCGATCTCGTAGGGCGTACGATGAAAGTAGGACTTCGTGTCGTTCGTGCCCAGCATGATGATGACGAGATCGAGCGGCAGGTGGCTGGCGAGCGCGGCGGGAAGATAGGCACTGCCGTTGAGCCGCGTGTCGTTCGGGTCGTCGAGGCTGGTGGTGCGGGCGCTGAGGCCTTCCTCGATGATATGGTAGCCCGTGCCGAGCCTTGCGGCCATGGCCCCGGTCCAGCGTTGCTCATAGGGATAGCGCAGGGTCGGTGCGGATTCCTTCACCGGGATCCAGCCCCATGTCAGCGAGTCTCCAAAGCACAGGATTGAGCGCTTGTCCGCCATTGACGTCCTCCTTGAATGGCTGTCGGTTGTTGTCACTTGCCGGCGCGAAGGCCGTAGAAAATGGCCGCGAGCAGGATGATCAGGCCCTGGGCGACGAGCTTGCCGGCGTCGCCCACGCCGAACATCGTCATGACGACGAAGAGGAAGGCGAAGCAGAGCACGCCGAAGAACGGCCCCCAGACGCCGCCCTCGCCCCGCCCGAAGACGACGCCGCCGAGAATGGTCGCGGCGACCGAGAGAATCGGCAGGTCGAGCCCGACGCGCACGCTGCCGACGGCGATGGAGGCCGTCTGGACGAGCGCGGCAAGCGCGGCCATGAGGCCGGCGAGCGTGTGGGCGAGGATCACCGTGCGCTCCACCGGCACGCCGGAAAAATGCGCGGCCGGCATGCTTTCCCCGACGGCGGCGACGAAACGGCCGAAGACGGTCTGCGACAGCAGCAGCGCCATCAGCGCGGTGAGCGCGATCCAGAAGAGAACCGGGCTCGGCAGGCCAATGAAGCGGGTGTTGAACAGCTCGCCGAAGATTTTCGGCACGTCGCCCGGCGGCTTGCCGCTCGAAAGGTATTGCACGAAGCCGACGAGCACGATGGAGAGCGCCAGCGTGACGATGACCGCCGAAACGCGGCGCTTGGCCACCATCAGGCCGTTGAAGAGGCCGATGGCAAGGCCGGTCGCCAGCGCGAGCGCGACGTAGAAACCGAGCGAGGCGCCGGGAAAGATGCCGGACGAGATGCAATAGTTGATGAGAAGGATGATGCCGCCACCCGAGAGGTCGATCGACTTCACCCGCATCACCAGAAGCTGGCCGAGCACGAGGATGCCGAGCGGCACGACCTGGCGCACGAAGACGCCGAGCACATTGGCGTTGAGCATCTGCGGGCGCGCGACGAAGAGGATGACGAGCAGCGCGGCGAGCAGGTAATAGGATGGCGGGACCTTGGAAATCCGCCGGAAGAGAGGCGAGCTGACGAAAGCCGACATGGTCACAGTCCGATCTTCTTGCGCGACTGGAGCGCGACGACCGCCAGGAGCAGGACGCCCTTGACCGCCGTCTGGACGAAGGGGGTAACGTTGAGCAGGTTCATGCCGTTGGAGAGCAGCGCGAGCACCGCAACGCCGATGATGGTGCCATGCAGGCTGCCGACGCCGCCGGAAAGCTGCGTGCCGCCGATCGCGACCGCCGTGATGGCGTCGAGCTCCATCAGCAGGCCGACGTTCGGATCCCCCGAGACGATGCGCCCGGCAAGGAACACGCCGGCAAGAGCGGCAAAGAGCGAGCAGATCACATAGGCGAGCATGATGTTGCGGCTGGCGGGAATGCCGAAGTTGCGTGCCGCATCGCTCGAGCCCGAGGCAACGCCGCCGCCGATGGCGAAGAGATGCAGGCCGTAGCGCGAGCCGTAAAGCAGCTTCCAGGCGAGAAGGATCGTGGCGATGCCCCAGAAGACCGGCAGCGGAAGGCCGAGAAACGTTCCCTCGACCATCCAGCGCACGCCATCCGGCACCGCGCCGCCCGAGACCGGACGCAGCACGCGGGTGATGCCGAGCACGACATATTGCATGGACAGCGTCGCGACGATCGGGTGCACGTTGAGCCGGGTGATGCAGTAGCCGTTGGTCGCGCCGATCAGCGCGGCAAGCAGGAAGACGCCGGGAAGGGTGATGACGCCCGGCAGGTCGAGCGCAAGGATCGCCGTGGTGAAGCTGACGACGGAGCCGATGGACAGATCCAGCCCGCCGACGAGCACGACGAACATCTGCCCGACCGCGGTGATGAGCAGCGGCATGCCCTGCGCGACGAGATTGGCAAGGTTGCTCCACTGGCCGAACTGGCTGGTGGCCGCCGCGAGCCAGAGCGCCATGGCAAGCGCGATGACGAGCGGCAGCAGCCAGAGGCCCTGCCGGCTGCCACGGCCCGCCAGCAGTTTTCCGAAGAGGGAGGAAGAAGAAGGGTTCATCGGGCGGTCCATTCCGTCATGCGCTGAGAGCCGCGTCGAGAATGCCGTGCTCGGTCGCATCCCTGGCCCGCATTTCCGACACGACGGTATTGCCGTGGATCACGTAGAGGCGGTCGCAGAGGCCGATGAGCTCGACCGTCTCGCGCGAGAGCACGAGCACGGCGCCGCCCGCCTCGGCGAAATCGCGCAGGATCCGGTAGATTTCCGCCTTGGCGCCGACATCGACGCCGCGCGTCGGCTCCTCGATCAGGAGGAGGTCGGCATCGGTGGCGAGGTAGCGGCCCAGCAACACCTTCTGCTGGTTGCCGCCGGAAAGCGCGCCGACAGGGGCGGACGGACCCGAAGCCTTGATGTTCAGCCGGCGCATCGTCTCGGCGATGACGGTGCCGTAGCGCCTGGCTGCCTTCAGCGCCGGCCGGCCGGCATGCAGCGCCGCGACGATGTTCTGGCCGACGGAATGGCCGAGGAACAGTCCCTCGTCCTTGCGATCCTCGGGCACGAACGCCCCGCCGAGCGCCTGCCAATGCCGCACGCCGCTTTCCTTCGCCACGGGCAGGCGGATGGTTTTGCCGCGCCGGGACACCACGCCTTCAACGGGCGCGAATTGCCCGACCAGTGCCCGCAGCGCCTTCTGCTGGCCCTGCCCTTCCAGCCCGGCGAAGCCGACGATCTCGCCCTTTTCGACCGTAAACGAAAACGGCCGCGCCGCCGCATCGAGCCGCAGCCCGGAAACCGAGAGCGCGGCCACGCCTGTTCCTTCGCCCCGTTCCGGGAAGAGGTCCTGCAGCTCGCGCCCGACCATCATTGCGATCAACGAGGCCGGCGTCATCTCGGCGAGCGGCTTCGTGCCGACGCGCTGGCCGTCCTTCAGCACCGTGACCACGTCGCAGATCGCAAAGATCTCGTCCATGCGATGGGAGATGTAGACGATGGCCTTGCCGGCATCGCGCAGCGCGCGGATATGCCGGTTGAGGATCTCGACGTCGGCGGCGTTGAGCGCGGCGGTCGGCTCGTCGAGGATGAAGACGTCGGCATCCGCATCGATGCCGTGGGCGATCTCGACGAACTGCCGCTCGGCGATGGACAGTTCGGAGACCAGCATGTCCGGATCGAGCGTCAGGCCGAGGCGGGCGAGCGCGCCCTTCGTCTCCTGCCGCATGCGCCGCCGATCGATGCCGCCAAGACGGCCGGCCGGCTCGCGACCGAGGAACATGTTTTCCGCGATCGTCATGTTGGGCAGCAGCGACAGCTCCTGGAACACCGTCGAGATGCCCGCTTCCAGCGCGGCGCGCGGATTGGCAAAGGCGACGGGGCGGCCCGCGCGGCGGATCTCGCCGCTGTCCGGCTGATGCACGCCGGCAAGGATCTTCATCAGCGTCGACTTGCCGGCGCCGTTCTCGCCCATCAGGGCGTGCACGGTGCCAGGCGCCAGTGCCAGCGACACGTCACGAAGTGCGACGCTGCCGCCGAATGCCTTGGATATTCCGGACATTTCAATGAGATGCGACATGGATTCCCCCCGCCGTGACGGTGGAAGGCGGGTGATCGCCCGCCTCCCGCGCGGCGCGCCTACTGCTTGGCGTAGAACTGCTTGAGCTGATCCTCGGAGAGCTCCGACGGCCACCAGACATTGGCCGAAAGGTCGTCGCGGTAGTATTTCTTGACCTTTTCAAGATCCCAGCCCGGCGGGTTGTAGTCGTAGTGCTTGTGGAGCGCCTTGCCTTCCAGGAGGGCGACGGCGGCGCGGATGCCGGCAGCGCCCTGGGCGGGGCTGTATTCGGACGAGACCGACTTGAAGCCGTCGGCGATCCACTGGCCGAAGAAGCCGTTGTTGCCCTCGCCGGAGATCGGCGGAATGGCTGCCCCGAACTGCTTGAAGACATCGACGCAGGCGCGCGTCATGTCCGCGCCCGACGACCAGATGCCGGCGACATCGGGGTCGTTGAGATAAAGCGTCTCGCAGACCTTCTTGGCCTTGTCATATTGCCAGTCGCCGTGCTCCTCGGCGGTGATCGTGATCTCGCTGCCTTCGAGCGCCTGCTTCAGGCCGTTGTAGCGGTTCGTGTCCTCCGGATGCCCGGCAAGGCCGCGCAGCACCCAGATATTGCCCTTGCCGCCGAGCTCCTTGACGAGGAAATCGCCCATGACCTTGCCGAAATGCTCGGCGCCGCCCTGGATTTCCGTCGTATAGGCATCGGATTCGATGCGGCCCGTGTGCAGCACGACGGGGATGCCCGCCGCCACGGCCTTCTCGATGCTGGCATTGGCCGAGGTCGAGGTGACCGGCTGGACGATGATCGCATCCACCTTCTGGGCGATCAGGTCCTCGATATCGGCGACCTGCTTCTTCTGGTCGAAGCCGGCATCGAGCAGGATGAACTTGGAAATGCGCGTGTCGCGGTCGGCGGCGGCCTGCGCCTCGTGTGCCACCTGCACCGTCCAGGTATTGGCGTTGACGCCGAAGCTGCTCATGCCGATGACCCAGGGGGCATCCTTCTTGTATTTGCCCTCTTCCACCGTCGGATTGTTGTCCGCGCGGGTCGTCACGCCGTCGAGCAGAGGCACGTCCTGCGCCAGGCTGTTCGTTGCGAAGACCACGCCGGCCAACAGAACCGACAGGCCGATTTTCCTGATGATGCTGCTCATACTTCTCCTCCAAAAGCTGGCGTCCAAAGAGGCCAAGGCCGGCCGGAAGGCATGCGGCACCACCAGCCCGCGACCCATGTCCGGTGCTCGCCCGCAGCCTTTGAAACGACCTGAAACTCTCCTCCGGCCAACACAAAACCACTGGCGCTTTCGGCTGTCAATAGTTATTCAGACTGAATGAATAATCTACCGTCCTTGCAAATCGCCCCTGTGGATGCGAAATCTCAACCGCAATTACGGGCATACGGCCCGGTGGAGGAGACAGTGACGCGGACCGTTCTATGCTTCGGGGATTCCAACACCCATGGCCAGATTCCCGGCCGCGGGCCGCTCGAGCGCTATCGCCGGGAACAGCGATGGGCCGGCGTTCTCGAAGGTCAGCTCGGCCCCGGCTGGCAGGTCATCGAGGAGGGCCTCAGCGGCCGCACGACGGTGCATGACGACCCGATCGAGGGCGCCTTGAAGAATGGCCGGACCTATCTGCGCCCCTGCCTGCAGAGCCACGCGCCGCTCGACCTCATCATCATCATGCTCGGCACCAACGACCTGAAACGGCGCTTCAACATGCCGCCGTCCGAGGTCGCCATGGGTATCGGTTGCCTGGTGCACGACATCCGCGAGCTGTCCCCCGGCCCGGCCGGCCACGATCCGGAGATCATGATCGTCGCCCCGCCGCCGATGCTGGACGATCTGAGGGAATGGGAATCGATCTTCTCCGGCGCGCAGGAGAAATCCCGCAGGCTTGCGCTGGAATTCGAGATCATGGCGGATTCGCTGGAGGCCCATTTCTTCGATGCCGGCACGGTCTGCCGGTGCTCACCGGCCGATGGCTTTCATATCGACGAACAGGCGCACCGCCAGCTCGGCGAGGCGCTTGCCCAGGAAGTGCTGGCGATCGGGTGGCCGGATGCCTAGGCGTTTCCACAGCACCGTCATCGCCCTTGCCGGGGAGCGCGCCCATGCCTGACATGCGTTTCGCGCCGCCCAACCCGCTCCGCATCGCGGACCGCGCCAGCGGCCTCAACTCGCTGAGCGTGCGCAGCCACAACGAGCGTCTGGTGCTCTCGCTGCTGCTGCAGAACGAAGCGACGACCCGCCTCGAGATCGGCGAGAAGACCGGCCTTTCGGCGCAGACGATCTCCGTGATCGTGCGCTCGCTCGAACAGGAGGGCCTTGTCGTGCGCGGCGCCGCGCAGAAGGGCCGCGTCGGCCCGCCGACGACGCCCCTCATGCTGAATTCCGAGGGCGCCTATTCCGTCGGCGTCAGCGTCGGCTACCGCAACACCCACATCGTCGTTGTCGATTTCATCGGCAATGTGCAGCATCACCGCGTGATGCCGCACAGGGCGGCCGATACGTTCGACGCGCCGGAAGCCCTGGCACTCGAAATCCACCAGGCCATCGCCGGTCTTTCGGAAAGCCGGCAGGCGCGCATCGCCGGCGTCGGCCTGGCGCTGCCCACCCCGCCGATCCGCTCCGGCCCGGACCATGACGTGCTGCACCGCCATCTGGAGGCCGAGCTCGGCCTGCCGGTTTTCGTGCAGAACGACATCACGGCGGCGGCTGGTGGCGAAAGCCTGTTCGGCACGGCGCGGCAGTTGCAGGACTTCCTGTTCTTCTATCTCGGCGCCCGCCTGCACGGCCGCCTCGTGCTCAACCACCAGATCTACAACGGCAATTCGCCGCTGAGCTACGATGTCGGCGTGCTCGCGCTGGAACGCGCCCTGCCCTCCGGCAGCACGCTGGCGGAAAAGCTCTGGGGAGAGGTTCCGTCATGGCCGCCCATGGGGCCGGCCCTCGCGGCCTGGCAGCAGGCCTGCGCGGAAAGCCTCATCCAGCTGACGCAATCTCTCCTGCAATTCATCGAGCTTAAGACTGTCGTGCTCTCGTCCTTCGTCCCCACCGAGATCTGCGAGGCATTGTGCAGCCTCATCCGGCAGGAAATCCCCTCGGTGAGCGCCGTCGTGGGAAGGACATCCGCAGCCCCGAAAGCCGTCGGCGCCGCAAGCCTGCCCTTCAGTTCGCGCTTCATGGTGCACTAGGCCGGATCCATATTCCGCAGACGCCCCGGATGCGATCCAGGCCTTGAAATTGCATGCGACAGATGACATATTCCAAGCGACAGATGACGCGGGAGAATGGCCATGGCCGTCGCAGCAAAAGCATCGCAGGCAGCAACCGGTGGCGAACTGCAGAAAATCGAAGCCCTGCTCGGCGGTTCGCGCATCCTGTCGCGCCGCCTGACCAATGCGCTCGACGCGCACGAACTGCTTCTGCACGGCCTGCCCGCATCGGCGCTGGATCACCTTGTCGGCAATCTCGTCTTCATCGGCAAGAACGAATCGCTCGAAAAGGCCGTGGGCATGAGCCTGCGCACCTGGCAGCGGCGGAAGGACACGCCCTCCAAGCCGCTCAGCCTGGAACAGAGCGGCCGGACCTGGAAATTCGCCGAGATTCTCGCAAAGGCGACGGATATTTTCGGATCGCAGGCGGAAGCCGAGCAATGGCTGGAGCGGCCGGCCATCGGGCTCGACCAGCGCCGCCCCATCGACCTTCTCGGCACGCCTGCCGGCGTGGAGCTGGTCGAGGATCATCTCGACCGCCTGGAATACGGCGTCTACGCATGACCGTTCTGCCCATCGCGCTCGGCGGGAGCGAGCTGGTCGCGTGGCGGCTCGATCAGGCTATCCATGCCCCGAGCTGGGATAGCGGCGAAGGCGCCTACCGCGTGGGCGGCCGCTGGAACAGCAAGGGCACGCGCGCGGTCTACTGCTCGCTCGATCCTGCGACCGCAATTCTCGAAGTCGCGGTCCACAAGGGATTTCGTGCGCTCGACACGGTGGCCCATCGCATGACGGCCGCCGTCATTGCCGATATCGGCGATGTCCACGTCGTCGATCCGCAAACGGTGCCCAATCCCAACTGGCTGCGCCCGGGCATTCCCGGCGCGGGCCAGCAGGCCTTCGGCGACGACCTGCTGCGACGGCACCGTTTCGTCGCGATCCCCAGCGCGGTCTCGCCGCACAGCTGGAACCTGATCTTTCTCGCAGGCGCCGCGCCGGGCACCTATGCCCTGAAATTCCAGGAAAGCTTCGCCCTGGACACGCGGCTGCATCCATCGACGGCCTGATGCGCCTGCACGACCTTCCCGTGCCCGCGGCGTGCGCACCGGCCAGCCGACCACTCCAAGACCGGCGGCGGGACGACTGACCCAACCGGCCTATGCCGTCCGGGTCAGGAAGGCCGCTATGGCATCGAACTCGTGCCGGCGCACTTCGTGGCCTCCGTCACCAGGTTCACAAGGGCAGGGGAGCGCACCCACCACGGCACGCCTCGGCCCCAACTCGGCGCGGTAAGCATCGGACCCATAAGGCTCGCTCCCTGCGGAGCCGGCCGTATGCCTTCCCCGGTGGCATGATCCTGACGGCGTTGGCGCTGGCGCCGTTAGCCGGTCAATTTCTGCCCCCCATGACTGTGGGTACGGCCTTATGCCCCTTGACCGGGCTTCGCAACCGCCAATAAACTTTGTTCGCGACACAGGTTCCGTCAGCCCGACGGATGAAAAGGGAACACGGTGAGGATTACCCATCAGGGGCCGAGACCGTGGCTGCCCCCGCAACTGTAACCGCCGAGCTTGCCTCACGATGCCACTGTGCGCTCTGCACGGGAAGGCGAGGATAGCGACGACGCGGAAGTCAGGAGACCTGCCTGTGCCGGTCACCCATGCCAGGATACGGGGTGTGTCCGGGCGCGGCCGTCCGTAGCGGTGACATTGTCGACGATGTCGCCGCGCCGGTGGACGGTTCGGGAAAGTGCCTGCTTTTCCATGATCCTCCCTCGCCCGCGGTGGAAAACCGTGCAGGCGCGTCCTGCCTTGGGGGAAAGATGAAGAAGCACCTGGCGGGGGCCTCCCTGCTCGTTATCGCGCTGTGTCCGCCGGTTTACGCCCAGGAAAGGGCCGCGGCCGATACGCCGACCGATCTCGACGAGATCGTCATCACCGACGGCCTGACCTCGGTGGACCTCAAGAAATCCGGCCGTGCCGTCACCGTCATCACGGGGGAACAGATCGAAAAGAACCAGGTGCGCTATGTCGCCGATGCGCTTCGGCTCGTGCCGGGCTTCGCCGTGTCGCGCACCGGGTCTTTCGGCGGCCTCACGCAGGTGCGCGTGCGCGGGGCGGAAGGCAACCACGTGCTCGTGATGATCGACGGCGTCGAGGCCAACAACAACGACCAGGGCGAATTCGATTTCGGCAGCCTGATCGCCGACGACATCGAGCGCATCGAGATCCTGCGCGGCGCGCAGAGCACCTTCTGGGGCGCCAACGCCATGTCGGGCGTCATCAACATCATCACGAAGCGCGGCGAGCGCGGCACCGCCACGTCGAGCGCGCGCACCGAGGTCGGCAGTGATGGCACCGTCATGGGCGCGCTTTCCACCCGGGGCGGCGGGGAAAACTATGATTATTCGCTCTCCGGCATGCTGCGCCGCACCGGCGGCTTCAACATTTCCGACATCGGCGGGGAAAAGGACGGCGACCGCAACGGTACGCTGAACGGCCGTTTCTCCGTCGACCTCTCGCCCGAGACGACAATCGATGGCACGCTGCGCTACGTGAACCGCCGCAGCGACCTCGACCAGCAGGACAACGACACGGCCATGGCCTATGACGTGGGCGACTATACGAAGAACCGCGAGCTTCTCGGCTCCATCGGCCTCAGCAACAGCGCGCTCGACGGCGCGTTGACGCAGAAGGCCCGGTTCTCCGCCTATGACCTTCACCGCTTCGATCATTCCGAAGCGTTCGGCGACAGCTGGAACGACGGCAACCGCTACAACGCCACCTACCAGGCCTCCTACCGCCATGACGCGCTGGAAAACCAGGTGCACCAGCTGACCGCCGGCTACGAATGGCAGCGCGAGACCTTCTCGCCGTCCCATCTCACGCAAACCTTCAGCCGCAACACCCATTCGCTGATCGGCGAATACCGGGGGGAATTCTTCGAGCAGTTCTATCTCAACGGCGGCATCCGGCAGGACTGGAACGGTGCATTCGCCGATGCCGCCACCTGGACGGTGAGCGCGGCCTGGCAGGTGCCGCAGGCCGATACGCGCCTGCATGCCTCCCTCGGCACCGCCGTCACCAACCCTACCTTCTACGAGCAGTTCGGCTATTTTCCCGGCACGTTCAAGGGCAACCCCAACCTGAAGCCGGAGGAAAGCCTCGGCTGGGATATCGGTGTCGAGAAGAGCTTCTTCGACGGCGGACTCGTCGTCGACGTGACCTATTTCCGCCAGAACCTCGAAAACGAGATCGCCACGGTCTTCAATCCGGACTTCACGTCGATGCCGGTCAACCGTGACGGCGAAAGCCGCCGGCAGGGCGTCGAGGTCTCCGCGACCGTCGACTTCTTCAACGGCCTCACGCTGACCGGCGCCTATACCTATACGCATGCGACCGAGCAGGCGGAGGCCGGCGGGCCGCGCCTCGAGGAGGTGCGCCGGCCGCGCCACATGGGCTCGCTGAATGCCGCCTATGTCTTCCACGACGAGCGGGCGCGCGTCTTTGCCGAGGCGGTGTTCAACGGAAGGATGAAGGACGTGGTTTTCGCCACCCTCGTTCCGCCGCGCGTGACGCTCGGCGGCTACACGGTGGTCAATGTCGGCGGCAGCTTCAAGGTCAACGACACGGTGGAGATCTTCGGCCGCATCGACAACCTGTTCGACCGCGACTACCAGGAGGTCTACGGCTTCAACACGCCGGGCCTGACAGCCTTCGCCGGCCTGAAGGCGACCTTCTGATGGGCAGCCGGCGCTGGCTTGCGGCGATCCTTGCCGGCCTCGCCTGGCCGGCCGCGGCCACCGGTGCCGACAAGGTTCCGCAGCGTGTCGTGTCGATGAATGTCTGCACCGACCAACTGGCCATGCTCGTCGCACGGCCCGGCCAGCTCCATTCGGTCTCCTATCTGGCGCGCGACGCCGGCACCTCGGCCATGGCGGAGGAGGCCGGCGCCTATGCCGTCAACCATGGGCTGGCGGAGGAGATCTTCCTGATGAAGCCTGACCTCGTGCTCGCCGGCACCTACACGACGCGCACGACCATCTCGCTGCTGCGCCGGCTCGGCTTCCGCATCGAGGAATTCCAGCCGGAAGCCTCCTTCGACGGGGTCCGCGCGAACCTCGCCCGCATGGGCGACCTGCTCGGCAATCCCGTGCGGGCGAAGACGCTGATCGCCGGCATGGATGCGCAGATCGCGGCGCTCGAAGCCGCAGGGACGCCGCGGCTGCGCACCGCCCTCACCTTCGCCAACAGCTATACCGCCGGCTCCGGCACGCTCGTTTCCGAAGTGGTGAAGCGTGCGGGCCTCGACAACATCGCCGAGATGCTTGGCATGACGGGAACCGCCCGCCTGCCGCTGGAACTGCTCGTCCTTGCCGATCCCGAGCTGATGGCGGGCGGCCAATCAGAGGTCGAAGGGCCGGCCCTTGCCGAACAGAACTTCGCCCATCCGGTCTATCGCGCCCTTGCGGCGGCCAGCGCCGAGGCACCCCTCGAAAACCGGCTGACCGTCTGCGGCGGGCCGTTCACCCTTGAGGCCGCCCGCGCCCTGCAGGCCGCCGCACGCCGGGCCAGGGGGGCCGCACCGTGACCATCCGCTCCCATTTCCGGACCACCCTCGTCGTCCTTGCGGCGATAACCCTCGCGCTCTTTCTCCTCTCGCTCACCATCGGCCCGGCCGACGTCGCCTTTTCCGACAGTCTTCACGCCCTGTTCGGCGGCGGCGAGGAACTGCTCGTCCTGGTGATGCAGGAGATCCGCCTGCCCCGCGCGCTGCTCGGCCTCATCGTCGGGGCGACGCTCGGCCTTTCGGGGGCGGCGCTGCAGGGATATCTGCGCAATCCGCTGGCCGAACCGGGGCTGATCGGCATCAGCGCCTCGGCCTCGCTCGGCGCCGTCGTCGCCATCTATACCGGCCTTTCGGCGCTTTTCATGCTCGCCCTGCCGCTCATGGCGCTGGCCGGCGCGATGCTGGCCGTCCTCGTCCTCAAGGCGATGGCAGGCGTGGACGGGCGGCCGCTCACGGTCATCCTCACCGGCATCGCGATCTCCAGCCTTGCCGGCGCGATGACCTCGCTGGTGCTCAACCTCTCGCCCAATCCCTTTGCGGCGACGGAGATCATGTACTGGATGCTCGGTTCGCTCACCGATCGCTCCATGCCCCATGTCTGGCTGGTACTGCCCTTCACGGCGGCCGGCTGGCTGCTGCTGTTCCGTCTCGGCCGGGCGCTCGACGCGCTGGCCCTCGGCCCCGATGCGGCCGCGAGCATGGGCATCGACCTTGCGCGGGTGCAATGGCTTGCCGTCGCCGGCACCGCGCTCTCGGTCGGGGCCGCCACCGCCGTCACGGGCGCCATCGGCTTCGTCGGCCTCGTCGTGCCGCATGTGCTACGGCCCCTTGTCGGCGCACAGCCCTCGCGGCTGCTGCCGGCCAGCGCGCTCGGCGGTGCGGCGCTCCTGCTTTGCACCGACACGCTGGTGCGCGTCATCGCGCCGGATCGCGACATCAAGCTCGGCGTGCTGACGGCCATCGTCGGCGCTCCCTTCTTCTTCTGGCTCGTCTGGTCGCACAGGAGGGCGGGGCTGTGAGCATCCTCACCATCGAGAACCTGTCGGCGACGCTCGCCGGCAAGCGCGTCGTGGACGGCGTCTCGCTCACCGTCGGCAAGGGCAGCTTCACCGGCCTCATCGGTCCGAACGGCGCGGGCAAGTCGACCTTCCTGCGCGCCTGCCTCGGCCTCGTGCCGGCCAGCGGCATGGTCCGCCTCGACGGCGTCGACCTCGCCGGCCTTCGCGCTGCGGAGCGCGCGCGCCACCTCGCCTATCTGCCGCAGGAACGCGAGACCGCCTGGGCGATGAGCGTGGAGGCCGTGGTGGCGCTCGGGCGCCTGCCGCACCATGCGCGCTTCGCCGCCCCTTCGGAACGGGATCGGGCGGCGATAGAGGCCGCGATCACCCGCATGGACCTTTCCGCCTTCCGCTACCGCGCCGTCACCAGCCTTTCCGGCGGCGAGCGGGCACGCGTGCTCATCGCGCGGGCGCTTGCGCAGGAAACGCCGGTGCTGCTGGCGGACGAGCCGCTGGCCGGGCTCGACCCGCAGCACCAGATCGCGCTCATGCGGCTCTTCCGGGAGCTGGCGGCGGAGGGCCGGATCATCATCGCCTCCATGCACGACCTGACGCTCGCCGCGCGCTGGTGCGACCGGCTGCTCCTCCTGCATCGCGGCCGCGCCCATGCGGAAGGCCGGCCGGAGGCGGTGCTGACCGCAAGGACCCTTGAAGACGTCTATACGGTCGAGGCGTTCATCGGCGCCGCCGCCGGCGGCCTGATCGTGCAGCCGGTCGACCTGTCGCAGAAGAAGGATGAAGACGACCATGGCTGATCTCCGGGATATCCTGCAAACCCACCTCGTCGACGAGAAGGCGGGCTGGAGCATGGGCTCCTTCGGCGCCATCGCGGAATTCCACCAGGACAAGGGCGAATATCTCGAAGCCGATGCGCCGGCCCTCTTCGTGCGGGCGACCCGGCGCGGCGCGATCCGCCTCAATGCCGCGACGGTGGACCGGATCGAGCCCGTCGCCTACGAGACGCTGAGCCCGAAGCCGCACCGCTGGAGCCACGCCGTCGCCCTGTGCCTGCCCCACCGGGAGGCCGCCGGGAACCGGCGCGATACCCTTACGGAACTCGGGCCGGACGAGGATGCGGTGCGCCCCGCCGACCGCAGGGCGATCCTCTTCGACATGGGCCTCGGCCTGCCGCAATGCGATTTCTGCATCCGTACCGCGGATCCGGACCTCCTCGCCATCCTCCGGGAAAATGCCGGGCGCAGCCTGTTCGATCCTGCAAATCCGGCCGGCGGCGCCATCCTGAAGGCCCATCCCCACCGGGTCGCGCTGACGCGCATCGGCCGCGTCGAGGTCTTCCAGAAGATCGGCGGGCCGGATACCGGCGGCGTCTCGCCGCCCGGCCCCCATACCCACCTCCTGCCGCAGCTCCTGAAAGCGAAGCGCACCCATTCGGCCAACACGCCGATCCCCGACCATCTGGTGCCGCTCGGCTATCTCCACCCGGCCAACCCGGTCATGGACGGCATGGGAGCGGATACGGACTTCGACATCGACGCCCACGCCCGCTTCCAGGGTCTCTACGACCAGTTCGCCCGCCCCGACCTGCCGCTTCTGCGCAAGGCCGTGCTGGAGGCGCTGGGCCGGAAGGTCGAACCGGATGATTTCATCGCCCCCTCTGACCGCTTCGGCCGCGCGGCGCTGCGCCTGACGCTGCGCCAGCAGCACCGCCTCGCCGAAAAATTCTCCGGCAGCACCTATTGCGAGCTGGTGGCGCGCTGGCGCGCGGTCTTCGACAAGGCTTCCGACACCACAGCGGCGGACGACGATGCGCCCGGCCATTGAACGGGAAGGATCCGCAGGCCGCGTGCACGCCTTCTCGATCCGCTGGACGGCGCCTTTCCTCGTCGCGGAATTCACCGAGCCGCAGAACATGCTGAGCTGGTCGCTCACCCGGCCGGGCTTCGTCGTTGCACGCTCCGTCGCCTGGCTCGAGGTCCGCGACGGGGACCTGCCGGCGCATGTCGATCCCGTCGCGCTCTTGCGCAGGCGCATGGAGGTCGCCGGCCTTGGCGAGGCGGTGCATCTCATGACGTCGCGCAGCCTCGCGCACCACCATCTCGCCAGCGTCGAGGCCGGCGCCGTCACCTCCTGCTGCCTCGCCACCGTCGGCCTTTCCAATGCCGGCCGGGTGGGCGAACCGTTCGACGGAAGCGCGCCGGCCGGCACGATCAATCTCCTCGCCCATGCCGGAACGCCGTTGTCCAAGGCGGCGCGCATCGAGGCGCTGTCGATCGCCGCCGAAGCCCGCACGGCCGCCATCATCGATCTCGGGCTCATCCGCGATGGCCACGTCGTGACCGGCACGGGGACGGACTGCATCGTCGTCGCCTCGCCCCGCGGAAACCCCGAAGCCCCCTTTGCCGGGCTTCACACCGACGTCGGCCTTTCGCTGGGGCGCGCCGTCTACGACGCGGTCAGGGCGGGCGGGCTGCACTGGCTCGCGGAGCGGCGGAGCCTACGCCCGCAAAATGCGGCGACGGGGATGTGACCGCCGCGGGATTCCACTGGCGTGCCGGGATGATATGGATATCCATCGGCGGCGCGCCAGCGCGGCGTCCCTTGTCCCTTGACCAGCGTGGAGCATGGATAGACGTGAAGACGGAAGCAGAAGAGCCGAAGCCGGCCGCAGGCAGGGCCACGCGCCTTGTGATCCTGTGCCGCGGCGCGACCGTGGCCAATCAGCAATCGCGATTTTCCTCCGGTGATCCGCTGCTGCCCAGGGAACGGGCGCGACTGGGCGAACTGGCCCGGGGCCTCCGCCGGTTCGATAGCGTGCTGCACGCACCCGAGCGTCCTGCCATTGAAACCGCCGCCGCCTTCTCCCCCGACGCGGCATCGTGCCCGGCGCTCCGGGATGCCGACTACGGACGATGGAACGGCCGGACGGTTGCGGATGTGGCGGAACGGTCGCCGGAGGACCTGCAGCACTGGATGTCCGACCCGTCCTCCACCCCGCATGGCGGCGAGCCGTTCGAAACGGTACAGGCCCGGGCGGCGGCCTGGCTGGAGAGCCGGCATGCGAAAGGCGGCAACACGCTGGCCGTCACCCATGCCATCGTCCTGAAGCTGCTGTTCCTGCATGTGACCGGTGCGCCGCTGGCCTCGATCTGGCGTATCGACGTCGAGCCGCTCGGCATGCTGGCGCTTTCCAGCGACGGCAGGCGCTGGGCACTGCGAAGCTTCGGCACGGGGCTGCCGGGCGGACCGCCGGAAAACGGCTGACCCGCCGCGCGGGATCTCGGGCTCCCGGCCTCAGAAGTCCCAATCCTCGTCCTCGGTCGCCACCGCCTTGCCGATGACATAGGACGAGCCGGAACCGGAGAAGAAGTCGTGGTTCTCGTCGGCATTCGGCGAGAGGGCGGAAAGGATGGCCGGGTTGACCTTGCAGGCTTCCGGCGGGAAGAGCGCTTCGTAGCCGAGATTCATCAGAGCCTTGTTGGCATTGTAGTGCAGGAACTTCTTGACGTCCTCGGTAAGGCCGACGCCATCGTAGAGCTCCTCGGTGTACTTCGCCTCATTGTCGTAGAGCTCAAGCAGCAGGTCGAAGGAGAAATCCTTGATCTCCTGCCGCTTCTCCGCGCTCAACCGCTCTGTCCCGCGCTGGAACTTGTAGCCGATATAGTAGCCGTGCACCGCCTCGTCGCGAATGATGAGGCGGATCATGTCGGCGGTGTTGGTGAGCTTGGCGCGGCTCGACCAGTACATCGGCAGGTAGAAGCCGGAATAGAACAGGAAGCTTTCGAGGAAGACGGAGGCGACCTTCTTCCTCAGGGGATCGCCCGACGCATACTGCTCCATGATCAGCGCGGATTTCTTCTGCAGGAACTCGTTCTCCTCCGACCAGCGATAGGCGTCGTCAACGTCGGGCGTCAGGCACAGCGTCGAGAAGATGGAGGAATAGGAGCGCGCGTGCACGGCCTCCATGAAGGAGATGTTGGAGAGCACCGCCTCCTCGTGCGGCGTGACGGCATCCTCCATCAGCCTCACTGCGCCGACGCCGTTCTGGATCGTGTCCAGCAGGGTCAGGCCGGTGAAGACGCGGATGGTGAGTTTCTGCTCCTCCGGTTTCAGCGTCGCCCAGGAGGGAATGTCGTTGGAGAGCGGCACCTTTTCCGGCAGCCAGAAATTGCCGGTCAGCCGGTTCCAGACCTCCAGGTCCTTGTCGTCCTCGATGCGGTTCCAGTTGATGGCGCGCACGGCGGCGGCCGCCTTCGGGGTCTTGGTCTTCACTTGGATGTTCATGGCGTTCCTCGAATTCGAAATCTTCTTGCTCTGCCCCTCATCCGGCTGCCGCCACCTTCTCCCCGCGGGCGGGGAGAAGGGATATGCTGCACCGTTTTCCACAAACATCCCCGCTTCGGCGGGGCAGGTCCCCTCTCCCCGCTTGCGGGGAGAGGGTTAGGGTGAGGGGCAGCCCGGGTTTAAAGCGCGCACGACACGCAGCCCTGCACTTCCGTGCCGGACAGCGCCATCTGGCGAAGGCGGATGTAGTAGATGGTCTTGATGCCCTTCTTCCAGGCGTAGATCTGCGCCCGGTTGATGTCGCGCGTCGTCGCCGTGTCGCGGAAGAACAGCGTCAGCGACAGGCCCTGGTCGACATGCTGCGTCGCCGCCGCGTAGGTATCGATGATCTTCTCCGGACCGATCTCGTAGGCGTCCTGATAGTAGTCCAGGTTGTCGTTCGTCATGAACGCGGCCGGATAGTAGACGCGGCCGATCTTGCCCTCCTTGCGGATCTCGATCTTCGAGACGATCGGGTGGATCGAGGAGGTCGAGTGATTGATGTAGGAGATCGAGCCCGTCGGCGGCACGGCCTGGAGATTCTGGTTGTAGAGGCCGCCTTCCATGACTGCCTTCTTCAGGTCCGCCCAGTCTTCCTGCGTCGGAATGTGAATGCCGGCATCTTCGAAGATACCTCTCACCTTCTCTGTCGCCGGCAGCCATTCGGCTTCGGTGTATTTGTCGAAGTATTCGCCCGAGGCGTATTTCGAGTTCTCGAAGCCCTTGAAGCTGACGCCCTTCTCCACCGCCAGCCGGTTGGAGGCGCGGATGGCGTGATAGGTCACCGTGTAGAAGTAGATATTGGTGAAGTCGACGCCTTCCTGCGAGCCGTAGAAGATGCGCTCGCGGGCGAGATAGCCGTGCAGGTTCATCTGCCCGAGGCCGATGGCGTGGCTGTCGTCGTTGCCCTTCTCGACGGAGGGGACCGAGGAGATATGGCTCATCTCGGAGACGGCGGTCAGCGCGCGGATCGCCGTCTCGATCGTCTGGCCGAAATCCGGTGAGTCCATGGCGGCGGCGATGTTGAGCGAGCCGAGATTGCAGGAAATGTCCTTGCCCATCTTCGAATAGGAGAGGTCGTCGTTGAATTCGCTCGCCTCGCTCACCTGCAGGATTTCCGAGCAGAGATTGCTCATGGTGATGCGGCCGGCGATCGGGTTGGCCCGGTTCACCGTGTCCTCGAACATGATGTAGGGGTAGCCCGATTCGAACTGGATCTCGGCGATGACCTGGAAGAAGTCGCGCGCCTTGATCTTCTTCTTGCGGATGCGTCCGTCCTCGACCATCTCGCGATACTTTTCCGTCACCGAGATTTCGGTGAAGGGCACGCCGTAAACGCGCTCCACGTCATGCGGCGAGAAGAGGTACATGTCGTCGTTGTTGCGGGCGAGCTCGAAGGTGATGTCGGGAATGACGACGCCGAGCGACAGCGTCTTGATGCGGATCTTCTCGTCGGCATTCTCGCGCTTGGTGTCGAGGAAGCGCATGATGTCGGGATGATGGGCATGCAAGTAGACCGCCCCCGCGCCCTGCCGCGCTCCGAGCTGGTTGGCGTAGGAGAACGAGTCTTCCAGCAGTTTCATCACCGGGATGACGCCCGAGGACTGGTTCTCGATCTGCTTGATCGGCGCGCCCATCTCGCGCAGGTTGGTGAGCGAGAGTGCGACGCCCCCGCCGCGCTTGGACAGCTGCAGGGCGGAATTGATGGAGCGGCCGATGCTCTCCATGTTGTCCTCGACACGCAGCAGGAAGCAGGAGACGAGCTCGCCCCGCTGCTTCTTGCCGGCATTGAGGAAGGTCGGCGTCGCCGGCTGGAAGCGGCCGGAAATGATCTCGTCGACGAGGCCGCGGGCAAGCTGCTCGTTGCCGCGCGCCAGGGTCAGCGCCACCATGCAGACGCGATCCTCGTAGCGTTCGAGGTAGCGCTTCCCGTCAAAGGTCTTCAGCGTATAGGACGTGTAATATTTGAACGCACCGAGGAATGTCGGAAAGCGGAACTTCCTGTCATAGGCGTGATCGAACAGATCGCGCACGAAGTTGAAGGAATACTGGTCGAGCACCTCCTGCTCGTAATACCCCTCCGTCACCAGGTAATCGAGCTTTTCCCGGAGATTGTGGAAGAACACCGTGTTCTGGTTGACGTGCTGGAGGAAATACTGTTTTGCCGCCAGCCGGTCCTTGTCGAGCTGGATCTTCCCCGTCTCGTCGTAGAGGTTCAGCATGGCGTTCAGCGCGTGGTAGTCCAGCGCCGTGATCTCCGGTGCCTTCGGTGCTTTTTCGAGCGTCATCGTGTCCAAAATCGTTCCAGTCCCTGTCTGACGTTGTCGACATCCTCGTCCGTCCCGAGCAATTCGAAACGATAGAGGAACGGCACGGCGCATTTCGCGGAGATGATCTTGCCCGCGACGGCATAACCGGTGCCGAAATTGGTATTGCCGGCCGCGATCACGCCGCGGATCAGGCTGCGGTTGCGGGGATTGTTGAGGAAGCGGATGACCGGTTTCGGCACCGCCCCCTTCTCCCCGCCCCCGCCATAGGTCGGCGAGACCAGCACGAAAGGCCTTCCCGCCTCCGGCGGCTCCGCGGCCGCATCGACCGGGAGCCGCAGCGCCGCGACCCGGAGCTTCCCGACGAAGCGGTGGGTGTTTTCCGATCGGCTGGAGAAATAGACGAGCCCGGCCATCGCGCGGGGTCAGGCGAGCGCGCTGATCATGTCCGGGCGGAAGCCGGCCCAGTGCTGCTCGCCGGCAACGACGACGGGCACCTGGCGATAGCCGAGACCCTGCACGAGCGCGAACGCATCGGCATCCTCGGAGATATCGACGACGCTGTAGTCGATGCCCTGGCGGTCGAGCGCACGGGTGGTCGCGGTGCACTGGACGCAGGCGGGCTTGGAATAGACGGTGATGGACATGGCTTTCCTCGTGATTTGGCAATCGGGCATCAGGAATCGTTCGGACATCCGCCGATGACCGTTCTTCAGGCTGGAGATGACAGGGGCGGCCGCCCGCGAACGGCCGGACGCGGGGCGACGCTTACTCGCGCGGAGGAACTGGAAACAAAATCGACATGGCTTCACCCCGAGACATTTCTGCGGGGCATCAGGGGAGACGGCGGGGCGGCATCACTCGCGCCCCAACGCTCGCCGACCGGACACCCCGCCCGTGGACGTTCATGCGCGAGGCAGGTCTCCTGGCTTGCGGGTCGCGGCATCCGTTCGCCTTCCCAGGACATACATCCCAGTGGCTTTGTCGAACGAATGCTCACCGCTTACAGTTGCGGGGGCAGCTCCGGATTGACGCGGCATCATGCCGCCCCGGATTCCCGTCTTAGCCTTCGATCCTTTCGAATCGAAGGAACCTCGAACACAAGATATAGTAGACGAGGTAAAAAATGCGTCAACGGCTATGATAGCTTATCAACGGTTTCGTGACCGCCGACGGGAACGGGACGGTCCTGCCGATCGACCGCGACCATGACGAAACGGCCGTTCGCGGTGCATGTGCGGGTTCCGCTCGTCAGGTCTTCCGACCAGAGCTCGACCGCGACGGTCATCGACGAACGCCCGACGCGGGCCACGGTGGCCACCGTATCCACGATCGACCCCACGGCGACCGGCGCACGGAAATCGACCCGTTCGGAGGCGGCAAGCACCGTGATGCACCGGCCGTGGCGCGTGGCGGCGACGAAGGCGGCCTTGGTCATGGCGGCGAGTGCCTCGCCGCCGAACATGCGGCCGGAACTGTTCGCCTGGTCGGCGAAAACGATATCGCTCGTGCATGTCCCGTGGCCGGGCGGCTCCCGCATGTCCGCCAGCGGCGGAAGGCACCAGCCCGGCGTCTTGCCTTCCGGAACGGCCACCATGCTGAAGCTGCCGCGCGTGCACAGCCGCCGTTCGCCGCTGACGAGGCCTTCAGCGACCATCTCCACCTCCACCGTCATCGATGTTCGGCCGACACGCGAGACGCGGGCCACAAGCTCGACCAGCTCACCGACGCGTGCGGGGGCCTGGAAATCGACGCGATCGACGGATGCCGTCACGAAGGGCACGCGCCCGTGGCGGGTCGCGGCGATGAAGGCGATGCGGTCCATCAGCGCCAGCCCGGCGCCGCCGAACAGCGTGCCGTGATGGTTGGTATCCCCCGGGAAGACAAGATCGAGGAGACGGCTGGACGATGCCGGGATTGCTCCCGGCATCGCAGTGTCTTCAAGCGCACGCTTCATTGCGCTGCCACCGCCGAGCCGTCTTCGCCCCGCAGGCGGCGCGCGGCCTCCACCATGTTGACGAGCGCCGGCCTGACCTCCTCCCACTTGCGCGTCTTGAGCCCGCAGTCGGGATTGATCCAGAGCTGGCGATCCTCGAGACGCCGCCGGGCGAGCGACAGGAGATCGGTCATCTCCTCCACGTCGGGCACGCGCGGCGAGTGGATGTCGTAGACGCCCGGGCCGATTTCGTTCGGATACTGGAAGTCCCTGAAGGCATCGAGCAGCTCCATCTTCGAACGCGAGGTCTCGATGGAGATGACGTCGGCATCCATGGCGGCGATCGCCGCGATGATGTCGTTGAACTCCGAATAGCACATGTGGGTGTGGATCTGGGTTTCGTCGGAGACCCCGGAGGAGCAAAGGCGGAAGGATTCGACCGCCCAATCCAGATAGTGCTGCCAGTCCTTGTGGCGAAGCGGCAGGCCTTCCCGGAGAGCCGCCTCGTCGATCTGGATCATCTTCGCACCAGCCTTCTCCAAATCCACGACCTCATCGCGGATGGCGAGCGCGATCTGGCGGCACGTCGCGCTCCGGGGGATATCATCCCGCACGAACGACCAGTTGAGGATGGTCACCGGTCCGGTCAGCATGCCCTTCACCGGCTTGCCGGTGAGCGACTGGGAATATTGCCACCAGCGCACGGTCATCGGGTTCGGCCGCGAGACGTCGCCGAAGATGATCGGTGGGCGCACGTAACGCGAACCGTAGCTCTGCACCCAGGCGTGCTGCGTGAAGGCGAAGCCCGAAAGCTGCTCGCCGAAATACTGCACCATGTCGTTGCGCTCGAACTCGCCGTGAACAAGCACGTCGAGCCCGATCTCCTCCTGCCAGCGAATGGCCGCCGCCGTTTCCTGCTGAAGGAAGGCTTCGTAGTCCTTGTAGCTGAGCGTGCCCCTGGCATGGGCGGAACGGGCCTTGCGGACGTCGCCGGTCTGCGGGAACGAGCCGATCGTCGTGGTCGGGAAGAGCGGCAGCTTGATCGTTTCCGCCTGGACCTGCCGGCGCGCCTCAAAAGCGTGCTTGCGGGCCTTCATGCCGGCGTCGATGCCGGCAATGCGCCCCTGCACGAGCGGGTCGGTCACTTTCAGCGAGGATGCACGGGCGGCGACAGCCTGCGAGGCACTGTCGATGGCGTGCCGGACGGCATCCCTGCCCTGCACAAGCCCCTTGCCGAGCGTCGAGAGCTCGCCGAGCTTCTGCGTGGCGAAGGACAGCCAGGACTTCAGATCAGGATCGAGTGCCGTTTCCAGTTCAAGGTCGATCGGGATATGGAGGAGCGAGCACGAGGCCGCGACCTCCACCAGTTCACCACCGCGCCCTTCCACGAGCGGGGCCAGCCGATCGAGAATGGCGGCGAGGTCCACCCGCCAGATGTTGCGCCCGTCAACGACGCCGAGCGACAGGACCTGCCCGGGGCGAACGGCGCTTGCGACCGCGTCGAGCTGTTCGGGCGCGCGGGCAAGATCGATGTGCAGGCCGGCCACCGGCAGCGCGACCGCGGCATCGAGATTGTCCGCAAGCGCGCCGAAATAGGTCGTCAGCATGACCTTCAGGCCGGGCGCGGCCTTGGCCAGCGCCTCATAGGCCAGCTTGAAGGCATGGCGCTCGCCCTCCGTCAGATCGAGCGCCAGGATCGGCTCGTCAACCTGCACCCAGTCGGCGCCCGCAGCGTCCAGGCGGCGGAAGAGCTCTTCGTAGACCGGGAGCAGCCGCGTCAGGAGGTCGAGCGGTTTGAAGGTCGAGGGCCGCGCCTTGGCGAGCTTGAGGAACGTGACCGGGCCGAGCACCACCGGGCGCGTGTGGATGCCGAGGGCCTTGGCTTCCAGGAAGTGAGCGACGGGCTTCTGCGTGGTCAGCCTGAAGACCTGGTCTTCCGCGACTTCCGGAACCATGTAGTGGTAGTTGGTGTCGAACCACTTCGTCATTTCGAGCGCCGGAACGCCTTGGCCGTGACGGGCGTGGCCGCAATCCGCATGGCCGTCGCCCTGACTGCCGCGCGCCATGGCGAAATAGAGGGACAGTGGCACCTCCCCGCCATCCCACCCATAAACATGCGGAATGGCGCCGACCATGACGGCCGTGTCCAGAACGTGATCGTAGAAGGAGAAATCGTTGGAGGGGATCCGCGTGATCCCCTGTTCCTGCTGAAGCTTCCAGTGTTCGGCACGCAGCGTCTTCGCCGTTTCGATAAGTTCGGCGTCCGGGATCCTGCCGGACCAGAAGGCTTCGAGCGCAAACTTCAGCTCGCGGTGGCGGCCGATGCGCGGAAAGCCGAGAGAAGCGGTCGCAAGAGATTGATGTGACATTGTCATACCCCATTGGTTTCTGGGGGCATGGGTAAAGCGGACGCGTGCAGGCCCGCCGTCTTGACGGGCAGGTGCAGCAACCACCGGGACACCCCGCCCGTGGACGTTATTTCGTCTTGGCAGGTCTCCTGGCTCACGGGTCATCGCCGCTGTCCGTCTTCCCAAGGCTCTCGCCTCAGTGACATTGCTGGACAGCGGCTCGCCGCTCACAGTTGCGGGGGCAGCCCCGGCATTGCCGAACGATCGGCGCACCGGATTCCCTCTTAGCCCTGAAGCGGACACACCGCCCCAGGGAACCACGACGCGACGACTTCACGCCATCACGGGCGGATTGTCAATAGACATAAAGAAATCTTTATGTCTTTATTTATCTGGTTGCGCCGAAATTTTCAGGGGCGGCCGATCTCGTCGAGATACCAGTCGATGTAGCGCAGCTCGTTATGTTCCATCGGCGCGATGGGGCCGGGCACGAAATAGTGCGATTGCACCCCGCGCGCCGTATGCTCGATGATCGCCTTGTCCTCCGCCGTCGTGACCTTCCAGAGCCAAGTCAGCTTCGCGAGGTCGTAGTCCCTGCCTTCCTCCGCCTTGCCGTCGACGAGCCAGATCAGTTCCATCTCGCAGCTTTCCGCCGTCTTCGGAATGAAGCGGTAGATCATGCCATGGTCCGGATAGCAGACGAGGAAGGTCGTGCCGCCGAGATGGATGGAGGTGACGCCGCCGTCGAAACCGGTGAAGCGCCCCATCAGCGGCGCGACCGCCCTGCCGTCCTCGCTGCCGCTCTCCACACCCTCATAGAGCGCGTAGCGGAAGGCGTGGATCGCCTCGCGGCCTTCGCGCGAGGTCTGCCAGTGATTGCCCGAGCCGACCTCGATGCCGAGAGCGCAGGTGCGCTGTTCCATCGCGGCATTCATCGCCTCGATCATGTGCAGCGGCTGCTCCAGCGCATGGGTCTGCGAATATTCGGGATGCGCGGGACCGCAATGATAGCATTCGACATAGTTTTCGACGGCGAGCTTCCAGTTGGCGGCAACCGGGTAGCTTTCGCGGTGGGCAACCTTGGCGCTTCCCCAGCCATACTGGCCACAGGTCGCATGCAGGAGGTGCTCGACCTCGGAAAACGCCAGCGGCACCTCGGCGAAGGAGATGAAGATCAGGCCTTCCACGACGCGGACATGCAGCGTCTTCAGCCCATGGTCCTCCCGCCTGAAATCCTTCGGCATCAGGCGCGCGGCGCGCAGGCTGCCATCATTGCCATAGGTCCAGGCGTGATAGGGACAGACGAAGACCCGCGCATTGCCCTTCGGCTTCGTGCAGACCTCCGCGCCGCGATGGCGGCAGACATTGAGCATGGCATGGATCGAGCCATCCGGCGCGCGGGTGACGATGACCTGCTCGGTATCGATGCGGAAGACCTCGAAGTCGTTCACGTCGGGGACGACGCTCTCGTGGGCGATGCAGTGCCAGTGGCGCCGGAAGATGCGCTCCATGTCGCGCCGGTAGATTTCCGGATCATGGTAGAATGGGCGGGCGAGGCCATGGCCCGGCCGGTGCCCGGCAACAAGCCGGTCGATGAAATCAGCAGTTTTGTCGATTAAGGCTTCCGCGGTCGTTACCATGCTCGTTTCCCATAAATACCGGCTTTTAATCAGTATTCAGGGATGTGAGAACTAAAACAAGATCAACGGCTTGCCTCTATTAATCGAGAAAATCGATCACGACGTCAGGCGCCGGAGACGGTTTCATGTCGCGATTGGAGATTCCGCGATCTTGCCGCACACGGTGCACCTCCCTCGCGCATCCTCCGGCGGAAATGCCAAATCCGGCAATCGGATCATCGGGATGCGATAGATCGGCCGAAGGATGGATCCGCCCGTTCCGGGCTGGCAGACGGGCCGACGGAGCCGGGCCGGGCTTCCTGAATGCGCCATCGTGGCGGGTGGGTGACCGGCATCCGCGATCCGCCATGGCCGAGGCGTGCTCGAAGATCATCGGCGCCTTTCGGGAATCGGGCCGAGGCCGGCAGGCCGGTTGACAGCATCCACCGAGGCTGTAGGTTCACCGCGTCATGGTTCTCCTGCCGTCGGCAGGAGCTAAGAGGGAATCCGGTGGAAGACCGGAGCTGTCCCGCAACTGTAAGCGGTGAGCCTTTCGCCCACGATGTCACTGGCAGAAATGCCGGGAAGACGGGCCGAAGGCCTCGACCCGCAAGCCAGGAGACCTGCCTGACATCGTGTGATTCCGTGGTCGGGTGTGCCGCAGGAATGACGGCTGTCACCGCAGGCGCTGTGAGAGAAACCCGTCATTTCGATGCCGCCTCGCAAATGAGGCAGCGTTGACGACCAAGAGCACCAGTCCTTCTTCAAGCCCCCCGGCGCCGGACGCCGTGCTGCTCCTTGCCAAGTCCGCCTTCGCCGCCGCACCGCACCAGGACATGCGGCGCCTCGCCACGCTCGCCGAGGGCCTCGCCGGCGCCCGGATCGTACGCTTCGCCTTCACCGAACAGGGCACGCCCTCGCTGCGCGAGGCGCTGCTCGATCTCGTCGAAGAAAATGCCGGCAGGATCCTTCTCGTCCCGCTGATGCTGCCGATGGAACCGAGCTTCCACAACTGGCTGACGAAAACGCTGAAGCGCTGGCGGGCGGCCGATCCGCGTCCCTGGCCGTCGCTGTCGATTGCCGCAAGCCCTGCCTCCAGCGCCGTCATGGCGCGCCTCATCGAAGACCTTGCCGCGACGTCGCAGGACCTGGATCTGTCCGCCCCTGCCCGGCTGGCTGCCGAGGGCTCGCTCGTGCCGGCGCAGAAGCGCCGCGTGCTCGTCTGCCAGGGCGGTCCCTGCAACTCGGCCGGCGCGGACGCCATCTGGGGACACCTGCGCAACCAGCAGGAGCGGCAGAAGCTGCGCGTGACCGGCGATGGCGTCATGACCGCCAAGTCCACCTGCCTCGGCCCCTGCAACCTCTCGCCCGTCCTGCAGGTCTTCCCGGAGGGGACCTATTACGGCGGCGTCACGGAAGAGGCCGTCGACCGGATCATTGCCGAACACCTCGTCGGCGGCCGGATCGTCGAGGCCTACGCCTATCACCCGACCGGCCGCAAGCAGCGGCTGCGCCATCTTCCCGAACAGACCTGAAGGAGAGACCATGTCTTCCAAAATCCTTTCGCGCCTTGCTGCGGCCTGGCTCGCCGCGATCGCCATAGGCGGCACAGGCCCGGCATCCGCCGCCGAGCCGCTGCATGTCGGCGCCACCTACATCACGAGCGGGCTGGACCCGGCCAAGGGGTCGAACGGTTGGGCGCTGGTCAGCCACGGCGTCGGCGAAAACCTCTTCACCGTCGACAAGGACGGACGGCTGGTGCCGGCGCTCGCCGAAAAGGCCGAGCGCACGGGCGACCTCACCTGGACCGTCACGCTGAAGCCGGACCGGTCGTTTTCCGATGGCTCGCCGGTGACGGCTGCCGCGCTCGCCGCCGGCTTCGACCACACCTTCGCCACCAACAAGGCCGCGCTCGCGACAGGCGGCAGGCTGACCTTCGAGGCCGCCGACGACCTGACGTTGAAGATCACCACGGAGAAGCCGGTCGCCTTCCTCCAGGCGCTCTTCGCCGAATGGCCGCTGATCGCCTACACGCTCGCCGACGACGGCAGCGCCGTCTTCACCGGCCCTTACCGGATCGCCGACTTCAAGGCCGATACGGCGCTGGCGCTGGAGCCGAACGCGCATTTCGCCGGCGCGCAAACGCGTTCCCCGGTGGAATTCCGCCGGTTCGGCGATGCCCAGAGCATGACGCTGGCGCTGGAATCGGGCGAGCTCGACCTCGCCTTCGGCCTGCCGTCCGAGGTGGTGGGCCGCCTGAAGGCCAATCCGGACCTGACGATCAAATCCTTCCCGGTCGGCTACCAGTATCTCGCCTTCCTCAACACCACGCGGCCGGCCCTGGCCGACGTGAAGGTGCGCCAGGCGCTCGACCTTGCCTTCGACCGCAGGGAGCTGGCCGCCGCGATCAACGGCGGGGAACCCGCGACCGGCGCCTACGCCGCCTACTTCCCCTTCGCCGGCAAGGAGCCGCGGCCGACCGATATCGCCAAGGCCGAAGCGCTTCTCGACGAGGCGGGCTGGACGAAGGATGCCGCCGGCATCCGCCGGAAGGACGGAGCGCCGCTGCGCCTGCTCGCCATCACCTATCCGCAACGCCCCGATCTCGTGACCATGCTGCCCGTGGTCAAGTCGCAGTTCGCCAAGATCGGCATCGCGCTCGACACGCAGGTGATCGAGAACATCCAGGAAGCGGCATCCACCGGCAATTTCGACATCGCGCTCTGGGCGCAGCACACGGCGCCGAACGGCGATCCCGCCTTCTTCCTCAATTCCATGCTGCGCACGGGCGCCGCGCTGAACTACGCAAAATACGCCTCCCCCGAATTCGACGCGATCCTCGACCGCTTCGCCTCCGAGGGCGACGCCGACCGGCGGGCGGCGATCGCGCTCGACGCCCAGGCGAAGCTCTTCGTCGACGCCCCGGCCTCGTTCCTCGTCTCGCCGGTCTGGTATGTCGGCCTGTCGAAGCGGCTGCAGAACTACGAGCCGTGGGGCTCGGACTACTACGTCCTGCGCGCCGATATCGGCGAGGCGAGATAAGGCGCCAGGATGGGCTTCGTCCGGGCCGGCGTCTTCTCGATGGTGGGGTTGGTGGCGCTTTCCTTCGCCTCCTTCACCCTCATCGCGCTGATGCCGGCCGATCCGGTCGAGATCGCCATCCGGGCCTGGAACCTGCCGGCGACGGAGGAGACCGTCGCCGCGCTTCGGGCGGATTGGGGCCTCGACCGGCCCCTGGTCCAGCGTTACCTGCATTGGCTTGCGGATTTCGTGACGGGCGACTGGGGCCGCTCCTTCCGCACCGGCGAGCCCGTGTTCGCCGAGTTCCGCGCGCGGCTGCCCGTCTCGCTTGTGCTCGGCCTTTCCGGCCTTCTTCTCGCCATCGCCCTTGCGGTTCCCCTCGGTTTCCTCGCCGCCGCACGGCCGGGCGGTTTTGCCGACCGCGGCAGCCGGGCGCTGTCGGTCTTCGTCCAGGCGGTTCCCGGCTTCTGGCTCGGGCTCATCCTGCTCTGGGTGATCGGCGTGCAATTTCGCTGGATCCGCCCCTTCGCCAATGACGCCGCCGCCTTCGTGCTGCCGATCCTGCTGATCGCGCTGCATTCGGTCGCGGTCTTCTGCCGGGTCTACCGGCGCGACATGGCTGAAACGGCGCGGCGGCCCTATTTCCGCACGGCGCTTGCCAAGGGCCTGTCACACCGCCAGGCGCTCTGGCGCCATGCCCATCGCAGCGCCTTCTACGCTCTTCTATCCGCGGTGCGTTCGGAGGCCGGCTGGGTGATCGGCTCCACCGCGACGATGGAAATCCTCTTCAACCTGCCCGGCCTCAGCCAGTTTCTGGTGCAGAGCATCGCCGTGCGCGACCAGATGGTGCTGCAAGCCTATGTCATGGTCATAGCGCTCTGGTTGCTGGTCATGAACGCGCTCGTCCACCTCGCCCTCCGCCTTCTCGATCCCCGGCTCGCCTGATGGTCCGCACGTTCGCGCTTACGGCATTGGCCGTCTTTCTCCTCCTCGGCGGTCTCTGGCAGCCGCACGATCCGGACGCGGTGGACATCCTGGCGCGCCATTCCGGCATGACCGCCAGCCATCCGCTGGGCACCGACCATCTCGGCCGCGACCTCCTCTCCCGCATTCTGGCGGGCGGCTGGCGCACGGCCTGCGTCCTGCTTTCGGTCGGCTTCATCGGCTTTACTGCGGGCACGCTGCTCGGTACGGCCGCCGCCGTGCTCGGCGGCTGGCGGGAAAGCGTGCTGCTGCGCTGCTGCGAATTCTTCATCACCGTGCCGACCCTGATCATCGCGCTCACCGCCGCAGCGATCTTCGGCCTCACGCCCTTGAGCGCCGGGCTGGCGCTCGGCCTCGCCGGCATCGGTCCCCACGCCCTGTTCGCCCACGCGCTGAGCCGGCGGGTGATCAGCCAGCCGTTCATTCTGGCGGCAAGGGCGCTCGGCGTGCCGCCGGGACGCATGATCGCCCGGCACCTCCTGCCCAACACCCTGCCGCTGATGTTCTCCCATGTCGGCAATCAGGCGGGCCTTGCCGTCGTCGCCTATGCCTCGCTCGCCTTCATCGGCCTCGGTGCCGATCCGTCCAAGCCCGACTGGGGCTCCATGCTCTTTGAGTACCGCGTCTTCATCTTCGACCATCCCGCGCTGATGATCTGGCCGGGCATCGCGATCGCGGGCACCGTGGCCGTGCTGAACGCCGTGTTCGACGATCCTGACTAGATCCATACGATGACCGACGAAAAAGCCGGTTATCCACCAGCCATGTCGCAAAACGCGCCTCACGCGTTTGTGCACGGCCGCGTCCCGTAAGAAACTGGTCAAAACAGAATCGCATCGGAGGCGGCCATGAGCCAGGACAGCAAGACCATCACCACCTGGTATGTCGACCCGGATGCGGAAGACCGGATGTCGGATGGCCATGCGCCGATCTGGCGGCACCTCATCGACCTGATCGTCGAACGGGACCTCAGCGCGAAAAGCGTGCTCGATTTCGGCTGCAACCAGGGGGGCCTGCTGCGGCACCTCTATGCGATCCGTCCCTTCCGCAAGGCCCTCGGCATCGATATCGCCGAACAGTCGATCGCCAAGGCCGAGGCCTTCAAGGGCAACATTCCCGTCCAGCATGCCGTGGGCGGAACGCTCGAGGACTGGGTCGAGGAATTCGATCTCGCGATCAGCCACGAGGTGATCTATCTCATCGAGGACATCGATGCCCATGCCGCCGATATCTTCAAGGCGCTGAAGCCGGGCGGCGTCTACTACGCCGTCACGGGCTGCCACACCGACAACCCGCTCTGGCCGAAGTGGCGCGATCTGGTGGCCAAGCGCACGAACACGGTCGTCCAGGATCGGTCGATCACCGACTATGCCAGGGCCTTTACCCGCGCCGGCTTCGAGGTTTCCGGCCGCAAGCTGGAGTTTGACGGCTTCATCCCCTTCATCGCCGACGGCTGGACGCCCGACTTCGCCGACGCCCTCGACTACTACACGCAAACGAAGATCGTCTTCCGCCTCGTCAAGGGCCTGAGCGGTTCAGCTTCGTAAGCTCGACGTCGAAATGGGGCGGCTTGCCGGGGGCGACCTCGACGAACGTGCCCTTCACCCGGAAGGTCTTTTCGACGAGGCCGCTTTCGGAGAGCGCTTTCGGCGCGCCGTCGAACCGCAGCTCGCCCTTCTCCAGAAGCGAGATGCGGTCGCTGACGGCGATCGCCTGGTTGATGTCGTGGATCGCCATGACGATCGTCACGCCGCGCTCGCGGCTCAGGCGGTGGACGAGGTCCAGCACCTCCACCTGGTAGCCGATATCGAGGAAGGATGTCGGTTCGTCCAGGAGCAGGATCGCGGCCTCCTGCGCCAGGGCCGCCGAGATCCAGGCGCGCTGGCGTTCGCCGCCGGAGAGCTCCTGGAGCGTTCGGCCGGCAAGGCCCGTCAGACCCGTGCTTTCGAGCGCCCATGCGATCGCCTCCTCGTCCTTCCGGCCATAGGACCGGAACAGGCCGACATGGGGAAAGCGGCCCTGGCGCACGAGCTGGGCCACCGTCATCTCGTCCGGGGCGACGGGCTGCTGCGGCAGGAAGGCGAGTT
Organism: Shinella yambaruensis; assembly: GCF_022899355.1. Classification (GTDB taxonomy): domain Bacteria; phylum Pseudomonadota; class Alphaproteobacteria; order Rhizobiales; family Rhizobiaceae; genus Shinella; species Shinella yambaruensis. Next base: position 101,845 of record NZ_JALJCK010000013.1, on the reverse strand, counting down.
TCTTCGCAATCGCGCGCCGCGACATCGAGGCGACCGATACGCCCTCGATCTCGGCTCGACCTTCCGACGAGGCGATCAGGCCGGCCAGGGCCTGCAGCGCAGTGCTCTTGCCCGACCCGTTCGGGCCGATGAGGGCGCGGATTTCCCCCTTTTCCATGGAAAGGGAAAAGCCGGACAATGCCCTTCGGCGACCATAGGAAACCGACAGGTGCGAACAGGTGAGCGGCATTAGCGATCTCACGGAACCCTGCGCAGAAGCGCGAGCATGACGGGAACGCCCATGAGGGCAGTGACGACGCCGATCGGGACCTCCTCCGGTCCGCCGGCCAGCCTGCCGACCAGATCGCCCAGCGTGACGATGACGGCGCCGAGGACGATGGTGAGCGGAAGGACCAACGGGAAATGCCGCCCCGCGAGGAACCGCGCCAGATGCGGGACGATCAGGCCGACGAAGACGATCGGCCCGACGGCACCCACGGCGCTGGCCGCGAGCGCGCAGGAGACGAGCAGGACGAGCGAGAACTGCCGTCTATAGGAAAGCCCGAAGGAACGGGCGACGGCCGCATCGAACCGGAGCAGGTTGAGCGGCCGATAGATCAGCGGAAGCATGCCAAGCCCCGCGACCGTGAACGGCAGCAGGAAGAGCGCATGATCCCAGGTGCGTGCATAGAGGCTGCCGGAGAGCCATTCGAGAATGATCTCGATGCGCGCCGAGCCCCACCCCGCGATGAGCCCGATGGCGATGGCGTGCAGCACCGCGCCGATGGCGATGCCGCAGAGCGTGATCCGCAGCGGGCTGAGGTCGAGGCGGAAGGCGAGCAGGTAGATGATGCCGCCCGCGGCCATGCCGCCGATCATGCCGGCGGGCGGGAGCCAGGCGATCGGCAGTTCGTTCACAGAATAGGAATCCGGATTGGCAAGATAGACCGTGAACAGGAGGAACAGCGTCACCGTCAGGGTTGCGCCCTGCGAGACGCCCATCAGCGAGGGATCGGCGAGCGGGTTGCGCGTGATCGTCTGGAGCAGGAGACCCGCCAGGGCGAACTGCATCCCGGCGAGAATGCCCGTCACGATCCGCGGCAGCCGGATATCGAGGATGATCGACCGGGCTTCCGTCGACCCGGTCCCGGTCAGCGCCGACAGGACGTCCCGGGCGGGGATATCGACGATGCCGAGAAAAACGGCCGCCACGAAGGAGATGAGGACGAGCGCCAGGGCGGCGGGCAGGATCCAGCGGCTCGGCTGGCCGATGGCCGGGGCGTTCGCGCTCATGCGCCCTCCCCCTTGAAATCGAGCCGGCCCCGCTGGATGAGATAGACGAAGAGCGGCCCGCCGATGAGCGCGGTGACGATGCCGACCGGCAGTTCCTTGGGAATGGCGATGGTTCGCGCGACGAGGTCCGCCGACGTCACGATCAGAGCGCCGAGCGCGGCGGTAAGGCCGATCTCCCAGACAGTGCCGCACGGTTTCAACAAACGGGCGATATGCGGCGCGGCCAGGCCGACGAAGGCGACAGGCCCGGCGACGGGCGCAACGCCCGCCACGGGGCATATGCCGAGCAGGAGCAGGACCGGTTTCCATAGAGTGAGCTGCACCCCCATCGCCGCGGCGGAATGATCGTCGAGGCAGAACATGGCGAGTACCCGATGGAGGATCAAGGCGCCCGACACCCCGACCAGCACCCATGGAAGCATCTGGATGAGGTTCACCCAGGTCCGGCCCGCAAAGCCCCCCGCCAGCCAGAACAACAGCGCGGTCGACTGCGGACCGGCGAAAAGCAGCACGTAGATCGTGATCGCGCCGAGAAAGAGCGAGACGCTGACGCCGCCGAGCGCGAGATGAAGCGGATGGCCTTTGCCGCCACGCGCCACCCAGAACGTCACCGACGCCGCCGCAAGACCGCCGGCGAGGCCGACGAACGGATAGTAGAGCCCGGAAACAGAGGGCAGGAAGACGAAGCAGGTGACGATCGGCGCGATCGCCCCGGCGGTGACGCCGGTGATGCCGGGATCGGCAAGCGGGTTGCGGGTGAGCGACTGGAGGAGATAGCCGGACACGGCAAGCCCCGCCCCCGCCGTCGCGGCGGCAAGGCTGCGCGGCAGCCGGAGGGTCCAGACGAGGATCGATTCGATCTTGCCATCCGGACTGAAGAGCGCCCGCAGGACGGCGTCGAAGGAGAGCGTTCTTGCGCCGGGCATCAGCCCGGCCGCGATGACGAGCAGGGTCGCGACGACGATGAGGCCGATGGCTATCGAGGATTTCCGTGCGTCCATCGTCGTCGCGGCCAACCGCTTACTTCTGGAGTTCCGCCGGGATGATCTTGGCCGCTTCCGCCTTCACGTCGACCTTGGGAAAGATATCGGGATAGAGGTAGTGGGCTGCCTCGCGCAGCACGATCTCGCGGGCGATCGGGCCGTTGGTCTCCACCCATTGGTCGCCGACATAGAAGACCCGGTTGTTCTTGACCGCCGTCAGTTCCTTCCAGATCGGGTTGCTCTCGTGCGGGCGATCCGGACCGTAGTCATAGATGAAGAGCACTTCCGGATCCTTCTCGAGCATCGTTTCGAGGCTGAGATCGATGCCGAACTCGCCGCCCGGCGTCATGGCGCCGGCGATGTTCTCGCCGCCGATGGCGTTCACGATCGAGGCGGAGGTGTTCTCGTCATGGAAGGCGAACGGCACCTCGCCGCCCCACATGATGGCGTAACGGGGATGCGTGTCCTTCGGCGCCTTGGCCGCGACCTCGGCAAGATGCGCGCGAAAATCCCTGTTCAGCTCGACGCCGCGCTCGGGCTTGCCGAGGATCTTGGCCAGCGCCTCGATTTCCTTGTCGCTGCCGTCGAGCAGCTCCATGTTCCAGGCGACATAGGGCGCGATCTTCTCGAGCTGCGGTGCGTTGCCGACGGTGTAGCGGCGGATCGCGACGATGAGGTCCGGCTTCGCTTCCGAGAGAAGCTCGAGGTTCGGCTTGGCGCGCTGGCCGATCTGCGTCATGTCGCCGGTGAGGCCGAGCAGGAATTCCGGCGGGCGGCCGGCCACCATGTAGGTGCTGGCCACCGGCTTGACGCCGAGCGCGAGCGCCACGTCGTCGGCGAAGAAAGAGATCGACGCGATGCGTTTCGGATGGGCGGGAACCTCGACTTCGACACCGCGATCATCGGTCACCTTCTGCGTGGCATCCTGGGCAAGACCGGGACCCGAGAGCGCGACGAGGCAGGCGACAAACAGCACGGCACGGCTGCGCGGCAAGGCAAAACTGGACAACATGGTTCTCTCCCTGAGATGTGGTCAGCGATGACAGTGGCGCGCTGCAGGCGGGGCTTGCCGTTGCGCGGAATGCACGCCGCGGCGCGGCATGAAGCCCGGCGTGCTCAGGTCGCACCGATTTCGCCTGTCGGTCTTCACGTCGGGCTTCCCGGATAATTCTTGTCGCGTCGATACAATGTGGATAGATACGGTCAACTTATTTGCAAGCGAAAGATTCTCACGCCGGCATGAGAAATCCTCAATCCACGCGCGCCAAACTGCCACCGCTGGCAACGCTCCCCGCCTTTTCCATCGCGGCGCGCACGGGCAGCCTCACGCTGGCGGCGCGCGAACTGCACCTGACGCCGGGCGCGATCAGCCGGCAGATCAAGTCGCTGGAGGAGGCGCTGGGCGTCCAGCTCTTCCATCGCGGGCACAACACGATCTCGCTGACCGATGCGGGCCGGCAGTACCTGACCCATGTGAATGCCGCCCTCGCCACGATCGACAACGGCACGCGCGCCCTGCTGCCGGATCGCGTGCGCCTGGTGATCCAGGCGCCCATCACGCTGGCGCGGCGCTGGCTGATCCCGCGGCTTGGGGCCTACCTGCAGGAAAATCCCAATGTCGACCTCAACATCCAGTCGCTCGCGCTCGGCGCCAGCGACGTTCCCGATGTCACGGTGACCTACAGGCGCGGGGCGGACGAAGCCCGCTTCGCCTCCGCCTTCCTGCTCGACCGGACGGTCGCCGTCTGCTCGCCGCTCCTGATCGGCGGCACGGCGAAGACGATGACGCCGGGCGCCTTGCTCGATCTGCCGATCCTGCTCGACACGGCGGATGCGTGGTCATGGCGGCGCTGGTGCGCGGCGGCGGATATCGCGTTCCAGCCGCGTGGCGGCAGCATCACCTTCGACACCGACGAAGCGTCGATCGACGCCTGCATGACCGGCCTCGGCATCGGCCAGGCAAGCCCCTCGCTGATCGAGCGGGAGCTGCGCGAGGGCCAGCTCATCCTGCTGTGCCCGAACATCAACCCGATCGTCGGAGCCTACGAGATGGCCGGATCCACGCCGACCGGCCTTGCGGCCGGGTTCAATCAGTGGCTTCTCACCTGGCGAGAATCCTGACCGGGGCGGGCCGCGATTTAGCCGCTCCGCCCCGGCCTATCCCCAGCCTCGCACCGAAACAACCCTTTCCCTGCGCGCCGATCTGCTCCTTAATTGACAGACAACAAGGACACCGGACATGGTCTTGCGCTTCACCCTCCGCCAGCTGGAATATCTCGTCGCCGTCGGCGAGTACGGCTCCGTCACCGAAGCCGCGGAACGGGTGAACGTCTCCGCGCCCTCGGTTTCCGCAGCGATATCGCAGCTCGAGCGGGAATTCGGCATCACGCTCTTCGTGCGCCGCCATGCGCACGGGCTGTCGCTGACGCAGGCCGGCCGGAGCTTCGTCGAGCAGGCCCGGCATGTCCTCGGCGAGGCCGCCAAGTTCAACGCGCTGTCCAACGAACTGACCGGACAGGTGCGCGGACCGCTGCATGTCGCCTGTCTCGTCACCTTCGCGCAGGCCGTCATTCCAGCGCTGCGCCGCGCCTTTTCCGATGCCTATCCCGATGTCGATTTCTTCCAGTACGAGCGCGACCATGCCCGCATCCTGGAAGGCCTGCGCATGGCGCGCTTCGACATCGCGCTCAGCTACGATCTCGACATCCCGGCCGACATGGAGTTCCACGAGCTCGCCGTGCTGCCGCCCTATGCGGTGCTCCACGAGGACCATCCGCTGGCCGGGCGCCCCGAGGTGACGGTGGAGGAGCTTGCCGCCCACCCGATGATCCTGCTCGACCTGCCCTACTCATCGGCCTATTTCCTCTCGCTCTTCCGCGAGGCCGGCCTTGCGCCGCATATCGTCGAGCGCACCCGCGACATGTCCGTCATGCGGGCGATGGTCGCCAACCGCTTCGGCTATTCGATCGCCAACATCCGGCCGGTCTCCACCTATGCGCTGGATGGCGGCAGGTTGAATTTCGTCTCGCTTGCCGGCAACCTGCGCCCCATGCGCATGGGCATCATCGCCATGCGCGGCGCAAGCCCGGCGCTCACCGTCCGGCGTTTCATCGATTTCTGCAGCGAGAGGATCCGCGGCATGGGCATGGACCTGCCGGTTTGCGCCGACGATACCCAGGAGGAGAAAGGCACTTCATGACCACCACGACTTCCGACTGGCGCACGCGCGCCGCTAGCCTCACATTGCGAAACCGCCTCTATATCGACGGCGGCTTTCGCGAGGCGGCCAAGGGCGGGCGGTTCGAAACCGTGAACCCCGCCAACGGGCAGGTCCTCACCGCCGTCGCCCGCGGCACGGCCGAGGATATCGATGCCGCCGTCGCCGCCGCCCGCCGTGCCTTCAACGATGGCCGCTGGTCCGGCAAATCGCCGGCCGAACGCAAGGAGGTGCTGCTGCGCCTCGCCGCGCTCATCCGACAGAACGTGCCGGAACTCGCTCTGCTCGACACGCTCGACATGGGCAAGCCGATCAGCGACAGCTCCACCATCGACGCGCCCGGCGCGGCGCATTTCTTCCAGTGGCACGCCGAGGCGATCGACAAGCTCTATGACGAGATCGCGCCCACCGGCCAGGGCGATCTCGCGCTGATCCGCCGCGTGCCGCTCGGCGTCATCGGTGCGGTCGTGCCGTGGAACTTCCCGCTGGACATGGCGACCTGGAAGCTCGCCCCGGCGCTCGCCACCGGAAACTCCGTCGTACTGAAGCCGGCCGAACAATCGCCGCTCTCCGCCCTGATGCTGGCCGAGCTTGCCTCCGAGGCCGGCCTGCCGGACGGCGTGCTCAACGTCGTGCCCGGCCTCGGCGAGGATGCCGGCCGCGCTCTCGGCCTGCATGCGGATGTCGACGCGCTGGTCTTCACCGGCTCGACCAAGGTCGGCAAGCTCTTCATGACCTATGCCGGGGAAAGCAACATGAAGCAGGTCTGGCCGGAGACCGGCGGCAAGTCGCCGAACCTCGTCTTCGCCGATGCCGATCTCGACAAGGCGGCCAAGATGGCGGCCTTCGGCATCCTGTTCAATTCCGGCGAGGTCTGCTCCGCCAATTCCCGCCTGCTGGTGCACCGCTCCGTGCAGGAAGAGTTCACGCAGAAACTGATCGCCGCCACCGCCGCCTGGCCGCTCGGCGACCCACTGGATCCCGCCACCCGCATGGGACCGCTGGTCGAGAAGAGCCATGCCGACCGCGTGGCAGGCTATATCGACATCGGCCGCAAGGAAGGCCGCCTTGCCCATGGCGGCGAACGCGAGACGCGCGACGGCTCGGACTGCTACGTCCAGCCGACCATCTTCAACGAGGTGCCGCCGGATGCCCGCATCGCGCGGGAGGAGATTTTCGGTCCCGTGCTCGCCATCACGCCCTTCGACGGCGACGAGGAGGCCCTGCGCATCGCCAATGACAGCGAATACGGCCTTGCCGCCTCCGTCTGGACGCGCGACCTTTCCCGCGCGCTCTCGGTTTCCGACAGGCTGCAAGCCGGGACGGTCTCGGTCAACACCGTCGACGCGCTCTCGGCCATGACGCCCTTCGGCGGCATGAAGCAGTCCGGTTTCGGCCGCGACCTCTCCATTCACAGCTTCGACAAGTACTGCGCGCTCAAAACCGTGTGGGTGAAATACTAGGCATCTGCCCGCGCCAGCGGCGCGGGCACGCCCAAGCCTTGAGCACGAGCGGCACCGGCTCCCGAAAGCGTCCCGATACGCGATCGGGAGCCAGTGATCGGCTTCACACAAGCAATTGAAAACAAAAGAAGATTTTTCATCCGCCTTGGCGCGGCGGCGCTTTCGCGCAAAAATTGAGAACATGGCGAAAGAACACGCGCGCTCGTGATTAGCCTGAGCCTAATCCCCGTTTCCGGAACGCGTCATTTACCAAAAACCCTTCGCCCCATCCAATAGCCGCGGAAACCCCGGGGACTGCCATGCGCGATGCCAAATACGATATCCTGTTCGAACCGCTGGCGATCGGCCCGCATGTCGCCAAGAACCGGTTCTACCAGGTGCCGCATTGCAATGGCGGCGGCTATCGCGACCCATCGGCGGCCGCGGCCATGCGCGGCATCAAGTCGGAGGGCGGCTGGGGCGTCATCTTCACCGAGCAGACCGAGATGCACCACACCTCGGAGATCACGCCCTTCATCGAGCTGCGCCTGTGGGAGGACAAGGACATTCCCGGCCTTCGCCGCATGTCCGACGCGATGAAGGTGCATGGCGCGCTCGCCGGCATCCAGCTCGCCTATTCCGGCATCAACGGCCCGAATTTCTACACCAAGGAAGTGCCGCTCGCCCCCTCCGCCCTGCCGATCCGCACCTTCACCAACGATCCGGTGCAGGCCCGCGCGCTCGACCGCACCGACATAACGAATCTGCGCCGCTGGTTCGTCAACGCCGCGAAACGCTCGAAGGTCGCCGGCTTCGACCTGATCTGTCTTTACGGCGCGCACGGCTTCGGCATCTTCCAGCACTTCCTGTCGCGCGCCACCAACCAGCGCACCGACGACTATGGCGGGAGCCTGGAAAACCGCTCGCGCTTCGCCCGCGAGGTGGTGGCCGACATCCGTGACGCCGTCGGCGACACCACGGCGATCACCATGCGCGTCAGCCTGGACGAGACCATCGGCGAGCTCGGCTTCTCCAATGCGGAGGTGCGCGAATTCGTCGAGATGAACGCCGACCTGCCGGACCTCTGGGACCTGGCGCACGGCGCCTGGGAAGACTGTTCCGGCCCCTCCCGCTTCAAGGAGGAGGGAGCGCAGGAGATCCTGGTGAAGGGCATCCGGGAACTTTCGTCGAAACCCGTCGTCGGCGTCGGCCGCTTCACCTCGCCGGATGTGATGGCGCGCATGATCCGCCAGGGCGTGCTGGATTTCATCGGCTGCGCCCGCCCCTCCATCGCCGATCCCTTCCTGCCGAAAAAGATCGAGGAAGGCCGCATCGAGGATATCCGCGAATGCATCGGCTGCAACATGTGCATCACCGGCGACATGACCATGTCGATCAGCCGCTGCACCCAGAACCCGACCTTCATGGAGGAATGGCGCAAGGGCTGGCACCCCGAACGCATGAACGAGAAGGGCGAGAGCCAGACCGTGCTCGTCGTCGGCGCAGGCCCCGCCGGCCTCGAAGCCACCCGGGCGCTCGCGCTGCGCGGCTACGACGTGACGCTCGCCGAAGCCACCACCACGCTCGGCGGCCGTGTCGCCCGCGAACGGCTGCTGCCCGGCCTTTCCGCCTGGGGTCGCGTCGTCGATTACCGCCAATACCAGATTTCCCAGCGCACCAATGTCGAGACCTATTTCGACAGCCGCCTGACCGCCGAGGACGTGCTCGGCTTCGGCTTCGAGCATGTCGCCATCGCCACCGGTTCGCACTGGCGCCGCGACGGCGTTGCCAGACAGCATGTCGTGCCCATGCCGATCGATCCGGCAATGCCCCTCTGGACGCCCGACGACATCATGGCGAAGGCGCATCCCGAAAGCCTCGCCGGCAAGACGGTCGTCGTCTATGACGACGACCACTACTATATGGGCGGCGTGATGGCCGAGGTGATGGCGAAGGCGGGTGCGGCAGTCATCCTCGTGACGCCCTCGGCCTATGTCTCCGACTGGACGCGCAACACGCTGGAACAGGGCGCGATTCACGTGCGGCTCGACGATCTCGGCGTCGATATCCGCCTCAACCGCGGCGTCACCGCCATCCGCGCCGGCGAGGTCGAGACCAACTGCACCTATACCGGCCGCCGCAAAACCATCGGCTGCGACGCCGTCGTCATGGTCGCCTCGCGCCTTTCCGAAGACGCGCTCTACAACGATCTCCTTGCCCGGCAGGCGGATTGGGCCGATGCCGGCATCAGGACGGTCAAGATCATCGGCGATGCGAGCGCCCCCGCGCCGATCGCCTGGGCGACCTATGCCGGCCACCGCTATGCGCGAGAACTGGACACGCCCGATATCGGCGACGCCCTGCCCTTCCGCCGCGAAGTCACCCAGCTCGAACCGGCTTGAGGAACACGGCATGATCCAGCCCCATTCCACTGGAGCCCAAAAGGCCATCGAAGTGAAATCGGTCTCCAAGAGCTTCGGGACCTATCAGGCGTTGAAGTCCGTCAGCTTCGACATCGGCAGCAACGAGTTCTTCACGATGCTCGGCCCGTCCGGCTGCGGCAAGACCACGCTCCTGCGCATGCTCGCCGGTTTCGAAAGCCCGGACACCGGCTCGATTCTCCTCACCGGCCAGGAGGTCGTCGCGATCCCGCCGCACCGGCGCCGCGTCAACACGGTGTTCCAGAGCTACGCGCTCTTCCCGCATATGACGCTGGAGCAGAATGTCGCCTACGGCCTGGAGAACCTCGGCTGGGAGAAGGGACGCATCAGGACCCGCGTCGGCGAGATGCTGGAACGCGTGCACATGGCGCCGATGGCGAAGCGCAGGCCCGCCCAGCTTTCGGGCGGCCAGCGCCAGCGCGTCGCGCTCGCCCGGGCGCTCGCCCCCGAACCGGAAGTGCTGCTGCTCGACGAACCGCTCTCCGCCCTCGACCTGAAATTGCGCCAGGCGATGCGGGACGAGCTGCGCACCCTGCAGCGCGATACCGGCATCACCTTCGTCTTCGTCACGCACGACCAGGAGGAGGCGCTCGACATGTCCGACCGCATCGCCGTGCTGGGCGGCGGCGAGGTGCAACAGATCGGCACGCCGACGGAAATCTACGAGGAGCCGGTCAACCGCTTCGTCGCAGATTTCGTCGGCGAGACGAACTTCCTGGATGTGGAGGTCGTGGAAACCGCACCCGGACAGGCGACCGTGCGCACGCCGTTCGGCGTCGCCCTCACCGTGCCGGCGACCGGCACTGCCAGCCGCGGGCGTGCGACCCTTTCGGTTCGTCCGGAAAAGATCAATCTCGGCGACCAGGCCCAGGGCACCGTCTTCGAGGGGCGCATCATCAACAAGAACTACATGGGCGGCTACACGCATTACACGCTCGATGTCGCGGGAACGGAGCTGCGCGCCTCGCGCCGCAACGCCTCGCGCGAGGGCGACGCGATCCCGCTCGGGGCGACGGTCCCGGTAGGCTTCGTCGCGGGTTCGGCGCGGGTGCTGGCCGCATGACGGAGAGCGCCCTCCACGCCGCCGCCGGCGGAACGGACCGCTCGCCCCGCGTCCGTTTCTGGCGCGACCTCTCCTTCTGGGGCCTCCTGCCGTCCTGGCTGCTGATGGGCCTGGCGCTGATCCTGCCGATCGCCATCATCGCCGCCGTCTCGCTCGCCACGCGCGGCGCGCATGGCGGCTTCACCTGGGATTTCAACCTTGCGGGCTACCGCCAGATCCTCTTCAACGAAGGCTGGACGGGGGAGCTGGAATTCACCCCGCAATATCTCCTGATCGTCGCCCGCACCTTCGCGCTCGCCGGCGCGACGACGCTGATCTGCCTCGTCTTCGCCGTTCCGGTCGCCTATTTCATCTCCCGCCAGCCGCCGGGCCGCAAGGCGGCGCTCGTCTATCTCGTGACGCTGCCCTTCTGGGTCTCGATGATCCTGCGCGTCTATGCCTGGATGATTATCCTCGGCAAGGACGGCACGCTGCCGCGCTTCCTCGAGACTTTGGGCCTGCCCGCCGGCATGAGCTTCATGTTCAACGACGGCGCGACGCTGACGGCCATGGTCTATACCGCCATGCCGCTGATGGTCCTGCCGGTCTTCGCCTCGATCGAGAAGCTGGACGGGACGCTGATCGAGGCCTCGCACGATCTCTACGGCAACCGCTGGGTGACGCTGCGCCGGGTGATCCTGCCGCTGACGGCCCCCGGCCTCGTGGCCGGCGCCATCCTCGTCTTCGTGCCCGCGCTCGGCGCGGTGCTGGAACCCTCGCTGATGGGCGGCGGCAAGCAGATGATGATGGGCACGCTGATCCAGTTGCAGTTCGGCGGCGGGCGCAACTGGCCCTTCGGCGCGGCGATCGCCATGACGCTGATGGCGCTCGTCCTCGTCTTCCTCCTCGTCATGGCGCTGCGCGCCGCCCGCCGGGAGGATGTCCGATGATGAAGGGCCACGACGTCAAGCACTATCCCGGCCTCGGCCCCCTCGCCGTCTTCTTCTTCATCTATCTCTATGCGCCGCTGGCGGTGATCATCGCCTATTCGTTCAACGCCAACCGGGTTGCCGGCGTCTGGACGGGGTTTTCGACGCACTGGTACGCCTCCGCACTCAACAACAGGGCGCTGATGAACGCGCTCGAAACCTCGCTGACCGTGGCGGCTGTCGCGACGGTCGTCTCCACACTCATCGCGCTTTCCGCCGCGCTCGCCATCATCCGCGGCAAGAACGTGCGCTACCGCAAGCTCTGCGAAACGATCGTCAACCTGCCGCTGCTGCTGCCGGAGATCGTGCTGGCCGTCGCGACGCTGATCCTTTTCTCGCTCGTCAACGTACAGAACGGCATGCTGCGGCTGGTCATCGCCCATTCCGCCTTCTGCACGCCCTTCGCCTTCCTGCCGATCCGCGCCCGCCTGCAGGGCATGTCGCTCGACCTGGAGGAGGCGAGCGCCGACCTCTATGCCGACCGCTGGACGACCTTCCGCCGGGTGACGCTGCCGCTGATCTTCCCGGGCGTCTTCTCCGGCGCGATGCTCGCCTTCCTGATCTCGATGGACGACTTCATCACCTCCAACATGCTGTCGACGGGCGGCTCGACGACCCTGCCCGTCTACATCTTCTCGCTGATCCGCGCCGGCACCTCGCCGGAACTGAACGCCATAGCGACGCTGCTGATCCTGGCCTCGCTCATCCTTGCCACCGTCGCGCTTCTCGTTGCGGCGCGCGGCACCCGTGAAAATGCCGAACCATAACGAAGAGAGGAACAGACAATGAAACGATACCTCGCAGCGACCGCCCTTGCCCTATGCCTTGCCACCGCCGCGCGGGCAGAGGGCGAGCTGAACATCTACGCCTGGGCCGAGTCGATATCCCCCGCCCTCATCGAAAAATTCTCCAAGGAGAACGACGTCAAGGTCAATGTCGACAGCTTCACCTCCAACGAGGACCTCCTGACCAAGCTGCAGGCCGGCTCCTCCGGCTACGACATCGCCACGCCCTCCCAGCACTTCCTGCGCGTGATGATCGACGAGGGGCTGATCGAGAATTTCGGGGCCAGCAAGCTGCAGGCCTACCAGAACATCGAGGAGCGCTGGCGCAATCAGTGGTGGGACGAGACGCAGGACTTCTCCATCCCGCTCGCCTATGGCACCGCCGGCTTCGTCGTGAACACCGCCGAGTACAAGGGCCCGACCGATAGCTTCAAGTATTTCTTCGAGCCGGAAGGCGAGCTCAAGGGCAAGATCGCCATGCTCTCCTATCCCGACGAGGTGATCGGCGCCGCCCAGCTCTATCTCGGCGTGCCCTTCTGCTCGGAGGACCAGGCGGAGATGAAGAAGGTGCTGGATCTCCTGATGGCGCAAAAGCCCTCCGTCGCGGTCTATTCCTCCGACAATATCGCAAGCCGGCTCGCCTCGGGCGAGGTCTCCGCCCATTTCTGGTGGGACGGCGATTCCCTCAAGGCCCGCGTCGCCGGCTCGCCGGTCAGCCTCGCCATGACCAAGGAAGGCCTTGTCGGCTGGATGGACAGCCTGGCAATCCCGAAGGGCGCGCCGAACCGGGACAATGCGGTCAAGTTCATCGAGTTCATCTCGACGGTGGAGAACGCCACCGAGCAGATGAACTTCTACGCCCATTCCTCGCCGATGAAGGTCATGCAGGAGAAGGTCGTCTACACCAAGGACAAGGCGCCGGAACTCTATCCGGACGTGCCGATCACCTTCTCGCGCACCTGCTCGGCAGCCGCGCAGGACCTGGTGACGCGCGTCTGGACCCAGCTGCTGCAATAATCCCGCATACGCACCGCGGGCGGCAGGCCGGTTCCGGCATAGCTTTTTCCGAAGCGGGGGATCGGCAAAAACGACTTACCCCGCCCGCGGCGCGCCGATACGTTCAGGGCTCGGCCATCAAGGAGACAAGCATGCCCGTGCACACCCGCATCCGCCCCTTCAACACCAAGGACACCTATCCCGAGCAGAAGCTGGACAACGACCTCTGCCAGGCGGTTGTGGCGCGCGGCACCACGGTCTTCGTGCGCGGACAGATCGCGCAGGACCTAGACACGCGCGAAAGCCTGCACATCGGCGATGCCGCCGCGCAGGCCCGCAAGGCGATGGAAAACATCAAGATGCTGCTGGAAGAGGCGGGCTCCGACCTCAGCCATGTCTGCCGCGTCGTCGTCTATCTCATCGACATCCGCTACCGCGAGGCCGTCTATCGGGAGATGGGCAAATATCTGAAAGGCGTCTTCCCCGTCTCGACGGGCCTCGTCGTCACGGCGCTCGCCCGGCCCGAATGGCTGGTCGAGATCGAGGCCACCGCCGTCATTCCCGACCAGGCCTGACGGGAGGGCGGCATGACCTTTTCCGTTTCCGGCCGCTGCGCCGATACCGGCATGTTCGGCATTGCCGTCTCCTCCTCCTCGCCGAGCGTCGCGGCGCGCTGCGCCCATGTGCGCGCGGGCATCGGCGCGGTCTCGACGCAGAACGTCACCGACCCGCGCCTCGGCCCGAAAGGGCTCGACCTGATGGCGGGCGGCCTTTCGGCGGAAGCCGCGCTTGCGCGGCTGGTGGCGGAGGCCCCTCATGTCGAATACCGCCAGCTGGCGCTCGTCGACGCCGAGGGGCGTACGGCCGCCTTTTCCGGCGCCAAGACGCTCGGCACCCATGCCTTCGCCCGGGGCAACGGCGTCGTTGCCGCCGGCAACATGCTGACAACGACGGCCATTCCGCAGGCGATGGTCGAGGCCTTCGAGGCCGCGGAGGGCCGGCACCTCGGCGACCGGATGATTGCCGCCATGCGGGCGGCGGTCGCCGCCGGCGGCGAGGAAGGGCCGGTCCATTCGATGGGCCTGGTGATGGTCGACAAGGTCTCCTGGAACGTCGCGGATCTCCGCGTCGACTGGACCGAGGGCGACCCGATCGAGGAATGCGCCGCGCTGTGGCAACGCTGGCGCACGGAAATGGACGCCTATGTCACGCGCGCGCTGGATCCCACCCAGGCGCCGAGCTACGGCGTGCCGGGCGACCTGTGACGGCGGCAGGCGCATGATCCCCGCGACCCCGGATATCCTCGCCCGCCTCGTTGCCGAACCGACGGTGTCGCGGACATCCAACCTGGCGCTGCTCGATTATGTCGAAGGCCTGCTGCGCCCGGCCGGCGCGCGGATCGAGCGCTTTTCGCATCCGGATGGCAGCCGGGCCAATCTCTGGGCGACCATCGGTCCCGAGGGGCCTGGCGGCGTGGTGCTGTCGGGCCATACCGACGTCGTGCCGGCCGAAGGACAGGACTGGAGCACCGATCCCTTCCGGCTGGCCGAGCGGGACGGGCGGCTCTACGGCCGCGGCACGGCGGACATGAAGGGTTTCGTGGCCGCAGCGCTTCACGCCGCGCTTTTCGCCGCGACCCGCCCCCTGAAAGCGCCGCTGCACCTGGCCCTCTCCTACGACGAGGAGATCGGCTGTCTCGGCGTGCGCGGCATGATCGAGGCGCTGGTGAAGCGGCCGGCAGGGCCGGCGCTCTGCATCGTCGGCGAGCCGACGGGCCTGCGCATCGCCAGCGGCCACAAGGGCAAGCTGGCACTCAAGGCCTGCTGCCGCGGCGAGGCCGGCCATTCGGCACTTGCACCCAAGGCGCTGAATGCGCTGCATCTCGGCGCGGCCTTCATCACCACCCTCCAGGCGCGGCAGGACATGCTGGCTGCGCGGGGCGCGCGCGACCCGGACTACGACATCCCCTATTCCACCATCCATGCCGGCCTGATGCACGGCGGCACCGCGCTCAACGTGGTGCCCAGCCTGTGCGAGATCGACTTCGAGATCCGCAACATTGCCGGCGACGATCCGGGGCGCATCCTCGCCGATATCCGCGGCGATGCCGAGGCCATCGTCGCGCCGCATCGCGGCCGGTTTCCGATGGCCTGCATCGAGATCGAGCCGGTTTCCGGCTATCCCGGCCTCGACACGCCCTCCGACGCGCCCGCGATACGGCTGCTGCGCCGGATCCTCGCGACGGATGGGCCGACCATGAAGGTGGCCTTCGGCACGGAAGGCGGTCTCTTCCATCAGGACCTCGGCCTTTCCACCGCGGTCTGCGGCCCCGGCTTCATGGAACAGGGCCACAAGGCCGACGAATTCGTCAGCATCGAGCAGCTCGACCGGTGCGACGCGATGCTGGCGCGCCTCGTCGCCGAACTCGAACGCGGCCCGGCCTGACGCCGCTCAGCCGGCGGTCTCCTGCCCCGTGCCGAGATGCAGGCCGACGATCGCGATCACGATGATCGCCACATAAGCGATGCGCTGGGCGCCCAGCGGCTCGCCGAACACGATGGTGCCGACGGCAACGGAGCCGACCGCGCCGATGCCTGTCCAGACCGCGTAGGCCATTCCGAGCGGCAGGACGGACAAGGCCCTGGCGAGCGAGAACACGAAGGCCGCCAGCAGGAGGATGGAGAGAAGGCCCCAACCCCAATGCGTCATGCCGTTCGATTTCTTGGTCGCCAGCGCCCAGAAGACATCCAGCACGCCGGACAGAACCAGGAGCGTCCAGCCCGTCGCCGCGCTCATGCGTCCACCCTCGCAAGCCGCGCCGCAAGGGCAGCCAGATGCGCCTGCGCCTTTTCCGCCGCCGCCAGCACGTCGCCCGGCTTGCTGACGGTGGGGCCGACGGGGACGATGTCCACATCGCGAAGGCCGATGAACTTCAGGGCCTGCCGCAGATACGGCGTGGCAAGATCGGGCCGGCCCCAGGACGGCCCCTCGGAAAAATCGCCGGAGCTTGCGAGGATCGCGACGACGGGGCGCGGCCGCAGAAGCGGCGTGTAGCCGGTTTGCGGATCGAAGCGGAAGCTGAGGCCCGGCTGGGTGACGAGGTCGATATAATGCTTCAGCCGATAGGGAATGGAGAGGTTCCACATCGGCGTGGAGAGAAGCACGATCTTTGCCGCATCGAGCCTGTGCACCATGTCCTCGATCGCCGCCCAGCTTTCGGCCTCTTGCGGCGTGAAAGGACGGCCGGCGAGGCGCGCATATTTCGCCGCGAGCAGAAGGCCGTCGAAAGCCGGCAGGTCCGCCTTCCAGACATCGATCTCGCGGACCTGAAGCGCGGGATGGTGTTTTTCAAGCGCGGCGATGAACCCTGCCGCCGCCTTGCCGGAATGGGAGAGGTCCGCACGGGGCGAAGCCTTGATGTGCAACAGTTCGGTCATGTCGATCTCCTTTGATCGACATATAAATTTGCAACAGCGCGAATTCTTCTGCATGAATTGCGAAACCAGTTCGCAATGGTGCGAAAATGCTATCGACCGACGACCTCCTCCTCATCGCGGCGCTGGCGCGCAGCGGGAAGCCTGCCCCCGCGGCCGCCGGCCTCAATGTACACCTCGCCACCGTCTACCGCCGGCTGAAGGAACTGGAGCAGGAGGCCGGGGCGCCGCTGTTCCAGCGGCTCGGCGGGCAATATGTCCCGACCCCGCTCGGCAGCGAGCTTGTCCGTGCCGCGATGGGCGTAGAGGCAAACCTTGCCGAGGCGCGGCGGCAACTGGCGGGCGGCGAACAGCGGCTTGCGGGCCGCATCACCCTGACGACGCCCGATTCCCTGGTCCCGCTGGTTTCCACGCTGCTCCCGCCGGTACGCCGGAAACATGCCGGCATCTGCTTCGATCTCGTGGTCTCCAACACCTTTGCCGACATGGCGCGCTATGAGGCCGAAGTGGCCATCCGCCCCACCCGCGCCCCGCCGGAAACGCTGGTCGGCCAGCGGGCGGGCGCTTTCCGCTATGCGATCTACGTGAAAAGCGGAACCAGGGAAGACCTGCCGTGGATCGCGCTCGACGACAGCCTTTCGGCCATTCCCGCCGCCCGCTGGCTGGCCGCCCATGTTGCGGAGGAGGAGATCGTGCTGCGGGTGAACAGCATGTGGGCCGCCGCCCAGGCCGCCGCAGCGGGCCTCGGAAGAGCGCTTCTGCCGGATTATCTCCACCGGTCGTTCGATCTCGACCGGCAGGGCGATTTCATCGGCGCGCTGGAATCGGAAGTCTGGCTCCTCATCCATCCGGACCTGCGCCGCACGCCGCGCATCCAGGCCTTCATGGACCTCGCCGCCGGCAGGCTGCGGGCGCAATTGAAGGCCTAGCGGCTGCTGTCGCGCACGATCAGCCGCGGTTCGATCGTGACATGCGGCACGTCCGGCCGGTCGTCGAGGAGATCGAGGATGAGGCGGCCGGTGCGCTCGCCGATCTGCCGCGCCTGGGCGTCGACGGTCGTCAGCGCCGGCACGCAGATGCCGCCGATCTCGTAGTTGCCGAAACCGCCGATGGCGATGCGCCCGGGCACGGGCACGCCGCGGCGCTGGCACTCCGTCAACGCCCCGAAGGCCGAAAGGTCGGACACGCAGATCACCGCTTCCGTATCGGGGAATTCCGCCAGCAGCCGCGCCATGGCATTGGCGCCTTCCCGCATCGAGATCGGCGGCACGCCGGCATCAATGAGGCGGGAGGCGTCGAGGCCGTGGCTGTCGAGCGCGGCGATGAAGCCGAGGCGGCGGTCGCTGCCGCGGGTGTCGCGGCTCGCATCACCGCCGATGAAGGCGATGCGGCGATAGCCGGCCGCCACGAAATGATCGACCATGCTGCGCACGGCGTCGGCATTGGAAAAGCCGACGAAATGGCCGATCGGCTCGGCCGGCACGTCCCAGGTCTCGATGACGGGCACGCTGGCGTTCTCCAGCAGCCTCCGCGCCCGCGGCGTGTGTTTTCCGCCGGTCACGACAATGGCCTGCGGCTTGCGGCGCAAGAGCTGCTCGATCAGCCGCTCCTCTTCCTCGACATCGTAGTTCGTATAGCCGAGCAGGATCTGGAAGCCGCGGGCGCTCAGCGTTTCGGAAAGACCGCCGACCGTATCGGCGAAGTTCGCATTGTTGATCGACGGGATGGTGACGGCGATGAAATCCGTCTTCTGCGAGCGCAGGTTCGAGGCGGTGGAATCGAAGACATAGCCGAGCTCTTCCGCCGCCTTCAGGATCGCGTCGCGCGTGTCCTTGTTGATCAGGCTGCCGGACTTGAACGCGCGCGATACCGTCATCGGGGAAACACCCGTCTTGCGGGCGATGTCCGCCATGGTCGGCGCCTTGTCGTTGCGCATTCCCCGTGCTCCGTTATCGTTACCAGACCGTAGCGCGCCGGCCTTCCATGCCGCAAGCCGGGCGACGCCGGAGCGTTCCGTTATCCCCACGCGCACAAAGGCCGGTCACGCCGCGTCCGCGCCGATGGCCGCCAGCGCCGCGCGGGCGACCTCCTCGTCCTGCTCCCCCGAGCCCGAGCCGACGCCGATGCCGCCGAGGAGCACGCCGGCCGAGCGGATCGGCAAGCCGCCGCGAAGGCCCGTCACCTCGCCCCGGGTGGCCGCCGCAAGCGGCAGCTTCGCATGGTCGGGCAGGCTGTGGCTCGGGGCGCCGATAGAGGCGGCGGTGCGGGCCTTGGCCGTGGCGCTCTTCAGCGAGAGATAACGCGAGCCGTTCATGCGGAAGGCGCTAAGCACCACGCCGCTCTGGTCGACGATGACGATGCATTGCGGCTGGCCCGAGGCCTTCGCGGCATCGATGGCGCCTTGCAGCATGGCAAGCACGCCCTCGTCCGTCAGCTTCGCGGTCGTTTCGGTGAATGGCATGTCCGGCGTTCCTATCGCGTGGTCCGGACCGCACCGCGGATGGCGAGCGAAACGGCATAAAGGGACGTGGTGGCGGTGATGAAGAGCCGGTGACCATGCCGGCCGCCGAAGCAGATGTTCGACACCGTCTCCGGCACGAGGATTTTTCCGAGCCGGCGGCCGTCCGGCGCGATGCAGTGCACCCCGTCGCCGGCCGAGGTCCAGAGATTGCCGGCCGCATCGACGCGCATGCCGTCCGCGCAGCCGGGACTGACGACGTGGAAGACGTCGCCTCCGGCAAGCGACCAGCCTTCGCCGACATCGAAGACGCGGATGTGGCGCGGATCGTCGGAGAAGATGCGGCCCGTATCGGCAACATAGAGCCGCGTCTCGTCCGGGCTGAAGGCAAGGCCGTTCGGGCATTGGAAATCGGTGAGCACCGCCCGGATCTTCCCCGAAAGCGGGTCGACCCGGTAGACATTGCAGGGCAGCTCCTGTTCGGCGCGCGTGCCCTCGTAGTCGGAGGCGATGCCGTAATGCGGATCGGTGAACCACACGGCACCGTCCGAGGCAACGACGACATCATTCGGCGAGTTCAGCCGCTTTCCCTCGTAGCGGTCTGCGATGACGGTGATCGAGCCGTCATGCTCGGTGCGGGTGACGCGGCGCGTGCCGTGCTCGCAGGTAACGAGCCGGCCTTCCCGGTCGCGCGTGTTGCCATTGGAGAAATTGGCGGGCTCGCGGAACGTGCTTATACCGAGCGCCGGGCTCCAGCGCAGGATGCGGTTGTTGGGAATGTCGGAGAACAGCAGGCAATCGTGATCGCCGAACCAGACCGGTCCCTCGACCCAGTCGAACCCGTCGGCCAGCTTCTTCAGCGGCGCATTTCCCAGCACGAAGGTTGAGAACACCGCGTCCTCGGCCTCGAAAAACGACATGGCACTCCTCCCTCGCAATCCAACGCCCGCGCAAGATACCGATCATGCCGTCCCGGGCAAGGGCAATGGAGACCGGGCTTTGATCGCGCCCGGGGACGGTCCTCCCGCCCCCGGACGCCGGAAGGAGGCTTATTTGCCCCAGATCTTCTTGTATTCGTCGCGATAGCCGTTGTCGGGGTCGAAGCTGTTCTTCGGCCCGCCATCGAACTCGACATTGTCCACCGTCACGACATGGAGCGGCGAGACGTAGCCCGACCACTGCTCGCCCGCGAAGGCGCGGTTCAGCTCGTCGACGAGCTGCCAGCCCTGCAGGTTGAGCGGCTCGGCCACGGTGACGGACTGGTACTGCCTGGCGCGGATGCGCTGGTAGGCGCTTTCCGAGCCGTCGCCGGCCGCAACGCTCTTCGGCGCGCCATCGCCCGCAATGCCGGCCGCGGCGAGCGACGGGCCCATGAAGTCGAAATAGATGTCGTTGATCGCCAGCGAATGGGTCCATTGCTCGCCGTATTTCTGCAGGAGCGTCGTCGTGAGCTGCGGCATGCGCTGCGAGGTCTCGGCGATCGGCGTGTCGACATATTCGAGCACCGTGCCGCCGAGCGCCTCGATCTCCGCCTTCATCTTGTCGGCCTTGGCGATGGCGATGGCGTAGGTGGAATCGGTGAAGATGATCACGCCCGGCTTGCCGCCGGCATCGACGAAGGCATAGTCGGCCGCCGCCTTGGAGACTTCCATGGCGTCCGTCGTCACGTTGGCGAAGACGCCGCCCTCCTCGACCGGACCGACGGCAGGCGCCGCATGCCAGGCGACCATCGGAATGCCGGCTTTCTTGGCCTCCTCCATCGCCGGCTTCTGCTCGACGGCATCGAAACCGGTGATGATGATGCCGCCCGGCTTCAGCGTCAGCGCCTGGCCGAAGGAGGCGGTACGGCCCTCGATCGAGCCCGCGCTGTCGAGCACCGTCACCTTCCAGCCGATGGCGGCGGCCGCCTCCTCGATGCCGTTGACGACACCGAGGATGCCGCCGTTCTTCATGTCGGCGGCGACCACGACGACGGTCTTGCCGTCCGCCGCCTTCGGGCCGCTCGTCGGGCCGTCCCATTTCTCGACCTTGCTGGCATATTTCTCGACGACGGCCTTCGCATCCGCCATGGCATCCGCGAAGGCCGGGCTTGCGAGCATCAGGCCGAAGGCGGCGGCGGCCGTGGTGGCCAGGAAATCTCTGCGTTTCACGATAGTGTCCTCCCTTTGGACGTGAGACATGCGACGATGGAACGAAGGTTCAGGATGGCTTGCCGGCCGCTTCCCCCGGCGCGCCCTTCGGCTTGATGGCGCCCGCAGCGCCACGGCGGCGCTGGGCGTAACCGGCAATACCGATGGCGACGAGCAACGTGACGCCGTTGAACAGCGGCTCGACGAAGAAGGAGCCGCCGAACTGCTGGATGCCGGCAATGCCGACGGCAAGGATGATGACGCCGATCATCGTGCCCCAGACATTGACGCGGCCCGGCTTGATGGTGGTGGAGCCGAGGAAAGCGCCGACGAGGGCCGGCAGCAGATATTCGAGGCCGACGCTCGCCTGGCCGATGCGCAGCCGCGAGGCAAGCAGCACGCCGGCGACGGCCGAGAGGACGCCCGAGGCGATGAAGGCGCCGATGACGAAACGGCGGACCGGAATGCCGTTCAGCGCGGCCGCCTTCGGATTGGCGCCGATGGCATAGACATAGCGGCCGATCGGCAGGTATTCGAGCACGATCCAGAGCACGATCGCCAGCGCCAGCACGTAGAAGCCGGTAATCGGCAGGCCGAAGAGCATGGTGCCGTTCAGCGCGAGAAACCCGTCCGGCAACACGCCGACCACCTGCCGGCCACCTGTGTGCCAGAGCGCGATGGCATAGATGACCGTGCCGGTGCCGAGGGTCGCGATGAAGCTGTCGATCTTGGCCACCTCGACCAGCAGGCCGTTCAGGAGGCCGGTCAACGCGCCGAGCACCAGAACGACGGCGACCGCCAACGGCCAGGGCAGGCCCAGCATGGTCTGCAGGCTGATCGCCAGGATATGCCAGAGCACGATGCCGTAGCCGATGGTCAGGTCGATGCGCCCGCACGCCATGGGGATCATCGCGGCCAGCGACAGGATGGCGATGATCGTCTTGTTGGCGATGATCGAGCGCAGGTTGAGCAGCGTCGGGAACGTATCCGACAGCAGGACCGAGAAGACGAGGATGAGCAGGACCGTCAGGATGACGAGGCCATAGACCGGCAGGAGGCGCTTCAGCTTCTCGCCGGTCGAAAGCCCCTTCAGTTCGGCGGGCGTCGGCTCGAGCGCGTTGGACTGGATGGATTGCATCGTCTTTCTCCCGGAAATCAGGCCGCCTCGGAGGCGGAGGCCGCAGCGATGACGGCGGAGGTGGTGAGGTCGGCGCCGGACAGTTCGCGAACGATGCGTCCGCGCGAGAACACGAGCGCCCGATGGCAGATATGCGCGATCTCCTCGAAGTCGGTGGAGATCACGAGGACGGCGAGCCCCTCCTCCACCGCCGCCGCGATGAGGCGGTAGATGTCGGCCTTGGCGCCGACATCGACGCCGGCCGTCGGGTCCTCGGCGATCAGCAGCCTGCGGCCGGTCGCAAGCCAGCGCCCGACCACCACCTTCTGCTGGTTGCCGCCCGACAGCGCCTCGATGGCGAGCGCCTGGTCGTTGGGGCGCAGCCCCACCTTCTCGCCGATGGCCGCGGCCATGCCGGCTTCGCGGGCCGGTGACAGGAAGGCGGCAAGCCAGCGCCCGGACGCGCCGGGATTGAGGAAGGTGTTTTCCCGCAGCGTGAGCGACATGGCGACCGATTCCTCCGTCCGGTCGCGGGCGATCAACCCGATGCCGGAGGCGATCGCCGTTTCCGGGCTGGAAAGATCGGGCGCCGCACCGCGGATCGTCACCACGCCCGTCGCGGGTTCGGCGCCGAAGAGGGCGCGGCCGATCAGTTCCTGCCCCGCGCCGCGCAAGCCGACAAGGCCGAGAAGCTCGCCCTGCCTGAGCTCGAAGGAGACAGGGCCGGCACCACGGCAGGCAAGGTCGCCAACCGACACCAGCACCGGACCGGGTGTCGAATGGGCCTTGGCAAAGAGCTGGTCCGCCTTGCGGCCGACGATCATGCGGATCAGCTCGTCCGGATTGGTGTCGGCGACGGCCGTCTCGCCGACGAGATGTCCATCGCGCAGCACGGCGACGCGGTCGGCGATGCGGAAGATCTCGTCGAGGCGGTGCGAGACGTAGATCATCGCCACGCCGCGGTCCTTGAGCGGCCGGATGGCGTCGAACAGACGCTCCACCTCGTCGGCCGGAAGGCTCGCTGTCGGTTCGTCGAGGACGAGCACGTCCGCCTCGACGGCGAGCGCCCGGGCGATGGCGACCAGCGACTTTTCGGTGCGCGTCAGGCTCTGCACGCGGGTGGAGGGATCGAAATCGCAGCCGACCAGCTTCAGCGCCTCGGCGGTGCGCCGCGCCGTGGCGTTCCAGTCGATCAGCTTGCGGCGCAGCGAAAAGCCCTGCGCCAGGCCGACATTCTCGGCCACCGTCATCCATTCGATGAGGCCGAGGTCCTGGTGGATGAAGGCGACCGATTGGCGCTCGTTCGGCCGCGGCGGGCGATGGTGATAGGGCTCGCCGCAAAACAGGATGTCCCCGCCGTCCGGCCGGTAGATGCCGGCGAGCGTCTTGATGAGGGTCGACTTGCCGGCGCCGTTTTCGCCGAGAAGCGCGAGGATCTCGCCGCTCCTGAGGTCGAGCGACACGTTCGTCAGCGCTTTCGTGCCGCCGAACTCCTTCGACACGGCGCGAAATTCCAGAAGTTTCTGCGTTTCCACCTGCTCCTCCCAAAGCCGATGGAATGATCGTATGGTATCGATAACATCATTGTCAAGGGCGCTATATAAGCCTCTTCAACACCCCCATAGCTTTTTGAAATGGGGCTGGACAATTCCCTGCGGCACGATATGTTATCGATAACAAAGTATATGTCGGAGGAATCCCGTGAGCAAGATCGAGCTGTTGCAGGTTGGGCCGTATCCAGCCTGGGACGAAGAGCGCCTGAACGCCAACTTCATCATGCATCGCTATTTCGAGGCGGCCGACAAGGCGGCGTTCCTGGCCGCGCATGGCGCCAACATCCGCGGGATCGCGACGCGCGGCGAGCTTGGGGCGAACCGGGCGATGATCGAGGCGCTGCCGAAGCTGGAGGTCATCTCCGTCTACGGTGTCGGCTTCGATGCGGTCGACCTTGCCGCCGCCCGCGAGCGCGGCATCCGCGTCACCAACACGCCCGACGTACTGACCAAGGACGTCGCCGATCTCGGCATCGCCATGATGCTCGCCGAGGCGCGCGGCGTTATCGGCGGCGAGGCCTGGGTCAAGAGCGGCGACTGGGCAAGCAAGGGCCTCTACCCGCTGAAGCGCCGCGTGCACGGCAAGCGCGCCGGCGTGCTCGGCCTCGGCCGCATCGGCTACGAGGTCGCCAAGCGCCTTGCCGGTTTCGACATGGACATCGCCTACAGCGATACCGGCCCGAAGGATTTCGCCAAGGACTGGACCTTCGTCGCCGATCCGGTGGAACTGGCCGCCCGCTCCGACTTCCTCTTCGTCACGCTGGCCGCCTCCGCCGAGACGCGCCACATCGTCGGCCGCAAGGTGATCGAGGCGCTCGGACCGGAGGGCATGCTGATCAACATCTCGCGCGCCTCCAACATCGACGAGGACGCCCTTCTCGACGCGCTGGAACGCAAGGCGCTCGGTTCGGCCGCGCTCGATGTCTTCGAGGGCGAGCCGAACCTGAACCCGCGCTTCCTTGCGCTCGACAACGTCCTGCTCCAGCCGCACATGGCCTCCGGCACGGTCGAGACGCGCAAGGCGATGGGCCAGCTCGTCTTCGACAACCTGTCGGCCCATTTCGACGGCCGCCCGCTGCCGACGCCGGTCCTGTGAGGGTGATGCGATGAAAGCCATCGTCATCCACGCGGCTAAGGACCTGCGCATCGAGGAGAGTGCCGTTGAGGCGCCCGGCCCCGGTGAGGTGGAGATCCGCCTTGCCGCCGGCGGCATCTGCGGCTCGGACCTGCACTACTACAACCACGGCGGCTTCGGCACGGTGCGGCTGAAGGAGCCGATGATCCTCGGCCATGAAGTGGCCGGCCATGTCGCCGCGCTCGGCGAGGGCGTTTCCGGCCTTGCCATCGGCGATCTCGTCGCCGTCTCGCCTTCGCGGCCCTGCGGGGCCTGCGCCTACTGCCTGAAGGGCCTGCCGAACCATTGCTTCAACATGCGCTTCTATGGCTCGGCCATGCCCTTCCCGCATATCCAGGGCGCTTTCCGCGAGCGGCTGGTGGCCAGGGCCAGCCAGTGCGTGAAGGCGGACGGGCTTTCGGCGGGTGAAGCCGCGATGGCCGAGCCGCTTTCGGTCACGCTGCACGCCACGCGCCGGGCCGGCGAAATGCTGGGCAAGCGCGTGCTCGTCACCGGCTGCGGGCCGATCGGCACCTTGTCGATCCTCGCCGCAAGGCGGGCGGGTGCGGCCGAGATCGTCGCCGCCGACCTCTCCGAACGGGCGCTCGGCTTTGCCCGCGCGGTCGGCGCGGACCGTACGGTCAACCTGTCGGAAGACCGCGACGGCCTTGTTCCGTTCAGCGAGAACAAGGGCACTTTCGATGTGCTCTACGAGTGTTCCGGCGCACAGCCGGCGCTCGTTGCGGGCATCCAGGCGCTACGCCCGCGCGGCGTCATCGTGCAGCTCGGCCTCGGCGGCGAAATGAGCCTGCCGATGATGGCGATCACGGCCAAGGAACTGGACCTGCGCGGCTCTTTCCGCTTCCATGAGGAATTCGCGGTCGCCATCCGGCTGATGCAGGGCGGGCTGATCGACGTGAAGCCGCTGATCACCCATACGCTGCCGCTCGCCGACGCCCTGAAGGCCTTCGAGATCGCCTCGGACAAGGGGCAATCGATGAAGACGCAGATCGCATTCAGTTAAGGAAGAGCCATGAGCACCCAACTCTTCGACCTCACGGGCAAGCGCGCCCTTGTCACCGGCTCCTCGCAGGGCATCGGCCTTGCGCTGGCGAAGGGCCTTGCCGATGCCGGCGCCGACATCGTCCTCAACGGCCGCGACACGGCCAAGCTGCAGGCGGCCACGGAAGCGCTCGGGGCAAGGCACACGCTCGCCTTCGACGCCACCGACCACGCGGCCGTGCGCGCGGCCATCGACGGTTTCGAGGCGGAGGTCGGCGCCATCGACATCCTCGTCAACAATGCCGGCATGCAGCACCGCACGCCACTGGAGGACTTTCCCGCCGACGCCTTCGAGCGGCTCCTGAAGACCAACGTCTCCACCGTCTTCAATGTCGGCCAGGCCGTCGCGCGCCACATGATCGGCCGCGGCGCGGGCAAGATCATCAACATCGCCAGCGTCCAGACGGCGCTCGCCCGCCCGGGCATCGCCCCCTACACCGCCACCAAGGGCGCGGTCGGCAACCTCACCAAGGGCATGGCGACGGATTGGGCGAAATACGGCCTGCAATGCAACGCCATCGCGCCCGGCTATTTCGACACGCCACTGAACGCCGCGCTCGTCGCCGATCCCGCCTTCTCCGCCTGGCTGGAGAAACGCACGCCGGCCGGCCGCTGGGGCAAGGTGGAGGAGCTCGTCGGCGCCTGTATCTTCCTTTCTTCAAACGCCTCCTCCTTCGTGAACGGACACACGCTCTATGTCGACGGCGGCATCACGGCCTCGCTCTGAGGAAAACAGGCGCATCGTCCTGATGGGCGTTGCCGGCTGCGGCAAGTCCGCCGTCGGCGCGGCGCTTGCCGGCCGTATCGGCGCGAACTATCTCGATGGCGACGACCTGCATCCGCCGGAAAACATCGACAAGATGAGCCGCGGCGAACCGCTGACCGACGAGGACCGCTGGCCCTGGCTGACCCTGGTCGGCCGGACGCTCGCGCAGCCGGGCGGCACCCTGATCATCGGCTGCTCGGCCCTCAAGCGCCGCTACCGCGACCACATCGCCCGCGAGGCGCGCGGTCCCGTCACCTTCGTCCACCTTTCCGGCAGCAGGGACCTGATCGCCGCCCGCATGTCGGCCCGTGCCGGCCATTTCATGCCGACGAGCCTCATCGACAGCCAGTTCGCCGCCCTCGAACCGCCGGCGCAAGACGAGAATGCCATGATCGTCGATATCGACGACACGCTCGAAAGCGTCGTCGACCGTATCGCCGCGAAACTGGAGGAGACCCCATCATGACGAACACCGTCGCGCTGATCGGCGCGGGCGCCATGGGCGGCGCCATCGGCACGCGGCTTGCCGAAACCGGCAACCGCCTGACCGTCTTCGATCCGAACCCGGAAAAGGTGCACGCACTGGTCGGCAAGGGCGCGGCCGCGGCGCCCACGGCCGCCGCGGCCGCCGCCGCCAGCGACTATGTGATCCTCAGCCTCAATTCGCCGGCCATCGTGCGCCGCGCCGTCTTCGGCGAGGCCGGCATCGCCGCCGGCGCGCGGGCCGGCACGCTCATCATCGACATGTCCTCGATCGACCCGGACGCCACGAAGCAGCTGGCCGCCGATGCGGCGGAAAAGGGCCTGCGCTGGGTGGACAGCCCGCTGTCCGGCGGGGCGCCGAAGGCGCTGATCGGCCAGCTCACGCTGATGGCCGGCGGAACGGCGGACGACGTGGCGGATGCGCATAAGGTCCTGCGACACGTCGCCAGCAACTACACCCATATGGGCCCGGTCGGCGCCGGCCAGACGACCAAGCTGATCAACCAGGTCCTGTGCGGCCTCGGCTTCCTTGCCGTCGCCGAGGCAACGCAACTGGCGCTCGATGCCGGCGTCGACGCGGCAAAGATCCCCGAGGCGCTGAAGGGCGGGCGGGCCGACAGCGCCATCCTGCAGGAATACATGCCGCGCTTCGTGGCGAAGGACTACCGCCGCACGGGCCGCATCGACAACATGGTGAAGGACCTTTCCGGCGCGCAGGACCTTGCCCGCCGCACCAACACCGCCATGCCGCTGACGGCGGCCTGTGCCGAGATCCACCGCATGCTGACGGCCGCCGGCCTCGGCGGCGAGGACCAGGCGGCGCTGATGGAATTCTTCCGGGGCCCGAACAAGGAGAACTTCGAATGATCACCCGCTACGCGCTGTTCGAGGGCAAGGTGAAGGAGGGCCGGACCGACGCCTTCCGCAAGGCCGTCATCGAGCGCATCCTGCCGAAATGGCGGCAGTTTCCACATGCCACCGACGTGCGCGTTTCGTTTGCCGAGGCCCGCGACGAGGGTGCGCCGGAACTGCCGATGATCCTCGCCATCAACTATCCGAGCCTTGCGGCCGTCGAGGAGGCGCTCGCAAGCCCGGTGCGCGCCGAAGCCCGCGCCGCGACCGAGGCGGTTCTGGCCGAATTCTTCGAAGGCCGCATCCACCACCATGTGACGCTCGCCAGCGAATACAGGCTCTGAGCCCCGCCTCCCTCGCATCCGGAATGTTTTCGGCCGAAGTGGCATCGCGTTGGCGCCGGACCTGCTCTAACCCTTTTCCCCGTCCCTTTTTTCGTCCTCGCGCCCGCCCGCAAGGGTGAGCATGTCGGAAAACAGGGCCGTCCACTGGGCCTCGGTGATGTCGATGAGGCCGAAGGCCTTCAGCAGGAAGGCACCTTCGCCGGCGAGGAAAGCGAGCGCGGCCTGCCTGTCCTCCGCCTTATCCATGTCCAGCCCCGCCAGGCGATGCGTGTACCAGACGCGGCTCGCCGCCACCTGTTCGGGGCTTTGCAAGAGCGCCGTCATCATCACGGCGGAGCGTGAATATTCCGCCTCGTCGCTGTCGCGGGTCGCCAGCAGGTGGCCGCGAATGACGGATTGCGGCGAGCGATCGCTTCCCGCATGCGCCATCACCTCCGCCTCGAACGTGCTGCCCCAGCGCTCGATCATCGAGCGGATCAGGTTCT
Source organism: Shinella yambaruensis (assembly GCF_022899355.1). Classification (GTDB taxonomy): domain Bacteria; phylum Pseudomonadota; class Alphaproteobacteria; order Rhizobiales; family Rhizobiaceae; genus Shinella; species Shinella yambaruensis. The sequence goes on along the minus strand of NZ_JALJCK010000013.1, from coordinate 72,881 downwards.
CCTTCGTGCCGAAACAATACTGCACGCCGCCCTTCGTGATGCCGGCGGCGCGCGCAACGGCATCGAAGGTGAGGCCCGCCGCGCCGTCCGCGGCCACGATGGCCTCGGCGGCGTCCAGAACGCGGTCGCGATCTATGCTGCGCGGTCGCCCTGCCATCTCACCCCTTCCATTTCAATACGAATGTATTTATATAGCGCCCCACGCGCATGCAACCGCTAAACACCATGCCCAAGGATCATACCGATGTCCCGTGGTAAACGCTGGCTCGTCCTCGCCGTCGTCTCCAGCGCCCTTTTCCTGATCGTCATCGACATGACGGTGCTCTATACGGCCCTGCCCAAACTGACGCACGCGCTTTCCGCCACCGCGGCCGAAAAGCTCTGGATCGTCAACGCCTATCCCCTCGTCGTCGCCGGCCTCCTGCCGGGCCTCGGCACGCTGGGCGACCGGCTGGGCCACAAGCAGATGTTCATGGCCGGCCTCTTCGTGTTCGGCCTCGCCTCCCTCGGCGCGGCCTTCGCCCCTTCGCCCGCCTTGCTGATTGCCGCGCGCGTCGCCCTGGCGGCCGGGGCGGCGATGATGATGCCTGCCACGCTGTCGCTCATCCGTCTCACCTTCACCGACGAGAAGGAGCGGGCCTTCGCCATCGGCATCTGGGCCGCGGTCGCCTCGGGCGGGGCGGCGCTCGGCCCGGTCGTCGGCGGCCTGCTGCTCGAATATTTCTGGTGGGGCTCCGTCTTCCTGATCAACGTTCCGGTCGTGCTCGTTGCGCTGGCGGCGAGCGCCGTCCTGCTCACCCGCCGTGCGGGAGACCGCAGCCGCCCCTGGGATCTCCTCGGTTCCGTGCAGGTGATGTTCGGCCTCGTCGGCCTCACCTATGCCGTGAAGGAAGCCGGAAAGCGCGATCCCTCCTGGGAAAGCGCGGCCATCGCGTTTGCCATCGGCCTTGCGGCCATGGCGGTTTTCATTCGCCGCCAGCGCCGCAGCGCGGCGCCGTTGATCGATTTCGCGCTCTTCGCCAATCCACGTTTCACCGCGGGCGTCGCCACCGCGCTCGTCGCCTCCGCCGCCCTTATCGGCGTGGAACTGGTCTTCAGCCAGCGGCTGCAGCTCGTTCTCGGCTATTCCCCGCTGGAGGCCGGCCTCATCATCCTGCCGATCCCCGCCGCCGCCTTCTTCGCCGGGCCGCTCACCGGGCTCGCCTTGCCGCGCCTTGGCGGCGAACGGGTGCTCTGGGCCGCGCTGCTGCTGTCCGGCCTTGCGCTCGCCGCCTTCCTCGCCACCCACCAGGGCCCGACAGGCTACTGGATCACGGCGCTGGCGGCGATGGGCTTCGGCGTCGGCGCCGCCATGACCGCGGCATCGGCCGTCATCATGCTCTCGGCACCGGAAGAGCAGGCCGGCATGGCCGCCTCGGTGGAGGAAGTCTCGTTCGAACTGGGCGGGGCACTCGGCATCGCGCTGCTCGGAAGCCTGATGTCCGCCCTCTATTCAAAGGCGATGGTCGTGCCGCAGGGCATGGCGCTCGCCGACGAGGCCCGCGACAGCCTCGACGAGGCGCTGGTGCTTGCCGATGGCCTCAAGCCGGACCAGGCGCAGCAGGTCATCGCCCTCGCCCAGTCCGCCTTCGACCACGCCTTCGTCGGCGTCGTCGGCGCCGCTGTGGGAATGCTGATTGCGGTCGCCTTCACGCTCTACTGGAAACTGAGCCCGCGCTGAGCCTCGAAAGGAGGCCGTGCAGACGCACGGCCTCACGCCACCCAGGTGCCGTCGCGCGCGACGATGCGGCCGCGCTTGACCACCAGGCTGCGCTTCGGCCGGTCGACGAGGATCTGCGCCCGGTTTTCGCCCTCGATCAGCACGAGGCTGCCCTCGCAGCCGACATCGAGGCCGTGGCCTTCGAGCGCGAGAAGGTCCGCGCCCCGCCCGGTGCCCATGTCGAGTGCGGCAACCAGCTCCTCGTCCGTGCGGCAATAGGAACGGTAGGACAGCAGCCAGCAGCGCTCCAGCATGTCGCCGTTGCCATGCGGGTTCCAGGTGTCGCGCAGGGAATCCGAGGCGACGGCGCATTTGACGCCGCGGCGCGCCAGCTCGAACATCGGCGGGAAATCGATCTCGCCCGGCACCGCCGAGATGATGCCGATGCCGTTTTCCGCGAGGATATCGATCATTGCGTCCACCGCATCGGCAGGCCCATCACCGAGACAGAAGGCATGGCTGACGACGACGCGGCCCTGCATGCCGTTCGCCCTGGTGCGCTCGGCGATCATCTTCAAGGCGGACAGGCCGAGTTCACCCGCCTCGTGCAGGTGGATGTCGATCTTCGCGCCCTTGCGGCTGGCAATGTCGAAGATCGTGTCGAGATGTCCCTTGGGGTCGCCATCGATCTCGGTCGGGTCGATGCCGCCGATGACGGAAGCACCCTCGTCGAGCGCCGCCTCCATAAGGTCCGCCGTGCCGGGATCGATCATCATGCCGAGCTGCGGGAAGGCGACGAGTTCGAGGCCGACGGCGTGGCGCGTCTTTTCATGGGCGCGCAGCACCGCATGGAGGTTGTCGAGCCTGTAGCCGCTGGAGATATCGACATGGCTGCGGATATGGGTAGAGCCCATGGCGACGCACTGGCGCATCAGGTTGCCGGCCCGCTCCTCCGTGTCCCAGGGCAGGTTCTTGCGGATCTCCACCTCGTTGTCGATCATCGCGCGCAGCGAGGGCGGCACGTTGATGCTGTGCCACGGCAGGCCCCAGAGGATCTTGTCGAGATGCACATGCGGCTCGACGAAGGGGGCTATGGCGACGGCATTGCCGCCGTCATGCACGGGAACGCCCGCTTCGCGCGGCAGGTTCGCGCCGATGGCGGCGATCCTGCCGCCCTTGATCAGGATGTCGGCGGTCTCGCCGCCATCGGGCCGGACATTGGTCACGAGCAGGTCGGTCATTTCTGAGAATCCTGAAATCAGCACGGATGCGGGCGGAGAACAGCATTCTTTCCCCGCTTTGCCAACCTCCGCTCTCACGCTATCCGCCCGGCAACCGATGACGGCATCAGCCCTCAATCGACCTGGGCGACGAGACCCGCTGCCTCGATGCCGGCGACCGCGCAGATCTCGTCATTGTCGGAGGTATCCCCGGTCACGCCGACCGCGCCGAGCAGCGTTCCGGCCGCATCGCGGATCAGCACGCCGCCGGGAACGGCGACGATCCTGCCGCCCGAGACGGCGGTCAGGCCCTCGATAAAATGTGGGCGTTCCTTCGCATTCTTGTCCAGCCAGCGCGAGCCCATGCCGACGGCGAGCGAGCCATAGGCTTTGCCGAAGGCGATCTCGTAGCGCAGCATGGAGGCGCCGTCCTGCTTCTGGAAGGCCTTCAGGTGCCCGCCGGCATCGAGCACTGCCACGGTGAGCGGCTTGAAGCCGGCCTTTGCACCAGCCTCAAGGGCGGCGGCGATGATGGTGTTGGCGGCGGCAAGGGTGAGTTCGGCCATGTCTGTCCTCGTGGGGTTGCGGTTTTTCGAAAGGTCCCGGCACCTGGCGCCGGGACCCGAGTTGTCGAGAGCTTCGCGTCCTTCTATCAGGCGGCGATGGCGCGGTCTGCCGCCATCTCGCCGGCAATCGTGTCCGTCACCATCTGCGCGGTCGCCGCCGAAAGCGTCCAGCCGAGATGGCCGTGCCCGGTATTGTAGAACACGCCGGGCTGGCGCCCCCTGCCGACCCGCGGCATCATGTTGGGCATCATCGGGCGCAGGCCCGCCCAGGGCACGACGCGATTGGTGTCGACCTCGGGAAACAGCATGCGCGTCCAGTCGACGAGCGGCTTGACGCGGTCGTGGCGGATGTCGCGGTTCATGCCGTTGAATTCGGCCGTGCCGGCGACGCGGAAGCGGCCCGGGCCGAGGCGGCTGGTCACGATCTTCGCCCGGTCGTCGAGCAGGCTCACCCAGGGCGCCGACGCCTGGCTGCGCTCGTCATCGAGATGCACGGTGATCGAATACCCCTTCACGGGATAGATGTTGACCCGGTCGCCCAGCATTGCGGCGATCTGACGGCTGGCCGTGCCGGCGCAGACGACGACGCCATCCGCCTCGACCTGGTGCGCCGCGCCCTCACCCGTCGCATAGCCGATGCGGAACGCGCCGTTCCTGCCGATGTCCGTGACGCGGGCATCGAAGAGGAAACGGGCGCCCCGGCGCTGGCAGGCCTTCGCAAGGCCCGAGGTGAACTTGTGGATGTCGCCGGTCGAATCCGAGGGCGTGTAGAAGCCGCCGTGGAAGGCCCCGTGCAGCGTCGGCTCGATCGACTTGACCTCTTCGGCCGTCACCGCGCGGCGGTCGAGCCCGCCCTCGGTCAGCATGGCATTGACCTTCGCCGCATGGTCGAAGCTCGCCTTGTCCCAGTAGATGTGCAGGATGCCGCGGCGCACATGGTCGAAATCGATGTTCTCGCGCTCGGCGATGGAGAAGAGATGCTGCCGGGCGGCGATCGCCAGCCGCGTCGTCTCCACCGTGTTGTCGCGATAGCGCATGATGTTCGAGACGAACTCGGCGAGCCAGGAATATTTGTGCCAGGTCGGCCGCGGGTTCATCAGCAGCGGTGCGTCGTTCCGCATCATCCATTTGACGCCCTTGAACAGAGTGGACCAATGGTTCCAGACCTCGGCATTGCTGGCGGAAAGCTGGCCGCCATTGGCAAAGGAGGTTTCCATGGCGGCGTAACGCTGGCTTTCGAGCACGGTCACGTCGAAGCCGCGTTCCAGAAGGGCATAGGCAGTGGTGACGCCGGTGATACCGGCGCCGATAACGGCGATATGGGGCATATTAAGTCTCTCGCTCCGTATGACATCAGGGTACGGGCCGGAGCCCGCGTTTTCCCCAATCTGTCACGGTACCTGAGAGTTTACCCGCCACAGCGGCTTTCCCCTTCGGTGGGCGCCCGCAGCGCCTCTCTCCAGATCGTTCAACTGCACGGTCACTGGTGCCTGAGAGTTTCCTGGGGGGTTGCTCCGTCGGCGCCGGCCTTACGGCCGATCTCTCCCATGCAGTCTTGTCGAACGCGCGCAGGCTACCGCAATCTTGAAGAGAATCAAGAGGGACGGCGGCGATGTCCCGAAACTTCCGCCCCGGCGCCGGCGGGCAGCGCGAGGAAACGCAGGGCCGAGACGAGGCCGATTGCGGCGATGCACAGGAAGGCGGCACGGATGTCCGTCAGCATGCTGCCGCCGGCGGCCTCGGGGAAAAGGGCGGCCGAGAGGCGGATGACGGCGGCGGCCACGGCGACGCCGAGAAGCTGCGCGAGCTGCTGCAGCATGGCCGAGATCGTCGTCGCCGCGCTTCGCTGGGCGGGCGTGACATCGGCAAAGGCGATCGTCGTCAGCGCGGTGAACTGCATCGAGCGGGACAATCCGCAGGCGATCAGCAGCGCAAACAGCAGGAGGCGCGGCGTATCGCCGTCGACAAGGGCAAAGGCGCCGATCGTCAGCGCGGCGACGAGGCCGTTGACGACGAGCAGCGTGCGGAAGCCGAAAAGGCGCAGCGCCGGCGTCGTCACGCTCTTCATCAACAGGTTGCCGAGGAAATAGACGAGCACGAGCGAGCCGGTCTCGACGGCATCGAGGCCGAGGCCGACCTGGAACAGGAGCGGCAGCAGGAAGGGCGTGGCATTGACCGCAAGCCGGCCGGCGGTGCCGGCCGAGAGCGTCGCGAAGGCGAAGGTCGGCACGTTGAGCACGGCCATGTCGAGCAGGGCATGCGGCGCGCGCCGGAGATGACGGATGGCGACCCAGCCGGCGGCAAGGCCGAGGGCGAGAACGGCGAGCGTGCCGGCGCCGCCCGTCGGCGCGCTGGAGAGCTCCAGGCCGGCAAGCGTCAGCGCGAGCGCGCTTCCCGTCAAGAGGAAGCCCTTCAGGTCGAAGGGTCGCGCGCCTTCGGCCGGCGCCTGAGGCACGAAGAACAGGACGAGCAGCACGCCGACCAGGCCGAGCGGCAGGTTGATGAAGAAATTCCATTCCCAGCCGGCATGGGTGGTGACCCAAGCGCCGATCAGCGGCCCGACCACCGGCGCGATCAGCGCCGGCCAGGTAATGGTGGCGATCGCCCGCACCAGCTCCGCCTTCGGCGCGCCGCGCAGCACGAGCTGGCGCCCGACCGGCGTCATCAGCGCGGCGGATGCGCCCTGGAGGAGCCGCGCCGCGGTGAACTCGGCAAGCGAGCCGGAAAAGCCGCAGGCGACGGAGGAAAGCGTGAAAAGAACGATCGCCGTCAGGAAGACCTCGCGTGCGCCGAACCGGTCGGCAAGCCAGCCGGCCGGCGGTATGAACACGGCCATGGCGAGCAGATAGGCTGTGAAGCCGATGTTGAGCGCCACGACATCCGTCGAGAAGGCCTGCGCCATCGCCGGCAGCGACGTCGCGATGATCGTGCTGTCGAGCATCTGCATGAAGAAGGCCACGGCGACGACGGCCGGGACGATGCGGGTACGGTGAAGCGGTATCGGCGGAGAGGGAATGGAGGACATCGCAATCGCAAAACGGGCGACGACGTTCGAACGCCGCCGTCCCGTCCTATAGAGCAATTCCGGCGAAAGCGCGAAGCGGTTTCGCCGGAATGACGCTGAGATGAAAGAATAAAACGTTTCCGCAATCGGGAGAATGCGGAAACGCCCGAAAATCAGTTGCTGGCATCCACCTTCTTGACGGCTGCGTCGTAGAAGGAGCGGTCGATCCAGGTGTCGTAGTTCACCTTGCCCTTCAGGAGCCCGGCATCGGCCATGAAGGCCTCCTCGCCCTGAAGCGCGCGCACTGCCTCCTCGGTGATCTGCGGATCTTGGAAGAACTTGCCGTCCGGATAGGTCGCGCGCACCGCATTGTCGCTGTTGCCGGTTTCCTTGACGAAGATCGCGATCGTCTCTTCCGGGTTGGCATCGGCCCAGCGCGCCGCCGCGATATCGACGGCCAAAAGACGCGTCACGATGTCGGGATATTTGCGGGCGAAATCGCCGTTGACGCTGAGGAGATGCGGTACGGCCCATTCCGGGCTGCCGGAAACGCCGGCATCGAAGATCACCCGGGCCTCGCCTTCCTCGACCAGCTTCTGCACGGGGCCGGTGCTCTCGACCACCGCATCGACATCACCGCGCGAAAGGGCCGGGCCGGAGCTCTCGATGCCGAGGTTGAGGCTTTCCACGTCATTGATCGAAAGGCCCACCGTCTTCAGCGCCTTGGCGAAGGTCGAGTGGCGCACCGTGCCGGCGAGATAGGCGACCTTCCTGCCCTTGAGATCCTCGATCTTCTGGATCGGCGAATCCGGCTTTACGACGATCTGCGTCTCGTTGGAACGGTTCCAGCTCGACAGGCCGACGAGCTTCACATCGGCGCCGGTGGCCGCAAGGCGCAGCGACGGGTTGTTGCCGATATAGGTGAAGTCGATTGCGCCGGAGCCGAGGGCGACGGTCGCCGCCGAGCCGCCGTCGAAGGTGGTCAGCTCGATCTTGATGCCGTCCTTGGCGAACTCGTCCTCCAGCAGCTTCTTGTTGCGGTAGAGGATGAACTTCAGGTGGCCCGGCGCAGTGGAGCCGATGCGGATGACGTCGGGCTTCGCCTCGTCGGCCAAGGCCGGCGCAAGGCCCGCGACGGGCAGGATCGACAGCGCGAGCGCGATTTTCAGGAGCGTCCGGCGCAGCGGACGGATGGAAAACGATGTCATGGATGGGTCCTTTCGGAACAGGCCGTTGATGGAGGAAGCAATGCGATGAGGGATCAGTTCGGGCCGCTTTCGCCGCTGCCGCGCCAGTGCGTCGCGCGCCGTTCGCCGGCGACGAGCAGGTAGTTGAGCAGGAGGCCGATGATCGTCAGTGTCAGGATGCCGGCATACATGCAGTCGGTTTCCAGCATCAGCGACGAATTCTGGATGAGGTAGCCGATGCCGGACTGGGCGGCGAGCATCTCGGCGGCGATCACCGAGAAGAGCGAGGTCTTCACCCCGAGCCGGGCGCCGGCAACGATCGAGGGAATAGCGGACGGGAAGATCACCTTCTTGAAGAGGTCCCAGTCCGAGGTGCCCATGGAGCGCGCCGCCTTGACGAGCAGCGGATCGACGGACTTCACCCCGACGATCGTGTTGATCAGCAGGAAGAACACCGCGGCATAGAAGGTGATGGCGATCTTGGAGGCCTCGCCGATGCCGAGAACGAGGATGAAGACCGGCAGCAGCGCGAATTGCGAGGTGTTGCGCAGCGTCTGGACGAGGAAGTCGGAGGCCTTCTCGAACAGCGAATAGCGGCCCATCAGGAAGCCGAGCGGCACGGCGGTGACGACGGCGAGCAGGAAGCCGATCGCGGCACGCTGCAGGCTGATGCCGATATGGTCGGCAAGCTGGCCGGAGACGATCATCTCCCAGAGCACCGCGAGCACCTGGCTCAGCGGCGGGAAGAACAGCGCGTTGATCCAGCCGGCGCGCGGCGCGATCTCCCAGAGCAGCGCGAAGGCGACGAGCGCCGGCAGGCCGAGCGTGATGGTGGAGACGGTCTCGCTGAAAGCGCTCGGCGCCTTGGAAGGGGTGCGCTTGCGGCGCAATGAAAAGGTGTTGCGGAGCGGCAGGTTGCGGTCGACGATGAGGCTCATCGGATCCTCCCTCAATTGGCGTAGGTGGAAGCAAGGGTCCAGTCGCGCTGGGCCTTGCCGACTTCGTCGCGCAGGCTTTCCCAGACGCGGCCGCGATAGGCATTGAAGGCCTCGCTGTTGCGGATATCGAGATCGCGCGGACGCGGCAGGTCGATCGTGACGATCTCCTTCACGCTCGCCGGCCGGGCGGTCATCACCACGACGCGGTCGGCGAGATAGATCGCCTCGTCAATCGAATGGGTGACGAAGACCACCGTCGTCTTGATCTGTTCCCAGATGCGCAGGAGCTCGCTTTGCAGGATGTCGCGGGTCTGCGCGTCGAGCGCGGCGAAGGGCTCGTCCATCAGGAGGACCTGCGGATCGGTGGAAAGCGCCCGGGCGATCGCCACGCGCTGCTGCATGCCGCCGGAAAGCTGCGAGGGGAAACGGTCCTCGAAGCCCTTGAGGCCGAAGAGATGCAGGAAATCCTTCGCCCGCTCGCGCCGCTCGGCTGCGGGAACGCCCCGCACTTCCAGTGCGTATTCGACATTCTGCAGCGCCGTGCGCCAGGGAAAGAGCGCATATTGCTGGAAGACATAGGCCGTGCGGGCGTGGGGCTTGGTGACTTCGACGCCATCGATGCGGGCGACACCCGAGGTCGCCTCGGTCAGCCCGGCGATCACGTCGAGCAGCACCGACTTGCCGCTGCCCGACGGGCCGACCAGCGTGATGAACTCGCCGCTGTCGATGGTGAGGTCGACGCCGTCCAGCACCGCGATGCGGCTGGACGTGACGCCGTCGACGGTCACGGTCTGGCCGGGCTTCAGGTTGAACGATTTGCGCACGGCGCTGACGGCGATGCGTTCCATGGGTATCTCCTTTTCAGACCTGCGCCACGCGGATGTGGCGGGTCGGGTCATTTCGTGTTCCCCCGGCGCGCCCGCGATTCCAGCCCAGCGCACGGGCATAGGCGCCGAAGAGATCGCGCTCGAGGACGTCGGGCTCTGTGATGCCTGTCGGGCCATCCGCCTGCTCGGCGACATAAAGGGCATCGGTCGGGCAATAGATTTCGCAGAGGAAGCAGGTCTGGCAGTCATCCTGCCGGGCGATGACGGGAAGCCCCGTCTCGTCCCGGTCGAAGACGAAGGCCGGACAGATGCGCTCGCAGATGTCGCAGCGGATGCAGCGGTCGGCCGAAACGACTTCGATCATCGTTCAGCCCTCCTGCGCCGTTTCAAGGGCAAGGGTCTCCCGCACCGCCGTCACCCGGTCGAGGCCGGAAACGATGATGCGGCTCGCCTGCACCTCGCTCTCTCCCGGAAAATCGCGCCGGCGGTGCACGCCGCGGCTCTCGGTGCGCAATGTCGCTGCGGCGACCGTCCAGCGGGCGCTGGCGGTGACGGCGGCGACCTCGCGGGCCTGCAGGCGTTCGATGCCCGTCGCCGGCGGCGCCCGGTTCAGCCGGGACCAGATGTCCTCCAGCGTCCTCTCACTCGCTTCAAGCGTTGCAGACGTGCGCCAATAACTCTTGTCGAGCGGGGCGATCTCGTCGTGCACCGTGCGGGCGGCCGCGGCAAGGTCGACAGCAGGCCCGGCCGTGCCGCCGCGAAGAGCCGTCGTGCCGAGCGGGCGCAGGCGACTTCCATCGCGCCCCTGCCGGCGGTGGGCGTGCCGGGCCGCGCCGTGGCCGGCCCACCAGCCGCTGGCGATCGCCCAGGAGGCGTTGATCGCACCGCCGCCGGAAATGCCGCCCGTCACGTTCTCGCGGCTCGCCGCGTCACCGGCGGCATAAAGGCCGGCAATGCCGGTGCCGCAATCGGAGGAGACGATGCGGATGCCGCCGGTGCCGCGCACCGTGCCCTCGTATTTGAGATCGACACGGAAGAGGTCCGTGAAAGGATTGATGCCCATGCGCTCATAGGGCTGGAAGCAGTTGGGCTGGCCGCGCCGCAGCCAGTCCTGCATGGCGGGCTCGGCAAGGTCGAGCCGGGCATGGACCGGGCCGGCCAGCAGCGCTTCCGCCACCTGCCGCTCGCCGCCGCCGATGCCGTTCGTCACCGGCTCGCCGCGGGCGTTGCGCAGCACCTCGCCGTTCGCGCCGTAGAAGGTGGCCCAGCGGAACGGCAGGCCCTTGTTCAGCGACGAGCCATGCGGAGCGAGCGTATATTTGCCGGTGAACTCCATGCCGGACAACGATGCACCGGCCTCCGCGGCGAAGAGGTAGCCGTCGCCCGTCAGCCCCGTGCCGCCGAGGATGCGCTCGAAAAAGGCGCAGCCGCCCGTGGCCAGAACCACGGCCCCCGCCAGGACCTGGAAGCTCGCCCCGTTGCGGCGCGCAAGCCCCGCGGCGCCAGCGACGTGATTGTCGTCGCCGAGCAGTTCGAGGATCGGGTGATGATCGAGGATCGTGACACCGGCCTTCTGCACGCGCTGGCGCAGGAAGCGCATGTAGTCCGGCCCGCGCAGATTGGCGATATAGAGGCTGCCGTCCTCCTCGCTCGGGAAGGGATAGCCCCATTCCACCAGCTTCTGGAGGTTCTCATAGGCCTGGTCGGCGGCGCGCAGCATCCAGCGACGGTCGGCAAGGCCGGCCGTGCGCTTGAAACGCTGCTCGACGGAAGCCGCCCGCCCCTCGCCCGGCGGCACGCACCAGGTTCCCGTGTTCGACGGCGCCGTGGCGCCGCTCGTGCCATGATAGCCCTTGTCGGCCAGGACGACGCGGGCGCCGGCCTCGGCGGCCGACAGCGCCGCCCAGCCGGCGGCGGGACCGCCACCGACGACAAGCACGTCCGTTTCGATGAGGCGCCCCTCTTCGGGGGACTGTTCCTTGCGACGCGATGCCATGATGCTCCGGTTTCGTGCGAGGGATGCGGGTATCGGTTCAGGCGGCGGTGGAGAACCAGGAGGGCTCGTTGCCAGCGGTCCACTTGATGTTGCAGCCGATGGAGGGAACCTGGGTCGCCTGAGCGGGGCCGCCCTTCAGCACGGCCTCCACGGCCGCCCGCAGATCCGCGCCGGTCACATCCTTGCCGTTGCCCGGGCGGGCATCGTCGAACTGGCCGTGATAGGCGAGCCGGCGCTCGCCGTCGTAGAGGAAGAAGTCCGGCGTGCAGGCCGCGCCATAGGCCTTGGCCACCGCCTGCGTTTCGTCCTTCAGATAGGGGAAATCGTAGCCGTAGGTCTTCGCCTCGATGCCGAGCCGTTCGAGCGTTTCTTCCGGATGCGCCTCCGCGTCGTTGCTGTTGATCGCGACGACGGCAAGTCCCTGCCCGGCATGGTCGCGGGCGAACTTCGCCAGCGCCTCGCGGATCAGCACCACGAAGGGGCAGCGGTTGGAGATGAAGGCGACCAGCAAGGCCGGGCTGTCCGCGAAGTCCTTGAGACTGAACTCGGCACCGTTCGCATCGGGCAGAACGAAGTCCGGAGCGCGGGTTCCAAGCGTGATGGGATTGGATTCGGTCTTGGGCATGATATCCTCCTGGCAAGTCAACGGGATCATTAAAAGATATAATCCATAGATTTTATAGGCAATAGATTGCCACAAACCCCTGTGCGCGGAGTTATTGTTCGCGCCCATCCCCGGCATCGGGGAATTTTTTCCGCCTGGCTGGCCATTCCTGCCTGCCCGGCACCAAGCAGCCGCCACGGAGAGTCCGGGCCTGTCATTTCCGCGAACAGAGCCGGCCGGCCGGTCGAATTTCTGCGCAACACACCGATCCGCACCGGCGAGGCGGTCCATGCCGCGCATCAACCGATGCAACGCTCCCGGCCTCGAAAATGAGCGATGCCTCAAAGCCTGCCGTGCGCCGCCTATCTTTTGTGCAATCCGCCCCTTCTTTCAGCGGTATCGCCGCCTTGCCCGAAGGCAGCCGCAGGCCCGACGGATGAATTTCTCGCGAATATCGGCGCCCGCTTCGATCTGGCACGTTTGATGCTTTTCATTCGCTATCCGGCTGTCGGCTGCCTCAAGCGTCCGGCGGTCTTGCAAAACCAGCGTCAGTGAGAGAACGAAATGACAAAGTACAAGCTCGAATACATCTGGCTCGACGGGTACAAGCCCACCCCGAACCTGCGCGGCAAGACCCTCATCAAGGAATTCGACGCTTTCCCGACGCTGGAACAGCTTCCGCTCTGGGGTTTTGACGGCTCCTCGACGTTGCAGGCCGAAGGCTCGAGCTCGGACTGCGTGCTGAAGCCGGTCGCCAGCTATCCCGATCCCGAGCGCAAGAACGGCGTGCTCGTCCTCTGCGAAGTCATGATGCCGGACGCCAAGACGCCGCATCCGTCCAACACCCGCGCTTCAATCCTCGATGACGAAAGCGCCTGGTTCGGCTTCGAACAGGAATACTTCTTCTACCAGAACGGCCGGCCGCTCGGCTTCCCGGACGCCGGCTTCCCGGCTCCGCAGGGCCCGTACTACTGCGGCGTCGGCTACAGCAATGTCGGCGCCGTCGCCCGCAAGATCGTCGAGGAACATCTCGAGATCTGCCTCGCCGCCGGCATCAACCATGAAGGCATCAATGCCGAGGTCGCCAAGGGCCAGTGGGAATTCCAGGTCTTCGGCAAGGGCTCGCGCAAGGCCGCCGACGAGATCTGGCTTGCCCGCTACCTGCTGCAGCGCCTGACCGAAAAGTACGGCATCGACGTCGAATACCACTGCAAGCCGCTCGGCGACACCGACTGGAACGGCTCGGGCATGCACGCCAACTTCTCGACCGCCTACATGCGCGAAGTCGGCGGCAGGGACTATTTCGAAGCCCTCATGGGTGCTTTCGCCGAGGCCCGCGCCGACCACATCGCCGTCTACGGCCCGGACAACCACATGCGCCTGACCGGCAAGCATGAAACGGCCTCGATCCACCAGTTCAGCTACGGCGTGGCAGACCGCGGCGCCTCGATCCGCGTGCCACACTCCTTCGTCAACAACGGCTATCGCGGCTACCTCGAAGACCGCCGCCCGAACTCCCAGGGCGACCCCTACCAGATCGCTTCGCAGATCCTGAAGACGATCTCCACGGTCCCGACCGATATCGAGAACCGCGAAGCAGCCTGACCGGCCTTTCGCGAAGCAAGACGCAACGCCCCGTTTTCACGGGGCGTTTTTTTGTCCGCCGCGTGCCGATAAGCGGTGCTCATGTCTCCATCATACCTACTTATTTGCGCCGCAGCATGGCGCAACATAGGCTTTCCTCACAGCCCGCGATCAAGACGGGCGGCGCGACGGGCATTTGAATCTGTCTCCAGAGAGGAATTTCCATGTTCAGAAAACCCATGTTTCTGGCAGCGACGACGCTCGCCTCCTGCTTGCTCCTCGGTGCGGCGAACGCCGCCGATCCGCTTTCCGTCATGAGCTTCGGCGGCGCCTATCAGGACGCCCAGCGCAAGGCCGTCTTCAGCGCCTATGCCGAGGAAACCGGCCGGGCCGTGTCCGAGCAGGAATACGGCGGCGAGATCGCCAAGATCAAGGCGATGATCGACAGCGGCAACACGACGATCGACGTGGTCGATGTCGACGCGCCGACCCTGCTGCAGGGCTGCGACGAAGGCATTTTCGAAACGATCGACTGGGAGAAGATCGGACCGAAATCCGAATGGCTCGCCGGCACGACCTCGGATTGCGGCGTCGGCACGATCGTCTATGCGACGGTGCTCTCCTATGACGAGGACAAGCTCGAAAAGGCCCCGACGAAGCTTGCCGACCTCTTCGACCTCGCCACCTTCCCCGGCAAGCGGGGCCTGTGGAAGAACCCGGCGACCAACCTCGAATTCGCGCTCCTGGCCGACGGCGTGCCGTCGCAGGACGTCTATGCGACGCTCGCGACGCCCGATGGCCTCGACCGCGCCTTCGCCAAGCTCGACACGATCAAGGACCAGATCGTCTGGTGGGAGGCGGGCGCGCAGGCTCCGCAATTGCTCGCCTCCGGCGAGGTGACGATGACGACGGCCTGGAACGGCCGCATCTTCAACGCCAACAAGGAAGGCCGCAATTTCGGCATCGTCTGGGACAACCAGATCCTCGATTCCAATTACTGGGTCATTCCCAAGGGCGCGAAGGACGTCGAGGGCTCGCTCGCCTTCATCCGCTTCGCCGTCGAGCCGAAGGTGCTGGCCGGCATCGCGAAATATATCCCCTACGGCCCCGTGCGCTCGACGGCGGCCGCCGAGGTGGCACCGGAAGACGCCAGGAACCTGCCGACGAGCCCGGCCAACCTGACGACTTCGCTCACGCTCGACAACGCCTTCTGGGCAGACCACGGCGACGAGATCCGCAAGCGCTTCACCACCTGGCTTTCCAACTGAGGGGCGGGCGGATGAACACGATGACGCTGGAAAGGAGGCGGCTCGGCGACGAGCCGTCGCCAACCCCTGCCGCCAGTCCGATGGTCGTCTTCGAGCGGGTGCAGAAGACCTATGACGGGCGCACGCTCGTGGTGGAGGACCTGAACCTTGCCGTGCGGCGCGGCGAGTTCCTCACCATGCTCGGCCCGTCCGGCTCGGGCAAAACGACGACGCTGATGATGCTCGGCGGCTTCGAGCAGCCGACGAACGGGCGCATCCTGCTGGAAGGACAGGCGGTGGAACGCCTGCCGCCGGAGCGGCGGGACATCGGCTTCGTCTTCCAGAACTATGCGCTCTTCCCGCATATGACGGTGGCCGACAATGTCGGCTTTCCGCTGCGCTACCGCGGCATCCGCGGCGCGGAGGCGGCAAGGCGGGTTGCAGAGGCGCTCGCCATGGTCAGGCTCGACGGGCTTGGCGAACGCCGTCCGGCGCAGCTTTCCGGCGGGCAGCAGCAGCGCGTGGCGCTCGCCCGCGCCATGGTGTTCAAGCCGAAGCTCATCCTGATGGACGAACCGCTCGGGGCGCTCGACAAGCAGTTGCGCGAGCACATGCAGATCGAGATCCGCAGGATCCAGCAGCAGCTCGGCATCACCATGGTCTATGTGACGCACGACCAGTCGGAGGCGCTGACCATGTCCGACCGGATCGCCGTCTTCAACGACGGCCGCATCCAGCAGCTTTCCGATCCGGTGACGCTCTACGACCGGCCGGAGAACCGCTTCGTCGCCGGCTTCATCGGCGACAACAACACGCTCCCGTGCGAATTCCTCGGCAGCGAGAACGGCCTGGCGTTCGTGCGGATGAAGGATGGAACGCGCCTTGCGGCGAGCGGGCCGGCGCACCCCGCGCGAAGCGACCTCACCGTCTCGCTGCGCCCCGAACGGCTCGGTCTCGACGACGCGGGAAGCGCGGAAAACCGCATAAAGGCCCGGGTGCTCGACAAGACCTTCCTCGGCGATCGGGTGCGCCTCACCCTCGAAGCCTTCGGCACCGAACGCCTCGTTGCCAGCCTGCCGGCCGCCGAAGGGGCTGCGGTCTTGCCGGGACGCGATGTCGGCATGGCGTTTTCCGCCGCCGATTGCAGATTGCTGGCGAGGTGACCATGACGCAGACCCTTTCCCTCACCTCTTCCGCCTCCGCCCCGAACCTGCGCGCCGCGCTCCGGCGGGCCGAGCGGCCGGGCCGGCTCGGCGCGCTGGCGCTGGCGCTGCCGGCGCTCCTCTTCCTCATCGTCACCTTCGCCGCGCCGATCGGGCTCTTCCTCACGACGGCCGTGCGGAACCCGGAGGTGCGCGATACCCTGCCGCAGACCGCCGCGGCCCTTGCCGGCTGGGACGGGGACGGGCCGGCCGCACCGGGCGAGGCAGCCTTCGCGGCGCTGCTTGCCGATCTCACCCGTGCGAAGGAAGACAACACCGCCGCCGCGCTCGGCAAGCGATTGAACTACGAGAGCGCCGGCATGCGCAGCCGCATCATGTCCGTCGTGCGCCATCTCGGTAATTTCAAGGACGGCGCCCTCGCCCCGCAATTCGCCGCGCTCGATCCTGTCTGGGCAAGCCCGGACCTCTGGGCGATCATCAAGCGCAATGCCGCGCCCGTGACGCCCTACTACCTGCTGACGGCGGTCGACCTGCAGCAGGATGCGTCCGGCGCCATCACCCGCGTGGCAGAAGACCAGGCCGTCTTTCTCGGCATCCTCGGGCGCACCCTCTGGATCGCCGGCCTCGTGACCGGGGCGACGCTCCTCCTCGGCTTCCCGACGGCCTATGTCATTTCGCTGGCGCCCGCGCGCATTGCCGGCTTCATGCTGCTGATGGTGCTGCTGCCGCTCTGGACCTCGCTTCTGGTGCGCACCACCGCCTGGGTCGTGCTTCTGCAGACGGACGGCGTCATCAACCAGGTGCTCCTGGCGCTCGGCCTCACCACGGAGAAGCTGCAGCTGATGCTGACGCGCTTCGGCACGGTGACGGCGATGACCCATATCCAGCTTCCCTTCACCATCCTGCCGATCTTCAGCGTCATGAAGTCGATTCCCGAGGGGCAGATGCGGGCGGCGCGTTCGCTCGGCGCCCCGCCCTTCTTCGCCTTCTGGCGGGTCTATGCGCCGCAGACGCTTCCCGGCGTCACCGCCGGCTGCCTGATGACCTTCATTCTTTCGCTCGGCTACTACATCACGCCCGCGCTGGTTGGCGGCCCGCGCGACCAGATGCTGTCGAACTTCATCGCCACCTATATCAACCGCGACCTGAACTGGGGCATGGCGGCGGCGCTGGCCGGCCTGCTTCTCGTCATGACGCTCTCCATCTACCTCCTGTTCCTGCGCCTCGTCGGCGCGGAGCGCATAAAGCTCGGATAGAACCATGTGGCTTCCCGCTTACGCGACCCGCAGCGAACGGCTCTGCCGCCTCGCCGTCGTCCTCTTCGCCTTTGCCGTGCTCGCCTTCCTGATCGGGCCGCTCTTCGTCGTCTTCCCGCTCTCGGTCTCGAAGGATCCGTTCTTCACCTTCCCGATCCGGGAATATTCGTGGCGCTGGTATGCGGACTTCTTCCAGAACGCGCGCTGGATGCACAGCCTCGTCAACAGCCTCGTCGCTGCCGCCGCCAGCACCCTGATTGCGACCTTTCTCGGCACGCTCGCCGCCCTCGGCATCAGCCGCCCCGGCTTTCCCGCCCGCAAAGCCGTGATGGCGCTGATGATCTCGCCGATGATCATGCCGGTGGTCATCGTCGCCGTCGGGGCCTACATGTTCTTCGGTTCGCTGGGACTGACCAACACGCGCACCGGCCTCGTTCTGGCCCATGCGGCCCTCGCCATCCCCTTCGTGGTCGTCACCGTGCTCTCGGCGCTGTCGACCTATGACAGCAATCTCAGCCGGGCGGGCGCGAGCCTCGGGGCCGGGCCGGTCAGCGTGTTCTTCGCCGTCACGCTGCCGCTCATCCTGCCCGGCATCGTCTCGGGTGCACTGCTCGCCTTCGCGGTGTCCTTCGACGAGGTGATCGTCGCCCTGTTCCTCACAGGCGCCGACCAGCGCACCCTGCCGGTGCAGATGTTCTCGGGCATCCGCGACCAGATCAACCCGACGATCATGGCGGCGGCCAGTCTGCTGACCACCGTCTCCATCGCGCTCTTCGTGCTGCTGAACCTCATCCGCCGCGTGAAGCGGGCCTGATCAGGCCTGCGGCAACTTGGCCGCGAATGCATCATCGAGCCGAGCGAGTCGTCGAGCGTCATCAGGTTGTCCAGCAAAGAACCGGCGGGCAAGCTGCTTCTGGAGGCATGCAGCCTTTCCTGCTCGAAGCCGACGCCCCATTCGTACTCGACCTCCGATGGGGGACACGAAGCGCCGCACCGGAGAACGCCCCGCCCGCGAAAAGATCTCAGGCGCATCATGAGGCAGACGACGGGACCTCGCCCTGACGCCGCGTATAGGCCAGAAGGCGCGCGAGCCTTGCCGGATCCAGGTTGTGGAAATCGCCCTCGTAGCTGATGCCGGTGCCGACGATGAAACAATCGACCAGCGGCGCAAACGCAGGTGCGTTTTCCGGCGTGATCCCCGAGGCAAGGGCCAATGCCGCATCGCCGACCCCACGCCTGAAGGTTTCGATCTTGTCGAGCTCGGGGGCATGGCCCGTCGCGATGCCGGACGTCGTCACCACATCCATCCAGGACACCGCGATGCGCGCGGAAACCTCGTAGTGCTCGGGTGCGACCTCCCGCTGTTTCTTGAAGCAGGTGCCCCCCATATAGAGGCCGTCCCACCCTGATGCGTCGCGGGCCTTCCGGATCTCGGCTGCATCCGGCTGGATGTCCGCCGGCCCCATCTCGTTCAAGCAGGCATCATCCGCCCAATAGGCATCGACCGCGACACCGTCACGCTGCAGGTCTCCGAGGATCGGAAACGCTGCCTTTCCCGTCACCGCCAGAAAATTCACGCCGATCCAGGCCGAAGGGAACGTGGCGCGGGCGCTGCGAATGATCGGCAGGAACGCCTCGACGGCGATGTCGTGGTTGATCAGGAGGACGCCCGGCGCGCCCGCCTGCATGGCGACGCGCAGATTGCGAACCGTCTGTTCGGCATCCAGGACATGGATGACCGGCAGGACGACCGGCCCGGGCGACTTGAACAGCTTATGGAAATCTTGCCTGTGCATATTGAATCCGTTCCTGGCGATGGTTTTCTTGACGAGCGATACCGGCACCGCCGGGCACGTCCGGCGACTGGCTGCATCGATCGCGATGTTGCTTGGCTGGCTAGGCTTGAACGACCTGCAGCGCCTGCGCCGACCAGCCGAGCCGGACGCGGTCGCCCACGGCCGGCGGCCCGGTGTCAGCGAAAAAGTTTTGCTTCACCGTGAAATGGGAAGACGCAGGGAAATCGAGCCGCAGCCGCGTGTGATCGCCCTGGAAGATCGTGTCCACGACACGCGCCTCGAAGCGGTTTTCGCACGTGCCCGCCGCCACGCCGATTGAGGCGCGTTCCGGGCGAACATAGAGAAGGACCTGATCGCCGATCCGGACCTTGCTGCTCAGTCTTGACGCAACCATCATGCCCGCATCCGTCTTGATCGAGCCCTGCTCTCCGTCCCGCGACACGAGGGTCCCGGACAGCCGGTTGTTCTCCCCGACGAATTCCGCGACGAAGGCGCTTTCCGGCTCGTCGTAGAGCTGTTTCGGCGGTGCGCATTGAAGCAGGTTGCCGTCATGGAAGACCGCGACCCGGTCGGACATCGTCATCGCCTCCCCCTGATCGTGCGTGACGTAGATCATCGTGACCGACGTTTCGCTGTGCAGTTGCTTGAGTTCCAGCTGCATGGTCTCGCGCAGCTGCCGGTCGAGCGCGCCCAACGGCTCGTCGAGCAGCACGACGCTCGGCTCGAACACCAGCGCGCGTGCCAGCGCCACCCGCTGTTGTTGACCGCCCGAAAGCTGGGCCGGGCGGCGCTCGGCGAGACTTTCGAGCTTGACTATTTCGAGCGCCCGCTGGACGCGACTACCGATTTCCGGCCTGGCCATGCGCCTTGCCTTCAACGGATAGGCGAGATTTTCGGCGACCGTCATATGCGGAAACAGGGCGTAGTTCTGGAACACCACGCCGATATTGCGCCGATGCGGCGGTATGCCCTCGATGGAAACGCCGTCAAGGAGGATGCGGCCGCTGGTCGGTGTTTCGAGACCGGCCAGCATCATCAGCGTGGTCGTCTTGCCCGAACCGGACGGGCCAAGCAGCGAGAGGAATTCGCCGCGCCGGACCTCCAGGTTGAGGCCCTTCACCACGGTCAGTGCACCATAGCTCTTAACGACATTCTCGTAGCGGGTCACAACGTTACCGGCCATCAAACTCTCCCCTCGTGGTTGGCCGGCAGGGGCACACGAGCCTGAACCGGTCGGCGAATTCGACCCAGCCACCCCTGTCCTCGCTGTCCTCGGCCTTGCGCCGCTCGGCGACATAGAAATAGGAGGCAGGCCCGCGCAACCCGAACGCGGCCGCATGCCAGACACCCGGCGCCATCACCAGAGCCGTTCCCGGCTTCAGGACGAAGGCCCGTGCCCCGCGCGCATCGGGCCTTTCAACACCCGAAGGGTCGCGCGTGCCGTTCGACACGACTTGGACGAGTTCGCCCTCGACCGGAATGACGATCTCCGTTCCCGGCTCGCGCTCCATCTCGCGGATCTCCGGGCTTTCGCCGTCCACCCGGACGAAGCCGACCCACTGCCTGCCTTCGCTCAGCCCGGCGCATCCCTCCCAGCATCGCCACCATTCGCCGGCACTGCTGGCCGGACGACCTTCAAACACAAGCGCCCTGCCGAATTCGGCGACCGTTTCCGGCCTGAGCGCCTCCGCCTCGATCTCGCGCAGGATGCTCATCAAAGCGGGCTCCGGCGACGCGCTGGCGTGAAGGCCAGGCCGGCGACGATCACCAGGTTGCAATAGGGGATGCATTCACCGGTCCGGATGATGCCTTTCACCGACTTTGCGTGCTCCTTGAAGGTGACGTGCGGCTCGTTCTCGACCTTGATCGTCTCGCCCGATGCAGCGGCAGCACCCGCAATGATGCGACAGACTTCGCCATAGACCTCCGGGCCATGGTTCTGCATTTCGGAATCGATGATCACCGTCTCGATAGAAAGTTCTTCGGCGATCACCGAAAAGACATCGGTCAGGCGCGGAATGCCGTGGGTGAGGCAGATGTCGTAGCGCAGGTCCTTCGGGATAGGCCAGCCGGCATCGACGATCATGATCTTGTCCGAATGCCCGAGATCACCGATCAGGGCCGTGAGGGGGCCGTTCAAAAGTGCGCCATGCCGCATGTTGTCCTGTCTTTCCGCTTGGGATGGCCATCCGGCCATCATTGTTGGTCAGGTTGATTTCCGGGCGTAGCTCTCGGCGCGGCGGCGCAGAAATTCACCCAGGATCAGAATGAGGACGGCAAAGCCGACCAGCATCGTCGCGACTGCCAGAATGGCGGGGCTGAGATGCTCGCGAAGCCCGATGAGCATCTCACGCGGGATCGTTTTCTGGTCGTAGCCGCCGATAAACTGGATCACCACGACCTCATCGAGCGAGGTTGCAAAGGCGAAGATCGCACCGGCGAGAATGGCGGGCCGGATGAGGGGCAGCGTGACGTTCCAGAATGTGTAGAACGGACCGGCACCCAGCGTCGCGGACGCGGAGACAAGGCGCCAGTCGAAGCGCTGGAGGCTCGCCCGTATCGTGATCACGGCGACCGGTGCCGCCAGCACCGTATGGGCAATGATGACGGCCGTGTAGGTGCCGATCAGCTTGAGATCGGAGAAGGCGGAATAGAGTCCGCCGGCAATGATCACGATCGGCACGATCTGCGGCAACAGGATGAGTGCCGCCCAGAAACTCTTGAGCGGCGTCCCGCTGCGCGAAAGACCCAGCGCAGCCAGCGTGCCGAGCACCGTCGACAACGCCGCGGCCGAAAGTCCGATGAACACGCTGTTCTTCAGCGCGAGCATCCATTCCCGGTCACCCAGGACCGCCGCATACCAGCGCGTCGAATAGGCGTTGGGATCCAGCGCAAGCATCTCCGGCGTGTAGAAGAGATACTGGCCCGCGGTAAAGGATAGCGGAATGATCACGAAGAGCGGCAAAGCCAGGAAGACCAGACCGAGCAGGACCCATATTCTGATAGCAAGCTTCATTGTTGCATCCGCTCCGGTCAGCTTTCCTGCTCAGGTTGTGGCGAAACCGCGCGCAGCACCAGCGCGGCCGCGGCGATGACCAGCAGCAACATCGTCGCCAGGGCTCCCGCCAGCCCCCAGTTGAGGGACTTGGAGAAATTGTAGGCGATGAGATTGCCGATCAGGCTGCCGCTCGGGCCGCCCACGAGTTCAGGCGTCAGATAGAAACCGAAGGACAGCACGAAGATCAGGATGCCGCCCGCCAGAACACCCGGCAGCGTCTGCGGCAGGTAGACGGTCAGGAAGGCGCGCAAGGGCGTGGCACCGAGCGTCAGGGCGGCCTTGAACAGCGACGGCTGTACGCGTTTCATGACGGCATATGTGGGCAGAACCGCATAGGGCAGGAGGACGTAGGACATCACCACGACGGTTGCGAACAGATTGTGCAGAATCTGCGGGCGGTTCGCATCATCCACCAGGCCAAGCGCCACGAGAACGCTGTTGATGACGCCGCCGTTCTCCAGAAGGATCACCCAGCTCGCGATCCTTGCCAGAAGCGGCGTCCAGAAGGGCAGCAGGACCATGCCCATGGCGACGGCGAAAGCAAGGCCCCGCGCATTGGAGAGATAGTAGGCGATGGGATAGCCTATGGCCGTACAAACGAAGACGACGAGAAGCGCGACAAGGATCGTGCGCAACCACAGGCGCATATAGACCCGCTGCGCCTCCGGCTTGACCTCGACCGAGACCATGGCCGTCGGATCGGCGGTCCTCAGATCGAGTGCGTTGAAATAGTATTCGGGGATGGCTGGATTGGTGGCCAGCTTGATCGCGCGCCAGGTCTTCAGGTCACCCCAGCGCTTGTCCACCGCCTCGAATGCCGTACGGGTCGGCTCCAGATCGGAAGACCGCGTGATGGTCTTGCGGATGAGACTGTTCATCCCGCCCTGGAAGAAATTGAGCCTCGCGCCGAGCTTGGCGATGCTGCCCTTTTCGGTCTCGCGCACCAGATCCCGGTTGAAGGCGGCGAAGGCGGCGTCACCCGGAACGTCCGCGCCCTGCCATGTCTCCAGCGCAGCGGCGGTTTGCGAAAGCGCCTGCGCGATTTCGCGATTGTCGACGCTGAGGACGACGAAACGAACCAGCGGCACGATCAGGAACAGGACGATCAGCAGGGCAAGCGGTGCCATCAGCATAAAACCGACGACGGATGTCCGCCGCATCCGCCAGGACGACGTTTTCAAGTATGTCAGGGCGTTTGTGGTGGAGACCATGCGCGTGCGTTCACCAGGTTGTTCGGGCAGCCAGGCCCCGGAAACCTCCGGGGCCTCAAGGATCGATGGATCAGAGGCCGGACTTCCAGGCGATCCAGCGTTCGTTGATCTCGTCCTGGTGGTTCTGCCAGTAGTCGGAACCCATTTCGAGATAGTTCGTCATGTTGGCGGGCGCGGTGGACAGATACGGCCCGACCATCGTCTTGCCGTCCTCAGACCAGGGCTCGTTCGCCATGATCTTGTCGCCGGCCGATTTTCTCCACGGAGCGTAGGGGATGTAGCGGACCGTTTCGGCGATATTGTCCGTGGCCGTGGCGAAACGCAGGAAGTCCTTCGCCGAATCGAGGTGCGGAGCGCCCTTCAGGACGACGAAATTCTGGAAATCCATGATCTGGCCGTCCCAAACCTGTTCGATGGGCGCACCTTCCTTGACAACCGCGTCGTAGAAGCGGCCGCTCCAGCCCGTGGACATGACGACCTCGCCCTTCGCCAGCAGCTCCGGCGGCTCCGCGCCCCCGTTCCAGAACACCAGTCCGCCGTTCCTGTCTTCGTGCAACGCCTTCAGTTTGGCGAGCGCGCGATCCACCGCCTCTTCGCCATTTTCCTCGAGGTAGTCGTAGATGTCCTTGGTCGGCACGCCGTCGGCCATCAGGGCCATCTCGATGGCCTGCGTCGGGCTGCTCCAGATGCCGCGCTTGCCGGGGAACTTCGCCGTGTCGAAATAGTCTGCGACGACAGTCGGCTTTTCCGCGGGAAAGACTTGCTTGTTGTAGGCATATGTCCACGAATAGATGACCGTGCCGATGGCGCAATCATTCGGACGCTTGATCAGGTAGTCATCGACACCGGCGCCGTCCGGGGCCGGTTCGGTCACCTCCGCAAGGTCGATCTTCTCGAAGATGCCCTCGGCGCAGCCGATATTGGAATCGGCATTGTTCATGTCCACGACGTCCCAGATGACATTGCCCGATTCGACCTGCGACCGGACCTCGCCCAGACCACCGGAATAGACGTTCCAGTTGATCTTGTTGCCGGCCTTTTCATAGGCCTGGCCGTAGCCAAGCTCCTGGCTGCGCTGATAGGCGCCACCGAGCGACGTCACATTGACCTCGGCGGCGACCGCCCCGCCGGCACTCGCTGCCAGAAGGGCCGCACTCGCACTGCTCAACAAAAAATTCCTGGTCATTTGGTTCCCCTCGCGTTTTCAACGCCTGTTGTGCTTGCCCTATGTTCACGCCAGGACGGCAGCGGCAGCATCTGTCCGCCCTGACATTCGGATGAATTCTTCGACGTCCAGGACGGACGCGCGCCCGCTGCGCGGGCCGACGAGCGTGGTTGAGCGCGCCGCTGCGGCATTGGCGAAATGGGCGGATCGCTCGACGGACCATCCGCAGGCGCGGCCATAGAGGTAGGTCGAATTGAACGTGTCGCCGGCACCAAGCGGATCGACCGCCGACACGACGTGCCCGGCAATGCGGATCCGTGTATGCGGCAGGTGAACCTCGCACCCCTCCTTGCCGCGTGTCAGAATGACTTCGCCGCCTGTGTCTTCGAGCAGTTTCCCGATTGCCTTCTCGGCAGAAGTGCCATCGCGGAATTTGGCGATGCTCTCGTCGTTGAAGGAAACGAAGTGCGCCGCCGAGAATGCCCACCAATCCTCCTTCGCGGAATGGAAGGATTCCGCCTCGACGTCGATGAACAGCCTGGCACCGTTGGCGCGCGCCTGCGCAAGCACGTCCCTGATGCCAGCGATGCGGCCCAGATGGGCGATCGTCGAATAGATGAATTTCGCGCCGGTGAAGACCTTGTGCTCGTCCGGCGTCAGGGCGAACTCGTAGCCCGGATCGATGATGATCAGCGTCTTTTCACCGGCATTGCGCTCGCTCAGGAAATTGTAGGCATAGGAATTGCTGAACTGCGGCGAGCGGCGCACCAAACGCGTGTCAATGCCATTCGACGCCATTTCGGCCAGGATGGGGTCAGCATCCTCGTTGTCCTGAAGCGGTCCCATCAGCGTGGGCGGCAGGCCGTAGCCTGCATAGATCGATGCCGCATTCGGGATCATGCCGCCATAAACCCGGCCGGCCGGCACCGCATTGATCTTCTGGCCCTCGCTCGGCCAATATTGGCAGCGGACATAGTGATCGACGGCATGGCTGCCAAAAAAGACCACGGTGTCATTGCTGGTGACGGTTCCGGACATGGCATCCTTCTCGGACAGTTCGTGCGTGGAGGCTGTAACCACCCTGCCGCGTTCGTCGACAGCTTCACGGAGCCTCTGTGCCAGGGAGATTGGCAGCGGGATGGCCACCCAACAAGCGGTAAGACCTAACGTCTTGCGTTAGTCTGCCTAACGCACCGGCTTTAACCGCCTGGCAATTACGCGGTTTAACGTAATATTTTCCGGCAAAAGTCCTGTTTTTCCATGCAGGGTTGAAAGTTTTTTTGACAGGCCCGGTACGGCATGCTCTCTGGAACGAGCATCCGGGTGCTTTCCCGAGCCCGGCGAGGACATGGCTGAAACACCGGGAACACCAGTCGGTACACGATGGCGCTTACTCACTTCTCGCTGACCGCCCTGCGTTCCTTCGAGGTCGCCTCGCGTCATCTCAGCTTCACAAAAGCCGCGGACGAGCTGTTCCTGACGCGCAGCGCCATAAGCCAGCAGATCAGCCTTCTCGAAGGGCAGATCGGCGTAAAACTGTTTCACCGGCTTCACAGCAAGCTTGTCCTGTCACGCGAAGGCGAGCTGCTCGCCAGCGCCATTCGCAAATCTCTCCTCAACATCGAGAGCGCGCTCGACAGCATCCGCTCCAGCGAGATCAGCGGCAAGCTCGTCGTCGGCTCGCTGCCATCCTTCGGCGCAAAATGGCTGGCGCCCCGGATATCCCGGTTCGCAGAGCTCCATCCGAACATCGAGATCAAACTCCTGTCCTATATCAGCCTTGACGACGTCATCTCCAATGGTGTCGACATAGCCGTCAGTTTCGCGCGCGAAAAACAGCCCGGCATCCAGCAGGAAATCCTTCTGCAGGACGAAATCTGGCCCATCTGTGCACCATCCATCCTCCGGGCCGAGCAACCGGTGAATTCGGCCGATGATCTCGGATACTACCCCATCCTGCACACGACCCTGGAAGGGCTGGATTTCGGTGCAAGCTGGGACAACTGGTTCGCCGAACTCGGCCTGCCGCCTTTTCCGCCGCACCGGGCAATCTCCTTTTCACGCGCTTATATGATGATCGAGGCCGCCAGCCGCGGCCAGGGCATCGGCATCGCGATGCGCTCTCTAGTCGAGCAGGACGTAAACAGTGGCAAATTGCTGCGTCTGTTCGACTTTCGGGTCGAGGCCAGCAAGCTGATCGCCCTGTTCTATCCGGAAGCGGCCGAACACAGGCCCGCGGTAAGGGCTTTCAGCGCTTGGATCCATGAACAGTTGCTGAAAGACCGCTCAAGCTTATCATTGGCGGAGCCATCACCTGTGTGCCTCGATTGATGTGGCTCAACATCAAAGACATGTTGCCACGCCATTGGTCGAGATTTTCTTTCCTTTATCTCTAAGCGAGCCTGCCTGCCAGGAACGCATCGGCGAAATGCGCCGCGAAGCTTTCGGCAACCGGCGAGCGCTTGCGATCCGAGCTTAGATAGATGCCGACGACGACATCGGCGAGGCGCGGCAGGCCGAGCGCCTCGTCGAGCGTCGTCAGCTTGTTCGGCACGATGCGGCGGGCGAGCACCGTGTTGCCGAAGCCGGAGCCGACCGCGGCCTCCAGCCCGGCAAGGCTGGGGCTGGTATAGACGAGATCGTAGCCCCGCCCGTCGCGCTGCAGCGCCGTCAGCATCGCACGGCGATAAAGGCAGCCTTCCGGGTAGCAGACGATGCGCAGGTTGGCGTTCCCGTCCGTCACGACGGATGTCGGCGTATAGCCAACCCAGGCGAGCGGTTCCTTCCAGGTCATGAACGCGCCCTCCGCCGGCCCGTCCGGCGTCATCGCCACGACGAGGTCATAGAGCCCGTTGCGCAGGCCTTGCAGCAAGACATGCGAGAGATCGCACACCACCTCAAAGCGGAAGTCATGGCCGCTGCGGGCAAGGCGCGGCATCAGCTTCGGCAGGAAATGGTCGGCATAGTCGTTGGGAATGCCGAGGCGGATCTTGCCGTGCTGGTCGCGCCTCGACAGCCGCAGCACCATCTCGTCGTTGAGCGTCAGCATCTGCCGCGCATAGCTTGCCACGAGCTCGCCCGCCTCGGTCGGCTGGGCGCCGGCATCCTTTGCGAAGAGGGAAACGTTGAGCAGTTCCTGGAGCTTCTTCATCTGCAGGCTGATGGCCGGCTGGGTGCGGCCGAGCTGCTCGGCGGCGCGCGTATGGCTGCGCAGGTCGATGACCGCGAGGAAGGTGCGAAGGAGATCGGTCGGAATGTTTCTCACGGGATCGGCACCGCTCCAAAAGGAAACGGGCCGATCGGGCGGCCCGTTCCAAGTTGCCCGCGGACGGGTCAGGCGGGGAGGATATTATGCTCCGGACCGAAGGGGAAGCCCGTGATGTTCTCGCTGCCGGTCTCGGTCATCACGAGGATGTCGTGCTCGCGGTAGCCGCCGGCGCCGGGCATGCCGTCCGGGATGGTCAGCATCGGCTCCATCGACACGACCATGCCCGGCTGCAGCACGGTGTTGATGTCCTCGCGCAGCTCCACGCCCGCCTCGCGGCCGTAGTAGTGCGAGAGCACGCCGAAGGAATGACCGTAGCCGAAGGAGCGATAGCCAAGCAGGCCGTGCGCGCGGTAGATCTCGTTGAGTTCCGTCGCGACGTCGCCGCAGCGCGCGCCGGGCTTCAGCAGCTCGAGGCCGCGGCGATGGACGGCGCAGTTGATCTCCCAGATGCGCAGGTGCTCGTCGCTGGCATGGTCGAGGAAAAGCGTGCGCTCCAGCGCGGTATAGTAGCCCGAGATCATCGGGAAGCAGTTGAGCGAGAGGATGTCGCCCTTCTCCACCCGGCGCGAGGTCACCGGATTGTGCGCGCCGTCCGTGTTGATGCCCGACTGGAACCAGACCCAGGTATCCATCAGCTCGGCATGGGGAAAGCGGTTCGCGATGTGGCGGACCATGGCCTGCGTGCCGGCCAGCGCCACCTCGTATTCCGGAATGCCCTCGCCAACGGCGTTTGCCACCGCCGCCCCGCCGATATCGGCCGTCGCGGCGCCTTTCTTGATGAGCGTGATCTCCTCGGCCGACTTGATCGTCCGAAGCCACATGGTCGGCGCGCCGATATCGACGAATTCGACATGCGGGAACGCCTCTTCCAGCAGCCGGCGCAGGTCGAGATTGACCTGGTCGAACTCGATGCCGATGCGCGAGACCTTGGGCAGCAGGGTCTGCAGGGCATGGAAGAAGTTGTCGCGCTGCCAGTCGGTATAGGTGATGTTGTCGCCGAAGGTGCGGCGCCAGGGCTGGCCCGCATCGATGCCGGCGGAAACCGAGGTCGCCTTTTCCGGCGTGATGACGAAGGCGTAGCGGCGGCCGAAGGAGCAGTAGAGGAAGTCGGAGAAATAGCAGATGTTGTGGTAGGAGGTGAGGATCGCCGCGTCGAGCTTCAGCTCCTCCAGAATGCGCCGCATGGCGTTCTGCCGCCGCTCCATCTCGCCCGCCGAAAATGTCGGCCGGACCTTCTCGCCATTGTGCATCTCCTGCAGCCGCAGCAGCTGGTTCGGCATCCCTCGCGCAAACATGTTCATTCGAAAAACTCCCTTGACCGCGGCCAATCGCGCCGTTTGACGGGGTTCAAGGTAGAAATCTTCGCTGCCGCTGGAAAATTAGAAGTTCCAATGGAGCCATAAGGGGATCGCACTGGTCGAAAAAGAAAGGGCGGCGCCAGCGGCACCGCCCCTCCTCCTTCCGTCAAGGGCCGTCGCTCAGGCCGCCCTAGCGGCCGTCACGAAAGCCTTGATCCTGTCGATATCCTTGCGGAAGCCGCCTTCGGGCAGCGGCTTGTTGGTGTGGGTCAGCGAATCCACCGCCCAGGGCTTCACCGCGGCGATGGCAGCCGCGACATTGTCCGGTCCGAGCCCGCCGGCGAGGATGACCGGCAGCCTGCTGCGCTCGACGATCGCGCGGCTCAGCGACCAGTCATGGGTGACGCCCGCCGCGCCGATGCCGCCGATATGGGCGGCGACGGAATCGAGGATGAAGCTGTCGCAATAGGGCTCGAAGGCGGCGGCGTGATCGAGCGCTTCCGGCCCGGTCATCGGAATGGCCTGCAGGATGCCGAGGCCCGGATAGAGCGGCAGCAGGGTTTCGCGCAGCTGGCGCACATGATCCGGCGTCACCAGCGTGATGTCGCCGCACAGATGCAGCACGTCCGGCCGGACGGCGGCGACCATGTCGGCGATGGCAGCAAGATCGCTCTCCACCGACAGCGCGACGCGCGAGGCCTTGCCCTTCAGCGCATCGGCGATCTCGCGCGCCGTCGCGAAGCTGATTTCGCCCGGCAGGCCGCGATTGGCAGGCGTCAGGCCGAGATAGTCGACGCCCGCTTCTGCCGCGGCGATCGCCTCGGAAACGGTCTGCATGGTGTAAATCTGGATCTTCACGGCAATACCTGTCTTGATGCTAGATGGACTTGGGAAGGATGGCGTTGACCATTCGCTCCTCGGTGAGCTGGGCCCGCTCGGCATTGCGCGCGACGAGGGCCGAATAGAGCGCGTCGATCAGCGCCATCTGGGCGATCTGCGCGGCCATCGGCTCACTGCCCTGCTCGTGGGAGACGCTGACGAGAACGACATCTGCGAGACGCGCGAGCGGCGAGGCGCTGTTGCCGGTGATGCAGAGCGTCTTCGCCCCGCGCGACTTCGCCTCCTGGAGCACGAGCACCGGGTCGCTGGTGATGCCGGAATAGGAGATGACGACGACGAGGTCTTCCGGCCCGGTGAGCGCCGAATGCATGATCTGCAACTGCGAATCCACCGGCGCATCGCAGCGAAGACCGAGCCGGATGCAGCGCTGGTAGAAGGCCTGCGCGACGATGCCCGACCCGCCGACGCCGCCGACGAGGATATGCCGCGCCCCGGCGATGAGATCGAGCGCGCGGGCGAAGGTCGCCTCGGAAAGCACCCCTTGCGTGTCGCTGATCGCCTGCGCCACGGCGCGGAACAACCGGCCGGCCGCCTGGAGATCGCTGGCATGCGGCTCGCTGGAGATGGTTTCCTGGCTCTGGCGTGGCTCCTGCGCCAAGGCCAGCTTGAGGTCGGTAAAACCCTCGAAGCCGGCGGTGCGACACATGCGCAGCACGGTCGTGTCGCTGACATCCACCGCCTGGGCGATGGCCGACATCGAGTTGCGGATGGTCGCCTCGGCATTGTCCAGCACCCAGAGCGCGACGCGGCGCTCGGAGTCCGAGAGTTTCGGCAGCACGCTGCGCAGCCGGCTGCTCGCGGGATTGGACGGACCACGCAGGTCAACGGTCATGGCGGCTCTTTCGCGGTCTGACGCTGTCGATTGAAGCGGACGCTAGCATGGGCATGTTGTGGTGTCACTATGGACAGCATGTTTTTGTTGTGGCATCACTGCATACGGCGGCGGAGGGCGCTGCCCAACCGTTTCGGGAGGATATCGTGAAGCTGAAACGTCTTCTCATCGCCGGCGCCGCGCTTGCGCTCACCGCATTTCCGGCCGCGGCCGGCGCGCTTTCCTTCTGGCATGCCTATGCCGGCCAGCAGGACAAAATCGATTTCATCACCTTCGCGCTCGACGAATTCGCCAGGAAGCATCCGGACATCACGCTGGATGTCGTCGCCGCAGAGCAGTCGGCCTACAAGACCAAGCTCAACACCGCCATGGCCTCCGGCAATCCGCCCGACGTGTTCTACACCCTGCCGGGCGGCTTCCTGAACGCCTTCGTCAAGGGCGGCCAGATGTATGCGCTCGACGCGGACCTCGCCAAGGACGGCTGGCGCGAGAGCTTTCTGGAAAGCGCCATCGCCCAGACCATGAAGGACGGCAAGACCTACGCCGTGCCGGTCGACGTCGACTCCGTCGTCTTCTGGTACGACAAGGCGCTGTTCGCCGAAAAGGGCTGGACCGTACCGAAGACCTATGACGAGCTGATGGCGCTGGCCGAAAAGGCCAAGGAAGAGGGCCTCGTGCCCTTCTCGCTCGGCAACAAGGATTCCTGGCCGGCCACCTTCTGGTTCCAGTACATGGAAATGCGCCTGAAGGGCTCCGGCGTCGTCGCATCCTTCGTCAATGGCGATGCCGGCGCGACGCTCGGCGCAGAGGGCGAGAAGGCCTTCCAGACCATCGCCGAGATCGCGCAGAAAGACTATTTCCCCATCGGCTTCAACGGCATGAGCGACCAGGAAGCCAACATGCTCTTCCTCAACGGCCAGGCCGCCATGCTGCTCAACGGCACTTGGCAGATCGGCGCCTCGGCCGATGCGCCGGAAGGTTTCGAGCTCGGCTATTTCGCCTTCCCGAGCGTTTCGGGCGGGGCCGGCGACCAGAGCGACGTTCTGGCCGGCGTCGCCGCCTCCTTCGGCATCTCGGAAAAGGCGGAGAACAAGGCCGACGCCGTGACGCTCCTCAAGTTCCTCACCTCGCCCGAGGTGATGACCAAATATGTCGAGCTGCGCAAGACGATGGTGACCGTCAAGGGTGCCACCACCGAGGCCGCCGCCGGCCCCGTGCTCTACGGCATCAGCAACGAGCTGATGAACGCCGCCGGCCATCTCGACTCCTTCTACGACACCGCGATGCCGCCGGCCGCGACCAATATCTACTACACCACCCTGCAGGGCGTTCTCGACGGCTCCGTCGCGCCGGCGGATGGCG
Source organism: Shinella yambaruensis (assembly GCF_022899355.1). Lineage (GTDB taxonomy): Bacteria > Pseudomonadota > Alphaproteobacteria > Rhizobiales > Rhizobiaceae > Shinella > Shinella yambaruensis. The sequence continues at coordinate 40,700 of NZ_JALJCK010000013.1, read as the reverse complement.
CCAAGCGCCTCGAAGATGCGCTGAAGGCCAACAAGTAGGAAGAAGCCCGCCGGCGCTTCTTCGGCGGCGGGCAAATACCTCCAGGAAACGGCGGGATGATGCGCGCGGACATCGGCTTTGCGAAGAGACACAATCGGGCGGCGCTGATCTTCCTCGCGCCGGCCCTCCTCTTCGTCTTCGCCTTCGTCGCCTATCCCGTCGTCTATGCCGGCTGGCTGTCGATGTTCCAGTGGGACGGCGCGTCCGCCCCGGTCTTCGTCGGCGTGGGCAACGTGCTGCGGCTTGCAGGCGACCCGATCTTCTGGGCCTCGCTCGGCCGCAACCTGCTCGTCGCGCTCTCGGCCATCGTCTTCCAGGTCTTCCTGGCGCTGGTCATCGCCTACTGCCTGGTGCGCATCGTGCCGGCCTTCAGCCGCATCTTCCTGTTCTTCTATCTCGTGCCCGTCATGGTCAGCGAGATTTGCATCGGCCTGCTCTGGCGCTTCATGTACAATCCCTATTTCGGGCTGGTGAACGCCGCCCTGAAAGCCGTCGGACTGGACAGCCTGAAGCGCGGCTGGCTCGGCGAATCCGACACTGCCTTCCTTGCCGTCGTCGTGGTGATGAGCTTTACCTACCTCGGCCTCTACGTGCTGCTCTTCACCGCCGCCGTGCGTTCCGTGCCGGAAAGCGTCTACGAGGCGGCCGAGATCGACGGCGCGGGCCATGGGCGCAAATTCGTCTCGATCACCGTCCCCATGGTCTGGGACGCCGTGCGCGCCAATTCGCTGCTCGCCATCATCGGCTCGCTGAAAACCTTCTCGCTGGTCTTCGTGCTCACCAATGGCGGGCCGAACCATGCCAGCGAGGTGGTCTCCACCTATCTCTACAAGATGGGCTTCGGCAGCTTCGAGATGGGCTATGCGGCGACCATCGGCTTCGCGCAGATGGTGCTGACGGCGCTCGCCGCCTGGATCGTCTTCCGCTACATGAAGCGCAAGGGGGACGCATGACGCCGACCGTCGTCCACCGCTGGAACCGCACGAACAGCATCGTGCTGGCCTTCCTCACCCTGCATGTGCTGATGGTGATCTTCCCCTTCGTCTGGATGATCTACAGCACCTTCAAGACCAACAGGGAATTCATGCGCTCCGTCTGGTCCTTCCCGACGAGCCTCAATTTCGACGCCTATATCGGCGCCTGGAGCGGCGGGGCGCTCGGCGGCTATGCGGTCAATTCGCTGATCGTCATGGCCGGCGCGACGCTGATCACCGTGCTCGTGTCGACGCTCGCCGGCTACGCGCTCGCCATCTACCGCCCGCGCTGGATGCCGGCGGTCGAACTCTCCCTCACCGCCGCCATGGCGATCCCCGCCTATGTGGCGCTGGTGCCGCTCGTCGTCATGCTGCGCGGCGCGGGCCTGCTCGATACCCATCTCGGCGTCATCCTGCCGACGGCCGCCTTCAACGTGCCGGTGTCGATCTTCATCATGCAGGCCTTCTTCAACACGTTGCCGCGCGAGCTTTTCGACGCCGGCCGCGTCGACGGCGCCTCCGAATGGCAGATCTTCCGCAAGGTCGCCCTGCCCATTGCAAGGCCGGCCATGTTCACCGTCGCCATCGTCAACATGATCTGGGTGTGGAACGACTTCCTCTTCCCGGTCGTCTTCATCAACAACCCGGCGCGGAAAACCCTGCCCGTCGGCCTCACCGATTTCGTCGGCGAGCACATCACCAACTATCCGGTGATGCTGGCGGCCATCCTCATCGCCGCCATCGCCCCGCTCATCCTCTTCATCTATTTCGAACGCCAGATCACGGCCGCCCTCATCGGCGGGGCCGTGAAGGAATGATTTTCCAGGAGTAAAACCATGTCTGCCAAGGACTACCAGTTCGCCAGCCGCGCCGTCTTCTACGAGCCGGAGGAACATTCCCAGTCGATCAGCTATCCGATCTACATGTCGGCGAACTTCCAGTATGCCGGCGACATCTACGACCAGATCGTGGCAGGCGCCCGCAAGGAAGTGAACATATACTCGCGCTGCGGCAACCCGACCGAATACAAGCTGGAAGAACATATCGCGCAACTGACCGGCGGCACCGCCTGCCTTGCCACCGCCTCCGGCATGGCGGCCATCTCGCACGCGCTCTTCGGCATCATGAAGGCGGGCGACCATATCGTCGCCGACCTCACCACCTATTCCTCGACGCATGAATTCTTCGACCACCGCGCCCAGGATTTCGGCCTGAAGGTCAGCCTCGTCGACTGCACCGACGTGCGCGCCGTCGAGAACGCCTTCACCGACGAGACCAAGGTCTTGTATGTCGAGGCCATCGCCAACCCGACGATGAAGGTGCCGCCGCTCAAGGAACTGGTCGAGATCGCGCACGCCCGCGGCATCGTCGTCATCTGCGACAACACCTTCGCCTCTCCCGCCGTCTGCCGCCCGCATGAATTCGGCGTCGACGTCGTCGTCGAAAGCGCCACGAAATTCATCGGCGGCCACAACGATGCGGTCGGCGGCGTCATCACGCTGAAATCCGACATTCTGCCGGCCGACTGGCTGGAGGACGTGCGCTGGAACACGCTGAACAAGCTCGGCGCGCCGCTCTCGCCCTTCAATGCCTGGCTCCTGCTGCGCGGCGCACAGACGCTTTCGCTGCGCCTTGAAAAGCAGTGCGCCAATGCGCTGGCTTTGGCAAAGCACCTCGAAGCCCATCCGCGCGTCAAGCGCGTCTTCTACCCCGGCCTGCCCTCGCACCCGAACTATGCTTCGGCGAGCGAGCAATTGCAGGGCGGCGGGGCGATGCTCTCCTTCCAGGTCGCCGACGAAGCCTCCGGCGCGCGCCTGCTCAAGCGGCTGAAGCTGTGCTCCTTTGCCGCCAGCCTCGGCGGCCTTCGCACCACCACGCAGGTTCCCGCCACCATGGCCTTCCTCGACATTCCGAGCCAGGAGCGCGAGGCGATGGGCGTGGTCGACGGCCTGGTGCGCTTCTCGGTCGGCATCGAGCATATCGACGACATCATCGCCGACGTGGACCAGGCCATCGAGCAGATGCACATCGATCTGTGAGGCCGGTCCGATGGCCACGGTCGTCCTGCTCGGCGATATCAATATCGACCTCGTGCTCGATATTCCCTTCTACCCGCCGGAGGGCGGGGAAGGCATCGCCACGCGCCAGACGGTGGCCCTCGGCGGCTCGGCGACCAACACAGCCATCGCCCTTGCCCGCTCCGGCCACGAGGCGCGCCTGATCGGCCGCATCGGCGCGGATGCCTGGGGCCGGCAGGCGCTTTCGGACCTTGCCGGGGCCGGCGTCACCACCCGCTGGATCGGCGAGGACCCGGCGGAGCCGACGCAGATCAACGTGGTGACGGTAAGCCCCGGCGGCGAGCGCACCATGTTCGCCTATCGCGGCGCCAATGCGCAGCTGGCGCCTAACGGCGTGGCGGAGGCGGCGTTCGAGGGCGCCGCGCTGTTCCATCTCTCCGGCTACGCGCTGCTGCGGGCCCCGCAATCGCAGGCGGCACGCCGCGCCATCGACATCGCGGCGACGCGGGACATCCCCGTCAGCCTCGACGTGCCCGGCGGCATCGCCTCGACGATCGCCGGCACGGTGCTGAACCTTCTGCCGAAGCTGGACACGATCCTGCTCGACGGCGCCGACCTTCCCCGCCTCCTGCATCGGCCGCAGGGGAGCGACCTTGAGCCGATGCTCGCCGCGCTGCTGGCGGGTGGCGTGCGACGCATCGCGCTCAAGGGGGACGGTGCGGTATCGAGGCTCTGCCAGCGCGGGGGCGCCGAAAGCGCCCCTTGGTTCCCCGCCGCCGTGGTGGACACGACCGGCGCGGGCGACGCCTTCGCCGCCGGCCACATCCATGGCCGCCTGACGGGCATCGGCGGCCACGACTGCTGCCGGCTTGCCAATGCCTTCGGCGCCGTCACCGTCACGCGCAAGGGTGCAGGCACCGCCATGCCGGGCCTTCCCGATGCCCTGCGGCTGATGAACGATTAAATCCGGACGCGCCTGCCCGCCGCCGCCAAGTCTCATCGAAGAGCGTGACGCGACGGTGATGGCGAGGATATCCGTGTCGCCGTCGATGCACCGCAGCACGAAACATTGCCGGCGGGTACCCAGCAGTACCGCACCCTTGACTGTGCAGTATACTGCGCATAAACTCCTTGCAGCATAGCAGCCTTCATCATTCGACAGATTTCCACCGCGCGTTCCCGGCCGGGACATCAAAGGAGTTGCCCATGAAAATTCGCGATTTCGGCGTTGAAATCTGGATGAACCGCTACGAGAACAACTGCGAGCTGAACATCGCCGAGACCTGCGTCGAATCCCTCACCGTCGCCGAACTCCTGGAGATGGCGGGCAAGACCGACACGATCCTCTCCGAGCTTCTGCCGATGAAGCTGACCTATGGCGCGATCGAAGGCAGCGAGCGCCTGCGAAAGCTGGTCGCCGGCCTCTACGAGAAGCAGGCGATGGAAAACGTCGTCATCACGCATGGCGCGATCGGCGCGAACGCGCTAGTGCACGGCACGCTCGTCGAGCCGGGCGACCGCGTCATCTCGGTGCTGCCGACCTACCAGCAGCACTATTCCATCCCCGAAAGCATCGGCGCCGACGTGCAGATCCTCCGGCTGACGGAAGCGACCGGCTTCCTGCCCGACCTGGAAGAGCTGAGGCGGTTGGCGACAGCGGGCACGAAGCTCATCGCCATCAACAACCCCAACAACCCGACCGGCGCGCTGATGGACCGCGCCTATCTGGAGAAGATCGTCGAGATCGCCCGCGGCGCCGGCGCCTGGATCCTCTGCGACGAGGTCTATCGCGGCACGGACCAGGAGGGCGACGGCATGACCGCCTCGATCGCCGACCTCTACGAGAAGGGCATCAGCACCGCCAGCATGTCGAAAACCTTCGCGCTCGCCGGCCTGCGCCTCGGCTGGATCGCCGGCCCGGTCGAGCTGCTGCACGCGGTCTCGATCCATCGCGACTACAACACGATCAGCGTCGGCATGCTGGACGACCACTTCGCCGCCATCGCGCTGGAGAACCGCGACAAGATTCTCGCCCGCAGCCGCGCCATCACCCGCACCAACCTTGCCACGCTTTCGGCCTGGGTCGACGGCGAGCCGCTGATCTCCTGGATCAAGCCGAAATCCGGCACAACCGCCCTCTTGAAATACCATCTGCCGATGTCCTCCGTGGCGTTCTGCGAAGACCTGCTGGCGCGCACCGGCGTGATGCTGACGCCCGGCAGCGCCATGGACATGGAAGGTTATGTGCGGATCGGCTTCACCAACAACGGCACCGTGCTGGAGGAAGGGTTGAAGCGCGTCTCGGCCTTCCTCAAGGACCAGCAGGCGGCCGCCGCCTGACCGACAGGGCGGATGAGCCTATCCCAGCCGCGACGGGGACGGCCTGAAGCATCCCGCTCAGGACGCCGCCGTCGCCTTCCGGTCGCCCGCAGCGGCGATCGTGGCCAGCGCCGAGCGGATGGCCGACGGTGACGACGCCTTGGCGAGGGCACAGGTGGCCGTGGCGAGCGAACCGACGCGGATCGACTGGCCGCCACGAGCATTGGCCAGCGCGAACATGGTCTCATCCGTCAGGTCGTCGCCGATCGCGATCGGCAGGCGCCCCGCAAAGGCGGGCTGCTCCAGATAGGTGGCGACAGCCTCTCCCTTGTCGGCGCGCGCGGGGCGGATTTCGAAGACCATCTTGCCGGGCTGCAGCACCCAGGCGGGGCCTGCCTCCTCGGCAAAGTCCCGCATGATCTTCTCGAGCGCCGTGTCATAGGCGGGCGCCAGCCGGTAATGGGCTGCGACGGCGGCACCCTTGTCCTCGATCAGCACGCCCTCCATCCAGGCCGTCCGCTCGGCAAGGCGCTGCTTCAGCGCGGCGAAGGCGGGCGTCACCGAGACAACCGAGGTTGCTCCGTCCGTCCCCCTGAATTCCGCGCCGTGCAGGCCGGCGATGGGAAAGCGGAAAGGCGCGAACAACCCGTCTGCGAAGGGAAGGCTGCGCCCGGTGACCAGCGCCAGCGCGCCGCCAAGGCGGGCGGAAACCGCATCGAGGCTCGCCGGAAGCGAAAGGGGGACCTGGATGGCATCCGGCGTCGCCGCAAGGTCGAGCAACGTTCCGTCGATGTCGAGGAAGAGCGCCCAGCGCTCCGGTTCGTCGACAAGTCGACGGACGAGATGGCGGGTTGCGGCGTCCGACGGCCGCAATTTGTCCTGTTTGTTCATCGGCAAGCAAGTAGTTCGCTCCGGCCGGGCGGCAAGGGCTGACGGCGAAGTCTCGCCAGGAACAAGTTTTTCTCCGGCGCATTGTGTCCTCGCATCGGGCAGAGGAGACGACATGGGCAAGCAGCAGAAGAAGGTGCAGCGAACGGAAGAGAACAACGCCCCCGTCACCCACGGGGCCGATGATCTGCCGGCCGTCGAGGTGACCAGCTACAATCTCGAATTGCGCGACAAGGAGGGTTTCATTGGCGACAAGGCCAACAAATCCGCCTTCCGCGATGCCATCGAGGCGTGGCGGAAACGGGTTCGCGCGGGTGGACCGGATCCTCTCGGCGACGTGCCGACGGACGGGCTCTCCAAGAAGGAGGTCGATGCGCTGCTCAAGGAACAGGAGACGGAGGCCGCATCCCTGGTGCGCGCGGCGGTCGACGACTTCGCAGCGGATTTCACGGACATTCTTGCCCGCTATCTCAAGGAGGAAACCTGGAAGGGCACGGAACGGATCGTGGTCGGCGGCGGCTTCAAGGACAGCCAGGCGGGCCTCATGGCGATCGCCCGCGCCCAGATCCGGCTCAAGGCCGAGGGCCTGAAGGTGGAGATCGTACCGATCGCCCATCATCCGGACGAGGCCGGGCTGCTCGGCGCCGTGCACCTCATTCCCTCCTGGATGCTGAAGGGCCATGACGCGATCCTCGCCGTCGATATCGGCGGCACCAACATCCGCGCGGGCGTCATCAAGCTCAACCTCGACGACAAGCCGGATTTTTCCAAGGCCAGGGTGTGGAAATCGGAGCTATGGCGCCATGCCGACGACGAGCCCCGCCGCACCGCGACCATCGAATATCTCGTGCGCATGATCGAAACGCTCATCGCCAAGGCGAAGAAGGCCAAGCTCGCGCTGGCGCCCGTCATCGGCATCGGCTGCCCAGGCGTCATCGCTGCCGACGGATCGATCGCGCGGGGCGGACAGAACCTGCCGGGCGGCAACTGGGAAAGCACGCACTTCAATCTTCCCGAAGCCCTGCGCAAGGCTATCCCCGAGATCGCCGATCAGCCGACCTTCGTCATCATGCACAACGACGCGGTGGTGCAGGGCCTGTCGGAGGTGCCGCGCATGGCGGATGTGAAGCGGTGGGCCGCCGTGACGATCGGCACCGGCCTCGGCAATGCCAGCTTTGTCCGCAAGGAGACATGACTGCCGGGCTCGGGGGGCCAGATAGACCAAGCGGCATCCACCGCCATCAGTTTTCGAACAGCACGAAGGCGGCCCAGACAAGCGGATCCCGGGCCGTGGGGATGCGGCCTTCGATGGCGTCGCGACGGGTGCTGCGCAGCGCTTCGGCATAGGCCTGCCCGTCCTTCAGGTGCTCGTAGAAGCGCACCATGAAATCGGCGGTGCCGTCGTCGGCGACGGGCCAGAGCGTCAGGAGGGAGCGCCTGGCGCCGGCAAGGTTCGCCGCGGTCGGCAGGCCGCGCAGTCCCCCGACGAAGGCCTCGTCGCCGCGGCCGGTTTCGCAGGCCGACAGCACCAGCAGGTCGAGACCGGAAAGATCCCAGCCCATCAGCTCGAAGGCGTAGAGCCGCCCGTCCTTCTCGTCGCGGCGCATGGCGCGCGTATCGCCCGACCGGGCGAGGATGACCTCGCTCTGCCACAGCGTATCGACATTGCGGGCCCCGCCGTTCTTCGCGCTGCCATAGGCGCCGTGCGTCGCCAGATGGGCGACTGTTGCCCCCGCCATGCGCTCGCGCAGCGCCGACTCGCCGACGGCCTCACCGGAAAGGGTCTCGATCTTCAGGCCCGGACCGGACAGGATCTTGCCGATCGCCTCTACCTCGCGCAGCGTTCCCGGCAACGGCATGGCGCCCGCCTCCTCGCCCTTCGCATAGTCGATGCCGCCCGCCAGCACGATCCGGCCCTCGGACGGCAGCGCACGATCCTCTACGGCCCGGTAGAGCGCTTCCGGCTCGGTCAGGAGCCTGAGCGTGAAACGCTCTTCGAGCAGCGTGCCGGCCCGGTCCTCGAGAAGGGAGAAGGGCAAGGCGAACAATTGCCCGTCCGGCACGATGAAGACGGTCCTGGCGCCGGCGATGTCGGCATCGATCGGCGTAATCAGCGCGTCATGCAGCCGCGCGAAGGCGCGCTTGCTCGCCTGGACCAGCAACCCCCTGCCCTCGTCAGCACTGCGGTCACGCGTCTGGAGCGCCGCCACCATGTCATCGCCACCCACCAGCAGCCTGCGCGGATCGCCGAGCGCCCGCAGGACCGGCGCCGCGCCCTTGCGCCAGACGATGGCGTAGAGCCGCGCATCCGCGACCGGATCGGCGCTCTCTCGGTCCACCCGCCATTTGCGGGTCGTGAAATACTGGACGAGCGCCTGGTCCGCGGCCAGGAGGTCCCCCGGGGTCGGCAACGGCTGGTCCAGGATCGTCTCGCGATCCAACCGATAGCGCGCGACGATACGCTCGTGCAGCTGCTGCTCCAGCGCCTTGGTGTCGGAAAGATAGGCATAGGCGAGATCCTGCTCGACATCGGCGGCGAAGATCTCGCGGGCGATGCGCGACAGGCGTGTGATGCGGTCGAGCAGGCGGGCGGTCTCGCTATCCGAGCGATCGATCAAACGGGCAAGTTTCAGCGCGTTGTCCGCATCGGCGGTGGCAAGCGAGGGCCAGCGCCGGGCGGCATCCGCAAAGGCCGGCACGGCGGACGGGTGCCGTTCGGCAAAGCGCGCGTAGTCGTAGAGCATGCCGTCGGCCATGGCGCGCACCGCCTCGCCGACCTCCCGCCCGCCGGCCACCGAGACCTGCAGATGCACCCAGCGCAGCATGTCCTGGTCGATGCCAGCGAATTCCCCGGCGGCCGTGGCCGCATCCGTCGCGGCCTTCGCATTGGCAATGGCGATGCGCCCGGCAAAGGCGAGCGGATGACCGGTGCTCATCTCGCCCGCGGCGATGCTGTAGGCCTGCTGCAGATGCTTGATCTGCCGTTCCGCATTGCCCGCCCTGGCGAAATGATCCGCCAGCAGATAGGCCGCCTTCATGCTGAGGATCGCCGGATAGTTGGAATCGGTGACGAGCGCCTCGACGCGCCGGGCCGCCGCCGCATCCATCGGCCGGGCGCCCGAGAGCAGGTCGGTATAGGCGAGCCAGGCCTCCATGCCGGCAATCGTCACGGGATCGCCGAGTGCCCGGGATATTTCCAGGCACAGCGCGAAATAGCGGCGTGCCTCGGCATAGTTGCCGAGATCGAGATAGTTCTGCGCGGTGTTGTTGGCGCTCACCAGCGTGTTGAAATGGTTCCGGCCATAGTGACGGGTACGGTTCTCCAGCACCTTCAGGTCATATTCCAGCGCCCGCGAGGGCGAGCCCATGCCGCGCAGCATGTCGGCTAGGTTGTTGGCGATGCGCCAGGTGACGGTGTCGTCGTCGCCGAGCGATTTCTGCGCGATCTCGTAATTGCGCCGTTCGAGGTCGATCGCCGTGCCATATTGCCCGACATCCGACAGCGCGCTCGCCAGCTTGTCGGTTGCATGGATCAGTTCCGGAGACTCATGGCCGTAGAAGCGGGCATAGAGATTGGTCGCCATCGAATAGAGCGGCACGAAATGCTGCTGGCTGTCGGGCACCGCGCTGCGGAACTCCGCATAGGCGAGGTAGAAGTCGGCAAGCTCCTTCACCTCGGCGCGGACGGCGGGCGTCTGCTCCGCTTCCCGCAAGAGCGCCGCCGCGTCGTCATTGAGGCCGCTCGCCTGGAAGCTGCGCACCGCCTGCGTATAGTGCCGCAGCGTCACGGCATGCAGCTCCGTCTTCGCCGAGGCGGCCAGCGCAGCGCGCAGCCGCCTGCGGCCGTCCTCCAGGCGCTGGCTCTCCAGCAGGCTGTAGGCGGTGCGCACCCGGGCGTCGATGTCCTCGGCGCTGTCCTTGCCGTGGGCCTTGCGAATCCGCTCCTCATAAAGCTCCGCCAGCGCATCCTGCCGGTCCTTGTCGCCGAGCCGGCCCTTCGCGTCCATCAGGAGTTCGAGCAGGAGATTGGCCCGGGTCTCCTCGACCCGCTCGAGCGTTGCGAGCAGTTCCCCCATGCGCGGATAGTAATCGGCATCGACACGCGCCGCATCGCCCATGCGCATCGCATAGTCGACAGCCGAGACCGCATAGCTTGCCGCAAGCCAGGCCTCTCCCTCCGCCTTGAACCGGGCGCTCGCCGCCTCCGCCTTGCGGCGTGCGCCTTCCAGGTCGCCGCCTTCGGCAAGCGCCTTCATCTCCGCCGCGATGAGGTCGGAGCGCGCGATGGCCGCCTGCGTCGGAGCTTGCGCGAATGCGGGCGCGGCGAGGAAGACGAGGAGGACGAGGGAGAGACCAATGCGGAAGGAACGGGGGAAAATCTGCATGAAGACACTTCTTGACGATATCGAACGGCCTGACCGGTCACGGGCGCAACCCAGATAAGACGATCAACATAACCGGCTTATTTCAAATTCAAGGCCGAAACGCATGCCGGTCTTCGCTTTTGACGACCCTGCCGGCCGGTCAGGCCAGCCGCCGGTCTTCATGCTCATGGTTCCGGCAGGCCTCCAGGAACGCCTCGGCCGCATCGGGGTCGGCGCGAAACTGCTCGAACGCTTCGGCGCTAATGCGGAAATAGGCCTCGTATTCCGCGGCGCGGTTGAAGCCGCTGACGGGCGTTGAAAGGTAAAGGGCACCCGTTTCCGCGTCCCGCCCCAGGCTGAAGCGATGCGCGCGAAAGACAGCGATATCGACGAAACGGCCCATCCCCTCGCTCCCCGACAATTGCAGGACCGGACGAGCCTCGCAGGCGGCCGGTGGCCGCGCAAGATGGCACCGCGCCTTTCGTGCGCAACAGGCGTTTCGCGAAAACGACAGTCGGCCAACCGAAGAGTCTGCCGGCCTCATCCGTTGAATAGGCAGTCGCTGCAAATTCGGCCTTGAAAGCACTAATGAAGTGCTTTATATATTTAACCATGGTAACGAAGTTCACATCCAGCCTCAGGCTCGTCCTTCAGCCCACCCCGGACATGCGCAAGGCGCTGACCGAGACGCTGGAGGCCTATCAGCAGGCCATGGCGATCCTGGACCGGACCAAGGGCGCCAATGTCGTGGCGCTGCATCAGGCGGCCTATGAAGAAATCCGCGCGGCGACGGGTCTTCCCGCCCGCCTCGTCACGCTCGCACTGCGCGACCACGGCCGCCGCAAGCCGGGGGAAATCGTCGCGGACATTCCGCTCGATTCCAAGCTCTTCGCCGTCAAGGGCCCGGACAGCGTGAGCATCGCGACGCTCGGCGGCCGCATCGTGCTGCCTTACGCGGCGAGCGGCTATCGCGAGGGCTGGGCGGATTTTGCCGAAGCGCGGCTCGTCTTTGCCGGGTCGTCCATCTGTCTCTATGCCGGCATCCAGGCCGGCATCCATTCGAAGAAGGAGGCTTCCATGTCCAACGAAGGTATCCTCGCCCGTCTCGGGCGCGTCATCGCCGGCGTCGTCAACACTGCGGTCGATGCCGCCGAGGCGTCGAACCCGGTCGCCGTGGCGCAGCAGGCCGTCCGCGAGATCGGCGCGATCGCCGAGGAAGCCCGCGCGGCGCTCGGCGTCGCCATGGCCGCCGGCCACCGGCTGAAGGCCAAGGCCGACGACCTCGACGCGGAGATCCGCGACCTCGACGAGAAGATCAAGGTCGGGCTGGAAAGCGGCCGCGAAGACCTCGCCCGCGCCGCCACCGGCGTCCAGATCGACCTCGAAGCCCAGCGCGACGCGCTGTCCAAGGCCATCCTGGAGAATGCCGGCGAGATCGCCGATGCCGAAGCGACGCTGCGCAGCATCGCCTCGGCCCGTGCCGACGCGATGAAGCGGCTGGAGGATGCACGGCGCGCCGAGCGCGCCGCCCCGCCGGCCGCCACCCCCTCCCAGCGCAACGACCGGCGCCTTGCCGATGCGCTCGAAGCCGTCGAGCGCGTTACCGGCGTGCCTTCCAAGCCGGCCATGGATGGCACGGCGGAGGTCGAGGAACTGGGGCGCCTGCAGCGCCAGAAGGCGATCGAGGCGCGCCTTGCCGCCTTCAAGCACGGTGAGCGCTGATGGATTCCATCGTCCACCCGGGCACCGCTCCCTTCTGGATCGCGCTCCTGACGGTGGCGGGCCTCGGCATCGTCGAACTGGTCTCGGTGCTGCTCGGCGCCTCCGCCTCCGGGCTGATCGACGACGGCCTCGACTTCAACGGGCCGGGTGACGCGGAATCGGGCCTTCTCGGCGGGTGGATGTCCTGGCTCAATGCCGGCGGCGTGCCGATCCTCGTTCTCGCCGTCATCCTGCTTTCCGCCTTCTCGGCGACCGGCTTTGCCCTGCAGGCGGTCATCTCGCAGTTCCGCGATCCGCTGCCGCTCTATGCCGCCGTCACCGGCGCGCTCGCCGTCGCCATCCCCGTCACCCGCTGGTCGTCCCGCGGTCTGGCGCGGATCATCCCGCGCGACGAGACCAGCGTGCAGGAACAGGCCGATTTCATCGGTCTCGTCGGGACGGTGACGCTCGGGCCGCTCGACCAGGGCCATCCCGGCACGGTGCGGATCAAGGACCGCTACGACAACATCCACACGCTGCGTGCCCGGGCCGTGCCGGGGCATGTGATCGAGACGGGCGCGTCCGTGCTCATCGTCGACGGCAAGGACGGCCTCTTCCAGGCCATTCCCGCCCCGGCGGTGCTCGAAGACGGCCACTATCCCAACAACGGAGGGTAAACGATCATGGACTTCCTTTCGGTAGGAATCATCGCCGGGGTCATCGTGACGGCTATCGTCGTCATCGGCATCATCATGACCTCGCTCTACACCCGCGCCACGCGCGACAAGGCCTATGTGCGCACCGGCCTCGGCGGCAAGAAGGTCGTGCTCGACGGCGGATCGGTCATCCTGCCGATCTTCCACTCCTATTCCTGGGTGTCGCTCAGCACGCTGCGGCTCGAGGTCAAGCGCGCCGAAAACGAATCGCTGATCACCAAGGACCGCATGCGCGCCGACATCACCGCGGAGTTCTACGTCCGCGTGAAGCCGGATTCGGAGAACATCGCCCTCGCCGCCCAGACGCTCGGCGACCGCACGAACGACGCCGATGCGCTGAAGACGCTCGTCGAGGCGAAGTTCGTCGACGGCCTGCGTTCGGTCGCCGCCACCATGTCGCTGCGCGACCTGCAGGAGCAGCGCGCCGAATTCGTCAAATCCGTGCAGGCCGCCGTTGCGCACGACCTGCAATCGAACGGCCTCGAACTGGAATCGGTGTCGCTGACCCGCCTCGACCAGACGGATATCAAGCATTTCAACCCGAACAACAGCTTCGACGCCGAGGGCCTGACCGCACTCACCAAGATCACCGAGGAGCGCAAGCGCGAGCGCAACCAGATCGTCCGCGACAACGAGGTGGAGATCGCCACCAAGGACCGGGAAGCCACGCTGCGCCGCCTCACCATCGAGCGCGAGCAGCGCGACGCCGAGCTGACGCAGGAACGCGACATCGCCAACAAGACCGCCGAGACGCGCGCGGAAGCGGCCAAGGCCGAGCAGCTTGCCCGCCTCAGCGAGGAAACCGCCCGGCTCGACACCGAAAAGGGCATTGCCGAACGCGACTCCCAGGCGCGCCAGGCCCGCGAGACCGCCCGCATCGATGCCGAGCGCGGCATCGCCGAGCGCGAGGCGGAAGCCCGCCGCGTGACGGAGACGGCCCGCATCGACGCCGCCATCGCGGTCGCCGAGAAGAGCGAGCAGGAACAGGCCGCCCGCGCCAAGGCCGACGAGGCGAAGGCCGCCGCCATCACCGCCGAGGAACAGGTGGCGACGGCCCGGGAGGTCGAGATCGCCGAGCGCGCCAAGCGCATCGCGGTGCTCGATGCGCGCAAGGCCGCCGAACAGGAGGCGACCGCCATCACCGTCAAGGCCGAGGCCGAGCGCCAGGCGGCGGAAAACCTCGCCGCCGCGACGAAGATCCAGGCCCAGGCCGATGCGGAAGCCGCCAAGATCAAGGCGACGGGTGTCATCGAGCTCGGCCAGGCCGAAGCCCAGGCCGAACGCGCGCTCAACGAAGCCCGCAACGCGCTTTCGGCCAGCATCATCGAGTTCGAGCTCGCCCGCGCCCGCGTCGCCATCATCCCGCAGGCGCTGGAACAGGCCATGAAGCCGATCGAGAAAATCTCCGACATCCGCATCTTCAGCGCCGGCGGCCTCGCCGGTGCGCTGGCGGGCAACGGCAGCAATGGCGGCGATGGCGCGGGACATGCCGTCGGCGACCTCAGCAGCCAGCTTCTCAGCTTCACCGCCCAGAAGCCCATCCTCGACGAGATCCTCGCGCAGGCGGGCTTCAAGGGTGCGGACCCGACGCAGGCCCTGCTCGCCGCCTCGGTCGGCAACGCGGCGGCAAGGGTGCCCGCCGAAGGCACCAAGGCAAGAACCGGCGACGCCGATTGAACGCCTGAAGAAAACGAGGCCGCCGGTTGAACCCGGCGGCCTTGCGCTTTTGACGGAAGGAGACAGATCATGGCAACCACCCGTTCGATCAGCCGCCCCGCCCGCCATCTCGGCACCGCGCTCCTCGCGCTCGTGCTCACGGCGACATCCGCCCTTGCCCAGGCCACCGATGTGCTCGGCATACCGGGCCCGATCGATTTCGAAGGCGACGCCTACAAGCTCGCCTGGAGCGCGCAGCCCTCCGCAACCTACATCAAGCAGGAATATCTTCCGGACGGACAGCGCGCCGAGCGATACGACCAGATGATCCTGGTCGAAACCGTCACAAGCGGCATCACCGTCATGGATGCCGTGCGCGCCCAGGTGACGATGCTGAACCAGCGCAGGGCGACGGACCCGCTCGTCAACATGGACGTCATCCAGAACGAGGCGGCCGGCGAGGCGCTGCTCGACTTCATCGTCAGCAGCAAGGACACCGACGGGCAGTACATCGTCGAATGGAACGCCTACCGCTATGCCCGCTACAGCGATGCCGGCGGCAAACCCGGCGTCATGCTCTTCGGCATCAGCCGCCGCGCCTATGGCAACGCCGCCGCCAAGGATCTGCTGACGCAGCTGAAGGGGCTCCGGCCCGGCCGGGTCAAGTCGCTGACGCAGGTGCGCCTGCCGAGGCCTGCGCGGTAAACCGACACGGCTTTCACCCGGTCTGTGCCGGGGCCTCAGCGCAGCGAGGATCGGTGATGGCGGCCCTGCCTGGCCAGTTCTTCCGCCAACGCCCGGCGCGCGTCGGCACCGCCCGTCCGCAAGGCTTCGAGTTCCGCCGCCGTGATGATTGTCACCGGCACCACGCGCACCGGGGAAAGCGGCATGCCCTCCACGGCCGCGGAAAACCCCTCGACCGGCATCCCGATCAGGACGCCGAGACTGTCATCGGCCGTCACATAGCGCGCCGGTACCTGCTTTCCGATCGCGTGCGATTGGCTGACGCCGGGGAGCTCCATGGACAGGACGCCATACTGGTCGAGCTGGGCGGAGATGCCGCCGACCCCTGCCACCGTGCCGGCGACATGGCTGACGAGCTCGAAGGCCCAGCTTTCGGAAAGCCTTGAAATATCCCCGGGCCGGCCTGCATGGGCCGGCAGGATGTCCGCCGTCTCGACGAAAAGCTCCATGCCGAAGCCATTGCCCTTACGGCCATCTTCGAACGGATCGGAAAGGCCGTCCGTCGCGATGACGATGGAATGTGCCCGCCGGACGACCTTGTAGGCCTGGCGGGTCGTCGGCCATTGCGGATCGCCCATCAGGCCGGGGCTGATCAGATGGCCGAGCACATCCTTCTCGACGCTGCCGACGCCCGCCCAGAAGGCATCCCGCTTCTGCCAGGACTGCTCGAAGGCAGCATCCGCCGCCTCGCCGCCCTCCTCTGCCGCGGTCGCCGCCTTGTCCTGTGCGGCAGCAGGCGATACGCCGATGCCGGCGCCTGCAAGCTGCCTGATCCGGTCCCAAAATCCCATGGTTACATCCTTTTCCCTGTCGGCCAGCCGCAGCTCCGCCGTGTCGAAGTGGGCATCGATCCGGCGCTTGCATGTATGCCCGCTGCGCTCACCCGCGGCATCAGCCGACGGGCGGGCGCAGTCAAGGCCAGCCCGCGCCTTTCCGTCATCAAGGCGAGTAGCAAAGTCGGATTGCGCCGGAATGACGATTGTGCCGCAGGCCTCGAGATAACCGTAGAGTCCCGGAGGCGCATCGAGAAAGGACGTGCACAGGGACAAGGTGGCCGCGAGGAAAACGCTTTGCATGATCTTTATCTTTCCAGTAGCGGATCGCAAAAGGTGGGATCCACGCTCTGCGACCCCATACCGGAAACCGACGTCCGAGGCGGGCGCGCTATTCGTTTATTCCGGGCTCATTCTGGGAAGGTTGCTTCCACGGCGAAGCCGAAACGTCACGGCGAGGCTGGAGTATAACTGGCAGGCCCCGTCTTCCTCGCGCACATGCGTTTTGCCCTTCTGCGCCCCTCAGGTCGGAAAAAGCATCAATGGGCGAACGATCCTTTCCATATCCACAAGCGCATCAAAGCTCAGAAAATTTCGCCAATCTATCCGATCGCGAATTTTTCGAACAAAAACTTGACTCAAGCACTCCTGTTAATATAGGTCAGCATCACTGACACATCATGACAGGAGGATGCACGTTGGACCCGCGCGAAGAAACCTTCGGCCTTTACGATCCCTCGCAAGAGAAGAGCAGTTGCGGCGTTGGTTTCATCACGCGAAAAGACGGCAAACAGACGCATGACGTCCTGAAGAAGGGCCACGAGGCGCTTTGCGCCGTGCCGCATCGCGGCGGCATGTCGGCCGAAGGCGTCGGCGACGGCGCCGGTGTTTCCGTCGATATCTCCCTCGGCTTCTTCCGCAAGCTGACGGGGCGGGACGACCTTCAGCCGCGGCGCTTCGGCGTCGGCAACTTCTTCCTGCCGAACGACCCCGTCTTCCGGCTGGAGGGTGAACGTATCATCGAGGATGCCTTCTGCGCGCAGGGGTTCCCCGTCTTGCTGACCCGCGACGTGCCGGTCGACGAAAGCGCCGTCCGCCCGGCGGCGATCCGCCACCAGCAGCCGATCCGCCAATGGGTCTTCGGATGCCATGACGAAAAGGCGAGCCAGGCGGAATTCGATGTCCGCATCCACAGGGCGCTGCTGGCGATCGAGGCGCGCGCCTATACCGAGCCGCAGCTCGCCGGCCTCTATCCGCTCTCGCTGAGCGCGCGCACGCAGGTGCTGAAGGGCCGGCTGAACTCCAACGAGGTGATGCCCTATTTCCGCGATCTCGTGGACCCCGACCACACGGTCAACACCATGTATTTCCACACGCGGTTCTCGACCAACACCGACCCGCATCCCTCCATGGCCCAGCCCTTCCGGCTGATGGCGCATAACGGCGAACTCAACACCGACCGCAAGAACCGCCTTTCGGAGGCCGCGATCGCGCTCGCCAGGAACGCCTCGATCATCCGCCCGAAGGGCCAGTCGGACAGCTGCCGGTTCGACCAGACCTTGCAGGCGCGTGTGTTGGAGGACGGTCTCGATCTCGTTACCGCCGTCGTCTCGATGATGCCGCCGGCCTGGGAGAACGACGACACGCTGTCGCCCGACATCGTGGCGATGCTTGAATATTTCTCGCTCTACGAGGAGAAGAACGACGGGCCTGCCGCCCTCATCTTCGGCGACGGAGACATTATCGGCGCACGGCTCGACCGGCTGGGGCTGCGCCCGCTGCGCACCGTCGAGACCGCCGACTATCTCTGCGTCATGTCGGAGGCCGGCCAGATCGCCTTCCCGCCGGAAAGCGTGCTGCGCCGCGGCCGCATCGAGGCCGGCGGCATGCTTTGCTACGACCATGTGCAAAAGCGCGCCTTCGGCACGAACGAGGCGCTGGAGATGCTGGCCGCCCGTCGCCCCTATCGCGCGCTCCTGCGCGAGGCGCGCGTGACGCTCGCCGAACTGCCGGAAATCCCCGCCGAGGCCCAGGGTTCGCCGCTTCGCTACAACGGCGACCTCGAGCGTCATCAGCGGTACGTCGCCTATTCCTTCAACCAGGAGAGCTTCAAGTTCCTGATGGACCCTATGCTGCAGACCGGTGCGGAGAAGATTTCCGCCATGGGTTACGGCAATGCCATCAACGCGCTCTCCGACCAGGAAGGCGGTGTCGCCAAATACTTCTCGCAGCGCTTCGCGCAGGTGACGAACCCGCCGCTCGATTCGATCCGCGAGGCGGACGGCATGACGCTGCGCGTGGCGCTCGGGGCCAAGCCGAACATCGGCGCGAAGGCCGCGCGCCAGATCGTCGTGCCCTCCCCGATCCTGACGCATCTCGACATGCTGCGCATCCGCGAGCAGGCGGAAACGCCGGTCAAGCGCTTCGAGATGCTCTATAGGCCTGATCTCGAGGATGCCGACGCCAATGAAGCAGCGCTGGAAAAGGCGATCGATGACCTGTGCGAGGCTATCGCGGCCTTCGCCCGGGAAGAGGGCGGCATCGCTGTCGTCACCGACCGGCATGTCGCGCGCGCCCGCGCCGCCCTGCCGATGATCCTCGTCGTATCCGCCGTCAACCAGAAGCTCATCGAGGAAGGCCTGCGCCTCCGGCTGTCGCTTGTCGTCGAAAGCGGGCAGATCGCCTCCTCGCACCATGTCGCCGCCGTGCTCGGCTTCGGCGCGTCGGCGGTCTATCCGCTCGGCGTGCAGTTCCGCGCCGAGGAGAAGTTCGGGGGCGAGGCCGACAAGGCCTTCAAGCGCTTCGCCAAGGCGGCGGAAAAGGCGCTGATGAAGACCATGGGCAAGGTCGGCCTCTGCACCGCCGAAAGCTATATCGGCGGCGAGTTCTTCGAGCCGAACTTCCTCGACACCGGCGACCGCGTGCTGAAGCGCTACTTCCCCAATGTGAAGACGCCCGTCGGCGGCGTGAACTTCAAGGTGATCGCCGCCGCCGTCGCCGACTGGCACGCGAAGGCCTTGACGGTGACGCGCGAGGACGACATTCCCCTGCTCGGCCTCTTCAAGGAGCGCGCGGAGGGCGCGGGCCACTCCTTCGGCACCGCGGCCGTGCGCGGCTTCGTCGACATGACGGAGGAGAAGATCGGCTTCGAAAGCCGGCCGGAGGAAGACGACCCGTTCCTGCGCCTCCTGACGCTCAACCGGCTGGACGACGCCTTCGGCCTCGATGACGCGGCCTACCGCAACAACGGCTACGAAAAGCTGACGTCGGAAGCGATAGACCGCTTCGCCATCACCCCCGGCTACCGCACCTTCATCCGCCAGATGACCGAGGAGCGCGCCCGTCGCCCCGCTGCCCTGCGTGACGTGCTCGCGCTGCCGGCTGACGTCACCTACCTCTCGTCGGCGGAGGATTTCCGCAAGGAGATGGGCCGCTTCTCGCGCAAGGGCAACAACAGTTTCCTGGTGCGCGGCCTTGCCTGTGAAACCCTTGCCGGCGATACGTTCCGCCTCACCCTCACCGGCGGCGAACTGGCGCGGCTGGCAGCGCTCGGCCAGTCGCTGGTCATGCGTTTCAGCGGCGATATCCTCGGGCACTGGCTGGAGGGCGGCGCGCTGATGGTGCAGGCGGCCGGCGAGGCGCTGGACTATCTCGCGCTCATCCGCACCGCACCGGACAGCATCCCGCTCGAAAGCGTACAGCCGGCGAGCGAGATCACCCCGCTGCTTGCCTCCGGCGCGATGAGCCACGGCGCGCTGGTGGCGAACGCCCACGAGGCTGTCGCGCACGGCACCAACATGGTCGGCGGCATGTCGAATTCCGGCGAGGGCGGCGAGCACATTTCCCGCTACGGCACCATCCGCGCCTCGCGCATCAAGCAGTTCGCCTCCGGTCGCTTCGGCATCTGGGCCGGCTATCTCGCCGATCCCATGCTGGAGGAGCTGGAGATCAAGATCGGCCAGGGCGCCAAGCCCGGCGAAGGCGGCCAGCTGCCCGCCCAGAAGGTGACGGTGGAGATCGCCGCGGCCCGCGGCGGCACGCCCGGCGTCGAGCTTGTCTCCCCGCCGCCGCACCACGACACCTATTCGATCGAGGACCTCGCCCAGCTCATCCACGACTGCAAGGCCGCGAGGGTGCGCGTCATCGTCAAGCTCGTCTCCTCCGAGGGCATCGGTACCATCGCCGTCGGCGTCGCCAAGGCGGGCGCGGACGTCATCAATGTCGCCGGCAATACCGGCGGCACGGGGGCCGCCGCCGTCACCAGCCTCAAATATACCGGCCGCGCCGCGGAGATCGGCATCGCCGAGGTGCATCAGGCGCTTTGCGCCAACGGCCTGCGCCAGAAGGTGCTGCTGCGCTGCTCCGGCGCGCACCAGACGGCGAGCGACGTCGTCAAGTCGGCGCTGCTCGGCGGCGACAGCTTCGAGTTCGGCACCACCGCGCTGATGATGCTGAAATGCGTGATGGCGAAGAACTGCAACATCAAGTGCCCCGCCGGCCTCACCACCAATCCGGAGGTCTTCGACGGCGATCCGCGGGCGCTGGCGCAATATCTCCTCAACATCGCGCACGAGACGCGGGAAATCCTCGCCGCGCTCGGCCTGTCGTCGCTGCGCGAGGCGCGCGGCCGCAGCGATCTCCTTCATCTCCTCGACCACCCCGCAAGCGTCGGGCAGCTTGACCTGCGCGCCATGCTCGCCGTCGTCGAGGAGGTGAAGATCGCCGATCCCGTCTACATGGAGAAGGATTTCGCCGTCGACGACAGCTTCATCGAACTGGTGCGCTCCGCCCTCGTCGACGGCCGGCGCGCCGACGTGGAGCTTGGCGGCAACCGCCATCTCAACAATTGCAACAAGACGGTCGGCGGCCAGCTCGCCATCGACATCGAACGCCTGCTCAACCACGAACTGACCGGAGAACAGGCGCGGCACCTTCCCGCCGTCCGCCAGGACGACCGGGGCCGCCGCTTCCTCGATGCCGGCAGCGTGCGCATCGCCACCTCGGGTTCGGCCGGCCAGTCCTTCGGCGCCTTCTGCAACGACGGCATGGCGCTGACCCATACCGGCACCTGCAACGACGGCGTCGGCAAGAGCGCCAACGGCGGCGTCATCGCCGTGCGCTCGCCGGGCGGCGGCTCGGACGAGGCGGGCGGCAACGTACTGGTCGGCAACTTCGCGCTGTTCGGCGCGACGGGCGGGCGGCTCTTCGTCGAGGGCCAGGCCGGCGACCGCTTCGCCGTGCGCAATTCCGGCGCAACGGCGGTGGTCGAAGGCGTCGGCGATTTCTGCTGCGAATACATGACGAACGGCGCGGTGCTCAACCTTGGCACCTTCGGCAAGGGTTTCGGCAACGGCATGAGCGGCGGCTTCGTCTACCAGTACGACCCCTATGGCGACCTGCCGAAGAAGATGAGCCACGATTCCATCCTGCTCGGCTCGATCGGCGACGAGACGGAACCGATGGCGGCCGTGCATGCGGACACCGTGCGCCTGCTGCTGGAATGGCATCTGGCGGCAACGGGCTCCCGCAAGGCGCGCTGGCTCCTCGAAAACTGGGAGAGCGAGAAGCACAATTTCGTCTACGGCCTGCCGCGCGCCTTGCTGCTCTACCAGGACAGCGACGCCATCCTGAAGGCGAAGAGCCGCAAGGACCTCGTCGAGGAACTCTCCACGGCGCTCGCCGCCCATCAGGTGCGCAAGTTCAAGCTCGCCTATCGCGACCGCAGGGCGATCCTCAATGGCGCCGTGCCGGGCTATGGCGAGACCGATACGGAGGGCATGTTCGCGCTTCTCAACAACTACACGGTGCTCAGCATGGCGCAGTCGATTGCCCTTGCCCGCGTGCCGGGCGCGCGCGGCCCGTCCGATCCCGCCGTGGAGAAGGCCGTGCGCAACCTCTTGCTGACGGAGGATTTCTCCCTGATGCAAAAGCTCGCCCGCTACGCGCGCGACGCCATCGCGGATTATGACGACGAAGCCTTGGCAGTGATGGTCGCCGCAAAACGCCTCGACGACTACCGCCAGGCGCTGAAGGGCCGCAACACGCGCGCCATCGACAGCCCCGGTACCTATGGCTGGATCCTCCACCAGTCCGCCCGCAACATCGAGCGCATCGGCCGCATCCCCAGCTTCGAGGAGCTGTTCGCGCGCCAGGCGATTTCCGGCTTCGCGCCCGCGAGACAGTGAGACAGAGACGATGAAGATCCCCTACATCCCCGAAGACGCGCCCTTCAACGCCGACCAGCGGGCCTGGCTCTCCGGTTTCCTCGCCGGTCTCCATTCCCGCCTTGCCATCGAAACGCCTGTCACTGCCGCCGCCGCTGCGCCTGTAAAAGCCGCCAGCCTCCACATCCTCTACGGCACCCAGACGGGCAACGCCGAACGGGTAGCGATGGACGCGGCGGCGAACGCCCGCGCGCTCGGTCTTTCCCCCGAGGTCGCCGGCCTCGACGATATCACCATGGAGCAACTCGCCGCCATGGAGCGGCTGATCGTCATCACCTCCACCTATGGCGAAGGCGAGATGCCCGACAACGCGCAGCTCTTCTGGGAGGCGATATCCGCGTCCACCGCGCCGCGGCTGGAGAGCCTGCGCTTCGGCGTGCTGGCATTGGGCGACACCGGCTATGACGGCTTCTGCCAGGCCGGAAAGCTCATCGACATGCGCCTCGAACAGCTCGGCGCGACCCGCATCCTCGCCCGGCGCGACTGCGACATCGACTATGAGGATCCGGCTGCGGCATGGGTCGGGCAGGCCCTGCCGCTCGCCGCGGAAAACGCCGGCGGCGTCCCGGTTTCCGGCGGGACACTTGCCGTCGCCGTGCCGAAGACGGCGGGCTGGGGCCGCAAGAACCCCTATCCGTCCCGCCTCGCCGTCAACCGCCGCCTTTCCGGCAGCGCATCGGCCAAGGAAATCCGCCACTATGAATTCGACCTCGGCGACAGCGGGCTGGAATACGAGGCCGGCGACGCGCTCGGCGTCATGCCCGTCAACGATCCCGCCCTCGTTTCGCTGCTCCTCTCGCGCCTCGGGGCCGATCCGCATGCGCCAGCCGGCGAGACAAGCCTTGAAACCGCGCTGACCGGGAAATTCGAGATTTCCACGCCTTCGCGCGACCTGATCGCCGAGGTGGAGCGCCGCGCCGGCAACGAGGAGCTGACCCATGTACTGCGCAACGGCGACAAGGAGGCGCTGGATGCCTTCCTCTGGGGCAAGGATATCTGCGACCTCCTCGCCCTCGCGCCGCCATCGGCCTTTTCGGCTGCGGACCTTCTCGCCCTGCTGAAACCGCTCCAGCACCGCGCCTATTCCATCTCCTCCAGCCCGCATGCGGCCGCCGGCGGCGTGCACCTCACCATTGCCAGCGTGCGCTATCACGCGGATGGCCGCGACCGCGGCGGCGTCTGCTCGACCTTCCTTGCCGACCGGGTGGCGGAGGGCGCGCATGCGGGGATTTTCGTCTCGCAGAACAAGTCCTTCCGCCTGCCCGCCGACAATGACGCGCCCGTCATCATGGTCGGGCCCGGCACCGGCATCGCCCCCTTCCGCGCCTTCCTCCAGGAACGCCGTGCCCGGGGTGCCAGGGGCCGAAACTGGCTGTTCTTTGGCGACCAGCACCGCGAAAGCGACTTCATCTACGAGGACGAGTTGTCGGAGATGAGCCGCGACGGGCTCCTGACCCGGCTCGACCTTGCCTTCTCCCGCGACCAGAAGGAGAAAATCTACGTGCAGACCCGCATGCGTGAAAACGGCAAGGCGCTTTTCGCCTGGCTGGAGGAAGGCGCCGCCTTCTATGTCTGCGGCGACGCCAGCCGCATGGCGCACGATGTCGACAAGGCGCTTGTCGAGATCATCGCCACCCATGGCGGCCTGACGGCGGATAAAGCGGCCGACTATGTCGCAGGGCTCAAGCGGGAAAAACGATACCTGCGCGACGTCTATTGACCACGCCGGCTGATTGCCGTCCTTCAACGATAGTGTCGCGGCCGCGTCGGATGCCGGCCGCACGCCACCCTAGGGAAGATATGCGAACAGGCCGCCGGGAGCGCCGCCGAACAGGGAGAGCGAGCCGGCCCCGACGGTGGCCAGAGCGAAGAAGCCGCCTGCCATGGTCACGTTCTTCAGAAGTTCGGTCATGTTGCCCCTATGGGCATCATAGCCCGTAACCAGGCACCAGAGGCCGAGCAGGATGCCTGCGGTACGCGCCGGATAGCCGAGGACGATCGCGATCCCGCCGACAAGCTCGCAGAATCCGATAAGGTAGGCGAAGAACACGGCATCGGGCAGTCCCAAGGCCTGAAGGCCCGGCACCAACTTGGCTTCGCCGCCACGCAGCTTCAATATTCCCCACACGATGAACGGTACGCCCAGGAACAGGCGTGCAATCAAGAGACCCTCGTTGTACATATTGGCTTCCCCTTCCACCTTGTTTCTCGCTGGCGACAGGGATGAAGCAAAGAGCATACCAACTGAAAAACTTTATTCTTTCAAAGAGATGACTAGAATTCCCCTGGCACGGGCGGACAACATGTCGGACAGAGGAAGGACAAGTCGTCCGGAAGGGCGCCGCCGCCTGCAGGGCGCGCCTTCCGGATGCGCCTGTCTTATCCGGCCAGCCTGCGCGGCTGGAACGACGCCGGGCGCTGGTCGTGCAGGTCCATCGACCGGCTTCTGCCGCTATCGTCACCGACGCGGAACTGGCCCAGGAGGTTGAAGAGGGCTTCGGCCTCCCGGGCGAGACTGTGGCTGGCGGCCGTCGATTCCTCGACCATGGCCGCGTTCTGCTGCGTGCCCTGGTCCAGCGTGTTGACGGCCTGGTTGATCTCGCCGAGGCCGGTCGCCTGCTCCTTCGCCGCCTCGACGATGGCCGCGACATTGGTGTTGATGGCCTGCACCTGCCGGACGATCTGCTCCAGTGCCTCGCCGGTCTGGCCGACCAGCGACACACCGTTCTTCACCTGCTCGCCGGACGTGTTGATGAGCGCCTTGATCTCCTTGGCGGCATTGGCGGAACGCTGCGCCAGCTCGCGCACCTCCTGCGCCACGACCGCGAACCCCTTGCCGGCTTCGCCGGCGCGCGCCGCCTCGACCCCGGCATTGAGCGCCAGGAGGTTGGTCTGGAAGGCGATGTCGTCGATCACGCCGATAATGTTGGAGATCTCCCGCGAGGAGCTTTCGATCTGCCCCATGGCCGTGATCGCCTTGCGCACCACCTCGCCGGACTTCTCCGCATTCTCGCGGGTGCTTGCGACGAGCTTCCCGGCTTCGTCGGCGCGGCGGCTGGAATCGGCGACCGTGGTCGTGATCTCTTCGAGCGCCGCCGCCGTTTCCTCCACCGAGGCGGCCTGCTGTTCGGTGCGCCTCGACAGGTCGTCGGCGGCAGAGCGGATCTGGCCCGAGCCGGCGGCGATCGCCTGCGCGTTCTCGCCGACCGCGCTCATGGCCGCGCGCAGCCGCTCGGACGCGCCGTTGAAGTCGGTGCGCAACTGTTCGAGGCTCGGGATGAAAGGGTTGGCGAGGTGCAGCGTCAGGTCGCCCTGCGCGAGCCGCGTCAGCGCACCGGCCAGTGTCTCGACGTTCTCGACACGGCCGGTTACGTCGGTGGCGAACTTGACCACCTTGAAGACCTTGCCGTTCATGTCGAAGATCGGATTGTAGGAGGCCTGGATATAGATGCGCCGGCCGCCCTTGCCGATGCGCATGAATTCCTCCGCCACGAACTCGCCGGCCCTCAGCCGGTCCCAGAACTGGCGGTATTGCGGGCTCTGGCAATAGGTCGGGTCGCAGAACATCGAGTGATGCCGGCCCTCGATCTCGGACAACTGGTAACCGAGCGTGGCGAGGAAATTCTGGTTGGCGGCGAGGATGTCGCCGGCCGGCGTGAACTCGATGACGGCCTGCGCGCGCGACAGGGCTTCCAGCTTGCCGGCATCCTCGGCGCCCTTCAGCTTCTGCGCGGTGATATCGGTCGCGAACTTCACGACCTTGAAGGGCCTGCCGCGGCGGAACACCGGATTGTACGACGCCTCGATCCAGATCTCCTTGCCGCCCTTGCCGATGCGCTTGTATTGACGCTGATCGAATTCACCGCGCGCCAGCTTGGCCCAGAAGGCGCGATATTCCTCGGAGGCGGCCTCCGCCGGATCGACGAAAAGGCGATGGTGCTGTCCGATGATCTCCGGCAGCGCATATCCAAGCGCGCGGCAGAAGTTCTCGTTCGCGGTCAGTATTTTACCCGTCAAATCGAACTCGATGATGGCTTGGGATTTGTGCATTGCGGCAAGAATGGCGCTTGCATCCGATGCAAGGCCGAAAGAAAAGGCTGTCATGGTTCCTCCTCGGCAGCGGGTCTGGTTGAAAATTTCGCAGCAGATCGCCCCACGCAAACGTCTTGTCGACCTGCCGGCACTGCGATCCATTCGAATGGTTGAATAGCTGAAGCGCGGCGGGAACTGCCCGGCGCCTCAGGTCCACGAACGTGCGGACGGGCTCAGTGGGCCGGGCCGTCCGGCGTGGAGTCCGTCATGGACATCTCGACCAGCGCCAGATTGGCGAGAAGGCCGTCGAGCATCCTCTTCGCCTCGGTCATGCGGGCAACAAGACGCCGGATGCGCTCGGCCTCCTCGTCGCCCGTGATGACGGACGGAGCTTCAGACGCGGCTGGAGTGGAAGAAGGACTCGACTGCATGGGGCACCTCGGCGGCTTTCTCGATGATGATGTCTAAGCCCCGAATCCGTCTTCATGTCGGACCGATACGATCGCATCTATTCGGATGCCCTAAAGTAGCAAGGCTCCCTTGACAACCATGAAACGAGACCGGCCCCTTTCACTCGCCCTGTCCATGAAAACTGCGCTTATTCTACTCAAAAGCTGAATTCTGCCCGCAACAATTGAATAAGATTGTATAATTCCACGCGTCGACCTCCGTTCAGTCGGGCATGTGCGAATGCCGGAGCCTGAGGCCCATTTCCGTGGAAGAGGAGGTCAGCACGAGGCCATGCCGCGCCAGCGCGGCGACGATGGCGGAGACCGTCGCGTCCTTCATGTGCTCGCCGGTGGTCTCATATCGCCTGATCGTTGCGATGGAGACACCTGCCTCCTGGGCGAGTGTCTCGGCGGACCAGCCGAGCATCACGCGCGCGGCACGCAATTGTTGCGGACGAAGCGTCGGGTCGTTCTGCGACCCCACCGTATCGCGCCGCCATGTTTCCTCGATGAGGCCGATCCACTCCATCGGCGTGCCGTTTTCCTGGCGCACGGGCGTCGTGCGCGCCAGCACCTCCCGGTATTGGCCATCGGCATAGAGCAGCCGATAGGATATGTCGCGCGGAAGGCCGTCGCGCTCGCAGGCTTCCCTTGTCTCCTCGATCCGCTCGCGGTCGTCGGGATGGATCGCCTCCAGCCAGCCTTCCTTGCCGCACTGCACCGGAGGCTGGCCGGTCATGCTGTCCCAGCCGCGCAGGTCCCCCACCACGCCGTTCAGGTCGCGGGCCCAGAAAGCCCCGCCGACCATTTCGATGAAGGCGTTGAGCCGCGCGCGCTCGCGATAGAGGGCGGCCTTCGCCTCCCGCTCCGCGGCGGCATCCTGCACCAGGCCGACGATGCGGTTCATCGTCGTCGGCTCTTCCACGGCGATGCGAATGCGCCGCGGCGGGCGATCCCCGTCGACCAGCCGCACCTCCCGGGAAACCGAGACGCCCATGGTGACGACGGCGTACAGGGAGCGGAAATCCTCGCGATCGTCGGGGTGGAGCAGGCTGACCCAGCGATGGAGGCTGAACGCCTCGTCTCGCGGCAACCCCAGGATCCGGTAGAATCCGTCCGTTCCGCGCACCTCCCCCGTCGTCATGTCGGCGTTCCAGAAGCCGACGTCCAGGAAGCGCTCCGCGACATCCATATAGTGGCGGGAAGAAACGAAGCTCGGTTGTTTCTGCTGCATGCTCAGGTCCGTTTAGGCGGCGTGATCGGCAAAGAGGCCTGCTTGCCCCGGGATATTCCCGCCATATCGCAACCGCGAAACGCCCGCCGTAGCATCCGGCAGGAGCGGGCACTATCGGGTATACACCCGAGGCGGCCGGCATTTCCCGTCCACCACCTGACAAGCGTCAAGGAAATCGCCGGTTCGTGAGGAAACTATGGCTCTATGATCTTGTTGCGGATCGCGAAGAGCGTCACGTCAACGGCCGTATGGAGGCCGAGCTTGCGCATCGCCGCCGTCCGGTGCGTATCGACGGTCTTCACGCTGACATTCAACTGCGCGGCAATGCTCTTGTTCGTCTCGCCGAACGCCACCAGGCGGACAACCTCGATTTCCCGCGGCGTCAGCACGGAGGCGGCGCCCTGCATGGTCTTCCGGTTCGCCGCCTCCGGCGAGATGTGGATATCGCCCGCCGCCACGGCATCCATCGCGGCGAGCAAGGCGGCGTCGTCCTCCGTCTTCAGCACATAACCCCGCGCCCCCGCCTCGAGCAGAGCCGGAAGCATCCGCTCGTCGGCATGCATGGTGTAGACCAGCACGCCGATCCCCGGCATCTCTCTGCAGAGCTGGCGCGTCACCTCCAGTCCGGTGATCCCGGGCAGGGAATAATCGAGCACTGCGAGATGAGGCCGCAGTTCGCGCGCGAGCCGGAGCGCGGCCTCGCCCGTCTCGGCCTCCGCGCAGACGCGCCAGTGCGGACGGGCGGACAGCAACGCCCGGATACCCGCACGGATGAGAGGGTGGTCATCCGCAACCAGCACGTCCAGTGCTTCATCCGCCTTCACGCCCTCAGACATCGGCTTCCACCTTCTCCGCCCCGTTCATCTCCTCTTCACCGCCCCGATCCTGCGGCAGGCGAAGCCGGATGGTCGTGCCCTCGCCCGGCTGGCTGAAGATATCGGCGCGCCCGCCGCATTGCCGGACGAATTCCTGCGTCTGGCTCAACCCCATGCCATGCCCCTCCCCCGTCCCCTTCATCGTGAAGAACGGATCGAATGCCTGGCGCCGGACCGCCTCGCTCATGCCGATCCCGTCGTCCGTGACGCTGACATCCACCCAGCTCATGGCGCCCGACAGGTCCATATCCTCCACCGGACGGACATCGATCGTGATCGTCCCGCCCGCGGGCATCGCGTCGCGGGCGTTCAGCACCAGGTTGACGATCGCCGCCTGGAACTGTGCCCTGTCGATGCGGCAGGCCGCAGCTTCGCCCGCCGAGGGGGTGGCGACCGTGATGCCCGGCCCTGCCGCCTGCCGCGCTATCGGCAGGATTTCCCGGACAAGCTCGCCCGGATCGGCGGCTTCGAGACGGATTTCGGTGTTGCGCGCATAGGCGAGCAGCCGGTTGACCAAGGCCCGCCCGGCGTCGAGCGAGGTGTCGACTTCGTCGAGCAGCTTTTCCGCCTCCTGCCGGTCCCTGACCAGGGGGCGCAGGACGACGGTCGCCGAGCGGATGATCCGCATCAGGTTTCCGCAATCGTGCGCGATGCTGCCGGCAAAGCGGCCGATGGCCTCCAGCCGCTGGGTCGTCTCAAGCCGCTGCCGCGCCGCCTCCTCGCGCCGCCGGCTGCGGCGCGACAGCCATTCGAGGCCGGCGAGCAGGGTGAACAGAATGGCCGCGCCGACCAGAAGAACCGTCGCATGGGAACGCCACGACCGCATGACATCGGCCTCGCTGAGCGTGACCACCACGATCACCGGCACGATGTCCAGCCGTTGATAGCCGGCGATGCGCATCACCCCGTCGATGGGGCTCTTGCGCCAGTCGACGCCGGAAGTGCGCATGGCGAGCAGGCTGCGGAAGGGCTCGACACCTGCAAAGGACGTGCCGATCAGCTCGTCCCTGGCCGGCGAGCGGGCAAGCAGGGTCCCCGGGGAAAGAAACAGCGAGACCGTTCCGCCGCCCACCCAGAGCTGCTGGTAGAAGCTCTGGAAATAGAGCGGCTCCACCGCCGCGACGACGATGCCGCCAAAGCTGCCGTCCGCCGTCTCGATCCCCCGGCTCAGGCTGATGAACCAGACGCCGCGCGAACGGCTCTTCAGCGGCCGGCCGATATGCATTCCAACGGAAGGATCGTTCTGGTGGATCCTGAAATAGTCCCGGTCGGCCAGGCTGACCCTGGGCGTGCTCGGGAAATCGGTGTCATGGGAAATGTAGCCGCCGCGGTCGATAACGAAGAGCGCGCGCACGAACGGCATCGACGCCAGTCTCTTGTGCAGGCGGGCGCGGAAGGCGGGATCGTTGTCGGGCATGGCCGGAGCGGCCGCGAGTTCGCCGGCAATGTCCTGCAGGTTGACGTCGACGGACTGGATCGTGCGGGCGACCTGCTCGGACATGACGTGGATGAGGTTCGAGACGTTGCGTTCAGCGTCCTCGCGGGCCGCGGCATAGCTGCGCCAGAGCTCGTAGGAGAGAAGAAGGGCCGCGCTCAGGGCGAGGATCAAGGTCGGCAAGGACCGGAATGACTGCCGTGCCAAGTTGGGCAATGAGCCGGACGCACCGGCAGAACCAACTCGCAATATCAACCTCCCCTTCAGCCTGCCCAGCCGCCGCCCGCCTTGGGCGCCGGACAGGAACCATTCGCCGCAGATGTCCGTTCAGGCGCTACGCCCGCTGCTCGGGCATCACGGCATCTGCCATGGGTATACGAACGGCTAAGCCTAACCCTGAAATCCCCAGCCTATCAGTCACTATAATGACTGGTAAAGCTGAAGGTTTACTCATCGCTATGCGGCCCATGCGTATGGCACAGATTTTAGGGGAGAACGTTCGAAAGGTCCGTCTGGAACGCGGCATGACTTTGGAGTCTCTGGCAATCGAGGTCGGTCTTGCCTACTCCTACATGGGCGGCATCGAGCGTGGCCAGAAGAACCCGACGCTCGCCGTGGTCGAGCGGATTGCAGAAGCGCTGAACGTCGAGCCTGTGCTGCTGCTCACCCCGAATGCGGGATAGCGCGTTTGGAACGCCGCTTGGCCTCCGCGGCAGCGTGCTCATCCTCCGCGCGAAAAACCTCGCAATCGACCGCTCCGAGGGTTCTTGAAGTCGCGAAAGCATTGCCCATATCGAACAGGCCAGATGTCCAATTGAAAGGAGGAATTCGATGCTGGCTGACGTATTCTTCTCGACGCCCCTGCATGTGCACCTGTCCAACGGGCTTGGCCGTACCTTCGACAGCGTCAACGACACTCTCGACTTTCTGGAAAACGAATGGCCGCTTCGCCATGGCCAGCGCTACAAGCGCGCCTGCGAGAAGTGCCGCGCCGCACTCCTTCGCCAGGTGCCGGTCGCCGTTGCGCGGGAAGCCTTCGTTGCGGCCTGCCTTGAAGCGGGCTTGCCTGTCCAGGCCATGCCGCCGGTCTGGCAGCGGTCCGGGCCATCCACCCCGCCGCGCATGAGTGCCTGAATGCAGCGGCCGCCCGGGCTGACGCTTCGGGCGGCTCTCTAGCCGCGGCATTCTGGCGGCTGCGGGTTGCAGATGGCCGGTGGCGACCAGACGCCAATCGGGCCGATGCGCATCGGCGATCAGGACCTTCTTACTTAACATCATATCAGGAAGTGCCGGAACCGGCGAAGCGAGAACGCAAAAAGCGCTGCACCGATGAGGAACATGGCTGCCAGTTGCGGCCAGACGACATCGAGCCCCGCGCCACGGAACAGGACGGCCTGCGCCAGCATCACGAAATGCGTGTTGGGCGCCGCGAGCATGATGATCTGGATGATCTCCGGCATGCTTTCGCGCGGCGTGACCCCACCCGACAACAGTTGCAGCGGCATCAGCACCATCATGAGGAGTAGCCCGAACTGCGGCATCGAGCCGGCCACGGTGGCAAGGAAGATGCCGAGGCAGGTCATGGCGAAGATGTCGAGCGCGGCGCCGGCGAGGAACAGGCCCAGCGAGCCATGAAGCGGCACCGCCAGCAGCCCCTCCACGACGAAGACGAGGCAGAGGGCGGACGCCGCCAGCACGATAAGGCCCATCGACCAGATCTTTGCCAGCATGATCTCGAAGGCGCTCACCGGCATCACGAGCAGGTGCTCGATGGTGCCGTGCTCGCGCTCGCGGATGAGCGCCGCGCCGGTCAGCACGATCGACAGCATGGTGATCGAGGTGATGACGTCGCTGATCGCGCCGAACCATCCCTTGTCGAGCTCCGGGTTGAAACGGGCGCGCAGGTCGAGGGCGACGGGCGGCGTAGTATCCGGCCGGTGCCCGGCGAGGAATTCACCGATCTCGCCCGACAGGATCGACTGGACATATCCTCCGCCGACGAAGGCCTGCGACATGCGCGTCGCGTCTATGTTCAGCTGGAGTGTCGGCGTGCGGCCGGCGATCAGGTCGCGCTGGAAGCCAGGCGGGATATCGAGCGCGAAAGTGTCGAGACCGGCATCCATGCGGCTGTCCATCTCGTGATGCGAGATGAGCCGCGGCGGGACGAAATAGGGCGGATAGAAGGCGCTGGCGATGCGCACCGAGACGGCCGACCGGTCTTCGTCCACGATCGCGATCGGCGCGCGGTTGAGCGTTTCCGGCATCGCCTCGGAGGCGGTGTAGATCGCGAGCGTGAAAGCATGGACGATCAGGATGAGAAGCACGGGGTCGCGCGCAAGGCCCCGCAGTTCCTTCACCCCGAGATGAAAGATATTCGCCGCCCGCATCACCGCGCCTGCTTTCTGAGAAAGACCGCGCCGAGGCCGATCAGGACCGGAACCGCGACGAGCAGCGGCACGAAGGCGCCGGCGAGGTCGGCAAAACCGAGCGCTTTGGAGAAGGTGCCGCGCGCGATGGTGATGAAGTGGGTCGTCGGGTAGATCCGGCCGATGAAGGCGCCGAACCCCTGAAGCGACGTCACCGGATCGATGAGGCCCGAATATTGCGAGGCCGGCAGCATGGTGACGAGCGCGGTCGCGAAGATCGCCGCGATCTGGCTGTTCAGGAAGGTGGAGAGGACCAGTCCCATGGCGGTCGCCACAACGACGTAGAGCAAGGCGGCCGCCACGAACGTGACGAAACTGCCGGTAAAGGGCACGTCGAAAACGTAGATGGCGAAGGCTGTCAGCAGGAGGAAATTCATCATCGCCACGAGCACATAGGGGATCTGCTTGCCGATCAGGAATTCCAGCCGCGTGACCGGCGTGACGTAGAAATTGACGATCGATCCCAGTTCCTTCTCGCGCACGACGCTCAGGACCGCCAGCATGGACGGGATCATCAACAGCAGCATGGGGATGACGGCCGGCACGATGGCGTCGAGGCTGCGCACATCCGGATTGTAGCGGTAGCGCACCTCCAGCTTGAAATCGCCGGAGGCCGCGGCCTTGCCATAGACCTCGCGCGCCCTCTGCGCGAGCCAGGTCATGTGCATGCCTTCGATATAGCCGCGGACGGTCTCCGCCCGCGTGGGCATCGCGCCGTCGATCCAGGCGCCGATGGCGACGGTCCGGCCCCGCGCCACGTCGCGCCCGAAGCCCGGCGGGATTTCCAGCGCGAGGCTGAGTTCGCCGCTTTCCATACGCCGGTCCATCTCCGGATACCCGGCAAGCAGCGGCTTTTCGGTGAAGAAGCGCGAGCCGGAAAGCTGGAGCACATAGTCCCGGCTGATGGCGGTATCGTCATGGTCGAGCACGGCGAAGGAAAGATTGTCGACATCCATGTTGATGCCGTAGCCGATGACGAGCATCAGGATCAGGCTGCCGATGGTCGCAAGCGCCGCGCGGATCGGGTCGCGCAGCAGTTCGAGCGTTTCCCGCCGCGTATAGGCGAACAGGCGGCGAGGCGCGAAAAACCTCGATTGCGGCCGCGGATGTGTCGTGTGGCCGGCCGGCTCCATGGCGGCGGCGGGCGTTTCCTGCGCCGTTGCCGCCTCCTCCAGATAGCCGACGAACGCGGCATCCAGCGTTTCGGCGTCGCGGGCGGCCTTTATGGCCGCGGGCGTGTCGCTGACGAGGACCTTGCCGGCATGCATCAGCGCGATGCGGTCGCAGCGCTCGGCCTCGTTCATGAAATGGGTCGACACGAAGATCGTCACGCCCTCGCGCCGCGACAGATCGGCGAGGATACGCCAGAAGGCGTCGCGCGCGACGGGATCGACGCCGGACGTCGGCTCGTCGAGGATGAGGATATCGGGCTTGTGGATGGTCGCGACCGCCAGCGACAGCCGCTGGCGGATGCCAAGCGGCAGGGCGCCGGGCAGTGTCTCCATGTGATCGGCAAGCTGGAATCGCCCCGCCGCCTCCCCGACCCGCACCGCGATATCCGAAGACGGCATGCCGAACAGGCGCGCGTGCAGCTCCAGATTCTGGCGGACCGTGAGTTCCGAATAGAGGGAAAAACCCTGCGACATATAGCCGACACGCCGCCGGACCGTCAGGTCGCGCGGGTCGATCTGCCGGCCGAACAGCCGCGCCTGCCCGCCGCTTGCCGCCAGAAGGCCGGTCAGCATCTTCATCGTGGTCGTCTTGCCGCAGCCGTTCGAGCCGAGGAAGCCGAAGATCTCGCCGCGCGCGATGCGGAAGCTCACATCGTCGACGGCCGTGAAATCACCGAAGCGCTTGCTCAGATGGTCGGCCTCGATCGCCGTCTCGCCGGCCGCATCGGCCGGGCGCGGCGGCATGACGACGGCGCGGTGGCCGTCGCGCTTTCCAGCGGGCAGCAGGGCGATGAAGGCGGCGTCGAGGTCGGCGGTATCCGTGCGGCGAAGAAAATCGGCCGGCGTGCCCGAGGCGAGGACCTTCCCCTCGTCCATCGCCACCAGCCAGTCGAAACGCGCCGCCTCCTCCATATAGGCGGTGGCGACGATCACGCTCATGCCGTCCCGGCCGCTGCGGATGCGCTCGATCAACCGCCAGAACTGGCGGCGCGACAGCGGATCGATCCCGGTGGTCGGCTCGTCGAGGATCAGGAGGTCCGGATCGTGGATCAGGGCGCAGCACAGGCCGAGCTTCTGCTTCATGCCGCCCGAAAGCTTGGCCACGGGCCGGTCGGCGAAGGGCGCAAGCCCGGTGCCGTCGAGCAGCTCAGCGATGCGGCGCTCCCGCTCCTGCCCGCCATGGCCGAAGAGCCGGCCGAAGAAATCGATGTTCTCGACCA
This sequence comes from Shinella yambaruensis, assembly GCF_022899355.1. Taxonomy (GTDB): domain Bacteria; phylum Pseudomonadota; class Alphaproteobacteria; order Rhizobiales; family Rhizobiaceae; genus Shinella; species Shinella yambaruensis. The sequence goes on along the minus strand of NZ_JALJCK010000013.1, from coordinate 5,441 downwards.
CGGAGAGGGTCGGGTAGAGGTTTCGCCCGAGACCCTGGGGCATGTAGGCGATGCGCGAACACACGCCGCGCCGGTGGGCGGACCGCGCCATGTCGCCGCCGAGCACCTCGACGCGGCCCTGCTGGATCGTCCTCGCCCCCGCGATCAGCGAGAGCAGGCTGGACTTGCCGACGCCGTCGGGGCCGATCAGGCCCACCATGCAGCCGGCCGGCATGTCCAGGCTCACGGCGTCGAGCGCGCGCGTCCCGCCGTAGGAAAGGCCGACCTCCTCCAGCCGGACCACCCGGCGCTTCACCGGCGTGCCCGAGGTCATTGCAGCAGGTTTCCTTGCAGGAAAGCCGGCCATTCGGCTTTCGGATCGATGCGGATATAGGCGACGCCCGGAAGTCCGGTCTTCACCTGCTGGATGTATTTCTGCAGCAGCTCCGGCGCGATCCGCGCCTTGATGCGGAACATCAGCTTCTGGCGCTCCTCCTCGGTCTCGACCGTCTTCGGCGTGAACTGCGCCACGTCCGAAACGAATGTCGCCTTCGCGGGAATGACATATTGCGGCGCGGCGTCGAGGACGAGCCGGACCTCGGTGCCGATCGCCACGCGGCCAGCCTCGCTCGTCGGCAGGAAGAACGTCATGTAGACGTCGCCGAGATCGACGAGGTTGAGCACCCTGCCGCCGCTGCCGAGCACTTCCCCCGGCTGGGCCACGCGGTACTGGACGCGCCCGTCGCGGGGCGCGCGCAATGTGCCGTCGTTGATCTCCGTGTCGATCGCCTCGATCGCGGCATGCGCGGCGGCGACCGCCGCCTCGGCGTCCACGACCAGCGCCCGCGCCGCGTTGATCGCCGCCTCGCTCGCCGCAAGCTGCGCGCCGGCGGCCGCGACGGCGGCGGCGGCGCTGCGCTCGGCGGCCCGGCCGTTGTCGAGGATCTGCTGGGAGATCGTGTTGCTGGCGGCGAGCTGTTCGGAGCGCGCCAGCGTGCGCACGGCGACATCGTGCTCGGCCTCGCGCTGGGTGACGACGGCCTGCGCCGCCGTCCTTTCTGCCTCCCGCTGGACGATCAGCGTCCGTGCGGTGTCCACGCCGATGGCGGCCCGCTGCGACTGCGCCTTGGCCTGCCGGCGGCGGGCCTGGAGTTCGGCCGTATCCACGCGGGCAAGGATATCGCCCGCCTTCACGAAATCGCCCTCGTCGACGAGGATCTCGCTGATGCGCCCCGGCGATTTCGCCGAAACGTCGATATCGACCGCCTCGATGCGCCCGTTCCCGCTTGCAAGCCCTTCCGGCAGGGCTCCGTTTCCGGCCTGCCGCCAAGCATAGACCCCGCCGGCGGCAAGCACCGCCAGCAGGACCAATCCCAAGCCGAGGCGACCGCCTGCCATCATCATCCCGCCACTCCTTCAATCCGTTTACAATCGTCCCACCATCGCCTCGCCGGCACGTGAACCCCGTCAGCTCGACATGAAACGGTTGAGCCGGGTTTCGTCGAGCAGCGAGCGGGTCATGCCGCCGAAGGCCCACTCCCTGAGCCGGCTGTGCCCGAAGGCCCCCGAAACGACGAGATCGGCATCGTAGCGGTCGACCAGCGCGATCAGGCTGTCGCTTTCGCGGTAGCTCTCCACCGTTTCATTGCGCGCGGCCACGCCATGGCGGGCGAGAAAGGCGGTAATGTCGGCAATGCTCGCGCGCGCCCACTGGTCGATGGTGGATGCCACCGTGACCACGATGACATCATCGGCCGCCTGGAGCAGCGGTATGGCATCAAAGACCGCCCGCCGCGCTTCCTTCGTGTCTTTCCAGGCGACCACGATCTTCCTGCCGATCCTGTGTTCCGTACCCGTCCCGACGATCAGCAGGGGGCGGCCCGTCTGGAGGACAGCGCTTCCCGGATCGGACCGGCGCGCCGTATCCCGCGTCGCGGCGCCGTCGGCAGCCTGCATGACGACGAGATCGGCCGCCCTCGATGCCTGGACGAGGGCATAGGTCGGTCTTTCCATGGCATCGCGCCATTCGGTCTCGGCGGCGCCGGCGACCAGGGCCTCGAATTCCTTGCGCCGGTCCTTGAACCGGCGCTCGTCGTCATCGCGCATCTGCTGCCAGACCTCCCCGGCGAGCGTCGCGCCTTCCGGCCCGGTGACCGGCAGATAGGCGTCGGCCGCGCAAAATCCGATCAGTCTGGCGTTCCAGCGCTGCGCCAGCGCACTCGCCGCCTTCACGACCGCAACGTTCGATCTGTCGGCATCCAGATTCACGAGAATGGACTTGTAGCTCATCGGACTGTTCCTCCGTCCTGTTTGCCTTGCCGGGCAAAGGATAGTGCACCCGCAAAACACCACCTTGACGCGGATCAAGCGCAGGCCGCGCCCGGCTTCTTAAGGGTCGACCGGCTCTATCCACGTTCCACGCAGTCCCGCGACGATCTCCACGGCATCTTCGAGCCATCCGATCGCCGCCGGCTTGCCGGCAGCACGGGCGAATTCGATCCCCGCCTCGACCTTCGGCCGCATGGAGCCGGCCGGGAAGTCGCCCGGCGCGAGGTCGCAGGCCATCACGAATCCGAGCGGGCGGGCCGAAGGCCGGCCCCAGTCGACATAGACCGCATCGACGTCGGTCAGCATCAGGAGGAAATCCGCAGCGAGCTGCCGCGCCAGGAGCGAGGAGGCGAAGTCCTTGTCGATGACGGCCTCGATGCCGATGAGGCTGCCATCCTCCCGTTCCACGACGGGGATGCCGCCGCCGCCCGCGCAGATGACGATGACGCCGCGTTCGACGAGGAAGCCGAGCACCTCCGCCTCCAGGATCGCCACGGGTTTCGGCGAGGCGACGACACGGCGCCATTTGTCGTTGTCGGGCGCGACCTGCCAACCACGCTCCGCCGCCAGCCGGCGGGCCGTCGCCTCGTCATAGACGGGGCCGATGGGCTTGGTGGGCGTTGCGAAGGCGGGATCGTTCGGATCGACCTTCACCTGGGTCAGGAGCGCGGCGAACAGCCTGTCCTTCACGGCATTGCCGAGCTCCTGCTGGAGGACGTAGCCGATCATGCCGGCGGTTTCGGCATCGAGCACGTCGAGGGGGAACGGCGGGCCGGGCGAAGCGGCCGCCTGGAGGGCGAGCAGGCCCACCTGCGGCCCGTTGCCGTGGGTGATCACCAGTGAATGGCCGGCGGCGACAAGGTCGGCCAGCACGGCCGCCGCCCGCCGGATATTGGCACGCTGGTTCTCGGCCGTCATCGGCTCGCCCCGCTTCAAGAGGGCATTGCCGCCGAGGGCGACGACGATCCTCATGTCAGGCCCCGATGGTGGCGACGAGGATCGCCTTGATCGTGTGCATGCGGTTCTCCGCCTGGTCGAACACGATCGACGCGGCGGATTCGAAGACCTCGTCGGTGACCTCCATGCAATCGATGCCGTAGCTTCGGGCGATGTCCTGCCCGACCTCCGTCTCCGCATTGTGGAAGGCCGGCAGGCAATGCATGAACTTGGTATGCGGCCTTCTCGTCGCGGCCATAAGCGCGCGGGTCACGCGATAGGGCGTCAGGAGCTCTATCCTTTCCCGCCAGGCGTTCTCGTTCTCGCCCATGGAAAGCCAGACGTCGGTATAGACGAAATCGGCCCCGAGCACGGCGGCATTCACGTCCTCATCCAGCCGGAAGCTGCCGCCGTTCGCCTCCGCCATGGACCGGACGCGATCGCAGAACGCATCATCCGGCCAGAGCGAACGGGGCGAGGCGAGGCGCATGTCCATGCCGACCTTCGCCGCGCCGATCGCGAGCGACGTCGCCACATTGTCCCGCCCCTCGCCGACGAAGACGAGCGTCGTGTCCGACAGGTGCTTGTGGGTGAACTCGCGCATCGTCATGAAGTCGGCGAGAACCTGGGTCGGATGCGCCTCGTCGGTCAGTCCGTTATAGACCGGCACGCCGGCATAGGCGGCCAGCACATCCGCCTGATGCTGGCTGAAGCCCCTGAACTCGATGGCGTCGTACATGCGCCCGAGCACGCGCGCCGTGTCCTTCATCGTCTCCTTGTGGCCGATATGGCTGCCGGACGGACCGATATAGGTGACATGGGCGCCCTGATCGTAGGCCGCGACCTCGAAGCCGGAGCGGGTGCGGGTGGAATCCTTTTCGAAGATCAAGGCGATGTTCTTGCGGGCAAGGCGCGGCACCTCCGTGCCGGCCTGCTTCGCCGCCTTGAGCTCGGCGGCGAGACGCAGCAGGTAGCGGATCTCCGCGCCGGAAAAATCGTCCAGCGTCAGCACGTTGCGGCCATGCAGATTGACGGGCATGTCGGTTTCTCCTCTGTCAGATCGGATCGCGCGCGATGGGGCAGGTCATGCAGTGGCCCCCGCCGCGGCCGCGGCTGAGCTCGGCGCCCTCCACGGTGATGACCTCTATCCCGGACCGGCGCAGCAGCGTGTTGGTGTAGACATTGCGGTCGTAGCCGATGACCACGCCCGGCTCGACGGCCACGACATTGTTGCCGTCGTCCCACTGCTCGCGCTCGGACTCGTAGGCGTCGCCGCCGGTGGAGACGATGCGCAGGGACTTCAGCCCCATCGCCTCCTTCACCACCTCCACGAAGGGTCTTTGCTCCTCGACCACATCGACGGCGGCCTCGCCCTCCCCCGGTCGCAGCGAGAAGGTGCGCAGCCGCTCGACCACCGGCGGATACATGGTCGCCAAGTCCCGGTCGCAGAAGGTGAAGACGGTATCGAGATGCATGAAGGAGCGGTCGCGCGGCATCAGGGCGGCAACGACACGGGTCGCCTCGCCGGCCGCAAACAGGCTGCGTGCCAAGCCGCCGACCGCCTGCGGCGTGGTGCGCTCGCCCATGCCGACCAGCACGACGCCGCCGCCGACCGGCATGACGTCGCCGCCCTCCAGACTCACGCCGGGACCGGGATTGTCCGGCGAGACGAAGGGCAGGTCCGCATCGCGAAAGCGCGGATGGAACCGGTAGACCGCCTCCACATTCGCCGCCTCCGGCTTGCGCGCGGCCCAGTACATGGCGTTGACGGAGACCGCGCGATAGATCCAGCAGGAACTGTCGCGCGTGAAGAGCTGGTTCGGCAGCGGCGGCAGCACGAAATCCTGCGGCAGCAGCGTCCTGCCCGTCAGCCCGGCCGGCCGGAAGGGCAGCTCCGCGCGGGCGATGCCGCCCACCAGCAGCGATGCAAGTTGTTCGGCCGGCATCTCGTCCAGCCAGCCGCGCAACTCGCCCACCATGTCGTAGCCGACGATCGAGGCGTCGACGCGCCGGTCGAGCAGCCAGTCGCGCCCCTCCGGCAGGGCCAGGGTCTCGGCCAGCAACTCGCCGAAGAGGTGAACGGCGACGCCGCGCTCGCGAAGGGCATCGACGAAGACGTCATGCTCCTGCCGGGCGCGCTTGACCCAGAGCACGTCGTCGAACAGCAGCGCCTTGCAATTTTCGGGGGTGAGGCGGCG
>NZ_JALJCK010000012.1 GCF_022899355.1 Shinella yambaruensis | reverse complement strand
TCTGCAAGGTCTGGACTTCAGAGCCCGGCAGATTCATCCTCGATCCAATCCACCAGATGCCGGGACTGAACAACTAGAGCAACTCCAGCCGGAACTTATCCTGCATCCTGCCATTCCCCCTTCGATATCAACGGGGAAAGGTTCATGGAACAACAGGCAACCGACATCATCGTTGCGACGCGGGCGGCGCTGGCGCAGGCGAGCGCGCTTGCCGTGCAATATTCCTTCTCCATCCTCGGCGCGATCGTGCTGCTCGTGCTCGGCTGGTTTCTCTCCCGTATCCTGCACCGCTGGGCGCTCACCGGGCTTTCGCATGTGCGCGGCATCGATGCGACGCTCGCGCATTTCTTCGCGAACATCCTGCGCTATGCGGTCCTCGTGCTCGTCTTCGTGACGGTGCTCGGCCAGTTCGGCGTGCAGACGGCCTCGATCATCGCCGCTCTTGGTGCCGCAGGCCTCGCCATCGGCCTCGCCCTCCAGGGCACGCTGCAGAACATCGCCGCCGGCATCATGCTTCTGGTGCTGCGCCCCTTCCGGGTGGGCGAATATATCGAGACGAAGGACGTTTCCGGCACGATCACCGAAGTCGGGCTCTTCGCCACCGAACTCAAGACGAGCGACGGCCTCTATCGCCTGGCGCCGAATTCGACGCTCTGGAACACGCCCGTCACCAATTACAGCCGCGAACGCACCCGCAAGCACGATCTCCAGGTGAAAGTGCCGAACGATCGCGACATCGACAACGAGATCGACCGGCTGCTGTCGATCGCAAAGCAAGATCCCATGATCGAATCCGTGCCGCCGCCGCAGGTCTTCGTCGACAGCCTGGAGGAGAGCGCGGCCGTCCTGACGCTGCGCTACTGGGTATCGACGCCGCAATGGTTCAAGACGACACGGGAGATGAACCGCCGCGTGCGCATCGCCTTCGGGCAGAAACTTGGCGGGCCGGAGCCGGATGCGGCCCCGGCCGAATAGGCTCTATTCGATCACGGCGCAGGCGAGGCGGTCGCCCGCGCCGCCTGCCGGATCGGTGCGGTAGTCGTCCGAGCCGGCATGCACGACGAGCGCGCGGCCGCGGATGCCGCGCTCGGCATCGTCGAGGCGCACCATCGTCGAATAGACCTGGGCCCGCAGCACGCCATCCTCGGCGACATACTGGTTCGGCAGGTCGCCGGCATGAGGGCCGTCCGCCGAGACGAAGCCGTGACTCTTTTCATCCGGGTTGAAATGGCCGCCCGCCGATTCGTGGCCGCCCGCATGTTCGCAGGTTCCGTTCTCGTGGATATGCAGCGCCACCCATTTGCGCGGCTCGAGGCCGGAGACCTCCACCTCGAACAGCACGCCGTCGCGCCCGGCGGTCACCTGGGCGCGGCCGGTCTCCTTGCCGTCACGATCGACGAAATTCGCCCGTGCCGTATCCGTCGCCTGCTGGGCGGCGGCGGGCAGGCTCATGAGCGGGGCGGCCAGCACCGCACCTGCAACGATCTTCCACATGATGCATCCTTCCGATTGCCATTGTCCATGGAACCGGAACGCATCGTCCGCCGGGGTGTTCCGGACGGGTCAGCTCACGACGACGTCGAGGCCGATGTCGAGCGTCGGCGCGGCCATGGTGATCTTGGAGGTCGAGATGTAGTCGACGCCGGTTTCGGCGATCGCGCGGACGGTCTTGATGTTCACGTTGCCGGAGGCTTCCAGCTTCACGCGGCGCGGATCGGCGGCATAGGTCGCCTCGCTCAGCCCCGCGCAGTCACGATTGATCTCGACGGCGCGGCGCAGCAGCTCCGGCCCCATATTGTCGAGCAGGATGACGTCCGGCTGCGCCTCCAGCGCCTCCTCCAGCTCCTCCAGCGTCGTCACCTCGACCTCCACCTTGACGAGATGGCCGGCGAAGGCGCGCGCGGCATGGATGGCGCCGGCGACCCCGCCGGAGACGGCGATGTGGTTGTCCTTGATGAGGATCGCGTCGTCGAGACCATAACGGTGCGACGAGCCGCCGCCCATGCGCACCGCATATTTTTCGAGCGCGCGCAGGCCCGGAATGGTCTTTCGCGTGCAGCAGACCCTGGCCGGCGTATGGGCGATCTCGGCGGCGAAACGCGCCGTGTAGCTCGCCACGCCGCTAAGGTGCATGAGGAAGTTGAGCGCCACCCGCTCGGCCGAAAGCACGGCGCGGGCGGGGCCGGAAACCCGCGCGATCACCGTGCCGGGCGCAAGCCGGTCGCCGTCCTTCACGAAGGCCTCGAAGCGGATTTCGGGATCCATCAGCCGGAACGCCGCGCGGGCGAGATCGAGGCCGGCGATGACGCCGTCCTCGCGCGCATTCAGCTCCGCCCGCGCCGAACGCTCCGGCGCGATGGTCGCCTGGCTGGTGATGTCGCCGGCGCGCCCGAGGTCTTCCGACAGCGCCGCGCGCACCTGCTCCTCCACCATCAGGGGCGAGAGAACGGGGAGATAGGGGGTGGTCATGGGACTATCCTAAGTTTCTGAGGAGACTTTTCCTCTAATGCATCAAAACCAATGACCCGAAGAATGTGAGTGCAAACGCCATCGATATCCTTCAGCACATCATCATTCCAAAAGCGAAGAACAGCCCAACCCAGTGTCGCAAGCCTTTCACCGCGCTGCGCATCGGCGATCAACGTTTCCGTCCTTCCGTGTCCAGAGCCATCGATTTCGACTATGATCTTATGCTCAGGGCAAGCGAAATCAACGATGTAACCTGCTATTGGCATCTGTCTGCGAAAGTGCAGCTCCATCAAACGATGTGCACGAACCGCATTCCAAAACCTCAGCTCCGCCTCTGTCATAGCCTTGCGCATTGTGCGGGCGTTCTTTCGCAAGGCAGGTTTGACTTCGTGGCGAGACATACTGCACTCCCTGTGCTTGTGGGACTCCCCCCTCTGCCCTGCCGGGCATCTCCCCCTCAAGGGGGGAGATCGGGTGTGGAAAGCGTTTTGCCCCTTACAGGCGCCGCTATGTAAGTAGTGCCCGTAAGTCTTGCCGATCTCCCCCCTTGAGGGGGAGATGCCCGGCAGGGCAGAGGGGGGTTAACCTCACGCCACCGCCGTTTCCGAAAGGTCCGCCGCCACCTTCTCGGCATCGGCGAGGGTGAGGAAGGTGCGGTGCTTCCAGTCCGCCTTCTGCTCGGTGAAATCGGAGCGGAAGTGGCCGCCGCGGCTTTCCTCGCGCAGATAGGCGCCCGTCGCGATGAGCTTTGCGGTGGTGACGATGTTGTGGAAGCGCATGCGGCTGTTCTCGCGCTCCAGCGCGGCGATCTCGCGGATCGCCGTCTTGAGGCCCTCGCGGCTGCGGATGACGCCGACATGGTCGCTCATGACGCGGCGCAGGCGCTTCAGCGCCGGGCTGTCCTCGATTGTGACGAGGTCGTCGCTCTCGCCGGCATTCTTGCCCCAGTCGTTGATCTTCGGCTCGGGCAGCATGCCCTTGATGTTTTCCGCGATGCGCGCGGCGAAGACCACGGCTTCGAGCAGCGAGTTCGAGGCAAGGCGGTTTGCGCCGTGCACGCCGGTGGAGGTGACCTCGCCGGCCGCCCACAGGCCGTCGATCGATGTGCGTCCCTCCGCATCCGTCAGCACGCCGCCCATGTGGTAGTGCACGGCGGGCACGACGGGGATCGGCTGCGTGACGGGATCGATGCCGGCGGCGATGCAGGAGGCGTAGACCGTCGGGAACATGTCGGGGAAATGGGCGCCGACCGCCTTGGTGCAATCGAGGAAGGCGCCGCGCCCGGCCTGCACTTCCGCAAAGACGCCGCGCGAGACGATGTCGCGCGGGGCGAGCTCGCCGTCCTCGTGGATATCCAGCATGAAACGATGGCCCGCGGCGTTGACGAGGTGCGCCCCATCGCCGCGCAGCGCCTCGGTGGCGAGCGGCGCCGGGTCGCGGCCGATATTGATGGCGGTCGGGTGGAACTGCACGAATTCCGGATCGGCGATGATGGCGCCGGCGCGCGCGGCCATGCCGACGCCCTGGCCGCAGGCCTCCCACGGATTGGTGGTGACGGCGTAGAGATGGCCGACGCCGCCTGAGCACAGCACCACGGCGCGGGCCGGGAAATGCACGCGGTTCTTCGACTGGCCGGCATCCGGACGTGCGACGACGCCGGAGATGAAGCGGCCTTCGCGCACCAGCTCCTCGACGACATAACCTTCGAGAACCCGGATCGACGGCGTCTTCCGCACGGCGGATATCAGCGCCTCCATGATGGCCTTGCCGGCCATGTCGCCCTTGACGCGCACGATGCGGCGTTCCGAATGGGCGGCCTCGCGGGAGAGCAGCAGCTTGCCCTCGAGGTCACGGTCGAAGGGCACGCCGTATTCGAGCAGGTCGTGGATGCGCGCCGGGCCCTCGGAGACCATGAAACGCGCCATCTTCTCGTCGACGATGCCGGCACCGGCCTCGAGCGTGTCGGCAACGTGCTTTTCGAACGTGTCGCCGGGGCTCATCGCCGCCGCGATGCCGCCCTGCGCCCAGGCGGAGGACGCCCCCTGGCCGATCGGCGCGGCGGCGAGGATGGTGACGGGACGCGGCGCGAGTTTCAGCGCGCAGAACAGGCCGGCAAGCCCGCCGCCGACGATGACGATATCGTCGATGCCGTTCCAGGATTGCGGGCGGAAACTGTCTATGGGCATGTCATACTCCTCCGACGCTTCGGTCCGCCAGTATGCCCCTCACCTGCCTGCCGGCATCCTCTCCCCGCAAGCGGGGCGAGGAGCGCTGGGCTCGCCGCTTTCCGCCTTCTCCCCGCTTGCGGGGAGAAGGTCCCGGCAGGGGATGAGGGGCAGCGGCAACGGATCGGCGTAATGGCTCTTCGGCGCTGCCTTTCTCGAAATTTCGCGCTGACGCGCTACTCTACTGCTTCAAATTCACCATCCGCTCGACGGCAAGGCGGGCACGATCGGCGATCGCCGGGTCGACCACGACCTCTTCCGTCATGTGCACCAGGCTGTCGAGGATCTTCGGCAGCGTGATGCGCTTCATGTGCGGACAGAGATTGCACGGCTTGACGAAATCGACGCCCGGCAGCTCGGCCTGGATGTTGGAGGCCATGGAGCATTCGGTGACGAGCAGCACGCGCGGGGGACGGTGGTCCTTTACATAGTTGATCATGCCCGAGGTGGAGCCGGCGAAATCGCAGACGGCGATGACATCGGGATGGCATTCCGGGTGGCCGATGATCTCGATGCCGGGATGGGCCTCCTTGTAGGAGAGCAGCTCGGCCGCCGTGAAGCGCTCGTGCACCTCGCAGTGCCCCTTCCAGGTGAGGATCTTCTTGTTCGTCTGCTTGGCGACGTTCATCGCCAGATACTCGTCCGGGATGCAGAGCACGGTGTCGCTCTCCAGGCTCTCGACGACCGCGAGCACGTTGGAGGAGGTGCAGCAGATGTCCGTCTCCGCCTTCACGTCGGCGGAGGTGTTGACGTAGGTGACGACCGGCACGCCGGGATAACGCTGCTTGAGCAGGCGCACGTCCTCGCCGGTGATCGAATCCGACAGCGAGCAGCCGGCCCTGGCGTCGGGGATGAGCACCGTCTTTTCCGGGTTCAGCAGCTTGGAGGTCTCGGCCATGAAGTGCACGCCGCACTGGATGATGATCTCGGCATCCACCTTGGTGGCGTCGCGCGCGAGCTGCAGCGAATCCCCGACGATGTCGGCGACGCAGTGGAAGATCTCCGGCGTCTGGTAATTGTGCGCGAGGATGACCGCGCCGCGCTCCTTCTTCAGCCGGTTGATAGCGGCGACATAGGGCGCATAGACCGGCCATTCGAAGGCGGGGATGAACTGCTTCACCTTCTCGTAAAGGTGTTCCGTCTCGCGGGCGATCTCGGGCGTGAAGGTGAGGTCCGGTTTCTCGGCGACGCCGAAGCGCTCCGCGGCAGTGAGCGGACGAGCGGCTTCGGCCATCCCCGCATGCTGGGCCAGAACGGTCATGGAACCCTCCCTTTCTTCCGCCGCCCTCCGGCGGAAAGGCTATTTTGCTCAATTTGAGCATAATAGCTCCAAAACAAAACCGGCATTGCCGGTGGTTCAGATTTAGAAACTTTTGTGACGGTTTGCAAGAAGCCCCGTCCGAATTCCTTCGGGCGGGGCGGGATTCCGGATCAGGCGGCGGCCGGGCGCACGACGCCCCTCTCCTCGATCGGCCAGTGCACGATCGCCGCGAAGATGCCGAGCGCCGCGCCGAGCCACCAGACCGGATCGTAGGTGCCGAAATGGTCGTAGAGATAGCCGCCCATCCAAACGCCGAGGAACGAACCGACCTGGTGCGAGAAGAAGACGATGCCCCCGAGCAGGCCGAGATGCTTCGTGCCGAACATGATGGCGACGAGGCCGTTGGTCGGCGGCACGGTGGAGAGCCAGAGCAGGCCCATGACGATGGCGAAGACGATGACCGAGGCCGGAGACTTCGGCAGGAGGATGAAGGCCGCCACCGCGACCGAGCGGGCAAGGTAGATATAGGCGAGGAAATAGGGCTTTGAATAGCGCTGGCCGATGAAGCCGGCGGCGAGCGAGCCGATGATGTTGAAGAAGCCGATCAGCGCCAGCGCGATGACGGCATAACGCGCATCGATGCCGATATCGCCGAGATAGGCCGGGAAATGCGCGGTGATGAAGGCGACCTGGTAGCCGCAGACGAAGAAGCCGGCGACCAGCAGCAGGTAGCTGCGATGGCCGAGCGCCTCGCGCAGCGCCTCTCCGATGGTCTGCTTGTATTCGCTCGCCGCGGTGATGCCGGAAGAGGAGTTGCCGCGCAGCGGAATGGCGATGAGCGGGACGGCGAGCATCAGGATGCCGAGATAGACGAGGCTGTCCGACCAGCCATAGGCGCTGATGAGGCCCTGCGACAGCGGCGCGAAGAGGAACATGCCCGCCGAGCCCGCGGCCGTGCAGATGCCGAAGGCCATGGAGCGCTGGTCCGGCGTCACATTGCGCGCGAAGGCCGAGAGCAGGATGCCGAAGGAGCCGGCACCGACGCCGAGGCCGACCAGCACGCCGCCGCCGACATGCAGCCAGAGCGGCGAAGTGCCGAGCGACATCAGGAACAGGCCGAGCGCATAGACGAGGCCGGAGACGAGCAGCACGCGCCAGGTGCCGAACTTGTCGGCGATGGCGCCGAAGAACGGCTGGCTGACGCCCCAGGCAAGGTTCTGCAGCGCCATTGCAAGGCCGAAGGTGGTGCGGTCCCAGCCGGTATCCTGCAGCATGGGCAGCTGGAAGAAACCCATCGCCGAGCGCGGGCCGAAGGTGAGCACCGCGATCAGCGAGCCGGCGAGAATGATGAGCCACGGCATGGGCCGGCTGGCGGCAGGTGCCGCAACGACGGATGGGGTGGACATGGTGCGTCTCCGGAAATCAGGCCCGGACCCTACGCCGCACCATGCATTAACAAAAGCGAATTTAATTGACCGGACGATCAGCCGGATTGATGAAAGCCCGATGCGCCGCGCTCCACCGGATGTGCTTACGCCACGGCATTTTGGGCGCATGCCTCCGTCCGGCGTCACATGGCGCCAACCGAACCCGGATAAGATCATGGACCCCGACAGTCGACTATCGAGAGCAATCGAGCGACCGAGCCGGTAGGAGCCCCGAAAAGGCTTTGCTCCGGACGGCGAGAATGCCTCAAGGAGTGAAGCATGCTGCAAATCTATGCCCGCAGGGCGGACCGCTTCTGCCTGCGCGAAATTTCCAACCCGGCCATCGAGCAGGCGATCGCCCCTGCCCTCTGGTACGACCTCCTCAGCCCGACGCCCGAGGAGGTGACGGACGTGGAGGCGGCCCTTCATGTCTCCATCCCGACGCGGGAGGAGATGGAGGATATCGAGCTGTCCGCCCGCCTCTACCAGGAGGACGGCGCGGAGTTCATGACGATGACGGCGCTCACCAATCTCGACGGCGACGAACCGATGAAGATGCCGGTCACCTTCATCCTCAAAGGCCCGACGCTGGTGACGGTGCGCCATGCCGACGCAAAGCCCTTCACGACCTTCTGCAACCGGGCACTGCGCAGCAACGGCCACAGCTACGAGACCGGCGAGGACGTGATGCTCGGTGTCATCGAGGCGGTCATCGACCGCATGGCGGACGTGCTGGAACGGCTCGGCAACGAGATCGACGGCATTTCGCGCGGGGTCTTCCGCAGCAAGACGGGTTCCTCCACCAAGAAGACGCGGGACCTGGAAGCGCTGATCGAGCAGCTCGGCCGCAAGGGCGATTTCCTCAGCGGCGTGCGCGAAAGCCTCGTCAGCATCTCGCGCCTCGTCGCCTATCATGCGGCGGTGGAGAGCCCGGCCCGCCGGCCCTCGAAGGACATCCGCCAGCTCGTCAAGCTCGTGCAGCGCGACGCCGCCTCGCTCGGCGACCACGCCGCCTTCCTGTCGGGCAAGATCAACTTCCTGCTCGACGCGACGCTCGGCCTCATCAACCTGGAGCAGAACCAGATCATCAAGATCTTCACCGTCGCCTCGGTCGTCTTCCTGCCGCCGACACTGGTCGCCTCGGCCTACGGCATGAATTTCGAGCTGATGCCGGAGCTGCAATGGACCTTCGGCTATCCTTATGCGATCGGCCTGATGATCTTCTCCGCCCTGATGCCGTTTCTCTACTTCAAGCGGCGCGGGTGGGTTTAAGCCCGCACCTTCATCGGCCAGCGTTCGCTCCGCGTCCGCGTCACGCGCACCGTATCGCCGAGGCGGACCTCGCCCTCGCCGCGCGGCACGGCGTTCCAGCCGAAGAGCACGCCGGGCACGCGGCGGTCGGCGGACATGCGCTTTTCGGCAAGGCCCTGGATCGGGTTGCCGCCGATGCGCTCGCCGGTCATCTGGTCCTGCGTGGTCATGATGCAGCGGGCGCAGGGTTTGACGAAATCGAAGGCGATGCCGTTGATCTCGATCGATTCCCACAGGTCCTCCGCCCAGGGCTCGTCGCAGGAGACGAGGATGTTGGTGCGGAAGCGGTCCATGCCGACGGGCTCCTGCCCCTTGGCGAGAAGGGTGCGGTTAAGGTCGGCGAGCGAGCCGGTGGTCGTGACGAGAACCGGGAAGCCATCGGCGAAGGCGACCGGTGCCGGGCTGCCGGCCCAGTCCTCGCCCTCCAGCCGTTCGGCCCGCGCATCCATGTGCACGAGCTTGACCGGGCGCGCGAGCCAGTCCGACAGGACGTCGTTGACGGCCTCGTCGGTGACGGCGGCGTTGACCGGGCTGTCCCAGACGGTCACGTCGAGGCGGTCCTCGGGATCGAAGCTGGCGAAAAGCTGGCGGCCTTCCATTTCGAGGTGCAGGCTGTCACCGACCGCCGTCGCCTCGACGCGGGCCAGCGCCTCGAGTTCGCGCTGGGTTATGAAGCGGCCGTCCGGCTCGACGACCATGAAGCGCCGGTCGCCGGCAAGGCCGTCGAGGCGCACGGCGGCGCTTTCTACGGGGATGGCCCGGCCGCTCTTCAGCGGGTGAATGTTGAGACCCTCGACCTTCATGCGGGCGACCTTTCCTGAAACGTTGATTCAACGGCCTGCCGGAGAGATTCAATACGGCGGCACAAAAGCATGTTTTTCTTCAGATTTCATCCAGGAGCATGGCGCGGATCGCCCGCAGGCGCTCCGTCCGCTCCCCCGCCATGCGCGCGCCCGCCGCCGTCTGGAACCCCTCCGCCAGCTTGAACAGCTTGACCTCGAAATGATCGATGGCGAAGGCCTTGTCGTCGAGCGGGCGGTTTTCGCCGAGCGGATCCAGGGGATCGTAGAGGCCGCTGCCCATGCGGCCGGCAATGTAGAAGCAGCGCGCGGCACCGATCATGCCGATCGCATCGAGCCGGTCGGCATCCTGCAGGATTTTTGCCTCCAGCGTCTGCGGGGCAAGATTGGCGGAGAAGCTGTGCGTGAGGATGGCGTGGGCGACGGCGGCCACATCCTCCTTGCCCCAGCCTTCGGCGGCAAGCAGGCCGGCCGCCTTCTCGGCGGCAAGGCGCGAGGCCTCGGCGCGCAGCGGCGAATTCTTCTCCACCGCCACGCAATCGTGCAGCAGCACGGCGGCCGCCAGCCGCCGCGGGTCGCCGCCCTCCTCCGCCTGGATGCGGCGCGCACTCTTCCAGACGCGGATGAGATGCGCGGCGTCGTGCGAGCCGTCATCGGCCGAAAAGGCCTGCGGCAGCAGGCGCTCGGCTAGGGGGCCGAGGGGCGAAAAGGCGGCGGCGAGGCAGGCGAAGGTCATGGGCGATCCGCAAGTGGTTGCCCATGACCTAGCCTGTCACGCCTCGGCGTTCAATTCCGCCTTTTCGCCGGTCCCGGACTTTCCCGAGAGGATCTTCTGGTAGAACAGGCCGATGCCGATCAGCACCGCGCCAAGCCCGATGAAGGAGAGCGCCCGGAGGATGCCTTCGAGATTGGCCATGTCGACCAGGAAGACCTTGATGACCGCGATCAGCACGAGGCCGGCGGAGGCAAGGCGGATGCTCTTGGAATCGAACTTCGAGCCGACCGCCAGCAGCAGCACGCCGAGCAGCAGCCAGACGACCGAATAGGTGTAGGTCTCCGGCTGGAGGAACCCCTTCCAGTCGGCGATGCCCTCGCCATGCCAGTAGCGGCGCACGCTGAGCGTGACCCAGGCGAAGGCGAGCGCCACACCGGTCAGCGCCAGCATGATCACATAGGGCATCGGCCGCCGGCCCCGCGCATGGAAGGCAAGGCCGCCATAGGCGATGCCGGGCAGCAGGTAGCCGACGAAGAGAAGATCCAGGAACGGCCACTTGCCGAGCAGTTCGCCGGTGAAATAGGGGTTGAGGCCGACGAAATGGGCGCTGAGGATCGACAGGACCGAAAGCCCGCCGACCACCATGGAGCCGTAGCGGAAAACCGGGCTCGGCGACTTCAGGTCGAGCGACATCAGGATCGCCGAAGCGCCGATGACCAGCAGCGTGTAGATCGACTGCTCGCCGAGCGTCGGCACGGAACTGTCGAGCACGCCGCCGTTCATGCCGTGCCGCACGAGGATCGCCGCCGTCAGCAGAAGGAAGAGGCTGGCCAGAGCCTGCAGGAGATTGCGGATTTGCGTGCCCGGCCAGCGGCGCAGCTCGAAGGCCGAGAGCGCGAGCAGAGCGGCCGGAATGCCGTAGCCGGCGAGAAGCTGGTTGAAGACCGGCGTCTTGGAAAGGTTCGCCGCGCCGACGATGGTCGGCTCCCAGCCGATGCGGCCGGCGACGATCGCGGCCGCCCCGGCCATCAGCCAGGGCAGGACCGGCCAGCGGCGAAGGCGCGTCGCGAAGACGGCGGCCGTGCCGAGGAACGCGATGCCGAGCGTCGTGGCAAGGCCGTCCGTCATGGCATGCAGCGCCAGCACGAGGAAGGCGAAGCCGCCAGCGGCGAGCGCCCATTGCGGAATGAACGGACCGTCCTCCTCCGCCCGCCCGCGCGAAAAGACTTCGGCAGCCGCAAGGAAGGCGAGCCCGAGCGCCACGGCGAGAAGACCATGCTTGAGGTCGAAGGAGAGGTTGCCGAAATTGAGGAAGCTCAGGGCGAGAATGGCAAAGGGCACGGCCGGGGCGATGAGGCTCCAGAGCGCGGCAAAGGCGGAAGATCCCGCCATGCGCAGGCGCACCGCCGCAAGGCCGACCGCCGCATAGGCGACGGCGAGCAGGAGCAGCAGGTCGACCGGCACGACGGCGATCACCGGCACCGGCAATGGCAGCGCCGCGGTGTCGTCAAGCGCCGGCGGGGCCAGGATGGAGACATCGTCGAACAGCAGGCCGCCCGGCCCGACCACCATCGCACCGACGCCGACCACGGCCGCGATGGCGGAAAAGAGCGCCGGGTAGATCGCCCAGCCGCGCAGCGCGCCAAGCACGGCAAGCGCCATCACGATCGCGGCAAAACCGTAGTCCGCCCGGGGGAGCGCCGGCACCGCATTGGCCAGAACCAGTGCCGGGAAGGTCAGCGCCAGCGCGCCGGTCAGCGACACGGCGACGGCTGGCGGGGCAAGCAGGCGATCGAGCGGATCGGCGGAGGCGGCGCCCGTCGCGGGCGGCACGTCTTCCGCCGTGATGCTGCCCGGCCAGATGACGCCATGACCAAGCGCCAGCACGAGCATGGCGAAGAGCAGCGGCACGACCGCGACCGTGCTCGCCTCCGAAAGATAGAGCACCGCCCAGAGCGCCATGCCGGCATTGGCGAGCGCCGGCACGACCTGCCAGCGGCGGATGCGCGCGGCGGCGAAGGTGGCAAGCCAGGCGACGGAGAGGAAGCCGAAGAGGCCCCAGGCGCTCGGCTCCTCGGTCGCGACCAGCGCGGGCGTCACCAGGGAGGCGAGGAGGCCGAGGCCGGCGAGCGCCTGCCCGTGCAGAAGCGACAGGCCGATCGTCGCGAAGGAAACGGCGGCGAGCAGCACGAAGGCGGTCAGCGGACCGAAATAGCCGTAGAATTCGTAGGAGACATAGGTGACGGCAAAGAGCGTGATGGCGCCGGCGGCCGTCAGCACGCCGGGAATCATGGCGTTCTGGAAGGCGTTGGCGATGACCGGCAGGGTACGGCGGCGCACGAACTCGCCGACCGCCATGAGCACGAGGCCGAAGACGGCGGCCAGCGACAGCCGCACGGCCGGGCTGAGCAGCCCCGCCTCGATGGAATACTTGACCATGAAGATGCCGCCGAGCGCCAGCGCGATGCCGCCCACCCAGACGGCCCAGCGCGCGCCGATGCGGCTTTCGAAGCTCTCCTTCGGCTTTGCCGCGGCTGCGGGAACGGCGGAGGCCGTCGCGACGGCTTCGTCCGCGCCCTCGCTTGCAACCACCGCTTCGGCCGGAACGGCGGGCTCGCCGCCGAAGATGGAGCGGCCCTTCCCGGCCTCGTCCGTCCCCGTTGCCTGCGCCGTGGCCCAGGGGCTTGCGAAATCGGCAGGCGCCGGTTCCTCCGCCGCCTCTTCGGGGGCGGCTTCGGCGGTTTCCGCGGCCGTCGTCCCCACCGGGGCCGTCACCCCTTCGGCCTTCAGCGCCTCGACCTCGCGCTTCAGCCGCATCACCTCTTCGCCGAGTTTCTGCGCGCTGTTTCGCGAAGCATTGAGGGTATAGAGCGCCAGGCCGATCGCGACCAGGGAGAGGATTTCGAGCATTGCGACTCCAACGCGGGCATTGTCCGGGCGCGGAGACTACCCGGTTTTTTCCAAAGACTAAACGGGGTTACGTTTGAGGCCGGCGTTCTCTTCGGGATTGTCGCATGGTTTTCATGCAAGGCGGGCAGAATGGTGCCTCTCTACGTCAGCTTGGGAGCCCGCCATGACCGAGACCCTTCGCAACGCCGCCGCCATGCATGCGGAACGGCACCCCGGGGGCGGCCTCGGCTATGCGCACGCCATCGTTCGCGGCCTCGGCAATCTTCTCGGCCGCCGCTCCGCGGCTGCCGGCCAGGCCCCGGAGAAGGCTCCGGCCTCCACGGCGGACCGTGCAGCTTCGCACCGGCGTGTCGCCGCTGCCGGCTGCCTCACGCCGTGGGGGACGCGGCTGATGGCGGAGGTCGATCTTCATGATGACGCCGCCGGCCCTTCCGGCGCCCCTGCCGGCTGGATCGTCGAGGTCGATCCGCAGGATCCGGACGCCGCCCCGAAGAGGCGGACCGCGCTCGGCCGTCTCGGGCATCGCGGCCTCTCCTGCCTCGTCAACGGGGATGGCCGCGTGGTCGTCTATTGCGGCGATGGCGGAGGTTCCGGGCACCTCTACAAATTCATCACGCACGGCACCTGGCAGCCTGGGGACCGCCCCGCTGACCGGGACCTCCTCGACGACGGCACGCTCTTCGTCGCGCATTTTGCCGCCGATGGCGAAGAGGACGGGATGCCCGTCGTGTTCGACGCGGCACCGCTGGTGATGGAGCACGGCACGCTGGCATGGATGCCGGTCGTTGCCGGGAAACGCCCGCTAACCGCCGCCTATGGCTATGCCGGACCGGCCGGCGTGCGGACAGAAACGCGCCGCGCCGCCGCGCTCCTGCGCGCCACCCGCATGGACGGCATCACGGATGTGATGGCGGATCCTGAGGCCGGCACGGCCCGCCTCCGGCTGGCTGGCAGGCAGACGGACGCCCGCAGCCGGTTCAACCACGTCATCGAGATCACCGAGGCCGGCGGCGACGCCGCCGCGTTGCGCGCGCACTGGGAAGTGCTTTCGACCCACAGCGGCCATTGACCCCTCGACGGCGGGGCCGAGGCCCGGGCCACTGCCTAGAGCATTTCCGGTGGACCGGAGTTCACCCGACGCCGAAGCAATCTCGCTTCGGCTTGAAATGCTCTAGCGCATCAGGTTCTCGATCGGGAAGAGCGCGCAGGTTTCCGTGCCGTGGGCCAGCAGCTTGCCGCTCCCATCGCGCAGCCAGGCCTCGGACGTGGCGATAGTGCGGCCGCGATGCACGATCCTGCCCTCGCAGAACACCTCGCCCATGCCGGGCAGGACGGGGCGCACGAGGTTCAGCTTGAACTCGATCGTCGTGTAGGCCTCGCCCGGCCTGACGACGGAGAAGACGGCGCAGCCGAGCGCCGAATCCATCACCGTCGCCGTCCAGCCGCCGTGCACCGTGCCGAGCGGATTGAGATGGTCGGCCGACGGCAGGCCGGAAAAGACGACGCGGCCGTCCTCCACTTCCGTCAGGCTGAAGGCGAGCGTCTTGGCCATCGGCGGAGCGGGCAGGTCGCCTGCCAGCATCGCCTGCAACACCTTCAGCCCGCCGTCGCGCTTCACCACGTCGAGCGGCAGCGTGCCGATGCCGGCGACCGTCAGCCCCGGATAGATTTCGACCGTCATGCATGCGCCTTTTCGGGTTGGTCGTGTCGCGGCGTGCCGAGCGCCTTCAGGGCCGCCTGGATGAAGCCGTCGCGGGCGCTGGCGAGTTCCAGCCCGCGCGGCTCGCAGACATGGCGGTTGAGGAAGAAGGCCGTCAGCCGGAAGCCGTCGGCAAGGGCGGCGGCATCGGCGGCGTGCCGGCTCTCGTCGCCGAGGAAGGCCGGCAGCGCCAGCATCTTGCCCGCCCAGGGCGCGCCGGCCGCGCGCGAGACGGCACGGCCGGATTTCGGCGAGACGTAGCAGAGATCCTCGCGCGTGCCGGTGGCGGCGCATTCGAGGAGGTCGAGGCCGAAGCCGAGGTCGTTGAGCACGGCAAGCTCGAAGCGCACGAAGAGCTCGCCGGCATCGGCCGGCTCGTGCAGGTGGTCGAGGATGACGGAAAGCGCCTCGTAGAGATGGGGATGCGGATCGCGCTCCGGCAGGAAGCGCAGCAGCGCCGCCATGGCCTGCACGCCGTAGACGGCGGTCGCCGTCTCCATCAGCCGCCCGGCGCGCAGCTCCAGCGGCTCGATGCGGAACTCGCCGAGATGCTCGTCGAGCCGCGCGCGCCAGGTGACGTCGACGGAATTGCCGGGCTGGAGCACCGGCTGCATGGTCCGCGAGCGCCCGCCGCGCACCATGCCGAGATGCCGGCCACGGCTGCGCGTCATCACCTCGGCGATCACCGAGCTTTCGCCATGGCGCCGCACGCCGAGAACGATGGCTTCCTCACTCCATTGCATGGTCAAAGCCTTACGCCCTCGCCGGCACCGGGGCAAGCGGGCCGCAGCATGCGGCGGAACGACGCGTGGCCGCAGGGACACACCCAAGCCATTGCCACAGTTTCGCTTTTTTCTCGCCGCGCCGGTGCCCGCTTTGCCGACAAAGAACCCCGCGCAAGGCTTTCAAGCCAGATTCCGGAATTGAAGAACTACAGGTGCCCCCTTCATGTGTGTGTCCCGCGCCCGCGCTTTCGCGGCTCTCCGCCCCCTCGCCCTCCTTGCCCTTGCGGCGACGCTCGCAAGCTGCGCCACCACCGCCAAGCCGGTGAAGAAGGGGCCGGACCCGATGCATGTCGCCATGTACGGGCCGCATCCGGACGAGCGCTTCCCGCTGCCGGCGATGGATATCAGCAAGGTGGATCCGAAATATTTCCGCCAGCAGGTCGCCTACCAGACGGCGGAGCCGGCCGGCACCATCGTCATCGACACGCAGAACCGCTTCCTCTACCTCGTGCAGGACGACGGCATGGCGATGCGCTACGGCATCGGCGTCGGCAAGGCGGGACTGGAGTTCGAGGGCGGCGCGCGCATCGGCCGCAAGGCGGAATGGCCGCGCTGGACGCCCACCCAGAACATGATCGCGCGCGAGCCGGAGCGGAACCTGAAATGGGCCGGCGGCATGGAGCCGGGGCTCACAAACCCGCTCGGGCCGCGCGCGCTCTACCTGCACAAGGACGGCAAGGACACGCTCTTCCGCATCCACGGCACGTCCGAGCCGTGGTCGATCGGCAAGGCGGTGTCGAGCGGCTGCATCCGCCTGTTCAACCAGGACATCATCGACCTCTACGGCCGCGTGCCGACCGGCAGCCGCGTCGTCGTGCTGCAGCACCAGGCGCCGGCCGACCAGCCGGGGCCGATGGCCGCCGCCGACGGCCTGACGCCGCCCGCCGCCATCTGAGGCATTTCCCGGGGGCGGCCCTGCGCCCGTCCCCGGACCGGTTTCATCACCAGGCGTCGGGCTCGCGCACCATGTGCACGATGTTGGCCGGGTTCATCACCCAGCCGCCGCGAAAGCCCGCGCCCAGATCCTCGATGGGATCGCAGCGCACGACGCCGTTCCGCTCCAGATGGCCGAGGGCGAGCTTGTGGTCGGGCGTGAAGAGCTCCAGCCACACCTCCGCCTGGCTGTAGCCCGGTGCCTCGTCGATCCACAGCCGGTTCGGGCCGAGCAGGAAGCCCCGTGCCGGGGCCTTGTCGTCGAAGGGCTCCAGCCCGACGACGTCGCGGTAGAAGGCGAGCGTCGCCTCGTACTGGTGCGAGGGGACCTTCATGGCGATGTTGATGCCGCCCTTGATTTCAGCCGTCATGGCAACCTCCCGCCTCACGTGAAATCCTGCTGCTCGGAGGCGACCACGCCCTTGAGCTCGCTCGGGTAATAGCCCTCGCGCAGGTTGATGCCGTATTCGACATAGGCCTTCATGCAGGCCAGCATCTGCGACCAGCCCTCGCAGTTCATGTAGGACGATTTCTGGCCGCGGGCGTTGTCGCGCCAGCCGGTCTCGGCGATGGTCACCATCGTGCCGCCGTCCTCCAGCGGTGCAAAGCGCATCTCGACGCGCGTCTTGTAGGGCGCCTCCCCCTCGTCCACCATGGCATCCCAGCAGAAGACGATCAGCGCGTTCTCCTCCACCCTGTCGACGATGACCGGGGCCATGCCCCACCAGGTGACCGTCGTGCCCTCGACCAGCGGGGCGCTCGCCCCGCCGATGGTCGTGAAGTAGCCGCTGAGCTTCTTCGGATTGACCACCGCGTCGAAGACCTCGGCGACCGGCTTGCCGATGCGCCCGTTCACACGAAATTCCAGCGTCATGCCGTCCTCCTCCGGGGCGCACGGCCCCTCTCGATCTTGTCTGCCGCCAAAATATGTTATAAAAATATAACATGTCAAGCGAATCGAAAGAGGACGCCGTTTTCAGGGCGCTGGCCAACGGCAAACGGCGGCAGATGCTGGATGCGCTCAAGGATGCGCCGCTGACGACGGGCGCGCTGTGCGAGCGTTTCGCGGAGATGGACCGCTGCACGGTCATGCAGCACCTGAAGGTGCTGGAAGAGGCGGACCTGATCGTCGCCCACCGCGAGGGCCGCGAACGCTGGAACCACCTCAATGCCCTGCCGATCCAGGCGATCCACGACCGCTGGATCAGCCGGTATGCCGGCCACGCGATGAGCGTTCTTTCGGCGCTCAAGGGTGAGCTGGAGGTCTGAGGCGCCGCCGCCGCGAGACGGCGCCCCCGTCTCAGACCTCGGCCGCGATGCGCCCGATCTCGGCGATGACGGCATTACGCGCGTCGCCGGAAATGCCGGGGATTTCGCAGAAGGCGGCGACGATGACGGCGCCGCGGTCCGGCGACCAGGCGACGGCGACATCGTTGGCATTGCCGGCCTTGTCGCCGTTCGTGCCGGTCTTGTCGCCGGTCATCCAGCCGGCCGGGAAACCGGCGCGCAGCCGCGTGTCGCCCGTCTTGTTCATCACCAGCCAAGCGGCGAGCTGCGCCTTCGAGCGGGCCGACAGCACCTCGGCGAAGAGCAGCCTGCGCAGCGTCTCCACCATGGCGGTCGGCGTCGTCGTGTCGCGCTCGTCGTCCGGCGCCTCATGGTAGTTGAGCGTCGGCTCCGTGCGGTCGAGCCGCGTCACCGCGTCGCCGAAGCCGCGCAGGAACGCCGTGACGGCCTTCGGCCCGCCCGATGCGGCGAGCAGCAGGTTGGCGGCGGCATTGTCGCTGAGCGTGATCGTCGCCTCGCAGAGTTCGGCAATCGAAATGCCCTCTCCGCCGACACGTTTCTCCACCACCGGCGACCAGTCCACGAGGTCCGCTTCCTTCACGACGATGCGCCGGTCCAGCGTCTCCTCGCCCCGGTCCACCCGAGCGAGGATGTGGCCCGCCAGCAGCGCCTTGAAGGTGCTGCACATCAGGAAGCGTTCCTCCGTGCGATGGCCGAGCCGTGCGCCCGTCGCAAGATTTAGTATGGCAACGCCGATGCGTCCGCCATGGCGCGCCTCCAGCGCGGCGAGCCGTTCGGCAAGGTCCCCGCCGGCGGCAAGGCCGG
This sequence comes from Shinella yambaruensis, assembly GCF_022899355.1. Taxonomy (GTDB): domain Bacteria; phylum Pseudomonadota; class Alphaproteobacteria; order Rhizobiales; family Rhizobiaceae; genus Shinella; species Shinella yambaruensis. The sequence continues at coordinate 200,689 of NZ_JALJCK010000012.1, read as the reverse complement.
TGCCGGCCGCCAGCGCCGAAACCACGGGAACGGCAAGAAGGGCGCCGGCCATGGCCTGCCGGCGGGAAATCGTGATCGTCATGTCTGCTTTCCTGTCTGTCGGATACCGGCCGCGCCTTGCGGCCCGGCCCGTTTGAGCCCGCCCACGCCGCGACTATGGACGGCGGGGCGGCTCAGGACAAACGACGATTTCTGCCGACAGCCATTAGGAAAACTGGGGCTCCGCCTTATTTTCGCTTCATCGCCTCGGCCAGCGCCGCGCCGAAGGCGCCCTGCGCGGGCGCCTGCTGCTTGGGCGCCGCCTGGCTGAATTTCGGCTTCATCTGGGCGTTCCTGTCGCCCCGCGGGGCATTGTCGCGGGCGGCCGGCGCGCCGCCGTCCTTGCGCATGGTGAGGCCGATGCGCTTGCGCGGCACGTCCACCTCGGTGACGCGCACCTTCACCACGTCGCCGGCCTTCACCACCTCGTGCGGATCCTTGACGAAGCGGTCGGCAAGCTGGGAGACGTGCACGAGCCCGTCCTGGTGCACACCGATATCGACGAAGGCGCCGAAGGCGGCGACGTTCGTCACCGTGCCCTCCAGCAGCATGCCGACCTTGAGGTCCTTGATGTCGTCGACGCCGTCAGCAAAAGTTGCGGTGCGGAATTCCGGGCGCGGGTCGCGGCCGGGCTTTTCCAGTTCGGCGAGGATGTCCTTCACCGTCGGCAGGCCGAAGCGCTCGTCGACGAACACCTTCGGGTCGAGCCTCTTCAGCGCCGCGCTGTCGCCCATCAGCGTGCGCACGTCCCGCCCGCAGGCCGCGACGATCTTCTTGGCGACGCCGTAAGCTTCCGGATGCACCGAGGAGGCATCGAGCGGCTCCTTGCCGTTCGGGATGCGCAGGAACCCGGCGCACTGCTCGAAGGTGCGCGCGCCGAGGCGCGGGACCTTCATCAGCTCCTTGCGGCTTTCGAACGGACCGTTGGCATCGCGGTGCGCGACGATCGCCTCGGCCGAAGACTTTCCAAGGCCGGAGACGCGCGCGAGCAGCGGCGCGGAGGCGGTGTTGAGGTCGACGCCGACAGCGTTCACCGCGTCTTCCACCACCGCATCCAGCGAGCGGGAAAGCTTCCCCTGGTCGACATCGTGCTGGTACTGGCCGACGCCGATCGACTTCGGCTCGATCTTCACCAGTTCGGCAAGCGGATCCTGCAGGCGGCGGGCGATGGAGACGGCGCCGCGCAGCGAGACGTCGAGGTTGGGGAATTCGGCGGCCGCCGTTTCCGAGGCGGAATAGACCGAGGCGCCGGCCTCCGAGACGATGACCTTGGTGGGCTTGGGCGCAGGCAGCTGGGCCAGCATGTCGGCCACCAGCTTCTCCGTCTCGCGGCTGCCGGTGCCGTTGCCGATGGCGATCAGCTCGATCCTGTGCTTGCGGACGAGGCTGGCGAGCTCGGCCTGCGTGCCGCGCACGTCGTTCTTCGGCGGGAAGGGATAGACGGTCGTCGTCTCCAGCACCTTGCCGGTATTGTCGATGACGGCGACCTTGACGCCGGTGCGGATGCCCGGATCGAGGCCCATCGTGGCGCGCGTGCCGGCGGGCGCGGCGAGCAAGAGGTCCTTGAGGTTGCGGGCGAAGACGCGGATCGCTTCCTCCTCGGCCCGTTCGCGCATCTCGCGCATCAGGTCGAGCGAGAGCGACATGGAGAGTTTCACCCGCCAGGTCCAGCCGATCACCTCGGCCAGCCACTTGTCGCCGGGCTTCGTGCCGATGGCATAGAAGGAGGCGATGATGCGCTCCACCGGCTTGACGGCCTCGGTGCTGTCCTGGTCGACCACGATGTCGACCGACAGGAACTCCTCGTTCCAGCCGCGCAGCATGGCGAGCGCCCGGTGGCCGGGCACCGTCGCCCAGCGTTCGGTATGGTCGAAATAGTCGGAGAACTTCGCGCCGGCCTCCTTCTTGCCCTCGACGACGCGCGAGCGCAGGAAGGCATTGTCCTTCATGTAGTCGCGCAGGCGCTTGAGGAGATCGGCATTTTCCGTGAACTGCTCGGCGACGATGTCGCGCGCGCCCTCCAGCGCCGCCTTGACGTCCGGCACCTCGGCCGAGAGGAATTTTTCGGCCAGCGCCGCCGGCACCTGCGCACGATCGGCCAGGATCTGCTCGGCGAGCGGGCCGAGGCCGCGCTCGCGGGCGATCTCCGCCTTGGTGCGGCGCTTGGGCTTGTAGGGCAGGTAGATGTCCTCGAGCTCCGCCTTGGTCGAAACAGTGGCGATCTTCGCGGCCAGCTCGTCCGTCAGCTTGCCCTGCCCCGAAATCGATTCGAGGATCGAGGCGCGGCGCGCCTCCAGCTCCCGCAGATAGGTCAGCCGCTCGGACAGCGTGCGCAGCTGCGTGTCGTCGAGGCCGCCGGTCACTTCCTTGCGGTAGCGCGCGATGAAGGGCACCGTCGCCCCCTCGTCGATGAGTTCCACGGCGGCGGAAACCTGCGCGGAGGTCGCCTTGATCTCGGCGGCGATCAGGTTCGCGATCTTGAGCGGTGTCGGGGCCATGTCGGATTCCTCTGGTTGGCGCGGTCGGCGACCATAGTGCGCGGCCGGCGGCAGGCCAATCGCAGGCCCGTGAGCCCGCGACCACGTCCACAATATATATCACCGCCGGAAAGGACGGCAGGACTGTGCCACGGTTGAACACCCGTTAATACAGGCTTAGAGGTTGTAACGCTTCATAAAGTCTTGCCGTCTATCCTCACCGCACGTAACGGCAACGGGGCCTTCGGCATGCGCGGCGCTTTTCTTGCAGCAGTCTCACTGGCGGCCCTCCCCGCGGAAGGTCCCGCGCATGCGGCAACCCTCAACCTGCTGATCTGGGAAGCCTATATCGACGAGCAGATCCTTGCCGACTGGACCGCCGAAACCGGCATCAAGGTGCGCCAGACCTTCTATGACAGCGGCGACGTGCGCGACGAGATCCTCGCCGATCCGAACAGCAATGTCGATGTCGTCGTGACCAACGAGAACGGCGCCCGGCTCTACGGCAAGCGCGGCGTCATCGCCGCGCTGGACCAGAACAACGTGCCGTCGCTGAAGGACTATGCGAAGAGCTGGGCGAGCCGCTGCGGCGGCTACGGCGTGCCCTATCTGTGGGGCACGATGGGCATCCTCTACCGCTCCGACAAGATCACGACGCCGCCGACCTCCTGGGCGGACATGATGAAGCCGGCCGAAAGCCTGCGCGGCCATATCGCCATGTACGACGACCATGCCGAGGCCTTCGTCGCCCCGCTCGTCCTGCTCGGCAAATCGGTGAACGCCAACGACAACGAGACGCTGAAGGCGGCCTACGAGCTGATGAAGGCACAGGCGCCCTATGTGCTGACCTACGACTATGTGGTCACCTCGGTGCAGAACCCCGACAAGGGCCCGGACATCCACATGGCGCTCGGCTATAGCGGCGACCAGTACACGCTGAACGACAAGGTCGCCTCGCCCGGCCTCTGGCGCTACGTGGTGCCGAAGGAGGGCACGCTCTCCTGGCTCGACTGCATCTCCGTCAGCGAGCGCTCGCACAACAAGGCGCTGGCGCTGCAACTGGTCGACTATATCAGCAATGCCGAGAACGGCGCCCGCAACGCCATCAAGCTCAACATGCCGACCGCCAGCTCCGCCGCCCTCGCCCTGCTGCCGGAAGACATGCGCTCCAATCCCGAAATCTATGCCGCACCGGAAATCCTGGCCAAGAGCCAGTTCCAGGAGGAACTGACCGTGCAATCGGTCCAGGCCCGCCGCCGCATCATCAGCAGTCTGGCCCAGATCAGTGACGCTCGGTAAACGCGCCCTCTCCCTCATCTTCCCGGTCGTGCTTGCTGGCTACGTGCTCGCCGCCTCGCTGATCTACTACGTGCAGAGCTCCTCCATCCTCGCGCTGGAACGCGCGCGCCTGTGGCAGCAGATGGGCCTGCTCACCGCCGTCTTCCAGAACGAGGTGACGCAGAACCGCAGCTTCATCTATTCGCTCGTCGAGGGCGGCGCGGTGCGCCTGTTCGTCAACGAGCCGGATGCCGCCTATCGCAACACCGCGCTCGGCGTGCGCCTGCAGCAGAGCATCACCTCGCTCTCCGACGACCGCAAGCGCTTCATCTCCGTGGCGATCATCCGCCCGCCGCTGACGGTCGACTACTATTTCGAAGACAGCGACGATCCGTTCGCGGAGATCACGCCGCAGCAGATCCGGCATGCAAGGCAGGTGATCGAAAGCCCGCGGCTCTCCTCCTGGAGCTATCTCAACGCCGCCGGCATCGAACCGCTGATCGTGCATTCGGAGTTCATCGATCCGCTGACCTTCAACCGTCCGGTCGCCAGCGCCAAGGGCAGCGCGATCCTCGTGCAGACCGCGGTGCGGCCAAAACTCTTCCTCGACATGAAGCGGGCGCTGGAGAAGGAGTACGGCACGACGATCGAAATCGGCCAGCACCAGCTCCTCGCGCAGGGCAGCCTCTCCGCGACCGCAACGCTGAGCCCGTCTCTCTTCGCCCGGCTGACGCCGGATCCGGTCTTCATCGAGAACCGGCTGTGGACGCTGAAGTCGCTGCTCGCGCTCGGCGCCATCGCGCTCAGCCTGTGCACGATCATCCTCGTGCTCGGCCTGGTGCGCCGCTACATCACCAATCCGATCGCCCGGCTCGACCGCCAGCTCACCGACGTGATGACCGGCAACCGCAGCGCCCTGCCCGAGATGAACGAGATCGGCGAGATCGGCCGCCTCTCGGCGAACGTCAAGCGGCTGCACGACCAGTCCCTGCAGTCCTTCGACCTCGTGCAGAACGCCTCCTGGACGGATACGCTGACGGGCATTTCCAACCGCGAATATTTCAACATCCGCTCCACGCAGATCCTTGAGGAGGCGGAGGCCGAGGATACCGGCTGCACCCTGCTCTTCATCGACGTCGACAACTTCAAGTTCGTCAACGACAAGCACGGCCACAAGATCGGCGACGAGCTGCTGAAGACCCTCGCCGACCGCATCTCCACCATCGTCGCCCGCATCGTCTGCGAGCGCGGCCTGCCGGCCGGCCTCTTCGCCCGCCTCTCCGGCGATGAATTCGCCATCATGCTGCGCTGCCAGCCGGGCAGCGGCACGATCACGGAAGTCTCGAACGAAATCCTGTCGCTCTTTGCCGAAGGCTTCGCGGTGCTGGACAAGGCCTATCCGGTCACCGCCAGCATCGGCATCGCCGTCTATCCGGAAGACGCCCGCACCCTGCCGGAGCTGGTCGCCAATGCCGATGCGGCCATGTACCAGGCGAAATCTCAGGGCAAGAACGGCTCGGCCCGCTATTCCCGCTCGCTGCACGAGAAGCGCAACCGCCAGCGCCGCATCGAGGAGGAGCTGCGCATCCTCGATCCCGACCGCGAATTCCACCTCGTCTACATGCCGATCGTCGACGGACACGGCAAGGTGACGGGCTGCGAGGCGCTTCTGCGCTGGACCTCGCCCGTCCTCGGCCGCGTGACGCCCGACGAATTCATCCCGATCGCCGAGACGACCGGCCTCTTCAGCAAGATCGACTGGTGGGTGATCGACAGGGCGATGGCCGAATACGGGCAGATCAAGAAGCTTTTCGGCGCCGACACGATCCTCTGCATCAACATCTCGTCGGCCGAACTCTACACGAAGTCGATCAGCGACCATTTCTGCGACAGCGCCGACCGGCACGGCATCGATGCCCGCATGATCGAGATCGAGTTGACCGAGACCTTCGCCGTCAAGCTCGGCGAGCAGTCGCGCCGCAACATCGAGATCCTGCGCGCGCGCGGCTTCCGCATCTCGATCGACGATTTCGGCGCGGGCTATACCTCGGTGCAGCAGATCATCGAATATCCCGCCGAGACCATCAAGCTCGACCGCGAGCTCGTCGAAAGCCTCACCCGCTCCGCCGCGCTGCCGACGCTGCGCGCGCTCGTCGCGCTCTGCCATGCGCAGGACATGTCGGTGATCGCCGAAGGCGTCGACACGACGGAGAAGATGGCGCTGCTCGCCGCCGCGGGCTGCGATCTCTACCAGGGCTATCTCATCAGCCGTCCCCTCTCCCTCGAAGAGATCGGCATCTGGGCGATGCAGCGGCTTGTCGAAAAGGCACGCGAGGTCGCACAGAGCCCGGATCGCCGCGCCCGCGCCTGATACTTTCCGCCACTTGCCGTCTCTCCTGGGAGCCCCTATCCCTGTTTGCGGGGCCGCAGGAGGAGTTTTATGCGAAACGCGCCGATCTTCATTCTGGGCCTCGCCCTGCTCATCTGGTCCTTCAACAGTTCGCTGATCGCCAGCGCGCCGGAGGGCGCAACGAAGCTGATGGCCCATCGCGGCGCGCACCAGACCTTCAGCCGTGAGGGGATCGACGACGACACCTGCACGGCAGGCCTCATCGACCCGCCCGGACACGATTTCCTGGAAAACACCGTCGCCGGCATGCAGGCGGCCTTTGCCGCGGGCGCCGAGGTCGTCGAGATCGACGTGCACCTGACGCCGGACAAGAAATTCGCCGTCTTCCACGACTGGACGCTCGACTGCCGGACGGACGGCCAGGGCGTGACCGAAGAGACGGACAGCGCCACGCTGAAGACGCTCGACATCGGTTACGGCTATACGCCCGACGGCGGCAAGACCTACCCGTTCCGCGGCAAGGGCGTCGGGCAGATGCCGATGCTGGAAGACATGTTCGCCGCCAATCCGGCCGGCAAGCTGCTGATCAACTTCAAGAGCCGGCGGGCGGAGGAAGGCGAGGCGCTGGCCGCGCTGCTGGCGGCCAATCCGGCCTGGAAGGACAAGATCTTCGGCATCTATGGCGGGGCGGAGCCGACGGATGCGGCGCTCGCCGCGGTGCCAGGCCTCAAGGGCTACACGAAGGCCTCGGTGAAGGCCTGCCTGCTGCGCTATCTCGGCACGGGCTGGATCGGCTATGTGCCGGAGGCCTGCCGCAACACGCTGGTGCCGGTGCCGAGCAACTACGCCTTCCTGTTCTGGGGCTGGCCGAACCGCTTCCTGACGCGCATGAAGGACGCCGGCAGCGACGTGGTCCTCATCGGCCCCTATACCGGCGGCAGCACGGTCGGCATCGACACGGCCGAGGAGGTGGAGAACCTGCCGGAGGAATTCCCCGGCTATGTCTGGACGAACCGCATCCTGGAAGTCGGCCCCGCCGTCAAGGCTCGGCCGTAAGCCGTCACGAGGTCGGGAAATCGAGGCCCATCTCGCGGAAGCGGGCCGGGTCGTCGCCCCAGTTCTCGCGCACCTTCACGAAGAGGAAGAGGTGCACGGGCTGTTCGAGGATCTCCGACAGCTCCTTGCGCGAGGCCATGGAGATCGCCTTGATCGCCTCGCCGTTCTTGCCGAGCGCGATCTTCTTCTGGCTGTCGCGCTCGACATAGATCACCTGCTCGATGCGCACCGAGCCGTCCTTGCGCTCCTCCCACTTCTCCGTCTCGACATGGGAGGAATAGGGAAGCTCCTGGTGCAGGCGCAGGAAGAGTTTTTCGCGGGTGATTTCGGCCGCAAGCTGGCGCATCGGCAGGTCGGAGATCTGGTCTTCCGGATAATACCACGGGCCTTCGGGGAGCGCGGCGGCAAGATAGTTCATCACGTCCTCGCAGCCCGAACCGTTCAGCGCCGAGATCATGAAGGTGCGCTCGAACTTGACGACCTCGTTCGCGGCGGCGGCGAGCTTCAGCAGGTCTTCCGGATTGACGCGGTCGACCTTGTTGAGGACGAGGATCTTCGGCTGGTGGACCTCTTTCAGCCCCTCCAGGATCGTCTCGGCATCGCCCTTGAGCCCTCGCTCGCTGTCGATCAGGAACATGATGACGTCGGCGTCCTTCGCCCCGCCCCAGGCGGTCGTCACCATGGCGCGGTCGAGCCGGCGGCGCGGCTTGAAGATGCCGGGCGTGTCCATGAAGACGATCTGGGCATTGTCGTGGATCGCGATGCCGCGCACGATGGCGCGCGTCGTCTGCACCTTGTGGCTGACGATCGTCACCTTGGCGCCGACGAGGCGGTTGACCAGCGTCGACTTGCCGGCATTGGTCGCGCCGATCAGCGCCACGAAACCCGAGCGGGTCGTGCCCTCACCGTTCGTGTTCATCTCGGCGGGGTTTTCGTGTTCTTCGCTCATGATATCCGTCAATCCGCGGCTTGGCTCTTCGGCCAGACGCCTTCGCGTTCCAAAATCCTTGTCGCGGCCACCTGTTCGGCGGCCCGTTTCGAGCGGTCGATGCCGGTTTCCGGCGCGACGCCCCGGATCTCCACCGTCACGGTGAAGCGGGGATCGTGGTCCGGTCCCGAGCGCTCGTCGACCCGGTAGTTCGGCGTCACGCCGAACCTGGCATGCGCCCATTCCTGCAATTCGGTCTTGGCATCGCGCCGCGCGCCTTCCGCGCGGGCGGCCCTGCCCTCCCAGTTGGACAGGATGAAGCCGCGCGCCGCCTCCAGCCCGCCGTCGAGATAGATCGCGGCGATCAGCGACTCTACCACATCGGCCCTGACATTCAGCATGGCTTTTCCGGTGAGCTTCTTCACGTCCGCGCCGGTGCGGATGAAGCGGTGCAGGCCGAGATCGTCGGAGACTGCCGCACAGCTTTCCGCGCTGACGAGCTGGTTCAGGCGGACCGAAAGCTCGCCCTCCTTCGCCTCGCGAAACGTGCGGAACAGCATCTCGGCGACGCACAGGCCCAGCACGCGGTCGCCGAGGAATTCCAGCCGTTCGTAATTGCTGCCCTTGCCGGGGCGCGCGCTGGCATGGGTGATCGCCCGGTCGAGACGATCCTTGTCGGTGAAGACATAGCCGATCAGCTCTTCGAGAGCCTTGCGGTTGACGTCGTTCAGCGGAATGGCGCCCTTCATTCAACGACCTTGAACAGGCGATCCCAGCGCAGGTTCGTCGGCCATTTCCAGACTTCGCTGAAGGACGTGTCGTTGCCGAGCGAGAAGAAGATCAGGCTGGCGCGGCCGATCAGGTTTTCAGCCGGAACGAAGCCGACGTCGAAGCGGCTGTCGGCCGAGTTGTCGCGGTTGTCGCCCATCATGAAATAGTGGCCTTCCGGCACGATGAACTCGCGCGTGTTGTCGCCGACCGTGCCGGGACGCGTGTCCAGCGTGTCGTAGGCGACGCCGTTGTCCATGGTCTCGCGGAAGACCGGCACGTCCTCGCCGGTGTCGTACTGGTCGTCGGCGCGGAAGAAGCCGTTGTGCTCGCGCTTGACCGGCACGCCGTTCACGAAGAGCTCGCTGTCGCGCACCTGGATGCGGTCGCCCGGCAGGCCGACGAGGCGCTTGATGTAGTCGATGTCGGGGTTCGGCGGGAAGCGGAAGACGACGATGTCGCCGCGCGTCGGCTCGCTCGCGAAAATGCGGCCGGAGAACAGGTTCGGCGAGAACGGCAGCGAATATTTCGAATAGCCGTAGGAGAACTTGTTGACGAAGAGATAATCGCCGACGAGCAGGGTCGGCATCATCGATCCGGAGGGGATGGTGAAGGGCTGGAAAAGCACGGTGCGGATCACGACGGCGAGCAGCAGCGCCTGGATGATTACCTTGACGTTTTCCCACAGGCCGCTTTCGGCCTTCTCAGTCTTCTCTGCCACGCCGGATCTGTCCTTATCTGCAAACATGGGGCCCTCTATAGAGGAAAGGTTGCCTGTTGGAAATCGTGTCGGTCAAAAAGACGCTGGCGCCGGTTGTGCGAGCTCCCGCTGCCGGCAAAAGCCGCCAACCCCTCCTCCGTCATGGTCAAGCTTGACGCGACCATTCGCGGCCGCGGGTGCCGCGCGGATCCCCGGGTCAAGCCCGAGGATGACGTCGGTGAGTGGGGCGAGGTTCGTCAGCAAACCGCGCCCCTTATCCCGGCGTTCCGGCCGGCAGCGCCTCGATGATCACGAAAGCTTGCGCCAGGGGAAAATCGTCCGTGATGGTGATGTGGATGCGCGCCTCGTGGCCCTCGGGAAGAAGCCGCCCCAGCCGCTCCAGCGCGCCGCCGGTGAGCTTCATGGTCGGCTTGCCGCCCGGCAGGTTGACGACGCCCATGTCCTTCCAGAACACCCCCTGCGCCAGCCCCGTGCCGAGCGCCTTGGAGCAGGCCTCCTTGGCGGCGAAACGCTTGGCATAGGAGGCCGCGCGGTTCCTGCGCCCGTCGGACTTCGCCCGCTCGATCTCGGTGAAGCAGCGCTGGGTGAAGCGCTCGCCGAACCGTTCCAGCGACTTCTCCACCCGGCGGATGTCGATGAGGTCGCTGCCGATGCCGATGATCATAGGGATTTGTCTCCACGGGAAAGGGCGGGATGGGTCGTCGCGAGGCCGGCGCGCTCGAGAAGGCGCGCATGGCGGCGGGCCTTGAAGGAGCGCACGGCAAGGCGCGTGACGCCATAGGCGAGCGCGGCGGCCGCGATGCCGAGAAGGCCGGCGCCGGCCAGCATGGGCTTCAGCACCGGCTGCCACAGTTCGGACAGTTCCAGGTGCTCCAGCCGGTGAAAGAGTTCGGCGGCCGTCACCATTTCGGCGGACTTCATGCCGAGAAGCGCTTCTCCGACGCGAAAGGTCGCAAGCGCGATGAGCGGAATGGTCAGCGGATTGGCGATGGTGGTGGCGAGCGCGGCGGCAAGCAGGTTGCCGGCCATCAGATAGGCGAGCGCCAGCGCCAGGATCACATGAAAGCCGAGGAGCGGCGTGAAGGCGGAAAAAGTGCCGGCGGCGACACCGGCAGCCACGGCATGCGGCGAGGCGGACAGGCGGAGGATCCGCTTGGCGAGATAGCGCGCGGGACGCGTGAACCCCTTGCGCGGCCAGAAGAATTCGCGCAATCGGTCAAGCCAGCCGGCCTTCTTTCGGCGTCGGAACAACATGGCCCAGACATAGCCGATCCGTTAGTGGCATTTCAATGGCGCCCGTATGGCGCCACGCGGCGGTCGCCGTGGCGCACGGAATGCGCCACACGTACCGGCTGGTCTTCAGTAGGACTTGCGGAAGAGGCCGCGGTCGATCTGACGCTGGCGGTATTCCAGGTCGATCCGGTCGATGGCGCCGTTGAGGTAGGCCAGTTCGCGGTCTTCGGCGGTCGGGATGCGCAGGGCGCGGGTGAAATTCTTGATCTGCTTCAACATTGGTAAACCTCTTTCGGTTTGACCTCCCGACGCAGAAGATAGGATCTTCACCCCAAAGGCACCAGCGACACTATGCCAATACAGCCATGCAAAAGGCGCATAATGACTGGTCAAATCTTGGGCAAACCTGCCCTATTCAGGGCAGGATGCCACATTTTTGCATAGGAACCATCATGTGAAGACCCGACTGATCGTCGAGACGCACTGAAGTTCCTTGAGCTGGCCCATCAGCTGGTTGAGCTGGCGCAGGTCCCAGACCTCCAGATCGATATGCACCTCGGTGAAATCCGCGGCCACCCGCGCCATCGACATGGAGCGGATGTTGACGTCGCTGGTGGCGATCGTCTGGGTGACTTCCGCGAGCGTGCCCGGCTCGTTCAGCGCATTGATCATGATGCGCGCCATGAAGCGGGTGTTGTTGGCCTCGTCGAGGTCCCAGCGCACGTCGATCCAGCGCTCGGGCTCGTCGTCGAATTTCTGGAGGGCCGGCGACTGGATCGGATAGATGGTGATGCCCTTGTCCTTCTCCATGATGCCGACGATGCGATCGCCCGGCACGGCGCCGCCGGCGGAGAAATGCACCTCGGCATTGCCGGAGAGGCCGCGGATCGGCAGCGCCTCGGGGCCGGTTTCGGTCGTGCCCCCTTCCAGCGTCGTCTTCGCCTTGCCCGGCAGCTTGAACACCATGCCGGCGGCGCTGCGCATGTTGAACCAGCCGTCGTCCGAGCTCGGCTTCACCGTCACGCGCTCGTCCTGGTAATCCGGGAAGACGGCACGCAGCACGTCGAGCGAGGAGAGCTCGCCGCGGCCGACGGCGGCGATGGCGTCTTCCACATCCTTCTGGCCGAGACGGTGCAGCACGGGTTTCAGGCCGTCGCGCGAGAAGGATTTGCCGGCACGGTCGAAGGTGCGCTCCAGGATGCGGTAGCCGAGGCCGGAATATTGCTTGCGCACGGCGGCGCGGGTGGCCCGGCGGATGGCGGCGCGCGCCTTGCCGGTGACGACGATCTCCTCCCAGGCCGGCGGCGGCACCTGGATGCCCGAGCGGATGATCTCCACCTCGTCGCCGTTGCTGAGGCGGGTGACGAGCGGCATGATGCGGCCGTTGATCTTGGCGCCGACACAGGTATCGCCGATATTGGTGTGGACCGCATAGGCGAAATCGATCGGCGTCGCCCCGCGCGGCAGGGTGATGAGCTGGCCCTTCGGGGTGAAGGTGAACACCTGGTCCTGGAAGAGCTCGAGCTTGGTATGCTCGAGGAATTCCTCCGGGTTGTCGCCTTCGGCGAGCGATTCGATCGTCCGGCGCAGCAGGGCATAGGCGTTGGAGCGGGGCGAGCGCGTGCGTTCGTCGCCGTTCACCACTTCCTTGTCCTTGTAGAGCGAGTGCGCGGCGATACCGTATTCGGCGATCTCGTGCATGCGTTTGGTGCGGATCTGCAGCTCGATGCGCTGGCGCGACGGGCCGACGATGGTCGTGTGGATCGACTGGTAGTCGTTCTGCTTCGGCGTCGAAATGTAGTCCTTGAAGCGGCCGGGCACGACGCGCCAGCGCGTGTGCACGATGCCGAGCGCGGCGTAACAGGCGGGAATGTCGTCGACGAGGATGCGGAAGGCATAGACGTCGGAAAGCTGCTCGAAGGAGAGCGACTTCGACTGCATCTTGCGGAAGACCGAATAGGGCGTCTTCTGCCGGCCCTTGACGAGGGCGTCCGGCAGGCCGTTCACCACGAGCAGTTCGCGCAGCTCGTCCTCGATCTTGCGGATCAGGCCCTCGTTGCGGCGGGAAAGGTCCTCCAGCTTGCGGGTGACGGTGTCGAAGGCTTCCGGGTTGATGTGGCGGAAGGAGAGGTTTTCCAGCTCCTCGCGCATGTCCTGCATGCCCATGCGGCCGGCGAGCGGCGCATAGATGTCCATCGTCTCCTCGGAGATGCGGGCGCGCTTTTCCGGCGACATGTGGTCGAGCGTGCGCATGTTGTGCAGGCGGTCGGCGAGCTTGACCAGGAGCACGCGCACGTCGTCGGAAATGGCGAGCAGGAGCTTGCGCAGGTTTTCCGCCTGCTTGGCCTTCTTGGAGACGAGGTCGAGCTTCTTGATCTTGGTGAGGCCTTCGACCAGGGCGCCGATGTCCTCGCCGAACAGTTCGTCGATCTCGGCGCGCGTCGCGCTCGTATCCTCGATTGTGTCGTGCAGCAGCGCGACGGCGATGGTCGATTCGTCCAGACGCATCTCGGTGAGAATGGCCGCGACTTCGAGGGGATGCGAAATGTAGGGATCGCCGCTCGCCCGCTTCTGCTGCCCGTGCTTCTGCATGGCATAGACATAGGCCTTGTTCAGCAGGGCCTCGTTGGCATCCGGCTTGTATTTCTGAACCCGTTCGACGAGTTCATATTGACGCATCATCCTCGGTCGGCTCCCTCCCCGCCGCGCGGGGGCAAAAAAAAGTGCGCCCCGACCTTAAGAGGGGCGCACCGGCATCCGCAATATAAAAATAGGCAATAGGAATTAGGCAATAGCCAATAGGGATTGGCATGTCGGCCGTCTTGTGGGCCGAAATGCCTACTGCCTACTGCCTACTGCCTGCCCCGGCATCAGTAATCGTCGCTCTTTTCCGGCGGCACGAGGCCTTCGATGCCGGCCAGCAGCTCTTCTTCCGACATGCGGTCGAAGGCGATGGTCTCCGGCTGGTCCTCGTCCTCTTCGATCGCGACGACGCCGGATGCGGCATCGGCGACCAGGCTTGCCGGATCGGGCTCGGGCTCGTCCACTTCCACATGCTTCTGCAGCGAGTGGATCAGGTCTTCCTTGAGGTCGTCGGGCGAAAGCGTCTCGTCGGCGATCTCGCGCAGCGCGACGACGGGGTTCTTGTCGTTGTCGCGGTCGATGGTGATGGCGGCGCCCTGCGAGATGAGGCGGGCGCGATGGCTTGCAAGAAGAACCAGCTCGAAGCGGTTGTCTACCTTGTCAATGCAATCTTCAACGGTGACACGGGCCATTGCCTGTCCTTTGCGGTCATGAATTTCAGGAGTTTGCATGCCCGATACAGGCAATGGAAGGCAAATTCAAGTTTTTCCTTCCCCTTACCGCTGGCGCGCGTGTCGTAAGGCAGCCCATATAACTTCTGATTGGTGCCTCACGTTACGGGAAGTAAAAAGCTGAAAGATCGGACAAATGAGGTAAAGTGCGGGAACTATTCCCCAATTCCGAAGTCCTTGAATTTGCTGAAACGATACCGGCCGGAAAAATCGCCTTCGCAACCTAGATTTGCTTGGAAAGCCGGGCCCTCTGCCCTAAATGAAGATTATATGAAAAACAGTTAATTCAACCGGATAGTGCATCCGGCCACCTCGGCACTTGGCCAAAACGCGACCGTTTACATCAACTTCTATTTAAAAGGATTTCGCAGTATGTTCGACCCCCGCGAGAAAATCGCCCTCTTCATCGACGGTGCAAATCTCTATGCGGCTTCCAGGACACTCGGGTTCGACATCGATTACAGAAAGCTCCTGAAGGCCTTCCAGAAGCGCGGCTATCTTCTGCGCGCCTATTACTATACCGCCCTCATCGAGGACCAGGAATATTCTTCGATCCGCCCGCTGATCGACTGGCTCGACTATAACGGCTACAAGGTCGTCACCAAGCCGGCCAAGGAATTCACCGACTCGCTCGGCCGCCGCAAGATCAAGGGCAACATGGACATCGAGCTGGCCATCGACGCGATGGAGCAGTCCGAGACCGTCGACCACCTCGTCATCTTCTCCGGCGACGGCGATTTCACCACGCTCGTCGAGGCGCTGCAGCGCCGGGGCCGCAAGGTGTCCGTCGTCTCGACCATGCAGACGCAGCCGCCGATGATCGCCGACGACCTGCGCCGCCAGGCCGACTACTTCATCGATCTCGGCTCGCTGAAGGCCGAGATCGGCCGCGACCCTTCCGAACGCCCGCAGCGCGCCACCGAACCGGTGGAGACCGTCAGCGACTGAGGCAAGCGGATCGGACCGAGGATGACTGACGGCAGTGGGCGGGGCGAGGCTCCCCTCCCCAACTTCGTGCATGCTCCGATGCGGGAAAAGCGCCGGAAAACGGCCTTTTCAAGCTTTCCTTAAACATTGAATCAAATTCCCTTGCGGGGTCTCAAGCTTCTTCAAGACTCCCCTGCTATTCCCGATGTCGGACAGCCATTTCGCATTGGGACATCGGGACGATGGTGGACGCAGTATCGCTTTCGGCAAACAGCTACCGGGGAGCATCGAGCGCGCTCGACATGCGCGCGCCGGCCATGGCGGCGGAAACCCGCCCCGCGGTCTCCGCCCTCGCCGCGCTTGCCGCGCCGCAGCCGGTCACCCAGGTTTCGACCCCGTCCGACATCGCCGGGGAGATCGGCGACCTCAGCTTCCTCTATGCGCCGAACGGGCTGCCGGGCATCTCCGCCCTGCCCGCCTACGCCGTGCCGCCCTCCCAGGCGGCAGCGGACGAGCAGGTCGCCAACAACAGCCGCAATCCGACCGCGCGCCTCGCCATCGAGAGCAACGACCTCAACAGCCTGATGTCGAGCTTCCTGACGGCCCGCACCCCGAGCGCCAACCCGGCCGCCTCGCCGGACGTGCCGGCGGATGCCGGCAGCGAGCAGCTTGCGCGCCAGTCGGTCATCGCGCAGCTTTACAGCCAGTTCTAAGGAAGAGAAGCGAGGAAGGGCGCCTCAGCCGCGCTCGCGCAGCAGGCGGCCCTTCTGGCGATTCCAGTCGCGCTCCTTCTCGGTCTCGCGCTTGTCGTGCAGCTTCTTGCCCTTGGCGAGCGCGAGTTCGAGCTTTGCCCGGCCGACATCGTTGAAGTAGATCTTGAGCGGCACCAGCGTCATGCCCTCGCGATTGATCGCGTTGCGCAGGCGATGGATTTCCCGCCGGGACAGCAGAAGCTTGCGCCGCCGGCGGGTCTCGTGGTTGAAGCGGTTGGCCTGGAGATATTCCGGCAGGTAGGAATTGATCAGCCAGATCTCGCCGCCCTCGTCCGAAGCATAGGATTCCGCAATGTTCGCCTTGCCTTCGCGCAGCGACTTGACCTCCGTGCCGGTCAGGACGAGACCGGCCTCGTAGGTGTCGATGATCTCGTAGTTGAAGCGGGCCTTGCGGTTCTCCGCCACAATCTTCTTGACCGTCGTCGGACGCGCTTTCGTCGCCATGTCAGTTCAGCAGGCCGGCGTGGCGCAGCGCCGCGTCGATGGCTGCCTCCGTGGCCGGCTCCAGCGTGGAGAGCAGCGGCGAGCGGACGGTGCGGTTCATGCCGCGCGTGCGATTCAGCGCGTATTTCGCGCCACACAGGCCCGGCTCGAGGAAGATCGCCTTGTGCAGCGGCATCAGTTTGTCCTGGTATTCCAGCGCGCTGGCGTAGTCGCCGGCGAGCGTCGCCACCTGGAATTCCGCACAGAGCCGCGGCGCGACATTCGCCGTCACCGAAATGCAGCCCACGCCGCCATGGGCGTTGAAGCCGAGCGCGGTGGCATCCTCGCCGGAAAGCTGGACGAAATCCTTGCCGCAGGCGATGCGCTGTTCGGAAACGCGCTCGATCTTGCCGGTCGCGTCCTTGACGCCGACGATCGAGGCATATGCCTTGGCAAGGGCGCCCATCGTCTCGGGCAACATGTCGACCACCGAGCGGCCGGGAATGTTATAGATGACGATCGGCAGCTTCACGCTTTCGGCGATCGCCGCGAAATGCGTGAAGAGCCCCTTCTGCGTCGGCTTGTTGTAATAGGGCGTGACGACGAGGATGGCGTCCGCGCCCGCCTTTTCGGCGTGCTGGGCGAGGTCGATCGCTTCCTTCGTGTTGTTCGAGCCCGCACCGGCGATCACCGGCACGCGGCCGGCCGAGACCTTGATGCAGAGTTCCACCACCCGTTTGTGCTCGTCATGCGACAGCGTCGGCGATTCGCCGGTGGTGCCGACCGGGACGAGGCCGTGGCTGCCTTCGCCGATCTGCCATTCGACATGCGCGGCGAAGGCGTCTTCATCGACGGCGCCGGCATCGGTGAACGGGGTGACGAGAGCGGGAATGGATCCCTTGAACATCGAGAACTCCTGAGGCCAGAGCCGCCCTTGGGCTTACATGCTTTGGCCGTATTCCGTGGTTAAAAACGCCCGCACAATAATCATGTGACAGTCCTGCGGCAAGCGGCGCGACGGGCGTTTTTCATGCATGATCAAGGCGGAAGGGCGGCGGATGCGCGAATATTCGCTTCCCCTGATCCGTCGCTTGGAAAGCGGGCCCGTTCACGGCTTAGTGAGGGCTGCGGTTAAGGCTTCGTTAAGGCAACAAAGGGTTAATTGATTGTCAAGGTTCCGGCGGAAAATGACGTTCTGGACGCGCGCCGGTCAGGCATCCGGGATGTAGCATGATCTCGAGAAACAGTTTCATCCTTTGTGCCTTGCTGCTTGCCGGTGCGGCCGGCCTTGCGCTGCGTTCTTCGCCGGTCGAGGCGGAAAACACCACGGTGCCGGTGATAAAGCCGCTCGGCTTTGCCGCGGACATGCCGTCGAAGGACATCATCACCAGTGCCATTCCGCGCACGGACAGCCTGCAGCCGGCGAGCGCGGAGCTGCGCGATGGGCTCGACGCGCTTTCCAATCGCGATGCGGCCCTTGCCATCGCGGCGCGCAACCGCCTGCCGCCCGACAGCCTCGACCGGCATATCCTGACCTGGGCGATCGCCGTCTCCGGCCAGCGCGGCGTTCCGTCCTGGGAGATCGCCGCCGCCCAGAAGGAGCTGAAGGGCTGGCCGGGCCTGAAGGCGCTGCGTGCCAATTCCGAGCGGGCGCTTTCCCGTGAGAATCCGCCGGCGGCCGATGTGCTCGCCGCCTTCGGCACGACCCGCCCGGAAACGGCGGAAGGCGCGGTCGCGCTCTGCCGCGCGCTCGTCGCGACCGGCAATGCGGCGCGCGCCGGCGAGGTCCTGCGGTCCTTCTGGCAGAAGGAAACGCTTTCCAAGGAACTCGAAAGCAGGATCCTCGGCGAATTCGGCGCGCTCCTGACCGTCGCCGACCACAAGATGCGCATGGAGATGCTGCTTTATCGCGACCGCGTCGACCAGGCGCAGCGGTTCGGCGATCTCGGCAAGGCGCAGTCGCTCTATCGCGCCTGGGCGGCGGTCATTCGCAAGAACAAGACGGCCGGCACCCTGATCAAGGCCGTCGATGCGAGCTGGCAGAAGGACCCCGCCTATACGTTCCTGCGCATCCGCCATCTGCGCAACAACGAGGAATACCGCGCAGCCGGAAAGCTCTTCTCCGCCATGCCGGAGGATCCGGCGCGGCTGGTCAATCCCGGCGCCTGGTGGAACGAGCAGCGCATCGTCAGCCGCGGCCTTGCCGATCTCGGCGACTTTCGCGATGCCTATCGCGTCGCGGCCCGCCACGGCGCGGACGACCCGACGGATATCGTCGAGGCGGAGTTCCATGCCGGCTGGTATGCGCTGCGCGATCTCGACGACCCGAAGACCGCGGCCGGCCATTTCCGGCGCATCCTGCAGGCCTCCGACCGGCCGCTCTCCGTCTCCCGCGCCTGGTACTGGCTGGGACGGACGGCGGAAAAGGGCAATCCGAAGGAGGCAAAGGACTATTTCGCCAAGGCGGCGAACTTCCCCGGCACCTTCTACGGCCAGCTCGCCGCCGCGCGGCTCGGCCGCACGGCGCTGAACGTCGCCTATCCGAAGCCGACCGAGGAGGAACGCGCCCGCTTCAACCAGCGCGAGGCCGTGCAGGCGATCGCCCGCCTGCAGGCGGCCGGGCACGGCTGGCGCGGCGACAGCCTCTACCGGGCGCTCGCCGGCGAGCTGATGAGCCCCGGCGAGCTCGCGCTTCTCGCCGCGCAGGCCGAGAAGGGTGGCAACCACCAGCTCTCGCTGCAGATCGGCAAGATCGCCTTCGGGCGCGGCATCGATGTGGTGGCGCTGGCCTTCCCGATCGGCGTCATTCCCGACGATGCCGACATTGCCGGTTCCGGCAAGGCGCTCGCCTATGCCATCGCCCGGCAGGAAAGCGCCTTCAACCCGGCTGCCGTCTCTCCCGCCAATGCGCAGGGCCTGCTGCAGCTCATGCCCGGCACGGCGCAGGGCGTGGCGAAACGCTATGGCCTTGCCTATTCCAAGGAGCGGCTGACGACGGACGCCGCCTACAACGCCACGCTCGGCGCCCACTATCTCGGCGAGCAGATCAGCGATTTCGGCGGCTCCTATGTGCTGACCTTCATCGCCTACAATGCGGGTCCTCGCCGCGTGCCGCAGTGGATCGCGCGCTATGGCGACCCGCGCGGCAAGCCGATCGACGAGGTCGTCGACTGGATCGAGCGCATCCCCTTCTCCGAAACCCGCAGCTACGTGCAGCGCGTGATGGAGAACTACCAGGTCTACAAGACCCGTCTTGGCCAGAAGGCCGATATCGTGCACGATCTCAGCGTCGGCCGCTAAGGCGGCCCTGCTCCCGGTGCGCAGGCCGGCCGGAGCGTTTCCGCTTTCCCCCGGATCGCGCGCCCGGCCTTTCACACTATGTGCGGACGCAAAACCGCTTCGCACTTTTGCCGGAATTGCTCTAGGCTGGCCGTCCCCACGCGTTCGGTGTGTCCCGGCCGAACGTCCCTCCCCAACAGTCAGGCGGATGCACAGACATGGACGGATTCGAAAGCCGCTTCTTCCCAGCCGAAGACGGACTGATGCTGCATGCCCGCGATTATGCACCAGCCGCGGCCGACGGCCGGCTGCCGCTCGTCTGCCTGCCCGGCCTCAGCCGCAACGGGCGCGACTTCCACCCGCTTGCCCTGCGCCTCGCGCAGGATCCCGCCGCGCCACGCCGCGTCATCGCGCTCGATTACCGCGGGCGCGGGCTTTCGGCCCATGACGGCAATGCGGCCAACTACACTGTCGCGGTGGAATGCCGGGACGTCCTCACCGCCCTGTCCGCCTTCGGCCTCTCCCGCGCGCTTTTTGCGGGGACCTCGCGCGGCGGGCTGATCCTGCATGTCATGGCGGCCGTGCGGCCCGACTGCATTGCGGGCGCGATCCTCAACGATATCGGACCGGAAATCGAAGCGGACGGCCTCAAGGAGATTCGCGACTATCTTTCCCGCGCGACCTTTCCCGCCAGTTTCGCGGCGGCGGCCGAGGGGCTGAGGGCGCTGCACGGCGCCACCTTCCCTGCCCTTTCGGACGCCGACTGGCACGACATGGCCGAAGCGATCTATGCCGAGCGGGACGGCCGGATCGTCGCCGACTTCGATCCCGGGCTGACGGACCAGCTGCAGGCCATCGACTTTTCAAAGCCGCTTCCGACGCTCTGGCCGCAATTCGAGCTGCTGGCGCAAAAGCCGCTGCTCGTGGTGCGCGGCGAACAGTCCGGGCTGTTTTCCCGGCAGACGCTTGCCCGCATGGCGGCCCATGCCGCCACCGTCCGCACGGTGACCGCGCCGGGACAGGGCCATGCCCCGCTCCTGCACCATGTCGACGTCTTCCCGTCGGTCGAGGCGTTCCTCGCCGGCCTGGACGGCTGAACCCCGCGCCATACCCCCGTGTTCCGCCCGCGCCTCCCGCAAGGCGCGGCCCGAGGGGCGCTCCAAAACGAAAAGACCCGGCTCGAAAGCCGGGTCTCCCATCACTGACAGAGGTCAGATCAGTTTAGAACGAACGCTGCAGGCGGACGAAGCCGGACCAGTCGTCCTGGCCGCCCTTGGCACCGCCGCGCGGGCCGTCGACGTCGGTGTACTGCAGGCTGACCTTGGCGGTCAGGTCGGTCACGATCGTGTAGTCGAGCGTGACGCCAGCGCGCCATGCATCGCGGTCGCCGACATAGTCGCCGCTCAGATCGTAGTCGATCGTGCCCCAGTACTGGAAGCCGGGGGTGATGGCCAGCTTGTCGGTCAGGTTAGCCTTGTACGAGGCAGCGACCGACCATTCGGAGGCGTCCCAGTAACGGTTTGCGCCCGACGACCAGACGGCTGCGCCCTGCAGGGTGCCCGGGCCGACGTCAGCGGAGATGAGGCCGCGGATGTTGCCGTTTTCGGCGTCGAAGTCGTAGGAGCCGAGCAGGTCAGCGCTGACAGCGCCGAACGAGCCGGTTACAACGCCCGAGATGCCGAGGTTGTCTTCGAAGCGCGACCAAGCCTTGTTGGCGAACGATTCGAGAGCGACCGTAGCGGAGAAGGCGCCGCCTTCGTACTTGTACGAGATGGCGTTCAGCAGCGTGTTGCCGCCGATGACGTTCAGGAAGCCGCCATCGAGAGCGTCGGTTTCGCCGTTGATGCCCTTATCCCACTCCGTGTAGAAGTAGCCGGCCTTGAAGCCGCCGAGCTGGATCCATGCGCCGTCCAGGAAGGTGTCCTGGTGGGAGTCAGCCTGAAGGTCGATGTGGCCGGTCAGCGTGCCGAGCTCGGTGTCGCTCTTGGCGTCGAGCGAGATGTAACCACGCGTACCAACGCGGTAGCCAGCGTCGTTGCCGACAGCGTTTTCAGCGAAGTCAACCTGGAAACGGACGTAACCGCTGATCTGCAGGCAGGTTTCGGTGCCCGGAATGTAGAAGTAACCCGTGCCGAATGCGTCGCAAACGCGAACGTATTCCATCGGCTCCGGCTCGGCGGCAACGATAGCGTCGGCGGCCTGAGCGCCGGAGACTGCTGCGAGAGCAGCAGCGGAGCCGATGAGAAGGCTCTTGATGTTCATTTTCTGACCTCCAGTCAAAAAGTTTCAAACGGGTCTGGGTTTTTTGCTGAAGGACAGCGTTCCCTGCCCCATCCCCAAGTTCAGGAAGCGGACGATCAACCGCCCCTGCTTCCGAAGGTGAAAATACAAGACGCGCCTCCGTAAGCAATCTCCAAACTGAAAGGAGGCAGGGTTTGTGTCAGCCTTCGCCCCGCGCTGTTGCGGAAAGGACACAAAATGGCGGGGCAGATCGCTAAAAGTTTATGGATCCTTAACAAAAGGCCTTATGAAGCGGGCACTTAGCCGGGCGGTTTTTCCGAATCCTCCCGCCATAGACCGGGCAAAAAGAGGGCGAAGCCTGCGCTTTAACGTGGCAGACGGGCATTTTTCCCGCCGCCGCTCCCCATCGTCAACGCCCCGGCAGGACCGGAAACGGGAATCGGCACGGCCCGTTTCGGGAGTGGTTCGGGAGAATCAGGCGGCGGACTTTACGAGGATATGGACAGGGCGCGCGCAGCGAACGAAACGGCCTTCGTTCACGCCGGCGACGGGATGCCGCCCGCCCGTCATATATATAATGTCGAACAGGACGCATTTCAGCACGCAGAAAAGAGGCCTGCCCCCGGCACGCCAGGGGCCGGCGGCGCGCGATGCTGCTTTTTCTGACTGGAGGTCAGAAAATGAACATCAAGAGCCTTCTCATCGGCTCCGCTGCTGCTCTCGCAGCAGTCTCCGGCGCTCAGGCCGCCGACGCTATCGTTGCCGCCGAGCCGGAGCCGATGGAATACGTTCGCGTTTGCGACGCATTCGGCACGGGTTACTTCTACATTCCGGGCACCGAAACCTGCCTGCGGATCAGCGGCTATGTCCGTTTCCAGGTTGACTTCGCTGAGCATGGCCGCAGCGGCTCCACCGGCGCCTGGCTGACGAATGACGCTGCCTACAAGACCAATACCCGTGGTTATCTCTCCATCGACGCCAAGAGCGACACCGAGCTCGGCACGCTGACCGGCCACATCGACCTCCAGAGCGACTCTGGTGCCGACACTTTCCTGGACGGCGCATGGATCCAGCTCGGCGGCTTCAAGGCCGGCTACTTCTACACGGAGTGGGATAAGGGCATCAACGGCGAAACCGACGCTCTCGACGGCGGCTTCCTGAACGTCATCGGCGGCAACACGCTGCTGAACGCCATCTCGTACAAGTACGAAGGCGGCGCCTTCTCCGCCACGGCTTCGCTCGAGACCTTCGCAACCAACACCTGGTCGGAGTTCTCCGACAACCTCGGCATCTCGGGCGTTGTCACCGGCTCGTTCGGCGCTGTCAGCGCTGACCTGCTCGGCTCCTACGACTTCGACGCCGAAAACGGCAACATCCGCGGCCTCATCTCCGCTGACGTCGGCCCGGGCACCCTGCAGGGCGCAGCCGTCTGGTCGTCGGGCGCAAACCGTTACTGGGACGCTTCCGAATGGTCGGTCGCTGCCTCGTACAAGGCTAACCTGACCGACAAGCTGGCCATCACCCCCGGCTTCCAGTACTGGGGCACGATCGACTACGATCTGAGCGGCGACTATGTCGGCGACCGCGACGCATGGCGCGCCGGCGTCACGCTCGACTACACGATCGTGACCGACCTGACCGCCAAGGTCAGCCTGCAGTACACCGACGTCGACGGCCCGCGCTTCGATGGCAAGAAGAGCGGCATGGACGACTGGTCCGGTTTCGTCCGCCTGCAGCGCTCGTTCTGATAGAATAGCGACCGAAAATAGAAAACCCGGCTGTAAGCCGGGTTTTTGTTTTCTGCTAATTTAGGGGATGTTTTAGCAGGAATCCAGCAATCATTTTGTGCAACCACTGCGCGATGCATGCGCCGCGGGGTCCCCAAATGCAAAAAGTTGCCCCAAATTTTGGCAACTACAACCTGAACTATAATTTTTCTTCATTAATTCAGCCAAAAATATCAAAGCGTGTTACATTGCGCTGGCTGCTTGATCGCTATAGCGACGTGCTTTGGGAGCCGGGATCTCACAAATATAATGTCCTGTCCTTCGTCGGGGAGCTCGACGAAATCCTTCTCGGCACAACCTTTACGGATTTCACCGACGCGATGGTGGACAGCCTGATCGCGGCGTTGCGCAAGCGCGGCAACAGCAATGCCACGATCAACCGGAAGATGGCTGCGCTCAGCAAGCTGCTGCGCAAGGCATACCGGATGGGCGACATCGAGAGCCTCCCGGAATTCAAGCGCCAGCGGGAAAAGGCTGGCCGTATCCGCTTTCTCGATCCCGACGAGGAGGCGCGGCTTTTTGCAAGGATCCTTGAAATATCCGATCTTTACGGTCGCCTCTGCATCTTCCTCGTCGATACCGGCGCGCGGCTCGGCGAAGGCATCGGCCTTCGATGGCAGGACATCCAGGGCGAGCGCGTCACCTTCTGGCTGACCAAGAGCGGCAAAAGCCGTTCCGTGCCGCTTACCGAACGCGCGGCCGCCGCCATCCACGCGTCGGACAGGCGAAAACGCGGCCCCTTCGCGGGCATCGCCCAGCCAAAATTCCGCGCGGCCTGGAACGAGGCGAAGCAGACGGTGGGACTGGGCACGGATCCCGACGTCGTGCCGCATATCCTGCGCCACACCTGCGCTTCACGGCTTGTCCAGGGCGGCATCGATATCAGGCGCGTCCAGACCTGGCTGGGCCACCAGACCCTGCAGATGACCATGCGCTACGCGCATCTCGCCTCCAGCGACCTGGACATCTGCGTGCCCATTCTGGAACGCGCGGCCCGCCGCAAGGCAGGCTGACGATTTTCCGGACGTGTCTGGGAGCCTTGCCGAAGCACAAGGAACTGGCGGAGAAGAAGTCCGCCTAATAAACAGTCGCTCTCATTCGCCCCTGTCCGCGACCCGTTTGTTTTTCTTGCATTCTTTGCTTCCGTCGCTCACAGTCGTTCGCAAATGTTCTCCGCCATCAAAATTTCAAAGTGGGGAAGAAAGTGGGGAAGGCATGGCGCGCGCCCTTCAGAAGCTGTCGGATGTTCTGGTTAAGTCCGCAAAACTCAAGCCTGGTCGACATAGTGACGGCGGTGGCCTCTATCTGAATGTCACCCCGACAGGCTCCAAATCTTGGCTGTTCATGTGGACGGTCGGAAGAAAACGGCGCGAAATGGGTCTTGGCCCTTATCCGGCCCTTTCACTTGCCAAGGCGAGAGTGAAGGCCGGAGAGGCGCGGGAGGCGGTTGCCGAGGGACGAGACCCGATTGCAGAGAAGGCCAAGGAAGACGAACCTACCTTCGCCGAATGCGTCGAGAAATTCCTCGGCAGCATGGAAGGCCAGTGGCGGAACGATAAGCACCGGGCTCAATGGCGCATGACGCTCGGGGACGCCTATTGCAAGCCGATTTCCTCGAAGCGGGTATCGCAGATCGGCACCGATGAGCTGTTGCGCGTCCTTTCCCCGATATGGAACGAGAAGAACGAGACAGCTTCGCGAATCCGGGGACGGATCGAACGCGTGCTGGATTTCGCGAAGGCGAAAGGATGGAGGGAGGGCGAAAACCCTGCCCTTTGGCGCGGGCATCTGAAATCCCTTCTCCCGGCCCGGCAGAAGCTTCAGCGTGGACATCACGCGGCTATGGACTATGGCGGAATGCCTGCTTTCATGGCGTGTCTACGCGAAGCAGATGGCACAGCGGCCCGGGCGTTGGAGTTCGCTATACTGAATGCATCCCGGTCAGGCGAGGTGCTTGGGGCGCGATGGGATGAAATTGACGACCATGCGAAGACATGGACGATTCCCAAGGAGCGAATGAAGGCTGGCCGCGCCCACGTCGTGCCCCTCTCGGACGCGGCCCTTTCCATTTTGACATGCATGAAGGAGGTAGCGGTAGGCGATTACGTCTTTCCCGGAGCAAAGCCGAAGCGCCCACTCTCCAATATGGCCATGACCGCGGTCATGAGAAGGTTGAAATTAGGGCATCTGACGGTCCATGGTTTCCGCAGCACCTTTCGTGATTGGTGCGGTGACAAGACGACGTTCCCGCGAGATGTTGCGGAGATGGCGCTGGCTCATCGGGTCGGGAATGCCACCGAGCAGGCCTATCGTCGAGCTGATGCGCTTGAAAAACGCCGGAGGCTGCTTGTCGCTTGGTCGAAGTTTCTGGAATCGAAAGCTTCCGGCAACGTCATAACGTTGACGAGGAAAGCAAATGGCTAGGTTTGCACCGCGACTCCCACTCTCTTCATTCGCCGGCCCGATGCCCGAACTGAATCTCTCGGAGGCGGAATGGAAAGAGCTTGAGACGCTGCTAGAGGTAGAAATCCCGGACACCGCAAGGTCCACGCTTCTCCAACTTGTCGATGTTTTCTTTCGCCGCAAACGAGCAGAGGACAATGCGGAGACCTATACGGAAGCCTTACGGGCAATAGAGCGTATGGAAAAACAGTTGGCCGGCTTCTTGACACTTATCCACGAGCCCGGCCAATCGGACGCAGATCATAAGGCAATGTCAGATCTCGAACACGCCTTGAGTTCGGGCGACATTCCTCTTTCCTCGGCGCGGCTTTCGATACGCGACTCCAACACCAGGGAGGAGCATGCGCCGATGTTTCCCTCCACCTACACACTAACCCTGGATGACGCGAGTAACGTCGCAATTGAAATCAAAGTCGCACTGAACCGCGTTCGAAAGCGCTACGAAGAGGAAATTGCCGCGAAAGCCAAGAATTTTGTGCCGGGTTCAGCTTTCAGTCGTTTCGGGCTCGCCGTCAGAAAATGGGCGGATGAAAACGACTTCCCGAAGGCTTTGCGGGATCAAACGAATAGACCAAATGGAACACCCCTGGCTTGTTTTCTGTTTCAACTCTCTCGCCGCTTCCCCGAGGAATTCGCCGCCGGCTTCGCCAGTGCGGACGCTCTTGGGCGAAAGCTGGATGACGACAGGCGCGATGAACAGAAGGCCGCCCCTTCAGATTAGCCCGCATGTTTCCGGCTCTATTCTGGATGGTACTATCCATAATAGATGGTTGAACTAATTTCGCATTTTGGAGCGTCTCAAACCTAAGCAACCGTGTGACCATCCTTACGCTTTGTAGCGAACAAGGACGAAGACACATGACAAAAATCGCAGTAACTCTCCCCGAAGCAGTCGCAT
Organism: Shinella yambaruensis; assembly: GCF_022899355.1. Lineage (GTDB taxonomy): Bacteria > Pseudomonadota > Alphaproteobacteria > Rhizobiales > Rhizobiaceae > Shinella > Shinella yambaruensis. Next base: position 173,734 of record NZ_JALJCK010000012.1, on the reverse strand, counting down.
TGAGTGGGATTGGTCGCACCAAGCTCTACGAGCTGTTCAAGGATGGTGCGCTGAAGCCGCGCAAGGTTGGGACGCGCACCCTCATCATCGTTGAAGAGCTTGAGGCTTACCTCAAGAATCTTCCGGTTGCCGCTTAACGGAGGCGACCATGAAAAGGAAGAACCCCGCCACGGGTATCCGGGGCGAGGCTCGAAATATCCAGCATCTTGGCGGAGCTGATGTTTCGAACCTTACCGAAAATCCCGACAAATCTCAATCTGAAATGCTGGCGGCCCGCTCCGTCATGCGTCGTTTCGGCGTGTCGTATTTCCACGCCCTGACCGTCTGCCAGCTCTCCGGCCTTGGAGGTACGGCAGCATGAAAAAGCTCACCCTTCGCGCAGTCATCACCCTGCCGGACGGCTCCCAAAGCCTGCCGGTCACCGTCATCGGGAGGGATGCCTGGATGCTTGATCAGCTCATCGAAGTCGGCTCCCGCGGCCTGACATCGATCGAGCGGCCGGCCCCAAGGATTTCCCACTACTGCTGGAAGTTGCGCGGCTTCGGTTTCGATATATCGACCGAATACGAAGAGCACGGCGGGCCATTCCCAGGCCGACATGGTCGATTTCGCCTCCTATCCAAGGTTCGCATCATCGCGGACAGCCGAAAGGCGGTGGCAGCATGAAGAATATCAAAGCTCGCCACATCGGTAGCAAGGAAATCAACGGCCGGCTGGTAGGGTTCTTTACTCCGCCGCACGGCGAGTCTGATTTCCTGTGGGTTGAGGTTGAAGCCCTCGCTAGGGCGTTTCTGCCAGAAGATGCAGCGCACCGGATGCTGGAGCATTGCCACAACTTCGACCGGGATAACCGGCCCGTGGTAGCTGCTCAAAATGGTAGCTCAATCGTGACGATCATGTGCCACGCCATGGCGCAAGGTCTCTGCGGTGCAATCGATCAACTACTACACGGCTATCAGAAGTCCGATGAGGAATGGGGCGGCGGTCCGGCAGAAACCGCGTACTGCATAGCTGCTGGCCAGATGATGGCTGACCATTGGCCGCTGCCCATCGCGCAGCTTGCCGAAGCCTTTCACAATCAGGGTGGTCCGTATATGCGGGGTGCGAAATGAGCGCCGCCCTCGAAGCCAGCTATATCCCCGAACTGGAGCAGGAAGTGCTTGGCGCCCTTCTCCTCTCTGGTGACGTCAAACACGTGCCCGGCTCTTTGGAGCCGGGACACTTCATCGAACCCTTCCACCGCGAACTGTTCGCCAGCGTGAAGCAGGCGGCAGAGCAGTATCGGTCCATCCGGCTGGATCTCGTCCGCAATGTGCTGGCCGCGACCGTCGACATGGAGGGGGTAGCAAAGCAGATCGGCATTCCCGTGCCGGAATACCTCGCCCGCCTGGTCGGTAGCACCGTCCGCGGCGCCGCCGGGCTGAAGGACAGCGTTCCTGCCATGATGCACCAGTGGGCGCGCTTCTCTTTGGGACGCGAGGCCGAACGCGTACTGCTGGCGGCCGCCGACCCGGGCACCAGCCCGGCGGATATCATCCGCACCGCGGCCCAGACCTTTGACGATGTGGCATCCAACTTGCGGCGCGGCAAGCATCGCAAGACCCTGTTCAGCATCGGCGAGGCTTCGGACAACGCTGTCTCCGCAGTGTCTGAAGCCATGAAGCAGGGCGGCGGCCTCACGGGCACCACCTGGGGCCTCACCGACGTAAACCGCGCCACGGGTGGAATACAGGCGGGGGAAATGACCATAATCGGCGCTCGCCCGTCGATGGGCAAGACGGCCGTGGCTCTCTCCATCGCCATCCAGGCGGCGCAAGCCGGTGCCGGTGTAGGATTTATCTCGCTGGAAATGGCAGCCCGCTCCTTGGCCTTGCGCGCCCTGACCGACATTGCCTTCAACGAACATGGTTCGATCGCCTATTCCGACCTCCTGACCGGCCGCGTCAGCGAAGCAGAGTTCGAACACATTGTCCTGTCGCAACGGAAGCTGGATGCTCTCCCGTTGATGATCGAGGACGCTTCCGGCCTGTCCATACCCGAGATCCGCGCCAAGGTCGATCGGATGGCGGAGAATGCCGAGCGGGCCGGCACGCCGTTGAAGGTGCTGGCGGTGGACTATCTCCAGCTCATCGCTGCCTCGGCACGCTATCAGGGCAACCGCACGGCGGAAATCACCGAGATATCGGCCGGCCTGCGCAATCTCGCCCGCGAGTACAATGTGGCGGTGCTGGCGCTCTCGCAGTTGTCGCGCCAAGTCGAGAGCCGAGACGACAAGCGCCCGATGCTCTCCGACCTGCGGGAAAGCGGGTCGATCGAACAGGACGCCGATACGGTCATCTTCCTGTTCCGCGAGGCCTACTATCTCGGAAAGGCCAAGGGCAAGAACGCCGATGAAGAGGCTGACCGCATGGAGAAGCTTGCGGCCTGCCAGAACAAGCTTGAGTTCATCATCGCCAAGCAGCGCATGGGCGCCACCAGGACGGTGGAGCTGTTCATTGACGTTGCCAGTTCCGCGGTGAGAAACGCAGCGAGGACATAGCATGGCACAGTTCCCTGCCTTCCCCCTTTGGACGGACGCTTATCTCGCCGATACGGGCCACCTGACCACGATCGAGCACGGCGCTTACATGCTCCTGCTCATGACCATGTGGCGCTCTGGCGGCTCCCTCCCGAACGACGATAAGCAGCTTGCCCGATATGCACGAATGACGGCTGCGCAGTGGGCTCGGATTAAGCCGACGATGATGCCGTTTTTCAGGGCCTCTCCTGACAGCATCACCCAAGGCCGTCTGACAGATGAGCTAGTTGCCGTCAGACAGAAAAGGGCCAAGCAGTCTGACAACGCACGGGCTAAGTGGCGGAAAAATAGAGATATTAGGCATGCCGATGCATATGCCACCGACCCCCATTCGCATATCCCGAATGGATGCCACCTTGATGCCTCCCAAACCCTGAACCTTAAAGAAGAAGATAAATCTTCTTCTCTCTTGTCCGAGACGGGTTCGGACCGGCAGCGGAAATCGAAGTCACCGGCTAGATATTCAGAGGCTTTCGAAGCCTTTTGGGAGGTGTATCCGCGAACACCGAACATGTCGAAGTCGAAGGCTATGGACGGTTGGAAGAAGCTAACCGAGGACGAGCGCACCGCCTGCCACCGCGCAGTGCCAGCCTACAAGGCTTTCCTCGCCTCAAAGCCAGATCACCCGACCATGCATGCGACGACGTTCATCAATGAGCGGCGCTTCGAGGGGTTCGTTGCCTCCGGCGACCCCACGAGTACGGCGGTTGATGACGCTCGTTGGATGACGCGGCTGAACTATGCGCGCACCAGCCGGATATGGGATTTCGCGAGGTGGGGGCCGTGCCCCGGCTCCGATGGTTGCCTGGTCCCGGCCTCCTTGCTCCAGGCCGGCGACGGTGACGGCTGGACGAAATACGAGGTGGCGGCATGACAGCGCCTGACGAACCGATGAGCGCTGCCGCTCGCTGGCTGGCCGCGCAGCCCGAGCCGATCTCGCATGTCATCCCCGCCCTGAAGGAGCGCTTTGGTCTCACCGGCTTCCAGGCCTGCCAGGCCATCGCGCTCGCTCGAAACATCACGCCCCGGCCAGGAGGCCAGAACGATGAATGAAGAGATTGAAACGGCCGCCCCTTGGGTTCGGCTTGAAATCGTAAGCGTGACGCTCAGCGCCTACTTCCGCGAAGACAGCAGGAACGACCTCGTTCTTGTTCAGACCATCACGGACATGCCGTGCATCGCGCTGGAGTTGGTAGCCACCGACAACAACCGGATGTCGGCAGGTATCATCTTCGGAAATCCACTCCCGGAGATCCGGCAAAACGCTGCGGGCCTTGCTGCGAGCTTCGGCGTGCCTCTCTTCGATTGCACGCTTCAGGCCGCGCGCCGGGCGCAGATGTGAGGGGCGGTCATGTCGATTGGTGACTACCTGCAAACCTGCCTCACCGTCTTCGCCGTATGCATCGTCCCGGCCTTTGGCCTCACCGTCTGGAGGCTAAACCGATGAACGCCGCCAATCGGATCGAGCCCGAGGAGGGCAACGTCATCGCGCTTGTCGATGCGTCGGCGGTCAGGCTCCACATTCTGCCGGACGAGGTGATGACGATTGCCGAGGCATCCGCACATGCCGGCAAGTCGACGAAGACAATCCGGCGATGGTGCGAGCAGTTCGGAATTGCGCGTCAGGTTCGAAAGAATTCTCCGCTTCAGGTGTCCCGGATCGCCCTCGATATGGTCATTCACGGCGACTGGCCGGCGCTGGAGCGACTGAAGGCCGGTGACCGCGGACATCGGCTCATCGGCTTCTATCGCACGCTCGCGGACCTCGATTGATCAAAAAAAGTTCCGCCAAATGTCCAACCATGTCCAACGGTGTCTAACTATGTCCAATTGATAAACTATTGAAATAACGTCATATTTAATGAAATCCAAAAGGGGTTTCGACCATGGCAGGCACTTTTCTTGATCTCTTTCGCGGCATGGGAACCGGTGGTGCCGGCGGCAACCAGATGACAGCGTCTGCGCCCCAGCAGGCACAGGGCGGATTCTTCGATCGCTTGGACCCAGATCTTTTGCTTTCGATCAGCACTGGCCTTCTGACCGGCAAGACCACGCAGGAACAGCTTGGCAATGCGGCCATGGGGTTTGCGAACTACCGCAAGGACGCGCGCCAGAGGAACCGCACGCTCGAAATACTGGGGAAGGACAGCCCTCAGCTCGTCCAAGCCGTCGAAGCCGGTATTCTCACCCCATCCGACGCCTTCAGCCTGCACTACAAAGAGGCACTGGAAGCGAAGAAGGCTCAGCGCCCTAGCCGGAAATTTCAGACCTTGCCCGATGGCACTTTCGGATGGGCAGACGAAAATGCGGGAACTTGGATGCCTCTGGGCACGGCGCCGAAGGAAAAGACCCAGCCCGCCCTTGCCCAGGAATACCAGTTCGCGCGGGAGAATGGTTTTGAAGGCGGCTTCACCGACTACGTTCAGTTGAAGCGCTCCGGCGGCGGCAGCGGTGATAATGCCGGCTTCAAGGTGCCGGGTGGCTATCGGCTGAAAGATCCAGCCAATCCGGGCCTCGGCGTCGAGCCCATTCCTGGCGGCCCCGCCGAGGAGATGCCGGGCGAGCTCGCAGCCCGCGTTGGCATGGCAAAGAGCTTCATCGCGAGAGCCCCGGACCTACGCAGGAAAATCCAGGATGGCCAGGTCACGGGCTGGTGGGACCAGGCCGTTGCCGAGGGTGGCTATGGTGAGAAGGGGCAGATCTACCAGGATCTGCAATCGGGAACTGATGCTCTCATGCGCCTCATGACCGGCGCGGGCATGAACGAAACCGAGGCCAGGCAATACGCTTCCCGGTATCTGCCCTCCGCCCGGGATACGGCGTGGAGTGCCGCAAGCAAGCTGGACCGCCTTGTCGAGGAACTTGAAGCAACGGCACATGAGGCCTCCCGTGGCCGCGGCGGCTTCCAATCGCCCCGCCAGCGCTCCGGCCGTATCGACGACCTCGTGCGGAAATACGGAGGCTGAGCATGGCCACGCTCGACCAGCTCGAAACTGCCCTCATCAACGCTGATGCAGCCGGCGACACGGAAGCGGCTACCGAGCTTGCCCGCGAGGTCGGCCGCCTGCGCCGGGAACAGGCTGCCGCGCAGGAGCCGGCACCAGAGGGCGATGGGATGGCTCTCAATGCGACGGCTGGCCTCAATCAGTCGATTTATAACACCCTCGGCGCGCCGGTCGATTTCTCCCGCTGGCTGATCAACAAGGGTATCGAGGGAGCGAACTACGTCACCGGCTCTGAAATGGACACCATCCCGACCGACAGTTTCGGCGGCAGCGAATCCATTTCCAGCATGTTCGGCGCCGTGGGCGTTCCCGAGCCGAAGGACATTCAGGCGCTCACACCGGAAGAACGGATAGCCCGAGGTGTCGGCGAAGGCGTCGGATATACCGTCACGCCTGCCGGTATCGTCGGTGCTGGTGCCCGTACCGGTGCCCTGACCGGGCGAGCCCTCGATACAGCAACCCGCATGCTCGGCTCGGGGAACAGCGTGGGGCGTCTGGCCGGTGACGCGATTGTCGGTGGTGCGTCCGGTGCCGGCGCGACGGCGGCCATGGAGGCCACGCCGGATAGGTACGATGCCCTGGCCGGGATGGGCGGCGGCATCATGGGCGGCGGCGTCGGCGCACTCGCCGCTGGCGTCCCAGCAATGCTCCAGAGTGGTTTCCGCACGGCACGGGACGCTGCTGCACCACTCTACCAGGCCGGCCGGGAACGCCTTGCAGCTCGGCAGCTCGCCGATAGCGCAACCGACCTCTCCACTTTCCGCCGGTCGTTGGAAGAACCTGCACAGGATCTGGTATCCGGTTCTCAGCCGACGACGTTCCAGGCGACGGGAGACATGGGCGTCGGCGGGCTTGAGCGCGGCATCCAGACGAAGCGGCCCGAGGTTTTCCAGCAGCGGCGCGTTGATCAGAATTCCGCCCGCCTCTCCGCCCTTGAAGGCGTCCAGCGCGACGGCTCACCCGAAAAGGTGGCCGATGCCGCCCGTCAGATCGTCCAGGCCGTCAGCGAGCGTGCCCAGGCCGCCTATGATGATGTTGTGGCGCGGGCGACGGCCGGTGCCGATGAAGTCATGGCGGGCGCACGCCGATCGGTTGATGAAGCGTCGGCGGAAATGGGCCTTCTGAACCAGCGCATGGGAGAAGGCGCTGGAGCCCGCGCCAGCGGCGATGCAATGCGTTCCTCCCTTGAGGAGGCCCGCGCCGCTGCGAAGGCCGCCGAACGCTCGCTTTGGGAGGCCGTTGACCCGGATGGTTCCTTGGCTCTTCCCGCACAGAACACCCGGCAGCAGGCCACCACCCTGATTGCCGAGCTTCCCCGATCCGCGAAGCCGCCGAGCGGTGAGGAGGGGGCCATCTTCGACGTGGTGAGCCAGTACGGGGACACCATCCCGTTTTCCGAGCTGACCGCGCTTCAAAGCCGGATCAAGGCTGAGATGCGCGCTGAGCGCCGCAGCTTCGGGGAGACGCCCGCCTATCGCCGCCTGTCCATGTTGAGCAAGGCGACTGATGCTGATATTGAAATGGCAGTCGCGGGCAAGATCCAACAGGAAGCGCAGGCCGTTGCCAGCGGGCAAATGGCTGAGGCTGACACGCTCGCTGCGCGTTGGGGCTCCCTTGTCGAACAATCTCGAAATCGATGGCTCGAAAATCGCGGACGCGGAGCTGGTGAGGGAGCTTTCGAAAGCACTGGAACCGTTGGAGCCGGCCGACAGGCCTTTATTTCTCCAGCATCTGGAGGCGGAAGCCAAGCGCGGAGCGGACATAACGACGCTTCGAGCAATCCGGGCGTACAGGAAACGGGCCTCCTCCCCAACTTCGACCCCGGCGCCCGAGACCGACTAGACGCCGCCCGCACGGCCACCCGCGAGCGTGTCGAAACCTTCGACAACAAGACGCTCGGTCCTATGCGCCGCCGCCCCGCCTATGCGGCTCCTTATGACATGGCCGCGGAGTCTGTCCCGGCCAAAGTGTTCTTTGGCCGGCCGGAGAGCGCCCGCGCCATCGATCAGTACCGCCGTGCGGTCGGACAAGAAGTCGCCGATCAGCAACTCCAGCAATATGCCGTTTCAAAGCTGAGACAGGCGGCGTCCAACGCGGACGGTTCCGTGAACCTGTCCAAACTGGACACCTGGCGCCGGTCCCATGCCGAAGCGCTCGACAAGCTTCCTGCTCTTCGCCAGCAGGTGGACGAGCTGGCGCACTCCGCACGCGGTCTTGCTGACAGGACGGAGGCGGCCACTCGCATTGGCAAGGCCGCGGCGAAAGTGTCGAATGCCCAGATTGCTGAAGCCGCTCGCCGGCAACGCCTCATGACGGACGCTGCGCAGCGCAGCCGCCTCGGCAAGGTGATGAACGCTGACAGCGCCGACGCCGTGGTGAAGCAGATCGGGAGCGTCTTTGCCCGCAAGGATGCCGGTGCCGAGATGTTGAAGCTGAACCTTGCCACGCGAGGCGATCCGGAAGCGCGGGCCGGTCTTCGCCGCGCCGTGGTTGACCACATTCTCGGAAAGTTCGTCGGCAATGCCGAGGCCGGTACGAGCGGGCAGTCCCTTATCAAGGGTGAGGCGTTTCAGACCTTCGTCAAGGAAAAGGCAGGTGCGTTGCGCGCCGCCGGCTTCAGTGATGACGAAATCAAGACCATCCAGAACATAGCGGCCGACATTCGCCGGTCAAACCGCTCGATTTCTGCGCTGCGCATCCCTGGTGGCAGCAACACCGCGCAGGACATCTACGCCGCGGCAAAAAGCGATGCTGCCAGCTCCATCCTTTCCCGGCTGCTCGGCGCATATGCTGCCGGCGGCAGCATCGTGTCCGTGGTGGGCGGCAAGATGGCTTCAGCCCTTCGCGAGGCAGGGTTTCAGAGCGTCGACGATATTCTGGCCGATGCCCTGCTGAATCCGACCCGCGCAAAACTTCTCCTTCAGAAGATGCCGACCAGGACGGATAGCGGCGCGATCGACCGTCTTGCGGAGCTTTATCGTCGGATGCCGGTTGCCACCGCCGGCACCACTCAGGGCGAAGGGGATAGGCAGAAGAAGGCGGCAAGGCTCGGCGGCGGCAATCAAACCCACCAGTGGATCGCGCAGCGCCTCAGCACCTTCGGCGGCATGGGCGACAATGAAATCAGCGGCGTCATGGATGCCCTGCGTTCGGATCGCTCAGGCGCGGCCGGCAAGGTCATGAAAGACCTCATTGGCCTGGAGGGCATGAAACTCTCCGAGACCGATAAGGCGGCGGCGATCCGCTACATCCTTGAAGGCACGCTTGGGCAGAGCCCAAACTCGCCCGCTTCCAGGTGGCAGGGGCAGCGCAGCGGGAACGCCGACAAGATACCGCTGGAAATCACGGTTCCTGTCCGCGTGAGATGAAAACGGAGCCTGCAACGGCGATCGAGACGAGGAAGAACATGGCACGACCAAGCAAATTCCAGCCTGCCTATTGCGACCTTGTGATTGAGCACATGGCCGAAGGCGCAAGCCTGACTTCATTCGCCGCCGAAATCGGCGTGGCGCGTTCGACGATCAACGAATGGATGGAAGCCCATTCCGACTTTGCGGACAGCGTAAGGATTGCCAAGGCGAAGTGCGCGGCCTGGTGGGAGCAGCGCGGGCGAGAGTTGGCCGTAGAGGGCGGCGGCAATGCGGCGCTCGTCATGTTCGGCCTAAAGAACATGGGGGCCGACGACTGGCGCGAAAAGCAGGAAGTCGAACAAAGAACGACGGTCGAAGCAGCAGATCCGCTTACGGCTCTGCTGGCGCACATTGCAGAGCATGGCAAGCGGATTCATGATCAATAGGCTTTGGCGAAGGGGGCACGCATTGACTCACCTATAAGGCAGGACGAGCATTTGCCGTGCGAATGGTGTCGGGGACGGAAACTCATAAATGCCTCTCAGCGAGGCCCTATGTCCGTTTTCGGGGTTTTCGGAAGCTTACGCGCGCGAGCGAAGCACCTGTCGGTTAGCATTTGTCCGGAGAGCACGGCTTGGCGCCCGCGGTAGAACTATCCCACCTCCGAGAAGGCCTTGAAGACAAATCGCGGAATCAATAGATTCGATCATGGCGCTGCTATGCGGCGCTTTCCTTGTTGATCACCAACGTTGTCAGTGAGGTAGAAATGATCTCCAAGATGTTTGATCGCCCGGTCTATCTGAAAGAGCGGAAGGATCTGGTGAGGGAAATCACGTGCGTGGAAGACGCGATCGACTTCCTTGAGGAATTCCCCGAGCGGGACCGCGATCTGATCCACGATGCAACCCTGAAGACCTGCTACATGGCACACGACGGGCATAAGCCGCTTCGCGTGGCTCGTGATGCAATCCGGGCGTACGGAAAGAAAAAGGGCCTTCTCGTGAAGGAACCCGCCGTCCAGCCGTGGATGGTCAAGCCGTCCACCGGCGGCGGGCGCGTTTCCCTCTGAATCAAATATCGATGGCGGGAGGCTGCGAATGCGGCCTCTCGTTTTGGTCGAGATAAACTCACACGGGAAGGCCGACGCAGGCCCGGCGCAACACCGACAGTAAAGGTCGGCCGACGATCTGCAAACCATCGCTATTATCTTCCGGATGTCAGGTATGATGTGCACCTGCGTCCGGTCAGGCACATAATAGAAGTTGCTTTCGCCTATCGACTCCTTCGATCAGACATTGCATCCTACGCTTGGGCTAATTTAGGAGGGGCGGAGTTGGGTTCGATTGGCTTCAAACTGCGACTATTCCGGTGCACGAACACTTCATGCGCGGCAACGGAATGGCGGACAAAAGGGGGAGACGGCCGAACTTCCGTGGAGACATGCACGTTTTGCCGAAACGGCCGCGTTATCGAAGTGGACCAAATCCGCACGGTAGTTCGGACCAGGCCGCGCCAAGCATGATGTGCGTGCTCCGTCGGGATGCCCTTGTTATCCGCGTCATCCTCTGTCGATTGGGTAGAGTTTGAATGATCCATTCACGCCGATAAAGGCTATGCCCGCTGACACCATCCTCATATATCGCCTGACGCCCGTCCAGATCGCGCTTATCAATCGCCTGGCCGCTAGCGACGGGATCGCGATGGACGGCCTCACTTACCCCGATCTGGTCGCTCACCAAGAGCTAGAGAAACTCGGCTTTGCTGAAATGCGCGTCGGGCCCCGAAAGAAGATCAAGGTCGTCATTACCGATCAAGGGCTCCAGGTACGGGCGGCCGGCTACATCTCGAAGAAACCCGTTGTTCGCCTAACAGCGCCGCAATTCCTCGCCTTGCGCTTCCTCGCTGAACGGCCGCGGCATTTCAACGACATCCCCGCGCAGATGAAGGATACAGTGCGCAGGCTGCGACTGCGGGGCTGGGCAACTGGCGAGGAGGATGCCGAGGGGCTGTTCTGGACCGTGTTGACGGTGGAGGGATGGGAGCTTTTGAAACTGCTCGATTATTGAGGGCTGGCTGTGGTTACGAAATCGATCAATATTTTGAAAGTACGCGAGGGAGATGATAGAGAACCGCCATTCCATCTTGGATTTTCACAACACGGATTAAGCAGCCCCATGAAAACTGCTCTGCTCGCCGGCTTCTTCACGCTCTCCGTCAGTCTCGGTAGCCCAGCTTCCGCAGCTTTGTCGGGCTTCTTCGATGCGGCCGAGCAGGTCCAGGCCATTATGAGCAGCACTGATGTATCCTCGGCCATGAAGGAAATGCCGTTTGACACGCTTGAGCAAGTCCGGACCCGCGACAACGGTGATGTGGAATGGCGGGTACAGAACTCCGAATGCTATGTCATCGCCACGTTGAAGCCGATCCCTCCAGAGGCGCTGGGCAAGACGACCTATGAAGTTGTGGGTGTGTCGGCCTGTGAAGGAAGTGACGAGGAAGATCCCGCAGAGTAATCCGCTTTGCCGATAATGCGTCTGACCGCGGGTCATCGGCGCTGCCCTAAGCGCCGTGACACTGTTCTTTTAAGGCGACGATGCATTGAGGAAGATCATCGTCATCGCCTGCATCCTGATTGCCGGCCTGTCTCTGGCGAGCTGTGCCGGACGCCAATGCAGTGATTGGCCGGGGACTTGCATTATTCAGTGACAGGCTGGCTGCGGGGCAACAATGTCAAGCGAAGCGAGGAATTGCCCCCCTTAGCGAATTGAAGAACTGACCCCTTCATTGGTTTGCGGTTTCGTTGGTTTCGAGCGCCGGTCCGGCCTTCTGCAGAAGGCCGGACCGGCGCTTTTCGCGAAGGCGATAGCTGTCGCCGCGGATGGTGATCACCGTCGAGTGGTGAAGCAGGCGGTCCAATATCGCCGTGGCGACGACCGCGTCCCCAAAAACATTTCCCCATTCGCCCACCGAGCGGTTGGAGGTGATCAGGATCGAGCCCTTTTCGTAGCGCCGGGACACCAGTTGGAAGAACAGGTGGGCGGCGTTGGCCTCGAAGGGAAGGTAACCCAGTTCATCGATGATCAGCAGTTTCGGCCGCGACAGGAGTGTGAGCTGTTTGTCGAGCGTGCCGTCGCCGTGGGCCTTGGCCAGCATCGCTACCAGCGTCGCCGCTGTGACGAACTGTACGTTATAATTCTGCCGGATTGCTTCGCGGCCGAGGCTCACGGCCAGATGGGTCTTCCCCGTTCCAGGCGGCCCGAGGAACAGGACCGCGGCGTGAAGCCCCAGTACCGGGCGAAGGCATGCAGGCGCGCGTTGAACCTCACCTCCCGCGTCACCGCATCATGATGCTCGACGAGCGCCTTCGCATTGTCGATCAGAACTTCCGCCGGAACCCCGCCAAACCGCAGGAACGCACCTTCCATGCCCTCGAACCAGTCTGCCTGGCGTTCCCGCAGCGAAGGCCGGATATGCAGCCGGCGCGAATAGCCCAGCGTCCCGACGAACAGGTGAATCCGAACACGTTCGCCGCCGATCCAGACCTTCGTGTCGCCGAAGTCGATCTGCATCTGATGGCCCGGGGGCGTCTCGAAGCGCACCGTGGCCCGCTGCTGCGCCTTCAATTCCCGCCGCCACGGCTTCACCCGTAACTCGACAGAGCGAAGCCCGATCACGATCCCATGTTCGCTGGCCAGTTCCTGCCGGATGACATCGGCATTGCCGTTGTGACGGAAGAAACGCTCCCGAAGCCAGTCGTCCAGACCGTCGAAGGCCGTGCGGCGAACCGGCTGGCGATACGCAACAACACCGCCTTCGCGAAGGTAACGGCGAACCGTATTGCGAGCGCAGCCGAACTCCTGCGCAATCCGTTTGGCTCCCCAGCCGTGCTCGTGAAGGCGCATCATGGCCATCACTTCTTCCGCTTGAAGCATCCCATCTCCCTGCATTGTCCCAGACAATGCAGGGTGCACCCGAATCTCAATCGTCATCCATTCGTCCTCTCAAAAGAGAGGGGTCAGTTCCTCGTTTCGAGCGGGGGGCACTTTCTCATTTCGCCCGACAAAAGCGTTAGCGCGACGGCAATCGCAATGGCCCCTCGTTTCGCAGGCATTTTAGTTTCCCCTCATCAGTGAGCTCCATCATCTCCACCCCGCTCCGGAGGTTTGTGGGCGGCCACCGATGCCGGCTCGACTTAACGTAGTGTTCGGCTACTATCGTCCGCAACAAACAAAAGGGGGAAAGCATGAAAATCCATCATGTCGTCATTACCGCCATGTCGATGCTGCTTGTTGCCGCGCCGACTGCTGAGGCCAGAAACCAGCCTTGCTCCGGCAAAAAGGGAGGGATCAAGGCTTGCACGAAGGACGGGAAATTCCTGTGCCGGAACGGCACGACCAGCGCCTCAAAGCGTAAGTGCACTCGGGATTGATCGCGCCTCGCAGCTGAACGGGGTAGTGGCGTATTCGTCAGGCCATGAAGGCCTGCACCTTGACTCCTGCGTGTATTCTGCGACGCTACTCTACAAAATCGGGAAGCATGACCTAAATCCGGGACGTGAAGATGCGCAAGACCATTACATTTTCCTCACTTTCAAAGTATTATTTCATGCATGGGCTTGATATAGACTTTCGAACTAGCAAGAAAGTTCCATTCTCAGAATTAATTCTCAATAGTGGAGTGGAAATATACGATGAGCCGCCTGAAAGGGAATGGACGGATACAGTAAGAGAATTTGGAGATGGCCTGGGATACACAATTGAAGGGGAGATAGTAGTTCACTATAAAGTCGAAAAAGTTACAATATATGGAGAAGCGCGATATATTAGAACTCAAACCGCGGATATTAATCTATCAAAAATTGACAAACTCATACCAGCTCCATTTACTGCAAGTAATACTGAGTGGAGAATCGAATTTAACGGACTGGTGAGCTATAAATCTCTCTTAGGAAAAACTGTAGGAGATTTGATAGAGGACAACGACACAGTAAACGGTACTGGTAATGCAGACATCTTAAAAATGACTAATCACAGCGAAATTGTTCGGGGAAACAGGGGTAACGATATCATACACGGTCGAGGTGGCGACGACATACTCTTCGGTAATACTGGTAACGACACGCTGAACGGAGGGGTTGGCGATGACCAGTTAAACGGCGGTTTAGGCGCCGACAAGCTGACCGGCGGCCGAGGTGCCGACACATTCATCTTCACCAAGATATCAGATTCCAAGGTGAACTCCGCCGCCAGCGACATAATCACCGACTTCCGGCGCTCGCAAGGCGACAAGATCGATCTCAAGACGATTGACGCAAACACAAAATCTGGAGGTGATCAGGCTTTCAAGTTCATAGGCAGCGATGCCTTTCACAAAAAGGCTGGTGAATTGCGCTTTGAGAAGAGTAGCGGCGACACAGTCGTTCATGGTGACGTGGACGGGGATGGTAAGGCTGACTTCTCAATCGAGTTGGACCAGGCTCTCACTCTCAAAGCGAGCGATTTCATCCTCTGAGCAGCGGATAAAAAAGTCCCAAGGGGCGACCTCTACCGCGTCTGCCCCGTTGCATTTGCTGCTGCGATGCTAACAGCCGTGCCGAACTGAAGCTGACGCGTTCCTGTCCTCCAACTTGACGCAAGGTATGGATGGCAGCTTCCGCCCGGCTGGGGGAGAAAGAGGTAAACGTGGATTCCGCAATCTTTTCATCGCAGACGGAGCGCACCGCATGGCGGATCGCAACCCATCATCTCGGCTGCGGCCAGCGCGATCCGGTGAAGATGATCGTCGACGCCATCGAGCAGGAACGGGCCCGCTGCATCGATCTCATCGAGGCCGCCGGCTTTTCCAGTGACGACCTCTCGCCGTTTATCGCAGATCCGCACGCGGATTGGTAGGATGCTCACAGGCCGGAGCTTAATTCGAGGGCGTTTCCGCTCAGAACGAGCTTTAGCAAATGAGCATAACCACGAGCATCATCGATTGCGCGATGGCTATGGTCATGGCCCCCAAACCAGGCCGCCGGATAATTCTGACGGTTGCAACGTTGATACTCCCAACCCGTTTTGGCCATTATGAGAGACGGGATATCGACACCTGCACCATAAGTCAGGCCAGGGATACGAGGGCGATAGAAGAGACGGTGTCCCGTGAATTTTTGCAGGTACCAATCGACCCAAGCCCCGTCAAATGAGAGAGGGTGAGCAGCGGCTTTCGATCGAGCCTGGAATACTCAGCCACCACCACCTTTCGGCCTCGCCAGCCTCACCCCGGCACCACCCCCGTTCTCGGGAATGAAGGTAACGCCAGCCTCAATAAGTGTCCGTTCAATAGCGCGGATAGTGTTCAGGTGCCCGGTAAGCTCTCCTTCCATAGCCTCCAGCCTCTTAATCGTCGGAACGGATACCCCGCACTGGTCGGAAAGTTCTTGCTGCGACCAACGCAGCAAAGCGCGGGCGGCTCGCATCTGCTCAGCATCCATTAAATTGATCCCTTTCGGATAATTTGATCCCAATGGTATTGCAATATGATCTCATATGGATTAAATAATTCCTAAAGGATCAAAATGCAATGGAGCAGCCCAGATGCCGAACGCCCCCGTTCCGGCCACCGCCGGAGGCATGCCAAAATTCAACCGCTCGCAGATCATGAAAGCCGCTTGGGCCCACTATCGCAGCGCCAAGGCATATGTCGCCAGCAATCCCTACCTGCGCGGCTCCGTCGTCCGCTTCGGTGATTGCCTCAAGGCGGAATGGAAGCGCGCCAAGGCCCTGGTCGCCAAGGCGAGGCTGGATGCTGCCGTGGTCGCCAGCATCGATGCCCTGAAGGCCGAAATCCTCACCCTCGACTGCAAGCCCTTCGGCATCCGCATTGGCGCGGAGCGCTGGGCGCTGGTGGCCGAACTGTCAACGCTGGAGGCCGCGTGATGCATGCAACTCTCATCAAAGCCGCGTGCACAGGCAGTGCCGTGTTCGCCGAAGTCGAAGCTGCCGCGAAATGCTTGGCCGACGCCATGGAACGGGCACACGGCGGGCGCTGGCGCATCCAGATCGAGCACGATCACCAGTTCGTGACGGTCGCCCGCATTCGCGACCGAGGCCCGATCAAGCCCAAGCCGGAGATTGTGTGATGTCCGAGACCAACCTCTACTGCCTCGGCGCATCTTTCGCCGTCCTCATGGCGGACTACCGTGCCGCGCAATCTCAGCTCTCAGCGCTCCAGCACGAAGCCGACCGCACCGCCGCCGACGCCGGCTTGGTCTACGGTTCGTCGGCTTGGTCCGCGCACCGGTTCGCCGTAACCGGCCGCACCGTCCATCACGTCAACGCGCTTTACGAGAAGCTGGAGGATCTGGCGCAGGAAATCGCGCCGATCCGCCCCGCCTGCTTTGCCGGCCTGGTGATCAAGGCCCGCGCCCACCAATTCGCCGGCAACCCCGCCGCCGTCATCTCCGAAATCGAAGCCTTGGCGAAAGCCAACGGCCAGCAGGCTGCATAGGCGGATCGTCTAGCCCTTTTGCCGTCTCGGCACAGCCACCTGTGGAAAGCAACGGCACTGTTACGACGTTTCAAACTCAAAGTTGCCGGCTCGCCAACGCGACAGAATAGATCGGTTCAATCGAAGGAGGACCAAATGAACGCTAAGACGACAATTCACAGCGGCGCGCGTAAAGTAAGCAAGCCGGATGAGGTGCAGGTCGCAGCAAGCCTTGCTGTATTGGCAAAAGTTCATACGGAAGCAAGGGCCGATGTCAGCCCTGATCTTCTGAACGCCATCCGGGAGCATGAGGCCGCAAACGCTGCGTGGTTGGCAACGTCCGATGAAGATTTGCCGACCGGCACCATGGAGGAGAAGGCCGCGGATCAGGCCGAGAAGAAGCTTATTCATTTCCCTTGCCATTCGCATGCGGACGTCCTGGCTAAGGTCGGCTACCTATACCAACAGGATACCGAAGCGGCGCGGGCGGCGCATGACACTGTTCAGGCTGGTTATCTCGATGAGCTTCTTGGCTCGCTCATCGGGATCGAAGCACTTGGCGGTTGCGCTGCTACGGGCCGGACCGTTGCCACTGCATCACCGACGATCCCCGAAATGTACGAGGAATGGCTCGCCGTGCGGAATGCGCCGTGGGATAGGACCGATGAGGAAATGGACGAGGGACTGTCGCGCTATCAGATCCTTCAAGCCAGGATCATTGCAGCCGAGCCGCAGACACCACGCGACGTTGCCATCATGTTCATCGTCGACAGCGACTACATGGAAAGCGACCACTCGGAGGAGTTCGAGAGCCGTGTTCGCGAAATAGCTGTTGGCAGTACAGCGGACGACGCCGCGCCGCCGGCCGAGACGATTGAAACTCTCTTCGGCGAATGGATGTTTGTCAGTCAGAGCATGAGCGGCGGCGATACTCCCTATATTCATGAAGAGAAATTGAAGCAGTATGGCAGCCTTCGCGAACGGATAACCGGAATGCGGCCGGCGACGGTTCGAGAACTGGCCATCATACTCTACGTGGAAACGACAGCCGGTTGTAGCGACTGCAGCGATGACTTCATGACGCACGTTTTTGCGCTGGCCGGGTTGGAGAACAATAATGTTTCCCAGGACGCTGCTCGACGTCCTTCGGTTGGCGGTTTGGACGTCGAAGCTATGCCTGCACCGGTGTGCCGCCCCGCCCCGCGGGCGACAATCGAAATTGACGATATCCAGACCGCTACCGGTTGCCTTCATGCCCTTTTGGAAAGCGTCTACGAGGTTTCGACCGAGATCCAATATCAGCTCCCTGATGGCAGCAGGGACCGTTCCGCCGAACGGCTCAATTCGCTGATCATTCTCGCCCGCGATGAGGCCGAACGGATGGACCAACAGGTTGAGGCTTACATTGATAGCGAAAAGGCAAAGGAGGCCGGACAATGAGAAGCCTCGCCCTCAAAGACTTCCGCCGTTTCGAACTGGAGCGCCACATCGAGGAACTGATTGCCCTCCTCGATCGGATCGACGGTGACCCAGATCTTGAGGACGGCGGCGATGCCGACTGGTCCGGCTATGAGGAGGAGTTGCCTATCCGCCAGTGGTCGGGCGACGGCGTGGCAAAGGCGCTGCGCCTGATTGAAGCCTCGCCGGCAGCATCCAGGCGGGCCGACGAATACGCCGACACACCGCGGCCGCCGCTGATCTACGATTTTCGGGGAGGCGCAGGCCGATGAAGCTCATTGCCCTCCTCATTGCAATCGGCCTCCTGAAGGCGCCAAGCGCATCGCCTGGGCCAGCGAATTCGTGGCCGGCTGCGGGTTATGGACAATCGACTAGTGCGACGCGAAGACGCGCATAGGGGCGATTCGGGCAATGCCGCCTCTGCTCCGGGACTATGCCGCCTGACCAGGCAGAGTGTGCTGGTGCCAAGGGTTACTCTATCAAGTTCACACCCACCCGGACTACCGGGATTGGGATGACTACTGACTGGCTGGAATAATATCAGCTGAAGAGCACAGAATTAAGTTTTCTGTTTACAATCTGTGGGTGAGAGTGTTTGTTGAACGCGATCTATCATTATCGGATTTGAGCCCTTGCAAAGAGCCCTTTCTATTCTGGCGTTGACGGCGCTTTGCACCGCAGTTTCTTACACACCGTCGCCTTCAGCAAGGGCCGCAACCACTGGGTTCGATATTCTCGTAAACTGGAAGTGCAGGACGCAGCAATCAAGCTTCGGTGAGAAATGTAAGAATTTCACCCAGAGAATAAGGACCTTCGAGGGGGGGCGCGTTCAACTTCAGGAGAACGGCTTCTTCTGCGGCAACGAAAGACGGGGAAACGAGGTCGGTTACGACGCCTTCCTCAATCGCCGGGCATCGGGAAGCTTTCTTTGCCACGATGGGTCAGTCAAGTTTGAGATCCGCTATTCGACATCTGTGACATTCAACGAGACGTCCCTGATCTACAAGGTGTCGGGCTCCGCTAAGGACGTCACCGCAGGCGTGCGCAGTTCCCAGAAAGTCCATTTCGAGAACAAGGTGAGCATCGTTTTTTCGAAGCAGGGCTGCCGTGGGGAGCGGTTCTACCGGATATCCCAGGGATCGGCGGGAATTCCGATGGGGTCCACGACCTTCAAATTCGAAGCGCTGTCATGCAAACGAAGGGGCTGAAATGAACGGGAGAACCACGATATCCTGCGGCGCGGCCGTAATGGCACTTACGCTTTCAGCGGCGCCGGCCCTGGCGGCCTGTACCGTCGAGGTCGAGGGCAAGACGATCCAACTCGGCCGGTTTCCGCTCCATCAGGCCTACAAGAGCTGCATGACAGCCTACAAGGCCCGCTACGTCAAGAAGAACAGTGACAAGGACAGCGAGTTGTACCTTCGGTGCAGTGGATCCCGGCAGCTCATCGCGACCGTGCAGGACGGGAAATTCTTCGAGACGAGAATACAGGTCTCCGGCTGCATCATACCGAAGACGCTAGGGGGTCTGACAAATCCTCTGGCCATTGAAAATTTTGCAATTTCCCTGGCTGCCGAAGCCGATCGAACCTCCTGAACCTTCCTTCTTGCGCGTCGGCTTGCCGGCCGGCCTGTCTATTTTCCGCGTGTGCGCGACCTGTTGGCAGATGCCGCCGACAAGTCTTTGATCCGCCTTGCAGAAGGCCGGGCAGGCCTTTGGCGCGATACTTCTCGCCTTCGACAACACCGCTGACAGGTTGCCCCTGTCGACACCACCGAGATGATTGCCGTAAGCGCGCAGGAAGCGGTCCAATGCGGTAGCGGACTGCCTGCCCCAAAGACCGTCGAGCGATCCGGGCTCGCAATTGAGGCGCAACAACTCGGCCTGGAGTTCCTTCTTCGCCAGGGCTTCATTCTGTTGGAGGGCGAGGTTCGCTTCCTTCGTCTCCAAGACAGCGATACGGTGCTTTGCTAGACCGACAAAGGCACAGTCGCCGAAAAGACGGACATGTTCGCCAATCAGCGTCTTGTCCTCGGACGACTTGACCTCGCCCCAATGTGTGGCCGCATCGCGGCAGGGATCGACCGGGAGCGCCTGCTGGCCGGAAAAGCCCGACTCCTGCTCCTTCTCGTAGGCGGGTGTGTCGAGTTGTTCAGTGATGGCGGGACCGAGCAGGACCGTTTCGTAGATGGAGCCTGTCTTGAACGGCGTTTGGCCGCCGCCCGTGGCCTCTCGCACATCCCTGGTGACCGCGCGCAATGCACTCTCGATCTCGAGCCCCGGCGCGACAAGATGGCGCGCGAGCGCGGCTGCGTAGGGGCTGTTATCCCCATCCCCGTCCCGGGCGACTTCGCCAGGTGCCGTGGCATAGCCGATCAACATGTTGCTACCGCTGGTCTCGACCCTAGCCAGTCCCTTGGAGCCTATGCCCTTGGTTGCCAGCTTCTTCATCGTGTCGAGAAACGGGTTGTCGCGGCAAGCGTCGAGCAGCACGAGCTTGAGCTTGGTGACGCCGTCGAGGCGGCTCAAGACGTCGGCCATGGCGATGGCCTCGTATTTCACCCTGCGGTCGGACGGCAGTTCGGCATCAATGGGTACGAGATAGTTCTCGCCGCCGATCTCCACGCCATGGCCCGAATAGTAGATCAAGCCGATTTCAGCACCCCGGGCTTTCTCCTCGAAGCGATCCAAGGCGGCCGACATCTGGTCGAGGCTGCCATTCTCGACAATATCCACCTCGAACTGCGCACCGGCCAGGGTCTTGCGCATCACGGCGACGTCGTTCAGCGGATTTCGGAGAGAGGAGGCGGCCGTACTGTATCTCGCGTTGCCGATCAGGAGTGCCACCTTACGTTCGGCAAATGCGCCGCTGCTCGCAAGCAACGCAATAGCAAAAACGATTGCCCGCAATACCATTCTCCCCTCCCAATCATCGATTGCAGCATTCTGCTTTGAGCCAAACGAATCTTAAAGGGGGAATATTCACGTCGCTGACATAGGAGAGATACGCAGCCTCTTGCGGCTCGCATTTTGCTCTGCAGCGAACGGCCAGCGGCGGCTAAGCCATACTGCACCCGACATTGCCGGCTTGCATATCGCGCCCGCGCGGCCAAGGATGCCACCCTGCCTCTCGCGCAACCGCTAACTTCTTAACGGGGCGTTTTGCGGCAGTATAGGGAAGATTGGTCAGTAAGATTGACCTATTTTGTAACTTCATGGTAACCCAAGACGATCAGATTGGTCAGGTTCGTTAGAGGACAGCAGCAATTTGCGAGACGCAGACGTACGACGAGCGGTGATGAAAAGGCTGTCACGCGACCACCGCGGCGACAGTGATACGCGCATCGTGCAAGAAATGAACCTGTGGGCAGGAACCGTTCGGATCGACATTGCTGTTATCAATGGGAAACTTTCGGGATACGAACTTAAGAGCGAACGCGACACATTGGCCCGCTTGCCTCTACAGGCAGACATTTACAGCCGAATATTCGATCAAGTTACTCTAGTGGTCGGTGAGCGTCACATTGCCGATGCAAATGACCATATCCCCAACTGGTGGGGGTTAATGCAGGCGAAAATGATCGGGACGGAAGTGGAGCTCTCCTTACTCAGATCTGCCCAGATCAACCCGAATCCTGATCCATATTTAGTGGCGGAATTGCTCCGCAAGGATGAAGCCATTTCGATCCTTGCGGAATATAGTTTGGCAAAAGGCTTGCGCTCTAAGCGCGTCAAGGAAATTTATCGCTGCTTAGCTGCTCAGCTTCCGTTCTCCGAACTCTCGGACAAAGTGCGCCTTGCACTAAAATCACGGCAGAACTGGCTTCTAAGGCAATAGGGTAGCCATCAATTCTATATGCCGGTTCACCCCCAGTTGAACCCAGTGCTCGAGTCCTTGTGGACTAGCATTGCCCACGGCGATGTCATCAATTTTCGAATCGGCCCAGATGTGAGCGAGGGCATGCCGTTGTGCAAAGTTTCTAATGCTGTTGGCGTGATTCACCAATTGGACATCCGCCTCAACACCTTGCGGGCCCGTCGTCCGGACCCCGCGACAAATCAAGAAACTATCAGGCAGTGTGTACTTGACGTTTATGGGGTAACCCCAAGCAATATTCGGGGGAGGCGCGCCAGGCGACGTCGATGTGAAGTCGGCGTAGTCGAGACGATAAGGCAACCTAAGACCGTGCAGATGCTGCCAAAGGCTCCATTCTCGCCGATTAATCAAATGCTGGCCGGCGAGATAGCCTGTAAAATTTTCAGGCATTGATGTGCCTGCCATAGATACAGACCGCCATCGATTACCTGCATGAAGGTTCAAAAATACGTCATCGAGTGCCGGACCTAGCTGTGCGACGGTGCCGATTTCGGCGCCGAAATCCAGAATAAGGTCGGTTTGCTCAAGCGGATGAGGCCACGCGCCAATCCATGTTTGCATCGATGAAGCCTCTTGCAGATCAATCCGCAGACAAACCCCGTTGCCAGTAGCAACGGATGCATTAACCGCGGCTTGGTATGCGGGCGAAACGGCAAGAGCAGTAGTCGGTATCATCGCAAGGCCGGCCCCCGCGCAGGCGGCGGAAATAGCCTGGAGGGGGTGATGTAACCCTTGAGAAGGAAGCGCGGACGCGTCGAGCAGGAATGGCGTAGTACCCCATGCTATCCGCACCTCTTGAATGAATGCATCTGGTGCAGGGACGGCATCCCGACGAGCCGTCGCGGGGCGTAGCTTATACTGGTCTGCTCCAAGCAGAAATAGTGGGAGACTTCGCTGCTTAGCCCCCGCTGTCAGGTGTTGCAGGCCAACACGCTCCCCTCGTTTCCATCGCAAGATTGGCGTGTACTGCGGCATGGCTCTCTCCCCTTTTTCGGGAAAAGAAGCACTTATTCTCGCAAGAGTCGAGTGGCTCACTTCGCTTCAATCTTGACTCTAGGCCGAGCCATGGCACGTTGCGCGGATGAAGAGGAAACCAGAGAACCGCTACGACATGCGCGAGGACGGAACGGGCATGTGGGCGGTCTACGACATTTTCACGGGGCTGACGGCTGAGCTCAACGGCATTCCTCAGGATGGCTTCGACGAAGTGGTAGCCAGGTTCATGGTCAGAGAATTGAACGATGCGTACATCGCCAGACGTAAGGGGACGACGCATTGAGCGGGGGAAGTCATGCATCTGTGCTTCGTTGATGAAAGCGGGACACCCGCCAAACCCGGATCAGGCAATCCAAAATATTTTGTGATTGCCGGCCTTATTGTTCCTGAGGACAGGTGGCATAGGATCAGCGGCCACTTACAGGGCCTCAAGGCGAACCGAGGTTACAAAGGGGAGTTAAAGTGGCGCTTCTTCGCACCTGGAAATAAGGATAAAGAAAACCCCATGGTCGAATGGACCATGGAAAAGCGTAACGCTTTCCGCTCATTGATTTTCAGGATATTGACCTCAGACAAGTCGATCAGGATCGTTGCCGGTATCTGCGATTCCGCATTGGCTTATAGCTTACCAAACGTAAATACCCAAGCCGATATTTACTTCCGCACCTATAAGGTAATCACAGAGCGGTTCCAGTACGCTCTGCAAGATATCTCGAAGGCCAGCGGAACTAAATTTCACGGCATAATCGTCGCTGATCACAGGGGCAGAGATGACGACAAACGGCTCCGGGAGCAGCATCAACGGCTAGTGGAGGCGGACTCGTCCTACACATCGAACTATCCAAATCTGATTGAGGGCGTGTTTCTTGCCCCATCTCACATGAGCGTTGGCATCCAATTCGCTGATATGGTTGCCGGCGCCATCTGGCGGCGTTTTGAATCAAACGACGACCAGTGGTTCAATGCGATAAAAGACGCGCTACGTGCCAGTCCACAGGGCAGGATCGATGGCTTCGGGGTATGTCGCTTCCCGAAGAAGGGTTGGACGGGACCAATAATCTGAGGATGTTTGACGCCGGGTGAGGCCGTAACCTCAACGTGCTAAGTGACGCACTCCCGGCGCAACATATATAGCACTTGACATATCTGATTCCCATAGGCACCCGCGAAACGCTTTTCTAATTACAAGATATCCGCGTTCTAAGCCCGCCCTCACCGGCGGGCTTTTTTCGTGCGTGCGACAGGGGCAGCGCTGCTATCCGCCGCGCAGGATCCTGTCGGCGTTGGTCGTGGGCTTTCCTCTCTCCAATGAATTGAAGTCTTTGAGGGAAAGGCGCTCGGCGGCAACAGTGGTGAAAAGCCGTGAGCAGTAAATCCTGGCAGCACCCTTCTCGTCCGCGCCGACGCTTGCTGCCATTTCGCTCGATACTCGACCGCGCGCATGCATCTGCGTGGCGCAGTTCGAGATGATGCTGTCTATCAGGCCCGGCTTCTCTCGGAGATTGCGCTGGACCTCCTTGTACTGTTTCGCCGTCAGTTCCTGCGCCGCGGCCGGAAACGTGACAGCCAGCCCCACCAGCATTATCAGAAATCGCATTTACCCTTCGTGCGATCCATGAAGTAGCGCCGGATGCTCTCGTAAGTAGGCATCCCGCGCAAGCGTGTTGGCGGTGATAAACCCACAAGGATTTGATAGTTTACAGCCGGCGCGGGTAGTCTCGACGTCATCAGGGGGAGACATGAGCGATTTCTTTAAATGGCAACCGGAAACGGGCTTGCAGCCGTGGTTCGAAACGGACCCGCATCACCCCCGGCGCCTGGTCCCGGTTGCTTCCGCGGGCCGCCGAGCGCTATGGATCCTCATGGCAGGGATGGCCTCTGCTATCCCCCTCGTGCTGCTGCTGGCCCTTCTTGACCCTCATTACCTTGTCGTGCTCGTCACCATCCTTTCGGTCGAGTTCGGTTTTCCGATATGGTTTCTCTGGAAGATACGAGGGCGGGTCAGGGAGATGACATAGGGGTGGGGGCGCCCCCGATAAGCGCGAGCGCCCGCTTGCAAACTCGGTGCTACCGGTCGCCTCCAGTTTCGTCGGCCAGTAAGTCGAGGAATGTCGTTCCGTCATGGCCGTTCACAGGCGCGTCGAGGGATGCGGTCTTGAAGTTGTCGAAGTCACGGTTGTACGCCCGCAGATAATTGCCTGCTTCCTTGCCGATGTTCTCAATGAACAATTTGCCTTCGAGAACAGCCAAGCACATGGAGGAGACAATCTCGTCCCTCGCAAAACTCGGCAGGGATTTTGAGACGGCCTTGTCAATCATCCGATACACCTCATTGGGCGATTTGGTAATTTCGCGCTTGGCTTTTTTTGACCTCCAGTTTCGCGCCTTTCGGGCGAGTTCTGATGAGCGATTACGCTGATACTTCTCGCGGTTCCTTGCGCGAGCAACCTCCGCGTCGTTCCAGTAGATTTCCCGAAGTTTGGCGCGAAAGGGCTCAGGATTTTCCGCCCAGCGCTCCTTGAACCGTACACGGGCTTTTGCCTCTCTGTCCTTATGTCTTGCAAGCAGAATTGGATCAACCTTCATTCTACGATACCAGCGTCTTGCTCGCACAAGCTGTCTTTCAGCCTCGGGCATGGCGATCCACTCACACACCGGGACACCAAATTCGTTGATGCTCCCGGCAGCATCCACGATGCCTCTGACGCGCCGAAAGGCTTGAAGCCAGCAGTCACGATGAGGGGTCTTGATGTAGGGGCAATTATCTTCCCCTGCGTCATCATTTGCACCTGCTTCGTGGCCCAGGCGGTCGGCCCTCTCGACGCCTTCAAGCCAACGTCTTTGCCCTGGGCTTGGTGTATCACCAGTTCGCTCACGGATGATCGATAGTAGACTAGCCATAGCTATCTCCTGATATTCATCGAGATTGGGAAGGTCGCGTCGAAGCCGAAGGAACGGCAAAGTACCCGCAAGCGAGCAGGAGTGACGCTCACTGCCTACGCTGGACCGAGAACGGCAATGCATGGACCGACGGCTTTTGCCGCAAATCGCGAAGTATCATCCACATGGGGCGGTGAGGAGTCGCCGATGGGGTAATTGTGCGGCACCGGCAGGATGTGACAAAGAGCTTCAGGGCATTGGGCATTTGAGCGGGACCGGTACGCTAAAGGTTCGCTCTGAGTGATCTGAGAAACGGTGTCGTCGTTGCACTAAGGAAGCCCTGCTAAAGCAGGGAAATAACAGGGCAAGCGTTCTGCTCAACCTGAAGATTTGGAGAAACGCATATGGAAAGCCTTGTGACGCCCGCCCTCTTGCTACCCGCAGCAATATCACTCGGGTTGATCGCTTACCATCTCGCTTCCGGCGGTCCGGAGGTCGTTCGTCCGTTGCTTGCTTCGCGCGAGCTGCCGCTTGACGTAGTTTATACGCTCTATCTCTGCTGGCATATCGTCACAATCGTCCTGACCGCATCTCTGGTGGCTTATCTGGCCGCGGCGATCGATCAAGGATTTCGTCCGTATGCTCTTGCCGCCACTGTGATTGCTGGCGCCTTGACCCTCTTGAGTTTTGCGGTCGTGGTTTGGAAGCGGCAAAAGCACCAGGAAATGCCTCAATGGGTCGTGTTTCTTTTGCTGACAATTTCTGGCGCATGGGCGCTGAGCTGAGTTCCACCGCGAATTCGCGTGATACTTGCACCACCCATCCCGGCTGTGTGCCCATTCGCGCAATCCGATGTTCTCCATGGTTGATCGATGAGTCTGCTCACATGCCCGAAATCGGAACCCCTCAGTGCGCGCGGGGATTGGCGCTTGGGCAAAAGGCGAAGATGCGCTTGGTCTTGTTGAGTACGGGACCGTTCGGAATGCGCCCGTTACCGGATAAGGAGACCGACCAGTACCGCAGTTCGCTCCGCATCCTCATGCGAAACGGCCAGTCGATCGGTGACAAGCTGGTTGCTGAGGGTCTCGCTCGCACCGCGGAAGGGCGCCGCCGGCCGTGGTGCTGAGCTTCATCCCATGTCGATGATTTCGGGGATGACCCTCTCCCCGCGCTCGGCTTTGCGCGGAGTCGTGCTGATATTCGTCCGGGCCGCAGCGCTACACCCTGCCATCGCGTAAAGCATTTACCCGTGCGTGCGCGAGTGGATTGCCGAGCGTCTTGGCCCGCTCCTTCTTGAGCGATAGCGTATCGGCGGGCGGCTCAATCAGTTCTGGGTCGATCGGAGCTTCAAGGGCGTTCGACGCTGAGTTTTCGATCCGTTCTACCTCTTCGCGGCTGATACGAAGAAGCTTTCCGCCCAGATTGAATCCGGCTAGCCGCCCAGCCGCCACCATGTTTCGAATGTGATGGCCCGAGCAATGCCATCGCTTCGCAAGTGTGGCGGGGGAGAAGACGCGTGTTGTCTCGGTTGCGCTACCCCCTCCAGCGGCGTCCGCCTGGCTGGCTTGAAATGGTGGCGGGACAATTCCAATGGAAACGGACCCATCTGCCTGTAGCCGGACGCCAACGCCTTTCTCACGGGCTATATCCGCCGCCGCGCAAATTTCCTCTGCTGACCATCTTCCCAATGTTGAAAGAGCCATGTTTTCGTCCTTCTGCCGTCAAGAAGCATAACACAGTGGGACGACCTATCAGCCTGGGGCCTGGTATAAAAACCGGGAACGGCTTTAACGAGTTGGATCAGGCCTGAAGAGGAAACAGGTCTTCACCACCGGAGTGCAGACGTGTGTGATGTCGCCGGCAGAACCAGCGGACAACGAGGGGCTTTCCATAATCATCGTGGTGAGCGTCGACGCTCTCGCCGCCACAGACCTCTGGAGTTGCCCCCAAAAGACCGGACATGCTCAGGTTTGAGATTGCGAGCTGATGAACTCGCGCGGGGATTGATATCCTAACGCCTTGTGCGGGTGAAGATTATTGTAGTGGTCGAACCAGAACGGCAGTTGCGCCATGACGGTTTCGGCGTCCGGGGTGGGGTTCACCGAGACGTAATCGCGCTTGAAGGTTTTGACGAAGGCCTCGGCCATACCGTTCGATTGCGGGCTGCGCACCGGCGTCGTGCATGGCTCCATGCCGATCTCGCGGAGCAAGGATGCGGTGTCCCTGGCGATGAAGCAGGAGCCGTTGTCGGTGAGCCATTCGATGGGCTCGGACAGCATGTTGATGCGGCCGAACCGGTTCTCGACGGCGGTGATCACGAGGTCCTGCACGTCCTGGCTCTTGATACCCTCGGTGGTGGCGACATGGGCGATGGCCTCGCGGTCGCAGCAGTCGAGGGCGAAGGCGACGCGGACCTTCTCCTTGTTGTCGCAGCCGATCTCGAAGCCATCGGAGCACCATCTGATGTTCGAGCGTTCGACAGCGACCTGACCGTCATGGCGGCGATCATCGGCCGCTCCGGTGTGGCGCACCAACAGCAGGTTATGCACCTTCATGACCCGATAGACGCGCTTGGCGTTGGGCCACGAACGCCCATCTTTCCGGGCGTTGCGGCGCAGAATGGCATGGACACGCCGATAGCCGTAGGTGGGCATGTCGGCGATGATGGCCCTGATTTCCTCCACCAGTTCCCGATCCGGGAGCGGTGGCCGTCCTCTGGTTCTTGAAGGGGAGCACGCGGCACGCGCAGCGATATTCGACCGGGCGACACCCAAAGTCTCGCAGACGGTCTTCATCCTAAAATCCCCCTCGGAAGAGAGAGCGAGCGCAACATCTGTTTTTTTGAGCCGGTGGCGATTTCGAGGGCTTCCTTGAGGATTTCGCCTTCCATCGTCTTCTTGCCCAACAGGCGTTGCAACTCCTTCACCTGGTTCTGAAGCGCCCGGTATTCGGAAGCCGGGACAACCTCCTCTTCGGCGGCCGTCGCCGTCAGCGCGCCTTGTGACGCCAGCTTGCGCCAGGCGAACAACTGGTTCGGCTGGATGCCATGTGAACTGCCCCCCATTTCGACCGGACAGTCGGCATAAGCAGAAAGGCTCAAGCACAGGCTTGAGGACAGGCTTATGTCTAACGCGTATCGACACGTTGAATTGCTGACGGGCGATGTCCGCCGCCGGCGGTGGACAACCGAGCAAAAGCTGACAATCATCGAGCAGAGTTTCGAACCGGGCGAGACGGTATCTTCGACCGCTCGCCGCCATGGCGTTGCACCCAATCTGCTTTACCGGTGGCGCAGGCTCTTGAGCGAGGGAGGTGCTGCGGCCGTGGATTCTGACGAGCCGGTTGTCGGCAATTCGGAAGTGAAGAAGCTGGAGGATCGCGTCCGCGAGCTGGAGCGCATGCTCGGCCGCAAGACGATGGAGGTCGAAATCCTCCGCGAAGCCCTTTCCAAAGCGGACTCAAAAAAACGGATATCGCGGCCGATCTTGTTGCCGAAGGACGGTTCGCGATGAAGACCGTCGCGGACACGCTGGGCGTCTCCCGTTCCAATCTCGTCGAGCGGCTGAAAGGCAGATCAAAGCCGCGTGGGCCATACCACAAGGTCGGGGATGCAGAGCTTCTGCCCGACATCCGCAGGCTGGTGCATCAAAGGTCAACCTATGGCTATCGGCGGATCGCCGCGCTCCTCAATCGCGAAAGGCGAGCCGCCGATAAGCCTGTCGTCAACGCCAAACGGGTCCATCGCATCATGGGCAAGCACGCCATGCTGCTGGAGAAGCATACGGCCGTTCGCAAGGGCCGCCTCCACGATGGCAAGGTCATGGTCATGCGCTCCAACCTGCGCTGGTGCTCGGACGGTCTGGAGTTCACCTGCTGGAATGGCGAGATCATTCGTCTCGCCTTCATCATCGACGCCTTCGACCGGGAGATCATCGCCTGGACGGCGGTCGCCAATGCAGGCATTTCCGGCTCGGACGTGCGCGACATGATGCTGGAGGCAATCGAAAAGCGGTTCGCAGCAACCCGAACCCCGCACGCTATCGAACATCTCTCGGACAACGGTTCGGCTTACACAGCACGGGAGACCAGGCTATTTGCCCAGGCACTCAATCTGACGCCCTGCTTCACGCCGGTCGCCAGCCCCCAGTCAAACGGAATGTCCGAGGCTTTCGTCAAAACCCTGAAGCGGGATTACATCCGCATCTCGGCACTACCGGACGCCGAAACAGCGCTCCGGCTCATCGACGGATGGATCGAGGACTATAACGAAATCCACCCACACTCCGCGCTCAAGATGGCTTCCCCTCGGCAGTTCATCAGGGCTAAATCAATCTAGCCGATCTGTCCGGTGAAACGGGGAGCACTCCACCATGCCGTCGCGCGACGATGCTAACCGTCGCATCCGGCTCGTAAGTTTCCTGGATAATGGCCAGCTTCTCTGCCGTGCTCCAGCGCCGCCGCCGTTCAGGTCCCGAAAGAACCTGCATCTTATGGGTGGTGATAGTCATAATACCAACATTACTCCTACCCACTTAGCTAAGTGGGGGAGCATGTCCGGGCCTTTCGGGGGCTAATTCAACCTCGCAAACGCCTTTGGTCAGTGTTCCGCTCTTCAAGGCTCGCTGGACGGCCAGGTGTGCCCGATACTTCTCGGCATTGGCTCGCCGCCAGTTCGCCTGCCGGGTATCTGTCTTTAGGTTCAAATCGTCCGTCATGCTACTCCCCCGCCGTGATGGATTATCCGTCTGGCTGGCTGTGCATCTCCACTTCTACGGGGTGCCAGAATTTATGAAGCTGCTCAGACTGCTATTGATCATCCAACCCGATATGACCAACGTCATGCAGCGGGCTTTCTATTCGCCTTTTCCATGACAGCAGTAGCTCCCTCGCCCTGTCCCACGTGTACTGGTCTCTTCCTCCGATTCGAGGATGCAAGCCGGGGCTCAATGCTATCATGCATTCGCATTCGTGCGGGCTCGTTCGCACGCAACCTCATATAAAAGTAGGGAAGGAAGTGGGGAAGACTCTTTGATCGCTCTAGAAAGCGAAAAAATATCAAAATGATAACTATGAAAACTGGCGGAGAAGAAGGGATTCGAACCCTCGATACCGTTTCCGGTATACTCCCTTAGCAGGGGAGCGCCTTCGACCACTCGGCCACCTCTCCGCTCGCGGTCTCACTATGCGGCAGCGCTTGCGATTGCAAGGCTTTTTTGGTTTTCACCCACATTTTGATGACGGTGCCGCGCCTTCGGGCCGGAACCGCGACTGCGCCCTCCCCGCTTCCGCCTGCGGAATTTTTGCCGGCCGGCCTCGAAAATGCCTTCTGCCTCCCCACTTTGTTCAACAGCGGTTCAGCTTGCCGGCGCTAGAAGTCGGACAACAGCACATGGTTGCAGAAAGGAACGAGGACATGGCCTATGTATACAAGGGCACGAACGGAGACGACTACGTCGTCCAGAACTCGCGCACCGAGGTCGAGATCTACACCTATGGCGGCGATGACGAAATCGTTCTGAACCGGACCGACAGCCGGGGCGGCCTCAACTATGTCGAAGCCGGCAGCGGCAACGATCTCGTGCGCAACAGTTTCGAGGGCGGCAACGACATCTTCCTGGGCTCCGGCAACGACGTCTACAAGCACGACGGCTCGGCCAAGGCCAGCGGCGAATACGACATCGTCCGCGGCGGCGACGGCAATGACCGGTTCGAGGTGAAGACGCTCGCCAGCGTCTACAAGGGCGACAGCGGCAACGACACCTTCTATTCGGTCGGCTACCGCAACTCGTTCAACGGCGGCTCCGGCAACGACACGATCAACTACTCGCTGCAGGATTCCTCCAGCGAGAGGGGCCGCGGCATCTATGTCGACCTTGACAAGGGCTTTGCGAAGGCCGTCGAAGGGCGCACCGAGAAGCTGAGCAGCATCGAGAACGCCACGGGCACCCGCGCCAACGACACGCTGATCGGCACCGGCGGCAGCAACACGCTGCGCGGCGGCAACGGCAACGACCAGCTGGAAGGGCTCGGCGGCAACGACAAGCTCTATGGCGGCTCCGGCAAGGACGTCCTCTACGGCGACAACGGCAATGACGACCTTTACGGCGGCGGCGGCAACGACCGGCTCTACGGCGGCTCCGGCAACGACGACCTCGTCGGCGGCGCGGGCAACGACCTCCTGGTCGGCGGCAGCGGCAACGACTTCCTTGTCGGCGGCTCCGGTGCCGATACGTTCCGCTTCGTGCGCACCTCCGACAGCAAGGTCGGCTCGCAGCGCGACGTGATCGACGACTTCAAGCCGGAGAGCCAGGGCGACGTCATCGACCTGCGCGACATCGACGCCGATACGGGCCGGGGCGGCAACAACGCCTTCACCTTCATCGGCAAGGACGCCTTCTCCGGCACCGCCGGGGAACTGCGCTATTCGGGCACGATCATCTCCGGCGACGTGGACGGCGACGGCCGCGCCGATTTCGAGATTGACGCCGGCCTCACGCGCTACTATTCGAGCGACTTCCTGCTCTAAGCTCCGCCCCCGGCACCAGGGGGCGCCTCCGAGCTTGTCATGCCGCACGCGCCAGCAACGCGTGCGGCATTTCTCGTTGTAATCCTTGTGAAAAAGCGCGCGGCGCGCCGTTCGGGCAGGGTCAGCCGCGGCCAGGCCCGCCGAATCAGATCTTCGGACAGGCGACGACATGGCGCCCTGCGGCAACCCGGCCTTCACGCGGGGACAGGGCAATCCGACGCGCCGTTTCGGCCTTCATGGACTTTTCCCCACAAAAGGAGAACCGCCAGCGACCTTTCCGGTCGCTGGCGGTTCTGAAATCCGGTCCACCGGAATTGCGCTGGCACCTTGTCTGTCCGCCGCCGAAGCGGTGCCGCTTCGGCGGGGCATGCCTCAGGTTCGGGCGGCCAGGCGGTCGATCGCGTTCTGCGTCGAGGTGCCGAAGTCGCCGTCGATCGGGCCGCTATAGTAGCCACGATCCTTGAGGATCTGCTGGAACTCCTTGCGGAACTGCGGCGTGAAGTTCGCCGGCGAGCCCTTGAGCTCCTGCAGCTTGCCCTGGTCGCCGCCCTCGACGCTGGCGGCGGCCCAGCGGGCGGCCTCCTTGGCGTTGGCGCGCGTGCCGAGGCCCTGGTCGTAGAGGCGGGAGAGATTGCCCATGGCATAGGTGTTGCCACCGTTCGCCGCCTTCTCGTACCAGTTGCGGGCCTCGGCATAGTCCTGCTTCACGCCGTTGCCGACGTCGTAGAGCCAGCCGATCGAGGCCATCGAATAGTAGTCGTTGAAGGCCGCGGCCTTCTCGTACCACTTGCGCGCCTCGACATAGTCGACCGCGACGCCGAGGCCGGACTGGTAGGCATAGCCGACGGAGGACATGGCGTTGACGTCGCCGCCCTCGGCACCCTTGAGGTACCAGTCGAGCGAGGCATTGTAGTCGCGCGCCGTGCCGAGGCCCTCGCGGTAGAACCAGCCCATCGTGGCCTGCGCATTGGCATAGCCCTGCTCGGCGGCCTTGCGATACCACTTGATGGCCTCGTCATAGTCCTTGCGCGTGCCGTTGTAGCCTTCGCGGTAGAGCCAGCCGAGCGAGGCCTGGGCATAGGGATTGCCGGCATTCGAGGCCTGCTCGAACATGCGGGTGCCCTTGGCCATGTCGACCGGGCCATCCGTGCCGTAGATCGAGTACCAGGCAAGGTTGGTCAGCGCGTAGAGGTTCCCCTCGTCGGCGGCCTTCTGGTACAGCTCGCGCGCCTTCGGGAAGTTGCGTGCCGCGTCGTGGGCGCGGCCCAGCATGTTGCGGATCGAGTTGTCCGACGGATTGGCGTTGAGCGCCGCCTCGCAGACCGGGATCGCGCGGCCGTAGTCGATCTGCGCGAAGAGCTTGCCGAGGAAGCCCGGGCGCAGGTTCGGTTCGCCGGCGAGCTCGTAGCACTGGTCGGCATCCGAACCGCCGAGGGTCACCGTCGACTGGCTGTTGTCGGTGGTGGTCGTGTTGCTGTTGGTCAGCGAGGTGGTGGTGCTGTCGTTGCGGCCCGTTGCGAGCTTGTCGATGGCGGCGAGCGTCGCCGCGCCGAACTCGCCATCGGCCGAACCGCTGTAGTAGCCGCGTTCCTTCAGGAGGTTCTGCATCTCCTTGCGGAAGGCGACAGTGAAGTTGCCCGGATTGTCCTTGAGCTCCTTCAGCTTGTTGGCATCGCCGCTTTCGACCGAGGCGGCCGCCCAACGGACGGCTTCCTTGGCGTCGGCCGGCGTGCCGAGACCCTGGTCGTAGAGGCGCGACAGGTTGCCCATGGCATAGGCGCTGCCGGCATTGGCGGCCTTCTCGTACCAGTAGCGGGCTTCGACATAGTCCTGCTTCACGCCGTTGCCGACGTCATAGAGCCAGGCGAGCGAGGCCATCGAGTAGGAATCGCCGATATTGGCGGCCTTCTCGTACCAGACCTTGGCCTCCGCATAGTTCTGCGCCGTGCCGAGGCCGTTCTGGTAGGCCCAGCCGAGCGAGGACATGGCATTGGCGTCGCCGGCATCGGCAGCCTTGCGGTACCAGTTGAGCGACTGGACGTAATCCTGCGAGACGCCGAGGCCTTCGCGGTAGAACCAGCCCATGGTCGCCATGGCGTTGGCATAACCCTGGTTGGCCGACTGCTGGTACCACTTCACCGCCTCGTTGTAGTCCTGGCGGGTGCCGCCGTACCCTTCGCGGTAGAGCCAGCCGAGCGAGGCCTGGGCATAGGAGTTGCCGGCGATCGAGGCCTTCTCGAACATCGACAGGCCCTTGGCGACATCGACCGGGCCATCCGTGCCGTAGACGGAGAACCAGGCAAGGTTCGTCAGGGCGTACATGTTGCCGAGCTCGATCGCCTTCTCGTAGTTGCGGCGGGCTTCGACATAGTTGCGGTCGGCGTCGTGCGCGCGGCCGAGCAGGTTGACGAGCATGCCGTCGGACGGGTTCTCGTTGACGGCCTGCGCGCAGGCGGTGAGCGCCCGCTTGGCATCGATCTTCAGGAAGTTGACGCCCATGAAGCCAGGCAGCGACTGCGGCTCGCCGGCGAGCAGGAAGCAGTCGCGCGAGGCCGGCGTCTCCTTGCCGGTGACGTCGACGCTGAGGCCCTTCTTGGGCTCCAGCGCGGCGATGAGCTGTTCGGCATCGCTGCGGTGCTGGCTGTCCGGATAGCGCTCGATGAAGCGCTGGAGCGCGGCCGCGTCGGTCGAGCCCTTCAGGGCCTCCCATGCGATGCCGGCTGCATCCTGCCCGTCGTTCTGGGTGGCTTCCTTGAGGCTGGCGAGCTTCTTTTCCGCCAGCATCTTGTAGACCGGATCCTTGCCGTGCTTCTCGATGAAGGCGTTGATCAGGTCCTCGTCGGCGAGGTCGCGGATGTTCTGCCAGTCGGCGGCTGCTTCCGACTGGCCGTTCGGCGAGATTTCCTGCGTGTTGCCGCTGTTGTTGACGTTGATGTTCACTTCCTTGATGTTCAGGAAGATCTGCGCGCCGCCGAGCGAACCGTAGACGAAGGGCTCCTGCTCGCGGTTGGTGACTTCCACCACCTCGTCGCGCACCTTGCCGAGCGCGATGCGCACGTCGAGGCCGGGCTCCGTCAGGTATTTCGACAGGGCGGAGGCGAACGGGCTGTTCCTGCCCTCGCCGTCCAGCGCCACGGTGCCGGCCTTCGAGGCGAAGGCGATCAGCGTGTCGGCCGATTCCGGCTCGACGCGGGCAAGGCCGCGCGTGACGGCGCGCGTGCCGATCGACCGTGTCATCGAGGCGGAGAAGGGGTTGTTGCGGCAGGCATCGAGGATGAAGAGCTTCAGCCTCTTGGCGCCTTCCAGCGAGCGCTGCACACGGTCGATGGCGACGCTCTCGTCCTCGACGTCGCGGTCGCTCCTCAGCGCCGCGTCGACGGGGATGAGGTAGTTGACCCCGTTCATCTCCATGGCGTGGCCGGAATAGTAGACCACCGCCATTTCGGCATCCATCGAATCGTCCTCGAACTCGCGCAGCGCCTTCACCATGGCGGCGCGGTCGAGATCGTGGACGGTCTTGACGGAATCGAAACCTGCGTTTTCGAACGAGGCGCGCATCAGCTCGACATCGTTCGCAGGGTTGTTGAGCTGGGCGGTCTCTTCGTATTTCTGATTGCCTATCAGCAGTGCAACGCGTTTCGCCTCTGCGGCGCCCGCATTGAACACGACGACGGCAACCGAGACGAAGAGGACCGGCGCCCAGCGTCTCTGCATTTGCTTGATCATGCCCTTCCCTCCGGCATTATTGCCGAGAGTATTACGTATGGCCCCTGCCGTTTCAATGTGCGGCCGGCCGGATTTTTTTGACCCGGCCGGCAAGAACGTCATGCGGGGGCGATCTCGACCCAGCGGCCCTCGCGGAAAGATTGCGCCATGGCGTGCACCGATTTCTCGATGCGCAGGCCATGGTTGAAATCGATGGAATGCGAGGCCATGCCGGCGATGGCGGCGATCAGCTCGCGGCATTCGATGACCTTGAGATCGTTGAAGCCGAGGCCGTGGCCGGGGGCGGGAATGAACCGGTCATAGGGCTTGTGATGCGGGGCCGTCAGAATTGTGGAAAAGCCCTGCTCGCTCGCACGGCCCGCCACCGTATAGAGCTGGAACTCGTTCATGCGCTCCTGGTCGAAGAGGATCGAGCCCTTCGAGCCGTAGATCTGCAATGCGATGCGGCCCTTGCGGCCCCAGGCGGAACGGTTGGCCATCAGCACGCCGGAAATGCCGCCGGGAAGGCGCATCAGCACGCTGGCGATGTCGTGGTTCTCCACGGCGCGGCGGCCGCCCTCCTTCAGCGGGCGGTCGGCATAGGGCTTTGCCAGCGAGGCGATCACCGCCTCGACATGGCCGAACAGGCTCCAAAGCAGCGAGAGCGGGTGAACGGAGAAATCGTCGAGCGCGCCGTAACCGGAAGCGGCCTCGCTCTTCCAGTAGAACGGCGCTTCCGGATCGGCCATGAAATCCTCGTCCATCTCGACGCGCACATGGTTGACCGTGCCGATCGCGCCCTCGTCGATGAGGGAACGGATGTGCCGCATGACCGGGTTCTGGATATAGTTGTAGCCCATGACCGCGACCTTGCCGGAGGAGCGCTGGGCGGCGAGCATGCGCTCGGCATCGGCCAGCGCCGGCGCCATCGGCTTTTCGCACCAGACGTGTTTTCCCGCCTCCAGCGCGGCAATCGCCATCTCGGCGTGGAACTGGTTCGGCGTCGTCACCGAGATCACGTCGATCTCTGGATCGGCGAGGAGATCGCGCCAGTCGGCGGTCGATCTGGCAAAGCCGAATTCGCGGGCGCGGCTGGCAGCAAGCTCCGCATTGGCCTCGGCCAGATGCACGAGGCGCGGACGCTCCACGTCGCCGAAGACCGCGCTGACATTGTTCCAGGCAAGCGCATGGCACTTGCCCATGTAGCCGGTACCGATCAGTCCTATTCCCAAGGCCTTCATGCCGCCTCCTCCATCTGCCGGGGTTCCATTTCCACGCGCATGCAGCCGCAAAACCGCTACGCATTCGCGCCGGATTTGCTCTATACCTCGCCGTATATGCGTCTTCGGCACCATGCATAGCGGGAAAGATTTGGAACGAAAACTATCTTTTCCGATAATATGGAATATTTATTTCGTTTGTCGCAGAATGGCCGCACGAGGGAGGACAGAACCATGAACAGCACCGAAGCGGCCCTTACACGCGTGCCCCGTGATTTCGACAGCCTGCGCAGCGTCATCATCGAGCGCAAGGTGAGCATGCCGAAGCGCCTGGCGCAGGTGGCGGCCTATGCGCTTTCCAATCCGGACGAGATGGCCTTCGGCACGGCGGCGAGCATCGCGACGGCCGCCGACGTGCAGCCCTCGACGCTGGTGCGCCTTGCCCACCACCTCGGCTATGAAGGCTTTTCCGACCTGCAGAACGTTTTTCGCGCCCGGCTGCGCGACCGCACGCTCTCCTATGAGGAGCGCCTGCTCTCCCTGGAGGCCGGGCCGGCGTCCAACAGCGACACGGAGCTGCTTTCCGGCTTTCTCACCGCCGCCAGCCAGTCCGTCGCGCGGCTCGCCAGCACCATCGACGGCGAGACCTTCTCCAGGTCCGTCGAGCTTCTGGCACGGGCCGAGACGATCTATCTCGTCGCCAAGCGCCGCTCCTATCCGCTGACGGCGCACATGGCCTACGCGCTCGGCAAGCTCGGCATCCGCCACCAGATCATCGCCTCGCCGAACGGCATCGACGCCGAGATGACGCAGTTCGCCACCGCCAAGGATGCGGTGATCGCCGCCAGCTTCGCCCCCTATGCCGCCGAAAGCCTGACGCAGGCGCAGGAACTGGCCGCCCGCGGCGTGCCGATCGTCGCCATCACCGACTCGGTCTTCTCGCCGCTGGCCGCCTCCGCCACCCACTGGTTCGAGGTTTCCGAGGCGGACTATGCCGGCTTCCGCTCGCTCTCGGCCTCCATGGCGCTCGCCATGGCGCTGCCGGTCGCCATCGCCGAAAAGCGACGCAGCCTCAAGCGCGCCGCGAAGTGAAATGCTGTGGAATAAAAACGGAATGTATATTCCGAATTGACATAATAATGGAATTCATGTTTCATTTTCCGCAGGGACCGCCGCACCTTGAATGACGGCGCCGCGAGACCGGGAGGAAGACATGCCGCACACTGACCAGGGCCAGAGCCAGGACAAGACGCTCGACGTCATCACGATCGGCCGCTCGTCCGTCGATCTCTACGGCCAGCAGCTCGGCACGCGGCTGGAAGATACCGCCTCCTTCGCCAAATCCGTCGGCGGCTGCCCGGCCAACATCGCCATCGGCACCGCCCGCCTCGGCCTCAGGTCCGCGCTGATCACCCGCGTCGGCGACGAGCAGATGGGCCGCTTCATCCGCGAGCAATGCGCCCGCGAAGGCGTGAATGTGGAGGGCATCAGGACCGACAGGGAGCGGCTGACGGCGCTCGTGCTGCTCGCCATCGAATCCGAAGGCGTCTCGCCGATGATCTTCGTGCGCACCGACTGCGCCGACATGGCGCTCGACGAGGGCGACGTGGACGAGGCCTTCGTGCGCTCCTCCCGCGCCGTGCTCGTTTCCGGCACGCATTTTTCCCGCCCCAACACCGAGGCCGCCCAGCGCAAGGCGATCCGCATCGCCAGGGAGAGCGGCGGCAAGGTCATCTTCGACATCGACTACCGCCCGAACCTCTGGGGTCTTGCCGGCCATGCGGAAGGCTTCGAGCGCTACGTGAAATCCGACCGCGTCTCCGCCATCATGAAATCCGTGCTGCCGGATTGCGACCTCATCGTCGGCACGGAAGAGGAGATCATGATCGCCTCGGGCGCCGACGACGTGCTCTCCTCGTTGAAGGCGATCCGCGCCGTCTCGGCGGCGACGATCGTGCTGAAGCGCGGCGCCATGGGCTGCATCGTCTATGACGGCCCGATCTCCGACGACCTGGAGGACGGCGTCGTCGGGCAGGGTTTCCCCATCGAGGTCTACAACGTGCTCGGCGCGGGCGATGCCTTCATGTCGGGCTTCCTGCGCGGCTGGCTGAAGGGCGAGGATCACAGGACCTCCGCCACCTGGGCCAATGCCTGCGGCGCCTTCGCCGTCTCCCGCCTGCTCTGCTCGCCGGAATATCCGAGCTGGGACGAACTCGCCTTCTTCCTCGCGAACGGCAGCAAGCACCGGGCGCTGCGCAAGGACGAGGCGATCAACCACATCCACTGGGCGACCAACCGCAAGCAGGACGACATCCCGCTGCTGATGGCGCTTGCCTGCGACCACCGCATGCAGCTCGTCGACGTCGCCGACGAGCTGAAGGTGCCGCACGAGAAGATTTCCGAATTCAAGCGCCTGACCGTCAAGGCCGCCGCACGGGTCGCGGACGGCCGTCCCGGCTATGGCATGCTGATCGACGAGCGCTTCGGCCGCGACGCCTTCTTCGACGCCGCAACGCAGAATTTCTCCTGGCTCGGCCGGCCGGTCGAGCTGCCGGGCTCCAAGCCGCTGCGCTTCGAGTTCAGCCAGGACATCGGCTCGCAGCTCGTCGAATGGCCGCTCGACCATTGCATCAAGTGCCTGTGCTTCTATCATCCCGACGATCCGGCCGCGCTCAAGACGGAGCAGCAGGAGAAGCTGCGCGCGCTCTTCGAGGCCGCGCGCCGCGTCGGACGCGAACTGTTGATCGAGATCATCGCGGGCAAGAACGGGCCGCTCAAGGATGATACGGTGTCGACGGCGCTGCAGGAGCTCTACGATCTCGGCATCAAGCCGGACTGGTGGAAGCTGGAGCCCCAGGCCTCCAGCGGCGCGTGGGAGAACATCGAGG
Organism: Shinella yambaruensis; assembly: GCF_022899355.1. GTDB lineage: Bacteria > Pseudomonadota > Alphaproteobacteria > Rhizobiales > Rhizobiaceae > Shinella > Shinella yambaruensis. Next base: position 133,781 of record NZ_JALJCK010000012.1, on the reverse strand, counting down.
CCGTCATCGCGAGGAACGACGCCTATTGCCGCGGCATTGTGCTGCTCGGCCTCGAAGCGCCGACCGAGGAGCTGGTGAAGGCCTTCGAGGCGACCAGGGTGGCGCCGGCCGTCAAGGGCTTTGCCGTCGGCCGCACGATCTTCGTCGACGCCGCGCGCGCCTGGATGGCCGGCAAGATCGACGACGAGGCGGCGATAGCGGACATGGCCGGCCGCTTCCGCGCGCTGACCGACGCCTGGCTGCGGACGCGCGGCCTTTAAGGGACAGGGCAATCCCGCAAGACGCGTGGCGGTTCGCCCCGTCAGGGATTGCGGCAATGAAGAGAATTCGGGAGGAAGACCATGGCAAAGACGATCCGGCTGACGATGGCGCAGGCCGTCGCGCATTTCCTGAAGGCGCAGATGACGGTCGTGGATGGCAGGAAGGTGCCGATCTTCGCCGGCGTCTGGGGCATTTTCGGCCACGGCAACGTCGCCGGCATGGGCGAGGCGCTCTATCAGGTGCGCGAGGACCTGCCGACGCTCCGCGCCCACAACGAGCAGGGCATGGCGCATGCCGCCGTCGCCTTCGCCAAGGCGAGCTTCCGCCAGCGCTTCATGGCCTGCACGACCTCCATCGGCCCCGGCGCGCTGAACATGATCACCGCGGCGGGCGTCGCCCATGTCAACCGCCTGCCCGTGCTGTTCCTGCCCGGCGACGTCTTCGCCAACCGCATTCCCGATCCGGTCCTCCAGCAGATCGAGAATTTCGGCGACGGCACCGTCTCGGTGAACGACGCCTTCCGCTGCGTCTCGCGCTATTTCGACCGCATCACCCGGCCGGAGCAGATCATCCCCGCACTGAAGCGCACCATGCAGGTGCTGACCGATCCGGTCGATTGCGGGCCGGTGACGCTCTCGCTCTGCCAGGACGTGCAGGCCGAAGCCTATGACTATCCGGCGAGCCTCTTCGAAGAGAAGGTCTGGACGCACCGCCGGCCGCGTCCGGACAGCGACGAGCTTGCCGCCGCCATCGCCACGCTGCGCAAGGCGGAAAAGCCGCTGATCATCGCCGGCGGCGGCGTGCTCTATTCGCAGGCGACCGCCGAGTTGAAGGCCTTTGCCGGCATGCACGGCATTCCGGTCGCCGTCACCCAGGCCGGCAAGTCGGCGCTGCCGGACGACCATCCGCTCTGCATGGGCTCGATCGGCGTCACCGGCACCTCGGCCGCCAATGCGTTTGCCGAGGAGGCGGACGTCATCCTTGCCGTCGGCACCCGCATGCAGGACTTCACCACCGGCTCCTGGGCGCTTTTCAAGAACGACGCCGTGACGATGATCGGCCTCAACACCGCCGCCTTCGATGCCGCCAAGCACAACAGCCAGCCGCTCGTCGCCGATGCGCGCGAGGGCCTGACGCTGCTGTCCGAGGCGCTCGGCGGCTGGAAGGCGCCGGCCGCGGTGGAGGCGGCCGCAAAGTCGCGCAAGGACGAATGGATGGCCGCCGCCAGCCGGGCGACCGCCGCCACCAACGCGGCCCTGCCCTCCGATGCGCAGGTCATCGGCGCGGTGCAGCGCGCGATCGGCGGCGACAATTCGGTTCTCGTCTGCGCCGCCGGCGGCCTGCCGGGCGAGTTGCACAAGCTGTGGCGGGCCAACAGGCCCGGCGGCTACCACATGGAATACGGCTTCTCCTGCATGGGCTACGAGATCGCCGGCGGCCTCGGCGTCAAGCTGGCGCGGCCGGAGGCCGATGTCGTCGTCATGGTCGGCGACGGCTCCTACATGATGATGAACTCCGAGCTGTCGACCTCCATCATGCTCGGCCAGAAGCTGACGATCGTGGTGCTCGACAACCGCGGCTACGGCTGCATCAACCGGCTGCAGATGGCGACCGGCGGCGCGAACTTCAACAACCTCCTGAAGGACTCGATGATCGAGACGATGCCGGACATCGACTTCAGGGCGCATGCCGAAAGCATGGGCGCGGTCGCCGTCAAGGTCTCCTCCATCGCCGATCTCGAGACGGCCATCCAGCAAAGCAAGGGCAACGACCGCACCTCGGTGATCGTCATCGACACGGACCCGCTGATCACCACCAAGGACGGCGGCCACTGGTGGGATGTCGCGGTTCCGGAAGTCAGCGCGCGCGACGAGGTCAACAAGGCGCGCGAGGCCTATGTGAAGGCGCTCGAAGCCCAGCGGATCGGCTAGGACAGAAAACGCCCCCTCTCCCCTCCGTCATCCTCGGGCTTGACCCGAGGATCCACCCACACGGCACGCCGAAGAGAGTGGCGACGGAAGAGAGGGAGGGAGAGAAACAAGGACAAGGGAGGCCGTTGCCTCCTGCAAGGAGACGATGATGAAAGCCAAACTCGGCATGTCGCCCATCGCGTGGTGGAACGACGACCTTCCGGAGCTCAGCGACGACGTATCCCTGGAAGAATGCCTGCGGCAATCCCGCAGTGCCGGCTTCACCGGCATGGAAAAGGGCCGCCGCTTCCCCGAGGATCCGGCGGTCATGCTGCCCATCCTGCGCGCGGCCGACGTGACGCTGTGCGGCGGCTGGTTCTCCGGCACGCTGGTCGACGAGGAGCTTGCGGTCAACAAGGACCGCATCCTCCCGATGATCGAGCTGTTCAAGGCGGTCAACGCACCCTGCATCGTCTATGGCGAAGTCGGCCGCTCCATCCAGGGCGACCGCTCCAGGCCGCTTGCCACCAAGCCGCGCCTTTCCGACGACGAGATGAAGGCCTATGGCCGCCGCCTCACCGAATTCGGCGAATGGTGCGCCGGTGAGGGCATGCCGCTTTCCTACCACCATCACATGGCCGCCGTCGTCGAGACCGAACCGGAGCTCGACGCCTTCATGAAGAATTCGGGCGAAGGCATTCCGCTGCTGCTCGATGCCGGCCATCTCGCCTTTGCCGGCGGCGACGTGCTGCGCGCCATCGACAACCACCACGCCCGCATCAACCACGTGCACGTCAAGGACATCCGCCGGTCCGTGGTGGACGGGCTCGACCGCACGAAACAGTCCTTCCTCGACGCCGTGGCGCTCGGCGCCTTCACCGTTCCGGGCGACGGCTCCCTCGATTTCGGCGCCATCGTGCAGCGTCTCGCCGATCACGGCTATGAAGGCTGGTTCGTCGTCGAGGCCGAGCAGGACCCGCGCAAGGCGCCGCCGCAGAAGATGGCCGAGGTCGGGCATGCGGAATTGATGCGCGTCATGACGGCGGCGGGCTATACCGTGGAGACGGAAGGGTTTCCGAAAGGATAACCCTTCCCCCGATGCCGACTGAAAGGAAGAAGCCCATGTCGACCCTGCTCATCAAACCCGAAGGCAACCATGGCCGCGTCAGCCATGTGACGCCGGAAAGCGCCGGCTGGACCTATGTCGGCTTCGACCTGCACCGCATGAAGCCGGGCGAGATCCTGGCGGCCGAGACGGGAAGCCGCGAGGTCTGCCTCGTGTGGATCTCCGGCAAGGGCAAGGCAACGGCGGCGGGCGAGGATTTCGGCATCCTCGGCGAACGCATGAGCCCGTTCGACGGCGCGCCGCACGCGCTTTATATCCCGGCCGATTCCAACTGGTCGGTGACGGCGGAGACGGACCTGGAACTCGCCGTCTGCTCGGCGCCGGGCGGCGGCGACTACAGAGCCAAGGCCATTCCGCCGGGCACGCATCCGAAGGTCAGCCGCGGCAAGGGCTCGAATGTCCGGCATGTCCACAACATCATGCCGGAAGACGACAATTCGGCCCATTCGCTGCTCGTCGTGGAGGTGATCACGCCGAGCGGCAACACCTCCTCCTACCCCTCGCACAAGCACGACCAAGACAACCTGCCGCATGAAAGCTTCCTGGAGGAGACCTACTACCACCGCCTCAACCCGCCGCAGGGCTTCGCCTTCCAGCGCGTCTATACGGACGACCGCTCGCTCGACGTGGCGATGGCGGTGGAGGACGGCGACGTGACGCTGGTGCCGAAGGGCTACCATCCCTGCGCCACCATCCACGGCTACGACCTCTATTATCTCAACGTGATGGCCGGGCCGAAGCGGGTGTGGAAGTTCCACAACGCCAAGGAGCACGAGTGGCTGCTCGCCTGAGGAAGTCCCTCACGCATAAGCCCGCTCTACCCGATGGCCATCCTCACCCGGGGCGTGGATGGTCGGGTCAAGCCCGACCACGACGGAGGAGAGGTGGTGGAGCGGCCCGCCTGGTGACGGCTACCGCTTCCACCTGCGCGTCAGGCCCCAGGTCTTGGCGATCTCCAGCGTCGAGGAAAAGCCGGCCTCCAGCATGAAGGGCTCGGTCGCGGCGGCGTAACCGCCGCCCTCCCCGCGTTCCACCGGCGTTCCGTGGCCCATGCCGTCGATTTCGTGGAAGGTGACGAGGGGCCTGCCCTCCTTGTCCGGCCAGATGCGCGTGCGGCGGCCCTTCATGCGCTTTTCCACGAAGGCCTCCTTCGGCAGGCGATAGAGGTCGCGCCATTGCTCGACCAGGGCGAGGCCGTTCGACAGGGCGACGGTTTCATCCGCCGTGCCGTGCCAGATGGAGATGGCCGGCTTGCGCGAGATGCGTGGGGAGACGGTGCGCACCAGCTCGCTCCATTCGCGCGGGCTCCTTTCCGGCGCCTCGCCCATCGCGTCGAAGGCGCGGGTGGCGTCGCGCGCGGCGCCGAAGGGCAGGCCGGCGATGATCGCGCCGCCGGCAAAGAGCTCGGGATAGTTGGCGAGCATCGCCGCCGTCATCGCGCCGCCCGCCGAAAGGCCGGTGATGAAGACGCGCTCCGGGTCGCTTGCCGCCCGGCCGGCCGCATAGGCCACCATCTGGCGGATCGACATCAGCTCGCCGCGGTCGCGCGTCACCTCGCTCGGCCGGAACCAGGTGAAACAGCGCCGCGGATTGTTCGCCTCGCGCTGCTGGGCATAGACGACCGAAAAGCCGCGCTCTTCCGCCAGCGACGCCCAGCCGGCCGCGCGATCGTAGCTCTCGGCATCCTGCCGGCAGCCGTGCAGCACCAGAACGAGCGGCCGTCCGGCCGGAAGGTCCTCCGGAATGTGCTCGAACATCAGAAGGCAGCCGGGATTGCTGCCGAAGCCGGTGACTTCGGCAAGCCGGGAGGCGCCGGGCGGGCGGCGGCGGGCGGCAGGCGCCTTGCGCTCGGGGTTGCGGTGAAACGGCCAGAACAGGTCTCCCAGCCGCGCTTCGGTCGGCAGCAGCCGCTCGACCGATCGCTTGAAGCGGTCCCGCATGCTTGGCCTCTCTTTCGTGGAATTGCTCATCGTCAGGTTATTTGCTCATCAGGCGGGGCAGGATCAAGGCGGAACGGGAAAAATGCGGGGGACGGCTCATTCTCCAGGCTCATGAGGGCATTCATAAATAGCCAAAGCGTTTGCCGATCCGGTTCGTTCCCGACCTTTCGGAGAGGGGCAAGCTGATGTAGCACTTCTGCAACGACAAAACCGCGACAGGAGGACATCCATGAGCGAGCATCACAGCGCCACCCCGCAGCAGGCCCGCGCCAAGATGGCGCCCTTCGACTGGGCAGACCCCTTCCTCCTGGAAGACCAGCTCACCGACGAAGAGCGCATGATCCGCGACACGGCCCGCGCCTATTGCCAGGACAAGCTCGCCGCGCGCGTCACCGAGGCCAACCGCCACGAGATCTTCCACCGCGAGATCATGAGCGAGATGGGCGAGCTCGGCCTGCTCGGCCCGACGATCCCGGAGGAATATGGCGGCGTCGGCGCCAACTACGTCTCCTACGGCCTCGTCGCCCGCGAAGTCGAGCGCGTCGATTCGGGCTACCGCTCGGCCATGTCCGTGCAGTCCTCGCTCGTGATGCACCCGATCTTCGCCTACGGCACGGAAGAGACCCGCAAGAAGTACCTGCCGAAGCTCGCCTCCGGCGAATGGGTGGGCTGCTTCGGCCTCACCGAGCCCGACCACGGTTCGGACCCCTCCTCCATGATCACTCGCGCGAAGAAGGTCGACGGCGGTTACCTGATCTCCGGCGCCAAGAACTGGATCACCAATTCGCCGATCGCCGACGTCGCCGTCGTCTGGGCGAAATCCGACGCGCATGACAACAAGATCAAGGGCTTCGTGCTGGAACGCGGCATGAAGGGCTTCGAGACGCCGAAGATCGAGGGCAAGTTCTCGCTGCGCGCCTCGGTGACGGGCATGATCATGATGCAGGACGTCTTCGTGCCCGAAGAGAACCTGCTGCCCGAGGTCGCCGGCCTTGCCGGTCCCTTCGGCTGCCTCAACCGCGCCCGCTACGGCATCGCCTGGGGCGCCATGGGCGCCGCCGAGTTCTGCTGGCATGCCGCCCGCCAGTACACGCTCGACCGCAAGCAGTTCGGCCGGCCGCTCGCCGCCACGCAGCTCATCCAGAAGAAGCTCGCCGACATGGAGACCGAGATCGCCCTCGGCCTGCAGGGCGCGCTTCGCCTCGGCCGCCTCTTCGACGAGCACCGCGCCCCGGCCGAGCTCATCTCGCTGATGAAGCGCAACAATTGCGGCAAGGCGCTCGACATCGCCCGCGTCTCGCGCGACATGCATGGCGGCAACGGCGTGTCCGACGAATACGGCGTCATCCGCCACGTCATGAACCTCGAGGCGGTCAACACCTACGAGGGCACGCACGACATCCACGCCCTCATCCTCGGCCGCGCCCAGACAGGCCTCCAGGCCTTCCAGTAAGCCGCAGCCCCATACCCGTCCGACGGCCGCTCGTTCAAATGCGAGCGGCCGTCTTCACCTTTCCTCCATCCCGTTTCGATACAATCGGCAGCGAGCCACAGGAGCGGGAGGGAGCCATGCCCCTCGAACACGTCCACGACCAGCTTCGCCTGCGCCACCCCAAGCGCAGTTTCGTCCAGTATCGCATCGACAGGCCGGGCTTCGTCACGCCGATCGGCCACCATCTCAGCACGGCGATGCGCTATACCTGCCTCATCCGCAGCATTTCCAGCGCCGGCGCGGTGCTCTCCATCAACAAGACGCTGACCCTGCCGGAAAACTTCTACCTGGAGATCCACGGCATCCGCGACGAGATCCCCTGCACGGAATTCAAGCGCGACGGCGAGGAGCTGGTGGTGCGCTTCAACATGTTCCTCGACACGGACTTCCTCGACCTCGTGCTCGGCCGTGCGCCCCAGGACCACCGCGCCTGAGCGGCGCCCTTGCGGAAGATCGAACGTCTAAACTTTTAAGCATTTGTTTTAATGAAACAAAATACTCGCCTGCGACACTCTGCCCGTCTCTGTCGGACATGACGTCCCCTTTGGGAGAAAGCGGCAATGAGTGACGACGCCAAGAAGCGCTCCGGCGCGGGCCTCTACGAGCGGAAATGGGAGCGGTTCGCTGTCAACCGACAGGGCATGCTGATGACCGTGGGTTTCGACCTGATGGCGCCCAAGACGCGCCACTGCAAACTGATCGACATATCGCTCGGCGGCGCGAGTTTCACCGTCGGCACGACGATCGGCCTGCCGCTGCACTATTACCTCTCCATCGTCGGCGTCGCCTCGCGCATCGGCTGTGCGGAGGTCTACCGCAACGACAACCGCATCGGCGTCCAGTTCATCAAGGAGATCGACGAAGAGCTCCTGCGCATGATCGTACGGTCCGATTATTTCACCGGCGGCATCACCGGCCGCCTCAAGCAGCCGGAACGGCGCTACATGGTGGGCGTCGAGAAGGGCGGCGTCGGCTCGGCCACCAACTGATCGTTTCGCGCCACGACATTATTGGCTAGGCTGCCCGCCGGGAACCGATTCCGGCGCCGCGCCTTCCCGGCGCATCGGCCTCGGCGGCGTCCCGCATCCGTGTCGATCGATCCCAGGCAGGCCCCATGTCCGCATTTTCCCGCTTCACCGCCCTCGCCCAGTCCCTGCCCGCAACGGTGCCCTTCGTCGGGCCGGAAGCCATCGAGCGCAACCGCGGCCTTGCCGTGCGCGCCCGCATCGGCGCGAACGAGAGCGGCTTCGGCCCGGCGCCGTCCGTCCTGGCGGCGATCAGCGCTGCCGCCGGCACGACCTGGATGTATGCCGATCCGGAGAATTTCGACCTGCGGGAGGCGCTTGCCCTCCATCACGGCATTTCGCGCGACAACATCGCGATCGGCGGCGGCATCGACGGGCTGCTCGGCGAGATCGCGCGGCTGGTCATCGAGCCGGGCACGCCGGTCGTCACCTCGCTCGGCGGCTATCCGACCTTCAACTACCATGTGAACGGGTTCGGCGGCCGGCTCGTCACCGTGCCCTATGTCAAGGACCGGGAGGATCTCGACGGCCTTCTCGACGCCGTGCGGCGGGAGAATGCGCCGCTCGTCTATTTCGCCAATCCGGACAATCCGATGGGGAGCTGGTGGGATGCCGACAGCGTCGTCTCCTTCGCGCGGGCGCTGCCGGAAACGACGCTGCTCATTCTCGACGAGGCCTATGGCGAGACGGCGCCGGCGGGCACCATTCCCCCGATCGGCGCGCTGATCGGCCAGCCGAACATCCTGCGCATGCGCACCTTCTCGAAGGCCTACGGCCTTGCCGGCGCGCGGATCGGCTATGCGATCGGCACGCTCGGCAATGCGCAGGCCTTCGACAAGATCCGAAATCATTTCGGCATGGCCCGGATCTCGGTCCAGGCGGCGCTCGCCGCGCTGAAGGATCAGGCCTATCTTGCGGACGTCATCGCCCGTATCGCCGCCGCCCGCGAGCGCATCTCGCAGATCGCGCGGTCCAACGGCCTTGCTCCCCTCGCCTCCGCCACCAATTTCGTCACCATCGATTGCGGCCGGGACGGCACCCACGCCCGCGCCATTGTCGACGGCCTGATGGAACATGGCGTCTTCATCCGCATGCCGGGCGTCGCCCCCCTCAGCCGATGCATCCGCATCAGCGTCGCGCCGGATGACGATATGGCGTTGCTGGAGGAGGCGTTGCCGCTGGTTTTGAAGCGAATAGCGAATAGTGAATAGCGAATTGGGGGCGGTGCCGTCTCCACGGTCTTCTTTACGCTTCCCTATTCGCTACTCCCCATTCGCCATTCGCCCATCAATGAACCGTCATCCACTCGCGCGCTGCACGCAGCGCCAGGGCGAGGTCGGTCTTCGTCATCGTCGCGGCAAGGTCGGCGCGCAGCTCCGCGGCGCGTTCGCAACCCTTGATGGCGGCGATGTTGAGCCATTTGTGCGCCTGCACCACGTCGACGGCGCAGCCGCGGCCGGTGGCATACATGAGGCCCATGTCGCAGAAGATCTCGGCGCGGTTCTCGCCGCCCGTCATGGCGGCCGTTTCGGTGTTCTGAAAGTCAAAGCGTGCCATTTCGATTGTCCCTGTCTACCTGGTTTTCTGCTCGTATTGTCCTGTTTTACCTGCCCTTTCGGGCCTCCTTGGGCGCCTGCCGTCTTCAGCGGCCTTGGTCTTCCTTCAGAGTTTTTCCGGCGGGTTTTCCCTGCTCGTCTTATGGCTCCACTATGCCGCGGGCCTTTCAAAATGCGCTTAAAATGCATGCTTAATTTGAGACAAACAAAGTCCAAACGCTTGGTAAAATTGGGTTTTCATTAAACATCAAAGGCGCTGGAAACCGCCGCATTCGCTTCAAAATTTACCGATTGTTCAACCGGCGATTTCAACCTTTCGCTAACCACGCAAACCGGTCGGGTTTTTCCGCAATGCAATTCTCCGGGTCGCCGGCGCCGGAAAAACGCATGCAGATCCATTCTCCGCGCATATTTACCTTTACGTTCGCGTAAGATATTGTCGGCGCGCATTCTGGAGGAGGAAGAGAATGAACCTGAAGACATGGATCGCCGCCGCCCTGCTCATCGTCCCGGGCGCGGCCCTTGCCGCCGAGCCGATCGAGGGCACCTGGAAGACCGCCAGCGGCGAGACCGCGGCGATCGCCAAATGCGGCGGCAGCTTCTGCATCACGCTGAAAACCGGGAAATTCGCCGGCAAGCGTATCGGCAAGCTGGAGGGCGCCGGCGCGGATTATACCGGTTCGATCACCGATCCGGCGGCCGACAAGACCTATAGCGGCTCCGGCTCGGTGAGCGGCAATTCGCTGAAGATGAAGGGCTGCGTCCTGAAGGTGCTCTGCAAGTCGCAGACCTGGTCGCGGCTTTGAACCGCAAGGATTGAGGAAACCGGCCGGCGCCCGGGCGCCGGCATTCGGCTTTCCGCGCGACTTTCAGCGCGCCGTCAGGGCCTGCTTGCCCTTGCCCGGGCCACAATCTGCATCTCCACATGAAAGTACCGGCTCCCCGGCCGCATGCCGGGCTCACAGCCGCCCGGGCTGGCCAATTCCCCCGCCCGATCAGGGCCGCTCCCGGCATGCCCGCCTGCCCCCGCTCAAAGCCCTCCCGAAGGCCGATCACAGCTTTCCTGAACGGGAGATGAACCGGCCTCTCAGGGAGCGTTCAGTCCCGCAATGCGACAAGGGTCACACTGAAACATGTCAATGAGGGACGACACCATGGACATCCTCGCACGCCGCCTGACGATCATCACCCTGCTGATGGCCATTTTCGCGATCATGCTCGCCGCCGCCGTCGAGACCGACTACCGCCGCAGCACGCACAACACGACCGGCAAGTTCGTCGCCTGCGCGACGCCGGACATGTGCCGCGCCTCGCTCTGACACTTCTTCCAAGACACCTGGACACGCCGAGATGACGACCGCCCTTGCCCATACCTGCGCCACCGCCATGCGCATCCTCGCCCTCTCGGCGATGATGATCGCCCCGGTCGGTGCGCTCGCCTGGAGCAATGCCGGCGGCCTCGGCATCGAGAAGCAGGGGGCGGGCCTCGTCCTCTTCGTCACGCTCCAGCGCCAGTCGATGAGCTGAGAATACGCTTTGCCCTCCCGCCATCCGTGCTAAACGGGTCAGGCCAGCGCTTCCCCTTTCCCGTCGTCACCGATCCGAAACGGGCAGGCGCAAGTCGACATGCCTGAGCCCGGAGCCGCGGATGAAATCCCTCCTTGTCTTTTCCCTCGCGGCCCTTGCCGAGATCGCCGGGTGCTTTGCCTTCTGGGCCTGGTGGCGGCTCGACAAGTCCATCCTGTGGCTCGTTCCCGGCATGGCCTCGCTCGCGCTTTTCGGCTGGCTGCTGGCGCAGGTCGACAGCGCCTTTGCCGGGCGGGCCTATGCGGCCTATGGCGGGGTCTATATCGCCGCCTCCCTCCTCTGGCTCTGGTTTGCCGAAGGGCTTCGCCCCGACCGCTTCGACGTGGCCGGCGCGGCGCTGGCGCTCGTCGGTGCCGGCGTCGTCCTCGCGGCCCCGCGCTAGGACCAATCGCCCTTCAGCCCCGTCCGGCCTCGGCTGAAGGGCGATTGGTCCCGGGGCTTGCGGGCGCGCCGAACTTGTCGTTTGCTTGTCAAAAAACAACACCTATAGTGATTCATGAGCAAACGAATCTTCTCCCCCAAGCCTCTTTCCTTCGCGACACCCGAGCCCTACGAGCCGCAATCCTTCGAGGATTCCACGGCCGCCGTCGATGCCCTGCAGGCCCTCTACGACCGCAACACGACCTTCCTGACCGACGCCTTCGTTTCGCTCGGCAGGAACGGCACGCCGGACAAGCGCTTCCGCGCCTGCTATCCGCAGGTCTCCATCGAGACGACCAGCTTCGGCCATGTCGATTCCCGCCTGTCCTACGGTTACGTCGCCTCGCCCGGCGTCTACACGACCACCATCACGCGGCCGAAACTCTTCCGGCACTATCTCAAGGAACAGCTCGGCCTTTTGATGCGCAACCACGGCGTTCGCGTCATCGTCTCGGAATCGACGACCCCGATCCCGCTACACTTCGCCTTCGGCGAAGGCGCCTATGTGGAGGCGGAGATCGCCGAGGGCATCGAGCTTCCGCTGCGCGATCTCTTCGATGCGCCGGACCTCACCACCACCGACGACGAGATCGCCAACGGCGCCTATGAGCCCGGTCCCGGCGAACCCTCGCCGCTCGCGCCCTTCACCGCGCAGCGCATCGATTATTCGCTCGCCCGCCTCAGCCACTACACGGCGACGAGCGCCAACCATTTCCAGAATTTCGTGCTCTTTACGAACTACCAGTTCTATGTCGACGAATTCTGCGCCTGGGCGCGCCTGCAGATGGCCGAGGGGGGCAACGGCTATACGGCCTTCGTCGAGCCCGGCAACATCATCACGCCCGCCGGCGCCGACATGCCGGAGACCGACCTGACGCTCGCCCGCCTGCCGCAGATGCCGGCCTACCACATCAAGAAGAAGGGCCATGGTGGCATCACGCTGGTCAATATCGGCGTCGGCCCCTCCAACGCCAAGACGATCACCGACCATATCGCCGTGCTGCGTCCGCATGCCTGGCTGATGCTCGGCCATTGCGCGGGCCTCAGGAACAGCCAGACGCTCGGCGACTACGTGCTCGCCCATGCCTATGTCCGCGAGGACCACGTGCTGGACGACGACCTGCCGGTCTGGGTGCCGATTCCGGCGCTCGCCGAAGTGCAGGTGGCGCTGGAAAGCGCCGTCGAGGAGGTGACGGGCCTCGAAGGTTATGACCTCAAGCGCATCATGCGCACCGGCACCGTGGCGACGATCGACAACCGCAACTGGGAACTGCGCGACCAGCGCGGCCCCGTCAAACGCCTCTCCCAGTCCCGCGCCATCGCGCTCGACATGGAATCGGCCACCATCGCCGCCAACGGCTTCCGCTTCCGCGTGCCCTACGGCACGCTGCTGTGCGTTTCCGACAAGCCGCTGCACGGCGAATTGAAGCTGCCGGGCATGGCGACGGCCTTCTATCGAACGCAGGTGAACCAGCATCTGCGCATCGGGATCCGGGCGCTGGAGAAGCTGGCGGGCATGCCGACGGAGAAGCTGCATTCGCGCAAGCTGAGGAGCTTCTTCGAGACGGCGTTTCAGTGACTTTGTTGTAAGGGACCTCGCCTTGGTGTATGATCTTCCTGTTTCATACACATGCGAGGTTGCCATGCGCACAAACATCGATCTCGATGACGATTTGATTGCGAAAGCAAAAGAATTCACCGGCCTGCCCACGAAGAAGGCTATCGTGGATCTGGCGCTTCGTGAACTCGTGCAAAATTGCCAGCGCCGCGAAGCTCTCGAAAACCTTCGCGGCATGGGCTGGGAGGGCGACCTCGACGAGATGCGCACGGATATCGATCCGGACGAAGAATTGCTTCCAGACGCTGCGGAATGATCGCTGTCGATAGTTCTGTCTGGATCGCGCTGATCCACGACCGCGATACGCCCGAGGTCATGCGGCTCAGGGCAATTTCGAACCCGGCACAAATCATCGTTGGCGATATCGTCTTATTGGAAGTTCTGCGCGGGGCTCGTAGCGATAAGCATGCGACCGACCTGCAGAAAGAGTTGGCGGCCTTCGCGCAAGCCGCGATGCTTTCGCCAGAAATTGCAGTAAAAGCCGCCGCGAATTTCCGCCTTCTCCGTTCAAAGGGCATCACCATCCGCAAGACCGCCGATCTCATCATCGGCACCTATTGCATGGAGCATGGCTACAGCCTGCTCCATGCAGACAGGGATTTCGATCCGATGGCCGAGCATCTCGGCCTTCGGATCGCCTGAACTTCTCAGGCCGTCAGCACTTTCCACGCATGCTCCAGCCCCTTGCGGGTGATGTCGATCATCTGGTCGACTTCCGCGTGGGTGATGACGAGCGGCGGGGAGAAGAGCATGCGGTCGCCGGTGGCGCGCAGCACGAGGCCGTTTTCCAGGCAATGGTTGCGCACGGTGACGCCGGCCTTTTCCTTGTCCTCGAAGCGTTTGCGGCTCGCCTTGTCCTCGGCGAGCTGGACGGCGGCCATCAGGCCGACCTGCTGGACCTGACCGACGATCGGCAGGTCCTCCAGCGATTTGAGGCCTGCGGCGAGATAGGGGCCGATATCGTCGTGCACGCGCTCGACGAGCTTTTCGTCCTCGATGATGCGCAGGTTCTCCAGCGCCGCGGCGGCGCAGACCGGGTGGCCGGAATAGGTGAAGCCGTGGTTGAAATCGCCGACTTCTTCCACCAGCACATTGCCGACGCGGTCGGACACCATGACGCCGCCGATCGGCAGATATCCGGAGGAAAGGCCCTTGGCGATCGGCGCGAGGTCAGGCTCCACGCCGAAATGCTGGTGGCCGAACCAGTGGCCGGTGCGGCCGAAGCCGCAGATCACCTCGTCGGCGACGAGCAGGATGTTCTTCGCCTTGCAGATGCGGGCGATCTCCGGCCAGTAGGTGGCCGGCGGCACGATGACGCCGCCCGCGCCCTGGATCGGCTCGGCGACGAAGGCGGCGACATTGTCTTCACCGAGCTCGTCGATCTTCTCCTCCAGCTGGCGGGCCATCTTCAGGCCGAATTCCTCCGGCGAGAGGTCGCCGCCCTCGGCATACCAGAAGGGCTGGTCAATGTGGTGGATGCCCTCGATCGGCAGGTCGCCCTGCTCGTGCATCCACTTCATGCCGCCGAGCGAGGCGCCGGCAACAGTGGAGCCGTGATAGCCGTTCTTGCGGGCGATGATCGCCTTCTTGGTCGGCTTGCCCATGGCGCCCCAATAGACGCGGGCCATGCGGAACCAGGTGTCGTTGGCCTCCGAGCCGGAGCCCGTGAAGAAGACGCGGTTGATGTTCGGGCCGGCATGGGAGGTGATCTTCTGGGCGAGCAGCACGGCCGGCGGCGTCGTCGTGCCGAAGAAGGTGTTGTAGTAGGGCAGCTCGTTCATCTGGCGCATGACGGCCTCGGCGATTTCCTTGCGGCCATAGCCGATGTTCACGCACCAGAGGCCGGCGAAGCCGTCGAGATAGCGCTTGCCGTGGTTGTCGAAGATGTAGCACCCTTCGCCGCGCTCGATGATGCGCGTGCCGGTGGCGTTCAGCTTCTTCATGTCCGAGAAGGGATGAAGATGATGGGCGGCATCGAGGGCACCGAGGTTGGAAACGGCTGCTGCACTGCTGTTCGACATTTGACTACATCCTTGGGGGTAGATCCCGCCTTATTGAACGGCGGGACAGAATGGGTTACGAAAATGCCCATACAACAGGCATTTGGCAAGAGATCGAGCGAAAGCAAATTTCTTGTCCATGCTTCCCGCCAAACCGAAGCAGGCACCATGACAAACGACACCAAGGCAGCCGGTTCGCCGCCCGCCAATACCCCGCCCCGTATCGAAATCCTCCTCGTCGGCATGAATGGCGACCTGCGCGGCAAGCAGGTTCCGCCGGAAGGCGAGAAGAAGATCTGGGACGGTTCGGTGCGCCTGCCCTCCTCCACCCAGTCGCTCGACATCTGGGGCGACGACAATGACGACATCACGGGCCTGTCCCTTTCCGTCGGCGACCCGGACGGTGTGTGCATTCCCGACCGCCGCTCGCTGACGGCCATGCCCTGGGCCCCGGAAGGCTCCCGGCAGGTGCTCGCCACCATGCACGAATTCGACGGCTCCCCCTCCTTCATGGACCCGCGCGCCATTCTTGCACGCATGCTGAAGCGCTTCGACGACAGGGGTTTGACGCCCGTCGTCGCGACGGAGCTGGAATTCTACGTGGTGGAGGACGATTTTCGCGTGACCGGCAAGCCCCGCCCGCCGGCGGCGCTGATGTACCGCGACCAGCCGAACGGTTTCCAGCTCTACGACATGCGCGCGACGGATGCGCTCGACGACTATCTCCAGACGGTGCGGGCCTGGGCCAAGGCCATGGACCTGCCCGCCGATGCGACGACGGCGGAATTCGGCCCCGGCCAGTTCGAGATCAACCTCCTGCACCGGCCGGACGCGCTTGCCGCCGCCGACGACTGCATCTACCTGAAGCGCATCGCCGAGCAGGCGGCGCGCCGCTTCGGCCTCAAATCCACCTGCATGGCGAAGCCCTATGCCGACCAGGCGGGTTCCGGCCTGCATGTGCATTGCAGCGTCATCGACCGGGACGGCAAGAACATCCTCGACGCCAGGGGCGGCGAACCGGCAAAGCTGAAATCCGTCTGCGCGGGCATGCTGCAGACGATGCGCGATGCGCAGCTCGTCTTCGCGCCCTTCGCCAATTCCTACCGGCGCTTCCAGCCCGGCTCCTTCGCGCCGGTCGATCTCACCTGGGGGTTCGGCCATCGCGGCACCGCCATCCGCATTCCGGACAAGGACGGCCCGGCGGCGCGCGTCGAGCATCGCGTGGCGGGCGCCGACGTCAACCCGTACCTGCTCTTGACCGCCATCCTCGGCGGCATCCTGCTCGGCCTCGATGAGAATCTCGATCCAGGCCCCGTGACGGAGCCGGGCAAGGACGCGCCGGACGCCAAGCGCCTGACGCACGATTTCCTGACGGCGGTCGAGGAATTTTCAGCCTCGCCCTTCATCCGGGATGCCTTTGGCGCCGAATACCAGAAGCTCTACGGCGATACGAAGCGCAAGGAGGCGATCGTCTACCTGCGCACGGTCTCGGATTTCGACTACCAGACCTATCTGCCGCGGATTTGACGAAAGCGGCACCCGGCCCCTCATCCGGCCTGCCGGCCACCTTCTCCCCGTAAACGGGGCGAAGGAGATATGCCGCACTGGTTTCCTCGGCCAATATTCTTTCGTGGGGCAAGTCCCCTCTCCCCGCTTGCGGGGAGAGGGTTAGGGTGAGGGGCAGCCCGTGACACGGCCTCACGCCGCGGCCGGCTCGGTCGTCGCCATGTTCTTCGCCTGCACCTTCGGCACCATGACCTTCAGTTCGCCCGGATGCAGCCGGATCGAGACGTCGCGGTCCATCGGCAGCAGTTCGCCGTCGATGACGCAGTTGATCGCCCGGTCGACCTTGGGGAAATGCAGGTCGACGGCGGTGCCGGTCATCTCGGTGACGTCGGCATTCTCCCGCAGCTTGCCGCGCAGGATGTCGAAGGCGAGCTTGGCGACACCCGCCGGCTTCAGCGGATTCGTCGTGTAGAAGCCGAGATGGCCGCCGGTGAGGTCATCGGCATAGAGCAGGCCGTTCTCGCCGAAGCGGTTGTTCGAGACGTTGATGGCGGAGACCTTGCGGTGCTCCTCGGCGCCATCGACGGTGAACTGCACCTCGAATTCCGGCGGGTCGAATATGACGCCGACGGCAGCACGGGTGTTGGCGGCGATCTTGCCCATGCGCGAGCGGTAGGTCATGGCGTTGCGCAGGCGCACCATGCGGGCGTGCAGCCCGGCGGAGAACTGGTGCACGAAGGCCCGGTCGTCCGCCGTGCCGATGTCGGCCGCCGCGATGTCGCCGTCCGCAAGCGCGTCGATCGCCTGCCAGATGTCGAGCGGGATGTTCAGCGAGCGGGCAAAGAGGTTCATGGTGCCGGCCGGGATGATGCCGAGCGGCATCCTGTTCTGCCAGGCAAGGCCGGCCGCGGCCGAAACCGTGCCGTCGCCGCCGCCGGCCAGCATCGCGTCGAGATCCGTGCGGTCCGAGCAGCGGCGCAGCGCCATCTCGATATCGGCCCCCTCGACGATATCGCAGTCGAGGTGGTGCCCCGCCTCGTAGAAGACCTTCTCCGCGTGGCGCGCATAGGCCTCCATGTCGGTGGTGCGGAACGTCCCCCCGTCCCTGTTGAATATCGCCTGTACTCTCATTCGCATACTCCGCGTCTTGGCCGAGAACGCCTGATGGGTGATTGTGGATCCCATTAGATAAGCGAGAAAGCGGCGATTAACAGGCGATCGCGCAACAGGGTGCAATAATTCGTGAGCGCGCATGCCCCGGCCAAATGCGGGACGGGTGAAAAATCGCAGTAGGCAGCACGCCCGGCTCTGATATATTGCCGGCCGGTCGCCTGCGTCGGGAGTACGCATGCCGGCCGGACTGTACCTTCCCCATCGTGGCCCTTCCGGCCGGACCATACCGCATCAGCAGCCAGGAGGAGTGGCCGCCCGTGCAGGGTCTGTCACCGGTTTGTCGCGCCTGGGCAATCCCTGCGGAGCCATCCCGTGTCCGAACATGCCTTGCCCCATGCCGCCCTCTCCTCCGGGCAGCCGCCGCTTTCGGCGCTCACCGTCACCCTCATCATCCTGGCGCTCGCCGTCGGCAGCTTCGGCATCGGCACCGGCGAATTCGCCATCATGGGCCTCCTGCCGGATGTCGGCACCACTTTCGGCGTGACGACGGCCGAGGCCGGTTATGTCATCAGCGCCTATGCCTTCGGCGTGGTGGTCGGCGCGCCGGTCATCGCCGTCGTCGGCGCGCGGTTCCGCCGGCGCGACCTGCTGCTCGTGCTGATGGGCCTGTTTGCCGCCGGCAACCTTGCCAGCGCCGTCGCGCCCACCTTCGAGAGCTTCATCCTCTTCCGCTTCCTTTCCGGCCTGCCGCACGGCGCCTATTTCGGCGTCGCCGCGCTCGTCGCCGCCTCCATGGTGCCGGTCAACAGGCGCACGCAGGCGGTCGGCAAGGTCATGCTGGGGCTCACCGTCGCAACGCTGATCGGCACGCCGCTCGCCGCCTTCTTCGGCCAGGTATTCGACTGGCAGTTCATGTTCGTCGCCGTCGGCATCACCGGCCTGCTGACGGTCGCGCTCATCGCCATCTTCCTGCCGCGCGACAAGGCACCGAAGGGCATCAACGCGCTCACCGAGCTCGGCGCGCTGAAGCGCAAGCAGGTCTGGCTGACGCTCGGCATCGCCGCGAGCGGCTTCTGCGGCATGTTCGCGGTCTTCTCCTACATCTCGCCGATCGTCACCGAGGTCGCGGGGCTCCATGTCGGCATGGTGCCGGTCATCATGGCGATCTTCGGCTGCGGCATGATCGTCGGCAACATTTTCGGCGCCAAGCTGGCCGACCTCTCGCTGATGCGCACCATCGGCTGGTCGCTGGCGCTCTATTTCTTCGTGCTGGTCAGCCTGTCGCTGACGGCGGAGAACCCGGTCCTGCTCGGCATCTGCTGCTTCCTCATCGGCTGCAGCTTCGTCGTCGGCCCGGCGCTGCAGACGCGGCTGATGGATGTCGCCGGCGACGCGCAGACCCTCGCCGCCGCGCTCAACCACTCCGCCTTCAACGTCGCCAACGCGCTCGGCGCGCTCTTCGGCGGCATGGCGATCAGCGCCGGCTACGGCTACGGCGCGATGGGCTTCGTGGGGGCGGCGACCGCCGTCGTCGGCTTCGGGGTCTTCCTCGTCTCCCTGGCGCTTGAAAAGACCGAGCGGGCGGCAACGCCGGCCTGCCCGGCCGAGTGATCCGCCACGACCGGAAACGATCTGCGCGGCGCCCGCTTCGGGCGCCGCTTTCGTTTGTGCGCCCTGTTACCAGAGTGACAGGGCCGGGCCGGAACTCTGGTAGACATAGGTCATCGCAACCCGCCGAACGCCTCGAATGAAACGGCGGGTTGCAATCGGAGAACGGTCGAAAGACACTCCGCAGGCCCATGAACGCCCCTGGAGACATTGCATGTCCGCCCTTATCGACAGCATCACCGGCAGCCGCGCCTTCGGCTTCCTCGCCCGCACGATCCTCACCTCGATGTTCTGGCTCTCGGGCATCGCGAAACTCGCCGATTTCAACGCCGGCATCGCCGAAATGGCGCATTTCGGGCTGGAGCCCCCCGCCCTCTTCAACATCGCCACCGCCGTCACCCAGATCGTCGGATCGGTGCTGATCATCGCCAACCGCTGGACCTGGCTCGGCGCCGGCATGCTTGCCGTCTTCACCGCCCTCACCATCCCGATCGCGCACACGTTCTGGACCATGCAGGAGCCGATGCGCACGATCGAATTCCATGTCGTCATGGAGCACATCACCGTCATCGGCGCGCTGATGGTCGTCGCCTGGAAATCCTCGAAAGCGCCTGTCGTCCCTGCGCAGTGACGACAGGCCGGGCGGCGCCCCCTCTCTCCGGGAGCACGCCCTGGACGGCCCTGCCTCTCCGGCCGTCCCAACCGCCCCGACGCCGCTCGTCGGGGCGGTTTTCCGTATCACAGCGTCGGCAGCTTCAGCGGGCCGCCCGTCTTGATGCTGCGGATCGCGAAATTGGAGCGGATGTCGGTGACGCCGGGCAAGGCGAGCAGGGTTTCGGTCAGCAGCGTCTCATAGGCCGACAGGTCCTCCACCACCACTTCCGCCAGAAAATCCGCATTGCCGGAAATGAGGAAGCAGGAGACGACCTCGGGAATGGCGAGCAGCGCCTGCTGCTGGGCGGCCGCATTCTCCCGGCTGTGCTGCCCCACCTTGATCTCCACGAAGACGGTGAGGCCGAGGCCGACCTCCTTGCGGTCGATATCGGCGCGATAGCCGCGCAGCACGCCGGATTTCTCCAGGTTGCGGATGCGGCGCAGGCAGGGCGACGGCGACAGGTTCACCCGCTCGGCGATCTCCACATTGGTCGCGCGCGCGTCCTCCTGCAGCACCTTGAGGATGGCGATGTCGAATTTATCAAGATTTGGCATATTCGAGAACTTTCCCGATAGTTTTCGGCATGATCGTGCGCATCCTACATTTCTAAAGGCACAACACGCAAGGACATGCCCCGGCCTTCGGCGCTAGAGTCTGACCATGAATTGAGCCACAGCGCAGAAAGGACATCGCCATGGCCATGGTCTCGCTTTCTTCAGAGGGGAAGACCAATCCCCTCGTCGCCGGTTATGCCGGCGCGGTCGTCACGGTCCTGATCTGGGCGACCTGGGTGCTCGCGACGCGCCACACGGCGGCGACGCCGCTCGGCACGATCGATATCGGCCTCATCCGCTACGGCGTGCCCGCCCTCCTCCTCGCGCCGGTCTGGCTAAGGACCGGGCTGCTGCCGAATTCTGTGCCGGCAAGGCTCGTCGTCGTGATGGTGGCGGGCGCCGGCGCCCTGTTCTTCCAGGTGACGGCGGCGGCGCTGCACACCACGCCCGCCGCGCCCGGCGGCATCCTGCTCGGCGGGTCCATGCCGCTCGCGACGGCCCTCATCGGCATGGCGCTGTTCGGCGAACGGCCGGATCGCATGCGGCTTGCCGGGCTTGCGGCCATCGTCGCCGGCGTCGTCATCCTGCTTGCCGCCAGCCTGCAGAAGAGCGGCATGACCATGACCGGCTTCCTGCTGCTGCCGCTCGGCGCCGTGCTCTGGGCCGGCTTCACCCATGCCTTCCGCCGCTCGGGCCTTTCCGCCCTGGAGGGCGCGGCCCTCATCGCCGTCTGGTCCTTCCTGATCCATCTCGTCCTGGCCGCGCTCTTCGGCACGCATCTTGGCGAGGCCTCCCTGCCCGACCTCGCCCTGCAGGTCACCAGCCAGGGCATCCTTTCCGGCCTCATCGCCACCTTCGCCTATGGCACCGCCATCCGCACGCTCGGCGGCAGCCAGGCCGCCGCCTTCACCGCCATCACGCCGGTGCTGGCGACGCTCGGCGGCGCGGTGTTCCTCGGCGAGAGCTTCGGCGCGGCGGAAATCACGGCGGCGCTGGTCGTCGGGGCAGGCGTCGCCCTCTCCACCGGCGTCCTCTCGCCGAAACGCTGACATCTAGCGGATCGCGGTAACGGCGATCCAGTCGGTGGGGCGGCGGTCATAGGCACCGCCGCTCCAGCTTTCCACTTCCAGCGAAGCCCACGGACCGCTGTCCCGCCAATAGGCCGTCAGTTCCTTCACCGACAGATAGTTGTAGTGGCGGCCGAGGGCGTCGGCGCTTTCGGCGGACCCCGCCTTGAAGCTGGCCCAGGCGACGCCGCCTTTCACGAGGGCCGTGTGCACCTTGCCGATCACGCCGGCAAGCTCGTCGCGGGCGACGTGGGTCAGGGACGCACAGGCATAGACCCCGTCATAGGCCTCCTCCACGTCCAGCTCCCGGAACAGCATGGTGCGGACCGGCTGGCCGAGCCGCCGCGAGGCGATGGCGGCGAGTTCCGCCGATCCATCCGTCGCATCCAGCGCAAAGCCCGCCGCAAGGATGGCCGCGGCATCGACGCCGCCGCCGGTGCCCAGTTCGAGGATCCTGCCGCCGGCCTTGCAGCGCTGCAGGAACGGGAAGAGCTTCGGGTTTGGCCTGTTCCCGTCCGCAGCATAGGCGGCCGCATGGGAGTTGTAGAAGTCGAGGGTGCTGCCTTGCATCGACCGGCGCTCGCTGTTCCGGCCGGAGAATCCTGCGGCTACCGGGCCGCAGGATATTGCGACATCGCGCGTGCGATCAACCGTGAATGATCTCGCGGTGCTTCTGCAGGCGCTTGCCGAAGGCCTGGCTGACGCGGTCGAAGATGATCGCGATGCCGACGATGGCGAGGCCGTTGAAGATGCCGAGCGTGAAATACTGGTTGGAGATCGCCTTCAGCACCGGCTGGCCGAGGCCCTGCACGCCGATCATGGAAGCAATGACCACCATGGCGAGCGCCATCATGATCGTCTGGTTGATGCCGGCCATGATGGTGGGCAGCGCCAGCGGCATCTGCACGTTCTTCAGCTTCTGCCAGCTCGACGAACCGAAGGCGTCCGCCGCCTCCAGGACGTCCTTGTCGACGAGGCGGATGCCGAGATTGGTGAGGCGAATCATCGGCGGGATGGCGTAGATGACCACCGCGATGAGCCCCGGCACCTTGCCGATGCCGAGCAGCATGACGACCGGGATGAGATAGACGAAGCTCGGCATGGTCTGCATGACGTCGAGGACGGGGTTGATGACGTTCTGCACCCGGTCCGAGCGCGACATGAGGATGCCGATCGGGATGCCGATGACGATGGAAAGCACGGTACAGACGAAGATCATCGAGACCGTCTTCATCGTGTCGTCCCACATGTCGAAATAGCCGATGACCAGCAGCGTGCCGACCGCGCCGGCGACGATCTTCCAGTTGCGGCTGGCGAACCAGGCGACGAGCGCGATCAATAGCAGGATGATCGGCCAGGGCGTGCGCGTCATGAAGCGCTCGGACCAGATCAGAAAGTGCTGCAGCGGCTCGAAGATCGATTCGATGCCGTCGCCATAGGCGCGGGTGAAGGTGCGGAAGCCCTCATCGATCGTCTTCTTGAGATCGCGCAGGGTATTCGCGTCCATCGTCGGAAATTTCGTGAACCATTCCATGTCGATCCCCTTCCGGCTCCGACCGATCTGCGTCGGTCTTCAAGCCAACCCTGATAGATGCCGCCCGAACAGGCGCCGGCGGCATGTGATGAAACGAAGATGGAGCGGCGCGCCCGAGGACGCGCCGCCCGGTTCGATCAGCCGGTCAGAGCGCGGCCTTGATCTTCTCGGCCGCTTCCGGCGAGACCCATTCCTTCCAGAGGGCTTCGTTCTCCTCCAGGAAATGCTTGGCGCCATCGTCGCCGCTCGCCTGGTTGTCGGTCATCCAGGCCATCAGCTTGTTGACCGTGTCGTTCGACCAGGCGCGCTTGTTGAGATAGCCCATGACGTCGGCGCCGGCGCGGTCGGAGAACGTCTTGGTCACCAGCGTCTGGACCTTGTCCTTCGGCCAGTCGTTCTTCTTCGGGTCCGGGCAATCGGCGACCGTGTTGCAGCGCTTCCATTCGGCGGCGTCATAGGGCACGCCGTGCTCGAGCTTCACCATCTCGTACTTGCCGAGAAGGGCCGTCGGCGCCCAGTAGTAGCCGACCCAGCCTTCCTTGCGCTCGTAGGCTTTCGCGATCGAGCCGTCGAGGCCGGCGGCCGAGCCGGTGTCGACCAGCGTGAAGTTCGCCGCTTCCCCGCCATAGGCCTTGTAGAGCTGGCTGGTCACGACCGTGCCGCCCCAGCCCTGCGGGCCGTTGTGCACGGCGCCCTTCGACTTGTCCTCCGGATCCGGGAACAGTTCGGGGTGCTTCAGCGCGTCGTCGATCGTCTTGATGTCGGGGTTGGCGTCGGCGATGTATTTCGGAATCCACCAGCCCTGCACGGCGGCGTCGGAAAGGGCGACGGCGGCGCCGATCAGCTTGCCTTCCTCGATGCCGCGGTTGACGACGTCCGGCAGGAGGTCGACCCAGCCTTCGGGCGCCAGGTCCGGTGCGCCCTTCTCGATCATCGAGGTGATGGTCGGAACCGTGTCGCCGACGATGACCTCGGCATTGCAGCCATAGCCCTCGGTCAGGATGAACTTGTCGAGCGCGGCGAGAACCTCGGCGCTCTGCCAGTTCATGCTGGCAATGGTCACGTCGCCGCATTCGGCGCGTGCCGCGCCCGTCATGGCCAGAAGGCCGGCGACGAGGCAGGTGGAAGCTAGAAGATGTTTCATATCCGTTCCCTCATTTCGGCGGTGTCATTGTGCCGACAGGAACCCGCTGCACCGCCGGCGCCGGGCCCGTGATCCCTCTGCGGATCCATCTTGGACAGGGCCAGTCGGGGGCCTTCTCTTTCCACGATGCCGCAGCCTCGACTTTTGCAGCTACGGAGTCGAATGCCGGCACGAATGCGTCTGCCATTGACCCCTATGCGTCATGGAAAGGCCAAATTCGCAAGACTGCCCCGACTTTGTCCAAGCTTGGCGTCGCAATGGCAATGTTATGATGCAATTCAGTTTTTTCAAAGAATGAAAACGCCGAAAGGGCCGGCGAAAGCCGACCCTCCTGCCGCGCGCCACCGGCGCGATGTCGCGACTGTGGCGCCGTCAGGCCATGCGCCGGCCCTGGATGACATGGACGCGCCCGCCGGTCTTCACCCGGTCGTAGAGGTCGATCACGTCTTGGTTGAGCATGCGCACGCAGCCGCTCGACATGGCCTCACCGATCGACCACGGCTGGTTGGTGCCGTGGATGCGGAACATCGTGTCGTTGCCGTTCTGGTAGAGGTAGATGGCGCGGGCGCCGAGCGGGTTGTTGAGACCGCCGGGCACGCCGCCGGCATATTTCAGGTTCTTCCTGGGATCGCGGCGGATCATGTTCGGCGTCGGCGTCCAGCTCGGCCATTCCGCCTTGCGGCCGATATAGGCGCTGCCGGCCAGCGAATAGCCTTGGCGGCCGACGCCGATGCCGTAGCGCATCGCCCGGCCGTTGCCGAGCACGTAGTAGAGCCGGCGGGCCGGCGTGTCGACCACGATGGTGCCGGCGGCATGGCCGGTGTCATAGGCGACTTCCTGGCGGCGCAGCTCGGGCTTGATCTTGTCGAGCGGGATCGCCTTCAGCGGAAATTTCTCGTCCAGCCTGTCGCCGTAATTGGCACGGTCGCTGGTGCCGTTCGTCGCGCAGCCGGCAAGCAATGCGGATGCGCCGAGCAGGAATCCGCGGCGGGAAATCGACATGTTCAAAAGCCCCTAACATTTCGTCTATGGGGCTGAAAATTATGCGTTTATGGTTAATGGCAGGTTAAGCGCGGGCATTCACGGCCGCATCAGGCCGGCCCTCAGCAGGATGCCGCCCACCAGGAGGCACAACAAACTGAAGGCGCCGATCGTCCAGGCCGTGCCATCGGGCCAGGCCGAAAGGGCCGAGACCGGCATGGCAAGCGCCGGATCCGCTGCCGAATATACGGCCGTCACCCGGGCGGCCGGCGTGTAATCGGCGGGGTCAATGGCGGTGTAGGAGGTGGTGCGGACCCGCTGTCCCTCGGCCGTCGTGAATTCGAGGATCGGGTAATAGACCTCGCGGCGGCTGGCGCGGCTTCCCACCCAGGCGGCCTCGAAGCCCGTCATCTCCGCCTCGACGGTGTGGCCGGACGAAGCGAGATCCCGGTAGATGCCATGCACCGACCAGAGCCCCCAGGCCGCCAGCAGCCCGACGACGACGAGCACGGCGCCAATGATGGCCGTGATGCCGGTTCGCCACCCGCGCCCAGCCCTTGCGAATACCGGCCCGGCCTGCATGTCACCGATCCCTCCCCCGTTCGGGAAGGACTATACAGGGCCGGCCCGGCAACTTGAAGCTGCCGGAAAGGGTCGGCAGGCGCCCCAGCGCAGCACCCGGCCGCAGGGCAATCGCCTATGGAAGGAAACCGCTGCCACATCCCCTTCTCCCCCGCGGGGAGAAGGTGCCGGCAGGCGGATGAGGGGGATGGTGAAGACGCAAACGATCCGTCCGAGCCGCCCCCTCATCCGACCCTTTGGGCCACCTTCTCCCCGCGGGGGAGAAGGGAAGAGCGGCATCGTCGCACTCCAATGCGGTTGCCCTGCCCCCCGGCCGGATGGACCGGACCTTCGCCGCTGCCTCCGGCGCGCACCCTTGCGGCCGACCGAAGATCATATAACGGGACAGACCGGCCCTTGCCGCGCTCTTTCGTGCGGCCCAGCCCCCAACGCCTCACATATTGGGATAAACCGGCCCCTCTCCGCCCTGCGGGGGTACCCAGTTGATGTTCTGGTTTGGGTCCTTGATATCGCATGTCTTGCAGTGCACGCAGTTCTGCGCGTTGATGACGAAGACGTCTTTGCCGTCCTTCTCCACCCATTCGTAGACGCCGGCCGGACAGTAGCGGGTGGACGGGCCGGCATAGACGTCGAGCTCGGAGGTCTTCTGCAGCTCCAGGTTCTTCACCTGCAGATGGATCGGCTGGTCCTCCTCGTGGTTGGTGTTCGACAGGAACACCGAGGAGAGACGGTCGAAGGTCAACACGCCGTCCGGCTTCGGATAGTCGATCCTCTGGTGCTGCGCGGCCGGCTCCAGGCTCTGCGCATCGGTCTTGCCGTGCTTCAGCGTGCCGAAGAAGGAGAAGCCGAGCAGGGTGTTCGTCCACATGTCGAGGCCGCCGAGCGCGACGCCGATGGCCGTGCCGAACTTCGACCACAGCGGCTTGACGTTGCGCACCTTCCTGAGGTCCGAGCCGATGGCGCTGTCGCGCCAGCCCTGTTCTATTTCAATGGGCTCGTCATTGGCGCGGCCGGCGGCGATCGCATCCGCCAGCTTCTCGGCCGCCAGCATGCCCGACAGCACCGCATTGTGGCTGCCCTTGATGCGCGGCACGTTGACGAAGCCGGCCGAGCAGCCGATCAGCGCGCCGCCCGGGAACGACAGCTTCGGCACCGACTGGTAGCCGCCCTCGGTGATGGCGCGCGCGCCATAGGAGAGCCGCTTGCCGCCCTCGAAGGTGCCGCGGATGACCGGATGCGTCTTGAAGCGCTGGAATTCCTCGAAGGGATAGAGATACGGGTTCTTGTAGTTGAGATGCACCACGAAGCCGACGGCGACGAGGTTGTCCTCCAGGTGATAGAGGAAGGAACCGCCGCCGGTCTTCATGCCGAGCGGCCAGCCGAAGGAGTGCTGCACGAGGCCTTGTCTGTGGTTCTCCGGCTTCACCTGCCAGAGCTCCTTGAGGCCGATGCCGAATTTCTGCGGCTCGCGGTCCTTCTGGAGATCGAATTTCTGGATCAGCTGCTTGGCGAGCGAGCCGCGCACGCCTTCGGAGATCAGCGTGTATTTGCCGAGCAGCGCCATGCCGCGGGTATAGTTCGGGCCGGGCTCGCCATTGCGCTCGATGCCCATGTCGCCGGTGGCGACGCCGATCACCGCGCCCTCGTCGTTGTAGAGCACTTCGGTTGCGGCAAAGCCGGGATAGATCTCGACCCCGAGTTCTTCCGCCTTGGTCGCCAGCCACCGACAGACGTTTCCGAGCGAGACGATGTAGTTGCCGTGGTTGTTCATCAGCGGCGGCATGAAGGCGTTCGGCAGGCGGACGGAGCCGGCCGGGCCGAGGAAGAGGAAATGGTCGTCGGTCACCTCGGTCTTGAAGGGATGGTCGGCGTCCTCGCGCCAGCCGGGCAGCAAGCGGTCGATGCCGATCGGATCGACGACGGCGCCCGACAGGATATGCGCGCCGACTTCCGCGCCCTTCTCCAGCACGACGACGGAAAGCTCCGGGTTCACCTGCTTCAGCCGGATCGCCGCGGAAAGGCCCGCCGGACCCGCACCCACGATCACAACGTCGAATTCCATGCTCTCGCGTTCGGGGAGTTCCATTTCGTCGCTCATTCGCCTCTCCACCCCGCAACCCCTCAAAAGCCGCGGCAATTCCCTCTGGTTAGCCTGTCATGGCAAATGCCGAAAGCCTTGTCGAGCCGTTCTGCGACAGACTTTCCCTGCATTTGCGCATGACATCATGACAGGGTCGAAAGTTTATTGACTTTCACGTAAACGTCAATCGATTGCCGCCCGTATCAGCCGGTGCGCGCTTGATTCCGCCCCTCCGCCGCACTACGCATTCGAGCCGGCCCATCGGCAGAGGAAACGGGAACATGTCCGAGATTATCCAATCGCTCGAACGCGACTTGCACAATTTCGGCGGCACGCTCCACCTTATCGGAAGCGACCGGCTGGCGAACCGGCATCCCGGCGAACATGCGGGCAATTTCGGCGCGGGCGCCATGGCCGAGCCGGCGACGCCCGAGGCGGCGGCCGCCGTGGTGCGCTGGTGCTTCGAAAACGACGTGCCCATCGTGCCGCAGGGCGGGCGCACAGGCCTTGTCGGCGGCGGCATCAGCCGGCCGGGCGAGCTCATCCTCTCCACCGCCCGCCTCGACCGCATCGAGGCCATCGATCCCCTCGCCCGCACCGTCACGGTCGGCGCCGGCGTCACGCTGCAGGCCCTGCAGGAGGCGACGGCAGGGGTCGGCCTCATTCCCGGCATCGACCTTGCCGCGCGCGGCAGCGCCACCATCGGCGGCATGATCGCCACCAATGCCGGCGGCATCCTCGCCTTCCGCAACGGCGTGATGCGCCACCAGGTGCTCGGCATCGAGGCGGTGATGCCGGACGGCAGCCTCGTCAGCGACCTGACGCGCGTGCTGAAGGTCAGCGCCGGGCCGGACATCAAGCAGCTGCTCATCGGCTCGGAAGGCGCCTACGGTTTCGTCACCCGCGCCGTGCTGAAGCTCGAAAGCTTCAACCCGATGCGCGCCACCGCGCTCGTCGGCGTGCCCGACGCCAGGGCCGCCCTCGCGCTCATCGCCCATTTCCGCAGCCGGCCGGCCCTGCAGCTGGAGGGCGCCGAGCTGATGTGGCAGCGCTATCTGCGCGACAGCGCGGCGGACAAGGGTTTCGACCTCGGCTGGCTGGAGGCCGATACGCCCGCGATCCTCCTGATGGAAGTGTCCGCCGGCAGCGAGGCGGAGGCCCGCGAGGCGCTGGAAGAGGGCCTTGCCGCCCTCTGGGAGGAGCACGGTCTGACCAGCGGCATCGTCGCCGCCTCGCTCGACCAGGCCCGGCGCTTCTGGGCGCTGCGCGAGGACGGCGACTTCATGTACCGGCATTTCTCCGCCGCGCCCTCTTTCGACGTCTCCGTGCCGCCGGGCGCACTCGACGGGTATGTCGACGGCCTGCGGCAGCGGCTGAAGGCCGTCGATCCGGGTTTCGACGCCTATGTCTACGGCCATGTCGCGGACGGCAATCTGCATATTTCCGTCATCGGCAACGGCGTGGCGGCCCCGGGCGCCAAGGAACCGATCGAGGATGCCGTCTATACCGGCGTCGCGGAGCTCGGCGGCAGCTTTTCCGCCGAGCACGGGGTGGGAACGGAGAAGCGCCGCGCCTATCTCAGCTACGGCAATGCGTCGCGCCGCGCCGTGGCGCAGGCGATCAAGGCCGCGCTCGACCCGAAAAACCTCTTCAATCCGGGCAAGGTGCCCTATCGCGCCGACGCGCCCCGAACATAGGACAGACCACGATGGATCTCGGAATTGCCGGCAAACGCGCCCTCGTCCTCGCCTCCTCCCGCGGTCTCGGCAAGGGCATTGCCGAAGCGCTCGCCCGCGAGGGCGCGCATGTCCTCCTGTGCGGGCGCAGCGCGGAGACGCTTGCGGCCAATTGCGCGGCCATCAATGCGGCGGGCCCCGGCCGTGCCGACTGGGTGCAGGCCGATCTCGGCGACGAGGACGTCGTCGAGACGCTCGTGAAAGCGACGCGGGAAAAGCTCGGCGGGGTCGATATCCTCGTCAACAATTCCGGCGGGCCGACGCCCGGCTCCACCGAGGACATGAGCGAGGAAAAGCTGGCCACCTATTTCCAGTCCATGGTGCTGCGGATCATCACGCTCACCAACCGGCTGCTGCCCGTCATGAAGGAACAGCGCTGGGGCCGCATCCTGACGGTCGCCTCCTCCGGCGTCATCGAGCCGATCCCGGGCCTGGCGCTGTCCAACACGCTGCGCCCGGCGCTGGCCGGCTGGTCGAAGACGCTGGCGAGCGAGGTCGCCGAATACGGCATCACCAGCAACATGCTCCTGCCCGGCAGCATCCTGACCGACCGGCTGAAGAGCCTCGACGCCGCCGCCGCCGAGCGCAGCGGCAGGAGCATCGCCGAGGTGCGCGCGGCCTCCGAACGGGCGATCCCGGCCCGGCGCTACGGCGCCGTGGAGGAATTCGCGGCGACCGCCGCCTTCCTGTGCAGCGCGCCGGCCAGCTACGTCACCGGCAGCCTCATCCGCTGCGACGGCGGCGCGGCGCGCTCGGTCTGAGGCGTAGAGGATAGCCCCTCGTCCGGCAGCCCACCGCACATGGAAGGAAACCGTTGCCGCTCTCCCCTTCTCCCCCGCGGGGAGAAGGTGGCCCGAAGGGTCGGATGAGGGGGTGGCTCGGACGGATCGTTTGCGCCTTCGCCATCCCCCTCATCCGCCTACCGGCACCTTCTCCCCCGCGGGGAGAAGGGGATGGGGCAACGCCGAACTGCATAGGCAATAGGCCTCCCACCTCTGGGAGAAGATCAGGCTGAGGGGCAATCATACCTCCCCTCTTGCCTTCCCAGCCCGCCTGTGCCATCTGGCGCGCTCTCCCATTTCCGGGCGCGCCGACGCGCCTTTCGCGCGGGGCTTTCGCTCCGCTTCAACACATTTTCGACGATCGAAGGGGCACGGCGATGGCACGGGCACTCGGGCTTGATTTCGGCACGACGAACACGGTTCTGGCGCTTTCCGAAGGGGCCGGCGCGACACGATCCATGACCTTCAACAGCAGCGTCGGCGTCACCGACACGATGCGCACGGCGCTGTCCTTCATGAAGGATCCGGTCGTCGGTGCGCAGGCACTGAAGGTGGAGGCCGGGCAGGCCGCGATCCGCCAGTTCATCGACAATCCCGGCGACTGCCGCTTCCTGCAGTCAATCAAGACCTTTGCCGCAAGCGCCCTCTTCCAGGGCACGCTGGTCTTTGCCCGCCGCCATGCCTTCGACGACCTGATGGAGGTGTTCCTGCGCCGGCTGAAGGCCTATGCGGGCGACGGGTGGCCGGCGGACGTCTCGCGCGTCATCGCGGGCCGGCCGGTACAGTTCGCCGGTGCAAGCCCCGACCCGGCGCTCGCGCTCGAACGCTACAACGCGGCGCTGACGCGGCTCGGCTTCCCGGAGATCCACTATGTCTACGAGCCCGTCGCGGCGGCCTACTACTTCGCCCAGACGCTGAAGAGCGACGCCACCGTGCTGGTCGCCGATTTCGGCGGCGGCACGACGGACTATTCGCTGATCCGCTTCGAGCGGCAGGCCGGCCGGCTGACGGCACAGCCGATCGGCCATTCGGGCGTCGGCATCGCGGGCGACCATTTCGATGCCCGCATGATCGAGCGCCTCGTCGCGCCGGAGATCGGCAAGGGCAGCTTCTTCAAGAGCTTCGACAAGGTCCTGGAGGTGCCGTCCGGCTATTATGCCAACTTCGCCCGCTGGAACCAGCTCTCGATCTTCAAGACGACACGCGAATTCGCCGACCTCAAGTCGCTGGTCCGTTCGTCGCTCGAGCCGGAAAAGCTCGAACTGTTCATCGATCTCGTCGAGCATGACGAGGGCTATCCGCTCTACCAGGCGATCTCGGCCACCAAGATGGCGCTGTCGGTGGCGGACGAGGCCGAATTCCACTTCGCCCCGCTCGGCGCCGCGGGCCGCAGGATGGTCAGGCGCTCCGATTTCGAGGACTGGATCGCACCGGACCTCGCCCGCATCGAGGGCGCGCTGGACGAGGTGCTGGAGAAGACCGGCACCGCGCCCGGCGCCATCGACAAGGTGTTCCTGACCGGCGGCACCTCCTTCGTGCCGGCCGTCAGGCGCATCTTCACCCGCCGCTTCGATGCGGACCGCATCGAGAGCGGCGGCGAGCTGCTCTCGATCGCCCACGGTCTCGCGTTGATCGGCGAAGGCGACGACGTGGCGCAATGGGCGGCGTGACGATGACGGCGGCGCTTTCCTCCGGCAAGCCGCTTCGCTAAGGTGCAGCCATGACCACCGCGAACGACCTCAATCCCGCACAGCTCCGATCGCTCCTGCATTTCTATGCGGATGCCGGCGTCGAATGGCTGCTGGAGGAAGAGGCCGTCGACCGCATCGCCGAATTCGA
Source organism: Shinella yambaruensis (assembly GCF_022899355.1). GTDB lineage: Bacteria > Pseudomonadota > Alphaproteobacteria > Rhizobiales > Rhizobiaceae > Shinella > Shinella yambaruensis. The sequence goes on along the minus strand of NZ_JALJCK010000012.1, from coordinate 101,665 downwards.
GGCGATGCGCGCGGCGCGCGGCATGCAGGCGCCGCAGGAAACCGCCCCTGCCCCGCAGCAGGCCGCCCGCCCGGCGCCGGCCCGGCAGGAGCAATCGCGCGCCGCGGCCGCTGCGCCCCAGCCGAACGTCCTGCCCAATGTCGCGATACCGGACAGCCAGGCGGTGGCCGAGGCCGAGTTCACGGCGGGCAGCGCCCGTTCGCTGGAGGAATTGCGCACGGCGATGGAGGCCTTCAACGGCTGCAACCTGAAGACCAGCGCCCGCTGCCTCGTCTTTGCGGCGGGCAATGCGAAGCCGCCGGTCATGGTGATCGGCGCCATGCCGAATGCCGACGACGACCGCGACGGCCAGCCCTTCTCCGGCCGGCAGGGCGCGATGCTCGACCGCATGCTGGCCGGCATCGGGCTTGACCGGGCCGATCTTCTGCTGAGCAATGTCGTGCCGTGGCGGCCGCCCGGCAACCGCCCGCCCTCGCAGCGCGAGGCCGATATCTGCCGGCCGTTCATCGAGCGGCAGATCGCGCTCGCCGAGCCGAATCACCTGCTGATCCTCGGCAATTTCGCCGCGCGATTCCTGCTGCGTTCGAACGACACGATCCACCAGTTGCGGGGAGAATGGCGAGAGGTTGCGATTTCCGGCCGCACCATCCCGGCTTTTGCGACGCTGCACCCGCAGGATCTGGTGACGGCCCCGGTCAGCAAGCGGCTCGTCTGGCAGGATTTGCTTGCTTTTCGTGCAGGGCTCAAGGCCTGATCACAAAGGCTACCTTCATAGTTTTCAATGGCTTGGCTTTCGAGACCTGTGGATCGTCCGCAGGGTCTGCCGAAAAACTGCCGCAAGCATGAACAAAATGTTTCATCAGTCATGCGATTTGCACATATCTGCCGGGCAGAATGTCGCATTGCAAAATCAATGTTGCGGCGCAATATAACAGGACGGGAGGGACAGGATTTAAGGAATCGACCCATGACCGCCCGCTTTCGGCCCATCCATTCGAGCTTCGAGACGCTCCGCCATTCCGGTCTGCGCACCGGCCGCGGCTTCGGCGGCATCGCGGCCCCGGCCAACGAGCAGCTCACCGCCTCCGGTTTCGCCCGTATCAACCGCCCCGTCCAGCTCTTCGCCGAGTTCATCCAGCGCTGAGCCGATGCAAGGCGCCCGGCCGGCGCCTTCCGATGCAGACCGACCCCAGGAGCAGACCATGGCTACCTTTCGCAAGCTGATGTCCGACATCGCCGATATCCGCGCCGCCGTGAACGCCGCCCGGGAATATTCCGTGCTGGCTTCCCTGCCGCGCGACGCCGCGCAGCGCCGCGACCCGCTCAAGGCCTTCCTGCCGAACTGAGCTTGACCCTGGCCTTGAAGCCGGCCGGCGCTGTGCTATTGTCTTCATCGTGAGGAGGTGAGACGCCTTTTCTTCCGGTGGAGACCGGGCCGAAGCCCGATCCCCGTTTCTTAGCTGATCGTCAGGGTGAACCGCCAAGTCCTGAACCTGATCGTCAGCGTAAGCCGGATTCGCAAACGTCTCACCTCCTTTCGTTTTGCCAAGGTTCACCCCGGCAATTCTCTCCAGCACAAGCCTATCGGGAATTCCCTCACCTCCCGAACTCCCCAGATAATCTTCTTGTTTTACGCCAGCCATTGTCGCAGTGGACAGCGCGCGGCCGCCGCAATAGAGCGACACTCCGACACCGAACGCGCCTTCCCCGGAGCCCCCATGCTGGCGAGCCTCGTCTCCATTCTCAGCCTGATGCTGTCCACCCTCCTGATGATGGTCGCCTTCGGGCTGCAGAGTTATGTCGTGCCGGTGCGCGCGGTCGCGGAGGGCTGGTCGACGCAGACAATCTCGATGATCGCGACGGGCTATACGATCGGCTTCACGCTCTCCTGCATCGTCACGCCGAAATTCGTGCTGCTGGTCGGGCATGTGCGCGTCTTCGTGGCGCTGATCACGCTGCTCGCCATCGGCATCCTGCTCTGCGCCCTCGTCGTCGACTGGCGCGCCTGGATGGCGTTTCGCGCCATGTCGGGTTTTGCCATTTCCGGCAGCTACCTCATCATCGAAAGCTGGCTGAACGAGCGCGTGACCAACGAGAACCGCGGCTCGATCTTCTCCGTCTACCTGATCACCACCATGGTCGGCACGATCGGCGGGCAATATCTCGTGCCGCTCGGCGACCCGTCCAACACCTCGCTCTTCATTCTCTGCGGCATCATCTTCTCCGTCGCCCTGCTGCCGACGGCGCTGACCTCCTCGCCGCTGCCGGCCCCGCCGACGCAGGCGCGCTTCGATGTCGCCAAACTCTACCGGCGCTCGCCGGTCGCCGTCGTCGGCGCCTTCCTCGCCGGGGCGATGTCCGGCGCCTGGCTGAACCTCGGCGGCGTGTTCACGCAGCGCAGCGGGCTTTCCACGGCGGAAGGCGCGACGCTGCTTGCCTGCGTGCTCCTCGGCAGCGCGCTCTCGCAGATCCCGATCGGCCGGGCCTCCGACCGGATGGACCGCCGCCTCGTCATGGTGGCCTGCGGCGCGGTCGGCACGCTCTCGTGCCTTGCCATGGCCGCCGTCGCCGGCGGGCCGCCGGTGCTGCTCTATGTCGTCGCCGCCTTCGTCGGCTCGGTCATCTTCCCGATCTATGCGCTGAACGTCGCCCATGCCAATGACCGCGCGCAGCCCGACGAATATGTCGAGGTCTCCTCCGGCATGATGATTGTCTACGGCGTCGGCACCATTTCCGGCCCCATCATGGTCGGCCCGATCATGGACCGGTTCGGGCCGGGTTCGCTCTTCGTCGTGCTGGCCGCCTATTTCGTGCTCTACGGCGCCTATGCCGCCTGGCGCATCAGCCGGCGCGAGGAGAACGACGGCCTCGTGGTCAAGACCGATTACCAGGCGATGGCGGTGCAGCCGCTGGGCGCCGATGTCGCCGCGGCCGCGCTCCAGCCCGATGCGGCGACGGATGAGCGCATCGAGGACACGACGACGCCGGAATGGCGGTGACGCCTACCCCTGAAGGGTCTGGTGGCGCATGGCCGCCCGGCGCTTCAATTCGAGCTGGTGCTCGCGCAGGATGACGAAGATGCCGGCGGCGACGACGATGGCCGTGCCCACGAGCATGGTCTCAGTCGGCACGTCGCCGAACACGACATAGCCGATGATGAGGCCGAGCACGATCGAGATATACTCGAACGGCGCGATGGTGGAGACGTCGGCGTAGCGATAGCTCGCCGTCAGCAGCAGTTGCGCGATGCCGCCGCAGAAGCCGGCCAGCGCCATCAGGGCGAGCGAGGGCCAGCCGAGCGCGATCCAGCCGAAAGGCAGCGTACCCAGCGAGAAGATCGAGGCGAACAGCGAGAAATAGAGCACGATGGTCGGCGTGCGCTCCGTCTGCACCAGCTTGCGCACCAGAACCATGGCAAAGGAGCCGAGCACGGCGAAGGCCAGCATGGCGAGCGCGCCCATCGCCTCCGAGGAACCGAATCCGCCTTCCCGGAACAGCGTCAGTCGCGGCCAGCTGATGATGGCGACGCCCAGAAGACCCACCAGCACCGCCGTCCAGCGATAGATGCCGACCCTCTCCTTGAGGAACACCGCGGCGACGACGACGGTGACGAGCGGCAGCGCGTAACCGAGTGCGATCGATTCCGGCAGCGGCAGGTGCACGAGGCCGTAGAAGCCGAAGCCCATGGAGAGGATACCGACAAAACCCCGCTTGAAATGGCCGAAGATGTCGTTGGTGCGGAAGGCGTCGCGCAGCTGGCCCTGCACGGCGAGGAAGACGATGATCGGCACCATGGCGAAGGCCGAACGCAAAAACGTGATCTGTCCCGCCGGAATATCCTTGCCGGCCGCCTTGATGAGCGCGGACATGCAGAGGAAGATCACCACCGAGAAAACCTTGAGTGAAATGCCCCGCATGGGGTTGGGGTACGGCATGTCCATGGAGAACTCGTCACGGCCGGCGGGCCGTGGCATCAGGCGGTTGAGGAGAGACCGGAGAACCGATTCAGGCTGGCGGCAAGTCTATCCGGATCGGCCGGCGGATGGGATCAATTCTGGTGATGCGTCACGGATAATTTTGATCGGATCCGCGGGAGGGATGCCTGTCCCGGCAAAACGCAAATTTCCGGTTTTCGGAGGAGCCTGGAAATGAGATGTTAAGCCAATAAGCCTATCAATCCAGGGAATTCGGGGGCAGACCGTCCGTATCGCCCGTAGCGTTGCACCAAAACGATACGGCCCGGACGGCAAGGAGCAGGACATATCATGCGGACAGAGAACGGCCGGATCATCCATCTGGCAGACTATCGCCAGACCGACTTCGTTCTCGAGCGCGTCGACCTGACCTTCGAACTGGACCCGACGGAAACCAAGGTCGAGGCGCGGCTGATCTTCCACCGCCGCGAAGGCGCCGATCCCGCCGCGCCGCTGGTGCTCGACGGCGACGAACTGGTCATGACCAGCCTGCTCTTCGACCAGATGGAGATGGACGAGGCGCGCTACGACGCCACGCCCGACAGCCTGACGATCCGCGACCTGCCGGCGACGGACCCCTTCGAGATCACCATCACCACGATGATCAACCCGGAGGCCAACACCCAGCTGATGGGCCTCTACCGCACCAACGGCGTCTACTGCACCCAGTGCGAGGCCGAAGGCTTCCGCCGCATCACCTATTTCCCCGACCGGCCGGACGTGCTCGCCGTCTATACGGTCAACATCATCGCCGACAAGGCGAGCTGCCCGTTGCTGCTGTCCAACGGCAACTTTTTGGGCGGCGCCGGCTACGGCGAAGGCAGGCATTTCGCCGCCTGGTTCGACCCGCATCCGAAGCCCTCCTATCTCTTCGCGCTGGTCGCCGGCGATCTCGGCGTCGTGGAGGACACGTTCACCACCATGTCCGGCCGCGAGGTGACGCTGAAGATCTATGTCGAGCACGGCAAGGAGCCGCGCGCGGCCTATGCCATGGACGCGCTGAAGCGCTCGATGAAGTGGGACGAGGAGGTTTTCGGGCGCGAATACGACCTCGACATCTTCATGATCGTCGCCGTCTCCGACTTCAACATGGGCGCCATGGAGAACAAGGGGCTCAACGTCTTCAACGACAAATACGTGCTCGCCGACCCCGAGAGCGCCACCGACCAGGACTATGCGAATATCGAGGCGATCATCGCCCACGAATATTTCCACAACTGGACCGGCAACCGCGTCACCTGCCGCGACTGGTTCCAGCTCTGCCTCAAGGAAGGCCTGACGGTCTATCGCGACCACGAATTCTCCGCCGACCAGCGCTCGCGCGCGGTCAAGCGCATCGCCGAGGTACGGCACCTGAAGTCCGAGCAGTTCCCGGAGGATGCCGGCCCCCTCGCCCATCCCGTGCGCCCGACGAAATACCGCGAGATCAACAACTTCTACACGACGACCGTCTATGAAAAAGGCTCCGAGGTGACGCGCATGATCGCGACCATCGTCGGCAAGGACGGCTTCAAGAAGGGCATGGACCTCTATTTCGAGCGGCACGACGGCGATGCCGCGACGATCGAGGATTTCGTCGAATGCTTCGAGGCGGCGAACGACGTCGACCTCTCGCAGTTCTCGCTCTGGTACCATCAGGCCGGCACGCCGCTCGTCAGCGTCTCGTCGAGCTACGACCAGGCGAAGGGTGCGTTCGCGCTGTCGCTGGAGCAGATGATCCCGCCGACGCCCGGCCAGGCCGCGAAGGAACCGATGCACATTCCGCTGCGCTTCGGCCTCCTCTCCGCCGACGGCACGGAAGCGCTGCCGAGCGCCGTCAGCGGCGCCGACGTGACCGGCGACGTGCTGCATCTCCGGGAGCGCCGCCAGACGGTGACCTTCTCCGGCATCGCCTCGCGCCCGGTCGTCTCGCTCAACCGCAGCTTCTCCGCGCCGATCAACCTGCATTTCGAGCAGGCGCCCGCCGACCTTGCCCATATCGCCCGCCACGACAGCGATCTCTTCGCCCGCTGGCAGGCGCTGAACGACCTCGCCCTGCCGAACCTCGTCGAGGCCGCGCGCAAGGCACGGGCCGGTGAGACGGTCGAGACGAACCCGGTCCTCGCCGACACGCTGATCGCCATTGCCGGCGACGAGACGCTGGAGCCGGCCTTCCGCGCGCAGGCGCTGGCGCTGCCCTCCGAATCCGACATCGCCCGCGAACTCGGCAGCAACAACGACCCGGACGCCATCCGCGCCGGCCGCGAAGCCGTGCTCGCCTTCGTGGCGAACCGCGACCCCGCCGTCTTCGCCGCGCTCTTCGAAGGTCACCGCACCGCCGGCACCTTCACGCCGGATGCGATGAGCGCCGGCCGGCGGGCGCTGCGCAATGCGGCCCTCGCCTATCTCGCCGTGGCCGACGGCACGCCGGCCCGCGCCGCGGAGGCCTTCGCGGCGGCCGACAACATGACCGATCTCAGCGCCGCGCTCACCGTGCTCGCCCATCGCTTCCCGGACGCGCCGGAGGCGGCGGCAGCGCTCGAAACCTTCCGCGCCCGCTTTGCCGACAATGCGCTGGTCATCGACAAGTGGTTCTCCATCCAGTCGACCATTCCGGGCGACGGCGCGCTGGACCGCGTCAGGGCGCTGATGGAAAGCCCGCACTTCAACAGGGCGAACCCGAACCGCGTGCGCGCGCTCGTCGGCACCTTCGCCTTCTCGAACCCCACCGGCTTCAACCGGGCGGACGGCGCCGGCTACCGCTTCCTCGCCGAGCAGATTCTTGAGATCGACCCGAAGAACCCGCAGCTCGCCGCCCGTATCCTCACCTCCATGCGCTCCTGGCGGGCACTCGAGGACGGCCGTTCGGACCATGCGCGCAACGCGCTGCGCACGATCGCGGCGGGCGAAAAGCTGTCTTCCGACGTTTCGGACATCGTGGAGCGCATGCTGAAGGGCTAAGTGGCGCGCGGATGGCTACCCCCCTCTGCCCTGCCGGGCATCTCCCCCTCAAGGGGGGAGATCAGCAGGACGCTGGGACATTGCTCAAGCCGCGACGTTTATGATGAGCGAAACGTCGCCCCATCCAATCTCCCCCCTTGAGGGGGAGATGCCCGGCAGGGCAGAGGGGGGGATAGCGGCACCACGCCGGACCGCCCCCCCAATTTCCCAACCATAAGAAATGGTTAAGACTTGGTTACCTTTTCCGCTGGACAAGCCGAATCACAATTGATTCATTAAGGCAGATTCGGGCGAGCGGCGCGCCGAATCACGAGAGGGTACAAGGTTTAAGACTATGACGGACGCGCAACGAGGACGCGCAGCCGGCGGGTGGACTCACCTCAATTTTCCGGGAATGGCGGCCTGGGAAAGCGAGCTGACGGGACAGGCGAAGATTTTCGCCGGGCCTGCCGCGCGGCATCTGACACGGGCCGAGCCCGTGCTGAAGCGGTCGATACCGATCCTGATCATCGCCTTTCTGTTCGTTGTGGCCATCTCGCGCATGGCCGGCATCCTGGTCGAGCACGACCGGATGGAGACCAGCGTCAAGGACACGACGTCGCTGACGGCAATGGCCGCCGAGGCGGTGTTCTCCGGCCCGATGGCCGAGAGCCTGGCGAAATCCGACCGCATGGCGGTCGAGGCGGCGCTTTCCCTGCATCTGCCGCAGGATCGCATGCAGCCGGGCGGGCTTGTTCTCTTCGTGGCGGAGAAGGGCCAGGTCTTCGGCGCCTCGCTGGGCGCGGCGCGCTATGTCGGCCTGTCGCTCGCGCGGTTCTCTCCGGAGCTGGCGGCGATCCAGTATTTCGGCGATCCGGCCGGCGTCTTCCGCGCCCGCATCGGCGATGAGGACTACTACGCCTCGCTCGTGCAGATGCCGAAGAAGGGCGGCTTCATCATCGTCGCCAACCCGCTCGGGCAGCTCGCGACGTTCTGGCGCGACGAGGTGGCGCTGAACGTCACGCTGTTTTCCGGCATTTCGGCGATCCTGCTCGTCATCCTCTATGCCTATTACATCCAGGCGAAGCGGGCGCGCGACGCGGACGCGATCTTCGCCGAATCGAACCTGCGCGTGGAGACGGCGCTCGCCCGCGGCCGCTGCGGCCTCTGGGATTTCGACCTCTCGAGCCGGCGGCTGTTCTGGTCGCGCTCCATGTATGAAATGCTCGGCATGCCGGCGCGCGACAGCGTGCTCTCCTTCGGCGATGCCGCCCGGCTGATGCACCCCGACGACGACGGCATCTACCAGGTCGCCCGGGCCGTCGCGCGCAGCGAGGCCAAGCAGGTGGACCAGGTGTTCCGCATGCGCCATGCCGAAGGCCACTATGTGTGGCTGCGCGCCCGCGCCCAGCTCATCCGCATGGCCTCCGGCCGCATGCACATGATCGGCATCGCCATGGACGTGACCGAGCAGCACCGGCTCGCCCAGCGCTACCAGGAAGCCGACCAGCGGCTCGCCGACGCCATCGAATGCACCTCCGAGGCCTTCGTGCTGTGGGACAAGAGCGACCGGCTCGTCATGTGCAATGCGCACTACCAGCAGGCCTACGGCCTTCCCGACGACGTGCTCGTTCCGGGCACGGACCGGGCGACGGTGCATGCCGCCGCGGCCCGGCCGGTCATCGAGCGGCGCATCGCGGATGCGGACGGCGCGGGCGTCTCGCAGACCAGCGAGGTACAGCTTGCCGACGAGCGCTGGCTGCAGATCAACGAGCGGCGCACCCGCGACGGCGGCCTCGTCTCCGTCGGCACCGACATCACCATGATGAAGCGCCACCAGGTGCGCCTGCGCGAATCCGAACGCCGCCTGATGGCGACGATCGGCGACCTCTCCGCCTCGCGCGCCAAGCTGGAGCGGCAGAAGGCCGAGCTTTCGCTCGCCAATGCCAACTACCAGGCGGAAAAGGACCGTGCGGAGGCGGCCAACCGGGCCAAGTCCGAATTCCTCGCCAACATGTCGCATGAGCTGCGCACACCGCTCAACGCCATCCTCGGCTTTTCCGAGATCCTGCAGAACCAGATGTTCGGCCCGCTCGGCTCGGACAAGTACCGCGAATATTCCCGCGACATCCACGAGAGCGGCAAGCACCTGCTCAACGTCATCAGCGACATCCTCGACATGTCGAAGATCGAGGCCGGCCACATGCGCATCAGCTGCGAGACGGTCGACCTGTCGCCGCTGATCGAGGAGACGCTGCGCCTCACCATGCTGCAGGCGGAGAAGAAGCACATCGAGGTGCGGCAGGCCTGCCCGGGCAACCTGCTGACGGTCGCCGACCGCCGCGCCATGAAGCAGATCCTGCTGAACCTCCTGTCGAACGCCATGAAGTTCACCAATCCCGGCGGCAGGGTGGAGGTGCGGGCACGCAGGGTGGACGGCGCCGTCACGCTGACGATCGCCGACACCGGCATCGGCATCCCGAAATCCGCGCTGCAGAAGATCGGCCAGCCCTTCGAGCAGGTGCAGAGCCAGTATGCCAAGAGCAAGGGCGGCTCCGGCCTCGGCCTCGCCATCTCCCGCTCGCTCGCCCACCTGCATGGCGGGGCCATGCGCATCCACTCCGTCGAGGGCAAGGGCACGATCATCTCCGTGCGCATCCCCGACCGGGAACGGCTGGCGGCGCTGCATCTGGCGGCGGCCTGAGGGCGACGGCGCGAGGACGCTCCTCTCTGCCAAGCCGTCCCCTGACCGCAGAACCATCACCTTTGGAAGGAAACCGTCGCCCCATCCCCTTCTCCCCCGCGGGGAGAAGGTGCCGGCAGGCGGATGAGGGGGATGGCGAAGGCGTAACCGATCCGTCCGAGCCCCCCCCTCATCCGACCCTTCGGGCCACCTTCTCCCCGCGGGGGAGAAGGGAAGAGTGGCACCGTCGAACTCCATAGACGATTGCCCCGTCCTTGTGGCGGAAATGCCGGGCAGGGCAGAGGGAGGTAGCGCTTATCCCTTCACCACCCCCTGAAAGATCTTCCGCACCGCCTTGGAGACGCGCCTTATATCCGCCTCCAGCGCGCGCACGTCCGGGCAGTCGCCGGCGCGGCAGACGAGGTCGACGAGGCCGGCGGGGGCCTCCTTCGGGTCGAAGCCGCCATCGACGCTGAGGCGCACGATCTGGGAGATCTCCGTATAGAGGGTGAGCGCCCGCTGCACCGTGTCGAGATCGTTCGGGTCCATCATGCTCTGTCCGAGCAGCGCCAGCGCATCGCCCGTCGGCAGCGCCCTTTCCGGCTGCGCGGCGCCCCGCGCCGGCGCCACCAGCGCGAGGAACTGGGCGATGAACTCGATGTCGATCAGCCCGCCGGCAATCAGCTTCAGGTCCCAGATATCCTTCGGCGGCTTCTCCTCGTCGATCAGCGTCCGCATCTCGAGCACATCCTTGGCGATCTTGCCCGCATTGCGCTTACGGGCGAGCACCGCGCGGAAGATCTCCTCCGCCTGCCGCATCAGGCTCTCGTCGCCGCAGAGCACGCGGGCGCGGGTCAGCGCCATGTGCTCCCAGGTCCAGGCCTCCTCCGCCTGGTACTTGGCGAAGGCGGTGATGCGGGTGGCGACCGGCCCCTTGTTGCCGGAGGGGCGAAGCCGCATGTCGACCTCGTAGAGCACGCCTTCGGCCGTCGGGGCGGAGAGCGCCGCGATCAGCCGCTGCGTGATGCGGGTGAAATACTTGACGTTGTCCAGCGGCTTGGCGCCGTCCGATTCGAAGGCGTCGCTGTCGTGGTCGTAGAGCAGGATGAGGTCGATGTCCGAGCCCGCCGTCAGCTCGAAACTGCCGAGCTTGCCCATGCCGACCAGCGCGACGCGCCCGCCGGGAAACCTGCCATGCGCCGCCTCGACCTCCTCCAGCACCGCCTTGAAGGCCGCCTGGACGATGAGATCGGCGACATGGGTGAAGGCGCGGGCGGCCTGCTTTCCGGTGATCGCGCCGGTCAGAAGGCGGATGCCGATAAGGAAGCGCTGTTCGGCGGCGATGATGCGCAGGCGATCGAGGATCTCCTCGTAATGCCGCGCGCCGGAGACGAAGCCGTCGATGCGCTCGGAGAGATAGGCGCGGGTCGGCAGTTCGGCGAGAAGCCCCGGATCGAGCATGCCGTCGAAGACATGGGGCTTTGCCGCGATCACCTCGGCAAGGCGCGGCGCCGACGACATGATGTTGACGATGAGGGAGAGCAGCGCCGGATTGTTGCCGAGCAGCGAGAAGAGCTGGATGCCCGCCGGCAGGCCGGAGATGAAATTGTCGAAGCGCAACAGCGCCTCGTCCGCCCGCTTGCTCTCGCCGAAGACGCGCAGCAGCTCCGGCGTCAGCTCCGTCAGCCGTTCGCGCGCCTCGACGGACTGCGTGGCGCGGTAGCGCCCGTAGTGCCAGGTGCGGATGGTGCGGGAAATGTCGGCGGGGCGCTCGAAGCCCAGGCGCTTCAGCGTCTCCAGCGTGTCCGGATCGTCCTTCTGGCCGGTGAAGACGAGATTGCCGGTCTCCGAGGAGAGCTTCGCCTCCTGCTCGAAGAGCGCCGCATAGCGCCGCTCCACGGTCTTCAGCACCTCGACCAGCCGGGCGGAGAAGGCCGCGGTGTCCGCAAAGCCCAGCATATAGGCGATGCGCTTCAGCTCGGCCTCGGTTTCCGGCAGCACATGGGTCTGCTCGTCGCGCACCATCTGGATGCGGTGCTCGACATCACGCAGGAACCAGTAGGCCTGCGTCAGTTCCTCGGCGGTCGCCGCGTCGATCCAGCTCGCCCTAGCAAGTTCCGCCAGCATCGGCTCGGTGGCGCGCAGGCGCAGCGCCGGGACGCGCCCGCCGGCGATCAGCTGCTGGGTCTGCACGAAGAACTCGATCTCGCGGATGCCGCCGCGGCCGAGCTTGACGTTGTGGCCCTTCACCGCGATCTCGCCGTGCCCCTTGTGCACATGGATCTGCCGCTTGATCGAATGGATGTCGGCGATCGCCGCATAGTCGAGGTACTTGCGGAAGACGAAGGGCGTGAGCTCCTTGAGGAAGGCTTCGCCGGCCCTGAGGTCGCCGGCAACAGGCTTTGCCTTGATGAAGGCGGCCCGCTCCCAGTTCTGCCCCCTGCCTTCGTAATAGAGCATCGCCGAATCGACCGAGATGGCGAGCGGCGTGGCGCCGGGATCGGGCCGCAGCCGCAGGTCCGTGCGGAAGACATAGCCGTCCGCCGTCCGCTCCTGCATGATGCGGATCAGCCGGCGCACGAGGCGGGAAAAGGTCTCGACGGCCTCGCTCGGATCGACGGCGATGCCGGCCATCGGATCGAAGAAGACGACGAGGTCGATATCGGAGGAATAGTTGAGCTCCGCCGCGCCCAGCTTGCCCATGCCGAGCACGATGAGGCCGGAGCCCTCGCTCGGGCGGGCGGGATCGGGCAGCGTCAGCTTGCCGCTCTCATGCGCCGATAAAAGCAGGTGGTCGATGGCCGCGGACGTCGTCGCCTCGGCGAGATCCGTCAGCAGCGCCGTGGTGCGCCGCGCGTCGAAAATGCGGGCAAGGTCGGCAAGGGCGGTGAAGAAGGCGACCTCGCGCTTGGCGCGGCGCAGCCGCGTCATCAGCACGGCCTCCGTCACCTCGCCGTCCTCCGTCCGCCAGGCCTTGCGGGCGCCGTCGATAGCGGCTTGCACCGCGGGCAGGATCGGCTCTTCGAGCGCGCGGGCGAGCAGGCCGGGATCGATGCGGGCCGTGTCGCGCAGATAGGGCGAGAGCGACAGGGTGGCGACGATGAAATCCTTGAGCGGCCCCTCCTCGCCGAGAAGCCGGGCGATGGCGGCGTGCTCCCTGCCCCAGTCCTTGAGATCGGACAGGACAGACTTGACCTCCGCCTGGCTGAGAGCCCGTACGGGGCTTGCCGAAAGATCGGAAAACCGCGTCGTTTCCGCTGCGCTCATGATGCCTCCTCACCGCATCCGGCCGATGAAAGGCCGGCGCGAAAAGATGTATCAGTCCGCAACGACGGGGAAAACCATCCTGACGGTCAGCCCCCGATTGTTTTCCCGCTCCGGATGGGTCGCGTCGAGCTCCAGGCGGCCGTGATGCATTTCCATGACGGCGCCGGCCAGCGAGAGGCCGAGGCCCGTGCCGGGCTTGGAACGGCTGGCATCGAGCCGCACGAAACGCTTCACCACGTCCTCGCGCTTGTCGTCGGGCACGCCCGGGCCGCTGTCGGCGACCGAGAGCACGACCTCGCCCTCCCGCCGTTCGAGGGAAATGCGGATCTCGGGTTCGCCCCCGCTGCCCTCGGCATATTTAATGGCATTGTCGATAAGGTTGCCGAGCGCCTGGCCGACGAGCTCGCGGTTGCCCTTGACCTCGACGCCGTCGGCGATGGCGGTCACCAGCGTGAGGCCGCTGTCCTCGGCCACCGGCTCGTAGAGCTCGGCGCTGTCCTGGGCGATGCCGCTGATGTCGATCGCGCTCATCTCGGCCGGCGCCTGTCCCGCCTCGACGCGGGAAATCATCAGGAGCGCGTTGAAGGTGCGGATGAGCTGGTCGGATTCCCCGATCATCTCCTCCAGCGCCGTGCGGTAGTCGGCCCTATCGCCGCCGGCAAGCGCCGCCTCCGCCTTGTTGCGCAGCCGGGTGAGCGGCGTCTTGAGGTCATGCGCGATATTGTCGGAGACCTGCTTCAGGCCCTCGTCGAGCTTCTCGATGCGGCCGAGCATGGTGTTGAGCGATTCCGACAGCCGGTCGAACTCATCGCCGGAGCCGCTGGTCGGCAGGCGCTGCGAGAGGTCGCCCGCCATGATGCGCTGGCTGGCGCCGGACATGCGGTCCATGCGCTTCAGCGCATTGCGCCCGATCAGGTACCAGATGGCGAGCGCCCCGAAGCCCATGACGCCGAGCGCCACCATCAGCGCCTGGCGCACCAGATAACGGAAATTCTCGGGCTCGCCGAGATCGCGGCCGACGAGCACGCGCAGGCCGTTGGTGAGCACGATGACCTGCGCATAGGCCATCGGGCGGTTGTTGCCGCGCGTCTCCTCCTGGTAGCGCTGGTAGCGGAAGGGCGTCTCCGTCCAGCCCTCGGTATCGAGCACGCCGGGCTGCAGCGACGCCACGTTGCCGGCCAGCACCTCGCCCGTCGGGCTTGCGATGATGTAGAGATTAGCGCCCGGCTGGCGCGAGCGCCGTTCCAGCGTGCGCAGGAGGCCGTTCATGCCGTTGCCTTCGAAGACGCGCTCGATCTGCTCGACCTCCTGCGCCACCGCCTCGCGCATCTGCTGGCGCAGCAGCCGCTCCGACATGGAGGAGACGTAGAAGACGAGGAAGGCCGCGCACAGGGCGAACAGCAGCAGATAGACGGCGGAAAGCCGCACCGCGGTCGTGCGATAGAGGGCGGTCAGCCTGCCGAGCATTCGATGCATGGGGTCAGCCCGCCGCCTCGTCCTTCATCATGTATCCCGCGCCGCGCACGGTGCGCAGCAAAGGCTGGTCGAAGTCCTTCTCGATCTTCGAGCGCAGCCGCGAGACATGGACGTCGATGACATTGGTCTGCGGGTCGAAATGATAGTCCCAGACATTCTCCAGGAGCATGGTGCGCGTCACGACCTGGCCGGCATTCTTCATCAGATATTCGAGCAGGCGGAACTCGCGCGGCTGGAGCAGGATCTCCTTGCCGGCGCGCTTGACCGTGTGCGACAGCCGGTCGAGCTCGAGGTCGCCGACACGGTAGACCATGTCCTGCTCCGGCGTGCCCTTGCGCCGCCCGAGCACCTCCACCCGCGCCAGAAGCTCGCTGAAGGCATAGGGTTTCGGCAGGTAGTCGTCGCCCCCGGCGCGCAGCCCCGTCACGCGGTCGTCGACCTGGCCGAGCGCGGAGAGGATGAGCACGGGGGTGTGGATGTTGCGGCGGCGCAGCTCCGAGATCAGCGACAGGCCGTCGCGGCGCGGCAGCATGCGGTCGATGACCAGGACGTCGTAGCTGTTCTCGGTGGCGAGGAAGAGGCCGCTTTCGCCGTCGCTCGCATGGTCGAGCACGATGCCCGCCTCGCGAAAGGCCTTCGAGAGATAGGCGGCCGCCTCCAGATCGTCTTCCACAATCAATATCTTCATCGTGCGGACCTTACAGCATGTTCGGCGGGACTTGGCCAGAGTGCCGTGTCCCGATATGGCAGCGCCGCGAAACCTTGCGATTTCGCGGCGCCGAAAAGCGGATTACGGAGCCGCTCAGCCCTGGTCGATCGGCAGGGCCAGGAAGCGACTGCCGTCATTGGTCTCGATCTGGAACAGCGCCTTGGAGCGGCCGTCCTTGCGGGCATTGTTGATGACCTTCACCACGTCGTCGGCAGACTTCACGGCCTGGTTGTTGACGGAGGTGATGCGGTCGCCTTCCTTGAGGCCGCGGTCGCTGGCGTCGGAGTCCGGATCGACGGAGGAGACCGTCAGACCGTCGTCGCCCGGCGTGACCGAGATGCCGAGATCGGCAAGCGCCTGCTCGCTGGCGGGCGCTTCCGGCTCGACTTCGTCCGTGCCCGTCGCGGCCTGGATCTGCTCGCCGGCAAGCGTGCCGATCTCGACCGCGATCGTCTCGGACTTGCCGTCACGCCAGACCGAAAGCTCCACCGTCTTGCCGGGCGCGATGTCGGCCACGCGGCGGGCAAGGTCACGCGGGTTCTTGATCGGCTCGCCATCGAGCGCCGTGATCACGTCGCCCTTCTTGATGCCGGCCTTGGCACCGGGCGAATCGGCCTGCGGTTCGACGACGAGGGCACCGGCGGCGTCCGCAAGGCCGAGCGAATCGGCGATGTCGCGGCTCACCGGCTGGATCTGCACGCCGAGCCAGCCGCGGTCGACCTTGCCGTCCTTCATCAGGTCGGCGACGACGCCCTTGGCGACGGAGGCGGGAATCGCGAAGGCGATGCCGACATTGCCGCCGGACGGCGAGAAGATCGCGGTGTTGATGCCGACGACCTGGCCGTTGAGGTTGAAGGTCGGGCCACCGGAATTGCCGCGGTTCACGGCGGCGTCCACCTGCAGGTAGTCGTCATAGGGGCCGGAGCCGATGTCGCGGCCGCGGGCCGAGATGATGCCGGCCGTCACCGTGCCGCCGAGGCCGAACGGGTTGCCGACGGCGACGACCCAGTCACCGACGCGGATCTGGCTGTCATCGGCGAAGCTCACATAGGTGAACTTGCGCTTGTCCTTCTCCTCGACCTTCAGGACGGCGAGGTCCGTGCGGCTGTCCTTGCCGACGAGCTTGGCGTCGAGCTCCGTGCCATCGTTCATCACGACCGTGAAGGCGGTGCCGTCATTGACGACGTGGTTGTTGGTGACGATGTAGCCGTCTTCCGAGATGAAGAAGCCGGAGCCCTGCGAGGTCGGGCGCAGATGCGGCTTGCGGTCACGGCCGCGGCGGTCGCCGCGTTCACCGAAGCGGCGATCCGGCCCGCGGTCGCCCCGGAACTGGTCGGGGCCGCCGAACTCACGGAAGAAGCGCTTCAGCGGATGATCGTCGGGAAGCTCGTCGAAGCCGCGGCCGCCGAAGTTGAAGCTGAAGTTGCTCTCGTCATTGGCCGGCTTGACATCGGACTGGACGCGAACGGAAACGACGGCCGGCGAGACGGCCTCCACGACGTCGGCGAAGCTCGCGACCTGCGGGCCCTGCACCGACACGGCTTCTGCAAAACTCTCGGTGACGCGCGCGGGAATGCCGGTCGCAAGCATGACGGCCGCAAGCCCGGCGACGGTGGTCGTCTTCAGGACGGTCTTGAGGCCTGGACGGAATGCTGAAATCTTGGACATTCTTTGCACCTTTTCTCTCACTTCATGGCTGCGTGCGGCAGCCGATGAGCAAGAGATAGGCGCGTGCACATTACAGCGCACTATCCGCGGCATGAATTTTTGGTAATGTTGGGAAGAAGGAATTAGGCAGTAGGCAGTAGGCAGTAGAAATATCTCCTTCCCTACTGCCTATTGGCTACTGCCTAATTCCTCATCCCCATTTCCTCACTCCAGAGCCTTTTCCAGCTCGGCCTTCTCCGCCTCCGAAAGCGGCGTTCCCGTCGGCTTGCCGCTGCGCTTGCGCACGAAAAGCACCATCGCCGCCGCGCCCGCGAGGAAGAGCACGATCGGCGCGCCCCACAGGAGCAGCGTCTCGCCGCGCAGGCGCGGGTTCAGCAGCACGAATTCGCCATAGCGCGAGACGACGTATTCGATCACCGCCTCGTCGCTGTCGCCGTTCTTCAGCCGCTCGCGCACGAGAAGCCTGAGGTCGCGGGCAAGCTCGGCATTGGAATCGTCGATCGACTGGTTCTGGCAGACCATGCAACGCAGCTCGGCCGACAGCGCCCGCGCCCGCGCCTCCAGCGCCGGATCGGCCAGCACCTCGTCCGGATTGACCGCGAAGGCCGGAAAAGCGGCAAGCAGGAAGGCCGAGGCGAGGAGCAGGCGGCGCATCATTCCGCCGCCTCCAGCGCCGGCTTGACCTTGCGAACCTTCTGCGGCGCCCCGACGCGCAGCCGCCGGTCGCACAGCGACACGATGCCGCCCGCCATCATGATCAGCGTGCCGATCCAGATACAGAGGATCATCGGCTTCCACCAGACGCG
This sequence comes from Shinella yambaruensis, assembly GCF_022899355.1. Taxonomy (GTDB): domain Bacteria; phylum Pseudomonadota; class Alphaproteobacteria; order Rhizobiales; family Rhizobiaceae; genus Shinella; species Shinella yambaruensis. The sequence goes on along the minus strand of NZ_JALJCK010000012.1, from coordinate 84,163 downwards.
CACGACGATGCCGCCGTCGGCCATCGCATCGCCGAGCGAGACATAGAGCTGGCTGAGCCCGAAGGTGCGGATGCCCGCCTCCGTCGTCGGCATGCGACGGGCGGAATAGAGCCGCTTGGAGGACCAGACGTCGGCGACGATCACGCCGCCGCGCGCCACCGTGAAGTGGCCGGATTCCTCGGAATAGTTCGGCCCCTGCCCGCGGCGCATGCCGTCGAAGGTCAGCGTGTAGCCGCCGGCCTCCACCTGCATGCCGGGCTTCATCTCGACGACATGCTCGGTCTCGAACGCCGTCACCGCGATGACGCCGATCACCGTCACGCCGATGCCGATATGGGCGAGCGCCGTGCCGAAGGCCGAGCCCGGCAGGCCGATGAAGCGGCGGACGGCGACGTTGCGCGCCACCTTGCCGATGCCGGCCCGCAGCCACAGGTCGGTGATCGCGCCCGCGATCATGTAGAAGCCGATGGCAAGGCCGAAATAGGCGAGCACCGGCCCGCCGTTCTGGATGTAGAGAACCACCGCCGCGCAGACGAGGCCGATGCCCGCCGCCGCAAAGAGGCGCTGGCCGGCGGCGAGCACATCACCCCGCTTCCAGGCGAGCAGCGGGCCGAACGGCACCGCCAGCAGCAGCGGCAGCATCAAGAGGCCGAAGGTGAGGTTGAAGAAGGGCGGGCCGACGGAGATCTTCTCACCCGTCAGCGCTTCCAGCACCAGCGGATAGAGCGTGCCGGTCAGCACCGTGGCGGCCGCCGTCGTCAGGATCAGGTTGTTGAGGACGAGCGCGCCCTCGCGCGAGATCGGCGCGAAAAGCCCGCCGGCCTTCAGCGTTGCCGCCCGGAAGGCGAAGAGCGACAGCGCGCCACCGATGAAGAAGACCAGGATGGCGAGGATGAAGACGCCGCGCGTCGGGTCGGTGGCGAAGGCATGCACCGAGGTCAGCACGCCCGAGCGCACCAGGAAGGTGCCGAGCAGCGACATGGAGAAGGTGAGGATCGCGAGCAGCACCGTCCAGATCTTCAGCGCCTCGCGCTTTTCCATGACGAGCGCCGAGTGGAGGAGCGCCGTGCCGGCGAGCCAGGGAATGAAGGAGGCGTTCTCCACCGGGTCCCAGAACCACCAGCCGCCCCAGCCGAGTTCGTAATAGGCCCAGTAGGAGCCCATGGCGATGCCGGCGGTGAGGAAGCTCCAGGCCGCCAGCGTCCACGGCCGCACCCAGCGCGCCCAGGCCGCATCGATCCGCCCGTCGATCAGCGCCGCGATGGCGAAGGAGAAGCTGACGGAGAAGCCGACATAACCGAGATAGAGCAGCGGCGGATGGATCGCGAGGCCGATGTCCTGCAGAACGGGATTGAGGTCCTGCCCCTCGGCCGGCGCCGGCTGGAGCCGCAGGAACGGATTGGAGGTGAGCAGGATGAACAGCGCGAAGGCCGTCGAGATGAAGCCCTGCACGGCCAGCACGTTGGCGCGCAGCCGCTCGGGCAGGTTGGCGCCGAAGGTGGCGACGAGCGCGCTGAAGAAGACGAGGATGAGGAGCCAGAGAAGCATCGAGCCCTCATGGTTCCCCCAGACCCCGGTGATCTTGTAGATCATCGGCTTCAGCGAATGCGAGTTCTGCCAGACATTGCCCACCGAGAAATCGGAGACGACATAGGCGAAGGTCAGCACCGAGAAGGAGAAGAGCACGAGCAGGAAACCGGCCAGCGCCGCGGCGGGCGCCACGGCCATCAGCGCGCGGTCGCCCCGGATCGTGCCGACCAGCGGCAGGATCGACTGGACGATGACGGTCGCCAGCGCCAGGATCAGGGCATAGTGTCCGAGCTCGATGATCATTTGATCGTTTCCTTGCCGGATAGTTCGACGCCCTGCGCCTTCAGGCGATCCGCGACGTCCTTGGGCATATAGGTCTCGTCGTGCTTGGCGAGCACCGTGTCGGCCAGGAACAGCCCGTCCGTGCCGAACGCGCCTTCCGCCACCACGCCCTGCCCCTCCCGGAAGAGGTCGGGCAGGATGCCCGTATAGGTCACCGGCACCGTCGCAAGCGTGTCCGTCACCGTGAAGGTGATGGTCGAGCCCTCGCCGCGCTTGACCGTGCCGGACTCCACGAGCCCGCCGAGGCGGATGCGCGTTCCCGGCGGCACGTCGGCCTTGGCGAGATCGCCCGGAACGTAGAAATAGGCGATCGACTGGCTGAAGGCGAACATGACGAGCAGCACCGCCGCCACCAGGAAGGCGATGCCGCCGCCGATCACTGCCAGACGTTTCTGCTTGCGTGTCATGGTCCGCTGCCCTCAGCCGAAATCGATAGGTCCCGGGCAAGCGCCAGAAGCTGTTTGCCGTTGTCGCTGTCGGCCGGGAAGGTCTTCAGCGCCGTCTCTAGCGCGGCTTCGGCCTTCGGCCTTTGATCCAGCACAACATAGGAACGGATGATGCGCATCCATCCTTCGATATTGTCGGGATTTTCCTCAAGCTTCGCCGCAAGGCTCTCGACCATGCCCGATATCATCTGCTGGCGGTCGCCCGCCGACATGTCCTGGGCGGCCGCCATGTCGTCCGCCGTCGGATTGCCGAGCGCGCCACCGCCGCCGCCCTGCCCCTCGGCAAGCCCGGCAATATGCCGGTTGACGAGCGGCAGCCAGGGCGCATCGGCCGGCGCTTGCTTCGCCAGGGCCTCGAAGGCGGCGCGCGCCTCGGCGCGCTTGCCTTCCTGCTCCAGCGCCAGCGCCAGATAGTATTCGGCGCGCGGATTGTCCGCCTTCAGCGTCAGCGACTGTTCCAGCCGGGCGCGCGCCTCGGCGGTCACGATGCCGTTCGACTGGGCGATCAGCGTTTCCGCATAGCCGTCCAGCCGCTCCGTCGTCGGCCCGAGCAGGCGGATCGCCTGGGAGAAGGCGTTCGCCGCATCCTCCACCCGGCCGCTGCGATAGTAGATCGGCGCCAGAAGGTCCCAGCCCGCGCCGTCGTCGGGATTGCGCGCCAGATGGTTCTCCGCCTTGGCAATGAGGATGGAGATGTCGTTGCCGGGATTGGCAAGGCGCTCTGCGAGCGGCTGGGCCGGAAGATCCGGCCGGCCGGTCGCCACGTAAAGACAGAGGCCGATGGTCGGCAGCAGCACGATCACGAAGACTTGCGCCAGCCGGTTGCGGCGCCCGGCCGGGCCCGCCCCGCCCTTCGCCTCGGCCTTGCTGGCCGCGATCAGCCGGCGTGCGACCTCCGCCCTAGCAAGCTCGGCCTCGTTCGCGCCGATGAGGCCGCTCGCCTCGTCGCGCTTCAACTCCTCGAGCTGGTCGCGGTAGACCTCGACGTCATGACCGGCGTCACCCGCTGCCGCCGGAGGGCGGCGCAGCAGGGGGAGAAGCAGAACGGCGGCCACGGCGGCCGTCAGGATGGCGACGAGAATCCAGAAGAACATGACCGTTCAAATACTGGAACGCGCGACCGTTTCCAATTCCCCAGGGAACAATGACGTGAATTTGAGGCGTTTCGCCGCAACCGTCGAACGGTCAGGCTTGCGCCAACGCATGCCCGCCCCTTTTCGGTGAACCGGATGGCGCCGGAAACAACAATGCTAGGACAGCGGCGCCCAGGCCCCGTCCGCGTTGCGGCAGGCCGCCCCGCGCGTTGCGGTGTCCCGGCCGTCCACGGTCAGCGTGTGGCTGTACTGCCGGCAGTTCTGCGAGCCGACCTGGTAGGGCGCGGCCGCCACCACCGATCCGCTGACGCCCCTGCCCTGCCAGACGACCGGCTGGCCGCCGGGCGCGGCTTCCAGCGCACGGTACTCGGCTTCCAGCGCCCGCTGCATGTCCGCCTTGGAGAGCTGCGCGCCGCCGGCATTGCGGCTGACGAGCCCGCCCTGCAGCGCGGTGATATAGACGCCCGCTCCGGTCGGAACGGCCGTGCCGGCGGTCCCGGCAGCGCCGCCCGATGTGGTCGTGCATCCCGAAACCGTCGCTGTTGCCAGAAGGAGGGGGAAAAAGGCGCCGCGCAAACCCGTCTTCATCCGCTGGGACCGTCTCTCTTCATGAGAGAGCGCTTTCACCCGCCGGCGAAAACGCTCTGATCTTGTGTTCTGCCGCAATTCCGGGTGCAAAACCGCTTCGCGCTTCTGCCGGAACTGCTCTCGCTTTCCGTTTCCACGCGACTGCGGCTGCAAAACCGCCTCGCGCTCCTGCTGGTCTCGTCCCGGAAGCGATACGCCCGCCCGGCACGTCGTCCATCCCGCGATCCTCATCGTCGCGAGCCCCTCCCTTGTTGCATTGTCCGCCGTCTCAGGCAACATCCTTTGTGACGGCCGGCAGGACGAGCCGCGCCAGCAGCCCGCCGCGCGGCCCGCGCGAAAGCCCGAAGGTTCCCTGGTATTCCGAGGCGATCTCGCTGACGATGGAAAGGCCGAGCCCGGTGCCCGGCTTGCTCTCGTCGAGCCGCTTGCCGCGCTTCATCGCCTCGCGGATCTCGTCCGGCTCCAGCCCCGGCCCGTCGTCCTCCACCTCGATGACGATCCAGTTCTTGCGCGCATCGTCATTGCCGCGCACCTCGGCCGGCGCCATCAGGGCGCGCACGGCCACCGTCGTGCGGGCATAACGCGCGGCGTTTTCCAGAAGGTTGCCGACCGTCTCCTCGACATCCTGCTGCTCCATCGCCAGCACGAGGCCCGGCGGATCGACGGTCAGCGGAAACTGGCATTCGGCGTTGAGCCGCCGCATCACGCGCACCAGCCGCTCCAGCACGGCCTGCGCCTCGGTGCGTGCGAGCACGGATTCGCGCTGGGCGGCGATGCGGGCACGGTTGAGATAGGACTGCACCTGGCTCTGCATGGCTTCGGCCTGCGTGCGCACGAGATCGCCCTGCGGGGCGGCAAGCAGCCGCGATTCGTTGAGGAGAACCGCGATCGGCGTCTTCAGGGAGTGCGCCAGGTTGCCGACCTGCATGCGCGCCCGCTCGACGATGCGTCGGTTGCTGTCGATCAGCGCGTTCACCTCGCTCGCCAGGGGCAGGATCTCCCGGGGAAAATCGCCGTCGAGCTGCTCGCTCTCCCCCGCGCGGATCTTCTCCAGCGCCTTGCGCGCCCGGTCGAGCGGCTTCAGGCCGATGAGGATCGCCGCCGCGTTGAGGAGCAGGCTGCCGACGCCGAAACCGGCCAGCGCGATGTAGAGGCTGCCGGAAAAGTCGTCGATGTCGCCCTCCAGCACGTCACGGTTGCCGACGACGCGGAAACGCGCCGTGCGCCCCTCGTCGTCGAGCACCACTTCCGTCTCGCCCACCTCCACCTCGTTGCCGAAGGAATCGATGGTCGTGTAGAAGCGCTCGTAGCGCGTGTCGAAGGGAATGCTGTCGGTATCGGGGATCGGAATGCTCCCCGTTCCGAGCGAGGACGAGGTCAGCGTCTCGCTTGCCAGCGCCCCGCCGATCGGCTCGACCACCCAGTACCAGCCCGATTGCGGCTGGAAGAAACGCAGGTCCCCGAGCTGCGGCGTGCCGGTCAGCCGCGTCTCCTCGTCCGCCGAAACGGAGTTGATGACGTTGTAGAGCTGCGCGCGCAGGAGATCGCGAAAGCTCTTCTCCGCGCTCTGCCGGTAGAGCGTCGAGATGACCACGGCGATGACGATGAGCGCGACCGCCGCCCAGAGCGAGGCGAGAAGAAGAACGCGGAAGGTGAGCGAGCGGGAGCGCCTGGCGTTATTTGCCATTGGCGGGGGCTTGCATCCGGTAGCCGAGGCCGCGCACGGTCTCGATCAGGTCGACGCCGATCTTCTTGCGCAGGCGCCCGACGAAAACCTCGATCGTGTTGGAATCGCGGTCGAAATCCTGGTCGTACATATGTTCGACCAGCTCGGTGCGCGAAACCACCTCGCCCATGTGATGCATGAGGTAGGAAAGCAGCCGGTATTCGTGCGAGGTCAGCTTCAGCGTCTCGCCGTTGACCGTCGCCTTGGAGCCCTTCGTGTCGAGCCGCACCGGCCCGCAGACGATGTCGGGGCTCGCATGGCCCGCCGCGCGGCGGATCAGCGCCCGGATGCGCGCCAGCACCTCCTCGACATGGAAGGGCTTTGCCACATAGTCGTCGGCGCCGGCGTCGATGCCGGCCACCTTGTCGCTCCAGCGGTCGCGGGCGGTCAGGATGAGGACGGGCATGGCCTTGCCGTCGGCGCGCCATTTTTCGAGGACGGTGATGCCGTCCATTTCCGGCAGGCCGATGTCGAGGATGATGGCGTCATAGGGCTCGGTGTCGCCGAGATAGTGGCCTTCCTCGCCATCGAAGGCCTGGTCCACAACATAGCCTGATTCCTTCAAGGCCTCGCTGAGCTGCCGGCTCAGATTGACGTCGTCCTCGACCACCAGGATACGCATTCGCCCTCTTTCCTATCTCTCTCGTCCCATCACGAACGGCCGGCGGCCCTACATCGGCACGCGCACGGTCACCTTGCGCGGCCGGGCATTGCCCTTGCCGGGCACGAGCACCGTCACCACGCAGGTATCGCCCTTCGGCTGCGCCGAGAGCAGTTCGCCCCCCGTCTGGGCAACCACCTGCGCAGCCGCGTCGCTGCAGTCGCCGGCGACCGCGACGACATCCCGCGCGGTGCCCGTCTCGACGGGCCCCGGCAGGATCAGGCTGGCCGCAAGCGCGGTTATGAGAAGTGGCGAGGCCATGAATGTACTTTCAGGTGCGGATCAGTGTGATGCAAGCAATAAACGATCCACGCTGAATGGCAAATGAATGCCTTGTGGATCGTCAAGCCGCCTCACCGCACCCGCCGGCGCGCGGAAATCCGCCCGTAAAGCGCGACGAACCCGCCCAGCGTGCCCACCGCCGCCACGAGGAGATCGGCCAGTTCCCCTTCGTCACCCGCCGTCACCTCGACGCCCGCCGCATTGGCGAGCGAGGCGAGGATCGCGACCAGCGCGCCCCAGACGGTGCGCGACCGGTACCAGGCTTTCGTTTCGTCATTCATCGGTTTTCCTTTCTGTCAGAGAAGGATCGTCGCCCGCGCCGGCAGGCCGAGCGGGATGGCCCGGCCGAGCTGGCGCACGCGGATGGAGAGCGCGGCCTGCGGCGCGCCGAAATCGGCAAGCTCCTGGTCGGCGGGATAGGTGAAGGCCGGCGCCGCGATCTCGACGCTGCGCACCGGCACCGCGCCGGAGAGGATGTCGAGGCGATAGGCCTCCGCCGGCTCGTCGAGCGGGATCTCGGCGGCAAGCCAGCTGTCCGAATCGATCCGCCCCCGCCGGATCCACGACAAGCGCACGGCGCCGTCGACGTCCCGCCGGCCGCGCAGATGCACCGGCGCCAAGGGCGTCAGCGCCCGCTCGCCGCCGGCAAAGGCGAAGGGACCCGCCTGTCCCGGCGTCATGCCGACAGGCTCGACGAGCCAGTTGGAGAGCCGCCCCACCTCCTCCACGTCGAGACCGAGCGGCAGCACCGCATCGTCCAGCACCACCGCCCGCGTCCCGGCCGCATGGCCGGACGCCATGGCATCCTCGGTGCCATGCAGGGCGCGCAGCAGCCGGGTGAGTCGCCAGCGCCCCGGCGCGACCTCGCTCGCCCCGGCAAAACCGACGATTTCCCAGGCCCCGCTGCCGGCTCTGAGCGCAAGGCGGTTGGCGCCGTTCAGCATGGCCAGCGTGTCCACCGCGGAAAGCCCGCCGAAAGGCAGGTCGAGCATGATCGCCCGCCCCGGATCGAACCGCCCGGCGACGCCCGCCGCCAGCGGCTCGACCAGCGTGCCGATCCGCGCCGGCCGGTCGAGCCGTACGCGGCTGCGATAACCTTCGCTGCCCTCCGAACTCGACACGATCATGGAGCGCCAGGGATGCGCATAGGCCGCGACACGCGCAAAATCCTGCGCCCCGCCAGACCCGAGGACCGGCAGGTCGAGGAAAACGACGTCCGGCGCAAAGGCGTCGCCCACCCCGCTCGCCGGCCGCGGCCGGCCGTCCGGCAGCAACGGCGCCGGGCTGTCCCCCGCCGCGATCGCCCGCGCCTCCACCTCCCGCACCAGTCCGTCGGTGATGCCGGTGATGAGAAAGCGCCCCTCCGGCCCGTCGGCCAGCCGCACGATGTCGCCCGGCGTCACACCCATCGCGGTCGGCGGCAGGCGGAAGGTGAGCCGGCGCTGCCCCGCCCGCTGGTCGCGCAGCGCCGTCTCGACGCTCGCCGCGGCCGCCCCCGCATGTAGCACCGCCGGCAGCGCCAGCCGCAGCACGCGGTCGTTCTCCCCTGCCATGCGGCGCGAGCGCGCCGTCACGCGCGAATAGGTGCCCGAATCGTCGAAATGGTCGAGGATCGCCTCGCCCGCGAAATCGCTGATATGCCCGCGGCTCTCCTCGAACAGCACCTCCTCCGGCCGCTCGGCAAGAAGGCCGATCTCCGCCGGCGGCAGCGCGGATTTCAGCCGCGATCGGAAGACCAGCCTGCCGTTCGCCTCCAGCGCATCGATCTGGAACGCTTCCATCAGCGGCTCGATCAGCGCGCGCGCCGAGGTCTGGTCCGCCTGCACGAAACCGGAGAGATCGCCGGCAACGCCCGAGACGTCGAAATCGTGGAACCCGTGATCCTTCAGGATCGCCGCGATGACATCCGCCACCGTCCCGGCCCCGAGCCGCGCGTTCAGCCAGTGCCCGCGCTGCCAGTTGAGCCCGTCCGACCAGAGTGCGGTATCCTCGGGAAAGGCCGGATAGGGCCGCGCATCCCAGGTCCAGAGGAAGACATGGCCCGGATCGACCATGCCGGCCTCCGGCCCGCTGCCCTGCCACCAGCCGTGGTGCGCGTCGAGGAAGCGCCGCTGCACCGCGTCGTTGCGCGCCCCGCCGGAATGATAGGGCAGCGCGTTCTCCGAGCTTTTCGGATCGACGAAGACGTTCGGCTGGTTCGCCCCCTTGTCGACCGCCGGGCAGCCGAGCTCGGTGAACCAGATCGGCTTGGAGCGCGGCACCCAGGCGGTGTGGCCGGAAAGCTCCGCCCCGCCCGGCCCGCGCTCGTAGTGGCGATTGCCCCACCAGTTCTCGAGGTCCTTGTAGCGGAACACCCAGGGCTTTCCCGCCATGCCGTCGGTGATGGGCACGCGCTCGCGCGCCGCCCGCGCCGCCGCGTCGGGATAATACCAGTCGAACCCCTCGCCGCCGGTGATCATGGCGCGCATGGCCGCCATGTCCTCGGAATGGCGAAACGCGTCCGGATTGCCGGCCAGCGTATCGGCATTCTGCCAGTCGGAGAGCGGCATGTAATTGTCGATGCCCACCGCATCGATCGCCGGGGAGGCCCAGAGCGGGTCGAGATGATAGCGCACCTCGCCGCTGCCGCCCGGCGGCTGGTAGCCGAAATATTCGCTCCAGTCGGCCCCGTAGGTGATCTTCGTGCCCGGCCCGAGGATCGCCCGCACGTCGCCCGCAAGCGCGCCAAGCGCCTCGACGAAGGGAAAGGCCCCGCTCCCGTCGCGCAGCCAGGTCAGCCCGCGCATTTCCGAGCCGATCAGGAAGCCTTCCACCCCGCCCGCCGCCTTCGCCAGCAGCGCATAATGCAGGATCAGCCGCCGGAACCCCTCGTCGCCGGCGGGGCCGGCGATCTCCTCGCCCGAAACGGAAAAGCTCCCCGCCCCGGCCGCGCCGACAAAGGCGTTCACCTGGCCGCGCGCCGAAGCGGTTCCCTCGGCGGATTGTGGATGGCAGGTGATACGCCCGCGCCAGGGATAGGGCGCCTGCCGCACGTCGCCATAGGGGTCCGGCAGCGCGTTGTCGGCCGGCACGTCCATCATCAGGAAAGGGTAGAGATAGACCTCGATCCCGCGCGCCCTCAGGTCGCGGATGGCCGCGATCACGCTCGCATCCGAGGGCGTGCCGCCATAGGCCGGCCGACCCTCGACGCGGCTCACCACATAGGCGTCCGCGCGCGCGATGCCGCAGACCTTCCACGGCCGGCTCTCCTCCAGCCGCTCGGACACCTCCACCCCCGGCAGGATGCGGCACTGGCCCGCCCGAAGGTCCGTGCCGAACCAGGCGACCACCAGCCCCACCCGTTCGAGGCCGGGGCACAGCGCCTGCAATTCGTCGATCGAGGCCACCCAGTCCGTCGCCGCCACCAGCGTGTTGCGGTTCAGGTTGCGCGCCTTGCCTTCGGAAATCTTCTCCGTCACCAGTTCGGGGTCATAGCCATGCTCGCTCGATCCCGGAATGACCGTCACCGCCCGGACCTTGCCCTCCAGCGAGCCGACCGGCTTCAGCACCTCGAACTGCAGGATGGGGATGCGGTTGCCGAACGTGTCGAGCGGCAGCCGCTCGAAGACGACATAGGCAAGCCCGCGATAGGCCGGCGCGTTGCCCGCCCCCTGCTTGGCGAGGATCAGCGGATCGGGCGCCTGATCGGCGGTGCCGCGATGGACGCGCATCTCGATGCCGGTCAGGTCGATCTCCCGCCCGTCCGCGAAGACGCGCCTGACGCCGGCGATCGGCCCTTCGCACACGCCGACGGCGAAGTTGGCGAAATAGCTGAAGGTCTCGACCCGCGGCCCGCTCGCCTTGCCGCCGCTGCGCTCGACGGAGACGTCCTCCTCGAAGCGCGTCGCCCAGATCAGCGTGCCGCCGACACGCGCCGTGCCGTAGACGCGGCTCATCGCCGTGCCTTCCTCCGCCCCCGGCACGCGCCCGTCATTGAGCCGCGCGCCGGGAATCGTCGTCATGCCGTTGATCAGCGAGCGGTCGACCGCCGAGCCCGCCAGCGCCCCGACGGCCCGGCCGAGCATGGCGCCGAACGGCCCGAAGAGGCCGCCGAGCGTCGCGCCCGCCGCCTGGAAGAGAAGTGTCGCCATGGCTCAGGAAATCTCCGGAAAACGGAAGACGCCGGCGATCCGCCGGCGCCATGCGGGCACGAGCGGCGATTCGGTCACCGCCGCCTGCTCATAGGCATGGATGAAATGCGCGTCTGGCGCCGCGATGCCGGCATGTTTCGCCGCCACCCCCGCCCGCCAGCGAAAGATGAGGATATCGCCCGGCCGCAGCGCCGCGACCGGCAGCGCCGCGCCGCAATGCCGCGCCGCCGCCTCCAGCAGCCGCTCCGCACCCGCCCGCTCCGCCCAGTCCGCAGCGTAGGCGCCCGGCACCTCCGGCTCCGCCCCGTAAAGCTCCCGCCACACGCCGCGCACCAGCCCGAGGCAATCGCAGCCGACGCCCTTCAGCGCGCCCTGATGCCGGTAGGGCGTGCCGATGAAACTGCGGGCGATCGCGACGACCCGATCGCCGGCATCCTGTCCCGGCCCCTCATCCGGCCTGCCGGCCACCTTCTCCCCGCAGGCGGGGAGAAGGGATTTGCCGCCAAGGTTTCCCGCATGACATTGCCGCGGTGGAAGAAGACGGTTCGGCATGTCCCCTTCTCCCCGTTCACGGGGAGAAGGTGGCCGGCAGGCCGGATGAGGGGCACCCCGCAGCATCTCACTCATAGAGCGGCCTCCCGTCATGCACCGTCTCGCCATCGGCATAGCCATAGGTGAAGTCGCTGCCCGGCATGTGCGGAAAACCGCGGAAATTCAGCCCGTTGGAGAACTTGGCCTTGCAGGTCGCAAAGCGCTTGTCGCACCCTGCCGTCACCTGCATCGCATCGCCCGCGGCCACCCCGGCCGGCACCGGCAGCCAGAAGGTCAGCTCGTCGCCGCCCGCCACCTTGCGCTGGTCCTCGATATCCGCCGCCAGCCCCTCCGCCGCGCCGCTCGTGAAGGTGAGCACGCCATAGCGGAAGAACCGCTCGGCAAAGCCGGAGAGCCCGCTCACCCGCAGCCGCATGTCGTCCAGCACCGCGCCCACCGTCGCCGTCGCGCGGAAGGCCGGCGCCGCCGCGTTCACGCCGCACCGGCCGTCGCCCAGCACCGCATCGCAGCGATGCCCGTAGATACGCCCACGCACCTGGTCGAGCCGGTGCGTCAGCCGCCGCAGCTCGGCGCGAAAAAGCCCGCCCTCGCGCCGCACCTCGCCAAGCTCGGCCGTGCGCAGCAGCAGCCGCTGCGCGGGGTTCTGCCAGTTGACCCAATAGACCTCGACCTTCGCCCCGTCGTAGCGCCCCGCGGAAAGGTCCTCGGTGCGGATCGCCTCCGCCGAAAACCCGCCCGCGAGATCACCGCCCTCGGCCGAAAGCCCGTTGCCGTCCTCCGTCTCGCTCGCTTCGAAGCCGCTCGCCGCCAGATAGGCGAGCCCGCCGAAGGAAAGGTCGCGGTCGTGGTCGGTAAAGCCCATCACCACGCCGTCGCGCCGCGTCACCCGCCAGGCATGGCACAGCGTCGTCGCCTCGCCGTCGAGATGCGCCTGCAATCCGCCCGGGATCGTCCTCATGGCCGGATCTCCACCAGCGGAATGGAGGGAATGCGCCCGGCATCGAACTGCGCGAGGTCGATGTCGATGCGGTCCGTGTCGAAGCGCACCGGCACGTCGAACGCGTAGCCCGCCCGGATCGCGCCCGAAGCCGGTATCTTGCCCGGCTTGAAGGTGACGACACCCGTCGCATGGTCCACCGTATAGTCCGCCGCCGGCCGCGTGCTGCCCGCCACCGAGACGACCACCGTGCCCATGACCGGCTTTTCGATGGTGCGCACCGTCTCCCCGCCGGCATCCGCATAGCGCTTGACGAGCTGGAAGGCCGCCGTCGCACCGTCCCCCATGCCGATCTGCTGGTCCGTGGCGCTGACCGCCCCGCCCGGCGCACAGGACTTGTGGTCCACCGGATCATGGAAGCGGAAGCCGTAAAACTGCCCGGCCCGCGCCTCGAAGAAGGCGAGCACCGCATAGAGATCCTCGAGCGACCGCACGCCCGAACCCGCATCGTAGCGCCGCCGCGCATCGTGCCAGCGGCGATTGCGGTTCTCCCGCCCGTTGGAAAGGCTGACGATATCCGTCCGCCGCACCGGCCCGCCGCTGGTGCCGAGCGCGACACGCAGCGGAAACCGCACCTCATGAAATCCTGCCATGCCCATCTCTCCGAAAATGCTCCGCCCCCTCATCCCGCTGCCGCGACCTTCTCCCCGCAGGCGGGGAGAAGGAACGTGGAGCGCGGTTTTCCCGAATCGCCCGAGCCACTTATCGCGAAACCCTCACCCCGATTCCCTTCTCCCCGCCCGCGGCAGGGCGATCGCCTACGGCGTTCGACGGTGCCGCTCTCCCCTTCTCCCCCGCGGGGAGAAGGTGGCCCGAAGGGTCGGATGAGGGGGTGGCTCGGATCGAGCCTTTGCGCCTTCGCCATCCCCCTCATCCGCCTGCCGGCACCTTCTCCCCGCGGGGGAGAAGGGGATGGAGCAACGTCGAATTGCATAGGCGACAGCCATGCCCCTCGGGGATAAGGCCGCAGCAGCGGGATGAGGGGTTTCGCCCTCACAAACTGCGCTGCCCGCGCCCCACGGCGCGCGTCAGCATGGCCGCGATCTGCCCCTCGGACTTGCGGAAACTCGCCGCATCCTGCGCCGTCACGTTGAAGACGATGCGCGTCCCGCCGCCCTCGCCGGCGACACCCAGCGCCCCATCCGGCCCGCGCTTCAGGGGCAGGATCGCCTCCGCCCCCGCCTCGCCCATCAGCCCGAGCCCGCCGCCGGTCCCGAAATAGGTCGGCGAGGCCACGACCCCGCCCTTGGCGAAGGGCGTCGCGCCGCCGAGCAGGCCGGAAAAGCCCGACGACAAAAACCCTTCCAGCGGCTTCAGCCCAACGGAAAGCGCAATGTCGCTCATGCGCACCGCCAGCCCGCGCAACACGCTCTCCAGCCCCTTGCCGTCGACGACCGCACCCTTCAGCGCGTTCGTCAGCGCCGCGCCGAAGGAGCGCGAGCGCGCCTCCAGGTCGTCGAAGATCGCCGAAAGCTGCCCGGCATCGTCGAGCGTGCCGGCAAGCGGTCTGTCATCCGTATCCGCCATCGTTCACTCCTTGTGGTCGGGAAAGGCGCGCATCAGCGCGGCAAGCGCATCGCGCCCGGGCGCGGGCGGCACAGGCCGCAGCACGCCGAGCGCGAAGGCCAGCTCGCGCGGCGTCATCGCCCAGAAATCCTTCGCCGAAAGCCGCATCCGGCAGAGCCCGGCATGAAGCGCCGCCTCCCAGGGAAAGGCCGCCCTCCTCCCGTTCAGCCCGGATGCGGCCCCGGAGGGTTTTCCGGCCGCGCCTCCGCGCCCGGCCCGAAGGTCGCCTGCAACAGCGCCGCCGCGATGCGCGCAAAGCCGGAGAGCCCGTCCGCCACCGCCATCGCCGCCACGTCATCGTCGGAAAAGAGGTTGCCGCCGCCGCGCAGCCCCGCGCCGATGATGCGGATGAGATCGCCCGCCTTCAGCCGCCCGGAGGAGAAGCGCTCGGCAAGCCCCGTCAGGCTGTCGACGGCAAAGGCCGTCTCCAACTCCGCCAGCGCCCCGAGCGTCAGGCACAGCACGCGCCGTTCGCCGTCGAGGACGGCCTCGATCTCGCCGCGGTGCCGGTTCGCCCGCGCGCCCATCAGAGCGCCCCGAAGGTGAGCAGCCCGGCCGATTCCAGCGCGATCTCGAAGACCACCTCGCCGTCATGCGCCCCGGAATAGTCGAGCGCCGCGATCTGGAACGGCCCCGCGACCGTGCCGAAATCCGGGATCACGATCTGCCAGGCGAGGATCGTGCCGGCGAAGAACAGCGCGCGCACCAGCGCGTCCGACGCCTGGTCCTTGAAGATGCCGGCGCCGGACACCGCCGCGCGCTGCACGCCCGCCCCGCCGAGGAGTTCGCGCCAGCGCCCCGCCGATTCCGCATCCGTCACGTCGACGAGCTGCGCATTGAACGACAGCCGCTTCGAGCGCAGCCCCGCAACGGTGACGAAACCCGCCCCGTTGTCGATCTTGATGAGGAGCTCGCGCCCCTTCTGTGCCACCATGGCAAGGTCCTTTCCGAAAGAGGGTGTCAGGCATGCGGCTCCGTCACCGCCCGGAAGCGCATTTCCGCGCGGTGGAAGCGGGACTTGCCGTCGCGGCGAAGCCGCGTGTCGCGGTGGAAGAGCAGGACGAGATGGTGCCCGGCCAGCACCAGCGCCGCGTCGTCGAGCGCCGCGCGCACGGCGGCGGTCATCGCCTGCACCTGCCGGTGCCCCGCCGCCTCGGACCAGGCCTCCAGCGTCACCACATGTTCCTCGCCCGTCTCGCTCGCCGTCGAATGGTCGATACTGTCGATGCCCGCGATCACGAGCAGCGGCGCCGCCGGCCCGTCGGGCCTCCGGTCGGTGATGCCGTTCGCGCCGACCAGCGCCGCCAGCGCCGCATCGCCCGAAAGCCTGGCGAAGATCGCCTTCTGCAGGGCCGATGCCGCGCTCATGGCTGGATCTCCTCGCAGTCGCAGAGCGTGTAGCGCCCCGTCTCGTCCGGATCGCGAAAGGCGCGGATGGCGAAGATCCGCGCACCCTTGCGCAGCCGCATGCCGCCGGCAAGGTCGCCCCGCCGCCGCAGCCAGAGGCGGTGCGTCACCGTCACCGGCAGCGTGCCCGCCGCCTCGTCCGCCCGCGCCGCCACCGGCTCGATCGCCGCCCAGAGCGTTGCCAGCGCCGCGAAGCCGCGCTCCACGCCGCCCTGCCCGTCCGGCGTCTCGACCGGCCCTTCCAGCATCAGCCGCGCGGAGAACGCGCCGGGATCGATGATCCTCGCCTTCGCCATCACAGCCTCCGTAGCCGGTAGGGCGCCACCAGCCGGTCGTAGCCCGTCGGCACCGTGCCCGGCTGGTCCTGAGGCGAAAGCACCCCGCGCAGCTCGAACATGGCCGCCACATGCAGGAGCAGCGCCCGCTTCAGCCCGTCCGGCACATCCGCGCCGCTCTCGCCGAAGCCGGCGGTGAAATCGATCTCGATGCCGTTGAGCGCCCGCCCGCTCGCCGGGCGCGCCGGAAGCAGCAGCCGGGCCGGCCGCGCCGTGCCGTCGAGCAGATAGCCACTCGCATCGACCGCGACCGGCAGTCCGGCGGCGTCATAAACCGTCACCATCTCAATGGTTTGCACCGGCCCCCTGGCAATCTGAATCACCCGCGTTTCGGGCCAGTCGTCGAGATAAAGGCGCAAGGGGCGCGTGATCAGGCAAAGCCCCGTCGCGGCCTCCAGATGTTCGCGCGCCACGCGGACCAGCGCGGACAGCAGCGCATCCTCGTCGGCCGCATCGAGGCGCAGATGCGCCTTCGCCTCGGCAAGCGTCACCGGCTCCACGGCCGGCGGCAACAGTTCGGCAATGGTCATGATCGTCCTTCGCGATGGAGAAAGGAATGCGGGCGCGGCCGGGAGGAAACCGCGCCCGCCGGCACCGGCGCCAGGGAACGCCGCCGGTGCACACTTTGCGTCATCCTCGGGCTTGACCCGAGGATCCACAGCCGCGCGACGGCGGGTGGATGGTCGGGTCAAGCCCGACCATGACGGCGCTGTTGGACGGGGTCGCTCAGCTCGCCGCGAACTTCACCAGCTTGATCGCCTCGAAATTCTGCACCCCGCCGCCGACGCGCTTGGTCGTGTAGAACAGCACATAGGGCTTGGCCGAATAGGGATCGCGCAGCACGCGCACGCCCGTGCGGTCGACGACGAGGTAGCCGGAGCGGAAGTCGCCGAAGGCGATGGAGAAGCTGTCGGCCGCCACGTCCGGCATGTCCTCGGCCTCCACGATGGCGAAGCCGAGCAGCGAGGCCGCCTGCCCCGCCGAGGCCGGCGGGCGCCAGAGATAGTTGCCGTCCGCATCCTTGAACTTGCGAATCTGCCCCTGCGTCTTGCGGTTCATCACGAAGGTGCCGTTCTGCCGGTGCCCCGCCTTCAGCGAATAGACCGTGTCGAACAGCGTGTCGGAAGGGCTTGCGGCCTTGAAGGCCCCGGCCGCGCCCGTCGCGATATAGCCGATATTGCCCCAGCTCCAGCTCGCGTCGGCGACGGCCGTGTAGCCGAGGAAACCCTTCGGCTTGTTGGTGCCGTCGCCGGAGACGAAGGCGGTGCCCTCCTGCTCGGCGAAGACCATGTCGATCTCGGAGGCGATCCAGCCCTCCACGTCCACCGCCGCGTCGTCGAGCAGCGCGGCCGTCGCCGCCGGCATGGCGTAGAGCTCCATGGTCGGGAAGGAGAGTTCGGCGAGCTGCGCATTGCCCGTCTGCGGCCGCGCGGCGGTTTCCGCCACCCAGCCCGCCGCCATGCCGCCCGTCGCGAACGGCTTCTTCAGCACCGTGCCGGAGACCTGGCGCACGGTCGCCAGCGCCCGGATCGGCGAGACGGCGGAAAGCCGGCGGCCGATCTCCGTGTCGGTCTCCGGCGGCACGAGATAGCCGCCATCCGCCGCCGAGCCGACCGACATGGCCTTGCCCTCCAGCGCCCGCAGGGCGCTCTCGTCGCCGCGGCGCATATAGGCGGAGAAGGCCGCCTTGTGCTCGGCCGCCTCGAAGCCGCCCTCGCCGCCGCCGAGCGCCGGACGCGCCTTCTTCAGCGCCAGCTGGTCGATGACGCGCTTGTGCTCGTCCATCGCGCGGTTGATGCGTTCCACCTTGTCGCGCGTCACCACGTCGGCGGTCAGCTTCTGCTCGATCTCGCCGAGCCTTCGGTCGTTCGTCTCCTTGAAGGCCTCGAAGGCCTCCATGAAATCGTCGAAGGCGGCGGTCATCGTTTCCGGCACGGCCTTGATTTCCGGCGCGGTCTTGTGGCTCTCCATACTGTCTTCCTCTTCTTCGGTTGGCATTTCCAGCCGAAGCGAAACCGCTTCGGCGTCGGGTAAAACAAAAGCCTAGCGTTTCATCATCCGGGCCGCCCGGCGCATGAGGCGCACGAGCTCGGTCTCCCTGTCGCGGAACCACCGCGCATTCTTCACGTTCGACACCCGCGCCGAGGGCAGCATGGGAAAGGTGACGATCGAGATCTCCCAGAGGTCGGCCTCCAGGATGCGGCGCACGCCGCTCGTCCGGTCGGTCTTCGAGCGCACGGTCTGGAAGCCGATGGAAAGCCCGTCGAGCGCGCCCGACTTCATGAGGTTCAGCACCTCGCGGGCCCGCGCAACGCCGGGCGAAAGCACGCCCTCGACATAGAGCCCGCGCCCGTCCTCGCGGATCGTCCGCCAGCGCCCGAGCGGCTCGGCCGGATCGTGCTGGAACAGCATGCGCACGCCGGAGGCCCCGCGCTTTTCCAGCGAGCGGGAAAAGGCGCCCGGCGCGATCGTGTCCTTGCCAAGGTCCACCTCGCCGAAGAGGCTCGCATAGCCGGAAAACAGCCCGTCGCCGGAAACGCCCGAAAGCGTCAGATCGGCATATTTCTTCGTCCGCCAGACCGGCAGGTCGTCGGTGATCATGGTCTTCTCCGATGATGTGAAGGGGAATAGGCGGTAGCCAATAGGCAGTAGGCAGTAGGGATCGGCGCAGCGCAGCCCCAACCACCAATTCCCTATTCCCTACTGCCTATTGGCTATTCCCTACTGCCTATTGGCTATTGCCTACCGCCTATTCCCTCATCCGCTCCGCCAGCCGCGCCAGCACACCCAGCCCCCACCAGGCCGAAAGGCTGGCCGCCGCCGAGCCGGTCAGGAGCATCTCCGCCGGCCCGAGATAGCCGGCAATGCCGAGCCGCACCGCGATCCACAGCCCCGCCGGCCCGCCGAAGACGAGGCCGCAGGCAAGCCCCGTGAGGAACCGGCACGCCGCCTCGCGGCGGCTCCTCGGCAGGAGATAGATGAGCGAGACGGCCGCGCCCGCCGACGCGCCGATCAGCCGGGCCGTCCAAAGCCCGCTGTCGTTTCCGAAGTCAGCCATTGTTAAGCCTTTCAGATTATTATGGAAATCCGAGATATAGGGCCGCACGCGGCCGAAAGCGCCGGCTTTCCGCCAAGGAAGCCGGGCCGATCAGCGAGTCTTTTGAATCCCTTGCGGCGCTTTGCTGGAAAACCGATTCAAGGTTTTCACAAGTCGGGTGCGGTACTCTGCAAAGTGATTCACATGTGCAGCGCAACCAGTTAATTTTCCTGGAGAAAGCAGCAATCCTGGCCCCTAGCCCTCTCCCCGCAAGCGGGGAGAGGGGACTTGCCTCACGAACGGTCATTGGCCGGGGAAACCGGCGCGGCATATCCCCTTCGCCCCGCTTGGGGGGAGAAGGTGGCCGGCAGGCCGGATGAGGGGCAAGCATCCCCGCTCCCCCTCAATACCCCACCGCCCGCCGCTTCTCCTCGTCCGTCAAGAACCCCGCCGCGCCCACCCGGGCCCAGAGTTCCGAGCGCTCGTCCGCCAGCCCGCTCACCTGGTCGAGATCCGGCACCAGCCGCAACCCGTCATCCGTCCCTTCGGAAAACCACCCCGCGAAGGCCGCCGCCGTGCGCTGCACCAGCGGCAGCACGGTGAGCCGCCAGAAGGCCCGGTTGGCCTCCTGGTAATTGGCATAGGTCGCATCGCCCGGAATGCCGATCAGCATCGGCGGCACGCCGAAGGCGAGCGCGATGTCGCGCGCCGCGCCGTTCTTCGCCTCGACGAAATCCATCTCGCGCGGGGAAAGCCCCATTGCCTTCCAGTCGAGCCCGCCTTCCAGCAGCATTGGCCGCCCGGCCCGCGCCGGTCCGGAATAGCCCTCCTCCAGCTCCGATTTCAGCCGGCCGTACTGGTCGGGCGTCAGGTTGCCGCCCTCCTTCGGCTGGTAGACCAGCGCGCCGGAGGGCCGCGCCGAATTGTCGAGCAGCGCCTTGTTCCAGATGGCGGCCGCATTGGAGAGGTCGAGCGCCATGGACGCCGCCTCCAGCGGCGCGAAACCGAGCTGGTCGTCGAGCGGATGGAAGAGGCGCAGATGCAGGATCGCCTGCCCCTCGTCCGCAGGGTGCCGGCGCACATGGCCGCCGACGCGATATTCATAGGCCTCCGCCCAGCCGTCCCGCCCCTCGACGATGCGCACCCGGTCGGGCCTCAGCAGATGGAGTTCGCGCAGGTCGTCGCCCACCCGCACCCCCTCCACGAAGGCATTGCCGGAGAGCAGGAGATGCCCGTAGAGCGTCTCGAAGAAATCCGCGCCCGCCTGGCGCGCGTTCGGCCGCGACAAGAGCGAAAGCAAGGGGTCGTCCGGCCGCTCCGCCTCGCCCTGATAGGCAAGCCAGGGCACGGAGGCCGCCGCTTCCGCGATCATGCGCACCGCCCGGTGCGCCACCGGGTTCTTCATGAACCCCTCGCGCGACAGCGAGGCATAGGAGCGGGACGACCAGTGCGCCCGCCCCTCGGCCGTCAGCGCGAAGAAGCCCGACGCCTTGGTCTCGGCCGCCCGGCGCTGCCGGGAGAGGAAGGATGGTAATTTCATGGTGCCCTCCGATTGTGTCGATTCGCCGATGGTCCGGGCGGTGTGCCGTGCGGGTGGATCCTCGGGTCGAGCCCGAGGATGACGACAGAAGAAAAGCATGAAGGGCCACCGAACCGGATCCGCATGCCGCATCGTTCCATGGGATGGAAACCCGATCCTCCCCTCCGTCATCCTCGGGCTCGACCCGAGGATCCACCCGCACGGCACGCCGCCCGCTACCCGCCCAGCGCGGCGAAAAACGCCCGCCCGTAGCCCGCCACCTTTTCCGCCCGGTCGAGCCCGTTGATGATCCGCCGCGCGCCGGCCCAGTCGGCCCGCGTGCCGGAGAAATGGTCGGCCAGCCGCCGCCCGGTGAAGGCGCCGCGCAGCATGCCGGTGAAGAGGATCTCGACCGACACCGCCAGCTCCATCGCAAGCTCCGGCCGGCCGACGAGATCGATGCCCGTCAGCCCGGCCAGCCGCGCATAGTTGCGCCGGTGGGTGATCTGCACGAGCCCGCGCCCGAGCCAGCTCTTCCCCGCCGCATCGCGCCGCCAGTAGGGCGCGGAAACCTGCGGCAGCCGGCCGGCCGCGAAGGCCCGGTCGAGCCGGGCGATCGCCGCCGCATCCGTCGCCGCGAAGGTCTCGCGCACCGGCTGCAGGCGCCCGCCCGTCTCGTGATGGGCCGTCGCCAGCATGTAGGCGAGGAAACGCCGGTCCTCGACCTCGCCGCGCTCGAAGCGGTCGAGCAGCGCCGCCAGCCCCGCGACCTGCGTTCCCGCCAGCCGGCCGCCATACAGCGCGCGGCGCACCGCATCGAAAAACGCCTTGCGATCGATCGCCATCTCAAATCCCCCTAACCCGCGGTTCGCCGGCCCGCTCCAGCACCAGCGCCGTCAGCGCCCAGACCAGCGCATCGAGCCGGTCCGGCGAGCGGCCGGAGGAGAGCCCGTCCGGCCCGAAATCGCACATCTGGTCCTCCAGCTCGGCAAAGGCGGCCGCATGGACCACCCGCCCCTGCTCGTAGAGCGCCGCCACCGGCTCGGCGCGCAGGAACTTGCCGCGCGTCGCCCGCACGGTCGCGACCGGCAGGTTCGCGTCGACGCTTTTCAGCATCGCCGTCACCATGTCGCCGCCCTGGTTCACCTCGGCGACCACCCGGTCCGCGTCGAAGCGCCGGAAGGCGCGCACCACGGCGCCCGCCCAGCCCGCCGGGCTTGCGCCCGTCACCGAGCAGTCGGCGAGCACCACCGCCCGCCCCGCTCCGTCCAGCCCCGCCACGACGATGCCGCAGACGGAGGCCGCCGAGGCCGTCGCCGGCGGATCGACCGCCACGACGATGCGCGAGAGCGGCCCGGGATTGCGCTGGCGGAGACCCTCCAGCCGCGCCCGGTTCCACAGCGCGTCCTCGCGGTCGGCGATCAGCTCGCCGTCCAGCTCCTGCCGCCCCAGCCGCGTGCCGCCATAGCGCTCGGCCATCGCCGCAAGGAAGCCCGGCGCCAGGTTGCCGGCATTGTCGTCGGTGCGGATGCGCCGCACCGCGGTCTTCGGATCGCCCGCCAGCGCCCGCAAGAGCGGCACCGGCCGGGGCGTCGTCGTCACCAGCACGCGTGGATCGTCCCCGAGGCGCAGGCCGAATTGCAGCATGTCCCAGGTCTCCTGCGCATGTTTCCACTTGCCGAGCTCGTCGCACCAGGCGAGGTGGAACTGCGGCCCGCGCAGGCTCTCCGGGTCCTCGGAGGAGAAGATCTGCGCGATCGAGCCGTTCGGCCAGACGAGCCGGCGGCGCGAGGCCTCGAAGTCCGGTCGCGCCCGCCCGGCGATCCGGCAGATACCCGACACGCCGTCGATCATCACCTCGCGCGCATCGCCCAGCGTCTCGGCCACCAGTGCGATGCGCAGGTCCGCCTTCAGGCTGGCGATCGCATGCACCCATTCGGCGCCCGCCCGCGTCTTGCCCGAGCCGCGTCCGCCCATCAGCAGCCACACCCGCCAGTCGCCGGCGGGCGGCATCTGGGCAAGGCGGTGGTGGAAGTGCCAGCCGCGCATCTGGCGCCAGCTGGTCGGCGTTATCGGTGTCCCGCAGGCAGGCTCGATTCCTTCGGCCTGGCCCCTCATCCCCTTCTCCCCGCCTGCGGGGAGAAGGTCCCGGCAGGGGGATGAGGGGCAAGCCTCAGACGAGAGGCAAGCTTCACCGCTCCTCCGCCCCAAAATCCTCGCCTCCAGCGCATCCGCTTCAACGCTAAACGCCGTCCGCCCCCGTTCTTCCTCGATCATCCTCAAGCCCGCAGCCGCCGTCCGCATGTCCGCATCGATTGTCTTCCCGATCGCCCGGCAGGCGCGCCGCTCTCTACGGCCCGCTTTCCGCGCGCGCGGCAGCATCGCCGCCAGGCCCGAGCCCGCGCATCCAGTCTTCCTTCGCCGCATTCAGCCGTTCCTTCACGCGGTCCTCGACAAGCCGGTCGAACTCCGCCGCCAGCGCCGCCTCGTCCTCGGCGCCGTCGGCGGCCGCGTCCGCCTCGGCCCGTGCATTGAGAAGCGTGCGCTGCAGGCTGTCGATCTTCTCCAGCGTGCGCACGATCAGCGAGACGGCCTCGATGGCCGCCTTGGCGTCCGCCTGCGCCTGCTTGCGGAAAACCTCGTCCTGTGCGCCATCCGCATCCTCCTCGGCCAGCGCCTTCTGGCTCTGGAAGCGCTGGAAGCGCTCGCGCAGTTCCTTGGTCATCTCCAGAAGCATCGCCTGCATGTCGAGAAACGGATCGAGCGGCGCCTGCGCCTTGATGTCGAGCAGCGGCGCCGCGCCGCCCTCGAAGAGCGCCGGCCGCCCCGCCAGCCCGTCATAGACCGCCGGCGCCGGCGAGACGCCGAAAAGATCGAGATCGATCGCATCCATTCTCGGTCCTCCAAATGAAAAGGCGCCCGGTCCGAAGGGAACGAGCGCCTGTCAATAAATTCCTGCGTCCAGATGCGGAAAGCCGGTCGCGGGCGAAGGCCGCCCCTGTCCCGGCCTCCGGGAAAACCGGGTTGGCTCCCTCCGCCCGCACCTTTCCGACTATGCCATGACCCTACCAGACGACCGTGACGCCGTCAAGGACTATTTTCCTATTTTCTGCAAAAACTTTTCGGCCGGAGGAAAGGGTGCTACCTTTCCGCCCATGATATCCGACGATCTCGTGACCATTGCGCTCGGCATGCCGGGGGCGCGGGAAAGTGCTCATTTCGGCAAGCGCGACTTCCGGGTGGGCGAGAAGGTCTTCATGACCCTGCCGGAGGCCGGCCGGGCCGTCCTGAAGTTCACGCCGGATCAGCAGGCGCTGGTCCTGGAGACCGATCCGGGCCTGTGCGCGCCGGTACCGGGCGGCTGGGGGTCGAAGGGCTGGACGTCGCTTTATTTCGACGGCGCGGACGCCGCGCGGGTGCGCGAACTCATCGATACCGCCTGGCGCAACGTGGCGCCGAAGAAGCTCGTCGCGGCAAGCCTCCCCTGAAACGCCGCTACTTGCCCTTTCCCACTTCCATCGGCCAGGTCACGAGATAGTCCTCGTAGTCGTCGACATCGAGGCCCTCCTCGCTCACCGTGCGGCCGCGCGCGGAAATGCCGGCCTGGTGCACGGTGTCGGGATCGCCGGACACCAGCGGATGCCACCAGTAGAGGTCCTCGCCGTCGCGGATGAGGCGATAGCCGCAGGTCGGCGGCAGCCAGGAGATCTTCTCCACGCTCTCCACCGTCAGGCGGATGCAGTCCGGCACGGTCGCCTGCCGGTTCTCGTAGTCGGAGCACCGACAGCTTTCCCCATCGAGCAGCACGCAGCGGATCGAGGTCCAGGCGATCTCGCCCGTGTCCCAGTCCTCCAGCTTGTTGAGGCAACAGAGCCCGCAGCCGTCGCACAGGCTCTCCCATTCCGGGTCGGTCATCTCGGCGAGGGTCTTGGTCTTCCAGAACGGCAGGTCGTCCGGCTTTTCGGCACTGTTGATCGTCATCTCCGACCCCTGAACCCCTTGGGCGCAAAGGTCAAGGGGCCGGCTGCCAGGACCAATCGGCAAAATCCGTTCTGTTGCCTTCAAAAGACTGATATCCTCACTGAATAAACCGGTGGTGAGAGGACGTTAACCCAACGCAGGCAGGCTGCGACCCGCCCCCGCCAAAGGTATGCGAACGTGGAAGACGACAGCCAGACGCCGACAAAACCCCGCCGCCGCAAGCGGCACATCCTCCTGCGCATCGATTCCTGGATCGATTCCACGGTCTGGAACGCCGGTTTTCGCGCGGCCGAGATCTGGGAGGAGATCACCATCTTCTCCCGCCGCTTCCACGTCAAAGGCTGGAAGAAGGCGGTCTTCGAGGTCGCCGGCGAGGGCATGAACCTCGGCACTGCCGGCTTCGTGCTGTTGCTCGCCCTCGCGCTCCCCGCCTTCGAGGAGACCAAGGGCAACTGGCGCGCCCAGAGCGATTTCGCCGTCACCTTCCTCGATCGCTACGGCAACGAGATCGGCCATCGCGGCATCATCCACGAGGACTCCGCGCCGATCGACGAACTGCCCGACCACCTGATCAAGGCGGTGCTGGCGACGGAGGATCGCCGTTTCTTCAGCCATTTCGGCATCGATTTCCTCGGCCTTGCCCGCGCCATGAACGAGAACGCCCGGGCCGGCGGCGTCGTGCAGGGCGGCTCGACGCTCACCCAGCAGCTCGCCAAGAACCTGTTCCTGTCCAACGAGCGTACCATCGAGCGCAAGATCAAGGAGGCCTTCCTCGCCCTCTGGCTGGAAGCCAACCTCTCCAAGAAGGAGATCCTGCGCCTCTATCTCGACCGCGCCTATATGGGCGGCGGCACGTTTGGCGCGGCCGCGGCGGCGCAGTTCTATTTCGGCAAGAACGTCACCGACGTGAACCTTGCCGAATCCGCCATGCTCGCCGGCCTCTTCAAGGCTCCCGCCCGCTACGCCCCGCACGTCAACCTGCCCGCCGCCCGCGCCCGCGCCAACGAGGTGCTGACCAACCTCGTGCAGGGCGGGCTGATGACCGAGGGCCAGGTGATCGCCGCGCGGCGCAACCCCGCCACCGTCATCGACCGCAACGAGAAGGCGGCGCCCGACTTCTTCCTCGACTGGGCCTTCGAGGAGGTGCAGCGCATCGCCAGGCCCTTCGCCCAGCATTCCCTCGTCGTGCGCACGACCATCGACATGGGCCTGCAGGCCGCCGCCGAGGAGGCGGTGGAAAGCAGCCTTCGCCAGTATGGCGAGAGCTATCGCGTCCGGCAGGGCGCGCTGGTCATGGTGGAGAACGGCGGCGCCGTGCGCGCCATGGTCGGCGGGCGCGACTATGGCGAAAGCCAGTTCAACCGCGCCACGCGCGCGCTGCGCCAGCCGGGCTCCTCTTTCAAGGTCTATACCTATTCGGCCGCGATGGAATCGGGCATGACGCCGGAGACGACCATCGTCGACGCGCCGATCAGCTGGGGCGGCTGGTCGCCGCAGAACTACGGCCGCAGCTATGCCGGCCGCATGACGCTGATGACGGCGATGGCCAAGTCGATCAACACCGTGCCCGTGCGCCTCGCCAAGGAGAAGCTCGGCACGAAGCGCATCGCGGAACTGGCGAAGGCGATGGGCGTCGAGACGCCGATCCGCACCGACAAGACCATGCCGCTCGGCACCTCCGAGGTCACCGTGCTCGACCAGGCGACGGGCTATGCCGTCTTCCCCGCCGGCGGGCTCCAGGCGCGCCGCCACGGCATCAGCCAGATCCTCAACTACGACGGCGACATCCTCTACGATTTCGGCCGCGACGCGCCGCCGGCAAGAGAAGTGCTGTCGGAAGCGGCCATGTCCTCGATGAACCGCATCCTCGTCACCATTCCCGTGAGCGGCACGGCACGGCGCGGCGCGCTCGACCGCGGCATCGTCTCGGGCGGCAAGACGGGCACCACCCAGGCCTATCGCGATGCCTGGTATGTCGGCTTCACCGGCAACTACACGGCCGCTGTCTGGTTCGGCAACGACGACTATACCTCGACGAACAACATGACCGGCGGCTCGCTGCCCGCCATGACCTTCAAGCGGCTGATGGACTATGCCCACCAGGGCATCGAGCTGCGCCCCATCCCCGGCATCGAGAACCCGCTGCCGGACGGCAAGAAGGCGAAGGAGGTGACCGCCGGCACGAGCGACGAGAACGCCCTGCCCGCGCTCGTGCGCCCGCGCTCGCTGTCGGCCGACGTGACCAAGCTCCTGAAGGATGTCGCCCGCGACCTCGGCGCGGCGAAGGCGCTGAAGGCCGACGGACGGGTCGCCGCGCTCGACGGAGCGCTTGACCTTGCTCCGGCGAACCGGACAGAGTGACGGCAACCTGATTCCAACGGTCGATCGCCTTGTTCCGCACGCCCCTCGTCATCGCCACAGCGCTCGCCGTCGCCTTCGGCCTCGGCATCGTCAGTTCGATCTACGCGCTGCGCGCGACGGTCGGCTTCGGCGCCATCGCGCTCGGCCCCTGGGCCGCCTTCCCCGCCGCCCAGACGATCGACGCCGATCCCTATGCGAAGGCGCACCGGGCGCGCGACGGCAAGCTGCTGCTCGGCGGCGCCGAGGGCCTGACCTTCACCGCCGCCACCGACAGCGAGAACCGCACGCTGGTGGAGAACTGCCGCTACGAGATCCGCGGCATCACCCCACCGGCGCGGCTCTGGACGCTGCATGCGGCCGACCGCAACGGCAATCCGCTGGAAGGCGCCCGCCCCGACCTGCCCACCGGCCTCAACGCCTGGTCGGTGCTGCGCGGCGCCGACAGCACCTTCTCCATCCGCATCGCCTCGGCGGCGACGCCGGGCAACTGGCTGGCCGTGCCCGAGGGCAAGGCGCCGTTCCTTCTCGTCATGACGCTGCTCGACACGCCGACGGCCGGCAGTTCCGGCGTCATCGACCTTTCCATGCCCGGCATCACGCGGCTGGATTGTGCCGATGCGTAGCCTCCTCTATGCCATCGCCGTCGGCCTCGTCGGGGCGGCGCTGCTGCACATCGTCATCATCCTCTCGCTGCCGAGCTTCACCGGCCGCGACGCCTATACGCGCGTGCAGGCCTTCGGCGAGACGAACCGCTTCTTCCCGCTCGCCGCCGGCGGCGAAGCGCTCGCCCCGATCAACGACGATCCGGCGATGAAGACGGCGGTCTGCGCCTTTTCGGTGGAAACCGGACCCATCCGGCTGTTTGCCGAGGGCGAGGTGCCCTTCTGGTCGCTCGCCGTCTATGACAGCGCCTCCAACGAGGTGTTCAGCATGAACGACCGCACCTCGGTCAACGGCGCGCTCGACACGCTGATTGCAACGCCCATCCAGCTCATCGCCATCCGCAAGGCCGTACCGGCGGAGCTGGAACAGTCGATCCTGGTGGAGATGCGCGGCGAGGAAGGCTATGCCGTGCTGCGCACCTTCGTGCCGACGCAGAGCCGCGAGGAAGCGGCGACCACCTTCCTGGCGGATGCGGGCTGCGAGCCCTTCACGGCGGAACAATAGGAAGGATCGCTCCGAAAGGAGCATGTGACGCGGGACCTACCCCGCAAAGGCCGTTCAGGCCATGCGCGGCGGCCGCACGCGCATGCTTCGAGCGCTGCACCGGGCAGCGACCGGAAGAGGATCAGGGCCGGCGGGCGGTGTCCTGCGCGCCCTGCTTTGCCGCCTTGCCGCGCGCCGCCAGCATGGCGGGCGTCAGGCGTTCGTATCGCACGCCGGTGAAAAGAAGAACCTGGGCCGGAGCCTCACGGCGAATGGTGTCGCGTCGCGGCGTCCGCGCGAGCCATTCCTTCAATCGTACCACGTCTGCCATTCTCGCCTCCAAAAGAAGAATCGAGACGGATGAAGCACTCCTACAAATCTCACCCTGCCCGTTTCCACGGGCCGGTGCATCCGGTTCCGTCACCCCCGGACGCGACATGAGATCGATGCCTCCCCAGTCGCATACGGGTGGAAAACGGCGATACGGGACCAGAAGTTTCCCCTTCACGGGAATGTGTCTGGCGACCGTCCGGCATCCGGAACATCGCACCTTTCCCTCGCGGAACGGCGGGTGCCTTTCGGCAGATCCACCGCTCACATGATCGAATCATAACACGTCCATCGCAATAGACGAGCCGATCCTTGCCCCTAAAACTAGCGACTATCGGGTTAACATGCTGTTAACACTAGCGTGAAGTGCGCGTGTTCGCTGTTCCCTGCGGTACAGGGGGGGAGCGCCCGCCGGGCGGGCGGGGCCTGTGCCGATACGGTCCGCATCCGCCGGCCCTGCCGCCGCAACCCTTGCGGCACCGCCTTGTAAACATTGCGGTTTCCGCGCGAGCAGGGTTAACGCCTTGCTAACGCTTTTCCTCTACTTTTCGTGAACGATTGGGAAGCGGCGGGGGGCTGCCGTTCCGGGGACTGAGCAGGTGTTTTGTGGCGGACAGGTTTCGCGAACTGGAGAGACCGCAGGCAGGGCGGCCGAAGGACATCGTGCTGATGGCCACGGTCTCCAGCTTCGAGAGCCTGCGTTTTCCCTCGCGCTCGGACCTGCACCAGTTCGGTGAGCTCTTCGAGCCGCTCTACAACGCCTCCACCGAGGAAGCCCGCCGGCAGGCCGTCGCCGCGCTCTCGCGCTGCCCGCAGGTGCCGGACGAAACCGCCCTCTTCATCGCCACCCAGCCGATCGGCATCGCCGCCATCTTTCTCATGGGCTCGAAGGCCATTGCCGAGCATACGCTGATGCATGTGCTGCGCGCCGCCGGCCCGGAGCATGCCCGCGCCATCGGCCGGCGGGACGACCTCTCGCCCGCCATGGTCGAGGCGCTGGTCGCAAGCCATCAGGACCATGCCAGCCGCAGGGCCGGCGAGGATCGCGAGGCGTCGCTGAAGGAAGCGGCAAGGCTGGAGCGGGAAGAACAGATCCGCGAGGAGTTGCGCGCCCTGGTGCGCGCCGCAACGCCCGCCGTCGAAGCGCCCCCCGGGCTCGAACCGGCAACGGAGGCCCACCAGGCGCTGTTCGTGCGGTTTGCCCGCGCGGGCGAGGCCGGCATGCTGGCCGTCACGCTCGCCGACGCGCTCAGTTCCAGCCAGTGGCTGTCCGAGCGCATCCTTCTCGATGTGTCCGGGCGGCAGCTCGCCGAGACGCTGCTGGCGCTCGACGTGCCGGATACGGACAGCCTGTTCGTGCTGACGAAGATCTATCCCCATCTGGCCGAAGGGGGCGCTGCGGCGCTGATTTCGGCGCTAGACCCGGCCGAGGCGATCGACCGTGTCGAAAGCTGGCAGCGGGCGGACAGCTACACGAATGGCAATGGCCTGCCGAAGGCGGCCAACGGCGACGACGCGAAGTCGAATGGGCAGGATAACCACGACAGGTCCTCCGAAGCCGCACGGCACCGCGCCGCCGGCTGATCGTTTCTATTAGAAAATCCGGCGCCTGGCCGGTACGCGAATCGTCGCGCCTTCGGTGCGCTCGGCCGAGAGCGCGGCGAGCGTGGTCACGACGAACATTCCCGAAATCAGCAGTGCAAGAGCGGGCAGCACGATGAACATGGCGTTTCTCCGAGGGTTCGACGCAGGCCGATGCCTGCGTGCCTCCCTTTTGCCATGCCGGACGCCGCCGTGATGTTCCCGCGGGAACAGGGTCTCAGAAGAGGAAATCGCCCTTGTCGAGCGCGCGGAGCGTGACATGCTCCAGCGTCAGCATGTCGTTGCCGGCGCGGATCACCACGTCGTCGCCGCGTTGAACGGCATGGTTCGCCATGAGGTCGGCAAAGCCGGTAATGTCGGCATGGCCGGAAAGGTCGACCCGGTCCGTGCCCGGCGTGAAATCCGCCACCGTGTCGCGCCCGGAGCCCTTGGCGAACAGGAAGACATCCGCCCCGCTGCCGCCGATCAGCCTGTCATTGCCCTTGCCGCCGTCGAGAATGTCGTTGCCGCCGCCGCCCGAGAGCGTGTTGCCGCCGCTGTTGCCGATGAGCACGTTGGCGAGCTCGTTGCCCGTGCCGCTCATGCCGGCCTTGCCGAGCAGGACCAGCTTTTCGAGATTCGCACCGAGCGTATAGCTGACCGTGGACTGCACCGTGTCGGTGCCGCCGCCCGCCTTCTCGACAAGCTTCAGGCGGGCATCGCCGACGATATAGGTATCGTTCCCCTTGCCGCCCGCCACGGTGCCGGTCACCTTGCCGCCGCGCGTGTCGAACGTGTCGTTGCCCGCGCCGAGATCGACATTGCCGCGGATCGTGCCGTTGTTGGTGACGATCTCGCTGCCGCTGCCGCCCTTCAGCGCCAGGCCCTCCGCCTTCAGCGAGCCGTTGTTGGAAAAGGTGTTGAGCCCCTTGCCGAGCAGCGCCACCGCGATGCCCTTCGTCGCCGTTATGGCGCCGTTGTTCGTCACCGTCGCGCCGGCCCCGTCGCTGAGGATGCCGGCAGCCCCCTTCAGCGTGCCGTTGTTCGTCACCTGCGCCTGGGCGCCGCCGATATCGATAGCCTCGCCGGTCGTCGCGGTGATCGTCTTGTGATTGGCGAAATTGACCTTCGCCCCGTCGAGCCGCACGCCGTCCTTCGCCGCGGTGATCGTGCCGTTGTTGGCCATCACCGCGCCGCCGCCGGTGATCACGACGCCCTCGTCGGCACGCGAGACGATCTTGCCGTTGTTGGTGACGATGGCGCCGGCACCGGTCACGGTCAGCCCGTCGCGCTGCGCATCCACCGTGCCGCTGTTGGTCACGATCGCCGCCCGGCCGGCGCTCCTGATGCCGTCATCGGCCGTCGACTGGATCATGCCGTAATTGGTGATGATCGCCTTGGCGCCCGATACCGTGACGGCATCGCCCGCGCTCTTCACCGTGCCGTGGTTCGTCACCAGCGCGTCGCCGCCAGTCACCTTGAGCCCCGTCCCGCCGGAGGACAGCACCGAGCCGCGGTTGGTGATGTTGGCGCCCGCGCCGCTGAAATTGCCGGCCGCCGCATCGCCCGAAAGCGTGCCCTGGTTGGAGAGGACCAGCCCGCCGCCGCTGGCGGAAAGGCCGGTCAGCGCGGCGGAGATCACCCCGTCCGGCTTGATCGCGACCGTTCCCGCATTGCTGCCGAGCGTGCCCGCGCCGAGCACGACCGCATTTCCGGCCGAAGACCGGATCGTCCCGTCGACGACAAGCGTGCGGCCGGCAATGGCCCCGCCCGCATCGACGGCAAGGCCCGTCGTGGCGATGGAAATGCCGGGCGCGACGATCCACTGGCTGTCCGCCTCGCGGGCGACGAGCGTCGATGCCCGGTCCGTGAGAATGTCGTATTTGCTCATGTCTTTCCGGCGTCCATCATCGACGTTGCCACATTCCGGAGCATTTCCGCTTCACGTCGAACGGCAGAATGCCCATATCCCTGTTTCCCCGCGACGCCCGACGCGGGCCGCCACGCCTTGCCGCCGGATTGGCTATGGTGCCTTTCCGGCAGAAATCCGTTCCGGCCGGATCGATGCTGCGGGTTTCGGTCGGCAGGGTTAACGCCGGAAGAACCCGTCGTCCTTCGGTTCGGCCGCGGCGAAGTCGATGAGATCGCCAAGATCGTCCGTCTCGATCGACACCACCCAGAGGTCGCCATCGAAACGCCGCTCCCGGGCGAGCGCATCGGCCACCGCCTCCGCCCTTGCCCGCTCCAGCCGCGTCTCGAAGCGCCTGAGCCCGCTCTCCTCCGCCTCGAAGACACTCTGCGGCGCCGGCGCATGGAGGCTTTCCGACCCGTCGCGGAACACCTGCCGCACGAACACCGCCCCCGCCTCCTCCGCGCCCTTCACCTCGACGGCCGCAAAATCGCCGCGGGCGAAGACGCGGCGCATCAGGGCGGACACGAAGATATCGGAACGAAGGCGCATGGCGGCGGCATACACGGCGCGGCGCGATCGGGCAATGGCGAAGCTTGGCGACCCCCTCATCCCGCTGCCGCGACCTTCTCCCCGCAAGCGGGGCGAAGGAAGATGGTGAACCGGTTTCCCCAAACAACGACCGTGATGGACCCGGGAAAACACTGCATCCTCCCCTTCTCCCCGCAAGCGGGGAGAAGGTCGCGGCAGCGGGATGAGGGGCGGCGCCGCCGTCACCGCGGCCAGGCCCCCCGCCTCACACCCGGATCGCCAGCCGCAGCCCGCCCCAGTGGCGGCCGTTGACGGTGATGGGGGCGGAGATGTCCTTCATCAGCACGAACTGGCCGCCGCCCATGTCCCGGCGATAGGTCTGCACGAGGAAGGGTTCGGTGCTGCGCCCGGCGGCCAGCCCCACCCGGTCGTCGAAGATCCGGCGGTTGCGGCAGTTGGCGGTGTTCCAGGCCGGATCGCCCGGCCGCTGCGGCTCGGAGAATTTGCGGTTGTGCGTCGGCAGGTAGCCCTGGTCGTCGATCGCCGCGCAGAAGGCGATGCGCGCGTCCGCGGCCAGTACCGGCTCCTGGATCGCCGGCAGCACGCGGTCGGTGAAATCGGTGAAGCGCGTCGTCATCTGCACCGGATCGGTGCCCGGGATCGGCCGGTACTGCCGGTCGAACAGCGCCTCCATGCCCATCTCGCCGCTGCCGACGGCCGCCGAGAAGCGCGCTGAGACCTCGCCGGCCAGCTGCTGCACGAGGCGGATATAGGGGCTGTCCGGCGTCTCGATCCCCGCGCTCGCCGTCGCCTGGATGATGCGCTCGGAAATGGCCACCACCTCGCCGACCTTGCCGGAAGCGCCCTGCAGCACCTCGTTCGAGCGGATGATCTCCGCCGAGGCCGCGCCGATCGCGCGCGCGAAGTCGCTGCATTCCCGGTCCACCGCGCCCGTCGTCGCGGCAAGCGCCGAGGCGCTGTCGAGGATCTTCGACATCACCTGCTCGACGCCGGCAAACGAGCCCTGCACCGCCGAGGCCGTCGCCTTGACGCCCTCGGCGGAGACGCGCGCGCCCTCGCCCGCCGCCTCCAGCCGGTCGATACGGGCGCGCAGCGCCTGCAGCGTCTTCTGGATGGAGGCCGTCGTGCTGGAGGTCTCGAGCGACAGCGCCCGCACCTCCGCCGCCACCACCGCGAAGCCCTTGCCCGCCTCGCCGGCACGCGCCGCCTCGATGGCGGCGTTCAGCGCCAGGAGGTTCGTCTGCCGGGCGATGGTGCCGATGGCGTCGGCCAGCCGGCCGACATCGGCGAGCGCCCCGGAAAAGGCCGAGATTTCCGTGCCGATCTCGTTGGAGGCCGTCACCATGTGGTCGATCGCGGCAATCGAACCGTCGAGCTGCACCGCCTGCTCGCCGAGCACCTGGCGGGCGCTCGCGGCCAGCTGGTCCGTCTCGCCGAGCGCGCGGGCGATGTCGCCGTTGGCGCTGGCGATCGCGGTCGCCGACCGGGTCAGCCGGGTGAAGAGCGCCGCGTGCTCGCGCGACTGGGCGGCCGTGTCCTGGATGGAGCCGGCGATGTCGACGAGATGGAGGCCGAGATCCGACGCCTCGACGGCCAGCGACCCGACGACCCGGCGCAACGCCGCGCCATCGGCCGGCGCCCGCCCCTCGTCCTCTTCCCGGGTATGCGCAGTCTCACGCAAGGCAGCGTTGGACATGGTTCATCGATCCTCCAGATGATCGAAGGATCATCCGGCAGACATGGTTAACGCATCCTTTAGAAACAACCGGTAGATGTGCCAGTTGCGGCATACGACTTTCGTCGCATGGACGGCGCGCCTCAGAGCGCGCCGATGTCCTTCAGCTTGGCGAGCACCTGCTCGTTCGGCTCGCCCGTGACCGGCAGGCGATAGTGCTTTTCGAAATGGCGGATCGCCGTGCGGGTCTTCTCGCCGATCAGCCCGTCCACGGCGATATCCGTATAGGCGATGTTGCTGAGGCCCTTCTGGATCTTCATCACCAGTTCGCTCGGCACCGGCCGCGCGACGGCGGAGGTCACGGCCGGATCGGCCTCGGCCTGCAGGATGGCGGCGGCGACCGGGTC
This sequence comes from Shinella yambaruensis, assembly GCF_022899355.1. Taxonomy (GTDB): domain Bacteria; phylum Pseudomonadota; class Alphaproteobacteria; order Rhizobiales; family Rhizobiaceae; genus Shinella; species Shinella yambaruensis. The sequence continues at coordinate 50,009 of NZ_JALJCK010000012.1, read as the reverse complement.
CTCCTCGATGGTCGCCTGCGTCCTGGCCGGCTTGCCCTCGATGACCTTGGCCACCTCGTCGAAGGGCCGCTCGGCCGGCGTCACGTCGGTGACCTCGGGCAGGGGCTCGCCCTCCTCCATGCGCTCGATGACGAAGGTCGTCACGTCATGCGGCTCGGGCTTCGTGGCGGTGAAGCCGAGGGAATTGTCGGCCGAGCGCATCTTCAGGAAGGGCGCCGGGTGGCCGCCCGGCTGGTACCACAGCGCATTGGCGGCGACGAAGGAGAAGACCACGACGAAGGCGCAGGTGCCGCCGAGCGCGGTCGGATGGCGCGCGGCAAGGCGGCCGAGCGCCATCAGCCCGGCGATCACGATATTCGGCCGGCGCGGCTCCACGCGGGTGCCGGACCGGCCCTTGCGGGCCTGGCCCTGGGGCCGCCGCTCAGGCTGTCTTCTGACGTGCGCGTTCATCGTTCGTGTCCTTGCCATCCTGCGACGGCTCGTAAACGGTCTCGACCATGGCCGCAAGGCGCGGCGGGAATTCGACGGTGGATGCGGCGTTGGGCGCGCAGCCGGGCCGCAGCTCGCTGTCCGGCGTGACGCCGGAGCCGTCCGCCGGCACGCGCACGGTGATGACCGTGCCCTCGCCCGGCCGGCTCTGGATGACGAAGCTGCCGCCATGCAGCGCCACGAGCCCTTTGACCAGCGACAGGCCGAGGCCGGTGCCCTCGTATTTGCGGGTATATTCGTTCTGCACCTGCATGAAGGGCTGGCCGATCAGCGCCAGCTTGTCGGCGGGAATGCCGATGCCGGTGTCGCTGACGGTCAGGACGAGGTCCCGCCCCTCGCGCGCCGCATCGATGGTGACGATGCCGCCGCGGTCGGTGAACTTGATCGCATTGCCGACGAGGTTGATGAGCACCTGCTGGATCGCCCGCTGGTCGGCGATGGCCTCGCCGATGGCGCGCGGCACGCGGCTCGTCAGCTTGATGCCCTTCTCGCGCGCCTGGAGGCCGAGCATCTGCTCGCAGGCCCGGACGCTGTCGGCGACGGGGAACGGCTCGGTCAGGAGCTCGTAGCGGCCGGCCTCGATCTTCGAGACGTCGAGCATCGTGTTGACGACCGACAGGAGATGCGAGCCCGACTGGTGGATCAGCGTGACATATTCGCGCTGCCGGTCGTTCTCCAGCCTGCCGAAATATTCGCCGGCGAGGATGTCGGAAAAGCCGAGGATGGCGTTCAGCGGCGTGCGCAACTCGTGGCTGACGGCGGCCAGGAACCGCGTCTTGGCGTCGTTGGCCGATTCGGCCTCGGCCGCCTTGCGCGCGCTCTCGCCGCGCAGCTTCGCCTCGTCGGACATGTCGCGCGACTGGGCGACCACGGCGGCAAGCGCGCCGTCCGGGCCGGCAAGCGCCGTCATCTCCACGCGCATATGGGTAAACTGCTCGGCATCGGCCTCGGTGCGCGGGCGGTCGATGCGGATCTCCACGGTCTCGCGCGTGCCGCCCTGGCGCAGGCGGTCGATCGCGGCAAGGAAGCCGAGCCGGTCGGACACATGGATCTGGTCGAGATAGCCGCGGCCGGCGGGATCGCGCATCCAGGCGAGCATGTCGGCGCGGTCGCGGCCATGCACGGCGGTGACGAAGCCGCGCGCATCGTGCAGCGTCACGAGGCCGGCGAAGAGATCGTAGGGCGAGGCGGCCGGCGGGGTTGCGGCGGCCAGCTCCTCGGCGAAGGTCTTCTGCGGCGCGGGCCTCGCCTCGAGGGTGGAGGAGGCCGCGGCCGCCAGCAGCGCGCCGGCGCCGGCAAGCGCCACGCCGGCCGGCAGCGCGGCGGAGGCGGGCATGACGGCGGAAAGGACGAGCGGCAGGCCGGGAACGGCCGCCAGCAGCGCCAGCGTGGTGGCGCGCAGGGATGCGGACGGGCGCTGATCGGCAGCGGACGCGCCAGCAACGCCAGCAACGGCGCCCAGGCGGGCTGCCATTCTGTCAGCGATGGTGGTCAATTGGCGCAACGCGATACCCTGCCATTTATCTTCTTTTGGTGCGCCCAAAATCGCATCGGCGACTTAAGGAAAGAATAAACGGCGGGTGCGGAAAGCGGGGCAAAAAGGCCCAAAAGTCCCATTTCGGGGCAATCCAACGGCCATTCGTCCGGCGTGGTTAACGGGGCGTAAGCGCCTCATTTTGCGGCATTTTTCTGTTCATATTAACTTCTGGGGCAAAGGGCCGGAAGAGACGCTCCCGGCATTCCGGCGCCTTGCCGCGGCGCGGCCCGCCACGATCCTTAACGGCGATCGCTAAAATCTGCCTCAAATGCGTTTAAAGTGCCGCCGGAGGGCCGATAGGTCGCATTTTAATCAAAACTGGGCAAAACCCGAATGATTCCTGCAAAGGGGAATTTCCTTCCCGCCCCTATTCTCGCATCAACGGTTCGCCAAGGACCAAACGAGCCGAAGGCCGCAAAGAGCCGAGGCGACAACGAGGATGGCAAGCGATGTGGTTTCTGATCAAGGGAACGTTCTGGTTCTCACTGGTTCTCGTCCTGCTCCCCTTCCTGGACGCGGAATCCTCCGCCAAGCTGGAGAAGGGCCCGGCGGTCGAGATCGGCGACACGTTCACCGCCGCCAGTGAAGCGCTGCATTACGTCACCGCCATGTGCCTGGAAAAGCCCGACGTCTGCGAGAAGGGCGCGGAGACCTTCGTCGCCCTCGGCCACCGGGCCCGCGAAGGCGCCCGCATCGCCTACCAGTTCCTCGACACCCAGTTCGCCGAAGAGGGCACCGCCGTCGCCAATGCCGATCCGGCCGCCAAGGAAGCGCTCGACCAGCCGCTTCCGGCCGTCGCCACGATCGATGCCGACGACGAGGTCATCACCGGCACCGTCGCCATCCCGACCCGCCGCCCCGACCACAAGGGCTGAGACCGCCCCCGATTTTCTGCCTGCCTCACTCGTTGCCCTGCAACCGCCGCATGGACCCGTTCCCTGCGGCGTTTCTTTTTGCCCGCACGCTTTGCGGTTCAAATTCCGGCCGGCCTCGCCTATATGAAGGCAGTCCCCGCACACGGAAGAACCATGGCCACGCTGCAAGAGATCATCGACGACTTCGCCTTCCTCGACGAGTGGGAGGACCGCTACCGCTACGTCATCGAGCTCGGCAAGGCGCTGCCGGACCTGCCGGAGGAACAGCGCACGGCCGCCAACAAGGTACAGGGCTGCGCCAGCCAGGTCTGGCTCGTCAGCAAGGCCGGCGCGGGCGCCGATCCGGTAATGACCTTCGAGGGCGATTCGGACGCGCATATCGTGCGCGGCCTCGTCGCCATCGTGCTCGCCATCTATTCCGGCAAGCGCGCCTCCGAGATCGCCGCCCTCGACGCCATCGACACCTTCAACGCCATCGGCCTCGTCGAGCACCTCTCCTCCCAGCGCGCCAACGGCCTGCGCTCGATGGTGCGCCGCATACGGGAAGAGGCGGCGGTGCGGGTGGCGGCGTAGGCGGCCGGCAGTTTCGCCTGAACGGCCTCAGCATCGTTGCCTCCCGATCTCCCTTGTCGACCGGGCCATTAACACCCCCCTCTGGCCTGCCGGCCATCTCCCCCTCAAGGGGGGAGATCCGCAAGACGTGCAAACCTAGCTTAATCAGCACCGTTGAAGAGAGGCGAAGCGCCGCTCCATCCAATCTCCCCCCTTGAGGGGGAGATGGCCGGCAGGCCAGAGGGGGGTGATGCAACACGCTGCTTCGCCCCTGCATAGGCAATTGTCCCGCCCCTCTAGGAAGACCGAACCCCGGCAAAGCCGCATTCCCGCCATCAACCTGCCTGTAAGGCTCGCCCCCTCACCCCGCCCATTCCGGCCGATAGCCCTCCGCGCCCCAGGCATGGGCCTGCCGGCCGGCCGGGACCGGCGGGGCATAGTGGCGGGCGAGCGCCATCAGGGCAGCGCGCAGCATCAGCTTGGCCGAGCGGGCGGGCCATTGCCGCTCGCGCTCCACCGTCTCCAGCCCCTTCATGAAGCAGCAGACATCGAGCGCGACGCCCGACAGTTCCGGCCCGATCGCCGTGATGGCCCGCGCCACGCGCAGGCGGGCGGCAAGCGCGGTGTCGGTAAGCTCGCGCGCCGCGCCCGCCTCGCCCTTCTGGCGGCCGGCGATGCGCGGCTCCCAGGACATGGTCAAGCGCGGCTGCAGGCCGCCGCGGGTGAAATCCGCATGCAGCCGCTCGCCGGCGGCAAGGGCGGTGTCCGGCAGGAAGGCCTCGCCCGTCTTCTCCTTCAGCCGGGTCAGGCTCGCCAGCGGCGATTCCAGCCGGTTGGCGAGCGCCCGCTCCCGCGCCCCGTCGCGCAGCACCGTCACCTCGGCAAGGTCCCGGTGCTGGTCGGCGAAGGGCGTCTCTGCCGTGCAGAGCCTGCGCTTCAGATGGGCCCGCGCCTCCGCCGTCGCAAAGAGCCGGTCGCCCTCGCGCCTGACGAGCCCGCGGCGCAGCGCCGCGGCGAGAAGCGCCGGGCCAAGCGGCTGCCGGCGCCCGTCGGCCGCAAGCGCCGCCTCCCCGGCTACCCTCGCCTCGCCGGCCGCCAGCAGGAGGCGCAGGACCTTCGCAAGCGCCGCATCGTTCGTCGTGTCCCCGCCCTCACCCATGGCTGCCGATCCCCGCCGGGCCGAAGACCGAGAGCACGACACGCTCGATCGCCGAGACGAAGGCGTCGAAGGCGGCATCGTCGCGGCGGTCCTCCACCACGTTGCAGGCATGGCCGACCGTCGTGCGGTCGCGCCCGAAGGCGGCGCCGATATCGGACTGCGACAGGCGCAGCACGACATGGCAGACATACATGGCGATCTGGCGCACATGGCAGGTGGTGCGCCGGCCGTCGCGCCGCCAGAGCGGCCGCTCGCCCGCCATCGCCGTCATTTCCAGCACCAGCTGGCGCACGATGCGGCAGGCGGTGCCGGCCGGCACGACCGGCACCGGCGGCGCCGCCCCACCCGGCACGGCCCCCTTGGTTTCCGGCGCCGGACCGGGGCAGGACGGGGTTTCGAGCGACGACCGCCGGTGGGGAACGATGAACTGGTGCATGACTGGCCACTCCGTTGATAGGAATTTATTCATACACCCTAGAGGATGAGTGGGGACGAATGAAGCGCATCGCCGCAACCTTTCCTTGAATTTCTTCATAAATTTATGACGAACATCCCCATATAGGTTTTTATTCCTTAATCCCTTGCTGATATGCGCCCGAACCGCCGGCACGCAAAAGGCCGGCCCCTTGCGGGACCGGCCTTCGAAATGCAAGCGGAATGCGGGGCTTACTTGCCCTTGCGGCGCTGGCCGAGGCCCATTTCCTTGGCGAGGCGCGAGCGGGCTTCCGCATAGGCGGGCGCGACCATCGGATAGTCGGCCGGCAGGTCCCACTTCTCGCGGTATTCCTCCGGGGTCATGCCGTAATGGGTCATCAGGTGGCGCTTCAGCGACTTGAACTTCTGGCCGTCTTCCAGGCAGATGATGTAGTCGTTCTGCACGGATTTCTTCACCGGCACCGGCGGCTTCGGCTTTTCGGCGACGACGGGGGCCTCGACGGCGGCGGCAGGCTGCGTCGTGTTGTTGAGCGCGGCATGCACGTCGGCGATCAGGCCCGGCAGCTCCGCGACGGGAACGACGTGATTGCCCACATAGGCGGCGACGATATCGGCGGTCAATTCCACAAGCAGATTGGAGCCGGCGGCAGGGTTTGTTTCGGTCATTTCTTTCTCCTGTCGGACAACACGCAGGTCGATGGCCCTACCCATCGACCTGGACAATGAATTCGGCGTAAAGCGTCCTTGTCGGGTGATCCTGTGGCAGAATAATGCTCGCCCGTCGAAATGCAGACATTTTCGTCAATATAACTTCCACTATAGCGGCCGCCGTGTCATGCGCCAGCTCCTGCCGGCATATACCTCATGGGCATAGATACGGCTCGAACTCAACTTAAACAGGAAAACCGCATACAAGCCTATTCAACCCGGATGCTTTACTTCGTCTGAAATACCATTCCACAATTCATTGTCCAGTATTATTTTGTGAAGACAAAACGGAAGCTTTCAATAGAAAAGGCAAGCCACTAAAAGTTAGTGGATACTACAATTTCTGAGGACTGGGCGTTCAACCCTTTATCAACGCTTCTTGTTGCCGCGTTCGCGCGCATCGCGCATCTCGTCAAGCACAGTATGGCGCGAGAGGCGATAGCCGGCCTCGTGGGCCGCCCTGGCGACGAGATGGGCGGCGATCGGCGCCGTCAGCACGAAGAAGACGAAGCCGGCGAGCGCCCGCGTGAAGATCGCCGCATCGAGCGAATGGAAGCCGGCGGCAAAGAGCATGAGGCCGGAGCCGACCGTGCCGGCCTTCGAGGCGGCGTGCATGCGGGTATAGACATCCGGCAGGCGCACGATGCCGAGGGCCGCCAGGAAGGTGAAGATGCCGCCGGCGACCAGCATGATGGCGACGACGACCGCGAGAACGAGATCCAGCATCAGCGCCGCCTCCTTGCCTTGGCCGTTTTGCCCTGCCGCACGCCCTTGCGGACGGGGCTTTCGCCGCCTGCCGCCGGTTCGTCCGCCTCCATGCCCTGGCGCAGCACGAAACGCGCGAAGGCGACGGTGGCGAGGAAGCCGACGAGGCCGAGCGCGATGGCGATGTCGATATAGAGGTTGAAGCCGGTCCTGATGGCGAGGACGGCGATGAAGCCGATGGCGATGGCCACCAGCATGTCGAGCGCGACGATGCGGTCCGGCAGCGTCGGCCCCTTGACGACCCGGTAGGCCGTCAGGAAGAAGGCCGCGCACATCAGGAAGAGCGCGATCGTGGCGGCGGCGGAGATGACGGTTTCGGCATCCATCAGCGGAAAGCCTCCAGGATCTTCTTCTCAAAACCACCGGCGATGTCCCGCCGCGCGCCGACGGGATCGGAGCAGTCGAGCGCGTGCACGTAGAGCACCTTGCGGTCGGCGGAGACGTCGACGGAGAGCGTGCCCGGCGTCAGCGTGATGAGATTGGCGAGCAGCGTAATCTCGAAATCCCGGTCGACCGTCAGCGGAAAGGCGAAGATGCCGGGCTTCAGCGCCATTTTCGGGCTCGCCACCAGCACCGCCACCTTCCAGGCGGAGAGCGCCAGTTCCTTGATGAACAGCAGGAGGAGCGACAGCACCTTCAGCGGCCGGATGCGCCTTCCGTCCGGGCGGATGTGATCGCGGATCAGCGCGAGCGACAGGGCGCCCGCGACGATGCCGAGCAAGAGGTTGGGGATGGTGAAGCTGCCGGAGACGGCAAGCCAGGCGAGCGCGAACAGGGCGACGGTGAAGGCGGGCCGCATGTCAGTTGCCTCCCGGAAAGACGGAGCCGACATAGGCCCGCGGATCGGCCAGCCCCTGCGCGGCGAGCTGGATGGTCGAGAGCAGCGCATCCGGAAAGAGGCCGAAGACCACCGTCAGCACGGTGAGCACGGCAAGCGGCAGCAGCGCGCTTGCCGGAATGGCCTCTGCCGCAAGGGCCCCGTCCGCCGGGCGCCAGTAGGCCAAGAGAAACACCCGGCCGACCGCGATGGTCGTCAGGAAGCCGCTGAGGAAGACCACCGCCGCCAGCCACCAGGCGCCGATATCCATGGCCGCCTTGGCCACCATGACCTTCGGCCAGAAGCCGGAGAACGGCGGCAGGCCGGAGACGGCGAAGAACAGCACCAGCGACAGCGCGGAGAACAGCGCCGAGCGCGTATAAAGTCCGCCGAGGCGGGAAAGATCGAACGTGCCGGAAAGCCGCCCGGCAAGCCCCGCCGCCATGTAGAGCCCCGTCATCACGACCATGGAATGCAGCGCATAGAAGATCGCCCCGCCGGTGCCGCCCGGGCTGCCGAGCGACAGGCCGGCCAGCATGATGCCGATGCCCGAGATGACGAGATAGCCGAGCAGCCGGCGGATGTCGTTCTGCCCGAGCGCGCCGAGCGCGCCGAGGAGCATGGTGGCGGCGCCGGTGAGCGCGATGACGAAGCTAAGTTCCTCCCGCTCGACGGGAAAGAGCATGATCAGCGTGCGCAGCAGCGCATAGATGCCGACCTTGGTGAGGAGGCCCGCGAACAGCGCGGACACCACGATGCGCGGCGTGTGGTAGGAGGCCGGCAGCCAGAAATTCACCGGGAAGGCCGCGGCCTTCATGCCGAAGGCGGTGAGGTAGAGCATGGCGAGCGTCATCAGCGGCAGCTCGGCGCGGCCCGCCGCCGCCTTCGTGGCGATGTCGGCCATGTTGAGCGTGCCGAAGATGCCGTAGAGATAGCCGGTCGTGATCAGGAACAGCGTCGTGGCGATGAGGTTCAGGAAGGCATACTTGATCGCGCCGTCGATCTGCCGCGGCTCCGAGCCGAGCGTGATCAGGCCGAAGGACGAGATCAGCAGCACCTCGAACCAGACATAGAGGTTGAAGATGTCGCCCGTCAGGAAGGCGCCGGAAACGCCGGCCATCAGCAGCAGCAGGAACGGATAGAAGCCGTAGCGCCGGCCGCTGCCGTCGATATCGGTGAGCGCGTGCACGGCGCCGGCAAGCGCCACGACGGCGCCCGCAAGGGCGAAGAGCACGCCGGTCAGGTCCGCCGTGAACGCGATGCCGAAGGGCGGCAGCCAGCGGCCCATGACCATCATCACGGGACCGTTTTCCGCAACATGGGCAAGCAGCAGCGCATCGAGCAGCACCAGCACGGCCAGCGCGGGGACCGCGAGGAAGCCCTGCAGGTGCAGCGACTTGCGGGCCATCAGGAGCACCGCGCCGGCCAGGATGCACCAGGCGGGCGGCAGCACGACCAGCCAGTCGGCGGGGGCGACCGGGGTCATGACGAGGGCTGCGGAAAGATCGGTCGGCGTTACGGCCATTGGCGGGTCGGTTCCTGTCAGTAGCCGGTCGGCGGAAGGGGATCGTTCTCCGGTTCGGCCAGGCGCATCTCGTTGCCGTTGTCGGTGCCGAGGTCCTGGTAGGCGCGGTAGACGAGCACCAGCAGGAAGGCGAAGAAGGAGAAGGAAATGACGATCGCCGTCAGGATGAGCGCCTGCGGCAGCGGATTGGCGGTGAGCGCCTTCGGCACGTCATGGCCGGCCGGGATGATCGGCGGCACCTCGCGCAGGATGCGGCCATTGGTGAAGATGAGGAGGTTCACCGCATTGCCGAGCAGCACGACGCCGAGCAGCACGCGCACCAGGAACTTCGACAGCATCAGATAGACGGCCGCGGAAAAGAACAGGCCGATGAGGAGGACGAAGGGTACTTCCATCAGGCGTCCTCCTCCGCTTCCAGCGCCAGGGCGATCGAGGTGATCGCGCCCACCACCACGAGATAGACGCCGGTATCGAACAGCATGACGCTGGAAAGCGGGATCTCGACGCCGAGGATGACCGGATAGACCCAGAGCCCCGTCATGAAGGGCACGGCGAAAAAGATCGACATCAGGCCGGCGATCGCCGCGATGAAGAGCCCGAAGGCCGAGATCGCCATCGGATGGAACCACAGCGCCCTGCGCACGGCGGCAATGCCGTTGGCGATGCCGTAGATCGCGAAGGCCGAGACGGCGATCAGCCCGCCGATGAACCCGCCGCCCGGCTCGTTGTGGCCGCGCAGCAGCACGAAGAGTGAGAACAGCACCATGAGCGCGGTAAGGAACGGGGCGACGGTGCGGAAGATGAGCGTGGTCATGGGCGCCGGCCTTTCGCTGGGACGTGCGGGGACACCCCCCTCTGCCCTGCCGGACATCTCCCCCACAGGGGGGGAGATTGGATGGAGCGAAGTTTCGCCCGTCTGCGGCGTTGCTGATCGAGCAAGGTTCTGGCCTCCTGCCGATCTCCCCCCTTGTGGGGGAGATGCCCGGCAGGGCAGAGGGGGGTAATGGCATTGCTCTGCCTCTGAGGACGGCGACCAAAGACCCTGCCCATCACGCCCTCCCCTTGCGGATGCGGATGATCGACAGGATCGCCAGGCCCGTCACCATGACGACGGCGATCTCGCCCAGCGTGTCCGTGCCGCGGAAATCGACGATGATGACGTTCACGACATTGGCGCCATGCGCGATCGTCTTGGAATAGAGGTTGAAGAAATCGGTGAGCGCCGTGTCGAACCGGCCCTGCGTGACCTTCAGGAGGTAGAGCGAGAAGCCGAGGCCGCAGGCGATGGCGATGACCGCGTCCGGGATCTTCTCGCGCAAGGGGCGGTGGTCGCGCGGCGTCAGCTTCAGCCGCGTCATGACGAGGGCGAGGATGACGACCGACAGCGTCTCGATCATGAACTGCGTGAAGGCGAGGTCCGGCGCGCCGAACAGCAGGAAGAGCAATGCGACGCAGAAGCCCTGGATGCCGAGCGCGACGATGGCCGTCAGGCGATTGCGCGCCGTCAGCACCGCGCCGATGCCGAGGACCGCGAGCGCCATGACCGCCAGTTCGTGGAACGGCATGTCGGCCGGCCAGACCGGCAGGCGCGGCCATTCGCCATAGACGGCGGGCGGCACGAGCAGCGCCAGCGCGATCACCGCGAAGGTCGCCGTCATGTAGATTTCCATGCGGCCGGGCTGGACGAGGCGGGTGATCGCCGCGGCGGCGCGTACGAGGCCCGTCATCACCTGGTCGAAGCCACGGTCCGGTCCCCAGCCGATATCCTCGACCAGCCGGTTCGCCGCCGCGCGCGCCTTGTCGATGAAGAGGAAGACGGCGATGCCGAAGACAATGGTGACGACGGACAGCGCCAGCGCGAGGCCGAGATGCGGCACGGCCGAAATGGTGACCGTCTGCGGCTTGCCGGCAATGGCGGAGGCGAGCGGCGACGTCAGCAGGGCATGGGCGGCGGCGGAGAAGAGGCCGATGACAAGCCCCTTGACGGCGAGCAGCACGGGGCCGATCCACAGGAGGGCCGGCCCCTCATGCGCATGCTTCGGCGTCTTGACCGGCGCGCCGAGGAACGGTTTCAGCGCCACCGCGAAGGCGACGGCGAACATCAGCCCGTTGCCGACGACGGCCGCGGCGGTGAACGCGACGGCGCGCAGGCTGCCGCCGGCAAGCGCCGCATAGATCTCCTCCTTGGCGAGGAAGCCGAAGAAGGGCGGCAGGCCGGCCATGGAGAGCGAGGCGAGCAGCGCGGCAAGGAAGGTGACGGGCATCGCCCGCCTGAGCCCGCCGAGCCGGGTGATGTCGCGCGTGCCCGTCTCGTGGTCGATGAGGCCGGCGACCATGAAGAGCGCGCCCTTGAAGAGCGAGTGGGCGACGAGATAGAGCGCGGCGGCGGCCACTGCATGCTGCGAGCCGAAGCCGGTCAGCATCACGAGAAGGCCGAGCGAGGCGACCGTCGTATAGGCGAGCATCAGCTTCAGGTCGCTCTGGCGGATGGCGAGCACCGCGCCGACGATGAGCGTCAGCCCGCCGAAGGCCGGCAGGATCGTCTCCCAGGCGGGCGTGTCGCCCATCACGGGGTTTAGCCGCATCAGGAGGTAGACGCCGGCCTTCACCATGGTGGCCGAATGGAGATAGGCCGAGACGGGCGTCGGCGCCTCCATGGCGTTCGGCAGCCAGAAATGGAACGGGAACTGCGCCGACTTGGTGAAGGCGCCGCCGAGGATGAGGAAGAGCAGCGGCAGGTAGAACGGGCTTGCCCGCACCTCCGCGCCGAAGGACATCAGAAGCGACAGCTGCGTGACGTCGGTGACGTTCCACAGCAGCAGCAGCCCCGCCAGAAGGAAGAGCCCGCCGCCGCCGGTGACGACCAGCGCCTGCAGCGCGGCGCGGCGCGCGGCCTCCCGCGCATGGTCGAAGCCGATCAGCAGGAAGGAGGTGATCGAGGTCAGCTCCCAGAAGACGAAGAGCATCAGGAAGCTGTCGGAGGCGACGAGGCCGAGCATCGCGCCCATGAACATCAGGATGAAGGAGAAGAACCGCCCCTGGTGCGGGTGGCCCTTCAGGTAGCCGCCGGCATAGAGCACGATCAGCGTGCCGATGCCGGAGATCAAGAGCAGGAAGGCGAGCGACAGGCCGTCGATCAGCCAGGAGAAGCTGACATTGTAGGACGGCACCCAGGCATAGCCGCCCGTGACGATCTCGCCGCGCGCGACCTCCGCATTGAAGCCGAGGAAATGCAGGAAGATCGCCGCCGGCACCAGCGCCAGAGGCCAGGCGGCATTGTGCCCGAGGATCCGCGTGAGCGCGGGCGCGACCAGCGCGCCGAGAAACGGCAGACAGAAGGCAAGGAAGGTCAAGCCCATCGTGTCTGGTAGCATCCCCTCTCCCTCATGCGCGGGCTTTGCCCGTCGTGCCGTGTTTTTTTTCAGATCGCCGGTTCTACGTCGCCGGAAGGAAAACCGCCACCCTTGAACGACAAACCTGCGACGTTTTACCCACCTTCACGCGCATCGGGCGTGCGCACGGCAAGGTTCGGGAAATAGGTACGGTATCGCGCGGCATCGCGCGTGATCAAGGTCAGGCCGGCGACCGCGGCATGGGCGCCGATGAAGAAATCCGGCAGCACGCCCGTCCGGCTGCCGCCGGTCCTGCGGTAGGCCTGGAAGGCCTTTCCGGCAAGAAAAAGCGCCTGCCGCGGCATGGGCAGATGGTCCAGTTCCGCAAGCGCGATCATCGCATCGAGATCGGCAATATCGCGGTAGCGCACCGAAAGCTCGGCATAGACGACATCGTTGATCCCGAGAGGACCGAGCAGCGCGGCGGCTTCCAGCTCCGCCTGCGACCACGCGGCCCAGACCGGGTCTTCCGTCACGAGGTCGAGCAGGACGTTCGTATCGACCAGAAACATGGGTCAATCGTCGCCGCGCGTCAGCGCCATGATCTCGTCCGTCGTCATCCCTTTGCCGGCCTGACCCCGCAGGCGGGCGAACCGGCTTTCCGGTCGGGCGTCGTCCAGCGGCACCACGACAATGCTGCCGTCCCGGACCCTGCGGAATTCGACCCTGCTGCCGGGGCCGATGCCGAGAAAATCCCGCACGGCCTTGGGGATCGTCACCTGCCCCTTGCTCGTCACCGTCGTGCTCATGAAACCTCAGTAATACCCTGTTGAAAACGGGTATTACCCTACGCCACAAACCGCACGATTGCCAATCCCGCAATGGAACACAGCCGACGATTGTCTTGCCGCCACCGGCACCCTATCTATGCACCGACAGGAGGACGCGATGAGCGACACGAAGACGTTGAAGGTCAACAAGACGAAGGACGAGTGGCGGGAGATCCTGACGCCGGAGCAGTTCCGCATCACGCGCGAGCACGGCACGGAACGCGCCTTCTCCAGCCCCGATTTCGACCTTTCCAAGAAGGGCACCTATCGCTGCATCTGCTGCGACAGGCCGCTTTACCGGTCGGAGGCGAAGTTCAATTCCGGCACCGGCTGGCCGAGCTTCTACCAGCCGATCGAGCCCGGCGCGGTGAGCGACCATTCCGATTATTCCTACGGCATGACGCGCACGGAGATCCGCTGTTCGGACTGCGACGCCCATCTCGGCCACGTCTTCCCGGACGGCCCGCCGCCGACGGGCCTGCGCTTCTGCATGAACGGCGTGGCGCTCCGCTTCGATCCGGATTGAGGCGCGCGGAAAGGCGGTCTCGGGCCGGCCGGCCCTACCGCTTGGGAACCTTGAGTTCCATGCAGGTCAGGTCCAGCCAGCGGCCGAACTTGATGCCGACCTCGCTGAACCGGCCGACCACCCGGAAGCCGAGCTTTTCGTGCAGCTTGATCGAGGCGGCGTTCTCCGCCTCGATGCCGGCGATCATGACATGGATGCCGTTGAAGCCTGCCCGGTCGATCAGCGCCTTGAGAAGGCGCTTGCCCGTGCCGGTGCCGCGACAATCGCCGCGCACATAGACGGAATGCTCGACCGTGTGGCGATAACCGTCGAAGGCCCGCCAGTCGCCATAGGAGGCATAGCCGATCACCTGCTTGCCGCGCATGGCGACGAGCACCGGGAAACCGCGCTCCCGGCGGGCGGAGAACCAGGCCTTGCGATTGTCGAGGTCGACGATGGCCTCGTTCCAGATCGCCGTCGTGTTGGCGACGGCATCGTTGTAGATGTCCATGATGCCGGGAAGATCCGCCTCCACGGCGTCGCGTATCGTGATGTCCATGGTTCCCCCCGGTTCTGCCTCCTGCCATACAGGAGGAGCGGGAAAGCTGTCCAGCCTGCATTCCGGCGCCGCGCCGCAAACTTGACGCGCGAAGGGTGCTGCAACAGTTTAAAAGCGCTGCGCAATTCCTTGAAACGGAATCGCTTCGGGAACTCCGGCAGTGGTTGCCGGGTGAAGAAACGCCCACCTTTGTCCGTTCCCCAAGGGACGCCATCAACGAGTAGCCGATCGTGCAACGCTTTCTCCTTCTTCTTTTCCTCGCCCTCCCCGGCGCCGCCTTCGCGCAGGGCTGGGAGCCCTATGTCAATGCCCGCTTCGGCTTTGCGGTGGAGATCCCGCCCGGTTTCACGCTCGTGCAGGAAGCCGACAATGGCGACGGGCGGACCTATGCGAAGGGCGAGGCGAGGCTCTCCATCTGGGCGAACCACCTGGCGACCGGGCCGTTCGGGGAAGAGGTCGCCGACCGGCGGACCACATATCTGCAGGAGGGCTGGGACCTCAGCTATGACCGGCAGACGACGGGCTGGGCAAGCCTTTCCGGCACGCTCGTCGATTCCATCCTCTACCACCGGATCATCGCGCTGTGCGACGACGCCGCGGCCTCCTTCGTGCTGGAATACCCGCAGTCGATGAAGGCGGAGATCTCGCCGTTCGTCGGGAGACTGGTGAAATCGCTGCGGCCGGCCGAGGGCTGCACGAGCGCGCAGGGCGCCGCCCCAGCGGCGCAATAGAGCAAGTCCAGCGCAGGGCCTTGCGGCCGCAATCGCAGCGAGAAAGGCCGTCAGACGCCCGAGACGACGCTGGTCAGCACCGCCGAATAATGCACGGCGGCCGCGGCGACGACGAAGGCGTGCCAGATGGCGTTCTGGAAGCGCAGCTTCTCCCAGACATGGAAGATGACGCCGACCGAATAGAGCACGCCGCCGGCGACGATCAGCGTCAGCGTGGCCGTGGAAAGATGCGTCGTCAGCGGCCCGGCGGCGAGCACCCCGCTCCAGCCCATGGCGAGATAGATGAGGATCGCCAGCCGGTCGTAGCGGCCGGGAAAGAGGAATTTCAGCGCGATACCCGCCGCCGCCATCAGCCAGATGCCGACAAGCATGCCGGCCAGCAGCGGATCGTCGATGCCGCGCTGCAGGAAGGGCGTGTAGGTGGCGGCGATCAGCACGAAGATCGCCGCATGGTCGAAGCGGCGCAGATGCCACTTGACCTTCGAGACCGGCCAGAGATTGTAGGCGAAGGAGGTGGCGAGCGCGACGACGAGCCCGATACCGTAGACCCAGGCGGCCGCCAGCTGCCCGCTCGTCGCCCAGACGGTGGCATAGAAGATCAGCGCCGTCACGCCGATCAGCGCGAGGACCACGCCGACGCCATGCACGATGCCGTCGGCGATCACCTCGACCCGGTCATAGTTCCACTTGACGCCCTTGATCTCCACCACTGCCGGCCCTGCCTTGTCTGTCGGGCCATGGTGGCGCGTTTGGAGGCAGGGGGCAAGGGTGTGCGCGGATCACAAAAGTTTGCCGTGTGAGATGAACCCTCGGGTCGAGCCAGAGGATGCCTCATTGCTGCGCGATGCATTCCTCGCAGAGCGCGGCATGGGGCACGGCGGCGAGGCGGGCCTCGGAGATCGGCGCGCCGCACTTGGCGCAGAGCCCGAACGTGCCGGCCGCGATGCGGTCGAGCGCGGCGTCGATGGCGCCCAGCTCCTTGAGGCCGGTCGTGCCGAATTCCTCCAGCACCTCGTCATTCTCCCGCTCGATGGCGCGGTCGGCGCTGTCGCCGCTCTTCAGCGTGTCGAGATCCTTCTCGATCTTGTTGAGGCGGCGGTAGAGCTCGCGCTTGCGGGTCTCCAGAATGTCCTTGTACTGCGCCAGGTCCGTCACGATACCGGTCTCCCTTCGTTTCCGATCATGCGCCGAAAATGGCATCGTACCTGAAAAACGACATTGATCGGAATCAAGTTCCCGTACCCGGATCGTCAACACCACATTGACGGTAAATCGCCGAAACACCATCTTTCGTGAACGCCGCCGCTCCGCCATATTCCCTTCCGACAGAACGGTTTCCAGGGGAAACCGAGACAGGGATCAAACCATGACGGACCTCGACAGACGGACATTCCTCGGCGCCGCCGCCGCGGGCATCGCCGCCACCAGGGCCGGCCCCAGCCGCGCGGAGACCGCCCCCATGAACGATACGACCACCACGACCAGCCACGCCGTCGAGATGCCGGCCTTCGTCGACCATTCGCACCTGACGGTGATCGACCTGCCGATGCTCTCGGCCTTCTACCAGCAGGGCATGGGCCTTTCGGTGCTCGAGAAGTCGGCCTCGGGCGAAACGCTCGGCGTTGCCGGCCGGCCGCTTCTGACGCTGACGACGGGCAGCAATGCCGCCCGCGCGCCGCGCAACGCGCCGGGCCTGTTCCATACCGCCTTCCTCGTGCCGGATCGCAGGGAACTCGGCCGCTGGCTCGCCCATGCCGCGCACAACAACGTGCCGCTCACCGGCGCCTCCGACCATCTCGTCAGCGAGGCGATCTATCTCGACGACCCGGAAGGCAACGGCATCGAGGTCTATCGCGACCGCGACCGTTCCGAATGGACCTATGTGCCGGACGGCACGGTGAAGATGGCGACGCACCGGCTCGACCTGCAGGCGCTCTACGACGAGGCGCCGAAGGACGGCTGGACGGGCCAGGAAAACGGCACCGCCATCGGCCACATCCACCTGCAGGTCTCTGACATGCCGGAGGCGGACGCCTTCTTCCGCGACGTGCTCGGCCTCGACATCATGGCGACCTATCCGGGCGCCAGCTTCTTCGCGACCGGAAAATACCACCACCATGTCGCGGCCAATGTGTGGAACTCGCGCGGCCAGCCGAAGCGCCGGCCCGGCATGACCGGCCTTGCCGACTACACGATCCGCTTCAACGAACCGGCCAGGCTGGAAACGGCACTGGACAAGCTGGACGCATTGGCGATCCCGACGACGCGCAGCGGCGACACCGTCTCGCTCGTCGACCCCTGGGGCATCGGCCTCAGGCTCTCGGCCTGAAGGCCTGGCCAAGAAACGGTGAAGGGTTGCCCCCCTCTGCCCTGCCGGGCATCTCCCCGTTGAGGGCAGGCGAACTGCATATGGACAGCACGCTGCCGCTTTCCCCTTCTCCCCCGCGGGGAGAAGGTGGCCCGAAGGGCCGGATGAGGGGGCTTGCACACCGCCTGACGTCTGCGCCACCCCCTCATCCCGCTGCCGCGACCTTCTCCCCGCGGGGGAGAAGGGGCAGGACGCGTCGTCTCATTCCATATGCAATTCGCCTGCCCACAAGGAGGAGACCTTGCTCAAACTCCGGCGCTAAGAACGATGAAACGGTGTTCCATCCAGTCCCCCCTTGGTCCAATCGCCTATGGAAGGAAACCGTTGCCCCATCCCCTTCTCCCCCGCGGGGAGAAGGTGCCGGCAGGCGGATGAGGGGGAGGTCGAAGGCGTAAAGGATTTGTCCGAGCCACCCCCTCATCCGGCCCTTCGGGCCACCTTCTCCCCGCGGGGGAGAAGGGGAAAGCAGCAGCGTGCTGTCATATGCAATTCGCCTGCCCTCAACGGGGAGATGCCCGGCAGGGCAAAGGGGAAATCCTCACCCCACAGGATCGGCTCCGCGACCACCTTCCCGGCCGCCCCGCACCCTCAGTCGTAGAGATAATGCGCTGCCCAGTCCTCGTGCGGCACCACGTCGCCGATGCGGTACTTGAAGGCGTTGACCTCCAGGCGGTCGGCGCTCGCCTCGCATTTGTAGGAAAGGCGATACCATTCGCCGCCGCTGCGGAAGACGGCGCCCTTCGTCCTGATCGTCGTGCCGTCGAGCTTGGGATCGCCGAAGGCATAGGCGATCACCTTGTCCGGGCGAAAGCCGCCCTTGGCGTCGCTGATCTGGTCCATCGCCTCGATGTCGCAGCGCTGTTCCAGCCGCTCTTCCGGCGTCAGCTTCTGAAGCTGGCTGCGCACGCGCGCATCGAGCGCCAGCGCGGGCGATGAACAGAGCGGCGCGAGCGCCAGGGTGCAAAGGGCGATGAAAAGCCCGCCTGCCTGCCGTTTCAACTGTCGGCCTCCTCTTCGTGGCGTCATTTCCGACACCTTAATTCGGGGTTAACGGGCAATATGTCGATTTCGCGACGCTGGCAACCCACCAGAGGTTTCAAGCCGCAGGCGGTGGAACTTCCGCTTTCCTCGCGCGTTTCCGGCGCGGAAAACGGGGGATGCGCCATGCATGACATATCGGGAAAACCGGCCGAACGGCGGCTCTTGCGGGGCAGCCTCGACATCGAAAAGGACCTTTCGGAGGGCGCGCCCCGCCGCTACGGGCTGGACATTGCCGCGGCCTGGGCGGCCATCGGCATTTTCGCGATCATGGCCATGGCCGTCGTCTATCTCATGGCGCCGATCCTCATCCCGCTGTCGCTGGCGGTCGTCACGGGCCTCATCTTCGGCGTGGCGGCGGAAAAGCTCACCGACCTCGGCATTCCCCCGCTGCCGACCGCGCTGCTCCTGGCCGGCGCCTTCGGCTTCGGGGTCTTCTTCATCGCCGGCCTGCTTGCCGATCCGATCACCCAGCTTGCCGCCAACGCACCCGACCTGGTGCGCGGGGCGTATGATCGCATCACGCCGCTCTTTTCCCGCCTCGGCTGGCTGAACATCAGCCCGCAGACCTTCGAGAGCGGCCAGATGTCGATGGAGAAGGTGCTGGAGAACACCGGCAGCATCCTTGGCATCCTCTCGGCCAGCCTCACCCCCGCCCTGCTGCAGGGCATGATCTTCTTCGCCGCGCTGGTGCTCTTCCTCTCCGCGCGGCTGAAGCTGCGCCAGATGCTCATCATGGCCTTCCCGCGCCGCGGCCAGCGGCTCGCCGCCATCCGCGTCATGAACGCCATCGACAGCGCGCTCGGCTATTATTTCGCCACCGCGGCGCTGGTCTATGGCGCGCTCGGCGTCGTCACCGCCCTCATCACCTGGGGCGGCGGGCTGGCCATGCCCGTGCTCTGGGGGCTCTTCGCCTTCCTCTCCTCGTTCGTGCCCTTCCTCGGCGTGACGCTGATGACCATCGCGCTCGCCACCGCCGGCCTTCTCACGCACGAGACGCTGGTGATGGGCCTCCTGCCGGCGCTCGCCTTCTTCCTCGTGCACCTGGCCATGGAAAACCTCGTCATGCCGGCCGTGATGGGCAAGCGGCTGGAGGTCAACGCCTTCATCATCTTCACCGCCATCATCTTCTGGACCTGGATGTGGGGCGCGGCCGGCGCCATGCTCGCCCTGCCCCTCTCCATCATCGGCATGACCATCGCCGACGAGCTGCGCCCCGCCAAGCGCAAGGCCCGCCGCAGCCTGCCCGGCTGACAAACCGCCGCACCCTCGCCAGCCCGCTTGCGTATGAACATTATACATTATATGAAAATGTATAATGTTTTGGGCGACGGCTGGAAGGGATCCCCGCGTGAGCACGACCAGACCGCCCGGCGTCGCCGGGACCATGCCGCCGCAGGCCATGGAGGCGCGGGCGGCGGAGGTCGCAGGCCTGATGAAGACGCTCGCCCACCCGGCCCGGCTGATGCTGGTCTGCACCCTGGTCGAGGGCGAGTTCTTCGTCGGCGACCTCGAACGGCGGCTCGGCATCCACCAGCCGACGCTCTCCCAGCAGCTCAACGTGCTGCGCGAGGCCGGCATCGTCGAGACGCGCCGCAAGGGCAAGCAGATCTTCTACCGCCTCACCGCCGAAAAGGCCGCAAGGCTCGTCGGCGCGCTCTACACGATCTTCTGCACGGACGGGGAAAGCCCATGACCGCCTATCTTCCCGCCCTTCTCGGCGGCATGCTGATCGGCCTTGCCGCCGCGCTGCTGCTCGTCCTCAACGGCCGCGTCGCCGGCATCAGCGGAATTGTCGGCCGGCTCGCGGAGGGGAGCAATGTCGCCGTCAACGCCGCCTTCGTCGCCGGCCTCCTTCTCGGCCCCGTCCTCTACCGCGGCCTTGCCGGCGGCTGGCCGGCCGTCACCATCGCCGCACCGCTGCCGCTCATCGCCGCCGCCGGCCTCCTCGTCGGCTTCGGCACGCGCATGGGCTGCGGCTGCACCAGCGGCCACGGCGTCGTCGGCCTTGCCCGGCTTTCGCCGCGCTCCTTCGCCGCCGTCGCCAGCTTCCTCGTTGCCGGCGTTTTCGCCGTCGCGCTCCTGCGGAGTTCCGGCCTGTGACCCGTTCCCTCCCGCAAATCCTGTCCGCGCTCGGCTGCGGCGCGCTCTTCGGCCTCGGCCTTGCCCTTTCCGGCATGCTGGACCCCGCGCGCGTGCAGGGCTTCCTCGACCTTGCCGGCGCCTGGGATCCAAGCCTTGCCTTCGTGCTCGGCGGCGCCGTCGCCGTCATGATGCTCGGCCTCGTCCTTGTGCGCCGCCTGGCACGCCCGGCCTTCGCGGAGGGCTTCCACCTGCCCGACACCCGCCCCGTCGACCGCAGACTGATCCTCGGCTCGGCGCTGTTCGGCCTCGGCTGGGGGCTTGGCGGCTTCTGCCCCGGCCCGGCGCTGGCCGCCCTTTCGCTCGGCCGGGCAGAACCCCTCCTCTTCGTCGCCTGCATGGTGGCGGGCATGGTGCTGCACGACCGGCTTTTCGCCCGCCGGGCGGGCTGAGCGCTTGATGCAGGCCGCCGGGCTCTCTATCTCTCTGGTCCCGCCTACCGATTTGCCGGAGTGATCCCTTGCCCGTCTTCAAAAACCTGCCCGCCGCCCCCGTCGCCGCCAAGAAGCCGGTCTCCGATACCCGCCACGGCATCACCCGCACCGACGACTATGCCTGGTTCCGCGACGAGAACTGGCAGGCGATGTTCAAGGACCCCTCCATCCTCCAGCCGGAGATCCGCGCGCATCTGGAGGCGGAGAACGCCTATATGACGGCCGCGATGGCCGATACGGAGGCGCTGCAGAAGGTGCTGTTTGCCGAGATGCGCGGCCGCATCAAGGAGGACGACAGCTCCGTGCCCGTGAAGGACGGCCCCTTCGCCTACGGCACCGCCTATGTCACCGGCGGCGAGCAGCCGCGCTATTTCCGCGAGCCGCGCGAGGGCGGCGAACGGGCCATCCTGCTCGACGGCGACAAGGAGGCGGCGGGCAAGGACTATTTCCGCCTGTCCGGCATCCATCATTCCACCGACCATTCGCTCGGCATCTGGGGCTATGACGACAAGGGCTCGGAATATTTCACGCTGAAGGTGCGCGACCTTGCAACCGGCGAGGACCGCAGCGACGAGCTCGCCAATACCGGCGGCGACGGCGTCTGGGCGCCGGATGCCAAGAGCTTCTTCTACACCGCGCTTGACGAGAACCACCGCCCGTCGAAGATCTTCCACCACATCCTCGGCGAGCGGCAGGAGAACGACCGCCTCGTCTACGAGGAGAAGGATGCCGGCTTTTTCATGTCGGTCGGCGGCTCGCTGATCGACGACTTCATCTATATCGACATCCACGACCACGAGACGAGCGAATACCGCCTGCTCTCCACCAAGGACCTCCTCGCCAACCCGGTCGTCGTCGCGCCGCGCCAGACGGGGCTCGAATATTCGATGACCGAGGGCGGCGACGTCTTCTACATCCTCACCAATGCCGACGGCGCCAAGGACTTCAAGATCATGCAGACGCCGGTGACGGCGCCGGGCCGGGAGAACTGGACGGAGGTCGTGCCGCACCGGCCGGGCACGCTGATCCTCAACCACATGGCGTTTGCCCGCCACCTCGTCTGGCTGGAGCGCCACGAGGGCCTGCCGCGCATCGTCGTGCGCGACCGGGAAAGCGGCGAGGAGCACGCCATCGCCTTTGCGGAGGAGGCCTATTCGCTCGGCCTTTCCGGCGCGGCGGAATACGACACCGACGTCATCCGCTTCTCCTATTCCTCGATGACCACGCCCTCGCAGCTCTTCGACTACGACATGGCGACGCGCGAGCGCACGCTCCTGAAGACGCAGGAAGTGCCCTCCGGCCACACGATCGAGGACTACGTCACCCGCCGCGTCTTCGCGCCGGCCCCGGACGGCGAGAGCGTGCCGGTCACCCTGCTC
The DNA here is from genome assembly GCF_022899355.1 of Shinella yambaruensis. GTDB lineage: Bacteria > Pseudomonadota > Alphaproteobacteria > Rhizobiales > Rhizobiaceae > Shinella > Shinella yambaruensis. Next base: position 27,829 of record NZ_JALJCK010000012.1, on the reverse strand, counting down.
TACCGCAAGGATACGCCGCTCGACGGTTCAGCGCCGTGCCTGCTCTACGGCTACGGCGCCTACGGCATCACGATCCCCGCCGGGTTCAACACCAATTGCCTGTCGCTGGTCGACCGCGGCTTCGTCTATGCCATCGCCCATATCCGCGGCGGCAAGGACAAGGGCTTTGCCTGGTACGAGAACGGCAAGATGGACAGGAAGACCAATACCTTCAAGGACTTCATCGCCGCGGCCGATTATCTGAACGAGGAGAAGTTCACGTCCTACGCGAAGATCGTCGCCGAGGGCGGCTCGGCCGGCGGCATGCTGATGGGGGCGGTCGCCAACATGGCGCCGGAAAAGTTCGGCGGCATCATCGCCGCCGTGCCCTTCGTCGACGTGCTCAACACCATGCTGGACGATACGCTGCCGCTGACCCCGCCGGAATGGCCGGAATGGGGCAACCCGATCGAGAGCAGGGATTTCTACCAGCTGATGGCCAGCTACTCGCCCTACGACAATGTGGACGCGAAGCCCTACCCCGCCATCCTCGCGCTTTCCGGCCTCACCGACCCGCGCGTCACCTACTGGGAGCCCACCAAATGGGTGGCCCGGCTGCGCGAAAAGACGACCGGCACCGAACCGATCCTCCTCAAGACCAATATGGGCGCCGGCCACGGCGGCGCCTCGGGCCGCTTCCAGCGCCTGGAGGAGATCGCCTTCGAATATGCCTTCGCGATCAAGGTGGCGGGGAAGATGTGATCCCGTCCCGCGGGCGGGCAAGCCTCGCCCGCGGGATGCCTCATGCGGGGTCGATCATGCTCACCACGCGGGCGGCGATCTCATCTGTCGTGTAACTGTCCAGCGTTTCGACGAAGCGGGCGGTCCTGTTCTTCACGCGCTCGACGATATCCAGCCCGCGTACCTGGTTGCAAAGCGCAACGCCCGTCGTCCTGTGGCCTGAAATGTTCACCGCCAAGCCTGCCCTACGGGCGAATGCACCGCCCGTCGTGATGGGAACGACGAGGCACATGCCGACGGCGTTGATCTCGCGGGGCGTGATCACCACGCAGCGATGTTCGTCCTTCATCTCGTTCCCGACGACCGGGTTCAGGTCGACGATGAACACATCACCACGCTTCGGGATGTTGCTGCGGACCATCAGAATGTTTCATTGCCGACACGGGAACCGCCCTGCCAGGCAGCGGCCTGCTTGTTCAGGTCGGCCATTTCGTCAGCTCCTTCCAGAAGCTGTGCCAGCGTGTATCGCTTGCGGGGCTGGGCAGGCGTCGCGATGAGCGAGCCGTTGTCAACGGTCAAGGTCAGTTCCGTGCCGACTTCGGCACCGAGCATCTTCAGAAGCGCAGGCGGAATGCTGAAGACGGTCGCACCGCCTTGCCGACGGATTTTCGCTGTATTGCTCATGCAGGGCATCTCCGAGTATGTGCTACGAAAATAGCACATACTCGGCCCACCGCAAGAGCAGGCGACGCCCCTACCGGAACGCCCCCACACAGGCCTGCAGATCGCTCAGCATGGCGCTGGATCCTTTCAGGCTCGTCCGCACGTCGCCGATACGGATGTGGTTGCCCCGCTTCAGCGCGTCGATCACCGAGCGGTCGCGGCCGAGGTCGTAGGCGATCTCCTGGTGGCCGTAGGCCTTGCCCTTGATGTCGTAGCCCTCGCCGTCGTCGATCCAGTATCGCGCATCGCTCGTGTAGTCGTCGCGGTAGTCGTAGGCCGTGTCCTGGAAGCCGAAGGTGACGTGGCCGTCGTCGTACCAGCGGAAGGCGGCGTGGCGCCCGCCCTCGCCGCGGCGCGTGGCGCGGCAGTTCAGGAAGCGGCGGTCGCCGGAGAAGTCGGCGACGACCTCCCAGCCGCCGACCGTGCGCACGGCGCGGTAGGGGTCGGCGTCCTTGCCGTAGCCGTCGTCATGGCCGGAGGCGGCGGTTTCGCCATAGGCGTTCGTCTCGTGGCTCACGGCGCCGCCCGCCGCCGCATAGTCGTCCGCCTTCACACCCAGGGCGGCATCACTGCTCCCCGCATGCTCGTCCTCCGGGAAGTCGCGCAGCGCGGCGCGGTACTTGTCGTAAAGGCCGAGGCGGCGCACGTCGACGAAGTCGAACTCGTAGTCCTCCAGCGCGCGCACGCTGTTGTCGCGCAGGCGCACGAGGCCGCGCACGCGCAGGCACCCGTCGCCGCAGTCCACCTCGTCGACATATTCGCGGGCCCTGTCGTCCGGCGTCTTGATCGCGACGCCGAGGCTGTGACGGCGTTCCTCGTTGATCGCGCGGAACATCAGGGATTGCGCGTAGCCGCGGCGATCCTCGTCGAAATAGTCGTAGATCGCGCGTTCCTCGCTGGGGCTGAGATCGTCCCGGCTCCCGACATAGATGCGCCGCTCGGGGATGCTCGCCGCGGTGATGACGTTGCGCAGCCGCTCGTGCGAATAGACGGTCGTGAAGTAGGAGAGATAGTCGCAGCCTTCCGGCGGATACCAGAAGCGCACGTCGATCAGCACCAGCTGGCCGTCCTTGTAGACGTCGGAGAGCCGGCGGTCCTGCGCGTAATCGCCGAAGGTGATGCGCCCGCAGGGATCGCGCCGGTCGTTGGAGACCGTCAGATAGGGCATCTCGCCGCCATCCTCGTGGTCGCGGGAAAAGCGGCCGGCGAGAAGGTCGATCTTGCGCTTGGCGACATAGGCGAAGACGCCCTCGGGATAACGGCCGAGATAGCGGTCGTAGGCCTCGCGGTTGTCGGCGAGCGCGGCGAATTCGTAGAAGGCGATCTCGGCCTCGTCGACCTTGTCGTCCTTCGGGCTCAGGGCGAACTTGCCGTAGTCGGCATCGCTCTGCCAGGTCTCCTGCCGGCCCTTGCTGCGCTCCTTGACGATCTCGCTCACCTTGCGGAAGGCCTCCTCCAGCACGATGCCGGGAATGCTGATCGCATCGACGAAGGCCGAGGCGAAGGGGCTGATCGGCGTTCCCTCGTAGTCGTAGGCGGTGCCGGGCGCGGCGGCATAGGCATAGTGCACGTCCCCGGCGTCCTTCGGCTCGGCAAGCCCGTCCGGGATGTCGCGCAGCGTGAGGAAGGGGTTTTCATGCGCCGCGTCGAAGAGCACGACCTTGAGGCCCTTGCCGAGCCCGCGCAGCGTCTTCGTGATCTCGGAGACGGGCAGCGAGCGGTTGCGCAGGCCCGTCACGGTGCGGCCGGAGGCATCGACCGGCAGCAGGAAATTGTCGCCGTCGATCTGCACCGCATAGCCGGAGAAATAGACGAAGAGCACCGGGTCCTCCGCCTTCTCCGCCAGCCGCGTGAAATTGTTGAGCGCGGAGAGCATGCCGAGATGGTCGGCATCGGTGACGCGCGTCACGTCGAACTCCACCCGCTCCAGCGCCTCGCCCACGAGGTCGATGTCGTTGAGCGGATTTTCCAGCGGCTCGGCGTCCTCGTATTCGGCATTGCCGATGAGGAGCGCGTAGCGTTCGGCGGCGACGGCGGCCGGCGCGACGAGGAGAAGAAGACAGGCGGCAAGCGCCGCGACCCACCGATGGACATTCCGCTGCACGATACCCTCCCGAGACACGGTCCCGGCTCGCCGGCAACCGGACATTCGCTCACCAATGCATGCCTGAAGAAGGGGACGGACGGTGCCGCCCGCTTATTCAGAAGGCCGTGAAATTCCATGCCGGCCGGCGACGGGCGTCAGGAGCCGGCGCAGGCCGCCGCCAGCTTGTCTATCGCCGCCTTCGACCCCGTGAGGGGGAAGGCGAGCGGTTCGAATGTCGTTGCCGGATAGGCGATGGTCAGCGCCCTGCCGGCCTTGAGGCGGTCGACCAGCGGGCCGGTTATCGGGAATTCGCTGACCATCGCGCCGTCCATCGCCTCGAAATGCGCCGGCCGGTCGAAGGCCTCGCCATCGACGGAAAGGCGCAGCGGGCTGGAGAAGTCCCCGCCGTCGCCCGGCGGGAAATCCAGCGCCGCGGCGGCGAGGAACCGCAGGCTGAGCCGGTCTTCCGGGCCGCATTTCAGGAAGAGGTTGCTTTCCCGCGTCCCGGTCCCCACGCAGACCGAGGCCACCATGACAGGCCCCTCCTCCTCCTCGGAAATGCCGGCGCTCCAGGCGCCGCAGGTTTCCGCGAAGGCGACGGACGGGAACAGCAAAAGGACGGCGAGCGCACGCATCTGTAGAACCCCGACTGTTGAACCGGCATGGCTTTTCCCGGACGCTAGCACCGCGCAAAGGGGCCGGCAAGCGAGCGCCCCGCCGCCGGCCCTTTCAATCCGGCCGCTTGTCGCTACCTATAGGGAAACGAGACGCGAACGCCGCAAGAGGATGCCATGAGCAACGCCACCAACCCGCAGCACGGCGACGACGGCAGGCCCGTTGCCTTCGACAACAGCTATGCGCGCCTGCCGGACGTCTTCTTCGCCCCGGTCGATCCGAGCCCGGTGGAGGCGCCGCGGCTCGTCGCGTTCAACCGGGCGCTTGCCGGGGAGCTCGGCCTTGATGCGGATGCGCTGGAGCGGCACGGCGCGGGTTACTTCTCCGGCAACGTGGCGCTGCCCGGTTCGCTGCCGCTCGCCATGGCCTATGCCGGCCACCAGTTCGGCCAGTTCGTGCCGCAGCTCGGCGACGGGCGGGCGATCCTTCTCGGCGAGGTGATCGACCGCGACGGCCGGCGGCGCGACATCCAGCTGAAGGGCGCCGGCCAGACGCCCTATTCGCGCCGCGGCGACGGGCGGGCGGCGCTCGGGCCGGTGCTGCGCGAATATATCGTCAGCGAGGCCATGCATGCGCTCGGCATTCCGACGACGCGGGCGCTGGCGGCCGTCGCCACAGGCCAGCCGGTCTATCGCGACCGCGTGCTGCCGGGCGCCGTCTTCACCCGCGTCGCCGCCAGCCATGTCCGCGTCGGCACCTTCCAGTTCTTTGCCGCGCGCAGCGACACGGACAATGTGCGCGTGCTCGCCGACCATGTCATCGACCGGCACTATCCGGCGCTGAAGGGCGCGGAGCAGCCCTATCTCGCGCTGCTGGACGCCGTCGCCGACCGGCAGGCCTCGCTGATCGCCCGGTGGCTCGGCGTCGGCTTCATCCACGGCGTGATGAACACCGACAACATGACGATCTCGGGCGAGACGATCGATTTCGGCCCCTGCGCCTTCATGGACCGCTACGACCCGCGCACCGTCTATTCCTCCATCGACCGCAACGGGCGCTATGCTTTCGGCAACCAGCCGATGATCGGCCAGTGGAACATCGCGCGCCTCGCCGAGGCGCTGCTTGCCCTTCTTTCCGACGACCAGGACAAGGCGGTGGAGATGGCGAATTCGGCGGTCGGCCGCTTCATGGAGCGCTTCCAGGCGCATTGGAAGGCGGTGATCCGGGCGAAGATCGGCCTTGGCGCGGACGAGGAGGACGACGACCAGGGCCTGATCCGCGACCTGCTCGTGACGCTCTACGAGCAGAAGGCCGACTATACGCTCGCCTTCCGGCGCCTTGCCGACGCGGCCGAAGGCGCGGCGGCGGACGACGCGCTGCAAGACCTCCTCGAAACGCCCGGCGCGCTCACGCCCTGGCTTGCCCTCTGGCGCGCGCGGCTGACGCGGGAAGCCGGGACGGCCGAGGCGCGCGCTACGGCGATGCGCCGCGTCAATCCCGCCTTCATCCCGCGCAACCACAAGGTCGAGGAGGCGCTGGCGGCGGCGGTCGACCATGGCGATTTCTCGCTGTTTACGGCGCTGAACGACGTGCTGGCGCGGCCCTACGACGACCAGCCGGCCTTCGCCGCCTATGCCGTGCCACCGAAGCCCGGCGAGGAGATCACCGCGACCTTCTGCGGGACGTGAGGGGGCAAACTACACCCTTTTTCCGGCGCCTCCCGCCTTGTGCGCCGGGCATCGCCTATGGAAGGAAACCGTTGCCCTATCCCCTTCTCCTCCGCGGGGAGAAGGTGCCGGCAGGCGGATGAGGGGGATGGCGAAGGCGCAAACGATCCGTCCGAGCCACCCCCTCATCCGACCCTTCGGGCCACCTTCTCCCCGCGGGGGAGAAGGGAAGAGCGGTGATGCCGCATTCCCTATGCGGTAGCCCTGCCGCTTGCGGGGAGAGGGTTAGGGTGAGGGGCAAGCTCCCTGGCAAGGGCCTCGCCCCAAAAACATGAGTGGAATAGTATAATTTCTTCCTCCCCCTTTTCCCGGGATTGAAGCGCCACGATTCTGCCCTAATTTCTCCGTCGTCCCTCCTTGAGCCGGACGTCTTGTCGGCCTCCTCCTTGGCCGGCAGCACCAACGGAGATCCCCATGTTGCTCACGCTGACCGCCGCCCTCATCGCCATCATCGGATTGGTGCTGACGGGCGGAGGCGGGTGGCTGCTGTCGCTCGGCGGCAGCCCCTATTATCTCGTCACCGGCCTTGCCTTCCTCGTCACGGCCGTGCTGCTCCTGCGCCGCTCCGGCGCGGCGCTCTGGCTTTATGCCCTCGTCATCCTCGGTTCGCTCGGCTGGGCGATCTGGGAGGTCGGTTTCGACTGGTGGCAGCTCGGCCCGCGCGGCGGCGTCATCGTGCTCCTCGGCCTGTGGCTGATGCTGCCGGCCATCCGCCGCCCGCTCGGCTTTTCCAGCCCCACCGGCACGCCCTACCCGGCCTCGGCCCTGCCGCTCGCCGTTGCCGTCCTCGTCTCCATCGGCGTTGCCGGCTTTGCGATGACACAGGACCCGCACGACGTGGCCGGCAGCCTGCCGACCGACGTCGCCAACGCCACACCCGCCCTCGGCGGCAACGTGCCGGCCGGCGAATGGCACCAGTACGGCCGCACGCCGTACGGCCAGCGCTACTCGCCGCTCGACCAGATCAACACCGACAATGTCGGCACGCTCAAGGTCGCCTGGCAATACCAGACCGGCGACGTGAAGCTGCCGGACGATGTCGGCGAGACCACCTACCAGGTGACGCCGCTGAAGATCGGCGACACGCTCTACATGTGCACGCCGCACAACTGGGCGATCGCGCTCGACGCGGCGACCGGCAAGGAGAAATGGAAGTACGATTCCAACTCCGGCATGAACCCGGACCGCCAGCACCAGACCTGCCGCGGCGTGACCTACTATGCCGATCCGGCCGCGGCGGCCGGCGCCACCTGCGCCGCCCGCGTCTACCTGCCGACCTCGGACGCCCGGCTGATCGCGCTCGACGCGGCGACCGGCGACGTCTGCACGAGCTTTGCCGAGAACGGCGTGCTGCAGCTCGAACAGGGCATGCCCTACAACCCGGCCGGCTACTACTATTCCACCTCGCCGCCCGTCATCACCGACGGAAAGATCATCATCGGCGGCGCGGTGAACGACAACTACTCGACCCAGTCGCAGTCGGGCGTCATCCGCGCCTTCGACGTCAATACCGGCGCCCTCGTCTGGAACTGGGATTCCGGCAATCCCGACGTCACGACGCCGCTGCCCGAGGGGCAGGTCTATACGGTGAACTCGCCGAATTCCTGGTCCGTCTTCAGCTATGACGACGCGCTCGGCCTCGTCTACATCCCCCTCGGCAACCGCGTGCCGGACCAGCTCGGCATGGGCCGCAGCGAGCATGTGGAGAAATACTCCTCCTCCATCGTCGCGCTCGACATCGGAACGGGCGCGGTGCGCTGGGTGCGCCAGACGGTGCACCACGACCTGTGGGACATGGACGTGCCGGCCCAGCCGGCGCTGATCGACATCACGAAGGACGGCGCCACCATCCCCGCCCTCGTCGGCCCGACCAAGCAGGGCGACATCTACGTGCTCGACCGGCGCACCGGCGAGCCGATCATCCCCATCGAGGAGATACCGGCGCCGACCGGGGCGATCCCGGAAGATTTCACGGCGCCCACCCAGCCGATTTCCGACCTCACCTTCTCGCCGCCGCCGCTGACGGAAAAGAACATGTGGGGCGTGACGATGTTCGACCAGCTCGCCTGCCGCATCGATTTCCTGTCGTTGAAATACGAGGGCCGCTATACGCCGCCCTCGCTGCAGGGCACGCTCGTCTATCCCGGCAATTTCGGCACGTTCAACTGGGGTTCCGTCGCGGTCGATCCGGAGCGGCAGGTGATGTTCGGCATGCCGACCTACCTCGCCTTCACCTCCCGCCTCGTGCCGCGTGACCAGATCCCGCCGAAGGGCCAGGACGAGAAGGGCTCCGAGCAGGGCCTCAACCGCAACGAGGGCGCGCCCTACGGCGTGTTCATGGGCCCGTTCCTCGGCCCGCTCGGCATTCCCTGCCAGGCGCCGCCATGGGGCTATGTCGCCGGCGCGAACCTTGCCACCGGCGAGATCGCCTACAAGCACAAGAACGGCACGGTCATGGACATGACGCCGCTGCCGCTGCCCTTCAAGGTCGGCGTGCCGGGCATCGGCGGCCCCATCATCACCAAGGGCGGCGTCGCCTTCCTCGGCGCGGCGGTGGACGATTACCTGCGCGCCTACGACCTGACGAGCGGCCGCCAGCTGTGGGAAGCCCGCCTTCCGGCCGGCGGCCAGGCCACGCCGATGACCTACACGGTCGGCGACAAGCAATATGTGCTGATCGTCGCCGGCGGCCACGGCTCGGTCGGCACCAAGCCGGGCGACTACGTCATCGCCTATACGCTGCCGTAGCGGGGCGCCGTACCGACCCCCCTCTGCCCTGCCGGGCATCTCCCCCTCAAGGGGGGAGATCGGATGGGGCGCGGTTTCGCCCATCTCCAACGGCTCGATATGAGCGAAGGTCCCACCACCTGCCGATCTCCCCCCTTGAGGGCAGGCGAATTGCATATGGAATGAGGCGACGCGTCTTGCCCCTTCTCCCCACGGGGAGAAGGTCGCGGCAGCGGGATGAGGGGGTGGCACAGACGTCAGACGGTGTGCAAGCCCCCCTCATCCGGCCCTTCGGGCCACCTTCTCCCCGCGGGGGAGAAGGGGAAAGCAGCAGCGTGCTGTCATATGCAATTCGCCTACCCTTGAGGGGGAGATGCCCGGCAGGGCAGAGGGGGGTGGCGCGGAGGGAGATAGCGCCCGGCAAAAGGGCGATCATTGCGGGGTTGCCTCCCCATCCCGCCTTTCCCATGATGCAGCCCTCCAAAAATCCTCCCCGGGAGATTCGCCATGAAAGACGACTGGCGGCTGATCGCCGCGCCGGTGAAGATCATCCTTGCCAATTACTGGCGGTCCTCGCGCGGCCTGCTGGCGCTTGTCTCGGTCATCGTCTTCCTCTCGGCGATCGCCTCCATCGCCGCGCCCTATCTCTTCTCGCGCCTCATCGACGCCATGACCGCCGACCGGATGGCCGAGATGCTGGCGGCCGGCCTCGTCGTCTATGCGCTGCTCATCGGCATGGCCGCGGCCCTGCAGCACATGGTGCAGTACCTCTCCTACATGAGCGCGGAGAACCTGAGCTTCATCGCCAGCACCAGCCTGTTCGAGCGGCTGTTGAAGAAAGAGGCCGCCTTCTTCGCCGAGCACAACCCGGCCGAGATCGAAAGCGCCGGCCAGCGCGGCCAGGGCGCGATGATGACGCTGGTGCAGCTCGCCCTCATCGTCTTCATTCCCGGCGTCACGCAGATCACGCTGGCGATCGCCATGCTGGGGGCGACGATCGACATCGAGGTCGCGCTGATCGTCGTCGCCTATGGCGGCGGCTTCATCGCGCTGACGGCCATCGCCAACCACCGCACGCGAAAATATCTCGACGCGGCCGTCGAGGCCGGACAGGAGAACGCCAAGTTCATCGGCAACGCCATGACGGCCATGGAGACGCTGCGCCATTTCGGCAGCCACGGCTGGATGCAGGCGCGCTTTGCCGGAAAGGCCGGCGAGGAGCGTGACAGCTGGGCGGCCTTCTGCCGCCGGCGCATCGGCTATTCGTCGCTGATGGGCGCCGGGCTCGCCGTGCAGTTCGTCGTCACCTTCCTCCTGCTGTTGCCGCGCTACCGGGCGGGCGATCTCAGCGTCGGCGACATCGTGCTGTTCAACACGCTGCTGCTGCAGCTCAACCAGCCCTTCGAGATGATCGGCCATGCGCTCGACAACGTAGTGCGCGCCCGCGCCTCGCTGCTGCCGCTCGCGCGCATCTGGGCCGCCCCCGAGGAGCCGGACACGGGCACATCGGGCGGCTTTTCGCCGAAGGCCGGCCGCCTCGCCTTCGAGGATGTCTCCTATGCCCACGAGAACGGCCGCGGCGTCGAGAAGATCGGCTTTGCCGCGACGCGCGGGCGCATCACCTATCTCGTCGGCGAGACGGGCTCCGGCAAGTCGACGCTGCTGCGCCTCGCGCTGAAATCCATCCGCCCCGCCGCGGGGCGCATCACCGTCGACGGCATCGATCTCGATGGCGTCTGCCAGCGCGACTGGTACGGCGCCGTCGGCATCGTGCCGCAGGATGCGGTGCTGCTCAACGACACGCTCGCCGTCAACATCGTGCTCGGCCGCGCCTTCGACGCGGAGCGGTTGCGGCGCGCGGCGGAAAAAGCGGCGATCCTTGCCTTCATCGACGGCCTGCCGGACGGGTTCGAGACAAGGGTCGGCGAACGGGGCATGAAGCTTTCCGGCGGCGAGCGGCAGCGCATCGCCATCGCCCGCGCGCTCTATGCCGATCCGCAGTTCCTCTTCCTCGACGAGGCGAGCTCGGCGCTGGACGAGGCGACGGAGGCGGGAATCATGCAGCATATCCGCGGCCTTGCCGGCGACGTGACCATCCTTGCCGTCACCCACCGCAGAAGCGTGATCGCGCCTCAGGACCATGTCGTGCGGCTCGGCGCGGGCCGCATCGAAAGCGACGTGTAAAGGGCGGCAAGGCTCGCAAAAGCTGCAAACGGTACTGGTTCGCGCGACGCACGCTCAAGGGGCCCTCCATGAAGATCGACGGCAGCATGCTTTCCGCCTACACCTACGGCAGGCCGCGCGCGACGAGCGGAGAAAGCCTTAACGACGGCACGGGCGGCGGCACGGCAGGGCGCAACATCCCGACCGTCAGCCCCACGGCGCCGATCCCCTCCGGCCTTGCCAATGCGCTGTGGCTGACCCAGGCCAAGCTCGACAAGGCCGAGACGGAGAGCGCCAGCCTGACGTCCGAATTCCTGGAGCTCTCCAGGATGACGCCGGCCGAACGGCTGCGCAAGGAAATGCTGGAAGCCCTCGGCCTCACGGAGGAGAGCCTGGCACAGCTTCCCGAGGAGGAACGCTCGGCGATCGAGGAAGACATCCGCCGCGCCATCAAGGAGCAGCTCGGCATCGACGACACCCGGCAGGCAGGCACGGCGGAAGGGCAATCCGCGGCAGGCACGGAGGAAGCGGGGGCCTGAGCGCCCCCGCTTTCATCCCGCTTTTTGCACACGCCGACGAAACCCGATTGACAAACGGCGCGATTTCGAGAATATCGCGCCCATGATCAAGAACACGCACATCGCCGCGACGTATTTTTGGCTGTTCCGATAAGGAGCGGCTGTTCGATCATGTCAACAAGCCGCCATCAGGCGGCTTTGTTGTTTCTGGCACCTGATGGCACAAAACCCCAGGAGCCCGAAATGCAGAATACCGTCATCAAACTCGACCCCGCCGCCCTCGATCGCCCGCCGATGCTGACCATCCGCGCCGCGCGCCCGGGCGACCTGCAGCAGATCCTCGACATGATCGCCCTGCATGCCGAATGCCACGGCGACACGGCGAAGGTCTCCGCCGCCGATCTCGACCGCGATCTCTTCGGCGCCCATCCCTGGATCACCGCGCTCGTCGCCGAAGCCGGCGGCCGGCTGATCGGCTACGCCCTTCTCGTGCCGATGTACCGCGCGCTGGAAGGCCTGCGCGGCATGGAGCTGCACCAGATCTTCGTGCGCAAGGACCATCGCGGCCACGGCATCGGTCGCCACCTCGTCTCCCGCGCCCGCGAGCACGCCCGCATCGCCGGCTGCGGCTACCTCTCGGTGAGCGCGGCGACCGGCAATTTCGGCGCCCACCGCTTCTACGAGCAGATGAACTTCCGGGCTGGCCCGGTCACCGGGATGCGCTATGTCCAGTCCCTGGGCTGACAATACGTTGAGGAGGACATCGACATGGCGAAGCGACTGGCCATCGTGCTGACCGAGGGCTACGCCGACTGGGAATGCGGGCTGCTGATGGCGACGGCGCGGGGCGACTGCGGGGCCGAGACCGTGGTCCTGACGCCCGGCGGCGCGGACGTGACCTCGCTCGGCGGCGTCTCCATAAGGTCCGCCGGCAGGGCGGAGGACGCCGCGCCCGCCGATTTCGACGTGCTGGTGCTGTGCGGCGGCACGATCTGGCAATCCGGCCAAGCGCCCGACCTTTCGGCTCCGGTCGCGCGCTTCGTCTCGGCGGGCAAGCCGGTCGCCGCCATCTGCGATGCGACGCTGGCGCTCGGCCGCCTCGGCCTGCTCGACGACCGGGCGCATACCGGCAACTATCGCGGACAGCTGCCTGAGATCGTGCCCGGCTATCGCGGCGCCGCGCTCTACCGCGACCAGCCGCAGGCCGTCAGCGACCGCGCCGTCATCACCGCCTCGGGCGCGGCCCCCGTCTCCTTCGCGCGGGAAATCCTCGACGCCATCGGCCTCGGCTCCGCCGACCTGTCCGGCTATCTCGCGATGTATGGCGACGAGCACCGCAAGGCGCCGGCGTGACGGCATGATCGCCCCTCCTCCGTCGTGCGCGGCACGTCTCCACTTCGGGCGCGGAGGCGTCACGGCCCCTCTCCTCCGTCATGCTCGGCCTTGAGCCGAGCATCCACGCTCCGGGTGAGGCCTGGATCCTCGGGTCAAGCCCGAGGATAACGACAGTGGGTGGGGTAAGATGGGCTGACGCTGCGAAACTGGGCATTGCCCCCGCACCCCGCTTCAATGCGCCGGGATCGCCTTCAGATAGGCCGCGATCGCCTCGCGGTCCTCCTTGGGCAGCAGCGCCATGTTCTTCTGCACCGACACCATGGCGCCGCCGACGCTGTCGAATTCCGGCGTGAAGCCGGTTTCGAGATAGCTGGCGATGTCGCCCGCGCTCCAGCTGCCGAAGCCGCCCTCGGCCGGGGTGATGTTGGGCACGCGCCCCTCGCCTTCCGGGTTCGGCCCGCCGGCCAGCCAAAGATCCGTCTTGAGCCCGCCGAGGACGTCGCGCGGCGTGTGGCACTCGCCGCAATGGCCCGGCCCTTCCACGAGATACTGGCCGCGCCTGACGGTCTCGTCGGCGCTCGCAAGCGCCACCCGCGGCACCTCGTCGAGATAGAGGAACTTCCAGCCGCCGAGCGCGAGACGCATGTTGAACGGGAACGGCAGGTCGTGGCCGGGCGCCACATTGCCGCTCTTCGGCAGGGTCTTCAGGTAGCCGTAGAGGTCGGCGATGTCCTTCACCGTCATGCGCGCATAGGAGGCATAGGGGAAGGACGGGTAGAGGTGCTCGCCGTCGCGGCCGGTGCCGCGCTTCATGGCGTCGCCGAACTCCGCCAGCGTCCAGGCGCCGATGCCGGCCGTCTCGTCGGGCGAGATGTTCGGCGCGTGGAAGGTGCCGAACGGGCTCTTCAGCGCAAGGCCGCCCGCCAGCACCAGCTTCTGGTCGTCCGCCGCGCCCGGCGCGGCATGACAGCTCGTACAGCCGCCGGCATGGAAGATGCGCTCGCCGTTCGCCAGGTCCGGCTCGCCCGCCGCGGCCCAGGTCTCGGCCGGCAGCCGCTCCGGCGCGGTGATGAAGAGGAAGGCGCCGGCGCCGATCGCGCCCAGCACGACGATCCCGCCGAGAAGTTTCTTGAGTGCCATGAGAATTGCCTCTCGCCAGCCGCGCGAGCCCCGCCACCGCGGCATCCGGACATGGATTGCCGCCCCGGCGGTCGCCGGGGCGGTCTGCATTCGTTTCGGGTGGGATGGCCTACCGCGGTCACTTCTTGACGCGGTAGACCTCATGACAGCCGCCGCAATTGGGGCCGATCGTGCCGAGCGCGGCACCCACGGCCGCCTGGTCTGCCGGCAGGCTGGCGAGCACCGTGTCGGCATCCGTGCCGAGCTTGGCGGCCTTTGCCTTGAAGTCGTCCATCGCCTCCCAGATCTTCGGGCTGGCTTCGGTCTCGTTGCCCGTCTCGGAACCGGCCGGGAACTGGTCCGGGAAGGCCTTCCCCACCTCGCTCATGGTGGTCAGCGACGCCTTGACGACGTCCGCGTCATAGGGCTTTTCGCCCTTCGCGATGCCGGCAAGCGCGCCCATGGCCCCGCCGACCTTCTTCATCATCTCCTGGCGGACGACCTGCGGCTCGTCCGCCGCCACGACGGCCCCTGCGCCGATGACCGCAAGCGCGGCCGCGGCCGCCAAAGTCCTGAACTTCATCGGGTTCTCCCGGTTGCTGGCGGGCGGCTTGCGCCGCGCCGCCGGTTTACGATGCGCGGGCATCTTTGCATTTTGGGAAGTCGAGGAAAGTAAAATATTTTTGAGAACCAGAATGTTGCGCCGTTCACACGCTGCCCCAGCCGCGCCACACCGTAACCACCGCGATCGCCACGAGCAGCACGCCGGCGGCGCGGCCGATAAGGCGCGTGGCGGCGGGGCTGCCGGTCAGCGCATCGCGGCTGCGGGCGGCGGCGAGCGCAAGGCCGCCATAGACGGCAAGCTGCGTCGCCCAGATCATCGCCAGCATGACGAGCGTCTGGCGCCAGAGCGGGCCGAATTCCGGGCGCAGGAACTGCGGGAAGACGGCGAGCATGAAGAGATAGGCCTTCGGGTTCATCAGGCTCGTCAGCGCGCCCTGGCGGAAGCGCGTCGCAAGGCCGCGCCGGTCGAGGCTGCCGACGGCATCGACGACGATCGAGGAGCGGAAGAGCTGCCAGCCGATGAAGGCGACATAGGCGGCGCCGAGGAGCAGCAGGCCGTTGAACAGGCCCGGCGCGAAATGCAGAAGCATGCCGACGCCGAGCGCGGCATAGAGCGTGTGCACGAGGCCGCCCGCCATGATGCCGAAGGTCGCCGAAAGCCCCGCCTTGCGCCCGCCGGAGAGGGAACTCGCCAGCACGAAGATCATGTCCATGCCCGGCACGATGATGATGCCGGAGACGAGCAGGAAGAAGAGCCAGAGGTTTTCGCTGTAGGTCATGTCAGTTGTCCATTGCCGATATGCGCCCGGAAGCCCGCTGCCTCCTTGTGTTTCAAGCGCTTGAAGCGTGCTATAGCGAGGACCAACTGACAGGGTTGTGTCAGTTGTGAGGGGAACGACCATGCGCAAGGCTTCGCGGCTGTTCGAGATCATCCAGATCCTGCGCCTCGCCCGCCACCCGATAACGGCGGCCGAGATCGCCGGGCGGCTGGAGGTGACGGTGCGCTCGATCTACCGCGACATCGCCGCCCTGCAGGCGATGCGCGTGCCGGTGGAGGGCGAGCGGGGCATCGGCTACATCCTGCGCCCCGGTTTCGACCTGCCGCCGCTGATGTTCTCCATCGAGGAGACCGAGGCCGTGGTGCTGGCGCTCGCGCTTCTGGAGCGCACCGGCGACGCGGAGCTGAAGGCCGCCGCCCGGCGGGTCGGCGACAAGATCGCCGGCGCCGTGCCGCCGCCGCTGCGCCAGACGCTCTCCGCCCGCGCCCTGCACGCCTGGGGCACGACGCCGCGCCAGCCCGAGGGCATCGACCTTGCCACCGTGCGCCGGGCGATCCGCGACGAGGAGACGCTGCTGATCGACTACCGCGACGAATATGGCCGCGCCAGCGAGCGCACCATCCGCCCCATCGCCCTCATCTACTATTCCGAGACCGCCAACATCGTCGCCTGGTGTGAGCTGCGCGCGGCCATCCGCAATTTCCGCGCCGACCGGGTCGAGGCCTGCGAAACGACGGGCGGGCATTTCCGCGGCGAGGGCGACAGGCTGCGGCAGCTCTGGATTTCCGGCTGGGCGGAGAACCGGCGGGATGCGGGGTAAGCGGGAGCCTATGCGACCGCGCGCAAATCGAAATCGGCGTGGATGACGTCGAAGGGCACTTCGACCTTCCCGTCCTCCGTGCGCTCGATGATGCCCCATTCGGCGAGTGCCGTCACATCCTCGTGCACCCGCTTCACATCGCGGCCGAGCGCGCGCGCCAGCGCCCGGATGCTGCTCGGGCCGATCTTCTGCAGATGCTCGATCAATGCCCAGCGCTTCGGGCTGATCACGGAGAAAAGCTGGGCGGGCGAACTGAAGGTGAAGGTCGCGACCGGATCGGACGGCACGCCCGTCCGTGCCGCTTCGGCAGCTCGCGCGAGGTTTTCGGACAGGACAGCGTCGGTATCGCTGCGGATCTGAATGCGGGCGCGCTTCATTCAAGGCCTCCGTTTTGCAATTTCCGCCCGAAAATCCTCGAGCAGCGCGGCAATGGTGGAGAAGGCATAGGGACGCTCCTCCCCGTCGAGATGGCAATGATCGCCCTTGCCGCGCTCATTGTCGAAGCCGACGACACGCCGGCCGTTCCGCCCATAGAACAGGCGGTATTTGTAAGGATGGCTGCTTCCCGCAACGGGTTCGGGAACCCGCCAGAGCACGATCTCGATGATCGCGCCATCCGGCAGAACCGTTTTCGACCGCTCGAGAAGCACGGCATCCATGTTGGCATTTATGCCATCATCATGGCCTTTTGTCGACGAAAGAAAAACCCCGGCCGTTTCCAGCCGGGGTTTCCTGAACTCGGAAGCGAAAAACGCCTTACTTCGTGGCGGCTTCGTAACGCTCCAGGACGTAGTCCCAGTTGATCAGGCTGTCGACGAAGGCCTCGAGGTATTTCGGGCGGGCGTTGCGGTAGTCGATGTAGTAGGAGTGCTCCCAGACGTCGACGCCGAGGATCGGGCTTGCGCCGTGCACCAGCGGGTTCTCGCCGTTCGGGGTCTTGGAGATGGCGAGCTTGCCGTCCTTGACGGAGAGCCAGGCCCAGCCGGAGCCGAACTGCGTGGTGCCGGCGGCGACGAAATCGGCCTTGAACTTGTCATAGCCGCCGAGATCGCTGTCGATCGCCTTCTGCAGGGCGCCGGGCAGGCTCTTGCCGCCGCCGCCCTTCTTCATCCACTTCCAGAAATGGATGTGGTTGTAGTGCTGGCCGGCATTGTTGAAGAGGCCCTGGTTGGTGCCGTAGAACTTCTTGACGATCTCTTCCAGCGAGAGGTCCTGAAGGCCCGCTTCCTCGGCCAGCTTGTTGCCGTTGTCGACATAGGCCTTGTGGTGCTTGTCATGGTGATATTCGAGCGTTTCGCGCGACATGAAGGGCGCGAGCGCGTCGTAATCGTAGGGAAGCGGCGGAAGTTCGAAAGCCATCGTGGTGTCTCCTCTTGGCGACGGAATTTTTTCAATGAAATCCGTGAGCGGAACATAGGAGCGGCAACCGGAAGAGGCAACCGCCCGGGTTCCAATTTTTCCTGACATGCGACAAAATCCTTCCCGTTTCCCGTGTCGGATCAATGACAAATGGAACCGGATTCGATCTGAAACATTTTGTCCGACACCCCCGACACGGAGCCTGTCCATGCATCTTCGCCTGCTTTGCGCCCTTCCGCTCCTGCTTGCCGCCCCGCTCGCCCATGCCTCCTCGCCCGATGCCTGGGAGGAATTCCGCGCCGATGTGGAGAAGAGCTGCCTCGCGAGCCTGCCGGAAGCGCTCGGCACGCCGAACGTCTTCGTCGAGCCGACGGGCACGCAGTCCTTCGGCCTTGCCGCGATCGAGGGACTTTCACCGGAATCGAAGAGCCAGATCACCTATCTCTGCGTCTACGACAAGGAGAAGAAGACGGTGGAGGTCTCCCCGCCCATCGCCGCGGAGTTCCTGCATGTGGTGCGCGAAAGCGAGCGCGAGGCGGCGGCGGCGGAACGGGCCAAGACGGGCGACAACAAGACGGTGGACGAGGCCGGGCAGGAATAACCCGCCCCTCAGATATTCCCGGCGAGGAAATCGATGAAGGCCCGGATGCGGGCCGCCAGGTGCTCGTGGCCGGCAAAGACGGCATGCACGACCTCGACCTCGCCGGGATTGTAGTCCTCCAGCAGCGGCACCAGCGTTCCGGCCGCAATGTCCTCCTCGACATGGAAGCGGCCGATGCGGCCGATGCCGAGGCCGTCGAGGCAGAGCTGGCGCAGGATGGCGCCGCTGGAGACCAGCATGTTGCCGGAGACCTCGCGCATCTCGACCGCCTTGCCGTCGCCGGACAGGAACGGCCAGCCCGCCATGCTGCGGCGGAAGTTGAAGCGCAGGCAATTGTGGGCGGCAAGCTCGTCAGGGTGCCGCGGCGTGCCGGCGCGGGCGAGATAGGCAGGCGCTGCGATGACGACCTCGCGGCTTTCCAGCAGCTTGCGTGCCTTCAGCGACGAATCGCGCAAGGGACCGGAGCGGATGGCGACGTCGGCGCGCTCGCCGATCACGTCGATCACGCCGTCGGTCAGCGTCAGGTCCAGCTCGATCTCCGGGTAGAGCGACAGGAAGGCCGGCGCCAGCGGCAGGATGTAGCGCTCGCCGAAGCCCACGGAGGCATTGACCCTCAGCGGCCCGCGCGGCACGACGCGCGCGCCCGCCGCCACGATGCGCTCCGTCTCGGCGATCTCGGCCAGGATGCGACGCGCCCGGCCAAGATAGACCTCCCCTTCCGGCGTCAGCTCCAGCCGGCGCGTGGTGCGCACGAGAAGGCGCGCGCCCAGCCGGTCCTCGATGCGGGTGACGAGCTTGCTGACCGCCGAGGGCGACAGACCGAGCTTGCGGCCGGCGGCCGAAAAGCTCTTCAGCTCCGCCGCCAGCACGAAGACGTCCATTTCGCCGGCCCGGTTGTCCATGCACCACCTTTGAATTCAATTCACATATTCTTATCCACTTGACCGGATTAACACGCAAGTGGCCCGGTGCCATATTCCGCGGCGAACCAGAAACGCAACCCAGCCAAGCCGTCCGCCTCAAGCCGGACGCGGGATATGCCATGCCACTTGCCCTTTTCGCCCTGACGGTCGCCGCCTATGCGATCGGCACCACCGAATTCGTGATCGTCGGCCTGCTGCCGACCGTCGCGACAGACCTTGCCATCACCCTGCCGCTCGCCGGCCTCATCGTTTCCGTCTACGCGCTCGGCGTCACCTTCGGCGCGCCCGTGCTCACCGCCCTCACCGGCCGGCTCGGCCGCAAGCCGCTGCTGCTTTGCCTGATGGCGCTCTTCGTCGCCGGCAATGCGCTGGCGGCGCTCGCGCCGGGCTACGGCGTGCTTCTGGCCGGCCGCGTGCTCTCGGCCTTCGCGCACGGCGTCTTCTTCTCCGTCGGCGCCACCATCGCGGCCGACCTCGTTTCGCCCGACCGGCGCGCCTCGGCCATCGCCATGATGTTCATGGGCCTCACCGTCGCCATCGTCACCGGCGTGCCGCTCGGCACCGTCATCGGCCAGACCTTCGGCTGGCGCGCCACCTTCTGGGCCGTCGCCGGGCTCGGCCTTGTCGCCTTCGCCGCCATCGCCCTCCTGCTGCCGTCGAACCTGCGCCGGGAAAAGCCGGCGGGCCTTGTGGAGCAGGTGCGCGTGCTCGGCTCCGGCCGCCTCATCGTCGTCTTCGCCATGACGGCGCTCGGCTATGGCGGCACCTTCGTGACCTTCACCTTCCTCTCGCCGCTGCTGCAGGAGGTTACCGGCCTTTCGGCGGGCACGGTCAGCCTCGTGCTCGTGCTCTATGGCGCGGCCATCGCCCTCGGCAACATCGTCGGCGGCAAGGTGGCGGACCGCGATCCGGTGAAGGCGCTCGTCGTGCTCTTCGCGCTGCAGGCCGCCGTGCTCGTGCTCTTCACCTTCACGGCGCCCGCCCCGGCCTTCGCGCTCGTCACCCTCGCCGCGCTCGGCTTCCTGTCCTTCGCCAACGTGCCCGGCCTCCAGCTCTATGTCGTCGACATGGCGCGGCGCCATCGCCCGGCCGGCGTGGACGTCGCCTCGGCGCTCAACATCGCCGCCTTCAACCTCGGCATCGCGGCCGGCGCCTGGATCGGCGGGCTGGTCGTCGCCTCGCCGCTCGGCCTTCGCGCAACGCCCGCAGTCGGCGCCGTCCTCGTGGCCGCCGCGCTCGGCCTGACGCTTCTCAGCGGCGCGCTCGACCGGCGCGAGCGCGCCCGGCCGGACGCCGCCTGCCAGCCGGCCTGAAACCCATGCCCCCGCCGGGGCGTTACCGCCTCATTCCCGGCAGTTCCGAACGCAAAACCGCCACGCAGATTTGCTGGAATTGCCTGCGCTCCGGCGGGCCCCCAACCTGAAAGGAGAATGTCATGAAAACCGTCAACGCCAATGGCGCCCACATCCCTCAGCTCGGCTTCGGCACCTTCCGCATGCCGGAACCCGAAGTCCTCGCCATCCTGCCGAAGGCACTCGCCGAGGGATTCACCCATATCGATACCGCCCAGGCCTACGACAACGAGGCCGCCGTCGGCGCGGCCATCGAGAAATCCGGCATCGCGCGCGACAGCCTGTTCCTCACCACCAAGGTCTGGGTCGACAATTACGGCCGGGACAGGTTCGCCGCCTCGGTGGAGGAGAGCCTGAAGAAACTGAGGACCGACCATGTCGACCTCCTCCTCCTGCACTGGCCGAACGAGACGGTGCCGCTGGAGGCGCAGATCGGCGAGCTCAACGCCGTGCGCGAGCGCGGCCTTGCGAGGAATATCGGCGTCAGCAACTTCAACAGCGCCCTGATGGCCGAGGCCGTGCGCCTCAGCACCGCGCCGCTCGCCACCAACCAGGTCGAATACCATCCCTATCTCGACCAGATGAAGGTGCTGGAAGCGGCCGAGACCTATGGCATGGCGCTCACCGCCTATTACGCGATGGCCGACGGCAAGGTGCCGAACGATCCGGTGCTGAAGGAGATCGGCGCGGCGCATGGGAAATCGGCGGCGCAGGTCGTGCTGCGCTGGCTGATCCAGCAGCCCGACGTGGTGGCGCTCACCAAGACGGCGACCGAAAGCCGGATCGCCGAGAACCTCGCCGTCTTCGACTTCGTGCTGTCACCGGACGAGATGATGCGCATCCACCGGCTTGCCCGCCCGGACGGCCGCATCGTCAGCCCCGACGGCCTCGCCCCGGCCTGGGATCGCGCCGCCTGACAATTCCTCGCCCCTCCTGCGGCGCGGGCCGCGGGAGGGTCCCAAACAAAAGCCTCCCCACGTTCCTGCCGTCATGCCAGACTTGGCCTTCGATTCCCCATCCGCCGGGAGGCCCTGTTGGACGACCTCGAGACATTGCTCGCCGCCGGCGGTTCGACGGCGCTGCTCGCCGTCCGAGGCCGCGAGGTGGTCTATGCGCGCGGCTTCCATGCCCACCGCTCCAGCGTCGCCTCGGTGCGCAAATCCCTGATCGGCATCCTTTACGGCATCGCCGTCGCGGCCGGCGAAATCGACCTCGACGCCACGCTGGGCGATCTCGGCATCGACGATCTCACGCCGCTGACGCCGCAGGAGAAGCAGGCGACCGTCGCGGACCTGCTGAAATCCCGCTCCGGCGTCTACCACCCCTGCGTCTACGGCATGGAGCCGGGACGGCCTGCGCGCGGCAGCCATGCGCCGGGGACGTTCTGGTACTACAACAACTGGGATTTCAACGCGCTCGGCACGATCTACCGGCAGCAGACCGGCCGCACGCTTGCCGGGGCATTCCAGGAATATGTCGCCGGACCGCTTCAGATGCAGGATTTCGCGGTGGAGGACGTTTTCGATGTTCCCGGCCCGCAATCGCGCCATCCCGTCTACAAGATGCGTCTTTCCGGCCGGGACCTGGCGCGGGTCGGCGTGCTCTTCCTCGAAGGAGGCCGCTGGGAGGGCCGGCAGGTCGTGCCGGAAACGTGGGTGGCGCAGAGCACGCGGCCGCTGACCGATCTCGGCGGCGGGCGCGGCTATGGCTATCTCTGGTGGACGGCGGAGGCGAATGCGCCGGGCGACGACCTTTCCACGGACTGGCCGGTCTTCTATGCCAGCGGCGCGGGCGGCCAGTACATCATCGTCATCGAGGCGCTCGGCCTCGTCGTGGTGCACCGGGCGGCGGATGTCGACAAGGGCATCGGCCATGCGCAGATGGGGAGGATCCTGCGCGCCCTGCTCCGCATCATCGCCTGAGCCGCCCCTTCCCAAACAGGGTCCCGATCCGATATGGAGGGTGCGCGCCCGACGCGGCGCCGGGAGCCCTTCATGCAGTCCTCATCCTCAACCGTCGTCTCGCCGGACTGGCCGGCCATTGCCGCCGTCATTCTTGGCGTCACCGCCTTTTCCGTGGCGCAGGGGCTCACCTATCCGCTGATCTCGCTGACGCTGGAAGCGCGCGGCTTCTCCCCGGCGCTGATCGGCGTCAATGCGCTCGCCTTCGCCGCCGGCCTTGCCGCCTCGACGCTGCTGCTCGGCAGCCTGACGGCGCGCTGGCGGGCCGACCGGCTGATCATCGCCAGCCTCGTCGGCTGCTCGCTGTGCCTTGCCACCTTCGCGGCGTCGTCCTCCTTCGCCGTCTGGTTCCTCGCCCGCTTCCTGCTCGGCTTCTTCGCCAGCCTCATCTTCATGCTCGGCGAGGCCTGGCTCAACGCCGCCTGCCCGGACCGGCTGCGCGGCCGGGTCTCCGGCATCTACGGTGCCGGCATGTGCGCCGGCTTTGCCGCCGGGCCGCTCGCCATTCCGCTCCTCGGCAGCGAGGGCGGGCTCGGTTTCGCGCTGACCGCCGTCTACCTCGCCATCGTCGCCTTTGCGACCGCCATGCTGATGTTCTCGACCAGGACGGTGCCGGAGCCCTCCTCGACGGGCGACGTCTTCCGCTTCTTCAAGGCCGCGCCGCTGCTCGTCGGCATGGTCTTCGCCTTCGGTTTCGCCGATATCGCGGCCATCTCGGCCATGCCGGTCTATTTCGTGAAGATGGGGCATACGGAGGCCTTCGCGGCGATCAGCGTGACCGTGCTCGCCCTGCCGACGGCGATCGCCCAGCCCTTCATCGGCCTCCTGCTCGACAAGCTGCCGCGCGAACGCGTCGCCCTCGCGGCCGTCGTCGTCGCGGCGGCGAGCTATCTCATCCTGCCGTCGATGCAGTCGGAAGTCGCCATCCTTTCGGTCTTCGCGCTGATGGGCACGGCCACCTTCTCGCTCTATACCTGCGCGCTGACCATGCTCGGCGAGCGCTACAGCAGCGCCATGCTGGTGGCCGGCGCCGCCGCCTTCGCGCTCGCCTATGCGGCGGGCAGCGGCGCGGGCTCGGCCCTGACGGGCGCGATCATGGAGGCCGGCGGGCCGAAGGCCGGCCCGCTCTCCGTCGGCATCGGGCTGACGCTCTTCACCGCGGCGCTGATGATCGCGCGGCGGCGGTAGGGACGTTTCCTCTATCTGCTGGCACAGGTGAGGTTGCCTATTGCGACACCCCCTCTGGCCTGCCGGCCATCTCCCCCTCAAGGGGGGAGATCGGATGGAGCGGCGCTTCGCCTCTCTTCAACGGTGCTGATCAAGCTAGGTTTGCACGTCTTGCCAATCTCCCCCCTTTTGAGGGGGAGATGGCCGGCAGGCCAGAGGGGGGGTGTCGCAATAGGTGACGCTCCTGCCCTACCCTTGTCGGGGCTTACAGTGGCCCGATCAGACGAACTGGCTGAGGCCCGGTACGGAGGCGACGACTTCGTCGACCACCTCGGCGCCGGCATGCTCGCGGGCGACTGCCATGGTTTCCTTGGCAAGGCCGGTGATCTCGCCCATGCCGAGGCCCTGGCTCATCAGCTGCTGGCCGAGGCCCATGACGCCGCCGCCGCCGATCGCGCTCATCAGCCCGCCGAGCAGGCCTTCGCCCGCGCCTTCGCCATTGTACTTGGCGACCAGTTCGGACGCGCCCGGAATGGCCTCGATCATGCGGGCGACCGGGCCGTCGGCGGCCTCGCGCTGCAGGAAGCCGAGCATCATGCCGATGGCCTTTTCCGCCAGGGCGGCGTCGATGCCGACGGCATCGGCAACGCGGGTGACGAGTTCGTTCATGGAAAACCCTCCGAAAGGAATTGACGTTAACGTCAAGGTAAATGAATTGTCCGGCAAACTCAAGCCGGCTGCGCGGGCCTTCGACACGCGGGCAGGCACCCCTTCAAAGCGTGTTGTTCCCGTGCCGGACTATCCTTATAACCTGCCTGAGACGATTCAATGAAAACCTGCCCGGCGCGGCGATCTGCCCGCCGGCAGCGATCGGGTCAGAACGGCGCCAAGGAGTTTCAACGTGACGGAATCCATTCTTCAGGACGGAAAACTCTATATCGGCACCAGCCGCAAGCCGGACGATACCAACAACAAGCCGGAATATCTGGAATTGAAGTTCGGCAACCGCCACGGCCTCGTGACGGGGGCCACCGGCACCGGCAAGACGGTGACGCTGCAGATCCTCGCCGAGGGCTTTTCCAATGCCGGCGTGCCGGTCTTCTGCGCCGACGTGAAGGGCGACCTCTCGGGCATCGGCGCCATCGGCGAGGCCAAGGACTTCCTGCAGAAGCGCGCCGACCAGATCGGCCTTACGCCTTACGAATTCCAGCAGTTCCCGGTGATCTTCTGGGACCTTTACGGCGAGAAGGGCCACCGCGTCCGCACCACCATTTCCGAGATGGGCCCGCTCCTGCTCTCGCGCCTGATGAACGCGACGGACGCGCAGGAAGGCGTCATCAACATCGCCTTCAAGATCGCCGACCAGGGCGGCCTGCCGCTGCTCGACCTGAAGGACCTCCAGGCGCTGCTCAACTATATGGGCGAGAACGCCTCGGCGCTCTCCAGCCAGTTCGGCTTCATCTCCAAGGCCTCGGTCGGCTCGATCCAGCGCGAGCTGCTGATCCTCGAACAGCAGGGCGCCGAGCAGTTCTTCGGCGAGCCGGCGCTGAAGATCTCCGACATCATGCGCACCACCAATGACGGGCGCGGCGCGATCTCGGTGCTCGCCGCCGACAAATTGATGATGAACCCGCGCCTCTACGGCACGTTCCTGCTCTGGATGCTCTCGGAACTGTTCGAGGTGCTGCCGGAAGTGGGCGATCCCGACAAGCCGAAGCTCGTCTTCTTCTTCGACGAGGCGCACCTTCTGTTCAACGACGCGCCGAAGGTGCTGGTCGAGCGCGTCGAGCAGGTCGTGCGCCTCATCCGCTCCAAGGGCGTCGGCGTCTATTTCGTCACGCAGAACCCGCTCGACGTGCCGGAAACCGTGCTCGCCCAGCTCGGCAACCGCGTGCAGCACGCGCTGCGCGCCTATACGCCGCGCGAACAGAAAGCGGTGAAGACCGCCGCCGACACCTTCCGCCCCAACCCGGATTTCAATTGTGCCGAGGTCATCACCAATCTCGGCACGGGCGAGGCGCTCGTCTCGACGCTCGAGGGCAAGGGCGCGCCCTCCATGGTGGAGCGCACGCTGGTCCGCCCGCCGGCCTCGCGCCTCGGCCCCGTCACGGAGGCCGAGCGCAAGGAGATCATGAATGTCAGCCCCGTCGCCGGTCTCTATGACGAGGATTTCGACCGCGAATCCGCCTACGAGATCCTGACCGCCCGCGCCAAGAAGGCGGCCGAGGCCGCCGCCGCGCAGGAGCAGGCGGAAGAGCAGCAGGCCAGCACCCAGTCCTCCGGCGGCAGCCGCTGGACCCTGCCCGGCTTCGGCGACGACGAACCCGCCGCCCAGCCCGCCCCCAAGCAGCCGAAGGCGCGCTCCGGCTACCAGCGCGAGACCGTGGCGGAAGCGGCGATGAAGTCGGTCGCCCGCACCGTCGCCTCCTCGCTCGGCCGGGCGCTGGTGCGCGGCATCCTGGGGAGCTTGCGGCGGTAGGCGCTGCGGGCGGCGCGGCCCCTCATCCGGCTGCCGCCACCTTCTCCCCGCAGACGGGGAGAAGGGATTTGTGGCAAGGTCCCGTCTTACTTCCACCGGCCCCTCTTGCGGGAAACCGAATCGGCATCCCCTTCTCCCCGCTTGCGGGGAGAAGGTGGCGGCAGCCGGATGAGGGGCGGCTCCCCGCGCTTGCCAACCCCCGCAAGCCAATGCTACCCCTTCCCCGTTCGCAACACGTAACAGAGGGCTGCGCGTGAAGACCGACTTCCTGCCGAACCGCACGCATGGTCCTGATCTTGCCCTGCAGATGCGTTTGCAGGGCTGATTGGAACGAACACACTCTTCTTCTGGTCTGCCTCCCGGCGATGCGGTTTCAGCCGCATCCATGTCCCTGAGCCATTCCGCGTGATCGACGGCCGATGCCGCACCGCGGGGCTCCGAAGACCAGAGATCGTTCCATGTCGCTCATCACTATCCGCGCCCTCGGCGTGACCCTCTCCACCCCGCTTTTCGCCAATCTCAACCTCTCCGTCGCCGCCGGCGACCGGATCGGCCTCGTGGCGGCCAACGGGCGGGGGAAATCCACCCTGCTGAAATGCATCACCGGCGCCTTCGAGCCGACGACGGGCGAGATTTTTCGCGCCCGCGGCCTCACCATCGGGCATATGGAGCAGGACCTTCCCGCCGGCCTCGAGGCGCTGACCTTCCGCGAGGCCGTGCTCTGCGCGCTTTCCCCCGAACAGCAGGAGAGCGAAGGCTGGCGGGCCGATGTCACGCTGGAGGAGCTGGAGGTGCCTGAGGCGCTGCGCGAGCGGCCGCTTTCCCAGCTCAGCAGCGGCTGGCAGCGCATCGCGCTGGTCGCCCGCGTGCGCGTCGGCGAGCCGGACGTGCTGCTGCTTGACGAGCCGACCAACCATCTCGACCTTTCGAAGATCGCCCGGCTGGAGGGGTGGCTCGCGGGCCTGCCGCGCGACATGCCGGTCGTCATCTCCAGCCACGACCGCGCCTTCCTCGATGCCGTGACCAACCGCACGCTGTTCCTGCGCCCCGAGCGCTCGCAGCTCTTCGCGCTGCCCTATTCGCGCGCCCGCGCGGCGCTCGAGGCGGCGGACGCGGCCGAGGAGCGGCGCTTCGAAAAGGACATGAAGGCGGCCCAGCAGCTGCGCCAGCAGGCGGCCAAGCTCAACAATATCGGCATCAATTCCGGCAGCGACCTCCTGGTGGTCAAGACCAAGCAGCTCAAGGAACGGGCCGAGCGGATCGAGGACGCCGCGCGGCCCGCCCATCAGGAGCGCCCGGCCGGCACCATCCGCCTCGCCAACCGCGGCACCCATGCCAGGGTGCTGGTGACGCTGGAGGATGCCGCCGTCGGGACGCCCGACGGCACCCTCCTCTTCCGCACCGGCCGGAAATTCATCTGCCAGGGCGACCGCATCGTGCTGCTCGGCCGCAACGGAGCCGGCAAGACGCGCCTCGTCCGGCTGCTCCGCAACGCGATCGCGGGCGCCGGCCATGAGGGTATCAAGGCGACGCCCTCGCTGGTGCTCGGCTATGGCGACCAGGCGCTGTCGGACCTTTCGGACGCCGAGACGCCGCACGGCACGATCATCCGCCGCTTCGACATCGGCGACCAGCGGGCGCGCAGCCTGCTCGCCGGCGCCGGGCTTTCCATCGAGATGCAGGGGCGGCCGGTGGGGCAGCTCTCCGGCGGGCAGAAGGCGCGGCTCGGCATGCTGGTGCTGCGGCTGACCAACCCGAACGTCTACCTGCTCGACGAGCCGACCAACCATCTCGATATCGAGGGCCAGGAGGCGCTGGAGCGGGAGCTGACGGCAAACGAGGCGAGCTGCCTCATCGTCTCGCACGACCGCGCCTTCGTGCGGGCGGTGGCCAACCGCTTCTGGGTGATCGAGAAGCGGCGGCTCATCGAGGTGGACGGACCCGAGGCCTTCTTCGCCGAGGCGGCCTTGTCGGGGTGAGTCGTCCGCTGCCTGCCGGGATTTCCCTTCCGATAGAAGGAAACCGTCGCCCCATCCCCTTCTCCCCCGCGGGGAGAAGGTGCCGGCAGGCGGATGAGGGGGATGGCGAAGG
>NZ_JALJCK010000011.1 GCF_022899355.1 Shinella yambaruensis | reverse complement strand
CAAACGGCGGCCTGGATCCTCTCGGCCTCCTTCCCGCAACCATCTTACATCAGACCAAACACACAGGATCCTCGGGTTAAACCCGAGGATGACGGAGGAGTGGTTTTCGCACAATATAATGTAAGATTTTACTTACGTATTTTACCATGTTGACAAATCATCCCCGAGCGTCTTTGCTTAGGGCATTCACCAGGGGGGTCCCGACAAGGGGCTGAGATACTGCTGGCATTCGCAGCGCAGTGACCCGTTGAACCTGATCCAGTTCATACTGGCGTAGGGACGGTGCGAGCGCTGTAGAACCCGAAATCCGCAGCCCGGATTCCGCCTACGCGTCCTTCCATCATTCCGGCTCTAGGACTGGGTCTCCAACCGCAAACTTGGAGCCTCACGATGAACATTGCCGCCCAGAAGCTCACCCCCACCGTCACGACCGGCGCCCTGCCCGCCTCGCGCAAGATCCACATAGCCGGCGAGCAGCACCCGGAGATCCGCGTGCCGATGCGCGAGATCGCGCTGCACCCGACCTCCGGCGAACCGCCGGTCATCGTCTACGACGCCTCCGGCCCCTATACCGACCCCGCCCATGTCGTCTCGATCGAGAGCGGCCTGCCGCGGCTGCGCGAGGCCTGGGTCGCGGCGCGCGGCGACACCGAGGACTATGAAGGCCGCCACATCCGCCCGGAAGACAACGGCTTTGCCACCGGCGAACGGCTGACGCCGGAATTTCGCGTGCGCAACCGGCCGCGCCGGGCAAGGGACGGCAAGGCGGTGACGCAGCTCGCCTATGCCCGCGCCGGCATCATCACGCCGGAAATGGAATTCATCGCCATCCGCGAGAACCTCGGCCGCAAGGCCGCAAAGCAAGCGCTTGTCCGCGACGGCGAGAGCTTCGGTGCCCATATCCCCGACTTCGTCACGCCGGAATTCGTTCGCCAGGAAGTCGCCAGCGGCCGGGCCATCATCCCGGCCAACATCAACCATCCGGAAGCCGAGCCGATGATCATCGGCCGGAACTTCCTGGTGAAGATCAACGCCAATATCGGCAATTCCGCCGTCACCTCCTCCATGGCGGAAGAGGTGGAAAAGATGGTCTGGGCGATCCGCTGGGGCGGCGATACGGTCATGGACCTTTCCACCGGCCGCAACATCCACAACATCCGCGAATGGATCATCCGCAATGCGCCGGTCCCGATCGGCACCGTGCCGCTCTACCAGGCGCTGGAGAAGGTGAACGGCATTGCCGAGGACCTCACCTGGGAGGTCTTCCGCGACACGCTGATCGAGCAGGCCGAACAGGGCGTCGACTATTTCACCATCCATGCCGGCGTGCGGCTCGCCTATATCCCGCTCACCGTCAACCGCGTCACCGGCATCGTCTCGCGCGGCGGCTCGATCATGGCCAAGTGGTGTCTCCATCACCACCGGGAAAGCTTCCTCTACGAGCATTTCGAGGAGATCTGCGACATCTGCCGCGCCTATGACGTCTCCTTCTCGCTGGGCGACGGGCTGCGTCCCGGATCGATCGCCGACGCCAACGACGCCGCGCAGTTCGCCGAACTCGAAACGCTCGGCGAGCTGACGCAGATCGCCTGGGCAAAGGATTGCCAGGTGATGATCGAAGGCCCCGGCCATGTGCCGATGCACAAGATCAAGGAGAACATGGACAAGCAGCTGAGGACCTGCGGCGAGGCTCCCTTCTATACACTCGGGCCGCTGACGACCGACATCGCCCCCGGTTACGACCACATCACCTCGGGCATCGGCGCGGCGATGATCGGCTGGTTCGGCACGGCCATGCTCTGCTACGTCACGCCGAAGGAACATCTCGGCCTGCCCGACCGCGACGACGTGAAGGTCGGCGTCATCACCTACAAGATCGCCGCCCACGCCGCCGACCTCGCCAAGGGCCATCCGGCGGCGAAGATACGCGACGACGCGCTGTCGCGCGCCCGCTTCGAGTTCCGCTGGGAGGACCAGTTCAACCTCTCGCTCGACCCGGAGACCGCACGCGCCTTCCACGACGAGACGCTGCCGAAGGAGGCGCACAAGGTGGCGCATTTCTGCTCCATGTGCGGCCCGAAATTCTGCTCCATGCGCATCTCGCACGATATCCGCGCCGAAGCGCAGAAGGAGGGGCTGGAGGCCATGGCGGCGAAATATCGCGACGGCGGCGACCTCTACATGCCGCTTGCCGGCGTCCCGGCCGGAGAATGACCATGCGCGTCCTCGTCAAGGGGGCCGGCGTTGCCGGCCTCACGGTCGCCTGGCAGCTCTATCGCCACGGTTTCGACGTCACCATCACCGAGCGCGCCGAAAAGGTCGGCCTCGGGGCCTCCGGCTTTGCCGGCGGCATGCTGGCGCCCTGGTGCGAGCGGGAGAGCGCGGAGGAGCCCGTGCTCATGCTCGGCCGCTCGGCCGCCGACTGGTGGGAGGCGGCCGTGCCCGGCCATGTCAGCCGCCGGGGAACGCTGGTCGTCGCCGCCGGCCGCGATGCCGGGGAGCTCGACCGCTTCGCCCGCCGCACGAGCGGCTGGGAATGGCTGGATGCCGCGGCCATCGCCGAGCTGGAGCCGGATCTCGCCGGCCGCTTCCCCAAGGCCCTGTTCTTCCGGCAGGAGGCCCATCTCGATCCGCAACGGGCGCTCTCGGCCCTCACCGCCGGGCTGGAGGAGGCGCGCATGCGCTTCCTCTTCGGCGCGGACGGCACGCAGGATGCGGCACGCTACGACCGCGTGGTCGACTGCACCGGCGCGGCCCGGATCGGCGTGCTGCCGGACCTCCGGGGCGTGCGCGGCGAGATGCTCTATGTGGAAACCCCGGAGATCAACCTCTCCCGCCCTGTCCGCCTGCTGCATCCGCGCCATCCGATCTATGTCGTACCGCGCGGAAGGAACCGTTTCATGGTGGGCGCGACCATGATCGAGAGCGCCGACGGCGGCGGCATCACCGCCCGCTCGCTCATGGAACTGCTGAACGCCGCCTACACGCTGCACCCGGCCTTTGGCGAGGCGCGGCTCACGGAAACCGGTGCCGGCATCCGCCCGGCCTATCCCGACAACCTGCCGCGCGTCAGCGAGCACGACGGCACGCTCCATGTGAACGGCCTCTATCGCCACGGCTTCCTGCTGGCCCCCGCCATGGCGGCGGAGGTCGCGCGGCGGCTTCTTGCAGAACAGGCACGACCGGAAAGGAGGGCATCATGACCTTCATCATCAACGGCGAGGAACAGGAGGTCGCGGCCGCGACGCTCGCCGACCTCCTCTCCGCCCTCGATTATGAGGGCGAATGGCTGGCGACGGCGGTCAACGGCGAGTTGGTGCACCGCGAGGACCGCGCCGGCTTCACGCTCGGCGCACGCGATCGCATCGAGATCCTCTCGCCCATGCAGGGAGGCTGACATGCTGAAGCTCTACGACAAAGAGGTGCGCTCCCGCCTGCTGCTCGGCACCGCCCGCTATCCCTCCCCCGCGATCCTCGCCGAGGCCGTGCGCCGCGCGAAGGCGGAGATCGTCACCGTGTCGCTGCGGCGCGAAACCGCCGGCGGCAAGGCGGGCGGCGCCTTCTTCGAGCTGATCCATGCGCTCGGCGTGCATGTCCTGCCCAACACCGCCGGCTGCCACAGCGTTCAGGAGGCCGTGCTGACGGCGAAAATGGCGCGCGAGGTCTTCCGCACGGACTGGATCAAGCTGGAGGTGATCGGCCATCACGACACCCTGCAGCCCGATGTCTTCGGCCTCGTCGAGGCGGCGCGCATCCTGACGGGCGAAGGCTTCCAGGTCTTCCCTTATACGACGGACGACCTCGTCGTCGCGGAAAAGCTGATCGAGGCCGGCTGCCGCGTGCTGATGCCGTGGTGCGCGCCGATCGGCTCGGCCATGGGGCCGGTGAACCCGATGGCACTGCGCACCTTCCGGGCGCATTTCCCCGACGTGCCGCTGATCGTCGATGCCGGCATCGGTCGCCCCTCGCACGCCGCCGGCGTCATGGAACTCGGCTATGACGCCGTGCTGCTCAACACCGCCGTCGCCGGCGCCGGCGATCCGGCGGCGATGGCCGAGGCCTTCGCGCTCGCCATCGATGCCGGCCGCCTCGCCCATGCCGCCGTGCCGCTGGAGCCGCGCGACATGGCCGTTCCCTCCACCCCCGTCATCGGAAAGGCCGTCTTCTCATGACGCTCGATCCCTTCTACCTCATCGTCGACAGCGCCGACTGGATCGACCGGCTCGTGCCGGTCGGCGTGAAACTCGTGCAGCTGCGCATGAAGAACACGCCGGACTATCGCCTGCGTGACGAGATCCGCCGGGCGAAAGCCACCTGCGCCGAACATGGCTGCCAGCTCATCGTCAACGACTACTGGCAGATCGCCATCGAGGAGGGCTGCGATTACGTGCATCTCGGACAGGAGGATCTGGCGACCGCCGATGTCGGCGCCATCCGCGCGGCCGGAATGAAGCTCGGCCTTTCCACCCATGACGATGCGGAGCTCGACATCGCGCTTGCGGCAAGGCCCGACTATGTGGCGCTCGGCCCGGTCTGGCCGACGATCCTGAAGAAGATGAAATGGGCGCCGCAAGGCGTCGAGCGGCTCAGGGACTGGAAGACGCGCATCGCGCCGCTTCCCCTCGTCGCCATCGGCGGGCTCAACCCGGATCGCCTGCCGGCCGTCTTCGAAAACGGCGCCGACAGCGCCGCCGTGGTGACCGACATCACGCTGAACGCCGATCCGGAGGCGCGCACGCGCGAATGGATAGAACGCACGGCACGCTGGCGGTGATCACGCCTTCGGCGTGATCTTCCAGAGCCGCCCGGCATTTTCCGAGAGCACGCAGCGCTTGTCTTCCAGGCTGACGCCTGACAGCAGCGCCTGCGTCGCGCCGACCCAGGTGGAAAGCCCGCCGCCGAGCGTGCAGACCGGCCAGTCACTGCCCCAGACCATGCGCTCGAAGCCGAAATGCTCCACCACATGGGCGAAATAGGGCTTCAGGTCCTCCAGCGTCCAGTCTTCCGCGCCATAGGCGGGGATGCCGGACAGCTTCACCGTGACGTTCGGCCGGCGCGCGATCTCCGCGACCGGCCCCTTCCAGGCATCGAAGCCGCCGCCCTTGATGTCGGGCACGCCGCAATGGTCGAGCACGAAGGAGGCGTCGGGCGCAAGGTCCGCCAGCGCGATCGCCTTCTCGATCTGGTGCGGCAGGACGCAGAGATCGAAATTGAGGCCGGTGCCCGCCAGCCGCCCTATGTTCTCGCGAAAGAGCGCGCCTTCGGAGACATCGTCCGGCACGACATGCAGCACGCGGCGGAAGCCGCGCACGAACGGATTGGCGAGGGCCGTCTCGAGATAGGCCGGAAAATCCGGCGATTCCGGCCGGCAGGCGGCGATGGCGCCGACGAGCAGGCTGCCCGCCTCTCTCGCAAGCCCCTCGACCATGGCCGTCTCGCGCGCAATATCGCCCTCCGCCACGTCCACTTCCATATGCAGCGCCGCGACGATGCCGAGGCGGCGCGCTTCGCGCGCATAGGTCTCCTGCGTGAAATCGGCATCGAGCGGCGGCACGCCGGCAAGCCAGGGATAGGACAGCCGGTCCCGGTAGATGAGATGCAGGTGCGTATCGACGATCATGCGCGGCCTCCTCCAAGCACGGCGAACACTGCCATAGAAGAATTGTCCATTCAAATACGAATTAACCGGAGCGCGGCGTCCCGCTTCACCCGGCGGTAAACAGCATGAACAACCGCAAAGGCTACCAATCCGGCCCGCCCCTCCTACCTTCCCTTCCAGCAACAGGAGGAACCGCATGAAGATCAGCGCACGCAACCGCCTCAAGGGCAAGATCGTCGAGGTCGTTCTCGGCGCGACGACGGCCCATGTCCGCATCGATGTCGGCGGCTCGATCATCACCGCCGCCATCACCAACGATGCGGTGAACGAACTCGGCCTTGCCGCCGGCCGAGAGGCCTATGCGCTGATCAAGGCATCGGACGTGATGGTGGGCGTCGACGATTAGAATGTGCCGGCGCAATTCCGGGCGCAAGACCGCTTCGCACTTTCACTGGAATTGCTTCATTCGTCGATTTTCTTGCACATACGCACCGGCTCGGTCGCGAAATCGCCCTTCTGCGGCGGCGCGATCGGCTTGAACAGGCTGCGCTCCGGCTTCAGGTCGATCAGCGGCGTGCCGTCGAGGCAGTCGAGCCCGCGCACGAAGAGCCGGTTGCCCTCGATCTTCTCCAGGACGACGATCGACGTGCCGATCGGATTGGGCCGGACGGGCGAGCGCAGCGAGAAGGTGCCGTGCACCTCGCCATTCGAGGCCGGGCTCTGCAGCACGAGGTCGCGGCGCGACTGATGCAGCCAGTAGAGCACCTCCAGCCGCTCGAAACGCTCCGTCCCCTTCAAGGCCTGCACCCAGGGCTCGAAGACCTCGATGGTGCAGACCGGTCCGTCGGGGCGCCCCTGGCGCGGCGTTTCCATGCGCGAGGTCCAGGGCGTCGAAATCCGGCCGATGAAGACGATGTGCGCATCCGCGGTCTCCGGCGGGGTGATGGCCACCTCGTTCTCGCGGATCTCATTCAACCGGACCATGCAACGCTCCATCGCTGTATTTCTTGAAATATGACGATAACCTCCGAACGCGATGAGGGAAAGATGCCCGGAGACAGGAAGACGGCGACAGATTGACCACCTTGGCGCAGGCAGCCTCAGCCGGCACCGGACGCCTCGGCATTCCGCGCACGCCAGTCCGTCGGGGAAAGGCCGGCCCGCTTGCGGAAGAAACGCGAGAAATAGGCGGGATCCTCGAAGCCGATCTCCCGGCCGATATCCTCCACCGGACGAATGGTGAAGCGCAGCAGGCGCTTGGCCTCCAGCAGGCGCCGTTCCAGCACCATGTCCTTCACCGTCTGGCCGAAGACCGTGCGCGCCGCCTTGTCGAGCAGGTGCGGCGTCGTCGCCAGCCGCTCGACATAGCGCCCGACCGGCCAGTCCTCCCGGTAGTGCCGGTCGATGGCGCGGCGCAATTCCAGCCCCAGCACGACCGCTGGCGAGGCCGCCGCAAAGCCGCCCGGACCGCCGAGCCGCGCCATCAGCGAGAGGACGACGCCGATCAGCCCGGCAAGCACCCGCTCGCTCGCCCCCGCGCCGCCGCGATACTCCTCCATCACCATGGCGAGCAGCGCGTCGATCCGCATCCAGCCGGGGGCATCCGCCGCGCCGGAAAGCAGCACCGGCGCATCGAGCGCCAGATCCACCTGCGGCGCCATCGCCCGCAGCTGGTCGTCCGAGATGGAGACGACGATGGCATCCGACTGTTCGCCGACATCGAAGCCGTGCACGACGTTGCTCGGCACGAAGCTGATCGCCGGAGCAGAAAAATTCCAAGTCCGATCCTCGATCCGGTAGCGCCCCTCGCCCTTGAACCAGTAGGTGATCTGCCCCATCAGCGGATGCTTGTGCGGCGCGACCTGCCCGAAATGCAGGCTTTTCCGCTCCATCACCGTCTCGACATGGAGGAAGCCGACGTCGAGCGTGCGGCTCGGCTCGCCATAGACGAAGAAGGCAGGAACATCCTTGCGAAGGGTCATGCCGGAAAAAGTACCAGCGAATTGCCGTGTTTGTCCATGGTGCTCCTGGCGGCCCCGACTTAGCGTTTGTCAGGATTTTCAAGGAGGAGCACCCCATGCGCGCGGAAGACCATCGCAGCGACAAGACCCGGCCGTTTACCGGCGCCGAATATCTCGCAAGCCTGCGCGACGGGCGCGAGGTCTATATCAACGGCGAACGCATCGCCGACGTCACCAGCCATCCGGCCATGCGCAATTCCGCCCGCTCCATCGCCCGCATGTACGATGCGCTGCACGACCCGAAGCGCAAGGAACGCCTGACATCGCCGACTGACACCGGTTCCGGCGGCTACACGCACAAATATTTCCGCGTCGCCCATTCCGCCGCCGATCTCGTCGCCCAGCAGGGCGCCATCGCCGATTGGGCGCGCATGTCCTACGGCTGGATGGGCCGCACGGCCGATTACAAGGCGGCGCTGATGAACACGCTCGGGGCGAATGCCGACTGGTACGGCCCGTTCAAGGACAATGCGCTTTCCTGGCACAGCCGCGCGCAGGAAAGCGTGCTCTTCATGAACCACGCCATCGTCAACCCGCCGATCGACCGCCACAAGCCGGCCGACGCGGTGAAGGACGTCTTCGTGCACATCACGAAGGAGACCGATGCCGGGATTTATGTCTCGGGCGCCAAGGTCGTCGCCACCTCCTCGGCGCTGACGCACTACAATTTCCTCGCCCAGAGCTCGGCCACCGTCACCGAGGACCCGTCGCTGTCGGTCATGTTCATCCTGCCGATGAATGCACCCGGCGTAAAAATGTTCTGCCGCACCTCCTACGAACAGACGGCAGCGACAGCGGCCCACCCCTTCGACTACCCGCTTTCCTCGCGCTTCGACGAGAACGACGCGATCCTGGTGCTCGACAATGTCTTCGTGCCCTGGGAGGACGTGCTGGTGCTGCGCGACGCGGCCAAGATCCTGTCCTTCCACCCGGCCTCGGGCTTCATGCACGGCTATTGTTTCCAGGGCTGCACGCGCCTTGCGGTGAAGATGGACTTTCTCGCCGGCCTGCTCGCAAAGGCCCTGCGCGCCACCGGGGGCGATGCCTTCCGCGGCAACCAGGCGATGCTCGGCGAGGTGATCGCCATCCGCCACCAGTTCTGGTCCTTCTCCAACGCCATGGCCTACAACCCTATCCCCTGGGCGAGCGGGGCGGTGCTGCCGAACCTGGAAGCCGCGCTCTGCTACCGCACCTTCATGTCGGAGGCCTATCCGAAGGTCATCGACATCGTGCGCCGCACGGTGGCCTCCGGCCTCATCTACCTGCCCTCCTCGGCAAAGGACTTCTCCAACCCGGAGATCGACCGCTATCTCGCGCAATATGTGCGCGGCTCTAACGACATGGGGCATGTCGAGCGCATCAAGATCATGAAGCTCCTGTGGGATGCGACCGGCACGGAATTCGGCGGCCGCCACGCGCTCTACGAATTGAACTATGCCGGCGCGCCGGAAGAGGTCCGCCTGCAGGTGCTGAAGGGCGCCGAGCGCGGCGGGCGGCTGAAGGAGATGGAGGCGCTGGTCGACGAGTGCATGGCCGACTATGACGAAGGCGGCTGGACCGGCGACACCTGGCTGCCGCCGCTTGGCGGCGATTCCGTCCGCGACGCGGCCGAATGAGGGGGCTGCCATGGACACCGGCATTTCCAGGACCGAGTTCCGCAATGCGATGGCCCGGGTTTGCGCCCCGGTCAACGTGATCACCACCAAGGGCGCCGCTGGGCGTGGCGGCTTCACCGCCACCGCCATGTGCTCGGTAACCGACGAGCCGCCGACGCTGCTCGTCTGCATGAACAGCCGTTCCGCACAGAGCGGGCTCTTCATCGAGAACCGCCGCTTCTGCGTCAACGTACTGACGCAGGAGCACAAGGCGCTCGCCGCCTCCTTCGCCGGGCGCGAGGCCGATATGGAGGCGCGCTATGCCGATGCGGCCTGGACCGACCTTCCCTCCGGCAACCAGGCGCTGGCCGATGCCATCGTCTCCTTCGATTGCCGGCTGACGGAGGCCCGGCTGGTGGGCACGCACAACATCCTCATCGGCGAGGTCGTGGACATCCGTTGCCGGCGCGACGGGCATGCGCTCCTTTATTTCGACCGCAACTACGTCCATGTGCCGACCCAGGCCGGCAGCTTCGGGGGCTGAGAACGGCGATAGCCCCTTGACAAGCGGCCTTCTATTTAACATGTTAAATAAAAATGCCGTGCGCGGGAGGAACCATGCCGCATCTGACAGTGGAATATTCGGCCAATCTGGAAGGCCGCGCGGATCTCGGCGCCCTCTGCGCGGCGCTGCTTGAAACGATGCTGGAAACCGGCCTTTTCGAGATCGGCGCCGTGCGCGTCCGGGCGCTGAGGGCCGACCACTACGCTATCGCCGACCTTCTGCCGGAAAACGCCTTCGTCGACCTCAACCTGCGCATCGGCAAGGGCCGCAGCGCGGAGGAGAAGAAACGCACCGGCGAGGCGCTGTTTGCCACCGCAAGCCGGCTCCTCGCCCCGCTCTTCGAGACGCCGCACTTCGCGCTTTCGCTGGAAATCCGCGAGATCGACGCGGAGCTGAGCTGGAAGAAGAACGCCATCCATCCGCGCCTGCGCGCCAAATAACGGAAATTCCCAGGAAGATCTCATGTCGAAACACCAGGAAAACATGGCGAAGGCGGCGGCCTATCTTGCCCGCTTCAAGGAGACGGGCGTCCTCAACCGCATCGCCGGCGAGGACCTGCCGGCCGAGGGCGGCGCGACCTTCGAGACCATCTCCCCCGTCGACCTCGCGCCGCTCGCCACGGTGGCGAAGGGCACGGCCGCCGATATCGATCGCGCGGCGAAGGCCGCCAGGACCGCCTTCGCCGACTGGGCCGCCATGCCGGGCGGAACGCGCAAGAAGCTCATGCACAAGATCGCCGACGCCATCGTGGCCCGGGCCGAGGAGATCGCCTTCGTCGAATGCATGGACACGGGACAGTCGCTGCGCTTCATGGCCAAGGCCGCGCTGCGCGGAGCGGAGAACTTCCGCTTCTTCGCCGACCGCGCGCCGGAGGCCCGCGATGGCAGGACGCTGCGCGCCGAGGGCCAGGTCAACATGACGACCCGCGTGCCGATCGGCCCGGTCGGCATTATCACGCCGTGGAACACGCCCTTCATGCTGTCCACCTGGAAGATCGCCCCGGCGCTCGCCGCCGGCTGCACCATCGTGCACAAGCCGGCCGAGTTCTCGCCGCTGACGGCGCGCCTGCTCGTGGAGATCGCCGAGGACGCGGGCCTGCCCAAGGGCGTGTGGAACCTCGTCAACGGCTTTGGCGAAGATGCCGGCAAGGCGCTCACCGAACATCCCCTCATCAAGGCCATCGGCTTCGTCGGCGAAAGCCGCACCGGCTCGATGATCATGAAACAGGGCGCCGACACGCTGAAGCGCGTGCATTTCGAGCTCGGCGGCAAGAACCCGGTCATCGTCTTCGCCGACGCGGACCTCGAACGCGCGGCGGATGCCGCCGTCTTCATGATCTATTCGCTGAACGGCGAGCGCTGCACCTCCTCCTCCCGCCTGCTGGTGGAGGAGAGCATCTACGATCGCTTCACCGCCCTCGTCGCCGAGAAGGCGAAACGCATCAAGGTCGGCCATCCGCTCGATCCGGAAACCGTCGTCGGCCCGCTCATCCACCCGGTGCATGAGAAGAAGGTTCTCGAATATATCGCCATCGGCCGGTCCGAGGGCGCGACGGTCGCGGCCGGCGGGGAAAAATTCGACGGGCCGGGCGGCGGCTGCTATGTCGAGCCAACGCTCTTCACCGGCGCGAACAACGGCATGCGCATCGCCCAGGAGGAGATTTTCGGGCCGGTGCTGACCGCCATCCCCTTCAAGGACGAGGACGAGGCGCTCGCGCTCGCCAACGATGTCCAGTACGGCCTCACTGGCTATCTCTGGACGGCGGACGTCACCCGCGCCTTCCGCTTCACCGATCGTCTCGACGCCGGCATGATCTGGGTGAATTCGGAGAATGTGCGCCACCTGCCGACGCCCTTCGGCGGCGTGAAGAATTCCGGCATCGGCCGCGATGGCGGCGACTGGTCCTTCGACTTCTACATGGAGACGAAGAACATCGCCTTCGCCACGAGCGCCCATGCCATCCCGAAACTCGGCGGCTGACCGCCGGAAGACCAGAATGCGCCCGTCCTCGCCTGCCGAGGCGGGCTTGAGGAGGAACCCATGCCCGTACCCCAGCCAAACCTCTACCCGCCGTTCAACATCGTGCGCCTCAGCCATGTCGAGTTCGGCGTCACCGACCTTGCAAAGTCCCGCGCCTTCTACGTCGACACGCTCGGCCTGCAGGTGACGGACGAGACCGCCGACACGATCTATCTGCGCGCCATGGAGGAGCGCGGCCACCATTGCATCGTGCTGCGGAAATCCGGCAAGCCGGAAGCCCGCGACCTCGGCTTCAAGGTCTTCGACGAGGAGGACCTCGAAAAGGCCGTGCACTTCTTCAAGGGCAAGGGCATGCCGGTGGAATGGGTCGAGCGCCCCTACCAGGGCCGCACCTTCCGCACGCGCGATCCGCACGGCATTCCCCTGGAATTCTACACGAAGATGGACCGCCTGCCGCCGATCCACCAGAAATATGCGCTCTATCGCGGCGTCAAGCCGCTGCGCATCGACCACTTCAACTGCTTCTCGCCCGATGTCGATGCCTCCGTCGCCTTCTACAACGAGCTCGGCTTCCGCGTGACGGAATATACTGAGGACGAAGAAACCGGAAAGCTCTGGGCGGCCTGGACCCATCGCAAGGGCGGCGTGCACGACATCGCCTTCACCAATGGCCGTGGACCCCGCCTGCACCACACCGCCTTCTGGGTGCCGACGCCGCTCAACATCATCGACCTGCTCGACCTGATGGCGACGACCGGCTGGGTCGACCATATCGAGCGCGGCCCCGGCCGCCACGGCATTTCCAATGCCTTCTTCCTCTATATCCTCGATCCCGACGGGCACCGCATCGAGATCTACTGCTCGGACTACCAGACGGTCGACCCAGACCTGGAACCCATCAAGTGGGACCTGAAGGACCCGCAGCGCCAGACGCTCTGGGGCGCTCCGGCGCCGAAATCCTGGTTCGAGCACGGCAGCCTCTTCGCCGGCACCGAGGTCGCGGATTCGCAGCTCAAGGCCCAGCCCATCATCGCGCCCTGAAGGGCGCGCCGACCGCATCGAGGACGCCGCCGGCAGAGGCCCCTGCCCGGTGGCACTGCCAGGGAACACCAGGATGGACCATCCCAGATTTGCCAGCTTCAGCATCGGCCCGCGCAAGGGCTACGGCCTGATCGCCGCGGACGGCGTGATCGACCTTTCCGCCCGGTTTGCCGGCCGCTTCCCGACGCTGAAGGAGGTCGTGGAAGCCGATGCCTTCGGCGAACTGCTGAGTGCCGCAGCCGGGCAGAAGCCGGATCATGCGCTGGACGAGATCACCTACGAGATCCCGATCCCCGCGCCGGAGAAGATCGTCTGCGTCGGCGTGAACTTTCCTGACCGCAACGCGGAATACAAGGACGGCCAGGCCGCCCCCGACAATCCCTCGCTGTTCATCCGCTTCCCGCGCTCCTTCAC
The DNA here is from genome assembly GCF_022899355.1 of Shinella yambaruensis. Classification (GTDB taxonomy): domain Bacteria; phylum Pseudomonadota; class Alphaproteobacteria; order Rhizobiales; family Rhizobiaceae; genus Shinella; species Shinella yambaruensis. The sequence goes on along the minus strand of NZ_JALJCK010000011.1, from coordinate 224,240 downwards.
CGGGCACGACCGGCCGCTGATCCGCCCGCCGGAAAGCCCGCAGCTCGACTACGAGGGCGAGATCGTCATCGTCATCGGCAAGGGCGGGCGACGGATTGCCGAAGCCGACGCACTGAGCCACATCGCGGCCCTCTCGCTCTGCAACGAGGGCACCATCCGCGACTGGGTGCGCCATGCCAAGTTCAACGTCACCCAGGGCAAGAACTTCAACCGGAGCGGCTCGATCGGCCCCTGGCTCGTGCCCTATGCGGACGAAAGCCAGCTTGCCGACATCCGGCTCGAAACCCGCGTCAACGGCGATGTGCGCCAGAGCGACCGCACCGGCCGCATGATCTTCTCCTTCCGCAAGATCATCGCCTATATCTCCACCTTCACGACGCTCGTGCCCGGCGACGTCATCGTCACCGGCACGCCGACCGGCGCCGGCGCGCGCTTCGATCCGCCGATCTGGCTGAAGCCGGGCGACGTGGTCGAGGTCGAGGCCGAGGGCATCGGCACGCTCCGCAACACCATCGCCGACGAGGTCTGATCATGATGACGCCAGAGGAGATCCACGCCGCCGCGGCCAGCCTCGACGAGGCCGAGCGCACCCGCATCCAGACCGGCCTTCTCTCGCTGAAGCACCCCGGCATCACCATGGACGACGCCTATGCGATCCAGGGGGCCTGGGTGAAGAAGAAGATCGCCGATGGCCGCCGGGTGATCGGCTGGAAGATCGGCCTCACCTCCAAGGCCATGCAATATGCGCTGAACATCGACATCCCGGATTCCGGCGTGCTCTTCGACGACATGGTCTTCGAGGACGGCGCGACCGTGCCGGCCGGCCGCTTCATCCAGCCGCGCGTCGAGGCAGAGATCGCCTTCGTGATGAAGGCGCCGCTGAAAGGGCCGGGCATCACCATCTTCGACGTGCTGAACGCCACGGACTACGTCACCCCGGCGCTGGAAATCCTCGACACGCGCATCCTGCGCGCCGACCCCGAAACGAAGAAGGCACGCACCATCTTCGACACGATCTCCGACAATGCCGCCAATGCCGGCATCGTCACCGGCGGGCGCGCGGCGCGGCCGGACGCGATCGACATGCGCTGGATGGGCGCCATCGTCAGCCGCAATGCGGAGGTCGAGGAAACCGGCCTCGGCGCCGGCGTGCTCAACCAGCCGGCGCGCGGCGTCGCCTGGCTCGCCAACCGGCTCGCGCAGTATGGCGACGGCATCGAGGCCGGCCAGATCGTGCTCGCCGGTTCGTTCATCCGGCCGGTGGAAGCCCGCCACGGCGATACGATCGTCGGCGATTTCGGCCCCTACGGCACCGTCAGCCTGTTCTTCGCCTGAGGTGGAAAGATGCCCGCTCCGAAAAACCGATTCAAGCAGGCGCTCCGCGAAGGCCGCGCGCAGATCGGCCTCTGGCAGGCGCTCGCCAATCCCTACACGGTCGAGATCTGCGCCGAGGCCGGCTACGACTGGCTGCTGCTCGATGCCGAGCACGCGCCGAACGATGTGCCACTGCTCGTCTCGCAGCTCCAGGCGATGAAGGGCACGGCAAGCCACGCCGTCATCCGCCCGCCGATCGGCGAGACCTGGATCGTCAAGCAATTGCTGGATATCGGCGCGCAGACGCTGCTCATCCCGATGGTCGACAGCAAGGCGATGGCCGAGGCGATGGTGAAGGCCGTGCGCTATCCGCCGCATGGCGTGCGCGGCGTCGGCGCGGCGCTCGCCAGAGCCTCCGCCTTCAACCGCACGGCGGACTATCTGCAGACGGCGAACGCGGAAATCTGCCTGCTGCTGCAGGTCGAAAACCGCACCGGGCTGGAAGCGCTCGACGACATCGCCGGTACCGAGGGCGTGGACGGCGTCTTCATCGGCCCGGCCGACCTTGCCGCCGACATGGGCTTCCTCGGCAGACCGGGCGCGCCCGAAGTGCAGGCCGAGGTGGAAAAGGCGCTGAAGAAGATCCAGGCACACGGCAAGGCGGCGGGCATCCTGATCGGCGACCTCGGGCTTGCCAAGCGCTACCTGGAGCTCGGCGCCACCTTCGTCGCCATCGGCAACGACGTAACGCTGCTCGCCAATGCCACGACGAAGCTGCTCGCCGATTTCAGGGCCGCCGAGCCGGCGGAGGCACCGGCCGGCGCCGGGGTCTACTGATCCGGAATTGCCCTATTCCTCGCCGCCCGCCTTGCCGTCGAGCTTGAGGGCGGCGAGCTCTTCCAGCATGTCGAGCAGTTCCTCGACGCGCTCGGCGCCGAAACGGGCGTCGATATCCGCATAGACGCGGCGGGAATCCGGCATGACCTCGTCGATGACCGCCTGGCCGGCCGGCGCAAGCCGCAGCAGCACGCGGCGGCCGTCTTCCTTGTCCTTGTGCCGGGTGATCAGGCCGCGCTCCTCCAGCGACCGCAGCATGCGCGTCAGGCTCGGCGCCAGGATGAAGGCCTTCTCCGCCACTTCCGTCGCATCGAGGGTACCGGCTTCCGAAAGCGCGCGGATCACCCGCCATTGCTGCTCGGTCACGTCGTGATCGGCAAGGATCGGCCGGAAATGGCTCATCACCGCCTCGCGCGCCTTCAGGAGGCCGATGGCCAGCGACCGGCGGCGTTCGCGCGGCAGGGCATCCTTCGTTTCGTCGGGAATGTTCATGTCCAGAGGGGCACCGTTCGTCATCCTGCCTCTATCCGCGATTTTTCCGGCCTGCGCAATGTGCCGGGCCGCATGGGACAGCGTCAACGGATCGATTGCGGCCGCCCGGCGTGCTAGCGTCGCCGATGAAGCCAGCCAGCGAAAGTGCAACAGCCCATGACGCCTGAAACATCCACGTCCGACACGAACCTTCTTTTTCCGCCCGCGCCCGTCCCCTGCCTGCCGATCCGGGGCAGCGCCGCGCGCTTTCCGGTTCACCGGATCTATTGCGTCGGGCGCAACTTCGCAGACCACGCCATCGAAATGGGCCATGACCCCGACAAGGAGCCGCCCTTCTTCTTCCAGAAGAATCCCGACACGCTTGTACCGCCGGGCAGCGCCTTTCCCTATCCCGCCGCCAGCCGCGACGTGCACCACGAGGTCGAGCTGGTCGTCGCGCTTCACGGCGGCGGCACGGACATTCCCGTCGAGCGGGCGCTCGCCTGCGTCTACGGCTATGCCGTCGGTCTCGACATGACGCGCCGCGACCTGCAGGCGGAGGCGAAGAAACAGGGCCGGCCCTGGGAGGTCGCGAAGGCCTTCGAGCATTCCGCCCCCTGCGGACCGATCCACCCCGCCGCCGACATCGGCCATCCGGGCGAAGGCGCGATCCGGCTCACGGTCAACGATACGGTCCGCCAGGACGGCAACCTCAACCAGATGATCTGGAAGGTGCCGGAAATGATCGCCTACCTCTCGCGCCTCTTCACCCTGAAGCCCGGCGACCTGATCTTCGCGGGCACGCCGGCCGGCGTCGGCGCGGTGGCAAGGGGCGACAGGATGCTGGCGCATATCGACGGACTGGACGAGGTCGCCTTCACGGTCGCCTGAAAGCGGGTCGGAAACGGCGCCACGCCCGGCACCTGCCGGCGCCCCTCAAGGGCGCCTGCAGGACCTGCGACAGGACGCCACGCGCCATCGCCGCGTTGTTTGATTAAAGTCAAAGAGCAGGACCGCCGGCAGGTCTACTTCCTAGCTCATGAACGAGAGACGTTCGTCAGCAAGGAGAATTCCAGTGCGTACCATGGCAAAGAGCATCGTCGGCGCGGCAGCAGTCATTCTGGCGCTTGCGCTTCCGGCAGCAGCGGCAGATTTCGAAGTGCATATGCTGAACAAGGGCGCCGAGGGTGCCATGGTGTTCGAGCCCGCCTTCGTGAAGGTCGCCCCCGGCGATACCATCACCTTCATCCCCACCGACAAGGGACACAATGTCGAGACGATCAAAGGCATGATCCCCGAGGGGGCGGAGGCCTTCAAGAGCAAGATCAACGAGAACTTCAAGATCACCCTCGACAAGGCCGGCGCCTATGGCGTCAAGTGCACGCCGCATGTCGGCATGGGCATGGTGGGCGTGGTGGTCGTCGGCGATGCGCCGGCCAATCTCGACGCGGTCAAGACCGGCAAGCTGCCGAAGAAGGCCCGCGAGCGCATGGACGCGGCGATCGCGGCAGCGGGCCTGTAACGGCCCTTCTTTCGGGGCGGGGCGGAAACCCGGAGCGGAGCGATCCGCTCCGGGTTTTATTTGCCCGGTGACGGAGGAGCGCGGAAGCGCCATGCCCGTCTTCACGGCCGGTGCGGTGCGCGCAAGTTCCATCTTGTGCATGATGTGGATTTACACATTTAATTTTCTAATGGCATCCACCCCTGCTAATTTGCCGCCGTGAACCAACGGGAACGCGCATGCTGAAACTTGCCCTGCTGTCGGCCTGGCTCTTCCTCGCGGCCCTCTGCCCTCCCCTTCTTGCCGCCGAAAACGCCATGGATACGCAACTGCACAAGGCAGCCGCCGCCGATGATGTCGCCGCCATCAAGACGCTGCTCGCCAAGGGCGCCAGCATCGACGCGCGGGATGCCCGCGGCGCGACGGCGCTGCTCGTCGCCACGCACGGCAACACGGTGAACGCCGCCCGCGCGCTGATCGAGGCCGGCGCCGACGTCAATGCAAAGGACGATATCAGCGACAGCCCCTATCTCTATGCCGGCGCGCGCGGCCATCTCGAGATCCTGAAGCTGACGCTGGCCCACGGCGCCGATCTCACGAGCGTCAACCGCTACGGCGGCACCGCCATCATTCCGGCCGCCGAGCGCGGCCATGTCGAGACCGTCGACACGCTGATCAAGGCCGGTACCGATGTCGACCATGTCAACCGCCTCGGCTGGACGGCGCTCCTGGAGGCGATCATCCTCAGCGACGGCGGGCCGCGCCATGTCGAGATCGTCGCGCTGCTGATCGCCGCCGGCGCCGATGTCGAGCTTGCCGACAATGACGGCGTCAGCCCGCTCCAGCACGCCCGCGGCCGCGGCTATGGCGAGATCGCCGCGCTGCTGGAAAAGGCCGGCGCGAAAAGATGAGCGGGCGACGAACGCCCCGCCGAAGACCACCGGAAACACGCAACCAAAGGGCCTGAGACGATGCAACGAAGCTACTATTCCTCCCTCGGCGGGCACCCCCCGCAGAGCGACCTCCTGACCGGCCGCGCCGTCTTCACCGAGGCCTATGCGGTGATCCCAAAGGGGGTGATGCAGGACATCGTCACCAGTTTCCTGCCCTTCTGGAACGACACGCGCTGCTGGGTCATCGCCCGCCCGCTTTCCGGCTTTGCAGAGACCTTCTCGCAATATGTCATGGAAGTGGCGCCGGGCGGCGGCAGCGACCGGCCGGAACAGGATCCCGAGGCCGAGGGCGTGCTCTTCGTCGTCGATGGCGAGGTGGAGCTGACGCTGCCGACCGGCAAGCACACGCTGCAGCCGGGCGGCTACGCCTTCCTGCCACCGGCCCTGAAATGGTCGCTGCGCAACCGCTCCGGTGCCCATGCCCGCTTCCACTGGATCCGCAAAGCCTATGAGGCCGTCGATGGCCTTGCCCATCCCGATCCGCTGATCCTCGACGAGAAGGACATCACCCCCGCCGCCATGCCGGGCACGAACGGCGGCTGGGCGACGACGCGCTTCGTCGATCCGAACGACCTGCGCCACGACATGCATGTGACGATCGTCACGCTGATGCCCGGCGCCGTCATTCCCTTCGCGGAAACCCACGTCATGGAGCATGGGCTCTACGTGCTGCAGGGCAAGGCCGTCTATCGCCTGAACCAGGACTGGGTGGAGGTGGAGGCCGGCGACTTCATGTGGCTGCGCGCCTTCTGCCCGCAGGCCTGCTATGCCGGCGGCCCCGGCCCGTTCCGCTACCTGCTCTACAAGGACGTCAACCGCCATATGAACCTGCGGCCCTTCGGCGGCCGCCGTTAGGCCTGTCATCCTTCAAAGAAGCCCGCGCCGCCCGGCGCGGGTTTCCGGTCATGGAGCAAGGGGCATCGCCACCGGATAGTGCCGCGGGTCGAAGCGCAGATAGAGCAGCGCCGTTGCCAGCACGCAGCCGAGATGCATCCCCCAGCCCGCCGCAAAGCCGCCCGTCCAGTGGTGCAGCAGCGCCATCGCATAGGGGCCGAGCGCCGCGATCAGGAAGCCCCCGCCCTGCATCAGCGCGGCCAGCGCACCGGCCTGTTCCGGCTGCGGCAGGTGGTCGAGCGCCGTGACGATGGCAAGCGCGAAGCTGCCGCCGAGGCCCGCGCCGCACAGCCCGGCCCACACGGCCGGCGCCATGCCGGGAAGGCTCGCAAGACCGAAGAAGCCTGCGGCCTGGAAGAAGATCGTCAGCCAGAGCCAGCGGCGGCGGTCGACATTGCCACGCGCCAGGATGGGAAGGCCGAGCGCGGCGACGGCCTGGCAGATCGCCATGATCGCGACAAGGCCGCTGCTGTCGGCACTCGTCCAGCCCTGCGCCTGGTAATAGGGCGAAAGCCAGGCGATCATCGAGCAATAACCGGCATTGACCAGCCCGAAGGCACCCATCAGAGCCCAGGTCCTCGGCCGGCGCAGGAGCTGCCGCGTCAGCGCGCCGTCGGGCCGGCTCGACGGCACGGCCGGCAGGATGCGCCAGGACGCGGCGAGCGCGATCGCAACCGGCAGCGCCAGCCAGGCGAGCGCCGCCCGCCAGCCGTAGCCGGCATGCACGAGCACCGGCATCAGCCGCGCCCCGAAGGCGCCGCCGGCCATGATCATTGCCGAATAGAGCCCCGTCACCACCGGCACGCTTGTCGGGAAGCGCGCCTTGATGATGCCGGGAAAGGCCGCCTGGATGAAGGCGACGCCGATGCCGCAAAGCGCCGCCATCACGATCAGCGACAGGCCGTCCCATACAACGAGGCGCAGCGCCGAGCCGGCGAAGAGCACGGCCAGCGCGACCAACAGGCCACGCCGCGCGCCGAGCCGCACCAGAAGACCCGGCGCCACGAAGGCGCCGAGGCCCATCAGGACCATCGGCAGCAACGTCAGCATCGCGATGCCACCATAACCGAGGCCGGTATCGGCGCCGATCTCCATGAGGATCGGCGCCGGGGCCGCGAGGAAGGGCCGGAGGTTGAGGCCGATCAGGACCACCAGTGCAAGCATTGCCCAATCGCGGCTGGAGCGCGTATCCGTCATGGTTCGACTTTCGTGCTGAAAAGACGTGTCGGGCCGGGGCGCAGCCACCGGCCTCGCCTACCGCTATCACCCGCTTGAATCATGCGCAAATTAGATGTTTAGATAGCTATCATTCTGATTTTCGATGGAGATACTGTGCTCGATCCGCGCCTGCTCCGGGCTTTCGTGGCGATTGCCGATGCCGGCAGCTTCACCGCCGCAGCCGACCGGCTGCACATGACCCAATCGACGATGAGCCAGCAGATCGCACGCCTCGAGGAGGTGATCGGCCGGGAGCTGGTCGACCGCGCCGCGCGGCCGGTGCGCCTGACCGTGACGGGCGAGCGCCTGCTCGGCCACGCCAGGCGCATCCTCGCGCTGCAGACCGAGGCGCTGACGCTGGTTGCCGAGACCTCCGGCACCACCTCGGTGCGCATCGGCATGCCCGATGACATCGCGACGCCCGAAATGGCCCATGCCTTCGCCGCCTTCGCCAAGCGCCACAAGGAGGCGCGCCTCGACGTCACCACGGGGCTGCGCGCCGACCTTGCGCGGCGCTACCGCTCCGGCGAACTCGACATCGTCGTGCTCAAGGAGGACACGCCGAGCACCGACAGCTGGGCAAGCTTCGCGGAACCGATCGCCTGGTTCACCGCGCTGGATGCGCCGGCGGACCTGCCCGACCCTGTCCCGCTCGTCACCTTTCCGCTGGGCGGGCTCTACCGGGACGCCATGTTCGAGCGGCTGGAACGGGAACGGCGGCGCTGGTATGTCGCCTTCACCTCCGCCAGCCTGCGCAACGTGCTGATGGCCATCGAGGCCGGCCTCGGCCTCTCGCTGCTGCCCATCGATGCCGCGAAAGGGTGGCGCGTCAGGCCCTTCACCGATTTCCCGCCGGAACCGCCGATCATCGCCTCGCTCTACTCCTGGGAACAGAACGGCATCGTCGGCGAGCTCGCAAACGAGGTCCTCGATATCCTCAGGCGGCATTTCGCGCACGAAAGGCACACTGCCTCATAACGCCCCCGCCCATCTCGCCGCCCTCTTCCCCAACCGGGAGGCAGACGAAGCGAGACGGGGAACGCACCCGCAAGACGCTTTGGAACAATTCGGGAGGATTTGCGTTTTCTGGGCGAGAAAACGCACATTCCAGGACCCTATGACCCGCCCTTCCTCCACCTATCGCCTCCAGTTCCGAAATGGCATGGACTTCGGGAGGGCGCGTCAACTGGTGCCCTATCTTCAGCATCTCGGCATCAGCCATCTCCACGCCTCGCCGGTGATGACGGTCGTGACGGGCTCGTCCAACGGCCACGATATCGTCGATCCCAACGCGATCGATCCCGCCCTCGGCGGTCTCGATGGCCTGCGCCGGCTTGCCGGCGATCTTAAGGCACGCGGCCTCGGCCTCGTCCTCGACATCGCGCCGAACCACATGGCCGCGAGCCTCGAAAATGCCTGGTGGCACAGCGTCGTCACCTGGGGCGAGCAAAGCCTGTTTTCCCGGCATTTCGACATCGACTGGTCGAAAAAGCTGGCCTTGCCCGTTCTCGAAAAGGATTTCGCAACGGAGGTCGCGAACGGCGCGATCCGCCTCGCGCTGGACCCGGAGCGGGACATCCTGGCGCTGCATTATCGCGGCTCCTTCTATCCCCTGCATCCCGAGACGTACCGGCAGGCACTTGCCGCATATGAGGAACTGCTCCTGGTCACCGCCCCGGCGGCGGCCTTCGAAGGCGCGGCCGCCCTTGCCGGCCCGCTCGCCTTCCTCGACGAGCAGGAGGTCGTTGCACGGATGCTTGCCGAAATCTCGCGCGACCCCGGGCGGATCACGGCGATTCACGCGGCACAGCCATGGCGGCTGGTGGAACGAAAGACGGCGCACCGGCCGGCCGGCGACCGGCGCCTGTGCGGCTCCGCCGAGCTTGTCCGGCTGCGCCTCGAGGATGCCCGGGTTTTCGACGACAGCCACCGGCTGGTCCTCGACCTCGTCCGCGAAGGCACGGTGGATGGGCTGGCCATCCTGCATATCGACGGGTTCGCCGATCCGCATGCCTATCTGCAGCGGCTGCGCGCTGCCGTCGGCTCCGCCTACCTGATCGTCGACAAGCACCTTGCGGGAAGCGAACAGCTTGCGGCGGAATGGCCGGTCCATGGCACGACCGGGGGCGAGATCATCACAGCCCTCACGGATATGATGGCCAGTCATCCCCACCAGGCATCCAGTCCTCCCGATGGCAGTCCGCGGACGGAAACGGCGAGGGAGGCCGGCAAGCGGCAGATCTTCGGGACGGAACTCGAAGGCGAGGCTGCCCGCCTGACCCTTCTGGCGAAGGCTCTCGCCGACCAGTCCCACGCCGACCTCTCCCGCAGCGCCCTTGCCGAGGCGATCCGCGCCCTGATCGTCGCCCTGCCGGTCGCGCGGACCTATGCGACGGCCACGCATGTCAGCGAACGCGACCGCGAGATCATCGCGACAGCCCGGCAACAGGCACAGGAGGACAACCGGCCGGAGGTCCGCGAGGCGATCGATTTCATCTGGGAATTGCTGGCCGACGACAGGATACCGGCCACTCTGGCGGGCTGCGCCGAATTCCGCGCCCGCTTCCAGCAATTGAGCGGCTGCGTGGCAGCAGGGGCGCCGGATGACCTGCTTTTCTCCCGGGAGAATGCCGGCCGGCCGAGCGAGCCGGCGGACGGCCCCGCAGCGTTCCACGCGGTGATGCGGGCCCGTGCCGAAACCATGCCGCATGGCCTGTCCGCGATATCCCCGTCCGGTGTTGCCTATGGCGGAGACGCCAGGGCCAGGCTCCATGCCCTCGCCGAGGCGCCGGACCGCTGGCACGCGGCGCGGCAACGCTGGTCCGCCCTCGGCGCCGAGATGGTTCGCAACCCTGCCGGCCGGGCTGCTCCCGAGCCGGATACGGAACGGCTGCTCCACAATGCGATCGCAGCCCTCTGGCCGGTCACGGGCCTTCAGGATACCGCGGCGATCCGGTCCCTTGCCGCCGATCTGGAGATATTCATAAGAAGCGAAGGGCAAGTCAGCCCGCATGGCTACGCATCGGCCGGCAATCCTGCGCGGGCGCTGGCCGGCGTCATCGAAGGCCTGTTCGGCAACGATGCATTTCTCCGGGAACTCGACGCGACACTCTCGCCCTTCGTGGATGCCGGGCTGATGAACTCTCTCGCACAGACGCTGATAAAGCTGACCATGCCGGGCATCCCGGACATCCGGCAGGGCAGCGAACGTGGCGACTTCTCCTTGCGGCAGGCCGGCGCCCGGATGTTCGACACGCCCTCCCACGTCATGCCGGAAAAGCCGGCCGCGACGCGGGCGTCCTTCGCTTCCTACAAACAATGGCTGGTCGCGACCGTCCTCGCCGTGCGGGCGAAAGACCCGGATGGTCCGTTCGCCGGCCCCTACCTTCCCCTCGACCTTTCCGATGGCGGGGCCCAGGCCCTCGCCTTCCTGCGCGGCGCGCCGCAGGCCTTCGCCATCACCGTGGTCCCGCACCACACCTTCGGCAAGACACCGCCCGGCAGCCTGCGCCTGACGGAGGACGCCATGCGGGGAATTTCCATCACCATCCCCGATCGCTTCTACGGCCAAACGGCGCGATCCGTGCTTGACGACCGCCGATTGGTGCTGGGCAGCGGCATGCCGCTCGCCGAGGCGCTTGCAGGCGAGCCTGTCGCCCTCTTCGTCAGCGCCTGAGGCCGTTTCTGCAGACCACCAAGTGGCCCTGCAAAAAAACAGGCGCCTACCGGATCGTCCGGGCCAATGCCTGCAGCCGCGTGAAGGCGTCGTAGCGCTTGGCATGCAGGGCCGCGATGTCCGCGCCGGCCGGCCGAAAGGTGCGGTCGGTCGCCGAAAGGGCCGCCATCGCCGCGCGCACGTCCGGGAAGGCACCGGCGGCGACACTGCCGAGAATGGCGGCGCCGAGCAGCACCGGCTCTTCCGCCCGTGTTGCGAGCAATGTCTTTCCCGTCGCGTCCGACAGAAGCTGGCGGATGAGATCGAGCTGGCCCGCACCGCCGCTGATCACGATCCTGTCGATCGGCGCACCGGCGGCCGCCTGCGCATCGATGATCTGGCGCAGGCCATAACCGATGCCGCAAAGCCCGGCAACGTAGAGCGAAACGAGATTGGCAAGGTCCCGCTCCATGCCGAGGCCGACGATCGCCGCGCGCGCATGCGGATCGGCGAAGGGGGCACGGTTGCCGAGGAATTCCGGCACGACATGCAGGCCGTCCGCCAGCCCCGCCACGGCCGAAAGCGTCGGCGCCCCCTCCGCCGCAAGCCCCGCCAGGAAGACGGGCAGGGAAAGGCCCCGCGCCTTCGCCAGCGCCGCGGCCTCGCCGGCCGCCGGGTGGAAGGACAAGAGCTGCTCGATGGCCGCGCCGGCCGCCGATTGCCCCCCTTCGTTCAGCCACATGCCCGGCACCATGGCGGAATAGTACGGGCCCCAGACGCCCGGCACGAAGACCGGCTCGCGGGTCGAGGTCATGGTGCAGGAAGAGGTGCCGAAGACATAGCCCAGATTGTTTTCCGGCGGGCCGTCCACCCCCACCGTGCCGATGCCGCCCGCATGGGCATCGATCATGCCGGCGCCGACCGGCGTGCCGGCGACAAGGCCGAGTTCCGCCGCCGCCCGTGCCGTCAGGCCGCTGCCGAGCGGCGTGCCCGGCTCGACGACACGCTGGCCGATGCGGGCGAAATCCTCCTCCGCGAGGACCCCGAGGCCGATGCCGTGGAAGTAGCTCGGATCCCAGCGTTTCTCATGCGCGAGATAGGTCCATTTGCAGGTGACGGTGCAGGTGGAGCGCGCAAGATCGTCCGTTGCGCGCCAGGTCAGGAAGTCCGCAAGGTCGAAGAACTGCCAGGCGGCATCGAAGACCTGCGGGCGGTTCTCCTTCAGCCACAGCAGTTTCGGCGTCTCCATCTCCGGCGAGATGATGCCGCCGACATAGCGCAGCACATCGTGCCCCTCGGCATTGATGCGTTCGACCTGCTCGACCGCCCGGTGGTCCATCCAGACGATGATGTCGCGCTCCGGATCTTCCGACGGGCCGACGGGCAGCGGCTTTCCCCCTTCTCCCAGCACGACGAGCGAGCACGTCGCGTCGAAGCCGAGGCTGGCGACCTGCTCGGGTGCGACGCCCGCCTTGGCGACGGCCTCGCGCACCGAAGCGCAGACGGCGGCCCAGATCTCCGTGCTCGACTGCTCGACCATCGCGCCGGGTTCGCGGAACAGCGAGATGTCGCGTTTTCCCGAGGCCAGCATGCGGCCGGTCATGTCGAAGAGGCCGGCTCGGGCGCTTCCCGTACCAACATCGACGCCGACAAGGTAGCGTTCGCCGTCCGCAGGGCGTGCGGAGGAAGGAGTGCTCATGGGTCTACCGCCTGCAATCAGGAGTTCCTCGGGCAGGCGGCCCCATGCCGCCCGCGGGCTTTGCTTCAAAGATCGACGCTGTTCGGCAGGATCACCAGGTCGCGGACCGTGACATTGCGCGGCCGGGTCAGCATGAAGAGCACGGCGTCGGCCACCTCCTTCGGCTGCATCAGGCTGCCATTGGCCAGCGCCTCGTCCATCTTCTCCTTCGGCCAGTCATCGAGCAGCGCCGTCACTACGGGGCCGGGCAGCACCGCGCCGACACGCACGCCATGCTGTGCCACCTGCCGGCGCGTCGAATGCACGAAGGCCTGCACCGCGAATTTCGAGGCCGTGTAGATCGGCTCCCAGACGACCGGCACGACACCGGCGATGGACGAGGTGAAGAGGATGTCGCCCGTCTTCTTCCCGATCATGTAGGGCAGCACCGCATGAACGGAGCGGAAGGCCGCGTTGATGTTGAGGTTCAGCATGCGGTCCCAGGCGTCGGGATCCCCCTCCGCCACCGGTCCGCCGATATAGGCGCCGGCATTGGCGTGGAAGACGTCGAGCCCGCCGGCAATGTCGAGAATGCGCGGCAGCATGCCCGAGACGTCCTGCGGGTTCAGGAGGTCGACGACGAGCGGCAGGGCATTCGGGCCCAGCTCCTTGCAGAGCTGTTCCAGCTTGTCCTGCGCCCGGTCGACGAGCACCACCGTCGCGCCTTCGGCAAGGAGGGTCCTGGCGCATTCGAGGCCGATGCCGGAAGCGGCACCGGTGATGGCGGCGATCTTGCCCTTCATGAGGTCAGCCATGATCTAGAACTCCATTCCAGTATTCGTTAGGCGCGGCCGTGGCTGACGCGCGAGCGTCGGGCGAGCGAATCGACGATGACGGCGATGGCAAGGACGCCGCCGGTGATCATGTAGCGCAGCGACGACGAGAGGTTGAGCAGCGTCAGGCCGTTCGAGATCGCCTGGATCACGATGATGCCGAGGAGGGCCGAATAGGCGCTGCCGCGTCCGCCGAAGAGGCTGGTGCCGCCGATGACCGCCGCGGCGATGGCGTTGAGGTTGACGTCGCCTGTGCCGGCCTGCTGGCTGGAGGAGGCAAGGCGCGAGGCCGAGAGGATGCCGCCGAGCGCCGCGAGCGTCGAGCAGAGCATGAAGGCGCTCATGTAGATGCGGCGCACATTGATGCCCGAGCGGCGCGCCGCCTCCTTGTTGCCGCCGACGGCGAACATGGAACGGCCCCATTTCGTGCGCGTCAGCGCATAGTTGAGGATGACGGCGAGCGCGATGAAGAGCGCGAACATCCACGGAATGCCGCGGCCGAGATTAAGGTAGAAGACGGCGATTTCCAGCGCGGCCGTCAGCACGACGGCCTTCAGGATCAGCGCTCGCATCGGCTGGGCCGAGAGATTGGCGGCAAGGCGCTGGGTGCGGGTGCGAAGGCCCCGGCCGATCATCACAAGGCCGGGAACCAGCGCCAGCGTATAGGACAGCCAGTCGGGCATGATGAGGATCTGACCGAAACGCACCAGCGAGGAGGCATAGGGCAGGTTGATCGAGCCGGTCGGGCCGAGGATGTAGAGCTGCATGCCGAGCAGCGCCAGCAGGCCGGCGAGCGTTGCGACGAAGCTCGGCATGCCAAGCCGGTTGTAGAGCGTGGCATAGAGGAGGCCGACGGCCGCACCGACCACGAGGGCGGCAAGGATGGCCCCGACGATCGGCCAGCCCTGGTTCACCCAGAGCACGCCGACCATGGCGGAGGCAAGGCCGCTCATCGAGCCGACCGAGAGGTCGATCTCGCCGAGCACCAGCACGCAGACGATGCCGAGCGAGATGACGCCGACGGTGGCGCAGTCGAACAGGAGGTTCACGAGGTTGTTCGGCGCAAGGAAGATCGGGTTCAGCGCGGAAAAGACGACGGAGATGACGACGAGGCCGACGGCGACCGGCAGCATGCCGAGGTCGCCGGAGCGCACGCGGTCGATGAAGCCGCGCGCCATGGCGGAGAGGCTGTCGTCGTGGCGTACGCGCTCGTCGCTGCGGTCCAGCATCGGCTGGGAAGAGTTCTGGCTCATGCGGCACCCCCGTGGTTTTCCTGGACATGGGACTTGCGCTCGGCGCGGCGCGAGACGGAATTGTCCGTCGCGCCGGTAATGGCGGAAACGAGTTCCTGGTTGGAGGAATCCGGCGTGAAGATGCCGTTGTTGCGTCCGAGCCGGAGCACGACGATGCGATCGGCGACGGCCCGCACGTCCTCCATGTTGTGGCTGATGATGATGACGCCGAGGCCGCGGTCGCGCACGCGCTCGATGAGGTTCAGCACCTCAGCCGTCTGCGCCACGCCGAGGGCGGCCGTCGGCTCGTCCAGCATGATGAGCCTCGGGTTGAGCAGCAGAGAGCGGGCGATGGCGACCGTCTGGCGCTGACCGCCGGAGAGCGAGGCGATCGGCTCGCGCACGGACGGAATGCGCGCGGCAAGCTCGCGCAGCAGCGTCCAGGCCCGCACTTCCATGGCCACTTCGTCGAGCGCCCAGGGCGACATCTCGTGGCCGAGGAAGAGGTTGGCGACGACATCGAGGTTCTCGCAGAGCGCGAGGTCCTGGAAAACGGTGGCGATGCCGAGGTCCAGCGCCTTGGCGGGGCTGTCGAGCGTCACCTGCTGGCCGCAGAATTCGATCGTGCCCGAAGAGGGCTGGTGCACGCCGGCGAGCACCTTGACCAGCGTCGACTTGCCGGCCCCGTTGTCGCCGACCAGCGCGACGACCTCGCCGGCCTTCACCTCAAGCTCGATATCCGTCAAGGCGGAGACGGCCCCGAAATTCTTGGACACGCCGCGAAGACGCAGCACCGGTTCTCCCTTGGCGGGAGCATTTTGAAGCGTGGCTGTCATGGCCCCAGAACCTTCAGACTTACGGCGGATCGGAATGCCCGGCCGCAAAAGCGGCCGGACACGGATGGCGACGCTTACTGGATGATGCCCAGTTTGCGGCAACCTTCAACATATTCGCCGGTGCACACTTCCTCCGGCTTGTTGATGCCCTTGTCGAAGATCTCGGCCTTGATGTTCTCCGCCGTCACCACCGCCGGAACGAAGAGCTGCGAGGGCGTTTCATAGAGCTTGTGGGTGGCTTCCGGCGTTTCGCCCTTCAAGAGCTGAACGGCGACATTCGCCGCCGCAGCGGCCACGATCTCGGACGGCTTGGAGATCGTGTTGTACTGATCGCCCGAGATGATGAGCTGCAGTGCCGCGATGGTCGCGTCATTGCCGGTCACCGGCGGCATTTCCTTGACGCCGGCCGCCTTCAGCGCCGCGATCGCGCCGCCGCCCGTGCCGTCGTTCGCCGCAACGATGCCCTTGATCTCGTCGCCGAAGCGGGTGATCTGGCCGGCCGCCCATTCCTGCGCCTTCGGCGGCGCCCAGTCCGGCGTGTCGAACTCGGCGAGCGTCTTGTAGGGCGAGGCGTCGAGCGCGGAATCGATGCCGTCGCGGATGAGGCCGGCGGCGGCATCGGTCGGCGAGCCGTTGATCTGAAGAACGCCGGCACCGTCCGGAACGCCCTTGGCCTTCAGGTGGTCGACGAGCGACTGCGCGATGGCCTGGCCGATGCCCTGATTGTCGAAGGAGACGTAGTAGTCGGCCGGCTTGTCCGGGATCGGGCGGTCATAGGCGATGACCTTGACGTCCTGCGACTGGGCGATCTCGACGAGCGCCGCGGCGGCGGCCGAATCCACCGGATCGAGCACGACGACCTTGGCGCCCTGGGCGATCACCGAGTTGAACTGCTGCTGCTGGAGCGCGACGTCGGCATTGGCGTTCTGGTAGATCACCGTGCAGCTCGGGCACAGTTTCTCCATCTCAGCCTTGAAGCCGGGATAGTCGTGCTGCTCGTAGCGGGTCGAGGCCTGGTCGGGCATCAGGAAGGCGACGGTCGCCCCTTCCTGGGCAAGGGCGGCACTGCCGAGCGACAGGACGAGGCCGGTCGAGGCGAGCAGATGGGTAAGCGTCTTCATTGGGTTCCTCCACGGTTGATTTTTCGCCAGTTCCCTCAAGCCTCCCAGGGCGACAGGACCGACGGCCTCCACGCATCGAAAGGGCGCAGATCATCGTTCGCCGCGGCAATGCCGCAACGTCCGGCTCGTCGATGCTCCGTCTGACTCCTCCCTTGGGTCAGCCTTGCTGTTCAGGCAACTTCATCGATGGAGCATGCTTGCTCAATCGATGAAGCAAGAATTGCCACCAATCGCCATTGGTGTCAAGGTGGCTCGTGAAACGGAGAGGACATGTGAACAGGACGACGCAGACGAAAAGGACGACCATCTACGATCTGGCGGAGCTGGCGGGCACCTCGGCCAGCGCCGTCAGCGCCGTTTTGAACGGCAACTGGAAGAAGCGGCGCATCAGCGCGAAGCTTGCCGACAAGATCACCAAACTCGCCGAAGAACAGGGCTACGCGCTCAACATGCAGGCGAGCGTGCTGCGCCGCGAGCGCTCGAAGATCATCGGCATGATCGTGCCGAAATACGACAACCGCTATTTCGGCTCGATCGTCGAGCAGTTCGAGACGCTGGCGCGCGAACGCGGCCTCTTCCCGATCATCACCTGCACGCGGCGCGATCCGGCGCTGGAGGTGGAGGCGGCCCGCGCCATGCTTTCCTACCAGGTCGATTGCCTGATCGCCACGGGCGCGACCGATCCGGACCGCATCGTCGATCTTTGCGCCGCCGCCGGTGTGCGCACCATCAATCTCGACCTGCCCGGGGCGCGCGCGCCGTCGGTCATCTCCGACAACTATGGCGGCGCGCTGGAGCTGACGCGCCGCGTGCTCGCCAATTGCGAGAAGGAATATGGCGAGAAGACGCCCCTGCTCTTCGTCGGCGGCCGCGGCACGGACCACAACACGATGGAGCGCGTGCGGGGCTTTCGCGATGCCCATGCCGAGGCCGGCGTCACGGTCGACGAAACGCTGATGCTGACCTGCGGCTATGCCCCGGAAAAGGCGGAGAGCGCCATGCGGCAGCTTGCCGAGCGGCTCAGCCCGCTGCCGCGCGGCATGTTCGTCAACTCCACCATCTCGCTGGAAGGGGTGATGCGCTGGATCCGCCGCTCCGGCCACTATGCCGGCCGGGTGCCGCAGCTCGGCTGCTTCGACTGGGACCCCTTCGTCGCCATGCTGGGCGATCATATCGAGATGGTCCGGCAGGACGTGCCGAAAATGCTGGAGGCCGTGTTCGGCATCATCGATTCCGGCGCGACGGACCTCACCGTCGTACAGATCCCTCCGATCGTCGAGAAGATCGGCTGACGAGGTTTCGAGCATTGCCGGCCGAAGCGAAGTCGCTTCGACGTCGGATAATGCGGAAAGAGCAAGAATCGAGAGCATTTCCGGTTCACCGGAAATGCTCTAGAAACTCAGTCGCCCTCGACGACGAGCCGGTATCCGACGCCCGGTTCCGTGCGCACGACGGCCGGACGGGTCGGCTCGCGCTCGATCTTCTGGCGTAGCTGGCCGATGAAGACGCGGAGATAATGCAGGTCCTCGCCATGCGCCGGCCCCCAGACGGAGGTCAGCAACGTCTTGTGCGTGACGACCCGCCCGGCATGCCGCGCGAGCAGCGTGAGGAGATCGTATTCCTTGGGCGTCAGCCGGATCGCCTCCCCGTTTCGCGACACCAGCCGCCGCACCGTGTCGATGACGAGGCCATCGGTGACGAGCGTCGCCGGGGCCGCCTCCGCCCGCTCGCGATGGCGCAGCGCATTGCGGATGCGGGCAGTGAGCTCGCCGATGCCGAAGGGTTTTTCGATATAGTCGTCGGCGCCGAGATCGAGGGCGGCGATCTTCTCGCTCTCCCGCTCGCGGGCGGAGAGGATGATGATCGGGATCTGCGTCCAGCCGCGCAGGCTGGTGATGACCTCCTTGCCGTCCATGTCCGGCAGGCCGAGATCGAGGATGACGAGATCGGGCGCGGCCGTCGCCACCGCCTTCAGCGCCTCGCCGCCGGTCGCCGCCTCCACCACGTCGTAGCCCGCCGCCTTGAGGGCAGGCTTGAGGAACCGCTGGATCTGCGGCTCGTCGTCAACCACCAGAATGCGCTCGTTCGTCATGTCGCCTTGCCAGTCCTTGCCTTTTCACCCGCGGGGAAGCGGATGACGATGCGCGTGCCCTTCTTCTTCACCGCCGGGCTTTCCGCATGGATCCTGCCGCCCATCGCCTCGACGAAGCCGCGGGCGATGGAGAGGCCGAGGCCCGTTCCCGGCGCGCGGCCGTCCGGCCTGCCCCGACGGTAGAATTTCTCGAAGACACGGTCGATCTCGGCCGGCGGAATGCCCCTGCCGAGATCGGTGACGGAGATGAGCACATCCTGCCCGTCCCGCCGCGCATAGACATTGACCGGCTCGCCGCCGCCATATTTCACCGCATTGTCGAGCAGGTTGAACAGAACCTGGCCGAGCAGCACGCTGTCGCCCTCGATGAGCGGCAGGTCGGCCGCAATGCCGGTCTCGATCACCTTGCCGGGAAAATACTTGCGCGCTCGCTCCACGGCGGACTGCACGACGTCGGAGACGTCGACCCAGTCGCCCTTGGGTTTCAGCGTGCCGGATTCGATGCGCGTCATGTCGAGCAGGTTGGAGACGAAGCGGCTCATGCGGCTGCCCTCCTCCTCGATCGACTGCAGAAGATCGTCGCGGCTCTCGGCGGTCATGCGCTCGCCGAGCTGGCGCAGGCTCGTGACGGCACCCATGATGGTGGCGAGCGGCGTCCTGAGGTCATGCGAGATCGAGGAGAGCAGCGCCTCCCGGTAGCGCTCGCCCTCGAGCTTTGCCGCCTGCATCACGCTCTCCTCCGAAAGCCGCGCCCGGTCGAGCGCGATCGCCGTCTGGTCGAGGATGGCGGACAGCGCCCGCTCCGCATTGAGGTCGAGGCGCTCCTCTCCCTGCTGGATGCCGCAGACGCCGACAAGACCGTGCGGCCCCATCAGCGGGCGGAATTCGAAGCGGCTGTTCGGCAGGGTACCGGTGCCGAAGCCGGCCTTCTCCTGCTTGTCGCAGGTCCAGCGCGCCGCCGTGAAGTCGGTGACGTCGAGCTCGGTATCCGGCGGCCAGACGGCGGCGACCTTGAGATCGTTCTTCTCCGGCAGGAGCAGCACGATATTGCGCTTGAGGCTCGCCTGCAGATGCGACACCGCCACCCAGTTCGCATCGTCGGCCTTGCCCGTCGTCGAAAGCTTTCGCGAGAAATCGTAGAGCGATTGCAGCGCCGTTGCGCGCACGCGGGCGACCTCCGCCTGCTCCTTGATGCGCGAGGCGAAGCCGCCGGCGATGATGGCGACCGACAGGAAGACGATCAGCGCGAACACCTCGTGCGGCGCGGTGATCGTGAAGGTGTGCAGCGGGTCGATGAAGAGGAAGTTGTAGGCGAGCGCCGACAGGAAGGCAGCGATGAAGGCGGAGGCATACCCGCCCAGCACCGCCGCACCGAGCACGGCAAGCAGGAAGAGCAGCGAGATGTTCGGCAGCTCGGCAAAGAGATAGACCAGCTTGCCCGCCGCCGCCGTGGCGACGACGAAGGCCGCCGCGATGAGCGCCGATTGCCGGAACGAAGCGATGGCCGGAAGCGCAAGCCGCGCCGGCACCGGCGCCCTCTCCTTCCTGTCGGGCGTCACGAAATAGACGCCGAGGCCGGCCGCCTTGCGCGAGAGCGCATCGGGCAGGGACGGCGAAACGAACCGCCGCCAGCCGCGATCGCGCCGGGCGCCGATGACGATCTGCGTCGCGTGCTCACGGCGCGCCAGCTTCAGGATCTCCTCGACGAAATCGTTGCCGACCACCCGGCGCGTCTCCGCGCCAAGCTGCTCGGCGAGCCGGAACAGCGCCTCGATGCGATGCAGGTGCTCGGTCGTGCCGACCTCCCGGTCCGCCCGCTCGATCGACACGACGATCCAGGGTGCATTGAGGCCGGAGGCAAGCCGGCTCGCCACGCGCACGACCTTTTCCGACAAGTCGTCCGGCCCGACGCAGACGAGCAGGCGCTCGCCCGTCGCCCAGGGGCCTTCGATCGCATGCTGCTTGAGATAATCGACCATCTGGTCGTCGACCCGGTCGGCCGTGCGCCGCAGCGCAAGCTCGCGCAAGGCCGTCAGGTTGCCCAGCCGGAAAAAGCGGTCGATGGCGCGGCTGGCGCTGTCCGGCAGGTAGACCTTGCCCTCCTTCAGCCGCTCGATCAGCTCCGTCGGCGGCAGGTCGACAAGCAGGATCTCGTCGGCCTTCTTCAGGACGACGTCGGGCACGCGTTCGCGCACCGTGACGCCGGTGATCTGCGCGACAAGGTCGGCAAGGCTTTCGAGATGCTGGATGTTCAGCGCCGTCCAGACATCGATGCCGGCCGCGATCAGCTCCTCGATATCCTGGTAGCGCTTGGGATGCCGGCTTCCCTCCGGGTTGGAATGGGCCAGCTCGTCGACGAGCACGATGCGCGGGCGGCGGGCAAGCGCACCGTCGAGATCGAATTCCTCCAGCCCGCGGCCACGATGGGTGATCTGTCTTCGCGGCAGAACCTCCAGCCCGTCCAGCAGGGCGGCCGTCTCCCCGCGCCCATGGGTCTCGACGAGGCCGACGACGACATCGACGCCCTCGGCCTTGAGGCGGCCGGCGCGCGACAGCATGGCATAGGTCTTGCCGACGCCGGGAGCGGCCCCCAGGAAAACGGTCAACTTGCCCCGGCGGTCTTTCTCCGCCAGGGCAAGCAATGTGTCGGGGTCCGGCCTGCGGCTGTCGTCGTCCGCCATTCGTCTTCTCATGATCCGAGCGCGTCGAGCGCCATGTTGAGCTGCAGCACGTTCACCCGCGGTTCGCCGAACACGCCCAGGAGCCGGCCTTCGACCTGCCGCCCGACAAGCGCCTCGACCGTCGTTTCCTCCATGCCCCGCGCCTTTGCAACCCGCGCGACCTGCGCCCGCGCGAAATCGGGCGAGATATGCGGATCGAGGCCCGAACCGGAGGTCGTGACCGCATCGGCCGGGATCGGCACCGCCATGCCCGTCGCCGTCAGCCGGCCGACATCCGCCGCGACACGATCCCTGAGCTTGGCCGAGGTCGTTCCGAGGTTCGAGCCGGACGAGGCAGCCGCGTTGTAGGCTTCCGGCCCCGTCGCCGAAGGACGCGGCCAGAAATATCTGTCCGAGGCGAAGGCCTGGCCGATCAGGTCGGAGCCGACCACCACCCCGTTCCTTTCAACGAGCGAGCCATTGGCGACAGCCGGCATCAAGGCCTGCGCGATGCCGGTCACGGCGAGCGGATAGGCAAGGCCGAGAAGCGCCGTCAGGGCGAGGACGAGGGAGAGGGCCGGGCGAAGTTGTTTCAGCATGATCACACCAGATTTAGGGCGCTGACGGCAAGATCGATAGCCTTGATGCCTGCAAAAGGCAGGACAAGGCCACCGAGACCATAGACGAGGAGGTTACGGCGCAGTAGTGCGGCCGCCCCCGCCGGACGATAGGCGACGCCGCGCAGGGCCAGCGGAATGAGCGCCACGATGATCAGCGCGTTGAAGATGACGGCCGAGAGGATGGCCGATTGCGGCGAGGCGAGGTGCATGATGTTGAGCGCATCGAGCGCCGGATAGGTGGCGACGAAGAGGGCCGGAATGATCGCGAAATATTTGGCGACGTCGTTGGCGATCGAGAAGGTGGTCAGCGAACCGCGCGTCATCAGCAACTGCTTGCCGATCTCGACGATCTCGATGAGCTTGGTCGGGCTGGAATCGAGGTCCACCATGTTCGCCGCCTCGCGGGCCGCCTGCGTGCCGGTCTGCATGGCGACGCCGACATCCGCCTGGGCGAGCGCCGGGGCGTCGTTGGTGCCGTCGCCGCACATGGCGATCAGACGGCCGCCCTGCTGTTCGCGGCGGATATAGGCGAGCTTATCCTCCGGCGTCGCCTGGGCGAGAAAATCGTCGACGCCGGCTTCCGAGGCGATGGCCGCGGCCGTCACTGGGTTGTCGCCCGTCACCATGACGGTGCGGATGCCCATGGCGCGCAGCGCGGCGAAACGCTCCTTGATGCCCGGCTTGACGATGTCCTTGAGGTGGATGACGCCGAGCAGGCGCGAGCCATCGGCAACCGCGAGCGGCGTGCCGCCGCTGCGCGCGATCGTCTCGACGGCGCGACGGAACTCGGCCGGCGCATCGTCCTCCTGAAGGCCGGCAAAGCGCAGCACGGCGTCGACCGCACCCTTGCGCAGCCGCCGGCCACCGAGATCGATGCCGGAAAGGCGGGTCTCTGCCGTGAACTCGATCACGGCATCGAAGCGCACCCGCGGCATCGCCACCGAAAATTCACCCGTGGCAAGCGCCACGATCGACCGGCCCTCGGGCGTCTCGTCGGACAGGCTGGCAAGCAGCGCGGCTTCGGCCAGGTCCGAGGGGCTTACGCCCGGTGCCGGCAGGAAGTCGCTCGCCATGCGGTTGCCGAAGGTGATGGTGCCGGTCTTGTCGAGCAGCAGCGTGTCGACGTCGCCCGCCGCCTCCACCGCGCGCCCGGAGGTGGCAATGACGTTGAAGCGCACGAGGCGGTCCATGCCGGCAATGCCGATGGCCGAGAGAAGGCCGCCGATGGTCGTCGGGATGAGCGTGACGAGAAGGGCGGCGAGTACGGTGACCGTCAGCACCGTGCCGGAATAGCCCGCAAGTCCCCAGATGGCGACGCAGACGAAGAGGAAGATCAGCGTCAGGCCCGAAAGCAGGATCGACAGCGCGATCTCGTTCGGCGTCTTCTGCCGCTGCGCACCCTCGATGAGCGCGATCATGCGGTCGACGAAGGAGGAGCCGGGCGCGACGGTGATCTTCACCGTGATCTCGTCGGAAAGCACCTGCGTGCCGCCGGTGACGGCCGAGCGGTCGCCGCCGGATTCGCGGATCACGGGAGCGGATTCGCCGGTGATCGCGCTCTCATTGACCGAGGCGACGCCCTCGATCACCTCGCCGTCGCCGGGAATGAGCTCGCCGGCGGCGACGAGCACGATATCGCCGATGGCAAGGCTGGTGGCCGGGACCGTCTCGACCGTGCCGGAAGCCGTGCGCCGCCGGGCGACGAGTTCCGACTTCGTGCGCTTCAGGCTGTCGGCCTGGGCACGGCCCCGCCCCTCGGCAACAGCCTCCGCGAAGGTCGCGAAGAGCACGGTGAACCAGAGCCAGGCGGCAATCTGGCCCGAAAAGCCGGCCTGCGCGCTGCCGGTGACGAGATCGCGCAGGAAGAGCACGGTGACGACGGCCGCGACGGCCTCGGTGACGAAGATCACCGGATTGCGCACGAGCTGGCGCGGATCGAGCTTTGCGAAAGCGTCGCGCGCGGCCGGCAGGAGGATGGCAGGGTCGAGAAGGCCCGGCGCGTGGTGGTCCTTTGACATGGTCTGTTCCTTCAGAAGGTCTGGCCGGCAAGCATCGCCAGGTGCTCGACGATGGGGCCGAGGGCAAGCGCGGGGAAGAACTGCAGGCCGCCGAGAATGAGGATGATGCCGATGAGGAGACCGACGAAGAGCGGCCCGTCCGTCGGGAAGGTGCCGGACGACGGCGGCACCTTCACCTTGGCCGCCAGCGAGCCGGCGATCGCCATGACGGGCACCACATAGGCGAAGCGGCCGAGCAGCATGGCGATGCCGAGCGTCGTGTTGTACCAGACGGTGTTGCCCGTCAGCCCGCCGAAGGCCGAGCCGTTGTTGGCGGCCGCGGACGTATAGGCATAGAGGATTTCCGACAGGCCATGCGGGCCGGCCGTGCCGATGCTGGCGACGGCCAGGGGCAGCATGGCGGAGATCGCGGTGAAGCCGAGGATGGCGAGCGGCAGGACGAGCACGGCGAGCATGGCATATTTCATCTCGCGGCCCTCGATCTTCTTGCCGAGGAATTCCGGCGTGCGGCCGACCATCAGGCCGGACACGAAGACGGAAAGCAGCGCGAAGACGAGCATGCCGTAGAGACCGGACCCGACGCCTCCCGGCAAGACCTCGCCGAGCTGCATCAGGAACATCGGCACGAGACCGCCAAGCCCGGTGAAGGAGCCGTGCATGCCGTTGACGCCGCCATCCGAAAGGCCGGTCGTGACGGCGGCATAAAGCGCGGTCATCGCCTGGCCGAAGCGCACTTCCTTGCCCTCCATGTTGCCGGCGGCGGCATCGACGCCAAGGGCGGTCAGGACCGGGTTGCCCGCGGCTTCCGCCCAGTAGATGGCGGCGACGCCGGCAATCAGCAGGATCGCCATGGCGCTGATGATCGCCCAACCCTGGCGACGGTTGCCGACGAGCTGGCCGAACGTGTAGACCAGCGCGGCCGAGATCGACAGCATCGCGAAGATATTGAGATAGTTGGAGAACGTCGTGGGGTTCTCGAAAGGGTGGGCGGCGTTGACGTTGAAGAAGCCGCCGCCATTGGTGCCGAGCTGCTTGATCGCCTCCTGCGAGGCGACGGGGCCGAGCGCGATCGTCTGGCTGGCGCCCTCGAGCGTGGTCGCCGTCACGGCACCGTCCAGCGTCTGCGGCAAGCCCATGGCGACGAAGGCGAGCGCGACGACGATCGCCATCGGCAGCAGCACGTAGAGCACCGCCCGCGTCATATCCACCCAGAAGTTGCCGAGCGTTGCGGCCTTCGAGCGGACGAAGGCCCGTGTCAGCGCCATGGCAAGCGCCATGCCCGTTGCGGCGGACAGGAAATTCTGCACCGTCAGCCCGGCCATCTGGCTGAAATGGCTGAGCGTGGTTTCCCCGCCATAGTTCTGCCAGTTGGTGTTGGTGACGAAGGAGACGGCCGTGTTGAAGGCGAGGTCCGGCGCCATGCCGGCAAAGCCTTGCGGATTGAGCGGCAGATGGGCCTGGAGGCGCAGGATCGCGTAGAGCGCGAGGAAGCCGGCGACGGAGAAGGCGAGCATCGAGGCCGTATAGGCGAGCCAGCCCTGCTCCTTGTTCGGGCTTATGCCGGAAATGCGGTAGAGATCGGCCTCCAGGCGCCCGAGGACCGGCGACAGCGCGGTGCGCTCTCCGGCAAAGACACGGGCCATGTACAGTCCGAGCGGCTTGATCGTGACGAGCACCGCGAGGAAGAAGAGGGCGATTTGCAGCCACCCGATCATGGTCATCAGGGTTTCTCCTCGAAGATCAGAAGCGTTCGGGCCGCAGCAGCGTGACCACGAGATAGGCGCCGAGGACAAGCGCGACGAAAAGGCCGAAAAGGGGTTCGAGCACCGTTGCCTCCTCAAAGCCGGTCGAGCGCGCGGGCATAGGCGGCGAACACGACGAACGTGGCGCAGCCGAGCGCGAGGAATATGAAATCGGACATGGCCGTCTCCTGTTTATGCTGGCGGCACACTAGGAGCGGACGGGATCAGGTTTCGATTGGGAAGGCGGGAAGGCGACGTAAGGAAAAGATAAAGAGGCGCTGTCCGGTTCTCGGTCGGTTTTTTCAAGGCGCCGGGAATAATCGGGCAGGCACCGGTGTCTTGGCAGGGGCGGCTCAGGAAAGTCGCCGTAACGATGGGAGACGACCATGAAGTTCCTAGTCCTCGTGCCATTCGCCGTCGCGGCCCTTGCGGGTACGGCCTTCGCCGCCGAGCCGTTCACGACCGTCAAGACCGACAAGGGCGAGGTGCTTGCCGGCGAGAAGGGCATGACCCTCTACACCTTCAAGAACGACACGCCCGGCACCTCGAACTGCTACGACAAGTGCGCGACGAACTGGCCGCCGGCCATCGCCGCTTCCGACGCGGTGGCGGAGGGTGCATATTCCCTCGTCACCCGCAGGGACGGGGCGAAACAATGGGCCAAGGACGGCATGCCGCTCTACTACTGGATCAAGGACACCAAGGAAGGCGATACGACCGGCGACGGCGTGAACGGCGTCTGGGATGTCGCAAAGCCCTGACCCGCATGGCGCCGAGGCGGGCAGCGGGCGGGAGGGCGCTCCTGCCCCGCCCCTTTCCTTCGACGCCGAGATCCTTGCCCTCCTGCCGCAGCTCCGTCGCTATTCCCGCAGCCTGACGCGATCGGACGCGGAGAGCGAGGACCTGTTGCAGGACTGTGTCGAAAAGGCCCTCAGCCACCGGACGCAATGGCGCGGTGCGAACATTCGCGCCTGGGCCTACCGGATCATGACCAACCTGCATCTCAATGCCCGCCGCGCCGTTGCCCGGCGGCCCTCCGTCGGCATCGAGGCGGCGGAGGGCCTCGCCGAAAGCGTGCCGCCCTCCGATCCGCTGGCGAGGAACCGCCTCGTCCAGGCGCTCGATACCCTGCCGAAGGAGGCAAGGGCCGTGCTGATGCTGGTCGCCGTCGAGGGCCATACCTATCAGGAAGTGGCCGAAATCCTGGATATCCCTGTCGGCACCGTCATGTCGCGCCTCTCCCGCGCCCGGCAGATGCTGCGGGAGAAACTGGCAGCCGAAAACGTCATTCACCTGCGGAGCCCCCGATGAGCGAGAGCCGCCCCGTGACCGAAACGGACCTGCACGCCTATGCCGACGGCTTTCTGGATGCGGCCGAGCGCGAGCGCGTGGAGGCCCATCTTGCCCATAATCCCGAGGCCGCACGCCGCGTGTCCGACTGGCAGGCACAGAACGACGGCCTGCGGGACGCCTTTGCCGCCTATGCCACGGCCCGCCCCTCCGATCTCCAGCTCGTCGTCGGCCACCGGGCCGCGACGAAAGCCGCAACACCGCGCCTTGCGATGGCGGCCGCGGCCGCGCTCGTCTTCATGCTCGGTGGCCTTGCCGGCCATTTCGGCCCGATGCTCTTCGAAAAGGCGCCGACGGCGACGGCCATGGATGCCCTGCCGCACGAGGCGCGCAACGCCTATCTCATCTATGCGAGCGAGGTGCGCCACCCGGTGGAGGTCTTCGCCGACGAGGAGGCGCATCTTGCGCGCTGGCTGGGAAAACGCCTCGCCATCGACGACCTGAAGGTCCCGGACCTCAAGGCGATCGGCTTCAAGCTGGTCGGCGGGCGCCTCCTTCCCGTCACCGACAAGCCGGGCGCCCTGTTCATGTACGAGGACGAGACCGGGCGGCGCGTCACGGTCCTCGTCGCCCGCAACGAGGAGAACCGGACGACGAGCTTCCGCTTCGCCGCCGCCAGCGGCGTGGAGACCTTCTACTGGATCGACGGCGACCTCGGCTACGCGGTGACCGGCGACATTTCCCGCGAGCGGCTCCAGCAGATCGCGGAGGAGTGCTACCGGCAATTCCCGACATGAGGCCTTCGCAAATCCGGGCATTGCAGCCGGAAAGCCGGATTTGACGCGCGGCCTGCCGGTCAAGGTGATGGCGGTCGATGCGATCAGGCCCGGCCGGCGCGGATCATCGAAAAATAGTCGTCGCCACCGACCTGCCCGCCCTTCAGCGCGATCTCGAGGCCATCCGCCGCCCCGCCATGAGCGATGCAGAGCGGCGAGCCCGGCGTCTGCGGCAAAGGCATTTTCAGCGTAAGCGCCGCAATGCCCATCTCGCCGAGCGCATGGCTGGATGTATCACCGCCGGCGACAACCGCGCGGGCAAGCCCGGCACGCGCGACGAGTTCCGACTGGATACGTCCCAGCGCACGTCCGAGGCGATGGCGGGCGCCGGTCGAGGAATTGAGCGCGCCGCCGCGATCCTCCGCCGGTCCGAGCGCGGTGTAAAGCACCACGCTGCGCCCCTCCCGCAGAACGCCGAGACCGGCCTCGACGGCCGCCTCCACCGCAGCCCCGCTCCCCTCGCCCGACAGCGCAAGCGGATCGAGCGTGACCCCGGCAAAGCCGTTTTCCAGCGCGTGGCGGATCTGCCGCTCGGTGGTGGGCGAGACGCTGCCCGAAACGACGGCGATGCGATCGACCGGCCCGGCGACCGGGAAGCGGGGCTTTTCCCCGATCAGGCCCTGCTCCCGCCAGGTCGGGATCAGGGCATATTCGAGGCCGGAGGAACCGCAGGCGAAGCGGCTCCTTTCGCGCAGCCGGTTCCACAGCAATGCGCCGGCGGCGGCCTGCGTCGCCGCGTCGAGCACGTCGATGAGCAGGATATCGGCGTCCTCGGGCTGCGGGCCGGCCAGCAGCGCGACCATGTCGATGAGCGCGGAGGAGAGCGTCGTCTGCCGCGAGAGATGCAGCAGCAGGTTAGCCTCGTCCATCGGCGTCACCGGATGGCGCGCCATGACCGGGTGGCGATCGATGCGATAGTTGCGCCCCTGATAGGCTGCGAAAAGTTCCCCGAAGGCCGTGTAGCGGCGGATCTGCGGCGCGCCCACGATGAGCGGCACGGTCGCCTTGCCGAAGACGGCGCGGCCGATCTCGATGGCCCTGCCGATATTGCCGACATGGGGGGCGGAATCGAAGGTCGAGCAGACCTTGTAGTGGCAAAGTGCGGCATCGAGCGTCTTCAGCCAGCCGAAGGCCGAGCGAAGATGCACGTCCATCCAGTCCGGCGTCTCGCTGCGGCTGGTGCCGGCAAGGCCGAAGGCCCGCGCGCCGGCAAACCGCGACAGGAGATCCGCATCCGGCACATCAAGGAAAAGCACGGTCTCCACCCCGTTCGAGGCGAGTGCTTCCATGACGTCGGTCGAACCGGTGAAATCGTCGCCGTAATAGCTGATGAGGGGACGCGTCATGGTCTAGGCCGCCTTGCCATCGGAAAACTTTGCGATGGATTGCGCAAGTTCGGCATGGTCCTTTGCATAGGTCTCAAGCGGCACGCCCGCCACGGCTGCCTCCCAGGCCTGCCGCACGGCCTTCACGCCCGCGCCCGGTCCGCCCGGATGGCTGACGATGCCGCCGCCGCACAGATAGAGGAGGTCCGTCGAGCCACCCGTCGCCGCGATCGTCTCGGGCGCCTGCCCGCCCCATTGGCCGGAGCCGATGACCGGCAGCGCCACGTCCCTTTCCGAAAACAGCGGCGTGCTCACCGCCTCGTAGGAGCGCACGAAGCTCTCGTCCGGCTCCCAGTATTTCACGCGGATGCCGTTGATCTGGAACTGGTCGATGCCGAGCAGACGCCAGAACTGCTGCCAGACGGAGAATTCGAAGCCGAGGCCGGCATGGCGGGTCAGGATATCCCAGCCGTTGCGATGGGCATGTAGCACGAGGCCGGAGCGCTTGCGCAGGAAGGAAAGGCCGCCGAAGCCGATGGAATTGATGTTGACCACGGCGCAATTGCCGCCGGCCGCAAGCACCAGATCATGGTTTCGCATCATCTCGTCGGGATCGGCGTGGCTGATGCCGAAGGCATACATCACCTTCTTGCCGGTCTTCTGCTCGTGGTCGAGGATCCTCGGCATGATCGCCGCCACGCGGTCCTTCAACGGCGAATAGGCCGGGCTCATCAGCTTCTCGTCGTCCTTGATGAAATCGACGTCCGCCTCGATCAGTTCGCCGACCATCTCGGCCGTCTCGTGCGGCCGCAGGCCAAGCGCCGGCTTGACGATGGTGCCGATGATCGGCCGGCCCGTCACGCCCGTCAGCGCGAAACTGCCGGGAACGCCGAATTGCGGACCGGGATGGGCGGCGGCGAATTCCGGCGGCAGCTTCATGCCGACGATGCGGATGCCCGTCATGCCCTTGATGGAGAACACGCCGCCGATCGCGATGGTCATCAGCGCGGAAAGATCGGTGCCGACCGCATCCATCGGAAAATCGATATCGGCATCCGCCCGGTGGAAGAGACCGGCCCCACCGGCCTCGTCGGGGAAAGAGGCCCGCTCGACGGGCGGCAGGGGACGGATGGCGACGACGCGCGCCGCAACACGCGCCTTCAGCTCCTCCGTCTCGCCGGGCAGGGCCACGAAGGTGCCGGTCGACTGGTCGCTGGCGATCTTCCGCGCCATGGCCTCGGGCGAGCCTGCGGTTTCTATCCGATAGGTCAGACGGATCACGTTTTCTCCTCCCGCTTCTGCCGCGTCCCGCTTGTGCAAATACATCAACTGGTATAATGAGTATTTATGTTATTGCAAGCTGGCATTCGCGAAAGCTGTTGCGGCAATGGAACTTGATGCATATTCAAACCTGTCGAAACCAGGTGCCCTATGAACGTCGCTTCCGAACCGATCGTCCGCAAGAAACTCTCCGACGAAGTCTTCGCCCGACTGAAGAACATGATCGAGACCGGCGAGTTGAAGGCCGGTGACGACATGCCCTCCGAGCGCGAGCTGATGGAGCGCTACGGCGTCGGCCGCCCGGCCATCCGCGAGGCGATGCAGGCGCTCGCCGGCAAGGGCCTGGTCGAGATTTCGCAGGGCGAGCGCGCCAAGGTGCTGCGCATCACCGCCGAATCCATCATCCGCCAGGTCGACCTGCCGGCCAAGCTCATGCTCTCCGGCTCCTCGGACACGCTGGAGCACCTGAAGAGCGCCCGTATCTTCTTCGAGCGCGGCATGATCCGCGAGGCCGCTGCCAAGGCGAGTCCCGCCCACATTGCCGAATTGCGCGCCCTGCTCGACAAGCAGAAGCAGAGCCTCGGCGATGCGGACGCCTTCATCGAGGCGGACATGGAGTTTCACCAGTGCATCGCGCGGATTTCCGGCAATCCGATCTTCGCGGCCGTCAGCGGCGCGATGCTGGGATGGTTGAAGTCCTATCATACGGAAATGCTCATCTGGACGGGCCGCGAGAATTTCACGCTGGCCGAACACGAGGAAATCATCCGCACCATCGAGAAGGGCGATTCCGACCTTGCCGAAAAGGCGATGATCAAACATCTCGAACGCTCCCGCGCGCTCTATGCCCTCAAGAAATAGGGCTCAGAGCACGACCTCGACCGCACCATAGGGCGGCAGGCCGATCCTTTCGGCCGCCGGCAGCTCGGCGCCATCGCCGCCGATCAGCGACACCTTGCGCGGCAATGCGGGGAGAACAACCGCCTGCATGTCCCGCGTGATGTTCGCCAGCAGCAGCCTGTCCGTCGTGGCAAGGCCCAGCACCGCATCCGGACGGGACGTCTCGACGGCGACCAGCACCGCGCCCGAGAGGCTGCCGAGCCGCGCCAGCACATGCGCGAGCGGCCGAAGCCCCCCTCTGGGTGTCGCCTCCCCCTCGCCCGCCACGAGCCCGAACGGTCCTGCCAGCGTCGACAGCGTCAGCACCTCCGGCCCGGCCGGAGCGACTGTCGCGGCATAGGCCAGCGTCCAGGCCGCACCGAATGCCCCGTTGTGGCGGGGGTCCGCATTGGCCATGGGAATGCGGCCGCCCGCCGGATTGTCCTTCGTCGCGCTGCCATAGGGATTCTGCCGCATGGCGATCGTCGAGGGGCCGATGCGGTAAGGCCTGTCGCCATAGAGCGCGCGCACCGAACGTGTGACGAAGCGCAACGCCTCGAAGGTCTGCATGACGGAAAGATCATCGGCCGCATGCACGATCGGATTGGTGCAATGGCTGATATAGTCCAGCAATTCGTCCGGCACGCGCTTGCGGTTGAGCTCGGTGAAATAACTCATCATGCCGCCGCCGAGCCGCACGCCCGGAAAGGCCGCCCGCGCCGCGGCATAGACCGCCTCCAGCGGCGGGCATTCCGGCCAGGTGCTGCCGGGCGGCGTCGATTGCCGGTCCACCGCGGGGCAGACGAACAGCGTGTCGAGTCTCAGCCCAGACTTACCGACAAGTGCCGCAATGTCCGCCATCTCCTCATCGAGCGGCTGCTGGCATGGCACGGCAAGTTCCAGCGTCACCTTGAGGCCGGACCGCGCGGCGATCTCCGCATAACCGGTCAACGCGTCGATGCCATGGCCGGCGGCAGGATCGAAATGGGCGATCAGGTGCCGTGCACCCACCATCTTCAGGACATCAAGCGCAGCCCGTTCCCCGGCAAGGCATTCCGGCCTGAGCCCGACGCCGATCTCGGGAAACCGGCGCGGCGTCGGCGCCAGCCGCAGCGAGACGGCATCCGCGGCGCCGGCCGCGGGCGCGGCGTCGGCGTCCGCCTCGATCACGACGGAAATCCGCTGGCTGAACGGTTCGTTCTTCGGCACGCGATAGGGCCAAGGCAGGGCCAGCGGCCGTACATAGGTCTTATAGGAGCCGTCGGTCCAGTTGCGCTGGTCCTCCATCTCGAAGACATTGCCGGAAAATTCCGTCGTCGCCGCAATGCCGGGCGCGACGCGATGGGTGATGGCGGCGATCTCCTTGAAGGGCTGCCAGGGCTCGATCCGGTCGGGCCACAAGGCCCGCTCGATGCTGCCGTCGCCATGGCGGATTTCGACCGGCTCGCCCGCAACGCCGACGACCGGATGCAGCACGACGAAGCCGGCACGGGCAGTCTCGAAATCGGCATCGCTGACGCAATCGGCGGAAAGGGTCACGCCCTCGGCGCTGCCGGCAATCGAGATGGCGCAGTCGAGATTGGCGCCGGACGGGGCCCTGAAGCGGGCATCGTAGCGAACGGAGAAGCCAGCCGCCGTCTCCTCCACCGCGAGGTTGGCGATGGCGGCACCGCAGGTGCCCCAATCCTTGTCGCGCACGAGGAAGGCAATGGCGCGCAGCACTTCATGGCCGCGAAACCGCAGGGTGCGCAGGTTGCCGTCCTGAAGCTCCACGTGCAGATCACCCGCCATGAGCGTCCGGCTTTCCGGCTCCTTCTCGCTTGTGCCGTAAAGCCGGAGCAGGTCCTCGCTCATCCCAGTAGGTCCCCGAGATCGACCGTCTCGCCGCGTTCGGCGCTGAGATAGGCCGCCTCCACCAGCGCGAAGGTCTTGAGGTTGTCGCGGCCGGACGTGTCCGGTTCGCGGCCCGCAGCCAGACGCTCGACCCAGTGTTTCTGGATCAGCGCCACGCTTTCCTGAATGTTGTGCCAGGGCCGCGAAGCCCAGGGCAGCAGGGTCGGCGCAACGCGGTTTTCGCGCGTGCCATCGGGCCCGTGGACCGTGAGCCTGTAGTCCTTGCCGAGCCGCAGCGTGCCCCTGCTGGCGTCGATCTCGACGAAAGTCTCCGGAAACGGCTCTTCCGGCAGCTTCGTCGCATAGCTGACATCGACGATCGAGGTGACGCCGCTGTCATGGTCGAGCAGCATCGTCGCCACGTCCTCGCCGGCGATGTCGGGGTTGATGCGGCGCGTGCGGGCCGTCATGCGGCTGGCATCGCCGAAGAGGAAGCGGGCGATGTCGAGCGAATGGATGCCGAGATCTTCGATGATGAAGCGCTTGCCCCTGGCGAGATAGGGCTGGCCGGAGAAGACGTCGAAGCCTGAGCGGAAGGAGACGCGGCCCCAGAAAGGTTCGCCGATCGCGCCGCTGTCGAGCACCGCCTTGACGGCGAGGATCGGCGTCTGCCAGCGGAAGTTCTCATGGATCATCAAGGGTATGCCGGCCACCTCGGCGGCGGCGACCATGGCCTTGGCATCCTCCAGCGTCGGCGCGAAGGGTTTCTGGCAGATCGCCGGAACCTTGTGCCGCACGGCAAGTTCCACCAGCGCGCGATGGCTGCCGACCGTGGTGGCGATGTCGACGAAATCGAAGCCGCCATCGAAAAACATCGCCTCCGCCGACTGGTAGCGCCTGTCGACGGCGAATTCGTCGCCGACGATGCTGAGCCGCTCCGGATCACGGTCGCAGATCGCCACCATCTCCACCTCCGGCAGGTCCCGCCAGCCATGCATCTGGTTGACGGCGAAGAAGCCGCAGCCGATCAGCGCGCCCTTCAATTTCCTCATGCTCAGCCCGCCTTCGCCATCTGCATCAGGGTGACGCGCTGCTGCAGCCGGCGCTGCGCCTGGTCGACCACGACGGCCACGATGATCACGAGCCCCTTGATCACCATCTGCCAGAAGGAACTGACCCCCATCATCACCAACCCGTCGGAAAGAATGCCGATCACGAAGGCGCCGATGATCGTCCCACCGATCGTGCCGCGCCCGCCCGACATGGATGTACCACCGAGAACGGCCGCCGCAATGGCGTTCAGCTCGAGATTGGTGCCGGTCGCCGGGTGCGAGGCCATCAGTTCCGAGGAGATGATGAGGCCGACGATTGCCGCACAGAAGCCGGAGAACATGTAGACGAACATCTTCACGCGGTTGACGCGGATGCCGGACATGCGCGAGGCGCGCTCGTTGCCGCCCACCGCGAAGATGTGCCGGCCGAGCGGCACGAAGCGGGCGAAATAGGCAGCGCCCAATGCGACGACGATCAGTATCCACACGGAGACCGGCAGGCCGAGGATCGAACCGGAGCCGAGATAGGAAAAACCCTGGTTGCCGAGGTCTTCGCGCCCGGTGAGATTGGGCAGGGTCTGGCCATCGGAATAGAGCAGCGCCATGCCGCGCGCCACATAGAGCGTGCCGAGCGTGGCGATGAAGGGTGCGACGTTGAGCCGGGTGATGAGCAGGCCGTTGACCGCGCCGATCAGGATGCCGACGGCCATGACGATGATCGCCACCTCGACCACGTTGAAATAGACCGTGTAGCCGAGCGGCAGCGCCACGCCGTACATGATGAGCCCGCCGGCGATCATGCCGCAGAGGCCGACGATCGAGCCGACCGAAAGGTCGATGCCGCCGGTGATGATGACGAAGGTCATGCCGATGGCGAGGAAGGCGTTCTGCGTGGCGTGCTTCGACATCAGGATCATGTTCGCGGTCGAGAGGAAATTCGGCGCGAAGATCGAGAAGAAGATGATCACCGCGAAGAGCGCGATGAAGGTCCTCAGCTTCATGATCGTGAGCAGGGCCGCGCCTGTCGAGAGATGGTTGCCGGCGGCGGCAGTGTGCGTTGCTGTCGTCATCACGCATGCATCCTTCTGGTTTTATGTCCCTCCGCGGAGGCCGAGACGATCATGTCCTCGGTGGCGTTCCTGCGGTCCACCACCGTCACGAGGCGGCCGTTGCTCATGACGGCGATGCGGTCGGAGAGCGCCATGACCTCCTCGAGGTCGGAGGTGGAAAAGAGGATCGCGAGCCCCTCGCCCGCCAGCCGCCGCATGGTGCGGAAGACGTCCGCCTTGGCCCCGACATCGATGCCGCGGCTCGGCTCGTCCATCAAAAGCACCTTCGGCCCGGTCATCAGCGCCTTGCCGATGACGACCTTCTGCTGGTTGCCGCCGGACATGGAGGTGACGTCGAATTCCGGGTTCTTCGCCTTGATCGAAAGGCTGCGGATCGCCTCCAGGATCGCCGTCTTCTCCAGCTTCAGGTCGATATGGAATCCGCCCTTCAGGAACTGGCCGAGGCTTGCCATGGACAGGTTGTCGGCAATCGACATGGACTGCACCAGGCCCTCGCGCTGGCGATCCTCCGGGATCAGCGCCAGGCCCTCGCGGATGCGCCGGGTCGTGTCGCGCCCCTTCAGCTCCTCGCCTTCGATGAAGATCTTTCCCGTATAGTGCTCATGCCGGCCCATGATGCATTCGAAGAGTTCCGAACGCCCTGCGCCCATCAGGCCGTAGATGCCGAGGATCTCGCCCTTGCGCACGCCGATCGAGACATGGTCGACCGCATAGCCGCCCTGCGCGCGCGGCAGGCAGATCTCTTCCGTGCGAAACACTTCCGCGCCGGGCTCGTGATCGACCTGTTTCGCGAAATCCTTGGCGTCCGAGCCGATCATCGAGCGCACGATCCAGCGTGTATCGATATCCTTGACCATGGCATGGCCGGTGATCTGGCCGTCCTTCAGGACGGTGATGTAGTCGCCGATGCGCATCAGCTCCTCCAGCCGGTGCGAGATATAGACGATGGCGACGCCGCGCGCCTTCAGGTCGGCGATGACGCGGAAGAGCACATCGACCTCCGCCGCGCTGAGCGCCGAGGTCGGTTCGTCCATGATGAGGATGCGCGTGTCGAGCGAGACGGCGCGCGCGATCTCGACGAGCTGCTGCTGGCCGATCGGCAGGTCTTCCGCCAGCGTATCGGCGGAAATGCCGGCTTCGAGACGGTTCAGGAACTCGTTGGCCTTCTCCACCTGCGCCTTGTGGTCGATGCCGCGAAGGCCTCTTGTGATCTCACGCGTCGCAAAGATGTTCTCGGCAACGGAGAGGTTGCCGAACAGGTTCAGTTCCTGGAAGACGATGCCGATGCCGTGGCGCACCGCGTCGGCGGGGCTGTTCAAATGGATGCGCTCGCCGTCCATCCAGATTTCGCCGAGCGTCGGCCGCTCCACGCCGGCGATGATACGCATCATCGTCGACTTGCCGGCGCCGTTCTCGCCGACGAGCACGTTGACCGCGCCGCGCCGCAGCTTCAGGTCCGCCTTCTTCAGCGCCACGATGCCGGAATAGGCCTTGGTGATATCCTTGAGTTCCAGAATGACGTCGCCGTCGTCGATGCCACTCATCTCAGCCCCCGACGGTGATCGTGACGGGCACGAATTGCGGCAACTGGCCCTTGGCCGGCAGCGGATAGGCGCCGGTCGCCTTGATCGTCCTGCCCGTCAGGTTTTCCCGCGGCAGCTTTTCCAAAAGCAGGCCGTTGACATGGGTGTTGAACGACTTGCCGTACTGAGCCCATTCGATCTGGTTCTTGAACTCGTTGAAATTCACGAATTTCAGGCTGTCGCGGATCGCCGTGCCGCGAATGGCCGGGCCGATCGAGACACGCACATCCGCTTGCCTGTCGCCGTTAACATCCACGTCGACATAGGCCGCGCGCGACTTCGTCTCCTCGGCGACGATCACGCCGTCGATCCTCGCCGCAAAGGTCCAGGGCGCGTTGCCCTGCTTTTCCTTGTGGCCGTATTTTTCAGCCGCGGCATTCAGATCGCTCGCCGCAAGGGCGGAAACCTCCTGGAACGGGCCGGCGCGCTCCTCGATATAGGGCACGACCCTGGTGTCCCAGATATCGGCGACCAGCTTGTCCGGATTGAAGGCGCCGGCCGCCGCCTGCTTCCGCTCGTCCTCGGTCTTGACGAATTTGCAGCCGCCGAGCGCCAGCGCGCCAGCAAGCAGGACCGGAAAGGCAGCCTGAAACCTCAGCATTCGCATTCTCCGTCATGAACAGAAATGCGAGGCGGGACCGCACCCCGCCTCGCACCCTCGCGGGGAGGATTATTCCGAGAGCGCGAAGGTTTCGAGCTTGTCGGCGTTGTCCGCGGTGATGAGCACGCAGTCCATGAGCTGCTTTTCCTCGGCCGGCGCCTTGCCGGTCGTGATGTATTCATGCGCCTGGGTGACGGCGAGCTGGGCCTGGGCGTAGGCCGGCTGCATGACGGTGGCCTTGATGCCGCCCGCCTTGATCGAGTCGCGCACGTCGTTCGAGCCGTCGAAGCCGACGACGATGACGTCCTTGCGGCCGGCGGCCTGGAGCGCCGCGATCGCGCCCATGGCCATGGTGTCGTTGCCGGCGATCACGCCCTGGATATCGGGGTTCGCCTGAAGGATCGTCTCCATCTTGGAATAGCCTTCGGTCTGGCTCCAGTTGGCCGACTGCTGGGCGACCATCTTCATGTCGGGATATTCGTCGATGACGTCGTGATAACCCTTGGAGCGGATGCCGGCATTGAGATCGGCTTCGCGGCCGAGCAGCTCGACATAGTTGCCCTTCTCGCCCATCAGCCTCACGAACTCTTCCGCGCCGAGCTGCGCCCCTTGGTAATTGTTCGAGACGATCTGCGAGACGGCGACGCCCGTGGCGTTGATCTCGCGGTCGATCAGGAAGGAGGGAACGCCCGCGTCCTTCGCCTTCTGCACGGCGGCGATCGAGGCTTCCGAGCCGGCATTGTCGAGGATGATCGCCTTGGCGCCGCGGCCGATCGCGGTGTCGATGAGCTGCGACTGCTTGTTGGCGTCGTCGTCATGCACGAGGACCAGCGTCTCGTAACCGAGCTCCTTGGCCTTCGCCTCCGCGCCGACGGCTTCCGCCTTGAAGAACGGGTTGTCGTGGCTCGGCGTGATGATGGCGATGAGATCGGCGGCGAAGGACGGCATGGCGACGCCGGCGGCCATGACGGCGGCGAAACCGACGGTGATCAGTCTGCGGGTAATGTTCATGTTTTTCCTCCCGGTTAGGCACCGGTGTCTCCAGCGGCCATTCCTCCATTGAAAAGGGCCGCCCCGGTGCAAGTTGGTTCATCGGCGGGCGAACCCGCCGGGCATCAGGTGATGCGCCGGATGCTGGCCGCGATTTC
Organism: Shinella yambaruensis; assembly: GCF_022899355.1. GTDB lineage: Bacteria > Pseudomonadota > Alphaproteobacteria > Rhizobiales > Rhizobiaceae > Shinella > Shinella yambaruensis. The sequence continues at coordinate 185,667 of NZ_JALJCK010000011.1, read as the reverse complement.
CGCAGGCTCGAAGACGCGCTTCCAGTCGTCCTTCATCAGCACGGGCTTGCCGAACTCGATCGCCTTGTTGCAGGCGTCGGAGAAGACGCCGGGCGTTTCTTCGAAGATGACCGCGCCGAGCACGTTCATGTGGCCGAGCAGGAAGTCGCGGGCGGCCTCCTTGGCGACGCCGCGCCGGACGCACTCGTCCATCGCCTCGCGCATCACGACGAGCAGCGAGGCGCAGACCGTTTCGGAAAGGCCGGGCTCCAGCAGCGCCATCTGCTCGACGGTGACACGGTGCGAGCGCATGACCGGCGCCCAGATGACCTTGGCGATCTCCTCGCCGAGCGCATAGGTCTCTTCCGGTCCCTGCATCAGCGCGGACACGATGTGCTGCTTGGCAGCGATGCCGCCGAAGAAGTCGCGCTTGGCGGCCGGGTCCGTCTCGTCGTTGAAGATCGGCGGATGGCAGGGATGCGTAACGAAATAGGTGAGGTCCGCGCGCTCCGGCAGGTGGCCGGCGAAGGGCGCGGCCGCATCGAGCACGACGACCATCGTGCCCGGCTTCAGCTTGTCGACGATGCCGGCCGCGACCTTGCCGATCGCCGTATCGGGAACCGCGAGGATGACGACGTCGGCGCCTTCGAGGCCCTCATCGGCGGAAACGCAGGAAAGGCCGAGATCGTCGGCAAGCCGCGCCCGGCCGGCGTCGCTCACCTCGATGTGGCGGACATCGAAGCGCGAGCCCTTGAGATTCTTGGCAAGCCGATAGCCCATTTTGCCACCGGCACCGAACAGCGCGATCGATGTCATCGAAGACCTCCCTGAATGCGGCAGCCGGATTCCATGTCGCCCGGCCGAAATTTCCTCCGCCGGGCACCCGGCGCAGGCCTATATTTCCGAACTGGTATAATATGTCAATGATTATCTCTTAGAATATGTGATATCACGACGAACATAACACGGCATCACTTCGACGCTACGTCGAACCGGCCAAGGCATACTATTGAAAATACAGAGACTTCGCTGCCGGAACGACAAACGAAAAAAGCCGAACGCACGCGCCGTTCGGCTCAATGTCACAGCAGGAATGTTGATATCGCGCCCCCTTAAGGAAAGGACGTGCGATGAAACCCGTCAAAGCCGGCTGGCGATCGTCCTTGCGACCAGGGCCAGCGAGACGGCGCCGGCATCCGGATGACCGATGCTGCGCTCGGCAAGCGGACGCGCCCGGCCGAGCCGCGGCGAGAGCGGCGCGGTGGCCTGGGCCGCCTCTTCGCAGGTGACGCTCGCCTTCCGCCAGGCGTCCTTCAGGGACAAGCCGTCCGCCCTCGCCGTTTCGAGCGCCGCGACGAAGGGTACGAAGGCATCGACGAGGGTCTTGTCGCCCGGTTTCGCCCCGCCAAGACGCATCACGTCATCGAGCGCCAGGCGCGCGCCCCGCACGATATCGGCCTCCAGCAAGGCCTTCTCGTCGGAGAAGGCGGAACTCCACGACCGCAGCAGCAGGCCCCAGATCGCACCGGAGGTTCCGCCGGCCCGATCCGCCCAGGCATCACCGGCGACGGCCAGCGCTGTTTTCGCACCGGCGCCGCGCGCCATGGCCTGATGCATGGCGTCCCGCGCGGCGGCCGCGCCGCGCCGCATGCCCTGGCCATGGTCTCCATCGCCGGCAAAGGCATCGATCCGGCCGAGTTCGGCCTCCGCCTCCTCCAGCGCCGAAACCATGGCGTCGAGAATGCCGGCAAGGCAGCGGGCACTCTCGCGCGAGGCGCCGGAAGCCGGGCCGACGGCCGGCGCCTCGTCCGCGGCATCCTCCACGAGTGCGGCGGGCTGCGTTTGAAAACCCTCGCCGCGTCGGAAGACCGGCGTATCGCAGGGCGCAAGCCAAAAGCGCTCCAGTTCCTCGTCGAGCCACATCACCGTCAGCGAGCAGCCCTGCATGTCGAGGCTGGTGACATATTCGCCGGCCTCGGGCGCGACAAGATCGACCCCGGCCGCCGCAAGCCGCCCCTCGACCGCGCCCCAGAGCACGAACAGTTCCTCATACTTGGTGGCGCCGAGGCCGTTGAGCAGCACGGCGGCGCGGCGCGCGCCGGCCGGACGCTCGGCGAGCACCGTATCCACCAGCAGCGTTGCAAGGTCGCCCGCCGGAACGATCTGCGTATCGCGGATGCCGGGCTCGCCATGGATGCCGAGGCCGAGCGCCATCATGCCCTTGGGCACGGTGAAGAGCGGCGCCGTCGCACCCGGCAGCGTGCAGCCGCCGAAGGCGACGCCGAACGAGAAGGTGCGCGCATTGGCGAGCCGCGTCACGCGCTCGACCTCGTCGAGGGACAGCCCCGCCTCCGCCGCCGCGCCGGCCACCTTGAAGACGAGGAAATCGCCGGCGATGCCGCGCCTTTGCAGGTGCCTATCCGCCGGCGCGCTCGCCACGTCGTCCGTCACGGCGACGATGCGCACGTCGATGCCTTCCGCCCTCAACCGCTCTGCCGCAACGCCGAAATTGAGCACATCGCCGGCATAATTGCCGAAGCCGAGCAGGATGCCGCCGCCAAAGTCCGCCTTGCGGCAAACCCGGGCGACCGCTGCCGTCGAGGGCGAGGCGAAGATCTCACCCGCCACGGCCGCGTCCGCCATGCCCGGCCCGACATAGCCGGCAAAGGCGGGATAATGTCCGGATCCGCCGCCGACGATGACCGAAACCTTTCCGCGCGGCACCGCGGCGGCGCGCACCACACCACCCTTCACCAGCCGCACGTAACGTCCGTAGACCCGAGAGAAACCCGCCAGCGCCGCCGAGGCAAAGGTTTCGGGATCATCGACAATCTTCGTCATACCGGTCCTCCCCGCAGGCAATCACGCCGCGAAGATGCAATATTGGTCGAAGGGAGAAAAGAGCAAAGGGGTCAGGCGGAACGCTCGGCATCCGCCACGATGACGTTGATGCCCTTCGAGCGCATGCGCGAGAGATGCGAGATGGGGATATCCTCGTCGACGATCACGGCGTCGAATTCCTGCAGCCCGGCAAAGTGGTGCAGCGCACGCCGCTCGAACTTGGTGTGATCGGCCAGGAGCACACGCTTGGTGGAACTCTCGAACATGGCCCGTTTTGTCTCCACCGTCTCCGGCGACTGGTGATAGACCACGTCATCGACGATGGCCGAGAGCGACATGAAGACGGTATCGGCCCTCAGGCGCCGGATCTCGTTGGTGGTGATGTGCCCCATGAAGGCATTGCACCAATTGTAGAACTGGCCGCCGAGACAGATGAGGTTGACGTCGTTGACGTCCTTCAACTCGTTGATGAGCACGAGCGAATTGGTGATGACCGTCAGCGGAACCTTGGCCGGCAGGAAGGCGGTCATCTCGTGCACGGTGGTGGCGTCGTCGAGAAAGATGGCCTGTCCCGGCTCGACGAAGCGCATGGCGGCACGGGCGATCGCCTTCTTCTCCTTGGCTTGTTTCGTTGCCCGGTAGACGTCGGAGGATTCGATGAGGCTGGTCGGCGCGGCGGAAACGATGCCGCGCGTCTTGCGGAACAGGCCGCGGCTGACGAGTTCGTCGACATCGCGGTGCGCCGTCATCAGGCTGATGCCGAAGCGCTCGGTCAGGTCCTCGATGCGGATGGAGCCTTCGGCGATGACCGTCTCGGCGATCATCTGCCGGCGCACCAGCTGGCGCGCATGCCGGCTGTCGCTCGGCAGCTCTTCCGAAAGCAAATCCTTGACGTCGACTTTCTTGTTCACCGGAGACCCTGCCAATATTTCGAGGATAGCGTTTCGTATCTCGTATCGGGCGGCAAGGGAAATGCCAAGCTGACCCCGGGCCTCGCCGGGATGCGAAAGGAGAGCGCCCGCAGGGGCGCTCCCCGCGCCGATTACTCGCTCAGAACGAAGGGAGCGGTGTACTTGTCGACATTGTCCTTGGTGATCAGCAGGCAATCGAAGAGCTGCTTCTCGCTCGCCGCACCCGTGCTACCGTTCTTGATCACGTTGTCCGCCTGCTTGACGGCCTCTTCGGAGAAGACGGCGACCGGCTGGAGAACCGTGTACTGCAACTCGCCCGCCTTGATGGCGGCAACCGCATCCGGCGAACCGTCGAAGCCGCCGACCTTGACCTGCTCCAGCTTGCCGGCCTCTTTCAGAGCCGCGATGGCACCGAGCGCCATTTCGTCATTGCCGCTGATGACGCCGATGATATCCGGATTCGCCTGCAGCATGGACTGCATCTTGGCGTGACCCTTGGTGCGGTCCCAGTCGGCGACTTCCTTGGCGGCCTTTTCGAGGTCCGGATACTGCGTCAGCACGGTCTCGTAGCCGTTCGAGCGCGTCGCGGCATTGTTGTCGGCCGGATTGCCGAAGAGCTCGGCATATTTACCCTTGTCGCCGACCGCCTCGACCCATTGCTGCGCACCGAGGGCCGCGCCCTGGGCGTTGTTCGAGACGAGCTGCGCCTTGGCAAGGCCTTCCTGGTTGATCTCGGCATTGACGAGGATGACCGGAATGCCCGCGGCGACGGCCTTCTTGACCGCGCCGACCGAACCGTCGGCATTGGCCGGATCGAGGATGATTGCGACCGACTTGTTGGTGATCGCGGTGTCGATCAGGTTGCTTTCGGTGTTGGTGTCCCCCTTGTGGGCGCCGACATTCGCGGTATAGCCGAGCTTTTCCGCCGTCGCCTTGGCGACTTCGCCTTCCGTGAACCAGTAGGGGTTGGACGGATCGTTGACGATGATCGTCATCAGGCCTTCGGCGAAGGCGGAGCTGAAGAGCAACGGCACGACGGCGGTTGCTGCGAAGAGTACACGCATACCTTTTTTGAACATGGTCTCACTCCCTTTGTTGAGTCCGGTTGCGCCGATTTCGGCAATACTTTCTGCTGCCGGGCGCTCGATGGTCCGCCTCTCCCGGCCGCAGTCAGTTCCTGTCAGTCGCCGCTTACCTTAGCGGCGACCGTATTTGATGCTGTTCAACAGAACGGCGGTGACGATCACGGCGCCGGTGAAGACCGTCTGCCAGTAGGCCGAGACGCCGATGATCACGAGGCCGTCCGACAGGAAGCCGATGACGAAGGCGCCGAGCATGGTGCCGATGACCGTGCCGCGTCCGCCCGTCAGCGCCGCCCCGCCGATGACCACGGCGGCGATCGCCGTCAGTTCGTAGGTCGTGCCCGCCGTCGGTCCGGCCGAGGTGAGCTGCGAGGAAAGCACCAGGCCCGCGACGGCCGCGCAGACGCCGGAGAGCACATAGACGGTGATCTTGACCCGCTTGACCGGCACGCCCGAAAGCTCTGCCGCCCGCTCGTTGCCGCCGGAAGCATAGAGCCAGCGGCCGAAGGCCGTGCGCGTCAGGAGGATGTGGCAGATGATCGCGAAGACGAGCAGGACGAGGACGCCGATCGGCACGCCGGCAAGGCGATTGAAGCCGAGCCAGTCGAAACCGGTATTGCCGAGCTCCGGGCGGCCGCCGAGATTATTGTAGGTGAGGCCGTTGGTCATCAGGAGCGCGATGCCGCGGGCGACATAGAGCACGCCGAGCGTCGCGACGAAGGCGGGCACGCGCAGATAGGCGATCAGCACGCCATTGACCGCCCCGACCACCGCGCCGAGCAGGCAGGTCAACACCACCACGACCCAGACCGAGGGATAGAGGATGACGCCAAGCTGCGGCAGAGTCACGCCCTGCATGAGAAAGCCCGCGACGACCCCGGCAAGCCCGAGCGTCGAGCCGACCGAAAGATCGATGCCGCCATTGAGGATGACGAGCAGCATGCCGATGGCGAGCAGGCCGAAGATCGCCACATGCGAGGCCATGATGAGGAAGTTGCTGACCGTGAAATAGTTCGGCGACATCAGCGAGAAGACGACGACGATGGCGATCAGCGCGAAGAAGGCGCGGCCTTCGAACAGGAGCTCGACGAAGCCCTTCTTGCGCTTGCCGCTGCCGGCCGCTGCCTTTGTGTCGATTGCAGGTGTGACTGACATTGCTTCAGCGCTCCTAGTGCATTTCCAGCCGAAGCATCGCTTCGGCGTCGGAGAATGCGATAAAAACAACAACCCAGAGCAATTCCGGTGAACCGGGATCGCTCTAGTGGGCATGCACGGCTTCGCCGGAGGCGGCCATGATCTGTTCCTTGGTCACGTCGGGACCGAATTCCGCGGAGATGCGGCCGCGCCGCATGACGAGGATGCGATGGGCGATGCTGAGGCATTCGCCGACCTCCGACGTTGTGTAGACGACGGCGAGACCCTGTTTCGCCCGCTCGGCGAGCAGCTTGAAGACCTCGGCCTTGGCGCCGATGTCGATGCCGCGACTCGGCTCGTCGAGCAGGATGACGTCGGGATCGGTCGCCAGCATCTTGCCGATGACCACCTTCTGCTGGTTGCCGCCGGAGAGCGAACCGATCGCCGCCCCGCCGCCATCGGTCTTGATGTGCACCTTGCGGATGGCGTTGCCGACGAGGCCCGCCTCGCGGGTGTTAGAGGTGAAAAGCCCGCGCGTGAAGGCGCCGAGGCTGGCGAGCGACAGGTTGCGGCCGACCGTCATGGTCTGCACCAGGCCGTCGCGCTGCCGGTCTTCCGGCACGAGCACCAGGCCGTCGCGGATGCACTGCGAGATCGACTGCCCGGTGACGTCGCGGCCCTTCAGCACCACCCTGCCGGCCGACGCCTTGAGGCGGCCCGCGACCGTTTCGAGCAGTTCCGTGCGGCCCGCGCCCATCAGGCCATAGATGCAGACGATCTCGCCCGCCCGCACCGCAAGCGAAAGCCCGTCGACGACCGCATAGCCGGCACCGCCCGGATCTGCCACCGTCAGCCCTTCGATGGAGAGTGCGACATCGCCCTTCTCGTAGCCGGCCGGCGGGGCGCCGAGATCGAAATTGTCGCCGACCATGTGGCGGACGATCCATTCTAGGTCGATATCCTTGCGCTCGGCATAAGCCGTCATCGCACCGTCGCGCAGCACCACCGCATGGTTGGTGATCTGCAGGGCCTCTTCGAGATGGTGCGAGATATAGACGATGGAGACGCCGCGATTGGTAAGGTCCCGAATGACCTTGAACAGCACCTCGACTTCGGAGGCGCTGAGCGCCGAGGTCGGCTCGTCCATGATGAGGATGCGCGAATTGACCGAAAGAGCCCGCGCGATCTCGACGATCTGCTGCTGGCCGAGGCGCAGGTCCTCGACCGGGGTAAGAGGATCGATATCCTCTTCGAGTTCAGCCATCAGGAGCCGCGTCTGGCGCTCTTCCTCCGCGAAATCCACGCCCGTCGCCGTCATGATCTCGCGGCCCATGAAGATGTTGTCGCGGACGTTCATGTTCGGCGCGAGGCTCAGCTCCTGATGGATGATGGAGATGCCGCGGTCGCGTGCTTGGGAGGATGACGCGAAAACGATCGGATCTCCATCGAGAAGGATTTCGCCGGACGTCGGCTGCACCACGCCGGAGAGGATTTTCATCAGCGTCGACTTGCCGGCGCCGTTCTCGCCGAACAGCGTCGTCACCTGGCCGCGGTGAATGTCGAAATTGACGCCCTTGAGGGCATGGATGTTGCCATAGGCCTTCGCCACGTTGCGCGCGGCGAGCACGACCTCATCCTTCCGGCCGGGATCAAGCGCGCTCATTGGACGTCGAGCCTCACGGGCGTGACGATCCAGCTCTTCGGATTGACCAGCTTGAAGACGCCGATCACCGAGACGGTCTTGCCGGTGAGCGCCGCCGGATCGATGCCGGTGAGCACGACCTTCTTAACCTCGTTGTTGATGGCGGAACCCGCGTCCTGGTATTCGATCTGGTTCTTGAACTGGCCGAATTCGATCTGGCCGGTCGCATCGCGCAGGTCCGTGCCGTTCAGCGCCGGCCCGGTCTGCACGCGCAGGGTCAGCTCGGCCGGCAGGCCCTCAACGGCGACGACATTGTAGTTCGCCTTGCGTTCGCCGACGGTGCCGGTGAACTTGACCGGGATCACCGGCCCGACCGAGGTCGCAACGCCGTATTTCTCGCCGGCCGCCTTCCTGTCGGCGGCGATCGCCTGCGCCAGCTCAACGGCATCGACAGCGCGCGTCTCGACGCTCTGCTTGATCATCGGGAACTGCTCGGCGCCGAAAGCCTCGGCCGAGAATCTTTGCACCTGAACGTCGTTTTCCGAGCCGATGCGCACGATCTTCGTGTCGAAGATCATGGCGCCGACCAGCACCGCGGCGGCGGCGACACCGATCCAACGGACGTTTCGCGCGGGCTGGGGCGATTTCGATTGCGTGGCGTCAGTCATGTCGATGGGCCTTGCGATTGAACGAAGGAAGTTTTTAGCGGGCGCTCCGGCACGGCGCCGATGGCGCACGCGCGTCTGCATATGCGCTGCGGCCATCGGGCTGCGCTCTCTTCCGAGCAAAAAGGGTCATGACATCCTCCCATGAACGGCGCCCGCCAGTCTCCTCACCGGCTTCGCGCTGCAGTGCACACATTTTCGCAGTTGCGGTATAAATGTGTTATATGTCGCAATGTATATGTTAAATTAACACAACCTGTCAATCGGCCTTTTTGCCCACTGCATCTCCTTCCGCCACGCCCACACTCAAGAAATCACCCCTGCAAGAGAGGACAGAACGAAGGAAGCGCTGCTGCCGGGCGGCCTCCGGCACAAACAGGCAGGCGGCATTGATAGTCAATCAAACCATTGATTAAACTGAGCATAAATTGAAGTACAAGCGCCGACTACACGGCAGCGACCGCATGCCGGCACCATGGCACGGGAAAGGTAGCGGCGGACGAGCTGCAAAAGCCGCCCGCCGCCCGTGAACATGCTTATCGCCTATAATATCTGAAAAAAAATTCGATGCTCGAAAAATTTTACGAGACACATGATAACTTTGTGGTATGTTCCATGGCGACATTCGGGAGGTTCGTGGTAAATTCCGTACGGACGGGCAGGTCCTGATCCGAAAACCACGCATTAAGGCCGAAGAGACTATCGGGAGGATCGAATGCTCTGTTTCGGGTCAGGCGAAGCGGCACGGGCTGTCGCGGGATCCGCGGGTGCATGCCATGGTTGAAGCGGCTGACCTGATCATCGGCATCGACGCCGGCACCTCCGTGATGAAGGCCGTCGCCTTCACGCTTGCGGGCCGCCAGATCGCCAGCGCTTCCGTGCGCAACACCTACAGGACCGGCGAAGACGGCGCCGTCACCCAGTCGCTCGACCAGACCTGGCTCGACTGCACGCGCGCCCTGCGCGGCCTGGCCGAAAAGGTCGAAGGCCTCGCCAAGCGCACCGCCGCCATCGCCGTCACCGGCCAGGGCGACGGCACCTGGCTCGTCGGCGCGGAAAACCGGCCGGCCGGCGACGCGTGGCTCTGGCTCGACGCCCGCGCCGCACCGACCGTCGAGCGGCTGGCCGCTGCGGACGCCGACCGCGTACGCTTTTCGGCGACAGGCACCGGCCTCAACACCTGCCAGCAGGGCACGCAGCTTGCCCATATGGACCAGTATTTCCCGGAGCTGCTCGCCGAAGCCGAAACGGCCATGCACTGCAAGGACTGGCTCTACCTCAACCTCACCGGCATCCGCGCCACCGACCCGTCCGAGGTGAGCTTCACCTTCGGCAATTTCCGCACCCGCCGCTATGACGATGACGTGCTCGCCGCCCTCGGCCTCACCCATCGCCGCAGCCTGCTGCCGGAGGTCATCGAGGGCACGCAGACCGTACATCCGCTGACGGCCGAAGCGGCCGCCGCCTCCGGCCTCGTGGCCGGCACGCCCGTCTGCCTCGGTTATGTCGACATGGTCATGACGGCGCTCGGAGCAGGCGTGCGCAGCGAAGGCCGCAACGCCGCCTGCTCCGCCATCGGTTCGACCGGCGTGCATCTGCTGGCAAAGCCCGTCGGCGACGTGGTGCTCAACGCCGAGCGCACCGGCTATGTCATCACCCTGCCGATCCCCGGCATCGTCACCCAGGTCCAGACCAACATGGGCGCGACGATCAATCTCGACTGGCTGCTGCAACTCGGCGTGGACCTGCTCGGCGAATTCGGCATCCCCGTCGGCCTTGACGAGATGATCACCCGGATCGACCCCTGGTTTGCCGAAAGCAGGCCCGGCAACATCCTCTATCATCCCTATATTTCCGAGGCCGGCGAGCGCGGCCCCTTCGTCAACGCCCGGGCACGCGCCAATTTCACCGGCCTTGCCAGCCGCCATCGCTACCCGGATCTCGTGCGCGCCGTCGTCGAGGGCCTCGGCATGGCGACGCGCGATTGTTACGCCGCCATGGGCGCCCTGCCGCCGGAACTGCGCATCAGCGGCGGCGCAGCACGCTCCGTGGCGCTGCGCGGCACGCTCGCCGCGGCGCTGGGCGCGCCGGTGCGGGTCAGCAGCCGGGAGGAGGCCGGCGCCGCCGGCGCTTCGATGATGGCCGCCGTCGCCATCGGAGCCTACCGCACCATGGACGATTGCATCGCCGACTGGGTGACGCCCGAGCTTGGCACGGCCGAACCGCCGGCGCCGCAAGGCACCGAACGCATGACGCGCCTCTTCGCCGCCTATTCGGATGTGCGCCGGGGCATCGCTCCCGCCTGGGACATCCTGGCTGCGCATTGAGGAAAACGATCGCGCCTTCCCGCGGGGCGCCGAAGGAGACTGAGATGAACGAACCCGAGCATATCGACCTCTTCGTGATCGGCGGCGGCATCAACGGCGCCGGCATCGCCCGTGACGCGGCCGGCCGCGGGCTGAAGGTCGTGCTCTGCGAAAAGGGCGATCTCGCCGAGGGCACCTCCTCGCGCTCCGGCAAGCTGGTGCACGGGGGTCTGCGCTATCTCGAATATTACGAATTCCGCCTGGTGCGCGAGGCGCTGATCGAGCGCGAGGTGCTGCTCAACGCCGCCCCGCACATCATCTGGCCCATGCGTTTCGTGCTGCCGCACAGTCCCGAGGATCGCCCCGCCTGGCTCGTGCGTCTCGGCCTCTTCCTCTACGACCATCTCGGCGGCCGCAAGAAACTGCCGGGCACGCGCACGCTGGACCTGAGACGCGACCCCGAAGGCACGCCGATCCTCGACCAGTATACGCGTGGCTTCGAATATTCCGACTGCTGGGTGGACGACGCCCGGCTCGTCACGCTCAACGCCGTCGGCGCGGCGGAAAAGGGCGCCGTGGTGCTGACCCGCTCGCCCGCGATCTCCGCCCGCCGCGAAAACGGCGCCTGGACCGTGACGACGAAGAACAGCCTGACCGGCGAGACCCGCACCTTCCGCGCCAGATGCGTGGTCAACTGCGCCGGCCCCTGGGTTTCCGACGTCATCAACCGCGTCGCCGGCTCCAACTCCACGCGCAACGTGCGCCTCGTCAAGGGCAGCCACATCATCGTTCCGAAATTCTGGGCCGGCGCGAACGCCTATCTCGTGCAGAACCATGACAAGCGCGTCATCTTCATCAACCCCTATGAGGGCGACAAGGCGCTGATCGGCACCACCGACATCGCCTATGAGGGCCGCGCCGAGGATGTCTCTGCCGACGAGAGCGAAATCGACTACCTGCTCAAGGCGGTGAACCGCTATTTCAAGGAAAAGCTGCGCCGGCAGGATGTGCTGCATAGCTTTTCCGGTGTGCGTCCGCTGTTCGACGACGGCAAGGGCAATCCCTCCGCCGTCACCCGCGACTATGTCTTCGATCTCGACGAGACGGGCGGCGCGCCGCTGCTCAACGTCTTCGGCGGCAAGATCACCACCTTCCGCGAGCTTGCCGAACGCGGCATGCAGCGCCTCAGGCCCATCTTCCCGAACATGGGCGACGACTGGACGGAAAAGGCCCCGCTACCGGGCGGCGACATGCCGAACGCCGATTACGAGACCTTCGCCAACACCCTCTGCGACACCTATCCCTGGATGCCGCGCAAGCTGGTGCACCACTACGGCCGCCTCTACGGCACGCGCACGAAAAACGTCGTCGCCGGCGCAAGCAATCTGGACAGCCTCGGCCGGCATTTCGGCGGGCAATTCTATGAGGCCGAGGCCCGCTATCTCGTCGCCAGCGAATGGGCCGAGACGGCGGAAGACATCCTCTATCGCCGCACCAAGCACTACCTGCACCTGACCGAAGCCAAGCGCGCGGCCTTCGCCGTCTGGTTCGACACCGCCCGCCTCGCCGCCGCCTGAGGACCGTTATGCCGCTGACGCTCTCGCTCAACACCAATCCGCTGGTCAACCGCTTCGCCGATCCCGACGACCTGATCGACACCGTCGCGCGAAAACTGCGCCTGCGCGACCTCCAGCTCACCCATGAATTCATCAATCCGAGCTGGAACACCGCGACGATCCGCCGGCTGACGCGGCAGATGGACAAGGCGCTCCAGCGCACCGGCGTGCGCGTCACCTCGGGCATGACCGGCCCCTACGGCCGCCTCAACCATTTCGGCCATCCCGATGCGGAGGTGCGGCGCTACTATGTCGACTGGTTCAAGACCTTTGCCGATATCATCGGCGATCTCGGCGGCGCCGCCGTCGGCACCCAGTTCGCCATCTTCACCTATCGGGATTTCGACGATCCGGCTCGCCGCGCAGAGCTGATCGACATCGCCATCGACTGTTGGGCTGAGGTCGCCGAGCACGCAAAAGGCGCCGGCCTTTCCTATGTCTTCTGGGAACCGATGAGCGTCGGTCGCGAATTCGGTGAGACGATCGAGGCCTGCCTGTCGCTGCAGGACCGGCTCACCGCGGCAAATATGGCGATCCCCATGTGGATGATGGCCGATATCGACCATGGCGACGTCACCTCCGACAATCCCGACGATTTCGACCCCTATGCCTGGGCGCGCGCGGTGCCGAAGGTGTCCCCGATCATCCACATCAAGCAGAGCCTGATGGACAAGGGCGGCCACCGGCCCTTCACCTCCGAATTCAACGCCAGGGGCCGCATCCAGCCAGAGCCGCTGTTGCAGGCCTTCGCCGAGGGCGGCGCCGTCGACAACGAGATCTGCCTCGAACTTTCCTTCAAGGAGCGCGAGCCGAACGACCGCGAGGTCATTCCGCAGATCGCAGAAAGCATCGCCTTCTGGGCTCCTCACATCGATACCGGTGCATCGGACCTGAAGCTGGGCTGACCATCCCGAGGCCGCTTGCTAAGACTGGGCCTGAAGACCGCTTCCGGTTGAAAGCAGGACAGGACATCGCCGATGACCGACATTGAAGACTCCCTCGCCGTCCGCGCCGCCTGGCTGCACTATGTCGGCGGGTTCACCCAGTCCGCTGTGGCGAAAAGGCTCGGCATTCCCTCGGTGAAGGCGCACCGGCTGATCGCCCGCGCCGTCGCCGAGGGCGTGGTGAAGGTCAGCATCGACGGCGAGATCGCCGAATGCGTCCAGCTCGAGCTCGATCTTTCCACCCGTTACGGGCTCGACTATTGCGAGGTCGCACCCGATGTCGACGACGATCCGCTGGCCCTGACCACGCTCGGCCATATCGGCGCGGATTTCCTTCGGCGCGAAATCGAACGCGGCGAAGCCGCCGTCATCGGCTTCGGCCACGGCCGCACGCTCTCGGCGGCCGTGCATCATCTGCCGCGGATCAGCGCCAGCGGCACGCGCTTCGTTTCGCTGCTCGGCGGCCTCACCCGCAACTACGCCGCCAACCCCTACGACGTCATGCATCGCCTGGCGGCCAAGACGGGCACCCAGGCCTATGTGATGCCGGTGCCGTTCTTCGCCAACACCGAGGAGGACCGGGAAGTGCTGCTCTCGCAGCGCGGCGTCAGCGAGGTGTTCAACCTCGCCCGCAGCGCCGATCTCAAGGTCGTCGGCATCGGCACCGTCGACAACCAGGCCCACCTCGTAACCTCGGGCATGTTGCAGCCCGACGAACTGGAGGAGATCGTCGCGCTCGGCGGCGTCGGCGAACTGCTCGGCCATTTCTTCGACGCCAAGGGGCGCATCCTCGAAACCGCCGTGACCGCCCGGACCCTTGCCGCCTCGTTCTCGGAAGCGGGCGGGGACCGGATCGTCGCGATTGCCGGCGGGCCGGTGAAGACCGAGGCCATCCGCGCCGTGCTTCACAGCCACACCCTTCACGGACTCATCACGGACGAGCGGACGGCGCGGCAGCTTCTGCAGAGCTCGACATAGAAAAATCACAAAATCACATATTTTGTGTTATATTATGTGCGAAAGGATGTTATAGGCCTGACCGCAGCGTGAGATGGAGAACGCCGTGAAACGAGAAGAGCGCAGGCAGGAGATCATCAATCTTCTGGTCGAAAGCCGGGCCGTCGAACTCGACGACGTCGCGGCACGCTTCGGCGTCTCCAAGATGACCATCCACCGCGACCTCGACGATTTGGAACGAGCAGGCGTGCTTCGGAAAGTGCGCGGCGGTGCGACGATCGATGCCGGCACCCAGTTCGAAAGCGATTTCCGCTTCCGCGAACTGCAGGAGGCCGACGTCAAGCGGGCGCTGGCCGAGGCTGCCGCGGAACTGGTCGAGCCGGGCATGACGGTGATGATCAACGACGGCTCGATGGCCTCGGTGCTCGGCGACGTTTTGTGCGCGAAGAAGCCGATCACCCTCATCACCAACAACGCCGCCATCCTGGAACGCGCCAAGGGCATTTCCGGCGTGACGCTGATCGGCCTCGGCGGCGTCTTCTCGGCGAAGTTCAACGCCTATTTCGGCATCGTGACGGAAGAGGCGCTGTCGCGGCTGCGCGCCGACATCGCCTTCGTCTCGGCCCCGGCCGCCTCGGGGCGCCTCTCCTATCACATGGACGAGGCCGTGGTGCGGGCCAAGCGGGCGATGATGGCGGCGAGCCGGCAGAAATGCCTGCTGATCAACAGCCGCCGCTTCGGCCACACGGCGCTGCACGTGCTCGCCGACCTTGCCGAATTCGACACGGTCATTTCAGACAAACCCCTGCCGCACGACACCGCCGCGGAACTTGGCGGCCGGACGACGATCAGGATCGCAAAGGAGACGACGTCATGAGCCGCACATTCTGGGTCGGCACGAGCTGGAAGATGAACAAGACGCTGGCGGAGGCAACGGTTTTCGCCGAGGGGCTGAAAGCCGCCGATAGCGGCCGCGAACCCCGCATCCAGCGTTTCGTCGTCCCGCCCTTCACCGCCGTGCGCGAGGTCAAGGCGCTCCTTGCCGGCACCTCGGTGAAGGTCGGCGCGCAGAACATGCACTGGGCAGACGAAGGCGCCTGGACCGGCGAGATTTCGCCGGTGATGCTGAAGGACTGCAATCTCGATCTCGTCGAGCTCGGCCATTCCGAGCGCCGCGAGCATTTCGGCGAAACGGACGAGACGGTCGGCCTGAAGACCGAAGCTGCCGTGCGCCACGGCCTCGTACCGCTGATCTGCATCGGCGAAACGCTCGCCGACCGCGAAGGCGGCCATGCGACCGAGGTTCTCGCCCAGCAGGTGCGCGGCGCGCTCTCGCGGCTCGACACCACGCAGAAGCAGGCGGACATCCTGCTCGCCTACGAGCCCGTCTGGGCGATCGGTGAAAAGGGCATCCCGGCAAGCGCGGACTATGCGGATGCCCGCCATGCCGAGATCGCCGAGGTCGCGGAAAAAGTCCTCGGCCGCCGCATTCCCTGCCTCTACGGCGGCTCGGTCAACCCTGAGAACTGCGAGGAACTGATCGCCTGCCCCAATATCGACGGGCTCTTCGTCGGTCGCTCAGCCTGGAAGGTTGAAGGCTATCTCGACATCCTGGCGCGTTGCGCCGCCACCATCTGAAAGGAGACTTCCCATGAAACTCGCAATTGCCGGTGACAGCGCGGGCGAAGGCCTCGCCAAGATTCTCGCCGATCACCTGAAGGACCGCCATGAGGTGCACGAGATCTCGCGCACCGATGCCGGCCCGGACGCATTTTACGCCAACCTCTCCGACCGCGTCGCCTCCGCCGTCATCGCCGGCGACTACGACCGCGCGATCCTCGTCTGCGGCACCGGCATCGGCGTCTGCATCTCGGCCAACAAGGTGCCCGGCATCCGCGCCGCACTGACGCACGACACCTATTCGGCCGAGCGCGCCGCGCTGTCCAACAACGCCCAGATCATCACCATGGGCGCGCGCGTCATCGGCTCGGAACTGGCAAAGTCCATCGCCGACGCCTTCCTCGCCCAGACCTTCGACGAGAACGGTCGCTCGGCCGGCAATGTCCAGGCGATCAACGAGGTCGACGCCAAGTACAACGCCGGCAAGTAAGCCGAGCGCGAAAGCGGAATGCGGCCCGGCCGCGTTCCGCTCTTTTGTAGGAAAGAGCTAACCGAGCGCCGCCCGGAGCTTGCTCGGCGGCGGCGGGGCGTAACCGCCGAGGCGGGATGTACGCAGGTTGAGGCCGGCCATGGCCTCGGCCAGCCTGACCGCGCAGGTGACGCCGTCGAGCACCGGCAGACCATGCTCGCCGGCAAGATCGTTCGCAAGGCTCGCCATGCCGGCGCAGCCGAGCACGATCGCCTCCGCGCGATCCTCGGCGACGGCAAGACCGATTTCGGCGCTGATCTTCTGGCGCGCATTGGAGCCCGGCTGCTCCAGTTCCAGCACCGCCACTTCCGAGGAGCGTACACGGGCGCAACGAGCCGAAAGGCCGTAGCGCGAGAGATTGTGCTCAAGCGCCGGCACCGAGCGGGCGAGCGTCGTGACCACCGAGAACTTGTTCGAGATCATCGAGGCGAAGTGATAGGCCGCCTCGCCGATGCCGATCACCGGCCGATCGGTGAGGCAGCGCGCCGCATCGAGCCCGGTATCGTCGAAACAGGCGATGACGACGGCATCGCAATCCGGATTGTCCTTGATGACACCGAGCAGGCCGGCAAGGCTCATCGCCTCGTCGAAATAGCCTTCGATCGAGACCGGCCCCTTCACCGGGTTGACGGCGACGATCTCGGTTCCGGCAGAGGCGGCGCCGCGCGCCGCCTTGCCGATATGGTCCGTCATCGATGCTGTGGTGTTGGGGTTGATGACGAGGATTTTCATGTCAGAGTTCGCCTCCGAGATAGGCAGCCTTGATGCGGTCGTCGTTCATCAGGTCCCTGGAATTGCCCGACAGCGCGATCGACCCGGTGGAAAGCGCATAGGCGCGATTGGAGATGGACAGCGCCATGCGGCTGTTCTGCTCGACGAGGAGGATGGAGACCTTCTCGTCGCGGCTGA
Source organism: Shinella yambaruensis (assembly GCF_022899355.1). Taxonomy (GTDB): domain Bacteria; phylum Pseudomonadota; class Alphaproteobacteria; order Rhizobiales; family Rhizobiaceae; genus Shinella; species Shinella yambaruensis. The sequence goes on along the minus strand of NZ_JALJCK010000011.1, from coordinate 168,532 downwards.
TGGCGACGATGGCGCGGGCGATGTCCTGCACCAGCTTCGGCGCGATGCCGAGCGACGGCTCGTCCAGCAGCAGCAGCTTCGGGCGGGCCATCAGCGCGCGGCCGATCACCATCATCTGCTGCTCGCCGCCGGACATGGTGTTCGCCTGCTGGTGATAACGTTCGCGCAGGCGCGGGAAACGCGTCAGCACGTTCTCCAGCGTCTGTTCGATCTCCGCCTTGTCGGTGCGGGTGAAAGCCCCCATCAGAAGGTTGTCCTTCACCGACATCAGCGGAAAGGCGCGGCGGCCCTCGGGCACCATGGAAATGCCCTTGCGCACCACATCGGACGCGGGGGTGCCGTCGAGGCGCTGGCCCTGGTAGAAGATCTGGCCGGACTTGACCGGCCGGAGCCCCGTGATCGCCCGAAGGATCGAGGATTTGCCCGCCCCGTTCGCGCCGATCAGCGCGACGGTTTCGCCCTCGTCCACATCGATGGAGACGCCCTTCAGCGCATAGATGTGGTCGTAGTAGAGTTCGATATTCTCAACGCTCAATATCTTCGTCATGGCTTACATCCCGATCGCCGCATCTTCGGAGCCGAGATAGGCTTCGATCACCTTCTCGTTCTCGCGGATTTCCTGGGGGGTGCCCTCGGCCAGCTTCTGGCCGAAGTTGATGCACACGATGCGGTCGCTGATCTTCATCACAGCGGGCATGTCGTGCTCGACGAGAAGCACGGTGACGCCGCGCTCATCGCGCAGGCGCCGCACGAGGCCGACCATCTTCATCGTCTCGTCATGGTTCATGCCGGCGAAGGGTTCGTCGAGCAGGATGACCTTCGGATCGGTGGCAAGGCCGATGGCCATGCCGAGCGCGCGCAGATGCCCCTGCGGCAGGTTGGAGGCGAGCTCGTTGCGGATGGCCTGGAGGCCGAGGAAATCGACGATGTCGTCCGCCGAGGCCGCGAACGCCGCCTCGTCGTCCTTCGCCTGCTTCGTGCCGAGGAAGAAGCCGAAGAGGCTCGCCCTCGAGCGCAGGTGATGGGAGACGATGATGTTCTCGCGCACCGTCATGGAGCGGAAGATCGTCGTTTCCTGGAAGGTGCGCACGACGCCCATGCGGGCCACCTTGTGCGGGGCGAGGCTGGAGATGCGCTCCCCGTTGAAGAGCACCTCCCCGCTGGTCGCCGGCACGAAGGAGGAGATCAGCTTGAACAGCGTCGATTTTCCCGCGCCGTTCGGGCCGATCACCGAGAGGATCTCGCCCTTGTTGACGTCGAAGGAGACGTCGTTGACCGCCGTCAGGCCGCCATAGCGCTTGGTGATGTTCTTGATCTGCAGGATGGTGCTCATGCGCGACCCTCCTTCTTGTCGAGAAGGCTGAGAACCCCGTTCGGCAGGACGAGCATGAGCAGGATCATGACGCCGGAATAGACGAGGAGCTGGTATTGCTTGGCGATCGACAGGAGGTCCCAGCCGAAATAGAGCAGCAGCGTGCCGAGCATCGGGCCGAAGACATAGCCGAGGCCGCCGAGGAAGCAGTAGAGCATGAAGTTCACACTGTCGGCGACCACGAAGGAGGACGGATAGATCGACTGGGCGATGGAGGCGAACATGGCCCCGGCAATACCGCCGAAGAACGAGGAGATCGCATAGGCGAGCACCCTGAGATAGGCGGTGTTGACGCCGATCGAGGCCGAAAGCTCCTCGTTCTGCTGGAGGCTGCGGCACAGATGCCCGAGCCGCGAGTTCACGATGCGCCAGAGCACCAGATAGGTGACGACCATCAGCACGACGGCCATCATGTAGAAGCCGATGCGCGGATTGGAGAGCGAGCCGAAGGCCGGGATGATCGTCAGGCCGAAGAAGGAAAGCTCGCCCGGCAGCGGGATCGAGGTGATGCCCTTGGCACCGTTGGTGACCGGCAAGGCGAGCGCGGAAAGGCGCGCGACCTCCGTCAGCACCAGCGTCACCATGGCGAAGTAGACGCCGCGAAGACGCAGGATCGGCAAGCCGATCACCACCGAGATGGCGGCGCAGAAGAGGCCGGCCAGCGGCAGCGTCAGCCAGAAGGAGACGCCGGCTTGCGTGACCAGGATGGCCGACACATAGCCGCCCACAAGCGCATAGGCGCCCTGGCCGATATTGATGCGGCCGATATAGAAGGTGAGCCAGACGCCGGCCGCCCCGACGGAGAGGAGCGCGACCGAGGTCAGCGTATAGAAGAAATCGACGCGACCGGTGGCGCCGATGAACAGCGGCACGAGCACGAAGACGGCGAGAAGGAAGACGGCGAAGCCGAGCAGTTTTTTCGTGTCCATGATCTCAACCCCACGGCTTGCCCATCAGCCCCTGCGGGCGGACGGCCAGGAACACCATCAGCGAGGCGAAGATCACGAGATAGGTGATGTCGCCATAGGCCGAGAGCACGGTGAGACCGACGCTCTCCATCATGCCGAGGATGAAACCGCCGGCGATCGCCCCGGAAATCACGCCCGCGCCGCCGATCATGATCATCAGGAAGGCCTTGATCGAGGTCGGGCCGCCCATGCCGAGATTGACGCCGGTGATGGTGACGAGCAGGCCGCCGACGAGGCCGGCCAGCATCGCGCCGAGCGCAAAGCCGATCATCGAATAGCGGGCGACGTTCACGCCCATCAGCTGGGCGGCCATCTTGTCCTGCGCGAGCGCCCGCATGGCGCGCCCGGTCTTGGAGTAGTTCATGAAGGCGATGAAGGCCACGATGAGCAGGATGGCGAGCACGCCGATCAGGATGCGGTCATAGGGCATGATGATGCGCATGTCCCAGTTGAAGACGCCGTTGACGATCTTCGGCACGCCGCGCTGCTTTTCCCCGAAGAACAAGAGGATGACGGCATCGAGGAAGAAGGCGACGCCCGCGGCGAGCAGCATGGTCGATTCATCGCGCTTGGAGCGGCGGACGACCGGCGCAAAGAGGAATTTCTCGATCGCCGCGCCCATGACCGCAAGGACGATCGCCGAGGCGAAGAGGCCGACGATGAACGGCAGGCCGAGCTGGACGACGACGGTATAGGTGACGAAGCCGCCGAAGACGTACATCTGCCCGTGGGCGAAGTTCAAGACGTTCATCAGCGAGAAGATCAGCGTCAGCCCGAGGGCGATCAACGCATATTGCGCCCCGAGGTAGAGACCATTGGCGATTATCTGTTCCATCGTGAGCCTCCAATGGAAGAAGGTTCAGGCAAAGAGAGACCCGGCCCGACGACTTGGCGCCGTCCGGGTCCCCATCTTGAAAGTGCCTAGGCTCCGATCAGTCGACCTGGCCGACGAACAGCGTCTCGAACTTGCCGCCCTTGTACTCGTTCACGACGAGCGGCACCGAGACCTGGCGCTTCTGGCCGAAGGAGGTCGTGCCGACATATTTGAGCTTGGCGTCGCCCTTCATGAAGGGGTTGGCGGCCTCGAACGTGTCCATGGTCTTCTTGTACTCCTCGACATTGTCGATCGCCGCCGGGTTCGCCTTCAGCGTCTCGATGATATATTCGAGCGCATAGACCTTGGTGTTGGACTCGTCATTGTATTCGCCGAACATCTTCGTGTAGCGCTCGACGAATTCGTTCATCGCGTCGCTGGCAAGCTCCGGCGTCGATGCGCCGCCGACCGAGATGAAGCCCTCGGCAAGCTCGCCCGCCCCTTCGGCAAGCACGGTCGCATCCTGCGCCGTTTCCGTGGAGATGAGGCCGGTATAGCCGAGTTCGCGCGCCGAGCGGATGAGCTGCGGCGCATTGGCCGGCGAGACGCCCGAAAGCACGAGCAGATCGGGCGAGGCCTGGATGACCGGCAGCAGCACCGGCGTGAAGTCGGTGGTGTCCACCTGGTAGGTCACGTTTCCGGAAACCACCTCGAGGCCGAGCGCCTGCGCCGCCGCAATGCCGGATTCACGCTGGCTGAGCGGGTCGGATTCGTTGGCCGCGACGAAGGCGACCTTCTTCACACCCTTGTTTTCCATGAGATATTTGTAGATGGCCGGGCCCGACTGGTAGTTCGCCACCATGCCGAGGATCGCGTTGGACGCCGGCGGCGTGTAGAGCTCCTTCGGGAAGGCGTAGGGGAAATACATGATGCCGTTCTGCTCGGCGACCGGGCGGACCGCGGCCGCGCCGTCATCGACGTTCGGGCCGACGACATAGTGCACGCCGTCCTGCGCCATCTTCTCCATGCCGGCGATGGCACGCTTGGGGTCCTTCTGGTCGTCGAAGGGCACGATCTCGATATTGTAGGTCTTGTCGCCGATCGTCACGCCGCCGAGCTCGTTCAGCCAGGCCGCGCGCGCCTCCATCGAGCGCTGGTTGGAAATGCCCCAGGCCGCTGCGGGGCCGGAGGTGACGCCGACGAAGCCGATCTTCAGCGTGGCGTTCTGCGCATAGGCCATCAGCGGCAACGACAGCATGGTCGCTGCGGCAAGAGCGGAAACTTTCAGGAATGTGCGCTTGTGCATGATTGTTCTTCCTCTGGGCCATTGATCTGTTTTTGATAGGCGCATGGGCCGCAAGGTGCGGCGCCAATCGGCCTTGGCAGAGGCATTGAGCGCATTGTTAACGATCTTGTCAAGTGGTTGTGAACAAGACGTGTTGAGCGGTGTCGACGAAATCGGCGCTTGTTGGTCAACCAAATCAGCCTTATTTAGAGGCTGTGCAACAGACTGCGCATGTCAGGGTGAGTTCGGTGGTTGATGTAGGCAGGGAAAATCTGATGGAAGCGGAGGAGGTCGACGAGAGCGATATCGTCGATCGCATTTTCGAAGCGGTCATCGAACAGAGATTGCCGCCGGGCACGAAGCTTTCCGAATCGGCGCTATGCGAAGCCTTCGGCGTCGGGCGCATGCGCATTCGCCGCAGCCTGCTGCTGCTGGCGAGCCGCGAGGTCGTGGAGCTGCATGCCAATCGCGGCGCCTTCGTCGCCTCGCCGACGCCCGAGCAGGCCCGTGAGGTCTTCGAGGCCCGCCTCGCGCTGGAGCCGAACATCGCCCGCCTCGCCGTCCAGCGTGCGAGCGAGGCGGACATCGCGGCGCTGACCCGCCATCTGGAAATGGAATATGTGGCACACAAGGAGCGCCATCGCCACGACGCGATCCGCCTGTCCGGCCAGTTCCACACCTTGCTGGCGCAGATCGCCGGCAATGCCATCCTCATCCGCACGATGAAGGAACTGGTGACCCGCACCTCGCTGATCATCGGCCTTTTCGGCGCGCCCGGCGTCAGCAATTGTCGTGACGACGACCACGCCGCCATTGTCGGCGCCCTCCACACGCGGGATGCGGAAAAGGCGGCCTGGATGATGACGCTGCACCTCCGCCACATCCAGGACCATCTGGAAGCCGGCGCCAAGACCTCCGACAGCGTCGATCTCATGGCCCTGTTCGGCAAGGCCTGACCCAGAGCAGGTTCTCCGAGGAAGAACAGGTCGGCCGCAAGCCCGTTCGTCGGCCCGACATGCTTTCCAACCGCGAGCGGCCGGTCGTCAGAAGTGTTCGGCAACCCATGGCGGCGGGCCGGCGAAGATGCGGTCGGCAAGGGCAACAGCTTCCGCCGTGCCATCGGCATGACCGGCCCTTTGCAGGAAACTGGCCGGACGGAAACCGGAGAACAGGCTGGGGAACTGGGCCTCCTCGATCGTCAGGACCGGCCCTCCATCGCCATCGGCCGTGCAATGCGCTGTGCCATCGCGAAGGGCAAGATGCAGGACCTGACGTTCCGCCCCCTCTATCGCCAGCGTCAACTCGCCTTCATCACAGGCATAGCCGCGCGCCGTCAGCGCGGCCGCCGGCTCCAGCACACGCAGCAGAAACTCCTCCTGGTGGACCAGCGACCAGCCCTTGTCCGGCATGGCGAAGATGAGGGCATCCTGCGGGGCGCCGTGCCAGCGCACCTTGCGATAGACCGTCGAGAAGGTGCCGATGAATTTCAGGATCTGCCGGGCCGCCGCGCCGTTCAGCGCGGCCCAGTCGCGAACATCAAGGACGTTCTCGTCCGACGTGTCGATTACCACGTAAGCTGTATCCTCGTCGAAGACGAAGACCGAGGGGATGCTCGCCGTCTCGTCGAGGCGGGCATTCCAGTGGGCATCGTGGCGGTCCAGCAGGCCGGACTGCGGGCGGCAGGCACGCCGGTAGATGGGCTCGAGCACGGCGCGCGCCTCGCCAAGCGATACACGGCGGCAGCGGATGTCCTGCCGGATCTTGTAGAATTCCGACGTCTCGGCCTCGTAGATCATCTCGTGACCCGCAAGGTTGAAGCCGGAGCGGCGATAGACCGGCCGCGTCGAGGCGAAAAGGCTGGCGAGCAGCGCCCCGCCCTTGCGGGCGTCCTCGCAGGAGAGATCCAGGATGCCGGCGGCAAGGCCGCTGCCGCGAAACTCCGGCTGGATGGCGACATGGGCGATGTTGGCCGCAGGAACCACCCGGCCGCCGAACCAGTGGCCGCAGGAAATGACCGCCCAGACCGCGGCCGGCTGCCCGTCGCTCTCAAGGACACGGAAACAATCGAGGCCCGTCATCTCGACATAGCGGCGGGTGCACGCCTCGTCGAAGGCGAAGGCGAGGCGATAGGCGTCGATGATGAACGGCAGGTCTGCCGCTGCGGCCTTGCGAACCACCATGGTCGGTTTCTCCTTCTGTCGGCGACCGGTCTTAGCGACCCGCGCCCGAAAATGCGATACGGGCCATATCCGCGACCCCGAGGATACCGGCCCGAACGCCGAGTTCGGCGCGGCAGACCGGCACCGGCGCAACGGGGCCGAGCGGCGGCATCAGCGCACGCACCCGGTCGATGACCCCTTCCGCAAGGCCGATGCCGCCGCCGAGAACGATGCGCGGCGGATCGAGCGCCAACTGGATGTTGCGGCACAGGCGCGCGACGCGCCGCGCGGAGGCCGCAACGATATCCATCGCCCATGCTTCCCCCATTGCGGCGCTGGCAAAAACCTGCCGCGCATCCGCCGCCTGTCCGTGACGCCGGGCTTCGGCCGCCATCCAGCGCCCGGAGACGCGATCCTCAAGAAGGTCGCCATCCTCGCCTTCGGTCGTCAGTCCGAAATGCCCGGCGAGCCCCTCCCGCAGACGGCCGTTCAGCACGATGCCGCCGCCGATGCCGGTGGAAATGGTCAGGAAGACGAGATCCTCGCCCTGCCCCGCCCCGAGCGCATGTTCGCCCCAGGCGGCGGCCTGCGCATCGTTGACGGCGATGGCAGGGCGGGAAAACAGCGCCTCGACCCGCGAAACGAGCGGATAATCCGGCGGGATACCGAGGGTCGCCGGATTCATCGCCGACCACCGGCCATCCCGCACGAAGCCCGTGACGGCAAGGCCGATGCCGGAAAACCGCCCGCGCCAGGGCCCTGCCGCGACAAGGGCCGCCTCCAGCCAGCGATCCGGTCCATCCTCCCGCCTGGTGGGAACCGTCACCTCGCCCACCACGCCGGATGCACGAACGAGCGCGACCAGCGTCTTGGTGCCGCCGATATCGACCGCGAGGATTGCCTTGTCGTCCGTCATGCTCATCTTTCCGGCTTCACCCGAAGCCGTTGCGCATTTGTGCTGAAACCGCCCTAGCCAATCAGCCGCCCGGCGGCCGCGTCGAAGACCGAAACCTTTTCCGCCGCAATCGTGACCGGCACGACGGACCCCTGGGCGACGCTCCCGGTCTCCATGCGGGCGACCAGCGAATGACCGTGAAGCGACAGCGTCACATTGTCCTCCGGCCCGGTGGATTCCACCATCTCGACGCGCGCCTCGATAGCCGGCTGCCCCTCGCGCGCAAGGCGGATATGTTCCGGCCGGATGCCGAGCAGGACGTCGCCCTTCGCCACGGTTCCTTCCGGCAGGGCAAGCGGCAGCGACCAGCCCTTCCGGTCGTCGAAGGCCGGCCTGCCATTCGCAAGCACCAGGTCGCCAGGCACGAAATGCATGGCGGGCGAGCCGACGAACTTCGCCACGAAGAGATTGGCGGGACGGTGATAGATCTCGTAGGGACTGCCGATCTGCTGTACCTCGCCCTTGTTCATCACGACGATCTTCGTGGCCAGCGTCATCGCCTCGATCTGGTCATGGGTGACGTAGATCATCGTCTTGCGGATGCGCTCGTGCAGCTGCTTGATCTCCGCCCGCGTCTCGACGCGCAGGGTGGCGTCGAGATTGGAGAGCGGCTCGTCGAACAGGAAGATTTTCGGCGCGCGGACCAGCGCCCGGCCGATCGCCACGCGCTGGCGCTGGCCGCCGGAGAGCTCGCGCGGCTTCCGCTCCAGGAGCGGTTCGATCTGCAGGAGTCGCGCCACCTCGGCGACCTTCGTCTCCTTTTCCGCCGCGCTGGCGCTGCGCATGCGCAGCGGGAAGGCGATGTTCTGCCGCACCGTCATGTTCGGGTAGAGCGCATAGGACTGGAACACCATGGCGATGTCCCGCTCGCGCGTCGGCACCGCCGTCACATCGCGGCCCTCGATCTCGATCAGGCCGCCGTCGATCGGGTGCAGGCCGGCGATGGCGTGCAGGAGGGTCGATTTTCCGCAGCCCGAGGGGCCGAGCAGCACGACGAAATCGCCCTCCTGCACCTCGATGTCGATGCCCTTCAGCACGCTGACGCTGCCATAGGATTTGCAGATGCTCTTCAGCAGCAGGGATCGCTTCATTGTGTCTGTTCCCGTCATCGTTCTATCCCTTGATGCTACCGAGCGACATGCCGCGCACCACCTTGCCCTGGACCAGCATGCCGAGCACCAGCATCGGCAGCATGACCAGCGCCGCCGCCGCCGTCAGCGGCCCCCATTGCACGCCTTGGAAGGTGAGGAACGAGGTGATGCTGACCGGCAGGGTCTGCGTATCGCGCCCCGTCAGGACAAGCGCGATGAAGAATTCGTTCCAGGTGAAGAGCACGCACAGGATGAAGGTGGCGACGATGCCGCCGAGTGCCACCGGCAGGAAGATCTCGCGGAAGATGGTGAATTCACGCGCGCCGTCAACCTTCGCCGCATCCCTCAGTTCCCGCGGAATATCCTCGAAGAAGGTGATGAGCAACGAGATTGCGAAGGGGATGTTGACGAAGGCATAGACGCCGATGACGATCCAGTGGTTGTTGAGCAGCTTCATCTGCGCCGCCAGGAAATAGGTCGGGATGATGAAGATCAGCGGCGGCGCGATGCGAAGGCTCAGGATGAACTTCTCGTTCTGCCGCTTGGTCGGCTCGTCCTGCGCCACCAGCCCATAGGCGACCAGCGCGCCGACGCCGACCGAGATCACGCTCGCCGAAAGCGAAATGACGACGCTGTTGAAGAAGGCACGGATGAAGACGCCGTTGTTCAGCACCTTGGCGTAGTTCTCGAAGGTCGGCGCGAACAGCCAGACCGGCGGCATGGCGAAGGCGTCGCGCTGGGTCTTCAGCGAAGTCGCGATCACCCAGTAGAGCGGAAACAGCACGCAGAGAAGAAGAACGGCGAGCGCAACCCAGAGCACGATCCGGCGCATCAGGTCTCTCCTTGCTTGGGCGCCTTGAAGGCGAGGTTGTAGAGCAGGAGCAGCGCGACATTGGTGAGGATGGTCAGCACCAGGGCGATGGTCAGTGAATAGGAGATGTCGAAATTGGTAAAGGCGGAGATGTAGCCGTAGAGGTTGAGCGTCTCCGTCGACAGCGCCGGCCCGCCGCGGGTCATGATGTAGAAGATGTCGAAGGCTTTCACCGCATCGATGGCACGGATGAGCGCGACAACCATGAGCGCCCGCTTCAGCGCCGGCAGCGTGATGAACCAGAGCACCTGCCATTCCCGCGCGCCATCGACGCGGGCGGCGTTCTGCGGGTCGCCCGGCAGGGATTCGAGCGAGGCCATGGTGAGCAGCACCACGAAGGGCGTCCATTGCCAGATATCGGCCATCAGCAGCGAGAAGAGCGCAACATTCGGATTGCCGAGCCAGTCGACCGGGCCGAGGCCGATGGTGGAGAGCAGGTAGTTCATCATGCCGTTGGAAGGATCGAGCAGGAAGCGCCAGGTGAGGCCCACCACGACGGGCGTCATGACGATCGGCACCAGCAGGATGCCGCGCACGATGCGCTTGCCGAGGAATTCGCGATCCACCAGAAGCGAGATCGCAAGACCCAGCGCCACTTCGATGACCGTCGCCGCGACGGTGAACAGCACCGTGCGCCCGAGCGCATTGATGGCGCGGCCGTCGAACAGCAGCCGGACATAGTTGTCGAAGCCGATGAAGCTCTCCTGCCCCGGGCGAAGCAGGCTGATATTGTGCAGCGTCAGCCACAGCACATAGACGGTCAGGATGACCGAGACCGAGCCGAACAGAAGGACGATCGGACGGTAGAAATAGGTGGTCGCATCCTTCATGGCGCCGCTCCCCGCAAGGCCGGCCATGCCCGGCGAACCGGGCATGGCGCTTGTTCTCAACGGCTGAGCGCGGCGTCGTTCGCCGCATTGGCCTCGGCGAGCGCATCCTTGGCCGATGCCGTGCCGGCCAGCACCTTCGAGACGGCGATGCCGGCATTGTTGATGACCTCGTTGGCGGCCTCGACGGTCGGCAGGTATTGCGGATTGCCGGCATTGATGGAGGCGAGCATGGCGTCCTTGAAGGCGCCGTAGCGCTTGGCGAACTCCTCCGAATTCAGCGCGGCGAGCGAGGTCACGCCGGAATTCGGCGCGAGGGCGAAGGACTTGATCTGCTGTTCCTTGGCCGTCGCCCAGGAAGCGAAGAGCCAGGCCGCCTCCTTGTTCTGCGAGGCCTCGGAAATGTAGAGGCTGTGCACGGCGAGCGAGGAGGAGCCGCCCTTCAGCGTGTCGGTCTCGACCGGCACCGGCACATAGCCGACCTTGCCGACGACGGACGAGATGGACGGGTCCTCGTTGAACGCGCCGTTGACGGTGGCGTCCATCGTCATGCCGGCCTTGCCCTGCTGGAAGAGCACGCGGTTCTCCTCCCAGCCGAAATTGGCGACGCCGACCGGTCCATAGTCGCGCAGCACGCTGGCAAAGGCGTCGAGCGAGGCGGCGGCCTCGTCCGTGCCGAGCGCCGACTTGCCGTCCGCCGTGATGAACTCGCCGCCATAGCCCCACAGCCAACCGGCCCAGACATAGACGTTCTGGATGCCCTGCGCGCCGCGCATGGTGATGCCGGCGACCGCGCCGTTCGACTTTTCCTTGATCGTCTTCGCGGCCGCCGTCACCTCGCCAAAGCTCTTGGGAGGAGCGATGCCGTATTCTTCGAACAGGTCCTTCCGGTACATCAGGAAGGTGCTTTCGCCATAGACCGGCAGGCCGTAGAGCTTGCCGTCGACGATGTTGGTGTTGAGATAGCCCGGCACGAAGTCCGCCTTGTCGTAGTCCGCGGGGAACTTGCCCGCGAGCTCGTCGAGCGGCGCGATGTAGCCGGCCTTCAGGAAACCCGGAATGTAGATGATGTTGTTCTGGACCACGTCGTAGCGGCCGGAGCCGGAGGAAAATTCCAGCAGCATCTTTGCCGTGATGTCGGATTCCGGCACCACTTCGAGTTCGACCTCGATGCCGGTCGCCGCGGTGAATTCCGGCAGCAGCGCCTGGATGCCGTCCGTCGTCGGATGGCCTTCCATCAGCACGGCGAGACGGGTTCCCTTGTAGGGCTGGTCCGCATCCTGCGCGAAGGCCGATGCGGCCACGGACGAGGACAGTGCAAGCGCAAATGCAATGAAGTGACGTCTTTTCATGTCGTTCCCCTTTTGAATGTCGCTCGTCGATGAGCCGTCAGTCGCACTTCGCAGCGCCGAGACGCGCTGTATCTCCCTGAATTTCTGTCGCGTTCAGAACCGCTGCACCTCGCCGGTATCGGCCGAGCGCACGAGCGCCTGCGTCAACTCCAGCGACAGGAGCGCCTCCTCACCGGTCGCGACCTGGCATTCGGCGCCGCCGATCCATTCGAGCACGCTGGAGAGCTGGAGGCGGAGATCCCCGCCGACCCTGCCGCCGATCTCCGGCCAATGCTGGGTGTCGATCTCGCGCGAGGCCTGGTTGTCGGCGAAGTAGAGGCCGCTGTCGCCGCACTGCACCTCGAAGGAGCCTTCCGTGCCGATCATTTCAAGGCGTGCGTCGATCATGTGGCGCGCGCCCGCCGGCAGCGACCAGGCGCTTTCGAACGTCACCACCGTGCCGCCGGAAAAGCGCACGACGCCGGCGATCGTGTCCTGCGTGCCCATTTCGCCGAGCAGGATCTCGGTCTGCTGCGCATAGGCGGTGACCGGCGTCTGGCCCTTGAGCATCCAGAGCACCATGTCGACATCGTGCACCGTGACGTGCATGGCGAGAGGCAGGGTGCCGGCATACCGCTTCGGTCCTTCCGTGCGGGCACTGTTGCGCCTTGCATAGACATGGATCGGCGTGCCGATCCTGCCGGTCTCGATCAGCTCGCGCGCCTTGTAGTAGCGCGGATCGAAACGCAGGAGGTAACCGACGCCGAGCTTCACATTCGCCGCCTTGCAGGCGTCAACGATCCGCCGGCCATCCTCCAGCGTCGAGGCGATCGGCTTCTCGATGAAGAGGTTGACGCCCTTTGCGGCGATCGCCAGCGCGGGCTCGAGGTGCAGGTGATCCGGCGTGCAGATGCTGACGAGGTCGAGCGTCTCGGCCGAAAGCAGCTCCTCATGCGAGCCATAGACGCGGACGCCGCCGCCGAGCCCGTCGGCCACAGCCTGCGCCCGGGCGCGGTCGCGGTCGACGATGGCCACCAGCTCCGCCCGCGGATCGCTGGCGAAGATCGAGGCATGCATCGAGCCCATGAACCCGGCGCCGATGACGGCCACTTTTGCTGTCTTGATCATGTCATCCTCCAAAATATCGGGGCCGTCAGCCGGCAAGCGCGTCAGCAAAGCGCCGGGTGATCTCGTCGGGCCGGGTGATTGCCGAGCCGACGACGACGAAGGCCGCGCCGAGCGTGAGCGCGCGCCGCGCCTGCTCCGGCTCCCAGATGCGCCCTTCGGCGACGAAGGCAATACCGGCCTGCGCAAGGTCGCCCATCAGCGCGAAATCCGGGGCGGCCGTGCCTGCGGTATAGGGCGTGTAGCCGGAAAGCGTGGTGCCGACGAAATCCGCACCGGCGGCAATGGCCTGCCGGGCCTCCGCGAGCGTGCTGACATCGGCCATGCCAGCCTTCCCCAGCCGCGTAATCTCCGACACGATATCCGCAACCGGCACGGGGCGCGGCCGGTCGGTGGCATCGAAGGCGATGACATCGGCGCCCGCGGCCACAAGGCTGCGCACGTCTTCCAGCGAGGGCGTGATGTAGACGTCCGAGCCCGGCTGGGCGATCTTCGTGATGCCGATGATCGGCAGGTCGATGGCGCCGCGAACGGCCTGCACGTTGCGCACGCCCTCGATCCTCACGCCCGCCGCACCGCCGAGAGCCGCCGCCCGGGCGAGCGCCACGATATGCTCCGTGGCATGGAGCGGGCTCGTTTCCGCCGCCTGGCAGGACACGACGAGCCGGCCCCGCATTGTTTCCATGATGTCCATGAACACCGCATCTCCCTGAATGGAAGGGACGTTACGGTCTTTGATGGAAATCGTCAATAATTTTCTTCATATGAAGATTATCTTCAAAACTTATCTTCAGATGTTGCGGTCGCTGACGCTCTCCGCCGTGTCCTTGATCGTCTCCAGCCGTGCCGGATCGAGCTTGGTGATGGTGCTGGCGATGGCATCGACGATCAGGAGCTGGCTGATCTTCGACTGGAAGGCTCCCCCGGTCAGCGGCGTTTCCGGCGAAGAGGCGAGCAGCACGAAATCGCAGATCGCCGCGAGCGGGCTCTTCGTCCGGTTGGTGATGCCGACGATGCGCGCGCCCCGTGCATGGGCATTCTCCGCCACGCGCAGCGTGTCGATGGTCGAGCCGGAGGTGGAGACGAGGATATAGAGGTCGGCGGCCGCCGCGGTCGCCGAGGCCATGGTGGCAAGATGCGAATCCCGGGCAATATGGGCGGAAATGCCGAGCCGGGCGAGCTTGTATTCGAGATATTGCGCCGTGATGGCGGAGGCCGCCACGCCGAAGATCTCGACATGGCGGGCGGACAGCAGCAACGACGACACGTCCGCAATGACCTTGCGGTCGAGCAGGCGCTGCGTCTCGTCGAGCGCGATGCGCGCCGTATCGACGAGTTCCTGCACGACGTCCCCAGGCGTCGCCGTGGCGACGGGCTGCTGCAAGGTCGCAAGCTCATGCGCCAGGGCCAGCTTGAAGTTCTGGAAGCCGGGGTAGCCGAGCTCGCGGCAGAAGCGGATGACGCTCGCCTCGGAGGACTGTGCCTCTTCGGCAAGCTCCGTTATGCTCTTGAAGAGAACGGATTGCGGATCGGCAAGCACGAAGGCGGCGACCCGCTCCAGGGCGCGGGTCATCGTTGGCGCATGCGAGCGGATTCGCGCGATCAGCGGCGGTTGAGGATGTACGTCCACCTGGTTTCCTTGCTGGATCTAAGCTTTCGGGTCGCCTGATTCATAGGCGACGGAGGGTTGAAAGAAAACAGTCCGCCGCTGGAGCCGCACGCATGCGGCAGCCAGGCACTCCGGGATCAGCTCCGCTCGATATCACGCCGGAGCACGATGGAGGTCGTCAGATCCTCGACATTGTCCATGGTCGAGACCTCGTTGCGCAATTCGTTGAGCGCATTGATCGAGCCGACCTCCACCTCCACCACGAGATCGAGCTGGCCGCTGACCGAGGAGACCTTCCGCACTGCGGAAAAGCCGGCGAGGCGGTCGAGCACGCCGATGGAGGGCGTGCGCTTGAGGGTGACGAGCAGGAAGGCCTGGATCTGCCCGTCGTCGAGCTGGCCGATATCCGCCCGGTAGCCGCGGATGATGCCCGCCTTTTCCAGCCGGCCGACACGCTCGGTGGTGGCGCTGCGCGAAAGACCGATCCGTCCCGCCAGCGACTTCATCGGAATGCGCGCTTCGCGTGAGAGGATGCTGAGGATCGTGCGATCGATGGCGTCTGTATCCTGCATGGCCCCTCCTAACAACACGCCGACAAGATGACGGTTATTATAAACAGAGTGCCGGCACAACCGGCATAATGCCGGATGCGCCGCCGCGCCGTCCATGCAACTCTTCCGACAGGAACGAGGATGACCATGAACGACATGCTGAAGACGATCCCGGATTTCTCCATCGACGCTGCCGCTGCGCTGCTTGCCGAGCATTACGGCCTTTCCGGCACGCTTTCGCCGCTGGCCAGCGAACGGGACCAGAATTTCAAGGTGGAGACGGCGGAGGGGACCTTCATCCTGAAGATCGTCAACGCTGCGGAACCGGAGGTCGAGAGCGACTTCCAGACGGCGCTGCTCGCCCATCTCGGCGCCCATGCCGGCGACCTGCCGGTGCCGCATATCCGCCCGGCGCTGTCCGGCGCGAGCCTTGCCTCCACCACCGGGCCGCATGGCGTGCGCCATCGCATCCGGCTGGTCAGCTGGGTCGAGGGCAGGCCGCTCGCCGAGACGGAACGCAGCGATGCCGCGCTCCACGCCCTCGGCCGCATGCTCGGCCGTTTCGATGCGGCGCTGAAGGGCTTCATGCATCCGGGCGCCCTGCGCGATCTCGACTGGGACATCCGCCATGCCGGCCGCTCCGCCGGGCGCCTGCAGCATGTCGCCGCCGCCGAGGACCGGGCGCTGCTCGAACGCTTCCTTACGCGTTTCGCCGCCATCGCCCCGCGCCTGGCGATGCTGCGCGCCGCGGTGATCCACAACGACGCCAACGACTGGAACGTGCTCGTCGACAATGGCGATGCCGACCGGATCTCCGGCCTGATCGATTTCGGCGATGCGCTGCATGCGCCCGTCATCGCCGAGGTCGCCATCGCCGCCGCCTATGCCGGCCTCGACCATGCCGACCCGATCGGCGCGGCCGCCGCGATTGCCAGCGGTTTTCATGCCGAATATCCGCTGCAGGAAGAGGAGGTCGATCTCCTCTACGACCTCATCGCCATCCGCCTCGTCACGTCCGTGACGATCTCCGCCTCGCGCCGCAGCCACACGCAGGACAACCCGTATCTCGCCATCAGCGAGCGCCCGGCCTGGACGCTGCTGCGCAAGCTCGACCGCATGAACCCGCGTTTCGCCACCGCCATCCTGCGCAAGGCCTGCGGCTTCGAGGCCGCGCCGGGCGCCCGCGCTGTCGCCGGCTGGATCGCGAGGAACCGCAAGGCGCTCGCCCCCCTGCTGGAGCGCCCGGCCGCGGCCTATCCGGCAGCCCTTGTCCCCTATGGCGACCCGGCCCACCCGATGACCGTCACGTCCGCCGCCGGGCAGCCGGACGCGGCCCAGGCGATCTGGGAGGCCCATTGCCGCGAGAACGGCATCGAACTCGGCATCGGTCCCTTCGGCGAGGAGCGCACCGTCTATGCCGGCGAGATGTTCGTCTCGCGCTTCATCGAGAAGACGCGCCGCACCCGCCATCTCGGCCTCGACCTCTTCATGGCCGCCGGCACGAAGGTCTTCACGCCGCTGCCGGCGACCGTCGTCAGCGTCGAGATCGAGAAGGAGCCGCTCGGCTACGGCTGCCTGATCGCACTGCGCCACGAGCCGGAAGGCTGCCCGCCCTTCGTCAGCCTCTGGGGCCATCTCGCCCATGAGGCGACGGGCCGCCTGAAGGCCGGCGAACGGCTGGAAGCCGGCACGCTCGTCGGCGAGATGGGCCTACCCACGGAAAACGGTGGTTGGGCGCCGCATCTCCATCTCCAGCTCTCCACCGACACCAATCTCTCCGCCACCGAGATCCTCGGCGTCGGCGAGGCCCGCTATCTCGACGTCTGGGCGGAGCTTTTCCCCGATGCCAGCACCTTTGCCGGCATCGCCGGGGAGTTCTACGAACGCCACGGCCGCTCGCATGAGGAGATCGTCAAGCTCAGGCGCGAGCTGCTCCTGCCGAACCTTTCCATCTCCTACGACAATCCGATCAAGTTCGTGCGCGGCGAAGGCGTCTTCCTGATCGACGACAGCGGTCGGGCCTATCTCGACTGCTTCAACAATGTCTGCCACATCGGCCACGCCCATCCGGTCGTGGTGGAGGCGATGGCGAAGCAGGCGGAAACGCTCAACACCAACACCCGCTACCTGCACGACAACATCGTCGCCTATGCCGAGCGCCTGACGGCGACGCTGCCGAAGGAGCTGACGGTCGCCGGCTTCGTCAACAGCGGATCGGAAGCCAACGGCCTGGCGCTCAGGCTGATGCGGGCACATACCGGCCGCGAGAACGCCATCACGCTCGACTGGTCCTATCACGGCACGACGCAGGAGCTGATCGACATCAGCCCCTACAAGTTCCGTCGCAAAGGCGGCAAGGGGCCGAAGCCCCATGTCCATGTCGCGGCCGTTCCGGACAGCTACCGCGCGCCCGACGACTGGCCGGTCGAGGAGCACGGCAAGCGCTTTGCCGAAAGCGTCGCGGAACTGATCGCCGGCATGCAGGCCAGGGGCGAAGGCCCCGGCTTCTTCATCGCCGAATCCATTCCGAGCGTCGCCGGCCAGGTCTTCCTGCCGGAAGGCTACCTCAAGGAGGTCTACCGGCTGGTGCGCGCGGCAGGCGGCGTGTGCATCGCCGACGAGGTTCAGGTCGGCTTCGGCCGCGTCGGCAGCCATTGGTGGGCCTTCGAGACGCAGGGCGTCGTGCCCGATATCGTCACCATGGGCAAGCCGATCGGCGATGGCCATCCCATGGCCGCGGTAGTGACGACCCGCGCGGTGACCGACAGCTTCAACAACGGCATGGAATATTTCAACACCTTCGGCGGAAACCCGGTTTCCTGCGCCGTCGGCCTTGCCGTGCTCGATGTCATCGAAGGTGAAGACCTGCGCGGCAATGCGCTGGCCATCGGCAATTATCTGATGGACGCCTTCCGCGCCATGCAGGCGCGATACGACGTGATCGGCGACGTGCGCGGCCTCGGCCTCTTCCTCGGCATCGAGCTCGTCACCGACCGCAGGACGAAGGCGCCCGCCACCGAGTTCGCCCGCGCCGTTTCCAACGGTGCCCGCCGCCGCGGCGTGCTGATGGGAACGGAAGGGCCGCATGACAACGTCCTGAAGATGCGCCCGCCGATGATCTTCTCGAAGCGGGACGCCGACCACCTGATCGCCGTGCTCGAGGAAACCTTCGCCGACGTCATGCGGACCCTGGGCTAGGAGAAGCGCGCCCGCAAGTGGCGCCTATTCGCGCGCGCCCTCGGCGAGCGCCGAAAGTCCTGCCATGTCGCGGATCAGCAGTTTCTGCCGCCCGCCCTCGACGAGGCCGCGCGCCTCCCAGGCGCTGAGAATGCGCGAGACCGTGTGCAGCGTCGTGCCGGTCATCTCGGCGATATCCTGCCGCGAGATCGGGAAGTCGATGCGGATACCGGCCTCTTCCTTCCGCCCGGCCTGCTGGGACAGGCGAAGCACGGCATGCGCCACCCGGCGCTCCACCTCCTGCGTGGACATCTCGCGGATACGGGTATGGGCCTCTTCCAGCCGCTGGCCGATCGTCTGCATGGCCGTGACGGCAAGGCGGGGGTTCTGCTCGACGAAATGCGGCCAGAGATCCGTCGGCCAGCCGAGGATGACGCTTTCCGTCGCCGCCCGCGCGGTGCCCGGATAGTCCGTGCGCTGCAGCGCCTTGGCAAAGCCGAAGAGGTCGCCGGGATGCACGACGCGAACGATGATCTGCTGGCCGTCTTCCGTCACCTGCGTCACCTTCAGCCGGCCGTGCAGCAGGAGGAAGAAGCTCGACGCCTGCTGGCCCTGTTCGAAGACGGCGTCGCCCTGTGCCACGCGGCGCGCCGTCGCATGGGTCAGCAGCCTGTCGAGGTCCTCGTCGCTCATCCTGTCGAACAGGGCAAGCGAGCGGACGACGGTCCGGTCGATCTTCACAGCCAAATCCCTCTCGCGTGAAAGCTACCGGCTTCTATCACGCCATGCCGCCACCTGAAAGTTTGAACATCCCCGTCAGAAAGAAAACCCCTTTTCCTTCAAGGCGACGAGCAGGGGCGCATACCAGCGCGTGTCCTTGACGAGGCGGAAGCCGACATTGTCCGGCGGCACGCCGACGGCGCAGCCGCCGCCCTTCGGGTTGCGCACGAACGAGCTCATCGCGGCCCGATGCTTGCCGCTGGCAATGTAGATGCCGCACGACGACACGTCGTTCACCACCCGGCCCGCCTTGTCGAGATTGACGCGCCGGTGGCAGGTCGCGGTCCATTCCCAGACATTGCCGGCGAAATCGGCAAGGCCGAACTCGTTTTCGCCGAAGCGGCCGAGCGGCTGGGGAACGGGATCGCGCGAGGCCTTGCGCGCCGCCTCGCGGCGATAGTCCGCAAGCCAGCGCTCGGCCGGATTGGTGCTGTTGATGTCGACGCCGAGCGCATCGTCGGGAAAGCGCGTGCCGGCGGCGAAGGCGAGATCCTCGTCACGCGGCAGGGTCCAGATCTCGCCGGTGCGGGCGCTCAGCCAGCCGGCATAGGCCATCGCATCGTCATAGCTGACGCCCGTCGCCGGCGCCGTGGCCGCTTCCGCCGGCACGAAGCCGGGTTCGGCCGGCGCGCAGGCGCCGTCTGCGACGCAGCGCCGGTAGTCGGCCGCGCTCACCTGATATTTCATGATGGTGAGCGGGCGCCGCACGGTGACCGTCTTGACCGGCCCGTCCACGGCAAAGCCGTTGCGGAAGAATTCGCCGCTCTCGCGGTATTCAAAACGGCGCGGCGCGATCTCCACCGTCATCGGCTCGTCCAGCACGGGACCGGCAGGCGTAGCGCCGATAAGGTCCGTCTTCACCGCGATACCGCCGGCAAGCGCGGCGAGGAGCAGCGCGGGAAGGGCGAGCGATGTCCAGGTAGTGGCGGGTTTCGAAGTCAGTGCAGCCATGACGGCCTCCTTGCGCATCGCCCGGACGATCGTTCGGCGTCCGGGACGGGCGCCGCTTTCGGACCGGGCCGCCGGCGGCGGCCCGCATTGGCACGCCCGCCCTCACGAACGGGCATGCCGGCAGCACAGGGTGTCAGGCACCGCTCGGCGGCGTGACCGAGGTCATCAGGTCGTCGTTCCACTCGCCGGTGACCGTGAAGTGCGCGGCGGCGCCCAGTTCGAAGGCCTCGATCAGGTTGTGGTTGACATAGGCGTAGATGCCGGGCTGCTCGAAGGTGTAGAAGGCAGCGCCCGCCGTGCCGCCCGGGATGAACCAGGTCTCCTGGTCGACGTCCGGCACGTTGCGGAACTTGCCGGTCGCCCAGACATAATCGCCATGCCCGCCGATCAGGTGCGGCCTGGTATCGCGGTTGGCCTGCGAGTGCACGATCAGCACTTTCTCGCCCACCTTGGCCTGCAGGGCATTGTCGCCGGTCAGCGCCCCGACGGCGCCGTTGAAGACGATGTGGCTCGGGGTCAGCGTGCGCATGACTTCGAGCGTATCGGCATACGATTCGCCGACGCTCTCATACTTCTTGTAGTTCCCTTCGGCGTCGCGCGGCACGTAAAAGTCCTGCTCGCCGACATAGTAGACCCGGTCATAGGTCAGCTCCTTGCCGTGCCCGTCCGTCAGGCCCTCGCGCGGCAGCACCATGATGGCGCCGTTCATGCCCGAGGTGACGTGCCAGGGCACCATTCCGGGAGGTGCGCAGTGGTAGACGAAGACGCCGGCCTTGGTGGCCTTGAAGCGCAGCACCGTGCGTTCACCGGGATTGACCACGGTCAGCGCGCCGCCGCCGAGCGCACCCGTTGCCGAGTGGAAGTCGATATTGTGCTGCAATTCGTTGGTGTCGGGGTTGATCAGCGTCAGCTCGACATAGTCGTTCTGGTGCACGACCATCAGGGGCCCCGGAACCGAGCCGTCGAAGGTCATCGCATGGACCTCGGTGCCCTTGTCGTCGAGGATCATCTTCTTTTCCTCGATCGTCATGGTGAATTCGTAGACTTTCGGTCCGCCTTCGGCCTTCTGGGTGTGGGCGTGAACGAAGGGCGGCTTGACCAGCTCGACCTTCACGCGTTCCAGCTTGGCGATGTCGGCCGCCGTTGCGACTGCATTTGTCTCGATGGCGCCGCCTTCCGCTCGCGCCATCGACGCCGCAATGATCGGCGTCAGGACGCCGGCAAAGGCGGCTCCGCCCAGGATTGTGCGGCGTGTCATCTGAAACTGCTCGGTCATTGTTTCTCTCCTTTTGAAAGGACGGAGCGGTGTATCGCCCGGTCCTCTCTGTTCTAGGAGCATTCGCGCCGGCCTCTTTGTGATGGGACAAACAGGTCTTTCCGGCCGCTGCGGCATTTTGGCAGATGCTGATTTGCTCTTTGCCATCTCGCAAAGAAAGAGCCCCGCGGGTGCCCTAGAAAGAGCTGACAAATGCGAAGGAGCAGATCCAAATGAGCGCAAGCCAACCCGCAACGCGCATCAGCCGCGCCGTTCCCCGCGGCCTTTCCCGCACCGGCCCGGTGTTGTTTTCCTATGGCTTCCGGCCGTTCTTCCTCGGCGCCGGCCTGTGGGCGGTCGCCGCCATGACATTGTGGATCGCAGCGATCACCGGGCATATCGAGCTTGGGGGCGATTACGGCGCGCCCAACTGGCACGCCCATGAGATGCTGTTCGGCTTCGCCTCCGCCGTGCTCGCCGGTTTCCTGCTGACGGCGGTGCCGAACTGGACCGGGCGCCTGCCCGTCTCCGGCTGGCCGCTCTTCGCGCTGTTTGCACTCTGGTGCGCCGGACGTATCGCACTGCTCGTGCCAGACACGATCGGCGTGACCGCGGCGGCCGTCATCGACGGGCTCTTCCTGCCGGCGCTGCTTGCCATCTGCACGCGCGAGGTCGTGGCGGGGCGCAAGTGGAAGGACCTGAAGGTACTCGGCGGCCTCCTCGCCTTGTCGGTCGCCAACAGCATCTTCCATGTGGCGGCCATCGGCGGCGAGCACGACCACATGGCGATCCGCCTTGCCGTCGCCGCCTATGTCGTGCTGGTGATGATCGTCGGCGGCCGCATCCTGCCGAGCTTCACCCGCAACTGGCTCAACAAGTCCGGCCGCACGGATTTTCCCGTGCCCTACAACCGCTTCGACATGGTCGCCATCCTTGCCGGCGTCGGCGCGCTCACCGCCTGGACGCTCGCGCCCGAGCACCCCGGCACCGCCGGCCTCGGCCTGGCCGCCGCCCTCCTGCACTGCATCCGCCTCCACCGCTGGCGTGGCTGGACG
This sequence comes from Shinella yambaruensis, assembly GCF_022899355.1. Lineage (GTDB taxonomy): Bacteria > Pseudomonadota > Alphaproteobacteria > Rhizobiales > Rhizobiaceae > Shinella > Shinella yambaruensis. The sequence goes on along the minus strand of NZ_JALJCK010000011.1, from coordinate 146,356 downwards.
ACGCGGCCGGAAAAGCTGCTCGTCGTCCTCCACGTCGCCTATGCCTTCGTGCCGCTCGGCCTCGCGTCCATCGCCCTCAGCGCGCTCGGTTTTCTGGAGGAGCGCTCCGTGCTGCATCTTCTCTCGGTCGGCGCCATCGCCTGCATGATGCTGGCCGTCATGACACGGGCGAGCCTCGGCCATACCGGCCGCCCATTGCAGGCCTCGCGCCTCACCGTCACCGCCTATGGCGCACTGATCCTCTGCGCGCTCATCCGCCCGCTCGGCGAGGTCTTTCCCGAGGCGAGCCACCTCGTCTACGCCGCTTCCGGGCTTCTCTGGATCGCGGCCTTTGGGCTCTTCTGCCTGGAATATGCGCCGATCCTCGCGCGCAAGCACCGCGCACCGCTCTGAACGCGAAACGGCCCGGAAGCAGTTCCGGGCCGTTTTCTGCCTAGCCTTCCACCGCCATCATCTCCGGCGTCCAGGGCGGCTCGTAGGTCAGCCGCACCTCGGCATATTCGACGCCCGGCACATACCAGACGCAGTTGCTCACGGCATCCTTGAGGTAGTCGCTCGCCGGGCAGCCCCGCGTCGTCGTCGTCATGGCGATGCGCGCGATGCCGCCCTCCTCCACCGCGATCTCGTAGATCAGGCCGAGATCGACGATGTTGCGGCCGATCTCCGGGTCGATGATCATGCGCAGGGCATTGCGGATGGCCTCGGTCAGCGCAGCCTTCTCGTCCTCGTCCATCGGATCACGCCTTTGCCCGGCCGGTCCGCACGAGGATGCGGTAGGCCGAACCCGTCTCGTCGAAATTGCCGGCCCACTGGTGGCCGCGCTTCGTCAGTTCGGGGAACAGGAACAGCGGCTCGCGGGAAAGAACCGCGAAGAGGACCTCGCCCGGCCCGAGCGTCTCGGCCGCCGCAAGGATGCGGACCATCGGCTCGGGCGGATCGAGGTCGCTTAGATCGAGATGAAGCGAGGGATCCGGCCAGGTCTCAGGGCGATCCGCATTGTCGGAGGTTTCGACGGGTGCCACCACCTGCTGCGGCGTGAAGAGGACCTCCCAGTCGCCGCCCTCGATCTCATGGGCCTCATGGTCGAAGCCGCGACTCGCCATGACGCGGAACAGCGGCTGGGGTCGGAAGGTGGCGAAGAGCCGGAGCCCCTGCCCGGGGCCGAGCGACTGCACCGCCTCCATGATCGCCTGGAACGGCTCGCCGCCACTTTCCAGGATCGGCCGCACGTCGAGAATCTTGGGGGCGATGGCGTTTGAGGCGTCGGACATCGGTTATCTCCTTGAAACAAATGTAGGCAGGAAGAGATGGGGGCGCACCATGCCGACCGGCGCCCGCAGCGCTTTCGGCACGATGCAAAGCCGGCGCGCGCGGATGAGTTCTCCTATCAACCCCAGCGTCGCGGCCAGCTGCACGAGGACCGCCGCGCGAAAAACGCCGGAAGCCTCCGCGAAAAGCGCGAGCGTGGCCGCCGCCACCGCGCCGTAATAGAACCAGAACAGGACACGCCCGCGTCCTTCATCGACCAGATCTTGCACGCGCGGCACCGGCGCGCGGCCGAGCACCGGCCCATAGGCCTCCAACCATGTCAGGAAGGCGACGATCTTGTAAAGCTGGGCAAGCCCCAGCCCCGTCAGCCAGCCGAAGACAAAAAGGTAGACGACCGCCGCAAGGCCCTCGCCCGCACGGACGCCAGGCAGATTGAGCAGGGCGACGGACAATAGAAGTGCGCCAAAGGCAGCGAACGTCGCCCGGATGTTCAGCTCCGCCTGCTTGCGCTTGCGCGAGCGGTAGAGATGCACGACGTCGCCGCCATAGAGCAGCACCGCGGCGAGCGTCAGAAGGAAGGCCGCAGCAAAGAGCGCCGTCACACCGGAGGCGGCGAGAAGGACAACCGGAATGCAAGCGGCGACAAGACCAATGGCAAGGCTCGCCGCCCACCAGACTATGCGGCTCGTCGGCCGCTCCGCCTCGGGCGCCAGCAGGAACATGGCGAGCAGCCGGTAACTGACACCGAGCGCGGTGACGCTCAGCCAGCCGCCAAGGCCCAGCGCCGCATGCAAATCCACGCCGTCGGCGACGAGCCGGACAAGCAACAGATTGTCGCTGGTGCCGGAAAGGGCAAGCGTGAAAGCGAAACCGACAAGGGCCGCGCCGACGAGCGCCGACAGCCCGACGGCGACGAAGCGCGCCGGTAGCGGAAGGGGCCGCGCCGCGAGAAGCGTGGCGGCGAGGACGGCGGCGAGGAGGACGAAACCGGCCAGCAGCAATCCGCCCCCGAGGGGCAGGAGCGCGAGTGGCAGGTCGATGGCGCCGGACAGCGCCACGAAGCCGCCGACCAGCGCGCCGAGCCCGGCAACGATGAGCAGCAAGGCAGGCGCCGCGAACCGCCCGCCGACCAACGGACGGGCGATCAGCACCGGCACGAACTGCAGGAGCGCCCCCGCCATCAGGAGGCTCAGCCAGCCGATCGCAAGGATATGGACGAGCACCAGGGTTTCCGGCGCGCTGACGGCGACGGCCGGATAGCCGTAGCCCGCCAGCATCAGGCCCTGTCCTGCGACGAGCATCAGACAGGCCAGGGCGAAATAGGACATGGTCCAGCGGGAGAGCGTCGCGCCCTGCATAAGGTTTCCCCTTCGCCGTGTGCCGTCTGCCGCCTAGTGGTCCGAGCCGCAGCAGCAATCGCAGCTGCGGTCCTCGATCCGGTCGATCTCGACGCGCCAGACCTCCGGTCCCTGTTCGAGATAGTCCCAGCCGAACTGGCCCGGGAAATTCGTCTCGAGCTGGTAGTGCAATGGCCGCGGATCGTGGTCGCTGGTGATCAGCATCGATTTACCGGGAAGCAGCGCGCCGAGCATGCCGAAAATGCGCGGATGACGCTCGCGCGGGGCAATGGTGCGGACATCGATGGAAGACTTGGCCTGGTCGTCTGACATGGTTTTCTGTTCCGTCCCAGCCGCTCCGAACCCGTTCCGGAAGGCACGGCCCGACCGACCGGAACCAGCCGACGCTAACCCCGCGACCTGCCCGCCACTTTGACGTTGCGCAAACAATTCCGGAAATGCGCGGCCGCGACGTCCCACTGCTTGGCTTTTCGCAAAGAAGCACTCCGGCCCGGCCCCTAGGCTCCTCCCATTCATCCACTTGGACAAAGGAATGCGCCATGCAACAGGCCCTGATCGAAAAATACGGCGAGGCACGGCTGCCGCGCTATACGAGCTATCCGACGGCGCCGGGCTTTTCGCCGACCGTCGGCACCGGCACCTATGGCGACTGGCTTGCCGCTATCAGGCCCGGCACCGATGCCTCGCTCTACCTGCACATTCCCTTCTGCCGCTCCATGTGCTGGTACTGCGGCTGCCACACGACAATCACCCAGCGCGACGAGCCGATCCTCGACTATATCGACATGCTTCGAAAAGAGATCGACCTCGTCTCCGGGACGATCAGCGGCCGGCCGACCATCCGCCATGTGCATTTCGGCGGCGGCACGCCCACCATCATGCAGCCGGAAGAGTTCCGCGACCTGATCGGCCTCCTGCGCGCCCGCTTCGCCTTTGCCGGCGGCGCGGAGATCGCCGTCGAGATCGACCCGCGCACCCTCTCCGCCGAGATGGCGGTCGCGCTCGGCGCAGCGGGCGTCACCCGTGCGAGCCTCGGCGTGCAGAGCTTCGATCCCGTCGTGCAGAAGGCGATCAACCGCATCCAGAGCGAGGCGCAGACGGCCGAGGCCGCCGCCGGGCTGCGCAAGGCCGGGATCAGCGGCATCAATTTCGACCTCATCTACGGCCTGCCGCACCAGACGGTCGCTTCCTGCATCGCGACCGCGCAGGCGGCGATCCGCATGCGGCCGGAGCGTTTCGCCGTCTTCGGCTATGCCCACATCCCCTCCTTCAAGAAGCACCAGCGGCTGATCGACGAGCGGGCGCTGCCCGACGCGGCCCGACGCAGCGCACAGGCCGAGGCGATCGCCGCAACGCTTGCCGCCGCCGGTTATGTGCGCATCGGCCTCGACCATTATGCCCTGCCGGAAGACGACCTCGCCGTTGCCGCCCGGCAGGGCCGGCTGCGCCGCAATTTCCAGGGCTATACGACGGATGCCTGCACCACGCTGATCGGCTTCGGCGCCTCGTCGATCGGCCGCACGGCGGAAGGCTACGTGCAGAACGAGGTGCCGCCCGGCCTCTATGCCCAGCGCATCGCCTCCGGCCGCCTCGCCACCGCCAAGGGCTACCGGCTCACGGCGGAGGACCGGTTGCGCGCCGAGATCATCGAGCGCCTGATGTGCGATTTCCGCGTCGACGTGACGAGCATCGCCGCGCGGCACGGCTTCGATGCGGCCCCGCTTCTTAACGGCAATGCCAAGCTGGCGGCGCTTGCGGAGGATGGCGCGATCGACATTCGCGGCGGCACCGTCACGGTGCGGCAGGACCACCGCTTCATCATCCGCGCGGTCGCCGCCGCCTTCGACGCCTATATCGACCAGTCGGCCCGCACGCACAGCAAGGCGGCCTGAAACCCAAACGAAAAAAGGGCCCGGCATGGTGCGGCATGCCGGGCCCTTCCTCGCAGATCTTGCGCCTCTATCCGACAAGACCGCGATAGATCGCCGGCAGCGCCGCAGGCAGCCGAGCGATATTGCTGACGATGGCATAGCCGTTGCGGCCGAAGATGGCCGGCACATAGGCCTGCGCCTCCCGGTCGACCGTCACCCCGAACACGCTGACGCCGGTGCGCCGCGCCTCGTTCACCGCCCGGCGGCTGTCCTCCAGAGCGAAGCGGCCCTCATAGTGGTCGACGTCGTTCGGCTTGCCGTCGGTGAGCAGCAGGAGGAGCTTTCGCCGGTTCGGCTGCTCGCGCAGCCTTGCCGCCGCATGGCGGATCGCCGGGCCGATGCGGGTGTAGAAACCCGGCTTCAGCGCCGCGATACGCGCTTCCACGGCATGGTTCATCGTCTCGCCGAAATCCTTCACCGTCTCGACCCGCACCCAGGAGCGCCGCCGCGAGGTGAAGGTGAGGATCGAGTGGCTGTCGCCGCAGGCCGCAAGTCCATGCGCCAGCACCAGCAGCGCCTCCTTCTCCACATCGAGCACCCGGCGGTTGTCGAACCAGGCGTCCGTCGAAAGCGAGACGTCGACCAGAATGGTGACGGCAAGGTCGTGCGCCTGCGGCCGGCTCATCAGGTGGATACGGTCGCTGCCCTGCCCGCCGGCGGCAAGGTCGCTGCGGGCGCGCACCACGGCATCGAGGTCCAGCTCCGCCCCGTCGAGCTGCGCGCGCAGCATTTCATGGCGCGGCCGCAGCACTTCGAACTGCCGGCGCACGCGGCGGATCAGGCTCTTCGTGTCGGCATCGGCCTCGGGCACGGCGGCCATGTCCGGCGCCGGCGAGGCGAGCACCCGGCAATGGTCGGGCAGATAGGTGCCGATGCGGAAATCCCATTCGGGATAGGTGTGCTCGCCGGTCAGCCGCGTTCGGTCGAGCGCCTCCGGCGGCAGGTCGAGATCGAAATGGAAACGGGCGGACGGGCGGCCCTTGCGCTCGCCGAGCGTCATGTCGTCCAGTTCGTCGGCGGCGCTCGAATCGTGGTCGTCGCTGTCGTCGCCGGGGCGGTCGACATTGACCATCTCCGCCATGGCGAGGATCTTTTCGAAGCGGTTGAGAATGAAGGGGCTGCGCTCGTTCTTGCGGTTCTCGGCCTTTTCGCGCAGCGCGACATGGCGGCTGGTCTCCGGGGTCTCGGGCGTGCCGCCCGCCGCCGGCTGGTCCTCCTCGCCGCGCCCCTCGCCTTCCTCGCGCAGGAGCGCATCCGGCCACAGCGGCACCGGCAGCATCGGCAGATAGCCGGCCGGCGCCCGGTGCGGGAAGATGACCGGCAGCGTCTCGTCCGCAAGGCCGGCGCCCTTCCTCAGGAGGCTGAGGATGCGGTTCTCCACATGCCGCTCGACGGAGGGAAGCGGCCGGCTGCGGCGCACCGAAAGCGTGGCGGCCGAAAGCCGCCGGTAACGCCGCGCAAGCCCCGGAAAGGCCGAAAGCACCGCCTTTACCGTCGCCTCCGCCCGCTGGAGAATGGCAAGGTCGCGCTGGAGCGGATCGCCCTCCACAATCGGATCGAGCGGCATCACCGCCATCGTCGCCGCGAGCCAGACATAAAGGTCCCGGTTGAGGCCGCGATCGGCGAAGAGGTCGATCGCGGCGGGCAGCATCAGCGTCGCATGGTCACGGCCGGGCTGCACCAGCTTCTCCTCGCCGAGCCCCATGCGCTGGCGCAGCCGGAGGCGATGCGCCGAGGTGCGCCCGCGGGCGGGCGCGATCTGCACCGCGCCCTCGCCGCCGAAGCCGCGGAAGCAGACGGCGAGCACCGGCCGGACATCCTCCAGCCGCACGGCATGCTCCGGATGGCGCGGCCAGGTGCCGGTATTGCCGACGAGCCGGTGCCAGGCCCGGCCGACCGTTTCCTCAAGCTCCAGGAAATCCAGCATGGCGGTTCCTCAGCGGATCATCGCGTCGGCGATTTCGAGAAGGGCGGCCCGGACATCCGGTTCGTCGGTCAGCGGCTCGATCATCGCCGCCCGCACCGCCTCGCGCATGGTCATGCCGCTGTCGATGAGGCAGGCGCAGTAGACGAGGAGGCGGGTGGAGACACCCTCTTCCAGGTCGTGCCCCTTGAGCGCCCTCAACCGGTGTGCCAGCGCGACGAGCGGCGCGACCTGCGCCTCGTCCAGCCCGCTTTCCGTGGCGACGACGGCGATTTCCTGGGGCTTCGGCAGGAAATCGAACTCGATGGCGACGAAGCGCTGGCGGGTGGAGGGCTTCAGCGCCTTCAGGAGGTTCTGGTAGCCGGGATTGTAGGAGACGACGAGCATGAAGCCGGATGGCGCTTCCAGCACCTCGCCGGTGCGCTCCAGCGGCAGGATACGCCGGTCGTCGGTGAGCGGATGCAGCACGACGGCGACGTCCTTGCGCGCCTCGACGATCTCGTCGAGATAACACACGCCGCCCTGGCGCACCGTGCGGGTCAGGGGCCCGTCCACCCAGACCGTATCACCGCCCTTCAAGAGGTAACGGCCGGTGAGGTCGGCAGCCGAAAGATCGTCATGGCAGGAGACGGTGGAGAGCGGCAGACCGAGCCTTGCCGCCATGTGGCTGACGAAACGGGTCTTGCCGCAGCCGGTCGGCCCCTTCAGGAGCAGCGGGAGCTGGCGCGTCCAGGCCGTCTCGAACAGTGCGCATTCGTTGCCGGAGGGGCTGTAGGCCGGGATATCCGGAACGGGACGGGGCGTATCCTTGAGCAGGACGTTCATTCTGATCTCCAAGAAACTGTCGAAAGAAGGTGCCGGCCCCGCGGGATGACGGGGCCGGCCAGCGCTCACTCGGCCGGCTGGACCATCCGGGTGAGGCTGTCGCTACGCTCGCGGCCGGGCACGAGCACCGCCCAGATGAACATCAGCGCCGAGACGAGCACGACGACGCCCGAGCCGAGGCGCACCCAGTAGAACAGCGCGAGCTGGTCCTGGACGTCCATGAAGCCCTCGCCGAGCACGCGCTGCAGGTGGACCTGCACGACGCCGGCGAAGGTCAGCGCGAAGGTCATCACCGACATGGCCGTGCACATGATCCAGAAGCTGGCGATGGAGAGCCACTGGTTGAACGGCGCGCGGCCGCGGATTTCCGGGATCGCATAGGCCATCATGGCAAGGTTCAGCATCACATAGGCGCCGAAGAAGGCGAGGTGCCCGTGCGCGGCGGTGACCTGCGTGCCGTGGGTATAGTAGTTGACCGACGACAGCGTGTGCAGGAAGCCCCAGACGCCGGCGCCGAAGAAGGCCATGACCGAGCAGCCGATCGACCAGAGGAGCGCCGCCTTGTTCGGGTGGTTGCGGCCGGCCTTCCAGGTCATGACGAAGGTGAAGATGACCATGGTGAAGAAGGGCGCCACTTCCAGCGTCGAGAACAATGAGCCGATCCACTGCCAGTAGCCCGGCGCACCGATCCAGTAATAGTGGTGGCCCGTACCGAGGATGCCCGAGAAGAGCGCGAGGCCGACGATGACATAGAGCCACTTTTCCACGACCTCGCGGTCGATGCCGTTGAGCTTGATCATCAGGAAGGCGAGCACCGAGGCCATGATCAGCTCCCAGACGCCCTCGACCCACAGGTGGATGACGTACCACCAATACATCTTGTCGAGCGCCAGGTTGACCGGGTTGTAGAAGGCGAAGAGGAAGAAGAGCGCGAGGCCCCACAGGCCGAACAGCAGGATGTTGATGACCGTGGTCTTGCGGCCCTTCAGCGCGGTCATGGTGATGTTGAAGAGGAACATCAGGACGACGACGACGATGCCGACCTTGGCGATGAAGGTCTGCTCGAGGAATTCGCGGCCCTCATGGATGCGGAACATGTAGCCGACGACCGTCAGGCCCGCCGCCACGAAGAACATCCAGAACTGCAGGACGGCGAGTCTAGGACTGTAAAGCTCCGTCTCGGTCTCCTCCGGAATCATGTAGTAGGTGGCGCCCATGAAGCCCATGAGCAACCAGACGACGAGCGCATTGGTGTGGATCATGCGCACGATGTTGAAGGGCAGCAGCTCGGAGAGCACGTTCGGCAGCACGTAGATCGTGCCGGCGAGGACGCCGAAAGCCACCTGGGCGAGGAACAGGCCGAGCGCGCCGTAGAAATACAGCATGGCGACCTTTTGCGTTTGATATTTCATCTCTTGTCTCCTGAACGCCGGGAGCAATTCCAGTAAAAGTGCGACGCGGTTTTGCGTCCGGAATTGCGTAAGAACGGAAAGGCTTCAGCCGGCATCGTTCGGCGGCCAGTTCTGGGTGTTGATCCTGCTCGTCCATTCGAGGAAATCGGCGAGATCGTTGAGTTCCTGTTCGGTGAGGTTGAACTGGGGCATCTGCCGCCGGCCCTCCGCTCCGCTCGGCTGCGCCGCCATCCAGGCCTTGAAAGCCTCGCGCGCGCCTTCCGGGTCGTCTGCCCCGCCATAGCGCTTCCACACATTGCCGAGCTCGGGCGCGAAATAGGCGCCTTCGCCCAGCAGCGTGTGGCAGTTGATACAGGCGTTCTTCTCCCAGACATGCTTGCCGCGCGCGACGCTGTCGGTCAGCGTCGTCTCGTCGGTGGCGGTCGTGCGCATGTAGTAATGGGAATGGGCGGTCAGCCCGACGAAGATCGTGAAGAAGAAGATGGACCCGCCATAGAAGACGTTGCGGGCCCCGGTCTTGGTAAGGCGCTCTGCCATCCCATGGTCCTTTCCCTTGCCGGAAACTCCATGGCTCCGGCGAAAAACCCCCGCCGACTTTCTGCCGGCGAGCCCCTCGCCGGCACTGCGGGACGTCCCTGTTCTAGCGGGAGGGAAAAAGCCTTCTTTGCGCATTGGCAAAGAGCGGGGCGGTTCGTCAGCCGATGAACGCGACGAGGACCGAACGGGCAAGCGCCAGCGACAGGAGCAACGCCGGCCAGGCAAGCAGGGCCGGCCGCAGCGCGCTGCGGCTCGCGCGCAATTCCATGAAATCGAGGATGACGAAACGACCCTTGGCATAGGCCATGACCAGTACCGCGGTGATCGGCACCAGAAGCCCACCGCTGAGCCCACCGACGAGGGCGCCGCCGACGGCGAGCGTCAGCAGCATGGCAAGGGTGGCGATGAACTGTTCGCGGGCCTGTCGGGTCATGGCAGTCTCAGGTGAGGTAGACGATCGGGAACATCACGAGCCAGACGAGGTCGATCGCATGCCAGAGCGTCGCGATCATCACGACATTGCTGCGCGACGGGCGCCAGGCGACGAGGAAGAGGATGGCCGCGCCGAAGACGACGTGCAGCAGGTGGAAGCCGGTGACGAGGAAATAGAGTTCGGCAAGCGTGCCTACCCCGCCGATGCCGGAGCGGACCTCCATCCCGTATTCGGCGAGTTTCACCGCCGCGAAGGCAAGGCCGAGAAGGCCCGCAAGGACGAGGGAACGGCGAACGCCCGAAAGATCCGCCCCGCGGCGAACCGCCAGCGCCGCCTGCCAGCCGCTGAGGACGAGGAGGACCGTGTTGAGCGCGGCAAGGCCGGGATGGAGATGCGCGCGCAGGAAGGATGCATTTCCGACGTCCACCAGCGTCATCACCATGAAGGCGACGAGCAGCGCGCCGAAGGCCAAAAGTTCGCTCCACACCAGGATCCAGAGAAGAAGGCAATCGCCCTCCCCGCTCTCCGCCTTCGCAACCGCCGTGCGCATATCGTCCATCGTCGCCATGGCCCATCCCTAGCCCATGAAGCCGCGGGCTTCTTTGCGCCGGCGCAAAGAGCGGGGATGCCCAACGCGGCATGATGGCGGCAACGGAAAGGACCTTCCCATGACGGATGCACAGTTCGGTCTCCTCATCGCCGCTCCGGTTATCGCCGGCTTCGCCCTGATGCTCTACCGCATGGGCGTGCTGCAGGGCGCGGGAACGCTGTCCGCCGTCAGCGCCTCGGTGGTCATCGCCGCCGTGCTCTTCTTCGGCCAGTAGGAGGCGGCGATGGATGATGCGAGCCTCAACGCCGCCGATATCGACCGGCTGGAAACGCTTCACCAGGCCCTGCTCGATCTCTGCCTGCGCCTCGAGGAGACGGCAAGCGAGCCGGGCACCGCTGGTGAACTGCGCGCGCTCGCCGACACCATTCCGCCCGCCCTCAAGGCGGTGCACGAGCTGGAGGAGCGCCTGCTCTTTCCGGATTTCGACCGGCATGCCGGCTCCTGCTTCGCCGCCCTGGCGATCGAGCGCCTGAAGGCGGAGCACCGCTGCGACCGGCTCGCCGCCGAGGAGCTCTCGCTGACGCTGAAGGCTGTCGCCGACGATCGCTGCGGGCTTTCGCCCGAGACGGTGTCGCGCATGATAAGCGGCTTCCAGGAAAGCCTGCGCCGCCATGTCTTTTCCGAACAGATGATCCTGGAGACGCTCATCGCCGCCAAGGCGGAGGCGCGCGACGTCTTCGCCTGACCGCCCTCAGTCCCGTCCCATCGCCGCGTTTCGCCCGCGCGACACCCAGGCCGCGCCCTCCTGCCGGTGCAGGAAACCGTTGGAGAAGCGCACGCCGGGATAGACCTTCACCAGGTCCGCGATCGCCTCCTCGCCGTCGATCCTGCCATCGAGCACCCCGCGGTAGAGGCTTGCCACCTTCACCATGTCGCAATCCTGCGGGGAGAGCCGCACGCGCGACAGGCCCGCTTCGACGAGCGGCGCAAGATCATCGACGAGCACGACGCAGCTGTTCGACAGGGTCTGCACACCGTTCAGCACGAGGAAGGACTGGCGGTCGAGCGTGCGCAGCGGCAGGCCGTCGGGCTCCTCGCCGCACACGAACTGGCAATTGTCCTTCGTCAGCCCCTTGGAGCGCGCATGGGCGCAGCGCGCGGAAATGGCGAGCGGCATGCGGCCGAAGGCGAAGACCTCTAAGGAGAAATCCGGCATGGCCTCCAGCATCTGCCGGATGGAGCCGGCCGGCAGCTCCGGCGGCAGACAGATGTTCTCGGCACCGCGGGCGACAAGCGTGCGGGCCGTCGCGGCATTGTAGACATTGACCAGCGGGCCGATCGAATGCGGCCGGCCCTTGAGGAGGCCGAGCGCGGAGAGGTCGTTTGCCTCCACCGGATGCAGGCTGTCGGCGATCAGGTCGCGCATATGCCGGCTTTCGCGCGGCAGAGTGACCATGGCGAGCGTGGAGAGCGTCACGCGCTTGCCCGCCGCCTCCAGCCGCTCGACGACCTCGGCGACATGCGGCTCGCTGAAATGCTGGCGCTTGGAACAGACCGTTTCCCCGAGCGTGACATGCTCGACCGCCGCCTCGTCGGCGATGCGGAAATAGAAGTCCCGCCATTTCGGCCCGTCCCAGAGGAAATAGATCGGGCCGAGGCTCAGCGCCGGTTTGCCTGTCGTCGCCATCACCGTCTCCTATCGCCAGCGTTTGTCATAGGCACCCGTCGTCGTGCGCTGGCCCTCGCTCATCGCGCGGAGCCGGGCGACGAGGGCCGCGCGCTCGCCGGGTGAGGCGACGAGCGCCTTCTTGAGCGACGACACCACCTCGGCGACATAGGCCTTGCCGCGCTGGCGCCCTTCGATCTTCAGCGCCGAGACGCCGGCCGCGCGCAACGCGTCGATCTCGTCGATGACGTCGAGCGAGACAGGATCCTCGAAGGCATACCCCTCGACGTCGCCGATCTCGAAGCGCCCCTTGCAGAGCGTCGGATAGCCGGAGGCCTCGCCGGGGCCGAAGCGGTTGATGGTGTAAGCGCCGAGCTCGGAGACGAGGTCCGCGCCGTCCTGCCGGTAACGCACATGGCTCGCCGGCGAGCAAACGCCGTTCATGTTGGGCGACTTGCCCGTTGCATAGGAGGAGAGCGAGCAGCGCCCCTCCGCCATGACGCAGAGCCCACCGAAGGCGAAGACCTCGACCTCGCAGTCGATCTGCCGCGTCAGCCGGGCGATGTCCTGCACGGTCAGGACGCGCGGCAGCACGACGCGTTTTGCCCCGAACGCCTCGACGAGGAAGCGGATCGCCTCCGGGTTCGAGGCGGAGGCCTGGACGGAGACATGCAGCCGCTGCTGCGGGAATTTTTCCGCGACATAGGCCATCAGGCCGAAATCGGCGAGGATCAGCGCATCGGCGCCCATCGCCACCGCGTCATCGGCGGCCGAATACCACAGCGCCTCGTCGCCCGCCCGCATGAAGGTGTTGAGCGCGACGAAGATCTGCACCTTCTTGCGGCGGGCAAGCACGATCGACTGGCGCAGCTCCTCGCGGCTGAAGTTGAGGCCCGGGAAGTTGCGGGCATTGGTCTCGTCGCGAAAGCCGCAATAGACGGCATCGGCACCGGCCTCCACCGCCTCGCGGAAGGCGGCGGGGGTGCCGGCGGGGCAGATCAGTTCCATGTCGCATCCCTTCCTTCGAGCGCCTTGCCGCGGATGTAGCGCGCCGTGCCGGCGATGAGCGGCGAGAGCGGGCCGGCCAGTGCGCCGAGCTCGCGCGGCAGGTCGATGGCGCTGTCGTCGAGCGCGTTGCGCAGCGCCAGCATCGCCTCCATGTCGCCGGTGACCGAGAGGTCGCGCGAGAAGAACAGCGCATCGGCATCGCAGCGGCCTTCGAGCAGGCCGAGAAGCAGCACCAGCGGCCCCTCGATCCGCGCATCGACAGGGGGCGCCGCGCCGCGCGAGACGGTGAGCGCCTTCATGGCCGGCACGACGGTGAAATGCAGCGGCAGATCGACGGGCGAAAAGCCGTAGCGGGTGCGGCGATAATCGCCGAGCCGCTCAAAAAGCTCGGGATGGGCCTTCAGCACGCCGGAAAACAGGGTGCGCGCCACCCGCTCCACCAGCCAGAGGGGCGCGAGATCGACCGGTTTTGCAAGGAGCGGGGGAAGCATGCGGCTGGCCTTCGGCAGAAACGAATACCCGACCCTAGGGAGCCTTGCACCGCGGGAATTTGCGCCAGGTCAAAGACCACAACATTTTTCCCCTGCAAGGGTGCCGCATGAAAGCCGATACCCCCGTTCCGCCCCGTTTCGAGAGCCTTCAGGATTTCGTCGCCCTGCTGGAGCGGCGGGAAAGGCTGGTGCGCATCGCCGAGCCCGTCTCGCTCGTCCACGAGGTGACGGAAATCCACCGCCGCGTGCTGGCCGAGGGCGGACCGGCGCTGCTCTTCGAACGGCCGGTGGATGCCGCGGGCCGTGTCCAGCCTATCCCGCTTCTCGCCAATCTCTTCGGCACACGCGAGCGCATCGAATGGGGTTTCGGCCTTGAGGCCGGCGGCCTGCCGCGCCTTGCCGCCTTCCTCGCGGACCTGCGCGACCCGCAGCCGCCGCGCTCCCTGCGCGATGCCTGGCAGAAGCTGCCTCATCTGAAAGCCGCGCTCTCGATGCATCCGCGCGAAAGGCGCCGCGCGCCCTGCCAGGCGACCGTCTGGCAGGGCGAGGAGGCCGATCTCGACCGCCTGCCGATCCAGACCTGCTGGCCGGGCGAGCCCGCCCCGCTCGTCACCTGGCCGCTCGTCATCACCCGGGCGCCGGACGATCCGGCGGACATCAATGTCGGCATCTACCGCATGCAGAAGCTCGGCAAGGACCGGCTCATCATGCGCTGGCTCGCCCATCGCGGCGGGGCGCGCCACCATCGCCTCTGGCAGGCGGCCGGGCGCGACATGCCCGTCGCGGTCGTCATCGGTGCCGATCCGGCGACGATCCTTGCCGCCGTCATGCCGCTGCCCGACGGCATGAGCGAACTCAGCTTTGCTGGTGTGCTGAACGGCCGGCGACAGGAGACGGCCTGTGGCCTCACCGTGCCGCTGCCCATCCCCGCCAGCGCGGAAATCGTGCTGGAAGGCACGGTCTCGGCCAGCGAGACGGCGGACGAAGGCCCCTATGGCGACCACACCGGCTATTACAATGCCGTCGAGCCCTTCCCGGTCACGACGCTCTCGGCGATCACCCTGCGCAAGAACCCGCTCTACCTCTCCACCTATACCGGCCGGCCGCCGGACGAGCCGTCGAGGCTGGGGGAGGCGATGAACGCGCTCTTCGTGCCGCTGGTGAAGCGCCAGTTCCCGGAGATCCTCGACCTGTGGCTGCCGCCCGAAGCCTGCTCCTACCGTGCCATGGTGGTTTCCATCGACAAGCGCTATCCCGGCCAGGCGCGGCGGGTGATGATGGGTCTCTGGTCCATGCTGCCGCAGTTCAGCTACACCAAGCTGATCATCGCCGTCGATGGCGACATCGATGTGAAAAGCTGGCCGGACGTGATCTGGGCGCTCTCCACCCGCTTCGATGCCAGCCGCGACCTGATGCTCGTGGAAAACACGCCGATCGACTATCTCGACTTCGCTTCCCCGAAATCCGGCCTTGGCGGCAAGCTCGGGCTGGATGCGACACGGAAGATCGGCACGGAGAGCGAGCGGGAATGGGGACGGGTCCTCGCCATGGCACCCGACGTCGTCGCCAAGGTGGACGGCCTCTGGGCCTTTCTCGGCCTTTCGGAGCCGGTCGCATGAGCCCCGAACGGGTGATCGTCGGCATCACGGGCGCTTCCGGCGCGGCGCTGGCCGTGCGTATCGTCGAGCGCCTTGCCGCGCTCGGCGATATCGAGATCCATCTCGTGGTCTCCGATGCCGCGCGCCGCACGCTGGACCTCGAATGCGGCGCGGACGCGCTGGAACGCCTGTTGCCGCTCGTCCATCGCCATCATCCGACAGGCGATATCGGCGCATCGGTCGCCAGCGGCTCGTTCCCCGTCCGCGGCATGATTGTCGCCCCCTGCTCCATGCAGACGCTGTCGGCCATCGCCACCGGCCGGACCGACACGCTGATCGGCCGCGCCGCCGATGTGCAACTGAAGGAACGCCGCCGGCTTATCCTTCTGGCGCGCGAGACACCGCTCCATCTCGGCCATCTGCGCAACATGTGTGCCGTGACGGAAATGGGCGCGATCGTCATGCCCCCGGTGCCGGCCTTCTACCATCGCCCGCAATCCGTGGCCGACATCGTCGACCACCTCGCCGCCCGCGCGATAGACCTGCTGGCGATGCCGCACCCGTCCCTTGCCAAGCCCTGGGAGGGGGCCGGATAGCTGGAAAACGAAAACGGGCCGCTCGAAGGAGCAGCCCGGATTTCGAGGATGCCTTAGCCGATGCTCATCAGGCTGGCATTGCCGCCGGCAGCGGCCGTGTTGATGGAGGTCGAGACCTCTTCGAGCAGCCAATTGAGGCAATAGGCATCCGCCCCCGCCCGGATTTCCGCCGTGGTGGCGGCCTGCGTCAGGACGAGCGGGCCGGGCAGCGCGGCGATACGGCGGGCGGCCTCGATCACCCTGTCCCCGTCCCCTTCGACGAGCGCCCCCGCATAGGGACCATCCGCCGCCCAGTCGGAGGACCAGGAGACTAGCGCTGCAAGGCTCGCCGGAAGGCCGGCAAGCGCGGGCTGGAGACCGGAGGCGGCGTCGATCACCGCCCTGTTGCCGGTGGCGAACACCGCGCCGAGCTGGGCGAGCAGCCCCTCTTCCGTCGCCGGCGCGAGGAGGATCCGGCCGCGCGGATGGAGCGCATAGAGGTTCTTTTCGCCGACGGGGCCGGGAAGCTCGAGGTCCAGCCCGAGCGCCGAATTGCTGCCGAGATCGCGGACCTGATCGGAAAGCCCGGCCTTACCCTTGCCGCGCAGCCATTGGGCGAAATCGAGCACCGCCGGCTGAATATGCACGGAGCTGTGCTGCGGGGGAACCGGCGGCACCTGCACGAGGCGGCCGATATAGAGCGGACCGCCGGCCTTGGGCCCGGTGCCCGAGAGCCCCCGGCCGCCGAACGGCTGCAAGCCGACGATGGCGCCGATAATGTTGCGGTTGACGTAGATATTGCCCGCCTTCACGCGGCTGGTGACATGGGCGATCGTCTCGTCGAGGCGCGTGTGCAGGCCGAAGGTGAGGCCATAGCCCGTCGCGTTGATATCGTCGATCAGGCGGTCGACATCCTCGCGCTTGTAGCGGATGACATGCAGGACCGGACCGAACACTTCGCGCTCCAGATCGGCAAGCGATTGCAGCTCGATGATGGTGGGCGAAACGAAGGTGCCGCGGGCAGCTTCCGCGGGCAGCGCCACCTGCTCGATCTTGCGGCCGCGCGCGCGCATCTTCTCGATATGCGCCTCGATCGTCTGCTTCGCCTCCGCGGTGATGACCGGGCCGGTGTCGACATTGAGCTTGTCGGTGCGGCCGATCGTGAGTTCGGCAAGCGCGCCCTTCAGCATGGTGAGCGTGCGGTCGGCGACGTCCTCCTGCAGGCACAGCACGCGCAGCGCCGAGCAGCGCTGGCCGGCGCTGTCGAAGGCGGACGCGATGACATCGAACACCACCTGTTCGGCAAGCGCCGAGGAATCGACGATCATCGCATTCTGCCCGCCGGTTTCGGCGATCAGCGGGATCGGCTTGCCGGCCGGCGAGAGACGGCCGGAGAGTTCCTTCTGGATGAGGCGGGCAACTTCCGTCGAGCCGGTGAACATGACGCCCGCCGTTTCCGGCGCACTGACAAGGGCGGCACCGACGCGGCCGTCGCCGGGCAGCAATTGCAGCGCGCCGGCCGGAATGCCGGCTTCATGCAGGATGCGCACGGCCTCGGCGGCGATCAGCGGCGTTTCCTCCGCCGGTTTCGCAAGCACCGGGTTGCCGGCGACGAGCGCGGCCGCGATCTGGCCGGTGAAGATCGCCAGCGGGAAGTTCCACGGGCTGATGCAGACGATCGGGCCGAGCGGCGCATGGCCGGCGCCGAGCGTGCGCCGCGCCTGTTCGGCATAGTAGCGCAGGAAGTCGATCGCCTCGCGCACCTCGGCAATGGCGTTGGCGGCGGATTTGCCCGCCTCGCGGATGGCAAGGCCGATCAGCGTCGCGATCTCGGCCTGCATCAGGTCGGCGGCGCGGTCGAGCCGATCGCCGCGCTCGCGCGGCGGCACGGCGGCCCAGGCCGGGGCCGCTTCGAGCGCAAGCCTCGCAGCCTTCGCGACGCCCGCATCCGTCGTCTCGACGACGGTGCCGACCATGTCCCTGTGATCGGCCGGATTGAGCACCGGCCGCCGCTCGCCCTCGCTGGAGCCGTCGGCGATCTTGGGCGCGGCCTTCCATTCGACGGCAGCCGTCTTCGCAAGGTCCTGCGCCAGCTTCGCCAGCACCGCCTCGTTGGAAAGGTCGAGACCGGCGGAGTTCAGGCGACCCTTGCCGTAGAGTTCCGCCGGAAGCGCGATCTTGTCATGCTTGCCGCCCGGCACCGGCATGGCGCGCACCACGGCGGCCGGATCGGCAATGAGCTCGTCGACCGAGATAGCGGGATCGGCGATGCGGTTGACGAAGGAGGAGTTCGCACCGTTTTCCAGCAGGCGGCGGACGAGATAGGCCAGCAGCGTCTCATGCGTGCCGACCGGCGCATAGATGCGGCACGGACGGTTCAGCTTCTCCTCGCCGACGACCTCGTCGTAGAGCGGCTCGCCCATGCCGTGCAGGCACTGGAACTCGTAGTCGCCGACGCGGAAATCCGGGCCTGCGAGCTGGTAGATCATGGCGAGCGACTGGGCGTTGTGCGTGGCGAACTGCGGAAAGACCACATCCTTCGCCGCCAGCAGTTTCCGGGCGCAGGCGATGTAGGAGACATCCGTGTGGATCTTGCGCGTGAAGACGGGGAACTCTTCCAGCCCGTCGAGCTGCGCGCGCTTGATCTCGGCGTCCCAATAGGCGCCCTTGACGAGGCGTACCATGATGCGCCGGTTGGAGCGGCGGGCAAGGTCGATGATGAAATCGAGCACGAAGGGGCAGCGCTTGCCATAGGCCTGCACCACGAAGCCGACGCCGTCCCAGCCCGCAAGGGCCGGATCGTGGCAAAGCTCTTCCAGAAGATCGAGCGACAGTTCCAGCCGGTCGGCCTCCTCGGCATCGATGTTGAGGCCGATATTGTAGGACTTCGCGATGGCGGCGAGCGCCTTCACCTTCGGCAGCAGCTCGCCCATCACCCGTTCGGCCTGGGCGCGCACGTAGCGCGGATGCAGCGCGGACAGCTTGATCGAGATGCCGGGACCTTCATAGATGCCGCGGCCGGCCGAGGCCTTGCCGATGGCGTGGATGGCGTTCTCGTAGTCGCGATAATAGCGTTCCGCATCCGCGGCCGTCGTCGCCGCCTCGCCGAGCATGTCGTAGGAATAGCGGAAGCCCTTGCGCTCCAGGGCGCGCGAATTGCGCAGCGCCTCGTCGATCGTCTCGCCGGTGACGAACTGCTCGCCCATCATGCGCATGGCCATGTCGACGCCGCGGCGGATGACCGGCTCGCCGCAGCGGGCGATGAGACGCGTGAGGGCGGCGGAAAGGCCGCGGTCGTTGACGGTGGAGGTCAGCTTGCCCGTGACCACGAGGCCCCAGGTGGCGGCATTGACGAAGAGCGAGCGGCCGCCCCCCATATGCGACTTCCAGTCGCCTTCCGAAATCTTGTCGCGGATCAGCGCGTCGCGCGTGGCATTGTCTGGAATGCGCAGCAGCGCCTCGGCAAGGCACATCAGCGCGACGCCCTCCTGGCTGTAGAGCGAATATTCATGCACCAGCCCCTCGACGCCCGAGCCCTTGTGCTTGGCGCGCAGCGCGACGATCAGCGTGCGTGCCGTCTCGCGGATGCGCGCGGCGACATCGGCCGGCAGTGTGGCCTTTTCGAGCAGCGGCCGGACCGCGTCCTCTTCCGGCGTGCGGTAGGCGGCGGTGATGCGCTGGCGCAATTCGCCCTGCGGCCGGATCGGCGGCGCGAAGTCAGCGAAAGCGGAGATTTGTTGTTCGTTTGCAGACTGGACCATTTCCATCACCATCTCGGGTTCGGCCACTGGATGCGAGGAGAGGATACACCGCTTGCCGATGCATTCCAGCCTCATGGCGCTGGCGCGGAACATAGTCGATTGCCGTGCGACTTTCTCACCATTATATGCGTATAGACAGGAGCTATCTCCATATATTGGCGCTTTAGGTGAGACAAATGTCCAAGGCAAAGCCGTTTCCTGGCGAAATCGACGCGATCGACCGCAAGATCCTCGATCTTCTCGTTGAAAATGCTCGGATTTCCATCACCGAAATGTCCGAAATCGTCGGGCTTTCGAAGACGCCCTGCACGCTGCGCCTGCAGCGCCTGATCAGCGACGGCTATATCGACGGCTTCCGCGCCGTGCTCAACCCGAAGAAGCTCGGGCTCGACCATGTCGCCTTCGCCGAGGTGAAGCTTTCGGACACCAAGGAGGCGGCGCTCAACGCTTTCAACAGCGCGGTGCGCAAGATCAAGGAGGTCGAGGAGTGCCACATGATCGCCGGCCGTTTCGACTACCTGATCAAGATCCGCACCGCCGATATCCGCCGCTACCGGGAGGTGCTGGGCGAGAAGATCTCCAGCCTGCCGAATGTCGCCAGCACCTCGACCTCCGTCGCCATGGAATCCATCAAGGAAGGCGGGCGCTGAACCCGGTCAGCCGTTGCGGCGGAAGCCTTCGCTGGCGGTGAGCAGGCTGCGCGTATAGTCCTGCGTCACCCGGTGCGCCGCAAGGTCCGTGGAGGCGAGCTGTTCCACCGCCTGCCCGTGCTGCATCACCATCAGCCGGTCGCACATATGGGTGACGACGGCAAGGTCGTGGCTGACCATGACGAAGGTGAGCTTGCGCGCCGCGCGCACCTGCTCGAGCAGGTTCAGCACCTCGGCCTGCACGGAGGCATCGAGCGCGGAGGTCGGCTCGTCGAGCAGCAGGATGGAGGGTTCGAGGATCAGCGCCCGGGCGATCGCCACGCGCTGGCGCTGGCCGCCGGAGAGCTGGTGCGAATAGCGGAAGCGGAAGCTCGCGCCGAGCCCCACCTCATCCAGCGCCCGCACGATGCGGCTTTCCGAATCGTCGAAGCCGTGGATGGCGAGCGGTTCCAGCAGCAGCCGGTCGACCGTCTGGCGCGGGTGCAGCGATCCATAGGGATCCTGGAACACCATCTGCACCTGCCGATAGAAGGCCTTGTCGCGCTTGTCGCCGAGCATCTTGCCGTCAACGACAATCGTGCCGGCGGAAACCGGGGCGAGCCCGGCGACCGCCCGCAGCAGCGTCGATTTGCCGGAACCGGATTCCCCGACGAGCCCGAAGGATTCGCCGGGCGCCACCGTGAGGCTGACATCCTCGAGGGCAACGAAATCGTCGAAGACGACGCTGAGGCCGTCGATGGCGAGAGCCGCCGTCATAGCGCCCACTCCGGCTTGCGGTCGAGGACGGGCAGGGGATGCCGGTCGACCCCGATCTTCGGCATGCAGTTGAGCAGGCCCCGCGTATAGGGATGCTCGGCCTCGGAAAGCCGGGAGGCCGGCAGTTCCTCGACGATGCGCCCGGCATACATGACGATGACCCGGTCGCAGAAGGACGACACGAGCCTGAGGTCGTGCGAGATGAAGATCAGCCCCATGCCGCGGTCGGCCACCAGCCGATGGAGGATGCCGAGCACGTCGAGTTGCACGGTCACGTCGAGCGCCGAGGTCGGCTCGTCGGCGATCAAAAGTTCCGGGCCGGCCACCAGCATCATGGCGATCATGGCGCGCTGGCCCATGCCGCCCGAGACCTCGTGCGGATAGAGGTCGAAGACGCGCTCCGGGTCGCGGATCTGCACGGCGGCCAGCATGTCGAGCGCCCGCCTGCGCGCCTCCGCCCTGCCGACCGGCTCGTGCGTGCGCAGCGTCTCGATGATCTGGCGGCCGATGCTCATGACCGGGTTGAGCGAATATTTCGGGTCCTGCAGGATCATGGCGATGCGCTTGCCGCGCAGCGCGCGCCGCTCGGCCTTCGACGCCTTGGTGAGGTCGATGCCGTTGAACTCCAGCTTCTCCGCCGAGATGCGGCCATGCTCCGGCGTCAGACCCATGATGGCGCGGCCGGTCTGCGACTTGCCCGAGCCGCTTTCGCCGACGATGCCCAGCCGCTCGCGGCCGAGGGTGAAGGAAACGCCGCGCACCGCCTCCACCATGCCGGTGCGGGTGGGGAAGGAGACACGCAGGTCCCTGACGTCGAGAAGCGTGCTCATTGGCTGCTCCCGCGCGGATCCAGCGCATCGCGCAGGCCGTCGCCCAGAAGGTTGAAGCCGAGGCTGACGACGAGGATGGCGAAACCCGGCATGGCGGCCACCCACCACTGGTCGAGGATGAAGCGGCGGCCGGAGGCGATCATTGCGCCCCATTCCGGCAGCGGCGGCTGCGCGCCGAGGCCGAGGAAGCCGAGGCCTGCCGCTGTGAGGATGATGCCCGCCATGTCGAGCGTCACGCGCACGATGAGCGAGGAGATGCAGAGCGGCATGATATGGCGCAGCACGATGCGCCAGGGCGAGGCGCCCATCAGCCGCACGGCCGAGATATAGTCGGAATTGCGCACTGTCAGCGTCTCGGCGCGGGCAATGCGCGCATAGGGCGGCCAGGAGGTGATGGCGATGGCGATGATGGCATTGCCGATGCCGGGCCCGAGCGCCGCGACGAAGGCGAGCGCCAGAACGAGCTTCGGGAAGGCGAGGAAGATGTCGGTGATACGCATCAGCACCGCATCCACCCAGCCGCCGGCATAACCGGCGACCGTGCCGACCAGAAGGCCGAGCGGCGCGGCGATGATGGCGACCAGCACCACGACCTGGAGCGTCAGGCGCGAGCCGTAGATGAGGCGCGAGAGGATGTCGCGGCCCTGGTCGTCCGTGCCGAGCCAATGGGCAGCGTCCGGCGGCAGCAGGCGGGATTTGGCGAGATCGCCGACATAGGGCGAGTACGGCGCCAGCAGCGGCGCGAAGATCGCGAGCACGATCAGCCCGAGGATGATCAGCATGCCGATGACGGCGAGCCGGTTGGCGGCAAACCGCCGCCAGGTGACATAGGCGCGGCCGAGCCGGGCCTGCAGGCGCGATTGCGGCCGGTCGGTCAGGAGCCATTCGCGGCGGGTCATGGCGGTTTCGCTCATCGTGTCCTCGTCCGCGGGTCGAGCATGCGGTAAAGCACGTCGGATAACAGGTTGATGGCGATGAAGACGGAACCGATGACGATGGTGCCGCCGAGAACCGCGTTCATGTCGGCATTCTGCAGCGAATTGGTGATGTAGAGGCCGAGGCCCGGCCAGGCAAAGACGGTCTCCGTCAGCACCGAGCCTTCCAGCAGGCCGGCATAGGAGAGCGCGATCACCGTGACGAGCGGAACGGCGGCATTGCGCAGCGCATGGCCCCAGATGATGCGGGTTTCCGACAGGCCCTTGGCGCGCGCCGCGACGATATATTCCTGGCTGAGCTCGTTCAGCATGAAGGACCGCGTCATGCGGCTGATATAGGCGAGCGAGAAATAGCCGAGCAGCGAGCCCGGCAGCACGATATGCGAGACGATGTCGCGGAAGGCCGCCCAGTCACGATTGAGGATCGCGTCGAGCAGGAAGAAGCCGGTGATCGGCGTGAAGGTATATTCGAACACCACGTCCATGCGGCCGGGACCGGAGGTCCAGCCGAGGCGGGCATAGAACACGAGGAGGGCGAGGAGGCCGAGCCAGAAGATCGGCACCGAATAGCCGACGAGGCCGACGATGCGCACGATCTGGTCGGCAAGGCTGCCGCGCCGGACGGCCGCGAGCACCCCGAGCGGGATGCCGAAGGCGGCGCCGATGACCGTGCCGACGGTGGCAAGCTCCATGGTCGCCGGAAAGACGCGGCGGATATCGGTCATCACCGGATTGGTGGTGAGCACCGATGTGCCGAAATCGCCCTGCAGCACGCCTTTCACATAGAGGAAGAACTGCTGGTAATAGGGCAGGTTGAAGCCCATTTCCTGCCGCACGCGCTCGACGACATGGGACGGCGCGCGGTCGCCGACGATCGCCAGAACCGGATCGATCGGCACGACGCGGCCGATGAAGAAGGTCACGGCGAGAAGACCGAGATAAGTGGTGGCGACGACCACGACGAAGCCGGCGATCGCTTTGAGGGTCGCGAAGGCGCGCCTGTTGGCGCGCCTTGCCGGCATCCGTCTTTCAGCAGGGCTCAAGGGACCGGTCCTTCAGACTTAGTCCTTGGTCACAGGCGCAAGGAAGTTCGTATCGAAGTTCGGTCCGAGCTTGTAGTTCTTGACGTTGCCGCGCATGCCGGCCACTTCGGTCTGTTGGAAGATCATGACGAAGGGGCTCGTGTCCAGCGCCTGCTGCTGCAGCTTCTTGTACATCTCGGCGCGCTTGTCGTTGTCACGCTCCAGAAGCGCCGCTTTCACCTCTCCCGTCAGCTCGGGAATGTCCCAGGCGTTGCGCCAGGCCAGGGTCTTGACCGAGGCCTCGTCGCCATTGTCGGGGTTCGAGGTGAAGGCTTCCGCGTTCGAGTTCGGATCCCAGTAGTCCATGCCCCACTGGCCGATATACATATCGTGGTTGCGGGCGCGGTACTTGGTCAGCGTCTGCTTACCATCGCCGGGAATGATCTCGACCTTTACGCCGGCCTGGCCGGCGGTCTGCTGGAAGGATTCGGCAATCCCGGTCACGGGCTGCGTGTTGCGCACGTCGAAGGTGACGGAGAAGCCGTCCTTCAGGCCCGCCTTTTCCAGCAGCTCCTTCGCCTTGGCAACGTCGAACGTATAGGGGCTTGCATCGAGCGCGCCGAGCACGCCCTTGGCCTGGTAGGTCTGGCGAATCTCGCCGATGCCCTTGATCAGCGTGGCGCCGATCGCGTCGTAGTCGACGAGATATTTGAGCGCCTCGCGCACTTCCGGCTTGGCAAGGTTCTCGTTCTTCTGGTTGAGGCTGATGTAATAGACCGTGCCCTTCGCCGCGCTGGTGGTGGCGAGATCGGCGTTCTTGGAAACCGCCTCGAAATCACCCGGCTCAAGATTGCGCGCGACGTCAATGTCGCCGGCCTCGAGCATCAGGCGCTGCGTCGCGCTTTCCTTGACATGGCGGTAGATGACGCGGGTGAGCGCCGGCTTCTCGCCGTAATAGTTGTCGTTGCGCTCCATCACGAGGATTTCGTTGGCGCGCCAGTCGCGGATCTTGAACGGGCCGGAGCCGGCATAGTTGGTTTTCATCCACCCATAGCCGAAATCCGTGTCGTACTTGTATTCGTCGCTCGGCGTCCTGGCTTCGGCGTGCTCCATGACGAGCTTCTTGTCGAGCACGGCGCCCACGGTCGCGGTAAGGCAGTTGAGCACGAAGCTCGGCGCATAGGCCTTGTCGACGGTGAAGACGAACGTGCCCTCGTCCACGGCCTTGGCCTTTTCGGTGACATTGTCGCCGTTAAGGCCGAACTGGGTGAGGATGAAGGCCGGGCTCTTGTCGAGCTTGACGACGCGCTCGAAGGACCAGGCGACGTCCTCGGCGGTAACGGGGTTGCCGGAGGCGAACTTGATGCCCGGCTTCAGCTTGAACGTATAGGTCAGGCCGTCCTCGGACACTTCCCAGCTCTCGGCGATGCCGCCCTTGACCTTGGTCGTGTCGTCGATATCGAGACGCACCAGCATGTCGTAGCCGTTGCCGAGGAATTCGGCCGGGCTCAGCTCGAAGGATTCGGCCGGGTCGAGCGTGATCGTGTCGTCGATCGCCCAGGCCTGCACCAGCGTGTCGGCCGGCGTCTCGGCAAAGGCCGGCGCCATGCCGCCGGATGCAAGCAACAAAGAGAAGGCCGCGCCGGCCAGCAGCGGACGAACGCGTACGGTGATGGTTTCCCTGTTCATTCCAGTTCCCCGTTTTGCACGATTTTCCTTCGGTATCCGATGCACACGCGTGCACCGAATGCCATTCCTAAAATTCAATCACGATATCGACGGCAAAGACAATCCCCCTTCGGGGCCATACAGCAGAAAACAGCGACGCCACTCCTGCGGGAGCGGCCGGAACGACGATTGCCGAGCAATATGAAAGCCTTTGCTAACGAACACGACCTGGCATCACCGGCATCAAGCTGCCGAAAGGCGCAACCATTCCGCGCATCCGTGAAGCGCCGTGCGATCATCGAGAAGCAGGTGGACGGGAAAGCTTTCCATGAAATCTGCCTGGCGGCCTTTGGCGCGGAAGGCGTCAAGGAACGTGGGGTCCTTGGAGAGGGAACGCGCAAAGGCGCGCGAGACACCGCCGGAAAGGTAGACGCCGGAAAAGGGCAGATAGGCGAGCGCCAGATCGCCGCACACCCGCCCGAGCAGGCGCATGAACATGTGCCCGGCCTGCTCGCAATCCCTGTCCGCCCGCGTGACCGCAAGACGCGACACGTCCGCAGCCGTCGCAACGCTGGGCACCCGGCCGGCCTTGGCGCATTGCCATTGATAGATCTCGAAGAGGCCGCGGCCCGACAGGGCGCGCTCCACCGACGCCCGTCCGCGCCCAGCCGAAAGCGCGCCCTGCAACGAGAATTCCGCCTCGCCGGCGAGCGGCAGCGTCATGTGCCCGCATTCCGCCGCCACGACATGGGGCGCCGCGCCGAAGCGGGAGGGACACCAGGCCGAGGCGTTGAAGCCCGTGCCCGCACCGAGCACCAGCCGCGGCCCCGGCCGGCCATGCGCCCTGCCCGGCGTCAGGCATTGCGACTTGAGCTTTTCCACCTGCCCCATCGCATAGCCGAGCGCCTCGAAATCGTTGATGAAATCGACCCTGCCCGCACCGGAGGCCGCCGCCACGCGGTCGCGGGCGATGGTCCAGTCCCGGTTCGTCAGCGTGGCGCCTTCGGCTGTCGCCACGGCCGCAAGGGCGATGCAGACGCTGTCGACACGCTGCGTGTCGCGCTCGTGCAGGAACGTCGCGGCTACGGCATAGAAATCCTCGAAATCGTCATTGGAATAGCTGCCCGTGCTCCCGGAGAGCAGGATACCGTCGCGGACAAGGCCGAGGCGGGTATTGGTTCCACCGATATCGCAGGCCAGTGCAAGCATGGAAATCCGCCTATCGCGCAATCGGCTGGGCGGCACCGGCGGCGGCGGCCCGATAGGCTGCATCGATCATCGCGAACGCCCTGCGGCCATCCTCGATCGTGACCGGCATCGGGCCGCCGTTCTTCAGCGCATCGACGAAGGCCCAGGCGACATGTTCGTGAAACACCCCCGTCTTGAACGCGGGCACGACCGGCAGGGCGGACCATCCCCCCTCCTCGCCGCGCCGGAAGACGCGTAAAAAATCCGTCTCGCGCGCCGGGCGCGAGGCAATGTCCACGCCGGAAAGCAGGATCGAGCCCTCCGTCCCGTAGATCTCGATGGACGTGTCCGCGCCGGCAAAGCACCAGCTCGTCGTCACCTCGGCGATCATGCCGTCCGCATAGCGGAAGGTGGCGACCGCGGTGTCCTCCACCGGCAGGCCGAGCGTGGAGGAGAGCGTGGCATAGGCGGTTTGCGGCTCGCCGAACATCCAGCGCAGAAAATCGGCGGCGTGCACGCCCTCGTCGAGCAGCGTGCCGCCGCCCGAGCGCGCCGGATCGACGAACCAGGCGGAGCGGAAGGCCTCCGTCAGGCCATGGCTGTGGCCGTGCCGCACACGGCACAGCGTCACGCGGCCGAGCGCCTTTTCCTTCAGGAGACGCGCGATCTCGTGGTTGGCGGGGTCGAAACGCTTCGGGAAGCTCTGCATGAAGCGGATGCCGGTGCGCGCCACCACATCGGCGATGGCATCGCACTGGGCGCGGTCGATACCGAGCGGCTTTTCGCAGAGCACCGGCCGGCCGGCGGCGGCCGCCGCCTCCACCAGCGCCAGATGATCGCTCGTCGCCGAGCAGATGGCGACCGCGTGGCTCTTGCGGATGAGACCCGAGAGATCGGGCGCCACATCGAGGCCATGGCGGGCGGCAAAATCCGCCGCCGCGGCTCCGGACGCATCCCAGACGCCGACGACCTGCACCTCGGGCCGCTCCAGAAAGGCGCGGGTCCAGAAATTGGCGTGGTAGTGCTCGACGCCGAGTATCGCGATCTTCAGGCGCATCCGGCCTTCTCCCCTTGCCCGCCGACCGGCATCCGCGTGCCGGACCGCGCTGCTGCATAAAGCGTTTCGGCCACCTCGACCGAGCGCAGCCCGGCGGCGGCCGTATCGTCGGCCGGCGCTTCGCCGCGCACGACGGACAGCCAGTGGCGATGATGGGCCGCGCCGAGCGGCTCCTCCGGCAGGTCGGGCGTCACCCAGCCCGCCGCGCCGGTGACGGACGGCGCGTGGATGGTCGCCGCGCCGCGCTCCGTGCGCAGCCAGACGGTGCCGCGCTCCGCATAGAGTTCCAGGCGGAACCGGTCGCATCCGGCAAGCTCGGTATAGCTCATCTCGTGGCTCACCCGCGCGCCGCCAGCCAGCCGGTAGGTGGCGAGCACATTGTCCTCCAGCTCCGTCCGCACCGTTCGCCCATCGGCAAGGCGGCGCTCCGGCTTGGCCGTCATCATGTCGGCGGCGACGGTTTCAATCGGGCCAAGGAGGTGCTGCACGAGATCGATGCCGTGCACGCCGAGCTGCATGACGACGCCGCCCGAAACGTTGCCGGGCTTGAAGAACCAGTCGTTCCAGTCCGCCCCGGGCGTCGCGTTGCGAAGGCGCACCGAATGGATCGCCCCGAGCGCTCCGGCCGCGATCTGATTGCGCAGCCAGCGCACCTCCGGGAAATAGCGGTGCATGAAACTGACGGTGAGGCGCCGCCCCGCCCGTTCATCCGCGGCGAGGATGGCGCGGCACTGGGCGCTGTCCAGCGCCATTGGCTTTTGCAGCAAAACGGACTTTCCCGCCTCCAGCGCGTCGATGGCGATACGCTCATGCGTATCGTCGGGCGTTGCGATGACCACGGCGTCGATGGCGCTGTCGTCGAGCACGCAGCGATAGTCGGTCTCGGCCCGGCCGATGCCGAGCGCCGTGGCCCGCGCCCGCGTCGCCTCCGCCCGCCGGCCGACCAGCGCGGCGACATCCGCCCCGCCGGCGGCGCGAAGGCCATCGATATGGTAATCGGCGATGAAGCCGGCGCCGATGACGGCAACGGCGATCCGGTCGGCAGCCGAACGGGACATGGTGATCAATCCGCTTTGATGGCAAGGGGGCGCCCGCCGCGGCAGGCGCCCGGTTTCTTCAGGGCATCAGGGCGCCCACTGGCCCTCGACCGACACGGCCGCGGCATCCACCGCCTTCAGCGGGGCTGTATAGGTATAGGTGAGCACGTCCTTCGCCTCGCCCGGAATGCGGTTCGTCGCCTTGAGGTAATCGACGATCGCCGCCATGTCCTCGACATAGGACTGGTCGACATCCGGCGTGAACGTGTAATCGCCGAGGAGCGCGGCATTCATCTCCACCGGCTGCTTCTGGAAGTCGGAGAAGATCTTCAGGACCTCGTCCTTGTTGGCGGGATCGGCCACATAGGCCTGCGCCTTGGCGAGCACATTCACCAGCGCCTCCGTCGCGACGGGATGGGCGCGCACCCAGTCCTGCGAGGCGACCCAGACGGTGCGGTTGTTGGAGACGGCGACGTCCTCGCCATTGTTCTTGGCGAAGAAGCTCTTCGTGCCCGTATGCACGATCTTGGCGCCCTGCTCCTGCACGGCGCGATAGGGGAAGGGCTCCCAGAAGACGATGCCCTGGATCTCGTTGTTGGCCATGGCGGCCATCGCCTCCGGCGGCGCAAGGTTCACCGTCTGGAGCTTCGTGGCGTCGAGGCCGTAGTGTTTCGCGACATTGGCGAGCAGCGCGCCGGAGGTGGAGGAGACCAAGAGGCCGAGCTTCACCTTGGCGAGGTCTTCCGGGGTCTCGACACCGGCATCCTGGCGCACCACGATCTTCTCCAGCCCGTGGCTGACGGCATTGGTGCCGAGGATCACCACGGGCACGCCGTTATGCGCCATCGAGACCGGCGGCAGGTTGCCGGGCGTCCAGAGCTGGATCTCGTCGGCGAGCAGCGCCTCGCCGGCGAGATTGCCGGAGGCGAAGGTCTTGAACTCGACATTCTTGAAGCCGGCCTCGTCGAACCAGCCCTTCTCCTTGGCAACGATATGGACGAGGAACGGCAGGTCCGGGCCGATACTGATGGACAGCGTGTCGGTCTCCACCTCGGCGGCGGCGGACGGGCCGGCCGCAAGCAGCATGCCGGCCATGGCGGCGGATATCAGGGATTTCAGGACGATGCGCATGTGGTTCTCCCTCTTGTTATCTCTCAGGCGCCGTGCCAGCGCCCGATCCAGCGTTTGATCGCGGCGCCGATCGCCGCGTCGGTGATGAGGTTGAGCGCGCCGATAAGCAGGATGCCGACGACGATGACGCCGACGGAACCGCCGGTGTTGCGCTCGTTGATGATCATGTAGCCGAGCCCCCTGTCGGCCGCGATCAGCTCGGCGGCGACCAGCACACCGAAGCTCAGCCCCCAGCCGATGCGCACGCCCGTCGCAAGATCGGGCGCGGCGGCCGGCACGGCGACGCGCAGGAGCAGCGGCACGCCGCTGAGCCCGAAGGTCTGCGCCGCCTTCAGCAGCATCGGATCGATGCTGCGCATGCCCTGATAGGCCGCCGTGACGACGGGAAAGAAGGCGCCGAGGAAGATGATGAAGAATTTCGACGGCTCGCCGAGGCCGAACCAGATGATCGCAAGCGGGATCCAGGCGAGCGGCGGGATCGGCCGCAGAAGCTCGATCAGCGGCCGCGCGATGGCCCCGAAACCGCGATACCAGCCCGCCGCGATGCCGACCGCCGCGCCTGCCAGCGCGCCGAGCAGGAAACCGGAAAAGACGCGCAGCAGGCTCCAGAACAGGTTGTCCGCGACGGTCTCGGCCGTCAGGCGCTCGGCCGCCGCGCGGATGGCGAGCGACGGGCTCGGGAAGATCGCCGGATCGACCAGCCCGGTGCGGGCGCTGATTTCCCAGGCGGCGACGGCGAGGATCGCGCCGATGAGGCCGAGGGTGAGGTCGCTGGCGGCGGAAAGGCGGGAAAGCGGCTTCATCGGCGCACCCGGTCGAGATTGCCCGCCCAGGGCAGCATGGCGCGCTCCAGCGCCATCAGGCCGGCGGAGATGGTGAAGCCGATGAGGCCGATGACCAGCATGCCGATGATGGTGATCTCGCTGCGGTAGAAGGTGCGCGCCTCCATGATGAGTGCGCCCAGCCCCTCGATCGTGCCGATCATCTCGGCGCCGACGATGACCATGAAGCCGACGCCGAGCGCCATGCGCGCGCCGGCGAAGATGCGCGGCAGGGCGGCCGGCAGCACGACGCTGCGATAGAGCTCCAGCCCTTTCAGGCCGAAGGTGCGCGCGGCCCTGACGAGCGTCGGATCGACATAGCGCACGCCGGCGATCACATTGGACAGCATGACCCAGAAGCAGCCGTAGCCGATAAGGAAGACCTTGGTCAGCTCACCCGCGCCGAACCAGACGATGACGAGCGGCAGGAGGCTGAGCGTGGCGACCGAGCGGCAGAAGACGATGAGCGGCGCGGTCAGCTTGTCTACCACCGGCAGCGCGCCGATGACGAGGCCGAGCGGGATCGCCAGCGCCAGCGCCGCACCATAGCCTTGGAGGACACGCAGGATGGTGGTCAGCGCATGCGACCAGATCGACACGCCCGTCGGAAAGCCCGTCGTCGACAGTTCGACGAAGCCGCGCGCGATGCGGCTGACGGGCGGGAACTGGTAGGGCTTGAGAAAGCCGTAGCGCACTCCCGCCTCCCAGAGGAGGAGAAGCACGGTGAAGGCGGCTAGCGGCGGAAGCGCCTGAACGAGTTTGCGCGTCATGTCGAAAGCTCGTTCCAGATGGCCTGGTAAAGCGCATTGAAGCCCGGATCGGTGCGCAGGCGCGGGCGCGGCAGGTCGACCGGGAAGATGCGCTTGATGCGCCCCGGATTGGGCGCGAGCAGCACGATCCGGTCCGACAGCATCAGGGCCTCGCTGATCGAATGGGTGACGAAGACGATCGTCTTGCGCCGCGCCTCCCAGATGCGCAGCAGC
Organism: Shinella yambaruensis; assembly: GCF_022899355.1. GTDB lineage: Bacteria > Pseudomonadota > Alphaproteobacteria > Rhizobiales > Rhizobiaceae > Shinella > Shinella yambaruensis. The sequence goes on along the minus strand of NZ_JALJCK010000011.1, from coordinate 114,940 downwards.
TCCTGCTGCAATTCGATGCGCGTCAATTCGTCGAGCGCACCGAAGGGTTCGTCCATCAGGAGGATCTGCGGATCGAGCGCCAGCGCGCGGGCAATGGAGACGCGCTGCTGCATGCCGCCGGACATTTCGCGCGGATAGCGCCCCGCCGCAGCTTCCAGGCCGACGAGCGCCAGGAGATCCAGGGCGCGCCGGCGGCGCTCGGCCTTGGCAAGGCCCGACTTGTGGAAGCCGAAGGCGACATTGTCCACCGCCGTCAGCCAGGGAAACAGCGCATGCTGCTGGAAGACGACGCCCTGCCCCTGTCCCGGCCCGGTGACGACCTTGCCGGCAATGGCGATGCGGCCGGCCGAAACATCCTCCAGCCCGGCGATCATGTTGAGAAGGGTCGTTTTGCCGCAGCCGCTGCGGCCGATGAACGAGACGAATTCGTTCTCCGCAATGGCGAGATCGACATTGTCGAGCACCGGCACGGCACCGCCGCTGCGCTGCGTGAACACCTTGCGCGCACCGTCGATGCGGATGAAGGCCGTTTCGGCAGGCCCGTGGCCTTCCACGCCGGCATCCGGGCTGCGTCGTTCCATGACAGGGCTCTGCGACACGACGGACTCCCCTTCCGATCGCTGCGATGGATGGCTTTTGCCATTCCGGGGTCAAGCGTATACGTGAAAATCAAATTGTAAAGTGCAATTTGTATTCGCTATAATACAATCAGGCGCGAACATGGGGCCCATCTCCCCGGCCAATCGGCCGACGAGGCGGGATTGCCGGGGCGGGATTCAAAATGTATCCGGTTAGAAGCAACAAGAAGCAGACACGAATCGACGATCGGGGCAGACCTTTGCGCGCAGCCTCCTCCCATGCGGTCCTTGCATCCCTGCGGGACCAGATTGCCCGGCTCGACGACGGCGCGCGGCTGCCGACGGTGCGCGAGCTGATGCGCAGCCACCAGGTCAGCCAGGCGACCGTGCAGGAGGCGCTGACGCGCCTGCGCGAGGAAGGGCTCCTCACCTCGCAGGTCGGCCGCGGGACCTATGTCGTCAAGGACGGCGATGCCGCCGTAAACGGTGGGGCGGACACCGCAAGGCACCTCGACAGCTTGCTGATCCTGTCGAATGCCAGCCTCAACGAACGCTGCATGCTGGTGCAGAACCACATCGTCGGGCACCTGTCGCGCACGGGCAGCAAGGTGGTGCAGATCTCCTATCACAATACCGGCCACCTCTTGGACATCCTGACATCGGTCCCGGATTTCGACGCGGCGATCCTGCAATCCCATTACGAGAACATCCCGATCCGGCTGCTCCATCTCCTCCAGGGCAAGACGCGCGCCCTCGTCGTCGATGGCAATTCCGTCGCGGGCGTCGATATCGACCGGGTCGGCACCGACTGGGAAGAGGCGCTGGACCTCGCGCTGGAGCATCTTTCGGAGCTGGGACACCGCTCGATCGCGCTGGTTTCGCTGGATTCGATGGCCCAGCCGATCCTCTCCGTCCGGCGCGCCTTCGACCGGCTCGGCCGCCGCCACAAGGCAGGCTGGGAGCACACCGAAAGCATCGCGCTCGGCGGCGTGCTGCATCCCACCCAGCGGGTCGGCGACGCCCTGAAGACGGCGCTCGGCGCATTGGTCGACCGGCACGGACGGCTTCCCTTCACGGCGATGGCGACGCTCGGCATTTCCGATAGCCTCGGCATCCGGCAGTGCCTCACCGAAATGGGCATTGCCTGCCCGCGGGACCTCAGCCTCGTCGTGCTCGGCCACCACGACGTTCCGACCGAGCATTTCGGCTTCATGAGCATGGCCGGCAGCTCCTATCTGGCCGCTGCCAGGAGCCTGATCGAGGTCATCCACAAGCGCATCGCGGCGCCGCGCGAGGCGCCGCAGATCGTCTATCTCGATTGCCTCGCCGAGTTCCGCGACAGCACCGGCGCGCCGTCCCGCTGAAGGACATGCGCCGGCCGGACGACGGCACGCACCTCTTCCCAAAAAACACGCTTGCATCGAGGGATGCATCTGCTACGGTACAATACATATTGTATCAGGCGAGTTCGCCCGGGGCATGGCGCTTCCCGGCCATTCGCAATGGGAGGGGTGCAGTATGTTGGGTGAGCGTCTGCCGGAACGGCTACAGCCCCTTGCCGCGCGCTTTGGCGTCCGGCCCTATTACGGCGACATCCACAACCACTGCGACATTTCCTATGGCCATGGCAGCCTCGAACAGGCGCTGCGCCGGGCGCGGCGCCAGCTGGATTTCGTCTCCGTCACCGGGCATGCCTATTGGCCGGACATGCCGGTCGACGACCCGCGCGTCGCCCACATCGTCGATTTCCACGTCAAGGGCTTCGCCAGGCTCGAAAAGCTGTGGGACACCCATTTCGATACGCTGGCGGCGGCGGACGAGCCGGGCGTCTTCACCGTCTTCCCGGGCTATGAGATCCATTCCTTCGCCCATGGCGACTATACGATCGTCTATCGCGACATCGCCCGCCAGGAGGTTATCAAGGCCGATACGCCGGCGGACCTGCATGCCAGGCTGCGCGCCGCCTATGGCGACGGCGTCTTCGCCTTCCCGCACCATATCGGCTACCGCCTCGGCGCGCGGGGGGTGAACTGGGATACGGTCGTGGAAGACCTTTCGCCGGTGATGGAGATCGTCTCCATGCACGGCTGTTCCGAGACGTCGGTCATGGACCGGCCGTTCCTGCATTCCATGGGCCCGAGCGACGGCCGGTCCACCGCCCGCCACGGCCTCAACCGCGGCATCCGCTTCGGCTTTCTCGGCAATACCGACCATCACAGCGGCTATCCCGGCTCCTACGGCCACGGCCGCTCGGCCGTCTATGCGCCGGAGAATTCCCGCGCAGCGCTCTGGGACGGCATCCACCGGCGCCGCACCAATGCGCTGACCGGAGATGCGAGCCATCTTTTCTTCGCGATCGGCGATGCCGTGCAGGGCGGCAGCGTGGCCGCCGGCGGACATGACATGCTGGAGCTTGAAGCGGCCGCGGGCGGTGCCATCGACTATATCGACCTCATCCGCAACGGCGACGTGGTCGGCCGGGTGACACCGGACCTGCAAAGAAGCCCGGTCGACACCGCCGACGGCAGCATGGAAACGCTGCTCATGCTGGAACTCGGCTGGGGCGCGCGCGGAAAATTCCACGACTGGCAGGGCTCGCTGGCGCTTTCCGGCGGCGACATCCTCTCCGTCGAGCCGCGCCTGCGCGGTTCCGAAGTGGTCTCGCCGCTGGAGGGCGGCGGCGACGCGAAGGACGAGAACGACATCCGCCTTTCCGGCAACCGCATCGACTTCACGATCCGCTCCATCGCCAATCCCAACAACACCACTGCCTCCATGCAGGCGATCGCCGCCCGCATCCGCATCACGCCGGATGCATGTGTCCGGCTGGTGCTCGACGGCCAGCGCTTCGAGGCGAGCGCCGAACGGCTGCTGGAGGGCGCGCTGTCGGGCAATCTCGGCCCGATCGACAGCCCCGCCTTCCGCCTGCATCCGCTGCCGCGCCCGCATCAATGGCAGTGGCGCGGCCGGCTCGCCATCGAGCCGCTGCGCAAGGGCGACTGGATCTATGCCCGCATGCGCCAGGCCAATGGCCAGTGGAACTGGGCAAGCCCGATTTTCTGCGAATAGGAGAACGGGGGCAAAGCGAATGCGGCGTCAAGGCCGCGGCGAGCACCCGTTTTCTTGGATGCCGAGACCAAGCAGTGAACAATCATGAGGCAATGGGAGACTCATCGATGACCTTTACGACCCGCATTCCAAGACGCAACGTCCTCAAGGGCATGGGCATGGCGGCCACCGCCAGCCTCGTTCCCGGCGCATTCCGGCCGCTTTATGCCGCCAGCGTCGCACCGATCACCATCGTGATCAACCAGTCACCCTGGTTCGAAAGCTTCCGCAGGACGGTGGAGGCCTACGAGGCCGAGACCGGCAACAAGGTGGAACTCGACGTCAACCCCTTCGCCGGCTCGCTCGAGAAGCAGCGCAACTCCGTGCGAGCGAGCGCGGGCCAGTACGACATCCTGATCATGAACTCCGGCTGGTTCGCGGAAATGTATGCCGGCGGCTTCGTCGAGGCCATCACCGACATCGATCCCGGCTTCCAGCTCGACCCGGAGATCTACACGCTCGGCGACACGATCTACTACGATGCCGCCAACAAGACGATGACCAAGGCCGGCAAGCTCATGTCGATGCCGGTCTCGCCGCTGATCCCGATGCTCTACTATCGCGGCGACCTCTACCAGGAGGCGGGCCTTTCGGCACCGAAGACCTTCGCGGAACTCGAAGCCAACGCCAAGAAGTTCCACAACCCGCCGGGCATGTACGGCATCGTGCAGCGCGGCGCGCGCGGGCCGCACACCGTCGCCTACGACTTCTACCCCTATCTCTACGGTTTCGGCGGCGGCATCTTCAAGGACCAGGCGACAGGCGACTACTCCGTCACGCTGAACTCCGACCAGGGCCGCGAGGCGCTCGACTACTATGTGCGCCTCGCCAAGGAAGCCGGCCATCCGAAGACGGCGGCCTCCGACCAGGCCGAGGTCATCCAGGCCATGGTCACCGGCCATACGGCGCATATCATGATGGTCATCGCCGCCTGGTCGCAGATGGACGATCCGAACAAATCGGCCATCGTCGACAAGGTCGAATGGGCGCCGACGCCCTCGGTGGAGGGCTTGACCACCTCGCCCGGCCTCGGCCACTGGCTGGCCGGCATTTCCAGGAACGTGCCCGACGACCGCAAGCGGGCCGCTGTGGAGTTCCTGCGCTGGTTCCAGACAAAGGCCGCACAGCTCGAAACGGCCAAGGCCGGCGGCATCCCCGTCAACGCGGCGGTCTACAAGGAACCGATCGCCGACGAGCGCCGCTACCGCTGGATGAAGCCGCTTGCCGAGGCTCTGCCGCATGCGGTGAACATCTACCAGTTCCCGGAGGCGAGCGAGGTCATCTCGGTGCTGGAGCTCGGGCTCAACCGGGCAGTCGCCGGCGAGATCACGACCGTCGACGCGCTGAACGGCATGTCCGACGAGATCGAGAAAATCATGGCCGGCCATTCCTACAAGACCGGCAAGCTCGATCCGCTGAAGTAAGGACCGGACCATGGCCGCCGCGCAAGCACAGACCCTATCGTCCCCGCGGCGACCAGCAAAGGTCTCCGAAGACCGCGGCCAGCGTCTCTGGCGCTGGCTGACCTTCGGTCCGGCCCTCGCCATGATGCTCGCCCTCAGCGTCCTGCCCATCGCCAACCTGTTTCTCACCAGCTTCCAGAACATCACCTGGGCGGACGGGCAGCAGGTGCGCACCTGGGTAGGCCTCACCCATTACCAGGCGCTGTTCTCCGACAGCCTTTTCGGCGCCGGTATCTCCAACACGCTGATCTTCGCCTTCGGCGCCGTCGCCGGCCAGATGGTCCTGGGCTTCGCCATGGCGCTGCTCTGCACCAAGATCGTGCGCGGCCGCGTGCTCTACCGGGCGATCTTCATCCTACCCATCCTCATCCCCGGCATCGTCATCGGCGCCATCTGGAAGCTGATGCTCAATTTCGACTTCGGCCTCGTCAACAAGGCCCTCGGCCTTATCGGCATCCTGCCGCACGACTGGCTGGGCAGTCCCGAAACCGCCCTCCTCTCCGTCATCGCCGTCGATATCTGGCACTGGACGCCGTTCTGCTTCCTCCTGTTCCTCGCAGGCCTGGAATCCCTGCCGCAGGATGTCTTCGAAGCCGCCCGGATGGACGGCGCCGGCGCCTGGCAGGAGCTCGTCTACGTCACACTGCCGCTGATGATCCCGACGATCATCGTCACTTTCGCCTTCCGCCTCGTGCTGGCCTTCAAGGTCTTCGACGAGGTCTATCTCCTCACCAGCGGCGGCCCCGGCACCTCGACCGAGGTGATCAGCTTCACGCTCTACCAGCGCTTCTTCACCGAGGACAAGGCGGGCTACGGCTCGGCCATGTCGGTCGCCGTCATCTTCCTCGTCTCGCTGCTTCTCGTCCTTGCGCTTTCGGCGCGCCGCCGTACGGGAGCCGCCTCATGAGCCGGCGCACGGGTTCCGTCCTTCCGGTCCATGTCGCGCTGGCGGCCGGTGCCGCGCTCGTCCTCGTGCCGATCATCTGGACCGTCGCCGCCGGCTTCCGCACGCAGATCTCGCTTCTGATGGGCGACGTGCTCTTCACGCCCATCGGCAGCAACTTCGCCGAGGTGCTCTGGTCGAAGACCTCCGACTTCCTGCTCAACTACCGCAACTCGATCATCGTCGGCATCGTCAGCACCGTGCTGTGCGTCGTCGTCGCGACGCTTGCCGCCTTCTCGCTCAACCGGATGCGCTGGCCCGCCTGGACCGTGCATCTCTTCCTCGCCTGGACGATGATCTTCCACATGATCCCGCCGGTGGCGCTGGCGAGCGCCTGGTTCACCATGGCGCGGGCGGTGGGGCTGGAAAACACCTTCACCGGCCTGATCCTCGCCCATGCGACGCTCAACCTGCCGATGGCGATCTGGCTGATGGCGGTCTTCGTGCGCGACGTGCCAAAGGAGCTGGAAGAGGCGGCGATCATGGACGGGGCGGATACGCCGCATATCCTGTGGCATGTCATCCTGCCGCTGATCACGCCGGGCCTTGCCGCCACCTCGATCCTCACCTTCATCTTCTCCTGGAACGAATTTGCCGTCGCCCTGACGCTGACGATGAAGCAGACGGCCACCGTGCCCGTAGCCATCGCCAAGTTCGCCCAGGATTTCGAGATCCAGTACACCCAGATGGCCGCCAGCGCCGCGCTGGCCATGGTCCCGGCCATCCTCGTGCTGCTCGTCGCGCAGCGCTACATCGTCAAGGGGCTCACGCAAGGAGCGGTGAAATAGCATGAAGGCGGTTTTTGTTCTTTTCGATTCCCTCAACCGGCACCTGCTCGGGCCCTACGGCGGAACGCGCATTCCGACGCCGAACTTCGACCGGCTCGCCGCCCGCAGCGTGACCTTCGACAAGCACTATGTCGGCAGCCTGCCCTGCATGCCGGCACGGCGCGACATGCTGACCGGCCGCCTCACCTTCCTGCACCGCAGCTGGGGCCCGCTGGAGCCCTTCGACAATGCCTTCCCGGAGATCCTGCACCGGGAGCGCGGCACCTACAGCCACCTGGTGACCGACCATTTCCACTATTGGGAGGACGGCGGGGCGACCTATCACAACCGCTACGATTCCTACGAATTCGTGCGCGGCCAGGAGGGCGACCGCTGGAAGGCCATGGTGCAGCCGCACTGGGAGCGCCTGCGCGAGAAATACCATGCCCGCCAGTTCAGCGACCAGCGCCGCTCCTATTTCGGCCAGAACATCATCAACCGCGAATTCATCAAGGAAGAGAAGGACTTCCCCTCCGTGCGATGCTTCGCCGAGGGCTTCGACTTCCTTGACCGCAACCGCGAGGCCGACAACTGGCTCTTGCAGATCGAGACCTTCGACCCGCACGAGCCCTTCACGGCGCCGGAACGCTTCAAGGCGCAGTTCGATACCGGCTGGCAGGGCCCGATCCGCGACTGGCCGCGCTACGGCCGCGTCGACGAGCTGCCCGAGGAATGCGAGGAGCTGCGCGCCAACTACTATGCCGTGGTGGCCATGTGCGACCACCTGCTCGGCGAGCTCCTCGACTATTTCGACCGGCACGACCTGTGGAAGGACACCGCCCTCGTCGTCACCACCGACCACGGCTTCCTGCTCGGCGAGCACGATTTCTGGGCGAAGAACCGCATGAACCTCTACGAGGAAGTGGCGCATATCCCGCTCTTCGTGCACGACCCGCGCCACGCGGCACGCGCCGGAAGCCGCTCGCAGGCCCTCACCCAGTCGATCGACCTTGCCGCGACCTTCCTCGATCTCTTCGGTGCCGCGCCGCCGGCCGAGAACGAGGGCGTTTCGCTCTGCGCCACGGCCGCCGGTCCGTCGCCGCGCGAGGGGGCCTTGTTCGGCTATTTCGGCGGTGCAGTAAACGTCGCCGATGGGCGCTACACCTATCACCGCTTCCCGGAGGATCTGTCGCAGCAGGAACTCTACCAATATACGCTGATGCCGACGCATATCTTCTCGCCGTTCACGCCGGCTGAGCTGGCGTCCGTCAAACTCTCGCCGCCGCTCGATTTCACCAAGGGCGCGACGCTGCTGAAGGTGCCGGTGATCGAGCGTTCGCCGATGTACAACAATTACGGCCCCGGCGCGCTGCTCGAATCCGAAACGCGGCTCTATGATCTTGCGAGCGATCCAGGCCAGGAAAAGCCGCTCGCCGACCCCGGCGAGGAACAACGCCTTGCCGACCTGATGACCCGGCTGATGCGGGCGAACGGCGCGCCGCCGGAAGCCTTCTCGCGCCTTGCCTTCGGCACGGCCTCGGGAGGCGACCATGGCTGAGGTCCAGATCCGGGAGGCCCGCAAGTCCTATGGAAGCGTCGAGGTGCTGCGCGGCGTCGACGTCGATGTCAGGGACGGCGAATTCGTCGCGCTGGTCGGGCCGTCCGGCTGCGGCAAGTCCACCCTCCTGCGCATGATCGCCGGGCTGGAAGGCATTTCCGGCGGCGAAATTCGCATCGGCGCGCGCGTCGTCAACGACATCCCGCCGAAACAGCGCGATGTCGCGATGGTCTTCCAGAACTACGCGCTCTATCCGCACATGACCGTCGCGAAGAACATGGGCTTCTCGCTGAAGCTCGCCGGCAAGCCGAAGGAGGAGATCGACAGGCGCGTTGCGGCCGCCGCCGAAATCCTCGACCTCTCCGCCCTGCTCGACCGCCTGCCGCGCCAGCTTTCCGGCGGGCAACGCCAGCGTGTGGCGATGGGCCGTGCCATCGTGCGCGATCCGCGCGTCTTCCTGTTCGACGAGCCGCTGTCCAACCTCGACGCCAAGCTGCGCGTGCAGATGCGCGCGGAGATCAAGGCGCTGCACCAGCGCCTCGGCACCACGACGGTCTATGTCACCCATGACCAGGTCGAGGCGATGACCATGGCGGACAAGATCGTCGTCATGCGGGCCGGCGTGGTGGAGCAGGTGGGCTCGCCGCTCGATCTCTACGACCATCCCGCCAACATGTTCGTCGCCGGTTTCATCGGCTCGCCGGCGATGAATTTCATCGAGGGTCGCGTCGAGAGGGGGCAGTTCATCGCCGGCTGCGGCCTGTCGGTCGCGACGGGGACGATCGCCGACACCGCCCGGACCGTGCTCGGCATCCGACCGGAGCACCTGACGCTCGATCCCGCGGGCACGGCCGCGACCGTCGTGGTCGTCGAGCAGACCGGGTCTGAAACCCTGCTGCTGCTCGACATGGCCGGGCAGAAGCTCACCTATCTCGGTCGCGACCGCCTGCACATCCGGCCCGGCGAAACCGTCCATATCCTGCCCGACGCCGCGCGCCTCCACCTCTTCGACCCGCAAAGCGGCCGCCGGATGGGTGACGGGCCGGGCACCGCCGCACGGATCTGAGCTTTCAGTCATCCGACCTGCACGGGCTTCGACGGTGCACGCCAGCCCGGTTCGCCATTCCGCATGCAACCGCCAGAACGGCGCGCCAAAAGCCTACACCTCCCATATCCCGGGAGGCGTTGCCTTTTGGCGCGGCTCGCTTCGACGTCGGGACGGCTTGGCGGGGAGACCGGATTCAACCGGCCTGCCCGTCACTCCGGCCCATCGGCCGATGGCCCATTCCGGCACGGCGGGTAGACGATTGTTTACCTTTCGCGGAGTCGAACGGTGCATACAATCAAAAGTAGGTAGGCCCCTGCGAATGGCTGGGTAAACGTGAGCCCGCTCCATGACGGAGCCGATTCGAGGTGCCTTTCATGCCCATGCAGACCCTTCACCGTCTGACCAACGACCCCACACCCGCCCAGCGTCTTGCCCGTGCCATCAAGGACATCGACAGGCGGCTGGACTGGGTCCACCGACACAACCAGCCCGTCCCCCTGAACGCCTACCGTGCCCGGCGCATCCTGCACGAGGCGCTTGCCCGTTGCCGCGAGCGCAACACCATTCTCCCGCCGGTTCGCTGACGGGAGACACTGCGCCGGCGGATGCGATGCCCAAGCCGCGCCGCTCGCGCAGGGACCCGGTCGAGCGATACGAGGCGCTCCCGGGTCTTCCTTCTTCAAACGGACCCGACATCCGAAGCGGGGCAGGCAGGAAGCGGGTGGCGCCACCTAATCGCTATGTGCAATGTTGACGCCGGTGCTCGATCCGAACTGCGAGAACGAGACCTCCATCGCCCCCTCCTTCCAATAGGCTGTTGCACCGGAACCGGATTTATCAAGGGTGTCGGGAGTCCCCAGGTGCTCGGTCAGGGCGTCCAGGAGCGCGGAGGGGCCGGCAAGGGAATAGGAGCATGCCCTGTGGCTGTTCGCCCCCTTCGCTATCCAGAAAGACAATAGGCCGGCACCCTCGTTTTCTCCCCGCCGCCAGCCTATCACGTCCACCGATCCGCCATTGTAAGCCAGGAAACTCGTGCGCCACGCCGCGGTTTCCTGATCTCTCATCCGGCCCCATCCGAGCGCGCTTCCCTTCGCCGCTGCTTCCGAAACCGTGGACGACAGGCAGATGTCCAGAAGCTGCGCGACAGTCGGGGTCGGTGGCATGGCGACAGCTGCTTCAGAAATCGGAAGGACCATGAGCACTGCCGCCATTGCTATCCGGATCATGCGAAAATCCTTGCTGCCGCCGGAAAAGTCCCGGCACGATTCCAGACAATAGCCGGCGGCGGCATCATTTTCCATGGCACGGCATGCGGGAACAAGATCGCTGAAAATCGACGTGATATGCGGCCGAAAACCAGCTAATACGGCTTGTGCGGCACCCGTCGGGCAGGTGAACGAAACATCCTCATACCCGGCAACGCCGCCCGCAAAAGCAGGACCGATCTAAAATCCATCATCTGCGGGGACTTGGATGCTCCGCTGTGACGTACAGGGAAGCGCAGAAGGAGAGACGGATGGCGAACCCACCCGACATGACGAAACATCGCGGCTTCCCGTCCGGCATGCCAGGCACAGGCGTCCAGTTCACCATCAGGCGCGCCAATCCAAGAGGCGTGACCCCGATCAAGACCCTGCCGCGCCGGGCCCGCCCGGGCACGGCCGAACACCGTATCGACGCCGCCTTCCTCCACGCCCTCTGGCATCATTTCGGTGCGGAACCATTCGAACGCGGCAACCTCGACGCCGCGCGCCTCAACCTTCTCTTCGGCCGCGAGGTCCTGCCCGCCGGGAAGGACTTCGATCCGCTCTCCTACGAGGCGCTCCTCGTCATCAATGAAAAAACCGCCCGCCAGACGTTTCCCGAATCCTTCGACGAGGTCTTCGAAGTCTGACGGCGCTGCGTCAGGTGAGACATAACTCTTGCGGGAGAGCATCGATGAGGATTGTCGAAGCGTCGATTGATGAACTGCGCGAAGCGCTTCGAACCGGTCGGGCAACCAGCGTCGGCCTGGTCGCGGCCTATCTGAACCGCATTGCGCGTTACGACCGGCACGGCATTGCCCTCAACGCTGTGCCGGTGCTCAATCCCGATATGTTCGCCGAAGCGCACGCTTCGGACCTCAGGCGCGCGCGCGGCGAAAGCCTCGGCCCGCTCGACGGCATTCCCTACACCGCCAAGGACAGCTACAAGGTGAAGGGGCTGAGCGTCGCCTCCGGTTCGCCCGCCTTCGCCGATCTGATCGCGACCGAGGATGCCTTTGCGATTTCGCGCCTGCGGGCCGCGGGCGCCGTGCTGATCGGGCTGACCAACATGCCGCCGATGGCCAATGGCGGAATGCAGCGCGGCGTCTATGGGCGCGCGGAATCCCCCTACAATGCCGACTGGCTGACGGCCGCCTTCGGCTCGGGCTCCTCGAACGGATCGGGGACCGCGACCGCCGCGAGTTTCGCGGCCTTCGGGCTTGGCGAGGAAACCTGGTCGAGCGGGCGCGCGCCGGCCGCCAACAACGGGCTCTGCGCCTATACGCCGAGCCGGGGCGTCATCTCCGTGTGCGGCAACTGGCCGCTCGTGCCGACGATGGACGTCGTGGTGCCGCACAGCCGTTCGATGGCGGACATGCTGGAGCTGCTCGACGTCATCGTCGCCGACGATCCCGAAAACCGCGGCGATTTCTGGCGTCGCCAGACCTGGGTCGCGATCCCGAAAGCCTCCGATATCCGGCCCCGGTCCTATGTCGGGATCGCCCGAACGGCGAGCCTTTCGGGCAAACGGTTCGGGCTGCCGGCAATGTATATCAACGCCGACCCGGCGGCGGGAACCGGCGAGAAGCTGGGGATCGGCGGACCGACCGGCCAGCGCATCGAGACGCGCACCTCGATGATCGCGCTCTGCCTTGCCGCGCGGGCGGCGCTCGAAGCGGCCGGGGCCGAGGTCGTGGTGACGGATTTCCCAGTCGTCAGCAACTACGAGGGAGACCGCCCCGGCGCGCCGACCATCGCGACGCGCGGCCTCGTCAGCCCGGATTACCTACACCGCGAAATCATGGACCTATCCGCCTGGGCCTGGGATGATTTTCTGGCGGCCAATGCCGACCCCGCCCTGCAGCGGCTTGCCGATGTCGACGGCAGGCGCATCTTCCCCGCGCCGGAAGGCAGCCTGCCCGACCGTTACCACGGCTTCGACGATCGCATCGCCGACTATCCCGTCCATCTGCGCGAGCATCCCATCGCCGTATTCGACGATATCCCGGGCCTTGCCGAAGGGCTCCGGGGGCTTGAGGAGACCCGGCGCGTCGACCTTGAAGCCTGGATGGACCGGCTGGAACTCGACGCGGTGATCTTCCCGGCCGTTGCCGATATCGGCCCGGCGGATGCCGACGTGAACCCCGCCTCGGCCGATCTTGCCTGGCGGAACGGCACCTGGGTGGCCAACGGCAACCTGGCGATCCGCCATCTGGGCATTCCGACGGTGACCGTTCCGATGGGAATGCTTGCCGACATCGGCATGCCGGCGGGGCTGACCTTCGCCGGCCGGGCCTTCGACGACACGGCGCTGCTCGCCTATGCCTGCGCCTTCGAAAGGACCGGCGCCTATCGCCAAGCGCCGCCGCGGACGCCCGAGCTTCCGGACCTGCCCGGCGTCGCGGAAACGGAACCGCCGGACATGGCCGGACTGCGACTGACCGCCTCGATTGCGCCCGACGGTTCTGGACGCCAGCGTCTGTCGATACAGGCGCAAAGCCCGACACCACTGCTCTGGCTGACGGTGAACGGCGAGCCGGTCTCGTTCCGGCAGGACGGCATGCAAATCAGCGCAAGCCTCGTCGTGGACAAGAACACCCATGTCCATAGCGAATGGCGCAATCCCTACGGCCATGTCGTGATCGCCTGCGCGCAGGGTACGGCCGCCTATGCCGTCGTCGGCGGCACCGCCTGAGCCGACAGATCGACCGCATCGGGAACAGACCAAGCCGGCATCTGCGACCCGGTGCATGTACTCCCCGTGGCTTCCCGCCGTACAAGGGCCGCGGCTTGAAATCCTCTCATGGATGCCACCGGCCCGGCGGCAGGTCCTTTCCCGAGAAGGAACGCGGGCATTTATTTCAAGCGGCGGCCGAAGAAAGCCGGACCTTGAAACGTAACCCCGGAGCAATATGTTGCCCTTGGCTGCTCTTCCAGGCGGCCAAGGAATTTGATCCCGTTTCGACGCAACCCGCCAGAACAGGACCGTCCCGCCGCATGCCCCATCCGACCGCCGCCGTTCAGCGCCCCCCTGCCGAAATCGCCTATCGAGAAGAACTGGAAGCCCTGCGCCGCAGCGACAGGGACCCCCGGCCGCCTGGCTGGGCACTGTCCCTGAGGGCGGTCAAGGCCTTCGTTCTCGGCGGTGACGGAGCGAGCGCAAAGCTCGTTGTGTCCCCCTCCCTCATCGAGCGCGCCATGGTCACGCTCGCGACGTCCCGCGCGCTTATCCTCATCGGCGAGCCGGGCACGGCCAAGAGCCTGCTTTCCGAATTGCTCGCAGCCGCCATCAGCGGGGATTCGACGCTCACCATCCAGGGCGGTGCGTCGCTGAACGAGGATCAGATCAAGTACGGCTGGAACTATGCGCTGCTCGTCGCGGAAGGGCCGACCCGGCGCGCGCTCGTCCCCGCGCCTCTCCACCACGGCATGTCGGACGGCAAGATCGTGCGTTTCGAGGAAATCACGCGCTGCCCGCTGGAAGTGCAGGATTGCCTGCTGTCGATCCTGTCCGACAGGGTCATGGCCGTGCCGGAACTGCCCGGCGAGGACGGCATGGTCTTCGCCCGCGACGGGTTCAACGTCATTGCCACCGCCAACACCCGCGACCGCGGCGTCAACGAAATGTCGGCGGCGCTCAAGCGGCGCTTCAATTTCGAGACGGTCTTTCCCATCCGCGATGCCGACGAGGAGCTGGCGCTGGTCAGGCGCGAGGCGGCGAAGCTGCTGGCCCGTTCCGGCGTGCCGGCCGCACCCGACGACGACGTGCTGGAGGTGCTTGTCACCTGCTTTCGCGACCTGCGCGACGGCCTTTCGGCGGAAGGCGGCGTGGAACGGCTGAGTTCGGTGATGAGCACCGCCGAAGCGGTCAGCGTCGCCCATGCGGTCGGCGTGCGCGGCCACTACATGCGCGGCGACCGGGGGCGGCCGGAAGACATCGTCGAATGCCTTGCCGGCACCGCTGCCAAGGACAATGCGGACGATCTGGCAAAGCTCCGGCGCTACCTGGAGCAGAAGGCGGCGAAACGGTCCGGCGAAGCCTGGAAGGCATTCTATGCGGCTCGGCATCTTCTCACGCCCTGAGCGCCAGGCGACGGCTGCGGACGAAAGGCTCGTCGTCATCGGCGTACGCCACCATTCGCCGGCCTGCGCCCATCTGGTGCGTCGCGCCGTCAAGCGGCACCGTCCGGCTTTCGTGCTGATCGAGGGACCGGCGGATTTCAATCCGCATCTTGGCGACCTGAGGCTCGACCATCAGCTTCCGCTCGCCATTTTCAGCTATCATGCGACGCGGCACCGCAGCTTCGCCTCCTATTCGCCCTTCTGCGCATATTCGCCGGAATGGCAGGCCCTGCAGGCGGCGTGGGAGGCGGGCGCGACGCCGCTCTTCTGCGACCTTCCGGCATGGCACCCCGATTTTGGCGCGCGGGCCAACCGCTATGCCGATCCGCACGGTCGGCACGCCGCTGCCGCCGAGGCGGCCGTCGCCCGTGCGCTCGGCGAGGATGGCCGCGATGCGGTCTGGGATACGCTGGCCGAACAGGCGCCGCCGGACGAACTGGACCATCGCCTCGAGCGCTATTTCGACCTGCTGCGGCCAGGCGGGGACGAGGATCCGCTCGAAAACGCGCGCGAGCAGTTCATGGCGCGCCATGCCGCCTGGGCCCTGCGGGAGGCCGGAAGCCGCAAGGTCGTCCTGGTTTGCGGCGGCTGGCATGCCGAAGCGATCCGGCGGCTGGCGCGGGCGGCGGACGGGGCGCGGCCCGACGTGCCCGTTCCCGCCGACGACGAGCACGCCGGCAGCTACCTCGTGCCCTACGACTATCGCCGGCTCGACCGCTTCACCGGCTATGCCTCCGGCATGCCCTCCCCTGCCTATTACGAACAGGTTCATGCACGCGGGCTGGAAGCGGCGGCAAACTGGGCTGAAAATGCAATCGCACAGGCGATGCGCGCAGCCGGGCAGGTCGTCTCCACGGCCGACCGTGTTGCATGGCACGCCCATGGACAGGCGCTCGCGCTTACGCGCGGCCACCGCACGGTATTGCGCACGGATCTGCTCGACGCCGCCCTCGCGACGCTGGTGAAGGACGGGCTCGACCAGCCCGCCGCCTGGACCCGCGAGGGTGCCGTCCGGGCCGGCACCCATCCCGCGCTGGTCGCCATGCTGAAGGCGCTGACGGGCGAACGGCGGGGGCGGCTGGCGCCCGGCACGCGCCGGCCACCGCTGGTCATCGATATCGAGGAGAGGCTTGAGCATGCCGGGCTCACGCCCGGGCACAGCGCGCGGCGGATCGAGCTGGACTGGCGCGTGCCGGCCGACAGGGAGCAGGCCCATATTCTCAACGCCTTGCGCGTCCTCGGCATGCCCGGCCTTGAGCGGCTCGAAGGACCGTCGGCGCCCCGCCCCGCCGCACCGCAGGAAAGCTTCCGGTTGATACGGCACCGTGATGCGGAGGGCATGCTGATCGAGGCCTCCCGCTGGGGCGGCACGCTGCCGATGGCCGCGACCGCCCTGCTGGCGGACCGGGCGGCGGAGGCGCGAAGCGACCTCAAGGCGCTTTCGGCCTGCTTTGCCGATGCGCTGTTCGCCGGCCTGCTGGCCCTTGAAAACGACCTGACGGCGCAGCTCGCACACGGCATCGGGCTTTCGCACGACATGGGCGCCGTCGGCGCAGCGGGCCGCATGGCCATGGGCCTCTACCGCTTCGGCGAGATTTTCGGTGCGGCGGCGCACCGGGCGCTGGGCGAACTCTGCGAAGCAGCTTTTAGCCGCGTCCTGCAGGCCGCCGAAGCAATCCGGAACGACGAGGAAGGCCTGCGCGCCATTCCGGCATTCGTTGCCTGCCGCGACATGCTGCGCGACGGCCCCGACCTAGCCATCGAACGCGGCGCCTTTCTGGCTATGCTCGGCCGCTGCCTCGCGAATGCGCAGACCGCCCCGGCCGTGGCTGGCGCGGCGCTCGGCACGCTCGTCGCCTGCGGTGAAAGCAGCGGCCACGACATCGCCGGGCACATGCGCCGCTTCAGCCGGCCCGATCAGCTCGGCGACTTCCTCTCCGGGCTTTTCGCGCTGGCGCGGGAAGAGATCGCAGCCGACAACGCGTTGATCGATGCCGTGCGCACGCTCGTCGACGACTGGCCGGACGATGCGTTCCTGATCGCGCTCCCGGCGCTGCGGCAAGCCTTTGCCTTCTTCCCGCCGCGCGAGCGGGAGCGGTTGTCGCGCGTCATCCTGCGCGCGACGGGGATAGGCGAGGCGCAGGCCGAAATCCGGGCGCTCGAATGGATGCGCCAGCCGGCAGATGTCGCCGATCAGGCGGCGGCGCTGGCGCTCGAAGCAATCGTCGCCCGGCGCCTTGCCGATGCCGGGCTGGTTTGATGGAAGATGAGGAAGGACCGCATGGAACGCTATGAACTCGTCGAAGGAAAATCGTCCAAGTTCTGGGAAGCCGCCGTCGAAGGAAACCGGCTGACGGTGCGGTTCGGGCGGATCGGCACGCAGGGCCAGACGAAGGAGAAGGATTTCGACAGCGCCGAGGACGCCGAGAGGGAAAAGAAGAAGCTCGTCAAGGAAAAGACCGGCAAGGGCTATGTGCCAGCGATGAATGGCGCAGCCGCTCCTGCCGCATCCGCACCGCCAAAGCCGCAGGAGGCCGGGGTACGGCCGGAAATGGCGCGGGAACCCGCGCCAGCCGCAGCAGAGGACGAAGCATCGGCCGCCACGGTGTCCGGCGATGACGTGCCGCAGGACGCATCCCCCGAATTCCGTCCGGACGAGGCACAGCTCGATGCCCTGATCGGCAAACCCCTCGCCACTCGCTCGCGTCCGCACGGCTCTCTCGACGCGGCGAGCGCCTGGGCGCATCTCCTTGCGGACCTGCGCAGCATCAAGCCGGCCGTAAAGAAGGAAGGCAGCGACGCCTTCGCCTGGCTGGAGGAGAATGTCGGCGAGACCGGCCCGAAGGGGTCCGTCTCCGGCTGGTTGAAAACCACGCTCACCGGCAAGGCACCGGCCGCCCCGGACGCCGCCGAGGCACAGAAATGGATCGCACGCATCCTGCTTGCGAGTGGCGGCCTGGTCATGCACAAGGACGGCGAAGAGGGGCGGCCGGCAGGCATTTACTGCCTGCGCGCCTTCCTGTTCTGGCTGTCCGCGACCGGCGGCGTGGAGCGGGTGATCGAGGCGGCAGCGCCCTTCATCGGCGTCAACCACGACAAGCACCGCGCTTATGATTCCTCGTCCTGGAGCAAACCGTTCGACCTTGCCTTGCGCGATGTGCTGACGAGCCTGCCGCAGGAGGACTACGAGCGGGCGATCGGCCTCCTGACGCCGGCCTACCATGCCGAACAGGACTGGCCACGCAAAGCCGCCTATTCCTTCATCCTGGCCGATGACCGGCCGGTCGAGCACGACCTCAAGCCGCTTGCCGTCATCCACGAGGCGGCCGCCGCCGGCCAGGATATCGGAGCCTCGCTCCCGATGGTGCCGCTGCTCGTCGATGCGCCGGCCGCCACCACGGGAAAGTGGCGCACGCGACGATCCTACTTCATGTATTACGGCTATTTCGACGTCCCGCTCGCCGATATCGCGGCCAGCGTCATCGCCAATGCGCGCCATCATGGCGAGCCCGCCGTTCCCCTCCTCGACTGGCTGCTCCACTACGGCTACGACGCCCAGCGAACGCAGCTTGCCCGCATCATCCTGGCAACCGGCGAAGACAACGCGCTGGCGCAACTCCTGCCGTACCTGCATGAAAAATGGATCCGTGCCGCCCTCGACGAGGCCATGGCCGCCAATCCGGCGCTCGGCTTGCGCCAGCATCTGGCAGTCCTCGCCGGCGGAAGGAACGAGCCGGTGGTCCGCGCCCGCGTCATGGACCTCGTCAAGCAATATCCGGCGGGAACGCTGCGGGTATGGGCCGGCGGGGGGCGCCCGCTCGCACAGCTCGAAAAGTTGCTCGAAACCGGCAACGTTCCTCTCGCTCCGCCCGGGAAGGTGCCGATGGTCCTGCGTGACCCGCCCTGGCGCAAGAAGGCCGTCAAGAGCGAGGACAGGGTGCTCGACCTCGCGCCGATCGCCACGCCGTTCCGCTATCATCGCGAAGGTCCGCTGCCCGAGGACAACAGGTGGCGCCTGTCCCGCGTCCGTACCGTCAAGACGACCGAAAAGTTGATCGAGGCGATCCGCGAATTCGAATCGAAAGCGCTTCCCGCCTGGTACAACGTCCCGCGCGCGACGAACCTGCCCCAGCGGGGCGACGACGAGGAAAAGGTCCTCGGCTTCGTCTCGCAGCGCGTGAACGAAATCATCCATGCCCGCTCCTACGGGCTCAACGCGAGCGGCTGGAATACGCTGATCGACGGCCTCGAAAGCCAACCCGACCGGCTTGCGCTGACGCTTTGGGACTGCCCCGGCGCTGTGGCCAGCTATTTCATGGGCGATATCTATCCGCGCATGATGGAGCGCTTCGGGGAAAGGGCCCTGCCGGGCCTCCTCAGGCAGGTCGAAAACGACCCGGTCGGCATGCTCGACAAGGTGCGCGACACCGATGCGGCGGAGATCGCCCCGCTGGCCGCCCGCGCCCTCCTCAAGCTCAAGAAGGCGCGGCTTCCCGCGATGCAGTGGCTGCGGAACCATCGCCCGACCGCCATCACCCGGCTCATCCCCGATGCGGTCGGCAGGAAGGGTGCGGCGCGCGATGCCGCCGAGCACACGCTGCGCTGGCTGGCTGCCGATGGCACGGAGGCGCGCACCGAGATCGAGACGATCGGCCGGGCCTATGAGGCGCAGTCTCCCGATGTGCACGAGGCGCTTGCGGAAGTGCTCGACCGCGATCCGCTCGGCCGGTATCCGGCACGGATCGGCAAACTGCCTGCCTGGTTCAAGCCCGCCAGCCTGACGCGGCCCGTCCTGAAGGACGGTGGCGCGCTGGCGGACGAGGCGATGACGGCGCTTGCCGAGATGATCTCCTTCTCGACGCCCGAGGCCATCTATGCCGGCATCGACGTCACGAAGGAGGCGGCAACGGCCGACAGCCTTGCCCGCTTCTCGTGGGACCTGTTCTCCGCCTGGCTGGCCGAGGGCGCACCGGGCAAGGACGGCTGGGCGCTGCGCGCCATCGGGTGGCTGGGCGATGACGAATGTGCCCGACAGCTGACGCGGCTGATCCGGAAATGGCCGGGCGAATCCGCCCACCAACGCGCGGTGACCGGGCTCGACGTGCTTGCCGATATCGGCACGGACGTCGCGTTGATGAACCTCAACGGCATCGCCGAGAAGCTGAAGTTCAAGGGCCTTCAGGAGCGGGCGCGCGAGAAGATCGCCGCCCTTGCCGAGGCGCGCGACCTGACGCCGGAAGAGCTGGCCGACCGGCTCGCACCCGACCTCGACCTCGATGAGCGCGGCGGCCTGGAGCTCGATTTCGGGCCACGCCGTTTCCGCGTCGGCTTCGACGAATTCCTGAAACCCTGGGTGAAGGACGAGACCGGCAAGCGGCTCAAGGACCTGCCGAAACCGCTGAGGTCGGACGATGCCGAACGTTCTGCCGCCGCGGTGAAGAAATGGTCTGCGCTGAAGAAGGATGCGCGCGCCGTGGCCAGCCTGCAGATCGCGCGGCTGGAAAACATGCTCTCCACGTCGCGGCGTGTGGCACCGGCGGTGTTCTGGACCTTCTTCGCCAGCCATCCGCTGATCCGCCACCTTTCTCAGCGCCTCGTCTGGGGCGTTTATGACGACCGTGATCCGCGCACCACGCCGACGACAATCTTCCGTATCTCGGACGACCTGTCCGTGACGGATGCGGCGGACGACACGCTCGATCTCGATTTTTCCGTCGACGCGCCGGGAGCCATCGGGCTTGTCCACCCGCTGCACCTGCCGGAAGGCGGGCTCGACGCCTGGGGCGCGCTCTTCGGCGACTATGAGATCTCGCAGCCCTTTCCGCAGCTCGGCCGCGAAATCCATATGCTGGACGAGGCCGAGAAGTCCGCCCACGAGATCGGCCGCTTCGAAAACCTCAAGGTGGAATCCGCCCGCATCCGCGGCATGGCGGCCCGCGGCTGGCAGCTCGGCGCACCGCAGGACAGCGGCTGCATCTGGTGGCTGGAGCGGCCCGTGCGCTTTGCCGACGGCACAACGAAGGACGCCATGTTCTATTTCGGCGACGGCCTTTTCGCCGGCGCGGCGGACCTGGAGGACAAGCACCAGACTCTCGGAAAACTTTCGCTGGAATCGCTCTATGGCAAGAAAGGCGCCACGCGCACGTTCGGCGACCTCGATCCTGTAACGGCGAGCGAGATGCTGCGTGGGCTCGCGCTTCTGGCGGAAACGGCGGTGAAATGACACGGCCTGCCCTCGACGCCTTGACGCGCTGGCGCCTCGTCCTCGGCGAGGCGGCGGACGGAGCATGCCGCTCTGCCGGCTGCAGCCTTTCGGGCGAGGCGATCGCCATGGATGCCGCGCTCGACTGGCTTTACGGCCGTGAGGAGGAAGACGGCACCCGCAACATCGCGCGCCAGGGCGGCCGGGGACCGTCCGCGCTCACCACGCCGCAATGGATCAACGACATCCACCGGCTTTTCCCGAAGGAAACCATCGAGCGGCTGGAACGCGACGCCATCGAGCGTTACGACATCGACGACGTCGTGACGAATCCCGAGGTTCTGGCGCGCGCCGAGCCGAACGAGACGCTGCTGAAGGCGGTGCTGCGCACCAAGCACCTGATGTCGCCCGATATCCTCGTGCTCGCCCGCAAGCTGGTGCAGGAGGTCGTGCGCCAGCTGATGGAAAAGCTCAGCCGCGAATTGGCGCTTGCCTTTTCCGGCGTGATCGACCGGCGGCGCCACAGCCGCTTCCGCATCGCCAGCGACCTCGATTTCCGGCGCGTGCTGAAGGACAACCTCAAGCACTACGATCCGAAGACGCGCCGGCTGACCGTCGAGAAGCTGCATTTCTTCGCGCGCAACCAGCGGCACATGAAGACATGGCAGATCATTCTGCTTGTCGACCAGAGCGGCTCGATGCTGGATTCCGTCATTCACTCGGCGGTGACGGCCGCCTGCCTCTGGGGCCTGCCGGGCGTGCGCACGCATCTCGTCGCCTTCGACACCAATGTGGTCGACCTGACGCGGGATGTTGACGATCCATGCGAGCTTCTGATGAAGGTGCAGCTCGGCGGTGGCACCGACATCCAGGGCGCCGTCGCCTATGCGGCAAGCCTTATCGAACAGCCCGAACGGGCGATCGTCGTCCTCATCTCGGATTTCTTCGAGGGGGCAAGCGAGGCCATGCTGGAGCAGCGCGTGGCCGCGCTCACCGCCCAGCGCACGCTGGTGCTGGGCCTTGCCGCGCTCGATTCGGACGCGGCGCCCGCCTATGACCGGGACATGGCACGCCGCCTCCTCGCCGCCGGCGCGGACGTCGGAGCCATGACGCCGGGCGAGCTTGCCGGCTGGCTCGCCGAAAAGATCGGGCGCTAGGCGATGGCGCGGCCTGATCTCATTGCGCTGACCGACGAAGGATTGATCCAGCTTTCCAATGCGGGGCTTGTCAAGCGGGCAGTCCGCGAACTGGCGGCCGGCACCGGCCCGGCGATCGCGGAAACGGCAGAGGGGGTGATCGAAGCCCGCTTTGCCGACGGCACGCTGACCCGTCTTGCCCCCGGCCAGGGCCTTGCCGATGCAAGCTGCACCTGCCCCTCCTCCGGTGTCTGCCGCCACCGCATTATGCTGGCGGTCGCCTATCGGGCGGAAAGGGCAGAGGCGGCAGGCGGCACCACGCCGGACAGGGAGGCCTGGAGCCCGGCGTCGCTCGATCCCGAGGTCTTCGAGGCAACGCTCGCACCATCGACACGGGCGGAACTGACCCGTCTTCTGGCATCGCGCCATACGATCCGCCTCGACTACGGGCAGACCCCCACGGCGCATCTCCCGATGGCAAGCGTGCGCTTCCTCGTGCCCGGCGACCTGTCCTATGCCCGCTGCGACTGCGCCCAGGGACAACATTGCGCGCATGTCGCCCTGGCCATCCGCGGCTTTCATGCAGCGGCTGGCGGCAGGGAAACGACCCTGGGCGGCGGCGATGCTGCCGCAGACGGCGGGGATCGGGAGAGGCTGCGCACGGCGTGCGATGCCGTCATCACCCGTCTCGTCGAGGCCGGTATCGTCGCAGGACCCGCCGCCTACGAGCAGCCGCTGGCAGCGGCCCTCCGGCATGCGAGTGACTGCGGCGCGGCGCAGATCCTCCTCGTCCTCGGCGCGCTTTCCGAACAGGTCGAGGCCTACGAGGCCCGTAGCGCCCGCTACGACGAGCGGGCCGTGCTCAGGCTCGCGGCCGAGCTTTTCGCCCGTACGCGTGCCGGGGACGCGGCCACCGCCCTCGGCATTGGCGAGCCTTTCGAAACCGCCATGGGCAAATCGCGCCTGGTCTCGCTCGGCGCCCGGCTCCGGCAGGAGGGTGCCGATATCCGCGCGTCCGTGTTGCTCGCCGATAGCGACATGGGCGCAACCATGCTCATCGAGAAGCTGTTCTCGCCGCTCCCGGCGGAGAAGCACGCCTTCCATGCCACCGTGCGCCGCCGGCAGATGGCGCCGGGACTGCCGGTCGCCGGTGTCGGCCGCGGGCAGATCCTCACCAGCGTCGCACGGCGCCGGGCCGATGGGCTGCTCAGCCTCGGCAGCGGTTCGGGCGGACGCACGCAGGTCATGCCGCGCGACGCCGCCTTTTCCTTTCCAGCGCCGCTTGCGGCCGCCAGCCTTACGCCGATCGCCACGGCCCTGCGCAGCCGGCCGATCTCGCTGCTGCGCCCGCGCAGGCTGTGCGATACCGTGCATGTCTTCGATATCGACGCGGTTCTCGGCCAATCCTGGGCACCCGGTCGCCAGATATGGGAAGGAGCGGTGCGCCTGTGCAACGATGGCGGCACCCTCCATCTCGAACGCGAATTCGATGCCGCCGCACCCGGTGCGACCGGGATTCTCGCCGCCGCGCTATCGGAAAGCTGGGGACCGGTACGCCATGTCGCAGGACCGGTGAGAATGGAAGGCGGCGCGCTCGTCTGCACGCCGTGGTCGCTTTCTGCCGACCGCTTCATCGTGCCCGACCTCGACGCCGACGACGACAGCACGCATGCGGTCACTCCCGCACTCCGGGATATGCCGAACGACCTGCTCGAGGAAACGGAAATCCTCCTCGGCGGCGTGCTGCACGGCGGAATGCGCGCGCAAAACGCCGCAGGTGCGACGGGCACCACGCTGGCAACGCGCCTCGACAATGCCGGCTACCGCGCGATGGCCGAAAGGCTCGCAGGCTGGATCAGCACCCCCGCCCCGGACATCATCGCCCCGTTCTGCAACGCCGCGATCTGGCTGCTGACCCTGCACGAAAGCCGGGAGGCCGCCGCACCTCTTGCCATGGATACCGATCGGGGCCCTCCTGCCTGAACCGGATCGCCGCCGCAAAGCCCGCCCGGACGATCGCGACATCAAACTCCACGCTGTCGCGATCGTCGATCCCTCGCAGCCGGGTCGCGGAAAATCGGACCGAATGCGAATACCGGTCAGGCGCCCATGAGCACCTCGACCAGCCGTTCCCGCGTCAGCGGCAGGTCGCGCAGCGTCAGGCCAAGCGCCCGGGACGCGGCGTTTCCGATGGCCGCGGCCACCGGCCCCTGCGCGGCCTCGCCCGCACCGAGGGGCGCGCGCGCCGGATCGACGATGAACCGCGTCTCGATCTCGGGAATTTCCGAGAACGTCAGGATCGGATAGGCACTCCAGTCGAAGGCCGGCACCCGGTCGCCCTCGACCTTCACCTCCTCCTTGAGGGTCCAGCTCGCCGCCTGGATAGCACCTCCCTCGATCTGGCTTCGCGCGCCTTGCGGGTTGACGACAAGGCCCACATCGGCGCAAAGCCATAGCCGTTCCAGCCTGATCTCCTCGTCCACCGAGACTTCCGCGACGGCGGCAAGCCAGGCACCCTTGTTCTTGTAGCGGGCAGCAGCGATCCCGAGCGCCCGCCCTTCGCCCGCCCGATGGCTGCCGGGCCAGCCGCTCATCTCCGCCGCCCCTTCGAGAACGGCGCGGCAGCGCTCGTCGCTGAGATGACGCAGCCGGAAGTCGAGCGGATCGGCGCCGGCAAGATCCGCCAGCTCGTCCATCGCGGACTCGATGGCAAAGACATTGAGATGGGCGCCCAGGGAGCGCAGCGAGGAGGTGCGGATGCGGCTGCGCGTATCGAGCCGGACGGTCACTTGCTGGCCCGGGAAATCGTAGATCGCCACGGCATTTCGCGCGGCACCGCCGCCGGCGGCAGCGGGAAGGTCCTCGACCTTTCCCGGCAGACGTGCGCTGTCGAGCGCTTCGGCCGAGCTGAGATTGACATGTCCCCCGAAGCCCGGGCGCTGGGCATGCGGCTCGCTCACGACCGACAGGCGCCACGATGCCACCCTGCCGGCAGCGTCGATCTCCGCCACGACCCCGGCCGACATGGCGGCCCCCAGCGGGCCACGGCTCAGCTCGTCCTCGCGCGACCACAGTACGCGCACCGGCTGGCCCGGCAGTTCCAGCGCGACAATGGCCGCGTCGAGCGCGGCATCGTCAGCGCCGTTGTGGCCGTAGCAGCCGGAACCATGCGCATGGATGACCCGTACCGCCGACAACTCCAGCCCGAGGCACCCGGCAATCTGCGCGCGAAGCGGGAAAATACCCTGCGAATGGCTCCACACCGTCAACCGGCCGGCATCGAGCCAGGCCAGTGCGCAGGACGGTCCGATCGATGCGTGCGCCACATGCGCCCGCGAATATCGCACGTCTATGCCGGCCGCCCCGGGAGAAGACGGAACCGTTCCGGGCCGGATGACCGTCTCGCCGGCCGTCTCCGCCGGACGCCAGCGGCCGGGCGCCTCTTCCCATGCGGTGAATTTGTCCGCTTCGGCATGTGCGGCATGGACACCGTACTCATCGGGTCCGACGAGGGCGAGGAAATCGTTCTTCCGCAGGACCATGATACCGGGATGGCGACGCTGGAGCCACGCGTCATCGACATTGGCCAGACGCGCCAGCCGGAACGGTTGCCGGACGACCCTGGCATGCAGCAGCCCCGGCAGGGAAAGATCGTGGATAAAACCGCCGCCGCCACGCTTCGGCGCCATGTCGATGCGCGGATGGCTCTCCCCCACGGCGCGATACGCCCCGACGGGCTGCACGGGCACGTCGCCGCTGACATGCTGCCGCCAATCGACCTCGGGCGCGAGAAACCAGAAATCGAGCCCCGTCGGTGCGCCATCGAGAAGGATGCCCCCATCGCGACAGGACAGGCCGGCATGATCGGCGCCGAGGCGGGCCGCGGCAACATCGATCAAGGCCGCACGCGCCTGCGCCATGGCGATGCGGATGGATGCCCCCGAGACCTCGACGGACTGGCTGCCGGCGGTGATGCCCTCATCCGGCGACCGATCCGTGTCGCAGGGAACGAGCGCGACCAGCCCTGGATCGAGAAGCAGTTCGTCCGCGGCGATCTGGGCAAGGGCCGTGAGGATGCCTTGGCCGAGTTCGACCTTGCCCGATCGGATGCCGACAATGCCCGGCTCGTCGAAGGAAACCCAGCGGCCCAGCTCGGGATTGTCCTGGAGGCTTTTGGGGAGCGCATTGTCCATCATCATGCTCCCCCGCCGAGACGGGCCGCGGCGCGCTCGACGGCCCGCAGGATGCTGCCATGCGCGCCGCACCGGCACAGATGCTTGTCGAGCGCGGCAACCACCGCCTCACGGCTCGGCCGGCATTGCGCCTTGAGCAGCGCGTGGACACGCATCAGGATGCCGGAGATGCAATAGCCGCACTGGCCGGCCTGCTCTGCCTCAAACGCTTCGAGCAGCGCCATCCCGACGGGATCGCCACCCAGCCCCTCGGGGGTCGTCACATCGGCCCCGGCCAACGCAGACACCGGCAGCGTGCAGGAGTAGCGCGCCTGCCCGTCGATGCTGACCACGCATGCGCCGCACTGCTCCAGGCCACAGCCGAAATGGGCCGCCTTGAGGTCGAGCCGGTTCCGCAGCACGAAGAGAAGGGGCTCGTCGCCAGCCTCATCCACCCGCACCATTGATCCGTTGAGCTGGAATGAGATGGAAGAGCTCATGGTCTGCGCCTCGCGGCACTGTCGATAGAGGTCGGAACCGAACGCCGGGTACCCGCCTGCGGCGAGAAGGGTCGCTCGGGCACGGAGGCGGCGAGGTTTTCCTTGGCCCGTTTCAGCCGGTAGGCGCTCGGCGTCATCCCCGCCGAACTCTTGAACGCCCGGAGGAAATACTTCTCGTCGTTGTAGCCGACGCGGTAGGCGATCTGGCCGATCGTATCGTCGGTCAGAACCAGGCGCTCCCGCGCATCCTCGATCCGCATTTCGCGGATCAGCACCTGAAAGCTGGTGCCGGTATACTGGCGGATCAGGGCACACAGCCGGCTCTTGGAAAGGCGCGCCGCCGCAGCCGCTTCATCGAGGCTCGGGCCGCGCGTATAGTTTTCACCAATGAACTCGGCGATGCGGCGCATGTGCCCGCTGTCGCGGCCGACCACCGGCAGGGTCCTCGACAGTTCCGCGAATTCGGCCTCGTAGTCCTGGCACAGGGTGGCCAGCATCAGCGTCAGCTCGGCGCGAACGATCTCCATCGCGCCGATACGCTCGGACCGGTGCTGCTCGATCATCGAAGCGATCGCGCGCTCCGTTCGTTCGCTCTGCGCGGCGTCGAGATCGAAACTCACATGGTTCTGCCAGGCGAAGGGCGTCAGTTCCGGCGCCAGCCGCACCAGCTCCGCCATGGGGTAGGACCGCGTGATGTTGGGGCGAAGGAAGTCGAGATCGAAATAGGCGACGATGCAGCGCGTCGCATAGTCGAACCGGATCTGGTGCGGCACCATCGGTGCAATGAAGTAGATGGAGCCGGCCTTGGGCTTGTGCGAGGTCAGGCCGATCCGCATCGCCGGAGCATCCGAGAGGAAGTAGAGGATCTGGAAATAATCATGCTTGTGGGCGGGGTAGAGCCGCTGGGTGTTCTCCACCAGCCGGATGTGGAAACGCGGGCTGCCGGACCTGTCGAGCGCGTAGGAGCGAAAGGGGACGGCATCGGTCCGATCTTCCGGATTCTCGTCCGGATCCGAATGCGGCGGCACCGTCTTCCTGCCCCTTCCCTTGGCCATGTTCGCTCCTGTCCTGCGGTCGTTTGGCGAGACGTGGTTCCCGATCACCTAGGCTTTTGCGCCTTCGGCAACCGCTGCATGAAATTCCGGCACGGCTTCGAACAGATCGGCAACCAGACCATAGTCGGCGACCTGGAAGATCGGTGCATCGGGATCCTTGTTGATCGCGACGATCACCCTGGAATCCTTCATGCCCGCGAGATGCTGGATCGCACCGGAAATGCCGCAGGCGATGTAGAGGTCGGGCGCAATGATCTTGCCCGTCTGGCCGACCTGGAGATCGTTCGAGACATAACCGGCATCGACGGCCGCGCGGCTCGCGCCGATCGCCGCACCCAGCGTATCGGCCAGCGGTGCCAGCACGGTCTCGAAGTTTTCGGCGGAGGACAGCGCCCGGCCGCCCGACACGACGATCCGCGCGCCCGCCAGTTCCGGACGCTCGGACCGCGAAAGCTCGCTCCGCACGAACGACGACCGGCCGGGGTTTTCCGGGATGGCGACGGCTTCGACCGGCACTGCCGCCGCCGCGACGGACGCGGCGGGGAAGGAGGATGCGCGAACGGACAGCACCTTTTTCGCGTCCGTGGACCGGACGGTCTGGATCACGTTGCCCGCATAGATCGGGCGCTGGAACAGGTCCGGCCCGTCGATCGCGACGACGTCGGATATCTGCATCACGTCGAGCAGCGCGGCGACGCGCGGCAGGATGTTCCTGCCGCTGGTGGTCGAGGGTGCGAGGACGGCGTCGTAGCCGCCCGCAAGGCTGACGATCAGGGCCGCCACCGGCTCCGCGAGCCGGTTCGACAGGGAGGGGCCGTCCGCGAGGAGGACCCGGGCGACGCCCGCAAGGCCCGCCGCCGCTTCGGCCGCCGCCTGGCAGCCGGACCCCGCGACAAGGACGTGGACCTCGCCGCCGATCCGCCCGGCGGCGGAGATCGCCTTGGCGGTGGCGTCATCAAGCTGCGTATCCTGATGCTCTGCCAGAACGAGAATGGTCATCGGAGAACTCCTGCTTCCATACGCAACCGCTCGACAAGTTCGCCCACCGAGCCGACCTTGATGCCGGCCTTGCGGGTTGCCGGCTCGTGCACCCGCACGACCGTCAGGCGCGGCTCGACGGCTACGCCGTAGTCGGCGGGCGTCCGTTCATCGATCGGCTTCTTCTTTGCTTTCATGATGTTGGGCAGCGAGGCGTATCGCGGCTCGTTCAGCCTGAGATCGGCGGTGACCAGCGCCGGAAGCGGCAGGCCGACCGTCTGCAGGCCGCCGTCGACCTCGCGGGTGACCTCGATCGCCTTGTCGCCGACGACGAGCTTCGAGGCGAACGTCCCCTGCCCCCACCCCAGCAACGCCGACAACATCTGGCCGGTCTGGTTGGCGTCGTCGTCGATCGCCTGCTTGCCGGTGATGATGATGTCGGGCCTTTCGGCCTCGGCGACGGCCTTCAGGATCTTGGCGACGGCAAGCGGCTCGACAACCGCATCCGTGCGGACCAGCAGGCCACGATCCGCCCCCATCGCGAGGGCCGTGCGCAGGGTCTCGGCCGATTTTTCCGGGCCGATCGACACGACGACGATCTCATTCGCCCGCCCGACCTCCTTCAGGCGGACGGCCTCCTCGACGGCGATCTCGTCGAACGGGTTCATCGTCATCTTGATGTTCGCAAGATCGACACCCGAACCGTCCGCCAGGGCACGCACCTTGACATTGGGATCGGCAACCCGCTTCACCGCAACCAGTATCTTCATCTGTGTTCCTCCCTTGACCGGGACAGGCGGTAGGGTCCTCCGGCCCTGCCGTCCGCCCGCCCGCTTCGCTTCAGGTTTCCGGGCCGGCATATTTGCCGGCGGTGGCGGGGAACATGTTCTTGATGATCTTCATGCGGCTGACGTCGACCGTCGCATCCATGTGCAGGAAGATCGCGGCATCGCGGAACAGCTTCTCGATGCCGAATTCGAGCATCGCGCCGTTGCCGCCGTGAAGCTCCAGCGCATGGGTCGCGACCTTCATGATCTCCTCCGACGCGTAGACCTTGGCCATGTTGCACAGGATGTCGGCATCCGGATGCGCTTCGTCCACCGCCTTCGACGCCCGCTCCACCAGCGAGCGCACGGCCTCGATGCGCGTCGCCATGTCGGCAAGCCGCAGCGCCACGGCCTGGTGCTTGATGAGGATGCGCCCGCCCTGGACATAGTTCTGGACATAGTCCGCCGTGCGCTCGAAACAGGCGACGCCGACACCGAGGTTCTTGGCCGCCTGGATGATCTTGCCGGCGCGGAAATACTGGCCGGCGGAGGCCAGCGCCGTGCTTTTGACGAGCAGGTGGTCGGCCGGGATGCGGCAATCCTCGAAGACCAGCTCGCCGTTGTTCATGAAGCGGCAGCCCATCGTCTCGTTGCACTTGGTGATGGTCAGGCCCGGCGTTTCGCGGGGAACCAGGAAGCTCGACGTGCCCTGCAGCATGCCGACGGAAGGATCGGTATTGGCATAAACGACATAGAGGCTGGCGTCGAAACCATTCGAGATGAACTGCTTGCGGCCATTGATGACCCAATGGTCGCCGTCCGGCACCGCCCTGGTGTGCATGGAGGCTTCCGGGACGTTGTAGGGCAGCCAGCGGTCGGAGGCGCCCCTCGGCTCGGTGAGGCAGTGCGCCAGGAGGAACTTCGGGTCCTCCAGCAGGCGCGGGAACCACTTTTCCTGCAGGTGTTTCGCCGCGAACTGGCGGATGACGATCGAGACCTTCCAGTTCTGTACCAGCTTGTCGGCAAGGCCTGAATCGCCACGGGCGATCTCCTCGGCGATCAGGGCGAAGGTGCGCACCTCGGTCTCCCGCTCGAGATCGATCCCGCCGAATTCCTCCGGCACGCCGAGGGTGCGGATGCCGATAGCCTCGGCGCCTTCGAGGATCGCGCCCGGCAACCGTTCGCCCGGGCTCATGTCCCATTCGCGCTGCCAGTTCGACCGGATGAACGGCGTCACCACATCGTCGACAAACGATCGGCAGCTGTCACGCATCAGGCGTTGTTCCTGGGACAAGATCCCGTCATCGGCGTGAATCATCTTCGCTCCCCTTGAGTGCAAAGCAGTCGGCTGCTTGGCCTTCCGCTGTGCCGCAATTGGTATCAGCACCCGGGATATCGGATCAGGTGCCGGCGTCCGCTTGTGGTGGACAATCGTCCAGTTTCGGGTGGACTTTTCCTGTTTCACACCAGCCCGAACGACCTGCCATCCGGCTCCATTGCCCCGCTGCGCTACGCCTTCAACCGTTCCGCCAGCCAGTCGGCGACGAGCGGCCGGTACATCCAGGGAATGTTGTTGCAGACGTGGTTTCCGGTGGGAAAGACATGCAGTTCCGCGCCGGCCCGGCAGATATCGGCGCATTTCTGCGCTTCCGACGGCGGAAAGATCCTGTCGCGGCCGCCATGCAGGACGAGCGCCGGCACCGCCGGCCCCTCGATATCCGCCAGGGTGAAACGACGGGCGCTTTCGACGACGTCGTCACCACCCAGCGCGAAGGTGATGTTGTCCTGGTAGACCTTCGGCAAGCTCGGCCAGAGCGCCCCGAGATCATAAAAGCCGTTGATGGAGACGACGGCGGCGAGCCCTTCCAGCGCCGCCGCCGCCCGGAGCGCCAGGAAACCACCGAATGCCATGCCGACGAGGCCGACAGCGCCCGTAAGGCCGGGCCGGTCCTCGACCGCCTTTATCGCCGCGGCGACGGCTGGCGCGACGTCGGCCCGCAGGTGGCCGTGCGACCGGCCCTCGCCCTGTCCCGGACCGTCGAGCGACAGCGTCGCCATGCCGCGCAGGAGAAAATGCCGTTCGAACGCCGGAAACTCCTCCTTGGTGGAATCCGAGCCGGGGATGATGAGCGCCAGCGGATGCGGCTCCTGCCCCGCCGGCCGGCGGAGATAGCCGCGCAGCACGCCGCCTTCGAACGGCACCTCGACCGGTTCGCCGGGCTGCTCCAGCAGCGGCGCGGCCTTGCGGAACGCTGCCACCTTCAGCGCCGCGACGCGCTCCTTCGCGTCAAGGTCGTCGAAAGCCATGAACTGGCCGAAGTGGTAGAACAGGCTGGCGCGGGCAAATGCCTCGCCGGCGGTGACCCTGCGGCCCCGCGCAAGGGCCGCCTCGCCCATCCCGGCATGGCGGTCGCCTTCGGCGCTCCAGGCCGCAAGCCAGTTCTCCCAGACACCGGCACTGTCGATCACGGCCTTCGCCGTCGCCGAAGGGATGCCGGCGACCTCCATGCGCGGCAGCCAGTGTTCCACCACGCTCAGCAACCTGTTTTCCGTCTCGCTCATTCTCTTGTCCTTCCAGCGGTGCCGGATATGTCCCATCGTCAGGGATCAAACGCCTGGATTCACGCGGACAGGATTCCGCCCTCGACCGATGTCTTTCCGCTCCGCACGACAGGTTTTGCCGTTCGTTCGGTTTCAGGTCGGCATCGCGAGCAGGATCGATGCCGGCGCGTTGGTACGGTTGACCAGCGCGCGCGCCTCGCCCGGCGCCAGCCGGCAACTGTCGAGCACACCAAGCGTGACGGCGGCATCGACGGTTTCAACTGTGACTTCGCCGGCAACGACGATGTAGATCTTCTCCACCGCCGCCCCCTTGAGCGATGTGCGCCCGCCCGGCAGGAGATGCGACAGGCCGATCCAGATCGTATCCGTCGCCGTCGCCTCCTTGCCCTGCAGGCGCAGACAGCGCATGTCGTAATGTTCGGGAGCCTCGTAAGGCTTCGCCTCGCTGTAGCGGGTGACCTGCATGGTGCCTCCTTACGGCTTGAGCAGCACCCGCTCGGGCGTTCCACGCAGCACCGAGGCATAGGCCTTCGCAGCGTCCTTGAGGTCGTAGCAGCAGTCGGGGTTGATCGGGAACGGCTTGAGCAGGCCCTCCTCGAACTTCAGCTTCAGCCTGTCGAAGATCCGCGCGCCATCGACGGAGGACAGCGCCAGCGTGTCGATGCCGATATATTTGTGGCGGCCGCGGAAGAAGTTGAAGATGTCGAAGGGCACGGCGCGGTCGAAGGTCGAGATGAAGATCTGCCGCGCCTGCTTGGCCATTGCCTTGTTGGCGATCTCGAAATAGGGGCTGCCCACGGTGTTGAAGACGATATCGGCGCCATGGCCGCCCGTCATGTCGCGAACGATGGCAGCGACGTCGTCGACGGCGCTGTTCAGCATCGTGACCGGGCCGTTGGCGTGGCCCATCAAGGGCTGCGCGTTGTATTCGACGGCGAAGACCTTCGCCCCGGCCATGGTGGCGAGCTGGATCGCCGCCTGCCCGACCTTGCCGTTTCCGCCGCAGACGAGAACGACGTCGGTCGGCTGGGCGCCGCCCGCCTCGCGCAGGCCCTCATAGGCGGTGATGAACGGCACGC
This sequence comes from Shinella yambaruensis, assembly GCF_022899355.1. Taxonomy (GTDB): domain Bacteria; phylum Pseudomonadota; class Alphaproteobacteria; order Rhizobiales; family Rhizobiaceae; genus Shinella; species Shinella yambaruensis. The sequence continues at coordinate 81,658 of NZ_JALJCK010000011.1, read as the reverse complement.
CGACCGAGCCGGCCTCCTCCATCGAGAAATTCTTCGGCTTGGCGCGCACCGCCTTCTGGTCGAGCACCATCCATTTGCCGTGGCTGCCGTCCTGGCTGATGCCGAGTTCGCCGCCGCCGCCCCAGACCTCCATGCCGATCATCTGCGACGGTCCCTCGCGCACGATGCCGCCGAAGTCGCGGCCCGGTATGCGCGGCCAGACGGCATGCGGCATGTGGCCGAGCGAGGCCTTGACGTCGCTGGGATTGACCCCCGCCGCCACGATCTCGACCAGCACCTGGCCGGGGCCGGGGCGCGGTACGGCCACCTCGACGACGTCGATCAGAAGGTTGTCGAGATCCGGCGACTTCTGGGAAACCCTGAGGGCATTGCCGGCTTTGGCGCTTGCTTGAATGTTCATGTCTTCGTCTCCTTTGCTCCAGCTGCGCCGCTCAGGCCGCAAGCCCCAAGATTTCCCTGGCCTCCGACGGACCGGCAATCTGCCCGCCGAGTTTCTCGATGAGATCGCGGGCGCGCTCCACGAGCTCGCCGTTTCCCTTCGCCAGCACGCCCTTGGCGATGTAGGAATTGTCCTCGAGGCCGACGCGGACATGCCCGCCGAGCAGATAGGCCTGCATCGCCATCGGGAACGACATCCGGCCGATACCGAAGCCCGTCCACACGGCATCGCGCGGCAGCATGCGCGCGGCGGTGGCCATGACGTCGGTGGTGGAGGGAAAGCCGTATTTGACTCCGGTGACGATGGTGAACATCGCCGGTGATTTCAGCACGCCCGCCTTCATCAGGTCCTGCGCGAGCACGATATGGCCGGTATCGAAGACCTCGAGCTCCGGCTTGGAGCCGGCCTCGTTGATGAGGTCGGCCATGATCTTCACATTGCCGGGGGTGTTGATCACCACCTCGTTGCCGAAGGTCATGGTGTTGAGGTCGAGCGTGGCGATGTCGGGCTTCAGCGCGGTGATGTGCTCGACGCGCTTTTCCGGCCGCATCAGCGTCGTGCGCGGGCCGGCCACCGCTGGGTTTTCATCGCTCGGGTGATAGCGTCCTCCCGGTCCCGTGGTCACGTTGAGGATCAGGGCACTGTTCTTCGCCCTGATCCTTTCGACCACCTCGCGATAGTGCTTCAGCTCCATCGACGGTTTCGCCGTTTCGGGATCGCGCACATGGATGTGGGCGATCGCGGCCCCGGCATCCGCCGCCTCGAGGCAGGCATCGGCGATCTCTTCCGGCGTCACCGGCAGGCCGGGATGGTTCTCCCGCGTCGTCAGGTTGCCGGTCACGGCGCAGGTGATGATGACTTTCGGCTGCATTACAGGTGCCTTCCTCCATCGACGACGATCCGGCTGCCGGTCGAGAACTTCAGGTGCGTGGCGCAGGAAACGATCGCCTCGGCGACGTCCAGCGGGCTGGTAATCCGCTTGAGCGGGGTGGTCGCGGCGACCTTGTCGGCAAATTCCTTGCCCCTGCCGGGCACGAATTGCGTGTCGACGGCCCCGGGCGAGACCACCATGACGCGGATCTCGGGGGCGAGCGCCCGGCCGAGCGAATTCGCCATGATGTCGAGGCCCGCCTTGGCGCCGCAATAGGCGACATTCGAGCCGATGCCGGTGAAGGCGGCGATCGACGAGACGTTGACGATCAGGCCGTCGCCACTTGCTTTCAGCGCCGGCGCGAAGGCGCGGATCGTGGCGAAGACACCGCGCCAGTTGTTGATGAAGATGCGGTCGATCATCGCGTCGGTCAGGGCATCGAGGTCGCCATGCGCCACCGGTTCGGTGACGCCTGCCGTATTGACCAGGATGTCCACGCGGCCGAGCGTTTCCAGCACTCCATCCCGGAACGCCTCGATCGTCGCGGTCTCCTCGATGGAGACCGGCAGCGCGACATGGCCTTCGCCGGCAAGCTCGCCGACGATCTCCGCCGCCTTCTGCCTGCCCGAACGGTAGCCGACGACGACGGTGGCACCGGCGGCGGCAAGCATCCGGCAGGTCTCGCGACCGATACCGCCGGAGCCTCCGACAACGACGGCCACCTTGCCCTCAAGAGGACGATGGGAGTCTTGCGCAGCCATGGCTCAGCTCTTCTTTCCCGAAATCGGCGGGACGGGCAGCGTCGACTTGCCGCGCACCAGCTTGAAATCGTATTCGCAGGTGTAGAAGGGCAGGCTCGCATCCGGATAATCGGGATGCGGCGCGGTATGCATGACGAAGTTGCCGACGATCTGCTGCTTGGCGCCGAACACGACATCCGCCGCCAGCGCCTCGGGCGTGTCGGAGAAGATCTGCGTGATCAGGGTCTTGTGCCCCGGCGCGGACACGATGAAATGGACGTGCGCCGGCCGCATCGGTTCACGGTTCTGGGCCCGCAGCAGCACGCCGACAGGCCCGTCGGTCGGCACCGGATAGCCGGCGGGCTTGACCGAGCGGAAGTGGTACCGGCCATCGGCCTCGCTGATGAACTTGCCGCGAAGGTTGCAATCCTCCTGGGTTTCATCCTGGTTCTCGTAGAGGCCAACGGGCGATGCCTGCCACACATCGAGCATGGCCCCGGCGATCGGCGCGCCGTCGGTTCCGATCACCCTGCCGGAGAAGAAAAGCGTGGCGCCGGGCGTCTGCGAGCGGGCGATACAGTCGCCGTTCGCGCAGACCGGCGCGTCGCCGCGGTAGAACGGCCCGAGCAGCGCCGACATCGTCTCGCCCTGCATGCCGTCATTGTTGATGAGGTCGATCAGCGTGGACGCGCCGAGCACGTCGGCGGCGAGCACCACCTCGTTGTGGAATTCGTTCGTCCGCTGGCCGATCTCGACGATCCAGCGCAGCGCATATTCGAACTCCTCCTCCGTCGGGCGCGTCTTGAGGATGAACTGGTGGAGATGTTCCACCAGAACGGTCATGATTTCCTTCAGCCGGGGATTGTCGGTATCCGCCATCGCCGCAAGAACGGTGGGCGTCACGTCGGCTTCCTTGGTGATGAGCTTGGGCGGGGTGCTGACATAGTCCATTTCATCCTCCACTGCGTTCATGCGTCCATGGGTTCGGACCGCCTGGCGGCGGCCGCGAGATGCGGGTACTTCTCGGTCAGCAGCGACCCGTGATAGTAGGTCGCGGAGAAGGCGGGCGTTTGCCGGATCCTCTCGAGCCAGCGGCCGATGGCGGGCGCTTCGCGCCACATCCCGGCAAGCCGGATGTCGTCCATCCGCACGATGACGGGCATGATCGCGATATCGGCAAGGCTGAGCTCTGCGCCCATCAGCCAGGGCCCGCCGCTGGCGGCAAGCCATGTCGCCATGCGGTCGATGCCGCGCTGCAGGCGCGCCAGGGCCTCGTCCATCTCAGCCTTCGGGAACCCGGTGCGCCCCATCTTCATGAGGAATTCGCGGCGCAGGGGCTTGCTGTCGCACAGCGCCTGGAACTCTTCATCGCCCATCGCCTGGAAGTGCGGCAGGAAGGCGAGGTTGTACGACGGCACGCGGATTGCCGGCGTCGGCACCTCGTCGATGAAGCGCAGCATCGCGCGCATCTCGGCCACCTTGAGCGGATCGCCGGGCCTCAGCGGCGTAACGCTACCGAGGATTTCCTCCAGATATTCCATGATGACGGCGGAATCGGTCACCGGGGCGCCGTCATGCAGCAGGGTCGGGACCACGCCATTGGGATTGATCGCGAGGTATTCGGGCGTGAGCTGATCCCCCTTGAAGAGATCGAGCCTGTGCTCCTCGAAGACCCTGCCCTTCGCATGAAGGACATAGCGGACCCGCTGGCTGCATGTGGACTGCGGCGCGTTGTAGAGAACGAATTCCGGCATGTCGTTTTCCTCTCGTTGACCGTACGAGCCGTATCCTCGATGTCGGGGCCTGGCGGAGCCCTGCTAGTCCCAGTTGAGGATGCGGGGGAGCCTTCCGCTTCTGGCGAGGGTTCCGACCAGTCCCAGCGGGAAGAAGATCAGGCCGATCGCCATCACCAGGCCGGTGCCGAGAATGTTGATTTCAGAGGCCCCCATGGTGGCGACGAAGAGCTCGTTGAGCGCGACGATCAGGATCGCGCCGATCACCGGCCCGGCGATCGTACCCTTGCCGCCGAGGATGCACATCAGCACCATGTTGGCCGAGACCAGGATGAGCAGGAAGATGTTCGGCCGCAGATAGGTGAGGTACTCCCCCCACACCGCGCCCACCATTCCGACGAAGAAGGCCGAGAGCGCGAAGGCCGCGACCTTGTAGAAGCGCGTGTCGATACCGGCGCTTTCCGCCTTGATCTCGTCCTTCGAAAGAGCACGCAGGCCGAGGCCGAACTTCGAGTGCTTGATCTTGTAGGCCGACCAGACGGTGAAGGCCGCGATCGCCAGCATCGCATAGTAGTAGGGCAGCTTGGCCCACTGCACCGAAAGATCGTTCGGCGGCAGGGTCAGGCCGTTGGCGCCGCCGATGAAATGCCAGTTGTCGAACAGGATGCGGGCGATCATCAGAAGGGCGATCGACGAGATGATGAAGCTCGGGCCGCGCACCTTGAGCGTGACCAAGCCCACGGCATAGCCGATGGCCGCCGCGACGAGGCCGGCGAGCGGCGCAGTGATCAGCGTGGAAATGCCGTAGCGCGCCAGAAGCATGCCGGAGAAGTATCCCCCGACGCCGAAGAACACGGCGTGGCCGAGCGAGACATAGCCGGCGAAACCGCCGAGGATGTTCCAGCCCGAGGCCATGGCGACATAGGACGCGGTGAACAGCACCAGGTGCAGGACGTAATTATAGTTGCCGACGAATTGCAGCAGCGGCAGCGCGGCGAGCAGCGCAAGCAGCGTGAGCGGGAACCAGGTCGCCCGGGTCTGGTCCGCCTTGCGCGACAGTTTCTCGTTGTGGGCGCGGCGTGCCTCGATGACGGCGCTGGCGCTGGAATCCTGAAGGGTAACGGCCATCATGCCATCTCCGGTTTTTCGCCGAACAGACCCTGGGGCCGAACCAGCAGAATGATGAAAAGGGCGAGGAAGAAGGTCAGCGTCGACCAGGTCGCCCCGATCCAGGTGCCGACAAAGGCGGCGACAACGGACAGGATCAGCGCACCCACCACCGTGCCGAGGATGCTGCCCATGCCGCCGAGCACCACCACCGACATCAGCATGGCGATCCATTCCCAGTGCTTGGCCGGGAAGAAGCTGAACACGAAGCTGACCAGCGATCCGGCGGCGCCCGCAAGGCCGATGCCGATGGCGAAGGCGAGCACGCTGATGAACTGCACGTTGACGCCGAGGAGCTCCGCCGCCTCGCGGTTCTGCGTCGTGGCGCGGATGGCATAGCCGAGCCGCGAATATTTGAGGAACAGGGACAGCGCCGCGATGATCGCAAGCGAGACGAGGCCGGCATAGAGCTGCCCCTTGGGGATGAAGACATCACCGATGAAGAAGGCGGCGGTGGCGTAGTCGGGCGACGTCACCCGCTGCGTGTTGGTGAAGAGACCGCCGAGCAGCCCTTCCACCATCATTGCCAGCGCGAAGGTGAGAAGCACCGTCATCTCGGAATATTTGGCGCTCTTGGCCTCCCGCTGGAACAGCAGCCGGTAGAGCACCACGCCGACGGCGGCCATGGCGACGGCTGCGACGGGCAGCATGGCGATCGGATCGATGTCGAACGTCTTGAACGCCAGGTAGGTGATGTAGGCGCCGCCGATGATCAGCGCGGGATGGGCAAGATTGACGATGCGCATCACGCCGAAGACCAGCGACAGGCCGGAGCCCATGAGGGCGATGACGCCGCCAAGCGCCAGGCCCAGGATCAGAATCTGCAATATCTCTGCCATGTCTGCTCCTCGTCAGGCGGCCTTCTTGCCGCCGAGGTAAAGTTCCTGGATGCGCGGATCGGCCAGCACCGTGGCGGCCGGGCCTTCGAACAGCGTCCGGCCGAGATCGAGCACCACGCCCCAGTCGGCGTTCTTGAGGCCCATCAGCGCATTCTGCTCGACGAGGAGCACGGTGACGCCTTCCGCCGACATCATCTTCATGATGTCGAACATCTCCTGGACGACCTTCGGCGCCAGGCCGAGGGACGGTTCGTCGAGCATGACGATGTCTGGCTTGATGATGAGCGTGCGGGCCATGGCGAGCGTCTGCTGCTGGCCGCCGGACATGGTGCCGGCATGCTGGTCGGCACGCTCGCGAAGGATCGGGAAGCGTTCCAGGATGCCGTCGATGCGGCGCTCGAGCTCCCGCTTGTCGTCGAGGATGAAGCCGCCCATGCGCAGGTTCTCGCGCACGGTCATCTTCGCGAACAGCGCGCGCTCCTGCGGCACGAAACAGATGCCCTTGCGCAGGATCTGGTCGGGGCGCAGCCCGTTCAGCCGCTCGCCCTTGAACACGACGTCGCCCTTGCGGATCGACAGCATGCCGCAGATCGCCTTGAGCAGCGTCGATTTTCCGGCACCGTTCGGGCCGATGATGCAATGGACCTTGCCGGGCTCGATGGTCAGCTGGGCACCATCGATGATGGCGGGGCCGTCGCCGTAGCCGGCGGTGATGTTGGTGACTTCCAGAAGCTTCGTCATCAGGCTGCCTCGTCTTCCAGGACGCCGCCGAGATAGGCATCGAGCACGTGGGGATCCTTGCGCACCACATCGGGCGTGCCGGCGCAGATGACCTTGCCGTGCGCCATGACCACGACCTTGTGCGAGAGCCGCATGATCAGGTCCATGTTGTGCTCGACGATCAGCACCGTCAGGCCCTTGTCGTTGAGCGCGCGGATATGGCCGACGATCTCCTCCATCAGCGACGGGTTGACCCCGCCGGCCGGCTCGTCGAGCAGGATGATCTTGGGATCGGACATCAGGAGCGCGGCAAGGTCCATGAGCTTCTTCTGGCCGTAGGAAAGGTTGTGGCCATCCTCGTGGGCGATGCGGGTGATGCCGAGGAAATCGAGGATCGACATCGCCTTGTCCTTTTCCTCGCGCGACATGGCCGGGCGGAACAGGCCGCGCAGGCCATCGACCCTGGACTGGACGACGACATTCTCGATCACGGTCATGTCGCCGAGATTGCGCGAGATCTGGAAGGTCCGGCTGAGGCCCTTCGCCGTGATCTTGTGGGGGCGGAGGTGGTCGATTCGCTCGCCGTCGAGCCAGACCTCGCCCGATGTCGGCGCCGCCGTCCGGCTGATGCAATTGAACGCGGTCGTCTTCCCGGCGCCGTTCGGTCCGATCAGGGCGGTAATCGCGCCTTTCTCGACCGTGAACGTGACACCGTCGACGGCCTTGATGCCGCCGAAATGCTTACAGAGGTTCTTCACTTCAAGCATGCGCCATCTCCTCTTCCGAGTTGCGCTGACAATGGCCGCAGTGGGAAAGATGCCCGGACCGGGCACCTTTCCGCTGCCGTCTTCTCAGAACCCGTTCTTGGGGTAGCGGAACGGCGACACGCCTTCGAATTCGCCGGTCGGATAGACGAAGGTCAGGCTGCCGTCCTGCCACTGCGTCATGATGTGGGACTTCTCCACCGGCAGGCCGACTTCGTCCCAGGAGAAGCGGCCAAGCACGGTGCGCACGGGATCGTCCTTGGTGCGCGCATGCAGCCATTCACCCATCTTGGCATTGTCGGTCGTGCCCGCCCCGAGGATCGCCTGCTCGATGCCCTGGCAGACGGCGAACGGAATGGCGCTGTCCTCATCCGGCTCGACATCGTATTCGGCGGTGAAAGCCTTGACGAAGTCGGCATTGTTGAACGGCTTGCCGGCCAGTGTGCTCTCGAACGGCACGTCCTTGTGCCAGGTGGTGTGGATCAGCACGCCATCGGCCGCTTCCTTGCCGACACCCTCGACGAACTCCGTCTGCGCACCCTGGCTGAGATAGACCAGCTTGGGCGTGGCGCCGACGGTCTTGAGGCTGCGCGTCAGCTGCACGGCCTCCTCAGCCGAGGCCGTCAGGCCGATGACCATTTCTGCGCCGGAGCGCTTGATCGAGTTGGCGAGGTTCAGCCAGTCGTTGAAGCCTTCCTCCGGCCACTTTTCCTGCATCAGCACCTCGATGCCCGCATCGGAAAGATAGCCTGGCGCCAGATCGGCGATCTCCTTGTCGGTCGCCGGGTCCTTCACCTTCTGCCCGAGCAGGCCCGCCTCGATGGCATTGGCGAAGAAGTCGTCGGCCGAGACCACGGCGACCGACTTCGGCGTCTCGCCCGCCGGAATGAGCTGCTTGATCACCGCGGCCACGTCCTTGCCGGTATATTCGGCAGCGTTGACCTGGAAGTAGAACAGGTTCTTGTAACCCTGCTCGTAGATGCGCAAGGCGCCGCCCGAGGGAATGGCGTGCACCATGTTGTATTTCGAAAGGATGCTAGCGACGGGAAAGGTCAGGCGGCTCGAAAACGTGCCGTATACGACCTCGACCTTGTCGACATTGATGAAGCGCTCATACTGGTTGATCGCGGTTGCGGTGTCCGACCGGTTGTCGCTGACGACCAGCTCGACCTGCCGGCCGAGAATGCCGCCGGCGTCATTGATCAGCTTGGTGCAGAGTTCATAGCCGCGCCTGTGCTTCTCGCCGCTGACCGACAGACCGCCGGTAATCGGCAGCGAAGCGCCTATTTTCAGGTTTTCGGCATGCGCCGCGCCTGCCATTATCGCCGCCGCGGCCGTTGCCGCGAGCAATGTGTTCAATCTCATACGCCTTCCTCCCGTTAGCGCTCGATTGCATCGATAACCAGGCGTCCGCTATTGGGACACTCGGCTGCGTTCCATGCCCGGCAAAGTTCGTCCTGCGGCCTTGCCCGCTTTTCCGTCCGGGTCCATTGGGGATGTTTGCTCGCCCGCCCTCCTTGACGACCAAGCAGTTGCTCGATGCACGAACACTCCTCCAAGCCTTTCTGTGCAATCGATTGCGAAGATGAGGTATCATGGGACTTGCGTTTGGTCAAGGATTTTTGCAAACGATTGCGTACGCCATCCGCGATCTGCTAATATGTGCAAATCAAAGGGGGCCAGATGCGGCAGAAACGGATTACGCTGAAGGACATCGCCCGTGAGACGGGCGTGCACGTATCCACCGTCTCCCGGGCCCTGGATCCGGTCGAGCGCAAGTCGATCACGGAGGAAGTCGCCAGCCGCATCCAGGCTGCGGCGGACGCGCTGGGATATCGGCCGAACCGCATCGCCGCGGGCCTGCGCACCAATCGCACGATGACCGTGGGCGTGATGATCCCCGACATTACCAACGTCATCTTCCCGCCGATCCTGCGCGGCATCGAAAGCGTTCTGGAGCCGCTGGGCTATGCGTCGATCATCGTCAACACCGACAGCGAGCGGGACAGGGAAACCCGCCTCGTCGACGTGCTGCGCGACCGCGGCGTCGACGGCATCATCCACGCGGCGGTGCTGAGGAGCGACCCTTCCATCGCGAGGGCGGCAGCCGAAGGCCTGCCGGTGGTGACGCTGAACCGTAAGGTCGAGAACTCGCAGATCCCCTACATCATCAATGACGAGGATGCCGGCATCTGCGAGATGTTGCGCCATCTGCGCGACCTCGGGCATCGCGACATCGCCCATGTGGCCGGCCCGCAGGATCTGTCGACCGGCCAGCTTCGCCTGGCCGCCTTCCGCAATGCCGCCGCGACACTCTCGCTCGACTTCGATCCGGCCCTCGTGGCGACAGCCCGGCGCTTCGACGAGAAGGAGGGCGCACGCTGCATCCGGGAACTGCTGGCATCGGGCAGGAGATTCACCGCCGCCCTGTGCGCCAACGACCGTCTCGCGCTGGGCGCGATCGACGAACTGCGCGAGCACGGCATCGATTGCCCCCGCGAAATCTCCGTCACCGGCTTCAACGACATGCCGTTCCTCGAACTGATCCGTCCCCGGCTGACGACCGTGCGGATTCTCCAGCACAGCGCCGGCCAAACCGCCGCCACCGTGCTGCTGAAGCTCATGAACGGCGACAAGGCCGAAGACATTCCGATGGAGACGATCCTCCCCGTCGAAATCGTCGTTCGCGAGAGCACCGCCCGGGTCAGGCAGGACGATGAGGACCGGCCGGCATGAGGCAAGTCAGCCGGCGTAGTCCGTCGGCACAGCAGACTGGCCGCCACGTCCCCCTTGCTGGGAATTACCCTTGGCAGCCCGCCGGCATCAATAGGTCGCCCGGCCGCCCGAAAGGTCGAACACGGAGGCGGTGGTGAAGCTGTTTTCGCGGGAGACGAGCCAGGCGACCATGCTGGCGGCCTCGTCGACCTCCAGGAACCGGCCGCGCGGGATCTTCGACAGCATGTAGTCGATATGCTCCTGCTTCATCTGGTCGAAGATGCGGGTGCGCGCGGCGGCCGGCGTGATGGCGTTGACGGCGATGTCCTGGCCGGCCAGCTCCTTGCCGAGCGACTTGGTCATGCCGATCACCCCCGCCTTCGAGGCTGAATAGGCCGATGCGTTGGGGTTGCCTTCCTTGCCGGCGATCGAGGCGATGTTGACGATGCGGCCGTAGCCGCGCGCCTTCATGCCCGGCACCACCGCGCGGTTCACGTAGAAGGCGCCGTTGAGGTTGATGTCGATGACGCGCTTCCAGTCGTCGAGCGGATAGTCGTCGAGCGCATGGTTCGGCCCGGCGATGCCGGCCGAATTGACGAGGATGGAAATCGGCCCGCGTTCCGCCTCGGTCCGCGCCACCGCATCGACCACCGCCTGCGGATCGGTGATGTCGACGGCGACGGCGCATGCCGCTTCGCCGAGTTCAGCGACAGCCCTTTGCAGTTCGGCAGCGTCAACGTCCCAAAGCGCGACCCTTGCGCCCGACGCGGCGACGCGCCTGGCGATGGCGAAGCCGAGGCCCTGCGCGCCGCCGGTGATGACGGCCGTCTGGCCGGTGAGGTCGATCTGGTTCATCCTGTTGATCCTGTCCTATTCGAAAAGTGTCAGCATCGCCCGGTCGGCGATCTCCATGCCGAAGCCGGGGGCATTCCCGACGGTGAGCTTGCCGTTCCGCGGCATCGGCTCGTCCCTGAACAACCGGCCGAAGACCGGAAGCACCGAGCGCCCGTCCGGGCTCGCGGCGACGTATTCGCAGTAGGGCGAATGCGGCTGGGAGGCGATGAAATGGTAGGAATAGGGGCCGCTGCCATGCGGGATGACAGGGATGTCATAGGCCGAGGCATGCGCGGAGATGCGCAGCAGCTCGGTGAGGCCGCCCACCCACATGACATCCGGCTGCAGGACGTCGATCAGCCGTTCCTCGATCAGCCGCCGGAAGCCGTAGCGCGAATATTCGTGCTCGCCGGTGGTCCAGCGGACGGTCGGCTGCGCCTGCTTGATCAGCCGGAAGCCCTCCACGTCGTCCGGATGCAGCGCCTCCTCCCACCAGTAGATATCGAGCGGCTTGCAGGCTTCCGCGAGCCTGATGGCATAGGGCACGTCGAGCGACATGTAGCAATCCACCATCAGGGGATAGCCGGGGCCGACCTTTTCCCGGTGTCGGGCGAGGAAGGCGACATTGGCGCGCAACCCCTCCTCGCCATCCGCGGGACCGTGCGGCAAGGGCACCTTACCGCCCCAGAAGCCGAGCGCCTTGACCGCGTCCGGCGCCGGCCCCGTGCAGTAGAAGCTGATCTCCTCGCGGCTCAGCCCGCCGATGAGATTGTAGACCGGCTCTCCCCGTACCTTGCCGACGAGATCCCACAGCGCAAGATCGACCACGCTGATCGCGGCGATCGGCAGGCCCTTGCGGCCGTAGAACATCGAGGCCCGGAAGAGCTGGTCCCAGATGCGGTTGATGTTTCGGGCATCCTGGCCGACGAGGAAGCGGGAAAAATGGTTGCGGATCAGCCAGAGAGCGGGCGGCCCACCGAAGCCGGTGGCAACGCCTGTCGCCCCCGTCTCCGTCTCGATCTCGACGACGATGGAGCCGAGCACGCCGATGCCCCAGCTCGTGCGGCTGGCCTTGTAGTCCGGATAGGCGGACATCGGGTTGCTGATCAGCGTGTCGATCAGCCAGTGCCCCTCCTTCTGCCGGTGGTAATCGCCGCCATCCCCCTGGCTTTCCACGAGGTAGGTGCGCACGGCGACGATACGGAAGGGTGAACTCATGGCCTTGCTCCGGCGGTCAGGTGGACTGTCATTGAAGATTGACGAACATGCCGCCGTCGACGAGCAGCGAGGCGCCGGTGACATAGGCCGCCATGTCGGACGCGAGGAAGGCGACGCAGGTCGCGACGTCCCGGGGCTGGCCGATACGGCCGAGCGGGATGCGCTTGCTGAAATAGGCAAGCTTCTCCTCGTCCTCGAGGTCCTCGCGGTTGAGGTCCGTCAGGATCGCGCCCGGCATCACCGAGTTGCAGCGGATGCCATGGGGGCCGAGCGCGATGGCGGTGGACTGCATCAGCGAATGCAGGCCGGCCTTGGTCGGCGTATAGTGCGTCTGCATGCCGCCGCCGACGAGCGCCGAGATCGAGCTCGTGGCGACGATGGCGCCGCCCGTGCCCTGCGCCTTCATCCGGTTGGCCGCCGCCTGGCAGATGTAGAAAGCCCCCTCGAGATTGACCGCGACGGTGCGCTGCAGGATCTCCGGCGGCATGTCGAGGAAACCGTGGAACGGGCAGATGCCGGCATTGGAGGACAGAACATCGACGCCGCCGAACGCCGTCACCGCCGCATCGACCAGTTTCGCGGCCGTGGCCGGCTCGCCGATATTGCCTTCGACGGGCACGCATCTGCGGCCGAGCGCCTCGACCTCGGCGACGACGCCGTCAACCGCCGAAGCCCTGCCGTAGCCGCTGTCGTTCTCGCCGAAATAGCCGAGGACCACATCCGCGCCCTGCCGGGCGAACTCCACGACGATGGCACTGCCGATGCCGCGCGATCCGCCGGTGACGATGGCTCTTTTGCCTTCGAGAAGCATGGTCGGTTCTCCCTAGATGGCACGCGGCGCAAAGCCGGCTTCCAGCACCGGCATCAGCAGGTCTTCGAGATCGGCGACATCGACCCGCGCCGGTTTCGGCTCGCGCCCGGGAAAGCCGACGGCCGCGCGCACGTCCGGCGAAAGGAAGTAGATGGCCGCGATGGTCTCGCAGAAGGTGTCGTAGGTCGCCGGATCCGCCGCCTTCAGCGTAAGGAGCGCCGGTCGCGGCGGCGCATCGCCGACGGCGGCGATGACCTTGTGCAGCACGGTGACCAAGCCGGGGGCATAGGCCAGCGCCTGCTCCAGAAGCACGCCGGAAATGCCGGCCTCGCTGGCGGACAGATGACCGGGAGCCGGCGGGATGAGGGTATCGGAAAGCCCTTCGAGACGGCTGCGTTCGGCCTGGGTCAACGATTCTGTGCTCATGACGCCATCCTCTGGCTTGCCCGGTTCGCAACGACATGGGCGGCGCTCCACGAAGCGAAGGCGGCGATGGTGGCGGTCGGGTTGACGCCGGCCGAGGTCGGCCAAACGCTGCCGTCGACGATGAAGAGATTGGCAACGTCATGGGCCCGACCGTAACGGTCGACCACGCTGTCTTTCGGGTCGTCGCCCATCTTCGCCGTGCCGAGGATGTGCCAGCCGGATTCGCGGCTTTGCGGGGCGGTCACGGTGCGGTAGGCACCCGCCTCGATCAGCGATTCCCGCGCCCGCTCGGCCATGAACTTGAGCATGCGCCGGGAGTTCTCGCCCGTCTTGTAATGGATCTCCACGCCCGGCATGCCGGTGTCGTCCGGCGCCGCCTCGTCGAGCTCCACGCGGTTCTCCGTGTCCGGCAGGTCCTCGCAGATGATGCCCCAGGAGACCGACCGGCCGAAGCGGCGGGCGAACTCCTCGTGGAAGGTCTCGCCCCAGAGCTGGTTCTCGTCCCCCCACGGCCAACGGCGGGCGATCTGGGCCGGGCTGCCGGTCGGTTGCAGGCTCCATTTCGAGCCGCGCACGAAGTCGCGGTCCTTCGATGTCTCGTAGAACTGCAGCGTATAGGCGACCTGCCCCCAGGCGCCGCGATAGCTTTCGAGCGGCTGGTCGAACAGGCCGACGACCGCGGCGGTGGGATGCAGCATCAGCCGCTTGCCGACGAGGCCGGAACTGTTGGCGATGCCATCTTCCTTGCCGGGCACGCGGCTGGAAAGCAGCAGGCGCGGCGTGCCGATGCCGTTGGCCGCGATGACGACGATGGCGGCCTTGGCGAGATGCTCCCTGCCCGTCGTACGGTCGATATAGACGGCACCCCGCGCCAGCCCCTGCCGGTCGAGCTCGATGCGGATGACGCGGGCATTCGTCACGAGGCGCACGCCCTGGCTGATGAGGGCCGGCCAGTGCGTGCGGTCGGTCGAGGCCTTCGCCTTCTCCACGCAGCCCCACATGCAGGCGGTGCGCTGCTGGCACGGCTCCATGCCGTTGCGGGGCACGGTGGCGATGGCGTTGGTGCCGGGCCACCAGTGCCAGCCGAGCCTGTTCTGCGCGGCGGCGACGAGGCGGCCCGCTCTCGTCAGGTCCACCGGCGGCAGCAGCTCGTCCTGTCCGGGATACATCGGATCGCCTGCGACGCCCGACACCACGAATTCACGCTCGGTGCGCGCGTAGTGCGGCATCAGGTCCTCGTAGGAGATCGGCCAGTCATCGGCGACGCCGTCGAGCGTGCGCACGCGGAAATCGCTCGGCAGGTTGCGCATCCAGTTCGCCGCCCAGGAGATGGACGATCCGCCGACACCGTTCCAGTAGAGCGGGATGATATCGGAATCCTCGACGGCGATGGGATAGTCGCCGGATTTTTCGCGCTTGGTCGGCACATATTGCCAGTCGCGCGAGGCGGTCAGTTCGAAGCCGGGCTTGTCCGAGATCGCCTTGGAGTAGTCGACCCAGTCGCCCTGCTCGAGACAGACGACGCGCATGCCTGCCTCCGCGGCACGCTTGGCGAAGACCGCGCCCGAGGGGCCGGAGCCGACCACCAGCACGTCGCAATCGATGGGTTTCAGCGTCTCGGCCATGTCTTACGCACCCTTGCGGTTGCGCCGCGCGCCGTAGCGGGAGGCGAGGATGTTCAGCAGCACGGCCGCCACGATGATGACGCCGCTGACGACGGGCTGCAGGTAGGAGTTGACGCCCATCAGCACGAGGCCGTTGCCGATCAGCGAGATGACGAAGATGCCGAGCAGCGTGCCGAGGATGGAGCCGCGCCCGCCGGAAAGCGCCGTGCCGCCGACCACGACGGCCGAGATGACGCTGAATTCGAGCCCGCTGCGCGAGACACTGGCATCGCCGACGCCGTTCCGCGCGGTGAGCAGGATCGCGGTGACCGCGGCGAGCACGCCGGCGATGACGAACAGCGCCACGCGGATGTTCCGGACCTTGATGCCCGCCAGATGCGCGGCGCTGGCATTGCCGCCGATGGCGAAGATGGAGCGGCCGAATGCCGTCTTGCGGCTGATGAAGACGAAGACGCCGAAGAGGACGAACATGACAAGCGCCGAGATCGGCAGGCCGAACAGCTCGCCGCCCAGCCAGTCGAGAAAATCGTTCGCCGGAATGGTGACGGGGACGGAGTCGGTGAAATAGAGCGCCAGCCCGCCCAGCGCGCTCCAGAGGCCGAGGGTGCCGATGAAGGACGGCACGTCGAACACGGCCCGCAGGATGCCGGGTATCGCGCCGAGCGCCCCGCCGATGACCAGCGTCAAGAGGAAGGCCATGACCATGGGCATGTCGTCGGACTTCAGCAGGAAGGCGAAACAGACCGACAGAAAGGCCACCATGGGCCCGACGCTGATGTCGATCTCGCCCGCCACGATGATCAGCGTCGCACCCCAGGCGGCGATGCCGAAGGTCGCCGCATCGCGCAGGATCGACACCTGGTTGCGGAAGGTCAGGAAGTTGTTGGCGTAGAGATAGAAGGCGAGATAGAGCAGCGCGATCACGACCAATAGGCCGATCTCGTTCATGCGCTGGAAATCGAGGCGGCGCTGCGGCCTTGCGGCCGCCCGTGCGGCAGTGACGTCAGTCATGGTCCGTTCCATTTCGATGGTTCCGACCGGCGGGGTCGGGCACCTGGCCAGCGATGCTGGCGGTCATCAGGTCGTCGGTGCTGATACCGGGCGCAGTGAAGGTCTTCACGATGCGGCCCTCGCGCAGCACCAGCACCCGGTCGCAGACCCGGGGCAGTTCCTCGATCTCGCTGGAGACGAAGACGATGCTCCGGCCTTCGGCCGCGAGCTTGCGGATGATGGCGTAGATCTGGCTCTTGGCCTCGACGTCGACGCCGCGCGTCGGCTCGTCGAGCAGGAGCAGGCGCGAGCCGGCATAGACCCAGCGGCCGATCACGATCTTCTGCTGGTTGCCGCCCGACAGCGTGCCGATCGGCGTCGTCGTCTCCGGCGCCTTCACGCTCATGCGCTCGACGATCCCGCGTGTCGCGGCCGCAACCCGCCGGGCCGACAGGACCCCATAGGATGTCACGGCACTGGCGTCGGTCATCACCGTATTCTCGTCGATGCCGAGCAGCGGCACGATGCCGTCGTCCTTGCGGCTTTCCGGCGTCATGCCGAGTCCGCGCTTCAGCATGCCGGCCCAGCTCTCGCCGGTGACGTCGACACCATCGAGGCTCACGCTGCCGGCATCGGCCCGCTCCAGGCCGGCGATGATGCGCAGAAGCTCCGTCCGGCCCGAACCGAGCAGGCCGGCAATGCCGAGCACCTCGCCCTGCCTGAGATCGAAGCTGATATCCTGGAGCTTCGGCCGATAGCTGACATTGCGGACGGACAGCAGTGTCTTTCCAGCCGCACGCGGCGTGACGAGGTCGTCCTTCTTCTCGTCATGGCCGAGCATCATGCGCACGATGTCCCGCGTGTCGGCCGCGCCGATATCGAGCGTCGAGACGATGTGGCCGTCGCGCATCACGCTTGCCGTGTCGGCGATCTCGCGGATCTCCTTCATGCGGTGGCTGACATAGATCAGCGCGACCCCGCGCTCGCGCATGCGGCGGACCGCCGCGAACACCTGCTCCACCTCCGCCGCCGCCAGCGAACTCGTCGGTTCGTCGAGGATCACCAGCTTCGGCGCGCCCATCGTGGCGCGGGCGATTTCGACGAGCTGGCGCTCGGCGGGACTGAGCGCGGCGATCACGGTCGCCGGATCGAGGAAGAGGCCGAGATTTTCCAGCGCCTCGGCGGTGCGCCGGCGCATCTCGCGATGGTCGAGCACACCCCACCGGCGCGGCCAGGCGCCGAGGAACATGTTCTCCGCGATGCTGATATCGCGCACCAGGCTGAGTTCCTGGTAGACGGACCGCACGCCAAGCGCCGAGGCCTGGCGCGTCCGGTTCTCCCCGGACTGGTCGAGGGCCTCGCCGGCCAGCGTCACGGTTCCCTCGTCAGGCGTCTCGGCGCCGGTGAGCAGCCGGATCAGCGTCGACTTGCCGGCGCCGTTCTTGCCGAGCAGGGCGCGCACCTCGCCCGGCCGCACGGCGAAATCGACACGGTCCAGCGCAACGACGCCGGCATAGCGTTTCACGGCGCCCGAAATGCCGGCAATGGGCTGGACCGGTTGCTGCGATGGAGCTGGTGCTGCCATAGGGGTCATTCGTTTCGAGAAAGGGAGCGTCGGCGTATCGCCCGACAGGAAGGAACGTGCCGGCCGGAACGCGACCGGCACGCTCGAACGGAAAGGCTACCGCCTCACGGCAGGCCGTCCGGATGGGCCGCAAGCCAGGCTTTCGCCTCGTCGGCGCTGGTGTAGAGGTCGATCGGGTTCGGCACGATCAACGCGCCCTGCGGCTCCTTCTCGATCGCCTTCACCGCCTGCTGCAAGGCGAGCTTGCCGAGCGCCTGGCCCGAGACGTCCACGGTGCCGCGCATCACGTCGCCGGCGATGATCTCCTGCGCGATCTCGGTGGTCATGTCGGAGCCGTAGGCCATGATCTTTCCGGCATTGCCGGTATTGCGGATCGCCTTGGCCGCGCCGAGCGCCGCACCGCCGGATTCGCCCCACAGGGCATCGAGGTCCGGATTGGCGGTGATGATCTTCTCGCCCGTCGAGATCGCCTTGTCGAGGATCGTCGCCTCCTGGTTGGAGACGATCTTGAAGCCCGGCACCTTCTCGCCGAGCGCCTTCTCGAACCCGAGCCGGCGCTGCACGCAGACATCGACGAATTCGCAGTTGAGAATGCCGATCTTCGGCTCGGTCTTGCCCGCCTTGACGAAATCGTCCGCCGCGACCTGGCCGATCTTGTAGCCGAACTGGAAGGGATCGCCGACCGCGTAGGCGTAGACGTATTCCTTCATGTCCTTTTCGTTGAGACAGGTGTTGTAGCACACGATCGGTATGCCGGCCTCATGCGCCCGCCTGATCGCGCGTACAGATCCGTCCGGCGACACCGCCGAAAGGATGATCGCCTCCACGCCGGCCGAGACCAGCCGGTCGATGAAGGACGCTTCCTTGCCCACGTCGCCGCCGGCATTCGTCTCGATGATCTGGACATTCTTGCCGAGCTCGGCGCCGCCGACCTGAACGCCCTTGCGGACGCCGGCGTAGAAACCCTGCGCGTCCAGATAGATCGCGCCGACGGTCAGTTCATTGTCCTGCGCGAAGGCAGAACCGTTCTGCATGACGGCCGCCAGCGCAAGCGCTGCGACGGTCGTGGTGAGTCTCCTCAACAAATCGAATTCCTCCCTGATGACGCTCCTCCATCGGCGCAACAGCATCATCGGCAGAAACGCGAAAGTTGTCAACCGGTAATCTTGTAAGCTAAGTTTACAGGGCGACTAAAAGGCGGCCGGCGCCCCGTCCCGCCTGCGGGTCTTCTCGGTGCCGACACGGTGCATGGCGTCGTAGGTCGTGCGGTTGATGGAACTCAGATGGGCCTGCATGGCCGCAGCGGCGGCTTCCGGATCGCGCGTAGCGAGCGCCTCGACGATCGCCTCGTGCTCGGCCGCGCTGCGGTCCAGTACGCCCGGCGTTTCGGAGGCGACACGGCGGTATTCCATGCCGAGCTGGTAGAGGCTGCGCGCCACCACCTCCATGAAGGGATTGCCGGCGATCGTCATGATCTGCTCGTGGAACTCGAGATCGAGCACGCGGAAGCCGACGGGATCCTTCGTCAGGCCGTAGCCGGCGGTCACCATTTCCCGCAATCGGGCAAGCGTCGCGTCATCGACGAGCGCGGCACCGAGCCGGATCAGTCCCACCTCGATGATCAGCCGCGCCTCATAGAGCGCGTTCACATTGCTTTCATCGAGCGCGATGACGAACTGGAGCGGCGCGAGAAGCCGGGAGACTTCGAGGCTGGTCACGTAGCAGCGCCCGCCCTGGCGGCTTTCCACGACACCCATGATCGAGAGCCCGCGCAGCGCCTCGCGCACGACGGGACGGCTGACCTGCAGCGCGCGCGCCAGGTCGTTTTCGGACGGCAGCACGTCGCCGGCCTTCAGGTTGCCGGACCGTATCAGTTCGAGCAGTTGGTTGGCGACCCGCTCGGCCGCCGCCGGCGCACGCTCCAGCGGCGTGATCTGTCCCAGCTCTTGCATTGAATTCTCCACGTTTGCAGGCACGGCCGAACGGCCGAGACGAAGGTGGAGACTACAACGCGGCTCCAAAACCTGCAAACTTGTCTGGCAAGACGTCAGCAACCGTTCGGTTTTCACGCTTGACGATCACATCAGGCGCAACGTCGCCCGGCGCCGCGCCCTTTTCCCTGGTCACGGCGTCGAACGCCCCGAAGCCCTCGTCAAGGCGCTTCACGAGCTCCGGTGGCGACAGTACGGGCGAAAGCGCACGGCCCTCGCCCAACGCGATGTTCATTTGGCGAAGACGCTTCAGATCGTCGGTGCTGTCGATGCCCTGCGCAACGATGGCGGCCGACATCTGGCGCGCCAGAACCGCAAGGCCTGCAACGACGCCGCGGCTGCGTTCCGACCGGCTGACCTCCTCGACGAGCGCGCGGTCCAGCTTGAGCGTGCCGAAGTCCAGATTGGCGAGCCTGTTGCGCCGATCGATGGCCCTGCCGATATCCTTCGTGGCGAAGGCGACGCCCGCATCCCGCAGGCGCCGGATACTTGCGAGATAGGTCTCGCCATAGTCCGGTTTCGCGGCGCGCCGCAGCTCCAGCTGAAGGCGGCCGCGCTCGATGGAGAATTCATCGAGGAGGCGGCACAGATGGCCCGCGAAGGTCGGCTGCGACAGCAGGTTTTCCGGAATGTCGAGGTAGAGTGTGGGAATCCGCTGCAGGACACGAGGGCCAAGTGCGCGGAATGCCTTGCCGAGGATGCCTGCGGAGAGTTCCAGGGCGAGATTGCCGTCCTCCGCGATCGCCCTGATCTCCGCCGGCGCGATCACGCCATAGGTTTTGTCGGTCCAGGCGGGCCGGACCTCCACTGCTCGCAACGCGAACGTCCTGAGGTCCAGGATCGGCCGGAAGACTACATCGACCGCACCGCGGCGCACCGCCTCCGACAGCGCCTTCTCCAGCCGGACCTTTCGCTCGTGGCCGACCAGCATGGGCGGGGCAAACGGCCGGACGCAGTTCCGGCCGGCGGACTTGGCAGCGTAGAGGGCAAGGTCCGCATTGCGCATGAGGGCGTCGGTCGCCTCGCCCGCGCTGAGATCCCGCATATGGGAGAAGCCCGCGCTTGCCGAGACCTGGACGATGTTCTTCGCAAGGACCGCAGGCCTGGCGATCCGGTTGACGGCCCTCTCCGCATAGGACGAGGCCTCTTCGGGGCCGCCGACGAGAAGCACGGCGAACTCGTCCCCGCCAAAGCGGAACGAGGCCGCGGCCTGGTCCTTGTGGGTCGCGACGAGGATGGACGCGACATGCTTCAGCAGCGTGTCGCCCATCGCATGGCCGAGTGTGTCGTTGACCTGCTTGAAGCCGTCGAGATCGAAATAGATGACGGAGAAATCCGCCTGCGGAACGGCATCCAGCTCCTTCAGCAGATTCTCGAAACAGGCGCGGTTGCCGATCCCGGTCAGATGATCCGTGAAGAGCAGCTGGCGGTTTTCGGCAATGCTGCGGCCGAGGCGCTGGTTGAGGCGGCGGGTGAGATACAGCTCCGTCAGCACGTAGATCACGGCGCCGACGCCGAGGACGACATAGGCGATCTGGATGCGCTTCAACGTCGTCACGCTCTTGAGGTGGGTTTCGACCGCCTTGTTCATGCGCTTGCGGCGCGCCTTGTTGGCATCGTCGCTGAAGGCGATGATCCGTTCGCGGTATCGTCGCGCGAAAGCCCCGACGTCCCGATAGCTTTCGGGCTTTCCCTGCCGGAGCGTCGCGGCCGCCTGCTCCAGCGCCGGCATCGCCGACAGCAGCTCCGTGATCAAGGCCTCATCGAGCGCTTCGTCCTCCTGGATCCGCCGATAGGACTTGGTCGAAAGGACATCCACCCGCGACCAGAAGAGATCGAGCGCCAGCCCGACCTCCTTTTGCGTCCGCCGCGCATCGCCCTCGGCAAAGGCTTCCGCCTTGCTGAAGAAGGTCGTGGCTTCGAGCTCGAGCCGGCTCGCCTCCTCCAGCCGAGCTGAAAAGTAGAGCCGGTTGTTGATCCCGTCGGCAATGCCCGCCAGGCCGAGATAGCTGACCGGCAGCATGATGACGAAGAGCGCCAGGATGATGGGGAAGCGTACCAGCGGCAGCTTGCCGAGAAGGGTTCGCAATGCCGTCATTGTGCCACGAGTTCTTTCAGCTGCCAGACGCTGCGGGATTCGTAGAGCGGGTCGGCAAGGGCGGGATTGTCCGTTGCCGGATAGACGATCCACGCCGGGCCCTTGTCGCGCACGGTGAGAGCCTTGCCGTCGACCTCGACCGCGGCGATGGCCCCGTGGGCCTTGAAGTCTTCCGCCGGCACTTCGATCTCGTAGTTGTCGAGCGCGACGGCCATGTAGTTCGCCGCGTCGATGCCCGCCTCGTCGAGCAGCTTTTGGATCAGCGGTCCCTTCACCTCGTGGACAGCCCCGTCCGTGCCCGGCAGGATGGTCCGGTAGGTGACGCTTCCCACCCTGGCCATCATGTCCGCGGTCACGTCCAGGGTCCTGGCGCTGTCGGCGGTGCGGATCGTGAAGAGCGGGTCGGCAAGGGCCGGTACGGCGCCGAGCGCGACGGTGATGGCGAGGCCTGCTGCGATTTTGGAAAGAATGGACATTTCGATCTCCGTTGGTGGGGTGAAGGTCAGGCAGGGCGGCGCGCGGCTTGGCGGCGGCCTGCAAAGTTGCGTCGGCGAGGTTTTGGAAACTCGGCGGGTTCATTTTGCGATCGGCGGGAAACGGCCGTTCCGGCAAAGGTCGCGTCGATGTAGCCCAGCACGGCATCGGCGGGCAGCGGACGCGAATAGTAATAGCCCTGGACAAGGCCGCAATCGAGCTCGCGCAGCGTGTCCAGCTCCTCGACGGTCTCCACGCCTTCGATCACGCAGTTGATCTTCATGTCGCGGCAAAGGGCGATCACCGATTTGACGATCTTGTAGCCGGTGGTGCTCTCGTTGATGTTGGTGACGAAGCTTCGATCGACCTTGATCTTGTCGAGCGGGAGCCGGTTGACTTGCCAGAGCGTGGAATAGCCCGTGCCGAAGTCGTCGAGCGAGATACCGGCCCCCATGGCTCTCAGGACGGTGACGGCCTCCACAAGCTGATCGAAGTCGCCGACGACGGCCGTTTCCGTGATCTCGAAATCGATGCGCCCGGGATCGACGCCGCTTCGGTTGAGGATCGCGACCAGTCGCAGCACGCTGTCCGAGGAACAGATGTCCTGCATGGAGAGATTGAAGGAGAGCCTGAGCCAGGCCGGCCAGGTCGCCGCGACGGCGAGCACCTTGGCGAGCAGCACGCAGGTGAGCCGATTGGCGAGACCCGCGCGCTCGGCGACAACGATGAACTCGTCCGGCCGGACCGGCCCCAGGTCCTGGCTGTCCCAGCGGGCCAGCGCCTCGAAGCCGATCGGCAGGCCGGAGCGGACGTCCACGATCGGCTGGAAGGCAAGCGTCAGCTCCGCATCGAGGTCGGTCGTCTGCATCGCCTGCTCCAGGATCGAGTGCCGCCGGATCGCATCCTGGTGGTCCATCGTGAAGAGCGTCACGCGCCCGCGCCGGTGGTTTCGCTTCGCGTGGACCAGCGCATATTGCGCGGCCTCGTGGATCGAGCGGGCGCAGCCCGCAACGGTCCCCGACGAGGACAGCCCCATCGTGGCCGAGATGCGGGCCTCGACGCCGCCGATCGGATAGGGAACGGCGAGCGAGGCACAAATTTCCTCGCACTCGGCCAGAACGGCGGCGACGCCATTGCGCGGCCGCTGCCAGACGAGCCCGAATTCATCGCCCCCCAGCCGGAAGACCATGAAGTCGATGTCGTCTTTGCTCCCGAGACGTCGGGCAGCCTCCATCAGGACGTGATCGCCGTCCTGGTTGCCGAAGGCATCGTTGACGGCGCGGAACCCGTCGAGGTTGACGACCGCGATGAAGAGTTCCGCATGCCTTGCGTTCACGCTGGAAAGGGCGGCATCGATCGCGGCGAGGAAATTGTGCCGGTTGGGAAGCCCGGTCAGCGCGTCGTGATTGGCGAGCCACCTGTTTTCGGCGGCCAGGTCCTCGATTTCCGCCTGCTTCAGGCGCTGGCGCCGGCGCTCGCGAATGAGGCTCGCAAAATCGTTGTAGTGCGTGCCGAGGATCGCCAGCATCGCCATCGATACCAGGAAGATGTTGACGGCAACCGCGATGGAGGCCTGGTTGCCGGTCGAGACGAGGAAGACAACGAAGGGGATGTTGACGATGACGGCCGCGCACAGGGCGGCCAGAGGCAGGTGGATCAGGCAGAAGATGCAGCCGACCACCGTAATGCCGATGAAGAATGCCACCTGCCCCTGGGTGAACGCCGTCCCGTAGCTGTAGAGCGTCAGTCCCCAGGCAAGGAAAGCGGCGGCGAGGAGGCCTGCCAGAACGGTCGTCGCCCTGAGCGAGCGGCTGGCCTCGGAAAACGATGGTTCGGCCTGCGAACGGCGCCGCCACCGCAGCAGGCGCGCAACGCAAAGCCCCGTGAGGATGACGGGTATATGCAGGGTCAGCGGCACGGGTGCACTTCCATGGTGGGAAAGCGCCACCATCCAGGCATTCGACAGCAGGATGACGTAGAGAAGCGGGATCTGCTTCGTCAGCGACTTGTATTGCGCGACGACCAGTTCCTCGCGATCGCGCGGATCCTGCTCTGATGCGAATACACGGAATAGCGGGCCTATCATTCTCGTGGACCTCCGCGGTGCAGCCGGCTCGGCGCGCCGCAAGAAAAATATCTGTCCCCTCCGGCACAGGGGGTTGCCGGAGGGGTGCAGCTCTCAGAACTCTTCCCAGGTGCCCGGATGGACGGCGAGAGCATTCGCGCCGTGCATGCGCGGGAGCGAGCGAGGCTGAGGACGCGGGATGTCCTTGACGACGGCCGGCGCTTCCGCGCGGCGCTGGCCGCGAAGCGCGAAGTGCGAGATGAGGTCCCGCAGTTTCAGCGCTTCCTCGGCGAGCGTCGCACCGGCGGCGTTGGTCTCCTCGACCATGGCCGCATTCTTCTGGGTCACCTGATCCATCTGGTTGACGGCGGTGTTGACCTCGGCGAGGCCGACCGACTGTTCCTTCGCGGCGGTGGCGATGGCGTCCATGTGCTGGTTGATCGAGCCGACATATTCCTCGATCGTCCGGAGCGCCTGCCCGGCTTCACGGACCAGTTCGACGCCGCTCTTGACCTCGGCCGTCGAGTTGCTGATGAGGCCCTTGATCTCCTTGGCGGCATTCGCCGAGCGCTGCGCGAGCTCGCGTACTTCCTGCGCCACGACGGCAAAGCCCTTGCCCGCCTCTCCGGCGCGCGCAGCCTCCACGCCGGCATTGAGCGCCAGAAGGTTTGTCTGGAAAGCGATGTCGTCGATCACGCCGATGATGTTTGAGATCTGGCCCGACGAGTGTTCGATGCGCCGCATCGCGTCCTCGGCATTGGCGACGACCGTGCCGGATTTCGCGGCGCTGACATTGGCCTGGGTCGCGACCTGCCGCGCCTCTTCCGTGCGCCTGGCCGAACTCGTCACATTGGCGGTGATCTGCTCCAGCGCAGCGGCGGTCTGTTCGAGGGAGGCGGCCTGCTGCTCGGTCCGCTTGGAAAGATCGTCGGCGCTGGTGCTGATCTCGCCGGTGCCCATCGAGATCGTCTCGGCACTGTGCGCGACGGCGCCGAGTGCGCTCGCCAGCTGGCCGATCGTCGCATTCAGATCGTGCCGCAGCGGCTCGAAGTCCTGATGGAAGGGTTCGGCCAGTTCGAAGGAGAGGTCACCCTTCGCCAGACGGCGAAGCGCGTTGGCAAGGCCACTGGTCGCCTGGTCGAGGCGTTCCTGCGCAGCCGCATCGGCTTCCGCCTGGATGCGAAGCCGCTCCGCCTCCGCACCATCGCGCTGACGCTCGGCCTCCTGTTCGAGCCCAACCTTGGCAAGGACAGCCTGGCGGAAGCCTTCAAGCGAGGTCGCCATGTCGCCGATCTCGTCGCGGCGATCCTGCCCCGCCACGGTCTCGCTCAATTGCTGGCCGGAAATCCGGTCCATGGCGCTCCGCAGGAACAGGATCCCGCCGATGACCCGCACGAAGACGGTAACGCCGAAGACGCCGAGGATCGCACCGAGAAGCGCGGTGGAGACGATGATGGCGGTCCAGTAGAACGCGGCCGTCGATTCCGCCGCATGGATCGCCGCCTTCAGCCGCGTTTCGAGGGCGACGTAGAATTCGTCGGCCGGCTGCATGATGTCGGCCTTCAGCTTGTGATAATCCTGCGAATTGAGCATCGTGATGGCGCGCGCCCGGGACGCGGCACTGGTGCGTTCGTTGATGTCGTCGACCAGCGCCATGGCCTCGACCTCCAGCTTGACCAGCCCGTCCGAGCGCTTCTTTGCCTCGTCCAGCAGCGCGAACTCTTCCTTGGTAAAACCGGCCTGCTTCATCAGGTCGCCGATCGAAACCGCTTCACCGGACGGCCGCGGCTCGGCGATACCGCCAGCGACGAAATCCCAATAGATGCGGTGATAGTCGGCCGGACGCGGCGCCTTGCCGTCCCGGATCGCGAGCACGCGGTTGTACTGATTCTTGAAATCGGGGTTACCCGTCGCGGCATAAGTGCGGACAAGCCGCGTCAGATCGTCCGAGGACTGCCGGACCTCATCGGCCAGCAGATAGGAGCGATACTGCGAGACATGGGCGGCCTTCACCTGCGTCTCGGCTTTCCCATAGAGCCAGAGCGAGAGGATGAGGCCGGCCGCCACGACAATCGTGGCGGCTGAGGAGATGATGAAGAACTGCTTGATGCGCATCGGGATGGCTCCGGAAATGAGCGACGTGCCCGCAATCGTTCGATCGACAGCGACCGACCTTGCGAGGCCAACCGAGCCTCGTCATGAGACAAGTTGTCATTGGAGCGGGAGCTCATTCCCGCCGGGATTCCATACGCGCCGGGCATCGGAGCAAGCTGCTCTGGACGCTTGCCATGCACGCCGACTGGGCGTGGTTGCTCGTTGCGCAGAGCCGGACTATGAGTATTTCAAATTAATGGTTAGTAAAAAATCAGCAACTTGACCGCAATATTGCACCAGTATCGTAAAGTATCTTAGATACACAGGGTGCATCTAAAGCTACGCCTCAAGTATCAATTGTTATAACATTCAATTTTAACTCATCTTTAACCGAGAGAATCGACAACATATCTTGAATAAATACAAATAAACGCAAGATTCGAGGTTAAAAATGTCGAACGTTATTGAATTTCCTGAAAAGACCGATGCCGGCCTCGCAAAGGATCCGGGCAAAGACATTCTCAAGTTGATGGGAACCCTGACGCAGGAACTGGAGGCCGTTCGCGACAATCTGCGTCGGCAGGTCATCACGGCGGGAAGCAAATGCAATTCCGCCGACGCGGCCAAGCGGTAGACGTCGGCCTCTATTGGATCTCTAGGCCGGCCTTCCGCAGGCCATCGGCCAAACGCTCGGTCAGTTGCGGGCTGGCGCGCCGGTTTGCGGCATCCTTCGGGAAATCCCTGGCGTAGTTTGGCCGGATCTTCAGCAGCTCGTCGCGGGCCGTCCGTGCGTTCTCCGCATCGCCCAGCTGGCCGTAGGCGGCGGTCTTCAGGACCTCGTAGAGATAGTCGCTTCCCTGTCGGCCTTTTTCCAGAAGCTCGATGACCTCCCGGTCTCGACCTTCCGTATAGGCACTGAAGGCAAGGGACATGTACGCCGCCGAGCTCGACGCAGCGCCGGCGGCGATGCCTTCCTTGACGAGGTTGCGCCCCTCCTCTTCCTCCCCGACCGTCGCCAGGCGAAGGCCGAAACGGACCTTGATGTCGGGATCGCCCGGATAGCGTTGCAGCAGGGTCGATGCTATCGATTTGAACGTGGCGACGTCGCCGGTGCTGAATGCGATATAGGCAAGGGCCTCCTGCGTGAGGAAATTCTGGGGCGCCAGTTCCCGCGCCCGCGCGGCGGCGGCCGTCGCCTTTGCAATATAGGGAGCCGGATCCTCGCCCTTCGAGACGGCATAGGTGCTCAGGCGATAGTTGCTGTAGGCGAGCATGGCCCAGCCGTCCGCGAAATTCGGCGACGAGCTGAGCGTTCTATCGAGACAATCCACCGTCTGTTGCTGCGTTTCCTCGCCGTAGACGAACAGGATGCGGCGGGCATTGGAGAAGCACCTTGTCAGTTCGTTCGAATTCACCACACGCGACTGCAGGATGGGCACTGCGCCATCAAGCCCGAGCACCTTCGAGGCGACGAGGCTTGCGACCTGCTGCGGCGTTCCCGCTCCATTCTTCGCCGCCGTCTGGCTTGCCGCCCACAGGACGATACCCGTTTCAGGATCGACCAGCCGCCAGGACACGGTGAGGTCGCCCGCCCCTTCGCGCAGCGTGGTCTGCAACTCGTAGTCCGATGACGTCGCCCCTTCGCCGGGAGACGGCCGGTTTCGATCGGAATCGACGATGGCCGCGCCGCCGACATTCGACAGCGTTGCCACCAGGACGTCGCCCGCCTCGGCCGCGAGCGCCTGGGCGTCTCCCGCGGCGGCCAGAACTTTGATCGGCTGAACGAAGATACGAGGCATGTAACCCGTCTCATCGCGCGTGCGCCCCATCGTCAGCCAGGCGCCGAGAGCAAGAAGCGCCAGGACGCCGCCGATTGCACCGAGGCCGATCAGCGCAGAGGCGCGCGAGAATACGGGGCGGTGTTCGTCTTTCGCCGGCCCGCCGGGCTCGCGCGTATATTCCGACCGCTTCCCGCCGCGATGAACGAATTCAGGCGTATAGCTGCCCTTCGCAATCCGGATCTCGACGTCGTCCGTTCGCGTGTCATCGGCAAAATAGGCCAAAAGCGCCGCCCGCAGGCGGCTGACGGTCGTCCGTACGATGGGATCGTCGACGGCATTGAAATCGTCCGTCCGGTTGAACAGCGCCGCGGCGATGGCTTCCGCGGTGATCCTCGTATCGGGCTGCTCGATGACCTGTGTAACGAGATACGTCAGAAGACCGGTCATGCGGTCCGACTTGCGGAAGGGATCCGTCGCCGTTATCGCCGCGACTGTTCGCCAGATCTGCTCTGCCGATGGCTTCTGCATGTTTGCCATATGATACTTGCGCTGCCTCCCCCAAGGCGCGACGCAAGAGCGCCGCTTATTAGGCCCTTCGTATATCCCGAATCGACCCGTTTTGCACGCAAGCGGGACGCGATCCCGCCCCACCGCGCCGGCGAGGACGCGGAAGGAGCCGCCCATAGCCCGGACACACGCCATGGCTGCAGACGACGAAGCGAACGAACGCGAGGAGCCAGAGCAGGCTTTGGAAATCGAGCGTGCGCCGCCTTTTCGCCACCGCCCGGCGGACATCCACGGGTTGTCTCCTGCAGAACATGTCCTGAGTGCCGGGAGCGGCCGATCCGATAAATGCGGCGCGTATCATTGATACGACGCTTCGTATCGTTACGCCAACACAAGTATCATTCAGGAACTTCCATAATTCCAGCGTAGCATAAACAGTCAATCTCATTCCGCTAGACATTCAATGAACGATTAATTTACCCTCAAATCAAGAAAATCCTCCCATTTACATTCGGGGGATTCCCATGTCCATCAAGTTCAAGCTCCTCGGAGCCATTGCCATACTCAGCGCCATCGCGATCGGCCTTGCGCTCCATGTCCGGGGCATTCTCCAGGAAACCTCCGTCACGCTCGACAGCGTCTATACGGATCGCATCCTGCCGCTGAAGGACCTCAAGGTGATCTCGGATGCCTATGCCGTGGCCATCGTCGACGCCGCGCACAAGGCGAACCATGGCGCCATCACCATGGAGGACGGCCTCGCATCGCTGAACAACGCCACGGCCTCGATCAACACGCACTGGCGGGCCTACACGGGTACGGAGCTCACGACAGAGGAGGCCAGCCTCGTCTCGAGCGCACAGCAAAAGCTGGCGGCCGCCGATGCGTCCGTGGGCCGCCTCAAAGGCATTCTCCAGTCCGCAAACCGTGTTGCGCTCGATGACTTCATTCAGAAGGAGCTTTACCGGAGCATCGATCCGGTAACCGCCACGATCTCGATCCTTTCGGACCTGCAGGTCAAGCAGGCGGAAACCATTCTCCTCGACAAGAAAGCCTCCTTCGAGCGATTGGAGACCATCGGCTCCATCGTCATCGGCTCCGTCCTGGTCATCGCGCTGGCCTTCTTCATTTTTACCTCACGCCACATCGTTCGCCCGCTCTCAGGGCAGATTGCCGCCATGCGCCGGCTCATCGATGGAGACCTGACGGATGACGGGAGCCCCCATGACCGGAAGGACGAAATTGGCGAGATGGCGCGCGCCATCGCGACGTTCCGGCAGGCGGCGCGCCGCAATCACCAGCTTGAACAGGAAGCTGGCGAAGCGCGCCAGCGCGCCGAGGCGGAGCGGATGGCGATGCAGGAAGAGGCCGAGCACCGCGCGAAGGACATGATCCGGCAGGCCAATTCGGAGCTTGCAAGCGGCCTGAAGAGGCTCGCGGAGGGCGACCTCGCCTTCAGCCTGGAAACCCCTTTCTCCGCGGAATTCGAAGCCCTGCGCCACGATCTCAACAGCGCCGTCGGACAGCTCGGGCGGACGCTCGCCTCCGTTTCCGAGGCGATCGTATCGATCGGCAGCGGCACACAGGAGATCAGCCGCGGGGCCGACGATCTCTCGCGCCAGGCCGCGGCCCTCGAACAGACGGCAGCCGCGCTCGACGAGATCACAGCGAATGTCACGAGCGCGTCGCGCAGGGCCGACGAGGCGCGTGCCGTTGCCGCACAGGCGAACGAAAACGCCCAGAAGTCCCATGCCGTGGTCGTCGATGCCGTCGATGCGATGCGGCGGATCGAGGAGTCCTCCAACCGCATCTCCAGCATCATCGGCGTCATCGACGAGATCGCCTTCCAGACCAATCTCCTGGCGCTCAACGCGGGCGTCGAGGCCGCGCGGGCGGGCGAGGCCGGCAAGGGCTTCGCCGTCGTCGCCCAGGAAGTCCGGGAGCTGGCGCAGCGTTCGGCCGGCGCCGCCAAGGAGATCAAGGGATTGATCAAGACCTCCAGCGGCGAGGTCGAAGGCGGCGTGAAACTCGTGAGCGCGACCGGCGAGGCCCTGAAGGACATCAGCGAATATGTCGCGACGATCAACCATCATGTCGATGCCATCGCCATGTCCGCCAGGGAGCAGTCGATCGGCCTGCAGGAGGTCAATTCGGCGGTCAACCAGATGGACCAGGTCACGCAGGAGAACGCCGCGATGGTCGAGGAGACCAATGCGGCATCGGCGACGCTTGCAGATGATGCGGCCCGGTTGAGGGAGATGGTCGGGCAGTTCCGCCTGTCCAGGACCTGCGATGCCGGACGCGAGGTCCATGGCCTTCGCTCGATTGCCTCGGCAATCGCGGCGCCGACGGGCGCGGCGCAAGGCATCAGGCTTGCGGCAAACGGCTGGCAGGAATTCTGATCCCCTGCCGCCCTGAAGCCCAGCCCGACACCATTCCAACCTTCGTCACCCCGGGAGCAGACCTTGGTTAAGCGATCCAGCCTGATGACGCGCATTCTGACCCAGCAGAACACCGAGATGGTGAAGGACACGAACGCGGCAAACTCGATGCTTGCGCAGGAAGCGTCGCGCCTGCGACAGCTTCTGAGCCACTTCCGCCTCGCAAACAGCACCACATTGTGCGCGGCCGCCTCCGGCCTGGCCCAGACCTCCGGCGCAACGTCCAAGACCGGGAGCCGCCGCTCCGCCGGCACGTAAAACAATACGGGGCCAAGGCCGGAGGAGAATCCCTCCTCCGGTCTTCGGGGGCATTCGATGCCCTTGATTCCTTTTCGATAACGCCGCCGGATGGTTGGCTTGCCCGGCAACTGCTTCGGCCCTTGCCCTTCAGTCCGCGCTCCTCACCGGAGCCATTGCCCCAGCGAACCGTCGCAAGCAAGCGGAAGCACTACCAACATTCACGCCTATCAAGCGGCTGTCAAACGATCATCGAGGGCTTTCGGCCGCCCCGGAACCTGGCGACGCCCGTCCTTCACGCTGCCTCCCGAGGAAAAGGAGGTACCGGCATGAGCCCGGTGAAATCTCTTGCGCCTTGCTTGCCCCCTCGCCCTGCCGGCGGATTGGTGTTGCAA
Source organism: Shinella yambaruensis (assembly GCF_022899355.1). Lineage (GTDB taxonomy): Bacteria > Pseudomonadota > Alphaproteobacteria > Rhizobiales > Rhizobiaceae > Shinella > Shinella yambaruensis. The sequence goes on along the minus strand of NZ_JALJCK010000011.1, from coordinate 50,098 downwards.
AACGTGCTGACGGCGGAGGCCTACTGGCCCCCGTGAGCTTTTTTGCCGGCGGCCAAGCAAAGAGAACGCCGCCGACGTCCTGCTCAACCAGTCAACGACGATTCCCCGACTCGATTCGGACGGACGCGCCGGATTGCAGGGGCAGAAACGAGCGGCCGCATGACGACGGAACGCGGCGACGAGCACTATCGAACGTGTCCGGACAAATGAGCAGCCCGAAGGCAAAGGGACTGCGCCCGGATCACCCGGAAAATACCGTTGCGTTGATGAACCGCGGACGGATGAATTTCCGATTGTGGAAATGCACGGTTTCGATGCCGAAGATCGATGACAGCGTGGTGTAGATGGTGCCCGTCTCGATGAGGATCACGCTGTCCTGATCGGAAATCGCGGGAATCTCGTCGAGATAGAGGCCCGCCGGCGCCAGCAGGTCTGCCCGCCCCATCTGAACCGACCAATCCGCCGTATACCGCCCTTCCATGTTGGCAATGCTGGTCAGCCTCAGGGCGTTCGGCACATTCGCCGTCTCCGACAATTCGCCAAAGACGGCATAGAGCCGCGTCGCGTAGCCCCCATCCAGAGCGGTTTCGCGCGAGACCATGTCCGCCACGATCAGGCTCGCCTGCTCCAGTCGCGCATTGGACCGGTACATGTCGAACACGGCCAGGCATCCGAGCAGCAGGAGCAGAATGACGGGGGCGACGATGGCAAACTCGACGGCCGCGGCGCCGGCCTTGTCATGCAGGATACGCATTGCATCTCATCCGGGTTCGTTGACGAAGGCAAACAGCGAGGTCAGCCGGACCTCGCCGGTCTCGCTGTGTGGCATGGCAAATCCGAATTTCAGGCCGGGCGACCACGGCGCCAGCATGTAGCAGGCGCGGACATAGACCATCTGCGCCCGCCGCCCGGGATTGAACGCGGTCGCCGGCGCGATCGGCACCTTTCGATCGACGCAAGGAGCATCCGTGGCAGGAAAGTCGCTCTCCCGGTCTATCGGCGTGAATTCGAGCCGAAGGGCCGTCTCGCAATCCGAAAGGATGATCGCCTCGCGACAGACGCGCGCGCGCACCTCTTCGTATGTCGGATCTGCAAGGCTGCCGATCTGCAGCGACCGGGACGCGACCGCCAGCCCCCGGTCCAGCATGATCGACTGCGTGATGATCCAGCCGGCCTCCAGGGTGGCGAAGATCAGCAGCAATGTGACGGGCGCGAGAATGGCGAACTCGATTGCGGCGGCGCCATCACGGCCTTGCAGCAGGCTTTTGGTCATCCGACCATGTTTGATGTTCGTCCGGCTCATTGGGTGAGCCTCAGCTTGCGTATGCTGCCCGATATGGACTTGAACGCCTCGGCGATCTGCAGGCCTTTAACCGAGAAGTAGTGCGCACGGCTTGTCGCGCAACGCGCCATCTGCTCGTGGGCGATGCCCTCGACCTCGAAGCCGATCGTGAAGACGACGACGCCCTTCTCCTTTGCAAGGTCGCAGACGCGGTGAAGCTGCTCGACGGCGGTGGCTTTGTTGGTGATGTACTTGTTGTCCGGCGGAAGGTCGGGAGAGCGATAGGGATCCTTGGGACGGTATTGCCCCATGACCTCGCCGTCGGTCATCAGCACGATGACCTTCAGGGTCGATTCGTCTTCGAACTTTGCCGGCCGGTTTGCGAATGCCTTCGGCATGAGGCCGCCGGCAATGGCCGCATTGGTGATCGCGGCCCCTGTCGGATCGAGCAGCATGAGACCCCATTGCATTCCGAACTGCGTTCCCGTTCCCCCGTGCCGCTCGAGCTTGTCGATGCGCGCCTTCAGATACGACGCGTCATTGGAATGGTAGGTGATTACGGTCTCGCCGACGGGACACCACCATGGCTGCAGGTCCGTCCGCCCGAAGTACTCGTCCGTGAAATGCGCGATCTGCTGCCGGTTCTTGAAGCTGGGCGTCAGGTTCCCGAAGCGCTCGGCGGAAAACTCGAAGCATGAGGAATAGTCGTGGAAGCGCCCGCCGGGGTTGAGCTTGTCGAAGACGGCAGCGCCGGCGCTCACCTGGCCCGCGAAGGGAACGATGCTGAGCGAGGTGTAGGCCCTGGTCTCCTTGGTCAGCAGCGCTTCCACGAACTGTCTGGCGGCCACCTTCAGGTTCCCCAGGCGGTTGTTCTCGCCCATCGAGCCCGAGACATCCAGGATCAGGGAAAGTTCGAGATTTTGCCGCGCCTCGGTTGCCGATGCCACGACCTCGATGCGCATCGTGTCTATGCCCGCGAGCGGAAGGAAGGCGGTCTTCATCACGTAGCTCGCAGACGCTGCGACCTCGCGCGCTGTCGACTTGGCGATCGAGGAGCCGATCGTGATGGTCACATCATCGGCGTAGGGCAGGGTCTTGAAGTAGTCGCGGAGCGTCTTTTCCGTTTCCTGTTTCTGCGAAAGCGAGGCGGCTGCGAGCACCCCGCGGTCAAGGCTGCCCTGCAACTCGCGCCGAATAAGCTCGCGGTGCGCGAGGTCGATACCGGCTCCTGCCATGAGGGCCATAACGGAAAGACAGATCGCGAACATGATCGCGACGTTGCCCGTGGCATCATTCAGAATACTGCGTTTCATTCCGTCGTCCTTGCACCCGCACCCGTGACAGCACGACGCCCATGGCACGATCGGTCGACCGTCCGGCCGGAAGTGGCCGTCGCCATGGATCGCTCACCGGATCGCCAACCGGGATCCGTTCCGCGCATGTCAGATGCGACGTTCTGATTGTGAGATCCGCGCCGCCGGCGCTAATCCGCCGCTGGCATCAGGACCGTCTATCCGCCAAGTTTTCCCTCAAACGGCCGTCGGGCCGATCGGAGCGAGACATCATGCTCGCAAAGGGGATGATCAGTGATCGCCCCCAGCATTGGCCAGGAATCTTATCAGGAAGTTAAAAATTGATATTTGCAAAAGATACGTAACGATACACGGAGTGTATCTTGAAATTTCGCCATAACAAGCATCATAGATCAAGATATTACTTCATGTATTCTATAAATTCCTAAATATCATAGCTGGAATCAAAAAATACAGCATTAATTACAATTGCCAATCATGCGGGCAGATTTCATATCCATGGAAATATCATTCTCTTGAATAAAGGTATATTTTATCTTTGACTATGCAACGTAAACGACCGCACGCCTGGGCAGCCGTCCGATGCCCCGCCGTAACCGCGAGACCGGAGCCACACCTTCCTGATACGTATGCTAAGCGCCGTCGAAGGCGATGATCACCTTGCCCGACTTGCCGCCGGCCATCAGCCGGTAGGCCGCCGCTGCCTCGTCCAGTGCAAAGGCATCGGTGATGATGTCGTGCGGGTGCAGGCCCCAGGCGTCGAGGTCCTCGCAGCACTGATCCATGTTGTGTACGCTGGTCACCCAGGAGCCGTAGATCGTGCGCTGGCGGTGCAGGAGATCGTCGCTGACGTCGAACTGGACCGGCCCCGTCTCGCCGATATAGACGCAGCGTCCCCAGGTCCGTGTCGCCTGCAGCGCCAGCAGCCGGCCGCGCGGATTGCCCGAGCAGTCGATTGTGACGCCCGCCCCGCCCCGGGTCAGCAACTCGATCTCGCCGAGCGTTTCGGCACCGGCCACCAGTCCATGGTCGACGAGACCCAGCCCTCGTGCCGTCTCGACCCGATCGGCCTGCGTATCGACGCCGATGGCAAGGCGCGCGCCACGTCCCTTCGCCAGCATCAAGGCCGCCATGCCGACCGGCCCGAGGCCCACCACGACGATCGCATCGCCGCCCGACACATTGCCGCGCAGCACCGCCTCATAGGCCGTGCCGACACCGCAGGAGATGAAGCAGCCGTCCCGGTAGCTCAGCGAATCCGGCAGGTGCACGAGGTCGCGCTCGTCGGCGACAAGGTATTCGGCATGGCCGCCATCCCGCTGCCAGCCATAGGCGGCGCGCGCGGGATCGGTGCAGGAGATCTGAAACCCCTTGCGGCAGTTGCGGCAGAAACCGCAGCCGGAGATATGGTAGACCGCCACGCGGTCGCCGAGCTTGAAATGGCGGCAGCCGGCGCCGAGTTCCACGACCTCCCCCGCCGGCTCGTGCCCGGCGACGACGCCCTGGTAGGCGGTGCGCGGATCGTCGCCCAGATGCTTGTGGTAGATATAGTGGATATCGCTGCCGCAGATGCCCGACGCCTTCATCTTCAGCAGCACCTGGCCGATGCCGGGTGCCGGCCTCTCGATCTCGCGCAGCTCCACCGTCGAATTCCCCGGCAGGTAGGCGGCCAGCATCCTGGGCATCGTACTTCCCCCTCTTATCCGTTCACCTTCGCCATGAAGTCCGTGTCGCGCACATCCACCATGGCCCCGGCATAATCGTCGCCCGCCCCGGAGGCGAGCCAGGCGATCGCTTTTGCCGCGACCTTGGGATCGGAGAGCTTCTCCTGCGGAATGCTGGAGACCTCGTTGATGCCGGCAGCGCGGATGCTCGCCTGCATCGCCGTGTCGACCAGGCCGGGGGCGATGCCGAAGCAGCGGATGCCCTCGACCTTGCCTTCGGCGTCGATGGCGCGCGTCAGCATCAAGAGCGCCGCCTTGCCGGAACAATAGGCCGCCCAGCCATGCAGCGGCCGCACCGCGGCACCGGACAGGAGATTGACGATCCGCCCATGCCCGGCAAGGCGCGGCCAGGCGGCCGTCACGACGGCGGCGGCACCCGACACGTTCACCCGCATCGCCAGATCGAACTTTTCCGCGTCGAGCGCCGCGACCGGGGCCATCGGCTCGATCGTCGCGGCATTGTTGACGACGACATCGAGACCGCCGAGCCGGTCGGCAATCTCCGCCACCCGGCTTTTGACATTGGCGAGATCGGCGACATCGAGCGCCGCATCCAGCGCCCGGCCGCCGGCCTCCTCGATCGCCTGCACGACTGCGGCGCAATCGCCGGCGCGCCGGCCGCAAACCGCGACGCGCGCACCGGCCCCGGCCAGGGCGATCGCCGTCGCCGCGCCGAGACCGTGGCGCGCGCCGGTGACGATCGCCGTTCTGCCTGCAAGATCAATGGTCATGATGCGGCCTCGATGGCGTTGAGCACGGTCTGGCGATCCGGCGAAATGCCATAGGCCTGGAAGCCGCCGGTAATGGAAATCACCTCGCCGGTGACGAAGTCCGCATCCGGGCCGAGCAGCCACGAAACCGCGCCGGCCACGTCCTCCGGCTTGCACCAGCGCCCGAGCGGAATGGAGCCGATCACCTGCTTTTCGAAAGAATCCCAGTCCTTGCCGAGCTTTTCCGCCTTCTTGCGGAACGCCGCCTCCATGCCCGTGCCGACGCCGACATGGCCGGGGGCGACGGCGTTCACCCGCACGCCGGTCGCTGCCATCTCGACCGCCAGGCACTGCGTAAGCGCCGCCACCGCATTCTTCGAGGACATGTAGACCGAGGAGAACGGATTGCCGTAGCCGAGCCGGGTGACGATGTTGACGATCTGGCCTTCGCCCTGCGGCCCCATCACGCGCGCCGCCTCGCGGCACATCAGGAAGGTGCCGCGGGCATTGACCGTGTGGATGCGGTCCCAGTCCTCGACCTTCGTCTCGACCACCAGGCTCTGCATGTGCACGCCGGCATTGTTGATGACGGCGGCCAGCCCGCCATGGGCCTGCGCCACCTCGCCGACCGTGGCGACGACCGAGCCTTCCTCCGCGATATCGAGCACACGCCAGTCCGCGCCGATGCCGGCCGCCGCTTGGCGCGCGGCATCCGCATCGCGGTCGGCGATGACGACGGCAAAACCGTCGGCCTTCAACCGGGTGGCGACGGCAAGCCCGATGCCGCCGGCGCCGCCCGTGACGATGACTGCCTTGCCGCTCATGCTTTTCTCCAGGCAAAGAAGAGGTCGCGCATCTTGATCGTCTCGGACATCACGTCGTCGTGCACCGTGTCGAAATAGTCCTGATGGACATATTCGCTGGCGACGTAGCCGGCAAAGCCGCTTTCCCTGAATGCGGCGAACATGGCCGGGAAATTCAGCGTTCCCTGCTCCATCTTGGCCTGCAGCGCGCCCGGCCGGGCCTGGCGCAGATGGGCGTGGCCGAGCCAGGGGATCAGCACGTCGATCTCCTCCTGCCGGTAGCCGGAGACGGCAAAATGCGCGTAATCGAGCGCCAGCTTGACGCCCGGCACGCGCGTGCACATCTCGGCGGTCAGGCTCGGGGTCTCCAGATAGGAATGCACATGCGGCTCGACGCAGACGTCGATGCCCGCCTCCTGCCCCGCCTCGACCAGGGGTTTCAAAGATTCCGCCGTTTCGTTCAACGCCTGCGCCCGCGTCTGCGCGCCGTTGATGATGCCGGGCAGGATGAAGACGGTCGGCGCTCCCGCCGCCTTGCAGAAGGCGAGCACCTTGCGGAAATCGGCAAGGTTCTCCGCACGGTGATCCGGCAGGGCGAGATTGCGCTCGGCCGGCGAGGAGCCGAACAGATGATAGAGGTTGGACACCGGCAGGGGCAGCCTTGCGGCGATCTCGCGGCCATAGACTTCCGGCTCCGCCAGCAGGCGCGCCTTGTCGAGGGCGGAGCGGTAGAAATAGCCGATATCGAGGCCTTCCATGCCGATCGCGCGCGCAACGGCGCCCACCTCGTCCAGCGTCAGCAGCGGAAAGGACCAGCTCGTGATGCTCAGTTTCATCGTCATACCTCCTCCATCCGCCCGGATTTCGCGGAGCGGTACATTGCGTCGAGCACGGCCGTCGCGCGCGCGCCGATCACGCCATCGGCCGGATTGACCACATCCCGGCCCCGGCAAAGGTCGACCAGCCGGGTGATCGGCTCCACCTGTTCATAAGCACCGGCATCCACCTCCAGCGTCTCGACATGGGTCCTGCCATCATGGCGCACGGCCTCGACGCGCGCCCGTTCGATATCGAACAGCAGCATGCCCTCAGTGCCGAACACGCGGATATCGAGCTGGAAACCCCGCACCTTCGGCACGGTGGCCGAGCCCGACAGCACCATGGTCGCGCCGTTGGCGAGCTCCACCACCGCGGCGTCGTAGAAATCGACGCCGGCGGGCGACAGCCCCGTCTTCGCGAAGACCCGGGCCGGTGCGAGGTCGACCAGGCGGAACACCGCGCCCAGCCCGTGCGTCAGCTGGCCCCAGCCATAGCCGCCGGAGCGTTTGGGATCGGCCCAGGTCGAAGCCGGCGGGCGGAACAGGTGATCCTTCGTCTCGACCATCGGTTCGCCGCCGAAGAGATCGGCGAGCGCGGAAGCCATCTGCGCGACGACATGGCGGACCTCGCCGACCCAGCCCTCGCGGATCAGCCGATGCGCAGCATCGGTCATCGCCTTGTAGTTCCAGCCATAGGGCATGATGATCTCGCCGCCCCGGGCCTCTGCCAGCGCGACGAGGGCGCGCGCATCGGCGGCGGTCGTGGCCATCGGCTTTTCGATCAGCACCTTCAGCCCGCGCTCCAGCGCAAGCGTCGCATGTTCGGCATGCAGCACATGCGGCGAGGCGACGACGACGCCGTGCAGCGTTTCTTTCTCGAGCATGTCGCGCGCATCGAGATAGGCGTGCGGCAGGCCGAAGGTTTTCGAAACCGTCTCCAGCCCGTCCGCATCGGGGCGATTGATGGCGACGATATCGACATGCGGATTGGCGATCAGCGCCGGGATATGGCTGAGGGTGGCCCACCAGCCGGCCCCGATGACGCCGATATTGACCGTGTCGGGCATTTTCTCCTCCTCGCTCAGGCCTTCGAGCCGGGCACCGGCCGGCGCAGCGGCCGGCCGGCAAGATGGGCGCGGATATCGTCGGCGACGAGCCCCTGCAGCGCCTCGATCGCGGCCGCGGAATACCAGGCCGCATGCGGCGTCAGGATCAGGTTCGGCGCATCCCGCAGGGGCGATTCCGGCGGCAGCGGCTCGATCTCGAAGACATCGAGCGCCGCCCCGGCGATCCTGCCGGCCTTCAGCGCCTCGGCGAGCGCAGCCTCGTCGACCAGCACGCCGCGCGCCGTGTTGACGATGAAGGCATTGGGTTTCATGCGGGCCAGCCGCCCGGCATTGACGAACTTCGTCGTCTGCGGCGTGCCGGGCGCATGCAGGCTCAGGACGTCGGCGCGTTCCACAAGGGTTTCCGGATCGACCAGCTCGACGCCGAGGTCCTTCGCGGTTGCTGCATCCAGCATGGGATCGGCCGCCAGGAACCGGAAACCGGAGGGGCGCAACCGGTCGGCGACGGCCCGCGCGATCTGGCCGAAGCCGAGGAAGCCGACCGTCGTCTCGCGATAGGCGGCAAGGGGCCTGGCCACGGCCACCGCCGCCCATTCGCCGGCGCGGATGCTGGCGTCCAGCCGCACGACCTTGCGCAATTGCGTGAGGATCAGCGCCACGGTGTGATCGGCCACCTCGTCGATGCAATAGTCCGGCACGTAGCCGGCCGGCACGCCGCGCGCATTGGCGGCGGGTATATCGAGATTGTCGAAGCCGATGCCGTAGCGAATGACCGCCGCCCCCTCGGCCAATCCCTCGATCGCCCGCGCGGTCAGCGGCGCGAACTGCACCACGGCGACATCCGCCCCGCGTACCGCCTCGGCCACCTCGTCCGCCGTGCGGCATTGACAGGCGAAAAACTCCGCGCCGGAGGCGATCGCCGCCGCCTCTTCCTGCGCGAGCGCCGGGAACGTGTAATCGGTGACGACGACTTTGCGCTTGTTCATGATCATGCCTTGGTGAGGTAATCGTGGATGACCTCGCCGCTCACCAGCGTGAAGTCGGCCTTCCAGAAGAACGCCTCGATCGGCTCGACCACCGGCAGGCGGTAGACCGGCGCCTGCGCGTTGGGCCGAAGCTCGACGGTCGCCGGTCCGACCCAGCATTCGCGCACGGCAACGTCCGTCAGCTTGCGCGAGGTGATCTGCCGGATCGCCGGCCGGCCGTCGATATGGTCGATCGCCTTGAGATTGAGGTTGGTGCCGAAATCGAAATGCCGGCGCATCTCGGCCGGATCGACCTGACGCTGCTTGTAGGGCGTCGTCACGGTGACGACATCGATGCCGTTGCGCTCGACCGTGCCGACAATGAGATCGCCGCGGAACTCCAGCGAGGGATTGGCATATTTCTTCGGCTGGCCGTGGATTTCACGCCCGTGCGACACGCCGCCGTCCGAATGCAGGAAGAGATAGGGCGAATAGGCCCCGGCCCGGCCGGCGACCTCCGCGCCGAACATCACGTTGCATTCATGATAGGGGCCGATCCAGTCCGTATCGTTCATCTTGTAGAGATGGATCGCCACGACATCGCCGGTCGCGCGGACCGGCGGCGGGGCGAGGAAGGCGGCCGCAGCGGGATCCGTGCGGTAGAAGACGGTCAGGATCTCGCAATTGCGGAACCGGAAGGGGAACGGCGGAATGAAGGGCGCATCCCACGGCGTGGAGAACCCGCCTCTCGCGATATCGGCTTCGGTGGGCTTCGTCAGCCCCCAGCGACGTTCGGTCATGCCCGGCCTCCGGCTTTCATCGATTCCCGCGTCGAGCGCAGGACATTGCGCATATGGGCGGCCATCGCGGCGCGCGCGGCCTCCGCGTTCTTTTCCCGGAGCGCCTGCACGATCGCCCGGTGATCCGCGATCGACCCGCTGATGACCCCGGCCGTCTCGGATGCGACCTTGCGGAATTCGAGGCCGAGGATGTTCAGGCTCTCGGCGGTGCGGGCGAGGAATTCGTTGTCGGCAAGCTCCGCAAGCCGCCGGTGGAACGCCGTATCGACCTCGCGATACTGCACGGGCGTTTCCGTCGCAGCCTCCTGCGCCGCGATCAACCTTTCGAGAAAGGCGACATCTTCGGCGCTCGCATTGACCGTCGCCCGGGCCGCGATATCGCCCTCGATCAGCTCGCGCGCCTCGTAGAGCTTGTCCACCTCGGTGTTCTGCAGGGTCAGGAAGAAGGTCAGCGGCTTCAGCAGATCGGCCGCGCTCAACTGCGAAACGACGATGCCGCCGCCGTGCCGGATTTCCAGCACCCCGAGGACGGCGAGCGCCCGCACCGCCTCGCGCACCGTCGGGCGGCTGACCTGAAAGGACTCCGCCAGGCTGCGCTCGGACGGCAGGTGATCGCCCGCCTTGAGATTGCCCGCCGTCACCAGACCGAGAATCCGCGACACGAGGATTTCCGTGAGCCCGGCCTTCTTGACCGGTTCGACGCCCGAAAGGCTCCGTTCCTGCACGCTGCTTCCTCCCGATGCTTCCCGAGGCCATCTGCGCATCTTGACCCCAATCTTGTCAAGTGGCCAAGTGGCCTTACCACTTATTGACGTAATGGCAGAGATAGTGTTAGTCAATCGCCAGCGTCGGCGGGTGAGGAGCAGAACCGCACGGCGCGTGAGGAACCATCATGCGCATCCGCCATGTACGACCCTATGTGATCGCCTATTCCGATCCGAACGACTTCGCCAACCGGCGCATGACGACGCTGGTTCGCGTCGAGACGGTGGATGGCGTCGTCGGCTGGGGCGAAGGCATCGCCATGTGGCCGGAGGCCTGCAAGGCGACGGCGACGATCATCGCAGCGCTCGGCGATCTGCTCGTCGAGACCGGCGAGATCGACGTGCGCGGGGCCTGGGAACGCATGCGGGCGCATTGCTGGTGGTATGGCGAGGGCGGTATCGCTTGCTTCGCCTACAGCGCGCTCGACATGGCGCTCTGGGATATCGACGGCAAGCGCCAGGGCAAGCCGCTCCATGCGCTGCTTGCGGACAATGCCCGGACGTCCCTGCCCGCCTATGCGTCCAGCCATGTCAACAAGGCGACCATCGAGGACTGCGTGGCCGAGATCGCCGGCTTCCAGCAGCAGGGGTTCAAGGGCGTCAAGCTCGGCTTCGCCAAGAAGGGCCTGTCGAATATCGGCCGCGATCCGGATAACGACGTCGCCTTCATCAGCGCCCTGCGCAGGGCCGTCGGCAAGGATTTCGAGATCATCGTGGACGCCGGCAACGGCGTGAAATGGGACGTGGCGACCGCCGTCGCCACCGTCAGGCGCATGGCCGAGTATGACATCGGCTGGATCGAGGAACCCTTCTATCCCACCTTCATCGAGGACTATCGCGCGCTGAAGGCCGCGGTCGACGTGCCGATCGGCACGGGCGAGCGGGAATGGACGGTGAGCGGCTACAGACGGCTTATCGAGACGGGCACGGTCGATGTTCTCGGCGTCGACCCGGCGCGCGCCGAGGGCGTGACGGGCTTTCGCATGATCGACGCACTCTGCGCGGCAAACGGCATTACCATCAACGCCCATGCCTGGAGCACCGCCATTCTCACGGCCGCCAGCCTCCACCTGTCGCTGGCCTCGCGCACGGCGCGCCTGTTCGAGCTGAAACCCTTTCCGGTCGTCGTCCAGAACGAGCTCGTGGAGGAGCCTATCTGGCATGCCGGCGGCGAGATGTCCGCACCCGCCGGCCCGGGGCTCGGCGTCACCATCAACGAAGCGGTGCTGAACCGGCTTGCCATATGATCCAGACAAGTAAACTTGCTTGACAAGTTTACCAATGCAATTGACCATCGGCGTTTTCAGGGAGGAGAACATGATGAAATGGAATTTGGCGGCTCTGGCCTCGGCCACCGCGCTCGCATTGACGATTGCAGGCACCGCCGCGGCGGAGGACTTCCACGGATTTGACCCTGCCAGTTTCGATGGCGCGATGCTCTCCGCAGAGCAGCTGCAGGCGATGGTGAAGGACGCGACCGCCGTCACCCCGCCGCGCAACGGCTCCAAATATGTCATCGGCTTTGCCAACCTGCAGCGCGACATGACCTTCGGCGTCGTGGTCGAAAAAGGCATCCAGGCCAATGCCGATGCGGCCGGCGTCGAACTGACCATCGCCGACAACCGGCTCGACGGCCCGACCGCACTCGCCAATGCGCAGTCCTTCGTCCAGCGCAATGTGGACTATGTCATCGAGTTCCAGACGGACGTGAATTTCGGCCCGACGGTGATGAACGTCTTCAACCAGGACAATGTGAAGGTCGCGGCCATCGACATTCCGATGGAAGGCGCGACCTTCTTCGGCGCCAACAACCCGAAGTCCGGCTTCATGGGCGGCTCCTATCTCGGACAGGCGGCCATCGCGAAATTCGGCGCCGACAAGGTCAAGCAGGGCTATTACGTCATCGGCGAGCTGCCACAGTCGGGCGCGATCCCGGCGATGCGCACCGAAGGCCAGCAGGCCGGCTTCCTGTCGGCGGTGCCGGATTTCCCCAAGGAACAGATGCTGCGCATCGACACCAAGAACACGCTGCAGGAATCCTTCACCCAGATGACCAACCTGCTCGGCCGCATTCCGGATGGTGTGCCGATCATGATCAACGCCATCAATGACCAGTCGGCGATCGGCATGCTGCGCGCCGTCAAGCAGGCCGGCCGCGATGCCGACGTCATCGCCGTCGGCAACGGCGCGGACGAGACCCAGGCGCTGGCCGAGGAGCCGGAACTGGTCGCCGCCACCGGCTACTTCCCCGAGCGCTACGGCAACTACCTCATCCCGATCGCGCTGGCGGCCCTTGCCGGCAAGGAACTGCCGCCGGCCGTGCTGGTCAATCATGTCATGATCACCAAGGCCAATGTCTGCGAGTACTACAAGGACTACAAGTGCGGCGAGAAGCCGAACTTCGACTATGCCTTCCCGCAGGCGGAATTCGAAGCCCATCTCGCCTCGCTGAAGGGGCAGGAATCGCTCAAGGGTTACGAGACGCTGATCCCGAGCAAGTGACGATGCAGCCGGGCGCGCGGTTTTCGCGCGCCCTTTCGCGCATGGGAGGAATGGATGGCAGGCCTTGTTGAGATGACCGGCATCGGCAAGTCGTTCGGCCGTGTCGCCGTGCTGTCCGATGTCTCCCTTCGGGTCGACGAGGGCAAGGTCGTTGCCCTGCTCGGGGCCAACGGCGCCGGCAAGTCGACGCTGATGAAGATCCTGTCGGGCAATTACACGCGCGATGCCGGCGAGATCCGCATCGATGGCCGGCCGGCCGATTTTCGCGCACCGGCAGACGCCATCGCCGGCGGCATCCGCCTGCTGCCGCAGGAGCTGTCGATCTTTCCGGACCTGACGGTGGCGGAGAACATCATGCTCGGTGCGTTGCCGACGAAGGGCTCCGGCCCGCTGCGCACGGTGGACAAGGCTGCCTTGGAAGCCCGCGCCGCCGAGCTTCTGGTGCGCATGGGCCTCGACTGGCTCTCGCCGAGGACCCGCATGGGCACGGTCTCGCACCATGTCCAGCGCATCGTCGAGATCGCCCGCGCCATGGCCGGCAACGCCCGGATGCTGATCATGGACGAGCCCACCGCCTCGCTCGCCGACGCCGAGGTGAAGATGCTCTTCCAATGTGTCCGCCGCCTCCAGGCAGAGGGGATTTCGGTCGTCTACATCTCCCATTACCTCAAGGAGGTCTTCGAGATCTCCGACGAGATCGTCGTCCTGCGCGACGGGCGCAATGCCGGCCGGTTCGAGACGAAGAAGACCGATGTCGATGCCGTGCTGGAAGCGATCGTCGGCAACCGGGTCGGAAACCTCTATCCGGATTTTGCCCGTTCGACCGGCGTCGCATCCGACGTCGTCACCGTCGAAGGCCTGACGGTGGACGGCTGGCTGCACGGTGTCGACTTCACCATCCGCAAGGGACAGATCACCGGCATGCACGGGCTGATCGGCTCCGGCGTCGAGATGGCCGGCCGTGCCCTGTTCGGCGCCGTACCGAAGGCAAGAGCCGCCCGCACGACCGTCGACGGCCGGCCCTATGCGATCCGCAATGCCGAGGCGGGCGTTGCCGCCGGCCTCGGGCTGGTCGCCGCCGAGCGCAAGCAGGAAGGCATCATCTCCATGCTGAGCCTGCGGGAGAACATGTCGGTCTGCAACCTGCCGCTTTTCACCAAGGGGCTCGTCGTCCAGCGCAAGACGGAAACGGCCACCGCCGACGACTGGATCCGGCGCTTCGCCATCCGCGCGCGCGGCGCCGAACAGGCGATCGGCAGCCTCTCCGGCGGCAACCAGCAGAAGGTGTGCCTCGCGCGCTGGCTGATCGGCGACCTCAAGGCGCTGATCCTGGAAGAGCCGACCCGCGGCGTCGATGTCGGCGCGCGGGCGGAAATCTACCGGCAGATCCGCCAGATGGCCGATAACGGCCTCGGCATCCTGCTGATCTCCTCGGATGCGGAGGAGGTCGCGGGCCTCGCCGACCGGTCGGTCGTGCTGGACGGCGGCCGCGTCGCCGCGACCTATGAGGCGCCGGTCTCGGCCGCGGCACTGATGAATGCCGCCTCCAAACCGGCCGCCGCCGAAGCCATCTAGGGCAATTCCACCATGAGCCCGCGAGGGTTTGCGGTCGGGATTGCGTGAAAACAAAGAGATAGAGCATTTTCGGGCGATCCTCCTCGCCGGAAATGCTCCAAATCAGGAAAGAGGATTCCATGTCCGAGGAAACGGCCAAGACCGTGGGTAGCCAGAGCGAAGCACCGAAGCCCGAGGCCGGGCGCAGCCTGCTCGGCAAGTCCTGGGCGGGCACGGCGATGCTGCTCGTCATCTACCTCCTGCTGCTGGTGGTCTTCACCATCCTCTCGCCCTTCTTCCTGACCTTCAAGAACCTCCTGTCCATCGGTTCGAACATGGCCTTCGTCGGCCTGATGGCGGCGGCCGGCACGCCGCTGATCATCGCCGGGGGACTGGACCTTTCCGTCGCCGCGGTGGCCGGGATTTCAGGCGTCATCGTCTCGCTGTGTTATGCCGCCGGCATCGACATCTGGCTTGCCTGCGCCATCGCCATCCTCGCCGGCGGCGCGATCGGCGGGGGCAACGGCATGCTGACCAACGGTCTCAGGCTCAATCCCTTCATCGTGACGCTCGGCTCGATGAGCATCATCACCGGCCTGTCGCTGGTGCTGACCGGCGGCCTCACCCAGCCGCTGGCCATCCCCGGCTTCAACTGGATCGGCTCCGGCCGCATCCTCAGCGTGCCCGTGCCGCTGATCCTGATGCTGATCTTCTTCGCGGCCATCTGGTGGGTCATGGCTTTCACGCCCTTCGGGCGCTACATCTATGCCTCCGGCGGTAATCCCGACGCCAGCCGCATGCTGGGCATTCCGGTCGATCGCACGCAGATCAAGCTCTACATTCTTTCCGGCGTCTCCGGCGCGCTCGCCGGCATCGTCGTCGCCGCAATGCTCGGCGCCGCCGCCCCGGATGCCGTCGGCAAGCACCTGCTCACCGTCATCGCGGCCATCATCCTCGGCGGCACCAGCCTCTTCGGCGGCCGCGGCTCGGTCTGGGGCACGCTGCTCGCCGTGCTTATCCTCGGCACGCTGAACAACGGCCTCACCCTGCTCAACGTCTCGAGCTTCTGGCAGGACGTCACCAAGGGCGCCGTCCTGCTGCTCGCCGTCGGCCTCGACCAGCTTCGCATCCGCTCGCAGATTTGAAAGGAACCGACATGCCCGAACGCATCGCCTTCCGCATGATCCTCAATCCCGGCCAGGCGGCCGAATACAAGAAGCGCCACGACGAGATCTGGCCGGAACTGAGCCAGGCCCTGCGCGACGCCGGCGTGTCCGACTACTCGATCTGGCTGGACGAGGAGACAAACCACCTCTTCGCAACGCTGGTACGGGCGGACGACCACAGCATGGACGCGCTGCCGCAAACGGACGCGAACCGCCGCTGGTGGGATTTCATGGCCGATATCATGCAGTACAACGACCGCGGCGAGCCGCATGTCGTGCCACTCAAACCGGTCTTCCATATGGCGTGAAACCCCGCCGAGGCGCCGGCGGATACGAATTTGGAAGGAAGCCGGGCCGCGGGCAAACGACGAAACGCTTCAACAGAACGGTCGCCGCGCCGCCCGTCTCATCCGCGCCGACACGTCCTCGCATGCACGGGACAATCAATCGCCGATGAGGGCCGGCAGGCCGAACGCGTCCCCATCAATTTTTCCGCGACGATGGCCGACGCCTCGCCTTCGCTAGACCGTGAGATGTTGCAAGAGACATTCAGCTCAAGCCCTGTAACCTGAGGCCTGCCCGCTCGCGCAAACCTGGAGTTGAGGCCGGAACAAGGCCACGTCTGCCTTTGCGTTGCAACGTTTTGGGATGTTCGGGGTGGGATGAAGCACTGTCGGGTTACGGCGAGGGTGCACAGCCCAGAAACGCAAAAAGCCCCACGGAGGGGGCTCTTTGGGATCGTTGGTTGCGGGGGCAGCTACCAATTTGTGGTCCGGGGACGTCTATAGTCGTCCATCTAATCATTTCTATATCAATGACTTATCTTGAATGTTCTTCTGCATACGTCTTGAGTCAGCCACCAATATCCGCTTAAAATTGTGGGTAGGTAATGGGCAAGGATTTCGGCTATGACGGCTGGCATTCATCGGCTTTCCGATCGGCAGGTCAAGGCACACAAAGAGCGCGGCCGGCTATCCGACGGCGGCGGAGTGTTCCTACAAATCAGCAAGTGGGGCACCAAGTCCTGGGAGTTCCGGTTCACCTTGCACGGACGGACCCGCAGCATGGGGCTGGGCCAGTACGATGTCGTATCGCTCAAGCAAGCGCGCGAGGAAGCCGAAACGCTTCGCCGGATCGTCCGCGAAGGCAAAGACCCGATCGAGGAACGCAAGGCCGCCCGCTCGAAAGCCGCTATCGAGGCCACAACGTCCATCCTGTTCAAGGACGCCGTTGGAAAGTGCCTTGCCCGGAAGGAAGGCGAGTTTCGCAGCGAGAGGCATGGCGCAAGCTGGCGCAGGAGCATGGACGCCTATGCCGTGCCGATCATCGGCAACATGAATGCGGCCCATATTACGACACAGGATATTCTGCGCGTTCTGAACCAGCCGTTCGAAGATGGAACCCTGTGGGAGAAGAGGACCGAAACCGCATCGCGCCTTCGCGGTCGTATCGAGGCTGTCCTGTCCTGGGCGACAGTCGCAGGCTATCGCAGCGGCGACAATCCGGCGCGGTGGGCTGGCAATCTGAAGGAACTGCTGCCGACGCCTTCGAAGGTGGCGAAGGTCACGAAGCGGCCGGCCCTGTCGCAGGCCGATCTTCCGAAATGGTTCGCCGAACTGCGCAAGCGCGACGGCATGTCGGCGCGGGCGCTTGAGTTCATCGCCCTCTGCGCATCGCGGTCGGACGAGGTTCGCAGAGCGACGTGGAACGAAATCGACCTTGACGCCCGAATGTGGAAGATACCGGGCGAGCGCATGAAGATGGAACGCGATCACCGCGTGCCTTTGTCGGATGACGCCGTTGCCCTGTTGAAGGCGCTTCCCCGGATGGCCGGTTCTCCCTATGTGTTCCCTGCCCCGCGCGGCGGCCCATTTTCCGACGCGATCCTTTCGCAGCTTATGAAGAAGATGCACGCGAAGGAATTGAAGGCCGGGCGCAAGGGATGGCTGGATGCGGATACCGGGCTTCCTGCGGTTCCTCACGGCCTGCGCTCGACCTTCCGCGTGTGGACGGCCGAACAGGGCTATGACCGCGACATGTCGGAGATGGCGCTTGCTCACGCCGTGGGCTCGACCGTCGAGCGCGCCTATCAGCGCAGCGACATGGTGGAGCGACGCCGCACCATGATGGCGGACTGGGCCGCGTATTGCCGAGGCGTAGCGCCCGCAGGAAATGTCGTGCAGATTCGCGAGGCGGCTACAGGGTCATGAAGCTGCACAATACCGGAGCGGTTGATGATCGCCTTCACGACGGCCGGATCGTCGGCCTCGGCCTGCACGCCATGGCGCTGGTCATTGAACTCACCGTTCCCGACGGCTGGCCCATCCACATCATCTGGACGGCGATGGCGCTCGCAGTAATGCGATGGAGACCGGGCTACCTGTCGCTCGACTAGCTCATCCACCACTTGAGGGGCAACCGAGGAGAATGAGGCATCGGCCGGTTGAAAAGATCCGCTGGAATGATGCAAGGAGGAAACCTGGGGCGATCATACGCTGTAAAAGGAAACGACACCTCGATTGCCGCGTGATGGCTGGCACGGCCGCCAACTATCTTGACCGTTTTTTGATGCCTACGCGAACGTTTGGCCGTGGCGCGCCATTTCGGGCGTTCGATAATTGCAACACCGTCAACCGAACACTAATATTCTTAATTAGAATAGCAGGTATTCACCCACCTTATCTTCTGAGGTGATAGCACACGTCTCATTTTTCGTTCGGGATACCAAACAGAACCAGGAAAGGTTAGCGCTGATAACATGAAGCTGCGGTCTTTTGAGGAGATCTATGCCTTGGCCGCAGCCCGAAAGGGGGGTGTGGTGGCACTGGAGAACATCTTGGCTCTCACGCCTTCACTCCCTGCTGGAGATATCGCGCGAATTTCCGACGATCGCGTTCTGGCGGCTATGACCCGTCAGATATTCGGCGCCGGATTTTCCTACAAGGTGATCGAACGAAAGTGGCCGGCTTTCGAGGCTGGCTTCGACGGCTTTGACCCACATGCCTGCGCGTTCATGAGCGAGGAGCGGTTTGATGCGCTTCTCCGGGACCCAAGCATCGTCCGTAGCGCCAGGAAGATCCTCGCGGTGCAGCGGAACGCGCAATTCGTCTTGGAGCTTTCAAGCGAGCACGGAAGGGCGGCGCGGTTTTTCGCAGAGTGGCCGGACGAGCGCTACATCGATCTCGTCCACGTCGTTCGCAGACGGGGTGCTTATCTCGGGGGAGAGACCGCAATGCGGTTTCTTCGTGCCCTCGGGAAGCCGGCATTCGTAACGTCGCCTGACATGGTGGCAGCTCTCGTTCGGGAGGGCGTGCTTTCCCGGCCGTCGATCGCAAAGCGCGATCTCCAAGTTGTTCAGGAAGCCATGAATCAGTGGGCCGCCTCGTCCGGGCGGGATTTCACTACGATCAGCCGGGTCCTGTCGATGAGCGTGGGCTTGCCGCCGGCCTCGGCTGAGCGGCCTTGGGAGGCATGGGGACTCTAGCAGAGAGCGGGCCGCACTCCGTTCGTCGGGCTTTCTTCTTCTATCGTATAGCGCTCAGTATATTTGCTGGACTCGCGCCGCGGCACTATCGTATAGTGATCGATATATTAGCGTGGAGTCACGGGCGGGATGGTTCGGCCGCGGAAGTTAGATATCGATCAGGCGCTGGACGTTGCTACGGAGTTGTTCTGGAGTAACGGCTACGACGGCACCTCGCTGTCTGACCTGACCAAAGCCATGGGGGTCACCCCGCCGAGCTTCTATTTCGCTTTCGGGAGCAAGGAGGCCCTGTTTCGGCGCGTCTACGAACGCTACCGGAAGGGGCACCTCGCTTATGTGGCGGAGGCTCTTGAGGCACCAACAGCGCGAGAAGTCGCCGAGAAGATGCTCTACGGCGGCGCCCAGGCGCAGGCGGGTGAAGATCACCCCCCGGGCTGCATGGGCGTGAGTTGCGCTGGGTCAGGTCCCGCAGGCAGCAGCCCAGTCCGAGATGATCTTGTGGAGAGCCGTCGGCTGGCGTGGAAGGCGCTTTGCGACAGGTTCGCGCGGGCAGTTTCTTCGGGCGACCTGCCGGCGGGGACGGATGTGAAGGCTCTGGCGCGCTTTGTTCATGTAGTTGGCTTGGGCATGTCTATCGAGGCACAGAGTGGTGCATCAAAGGATGATCTCCGGCGCATGGTGGATGTCGCAATGAGGGCGTGGCCGCCGAGTTGCGCCGCTTAGCGGGGACCAGGAGGGCTTCAGCCAAAAGTTTCAAATTAAGTCCGGCCACGCGCATCGGCCGTCTGGACAGGGAGAATGTTCGATGGATCGGTTGGATGTGATGCGCCTGTTCGTTCGCGTCGTGGAAACGGCTAGTTTCTCTCGGGCGGCGAAGGTCGAAGGTGTGGTGCAGCCGACGGTCAGCAAGCATATCGCGGCGCTGGAGGCTCGGCTTGGGGCGCAGTTGCTCCGGCGGACATCACGCGGGCTGAGCATGACGGAGGCCGGAGAGGCCTTCTACGAAGCGACCATTCGGCTGCTCGATGAGGTTGAGGAGATAGAGACGCGCGTCGGGCGAGGGCAACTGGCGCCCTCCGGTCGGATACGCGTGGCGATGTCGGCCGGCTTCGGTCGTATGCACATCTTGCCGAAGCTGCCGCAATTCTTCGAGGAGTTTCCCGACGTCACGGTCGAGACCGACATTTCTGATCACTACGTCAATCTCATTGAGAACCGCATCGATGTAGCGATCAGGATCGGTTCGTTGTCGGATTCCAGTCTCATGGCCAGGAAGATTGGGAGCGGCGAAACGGCGCTCCTTGCCACACCCGCCTATCTGTCGCGCAAAGGGACGCCCAAGATCCCGGCGGATCTGGCGGATCATGAATGCGTGACGTTCGTGTCGGGGGGATCGGCAAGGCCTTGGGAGTTCATGGGACCGGAAGGCAGAGTCACTATTGATCCTGTGGGACCGGTCCGAACCAGTGACGCGGAGCATATACGCGTTGGTGTGCTTTCGGGTCTGGGACTCGCTCAGGGGCCGGCCTGGCTCTTTGCTGAGGAACTGGAATCGGGCGCGATCGTGAGGGTGTTGCCAGAGTACGCGCCAGAGCGGCATCCGATATATGCGGTGAGCCCCGGCGGGCGCCTCCAGTCGAGTAAGGTCAAGGTCTTCGTGGACTTTTTTGCCAAGGCGTTCGCTAGGGACGCGAGCTTGCGGCTGAGCTAGTCGCGACCGCGCGGCGCGTCAGTCGACTTTTACGACGATCTTTCCGAATTGCTGGGCAGATTCCAGATAGCGGTGCGCTTCGACCATCTCGTCGAAGGGGAAGATGCGATCGATGACAGGAGACAGTTTGCCTTCGCTGAGCGCCGCCGTGATGTAGTCGACCGCGACTTGCAGGCGATCGCGATTGTAGACGATGTCGGCCGGCATCCACCCTTTGATCGTCACCATCTGGCCAATCTGCGTCAGGACTGGAATGATCGTCGTGTCGCCTTCAAGCGCGCCGTAGATGTAAAGGATGCCCTGCCAGGGCATCACCTGCATCAGCTTGGGGAGCAGTTCGCCACCGACCGGGTCGAATGTCACGCGTACGCCCTTGCCGTCGGTGATCCTCTTGACCTCCTCGACAAGATCTACTTCGGCGAAGGGGATGACATGCTTTGCACCAGCGTCGAGCAGTCTCTGCCGTTTGGCGCTTGTGCGCGTCAACGCGATGGGAATCGCACCGGCGAGATTGGCGAGTTGAATTGCCGCAATGCCGGTGCTGCTCGAGGCGGCAGAAATCAGCACGGGTTCGCCAGGCTGAATCTTGGCGTCTTCAATCAGCGCGCCGTAGGGCGTCAGGAACATCACCCAGAGCGAGGCGGCCTCTTCAAAGGAGAGCCCATCGGGTTGCTTGATGACTGTATAACCCGGCATCGCGATCACTTCGCCATAAATGGCAAAGTCGCCCATGCTGAACGCCGGAACCGTGTTGACGCGATCCCCGACTTTCACATGCGTGACGTTCTTACCGACCGCCTCGACAATCCCCGCTGCTTCAGTGCCGAGGAGCCCGGGCAGGACTGCTTCGATGATGTAATTGTTTCGCCGGTACATGGACTCGGCGCGGTTCAGGCCGAGCGCCTTGACGCGTATCAGAACCTCGTCGTCGTTTGGAACCGGCGTGTCGATCTCGACGAATTGCAGGACCTCTGGACCTCCAATTTCGGAAAACTGGATGATGCGCGGCATGGTGTTCCTTTCCGGTTTTAGTTTTGAACCGCGCTCGTCTTGATGGGCGCGGTGCGATGCGAGAACAGTCGGATTACACTCTCAGGAGCATAGCCGTGGATGTGGGGATAGCTGTTGGGAGCGGCAGATCGCGTGGAGGAATAGTATATATTACGCAGCGGAATATTGAGCTTGATCTAAGAGCGAGACCTGATGACTTGATCGCCTCGTCAACACATCTCTCTGTCGCCTAGACACACTCGCGTGCATTCCTCGGCGGAATAGTTCGTATTCCGTGCGGCGTACTTCTGAGCCGGTAGGCTGCTCCTCATCTTCGTCGTCAAGAAAAAGAGACGATGGAGTTACCGTGCCGCTCAACCGCAGATTCACGCTCGTTCGGCGCCCAAGCGGCGTTCCCGTTCCTGAAGACTTCCTCCTGACGGAGGAGCCGACCGCAGCCCTGGAGCCAGGTCAGTTCCTGCTCCGCAACCATTATGTTTCGATCGATCCGGCGCAGCGCGGCTGGATGGATGATCGGCCGTCCTATCTGCCGCCGATCGCTCTTGGTGCGTCGGTTCGCGCCAGCACGGTCGGGCAGATCGTGGAATCGCGCAGTGCTGCTTTCCCCGTGGGCGCTTGGGCGGCTGGCCTGAATGCGGTGGAGGACTACAGCGTCGGCACCGAAGGCGGCTACACCAATCTGGTGGACCCCGATGCCGTGCCGTCGATCACGAACTATCTGTCGGTTGTCGGTCCCACCGGCTTGGCGGCGTATTTCGGGCTGCTCTCGATCGGCCAGCCCCGGGCCGGCGAGACTGTCCTCGTGACCGGAGCAGCCGGCTCGGTCGGTTCTCTGGTCGGACAGATCGCAAAGATGAAAGGATGCCGGACGGTCGGCATAGCCGGCGGTCCGGCGAAGGTTCAACGCCTGCTCAACGACTATGGTTTCGACGCCGCGATCAACTATCGCGGCAAGAGCGTCGAGGAACTGGTGGCCGAGATTCGGCGCGCGGCGCCGAATGGCGTCGACATCCAGTTCGAGAATGTCGGGGGCGACATCCTTGACGCCGGCCTTCTGGCGATCAATCCCAAGGCCCGCATCGTGCTGTGCGGTCTTATCTCGGAGTACAATTCCGAGCCCCGCGGTGCGCGCAATATCTGGGAACTGGTCGTCCAGGGCGCGCGCATGGAGGGGGTGATCCTGACCCACTATTTTGATCGTATCGGAGAAGCGGTGCCAGCGCTGATCGGCTGGGTCAGGGATGGAAAGCTGCGCGTCGATGAGCATGTCGAGGATGGGATCGAAAACGTCCTGCCGGCGATGTTGCGTCTCTTCGACGGCAACAACGAAGGCAAGATGATGCTGAGGATTGTCGACTGATGGCCCACGCAATCCGGCTGTACGAGCATGGCGATCCCGGCGTTCTGAACTGGGAGCGCGTCGAGGTCGGCGAGCCTGGCCCCGGCGAGGTGCGTTTGCGGCAGCGCGCGGTCGGTTTGAACTTCGTCGATACGATGTTTCGCGACGGGACGTTCCCGCTCACGCTGCCGACTGTCCTTGGTATCGAGGGCACCGGCACGGTGGAGGCTGTCGGACCGGGGGTCGACCATAGTGTCGGGGATCGTGTCGCGTATTTTTACGCCCCCGGAAGCTATGCGACGGAGCGTGTCGTGTCTGCCGTGCCTTTGGTGCGTCTGCCCGACGATATATCCGTGGAGCAGTCAGCGACTTTTCTCGGCAAGGGGCTGACCGCTTGGATGGGGCTGCGGCTCCTCCACCAGATCAAGGCCGGGGAGACCATTCTCGTCCAGGGCGCGTCCGGCGCCACCGGCACAATCCTGTCGGTCTGGGCGAAAGCTCTTGGAGCAAAGGTGATCGGCACTACCGGATCGCCGGGGAAGCTGGACAGCCTGTCCTCGATCGCCGACCACGCGCTTCTGGCCAGCGACGGCGGGTTCGAGCGGGATCTGAAGAACTTGGCGCCGGAGGGCGTCGACGTCGTCTACGAGTTCGTCGGCAAAGCGACTCTGGCCAAGTCGGTGGCTGCCCTGCGCGACGGCGGGGCGCTCGTGACGATTGGCGCTGCTTCAGGGTCCGGTGAACTGGATGAGGGCCTCCTCGCTGCGCGCGGGATCAGCGTGTCGGGTGGCAGCACCGTGCGGAACGTGCATGGCGAACTGGTCGGTCAAGCGACAGGTGATCTTTTCAGCGCAATTCGCGACGGCGTCTTCTCGTCGGTTGAGGCGGCTCGCTATCCGCTTCGGGCTGCGGCGCAGGCTCATGAAGACATTCGAGGCCGTCGGCTCGTGGGACCGTCCTACTTCATCTCGTCGGAGTAAGGGACAGATTCGTGCAGCACGAGCATTCGCAGAAGATTGCAGCGCAGAGTAAAAAATCGGGGAACCTGGTCGCGGGCGAGCGACATCGGGGGGTGGACGCTCGGATTTGGCTGCTTGCGCTAGGGGCATTTGCTA
This sequence comes from Shinella yambaruensis, assembly GCF_022899355.1. Lineage (GTDB taxonomy): Bacteria > Pseudomonadota > Alphaproteobacteria > Rhizobiales > Rhizobiaceae > Shinella > Shinella yambaruensis. The sequence goes on along the minus strand of NZ_JALJCK010000011.1, from coordinate 25,970 downwards.
CGGGCACCGATGCGCAGGTTATCTCCGGTATCCTGCCTCGGATATCGGCGGATCTGTCGGTCAGCCTGGATACTGCCGGTGGCGTCGTAAGCGTCTACTCGGTGACCTATGCTGTTTCGGCGCCAATCCTCGCCGCACTCACCGTCCATATTCGCCGTGACCGCGCTGCGGTGCTGGCGCTGGCGGTGTTCACGATCGCCAACGCCCTTTGCGCGCTTGCGCCGACATTTGCGATGCTGATCGGTGCTCGCATCCTCGCCGGCTTGTCGGGCGGTCTCTTCATTCCAACCGCCTACGCCCTGGCCGCCGGACTTGCGCCGCCGGAGCGTAAGGGCGCGGCGCTATCGGTCATCGCCTTCGGCATCACGGGTGCGATTGTGGCCGGCGTGCCGTTGGGTATTCTCGTCGGAGACGGCTTCGGTTGGCACGCTGCGTTCTGGCTCGTGACCGGTATCTCGGCGGTCGCGTTGGTGGGCATTGCCATGCTGGTGCCTCCGCCTCCCGCTACGCCTTCGGCAGCGACATTGCCCCAGCGCTTCGCGCCGCTCGCCCATGCGCCGACGCTGCTTGCATTGTTGCCGACGCTGCTGTGCCTGGGACTGAATGGTGGCGTCTATACCTACCTGGGCGCGATGCTCCATGAACGGGGCTATTCCACCGGCATCACGCTCGCGGCCTTCTCCCTGTTTGGCCTCGGGGCGCTTACGGGAAGCCAACTCGGCGGTCGTCTTGCGGACCGTTATGGCCCGCTGCGTCCCATGTTCATCGCTCTGGCCGTGAGCGTGATCGTCGGGCTTCTCGTTCCGAGGGCGCTCGGCGCGCTTTGGTCGATCGGACTGGTGAGCTTCGCGCTGGGCGCTGCGCCATGGCCGATTGTGCTGGGGCAGCAGCAGCGGCTGATGGCGTTGGCACCCCGCCACGTCGAGGTGGTCCTCGCCCTGAACAACTCGTTCGTCTATTTCGGCATAGCAGTCGGAACAGCGCTCGGTGGGTGGATTCTGGCGCGCGGTTTCGGCCTAGACGCCATTGCCACGGCCTGCGCCGCCTTTCCCGTGATGGCGCTGGTGAGTTTGCTGGCGAGCGAAGGGCTTTCAAGAGTACGCGGGTCGACGGGCCAATAAGTTGCGAGGGCTTTCGGTTGCTACTGCGCGGATGCGAGTGATCGGCGGCAAGCGATATTCTGGCAGAGAATAGATTCTATGCCGGTGTCGATACTTCCTGTGCTTCGGGACTGTTCGCATCTTCGAATCTTGACGCAATTGAACATAGGAGCCCCGTCCGGGCACGAGGCGGCGATGGATCGAGTGGAGATGATGCGGGTCTTCGTCCGCGTTGTGGAAACCGGTAGTTTTTCGGAGGCCGCGCGGCTTGACGGCGTCGCACAATCTACGGTCAGCAAGAAAGTCGCCGGGCTTGAGACGCATCTTGGGGCGGAACTGTTGGACCGCTCGACGAACAGGACGATCCTCACTCCGGACGGGCAAGATTTCTACATCAGCGCGAAGCAGGTCCTGAACCATTTGCGGGAGGCCGAGGAGCGCGTTGCGCTAAAGCAATTCGCGCCTTCCGGCAATATTCGGCTGTCGTTGTCGTCTGGCTTCGGTCGACTGTGTGTGGTGCCGCGGCTGAAGGAATTTCTCGTCCGATATCCCGATCTATCGATCGATTTGAACGTAATGTCGCAGCTTGGAGCTAACGCTGACCATGGTGCTGATGTCGAGATCCGCGTCGGCGTAGCGGTCGCTCCCGAGACAAGGGGCGAATTCATCGGGCATACGGCGCCGATCACGGTGGCAACGCGGGCTTACCTGGCGCTGCGTGGTGAGCCGCTCCGACCAAGTGAACTCGCCCAGCACGAGTGCATCGGATGGACCGTGGGTGGAAACCCCGTCGCCTGGGACTTTCAAGGGCCAAGGGGATCGGTCACGGTAATGCCTTCGGGCTCGTTGCGTACAAACGACGCGGACTGCGTGAGAGCTGCTGTCCTGAGTGATTTGGGGATTGGCTACGGCCCGCAGTGGTTGTTCGCCGAGGAGATCGCCTCGGGAGAGGTCCGCTCGTTGCTGGCCGACTATGCGACGGCGAAATGGCCGATCTCCGCCGTCTGTCCGAAGGATCGGCGGGTCCCATCCAGGGTTAGAGTGCTGATCGATTTTCTGTCCGAGGCATTTTCGGATGGTGGTGATAGAGCATATCGGAGAGTCGAACAATAGAAAATATAAAGCGTGATCACGCATGGATCTGCATTTGTGACGACGGCGGCCCTTATCTGAAATCATCAATTTCGGATGGCAGTTTTTCTCACGTCTCGCGCAGAGTGCGCATTCTACATCAGAATAGATTGTATTCCGTTCTGCGATCTACTGCGGCTCTTTGAGCGTTCTCATCTGTGGGTAGCCGAGCGCGTTTGGGTTCGGCCCCACCCGAAATCGAGATGAGAACCTGACGATGACAATCAATGCCCAACCCTTTGCGACGAAGAAATACATCGAGATCAAGGGACGCCGAATGGCGTACATCGATGAGGGCGAAGGCGCCCCGATTGTCTTCCAGCATGGCAATGGCAGTTCCTCCTTTCTCTGGCGGAACATCATGCCGGCAAGCCGGGGTCTCGGTCGCCTGATTGCCTGTGACCTCATTGGCATGGGCGATTCAGAGAAACTGCCGAACGCTGGTCCCGACAACTACACCTTCAAGGAAAATCGCGAATTCCTCTTCGCGCTTTGGGAGGAACTCGGCATCAACAAAGATGTCGTGCTGGTCCTGCATGACTGGGGATCTGCCTTGGGTTTTGACTGGGCCAACCAGCATCAGGATCGGGTCCAAGGCATTGCATTCATGGAATCGATCGTCCAGCCGCTCCGGTGGAGCGAGTTTCCAGAGTATGCGGTCGAACTTTTCAGGACCTTCCGTTCGCCGCAAGGCGAGGAGCTTGTGCTGAAGGACAATGCGTTCATCGAAAAGGTGGTCGCCGGCTCGGTGCTCGATCCGCTCGATGAGGCCGTCCTGAACGAATATCGGCGGCCTTTCCTCGAGGCCGGTGAAGGTCGCCGCCCCACGCTGACCTGGCCGCGGCAGTTGCCGATCGATGGCGAGCCTGCGGACGTCCACGAGATCGTCGAGAGCTATTCGCGGTGGCTGGCCGAGAACGACGTTCCCAAGCTTTACGTGAACGTTGTGCCAGGGGTCCTTGATGCCGGACGCCAGCGGGAGTTCACCAGGTCATTCAAGAGCCAGAGGGAGATCACTGTTCGCGGGGCTCATTACGTCCAGGAAGAGAGCCCCAAGGAGATCGGGGACGCTATCGCAGAGTTCATCCGGGATTTGCGCGGCCTCTGATCGCAACTCTCTTCGAATTCAACGGTCGTTCCCGAAAGGTGATCTTGATGCAGGCTCACAATATTGGAGGCGCGGTCGATGCGCTTCCCACAGAACCAGACCATCTTGGTCTGGCCGGCGAGATGGGGCAGTTCGAGCAGAACGCACCGAACTTCCGGCAACGCCTGGCGATACTCTCGGTCGCGGTGGGCGCCTTCTCGCTCGTTACGGCGGAACTGGTGCCGATCGGGCTGTTGCCCGGCATGGCGGCCGACATCGGCATCACCGCAGGCCAAGCGGGACTCATGGTGACAATGACTGGAATTCTGGCGGCGTTCGCCGCCCCTCTCGTCACCGTGCCGGCGCGTGATCTTGATCGTCGTCTTGTGCTGATTGCACTGTCCTCGTTCTTGACCCTTTCCAGCCTGATTGTTGCTTTTGCGCCGTCTTATCCGGTCGTACTGGTCGGGCGGCTCATTCTTGGCATAGGCATCGGGGGGTTCTGGACGATCGCCGTGTCGATTGGACCAAGGGTGTTTCCGGAGGCAACGGGAACGCAGGGAACGGCTATCATCTTCGCCGGTGTCTCGTTGGGGACGATCGCCGGCGTGCCAGCCGGAACATTCATCGGCAATGCATTCGGTTGGCGGGAGGCGTTCGGCGTGGTTGCGGCGGTGGGAGCGCTCGTAGTTATCTGCCAGGCGCTGTTGCTTCCCAGATTGAAACCCGAGAAAGTCACCCACTGGTCCGATTTGCCGGTCTTGTTCAGAATCAAGAAGGCGCGGCTCGGCCTTCTGATTTGCTTGTTCGCATTGGGCGGGCATTTCCTGGCCTATACCTATATTTCTCCGTACCTTGCGGAAGCTGCTGGCTTGTCGCCGGATGGCATCAACATCCTGCTCGTGGTCTACGGTGTCGCGGGCTTTTTCGGGAACTGGCTCGGTAGCCGCATCGCCGCTAGAAACGTCGCCACCGCGGCGGTGCTATCAACGGTCATCGTCGGGGCGTCTGCGGTGCTTCTGGCCCTGATCGGAACGAACGCCGCAACCGCAACGCTGATCGTCGTCGTATGGGGTGTGGCCTTCGGCGGATTACCCATTATCACGCAGATCTGGATGGCTAAGGCGGCGCCGCATGACATCGAACGCGGTGCGGCGCTTTACGTCGCGGTCGTGAACATCGCCATCGGGGCTGGATCGACTGTCGGTGGCCTGTTTGTCGACCAGCTTGGACTTGCGAGCGCCATGGTAGTCGGAGGCGTCGTCGCCGCTGCGGCTGCGGCGGTTGTGTGGGTTGCGAACAAGCCCGATGCGCGACGAGGCAGAAGGCACACCTGAAAGCGGGTCGGGCCTAGCGTCTAAGTCAGCGGATGGATCGAGCGGTACGCGATCCATCCGCGAAACTGTCCGGGGGCGGCTGTACCAGGGTTTCAGGCGATCGGAAAATGCCCTAGGCTTCGTGGATGCCCCCTTGATTATGGGCGAATCTCTGAGGCACGGCGCTGATCATCCAATGCCGGGACCATCCTCGCCCTTGATCTGCTGGACCAGAGAGTAAAGATTACCGACGCCCCAGTGATCGGTAATTTTCCCGTTGCGCACTCTCATCGCGTCGACGGCCTCAAAACGGATTTTGCGCCCGGTTGGAGCTATTCCAAAGAACGTGCCCGAGTGTGTCCCATGGTAGACCTTGTACGTCGTGACCAAGTCGCCTTCGACGCTCTGCCAGTGGATCACAGCGTGGAAGTCGGAAAAGGCAGCACGCAAACCTTTGTAGAGGATGCGGACACCGTCTTTGTCGGCGGATACGCCGGACTGCGGTGTATGATCCACGAAATCGTCGGCGAAGAGTTCGTCGAAGAGATCCCAGTCCCCTTCGCCTTGCACCACTTCGGTGTTCTTCCTGACGACGGCTTTGGCTTCTTCAGATATCGAATGATCCACCATATTTGTCTCTCCAGCGTCGACCGGCTGCCATATCGCCTCAGCACTTTATGGCGAGCGCTCCGATTGAGATCGGTCGTCGGGTCGTCAGCGGAAGAGCTTGAATCGGAATACCATCTATTCCGAGCCGGCCTACCCATCCGAACCGTGATGCGGAAGGTATCTTCGTATTCCCATGTAGAATAGGATGTATTCTTCCTCATAGTCTTCAGAATAGTTTTGGCATGCATCATCTGAATCTGGTCGGACCGCCTGGGTCCGAAACAAGACCAGAAGGATCTAAGGCATGTCCAAGCTTGAAGGAAAGGTAGCCGTCATTACCGGTGGCAGCAGCGGTATCGGCCTCGCATCCGCAAAACGGTTCGTTGACGAAGGCGCCTACGTGTTCATCACCGGCAGGCGCGATTCCGAATTGGAGAAGGCGAAGGCCGAGATCGGCCGCAACGTCACGGCGGTGAAAGGTGATGTCGCCAATCTCGATGACCTCAATCGACTCTATGGGATCGTGAAGGCGGAGAAAGGGTCGCTTGATATCGTCGTCGCGAACGCCGGGTTCGTGGAACTGGTTACGCTTGCCGACGCGACGCCCGAGCATTTCGACAAGACGTTCGGCATCAATGCGCGCGGCACTTTCTTTACGGTCCAGAAGGCGCTTCCGCTTATCAATGACGGCGGGGCGATCGTGCTCGTTTCGTCAACGGCGCATCTGATCGGTTCGCCGCCGCACACGACCTATTCGGCAACCAAGGCAGCGGTGCGCTCCTTCGCGCGGAGTTGGTCCGCCGAGCTGGCGCCGCGGGGTATTCGCGTCAATACGCTCAGCCCCGGCCCGATCGACACGCCCATCATCGACCTTCAGGTCGAGAACAAGGAACAGAAGGACGCCATGATCGCGGCCTTCCTCGACATCATTCCGCTGCGCCGCATCGGCAAGCCCGAGGAAGTCGCCAACGGGGTGCTCTTCCTCGCCTCCTCGGACAGCAGCTTCTCGACAGGCATCGATCTTGTCGTGGCGGGCGGCCAGACGAGCGTCTGACCGCGCGGGTTTGTAGCCGGCCTCGCTCCTAGACGTGGCCGGCTCACCCGCAAGTCGCCAACCCCGGAGGAAATAGACATGAAGGATCTTCCCTTCAGACGGGTGCTCATCATCGGTACCGGCCCCGGCATCAGCTCGTCTCTCGCGCGATGCCTCTCATCGCTTGGTGTCGTCGTCAGCGTGGGGGCGCGTAACACCGAGAAGCTGCAGCAGCTCGTAGAAGAAACCGGCGCGCGCGCTTATCAGGTCGATGCCGCCAGTCCCGAAGACATGGCGGCCCTGTTCGACCGGGTGGCGCTCGACACGGGTGATCCCGACGTCGTCGTGTTCAACGCCGCTGCGCCGCTCCGGGGAACGCTTGACCAGCTCGATCCGCTGGAAGTGCAAAGGTCCATTGCGACGACCGCGTTCGGCGGGTTCCTAGCCGTCCACCATGCCGCCAAGCGAATGCTTCCCCTCGGACGCGGAGCGATCCTGCTGACGGGGAATACAGCCAGCATCAAAGGCTTCCCGAATTCGGCGACTTTCGCGATGGGCAAATTTGCCCTTCGCGGGCTGGCGCAGAGCGCCGCGCGCGAGTTGGGCCCGAAGGGTATTCATGTCGCGCACGTCGTCGTGGACGGCTTCATCCGTTCTGCCAGCCGGCCCGATCCGGAGGATTCTCCCGACAGCACACTCGATCCCGGCGACATCGCGCAGAGCTACGTGGACCTGATGTGCCAGCCGCGAAGCGCATGGACGGACGAGTTGGTGCTTAGGCCTTGGGTTGAGCGGTTTTAGGAGCGACGAAGATGGTTAGCAAAGTGCTTGACGGAAAAGTCGCGCTTGTGACCGGTGCGGCCCAGGGCATCGGTGAAGCGATTGCTATGGCGATCGCCGATCGAGGGGCTCGCATTGTGGCGTCGGACATCAACGTCGAACGTGGCGAAGCGATGCTATCTTCGCTTCGGTCGCGTGGCGTCGAGGCTCATTTCCTGCGGCACGACGTGTCGAGCGAGCCGGATTGGATCGCAGTCGTGGCGGAGACGATGAGGCTCTTCGGCAAGGTAGACGTTCTCGTCAACAATGCCGGCCTGATCGAGGTGTGCCATATCGACGACATGCCGGTCGAGCAGTTCGATCGGGTCATGAACGTCAACGTCAGAGGTGTCTTCCTCGGCTGCAAGCACATATGGCCGGCGATGAAAGCCGCGGGCGGCGGTTCCATCATCAATATGTCGTCCGTGACCGGAATCATCGCCAGTTCGGACGGGTCGGCGGCCTACTCCACCTCTAAAGGCGCGGTGCGGTTGCTGACCAAGGCCGTTGCGCGGGATTATATCGACCGCAACATTCGCGTGAACTCGGTTCACCCGGGCGGAATCCGGACGCCCACCGTGGAGCCGTTCCTCGCCGATCCGGACACGGCGCCCGCCGTAATCGGGCGCACACCGATGAAACGTATCGGCCTGCCAGGTGAGGTCGGGGCGGTGGTCGCGTTTCTGGCATCGGATGAAAGCTCGTACATGACCGGATCGGAGGTCGTGGTCGATGGAGGCTGGCTTGCCGTCTGAGGTTGAAGAAGCTCCGTTTGCGGAGACATCGACCAACACCTTCGCCAGCGGTCGTATAACTTTGAAGCATTGGCTGGCGGTGATGTCGATTGCCGTCGTGTCGTTTATGATGGTGACAACCGAGTATCTGCCGGTCGGTCTCATACCTAGCATGGCGGCGGATCTCGGCGTCACCCATGGGGTAGCAGGTTTGACGGTCACCGTCCCTGCGCTGGTCGCTGCGTTCGGCGCGCTGCTTGTGAGCGTCTTGGCGAGCCGGTTCGACAGACGGATCGTGCTGACCGGTCTCACGGTCATGCTGGTGGCGGCGAATGCGATCGCGGTCTTGGCGCCGTCATTTGCCGTTCTGGTTGCCGGTCGAGTGCTCGTCGGTGTCGCGTTAGGCGGCTTCTGGACCATCGGCATCGCCGTTGGGCCGAGGCTTATGCCGGAACCGACCGGGACGCGGGGCACCACCGTCATCTTTTCGGGCATTTCGCTGGGAACGATCGCCGGCGTTCCTGCCGGCACATTGATCGGCGATCTCCTCGGTTGGCGCGCAGCCTTCGGCGCGGCGGGTGCGGTCACGGTCGTCGCATTAGTCGCGCTGGCGGTTTTCGTTCCGCCTTTGCCGGCAAACCACCGGACACGGTGGCGGGACTTGCCTGCGCTTCTTTCCGTCAGCCAGGCGCGGTTAGGACTTCTCCTTGCGGCGCTCACCTTTGGAGGCGTCTTTTTCGCCTATCCGTACATCGCGCCGTTTCTCGCCATCGTGTCTGGGATGGGACCCGCTGGGATCAACGTGATGCTTCTGGTGTTCGGTGGAGCGGGGTTCTTCGGGAATATCATCGGCGGCTGGATGGCCGGTCGGAGCAATCGTCTGGCTATGGCGGTGACCTCCATTACGCTCGCGACGCCAGTGTTCCTTCTGGCTGCCTATGGTGAGAGCAAGGCTCTTACCTCCTTGCTGGTCTGCATATGGGGGCTGGCCTATGGCGCCCTTTCGATAACCTGCCAGTCGTGGGTGGCTCGGGCTGCCCCGGGCGAGATCGAGCGAGGAGCGGCGTTGTTCGTCGCGACTATCGAGATCGCGGTTGCCTTCGGTGCATGGATCGGCGGGGAGGTCGTCGATACGCTTGGCGTGGCAACCACCATGATCGTCAGCGGTGCGGTTGTTATGCTGGCCACGCCTTTAAGCCTCGTCTTCGGCCGACTTCCGAGACGGTGAGGCGCAGCAGCGCAGTCAATCATGATGCTTGTAGAGGACGTGTCGGATAGCGCTCCAAATTGGGCACGCCTCATATTCCGCGACAGAATAGAATGTATTCTCGCATGCATCCTTCCGGGCGGAGTTCGGTCGCCACATCTCTGGTCAATCTAAATGCAGATTTACCCAAGGATGTGAAGGAGTTCGAATGTCAAAACTGGAAGGAAAGATCGCCGTTGTTACCGGTGGCAGCAGCGGTATCGGCCTTGCGACCGCAAAGCGGTTCGTTGCCGAGGGTGCCTATGTGTTCATTACTGGTCGCCGCGCGGCTGAACTGGAGAAGGCAAAGGCTGAGATCGGCGGCAATGTGACTGCGGTTCAGGGCGACATCGCCAATCTTGCCGACATTGACCGTCTTTACGAGACGGTAAAGGCCGAAAAGGGCGCGCTGGACGTGATCGTGGCAAATGCTGCCTTTGTGGAACAGGTCCGATTGCCGGAAGCCACGGCGGAACACTTCGATCGGACATTCGACGTCAACGCACGCGGGACCTTTTTTACGGTGCAGAAGGCGCTTCCGCTGCTGCGCCGGGGTGGCTCCATTGTGCTGGTAGCCTCCGCAAACTGGATGAAGGGTCTGCCGGAATATACGGTCTATTCGGCGACGAAGGCTGCGGTGCGTTCATTCGCGAAAAGCTGGGCGGCCGAGCTCAAGGACCGCGGCATTCGCGTGAATAGCCTGAGCCCTGGACCGATCGACACGCCGATCATCGATGGCATGGCTGGCTCTGCCGAAGCGGGTCGCATTCTGAAGGACCAAATGGGCCAGGCTATGCCGATTGGTCGGATCGGACGTCCCGGAGAAATGGCCGCCGCAGCGCTTTTCCTGGCATCAGACGAAAGCAGCTATTCGACTGGCATCGACTTGCCAGCCGACGGCGGCTTCAGCCAGCTCTAGTCGCGATCGGGGGACGAGATGGTGGTGGAACCCGGCGTTTCGGGAACAACTGCGTCCAATGAGGACCTCGATCGCATCGGCGCGGGAGGCGCCGAAAGGGCAGCGCCGCCGTCAAGGCTGGCGCTGCCCGTTATTCTTCTTGCCGTTTTCGTTATGCCGATCGGTATTTCCGGGACGGCCGTCGCTCTGCCAGGGATCGCGCGGGATTTGGGTACAAATCCTACCCTGCTGCAGGGGGTAGTAAACGGGTTTAACGCTGCCTTTGCCATCTTCATGCTGGTTTGGGGTGTCCTGTCCGACCGGATCGGCTACAAGATCACCTTCGTGATCGGGACAGCCTTGATGGTTGCTGGCTCGGTGATCAGCGCTACAGCGCCGTCGCTTCTGGTGCTCGACGTCGGCCGTGTCATTTGCGGCATCGCTGGAGCAGCAATATTCGCTGGAGGGTCGGCGACGCTTTCCCGCGCATTCCCGCCCGAGGTCAGGGGCCGAAATTTCGCTATCTTCGGCTCGACGCTTGGCCTTGGCGGCACGGTCGGCCCGACACTCGCGGGCTGGCTCATTCCGTTCATCGAATGGCGTGGCGTTTTCCTGCTCTATGGCGCCGTTGCGGCTGTTGCCTTCTGCTTCAGTCGGCATGTTCCTCGGGTGCCGCGCCCGGAAACGCTCCCGGCCAAGGCCGTGGATTTCTCGTTGTTGAAGAACCCGGTTTTCCTCGGCTTCGCTCTCGTTCCTGTAGCCGACGCAATCGGCTTCATGACAATCTTTACCTATTTGCCCGTTGCGTTGAGCGCGCAGCACAACATGGACGCGCCGACGGCGGGTTCACTTCTGCTGTTGATGACGGTGCCCATCTTCATCAGCCCTATGCTGGTCGCCGGGATCATGAGGCGCTTCCCGTCGGTGACCGCGATGACAGTCATCTATGTGTCCTTGGCGGTGTTGCTGATCGGTGACTTCGGCATGTTTCTGTTGGAGCCCTCGATCCCGTTGGCATGGGTGATTGCGCCGATGATTCTCCTTGGCTTCGGCTGGGGCCTTCCCGCCGGTCTGGTTGACGGCGCGGCGATCGGAGCGGTGCCTGTCGAAAGTAGCGGGACGGCAGCTGGTGTGCTGAATTTCCTGCGTCTCGGAAGTGAAGCGGTGGCAATCGGCGCCTACGCCGCCGCAATCCACTGGATCATCGGCGGCGTTGTTGGTGATCCGGCACTGGCTGACCGGATATCGGCCGGCGATGCTGGGAATGGCAATGTTTACGCGGTGGCGTTTCGTAGCGTGCTCTGGGTGCTGATCGCCCTTACGGCTCTGACGGCGATTGCCATTGCTATTTGCCATCGTCGCAGTTCAGTCGTCAGGAGCTGACGGCCATACCCTCGCCGTCTAACGCGATCGAAGGCGCGTTAGACCCTTGAGGCGTTGTGATCGACCATCGGTTGAACGGTTCTTAATGTTTGAGCGCCGGTTAGCGCAATTCTTCTCGGCTGGAGGTATCTCACACCGGCGTGCCATGTCCCCGTTAAGACATGGCACGTCGGCAAGGATTCAACGCTGCTTAGGCGGCCGTGGCGGACTGCAGGCGGTCGAGGACCGGCAGCAACTCAGAGGGGTCCGGCCGCCGTGTGTAGTCGGGATTGACTTCGGTGTACGCGATCACGCCATCGGTGCCGATGACATAGCGGGCTGGCATCGGAAGCACCCACGACGAGTCGTTGTTGATTGCCGGAAGATCGTTGCCGAAGCCCTTGTAGAGTTCGATGAGATCAGCCGGCAGGCTGTATCGGATTCCGAACGCTTCGGCGATCTTGCTGTCCTGGTCGCTAAGGATCGGGAAGCCGAGACCATTGTCTCGCTGGGACTTCCGGCTGTTCGGCGCGGTCTGGGGCGAGATGGCGACAAGTTGCGCGCCCCGGGCTTCGAATTCCGATCGCGTGGCTTCGAGGGCCTTTAGCTCGATGTTGCAGTACGGGCACCAGACGCCGCGATAGAAGCTGACAACCAGCGGTCCGTCCGCCAGGAGGTCGCGGGAACTGACGATATTTCCGTCGGAGTCTGGCAGCTTGAACTCAGGCGCGATGTCGCCTGCCTTGAGTGCGCGGTCGGCTTGGCCGCTCGCAACGAGTTCGTTCGTGGCCCGCTTGATCGTATCGAGCTGCGCCTGGGTGGGTTTGAAGGGAAGCTGTCCGGATTCGAACTTGTTCCGGAAGTCGTCGAGCTGATCCTGCAATTTCATGTGGTTTCTCCATCATTGGGCGTCAATGCCGCTGAAAGAAAAACTAGGCTATTCGTGCGCGAAGCAGTATAAGCCAATTTTGAAGAACATATATCCAGATTTCAAATGAGTGATCGCTGGCAAGAACTGATCGTCTTCGCGCGCGTCGCCGAGAGCGGAAGCTTCTCACGGGCCGCCCGTGAGCTGCAAATGTCACAGCCCTCGGTCTCGCGGATCATCGGCGAACTGGAGGGGCGGCTCGGTGTCAAGCTGCTGCTGAGGACGACGCGCAACCTCTCTTTGACAGATGCTGGCGCCTTGTTCCTCGAACGTGCACGCCAGGTAAAAGCGGACTGGGAGAGCGCGGAGGACGCCGCTCGCGGCGTGGACTCGTTGCGCGGCGTGATCCGATTGGCGCTGCCCATCATGTACGGAACGAGGGCAGTCATCCCGTGCCTGCCCGGATTTCTAAACACCCATCCGGAGTTGCGCGTCGAGATCACCATGTCGGACGAGCGACAGAATCTTGTGACCGATGGAATCGATGTGGCAGTTCGGGTCGGTGAGCTGGACGATTCGACGTTCGGCTCGCGCAGGCTTGCGTCGGTGAGGAAGATGGTTGTGGCTGCGCCAAGCTATCTGGAGCAGCGCGGCGTGCCCAAGACGCCGGCCGATCTCGCCAAACATGAGTGCATCCTCGGTCATGGCGGTTTTGGACGCGAGAACTGGCGATTTCGTCATAATGAGACGGTGACGTCCGTGAATGTGCAAGCGCGCTTTCAAATCAATTCGGCGCCCGGCATCCTGGCCAGCGCGGTTGCTGGCCTTGGTATCGGGATGGTGTCGGACGTCATGGCCGTGAACGAGCTGCGAACGGGCCAGGTTGTGGAGCTGCTGCCCGAATATGAGATGGACGGAGCCAACGTCTACGCCGTGCTCCCTGCAGGACCGCGGCCATCGGCCAAGGTGAAAGCACTGATCGATTTCCTCGGCATGGAGCTTGCGCGGCATGCGCGGGATCGGTCGGAGCGAGCTTGAAGCGGCGCTATTTGCCCCTGCCATATCTTTAGTGCGTTGATTTCCCCTGAGTGGCGACCGTGCGGGATGTGCTGGGCGCCATCACCGACGTATCGTCGGTGATGCGATCCGCCGTAACTTCGCCATGGTCGCCGATACCTGTGCAAACAACTGCCGATCAGCGCGCCGGACCATGTGCTGGTAAGCGGTGTGCTCACCGATGGAGCGCCGATCTCCATCCACTACCGGGGCGGCACGGCGGCGGATCTAGCTGAAGCCATGAGCTTGTCCCTGTGATCATCTGGAGCGCCATTCGTGGATGAATTAGGGAAGGGCTTACTTGACTGTGTAAGGCAAACGCCAATCAGGCCGTTCATTACCACCGAGCGATCAGTTCGGCGAGGTTGCGTAGCGAATCAGTAGCCGCATCGCCGATAGGCCGGTAGCTCTCTTTACTTCAGTTGAACATGAACTTCCTGCGGCTATCCTCCGCAGTGACGATGCGGGCAACTGCCGCAACGACAAGGCATAGAGCCTGATCCAATTATTTGATGGGCTCATGATGATGGGTGTGCTAGTTTGATCCTGCACTGACCTTCCGGCGGGTATGAACACCGGAGACCGGCGCAGCAAGCGGTCGTGCCCGCGGGCATATCTCTGCTGCAAGGCCGTAGCCAACCGGCCATCCAGACGCGCTTCGGTTCCCTCGCGCGTGTCGGCCCTGCCAGCAGGGTGGAGCCTGCTCCTGTCGCAGCCGCTATCGGCCGCATCTTCCCAGGACCCTGCTGCAAAAGCAGGTTTTTTGTCGTGCGTCTCATCGGCGCTGTGGCAACCCTCATCGTCGGCCGTCTCCGGCTCTCGCCGGACTGCGGCAGCAATCTTCCCTTCTTCTTGCCTGCGGCAGCGTTCATTCGCCGCTGCGTCGTCTCCATCAGCTTCGAGCCTGCTGCGGCAATTCTCGCCGCCGCCCTTTGGCGTGCCGTCCTGCGGCAGCCGTCATCGTCCATCCACGTCTCACAGGAAATTCTCCAATGCACCACAACAGCATCTTTTCGAATCTCTCGTCATCCTGCGGCGGAACACCAACGCAGCGCCCGCCATGAAGCGCGGCTTTTTCCGACCCTTGCGTCTCGATCATCCTCGCGCGGCCTTGCCCCCGCGCCACTTCCGCCTGGCCTTCCCGCAGGAAGGAGGACGGACGCCTCATTCGAGGCAACAGGTGATCGAGCGCATCTGGCCCATGGGCCCTTCGGGGCATTCCGTTTCGCGCGGGATGGCATGAACACTAACCGGACGTACCCGCTCGGAAAACAGAGAGAAGACGACAGAGACCCCGCCGCATCGTGCGCCGGGGTGCGAGGACCCTTTTGCCCGGAGAATGGAGCATGGACGATCTGACCTATGAACTGAAGCAATTGTGCCGCCGCAACAGGGACGGCAGTTTTCAGACGCAACACCAGCGAATGCAATCGCTGACCCTGATGGCCCGGCAGTTGAAGGAGATGGGCTTCCGCAACATGCGCGCCACCTCGCTGAAGGAAAAGCATGTCGATGCGCTGCTGGAACGCTGGACGACGGAGAACCTGTCTGCCGGCACAATCAGGAATCGCATGTCGCATCTGCGCTACTGGGCCGGGAAGGTCGGAAAGGCCGGCGTTATCCCTGCCGACAACGCCATGCTCGGCATTCCGCAGCGCCAGTCTGCCGGCAGCGTCAGCGGCGACAACAGGGCGAAGGACCTCGGCGACGGTCATCTCGACCGCGTCACCGATCCCCATGTCCATATGAGCCTTCGCCTGCAGCAGGCATTCGGCCTGCGCCGGGAGGAGTGTATAAAATTCCAGCCAGCCTATGCCGATCGCGGCGGCTATATCGCGCTCAAGGGTTCGTGGACAAAGGGCGGCCGCGAAAGGACGGTTCCGATCACGACGGCCGAGCAGCGCGCCGTGCTCAGCGACGCTCACGCGCTTGCCGGCTCCGGCGCGCTGATCCCGGCGCACAGGAACTATATCGAGCAGCGCCATGTCTATGACGGCCAGTGCAAGGCGGCGGGCCTGAGCAACGTGCACGGGCTGCGCCATGCCTATGCTCAATCCCGCTATGAAGCGCTCACCGGCTGGAAATCGCCCGCCGCAGGCGGCCCTGCCGTCCGCGAGCTGACGCCGGAGCAGCGCGCCGTCGATGCCGAAGCCCGTCAGCAGATCAGCCGGGAACTGGGCCACGAGCGCATCCAGATCACCTCCGTCTATCTCCGACGATAATGCCGCAGAGGATAGGTCTGTCATTCAAGCAAGGAAATGGAGATACAGCACCCATTCAGCCTGGACCAGCAGCGTTTGCACTTGGGGCAGCCGGCACATGCGTAAAGATAACCTGTGTCAGGCGTCGCATACTTATCGTTGGACGACTGGAATGCGCCGTCATATCGGCCGTTCCGGCGCCCGTTGCTGATCCTCAAAAGCGGACATGCTTTTATAGTGGCCCATGTGTCCAATTTAGGTGGTAACTGCTCCCGTCCCGTATCAAGGTGCTTACGTCGGCATGCCGACATTTCAGGCAACTGATTGAGTAGCCGATGTGATCTTCCCACAACTCCCCGAAGGTGGGGTTTGGCGGTTCTTTCGGTCGGTACGGCACGTAGTTTTCAAGCCCTATGCTCGAAACTATCGTTCATGATTCGTTCTATTTAGCGCTTTTCTTCCGAGAATTATTTGTAAAGTGTTGCATTACACATTACATTTCACTATGTTTAGCTAAAGCTTTCGAAGGCGCCACCCATGGCCGATGAGCCCATCCATCCCGGACAGCACGTCCGAACGACATATTTGACGCCCCGCAAGATCAGCGTTACCGACGCTGCGAAACTCATCGGCATCAGCCGTCCTGGCGTATCGAATTTCCTGAACGGGAAAGTGTCGACCACCCCCGATATGGCGGCGCGGATCGAGACGGCATTTGGAATGCCTGCCGCGATACTTCTAGAGATGCAGGCTGCCTTTGACGCGCACGGAACGAAAACGAAGTCGGCGCCAACGAGTGCCAAGGCATATGTGCCCCCGTTCCTGAGCTTCAAGGCCAACGATGTCACCGATTGGGTCGATCACAACATTCCAGCAAGAGCGCGACTATCGGTCTTTCTGAGAACGTTGGTGAATTCCACGGGGATCGGGCTCGAAAAGGTCGATTTCCCCGGCAACGACGATGCCGAGCGCGCCGGCTGGGATGGTTGGACGGAGGCGAAGGATGGAACGCCGTGGATTCCGGCTGGAGCCACGGGTTGGGAGTTCGGCATCAACGAGGACCCGAAGGCCAAAGCCGACGGCGACTTCGCCAAGAGCGTTAAGGCCTACAAGCGAAAAGCTGACCGCGATCAGATCACGTTTGTTTTCGTCGCGCCCCGCAGGTGGCCGGGCAAAGCGAAATGGATCGCGGACATGAAGGCCAAAAAGCAGTGGAAGGATGTCCGTGCCTACGACGCAAGCGATCTTGAGCAATGGATGGAGCAGTCGCTTGCTGGTCAGGCATGGTTTGCCAACGAAACTGAGCGCCCATCGCAAGGTGTCCGGTCGCTGGACAAATGTTGGAGTGATTGGGCCAATGTCGCGAAACCTGCGCTGGATGGCAGTCTGTTTAAAACTGCGATCGATATCGCGCGGGATAAATTCAAGGGCTTCCTTGCCCGGCCTGCGTCGGAGCCGATGGTTATCGCCGGCGACTCCGTGGAAGAGGCGCTGGCCTTTTTGAGTCAGTTGTTTTCCGATCCCGAGCTGACCGAGGGTCGGGATCGCGCGCTAGTGTTCGATCAGGTCGGTGTTTTGCCCAAGCTAGCGCAGGGGTCGAAGCACTTCATTGCGGTCATTCATTCGCGCGACGTAGAGCGCGAGCTGGGACCGTATTCCAATTCACTTCGATCGATCGTGCTTTATCCGCGCAACGCCACGAATTCGGAACCGCACATCATCCTTGAGCCGCTTGGCTACGAGGCATTCCGCGTAGGGCTGGAAGCGATGGGGTATGACCGCGACGACATTACGAAACACGCAAATGCTTCCGGCCGTTCGCTAACGGTCCTTCGGCGTCAGTTGTCCAATGTTGAAGCCGTCCGAACGCCGGAATGGGCTGCGGACAATAAGATCGCGTCTTCGTTGGTGCCGCTTATGCTCGTCGGGGCATGGAATGCCGACAACGAGTCAGACCGGATTGCCCTAAGCCTGCTGGCAGGGGACGTACCTTACGAAGAACTGGAGCGTCGCATTCAGGAACTGCTGGCACTCAACGACGCGCCGGTGTGGTCCATCGGAGGCTATCGCGGGGTCATTTCAAAAATTGATGCGCTGTTTGCGATCGCCAAGGCGATCACCCACGCCGACCTTAAGCGGTACCTCGACTTGGCCAAGGTGGTATTGGGTGAGGACGATCCGGCGCTCGATCTACCTGAAAAAGAGCGTTGGGCGGCGGCGTCGCATGGAAAGCAGCGGGAGTTTTCGGGGGCACTGCGCGAGGGTATTTCGGAGACATTGGTGTTGCTGGCCGTTCATGGCAATCACCTGTTCAAGACGCGCCTCGGCTTCGACGGCGAAGTCGCTGCATCAAGGCTTGTGACGGAGCTGCTGGAGCCGCTTTCGACGCGGAAGATCGAAGCCAACGAGCGCGACCTTCCCGTATATGCGGAAGCTGCCCCTGACACGTTCCTGAAGATTTTTGAGCGTGACCTGAAGACGGAACAGCCGGCGTCGATATCGATCCTCAAGCCGATCGAGGCGGGATTGTTCGGATTCCATAGTTCGCGCGTCGGGCTGCTGTGGGCGTTGGAAGGGTTGGCTTGGAACCCAACAACATTGGCGCGCGCGGTCTTGATCCTTGGCCGACTGGCTTGCGTTGAAATCAACGACAATCATGGGAATAAGCCGATCGCGTCGCTGGCAACAATCTTTCGCGCATGGATGCCCCAGACCGCGGCCGACCACGATCAGCGCCTGAAAGCGCTAATGTCACTGTTGGAGAAGTTTCCGTCGGTTGGTTGGAAGGTTTGCGTCGACCAGTTCGGCCATTACGGCAACAGCGTAGGCGATTACAGCCACAAGCCAAAATGGCGTCCTGACGGCTACGGTTTTGGTGAGCCGTTCAAGTTCATGGGACCCATTCACGCGTTCGTTCGCGAGATGGTCGAGGTGTCGCTTACCCGCCCGACCTATACGGCAGATATGCTGTGCGACCTCGTTGATCGGCTACATGGCCTTGCGGATAAGGATCAGGAGCGTGTCTGGAGGCTCATTGAGGCATGGAAGGGGAGCGCGTCCGATCCGGACATTGCGAAGGTGCGCGAAAAAATCCGGGTCACGGTCTTGTCCCACCGTGGTCGCAGGAGAGCCAAGGATAAAGATTTCGCGACACTGACCAAGACGGCAAAGGCTGTCTATGCAGCGATGGAGCCGACCGACCTTGCCAACAAACATGAATGGCTTTTCCGCCAGTCATGGGTCGAGGAATTTGCCGATGAACTGGATGATGATGAGCTGGATTTTCGCAAGCGCGAGGAGCGTGTCGAACAACTGCGTGTAGCCGCCTTGAAGGAGGTTTTCACCGAGCAGGGTATGGATGGTATATTCGCGCTTGCGGAACAGGGGAAGGCGCAAAGTCAGATCGGGTGGCATCTGATCCGCAGCGTCCTCGGCAGCGACGAGAAGACCAAGTTGATTGTGGAGGCGCTTCAGCCGGGATCAAACGACTTATCGGCCGAGAGGAAGAACCTGATTTTCGGCGCGTTGCGCGCCATGACGGTCGAAGACCGGGCTGCCTTTTTCGCGACGGTCAGGTCATTGCTATCGGAGGGCGACATGCTCAGGCTCTTGCTGCTGTCACCTTTCAATTCGGGAACGTGGGCAATTGTCGATGCGCTTTCCGAGGCCGGACGCCAGGGCTACTGGCAGGACGTAAACCCGGAATGGATCTTCGAGCCTGAGGGGGAGAACAACGAAGCCGTTGAGCGTATGCTGAAGGTGGAAAGGCCACGCGCTGCTTTTGCCGCCGTGCACTTCAAGCTTGAGGCGATCAGCCCGAATCTCCTGTATCGGATGCTCTCTGGCATAGCCAAGGACGGCAAGGACAAGTCGGGCGAGTATCAGTTGCAAGAATACGACATCAAGACCGCGTTCTCACTGCTGGATCGCAATGCCGACGTCACGCTCGAGGAAAAGGCAGGGCTGGAGTTCGCGTATATCGAGGTCTTGTCCCGCGCCTTTGGCAACGAAACACAGCACATCCCGAACCTTGAGCGTTACATTGAAACACACCCGGAGATGTATGTGCAGGCGCTTGTCTGGGCGTACCGCCGGAACGACGGTCAGGAAGACCCGGAGAAATTCCGCACGCCCGAGGGACGAAAAGACTTGGCGACGCGTGGGTATCGCCTACTTGAAGGCATCGAGCGGATACCGGGACACGACAAAAAGGGTGTGCTTAAAAAGGAGAACCTCGCAAAGTGGGTAAGCGAGGTGCGCAAACTTGCGGCTGAACTAGACCGGATGGCGGTGTGTGACATCTGCCTTGGCAAGCTGTTTTCAAGTGCTCCCGCCGACGCTGACGGGAACTGGCCGTGCGAGCCTGTTCGCGATGTTATGGAAGAACTGCAGTCCGAGGAAATTTCGCGCGGAGCGCACACCGGCCTTTACAATGCACGCGGCGTTCACTGGCGCGGTGAAGGCGGCGGTCAGGAACGCGAGCTGGCGGATAAGTACCGCAAATGGGCCGAGGCAATCCAGTTCAGCCATCCGTTCGTGTCGTCGACATTGTTGATGGGGATGGTGAACACCTACCAGCACGAAGCCGACCGGGAAGACAATGAAGCGGGTATCCGTCGACGCCTCCGTCACTAACCTAATATGCCAGTTGACGGTACCAGAAATCGTCCTCAATTGGGCGGACATGAGGGCCGAAAAGGGCCACTTCCGATCTTACATTTCATAAGCGATATGTCCGCTTCTGGCTAAATCTGCCCAATAGCGGAAGGTCTGGCACCGGCCCCCATCCTGGAAACCTAGAACCTGCTCGTTCTTCCAATGGCCAATGGTGGCCTAAGGAGAACCACAATGGGTATACCTCGGGGTCGACATAGAAGATGCGCTGGAACTGGCAGAGCATACAGAGATCTGAGAATGTGCGGCCTCGCGCCGAGCGGGGCCGCGCCTCGACAGAGAGCAGCTAAGCGCCTGCTAATCGGCCGTCGCTCCTGTGACGGTGTCTTCTCAAAAGAAGACTGATCAAGATATCCTTCAACAGCACGAATTTTGCCGTTTACTACAAGGAGACAGGCCGCAAGTTTCCTACGAAGGAGGGCTACATTTGGACAGGAACCGTCCATTCTCGCCACCCGCGCTCTGTCTTGCTGACGGATTAGCGGCTTCGATACAGCGCTGTGTGTCGTTGTTGATTGCTCAAACGCTAATGTCGGTTCGATTTCATAAACCGGATTCCCGGCGCGGGCATTGGCTAATCCGATCGAGACCAGTGCCGTAGAACTGCAATGTCCGCGTCCAGCCAAAGCGACCCATTGTAGCGCACGCGAACATCGGATGTCCGCTTGTTGCCTTCCGTACGCGCGGATCTTTCGCCAATTACCGTCCAGACCGGCTCGACTTCGTTCCGGCGTGCCATAGCGAGCAACGCGGCGCGACGCACCAGAATATAGCTATGACGGTCATCTCTGCCGCTGACGATAATCGGCAGTCCTTGGCTGTCCGCGTAAACACCGACATTTTCGATGTCAGGACGCAACCCCAGCGCCGTGATCAGCCAGGGGATCGGCACCTGCCGGGAAAAGCCGTTGCCTAGACTTTCGTCAAGATGGCTTTCCCATTGGTAACCGATGGTCGGCTTGATTACCCCGTAGCTGCGATCTGTGTTGCGGCCTCGGGCATCAAGTGTCGACCAAGGGTCGCTTCGCCACGTGGCTCGCCGGCCAAGCTCGCCAATGTATGGGCCATCGGTGACGTTGCCAGGCAGCCATTCGTGAAAATCATCCCGGTGCTTTTCGGTCTCCTCAACGAACCGCTCCCGCGTCCTTGGCGGCATCAACAACATGGCAATGAAGTGAAAATCGCTTTGCTCCCAGGAAACATCCCAAGATCCCTTGCGACGCGGAGCTTCGACATCGTGCGAGGCGTAGCGATAGAGCGTAAGCCAATCGCCGCTACCTAGATCCGCTCCCAACGCCAACGCGAGCCTTTGCGGTGCAAGTTCGGGGTCGAGAACCCAAGCCTCGCGTTCGCCGGCTGCGAGGTCGGGACAACGCAATAGGGGCACATCCGGCATCCCTGCTGCCGGCCGCATCTCGTTATCACCGGGCAGGACAGACGGCTCGATGTCGCGGATGAACTCAACGTCAAGGGGATCAGAGTAGGTCTTGGCGAGCGAACCCCAGTCGGGTTTCAGCCAATTATTGTCTGCGAGTCGAGCTAGCAACTCCATCATCGCGATGCGCTGATACTTCTTGCCGATCCGCTCAACCCGTCCGCGATCACCCTGTCCCTCGCCACTGGTATGATCGCGCGGGAAAATTGCTTCTGTCCAACCCAGGGCGATTGCGCGATTGGCCACCCAGAGCTTTGCGCGATGCGCATCAACTTGCTTTCCCAAACCCTTACCGGGCATGATCCAGGCATGGTCCGTTTCGTTTGCCGCCCAACGTTTGGCGTCGGACGCGTAACGCCGTGCCTGTGTAGCCGTGAGCAACGCTAGCAATGTCTCCTCGGCGACTTCTATGCGTTTGCGATCTGACGCTGGAACAGTCATCTTGAACGTGTCGGCGTCGAACGAGATACGCTTGAGGCGATGCGCATCGCGCAGTGCCTCGAACGCCTTGGCAATATCGGGGCGGCCCCGCGATACATCTTCAAGAAATGCTTGGCCAGTCTCCGCAGATGTCAACGGGCGAGGGCCCTTTAGCGGCGCGGCCGCGAAGCGTTCGACTCGATATTGGAGCGTATATCTGCCGAAATCGGCCAGCCCCTTATAACAGGATCGCAGGATTGAGTCGGCTCCGACGCGTTTTGCGCGCGCCTCTACTTTGGCCTCAGTTAAATTGAACGCCGGTGCCTTGGTACCATATGGGGGGCGGCAGCGAACAAGATCGATGGATGGATCGAGGCCGCCGGCACTCGCCGATAGCTCGATGACACCGCGCGCATAGTCGCGCGTCAGGATATGTACCGGGGGTTGGCCGCAGCCAAAGGCATGACGCCAAGCGGTTATCGCATACCCGGCAAGGCGCGCCGGGTCGGGAGTGCGCAGACTTGCGCCGTAGAGCGCGCCGAACAACCGCTCGACAACATAGGGATCGTCGCAAGTTGCGAAGCGAATGAACAGCGGCTCGATTAGCGCCGGGCGCTCAAGGAAGATGTGAATCATCGCCTTGCTTGCGGTATCGCGCACGTTCGCACTGCTTGAGGTGCAGGCCCAAGCCAGCAAGACCAATGCCAAGCCGAGAGTTCCGTCCTCGGCGCGACCGATGCCAAGGTTGAGGCACCAGTTAATCAGGCGCGTTAGCGGATGGCCGGCATCGTTATGCGCGGTATTGATCCGCCGAGTCCAGAAAGCATCCCTGTGAGGAAGCTTGCGGCACGCAAGATTGCGATCAAGGAGTTCCGCATTCCATGGGTGATTCTCGACCACTGCCAACTCGATGAGCAACGCGATGATGTTCTCGTCATGGCAATCGAGCCGATTGAGCAGTTCCAGCGTCCGATCACTGAACGCTCCCACGGTGCGCCAGCGTATGCTGTCAATATAGGCGTCCTGGACCGGCCATTGATCCCACCATGCATCGGCGCCACCGGGTAGCAGGTCGACTAGTTCGACTTGATAGCGATCGGCGAAATGCAGAAACAGCGCATAGAATAGCCCTCGCCACTCCCATTGCACGCCATGCTTGCCAAGAACGAATGAGAGGCTTCCACCCGCGTCGAACAGACCCGCGGGATCAGCCACATGCTGCAGAAGTGCATTCGCGACGAGATGATCCTGGAAGCGTTGGAATGAGATTCGCAGAACATCGTCCTGATCGGACAGAGGATCTGCGGGATCGTGCGCCGGATTGGGATCGTATCGCAGCAGACCACGGAATCGCAGCAACTCCAGCCACGTCTTGCTTGGCGGGGGTGCGAATCCCTGAAAAACCGCTTCAACTAGGGTATGGGCTCGCCCGCGCGTGATGTAGTCCCGTTGGTCCGACGCCATTGCGCCGGCCAGGGCAAGCAGCGCACGTCTTACTGGCCCGACCAGCGTATCGGCGCCGTCATAGCTTGTGCCGAGATGACGCCCGGTGGAATCGAGCAAAAAGTTGAGGACCTCGCTGGTCCCCCGCATACCACGTGGGAAGGTAGTGCGGCCATCTCGTTCGATCGCGAGGCACGCCGTACGGAGGAACAACGGGTTTGAAAATTCAGGGTTGAGCCAGGGCGTAGCCGGACGCACTATTCCGCGCCTGTCCATGTACACCCTTGCTGCCGCCTCGATCTCCTCTGGCGTCTCGAAGCCGGTGACTTCGGCGCGTGTCGCGATCGCATTGACCGCTGGTGTCACGAGATGGTCGACGTATTCTCGTCGGCACGAAACGCACAGGGCAAGACGGGGATAGGCGAGGATACGTTGCGCCAAACCCTGTAGGGCGCTGCGCCACAACTGTACGCCGGCACCTTCGTTGACGGCGTCGATCGCGATCAGGGCACGCTTCCCGAGGGCTTCGGCGCGCGCGTTTAGCGCGCCGAGGAACTGATCGAATTTGCTCCCGCCAAGCTCGAAGTGCGCGATCATCTGGTTCTCGATCGTGCCGTGCAGGGTGAAATCAGTGCCGAGCAAGAACAAGGCAGGTGCGTTTTCGCCAAGTGCACGCTCCACCTGAGAAGCGATAAGGTGCGATTTTCCGGACCCGGCGCGGCCATCGAGCAGCGCGAAGCGGCACTGGTCGCTTAGACTGCCGGGTGAATCGACGGCCTCGAGAAATTGCCCCAGTGACGACTGCAGCTTGCGCAGGGCCTCTATAAAATAGTCGACGCTGGGCCACTCGCGATCCTCGTCAACCATGTGCGGGCCGCTTGTTGACGGCCGCTTGGCTTTTGCTGCGCGAGCGATTTCGTTAACAGCTTGAATCACTTCAAAGACGCGCTTACGCAGATCGACCGCTTGGTCCCTCCAATTCGTGTAGTCGAAGGCGCTATCGGTATTTAGCTCCAGAATAGCCGTCGCTTCATCAAACTTCCGGATTTTCTCAGCGATTGTGGTTAGCTTCTGCTTTTCGGCATCGAGCAGGCTCTCAGGCGTAGCGCCAAGCCGACCGTTCTCGAGCACGTCCTCGCGCGCACGCCGAAGCATAGTACGGAACGGCAAATTGCGGAGCAGTCCGTCGAATACCTGCGAGGTAGAGACATCGACATGATCCTCTGGATGATAACGTTCTTCGAGCGCTGCCACGGTACGCTGGCACTGCCGTGCAAGCCATTCTGGCGAAAGCTCAATCCCGCCGAACCAATAGGCTGTCAGCCCGGTCGTCTCAACACGGGTAAGCATCTCCTCCAGATCAGGCGCCGTCCAAGGCACGAAGGCGACGTTCCGTCCGAGCGCTTTTGCCGATGCCTCCCATCTTGCCTTATGCTGATCCCACGCGTCCCAGCCATTTGCCTGCGGCTGGCCCTTTTTGGTCACCCGCTGCGTGCGGCCGGTAAGCGCGCAGGCAATCGCGATGATCATCGTGGTCAGCCTGGGATGGGTGGCGAGAGCAGTAGCAACCGAATTGTCAATCGCACTCCAATCGACATCACCCGATTTAGTATAGAATTTTGCCTGATATCCGTGTTCATCCCCGGTCGTAAGAATCCATACCGCCTCGACCCCGCCATCCCCGCCGGCGCCGTGGATACGCCGAAACTCGGCGTATCCGGGTGGCGGAACGCGCCGCGCGACCTGACACACCAGCTCCTCGAAGGTGTCGCGTTGCCCAGCAACGCCTGATATAATTTTAGTGAAGTCCAGCATCTGTCCGCACCTGTGCAGTCAAGTACTCGGTACCGCACGTGCGGGTGGCCGGTAAAGGGAAATAACCTCAACCGCCGGACGTCGTGAGAGCGCACACTGCCGGTCCTTGGATTGCGCGCCAGAAGCACGAGTTCGCACCAGATGAAGATGGGCAGTTCCCCGCGTGATGCCAACTCAAAGCTGCCCGTCAGCTAGCGGCCCCCTTTTGTCGTTCAATGGGACACCTCTTCCGACTCCGGATCGTGCAAGAGGCCAGCTGTTGCGGCATCCAATCGGCCGAGAACCGCGGCGTTTGCGCCGGTGGCAGCCCTTGCATGCCTTGCCCGGATGGCTGCTCGTTGGCGTCCCGCCGCTGAATCACTGCGGCAGATCAAGCCACGGCGCTGGACCATGATGAGCCGGTTTCTTCCGGAGCCGCTGCACAAACGGCAAAAGCAGAAAGGCGGAAAAGGCCGAAGGGAACGGAATGAAGGGAAATGGCCCTATTCGGAAAGGGCGGAAGGGAAAGCGGTAATCGCCGGCGACGAAGAATATTTCTTCAGCCGGCTATCTCCACCTGGCCCTGGTTTTTCGGCCATTCTGGCATGTGTAGATTGTGGGTAGGGCTGCCCCAGAGAGGAGATTACTAAGTAAAATCAAATGTGACTGGTTGCGGGGGCAGGATTTGAACCTGCGGCCTTCAGGTTATGAGCCTGACGAGCTACCGGGCTGCTCCACCCCGCG
>NZ_JALJCK010000010.1 GCF_022899355.1 Shinella yambaruensis | reverse complement strand
CGTCGCAAGAAAGCTCATCACGATCCTCAATGCAATGCAGCGCGACAAAACCAACTTCGCTTGAACACAGTTGCCATTCTTTTCAACGGTTTGTGGATGGTCGGGTCAAGCCCGACCATGACGAAGGAAAGGTTTGCGGGCGTTGTCAGCGGCTGGCCGCATCCGCCGACGCGGTCTTCATTTTCCTTGCGTGGCTCTGCCCCGAGGGCGTACGGCGAACGGGAAGGCGCTCAGGCGTCGAGCATTTCCCGCACGGCCTCGGCGAGCTGCTTCAGCGAGAAGGGCTTCGGCAGGAAGCCGAACTTGGCGTCCGCCGGCAGGTTGCGGGCGAAGGCGTCCTCGGCGTAACCGGAGACGAAGATGAACTTGAGGTCCGGATAGGACTTGCGCAGCTCGCGCAGCAGCGACGGGCCGTCCATCTCTGGCATGACCACGTCGGAGACGACGATGTCGACGGCGCCGTTCAGCTCCTCCATGATGTCGAGCGCTTCCACGCCGGAACCGGCCTCGTGCACGGTATAGCCGCGCGTCTCCAGCATGCGCTTGCCGCCGCGGCGCACGGCTTCCTCGTCCTCGACGAGCAGCACCACGGCCGAACCGCCGGTAAGGTCGCGCGGCTCCTTGTCCGCCGCCTGCGTGGCCACGGCCGCCGGCTGGTCGCCCGCCTGCGGCAGCGCGCGCGCATCGCCGGTCGCCTCCGCCGGCACCGCCTCTTCGGTGTGGCGCGGCATGAGGATGCGGAAGGTCGTGCCCCGGCCGACCTCGGAATCGAGATAGATGTAGCCGCCGGACTGCTTGACGATGCCGTAGACCATGGAGAGGCCGAGCCCGGTGCCCTTGCCGACCTCCTTCGTCGTGAAGAAGGGCTCGAAGATCTTGTCAATGATCTCGGGCGGAATGCCGGTGCCCTGGTCGGCCACTTCCACCTCCACATAGTCGCCCGGCGGCAGGTCGCGCAGGTTCCGCGCCGCCGCCTCCTCCGCCTCCACATTGCGGGTGCGGAAGGTGATCGTGCCGCCCTCCGGCATGGCGTCGCGGGCATTCACCGCAAGGTTGATCAGCACCTGCTCGAACTGGCCGAGGTCGGTCTTCACCGGCCAGAGGTCGCGGCCGTATTCGACGTCGATCTTGACGTTGGTTCCGGTCATGCGGTCGACGAGCATGCGCAGGTCGCCGATGACGTCGGTGAGGTTGAGCACTGTCGGGCGCATCGTCTGCTTGCGCGAGAAGGCGAGCAGCTGGCGCACCAGCACGGCCGCCCGGTTGGCATTGCGCTTGATCTCCATGAGATCGGCAAAGCTCGCATCGGACGGGCGGGCGGACAGGAGCAGGTGGTCGGAGGAAAGCAGGATCGCCGTCAGCACGTTGTTGAAGTCGTGCGCGATGCCGCCGGCGAGCGTGCCGACCGCGTTCATCTTCTGCGTCTGCGCCATCTGCGTCTCGAGCGCCTTCTGCTCGGTGATCTCGACGGCATAGACGATGGCCGCCTCCTCCGGCGCCTCGTCGCTCTGGTCGATGACGGCGTTCACATAGAAGCGGAAATGCCGGCCGTCATCGGCCGGGTGCAGCGAATCGAGCGGCGCGATGTCGCCCTGCCGGTCCTTCGCCGCGTCGAGCGCCGATTGCAGGCGCAGGCGGTCCGTCTCGTGCACGATGGTCTCGAGCTTGGCGCCGCGGTCGATGTCGTCGCGCGAGACGACGCCCGAGAAGAGTTTCAGGAACGGCGCATTGGTGCGCAGGATCCGGCCGTCGCCGTCGACCGAGGCGATCGCCATCGGCGTGTTGTTGAAGAAGCGCGTGAAACGCATGGAGGCGATCGAGGCGGACTGGTCGTTCGCGCTGCCCTCCTCGCGCGCCAGAACGATGGTGCGGCTTTCGCCCGGCGCCCCGTCGCGCGTCGTGGAAACGCGGTGCACGATGCGCACCGGCAGGCTCTGGCCGTTGGTCTTGCGCAGGTCGAGGTCGAGCATTTCCGTGCGCTTCAGGCCGGGCTCGGCCTGCACGGACTGGATGAGCGCCAGCCCCTCGCCCGCCACCACCTCGGCGATCGACAGCGAGCCCGGGTGGAACTTGGCCAGGTCGATGCCGAGCCATTCGGCGAGCGTCGCGTTCAGGTAGACGATCTCGCCCTTGCGGCCGGCGGAGAAGAAGCCGGCCGGCGCGTGGTCGAGATAGTCGATGGCGTTCTGCAACTCCTTGAAGAAGCGCTCCTGGTCGTCCCGCTCGGAGGTGATGTTGGAGATCTGCCAGATGTAGAGCGGCTGTTTCGGCTTGTCGCGGTTCGGCAGGATGCGCGCCTTGAGGCGGTACCACTGCGCGCCGGAACCGCCCGAGGCGGCCGGGTTGAGCGACTTGGGGACGCGGAACTCCTCCGCCCCCTCCTTGCCCTCGTGCAGGCCGTTCGTCAGGCGGTAGACGGCCTCGGTCGCGTCGCGATTGCGTGACAGCAGGGTTTCGAGCGTCAGCACCTCGGCCGCGCCATTCGCACCCGTCAGTGCGCCGTAGGCGGCATTGGCGTAGACGACGCGGCCCTTGCGGTCGGTGACGACCGTGCCGTCGGGATGGGAATCGAGGAAGGCGCGCGCCAGCTCGTCCGAGCGCGCCGCCTGCGGCATGACCTCGATGAAGCCGATCAGCGCGGAAACGACGAAGAAGATGCCGGCCATGGCGAGGACGCCGAGAACCCCGAGCACGAGCTCGTTGTCGAGCTGGTTCTTGAAGACGATGAACGCCCCGGCCGACGCCGCCAGCACGATCGCGAGCAGCACCACACGCAGCGCCACCGCCGGCCGCACGCCGCGGTCCACGATCGGCACATCATCCCCGTCCGGCCGCTTCATCGTCGTCATCAATCCCTCGTCTGCAACAGTGCGGGCCTTGCGCTTGACCCGAACCCGATGCCAGAATCATGTTTATCCGCACGAGGGAAGCGCAAAAAGCCGTCGAGGGAAAGCAAGGCCGCGAATTCACAGGGAATATTCCGGGCCAGGGCATGGCAATTCTCCTAGCCTGCCATACTTGCGCGACGATGACGACGGCAATACGCGCTGGACAACCGGTGCGCCGCGCTTGTAGGAGCCCGGGAAAAGCCGTCAAATGCAGCCCGTCGGCCAACAGGCCAAACTGCCGAGCCAAAGTGCCGAGAAGGAGTGACCGCGCCATGTTCCAGGAGATTCTCGCAGAGAACGGCACGAAGTTCGTCATCGCCGCGGTGGTGGTGCTGCTCGGCCTGCTCTGCCTCGCGCTGGTGCTCTGGATCATCCGGGGCCGCCCCTCCTCGCCCTTCATCCGCGGCGGGCGCAACCGCGCGCCGCGCCTTGCCGTGCTCGATGCCGCGGCGATCGACACGCGCCGCCGCCTCGTGCTGGTGCGCCGGGACGACGTGGAACACCTCCTGATGATCGGCGGCCCGACCGACATCGTCATCGAGACGCGCATCGCCCTCGCATCGGCCGAAAGTGCCCAGCCCGCCGCCGAAAGGGCCGGGCAGAAGACCGAGCGCGCCGAATCCGCGCCAGTGCGGCACGAAACGCCGGTGAAGACGGCCGAGACCCTAGACGCGGCCCGCACGGCCGCTTCGGCCGGCGCGGTCGCGGCGACCACCGGCACCGCGGAGCGCCGCCCCGCGGCAACCCCGGAGGGCGTCTCGTCCATGGCCAAGGTGCTCTATGCCGGCGACGAAGACGTCGCCCCCCGCACCACCCCGGCGCAGACCGTCGCCCAGCCGGTCCAGACGGCCCAGCAGGCGCAGACGGGCCTCCAGCAGCGCCCGCCGGAGCGCCGCATCGAGGATGTGCTCGAACAGAACCGCCAGCGTGTCCTGCCGCAATCCATGGCGACGACCACGGCACAGGCGACCGCCGGCCAGGCCGTGCAGCGCCCCATCGCCAACCCGACGCTCGCCAAGCCGACATCCCAGCTTGCCGACAATCCGGCCCTCGTCAGCGAATTCGAAAAGATCCTCGAAGCCGAGATGGCCAGCACGGCCGCATCGAGCACCACAGCCCGCACGGCCGCCCAGCCGACGCTCAACCCGACGCAGACCGCCGCAACGATCGGCCACGGGCAAACTCCCGCGAAGAGCCGCGAGGAAACGGAAGCGGAAATGGCGCGCCTGCTCGGCGAAATCACCGCCAACCGCAAGGCGTAAGGCGGCTCCTTCCCGCTTGACGCAAGAAAAAAGCCGCTGGAGACACGACGGTTCCAGCGGCTTTGATTTTCGTTTTTCCAGCACCGGGCAGCACGAAGCCTGCCAGCACCGGAAACATCCGGTGTTCGATCATCGCGAACCCTGCCCTCGGACCTCCTCGGATCCGCGGGAAAGGCTTACTCGTCGCGATACACCTTCTCCCGACGCTCGTGGCGCTCCTGCGCCTCGATCGAAAGCGTGGCGATCGGCCGGGCGTCGAGACGCTTGAGGCCGATCGGTTCGCCCGTTTCCTCGCAGTAGCCGTAGGTGCCTTCGTCGAGACGCTGCAGCGCCGCATCGATCTTGGAGATCAGCTTGCGCTGGCGGTCGCGTGCCCGAAGTTCGATGGCACGGTCGGTTTCCGAAGACGCCCGGTCCGCAAGATCCGGATGGTTGGCGCTTTCTTCTGCCAGATGGTCGAGGGTTTCGCGCGCTTCGCGCAGGATGTCGTTTTTCCAGGCGTTCAGCTTCGCTCGAAAGTAAGCCCGCTGGTTTGCGTTCATGAATTCATCGTCCTCGTCGAGGACGAAATTGCTAAGATCGATCTTCTCACTCAACGCGATTCTCCTGAAGAACATCTCAAGGCGCGCTGTATATCCCCACGGGTAGCGTGTTTCAAGTGTGCAGGAACTTACCCACGGTTTTTCGCGCATGCCTCTTTTTTGAACCTTGCCAGACGAATATTTCATCAAGATTACAACGGGATGGCGAAACCGGCCACCAACATCCCCGCACTATCGCAGAAAGGGCGCCGGATCGCCTGCCTCTCGTGTCGTCCTGCCGCAAATATAGGCATGGACTCGCGATCAGCTATGGAGGATAGGACGATTTTCTTTCGCGAGCCTGTTCGCCCGCGGATTCAGACTTATTTTAGCAACTCGTGCTTCTCTCTAACCGCAAGGGCAGGAGCACGCATCGATGTTCAGCAGGACGAAGGCCATTCTTTCGATCGAATCCGGCAATCCGGAGCTCGTCCAGGCGCAGCTTGCCGCATTTACCAAGCAGGTGCCGCTGCTCTACTTCATGCTCGTGACGAATACTGTCGCTCTCACCATCACCCATTTCGGCGCGGCCCCCGCCTATCTCACCCTTTACATTCCCGGCGCACTCTATGCCGTCAGCCTGTTTC
The DNA here is from genome assembly GCF_022899355.1 of Shinella yambaruensis. Taxonomy (GTDB): domain Bacteria; phylum Pseudomonadota; class Alphaproteobacteria; order Rhizobiales; family Rhizobiaceae; genus Shinella; species Shinella yambaruensis. Next base: position 301,590 of record NZ_JALJCK010000010.1, on the reverse strand, counting down.
GCCTCGTGCACTGGTGGTTCAGCCGAAACCGGCGCTACACCCATGAAGAGGCGGTCGGCCGGCTGCGTTCGACCTATCGCCTGACCGCGCTGCTCGGCGCCGGATTCTGCGCCTGGTCGCTCAGCCTCTATCCCTATGGCGACGCCTACCAGCAGTCCCATGTCGCCTTCTACATCGCCAACACCGTCGTCGGCTGCATCTTCTGCCTGATGCACCTGCGCGCCGCCGCGCTGGCGCTGACGGCCATCGTGCTCGGGCCGTTCACGGTCTTCTTCGGCACCTCCGGCAATCCGGTCTTCACTGCGCTCGCGCTCAACGTCGCGCTCGTCACCGTCGCCATGGTGTTCATCCTCTTCACCTACTACCGGGATTTCGGCGCCCTCATCCGGTCGCAGAAGGAGCTGACGGCGCGCCAGGCGGAAACCCAGCGCCTCAGCGACGAGAACCATCGCCTCGCCAATCTCGACAGCCTGACCAACCTGCCCAACCGCCGCCAGTTCCGCGCCGAGCTCGAAACGCGGATCGCACGGGCGGAGAAGAACCGCACGGGCCTTGCCCTCGGCCTCATCGACCTCGACGGTTTCAAGCCGGTCAACGACACGTTCGGCCACGGCATCGGCGACAAGCTGCTCGTCGAGGTCGGCGAGCGGCTCACGGCCTTCGCCGGGCGGGGCCTTTTCCCGGCCCGCCTCGGCGGCGACGAGTTCGGCATCGTCTTCGAGGGCCCGGCCAGCGCGGAGCGGCTCCATGCGCTCGGCGACGAGATCTGCGCCGCGCTTCAGGAACCCTATGTCTTCAACGGCCAGGCGGCGCGGGTCTCCGGCTCGCTCGGCATCTCGATCCTCGGCGAGGCCGGCACCACGGCCGACCGGCTCTTCGACCGCGCCGATTTCGCCCTCTACCTCGCCAAGCAGAATTTTCGCGGCACGACGGTCGTCTTCTCCGCCGAGCACGAGGCCGAGATCAACGAGCAGGGCCGCATCCAGCAGGCGCTGCGCGCCGCCGACTTCGAGAAGGAGATGTACCTCGTCTTCCAGCCGATGGTCGACGCGGACACGAACGGCATTTCCGCCTATGAGGCGCTGGCCCGCTGGGAAAGCCCGATCCTGGGCACCGTGCCGCCCGGTATCTTCATCCGCGCCGCCGAACGGGCCGGCATCATCGGCCGCCTGACCGAGTTCGTGATGGAGAAGGCACTGGCGGCGGCGCGGAGCTGGCCGGACCACATCCGCCTTTCCGTCAACCTGTCGACCCGCGACGTCGTCTCCAACAGGACGGTCGATGCGCTTCTCGAGATCATCGCGCAAAGCGGCGTCGATCCCGCCCGCCTCGACATCGAGGTGACGGAGACGGCCGTCATGCGCAACTTCACGCTCGCCGCCGACAATATCCGCCGTTTCGCCGAGCGCGGCATCGGCATTTCGCTCGACGATTTCGGCACCGGCCATTCCAGCCTCAGCTATGTGCACAAGCTGCCGCTCACCAAGATCAAGATCGACCGCGGCTTCATCGTCGACATCGCCACGAACGAACTCAGCCGCAGCATCGTCAAGACGATCGTCGACCTTTCCCGCAACATCGGCTGCGTCTGCGTGGTCGAGGGCATGGAGACCCACGAGCAGGTCGCGGCGCTGCGCGGCCTCGGCTGCCGCATGATGCAGGGCTACTATTTCGCAAGGCCCGAGCGGCTGGAGGACACGCTGGCCTACCGGGCGGCCTCCGACACGATCGTGAACACGCCCGCGCGCAAAACCGGTTGATCTTTCCGGCAAGGACGGACATGAAGTCGGAGCGCGGCACGGATCATCTGCCGCAGGCGGATGGAGGACACACTTGGCATCTCTCGGCACGCCGGCCTTCCGGCTCTACATCCTTCGTCACGCCCGCGCCGCCTGGGCCGGGCCCGGCCAGTCGGATTTCGACCGCGCCCTCGACGACGACGGCTTTGCCGAAGCCGAGGTAATCGCCGAGGAGGCGGCCGACCAGGGCTACCGGCCGGACCTCATCATCTCCTCCACCGCCACGCGCTGCCGCCAGACCGCCGAGCCCTTCCACCGCTCGGTCAGCGAGGAACTGACGATCGACTATGTCGATTCCCTCTATTCCGGCTCGGTCGATACCTATGCCGAACTCGCCTTCGCGGAGCGGCAGGAGAGCGCCGTGATGATCGTCGGCCACAATCCGATGATCGAGGAATTCTTCCACCGCCTCGTCGGCAAGGAGATCGCCGAGACCGCCGCGCCCTTCGGCTATCCGACGGCGGGCCTCGCCATCCTCGATTTCGACGAGCGCCCGACCGAGGACGATTATCGCGGCGCCTGCCTCGCCGGCTTCATGACGCCGCGCCCGGCGCACTGACGCGCATCGCGATCTTCCCGGCGCACACCTTGATTTTCCGCATCGCATTGGCGCAAAACCGCTACGGACGTGTGCGCGACATGGTTTGAGCGAAAGGGCCGGCCTCTTTTTCCGCCGGATTTCGTTTCCTATATCGCCTTCGATGCTGGAAAGAGACCTTGCCCCCTAGCCTGACCACCCTGACCGACGAAGCCCTGCTCGCGCTCGACGCGCTGACCGGCCGCGCCACCAATCTCGTCAACCCGTCGATCCGCCTCGGCGTGACGGGCCTGTCGCGCGCCGGCAAGACGGTGTTCATCTCCTCGCTCGTGCACAATCTCCTGAACGGCGGCCGCCTGCCGCTGTTCGAGGCGGGGCGCTCGGGGCGCGTGTCAAAAATCCGGCTGGAGCCGCAGCCGGACGACGCCGTGCCGCGCTTCCAGTACGAGGATCATATCCGCGCGCTGGTCGCGGACCGCCTCTGGCCGGATTCGACGCGCGCCATATCGCAATTGCGCCTGACGCTCGACTATGAGAGCGCCTCCGGCTGGGGGCGCCTGTTCTCGCCAGGACGGCTGTCGATCGACATCGTCGACTATCCCGGCGAATGGCTGCTCGACCTGCCGCTGCTCGCCCAGGATTTCCGCGCCTTCAGCGCGAACACCGTGGCGCTGGCGCAGTCCGGCATCCGCGCGGAGCTGGCGCGCGACTGGCTGGCTCTGTCGGCCACCATGGACCCTGCCGCCGAAGCCGAGGAAGCGACGGCGCGGACGCTGGCGGAAGCGTTCACCGCCTACCTGAAGGCCTGCAAATCCGACGAGCGCTCGCTCTCCACCCTGCCGCCCGGCCGTTTCCTGATGCCCGGCGATCTCGAAGGCTCGCCCGCCCTCACCTTCGCGCCGCTGCCGAACCTTCAGGAAGGCCGCCCCGCCAGGGGATCGCTGCATGCCATGATGGAGCGCCGCTACGAGGCCTACAAGACGCATGTGGTGCGCCCGTTCTTCCGCGAGCACTTCGCCCGGCTCGACCGGCAGATCGTGCTGATTGACGCCCTGCAGGCGATCAACCGCGGCGCCGAGGCCGTGCACGACCTGGAACGCGCGCTCGGCGACGTGCTCGATTGTTTCCGCGCCGGCACGAACAGCTTCCTCTCCTCCTTCGTGACGCGCCGCATCGACCGCATCGTGATTGCCGCCACCAAGGCCGACCACCTGCACCACGAGAGCCATGCGCGGCTGGAAGCCGTCACCCGCCGCCTCGTCGAGCGCGCCATCGAGCGCATCGGCATGAGCGGCGCCGGCATCGAGGTGATGGCGCTCGCCTCCGTGCGCGCCACCCGCGAGGCGACCGTCAAGCACGACGGCGAGGACCTGCCGGTCATCGTCGGCGTGCCCATGGCCGGCGAGCGGATCAACGGCGAGATTTTTGACGGCGAACGGAAAACAGCCATATTTCCCGGGGACTTGCCGAAGGATCCGGATTCGCTTTTCAAGGAACTTGAATCCCTGCCTGAAGGCGAGGCGCCGCATCTCTTGAACTTCGTGCGCTTCCGCCCGCCGCATATCGAGGAGACGGGCGGCGGCCTGAAGCTCTCCGTGCCGCACATCCGCCTCGACCGCGCGCTGCAATACCTGATCGGAGACCGGCTCGCATGAACGACCGCCCGCGCAAGCCCGCCGCCTTCTCGCTGCCCGCCGGCTCCCCGCAGCCGCCCGAGCGCACGAAGCCCCGTGCTCCCGCCGCCTTCGACGACGCCGTCACGCTGACGCCGGATGCCGAGGATCCCTTCATCGCCACCACCGCCGACCTGCCGGACCTGACGCCGCCGGTCGCAACCCCGCGCAAGCGCCGCCTGACGCTCGGCCGCATCGCCCTCGGCGCGCTCGGGCTCCTCGTCTCGCTCGCCATCGGCCTCTGGGTCGATGCGCTGATCCGCGAGCTCTTCAGCCGCAACGACTGGCTCGGCTATCTTGCGGTCGCCGCCGCCGCCATCGCCGTCCTCGCCGTCTTCGGCCTCGTCGCGCGCGAGCTGATCGGCCTTCGCCGCCTCGCCGCCGTGCAGGACCTCAAGCGCGACGTCGCCGAGGCCGCCCTCTCGCCGAGCCCGTCGGTCGGCCGCGCCATCCTCGCCCGCCTCGTGCATCTCGTCGCCGCCCGGCCGCGGACGGCGCGCGGGCGCGCGCGCCTTGCCGAGACCGAAGGCGAGATCATAGACGCGGCCCACCTCGTCGACCTTGCCGAGCGCGAGCTGATGGCGCCGCTCGACCGCGAGGCGCGCGCGCTGATCCTCGGCGCCGCCAAGCGGGTCTCCATCGTCACCGCCGTCAGCCCGCGGGCGCTGGTCGATCTCGGCTATGTCATCTACGAGAGCAGCCGGCTGGTGCGCGGCATGGCGGAGCTCTACGGCGGGCGCCCCGGCAAGATCGGCATGCTGCGGCTGATGCGCGACGTCATCGCCCATCTTGCCGTCACCGGCTCCATCGCCATGGGCGACAGCCTGGTGCAGCAGGTGCTGGGCCACGGGCTCGCCTCGAAACTTTCCGCCCGGCTCGGCGAAGGCGTCATCAACGGCCTGATGACGGCGCGAATCGGCATCGCCGCCATGGACCTCTGCCGGCCCATGCCCTTCCGCGCGCTGAAACGGCCCGGCATCGGCGATTTCATCGGGGACCTGACGCCGAACATGGCGGGCGGCCGGCGCGACGAGGCGTGACCTGCGGCGCCGCGCGTCCATCACGGCGCGCAAAGGACGCTGCAGAACTGTGGGATCGTTGCAACACCCCGGTTTTGCGGGCCTGCACCGCGGGTAAATGACGAAGGGCAAGACGGGCGGAAACCGTCCATTAACCATTTTCGCGCAAATCTCGTCGCACACAAGCAGGCCGGATGGCCGTCGCCCATCAAGGATCGTTCATGTACTCGCGCACTTCTTTGATCGCCCGCGTCTCCGTAGCGGCCTTCCTCGCAGCCGCCGCCGTCGCGCTTCCCGCCTCCGCCGGCCCGCGCGACAAGGCCTTCTTCGAGCAGGTCACCGGCAGCTGGCAGGGCAAGGGCGAGATCGTCGCGGGCAAGTACAAGGGCACCAAGTTCGCCTGCGACCTGACGGGCGACACCACGCCGGCCAAGGGCGCCGGCATCCAGCTCGACGGCTTCTGCCGCGTCGGCGTCTTCAAGCAGCCGATGTCCGCCCTCATCACCCGGTCGGGCGGCACCTACAAGGGCAAGTTCCTCGACGGCGCCGCCGGCAAGGGCCTCGACATCACCTCCGGCCAGGTCAACGGCAACAAGGTGGTCGTCGGCATCAACCGGCAGAAGCTGAACGGCGCAATGATCGCGCGCCTGGAAGGCGACAACAAGATGAACATCACCATCTCGGTGAAGGTCGAGGACAAGATGGTGCCGGTCATCGGCGTCTCGCTCGACCGCAATCTCGACGACATCGCCGTCGGCTCGATCAAGTAGTCTTCCACCATTCCGGTCCGGCGCTCGCCGGCTCGATGCCCGCGACATCCGCATCCGCCAGCCACGAGGCCACCGTGCGTCCCTCGACCGCGAGGTCGGGCGCCACGTCCGCAAGCGGCATCAGCACGAAGCCGCGCCCCGTCATGCGCGGATGCGGCAGCTCCAGCCGCCCGCCGGATTGCGCCACGCCCTCATAGGTCAGGACATCGATGTCGATGGTGCGCGGTCCCCAGCGCTCCTTGCGCTCGCGCTTCATGTCGCGCTCGATGGCAAGGCAGGTGTCGAGCAGCGGCTCGGGCGCGAGCGTCGTCTCGACCAGCGCACAGGCGTTGAAGAACCAGTCCTGGTCGGTCTTTCCCCAGGGCGGCGTGCGGTAGAGCCGCGAGACGGCCGTGACGCGGCAATCGTCCCGCGCGTCCAGCGCCCGCAGCGCCTCGGCCATGGCGCGCACGGGATCGCCGATATTGCCGCCGAGGCCGAGCGCGGCCCGGCGGAAGGGCTCAAACGGCATGATCGACCGTCACCTGCACATGGTCCAGCACGCCGGGCACCGGCGCGTTCGGCTTGCGCACCGTGATGCGCGCGCGCGAAATCTGCGGGAAGCGGGCACAGAGCACGGTGGCGATCTCCTGCGCCAGCGCCTCGATGAGATAGCGGCGCTGGCCGGTGACGATCTTCTCGATCTCCTGGAAGGCGACGCCGTAGTCGACGGTCGATTCGATCGCGTCGTCGGAGAGCGGGCGCAGCGGCTTGACCTCCAGCTCCGCGTCGACGAAGAACCGCTGGCCGAGGAATTCCTCGGCATCGTGCAGGCCGTGGCGGGCGAAGAAGGCGCAGTTCTTGAGCGTGATCGTGTAGGTGGTGGTCATGGTCTTTCCTGTCTGGCTGCCTGTCAGGCGCGCGCCTCGCGTGCCGTCACCTTGCGCCCCGCGGCGAGCATAGCATCCGCCATCGCCAGCGCATCCCTGTTGATTGCGACATCGTGCACCCTGAAGACCGCCGCGCCGGCGGCCCGCAGCAGCGCGGTGGTGGCGGCCGTGCCGGCATCCCGGCCTTCCGCCTCGCGCCCCGTGACGGCGCCGATAAAGCGCTTGCGCGACGTGCCGGCCAGGATGGGCAGTTCGAAGCCGTAAAGCTCGCCGAAACGCGCCATCAGTTCGAGGTTCTCCTCCGTATCCTTGGCAAAGCCGAAGCCCGGATCGAGCACCATGGCCTCGCGCGCGATGCCCGCGGCCCGGGCGATCTCCAGCGAGCGGCCGAGGAAGAGATACTGGTCCTCCACCACATCCGGCCGCTTCTCGCGGTCACGGCCGGTATGCATGATGCAGAGCCCCGCCCCGGTTTCGGCGGCAACGACGGCAATGTCGGGTTCGCGCTGCAGGCCGTGCACGTCGTTGACGATATGGGCGCCGGCCGCAACGGCAAGCCGCGCCGTCTCGGCCCGGTAGGTATCGACGGAGATGAGCGCGTCCGTCGTGCCAGAAAGCGCCTCGATGACGGGCAGGATGCGGTCCTGCTCCTCCGCCGCCGACACGGCAGCCGCGCCGGGGCGCGTCGATTCCCCGCCGATATCGACGATCTCGGCTCCCTCTTCGAGACAGAGGATGGCCTGCGCCACGGCCTTGTCGGCGCTGTCGAACCGGCCGCCGTCGGAAAAGGAATCCGGCGTCACGTTGACGATCGCCATCAGAATGCCGCGCGGGCCCAGCTCCAGGGACCGGCCATGGGCGAGCGCCCAGCGAAAGGGTTCGAATGGCGAGAACATGGCGGTTTCCTCCCGCAGTCAACGACGGCGCCGCACGCCGGGGACGCTACGATACGTTAGAATCTCCCCGACACCCTTAGCTTTAAATCAACGGGTTTGAAGTTAAGGGTATCGAGCGGCATCCCGGAAAGGGTGTTGCGCTCGCCGTGCCTATGCCCCAAGCTTGGGGGAAGTTCAACCGGCGCCTTCAGCCGGCCTGTGCATCGGACGATCCGGTGGCGAAAGGAATGCTGACTGAATGACGACCATCGCCCGCCTGATGGCCCTTGCCGCCCTCGCCTGCCTCGCCGTCCCGCCGGCCCGCGCCGAGACCATCACCTCGAAATCCTTCGCCTATTTTTCCGTCGGCGGGCGCACGGCGGCCGAGCTCGACGAGGAGCTGTCGAAACGCGGACCGGTGATGAAGCGCAGCGGCTCGCGCCACCCCGGCGCCACCCGGATCAAATGGGGCGGCTCGGTGACCTATGTGCGCCGCGGCAGCCGCTGCGCCGTCGGCGAGGCGCGGGTGACCCTCTCCACCGAGATCATCCTGCCGCGCTGGAAGAACCGCAAGCGCGCCACCCCGTCGCTCGCGCTCATCTGGGACACGCTTTCGAGCGACATCAAGCGCCATGAGGAGCGCCACGCCGAAATCGCCCGCACCCACGCCCGCAACCTGGAACGCACGCTGAAGACCCTGCGGCCCGAAGCCGATTGCGAGCGCATGCAGGCGCGCGTCGACCGGGCGACGGCCGACGCCGTGTCGAAGCACGATGCCGACCAGGCGCGCTTCGACCGCATCGAATCGAAGAACTTCAACGACCGGATGATGCGCCTCCTGGTGCACCGGCTGAAGAACCGCGCCGAGTAAAGGCGCGCGCTGCAGGCAGGTATTTCCTGGAAGAGCTTCAGTGGAACGGGACCGGGCCAAGGCCCGGGCGCTTTTTCATGCATGAAATGACTGGTTAGTTTTAGCGATAGCGCAATTCCGCAAATCGCCGTATTTTTATACCAACAGTGAACGGGAAGACGATTTTCCTTCCCGAAGTTGCATGAAGCGGTTTGTAACAGGTTCTCCTGGCGCGTCCTTACCAAAGCAGCAGGTGTCTCCTCCCTCTCCTGCCTGCGATGCGCCCTCCTGGCCTCGCTCGTCCTGACCGACCGGCGAGGCTCTTTTTTTGCCCTTCTATTCTTGCGAGCCCGCAGAAACCCGCGATCTTTTCTTCATGCGCGAAGAAGAGACGCAAAATGCCGGCCGAACCCGGATCGGATTCGGCCGGTGCTTCCGTCAGTCTGAAGGAAAGATGTCAGGCCTGGCGTTCGGGAACGTGGACCACGAGCCCGTCGAGCGCATCCGACATCTTGATCTGACAGGAGAGCCGCGAGGTCGGGCGCACCTCGTAGGCGAAGTCCAGCATGTCCTCTTCCATCGCTTCCGGCGGGCCGACGGTCGCGCTCCAGGCGTCGTCGACATAGACATGACAGGTCGCACAGGCACAGGCGCCGCCGCACTCGGCCTCGATGCCGGGCACGGAGTTGCGCACGGCATTTTCCATGACCGTGGAGCCGTCGGCGACATCCAGTTCGTGGCGCGTGCCGTCGAAGGCGACGATGGTGAGTTTGCTCATGATGGCTTCCGGATCCTCAAGACTGCCCAGGGCGGGCGATGGCGCTGCCCGGGCGGACGAATGAACGGCCGGCGGAAAGGTGGTCGGCCCGCCGGTTTTCCGCGGACGTTTCCAACAAAACCCCTCCCCAGTCAACATCGCGCGCCCGGCAGGTTCCGGATGGTCCGGGTGCGACGCCGGCTTTTCCCGTAGCGCTAAAGCCCGTCGCGCAACGGGCGCGGTGGTTTCGCGGCAACGACGGGCGGTGAAGCAAGGGCCTGAAGCGCAGGGAGCGGATCTGTCGGATCGCCGTGCGCTTCAGGCAGGCGGCAGGACCTGCGACGATCAGCGGCAGAGTTTCAGGATGAAGTTTTCCGCCTCGACCACGGCGGCGGCGACGCCGGCCAGCGCGATGGCATCGGCCGGATTGTCCTCGAGCGCCGCGGCCGTCTTGCTGACGGCGGTGGCGCCGACGGACTGGGCGGAGCCCTTGAGACGGTGGGCGGCCGCGCTCCGCGCCGCGCCTTCCGAGGCCGCCAGTTCCTTCATGCTCGCGCGGGCCTGCCGTGCGAACATCTGCAGCACTTCCAACTCCAGCCCCTTGTCGCCCATGGTCTGGCGGGCCAGATGTACCAGATCGATCGGCTTTTCCCCGGAATGGGACATGCCGCCTGCATTGTCGGGCGCCTCGAATGCGATGTTGAGCGCTGCCATTTGCCAATATCCTTATAGACGCGGTTTACGCTTGTTTCCTTGTGGTGCACGCAGATGTCGATGCGGGACGGGTGTACTCGCCGCTCCGTACAGGGACATGGGACAGCCATTCTGCGCGGCCGGCGCGGCTATCCGATTAAAAGACGGCGCAAAATGGGCATGAATCGCAAACTATGGTTAACGGCTGAAAAATTGCCTTTTTCGCAAGGTTTCCATCGCGATACAGAATCGCCCGATATTAACTTCCTGTTAAGTTTCGGGCGAAGGGAGATGGCAATGAATTGTGTGATACAGGCTAATGTGTCACTACGATACGACCGGATAGTCCCGGTGGATAAGCCTTGGGCGGAGATACACCGCTTCGCCTTTTCGGTCTATCGAGCGAATTTGGAATGAACGGCGGTCCGGACGCTGCTTGCCATGAGGGTATGCAGCAAGACCGGCCACCAACCGGACCGGTTCGAATGCGCCTGAGCAGCGGCAGCGCGCATGAAGCCCGATCCCGGATATGGTAACGAGGCGTAACCGCATGGCGACGAACAAGTCCACCGAGTCGATCGACGACAAGGCCTTCCAGGCCCTTGAAGAAGCATTGAAAATCGACTTTGACGATCTAGCGCCGGAGACGCCCTCGAAGAAGGACGCTTCGGAAGCCCATGTGCCCGAACCAGCTAACAGCGTTCCGAACAAGACGCAGGAAAAACCTGCCAATCGCCCTGCTTCCGGCGAGACCGCACGGGGCCACAGTCCCGAGCAGGCGCCGAAGACGCCTGCCTTCACGCCGGCCAACGACGGCTCCCGCAAGACGCCGGCCGCGATCCTGAAATCGCTGGACGTGCGCTCGGGCCGCGCCTCGATCCGCATGGCCATCCTGATGTCCGTGCTCTGGGTCATCGGCGGTCTCGGCGTCGCCAACCTTCTCTATGCGCCCGAGATCTGGCAGATCCGCTCGGTCGCCGACCTCGTGGCGCTGCCCGGCGCCATCGGCATGGTCGTCGCCATCGTCATGCCGATCATGCTGTTCTTCGCCTTCGCGATCATGATTTCCCGCGCCCAGGAACTGCGCAGCGCCGCCCGTTCCATGGCGGAGGTCGCGCTCCGCCTCTCCGAGCCGGAAACCGTCGCCAGCGACCGCATCATGGCCGTCGGCCAGGCGGTGCGCCGCGAAGTCTCCGCGATGAACGAAGGCATCGAGCGCACGATCGCCCGCGCCACCGAGCTCGAAACCCTCGTGCATTCGGAAGTCAACGCGCTAGAGCGCAGCTATTCCGACAACGAAATGCGCGTGCGCACCCTCGTCCAGGAACTCGGCGCCGAGCGCGAGGCCATCGTCAGCCACGCCGAGCGCATCCGCTCTTCCATCTCCGGCGCGCACGAGCAGCTGAAGGACGAGCTGGCAAGCGCCGGCGACAACCTCACCCAGCGCCTCGCCACCTCGGGCGAAGCCTTCGCCTCGATGCTCGACACCCGCGCCGCCATGCTGATGGAAAAATCCGACAGCGCGACGCAGACGATCGGCGCCATGCTGTCGGCCCGTACCGACAGCCTGCTGTCGACGCTCAGCTCGTCCGGCCTCGCGCTCGCCAACGAGTTCGACAGCCGCCTCGACCAGCTCACCAAGACCCTCGATTCCCGCGGTCGCGACCTCCTGCAGCAGTTCGAGACCCGCGCCACCTCGCTCGACACGAACACCGAGAAGCTGAACGCCGCGCTGAACGAGCGCGCCAAGCAGCTCAACGAGACGCTGATCGCCCGCACCCGCGAGATCAGCGAAAGCCTGTCGATCGGCCAGCAGGCCGTCACCGGCGGCCTCGACGACGTTCTCCAGGCGATGAACGCCGCGCTCGACGAGAAGGGCGCGCAGTTCCGCCAGAGCCTCAAGAACGCCGCCGACGACACGGTCATGGACCTCGACCTGCGCACCGGCTTCTTCGACGAGCGCATGCAGGCGACCGTCGGCCGGGTCTCCGGCGCCTTCGACCAGCGCGTGGAAGAGTTCGCCCAGGCCTTCGACCAGCGCGCCGGCTCGCTCGACAGCAAGCTGATGGAAAGCCTCGCGCGCATCAACGAGACGGTCGCCAGCGGCCGCGAGGCGATGGACGGCATCCTCACCTCCAGCATCGAACGTCTCGGCAGCACGCTCACCGACCAGTCCTTCGCGCTCGCGACCACGCTCGCCACCAGCCAGGAAGTCATCGAAAACGCCGTTTCCGGCCATGCCGACGCCATCTCCAGCGCCGTCAGCGGTGCGCATGAGCGCATGGGCGCGGTCCTGTCGGAAAAGTCCGCGGCCCTGCTCGGCGGTCTCGCCGAGGTGCAGAACCGCATCGAGAGCGGCTTCGGCAGCCGCGCGGATGCGCTGGCGGAAAGCATTTCGGGCAGCGAACGCCGCCTGACGGAGGCGCTGGATTCCCGCGGCTCGGCGATCGCCACCGACATCGAGGCCGCCCAGGCCCGCATGGAAGAGGCGCTCGGCGCCCGCGCCAGCGCGCTGGTGGAGAGCATTTCGGGCAGCGAGCGCCGCCTGACGGAGGCGCTGGATTCCCGCAGCACCGCGATTGCAAGCGGCATCGAGGCCGCCCAGGCCCGCATGGAAGACGCGCTCGGTGCCCGCGCCGACGAGATCTCCTCGACGATCGCCGCCAGCCACAACCGCATCGACGGCGCGCTTTCCGAGCGCACCGCCGCCCTCTCCTCCATGCTGAACGAGACCGGCAGCCAGCTCGAACAGTCCGTCGGCGCAGCCGCCAGCCGGGTCGAAAACGCCCTGACGGGCGCCGCCCGCCAGATCGACGACGCCATCACCGGCCGCACGGCCAATCTCGCATCGGTTCTGTCCAACAGCGCCGGCGCCATGCAGTCCGCGATCGATGCGGCGGCAGACCGCGTCGAGACGGTCCTGTCCGAGGGCAACCAGCAGCTCACGGGCGTCCTGCACGGCCAGGCGGCCGAGTTCGCCGAGGCCTTCTCCGGCCGCGCCGCCAACATCGCCGAACAGCTCTCCGGCCGCGCGTCGGAGCTGGCCGGCTCCCTCGTCTCCACCCATGAGCAGATCCGCGCGACGCTCGACGACCGCATCGACGCGATCAATCTCGCCATCAGCGAGGGCCGCAGCCAGCTCGCCGAAACGCTGAACGACCAGGTCGCCACCATCGGTACCTCGATCGCCACCAGCGCCGGCATGCTGGAACTGTCGATGGAACAGCTCTCGGACCGCGCCTCGACGCTCGCCGGTTCGCTCGTCTCCACCCATGACGAGATCCGCGCGACGCTCGACGACCGCATCGGCGCGATCAACCTCGCCTTCAGCGAGGGGCGCAACCAGCTCGCCGAGACGCTGAACGACCAGGTCGCCTCCGTCGGCACCTCGATCGCCACGAGCGCCGGCATGCTGGAACTGTCGATGGAGCAACTCTCGGGCCGCGCCTCGACGCTCGCCGGTTCGCTCGCCTCCACCCATGACGAGATCCGCGCGACGCTTGACGACCGCATTGACGCGATCAACCTCGCCATCAGCGAGGGCCGCAACCAGCTCGCCGAGACGCTGAACGACCAGGTGACCACGATCGGCACCTCGATCGCCACCAGCGCCGGCATGCTGGAACTGTCGATGGAACAGCACGAGGAGGCCCTGCGCCGCACCATCGACGGCAGCGGCGCCCTGCTCGACCAGCGCGTGCGCGAAAGCGTCGGCGCCGTTGCCGAACGCCTCGTCGAAACCTCCGCGAAGATCGTTCATGCGGCCGACACCTTCGGCAACCGCATGGAACAGACGGTCGACAACGTCGCCAACCGTTTCGACACGACGGGCAGCCGTCTCGAAGAGAATCTCGGCAAGCTGGAAGCCCGCATCGAGCACAGCGTCGATCACGTCTCCGGCCTCGTCGACACCGCCGCCTCGCGTATTTCCGACACGCTGTCGGAACGCCTCACCGACCTCGACCGCATCGGCGGCGACGTCTCGCTGCGCGTCTCCGACGCCCTCTCCCGGCCGATGGCCGAGGTCGAGCGCATCGGCGACGAGACGACGGCGCGCATCGCCGCCGCGCTTTCCGGCCGCGTCGGCGACATCGAGCGCCTCAGCGCCAGCGCTGCCGAGCGCATCGAAGGCGCCCTCTCCGGCCGCATCGGCGATATCGAGCGCGTCACCGGCGAAGCCGCCGAGCGCATCGACGGCGCGCTGGCAAGCCGCGCCGACCAGATCGCCCGCGTTGCCGGGGAAGCGGCGGACCGCATCGACGACACGCTGATCGCCCGCGCCACCCAGATCGAGATGACGGTCGGCAATGCCGCCGAACGCATCGATGGTGTCCTCGTGGGCCGCGTCGACGAGATCAACCGCGTCGTGGGCCAGGTCGCCGATCGCATCGACGACACGTTACTGGCCCGCGCGACGCAGATCGAGCTGACGGTCGGCAACGCCGCCGAACGCATCGACGGCGCCCTCGTCGGCCGGGTCGACGAAATCAGCCGCACCGTCGGCGAAGCCGCCGAACGCCTCGAAGGCACGCTCCTCAACCGGGCAAGCCAGATCGAGACGACCGTCGGCAATGCCGCCGAGCGCATCGACGGCGCCCTCGTCAACCGCGCCGACGAGATCAGCCGCGCCGTCGGCGAGGCGGCCGAGCGCATCGACGGCACGCTGTCGAACCGCGCCGGCGAGATCGCCCGCATCGCCGGGGAAGCGGCCGAACGCATCGACAGCACGCTCACGGCCCGCACCGGCGACATCGAACGCGTCACCGGCGAGGCCGCCGAGCGCATTGCCGGCACGATCGACGAGAAGACCGGCCGCATCGAGGAACGTCTCGGCACGATGGACCGGGCGCTGACCATCGGTCTCGACAACGTCAACCGCACGATCGACGGCAAGGCCGCCGGCCTTGCCGCGACGCTGCGCGATGCCGTTTCGCAAGCCGCCCAGGACATGGATGCCGAAGCGATCCGCTCGGCCCAGTCGCTCGCCAAGACCGGCGAGGAATTCGCCAGCCTCAGCTCCTCGCTGCGCGGCGCGGTTTCCCGCGCGGCCCAGGAAATGGGCGCGGAAGCCCAGCGCGCCGCCGAAAACATCGCCCGTACGGGCGAGGAGTTCGCCGGCAACCTGTCGGCCCGCAACGAAGCCTTCGCCCGCGCCGTTGAGGAAACCACCTCGACCGCCGTCGCCCGCTTCGCCGAGACGGAAAGCCGCCTCGCCGACCAGGCCCAGTCGCTGCGCGCCGGCCTCGGCGACGTCGAGAAGGCGCTGGAGGCGCGCGGCGCCTCCATCCGCTCGACGCTCGACGAGCGCACCCGCGAGCTCAACTCCATGCTGGCAAGCCGCACCGAGGAGCTCGCCCGCCTGATCGACGAGGAGGCCCGCCCCGTCATCGACAGCTATGCCGCCGTCGGCCGGGAGGCTGCCGAGGGCATCGGCGGGGTCGCCCGCGACGCGGCCGAGCGCATCAGCGGCGTTGCCCGCGAAAGCGCCGAACGCCTGCGCAACGAGAACGCCGCGCTCATCAACGCGATCTCCGCCCGCACGGCCGACACGCTCGCCGCCATCACCAGCCGCACGGAAGAAGCCGCCGGCACGATGCGCGAGATCGAAAGCGGCCTTGCGGCCAATGTCGAAAGCCTGATCGCTCGCCTTTCGGAAAGCAACGGCGCGATCGCCGGCATCGTCGACGCGGCGAGCCAGACGCTCGGTGCCATCGACGGCCGCCTGACGAGCACGGCCGAGCGCTTCTCCACCTCCGCCGAGCGCGCGTCCGACATGGTGTCCACCACGTCGCGCCTGCTTGAGGGCAAGGTGGATCGCCTGTCCGACATCTCCGCCGGCACGCTGTCCCAGATCGGCAGCATCGTCGGGCGCTTCGAGGATCATTCGAAGATCCTGTCGCAGGCCTCCGACCTGCTCGCCGCCGCCCAGTCCAACCTCGTCTCGACGCTGGAAGAGCGCCAGGATGCGTTGCGTTCGCTCTCTGTCGGCCTCGTGCAGCGCTCGGAAGAGATCGAGAAGACCATGCAGTCGCTCGAAGGCATGGTCGAGGGCGCCTTCAGCCGCGCCGAGGAACGTTCCAACCTCATCGCCGGCAACCTGCGCGGCGGCATCCAGAGCTCGTTCGCCGAAGTCGGCCGCATCCTGAGCGATACCGAGAAGCGCGCCGAGGCCGCCGCCAATTCGCTGCGCGAGCAGCTGATGAAGGCCGGCGAGGAAGCGGGCCAGTCGGTCGAGGGCTCCTTCGCCCGCGCCGAGGAGCGGACCAAGGAAGTGGCGAACCGCCTGCGCGGCAGCGTCGGCGCCTCGCTCTCCGATGTCGATCGCCTGCTCGCCGAGAGCGGCAAGAAGTCCGAAGCCGCCACGACCGTCATGCGCGAGACGCTGCGCGAGGCCGTCGAGGAGGCCGTCGGCAAGTTCTCCGGCGCGACCGAGGAAATCCGCCGCGCCGCCGCCGATATCCGCAAGGAGCTCGACCAGACCCGCGGCGAGCTGAAGCGCGGCGCCTTCGACCTTCCGGAAGAAGCCAAGGAAAACGCCGCCCAGATGCGCCGCGCCGTCAGCGAGCAGATCAAGGCCCTGCAGGACCTGTCCGACATCATCGGCAAGTCCTCCTCCGCGCTGGAAGTCTCCCGCCCGGCGGTGGTCCAGGCCAAGGTCGTCCAGCAGCAGCAGCCGGTGCAGGAAACCCGCGTCGAGCCCCGCCGCGAGGAGCCGGTCCAGCTGCGCGGCAGCCTCGGCCTCGAGCGTGCCGCCGCGGCCACCGTGCCGCAGCCCCTGCCCGCGGAGACCGAGGCCAAGACCGCCGGCGAAGGCGGCTGGATGCGCGACCTCCTGCGCGGCGCCGTCTCGCGCGAGGAAGCCCAGTTCGGCCAGCCGCGCACCGATGGCCAGGCCGCCCGCCCGGACAACCGCAACCCGCGCCATGTCGTCGAATCGCTGAACTCGCTTTCGGTCGATATTGCCCGCGCCATCGATCACGACGCCTCGGTCGACCTGTGGCGCCGCTACCAGCGCGGCGAGCGCGACGTCTTCACGCGCCGCCTCTACACGCTGAAGGGCCAGCAGACCTTCGACGAGATCAAGCGCAAGTACGAGCGCGAGCCGGAATTCCGCACCGCGGTCGACCGCTACATCTCGGACTTCGAGAAGCTGCTCGCCGATGTGGCCCGCAACGACCGCGACAAGGTGATGACGCAGACCTACCTCACCTCGGACACCGGCAAGGTCTACACCATGCTGGCCCACGCGGCAGGCCGCTTCAGCTGAGGAGACCCGGACAGCACGGACAAACGGCCGCCCGCAAGGCGGCCGTTTCGCGTTGGGGGCCTTGCCTGGCCGCGCCGATAACGCACCTTTGATGGCGCAAACCGTCCCAGGCTGCCGATTTCCGGCCGCCGAACCTTAAAATCCGGGCCTCCAGCCGCTATATCCGGTCCGACGCGCCACAAGGCGCATGGGAAGAGAGACGGAAATGATCTTTATACAAGGCTTTGGACGCATCCTGGCGACGCTTGCGGTCGCGGTGATGGTGATGATGACGGTGGTGGACGTGGCCGAGGCGCGCCGCGCCGGCGGTGGGTTCGGCAGCCGCGGCAGCCGCACCTTCTCGACGCCCTCGACGACGCGCACCGCACCGACGGATGCCCAGCCGATCGACCGTACCATGACGCGCCAGCAGTCGGCCCAGCCCTCCGCCGGCCGCAACGCAACGGCCACCAATCCGCGCCCCGGCCTCTTCGGCGGCTTCGGCGGCACGCTGCTCGGCGGGCTGATGCTCGGCGGCCTCGTCGGCATGCTGCTCGGCCAGGGCCTCGGCGGCGGCATCGGCTTCCTCGGCCTGATCCTGCAGGTGCTGCTGATCGCCGGCGTCTTCCTGTTCCTGCGCCGCATGTTCGCGCAGAAGAACGCGCCCGCCTATGCCGGCGCCGCCCATGCCCGCAACGCCGCGCCGAGCGGCGGCCCGGACTTCAAGATCCCGAGCATCGGCGGCGGCAGCCGCCAGGCCGCGCCGCAGCCGAAGGGCGGCGACGAGATCGGCATCAAGCAGGCCGACCTCGAACAGTTCGAAAGCATGCTGAAGGAGCTGCAGGCGGCCTATGCGGCGGAGGATTTCCGCACGCTGCGCCAGATCACCACGCCGGAGGCGATGTCCTACCTCGCCGAGGAACTCGGCGACAACGCCACCCAGGGCCTGAAGAACGAGGTGCGCGACATCCACCTCGTGCAGGGCGACATTGCCGAGGCCTGGCGCGAAGGCGCCGAGGAATACGCCACCGTCGCCATGCGCTACGAGAGCATCGACGTGATGCGCGACCGCGCGACCGGCGCGCTCGTTTCCGGCGATCCGGACAACCTGACGGAAGCCGTCGAGATCTGGACCTTCGTGCGCCGCAACGGCGGCGACTGGAAGGTCTCGGCCATCCAGGGCGTTCACGACGCTTGATCGACTGAGGGGTTTTGCATTGTAAAGCCCCCTCATCCGCCTGCCGGCACCTTCTCCCCGCAAGCGGGGCGAAGGGGGTGTGGCACCGACTTCCGCAAGAAACGACATTCCTTCGTGGCGAAGGTCGACCGTCTTGCTCCTTCTTCCCGCTTGCGGGGAGAAGGTCGCGGCAGCGGGATGAGGGGCTTTCGCACCCCCGCATCACCGACAGAAATGCATCAAGAAAATCAGATCGACGCCAGCGTCCAGCCGACGATATCGGCCGTGACCGCGGCGAAGGCCGCGTCGAGCGCCTTCACGAAGGCCGGGTTGCCGGTTCCGCCGACCGGAACCGTCGCGCGAAACACCTTCTGCGCCCGCACCGTGCCGTTGCGGTCATTGAGCAGCTTTGCCGAAATCTCCACCACCGCCGCATCGGCGCCCGCCGTCTGCACCTCGAAGGCGCGGATATCGGTTACGATCTGGTAGTCGATCGCAAGGCCCTGCCCCGGCATGCCGACGCCGCCGAGGCGGCCGGTGTTCTCGAAGGCCTGCACGAGCTTGGCCTGCACCATCTTGCTCAGGCTGTCGCTCCACTGCGCGCCGGCAAGATACTGGATTTCCGAGGCGGAGGGCCGGATGACGATCTGCTCGCCGTCGAGCGCCTTCAGCGCCGAGGGTGGCGGCACGAGGATCTGCCGGCTCCTGGCCGAGGGGCCGTCGGCGGTGGCGACGGAGGTGAGCGCGAACGTATCGTTCTTGGCCTGCGTGCTGCCACAGGCGGCGAGCATTGCCGCCAGAACGGCGACGAGCGCGGCGCGCGCCGCAGTCCCGTTCCGCAACAAACCCTTACCCGAACCCGTCATGTCGTCCTCAAACCCTTGTAACTGCCTGTGTAGCAGCGGCACGACAGGCTGTCACGGCTGCGCGGACGGACAAATTTGCCTTGGACCGCCAGCGGTTGGCAGTTGTGGGGATAGGGCCACACTTTACGGCCGGTTCAGCGCCGGTTGCGGCCGTCATACTGCTTGACCGTCTCGCCGCCGAAGAGGAGGCGCTGCGGATTGCGCTCGAAACCGGAGATCGCACTGTCGAGATTCTGGATCGTGCGGCGCGTGTCGAGCACCAGCGCCTCGACGTCACGCAGGCCCGAGCCGGAGAATCGCTGCAGCCCGTCGGCAATCGGGCCGATCCGGCCGTTCAGCGTATCGGCGGCCTGCTTGATCGACTGCAGCGTCGCCTTGGCCTCGGCGAAGAGCGATTCGGAATCCCCCTCGCCCAGGAAACCGTCGAGCTTGGCAAGCACGCCGTCGACGCGCGTGGCGGCCGCGTTCAGCTTGTTGCTCATCTGCTGCACGTCGGTGATGATCTGGTCGATGTCCTCCTCCCGCGCGCCGATGCGGTCGGCAACGCCGGTGACGGAGGCGATGGCCTTGCGGGCATCGGCGGTCGCGACCGAGATGTTGTCGATCGCGCCGCCGACCTTCTGCGTATCGACCGCGGCGATGAGGCTGTCGACCTTGTCGAGCGTCACCGTCGCCTGCCTGCCGAAGGCATCGAAGGTTTCGGCCGTCTTGCGGAAGCCGTCGACGGTGGCCTTGATGTCGCCGGACGCATCCGCGATGTCCTTGCTGATCTTGTCGACATTGCCGACGAAATCCTCGACCTTCTTCGGATCGACCGCCTTGATCAGCTCGTCGACCGAGGCGAGCGTCGAATCGAGCCGGCCGGAAAGGTTGCGGAAGGTCTCCGAAAGGCCGCCGACGCTTTGCAGGAACTCGTCCACCTTCTCGCCGTTGCGGGCGAGCGCGCCGGAGAACTGCTCGGCGTTCTGGATCGTCGTCGTCAGCGGCCCGCGCGCATCGGCGACGAAGCCCTGGATGTCGGTGATCGCCGCGTCGGCCCGCTTCAGGATCTTGTCGGCGGTGGACAGGATGTTCGTCACGCTCGACTGCTCCGCCTGCAGCACGGCCGGAACCTCGCTGTCGACGGCTTGGCGCAGGATGTTCGGATCGCCCGCGCTGCCGCCGGAAAGCTCGATATAGGCCGCGCCCGTCAGGCCCTGGACCTCCAGGACCGCGGTCGTCGACTGCTTGACCGGCGCGCTGGTCGAGACTTCCGTCATGGCGACGGAGAAGCGCGGGTCGTCGGCGTCGATGGCAAGGCTGCGCACGGAGCCGACCGGAATGCCGTTGAAGCGCACGGGCGAACCGATGCTGAGGCCGTTCGCCGAGCCCGGGATGCGGATGGCCAGCTGCGCCATCTCGCCGCCGCGGCCATACTGCGACATCCAGTAGACGAAGGCGAAGGCGGCGGCCATGACGAGGACGGTGAAGAAACCGACGAGGGCGTAGTTGGCTTTGGTTTCCATGCTTCGGGCTATCCTGCTCGCAGTTCCATCCGCC
Source organism: Shinella yambaruensis (assembly GCF_022899355.1). Taxonomy (GTDB): domain Bacteria; phylum Pseudomonadota; class Alphaproteobacteria; order Rhizobiales; family Rhizobiaceae; genus Shinella; species Shinella yambaruensis. The sequence goes on along the minus strand of NZ_JALJCK010000010.1, from coordinate 280,919 downwards.
GGAGCCTGCCGGCCCCGGACACGTCCTTACGTTTTCCGCACGATCGCTCGCGCGCGCTTGCCCCGGAAATAGGACTGCACCCAGGGATCGTCAAAGGCCAGCATGTCCTCGATCGTGCCTTCGACCATGACCTTCTTCTGCCCGAGGACGGCGATGCGATCGCAAACCGAAAACAGGCTGTCGAGGTCGTGAGTCACCATATACACGGTCAATCCGAGGGTGTCGCGCAGTTTGGCGATCAGCTCGTCGAATTCCGCCGCGCCGATCGGGTCGAGGCCCGAGGTCGGCTCGTCGAGGAAGACGAGGGCCGGGTCGAGCGCCAGCGCGCGGGCCAGCGCCGCGCGTTTGATCATGCCACCCGAGAGCTCGGAGGGATATTTGTTCGCCGCCTCCGGGGCGAGGCCCACCAGCTCGATCTTCAGCCGCGCCAGCTCGTCCATCATCGCCTGCGGCAGGTCGAGATATTCGCGCATCGGCACCTGGATGTTCTCCTTGACCGTCAGCGAGGAAAAGAGCGCACCATGCTGGAAGAGCACGCCGAGCTTCATGTCGAGCGCCAGGCGCTCTTCCTCGCTCGCCTTGTCGAAATCCAGGCCGAAGATGCGGATCGTACCGGAGCGGCGGCGCAGCAGGCGCAGCACCGTGCGCATCAGCACCGACTTGCCGGTGCCGGAGGCGCCGACAAAGCCGAGGATCTCGCCGCGGTAGATGTCGAGATTGAGCTTGTCGAGCACGATGTTGCTGCCGAAGCCGACGGTCAGGTCCTTGACCGAGAGCATCACGTCGTCCGTCTTTGCCGAAACCTGCTCCATGGATGTCCTCAGAAATCGATCGCGGCGTAGAACATGGCGAAGAGGCCGTCGACGAGGATGACGACGAAGATGGACTTCACCACGGCGGCGGTGACGTGGCGACCGAGCGATTCGGCGCTGCCGCCCACCTTCAGCCCCTCGACCGAGGCGACGATGCCGATGATCAGCGCCATGAACGGCGCCTTGATCATGCCGGACACCACGGTAGACAGGTCGATCGCCTCGCGAAGGCGCGACAGGAACGTGTCGAAGGTGATGCCGGAATAGGACCAGGCGACGAAGGCTGCGCCGCCGAGGGCCGCGAAGTTGGCGATGATGGTGAGGAGCGGCAGCGCGACGGTCAGCGCCACGAGCCGCGGGAAGACGAGGACGCCGACCGGGCTGAGGCCCATGACCTTCAGCGCGTCGATCTCCTCGCGCATCTTCATCGAGCCGATCTCGGCCGTGATCGCGCTGCCCGAGCGGCCGGCGATCATGATGGCGGTGAGCAGCACGCCGACCTCGCGCAGCTGGAGAATGCCGACGAGATCGACGACGAAGACTTCCGCGCCGAAATAGCGCAGCTGGAAGGCGCCCTGCTGGGCGATGATCGCGCCGATGAGGAAGGACATCAGGAGGATGATCGGCACGGCGCGCACGCCCATATGGTCGATCTGGTGCACGATCGCCGAGGGCGACACGCCGCTGCGCCGCCCGAGCTTCAGTTGCGCGCCGCGCACCGCCGAGCCGAGGATGAACATGGCGGCGACCGCATCGTCCCAGATCTCCATCACGTTGCGGCCGATCGGCTCGAAGACGCGCTCGAACAGCGTGCCTTTCCCGCCGCTCTCGTCGCGCGGCTCGGCAAGCTTTTCCGGCAATGCCGAAATCAGGTCGGCATAGTGCGTCCCCTCGCGGTCGGTGAAACTCACCGCGCCGCCCTCGCCCTGCCGCTCGGTGATGGCCCGGCGCAGCAGCCAGGCGCCGGCCGTATCCATGGCCGCGACGCCGCCGAGGTCGATTTCCAGCGCGCCGCCCTGCCCGCGGCCGATATCCGCAAGCCGCTTGCTCGCGGCAACCGCGGTCGTGTTCACCCATTCGCCGGAAAGGCGCCAGACCTCCCCGTCCTTGCCGGGCAGCGTTTCGATCGCGATGTCGAGGGGGGAACGGGCGCCGGTCAAGTCTCTTGCATCTTCCCGTGCTTGGGCCAACATGCGCCTGTCTTACCGGCTCGCCGCCCGTCTGTCACCGAACGAACCCGCAAAAGCGGCCTTCCCGCCTCGATTTTTTCAAGCCTGCCAGGATCACTCCCATGCGCCGCACATTGCTTGCCACCACCGAAAGCTTCCCGATTGCCGGCACTTTCACCATTTCCCGCGGCGCCAAGACGACGGCGGAGGTGGTGACCTGCACGATCGGCGGTTCCGGCCTTTCCGGGCGCGGCGAGTGCGTTCCCTATGCGCGCTACGGCGAATCGGTCGCCGGCGTGCTTGCCGCCATCGAGGACATGCGCGGCGCCGTGGAGGACGGCATGGGCCGCGAGGAACTGGCGCGGATCATGCCCGCGGGCGCGGCGCGCAACGCCATCGACTGCGCGCTGTGGGACCTCGAAGCGAAGCTTTCCGGCGTGCCGACCTCACAGGTGATCAACGCCGCGCCGCCGCGGGAGCTCATCACCGCCTACACGCTCTCCCTCGGCGAGCCCGAGGCGATGCAGCGGCAGGCGGCGCAGGAGGCCGCCCGCCCCCTGCTCAAGGTCAAGGTCGGCACGGCGGACGACGCCGCCCGCATCCGCGCGGTGCGCGCCGGTGCGCCGGAAAGCGCCATCATCCTCGATGCCAACGAGGGTTGGACCCTGGAAAACCTCGCCCGTCACTTCGCCATCTGTGCCGAGGCGCGCATCGCCCTCGTCGAGCAGCCGCTTCCGGCGGGCAACGATTCGGCGCTGCGGGGCGCGGCCCGCCCCGTCCCAGTGTGTGCCGACGAGAGCGTGCACCAGGCGCAGGACGTCCGGGAACTTGCCGACCGCTACGACGCCATCAACATCAAGCTCGACAAGGCCGGCGGACTGACGGAGGCGCTGGCGCTGCGCGAGGCGGCGAAGGAGAACGGGCTGAAGATCATGGTGGGCTGCATGGTCGGCACGTCGCTCGGCATGGCGCCGGCCGTTCTGCTGGCGCAGGGCGCCGATTTCGTCGATCTCGACGGCCCGCTTTTGCTCGCCCGCGACCGGGAGCCGGGCCTCACCTACGAGGGCTCGACCGTCTATCCGCCGGATGCCGCGCTCTGGGGCTGAGCGCGCGGCGCGACGATGCGGCCGGCGACGACCGAGACGAGGCCGGCCGCGGCGACGAACGACATCAGGTAGAAGCCGTGAACGCCGTACCAGCTGAAGGCATAGCCCGAAACGAAGGTGGCGAGCGCCGTGAAGACGCCGGTATAGAAGAAATAGAGCCCCTGCGCCGCCGCTTCCTGCTCCTCCGCCACGCGCTCCACCAGCCGGCTCTGCGCGCTCATGTGGATGAGCGCATAGGTGAAGGCGTGCAGACATTGCAGCGCGAAATAGCCGGAAAAGGACATCTCCATCGGGAAGAGGATCCAGCGGCCGACCGCCACGGCACAGCCGACCGTCATCATGGACCAGAGATTGAAGCGCCGCCGCAACTGGACGGCGAAGAGGAAGAAGACCACCTCGGCAAGCACGCCGGCGCTCCACAGGATGCCGACGTCCACGCCGCTGAAACCCATCTTCTGCCAGTAGATCGCCGAGAAGGCGAACAGCATGGCGTGGCTCGCATTGACGAGCGAGACGCCGATCAGCATGAGTTGCACATCCGCCTGCCGCAGCGTGCTCTTCGTCGGCATGGTGGCGATCGCGGCGATCGGCGACGGGCGGCGCGGCTTGCCGATCCTGGGGGCGATCACCGCGCCGAGCACCGTCAGCACGAAGGCCACCGCCATCGCCGGCAGCACCATGGCACCCCCGTAGAGACCGGCAAGCCAGCCGCCGATCATCGTCGCGACGATGAAGGCGAGCGAGCCCCACAGGCGCATCTTGCCGTAATCGAAATTCCAGCGCCGCACGCCCGAGAGCATGATCGCCTCGGTGATAGGCACATAGGGCGAATAGACCGCGCCCTGCAGCGTGTAGAGCAGCAGCACCGGCCAGAAGGACCCGGTCGCAAAGAGCGCGAGCGCCGTCGAAAGCGACAGCAGCGCCGACCAGAGCAGCACGATCGAACGCTCGCCGATCCGGTCCGCGATGATGCCGGCCACCGGCGCGGTGAAGACGCGCACGAACATCGGCACGGCAAGGACGATGCCGATCTGGAAATCGCTCATCGACAGCGTTTCCAGCCAGACCGGGAAGAACGGCAGCGCAATGCCGTTGACCATCATCGGCGCGCAGAAGACGAGAGCGATGCGCGCGGCGAAGAACGGCGGCGCGCCGGCGGTCACGGTAAACCCGGAGGGGGCATTCATTGGCGGGGAACCTGCGTTGGAACGCCCCGGCTCTAGCATGCCGACGTACGTACGCCAATGCGCTATTTCTGCCCGCGGGCCGGAAGGCCGAACAGGTGAAAGCCGGCTTACGCCGCCTCCGGCTCCCGGGCTTCGATCGCCAGCATCCGGCGCGAGACCGGAACCACCTCGGCAGGGCTCGATGCGAGCATCTGCCAGGTGATCAGCTCCATCTCGCCGTCGTGATGCTCGGCGATCGCCGTGCAGCTCTCCACCCAGTCGCCGCTGTTGATGTAGCGGATGCCGTCGATCTCGATGATGACGGCGTGGTGGATGTGGCCGCAGATCACGCCGTCGGCATCGTGGCGCCGCGCCTCCTCGACCACCACCTTCTGGAACTCGCCGATGAAGTTCACCGCCGTCTTCACCTGCTGCTTGGCCCAGGAGGAGAAGGACCAGTACGGCAGGCCGAGCCGGCGGCGGATGGCGGCGAAGACGACGTTGATGGCGATGGCCGCGTCATAGGCCCAGTCGCCGAGATAGGCGACGACGCGGGCATGGCGCACGACGACGTCGAACTCGTCGCCATGCAGCACGAGGTAGCGCTTGCCGTCGGCAGCCTCGTGGATGATGCGGTCGGCCACTTCCACGCCGCCGAAATGGGTGCCCGGGAAGTCGCGCAGGAACTCGTCGTGGTTGCCGGGAATGTAGATGATGCGCGTGCCCTTGCGCGCCTTGCGCAGAAGCTTCTGCGTGACGTCGTTGAAGGCCTGCGGCCAGTACCAGTTGCGCTTCAGGCGCCAGCCGTCGACGATGTCGCCGACGAGCACGATCGTCTCGGCTTCGTGATGCCGCAGGAAGTCGATCAGGAAGTCCGCCTTGGCCGCCTTCGATCCCAGATGCACGTCCGAGATGAACAACGTGCGGAAATGGCGGACATTCGGGTCGGCGAGGGTCGCGGTCATGCGTCTGTCTCCGGGTGGCCGGCCGCCGCGGTGGTCGTCGTAAGGGGCGGCTTTCACCCCGTTGAAAACCAGACTCCTGTTTCAGATTGATGACACACCTATGCCTTTTTCGATGGCAAATAGGCATTGCACAGACCGCTGATTGCGGCTTTATGGAAGACTCGGAAAACCTCACGTCGCGGCGGTTTCGTGCAAAGAAGGGCCGCAACGAAAACAGCATATGGCAGGGAGCATCATGAGCACGGGTGACAAATCGCGGACGCAGGACGGTCCGGCAAGCGGCGACATCGACCAGCAGGCCCTCTTCTTCCACCGTCACCCCCGCCCCGGCAAGCTCGAGATCAACCCGACCAAGCCGCTCGGCAACCAGCGCGACCTGGCGCTCGCCTATTCGCCCGGCGTCGCCGCGCCCTGCCTCGCCATCCGCGACGACGCCAACACGGCCGCCGACTACACGGCGCGCGCCAACCTCGTCGCCGTCGTCTCCAACGGCACGGCCGTGCTCGGCCTCGGCAATATCGGCCCGCTCGCCTCCAAGCCCGTGATGGAAGGCAAGGCGGTGCTCTTCAAGAAGTTCGCCGGCATCGACGTCTTCGACATCGAGATCGACGCCCCGACCGTGGACGAGATGGTCAATGTCGTCTCCGCGCTGGAGCCGACCTTCGGCGGCATCAACCTGGAAGACATCAAGGCGCCGGAATGTTTCGAGGTGGAGCGCCAGCTGCGCGAGAAGATGGACATCCCCGTCTTCCACGACGACCAGCACGGCACGGCGATCATCGTCGCCGCCGCGGTCCTCAACGGCCTGGAGCTCGCCGGCAAGGCGCTTTCCGACGCCAAGATCGTCGCCTCGGGCGCGGGCGCGGCCGCGCTTGCCTGTCTCAACCAGCTCGTCTCGCTCGGCGCGAAGGTCGAGAACATCTGGGTGCACGACATCGAGGGCCTCGTCTACAAGGGCCGCGAGGCCCTGATGGACCAGTGGAAGAGCGTCTATGCGCAGGAGACGGACAAGCGCCAGCTCTCCGAGACCATCGACGGCGCCGACGTCTTCCTCGGCCTTTCGGCCGCCGGCGTCCTGAAGCCGGAACTGCTCGCCCGCATGGCGGAGAAGCCGCTGATCATGGCGCTCGCCAACCCGACGCCGGAGATCATGCCCGAGGAGGCGCGCGCCGCTCGCCCGGACGCGATGATCTGCACCGGCCGCTCGGACTTCCCCAACCAGGTCAACAACGTCCTCTGCTTCCCCTACATCTTCCGCGGCGCGCTCGATTGCGGCGCGCGCACGATCAACGAGGAGATGAAGATGGCCGCCGTGCGCGCCATCGCCTCCCTCGCCCGCGAGGAAGTGTCCGACGTCGCCGCCCGCGCCTATTCCGGCGATACGCCGAGCTTCGGCCCGAACTACCTCATCCCCTCGCCCTTCGACCAGCGCCTCATCCTGCGCATCGCGCCGGCCGTCGCGCGCGCGGCGGCCGAAACCGGCGTGGCGATGCGCCCGATCACCGATTTCGACGCCTATCTCGACCAGCTCAACCGCTTCGTCTGGCGTTCGGGCTTCATCATGAAGCCGATCTTCGCCGCCGCGAAGAACGCTGCCCGCAAGCGCGTGATCTTCGCCGAAGGCGAGGACGAGCGCGTGCTGCGCGCCGCCCAGGTGCTGCTGGAGGAGGACATCGCCAAGCCGATCCTCATCGGCCGCCCGCAGATCATCGAGACGCGCCTCAAGCGCTACGGCCTGCGCATCCGCCCGCAGACCGACTTCGAGGTCGTTAACCCCGAGGACGATCCGCGCTACCGCGACTATGTGGACGACTATTTCCGCATCGTCGGCCGCCGCGGCGTCATCCCGGAAGCCGCGCGCACCATCGTGCGCACCAACCAGACGGTCATCGGCGCGCTGGCCCTCAAGCGTGGCGAGGCCGATGCGCTGATCTGCGGCGTCGAGGGGCGTTATGCCAAGCACCTGCGCGACGTCAGCCAGATCATCGGCAAGAAGGAGGGCGTGCTCGACTTCTCCGGGCTCAGCCTGCTGATCTCGCAGCGCGGCGCCACCTTCTTCACCGACACCTATGTCACCTTCGACCCGACGGCCGAGGAAGTGGCGCAGATGACGGTGATGGCCGCGCAGGAAATCCGCCGCTTCGGCATCACGCCGCGCGCCGCCCTCGTCTCCCATTCGAACTTCGGCTCGCGCGATTCCGACAGCGCCTTCAAGATGCGCCGCGCCATGGAGATGGTGCACGAGATGGACCCGACGCTCGAGGCGGACGGCGAGATGCACGGAGACGCCGCGATCTCCGAGGCCCTGCGCCAGCGCGTCATGCCGAATTCGACGCTGTCCGGCGAAGCCAACCTCCTGGTCTTCCCCAATCTCGACGCCGCCAACATCACGCTCGGCGTGGTCAAGACCATGACGGACAGCCTGCACGTCGGCCCGATCCTGCTCGGCGCCGCCATGCCCGCCCATATCCTCTCGCCGTCGGTCACCTCGCGCGGCGTGGTGAACATGGCCGCGCTTGCCGTGGTGGAAGCCTCCAACCCGGCCTGACCGATCTAGAGCAATTCCAGCAGAAGTGCGTAGCGGTTTTGCGTCCGGAATTGCGTAAAAACAAACAGATAGATCGTTTTCGCGATTCGAAGAAAAGCGGAAATGCTCCAGCCTTACGAAACGGTCGCCGCCTCGGCGGCCGTTTTCGTTTGCGGCGCCGGGCGCCCGGCATCCCGCGCCTCCCACCAGTCGCCGAGCGCGTCGACCAGCGGCAGCAGCGTCAGGCCGGATGGCGTGAGGTCGTATTCGACCCGCAGCGGATAGCCGTCGAAGACCGTCCGCCGCACGATGCCCGCCTTTTCCAGCTTGCGCAGTTCCAGCGTCAGGATGCGGTGCGAGACGGTCGGGTTGTCGCGCCTGAGGTCGCTGAAGCGCTTCGTGCCGTCCTTCAGGTAGTAGATCAGCAGGGTCGGCCAGCGGCCGCTCAGCACCTGCATGACCTCCTCGATCGGGCAGCGGGAAACGAGATCCTTCATGGCGGGCTCCGGCATGGTGACAAAAATGTGCGTAATTTACATGGGGGCAGGCAAGGCTTAGGTCCAGTGTCGCTGCGCAGCGTGGTCAACAGAAATCACGGAGAAGAACATTGGAACCGATCCTCGTCTACGGCTTCCCCGCCGGAAGCTCCATGGGCCTCGTCGCCGCGCTGGAATGGCTGGGAAAACCCTACCGCCTCTGCCGCGTCGACATGCTGGGCGAAATGCGCGACCCGTCCTATGCCCGCCTCAACGCCCGGCACGAAACGCCGGCCCTCGTCACCGATGACGGCCGGGTGATCACCGAGACCATGGCCATCGCCCACTGGATCGCCGCGCGCGACACCGAACGGCGCATCAGCTTCGATCCCGCAACGCCGGAGGCCGACCGCATGGTCCAGCTGATGGCCTATCTCAACACCGGATTCACCGGTGCCTTCAGCCCGCTCTGGGCGGCGCTCGAACTGGAGACGCCGGACCCGGTGCTGGAGGAGTCGCTCCGCCGCTGGGGCCACGAGGGCGTCATCGAGCGGCACGACAAGCTGGAGGCGATGCTCGGCGACACGCCCTACCTTGTCGGCGACCGCCCGACGCTTGCGGACGGCGTGCTCATCGGCGTCGCCCGGTGGCTCGATTACCACGCGGTCGCGCCGGCAAGCCGCTGGCCCCGCATCGCGGCCATCCGCGGCCGGCTGGAGGCCGACCCCGCCGTCGCGTTCGCCACCGCAGTGGAAAGCGGCGAGACACCAGCCGGCTCAGGCGCCTTCAAGGGCCACGTGCCGCTTGCCGAGGTCATTGCGCGTTTCGGCCGGAGCTAGGCGGAACGCGACTCGAGACCGGGTTGAGGACTGCAAGGCCTTCCCCCGCACGCCTTCGTCATCCTCGGGCTTGCCCCGAGGATCCACGCTCCGGGTGCGGCGTGGATGGCCGGGTGAGAACCGACCTGACGGAGGAATGGGCGGCGGCCCGGCATCATCTCATATCGCCGAAAGCGCCAGCCGGCGCGTCATGCCGATCGCCGCAAGAAACGCCTCGTCGTGGCTGACGACGAGGAGCGCGCCGTCATAGGCCCGCAGCCCCGCCTCCACCGCCTCGATCGAATCGATGTCCAGATGGTTCGTCGGCTCGTCGAGGATCAGCAGCGCCGGCGGCCTGTCGCCGCCGAGGACGCAAGCAAGGCCGGCGCGCAGCAGCTGCCCGCCCGAAAGGCTGCCGGTGGCCTGCAGGGCGGCATCCGCGCGGAACATGAACCGCGCCAGCGCCGCCCGACAGGCATTCTCGCCGGCCTCGGGATTGATCCGGCGAAAGTTGTCGCGGATCGACAGGGCCGGATCGAGCAGGCTCACCTTCTGGTCGAGCATGGCGGCGTCCGCAAGGAGGCGCACGCTGCCCTGCCAGGGGTCAAGCGCGCCGGTGACGAGCGCCAGAAAGGTCGTCTTGCCCGCCCCGTTCGGCCCCGTCACGGCCACCCGCTCCGGCCCGGTCATGGTGAAGGACAGGTCGCGGATGACCGGGTGATCCGCCCGGTAGCCGGCGGTGACGCCGTCCATCCGGAGCACCGTCCTGCCGGCGGAAAGATGCGTCGGCGGCACGGCGACGGTCAGCGGCTGGAGGATCTCGATGCGCTCGCGCGCCGCCGCCACCGCCTCGCCCGCCTGCGCCTGCCGGTTTTCCGCCAGCCGCGCATTGGCGCCGCCCGTCAGCTCGCTGCGCTCCTTCATGGCGCCCAGCATGATGCGCGGAATGTCGCCGCGCGCCCTCTTGCGGCGGCCGGCGCGGTCCTTGCGCGCCTTGCGCTCGGCGACGACCTGCATGGTGCGCGCCACCTCGGCGGCGTGCTTTTCCGCATCCGCAAGGTCGCGATGGGCGGCGGCAAGCTCCAGCGCCTTGCGTTCTCGATAGGCGCTCCAGTTGCCGCCATAGCGGGTCGCGCCGAGTGTCGTCAGCTCGACGATGGCATCCATGGTCTCCAGCAGCGCGCGGTCGTGGCTGACGACGATCGCCCCCGCCCGCCAGCCGGCAAGGAGATCGATGACCGCCTGCCGCCCGTCGCGGTCGAGATTGTTCGTCGGCTCGTCAAGCAGCAGGAAGTCGGGCTCGCGGAAGATGAGGGCGGCGAGCGCCGCACGGGTGCGCTGTCCGCCGGAAAGGGCGGCAAGCGGCGTCTGCGGCTCCGCCTCCAGCCCGACGCGGGCAAGTGCGGCGGCAAGCCGCGCCTCCAGCGTCCAGTCCGCATCGGCAAGGGCGTCGGCATCCGCCTCCCCGCGCGCGGCGCGGGAAAGCAGGTCGAGCGCCCCGGCGATGCCGAACAGGCTGGCGACGGTTTCCTGCGGGCTGACCTGCACGCTCTGGCGCAGGAGCCCGAGCGTGCCGTTCACGGTGACGCTGCCGGCCTGCGGCACCAGCGCGCCGGTCACGAGCTTCAGCAGCGTCGTCTTGCCGACGCCGTTGCGGCCGATGAGGCCGGCGCGCTCGGCGCCGAAGGTCAGGTCGAGATCGGAAAGGAGGGCGTGGCCGTCAGGCGTGGACCACCGGATTTTCGAGAGGGTGATGGAATGCGGCATGGATACGGATTTCCCCGAGGACAAAACGAAGTCGGTTTGCGGTCGGGTTGAAATCCATGGTGCACCATCCGGTCGGCATTGCGTTGCCGGAAATCTAGGGACGAACCGGCCGCGTTGCAAGGGCGGCGGCCGGGTCGTCCGGTCTCGAGGCTCAGGCCGAGGGCTGCTTCAGCCGCTTCGACCACTCATCGGCCTTGCCCTGGCCGGCATCCTTCCAGGGCGAGCCCTTGAGGCCGAGCTTTGCGCGAAAACCCATGGCGGAGATGATCAGCCGGTTCATGCCGGAGGCGATGAAGGGCAGCGAAGCGATGTGCAGGCCGGTGAACGGCAGGAAGGGGTTGCGGCGCAGCGAGCCGTAGATCTCGATGCGCGTCGTCGTCTTGTAGCTCGGGCTGCGGGCATGGAAGCCGTGCGTGTCGGCGACGACCAGGGTGTTCGCCTTCACCGTCATCTTGACTGGCTGGCCATAACCCAGCGCCGTCAGCTCGTCCGGCATGATGCGCAGCGAGCCGCGCGCGGAATACTTGTTCTCGATCGCATCGGCATTCTCGCTGATGCGGCGCTCCCAGGCGAGGCGCTGCGGTGTCATCTCGTGCGAGCCCGGCACATAGGCGAACGGACCGTCCTCCTCGCCGACATCGCGCAGGAAGAGCCATGCCTTGGCCGTCGGCTGGAACGTGTCGCTGTGCAGCGCGGTCTGCGGATCGGTCGAGCCCTGCGTGACGACGGACGGCAGCGCCATCACCACCTGCACGACGAGCAGCGGCTGGCCGGCATGGGACGAGACGTAGCGCAGGAGGTTTGTGATGCGCGGGTCGTTGCGCGCCGCCTTGAAGCCCGGCAGGCTTTCGAGGTCGCTGTCGTCGATGATCGCGCGGCGCGTGACGGTATCGCCCTGCAACATGTCGTAGCGCTCGAAATCCCGCTCGGCGATCTCGCGGATGACCGCCTCGAAGACCTCCGGCGACAGGAAGTTCTCGATCTTCACGAACCCGTTCTCGGCATATTGCCGGCGGTATTCCGGGGCGACGAGGTTCTCCAGCTTCCTGCGGCGCCAGGCGGCCATGCGCATGGCGAGCGAGACGCGCTTTTCGTGCAGGCCCTTCCGGTTCAGCCATTTGCTGCCGATGATGGGATTGTCCGCGAAGGATTTTGCGCCGGACGCGAGCTGGAGCGCGTACCAGGGGCTGAGCAAGATGGACGAAATGCGCATGATGACCTGCCTGCAAGGGCCGGTTTCCGCCAGGGGCGGTTGCGCGGCAAGGGCGCAGACCGGCTGTTGAGTTTGACGAGAGTGCTACACCAAGGCCCAGGGGAGATCAATTGCGGGGCACGACCAAAAAGATGAATACGCAACTCATATTTTATGACCGGCGTTAATCACAAATCCGGGAGCGCGTTGCGCTTCCCCCGCCACGGCCTATGATAGGGTCGTACGTGCGGCCGATCGCGGCCCATCCACATTCACGGGATCGATGATTTGAAAGGGTCTGTCCGCCTCCTCCTTGCCATTGCGACCGGGCTGACGCTCGCCTTTTCGGGCGGCACGGCGGCGGCGGGCGTGTGCGAGCGGCTTCAGGCGGAGCTTGCCAACCTGCCCAAGGTGGTGGTCGACACCGCAAGCGCCCGCAAATATGCCGGCGCCATCGCCCGCCAGAACATCCAGCTGCGCAAGGCCAGGAGCGACCAGCGCCGTCTCGGCTGCTCGAGCGGCAGCATCATCGTCATCGGCGGCGCGAATGCGGAGGCCTGCGGCACGCTCGCGACGGTCATCGGCAAGATGGTGCGCAACCTCGAAATCCTCGACAAGAAGCGCCGCGAATTTGCCGGCGGTACGTCCTCGCAGGGCAAGCGCAACCGCCTCACCGCCCTCCTGGAAAGCAATGGCTGCGGCGACGAGGCAAGGGTCATGCCGGTCGCGGCGACGGAAACGCTGCGCACGCTCGACGACAGGCGCACCCTGCCGCTCGGCACCGCCCCGGAAGGCAGCGAGCGCCTGCAGCTGCGCACGCAAGGCGGCAGCAACGGCCATGGCAACCTGCGCACCGTCTGCGTGCGCACCTGCGACGGCGGTTTCTTCCCGATCTCCTCCGGCGCGACGCCGCTCGACTTCCGGCGTGACCAGAAGGTCTGCGCGATGATGTGCCCGCAGACCGAGACGGAATTGTTCTACCAGTCGATGACCAGCGGCCAGGAAACCGAGCAGATGACCTCCACCGTCACCGGCCGGCCCTATTACGAGATGCCGAACGCCTTCTCCTACCGCACGCGCGACCTCTCCAAGCCCGGCACCTGCGGCTGCAATCTTTCTGCCTATTACCAGGAGATGATCAAGCGCGAGAAAGCGCTGAAGGGCGAGGGCGAGACGGCCCGCGCCGGCGCGGGAGACGAGGCGGAGACCGGCTCGATCACCACCATCCGCACCCTGCCCAAGAAGGTGGAAACCCCGGTCAAGGTGCCGGCGAAGGTCGAGGAACGCGACTACGACCCGGCGAACAGCAAGGTGCGCACGGTCGGCCCGGTCTTCCTGCCGGCCAACGAATCCGCCATCGACCTCGGCCGCCCGGTGGATGCCGGCGTCAACTGACGCCCTCCCCCGGCCAGCGCTCCTCGAACACCAGCTCTTCCAGCGGCAGGCGCTGCCGCCATCCCTTCACCGCCAGTTCCGGCTCGCCATAGAGCCGGTCGACGAAGCCGACGCAGAGCCAGGCGACGATCTCGACATGGGCGGGGATGCCGAGGATCGAACGGATGTCGCTGTCGTGGAAGATGCTGACCCAGCCGACGCCCACGCCTTCCGCCCGCGCCGCCAGCCACAGGTTCTGCACGGCGCAGACGGTGGAATAGACATCCATGCGCGGATTGTGCGTGCGGCCGAGCACCACGCCGCCGCCGCGGGTCGGATCGCAGGTGACGCAGATCGACAGCGGCGCCTTCAGGATGCCCTCGAGCTTCAGCGCGCGATACTGCGCCTGCCGCTCCCCTTGGAACATCGCCGCCGCCTCGCCATTGGCCTTCAGGAAGGCCGCATGCACCGCCCGCCGTGTCTCAGCGCCACGCACCAGAAGGAAGTTCCACGGCTGCATGAAGCCGACGGACGGGGCGTTGTGGGCGGCCTGCAGCAGGCGGCCGACGAGATCGTCCGGCAGCGGATCGGGCAGGAACTGGTCGCGCACGTCGCGGCGCGTTTCGATGGCACGGTAGACGGCCTGCCTTTCCTCGCGGGAAAAGGCGCCCGCCCGGACCAGAGGGTCCAAGGGTTCGCTTCGCATCGTCATCTCCCCAACAATGCGTCACGACCTGCCGCCGTCCGCGCGGTTCGGTCTATCGTGCCAGGCCGGTCTTCTGACTTCGGGTCACGCGGCCGACGCCTGCCTTCCCGGTTGAACAACCAGTGGCAAAAGCTTGAATCGATTCAAGCTTTCATGGCGCAGACCATCCCCGTCACAGCGTTGGGCACGTTCCGGACCTGGGCCTTCCGCCCGCACCGGATTCCCGATTCTCCCGCCGGAGCGGGCACCTGACGCGAAGGATATGCGCACGACGCGCGGGCGCGATCAAGCCCGTCCGCGCCACACGTCGCCGCGTCTGCGCCTCAGAGCGGGGCCTCCGGATGGGGCGAGCCGTCATAGGCGCCCCAGACCGACTGGTCGAAGCAAATCACCGAGCCGGTCATCAGACCGGATTCCGGCGAGGAGAGATAGGCGCAGGCCCGCGCCACCTCGGCCGGATCGACGAGCCGCCCGAAGGGCTGGCTTGCCGCGGCCTTGGCCAGCCAGTCGTCGGCCGCGCCGTGGAATTCGCGCTGGATGCGGTCCTCGCCCTCCGAGGCCATCCAGCCGATATTGAGGCCGTTGACACGGATGCGGTTGCGCAGCACGGCATAGGCCGTGTTCTTGGTCAGCGTCTCCAGCGCGCCCTTGGAGGCGCAATAGGCGGAAATGAAAGGCTGGCCGGCCTTGGCCGACATCGAGCCGATATTGACGATGGTGCCCTCGGTCTTCTCGCGCCGCATCACCTTGATCGCCTCCTGCATCAGGAAGAACGGCGCTCGCACATTGACCGCGAACATGCGGTCGAAGAGCTCGGGGCTCGTATCGAGGATCGTGCCGCGGTCTGTGATGGCGGCGGCATTGACCAGCGCATCCACGCGGCCGAAGGCCTCGTCGCAGGCGGCAATGACCGCGCGCGCATCCTCGACCGCGCCGAGGTCGGCCTTCACATAGAGCGTCGCCACACCCGTCGCGCCGGAGATCTCCTTCGCCTTCGCCTCGCCCTTGGCGGCATTGCGCCCGCAGATGACGAGGCCCGCCGCGCCCCGCTCGGCAAAGAGCCGGGCGATCGTCGCGCCCAGTCCCTGCGTTCCTCCCGTGACGACGGCGATCTTGCCGTCCAGCCGCGCACCCTCGCTCATGCCATGCCTCCCTTGCAAACCGGCCGGCGCTTCCCGGCGAACCGCAAGAAGCCGACCGGCACCTGACTCACTCAGCAAGCAAAGCCTCTATCCAACTGTTTCTCAACTCATTTCTGGAGGCCGAAGCGAACCGGCCCGATTGCCCTTGCCGAAGGTCAGCCGCAATGTGAGACACCCCTGACCAGAAAACCTGTGGAAACAAGGCGCTAGGGAGCTTCAGCACAAGCGGCCTCAAGCCGCGCGCGCCGTGCCGGCCTCGGCAACCGCATCGCGGCCCATATCGCCCGCATGCACGGCGCGATTGCGCCCGCCATTCTTGGCCGCATAGAGCGCGGCATCCGCCATCACCATCACGTCATGCAGGCTGCCGCCGTGGTCGGGGAACTGGGCGATGCCGGCGCTGCCGCCGATCGCCAGAAGCTGCCCGTCATGCGCGATCGGCGTCTGCGCATCCCGCACGAGGCTTTCGGCGAGATCGAGGAGCGCCTCCCGGCTGAAGGCGCCGGTGAGCAGCACGGAAAACTCGTCGCCACCGAGGCGCACCACCGAGCCGAGCGTGCCGATGCGCTCGGAAAAGCGCCGGGCGACGGTCTGCAGCACCGCATCGCCCGCCGCATGGCCGTACCGGTCGTTGACGGCCTTGAACCGGTCGAGGTCGAGCGCGAGGATCGAGAAGGGCCGGCTCTCGCCCTTGCGGATCGCGCGGCGCACCTCCTCGTCGAAGCCGCTGCGGTTCTTCAGCCCCGTCAGCGGATCGTGCCGCGCGAGGAAGGCGTTCTGCGCCTCGCTGCGCTGCAGCGCCTTGACGAGCGCGGAAAAGCGCAGCGTGACGAAGAGCATGACGCCGGCAAAGACCAGCACGAACATCGCGATCTGCGGCAGCGCCGATTTCCACACGAAGGTGCCGGGCATATTCGGCCGCCAGGAGGCGACCATCGGATTATAGGTGTCGGCGCCGACCGGCGTCATCACCAGCCCCGGCTCCTGCGTCACGATGGGCGTGAAGCCGAGATCGTGCACGCCGAGCCGCCGCTCGGTGTTCAGAAGCATCTTCTGCGAGACGGGCTTGACCGTGATCAGCAGCGTCGGCTGCATCCGGCTTGCGGGAATGTAAAGCGACTTCGGAATGACCGCCTGCACGACGACGATGCTCATGACCCGGTCGATGAGGCGCATGCCGGAGACGTGGATTTGCGGCAGCGCCGGCGTCAGGAGGTCGGGATCCTCCTTGGCGCCCTCGACCTGCCAGCCGCCGCGATCGGGCGACAGTGCCTCCCGGTAGGCCCGCTCCGCCTTCAGCGTGAGGTCGCTCACCCAGTGCAGCTTCTCGCGTGCCTTGCGTTCGGAGACCTTGTCGCCGCGATGGACGCCGAGCACCTTCTCGCCGCCCGGCGTGGTGAAGATCATCCAGGAGAACCCGAAGTCGGCCCACATCCAGTCGCGGATCTGGTCGCGCACGAAGGCATCGCCCGGCATGCCGTCCTTCAGTTCGTCGAAGGTCTTGTCCCAGAAGGAAATCTGGCTCTGGTACTGCACCACCTGGTCGATCTGGTGGCTGAACTCGTTGCGCACCAGCGTGCGTTCCGTCTCGGCGACGAAGCTGTCGGCCCGCTCGATCGCATAGTCGAGCACGAGATAATTGGCGGCCCCGAAGAGCAGGACGATCATCACCGCCGCCGTGCGGATCGCCAAACCAACCCCGCGTCGCCGCGTCGCGCGGCCCCCTTGCGCCTTGCCCGTCATTGTTTCCCTGCCTGTCCCCCGCCGGTTTGCCCGGCTTTGTTGAACGAAGGCTAGCTGACAGACGGCAAAATTCGCTTAAGCGGGCTGGTGAGCGAAAACTTAACTCCGGCTGGCCGGATCTGGGAAGCCCTCAGGCCCCCTCTCCTCGCCCGCCGAGAGTTTCCGGCAGATCGACTGCATCAGGACGAGGTTGCGCTGGTCGCGCCAGGTGGTGACGAACCCCCAGGCGAGGAGAAGCAGGATGGAGAGGAAGGCGACGCCGAGGACGACGAGGCCGCCGGTCGCAAGGCCGTAGAGGCCGAAAACCGCCGGCGTCGCGAAATAGGCGATCTGCGCCAAAAGCTGCCGTCCGGCTGAAAGGTCGCTCAGCGACCACAGCCGGATCAGCCGGATTTCCTCCTCGGTGAAGGCCGGGCGAGCGGCCGGCGCGTCGGCAGGCCCGTCCACGCCCTACCCCCGGTCGCGATAGCGGTTGGTGATCGGGTAGCGCCGGTCGCGGCCGAAATTCTTCTTGGTAATCTTCACGCCTGGGGCGGACTGGCGGCGCTTGTATTCGGCGATGTAGAGCAGGTGCTCGATCCGGTGCACGGTCGCCGCGTCATGCCCGCGTGCGACGATCTCCTCGGTGCTCATCTCCAGCTCCACCAGGCATTCGAGGATGTCGTCGAGCACCGGATAGGGCGGCAGCGAATCCTGGTCGGTCTGGTTGGGGCGCAGCTCCGCGGACGGTGCCTTGTCGATGATGTTCTTCGGGATCACCTCTCCCGTCGGCCCGAGCGCGCCCGGCGGCACATGTGCGTTGCGCCAGCGCGAAATGGCGTAGACCTGCATCTTGTAGAGGTCCTTGATCGGGTTGAAGCCGCCGTTCATGTCGCCGTAGAGCGTCGCATAGCCGACCGACATCTCCGACTTGTTGCCGGTCGTGACGACCATCGAGCCGAACTTGTTGGAGACCGCCATGAGGATGGTTCCGCGCGCGCGGCTCTGGAGGTTCTCCTCGGTAATGCCTTCCTCGGTGCCCTCGAAGAGCTCCGAAAGCGAGGAGAGGAAGCCGGTCACCGGCGCCTCGATCGGCACGATGTCGTAGCGGCAGCCGAGCAGCCGGGCGCAATCGGCCGCGTCCTTCAGCGAATCCCTCGACGTATAGCGATAGGGCATCATGATGCAGCGCACCCGTTCCTCGCCGAGCGCATCGACGGCGATCGCCGCGCAGATCGCCGAATCGATGCCGCCGGACAGGCCGAGCACGACGTTCTTGAAGCCGTTCTTGTTGACGTAGTCGCGAAAGCCGAGCAGGCAGGCGCGGTAGTCCGCCTCCTCCTTCTCGGGAATGCGCGACGTCGGCCCGCCGTCGCAGACCCAGCCGTCCGCACGCTTCTTCCAGGTGGTCAGCGCGATCGTCTCCTCGAACTGGCTCATCTGGAAGGCGAGCGACTTGTCGGCGTTGAAGGCGAAGCTGGCGCCGTCGAAGACCAGCTCGTCCTGGCCGCCGAGCTGGTTGGCGTAGATGAGCGGCAGGCCGGTCTCGATGACCTGCTTCAGGGCGACCTGGTGGCGGATGTCGACCTTGCCGCGATAGTAGGGCGAGCCGTTCGGCGACAGCAGGATTTCCGCGCCGCTCTCGGCCAGCGTCTCGCAGACGCCGAGATCGCCCCAGATGTCCTCGCAGATCGGGATGCCGAGGCGCACGCCACGGAAATTGACGGGACCCGGCATCGCGCCCTGGTCGAAGACGCGTTTTTCGTCGAATTCGCCGTAGTTCGGCAGGTCCACCTTGTCGCGCACCGCGATCACCTTGCCGCCGTCGATGACGGCGACCGCGTTGTAGCGCCCCGTCTCGTCCTGCCTTGGAAAGCCGATGATGACGCCGGGGCCGCCCCTGGCGGTATCGGCAGCGAGATCGTCGACGGCGCGCCGGCAGGCCTTCAGGAAGGCGGGCTTCAGCACGAGGTCTTCCGGCGGATAGCCGGAGATGAAGAGTTCGGTCAGGAGCAGCAGGTCGGCGCCCTGCCGGGCGGCATCCTCGCGGGCAGCGCGCGCCTTGGCGAGGTTGCCGGCGACGTCGCCGACGGTCGGGTTCAATTGCGCAACCGCGATGCGCAGCGTCGCCCTGCCCTGATCTGAGGTCATGTCTTGATCGGAAGTCATGTCTGCGGACCCATCTCCTGCTGGTGCCCGAGCCTGCGGCCGCGCGTCGCTGTCGCACTCTCGAACGGTCGACAAGCTCTTTAGAGCATGGCGGGCGTTTTGGGAATGAAGGGCGGAACCTTTGCCGGCGCTTTCGGCGGAAATGTCCGGTTTTCAAGGGGTTCGGCGCGCCACCGCAGCCCTGCGGCGCAGGAACCAAAACAGGGGAAGAACGTTGCAGAAAACGTTCATCTCCTGTTCAAGATGACAACCGTATGACAGATACACGAAACTTTCATGAAATCTGGAGACGGCCTTGGCCCTGCTCACCTCCGCCACCGTGGCGATCAATGCAAACGAAGAGATCGCCGCCGAGGCAGGCTTCTTCGCGCGTCACGCCAAGGCGCTCGCCGTCCTGCGTTCGCTTGCCGTTTCCGGGCTTCTCGCGCTCCTCACCGTCGTCGTCGTCGAATTCGTCACGCGCGGCTCGCTCGACCAGACATGGAGTTATTTCACCAATCCCGGACAGCCGGCCTGGACGACGACCGGCGTCTTCTTCCTGCTCTATCTCGCCATCGACGCGCTGATCGGCCGCCAGCACAAGGCCGTCCTGCTCGTCTCGCCGCTCGTCGTGCTGATGGGCGTGATCTCCCAGCAGAAGCAGGTCTTCCTCACCGATCCGCTCTATCCGACGGACCTTCTCTTCGGCCGCCAGATCCTGGAGCTGATGCCGGTGCTGGTGCAGGACCGGCCGTGGACGGCCGCCCTCCTCGCGCTCGCCGTGCTTGCCTCGGTCGTCGGCCTTGTCAGCCTCTGGGTCTTCGCCTGGCGCCGTTTCCGGCCGCTGACGAAGAAGGAGCGCCTGACGCGGCTTGCCGTCGCGCTGCCGCTTCTGGTCGGCTTCGTCTCCGTCATGGACTACAACGAGTTCTCCTGGGTCCGCGACCGGCTGAAGGTCTTCCCGATCATGTGGGACCAGGCGGAGAACTATCGCCACAACGGCTTCGTCATGGCCTTCGCCATCAACCTGCCGATGGCCAACGTGCAGACTCCTGCCGGCTACATGACCGAGGCGATCGACAAGATCCCGTCCAAGCCCATGCCGGTCGGCACGAGCCACCGCGGCAAGCCTGACGTCATCGTCGTCATGAGCGAATCGCTGTGGGACCCGACACGCCTTGAAAGCGTGAAGCTCTCGGCCGACCCGATGCCGGTGATCCGCGAGAACCAGGGCGGCGGCGTCTTCTCCCCGGAATTCGGCGGGCTGACCGCCAATGTCGAGTTCGAGGCGCTGACGGGCTTTTCCAACGCCTTCCTGCCGATGGGCTCGATCCCCTACCAGCAATATGTGCGCAAGCCGATCCCTTCGCTCGCTACCTTCTTCCGGGCGGAAGGCTATACCGCGCGCGCCATCCACCCGTTCTCCGGCTGGTTCTGGAACCGCACGAGCGTCTACAAGGCCTTCGGCTTCGAGACCTTCAAGGACGTCGAGAAGATGCCTCCGCTGGAAAAGCGCGGCAACTTCACCTCCGACGAGGCGCTGACGAAGGAGCTCATCCGCCAGGCGGACATGCAGGATGACCCGTTCTTCTTCTTCACCGTCACCCTGCAGGGCCACGGCCCCTATGACGACGGCCGCTACGCGAAGACCGACATCAAGGTCGACGGCAGGCTCGACGCCCGCGACAACCGCATGCTGGCAAGCTACGCCCAGGGCGTCAAGGAAGCCGACAGCAGCCTGAAGATGCTGATGGACTGGGCGAAGCAACGCGACCGCGAGACGATCATCGTCGTCTTCGGCGACCATCTTCCGCCGCTCAACACGGTCTACAGGAATTCCGGCTACATGAAGGGCATCACCGCCTCGCGCAAGGGGTCTCCCGAGCAGATGAAGAAGGAGCACGAGACCCCGCTCGTCATCTGGTCGAACAAATCCGGCGCGCAAAAGGAGATCGGCACGATCAGTCCGGCCTTCCTGTCCTACTACATCCTCAAGGAAGCCGGCTTCGAGCATCCCTACTACACCGGCTTCCTCGGCGCGGTGCACGACAAGCTGCGCGTCATCGACCGCTACATGCTGATCGACGCCAAGGGCAACGGCACGGCCGGCTGGGCCCGCAAGAAGGCGATCGACCCGCTGGTGCGCGACTTCCGCTTCCTGCAGCACGACATCATGTTCGGCAAGCAGTACGGCCTCGAGCGCTTCTTCAATTCCCATGCGGAACTGATGGCGGCAGGCTCCTGATTTCCCGGCCAATCGGCTTTCAGGACGATCGCTCAACGAAAGAGGCGCCCGATGAGGGCGCCTCACATTCCATTGCCGGGAAGGATCCGCTGAGCTGAAGCGGAGGGCTCGGTCAGCCCTCCCCCTGCCGCGCCTTCTGCGTGGCGGTGAAGGCCTTGCGCATGTAGCTGTCGCGGTCATAGACGTCGTCGAAATACTCGACCACGCCGTCCTTGTTCGGCCAGGCGGTGAAATAGGCGATGTAGATCGGGATATCCGCCTTGACGTTCAGCGCCTTGTTGCGGCCGGCGGCGATTTCCTTGCCGACCTCCGCCTCGCTGATGCCCAGCACGGCGGCCGCCATCTTGCGGGGCTCGGCAAGGCGCACGCAGCCATGGCTCAACGCCCGCATGTCCCTCTTGAAGAAGCTCTTCGACGGCGTGTCGTGCATGTAGATGGCATGGCTGTTCGGGAACAGGATCTTCAGTTCCCCCAGCGCATTGTCGCCGCTCGGCGGCTGGCGAACGGAAACGCCGGCGGTCGATCCGTACCAGTTGACCGAGGACGACGCCACCGCGCGGCCGCCGACGGCAACCTCGTAGCCCATGCGGTCGAGATAGGACGGATCGTTCCGGAGCTTCGGCAGCATCTCGTTGATGATGATCGACTGCGGCACGCCCCAATAGGGGTTCACCTCGACGGTCTGCACCTTGTCCTCGAAGAAATAGGTCTGGTTCGATTTCGAGCCGACCACCGTGCGCATCGAGAACTTCTCCGCGCCGTCCTCATGGTAATAGACCTGGAAGGCCGGCTGGTTGATGAAGACGTGGCGGGCGCCGAGATCGACCGGCAGCCAGCGCGCCTGTTCCAGCGCCACTTCCAGCTTGGCGATCTTGTCGGCGACCGAATCGCCGCCCGTGAGCTTGCGGATCGATGCCTTGCCGACGACGCCGTCCGGCTTCAGCCCGTTCTCCTTCTGGAAGGCCTCGACGAGCGCGACCAGCTCGGGCGTGTATTCCGGCGTGTCCTTGTAGGTGGCGATGGCAAGCGAATGATCGGTCTTCAGCGCATCCGAGCCGTGCTTGACGATGCCCTTGACGACATTGGCAAGCTCCGGGTTGCTCTGGCCCGGCTTCAGCAGCGTGTCCTCGGCGATGACGACGCGGTCCTCGCCCGACGTCTCGGCCCTCAGCTTGGCGAGCTCCGCCTTCAGCGCCCGGAAATCGCCGCTCGCCGGCGAGCGGCTTTCGAGATAGCCCCTGACATTGCTGCTCATCGCCACGTTCTTCAGCGCCGCGACGAGGTTGACCTCCTTGCGCTTGAAGTCGTGGTAGCCGGAAATCCGGTTCGGATCGATGCGGCCGCGCACGGCGTCCTGCACATAGGTGGCGACGGCGGCGGAAAGGCCGACCTCGAAGGCGGCGAGCTCGCTGTAGCGCGCATTCATGTCGGCGCCGTCGAAGCTTTCCGCCGGAATCTTGACCGCATAGTCCCAGGGGTCGAGGCCCACGGACGCCGCATCGGCCAGCACCGCGATGGCGGTCTTCGCCTTGTCGTTGATGCCGGTGCCGTCGATCCAGACGAATTTCCTCTGCGTACCGTAGAAGGTCTCGACCGCCTTGGCGGCATCCGGCGTCGCACGCACGTCGACGGTGGAGAAGGCGGCGCGCACGCCCGCATCGCCGGCCGGCGCCACATCGGCCGAAATGGAGCTGGTGACGACCGGGTCGGCGAGCGTATCGACGGCGACGCGCTTCAGGGCGTCCGCCTTGTAGGTGTAGTAGCGCGGGCCGGTGACGCGCGGCAGCGGCTTTGCCGCCTGCTTCGTCTCGGCGCCGGGCAGCGCCACGCCGGTCGTGACGCCGGGGAGCGGCTCGGCCTTCTGCTTCTTCTTGCCGTTCAGCCATTCCATGACGGTAAGGGCGTTGGCGGGTGTCGCATGGAGCGAAATGGTGGCGCAGGAGAGAGCCAGCGTGGCGGCCAGCATGGCAGTCTTGGTAAGCTTCATCTGTATTCCATTCCCCGAATGAACCGTACGTCACGGTCTCTGGCGGCGCCCGAACCAGCAGGCCGGTAAGTTATAGGAAAGGATGGTTGATGAAAAGGAAACGCCCCTTCCCGCCCTCTCCGCAAAACCTCACGAATCCGTGACGCCTGACCTGGCAAGCCAGACGGATGAGGCCCGGTAAAAATTTGAATTGCCGGCGATTTTTTCCGCGGGAAGCGCAAATCCCCGAGGACGCGCCCGGAGCGCGAAAAAAAACGAGCGGACGATTGTGATGGAAAAGGCACAGCGCCGGAAGCCCCGGCCGGGCCTGCCGGCGACCGCGCGCCGGCCTAATCGATTTTAACCCAAAGTCTCGTCCCGCACGGTCATTCCGCCCCTTGCAACCCCGTCGCAGATGGGCCAGAGATTTGCGCGATTTTTTCGCGCCAGCGCGGGGCCTTGGGGGCACGCGCGTGCCCGGCCTGCCGCCTCCCATGCGGCGGCATCGCCGGCGGCTCACCGAAGCGCATGGGTATTTAGCGGGAAGCACAATGACATCGACGCGCACGGAAACGGATACATTCGGCCCCATCGAAGTGGAGAACAGCCGCTATTGGGGCGCGCAGGCCCAGCGCTCGCTCGGCAACTTCAAGATCGGCTGGGAAAAGCAGCCGCTGTCGGTCGTGCGTGCGCTCGGCATCGTCAAGCAGGCCGCCGCCCGCGCCAACATGGAGCTGAACCGCCTCGACCCCGCCATCGGCAAGGCGATCACGGAAGCGGCCCAGGAAGTCATCGACGGCAAGCTCAACGATCATTTCCCGCTCGTCGTCTGGCAGACGGGCTCGGGCACCCAGTCGAACATGAACGCCAACGAGGTGATCTCCAACCGGGCGATCGAGATGCTCGGCGGCGTCATGGGCTCGAAGAAGCCGGTCCATCCGAACGACCACGTCAATATGAGCCAGTCGTCGAACGACACCTATCCGACGGCCATGCACATCGCCTGCGCCGAGCGCATAGTCCATGACCTGCTGCCGGCGCTGAAGCACCTGCATGCGGCCCTCGAAGCCAAGGTGAAGGCCTTCGACCACATCATCAAGATCGGCCGCACGCACACGCAGGACGCCACCCCGCTGACGCTCGGCCAGGAATTCTCCGGCTACGCCGCGCAGGTCGCCTCCTCCATCAAGCGCGTCGAGATGACGCTGCCGGGCCTGTGCGAGCTCGCCCAGGGCGGCACCGCCGTCGGCACCGGCCTCAACGCCCCGGTCGGCTTCGCCGAAAAGGTCGCCGCGCACATCACCGCGATCACCGGCATCGACTTCAAGACCGCGCCGAACAAGTTCGAGGCGCTGGCCGCCCACGATTCTATGGTGTTCTCGCACGGCGCGATCAATGCGGCCGCCGCCGCGCTGTTCAAGATCGCCAACGACATCCGCTTCCTCGGCTCCGGCCCGCGCTCGGGCCTCGGCGAGCTGGCGCTGCCGGAAAACGAACCCGGCTCGTCCATCATGCCCGGCAAGGTCAACCCGACCCAGTGCGAGGCCCTCACCCAGGTCTGCGCCCAGGTCTTCGGCAATCACGCCTCCCTCACCTTCGCCGGCAGCCAGGGCCATTTCGAGCTGAACGTCTTCAACCCGCTGATGGCCTACAACTTCCTGCAGTCCGTCCAGCTCCTCTCCGACGCCGCAATCTCCTTCACGGACAATTGCGTCGTGGGCATCGAGGCCCGCGAGGACAACATCAAGGCCGCGCTCGACCGTTCGCTGATGCTCGTCACCGCGCTCGCCCCGAAGATCGGCTACGACAACGCCGCCAAGATCGCCAAGACCGCGCACAAGAACGGCACCACGCTGCGCGAGGAAGCCGTGGGCGGCGGCTATGTCACGAACGAGGAATTCGACGCGGTTGTACGCCCGGAAAAAATGATTATGCCGGGTTGAGGCAGAATTTTCGAAAATTCTTCTACAAGGGCCGCAGATCATTGAATCTGCGGCCTTTTTTGATGTCCGCCTGCCGTTGCGGCACCTGCAACCGTTAATCATTCCCAAAGCATTTATGTCTAATTTTGCGGGTCGGGAGCCAACGAAGGAAATCAGGAGCAGCCGACATGAACACGGCCGTTGCGCAAAAGGTCCAGGTGCCGGATATCGCCGCGCAAGTGACCTATGCGATGCGCATAATGGGGGTCTCTCCCATCCCGCGGAACTACGAGCTGTTCTATGAGGCCTACATCGGTTCCAACCCCAAGCTGACGCGGGAGCTCGCCG
This sequence comes from Shinella yambaruensis, assembly GCF_022899355.1. Lineage (GTDB taxonomy): Bacteria > Pseudomonadota > Alphaproteobacteria > Rhizobiales > Rhizobiaceae > Shinella > Shinella yambaruensis. The sequence continues at coordinate 255,348 of NZ_JALJCK010000010.1, read as the reverse complement.
CGCTCGGCAGCAAGGCCTCGCAGGAGGAACTGGACGAGATCGGCGCCCAGTATTTCGGCCATCACCACGGCGCCACCGCCATCGACGGCGTGCACACGCGGATCGCCGGCGAGCTCGAGGGCCTGCTGCGCCTCCTCAAGCAGGAGCAGACCTCGCTCGAAAGCTACAACAGGCTGCTCGACGAGACCTTCGTGCGCATCAGCGGCAAGAGCGCCACCAGCGTCGACATCATCAAGAGCGTCATCGGCGTGCTGACGGAGGCGACCGGCGACACCATCAGCCAGGGCAAGGAGATGGTGCAGAACGTCGCGCAGAAGTCGATCGAGATGGACATCGTGCGCAAGGAACTCGACGAGTACAAGCGCATCGCCAACACGGATTCCCTGACGCAGCTTTCCAACCGCCGCGCCTTCGACGACAAGCTCTCCGCCATCTACAACTCGACCTTGTCGCGCAACGTCACCGCGCTGATCCTCGCCGATATCGACCATTTCAAGAAGATCAACGACACCTATGGCCATCCCGTCGGCGACAAGATCCTCGCCTCCGTCGGCAGCCTGATCCGCGCGAACGTGCGCAAGGACATCCTCGTCGCCCGCACCGGCGGGGAGGAATTCGCGATGATCGTCGAGGGCAATACCGAGGAAGAGGCCATGGCGATCGCCGAGCGCATCCGCATCGCGCTGGAGCACACGCCCTTCAAGAACTCCAAGACCGGCGTCAACTACGGCCCGATCACCATCTCGCTCGGCTTCTGCATGGCCTCCTGGGCGGAAGGCCCGGGCGAGCTCTATTCCAAGGCCGACATCGCCCTCTATTGCGCCAAGAACGGCGGGCGCAACCGCACCATGCCCTTCGAGGACGGCATGAAGAAGGATTTCACCAAGAGCTGGCTGATCTACCGCAAGTAGGCGGCCCGCACTTCCCGAAAACGGCGCCTGCGGGCGCCGTTCCGCATTCTGGCCTCCCGGGTGGAACCGCCGCGCCCGCCACGCGTTCCAGACGCGGGAGGAACACGCCATGTAGACCGGATTTTTCGAACTGACGATGCTGACCGTCCTGATGCTGAGCAGCCTCATCTGGATCCAGCCCTTCTGACAGGGCGAGAGGCCTGTTCCCGCCGGAACATCGCGGCCGGCACCGCTGTCCTACAACGTCCCCATCAGAACAAGGCGCCGGGCATAAAGCCGCCGGCCGGAAACAGGGACCAGGACAATGAAAACGCTCGCCATCGCACTCTTCGCAGGCCTCCTTTCCACCGCAGGCGCAGCCGTCGCCGCCGACAGGGCGGTCGATCCGGTCGAGGTCGCCTCGCTCTCCTCCTCCACCCAGAAGACGGGCTGGCTGCAGGTCCTTTCGGGCGGCAAGCCGGTGAAGTCGGAGAAGAAGATCGCCGCCGTCTCCCGCGCGCCGATCGCCCGCGAGCTCGTCGCATTCGGCGAGAAGGTCGCGCCGGGCACGATCATCATCGACAATTCGGAGCGCCGCCTCTATCATGTGCTCGGTTCCGGCCTCGCCATGAAATATGCCGTCAGCGTCGGCCGCGAAGGCTTCCTGTGGACCGGCTCGGAAAAGGTGACGCGCAAGGCCGAATGGCCGATCTGGACGCCGCCGGAGGACATGCGCGCCCGCGAGGCGAAGAAGGGCAAGATCCTGCCGGTCTCGATGAAGGGCGGCCTCGAAAACCCGCTCGGCTCGCGCGCCATCTATCTCGGCTCGACCATCTACCGCATCCACGGCACCAACCAGCCCTCCTCGCTCGGCAAGGCGCAGTCGTCCGGCTGCATCCGCATGGCGAACGAGGATGTCGAGCACCTCTATGCCCAGGTCACGACGGGCACGACGGTCATCGTCCGCGATTGATGTCCCGGAAGAGGTGGGCGGCCCCCACGACCCCCTCAGCGGCAGGCGGAAGCGCCTGCCGCTTTCGCGATGGCGATGAGGTCCGGGCGATATTCGAAGTGCATCGTATCGTAGTGATACCAGCGCCCGCCCCAGACGAAGCCGTGCCGCTCGAAGATCTCGACGATCTCGAGCGGATATTTGTTGGCGTATCCCGGCACCTTGCCGGGCTTGCCGCCCGACCAGACCCAGTAGTCCGCGAATTTCGTGTTGAGATCGAGCGCCGCGCCGAAACTGTGCACGGACATGTTCTTCGCGCCGGAAACCTTGCGCCAGTTGAAGACGCCCGCCGAGGGCGAGAGATAGCGCTTCAGCTCCGGCCTTGCGGCAAGCGCGTCGCGCACCTTTTCCAGCGCCGCCGCGGCCCCCTGGCGCTTCGTCACGCGCAGCGTCTCGCCGAACCATTCCACCGGCACGAGATCGGCCGAGACCGCCCTCGCCGAGGCCCCGTAGAGCCGCATCATCAGCGCATCGCTGCGGATGCGGCCGGGGTCGAAATCGACCTCCGGCGTCCTCTCGCAGGCGCCGAGCGGGTAGATCTGCCGAAGGCTGTCCTCGACGTCGCCGGTGGCCAGCGCGGTCTGGTGGTCCTTCGTCCTGCCGTCGTCGATCTGAAGCGGCGGGCCGCCGTCCTTGAAGAGGAGCGTGTTTCCCTCGACCCCGGCAAGGCTTTCCGGATAGGCGGCCACCAGCAGCTCCAGGCGGGCCGCAAGATCGGGCTCCGCCGCACCGGCCGGCGACGCGGCCAGCAGGAGCACGGCCGCAGCGAGGCGGCGGCTGGAGCATTTCCAGCAAAAGTGCGAAGCGGCTTTGCGTCCGGAAATGCGGAAAAACAAAGGGTTAGAGCGTTTTCGCGATTCGGAGAGAAGCGGAAATGCTCTAGTTGACCGAGATGTTGATATAGTCGCCTCCCGCGCCGCGCCAGATTTCGACATGGATCTGCACATCGCCGTCGAGCAGCCGGCGGGCGGCGCTGCGCTCGATGCGGCCGGCGCGGATCATGCGCTCGGCAAGCTCGCGGTTGCGCGGGGACGCGAAGAAGCTGTCGAGGTCGTCGCCCGGCTGGCGCACGCCGAAGCGGTGCACGTTGGCGCGGTCCTGGCGGATGACCTGCCAGGGCTGCGTCAGCCGCTCGTTGCTGGAATTGTAGAGATCGTCCTGGCCGATATAGGCGCCGTAGCTCTCGATCAGCTCATCCGCCCTGGCCGCGCCGGCCGAAACCGCAAGCACAGCGGCAAAAGCCGCCGCAAGAAGTCCTTTTCGCATTCCCTGCTCCACTTTCCGGCCGAGGCCGATCATTGTCGAAGACAAGACGGGCGACGACGGCTGGATATTCGCCGGCGTTCACCACATGGACTTGGCGGCGCGGCCCGGCCATTCCCGGTCATAGGCAGCGCCGTCAAAACCCTTCCTGGCCGACGCGAGCATCTGCCCGACCGTCGGCAGGCACGCCGTATCGCGGAACTTTTCCGGATTCCAGAGGTCGGCGCGCAGCACGGCGCGGGCGCATTGCGAATAGACCTCCTCGATGGTGATGACGACGACGGAGCGCGGATGTTTCCCGTCCATCACGAAGCGCCCGGTGATCTCCGCATCGATGCGCACCACGGCGCGGCCGTTGAGGCGCATGGTCGTGTTGGAGCCGGGAATGAGGAACATCAGCGCGACGCGCGGATCGCGCACGATGTTGGAGAGCGAATCGATCCGGTTGTTGCCGCGCCAGTCGGGCAGCATCAGCGTGCGCTCGTCCTCGATATGGATGACGGCGCCGGCATCGCCGCGCGGCGAGCAATCGAGCCCTTCCGGCCCGACGGTGGCGAGCGCCATGAAGGGTGAAGCCTCGATCATCGCGCGGTATTCCGGCAGCAGGTAGTCCGTCACCTTGACGAGCGAGGCCTCGCCCGGCGCGCCGTAAAGCGCGTTCAGTTCCTCGACCGAAGTGACGATGCTCATGCCTGTCTCCCGTGCTGTGCGCCCGCTGCGGCGCTTCGCACCCTTGCATGACAGGCGCGTGACGGAAAGCCCGTCAGGCGGCGATGCGCGCCGCATCCTCGGCAAGGAATTGCACGATGCGGTCGATCACCGGCTCGGCGGAGACGATGCGGCGATGGCCGAAACCGTTCGCCCATTCGAGCGTGACATTCGGGCCGGAGGCGGCGTAGCGCCGGGCGTGCAGCGCCGGCACCTCCTTGTCGTCCTCCGCATGGAGGACCAGCATGGGGGATTTCAGCCGCCCTGCCCCGTTGGCCGCGTCGAAGGCCGAAAGCGGCGCACCGGCGATGCGCTCCACATGGTTCTCCAGCGCGACCTGCGCCTTCGGCCCGAGCTTCAGGAAACGGCCGAGGTCCTTGAACAGCCAGGTCATCTCGCTCGGCGAGCCGATCGTCACCAGCCGGCGCGGCCGGTGCGCCGGCACCGACGGCACGAGGCCGCTCGCCGCACAGGCGAGCGAGGCCCCGCCGAAGGAATGGCCGCAGAAATAGTCGAAGCCGCCGAACCGTTGCCAGGCCGCGTCGATCGCCCGGACGGCCATCGGCAGCGTCAGCGTGCGCCCGCGCGCGGCACCGTGCCCCGGCAGGTCGAGCGCCACGACCTCGTGGCCGGCGGCCACGAGCGCTTCCGTCAGCGCCGAAAGATAGGCCGCGCGCGAGCCCCAGCCGTGCACCACGAGCACCCGGCCGGAAAAGCTCTGGCACGGGCGCGCGGCGAAGCGGTGCGCAATCGCCCTGCCGCCGGCAAAGGCGAGCGGCACGCGCTCCGCCTGCCGCATCCACCCCTCGGAACGCGCGAAAAGCTCCTTCTCCTTCGCCGTGCGCGGCCGGCGGCCGGGCGTCGTCGCAAAGAGGCGGAAAGCGGCGCGGCCGGCCGCATCCGGGGAAAACCGGGCGACGCCGGACAGCGCCAGGCGGATGACCTTCAATCCAAAGGATGCCATAGTGGGAATCCATAAAAATGTTCAATACTGAACAATAAAGTACAATGATGAACAAAAATCAAGCCTTCCCCTGGGATCATCCGCGCTTTCGCAGCTGGATCGGCGTGGCGCGCGCCTGCCAGCTCATGCAGCAGGCGATGAGCCGGGCGATCGCCGGTCTCGGCATCAAGCCGCCGCATCTCGACATCCTGGTCAACCTCTACCGCTTCGACGGCATTTCCCAGCAGGAATTGGCGCGAAAGCTGCTTGTCGGCCGCTCCAACATGAGCATGCTGCTGCCGCATCTCGAAAAGCGCGGCCTGATCGAGCGCAGGGCCGATGCGAAGGACAAGCGCGTGCTGCGCCTGTCGCTGACAGAGGCCGGCCGCAGCCTCACCGAGGAGGCGATGGCCATCCAGACCGGGCTGATCGAGCGCGCCCTCTCCCCGACCCCGGCGGAGCGCTGCCTGCAGGTGGCCGAAGCGATGGAAGACCTCATCCACATCCTCCAGACGATGGATGCGGACGACGAGCCGGACGATGCCTAGAGCAATTCCAGCAAAAGTGCGAAGCGGTTTTGCGTCCGGAATTGCGTAAAAAACAAACAGATGGAGCGTTTTCGGGATTGGAAGAAAAGCGGAAATGTCCTAGACCGTCGCGACGTCGTCCGCAGGCGTCGATTTCAGCGACAGGAACTCCCAGAGCGCGACGCCGAGCAACACCGCGGCAGCGGCCATGAAGAGCTGGTAGGGCTCGACGAAGGGCACGATCGCCGAGAGCGCGAGCAGCACGCCGATGCCGGCGAGATGCGACAGCGGCCAGCGGCCGCGGATCGCCGCCTTGAACCAGATGTTGCCCGAAAGGAAGACGACCGGCCCGCCGATGATGGCGCTCGCCGTCTTGGCGTCGGTGGCGCCGTGCGGATGGGCGAGCGCGAACTCCTCGGCCACCGCCGACAGGATGATGCCGGCGACGATAGGGATGTGGGCATAGGTGAAGGCCATGCGCGCGATGCGGCCCGGCGTTGCCGAATGCTCGATGAGATGCGCCGCCTCGCCATGGCCGAAGCGGAAATAGATCCACCACATGGTGGCGGTCGAAAGGAAGGCCGTCGCGAGCAGGATGATGGTGAAACCGTCGAGCAGTTCCATCCCCGCGACCGTGCGGCCGGTGACGAGGATCGTCTCGCCAAGGCAGATGATGACGAAGAGCGCGCAGCGCTCCGCCATGTGCTCGCCGGAGACCTGCCAGTCGCCGAAGGCCGAGCGCCCGAGGCCCGGCACGACGAAGCCGAGTGCCGGCGAGACATATTCGATGCCGAGCGCGATCAGCCAGAGGACGAGCCGCGCCTCCTGCCCGGCAAGGCCGCCCGCCAGCCAGAACACGGCGGAAAGCGCCGTCCAGACGGTGATCCGCGTGAAGTTGAGGCTGTTTTCCGGCCAGTCGCGCCGCATCGCGAAGGCCGTGAAGGCCGAGCGGCCGACTTGCATGGCGACATAGGTGAGCGCGAAGAGCAGGCCGCCGGCGCCGAAGGCGGTGGGGATGGCGATGGACAGCATCAGGCCGAGGAACATCAGGGCGAAGAGCAGGAGGCGTACCGGCGCCTTGTCCGGGTCCAGCCAGTTCGTCGCCCAGGTCGTGTAGATCCATACCCACCAGACCGCCAGCGTCAGCATCGCCGCCTCGGCAAGGCCCAGCAGCGAATAGTGCGCCGCCAGCGAATGGGAGAGCTGGATGATCGTCAGCACGAAGACGAGGTCGAAGAAGAGCTCGGCGAAAGCCACCTTTCCTTCCTGCGCGGTGCCGCGCGCCCGCAGGAAGGCGGAATGGGCGAAACGGTCGTCGGTCGTCGCCGTCATGGCGGCGGTTCCTTTCGCTCGAGGCGTGAAGACAAAGAACTAGAGCGTTTTCGCGATTCGCGGAAAAGCAAAAACGCTGCCGGCAGACGTCACCCGTAAAGACCGGAATGCCCGGCCTCGACGCAGCGCCGCCATCCGCGTCATGGCCCCGCGGCAGGCATCGGCAAGCCGAACCGGCAGCCTCTCAGCCGGCCTCTTCCTGCTCGTGGCGATGCCGCTCTTCTTCCGCCGCTGCGCGTTCGCGCGCGGTGCGCGCCGCGACGATGTCGGCCGGCTGGGCGTTGCCGCGGATGAGCTGGCGGCCGGCATAGATGCCGCCGACCATTTCCAGCTCCAGCCGCTCGCGGTCGACGTCGCGGAATTCCTCCACCACCTCGGCGGCAATATCCTCGTCCTCGCCCAGCGCCTTCAGCGTCTCGCGGCTGAACACCAGCGCCGATTCGAAGGTCTCGCGGATCTGGAAGTCGACGCCGGCATGGACGAGGTCGACGGCATGGCCGCGGTCGTAGGCGCGCGCCAGGATCGGCACGAGCGGGAACTCCTCGCGCACCACCTCGGCGATCTTCACCGCCGCCTCCTTGTCGTCGAGGCAGATGAGGATCGCCTTGGCGGTCGAGGCGCCGGCGGCATGCAGGATGTCGATGCGCGCGCCGTCGCCGTAATAGACCTTGAAGCCGAAATCGGCGGCGTCGCGCACGAACTCGGCATCCTTGTCGATCAGCGAGAGCGTGTAGCCGCGGGCGAGCAGCGGCTGGCTGACGATCTGGCCGAAACGCCCGAAGCCGATCATCAGCACCGTGCCCTCGACATTCTCCGGCAGGGTAAGCCCCTCGGTGGACGGCTGCTGCTTGGGCACGATGCGGTCGTGCAGGATGACCATCAGCGGCGTCAGGACCATCGAGATGATGATCGTCGCCGTCAGGATGGCGTTCTCCTCGCCGTTGAGGATGCCGGCGGAAACGGCCGCGGCATAGAGCACGAAGGCGAACTCGCCGCCCTGCGCCATCAGCACGGCGCGCTCCAGGCTTTCGGCATGGCAGGTGCCGAGAAGGCGCGCGACCACATAGATCAGGAGGAGCTTCGCGATCATGTAGCCGACGACGCTCGCCACCACGAGCTGCCAGTTGGCGGCGATCACGCCAAGGTCGATCGCCATGCCGACGCCGAGGAAGAAGAGGCCGAGCAGGATGCCGCGGAACGGCTCGATATCGGCCTCCAGCTGGTGGCGGAAGCTCGATTCGGAGAGCAGCACCCCGGCAAGGAACGCCCCCATGGCCATGGACAGGCCGGAGACCTGCATGGCGAGCGCCGAGCCGAGCACCACGAGCAGCGCCGCCGCCGTCATCACCTCGCGCGCGCCGGAGGCCGCCAGCACCCGGAAGAGCGGGTTGAGCAGGTAGCGCCCCGCCAGCACCAGCGCCACGATGGCGCCGATGGCGATGCCGATGGAAAGCCAGCGGTCGGAGGCATCCGTCGCCGCCGCCCCCGTGCCGAGCAGGGTGACGATCGCCAGCAGCGGCACGATGGCGAGGTCCTCGAAGAGCAGGATCGCGATGATGCGCTGGCCCTTCAGCGTCGACATCGTGCCGCGCTCCTGCAGCATCTGCATGACGATGGCGGTGGAGGTGAGGACGAAGCCGGTGCCGGCGACGAAGGAGGGAACGAGCGGAAAGCCCATCGACACGCCGATGCCCGTCAGCGCCGCCATGGCGCCCATGACCTGGATCGCGCCGAGCCCGAATATGTCCTTGCGCATGCCCCAGAGCCGGGAGGGCTGCATTTCAAGCCCGATGATGAAGAGGAACATCACCACGCCGAGTTCGGCGACATGGATGATCGCCTGCGGATCGGCGAAGAACCCGAGCCCGAAGGGGCCGATCACCAGCCCGGCGGCCAGATAGCCGAGCACCGAGCCGAGGCCGATCTTCTTGAAGACCGGCACGGCCGCCACGCCTGCTGCCAGGAGCACGACGACCTGGGTGAGATCATTTGCATTCGCTTCGCCTGCCAAGGGGCATCTCCCGTTCGTTTGGGGGTGGACGCTACCTTCGCCAGGCAGTCCGACATGTTACCGCGGTTTCTCCGAAATATCGCGGCTCATGCCTTTCTCCGCAAGCTCGCGCTCATAGGCGGCGAACAGTTCCGCGCCTTTTTCCCCGAGTTCCCGGAGATAGGACCACGTATAGATGCCGGTATCGTGAAGGTCGTCGAAGCCGATGCGCACGGCATAGTTGCCGGTCGGCGTCATCGAGATGATCGCGACATTGCGCTTTCCCGGCACCGTCACCTTCTGGCCCGGCCCGTGGCCCTGCACTTCCGCCGAGGGCGAGAGCACGCGCAGGAGCTCGGCGGAAAGATCGAAGCTCAAGCCGTCGTTGAAGGTCACGACGAGGCGCTGGCGGTCCTTCGAAACGCGCAGCTCGGTCGGCCACAGATCGCTCATCTCGTTTCCTTTCCATCTGTTTTCGCGAAGGACTATGCGCCAGATCAAGGATGCGCAAGGCGCAAAATGCTGTCATAATCGCCGCACCGGCTTGACGCCGCGCCCCCGGCGCACGACATGTCGGCAATGGAGGACGTGTTTTGAATTCGTATGCAGGCCCGCTGGGTGGCGCGAACCCGATCGCGCAGTCCGACGCACCGATGATCGACCCCTTCGGGCGCGCCATCACCTATCTGCGCGTATCGGTGACCGACCGCTGCGATTTCCGCTGCACCTATTGCATGGCGGAGAACATGACCTTCCTGCCGAAGAAGGACCTGCTGACGCTGGAAGAGCTGAACCGGCTCTGTTCCACCTTCATCGCCAAGGGCGTGAGAAAACTCCGGCTGACCGGCGGCGAGCCGCTGGTGCGCAAGAACATCATGCATCTCGTGCGCGAACTCGGCCGCCAGGTGCATGACGGGCGCCTCGACGAACTGACGCTGACGACCAACGGCTCGCAGCTCGCCCGGCACGCGGCCGAGCTTGCCGATTGCGGCGTGCGCCGCATCAACGTCTCCCTCGACACGCTCGACGCGCAGAAGTTCCGGACCATCACCCGCTGGGGCGACCTCTCCAAGGTTCTGGAAGGCATCGACGCCGCGCAGGCCGCCGGCCTCCATATCAAGATCAACGCCGTGGCGCTGAAGGATTTCAACGACCGCGAGATCCCCGATCTGATGCGCTGGGCGCATGGCCGCGGCATGGACCTCACCCTCATCGAGACCATGCCGATGGGCGAGATCGAGGAAGACCGCACGGATCGCTACATGCCGCTGTCGGAGATGCGCGCCCGCCTCGAAGACGGCTTCACCCTGACGGAGAACGCCTACCGCACCGGTGGCCCGGCGCGCTACGTCACGGTCGCCGAGACCGGCGGCCGCCTCGGCTTCATCACGCCGATGACGCACAATTTCTGCGAAAGCTGCAACCGCGTGCGCCTCACCTGCACCGGCACGCTCTACATGTGCCTCGGCCAGAACGATGCGGCGGACCTGCGCCTGCCGCTGCGCGCCTCCGACGACGACGCCCTGCTCTCGCAGGCGATCGACGAGGCAATCACCCGCAAGCCGAAGGGCCACGATTTCGTCATCGACCGCCGCAACCGTCCGGCCGTCGCCCGCCACATGAGCGTCACCGGCGGCTGACCCCGCCAAAAGCGAGGTTTTGGTGAACGTCCCGGCCCTCCTCCCCGCCCTCCTCCTTGTCGCCGCCCTACCCTCTCTCGCCCTTGCCGCCGAGCGGCCGGAGGGCATCGCCGCCGCCGAGGCGATCGCCAGGGCCGCCCTCGGCGCGGATTGCGACATGAACGGCATGGAGGACGTGCCGATGGCCGGGCCGGAGGCGGAAGGGTTCGGCCACGCCCTCTACCGCTTCGCCTACAAGCCCGGCTACGACCCGAACGGACCCGACATCGAGGCCGAGATCTACCAGCTATTCTGCGGCTCGGGCGCCTACAACATCCGCAACGCCTTCGTCCTGAAGACCGGCGACAGCGACACGCCGAAGCTCATCGCCTTCGCCACGCCGCACCTTGCCTATGAATATGCGAACGAGGAGAACAGCCGGCTGGCCGCCGACCCCAGGATCGACGGCTTCCGCGCCACCGCCCTGCTGGTCAATGCCAGCTTCGACGAGAAGACCCGGACCATCACCAGCCACACCGCCTGGCGCGGCATCGGCGACGCCTGGGACAGTGGCGAATGGGTCTTCCGCAACGGCGATTTCAGGCTGACCCGCTTCGAGTTCGACCCGACCTACGGCGACCCGGACCCGACGGTGCCCAAAAGCTACGTGGTCTACGAGGCCGGCAAGTAAGGGAATGGCGCAAACGAAAACGGCCGGGCCCCCACCGGCCCGTGAGACTGCCGAGAAAGTCCCGCAAACCTCTCCTCCGTAAGGCTAGGGCCTGACCCGGGTGCGGCTGAGGATCCTCGGCTCAAGGCCGAGGATGACGTCGGTGGGTGGGAAAAGGTTTGCCGACCCGTTGAAAGAGCCGAACGACCCTCTTTGCTCACCGGCAGGACCACCGCCCTCTCCCCGTCATGGTCGGGCTTGACCCGACCATCCACGCTCCGGGTCCGGCGACGGATCCTCGGCTTACGGCCGAGGCGACGGAGGGCGTTTGTCGTCAAACGGAAAGCGTGCCCGTCACGCCGCGTCGTGCTGTCCGTAATAGCCGCCCTCGCGCGTATCGAGGTCCCGCGTCTTGAAGTGGTCGATCTTCTGGTTGAGGACTTCGACGCGGTGGCGCAGGCCGTGGATCTCGGCCGTGTTCTCCTCCACCATCGCCGCGTTCTGCTGCGTGATGAGCTCGACCTGGTGCACCGCCTGGTTCACCTCGTTGATGCCGTCATACTGGGCGGCGGCGGCCGCCTCGATCTGGCCGACCAGCGCATGGATCGAGGAGATGTGCTCGTTGATGACGGTCAGCGCCTCGCCGGTCTCGGTGACGAGCGCGACGCCGTTCCTGACCTGCGCCGAACTGTCGGAGATCAGGCCCTTGATCTCGCGGGCGGCACCGGCGCAACGCTGGGCAAGCTCGCGAACCTCCTGCGCGACGACGGCAAAGCCGCGGCCCGCCTCGCCGGCCCGCGCCGCCTCGACGCCGGCATTGAGCGCAAGCAGGTTGGTCTGGAAGGCGATCTCGTCGATGACACCGATGATCGTGCTGATCTTCTCCGACGACCGGTTGATCTCGCCCATGGCGTCCACCGCCTTGGCCACGACCTCGCCGGAGCGTTTCGCATAGCTGTGCGTCTCGTCGACGGACACCGCCGTCTTCTGGGCGCTTTCGGCCGTCGAGCGCACGATGTCGGTGAGCTGGCGCAGCGCGCGCGAGCTCTCCTCCAGCGCCGCCGCCTGCTGTTCGGTGCGGCGGGCGAGATCGTCGGCGGAGGTGGCGAGGTTGCCCGTGCCGCCGTTGATCTCCATCGTCGTCGCGCGCACGTCCGACAAGGTGACGCGCAGGGCCTCGACCGCATTGTTGTAGGTGCGCGCCATCGCGACATATTCGGCGGCGAGCGCCTCCGTCATGCTTTCCTCCAGGTTGCCCGCGGCAAGCTGGCCGAGCACGTCCGACAGGGCCGTCAGCGCCTCGGTCTGCTCCGCCTCGATGCGGGCCTGCTCGCTGGCGCGGCGCGCCTGCTCCTCGGCCGTCATCTGGCGCTGGGCCTCGGCCTCCTGCTCCAGCCGGATGTTTTCCCGCGCCGCATCGCGGAAGACGGCGACCGAGCGCACCATGTCGCCGATCTCGTCGCCGCGGTTGCGGCCGTCGATGCTGATGTCGAGGTCGCCGCTCGCCAGCCGCGACATGGCTTCCGTCACCCGCTTCAGCGGGCCGCGCAGGGTTTCGACGAGCATCAGGCCGCCGATGATGGCGAGCAGCGTGCCGGCGACCATGGCGATGATCGAGACGTTGGCGGAGCGCTGGCTGTCCTTCTTGCCCGCCTCCTGGGCGCTGGAGACGAACTGCTCCAGCGTCTGGCTGGCATCGGCGACGGAGGCATAGGCGGCGACGCGCGCGGCCTGCCACTTCTCGCCGACGGAGATGAGGTCCTGGGTGCCCTGCTCGATCCTTGCGAGCGACGGCGCGAGCTTCTGCGAGAGGTCGCGCAGGGCGGCGTTCTTCGTGCCGAGCTTGGCAAGCTCGGCGGCGCTGCCGGCAACGGCCTTCACGTCCGCCAGCACCGCGTCGCGGCTCGGCTGGTCGAGCTTGCGGTGCAGCTCGCTGATGTGCAGGCGCGTCTCGTCGATGCCCTTGAACGTGTCGCCCATCAGCGTGATCAGCGTCTTCAGCAACGCGATCTCCGCATCCATGCCGACGAAGCGCTTTGCCGCCGTGTCGGAATTCTTGCCCGCCTCCTTGAGGAAGTCGGCGTCGAACTTGGCGAGCTTGCCGAGCACCGGCACGAACTTCGCCTTCTTGGCGTCCGCGTCGTCGCTGCCGGCAAGGATATCCTTGATCGCGGCCACCTCCGCCTCGAAGGGCTTGATCTGCTCCAGCGCCTTCGGCGAGGCGATCGCCTTGGATTCGTCGAGCTGCTTGAGGAGCTGCGGCAGGTAGGTCGTCGCCGCCTTGACCTTGTCCTCCGCCTTCATCGCCAGCGCGACGGGCTTGCGGAACTTGCCGATGCGCTCGGCAAGCCCCTGGTAGGCGGCGGCGTCGAACAGCAGCGCCTTGGCGAAGGCTTCCTTCTCGCCCGATTCGTTGCGGATGACGCCGATCTGCTTTTCGGCGAAGGCCCCGTCCCTGGCCATCGTCGCCAGCGCCTCCTCCAGCCCCGCCGTCACGGCGTTGCGCTCCTGGTCGATCGACCAGAGCGTTTCGCTCTGCCCGCGCATGGTGCCGGCCAGCGCCACGACCGAGGCGATCTTCGCCTTCTCGGCCGCATCGGGCAGAAGGGCGTCAAGATCGTTGATGCCGGCCTCCTGCTCGTCGATCCGCACCCCGAGCGCCGCCCGCGTCTCCTCGCCCGGCTTGTCGACGAAGTCCTGCAGGCCGGTTCGGAGGTTCTGGAAATGCGACAGACTGTTGATCGTCTCGCGCGTCACCGTCATGTGGCCGTTCAGCGTGCTCGCGGTGAAATAACCGACGAGGCCGATGCCCGCGATCAGCGCGACGAGAGGAATGACGAACAGCAGCACCTTGGTGACGATGCGGCGCTGCTGGAGCAGGCGGTCGATGAAGGACATGGGTTCCCCGACGTTTTATGACGACCAAGATCCCGTCGGGTGTTCCTCAAAGCCGAAGCGGCCGCTCGGGCTCGCAACGCGAGCGCGGCCGGCATCCGATACCGGGGCTTCGGCCGATCTTGCATCAGGCGGCCCGCCCCCACCCGTCGCATCATGCGATCGCTCATTGGGATGACGCAACGATAGGTGGGGAAGCTTAATGAATTCCTTCGGCAAAGCGGCAGAAATTCAAGCTGTTGCGCCGGAATCATCATACTTTCTGCCCAATTTTCATCCAGTCGCCGCTTCGTGCGGCAATCACCCCGTTTGTTCCACCCTCCATGGTGGTGGAATGCGGCGGACAATCCGCCTAAGAAGAACGAAGACACGCCTAGAATCACCTGCATGACCCCCACCGCCAACGCCAAGGGCGCCCTGTTCATGGCCATCGCCATGGCCGGCTTCACCTGCAACGACGCGCTCGTCAAGTCCGTCACCGGCGCCATGAACACCGGCCAGATCCTCTTCGTGCGCGGCCTGATGACGACGGTGCTCGTCGTCGCCATCGCGCGCTGGATGGGGGCGCTCGGCTCCTGGCGGGTCGTGCTGCAGCCGGCCGTCGCCCTGCGCATGGCCGCCGAGATCATCGCCTCCCTCGCCTATGTCTCGGCGCTCGGCGCCATGCCGCTCGCCAACACGGCCTCGATCCTCCAGGCCCTGCCGCTCGCCGTCACGCTCGGCGCGGCGCTCTTTCTCAACGAGAAGGTCGGCTGGCGGCGGTGGCTGGCCATCATCGCCGGCTTTGCCGGCGTGCTCATCGTCATCCGCCCCGGCCCGGAGGGCTTTTCGCTCGCGGCGGTCTACGTCATCGCCTCGGTCGTCGGCGCTGCCGCGCGGGACCTCTGTACCCGCCGGATCGACCGCGCCGTGCCCTCACTGTTCATCAGCGTCATCACGGCGGTGTCGATCACCGTCACCGGCGCCGTGATGATCGTGCCCATGGGGGGCTGGCAGCCGGTCTCCGGCGAGGCCTTCGTCCGTCTCGCCGCCGCCAGCGTGCTGCTGCTCGTCGGCTACCAGACCATCGTCATCGCCATGCGCACCGGCGAGATCTCCTTCATCGCGCCCTTCCGCTATACGAGCCTCATCTGGGCGATCGCCATCGGTTTCCTGTTCTTCGGTGAAGTGCCGGACTTCTGGATGACCGTCGGCGTCATGATCATCGTCGCCTCCGGCCTCTACACCTTCTCGCGCGAGAACCGCCGCCAGGTGGCGGAGGCCGTGGCGCAGGAGTCCAAACCCGAATCCCCCTGACAGGGTTGCGGCCCGCAGCCGCACCGACTAGACCGGAAAGGCGAAACGGACGGCGGGAGCGAGATGACAGCGGCGCATGCGATAGTGGGCGTGATCCTTGCCGGCGGCCTGTCTTCCCGCATGGGACAGGACAAGGCGCGCATCCGCCTCGGCGGCGCCGCCCTCATCGACCGCGCGGCCCGGCGCCTCAAGCCGCAGGTCTCGGCCATTGCCGTCAATGCCAACGGCCCGGTGCTCTTCGAGCGCGGCGAGGAGCTGCCGGTCTTCGCCGATCTCGACGCCGCCCGCGCCGGCCCGCTTGGCGGCGTGCTCGCCGCCCTCGACTATGCCAGGCGCCACCACCCCGAGGCGAGCCACGTCGCCACCGTGCCGACGGACAGCCCCTTCTTCCCGACCGATCTCGTCGCCCGCCTGTCGCGCGTCGTCGACACGCCGGAGCGCATGGCGGTCGCGCGCTCGGTCAGCGGCCTTCACCCGGTCTTCGCCCTCTGGCCCGTGACGCTCGCCGCGGACCTTGCCGAATGGCTGGCCGGCGGCGGGGCACTGCGCGTGCGCAGCTATCTCGAGCGCCACCAGGCCCGGGAAATCACCTTCCCGCTGATCGAGACCCCGCGCGGCGAGTTCGACCCCTTCTTCAACATCAACACGCCGGACGATCTCGACGAGGCGGAAAACTGGCTCTGGGTGCTGGAACGATGACGCGACCGAAGATCTTCGGCATTGCCGGATGGAAGAATTCCGGCAAGACGGGCCTTGCCGTGCGCCTGGTGAGCGAGCTCGTCTCGCGCGGCTACCGCGTCTCCACCATCAAGCACGCCCATCACGACTTCGACATCGACAAGGTCGGCGCCGACAGTTACCGCCACCGCCAGGCCGGCGCGCACGAGGTCACCATCGTCTCCGGCACGCGCTACGCCATCATGCACGAGCTGCGCGGCGCCCCGGAGCCGAGCTTCGGGGAAATCCTCGCGCGCCTCGCGCCCTGCGACCTCGTGCTCATCGAAGGCTACAAGCGCGAGCCGATCCCCAAGATCGAGGCCCGGCGGCTGGAGGCCGCCAACCGCACGCCGCTCGCCCCCGAAGATCCCCACATCGCCGCCATCGCCGCCGACCACCCCGTCCCGGACACGACCCTGCCCGTCTTCGACCTCGACGACACGGTGACGATCGCCGACTTCGTCGTGGCGGTGACGGGGTTGAAGAAACCGGAAAACTGAGCCGCAACGAAAAAGGCCGCGGGCAAACCCGCGGCCTTGCGTTCGTCAGGGCCGGCCGATCACTCGGCCATCGCCACCGGCTTCACCAGCGGGGTGACGCGGCGGATGGTGACGCGGCGGTTGAGCTGTTCGGCGGCGTCCGTGTCGATCTTCAGGAAGCGCTCGCCGTACCCCTGCGTGGCGAGGTTCTCCGGCGGGATCTCGTAGACGTCGGTCAGGACGTTGGCGACGGCCTCGGCGCGCTCGTCGGAGAGCACGAGGTTCGATTCGTCCGAGCCGACCGCATCCGTGTGGCCCTCGATCAGGAAGGTCTCGCCGGGATCCTTGTCGAGGATCTCGTTCATCGCCTCGGCCACCCTGCGCAGCGTCGAGGCCTGGTTCATCGAGATCTCCGCCGAGCCCGTGGCGAAGGTGATCGTGTCGAGGTCGATACGGCGCACCTTGTCGCGGATGCGGGCCGAATACTTCACCTCGTCGAGCGAATAGACACGCTCGACCGGCTCGACCGGGGGCCGTCCCAGGAAGTCGCGATAGTCGATGCTGTCTTCCGCGGACGTGTCGACGATATATTCATCGACCGGGATGGTCAGGCGCATCGGCGGCAGCCGCTCGCCGGGATCGACGAAGGTCGGCCGGCTGTCGCGGTCGATTTCCGGCGCGTAGAACATCACATATTCCCGGCCCCGGCGGTCGATGCGCGAGCGCTGGATGATTTCGCCGTAGCGGTTGCGGATGGTGACGACGCGGTCACCGTTCGGCCGCTCGATGACCTCGCGCACGCGGCCGTTCGGCAGATCCTCGTAATAGGTCTCCGTGGCGCGGCGCGACAGGCGGCGGCCGTCGTCGGAACGCACGATGATGCGGTCGCCGAAATTGATCACGAAGCGGTCGTCGACCTCGCGCTGGACGCGCCAGCCGTCACGGTCCTCGTAGCGCGGCCGGCGGTCGCGGCGCTCGCCCCGCTCCCGGTCGCCCGGCTCGTAGCGGACGCGGTCACGCCCTTCCCAGCCGACCTGCGCATCGCGGTCGGATTCGGGAACGCGCACGCGCACGTCGCGGCGCTTCTCCTCGCGTTCGCGGCGCAGTTCCTCGCGCGAGCGGTCGCGGCGGTTGTCCCAGTCCTTGTCGCTGTCGAGAACCGCGGCGCCGTCGATGAACGGCAGCTCGATCGTCCCGGTCGTGCGCGACGGGTCGCGGGCGATGCGCTCGCGCTCCTTGTCGCGCTCGCGGCGAGGACGCCCCGCCGTCTCGTCCGGGCGCTTGCGCTCCCGTTCGGCCTCGCGCTGGCGCTCCTCGCGGTTGCGCTGCCGCTCCTCGCCCTGGCGCTGCTCGTCGCGTTCGGCATCACGCTGGCGCTGGCGGCGTTCCTCGCGCGCCTTCTGCTGGTCGTCCTGCCGGCGCTGTTCCTCCCGCTCGGTGTCGCGCTGCTGCTTGCGGCGTTCCTCACGGGCGCGCTGCTGGTTCTCTTCCTGGCGCTGCTGGTCGCGCTCCGCATCGCGCTGACGCTGGCGGCGCTCCTCGCGCGTCTTCTGCTGGTCGTCCTGCCGGCGCTGCTCCTCCCGCTCGGCGTCACGCTGCTTCTTGCGGCGTTCCTCGCGGTTGCGCTGCTGGTTCTCCTCCTGGCGCTGCTGGTCACGCTCGGCGTCACGCTGGCGCTGGCGACGTTCCTCGCGCGCCTTCTGCTGGTCGTCCTGCTGGCGCTGTTCATCGCGCTTGCGCTCGCGGCGCTCCTGGCGGGCACGGTCGAGCTGTTCCTTGGCTTCGCGGTTGTTCTTGCCGCCACCGTCATCCTCGCGGTTGCGCTTGCGCTCCTGCCGGCCCTCGTTGCCGTTGCCCTGGTCCTCGCGGTTGCGGCGCTTGGGAATGAGCAGGTCGTCGCCGAACTGCCCTTCCTCGGCCTGCACCGGAACGACACGCGCCGGACCGGCCAGCGGCAGCACGGGCCGCATCATGGCGGCCTCGACCGGCTGCCAAATAAACGACAGCGAAGCGATGGGCAGGGCCACCGTTGCCAGAAGTCTTGTTCTCTTAAGCATTGGCGTTTCCTCGTTTGCCAGCGTTCGACGCTATTGCATCAGGGTTTGGGGCGAATTTGTGTTTCCGCGCAAGTCGCCCGCCTTCGTTATCAGACGCTAATTCATGTGAGATGAATCTGCGCTGAATGCGTGAGGGCCGCCGGCGGCTGCCGGCGGCCCTCACCTAAACGCATGAAGATGCGATCAGTTCGCCCGCGCCATGGGGCGCACCAGCGTCGTGACGCGGCGGATGGTGACGCGGCGGTTCTGCTGCTCGGCAATCTGCGTCTTCACCTTCAGGAAGCGCTCGCCATAACCCTGCGTCTGCAGGTTTTCCGGCGGAATGCCGTAGACGTCCGTCAGGAGGCTCGCGACCGATTCGGCCCGCTCGTCGGAGAGGACCAGGTTGGACTTGTCGGACCCCACGGCATCCGTATGGCCCTCGATCAGGAAGGTCTCGCCCGGATCCTTGTCCAGCACCTTCTGCATGGCTTCGGCGACGGAGCGCAGCGTGCGGGCCTGCGACATCGGCACGTCGGCGCTGCCGGTGGCGAAGGTGATCGTGTCGAGGTCGATGCGGCGCACCTTGTCGCGCAGGCGCGCGGAATGCTTCACCTCGTCGATCGTGTAGACCCGCTCGACGCGCTCGACCGGCGGCTCCGCGAGGAAGTCGTAATAATCCCGGTCCGGATTGCTCGACGTGTCGATGATGTAGTCGCTGACGGGAATGCGCAGGCGCATCGGCGGCAGCTCGTAGCCGACGTCGATGAGGCCCGGACGCGGTGCGTCGCCCTCCAGCTCCGGCGCATAGACGAGGATGTATTCCCGTCCGTCACGGCCGACGCGCGAGCGCTGGATGATGTCGCCGTAGCGGTTGTAGATCGTCACGATCTGGACGCCGCCGGGACGCACGATCGTCTCGCGCACGCGCCCGCGGGCGAGGTTGTCATAATAGACCTCTTCCGAATCACGGCGCAGGCGCGGACGATCGTCGCCGCGCACGATCAGCCGGTCTCCGGCCTCCAGCACCGTGCGGTTCTCGAAGCGCTCGACGACATTCACCTCGGTGACGCTGTTGTCGATCGTCGTGTTGTTGATGGTGTTGTTGTTGATGACCGTGTTGTTGATCACGGTGGTGTTGATGATGTTGGTCGTCTCCGGCACCGCGAAGTCGGGCGCCTCCTTCACGCGCTTGCCTTCTTCCTTGATCGCGGCCTCGATCCTGCCGGGCACGGCCTCGCGCACCTCCTCGGAAATCGTCGCCTGGGCCGCGTCGTCGGTATCGGGAACCGGCACGTCCTCCTCCTGCGCGCGCAGTTCCTCGCGCTTCTTGCGGCGCTCCTCGCGGCTGGCCTTGCCGCCGGCATTGTCGGCGTCCTTGTCGCTGTCGAGCACGGCGGCCCCGTTCTCCACCGGCAGCACCACCGTCTCGTCGGTCGTGGCCGGATCCTCGGCGATTTCCTGCTTCTCCTCCTCGGTCATCGTCTCGACGACCTCCGGCACCGGCTCGGCCGCGGGCGTCTCGCCGGTCTCGGCCGTGGCGGGCTGGTCCGTGCCGGTTTCGGCCGGGCTTTGCTCGCCGGCGACCGCCGGCTGCTCCCCCTCGCCCGTCGTCGGCTGGTCGCTTTCCCCGGTCGTCGCCTGATCGCTTTCACCGCTCGTCGGCTGGCCGCTTTCTCCGGTCATCGGCTGGTCGCCGGCCGTCGTTTCGGAGGTGCCGCCGTCCTGCTGCGCGGGCTGTTCGGCCTGCTCCTCCCCGGCCGGCTTCTGCTCGTCCTGCGCCTTCTGCTCTTCGGCGGCCTTGCCGTCGTCGGCCTGTCGCTGCTGTTCTTCCTCGGCGGTGCGCCGGGCCTCGTCCTCGGCAGCCTTCTCTTCGGCCGCGGCCTTCTCCGCCTCTTCGGCCGCCTTCTGCCCTTCGGCCTGGCGCTGCTCTTCTTCCGCGGCCGAGCGTTGGGCTTCCTCTTCGGCCGCCTTCTCTTCGGCTGCGGCCTTCTCGGCGTCTTCAGCCGCCTTCTGCTCCTCCGCGCGGCGCTGCTCCTCGTCCGCCGCCGCGCGCTGGGCGTCCTCGTCCGCGGCCTTCTGTTCGGCGGCGGCGCGTTCCGCCTCCTCGGCGGCCTTCTGTTCCTCGGCCTGGCGCTGCTGCTCCTCCTCGGCGGCGCGCTGCGCCTCGTCCTGCTGCTGCTGTTGCTGCTGGAGCAGCAGCTCCTCTTCGCTCGGCTGGCCTTCGCCGGTGCTTTCCTGGGCAACCTCGAACGGCTTCATCAGGGCATCGGCCAGTGCCGGCGTCGCGATCAGCGCGGTCGACAGGACCGGCAGCGCCACGGTTGCGAAAAGTCTGGAGCGGAAAGTCATCGTTTTGTCCTCACGGTGTCCCGTCTTGTTCTCTGGAGAGGGCCGCCCGGCGCTTCCGGCCGTTTACGTGCCCGTCACAGTCTTCAAAGGCGTAGCCATCGCCGCCTTAACCCCGCCTGAACGGCGCGCGGTGAGACGCGAGATAGGCCGCGCCCGCCGTCCGGCCAGAGGGGGCCTGCGAAATTGTCGGGGAAACCGGGCGGAAAGACGGCGCGAATCCAGTTGATTTTTGGGCGAAAACCGGTCGATTATCGGCGCCAAGCGGGCAACCCTTGCCCGCTTCACTTCAAGGCCCGGACAACAAGAAAAACCCGAGCGCCTTCAACAGAGAGGATCAACATGCGTATTTCCAAACGTTTCACGCTCGCAGCCTCGGCTGCGGTCATCGCCCTCTTCGCGTCCTCCGCGATGGCTGAAGGCGAGAAGATCGTGATCGGCACGGAAGGCGCCTACCCGCCCTTCAACAATCTCGAATCCGACGGCACGCTGACCGGCTTCGACATCGACATCGCCAAGGCGCTGTGCGAGGAGATGAAGGCCGAGTGCACCTTCGTCACGCAGGACTGGGACGGCATCATTCCGGCGCTCATCGCCAAGAAGTTCGACGCGATCATCGCCTCCATGTCGATCACCGCCGAGCGCAAGGAGAAGGTCGACTTCTCCAAGAAGTACTACAACACGCCGCCGGCCATCGTCGTGCCGAAGGATAGCGAGATCACGGAAGCCACCCCGGAAGCCCTTGCCGGCAAGACGCTCGGCGCGCAGGGCTCGACGACCCACTCCAACTATGCCGAAGCGCATATGAAGGATGCCGAGGTCAAGATGTATCCGACGGCCGACGAGTACAAGCTCGACATCGCCAACGGCCGCATCGACGCCGTCATCGACGACGTGGTGGTGCTCTCCGAATGGCTGAAGACCGATGACGGCGCCTGCTGCAAGCTGCTCGGCACGCTGCCGGTCGACCCGGTCATCAACGGCGAGGGCGCCGGCATCGCGGTGCGCAAGGGCGAAACGGCGCTGGCCGACAAGTTCACCGCGGCGATCGCGGCGATCCGCGCCAGCGGCAAGTACCAGGAAATCAACGCCAAGTACTTCCCGTTCGACGTCTACGGCGACTGATCCGCGGCGCATCCCTGTCATGCGGGTTTTTTCTGAACCCATCACCAGAATGCACGGGCGGGAGGGCTTGCTCTCCCGCTCCTTTTGTTTGAGAACGTGCAGATAAGAAAAGACGGATGCATCAAGCAGCCGGACAACAAGCGCAAGGCGCATCGGGGGTTCTTCTGGCATGAGCGGGTTCTTCGCCGCCATCGTCGAGGCGGTATCCGCATTTCTCGGGATCATCGATCCCCTCTGCGGACCGGTCGGCATCTTCAACCTTTTTGCGGGCGACACGCTGCTCGCCTGCGGCAACGCCGGATGGGGCGACGAGATCGCCTTCGGCTTCCTGGTGACGGCGAGCCTTGCCATCGCCACCCTGCCCGTCGGCCTCGTCATCGGCTTCTTCATCGCGCTGGCCAAGCAGTCGGAGGAAAAGTCGCTGCGGCTGTCGGCCAACATCTACACGACGCTGTTCCGCGGCCTGCCGGAGCTCCTGACGCTCTTCATCGTCTATTACGGCCTGCAGATCCTCGTGCAGAACCTGGCGGCCGCGCTCGGCTATGGCGGCGCGGTCGAGATCAACGCCTTCTTCGCCGGCATGATCGCGCTCGGCGTCGTCTTCTCCGCCTATTGCTCGGAAGTGCTGCTGTCGGCCTTCAAGGCCATTCCGCGCGGCCAGTACGAGGCGGGCTACGCGCTCGGCCTGCACCATGGCCGCACCATGCGCCTCATCGTGCTGCCGCAGCTCATCCGCGTCGCCCTGCCCGGCCTCGGCAATCTCTGGATGGCGCTCCTGAAGGACACCGCGCTCGTCTCGGTCATCGGCCTGCCGGATATCCTGCGCCAGACCGGCGTCGCCGCGCGCGTCACGAAGGAAGCCTTCCAGTTCTACGCCATCGCCTGCCTGCTCTTCCTCGTCCTCGCCTTCCTCTCCTCGCTGGTCTTCTCGGCGATCGAAGGCTGGGCAAAACGTTCGGAGGTCGCCCGATGAGCGTCGTCACCACCCTCATCCCGCCGCAGGCCCCGCCGGAAGCCCCGCCAAAGCCCTTCACCGCCGGCCGCTTCTTCGGCAACATCTTCATGGGCGTCTGGCTGGCGCTCACCGTCGGCGTCTTCCTGATGATCGTCGGCGGCTGGGATCCGGAAAAGTTCACCCGTTACGGGCCGAGCTACCTCTCCGGCCTTGGCGTGACGCTGCTGCTCGTCGGCCTCTCCGTCGTGCTCGGCGGCCTTATCTCGCTGCCGCTCGCCTTCGCGCGCATGTCGAAGAACCCGGTCTTCTCGTGGCTCGCCTACGGCTATGTCTACTTCTTCCGCGGCACCCCGCTGCTGACGCAGCTCTTCCTCGTCTATTACGGCCTCGGCAGCTTCTCCGCCGAATTGAAGGCCTGGGGCCTGTGGTGGTTCTTCCGCGACGCCTGGAACTGCGCGCTCCTGACCTTCACGCTCAACACCGCCGCCTACCAGGCCGAAATCCTGCGCGGCGCCATCGAGAGCGTGCCGCGCGGCCAGCACGAGGGCGCCGCCGCGCTCGGCCTGCCCAAGAAGATCGCCTTCTTCAAGGTCGTCCTGCCGCAGGCGCTCATCGTCGCGCTGCGCCCCTATGGCAACGAGATCATCCTGATGATCAAGGGCTCGGCCATCGTCGCCATCGTCACGGTCTTCGACCTGATGGGCGAGACCCGCCGCGCCTTCTCGCGCACCTTCGACTACCAGGCCTATCTCTGGGCCGCGCTGCTCTATCTCCTCATGGTGGAGCTGCTGCGCAACCTCTGGGCCTGGCTGGAACTGCGCCTGACGCGCCACCTGAAGCGCTGAAACACCTGGCAGCACTCGCGCAAGAGTGCTGCCAACACGCTGATTTCAAAGAAATATTCCCGCCTTGGGTCAAATTTAAACCTTTCATTAACCCTGCAGGCGCTCAATCATAGGGACCATCATTCATCACGCGATGAGGTCGCTATGACGAACGACATGGCAATGCAGCTCAAGGGCTACGGCATGACCACGGCCCAGATCCTCTACCGCATGCCGGATCATCCGCAGCTCCTGCAGACCTATATCTGGCAGCACTACGATCTCGCCCCGGAGTTCCCGGAGATGAAGAGCTTCCTGAAATTCTGGCAGGAGAAGCTGGACGGGCCGCTGCACTCGGTGCGTTACGTCCACCGCCGGCTGATCTCGGCGACGGAATGGCGTGCGCTGAAGGGCGAGTTCATTCTCAACTGAGGCGCAGCCATGATCAGACGTGCACGGACCCGTGCGCCAGCTCGCTGTCGGACATGTCCACCTTGAGCGAGAAGTAGAGGATGGCGACATAGAACAGCAGCACGAGGGCGATCACCACGCCGCCGGGCACCGGCCCGAGCGCCGCATTGGCGACCACGTGCTCGAAGGCGAGCGTCATGTCCTTGCCCGCCGTCGCCGGCCGCTGCATCATCGAGGACGAGATCTTCAGCGCCCAGGCGAGCAGCAGGATGAGGTAGAGCCAACAGTAGTTGCGCCGCAGCCGCCGGCAGGCCGCATCGCGGTAGCTGATCAGGAATTCCGGCTTGCGCAGGCTCTTGGCGATCGGCGCGGCCCAGTCGAGGTCCAGCGCGGCGCGCGGATTGAGGATCTCGGCGAAATAGAAGCGCTCGAGCTGGCGCACCCGCGCCCGGTAGACGTCGAAGAACCGGTAGCGCCGCGCCTCGATCATCAGGAGCAGCGAGACCAGCAGCATCGCGAAGAGCAGCACGCCATGGTGGGAGGTCGGCGTCGAGAGCGAGACCGACAACAGCGCCGCCACCACCGTGATCGCCCAGTTCGAGGTGCGGTCGATGCGGTCGCGCCAGCCGGCCATGCGCCCGAGCTCACCGCGATAGTAGTGCACCATCGTGTTGATCGTCTCCATCGGCGTTGCGGGCAGCGCCGGACTGCCGGTCCGTTTCGTTTCGGTGGAGAGCGGGAAAGGGGGCGTATCGGCGGGCATGTCATTCCTCCCAATGGTCTTTTTGGTTTTGGGAAGAAGATCATGCGCCTCTTTCGGCAATTGATAAATGCCTATTTGCGCCCGAAAGGCGCCATTGCCAAAGCCCTGCCCGGGCCGTAAGAGACGCCTCCATGAAGAAGATCGACGAAGACGCGCTCGCGGAAGCCTACAACCGCGCCCTTTCGCTGGAGAAATCCGGCGATTTCGATGCCGCCGCCAAGGCCTATGCCGAGGTTCTGGCGCTCGATCCGGAAGACCATGGCGGCGCCGCCGTGCGCCTTGCCGCGATGGGCCTCGGCGACACGCCGGAAAAGGCGCCCGACGCCTATGTCACCACGCTCTTCGACCAGCATGCCGAGGTCTTCGACAACGTGCTCGTCGACCAGCTCGGCTATTGCGTGCCGCTCACCGTGCGCCAGCGCTTCCAGGCGCTGGGAATGGGTCCGTTCAAGCGCGTGCTCGACCTCGGCTGCGGCACGGGGCTGACCGGCGGCGCGCTGCGCGACATGGCGGAGGACATCACCGGCATCGACCTCTCGGAGAACATGGTCGAGATCGCGCACGACAAGGATCTCTACGAGACGCTCTATGTCGCCGAGGCCGTCGATTTCCTCGACGACAACGACGACGAGCCCTTCGACCTCATCACCGCGACGGACGTGCTGCCCTATCTCGGCGCGCTCGAACCGCTGTTCTTCGGCGCGGCCGAAAACCTCGTGCCCGGCGGCCATTTCATCTTCTCCTCCGAGACCCTGCCCGACGAGACCTTCGCCGGCCGCCCCTTCATGGTCGGCCCGCACCAGCGCTTCGCCCATGCCGCCGCCTATGTCCGCCAGCGCTTAGAGGAGACCGGCTTCGACATCGTCGAGACCACCGACATCACGGTGCGCCTGGAAGAAGGCGAGCCCATCCCCGGCCATCTCGTGCTGGCGAAATACCGCGGCTGACGCGGCCGTTTGCGGATGACGACCGATCCTCGGGTCGAGCCCGAGCAGCATCACCCTCCCTCCGTCATCCTCGGGCTCGACCCGAGGATCCACCGCCGCACCCGCCGCATCCGACGAGAAGCACTTTCCCAAAAACCGTTGATCCGCTACACCTCCTGCCAAGGATTGCAGGAGGTTACAGCATGGCAAAGGTTGCATTCATCGGTCTCGGCGTCATGGGCTATCCCATGGCGGGGCACCTCAAGGTCAAGGGCGGCCATGAGGTCGCGGTCTACAATCGCACCTTCGCCAAGGCGGAGAAATGGGCCGCCGAATTCGGCGGCAAGGCCTTCCGTACCCCGGCGGAAGCCGCCGAGGGTGCCGATTTCGTCTTCACCTGCGTCGGCAACGACGACGACCTGCGCTCCGTCACCATCGCCGAGGGCGGCGTTTTCGACGGCATGAAGCCCGGTGCCATCCTCATCGACAACACCACCGCCTCCGCCGAGGTCGCGCGCGAGCTCGACGCCGCGGCCCGCGAAAAGGGCTTCGCCTTCGTCGACGCGCCCGTCTCCGGCGGCCAGGCCGGCGCGGAAAACGGCGTCCTGACGGTCATGTGCGGCGGCGAGAAGGACACGTTCGACAAGGCGCGGCCGATCATCGACGCCTATGCCCGCATGGTCGGCCTGATGGGCCCGGCGGGGGCCGGCCAGCTTGCCAAGATGGTCAACCAGATCTGCGTCGCCGGCGTCGTGCAGGGGCTTGCCGAGGGCATCCATTTCGGCATGAAGGCCGGGCTCGACATGGAGGCGGTCATCGAGGTCATCTCCAAGGGCGCGGCCGGCTCCTGGCAGATGGACAACCGCCACAAGACGATGATCGCCGGCAAGTACGACTTCGGCTTCGCCATCGACTGGATGCGCAAGGACCTCGGCATCGTGCTTTCGGAAGCCCGCCTCAACGGTGCGAAACTGCCCGTCACCGCGCTGATCGACCAGTTCTACGGCGACGTGCAGGACATGGGCGGCAACCGCTGGGACACGTCCTCGCTGCTCGCGCGCCTTCAGGGGAAATGACGTGGCGCTCCGCCGCGCCCTCCTCGCCCTGACCGCCGGGGCCGCGCTTGCCGCCCCGGCGCTGGCGGACGACGCGGGCCGGCAGGCGCTCGCCGCCGCCCTGCACGGCAAGATCGCCGCGTGCTGGCTGCTGCCCGCGGACCTGCCGGACCATGTGCAGGCGGTCCGGGTGAAATTCTCGCTGACGGAGGCGGGCGAACTCGACGGCTCGCCGGCAATCGACGGCCCGGTCGGCGGCGATGCCGCGACAAAAACCTTCGCCGCCAGCGCGGTGCGCGCGGTCGTGCGCTGCGCGCCCTTTGCCGGGCTGGCGGAGCTTGCGCCCTATGGCGCCTGGAAGACGGTGGTCGTGACCTTCAAGCGGCCGGATTCCTGAAAGCCCGGCCGCAGCGGCGCAAAGCGCCTATTCCTCGCCGCTCTTCTGGTTGTCCACGACCATGTAGTCGAGCGGCAGCTCGGTCGTGTACTTGATCTGCTCCATCGCGAAGGCCGAGGAGACGTCGCGGATCTCGATACGGGCGATCATGCGCTTGTAGAAGGCGTCATAGGCGGCGATATCGGGCACGACGACGCGCAGCAGGTAATCCACCTCGCCGCTCATGCGGTAGAATTCCACCACTTCGGGGAATTCGACGATCACCTCGGAAAAGCGCTTCAGCCATTCCGTGGAATGGGCGTTGGTGCGGATCGACACGAAGACCGTGACCTTGGTGTTGATCTTGACCGGATCGAGCAGCGCGACGCGCTTGCGGATCACGCCGTCCTCTTCCATCTTCTGGATGCGCCGCCAGCAAGGTGTGGTCGAGAGCCCCACCTTCTTGGCGAGATCGGCCACGGCGAGCGTGGAATCTTCCTGCAAGAGGCGCAGGATTTTGCGGTCCAGACGGTCCATTGACTTCCCCTACGAAATTTAATTCCCTCATATACCGCGATTGCAGCAAATTGAAAGAATTGCATTTCATTCCGTAAGGGTTTTCACCCGCTTTCGCAACTCGGGCAGAACCTCCGCCTCGAACCACGGATTGCGCTTCAGCCAGCCGGTGTTGCGCCAGCTCGGATGCGGCAGCGGCAGCACGGCGGGCCCCGCGTTGCGGTGGAGGTGCCGGCGCCAGTCGCGCACCGTCTCCGTCATGCTGGCGGCCTTCGCCGCCCCCAGATGCCAGGCCTGGGCATATTGGCCGATCGCCAGCACCAGGTCGATCTGCGGCATGGCGGCGATCGCGCGGGCGCGCCAGAGCGGCGCGCATTCGCGCCGCGGCGGCAGGTCGCTGCCATGGGCGTCGTAGCCCGGGAAACAGAGGCCCATCGGCACGATGGCGAATTTCCGCGGGTCGTAGAATTCTTCGCGCGTCACGCCGAGCCAGTCGCGCAGACGGTCGCCGGACGCGTCGTTGAACGGCAGGCCGCTTTCATGCACCCGCAGCCCCGGCGCCTGGCCGGCGATCAGGATGCGCGCGGCATCGGAGAGGACGGCGACGGGCCGCGGCTCGTGCGGCAGCCGGTCCCGGGGCCCCTTCGCCGGCGCGTCGCGACAGAGCCGACAGGCCGTAATCGCCGCGCCAAGGGCGGCAATCTCGCCGTCGGGTTCCGCATCGTCCATCATGCGTCCGTTCTAAAGCAATTCCCGCAAAGGTGGGAAACGGTTTTGCGCCCGGAATCGCGGCGAAACAAAAGGTTGGAATGCCTAAAGCCCGAAAACACGCAGAATCCCGTCGAGGATGCCCGGCTCCGCATCGTGCACATCTTCCTGCGGCCGGCCGTTCGTCCTGCGCCATTGCTGCGGCATGTCGAATTCCGCCCCCCACAGGCCCTTGCGCTCCGCCCGCGCGAACTGCTCCTCGTCCTCATAGCCGCCATAGGCGACCGCGAGCCCCTCGCGCACCATGCGCGCGCCGAGATCGCCCGCCGTGTTCTCGCAGCGCGCCAGCCAGCGGTCGTATTTGTCCGTGCCCTGCGTCCGGCAGGTGATCGGTCCTTCGCGCAGCAGCTCGGCAAGGCGCGAGCGCGCGGCGGCGCCGCAGCGCCAGTCCGCGCCGTCGCGCCGGCAGGTCTGCGTCAGCTCGGGCGAGTCCATGCCGACGAGCCGGATGCGGTGGCCGTCGAGCGTCAGCGTGTCGCCGTCCGCCGCCCGCGCCGCGCCGGTGAAGGTCTCGCCGCCACCACCGCCGACGCGCACCACGATCAGCGCCGTCAGCGCCAGGATCGCCATCGCCACGCCGACATCGCGCGCCCGCCTGGTAAGCCCCATGGAATTCCGTTCCTCGCGAAGGGCGGTTCCGGCAAAGGCGCGCGGGCAGCCAGCCTCCGGAACCGCGTAAAATGAAAGAGATAGGGTGTTTTCGCGATTCGGAGAAAGGCGCAAATACCCCGGCGTCATGCCGTTACGTCACGATGGTGGCGCGCTGCCGGCGGGCTGTTCCGGAAAATGCCGGAATGGTTCGCAAATGGTTTATGCGCGGCAGCATCTTCTTAAGGATTCCCCCCTAGAATTCAACGCCGTCCGCAACAGTTGCAATCGTGATGAGTACCGGCGTCAGTACATCGACCGACAAGATCATCGTCGACAAGTCGCGCAGCCATAGAAACAAGGCTGTTTCGCGCACCGTCCGCGCGACCCGGGAACGCCTGCAGACCGCCACGGGCATCGCGCCCGGCTTCGAGCGCGAGATGCTGCAGCTGCACGTCGCCTCCGCTGCCCAGAGCGCGCTCGCCATTCCCGTCGTGGTCATGCTGATCGCCGCCGTCGGCGTCTACCTCACGCAGGAAGTCGGCCTCGTCGCGTGGGGGATCCTGGCCCTCAGCGTGCACGCGCTCGGCATGATCGTCGCCCGCCGGGCGCGCGCGCAGGAGATCACCGCCGACAACACCCGCCGCTGGCAGCGCGTCTTCCTCGCCGCCCAGGTCGCCATGGGCCTCACCTGGGCCGCCTTCTCCCTGCAGACCTGCGGCCCGTGCGGCGAGGTCACCTTCGATTTCTACAAGGGCTCGGCCCTGCTCGTGGCGCTGGCCGTCACCGCCATCAGCACCTTGATGCTGCGCCATGCGGTGCTCTATGCCTTCCTGCCGACGGTCGTCGCGCTCTCCGTCTCGGCCCTGCTGCGCCCCGACCCCGCGACCTTCGGCATGGCGGCGATCATCTCCGCCGCGCTGATCTTCCTCATCTTCATGACGAACCGCCTGCGCCACACCAGCGCGCAGCTGCTTTCCTCGCAATCGGAGAAGGACGACCTGATCGCCGAGCTGGAAGTGGCCAAGTCCATGTCGGACGAGGCGCGCCGGCGCGCCGAAGAGGCGAACCTTGCCAAATCCCGCTTCCTCGCCTCCATGTCGCATGAGCTGCGCACGCCGCTGAACGCCATCCTCGGCTTCTCCGAGGTCATGTCGACCGAGGTGCTCGGGCCGCTCAGCAACCCGGTCTACAAGGAATACACCTCCGACATCCACCGCTCCGGCCAGCACCTGCTCAACCTCATCAACGAGATCCTCGACCTCTCGCGCATCGAGGCCGGCAAATACGACCTGTCGGAGGACAGCGTGCATCTCGTCGATATCGCCGAGGACTGCATCGGCATGGTGCAGCTGCGCGCGCGGGCGAAGAACATCACCATTTCCGAGCAGGTCGAAGGCGACATGCCGGCCGTCTGGGCGGACGAGAAGGCCCTGCGCCAGGTCATCCTGAACCTCTTATCGAATGCCGTGAAATTCACGCCCCAGGGCGGCGAGATCCTCGTCAAGGCGGGCTGGACTGCCGGCGGCGGCCAGTACATCTCGATCAAGGACAACGGCCCCGGCATCCCGGAGGAGGAGATCCCCGTCGTGCTCTCCGCCTTCGGCCAGGGCTCCATCGCCATCAAGAGCGCCGAACAGGGCACCGGCCTCGGCCTGCCGATCGTCCAGGCGATCCTCGCCAAGCACAATGGCGAGTTCATCCTGAAATCCAGGCTGCGCGAGGGCACCGAGGCCATCGCCATCCTGCCGGCCAAGCGCGTGCTGCAGAGCCTGCCCGCCGTCACCGAGACCCAGGCCGTCGCCCCGCGCAAGAAGAGTTTTGCCTGAGGTCAGCGGTGCGTCCGGATTGTGGATCCTCGGGTCAAGCCCAAGGATGACGGAGAGGAGGAGAGGCCGCGCGGCCTTGAAACCGATCAGCATGTGGAAGCGTTGCGACGGACGGCCTCCCCTCGCTTCTTTCGTCATCCTCGGGCTCGACCCGGGGAGCCTTGAGCCTGCCCGAAACCGCTCAGATGAACTGCGATACCACCACATAGCCGGCATAGACGGCATTGGCGGTGATCAGGCAGAAGACGGCGAAGGAGCCGAGGTCCTTCGAGTGCTTGCCCATCTCCGAGATTTCCGGCGAGACGCGGTCGACGATCTCCTCGATCGCCGTGTTGAGCGCCTCGAAGGCGATCATCAGGAGGAACAGGATCGCCATGGCGACATACTGGAAGAACGAGGCGCCGACCACGGTGAACAGCACCATGGCGACGCCGAAGGCGATCAGCTCGTGGCGGAAGGCGGATTCGCCGAGCAGCCGCCGCGCGCCGGCCGCCGAATAGGTCGCGGCCGCGAACAGGTGGCTGATGCCCGTCTTTTTCTCGATTGGTGCCTGACCCATTCCCGCAATCCCGTTGTCGCCGCTCTCATGAAACACGCCCGTGTGACGGGCGTGCCTCGAGGTCTCAATCCTGCCATTGAGGCTTTTTGCCGGCCGCCCGTTACGTCCGGTTGCTGACGCCCGCCTGAACGAAGGTCGCCATGCCCGAATGGCAGGCGGCCGCCGCCTTGACGATGCCGGCGGCAAGCGCCGCGCCGGTGCCCTCGCCGAGCCGCATGCCGAGCGCCAGCAGCGGCGTCTTGCCGAGCTTCTCGATCGACTTCAGGTGCCCCGGCTCGGCCGAGACATGGCCGATCAGGCAATGGTCGAGCGCCGCCGGATTGGCCGCGCGCAGGATCGCGCCGGCCGCCGTCGCCACATAGCCGTCGAGGATGACGGGGATCTTCTGCATGCGGGCGGCGAGGATCGCGCCGGCCATGGCGGCGATCTCCCGGCCGCCGAGGCGGCGCAGCACTTCGAGCGGGTCGGAAAGATGCGCGCGGTGCAAGTCGACGGCCTTCTTCACCGCCGCCACCTTGCGCTCCAGCACCGCGCCTTCCGAGCCGGTGCCGGGCCCGACCCATTCCTCCGCCGTGCCGCCATAGAGCGCCAGGTTGATCGCCGCGGCGATCGTCGTGTTGCCGATGCCCATCTCGCCGATGCACAGGAGGTCCGTGCCGCCGGCGACGGCCTCCATGCCGAAGGCCATGGTGGCGGCGCAGTCGCGCTCGGAGAGCGCCGCCTCCTCCGTGATGTCGG
This sequence comes from Shinella yambaruensis, assembly GCF_022899355.1. Lineage (GTDB taxonomy): Bacteria > Pseudomonadota > Alphaproteobacteria > Rhizobiales > Rhizobiaceae > Shinella > Shinella yambaruensis. The sequence goes on along the minus strand of NZ_JALJCK010000010.1, from coordinate 223,189 downwards.
CGGTCGGGTAGTCGAGCGCGAGGTCGAAGACCTTGAGGCCGAGATCGTGCGTCACGCAGATCTGGTTGATCGCCGCGCCGCCGGCCGCGAAATTCTCCACCATCTGCGCGGTGACGGAGGACGGATAGGGCGTGATGCCCTGCTGGGTGACGCCGTGGTTGCCGGCGAAGATGGCGACCAGCGGGCGCGTCACGGCCGGCGGACGGCCGGTCCAGGCGGCGAGCCAGAAGGCGATCTCCTCCAGCCGACCGAGCGCGCCCGGCGGCTTGGTGAGCTGCCTGTCGCGTTCGCGCGCCGCCACCAGCGCGGCCGAATCGGGACCGGGCAGGTTGCGCAGCAATTCACGAAAATCATCGAACGGCAGGCCGCTGGCACTCATCTTGGGGAATTCCTTAAGTTTCGGCTTTCAAAGGCGGGTGTTTGGTGTCTCCTAATAGAGGCAGGGCGCGAATCCGACAACCGCATTTGCGGCGGCCGGCGCCGCGTTTTGCGGATGGGACGTCTGGCGGCGTGCCGTGCGGGTGGATCCTCGGGTCAAGCCCGAGGATGACGGAGGAGAGGAAGTGCCAGGACGGCCCGGAGACTTGTGCAGGCATGCGCAGGAACGGGCAGGCTGGCGGCAGGGGTGAGCGCGGTCCAGGCGTCCGCGAGCGGTCCGGGAGCACACAAGCGTCCGAAGCGGCCTTACAGCGGTCGCGGCATCGCTTTTGTCGCCGACCGCCCCCCTCCTCCGTCATCCTCGGGCTTGACCCGAGGATCCATCCGTACAGCACCCCCTTTCCATTAACGGGGACTCACTTGGCCATTCAGGACTATATCGACGACACCGCCCGCTCGGTCGCCTTCCTCTCGCGCGTGCCGGTGCCGCAGCGCCACTTCATCGGCCATGACGGGCGGCTGTCGCGCGCCGTGCGCGCCTTCCCGCTGGCCGGTATCCTGATCGTGCTGCCTGCCGCCGCCCTTGCCGCCCTCCTCTCGGCCCTCCATGCCCCGCCGCTGCTCATCGCCTTCGCCACGCTTGCCGCCCAGGTCCTCGTCACCGGCGCGCTGCACGAGGACGGGCTTTCCGACAGCGCCGACGGCATCGGCGGCGGGCGGGACCGCGAGAGCGCGCTCGCCATCATGAAGGACAGCCGCATCGGCTCCTATGGCGCCGTCGCGCTGATCCTCTCCTTTGGGCTGCGCGCCGCGGCCATCGCCGCCCTTGCCACCACCCTCACCCCGTCCGGCCTCGGCATGGCGCTGCTTGCCGTCGCCGCGGCCAGCCGCACCGCGATGGTCTGGCACTGGTCGCTGCTGCCGCCCGCCCGGCAGGGCGGCGTCGCCGCCTCGGTCGGCGAGCCGGACGGCGGCGCGACGACCGTCGCGCTTGCAAGCGGCATCCTCCTTGCCGCCGCCCTCCTGTTGCCGCACGGCGGCGTGCTCTCCCTCGTGCTGGCGCTCGTCCTCGCCGTCGCCGCCGTCATCGCCTTCAACCGCGCCGCCCTCGGCAAGATCGGCGGGCATACGGGCGATACGATCGGCGCCACGCAGCAGCTCGCGGAAATGTCAGTGCTCTTCGCCCTTGCCTTGGCGCTCTGACCTGCCGATATAGGAAGGACAATTTTCGGGAGCCGCGATGGAATCGCCCTGCATCCTCGTCTGTTCGATCGACATGGTGACCGGCTACTGCTTCGGTTGCGGCCGCACGCGCGATGAAATCGGCGCCTGGACGCTCTATTCGTCCGATGAGCGCCGCGCCATCATGGCCGAGCTGCCGGCCCGCCTCGCCACCGTCGAGCGCAAGCCGCGGCGCGAGACCCGCCGCGCCCGCATGGCCCGGGAGCGCGACGAAGCATGAGGCTCTACGTCCTTCTCGGCATCCTCGCCGTCGGCCTCGGCGCCCTGATCCTCAACCATGACAACGGCCGCACGATGGGCATGGACAACAACGATTTCGGCCGCCTCGTCACGCTGTCGGCGCTCGCCACGATGATGGCGGCGGGTGTTCTGGCCGGGCGCCGGCAATGGGGCGAAAGCATACGCCAGGCCGGCATCTGGCTCCTGATCATGCTCGCGCTCGCCGCCGGCTACCTCTACCGCTTCGACCTGCAGGAGGTCGGCAACCGGCTCACCGCCGGCCTCATCCCCGGCCGCGCGGTGGTAACGACGGGCGCCGACGGCGAGCAGATCCTCGTCATCCACAAGGGCGTCTCCGGCCATTACGAGGCCGACGTGACGATCGACGGCACGCCGCTGCGCATGCTGGTCGATACCGGCGCCAGCTCCGTCGTGCTGTCCTACGAGGATGCCATGCGCCTCGGCATCAACCCGGACAACCTCGTCTTCTCCATCGACGTCTCCACCGCCAACGGCCGGGCGCTCGCCGCGCCCGTCACGCTGCGCCAGGTCGCGATCGGCCCCATCCTGCGCGGCGCCATCCGCGGCATGGTCACGGAACAGGGCCGGCTGGAACAGAGCCTGCTCGGCATGAGCTTCCTCGAAACGCTCGGCTCGATCGAGATCACGCGCGACGAACTGCGGCTGAAGGACTAGTTCTTCAGCTTGTAGCCCGTCTTGAAGATCCAGGCCGTGATCGTCAGGCACACCGCCAGGAAGCCGAGCACCGTCACGAGGCTGACGACCGGGCTCACGTCGGCGATCTCGTAGAAGCTCCAGCGGAAGCCGGAGACGAGGTAGAGCACCGGGTTGAAGTGGCTGACCGCCTGCCAGAAGGGCGGCAGCATGTCGATCGAGTAGAAGCTGCCGCCGAGGAAGACCAGCGGCGGGATGATCAGCATCGGGAAGAGGTTGAGCTGCTCGAAGTCCTTCGCCCAGATGCCGATCATGAAGCCGAACAGGCTGAAGCTGACGGCCGTCAGCACGAAGAACAGCACCATCATGAACGGATGCCTGATCGAGATATCGACGAAGAGCGAGGCGGTGACGAGGATGATCGTGCCGACGATCAGCCCCTTGGTCGCCGCCGCGCCGACATAGCCGATGACGATCTCGAGCGTCGAGATCGGCGAGGACAGGATCTCGTAGATCGTGCCGGTGAACTTCGGGAAGTAGATGCCGAAGGAGCCGTTGCCGATGCACTGGTTGAGCAGCGTCAGCATGATGAGGCCGGGCGCGATGAAGGCACCGTAGGAAACACCCTGGATTTCCTGCATGCGCGAGCCGATCGCCGCGCCGAAGACGATGAAGTAGAGCGAGGTGGTGATGACGGGCGACACGATGCTCTGCAGCAGCGTGCGGCGCGTGCGCGCCATCTCGAATGCGTAGATGGACTTGATCGCCTCGATGTTCATCGGCCCTCTCCCACCAGTTCCACGAAAATGTCTTCCAGCGAACTCTGCTCGGTGGAGATGTCCCTGACCCGAAGCCCCGCCTGCGACAGCGCGGAAAGGAGCGAGGAAATGCCGGTGCGCTCGCCGGAGGCATCGAACTCGTAGACGAGCTGTCCGCCGCCCTCGGCCAGCGTCACCCCGTAGGACGACAGCGCATCGGGCACCGCCGTGAGCGGCTCGGCCAGTTCCACGGTCATCTGCTTGCGGCCGAGCTTCGCCATCAGCGCCTTCTTGTCCTCGACCAGCAGGATCTGCCCGTGGTTGATGACGCCGATCCGGTCGGCGATCTCCTCCGCCTCCTCGATATAGTGCGTCGTCAGGATGATGGTGACGCCGGAGGCGCGCAGGCGCTCGACGAGCTGCCACATGTCCTTGCGCAGCGAAACGTCGACGCCCGCCGTCGGCTCGTCGAGGAACAGCACCTTCGGCTCGTAGGACAGCGCCTTGGCGATCAGCACGCGCCGCCGCATGCCGCCGGAAAGGTGGCGCAGCATCGTGTCCTTCTTGTCGTAGAGCGAGAGGTCGCGAAGGATGCGCTCGATCAGCGCCGGGTTCGGCGGACAGCCGTGCAGGCCGCGCGAGAAGGCGACCGTGTTCCACACCGTCTCGAAGGCGTCGAGCGTCAGCTCCTGCGGCACGAGGCCGATGATCGCGCGGGTCTTGCGATAGTCGGTGAGGATGTCGCTGCCGGCCACCGTCACCGAGCCGCCGCTCGGCGTGACGATGCCGCAGATGATCGAGATCATCGTCGTCTTGCCGGCACCGTTCGGTCCGAGCAGCGCGAGGATCTCGCCCTCCTCGATGTCGAGATCGACGCCCTTGAGCGCCTGGAACCCCGATGCGTAGCTCTTGGTGAGATTGCGAATGGAAACGATGGGCGCCATGGGAGGTCCGGAGAGAGGGATTTCATGCGGAAGGACACCCTATATGGCGTGCCCTTCGCCGATTTTCACCCTGAGGGCGCAAAAAAGTCGCTCAGCCGTAGATGCTGGCGAGAAAGCGCAGCGAGACGAGGATGAGGAAGATGCCGAAGCCGATCTCGAGCTGCCGCTTGCTCATCGAATGCGCCAGCCGCACGCCCCAGGGCGTGACGATGAGCGCGATGGGCACGATGAGCGCGACGGCGACCCAGTTGATGAAGCCGGTGGAGAACGGCGGCAGGCCCGGTTCGCCCCAGCCGGCCCAGATATAGCCGACGATGCCGGGGATGGAGATCAGCACGCCGACGCCGGAGGAGGTCGCCACCGCCTGGTGGATCGGCCGGCCGAAGGAGGTCATGTAGGTGTTGTTCAGCACCCCGCCGCCGATGCCCATCAGGCCGGAAAGCGTGCCGATGACGACGCCCGCCACCTGGTTGCCGATGCCCGTCGGCAATTCGTTGCCGACCCGCCAGGTATCGCGGTTGAACAGCATGCGCAGCGCGACCAGCAGCGCGATGGCGACGAAGACGAGGCGAAGGCCGACGCTGGAGATCACCGCCGCGATGACCGAGGCGAGGATGGCGCCGAAGGGCAGCGCGACGATCCAGCTCTTCAGGAGGTCGGTGTCGACCGCGCCGCGCAGCCGGTGCGCGGTGAAGGAGCGGATCGAGGTCGGCACGATGATGGCGATGGAGGTTCCGATGGACAGGTGCATGCGCACCGCCTCCGGCACGTCGAGATAGCCGAACACCTGGTAGAAGACCGGCACGAGGATCGCCCCGCCGCCGATGCCGAAGATGCCGGCGAGCAGGCCGGACACGACACCCGCCGCGACGAGCGCGAGCGCGAAGAGGGCAAGATCGGCGACGGACGGCATGGCAGGCTCCAGGGGATCCGCCAGGACGGCGGCGACTCGCGGGAATTTCGCATTTGCGAAAGCCGCACTGTCATCAAACCGTGACCCATTTCAACCATTGTCTCACGCGAGGCCGCCCGGAACGCCCTTGCACCCCGCTCTCCAGGCGTTTCCATTGCCCTGCGCGCAGCGGCCTTGCTCCCGACCCTGAGGGAGCGATCGGCGGTTCCCATCCGCCCGCTTCCTCCGCGGAAGCCCGCCTTGCATCTTCGCCGGTCCGCGCCGGCGCCGGTGATGGAATGTGACGTTCCAGGGCAGCCGCACCCTACGCGCTGCCACCCCTTTTCGACCGGCGGCCCCGCCGGTCTTTTTTTGTCCCGGGATCAGGCAGCTACAGGCTGCAGTGCCTGTAGCCGGACTTGCGCACCCTGAGGTCGAAGTGGAAATGGTCCTTGTGGTAGCGGTCGCTGCCGGGGCCGAGCACGGTGGAGAAGTACTTGCAGCTGTCGCTGCGCACCGACTTCAGCAGACCCTTCTCGCGGAAGGCGAAGAAGCCCTTCTTCTCGATGGCGATCGCCTTGCCGTTCTTCAGCACGATCTTGCCGACGTCGATGGCATTGCCCTTGGCATGCTCCGACATGGCGGCGCCGCGCTGCGAGTTCATGGTGCGGCAGGAATAGGAGGACATCTGGTGGATGGCCGAGACGCCCGAGAGGTAGCGCGCGCGGCTGGAGGGAACCAGCTCGTGCTTCACCCAGCGCGCGAAGGCCTCGGTGATCTGGCAGTTGACCTGTGCGGCCGGCTTGATCTGGATGCCGCCGGAAAGGCCGGACAGCTCGATCGGCCAGGCGATGCCGCAGGAGCGCCCGCGGGAAATGCGCGGCACGTCGCGGAACTTGACGCCGAGCTTTGCCAGGCGCTGGCGGCAGGCCTTTTCCGAGGCCGGCATGCCGCCCATGGTCTCCGGCGTCTGCATCGGGTTGTTGAGGCGCGGCAGGAAGGCGACCTGCTCGCCCCCGCTCGCCTGCCGTCGGCGGGTCGTCGCCTTGTCCGGCACCTGGAGATAGCCGCCGCCGTCCGGCGCCTCGCCAAGCTCGACGCCGGCCTCCGACATCGGGATCGTCGCCGGCTGGCCGACCTGCTGCGGCGTCTCCGAGCCGATGCCGCCGACGACAACCTGGGTGGCGTTGCCCTCCGCGATCTCGCCCGCCTGCGCCTCCGCCAGCCCCTCGACGCGCCCGACACCGAGCCCCGCATCCATGTTGACGCCGCCTTCCGGCACGGTCAGCACGCCGGAGGAGGCCTGGACGGGCTCCGTGATGCCCATCGCCTCGTCGCTGTCGATCATCGGCAGGCGCTTCTTCTGTGCAGGCGCGGCCATCGCCGTATCGGCCTCGACCGGGTAGTCCGCGAGATCCCCGCCCGTATCGCCAATATCGGCGGCGGGATGCTGCGAAACCTCCTCCGAAGGCCGGATGGCGCCGACGATGTCGTCGGGCGGGGTCATCCCCCCGGAACAGGCGGCCAGCATCGCCGGGACGAGGAACAGCCCGAGCGGTCGGCGCAGACGAGAAACAAACGCAATACCCATTGTCACTTCCGCCAGCCCTGCCCCGCGTCCCGCGGGTCCCGGTTGCGCACATTGTTGTCCGGTCATGGTGCAGGCCGCTTTTGTCCGCATTCGGACGGGACAAGCCCGAAACCGGACGCGAAAAGCGATCGTCCTGCATTTCCAGAGGATTTTCGCGCAACAGGGTAAAGGAACCGTTCCCAGGCGCCCCGCGAGATTAACGGGGGCGAAACCGCTCCGTGGCCCCCCCTCTGCCCTGCCGGGCATCTCCCCTTGTGGGCAGGCGAATTGCTTATGGACTGAGGCGACGCGTCTTGCCCCCTTCTCCCCCGCGGGGAGAAGGTCGCGGCAGCGGGATGAGGGGGTGGCGAAGACGTCAGACGGTGTGCAAGCCCCCTCATCCGGCCCTTCGGGCCACCTTCTCCCCGTGGGGGAGAAGGGAAAGCAGCAGCGTGCCATATGCAATTCGTCTGCTGCCCTGCCGGGCATCTCCCCCCAAAGGGGGAGATCGGCAAGAGACGAGGCAGAGTTCAATCAGCAACGTTTGAGATGGGCGAGACGGCTCTCCATCCAATCTCCCCCCTTGAGGGGGAGATGCCCGGCAGGGCAGAGGGGGGTGTTGCCACACAGGACCACATTCCTTTTGAGGGAGACACAGGCCTTCATGGCCAACCTCCCCGTCGCAACTGCGGACACCCCCCGGCACCGACCCCAACGAAAAACCCCGGCGCCTTGGGCACCGGGGCAAGCGTGTCCGGAGATCGTCTTTTGCGTTATGCCGCGCGGCGCCGGTGGTCCGCCGCTCCGGCTGCGTTCAGCCGGAAATTGCCGAGCAGGGCCTTCAGCTGCTCGCTTTCCTGGGTCAGCGTCTGGCCGGCCGCGTTGGTTTCCTCCACCATGGCGGCGTTCTGCTGGGTCATCTGGTCCATCTGGTTGACGGCCGTGTTCACCTCGGCAAGGCCGGTCGCCTGCTCGCGCGCGGCGGTGGCGATGGAGTTCACCTGGTCGTTCACCTTGTTGACCAGCGCCTCGATCTCGGTCAGCGCATCGCCCGTCGAGCGCACCAGCGCGACGCCGGTGCCGACCTCGGCCGCCGAATTGCTGATCAGCCCCTTGATCTCCTTGGCCGCATTGGCCGAGCGCTGGGCAAGCTCGCGCACCTCCTGCGCCACGACCGCAAAGCCGCGGCCGGCCTCCCCTGCCCGCGCCGCCTCGACGCCGGCATTGAGGGCGAGAAGGTTGGTCTGGAAGGCGATCTCGTCGATGACGCCGATGATCTGGCTGATGCGGCTGGACGCGTCCTCGATACGGCTCATCGCGGCGACGGCGTCGCGCACGATCGTGCCGGAGCGGCCGGTCGACTGCTTGGTCTCGGCCACCATGCGGCTCGCCTCGGCGGCGCGGTCGGAGGCGTTGCGCACCGTCGCGGTGATCTCGTCGAGCGCGGCGGCGGTCTCCTCCAGCGAGGCCGCCTGCTGCTCCGTGCGGTGCGACAGGTTGTTGGCCGCCTCCGCGATGCCGCCGGCGCTGCCGTGCACGATGTCGGTGGAGCGGGCAATGGCGTTGATGACGCTGGAGAGCGCGTCGACGGCGCGGTTGAAGTCGTCGCGCAGCTTGGCATATTCCGGCGCGATCGCCTGGATCGAGACCGTCAGGTCGCCATTGGCAAGGCGCTCCAGCGCCTGGCCGACCGTGTTCATGGCGTCCGCCTGGCCCTGGCTCACGGCCTGCTGGCGGCGCTCGCCCTCGCTGCGTTCCTCCTCGAGGCGAACCTGCTGCTCGCCCTCGCGAAGGCGAAGCTCGGCGCGCTCGGCGACCGACTGGCGCAGGATCGACACGACCTTGGCCATCTCGCCGATCTCGTCCTTGCGGTCCGTTTCCGGCACGTCACCGGACACATCCTCATCGGCGATCGCCTGCATCGAGGCCTTCAGGCGCGAGACCGGGCCGGTCACGCTCTTCACGATGCCGTAGGCGGCGAGGATGATGGCGAGGCCCCCGAGGGCGAGGATGACCGCCGTTTCGATGGCGTTGCGGCGGAACATGGCGGCAAGGTCGTCCGCATAGACGCCCGTGCCGACGATCCAGCCCCACGGGGCGAAGCCCGCGACATGCGAATATTTCAGCACCGGCTGCTCGAAGCCCGGCTTCGGCCACAGATAGTCGACGAAATCCTGGCCGGTCGGGCTTCCCTTCACGGCCTTCACGAATTCGACGAAGATCTTCTTGCCGGTCGGGTCGGCCATGCCGGACTGGTCCGTGCCGTCGAGCTCCGGCTTGATCGGATGCATGACGATCACGGCGTTCATGTCGTTGATCCAGAAGTAGCCGCTGTCCTCGTAGCGCAGCGCCCGCACCGCGTCCTTCGCCCGCGTCTGCGCCTCTTCGCGGGTCAGCGTGCCGGCGGTCTCGAGCGCGTGATAGTGCTGGAAGAGCGTCAGCATGCTCTCGTCCATCGCCGCCAGCTTCGACTTGCGCTCGGCCACCATCGCTTCCTGGTAATGATAAAGGCTGTAGACGAGCGCCGCGACGACGATGGTCAAGGCAAGACCGACGAGCAATGACAGACGCATGGATATTCTGAGATTCTTCACCGGGCTCTCCTCAATGGACGCGGCACTCCAACCTTTCCGAAAGTCCGGGAAACCCTTTAAAATCGCCTAAAATTGCAATCATCAATTTTTAGAGGTTGAAAATACTCGAAAATACCGATCGTCGGGTTTCGGCCGGCCGCGACGTGCCCTCTTCCGCCATCGCGCGCATTCCGTTAGACCGGTATCAGCCAGGAAGAGGATGCGCATGACCGACACCAGCAGGCCCAATGGACAACTCACCCTTCGCACGCTTGCCATGCCGGGCGATGCCAATGCCGCGGGCGATATTTTCGGCGGCTGGGTCATGGCGCAGATGGACCTTGCCTCGGGCATCCGCGCCGCCGAGCGCGCGCAGGGCCGCGTCGTCACCGCCGCGGTCAAGGAAATGGCCTTCGACCTGCCGGTGAAGATCGGCGACACGCTCAGCATCTATACGGATATCGTGCGCGTCGGCCGCACCTCGATCACGCTGTCGGTCGAGGCCTGGGCACAGCGCTATCTCACCACCACGCTGGAAAAGGTCACGGGCGCCACCTTCGTCATGGTCGCGCTGGACAAGGACGGCCATCCGACCCCCGTTCCGGTCGAATAGCGGCCGGGAGGCCCGCCATGGAGCACACCGCCCCCGATCCCGCCATCTTCAGCCATGTGCGCGTCGTCATCGGCATGGTGGTGAGCCTCAGCCTTGCGCGCCTGCTGACGGGCGTCGCGCTCTTCATCCAGCATCCGGGTAAGCTGAAGCCCTACCCCGTCCACCTCGCCTGGGCCGGTTTCCTCCTCCTGTTCCTCCTGCATTTCTGGTGGTGGGAGTTCCGCCTGCAGGCGCTGACGACGATCGGCTTCGGCGTCTATCTCTTCCTGATCAGCTATTGCTGCCTGTTCTTCCTGCTCGCCGTGCTGCTGTTTCCCACGACGCTCGACGACTATGCCGGATACGAGGACTATTTCTACTCGCGCCGCAAATGGTTCTTCGGCGCCTTCGCCCTCGTCTTCGCGGTTGATCTCCTTGATACGGCACTGAAGGGAGAGGCCTATTTCGGCTCCTTCGGCTATGAATACCCGATCCGCAACGTCGTCTTCATCGCGCTCTGCCTTCTTGCCGCCGCAACGGCCAGCCGCCGCTTCCACGCCGCCTTTGTCGGCCTCGGCATCGTCTACCAGCTGAGCTGGATCTTCCGCGCCTTCGACATGCTGGAATAGGGTCAGCCGCGCAGATAGGCCGCGTGCCTGTCGAAGCTCAACCCCGGGAAGACCGCGGTTTCGAGGTCCCGCGCCGAAATGCCGAACTGCTGGCGCAGCATGGCCGCCGCCAGCTGGCGCAGGTCCGTGGTCGGGCGAAGGTCGCGCCCGTCGAGCAGGTCACTGTCCGAAAGCGACGGCCAGTCGCGGTAGACCTTGCCCCCCGCCACGGCACCGCCCGCCAGGACGGCAAGGCCGCCCGTGCCATGGTCGGTGCCTTGCGAACCGTTTTCCCGCGCCGTGCGCCCGAATTCGGTGATCGCCAGGATCGCCGTCTTGCGCCAGACCACCGGCGACAGGTTCGCCTTCAGCGTGGTGATGGCCGTCACGAGCTCATCGACCGGCTTCAGAAAGATTTTCGACTGGGAGAGATGCGTATCCCAGCCGGTAATGGAGAAGCTGGCGATGCGATAGTCAGTCGAAAGCATGCCGGCCGCGAACTTTGCCACGGACTGGGTGCCCACGCTGCGCTTCTCGGTGCCGTAGAGCCTGTCCGACAGCATGTCCGTCACCATCGCCTCGCCGAGGGCGGCGGCAAAGGCCGGGTCGTTTCGATAGAGCTGCACGAAAAAGGCCTGCTCGTCCTCGGCCAGCGCGAGATCGGCGCGCGTCGACCAGACATCGACCGGGCTGTCACCCGAAAGGATCAGCTCCGCCGTCGCGTTGATGTCGATCGCCCGGCGATCGGCCGGCTGCGGGATACTGGCGATGGCGCGGTTGAGCCAGCCGGTGCGCTCGCCCTGTACCGCCGCACCGCCGCTCTCCAGAATGTCCTGCCCGTCGAAATGGCTGCGTTCGTTGCGATAGGGCGTGGAGGTGGCGTGGAGGAAGCCGAGTTCACCCGCATTCCACAGCGGCAACAGGGCCTTGGCTGCGGGGTGAAGGCCGAAGAAGCCGTCGAGATCGAGGAGGCCGTCATCGGCCCCGAGCGCCAGTTTCGGCCGCAGCAGCCTGAGCGCTGGGTCGCCGTAGGGCTGCACCAGCGAAAGCCCGTCCATTCCCCCGCGCAGAATGATCGTCACCAGCCTGTTCTCGCCCGGCATCGCGGCAAAGCTGACCGGCGTGACGAGCGGCGAAGCGGCAAGGCAGCAGGCTCCGGACAGGAAGGCGCGGCGATTGATCTGGCTGGCCATGGTCCACTCCTAACGATGGTTGAACTCGGGAGATGCCAGCACCATCGCCAGCGCCACCTCGCGGTTCGGCGCACGCGAGATGATCTCGATCGTGTCCGCCCGCGCCGTTTCCGCCATCGTATCCTTCAGAAAGGTGCGGGGATCGATGCCACTGCCAAATTGCGTCGCAAGCCGTTGCGCAAAGGCGATCCGCCCGGTGATCTGGCTGGCGGTGATCCAGGCGATGGGGCCTTCCTCCCAGCCCGCCGGGCTCGGTGGGGTCCAGAGCGGCTGCCCGAGCAGGTCAAGCGCCCCGGCGGTCAACGGATTGGTGACGAGCGCCGCCTTTCCGTCAGCCGTCATCATCGTCACATCCTCCAGCGCCGCGACGTCAGCAACCGGTCGCACGCCCTTCGTTCTTTTCTTCGGCTCCAGCTCAGCCACCGGCACGTTCAGCGCCCGCAGCGCCGCGACGACGAAATCGAAGGGTTGCCGCACCTTGCGCCCGTGCTCCTCCCAACTCCGCGGATGTTCCAGCATCGCTTGGTAGACGGCAAGAAGATGCCCGTCACTGCGCTTCCAGGCCGACACCATAGCCGCCACCACCGCCTCCGGCGGATCGTCGGCGATGAAATGCACGACGAGCTTGCGGCAGATATGACGACAGGTTTCCTCGCGCGCGGCCAGGTCGTCGAGCATGTCGTGGATCTGCTCGATCTGCCGCAGCTTGCCGCCATAGGCGCGGCCAAGCACGCGATAAGTGCCCGGCTCGGCCGCTCGCGGGCGGAAGGCCGTCTCGTAGAGCGGCGCTCGGAACCACAGACCGGTCAACACATAGGCCGCCGAACGGACATCCTTCTGACTATAGCCGCTGCCCGCGCCCATCGTATGTAGTTCGATCAGTTCGCGCGCGAGGTTTTCATTGAGCCCGCGCCCCGATTTCCGCCCCTCCGACGATTTGGGGCCGACCGAGCGATGCTGGTCGAGATAGATCAGCATGGCTGGATGCAGCACCGCCGCCTTCAGAAGATCGGCGAAGCGGCCCGCAAGGTTCGGCCGCACCGCCTCCGCCTCCTGCAATGGCGTCAGCAGGCGCATCACGCCACCCTTGCGCACATCGACCGAGAAATGGTCGCACCAGAAAGCGGCAAGCCGCTCGAAGAAGGCGTTGGGAGAGAGGACGGCCTGGCGTACCTTCAGGTGCCGGTCACGCTGAAACGTATTGGCCATCACGATATTGGGAGGATTGACGCTGACGCCATCAATCTTTTCCAGCGTATTGCTGTCGCGCGCCGTATAGAAGGCGCGCAATATCTTTTGATAGGCGGGAAGCCGCGCGCGCCGTCCCTCCATGCCCTCGTGGGGAAAGAGGCAGGTCTCGCGGGTCCCGCGCTCCACCTGGCGCAGGAGCGCATCGACGCTCTCCGGCGCCGCCTCGCCTGGCCTTCGGCCGTAGCCGAAACGTATCGACGCCATGGTCGTAAAGGTCGTGGTCACGCAAGCCTCATCCGATCCGTGCCATGCTTACGCCGGAATGCGACTATTTTAGGAGCCCTATCCCTTGAACACAAACGTCGCGCCGGCTGCGATCAGCAGGAAGCCGATGGCGTGGTTCCAGGTCAGGCTCTCCTTCAGCCAGAAGACCGAGAAGCCGGCGAAGACGACAAGGGTGATCACCTCCTGGATCGTCTTGAGCTGGGCCGCCGAATAGACCTCGTGGCCGATGCGGTTGGCCGGCACCGCCAGGCAATATTCGAAGAAGGCGATGCCCCAGCTGGCCAGGACCGCGACGAGAAGCGGCGCGGACTTGAACTTCAGGTGCCCGTACCAGGCGAAGGTCATGAAGACGTTGGAGAGGCAGAGCAGCACGATCGGCCAGACGGCCGCCGGAGTGAGGCTGAAGGGCATCGCGAATCCTGATTCTTAAGGAGGTCGGACAAGGGCATACCCGACCCGCCGCCGCCGTCAAGACCACCGCTCCGAAATCGCCCGGAGGGACAGATCCTCCCCGCCCGGCCGCTGCTCCGCCTTCGCGAGGACGACCAGCGCGGCGGTGAGCATCGGCCCGCCGTTGAAGGGATGCAGTGCCCGCAGCATGCCGGACCCCAAATTCTGCACGGCAACGAACGGCACGGCTTGCGGGACATGGGGCCGCGCGGCCAGCCCCGCCCACCGCCGCGCCGCGGCTTTTCGGGCGATGCAGGAGCGATCGCCGCAATGGCTCACCCCCAGGCCTCGACGAGATAGCGGCGCGGATCGTCCTCCGGCTCGCCCGCCTTACGCCAGGCTTCGAGCGTGGCGGCATAGTCCCGGCCGGCGGAAAACAGCGAGAGCTCGTCGCGCGTGTCCGCCCGGTAGACGAGGAAGGGCGGCTGCCACGGCAAACCGCAGCGATGGGCGGTCGCCTCCAGCGGGCGCAGCAGCTCCGCCATGGTGAACCGGTTGGCGCCACCGGGGGCATAGGCTTCCGGCACATTGCCCGCCGTCGCCGCGACGAGCAGCGGCTTGCCCGCCAGCAGGCGGCCCTCCGCCTCGTCGTGGATGTAGACCATGCGGGTGAGCACCGCATCCTGCCAGGCCTTGAGGAGCGGCGGCGTGGAATACCACTGGATCGGGAATTGCAGCACGATACGATCGGCCGAAAGCAGCCGGGCCGCCTCCTCGCCGGCATCGATCCTGCCGTCCGGGTAGAGCGCGTACAGGTCGATGAGTTCGACATCCGGCAGCCGCAGGGCCGAGGCGGCGAGCACGGCATTGGCGCGCGAGCGGGCGAGATCGGGGTGAAAGAGAAGGATCAGTGTCTTGCTCATGGCGTCGTCTCCTGTGTTGACGCAACCAGGATGCTGCACGACATGAAATCATTCCAATGGATGATTCATATGTGATATTATTGGTTTCATGAATTTACGATCGATCGACCTCAACCTTCTCGTCGTGCTCGATGCCCTGCTCGACGAGGCGCATGTCTCGCGCGCCGCCGCAAAGCTGAACCTGTCGCAGCCGGCGACATCGAGCGCGCTGGACCGCTGCCGCCACCTGTTCGGCGATCCGCTGCTGGAGCGCGGCAAGGGCGGCATGCGCCTGACGCCGCGGGCGGACGCGCTGCGCGACCCGCTGAAGACCCTCCTCGCCGGCATCGCCGCCGTCGTCGATGCGCCGGAGGAACCGCTCGCCGAGATCCGCCGGACGGTGCGCATCGTCACGGCGGACCATCCGGGCATCCTGATCGCCGGCCCGCTGCACCGGGCGCTCGCCGGCTCCGCCCCCGGCATCGATATCGTCATCCAGCCCTGGCATGGCGCATCGGCGGCGCTGGAGGCTCTGGCGCGCGGGGCGAGCGACATCGCGGTCTCGGTCTTCCCCAGCGTCGACGCGGCCGCCTTCCATTGCGAGACGGTGCTGGAGGAACACTATGTCGTGGCGATGCGCCGGGACCATCCGGCCGCCCGCGGCTTCTCGCTCGACGGCTGGCTCGCCTATCCGCACATCCTGGTCTCCGGCCGCGGCGATACCCGCAGCGGCTTCGACGACCAGCTTTCCGCCCTCGGCCGCAGCCGCCGCGTCGGCATCGTCGTGCCGAGCTTCCTGATGGTGCCGCCGCTCCTTGAGGAAAGCGATCTCATCGCCATGATGCCGAGCCATTGCCTGCCGGCGGATGCGGCGGCCCGCTTCCACGTCGCCCGGCCGCCGATCCCCGTTCCCGGCTTTCCGCTGCACATCGCCTGGCACCGCCGCCGCGAAAAGGATCGCGCCGTCCGGCATGTCGCCGACATGCTGCGCGATCTGCTGGCCGGCGCCGACGCGCCCGCCCTCACCCCTGCATCAGCCCGTCCCGCACCGCCCGCAGGTAGGTCCGGCCGACCTTGATCTCGGTCTCGTCGCGCAGCACCACATGCAGCACGCCGAGCGGCCCGCGCTTCACGCGCACCACCTGGTCGCGCCGCACGATCGCACTGCGGCTGATGCGCAGGAAATCCTCCGCCGGCAACCGCCGCTCCAGCGCCGAGAGGCTCTCGTTGTAGAGAAAGCTGCCCTGCTCGGCGTGCAGCTGCACATAGTCGCCGGCGGCCTGGAACCGCAGCACCTTTTCAGCAGGGATGCGGATGGTCTCCCGGCGCGATTTCACCCAGAATTGCGTCGGCCGCGTCGCCTGTTCGCGCAGCGCCTTGCGCAGCGCGGCGACGGTTTCGCGCAGCTCCGTCACCGCGTCCCGGTTCTCGCGGGCGACGATCATCGCGCGCGCCCGCTCGAGCGCCTGCCGCAGCCGTTCCGGCGTCACCGGCTTCGTCAGGTAGTCCACGGCATTGCATTCGAAGGCGCGGATGGCGTGATGGTCGAAGGCGGTGACGAAGATCGGCAGCGGCGCGTGCGGGCCGGTCTGCTCCAGCACGTCGAAGCCGCTGCCGCCGGGCATCTGGATATCGAGCAGCAGCACGGCGGGTGCGAGAGCGGCGATCTGCTCGAGCGCCTGCGGGACGTCGCCGGCCTCGCCGGCAACGCTCACGCCGTCGATCGCCGCGAGCATGCGGACCATGCGACGCCGGGCGATCGGTTCGTCATCGATGATAAGAACGGAAACTTCGGTCATGCGATCATGCGGTCCTGATGGGCATGGTCAGGGTCACGCGGAACCGGCCGTCGCCGGTCCGGCCGTAGTGATACCCGCTCGCGCCGGGAAAGCGCCGCGCCAGGCGCTCGCCGACATTTCTGAGGCCGATGCCGAAGCTCGCCGCGCCGGGCAGCTGGTCGGCAAGCGCCATGTCGTTCTCGACGAGGAGCCAGAGGCGCCCCGCCTCCTGCCTGGCGCGGATGGCGATGGTCACGCCGCCCGCCTTGCGGCAGGCGCCGTGCTTGACGGCGTTCTCGACGAGTGGCTGGAGGATGAGGCTCGGCACCAGGACCTTGCGCAGCTCCTCCGGCAGGTCGATCTCCACTCCCATGCGGTCGGAAAAGCGGCGCTGCTCGATGGTGAGATAGCCGGTCTGCAAGGCGACTTCCTCCTCCAGCAGCAGGTCCTGCAGCGGATCGAGCGCCAGCGTCGTGCGCAGATAGGCCGAGAGGGAGAAGACCATGTCGCGCGCATCGTCGCGCTCGCCCTCCTCGATCAGCCCGGCCATCGAATTGAGCGTGTTGAACAGGAAGTGCGGGTTGAGTTGGTAGCGCAGCGCCCGCATCTGCGCCGCCATGGCCTCCTCGCGCATCAGCGCCAACCGCCGCTCGTGGTCGCGCAGGTCGAAACTGTAGGACAGGGCGAGGAACAGGCAGCTCCAGCCGAAATAGAGCGACGTGCCGTAGATGACGTTGTAGGCGATGCCCGTCATGTCCCACACCGGCGCCGCGGGATAGACGCAGATCGCGTAGATCGCATGGTCGATGCCGCAGTAAAGCACGCCGCCGACGAGCGACAGGGTGAAGCAGAGCGCGGCCTTCGCCGGCAGCGGCAGCGCCTTCAGCCGGACCAGCAGCATCGTCAGCAGCGCCGCCAGCAGCGCGGCCATCGCCAGGAGAAAGACCTTGCCGACGGCCGAGTCGACCGGATCCGTGCCCGCCAGCCCCCACAGCAGGCTGGAGCTCAGGAAGACGGCAAGCAGATACAGCCCGCCGAAGCGCAACGTTGCCCGTTGCAGCTGCGACTCGCTCTGTTCGGCGTGAGGAATGAATGGCAGACTCGATACAGTGCTCATTGCGCGAATAATCGTTTTTTCCCTGAAAACTGTCGAGTGCCGTTCAGCGACGAAAATCAGCCGTTCACCGAAAGGCCGCCTGTTGGGCTGGCGCTTTGCATCCTTTCGCCGCTCCTGCGCTTCACAAGCCGGACAGCGCCCGACCATTCATGCGCACCGGTTGGCTGGACGCCGCCGATGTTTCATGATTCCGGAGATATTCCATGGCTACACTCAAAGGCGACAACAAGAACAACTTCCTGATGGCGGACCCGATGAACGGCGATTCCGTCTACAAGATCTACGGCTACGGCGGCAACGACCGGATTTTCGGCCACTCCAGCGCCTACAACAAGATTTACGGCGGCAATGGCAACGACATCATCTATGGCGGCGACTTCAAGAACTACATCGAAGGCGGCAAGGGCAACGACCAGATCCACGGCGGCGATGGCCGCGACGTCATCATCGGCGGCGCCGGTGTCGACAAGATGTGGGGCGGCGACGGCGGAGACCGCTTCGTCTTCAAGAGCATCGCGGAGATCGGCAAGGCCGAGGGCCGCCGCGACGTGATCGAGCAGTTCAAGTCGAACACGTTCGACGGCCGCGACAAGATCGACCTCTCCGCCATCGACGCCATCGCCGGCACCAAGAAGAACGACGCCTTCACCTTCGTGGCCAAGGAAGGCGCGGCCTTCAGCGGCAAGAAGGGCGAGCTGACCTGGACCGAGACCCAGCTCAACAACGGCCACTACACCAAGCTCGTCATGGGCGACGTCAACGGCGACAAGAAGGCCGACTTCATCCTGGAAGTCGATTCCTTCGGCGACCTCTACAAGGGTGACTTCATCCTCTGATCGCTCCTCCCAGGCGACGCGAAACGCCGGCCCGGCCGGCGTTTCGTGTTCCTAGCCGATCTTGCGCACGAGCTGCGCCGTCGCCAGCAGCGTCACAAGATCGCGGATCATCGGCCGGATGTAGCGGTCGAAGTCGATGGGCGTATCCACCGGCGGCAGCTCGAAGAAATCCTTCCTGGTCGGCACCAGCAGGTAGCATTCGCGCCCCGTGAGGGCGAGGCGCACCACGTCGTCCCGCCACACGCTCGCGAGATAGTCCAGCGCCTTCGCGAGCGTGCCCTGCACGATCGGCGTCGCCGCCTCCGCGCGGTCGGTGCGGAACTCGTGCGACACGTCCACCTCCACATTGCCGCTCGTCACCAGCGCCAGCCGGGAGCCGCCGAAGAGGTCGCGCATGAAGCGGTGCACGGCGTTCGGCTTGCGCGCGGCGATCAAGAGGCCGGGAAACTCCTCCTCCCGCAGGAAATGGAAGATCACGCCCTTGAAGGTGGTCTGCCGGCTCTTGCCGCTGCCGGTACTCAGCTCCGTTTCGGAAAGCGTGAAGGCCAGCCCTTCGTGCACGCCGGCGATCATGTCGCCATGCACGGCGCGGTCGCGCTGTACGAACTCCTTGCCCGGCATGCCGGCGATGAAGCGCGGCGTCGCGCCGTGAACGTACTGCACCTCGTCGACGAAGCCGAAGACCAGCGGCAGCATGCGGTCGCGCAGCGTCTGCTGGAAGCGCTTTGCCGGCGCCACGGCGAATTTCCAGACGAAGGTTCCCCCGACGATCAGCGCGGCCAGCGTGACGAAGGTCCAGTCCTCCTCGATCTGTGTCGCGACGAGATAGAGCACGAGCACCGAGAAGAGCAGGTAGACACCGAGCAGCAGCGTCACGGTGACATACATGTCGCGCGCCACCTTCGGTCGCGCCGCGTTGTACTCCGCCACCGCACCGTGCAGCGCGTCCAGCGAGCCCTCCTTCGGCATCAGTGCCGCCTCGTCCACCGTGCTCATGCGCGCCCCCAGACCGTGTTTCGAGGATAACGGCCGGGGACGGCGGCAAATTCGTTTCCCTTTTGTACTCACGCCCCCTTTCCTTTCCGGATGACTCTCTCCATATTCCCCGCATGGCCAGATCACCGAAGAAATCCCCGCCCTCGAACCCCGGTTTCGAGGAAGCCCCGCAGTCGGACTTCGAGGGCGCGCCGCTCAGCGGCAGCGTCTCCGACTGGGTGAAGCAACTCGAGGCCGAGGCGGAGGCCGCGAGCGTCGAGAGCCGCCGCGAGGTCGCCTCCAAGGCGGGCAAACACCGCAAGACGGTGGAGAACGCCGCCCGCCGCCACACCGAGCAGGTCACGGTCTCGAAAACCTCCCGCGGCGTCTCGATCGGCGGCTCGTCCGACCCGAAGACCCGCGCCGCCGCCGGCCTGATGCCCGTCTCCGGCCTCGACGTCTCGCTGGAGGATGCCGCCGCGCTGGAGAAGGGCTCCGGCGTCACCGCCACCGTGGAAGCCCTGTCGAAGCTCATCGAGAGCGGCAACCCCCTCTTCAAGGACGGCAAGCTCTGGACGCCGCACCGCCCCGCCCGGCCGGAAAAGTCGGAAGGCGGCATCCCGATCCGCATGATCAGCGACTACCAGCCCGCCGGCGACCAGCCGACGGCCATCAGGGACCTCGTCGACGGCCTTTCCGACGGCGAGCGCAGCCAGGTCCTGCTCGGCGTCACCGGCTCGGGCAAGACCTTCACCATGGCCAAGGTGATCGAGGAGACGCAGCGCCCCGCCGTCATCCTCGCGCCGAACAAGACATTGGCCGCGCAGCTCTACAGCGAGTTCAAGAACTTCTTCCCGGAAAACGCGGTCGAATATTTCGTCTCCTACTACGACTATTACCAGCCGGAGGCCTATGTCCCGCGCTCGGACACCTATATCGAGAAGGAATCGTCGATCAACGAGCAGATCGACCGCATGCGCCACTCCGCGACGCGCTCGCTGCTGGAGCGCGACGACTGCATCATCGTCGCCTCGGTCTCCTGCATCTACGGTATCGGCTCGGTCGAGACCTACACCGCCATGACCTTCCAGATGGAGGTCGGCGAACGGCTCGACCAGCGCCAGTTGCTGGCCGATCTCGTCGCCCAGCAATACAAGCGCCGAGAGATGGATTTCCAGCGCGGCTCCTTCCGCGTGCGCGGCGACACGATCGAAATCTTCCCCGCCCACCTTGAGGATGCCGCCTGGCGCATCTCGATGTTCGGCGACGAGATCGACGCGATCACCGAGTTCGACCCGCTGACCGGCCAGAAGACCGGCGACCTGAAATCGGTGAAGATCTACGCCAACAGCCACTACGTCACCCCCCGCCCGACGCTGAACGGCGCGATCAAGGGCATCCGCGAGGAGCTGAAGCACCGCCTCGCCGAGCTGGAAAAGGCCGGCCGCCTGCTCGAGGCGCAGCGCCTCGAGCAGCGCACGCGCTACGACCTCGAAATGCTGGAGGCCACCGGCTCCTGCGCCGGCATCGAGAACTATTCGCGCTACCTGACGGGCCGCCGCCCCGGCGAGCCGCCGCCGACCCTCTTCGAATACGTGCCCGACAACGCGCTGATCTTCATCGACGAAAGCCACGTCACGATCCCGCAGATCGGCGCCATGTACCGCGGCGACTTCCGCCGCAAGGCGACGCTGGCCGAATACGGCTTCCGCCTGCCCTCCTGCATGGACAACCGCCCCCTGCGCTTCGAGGAATGGGACGCCATGCGCCCGGACACCATCGCCGTCTCGGCGACGCCCGGCGGCTGGGAGCTGGAGCAGTCCGGCGGCGTCTTCGCCGAGCAGGTCATCCGCCCGACCGGCCTCATCGACCCGCCCGTCGAGGTGCGCCCGGCCAAAAGCCAGGTCGACGACGTGCTGGGCGAGATCCGCGAGACCGCGCAGGCCGGCTACCGCACGCTCGTCACCGTGCTCACCAAGCGCATGGCCGAGGATCTTACCGAATACCTGCACGAGCAGGGCGTGCGCGTGCGCTACATGCACTCGGACATCGACACGCTGGAGCGCATCGAGATCATCCGCGACCTGCGCCTCGGCGCCTTCGACGTGCTGGTCGGCATCAACCTCTTGCGCGAGGGCCTCGACATTCCCGAATGCGGCTTCGTCGCCATCCTCGACGCCGACAAGGAAGGTTTTTTGCGCTCGGAGACGTCGCTCATCCAGACCATCGGGCGCGCGGCGCGAAACGTCGACGGCAAGGTCATCCTCTATGCCGACCAGATCACCGGCTCCATGCAGCGCGCCATGGACGAGACGAGCCGCCGCCGCGAAAAGCAGGTGGCCTACAACGAGGCCAACGGCATCACCCCGGAATCGGTGAAGGCGAAGATCTCCGACATCCTCGATTCGGTCTACGAGCGCGACCACGTCCGCGCCGACATTTCCGGCGTCTCCGGCAAGGGTTTCGCCGATGCCGGCCACCTCGTCGGCAACAACCTGAAGGCCCATCTCGAAGCGCTCGAAAAGCAGATGCGCGACGCCGCCGCCGACCTCGACTTCGAAGCCGCCGCCCGCATCCGCGACGAGATCAAGCGCCTCAAGGCCGCCGAACTCGCCGTCATGGACGATCCGATGGCGCGGGACGAGGCAAAGGCGCAGGAAGGTGGAGCAAAGAGTGGGAAACCCCACCGCGAGTCGATCTCCCCCCTTGAGGGGGGTGAGGAGCGGTCCGCGCAGCGGAGCAATCGATCCAGTGAATCGATTGCAGCGACGAACGCCGGCAGGACAGAGGGGGGTGCCGCTTCTGGCAAGACCGCCTCAAAATCCCTCTTCCAGAAACCCTCGCTCGACGACATGGGCCCGGGCACCGACACCGAGCGCCCGCTCTTCCGCAAGCCGCACCTGGACGAGATGGGCCGCGACGTCGCGACCCCGGCGGGCAGATCCCTCTTCCGCAAGAACACGCTCGACGAAATGACCGTCGGCCGCACCGAAAAACCCGTCACCGGCGACCTGCCGGACCGCCCCCCGGAAACCATCGGCACCAAGAAGCGCCAAGCCCCCCTCCCCGAAGGCCAGCCCGACCGCGCCGCCAGCGCCGAGGACGCCAAGCCGGTGAGGCGCGGGAAGATCGGCGTCGGGAGTTATGAGGACCCGGCGGAGGTAAAGCGCAAGGGGCGGACGAAGGGGAAAACGGGGCGGCCGGGGCGGTAAAGGGCCTTACTTCCTCACATTCTTCTGACGGTCTCAATTATTCGGTCGAGTGTATCGTAGCTGATATGCGCGTCATTTGCCCTCATCAAGAAGGAGCTTACTACTGCAGGAGTCTTAACCGCATCGGTTAAGCTCAACCCAAAATCGTTGCAAACTCGATCCATGAGTTCGCGGTACTGATCTCCTGTTTCTGACCGTAAATAGTTTTCCAAATTTCCTTCGAAGCAAGAGTACAAATCGAACACACCAACAGGAAAATCTTCAGGCTTTTCTACATTGCATATGCTTTGTATATTACGGTTTCTTTTTGCAGACGCCTTTGGATCCTTGGCGGTACTATCATTGTCAAAGACAACGTGAACTGGGATACCTAGAGACCTAAAGGCAAAAAGCGGCTTGTCAATTTTTGTTTTCCCTCCGACTTCGATGACAGAAATACCCTCTTTTTGAGCAGAACTATTCTTACATAGAAGTGCAGCCTCCAAGATAGCTTTATCTGACACTCCCTCCACAAGAATTATTTTCTCGGCCAGAAAACCTTCTGAAACTTCCCGATTAAAGATGTGCAAAGTAGCAGAAAATGCTTCATTACTTAGAGGTCTAGCTGCACCTACAACAGTAGCCATTCCCTGGCTGAATTGCTCAATTGAAAGAGATTTCGCTTGGGTAATTACATCTCCAGATATATTTTTCTTTGAGATAATTCTTATATTCGATACATCTTTAATAGAAACAAATTTCTCCGAATGCGTAGCAAATATAATTTGAATTCTTATTCCACTCTTACGATTGAAAGCATCGGTTATTTCTTTAAACGCGTCATAAAACAGAACTTGCTTTATAGGATGCTGATATATCTCCGGCTCTTCAATTAGAAGGATAATATCACTCTGCGGATCCGAAAATTCTGGCCCGCTTTCCTTGCCATTGCCTTGTTCTGTTTGCTCCTCCGCTAGAAATTGGACGAGCGAGAAAAAAATCGCACGTTGCAAACCGTGGCCGACATGCGCGACATCTACCTTTAAGCCACGATGTACAACGGTAATTAGTGGATTGGGAAAGGTGACGTTTATCTCGTTTGCTTTACTTAGATCGGCAACTAAATTTGTATCAGCGTAGTATCTGGAAACTGCGCTCGTAAGGCGGGTGCTTATCCCCGCGAGTTGCGGCACGCTTGATGGATCGGAAAGTTCGGCAATTCGCTTGTTAGCGCTCTCAATAAATTCAGTAAATTCACTCTTATTCTCGAACGTTTGCTTTACTATCTCATTGAGAAGGCCAACAACGGGGCTTCGTTTGGCATCACTTGTTTCTTCCGACGTATCCTTCACGGCAGGAACAAGTCGCACAGACGTTTTCTTTTTTAGCTTTCCATTAGCGACATTCTTGGCGCCGAAGAACCCTCTAACTTTCTTAAATTGCAGTTTCGACGAGTTCTCCCGCTCCCAAGCGCGAAGATTTTCTTCCATTTCTTCACCAGTTGCAGGTGCTAGATCCGGATAGTTTTTTCGCAGATCTGAATATATTGACCTCTTTTTCGTTCCATTATTCTCGTCTCTAAAATTCTCAAAAGCAGGGTTTATGTCTGCGAACACGGCATACTCGCCGCTTTCTTGTGCCATCCCTCCAAATTCTCTGACAATACGCAATCGGCCGCCTTTGACCGCTCCACCAAACTCTCGGATTTCTTCTGGTGTCAAATTCTCAAACTCAATCGAGATCGAGATGGTCCGCGTCTGATCGTGCAGGTAATAGTCCGCCGGCGTCATCTTCGCTGCGGCATCAAAAAATAGATCAATCGCCTTCAGAATTGTGGATTTTCCGCAATTATTTGCACCTACGAGTGATGTCAGTTTCCCAAAATCGGCTTCAAGGTGTTCAATAGAGCGGAAGTTATCTAGTACTACTTTTGATATCTGCATGCGCGCCTCCAACACGCTGAATGATGCACGGTTTAGTTGCATTTGCAATATCCGCTGTTTCCTATTTTCCCCACCCCCACCCACCCATGCCATACTCCCCTCATCCCGCCGCGGATACACCGCAAGGCGTTGCGGCGAGGCGGGGTCGGCGCTTTTGGCGGGGGACGGACGTAAGCCGTCGCCAAGGGGGCTCGCGGAAAATGGTCTCCCTCCGGCGACACGGGGGAAGCGCCAGGGCGTCGGACCGGCCCTGTCGTTTCAGCCCCGGACGGCGCGTCGGGCGTGCCTGTGCGGCACACAAGGAGGCCGGGCGTGACGGATGCGTCGGCATCGTCCGCCGGAGCGGTGTTTTCCCGGGAAAGGCGTAAAAACCTTTCCGTCCGGACCGGGCTCAGGGCGAGCCCGCCCGGCGCGCAAAACCGGACAGAACCCGCCCCGGAAACCGGCGGCCAACATTCTTGCGCCCGGCCTTTGCAGAGAGACCCAAGTCGCGGGCAGAAACCGCCGAACGGGGCGCTGAAAGGCGTCATATACATATTTCTGACCCGGCGGCTTCCAGCGCCCCGTCCGAAAGCCGATGCACGGACCCCGGCGCGGTTCTTTTCCACGCGCGGCGATGCGGACCCGTGTCCGCACGACTTCAAGGCCGGAGCGAGCACCGGACGCGGCGTCTTTGCGCCCCCGGCCCCGCCTCCCCCATCTCAGAGGAACCCCGATGCCCAGGACGTACCAGCTTCCCCCGCCCGACCGTCACCTGCTCGCCCGCGCGGCCGAGATGCTGGCTCTGCCGCAGCGCGTCTGCCACATCCGCGCCTGCCGCCGCCAGGGGCGCTGCGCCTGGTTCTTCCACGGCACGCAGGAGCCCTGCTGCCTCGCCAATCTCGACGCGGCGCAGCGCCGCCTGTTCGACGACTTCGTCGCGGTCGCGCGCGACGTCCGGGATCTCGGCAATTCCTGGGGCAAGCTCTCCTTCGCCTCGCCCTGGCGCGAGACCCGCGCCCTGCAGGACGCCGCGGTGGAGGTCGCCCGCCCGCTCCTGCGGGGCGCCGCGCTTACCGAGTTCCGCGCCTTCGCCGCCGCGCGGGCGAAAAAGCCGCCGGTGCGCTACGAGGGCGACGAGCCGCCGCTGACGGTTTGAGACGGCGCGGCCGGCCTATTCCGCCGCCTCGCCCTTCACCTCGACCGGCAGGGGGTCGAGCGCGGCGGCGAGCTCGTAGGAATAGCCTTCCAGCATGGAATAGGCCTGCTCGATGGCCTGGATCTGCCCTTCCGCGGTGCGGATCGCCTCGGCGATCGACTGCGAGCGGGCGCGCAGCATGGAGCCGAGAAAATCCGTGCCCGCCTTGCGGCCGAGCCGGTCGATATGCTGGCGCACGCGGTTGCGGTGGCGCTCCAGCTCGAGGATGTGGAAGCGGCTCTTGACGATGTCGTCGGAAAGCTTCCGGCGCATCGCCGCCAGCGGATCGAAGCTGCCGGGCTCGCGCTCGTCGAGGATCACGTCGTTGACCAGCGGTTCGAGCAGCATCAGGCCCTTGAGGTCGCGCGGATCGGCGAGCTGCGGGTCGAAGCCGGTATCGTCGAAGACTTTTCGCCGCACGGGGTCGCGCAGGAGGTCGTAGCAGGTCTGCAGGCGGGCGAACTGGTCCGCGTCGCCGCCGGAATCCGGGTGCATGCCCTTGGCGGCCTTGCGGTAGGCCGCCTTCACCTGGTTGTCGTCGGCATCGCGCTCTAGTCCGAGCATGGCATAGGGATCGATCACGCGGCCACCTGTCCGTCTTCTTCTACTGCGTCGTCTGTCTAGAGCATTTCCAGCAAAAGTGCGAAGCGGTTTTGCGTCCGGAAATGCGGCAAAACAAAGGGCTAGGGCGTTTTCGCGATTCGGAGAAAAGCGGAACTGCTCCAAAGTCTCCGACCCCGAGGGGACGAAATTGTGGTGAGCCCGGGGCGATGCACAGAAAGCGCTATTCCGCCGCCGCGGCCGCTTCGCTCCGCCCCGCCAGCACCGCCGCGAAGGCGGCGGCGATCACCTCCGGCCCCGCCCCTGGCTTGGTCGCATCGGTGGAAAGGATCTGCCGGTATTTCCGCGCCCCCGGAAAGCCCTGGAAGAGCCCGATCATGTGCCGCGTCACATGCGCCACCCGTCCGCCCCGGGCGATCACATCGCCCGCATAGGCCATCATCGCGTCCCGCACCGCCTCCCAATCGTCGGCGGAAAGCGCCCCCGGATCGGAGACACGGCCGGACGGCGGGCTGCCCCCCTGAAGCGGATGCGGAAAGAGATCGTCCACGCCCGTCAGGATGCCGCTATCCTGATAGGCAGCCCGTCCGAGCATGACGCCGTCCAGCCCCGTCATCTCTTCGAGCGCCTGGCTCAGGGTGTGGAGCCCGCCATTGAGCCCGACGAAAAGGTCCGGGTTCTCCGCCTTCAGCCGGCGCACGAGGCCGTAGTCGAGCGGCGGGATGTCCCGGTTCTCCTTCGGCGAGAGCCCCTGAAGCCACGCCTTTCGCGCATGGACCCAGACGGCGTCCGTGCCGGCGAGCGTCACGCGCGAGACGAGGTCGCGCAGCGCCACCTCGGGGTCCTGGTCGTCGACGCCGATGCGGCACTTGACGGTGACGGGAATGGCGACCGCCGCCTTCATCGCCGCCACGCAGTCGGCCACGAGCTGCGGCTCGCGCATCAGGCAAGCGCCGAACGTGCCGGACTGCACCCGGTCCGAGGGGCAGCCGACATTGAGGTTGATCTCGGCATAGCCGAACCCCTCGCCGATCCGCGCCGCCTCGGCGAGTTTTGCCGGATCGTTGCCGCCGAGCTGCAGCGCAACGGGGTGCTCCATCGCGTCGAAGCCGAGCAGCCGGTCGCGGTCGCCGCGCAGGATCGCGTCGGCGACGATCATCTCGGTGAAGAGCAGCGCGTTCTTCGTCAGCTGCCGCGCGAAGACGCGATAATGCCGGTCGGACCAGTCGATCATCGGCGCGGTGGCGAACACTGGGATGCCTGATTTTACGGCTTTTTCATAAAAATTCAAGATCTTAGTGGCCTGAGATTGTTTCCGGTTTTGTCAGCATTTTTCCGTGTGTTGCACCATTTTTCAGTGTTAGGTACAACAATGTCGTACCGATAAGAGGAATGTTGTACCGACATGGGCACAATAAACGCACGGAAGCGCAAGGACGGTTCGCTCGGTTATACCGCGCAGATCATACGAAAAAAAGACGGGAAGACCGTTTTGCGAGAAGCCAAGACGTTCGACCGCAAGCGGGAGGCGGAGGCGTGGATCCGTTTTCGTGAGGGCGAGCTCGACAAACCCGGCGCCCTTGAGCGCCTGCGTGTCCCCTCTTTCACGCTTGCCCAGGCGATCGACCGGTATGTGCATGAGAAGAAGGACATTGGCCGCACGAAGTCGCAGTGCCTCCGATCCGTGAAACAGTACAACATCGCTGCGATGGAGTGCTCGACGATCAAGGCCAGCGACATCTCCGCGTTCGCGCGGGAGCTTCTTAACGGTGGCAGACAGCCGCAAACAGTGGGCAATTACATCTCGCACGTCTCGGCCGTATTCAAAGACGCAAAAACGCTCTGGGACATCCCGCTTGACTATCAGGCCATGCAGGCGGCGAAGTCTGCGCTGGCGCGGCAAGAGACGATATCAAAGTCAGCAAAGCGCGACAGGCGCCCTACACTCGGAGAGTTGGATGCCTTGATGAGCTTCTTCGTGGAGCGGCAGGCACGCGCACAGAATGCGGCCCCCATGCACAAGATCATCGCCTTCGCGCTGTTCTCGACGCGCCGCCAAGAGGAAATAACTCGGATCAAGTGGGCCGATCTAGATGAGCAGCATAGCCGCGTGCTGGTGCGTGATATGAAGCACCCGGGGCAAAAGAAAGGGAATGACGTTTGGGTGGAGCTTCCGCCGGAAGCCCTTCGCGTCGCTCTATCCATGCCGCGGGAGAAGGATCGAATTTTCCCCTACGGCACCGACGCAATCTCAGGCGGCTTTACCCGCGCTTGCCAGTTCCTCGAGATCGAAGATCTCCATTTTCACGACCTGCGACACGAAGGCGTGTCGCGCCTCTTCGAGATGGGGCGCACGATCCCTCTCGCTGCCAGCGTATCCGGCCATCGGTCCTGGAATTCGTTGCAACGCTACACCCACCTTCGGCAAACCGGCGACAAGTACGAAAACTGGCCCTGGCTGTCTGTGGCATGTGAAAAAAAATGAAAAATCCACTTAGTCCTTGACGGAATTCGACAGCATTAGGTTAATAGAGGGTTGCACGGAAAAAACCGGCTCTCAGTACTATATTAATGTTGCGACACCCATGACGGAGGGAGAATGACACAGCTTATGACGACGGTAACTGCCGCGGAATACATTAGCAAGTCCGCATCATGGCTCAACAAGACGCGGATGACAGGCGCTGGTCCAGTCTACCTAAAGATTGGCGGAGCCGTACGGTACACTAAGGACGAACTTGACGTCTGGCTCGCCGGAACGCGGCGCACGGCAGTCTACGATTTCGCCAATGACAACAATCGCGCGGCAGCGAGGGCCGCAGCCTGACCGACTTCACCGACTTCGACGCCGCCCTAGCCGCCTAACCACCTCACATCCCCAACATCGTCATTTTGACCGCCACACCGACGGAAGGATAATTCATGACTATTGATCGCACCCAAGCCATCGCCGAGTACATCGCAATAAACGCAGCGCTGCCATCCGTACCGACCGACCTGCGGGCAGATTTCCTTTCCAAGTTTCCAGAGCCGACCACCGAAGAGCTTTATGCTGGTTACGAGACAGCGCACGATCTGACTGAAGGCGAAGCAACGGACCGCATCGACGACGTCTTCGACGTGATCATCGGCGATGAGGAAGCCGGCCGCATGCAGCAGGTGGAGGATAGCCTTCTGCCCGTTCCAGCGAAATACTATTTGAGCGGCAAGGCGTGTGCCAACATTCTCGCCCGAGCAGATCACCGCGGTGGCACAATCCCCGAACCGCTCCGTAGTGTCCTGGAAGCCCAGGCGGGTCGCGCCGCCTAGCCCCACACACCCGCCTCAACATCACCCCGCCGGCCCCAGTCGGCGGGCAGCGCCTTCGTGCGCAATCAAGGAGGAAACATTGGAAGTCCTATCCATGAACCGGCTCGACGGGCCGGGTAATACATTAGCGGTTGCTTGTGTCCAGGTGACACCGGAGATCCGCGTCAACGGTCTGCGACTCGTGCGCGCCGGCAACGGCGATCTTCGCGTCTATTCCCCAAATGCAGGTGGTCTGTCCGTGCTGAGCTTCGCCCCAGCGGCCGTCGCCGAACTCAAGTCCATCATTATCGATGCCTACCGGAGCGAGACCGCCCATGACCGCAGCAGCCACTAAACCGGACCTCAGGCCGATCGTCGACCTCCGCCGGTCCCTACTGGCGAACGGCTACATCCCGGTGCCGGTGAAGGGCAAGCGCCCGAGAATTAAAGGGTGGACAACGTTTCGCCCCAGTGCTGAGCAACTCGAGGGCCAGGCGCGAAAATACGCGGACCACAAGTCGACGGGCGTCATCTGCGAGAATCTTGCAGCGATCGACATCGATGCATTGGACGCCGACGTTGCCGACACGCTGATTGTCCGGTTGATGCAAATCCCCGGTGCTGATCGTGCACCCTGCCGTGTTGGGAAGGCGCCGAAAGCACTCTTCCTCTTTCGCGCCAACAAGCCGCTGTCAAAACGGACGACTCCAGAATACACCGTCGGCGGCAAGAAATGCCAGATTGAAGTGCTCGGAAAGGTCCAGCAGTTTGTGGCGTTCGGCCTACATGCCGATACGGGTCGCGAGTACACATGGTCTAATGGTGATCCTCTATCCGTTCCGCTTGCCGACCTGCCGGAAATCACAGAGGCACAGATCGACGCCTATATCGCCGATGCCGCCACGATCCTCGCCGCTGCGGGCAAGCCCGTAAAGGCAGACAAACCGGCACAGCGCACCCACGCCGCCGCCGGCGGGACGTTCTGGACACGCTGCAATGCCGCTGCACTCGCCGCTCCCGAGCGATGGGTCCGCAGCCTGTTTCCTTCCGCCAGGAAGGAGACAGGCACCGGGGCATGGCGCGTATCGTCTTCTGATCTTGGCCGTGGCCTTGAGGAGGACATTAGCATCCATGCTGACGGCATTCGGGATTTCGGCGAAGAGAGGCCCGTCACTCCGATCCAGCTCGTCATGGATTACGGCGGCGCACCCACGACGAGGGACGCTGCGCACTGGCTCTGCGAACAGATAGGCATCAATCCTCACGATATCGGATGGGAGAACCGCCAGCCCGTCGCCGTCCGCTTCGGTGCGCTGCTGACGCCTCCAGAAGCTGCGAACGATGATTCCGAAGAATGGCGACGGGAGGAAGAGGAGCTATTTCGCAGCGACGCAACCCTGGCCGACTTAACACGCCCCGGCGGCTTCATTGAGGAGCTTGTCGACTGGATAGTTTCGTCTGCGGAGCATCCGTCTCGAGAGCTCGCACTTTCGGCCGTCATTCCGTTTGTCGGCTCGCTCATCGGCCGACGCTTTGCGGGATACCGTGACGCTCGTACCAACGTGTACAGCATCGCCCTCGCGCCGTCTGGCTATGGCAAGGACCATGCGCGCCAGCAGATTAAGCGCCTCATCGCCGCGGAAAACCTTCACCCGTTCTCTGGCCCTGCCAGGCTTATGTCCGCTTCGGGACTTCGGGCGGCGCTCATGGAGAAGCCGTCGATCAACTGCATGATCGATGAGATCGGCGGCCCTCTCCGCGAGATGCTGGATCCACGCGCCAACCAGCATCAGGCGATGCTCAAGAACGATATCCTCGAATACTTCAGCACGGCATCGACCTACTTCGAAGGCGCGGCCTATGCGCAGGTGAAAGCGGTGCGTCTGGAAAACCCGAACCTTGGAATCTACGGCACCTCGACCCAGGATGATTTCTGGAATTCGATGTCGTCGCTGTCGACGGTCGACGGGTTCATGGCGCGCCTGATCCTGTTCAACATCACCGGTTTAAAGCCCGCTCTTGTGGTGCCGGACCGCGATGTGAAGGAGATACCGCGTTCGATCCGTGAGAAGGCGAAGGCACTCGCCATGGCGGGGCGTGCCGCCAACCTGGATGTGCCCGCGGTGGATAAGGGTGACAAACCTCGGGTCGCACAGCAGGTGCCGCTATCGGCCGGCGCTGAACGGGTGCGACGCGAGTTCAAGGCCGACATCGAGAAGAAGCTGCCAAAGGCAGTGGGTGGCGATGCGGCGGTTCTCAACCGCGCCGTCGAGCATGCCGTCAAGCTAGCCCTGATCGTTGCCGTAGCGACTGACTGGGGCCACCCGGAAGTGACCGAGCGACAGATGTCCTGGGCCGTCCAGGTGGCGTGGCTGTCATGCGTTTCGCTGATGCGAGAAAGTCGCCTCAATGTGGCGGACAGTCAGCGAGAGCGGAACGTCAATCGGGTCCTGAAACTCATCCAAGCCGAGGGTGCGAGGGGAATGACACTGGGCAAGCTGACCGACAGGACGCGCGGCATTGACAAGCGACAGCGGGAAGAAATCTTGTCTGACCTCGCCGATGCCGGGCGTATCAAAGGAGAGCAGAAGGCACCCGCCAAGGCTGGTGGGCGCCCGACGTTCACATTCATAGCCAGGTAGGTTTCTCGTCATTTCGCCATGACGAACAACGGTTTTTCGTTGACGAACAACCCCATAAATTTTGACGTGAACGTCAATAAAAAGGGGGTTTCTCGTTAACGAGAAACCGGTTGTTCGGCGGCCGAAAAACGAACAACCGAGCGATGAAAAATCCAATAATATCATATATATAGTAGTTATATATATAGTTGTTCGGTTGTTCGTTAGCGAGATGAAAACCCCCTGTACCCCCCTCTAGGGGGTTTCTAGGGTCGTCAACGAGAAACCGAAAAACCTCCTGGCCCTACACCCGCTTCATCCCCGCCGCCGCAAAGAGCCGAGCAATCTTTGCCGGATCGACAAGCTCGCCACTTTCAAGCTTCATAATTTCGAGGGGGGTCAAGCCGCTGATGAGGGATAACTGCTCGGTTCCGTAGCCCGTAGCTTTTCGGAGATCCGCGATCGGATTTTGCGGTGCAATGTTCATGAGACACTCCTTTATTGCATCGCAATATAGGTAGTGCGCTATTAATCCACAAGGCTGCTTTCCCCGCTCATGGCGACCGCTTGTTCCGCCCTTCCACCTTCATCACCGACTCCGGCTTCTCGCGCTCGATTTCGCGACGCGCAGCAGCATCCGGGGCGTCCTCTTCAAGAACTGGATCGGTCTGGGCGATCTCGGCTTCGGCTTGAAGCCAGAATTCAGCACCGTCTCCGCGGGGAGACCCTGCAGCCTGCCAGAGTTCGTGAGCGCGGCGTCGGATTCTGTCTTCTCTGTTGTCCATGGGGCACCTCCGCGGCCACAAACGTCTTGTTGTGATTTTGGTTCCACGGCGAATGTTCGATGAGCGCATTCACACTTTCTCTGATTTGTCAATAGAAAAAGCTTGACAAATTTGTCAAAAAGATCTATTATTCACAATCGGCGTTGAACGCGCCGATTCCGCTTGCGCAAAGACCGGGAACCGGCGGCGCCATATTCTTCCAGACATCGGGAAACTCATGACCTTTATCCGCAGCAAAGCCGTGCCCGACGGGCACCGGCTCTACACCTCTGTCGCCACCATCCGAGAGTGGGGCGCGAGCGGCCAGCATGATGCAGGTCGCGAAAGCTATGACTCCCGCGGCTGGCTCGTGCCACCCAAGCCCGCGCACATACAATGGAAGGATTATGCGCCGAAGCGCATTCGCCCCTCCCGTTCTGCACCTCGCCTCGGTTCGAAGGAGTGGATAGGTTCGCGCATCACGGCCTGCCTGCCTGGCGTTACCGTCCGGCTTCCTAATGATGGTCCGACCCTTGGCTGGTTAGCCGAACGGGACGCTGCCGGGACGGCAGACAGGCACGGCCAGCACGCGACCAGAATTGAGCGTTGGATGGTGGAAGAGAAGTCGCCTCTCATCCTGCCCTTGCGCCTCGTCAAGGAACTCCTCCGCCCACCCGTCACGGCCGTCAATGACAATCGGCCCGCCGGTGGCGAAGACGAGGACGTGAACAACGGGACCGGCGCGGAACGCGTTCATAACCAGGGCTCCATCACGCCATCCGTGCCGATGCTCCTTGCCGCTTACGAGGACGGGGTGAGCAACGGGGGCTTCTCGTTCATTGAAGGCAATGTGCTACTCGGCTCAACCAACTGGCGGGGCAAGCTGACCGGCCTCATCTTCCGCAATGGGGAGCTTGTAGCATACGGCGACTACAAGGGGCGAAAGCGCCGCCCTGCTTACACGGCCGACCCGCTCGGGTTGGTCTACAATGAGAAGTCGGAAACTGCGAAGCACGTCCAAGCACAGCCGGCAGAGGACAGGTCGTACATGCGGCTAAAGTCGGCCGGCACCTATTTGTCGGCACAGTCCCCGGAAGCTCCACGGTCGCTCGCCCCGCCCCCACGGACGGCGCGGGCCGTGGCCAATGATAACGTCCTCGCCAGGGCAATCACAAACACGAAAGTCATGCCTCCCGTGAAACGGCTGCCCGATGGCGTGGCCGCGGATTACGGCCGTCTCGCCGGAATTTCTGAAATGAAGGGCGTGGGCGGGGCAAGCGCTGGATTACATGAGGTGCTGACCGAAATGGACCGCGCCGAGAAACTGGCTGCCGCAGGTATCGACGAGGTGGACCTGGAAGTGCTTGATGCAGTCCTTGATGACGCGAGTTTCCGGTCCATCGGCATGCGTTTCGAGCATCCGGAGTCCTCCGCATCGCATGAAGGCCGGAAGATAGTGGAGCGGACGCTGAAAAAAATTTCAGAAAAAATCGCCGCTTGATACCAACTCGAGAGTTTTTCAGCCCCCTTAGATATAGGGCGTTCTCCGATGTCCCAACTTGACCCCGTCTCGCACGGGGCTTTTCTATTCTGAAATCGCCGCCGTTGCCTTCATCCCTCGGCGCGATCAGCCCGCCGGCGCTGTATAGCGACGCGGGCAAGTTTCCAAAAGTCGTCCCCGCGAGGGGGCGGCTTTTTTTGTGCCTTCTCAAAACCCATTAAATCTAATAGCTGAAAGGAACCGAGAGATGCCGCGTGCCTCGCCGCACTACCACGATCGTGTCTTTGAATTCTCCGACATCTGCCGCGTCCTTGACGTCAATTCCGCTAGCCTTGGCAATTGGCTGGCCATCGCAAAGATGATCGTCCCGTTTGGTGAAAAACGCGGGCATCGCCGTGTATTCAGCCAGCACGAGACATACGTCATCGCCCTTCTGGTCGCCCTTCACCGAGCCGGCGTGCCGGTCAACGCGGATGCCATCTCCACCATCATCGCCGCCACATACGACCCCGAGCCGGTCGTGCCTCAACCGGGTGCACTCCTCACCGTCAGGGAAACCGACGCCGCCGGAATCGTGCTGCATGCCGCAAACATCTGGCGCGACGTTGAAACCGAACTGAAGGAACTCGAAATTGGGTAAAATCCTGAACAAACTTATGGGCAAACAATCGTCCGCCGATCTCGCCGCCGCCATCGAAAAGGCCAAGACCGAACTCGCCCAGGCCGAAGCGGCCGTCGCTGCTGCAGTAGAGCAATACGATGCCAACCTGCTGACCGCCGATAAGAAGTCCTTGCGCGGTTTCCTGGATGCGAAGGTCGAAGCGCAAATTGACGTAGACACCGCGCGTGCTCGCTTGGAGCGACTGACGCGCGAGCACGAAGCCGCCCTCGAATCTGAAGCTGCCGATCAGCGCCAGCGGCGGTACGATGAAGCAAAGGCCGCATCAGAAGCGGCCGAAAAACGTCTTCGTCGAGAATACCCCAAGGCCGCACTAGCCATCCGCGAACTGCTTGCCGAAGTCGCTGCAGCGTCGCTCGCAGTGCAATCCGCCAACGAGCACAGGCCGGAAGGTGCGCCAGCGCTTCTGGAACCCGAGTATTCCCGGTCCCAGCATCGACTTTATCGTGAAGTCATTTCCGAAGACGTGGTCGAAATGTGGGCGACGATCGACAGCGCATCGCCCATCCAGGATGAGTATCAGCGCACCGTGCGCGCCCATGCGAAGGGGCGCCGGGGCATGATGCGCGACCGCTCAGAAAGCGATGAAAACCCGCTGCTTTATGGCACCGCGCAAACGGAACACGGGCCACTCGAGGTTGTACGTAAGCGTTTCCGCCGCAGGAAAGTTCTCCCGGATTTTGGCGGTTACAGAGTTGGACCGCTGGCGACCGAGATTGTCCTGCCTCCGCTCGACGCGGCTGCGACACCGTTCTGGAAACCGGCGAACGATCAGCGAGATGCTGCCAATCAGGCCGCCTCCGAGTTGAAGCCGGCGCCGAAGCGGCCAGAGCGGGTTGCTGAATTTGAGTACTCGCTCGCCCCGAGGGAGACCAGCAATGTCTGATGACCGTCGAAGGGAGATGATCGCCGCCGCCGCCGTCGCGATGGCACAGCGCAACATTGCGATCGCAGCGACCCGCTACGGCTACGTGCCGCCGGAACGGCACACTGCCCCGGTTGCGTCGGTGCCGGCATCAGCACCAGTCACGGCGCGCAATGACGTCCTCGTCAAAGAGGCGGCCAGGCGCCGTGCTGAGCGGGAGGCTGCGGAGGCGGCTGAGACGAAGGTCTCTTGGGCACGGGTTGTTGCTCGTGCCAACGGCACCAAGACGAAGGACCCCAACCGATTGGACCATGGTTGGGGCAAGGTGGTGTCGGAGTTCAACAAGCGGAACGGCTCCACAGCCGCGGAAGACAAGCCCGCTGAGCTGTCAGGCTGGGGCAAGGTCATCGCCGAAATGAACGCCAGGGGCGGCCGGTAGCCCCCTCGGTCAGGAACCCTATCCCGTCCTGACCGCCAAGCGGTCACACAGCCCCGAATTCTCGAACTTTAAAAACGCACGGAAGGGGGTAACACATGCGGACACCAATCCAGAATCCACCGCCTGCGTTCTGTAAGCAGAGTGCTTACGCTCGATATCGAGGTGTAAGCCGCAAGACCGTCACCGTCTGGAAAGCTAAAGGATTACTTGTGCTTAACCAGCATGGGGTTGTCGACGTTGCCGCAACCGACAAGCTGCAT
The DNA here is from genome assembly GCF_022899355.1 of Shinella yambaruensis. Lineage (GTDB taxonomy): Bacteria > Pseudomonadota > Alphaproteobacteria > Rhizobiales > Rhizobiaceae > Shinella > Shinella yambaruensis. Next base: position 186,782 of record NZ_JALJCK010000010.1, on the reverse strand, counting down.
CTGGGTCACTTCGGCGTTCTGAAGCTGGCCAGAGACCGGTAACAGTCGCGGACACTCTGGTGTCCGCATTTGTTACCTCTGCGGACACCTCCACCACAAACACCACCATCTCACCAACATCGCCCGGCCCATGCGCCGGGCTTTTCTTTAGGAGCACATCATGGCCAGCAAGCAGTTCAAACTCTCCGTACCCGTCACGGTCGACGGCACGACCTATGAAATTCTCCATATTCGAGCCCTTCGCTTCGGCGACCTCGAAAGTCTTTTCGGCGCCAAGAACGAGATCGAGGCAATGAAAATCCTGCTCGCCCGCCTGGCCGATGTACCGCAGGCCGTTATATCGTCGCTCGAAATCGACGATGTCGGCCAACTCCTTGGTGGCCTCGGTGACGACGCGCAGAAGATCGCCGATCGCCTCCCGGGTTAAGGGGGGGCTTGCATTGTCGATACTAAAAAGCACCCTACGCCTAGACCTCCTCGACGGCGTGACCGGCCCCGCGCGCCGCATCCAGGGCGTGCTTGCCGGCTTTCAGCGTCAGCAGACCGCTGCCATGGCTCCGCTGCGCGGCGTCATGGGGCAGGTGCTGGCGTTCGGCGGCGCGTATCTTGGCGTCACGAAGGGCATCAGCAGCACGGCCGGTGCGGCGATCAAGTTCGAGGAAGCCTTCGCAGACGTGCGCAAGGTGCTGGACGCGAACGATGAGCAGATGGCCAACGTCCGCCGGTCGATCCTCGCCATGTCGCGCGAGATGCCGATCGCCGCTGAGGGCATCGCGGCCATCTATGCCGCTGCCGGCCAGAACAACATCCCGCTCAACGAGATCAACCAGTTCGCCGAAATGGTGGCGAAGGTCTCGGTCGCATGGGACACGACGCAGGCCGATACCGGGCAGGCGCTCGCCGAAATCAAGAACCAGCTGCATCTGTCCGTTCGCGAGGTCGGGCTCTTTGCGGACAGCCTGAACCACCTGTCCAACAACACCGCAGCCAATGCACCGAGGCTGCTGGAATACACAAAACGTGTCGCCGCGACGGGCGAGATGTTCGGCTTCTCGGCCCAGGAAACCCTTGCCTTCGGTGGCGCGATGATCGCGTCCGGCGGCGAGGCGGAAGTGGCGGCGACGTCGTTCCGCAACATGGGCCGCGCCCTGACCATCGGTACGCGCGCCACGAAGTCGCACAAGATTGCCTTCGGTCGACTCGGTCTGGATGCGACCAAGACCGCGAAAAACATGCAGAAGAACGCGCTAAAGACGACGCTGGACGTCATCGAGCGCATTCAGACCCTGCCGGAATGGGAACGCATTTCCATTGCCTCGGCATTGTTTGGCGATGAAGCCCGTGCGCTCATGCCGCTGATCAACAACTCCACGGAGTTGCGACGTCAGCTTGGCCTGGTTGGCGATCAGGCCAACTACGCAGGATCGGCCTTCAAGGAGTACATGATCCGTGCCGACACTGTCGGCAACGCGCTAGCCATCCTGCGGAACAAGGTCGCCGACGTCTTCCGTGGCATCGGCGATGATATGCTGCCCGGCATCAAGGAGGCGGCGCTCGGGATTGGCGACGTCATCGACACCTTGGGTGAGCGTGCGTCTGTGTTTGATCAGGCCGAGGCCAGCCTGAAGGGGTTCCTTCAGGGGCTCGGCTACGATGGCGGTATCCGGGAGGCTGTTGAGGGTCTGGGCGACCTCCTGTTTGGCGAAGTCGATGGGGACGGCGCAGCGGACAAGTTGGGTCGGATTTTCAAGCAATTTGAGGGGTATGGGCAGGCAATCCGGCAACTCAAGGAGGACCTGAAGGACAACCCCATCGCCCAATTCTTCATTGATTTGGGTGGTCAGGGCTTCAAGTTGATGCTCGCCGCGGTTGGAATTGGCATCGTTGCCGGCGCCATCACGAAGCTGGGAAGGGCGCTGGCGTTTCTCACCGGCATCACGACGGCGATTGGTATCCTGAAAAGTGTTGCCAAGATTGGGGGCATCCTCAAAGATGTGCCGATTCCAAACGTTACCGGCGATGGCAAAAACAAGCCGACCGATAGCAAGCCGTCGGGATGGGGCACTGGCTGGCGTGGCCTCCTTGCCATGTTCCAGATGTTCGACGCTTACACCAACATGCCTTCGACAAAAGAGGGCGTTGAGGAGCTTTACAAGAAGAACCGCGAAGGGTCGAGCGGCCTAAACAAGTGGTTGGACGCGCGCATCACTACTCCGTCCGAGTGGTTCCGCAATCGCTTCGTCAACGACAACTCCAGCCATCCTTACCTCAACAAGGACTATGACGACGGTGGACGTGCCGCTAGCATGGACGCGTATCTCGGCAAGGACGGAACGAAGAACGTTCCTGCCGTGCCTACCGGCTGGCCTACGATCTTCGACAAGAGGTTTTGGATAGGCGCCGCTGCCGACCCGAACTTCGATCACCGGCAAAACTTTGGCATCCAGACCAGGGCGGGTGGCGAGAGCGGCGGTTCACCCCGGACCACCAGCGAAATGCTGGGCGGGCTCAACAAGCCCATCACTCTCGACGCCGGCACCATCGGACAGCTTCTCCAGCCGACCCGTGGCGTGCAGGAGGTTCGCGAGGTCAACAAGCAGCCTCCCGTCGTCACTGTTCACGCACCAATTTCCATCACTGGCGTGTCGTCGCCCGAAGCTGCGGCTGATGCCGCAGCTTCGCGGTTGGGGCAGGCCGTGAAGTCTGCCGTCGAGGCGGCGGACACGGATTAGTGTGGCGCCTTTGGCGCTCCCCCCCATCTCAGCCCGCCCTTCCGGCGGGCATTTTCTTTCCGGAGAATCTATGAATCAGCACCTCCCCACCCGTGTCACTCAACTCCCGATCGCCGAGACCGTCGAAGACCTCGAGGTCTTTGGTCTCAAGGACGACCGCGCCCACCGTCTGCGCAAGGGCGGCTTTCAGGCTTACGTCAACGACGAGACTGCCCGCCGTGTTGAGGCTGGCGTTGCGCCTTTTCTGGATCTTCTGGCGCAGAAACCGAATGCCGATGCGCTGGCAGACGTAGCGACGTCCGGCAGCTATGTCGATCTGACGAACAGACCAGCACTCGGCACGGCGGCTTCACAAAATGTCGAAGACTTCCCGAGCCATGCGGACCTGGGTTCGCTTGCCGCCGCAGTGTCCATCGGCACAAAGAACTTCGACACGCTGGCGCTCGCCAATGCTGCCATCGGGGATATCGCCGAAGGCGGCGGCGTGAACATTCTCGCCGACGGGTCGAACAACGGTTTTTATGTCAAGGAGTCCGGCGCGCTCGTCAAGAAGAGCAATGCCAGCCTGACCGGCATGGCGAGTGATATCTCGACTCATACGGCGTCCATCGCTCGGCTTGATCTCGCCGTGCAGGGCGCAGCGCCGAACGTCTTTGCGAACGGCAATCTTGCGGCAGATGGCGCACCGCCGGTCTGGTTTGACAGCCTGCTCAGCACCAATCAGACGTTCGCGTCCACGATTGTGACGACGACGAACCCGGTCTTGGCGGCTCTCGGCATCACGCGAGCGCTCGACGTACCGGCCAACGCGGAAACCGTCGGCCTTACTGGTAATCAGCTGTGCGCCGACGTGCGTCTCCGCGGCGGGCGCATCTACGCGTCAGTGCTCCTGGAATCAGTGACAGGGGGATGGGACCTCGGCTCCAGTGGGGAGCCGCGCGTCACGTTGCGCTATAGCGACGGCACTTTCGCTAATGTAGTTCTGTCCGCTTATGAAAGTCTCGGCAGCAATGTCCGTCGTTACTACGGCACGCTTGCGCTCAGCTCCGGTAAAACGGCATATCGCGTGGAGGTGGGCGCCGTTTTTGGACGACCGCGGGCGGACGCTTTTCGGGCAACCGGTTTCTGGGCCTCGCATTTTTTCACGACCGCGCCGACGATCACAGACACAGCCTATCCCAACTGGTCGCAGGCAGCATATCGCTACCCGTCGGCTCTTGATGCGCGCGTCTCGGTTCTGGAGCGCCCAACCACCTTGGCGCGGCTGCGGTACGCTCTCTATGATGACTTCCGCTCGGTCAATATCTGCCTCTTTGGTGACTCCAAGGTTTGGGGATTGGGCGCTTCCGGCCTATCTCCGTCATCACCGCGCACCGCGCATCTCGACGACCCCCGCAACACCATCGACGCGGCGGTCTCGCCCACATGGGCCAATCTCTTCCTCCGCTACCTCGCGCTGACCTATTGCAGTGGCGCGGTCACAGCTGGAGATCCGGGGGTTGGGTTTGCGCGCAAATGGGCCATCGGCGACGTCTGCTATGACAATGAGCGCTTCAAGGTCCGCGACCGCCGTACCGGCAGCCCCAGGCCAAAGAATGTCTTTGCGTTTGCGTCTGGGCCGCTCCTGCTGCGAGTGCTCGATCTTCCGCCAGTCTCTGGAGCGACGGATGATGCGCTGTATTTCGAGTTTACGGGAGACACATTCAAGATTCGGTTGGCGACCATCTCCACCGACCCGGCGGCCACTTATACCGTCGAGATCGATGGCACTGTCGTAGGGGTCTACAACGCTTATTCGTCCCCCTCCGCATGGGGGGCGGAACAGATGATCTCAACTGCCTTCGGGCGGCACAGGGTGCGAGTCTGGAACAACTCCGCACTGCAGGGCCTGCGGTTGGAGGCGATCCTCCATCATCGCCGTATCCAGGTGCGCAACCAGGGGATCATCGGCACGCAGTCGCAACAGTGGCTGCCAACTGACATGACCTACAATCTCTATCCCGGCATCATGGATGAGGATGAGTTTGTTTTCGGTCAGATCGGCACGAATGACCGCGCAACCACGACCTCTCCCTTGCGCATCAACGCGGGGCAGCGGACCCGCGATAGCCTCAAAACCATCGGCGCTCATCTTGCCGGACGGGGCAAGCACCTCATCCTCATGACGCCAACGCGCGCGACTACCGATTGGCCGGATGCACCCAACATGTCCTTTGACACGCAGGAATTGGCGATGGCCATCAGACAGGCGGCCGGTGATCTCGGCGTGTCCTGCATCGATAATTTCGCGATGAGCACGTTCGACCCGGCGGGCGGTTACCTCTCAGATGGGCTGCACGACAACGATAACGGCCATCGCGGGACCTTCCGCAACATCGTCACCAGCTTGGGGCTGGTGGGGATGCCGCTGCTGTAGGCGGAGTCACCCGACTCCGTGGACCCGGTTGAGCGGTAGGGCGCTCGGCCGGGTCCCTCGGCGCGCAGGCATCTAGCCGTCCGCTTTTAGCTCCTCACACACACATCAAGGACATCATTATGCAACGCAACCTCATCTGGATTCTCGACATAGACGGCACGCCGCTTGACTTTGGGCCGCCCTACGCGCCGCACGCCGCCGGCGACGACAACACGTCCGACGAACAAGAGCCAACCGGCCCAACGGCTGACGCCGGCAACACCACGGCAACCCCTACAACGCCCTGAAATCGGGCTTTTGCTGGCAACGTTGCCGAGCTTTTCGATCCTGTGGGTGGCCGCGCGCCGGGAGTTCCGACCCGCAGGGGCTGTTTTTGGGAGAATAGGGTTCCTATGCCAGGGGGGGGGTATGATCAAAATCACACATCTAAATCCGACACGCGGACGGATCGCTGCGACGTTCACAGCCACGGTCGGCGGTACCGTAAGCGATCAGCCTGCCTAGAAAGCTGGGACATATTAAGTCCTAGTTGAGATGATATTGACCAGCTCATATCGCTGCCCCTATCGGTGTGGCGACATCCCTTGAGAATCGTGCTAGCGTTCGGATGAATGTTCACTATACGTTCTCGTTCGTCTAGTGTGGGAAAGCGGAAAGAATGATAACATTTCTTGAAAGTAGCGTGTTCGAGTCACCCGCTCAAACCCTAGTCAATACGGTTAATGTTGTTGGGGTTATGGGTAAGGGGATAGCTAAAGAATTCAAAAGTAGGTATCCGGCGATGTTCAAAGAATATCGCCATTTGTGCGACAGTCGTGATCTAAAGGTTGGAAATTTGCACCTGTGGCGCGATAAGACACGATGGGTTCTCAATTTTCCTACCAAAACAACATGGAAGCTTCCATCCAAGATGGAATATGTCGAGGTCGGTCTTCAGAAATTCGTATCTACATATAAAGATCTTGGAATTACTTCGATCTCATTCCCGCCGCTCGGTTGCGGGAATGGGAATCTTGATTGGCAAGCCGTTAAACCACTTATGGTTGACTATCTGTCCAAGATTGATATCCCGGTCTACATTCATGATGTGCAGGTAGGGGCGAATTTTGAGCCTGAGCATCGTTCGATTGCACGAACCCCTGACGACTTTGAAGAATTCACCCAAGATATTGAAAAGGTTGCGAAGGGGCGATCTTTTGCGACGTCTCGCGCATCAAATTTTCGAGCAGAAGTCGATGACGATAATTCAATTATCGTGGTGCATTCGTCTGGGAAACGCGAGCGCATCGACCATGATTTGATAGAGGCTTCTTGGGTTCGCTTGCGAGAGAGACTACTTTCCTATGAAGGCTTCTCGGATGATAAGTCTCGCCGTCTGAAGTCTTATCTGTTTCCGATACTTCAAGAATTGCCGTATGTGCGGATGGTAAAGATCAAATCCGGAGCGAATCGTGCCGATGCGTTATTTATTGACCGCGATCAGTATTCTCCTGTCGCATCCGCTGAGAACGTGAGCCAAGGATGGCTATTTCAGTAGATCGCGCCAATGCGCATGTAGCATATTGGAGAGAACGGCTTGAAAGATTTTCAACCCGTGCTGGATGGGCTTCGTCATTATTTCATGCCTGCCAGATTGAGGTGGCTGAGAGGATAATTCGCGACGGCCGCGTGATATGCCGGCAGGATCTTCCCAACGTTATTTGCGACGTAGCAAACCAAGGGGCATTGTGGAACAATCTGACAGCTCACCAGTATGTCAGGCTTTATTTCCGGCCGAGAAACAGGTTTCATCTAAAGACCGAAGGCATAAAATCTCTATCGGACAATTATCGTATAGATCCACACATGGCTATACCCATTATGTTCGTATTCGACTTGGTGTCGGTTCTCTCTGATCAAAGTTCTTATTTTGTGCCTGGGAATTTTGCATCTACCGCGATGCAGCCGCTTTCTGGAAACGAAAGCTTTGATGCGCTAAACTTTGAATACATTTATCATGATTCTGCGCCGTCTCCAGATATAATGCATATGATTCAAGATGCGCGGATGGCAGAAGTAGTTGTTCTTAATTCTCTGACTCTACAGCATCTGAAGGCGGTAGTCTGCAGGACCATTTATGAGGAGCAGATGTTGCGCCACATGTTGCGCGATTTTGATGTCTCCAGAATAAAGTTTATTACCGAGAGAGGAGGAGCATTATTTTTTAGGCGAGGAATTTTTTTGTCTGAACTATATGTCAGTCAGGGGAATATACACTTCACTTTCCAGTCTCCAACTACTGCGATCCAACCTGATTATAAGGTTAAAATTGGTTGCGAAAACGTGTGGTATGATTTTAAATTAGGCGCAAAAAAGTGGCGCGTTCCACAGATTACGAATACCAATCCAAACGCTATCTGGACGATTTACATTGAGGATTGCCTCGCGTTCCAGGGGCCTGTTCGCAGTGCGTCTGGAACTGTGGTATAAGGGTACTCCACTCGACTTCACAACCGCCGCTTCCCGCCATGCCAGTCGTTGACGCGCGCCATCTCTTCTTGGCCAGCGTCCGTCACGGTCCAGGTTCGATCACCCTGCGCGTCCTTGCGCCCTTCCTTGACGGCGCCTTTCGCGGCCAATTCCTGCAGCGTGAAATCCGTGGCTCCTGGTATTTCGGCGCTGGTCCGCACGTCGGGATGCTCCACCATATAGCGAAGAGCTCCGAGGCAGCGGGTGTTCAGCCCCAGCTGCGGTTTGCGCTCGTTTCGTCGTTGTCGCCGCCCTTTCCATTCGCCGAGTTTATCTTCCCCATCCGGCCTAGCCACTTGGAAGCCCGCGGTGATGCCGAGATAGCCGTTGTAGAATCGGCGAACAAGCAGCACCGGCCGACCGTCGTGCAACGGATCGATCTTCGGAAAACCGTGCCGTTCCAGAATGGGAATAGCGGCCTTCACATACATTGAGGCGCGCTCCTTGCCGACGACGGCAATGGCGATTTCGCGGTCCGTGGCGAAGAGCGGGAGCTTGCTGAGGGGATCGGTCATTTGTTTTCCCATCTAGCTATCGCCTGCGCCGCCAGTTCTCGTTGGCCGCCGAGGTAGTGCGCATGCAGGATTGCGTCGATATCTTTCGGCGAATGCCCCGTGATTGCGCCGATCTCCGCAATAGAGCAACCGGCGAGCGCAAGGCGTGTTACCGTCGTGCCCCGTAGGTCATGGAATGTCAGCCCCTTTATACCCGCCTTCTCGCACGCTTTCCGCCAACTGGTTTTGAACCCCGCCTCCGTCCACGGCCGTCCTCTTGAGTTGCACAGAATCTGAGGAGCGCGCCGGGGCGCGTCCTTCAATGCCTCACGGGCAGCGCTAGCAACGGGAATTATCACGCGTCTGCCTGTCTTGCTCTGTTTTATGCGGAAGCTGGCACCGTCATAAGCTGCCCACGTCAGGGCCAAGAGATCGCCCTTGCGTTGGCCAGTCCAGAAAGCCAGGAGAAGAGCCAGACGAAGCTCCCGACCGGCGACGGCATTGAAAGCGGAGATATCGTCGTCGGTCCATACGCTCTCGCGCCTATCGGCCCGATAGAGTCGGCCGCCGCGTTCTGCAATGTTGCGGGAGAGAAGGCCGCGGTCCTTTCCGAAAGAAAGAACCCGCGCCAGCACACTCCAAGCGTAGTCAGCCTTGCGCGGGGTATCAGCCATGCTATCGCGCCAAGCCTTGAACCTGCCGCGTGTGCCAAGAGCCTCGAGATCGGAAAGCGAAAGCGTGCCGAATTGAGCGCGGATCATGTCGAGATATTCGGTGTAATGGCGCCTGGTGCTGGCCCCCTTGGACCGGAAGTCTGACGAACCGAGATAGGCGGTGACGAGGCCATAGAGCGTATCTGGGTTGGGGTTGCGCCGAAGATTGTGGGCGTCGTCAAACGCCGCCTGCAGGCCGACGTCGCCCGGCTGCATCGGCCTTCCACTCTTGGTTTTTAGGAGCGGACCTTTTCGCCAAGCGTAGTAGTAGTAGATGGTCTTGCCGCTGGCTAAGGTCTTCTTGACCTTCATCAGGCCCTTGAGATTTGCACGCATTGCTGCTCACTACCTAGAGGACACCATTGCCGCCGGCACGGATGCCGACCGCTATTTCGGGTCTCCTCTTTGTGGTGGTGCGGGCTGGCGCCCGGTGCGGTTGGTGAAGCCGCAACGGAAGATTAGGTGGCGGGTTGGCTGGGGTCAAGCGCATCGAATGCAGCGCATTTGTTCCCCCTCCGTCGCACAACCTTTGCCGGTTGACAGGCAGCCCGCATGACGTGAAGTTGCACCCTTCAAGAAGGGTGGGGGCTATGGGTAATTATTTTGAGGTTTGGGGGCCATTCGAGCTACCACGTAATACAGAGGAAATGCGTCCTCGTGTGAAGGAGTTGCTCGCGGAAAGTGAATACAACGATGGGGTTGATTGCGCAATCGGATGCTACTCGTTCTGCCTTCAGCATGGAAAGACTATTAAGCCCTGGTACGTGGGAATGACGGTAGCTCGCGCAGGCCTCCTGTCAGAGGCTTTCCAAGAGCACAAGCTCGAAAACTACCGCGATGTCCTCAATACAAGACGCGGTAAGCCACTGATCTTCTTCTTCGCTCTTCTAACTGACGAGGGACGTTTTGCATTTGGAAGCTCTCATCGTCAAAAAATTCTTTGGCTTGAGGACACACTAATGGGGATGGCATTTTCCCGGAACCCAGAAATACTGAACATCAAAGGTATGAGGTGGCGCCGGGAAATTGTGGTGAACGGACTGATGGGAGAGAAGGTTCGAGGACGGCCGCCCCAAGGAGTTATGCAAGCGCGTAGGGCCTTCCTGGGTGATTGATAGACAGAACTAAAACCACCCGCCGGTTAGGGCGAGCGGTTTATGCGATGAACGTCTGGTTGGTGAGACCCCAAGGTGGTGGCCGTCATCGCTGTGTAAAAAGCCGCGCGCTGCCCCCTAAGGGGCGTCAGCGGTAAGGCCGTGCCGGCATGCGTTCCGGCTTGGCAAACTGGTGGGTGCCGACGGCGCCATCGACACCCTCGCGGCCGTTACTACGCGGCCACGAGTCCGGCTTCACGGACCGGACGGGGAATTCTAAGCGGAGCGATCGATGCGGGTGTAGAACCCGGCCTTGAGCTGGAGCAGATCGCCATAAATGGTCTCCACGAGGTCGAATCCATCGGCGATCGTCTCGCGGATACGGTAGGCGCCGAGATCGTGCAGGACGGCTTGGAGCATGACGGTCTCGAGGGTCAGCACACCGCCTTCGTCACCCTCGACCAGATCAGCGAGAGCCCGGAGCTTTTCGGCGATCTCGGTGGACTTCGTCACCGGCGCCGCGGCGAGCTCCTTCACAACGGCCGTGTGTGCGTCGTTCAGGCTGTCCATCGCGTCGTCTGGCATGGGTTGAAGGTTGTGCATCGCGTCGCTCAGTTGCAGCGCCAACGCTGCCATACGGGGGATTTGCGTGACGGCCGCTTCGTCGTACGGGAAGGGCGGCTGTCTTCTCGGCAGCAGCCGGCGGGGTTCGAGGCGTCTATCGATTACGGCGGCATGCGTGGTGGTGGCCATTGCTGGTGGTCTCCGTTGACGTTATAAATCGCGTATGTCATTAGAAAACACTAACATCACGACGAAGTCAACACAAAATAATGACCTTGTTGTTATTAATTGAGGACGCCCATGAATCCGGCGCAATGCAGGGCCGCCCGTGCACTTCTTGAGTGGACCCAACCGCATCTGGCCAACGAGGCCGGCGTGTCCCCGTCGACGTTGCGCGACTTCGAGTCGGGAAAGCGGAAGCCAATCGCCAACAACGTGACAGCCATCCGTGTCGCCCTGGAAGCTGCCGGAATCACCTTTCTAGAAAAAGGAGAGGTGTCGCCAGGCCCCGGCGCGGCGCTCCGGCATCCGTAAAACCGAACGCGGTGTTTAGATTGAGGGCGGCCAGCCGAATGCGTTACGCTAAGGGCAATATTGGCAGCTATTTTGCGGAATCAACACCGACCGATTTCAGGTAGTTAAAGACAGTTTCTACCCATTCACCGCCGGGCACCCTGCTAATAATCGGAACAGCCGAAGCGCCGGCAACGAGCAGGACGACGAGAATCGCTTTGGCGGCCGCCTTTCGAACCTCAGATATGGTTTCTCGCCCGACTTCTATGCTCGATTTCACAGCTATGGACCAAAGATTAGCTAAAGTCCTGGTTAACGAAAAGACATCTCGCTTATCAGTACTGGCAGGCTCAGCCACCCAATCCGTTACCGTTTCAAGTGCGTCGGTGACTGTTGAATGGGCGGCACCAGTAAGGCGTATCTGCGCGATCACACTAGCCATCGTATGAGTAAGTTGGTCGATCGATTGGCGATCAAGGGGCACTCTCGAAGCGTTCTCACAATACTCGCGCCAGTCTTCAAATTGTGCCAGAGCTGAAAACACGTTCTCGATGTGGCTTACCAGAAGGCCGAATAGCGTTGGAGAAAGTTCCTCGGCTTCCGCTCGCACCATTCGGTCGCAAATCTGCGTCCTGGCGCCAATCTGAACAATGTTCGAGTAAGAACCCATCATGTCCTGAAGGCGCGCAAATGCGTCTTTTAACCGAGGAGATACATTGCTTGCGGCTAAGTCGAGCGTGACATACTCACCTTGTTCGATGGCGGCCTCAAGGGAAGCCATCGCTATCGCTTTCTCTTCTTCAGATGGACGCAGCGGTTGGTCTACAACCTGAATCTTGTCGTCGGAGAATCCAAACTGAAACGCCGCCAATTTTTGGCCGGGGACCTTTTCAATCAGTTCATCAGGTTCGAGTAGGTTAAGACCGATCCTCAGTCCACCGGTGAAGTGCTGTAGAGGTGTATCGTCATGGATAGACTTTAGGATGGTCCTAACGTTGGATGCTATCGTTGTTTTCAAACGATCTGCGAGGCGTTTCCGTAACTGATCGACATCCCGCTCAAGCGCTCCAACATCTTGGAGTCGTAGACTGTCAATTTTGTTCTGATGCCGGCGGAGTTTCATTGCGAGGCTTGAGACATCCTGCACGATATCGGCGTTTGGCCCAAATTCGCCCTCGATGGTCATAATAGATTTTGCGACGCGGGACAAACGCGCTTCTATATCGACCAATAGCTTTAGCAGTCTCTGCGGATTCATGGACCTCGCCCGCGTCGTTCCATTTGTATTCTACCACTTCTTGCCATCCAGGTTAGGCGTCATCCGCCGTTCTATCGCTTATCCACAACTCACGTGAACGTATAGCGACGGATCAATTCCTCAATTCGCGCGTTTCTTATCCATCACCATCCTAAGCAAGGAGACCACGATGGACTGGAACCGCGTCGAAGGAAACTGGAAGCAGATCAAGGGCAAGATCAAGGAACAGTGGGGCAAGCTCACTGACGACGATCTGGACGTCATCGACGGCAAACGCGACCAGCTCGAAGGAAAGATCCAGGAGCGGTACGGCTATGAAAAGGATCGTGCGACGCAGGACGTTGACGACTGGTATAAGCGCCAGACCTGGTAAGTCGCATTGCGAGGGCCGCCAGATAGTCGCTGTCTGGCGGCCCTTTTATTTAACGCTGCTTCTCGCCGGCACTCTTGCCATCAGAGCTTTTAGAGCGCTCCTCGAAGCGATCGGCGCCTTTTGCGAGCTCCGAACCCTTTTCAGCTTCAACCTCGCGCTCTTCGGCCCGTGCGGCCTTGTGGAGGCCACGGGCGCCTTCTTTGCCCTTCTCGGTCGGTGCGTTCTCAATTGCCATTCTGCGTCCTCCTATGGGCAGAGGAAACGGCTACGGCACGATGAGGTTCCGGCCGACAGGAACAAGATTGAAGGCCATCACGTTTGGCCCCGAACGAAAAAGGAGACCCATCATGAACAACATCATTTATCTCGTCGGCCTGGTGGTTGTTGTGATCGCCGTCCTGTCATTCTTCGGGCTTGGCTGACCATGGACCACAAACGCGAAAGACGGATCAAGGCGAGGGCCTTCGAACTCTGGCAGCGCGAAGGATCTCTCGACGGCCGGTCGCTCGGCCATTGGCTTCAGGCCGAGCGGGAGATTCAGGAAGAGGAAGAAACCGAAGCTGCGAGTCAGGATGTGGTCGGTCTGGCTGCAGCGGTTAATCCGACGCATTGAGGACACACGAAAAAGAAAGATGCTAAATTAGCGATCAATTAACTATTTTGGCCGGACCATCTTCCTCTCAACGCTGAGGAGATGAGTGTGAAGAGAAGACAGACCTATACGCCCGAGGACCTTGAGCCCCTTCTGATTTTCTTTGCCGAACTTGTGGACGAGTACGGCCCTGTGATGCAGCCCTGGCTGGATCGATTCGAAATGGAGTACGAGAAGGCCAAGCAGCCGCCACCGCCTAAGCAGGCCGACCGGATAAGGGCGAAGCTTGCTGCCGAAAAAAGCTGAGGCGTCGCCGCCGTCAGCCAAAACCGGCGCCCTGCCCCTTGCCGCTGGCGGTACGACGAGAAGTACGACTCGCCTCCTCACCCTCCTGCATTTCAGGTCAGGCGATCCAGTCGATCATCGGCGCGGTGGCGAAAATCTTCGTCCCCGCCGTCACGGCCTGCTGGTAGAATGTCGCTGCGTTCGTCATGGCCGGGCTCATACCCCATCACCGGCCAAAAAACCACCCTCACCTCTTTCCCCGCCCGCCCGGCGGGGTGCTAGAGTGGCGGGAGGAATCAGAACCGCCGGAGGACCCCATGCCGCTCTATGCCCTCGACGACAAGCAGCCGACGCTTCCCGAAGGCGGGCGCTACTGGGTGGCGCCGGATGCGAATGTCATCGGCCGCGTGGTGCTCGGCGCGGATGTCGGCATCTGGTTCGGCGCCACGCTGCGCGGCGACAACGAGCCGATCACCGTCGGCGCGCGCTCGAACATCCAGGAGGGCGTCATCGTGCACACCGATCCCGGCAAGCCGGTGGTGATCGGCGAAGGCTGCACGATCGGCCACGGCGCCATCATCCACGGCTGCACGATCGGCGACAACTCCCTGGTCGGCATGGGCGCGACGGTGCTGAACGGCGCCGTCATCGGCAGGAACTGCCTCGTCGGCGCCAATGCGCTGGTGACGGAGGGAAAGGTCTTCCCGGACAATTCCCTGATCGTCGGGTCCCCCGCCAAGGCGATCCGCACGCTGGACGAGGCCGCCATTGCCGGCCTCACCCGCTCGGCCGAAAGCTATGTGCGCAACTGGCAGCGCTTCAAGAACGGCGTCAAGGCGCTCTGATCCACGCATTCGACCGGAAAAATCCACCGGCGAAACTTCCCCGCACGACAAGGTTGCGGCATACTTCCCCCGCCATCCATGAAGGCCGCGTGAGGGGACCATGCTGCTTCGTCTCGCCATCCTGCTTCTTGCCGTCGTCATCGGCCAGCCGGCCCTTGCCGAGCGCAAGGCCGCCCTCTTGATCGGCAATGCCGGTTATGCCGCGCCGGCGACCGTGCTGAAGAACCCGCCCAACGACATCACGACCATGAAGGCGACGCTGGAGGGCGCCGGCTTCGAGGTGACGGTGCTGCAGGATGCCGGCCGCGCGGCGATGTCGGCGGCGCTCGCCGCCTTCGAGGAGAAGGCCACCGGCGCCGATATCGGCCTCATCTACTATTCCGGCCACGGCATCGAGGTGAACGGCGACAATTTCCTCATTCCGGTCGATGCGAAGCTCGCCTCGGACCGCGACGTCAAGTACGAGACGATCCTGCTCGACGACCTGCTGCATGCCCTGGCGGGCGCCACGAAGCTGAAGCTCGTGCTGCTGGATGCCTGCCGCGACAACCCGTTCCTGACCTCCATGAAGCGGCTCTCCACCCGCGGCATCCCGACCCGCGGGCTTGCGCGGGTAGACAGCGCGGAAAGCAACATGCTGATCGGCTATGCCACGGCGCCGGGCGAAGTGGCGCTCGATGGCGAGGGCACGATGAGCCCCTATGCGACGGCGCTTTCCCGCCACCTCGTCGTGCCGGGCCTCGAGGTCGAAGCGGCGCTCCGGGCCGTCGCCAAGGACGTGTTCGAGGCGACGGGCGGCAAGCAGCGCCCCTTCAAGACCGGCTCGCTGTTCGAAACGGTCATGCTCGGCAAGGGATTGGCGCCCGATGCCTCCGGCACGATCGGCCACAACGATCCCTGCCGGGATGCGGCGGCGCACTGGGCCGAGATCCGCGAGAGCAAGGACAAGGTGATGTTCGAGGATCACCTGCGGCTTTTCCCGACATGCGCCTTTGCCAACATAGCCCGCCAGCGCATGGCCGATCTCGCGCCCGTCGTCAGCGTGCGGGAGGCGACGGGCGAAACGGAGTGCGACCGCCTTGCGGCTGCCGAAAACGACCCGTTCAGGCTCGCCTCCACGAAGCCGATAGGCTTTTACGATATAGACTTCGCCCGCGCCATCCCGGCCTGCGAGGCGGCGATCCGCGACAATCCGCAGGAAAAGCGCTTCTTCTACCAGCTCGGCCGGTCGCTGGATCACGGCGGCCGCTTTCCCGAAGCGCTGGCGGCATACCGCAAGGCGGCTGATCTCGGCAACCACCAGGCCATGCGCAACCTTGCCATCCTCTACGAGAACGGGGAAGGCACGTCCCAGGACTATGCCGAGGCCATGCGCTGGTTCCGCCAGTCGGCCGAGCTCGGCAACGGGCTCGCAATGAACAATGTCGGCCTGCTCTACCGCAACGGCAAGGGCGTGCCGGAGGATCTGAACGCGGCGCTGGAATGGTACCGCAAGTCCGCCGATGCCGGCATCCCCGTTGCCATGCAGAATATCGGCGACTTCTACGACCTCGGCCTCGGCGTGAAACAGGACCTGAAGGAAGCGTTCGCCTGGTACAGGAAGGCCGCCGATGGCGGCAGCGCCGCGTCGATGACGAATCTCGGCTGGGCGCTGGCAAACGGCCGCGGCGTCAAGCGCGACGATGTCGAGGCCATGCGCTGGTACCGCAAGGCCGCCGCCGCGGGCGACGCGCAGGGCATGAACAATATCGGCACCTTCTATGAAAACGGCCGGACGGTGAAGAAGGACAAGGAAGAGGCGATGCGCTGGTATCGCATGGCCGCCGACAAGGGCAACACATACGGCGTCCACAATGTCGCCGCGCTACTCGACGGGGACGTCAAGGATGCGGATCCGAAGGAGGCGGCCCGCTGGTTCGAACGGGCGCTTCGCCTCGGCCACCAGGAATCGCTTCGGCAGGTGAAGGAGAACAGCCGCGCCTGGTCGCCCGCCTTCCGCAAGGAGCTGCAGCGCATCCTGACCGATGCCGGCGTCTATACCGGCCAGCTCGATGGCCAGTTCGGCCCTTCGACCGTTCGTGCCGTCGAGGCGATCTTCAACCGGCAGGCCAGCTGAACCGGGAGCGATCCCCGCAAGGGTGCGGAGCGGCTTTACACAAAAACAAACGGATGCAGTTCGATGAGAGCCATCGCTTCAAATGCTCCGTCATCCTCGGGCTCGACCCGAGGATCCAAGCTCCACCCGCGGCATGGATGGTCGGGTCGAGCCCGACCATGACGCAGGAGAGGTTCGCGGACGTCGTCAGCTCAGCATGAGCAGGGCATTTCCGCGATCCGGAGGAAAGCGGAAGTGCCTCAGGCACAGCCCGCGCAGGTGCCGCGGATCTCGATCGTCGTCTTGCCGGTCTTGAAGTTGCGGTCCTTGGCAAAGCCCTTCAGCCGGTCCTCGATGACATGGTCGTGGAACTCGGTGACCTTGCCGCAGGTCTCGCAGATCGTGAAGGCGGTGATGCCGTGGGCGTGGCAGCCCTCCTCCGGATGGGCGCAGGCGACGAAGGCGTTGATGCTTTCGAGCCGGTGCACGAGGCCGAACTCCAGCAGCTTGTCGAGGGCCCGGTAGACCTGCAGCGGCGCGCGAAACCCGTCGTCGCGCAGCTTGTCGAGGATCGAATAGGCGCTGAGCGGGCCCTCGGAATGCGTCAGCACGTCGAAGACGAGGCCCTGGTTGCGCGTCAATGGTTGCGTGGTCATGCCCGACCTCCCTGGCTTGCCGCCGAATGATCCGCTCCGCTCATCCTCGGCTTGGTGAGCAGGCTTAGAATGAACAGGGCCAGTGCTGCAACCACGATCGAGGGACCGGAGGGCGTGTCGAATTTCAAGGAACCGAAGAGCCCGCCGATAACGGCGAGCGCCCCGACGACGGAGGCGAGCACCGCCATGATCTCCGGGCTCGTGGAAAAGCGCCGGGCGGTGGCGGCGGGGATGATCAAAAGCGAGGTGATCAGCAGGATGCCGACGATCTTCATGGCGATGGCGATGACCAGTGCCATCAGAAGCATGAAGGCAAGCCGCGTGCGCTCCGGCTGCAGGCCTTCCGCCTCCGCCAGTTCCGGGTTGACCGTCGAGGCGATCAGCGGACGCCACATCCAGACGATGGCGAAGGTGACGAGGATGCCGCCGCCCCAGACGAGGTCCACGTCGGCGCGCGTGACGGCGAGGATGTCGCCGAACAGGAAGCCGACGAGGTCGATGCGCACCCAGGTCATGAAGGAGACGATGACGAGGCCGATCGCCAGCGTCGCATGCGAGAGGATGCCGAGCAGCGCATCGGTGGAAAGCGTGCCGCGCCGCTGCAGCAACAGGAGCAGGAGCGAGACGGACGCGGCGACGATGAAGACGGAGAGCAGCAGGTTGAACTCCATCAGCAGCGACAGCGCGACGCCGAGCAGCGCCGAATGCGCCATCGTGTCGCCGAAATAGGCCATGCGCCGCCAGACGACGAAACAGCCGAGCGGCCCGGCGGTGATCGCCAGCCCCACGCCGGCAACGAGGGCACGGATGAAGAAATCGTCAAGCATTGCGCCGCTCCTCGCCGCGGCCGGTCGGCGCTGGCCCGTGGTCGCAGCCGCAGTTCGGCCCATGCACATGGCCGATGCGCATCGGCCCCGCCCGCCCGCCGGTCGGCAGGATATCGACGGGGCGCCCGTCGTCCGGCCGGCAGTCGTCGGTGATCGAGCCGTCGGCATGCAGCACGCGGCCGTCCGGCAGGTGCGTATGGTCGTGGTTGTGGTTGTAGAAGGCGAGCGTCTGGCCGGCGCGGGCGCCGAAGAGCTTCAGATATTCCGGGCTCTGGCTGACGATCTCCGGCGTGCCGCGGCAACAGACATGGCCGTTGAGGCAGATGACCGTGTCGGTCTCCGCCATCACCACATGCAGGTCGTGCGAGATCAGCAGGATGCCGCAGCCGGTGGTGTTGCGGATCGTCTTGATGAGGTCGTAGAGCGCGATCTCGCCGGAAAAGTCGACGCCCTGCACCGGCTCGTCGAGCACCAGGAGGTCCGGTTTGCGGGCGATCGCCCGGGCCAGCAGCGCGCGCTGGAACTCGCCGCCCGAAAGGTGCTGCACCTCGGCGCGGGCGAGATGGCGGATGCCGGTCGCGTCCAGCGCGGCGTCGATCTCCGCGCCCTTCAGCGGCGAGGTCAGCGTCATCAGCCGGTCGATGGTCAGCGGCATGGTCCAGTCGACCGACAGCTTCTGCGGCACGTAGCCGACCTTGAGGCCGGCCTTGCGCTCCACCCTGCCCTCGTCGGCCTTGAGCACGCCGATCGCCGTCTTGGCGGTCGTCGACTTGCCGGAACCGTTGGGGCCGATCAGCGTGACGATCTCGCCCGGCGCGATGGAGAATTCCACGCCGCGCACGAGCCAGCGGCCCTGTCGGCGAACGCCGACGCCCGCAAGCGAGACGAGCGGCTGGACGGTCTTGGTCGGGGTCTGCAGCATCATTTTTCCAAAAGCCTGTTGCGTCAGGGTATGGCACACGTTATAGCATAACGCAATTGATGTAATAACATTACATTGCCATTCAAGACGGAGATCCCCATGCAAAAGGCCGTTCGCGCCCTCCTCCTCACCACCGCGCTCCTTTCCGCCGACACCATCGCCGCGCGGGCCGAAACGCCGGACGTGGTCGTGTCGATCAAGCCGATCCATTCGCTCGTCGCTGCGATCATGCAGGGCGTCGGCGAGCCGGCCTTGATCGTCGAGGGCGGCGCCTCGCCGCACACCTATGCGCTGAAGCCGTCCAATGCCGCGGCGCTGCAGGATGCCGACGTCGTCTTCTGGGTGGGCCACGGCCTGGAAGCCTTCCTCGAAAAGCCGCTGGAAGCGCTCGGCGACAAGGCGACCGTCGTGGAGCTGGAGGACGCGCCCGGCCTCGAAAAGCTGCCCTTCCGCGAAGGCGGCCCGTTCGAGGCGCATGCGCATGAGGGCGAGGACGGCCATGATCACGCCCACGGCGAGGAAGGCCACGACCACGACAAGGAGGCCGAAGGCGACCATGCGGGCCATGCCGGCGAAGCCGGGCATGAAGGGCACGAACACGGCGCCTTCGACATGCATCTGTGGCTGAGCCCCGACAATGCCCGCGCCATCGCCGCTGAAGCCACCCGCGTCCTGTCGGAAAAGGATCCGGACAATGCCGACGCCTACAAGGCGAACCTCGCAGCCCTGACGGAAAAGCTCGGCACGCTCGACAAGGAGATCGCCGCGACCATCGCCCCCGTGAAGGACAAGCCCTTCATCGTCTTCCATGACGCCTACCAGTATTTCGAGCACCATTACGGCGTGAACACCGCCGGCTCCATCACCGTCAGCCCGGAAACCATGCCCGGCGCCGCACGCCTCACGGAAATCCGCGAGAAGGTGAAGACGCTCGGCGCGACCTGCGTCTTCGCCGAGCCGCAGTTCGAGCCCAAGCTGGTGAACGTCGTCATCGAGGGCACCGAAGCGAAATCCGGCACGCTCGACCCGGAAGCCGCGACGCTGGAGCCCGGCGCGGACCTTTATTTCACCCTGATGCGAAGCATCGCGACGTCGCTGCGCGATTGCCTCGGACAGGCAAGCTGAGCGGGCGATCACCTGTGGAGGAAACCATCGCCACACCCCCTTCTCCCCCGCGGGGAGAAGGTGCCGGCAGGCGGATGAGGGGGTGGCGAAGACACAAACGATCTCCATCCGAGCCCCGCTAACCGATCCGGAGCCTGCCCTCGGGCTCGCCTTTGGCGAGACCCGTGGGGGCCACCTTCTCCCCGCAGGGGGAAGGGCAAGCAGCAACGTCGAACTCCACAGGCGACCGCCCTGCCCCGGCCGGAGCGAGACGACGAAGAACCAGGCGGGAGCATCCCGCCTTTTTCAGCCTCACGAATGTAATGGTATAACATTAAAGGCAATCACATCATGGACAACCGCCTTCCCGTCACCGTGCTCTCCGGCTTCCTCGGCGCCGGCAAGACGACGCTGCTCAATCATGTGCTGAACAACCGCAGCGGCCTGCGCGTCGCCGTCATCGTCAACGACATGAGCGAGGTCAACATCGACGCCGCCCTCATCCGCGATGGCGGGGCGGACCTTTCGCGCACCGACGAACAGCTCGTGGAAATGACGAACGGCTGCATCTGCTGCACGCTGCGCGACGACCTCCTCGCCGAGGTCCGCCGGCTGGCGGAGATGAACCGATTCGACTACCTGCTGATCGAATCGAGCGGCATTTCCGAGCCGCTGCCCGTCGCCACCACCTTCGATTTCCGCGACGAGAACGGCCGGAGCCTTTCGGATGTCGCCCGGCTGGACACGATGGTGACCGTCGTCGACGCCGCCAACCTGCTGAAGGACTACGCGTCCGAGGACTTTCTCGCCGACCGCGGCGAGACGGTCGGCGAAGGCGATACGCGCACGCTGGTGGAGCTGCTCGTTGAGCAGATCGAGTTTTCCGATGTCGTCGTCATCAACAAGACCGGTGCGGCGAGCCCCGACGACCTGCGCGCCGCGCGCCAGATCGTCGGCAGCCTTAACAGCTCCGCCCGCATCATCGAAACGGATTTCGGCCGCGTCGACCTCACCGACATCCTCGGCACCGGCCGCTTCGATTTCGAGAAGGCGAGCGAGCACCCGCTCTGGTTCAAGGAACTGCACGGCTTCAGCGACCATGTGCCGGAGACCGAGGAATACGGCATCCGCGCCTTCGTCTACCGCGCGAGGAGGCCGTTCCATCCGGCCCGGTTCAAGGCCTTCCTCGACGAGAGCTGGCCCGGCGTCATCCGCGCCAAGGGCTTCTTCTGGCTCGCCACCCGGCCGCACCATGTCGGCGAACTGAGCCAGGCGGGCGCGCTGGTCAGGAGCGGCCGGCTCGGCCTGTGGTGGGCCGCCGTGCCGCGCCCGCATTGGCCACAAGACCCGGCGGCGGTCGAGGCCATCGCCCGCGTATCGGATCCCGTCTGGGGCGACCGGCGGCAGGAGCTCGTCTTCATCGGCGCGGACCCGATGGATGAAGCCGCGCTCCGCCGCCGGCTCGACACCTGTCTCGTCGAGGCGGACGCTTTCGAGCCGGCGCGCTGGACGAACCTGCCGGATCCCTTCCCGCTCTGGGTTCGCCAGGCGGGGTGAGAGGATGAGGAGGCCGCCCGGCCTTGCCGCCGGGCGAGCGATCCCGTCAGTCGAGTTCGGCGGACTTCTTCCAGAGGTTGATGTCCGCGCCCTGGCTGTAGGTGTCGATCGCCGCCAGCTCCTCCGCGGTAAAGTCCGGCTTCTCCAGCGCCTTGACGCAATCGACGATCTGCGCGGAGCGGCTGGCGCCGATCAGCGCGGAGGTGATGCGCCCGCCGCGCAGCACCCAGGCGATCGCCATCTGCGCCAGCGTCTGGCCGCGCCGCTCGGCGATCTCGTTCAGCTTGCGGATGTTGTCGATGATCTCGGGACGGATGAAATCCGTCTTGAGGAAGTGGTTCAGCGCCGCGCGGCTGTCGCCCGGAATGCCACTGAGATATTTCGCCGTCAGCATGCCCTGCGCCAGCGGCGAGAAGACGATGGAGCCGATGCCGAGCTCGTCCAGCGTATCGACGAGACCGTCCGTCTCGATCCAGCGGTTGAGCATGGAATAGCTCGGCTGGTGGATGATGCAGGGCGTGCCGAGGTCCTTCAGGATCGCCGCGGCCTCGCGGGTGCGCTGCGAATTGTAGGAGGAGATGCCGACATAGAGCGCGCGGCCGGAGCGCACGATATGGTCGAGCGCGCCGCAGGTCTCCTCCAGCGGCGTCTCCGGGTCGAAGCGGTGGGAATAGAAGATGTCGACATAGTCGAGGCCCATGCGCTTCAGGCTCTGGTCGCAGGAGGCGATCAGGTACTTGCGGCTGCCCCACTCGCCATAGGGACCCGGCCACATGTCGTAGCCGGCCTTCGACGAGATGATCAGCTCGTCGCGCAGATGGGCGAAATCCGTGCGCAGGATCTCGCCGAAGGCGGTTTCGGCCGTGCCGGGCGGCGGGCCGTAATTGTTGGCGAGGTCGAAATGGGTGATGCCGAGGTCGAAGGCCGTGCGGCACATGTCGACCTTGCGGTCATGCGGCGTGTCGTCGCCGAAATTGTGCCACAGCCCGAGCGAGATCGCCGGCAGCTTCAGGCCGGACCGTCCCAGCCGGTTATAGGTCATCGTGTCGTAACGGTTGTCCGCAGGCTGCCAGGCCATGATAAATTCCTTCGTTCTTTATGGGCGAGTCTCAATACCGCTCTCGCGCGCATCGCGACAAGAGGCATTCGCCCCTCGCCCCGCAAGCGGGGAGAGAGGACTTGCCCCACGAGCGGGTATTGCTCGGGGAAACCGGCGCGGCACATCCCCTTCTCCCCGCTTGCGGGGAGAAGGGGATCGGCAGGCCGGATGAGGGGCAGGCCGCAGGCGGTATCATCGCAAAAGCGCCCGCGCCTCCTCGATGCCCAGCGCCGCGGGCTGCGTGCAGGTCGTCACGATGTCGATCGCCCTGCCCTCCTCGGCCGAGCGTAGGATCGCGGTCAGGACGTCGATCGTGTGCAGCGACCGGTCGAGCGAGCAGCGATAGTCGCGGCCGGTCGTCACCGCCTCCATCATGTCGGCAAGGCCGATGCCGCGGTAGTTCGCCTGCAGGCCCCAGTCGAACTCATAGTTCTGCGCCGTCAGCGGATGGTCCCAGACCTCCACCGCCCTCGGCTCGCGATCCGTGCCGGCGACCTCCACCGCGCCGCCGAAGAAATTCGGGTCGGGCACGAAGACGGCGCCCTCGGTGCCATAGAGCTCCATGTTCTGGTGGCGGTGCGCCCAGACATCCCAGCTCGCCATCAGCGCGACCTGCGCGCCGCTGGCAAAGTCGAGGATGGCGTGGATGTTCGTCGCGACGGCCACCGGCACCCTCTCGCCGAGGCGCGGGCCGTTGCCGATGGTGCGCTCCTCATGTGCCCGGTTGGCGAGCGCCACGACGCGCCGCACCGGCCCGACGAGGTTGACGAGGTTGTTGACGTAATACGGCCCCATGTCGAGGATCGGCCCGCCGCCCGGCGCGAAGAAGAAGTCCGGGTTGGGATGCCAGCTCTCCATGCCCGGCCCCAGCACATGCGCGGTGCCGGACATGATCTTCCCGACCGTGCCGCTGTCGATGAGATGGCGCACGAACTGGTGCGCGCCGCCGAGATAGGTATCCGGCGCCGAACCGACCTTCAGCCCGCGCGCATCGGCGATGCGGCGCAGGTCCTCGCCCTGCTCCAGCGTCAGCACGAAGGGTTTTTCCGAATAGACGTGTTTCCCCGCCTCCAGCGCCCTTTTCGAGACCGGGTAGTGCGCCTCCGGCACCGTCAGGTTGACGACGACGTCGACGGCGGGATTGGCGAGCAGCGCGTCGATCTCCTGCGCTTCCACGTCGAACTCCTCCGAACGCGCCCTGGACGCGGCCGGGTTGATGTCGGCGCAGGCGACCAGCTTCAGGTTCCTGAAGGTCGGGATCAGCCTGAAATAGGCGCTCGATATGTTGCCGCAGCCGATGATGCCGACTCCGTATTCCTTGCTCATGATGGTCAGTCCTCAGAATGCCTTGATGGTCGCGATCGACCGCGTGGCGAGCCGCGCGATGTCCCTGGGATTGTCATGCTCGACGATGAAGTGCTGGACAGGCGAGCCGGCAAGCGCCTTGGCGAGATCGCCCCACGGCACCACGCCGTGGCCGACATCCGCCCAGCCGTCCTCCTCCGCGTTCTCGCCCTTCGGCGCGATGTCCTTGACGTGCACGGCGGTGATGCGGTCGCCGTATTTCCGGATCCAGGCGAAGGGATCGGCGCCGCCGCGGATGATCCAGGCGATATCCGCCTCCCAGGCAAGGTCCGGCCCGCCGGCAAAGAGATGGTCGAGCGGCACGGTGCCGTCGGGCAGCGCGAAGAACTCGAAGTCGTGGTTATGCCAGCCGAAGGTAAGGCCCGCCTTGCGGATCGGTTCGCCGGCCTTCTGCAGGCGCGCGCCGAGGGCGCGCCAGCCGGCGGCGTCCGCCGGGCGGTCCTCCGGCAGGAGATAGGGGCAGTAGACCGCCGCGATGCCGAGCGTGCGGCAGATGGCGAGCACCCGCTCCGGCTCCGCCTCCAGCATGTCGAGGCTGAAATGGGCGGTGGGCATGGTGAGGCCGTTGGTGTCGAGGTCGGCCTTCACCTGCTGGATCGCGGCATCGTCGAGCGAGGCATAAAGGGCGCCATAGCCCTCGACCTGCTTGTAGCCGGCATCTGCGAGAATCCGGAAAACCTCGGCAAACGGTTGGAAATTGCGGGCGCTGTAGAGCTGGAAGCTGACTGTCTGCATGAAAATTTCCTCGGGTTACTCGGATTGCGTCTGGCAGGAATGAAGATCGAGCCAATGGATTTTCGGAACCGCGCCGCGTTCGGCCGGGGTGAAGATCACCGTTTTCCGTTCGCCGGCCGTGAGGTCGAAGGCATTGTCCGACCAACGGCCGGCGACATCGGCCTCGAGCATGACATGGAGCGCAAGACCGCTGGCGCTGGCTGTGACGGCGACGGCGCCGTCCTCGCGCGGCGAAACGTCGAGGGTGAGGCCGGACGGTTCGAGTTCCAGCGCCTTGTAGGTGCCGTGCACATGGTGCCCCTCGCCGCGCATGCCGTTGGACGCCTCGAAGGACCAGAAGAGCAGCGTGTCCTCCGGCAGGTCGGCGGAAAGGACGGAGAACAGCATCTCCGCCCTGTCCGGCCCGCATCGGCCTTCGGCGCTGCGGTAGGGCCGGCGCTCGCCGGAAAGCGAGACGAGCCAGGTGTCGAGCTTCACCGCCACCGCCTCCGCCGTGTCGTTGACGACGGAAAAGCCGATGGTCTCGCCATCTCGCGAGGGGATCGCCGCCACGGCGACGGGCTGGAAGAAGCGGCGCGCCATGTAATGCATGGCCTTCCAGCTGCCGCCATGGTCGAGGCTCGACCAGGAGGCGACCGGCCAGGTGTCGTTGAGCTGCCAGTAGAGGGTGCCCATGCAATGGGGTTTCAGCGAGCGCCAGTAGTCGACGGCGGTGCGGATGGCGAGGCCCTGCTGGATCTGGCTGAGATAGACGAAGCTCTCGAAATCCTTCGGGAAGCGGAAATAGCGGAACATGGTGCCGGCGATGCGCTCGTTGCCGCCGGCATTCTTCTGGTGGCTCTCCATCACCGGCGAAGCGATGTTCATGTCCTTCGGCGCGGCAAAGGACCTCATGACGGGCATGGAGGTGTAGGACTGGAAGCCGAATTCGGAGCAGAAGCGCGGGCGGACGGTGCGGTAGTCGTCGAACGACTTGTTCTCGTGCCAGACGGACCAGTAGTGCATGTCGCCGGAGCCATCGGCATGCCAGGCATCGCCGAAATCGAGAGTGCCGGAGGCCGGGCTCGACGGCCACCAGACCGCGCCGGGCGCCGCCTTCCTCATCGCCAGCTCGATGGTGCGGTTGAGCCGGTCATAGGAGACGAGATAGCGGTCGCGGTTCTCGCGGCTCGCCTCGAACCAGGTCAGCGCGCCGACCAGTTCATTGTCGCCGCACCAGAGCACGATGGAGGGATGCGAGGCGAGCCGCTTGACCTGGTAATCGACTTCGGCGGCGACATTGTCGAGGAAATCGACGGTGGAGGGATAGAGATTGCAGGCGAACATGAAGTCCTGCCAGACCATCAGGCCGAGTTCGTCGCAGAAATCATAGAACCAGTCCGGCTCGTAGAAACCGCCGCCCCAGACGCGGATCATGTTCATGTTGGCTTCACTGGCCGATTGCAGGAGGTCGCGCACGCCGGCCGGCGTGATCCGGGAGGGCAGCGCGTCGGCGGGGATCCAGTTCGCGCCGCGGCAGAAAATCTCGCGGCCGTTGACCTTCAGGGCGAAGCGGCTTCCGGCCTCGTCCCCGTCGGTGGCCAGCTCGACCTGACGCAGGCCGATGCGTCGCACCACCGTCTCGCCGGGCGTCTCGACGCGGACGGCATAGATCGCCTGCTCGCCATGGCCCGCCGGCCACCAGAGGGCCGGCCTCTCGATGCGGAACATGTGGGTGAGCTGCGTCTCCCCGGCATTGACGCCGATATCGAGCCGGACCCGCTCCTCGCCGAGCGAAAAATGCACGGGCAGGATGCCGGGCGCTTCGGCATGGAAGGTGGCGGTGACGTAGAGATCGACCGCGCCGTCGGCATGGTGGAACTGCCGGGTCGTCACGTGCTCGATGCGGGCGACCTCCAGCCGGCGCAGGAAAATCGCGCCGTAGATGCCGAGCGGGGCGATCGCGATGTTCCAGTCCCAGCCGAAATGGCACTGGGGTTTGCGCAGCATGTTGCCGTTGGGGATCGGCGAATTGCCGGGGTGCCAGGGGATGAAGAAGGGCTGCGCCGCCTGCCGCGCGGCACCGGCGGCGATGCTGGAATGGATCAACACCCGCAAGACGTTCTCGCCGGCTTTCAGCGCCTCGGTGACGTCCGGCCGGTAGCGGCGGAAGCAATTGTCGGCATCGAGCACCAGCACGCCGTTGACATAGACGGAGGCGACGGTGTCGATGCTGCCTATGTCGAGATACCAGTCGCCCTCCAGCATTTCCGGCGTGACGTCGAAGGTCCGCTCGATCGCCCAGTCCTCCTGCGCCACCCATTGCACATCCCGTTCGTTGCGGCCGGCATAGGGATCGGGGATGAGGCCGGCGGAAAGAAGCGCGCTGTGCACGTCGCCGGGCACGGGCATCGGCGCGGTGTGGCCGGCGCCAGCGCCGGTGAGCGTCCAGGTTCCGGAAAGGTCGATCGCGGTGGTTTCGGTTTGTTGGATCATTCGCCTATCCCTGAAGCATGAATGCGGGGAAACACCCCCTTTGCCCTGCCGGGCATCTCCCCCTTGAGGGAAAGGCAATTGCAAATGAGGCAAGCCGGCGCTGAAATCCCCTTCTCCCCCGCGGGGAGAAGGTGGCCCGAAGGGCCGGATGAGGGGGTGGCTCGAACGGATCACTCACGCCTTCGACCTCCCCCTCATCCGCCTGCCGGCCCCTTCTCCCCGCGGGGGAGAAGGGGATGGAGTAGCCGTTTCCCTCCATAAGCGGTCGCCCTGCTTTCAAGAAAGGAAATTGGCAGGAGGGGAGAACATGACTTGGACTGCAACGCCTGCGATGGGCAAAACATTGCCCCATCCGATCTCCCCCCTTGAGGGGGAGATGGCCGGCAGGCCAGAGGGGGGTGGTCACGAATTCCAGCATGCTAGATCCGCTCCTCGGTCTCCGCATCGAACAGCGAGGCCAGCCCCATGTCGAAGGAAAGTTTTACCGCCGTGCCCGGTGCGAAGCGCCGCGCGCCGCCGACACGGACGGAAAGCGTATGGCCCGCATGTTTCAGCCAGAGCAGGTTGTCGGCGCCCATCGGTTCCTCGATATCGACGGTGGCCTGGTGGGTTTCGGCACCCTCCCCGTTGACCGACACATGCTCCGGCCGCACGCCGAGCACGACCTTGCGGCCGGGCCGGAGCGTCTCGGCCGCATCGTAGCCGTCGAGCGCGAAATCGACGCCGTTCGTCGTGAAAACCGGCCTGCCGTCCCGCCCGGCGATCTCGCCGCGCAGAAAATTCATCGACGGCGAGCCGATGAAGCCGGCGACGAACATGTTCCGCGGCGCGTTGTAGATCGTGTTCGGATCGGCAAGCTGCTGGATCACGCCGCTCTTCATGATGGCGATGCGGTCGGCGAGCGTCAGCGCCTCGATCTGGTCGTGGGTGACATAGATCATCGTGTTCCTCAGCGACTGGTGCAGCCGCTTGATCTCCACCCGCAGCTCCGAGCGCAATTTCGCATCGAGGTTGGACAGCGGCTCGTCGAAGAGGAAGACGTCGACGTCGCGCACCAGCGCCCTGCCGATCGCCACGCGCTGGCGCTGGCCGCCGGAAAGCTCGGAGGGCTTGCGCTTGAGCAGCGGGCCGATCTGCAGGATCTCGGTGGCGCGGGCGATGCGCTTGTCGATCTCCGGCCGCGGCATTTTCGCCACCTGCAGGCCGAAGGAGAGGTTCTTCTCCACCGTCATCTGCGGATAGAGCGCGTAGGACTGGAACACCATGCCGATGCCGCGGTCCTTCGGCTCTTCCCAGGTGACGTTCCTGTTCTTGATGAAGATCTGCCCGCCCGTCGGCTCCAGAAGGCCGGCGATGCAGTTGAGCAGCGTCGACTTCCCGCAGCCGGACGAGCCGAGGAGGACGAGAAACTCGCCGTCGCCGATGTCGAGGTTGAGGTTCTCCAGCACGTTGACCGCGCCGAAGCTGAGCGAAAGGTCCTTGATCGATACGGAATTCTGCATGGCTTACCCCTTCACGGCGCCGGCGGCGATGCCGCGGACGAAGAGGCGCCCGGACACGAAATAGACGATGAGCGGGACCGCGCCGGTGAGCAGCGTCGCGGCCATGTTGACATTGTACTCCTTCACCCCCTGGACGGAGTTGACGATGTTGTTGAGCTGCACGGTCATCGGATAGACCTCCGGCCGGGTGAAGACGACGCCGAACAGGAAGTCGTTCCAGATTCCGGTGATCTGCAGGATCATCGCGACGACGAAGATCGGCAGCGACATGGGCAGCATGATGCGCAAATAAATCTGCCAGAAGCCCGCCCCGTCGATGCGCGCCGCCTTGAACAGCTCCTCCGGCAGGGCGGAGAAATAGTTGCGGAAGAGCAGCGTCAGGATCGGCATGCCGAAGATCGTGTGCACGATGACGAGGCCGGTCAGCGTGCCGTAGATGCCCATTTCGCGCAGCACGATGACGATCGGGTAGATCATCACCTGATAGGGAATGAAGGCGCCGACGATGAGGATGGTGAAGAAGATGTCCGCGCCCCTGAACTTCCAGTTGGCCAGCGCATAGCCGTTGACCGAGGCGACGAGGATGGAGATCAGCGTCGAAGGCACGGTGATGCGCACGGAATTCCAGAAGCCGCGCGACAGGCCGTCGCAGTTGAGGCCCGTGCAGGCGCTGGCCCAGGCCTTCGCCCAGGGTTCGAAGGTGATTTCCAGCGGCGGCGAGAAGATGTTGCCGAGGCGGATTTCCGGCATGCCCTTCAGCGAGGTGACGATCATCACGTAGAGCGGCAGCAGGTAATAGAGCGCCGCCACGAGCAGCGTGCCGTAGAGCATGATGTTGCGGCCGGAAAGCGCGCGGCGGGGTTTGGCGCCCCAGGGTTCGGCCCCGGCCCTGGCGGTGGCAGCGGGGGCGGGAAGAGTAACGCTGTCAGACACGCTTGCGCCCTCCGAATTCGAGATAGGCCCAGGGGATGATGATGATGGCGACCGTGACGAGCATCATGGTGGAGGCGGCGAAACCCTGGCCGAGGTTCTGCGCCTGGAACATGTAGTCGTAGACATATTTCGCCGGCACTTCCGAGGCGATGCCCGGCCCGCCGCTCGTCTGCGCCACCACGAGGTCGTAGACCTTGACGATGCCGCTGGCGATGATGACGAGCGTGGTGATGAAGACGGGGCGCATCATCGGGATGACGATGAAGAGATAGGTCTTCCACATCGGGATGCCGTCGACGCGCGCGGCCTTCCAGATGTCCTCGTCGATGCCGCGCAGGCCCGCCAGCAGCAGGCACATGACGAGCCCGGTGCCCTGCCAGAGGCCGGCGATCAGGACGCCGTAGATGACGATGTCGGCATTGTAGAGCGGGTCGAAGGTGAAACTCGTCCAGCCGAGCGCGCGCACGACGGACTGCACGCCGAATTCCGGGTTCAGGATCCACTGCCAGACGAGGCCGGTGACGATGAAGGACAGCGCGAAAGGATAGAGGAAGATCGTGCGGAAGGTGTTTTCGAAGCGGATCTTCTGGTCCATCAGCGCCGCCAGCACGAAGCCCACCACCAGGCTGAAGACCAGTGTCAGCGCGCCGTAGATGGCGAGATTCTGGATCGAGACGATCCAGCGCGGCGCGTCCCACAGGCGCTCGTACTGGTCGAAGCCGACGAAGTTCGCCCGCGGCAGCAGCTTCGAATTGGTGAACGAATAGACGACGGTCCAGATCGTGCCGCCGAGAAAGATGACGACGGCGGTGAGCATCATGGGAATGGAGGCAATCTTGGAACTGAGATTGCGCAGCAGTCTACGGGGACGACCGGTGTGTGCCTGGCCCGTCATGGGTCACTTCCTCCTTGGTCTCGATCAGGGGCAGCGCCCGTGGGGCGCCGCCTGGCCGGCGGCGGACCGCCGGCCGATGCCTTCCCGGCAATTCCGCATGCAAGGCCGCCGCGCAGCCTTGCTGGAACTGCCCGCCTGATCAGTCCGCCGACGCGATGATGGCGGCGAAACGCTTCTGCGCGTCTTCCGGCGTCATCGAGGGATTGGCGAAGAATTCGGAGAAGAGATCCTCCTTCTGCTTCTGGCTGTCGGCCGAAAGCAGCTGGTCGGTGCCCTCGATCACATTGCCCTTGGCGAGGATGTCGAGCCCCTTCTTCATGCAGTCGTTCGCCGCGGCGAGGTCCACGTCGCCGCGCACGGGAAGCGAGCCCTTCTTGAGGTTGAAGGCGACCTGGGTGGCCGGCGCGAGCAGCGTGGAGGCCAGCACCTCCTGCGCCTTGGATTTCTCCTCGTCCGCCAGAACCGGGAAATAGAAGGCGTCGCCGCCCGTCGAGATGACCTCGTTCACGCCGAGGCCTGGAAGGCAGGTATAGTCCTTGCCCGCGACCTTGCCGGCGAGCGCGAACTCGCCCTGCGCCCAGTCGCCCATGATCTGGCCGCCGGCCTTGCCGGTGATCACCATGTTGGTCGCCTGGTTCCAGTCCTGCACGTTGGTGCCCCTGGACATGCGCCGCGCATCCTCGGCCGCCTTGAAGACCCTGGCCATGTCGGGGCCGGCCGCGACGTCGGCATCCTTGTCCTTGAATACCTTGTTGAACGTGTCCTTGCCGGCGATGGCCACCATCAGCACGTCGAAGGCGCCGGCCGCCTGCCAGGCCTGCCCGCCGACGGCGAGCGGCACGATGCCGGCCTTCTCCAGCGCCGGCGCGGCGGCGACGAACTCGTCCCAGTTCTTCGGCACGGGCACGCCCGCCGTTTCGAACGCGGCGTTCGACAGCCACAGCCATTGCCAGGAATGGATGTTGACCGGCGCGCAATAGATCTTGCCGTCGACCGTGCAGCTGTCGAGCAGGCTGGCCGGCTTGATGATCTCCTTCCAGTTCTCGCGCGTCGCCACGTCGGTGAGATCGCGCAGCAGGCCGGCCTCGACCAGCTCCTCCGCCTGGCGTCCATGGTTGAACTGCGTGGCGCCCATCGGGTCGCCGCCGGTCAGCCGGCTGACCATGATCGGACGGGCCGTGCTGCCGGCGCCGGCGATCGCGCCGTCGATCCACTTGTTGCCCGTGGCGTCGAACGCCTTTGCGAACTCGGCAACCGCCGCGGCCTCCCCGCCGGACGTCCACCAATGGGTCACCTCCAGGTCCGTCGCATAGGCGGCGGCGGACGGCAGGACCACGGTTGCCGCCAGCATGGCAGCCATAAAGCGCATTTTCATGAGTCTCCTCCCTCACTGAAACGTTGCAGTAAAACGTAACCCAATCGATTTAATCACGCAACCGGGTCCGGGCCAGAAATCCCGTTTTCCCCAGTACCGGGAGTTTTTGAGGAGGGAATACGCCCCATTGCGCAACGCGGAAAACCTCTCGGCTCTCTCAATAATAGTTTGTTATTATTGGACTAATTATTGGATCCGTTACGACCGTGGAGACCATGAGCCGGCGGCGGAACGCCTGGCGCTTTCGCAACGCAGCAGGCATTCCAGCGCCAGTGCAAAGGCGAGTCCGTGCATTTTTCACTCGACAAACGACCTGCATCGTTACAGTTTTGGAGCGAAGCCCATGAAGGAGTGGCGGCTCTGGTTAAAATATGTATAACCGACCGCTAATGCGAAGAGGTGGCAGGCAGGGGATGGACAAGACGATGAGCGAAGGCCCGGCGGCGGCGCTTCCGCATCCGAGCGAGCGGCCGACGCTGAAGACGATCGCCTTCATGACCGGCCTCGGCATTACCACGGTTTCGCGGGCGCTCAAGGATGCGCCGGACATCAGCGCCGAGACGAAGGAGCGCGTGCGCCTCGTCGCGCGCCAGATCGGCTACCAGCCGAACCGCGCGGGCGTGCGTCTTCGCACCGGCAAGACCAATGTCATCAGCCTGATCCTCAGCCTCGAGGAGGAGATCATGGGCCTGACGAGCCCCATGGTCGTCGGCATTTCGGAAGTCCTCGCCACGACGCAGTACCATCTCGTGGTGACGCCCTACCGCACGCAGGGCAACGCGCTGGACCCGGTGCGCTACGTGCTGGAGACGGGGGCGGCCGACGGCGTGATCATCTCGCGCACCGAGCCGAAGGACCCGCGCGTCGCGCTGATGATGGAACGCAACTTTCCCTTCGCCACGCACGGGCGCACGGAAATGGGCCTCACCCATCCCTATCACGATTTCGACAACGAGCGCTTCGCCTATGAGGCGGTGCGGAAGCTGGTGGAGCGCGGCCGCAGGCGGCTCATCCTGCTGCAGCCGCCGCCCTATCTCACCTTCTACCTGCACATGCGGGCGGGGTTCGAAAAGGGCATCCGCGATTTCGGCGCGATGGCCCTGCCCTTCAACCAGGTGAATCTCGACAACGGCCTCGTCGACATCCGCAGAGCCGCCGAGACCCTGTTCAGCGCGCCGGACGGGCCGGACGGCATCGTCTCGGGCAGCGGCGGCGGCGCGGTGGCGCTGATCGCCGCGCTGGAGGCGAAGGGCCGCAAGCTCGGCCACGACATCGACATGGTGTCGAAGGAGCCGCACATGTTCCTGCAATGGCTGCGGCCGGAGGTCGTGACCATGCGCG
The DNA here is from genome assembly GCF_022899355.1 of Shinella yambaruensis. Classification (GTDB taxonomy): domain Bacteria; phylum Pseudomonadota; class Alphaproteobacteria; order Rhizobiales; family Rhizobiaceae; genus Shinella; species Shinella yambaruensis. The sequence goes on along the minus strand of NZ_JALJCK010000010.1, from coordinate 153,514 downwards.
AGGACATCCGCCTAGCCGGCCGGGAACTCGCCAAAGCCGTCATCGGCCGCATCGAGGGAACGGCGGCCGCGGAGCTGCAAACGCTGAGCTACCCGATCCCGACGGACGACGCGTAGGCTCGCCCCTCACCTGCCTGCCGGCATCCTCTCCCCGCAGGCGGGGCGAGGAAGGCTGGGCGAACCGATTTCCTCCCTTCAGCAGAATGAAGGAAAACGGTTCGGCACCCTCTTCTCCCCGCCTGCGGGGAGAAGGTCCCGGCAGGGGGATGAGGGGCAGATCCATGACATCGAAAGCAAACGGCCCGGTCTTGGACCGGGCCGTCTGTTGTCGTCAGGCGTTGAGGCCGGAGCCCCACGGGCCATGATGGCTGTCGGCGCCGTCGACGCGGTCGAAGCCGTGGGCGCCGAAGAAGTCGCGCTGGGCCTGGATGACGTTGGCCGTGCCGCGGGCGCGGCGGTAGCTGTCGAAATAGCCGAGCGCCGAGGCGAGCGCCGGGACCGGCAGGCCATGCAGCGCGGCCGCGGCGACGACGCGGCGCAGCGCGCCGTCGGTTTCCTTGACCATGGCGGCAAAGGCCGGGGTGACGATGAGGTTCGCCGCATCCGGCGCCTTGGTGAAGGCGCTCGTGATCTCGTCGAGGAACTGCGAGCGGATGATGCAGCCGGCGCGCCAGATCTTGGCGATGGTCGGCATCGGCAGGTTCCAGCCATACTCCTTCGAGGCGGCGGACATCACCGCGAAGCCTTGCGCATAGGCGCCGATCTTGCCGGCGAGCAGCGCGCTTTCGAGGTCCTTGATGAAGGCAGCCTTGTCGGTGACCTCAAGCGCCGGCACATCCGGCAGGCCGAGGATCTTTTCGGCGGCTTCGCGCTCCGTCTTGAACGAGGAGATCGAGCGGGCGGCGACGGCGGCCTCGATGCCGGTCGCCGGCACGCCCATGTTCTGCGCCTCGATGGCGGACCATTTTCCCGTGCCCTTCTGGCCGGCCTTGTCGAGGATCATGTCGACGATCGGGTTACCGCTGATCGGGTCCCTGGCGGCAAGCACCTTCTCGGTGATCTCGATGAGGTAGGATTCCAGGCGACCCTTGTTCCATTCGCCGAAGACGGCGCCGATCTCGGCGGCGCTCATCTTCAGGCCGTCGCGCAGGATGCCGTAGATCTCGGCGATCATCTGCATGTCGGCATATTCGATGCCGTTGTGGATGGTCTTGACGAAGTGGCCGGCGCCGTTCTCGCCGAGCCAGGCGACGCAGGGCTCGTCCTTGTACTTGGCGGCGATCGAGGTCAGCACCTTCTCGACGCGCTTCCACGAATCCTCCGTGCCGCCGACCATGATGGAGGGGCCGTGACGCGCGCCTTCCTCACCGCCGGAAACGCCCATGCCGATGAAGGTGAGGCCGCTGTCCTTCAGCGCATCGAAGCGGCGCATCGTGTCGCGGAAGTTCGCGTTGCCGGCATCGATCATGATGTCGTTCCGTTCGAGATAGGGGCGCAGCAGATCCATCTGCTGGTCGACCGCGGCGCCGGCCTGGATCATGATGATGATCGGCCGCGGCGGGCGGATGGCGGCGACGAACTCTTCGATCGTCTCGCAGGGCACGATCTGGCCCTGGAGCGCGCCGGCCTCCTCGTAGAACTCCTTCGTGCGCGCCACCGTGCGATTGAAGACCGCGATCTTGTTGCCTTTTTCGGCAATGTTGAGCGCAAGGTTGGACCCCATCACGCCGAGACCGATGAGACCGATTTCCGCCTGTGCCACGTTCATACCTCCGTAGGATGGCGCGGCGTGGGATGCTTCCGGACCCATGCCGGAAACGCCGCGCAGAAAGAGAGTGAGGAGCTCCGCTCCAGCGGTGGTGTTTTGGCATTCAAATCGATTTACGACAAGGGATTGTTTGGCTTCGGCGGGATTTTCACTGCCACTTGCATGGTTTCTATGACCCCATATCGGCGCGCCGTCAGCGCTGCGGCTTGTCGTCGCCATCATCGAGGACGCGCCAGGCGGCGCCCTCGACATCGTCATACTGCCCGCTCTTCAAAGACCAGAGGAAGGCGGCGAGCCCGAGCCCGCCGAGGAAGAGCGCGATGGGGATGAGGAAGATCAGCGTGTTCATGCCGCGCGCACCAGGGAAGCAAGCGGGCGGGCCTCGTCCGCCGCCCGCACGGCGAAGGCCGGTATCTGCCCGCGCAGGCGCAGCGAGTTCACCACGACGATGATCGACGACGTCGACATGGCGATGGCGGCGATCAGCGGCGTCGCGTGGCCGAGGATGGCGATCGGCACGGCGATGACATTGTAGCCGATGGCGAGCGCGAAATTCTGCCGGATGAGGCGGCCGGCACGGCAGGCGGTCTCGTGCGCGAAGGGCACGGCCTCCAGGCTCTCGTGCAGGAAGACGAAGTCCGCCGCCTGCCGGCCGACATCCGCCGCCGTCGCCGGGGCGATGGAGACGTGGGCGGCGGCGAGCGCGGGGGCATCGTTGATGCCGTCGCCGACCATCAGCACGCGGTGGCCGGCGGCCGCCCGTTCGGCGACCGCTTCCGTCTTTTCCCGGGGCGACAGCGCCGCGCGCCAGCGGGGAATGCCGAGCAGGCCGGCAATGCGGGCGACGGCCGGAGCACGGTCGCCGGAGAGGATCGCCATCGCGATATGCGCGCGCTTCAGCGTGGCGACGGCCTCCCCTGCGCCGGTCCGCAGGGCATCCTCGAAACGGAAGGTTTCCAGCACCTTGCCATTGCGCGAGAGCACGACCTCGGAAAGCCCGTGTTCCTCCCCGCCGGCCGCGGCGCCGCCGCCGGCGAAGGCGCGGTTGCCGAGGCGATAGAGGCCCTGGGGCGTCTCGGCCTGAAGGCCGCCGCCGGCCACTTCCGTCACGCTTTCGACAAGCGGCATCGGCCCCGGCCAGGCGCCCGCCAGCGCCATTGACAGCGGATGGCGCGAATGGGCGGCGAGCGCCGCGGCAAGCGCGAGATGGGTGCGGTTGGGCCTTTCCCGGTCGACGAGGCGCGGCTTGCCGAGCGTCAGGGTACCGGTCTTGTCGAAGACCGCGGTGTCGATTTCGGCAAGGCGCTCCATGGCCGAGCCGTCCTTGACCATCACGCCGCCGGCAAACAGGCGCCCCGCGGCCACCACCTGCACCACCGGCACCGCAAGGCCGAGCGCGCAGGGGCAGGTGATGATCAGCACCGCGATGGCGACGAGCATGGCATGCTTCCAGTCGCCGTCGTAAAAACCCCAGCCGAGGAAGGAGGCGAGCGCCAGCAGGTGCACGGCCGGCGAATAGATCTGCGCGGCGCGGTCGGCGATGCGGCGATAGCGGGCCCTTCCCCCTTCGGCGGCCTCCATGAGGCCGATGACCTCCGACAGGAACGAATCACGCGCCGTGGCGACGGCCTCGACGGTGAGCGAACCGGTGAGGTTCATCGCGCCCGCTTCCAGCCGCGTGCCCGGCCCGGCGGCGAAGGGATCGCTCTCGCCGTTGACGATCGAGCGGTCGATGTCGCTTGCGCCCGAAAGCACGCGGCAATCGACCGGGATGCGCTCGCCGGCGGCGATGGAAAGGTGTTCGCCGACGGCGATCTCCTCGACGGGCCGGTAGTCGCGGCTGCCGTCCGGCCGGATGACCATCGCCCCGCGCGGCGAAAGGCGGGCAAGGCCGGTGATGGCCGAGCGGGCGCGGTCGCGCATGACGTGGTCGAGCGTGCGGCCGATGAGCAGGAAGAAGAGCAGGCTCACCGTGGCGTCGAACCAGGCGTGCTCGGCGCTGTGCAGCGTCTCCCAGAGCGAGACGACATAGGAGAGCGTGATGGCGAGCGCGATGGGCACGTCCATGTTGGTGCGGCCGTGGCGCAGCGCATTCCAGGCCGACTGGTAGAAGAAGCGCCCGGCATAGATCAGCGTCGGGCCGGCGATCAGCGCGGAGATCCAGTGGAAGAGGTCGCGCGTCGCGGCCTCGGCACCCGACCAGACGGAGACCGAGAGCAGCATGATGTTCGTCGCCGCGAAGCCCGAGACGGCGACGGCGCGGATCAGCTGGTTGCGCAGCCGGTCGTCGCCTTCCGCCGCCAGCGAGAAGAGATGCGTGTCATAGCCCGTGGCGCGGATGGCGGCGGCGATCTCCTGCGGATCGGTGCGCCGGCCCGCGACCTCCTCCTTCCAGACCACCGAAACGCGGCGGGTGGAGAGGTTGACGCGCGCGCGCTCCACGGCCGGCAGCGCGTTCAGCGCGCCCTCGACGGTGGTGATGCAGGTGCCGCAATAGACGCCCGGCACGCTGAGGTCGCTCTGACGCAGGCCCTCGCCGACCGGGCGGCTCGCCAGCATCAGCTCCTCCGAGGAGGGCAGCGCCGCGCGCTGCGCCTCGACGGCGCCTTCCGTGCCGGGTGCGCAGCAGCTCATTTCGACCCTCCCGCAACGACGGTGCGCACGGTCTGGTGGAAGACCTTCTCGCCGTCCCGCTTCGTGCTGATATCGACGACCCACTGGCCGGCCGGCACCGCCTGCTCGGCCACGAATAGCCCCTCGCCCGCCGGTTCGAGTGCGACCGTGAAATCCTTGCGCTCGTCGACGGGCCGCTTGAAGACCGCCGAGACGTCGTCGGCGACAAGGGGAGCGCCCCTCGCATCGGTGACGCGGTAGGCGATGCGGCCTTCCGTCACGGTGAGGTCGCCCTCGATGCCGCTGGCCGCGAGCGCCCGCGCCTCCGCCACCTTGCCGTTGAACTGCTGGCTGGCAACATAGGTGTTGGGCACGACGAGGCCGCTCCAGCTGTTCGAGGCATTCCAGGCCATGATCAGGTTGACCGTGATGATCGTGCCGAAGAACAGCACCATGACGCCCGCCATGTGCCAGCCGGTGAAGACGAATCCCTGTTCCTTGCGTTCCATGGCCATCACTTTGCTCCCGGCGTGTTGAAATTGGCGGAATAGACGTCGCGCTCGTGGCCCTGCCGGTCTTCCGCGATAATCTGGAAGCCTTCGGCAGCTTCTGCAAGCCGATCCTTCGGCAGGGTGACGAAAACACGCAGCGCCGTCACCTTGTCCGGATCGGCCGGCACGTCGACGCTGCGGCCGTCGGCGCTGTCATGGCCGGCGATCTTCATCGTCGCGCCGGGCATGCCCTCGATCGACACGGTGATGACGCGCGGCTCTGGGATCATGTTGAGCAGCTTCACCGCATAGCCGTTGCGGACCGAGCCGTCCGATTCGACGACGAACTGCGGATTGCGGTCGTGGATGACGTTGAGGTCCAGCCGGTCGCGCGAAAGCAGCGCGAAGAGCAGCGCCAGGCCCGCCAGCGACCAGACGCCGAAATAGAGCAGCGTGCGCGGGCGGAAGATGATGCGCCAGTCGAAGTGCCTAATCTTGCCGTCGAAGGCGCCATCGACACCGCGCACGCGCTTCGGATCCACCGGCACGGTGCCGCCGGCGGTGGCGAGCGCCATGTTGGCCGAATAGTCCGACAGCGTGGCATAGGCGATGAGGCCGCGCTCCTTGCCGATCTTGTCCATCACGTTGTCGCAGGCATCGATGCACAGCGCGCAGGTGATGCATTCGAGCTGCTGGCCGTCGCGGATGTCGATGCCCATGGGACAGACGACGACGCAGGCATTGCAGTCGACGCAGTCGCCGACGCTCTCGCCGGCGGCGATCGCCTTCTTGGCATGGCGGGTGCGCGGCTCGCCGCGCCAGTCGTTGTAGGTGACGACCAGCGAGCTCTCGTCGAGCATCGCCGCCTGGATACGCGGCCAGGGGCACATATAGGTGCAGACCTGCTCGCGCATCAGCCCGCCGAAGATGTAGGTGGTCGCGGTCAGGATGGCGACGGTGATATAGGCGACCGGCGGCGCCTTGAGCGTCGCGAAGTTGACGAGCAGCGTCGGCGCATCGGCGAAGTAGAAGATCCAGGCGCCGCCCGTCGCCACCGCGATCACCAGCCAGACGGCGTGCTTGCTGACGCGCTTCCAGACCTTGGCCAGCGTCCACGGCCCTGCATCGAGCTTCATGCGCGCATTGCGGTCACCCTCGATCGCCCGTTCGACGACGAGGAAGAGATCGACCCAGACGGTCTGCGGACAGGCATAGCCGCACCAGGCGCGCCCGACGGCCGAGGTGACGAGGAACAGCCCGAAGCCCGCCATGACGAGCAGCCCGGCGACGAAGAAGAATTCCTGCGGCCAGATCTCGATGAAGAAGAAATAGAAGCGGCGGCCGGCAAGATCGATGAGCACGGCCTGGTCCGGCGCATGCGGCCCACGGTCCCAGCGGATCCACGGCGTCAGGTAGTAGATGCCGAGCGTGATCAGCATCACCAGCCACTTGAACTGCCGGAAGCGGCCCTCCGCCCGTTTGGGGAAGATCTTCTTGCGCTTTTCATAGAGCGGCTTGCGAACCTTCGCCGAGTTGACGGGTTCCGCCTCATGGCGCTCGATGGAATTGTAGATCGTCGTGGTATTCTGCTGCATGTCGTCGGCCGCACCTGTCGTTGTGCCGGCACAATGACGCCAACGACGGCCTCCATCGTTGATCTACGTCAAGTTTCGGAGACGGCAGGGCGTGGCGGGTTGCCGCACGGAGAGGACACGATGACGGAGACCATCCTGGCCAAGCGCTACGGCGACTACCGCGAATATGCCGCGCCCGGCGCGCTCTCGGCCGTCATCCGCTGCAGCTGGATGCATCGTGCGCCGGAGGGCCCGCCCGCCGCACGCATCGCCGTCGTGCCGGATGGCTGCGTCGACCTGCTGTGGACGGAAGCCGGTTTCCTCATTGCCGGACCGGACCGCACGGCCGCCTTTCCAAGGCTCCGGCCGGGCGAGACGATCCTCGGGCTGCGCCTGCGCCCCGGCATCGCGCGCCACCTGCTGCGCTGCGACCTCGACGCGCTGACCGGCAAGGTCGTGCCTCTCGCCGATATCCGCGCGCACGGGCTGACCACCCACCACGACCGCCTGCTTGCGGCCTCGGGCCCGCGGCAAAGGCTGCGGCTTCTTCAGGCGCTTTTCGCAGCCGGGATGGGAGAGCTTCCTGCCTCGCGGCCCGATGCCACGGCTCTGCATGCGCTCGCCGCAAGCCGGCCGCCGGACGCCATCGCCGCCGAGATCGGCGTGACGGCGCGCACGCTGCGGCGCATCAGCATCGCCGAGTTCGGCTACGGGCCGAAGACGCTGGCCCGCATTCTCCGGCTGCAGGACCTGCTCGGCCGGATCGCAAGGCCCGGCACTTCGCTTGCCGGCCTTGCCGCCGATGCCGGCTTTGCCGACCAGGCGCACATGAACCGGGAGGTGCTGGCGCTGACCAGTCTGACGCCCGGCGAGATCCGGCGGCAGATGCGCGGCTGACTGTCCGTTTTGTTCAAGACTTCGGTGCGGGACCGCGTATCGTGGCACCGAATGGAGAAAGCCGATGACCACGCTGCCCGCCCGTATCATCCACCGCACCATCCGGCGCGACTGGCGCGCCGTCCACGCCTTTGCCGCCCGGCCGGAAAACATGCCGCTCTGGGCCTCGGGCCTTGCCAGCGGGCTGACGCGCGACGGAGAGGACTGGATCGCCGATGGCGGGCCGATCGGCAATGTGCGCGTACGCTTCGCCCCGCCCAACGATTTCGGCGTCATCGACCACCGGGTGACGCTGCCGGACGGGCGGGTGGTGGACAATGCGCTGCGCGTCGCACCGAACGGCGATGGCGCGGAGGTGATGTTCCTGTTGCTGCGGCAACCGGACATGGACGATGAAGCCTTCGAGCGGGATGCGGCGCATATAGCGCAGGACCTTGAGACGCTGGCGAGACTGATGGAAGAAAAGGACGTGCAGGAATGAGCACCAGGGGCGCGGATCGCAAGATCGACTATATCGAGTTCAACGTCGCGGACATCGCGGCGAGCAAGGCCTTCTACGGCGGCGCCTTCGGCTGGACCTTCACCGACTACGGCCCGCAATACTGCGAGTTCCAGGACGGCCGCCTCACCGGCGGCTTCACGACGCTCGCCCCGGTCAACGCCAAAGGCGGCCCGCTCGTCATCCTCTTTGCCGATGCGCTGGAAGAGGTTCTGGAGCGGGTGACGGCGGCCGGCGGGACGATCGTCAAGCCGATCTTCGACTTTCCCGGCGGCCGGCGCTTCCAGTTCACGGACCCCGACGGCTACGAACTGGCGGTCTGGTCCGACCGCTGATGTGCCTGCCGTAACGTCAATGTGAACGGCCGAGCGCCTTTTACCGAACGAATTCAGGCTTTTTCAATAAGACGCTCCTAGTCAGGGTCCGCGATCAAAAAGGCACGCGGACTCTCTCCATGTACAAAATCCTCGGAAAGGCATTGGCGGTCGGCGCCCTCTCGACCCTGGCATCCCTCGCCATCAGCTTCGCCTTTGTGCCCCTCATGGGCGGCGAGGTGGCGGGCGCCGGGCTCGTCATGACGATCGCCTGCCCGATCGCCATCTCCATTCCCGTCTCGGCCCTGCATTTCTACCAGGCGGACCGGCTGCGCGCCGCCAATGCCGCCCTTGCCCGCGCGAAGGATGAACTTGCCGAGGCCTATGCCCGCCTCAAGCACCAGGCACAGCGCGACGCGCTGACGGGCGTGCTCAACCGCGCGACCTTCATGGCCGAACTCCACGCCCGCGGCCACGGCGGCCGTTCCGGCGGCCTGCTTTTCCTCGACCTCGATCACTTCAAGTCCGTCAACGACCGTTTCGGCCATGCCGCAGGCGACGACGCGCTGCGCCTCGTCGGGACGGTGCTGCGCGACCTTGCGGGCAAGAACGACCTTGTCGGCCGGCTCGGCGGCGAGGAATTCGCCGTCTTCCTCCACGAGGCTTCGCCGGCGCACATGCTCGACCATTCCCAGACGATCCGCGAGGCGGTGGAGGCGATCGACCTGCACGCGCCGTCGGGCGTGCGGATCGCGCTCGGCATCAGCATCGGCGTCTTCCATTGCGCGCCGCGCTTCGATCCCGTCGAGGCGCTCGCCGCCGCCGACCGCAACCTCTACCGGGCGAAATCGATGGGCCGGAACACGGTCGTCGCCTGAGCGCCGCGCCGCCAGCCGGATTGCCAAAAAAGAAAAGGCCGCGGTTTCCGCGGCCTTCGTCGTTTGAGAGAACCGGCGCCTACTCGCCGCCGCCCAGCGAATGCACGAAGACGGCAAGCTGCTTGACGGCCGGATCGCCGAGGCGGGGAAGCCAGGCGGGCATGACGCCGTGCTTCGGCGAACGGACCTGCTGGGCGATGGCGGCCTCGCCCTCGCCCTTCAGCCAGATGGCGTCGGCAAGGTTCGGGGCGCCCATCTCGCGGTTGCCCCTGGCGTCATCGCCATGGCAGGCGGCGCAGTTGTCGGCAAAGATCTGCTTGCCGGGCTCGACGAGGCCGGCATCCGACGGCGTGCCCGTCAGGCTGACGACATAGGCCGCGACCTGCTTGATCTCCTCCGGTTGGAGGATATCGCCATAGGCCGGCATGTCCGAGATGCGGGTCTCGTCGTCGCCGGCATGGCGGATGCCGTGGGCGATCGTGTGGTAGATGTCGTCCACCGTGCCGCCCCAGACCCAGTCGTCATCGTTGAGGTTGGGGAAGCCCGCCGCGCCGGCCGCGCCCGAACCGTGGCACTGGGCGCAGTTGACCTTGAAGGCCGAGGCGCCGCCGGCGATCGCGAACTGCGAGAGCTGCGGGTCGGCCATGATCTCCTGCAGGGAGGATTTGGCGATGCGGTCGACGAAGCCGGCCTGCGCCTGCTTGGCCTCGGCAAGCTCGACGGCGACATTGGCGCGGCTCGACCAGCCGAGCATGCCGGTCGTCGCATCGGAGATCAGCGGCCAGGCCGGAAAGGCGATCGTATAGCCGATCGCCCAGACGATCGTGGCATAGAACGTCCAGACCCACCAGCGCGGCATCGGGTTGTTCAGTTCGCGGATGCCGTCCCATTCGTGGCCGGTGGTTTCGACGCCCGAGATTTCGTCAATATGCTTCTCGGCCATGATCAGTCCTCCTTGAGAGGGATTTCAGCGGCCCGTTCGGCGGCCTTGCGGGCGCCGGGGCGAAGGGTGAAGACGACGACGGCGAGGAAGAACAGCGTCATGGCGAGCAGTCCCCAGCTGTCGGCGAAGTGCCGCATGGCGGTATAGGTTTCCATGGGCGTCCTCCTCAGCGGTAACCGGCGGCGTCGTCATAGGTGGAGAAGTCCACCAGCGTGCCGAGCATCTGCAGATAGGCGACGAGCGCGTCCATTTCGGTGAGCCTTGCCGGGTCGCCGTCGAAATCGCCGAGCTTGGCCTTCGGGTAGCGGGCCTCGATGCCGGACGTATCGGCATTGGGGTCGGCCTGCGCCTTGAGGTCGGCCTCGGCGTTTTCGAGCATCTCGTCCGTATAGGGCACGCCGACCGCGCGGTTGGCCGACAGGTGCATCGCGACGTTCTTCACCTCCAGCCGCGTGTCCTTGAGGAAGGAATAGCTCGGCATCACCGATTCCGGCACGACCGAGCGCGGCTCGATCAGGTGCTGGACGTGCCATTCGTTCGAGTAGCGGTCACCCACGCGGGCAAGGTCCGGGCCGGTGCGCTTGGAGCCCCACTGGAACGGATGGTCGTACATCGATTCCGCCGCCAGCGAATAATGCCCGTAGCGCTCCACCTCGTCGCGGAACGGCCGGATCATCTGGCTATGACAGGTGTAGCAGCCTTCGCGGATGTAGATGTCGCGGCCGGCGAGCTCCAGCGGCGAATAAGGCCGCATGCCCTCCACCTTCTCGATGGTGTTTTCCAGGTAGAACAGCGGGGCGATCTCGACGATGCCGCCGATGGTGACCACGAAGAGCGAGCCGACGAGCAGAAGCGTCGCGTTGCGCTCGAGGATCGCGTGTTTGTCAAGAATGGACATCGGGTCCCTCCTATTCGGCCGGCTGCAGCTTCGGCGCGGCGCCCGGGATCGGGGCCTCGTCACGCTGGTAGCCGAGGATTGTCATGGTCACGTTGTAGGCCATGATGAGCGCCCCAAGGAGGAACAGCCCACCGCCGGCGGCACGCAGCACGTAGTACGGGAACATGGCGGCGATCGTTTCGGCGAACGAATAGACCAGGAAGCCCTGCTCGTCGTATTCGCGCCACATCAGGCCCTGCTGGATGCCGGCGACCCACATGACGGCGGCGTAGACGACGATGCCGAGGGTGGCGAGCCAGAAATGCCAGTTGACCATGCGGATCGAATAGAGCCGCTCGCGCTTCCACAGCTTCGGGACGAGGAAGTAGATCGCGCCGAAGGTGATGAGGCCGTTCCAGCCGAGCGCGCCCGAATGCACGTGGCCGATGGTCCAGTCCGTATAGTGGCTGAGCGAGTTGACCGACTTGATCGACATCATCGGGCCTTCGAAGGTCGCCATGCCGTAGAAGGCGACGGCCATGACCATCATGCGCACGATCGGATCGGTGCGGATCTTGTCCCAGGCGCCCGAGAGCGTCATCAGGCCGTTGATCATGCCGCCCCACGAGGGCATCCAGAGCATGATCGAGAAGACCATGCCGAGCGTCTGCGCCCAGTCGGGCAGCGCCGTATAGTGCAGGTGGTGCGGGCCGGCCCAGATATACATGAAGATCAGGGCCCAGAAGTGGATGATCGACAGGCGGTAGGAATAGACCGGACGGTTCACCTGCTTCGGGATGAAGTAGTACATCATGCCGAGGAAGCCGGCCGTCAGGAAGAAGCCCACGGCGTTGTGGCCGTACCACCACTGCGTCAGCGCATCCTGCACGCCGGAGAAGGCCGAATAGCTCTTCACGCCGAGGAACGAGACCGGGACGGCCAGGTTGTTGACGACGTGCAGCATGGCGATCGTCACGATGAACGACAGGAAGAACCAGTTCGCCACGTAGATGTGCGGCTCCTTGCGCGTCATGATCGTGCCGAGGAAGGCGATCAGATAGGCGACCCAGACGATGGTGAGCCAGATATCGACATACCATTCCGGCTCGGCATATTCCCGGCTCTGCGTGATGCCGAGCAGGTAACCGGTGGCGGCCATGACGATGAAGAGCTGGTAGCCCCAGAACACGAACCAGCCGAGATTGCCGCCGAAGAGCCGGGCGCGCGAGGTGCGCTGCACGACGTAGAAGGACGTCGCGATCAGCGCGTTGCCGCCGAAGGCGAAGATCACGGCCGAGGTGTGCAGCGGGCGTGTCCGGCCGAAATTCAGGAAGGGCTCGATATTGAGGTCGGGGAAGGCCAGCTGGAGCGCCACGACGACGCCGACCAGGAAGCCGACGACGCCCCAGAACACCGTCGCGATGACACCGTACTTGACGACCTCGTCGAAATACCCCTCGTCATCCTGCGATGATTTGGTCGCGACGGCCGGCGCGAAGGAGATGCGCCGGACCATGAAGAGCGTGCTGGCAAGCAGCACGAAGAAGAGGACCCACATATGGGCCTCGAAGAGCCTGTCCTGGGCAAACGCCGCGCCGAGCAGCGCGATGAACGCCCCCACGGCCAGGACGATCGTTTCCGTTACAAATTTCATCGTTGGCATCCCCCAACTCGTCGATTTCCCGCAACGGCCGGTTCCCTCGCGGAATCGGCCCTTGCGCTCGACTGAGCCTTCGCAGATGCGGCCGGAAGCATCCTTGACATGGATCAAGGCGAAGACCGGATGCGAGCGGCATCAAGGGACAGGTTGACGCAGCCGCGCGTCGAAACGCAGCGGCACTCCCGAAACGAGGGAACTGACATGACGGACTATACAGGGATCGCCCGGCTGCTTTCCGATCGCCCGACGGACGCCGTTTCGCTGGACTGGTTGAAGAAGGCTCACAACGCACAGCTGACGCTTTGCGAGGCGCTGGAGGACATCGCCGACAGCCTGCCGGCAAACGTCAACCGGCAGAAATGCATGTATGCGGCCAAGACGCTGATTCCGCTGGTCAACGGCATCCATCGCTACGAGGAGGAGACCGTCTTCCCCTTGCTGGAGCGCATCGCCTCCGGCGACCGGGAACTCATCGATTCCATCGCCCGGCTGAAATTCGAGCATGTCGAGGACGAGTGCTTTGCGGAGGAGCTGACCGACACGCTGACCCGGCTCGGCAGCGGCGACGGCACGGTGAACGCGGAAGCCGCGGGCTACATGCTCCGCGGCTTCTTCGAATCGATCCGGCGCCACATCGCCTTCGAACAGCAGTTCATGCTGCGCGGCACCGGCCTCACCTCCTGAAGGATCAGGCGGCGAGCGGTCCCTGGGACCGTGCCGTCTCCTGAAGGACGAGGATGGCGCCGAGCACGTTGCCGGCCGCCGACATGCAAGGCGTCATGCGGCAACGCGTGACCACCTCGCCCCGGCGCGGGGAAACATAGTCGTACTCCACCACGTCCCCGGCAAAGCAGTGGTCGAGATTGCGCTTCACGCGGCTCTCGAAACGCTGCACGCCGATGAACTCCACGATGTGCCGGCCGACGAGGTCGATGGGCTTTTCGCTGAAACGCTCGGCATTGAGCGGATTGGAATAGAGGTAGCGGTAGTCCGTCGTGATCACGGCGACGCGGTCGGGAAGGCTGTCGAGGATCGCCTCGTTGAGCAGCCCGTCCTCCGCCACGCGCGGCGCGACGGCGGGACGCGTGACCTCCGGCATGCCCATGCGGAACGGCACGACGGCCTCTTCCGTCCCGAAGTAACGATCCATCAGCAGCTTGAAATGATGGGCCTGCCGGAGCACGCAGGTCTTGTCGTCCGCCTCCTCCCGCAGGAGATCCACCACGAACTGGAACTGGGAACGGAGTTCGGAAGCGTCGCTCGCCTCCTTTTGCAGCACGGCGGCAAGCGCCGGCTCGATTTCCTTGTCCAGCATCGAAACGAGCCTGTCGTTCCCCGTCCTCACGGCATGCTGGAGTTGTGAATACTTAAACCAGAACAACTCTACAAGAGCTTTCAATTCATGCTCCCCGAATTGCTGAAATGTACAGCAATTGCACCACTACATTATTTAAACTGTCCAAAGCCCGATAGAATTTGACCGTTACCTTCCCAAATATGCCGCCAAAAGCGCTTACATTAGCAAAATGGTAACAGCGAACGGGAGGATGTCAAACCCCAAATTCGATAAAATTCGCGTAAATCGGGAAGCTGAACGTATTCAGGTTTCGCAAGGCAAGAAAGAATAGTAAGCAATCAAGTAATAAGGCCGCGCTTGATATTCCAGCGGTCGTGATACCACAGCCATTGGCCCGGATATTCGCGCACCCACTGTTCGACCTTGTCGTTCAGTATCTGCGCGGTCGCATCGACATCGACGGCGCCGTTCTCCTTGCGGGGAATGTCCATTGCCGGTTCCAGTTCCAGGCGATAACGGTTGCCCGGCAGGCGGATGCAGCGCGCGGGATAGACCTCGCAATCGAACTGGCGCACCAGCTTGGCAAGCAACGGGTTGGTCTGCACCTTCCGGCCGAAGAACGTCGTATGCAGCCCCTTGTTGAACTTCTGGTCGACCAGCACGCCGACCGCGCCGCCCGCCTCCAGCTTGCGGGCAAGCGTGAAGGACGAGCCGGCATGGGAGGGCACAAGATGCCCCATGCGTTCACGGCGGAATTCGAAGACCCTTTCCGCGACATAGGGGTTGTTCGGCGGCCGGAAGAGCACCGTCACGTCCAGCCCGAAGGCGGCGCCGGCGACCGGCAGGAGCTCGAAATTGCCGGTATGCGCGGTGAAGACGATGAAGGGCCGCGGATTGTCGCGCAGGTCCACGAAGAGCGGAATGCCGGAGACCTCGATGCGGCCGGGCGCCGTGCGCGCGGGATCGAAGTCGAACAGACGGTCGAGAAAGACATATTCGGCCGCAAGCCGGCCCATATTGCCCCAGGCATCGAGCGCGATCGCCGCGATCTCCGCCTCGGTCTTTTCCGGAAAGGCGTTCCTGAGGTTGGTGAGCGTCAGCGTGTGGCGGCGTGTCTTCGGGCCGATCCAGCGCGCCACGCGATCGGCGAAGTTGATCGCACCGTCCGCCGGCAGGAGCTTCAGAAGGCTGAGCAGGCCGAAGACGCATTGCGCCACCAGCCACTGCTTGAACTTCCTCAGCGCCAGAACCAGGCGTGTGACGATCATCCGCACGGCATCAATCCAGCTTCAGGACGATCTTGCCGAAGATCTGGCGCGATTCCATGCGCTCCAGGGCCGTCGCGATGCCGTCGAAGGTCACTTCGGTATCGATGACCGGATGGACGATGCCGCGCGCCATCTTCTGCATGGCATTCGCCATGTTCTCCATGCGGCAGCCGAAGGAGCCGAAGAGCTTCAATTGCTGCTGGAACAGCATCATCAGGTTCATGTCGGTGGAAACGCCGGAGGTGGAGCCACAGGTGACGAGCCGCCCGCCGCGCTTCATGCAGAGCATGGAGCCCGCCCAGGTGTCCTTGCCGACATGTTCGAAGACGACGTCGACGCCCTTCTTCCTGGTCAGCTTGCGCACGACGCCCTCGAAGCGGTCCTCGCGGTAGTTGATGACATGGTCGGCGCCGAGCGCCTTGGCCTTCTCGATCTTGTCGCTCGAGCCGACGGTGGTGATGACGGTGCAGCCGATCTTCTTGGCAAGCTGGATCGCCGCCGTGCCGATGCCGGAGCCGCCGGCATGGACGAGGATCGTCTCGCCGGATTCGAGTTTCGCATTGTCGAACAGCATGTGCTCGACCGTGCCGAAGGTGACGGGGGCGAGCGCCGCACCGACCGCATCGACGCCGGGCGGAGCCGGCACGAGCAGGCGGGCGGGAAGGTTGACCTTCTCCTGCGCGAAACCATCCAGATGGAAGCCGTGCACGCCGCCGACATGTTCGCAGAGGTTGTCGCGGCCTTCGCGGCAGGGCTTGCAGAGGCCGCAGGTGCGCGCGCCGTAGATCGAGACGAGCTGGCCGGGCAGCACGTTGGCAACGCCGGGACCGATCGTCTCGACGACGCCGGCCGCCTCCGCGCCGATGACGAGCGGCATCTTGCGCTTGGCAAAGGCCATGCCGCGCCAGCCCCAGACATCGATATGGTTGAGGGCGACGGCCTTGACGCGCAGCGTCACCTCGCCGGGGCCGGGCGCCTCCGGCTCCGGGATGTCGGTGAGTTCGAGCTTGCGGTCATCGAGAAGCTGGAGGGCGCGCATGGCAAAATTCCTATCAGGCGGGTTCGGCCGTCATGACGAGGCTGGCGTTCTGGCCGCCGAAGCCGAAGGAGTTGGAGAGAACCGCGGAAACGCGCGCATCGCGCTTCACGTTCGGCACGACGTCGAGCACGATGGCCGGGTCGGGGTTCGCGTAGTTGATCGTCGGCGGCAGGGTGCCGGTCAGCATGGTCTGGATGGAGAACACGGCCTCGACGGCGCCGGCCGCCGTCAGCGTATGGCCGATCATCGACTTGTTGGAGGAGACCGGGATATTCGCCAGCGTGTCGCCGAAGACCGTCGACATGGAAAGATATTCCATCTTGTCGTTTTCCGGCGTCGAGGTGCCGTGGGCGTTGATATAGCCGATGCCGCTCTCGTCGATGCCGGCATCTTCGAGCGCCGCGCGGATCGTCGCGATGGCGGGGCCGCCATCCGGCGAGGAACGGGTGCGGTGGAAATGATCGGCCTTCTCGCCGCAGCCCTTGAGGATGCCGAGCACCTTCGCACCGCGGGCGACGGCGGATTCGAGCGATTCCAGCACCAGCGTCGCCGCGCCTTCGGCGATGACGAAGCCGTCGCGATCCTTGCTGAACGGCTTGGAGGCCCTGGTCGGCGGGTCGTTCTGCGTCGAGAGCGCGGAGAGCAGCGCGAAGCGGATCAGCGCCTCCGCCGTCACCGAGCCGTCGGTACCGATGGTGAGCGCGCGGTCGGTGCGGCCCTGGCGGATCGCCTCGACGCCGAGCTGGATGGCCGTCGCGCCGGAAGCGCAGGCGGTCGACAGCGTGACGGGCAGCCCGCGGGTGCCGAAACGGTCGGCGAGGCGTTCGGAGATCGCGCCGAAGGCCCAGGCCTCGTGCAGGGCGGGTTCGGCCTTTTCACGCAGCACGGCAAGGAAGCGGTCATAGGCATCGCCCGGACGCTGGGACGGCGGGGCGCGGTCGGCAAGCGCGAAGCGGTCGCGCCAGTCCGGCTCGATCGGCGGGGCGGCAAGGAAGAGCGGACCGCCGAAATCGCCGGAAAGGCCGGCTTGCGCCAGCGCCTCGTCCGCCGTCTCGCGGGCATAGGCATAGGAGCGCTCGACCGGGTTCTCGACGGGCAGCTCGATGAAATCGACCGTGCCGGAAATGCGGGTGTTCAGCCCGTCGACCGGAAAGCGCGTGATGCCGTGGATGCCCGACACGCCGCCGACGAGCGCGGTCCAGTTGTCCTTGAGGCCCTGCCCCAGCGAGGTGATGACGCCCATGCCCGTGACGGCGACGATCGGGCGACCGAGATGATCCCTGTAAGCGGCTTTCGTCATGGCCGGCTCCTACTTCTCTGCGGAAAGGATTGCGACGCCTTCGCCGCGGCCATGGCCGACCGTCGTGACCACGGCGCTTTTCGCCGCTGCGGTCATCGCGGCCTCGGCCGCGGCATCGAACGGAGCGACCTTGACGCCCGCGCCGAGCGTCAGGGCGGCGATGGCAAGGCCGAGCGGGAACTGCGCTTCCAGCGCCTGGCCGGTGACCGCGCTGAAGCCGCGCACCGGGCTGCCGGCAAAACGCGTATCGAGCCAGGCCTTCTCGCGCGCCGTCGGGCCGTGCTGGCCGGACGCGCCGGAGAAGACCACGGTCCCGGCACCGGCCGCAGCGCCCTCGGCCAGCCGCTCGAGGCGGGCTTCCAGCCGCCCCTCGTCCCGCGGGCCGCGGTCGCCGCCGATGGCGTCGATGGTCGCATAGATGCGCGCGCCCCGCGCCTCGGCATGGGCGCGCGATTCCAGCACGAGGAAGGCCGCGGCCGTGCCGGTGACGATGCCGCCGCCGGCCTTCTCGTCGCGCGACCAGAGCGGCGTCCAGCCGCCCGTCGCATGCGCGCCGATCGCTTCGTAAAGCAGGATGACATCCTGTCGCTCGGCCACCAGCGCGCTGCCGACGAGCGTGTGTGTCGACTGGCCGGAGCGGATGCGGTGAAAGGCCGTCTCGATGGCGGAAATGCCGGCCGCCTCCTCGCCCATGAAGGTACGGGAGGAGCCCGTGACCTTGTGGACGATGGAGATGTTGCCGGCAAGCAGGTTGGAAAGCTGGGCGAGGAAGAGCGTGGGCCGCAGCTCGGTGGTCAGCTTCTCGTTGAGCAGGCGCTCGCGGTCATTCCGCTTCAGGCCCTCGTCGACGATCAGCGAATCGACAGCGATATCGCGCTCGCCGCCGCCGGCCGCCACGATCATGTCCATCGTGCCGCAGGCGTCCGCATCATCCTTGAAGCCGGCATCGTCGAGCGCAAGGCCCGCGGTGAACACGCCGAGGCGCTGCCAGTTCTCCATCTGGCGCTGGTCGCCGCGCTTGGGGATCTGCTGGTTCCAGTCGATCTCCGGCATCGGGTGCACCGGATAGGGCGCGAAGCGCTCCGTCTCGATCTTCAGCGCCGGCGCGCCCGCGCCGCCAAGGATCTCCACATGCGCCGCCGCGCCGACACCCTGACAGGTGACGATGCCGACGCCGGTGATCACCACATCGTTGTTCGCCTTCGCCATGCTCACTTTCCTTCCGCAGACGCGTCGAGCGCCTCGAACAACCCCACCTCGCCCGCGCGCGCCCGCACGATATCGGCAAGCGGCACTTCGGCAAACGGCATGGTGCGCAGCTTCAGCTGCGCATCGCAGACCTTCTTGCCGGAAGACGAGATCTTCGCCTTGGTGACGGCATAGCCCGACCCGTCATGCTCCAGCACCGCCTCGATGTCGAGCACGGCATCCGGCTCGACGAAGCTGCGCATCTTGGCGCCGTCGACGCTCATCAGGAAGGGCATGGCGGCAAAATCCGTCGCGGCGAGCACGAGGAAGCCGGAGGCCTGCGCCATGGTCTCTATGAGCAGCACGCCCGGGACGAGCGGCATGCCGGGAAAATGGCCTTCGAAAACAGGGCTTTTCGCGGGCACGACCGAGCGGGCCTTCAGCACGCGGCGCGCACCGTCGACGGCCTCCACGCGATCGATCATCTGGAAATATTCGAGCAGCATCGGGATACCTCCGGCAGGTTCCGGAAATCGAAAGGCCTGCCGGAAACGGCAGGCCGTGCGCCACAAGCACCGGGATCGTCATGAGCGCGGCCGCAAGGGCGGCCGACGCCGTTGCCTCAGGCCTTGGCGGCCCGCAGGTCGTCGATCTTGGCGCAAAGGTTCTTCAGGACGAAGTATTCTTCCGTCGCGACCTTGCCCTCGTTGACGTCCTGCGTCCACTGTTCCAGCGGGATCTTGATGCCGAATTCCTTGTCGATCGCGAAGACGATGTCGAGGAAGTCGAGGCTGTCGATGCCGAGATCGTCGATCGTGTGGCTGTCGGGCGTGATCGTCTCGCGGTCGATCTCGCTCGTCTCAGCAATGATGTCGGCAACCTTGTCGAATGTAGCAGTCACGCCCATACCTCATGAATCTATAGTCGGGCGATCCTATATGGAAATAAGACGCAATTGCCAATGGGTTTGATGAGGGCCCTGCGCAGTCGGCGATGCTGTGTTGCGCAAACAGCATGGCCGTGGGCCGCCGGTCAGACCGCGATGGAATGCCGCCCGCGCCCGCTCGCAAGATGCGCATCGAAGACCGCGGCGACGGTGCGCGCAAAGGGCCGCCCCGCCGCGGTCAGGACGAACCGGTCGCCCTCGATGCGGGCGAGCCCGTCGCGGTCCGCCGCGACGAACCCGATCGCCTCCGAACGGATGACGCCGGAGAAGGCCGGATGGCGCGCGGCGAGCGCGGCGAAGGAAAAGCCGAAATCGCACATGATCTTCTCGATCACGAAGGCGCGGGCGCGGTCCTCCTCGGTCAGCGCATAACCGCGGACGGCGGCAAGACCGCCCTCCTCCACCCGGCGCAGGTATTCGCCCGTCGCCGGCATGTTCTGGATATAGCCTTCGGGAAGCTGGCCGATGGAGGAGGCGCCGAGCCCGACCAGCGCATCCGCCTGGTCGTCGGTATAGCCCTGGAAATTGCGGCGCAGCGTGCCCTGCCGCGCCGCCACGGCGAGCCGGTCGGCGGGAAGCGCGAAATGATCGATGCCGATGGCCTCGTAGCCGGCCGAAACCAGCATGTCGGCCGCCAGCGCCATCTGCTCGAACCGCGCGACGACACCCGGCAGCGCGGCCTCGTCGATCATCGTCTGGTGCTTCTTCATCCACGGCACATGGGCATAGCCGAAAAGCGCGATGCGGTCGGGCGCAAGCGAGAGGACGGCTAGGACCGTCTCGGCCAGCGTCTCCAGCGTCTGGTGGGGCAGCCCGTAGAGGATGTCGCAATTGACCGAACGCACGCCCCGCGCCCGCGCGGCCTCCACCACGCCGCGGGTCTGCTCGAAGGTCTGGATGCGGTTGATCGCTTTCTGGACCTTGGGATCGAAATCCTGGATGCCGAGGCTGGCGCGCGTCATGCCGATATCGGCCAGTGCATCGTGCCGGGCCTCGTCCAGATCGTTCGGATCCATCTCCACGGAGATTTCCGCATCCGCCGCAAAGGAGAAATTCGTCTCCAGACAGGCCTTCAGCGCCCGCATGTCCTCCGGTCGCAGGAGGGTCGGCGAACCGCCGCCGAAATGCAGCGCCGTGACGGGCACCGCCCGCGACACCCGCGTGCCGATCGCGGCGATCTCCGCATGCAGGCCCTTGAGATAGGCCTCGACGGGCTCGTAGCGCAGCGTCTGCTTGGTGTGACAGGCGCAGAACCAGCACAGCCGGTCGCAATAGGGAACATGGGCATAGAGCGAAAGGCGATTCTCCGCCGCAAGACGCCCGAGCCACTGCGCATAGACCTCCGGCCCGATACTTTCGTTGAAATGCGGCGCGGTCGGATAGCTTGTATAGCGTGGAACCGGCGACGAAAGGCGTTCGACGAGGGCGTGCTGCATGGTCATCTCCTTGCTCACACGGGAAATAAACCCGAAACGGTCGCCACCATTTGATTTTGATCAAGTGAAAGCCGGAATGAGTGCGCTAGGATTTGACAATAGTCAGGAAGCGCTATTTTGCCGCGAGGCGGCACGCTTTATGTTCACGACCGCGTGCGGTAGCACGGCAGTATTGCGCCGCGGAGCCGCCGGGCGAAAGGAAAAGCCGACATGGAAATTCGCCGCCAAGATATCCATAACTCCGACATTCCTCTCGTGTGCCGCGCCTGCGAGGCACGCCATGGCGGCGTGTGCGGCGCGCTGACCTCCGAGCAGCTTTCCGAACTCAACAAGCACTCCGTCCGCCACCGGCTGGAAAGCGGCGCCGAAGTCATCGGCCAGGGCGAGACGGTGGTGAACTATTCCAACATCATGCGCGGCGTCGTGAAGCTGACCAAGGTGATGGCGGACGGCCGCCAGCAGATCGTCGGCCTGCAATTCGCCCCCGATTTCCTCGGCCGTCCCTTCCTGGAGGAAAGCGCCATCACCGCGGAGGCGGCAACCGAAAGCGAAGTGTGCAACTTCCCGCGCGCCGTTCTCGACCGGCTGGTCAAGAGGACACCGGAACTGGAGCACAAGCTGCACCGGCAGGCCCTGAAGGAACTGGACGAGGCGCGCGACTGGATGCTGACGCTCGGCCGCAAGACAGCGCAGGAGAAGGTGGCGAGCTTCCTCTACCTGATCGCCACCCATATAGACCCGGAGAGCGTCGACAGGTCGGCCTTCGAATTGCCGCTCTCGCGCGCCGACATCGCCGACTTCCTCGGGCTGACGATTGAGACCGTCAGCCGGCAGTTCACCAAGCTGCGCAAGGAAAACGTCATCCGCATCGAGAACAACCGCCACGTCACCGTTCCCGACATGGAGCGGCTGATGCGCTATGCCGGCAACGACTGAGCGGACGTCTCAGCGCGTGATGACGATGCGCGTGTTGGACAGCCCGTTGCGGTTGGCCAGCTGGAAGAAGGTCGCCGCATTGTCCGGGTGCAGGCGCACGCAGCCGTGCGAGGCCGGACGGCCGAGGCGCTTCGTCTCATAGGTCGCATGCACGGCATATCCTCCCTTGAAGAAGATCGCATAGGGCATCGGGGCATTGTTGTACTTGCGCGAGCGATGGTTGCGCGAGGCCCATTTCGCCGACCAGGCGCCCGTCGGCGTGCCATAGCCCTTGCGGCCGGTCGAGACGGGCCAGCGATATTTCACCGCGCCGTTCTGAGTAACGACCATGGTCTGCGAAGAAAGGCTGATCCGGGCGGTCAGATTGGCCGACAGAGCGGTCTGGGTCTGGAACAACACAAGAAGGAACGCGACAGCGGTCGCAAAGAAGATACGCATGACTTCCCCTCTTTCGTTTGCGCATGGCTTTGATGCCAGTCTCGCATCGAGACAGAATATAGACGTTTCAGCCTTCCACAATATTGACGGAGCCACGAAAAGAAAACGAAGTTAAGATGTAAAATTCTATTGAATGCCGCGCGGCGCGCTCACAACAAAGCGGCAAGAAGCGCCGCCAGCAATACAGCGGCAGCAAGAGCAGCACAGGCGGCCGAGAAGATCCGCAGGGACAGATCGATATCCGCCACCGTCGCGACGGTGCGCCCGCTGGCGTTCATCATCGGCTCGTCGACGCGCGCGCCGCCATAGATGCGCGGGCCGGCAAGGCCGATGCCGAGCGCGCCGGCCATGGCCGCTTCCGGCCAGCCGGAATTGGGCGAGCGGTGGAGGCCCGCATCGCGCAGCGCCGTGCCGATCGCATGGCGCGCCGCCGCCCTGCCCTTCACCACCCACGCCCCGGCGGCCAGGAAGAGGATGGAGAGGCGTGCGGCGGGCCAGTTGGCGAGGTCGTCCAGCCGGGCCGAGGCCCAGCCGAAATCGAGATATTTCGCGTTTTTGTGGCCGATCATCGAATCGGCCGTGTTCAGCATCTTGTAGGCGAACAGGCCCGGCAGGCCGAAAAGCGCATACCAGAGCGCCGGCGCCACCACGCCGTCGGAAAAATTCTCCGCCAGGCTCTCGATGCCGGCGCGGCAGATGGCCGGCTCGTCGAGCGTTGCCGGATCGCGGCCGACGATCATCGACACGGCCTGCCGCCCGCCCGCAAGGCCGCCGCGCTTCAGGCCGCTGGAGACGGCACGCACATGATCGTAAAGGCTCTTCTGCGCCAGGAAGATCGCGACGACAGCGATCTCGACGAGGGCGCCGACGATGCCGAGCGGCGCGAGCAGCCGGTGCATGAAGAAGCCGAGGAAGGCGCTGGCAGCGAGCAGCACGGCAATGCCGGCGGCGCCGTTGAAGCGCTTCGTATCGGCCGAGAGGCGCTTGCCGTTGAAGAGCTTGTCCATCAGCCCGATCGCCCGGCCGAACAGCACGACCGGATGCGGCACGCGCCGCCAGAGCCTGTCCGGATCGCCGACAAGGCGGTCAAGCAGCAGGGCCAGGAAAAGGAGGAGAAGCGTTTCGCTCATCGCCCGGCCGTCACCTCCGCCAGCGCCGCCGCCAGCCGGGCATCCGAGGTCGCATCCGGCGCAAGGCCGAAGCGCAGCCAGCGCGCGTTGTAGTCGAAGGGACGAACGAGGATGTGGCGGCGGCAGAGCCCTTCGTGGATGGCGGGCGCATCCGCACGGTCGACCAACGCGAAAAGGCCGGCGCCGCCGACGATATCGAGTCCGGCGCCGGCAAGGACGGATTCGAGCGCCGCCTTGCGCGCGTCGATCGACCGGCGGATTGCAGTGGTGTCGGCGGTCATCAGGCCGGTGGCGATGGTCAGCGCCGGGCCGGACACAGCCCAGGGGCCGAGCCCGTCCTCGACCCGGTCGACGACCGGCGCCTCGCCGATCACGAAACCGAGGCGCAGGCCGGCAAGGCCGAAGAACTTGCCGAAGGACCGGAAGACGAGAAGGCCCGGCATGTTATCGCCGGCGAGCGGCGCGATGGTGGCTTCGGGGCGCATGTCGCCGAAGGCCTCGTCGACGACGAGAAGGCCGCCGCTGCCGGCAACGCGCCGGTGAAGGTCGAGCAGCGCCTCACGCGAGAACAGCCGGCCGTCCGGATTGTTCGGATTGACGACGACCACCAGGTCATGGGCATCGCTCACGGCATTAAGGCCTGCGATGCGATCCACCGCCACGCCGGCATTTTCCAGCACGCGGGCATATTCGCCATAGGTCGGCGAGACGACGGCGGCGCGCCGGCCGGCGGCGACGAAACGCGGCAGGAGCTGGATGACGGACTGCGTGCCGGGAACGGGCAAGGGCAGCGCGCCCGATGTGCCATAATAGCCGGCGGCGGCGGCGCGGGCGGCATCCTGGCGGTGGCGGTCCGGCAGGCGGTGCCAGGCGGCGACATCCACTTCGGGCAACGCCGCGGGATTGGGGTTGATGCCGGTGGAAAGGTCCAGCCAGTCCTCCGGCCGGCCGCCGAAGCGCTGGGAGGCGGCGGCGATACCGCCGCCGTGAACGATGCGCGGCGCGGTCATGCCGCCTCCGGCGCAAGGTCGATGAGATGCATGTAGGAGCCGCTGACGGTTCCGCGGCGAAGGCCCGCCTCGCCGAGGTCCTCGCCGATCGCGTCCGTGACGGCAAACAGGCGCTCCGCGGCGCCCTCGCTGGCGACGGTCGAATAGTGGAACTCGTGGGCGGTCATCGGCGCCGAAAAGCCCGCGCCGGCAAGCGGCGTCACGCGGCGGTAGCCGAGATGGCGGCGGCGCGCGGCAAAGCTGGTGACGAGCGGCAGGAGGCCGAGCATGCCGTAGCGGGATCCATCCGCCGCAACCAGAGCCTCCCCCAGAGTCATGTAGCCCCCGCATTCGCCATAGATGCGCGCCCCCCGGCGCGCTGCCTCCTGCATGCCTAGACGGAAGGCAGCGGCATTGGCAAGAGCGGCCCCGTGCAGTTCCGGGTAGCCGCCGGGCAGATAGACGGCATCCGCATCGGCCGCGGGCGCCTCGTCGGCGAGCGGCGAGAAGAAGGAAAGGTCCGCCCCCGCCATGCGCCATCCCATCAGGAGATGCTCGTAGGTGAAGGCGAAGGCGACGTCGCGGGCGATCGCGATGCGCTGGCCGAGCGGCGGCAGGCGCGGCACGGCGCCCTCCGCCCGCGCCCCTCCCCGTCGCGTGGCGACGGCGACCAGACGGTCCAGATCGCAGCACCGCGTCACCACGCCGGCGGCATGGGCGATGAAGGTCTCCAGCATGCCATGCTCGCCGGCCTGCACGAGGCCGAGATGCCGTTCCGGCAGGGCAAGCAGCGGATCGCTCCGCAACACGCCGAAGATCGCGATGCCGCTCGCCTCCAGCGCCCCGCGCAGCATGGCCTCGTGCCGGGCACTGCCGACCTTGTTGAGGATGACGCCGGCGACGTGGACATCGCCGCGATGGTCCCGGTAGCCCTTCACCAGCGCGGCGACGGATTGGGACATGCGGCTGCAATCGACGACGAGCACGACGGGCAGGCCGAGCAACGCCGCAAGGTCGGCCGGCGCGCCGGTGCCGTCGGCGGCAGCGTCGAAAAGGCCCATCATCGCCTCGACCAGCAGGAAATCCCCCGCGCCGGCCTGCCGCGCGGCATTGGCGCGGATGAGCTCCGGACGCATCGCCCAGGGATCGTAGTTGAGGCAGGCCTTGCGGCTGGCGGCGGCGTGGAACGCGGGATCGATGTAGTCCGGCCCGGCCTTGCCGGAGACGAGGCTAAGACCGGCATCGGCGAAGGCGCGCGCCAGGCCCAGCGTCACCGTCGTCTTGCCGGAGCCGGACGCGGGCGCGGCGATGAGCAGTCCGCTCATGCCGGGTCCTTCAACTTGCGCGAGCCGAACGGATCGGGCGCCAGCGCGCGGCCCTCCGTCAGCGCGCCGAGCCAGTCGAGCGAGGCGCGCAGGCGCACGACCTCGCCGACGACGACGATGGCCGGCGGTTCGAGGCCGGCGGCCGTGACATCCGCCTCCGCGCGCGCCAGCGTCGTTTCCAGCACCTGCTGCTCGGCGGTCGCGGCATTGCAGACGAAGGCGACGGGCTCCTCCGGCGCGCGGCCGCCGGCGATGAGGTTGGCGGCGATCTGGCCGATATGCTTCATCGCCATGTACATGACGATGACGGGCGAGCCCTTGGCGATGCCCTCCCAGTTGATGCGGTCGGGCACGAGGCCGGAGGAATCATGGCCGGTGAGGAAGGTGACGGCGTGGTTGACCTCGCGATGCGTCACCGGGATGCCGGCATAGGCAAGCCCGCCGATGCCGGCCGTGATGCCCGGCACGATGCGGAAGGGAATGCCGTGCTCGATGAGGGTCAGCGCCTCCTCGCCGCCGCGGCCGAAGACGAAGGGATCGCCCCCCTTCAGCCGCAGCACGCGGTTGCCGGCGCGCGCCAGCTCGACGAGCCGCAGCGAAATGTCCCGCTGCTTGTGCGAGGGCTTGCCGCCGCGCTTGCCGGCGAATTCCAGCACCGCATCCGGGCCGGCAAGCGACAGGCACTCGGCATTGACCAGCGCGTCATGCACGATGACATCCGCCTGCTGGAGCGCGTGGGCGGCGTGCAGCGTCAGGAGACCGGGATCGCCCGGGCCTGCGCCAACAAGCCAGACGCTGCCCCTTTCCATGGGCGGGAGGGCGGCGAACAGGCTGTGCATCAGGCAGGCTCCCGGCTTGAATCGGAAAACGAAGGCGCGGAATCGATGCCGCAGGAAAACGCCGCAAGCGGCTGGAAAGACTCAGCGATCGCCGCCGTGGCATGGGCCGACTTCGTCTTTTCCACGATGAGCCTGCCGCCGCTGCCCGCCTGCGCCAGCGCCGCCGCCTCTGCGACGCCGTGGCAGCCGGTGATGGCGAAGACGCGGTCGGAAGGATTGGCAAGGCGGGGCGTCTCGGCTTCGAGCCGGGCGGCCGGAAAAGTCACCAGCGGCACGGAGAAATGCCGGGCGACGGCATGCATGGCCGGCTCTTCCGCGCGTGCATCCAGCGTCGCGACGAAGGCAATGCCCTCGGGGGCCGGGATGACGGAGAGGGCGAGATCGAGCAGTTCCGCCGGCGGCGTGCCGCGTTCGCAGCCGAGGCCGAGGACGAGCAGACGTCGTCCGGTGTCAGGGGATGGGGCCTTGGCGCGCATGGCGGTCTCTCGCAAAATTCCACGCGAAAGGGCCCGGCCTTGCCGTCCACCGACGGTTCCGGATGAAGCCCCTCTGGGTCGGCCGCACCGGACACCGCTCGGCCCGCCCCGCGGGCACCGTCGCTGGGTTTCTTAGTACCGGAGGGCGTGGGGCCGGTCAAACCGGATTGCGGCATCGCCCGCGCCGGATGCGCCATGCCTCAGGCCGAGACGAGATTGGCCAGCACGATCTCCCGCCAAAGGCGCGTCGGCGACACCCAGGCGTCCGGCGCATTGTAGTTGCCGGAAAAGATGACGCAGGCGATATCCGCCTCCGGCATCAGCCAGAGCCGCTGGCCGCCATTGCCGAAGCCGGCCATCCACGGCCGCTCCCCGCCGAAGGCCGGCACCGGCGCCGCGCCGAGAAACCAGAAATGGCCGTAGTCGAGCCCGTCTCCGGTCGAGACGGCCGGTGCCAGCGAGGCGTCGAGCCAGGCCTTCGAGACGACCTGCCGCCCGCCGGCACGCCCGCCCTCCAGCACGAGGCGGCCGATGTGCAGGAGGTCCGGCGCGGAAAGGCGAAGGCCGGAGGCCGGCGAGGCGACGCCATCCGCCCCACTCAGCCACTCGAACCGCGAAATGCCGAGCGGTTGAAACAGCGCCTCGCGGGCGAAATCCTCGATCCGCCGGCCGGTGCCCCGCTCGATGACCGCCCCGACCAGCGCGGTCGCCCCGCCGCAATAGACCCAGTGCGTGCCGGGCGCGTGCAGCACCGGCTGCTCCAGGACGAAGCGATAGCGATCCGTTGCATTCTCCATGGCGATCTCGCTGTTCAGCGGGTCGGCATAGGAGCGGTCTTCGTCCCAGTCGAGCCCGAGCGTCATGGTCAGCGCATGGCCGATCGTCAGGCCGGCGCGCGCCGGATCGGCGGCAAGATCCGGATAGTCGGGAAACTGCGCCAGAAGCGGCGCCTGCGGCGGCGGAACGAGGCCCCGGTCGAGCGCGATGCCGTAGAGCAGGCCGACCACGCTCTTCGTCACCGACCGGAGGTCGTGCAGCGTCAAGGCGTCGAAGGCGACCGTGCCGAGCGGCATGCCCCAGCTTTCGTCGGGCGCCTCACGATAGTGCTCCAGCACCAGCTTGCCGTGCCGGCTGACCAGCACCGCATGCACATCGCGGATGAGGCCCGCTTCGATGCCGGCGAGCAGCTTGCGCTCCAGCGCGGGATCGAACCCCAGCTCCGCGGCCGCCGCCCGTTCCCATTCGCCTTCCGTTTGCTGATCTGCGCGCATCGCGGCCTCCCCTCATGGCGCCGCCGGGACATCGGCGGCCAGCCTGTTTGACCCGTCCTGCCCGGCCGACGCAAGCACCTTCATGCGCGCAAGGCCGCCGGGCTTTGCTTTTGCCGCGCAGTCTGACAGAAGGGCTGGCAATCCTCTCCTCGCATTCCCCGAGTCCCGCCGTGGCCGATATCGCCCTTCATATCCTGCTCTTCCTGTTCCTCGCCGCCTTCCTTGCCGGTTTCATCGATTCCATCGCCGGCGGCGGCGGCATGATCACCATCCCCGCCATGCTGATCGCCGGCATCCCGCCGCTCGAAACGCTCGGCACGAACAAGCTTCAGGCCCTGTTCGGCTCCGGCTCGGCGACGCTGGCCTATGCGCGCGCCGGCCATGTCCGGCTTCGCGAACAGATGCCGATGGCCGTGCTCTCGGCGCTGGGGTCGGCCTTCGGCGCCTTGCTCGCCACCGTGGTGCCGGGCGACCTGTTGAAGGCGATCCTGCCCTTCCTGCTCGTGGCCATCGCCGTGTTTTTCGGGCTGAAGCCGAATATCGGCGATGTCGACAAGCACCGCCGCATGGGCGTCTTCCTCTTCACCGCCACCATCGTGCCGCTGATCGGTTTCTACGACGGCGTGTTCGGCCCGGGCACCGGCTCGTTTTTCATGCTGGCCTTCGTGACGCTGGCTGGCTTCGGCGTGCTGAAGGCGACGGCGCACACCAAGCTCCTCAACTTCGGCTCGAATGTCGGCGCCTTCGCCGTCTTCCTCGCCTATGGCGTCGTCCTGTGGAAGGTCGGCCTCGTCATGGGCATCGGCCAGTTCCTCGGCGCACAGGCGGGCTCGCGCGTCGCGATGAAGAACGGTGCCAGGATCATCAAGCCGCTCCTCGTCATCACCTCGATCGCGCTCGCCATCCGCCTGATGGCCGATCCGGGCCATCCGCTGCGCGTCTGGCTGGGGTGGTGATTACGGATTTCAGCCCGCCTGTCATGACCTGAGGGCACGACGTCGAAAGGACCCCTCACCTGCCTGCCGGCATCCTCTCCCCGCAGGCGGGGCGAGGAGCGACGGGCGCGCCGTTTTCCTCCTTCTCCCCGCCTGCGGGGAGAAGGTCCCGGCAGGGGGATGAGGGGCGACGCTTCCCTCGCGATCAGTATTCCACGCCCTGCTGCGCCTTGATGCCCGAGCGGAACGGGTGCTTCAGCAGTTCCATTTCGGTCGCGAGGTCGGCGATCTCGATCAGTTCGTCCTTGGCGTTGCGGCCCGTCAGGACGACATGCGTCATGTAGGGCTTTTCCGTCTTCAGGAACTCGATCACCTCATTGACGTCGATATAGTCGTAGCGCAGCGCAATGTTGATCTCGTCGAGCAGCACCATCGAATTGCGCTCGTCGCGGATCAGCTCCTTCGCCTTCTCCCACGCCTTCTCAGCCATCGCGACATCGCGCGCGCGGTCCTGCGTTTCCCAGGTGAAGCCCTCGCCCAGCGTGAAGAACTGGCA
This sequence comes from Shinella yambaruensis, assembly GCF_022899355.1. Taxonomy (GTDB): domain Bacteria; phylum Pseudomonadota; class Alphaproteobacteria; order Rhizobiales; family Rhizobiaceae; genus Shinella; species Shinella yambaruensis. The sequence continues at coordinate 123,632 of NZ_JALJCK010000010.1, read as the reverse complement.
GAGATCGGAGAAATGCGCCTCGATGAGATCACGCTCGCCCGTCACCATGGCCCCCTTGATGAACTGCACGACGGCGCAGGGCTTCCCGTGCGCGATATGGCGGAAGATCATGCCGAAGCCGGCGGTCGACTTGCCCTTGCCCTTGCCGGTATGGACGATGACGAGGCCCTTCTCGTCCGTCTTGGTCGCCATGATCTTCTCGCGCGCCTGCTTCTTCTTCGCCATCTTCTCCGAATGGCGGGCGAGCTCGGCTTCGTTCATGCCGGCGGTTTCGTCGTGGTTTTCGCTCATGTCAGCCTTCCCGTTTCGGCAGGTCGTCCTCGCAATGCAGCCAGGAAACCCGCTCGTTCCAAAACCCGTGCTGGGTGACATCGACCCCGCTCGCATCGTCCAGCGAGGCGACGTAGAGATCGATGATGCCCGGCCGCTTGTCCGTTTCGTAGCTCATCGGCGAGCCGCAATTGCCACAAAAGCCGCGCCGCACACCCGGCGAGGACGCGTAGTGGCGCAGCGTATCGCCTTGAAACGCAAGGTTCTCCGTCGCCACGCAGAAGAATGTCGTCACCGGCGAGGACGTGGCACGGCGGCAGCTTTCGCAATGGCAATGGCCGGTGCTGACGATGTCGCCGGAAAACGAAAATGTCAGGGAACGGCAAAGGCAGCGGCCGGCAAGCTGCATCACGAAGCCCTCCTCTTTCCGAGCATGTCCAGCTCGAAGCGCGCGGAGTTCGAGCGCGGCGTCCAGAGCTGCCGGTCGATCGCCTCGGCGAACCGCGCCGCCATTTCGGCAAGCGCCGCCGGGTTCTTCTCCATCAGGAAGTCGCGCACCCGCTCGTCGAGCACATAGGCCTGGTAGGCGGCCTCGAAATGGTGGTCCTTCACCGCGCCGGTCGTGGCGGCGAAGGCGAACATGAAATCGACCGTCGCGGCGATCTCGAAGGCGCCCTTGTAGCCATGGCGCATGACGCCGTCGATCCATTTGGGATTGACGACGCGGGCGCGCACGACGCGGCCGATCTCGTCCTCCAGCGTGCGCACGACCGGCTTTTCCGGCCGCGACAGGTCGTTGTGATAGACGACCGGCTGCTTGCCGGAAAGGTGCTCCGCCGCCGCGGCCATGCCGCCCTCGAACTGATAGTATTCGTCGCTGTCGAGCAGGTCGTGCTCGCGGCTGTCCTGGTTCTGCACGACGGCCTCCAGGCTCTTCATGCGCGCCTCCAGCCGCTCGCGCATCGGCACGCCGTCGCTCGTCCCGTCATAGGCATGCGCGCCCCAGGCAAGCCAGGCCTCGGCAAGGTCGCCGCGCTCCGTCCACAGCCCCTCGTCCATCATCGTCTGCAGTCCGGCGCCGTAGCCGCCGGACTTCGCGCCGAAGATGCGGAAGCCGGCCTGCTTCAGCGCCTCGTCCTCGGACGCGCCCTTGGCTGCCAGCGCCGCCGCTTCCGCCCGCATGCGGGCAGCGATCGGGTTGTCGGCATCGTCCTCGTCCAGCGCGCCGACGGCGCGCACGGCCCGGTCGAACAGCGCGATCTGCTCCGGGAAGGCATCGCGGAAGAAGCCGGAAATGCGCAGCGTCACGTCGACGCGCGGATGGCGCAGCACGGCCGGCGGGATGATCTCGAAGCCCGTGACGCGGCGCGAGGCCATGTCCCAGGTCGGCTTGACGCCGATCAGCGCCATGGCCTGCGCGATGTCGTCGCCGCCGGTGCGCATGTTGGAGGTGCCCCAGGCGGTGATACCGAAGGAGGTCGGCCATTCGCCATGGTCCTGCGCATAGCGGGTGACGATGAGTTCGGCGGACTTGCGGCCGAGCTCCCAGGCGGCCGGGGTCGGCACCGCGCGGCTGTCGACGGAGTAGAAGTTGCGGCCCGTCGGCAGCACGTCCGGCCGCCCGCGCGTCGGTGCTCCGGAAGGGCCTGGCTCGATGAAGCGCCCGTCGAGGCCGCGCATCAGCGCGGCGATCTCGGCCGGGCCGCAGGCGGCGATGGCGGGGCGGATGGTGGCCTCGATCACATCGAGCACGGCGCGGGTGGCGTGCCAGTTTTCCGGGCAGGCGGTCGCGCGCTCCACCAGTTTGGCGGCCAGCAATTCGATGCGCTCGACCGTGTCGCCCTTGCTGCGCCAGGGGGTGTCGGATTGCGTGGCGAGGATGGTGGGGCGCGGGCCGGTCCAGGGATCGGAGGGGATGCAGTCGAGCGGGTCGAAGGCGTATGAAGCGCTACCCCCCTCTGCCCTGCCGGGCATCTCCCCCTCAAGGGGGGAGATCGGCTGGGAGCCTGTTTCCGTTTTCCCCGCTATTTCAAAGCCAACCGCCTCGGCGGCAGATGGAACAGGGTGCGTGCCCCCATCGATCTCCCCCCTTGAGGGGGAGATGGCCGGCAGGCCAGAGGGGGGTGCGGCCTCCGCAAAAACATCCGCCGCGATCGCCCGCTGCAGGCTCGCCTCGCCGCTCTCGCCGAGGCCGCGGGGCACGCGGGCGAGCGCCAGCGTCAGGTCGGTCAGAAGCCGCCCCTCGGGCGAGACGCCGAAGACGTGCAGGCCGTCGCGGATCTGCATTTCCTTGAGGTCGCAGAGATAGGCGTCGAGCTTCTGCAACGCCGCCTCCTCGCCGTCCGAGCGGGCGATGCCGGCATCGCGGTCGAGGCCGATGTCGCGCACGAGGTCGAGGATCTGCTTCGTCAGCAGCTTGATGCGCCGCGGATCGCCGCCGGAGGCGTCGTAATATTCGTCGACCAGCGCTTCGAGGTCCTTCAGCGGGCCGTAGGTCTCCGCGCGGGTCAAGGGCGGCGTCAGGTGATCGATGATGACGGCGGCGGAACGGCGCTTGGCCTGCGTGCCCTCGCCCGGATCGTTGACGATGAAGGGGTAGAGATGCGGCACCGGACCGAGCACGGCTTCCGGATAGCAGGCCTCCGACAGCGCCAGCGCCTTGCCCGGCAGCCATTCGAGATTGCCGTGCTTGCCCATGTGCACGATGGCATGCGCGCCAAAGTGCCGGCGCAGGAAGGCATAGAAGGCGAGATAACCGTGCGGCGGCACGAGGTCCGGCGAATGATAGGTATCCTTCGGGTCGATATTGTAGCCGCGCGCCGGCTGGATGCCGACCAGCGTCTCGCCGAAACGGGCGAGCGGCAGGGCGAAGACGTCGCCGATGACGAAGGGATCGTCCTCCGGCGCGCCCCAGCGGGCAGTCATCTCCGCCTGAATCCGTTTCGGAAGGGAGGCGAAGAAAGCCTTGTAATGGTTGAGGGAAAGCGTTTCGCGGATTTCGCGCCCGTCGCCCGCCGCATTGGTCGGGCCGGCCATCAGGTGGGCGATCAGCGCGTCGCCGTCGGCCGGCAGGCCTTCGACCGCGTAGCCTTCCGCCGCCATGGCGCGCAGCACCTCCATCGTGCCGGCGGGCGTATCGAGGCCGACGCCGTTTCCGAGCCGCCCGTCGCGGTTCGGATAGTTCGCCATGACGAGGGCGATGCGGCGTTCCGCCGGCGCCGCACGCCGCAGCCGCGCCCAGCCGGCGGCCAGCCGGGCGGAAAAGCGGATACGATCCTCGACCGGATCGAGGCTGACGATGTTGGTCTCGACGCGCTCGTCGTAGCGCGCGGCCGCCTTGAAGGACACGGCGCGGGCGAGCACGCGGCCGTCCACCTCCGGCAGCGAGACGTTCATGCCGAGGTCGCGCGCCGTCAGCCCCTGGCCGGAGGCCTCCCAGGCCTTGCGCGAGGAGCCGGAGAAGACGACCTGCAGGACCGGCGCACCGGTCTCGTCGAGCACGGTCGGCTTGCGGCCGGCGCCGGGGGCGGACACGGCAAAGCTGGTGGCGTTCAGCACCACTTCCGGCCGGGCCGTGGCGAAGGCGGCCCGCACCGTCTCGATGGAGACGGGCTCCTTGAGGCTGGAGACGAAGAGCGGCAGGGCGCGGACACCTTCGGCCGCCAATGCCTCGATCAGCATTTCGACGGGGCGTGTCTCGCCGCTCTGGACATAGGCGCGGTAGAAGCAGATGGCGGCGGTGGGGGGAGCGCGTTCCTCCGAGGCAGGAGGCGCAACACCCCCCTCTGGCCTGCCGGCCATCTCCCCCTCAAGGGGAGAGATTGGCAGGAGGCCGGGCCGTGCCCCCTCGACACCGTCCAGGGTTGCAGCGTCGCCAGATGGGAAGGAAACCGCGGCCCCATCGATCTCCCCCCCGGAGGGGGAGATGGCCGGCAGGCCAGAGGGGGGGAGCGCCGCCAGCGCCTGCCACGCCTCGATATCGATCACGCCCCGCCCCGGCCACCAGATTCCGGCCTTTTCCAGCGGCGTGGCCGGCTCCGGCTTGGTGCCGCCGAAGACCAGGGCGTCGGCATAGGCGAGGAAGCGGTCCGCATTTTCGGCGCCGCCCTCGTTGAGATAGGCCCAGAGGGTCTGGCGGTCGGTGTCGTCGATGCGGTTGAAGGGCGCGAGGCCCTCGTCCGGCCGGTCGTCGCCGGGCAGCGCCACGAGCCTGATGCCGTTGGCAACGGCGGTCGCCAGCAGCGCTTCCAGCACGTAGCGGAAATAGCTGGCGCCGCCGAGGGCACGGATGACGATGAGTTTGGCGTGGCGGGCGGTGCGCTCGATATAGGTATCCACCGACATCGGATGGGAGAGCGTGGCGAGGCTGGCGAGCCGCAGCCGCGTTTGCGTATCGCGCGCGCGATGGGCGGCGGCGATGGCGGCAAGCTCCGTGTCGGCGGCGGAAAGGAAGAGGATGTCGCCCGGCGTCTGGCCAAGGTCGATCGCCTCGCTGCCGTCAGCGATGGTTCCCTTCTGCGCTAGGAGGAGGTGCATGCGGCGCCTCCGCTTTGCCGGCAGGGCAATTGCATATGGATGGAAAACGTTGCCACACCCCCTTCTCTCCGCCGGGGAGAAGGTGCCGGCAGGCGTATGAGGGGGATGTTGGAGGCGCAAACGATCCGTCCGAGCCACCCTCTCATCAGGCCCGGAGCCTGTCCTCGGGCTCGCCTTTGGCGAGACCCGTGGGGGCCACCTTCTCCCCGGCGGGGAAAAGGGGAGAGCGGCAACGTCGAACGCCATATGCGATTGCCCCGCCCTTGCCGGCGTGCCGTGCCGGTGGATCCTCGGGTCGAGCCCGAGGATGACGACAGGAGGAAGGGGCAATGGACAAGAGCCGCGGTTGTCCCTGCCGCGCCGATCGATAGGCTCTGCGGCCTCTCCTCCCCTCCGTCATCCTCGGGCTCGACCTGAGGATCCACCGGCACGGCACGCCCAAAAAGGCGAAACCGTACCTGAAACGCCGAAGGAAGGGACTGCCGCACGCTCATGCCGAAACTCACACCGCCGCGGCGATGGCCGCGCGCACGGCGGCTTCGTCCATGTCGTGCAGGCCGATGACGACGAGGCGGGTGCCGCGGGTCTCGCCCGGGGCCCAGGCGCGCTCGAAATAGTGGTCGATGCGGCTGCCGACGGCCTGGACGAGCAGGCGCAGCGGCTTGCCGGGCACGTCGGCGAAGCCCTTGAGGCGCAGCACGTCGTGTTCGGCGATCACGCCCTTGAGGCGCTCGATGAAGGCGGCCGGCTCGGCGATGGCGGGCAGCTCGACGACGAAGCTGTCGAATTCGTCGTGGTCGTGCTCCTCGCCGTTCTCGTGCTCCAGCTCGTGGTGCGACTTGCGGTTGGCGATGTCGTCCTCCGTGCCAACGCCGAGGCCGAGCAGCACGGCGGCGGCGACCTCGCCGTTCTTCGCCTCGATCATCGAGGGCTTGCGGGCGGTGCGGGAGGCGACCTCATCACGCACCGACTTCAGGCCCTCGGCATCGATCAGGTCGATCTTGTTGAGCACGATGAGGTCGGCGGCGGTGAGCTGGTCCTCGAAAAGCTCTTCCAGCGGGCTCTCGTGGTCGAGGTTCTCGTCTTCGACGCGCAGCGCATCCACCTTGTCGTGGTCGTCGGCAAAGCGGCCGGCGGCGACGGCGGCGCTGTCGACCACGGTGATGACGCCGTCGACCGTCACCTGCGTCTTGATCTCGGGCCAGTTGAAGGCCGCGACGAGCGGCTGCGGCAGGGCAAGGCCCGAGGTCTCGATGACGATGTGGTCCGGACGGTTCTCCCGCTCCAGCAGCTTCGTCATGGTGGGGATGAAATCGTCGGCGACGGTGCAGCAGATGCAGCCGTTGGTGAGCTCGATGATGTCGTCCTCGCTGCAGGCCTCCGCGCCGCAGCCCTTCAAGACGTCGCCGTCGACACCGAGATCGCCGAACTCGTTGATGATGAGCGCGATGCGTTTTCCCCCCGCATTCTGCAGGAGGTTGCGGATCATCGTCGTCTTGCCCGCGCCGAGGAAGCCGGTGATGACGGTGGCGGGGATCTTCTGTTGCAGCATGGCTCAACCCTTCATTTTCAGCGGCAGTCCGGCCGCGACAAAATAGACTTCAGGCACGAGGGCGGCAACCTTCTGGTGCAGCCGCCCGGCATGGTCGCGGAATTCGCGCGCCATGCGATTGTCAGGCACGATGCCGAGACCGACCTCGTTGGAGACGAGGACGATGCGGCCCGGCGCCTGCCGGATGGCCTCCAGGAGGCTGGAGGATTCGGCGGCGATGTCCCGCTCTTCCAGCATCAGGTTCGTCACCCACAGCGTCAGGCAGTCGACGAGCACGGCCCGGTCGGCCCGCGCCACGTCCCTTATGCGCGCGGCGAGCGCCAGCGGCTCCTCATGCGTCTGCCAGCCGTCGCCGCGATCCTCCCGGTGCCGCGCGATGCGCGCGCGCATCTCGTCGTCGAAGGCGCGGCCGGTGGCGATATAATGACGCGAGAGGCCGGTCTCGGCGACCAGCCTCTCGGCAAAAGCGGATTTTCCGGAACGCGCACCGCCCAGAACCAGGACGGCTCCGGGCGATGTCGATGTCATGTCAGGCAGCCTTGGCGATCTTCTCGTTGGCAAAGCCGAGCGAGAGGCCGAGCACGATCCAGAAGAACAGGGTCGTGGCCAGGGCGGCGACGGCGAACTCCGCGCCGAGCACGGCCGGAACGTTGCTGGAGATGTCGCCCGGCTGCGGCGCGCCATAGACCTGCGGCGCCGCGATCAGCACGATGCCGATGACCTTGGCGACGATGTTCTGCTTGAGGAACAACAGGTAGAGGCCGGCCGCCGAAAGGATGACGGTCGCGATCCACCAGACCTGGCGGTCGCCGAGATCGGCGGCGGGGAAGCCCGGAAGCTCCGGCGGCAGGCCGATGGCCGGCAGCATGTGCACGGCAAGCCACCCCGCCGCGCCCCAGAGCGCCCCGTTCGCCACCGTGATCGGATGGCCGGAAACGAGGCTGAAGCCGGCGAGCAGCAGGCCGAAGCCGGCGCCGGTGACGAGGTTGGCGAGCAGCGTGCCGGAGAACCGGCTCATGCCGAACATGATGCCGCCCTCCTCGTGATCCTCGCCCTCATGGGCATAGGCGACGGAAACCGGCGAAAGCGCCGAGGCGACGTCCAGGATGACGGCGCCGAGCGAGGAATGGTCCTGCGTCTGTGCGGCGCCCTCCGTACCGGTGCCGGGCGTGGTGCCTTCCGCGGCGGGCGCGGCTTCGTCGCCGCCCTCGAATTCCTCGGCATGCAGGATGAGCGGAACGACACGGGCCTCCTGGGCGGCCGTCATCAGCACGCCGGAGAACAGCCCGGCCACCAGGGCGGCCAGGAGATAACGAACGATCATGTCGAAAACTCCTTAGTGGCAGGGAAAGCCGTAGGAGTGACGCGTATCGTGGGCCGTGTCATGCAGCACGGCGGAATTCGCAAGGCCCGCGCCGAACACCAGGAAGGCGCCGAGCAGGAGAGCGAAAACGCCGGCGACGAGACGGTCGTTGGCGGAAAGGGTAACAGAAGACGTAGTCGAAACAGCCATGACAACCTCCGTGCAGGCGGCGGGGAAACCTCCCCAGGTCGGACGAAATGTCCTTCGCATTGGCTGGCAGGTCTCCTGGCTCGCAGCGTCCGGCGTTGAAAAACGCCTGCGGGTCGCCCTCGCCTTCCCAGGCTCCGGCATCGCGAAAGGGCGGACGATTCGTAGAGAAAGAGGCGTCCAACCCCTGCTGATCGCGATGCCACCCAGTGGCTTTTCCGGCTGGTCGTCACGGCGCGGGGCGAAGGCACCATTGCCCCGTTCCGCGCAGATCCTCCCGTCCGGATGGGCGTCCCTCGCCACTCTACAGTCGCGGGGTCGGCCATGATTGCAGCGCCCTGGTTGGGTCCGCCGCGTCACATTCCCATTTACTCCCCGATCCGTTTCCGGATCCGGGAACCATCCAATATCCCGGATGATTATGCTTCCGCCCCTGGGAAGTCAATCGACCGGCAGCGTCATCACCTGTGCTGAAACCGCCGTCCGGCCGTCGCGATCTCAATAGCCGGGGATGATCACCACGCCGCCGCCGCCATTGTAGTAGCCGTCGTCGCGATGGTAGCGCTCGTAATAGCCGTCGACCGGGCCTTCGAGCACGTCATAGTCCTGCTGGTAGCGGCGTTGGCGATTCTGCCGGGCCTCGGCATATTGCGCGGCCTGCCGGAGGGCGCGGTACTGCTGGCGGGAGAGGTAACCGTCGGCGCGGTAGCCGGACGCCCCCTGCCAGGCGGCGATCGCGGCGCGGGTGCGCGAACCGAAGACGCCATCGACGCCATAGGTGTTGAAGCCGAGCATGCTCAGCCAGCGCTGCGCCTGCACGCGGGTCGAACGATCCATATAGGCCTCGCGGCGGTCGACGACCGGCTGCTCGGCCTTCCGCTCGGTTTCAGCGGTGGCCGTTTCGCTTTCCTGCTTCGGCTTGGCCGCCTGCCGGGCCGTGTCTGCCAGCGCCGCAAGGCGCTCGCGCGCATCGGCGACGAAACGGCCGTCCGGATATGCATCGAGATAGGCGCGGAAGGCCTTTTCCGAACCGTCGAGCACGGCCTTCTGGAAGGTCTCCTCCTCGCGTTTCGCCGCATCGTCGGCGCGCTCGACGGCAAGGCCGCGGTTCTTCGTGTCCGCGTCCTGCGCTTCGTTTTCGCGGGCGGCGGTGTCGTTCGCCTGCGCAGCCCGTTCGGCGGCGGCCGCTTCCTCGGCGCGTTTTTCGGCTTCCTCGGCAAGGCGGGCCGCCTCGGCGGCCTTGGCCTCGGCGTCGGCAGCGGCCTTCGCGGCTTCCGCCTTCAGCCGTTCCACCTCCGCGGCCTTTTCCTCCGCAAGCTTGCGGGCAGCGGCGGCCTCCTCTTCGATCCGCGCCTTCTCGGCCGCGGCAGCCTTTTCCGCTTCGACGCGCCGGGCCTCGGCCTCGCGCCGGGCAGCGGCTTCCTCCTCCGCACGCGCCTTTTCCGCGGCGGCGGCCTCTTCGGCCTTCTGCCGCTCGGCCTCGGCCTTCAGGCGGGCGGCTTCCTCCGCTCTGGCCTTCTCGGCCGCGGCCGCGGCCTCCGCCTTCAGCCGCTCGGCCTCGGCGGCCTGCGCCTCGGCGAGCTTGCGGGCGGCCGCTTCCTTCTCTTCCGCTTCCGCCTTCAGGCGCGCGGCCTCTTCGGCGCGGGCCTTTTCCGCCGCGGCGGCTTCCGCGCGCGCCTTCTCCTCGGCCGCAGCCTTTTCCTCGGCAAGCTTGCGCGCCGCGGCAGCCTCTTCCGCCTTCTTCGCGTCGGCTTCCGCCTTCAGGCGCGCCGCCTCGGCCTTGGCTTTCTCGGCTTCCGCCGCTTTCTGCGCATCCTCTTCGGCCTTCAGGCGCGCGGCTTCCGCCTCGGCCTTCGCCTTTTCGGCCTCAGCCACTTTTCGCGCCTCTTCCTCGGCCTTCACACGCGCCGCTTCCGCATCCGCCTTGGCTTTCTCGGCCTCCGCGGTCTTGCGGGCCTCCTCTTCGGCCTTGGCCTTTTCCGCAGCGGCCTGTTCCTCCGCCTTCGCCTTTTCGGCGGCGGCGGCCTCCTCAGCCTTGGCCTTGGCATCCGCCTCGGCCTCATCGGAGGCGCCAGTCGCCGGCTTCGCCTTGGCGGCGGCCTGCAGTTCGGCGATGCGCAGGCGCGCCATGGAGGCGAAGGTGCCGTTCGGATATTGCTTCAGGTAGCCTTCATACTGCGCGACATCGCTGCCGGCGGAGACCTTCTGCCAGAGCGAGAACTCCTCCTCCCAGCGTTTGCCGGCGCTGCCGGCCTCCTTGCCGGTCGCAGCCTGGGCAAAGGCGACCGCCGGCTGGCCGGCGAGCGACAGCCCGACGATGCCGGCGATGCCGAGCCGCACCAGAACGGAGCGTGCGAGAGGTCCAGAACCCATATATCCCACCCTTTCGGATCGCGCGAAGGCGCCAGCGCCCGGCGATCCCGGGCGGATTTCCGTCACTCCTCGCACCGAATTCTGGCGCAACTTTGGTGCGGCAGGCCGGCAGCGGAAGAACCCGATGGCTGAACGTTTCAGAAGGCCGGTTTAATCAGCCCGGGCTAAAAGGCCGTCGAGCCAGCGCGGGTCGAGAACCGCCTCCAGCTCCGCCGCCACGCCGTCGAGCGCCGCATCGACGCTCGCCCGGTAATCGAAGCCGCCGCCCTCGATGCCGAAATCGGCAAGCAGCCCGGCGCGGTAGGCGTCGCTCGACAGAAGACCGTGCAGATAGGTGCCCATCACCCGCCCGTCGGGCGAGATCGCGCCGTCCGGCCGGCCGTCGATGCTGACGGGGGGACGCAGCGTGTCCGGCCCGGTGGTGCGGCCGAGATGGATCTCATAGCCTTCGAGCGGCACGTCATATTGCAGGGAGCGGGCCGTGCTGTTGCGCACGGTCTTTTCCGGCGCCATCTCGGTCTCGACCGCCAGCAGGCCGAGCCCCTCGACCTCCCTCTCGCTGCCCTCGATGCCGAGCGGGTCGGTGACGCGGCTGCCGAGCATCTGGTAGCCGCCGCAGATGCCGATGACCCGGCCGCCGCGGCGGCGGTGCAGGGCAAGGTCGCGGTCCCAGCCGGCGGCACGGAATTCGTGGAGATCCGCGATGGTGGACTTGGAGCCCGGCAGGACGACAAGGCCGGCATCGGCCGGAAGCCGCTCGCCCGGCCGCACGAAGACAAGGTCCACCTCCGGCTCGGCCTTGAGCGGATCGAGGTCGTCGAAATTGGCGATGCGCGAGAGGACCGGCACGGCGACCTTCAGCGCCCTGCCGCCGCCCCTGGCGAGCCGCTCCAGCACCACCGAATCCTCAGCCGGCAGGCGCGCCGCCTCTCTCAGCCAGGGCACGACGCCGAAACAGCGCCAGCCGGTGAAGCGGGCGATCTCGGCAAGGCCGCTGTCGAACAGCGTCACATCGCCCCGGAACTTGTTGATGAGATAGCCGGCGACCATGCGCCGGTCCTCTTCCGGCAGGATGGCGTGGGTACCGACCAGCGAGGCGATGACGCCGCCGCGGTCGATGTCGCCGACGAGCACGACCGGCACGCCGGCGCGCGTGGCAAAACCCATATTGGCGATGTCCCCGGCCCGGAGGTTGATTTCCGCCGGCGAGCCCGCGCCCTCGACGACGACGAGATCGGCGCCGTCCGCGATCGTCTCGAAGCTTTCCATGACGGCGCCCATCAGCTTCGGCTTCAGCGCCTGGTAGTCGCGCCCCTTCGCCTGGCCGAACACCCTGCCCTGCACGATGATCTGGCTGCCGACGTCCGATTGCGGCTTCAGGAGCACCGGGTTCATGTGCACGGAGGACGGCACGCGGGCCGCCAGCGACTGCAGCCACTGGGCCCGGCCGATCTCGCCACCGTCGGCCGAGACGGCGGCATTGTTCGACATGTTCTGCGGCTTGAAGGGCCGCACCTTCAGCCCGCGATTGGCGGCAATGCGGCAGAGCCCCGCCACCAATACCGTTTTTCCGACATCCGAGCCGGTGCCCTGGAGCATGATCGTTCTGGTCATGCGGCCCTCGTAGCATTCCCGTTCGTCACCGAAAAGCCCTGACTTACCGCAATCTTGCCGCAATCTTCGCCCGGCCGGCGCCGCTTTTTCCCGGAAGGTCGCCATGCGCCGGGAGCATGGCTGTCATGCTGTCCTTTTTGCGACATATCGCGCCGTGAACGACCATGGCTTTCCGTCCGGAGAACGCCTATATCAACGCCATCACACAGCCGAGGCGCGTGGCTTCGGGTTTCAAGGACAAAGACAATGCTGTTCATCTTCAGCAAGCCGAACTTCGTACAGATCGCCTGGAACGGCGAAGCCCCCCAGAGCCAGTCCCGCGTGCGCAACGTCGTCATGGACGCGCCGCTCGGCCCGCTCGGCTTCATCCGCACGCGCAACGTCGGCTGATCCTTCGAGCGCGACGTCAGGTCCCGCTCGCATCCAGCGCCGTCTCTCTCCGGGAGGCGGCGTTTTTTATTGGCTTTCGCAGCCCTGAAACGGCGAAAGCCGTGCATCCCTTCCGGTGATGCACGGCTTGCCAAAATACGCATGGCGGCGTCCGACAAGAACGCGTCGGAGCCCAGGCACCCCGGTACGCAATACCTTTCCGGAGCAGGCGGCGGTGTCCCCCGCCGTGAAAGAACCAATAGCGGCACATCCTTACCGGACCGTTATCGGAAGCTTAAGCAAAGGTGAATCACGAACTTTTTTGAAAATTTTTGCGATAATTGATCGAAGGCCCGAAGCGGCGCATTCGGGACAGGATTTGTCCGCTTTCAGCGACCATCGCACCCGCCCTCACGAATTGCACCCTGATCATTTGCCCTGATGCGAGCAAACGCCCATTTTTTCCACCGCAAGGTTGCTGGAATTTCAGCCTTTCGACCCTCCGGGACAGCCCGGCGGCCATGGCCTGGCCGCACAGGAGGTTGATTTCTCTATGAGAACCCGTAGGCTGCCCTTGTGACGCACGAAGATAGGTCGCCGGTGACAGGGTTCCGCCGGCAAACCAGAAAAAGGCTCGGCGTCGCTGCAGCAGGGGGATTGGCTCGCCTCACCTGGCATCGGATCCCCGTGGCTGTCGCAAAACTTTCGGGCAGTCGGGACAACGCAGTAGCCTGCGCTGCCTTCCGGGTTGATCGCTGCATCCAAGACTGGGAGGTCTTAATCCATGAAGAAGCTCCTTGCTTCAACCATCCTTGCTGCCGGCCTTTACGGCTTTGCCGGTTCTGCCCAGGCGGCAGACTGCGGCGAGGTCTCGATCGCCGAGATGAACTGGGCCTCGGCGGGCGTTGCCGCGCATGTCGACAAGCTCATCCTCGAAAACGGCTATGGCTGCACCGTCACGCTGGTGACCGGCGACACGATGCCGACCTTCACCTCCATGAACGAGAAGGGCGAGCCGGACGTCGCGCCCGAAATGTGGGTCAACGCCGTGCGCACGCCGCTCGACGCGGCGATCGCCGAAGGCCGCCTGATCCAGCTCGCGCCGCTGCTTTCGGAAGGCGGCGTCGAGGGCTGGTGGATCCCGAAATTCCTCGCCGACGCGCATCCCGACATCAAGACCGTGCAGGACGCGCTGAAGCATCCGGAACTCTTCCCCGCGCCGGAAGACTCCTCCAAGGGCGCCGTGCACAATTGCCCCTCGGGCTGGAACTGCCAGGTCTCGACGGACAATCTCTACCGCGCGCTGGATGCGGACAAGGACGGCTTCACGCTCGTCGACACGGGCTCGGCGGCGGGTCTCGACGGCTCGATCGCCAACGCCTTCGAGAAGAAGAGCGGCTGGCTCGGCTACTACTGGGCGCCCACCGCCATTCTCGGCAAGTACGAGATGACGAAGCTCTCCTTCGGCGTCGAACACGACAAGGCCGACTGGGACGCCTGCACCGCCGTGCCGGACTGCCCCAACCCCAAGGTCAACTCCTATCCGACCTCCGACGTGTTCACCGTCGTGACCAAGGCCTTCTCCGAAAAGGCCGGCGTTGCCATGGACTACATGAAGACGCGCCAGTGGGACAACGGCACGGTCGGCAAGGTGCTTGCCTGGATGGACGAGAACCAGGGCACGAACGAGGACGCCGCCAAGCATTTCCTCGAAACCTATCCGGACATGTGGACCAAGTGGGTCGCTCCGGATATCGCGGAAAAGGTCAAGGCCGCGCTCTGACGACGGCCTGCCGGCAGCCCTTTGCGGCTGCCGGCTTTCCGGCGACCTGAACGAGGGTGCAGGCAAACCGCCCGACGCCCGCTCAAGAAACTGCAGAGGTCGCAAACAGCACAGTATCAGGCAGCCGTTCGTGAGAAGACGGACTGCAAGCCGGGAACCAGAACAAGAATATCCCTGTGCGCGCCGTCCCGTTCGCAAGGCAAGAAAACGCTCTTGCAGAACGGGACAATAACTTCCGGTAGAAGAGGGGAAGAGGATGGCAGGCCTATGCGAACTGTTGCCAGGCTTTCTTTGCAAGTTTCCAGCCTTCAGTGACGCGAGTATCCGCGGCGCAAGAAAAGTCATCGACGACGGCTTCAAGAGCCTCGTCAGGAGCTATGTCAACATCATCGATGCGATGGTCCAGCCATTGCAGTGGTTTCTGAACTATCTGGAGCGGCTGTTCGTCAGCTCGCCCTGGCCGATCATCCTGATCGCGATGCTGGCCATCGTCTATTTCGGCAGCCGCAACATCAAGATCACCATCGGCACCGCCGCCTCCATGTGCGCCATCGGGCTATTGGGCCTGTGGAACGACACGATGGTGACGCTCGCCATGGTGACGGTCTGTACGCTGATCGCCGTCATCGTCGGCATCCCGATCGGCATTCTCATGGCCCGCTCCGACCGGGTGCAGGCCTTCGTCAACCCGATCCTCGACGTGATGCAGACGATGCCGAGCTTCGTCTACCTCATCCCCGTCGTCATGATCTTCGGCATCGGCAAGGTGCCGGGCCTCATCGCGGTCGTCATCTATGCCGTGCCGCCGATGATCCGCCTCACCAATCTCGGCATCCGCCTCGTCGACAAGGAGGTGCTGGAAGCGGCCGACGCCTTCGGCTCCTCCGGCTGGCAGAAGCTGAGGAACGTGCAGATGCCGCTCGCCCTGCCCACCATCATGGCCGGCATCAACCAGACCATCATGATGTCGCTCGCCATGGTCGTGGTCGCCTCGATGGTCGGCGTCGGGGGGCTCGGCAAGAACGTGCTCCAGGCCATCAACAACCAGTTCTTCACGGTCGGGTTCCTCAACGGGTTCGCGCTCGTGGCCATCGCCATCATCTTTGACCGTACAAGCCAGGCCTATGGCAAGCGGCTGCAGAAGCATTCGGAGGTAATTCATGGTTAGTCATGCAATCGAGGTCCGCAATCTCTACAAGATCTTCGGACCCCGCGGCGGCGACTATGTCGATGCGGTCAAGAACGGCCTCGGCAAGGCCGAGCTGAACCAGAAATACGGCCATGTGCTGGGCTTGCGCGACATCAACATCTCCATGCCCGCCGGCGGCATCATGGTGGTGATGGGCCTGTCCGGCTCGGGAAAATCGACGCTGATCCGCCACATCAACCGGCTGATCGACCCCACCGCCGGCGAGGTGCTCTACGACGGCGTCGACGTCTGCCGGATGAGCGAGAACGACCTGCGCGAATTCCGCCGCCACAAGACGGCGATGGTGTTCCAGAAATTCGCGCTGCTGCCGCACCGCACGGTCCTGGAAAACACCGTCTACGGCCTTGAGATCCAGGGCGTGGCGCAGGCGGAGCGCGAGAAGCGCGCCAAGCAGTGGATCGCCCGCGTCGGCCTTGCCGGCTTCGAGAACCACTATCCGAACCAGCTTTCGGGCGGCATGCAGCAGCGCGTGGGCCTTGCCCGGGCGCTGACCAACGATGCCGACATCCTCTTGATGGACGAAGCCTATTCGGCGCTCGACCCCTTGATCCGCGTCGACATGCAGACCGTGCTGCTCGACCTGCAGAAGGAGCTGAAGAAGACCGTCGTCTTCATCACCCACGATCTCGACGAGGCGCTGCGCCTCGGCGACAAGATCGCGATCCTGCGCGACGGCATGGTCGTGCAGCAGGGCACCGGCCAGGAGATCGTGCTGAATCCGGCGGACGAATACATCACGGCCTTCGTCAAGGAGGTGAACCGCGGCCGCGTCGTCAACGTCGAGACGATCATGGCGCCGCTCTCGGGCAATCCCGAGGGCATGCCGATCGCCAAGGGCACGGTGCTCGAAATGGCCGCCCGCGCCATGACGGCGGCCAACCAGACGCTCGCCCATGTCGTCGACGAGGCGGGCCGGCCGATCGGCGCGATCAGCCTCAGCGCCATCATCTCCAGCATGGTGACGCCGACCAGCCACGAAGCGAAGGCGGCCTGAACGTCCACAGACGAACAAAGAGGGCGCCCCGGGGCGCCCTCTCCTCGTTTGGGAATGGGCCTGCTCCCTCTCCTCTCCTCACCCTCTTCTCTTCTCTTCTCTCCTATCCTCTCCTCACCCCTTTCCCTCTCCTCCGTCACCCTCGGGCCTGACCCGAGGGTCCACACGGCACTCGCGGCTGTGGATGGTCGGGTCAAGCCCGACCATGACGGAGGAAAGGTCGCTGCCTTCCTCGAACGTACCGCCAATCCATCATTGCAATCACATAAAGAAATCTTTATATGATGTGATAAACAGAAGGATATGCCGATGACCGCGACGAACCCGCTTGCCCAGCTTCTTGCCGAAAAGCCCTTCCTGCTCGCCGACGGCGCGACCGGGACCTCGCTCTTCGCCATGGGCCTCGAAGCCGGGGAAGCGCCGGAACTGTGGAACGAGGCGAAGCCCGAGAACATCACGAAGCTGCACCAGGACTTCGTCGATGCCGGGGCGGACATCATCCTCACCAACACGTTCGGCGGTACGCGCCATCGTCTGAAGCTGCACCATGCGCAGGACCGCGTCTTCGACCTCAACAGGAAGGCCGCCGAGATCGCCCGCGCGGTCGCCGACAAGGCGCCGCGCACGGTGATCGTCGCCGGCTCCGTCGGCCCGACGGGCGAACTGCTCGTGCCGCTCGGCGCGATGACCTATGACGATGCCGTCGCCGCCTTCGCCGAGCAGATCGAGGGCCTGAAGGCCGGCGGCGCGGACGTCGCCTGGATCGAGACCATGTCCTCGCCGGAGGAGATCCGCGCCGCCGCGGAAGCCGCCACCAAGGTCGGCCTGCCCTTCGTCTATACCGGCTCGTTCGACACGGCCGGCAAGACGATGATGGGCCTGCATCCGCGGGACATCCAAGGCGTTGCCGGCGATATCGGCGCAGGTCCCCTCGCCGTCGGCGCCAATTGCGGCGTCGGCGCCTCCGATATCCTCTCCTCGCTGCTCGACATGACCGGCGCCGACCCGTCCGCGACCGTCGTCGTCAAGGGCAATTGCGGCATCCCGGAATATCGCGGCGCGGAAATCTACTATTCCGGCACGCCGCCGCTGATGGCCGAATATGCCCGCCTCGCCCGCGATGCCGGCGCGCGCATCATCGGCGGCTGCTGCGGCACGTCCTGCGAGCACCTTGCCGCCATGCGCGTGGCGCTCGACGCGCACGAGCCGCGCGAACGCCCGACGCTCGCCGCGATCATCGAGACGATCGGCCCGCTGCGCAACAAGACCGCAGACGAAAGCGCCGCCGCGCCCGCTCGCGAACGCAGCCGCCGCCGCGGCTGAGGCCAGCCGCCGGCACGAAGGATCATCAGCCGCCCCGGCCACGCCGCGGGCGGCTTTCCTTTGCCCTGACCTCTGGAAGCAGATAGGCGCCGGCATTACCCGCAAGGTAATCGATCTGCCGCGGAGCGCGCCGTAGGTTTCTCCCATACCGCCACGCACAGGAGAGACCCATGACCACCTACGCCCTCGCCCATCTTCGCAATGTCGCCTTCGGGGCGGAGATCATCGCCTATCTCGAGGCGATCGACGCCACCATGGCCCCCTTCGGCGGCCGGTTCGTGCTGCACGGCGACGGCAACAAGCGCGTGCTGGAGGGCAGCTTCTCCGGCGACGTCGTCATGCTGTCCTTCCCGAGCCGCAGCGCCGCCGAGGCCTGGTACGCTTCGCCCGCCTACCAGGCGATCCTGCCGCTGCGCACCCGCAACGCGGACGGCGACGTGCTGCTGATCGACGGCGTCGACGACGACCACAAGGCGACCGACATCCTGCAGAAGGGCTAGCGCGCTTCCTCCGCGAGAAATTCCCGCCAGGCCGACAGCCCCGCCTCCATGTTGCGCCGGCCGAAGCCGACGCGGAAACGATCCTGCGGCACGGGCAGGAGGTCGGAGACATAGAGGCTGGAGGGCAGCAGCAGCACGCCCTTCTCCTCCACCAGCCGCCGGCAATGCGCCTCGACGCCGTCAGCGCCGCGATAGCGCGGGAAGGCGACGCAGCCGCCGTCCGGCTCGGCCCATTCGTAGAGATCCGGATAATCGGCGAAGAAGGCGCCGAGCCTTGCCATGTTCTCCGCGCAGAGCGCGCGGTTGCGGGCGAAGATCGTTTCGCGCGCCTTGATCGCAATGCCGGCCAGCACCTCGGAGGGGCGCGCATTGCAGATGGAGAGGTAGTGCTTCATCTTCTCCATGCGCGCCAGCAAGGCATGGTCCTTGCTGGCGATCCAGCCGATGCGCAGGCCCGGCAGGCCGTAGGCCTTGGACATCACATTGAGCGAAATGCCCTTGTCGAACAGGTCGGCCGCCTGCGGCAGGCGTTTTGCGGCGTCGATCTCCAGCCCGCGATAGACCTCGTCGGAAAAGAGATGGATGCCGCGCCCGGCGCAAAGATCGACCAGCCCACGGAAGATCGCCTGGTCGGCGATGGTGCCCGTCGGATTGTTGGGGAAATTGACGGCGATGAGTTTTGTTTCGGGACGCAGCGCGGCGCGCACGTCGTCGAGGTCGAGCTGCCAGCGGTTTTCCGGCCGGAGCGCGATGCCCGTGACATGGCCGGCGGCGGTGACCGGCATCGTCTCCATCGACTGGTAGTTCGGCACGGTGACGATGGCGTGGTCGCCGGGCGCAAGCAGCGCCAGCATGGCGCAGTAGAGCCCCTCCTCCGCGCCGGCGAAGGTCAGGATGTCGGCGCCCGACAGCGTGTCATAGGTCGTCGCGATGGTCTCGCGCAGCTCGGGCGCGCCCCAGGTCTCGGTATAGCCGAGCGCGACGTGCTCCCAGGCCTCGCGATCCTCAGGCCCGGCCAGCGCCAGCAGGTCCGACATGGTCATCGTCTCGGCATCGCTTGCCGTCATGTGATGGCGCGCCTTGAACTCCCAGCGCGAGAAATGGGTTTCGAGGCGGAAATCCGGCAGCGTGGTCACGGGGTCCTGTCCTTCTGGCTCTGGCGCCGGGCATCGGCGAGATAATTGTAGATCGAGGCGCGCGAGGCGCCGATGAGGCCGGCGAGATGGTCGACGGCATTGCGGGTCTGGAACAGGCCGCGCCCGTCGAGCGCGGCGACGAGCGCCACCCGGTCGCCCTTCTTCAGCGCCGTCAGCGCCAGCCCGCGGGTGCGCAGCCAGTCGTGCAGCGCCGTGTTGATCTCCTCGCGCCAGTCGCCGGCGAAAAGCGAGGCCGGGCGGGCGGCCGCCGCGCCGGCAAAGGCCGAAAGCAGCTTTGCCGCGGCATCGAAATGCGACACGTCCATGTTGATGCAGAAGAGGCCGAGCGCCTGGCCGAAATCGTCCTTCAGCACCGCCGTCACCGATTTCAGGCGCCGCCCGTCCTCGCCGGTCTTCTCGTAGGGGCCGTAGATGCCGCCCTCGCCGGCCTCCTCCAGCGCCTCCTCGACGAGCGATTCCATGCCTGCCTTGCGGCCGGAAAAGGCGTTCCAGATACCGGCGATCAATCCCGTTTCGAGATCGTGCAGCACGACCTCGGCATGGGGATAGAGCAGGGTCGAGATGGCCGCGGCCGTCGCGGTGTGCTGGCGAAGCAGCAGGTCGGCGTTTGATGAGTCGTACATGCGGACAAACAATCCAAAGATAGATAATTTGTCAATATTGGATTTTTAGTCCAAACATTCGGTCACAGGCTGGCGACCCGCTTTGTCCCTGTCTATCCAGAGCAATTTCAGCAAAAGTCCACAGCGGTTTTGCGTCCGGAATTGCGTTAGAAATGAGAATCAGAGCGATTCTTGGGGGACGATCATGAGTGCCGATCTTGCAGCCTTTCCCGACCGGGAGACCGTGGCCGACAAGCTGGCCGCCCTCGGCGAGGCCGACCAGGCCTATCTGCGCCTTCTGATGGAAAATCCCAAGCAGGACGAGAACCTGCTCGAAGGCCTCGACCTCTATCTCAACCGCGCCGCCGGCGCCCGTTTCCTCAATTCCCTGAAGCTGGAAAGGCTCGGCGAATGGCTGGGCGAGACGGCGCCCGCGCGCCTGCAGATGCGGCTGACCGAGGCCGCCCGATCCAGCCAGCATGCCGCCTATGTCGCCTTCCGCACCGGCCTTACCCGCTCGGGCGGCCTCGAACGGGCCTATCCGAAGGCCTGATCCGCCGGCACCGCCAGCGGCCCGAAGGATTTGCGGATCATGTCGGCCATGCCGTCGATGGTCGGCCCGCTGCGCCGGGGATTGCGCTTCAGCACGACGCGCGAGGCATCGATCGGCGGAAAGCCGTCCGCAGCGGTCAGTTCGCGCGTGCCGGGCGGAATGTTGCTGCGCGATAGCGGCGCGACGGTGAGCCCGCTCATGACCGCCGAGCGCAGGCCCCCGCTGGTGTCGCAGGTATAGGCGATGCGGAAGGGGATCGCGTGCCGCTCCAGCGAGCGCAGGGCAAAGTCCCGGCACCAGCTCGAGCGCCAGTAGACGGCGATCGGCATGGGGCGCTCCAGGTGCCGGTTGTGCGCCACGGAGGTGACCCAGACCGTCGGGTCGATCGCCAGCAGCTCGCCGGTAACCCCGTCGCACCAGTCGAAGATGATGGCAAGGTCCAGTTCGTCGGCCTCCAGCGCCGCTAGCTGCTGGGCGGTGTAGCCGCACAGCACCGTCACCTCGGTATCCGGATGGACTTCCGCGAAGGCCGCCAGCGCATTGGGCAGGACCGTCTGGTTGTATTCCTCCGGAATGCCGACGCGCACCGGCCCGTCCAGCGGCACCGTGCGCATCGCCGCCGTGGTCTCGTCGACGAGCCCCACGATGCGCCGCGCATAGGGCAGCAGCCGCTGGCCCTCCCGCGTCAGGGCGACGCCGCGCGGACCGCGCTCGAAGAGCGTCGCGCCCACCGATTCCTCCAGCTTGCGCACCTGCATGCTGATCGCCGACTGCGTTCGCCCGAGCCTGTCGGCAGCATGCGTGACATTGCCGGCCTGGGCGACGGCGACGAAGATGCGGAGCAGGTCACTTTCGAGAGGTGGATACATTGGCGCCATCGCTTTTTCTGATACCTGCCATAATCGCTATTCGTTTGTGAAATGTCTACGGTTTTGCTTGGCTTGCCCTGCAAGGGAAGGCAAGGCCATGGGAATCATCGGAAAACTCTTGGAACAATGGATGCGGTTTCGCCGCAGGCAGGCGGAGTGGGAGGCCTTGCGGCTGCTCGTTGCGCGGCGGGATATACGGCTGCTGCGCGATGTGGGGCTGACCTTGGTCGAAGGCAGCGAGCGCGGCTATGCCCACCTGCCGCAGGTCAGGGAGCGCCGCTGGACGGCGCCCCTCATCCGGCTGCCGCCGCCTTCTCCCCGCAGACGGGGCGAAGACGATGCCGCGCCCGCTTCCGCAAGCAACATTCACAATACGAAGGAAAAGCCCGCCGCGTAGGTCGTTTCTTCGGCTTGCGGCATGGTGGTTTCGCATGGCGGGGCGTTCCCTCTACGGCCTGTCGGCCATCTCCCCTTGAGGGCAAGGCAATCGCCTATGGAATGCAATCGTCGCCGCAACCCCTTCTCCCCCAGGGGGAGAAGGTGCCGGCAGGCGGATGAGGGGGAGACCGAAGGCGTAAATGATTGCAATATCGCACCTGCCTCACCCCCTCATCCGACCCTTCGGGCCACCTTCTCCCCCTGGGGGAGAAGGGGTTGCGGCATCGTCCTGCCCCTATGCGCGAATCCCTTGTCCTCAAGGGGAGATGGCCGGTGGGGCAGAGGGAGTACCGATTGCCTCTGCCCGCAAGGACAAAGTCCGGCGGGCCTGAGGCAAGGCGGCCTATTCCGCCTTCTCGCCGGAAAGGCCGCCGGCGAGCTGGACGAGCTTCAGGAACTCCGCGCGATAACCGAACGGGTCGTTGCCCTTCGCCGCTTCCGCAAGGCCGAGGATCGAGCCGTAGGCATAGTCCTGCAAGGCGCTCACGCCCTTCAGCTTCTGCCCGAAGGCGGCGACGGCGACGGAGAAGCGCACATCCGGCGCGGCGGCGTTCACGTCGGCGACGGCATTGGCATCGGTCACCGGCAGGGTGGCGAGTTCGCTCGTGTCGCCATCCGGCTTCTTCCAGCGCATCTTGAGGAAGGCGAGCTCGCCGCTCTCGGCCACGGGCGCCGCTGCCGCGTTCTCCTTGCCGTAGCGCAGGGGATCGTTCAGCACGGCGGGGCTGCCCTTCGGCGTCACCTCGTAGATCGCCGTCACCCGGTGGCCGGAGCCGATGTCGCCCGCATCCACCTTGTCGTTGTTGAAATCCTCGCGGTTGAGCACGCGGGTCTCGTAGCCGATCAGGCGGTATTCGGCGATGCGCTCGGGGTTGAACTCGATCTGGAACTTGACGTCCTTGGCGATGGGGAAGAGCGAGGCGCCCGCCTCCTCCACCAGCGTCTTCTGCGCCTCGGCCAGCGTGTCGATATAGGCGGCCGTGCCGTTGCCGTTCTGCGCCAGCGTCTGCATCATGCCGTCATTATAATTGCCGCGGCCGAAGCCGAGCACGGAGAGGAAGATGCCGCTCTTGCGCCGTTCCTCGATGATGCGCTTCAGGTCGTCGTCGCTTGCAGGACCGACGTTGAAATCGCCGTCCGTCGCCAGCATGACGCGGTTGACGCCATCCGTCTTGAAGGCTTTCTCGGCCAGCCGGTAGGCCGTCTCGATGCCCTCCGCGCCCGCCGTCGAACCGCCCGGCTGCAGCGTGTCGATGGCGTCGAGGATCTTCTGCCGGTCCTTCGCCGCGGTCGGCTCCAGCACCACGCCGGCATTGCCGGCATAGGTGACGATGGAGACGGTGTCCGTGTCCTTCAGCTTGCCGACCAGCAGGCGGAAGGCGCCCTTCAGGAGCGGCAGCTTGTCCGGCTCGTTCATCGAGCCTGAGACGTCGATGAGGAAGACGAGGTTGGCGGCAGGCTGCGCCGTCGCCGCCGTATCGAACCCCTTGATGCCGATATGCAGCAGTTCGGTATCCTTGTTCCACGGCGTCGGCAGGACGGTAACGGTGGCGTTGAACGGCTTTTCCGCCGTCTCCGGCCCCTTCCAGTCATAGGGGAAGTAGTTGACCAGTTCCTCCACCCGAACAGCCTCCCGGTCCGGCAGGCTGCCGCCGAGCAGGGCGCGACGCACATAGGAATAGGACGCCGTATCGACATCGGCGGAGAAGGTCGAGACCGGATCGGTGGCGACGCTCTTGACCGGGTTGGGATCGGCCGAGGCGAAACGCTCGCGGTCCTCCGCGGGCACGGGCATCGCGATGGCGTCCGCCGTCGCGGAGGGCTGCGTGATGGCGCGGCTGAGCGACTGCGTGGCGACCGCCTCGCCCAACGCAAAGGAATCCGGCGCGGCCGCGAGGGCCTCCTCTTCCCGGCCTTCGGCAAGCGGAACAGGCTCGGCAGCCAGCATGTCGGTCGGCTGCGCGGCCTCCGCTTTCGCCTCCGCCCCGGTCACCTGCCCTGCGCTGCCGTCCCGGGCCTCGCCGCTTTGTAGGGCCGCGGAAAGCTCGCCGGCGTTCGGCGTGGTCTTCTTGGCTTCCTGCTGGCGGGCGCGCAGATCCTGGCCGCCGGACGTTTCGGCGACCTCCGTCGTCACGGTGAGCGGCACGGTGCCGTTGTTCACCAGTTCATAGGTCACGAGGCCGGCGACGGGCACGACGAGCAGCGTGGCAAGGGCCGAGCCGGCGAGAAGTCTGCGGTTCATGATGGGGCTCCATATCCGGTTGAAGATGGAGCTTTGACGCCCGCCTGCGGACGATCCTTGGGGGCTAGCCGCATTTTTTTCCGCGCCGTCGAACGCCTCCATGGCGGCGGCGAGCGCACGGGCACGGGACGCGGGGTCGGCGGCAGGGGCCCTGTCGCGGGCGAGTTTTTCGAGGTCGAGATCACTCATCGTCTGTCCTTCCGTCACGCGGCCGCATCGCGCAAGAGCACCTTCAGGCGCTTGCGGGCCTCGTGCACATGCCAGGAAATCGTCGTTTCGGCGCAGCCGAGCACATCGGCCGCGGCCGCATGGCTGAGGCCTTCGCCGTAGATCAGCAGCACGGCGTCGCGCTGCTTGTCGGGCAACTGGCGCACCGCCTGCCAGAGTTCTTCGTTGCCGTCCTCCGCGGGGGCGCCGTCGAGCACCGCCTGTTCGCGCAGATAAGCGGCGTCGCGCCATTCGGCCCGGCGGCGCTTGCGCAGCTGGTCGCGCGCGGCGTTCAGCGTCACCGTATAGAGCCAGGTACCGAAGCGGCTCGCGCCCTTGAAGCCGCGGATGGCGCTTGCAAGGCGTATGCAGACCTCCTGCGCCACGTCCTCGGCATCCTGCCGGTCGCCGCACCACCGCCAGGCGACGGCATGGATGAAATCATAGCGGCTCTCGACAAGCGTGGCGAAAGCCTGCCTGTCGCCCGATGCCGCCTTTTCGACGAGTTCTGTTTCCACGGGTCCATCCCGATTGCTGTGCACTATCCTTTCAGACGTGCGTCGGGCGACGATCCTTGGGTGCCCTTCCGAAAAAATTTCTCACCAGGGCAGATTTTTCACGACGGCGATGATGGTGCCCATCACGGCATTGCGGTCGTGACGCCGGATTTCCAGGGCGTAGAGGCTGGAAATGCTGCCATCGAGGAAAAGCGCGTTGCGGCTGTGCAGCCGGTCGCGGAAGAGCGTCGCGAAGTCGTGGAACCGGACCGGATCGTTCGAGATGACGAAGGCGATCCGCCCGTCGGGAAGGCTGCCGACCCCATTGCGGATCTGCAGGCTCGTGCCGTCGGCAAGGAACCGCGGATGGATCTTGCCGTCGATGACCAGCATCGGCCCGGACTGCGTCGCCTCGCGCGGCGAAAGCCCCGTCCTGGCGAAGGCCTCCGTCTCCATCACGCCGGCCCTTCCCTCGCCAACCCAGAACACGCCGTTCGGCTTGAGGAAGAAATTGCCGAACGCATCGCCCCGGTTGAGCGCGCCCGTCTCCCGCCCCCCTTCCACCAGCAGGCCGACCGGACCGTAATCGGGGTGATACATGCCGCCGTTCATGGCGAAGGTCATGTGCTGCCCGTTGCGCAGGAGGTGGGTGTTGAGCTGGTCATAGCGCGCGCCGCGGCTGGCGAGCGTCGCCGCACCGAAGAGCCGGATCGTCTCCTGCGCGGGGTCGAAAGTGCAGACGGTGTAGCGGCCGGAAAGATGCTCGATCTCGGCGCATTTCGGCGGTTCGGCCATGGCAACGCTCCGCAAGGTCAGCGCGGCGAGAAGGAAGGAGAGGAACAGAAGGGCGCGCATGCCCCTGGCTCCGCCGGCAATGCGGCGAATTTAGCAGCAGGCCCGACAAAAGATCAAAGCGACAGCGCCGCCATGTGGAAGCGAAGCTGGGCCTCGTCGTAACGATAGGCCGCCCCCACGGGACAGGCCGCGCGGGAAAGGCAGCCGGCGACCATGCAGCCGCCCTGCCCCACCGGCATGCGCAGATGCGCCCGGCAGGCGGGCACGTCGAACATGTCGAGACGGACGGCACCGGCGGGACAGGCCGTCAGGCACGGCTTGTCGCGACAGTGCGCACAGGGGTGCGGCGCGGCACGCAGAGGCGCATCCGCGATCGGCATCGAAAAGCCGAGCGCGCCGCGATAGCCGTGCCAGAGGCCGTAGACGGGATGGATGAGGATGCCGAGCGGCGAGGCCTTCAGGCCTTCCGCCCGCATCGCCCAGCGCTGGAACGGCTGCCAGGGCGGATCGGAGGGAAACCAGGCGGTCGCGCCGGCCGCCGCAGCGACGGCCTGGACGACCTCTTTCGACCAGGCGTCGAGCGGGTCAGGGCCGCCGCGATCCGCCCGCTCGGCCCGCCAGCGCGAAAAGGCCGGCCAGATCGAGCTGCCGATATTGCCGACGAGCGCGACGCTGGCCGCAGGGCGGCCATCCGCAAGGTCCGGTGCCGCCTCGTCCCCGGCGAAGTTCACGGTGCCGCGCAAAAAAAGACCGTGCGGCTTTAGAGCCGCACGGATCGTATCGAGATCGGGGCGACGCCCCCTCACCGGGTCACGTCCCCCTTGAGTTCATAGTGGGGACGCCAGACTTCCTTCTGGATCATGTCCGCCACCCGCGTTGCTCCGCCTTGCTCCCTGGCGCGATCGGGACCCTTTCAGGTGAAGGCGTCCGGCATCGAGTCCTTGCGGCTCTTGACGTAGGCGAGCAGCGCCTCGTCGATCGCCGGGTCGAGATAGGGCGCCTCGTAGCTCTCCAGCCAGGTGCGGCAGAGCGCGTTGGCGCGGTCCTCGATGCGCTTCTGGCCTTCGATCTCCCACTGCTCGAACGAGTTGTTGTCGGCGAGCGGCGAGCGGTAGAAGGCGGTCTGGAAGTTGGCCTGGGTATGGGCGCAGCCGAGATAGTGGCTGCCCGGGCCGACCTCGCGGATCGCATCGAGCGCCTGCGCATTCTCCGAAAGGTCGATGCCCTCGGCGAACTTCTGCTGCATGCCGAGCTGGTCCTGGTCGATCATGAACTTTTCGTAGGAGGCGACGAGGCCGCCTTCCAGCCAGCCGGCCGCATGCAGCACGAAGTTCGTGCCGGCAAGCAGCGTCATGTTCAGCGTGTTGGCCGATTCGTGAGCGGCCTGCGCATCCGGGATCTTCGAGCCGCAGAGCGAACCGCCGGTCCGGAACGGAATGCCGAGACGGCGGGCAAGCTGCGCCGCGCCGTAGGAAACGAGCGAAGGCTCGGGCGAGCCGAAGGTCGGCGCGCCCGACTGCATGGAGATCGAGGCGGCGAAGGTGCCGAACAATACCGGCGCGCCCTTGCGGATGAGCTGGGTGAAGGAAGCGCCGGCGAGAACCTCGGCCAGGATCTGCGTCAGCGTGCCGGCCACCGTCACCGGGCTCATCGCGCCCGACAGGATGAACGGCGAGACGACGCAGGCCTGGTTATGCCGCGCATAGACCTTCAGCGCGCCCACCATGGTCTCGTCGAAGACCATCGGCGAGTTGGCGTTGATGAGGTTCATCATGACCGTGTTGTTTTCGACGAACTCGTCGCCGAAGACGATCTTGGCCATGGCGATCGAGTCTTCCGCGCGTTCCGGCGCGGTGACCGAGCCCATGAACGGCTTGTCGGAATATTTGATGTGGCTGTAGACCATGTCCAGGTGGCGCTTGTTCACCGGAACGTCCACCGGCTCGCAGACCGTGCCGCCGGAAGAATGCATGGACGGCGCCATATAGGCGAGCTTCACGAAATTGCGGAAATCCTCGATCGTCGCATAGCGGCGGTTGCCTTCGAGGTCGCGCACGAAGGGCGGGCCGTAGACCGGCACGAAGACGGTGGCCTTGCCGCCGATATGCACGCTGCGCTCGGGATTGCGGGCATGCCAGGTGAAGCTGGACGGCGCGGTCTTCAGGAGCTTGCGGCAAAGGCCCTTCGGAAAGTGCACGCGCTCGCCCTTGACGTCGGCGCCGGCTTCCTTCCAGAGCTGGAGCGCTTCCGGATCCTCGCGGAACTCGATGCCGATCTCCTCCAGCACCCGGTCGGCATTCGCCTCGATGAGCTGCAGGCCTTCCTCGTCGAGGACCTCGTATTCCTTGATCTTGCGGGTGATGTAGGGCAGCGAGGGGCCCGGACCGCCTCCCGTGCGCGATGCGCGCCGCGCGGCCGCACCGCGCCCCTCACGCGACCGGCGTCCGCCGCCTTCACCGGCGCCCTCGCTTGCCACCTGCTGAATGTCCTCGCTCATGATCCGTCTTTCCTTGTTCTTCCGGCGCTGGAGAAGCGCCTCTCGTCCTATGCTAGCAAGCCGCCGGGGCGGGACGGTTCTCAAAGCGCCAAGCGGTGGCGCACGCTGGATATCGGCACCGTGGCGACTATAGCCGGATTGCGACGGCGATCGTAGCGCCATCCCTCGGTTTGCACTGTCAATTCACGGCTTTACGCGTTATGGATGACAGAAGCGTCCGGCGGGTCGCTTTTCACCATATGCGACGTCGCTTTCGAAATCAGGTCCGCGCAAGAGGAAGGATATTTCTTGTACGACGAGCCTGCCGCCCGCAGCGCCACTGGAGACGAGGAAACAACATGTCCGACGACGAAATCATTCTCGCCGATCTCTCCGACGAAGAGCTCGTGCAGCAGATGCACGACGACCTCTACGACGGCCTGAAGGAGGAAATCGAGGAAGGAACCAACATCCTGCTCGAGCGTGGCTGGGCACCTTACGACGTCCTCACCCAGGCGCTCGTCGAAGGCATGCGCATCGTCGGCGTCGATTTCCGCGACGGCATCCTCTTCGTTCCGGAAGTTCTGCTCTCGGCCAATGCGATGAAGGCCGGCATGGCGATCCTGCGCCCGCTGCTCGCCGCCACCGGCGCGCCGAAGCAGGGCAAGATGGTCATCGGCACCGTCAAGGGCGACATCCACGACATCGGCAAGAACCTCGTCGGCATGATGATGGAAGGCGCCGGCTTCGACGTCATCGACCTCGGCATCAACAACCCGGTCGAGAACTATCTCGAAGCCATCGAGCGCGAGCAGCCGGACATTCTCGGCATGTCGGCGCTGCTGACAACCACCATGCCCTATATGAAGGTCGTCATCGACACGATGAAGGAAAAGGGCCTGCGCGACGATTACGTCGTTCTTGTCGGCGGCGCGCCGCTGAACGAGGAATTCGGCAAGGCCGTCGGCGCCGACGCCTACTGCCGCGATGCGGCCGTGGCCGTGGAAACCGCCAAGGAATTCATGAAGCGCAAGCACAACATGCTTGCCGGCTGATCGTGAATTCGACGGCGCCGGTCTTGA
This sequence comes from Shinella yambaruensis, assembly GCF_022899355.1. Lineage (GTDB taxonomy): Bacteria > Pseudomonadota > Alphaproteobacteria > Rhizobiales > Rhizobiaceae > Shinella > Shinella yambaruensis. Next base: position 94,680 of record NZ_JALJCK010000010.1, on the reverse strand, counting down.
ATCGGCGCCGTCCGCTGACGACCTTTAGTTTGCGGCGTTGTCGATGTCCTGGCCGGCGGCCTGCGTCGCATCCACGGCATTGGCCGTATCCCGCCCCATGCCGCGAATGGTGTTGCCGCAGGCGCTGAGCGCCAGGAGCGCGGCGAGAACGATGGTCATACGGGTCAGGTTCGTCCCAGTCATGATTGGAGTCCCTTTTCATGGATGTGGTTGACGCAGAACTTCGGGATGGAAGTCCCACCGGTGAACGCATGAACGCGGAAAAAGTTCGCGTCATCGCCTGCGGCGCCATCGCCCGCGAGGTCCTCGCAATCCGCGAGGCGAACGGTCTTTCCCATATCGACCTTCTCTGTCTTCCCGCCATCTGGCACGCCCATCCGGAAAAGATCACCCCCGGCGTGGAGCAGGCGATCGCCGAAGCGCGCGCCGAGGGGTTTTCGCGCATCTTCGTCGGCTATGCGGATTGCGGCACGGGCGGCCTGCTCGACCGGCTCTGCGAGCGCGAGGGCGTCGAGCGCATCGCCGGCCCGCACTGTTACTCCTTCTTCGCCGGCAACGAGGCCTTTGCGGCCAAGGACGACGACGTCACCTCCTTCTTCCTCACCGATTTCCTCGCCCGCCAGTTCCGCGCCTTCGTCATCGAGCCGCTCGGCCTCGATCGTTATCCGCAGCTGAAGGACATGTATTTCGGCAATTACGAGAAGCTCGTCTATCTCTCGCAGGTCGAGGACGAAGGCTTGCAGCAGAAGGCGAAGGAGGCGGCGGACTATCTCGGCCTCACCTACGAATATCGCTTCACCGGCTACGGCGACCTGACGGGCGAGCTTTTGCGCGCGCGGTAAGGAACGGTTAGCCAATCCGGCCGGATCCCGCCTTCCCTTAAGACGGCGATAAACTCCGCGCGCGACAGTGTCGGCCGAAATTGCCCCTCACCCTAACCCTCTCCCCGCAAGCGGGGAGAGGGAACGTGCCCGACGAACCGGTCATGATTGAGGAAACCGACGCGGCATTTCCTTCTCCCCGCTTGCGGGGAGAAGGTGGCGGCAGCCGGATGAGGGGCGGACGCAAATGCATAGGCTCCTCGATGACGGCACCGACCATCGCCATTCTGATCCAGCCCGGCCCCAACCCGGAAATCGTCGTCAACGCCCTCAAGGCCGCTTTCCCGAGCCTCGTCGTCATCGAGGAACAGCCCGAATCGAAGAAGCTGTTCATCCAGCGGCGGGCGAAGAAGCTCGGCTGGGTGCAGGCGCTCGGCCAGCTTGCGACCATGGTCGTCTCGAAATACGGCAAGCGCTTCACCACGAAACGCGCTCAGGAAATCATCGAGGAGTTCGGCGTAAACCCCTCGCCCGATTCGCAAATCCGCCGCATCGCGGTGCCCTCGGCCAACAGCCCCGAACTTCTGGGGGCGCTCGGAAAAATCCGGCCGGCGGCGCTGCTCCTCGTCAGCTGCCGCATGATGAAGGCCGAAACGCTTGCCGCGATCCCCTGCCCCGTCCTCAACTTCCACGCCGGCATCAACCCGCAATATCGCGGCCTGCAGGGCGGCTACTGGGCGCGCATCGCGCGCGACGAGGAGAATTTCGGCGCCACCGTGCATCTTGTCGATCCCGGCGTCGACACCGGCGACGTGCTCTACCAGCAGCGCGTCAAACCTTCCAAACGCGACACGATGCACACCTATCCGCTGCTCCAGACGGCGGCCTCGACCGGTATCATCGTCGAGGCGATGCGCGATGCGGCGGCCGGCAATCTCAAGCCATTGAAAATAGCGGCGCCCTCGCGGCAATGGTATCATCCGCCGATCTGGACCTGGCTCTGGAACGGCGTGACCCGCGGCATCTGGTAAAACCTTCTGTATAGTCGAATCCCGCGTCGTTTTTGAGCATGGGGCAGTCGTGGCGGGTGAAGCCCGCGACGCGGCAAGATCGCATTGTCAGCGCGAGGAGAATTTTCGACATGGCAGACCGCATCATCGTCTACTGGCGCGACATCCCCGCCCAGGTCATCATCAAGAAGGGCCGCACGAGCGCCAAGCGGGAACTGTCGCTGCGCTTCACCGAGGCGATCGACATGTGCGCCATGCGCACCGGCGCGGCCGAAACGGACGACTACCTCGCCGAATGGCGCAAGGCCGATCCCGTTCCGGTCTCCGACGACCTGGAGGCGGAAGCCGACAGGGCCGCGGCCGAGCTGGAAGCCGCCTATGACCGCGAGCGGCTCGTCGCCCTCGTCAAGGCCGGAGGCCGCGACAATGGCTGACGCCGTCCAGAAACCGGGCAATGCCGCCCCCGCCAAGAAGGCCGCCACCGGCGCCTTCACCCCGGCCGGCGTCTCGCCGAGCCGCCGGGCCCGGCACAAATACACCGTCCGCCTGTGGGCCGTGCGCCATTCCCGCTTCTTCGAGTGGTTCTACCACCGCTTCGCCCAGGGCTTCCTGCTGCTGCACCCCGTCTGGAAGCTTCTCGGCTACCAGCGCGTCGAGCGGCCGATCACCTTCGTCGAGCGCCATGTGAAGGGTTTTCTCTTCGACTGTCGCATGTGCGGCCAGTGCGCGCTGTCGTCCACGGGCATGTCCTGCCCGATGAACTGTCCCAAGCAGCTTCGCAACGGTCCCTGCGGCGGCGTTCGCGCCAACGGCAATTGCGAAGTGGAGCCGGACATGCCCTGCGTCTGGGTCCAGGCCTGGAAGGGATCGCAGAACATGGCGAAGGGGGATGCCATCATGAACGTGCAGAAACCGGTGAACCAGTCGCTGCGCGAAACCTCCTCCTGGCTGCGCGTGACGGCCGAGGCTGCCGCGGCCAGGGAAGCCGCCGCTGCCGGAAAGGACGCCTGATCCATGGCGCATATCGATGAAAACCCGCTCGGCCCGCACCTGCCGCTCGATCCCCTGCCCGGCCATTCCTCGCTCGGCCGGCTGGAGCGCGTGCTGCGCCGCGGCGAATTCGCCGTCACGACGGAACTCAACCCGCCCGACAGCGCCAATCCGGAAGACGTCTACGAGCGCGCCGCGGTCTTCGACGGCTGGGTGGATGGCATCAACGCGGTCGATGCGTCGGGCGCCAACTGCCACATGTCCTCCGTCGGCATCTGCGCGCTGCTCACCCGCATGGGCTATGCGCCGATCATGCAGATCGCCTGCCGCGACAAGAACCGCATCGCCATCCAGGGCGACGTGCTCGGCGGCGCGGCCATGGGCGTATGCAACATCATGTGCCTGACCGGCGACGGCGTGCAGGCCGGCGACCAGCCCGGCGCGAAGCCGGTCTTCGACCTCGACTGCATGTCGCTGCTCGAGACCGTGCGCATCATGCGCGACAATTCGAAGTTCCTCTCCGGCCGCAAGCTGACGACGCCGCCGAAGGTCTTCCTCGGCGCGGCGATCAACCCCTTCGCCCCGCCCTACGACTTCCGCCCCTATCGTCTCGCCAAGAAGATCGAGGCCGGCGCGCAGTTCGTGCAGAGCCAGTATTGCTTCGACGTGCCGATGTTCCGCGAATACATGAAGAAGGTGCGCGACCTCGGCCTCAACGAGAAATGCTACATCCTCGTCGGCGTCGGCCCGATGGCCTCGGCCAAGACGGCGAAGTGGATCCGCTCCAACGTGCCGGGCATCCACATTCCCGATTCCGTCATCGCGCGGCTCGAGGGCGCCCAGGACCAGAAGAAGGAAGGCAAGCAGCTCTGCATCGACATCATCAACGAGGTGAAGGAGATCGAGGGCGTTTCCGGCATTCACGTCATGGCCTACCGGCAGGAGGAATATGTCGCGGAGATCGTGCATGATTCCGGCGTGCTGAAGGGCCGCCAGCCCTGGAAGCGCGAGCCGAACCCGGTCGACCAGCTCGTCGCCGAACGCATCGAAAGGACCCGCCAGGGCGTCGAACAGAACCAGCAGCAGATGGCCGAAACCGCCGCCCATCATCCCCATTGACCGGAAGACGAACGCCTATGTTGGAGATATCCCCCTCATCCGCCTGCCGGCACCTTCTCCCCCTGGGGGAGAAGGGGGAAACCGAGGCGTCTCCACTCCCCTTCTCCCCCTCGGGGAGAAGGTGGCCCGAAGGGCCGGATGAGGGGGCTTCCTCTCCGCCCGCCGCCAGCATTGCAACACCGGAAATCGCGCGCTAGACCAGACCCAGCGCCCCGCCCCAGAGGACCCTATATGACACGCACCATCGTCGCCTCGGCCACCCGCGAAATCATCATCGGTTTCGACCAGCCCTTCTGCGTCATCGGCGAACGCATCAACCCGACCGGCCGCAAGAAGCTGGCCGCGGAAATGCAGGCCGGCAATTTCGAGACCGTCATCAAGGACGCGCTGGAACAGGTCACCGCCGGCGCCACCATGCTCGACATCAATGCGGGCGTGACCTCGGTCAACCCGAACGAGACGGAGCCGGGCCTTCTGGTGCAGACGCTGGAGATCGTCCAGGGCCTCGTCGATATCCCGCTCGCCATCGACTCGTCGGTCACGGCCGCCATCGAGGCCGGCCTGAAGGTCGCCAAGGGCCGCCCGCTGGTCAACTCCGTCACCGGCGAGGAGGAGAAGCTCGAAGCCATCCTGCCGCTCGTCAAGAAGTACGACGTGCCGGTCGTCGCGATCTCCAACGACGAGACCGGCATCTCGATGGACCCGGACGTGCGCTTCGCCGTCGCCAAGAAGATCGTCGAGCGCGCCATGGACCACGGCATCAAGCCGCACGACATCGTCGTCGACCCGCTCGTCATGCCGATCGGGGCGCTGGGCGATGCCGGCCGCCAGGTCTTCCAGCTGCTCTATCGCCTGCGCAACGAGCTGAAGGTCAACACGACCTGCGGCCTTTCCAACATTTCCTTCGGCCTGCCGCACCGCCACGGCATCAATGCCGGCTTCATCCCCATGGTCATCGGCGCCGGCATGACCTCGGCCATCATGAACCCCTGCCGCCCGCAGGAAATGGAGGCCGTGCGCGCCGCGAACGTACTCAACGGCACGGATGCCAACTGCACCAACTGGATCATGACCTACCGCGACCACAAGCCCGCCGAAGGCGGCGCCGTCACGGCCGCATCCGCAGCACCGGCAGCCGGCGGCGGTCGCCGCGGCGGCCGCGCAGCCCGCGCCGGCGCCGGCGCGGCACGAGAATAACGTGGCCGGGCGCCAGCTTCGTCGCGACGCCTTCAGCCTCTGGCTGGAGGCGCCTCTCGTGATCGCCATGCGCTGCCACGAGATGCAGGTGGCGGCGCTGACGGGATCGACGCAGAACACCGCCGAGATGACCCGGATGGTCACCGAAAAGATGGCTGCCACGGCGGAAAGCGTCGTGGCAGCCAATTTTGCTGTTGCCAAGGCCATGATGACGGCGGCCTCGCCCGAAGCCACGGCCCGCGCCGTCTCCGAAGCCGCGCTGAAACCCTATGGCAAGCGCGTGCGCCGCAATGTGCGACGTCTCTCGGCCAAGAAGGGCTGAGATGCGCCGCTTGACGCCCAAGAGAAAGTACGACCGATGCGCATCGAAGGTGAGAACGAGACCAACATGACGGAAGCTTCGGCAAAGGAACCGTTCGTCCTCTTCATGCCCTCGGGCAAGCGCGGCCGCTTCCCGGTCGGCACGCCGGTCCTGGAAGCCGCGCGCAAGCTGGGCGTCTATGTCGAGAGCGTCTGCGGCGGACGCGCGACCTGCGGGCGCTGTCAGATCGAGGTGCAGGAAGGCAATTTCGCCAAGCACAAGATCGTCTCCTCGCTCGACCACATCTCGGGAAAGGGCCCGAAGGAGGAGCGCTACGAGAAGATCCGCGGCCTGCCGGAAGGCCGCCGCCTCTCCTGTTCCGCCCTCATCCTCGGCGACCTCGTCGTCGACGTGCCGCAGGACACCGTCATCAACGCGCAGGTCGTGCGCAAGGCGGCGAGCGACCGCGTCATCGAACGCAACGCCGCCATCCAGCTCTGCTATGTCGAGGTGGACGAGCCGGACATGCACAAGCCGCTCGGCGACCTCGACCGCCTGAAGGTGATGCTGGAGAAGGACTGGGGCTGGAAGGACCTGCTCATCGCCCCGCACCTCATCCCGCAGGTGCAGTCGATCCTGCGCAAGGGCAACTGGGGCGTCACCGCCGCCATCCACCGCGACATGGATTCATCACGCCCCTTCATCGTCGCCCTCTATCCGGGCCTCAAGAACGAGGCCTACGGCATTGCCTGCGACATCGGCTCGACGACGATCGCCATGCATCTCGTCTCGCTGCTGTCGGGCCGTATCGTCGCCTCTTCCGGCACGTCCAACCCGCAGATCCGCTTCGGCGAAGACCTGATGAGCCGCGTCTCCTACGTCATGATGAACCCGGACGGCCGGGAAGCCATGACGAAGGCGGTGCGCGAGGCCGTCAACGGCCTGATCGGCAAGGTCTGCACCGAAGGCGAGGTCGACCGGCACGATATCCTCGACATGGTGTTTGTCGCCAACCCCATCATGCACCACCTCTTCCTCGGCATCGACCCGACGGAGCTCGGCCAGGCGCCCTTCGCGCTCGCCGTGTCGGGCGCGCTGCAATACTGGGCGCATGAACTCGACATCGAGGTGAACCGCGGCGCCCGGCTCTACACCCTGCCCTGCATCGCCGGCCATGTCGGCGCGGATGCCGCTGGCGCGACCCTCGCCGAAGGCCCCTACCGGCAGGATCGCATGATGCTGCTCGTCGATGTCGGCACCAATGCGGAGATCGTGCTCGGCAACAGGAACCGTGTCGTCGCCGCCTCCTCGCCCACGGGGCCTGCCTTCGAAGGCGCGGAAATCTCCTCCGGCCAGCGCGCCGCCCCGGGCGCGATCGAGCGCGTGCGCATCGATCCCGTGACGCTGGAGCCGCGCTTCCGCGTCATCGGCGTCGACAAGTGGTCGGACGAGGACGGTTTCGCCGAGGCCGCCGCCAGCGTCGGCGTCACCGGCATCTGCGGCTCGGCGATCATCGAGGTCGTCGCGGAAATGTATCTCTCCGGCATCATCTCCGAGGACGGCGTGGTCGATGGCGCGATGGCGGAGAGGAGCCCGCGCATCCTTCAGAACGGCCGTACCTTCTCCTATCTCCTGCACGACGGCGAACCGCGCATCACCGTGACGCAGAACGACATCCGCGCCATCCAGCTCGCCAAATCCGCGCTCTATGCCGGCATCAAGCTGCTCATGGAAAAGCAGGGCATCGACCATGTCGACACGATCCGCTTCGCCGGCGCCTTCGGTTCCTTCATCGATCCGAAATACGCCATGGTGCTCGGCCTCATCCCGGACTGCGACCTCGACGAGGTGAAGGCCGTCGGCAATGCCGCCGGCACGGGCGCGCTCATGGCCCTCCTCAACCGCGACCACCGCCGCGAGATCGAGCGCACCGTGGCCCGTATCGAGAAGATCGAGACGGCGCTGGAGCCCAGCTTCCAGCAGCTCTTCGTCAACGCCATGGCACTGCCCAACAAGGTGGACCCCTTCCCGGAGCTTGCCAAGGTGGTGACCCTGCCGGAGCGCAAGGTGCTGGCCGACGACGGCGGCGGCGAAGGTGGCGGGCGACGCAGGCGGCGGAGCAGGGAATAGCGGCGGCCTCCGGGCTCGGAGTTTCCCCCCTCTGCCCTGCCGGGCATCTCCCCCACGAGGGGGGAGATTGGATGGAGCAGCGTTTCGCCCATCTTGAGCGATGCGATTTAAGCAAGGTGCCCGACTCCTGCCGATCTCCCCCCTTGTGGGGGAGATGCCCGGCAGGGCAGAGGGGGGTATCAGCCGCCCCTGTCTCAGCAGGCGACCTGCAGCATGTCCATCGGTCGGCGCTCGATGCGGGCGAAGGCGGCGCGGATATAGTCCGCCACGGCGAGCGCCGGCGTCTCGGCCTCCTCGTTGACGACGAGGCCGATCAGGTAGTGGCCGAGATCCGGCAGACCGTCCTTCTCGCCGAGCGCCACCATGTCGTCCCCCACCAGGAAGCGCGCGAGCGGCGCGACCGCGAGGTCCGCCCGGATCGCGGCGCGCTGGCCCATGTGATGGGCACAGAAATAGGCAACGCGGAAATCGCGGCCCGAACGGCTCAGCTCCTCCAGCGCCCGCGCCCGCCAGATGCAGCCCTCCTCCCAGACCGATACCGGCAGCGGGTTCTTCAGATGCGCATTGCCGCAGTTCTTGCCGGCCCAGACGAGCTGTTCCTTGAGCAGGACCTCGCCGGGAACGGGGATCGTGCCGTCGGTGGCATTGAAGATGGCAAGGTCGAGCCGCCGCTCGGCGACGGCGCGGCGCAGGTTGCCGCTCGTCTCGATCGACACGTTGACGGCGATCGACGGATAGGTCTCGGCAAAGCGGCGCAGCACTTCCGGCAGGATGAGCTCGCCGACGTCGTCCGGCGCGCCGAGCCGCACCACGCCGTTCATTTCCGGCATCATGAAGCGCGACACCGCCTCGTTGCTGAGCGCGATCAGCCGGCGCGCATAGGAGAGCAGCACCTCGCCATGATGCGTCAGCACCACGGAGCGCGCATCGCGGCGGAACAGCGTGCAGCCGAGCAGTTCCTCCAGTTTCTTGATCTGCATGGAGACGGCGGACGGCGTGCGGTGCACCGTCTCGGCGGCCGTGGTGAAGTTGCCGGTCTCGGCAATCGCCACGAAGGTTTTCAGGATGTCGAGTTCCAGCAAGGGGAGCGTCTGGCGCATCAGCAGGTTCATGCCTACCTCCATGGATCAGAAAATCTGAAGCAAACTGTCACTTCATTTCGTTTGATTGAAAACCGAGATGGGCGGATAGTCAACCTCACAAGCCAACGAGTGAAAGGAAAAACGCCATGGATACGCAGAAATCATACGCGAACGGCGCCGATCTCGCCGTTACGGTTCGTGGAAACGGATTTTACTACGCAATACGGCGCTTCGTGGGCGACGCGATCGAAGCCCGCCGCCGGCGCAATGCGGCCCGCCACACGGCCGAGGAACTGGCGCAGCTGCCGCCCTATCTCAAGGACGACATCAACTGGCCGGTCGTTGCCAACCATGAGGAACGCTGATCAATCCAATCAAATATATTCGTTTGATTGATGCATGAGGTTGCGACATAGTCACGATCAAGGTCGCGACCTTTCGAAACCTCCCAAGCTCGAAAGGACCCTGAAATGGCAATAGCATTGGAACATCGTCCGGTACGGCGTGCATCTGGCACCCGTCACGCCGGCAGCCTGTCCCGTCCCGTCCGGGATGCCTTCGAACGGATCGTCTCCGCCTGGCGGCGCTATCGCACCGAGCGCGAGCTGGAAGGCCTGTCCTTCGACCAGCGCAAGGACATCGGCTTCCGTTCGTGGGACAAGACCACACGATGACGGACGACTGTAGCGGCAACCCGCCAAAGGAAGACGACGCCGAACACCGCCGGAGTTGACGTCAAACGTCCCTCCGGCGGTTTTTTTCATGGCCGCAGGATCGGCACCTTTGGCGCCACCGTTTCCGGCAGGATGCCCGTCACCCGCGGATCGTCGAAGACCTCCACCTGGCGCTTCACCGGCGTGAAGCCGGAGCGGATATAGAATGACAGGGCCTGCGGCGCGTCGAGCGTGCAGGTATGCACCCAGAAGCGGCGGACCGGCGGATGTCCCTCCCGCGACCAGGCCCGCGCGATCGCCCGGTTCATCAGCCAGCGCCCCGTTCCATTGCCGATGATCGCCGGCGTCAGGCCGAAGAAGGCGAGCTCGCAGACGCCCGCCTCGCGAAAATCCAGCTCCAGCAGCCCCTCGCCCCGCCCGTCCTTCATCACGGCATAGACCTCGACATCCGGGTGATGGAGGATTTCGGCGAGATCGGCCTCGGCCATGGCAAGGCGCGAGGCCCAGAGCCATTCGGCACCGATGCGGCCGTAGAGGTCGCGATACCAGGCGATCTCCGGCCGGGCGATGCGCTCGAGCGTGATGCCGGCCTGTTCGGGATCGGCGCGCTCGGGCGGCGGTGCCCGCATTTCAAGGCAGGTCACCACGGCGGCGAGCTTGCCCGCCGGCACATCCGAATATCCATCTGGCAGCATCGACATCACCCTGCAAAAATCCTGCTTCCTATGTCGCGAGGCGGGCCTGGTTGTCAAACGGAACGACGCGGTTCCCGTGTATCGGGGCAAGCTGTCGCAATCGGACGATGCCGGCGGCAGGGTCGCAAATGTGCAAGTGCGAAGGCATGGACACAATTCCGCCGGAAGGCACTGGCATTTCAGCGATACGCAGCGGGATTCAGTCGTAACCATCCCTTTCGGTGTCGCAAAAATACTAGCGCGCCTGCCGGACAGCCTGCAACGATTGCGACATCGCGCCTCCAGCATGGACACTCCGATGAACAAGCCAAACGTCAAGAAGCGCTCTCTCGTCTTCTTCCTGGTGCCCAACTTCTCCATGCTGCCCTTCTCGGCGGCGATCGAGACCCTGCGCATCGCCAACCGCATGCTCGGCTACGAGGCCTATACCTGGCGTCTCGCCTCGACGGACGGCCAGCAGGTGCTCTCCTCCAGCGGCATCGGCATCGAGGTGAACTCCTCGCTCGCCGACGAGCGCAAATATCTCGGCGGCGAGAACCGCCCCTCCATGGTGCTGGTCTGTTCCGGCATCTATGTCGAGGACTTCTCCAACAAGTCGGTCAATGCCTGGCTGCGCGAGGTCTACAACCGCGGCATCGCCGTTGGCTCGCTGTGCACCGGTGCCCATGTGCTCGCCCAGGCGGGCCTGCTCACCGGCAAGCGCTGCGCGATCCACTGGGAGAACCTGCCGGGCTTCGCCGAAGCCTTCCCGCAGGCCGACGTCTATGCCGACCTCTACGAGATCGACAGCAACATCTATACCTGTGCCGGCGGCACCGCATCGCTCGACATGATGCTGAACCTGATCGACCAGGATTTCGGCGAGAACCTCGTCAACCGCGTCTGCGAACAGGCGCTGACCGACCGCGTGCGCGGGCCGCACGACCGCCAGCGCCTGCCGCTGCGCGCCCGCCTCGGCGTGCAGAACGCCAAGGTGCTGTCGATCATCGAACTGATGGAGAGCAACCTCTCCGAGCCGCTGTCGCTGCTGGAGATCGCCAACAGCGCGGACCTCTCGCGCCGGCAGATCGAGCGGCTGTTCCGCCAGGAGATGGGCCGCTCGCCCGCCCGCTACTATCTCGAGATCCGGCTCGACCGGGCGCGCCACCTGCTCGTGCAATCCTCGATGCCGGTGGTGGAAGTGGCGGTCGCCTGCGGCTTCGTCTCCGCGTCGCACTTCTCCAAGTGTTACCGCGAACTCTACAACCGCTCGCCCCAGCAGGAGCGCGCCGAGCGCAAGCTGACGCTGTCGGCCATCGCCCGCTGACCGATTAGAGCAGTTCCAGCAAAAGTGCGAAGCGGTTTTGCGTCCGGAACTGCGGCGAAACAAAAGGATAGAGCTTTTTCGCGATCCGGAGAAAAGCGGAAACGCTCCAGGCCCCGCCGCGGCGGGGCTCAGCTTGCCAGCGCGCTCATCAGCGACAGTTCGGAGAAGACCCGGTTCCGGCCGGCATGCTTGGCCATGTAGAGGAACTGGTCGGCGGCGTTCAGGTAGTTGTCGAAGGTTTCCCGGCCGGAAATCGCCGCAAGGCCGGCGGAGACAGTGATCGTCAGGGGCTCGCCGTCCGCATTGATCGGCTGTGCCGCCAGTTCCAGGCGCAGCCGCTCGCAATAGTCCAGCGCCCCTTCCAGTTCCAGGCCGTGGAAGATGATGCCGAACTCCTCCCCGCCGAGCCGCGCCAGGAGGTGGCGGTCGCCGACCCGGTGCTTGAGCCGGCGCGAGACGGCCTTCAGCACGATGTCGCCGACCTCGTGGCCATAGGTGTCGTTGAGGCGCTTGAAATGGTCGATGTCGAGGATGGCGATCGACATGGGTTCGCCCCGGCGCAGCGCCTGGTCGACGAGCCGCGGCCCCGCCTCGAAGAAGTAGCGGCGGTTGTAGATGTCGGTGAGATAGTCCCGCGCGGCGATGCGGTGCAGCGACTGCACGCGCTTCTGGATTGCCGCGACGTGGAAGATGCGGCTGTTGAACTCTTCGACGAGGAACGGCTTCTGGATGTATTCATCGCCGCCGGCGCGCAGGAAGCGGGCGGCCACCATGCGGTCTTCCGAGGTCGACAGGCCGACGACGCGTACGGCATCGTCGCCATGGCGCTGGCGGATCTCGTTCAGGAGGTCGAAGCCGTCCATGTCGGCAAGCGCGAGATCGCAGACCACCATGTCGATGCCGCCATGCGAATCAAGCGCATCGAGCGCCGCCGCCCCGCTTTCGACCGCGATGATCTGAAAGCGTTGCTTGGCGATCAGGTTCACCTGCCGCTGCAGGCTCTCCGGGTCGGAATCGACGACGAGCACCTGCGTCTTGCCGCTCGTCAGAATGCGGTCGACGGCCAGCACCAGCTGCTGGATCGCCGACGGATTGTCCTTGACGACATAGTCCAGCACGTTCTTCGCGAGGATTTGGTCCCGGGTCGCATCGCTGAAGGAGCCGGTGAAGACCAGCGGCGCAATGCCCTTCGAAATCACATAGTCGAGCGCTTCGCAGTTCGGCGCGTCGGGCAGGTTGAGATCGAGCACGGCCAGCACGAATTCCGGCGCATCGCCCTGGAAGATCGCCCGGACCGCGGCCATGCTGGAACAATGGGTGACGCAAAGGCCGAGCTCCCGCTCGAGCCGGTACTTGAGCGCGGTGGAGAACATGCGCGAGTCCTCCACGAGCAGCACCCGCTGGCCGGAATGGCGCAAGAATGCAGGCCCTCGCTGCGGATTTGTATCCACTCCCACGTCGTCCAGTACCCTGATGATGTTCCGGTCTGGAACGCATTACAAACCACCGGTTTTACCAACTGGTTAATCCGGGAAGAAATATCTCACGCTACGTAAGGGACATATCCGGGTGAATCACGAAAATCCTGTGGAGAATCAGGCCGTCAGGCGCCGCTGGGTCGTCTTGATCTGGGTCAGCGTGTCGAGGTTCTGATTAACGCGGCAGTAGAATTCCTCGTCGATGAACGGGCGCATGATGAAATCGTTGCCTCCGGCCTTGAGGAAGCGGGCGGAAAGCAGGCGATCGGTGGAGGACGACACGCCGATGATGCGCAGCTGATGCGACCCGACCGTGCCGCGAATGCGCCGCGTCAACTCGAAACCGTCGATATCCGGCATGTTGTAGTCGGTGATCATCAGGCCGATATCGGGGTTTGCCTTCAGGAGGGCGAGCGCCGCCGAGCCGCTTTCCGCCGCGCTGACGCGGAAGTTGTAGCGCTTGAGGCGCGTCGTCAGCAGCGCCCGGGCCGTCGCGCTGTCGTCGACGATCAGGACGTGGTGGTTGTGGTTGGTGAGGAAGCGGCAGACCGATTCGGCCAGCATGTCGACCGCGAAGATATTGTCCTTCAGGATGTAGTCGACGATCTCCTTGGACAGCAGCTGGTCGCGCGTCTTCTGCTGGAACGTGCCGGTGAAGACGATCGTCGGAATGCTGAGGTCGACCAGATAGTTCAGCGCCTCGCCGTTCTCGGCGCCCGGCAGATTGATGTTCGAGATCGCCAGCGTGATCTTCTCGCTGGACTTGTCATAGGCCAGTTCGATTTCCTCGAAGCTGCGGCAAATCTCCACGTCGATGTCGAAAAGCTCCTTCAGGCGCTTGGAGATCATGGATGTGAAGACATTCGAGTCCTCGGCAATAAGGATGCGGTGATGCGAGAGAGACGCGCCGGAATACTGCATCCCGGAAATGCCGACAAATGCCATGGATATGCCTTCGTAATAACGATGTTCCCCAGGTTAAGACGTAGCCGCAACCCTTTGCGAAAGCGTTAAATTTAGAGGGCATGAAAAAGCGGTGGGCGAAACTCTTCCCCCGGGCGCGAGGCAGTCACGCAAAGAAAAGCGGCGCGGTTGATCTTCCGCGCCGCTGGAAATATCCGCCTCGAAGCTTACTTGACCGAAGCCGAGCCGCCTTGGATCTCGACATTCTCGCCGCCGTTCAGCGCGATCCGGTCACCGTTCGGCAGGGTGAGGAAGCAGCCGGACGGGCAGATCGTCTCCGTCGCGCCGGGCTCGAGCGCAACCTCCATGCGGCTGCCGCCCTCCACGATGACGAGCACCTGGGTGTCGCCGTCCTTGTTGGTCACCGAGGCCGCCATGGCCGGAGCGGACATCGCGGCCGACACCAGCAGCATCATGATCATTCGCTTCATCTCTGCCCGGCGCCTCGGCGCCGCCCCTGTTCACAAGCCCTTGCGGAACACTATCGTTCCGCGCCGGGATTTGCATGTGTTTTATGGGGAAACGGCTGAATGGAGCGTGAATGCGGCGTTCATGTGCCGCAAATCGGGCACGGCGGTCAGGTCTTGGGCCCGTCCTCCGCCGGCTTGCGGCGCCGGCCCGCCGTCGGCCGGCGATTCTCCCGGGTCGCCTGGTCGAGCAGCCTGGTGATGAGATCGGCCCCTTCCGGCGAGATCTTGATCGGCACTTCCGCCGCCGCCGGCGCGCCGATGGCGATGCCTTCGGCCCGGAACCGTTCGAGGGCGGCGGCCCGCAGATCGGACTTCACGCCCGTGCCGTTGAGGATATCCGCAAGAAAGGCCCGGATCTCGAAATCCAGTGTCGCCGAGGAGAATGCCTGGAAGACCACCGTGGGCTCGGGATTGCGCAGCAGCCCCTGCTGCCCGCGCACGACCTCGGTGAGGATCTCCTGGACCCTGCGCGGATCATTGCTGGCATGCACGCTGATCGCCATGTCGATGCGGCCGAGCTTGTTGCGATGCGTCCAGTTGCCGACCTGCCCGTTGATCAGCACCGAGTTCGGCACGATCACCGTCTGGCGCTGGAAGGTCTCGATCTCGGTGGCGCGCACGGAGATGCGGCGCACGAAGCCCTCGGTCGTGCCGGCCACCACCCAGTCCCCCACCTTGAACGGCCGCTCGGCGAGCAGGATGAGGCCCGAGACGAAGTTCGAGACGATGTTCTGCAGGCCGAAACCGATACCGAGCGAGAGGGCACCGGCAACGAGCGCGAGGCTGGACAGGTTGATGCCCGCCGCCGATATGCCGACCAGCCCGGCCAGCGCCACGCCGGCATAGCCGACGGCGGTGCGGACGGAATTGCGCACGCCGGCATCGACCTGGCTGCGCGCCAGGACATTGCCGTCCACCCATTTCTGGAACCAGCGCGTGATGAGGAGGCCGGCGACGAAGAGCAGGATGCCCGCGAAGATGCCGATCAGCGAGATGGTGATGCTGCCGATGCGGATTTCCGTGAAGATGCGGTAGGCCCAGGATTCGATGTCGGCGACCTGGAAGCCCCATTGCAGCAGGACCAGCGGCACGAAGAAGACGAAGATCAGCAGATAGATGCTGAGCCCGGCGGCGAGCCCCACCTGATCGAGCGTCACCTGGCCCAGGCCGAAGCGTTCCTCCAGCCGCTTGCCGACCGCCGTTTCGGCAAAGGCATTGGGCGCCGAGACGGCGCGGCCGGAGAGGAAGCCGATATACATGGTCACCACGATCGCGCCCGTGACGACGATCTGCGTGGCGATGAAGCGGGCCATGCCGACATAGCCGAGCAGCGAGGCGAAGATGAGCCCGAGGCCGGTCAGAATCAGGAGGACGAAGATCGACCGCGGCCAGGGCCGCCCCTGCGCGTCGGGCGTTTCCCCCTGGTGCAGCACCGGCTTGATGAAGGCGGTGACGACGAGCAGCGCGCCGATGATGATCGAGGCGAAGAAGCTTTTCACCACCGTCAGCACGACCGGGGAGCCCAGTACCTCGCTGATCGTGCCGAGGAAATAGTCGGCGCCGTTGACGATGGCCATGCTGAAGATCAAGAGCCACAGAAGCTGCGCGCCGCGATCGGACACGCGAACCAGCCGCCAATGTCCGTCACCGGGCGACAGAACCGCATTGGCAAGCTGCGCCACGAAGAAGATTGCAACCATCACGCCCAGCGCGACCGAGGCGATCGGCGCGATGTCGGAGCGCAGCACGTTGAACGTATCGAGGAAGAAATAGCTGGTGCCGGCAAAGGCGCCCACGGCGATGCTCGGCAGGATCGTCGACCAGAAGGCGACGGAAAGCCGCGTGATATAGTGCGGCTTCTGCTGCTGCACGGCACGCGTGATGACGGGGGAAAACAGCCGGTAGCCGCCGGAGAGCAGCACGAGCGCGGCCACCAGCGACAGCGCGACGGCGCCCAGAAGCTGCATGCGCTTGAACTTCCAGACGAACTGCAGCCAGGCCGTCGCCGTGCGGCCGAGCGTCGCCGTCTCGTTCGTGAGCGCACCGGAGGCCTCCGTGAAAAGCGCCGTGTTGATGTCGGTACGCTTGAGGATGGCATCGGTGAACAACCGCCGGCGGATTTCCGTGATGCGGTTCGAAAGCTTCGTCGCCTCGATGGAAAGGTTTTCCGCCTCCCCGGTCAGCGCGTTGATTTCGTTGCGCTCTGCGGCAAGCTTCTTGCGCTCCTCCACCACGACGGCGGCTTCGGCCGGCGCGCCCTCGGCGGGCGGGTCGCCGAGTTCGGTCTGGCGCGCCTTGATCGCCTCCAGCCGCGGCCGCGTCGCGACCGAGATGGCCAGGATCGTCCGGTTCAGCGCTTCGGCCTCGATCTTCAGCTCCACGAGCCGCGCGTCGTCATCCTTGTACCGCTCCACCCGCTCGCGAATCGCGTTGAGCTGCCCGCTGGCGCGGTCGAGGTCGCTGCTCGCCTGCTCGATCTGCGTCGCGTCGATGGCGGGCGCGGCCGCGGTCTGCGCCCGGGCGGGCGCGGCCGCAAGCAGGAGAACCGCAAGAAGGACGGAGAGAAGGCGGAAGGTCGGCAACAGGCCATCCTCGTTGAACGGAAACAGACGACGCAGCACAGGCATGCGGTTGCGCACCCTTCTAGCCGCGAATGCGGCCATTTTAAACCGGCATGCCCGCGGAACTAGAAGCCGGCGCCCGGCTCGGCGAGGTAAGCCTCCTCCTCCCGGGTCGAGACGCGGCCGAGAAAGGCGTTGCGATGGGGAAAGCGGCCATACTCGGCGATGACGTCCCGGTGGCGAACGGCATAGTCGAGATACATCTCGTCGCCATGCGCCTCGAAGAGCTCGACGGAAAGATCCTGGTCCGCAAGCGCCTCGGAATGTTCGAACGGCATGTAAAAGAAATGCCGCCGGTCATAGGAAACGGCCTTGTCGGCGCCGACCTCCAGCGCAAGACGCGCCTCGCGCCGGGCGATCCAGTCGGTGGCGAAGGCCAGCGGCGAGGCGCGGTACATGTTGCGGGGAAACTGGTCGAGCACGATGATGGCGGCAAGCTGGGCCTCCGGGCTTGCCCGCCACGGCGCCGTCACCGCCTGCGAGAGCGCGAAATGCGTCTCGGCGAAGGTTTCGCGCACATGCGCGTCGAGCGCCGGCGTCGATTGCCACCAGTCCTTGGCCGTCAGCGT
Source organism: Shinella yambaruensis (assembly GCF_022899355.1). Classification (GTDB taxonomy): domain Bacteria; phylum Pseudomonadota; class Alphaproteobacteria; order Rhizobiales; family Rhizobiaceae; genus Shinella; species Shinella yambaruensis. The sequence continues at coordinate 77,254 of NZ_JALJCK010000010.1, read as the reverse complement.
CTCGCACCAGAAGCCGACGACCTCCTGCGGTGTCCTGATCCTGCTCTCGCTCATGCCATCCGTCTCCATTCGTCTTGGCGGCAATATGGCGGTGTACGACCGGGTTGCAAGGGGCGGCGTTAGCAAAGCGTTTCCCCTTTTCGTGAGCGCCGCCTTTACCCGGCGGGCGCTAGGCTGCCCGAACGCGATGAAAACGGGACAAACGATGCTGAAATTCACCGGGCTCTCCACGTCCGCCTACCGGAAGACGGGTTTCGACCTGCTCCTCGGACTGGAGGGCTCGACCCGGCGCGCCTATCTCGACACGTCGGCCGATCCGGCACCGACGATCGGCATCGGCTTCAACCTGCGCTACAATCTCGAACCCGTGCTGAAGGCGATCGCCGGCAGCGGCTGGAGCGCGGCGCTGCAGGCCAGGCTGAAGGCCGTCATCGACCAGAGCTATTCCAAAGGCGAGACCGCCCTGCTCAACAGCCGGCTCGACACGGTCATGGCCGACTGGAACGCGACGCGCGATCCCGGCGTGCCGAAGACCTTCGCCTTCTCCTCGAATGCCGAGATCCAGGCGGCGCTGACCGCGCTCTCGCCGCGCTACGAGGCGGCGATCGACACATGGCTCGCCGGCATCCCAAACTCCACCGAGCGCGCCGTGCTGTTCAGCATGGCCTACAACGCGCCCTCTTTGCTCGGGCCGAAGCTGAAGGCCGCGATCCTTGCCGGCGACCGGGCGGAGGCCTGGTACGAGATCCGCTACAATTCCAACGGCGGCGGCCATGCCGGCATCGCCAACCGGCGTTACGTCGAGGCCGAGCAATTCAAGCTCTTCGCGAGGGAAGGCACGGCGACGACGGCAGAAGCGCTCGATGCCGGCCGCATGTATGCCGCCCATCGGGATAAGATCCTCTCCTATGAAAGCCGCTTCGACGCCGATGCCGCCGGCCGCATCAAAGGGTTTTCCGGCATCGATTCGATCTTCGGGGAATATGCCCCCGCCATTGCCCGGCTGAAGGCGGCCCACGGCATCGGCAAGGGCATGGCGCTGGAGGAGCTGCAGGTCGCCTCCGCGTCCCTCCGCAATCTCTCGGGCGACGGCACGGCGCATGATTCGACCGCCAACGACGCCGATCTCCTCGTCGGGTCCTCGCACGCCAATACGCTTTCCGGCGGCCGCGGCCATGACGCGCTTCTGGGCCTTGCCGGCAACGACAGGCTCCAAGGCGGCGCAGGCAACGACTGGCTGAACGGCGGGGCGGGTGCCGACCGGCTGACGGGCGGGGCCGGCGCCGACACCTTCGTTTTCCGCAGCGCCGCCGAAATCGGCCTTGCGGCGCGCGACCGCATCACGGATTTCGAATCCGGCCGCGACCGCATCGACCTTTCCGCCATCGATGCCAACGGCCCCGAGGCCGGCCACAGCTTCACCCTTCTTGCGCGGGGAAAGGCCTTCACGGGCGATGCCGGCGAATTGCGCTGGTACACGACGACGGCAAACGGCAAGGCCGTCACCGTCGTGGAAGTCGACATCGACGGCGACAAGGCCGCCGATTTCCGCCTCGACCTCGACGGCAAGCTGGCGCTCGGCAAAGGCGACTTCCTGCTCTAGTTTCGCCGGAATCGCTGCCGGCCACCCGCCCTCCTCCGTCAAACGCCGCATCGCGACCGCCCCGCAAACCCCCGGCGCGGCGGGCGGCGCATTGTCGCGGACCAATGGATACAAGGGCACATATCGGCATGGCCAGCCTGTTCCCCAGGGAACAGCGCGATGCGGACGGTTCAATAGAACAGCGGTTCACCCCGCCGATTGCATGGATCCCCGGCCGCCGGCGGCATGACCATAACGCCCAACCTGCACAGTTCATTCGATGACGAACGAAATTCTGACCATGGGTCTGTTGCTGTGCGCAGGGCACTGGCTGGCCGACTATCCCCTGCAATCGGACTTCCTGGTGAAGGCGAAGGTCGAGGGGCCGCTGCGGGCCTATCACCTTGTCGCCCATGCCGGCATCCACGGCGCCGTGGTGCTGCTGGTGACGGGAAACGCCCTGCTCGGCCTTGCCGAATGGGTCCTGCATGTCCTGATCGACGAAGCGAAGATCCGGGGAAAGATCAGCTTCGCACAGGACCAGGCCCTCCACCTCCTGTGCAAGCTCGGCTGGCTGGTCGCAAGCGTCGCGCTGACGACACCGTGACGTTCCCGCGCCTTCAGGCCTGCTTCTTCAGGCCCGCGTCGCGGACGATCTCGGCGATCGTGGCGAACTGTGCCGAAAGCGGGTTGCTCTTGCGCCAGACCATGCCGATCGTCCGCGTCGGCCGGGGTTCGGCCAGCGCCGATATGCAGACAGATGCGGACCGGGTTTCCGTATCCACCGCCATCTGCGGAATGAGCGTCACGCCGATGCCCGCCCCGACCATCTGCACCAGCGTCGAGAGCGAGCTTCCCTCCATCAGGTCGCGCACAGACGCGGCCCCGATATTGCAGACCGAAAGAGCCTGGTCGCGGAAGCAGTGGCCCTCCTCCAGCAGCAGCAGGCGCATTTCATGCAGCCTGTCGGAACTCGGCACCGGCTTTCCGGCGTCCTCCAGAGGCCGCACCAGCACGAACTCCTCGTCGAAGAGCGCGATCTCCTTGAGGGCCGGCTCCGAAATCGGCAGCGCGACGATGGCGGCGTCGAGCTTTGCCTCCGTCAGGTCCTCGATCAGCCGCTGCGTGATCGCCTCGCGCGGCCGCGGATCGATGCCGGGATAGAACCGCGCCAATGCCTTGATGATGTCCGGCAGGAGATAGGGCGCGACCGTCGGGATGACGCCGAGGCGGAGGCGGCCGGCGATCGGCCCGTGCGCCGCCCGCCCGAGATCCTCCAGCTCGTCGACCGAGCGCAGGATCGCCCGCGTCCGCTCGGCGAACTCCTCGCCAAGCCCCGTCAGCCGGATGCGCCGCCCGCCCCGCTCGACGAGCGGCACGCCCACCAGGTCCTCCAGCTCGCGGATCTGCACGGAGAGCGCCGGCTGGGAAATCGCGCAGCTCTCCGCCGCCCGGCCGAAATGGCCGATGCGGGCAAGCGCCTCGAAATAGCGCAGATGTTTCATGGTCAGGCCATTCATAACCTGAGCATATCGGAGCCTTTAGTTTTTACAATTGGAGTTTATGACTGGCCTTTGCTACGCCTTGGCAACCCGGAAGACGCTTCACCGCGGCGCCGACCCAAGAGGCGCGCCTGCAAGTTCCCTTCCGGTGTCCTGTCGAATCAAGAAAATCCGTTGGAGGACCAAATGGATACGAAGACGACGACGACCGGCAAGTGTCCGGTCATGCACGGCGGCGCCACCGCCCTCAACAATTCCGTCATGGAATGGTGGCCCAACGCGCTCAACCTCGACATCCTGCACCAGCACGACACGAAGACCAATCCGCTGGACAAGGGCTTCAACTACCGCGAAGAACTCAAGACACTGGACGTGGAGGCGCTGAAGGCCGACCTGCGCGCCCTGATGACGGACAGCCAGGACTGGTGGCCGGCCGACTGGGGCAGCTATGTCGGCATGATGGCACGCGTCACCTGGCATGCCGCCGGCTCCTATCGCGCCGCGGACGGCCGCGGCGGCGCCAATACGGGCAACCAGCGCTTTGCCCCGCTCAATTCCTGGCCGGACAACGTCAACACCGACAAGGGCCGCCGCCTGCTCTGGCCGATCAAGAAGAAATACGGCAACAAGATCTCCTGGGCCGACCTGATCGCGCTTGCCGGCACCATCGCCTATGACGTCGCAGGCCTGAAGACCTTCGGCTTCGCCTTCGGCCGCGAAGACATCTGGGCGCCGGAAAAGGACGTCTACTGGGGTGACGAAAAGCAGTGGCTCGCCCCGAGCGACGGCCGCTATGGCGACGTCTCCAGGCCGGAAACGCTGGAAAACCCGCTCGCCGCCGTGCAGATGGGCCTCATCTACGTCAATCCGGAAGGCGTCAACGGCAAGTCCGACCCGCTGGCGACGGCCGCGCAGATGCGCGAGACCTTCGCCCGCATGGGCATGGACGACGAGGAAACCGTCGCGCTGACGGCCGGCGGCCACACGATCGGCAAGTCGCACGGCAATGGCAGCGCGGGCGATCTCAGCCCGGACCCGGAAGCCGCCGGCCCGGAATTCCAGGGTCTTGGCTGGATGAACACGAAGGGCCGCGGCATCGGCCGCAACACGGTCGTCTCGGGCATCGAAGGCGCGTGGACCTCCGAGCCGACGAAGTGGGACAACGGCTTCTTCGAGATGCTGTTCAAACATGAATGGACGCTGACCCACAGCCCGGCCGGCGCATCCCAGTGGGCGCCGATCGTCATTGCCGAGGAAGACAAGCCGGTCGACGTGGAGGATCCCTCGATCCGCACCATCCCGATGATGACCGACGCGGACATGGCACTCAAGGTGGACCCGATCTACCGCGAGATCTCGCTGCGCTTCAAGAACGACTTCGCCGCGTTCTCCGATGCCTTCGCCCGCGCCTGGTTCAAGCTGACCCATCGCGACATGGGCCCGAAGTCGCGTTACTTCGGCCCGGACGTTCCGGCGGAAGACCTCGTCTGGCAGGATCCGATCCCGGCCGGCCGCACGGACTATGACGTCGCCGCCGTCAAGGCGAAGATCGCCGCCTCCGGCCTGTCGGCCGCGGACCTCGTCGCCACCGCCTGGGACAGCGCCCGCACCTTCCGCGGTTCCGACTTCCGTGGCGGCGCGAACGGCGCGCGCATCCGCCTTGCCCCGCAGAAGGACTGGGAAGGCAACGAGCCGGCGCGTCTCGGCCGGGTGCTTGCCGCCCTGGAGCCGATCGCGGCCGCCTCGGGCGCAAGCCTTGCCGACGTCATCGTGCTCGCCGGCAACTGGGGTGTCGAGCAGGCGGCGAAGGCCGCGGGCTTCGACGTCATGGTCCCCTTCGCACCGGGCCGCGGCGATGCGACGGCCGAGCAGACCGATGTGGACGGCTTCGCCCCGCTGGAACCGCTGGCCGACGGTTTCCGCAACTGGCAGAAGAAGGACTATGTGGTGAGCCCGGAAGAGCTGCTGCTCGACCGCGCCCAGCTCATGGGCCTGACGGCACCGGAAATGACGGCGCTCGTCGGCGGCCTGCGCGTGATCGGCACCAACCATGCCGGCACCGCCCATGGCGTCTTCACCGACCGCGTCGGCGCGCTGACGACGGACTTCTTCGTCACGCTCACGGACATGGCCTATTCGTGGATCCCGACGGGCAACAACCTCTACGAGATCCGCGACCGCAAGACGGGCGCTGCCAAGTACACGGCGACGCGCGTCGACCTCGTCTTCGGCTCGAACTCGATCCTGCGCGCCTATGCGGAGGTCTATGCCCAGGACGACAGCAAGGAAAAGTTCGTCAAGGACTTCGTCGCCGCCTGGGTCAAGGTCATGAACGCCGATCGTTTCGATCTGGCCGCCTGACCGGCGGGCCATCCCGCCGGCCGGGATGCCACACGCACACCTTCCCCCGCCTGGGCGGGGGAAGGCTTCAGCAGGAATGCAAGGCCGCAAGGCCTGAGCAGTTCCGGCAAAAAGGCGAAAAAGCCGAAACGCCCTACGACGGATTTGCCGGGCTCTTCGGCTGCGCGTCCCCCGATTTCGGCTTGCGGCCCTCCGGCGCCTTTCCGGCGCGCTCGCGCGCATGCGCCTCCGGGCCGGCAACGATCACGCCGGGCTTCTTCTCGTCCCGGCGCCTGTCTTCCTTCGACTTCGAAACCTGAGACTTCTTGTCCATGGCAGCCTGTTCTCCATTGAAAGATGAGAGACGAACGATTCTGCCGGACGCTGGTTCCCTGAGTTTCTTCGCTAGAGCCGCCAGGCGGACGTGATCGTCACGGACATGGTATCACCCGGCATCGGCCTTTCGCGGCTGAAGGCCCGGAGGATTTGGCCGTCGGCCAGGTCCAGCGTCACGCTGTAGCGCTCCCCCTCATAGAGCGATGAGCGCACACGCGCAGCGGCCCCTTCGCCGCCCAGCCTGACATCCTCCGGCCGGACCAGGACGTCGGCCAGAACCCCGCCGTCAGGCGCGGCTGCGCCCAGCAGCGCGCGGATCGCGCCCCAGTCGAGTTTCCGCAGCATTGCGGCGGGCACGGCAAGCGAGAGGATGGCGCCCCGCCCGATCAGGCTGCCGACAAGCCGCCCCTCGGGGCACGCATAAATCTCCTGCGGCGGCGCGACCTGCAGCAGCTCGCCCCGGGACATGACCGCGATGTCGGTGGCGAGCGCCATGGCCTCGCTCTGGTCATGCGTGACATAGATCATCGTCGCGCCGGAGCGGATATGGAACTCGCGAAACGTCTCCTCCATCTCCTGGCGCAGGTGCCGGTCGAGATTGGCGAGCGGCTCGTCGAGCAGCACGACATCCGGCTGGGTAACGAGGCAGCGCGCGAGCGCGACACGCTGGCGCTGGCCGCCGGAGAGGTCCGCGGGGCGACGGTCGGCGAGATCGGCAAGGCGCACCGTATCGAGTGCCTCGACGATCCGGCGGCGATAGACCTCTTTCGAAACGCCGCGCACCTTCAGCGGATAGCCGACATTGTCGGCCACGCTCATATGCGGCCACAACGCATAGGACTGGAACACCATCGCCATGTTGCGCCGTTCGGGCGGCAGCGACTGGGCGGGATCGGCCAGGAGCCGCTCGCCGAGGAAGATCGCCCCGTCGCTCGGCGCCTCGAAGCCGGCGATCATCCGCAGCACGGTCGTCTTGCCGCAGCCGGACGGGCCGAGCAGCGCAAGGAAGCCGCCCTCTCGCACGTCGAGCGAAACGCGGCTTACCGCCGGCTGGCCGGTGCCGAAGTCCTTGCTGACATTGTTGAGGATCAGCTTCGCCACGGCACCGCCCCCTTCGGCAGGTGCTTCGCCATCGCCTCGAGCAGCAGCATCATGGCGACGACCATGAGGACCACGAGCACGGAAAGCGCGGAGGCAAGATCGGAGCCGCCGCTGTCGTCGAGATTGTAGATCACGACGCCGAGCGTCTGCGTGCCCGCAGACCAGAGCAGCGCGGAAACCGTCAGCTCGTTGCAGGCGATGAGGAACACGAGAATGACCGAAGCGCCCGCGGCGGGCGCGACGAGCGGTACCAGGATATCCTTGAGTCGCGTGAAGAAGCCGGCGCCGGCAAGGCGCGCCGCCTCCTCCAGCGCCGGATCGAGCTGGCGATAGGCGCTGACGACGGGCTTCAGGCTGACCGCGAAGAAGCTCGCGAAATAGGCGACGAGGATGATCCAGATCGTGCCGTAGAGCGTCACGTTGAAGACCGGCAGCGGGGCCGCGAAGACGAGGATGAACGCCACGGCGACGACGATGCCGGGGAGCGCATAGGGGATCTCGATCAGGCTCGCCACCATGCGCGATGCCGCATCCCGCCGGCGCGTCAGCATATAGCCCGCAAGCACCGACAGGACGAGCAGGCCGATGGCGGTGACGGCGGCGAGGAACAGGGAGTTGGCGAAGGCGGTCCGGGTGATCGCCTGCCGCAGCAGCACCTCCTCGAAGGCGTGGAAGGACAGGGTCTTAACTGTCAGCGGCACGCCATAGGCCGGCACCAGCGCACCCGCGAGCAGCGCGAGGAAGGGCGCGACCAGCATGAAGAAGAGAAGGATCGCCAGCACGGGCAGGAAGACGAACCGCCACCGGCCGACGGGAAGGCATGCCGCCGCGCCGGACTGGCCGAGAATGCGGTAGTCACGGCCGCCGAGCGCGCGCTCCTGCACGGCAAGCCCCGCCACCGAGATCAGCGCGATGACGCCGGAGAGCAGCGCGACCTCGCCGAAGGTGCGATCCGTGAAGGCCGCGAACTTGGTGAAGACGAGGGTCGAAAGGGTGTAGATCGACGCCGGAATGCCGAGGATCGCCGGGATGCCGAAATTGCCGATGCAGGAGACGAAGGCGATGGCGGCGCCCGCGATCATGCCCGGCAGGGCGAGCGGCAGGACGATGTCCCGGAACGTGCGCAGGGCCGAGGCGCCGGAAAGGCGCGCCGCCTCCATCCCGTCGCGGGGCACGTTCATCAGCCCCGCCCTGAGGGCGAGATAGACGAGCGGCGCATGCTGCACGCCGTAGAGCAGCGCGACCCCCCCGACCGAATAGAGCGGCTGCGGCGAGCCGAGGGGCGGCGCGATATGCAGCGCCTTCAGGAGCGGGCTCGAAGGGCCGGACATCTGCACCCAGGCCAGCGCCGTCACCTGCGGCGGGATCATCATCGGCAGCACGAAGAGAAAGCCCAGCGCCCCCCGGGCCCGGCATGTCGGTCAAGGTCAGCAGGAAGGCGAAGAGCGAACCGATCGCCAGCGAGATGAGAGTGCCGATGATGGCGGTGACGAGCGTGAAATAGGTCGCCGACCAGAGCGCGCGATCGGTGAGCACCGCGAAAGCGCCGCCATCGGCAAACGCGGCGATGCCGGTCGCCGCCAGCCGCATGAGGGGCAGCACGCTGAGAAGGACGACCACGCTTGCGATAAGCGGAAACAGCCAGATGGGCTGGCTGCTTCCCGGACGAACATATCCATGCATGAAGGTGGCGGCGTGCCTCAGTTCGAGCCGAAATAGCCGGAGAACGTCTTCAGGTCCGCGTCGGTGTTCTTCAGCGCCTCAGCCGCATCGAGCGGCAGCACGCGGATCGTCTCGCGCGCCGGGAAACCGTCCGGCATGGCGATGCCGTTGCGGGCCGGGATGTAGCCGAGCTTGACGAAGCCTTCCTGGCCCTCGACCGAAAGCACGTAGTCGACGAATTTCTTGGCCGCCTCGGCATTCTTCGAGGATGCAAGGATGCCGACAGGCTCGGTGACGGCGGAAACGCCTTCGGCCGGGAAGACGAACGCGACCGGCGCGCCCTTCGCCTTTTCGCGGATCGGCATGTAGTCGACGATCATCCCATAGGCCTTCTCGCCCGAGGCGACGGCCTTCAGCACCGCGCCGTTGCCGCCCGCCGCCGTGGCGCCGTTTTCGGCGAGCGCCTTGTAGTAGTCCCAACCGAGGCCATCGACGGAGGCCAGCGTCTGGGCGTGGATGAGGGCGGCGCCCGAGGTCAGCGGGCTCGGCATGGTGGCAAGGCCCTTGGCCTCCGGCTTTGCAAGGTCCTGCCAGCGCACCGGCTTCATCGCCGCCGCGGTATTATAGACGATGCCGGTGGTGATCAGCTTGGTCGAATAGTAGTGGCCGTCCTTGTCGTAGAGGCTCGCATCGTAGCTGCCGGCTTCCGGCGAGAGATAGGCGAGCAGCTTGCCGTCCTGCTTCAGGCGCTCGAGCGTGACGGTGTCGGCGATCAGCAGCACGTCGGCAACCGGATTGCCGGCCGCGATCTCTGCCTGGAGCTTGGCCATGATCTTCGGCGTGCCGTCGCGCACCCAGTCCACCTTGATGTCGGGATGGGCGGCCATGAAGCCGTCGACGGTCGCCTGCGCGTCCTCGTTCGGCTGGCTGGTATAGAGCACGAGATTTGCGGCAGAAGCCGGCAGGGCAACGAAGCTGGCGGCGAGGAGAGCGGCGGCGGAGACAAGGGTTTTCATGGGAGCATCCTTCCGGGAACGTCATCGCTCCCTACGCCCGTCGCTTGACACCCATGTGACAGCCTTTGCAGTGCCCCGCCAGGCCCGCGCCGCGATCGGGTGCCGGTCGTGAAACCCGCATCGAACCGAAAGTCCCCTGTTGACTGACGCCGGCAGCTCTGGACGAAAGCCATTCGATCCCGCTTTAACGGCGTGACGCGAAATTTTCTCCCGGACCGTAACGCACCGATCGGAAAACGATGCCAATCCATGAACTTGCGGCGCTCGGCGCCGCGACCTGCTGGGCCCTGACCGGATTGATCTCGGCCGGCCCCGCGGGCCATCTCGGCGCACCGGCCTTCAACCGGGCACGCCAGGTCTTCGTCACCGGTCTGCTGGCGCTCTACGTCCTGTTCACCGGCGTCTGGCGGGAGCTGGACATGGCGAGCGCCGGGCCGCTGCTCTTGTCCGGGCTGATCGGCATCTTCCTCGGCGACACGCTGCTCTTCGAAACGCTCAACCGTCTCGGCCCGCGCCGCTCCGGCATCCTCTTCGCCCTGAACGCGCCGATTGCCGCCCTGCTCGGATGGCTGGTGCTGGGCGAGACCCTGTCGAGCCTCGCGGTGGCAGGCATCCTGCTGACGGCCTTCGGCGTGCTGCTGGCCATCGTCTTCGGCAAGCGCCGGGCGCAGATGCACCAATGGGAGGCGATCAAGGGGCCGCTTTCGGTCGGCGTGCTGCTGGGCATCGGCGCGGCGACGGGCCAGGCCATCGGCTCCATCCTCGCCCGGCCGGTCATGGCGACCAGCATCGATCCCTTCCTCGCCTCGCTGCTGCGCGTCGGCACCGCCGCCTTCTGCCTCAGCATTCTGCTCCAGCTGCCGATCCCCTCCGTGAAGCCGAGGGGGCCGCTGACGCTGAAGGTCGCGGCAATGACGGCGCTGACCGGCATCCTCGCGCTCGCCATCGGCATGACATTGCTGCTGTTCGCCCTTTCCGGCGGAAAGGTCGGCATCGTCTCGACGCTCTCCGCCACCTCGCCGGTGATGATCCTGCCCATGCTCTGGCTGAGGACCGGCGAGCGGCCTGCCGGCGGCGCCTGGGCCGGCGCGGCCCTCGTCGTCATCGGCATGGGGCTGATCTTCATGTGAAACGCGCGGAACGCACGGCGGAGGCGTCCCGCGGGCACATCACAAGCCGGCTCAGCGGCCGTCCTTCGCCTTGAGGCCGGCGGCCGCGATAAGCTCCGTGAGCGTCCGCCGCAGCATCTCATAGGGCGCGGTGGTCTCGATGGCCTTGTGATACAGGATCCCCGCATCGAAGCTCCAGATTTCGCGCGTCGTCTCCACCTGGCGAATGCCGATATCGCGGAAGCTCCCGAACAGCGGCGCAGCGAGGCAGGCGAGAAAATCGCCGCTGCGCACCAGTTCGACGACCGCCATGAGAGAACTCGATTCGACCGCGATCCGCGGCGGGCCTATTCCCAGCGACTTCAGGAAGGCGCTCAGGCGCTCGATGGCGTCCGTATCGGCCTGGTAGAGGACCCATTGGAACCGGGACAGATTGTTGAGGTCGAGGGGCGAGCGCTCGAAGATCGGATGGGCATCCCGCGCGAAGATCCCGCTCTGGATGGTGATGAGCGGCCGAAAACCGATATGGTCCGGAAGCGCCGACAGGTCATGCGGGCTGGCCGAGACCACGAGGTCGAGCTCGCCGGCGAAGAGCTTGGGGTGAATGACGGTGTTGACCCCGACATCGAGGGTCGTGCGGACATCGGGGAAGCGCTGGTGCAGCCGCGTCAACGCCTTGGGCAGCAGCGTACCGCCCCAGAACGGCCCGCCGCCGATCCTCAGGTGCCCCCGGTGCCCGCTGCGCATCGCTTCCAGCTCGGACGAGGCAAAGCGGCATTCCGTATCGATCATCTGCGCATAACGCAGCAGCGTCTGCCCATAGATAGTGAGGGTGACGCCGCGCGTGTGCCTGTCGAACAGCGTTATCCCGCACTCCTCCTCGAGCCGCCGGATGTTCCGCGTCAAGGCCGGCTGGCTAAGTCCCATCTTCTCGGCAGCGGCCGTCACATTGCCCTCCCTCGCAACGGTCAGGAACGATCGCAGCAAGCCGATATTGCGCAGCAGGTCCATAACTCCTCCGTATGGCTTTCGAGCATTTAAGTATTATACGGCATGGCAAAGCTTCACTAGTGTCTGCCACACGAGGCAAGGCGATGCGGGGCGACATGGCGGAGAACCCGGAAGCGAAACGAAGCTGCTGCAGCCTGCCGCGCCGCGAAGGCGCCGGCAATGCACCGGCGCGAAACGGCGAGGCCCTGCCGGCGACGGCACCGGCGCCGGCGGACGTCGCCTGGTTCGACGCGGGCATCGCGACCGTCGGCACCGACAGGCCCGTCATCGATACGGACGGAGAGGGTCCGGCGCGCCAGGTGGCGGTGCGGGCGTATGGCCTGGACAGGCATGCCGTCACGAATGCGCGCTTCGCCCGTTTCGTGGCGGACACCGGCCATGTCACGGATGCGGAGCGTTTCGGCTGGAGCTTCGTCTTCAAGGACTTTGTCGCACCGGGAACCGCGACCAGCCAGCCGGTCGGCCTGCCCTGGTGGCATCGGGTCGACGGCGCGACATGGCGCCTGCCGGGCGGCCCCGGCGGTCCGCTCCGTGCGGACGACCGGCACCCGGTCGTCCACGTCTCCTGGAACGACGCACAGGCCTTTGCCCGCTGGGCTGGCGGCCGGCTGCCCTCCGAAGCCGAGTGGGAGCACGCCGCAAAGGCCGGCCGGGCGGAGATGCGGTATCCATGGGGGGACGATGAGCCCAGCGACCGGGCCATCCACTGCAACATCTGGCAGGGTCGTTTCCCGTACATCAATTCGCTTGCCGACGGCTATGGCGGCACGGCGCCGGTGGACGCGTTCGAACCGAACCCCGCGGGCCTCTTCAACATGTGCGGCAATGTCTGGGAATGGTGTGCCGACGCGTTTCACGTCCAGCCCCTCACACAGGCCGCGAAGGCACGCAACGCGCTCGCAGGCCGGAATGCCGAGCGCCTTCTCAAGGGGGGCTCCTATCTCTGCCACATCGGCTACTGCTACCGCTATCGCATCGCCGCCCGCATGGGGCACAGCGCCGACACGTCGACGGGCCATATCGGCTTCCGCCTCGCCTACGACCGGCCCTGACATTCCTGCGCAGGTCGCCCGGGGCTCGTTCGCTGCCTGACGGCCTTTCCCTGTGCCTTCAGCGAGCGCGCGCCTCCTCTGCGCACCAGATCGTCCCGGAACAGCGTCCGCAGGTCGCGGAACGAGCGATAGCCGAGAACGCCCGCGAGGCGGGAGACGGTCGTCGCCGACACGCCGGCCCGCCGCGCGATCGACGAACATGTCCCGAAGGCCATGATATCCGGATGCTGCAGGGCGAAGTCCACAAGCAGGGCCAGTTGCCGCGGAAAGGCGGAACCGCTCGCCATGGCGAGGGCATGCAGTTCGCCCCAGGTCCGGGGAGGTTTGTGGCCAGGGTTCATGATCCGCTCCTTGGCTGGTGAAAACGGAGAAATGGACATCAGGGCCGGCCCGGCATCCCGCGTGCCGGCCATGCGGCGCGGATCCGCGAGCGGACGCGAAATCCCCTGCCCTAGAGACGCCGCCCGCTTTGCGGGTCGAAAAGGTGGATGCGGCCCGGGTCGGGTGACAGCCGCACCATGTGCCCGGCCCGCACATCCAGGCGGTCGCGCGCGACGCAGGTGACCTCCTGCCCCGCGAGCCTTACGACGAGATAGGTTTCGGCCCCGGTCGGCTCCACCACGCAGACCTCCGCGGCAACGCCGTCTTCGCCAATGCCGATATGTTCGGGCCGGACGCCGTAGACCGCCCGCCGGCCAACCAGTTCCGGAGCCGGCGCGGCAAGCGGCAGCCGGACGTCGCCGGCGAGGAACCCGTCGTCGCGGATCTCTCCCGTCAGAAAATTCATTGCCGGCGAACCGATGAAGCCGGCGACGAACATGTTGACGGGACTGTCGTAAAGCGCCAGCGGCGCACCGACCTGCTCGACGACGCCGTCGCGCATGACGACGATCTTGTCGGCCATCGTCATCGCCTCCACCTGATCATGCGTCACATAGACGGTGGTCGTTCCGAGGCGCTGGTGCAGGCTCTTGATCTCCGCCCGCATGGAAACGCGCAGCTTCGCGTCGAGATTGGAAAGCGGCTCGTCGAACAGGAACACCTTGGGGTCGCGAACGATCGCCCGCCCCATCGCCACGCGCTGGCGCTGGCCGCCGGAAAGCTGGCGCGGATAGCGCTGCAGAAGCGTGTCGAGGTTGAGGATACGCGCCGCCCGCTCCACCTTGCCCTGGATTTCGCGCTTGTCCGTGTTCTTGAGCTTCAGCGCGAAGCCCATGTTCTCCGCCACGGTCATATGGGGATAGAGCGCGTAGTTCTGGAAGACCATCGCAATGTCGCGGTCCTTGGGGGGCAGCTCGTTCACGACGGTCTCGGCGATCCGTATCGTGCCGCCGCTGATCTCCTCAAGGCCTGCAAGCATGCGCAGGAGGGTCGACTTGCCGCAGCCCGACGGACCGACAAGCGTGACGAACTCCCCGTCGTCGATCTGGATGGAAACGCCGTGCAGGGCCTTGAGCGTGCCGTAGGACTTCTGGACGTTGTGAATTTCGACCGAGGCCATCGTCGTGACTCTCCTTGACAGTCTGAAAGGGAAGCCGGTCCCAACCGGGGACCGGCCCGATGGCGGCGGCAGATCAGCCGGCGGCAAGGCTCGGGTGCTGCCCGCGCTCGACATAGATGCCGACCGTCACGTCCCACGGGATGACGCCCACCCGGGCAGCCCAGGCCTGCCACCGGGCCGCAAGGTCGGCGACGATATCGGGATTGTCCGCCGCAAGGTCGACGAGCTCCGTGCGGTCGGCCGCAAGGTCGTAGAGCTCCCAGCCGTTCGGCTCCTCGCGCACGAGCTTCCAGCGCCCGACCCGGATCGCGGCATTGCCCGTATGCTCCCAGTAAAGCGGTGCTTCAAGCAGCGACCCGCCGCGCAGGAGCGGCAGCAGGCTCCGCCCCTCCAGCGGCGCGACCGCGCGGCCGAGCGCCGGCGGCGGATAGCTGGCGCCGGTCACGTCCAGGATCGTCGGCGCGATGTCGACGAGCTGCGTCGGCGCATCGAGGATCGCCCCGTCCGCAAACCCGCCAGCCGGCCAGTGTACGATCAGCGGCGTCGCGATCCCGCCTTCGTGCACCCAGCGCTTGTAGAAGCGGAACGGCGTGTTGGAGAGGTTCGCCCAGGCGCGGCCATAGCTCGAATAGGTGTCTTCGGCGCCCGGAACGATGTCCGGCGTGTTGCCCACGCGCATCGGCCTGCCGTCACGCGTCGCCCGCGGCAGGATGTCGGCCCGCTGCATGAAGGTCTCGACATCGAACTGGGGCAGGTCCTCCGGCGAGGCGCCGTTGTCGGAAAGGAAGACGAACAGCGTGTTCTCGAACGTGCCGCTCGCCTTGAGCGCCTCGACGATCCGGCCGATGCCGCGATCCATGCCTTCGATCTGGGCCGCATAGGCCTGCATGCGCTTGGCCTGCCACGCCTTGTGTTCCTCGGCCGTCCAGGCCGGCTGCGTCGGATCGCGCTCGCTGAGCGTGGTGTCGGCCGGCAGGATGCCTTCCGCGACGAGGCGCTCCATGCGCTTTTCGCGCAGCGCATCCCAGCCCTCGTCGAAGCGGCCCTCGTAGCGGGCGATGTCCTCGTCGGGCGCATGCAGCGGCCAATGCGGCGCGGTGAAGGCGGCGTAGAGGAAGAAGGGATTGCCGGCGGCCGCCTGCTCCGCGATGAAATCGGCACCATGGGCGGCGATGGCGTCCGTGTAGAAGAAGCCGGGATCCAGCGCTTCCGCCGAGGCGTCGCTCTCCCCGCGCGTCAGCGTGCCGGGGGCGTAGAAGCTGCCGCAGCCGGTCAGCGTGCCGAAGAAGCTGTCGAAGCCGCGGCGTGTCGGCCAGGTGTCGTTCGGCGTGTGCATGTCGGTCGCCAGATGCCACTTGCCCGACAGGCATGTCGCATAACCGGCCGCCTTCAGCATTTCCGCCAGCGTCGCGCAACGACCGTTGAGGTTGCCGGGATATCCGCGCGGCAGGTCATTGTTCGTGAGGACGCCGATCCCCGTCTGGTGCGGGTGAAGGCCGGTCATCAGCGAGGCGCGCGAGGGGCTGCAGCGCGCGGTGTTGTAGAACTGCGAAAAACGAGCGCCGTTGCGCGCAAGGCCATCCAGATGCGGCGTGGATATTTCTCCGCCATAGCAGCCGAGATCGGAAAAACCCATGTCATCGGCAAGGACAAGGACGATATTGGGACGCTTGGTCATCGATGCTCTCTCAGTTGGTTGCGCCACCGATCGCTCGGGTGGCGGATTCCGGAGCATTTCCGGTGAACCGGAGTTCACCGGAAATGCTCCGGATTCTTGTTTTTCCGCATTATCCGACGCCGAAGCGGCTTCGCTTCGGCTGGAAATGCTCCGGGCACGGCAGGATCGTTCCGCCGGCCCGGGGGCCGGCAGTCGCAGGTGTTCGAAATCTCCGTTCCGGAACCGTCCTGTTCACGCAGCCCGCCGCACCACGGCGGCATGCGTGACGGGATCAGCCCTCGCTACTTCGCAAAACCGCTTGCCTTGGCGATGTCCGCGAGCTTTGCCTGCAGGCCGTCGAGCGCCGCGGCAACCTCCACCTCGCCCGAGCCGATCTGGCCGATGACCGGCTCGACGGCCTCGAGCATCTGGGCGGCAAAGACGTATCGGATCGAGCCGCGGGCCAGGGGCGCGGAATCGCGCGCCGCTTCCATGATCGGCCGGAGCGCGCCGGCACCCGAGACGTCGATGTCCTTGCGCGTCGGAATGCCGCCCGCGCCGGCAAAGACCTCCTGCTGCTTCTTTTCCAGCATCCAGACGATGAACTCGGCGGCCGCGCGCTGGCGTTCCGGCGCCTGGCCTGCCGGCACGCAGAGGGACCACACGCCGCTTGCCGGAACCGGCTGGTCGAGCGACCCCGCCGGCACGACCGCATAGCCGCATTTTCCGACGACGGAGGAGCGGGACTCGTCCTCCAGCTGCGGCATGCCGGCCGCCACGAAATGTCCCTGCAGGGCCTGGCCGCTCTGCATGAGCGCGATGCAATCCGCCTGCCCGACCGTCTGCGGCCGGGACGGCCCCAGCTCCAGAAGGCGGCGGAAGGTCGTCGCCGCGGCCTTTGCCGCCTCGCTGTTTATCGCCGGCACGAGCGAGCCGCCGTCGACGGTGAACCAGTCCGCGCCGAAGCCGTAGAGCACATGCATGAACTCGTAGCTGACCGACTGGCCGCCCGTCGTCGGCTGGCCGCGCGTGACATAGCCGTATCGGACCTCCCCGGCCTCTACCGCCTTCTTCCCGTTCTCGATCGCCTCGTCCCAGGTGCGCGGCACCTGCAGGCCCAGCTTGTCGTAGATGTCCTTGCGGTAGACGAAGAGATCGACATTGCCGTTGATCGGCAGGCCCATCACCTGCCCGCCGGCCACGCCCAGCCTTTGCTGCCTGTCCCACAGCGGCAGGTTGTCGTAGGTCAGGATGTTCGGATCGAGCGCATAGCCTTCGATGATCTCGTCGATCGGCTTGATCCAGCCGTTGTCGTAGAACTGGCCGGTCCACGGCTCGTCGAGCTGGAAGATGTCGAAGGCGGCGTTCTTGCTCTGGATCGCGTTGGTCATCTGGGTGCGCATGCCGCCATAGGGGAACGGCCGAAAGGTGATCTTCACGCCCTTTTCCGCCTCATAGGCCGCAGCCGCCTTCTGATAGGCCGGCAGCCAGGGCGTCGTGCCGGTCAGCACGATCAGCTCCCTGACCTCGGCGGCGGCCGCCCCCCATGCCGGAAGGCCTGCCACGCCCGCCGCGCCCGCGGCGGCGATCCCCTTGAGAACCTGGCGCCGGGATAGGGGCAGGCGCGCGGTTTCGGTTTGCTTGATCATCTGTTCCTCCCTGAGATCAATCGGTGCATTTACTTGACGGAGCCGCGCGTCATGCCGGCAATGATGCGCTTGCTGGCGAGCACGCTCGCAATCATGATCGGCACCACGGCAAGGCTGCCGACGGCCGAGAGCTGGCCCCAGCGGACCTCGTAGGGCTGCACCAGCGATGCGATGCCCACGGAGAGCGGCGAGGTCGTGCCGCCGGACGTCATCGTCAGCCCCATGAGAAACTCGTTCCACGTCATGATGGCCGTGAAGAGCGAGCTGGTGATCAGGCTCGGCGTGACGAGCGGCAGCATGATCGTCCAGAAGGATCGCGCCTCGCTCGCGCCGTCGATGGAGGCCGCCTCCTGCAGCGCGGGCGGGATCTCGTCGAAGCCGATCTTCATGAGCAGCGTGGCGAACGGCAGGTTGAGGATCGTGTTGAGGATGATGAGGCCGGCGAGCGATCCCAGGAGGCCCGTCTGGATCAGCGTCACGTAGAAACCCGGCACGAGTGCCATCGGCGGCAGCATCGGGACCACGGCGCAGGAGGCGCCGACCGTGGCGGTCAGCCACCACGGCAGCCGCAGCTTGGAAAGGCCGTAGGCCGCAAGCGTCGAGGCGATGCCGCACAGGACGACCGTTCCCGCCACGATGACGAGGCTGTTGGCAAGCTGCGCGCGGAAGGGCTGGTCGTCCGCCAGGATGGCGGTCACGTTGTCCAGCGTCAGGTCCAGCTCCCAGAACATGGAGATGATCGCCCGGTCCGACTGGAAGGAAAGCACGATCATCCATACGATGGGGGCGATGAAGAGCAGCAGCAGCAGCGCCAGGACGGCATCGCAGGTGAGGTCGGCGAGATCCTTGCGCCGGCGCAGCCGCGCGTCGGCAAGGGTCCCTGTCTTGATGGCATGGCTGCCGGCGGTCATGCTTCCACCTCACGCGTTGCAGAAAAGGGCCGGATGGCGCGCAGGTGCCTGACGAGCATGCCCGCGCCGATGGCGAGCGACATCAGCGCCACGAGCAGAACGCTGAAGGCGGAGCCGTAGCCGTAGTTCAACTGGTCGAAGAAGACGTCGCGGATATGCAGCGAGACCAGCGTCGTGGCGCCGTTCGGGCCGCCTGCCGTCAGGAGATACATCTCGTCGAACGCCTTCACGCCCATGATCGCCCGGATGAAGACCGTTCCGATGATCGCCGGCATGAGCATGGGGATCTTGATGTAGCGGATCACCTGCCACTCGTTGGCGCCGTCGCAGCGCGCCGCCTCGATGGCCTCTTCGTCGACCGCGCAGAGCGCCGTGTAGAGCATGAGGAAGGCGACCGGCGTCCAGTGCCAGACGTCGACGATGATGATGGCGACGATCGCGCCGGCCTCCGTGCCGAGCCAGTCCTGGGTCGGCAGCCGCACGGTATCGAGCAGCTTGTTGAGCACGCCGATGTTCGGGCTGAGGATCAGGAGCCAGATGAGGCTCACCACGACGGGCGCCACGATTGCCGGCCACAATAGGACGACCTGCGAGATGCGGTTGAGCCGCCTGCTGCGCTGGACGAGCAGCGCCAGCACCAGGCCGAGGACGACGGACAGGACGACGGTCGCGACCACGAAGAGAGCCGTGACCGCCAGCGAGTACATGGCCAGCTCGTTGGCGAGGATCTCGCGAAAATTGTCGAACCCGGCCGGCTGCCAGACGAACTCCCCCGCCTCGATGCGCAGATGGGAGAAAGCCATGAGCACGACCTGCGCCCAGGAATAGCCGCCAACCCCGACGATCAGGACGAGAAAGGGGAGCGTGGTGGTCTTCGCGAAGACGCTGGACCGCCGCCAGAATGTCAACGCCATGTCGTCAGATACCCCTGCCGCGCTCGGGCGATCCCGTCGCCGCGCGTTCCGGGCAATCTCCCGCCCATGGCAGGCTTACGCCGCCGTCCGGACATTTCATCTCCTCCCAGATTATGTTCCACCTGATCCTTGCGCCATCTC
Source organism: Shinella yambaruensis (assembly GCF_022899355.1). Classification (GTDB taxonomy): domain Bacteria; phylum Pseudomonadota; class Alphaproteobacteria; order Rhizobiales; family Rhizobiaceae; genus Shinella; species Shinella yambaruensis. Next base: position 57,770 of record NZ_JALJCK010000010.1, on the reverse strand, counting down.
AGCCATAAACTGAAATGCTTTCTTCTTTAAAATCCATAACCAAGGCGCATGGCGACGACAGGGCATCGCCGACCGCGAACCGCGCGGCACCGCGATCCGGACGGAACTTCGCAGGCCGCTTTGCGGTTACCTTCAGAAGCCTGATTGCGTTTGCGGGAGAGATGTCATGAATCGTATTGTTTCGGCCGTTCTGGCCTGCTGTGTCCCGATGCTGTTTCCCACGGGGACGAGCGCCAACGAGGAGCGGTTTCTGGACAGCCTCGCGGGCGACTATGCCGGACAGGGCCAGGTCCGCCTGCGCACGGACAGAAAGCCGATCACCGTCAGTTGCACATTCGCCTCGACCACGTCGGGCGATTCATTGTCGCTGAAGGGGCGGTGCCGCGGACTGGTCGTCGTGTCGAGGGCCGTCGGCGTCGATCTCAAGGTTTCCGGCGGAACCTACCGCGGATCCTACATCGGAGCCGGTTCCGGACCGGCGTCGCTTTCCGGCCGGCGCAAGGGCGAGGCGCTCAATCTCACCATCGGCTGGGCAAAGAAGGTGAACGGCGATCGCCGCGCCAACCTCTCCGTGGCGAAGGCCGGAAATGACGGCCTGACGCTCACGACGACGGACCGCGACCCCTCGTCGGGCAAGATGGTGACGACAAGCCGGATCACGCTTCAGCGCCGGTAAGCGCAGAAAAGGGCCATCGGCCGGCCGGCATGGACCGGCTGGCGACTGGTTCTAGTCCTCGGGGCCGTAGCCCGGCATCCTGTAGATCGTATCGGACCGTTGCTGAATGTCCGGCACGAAGACCCTCGCCATCCATTCCTCGTCCTTGACGTCCTCGATCGCCACCGACACGAGGTCTTCGCCGCACCCCAGCGATGCCGTTACGGCCTGGGTGAGCGCTTCGGCAAGCGCCCTCTTCTGCTCCTCGCTACGCCCTTCGATCATCTTGAGGATCACATGCGGCATCCTCGCCTCCCCGCTGAAACCTGCCGGCCGTCTTTGGAAACCTTCACGGCCATTGCTTTGCCCACTCCTTCAACTCCGCCCTCGCCTTTTCCGGCCATTCCGTCACCGGGGCGGGAAACACCGCGATCCGTTCGCCATGCGGCTTCCAGGCCGCATAGGCGCGGCGATCGCTCGAGGACAGGTAGATCAGACCCGCCTCGTCAAGGCATGCGTGCGGACGGCACGCGGTGCCGACGAAATCGTCCCCCTTGAACTGGCCGCTTCCGACGCCGGCCATCAATTGCTGGAACTGCGTAAAATCCGAGCCGAGCACCATCTTGAAGCTTGCTGCGATTTCGGCGTTGTTGAAGGCGTCGGACGGGTGCGTGAAGGTGCGCTCCCGCAGGTTGCTCCAGCCGCGCGCCTCGTCCGGCTGGAAGGCCACGGGGGCAAGCGGCGTCATGCCGCGATCGACGCTCCACTGCCATCGCTCCGTATCCCGCCCGGGAACGCTCGCCGTCGAAAACAGCAGCGTCGAGCCCTCCACCGCGTGCGACACGGGCGTGCAACTGTCCAGGGGACCGTCTATCCTCGGCGCGCCTTTCTCGGGAAACGACAGCACGAAGGGAGACCCCTCGCAGGCATTGCCTCCGACCGAGCTCGTGCCGACCACCACGACCGTCCCGTCGAAGGCATAGATGTCGTCCAGGAAGATGATCGCATTCGTGTGCAGCTCCCGGCCATCGACGGCGAGCACTTTCTCGAAGTCCCGCTCCTTGATCTCGATCGTGCGGCCCGCGATCTTCTCCAGCTCCACCGCATTGGCGGATACGGCAAGGCCGGCAAGCCAGCCGGCCAGGGAAAATGTGAGAATCAACCGTCGCGTCATGAAAACCTCCTGCACTTTGCGCGCAGGCTAGGCGGCGCGGCTGTCGATCGCAACCGGGCAATCCGTTTTCGCGAACGCCATGAACGGCGACGTTCGCCGTCACGGCTGCCCCTGCCGCGCGGGGCGCCCCGCTGCTGTCATGTCGCGCAGGCTCATTGGCCGGCTGAAAGCCGCGGGCCGGCCGATCTTCCGTCCTGCCGGCGTTTCAGACCGTCAGATGTTGACGCGCCTCCGGTTCGTCAAGCGTCGCGGCGGCGCCTTCGTGTACGATCGAGCCCCGGTCCATGATATAGACGTGATCGGCAAGCTCGCGGCAGAAGTCGAGATACTGCTCGACGAGCAGGATGGCCATGCCGGTGGAATCGCGCAGGTACCGGATCGCCCGGCCGATGTCCTTGATGATCGACGGCTGGATGCCTTCGGTCGGCTCGTCGAGCACGAGGATTTTCGGACGTGTCACCAGCGCGCGGCCGATGGCGAGCTGCTGCTGCTGGCCGCCCGAAAGATCGCCGCCGCGCCGGCCGAGCATGGTGTGCAGCACCGGGAAGAGGCTGAAGATCTCGTTCGGGATGAAGCGCTCCGAACGCTTCAGCGGCGCGTAGCCGGATTCGAGGTTCTCCCGGACGGTGAGCAGCGGGAAGATTTCGCGCCCCTGCGGCACATAGCCGATGCCCTCCCTGGCGCGGCCATAGGGCGCCATGCCGTCGAGCTTCACGCCGTTGAAGGCCACCGAGCCCGAGGAGAGCGGGTGCTGGCCGGTGATGGCGCGCAAGAGGCTCGATTTTCCGACGCCGTTGCGGCCGAGCACGCAGGTGATCCTGCCCGTCTCGGCCGTGAGCGAGATGCCGCGCAGCGCCTGGGCGGCGCCGTAGTGGAGGTTGGCGTTTTCGACGGTCAGCATGCGGGGGCTCCCTTGGTGTCGGAGGCCTTGGCACCCCCCTCTGCCCTGCCGGGCATCTCCCCCACAAGGGGGGAGACTGGATGGGGCGAGGCCTCGCCCATTACGAACGTCGCGTGGGAGCAAAGCTTCTGCCACTTGCCGATCTCCCCACTTGTGGGGGAGATGCCCGGCAGGGCAGAGGGGGGTATCGCCGCAGCGAATTCCAAAGCCAGAAATACCGAATACACCCTCACCTCCCCAGATAGTTCTCGATGACCTTCTGGTCGGCGCTGACGAAATCGATCGAGCCCTCCGCCAGAACCGAACCTTCCGCAAGGCACGTCACCTTGACGCCGAGGTCGCGGATGAAGCCCATGTCGTGCTCGACCACCACCACCGAGCGGGTCTTGGCGATCTCCTTCAAAAGGATCGCCGTCTCCGCCGTCTCGGCGTCCGTCATGCCGGCGACAGGTTCGTCGACCAGCAGCAGTTCCGGCTCCTGCGCCAAGAGCATGCCGATCTCCAGCCATTGCTTCTGGCCGTGGCTGAGGTTGGCGGCGAGGTCGTCCTTGCGGTTGGTCAGGCGCACGGTCGAGAGGATTTCCTCGATGCGGGCCTTGTCCTCCGCGGTCAGGCGATAGAACAGCGTCGAGAAGACACCGCGGTTGCGGTTGAGCGCCAGTTCCAGATTGTCCCACACGGTGTGGCTCTCGAAGACCGTCGGCTTCTGGAACTTGCGGCCGATGCCGAGCTGGGCGATCTCCGCCTCGTCCTTCTGGGTGAGATCGACCGTGCCCTTGAAGAAGACCTCGCCGGCATCCGGCCGGGTCTTGCCGGTGATGATGTCCATCATCGTCGTCTTGCCCGCGCCGTTCGGGCCGATGATGGCGCGCAGCTCGCCGGGCTCGATGACGAAGGAGAGCGAGTTCAGCGCCTTGAAGCCGTCGAAGGAAACCGAGACGCCGTCGAGATAGAGGATGCTGGTGGGTTTTGCATTGCTTGCGAGCGTGTTCATGCCGGTCACTCCGCCGCCTGGGGTTCTGCCGCCGCGAAGGCGCGCGCCTCTTCCGCCGCCTTCGCCTTGTGATATTCCCGGCGCCGCTCGACGAACTGCCGCACGGTGCCGACGATGCCCTTCGGCAGGAAGAGCGTGACGAGAATGAAGAGGCCGCCGAGCGCGAAGAGCCAGAATTCCGGGAACGCCGCGGTGAAGACGCTTTTTCCCCCGTTGACGAGGATCGCCCCGACGATGGGGCCGATCAGCGTGCCGCGCCCGCCGACCGCCGTCCAGATGACGACCTCGATGGAGTTCGCCGGATCGAATTCGCCGGGATTGATGATGCCGACCTGCGGCACATAGAGCGCGCCGGCAACGCCCGCCATCATCGCCGAGACCACGAAGGCGAAGAGTTTCACATGTTCGACCCGGTAGCCGAGGAAGCGCGTGCGGCTTTCCGCATCGCGCACCCCGACGAGGATCTTTCCGTATTTCGAGCGCACGATGCCGGAGGTGATCACCAGCGAGAGGGCGAGCGCGACGGCGGAGGCGGCGAAAAGCGCGGAGCGCGTGCCCTGCGACTGGATGTTGAAGCCTAAAATATCCTTGAAGTCGGTGAGGCCGTTGTTGCCGCCGAAACCCATGTCGTTGCGGAAGAAGGCGAGCAGCAGGGCGAAGGTCATCGCCTGGGTGATGATCGAGAGATAGACGCCGTTGACGCGCGAGCGGAAGGCGAACCAGCCGAAGACGAAGGCGAGCAGGCCCGGCGCCAGCACCGCCATCAGCGCGGCGAACCAGAACATGTCGAAGCCGTGCCAGAACCAGGGCAGTTCCTTCCAGTTGAGGAAGACCATGAAATCCGGCAGCAGCGGATTGCCGTAGGAGCCGCGCGCGCCGATCTGGCGCATCAGGTACATGCCCATGGCATAGCCGCCGAGCGCGAAGAAGGCGGCGTGTCCCAGAGAGAGGATGCCGCAGAAGCCCCAGACGAGATCGAGCGCCAGCGCCAACAGCGCATAGGTGAGGTACTTGCCGAACAGCGAGACGATATAGGTCGGCACGTGCAGCGGGTGATCGGGCGCCGTCAGAAGATTCAGCGCGGGCACGAGGGCGGCGAGCGTGAGCAGGATCGCGACCGTGACGACGATGTTGCGCCCGAGGGCTTTTGCGAGAAACGAGGTGATCATGCTTCCACCGCCCTGCCCTTGAGTGCGAAGAGCCCGCGCGGCCGCTTCTGGATGAAGAGGATGATGAGCACGAGCACGAGGATCTTTCCGAGCACCGCGCCGGCATAGGGCTCCAGCACCTTGTTGAGGATGCCGAGCGAGAAGGCGCCGACCAGCGTGCCCCAGAGATTGCCGACCCCGCCGAAGACCACGACCATGAAGCTGTCGATGATGTAGCCCTGGCCGAGGTTGGGCGAAACGTTGTCGATCTGCGAGAGCGCGACGCCGGCGATGCCCGCGATGCCCGAGCCGAGCGCGAAGGTGAGCGCGTCGACCCACGGCGTCCTGATGCCCATGGAGGAGGCCATGCGGCGGTTCTGGGTGACGGCGCGCATCTGCAGGCCCATCGGCGTCTTCTTCAGGAGGAAGAGCAGGAAGGCGAAGACGGCGAGCGAGAAGAGGATGATCCACATGCGGTTCCAGGTGACCGTGAGGCCGCCGAGCTCGAAGGCGCCGGACATCCAGGACGGGTTGCCGACCTCCTGGTTGGTCGGGCCGAAGATCGAACGCACGGCCTGCTGGAGGATCAGCGAGACGCCCCAGGTGGCGAGCAGCGTTTCGAGCGGCCGGCCGTAGAGGAAGCGGATGATGCCGCGCTCCATGACGAGGCCGACCGCGCCGGTGACGAGGAAGGCGAGCGGCAGGGCGATGGCCAGCGACCAGTCGAACAGGCCGGGAAAGGAGGTGCGGATGACCTGCTGCACGACGAAGGTCGTGTAGGCCCCGAGCATGACCATCTCGCCATGCGCCATGTTGATGATGCCCATCACGCCGAAGGTGATGGCAAGGCCGATGGCGGCGAGCAAGAGCACCGAGCCGAGCGACAGGCCGTACCAGATGTTCTGGCCGGCCGCCCAGAGCGCAAGCTGGTCCTCGATCTGCTGGATGCCGATCTCGATATCGGGACGCAGGCTTTCGTCGGCGGAGGCGAGCGCGGCGGAGAGCAGCGAAAGCGAATCCCGCCCGCCGGTCTGGGCCACCGTGGCGACGGCCGCCTTCTTCTCCGCCACGGGGCGATCGGACACCAGGATGGCAGCGGCGCGGGCCTTTTCGAGCATCGCCTTCACCGCGCCGTCGGTTTCCGCGGCAAGCGCCGTCTCCACGCCATCGAGCGCGTCGGCGGTCGGCGTGCGCAGGATCGTGCCGGCGGCTTGAAGACGCACGGAAGTATCGGGGCTCATTAGCGTCAGCCCGCCGAGCGCGCCGCGGATGACCCGACGCAAGCCGTTGTTGACCTTGACCTTTTCCAGCGCGGCCTTGGCCTCCTCGCCAACCTCATCGCCGGTCAGCGCGTCGATCAGCTTGAAATTGGCGCCGGCCGGCTTGACGATGAACACGGTGCCATCGGCCTTGCGCTGGTAGAGATCGCCCTCGGCAAGCGCTTCGAGCGCCGGCACGATCTTGGGGTCGCCCGTCTTCGCCAGCGCCTCGACCTGCTTCTGGTTCTGCTGGAAACTGCCGCCGCCGAGCGCGTCGACCATGGCACGAAGGTCATCGGCGGCGCGGAGATCGGTCGCCATGAGGCAGAAGGCAATGAGCAGGCATTGCAGGAAACGATGGATGAGCCGCGCTTGCATCTCATGGCCTCGAAGCGTTGGGTGATGTGGCCATCCCGAGCGTCGGGATGGCGGTTCGTCGGGAAGACCCTCTCTGCCTGCCGGGCAATGGCATGTGGCAGGACGATGCCGCATCCCCTTCTCCCCCGGGGGGAGAAGGTGGCCCGAAGGGTCGGATGAGGGGGTGAGACGAGTGGATCATTTTGATCTTTCGCGCCTGCGACCTCCCCCTCATCCGCCTGCCGGCACCTTCTCCCCCCAGGGGAGAAGGAGAATCGTGGCGACGGTTACATTCCATAAGCGATTGCCCTGCCCTTGAGGGAGAGAACCAGGGAAACTTGCACTTTCAGCTTGAGGAGAAGGGTTTTCCGTCCTTCCCTCTCAACCCCTCAGATCACGACCCCTTGCCACCGCACTTGCCGGTGGCGACGTTGAAGTTGCCGCATTCCATGGGCTTGCGCCAATCGGCGATCAGGTCCTTGGAGTCCGGCAGGAAATCCGACCATTCGTCGCCGACGACGAGGCCGGAGGTCTGCCAGACGGTCTCGAACTGGCCGTCGGCCTGGATCTCGCCGATCAGCACCGGCTTGGTGATGTGGTGGTTCGGCATCATGGTGGAATAGCCGCCGGACAGGTTCGGCACGGAGACGCCGATCATCGCGTCGAGCACGGCGTCCGTATCGGTCGTGCCGGCCTTTTCCACGGCCTTCAGCCACATGTTGAAGCCGATGTAATGGGCTTCCATCGGGTCGTTGGTGACGCGCTTGTCGTTCTTGGTGAACGCCTTCCACGTCTTGATGAACTCGGCGTTGGCCGGGTTGTCGACGGACTGGAAGTAGTTCCAGGCGGCGAGATGCCCGACCAGCGGACCGGTGTCGAGGCCGGCAAGCTCTTCCTCGCCGACCGAGAAGGCGACGACCGGGATGTCCTCGGCCTTGACGCCCTGGTTGCCGAGCTCCTTGTAGAAGGGAACGTTGGCGTCGCCGTTGATGGTCGAGACGACGGCGGTCTTCTTGCCGGCCGAGCCGAATTTCTTGATGTCGGAGACGATCGTCTGCCAGTCGGAATGGCCGAACGGCGTGTAGTTGATCATGATGTCCTCGGGCTTCACGCCCTTGGAGATCAGGTAGGCTTCGAGGATCTTGTTGGTGGTGCGCGGATAGACGTAGTCCGTACCCGCAAGCACCCAGCGCTCGACTTCCTCGTTCTCCATCAGGTAGTCGACGGCGGGGATCGCCTGCTGGTTCGGCGCCGCGCCCGTGTAGAAGACGTTGCGCTGGCTCTCCTCGCCCTCGTACTGCACGGGGTAGAAGAGGATCGAGTTCAGCTCCTCGAAGACCGGCAGCACGGACTTGCGCGACACGGACGTCCAGCAGCCGAAGACGGCCGAGACCTTGTTGACCGAGACCAGCTCGCGGGCCTTTTCGGCGAAGAGCGGCCAGTCGGACGCCGGATCGACGACGACGGCTTCGAGCTTCTTGCCGAGCAGGCCGCCCTTCTTGTTCTGCTCCTCGATGAGCATCAGCATGGCGTCCTTGAGGGTCGTCTCGGAAATCGCCATGGTGCCGGAAAGCGAATGCAGGATGCCGACCTTGATCGTGTCGTCGGCCGCGAACGCGCCATGAAAGGCCGTCGTCGAGAGAATGGCTGCGAGCAGTGCGCCGGTGGCGCGCGCCTTGATGGACATGGTCTGAACCCCTCTGTTCTTTTGACCGCAACGGGGCGGATTGGTTTTTTAGCCGTTGCTGGAGGGGACTATCGGCCCGGCATGCTGCGCTGCACATACGTCATATTGCGTAGATGGGAGGGAGAAGCGGGAAGTTTTTGCGGCGCAGCAGGAATTTCGGGGGCGGTACATGTGTGCTACGAAAGGTCAGTGTGTTGGGCGGGCACCGCCCTCTCCTCCGTCATCCTCGGGCTTGACCCGAGGATCCAAAGCCGCGGGTGCCGTGTGGATCCTCGGGTCAAGCCCGAGGATGACGGAGAGTGGGGACATGGCGCGCCACAACGCACCCAAAGAGGGCCGGGTGAACACGGCCCACCAGACAACCGAGGGGAATGACAGCAACACATGGCCGCACGCCAGCGCATCATCCCGATCCGCCGCGAATACAATCGCTGGGTCGCCAACCAGACGCTGGAGGACTATGCGCTGCGCTTCACCGCCAAGAGCGCGCGGCGCTTTTCGTCCGACCGCATCTCGCAGACGGCCATCGGGGCAATCTCCTTCCTCGCGCTGGAGGCCATCGGCGGCGCGATCACCATGTCCTACGGCACGACCAACGCGCTTGCCGCCATCCTCGTCGCCAGCCTGATGATCCTCCTCGTCGGCCTGCCGATCAGCCGCTACGCCATCCGCCACGGCGTCGACATCGACCTTCTCACCCGCGGCGCGAGCTTCGGCTATATCGGCTCCACGCTGACCTCGCTGATCTATGCGAGCTTCACCTTCATCCTCTTCGCCATCGAGGCGTCGATCATGTCCGGCGCGCTGGAGCTGGCGCTCGGCATACCGCTCTGGATCGGCTACATCATCTCCTCCGTGGTGGTGATCCCGCTGGTCACGCACGGCGTGCAGCTCATCTCGCGCTTCCAGCTCGTCACCCAGCCGTTCTGGATCGTGCTCAACATCCTGCCCTTCGTCTTCATCGCCTTCGCGGACTGGGAAAAGGTCGGCGCGTGGCTCGCCTATTCGGGCCTCAATCATCCCTCCGGCCCGCCCGGCACCTATGCGCCCTTCACCCTCGTTGAGTTCGGCGCGGCCTCGGCGGTCATCTTCGCGCTGATGGCGCAGATCGGCGAGCAGGTCGACTTTTTGCGCTTCCTGCCGCCGGACGGGCAGAGGAAGCTGCACCACCGCATCGCCGTCTTCCTCGCCGGCTCCGGCTGGGTCATCGTCGGCGCGCCGAAGCTGATCGCCGGTTCCTTCCTCGTCGTGCTGGCGCTCTCGACAGGCGTGCCCTCGACGCGCGCGGCCGATCCGGCGCAGATGTACTACACCGCCTTCGGCTACATGCTGCCGTGGGATAGCGCAGCGCTGCTGCTGATGGTCGCCTTCGTGGTGGTCTCGCAGCTGAAGATCAACGTGATGAACGCCTATGCGGGCTCGCTCGCCTGGTCGAATTTCTTCTCGCGCCTGACGCACAGCCATCCCGGCCGTGTCGTCTGGCTGGTCTTCAACGTGGCGATCGCGCTGCTTTTGATGGAGCTCGGCATCTACCGGCTGCTGGAAGAAACGCTCGGCGTCTTCTCCATCGTCGCCATGGCCTGGCTCTGCACCATCTCGGCCGACCTCTTCGTCAACAAGCCGCTCGGCCTCTCGCCGCCCGGCATCGAGTTCAAGCGGGCGCATCTCTACGACATCAACCCGGTCGGCCTCGGCGCGATGAGCTTTTCCGCCGTCGTCGCCCTCGTCGCGCATTTCGGCGCCTTCGGCGAAATCCCCGCCTCGCTCGCCCCCTATATCGCCGCCGTCGCGGCCTTCCTCGCCTCGCCGCTGATCGCCTGGGGGACGGGCGGCAAATATTACCTCGCGCGAAAGCCGCGCCGCAGCTGGGCGCAACGCGACACCATCACCTGCTCGATCTGCGAACACCCGTTCGAGCCGGAGGACATGGCCTGGTGCCCGGCCTATGCCGCGCCGATCTGCTCGCTGTGCTGTTCGCTCGACAGCCGCTGCCACGACCTCTGCAAGCCGAAGGCGCGCTTCAACGCGCAGGTCGCGGGCGTCGCCAAAACCATCCTGCCGGAGCCGGTGACGACGGCGCTCGCCACCCGCCTCGGCCGCTACGGCATCGCGACGGCCCTGTCGATCACCGGCATGGGCGTCATCCTCGCGATGATCGCCCACCAGGTCGGCACCGGCTCGCCGGAGACGGCGGCGGTGGTGGAGCGCACGATCGCCGTGGTCTTCTTCGTCTTCGCCGTGGTGGCCGGCGTCGTCTGCTGGTTCTATGTGCTGGCGCATGACAGCCGCGTCGTCGCGGAAGAAGAATCCTCGCGCCAGACGACGCTTCTCCTGAAGGAAATCGCCGCGCACAAGAAAACGGACGCCGCGCTTCAGCAGGCGAAGGAGACGGCGGAAGCGGCGAACCGCGCCAAGAGCCGCTACGTCGTCGGCCTCAGCCATGAATTGCGCACGCCGCTCAATGCCGTGCTCGGCTATGCGCAGGTGCTGGAGCGCGACGAGAGCATCCCGCCGCAGCGCCAGGGCGCGATCCGCGTCATCAAGCGCAGCGCGGATCACCTTTCCGGCCTCATCGACGGCCTGCTCGACATTTCCAAGATCGAGGCGGGAAAGCTGCAGGTCTATTCGAACGAGATCAACATCCACGATTTCCTCGACCAGATCATCGAAATGTTCCGCCCGCAGGCGCAGGCCAAGGGCGTCGCCTTCACCCATGAGCGCGCGAAAAACCTGCCGGCCTATGTGCGCACCGATGAAAAGCGCCTGCGCCAGATCCTTGTGAACCTCATCTCCAACGCGCTGAAATTCACCGACAGCGGCACGATCCGCCTCGACGTTTCCTATCGCAGCCAGGTCGCCACCTTCACGGTGGCCGACAGCGGCCGCGGCATCCTCGAAAAGGACCTTTCCCGCATCTTCGAGCCCTTCCAGCGCGGCGATGCCGAACACGGCCGCATGCCGGGCCTCGGCCTCGGCCTCACCATCACGCGCCTGCTCACCCAGACGCTCGGCGGCGAGATCGCCGTGACGAGCGAGCGCGGCAGGGGCACGGAATTCCGCGTGCGGCTGATGCTCTCGGCCGTCGACCGCCCGACGGCGCCGAAGGTGCGCCACATCAAGGGCTATACGGGGCGGCGGCGCACCATCCTCGTCGTCGACGACAATGCCGACCACCGAAACCTGATGGAGGAGGTACTGCGGCCGCTCGATTTCACCGTGCTGACGGCGAAGGGCGGCGCGGAATGCCTCGCCCTCGTCGAGGGGCTGAGGCCGGACCTCTTCCTCATCGACATCTCCATGCCGGGCATGAACGGCTGGGAACTGGTGGAGCGGCTGCGCGCCCTCGGCCAGCCCGGCCCGGTCGTCATGCTCTCGGCCAATATCGGCGACGGCTCGGCCGCCGCCTCCGAGACCGGGCACAACGACACGCTGGCCAAGCCCTTCGACCTGCGCCAGCTTACCGACAAGCTCGCGCTCCACATGGGGCTCGAATGGACCTACCATGGCGAGGCACGGGCGGAGGAACCGGCGCGCACCCATATCGTCATCCCGGAACGGGACGACGTGGAAGAGTTGATCCGGCTCGGCGAGATCGGCTATGTGCGGGGCATAGAGGCGAAACTGGCCGAAATCGCCCGCACGCCGAAACACCAGCCCTTCACGGAGGCGGTGCGCGCCTATGTGCAGGTGTTCGATCTTGCCGGCTACGACGCCTTCCTGAAAACCATGGACCCGGAGAAAGGACGCCGCCCGTGACGGAACCGGCCACCCCGCGCGACATCGTCCTGCTCGTCGACGATTCCCCCGAAGCGCTCGGCTTCCTGACGGAGGCGCTGGAGCAATCCGGCTTTTCCGTGCTGATCGCCACATCCGGCACGGCGGCGCTCAACATCGTCGACCGCATCACACCCGACATCATCCTGCTCGACGCCGTGATGCCCGGCATGGACGGGTTCGAGACCTGCCTGAAGCTGAAGGCCAACCCGGCCGTCAGCCCCGTGCCCGTCGTCTTCATGACCGGCCTCACCGAGACGGAGCACGTGGTGCGGGCGCTGGAGGCCGGCGGCGTCGATTACCTTACCAAGCCGATCAACATCGACGAACTGCGCGCCCGCATCCGGGTGCATCTCTCCAACGCCCGCTCCGCCCAGAGCGCGCGGGTGGCGCTCGATGCGGCGGGCCGGCATCTGCTGGCCGTCAGCGGCGAGGGAAAGATCCGCTGGTCGACGCCGCAGGCGACCCGCCTCGTCAACGCCGCGACGGGCAGCGACGACGGCCTCGACGCGGTCTCGACCCATATCAACGCCTGGATGAAGACCCGCGGCACCGTGCGCGAAAACAGTTTCGCGATCCGCCAGGCGGGCCAGGCAAGCCTGCAGCTCGCCTTTCTCGGCGCGATCGGCGCGGACGAATATCTCTTCCGCCTCACCGCCGAAAACCGGCTTTCCGAGGACGAGGTGCTGCGCCAGCATTTTGCGCTGACGCACCGCGAATCCGAGGTGCTGCTGTGGATCGCCAAGGGCAAGTCGAACCGGGATATCGGCGAAATCCTCGGCCTCAGCGCCCGCACGGTGACCAAGCACCTCGAACAGATCTACGTGAAGCTCGGCGTGGAAAACCGCGCCTCGGCGGCGGTGAAGGCCGCCCATGTGCTGCACGAGGTCTGACGACGGACAGGCGGCTTCCCGTGCGCCATGAGCTGGGTTGATGGCCACCAGCAGTCGTATGGAATCGAACCAGGGCTGAGCTGGCCGTCGATGCGCCCGCGGCCATGGGCGAAACGGATCGCCATTCCGGCCAAAACCCCGTCACGAACCGTTGCAGGCGCCGTCCTGGCCGACGCCCGGCGCGGCCAGCATCGGCAGGAAACCGTGAAGCCAGACGCCGAAGCTTGCCGCCCAGAGCACCGCGCTGATGGCATGGTGCAGGGGCGCAAGGCCGGCGGCGAAGGCGAATTCGGGAAGGACGCGGACGAACGCGGCGGCGACCATCAGCAAGGCCGCCCCGTGGGCCTGCCTTGGCAGATGCAGGAGATCGCGGCCGGTATGCCGCAGGCCGGCGATGACCAGCACGGCCATCACCGCGCAGCCGAGCGCCCCGACCGACAGCATGTGCAGGCCGGCGACGGGGGGAAGGTCGAGCCCGAGCCGCGTTGCGCCGAGCGCCAGGAAACCGGCGCCGGCAAAGGCATTGCCGAGGGCGAGAATGACCACCTCGGTCCTGAAGGCGGGGCGGCCGATGAACCATTCCGCCAGCCGGTCGAGGAACGCGGCGCCCGCCGCCAGCGCCAGCCAGGCCGAAACGCCGCTTTCCGGAAAGATCAGGGCCGAGGCCATGTAGAGCACCGTCATCGCCGCGGCCGCATGGCGCCGCCCGGGATGCGGCCTGTAGGGCGTCGTCTCGCCGGTCGGATCCAGCGCAAGGTTGATCACCACGACATTGATGCGCGAGGCGGACAGCGAAAACAGCACGATGAAGATGCAGAGCGCCGTTTCCAGCAGGCGGGCGGAGAGCGCGACATCGCCGACGAACCAGCCGTAGCGCACGCCCGCCGCCACCGCGGCGAAGGAAAGCAGCCAGAACAGGAAGGCGAGATGCTTCGTCGTGCGGCGCTCCAGCATCGCCCGGCCGATCAGGGCGGAAAGCGCGACCAGGAAGGCAAGGTCGAAGACGGCGGCCACTAGGCTCAGCGCATCCGCCCCCACCGCGCCGACCAGGCGCGCCGGCAGCCAGAGGGCGGCAAGGCAAAACAACGCCCTGCCCCGTGGCGGGCTGGTATCGGTCCATTCCGGCACGGCCGAGCCGAGGAAGCCGGCGAGCGCCATGCCGTAGGTGCCGAAGATCATTTCATGCGCATGCCACTGCGAGGACGGGATGTCGGAGGAAAAAGGCAGCTCGTAGCCGCCCAAGACCACCCAGAGGAACGGCAGCAGCGCGCCATGGGCGGCGGCCAGGGGAAAGAACAGCCGCAGCGCTTCGGCAAGGATCGGCCGCTCCCTCATCGCGCCCGCTCCGTCGCCGAGAAGAGCTCGCCGAAGACGGGATCGCGCGACCATGCCTCCACCTGCTCGAAGATCGCCCGTTCGGAGCGTTCGCCCGGCCGGCCGGCAAGCGCGCGGCTCGCGGCGATGCGTCCGTCCCGGCCCGAGAGAACCGCGATGCGATCGGCCACGCGGACCGCTTCGGCAAGATCGTGCGTCACCAGCAGCACGGAGAAGCCACGGCTGCGGGCGGCGGCGATCAGGAGGTCCTGAAGATGGCGGCGCAGGCCGACATCCGTCGCGCTGAACGGTTCATCGAGGAACAGCATGTCGGGATCGACGGCGAGCGCCCGCGCCACGTTCGCCCGCTGCCGCATGCCGCCGGAAAGCTCCGCGGGGTATTTTGTGAAGTCAGCCTCTTCCAGGCCGACGGAGAGCGCGAGGCGCTCCGCCGTCCTGCGGCGCGCCGCCTTCCCCTCGCCCCTTGCCGCAAGGCCGTAGGCGATATTGTCCGTCAGCGTCATCCACGGCAGCAGGCGCGGTTCCTGGAACACCACCGCCTGACGGCGGTATCCGCGCAAAACCCGCCCCTTGACCGGCTCGACGATGCCGGCGGCGATCTGCAGGAGGGTCGTCTTGCCGCTGCCGGACGGGCCGAGCAGCGCCACGGCCTCGCCCTTGCCGATGGCAAGGTCGAAATCCTCGAAGAGGCTGCGCCCGAGAAAGGCGTGCCCGACGCGGGAGAAGGTGAGCGCGGGGCTTTGCCTCATCGCTTCACGCCCCAGGGAAGGCCGGCGCTGCGCCAGCGCTCCGCGGCCTCGCGCACCACATGCAGCACGCCATAGTCGGTGGCGAGCGCGAGGATGACGGTGATCGCCAGCCAAGCCGTGACGAGCGGGATGTCGAAAAGCGCGCGTGCCGTCGCCAGCTCGCCGCCGATGCCGCCGGAATTGGAGAGAAGCTCCGCCATCACCGTGACCTTCCAGGCGCTGCCGGCCGTCGTCGTCCAGGCGGGAAAGAGGTAGGAGAGCACATGCGGCAGGGTGATCGTGCGCAGCCGGTAGGCCCATGAGGCGCCGAAGGACTGGGCCATGATGTCGAGCTGCCGGTCGCGCTTGGCGACGCCTTCGAGCGCGCCCGCGAAGGAGAGCGGCGCGGAGGCGATGACCACCGTCATGACGGCCGTGCCGCCGGACGAGCCGAACCAGATCAGCGCCAGCACGATCCAGCCGATCGGCGGCACGCCCAGCATGACCGTGACCACCGGCTTCATCAGCCGCATGGCGGCGAAGGAATAGCCGGCGACGAGGCCGGCCGCCGTGCCGGTCACGGCGGCGAGCGCGAAGCCCGAAAGCGCCCGGCCGGCACTCTGCGACAGGATCGTCCAGAAATCCGGCCGCGCGGCGAGCGCGTCGATGGCTGCTGCCGTTTCCGCCGGCGACGGCAGGATGAAGGAGCCGTAGATCTCGTGCCCGGCCTGCCAGACGGCGAGGAAACAGAAGATGCCGGCAAGGCCCGCCCATCCGGCCCACAGATAGCGCCCCGTCCAGCCGAGGCCGGCGAGAACATGGCTCATCGCATCACACCAGATAGAATCCGTCGCCCGGCAGCTTGCCGCCGATGATCGCCGGATTGGCCTTGGCCAGCACGCCGTAGAAGCCTTCGAGGGTCTGCCTCGCCGCGCTGGCGGGGATTGCGCTCAGGTGGCTGGTCGGGAAGGATGCGGCGATGATCTCCGGCGGGAAACCGAGCGCGTCCGCGACGGCATTCGCCGCGGCCTCGGGATCGGCCAGCGCATCGGCGAGCGCGGCCTCGATCGCCGTCTGCAGGGCGTGGGCGCCTTCCTTGCCGAGCGCCTGCTGCACCTCGGTCGTCAGCGCGAGCCCGGCCTGCGGGATCTCCGACGTGCCCGCGACGGCCTGCCATTCCGCCTGGACGTCGATGGCGCGGTAGACGGTCATGAAGAGCGATTTCGCCTTGATGATGACGCCGGTCGCCGCCGGTTCGCTGAGGAGAGCGGCATCGACGCGGCCGGTCAGGAGCAGTTGCACCGCCTCGGGCGGCGAGGCGGTATATTCGAGCGTCACGTCGCCCTCTCCCAGCCCCGCCTGTGCCAGAAGCCGTGCCATCACGAAATCCGGCATGTCGTTCTTGAACGGCAGGGCGAGCGTCCTGCCCTTGAGCCCGGCGACCGTCTTCAGGCTCTCGTCCTTCGAGACCACGTAGAGGAGGCCGGTGGTCAGCACATCGAGGAGCCCGATGCCGAGGCCCCGGTTGTGCAGGTTGGCGGCGGCATAGCTCGGCATCACCACGGCGCCCATGGAGCCGGAGGCAACGGCGGCGCGCATCTCGTCCGGCGTCTTCCAGGCGCGGAAGACCGCCGAGGGCGCAACGTCCTTCAGGAAGCCGCCCTTGACCGCATGGGCAAGGACGGCGGAGGGCGCGGCCGGCGGACCGTAGAGCGTCAGCGGCGCGGCGGCCCTGAGGATCGCGGGCGCCGCCAGCGTCGTGACCGCGAGCGCGGAGAGGCCGGCAAGAACGTCACGGCGGGTGGGAAGGGTCATGTCCATCGTCCTTTCGTCAGAAACGCGCCTTGATACCGGCGTAGAAGCCGCGGCCATCGCCCGGCAGGTAGACCGCCTGCCCGGGGCCCGCCTGGTCGAGGACCAGGGTGGAGGAGGCATAGGTCTTGTCGAAGAGGTTGGTGACGGCGCCGTAAAGGCTGAAGGCCTCGCTGATGCGGTATTCGGTCTTGAGGTCGACGACCGCATAGGGATCGGCGTAGAGCGTGTTCATGTTGTCGACGGGCGTCTTTGCCGGGACCCATTGCAGGGCCGCGCCGATATCCCAGTCCTCCGCCACCGCATATTGCAGCGCGAGGTGGACGACATGGCGGGGCGCGCCGGCGAGGCGATTGTCGCCGCGCACCGGATCGTCGTCGAAGCGGAAGTCCTGGAACGTATAGGCAAGCCGGCCCGTGAGCGCCTGCACGATCTCGCCGGAGACGCCGAGCTCCAGTCCCGCATGGATCGTCCGGTCGGCATTGACGGCGGCCAGCAGCGAACCGCTGCTGTCACGCAGGCTGAGAAGCTCGTCGTCCACCCAGGAATAGTAGGCGACGGCATCGACGCTCCACGTCTCGTAGCTGCCCCGCCAGCCGATCTCGACGGTGGTCGCGGTCTGGGCGTCGAGGTCAGGCGTGGAGAAGCCGGTCGCCGAACTGTTGGGCGTGCCGCCCATGGTGCCGAGCAGGTCGTCATGGGTCGGCGGCTCGAAGCTGCGGCTGATCGCGGCGAACAGCAGGTTGCTTTCGTCGGGCCGCCAGCTTGCGGCCAGCGCCGGCGACCAGCCGCTATAGCTTCGGTCATAGCTCGTATCGACCGCCGGAATTCTCGACAGGACCGGCCCGCCGGGCGTGAAGCCCAGCCACGGGCGGGTCGCCGTGCCCCAGAGATCGTCGTTTCCGCGCGTCGCATAGGTGTAGGACAGCGAGGGCGACAGCGTCACCGCATCGCCGACCGGCACATTGAGGCCGGCCGTGAGCGACAGGGTCTTGGCGTCGAGATCGTTCCGGGAGAAGGCCGGCCCGTCGGCGCCGGCGCGATTGATGTTGTAGGTCCGCTCGGCCGAGCCGATGGAATATTGCGCCGTCGTTTCGAAGAGCGGCAGGAGAGCATCCGCATCCGGCTGGTAGGCATAGCGCAGGAGGCCGGTCAGGTCGCCGCCCTCCGTGCGGCGCACGCCGCTCGACACGGGGAAGCGGAACATGTCCTCGGTATAGGTGTAGCCGAGCCCGATATCGAACAGGTGGTCGTCCAGCACGATGGAGGTGCGCGAGCCGATGAGGAACTGGGTGGCCTCGCGGCGCGGCCTGTCGCGCTCGACATTGGGGCCGAGGCTGGTCGGCGGGCCGAGCGAGATCTGCGTCGGGTCGGCGTTCAGCGCGCTCAGCGTCAGGGGACCGGAAACGTCGAAGCCGAGATCGGTATAGCCGATGAAGGCGCGCGTCGTGACGCTGTCGGAAATCTCCGCCTCGATCGTGCCGCCGACGCTCGTCCGGCGGGAGCCGTTGTGCCGGCGGAAGCCGTCGCGGCGGCTGCTGTCGATGGAGAAGCTGCCGGCGAAGCGGTCGCTGTCGAAGCCCGTGCGGGCGGAAACCTCCGCCGCGCCGAAACTTCCGCCGCCCGCCGAAACGCTCGTTCCGGCCTCCACCGGCGAGGCGAAGTTGATCGCCCCGCCGAGCACGCTCGCGCCGAGCCGGTTGGCGGTATAACCGCGATAGACCTCGATCAGGCTCGCCTGGCCGGGATTTGCGAGGCCGACGATGTAGGACCCGTCCGCGCGGTTGATCGGCAGGCCGTCCCGCAGGACGAGGATGCCGCGCTCGACCGGGTTCTGCTGCAGGCCTGAGCCGCGGATCTGCACCCGCGGCTGGTCGTTGCCCCCGAAGAAGCGCTGCACGACGACGCCCGGAACGAGGGCGAGCGCTTCGGAAAGTGTCGGCACGGCCCGTACCGCCGGCTCCTCCCCGCCGATGGCCGCCACCCCGCCGGGAATGGCCGCCAGGCGCTCGCGCGCCCTCTGGACCGTGTCGCTCCACCTTGTGCCATCGACCACGACGGCGTCCAGAACCGTGGTCGAGCCGGGTGTCGCCGACTGTGCCAAAGCCCCCGTCGCCGTCCCGGCCAGAAGAACCGCCGTAACGAAACCAAGTCCACCGATGCGCGCCATGATATCCCCGCTCGCCAATTGCCCTGCCATGGGAATTGCACATCCGGGAAACGCCGCTCTTTGCGCTGGCGCAAACAAGAGTCAAAACTTGAGTATTTCACGCATGTTATTGCGGGACAGTGCCGCGCAAGGCGCGCCCAAGCGGCCCCAACGCGATCTATGGCGCGATTTCAACCGTTTCCTGCAATCGCACGAGCTCGAAATCGCTGACGAGAATGTCGATCCTCACGCGCCACCGCCCGGCCAGGGGAAGGATGACGTCCGTGGCCTGCCAGGTCCCGTCGCCCTGCAATGCGGCCCGCCGGCGCATCGGCTCGATGCCCGCTTCCGGGTTCGAGAGCACGAACGTGACCTCCTTCGGGCTGAGGGGCGTGAAGTCGGGCGACAGGATGACGGCGGATAGCCGGACCGGGCCGGCGCGACCCGGCGTGAGGGCGATTTCGGCCATCGCCTTGTCCGAATGGATATGGATCGAGGCCGGCTGCGCCGCCGCGAGCGCCAGTGCGCGCGGCGGCGGCGTGAACCGCCAGGCCGCGGCGACGGCAAGAACCGCAAGGACGATCATGGTCTCCACGATGATCGACCGGACAAGCCGCCGCGTCGCGCCGCGATCCCCGCGCGCGGCGGGCCGGGTGAAAACCCAGCGGTTGAGAGCCACGAGCGAAAACAGGACCGCAAGCAGCGCCATCTTCACCAGAAGCACGGCGCCGTAGGCCGTCGAAAAGAGCGCGCCGAATGCCTGGATCTGGACGACGGCAAGCAGCAGGCCGGCAAGGGCCAGCGCGGCAACGCAGGCCGGGATCAGGCGCGAAAACCGGTCAAGCGCCTGCCGGCCGGCATCGCCGCCCCGCCGCACGGCACAGGCCAGCGGCAGGAGGGCGCCGATCCAGACGGCGATCGTGATCGCATGCACGAAGACGGCGGGTTGCGTCAGCCATTGCGGCGCGGCCGAACTTGCATGGCCGCTCAACGCCAGGGCCCCGCCTCCGGCGAGGAGAGACGCAAGGGATGCCGCACGACCGGCGAATGCCGCGCGAAAGGAGGCAACCACCGCCAGGCAGAAGGCCGCCAGAAGCACGATGACGGTGAGGCCGAAACGCGTGGCGAGACCGGCTTGCCATACCGTCCGGTCCATCAGGCCGGATAGCGGAACGCCGAGCGCATCCAGTCCCTGAAACCCCAGCGAGAGGACGGCCGCCGCCAGGCCGAGCAGCGTTACCCCCCTTATGACGCGCAGGCCATCCGCGCCGCCCGGGATCAGCCAGCGGACGGAAAAGAGGCCGCCGATCCCGAAGAAGAGGCCGACATAGAGCGCGACCCGCGCAAGCCACAGCGCGATCCTGACCGGCCAGTCGGCCGCCGTTTCGGCGACGGGCGGCGCGCTGCTCGGCGCGCCGATCGAAAAGACCGTGGATCCGGCGACCGGATGCCCGTCCTCGGACACGACACGCCAGACAAGGACATGGGTGCCAGCGCCGAGGCCGTCCGGCGGGACGATCTCAAGCACGCGGTCGCGGAGCACGAAAGTCCCGAGCGTCCTTGCCTGCCCGTCCGGCAGGACGAGCCGCAGCACGAGCGGCGAAACCGGCTCGCTGAAGGACAGCGAGAGGCTTTGCGGCGGCGTGTCGACGACCGCGCCATCCGCCGGCACCGACCCCGTCAGGGAGGCATGCGCCATCGCCGCCGCGGCGAGGCAGCACCAGAGGATGCCGGCCAGGAATACCTGGATACAGGCTCGGCCAGGATGGTCCCGCACGAACGCCCTCCGAACGACAGATGCGGCCGGCACCCCGATGGCGCCGGCCTTCACGGAGCCAGAGCGTTTGCGCCGTTCTTCAAATCGCAAAGACACCCCCGCCTCCTTTTTCGCCGCAATCTTGCACGCAAGACCGCGTCATGCCTTTTCTGGAACAGCCTTTAATGGCCGCCTGCGGCCTCGACCAGCTTCACGCCGGGCGCGGGAAGCTCGAGATCATCGGCCGACTGGCCTTCGGCGGGGATCTCGATCCAGCGCTCGGCCATGCCGTCGGGGCACTCCTGCACCACGGGGAAATACAGCGTTTCGCCCGCCTTCAGGTCCTTCGTCAGATAGACCCGCAGCACGAACTCGTCATATTCGTCATCGCCGAGGCTGCCGCCGCTCCATACGATTTCCTTCACGCCTTCGCTGGTCGGCGTGCCGTGGTAGTCGTAGGATTTCGCATAGGCGCCCTTGATCTTTTCAAGCGTCCAGCCGGCCTTCGGCTGCGGCTTGACCGCGATCACGCCCTCCGGGATCTGCACGCGGAGCACATTCGTCGGCCTGCCTTCGCAGCCATGCGGCACCTGGAGGATCGCGCGATAGGTCGAACCGACCGGCGCCTCCTTCGATTGCAGCGAGACATGGGCAAGGGCGGCTCCGGAACCGATGGCAAGGACGGCAACGGTTGCAAGCATTCTTTTCAGCATAGTCAGTCTCCATGAAGCCGGTCATCCCTGCCGGCAAGGTTTGATGGAATAAAAATTGGAAGGCGCGATCGCGGAGCGCCCGGCGGGGCGCCGACGACAGGACGGACGGGAGCCGGGAGGCACAGCAATGCGCATCATGCGTGCGTGGAGAACGGGAGCCTCGCGGCGCCCCCTGCCCCGTCGGCCAATATGGCTCGGGCAGGCGCATCGTCACGGTCGCCAGCGGGTGCCGGCCCGGCGGTCAGGCGATGGCGGGAGGGCCGCGCGGATGTCCGGGGAGAGCGTCGTGCGCTGAGGGGACCATGTCGCCATACCCATCGAGAATCCGCTGCGATGGCTGGGCGCGCGGATTGAACAGGATGGGAACGGAGCGGTGGGTCGGAACGAAGGCCGCGGCCATGCCGCAGGCAAGCGTGCAGCAATCGGGAGCGAGGGAACGCTCCTTGCCCGGCGCGGAGGCCGGTTCCTGCTCCTCGGCATGGCTGATGCAGAGCGGATTGCCGAAGGCATCGACCGGCGAAGCGCCGGCGGCGGCTGCAACGGCAAGGGGGCCGAGAAGCGCCTGCAACGCCATCAGGACGGCGACGGCGAAGGCCACCATTCCAATCCGGCGCTGTTGCAGATGCGTGTTCATCGAAACCTCTCGCGCCAAGGCTTACCAACCAGGCAGCGCGATGAAAAGGCTCTCCGCCTGCCGAATTGTCGCACAGTTTGCGATGCAGCAATGAGCCGCGCGAAAATCGCCGGGCTTGCTAGTAGGCTGCGCGGTAGAGGGCCAGCGCGTCCGCCTCTTCCAGCGGCACGGGATTGTTTGCGAGGAGCCGTGTCTGCAACATGGCGTCCGCCGCGAGCGTCGGGAGCATGTCTTCCGCCACACCGGCATCGCGCAGCCGGCGCGGCGCGCCGGAGGCATCCATCAGTTCCAGCATCCGGGCAAGGAAACGGCGGGCAAGGCCTTCCTCGCTCCCGGCGCCCGCAAGATCCGCCCCGGCCGGCGCGGCCAGCCGGGCGTAGAGTGGCGCCGCGGCCTTCAGGTTGAAGCCGAGCACCGGCCCCAGCATGAGCGCATTGGCAAGGCCGTGCGGGATGTGGCAGCGGCCGCCGAGCGGATAGGCCAGGGCGTGCACCGCGGCCACCGGCGCATTCGCGAAGGCCTGCCCGGCCAGCGTCGCGCCGAGCAGCATCGCTTCGCGCGCCGTGCGGTCGTTACCGTTGCGGCATGCGGCAACCAGATGGGTGGACAGAAGCCGCAACGCCTCGCAGGCGAGAAGATCGGATATCGGGTTCTTCCTGTGCCGCGACGTATAGGCTTCGATCGCATGCACCATGGCGTCGATGCCGGTTGCGGCGGTGTGGAGCGGCGGCAGGCCGCAGGTGAGCGCCCCGTCGAGCAGCACGCGGTCGGCATAGAGCTGGTCGGCGACCACGCCCATCTTCGTCGTCTCGCCGGTTGTCAGGATCGTGATGTTGGTCACTTCCGATCCCGTGCCGGCCGTGGTCGGGACCTGCACGAGCGGCAGCCGCCCGCCCTCGACCTTGCCGATGCCGTAGAGGCTGGCAAGGCTTTGCCCGGAGCGGATGAGAACGGCGGCGAGCTTGGCCACGTCCATGGACGAGCCGCCGCCGAAGCCGAGCACGATGTCGACCTGCGCGGCCCTGGCGCGCGCGACGCAATCGAGAAGCACGCTTTCGGGCGGGTCGGCGACGACGGCGTCGAACACGGTGACGGTAAAGCCGCTCGCCTGAAGCGAGGCAAGCGCGGGGTCCAGCACGCCCGAGGCCCTGAGGCCGCCATCCGTGACGAGCAGGAGGTTGCGCGCGGTAAACCAGGCGCCCAGCCTCTCGCCGATATGGGCCGCGCCGCCCCATTCGACGGCAAGGCTCGCAACGGTGTCGAACTGGAACGGCTGCATGGGATCAGGCCGCCAGATAGCCGCCGTCGACGGGCACGATGGCGCCGTGGATATAGGAGGCGTCTTCCGACAGCAGGAATGCCACGACCCGGGCGATCTCCACCGTGGCGGCCCACCGCCCCAGGGGAATGCGCGCGTCGATCCGGGCGCGCCGCGCCGCATCCGCCCGTGCTCCTTCCGAAATACGCGTCTCCACCCAGCCGGGCGCCACCGCGTTGACGCGGATGCCGCTCGCGCCCCAGGCGACGGCCAGCGAACGCGTCAGCGCCGCGACGGCCCCCTTGCTGGTGCCGTAGGCCGGCGCGACCGGGTTGCCGAACCAGCTCCACATCGAGGCGATGTTGACGACCGAACCGCCGCCGCGCTGGAGCGCGTCGCGGGCCGCCGTGCAGGAGGAAAGGACACCGGTGACGTTCACCGCCATGACCTTCTCGAAAACCGCCGCGTCCCACTCCCTGCCATACTGGATGGTTCCCGCGCAGGTCACGAGCCCGCCGAGCGTCTCGACCCCTTCGAAGACTTTGGCCAGCGAGGCGGCATCGGTGACGTCGCATTCAACGAAGCGGGCGGCATCGGGAAAACCGTCCTCCCGCTCCAGCCCGGCAGCCGTTACCTGCCAGCCGCGCTCGACAAGCACCTGGGTCGTCGCCAGCCCGATGCCGGTCCCTCCACCGGTGACCACCACGTTCCTTGCCTCTCCCATCGTCAGTTCCTTTCGTCGAGGGCCCGCATCGCGCGCACGAGATCGCCGGCATCGAGCTTGCGGTAGTAGTTCGGCGCATAGGGCGCGGCGAGCGCGATCTCGGCCATGCGCCGGAAATCGGCCTCTGCCGTGATGTCGAATACCTTGAAGCCGGTGGGCAGGCCGATGCGGCGGAAGAAGCCGGCGAGCGCGCGGATCTCCTCCGCGCTGCCCTGCCCGGCGGCGAGCTGCGTCAGCGTGCCGAGCGCGACCATTTCGCCATGCAGCAGACCGCCCAGCGCCGGCATGACCGACAGTCCGCGCACCATGGCGTGGGCAATGGAAAGGCCGCCGCTTTCAAAGGCGAGGCCACTCAGGAGCACTGCCGCCTCGACGACGCGCTCGAAAGCCTCGTCGGGCGCCGTTGCCGCCATGGCGGCCTCGCTGTCGGCGAGAAGGATCTCCTGCGCGCGGGAGACGATCGCCTGCGTCAGTTCCGTCGGCCGGCCCGAGAAGAAGTTGAGCCCACCGCCGGCCAGCGCGCCCGCAAGCTCGTAGGGCTTCGACATCGCATCGCCGATGCCGGCGGCCAGGAACCGGCGCGGCGCCCCGACGATGACGGCAGTATCCACCAGCACCAGCACGGGATTGGTCTTCATGCGGCGCACGCCCTCGACGGCGTGGTCCGGCGTGTAGACGACGGCGATATGGCTGGTGGGGCTGTCGTTGGAGGCGATCGTCGGCACGATGGCGACCGGCAGGCCGCGCTCGATCGCGGCCCCCTTCGCGGTGTCGATCGCCTTGCCGCCGCCGACGCCGATGAGAAGCCGGGCATCGCCCGTCTCCGCGGCGCGCGCGGCGATTTCCGCCGCGGTGCACTCGCCGCCGAATTCCATGAGGCGGGCATCGGGCAGCTGGCGGAGGATGCGTTCGCCAAGAAGGTTGCGGGCAACCGGATCGATGACCACGGCCACCGGCCCGCCCCCGACGATCGCAACCTCTTGCAGACAAACTGAGCAGCCGTTGGCTGCGGCATTTGCGATGCCCGCCTGCCGCTTTAACCAACAGCCGCAGCCGATCGCCCTCCGTCCATTTGTCGCTCGGCGTGGGGTGGATGCCGCCGCCTCGAACGGATTGTCCGGCGGGCGATCCCGGCCATTGCTCAATTGTTCTCCGTATCCTTCAAGCGCGATCGACCAGAGGAGCCTTGGTCCCCACCCAGCCAAGTTCCTTGGTCTCATGCGTCAAGTGGAGGCGGCCCCATGTTCATACTTAGCCTTTCACCGCCCCGGCGGTGAGCCCGCTCACGATCTGGCGCTGGAACGCCATCACGAGCAGGAACAGGGGCGCAGTGATCGAAACGGCCGCCGCGATGGCCTGGACCTGGTCGGTCGTCGTCGTCTCGCGGTTGAAGTAGGCGGCGATCGCCGGAACCATCGTCATGTCCGACTGGTCGAGCAGCAACGAGGTCACAAGGAAGTCGTTATACGCCAGCAGGAAGCTGAACAGCCCCGTCGTGATCACGCCCGGCCACATCACCGGCATGATGACCCTTCGGAACGCCTGGAAATGGGTACAGCCGTCGACGCGCGCCGCCTCGTCCAGCTCGGCCGGGATGCTCTGGAAGAACGAGCGTAGCATCCAGATCGTGAAGGGCTGGTTGATCGACACCAGCACGATGATGACGGCAAGAGGCTGGCCGTAGAGGGTCGGCGCATTTTCTCCCAGGAGCGGCCGCAGAAGCTCAGCCGAATTGATGAAGACCGGAAGATAGCCGGCCACCAGCACGGAATGCGGCAGCGCCCTGAAGACCAGCGCGCCAATCAGCAGCCAGAAGGCGAGGTTCGAGCCCGAACGCGACAGCCCGTAGCCGGCGAGCGTTCCGACGGTCAGCGAGATCGTCACCACGCCGGTCGTCACGATCGCGGAATTGACGAAATTCTGCCAGAACGCGTTCTCCACCCAGACGGCATGATAATGCTGCGTCGTGAAACCGATGACCGGATCGAGCGCCATGGCTGCGTTCACCGCCTGCGCCAGGCGCGGCAGCAGGATGAACCCCGCCAGAAGCACGATGATGCAATAGCCGATGAGCGCCAGGATCCAGCCGAGCGGCCTGTAGCCGGGCGGCACGTGGCGGGCGACCAGCCCCGGCAGGACCTTGATCGCAAACCAGATGGCCAGCCCTCCCCCGAGAAGAGCCGCCGCGATATCGGCAAGCGTCAATCCGTTGCCCTGCGCGATCGTGGCCGGCCCCAGGATCACGTCGAAGGGATTGGCGGCGAAGGCGTCGAGCGGTGCCTTGATGCTCATGACCGCGATCCAGGCGATCGGGAACAGGGCAAGCACGCACCAGAAGAGCAGGAAACCGGCCGACACTATCTGCAGCGAGGCGGGCTGGCGCAAAGCCTTTACAGTGGACATCAGCGGGCTCCCTTGTGATCGCGCCAGGACTTGCGCAGCAGCGGAACGAGAAGGATGACGATGCCGATCATGGTCAGCATGGCGGAGGCGGAGGCGCGGCTGACCGCACGGTTGCCCGCATCGTCCGGCTGCAGCAGGTCGTAGGTCAGCCATTGCAGCGAGATGACATGCGCCTGGCTTCGGAAGCCGACCACTTCCTCGAAGACCCGGTAGGCATCCATGAGATGGATCAGCGACACGAACACGATCAGCGGCATCAGATGCGGCACGATGACATAGCGCAGCCGCTCGAAGCGCGAGGCGCCGTCGACCATCGCGGCCTCCAGCGTCTCGCGGTTCATCGTCTGCAATCCGGCATAGAAGATGACGAAGGCGAAGGGCGCGACATGCCAGACGCGGTAGAAGAGCATCAGCAGCTCGATGGTCCATCCTTGCGCGAACATGGCGATCTCGGTGCCGCTCCAGGCCTCCATCGCGCGGGTCAGGATCCCGTCGCCGACGAACAGCCAGCGGATCGACAGCGCGCCGATCACGGGCGTGACGATGAAGGGAAGCAGCGATACGAAGATCACCGGGCCGCGGATCGAGCGCATGGTGTTGTTGACCGCCAGCGCGATCGCAAGACCCAGGCCGACGACCAGCGGCAACGTCACCAGCGTGAAGGTGAGCGTGAAACGCAGCGCCTTCCAGAAATCGATCGACATCAGGGCCTGCCAGTCCCATGCCGACAGCGCGGCGAAGGCGCGGTCGGGCCTGACCACGGCGCGATAATTGTCCAGCCCGACGAAGCGCGTCGTCGTCACGACCGCGCCGTTCTCATCCAGCACGGGGACGTTCTTGATCTCCGTCGTGCATTGCTGCTCCAGGAATCCGGCCGTGCAGCGCTCGGTCTCGACCCGCTGGATTTGCGGCTGCGTGACAAAGAAACTCTGCACGAACACGCTGGTGAGCGGCGCGGCGATGAACAGCACCATGAGCAACAACGATGGCGCGACAAACGCCGCGAATGTCCTGAAGCGCACCGTCTTCTCCCTGCTTTTGCGAAAACTGTCCGCGGGCCGCGCCGTTCATCGCGGCCCGCGCGAATGGTTCATTGAAGAAGGCCGGCCTCGCGGGCTGCCGTCCCGTATTCCTCCTCCGCCGCGCGCAGGGCCGCCTCCGCCGACTTCGCTCCCGTGAAGAAGCCGCTGATCTGATTGCCGATCGCGGAATGGATGAGCCCCATCTCGATCGTCATGGGATAAGAGATCGGGCTGGGCTGGGCGCTGGCCGTGGCGACCGCGCCTTCGGCAAGCCGGCCGGGCTTGTAGCCTTCGATCAGCCAGACGGCATCGTCGTTGTGCGCCTGGACCATTTCGGTATCGAGCCCTTCCATCGCGACCCGGAAGGCCGCCTCGGCCGCCTCGTCGGAGATGTTGCGGGGGATCACGATACCATCCCAGAAGAGCATGGCGACCGGTCTGGCATCCTCGGCGGCCAGGGGCGACGCAGCCGTATAAATCTTGCCGACCACCTTGGATTCGGCCTCGTTGTCCGCCGCGCCGGCACGACTGGCCCAGATGTTGGCCATCGCGATCTTGCCCTGCTGCATCTGCTGCTGGACGAAGGTGGAATCCGACACGAGATATTCGGGGTCCATGTATTCGCTCGCGCGCTTGAGCAGTTCGAGCGCCTTGATGCCGTTCTCGTTGTTGAAGTTCGGCGTGCCGTCCGCGTTGAGGAAGCTGTCGCCGGCAAGGCTCGCATAGACGTTGAGCCATTCCAGCGCCATGTTCCAGCCGGACATCGTCATGCCGCCGAGCGGATAGTCCACCTTGCCGGATTGCCGGATCTTCTCGGCGGCCTCGAAGACCTGATCGTAGGTCTTGGGCACGTCCAGCCCGAGCTCGTCGAAGATGTCCTTGCGATAGGCGAATTCCTGGGTGTTCACCATCATGGCGATGGCCACGATGTCGCCGCCCACCTTGATGAGCTGGTTCGGCTTGAGGTGCTGGCCGTACTTCTCGACCAGATCGTTCAGCGGCCGGATCCTCTTCTCGTTCAGCAACTGGGGAATCGTGTTGTTGGCCACGCCGCCGAGCTGGTAGAGCGCCGGATTTGCGGCAAAGGCGGCGGACTGCTTCAAGCGGAAGTCCTGGTCCAGCGATGCCTGGACGTTCCCACATTCGGCCATCGCGTCGGTCACCGACTTCCACGCCTCGAAGGCGGCGCTGAGGACCTTTATCGGCACCTCGTTCGAAAAGCTGCAGGCGGCGTTGGCCGGTCCGGAGCCGAGCGCGGCAAGGACGGCGAAGATGAAGAGATTTCGACGTTTCATTTTGATTCCCCTGCTGTTTGCTGCCGGCACGTTTTCCGGCATTGGTGGTTGGATTTATCCGGCGGTCTCGATGCGGTTGCCTTCAGCGGCATCGAAGAGATGACAGATCCCTGCGGGCACCGAGATTTCGACCGGAGCACCGATCTCGATGCGGTAATCCTTCTGGGCCTTAACGGTGACAAGCGCGCCGCCGGCGCGCACCGCGACCATCGTGGCGTCGCCCAGAAGCTCCATGGTGTAGGTCGGCGCGACGATGTCGCCGCCGGCGGGCACCACCGAGGCATCCTCGGCCCGAAACCCCAGGACGACGGCGCCGTCCGGCCCGTTAATCCCGGCAATGCGGACGTTCTCGCCGCTGAAGACGCCGCCGCGAAGCTCTCCGGTCATCAGGTTCATGGCGGGATTGCCGATGAAGCCGGCCACGAAGGTGTTGGCCGGCCGGTCGTAGATCTCCACCGGGCTTCCGACCTGCTGGATCACTCCGCGCTTCATGATGACGACGCGGTCGGCCAGCGTCATCGCTTCCACCTGGTCGTGGGTGACGTAGATCGTCGTCACCTTCAGCTCGTGGCTGAGGTTCTTGATCTGCGCGCGCGTCGAAACCCTGAGCTTGGCGTCCAGGTTGGACAGGGGTTCGTCCATGAGGAACACGTTCGGCTGGCGGACGATCGCACGCGCCAGGGCCACGCGCTGGCGCTGCCCTCCGGACAGCTCGCCCGGGCGGCGCTCCAGGAATTCGGTCAGCTCGACCATCCGGGCCGCGCGCATGACCCTTTCGTGATGTTCGGCGGCCGGCACGCGCCGCACTTTCAGCGGAAAACGGATGTTTTCGTAGACGTTCATGTTGGGATAGAGCGCATAGCTCTGGAAGACCATCGCGATGTCGCGGTCCTTCGGATCCAGGCCGTTGACCCGCCGCCCGCCGATCAGGATGTCGCCCTCGCTGGCCTCTTCCAGCCCGGCGATCATGCGCATGGTGGTCGTCTTGCCGCAGCCCGACGGCCCCAGCAGAACCAGGAATTCCTGGTCCGCTATCGTCAGGTTGGTGCGCTCGACACCTGTGAAGCTGCCCCATCGTTTCGTGAGGTTGCGCAAGACGATCTCGGCCATTCGGGTTGAGCTCCTTCCTCTGTGCATTCCCTTTGTGCATTCGAATGCATAAATACCCTAGACACAGAATTTGATATCTGGCAACTAATAATATGAGAGGACGGCGAAAGAGCCTGCGAGGGTTCGGACCCGCCCTGATCCGGCGCGCTTGGGGCATGGCAGCGCACCATGGCCCCGGGTCGGACGACGAAAAACAACCAGCTTTATCGCCCCGGCTTCCGCAGGATGTGCCGGCCGGCGCCGGCCGTGGCGTCGCCGAACAGCCGTGGTTTCCCTTCGCCAGCAACAGGACAGACAAGAGGTACAGTCATGAAAGGTTTTGATCCGAAATGGCGGGATGTCCCGCATTTCATCAACGGCCTCACCCAGCAGATCTGGGAGGACCGCCAGATCGGCAGCCTGCGCCGCCACTATGCCCCGGGGCTGATCGTGCGCTCGCCCGCCTCGGTGGTGGTCGACAACACCAATGTCATCGCGGCGACCATGGCGACCCTTGCGGAATTTCCGGACCGGGAACTGCCGGGCGAGGACGTGATCTGGTGCGAGGACCCGGCCGGCTCGACCGAGACCTCCGACGCCTTCCTGTCCTCGCACCGGCTGATTTCATGGGCACGGCACACGCGGCCCGGCATGTATGGCGCGCCGACCGGAAAGCACTTCGCCTATCGCATCCTCGCCGACTGCGCGATCCGCGACGACGCGATCTATGACGAATGGCTGGTGCGCGACCAGTCGGCGATCGTGCGGCAGATGGGCTTCGACGTGATCGACTGGACCCGCGACCTGATCGCGCGCGAGGGTGGACCGGAGCGTTGCGTCAAGCCGCTCACGAAGGACAACGACGTGCCCGGGCCCTATAGCGGCCGCGGCAACGACAACGAATGGGGGCAGCGCCACGCCGAGATCCTGAACCGCATCATGGCCGCAGACATGGAGGTGATCCCGCGCAGCTACGACCGCGCCTGCAACCTGCACTATCCCGGCGGCGAGACGCTGTTCGGCCGCGCGCAGGCGGACCAGTTCTGGATGGGCCTGCGGGCCGCCTTCCCCCATGCCGAGTTCCGCATCGAGCACGTCATCGGCCGCGAGGACCCGCTGATGCCGCCACGCTCAGCCATCCGCTGGTCGCTGTGGGGCAAGCATTCCGGCTGGGGCCGCTTCGGCACGCCGACGCAGGCGCAGGTCTATGTGCTCGGCATCAGCCATGTCGAGTTCGGCCCGTTCGGCGACGACGGCGGCCCGGCGATCCGCAACGAATTCACCCTGATCGATGAAACCGCCATCTGGAAGCAGATCCTGCTTCAGACCGGCGCGCACGACTGACACGCGGGAGCGCACGACATGAACGATCAACCGAACATCCGCCGCAATCCTCTCCGCGAGAGGCTTGCTGAGGGGCAGACCATCGTCAATGCCTGGCTGTCCATCCCCTCGTCCTATTCCGCCGAGGGAATGGGACATGCCGGGGTCCATGCCGCAACCGTCGATCTCCAGCATGGCATGATCGGCCCGACCGACGCCCTGCACATGCTGCAGGCGATTTCCGCCACCCCCGCGGTTCCGCTGGTACGCGT
Source organism: Shinella yambaruensis (assembly GCF_022899355.1). Taxonomy (GTDB): domain Bacteria; phylum Pseudomonadota; class Alphaproteobacteria; order Rhizobiales; family Rhizobiaceae; genus Shinella; species Shinella yambaruensis. The sequence continues at coordinate 26,415 of NZ_JALJCK010000010.1, read as the reverse complement.
TCCCTCGCTCGATCCCGCATTCATGATGCGCGTGCTGGACAGCGGCGCCTACGGGGTCATCTGTCCGATGATTTCCACCGCCGAAGAGACGGCGGAACTGGTGCGCGCCTGCCGCTATCCCCCGACGGGCATCCGCTCGTTCGGGCCTGCCCGCGGCCTGCTTTATGGTGGGGCGGACTATGTGGCGCATGCCGATTCCGAGATTCTCGTCATCCCGATGATCGAGACCGTCGCGGCCGTCGAAAACCTCGACGCGATCCTCGCCGTCGAGGGGGTCGACATGATCTATATCGGCCCGAACGACCTCGCCTTCGTCTTCGACGGCTGCGTCGGACCGGACCGGCGAAAGTCCGAAGAGGTCATCGCCCATGTGCTGGAAAAGGCCAAGGCCGCGGGAATCCCGGCCGGAATCTTCTGTGCCGACGGCGCCGAGGCGGCACGCCGCGTGGCGCAGGGCTTCGCTCTGGTCACGCCCGGCAACGATTTCGGCATCCTTACCCGCGGCATGCGCGCGGCGGTGGCCGAGACCCTTGGCGCAACGGCCGCGTGCTCGCCGGCGCAGGGCGGCTATTGATGGCGGCGCGCTGGTGGCTCCTGCCGGGGACGCTTTGCACGGCCGACGTCTTCAGGCCGGTCCTCGATATCCTGAATGTTCCGCCGCAAGATTGCCGGACAGTGATGCTCGACCGTCCTTCGGTCGAGGATTACGCCGGAGACCTCGCCGCGGTGGAACCGCAGGACATCGTTCTGGGCTTTTCCCTCGGCGCGATCCTCGCAGCCCACCACGTCGACCGGATCCGGGCGCGCGCGGTTGTTCTGCTGGCGGCCAATCCCTTCGCCGACATGCCTGAAAAACGCGCCGCGCGGCTGGAGCAGCTGGCGGCGGTTTCCAGCCGGGGGGCGCGGCCCGTCATGTCCGCGCTGTGGCCTGCCATGGTCTGCCCGGCGGCGAGCGGCAACCCGCTCATCGGCGAGCGGATCGTCGCCATGGCCGAGGCAGCGGCCGCCCATCTTCCGGCGCAGACCGAACTTGCGCTGACACGCCCGGGCGCCGAGCCGATGCTCGCGGCCACGCGCGCGCCGGTCCTGTTCGTGACGGGGCGCGAGGATAAGGCCGCCCCTTACGAGCGGGCGGAACGCGCGGCAGGGATCGGAGCACACACGCTGATCCTGATCGAGGGGGCGGGGCATTTCCTGCCGCTGGAGGCACCGCAGGCCTGTGCCGAGGCGATAGCCGGTTTTTTGAAGGAAAAGGAGATCCGCCCATGCTGATCGGCGCCATCGGGGACGATTTCACCGGATCGGCCGACCTGGCCAACATGATTGCGCAGGCGGGGCTTGCCACCCGCCTCTATGCAGGCCCGTTGCCGGCCTCCGCCACCGACGAGGCGGCGGCGATCGTGGCGCTCAAGACCCGCTCGGTTCCCGTGGCCGAGGCCGTCGCCGCCTCGCGCGCGGCGGTGGACTGGCTTTTGAAGCAAGGTGCAGAACGCATTCTGTTCAAATATTGCTCGACCTTCGATTCGACGCCCGAGGGCAATATCGGTCCCGTCGCCGAGGCGCTGGCCGACGATCTCGGCGCGGACCGCGTCCTGTTCGTGCCCAGCTTTCCCACGACGGGACGCACGGTCTATCAGGGGCACCTGTTCGTCGGGGACCGCCTGTTGTCGGAAAGCCCGCTGGCGCAGCACCCGCTGACCCCGATGACCGACCCCGACCTGCGGCGATGGCTGGCGCGGCAGACGTCGCAGACAGTCGGCCACCTGCCGCTGGCCGTACTGCGGGCGGAGAATGCCGCAGCGGCGCTGGCCGAAGCGGACGCACGCTTCATCATCGCCGATGCGATCGACGACGGTGACATCGATCGATTGGGACGGCTTGTCCTCGATGCGCGTCTGGTCACGGGCGGCTCGGCCATCGGCAGCGGGCTTGCCCGTGCACTTGGCGCAGAGGGCATGGCCCGCGGCCGCTGGACCGGCGTCGATGGCCGGGCCGTCCTGATGGCCGGCAGTTGCTCGGCCGCGACGCTCGGCCAGATCGCCGCCTATGACGGGCCGCAACGCCGGCTGAGCGTAATCGAAGCGCTCTCCGCCGACGACACCTTCATCGAGACGCTGGCGGCATGGGTGCTGCAGCAGGACCGCCCGCCGCTGATCGCCGCGTCCAGCCCGGCCGACGAGGTCACTGCCGCGCAGGAAACCTATGGCCGCGAGCGCGTGGCCACCGCAATCGAAAATACCTTCGCGCGCCTTGCGGCGGCGTTGCGCCAGCACGGCGTGCTTCGGTTCGTCGTGGCGGGGGGCGAGACCTCTGGCGCGGTCGCCACCGGGCTCGGCATTACCAGCTTCGAGGTCGGCCCGCAGATCGCGCCCGGCGTCCCCGCGCTGACGGCTGGTCCCCTGCGGGTCGCTCTCAAGTCGGGCAATTTCGGCGGTCGGGATTTCTTCCACCGCGCACTGGAGGTTCTGGAAGGCCGATGACGGAAACCGAATTGAGACAGGAGTTTTGCGCTCAGGGCGCGGCGCTCGCCGCACAGGGGCATGCGCGCGGCGGTTCGGGCAACATCTCGGCCCGGCTCGCCTCGGGCGGCTTCCTGATTTCACCGAGCGGCTACGCGCTGGGCTCGTTGCAGCCGGATGACCTTTCCCTGTGCGACGACGCGGGAACGCATCGTTCCGGGCCGCCGCCTTCCAAGGAACTGCCGCTGCATCTCGCCCTTTACCGCAGCAGGCCGAAGACCGGCGCCATCGTCCATCTTCACACGCCCCATGCGACGGCCTGGTCCATGGTGGACGGAATAGATCCGGACAATGCGCTGCCCGCCGTCACGCCCTATGCCGTGATGCGGCTCGGCGCGGTCGCCCTGCTGCCGTTCGCCGTCCCCGGCGATCCCGTCCTCGGCGACTGGATTTCCGGACGGGCATTGCGGCATTCGGCCTTCCTGCTCGCGAACCACGGCTCGGTCGTCGCCGCGCGCACTCTGAAGGACGCCGCTTTCGCGGCTGAGGAACTGGAGGAAACGGCAAGGCTTTGCCTGATACTGCGCACCATCCCGCATCACGGCCTGACACCCAATCAGGTCGAGGCGATCGAAACGCATTACGGCGACCGTTTCAGATAAGTGGCCGTGCATTCAAGCGGGCGGCGATCCGTTCGCCAAACGGGCCGAACTTCTCTCGATGAGTTCTCCGGGCACCATGATCCGGCGCGGCGGCAGGTCCGGGTCGCCGATCCGCGCCAGAAGCAGGGACGCCGCCGTTTCCGCCATGTCGACGATCGGCTGCCGGACTGTCGTCAGCGCATAGCTCGGTCGTCCGGCTTCGGCGATGTCGTCGAAGCCGATGATGGAGATGTCCTCGGGGATGCGCCATCCCAGATCGAACCGGCAGGCATCGATGACGCCCAGGGCAAGCTGGTCGTTGGCGCAGAACACCGCGTCCGGGCGTTTCATGCCGCCAACCAGATCAAGGAAACGGCGCCGCCCGTCGGCATAGGAGAAATCGGTGCAGACGGTGGGGATCGACCCTATCCCGAACTCGGCCATCCGGTCGCGGAACGCATCCACACGCAACTGGCTGACCGGCGCCCGTTCCGGCCCGCGGACGCATACGACGGACCGATGCCCCGCCCGGTAAAGCGCCTCGGCGATCCGCCTGCCCGCCCCGGCATGGTCGAGCGTGATGCAATCTACCAGGCTGGAATCGACAAGGCGGTTGAAGAACACCATCGGCACACCGCGGTTGGCGAACTGCCTGATCCAATCCTCGGGCATCTGCGCGCAGCAGATCAGGCCGTCCAGCGGATATTCCATCGCCTTCTGCAAGGAAGCGCCGATGGCATCGTCGTTTTCGACAACCATCAGGAACAGGCTGTTTCCGGCATTCTGCAAGGCTTCGCCGAGCGCATAGATCAGTTCCGGGTTGTTGCGGATCGTGAAGGCGGTGACAATGACGCCGACCACGTTCGAGCGCTGGGTAATGAGGGAGCGCGCGAGCGCGTTGCCGGTATATCCCATGTCGCTGGCGATCTTGAGGATATGGTCGCGCGTCTTCGCCGAGATCTTGGCGTCGTCCTTGAAACATCTGGAAACGGTCGACTGCGCGACGCCAGCGGCGCGCGCAACATCGTAGGACGTCGCCCGCCTGGGGCGCGCTGTCGGTGAGGAATGCATTCTATCCATCTCGTCGTCGGTTCCCATCGAACATATCCCTCAATGTCAAGCGTGCAAGAGGCATGCGGTTCCCGGTTCGGCATAGCCTGAGCAGCCCAAACCCGATTCATCCATTCCACTTTATCTGACTGGAAGACAAAGAAAAGCATTGCCTGCATTCGAATGCAGCGATATCGTGCATTCGAATGCATAGGAAATCTACGGCAGAATTCCTCCCATCCGGCGACATGCGCTCTCCTTCAAGCGCAACCGACGGCAGGAATGCTGCTCGTCGTTTCCCTTTTCTCAACCTCGCATCAAAGGAGCGATCTCGATGACCCCTACCCCGTCCGCCGTTCAAGTGTCCGAGGCGGAAAGCCAGCGCCGTCTTGTCCGCCGCAAGGATATGGTGGCGGAACGCGTCGCCTTCATCGATTGCAAGATGCCGGGCTCCCATCTGAAGGAGAACTACTCGCTCATCGGCCCGGGCGTGACCCAGTCGAAGGATCAGAAGGTCAGCCTCTCGGAGCCGCACGGCTTCAGCCTCGGCGTCGCTGCCATGCCCGCCGGGATCACCAACAACCTGCACATCCACTATACCGCCGAAGTCTTCATGATCTTCAAGGGTACATGGCTATTCCGCTGGGGCGCCGACGGGAAGGACGGCGAAGTCGTCTGCACCGCCGGCGACGTGGTCAGCATACCGACGTGGATCTTCCGCGGCTTCACGAATGTCGGCGACAGCGACGGCTGGATCTTCACCGCGCTCGGCGGCGACGACACGGGCGGCATCCTCTGGCATCCCCGGATCCTCGAAGTCGCGGCGGAGCACGGCCTGTACCTGACCCGCAACAATATGCTCGTCGATACGCAAAACGGCCAGCCCAAGCCGGACGATTCCGAACTGATCGAGCCGATGACGCGCGAGCAGATCGAGAGCCTGCGCAAATATACCGTCGAGGATATGAGCCATCGGGCCGTGCGCCGCGATGATCGCGTCTTCTCCACCACTGCCCTGCTCGACAGTCGCATCCCGGGCCACGGCGCCGAGCTTGCCCCCGTGCTCGGCCACGGTATCACCGAGGATCGCGATCACGTTCCGCCGATCTCAAATCCGCACGGCATGTCCATCGAATGGGGCCGCATTCCGGCAGGCGGCTCCATCGGCCGCCACCTGCTGCGCGAGAAGCAGGTTATGATCGTCTTCTCCGGCGCGGTCGAGATCACCCAGAACGAGGGGGATGCCGAACTGACCCAGACGGTCGACGCGCAGGACCTCTACTCCTTCCCGGCCGACTCCTGGCGGTCGATCCGCAACACCGGCAGCCAGACCGCCGAATTCGTGCTGATGACGGCGGGCGACCACAAGAAGCGGATCGTGTGGTCCGATGAGATTCGCAAGCAAGCGGCGAAGTTGGGCTATGCCATCGATCACAACGGCTATGTCGCGCCGCTGGCGCTCTTGCCGCAGAAGGTGAAACAGACGTTCGCGCCATAAGTCCGCATCCGGCGTCCCAAACAAACGCCAGCCATGTCATCTCAGACGCTTCGGTCGAGACGCTTAAGTCCGGTCGAAGCGTCACAATCACCTGCCATGGCCCGGGACCGGGAGCGTATTGTGCCCCTCTATCAGATTTGAGTAGTAGAAGTTCATCGAACGCACCAAATCGCCGACAGAAGCCCGCATAAGCGGGTGCAGGCGCGCAGCGAAGCGGCTGGCCGCCGACGTCAACTCGATTGTCAGATCTTCCAGGTCCCGATTGCTTTCGGGGAGGAGTGGCTCAATGCTCGCGAGCGTTACCATTTTTGCCGATTTCTATACCGATAAATTCATCTTTATGAACAGAGCGATAGGCGTGATCTTATGCAATCGTTTGCCGGTCTTATTGCCGATCTTGTTATGGCAAGATTTCATCGTCCATGATGATGCCGAACTGCAAAGATTGCAAAGCTAGTGGCTGTGCGGCCCTATTCCCCGTCGCCCCCGCCTCGGCCATCGCGATGTCTGCCGGCATGGGCTGCCGACTTAACAACCCTTCGCTTGAGCGCAACGCAGACAGCTTCAATAAGCGATCAACGATTGGTCCGTGCACTGTCGCGTAGCTACGCAGGAACTTGACGTCATCCTGATCGAAATCGCGCGGCTCCGCTGCGTCGCGTGGTTTGCAAAAGTAATCACGATCACGCCGGCTTAGTGAAGCTGCGCGGCTGAGCGTGGCCATTCTTGCTTGGGCTCCAGACCGCAGCCCTGGATTTCTGACGTGGCGTACGATCGCAGGCGGAGGCAAAGGCGGAAATTTCCGTGCCGCATGTCACAATCCTTGGCTCCTTTCGTCCTTGTCGGCGAAAGGAGATTTTCATGCGATCCCTGCTTCTTGCCCTTGCCGCCCTTCAGCTTTTCAATGGCGCCCTCATGCTGGCGGCGCCCCAATTCTGGTATGGCACTGTACCCGGTGTGACCGAGACCGGCCCGTTCAACGCCCATTTCGTCCGAGACATCGGCCTCGGCTTCCTGAGCGCGGGCTGTGCGCTCGGTCTGGCCGGCTGGCACAGCGCCATCGCCCGGCCTTTGGTGGCGGTGGCCAGCATCTTCCTGCTCGGCCATGCGCTGCCGCATCTCGCGGAAATGGTCCTGCACGGCTCCGATCCCGGCCATGCCGCGCGGGACATCGCCCTGATCGTGGTGCCGGCGCTGCTGCCGTTTGCCGTCTTCATGCGGAGGACCTCCCATGCTTAGGAAATGCCTGAAGAATGCCGTGCGTCGGTTCGGCGCCCGTTATGACTACGATGTCGGCTATATGGAGAACCTCGCCGACCTCAGCCCAGGCGGCTTCCTCAAGCTCGGCATGCTTGTTCCTTTCACCCAGGAGCGCTTTGGCCTGTCGGCGGCGCCCTATTATGCGGCGAAGTTCATTGCAGCCCGAACATCCGGATGCGGCTCCTGCGCGATGCTGGTGGTCCGCATCGCGCAGGAGGCGGGCGTCAGCACCGCGCAACTGGCCTCCATCGCCCGGCCGGGTCTTGCCGATGCCGACATGCGGCTCGCCGCCGACTATGCGAACGCCGTGCTCGCCGACTCGTTGGAGCTTGCGGGACTGATTGAGGCAGTCCGCAGCCGCTTCGGAGAAAGAGGCCTCTGGGGCCTTGCCTCCGCCGTGACGGCTGGCCAATTCTATCCCACACTGAAGCGCGGTATCGGCGCGGCGCTGAGCTGTGAAATCATGCCCGCGGAATTCCGGGAGGCGGCATAGTGCAGGGCGGTAGAAACGATGGACCGATGCCCGATGCGCTGCGCCGTCGGCTGGTGCGGCTCGCCTACCGCTATCTCGGCGCGGTCACCGATGCCGAGGATGTCGTGCAGGAGGCCGCGATCAAGCTCATCGCCAGCGAGGTGGTGCGGGATCGTGAGGCGTGGCTGGCACGGGTCGTCACCAATGCCTCGCTCGATCGGCTCAGGCAGATCAAGGCGCGGCGCGAGACCTATATCGGCCCATGGCTGCCCGAGCCCGTGATCGAGACGGATGAAAATCCGAGCGACCGCGAGCTCGACATCTCCTTCGCGGTGATGCGCACGCTCGAGGCGCTTTCGCCGCTCGAACGCGCCGCCTTCTTCCTGCACGACCTGTTCGGCATGGACTTCGACACGGTCGGCGAGACGCTCGGTCGGTCACCCGCCGTCGTCCGCAAGCTGGCCTCGCGGGCACGGCAGGCCGTGAAGGACGGGCGATCGCGCTTTGCGGCGAGCGAGGCGGATGTCGAGCGGCTGCTGACGGCGATCGGCACGGCGGTGAAAACGAACACAGTCGAGGGGCTGGCGGCGATGCTGGCCGAGGATATCGAGCTGATCTCCGATGGCGGTGGCAAGGTGATCGCGGCGCTCCGTGTCCTCCGCGGCCCGGCCGAGGTCGTAGATTTCCTCATGCATATCGCCCGCAAGCCGTCCAATGGCGGATGGCGTTTCGACCGGACGCAGGTGAATGGCGGAGCAGGCGTGCTGATCAGTTCCGAAACCGGCCTCGACACGGTGATGATGCTCGATCTCGATGCCGACGGGCGGATTGCCACGGTTTATCTCGTGCGCAATCCCGACAAGCTCGCGCATGTGACCTGAAGGGCGAGGAGCGCCCGTCGATGGCAATGTCATCGACATCATGCATGCGCTCCACAAGAGCCTGGCTGCCAGCGAGAAAGGCAAGCTCGCATCTGAAATCTTCACTGAAGACACCTATGTTCGGACTCTCCGCATGTGATGGACACCGATGAATCGAAAGCGCCAATCCGTCATCCCCCTTTACGATGAGCCCCGCGAGACGCTGCAGTCGCGTCCGGTTTGCAAACGCGACGCGACCCAGAGCAGCCGAGCCTGCCGTTCGATCCGATGCCTGAATGCGTCGAGCCCTGTCTCGCCCTGCTCCGGCCGACGCCGCCGGAAGGGCCGGACTGGCTCTACGAACTCAAATGGGACGGGCTATCGCCTGGCGATCTATATTGAGCCGAAGGGCGTGCGGATTGTCACGCGCGGCGGCCACGACTGGACGCATCGTTTTCCCAGGATTGCAGAGGCCGCCGGCAAGCTCGGCATCGGGACCGCTATCCTCGATGGCGAAGCCGTCGTCCTCAACAAGGAGGGCCACGGCGATATCGAGCCCAATGGAGCTTGTACGAGATCGAGTACACATTGACCTTGCCCGTCTCTAAACTCGCCACGTCACGAGATACGAATCGAAGGCCCGCAAAGTCTATAACGGTCTCACCTTATCTTCTCACCAGTAGCCTTGTCGAAAAGGTGCGCCTGGTTCGGGTCGATGACGATTGGCAGTTTGTCGCCCGGCTTGAAGATGTCACGTCCGCGATATGAGACGGAAATGCTATCGCTGTCGAACTCTGCAAGGATCAGGGTTTCGGCGCCCATGGGCTCAACCACGGTAATCGTCGGACTAAGCGTGGGTTCCCGGCCGTTTCGGGCAATCTCGACATGTTCTGGCCTGATACCATAAACCGCCTCGCGACCCATTTTTGCGGCAAGTCCATGCGGCATGGGCATCGTGAACCCGCCCTTGGAGCGGAAGGTCGAGCCCGCTTCCAGTATCCCTTCAATGAAGTTCATGGAGGGGCTGCCGATGAACCCCGCGACGAAAAGATTGGCCGGGTTGTCATAAAGTTCAAGCGGTGTGCCGGCTTGTTCGATATTTCCACCATTCATCACCACGATACGATCGGCCATGGTCATCGCCTCGACCTGATCGTGGGTGACATAAATACTCGTGGTCTTCAACCGCTGATGCAGCGCCTTGATTTCGGCGCGCATTTGTACGCGCAGCTTGGCGTCGAGGTTCGAAAGGGGTTCGTCGAACAAAAACACCTTCGGATCGCGCACGATGGCGCGGCCCATGGCGACCCGCTGACGTTGACCGCCAGATAGCTCCTTGGGGTAGCGGTCGAGCAACTGGCCAAGATCGAGCATGCTGGCAGCCGTCTTGATCCGGGCATCGGCCTGCGCCTTCGGCGCCTTGGCAAGCCGGAGCGAAAAGCCCATGTTCTCCGACACCGTCATATGCGGGTAGAGTGCATAAGTCTGGAAGACCATTGCGATATCGCGATCCTTCGGCGAAACTCCGATCACGCTTCTGCCACCGATGCGGATATCGCCACCAGTCGCCTGCTCCAGGCCGGCCAGCATACGCAGCAGCGTCGATTTTCCGCATCCCGATGGGCCGACGAGAATGACGAACTCACCGTCGGCCACGTCGAGCGAGATACCTTTGAGCACTTCATGTGCGCCAAAAGCCTTGCGTGTCCTGTCGAAACTCACCGTCGCCATGTCTTTCCTCCTAATTTCCACTTACAGGACCGATCTGATCCGCGTCACATGACGAAGACGGCCTTTTCGGTCTTGCGCTCGTCAAAAAGCCGGAACGCGGTTTCCGCCTCGTCGAGCGAGAACGTATGGGTCGCGAGTCTCTCGAGATCGATCTTGCCGGTCTCTACGATGCGCAGAATGTCCTCATATTCCGCAACACCGAAATACCAGGAGCCCATGAGGGTGACCTGCTTGCGGATCAACTGGTCGCTCGGCTTGATCGTCGTCTCGCGGCTCTCACCGACGAAGGCCACTTTGGCGAAAGGTGCCGCGACATCGAGCGCCATGTTCTGAGCGGCGCTGTTGCCGGAGCAATCGAGTCCTGCCGAGATGCCCTTGCCGCCCGAGAAGTCCATGATTTCTTCGCATGCAGTGGCTGATGTCGGATCAATTGCGAGATCGGCGCCGAGGCCGAGCGCAAATTCGCGACGCTCGGCAATCGGATCAAGCGCGATGACCTTTCCACCTAGCGCCTTGGCGGCGAGCACGCCGGCCGACCCCATTGGCCCGAGCCCCCATATGCCGACGGTGCTCAGACCGTTGATGCCGAGCTTGCGAGCGGCGCTGCACAGCGTACCGAACGCATCGGTGGAAATCGCACCGGCGACATAGGACATGTCGTCGGGGAGTTTCAGCAGGTTGCGTTCGGGAACGGCGATATACTCGGCATTGCCGCCATCGGCGGTGAAGCCGAGGCAGGTCCATTCGCGGCAGAGGTGAAAGTGGCCTGCGCGGCAATAGGAGCAGACACCGCAACCGACCGCGAGATGGATCGCGACACGGTCATCCTTCTTGAACTGGCGGACCGCAGAGCCAACCTCGACGATGACGCCCGCCGGTTCGTGGCCGGTGATACAACGGCCTGCCGCGTCACCACCGACAACGGCATTGCCATAATAAAGGCTGAGATCGCTGCGGCAGATGCAGGACGCCTTGACCTGAACCAGCACTTCGTCCTGACGCGGTTTCGGCACTTCGACAGCGCGGATCTCCACTCGCTTGTTGCCGGGAAGAAAGACAGCTTTCATGGGATGACTCCGGATTTCGATGGTTATTTGACTGCCCCGGCCGTGAGGCCGCGCGTGAATGAGCGTTGCAGAACAAGGAACAGCACGACGATCGGCGCAAAGGCGATGATGCCGGCCGCAGCAATGCCGCCATAGTCGACACCGTAGCGTCCCTGAAGTGTGGCTGCGCCCACGGTCAGCGGCTTGAGCGTTTCGTCCTGGATGACAACGAGCGGCAGTAGATATTCCTGCCAGGAAAACAGGAAGGCGATCAGCGCCAGTGATAGGAGACCGGGTTTGACCACCGGGACGACGACCTTGATGAAGGTCTCGAAGAGCGTCGCGCCATCGATCGTCGCTGCCTCGAGCAATTCGTCCGGAACGTCCTCCATCACCGTGCGCATCATGAAGATGGAGAACGGCAGCAGGAGCGCGGCCTGAGGCAGGATGACGCCGATACGAGTATTGAGCAGGCCGAGCATCTGGAGGTCGCCATAGAGCGCGACGATCACCGATGGAGCCGGGACGACCAAACCCGCGAGGAACAGGGCAAAGACCGCTTCCTTGCCTTTGAACTTGAGCTTGGCAAAAGCAAAGCCAGCGAGCGGCGCCGTCAGCATGACCAGAGCGGTGGAGCCGACGCTGATCACCAGGCTGTTGACGACGAATTGCGAGAAGCCGCTCTCGAACCAGACGCGCTGGAAATTGGAGAAGTCAATCGGCCACGGCAGCGTGAGAGGGCCGGAGAAGAGGTCCGCCTCACTCCGCACCGATGCCAGGAGCACGAGATAGACCGGCATCAGGGCATAGAGCGCGAAGATCAGCAGGAAGACGTGTTGGAGAATGCGGGACGGGCGGGTCATGACTGCCTCAAAATCCGGTAGCTCAAGCCGCCGACCGTAAGCACGATGACGAGCAGCACGACCGAAAGGGCCGCGGCGTAGCCGAAGTCACCGACGAGGAAGAAGGTCTTGTAGATGTGCGTGGTCAGCACTTCAGTGTCGTAGCCCGGGCCGCCCTGGGTCGTGACCCAGACGAGGTCGAAGAAGCGCATGGCTTCGATCGCGGAGTAGAGACCGAGGAACAGCGTGGTGCTCTTCAGCAACGGTACAGTGACAAAGCGGAACCGCTGGCCCCAGCTTGCGCCATCAAGCGACGCGGCCTCGTAGAGCGAGGGATCGATCGACTGGATCGCCGAAAGATAGATCAGGACGCAAAAACCGTAGAAGGTCCATGCGCCTGCGACGTTGAGCGAGATCAGTGCCGTACCGGATTCGGCAAGCCAGGCACCACCCCATGAGCCGAGCCCGACGAGGTCGAGCACGTAATTCAGCAATCCGAAGATGGGATTGTAGATCCAACCCCAGATGATACCTGCAACGACCAGCGGAATGGTGCGCGGCAGGAAATATATGGCGCTCATGACCTTCACGACCCGTGGAGAGCGCTCGGCCAGGATCGACGCCAGGATGAGTCCGATCAACAGCGGAAAGCAGAGCGTGAGTATCGCCCAGATCGCATTGTGGCCCAAGGCCGTCCAAAAGACGCCGTCGGTGCCCAGACGGGCGTAATTGGCAAGGCCGCTGAAAGCCTTGATCGACCCGTTGTCCCACGAAAAAAGGCTATAGGCGGCGACCTGCAGGATCGGTACCGCGACGAAGGCGGCATAGAGCAGCAATGCAGGCAGCACGAACATCCAGGCTTGGCGGCTCGTATACATGATCTTGTCCAGAGCTTGGGGATGGCGGCCCGAGCCGCCATCCGGGTTGATCCCGGGGCTTGGTCAGGGAACCCAGCGTTCGCCATTGTCGATGGCCGCCTGCCAGGAGGCCTGCATCGCCGCGAGAAACTCGTCCGGCGTCGCTTCCCCACCGATCAGCTTTTGGAGTTCGGGATAGAGCACCTGCGTCACGCTCTCCGGCACTGTCGTGTGCAAATCGTAGAAATTGGTGTCCGGTGTCTTCAAGCCTTCCGCATAGAAGTCCTTGACCACCGGCAGCGTGTTCCAGGCATTGAGTTCGTCGGGCGTCGTGCCGATCGGCACCAGATAGCCCTTCTCGACCCAGACCTTCCGATTTTCCTTGGAGGTCAGGCAATTAACATAGCTCGCCGCCGCGTCCTTGACGTTCTGTGCAGCACTTGCCGCAATCTGCCATTGCGAGCCTTCGCCCCACATCGTGCCGGCTGGCGCATCCTCGGAGATCGGAGGCAGCATGAACACGCCGAGATCGAACTTCGCCCCGCGCGCCATGTCCTGCAGCACCCAGGTGCCGGTGATCGTCATCGCGGCACGGCCGCCGAGGAAGAGCGCATTCGCCTCGTCATAGCCAATGCCGTTGAAGCCACGCGGGAAGTAGCCGTCATTGCCCCATTGCCGAAACGTCTCGGCTGCAAGCTTGAACTTCGGATTGGTCCAGGGCTCGTCGCCGAAGAACACCTTCTCTTCGCCGGCACGTCCTGCGGTGAGGCCCAATATCAGGCTCATCGTATTGGTGGCCGGCCAGCGGTCGCGGTTGCCGAAGGCAATCGGAATGCGGCCCGCTGCCTTGATTTTCTCGACCACGTCCTTGAATTCGGCATAGGTCTTCGGCACGTCGAGACCGAGTTCCTCGAACATCGCCTTGTTGTAGTAGACGCCCATCAGGTCCTGTTCCATCGGAACGGCGTAGAGCTTGCCCTGGTAGGAATTGCGGCCGCGATAGAAGGCGTCGACATTCTCCCAGCCGTACTTCTCGTAATAGTCGTCGAGCGGGGCGACCTTGCCGGTGCGGGCATACCCCGCCAACACCGATGCCGCCGGCCAAGTATAGCCGAGGTCCGGGGTCTTGTCGGCGGACACGGCCAGACGATAGCTTTCTCGAATGCCAATCGAGGGAACGACGGTGCGAAGGATTTTCACATCCTTGAGCGATGCTTCGCAGACCTTGATCAATTCATCCATAGCCGGTCCGGCCGCCGTGATACCGGCATTGGAGAACTGGTCCCACTGTACCACCACGTTTTCCTGCGCCATCGCGCCGGATGCCGTGGCGAGTATCAGCGCCGATGCGGTGGCCTTCGCAAGGTTGCGATAATTGAATTCCAGATTCATAGGGGGCTCCTCCTCCCGCTGCCAATCAACCCAGGGTTTTCTCTAGTGATTTGAGATAGTTCAAAGCGCTCCGCGCGACCCGGTCGGGGTCGAAATCACGGCCGCTGAAGCCGACTTCCATCGTGACGTAGCCGTTGAAGTCGATTTCCTTGAGGGCCTTCAGGACACCGAACCAATCGACTGTGCCCTCGCCTGGCGGCAGTCGATCCGTGTCGGCGAAATGCACATGATCGAGGTGATCGGCCATTTCTCGCACATAGTCCGAACTCACCTCGTTACGATAGAGCGCGTGGTAGGTGTCGAACATCACCTTCACCGAATCCGAGCCGGCCTGTTCACGTAGCAACAACGCCTGTCCTGGCGTATCGATAAGGTTAGAGTCGGCCGACGTCGGCTCAATGCTGATGCCAACGCCCTTTTCCCGCGCATGGGCTGCGATTTCCTTGAGCGCTGCCAGGCTCCAGTCCCAAGCCTGCTGGTAGCCGGTGCCGAAGGACCGCCATCCGGCGATATAGAGCACGCGATCGGCCCCGAGGTCATGGGCGAGATCCACGACTTCCTTGTAGTGCGCTATCGTCGCCCTGCGTTCCGCCTCGAGAAGCGAAGCCGGGTTGTTGCCGGGGCCACCGCCGGGTGCAGGCAGCAGGCTGACGGGCTTGAGGTTGAGATCGGCCATCAGGGACTTGAGATCGCGGCGATGGGCGGCGGAAAGATGCGCCGGCCACGCATGCGGCGCCGCGCAGCCGATCTCGATGCCGTCATAGCCGATATCGGCGATCCGGCGGATCGTCTCCTCGATGGAATAGGAGGGCACCCAGACGGGAAAGCTGGAATAGGCCCATGTGTTGAATGCGTATCTGAACGCCATCGAAATCGCTCCTCCCGGGCACAATTATCCAATGAGCCGGTGCCGCCCGGCTCCGGTCTCCCGCGCGACAT
Organism: Shinella yambaruensis; assembly: GCF_022899355.1. GTDB lineage: Bacteria > Pseudomonadota > Alphaproteobacteria > Rhizobiales > Rhizobiaceae > Shinella > Shinella yambaruensis. The sequence continues at coordinate 11,368 of NZ_JALJCK010000010.1, read as the reverse complement.
CGCGCAATTGCTGTTCATGCTGTTAGTGGTGCTCCTGCGGCCGTGACCGTCAGGGGCTTGTCCTTCCCAGTTTCCGCAGCCTCCACTGCGGCCGCATCTCCGCGGCTCGAATGCGAAGAGGCTAAGATAGGATGCAGACTTGGACTAGCCGATATTTTATCCAAGATGGATAAAACCCGGCATCAAGGAGAACTGATGCAATGCTTTTAATAATGCCCCTGCTTGCGCATGACGGCGTCGGCGCGGTTCTGGGCATCGGTCAGCGCCTGCCCGACCCCCTTGCGACCGGCAAGGAGTTCATGGATTTCCTCACCGGCAATGGCGATGATCTCGGGGATGCCGACGATTGGCGGACGCGGCCACATGCCAAGATAACCGCGTGTGGCAAAATCATCGATTGCACCGATAAAGGGAGAAATCGAGCGGATCTCGGGATCGTTGCTGACGCTGATACGCGAACTCGCGAGACTTCCATTCATCAGATAGAGCTTCACTGCATTTGAGGACGTGAGTACGCGTAGCGCCTGCCAGACAGATGGAATGCGGGCCTGGGCGATATTCGCCGGAATGCAGAGCGCATAGCCTCCGACCGGCACGATTGGCCGGCCATGTGGCCCGACAGGATGCGGCAGATATCCCGTCTTGCGATAGGCAGGCGATTGCGGCACGGTCTCGTAGAGATGGGCCAGCAGCGAATGCGAATAAGCCATGGCCGCATTGCCGTTGGCATATATGCTGGTCCGCTCGAACCAAGTGATGTCGAGTATGTTCGGCGGCGAAAACGCGATCAGTTCGCGCATGTAATCGACGGTCTGCCTCGCCTCTTCCGAGAGGAAGGTTGGGCGGAGCGCAAGGCCATGTGCGCCTGCTACGTCGAAGCCATACCCGGCCCGTTCGAGATCGACGATAGGACGGCCGAAAGCGCCCATCATCATGATGAAACTGTGGCCCAATGCGGTACCACGCCCGCCGTTCCAGACGACGCCAAAAACGCCCTTCCCGGGTGCATGCAACTGTCGCGCCGCCTCGATGACATCCGCTGCGGTCCGGGGCGGAGCGATCCACTTCTCCTCAAGGAGATCCGTTCGATAGGCCAACACCTCGCCCGTCATCAGCATGGGTATGCCGAGCTGCCGGCCGCCATGACATGAACTCGCAAGCGCCTCGGGATAGATGTCCCCGACATCGACGGGCTTCTCTACCATCAACTCGTCAAGCGGCAACAGCCGGCCATGGTGCCCCATCTCGCCGAACCATGGCAGATCGCAGGCGATCAGGTCGTAGCGAGATTGCGACCGCTTCGAGTTCGCGACGATCTCATCATGCAGCGGATCGATCGGGCGAGCGCGCGCTTCGATGGGCACACCGAGGATCAGCTCGAACTGCCGCTTGAGCGCGCTCATGGCCATGAAGGTCGTATCCGCATGCACGAGGATGCGGAGCGCACGCCCGAGCGACAGCTTATCCGTGAGCACTGCCGGCGGCGGAATGATCCCAGGCGTGACCTCCGACGCAGGTCGCCGCCCGACCGCCCGGTCGCCATGCACCTCCGACGTGACATCGCGAAGCAGCTTCTCACCACGATGCGCGAAGGCGTGCCAGCGCGAAATCAAGTCGCCTGATGGATGAAGCGAGTAGGACAGGCCGGTCGAGGTTCGCGGCCGCGTGACGATCAGCTTGGCTTCCAGCATGGCGTCGATTGCTCGCATCGCCGTGCCGTAGGAGAGGCCGGAAGAAGCTGCGAGAGACGACTTCGTGACCAGCATCCCGGAAAAGTGGTTGCGGACGAGCTCTATGACGAGCCGCATATCCCGCTGCGCGATCTGGAACCCGAATATGCGTTCGCTTTCGTCATAGAGCGCCACGACGAAATCAAGAAATCGGTTGAGATCCTGCTTCTGCAGCGTTCCCCGAACATAACCGGGCTCGTTCTCATATGGCCCCTCGGGCGATTGAGCAGTTTGCCTGCTTGGTGTTTTCTCAGCCATGAAGGCATCCTAATGCCAAGCTGCATCGTGGGCGAGATGGTTTACATAGGGAGCCGGTCGAATGAAGACGACAGGATCGACCGCATCGACGCGAAAGGCGTATTTAGGCAACGGAGTTCGGAGTGTGTTGGTGCCATCTGGGTGCAAGCAGGCGATACAACTCTTCCCGCGTTTCCGAGCAGGCCGTGACGCCGCCGATGACGGTGGCAATCATCCGTCAATTCCTTTTCTGACTGAGCGCGACGGCGAGGATGATGATGCCGCCACGGGCGATCAGTTGCTGGCTGAATTCGAGGCCCATCAGGATGAGGCCGTTGTTGATGAGGCCAATCATCAATGCGCCGACGATTGTGCCGATGACGGTTCCTTTGCCGCCGAACAGGCTGGTACCGCCAAGCACCGCGGCGGCGATGACCGAGAGCTCGTCGCCCTCGCCGAGCTGGAAGCGGCCGGATTGCAGGCGCCCGGCATAAAGCATGCCGGCGAGTGCTGCTGCCGAGGACGAGATGACCAGCACCTTGAACTTAACGGCCTTGGTATCGATGCCGGAATAGCGCGCCGCCGTCTCGCCGCCGCCGGTCGCAAGCACCCGTCGGCCAAAGCCCGAACGACGCAAGACGATGTGTCCGATGCCGCCGAGCACCGCCATCCAGACGAGCAGCACCGGCACCGGTCCGAGATTGCCACCGCCGAAGAGCCAGGCATAGCCGGGCGACAGGATCGGCACGGCCGCGGTCGCCGATATCCACATGGCGACACCCTTGGCGATGCCCATCATGGCGAGCGTGGTGAGAAAGGACGGGATACCGATGCGGGTGGTGAGCCAGCCATTGAGCATGCCGACCGCAAGTCCCGTGGCGATGCCGGCACCGACGCCGACGAGCGGGCCGCCTGCGGCGATCGCCATAGCGACGGTGACGGTCGAAAGGCCTGCGACCGCGCCGACCGAAAGGTCGATTTCGCCGGCCGAGAGCACGAAGGTCATGGCAATCGCCATGACGGCGATCATCGCCGTCTGCCGCACGATGTTGAGCAGGTTGTTCGGGTTGAGGAACCCCTTGTCGGCCAGCGTCACCGCGAAGACGAGGAAAATGACGACGAAGCCGATATAGATGATGTTCTGGCGCCAGTTGGCGAAGAAGGCGTTAGCCATGGGAAACCTCCTGAACCGAAAGGGCCTTCTGGATTTCGATCTGCAGGCGCTGTTCGGCGGCCTGGAGACGGTGGGCAAGGTCGTCGTCGGGCACGGACGGATCCTCCAGCGCTTCGCGCGGCAGATCCTGGTGCACGCGCCCATCGGACATGACGAGAATGCGGTCGCAAGCGGTCAGCAATTCGGAAAGCTCCGACGAGATTATGACGATGCCCTTGCCAGCGGCGGCGAGTTCACGCACCAGGCGGATGATCTCGGATTTCGAACCGATATCGATACCCGCCGTCGGCTCGTCGAGGATGAGGATGTCCGGATCGGTGGCGAGCCACTTGCCGATGACCACCTTCTGCTGGTTGCCGCCCGAAAGCGTCGAGACGGCATGGTCGCGGCTCGCCGTCTTCACCCGCAGGCGCTCGATTTGCGCGTCGGTCAGGGCGTTTGCCGCCTTCGTGTCGACGAGACCGCCCTTGGACAGCCGGTCGATGACGGCGAGGATCATGTTGGAGGCCACCGAATGGGCGGGAATGATGCCCTGCGTTGCGCGTGCCTCAGGCACCAGCGCGACACCCGCGGCGATCGCATCGCCCGGCTTGCGGATCGTGACGGCGCGGCCCTTGATACGGATCTCGCCCTTGGCCGCCGGGTCGATGCCGGCGATCACCCGCGCCAGAGACGAGCGGCCCGAGCCGAGCAGGCCGGCAAGCCCCACCACTTCGCCGCGATGCAGCGTCAGGGAAATGTCTTCCGGCTTGTGAACGCCGCTGACACGATCGAGCTCCAGCAGCACCTCGCCCCTGGTGGAATGGCCGCGCTCGACATCGGAGAGCCCTTTCGAGCGCCTGCCGACGATGTGCTCGATCATCGTATCGATCGGTAGCTCGCCAAGAGGCGCGGTGATGACATGCCGGCCGTCGCGCAGGATCGTGGCGCGGTCGGCGATGCGGGCGATCTCGTCCATGCGGTGGCTGACATAGATGATCGCCACGCCCCTGGCCTTCAGCTTGCGCAGGAAGACGAAGAGCCGCTCGACATCGGAAACGGCGAGCGCCGTGGATGGCTCGTCCAGAACCAGAATCTTGGCGTCCTGCGAGATCGCCTTGGCGATTTCGGTGAGTTGCTTCTGGCCGGCCCCCAGATCCCCGACCACGGCTTTCGGATCGACGAAGACTTCGAGCAGCGCGAAAATGTCTGCCGCGCGCCGCTCGGCTTCCCGGTCGTCGATGAGCCCCATGCCGTCACGGCATTCCCGCGTCAGGAAGATGTTCTGGGCGACTGTCAAAGTCGGGACCAGGCTCATTTCCTGGTAGTTCATCGCGATGCCGGCGGCACGCGACGCCTCCGGTGTATGTGTCGTCAGGGGTACGCCGCCGACTTCGATTGCGCCCTGATCGGGGCGATGCACGCCGTTCAAGACCTTGAGGATCGTCGACTTGCCGGCGCCGTTGCCGCCGAGCAACGCATGAACCTCGCCGGGCAAGACCTCGAAGGAGACGTCGTCCAGCGCGCGCACCCCGCCGAAGGCCTTGCTTATGCCGGTCATGCGGACGGCAGCGGCGCTCGCAGTCATCCCACCTTCTCCCACTGTCCCGTCTCACCCGAGCGGATAAGGGCGTCGGCGACGAGTTCCGTCAACAGGCCATCCTCGAAGTTCGGGCTCGGCAGCCGGTTCTTCGCGATTGCCGAGAAGAAATCGTAGCATTCGACGATCTTGGTCTCCGAATAACCGATGCCGAGGCCGGGGATCGGCCAGAGGCCATTGCCATAGGGATGCGCCGGACCCGTATAGACGGTGCGGAAGCCGCGGGCATCGGCCGGGTCGTCGGCGAACATCACCTGCAGCTCGTCGCGGCGCTCGTAGTTGAAATGGATCGAGCCCTTGGTGCCGTGAACCTCCAGCGTGATGAAGTTGTTGCGGCCATAGGCGTTGCGGGTCGCTTCCAGGCTTCCGATCGCGCCGCCCTCGAATTTCAGCATGGAGACGACCTCGTCGTCGACATCCACCTCACCGCGTTCCGCATCCTTGGCTTTTTCCGCCGCGCCGAGCTTGTCGACGCCGCCCTGCTGGAGGGGGCGCGTCTTGTTGTAGGTGGTGGTGAGCGCGCTCACCTCGGCGATCGGTCCGACAAGATAGTGGGCGAGATCGACCACATGGGTGGCGATGTCGCCGACCGAGCCGGAGCCGGCGATCTTCTTCTGGAAGCGCCAGGAGAGCGGTGAATCCGGATCGGCCGACCAGTCCTGCAGATAGGTGCCGCGGAAATTCAGGATGCGGCCGATGCGGCCTTCCTCGATATATTTCCTGGCGAGTGCGACGGCCGGCGTGCGGCGATAATTAAAGGCAACCATGTGGATGACGCCGGCAGCCTCCACCGCGTCATGCATCGCCCTCGCCTCTTCGACCGTGCGGGCGAGCGGCTTCTCGCAGATGATATGCTTGCCGGCCTTCGCCGCCTCGATGGCGATTTCGGCATGCACATTGTTGGGCGTGCAGATGTCGACGACGTCGATATCCGGACGGTTGACGACAGCGCGCCAGTCCGAGGATGCCTCTTCGAAACCATAGCGGCGGCGTGCTTCCTCCGCCATGCCGTCCGTCACGTCGACGACGACCTTGCGATGGGGAATGGCCGGCGCGGGCCAGAAGAACATCGGCATGGAGGCATAGGCCATGGCATGCGCCTTGCCCATGAAGCCGCCGCCGATCATGGCGACGTTCATCACTTTGGTCATCGGGTTTCTCCTGAATGATAGCGGCTAAGGCAAGCCGCGTTCCATCTGCCGGCCTGGGCCGGCTCACTCCATGCGGCACGGAGCATGATCATGCCCCGTGCCTGCCATCATCACTGGCCGAGGCTCGTCTTGATGTTGTCGGTCGCTTCACTGGAATAGACCGCTTTCCAGCCGTCGAGCAAAGTCTCCCGCGTCACCGGGAGAGCGGGAAGTGCGACGAAATCGGGGGCTTCCTTGCCGAGCAGCGCATAGCCGGCGAGCTTGGCCTCGACCACGCCGGCATCATAGGGCCGCTGCGCACCGAGCCCCTTGACGAAACCACCCTGGGCCATCGAGATCGCCACGTTCTCGCCGAGGTCGATGGTGGTGATGACGAGGTCGTCGCGACCGGCGACACGCGCGGCCGAGATCACACCTTCTGCCGGCACGTCCCAGACGGCCCAGATGCCCTTGATGTTTGGGTTGGACGTGAGGATCGCAGACGCCGCCTTATCGGCGTCGCCTGAGAAATCCGGCCCACCGATGCCCTGCTCGGCCACGATCTTGATGTTGGGGTAATCGGCGGCGATCGTTGCCTTGAAGGCTTCGTAACGCTGCTTGGTGACGAAGAAGTCGGCAGCGTGGAACACCAGGCCGATATCGCCCTCGCCGTTCAGCGCCTTCGCCATTAGATGAGCCGAGGCGACGCCATTGCCGTAATTGTCCGCCGAGACGACCGACACGTAGTCCTTCCCGGCCACAAAGCCGGTCGGCACGTTGTCCATGAAGACGAGCTTGGTGCCGGCCTCCGCCGCCGCCTTGTAGGCTGCGGCCGTCGCCGTCGGATCGGTCGGGATCGAGACGATGACGCTCGGCTTCTGCGCCATGATCGTCTCGATATCGGCGACCTGCTTTTCCGGCTTGAAGCCCGCATCGGTCACTGCAAGAACCTTGATGCCCATCGCGGCGAACTGGGTTTGCAGGCCGTTGACCTGGGCGCGCGACCAGTCATTGCCGCCATAATGCATGACGATCGCCGCCGTCGCGTTCATGCCCTTGATCTTGGCGAGTTCCTCGTCGTTCAGCATAACATCGGACGCCGGCGACGGATCTTCGCCGGAAGGCCCCTTGGAGAGGACCGTCTTCTGGAGCTCCGCCAGCGCGGTGTCCGGATCGGCCGAAGCCGGTGCAGAATAGGTAAGAGCAAGCGCCAGCGCGGCGGCCGTACCCAACAGGAATCGTCTCGTCATCATCACTTTCTCCTCCCGAAAGTGGGGCTCCCGCCCCGGTCGCGGCCGTCAGGCCGATTTAAGATAGGCCATGCTCGCTTTCGCTCCCTCAAGCGGATCAGGCCAGGAATCGAGTTCGGTACAAACCCAGCCGGCAAAGCCGGCCTCCCGAAGGACTGCGATGATCCCGTCCGTCGGGACGTCGCCACGGTCGATGGGCGTGAAGGTGAAGGGCTCCTTCTGGAAACCCTTGAGATGGACATAGGAGATGCGCGCCGCATGCTCGCGAATGAGGGCGGTCGGATCACCGCCAGCGGCCGCGAGATGGGCCGTGTCCGGGCAGAAATGGATGCCGGTTAGCCCGAAGATCTTGCGCACGTCTGCCGGCCCCTCGACGATTGTCGAAAGATGGGGGTGATAATGGGCGGTGAGGCCGCGCGCCTCGGCGATCTCCTTCACCCGGTCGAGCGCGGCCGCGAGCTTGTGATAGTCCGCCTCGCGGATGCCGTCGAAGCGCTTGGCGCCGCCGCCGACAACGAGATGGGGTGCACCGAGTTCGGCGGCGCGATCCGCCGCGCGCACCACGCGGGCCAGTTCCTCCGGCAGGATATCGTCGAAGATGAAATTGCCGCCGGCATAGGTCGCCACCAGCGCGAGCCCATTATCGGCGAGCAGGGAGCGCATGTCGTCAGTGCTGAAATCGAGAAGGTTGCCGTCGAAGAGCTCGACGCCTTCGTAGCCTGCCGCGGCAATGTCGGCGAAGGCACGGCGCATGTCACCGAAGGTGCGGTAAGCGAGATTGGTGATCGAGGTTACGCCGACTGCATCCCCGCCGAGATTGCCCCAGCAGTTCGCATGATAGGCGAGCTTGAAGTTCGACATCGGCGCCTCCTCCCAGTGACCGTCGTGACTTGCAGACCGTCTTACGGCGCGAAAAACCTGATGTCAATTATTTATGCGCATATCTTCTAGCTCTTTTGCAGATTTAATGCAAAAGACCGATGTTGCCAGTCGAAACAAGCGGCATTATCAAGGGAAAGAAGGCGAAGCCGCCAGAAAGGAAAACCCATGCCGACGACGGCGACCGCGCAAACTGATGGATATCCCCGCCGCAAAGGCCGTCCGCGCGTCTCCGAAACCGCTGCCCCCAGCCTCGTCGACATCCTCAACCTCGTTCGCACCGAACAGGCCACCACCCGCCAGGAAATCGAACGCCACAGCGAGCTTGGGCGCGCCGTCGTCGCGGATCGGCTCGGAACGCTCGGCGAACTGGGCCTCATCGATGAAAGCGAGCTCGGCACCCCCACCGGCGGCCGCGCGCCGCGCCTCGTGCGGTTTGCGGCAGATCGCGGCCGCATTCTCGTTGCGACGCTCGACCAGACCGCCATCGGCGTCGGCGTCGCCGATCTCGCCGGATCCCTGCTCATGGAGCATCATGAGGCAGCCGAGCTGGCCCAGCCGGTTTCCGCCCTGGCAGAGCGACTGATCACGCTTTTCCGCTGGATTCTCGAGCGGCAGGCGGATCCGCAGCTCTATGGCATTTCCATTTCCGTACCCGGTGCGGTGCCGGATGGCGGTGAAGCGCTTTTCCAGCGCAGCACGCCCGGGGTCCTGCCCGGCTGGGAGAGCTTCCCGCTGGTCGAGACGCTCATCGCGGCCTTCGACGCTCCGGTTTGGTTGCGCTCCAGTGTCGAGACGATGACGATGGGCGAACTCCATGCCGGCGCTGGCGGCGGCCGCAACACCATGCTGTTCGTCAAGGTCGGCAAACGCATCGGCGCCGGTCTTGCAAACGACGGCGCGCTGTTTCGCGGCGCGCAGGGCGCCGTTGGCCTTATCGGTTCCGTTCCGGTGACGGTGGGCGACAGGACCGGCACGCTGGAAGCCATGGCCGGTTCCGACCACATCGCCCAGGACGGCAAGGTGGCGGCCGAGCATGGCGCGAGCCCTATCCTTGCCGAGCATATGCGGCGCGGTAGCGAGATCACGGCCCTCGAAGTCGCGCAGGCTGCACAAATGGGCGACGCCGCGGCGATCGATATTCTCGCGCAGAGCGGCCGGCTGATCGGTCAGGTGGTCGCGACGCTGGCCAACATGCTGAACCCGGCACTCATCGTGCTATCGGGTTCGATCGCCCAGACGAACGACATCCTTCTTGCCGCCGCGCGCGAGGCGATCTACGGCGCCTGCCATCCGCTGGTGAGCCGGGACCTGCAAATCATCCGCTCGCAGATGGGCAGTTCGTCAGGGCTTGTCGGGGCCGCGATCGTCGCGACGGAAGGCCTGTTCGCCCCTGCCATGCTGAGGGACTGGATCATGGCCGGCCGGCCCCAGGCGCATCCGCTCTTCCAGCAGGTGAAGGACGAGATTGCCCGGAGGAAGACCATGGAGGGAAACAGCCTGCGGCCGCCGGATGTTTGAGGAGGAAGCAATGGCGATTACTGGTCTCGGCCCTCACGGCGAGCGGGCATCGGCGCCCGAGCGGGTGCTGCTGCTGCCGGAAGACATGGCGCGCGCACGGGCAAGCGGCTTCCGTGTCGCGATCGTGCTCCACACGCTTGCCAGCGACTGGGCCAAACAACAGCTCTCCGGCATTGTCGGCATGCTCGGCAATTGCGGGGTCGCGGTCATCGATGTGGTCGATTGCGCCTTCACGCCGGAGGTGCAGATCGAGGCGCTGGAGCGGCTGATCGGCGAGGCACCGAACGCCATCATCTCGCTGCCCGTTGCGAATTCCAAAGTGGCAGCGGCGCATGCGCGCGTCGCGGCGGCCGGCATAAAGCTCGTCCTGCTCGACAACGTGCCGACCGGCCTTCTTCCGGGCAAGGATTATATCTCGCTCGTCTCGGCGGACAATTTCGGGCTCGGCAAGATTGCGGCGGAAGGATTGTCGCCTCATCTGCCTGATGGTGCGGAGGTTGGCGTACTTGGTTATGACGCCGACTTCTTTGCAACGAACGAGCGCGAAATCGCCTTCGTCAAGTGGATGCAGATCAACCGTCCGGATGTGACGCTGCGTATGCGGCGGTTCCCTGCCCTTTCAGAAGTCGCCAAGACCACGCGAAACCTTGCCGAAGCCCATCCCGGACTTGCCGGCCTCTTCGTCGTCTGGGACACGCCGGCAATGACCGCTGCCCAGGTTCTCGAAACGATGGGCCGCAGGATTTCGATGGCGACGGTGGACCTTGGCCAGGAGGCTGCAATCGGACTCGCCGCCAGTGAACCGCTCGTTGCCATCGCCGCCCAGCAACCCTTCCGCCAGGGCGAGACCGCCGCTTCCATAGTCGTGACCGCTCTCCTCGGCCGGCTAGCCCCCGCCTGGGTCGCGCTGCCCGGCCTTGCCGTCACGGCGCGCAATGTCGTGGAATGTTTCCAGACCGTCTGGCGCATGCCGGCGCCGCGCGAAGTGCTGCGCAAGCTCAGCCTCGTCGGCCCGGAAAAATAGCCCCGCTCTTGAAAGGATTCGAACGATCGGCGCGATCTTGAACTAAGTTTGGGGCCATACCACATCCAGCCCTGCCCTCCGAAATAACACGGCCTGCGCCAGCATCACGAAATGCGCGTTGGGCGCCGCGAGCATGATGATCTGGATGATTTCGAGCGGGGTGATGCCGCCCGAAAGCAGTTGTTGCGGCGCATCATCATCAGCAGGAGCGCGAACCAAGGCATAGAGCCGGCGACAGTAGCAAGAAAGATGCCGAGGCAGGTCATGGCGAAGATGTCGAGTGCCGCTCGGCAAGGAACAGGACCAGCGAGCCGTTGACGACACGGCGAGCACGCCTCCCACGACGAAGACCAGGCTGAAGGCGGACGCCGCCAACAAGATAAGGCCCATCGACCAGACCTTGCTCACCATGATCTCGAAGGCGGTTACCGGCATCACCAGCAGGTGCTCGATGGTGCCGTGCTCGCGCTCGCGGATGAGCGCCGCGCCGGTGAGGACGATCGACAGCATGGTGATCGAGGTGATGACGTTGCTTATCGCGCCGAACCATCCCTTGTCGAGCTCCGGGTTGAAGCGGGCGCGCAGGTTGAGGGAGACTGGCAGAGCGGTTTACGAGCGGTGGCCGGCAGGGAACTCGCCGACCTCAACCGATACGATCGACTGAACATAGCCGCTGCCGGTGAAGGCCTGCGACATGCGCGCGGGTAGACGCCGTGCCGATGCGCGGACCGCGCCATGTCGCCGCCGAGAACCTCGATGCGGCCCTCATGGCAACTGTGTTCAAGCGAAGTTGGTTTTGTCGCGCTGCATTGCATTGAGGATCGTGATGAGCTTTCTTGCGACG